>NZ_JBPWQD010000001.1:0-4787500 GCF_051811045.1 Tardiphaga sp. 839_C3_N1_4
ACCCAGTGCGGTGTCTCGCCGGAAAAGTACAGGCAGTCGCCTTTCTTTAGGACGATCTCTTCGTCCTCGATCTTGATCGCCATCTTGCCTGATATGACGAACAGGAATTCTTCGCCCGCATGCGATGCGCGCGGCGCGAATTTCAGCGGCGGCCGGATCAGGAACGGCTCCATCATCTTGCGTGTGCGTCCCGCAGCCAGCGCCAGCAGATCGACGCCGTCGTCCTGCATGGGCGTTTGCTGTTCGTCCTGCCGGAATAGCGTGTAGCGCGGGGCCGGCGTTGGGTTGGGGTCGAACAGATAGGTGACGTTGACATCGAGCGCAGCGGCGAGGCGCAGCAGCGCATTGACCGACGGCGTTTTCAGGCCGCGCTCGACGAGGGAGATATAGCCGCGTGTCAGTTCGCTCTGGGTGGCGAGCTGATCCAGCGTCAGTCCCTTGGTGGTGCGTAGCTGGCGCAGGTTGAAGCCAACCGCATTCTTGCTGACGTCGAGCAACGTCGATCTCCTGATGAGGTGCTTGTTCTTTTAGAGGGCGCGCGGCGATGGTGGAAGGGCCGTCTCGCTGATCTCTTTGAAAGCGCTCCAGAGCGATACCGGAGTGTTTCTACAGGAAAACATTGCTGCAGATATTTCCAGCACGGGCAAGGATAATTTAGGCAAAAGTGCTGGGAAATGCCGATTTTCCGCCTGTGTTATGTGCATCGGACGCCTTTTGCCGATTTAGGCATCAGATGCCGATTTTCGTGACGTTGATTTCTGTCAGTAAACCTGTTGGATTTTGATGACGGGAATATGTCCTCAGAAAACGACACGAAGGCAGATAGATGATCAAGCGTTTGAAGCCCGGTAAGCGGCTCAGCATGGCCACGGTGCATGGTGGTCTCGTTTATCTCGCAGGACAAGTGCCGGACGATCTGTCTGTCGGCGTCGAAGCGCAGGCCACTGAGGTGCTCGCCAAGATCGATGCGCTGCTGAGCGAAGCCGGCACCGACAAGTCATCGATCCTGAGCGCCACGGTGTGGCTGCCGAACATCGCGGATTTCGCGGCTTTCAATACGGTCTGGGATGAGTGGGTGCCGCCAGGCGCATCGCCCGCGCGCGCCTGTGTCGAAGCACGGCTCGCCAATCCGTCGATCCGCGTTGAGATCGCAGCCATCGCTGCCATTCCTTAAGCATCACCACCGCCTGCGCTGGGGCGACTGAAGCAACAGCGAAAGTTCACGAGAAGACCCGGACCGCGCCGCGAGATGTCGTGGCACGGAACGAGCCCATGCGCCTGAAACTGAACATGTCTTTTGAAGGAGTGAACGATGACCGTCGCAGAAGAATTCAATGCAGTTACAACTGCCGACCATCCCGACGACGCAGTGCTGCGCAAGATCGTCTGGTCGAGCGTGATCGGCACTGCCGTCGAGTGGTATGACTTCCTGATCTACGGCGCAGCGACCGCGCTGGTCTTCAACAAGGTGTTTTTCGCAGCGGGAGATCCGGCGCTCGCGACCATTGCAGCCTTCGGCACCTATGCTGTCGGCTTCCTCGCGCGTCCGCTGGGTGCGGCGATCTTCGGTCACTATGGCGACCGTGTCGGCCGCAAGGCGATGCTCGCTATTACCATCATGGTGATGGGTCTCGGCACCTTCGCCATCGGTCTGCTGCCGACCTACGCACAGATCGGCATCGCTGCGCCGATCCTGCTCATCGCACTCCGCTTCCTGCAGGGCATCGGCCTTGGCGGCGAATGGGGCGGTGCGGTTCTGATGGTGGTCGAGAATTGTCCCACGCATAAACGCGGCTTCCTCGGCAGCATGGTGCAGGTCGGCAATCCCGTCGGCAATCTCGCGGCCATCGGCATGTTCGCGCTGGTCTCGCAACTGCCCGAAGAAGACTTCATGAGCTATGGCTGGCGCATTCCGTTCCTGCTCTCGATCCTGCTGGTCGGCGTCGGCCTCTGGATCCGCATGAGCATGGAAGAGACTCCGGCGTTCCGCGCGTTGAAGGCGAAGAACGAAGTCGCCAAGATGCCGATCGTTGAAATCTTCAAGTATCACCGCCGTCCGTTCTTCACGGCCGTTGGCCTGAAGATCTCGGAAATCGCCTATGCCTCGATCGCCGGCGTGTTCATCATGTCCTATGCGACGTCGAAGCTCGGCCTGTCGCGCGGGCTGGTGCTGAACGGCGCCTTCATCGCATCCTTCGTTGCGCTGTTCTCGATCCCGTTCTTCGGCTGGCTGTCGGACAAGGTCGGTCGCAAGGCGATGTTCTATGCGAGCTGTCTCTTTTGCGCAGCCTTCGCATTCCCGATGTTCTGGCTGCTCGACACCCGCGATCCAACCATCGTGATCCTCACCATCGTCGTCGCGATCTCCTTCGGCCAGATGGTGATGTTCGGCATCGGCGCGCCCTGGTATTCGGAGCTGTTCACCGCGAAGCTGCGCTATAGCGGTGCGTCGCTCGGCTTCCAGGTCGGTGCAGCCATCTCGGGCGGTCTCAGCCCGCTGATCGCGGCATCGCTGATGACCTGGGCCGGTGCGACCTGGCCGGTATCGGTATTCCTGATCTTCTGCGCCTGCATCACCGCCATCGCGACGTCCTTTGCGCCGGAAATGGCGAACAAGGAATTGACGTAACACACACACCGTCATGGCCGGGCAAAGCGCGAAGCGCGGCTTCGCTAGATGTCCCGGGCATCCACGTCTTGGCTGCAAAAGAGAAAGACGTGGATGCCCGGCATGCGCCGGGCATGACGGCGAAGCTGTTCAGGCACGCAAGGATGACAAAAATGCTCGACACATTGACTGCCAAACCCGCATCCGGCGCCGTGGTTCCGTCCTGGACCGGCGTGGTGCGCCATCTCCACATCACCCCGCGCGCGTTTCTGCCGATGCGCGAAATGTCCGAACTCACGCTGGTCGCCGGCAAGGGTATCGAGGGCGATCGCTACATGATCGGCCGCGAGGAGGGCTTCTATTCGCACAAGCCTGAAGAAGGGCGCCAGGTCACGCTGTTCGAATATGAGACGCTGTTAGCGCTGAAGCGTGATCACAATATCGATCTCGCCCCCGAAGAACATCGCCGCAATGTCACCGTGTCCGGCGTGCCGCTGACGCATCTGGTCGGTCGCCAGTTCTGGCTCGGCGAGACGCTGCTAGAATCGACGCGGCTGTCGATCCCGTGCCGGCATATCGAGGAGATCACCGGCAAGGCGATCTTCGATCCGCTGATCAACCGCTCCGGCCTCAACTGCAGGATCCTGCAGGGCGGCACCGTGCGCGTCGGCGATGCCGTGCGGAACGTGCAATGAGCGCGGTGCCGATCACCAGGGTCAGGACCATCGTCGACAAGATCGAGGATGGCGGCCGGGGCATCAAGCTCTTCTCGTTGGTCGATCCCGATCACTGGGAACTGCCGCCGTTCCGGCCGGGCGCGCATATCGATCTGCATCTGCCCCGCGGATTGGTGCGGACCTATTCGCTCTGCAACGATCCCGCCGACAGCAAGCGCTATGTTGTTGCCGTGAAACGCGAGGCCGAAGGGCGGGGTGGTTCGATCGTGCTGCATGACGCGGTCAAGGTCGGCGACACCATCGGCGTGACGCTGCCGCGCGGCGGGCTCGATCTGTCTGCGGATGTGACGCGCTTCACCTTCATCGGCGGCGGCATCGGCGTCACACCGTTCCTGTCGGCGGCGACCTGGCTCAAGCGCATGGGCCGTTCAAAATTCACGCTGCACATGATCGCACGCGGCGAGCCGCCGCTGGCCGATCTGCTCGCGCCGCTGCGCAAGTCCGGTCATGTGGTGATCCACGACACATCGAGCGGGCAACGCCCGGATATCGCGGCACTGGTCGGCCGGCCACTGTCGGACGTCGCGCTCGCCTGCTGCGGTCCCGACGGCATGATCGACGACTTCGAACAAGCGTCGCGCGACTGGCCCGCCGATCGCGTGCATATCGAGCGCTTCGTGCCGCCGCCGCTGCCGATCGATCCCGACGCGAAGCCCTATGTGCTGGCGCTGGCGAAATCGAAGCGGGAAATCACCGTGACTGCCGGACAGACCATGCTGTCGGCGCTGACAGATATCGGCATCGACGTGCCGGCATCCTGCTGCGGCGGTATCTGCGGCTCCTGCAAGGTGGACTGGCTGGAAGGTCAGCCGGTGCATCGCGACCGCGTGCTGTCGCCGGCGGAACGCGAACGCAGCCTCTTGGTCTGTGTGGCAGGTTCCGCTGGGGATCGTCTGGTTCTCGATCTCTGACATCCGATCTGACGGCGAAACAGGCGGCAACGGTTCATCCGTTGCCGCCTGTTTGCGTTTCATGCAGCGCATCGCAACGCGCGACGTTCCGGTCAGCGAAACGCCCGCTTTGGATGGCTTACAAACATACCTTGATGGCTTAACTAATTTTTAGAAATTGCGCAATTTGCGCAAAAAGTGTTTGATGGCTGCGCAATTTGCGCATATTGGCGATGTGCGCAGGGGCTCCTGAAGGGAAATTGCGCAGAATAATCAGTGACGCGCAGGACGCGGGAAGGAAATGGACCATGCAGATTCCAATTAAGCGGGCGATTGAGAAGGTGCCGGGCGGCATGATGACGGTGCCGCTGCTGATCGGCGCGCTGTTCGCGACCTTTGCCCCCAACACCCCGAAATTCTTCGGCTCGTTCACCGGCGCGCTGTTCTCCGGCGGCGCTCTCAGCATTCTCGCCGTGTTCTATGTGTGCATGGGCGCGAGCATTGACTTCAAGGCGACGCCTTACATCGTGAAGAAGGGCGGCGCCCTGATGATCGTGAAGGTCGGCACCGCAATCATCCTCGGCCTGATTTTCGGCCGCTTCCTCGGTGAAGCGCCGGTCACCGCCGGCATCTTCGCAGGCGTGTCGACGCTGGCGATCGTAGCCGCCATGAACGACACCAATGGCGGTCTCTACATGGCGCTGATGGGCCAGTATGGCCGTCCGCGCGACGTCGGTGCCTACAGCATCATGACGCTGGAAAGCGGTCCGTTCCTCACCATGGTGACGCTCGGCGTTGCCGGTCTGTCGTCTTTCCAGTGGCCCGCGCTCGTTGGCGCGATCCTGCCGCTGGTGGCCGGCATGATCCTTGGTAATCTCGATCGCGAACTGCGCGACTTCCTCAGCAAGGCCGTGCCTGTGATGATCCCGTTCTTCGCCTTTGCGCTCGGCACCGGCCTGAACCTGACGCAGGTCTGGCAGGCGGGTCTGCTCGGCGTCGGCATGGGCGTTGCAGTCGTCATCGTGACCGGCATCCCGCTGTTCCTCGTTGACCGTCTCACCGGCGGCAACGGCGTCGCGGGCGTCGCTGCGGCGTCCACCGCCGGTAATGCGGCGGCTGTGCCTGCGATCGTCGCTGCGGCCAATCCGGCCTATGCGGCGGCTGCCGGCCCGGCGACCATCCTCATCGCGGCCTGCGTGGTCGTGACGGCGATCCTGACGCCGATCCTGACCTCGTGGGTTGCCGGTATCGTCGGCAGTGATGTCGAGCCGGAAGCGGAGGCGACGACGCCTGCTGCGCCAAGCGTCGCATCAGCCGCACCCGTGGCTGGGCACTAAGATGGCGGGACGCTGGCTGATCCTCGCCGATGATCTCACCGGAGCAGCGGACTGCGCCATCGCCTTTGGTCGCCGGGGCCTTGCGGCTGCCGTGACCTGGGGCGAGATCGCAAGTGCCGGGGATCGCCAGCATCCGGTTCTCTCCTACGATGCAGCGAGCCGCGGCCTTACGGCCGAGGCCGCTGCGCGTCGGCACGCCGACGTGTTGCAACAACTGATGGAGCCGGATCGGCTCCTGTTCAAGAAGATCGACTCCACGCTGCGCGGCCAGCCGGCGTCCGAGACGGCGGCTGCGCTGGCGCATCTCAAGTCGCAGTCGGGTTCGGCCTTCGGCATCTTCGCGCCGGCCTTTCCCGCGACGAACCGCACCACGATCAATGGCCGCGTCGTCGTCAATGGTCGTCCGCTTGAGGAAGCCGAGGTCTGGAAGCGCGATCACACCTACGATAATGCCGACATCGCTGATGTATTGGCATCGGCTGGTATTCGCAGCGAGAAGGTGCTGCTTGCGACGATCCGCGGCGGCCATCTCAAGGCTCACCTGGCGCGTATCGCGTCCGAGGACAGCGTCGTTGCGATCTGCGATGCGGAGACCGAGCACGATCTGCATCTGATCGCCGAAGCCAGCCTGAAGATTTCACCGGCGACAGTGTTCATCGGCAGCGCGGGCCTTGCACATGCGCTGGCTGCGCTCGATGACACCAGTGCTGCCGAGAAGCTGGAAATTCCACCCAGCATCTACGGCACGCTGATCGTGGTCGGCTCGCTCGCCGGCGCGTCGCGCTCCGCAGCGCGCAAGCTGGTCGCGAGCGGCACCGTCATTCATCTGCCAGTTACGCCGGAAGTTCTGCTCGGCGACAAGGCCGGGCAGGCCGCACTGGCTACCCGCGTGACCGAAGGACTGACCGCAGGCGGCGATGTCCTGGTCGAGATCGTGATGGATGACAATCCGAAAATGTCGCTCGGCCCGCAGCTAGCGCAGAATCTCGCCGATGCGCTCATGCCCGTGGCATCCAGCATCGGCGCCTTTGCCGCAACCGGCGGCGAGACCGCCGCTGCACTGCTGTCGCGCTTCGGCGTCAATGGCATCCGTCTTGCCGACGAGATCGAGCCCGGCGTTTCGCTCGGCCTCACGCTCGGCGCATTATCCGTGCCGATCGCCACCAAGGCCGGCGCCTTCGGCGACGAGAACAGCCTGATCAAAATTCGCGAACGTCTTCACATCGTCCGAACTCAAGGAAGCTTTACATGACCCGTCCGACCATTGCGATCACCATGGGCGATCCCGCAGGCATCGGCCCCGAAGTGATCATGAAAGCCTTCGCCCATCCGGAAATGCTCGCGATGTGCAATCCGCTGGTGATTGGCGATGCCAATCGCCTGCGCAAGGCCGGCGAGATCGTCGGCGCGAAAGTCGGCGTCGACTCGCTCAGCGATGCCAAGGCGGCAAATTTCACGTCCGGGAACGTGCAGTGCGTGGACCTGAAGATCGTGCCCGAGGATCTGCCGTTCGGCCAGAACTCCCCGATCGCGGGCGAGGCGGCTTATCGTTTTATCGAGAAGGCTGTCGAGATCGTGCAGGCCGGCATCGCGCAGGGCATCTGCACCGCGCCGTTGTCCAAGGAAGCGCTGCATGCAGCCGGTCACAAATATCCCGGCCATACTGAACTGCTCGCGCATCTGACCGGTACGCCGGAAGTGTCGATGATGCTGGTGTCGCCGAAGCTGCGCGTCATTCATGTGACCACGCATATCGGCCTGATCGACGCCATCAAGAAGATCGAGCCGGGCCTGGTCGAGCGTGTCATCACGCGTGGCCATGAAGTGCTGGTCAAGGCCGGCATCAAGAACCCGAAGATCGGCGTGTGCGCGATCAATCCCCATGCCGGCGAGAACGGCTTGTTCGGCTATGGCGAGGAAGCCGAGAAGATCACGCCGGCCGTGGAAGCCTGTCAGAAGAAGGGCTGGGATGTGCGCGGTCCGCTGCCGGCCGATACGCTGTTCTTCCTGGCCGGTCGCGGTGACTACGACATGGTGGTCGCGATGTATCACGATCAGGGCCATGGCCCGATCAAGGTGCTGGGTCTGGAATCCGGCGTGAACATCACGGTTGGCCTTCCGGTCATCCGCACCTCGGTCGATCATGGCACCGCCTTCGACATCGCCGGCAAGGGCATTGCCGACGAGCGCAGCCTTCTCGAAGCGCTGCGGCAGGCGGTCGATCTCGCGCCGGGCGCCAAGGCGGCCTGACGCATCCTTCGCCATTCCGGGGCGCGCGCTCTTGCGCGCGAACCCGGAATCTCGAAGTGTCTGTCACATATCGAGGTTCCGGGTTCGTCGCCGCGAAGGCGCGGTGACGCCCCGGAACGACGAGCGTGATGAGAGGGCAGGGACATCCATGTCGATGCGCAGCAAGGAGCGGCACGCCCGCTTGTTGGATGCCCTGAACGCAGGAGAGATCGACGTCGACGATCTCGCGCGGCGCTTTGGTGTGTCCGGCTCGACCGTGCGGCGCGACCTGCAGCATCTCTCGAAGAACAACGCGGTGCGCCGCACTTACGGCGGCGCGATTCTCACCGGCCATGTCGCGGAGACCACGCTCGATCAGCGCTTCGCGGTCCAGGGCAAGGAAAAGCAGGCCATCGCGCGTGCGGCGATCGACCTGATCGAGGATGGCGACACGCTGATCCTCGACGCCGGATCGACGGTCGCTGCTTTTGGCAAGCTGCTGTTGCAGCGCCGCCTGCGCATTATCACCAACAATATCGCGCTGCTGCCGTTTCTCGCCAAGGCACCAAGCATCGAGCTCGTGGTGCTGGGCGGCGCGCTGCGCTCGACCAGCATGAGCACCATGGGACCGCTGGCCAGCGAGGGCCTGCGCCGGCTCACGGCTGACCGTGCCATCATGAGCGCTGACGGTGTGGTGAGTGGCCGTGGCCTCTGCGAGGCCGACCTCGATCAGGTCGCCTTGAAATCCTTGATGATGCAGCAGGCCAAGGAGGTCATCGTGCTCGCCGACGCCGGCAAGCTCGGCCGCGCCGAACAGGATGCCTGGGCGCCGCTGCCGCCGCGCTGGACACTGGTGACCGGCGCTGGTGCCTCGGCGGAGCAGCGCAGGCTGATGGAAGAGGAGGGGGCGCGGATTGTCGTGGCGGGGACGTAGGCGCGCCCGGCGCGTTTTGCTCTGAATGGCTGGCTTGAGACTCACAAGGCTCTAGTAACGTCTCAGCAGGCCGCGCGCCGCGCTAATATCACCATAGTCGGCACAGGCCCCTTTCGGGTTTTTGATGAGGTCCGCCCGGAGCCGCTTGGACGTTTTGCTGGCGGCCTCAAACACTTCGAGACGAAATTTACTTCTATCGTAGTCCTCGCCATCGTGAGCCTTTATGGCCGCGGCATAGGCGTCGATCATTGCCATCGCGGCATCAGGGCTTCCAAGAAGTCTGGCGCCGAGTTGAACGCCGTGGGCACCGTCGGCCTCGTAGCCGCTGCATCGTTGTTCGAGCACCGCGGCTGCAGTGACGAGTTGGTCAAGGAACGTCGCCTCGGCGTCGGTGAGTATTGCGGCATTTGCCTGTCCTGGCGCGATCATCGCGAGCAGCGCAATTGCTGGCAGTTTGATTTTCTTGGCCATGGCTCTCCCGAAAATCCCGGTGTCGTACATCATCGGCAAATACTGCAAGTCGCACAAATCTGACACGGATGAATGCGATGCAGAAGAATTGGCGTTGAGAAGGACATCGCGGATCACGAACCCGGGTGCCAACTGGCGCCAGAGTCCGTGAACTGCAAACAAGTCCCCTACCGCCGCACTCCGACGCGATTGACACCACCATTCAAATTGGTTGCGCTCGCCGTACCGGCCCGAACCGCAGCGCGTGCCACGGGACGTGGCCGAAGCACCACCCCGGCTCTTGCAACGCAATGGGCGGGATAGCCAACATATTGGCAGTAGACGACTGCCTCGGCCGGCGCGGGGCTAAGAGCAATTCCTGCTAACCCCAGTGCGGCGCTGACCGCAAAACCTGTCAATGTCACGTGCCTCATGGCGATACTCCCGATCTTGCTGTTCGACTCATCAGCATTTGTCAGCCGCTGGACGGCGGATCGGATCGTCAAAGGTGCAGGGAGAGCGCCGTTGATGTAGATCAACAGCGGAGGGCGGTTCGAACGGCGGCCTGGTCCTTGTCGAGCAAAAAAAAATGTCTGAGCCCAAGGCGCGCAAGCGGGACCCCAACGCAATGGCGGAGTCGGCAGGACCGTCAATCGACGTACTACCGCAAAGCGAGGATGGGCAGCAGGCCCGAATCAGGGGCGCTGCAAGTGCGTGCACTGCGCTTTGTCGACACGGCTTGGGATTTGCTGGTGCCCCCTGCCGGACTCGAACCGGCACGCCCAGAGGACTCAAGATTTTAAGTCTTGTATGTCTACCAATTCCATCAAGGGGGCAGGCTGCGCTTCCTTACCTTTAAAATCGCCAGCCGCCAAATCGTGTGGGGGATCAGGCAAATAGTCGGCGGGCGCGCGCAGCTTCAGCCTCAATCCGGCCACCGGCGGCTGCTTTACGCAACGTCAATACTGCCCGGCTAGAAAGTCCCGATGATCGCATCTCCATCCCGTTCCCGCCTGCCGACGCGCGCTGCCGCGATGGCGTCGTTGCTCGTCCTGGCCGGATATCTCGGCGGCTGCGCGAGCATGGGGGACGGCATGGTGTCGGGCGCCTTCGTCGATCCCGCAAGATACGACCTCTACGACTGCAAGCAGCTCGAGGCCGAGCGCAAAACGCTGGCGACGCGGACGGCCGAGTTGCAGGGGCTGATCGACAAGGCCCAGACCGGCACCGGCGGGGCTGTGGTCAGCGAACTTGCCTATCGCAACGACTACATCTCCACGCGGGCGCAGGCCAAGCTGGCGGAAGAGAATTGGCAGAAGAGCAAATGCGTCGCGAGCGCGCCGGTCGCGCCGCCGCCGGCTGCGCCGCGCCCGCGGGCCGGCGCGCGCTCCTGAGCCGTCCGGCTCAAAGCCTCCAGTTATAGATCCAATCCTGCCGCGCCTGCAGACGTCCTGCACCCAGCGCGCGCATGGCGAGGTCGCGCGCCAGCGCCATGGGCCCGCGCAGATGATAGATCTGGCCGGATTGCCGCGCGGTGCGCTGGACATGGGCCACGCGTGGCTGGCGCAGCGCCGCGTAGCGCGCCAGCGCGGGCGCAATCCCTGCCGCATCGTCGCCCACCGTGCCGAGGCATTGCGCCAGCACCGCCGCATCCTCGATGGCCATGCCTGCGCCCTGCGCGGCGAATGGCAGCATCGCATGGGCGGCATCGCCGAGCAGCGCCACGGGGCCCTCGTGCCACATGCCGCCGTCCTGTATCGTGAACAGCGGCCAGCGCCGCCAGTTCTCGACGCTCTCGATCATGGCGCGCGCATTGGCGGGCCAGTGCGACGCTGCAAAATGTCGCCTGATCTCGCCGGTGTCGCCGGTATCGCTGCTGCCAGGCTGCATCACGGCGCCGGGCATGATCGCGACCATGTTGATCCGCTCGCCCGATGACACCGGATAGACGACGAGATGGGACTTCGGCCCCATCCAGAGCTGGACGCCATGGGGAAACAGGTCGCTGTCCAGCCGGCTCGTTTCCAGCGTCCCGCGCCAGGCGATCAGGCCGGAGAATTGCGGTCGCGTTTCGGGAAATACCTGTCGCCGAACGGTCGACCATGCGCCATCGGCGCCGATCAAGGCCAGCGCAGACTCGTCATTTACGGCAATGCCGCCGGGCTGCGCGCGGAATGTGTCCACCGGACAGCCAAGGCGCAGTTCAATGTCGGGATGCGCGGTGACTGCGCCGAGCAATGCCGATTGCAGATCGGCACGATGCACCAGCCAGTAGGGTGCATGATCGCGGGCGCTGCCGAGCGGCAGACGGATCACCTCGCCGCCGCTGCGCGCGGTCATGATGCTCACACTGGCCGGCGTCGTGACATAGGGCGCAAGGCGCGGTTGCAGGCCGAGGCCGATCAGTATGCGGGTCGCATTGGGCGAGAGCTGCAGTCCGGCGCCGGCTTCTTCGAGCCGTCCGGTCTTCTCACAGATAAGGACGCGAAAACCCTGGGCGGCCAGCGCCAGCGCAGCCGTCAGTCCACCGATGCCCGCACCAGCGATGACGATGGTGCGCGGGGCCGTCACGGCCGGAAATCAGGCAACCTTGTCTTTCACCACGCATTCCGGCGGACGCGACTGGCCGGCAGCGAGATCGGCGGCAAAGCGGTACAGAGTCGAGCAATACGGGCAGATGATCTCGTTGTCGTTGCCAAGGTCGAGGAAGACATGCGGATGATCGAACGGCGGATTGGCACCCACGCACATGAATTCCTGCGAGCCGATCTCGATGATCGGAACGCCGGCGTCATTGTGAAAGTGCGGAACCACGTGGTCGGACATCTTCTCTACCTTTGCTCGCAACAGCCGCGGGCGTATGAGCCGGCGCGCCATTCAGTGCGGCGCACCATACTGGTCCGGAACCATGATTCCTAGACCGCGGAGGGGTCATTCATCCGTACAAATTCGACACAATTCGGGTGTCTCCGAATAGCCCTTCTTTCGTCGGGGCAGTTGTGTCCACGATGTGACGTACCATTTCTAAAGAGGTGCAAGGATAGGGTTTTCCGCCATGTGGTTCCGGCTCGACACAGCTTTGACGGGGGTAGCGGTCTGTGCGACCGCCGGCCTGCTGTTGCTGCCGCAGGCGCGCGATGCCGGCGCGGTGCTGACCGCCCAGGATGACCCCGTTGCTCTGGCCGATGCGCAACTCAGCTCTGCATTGCGGAAGGATCCCGCGGTGCTCGCCCGCAATATCGAGGACGCGCTCGCGGCCAAGGATGCCGATCTCGCCAAGAGCTTTGCCGACGTTGCGGCTGCCAGAAATGTTCAACTGCCGGACGACCTCGCCAGGCGCGTGACCGAGGCGGTTGCGGACGAGAATTCCGCCTCCCATTTCGCCAGCCGCTTTGCGACCGGTTTCGTCACTGGCACTGCCGACGATGTCGGCAGCCTGTCCGGCACCGTTGCCGGCGATCTCTTCGTGTTCGGCGATATCCGCGACGTGGTGCGCGAGGGCAAGCACATGGCGATGGGCGAGGACACCGATCATCTCATTCTCGGCCTTGCTGCTGCAGGCCTCGCTGTGACCGCCGCGACCTATGTCAGCGTTGGCGGCGTCGCGCCGGTGCGCGCGGGTCTCACGCTGGTAAAGGATGCGCGCAAGGTCGGTCGGATCGGCGAGGGGCTCACCACCTGGGCGGCGCGCTCGGCGCGGGGCGTGGTGGACGGTCCGATGCTGCGCGCTGCTGTGGCCGATGCGTCGATCCTGCGGCCGGGCCAAACCATCACGGCGGTGAAGGCCGCGTTCCGCACCGAGAAAGCCGGCGGCATCGTTCGTCTTGCCGGCGATGTCGGCCGCGTTGGCGAGAAGGCGGGCACGCGCGGCGCGCTCGATACGCTGCGTATCGCGCAGAGCCCGAAGGACGTCGCGCGCGCGGCGCGGCTCGCCGAAGTGAAAGGCGGCCAGACCCGCGCCATCATGAAGATGTTCGGTCGCGGCGCGCTGCTGCTGGCGGCTGGCGCCTTCAATCTTTTCATGTGGCTGTTCTGGGCATTGTTCACGCTGCTCGGATTTGTCGTGTCGATCAAGGCAACCACCGAGCGCATAACCTGGTCGTGGCTGCAGCGCTCCAAAGCGAAGCGCGCGCGCCGCGACCTGGCGGTACGACAGGACGCTCTGCTGCAGGAGATCTCACGCAAGGACGCATTACTC
Source organism: Tardiphaga sp. 839_C3_N1_4 (assembly GCF_051811045.1). Lineage (NCBI taxonomy): Bacteria > Pseudomonadati > Pseudomonadota > Alphaproteobacteria > Hyphomicrobiales > Nitrobacteraceae > Tardiphaga > Tardiphaga sp. 839_C3_N1_4. The sequence continues at coordinate 13,384 of NZ_JBPWQD010000001.1, forward strand.
AGGGACATGGCTCTCCGCCATCCGGCGCCGGCTCACTCACTGGCGCCGGTGCTCGTCCACGGGTAAACTGCGCGCTTCCCCATCACCATTCATTCTCTCAATCACCCATCTCTCAATCGTAACGGAATTCTGGATGCCGAGCTTTCACAACGGCGCTGTCGAAATTGCTTATCTCGATGAAGGCGAGGGCGATCCGATCGTTCTCGTGCACGGCTTTGCGTCGAGCAAGAACGTCAACTGGGTCTATCCGACCTGGGTGTCGGAGTTGAAGAAGCACAATCGCCGCGTCATCGCGCTCGACAATCGCGGCCATGGCGATTCCAGCAAGCTCTACGATTCCGAACAATACAGCATCGGTGCGATGGCCGCCGACGTGCGCGCGCTGCTCGCGCATCTTGGTATCGTGCGCACCGATATGATGGGTTATTCGATGGGCGCGCGCATCACTGCCTATATCGCCTACAGCCATCCCGAATTGATCCGCAGCGCGATCTTCGGCGGTCTCGGCATCGGCCTCATCAAGGGCGGCGGTCCCGGCGAGAACGTTGCGCTTGCGCTCGAGGCGGACTCGCTCGACGACGTCACCGACCCCGTCGGCCGCACGTTCCGCGCTTTCGCCGATCAGACCCGTTCGGATCGCCGCGCGCTCGCAGCCTGTCTGCGCGGCTCGCGCCGGCTGATGACGAATGAGGAAGCCGCCGCCATCAAGGTGCCGCTGCTGATCGCGGTGGGAACGACCGACGAGATCAGCGGCTCCGCGCAGGAGTTGCAGAAGGTCATCGCCGGCTCCGAAGTGCTGGATATCCCGAACCGCGATCACATGCGGGCGGTCGGCGATCGCGTTTACAAGGAAGGCGTGCTGGATTTCCTGTCCCGCCGCCCGTGATGACAATTGGCGAGGGGCGCACCTTGTTTTGATCACACGAGCGCCCACTTCTGATGCACGCCCGGTTTGTGGGCGGGGTGGGGTCGTCCCGGGAATGTCTGCGCTTTCAACGTGTTAGCGGGGGATTGCCGGGTAAGCCACCGTTCACGATGGCAGGAGCCGTGTCACGACAGCGACGCGTCTTGTGCTATAACCGATGCACTATTCAGGAAATTGCGAGTCCGCCATGGCCGTGCAGAGCATCAATCCGCAGAATTCAAAACTCGCAACGCTGGATCCGATCTGGGATCGCATCCGTTCCGAGGCGGAAGACATCGTCCATCGCGAGCCTGAACTCGCATCCTTCATCTATTCGACCGTGCTGCATCACAACCGTCTGGAAGATTCGGTGGTGCATCGCGTTGCGGAGCGTCTCGATCATGCGGCGCTGTCCGGCGACCTGATCCGCCAGACCTTCGACGAAGCGCTGCGCGACGAGCCGGATCTTGGCAATGCGTTCCGCGCCGACCTCGTCGCCGTGTTCGACCGCGATCCCGCCACCACGCGCTTCATCGATCCGCTGCTGTACTTCAAGGGCTTCCATGCCATCCAGGCGCATCGTCTTGCGCATTGGCTCCACAAAAAGGGCCGCAAGGACTTTGCGTGGTATCTGCAGAGCCGCTCGTCGGCGGCCTTCCAGACCGACATCAATCCCGCCGCCAAGATCGGCCGCGGTATCTTTCTCGATCACGCGACGGGCTTCGTTGTTGGTGAAACTGCGGTCATCGAGGACGATGTTTCGATCCTGCACGGCGTCACGCTCGGCGGCACCGGCAAGGAAAACGAGGACCGCCATCCGAAGATTCGTCACGGTGTGCTGATCGGCGCCGGCGCCAAGATTCTCGGCAATATCGAAGTCGGCCATTGCGCGCGGATTGCCGCGGGCTCCGTCGTCGTCAAGCCTGTGCCGCACAATGTCACCGTGGCGGGCGTGCCGGCGAAGATCGTCGGCGAAGCCGGCTGTTCGGAGCCGTCGCGCACCATGAACCAGATGCTGAACGCGATCGGGCTCTGATTTTCAGGGGCTGAGACTTCTGGGCTTGCGATTTGCAAGCGCTGATATTGCACGCGTTTTCGTTCACTTGTGGGATGGCGTGATTTTTCGAGAAACGGCCTAGCCGTGGCCGTCATCTCGCATTAAAGCTTCTCTCCATCAGCTCAACAGACATCAACTGCATTGGAGACACCTGTGGACGTTCAGGAAGTCAGAAAGCTCGACGCCTATCTCAAGCGCGTGTTCGGCAACCAGAAGCTCCGCGTGGTGCCGCGCCCGAAGAAGGACGACTCCGCCGAAGTCTATATCGGCGAAGAATTCATCGGCGTGCTGTTTGTCGATGACGAAGACGATGATCGCTCGTTCCAGTTCCAGATGGCGATCCTGGAAGAAGATCTCGTCGATAACGGCTGAGGAGCCACCTTGCCCCCGCTTGGCGGCGGCGAGATCAGCGCAAGCGCCGGCGCGGGCCTTCGCGCTCTGTACATCTCACGCTAGGCCGCGTTGTCCGGCGCGACCAGGCCGGCGGCGGTGGCAAGCCAGACCAGGTGCGCGTCGGTGCGCGCGCCGATCTTCGATTTGATCTGGTAGTGATAATTCTGCACGGTCTTGATGCTCAGATTGAGCGATGTCGCGATCTGCTCCGTGGTCCAGCCTGACGCCACCAGTCGCAGGATTTCCGTTTCACGCGGCCCGAGATCTTCCACCAGCGACCGTTCGTTGCCGAGCCGCTCGCTGGCGATTTCGCGCGCGATGTCTTCGCTCAATGCGCGTCCGCCGCCGGCGACGGTGGCGATGGCGCGCACCAGTTCGTGCGGTGCGCTGCTCTTTGTGATGTAACCGCAGGCGCCAGCCTCGAACGCTTTCAGAGCGAATGCAGCGCTCGCATGCATGGTGAACACCAGCAGGCGCGCGGTGCGATCCCATTGCCGGATATGCCGGATCGCTTCCAGCCCGCCGGGGCCGGGCAGCGACAGATCCATGACCACCACGTCCGGGCGCTCTGCCTGATAGGCGCGATAGGCCGCAGCGGCATCCTCGGCCTCGGCGCTCACGCGAAAACCGACCTGCCGCTCCAGTAGCCGGCGATAGCCTTCGCGCACCACCGGATGGTCGTCGACCAGCAGGATGCTGACGGCGGTCATGCCGCTGCTTGTCGTGGCAGCAGCGGAATCACTGCGGCCACGCGGATACCGTGTGCCGCCGGGGCGATCGACAGGCTGCCGCCAAGCGCTGCGATGCGTTCGCGGATGCCGAGAATGCCGTGACCGGAGGCGGTGTGGGCCTGTGCGGCGTCGCCGCCGCCGTCATCCTCGACACTGACGGCGACGGCGTCGCGGACCTCTTCCCCATGGCTGACGCGGAGATGAACGTGCTGCGGCCGGCCGTGGCGTGCGGCGTTGGTGAGGCACTCCTGCGCGATGCGGTAGATGTTGACGGCGGCTTCTGCGGGGACGGCGGTGAGATCGCCGGTTACGTCGAGATGAAACACGGCGCGCCGCGTTGTGCTGGCATTCCACTGCGCCACCAGTTGCACAAGGCTCGCCTGCAATCCCAGTTCCTCGAGATCCTGCGAGCGCAGCCGCGCCAGCGCGCTGCGCAGCGTCGTCATCATTTGGCCGGTGATGCGGGCGACGGCGCGGGCATCGTCGGCCAGATCGGGACGGGACGGCGTGGCGCCGGTCTCGATGGCTGCGGCGAGCGCCGCGGTGGCGGTGAGGCACTGGCCGAACTCGTCGTGCAGATCGCGCGCCAGTGCGCGGCGTTCTTCTTCCTGTACCTGAAACAGTCGCTTGGTCAGTGCGATGCGTTCGGCGGTCGTGGCCGCGAGACGGCCGGCGAGATCGTTGACGGCGCGGGCGATATGGCTGAATTCGGTGGCGCCGAAAGCGGGCAGGCGATGGCGGTGGTCACCATGTTCGAGGCGGCGCAGGCCGCGTACGATGCTCCGGGCCGGCATCAGCGCATGGCCGACCAGGAGGATCGCGAGCAGACTGATGCCCAGAGCCATCGCCGCGGCGATGCTGACCATCACGGTCACCTGCCGCCACGCCTGGCGCACGGCGGTGGCGGGGTCGACACGGGCTTGCACGGTGCCGGCATCGCGCTGCCGCACGGTAAGCGGTCGCGTCTCCGTGGCATGTGGCCCGAACAGCGCGCCGTAGAGACTGACGAACCATGATGGCGCCGGGCTGCCGATGTCTTCGGTCTGGCTGCACAGGTCGAAAGGCGGTGCGCTGCCGAGCCGGAAGTCAATGCACACGCCTGGCGCGATCACCTTCATGGTCGCAATGGATTTCCAGTCCGGCAGCGGCAGCAGTGCATCGCGGTAAGCGCCATCGCGCCACAGCAATTCGCGCCAGTAAAGGTTCTGCAGGGTTGCCGCCGCGCGGTCGGCGGAGGCGGCAGTGTCGGCCTCGATGGTGCGGTGCGCATCGACCAGAATCCATCCGATCGTACAGGCCAGACAGAGCAGCACCACGGCGACGAGACGAAGGACGAGATGTATCAGCAGGCGCATGATCACATTCCCCGCGGTCAGACGTTGATATTAAAGCGGCACGCGCCGTGGTCTGGCAAGCGGTTCTGCATCGTTTGGGCAATTTGCCCGGTATGTGACGGGTGCGATGCCCTTGGAGGCTCAGTCATACAGGCGGCAGATTGAAGCCAATCGCCGATCGTGATCGGTGAAACAACCAGCAGGAGGGACAAGTGGTGAGCCGGCATCATCTCGATCCGGCAGATCGCGCGCCGCTGCTGCACTGGTTGATCTTTACCGGGCTCTGCCTGTTCGCCGCGGTTCTGCTCTGGCACTATGGCCTGGTGCGGCAGATGCTTGCCGTCGATCGCACCTATATCTCGTCGGTGATCGTGCTGCTTTATTTCGGTGCGTCGCTGCATTGTCTGTGGCGTCTGATCGCGGTGTCGCGCGAAGCCGATGCGGCGCGGGGTGCAGCGCAGCTGTTCGCGCAGGGCGGCCAACGCGTCGTCGTGGCCGGCGACGGTGTCGCGATCGACGGCGTGGGCATGTTGCCGAAAGGCCTGATGGCGTCGCATATCCGCGACCTCGCCGTGAAGTCCGCGCTGCAAAGTGGGCGACGGCTCGACCAGACGCTGCTGCTGCGTCGTCTCGCCGGCAATCTGCGCGGCTCCAACGGCTTCGGCGGCTTTGCCGGCGACACGCTGATGAAACTCGGCCTGATCGGCACGATAGTTGGCTTCATCATGATGCTCGCGCCGATCGCCGGCCTCGACACCGGCAATCAGGGCGCCATCAAGGCGTCCATGAACCTGATGAGCGAGGGCATGGCGGTGGCGATGTATACCACGCTGGCAGGGCTGATCGGTTCGATCCTGATCCGCATCCAGTATTACATGCTGGAGGACGCGACCGCCAAACTGTTTGCCTTTGCCGTCGGCGTCATCGACGTCCACGCCGTGTCGCTGCTCGAACGTGAAGCGGAGCCCGCGAGGTGATCGACGAGTTCGAATTCGAACCTTCTGCGGTGCCGTTCGATCCGCTTGGCGTCATGCTGTTTAAGGCGCTGCAGGTGATCGCGTTCCTGTTCTTCATCGCGCTGCTGGCGATCAAGACCCACGACGACGAAGGCAAGGTCGATCCCAAGCTGGAGTTTTTGATCACGGTGAGCTGGCCCGACAAGCACCCGGACGACATTGACATGTTCGTGCAGGACCCGATCGGCAATATTGTGTGGTACCGGCGGCGTGAGACCGGCTTCATGGTACTCGACCGCGATGATCGCGGTGGGCTCAACGATTTCATCATGGTCAACGGCCAGAAGGTGCTCTCGCCGATCCGGCAGGAGATCGTCAGCCTGCGCGGCATCGTGGCCGGCGAGTACATCGTCAACATCTACCATTTCGCGGCGCTGACCGGACAGCCAGTGCCAGTGACGGTCAAGGTCGAGAAGCTGAATCCGAAGGTACAGGTGGTGCACTACGACACCGTCAATGTCGATCATGGCGGCGCCGAGACGACCGCGGTGCGCTTCATCATGGACAAGGCCGGCAATGTGACCGAGGTCAATCACGACCAGACATCGCTCGTGCAGATGCTGAACAAGCGGTACAGGGAGCGCAAGGCTGGATGAAGCGATGAGCCTGCAAGCCAGCATTATCGGTCTGTCGCTCGGCTACGTGCTGCTCGGCCTGTTGCTGTTGCTGGCGGTAGTGCGGACGCGGCTGCCGTGGCCGGTAAAGGCCGGCGCGGTGGTGGTGACTTCGGCATTTTACGTGCTGGTGTTCTTCCGCACCCAGGGCCTGCTCGGTTGGTCGGCGGACGATCCGCTGCCGCCAAACTTCCAGTTGTTGTGGGTGCGCAGCGTCGAGCCCAACATCGCCCAGGGCGAGCCCGGCGCCATCCACATGTGGGTCGAGGCCCTCGACGACGACAATCTGCCGAGCGGGGCGCCGCGGGCCTATCGGCGGCCTTACTCCACCGCGCTGGCGCGCAAGGCCGAGCGTGCGCGCACTGAGATCGCCGCGGGTCATCCGCAAGGCGGCCGCGCCGCGCAGTTCGGATCAGGCGAGGGCGAGTTGCCACCTGGTGGGTCGCCAGGTGCGCTGTTCGCCAGCGGGGAGCCGGGCGGCGATCCGTCCGGGGGTGGTCTGCTGGACCCCGCTTTCATGCGCGGCGACTCCCAGTCCATCACATTCGCCCCGCTGCCTGTGCCCGTCCTGCCAGCCAAAGATGTGCCGTAGCGGCGATGGTCATCGCGAACGCTAACTCCGCGCAGCTCCACTTGGAGTGGCGGGGAATCTCAGAAGTTTTGCTCAAACGTCATTCCGGGGCTTTGTCCTTGCTCGTCATTCCCGGGCGCGGCCGGCACTTGCCGGACGCGAACCCGGAATCTCGTTGTGTTTTGCGCTGAACATGTCGGGATTCCGGGTTCACGTGCGCGAAGGCGCGCCCGCGCCCCGGAATGACGAGCTGGGGCGGCAAAACGGCGCCCAAACATTTTTTCCTGCATTCTATTGACAATATACCTACAAGGATTATTATCCGAATTATCCGGTTCGCGAGGGGCGCTTCTAGAGGCGTCTTGAAGCGGGATCTGGATTGCGGCGCCTGCGGGCGTGGGGTGACGTACCCCGCGCACTCGGGAGGCCTTGGGTCACCGTCCGGGCCCACTACGGGGCTCTGCCACTCATGCTGGCTGGACGTGGCATTGGTGAACGGCGGGAAACCGTCGGGATCAGCGGAGTGCGGAGCTCTGCGCCTTTGCCCGGAAGAACGGTCCCGGGGACAGAAATCGCCGCGGTGGCGCGCCGTGAGGCGTTGCGCGGTTGCAGCTTGCCGGCGTTCCGGTGGAGCGGATCGCGACAGAAACCACCCTTTGCGCCTCACGGCGCGTCGCCACCCCTCATCGTTTGAGGGGACTGCTCACACCTCGGACGCCATGGGCGCCGCGAGACTGCGAGAGCGTGGCTGTTTGACAATTGCATCCGATGATCAACGCAAATGACGCCGCGAGCGATCAGCGCAGCCCGCTGAGCTGCATCGTCAGTCGATCCATGGCGTTACCGACATCGCGCCATTGCTCAAGCCAGCTCCGTGGAAAGCGAAAGATGAGATCGGCGCCGCCGATGCGTCGTTCGCTCATGCACATGCCGGGCGTGGCGCCGTCGCGTGTACAGCGCGCCACCAGCGCCGGCGTCGTGCCGAGATAGAGATCTTCATTGCTGTAAGGCGAGTTGTCGCGGAATGGCTGCGTGGTCAGGCCGTCTTCGCTTGATGTCGCGCGGTCGATATAGCGCGGATAGATCGTGCGCAAGCGCGTGTCCGGCGAGGTCGCATCGTGATGCGCCGAGATCGAGACGAAGATGCGATCGATCGGCTGCGCGTTCTCGTCGAAATTCTCGACGCTGACATGCCTCGGCAGGTTGCTCGCTTCGAGCGATGGATAGACATAGCTCAGATCGACGCGTTCCTGCGGTCCTGAATGTTTCTGCACCTTGCGGCGAAACGCATGGGTCGGGACGTTGAACAGTGTGGCGCCCACGCTCACCGGAATGCGGTCAGGATCGCCGGGCTTCTGGCTCTGCCAGGTCGGCCACAACAGATACGCCACCACTGCGATAGCGGGGGCTGCAAGCGCTGCACCGACCAGCATCGGTACGACGTGGCTGCGGCGGCGATGGCGGCGCCGCGGCCGCGTCGTCGGGTGGGTCGGAAACAGCAGAGACATGCGCACGCTAAATTGGAACTGGGACGGTGTACCGGGTGGGCGAATCAACCGCGAATATGCCAGCCGATGGTTAACGGCCTCGCGTACCCCGCCGCAGAAGGTATCCTGGAGCCATGCACGGTACGCGGTTCCCGACCGCGCCGTTAACCCTTTATTAACGTTATGCTGGCGGGGAGCCTCGCGCTTTGCGATGCAGGGCGGTGTTTGTACGTGAAAGAGCTTCGATGTCCCCCGATGCCTTGAATTCATTCTTCCAGCTATGCATTGGCTTCGCGCTCGCAGGCGCTATTGCAAGCGCCTATCAGGCCTTTGCCAAACGTCCCCCGAGCTTCAGCCTGCTCCAGCAGGGGCCGTCCCCTGAAGCCTTCGCAGCCGTTCCGCTGCTCGTCTTCACGGCTCCCTTCATCATCATGCGCAATACCCTGCGCAACGGCGCGGCCGAGCAGCATCGCGTTCAGTTCGTGATGATCGCGACAGTGCTGGCTGGCCTCTGGAGCCTGATGTCGGGCACCTTCATCGTGATGACGCTGGAAGCGCTGGGCATACTGGCCTAAGCGCAAGAATCCATGGCAGTGTCTCCCGCAAAGGAGACGCTTCAATCATGGCAATCTACGAACTCGACGGGCAGGGACCGGATCTTCCGGCCAGCGGAAATTACTTCATCGCCGACACGGCCGATGTGATCGGCAAGATTCGTTTGCTGGAGCAGGCGAGTGTCTGGTTCGGCGCGGTGCTGCGCGGCGACAACGAGTGGATCGAGATCGGTGAAGGCTCCAATGTGCAGGACAACTGCACGTGCCATACCGACAAGGGCTTTCCCCTGACCATCGGCAAGAACTGCACCGTCGGTCACAACGTCATCCTGCACGGCTGCACGATCGAGGACGGCGCGCTGATCGGCATGGGCTCGATCGTGATGAACGGCGCGAAGATCGGCAAGAACAGCATCGTGGGCGCCGGCTCGGTGATCACCGAGGGCAAGGAATTTCCCGAGAATTCGCTGATCATCGGATCTCCTGCGCGCGTCATTCGCACGCTGTCGCCGGAGCAGGTGATGGCGATGAGCAGCGCGGCGCGGTTCTACGCGGCAAACGGCCCGCGCTTTCAAAAAGGTCTCAAGAAGATCGGCTAGATCGCGCTGCGCGCGATCACGTCCCTTCGGACTCATTGGCTTCGGTCTCGCCGGCCACGCGCTCGTGGCCGGCGCTCCATAGCGAATGCTCCTCGGTGCCGTCCTGATAGGGATTGGCCTCGGCAGGAATGCCCTCGCTGGCGGCACGCTCGCCTTCCTCAAATGGATCTTTTTGTGGATCGTTTGGCATGGGCCTTCTTCCTTGCTGGACGTGACGGGGCGGAGCGCAGCGCAGTCTTGCGGCTTGATGCGGATGATGAGCCGGCGGCTTTTGCGCTTTTGCGCAAGGCGTCCGTGAGGTCGATCGGAACGCCGTGCTTCTTCAGGAGGTCGGCGAAAGCCTCATCGGCAAGTTCTTGCGTCGTCGCCATACGGTCGCGACCGAGCTGGATGAGCTTGTCGAGGGTCTCGTCGTCGAAGTCGATCAGCTTGCGCATGACATCTGCTAACCAAGGCCCGGCTTGCGCCAGCGCGACCGCTTGCGCGTCGGGTCGAATACTTTTTCCTGATGGCGATGCAGCGCTTGCGCAATGCCGAGGCGGGCAAAGCTGACAGGGCCGCCGTAGTCCGCGGCCTCGATCAGGCAATGCATTGCGGTCTGCCACTCCTCTGCATCGTGTTCAGATTGCGGAAGCTGTGTGATGTAAGCGCCGGCATCGCGTAACGACACCAGCGTGTTGCCGTCGGGCAATTCGATCGGTTCGCGAAACGGCTTGTCCCAGGACACGCAGGCTTCTCCTCGGCAATGTCGGGGATTCAAGCCGCCGGCGCCAAATTCGTTCCCGCTGCGGAACCCGTTTCCACTGGTCTCGTTGAACGCCAAAGGAGATTTCCAATGGCGCATTCCTCGAAACTCATCGCGGCTGCAACGGCTGCCGTCCTGTTGTCCTCGGCCGCGGCGGTCGCTCAATCCGGCGGCGCAGGCGGCGGCGCGACAGGTGGCGCTGCGGGCACCAATAGTGCAGGCACCGCGAACGCGAGCGGTGGACGAGCCGCGACCGGGATCACGGCAGGCGCGAGCGGGACCGGACAGGCGTCGCCCGATGGCAAGCCGGCGACGGGCGATGCAGCGGTCGATGCGCAGGATCGTGCCGTCGATCGCAAGGTGAAGAGCATCTGCAAGGGTTGCTAGCGCAACGTTGCGCGACAGGCGTTCAGCAACACGCCGTAACCGACAGTCGCGAACAAGTGACGGCTATTGATCGTCACACCGTGGCGGTTCACGAACGAAAGAGCTACCTATCTGGGAAGGGCGGCGCTGAAGGTGACCCGTGACGGAGTGTAGTTGATGTTACGCAAATTGGTGTTTGGTCTGGTGACCCTCGCCGCAGTCGCGCTGGTCGCGCCGACGGCCGCATCGGCGCGGGGTGGCGGCGGGCATGGCGGCGGCGGAGGCTTCCACGGCGGCGGATTCCATGGCGGCGGTGGCTGGCATGGCGGCGGCTTCGGCCGCGGATGGCGCGGTGCAGGTTTCGGCTTAGGACTGGGTCTTGCCGGGGCTGGTCTTTATGGCGGCTACTACGGCTACGGCCCCTATGCGTATTACGGTGGGTACCCCTACGCTTATGGCGGTTATGATGACGAAGGCGGATGTTATGTAACTCGTAAACGCGTACGGACGCCGGCTGGATATCGGGTGCGTCGGGTCGAGGTTTGTGAGTGATTGGCCTTGAACGACGCCACCTGATTACCTCATTGGCTCCAGCATAGCTGCGCTGGAGCCAAATCATGGCTGGTTAGATTGTCTGGTACGCGTTTTGCAAAATCGAAACGATGACCATGACCCTCGACATTGCCAATCTCACGCTGCTGTTCGTCACCACCGTCTTTGCGCTGGTGATGGCTTTCGTCTGGATGTTTTGTGAGTTCGAACGCCGGTTCGGTAAGCGGTTGACAGCGATTGCACTGGTGCGCTTCGGCTATCGGCCCGACGGCACCATCGACCGAAACGTAAATCGCCGCGACTAGCGCGGCGATTTGCTTCTCAGTTCGTGTTTCTCGGACGTCAGTCCGCGATCAGCCGCGCACTTTGTAGTGCGTCAATCGGACCCCTCATCTGTTTCCAGGCATAGTCGGCAGCTTCCTGTCAGTAGCTGCGTGACCACCACCCCAAAAAGTTGCGGCCGAACCTTGGGGGAGGTTCGGCCGCGCGCGATCCGGTCTGGGACGGGGAGGGGTGGGGATGTGACCGGGTCGCGTGTCTCCAATTCGTGTTGTTTAGCGATCCCGCGCGCTGGCCGTAGCCACCGCAGGACGGTTGTCGCCGAGCGAGACCCAGGCATTCGGATCGCTCTGTGACTGACGCTTGACGAAGCGGTAGCCGGTCTCGGTCCAGGCGAGGACGTTCTCATTCTGGTTGTCCAGAACGTACTCGCCCTTGTCCGTCTTCACCGTGAGCACGGCGTGGCCTTCGCCCTTCTTGTCGCGCACCACGGTGATCAGCAGCGCCTCACGTGGCCAGCCTGCTTCGATCAGCATCTTGCGCTTCAGGAGCACATAGTCTTCGCAGTCACCGTAACCGTCTGATGGCAGCGACCACTTTTCGATCACGCCCCAATGATCCATGTCGGTCATCGGCTTGACTGTCTCGTTGACCCAGCGATTGACCCGCACCAGATCCTTCCACGCAGTCTGCGTGATGACGATGTCACGTGGTTGCGTTGCGCTGCCACGGCAGTCGGCGGGATTATCTGAGCAGAATTCGACCCAGCCGATCGGTGCGCGCGTGCTGTCGCCCAGGCTTGCGTAGAGCTTTTCGTTGCCGGCACGTGCCGACGAAGTCACTCCAAGAAGGACTGCTAAAATGGCCAGTCCGAAGTATCGCCCCTTGTTACCAAACATTGTGGCCCCCGTTTTCTTGTTGGGACCATGTTTCGCACAAAGGATTTTCGTCGCCGCTAAATCGTTCAAGTACAATTGAAGCGATTACAAGTAAAAGGCGCGGCGAATTCGAACTATACTTGAATCGAATTCGATTCAAATTTTAGCTAATTGCATTTGATTCAAATTTTACGCGTTAATGGCTTGAATGCTGCAATTCAGGAACTTGCGTGCGCAAAGCGGCGTGAAATTAACCGCTCGCGACGGAGTGCAGATGACGCGCAACGGTATCCGCGGACGCAGATAGGGCTTTCGGGCCATTGGAAAACCGGGATCGGGGGCGTTCGGCCGTTTACCGGGCGTTGACGCTGTCTTCGAGCGTCTCTGCCAACTGCTCGTGGAAGAACTCCAGAGCGAAGCCTTCTTCGAGATGGCGGACCACACGGGACTGGATTCGGCCGAGCATGACAATCGAGTTCAGTGGCGGACGCTTCTCTGCCGCAATGGCGGCGCCGGACAGCGACAGGTCGATAATGCGGCCGTTCATCTGGACGCCATCCTCGAGGGTGAGGAGCACCATCGGATTGCGCGGCACGATACGGTCGTGGCGGCGGTCTTCCGGCAGATTGAGAATGTCGCGGTTGGCGAGCCAGGTCAGCTGTGCGGCCAGCTTGTCCCGTTTGCGCGGCGTCGCACCCACGGTCATGGCGAAGCCGTTGTCGATGATCCGGGTTATCTTACCTTCGACGCGGCCGATATGGTCGAGATAGGCGATGACGCGGTCGCCCACATTGCCGATGCCGGGACCGAGCAGCGCGAGGCCACCGGGCGACATATTGATGACCTGACACGGAAACTCGCGGCGATCCGGCAGCATGTAGCGGCCGAGCAGGTGCACTTTAACCCGCTGAAAGCGACGGCGTTCTTCTGCAGACGGAAGAATCGATTTTGTTTGCGCGAACGCCATCAGTGCTGTGCCGGTCATACAGGTCGAGTTTCGACCGACCCTACGGCCCACAGGGTTAATGCCGCGTTAGCAAATACCGATGTGGCGCAACCAGGCGGCGTGCATGTTCTGTGCGACACCTACAGTGAGCGAGGCGCATCGAAGGCTGTTTAGCGCAGCCCTTCATAGACCATCAGGCCGCGGGCAGCCTGCAGCTTGCGCAGGGCGCGCGGCGCAAAGCGCTGCGGCTGGTGGGCGAGATAGCGGAACGAGGTCAGCTGGAATGCGCCGAGCCGGCCGCGGACTTCATACATCGGCGCCAGCAGGCCGGTCAGGCTGATGGGGGAATGCGCGCGCGCCGCGAACGGCAGCAACAGCAGTTCCAGATGCGCCTTCTGACCGAATTCGGTCATTGCGGTCACGCCCGCGACGGCGACGAGCTGCTCCTCGGATACGACGGTGATCATGTCCCGGATCTCGTCGCGACACTCGGGCGCGAACAGCAACGGAAACGGCTGGTTCTTCAGGTCCCGGCCGAGCAGGGCACAAACTCTTGTGCCCGCCACACGGAACGGGAATTCGACGGGTTGGTCGTAGGACAGCACGAAGATATCGCCGAGCAATTCGCGCACGGGGCCGGGTTCCAGCTCACTCCGATCGGGGGCGCGCGCAAAACCGCGTTTGTCGTCCCAATAGGCGAAGAACGCGCGGCTGGATGGATGTTTCATTCGCCTGATCCTGACCCGGCTTGCAGTGGATCGGGGACATTTCTGTCCCGAATCCATCCATCGCTCGCCGCTACATGTTGTGCAGATCAGTCATTGCAGCGTCCATGCCGAAGGCGCGTTTTCCACCGCGTTCGGGCTGGGTATCCGCCGTTAAGGTTAAGTTTACTATGATTTTTAGGATCTCATTAACCGTCCGGTTTCGGAGCGGGTGGACCGGTTCGCCGTTAACTCTAAGTTAAGCATGCGCTTGGCAATGCGGGGATTGCCGGTAGTCTCCTGCTCACTCCAGAGCGGAGCGGACTGTCTCCAGCAGTTCGTGACGCGCTTCGATAAACAGGTGGCTGAAAACAGAATTGGTCGTCACGCGGGGAGGGGTGGGGATGTCGGCTTGTCCGGCATACCGGGACATCCATCCGCGGGAAAAGATCAAGACGGACCCGGGAGAGCCTTTCTCAGAGGCTCTCCCTTTTTCTTTTCAGGCGGGTTTGCTGTCCTGCGGCGATCCTGAGCTTGCACCGCACCGGCAAAGCCGACTATCTGGGGCATCGCTCGCCAGAGCTGCTGACAGGCCGTTATCCCTTGGACACATTGGCTTCCCCCGCTCCCCCGCGTGAACCGATCCTGACCCTACCGGGGGCGCTGACGGCCTATGTCGGGTTGCTTGCCGTGATCCACATTATCCGCATGCTGCTGCCGGTGGATCTGGAATACTGGACCATCGAGGTCTTCGGTTTCATTCCGAAGCGCTACGACCAAACGCTGTTGTCGATGCCGTTTCCTGGCGGCAATGGCGCCAAGGTATGGAGTTTCGTCACTTACTCCCTGCTGCACGCCAATCTCAGCCATATCGGCTTCAATGTGTTGTGGCTGCTGCCGTTCGGCAGCGCGCTGGCGCGGCGCTTCGGCGCGGTCCGCTTCTTCATCTTCATGGCGGTGACGGCTGTGGCTGGCGCCGCCGCGCATCTGGTTACCCATGAACACGCACTCGCCCCGATGATCGGCGCTTCGGCTTCGGTCTCCGGCGCCATGGCCGCGGCCATCCGGTTTGCCTTCGTGCGCGGCAGCTTCCTGTCGTTCAATCGCGGCGATGCCGATGAGGCGGCGCGTGTGCCGGCGCTTCCGTTGCTGCGTTCGTTGCGCGATCCGCGCGTGATCGGATTTCTGGCGGTCTGGTTCGGCGTCAATATCATCTTCGGCGTGGGCTCGATTGCGATCGGCGCGGAAGGGGCGAGCGTTGCGTGGCAGGCGCATATCGGCGGCTTCTTCGCTGGGCTGCTGCTGTTCTCGCTGTTCGATCCTATTCCGAGGTTGCAACGCACGGGTTCGCAAACATCGTCTCCGGACATGTCCGACCTGCATTAAGCGCGTACCGGCTTCTTGCGAGGCCGACGCATTTGATCCATCTTATGTATTCGACAGGTGACTCACGTTGGCAGGTTCGGCCCTTGAGGCCGATCCCGTTCCCGGCGCGAACGGTGTTTCAGTGCGATCACCACATCTGAACGACTGTTGAACTGCGCTGTTACACTGCATCTGCCTGACGACCCTAGAATGAAAGACCGCGCCCGACAAAGGGCATGGTCGACTTAGGAGGCGACAATGACGGTACGTGCAATTCTCGATTCCAAAGGCCACCAGATCATCAGCGTCTCGCCGAACGATAAGGTCTCGTCGGTGGTGCAGATGCTGTCCCAGCGAAAAATAGGTGCTGTGCTGGTGATGAGCCATCACCACATCGATGGTATCCTGTCTGAGCGTGATATCGTGCGGGTGATCGGAGAGCGCGGCGCCGCGGCGCTGGACGAAGACGTGAGCGCCGTGATGACGCGCAAGGTCATTGGCTGCAAACCGGCGGACACGGTCGGTGCAATCATGGAAAAGATGACGACCGGAAAATTCAGGCATCTGCCCGTTATCGAGGACGAGAAGGTCGTTGGCCTGATCTCGATCGGTGACGTCGTCAAATTTCGCTTGCGCGAATTCGAACGTGAACAGGAAGCGCTGCGCGAATACATCGCGACGGCCTGAGCCCGCCGTGTTCAGCTCTGCGAAGCGGTCGGCTTCTGCGCAACGACGGGCGCAGGCGAGTTTGCCACTTCGGGGGCGAGGATCTCGATCGCCTCTTGAATGGACTCGACGGCGCGTTCTGCGGCGCGCGCGCCGAGCGTGATCATTTCTTCGGCGCGGTGGAAATCGAACCAGCCGATGCGGCCAACGCGCGGTGCGATCAGGAGATCCGGCGGATCGCCGGCAAGGCGCGCGCGGGTGATGCGATCCTGCATGATGTTGAAGGCATCGACCATTACGGTAGAGATGCCCGGCCGTCCGCCGCCGCCGAAGAATTCGCGCTTCATGGTGCGCTCGGCCGAGAAGAACTTGCTGAAACCGCGCTTGGGCTCTTCGACTTCGATGATGGGCTCGGCCACTTCCGGTCCAGTGCCATGGTCGAAAATCGTGGTCGAATGGCCAAACACGTCATTGCTGAGATTTGCCGCGATGACAATCTCAGCGCCCAGAGCACGCGCCGCCGATACCGGCACCGGATTGACCAGCGCGCCGTCGACCAGCCAGCGATCACCGACCAGAACCGGAGAGAAGATGCCCGGCAGTGCATAGGACGCGCGCATCGCATCGACCAAGCGACCATGAGTCAGCCAGATTTCATGACCGGTGCGAACTTCGGTGGCGACGCTGGCGAATTTCAGCGGGAGATCTTCGATCAGTGTATGGCCCAGCGATGCTTCGAGCTGCGCGGCCAGCTTGTTGCCGCCAATCAAGCCGGAACCGTTCAGACGGATGTCGAGATAGCTGAGAATATTGCGGGGCTGCAGACCGCGGGCCCATTCCTCGAGCGTATCGAGGTGGCCGGCGGCGTAGGATCCGCCAACCACGGCACCGATCGACGTGCCCACCACGACGTTCGGGACAATGCCATGGGCAAGCAAAGTGCGGAGGATGCCGATATGGGCGAAACCGCGCGCCGCACCGCCGCCGAGCGCCAGACCGATGATCGGACGTCGAACGCTTCCCAAACCAGGCTTGTCGCGACCGTTCGCGCCATTCTGGCCGCGCCCCATCAAAATCTCCAGCACACCAAGCTCCTCGACGCCGCCGATATTAAATGCAGCAACGCCATCATTCCAGACGGTAGCTAATTCATGATTTATGTCGCGTTTGCGAGATTTAGGCACCAAATGTGACTGCAGAGCGACCCGTTACCGCACGGTACACCGGTTCATGGGGAACCTCACGCGATTGTGGGTCTGGCGGCGGGACAGTCGCGTCAAGGCTTGAATTTGTCGCGTTTTGGGTGAAAAGCATGACCATGACTGCACGGGGCCATGATTTGCGAACATCCGGCCGGAGCGGACGGCTGGCTTTGGTGCTGGCCCTCGCTCTGTTGCAGGCCGTTGCCTTGCCCCGGACAGCGTCCGCACAGTTCTTTTCGGACCGCCCGGCACCGGTTCCGCCGGGCTCGATCCCGGATGTCCCGTCGGGTCCGGCCATCAGCCTCGCGCCGCCGTCCGGTCCTGCTTCCACCCCCCTGTTGCCGACGCCGCTGACGCAGCCGCCGGTTGCCAATGTCGCCCCGCCTGTGCCGTCGCCGGTCCAGGCTGCTCCAACGGGGCCCGCACAGGGCGTGCTGGCGCTGACGGCGCGCTATGGCAAGGATATGCCGGTCATCAATAGCGGGCTGGTCTGGCGGGTCTATTCCGATCGACCGGACGAGACCGGGGCCTTTAAGCTGATCCGCGAGGATCGCGGTGCCACGCCGAATATCGTGCTGCCGCCGGGCAGCTATGTGGTGCATGTGGCACTCGGCCTCGTGAGCGCGGTGCGGCCGGTGACCATCAAATCCGAGACCGATCGCGAGGCGTTCGTGCTCCCCGCGGGCGGATTGCGGATCGAGGGCCGCGTCGGCACAACGAAGATTCCGCAGAACCAGATCTCGTTCTCGATCTACAAAGGCAGCCAGTTCGAAGGCGGTGAGCGCACGCCGCTACTGCCGAGCGTTCCTGCCGGCGATGTCGTGTTGCTGCAGGAAGGCACCTACTACATCATCTCGAATTACGGTGACGCCAATTCGGTGGTGCGCTCCGACATCCGCGTGCAAGCGAGCAAGCTCACCGACGTGACCATCACGCATCGTGCGGCTGTCATCACCATGAAGCTGGTGAGCGACAAGGGCGGCGAGGCCCTCGCCAACACCGCATGGTCGGTGATCACGCCGGCAGGCGACGTCATCAAGGAATCCATCGGCGCCTTCCCGCGCGTCACGCTGGCGGAAGGTGAGTACCGCGCCATCGCCAAGAACGAAGGCAAGGTGTTCGAGCGCCCCTTCAACGTCGTGAACGGCGTCGACGGCGAGATCGAAGTCATCGCGCGCTAACTGCTGTTCGCAAACTACTCAACAATCTTCCAGAACAAAGATCTCGTTGCAGACAACACGCTTCAAACGCGAATGAATTGTCATGCGCGTGTCATGGTCCTGAATCGCCAACTAACCATCGTGCCAGTTTGTCGCGTTACAACACGTCGTTGCCGTCCGCGGCCGCTGAACGTTTACATGACGTTAATCCCCATAGCCCGAATAGCAAGTATCGCTAGAAGTGTTCCGAAGGGGATGTCGTGACCGCGGCAAGACAGTTATCCGGAAGCCCGGACGTCAAATTGTTCGACGACATTCCCGCCTTGCAACGCAAATGGCGGGCGGCCGTTCGTCCCGGCCAAATTCTGCCCGGCTATGAAGAAGTGATGCTCGGCAGTCTTGGGCGTATGGCCGATCACATCGTCCTGCTGAAGGTCGAAGGCGAGACGCTCGAAGTGTCACGCAGCGGCCGCTATGTGCAACAGTGGCTGGGTGACGATCGCTGGGACATTCCGCTTGACGTGCTGGCACCTGACTGTGTGCGTGCGCTGACGGAAGCCGCGAACTGCGCGTTGCAGGCCAACAGGCCGCATTTGATGGTGGCGCATTGCGTGCGTGACGGTCTCGTCCACACCTATGACATTCTGGCGCTGCCGACAGCGTCGCGCTGGGGTGGCCGGTTGGTCGGCGTCTATGTCAACGAGCAGGGCACCCGTTACAATCTGGTCGATGCGATCTTCTCGTCGACGGACGAAGGCATCGTGTCGCTTGCGGCAATCCGGGATTCCGCAAGCCAGGCTTTTGACTTCCAGATCGTGCATCATAATCAGGGCGCTTCGCGCCTGCTGAAAGTATCGCCCACCGACCTTCAGTGGCGCAAGCTGAGCGCAGGCGGCCACGCATTGTCGCTGCCGAGCGTGACGAAATGGCTGTTGTCCATGATCGCCAATGGCCAGAGCGGTCAGCTCGAAATAGACAGCGACGATCGCAACCTTCGGCTCAGCGCGACGGCCTTCGGCGATCTCGTGTCCCTCACGGTCTCCGACGTTACCGACATCAAGCGCCGCGAAGCCTCGTTCCGGCTGCTGTTCGACAGCAATCCGATGCCGATGTGGGTGTTCGATGCCGAGACGATGGACTTTCTCAGCGTCAATGACGCGGCTGTCGCGCATTACGGATACGATCGCGCCACTTTTCTCCGCATGCAGCTCAAGGAAATCTGGCCGCGCGACGAGTGGGAAATTCACACGCGCGCGTTGATGCAACTCGGAGATATCTATCAGTCGGATCGCAACTGGCGTCACCTGAAGGCTGACGGAAGCGAGATCGAGGTGCTGACCTATGGCCGCCGCGTGATGTTCGAAGGCCGCGACGGCTTCCTCGTGGCTGTCGTCGACATCACCGAGCGTCGCAAGGCCGAGGCGCGTGTGGCGCATATGGCGCATCACGATGCGCTGACGGATTTGCCGAATCGTGTTTTTTATCAGGAGCGTCTGGCTCAGGCGCTCGATCACGACGATCTGAGCAAGCATGTCGCGGTGCTGTGCATCGATCTCGACCTGTTCAAGAATGTAAATGATTCCTTCGGTCATCCCATGGGTGACCGGCTGCTGAAAATGGTCGCCACACGAATGCGCACCGAGGTGCGTGGCAACAATCTCGCGGCGCGGCTCGGCGGCGATGAGTTCGCCGTGGTGCTGGCCGCCGATATCACGCCCAATGAAGCCAATGATTTTGCCGCACGGCTCATTGAGATCATCAGCGTCCCCTATGACATGAACGGCGTCGAGGTCGTGATCGGTGCCAGCATCGGTATCGCCATGTCACCGGGCGATGGCGATACCAGCGAAGAGCTGATGCGCAATGCCGATATGGCATTGTACCGCGCGAAGTCCGAAGGTGGCGGCGTGCATCGCTTCTTCGAGCGCGAGATGGATCGTCAGGCGCAGAAGCGCCGCGACATGGAGCTCGATCTGCGTAGCGCTTTCGCTGATGGGGACTTTGAATTGCACTACCAGCCGCTGGTCGATCTGGCCGCCGATCGCATCACTGGATTCGAAGCGCTGCTGCGCTGGAAACATCCCGACAAGGGCATGATCTCGCCGGCGGATTTCATCCCGGTGGCGGAAGATATCGGCCTCATCGTCACGCTCGGCGAGTGGGTACTGCGCAAGGCCTGCGCCGAAGCCGCCAAGTGGCCGGACGATATCAAGGTCGCGGTCAATCTCTCGCCAGTGCAGTTTCGTAGCCGCAATCTGGTGCAGGTCGTGGTCGCTGCGCTGGCTTATTCCGGACTGTCGCCGCATCGCCTGGAGCTGGAAATCACCGAGTCGGTGTTTCTTGCGGAAACCGAGGCCAATCTCGCGATCCTGCATCAACTGCGCGCGCTGGGCGTCCGCATCTCGATGGATGATTTCGGCACCGGCTATTCCAGCCTGAGCTATCTGCGGAGTTTTCCGTTCGACAAGATCAAGATCGACCGGTCTTTCGTGAAGGATCTGATTGAGCGGCCGGATTGCGTTGCCATCGTACGCGCGATCTCCGGGCTCGGTCGCAGTATGAACATCACCACAACGGCTGAGGGCGTCGAGACGATCGATCAGCTGGACTGGCTGCGCGCGGAAGGCTGCAACGAGGTGCAGGGCTTTCTGTTCAGCCCTGCAAAGCCAGCATCGGAAATCGAGAACCTGCTGCGCCGGTTTGGCAGCCAGGCGTCCCAGGCCGCGTAAACCCGGTTCAGAACCGGGTCACGACGTCCTTGAGTTCTGGCCGCGGCCGGTCCTCGATCACCTTGTCAGGCTTGCCGCCAATATGGATAAAGCCGGCCAGTTTTTCATTGGCGGCGAGGCCGAGGCCTTCCAGCACGTCGCGGTCATAGACCATCCAGCCGGTCAGCCAGTTGGCGCCATAACCCATGGCTGTGGCGGCCGACACAATATTCATGCAGCTCGCACCTGCGGACAGTTCCTGCTCCCATGACGGAATCTTCGGATGCGGCTTGATGATGCTCACCACGCCGATCACCAGCGGCGCTTCCGTCAGTTTGTGTTTCTGCGCCTCGATATCCTCGACAGGTGCATCGGGATTCTTCCGTGCGAACACGGTGGCGATGACGTTGCCTGCGCGTTTGCGGGCGTCGCCCTCGAAAATGATGAAGCGCCATGGCGCCAGCTTGCCGTGATCCGGCACCCGTGCCCCGATGGTCAGGATGGTTTCGAGTTCGGCGGATGAGGGGCCAGAGCCGGTCATTTCGCGCGGTTTGACGGAGCGGCGGGTCTTCAGGAAGTCGATGATGTCGGGCACGGGCAGTTCTCACAGATGAGGATGCAAAGAATTTGTAGGAATTGAATGACCGCTTACCACGCGAAAAGGCCCGCCACGAGGCGGGCCCTGCTCATTTAGACGGATTGTGACCGCGCGCATCCGCTTAGCTGACCGTTTTGTGCTCCGGCATCTTGGAGGCACGGTCCAGCAGATCACGGCCCAGATCCTCCAGCACGGCCCGCGAGGCCAGATAGAGGCTGTGGCCACGCTCGGTCTCGAATGCCAGCGCGACCACGTCCGGCCGGTTGGGGTCGGCGATCAGCTGATAGGATCGAAGCGGATAGGCTTCGATTTCGATCTCTTCATCGTCGCTCATCGGCTCAGCCCTCCGCCAGTGTGCGCTTCACGTCGGGCGGTGTCGCCTCATCGACCAGTGCGGCAAGGGCTTCCTCGAGCGAACTCACCTTCTGGCCATCGCTGCCGAGACGGCGCACCGAGACCTGGCCGGTTTCGGCTTCCTTCTTGCCGACCACGAGCAGAGCAGGGATCTTGGCCAGCGAGTGTTCGCGGACCTTGTAGTTGATCTTCTCGTTGCGCAGATCGATCTCGACGCGCAGGCCGGCCTTTCGGGCGGCTGCAGCAACGACCTTGGCGTATTCATCGCCTTCCGAGGTGATCGTGGTGACCACCACCTGCACCGGCGACAGCCAGAGCGGGAAGTTGCCGGCGAAGTGCTCGATCAGGATACCGATGAAGCGCTCCATCGAACCGCAGATCGCGCGATGCACCATGACTGGCGCCTTCTTCGAGCCGTCGGCGTCGATATAGAACGCACCGAAACGTTCCGGCAGGTTGAAGTCGACCTGCGTGGTGCCGCACTGCCAGTCGCGGCCGATGGCGTCGCGCAGTACGTATTCGAACTTCGGTCCATAGAACGCACCCTCGCCAGGCGAGATCTCGGTCTTGATGCGGCCGCCGGACTGGCTCTCGATCACCGACAGCACGGTGGCCATCACGCGCTCGGCGTGATCCCACATCTCGTCGGTGCCGACGCGCTTCTCCGGCCGCGTCGACAGCTTGACCACGATGTCGCCGAAGCCGAAATCCGAATAGGTCGACAGGATCAGGTCGTTGATCTTGAGGCATTCCTCGGCGAGCTGCTGCTCGGTACAGAACACATGGGCGTCGTCCTGGGTGAAGCCGCGCACGCGCATCAGCCCGTGCATGGCGCCCGACGGCTCATAGCGATGCACGACGCCGAATTCGGCGAGGCGCAGCGGCAGGTCGCGATAGCTCTTCAACCCATGCTTGAAGATCTGCACGTGGCCGGGGCAGTTCATCGGCTTCAGCGCAAACCAGCGCTTATCCTCGGCCTCATCGCCAGCGGACTGCGCCGCGAACATGTTCTCGCGGTACCATTCCCAGTGGCCCGAAGTCTCCCACAGCACCTTGTCGAGGATCTGCGGCGCATTGACTTCGCTGTAGTCGCCATTGAGGCGACGGCGCATATAGGCGATCAGCGCCTGGAAGATGGTCCAGCCCTTGGGGTGCCAGAACACGACGCCCGGGCCTTCTTCCTGGAAGTGGAAGAGGTCGAGTTCGCGACCCAGTTTACGGTGATCGCGCTTCTCGGCTTCCTCGATCTGCTTGAGGTAAGCGTCGAGGTCTTCCTGCTTTGCGAAAGCCGTGCCGTAGATACGCGTCAGCATCGGATTGTTGCTGTCGCCACGCCAATAGGCGCCGGCCACCTTCATCAGCTTGAAGGCGTTGCCGACCTTGCCGACCGACGTCATATGCGGGCCGCGGCAGAGATCGAACCAGTCGCCCTGGTAGTAGATCTTGATCGGCTCGTTGCCGGGAATGGCGTCGACCAGCTCGACCTTGAAGGCTTCGCCCTTGTCGCGGAATACCTGCTTGGTCTTCGCGCGATCCCAGACGTCCTTGGTGAACGGTTTGTCGCGCGCGATGATCTCGCGCATTTTCTTCTCGATCGCGCCGAAGTCCTCGGGCGTGAATGGCTCGTTGCGGAAGAAGTCGTAATAGAAACCGTTCTCGATCACCGGACCGATGGTCACCTGGGTGCCCGGCCACAGCGTCTGCACGGCTTCGGCGAGCACATGCGCCGCGTCATGCCGGATCAGCTCCAGCGCGCGGGGGTCGTCGCGGTTGATGAAATCGATCTTGGCGTCGGCGTCGATCGGATCGGAGAGATCCGAGACGGTACCGTCCAGCGCCATTGCGACGGTACGCTTGGCCAGCGACGGCGAGATGCCCTTGGCGATCTCGAAACCGGTCGTGCCCTTCGCGAATTCGCGCTTGGCGCCGTCAGGGAAAGTAACGGTGACGTTGTTGGTTTCGGCGGGGGTGAGGTTGGCGAGGCCGAACTTGAATCCCGAGCCTTCATTCTCAGTCATGTCTTCTCTCCTGTGGCTCACTCCTGCACACGGGCGCAGGTAAGCGGACGAGCGGTATAGCAGCCGATTCGGGCGTTGCAACACCAGTCTAACTGACCTGATTTGCACGCTTGGCGGGCAGGTTTGACTTGCATGCAGTTGCATCCATAAGATGCGATATCTTGACAGTCGCTCGCCCCTACGCCCCCACCGCACTCATGATCGGCAATTTCGTCACCGGCATTGGCCTGATAGGCCCGACGGCGATGCTTGGCGAGTTGTCGGCGGGGCTGGGTGTCACCATCCGCGAGGCGGGGCTTTTGATCACCTTCGGCGCAGTGATGCTGTGCATCTGCTCGCCCCTGATGTCGTGGCTGACCAGCCGGATCGAACGGCGGCATCTGTTGCTGTGTATCATCGCGGTGGTAGCGGCCGCCAATCTGGCATCGGCCTTCGCGCCGAATTTTGCGGTGCTGCTGGCGATCCGCCTGGTGATGTGCATCGCTGCCGCGCCCTATACACCGCAGGCCGCGGGTGCGGTCGGGATGCTGGTGCCTCCGGACAAGCGTGGCAGCAGCGTTGCCTATGTGTTTCTCGGCTGGACTCTGGCGGCTGCGGTCGGTCTGCCGCTGGTGACCTTCATTGCCAGCCGTTATGGCTGGCGCGAAGTTTACGCATCCGTCGGTGTGATGAGCTGCCTGAGCTTCATGCTGCTGGCGTGGCGATTGCCGCGCGAGCTGTTCGGCGCGCCTGTCGATCTCAGCACTTGGTCTTCGCTGGCCCGCAATCGTCTGGTCGTGCTGCTGCTAATCATCACGACGCTACAGCTTTCGGGGCAGTTTGCGATTTTCACATTCATGGCGCCGCTCCTCGAGCGGCTCGCCGGGGCAGGGCACGATGCCGCAGCGTCCGTCTTCGCGATCTATGGTGTCTGCGGCTTTCTCGGCATCATGACCGCGACGCGGATCGTCGATGGCTGGGGCGCGCTCAATACGTCCATCCTGTCGACGTCGCTGGCGCTTGCGGGCATAACGGTCTGGACGCTCGGCGCAGGCCATCTGCCCGTGATGGCGCTCGGCGTCGCGATCTGGGGGCTCGGCTTCGGCGCCATCACGTCGATGCAGCAGGTCCGCTTGATTATGGCCGCACCGTCGGCCGGAGCGGCGTCGGTCTCGCTCAATACATCGATGCTCTATGTCGGTCAGGCGATTGGATCGGGCATCGGTGGCGCGCTGTTCGCCGGTGGATACTTCCACGCGTCGGGGGTCGTCGCGATGGGTTTCCTGACGACGGCACTGGTGGCCATCGCGTTCAGCCGTAAAATGTCGGGACGTGTCGCTTAGTCGCAGATGCGGGTCAGTTGCGCCTTGAACGGCACGCCGGGCAATTGCAGCGCACTGCCTTCGAAATCGAGCAGGTCGCCATTGACGCGGCCGGTCAATGCCAGTGTGACACCTTCAAAGCCGAACACCGACTTGAAGGTCTGATCCGGGTTGTAGCGTTTCGATGACACCTTGACAGAGATGGTCTCGCCTCTGTTTTGATAGTTGCCCATGAAGGCGAAAGCGGAGTTGCCGCCGCGTAGCTTACCGCCGATTGCATAGACGACACCGGTCCCGGTGCCATGAATAGTATGAAAATGTACTTCGTATAGGCCGTCTTCCACCTGAGTGCCCCGGGCAGTGATGTTAAGTGAAGATGAATTTGGCGAGATGAAGTGGCGGCACCCTATGGTATCAAATGTTATTCAACAATCCCAACAGTAGGCATTTTGTAAAAATAGCTTTGATAATTTGAGGTTCGGGGTGCCGCGACATATCCGCCAACTGTTTTCTGCATGCGTTGCTACATTAACGATCAGCGTATTGATGAGCGGCTGTGCATCGCTGCCACCATCGTGCCTGCTGCCGTCGCGCATGATGGTGTCCGTGGAGATGATCTTCGGCCGCAACATTGGCGATCGGCCTGGTATCAGCGAATCTGCATTTGCAAATTTCGTCGCAAGGGAAATCACGCCGCGCTTTCCCGATGGTCTCACTGTCATCGATGGAGACGGGCAGTGGCGCGACGGCGTGCGTAATGTTGATGTTCGCGAAAGGGCAAAGGTCGTTCTGATCACCTTCGCCGACGACGCTCAGAAACGTGCCGATCTCGTTGCCATCGCGGAAAGCTATAAGCGGCAGTTCAGTCAGCAGTCCGTGCTCACGAAAGTCGGCAATGCCTGCGTAAGCTTCTAGCTTGCGCTGTCATTGACACCGCGCCAGCGCGCGTAGCGCCACGGTGTATACCAACGGGCATCGGGCGACAGCTTGGCCGGCACGTTATCGATACCCGACGTGCCCCATGGCTGGCAGCGGAGCAGCCGCGCCAGTGTCATCCAGCCGCCGGCCCACAATCCGTAGCGCTCGATCGCTTCGTCGCCATAGACCGAGCAAGTCGGGAGATGACGGCAATTGTATCCGACCAGCGGTGACAGCGTGTGGCGGTATATCCAGATCATGCCGCGACCGGCATTGCGTGGCAGCCGTTGAATAGTACCGGCGCAGTTCGGGCACATGGATGAATGTTTCATGGTCGGATTGCTATCAGATCAGCCGGGTTTTGCCCGGTTCCTTTGCATGGAACCCATCTACTTATGCATTGGAGACACACCTGCCAATTTATCGCATGCAGTGCAGCAAAAGTAACTGGACGCTACGGCGAAGCCCGCTAGGTTTTTACGTAACGCCCGTGTGACAGAATCATGAGCGTTGTTTGGGGCCGTTGCCATTGCTCATGAGAGTGCGGGGAAGGAACCGACTTGGGACGTATGAGGTCGCTTCGATCAGGTAGTTCGGCGCTGTTTCGCGCCGCGGCTTTTTGCATCGTTCTTCCCGGACTCGCGGCCGGCCTTATGGCTTCGGTGGCGTCCTCTGCCCAAGCTGCAGCCGTTCTCGAAGAACGCAAACTCCCGATGCGCTTCACCTGGGTCGCCTGCGAGCCGAATTGCCGTGGCTGGATCGGCGCGGTGGGGATTGTCACCGGCGACACCGTCAGGGATTTCGACGAGTTTTCCAAAGGCCGCGATCTGACTGACGCGACAGTGGTGCTGGATTCCAGCGGCGGCTCGGTCAATGACGCCATCACCATGGGCCGGCGCTGGCGCAAGCTTGGTCTGCGCACCACAGTCGGTATCACGGTTGACCTGCAATCATCCTCGGGCGTCATGAAGCCGGCGGTCGTGCCGCAGGCCTATTGCGAATCCATGTGCGTGTTTCTGCTACTGGCGGGCAAGACCCGCTATGTGGCCGAGGAATCCCTTGTACGCGTCCATCAGATCTGGATGGGCGACCGCGCCGACGATCCGAAGGCTGCGAGCTATACGGCAAACGATCTGATGATCGTCGAGCGGGATATCGGCCGTCTCGCCAAATACACTTTCGACATGGGAGGCACGGGCGATCTCTTGTCATTGTCGCTCAGCGTGCCGCCGTGGGACGATCTGCATCGGCTTACAGAAGCCGAGTTGAAGCTGACCAATCTGGTCACCAGCCATAGTGTCGATGATGTGTTGCCCGAGCCTCGCGAGCAGCAGGCGCCGGTCGCATCACTGGTGCCGAAGTCGGTACAGGATCGTTTCGTGAGCGGGCCGGAGAATGAAAAGACCCCGGTCGCTTCGGCACCGGTCGCGTCTTCGACGAAGTCGACCAAGACGGCCGAGGCCTCGGTGCCGACTGGCGGCGTCGCATCGGCACCGTCAGGGAAATAGCCGCGCTGGCGTTAAGCCGGCGTCGGCTGGCTAGCTCCGGCGTTTGACTTGGCTTCAATCTGCCCGATGGCGTCCACGACCGCATCGAATGTGAGGAGCGTCGAGGCGTGGCGCGCCTTGTAGTCGCGCACCGGTTCGAGCAGGGCGATATCTGCCCACTTTCCGTCCGACGGCGGTGCGCCGTTTTCCTTCAACATCTTGCGCACGGTCTCGCGCAGCGCACGCAATTCTTCGGCAGTCGAGCCCACCACATGACGCGCCATGATCGACGACGAGGCCTGGCCAAGCGCGCAGGCCTTCACGTCATGGGCGAAGTCGATGACCACATCGGCATCCATCACGAGGTCGATCTTGACGGTCGATCCGCAGAGCTTGGAATGGGCGGTGGCAGACGCATCGGGGGCAGGGAGGCGGCCCAGCCGGGGAATGTTACCGGCGAGCTCGATGATGCGCTTGTTATAGATGTCGTTCAGCATCTGGTTCGGACCTTAACTGTGCCATCGGTCACCGGGATCACGTTCTTGGCGCGCGAGGAACTGGACTCTATATAGCGTCCATTCCACGAAATAAAAGATCAGCAGTTTCAATGGTCTGTGAGCAGTTATGTTTTTGGCGACGCACGGATTTTGCACGTCGCAGCCGTCCCCGTCATGTAGGGACGCTTTAGCGACTGCCCAACATCTTCAGAAAGAAGGCACGCCGATCGGATCACATGCGATCCGTGATGGCAGACCCAAAGACTCGATGCCTTCGATCAGCCGGCGCTCGTCCTTGAGACAGACAAAAAGAATTTCGGACCTCTCCGCGCCGCTCAATCGCTTCCGCGGCTGACGTCTCGCCGAGCCTGGGCGCGCTTGTTCGCCTGCGACACCCTCCCGATCCGTGAAGGAGGAATCTTGATATTCCGGCGCCGGTTTGGGATGGAGCGCATTCCTTCACCAGGGCGAAGATCATTCTGTGGTCGAGAGAATTGCTGTGTCCGTCGCAGGGCCAGTGCGCGCCTGGCGGCCTCTCCGAGGTCCTTTTTCGCTTCGAAGTTCTGCAGGCGCTTTAGCTCCTTGCTAACGCGTTTTATAGCAGCAACGAAGACTTGCTTGCGCTGAGTTGCATGTTCGGCCGTTCCGGAAAAGCTGCTGCCTCGCGGGTCGGCTTTTCCTCTTGCTTCGCGCTGTCGATGCCGCGCTAGGGTGTGCTCCTTGCCATGAAAATCCCGTAGCCTCGAGCGAAGGCTCTCCAGCTTGTCGCGCGTTAATTCGCCGATGGCGGGATGATGAGTAGCAAGCACGATTTCTTGCTCATCGTGTTTCAGAATGCTGATTTCATACCTGCTGGATGCCGCCATCGTCTTTTCCTCCAACCAATGCCTGGGTTACGGATCGTTCGCGCTGTTTCTCGCACCTCCCTCAGAACCAGCGTCATGAGAGTCGCGCGGGGGCTATTTGACCCGATGCGCTGCCGAGATTGTTCCTCCGGGCCGTTCTGAAGTATCGGGTCATCACCCTAGGCTCACATGGGAACTGCCCGCATTGCCCTTGAATGGCGCACTGGGAATAATAGGAAAAAGACCAACGATTTAAATGTGATGAGTGGGTTGCCTGATGGCTGGCAACGGTCGTAATGGTTCACTATATAGGGCGGAGCCCGGCCAACAGAGCGCCGGGCGTTCTCCAGATCGCCGGAATTTGAGAATTCAGTTCGGCGGCCTCGGTGTTATTGTCGCAAGACGATGTTTTATTGACGGACTCAGGCGTCCGGCGGCTTGGCCGCCCCGTCTGCCCGGTGACACTCCGGCCTCCCGTGGGGCCGGTCGAACGGAGTAAAGATGGACGCAGTGATCAAGCCGCTTCGCGGCAAATCCCCGGATGGCAAGCCGACCGAGAGCAAAGTGCAGGAGTTCCGGCCGGCGGAGCTCGATCCTGCCGAGTTTCTGGCCGCGGCGGTAAATCCCGACCAGCTGCGGCCCTCGCGCGCCGAGGCCGAGCAGGCCGTGCAGACACTGCTCGCCTATATCGGCGAGAATCCGCAGCGCGAAGGTCTTATGGACACCCCGCGGCGCGTGGTCGAGGCCTATGACGAGCTGTTCCAGGGCTATCATCAGTGCCCGGCCGAGGTCCTGAACCGGACCTTCGGCGAGACCGCGGGTTATGACGATTTCGTGCTGATCCGCGACATGGCCTTCGTCTCCCATTGTGAGCATCACATGATGCCGTTCTACGGCAAGGCGCATATTGCCTATACGCCGGTGGAGCGCGTCGTTGGTCTCTCCAAGCTGGCGCGTCTCGTGGATATCTTCGGCCATCGGCTGCAGACCCAGGAGCATCTGACCGCGCAGCTTGCTGCTGCGGTCGATGAAGTGCTGAAGCCGCGCGGCGTTGCTGTCATGGTTGAAGCAGAGCACACCTGCATGTCGGCCCGCGGCATCCGCAAGGAAGGCTCGCGCACCTTCACCACGCGTTTCACCGGCAACTTCCGCGACAATCCTGCCGAGCAGGCGCGGTTCATGTCGATGATCCAGTCCATGTCGCGCTAAACCCACGTCGCGCCGATCGCGCGACGACCGTGATTTGCTGCTAGAGTATCGGGCGCATCAGGCGCCCGATTTTCGTTTGACGACCACAGCGAGAGATTTCCCCGTGTCCAATACATCGCACGCGCACAGCCATGATCTCGAAGAAGGCCTTGCGCTCACGCCGAAATTCGACGCTGCCGGTCTCGTTACCGTCGTGACGACCGACGTGGCGAATGGCGACGTGCTGATGGTGGCGCATATGAATGACGAGGCGCTGCGCAACACCATCGAAACCGGCGATGCCTGGTATTATAGCCGTTCGCGCAAAGCGCTATGGCGCAAGGGCGAGAGCTCCGGCAAGACCCAGCGCGTGGTCGAGATGCGGATGGATTGCGACCAGGATGCGATCTGGATCAAGGTTGAGCAGATCGGCGGCGCCGCCTGCCACACCGGCCGTCGCTCGTGCTTCTACCGCGCGATCACCAAGGGCGAGGCTGGGGCAGCGAAGGTGTCGTTCATCGATGCGGACAAGGTGTTCGATCCGGCGTCGGTCTACGGAAGCTGAACTGGCTTCGATCTTGGGTCACGCCAGCCGGCTGGCGAAATCCTGCCGGGATTTGGCGGCGCTGATGCCGGTTGGATCGGCGATCATGTCCATGTAATCAACGGCCGCTGACCGGAGCTTGCCGTCCTTCATAGTCATGACGCCGGACAGGGTCTGGATGTTCATCGAACGGAGATTGTAGTTCTTCCAGGCTTCCGCCTGTTTCGCTTCGCTATTGGTCGATTTTTTCTGCTCGTTGTAGAGATCGAGCGAAGCTTGCGCGGCCTTCAGGGCATTCAGGCCCGAGACTTCCTTCATCTCCTTGGCGAGCGCCGGATCGTCGCTGAACATCTTCTCGATCTTCGCCTTCCAGGGGCCTTCGGCAGTCACGTTGCCGAATTTGTCGACCTTCATGTGGGTCGCATATTCGGGCGGGATGTTCATTTTCTCGAACGCTTTGGAGAGGCGGTCGGCTAGGGCGTCGGTCCGCTTTGTCAGCATTTCGTCGAATGTATCGGTGAGCCCTTCGGTCGCGGCCTGATCGGCCTTGGCCTTTTCGATGATCGCCTTGGCGCGGTCCGACAGCGATACGAAGGCAGCAGGAGCTACCGGCGCAGCTGCAGGCTTGTCGGATGAGGCGGATGGCTTGGCGGAGGCAAGGGCGGCGGGGGTCGTCTTGTCCCACGATTGTGCCGACGTCGAACGCGCGTTTGCGCCATTTGCGACCGCAACCATCGTGATCTCCATTCCCGCTGCCGACGGGAGCGAATCTCCGTCAGACACATACGGAAACACCCTCGCGTTAATGCTCTGTAAAACATGCAACCAAGGATGGAGGTGTTGGGCGCCAAAACCCTCTTAGCGTTTCGTTAACCATGAATGTCCCACTGTGTCCGCGGCTTCCGCACGGCTGACAGGGCACGATTCCCGGTGGTCATGTCGCGGCAGCGGGGCACCACACTATGGCGGTCGACGCGACCAACCTCGCATCAGCACTCTCGTCAACGCGCAGTCAGGTGACCGGCGCGATCAAGAATGCTGCCGGCACCACGGGCACGAGCTTCGAATATCTGCTCGCCACCGCCAAGATGGAATCCAATTTCAATCCCTCGGCCACGGCTTCGACGTCCTCGGCCAAGGGCCTGTTCCAGTTCATCGAGCAGACCTGGCTCGGCACCGTGAAGGAGGCCGGGACGCAGCTCGGCTACGGCAAATATGCCGACGCCATCACCAAGTCGCCTTCGGGAAGTTATTCGGTGAACGATCCGGCTGCGAAGGCCGAGATCCTGAAACTGCGTGACGATCCCGTCGCGAGTTCAGCGATGGCCGGCGTGCTGACGCAGTCCAACGGTTTCAAGCTTACGGGCGAGATCGGTCGTCGTCCCAGCGATGCCGA
The DNA here is from genome assembly GCF_051811045.1 of Tardiphaga sp. 839_C3_N1_4. Classification (NCBI taxonomy): domain Bacteria; kingdom Pseudomonadati; phylum Pseudomonadota; class Alphaproteobacteria; order Hyphomicrobiales; family Nitrobacteraceae; genus Tardiphaga; species Tardiphaga sp. 839_C3_N1_4. Next base: position 45,361 of record NZ_JBPWQD010000001.1, read on the forward strand.
ACTCTATATGGCGCATTTCATGGGCGTCAGCGGCGCCTCCAAGCTGATCAACAATGCGGCGAACAATCCGAGCGCATCGGGCGCGGCGTTGTTTCCGAATGCCGCCGCAGCGAACCGGTCGATCTTCTACGATCAGAGCGGCAGCGCCCGCAGCGTGTCGCAGGTCTATTCGGTGCTGTCGGCGCGCTATGACAGTGCCGCGAATTCCACGGCGACACGGACGGCGATGGCATCCGCGGGCGTGGTGACGGCGCAGGCGGTCTCGCCACTGACGCCGTCCAGCAATGCCACATTCCTGTCGCGCTTCCCGGATCTGAGCACGGCGCAGGTCGCAAGCTTTGCATCCGATCAGTCATCGACGGCCGTGCAGGAACAGCCGATTTTCCGGTCGCTGTTCCAGGGTGGCGATCGTGCGCAACCTGTGTCGCCGGCCGTGCAGGAATTGTGGGGCAACCGCACGTCATTGACATCCGTGTCGCTGCCGAAGGCACCTGAAGTCGGCGTGCCAAAACCCCTCGATCTGTTCAGCGATCGCGCCGGAACTTTTAGTAGTTAGGTAGTGCGCTAACGCAGTTCGGATACGGCTTGGCACAGTCCGGATTTTATCCCACAGGCCTGAACTACACTTTCAAATACACTACTATCTTCCGACGACCGTATGTCGGATTGCGCCGCGTTTTATCCGCGTGGCAGACGTCTGGGGCAGGCCGCACATTTCCCCGCATGTCCGACCCTTAATAAAACCTCAACAAACCCATAAGCTTATGGTGAACCGTTTGTTAAGTGGGATGGTTTATTTTCTCTGACAGTGGCATCGCGTTTCGGTGTTGATCTTGTTGCGTAGGCTGGCAGAACCATGATTGTTCGGCAGTTCATCAGTTGGGTACGGACCGCTCCAGCCAGCGAGCGGGCAGAGGCAACGCGCTCTTTGGCGCGGGCCTGGATTTTTTCTGATCTGTCAGACGACGACCGTGCTGCCGCCGAAGGCGCGCTGCTGATGCTGCTCGATGACGCATCGCCGCTGGTGCGCCAGGCCATGGCGCAGGTGTTTGCCCGCGCGCCGTCGGCGCCCCCGGCCATTGTGCAGGCGCTGTCGGTGGACCAGCCCTGCGTGTCGCTTCCAGTTCTCGAACATTCGCCGCTGTTGATCGATGCCGATCTGGTCGACATCGTCGCCACCGGCAACAGCGAACTGCAATGCGCCGTCGCGCGCCGCATCAATCTGCCGATCTCGATCTGCGCCGCCATTGCCGAAGTCGGTTCTGCCGCTGCGGCGCTCGAACTCATCGAAAATCCATATGCCGAACTGGCGCCGTTCTCCTGGGACCGTATCGTCGAGCGTCACGGTCATCTCGCCGCCATCCGCGAAGCGATGCTGGCCCTTGACAACCTGCCAGCCACGACGCGCCTCGCGCTGGTGGCCAAGCTCTCCGAAACACTGACCCGCTTCGTCGTTGCGCGTAACTGGCTGTCGCCGGATCGTGCCGAGCGCATTGCCGACGAGGCGATGGCGCGCTCCACGGTCAATATTGCGTCACGTTCGCGCGGCGACGAGATGCGTGATCTCGTCCATCACTTGCGCGAAGCCGGGCAACTGACCGTCGGACTGATCCTTCGTGCCCTGCTGTCGGGCAATCTCGACCTGTTCGACCAGGCGCTGGTGGAGCTGTCCGGCCTGCCGCAGAGCCGCGTGGCCGCGCTGGTCTATGACGGCGTCGGTGCCGGGCTGAACGCATTGCTTGCCCGCGCAGGTCTGCCGGAGTCGACATTCCCTGCCTTCCGCGCCGCGCTGGCTGCGCGCAATGAAATCGGTTTCATCGGCTCCGTTGGTGGCGCCGTGCGGCTGCGCCGTCGCATGGTCGAGCGGGTGTTGACGGTGTGCGAGACCGATGAGGCGGCGTCCGAGCCGCTGTTGATCCTGCTGCGGCGCTTCGCAACGGAATCGGCTCGCGAGGAAGCGCGTGTGTTCTGCGATGAACTGGCTGAGCAGGCGAATGCGCGCGACGAGTATCAGCTGATCGCGGCGTAAGCATCGAATATCTCAGTCATGCCCGGCCCTGAGCCGGGCATCCATCGTTCGACATCAGCGCATTTCAATGGATGGATGGCCGGGTCATCAAGCGAAGCCTGCTTCGCACTGCCCGGCCATGACGTGGAGAGTGTTTCGATCGCATCAAACGAAATTGCGGAGCGACGCTATTCCTTCGGTGCGATGCTCGGCGCCGAGATCATCTCGAGATGATCCGGCCGATCGCGATTGACCAGCGTCAGATAGTCATCCGCGACGGCACGCAGGCGGGCGCTGAGTTCGTTGGCCACGCCGGCCTTCTCGATGGTGTTGTGCTCGCGCACGATGGCCTGGATCGCGTCGATGTGATGCTGGATCAGATCCGGCGGCACCGCATCGAGATCGGGGGCGTGTTCGAGAATCCGGCACAGGCTTTCTGCGGCGACGCCAGCGGCAGGAAAGCCGAAGGTCGAGGCGTCGCCCTTGATGTCGTGAGCGGCGCGAAACAGCTCACCGCGGGTGTGCGTATCGAAGCCCTTCTTCAGGATCGCGGCATGTGCTGCGGCAAGGCGGTCGCATTCGCTGCGCATCCAGGTCTTGAACTCGCCGGAGAGATTGGCCAGCGCCTGTTCGGCGCGCGCCACGGGATCGTCGAGCTCGCGATCGATGACGCGGCGGATCGCGTGCTTCAGTGTGTTCGGCGGCGTGATGACCTGGTGATCGGCGAAAGCCTGCACCTTCGGCGGCGCCGGCGCTTTGTTCTTGGCCATGGTCGTTTCTCCGAACATTGCGCTAGCCAGTGACACGGGCTTTATCCAGCAGCGACGGCTGCTGCAGAACCTCGGCTTCACCGCCATTGCGGCGTTCCGGTCCGATATAGGCGACGGTGGTGTTGCGGCGGCGGTCGGGCCCGAAATAGTTCTTCGTCTTGATGAAGGGGCGGGGATGCGCGACCACGCTCATGATGCGCAGATAGAGGCCCTTGGCCGAGATCGGCTTGGCCAGAAATTCGGTGACGCCGGCATCGCGCGCCATGGTGATGCGGCGTTTCTCGGAATGGCCGGTCAGCATGATGATCGGCGCGTAGGGATTGCCCTTGGAATCCGGCTGCCGGATCATCTGCGCCAGTTCGAGCCCGTCGAAAATCGGCATCGCCCAGTCGGCGATCACGATGTCGGGCACATAGTGGCTGTACATTTCCAGCGCCGTGGCGCCGTCCTCGGCTTCATAGACTTCGCGGGCGCCGAACGAATGCAGCAGCGTGCGCAGGATGCGCCGCATATGCGGATTGTCGTCGCAGACCAGAAAACGCAGCTTGTTGAAGTCGATACGGAACATGATGCGGCTCGAACCGGGCAGGGACCGTTACCCGATGTTAACCATACAGCGCCGCGTCTTAACGAATGGTTGAGGCGGGCAGGCGCCTCAATACCCGAACTGCTCGCTGAGGATGCGTTCTTCCAGGCTGTGGCCGGGGTCGAACATCATGCGCATTGAAATCGACTTGTCGGAGATGATTTCGACCCGCCGGACGTCGCGGGCTTCCTCGTTGTCGGCGACGGCGGCCACCGGGCGCTTTTCGCCCTCCAGCACCTCGATTGCGACGATCGCAGTATTGGGAAGCAGCGCGCCGCGCCAGCGCCGCGGGCGGAACGCGCTGATCGGCGTCAGCGCCAGCAGCGCGGCATTGATCGGCAGGATCGGTCCCTGCGCCGACAGGTTATAGGCGGTGGAGCCGGCCGGCGTCGCCACGAGGATGCCATCGGCGGCAAGTTCGGCCATCCGTTCGCGTTCATCGATGAGGATGCGCAGGCGCGCCAGTTGATGCGTCTGGCGAAACAGCGAGACCTCGTTGATGGCGTGATGGATGTGTACGCCGCCATGAACGTCCGTGGCGCGCATCAGCAGGGGATTGATCAACGTCTCGCGCGCCGCAGCGAGGCGCGCATGCAGATCGAGCGTCGAGAACTCGTTCATCAGGAAACCGACGGTGCCGCGATGCATGCCGTAGATCGGTTTGCCGGTGCGCATGAAGTCGTGCAGCGTCTTCAGCATCAATCCGTCGCCGCCGAGGGCGACGATGATATCGGCAGTGGCCGGATCTGCATTGCCATAGAGCTGGGCCAGCTGGTCGAGCGCTGCTTGCGCTTCCGCACTGGTACTGGCCACGAAGGCGATCCGGTCATAGCGCTTGGACGGGTTCATCGGGAAATTGCGGCCTTCAGCTCGATGCATGTCGGGCGAGGTCTGTATCGGCCTTCCCTGGCGTTGTCGAGGCAACACTAAGGGCAGTTTTCGCCGATATGTCGAGGGCAGGGAAGCTGGATGGTTACCGCGCCATACAGAAGCCGGCACAATCCGAAGGATTGCACCGGCTGACTGATCCGCGAATGGGATCAGTAGGTGGGACCGTAGCCGGGCGCCTTGTCCAGCGCAGCAGCGAGCGATTTATATTCAGCGGAGTCCTTGCCGCTCAGCGAAGCAATCTTGTTGAGATGATACTGCGCCTGATCGCGGTTGCCCTGTTCGACCTGCCACAATCCGTAATATTGCCAGGTGCGGACATGGGCGGGGTCGGCCTTCAGCGCGCGCTCGTACCAGATCTGCGAGACCTTGTAGTCGCCGAGCTTGCGATAGGAGTAGCCGATCAGGTTGGCGACATCGGCGCGGTCGTCCTGGCCGAGCGCCTTGAGTTGCGCGATGGCGGCCGTGTAGTCCTGCTTGTCATAGACCGTGGCATAGGCCGCGCGATAGTTGGCGAGGAACGCGGCATTCTCGGTGTTCGGATTCCTGGTTTCGGTTTTCTTCTTCTTGTCCTTGGCGCCCTTGGTGTCGGACGCCGGCGGTGCGGAAGGCGTATCGCCGCCTGCGGCATAGGCCGGGGTCAACGAGGGCGTGGCGGCAACGGCCACGGAAAACATTGCCAGCGTCGTCAGCCTGATCGCGAGGTGGGTCATGCAGCGCTCCTGTTTGCAACAGCAATAATCTGACACGGAAGTCACAGGTTGTGAACACCGGGCGTGGGTGTTCATTCCCGCCTTTGCCGACAGGGGGAGCAGACGTGGGAGCAGACTTGGGGCAGGACGCCTGACCCAGCCGATCATGACGAGGATGTCACCGAGATGAACGAAGTCTGTCCGGCTCCCTCAGAGTGGGTTCAGCGGAGCGTCGCTAGTCTGACTGCATTGATCGACAAGCCCGGCCAACCGACCGGTCAACTTCGTGATCGAGACCGACAGGAGACGACCATGTTGAAGATGTTTTCCGCTGCTGTGATTGCCGCTTCGATCCTCGCGGCGCCAGCGATGGCTGCTGGTATCGCCAAGACCACGCCGGCACCGATCACCAAGCCGGTGACGTCGGCCGATAACAAGGTGCAGGCCAAGCCCGGCGTGCTGAACGCAAATGCGAAAATGGTCCGCCATCATCACCGCCATGCCCGTCCTCATCACTTCCACAAGAAGATGAGCGTTCACAAAGTTCACAAGCACACCGCCATCCAGACCACAGTCGTGCACAAGCGCGGCTGAGGGGGCTTCGCGGTCGCGGCCTCATATTGCCCAGCCGCGATCGCGGAGTTTCAACGGCCGGCCTGCTGCACCTATCCCCTGGGATGCATAACATCCCTGAGGTGCGGCAGGCCGGTTCGTTTGCGCGGGTCCGTCACCGAGATGCGAATTCCAATTCCCGGGCGAACCGTCTAGGACAGGCATGACGGGGACACGCCTGCGCAATTGAGACGGCACGACGGATGAGACGGCATTTGGGGATATCTTTGAGACGGGCAGCAGTGGTGCTGTTGCCGCTGTGGCTTGCAGCATGCGGAGGAGGCGGGGCCGGTGGCGGTATCAGCTTCACGGATGATCAGGGCGTTGCCGCGCAGCCATTTCCAACCAATTATCGCGTGGACCTTCTGGCGTTCTTCAAGACCTATCTGAACAATCCCGTCGGTGTCCGCGACGCCATGATGGCTGAACCGGTGCAACGCACCGTTGGCGGTCGTCTGCGCTATGTCAGTTGCGTGCGCTATACGGCGAAGGATTTCGATGGCCGATACACGGCGCCGCAGGAGAAGGCGGTGTCCTATGTGGACAAGCGGCTCGATCGGATCGTCGACAATGTCGCAGAGGCGTGCGCCGGCGCCACCTATGCGCCGTTCCCCGAGATGGAAAAAATGACGCGCTAGCGCGTTAGCTGTCCGAACATTTCACGTCCGCGCAGTCGCATATTCTTGCGCGCGCTCAACCGGTGCATCGATGACCATCAAATCCATCGGCCGCTTGCTGCTTTGTCTCGTGGTCTGTCTCGGCATCGGCGTCGTGGGCTCGCTCTCGACCAAGCCGGAAATCGCCGGATGGTATGCGGGCATCGCCAAACCATTCTGGACGCCGCCGCCTGGCGTGTTCCCGATCGCATGGACGACGCTCTACGTCCTGATGGCCATCGCGTTCTGGCGATTATGGGACCGAACCGCGCCGTCGGCGCCGCGCAGCCGCGCGATGGTTCTATTCGCCATTCAGCTCGCGCTCAACGCCGCATGGTCGCCGGTATTCTTTGGCTGGCATGGCATCCGCACCGGCCTCGCGATCATCGTGCTGATGGTCGTCACCATCGCCGCCACCATCGTTTCGGCTTTGCAGGTGGACCGGATTGCAGCCTGGTTGCTGGTTCCGTATCTCTGCTGGGTGCTCTATGCGAGCACCATCAATGCCGGCGTGGTCGCTCTCAATTGATCGCAACGCTGCCGCAGGATTGCCGCACCGGCCTCCGGGGTATCATGACACTGAAAAATGCGATCAAGTTCGTGTGAGCGTTGAACCAGAAGCGCTTCTGCTTTGCCTGAAAATGAATAAATCAAAAAGTGTTGCTGCTTTGTCGCAGTCGGCAAACATCGATGTGGCAACGCCTGCCGTGAAGCAACCAAACTGCCGCCACGTTGTTTTTCGATGGTCATTACGCAACACAGGGGAACAACCATGAAGAAGCTTCTGCTCAGCGCGTCGGCCATCGTTGCCGTGGCCGCGATCTCGTCTTCAGCCTTCGCTGCCGACCTTCCGGCGCGGACCTATACCAAAGCCCCGGCCTATACGGCGCCGGCTCTGGTCTACAACTGGACCGGTTTCTACATCGGCGGCCATCTCGGCGGCGCCTTCGGTGACGGCAACAGCCTGGTCGGCGATAGTGGCCGGTTCATGGGCGGTGTGCAGGGCGGCTTCGACTATCAGTTCGCCACCAACTGGGTGGTCGGTGTCGAAGCCCAGTACAGCTGGCTGGCGAGCAGCAATACCAGCCTCGTCTTCCCGAACGGCACGACCATCACGGGCGGCGGTAACGATCAGCTCGGCTCGGTCACCGGTCGTCTCGGTTACACCTGGGGTCCGGCACTGCTCTACGCCAAGGGCGGTTACGCCTGGAAGGATAACAACAATCTGACCATCGCCGCTGTGGCTCCCGCGGTTGCGGTCATCGATGGCAACAAGAAGGACGGCTACACGGTCGGTGGCGGTCTCGAATACATGTTCTCGCCGAACTGGTCGGGCAAGGTCGAATATCAGTACTATAACTTCGGCAACACCACGATCACCTCGACGGCCATTCCTGGCGGCTCGACGAGCTTCAACAACGACGAGCACACCATCAAGGCCGGCCTGAACTATCGCTTCGGCTGGGGTGGCCCGGTAGTCGCCAAGTACTGAGCAACCGATTCAATCTTCGACGGAAAGGCCGGCATCACGCCGGCCTTTTTGTTTGTGGCGTCGTCGTTGTGCCGCTGCGTGTGTGGCGCCGATAGCGCGTAACGTCTTCGCGGATTCAAATGTCAAACATCCACTGCTCTTCAGACATGCGTCATCGCCCCCATTGTTTGCGGCGCGGGGGCGCCGTCGTGGTTTGCATTCCCGCCCCCTGGTGAGAGGGCGTGCGGAACGCCGGGTGCCCGTTGCACCCTTGGGCCTGATGCGATGCGGTCTTCCGCAAGGATAATGCATCAGGACTTTCGGAGGCGCCGAGCAAGTGCCCGACGTTCCGCCTGCGGTGTTTTTTCGGTTGCTTGCACTTTGCCTCAGCGAACGATCCGATCACCGAATCAAAGTCCCAAGGCGATGGGAAGGGAGCCTCAAGCGAATAGGCCGGACACGTTTTGACTTTGGTCGTCCGTCACACTGTCCAGGCTTCTTTCCATCCCAAACTCGGCCGTCTCCTTGCCAGTGGCAGTGCTGGCGCAGATCCGTCCTGCCCGAAGACAGACGTCACCCATGAACCGCGTGACGCCGCATCTCCGGCGTCCACCGCATCCTGCCCCGCGAACGTGACGATCGCGATCGCCCCTCTCGGTGGGGCAGGACGGAAGAGAATATAAACCTGATGGGGATGTTGTCAACGGGATAGGAAAAAATGTTTAAGTGCTGTCTTGCCGCCCCACACCGTCATTCCCAGGCAAACCAATTGGTTTGCCTGGGGCGCGGCCGGCGCCGCAGGCGACGGGACCGAGCCCGGAATCCTGACCTGTTCAGCGCAAAACATACCGGGATTCCCCGCCACTCCAAGTGGAGTGGCTGAGGCTCGCTCTCTCGGCTACGCCGAGACCGCGCCCAGGAATGACGAGCGCGGGGCAGTAGACAGTCGAGCTCTCCGCTGCCCTCGGACCCAGGAATCGAAAGTAAACGAGTCCTGAATCCGGGGAAAAATAAGGTTCGAGACTCCCTTGCCAGAATCGCTTGATGGTTGTCGGGCGATGAGAATGATCGACAATATCCGCAGCGACGGGGTGCAGGTGGCGCTCACGGTCGCCCTGATGGCCGCCTGTGCGGTCAATCTGCTGCTGCTTTACGCGTGGCTGTGAGCGCGTGCGCCGGTTTGGCGCGCGCGGGAGTAGCCCTTGCCGGGCAACTCTGATATCTGACTGCGCGACGCGGGCAGGCGACTGATCCGGACGTCTCATCTCGATCTTGGGTAATCAATTAACCCATTGATCCTGTTGCCGGTTTAGCTCAGCGGTAGAGCAGCGGTTTTGTAAACCGAAGGTCGGGAGTTCAATCCTCTCAACCGGCACCACCATTTCAATAACTTGGCCAAAACGGTCTTTTCGCACCGGCTCGCCATCGGTGGGTTAGACCTATGAACGTTGTTCCAGGGTAGCCCGGACTTTTGCGATGACCTCCTGATAATCGGCCTCCCGCTTGTCCTGCATTTCCTGCTGCCGTGCCTTGAATGATGCCACGCGATTTCGGATGTCTTCCCGGAGATCAGTCAGCTTCATCGGCTGCGCGGGTTCCGGGACGATCTGCTTCGGATTTTCAGCAGCTTTCATCTCGGCATCTACCGCAACGGTCAGTTTCGCGGCCAGCTCGGGTTGGTTGCCCGAGACCTCTTTTACAAATGCCAATGTCTCCGCGATTAAACGATCGCGCTCTTCGACCCAACTCATGTCGTCATCATTTAGATCGAGCGACGTTAGTGCAAGCGTGTCAGCGGGTTAAGCCTAACGGAGACAGTGCAGAATCTGGCTCCGTTGTCGTATCAGCGCCAATGCGTCTCCAAGCGACCTGCTGACGCCTTTGGGCGGCTGGCTGTGGGAGGTTCGCCGAAGGCGAACGGGCGTCAAATAAACAGACAGGCTGCGACCGAGGCCGTCAGGCCGAAGAGTAGGGCGCCTGCGCAGAGGGCGCGCTCCAAAACCTCGCGTGCGTGATGTCGCTCGAAGCACTGCCGGCTGAAATACTGGTGAGTGAAGTGGTCTTCCATCTCCGCCTCCCTGAACGGGGATAGAGAATCCTTCATGTGATTCGCCGTCAAGCGGAGTGTGTGTTAAACTGTTGAATAAGCCCCGCGGCGAATTGAACCATTTTGCCGTTCGCGCGACCTAAGCGCGCTTCTCAATGAGTAAGGGGAATCGCATGACTTTTCGCGAATCCATCAACCGGCTTTTCGGCAGCACCTCAACGCCCGAATCTGAAGAGCGCGCCAGGCGACTGAACGCGTCCATGGATGAGTTTGTGCGGCTACTGCATACCAATGGCTACGACAGCAAAAGCCCCACCACCCTTAGAGAGGTGGCAGGACTTTCGGAACGTCCATCCTGCGCTCAGGACGCTCAGTCTTCCAACCAAAACCTGTGAGAGTCGTTCCTAGGTCACTGCTGGCGGTACCGCGATCGGCTTGCCCGTGTCCTCTTCGGTGCTGCACGGCTGAATAGTGTAGCCGTCCTCCAGCACCGTCTTGCCGTCCACAACATCAACGAGTCCGGCTTCGTCGGCATATTGCCAGACGTCCTCCTGGGTCGGGAATTCCTCGCTGAGCTTCTGGTCGTCTTCGAATAGCGCGTAGGGCATGTGCCACCTCCGACGCTGCAACGCGGCGGAGGTTGAATAGTTCGATCGCAGTGGCCAATCTGCCCACCCGTCAACCGGCCCATGGAACCTCGGTCAGAAGCAGGGATACGCCCGGCCGTCCTGGCCGCGATAGGCCGCGGCCGATTGCTTGCAGCGGGCGGCGAGGGGACCGTCGTAATAGGCGAAGGTGCCCGGCTGCAGACCCGGACCGTAATTGTGCCCGAACTGGATCCGGTAGGGCTGGCCGGGTGCGGCAAAGACGAAGGTCTCGGCGCTGTGATGATGTTTCCAGTGCCGCGCGAAAGCAGGGGTCGCGACCAGCGTCGACAGGATGATGGCTGCACTGAGAAACTTCATCGGGGCTCTCCGGACATGACGATTGCAGATGTCTGCGACGGCTGAAGGGATCAGATCACGTTGCGACGGCGATGCGCAAGATGCGCGCGGCGCGCGCTTGACGCCTTTCTACTGGGATCAGATCGCAAGGCGAGCCCGTTGTGTTAACGAATCCACGCTGCGATCCCGCGCATTTGAACTTCGCCTGATGCTTGCGCGTTAGGCTTACCGGCAGTTTAGACCGCGCCCTTAACCCATCCTGCCAGGCGTTCGAATATCGTACCGCCGAGATGCAGGACATGGCCATGCGAACCCTTTCAGCACTGCTTTTCGTGATCGCGACCACGCTTCCGGCCGCAGCCGCCGATGGTTTCAACATCGTCGTGCCCGGTCGTCCCGGCGTGCCGATCATCATCAACGGCGTCGACGCGTCGTATCGCGTGATCGAAGGCGACTGGGGCCTTGATCGCGGCATTCATATTCAGCCGACCGTTTATGGCGGTCGTTACGTCGATCCGGTGCCGAATGTCGGCCACTACTATCCAAGCCTCGGTCACAAGCCCGGCTACGGGCGTCTCGAGATCGAGCCGCCGGCCAATCGCAAATTGCCACAGCCGGCCGAGAGCTTCCACGAGCACTGGTCGGCGAAATCCGCACCGATGGGGCGGCAAAATGAAGTGCCGTTCAATCCACCTGACGTCATCGTCGCACCGCCGGGATTCCGGCGCTGACCGATCAATCACCAACACCAAAAAAAGACACCCGACAGGAGAGAGTATTCATGCGTAACGTGATTTCGAAATGGGTTGCGGCGTTTGCCGTTGTCACCGCCACTGCCGGCGCTGCGCCTGCCATGGCTTGCGGAGGCGGCCTGTTCACCTCAGGCGGCTGCTCGCCTTGCGGCCAGGCCTATGTCAGCCCTTGCGGCTATGGCGCCGGTTATGAGCGGCTGCCCGATCCGACGCCGGTGACGCGTCAGTATTATTACGCGAACCAGGGCCCGACCTTCAGCGGCCCGGGCATGTTCGCGCCGGTCCCGACCTATCAGGAGACTGCGATCGGCTGGCGCGGCTATGGCCAGGGTTACGGTTACGGCTATCGTCGCGGTTATTACGGCGGTCCCTATGCCAATCCGGTGAATTACTCGTACGGTCCGGCGTATCGCGCGCCGGCGATCTACAGCTATCCGCCGCGCAGCCAGTATCGTGCGCGCCCGAGCTATCGTTACGGCTACAGCATGCAGCCGCGCACGCGTTACGGCACTACGCAGCGCAGCTACGTGTCGCGCACCGGTTATCATCAGGCGCATCGCTATGGCGCGCCGAAGGTGATGTATGCGCCGCGCGCCGCAGGGCCGCAGCGTGGTTATCATCAGCCGCAGCAGCATCGCCGCTCGTACTGATCTGATCGGCACTGATCTGAACGCAAAGAAAAAGCCCGCTCGCAGCGATGCGAGCGGGCTTTTTTGTTGCCTGCTGTGTTGCCTGCAGATCTAGCCCATCAAGCCGAGCTTGCTGGCGCCGACATAGAGCGCAAGCACGGCGGCGTTCGACACGTTGAGGCTCTTGATCTCGCCGGGCATGTCGAGCCGCGCGACGACGCTGCAGGTCTCTCGCGTCAGCCGTCGCAATCCGCTGCCTTCGGCGCCGAGCACCAGCGCCAGCGGCTGTTGCAGCGGGATCGCGCTGATGTTCTCGGTTCCCTCGCTGTCGAGACCGACGGTCATGAAACCGAGGTCGTTCAATTCATTCAGCGCCCGCGCCAGATTGGGCACCGTGATCATCGGCACCAGTTCCAGTGCGCCCGAGGCGGATTTCGCGAGGACACCGGTGGCTTCCGGGCTGTGCCGGGCCGTGGTGATGATCGCCTTGACCGCAAAGGCCGCGGCCGAGCGCAGGATGGCGCCGACATTATGCGGATCGGTGATCTGGTCGAGCACCAGCACGATGCCGTCCTGGGACAGGCTGTCGAGATCCGGCGATTCCAGCGGCTCGACCTCGGCCAGCAGGCCCTGATGCACGGCGTCGGGTCCCAGCCGGCGGTCGATCTCGTCCGGACGGACCAGGATCGGCGCCACGCGGGTGTCGATTTTCTCCTCCCCGAGGCGCCGGGCGGCGTTTTCGGTCAGAATCAGCCTGCGGATGACCCGCTGCGGATTGGCCAGCGCCATGGTGACGGTATGCCAGCCATAAAGGATGGCCGGACCATCGCCACCGCCGGATTCCCGGCCCCGGCGGGGTGGGCGCCTTCCATGATCCCGGCCCTGATCACGGGTTTTGTCGCGGCTTTGGCCGCCGTGGTCGTCGCGCCCCTTGTCAGGGCCGCGCTGGAATCGCTGTTTTCGCTCTCGATCGCTCATGGCACGGCTTGTCTCACGCGGACCGAATAATGGCAATTTGGGGCCCCGGAAAGAGGTTCGGAGAGGGCGGATATTCCTGCCCGGATCGGTTGACTTTGCCCCATGGCTTCCGTCATAAACGCGCCAACCGGGAGCCCGTTTACGGGCGCGCGTTTTAACGTCATCCATGGCCGTCCAGCCACTGATTTGGTGGGACTGCCGTGTTGGGCCAAGGTCTTGTTGGCTTGGTCCGATGGCGTCAGGCGGGGGAGTGTCCCGAGTGGCAAAGGGAGCTGACTGTAAATCAGCCGTCTTATGACTTCGAAGGTTCGAGTCCTTCTTCCCCCACCATTTTCAAATCGCTAGCGAATTTCCCCTGACGGGGTCGAGCTTGTAAGCAATCCTGTAAGCAATTCCATTTTCAGTGTTTGTTCTCGTCGCGCGGCGGGCTTGAAGTCGCGTCCGACCGCTTCCCCCGCCCTAGCGCATTTCTGGCAACGCAAGCGGCTTGAAAGGTCGTGGACGAAGGTGGTCGGCGGACATCGTAGCGCAGCGAGGTCGATATTGTTTGGCGTCTTGCACCGCGAGCATTCAATCTCCAGCCAGGGGAATCCGCCGTTGACGGCCTGATCGACTGTAGGAGAAGGGTCAATCGGTTCGCCATCCGCCCACATCCGTTCGTTCCAGCTTTCGCAGAGAAGTCGGTCGGCTTGCTTGATCAGCGCGTCACCTTTGGACCGCATCTCGTCGGACTGAGTAGCCAGGATGGAAGTCATCCCACGCGCTTTTCGGAGCTCTTTGCTCAGAGCTTTTCGGTCGCCTCCCGATAGGGGCGTAGGGTGATATTTCGGAGCCATATGGGCATCCAGGCGCAGTCAAAATGGAAAATCAAAATGCTAGTTCGTCTCAAATGATGGCCAGCAGGCGTCCTCCTTGAGACGTCCCGTGCGTTCCTGGCAGCCGTTGTCGAGGAGCTTCATGCCGACGTCTTTCCAGACAGCATGTTGGCCATAGATACGCACAGCATCCACGGTCCGAATTTCCACGATGCGGTCGCAGCGGCGGCAGGAGACGCGCAGTACATGCCGCGGAATCTCAGATAGGCGCCGCTGCTGGATAGGGACGCCGGTGCGGATTTGTCCACGCGGATCTCTGATGATGGAATCCCAATAGGCCTCCGGCAGGTCGTCTGCCGGACTAGGCGTGGGGGTCGCAGGCTCGGGCGGGCGGCTCGGCTTGGAGGCCAGCTTTTCCATCTGTTTTGGCGTCGGCATACGCCAGCTCGCGGGTCTGTCACTCATGTCTTCGACTAGAACATATAGAGAACAAATGTCGAGCCCGTTGAGGTTGAATTTTGCGGGGTCTGTTTCCGGGCGGCAGTGGTCCAACGGTGACCCATAGGCTTAAAGGCAGGCGACCTTATTGAGGGTTAACCCTCTAGCCCGTCATGGCGACGTAACGAAGCGTCACAGCGTTACGCACAATAGGGGGAACCTTCATTTCCGGCCAGCCCACCATCGGCGGCCCAAATACGCTGCTACACTCAGCCACATGACGGACGACACTGCCACCATGGCTGACTCGATTTGCGATTTGACCGGCTCGCCGAAAAAGAGCGCGATCAACCACGCCACGGCCATCAGGCCTATGATGTAGGGGATAAGGATCACCGGTCTTCATTCCTGGCAGATTCGTGCCCACACGGCAGGAGTTTGTCGCAAACGCGTATTCACTGGTTCATTGGAAGGCGTTGCGCGGTAATCTTTCGCGACTTCGGCCTAATACGTCATGGTGAGCTCCAACTGTGGTTGCTCACGAGTGGGGAGGGGATGCCCCCTTTCGAATCCAATAAACACGGAGGAGCGTGGCCGCGAAAGTTGGCGGCCCGAACAAGCCGATGTTGAGGCCGTGCACTATGGTAGTCGCTTGCGATGTCGAGACGATAGCTAACGACAGGAGGTAGCTTCCCAGTGCCGCCAGATATGCGGCCAGAAAAACAAGCCAGCCAACGCCCACGAGCAATCTGACGAGCGCATAACCGATTGCGCTGCCCGGTATCCGGCCCGCAACAAACAACATCAACCAGACGATCCAAAGGTCCATTATCGGGTACTAGCCTGTTTCCGGCGTCAGTGGCCTTGTTTGATTTTGGCAGTGGCCTGATTTGGTTTTTGGCACAAAGTGCACAGGACTTTCCCGGGCAAGTTTGCAAAATATTCCCTCATCTGAGAGGCGGGCCATAGCGTCTCCAAGAGACTGGGAACATGACGTGACAGACTACCAAGCACGCTGCCGAAAGGTTCTTGAACTACATCGATCAGGGGTTCTTTCGTCGCTGATCGCAGAACGATTTGGGGTTAAGAGCCCTGCCGTAAACCGGATGATCAGAGACGCGGTTGCCAGTGAGGAGAACGCGCCCCGCGAAGGTGACAGTTTACCCGCGGTGCACGGCCAGACGAGGTGAGCTAACTTTTGATCTGGCTCAAGGAAACGTCCCACGCCGGATCGACTTTGGCTTGATGGCTAAGCGCGACCAATCGAACGAGACTGAGGCGAAGGAGCCCAAGCCGTCCCGGCTGGAGGAGGCGCGACAGATCGTTGAGTAATACGCGAACGACCTTCGTGCGATCATTCGGAGGCTCCGCAAGATGAACTAAGGCCGCCTCAGTGGGCGGCCTGTTTCATTTCAAATAACCCCGTCGGTCGGTCTGGTTGGCATCTGCGATATCGTCGTCATCTTGACACGAGGAGCAGAGATCAAGCTGGCTAATTCGTTCTCGGCGGCCAGCGCCGGGCCGCCAGCCAGCCCACCAGAGGCGCGCCAAAGGCTAGGCACCACATGAATTGTGCAACGAATGGAGCGACGGCGGCCATCACCGTTGCGAGCGCGAGTGCGAAGACCGGAAAGACCGCGATTGCCAGCAACTCAGAATTGCGGCGACCTCGCAGCGCCAGAACCCATAGCAGCGCGTTCAAACCAGCAATAACTGTCAGATGGAAGCCGTAGCTTACTGCGACGACACTATCGAGCCGATACGCGCCGTAAAGTCCATTCGTCACTGGAAGCATGACAATCGATAGCAGGAAGATCAGATTGAGGAAGACTTCGCCGCGGCTACCTTCCGGCGCGAAAGTGAGTCGCCGATGATGGCTGAGCCAAAAGACGCCGGCCACGATAAAACTGATCATCAGCGCGATGACAGGTTGTGCATAGGCACCGACAAGCTCCATCCAGGCCGGCGCGTGTGCGAACCTGCTGGCCTTCGGCAGATCGTAGGCGAGCAACGTCATCGCAACGCCGAAGATGGTGTTGCTCAACGCCTCCAATCGGCGCATTTCGAAAAGGCCGATCTGTTTCAACCTCGCTCCCCCTCAGGAGTCGCCGGACTCGGCGGTCTGATTCCGATGATGCCGCCTGCTGCGTGGAGACCCGCAGCCTAAATCATACGGATAGCCTTCTCGGCATCCGTGTAAGCTTCATCTTCTGATGGGAAATCCTCGGACGTGACAACGCTTTTTAATGCAATGCCATTCATAGTCAGGATGGCCCCATCTTTGCGGGAAATAGCTGCGCGCCAGAATCCTGGGCGCCGCTGGTAAGCGAGAATGGAGAACTGAGCTTTATTTGCCATTGCAATGTTCGGCGCCTCAAAGGCTGCCGAGTCAAGGCCGGTAAGATGGCATGCAACCTATCTCGTTCGAATAATCGACACCCACGATCTCGTCGGGATCTTCTCTGCCGACAATATCGTTCAGCTCATCGACATCGTTGACGAATGCACTGAGCCCGATGAGTGCGAGTATACGCGCATGGGCCCTGGCGGCATCATGTGGGAGAGCCCGGCAATACCGATCCCGATTGCGCTCCCGAAGGATGACGACGGCGGAGAGCCGGATCCTATGCCGTGGGGTGACGCCAGCGTTACTGAAACTTGGTGGGACTATTTCTACGGATACGCTGCCTATCGCTGGAAGCGGTTCTTTCCCGACGATCCGCCGAAGCCCAAACAGCCGGTGCTGCCACAACGGCCGGGACCGGGGCATGTGGTGCCCTTTCGGAAAAAGCGGGAATGAGGAAAATTCGTTACAAAGCTCAACGATTTCAAGAGGTCGGACGAGACTGTAAATCAGCCGTCTTATGACTTCGAAGGTTCGAATCCTTCTCCCCCACCATTTTCAAATCGCTGACGAATTGGCTCTGCGGGGCGGCGGCCTGTAAGCAATCCGATTTTCGGTGTTTGTTCGCTTCAAGCAGCGCGTATTTGCTTGGCTCCGAACGCGCCAGCCTAATTCGATTTGGGGTCCGACGGCGGCTTCCGCAGGTTGGCGGTCTCGGGATCGAAGCCAATAGCGTAGACGTCTAAGACGCCAGCTTCACGCAGCTTCCGTAGCTCGCTCGCCGCCTGATCGAGGGTCTGTACGGTTCCGTAGCAGACCTTCTCCGGCTGCCTGTGAGGGGTCCCGTAGATACTGTAGGCCACGACTGAAGCACACCCCGTGATCGCTGCGAAAGGTTTGCAAACGCTACCGCAGTCATTGGCGTGTTGTCTATAAAAATAGACAACTTGGCGATGGACGGCTGCGTCATCACTTGTGGCCGCCAAGACTTGCGCAGATTGGTCATGACTGTGGTGGTGCTAAGCTTGCTCACGCATGCACGCTTCTCATTGGTTTATCTGACAGCCACGAACACACCGCGGCTGGAACAGCTCCCGCTATCGCAACGGACACATCGAAATATGGCTGGCCCATGTAGCGTGCGACAAGCTCGGCCAGGATAGCCGCCACCGGCATCGTCGCGATGAGGCGCACGTAAAGCGGCTGGCCAGAAAGTGCCCAGTCCACTCCTGCCGTCAACCAAGCAGGAATGACGGCGAGCACATACGCAATTCCCACCAGCCACGCCAGGAACCCGATGTCGGGAAAACCATCGCGCAACAACTGATCGGCTGCGATGTAGACGAACAGCACGAGTGGCGGAAACAGCATCGTGAAAACGAGCAGTCGCTTCATAAAATCATCTCCAAGATCCGTTGGTCAGATTTGGAGGTGTTTCTGTTCAAACTACCAAGTCGCCAAAATTGGTTTCCGTTTCCCGAAACATTGCGGAATGCGCGGTGATCATGCCTCTCATTGGCGGTCGCATTCCTGGTCAGGAACGCGGAGGCGGCTGGGCCACTTTCCGATTCCAGTAGATGCTCACTAGTGTGGCCAGAAGAATTGGTGGCGCAAACAACGTAATGTTGCGAGTGTGAACATCTGTCGTCGCGGCCTCCGCTGGACGACGACCAACGATATTACGTACCCCGAGAGCGCTGCCAAACATGCGGATAGGAGCACTTGCCATCCAAATCCTAAAGGCAGTTTCACGAGCAAGTACCCGAAGATGCTGCCGGGGACGAGCCCGACAATGAAGAATATGACCCAAATGCCTAGAAGCATGTCCATGTTAGAAGCGTTCCTTATTCGTCAGCGGGGGACCGCATTGCGAATATTGTGGCAATGCCTATCTTGGCTGCACGCACGCCGCGACAGGACCCCGACGGCCGAATGGATCAAATCGTAGGAATTTTAATCCACATTGTTCTCGACGTCATCGTTAGGGCAACAGGACGAAATATACTTAGGTTCGTTGGTCTGCATGATCGTTCGGAACGAGCTGAGCGGATTGTCGGGAGCATATTCTGGGCAGCAGCAGCGGTCGCAGCCTTCATTGGCATTAGGCAGTTGACGTAATCTCTCCTATTCTAGGACTGCTGGATTCCGCACGTCCTTACTGCGCGCCAGCCACCACCCAAGAAATGGTTGGCAACAGGAGCGCAAAGCTCACCCCAGTGATCCAGATCGCTTGCTGGTCGAATAGTCCCGGAGCCGGGCAAGATCGAAAATGCCGTTTCGAAAATTGGGTGCGAAACGCCAGTGTGGCGATCTTTATCGCTCATGAGCGATAGTCATTCTGCATCGCATTCCGGGATCTGATGGAATTATGTTCCCTGTTTTTCAGCGTCTGTAGAACTTCTTCCTTAAATCACGGGTCAACTGGACCGCTTCTGAAACTGCCAGTAGTAATCCGTGTTATCACCTCAAATTACGTTCGGATCATGCGATGTTTGCGCTCCCGGTTGTCGCGGGTTTTGCGATTGGCGCCGTTTTCGGCGCGGTCGGTTTGCTGAGCGGTTTTTGCCTCATGAGCGGCCTGCGCGACCGGTGGGCGCATGACGACGGACGAAAGATCCGGAGTTATGCGCTGGCGCTTGCCGTTGCCGTGTTCGGTACGCAGTTCATTGCCGGCATCGGCGTGGTCGAGATCGCGAAGTCGCTTTATCTGCAGCCGTCATTCTCGGCGCCGTTGATCTTCATCGGCGGACTGTTGTTCGGCCTCGGCATGGTGCTGTCGAATGGCTGTGCGTCGCGCGCGCTGGTGTTGCTCGGCAAGGGAAATCTGAGGTCGTTGGTCGTGATTGCAATCATCGGCGTCACGGCGCAGATGACGTTGAAGGGCTTGCTCGCGCCGATGCGGCTGTCGATCCTGCAATGGACGCAGATGACGCCGGGCGCGAATTCGGTGCCGTCGCTGCTCGGGACACTCGGTCTACATGAAGCGACTGCGCGTATCGCGGCAACGCTGATCGTCGGCGGCGCGCTGCTGGTCTTCGCATTGTCGCATCGCGAGCTTCGTCGTTCACCGGGCCAGCTCGTGGCGGGATTGGTGATGGGCCTGCTGGTGGTCGCGGGCTGGCTGGCGACCGGCTGGCTTGGCGCCGATGAGTTCGACCCGATTCCGGTGGCGTCGCTCACCTTCGTGTCGCCGGCTGCCGATACGTTGCAATTCATCATGCTGTCGACCGGCATGACGCTGAATTTCGGAATTGCGCTTGTTGCTGGTGTGTTCGTCGGCAGTCTTTTGACGGCGTTGCTGACAGGCCGGTTTGAATTTGAGGGCTACACCTCCGCGCGTCATACCGGCCGCTCGATGGCCGGCGCGGCACTGATGGGGATCGGCGGCGCAATGGCCTATGGCTGCTCGATCGGGCAGGGGCTGACTGGCCTTTCCACGCTCGCGCTGCCGTCCTTTGTGGCCGTCGCCGGCATCTTTGCGGGCGCTGCAGTTGCGATCCGCGGCCTGGCGCTGCGTCCAGCGTTTGCGGCGCAATAAGAGCTTCCACATAGCTTTGTGAGTTTGATTGCGCCGGCGCAGGGTGATTGCTAATCAATCCTCTGATCGTCAGAGGTTTTGCGCGCGATGACTAAGCGAAGACTGTTTTTCTGTCTGTCGGTTCTTGCGCTGGTCCTATGTGCGACGCCGCCGCTCGCTGCACAGACACGGCCCGCCAAACAAGATGCGGCGCCGGACAAGCCCTTCGCCGAGCATTTCATCGCATTGCAGCTGTCGGATTCCGATCCGAAGAAAGAACGCCTCGTTCTCAGCGTCGCCAGCAATCTCCTGAAGGCCTATGGACCGGACAAGGTCGCGGTCGAGGTGGTCGCTTTCGGCCCCGGCATCGATCTGTTGCGCGACACCAACGAACATCGTGCGCTGGTCAATAGTCTGGTGACCCAGGGCGTGCGCTTCAGCGTCTGCGGCAACACGCTGGATTCGATCGAGCGCGACACCGGCAAACGACCGGCGCTCAATCCGCATGCGGTGGAAGTGCAGGTCGGCGTCGGCCATTTGCTGGATCTGACAGAGCGCGGTTTCACGATCGTGCGTCCCTGAAATTGTACATCCCAGAAAAGGAGTTTTGAGATGCGATCATTGTTGAGATCGATTGCCGGTGCTCTCCTGTTTGCGCTGATCGCCTCGTCCGCTTATGCAGCGGGCGCGAAGCAGCACCGTGTCGCCATTCAGGTCAATCAGAACGATCCCGCCCTGATGAATCTGGCGTTGAACAACGCGACCAACGTCATGGAGTTTTACAAGGCCAAGGGCGAGGACGTTCAAATCGAGATCGTCACTTATGGGCCAGGTTTGCACATGCTGCGCGACGACACCTCGCCGGTCAAGGACCGTATCAAGCAGATCGTCGATGCGAGCTTCCCGTCCAGCGTCAAATTCATCGCCTGCGGAAATACCAAAGAGGGCATGGAGAAGCGTGAGGGCAAGGCGATCAGCGTCGTATCCGAGGCGACGGTGGTGCCATCGGGCGCCGTCAGGCTGATCGAATTGCAGGAAGCCGGCTGGAGCTACCTCAAGCCTTGATGCGACTTATTTGGATGGCGGCGCTTTCCGCGCCAGCAGCATCCAGTTGCGCTGAATGAGGTCGCGCGGCGAGCCATCGACCAGGATCGCAATGCCAATGCGCGCGCCAAGTATCATGCCGCCGACGGCAATCGGCCAGGACAGCGCCAGCATCGATCCCGCGGTGATGCCCTGACCAATGGTGCAGCCGCCGGCCAGGATGCCGCCGATACCCATCAGGCAGGCACCGACGAGATGGCGCCGCATTTCGTGATCGTCGTCGAAGGCTTCCCATCGGAGTTCGGCGGCGAACCACGCTGCAGCCCATGCACCGGCAATGACGCCGAATACGCTGCCGACGCCGAAATCGGCGAAGTTCGCGACATTGAGAACCCCGGCATACAGTGCTTTTCCGATAGTCGATACGAATGTCAGGCTTTGTGGACGCGGCGGGCCAGCGAAGTCGTCGTTCAATCCTACCGTGACGATCCAGCCGGCAATCGTGAGCAATCCGAGTGCGACACCGGCAGTGAGCAGGCGCGGCGCACGGCGCAGGCGTTTGTCGCTGAGTGCCAGCCAACAAAGGCCGCTGCCGACAATGATGGCGAGCGGCACGCGCAGATCGCGGCCGGTTGCTTGCGTCAGTAGCGATGCAAAGTCGGAGCGTATGCCGTCCGGCATCCGGATCGATAGCTGCTCAAGCACGCCAATGCGAAGATCGGCGAACAGTCCGCGCAGAGTGGCATAGGCCGTCGCACCCAGCACGAGGATCACGATCAGGCTCCTGAGATCGCCGGTGCCGAGCCGCACCAGCGAGCCGAATCCGCAAGTGCCGACCATCGCCATGCCGGTACCGAACATGGTGCTGCCGATCACGATCGCAATGAGGGGCAATGCGGTGGGAACGTAAGTGGTGTGTTCGGGCGCGAGAAAGCCGGACAGGATCAGCGCCTGCGTGCCGAGCATGGCGACGCCAAGCGCCAGACCGAAAATCTTGAGGCGACGGTTGTCACCGCCCATCAACGCATCTTCAATAGCGCCAAATGTGCAAAGGCGCGCGCGTCGCACGGCAAATCCCGCAGCAGCGCCGATGGCAAAGCCTGCCAGCGCCGATAACCAGGCAGACATGTTCTGCATGGGTTTCCTCCTGATGTGAGGTGCGCTGGCCTTACGGGCCGCGCGCCTCCGCTTGCCGGTTCGGCGGCGTTATTTTTTCTTGGTCGGCGCCGGTGTAGCGCAGAAAATATCGTAGATGACCGAGATGACGCTTCGCACGTCGTCATTGGCCAGGCTGTAATAGATCGTCTTGCCGTCGCGGCGGGTCTCCACCATGCCGTCGTAGCGCAGACGCGCGAGTTGCTGGGACACCGCGGACTGCCGCAGCGACAGGATGTTCTCAAGCTCGGATACTGATCGCTCCCGCTCCGCCAGCAGACACAACAGCAGCAGGCGGTTTTCGTGCGAGATCGCCTTCAGGAAGTTGCTGGCCTTGCGGGCCTTGCGCATCAGCTGGTCGAGTTCGGGCGAATACTCCGCGCCGTCGCGCAGTTCGTCTTCGAGTTCGGATGGAATGATGGAGGCCATGGCAGC
This sequence comes from Tardiphaga sp. 839_C3_N1_4, assembly GCF_051811045.1. Classification (NCBI taxonomy): domain Bacteria; kingdom Pseudomonadati; phylum Pseudomonadota; class Alphaproteobacteria; order Hyphomicrobiales; family Nitrobacteraceae; genus Tardiphaga; species Tardiphaga sp. 839_C3_N1_4. The sequence goes on from NZ_JBPWQD010000001.1 coordinate 68,142, forward strand.
GCGCGTATCCCGCGAATGTTTGAAGAGGATCAGGAACGATTGGCGTTGGGCTGTGAGGTGGTCAGTCTGGCAGCATACTTCCCGAGCAGGCTCCAGAAAGATTCGTCGTTCATGTAGCCGGTGATGCGGCCAATCTCGCGGCCGTTGTCGACGATCAGAAAGGTCGGAGTGAAACGCACCGGCGAGGCCAATGCCACGCCGGGCGATTTGTCGCGATCCATGTCGATGCGGCGCAGCGGAAGAAGCCTGGCTTCATCGGTCTTGTCGTAGACCGGAGCGATTTCGCGATTCCAGCGCGCGCACCAGACGCAGCCATCGCGCTCGAACATCAGTAGTTCAGACGCATCAGCGATGCGCGGCGACAGCGCTGCAGTCATCACCAACAAAGTCGCGATCAACGAGGTTTTCAGAGGCAATTTCCACGTCATGTGTTACACATACACGAATTCGAATATTTATGCCAGAACCGGATCCGCCGTGGTGTCCTCAATCTCGTTCCTTGGTGCGCTGGGCGCAGGGCTGTTGTCGTTCCTGTCGCCATGCGTTCTACCGCTGGTGCCGCCCTATCTCTGCTTTCTGGCAGGTGTCAGCCTGGACGAACTCGACGATCGCGGTAGTCAGGCCGGCTGGCGCCCGAACGGACGCGTGGTCGCATTGTCCTTTGCTTTCGTGCTGGGTTTCGCCACGGTCTTCGTCGCGCTCGGTGCATCGGCATCGCTGATCGGCAAGGCAATCACGGCGCATTTCGAGACACTGGGCATCGTCGCCGGTCTGCTCATCGTCATTCTCGGGCTGCACTTTCTCGGCATCTTCAGGATCGGGCTATTGTTTCGCGAAGCGCGCTTTCAGGCCGTGCGCAAGCCTGCGGGCTTTCTCGGCGCCTATCTGGTCGGGCTCGCTTTTGCTTTCGGATGGACGCCCTGCGTCGGGCCGGTGCTGGCTGCCATTCTGATGGTCGCAGGCGCCGAAGGCGCGCCGGCGCAGGGTGCGCTTCTGCTTGCTGCCTATGCGATGGGGATTGGAATTCCCTTCATGCTGGCTTCGCTGTTTTCGGGACCTTTCATGCGGCTGATGGCGCGGCTGCATCAGCATATGCTGGCTATCGAGAAGGTGATCGGTGCCGGCCTTGTCCTGACTGGCGTTCTGTTTTTGACTGGCGCGATGCCGCGCATTTCAGGTTGGTTGCTGGAGACCTTTCCGGCCTTTGGCACCATCGGATGATGCGGAATCGGGAGGATCGAATGTCTGAGATAACTGGTGTGATCACCAGACGGCATGCGCTTGCCGCGCTCGGTATCGGCATGCTCGGATTGCGAACGGCGCCGGCCTCCGCGAAAGCAACGCTCGGCGACGACGGGCTCTACCAGATGGACTGGTATCTGGAGAGCTTTCTCGATCTCTCCGAGGATCTGGCGGGCGCGACCGCCAAGGGCAAGCGCTTTGCCATCATGTGGGGGCTCAAGGGCTGTCCCGCCTGCAAGCGCATGCATGAAAGCTACATGACCGATCCGAAGATCGAGACCTATATCCGCGACAATTTCGAAATCCTGCATCTCAATCACATCGGCGCACGCGAAGTGACGGATTTCGACGGTCGCAAGCGCGGCGAGAAAGCTTTTGGCGAAGCCTATGGCATTCGCTTCACGCCGACGATCCAGTTCTTTCCGGAGACCGTCGCGGGACTGGCTGCGAAAAGCGGGCAGGCGCGGGAAGTCGCGCGTATGCCCGGGCTGCTGGAGCCCGCGGAATTCCTTGCGATGTTCCGTTACGTGCGCCAGAAGGGCTACGAGACGGCAACGTTTCCGGAGTGGCTGAAAAAGCAGGCGTAGGCGGCCGCTTAGAAATCGAGCTTGTCCTGGATCGCCGCGATGCCGGCCTTGGCGCAGGCCTCATCGGCATCCCCGCCGGGGGCGCCCGAGACGCCGATGGCGCCCAGCATCGCACCGCCGCCTTCAATCATCATACCGCCGCCGATGATCACCACATTCGGGAGGTTGCGCAGCCCGGCCTGCATCATGCCGGGCTGGCTGATCGCATTGAGTTCGGTGGTGCTGCTGCGGAAACTCGCGGAGGTCCATGCCTTGCCAGTCGCCGTCGGCGGCGTGTGCGGGCCGGCATAGCGATCGCGCAGCAGGACTTGCGGCGTGCCGAAACGATCGACCACGGCAACGGCGACTTGATAGCCGCGCTTCTGGCACTCCTTTAGCGCCGCACGCGCGGCGTCGAGCGCCAGTTCAAGCCCGAGGGACTTGTAGCTGACAACAGGTTCCTCGGCTCTCGCTGCAGATGATGCGAGCATCGACAGGACGACGGCAAACCACACGTTTCTCTTCGTCATGTCGATTCACTCCCGGTTCGCGTTATTTGTTCACCGGCGATTCCGGATCGAACAGGAAAGCCACGATATCCTTGATCTGCTGCTCGCTCAGCACCTTGTTGACGCCGAAGCGCGGCATGTTGGAGCAAGCGAACACGGCTTGCGAGTCATAGACCTTGGTGAAGGCGTTCTTGATTTCCTGCGGATCGTATTTGCGATCCTTGCCGTAATTGGTCAGGCTCGGCCCGAGCGTGCCGTAGCTGACTTCCTTCTGCTCCATCTGATGGCAGGCATAGCAGTTGCCGCCGCTGACAGTGTCAGGTGGATCCGAGAACTGGCCGCCGCGACCGTTATTGGCGATCTTGGCGCCTTCCTTCCAGTTGCCGAGGAATTTGCCGTCGGCGGGATACACCACCCGCGCCATTTCGCGCGCGGTGATCTTCTCGGCCTCGGCGCTGGGAACTTCATTGTGATAGGCGTTGCAGGTCTTCAGCGTTTCGTCCGGCTCGATGCGCGCCTGCCATTCTGGCGGCGCTTTACCGAAGGTGGATTTCATATAGGCATCGACGAGAGCTGGATCCGGCGCCTTGGCGGTTTGCGCTGATGCGGCTGACGTGAACGAGCCTGCTGCGAGAACGAGCGCGGCGAGTGTCAAAACGCGTTTCATCTCAAGGCTCCTTATCGCTTGATCGACGGAACGTTGAGTTCGCCGGCCACCGCTTGTTTCTGCAGGAAAGAGGTGAGGGCGGTTATGACGTCCGAGCCGTATTCCGGAACGGGCCAGCGCTGCTGGCGGAAGCAGTCCCACAGGCGATGCTGCATGGTGCGCAGCGCGCCCTGCGAGACGCGGTAGGTCGGCCAGCCGCCCATGGTTTCCTGCGCCGGCTTGCCAGGCTTGGAGAAGTTCGGCAGTCCCTGCAGCCGGATGCGCTTGCCTTCGTCGGCATGGCAGGTGGCGCAGGAGAAATCGTTGACGCCGCCGCGGCGATAGAACAGCGCTTCGCCGACCGCCACCATCTCCTGCTCCTTGGGATTGCTCAGCGGAATGTCGATCTTCATGCCGTTCGATTTGTTGGCGATGTAGGCGACGAGGTCTTCCATGTCGGACGCACGGCCCGGGCCGGAAAAGCGCCGCGCGATGACATCCTTGGTATCAAGTCCCTGAATGTTCTGCATGCACCACAACAGGCGCTGTTCGAGATCCATGACCTTGTCGGCATCGGCGAAGTAGCGCGGCAATTGCGCGAAGGCGCCTTCGAGTTTGCCGGCGCCGAGACCGAGATTGCAGGTTTCGAGCGAGACGTTCTTGGTGCCGCGGGCTTCGCCCCACAGCGCTTCGCCGCGATCGACGGCGAGATAGCCGGGATTGGACATCGGGTCCGAGATCATCTCGCGATAGCGTTCGATCTCTTTTTCGCTGGCGTCCTGCGCATGACTGCCGAAGCTCCCCGCGCAGAGTACCAGAATGGCCGCTGCCGCTGACCGAATGACGGTCTTCCTCATCTGTCCCCTCCCACATCGCCGTCTCTGCGGCACCTGTGCATTTCAGATCTTTACATTCAAGAAAAAGAATATAATGATATGTCCCAGATAAGATAGATCAGACTTGGAATCGTCAAGCGATACTATTGTAAAGGGATTGCTCAAATCCCGCAGGAGGAAGCACTCATGATTTTGAAGTCGGTCGAGAAGACCCGTCGCGAAACGCTGGCCATGGCCGCGATCGCTGGTCTCGCAGCAATCCTTGCTCCCAGACTGTCGCTGGCCGATGAGCAGGCCGTCGCCGCCGAAATCAAGAAGCTGTATGGCGACAAGAAATTCGAAAGCGGCAAGATCAAGCTCGACGTGCCCGAGATCGCCGAGAATGGCCTTGTGGTCCCGGTCAATGTCGATGTCGAAAGCCCGATGACCGACGCCGACTACGTCAAGTCGGTGCATGTGTTCGCCGAAGGCAATCCGCTGCCGGCCGTCGTCAGCTACCGGTTCACGCCAGCTTGCGGCAAGGCCTCGGCCTCGACCCGCATGCGTCTTGCGGAAACCCAGAACATCGTCTGCATCGCCGAAATGTCCAACGGCAAGCTGCACATGGCGAAAGCCAATGTGAAAGTCACGATCGGCGGCTGCGGCGGCTAGTCGCGCGGCTTCGTTCACAGAACAGATTTATCAGGCGAGGACTTTCTCATGGCAACCAAACCAACCCCGCGCGTTCGCGTTCCGACCCAGGCCAAGCCGGGCGAACTGATCGAGATCAAGACGCTGATCTCTCACGAAATGGAATCCGGCCAGCGCAAGGATGCAGCCGGCAAGGTCGTGCCGCGCAAGATCATCAACAAGTTCACCGCCGCCTTCAACGGCAAGACGGTGTTCGAGGCCGACTGGAATCCCGCCATCTCGGCCAATCCCTATCAGTCGTTTTTCTACAAGGCTGCCGAGTCCGGCGAATTCACCTTCACCTGGAAGGATGACGACGGCTCCGACTATGTCGCGACCAACAAGCTGACCGTGGCCTGACGTTCTTCTGAACATTCACCCTTCCATACCGGAAGGGATCATAGGTGGATCATGATATCGAGGCGGGATTTCCTGCAAGCGACCGCGGCTGCGTCTGCGCTGACGATCGGTGGCGGCCTTGGCCCGCTGGGTCGGGCTGCTGCCCAGCAGCGCCTGACACAGGCCGATATCCTGCGGTTCGATCCGCTGGGTACGGTGACGATCCTCTATGTCGCCGATACCCACGCGCAACTGATGCCGCTGCACTTCCGCGAGCCGTCGGTGAATCTCGGCGTCGGCGAAGTGAAGGGCATGCCGCCACATTTCACGGATGCCGAGTTTCGCAACTACTTCAAGATCGCAGCCGGCTCCGCCGATGCCTTCGCGCTGACGGCCGATGACTTCGTCGCGCTTGCAAAGAACTATGGCCGCATGGGCGGCATGGACCGCATTGCCACGCTGATCGGCGCCGTGCGCGCCGAGCGCGGCGATGACAAGGTGCTGCTGCTGGATGGCGGTGATAGCTGGCAGGGCAGCTGGACGTCACTGCAGACCAAGGCGCAGGACATGGTCGATGTGATGTCGGCCCTGAAGCTCGATGCCATGGTTGGCCATTGGGAATTCACCTATGGCGCCGAGCGCGTCAAGCAGATCGCTGACTCCGCGCCCTTCGCATTCCTGGCCCAGAACATTCGCGACAACGAATGGCAGGAGCCGGTGTTCGAAGCGCGCAAGATGTTCGAGCGCGGCGGCGCCACCATCGCCGTGATCGGTCAGGCATTGCCGCGCACGGCCGTCGCCAATCCGCGCTGGATGTTCCCCAACTGGGAATTCGGCATTCGCGAGGAGGACATCCAGAAGCAGGTCGATGAAGCGCGTGCTGCCGGTGCGTCCATCGTCGTCTTGCTGTCGCATAACGGCTTCGATGTCGACCGCAAGCTGGCTGGCCGCGTGAAGGGGCTCGACGTCATTCTGACGGCGCATACTCATGACGCGATGCCCGGCCTGATCAAGGTCGGCAATACCGTGCTCGTCGCCACCGGCTCGCACGGCAAGTTCGTGTCGCGCCTCGATATCGAGGTGAAGGACAAGAAGGTCTCGGATATCCGCTTCAAGCTGATGCCGGTGTTCTCCGATGCCATCAAGCCCGATCCGGCGATGACCGCGCTGGTGGAGAAGGTGAGGGCGCCCTTCGCCAAGGATTTGGCACGCGAGATCGGCAAGACGGATTCGCTGTTGTATCGCCGCGGCAATTTCAACGGCACCTTCGACGATCTGATCTGCAACGCGATGATGGCGGAGCGCGATGCGGAGATCGTGCTGTCGCCCGGCTTCCGCTGGGGCGGCACACTGATCCCCGGCGATGCGATCACCTGGGAACAGATCACCAACGCCACCGCGATCACCTATCCGAACTGCTATCGCAACCAGATGACCGGCACCCAGATCAAGGAAGTGCTGGAGGACGTCGCCGACAACATCTTCCATCCCGATCCGTACTTCCAGGGCGGCGGCGACATGGTCCGCATGGGCGGCATGGGCTACGCGATCGATATTTCCAAGCCGATGGGATCGCGCATTTCCGCGATGACCCATCTGAAGTCCGGCAAGCCGATCGAAGCCAGCAAGACCTACACGGTCTCGGGCTGGGCCAGCGTCAACGAGAATACGCGGGGTCCGCCGATCTGGGACGTGGTCGCGGCGCATGTAGCGAAGGTCTCAACCGTCAGGATCGAACCCAACACCGCGGTCAAGGTGACCGGGGCCTGATCCAGGCGTCGTAGTGCAGAGACAGGAAAGCTTGTCGGATGACTGATCGAACATCAGCGGAAACGCTCAATCGCCGTCGTTTTCTCGGCGCGGCAGGTCTGGCCGGCGCAGGCGCGGCATTGTCGGCAATCCCGGCACTTGCAGGCGAGACGGCGAAATCCGAAGCACTCATCACCGACGTGCAGGACTGGCAGCGCTATCTCGGCGATGGCGTCGACAAACATCCCTACGGCGTTCCCTCGAAATTCGAGAAAAATGTGATCCGCCGCGATGTTCCATGGCTCACCGCGTCGGCGGAGTCCTCGGTCAATTTCACGCCGCTGCACGACCTCGACGGCATCATCACGCCGTCCGGCCTGTGCTTCGAGCGTCATCACGGCGGCGTCGCCGAGATCAATCCGGCGGATCATCGGCTGATGATCAACGGGCTGGTCGACAAGCCGCTGGTCTTCACCATGGACGACATCAAGCGGATGCCGCGCGTCAACAAGGTGTACTTCCTCGAATGCGCCGCCAATTCCGGCATGGAATGGCGCGGCAGCCAGCTCAATGGCTGCCAGTTCACGCACGGCATGATCCACAACGTGATGTATACCGGCGTGCCTTTGAAGGTGTTGCTGGATGAGGCCGGGCTGAAGCCGAATGCCAAATGGCTGATGCTGGAAGGCGCCGATTCCGCCGGCATGAACCGCTCGCTGCCGATCGAGAAGGCGCTGAACGATGTCATGATCGCGTTCGCCATGAATGGTGAGGCACTGCGTCCTGAGCAGGGCTATCCGCTGCGCGCGGTCATTCCCGGCTGGGAAGGCAATCTGTGGGTCAAGTGGCTGCGCCGCATCGAGGCTGGCGACCAGCCGTGGCAGACCCGGGAGGAGACGTCGAAATATACGGATCTGCTGGCCGACGGAAATTCCCGCAAGCATACATTCGTGATGGATGCGAAATCGGTGGTGACCAATCCGTCGCCGCAGGCGCCATTGAAGCACAAGGGCCGCAACGTGCTGAGCGGGCTGGCGTGGTCCGGGCGCGGCACGGTGAAGCGCGTCGATGTATCCCTGGATGGCGGGCGCAACTGGCAGACCGCGCGCATCGATGGCCCGGTCTTCGACAAGTCGGTGGTGCGCTTCTATGTGGATTTCGACTGGAACGGACAGGAGCTGATGATCCAGTCCCGCGCCATCGACTCCACCGGCTATGTGCAGCCGTCGAAGGACGATCTGCGCAAGGTGCGCGGCGTCAATTCGATCTACCACAATAACGGCATTCAGACCTGGCTGGTGCGTTCGGGCGGGGAGACTGAAAATGTCGAAATCGGCTAATGCCCTGACACTGGTGCTGGCGGCATGTCTGCTCGGCAGCATAATTGCGCCAAGCGCTGCCCAGCAGATGGCGGGCCGCGAGGTGGCAAAGCCTGCGGGTAAGCTTGGGCTCGGCCGGGCGGCCACCGCTGAGGAAATCGCGGCCTGGGACACCGATGTCCGGCCGGACGGGCGCGGTCTTCCGGTCGGCAAGGGCACCGTGAAGCAGGGCGACGATCTGTTTCAAGAGAAGTGCGCGTCCTGTCACGGCGAATTCGGACAGGGCGTCGGTCGATGGCCGGTGCTTGCCGGCGGCGCCGGGACATTAAAGGCCGATCGGCCCGACAAGACCGTCGGCTCGTTCTGGCCCGATTTGTCCACCGTGTTCGACTACATCAAGCGCGCGATGCCCTATGGCAATGCGCAGTCGCTGACCAATGACGAGGTCTATGCGCTGACGGCCTACATTCTCAGCATGAACGATATCGTCAAGGACGAGACATTCGAACTCAACGAGAAGAACTTCACGTCGATCAAGATGCCGAATGCTGCAGCATTTTTCGAGGACGACCGCGAGACGTCCGAGAAGCATTTCTGGAACAAGAATCCGTGCATGAAGGATTGCCGGCCGGCGCCGAAGGTGACCGGGCGCGCCATGTCCATCGACGTCACGCCTGACGGCAAGTCCGGCCCCAAGGTCGAGTAGCAGGCGAGGGCATTCGTCTTTGTCGCGATGGCTCGCACGCCATAACAATCACTACATTTGAGGTTTGACCAGGATGACGCTCCGCTTTTCGCTGCTCGCTTTGTCGCTCGCACTGACGACAACCGATGCCATGGCGCAGGATGTTGCAGGCGGGGAGAAGTCCTTCAACAAGTGCCGCGCCTGCCATCAGGTCGGCGAAACCGCGAAGAACACCGTAGGGCCGATCCTGAACGGTCTGTTCGGGCGCAAGTCCGGCACTGTTGCGGGCTATAATTATTCCGACGCCAACAAGAATTCCGGCCTGACCTGGGACGATCAGGTGTTCACCGACTATATCAAGGATCCGAAGGGCAAGATCCCCGGCACCAAGATGAGCTTTGCCGGTATCAAGAACGAGCAGGAGATCAAGGATCTCACCGCGTTCCTGAAGCAGTTCACCGCCGACGGCAAGAAGGGCAGCTAAAGCGCTGTCGTTTTTCAGGTGAGCAGCTCGCTTGATATGATCCGGACGAAATCGTTGTAGTTTTCGCCAGATGCCGCTGATCGGCAGACTGGAGATTGCATCGAAGGTGGCGTCCTGGTCACCCGATAACCATGCTCGGAATGTTGGATGATTGCCCCGCGCACGCAGTGCATCCGATGAGTGGATGATCCAGTATTTCAGTTGTTGGCACGACTCTTGCTAATCGTAAAAGGATATAGGCGATAGCGAGAGTGAATCTTGAGAAACGTGTTGACCCATAGAGCGAGAAACTGGTGTGTGAACATCTGGCGCGAAATCAGGGATTCCTTGAAACACGCGCCAATGCATTAGCCGGATGCCGACCGTGCACCGCATCTGATCCGGACCGATTTTTCGGCCGGTTTCCTTCGATTGGCCGTCTCGCTCATTTTTTACCGGGCGGCAGACGGTGCCGCCTCCGGGCTTTCCACCTACTGCGAGAGCAACCTCTGAACCATACTGAAATCCGTCGAACCGCATAGGTTCTTTTGATTTCTGCGATGAGGCAGGTCTCTCTAAGGTTCAATTTGCGGATGCGCTGCGTCGATGCGTCGGTGCATGCGCCCTGTTGGCCAAGGGTTGAGCACATTCGGGGTCATCCGACGTCACTCGTTCGTTGGTATTTTCTCCCGGCTCGGTCTTGCCTCTCGAGACTACCCGATTGCCCTCCAGACACATGAAAGCGCGGCCATGACGTCTCCAGTTGTCTATTTCCTCAATGGTCCCAATGCCAATCTTTATGGGCTGGACAAAAGCGGCACCTATGGCCGCGAAAGTTTCGTCTCGATCAAGAAGCGCTGCGAAGACCATGCAGCTTCGCTCGGCTTGACGGTCGACTTTCGCCAATCCAACCACGAAGGCGTTCTGGTTGACTGGATTCAGGAGGCGAGGGAGAAGGCCGAGGGGATCGTCATCAATGCCGCCGGTCTCACTTACTCGTCGGTACCGATTCTCGATGCGTTGCTCGCTTTCGAGGGACCGATCATCGAGGCGCATATGAGCAATATCTGGAAGCGCGAGCCGTTTCGCCATCACTCCTATGTATCGCGCGCGGCGACCGGCGTGATCGCCGGGCTCGGCGCACTCGGCTATGAACTGGCGCTGACTGCAGTGTCGCGTCTGATCGCCGAAAAGGCCGCGCAATGACGTCGGAGGTGATGGCGTTCTACAGCGCCTTCGATGACTTCGAGACGTGGCGTGCGGCGCTCGCCGTGGAGGGGATCGATCTGCGTCAGGCGGACGATATCGTCGATCCCGCGCGCGTACGGCAGGCACTTGTCTGGAAGCCGCCGCATGGCTTCTTTGCGCGCTATCCCAATCTCGGGCTCGTCGTCAATCTGGGCGCCGGCGTCGACGCGCTGGTCGGGCGTGACGATCTGCCGGAGGTTCCGATCACGCGCCTGTCCGATCCGAAGATGGCGCGGATGATGGCTGGCTATGTGTTGTTCGCGGTGATGCGTCATGCGCGCGATATTCCAGCCTTCGAGCGCGCTCAGCGCGAGCGCCGCTGGCACTATATTCATCCGCGCGATCCCGAGACCATCACCGTCGGCATTCTGGGTCTTGGCGAACTCGGACTGACGGCGGCGCTCGAATGTGCCCGGCAGGGCTACCGGGTGCGTGGCTGGTCCAACACGCTGAAGTCGGTGGAGGGCATCGAGACATCTGCCGGTCTGTCTGCGTTGCCGGATATCCTGGGCGATAGCGACATTCTCGTCTGCATGTTGCCCCAGACGCCGCAGACGCGCGGGCTGCTGAACGCCGAGCGCTTGGCGCAGATGAAGCCGGGGGCAGTCTTCATCAATGTCTCGCGCGGCAGTATCGTCGATGAGCCGGCGCTGATCGAAGCGCTGCGTTCGGGCCATATCGCAGAAGCGACGCTGGATGTGTTTGCCTCCGAGCCGTTGTCGCCGGAGAGTCCGCTCTGGGCGATGGGCAATGTGCTGATCACGCCGCATCTCGCATCGGTGGCGCTGCCGGGTTCTGCGTCACAGCAGATCGGCGAGAATGTACGGCGGCTGCGTGCGGGGCAGGAGCTGCTAAGCCGCGTCGATCCTCGCCGGGGCTATTGAACCCGGCGCGAACTGGCCGCCAACTGCAAAGGCGTCGCGCGCGTAGTCGGCGAATGTCTGCACCGCCGGTCGCAGCGCGTGGCGCTTCAGACGCAGCGCCGTGACATGCGTTGCCGGCAGTTTTTCGGTGATCGGCACCACGGCGACGCGGCTACCGTCATAGCCGATGGTGGTGCGCGGCACGGCATTGTGGATCGAATATCCCTGGCCATTCCCGATCAGTCCGCGGATCAGCTCGAATGATCGGGTCCGGAAGGAAATACGCGGCTCGATACCGGATGCCGTGAACAGGCTGGCGAAGTAATCGCGCGAATGCGGCAGGTCCAGCAGGATGAACGGCTCGTCGCGCATTTCGGTGAGGCTGATCGACGACCGGTTTGCCAGAGGGTGATCCGCCGACAGCACGATGAAGGGCGGCAGCTCGCAGAATTTCTCACCGACGATCTCGTCCGGCACGGCAAAGGAATAGGACAGCGCGAGTTCAGTCCGTCCGGAGACCAAGCCGTCGATGATTTCCTGCTGGTCGCCTTCCTCCAGCTTCACCGAGATGCCCGGCTGGCGCTCGCGAAAGCCGGACAGCAGCCCTGGCATGAAACGTGTGGCGAGGGTCGAAAAGCTGCCGACCACGATCTCGCCGTGCAGCGTGCTGCCAAGTGACTGGGCGCTCTGGGCAAAATCGCGCGCATGCGCGAGCAGCAGTCTCGCGTCGTTTACCAGCCGCTGGCCGGCGGGGGAGAGGGTCACGCCCTTGGCGAGATGGCGAATGAAGATCTGGACGCCGAGTTCGGCCTCCAGCTGGCTGAGTGCGGCCGAAATCGAGGGCTGCGACACGTTCAGGCGCTTGGCGGCTTCTGTCACGCTGCCCGCATCGGCCGTCTCAACCACATAACGCAGGGCCCGGAGCGAGAACCTCATCGTGTTTTCCTATGCATCTCCAAACATAAAAATATTTTCCTTATGATAGGCCCTTCGGCACCCTGTCGTCCAGTCGAACAGGAGCCGATCAATGATCCGCACGGGTGAAGAATACAAACAGGGCATTCGCGATGGCCGCGAGGTCTGGATCGATGGCGAGCGGGTCAAGGACGTGACCACGCACCCGGCGTTGAAGCCGATCATCGACGTCAAGGCCCGCATGTATGACATGGCGCGTGAAGAGCGTTACGCCGCCGACCTGACTTACGTTGAAGACAACGAGACACATTCGGTCTTCTACAAGCCACCGACGGAACAGAAGGACTGGCACGACAAGATCAAGGCCGTCGATCACGTGATGAAGGACATCGGCGGCGTGGTCACCCGTGTGGGTGACGAGACCATCGGCGAAATGTGGTCGCTGACCGACGGCCGCGATGTGCTGGCCGAGATTGATCCGCGTTTCGCCGCCAATATCGATCATCACATCCGTGCCGTGATCGAGAAGGACATCTTCCACGTCTCGGCCAATACCGATCCGAAGGGCGACCGTTCCCTGCCGCCGCAGCAGCAGGATCCGGATCTCATGGTTCACGTCACGCGTGAGACCGATGCCGGCATCATCATTCGCGGCGCGAAATACGAGACCGCCGCGGCCTATGCCGATCAAGCCTATCTGAAGCCGACCGTCGGCGCCTGGGCCAATGAGAAGCTGTCCGACTATGCGGTGGGCTGCATCGTCAAGATGGGTGCGCCGGGCGTCAAGCATATCTGCCGCGGCGGCTTCGCCAATCGCAGCAGCGCCAACGCCAAGGACTATCCGCTCGCCAATCGCTTCGATGAAGTCGAGGCGCTGGTGGTGTTCGACGACGTGTTGATCCCGTGGGAAGACGTGTTCTTCTATCGCCATACCCGCGCCGCGCAGTTCGTGCGTTCGACGCTGCATCGCTATTCGGCATTCCCCTATGTGCTGCGTCTGCTCTACACCGCCGACATGATGATCGGCGCGGCCATGTGGAACGCCAAGCAGACCGGTCTCGACAAGCTGCAGTCGGTGCGCGAGAAGCTCGCCGATCTCGTCTGCTATCGCGAAGGCATCAACGCACATCTCACGGCGTCGATCGCCATGGCGGAGAAGAGCCCGGGCGGCCTTCTGATGCCGCAGCAGTCGATGCTCTATGCAGGCCGCGTGTTCGCCTGTTCGCAGCTTCCGGCGATGATGCATATCGCCCGCGAACTGTGCGGCGGCCAGATCTGCATCACCCCGAATGCCGATGCCTTCGAGGCCGAGGGATCAGGCAAGTGGCTGAACAAGTTCTATTCGCTGAACGATCAGTGGCAGGCCGACGATCGCCGCAAGCTGCTCGCCTTTGCGCGCGACCTGCTCAATTCGGACTACGCCGGTCATCGCCTGACCTTCGTGCAGTTCGCGCAAGCGCCGCACTTCAATCATTTGGCGGCGGTATATAACAGCTTCGACTTCGCCGGGCCGCTGGATTTCGTCAAGAAGTCGGCCGGATTGTCGGACCGTATCGACGGAGCGAAGTCGTGAGCGCGGCGACGCATCCGCCGGTCGAGGTCGATATCTTCCGCGACGCCATGCGGATGACGGCCTCGGGCGTGGCGGTGGTGACAACGGATGGCGAGGCGGGCCGCGCGGGCGTTACGGTGTCGTCGCTGTGTTCGCTCTCGATGGAGCCGCCATCGGTTGTGTTCAGCGTTCACCGCGACAATCGCCATCTCGAAAAGCTGCTGGCCAATGGCGTGTTCGTCGCCAACATTCTGTCTGATACGCAAGAGCGTGTTGCCAATAGCTTTGCCGGGCTGATCCCTGAACTGCGCGACAATCGCTTTCTCGCCGGCGACTGGTCAGAACTGCTGACCGGCGCGCCGGCGCTCGATGGCGCGCTCTGCAATTTCGATTGCCGCGTCGCCAGCGTGTTCGATTTCGGCTCGCATCGCATCGTCGCGGGCGAGGTGCTGAACGTTCGCAACCAAGCTGCGCTGCCCCTGATCTTCTCCGATCGCACATTCCGTCGTCTCGCCGCCTGAGGATCTGCTTCATGACCACCCATCAGCGTTTTCGTAAGTTCAACACCAAGGAAGCGTATCCCGAGCAGTCGCTCGACAACGATGTCTGCATGGTCGTTCGCGCCAACAACACCGTTTATGTGCGCGGCCAGACGGCCATGGATCTCGATGGCAAGATCGTCGGTATCGGCGATGCCGCTGCGCAAACGGAGAATGCCATGACATGCGCCAAGGTGCTGCTTGAAGAGGCAGGCTCCAAGCTCGAGGACGTGGTGAAGATCGTCATTTACATCACCGATCGCGCCTATCGCGAGCCGGTCTATCGCGTCGTCGGCAAATGGCTGAAGGGCGTCTATCCGGTTTCGACAGGAATTATCGTTCAGGGCCTCGCCAAGCCTGAATACCTGATGGAAATCGACATCATCGCGGAAATTCCGGCGTAACGACGCGTTTTTCGCCGGCACTACAGAGATCAATCGGACGTTTGCGGCTTCATCTTTCGCATGATCGATGAGTGCGATTGCACGCGCCTGTCCGGCGGAAATTCTTGAGGTAAATCAATCGTCTGGCATGATGCTTGCTTTTCTTTCTGGGTCATAATCCTTGTGAGGTTTCGAGATGAAGCGCGCCTTGAAGTTTACTGCATTGATGTTGCTGTCGACGCTCGCGATTGGCGGGCAGGCATCCGCCCAGGAGAAGCTGGTGGTCAGCACCTGGGGTGGAAGTTTCCGCGATCTGATCGATGAAGCGATCGCCAAGAAATTCACTGCCGAGACCGGCGTGAAGGTTGAATACATCACCGGCGGCACGATTGATCGCCTCAATCAGGCCAAGCTCGCTGCTGCGAAGCCGGAGAGCGACGTCACCTTCACGACGGCCCATGTCGGCTGGCTCTATGCCAACGACAATCTGTTCGAGAAGCTCGACATGGCGAAGATCCCGAATGCCAGCCATCTGGTCGAGCAGGCCAAGATCAGCCCGTATCACATCGGCTCCTGGGCCTATGTCTACACGATCGGCTATCTGCCCGATCAACTGCCGAAGGGCGTGAGCTTCGAGAGCTGGGAAGGTCTGTGGAATCCGGCGCTCAAGGGCATGATCTCGTCGCCCGATTTCGATCCGAGCCATGTGATGGTGGTCGCAGCCAAGCTGTCCGGCGGCGACGCATCGAATTGGGAAGTCGGCGAAGCCAAGATGAAAGCGCTGAAGCCGAACTACAAGGCGTTCTACACCAACGATGCCAACAGCCAACAGCTGTTCGCGACGGGTGAGACGCCGGTGCAGGTCGTGCTGTCGATGAACGCCTATTACATGCAGGCCCAGGGCGTGCCGATCAAGCTGGCGATTCCGAAGGAAGGCGCAGTTCTCGGCGTCGATACCATGGGCATCACCAAGGGCTCGACCAAGGCGGAGCTGGCCTACAAGTTCATCAACACCGCGCTCGATCCGGACGTGCAGGCGAAGATCGCCGAACTGAAGAAGGGCAGCCCGGTGGTGGACAACGCCAAGGTCAAGCCCGAGATCGCAGCACTGCCGGGCGTGTTCACGACCGCGGATCAGTGGGCGAAGCAGACGCTGGTGATCGACGCCAAGCTGCGTGCCGAGAAGACCGGCACCTGGCGGAAGTGGTTCACCGAAAACATCATGGCTCCGTAAGAAGTCCGGATAGCGATCCGGCTGATACCGCCGGATCGCTATCCATAACGTCACGTTCGCCCACTTCGAGTTTGTCCATGAACACACGTCCATTTCTGGGATGGTTTGTCTCGCCGGCCGGCCTCGTTGCTGTGGGCCTGATCGCGGCGATGCTGGCTGTGTTCCAGTACAGCGTGCGGGCCTATATTCCCGGAACGCTCGAAGTCGGCGGGTTCACCTGGGCCAATTTCGAAGCCATGCTGCGGCCGCTTTACGCCCTAGCATTCTGGAATACGGTGCTGATCTGTTTTGAAACGGCGGTATTCACGCTGCTGCTTGCCTATCCGCTAGCCTATGCGTTGACGCGCACCAACAGCTCTGCGTTGCGCTCCTTCATCCTGATCGTGTCGGTGACGCCGCTGTTTCTCGGCGAGGTGGTGCGGACCTATTCCTGGATGATCGTGCTCGGCAATAACGGCTTCCTGAACACGCTGCTGCTCAAGCTCGGCCTGGTGGATCGCCCGTTGCGGATGATGTTTACCTCGGGCGGTGTGATAGCGGCCTTGGTGCATGTGACCATGCCGATCATGGTCATCATGCTGGCCGCGGCGCTGTCGCATATCGACCGCAATTACGAGAAGGCGGCCGAAAGTCTCGGCGCGGGTCCGATCCGCATCTTCATGACCATCACGCTGCCTCTGTCGATGCCCGGCATCGTTGCCGGCTTCTCCACCGCCTTCGCGTGGACCTTCAGCGCCTTTGCAACGCCACAGCTGATCGGCGGCGGCCGTGTCGCCACCGTGTCGACGCTGATCTATCAGCTCGGCTTCTCGTCGTTCAATTTCCCCTTCGCCGCCAGTCTCTCCATCATCGGTCTCGCATTGTCGCTGGCCGTGATCGCGCTGCTGAAGAAAGCCGCGAGCCCGCTCGAACGCATGGCGGGCACGACATGAAACGCTCACCTGCAACCCTTGCGCTGCGCTGGTCGGGCCGCGTCCTCGTTGCCGCCATTCTCCTGTTCGTGCTGTTGCCCGGCGTCGTCGTGGCGATCTCGGCTTTCAACGATCGCGCGATCCTGCAGTTTCCGCCGCAGTCATGGTCACTGCGCTGGTTCAATCGCGCCTTCTCCTATGCCGATTTCGCCAAAGGTTTCTGGAATGGCCTGACCGTGACGGTCTGGGCATCCAGCATCGCGGTCGTCGTCGGATCTGCCTTTGCCTTTGCCATTCATCGCTACAAATTCGCGCTCAGGGATTTCCTTGAAGGCATTCTGCTGTCGCCGCTGATCATCCCGCATTACACCGTCGGCCTTGGCATTCTCATTCTCGCCTCGCAGACGGGTGTTGGTCGCGGTTTTCCGCTCGTCATCTTCGCCCACGTGGTGATGGTGCTGCCTTTCGTGATGCGCAGCACTTACATCTCGCTGGAAAATCTCGACACGCGCCTGGAGCTGGCCGCGTCCAGTCTCGGCGCCACGCCGCTGCGGATCCTGTTCACGGTGACGATCCCGCTGCTGATTCCGGGTTTGCTCAGCGGCTGGCTGTTCGCGGCGATCCTGTCCTTCAACGAATTCACGGCGACGTTGTTTGTTAGCAGTCAGGCGACGCAGACGCTGCCGGTCGCCATGTATAATTACGTCCGCGAATTCGCGGATCCCACATTGGCCGCACTCTCGGTCATCTACATCGTCGTGACCGCAACCTTGCTCACGATCGCCAATTCCTTCCTGGGCCTCGGGAAAATCCTGAATGTTGATGCGCACTGATCCAATGACGGCACACACGCCGGAAGCGACCAGCGAAAAAGTTCGTCCGGCGGTGCAGCTCGACGGCGTCACCAAGCGCTTTGGCGAATCCATGGCGCTACATGAAGCCTGGCTGAAGATCCGGCCGAGCGAGTTCATGACCCTGCTGGGCCCATCCGGCTGCGGAAAGACGACGCTGCTCAATCTGGTCGCCGGCTTCCTCGAAGCCGACAATGGCGAGATCTTCATCGACGGCGATCTGGTCACCGAAACGCCCGCGCATATGCGTGAGATTGGCATCGTGTTCCAGAACTACGCGCTGTTCCCGCATATGAGCGTCGCCAAGAACGTCGCTTACGGATTGAAGACCCGCGGCGTCGACAAGAAGGAGATCGCGCGCCGCGTCGACGAAGCGCTGGCGCTGGTCAAGCTCACAGGCTTTGCCGACCGCAAGCCGCGGCAGTTGTCGGGCGGCCAGCAGCAGCGGGTGGCGCTTGCGCGGGCCTTGGTGATCAGGCCGAAGGTGCTGCTGCTCGACGAACCATTCTCGGCGCTCGACAAGAATCTGCGCGGTTCGATGCAGGTCGAGCTCAAGCAGATCCAGCGTGAGCTCGGCGTCACCACGATCTTCGTGACGCATGATCAGGGTGAGGCGCTGTCGATGTCGGACCGCATCGCCGTGATGTCGGCCGGGCGCATCCGCCAGATCGCGGCACCCGACGATATCTATCGCCGTCCGGCGGATCGCTTCGTCGCGTCCTTCGTGGGCGACGCCAATATCCTCAACGGGCGTCTTGTCGAGAAGCGCGGCGATGTCGCGGTGGTTTCGGTCGGCGACATCAGCGCCGAAGTTCCTGCGGCGCCGATTGCCGCGCTTTCGGTTGGCGATGCCTTGGATGTCTTCGTGCGGCCGGAGCATCTCGCCGTCACGTCGCGTGGCGCTTCGGGATCACTGCCCGGCACTGTGATGACACAGGTGTTTCAAGGCGGCCATGTCGATCTATATATCGACGCGCCCGGCAGCGCGCGCGAGCGCATCCTGCTGCGTTCGCCGGGCATTGCGGCGCTGTCGTCCTGTCCGGTCGGAGCCGAGATCGGATTGACCATCGGCTCCGACGATATCGTGGCGTTTCCGCCGGGTGAGGCGGCGTGAGGCGCTCTGCCTTAGAACGACGGCGCAGCGCCCGGATTCATCGCGCGCGCAATGTAGTCCTTCTGCTGCGGCCGATAGCGCTCCCACAGCGCGCGGAGTTCACCGATCGGAGCGTCGTGCCAGTCGACACGCAGATCGACCACCGGCCAATCGAACATGTGGGCAACATGCAGGCCCGCGGCATGTTCGTCGTCGGTCTCGCCGCCCGCATCGAGGCCGGCTTCCAGCGCCGACATCAGCCGCTCCGCCAGCGGTTGCCCGGCCGTCGCCTCGAACCGCGCGACCATCACGCTCGGGACTTTCTCATCGACCAGCAGATTGCCCATAGCGAGACAACCATTGCCCTGCGCAATGCCGATGATCGGCAAGGCCTGTGCGCCGGAATGCCAGGCCACTTGGCCATAGCGATCGATCACACCGACCTGCCGCCACGCCGGCTGCGGCGTGCCTTGCGTCAGATTGTTCAGCACCGCACCAGCGCCAAGGCCCTGACGCAGCAGTGCGAGGCCGGTCGGGCCGAGCGACGGATCAGTGACATTCTGCGACACCACCAGACCCAGAGGTCCCACCCAGGCGCAGCGCGCCGGCACGGCAATGCTGGACGATGTAATGGCAATGCCAAACGCGCCGGTCTCCGGACAGCGTGCCGAGATGGAATAGGTCATCGTGATGCTCCCGCAATCGTAAAAGTATTGAGAGTATAGATGATCGAGAGAATAGCTCAAATACTTTGCGAGCTGATCAGTATTGAAAGTATAAGTTCGAATTCGAACCTCGATATCATCGCATATATCGAGCGGATACTTGCGTCGTCGGGCGTGTCTTCGCGCCGCGTGTCGTCGCCTGATGGCTGCAAGGCCTCGCTGCTCGCGACTATCGGTCCTGTGGATCGTCCCGGTGTGGTCCTGTCAGCGCATACGGATGTCGTGCCGGTGGACGGGCAGGCGTGGACCGTGCCGCCCTTCGCAGGCGTCGTCCGTGATCGGCGTGTCTATGGCCGCGGCGCTACCGACATGAAGGGCTTTCTGGCCGTCGTTCTCGCTGCCGTGCCGCGCCTGAATGAAGCCGCGACAGCTGCGCCCGTGCATCTGGCGTTTTCCTATGATGAGGAAGTCGGATGCCGCGGTGCGCCTGATCTTGTGGACGCGCTCGTGCAGTCCGTTGCAATGCCTGCACTCGCCATTGTTGGTGAGCCCACGACTATGCGCGTCGTTCGCGCGCACAAGGGCAAGGTCGCGCATCGCCTGACAGTAACAGGCCGCACCGGTCATTCGGCGATGCCGCATCGTGCGGCCAATGCGGTCGATGTGGGCGTTGCGATCGCGCATGCGTTGCGCGGTCTGGCCGATGAGGAAATCGCGCGCGGCGGCGATGCGGCGTTCGATCCGCCATACACGACCATTCACGTCGGCTCGCTGCATGGCGGCACCGTGGTCAATCTGGTGCCGGAACGGGCTGTCCTGGAATACGAGATCCGCACCATGCCAGGCCGTGACGCCGGCGAGATTCTCGCGCGGGTCGATGAGGTGGTTGCGCGTGAGCGCGATCGGTTGCGCGCCAATGCACCGGAGGCTGACATCGTTTCCGAGGAATTATCGGCCTATCCGGGGCTCGACACTGCCGCCGACGCAGGCGTGACGCGTCTGGTCGCAGGAATGGCGGGCGATACGCAACCCGCAACCACAGTCGCCTTCGGCACCGAGGCTGGCCTCTATGCAGGGGCGGGGATCCCGACGCTGGTCTGCGGACCCGGCGACATGGCCCGCGGCCACAAGGCTGATGAATGGATTGGTTTCGACGAACTCGCGGCTGCGAACGCGATGATGGACAGGCTGGCGGATTTGCTGCGTCGGCCGAGTGAAGAGTGGATACGCGTATCATGAAGAACGGAGTGTCGACGATCATGGCGACCATGCAGGCGATCATCGCGACGCAAGCAGGCGGTCCTGACGTTCTGACCCAAGTCGAACGACCAGTGCCGGTGCCCGGTCCCGGCGAAGTGCTGATCCAGGTCGCCGCAGCCGGCGTCAATCGCCCGGACCTGATGCAGCGAAGTGGTGCCGTGCCGCTGCCGCCGGGTGTCACTGACGTGCTCGGTCTCGAAGTCGCCGGCCGCGTGGTCGGCGGCGACGCTGCGTTGCAGAGGCAGGCGGCGGTGATGGCCCTCGTGAAGGGCGGCGGTTATGCGCGCTATTGCATCGCTAAGGCCTCGCATTGTCTTCCGGTCCCGGCGGGATTGACGATCGAAGAGGCAGCGGCGCTCCCCGAGGCGCTCTTCACCGTCTGGCACAATCTGTTCGAGCGCGGCCGGCTGTCGAAGGGCGAGACCGTGCTGGTGCATGGCGGTGCCAGTGGTATCGGCACTATTGCGATCCGCATGGCCATCGCCCGCGGCGCGACGGCGATCGCGACCGTGGGCAGCGATGCCAAGAAGAAGGCGGTGGAAGCGCTCGGCGCCATCGCAATCAACTATCGTACCGAGGACTTCGTTGTCGCTGCGCGCGACGCCACAAGCGGGCGGGGCGTCGATGTCGTACTCGACATCGTCGGCGGTTCCTATGTGGCGCGCAATCTCGATGCGCTGGCGCCCGGCGGACGGCATGTCAGCCTGTCCTTCATGGAAGGCGGCGTGGTGCCGATCGATCTCGGTCTGGTGATGCGGAAGGGATTGTATCTGACGTCGTCGACGCTGCGGCCGAAGTCCGACGAGGAGAAGACCGCCATCGCTGCCGCGCTCCGCGCCGAGGTGCTGCCGCTCGTCGCGTCCGGCGCGGTGAGGCCGCTGATCTGGCGCCAGTTGCCTCTCGGAGACGCAGCGCAAGCTCACCGCATTCTGGAAGCCAATGAAAACATCGGCAAAGTGCTGTTGCTGCCCGCAGACGCCGCATGAGCGGCCATGTCGAGCGCAAAGGCCGGATATCGATACAGGAGCAGTCCCATGGCGACGACTAAGCCCTCTCTCAAGCTGACACATGAAGGCGCACTCAAAGCGCTGGCGGGTGCCGTCGCCAAGGCGGAAGAGTTGGGCGTGCCGCAGAACATCACCATCGTCGACGACGGCGGCAATCTTCTGGCGTTTGTCCGGATGGACGGCGCCAAATTGCTGTCGCGGGAAACATCGATGTCCAAGGCCATTACGGCCGCGTCGCACCGGCAGCCGACCTCTCGACTCAATCCCGCCGACGAGATCAAGCTGGCCATCGCAGGCGGCGGCCGCCTGACCAATCTCGAAGGCGGACTGCCCATTGTGATTGCAGGCCAGTGCGTCGGCGCGGTCGGCGTCGGATCGGGCACCGGCGCGCAGGATGTCGAAGTCGCGCGCGCCGCACTGGCGGCCATCGATGCGGAGGACCAGAAGCCATGACTGACAAGATCGAACTGTTCTACGCGCCAACATCGCCCTACGTCCGCAAGGTGATGGCCTGTGCGATCGAGCTCGGGATCGCCGATCGTATCGTGAAGCTGCCCAGCGCCGCGCATCCGCTCAAGCGCGACGCGCGGATCGCAAGTTTTAACCCGCTCGCCAAGGTGCCGGCGGCGAAGCTGGCGGATGGCACGCTGCTGTTCGACAGCCGGGTGATTTGCGAATATCTCGACGACCTCGGACACGGTTCGCTGTTTCCGCGCGGCGCCGAGCGCTGGCAGGTGCTCACCGAACAGGCGCTCGGTGACGGCTTGCTCGATGCTGCGCTGCTGACACGTTACGAGAACACGTGCCGGAGCGACGAGATCAGATCGGCGGAGTGGATCGATGGTCAGATGACCAAGATCGCTGCGGCCCTGGACCAGATGGAAAACGACGTCGCAGTGTTCGGCGCCCGCATCACCGTCGGCAGCCTCACCATTGCCTGCGCGCTCGGCTATCTGGATTTTCGTTTTGCATCATTCGACTGGCGCAGCTCGCGGCCGGCCCTGACCGACTGGTTCGCAACCGTGTCGGAGCGGCCGTCACTGCGAGATACAGTTCCGGCCGAGGGATAATTCTGTCGTCAGCTTTCTGCCTCGACCCAGTTCAGCGTCATTCGCATGGCATGGTTGTGCCGCGCGTCGATCAGCCATTGTTCTTCGCGATAGCAGATCGAGCGTAGCAGGCTTTCGATGGCAAAGGAGGCGAAGAACCGTGGCGTGATTTGCTCGACCTCGATGGGGCCGAGCGGAAATGCGATAATCGACGCCGCCTTGAGGTGGCTGTCGTTCGGGAGAGGTTCTGAGGCGCGCAGCAGATTGAGCGTCTCTATGGCGATGGTTTTCTGACCGGGCATCGGGGCATTCTGCCGAAAAACCTTACGCTGCCAGCCAGTGCTTAATTTTTCGTGGAACCGGGCGTCGCGCGGCTCAGGCGGCCAGATGAAAATCAGAAATCTGCACGCGATTTCGGCCCGCCGCCTTGGCTTGGTAGAGCGCCGCGTCGGCCCGGCTAAGCAAGGCCTGCAGCGTTTCAGGCTCGGTTGACCGGATCGCGATTCCCACGCTGACCGTGGCGTGGATAACACCGGCGGAAGTCGGGAACGTCTTTGTCTCCAGCGTTGATCGGATGCGCTCGGCGACAGCGGCCGCCGCTTTTGGGCTCGACGCGGCTAGGACAATGCAGAATTCCTCGCCGCCCAGACGCGCGGCAACGTCTTCGGCGCGAATGTTCGAGAAGATGACTTCGGCAAAGGCGCGCAGCACGCGGTCGCCGGCGGCGTGGCCGAACTGATCGTTAATCGTTTTGAAGTGATCGAGATCCATCACCAGAATTGCGGTGTTGGATGCTGTCTCCGTTACCTTTTCGCCAAACAGCGCGCGCCGATTGAGCAGGCCGGTCAGAGGATCGGTCATGGCATCGGATTTATGCCGGTTCGACGTCCGGATCTGGTTGATCGTCAGTGACAGCGCACCGATCCCGGTCAGACCGACGATCACCATCAGTGAATTGAACTGTTCCGCCCAATTCATCGGTCGATCGGTCAGCACGAATTGCCCGGTACGCAAGAGTTCGGCACCGCAGGCCACGAACGATGCGGCCGTGATGAGATAAAGCAACGCGTTTGCGACCATCAGCAGCGGTGCTTCGGCGCGCGCGTGCCAATATTGTGCAGCCGAGAGCGCAACGAGAAGGCCCGTGCCAAAATTCGCGGCCATCGTGCCGGTGCCGGTGTAACCAAGCGCAAAGCCGATGATCATCGGAACGAGCCCTGCGGTGGTGACGAGGGCGGCGCGGATCCAATGGGCCTGGTTCGAGCAGAATTGCGTGGTGCCCGCATAGATCACCCCGAAGCCGACAAGCAGCAATATGAATGCAGCGAGCTGTAGCCTCGAATCATACTGCTCGAAGCCTGCATAGATGATGACGGCAACGACCGTGGTCGCGAGACCGATCGACCAAGTCAGCAGATAGGTCTCGGATCGCGCGACGAGCCAGGTTGCGAGCAATGTGAGCGCGAGCGCGGCGCTCGAGAGTCCGATCGCTGCGAAGATGGAGGACTGATCTAGCAACATGATGTCCGAACGCGGTGTAATTTATTTGATGCGCAATAAGCAGCACCCACTTACCACCGATCGCGGTCGGGGCCACCCATTTTGTATGGTGAGCAAAGCGTTACCAGGCTGTGGAGGGGATGTCCGGAGATCGTCGTAAGGCCGTTTTTTGCGACGATTTGTGCCGGAACGAGACGCAGCCACCAGCGTTTTCCTGCAGGGCGTCACAGAGGGTTGAACATGAAAAAGATTCTGGCAACGGCGGCAGCTGCACTGATGATCGCGAGTTTCACGGCGACGGCGGCTTCTGCGAAGAAAGTCCATCGTGGCTACAAGGCGCACCACGGATATTACGGGAGTTATGGCCAGATGCGAGGTCCCGCAATCTTTCGTGGCAATGCCGCGATGAGCGGCAATCACGGCAATTCTGCCTATGGCAGCAACTCGCTCGGCCATATCAAAGGCGGCAATATCGGGGGCGGCAAATAGCGCGGCATTACATTGGGGAAGACGAGATCGATCGTTTCAATGCGACCGATCTGGTTAACGTCTTTCTGATGGGTTGGTGGTAATTGGCTGTACCGCAACTCACAGTTCAGGTTTGTCATGCTCCCGGATGGCCGTTATTCGGCGTGGTTTCGTATTCCCGAGAAGGAAGGCATGGGGATTATCACGCTCGCTGATGGTCGATTGTCGGGCGGCGATACAGTGATCGCCTATAGCGGTTCCTATATCCAGAACGGCGATGCTTTCACGGCGACGATTGCGACCCGCCGGCATGCGGACGGCCAGCCAACGATCTTCGGCATCGACGAGGTCGAGATTGATCTGGTCGGGACATCCAAGACCACGACGGCGTCCTGCAGAGGTGTCGTCAAGCAACGGCCCGGCGTGCCGTTCGAGGTCGTGCTGGTGCGCATGGAAGGCTAGGCCTCCGGTCTATTCGCGCAACTCGTATTGATGTCGCAACAGCTGAACCATGTCCTGGACCCGCTGCCGCCAGGCACGCGCGTCAGGCACCGCTCCGGCGGCTGGCGTGATGCGCAACATGGCGTTCCACGGGCGCGTGCCATAGACGACCACCTCGAAGCCGGCCGTCGGACAGCCATCGATACCCCTTAGCGCGCGCAGGATCACATCCGCGATTTCCGACCGGCCAAGCGTGCGGGTGCTTTCGACCGCAAGTTGCGGCTCCAGCGATGCCGCCGGATTCTCCTCTGCGACGACAGGATCGAAACCGTCTCTGGTATCGGCGTCTGGCTCAGGCCTGATCGGTTCGGGATCGCCTGGCCTCCTCATGAGTCGTTCGACCAGACCGAGCAGGCCTCGATCGCGTTCGGGCGTCTCTTTCACATCAACAGTCCAATATCAGCGGCGACGGGCGATTTCACATCCTCCGCGGGGTGTTGTCGATGGGCTTCACGGTCATTGCGGTGCACAAATGCGCTGCGGGTTGGCTTTGTCGCAAAAGTTTCATCCGCGGCCTATAGTGGGGCGTCACGCATTCCCCCTCAGACTTCTATGCGCCGGCCCTAAAGCCTGCGTCAGGATGGAGACGATCGCCGTGAAACCGTTCCGCTTGGTATTTGCTCTGTCCGCACTGGCGCTCGCCGCCGTATCGCAGCCCGCCCGTGCTGCGGACGTCATCTGCTACAACTGTCCGCCGGAATGGGCCGACTGGGCGTCGATGATCAAGGCGGTGAAGACCGACCTCTCGATCGAGATGCCGCATGACAACAAGAATTCCGGTCAGGCGCTGGCTCAGATCCTCGCCGAGAAGGCCAATCCGGTCGGCGACATCGGCTATTTCGGCGTCACCTTCGGTATGAAGGCCAAGGCGCAGGATGCACTCGAACCCTACAAGCCCGCCGGCTGGGATCAGGTCGATGCCGGCCTGAAGGATTCCGAAGGTTATTGGACCACGATCCATTCCGGCACCCTCGGCTTCTTCGTCAACAAGGATGCCCTCGCTGGCAAGCCGGTGCCGAAGTGCTGGAAGGATCTCGCCAAGCCCGACTACAAGGGCATGGTCGGCTATCTCGATCCGACGTCGGCCGCCGTCGGCTATGTCGGCGCTGTTGCGGTCAATCTCGCGCTCGGCGGCACCGACCAGAATTTCGATCCGGCCATCGCCTTCTTCAAGGAGTTGAAGAAGAACGACGCGATCGTGCCCAAGCAGACGTCCTACGCTCGCGTCGTCTCCGGCGAAATGCCGATCCTGTTGGATTATGATTTCAATGCCTATCGCGCCAAGTATTCCGAGAAGGGCAGTTTCGAATTCGTCATTCCCTGCGAAGGCTCGGTCGTGTTTCCCTATGTGGTCGGTCTGGTGAAGAACGCGCCGCATAAGGACAAGGCCAAGAAGGTCATGGATTATCTCCTGTCCGACAAGGGCCAGGCGATCTGGACCAACGCCTACCTCCGTCCGGCCCGCAAGATCGAACTGCCGGAAGCCGTGAAGGCCAAATTCCTGCCGGATAGCGAATATGCCCGCGCCAAGAGCGTGGACTGGGGCAAGATGGAGCTGGCGCAGAAAGGCTTCAGCGACCGCTATCTCGCCGAAGTCCGTTGATGCACAATGGTGCCTCTGAAGTCTGATCCATCTTCGATGATCAGACTTCAGTTTTTCTTGGTTGAAGCATGATCTTGTCCGAAAACCGGTATCCACTTTTCGGGATCATGCTCTGACGCAGGGGCACCATAATTTCATGTCGCATCGTAATTTCATCTGGATCTGCCTGCTGCCGCTCGTGGTGGTGACAGCAGCCTTCTTCCTCTTGCCGATGGCGCAATTGCTCGCCGTCGGTGCCGGTGGATCGCGCGGCGTGTCCGCCTATCTCGCGATCATTGCAGAACCGCGCTATCGCGCCACGCTGATCAATACGGTCGTACTCGCTGCCGCGACGACCATCGCCACGCTGGTGATTGCCACCATCGCCGGCCTGTTCCTGCAGCGTCATCGCTTCCCCGGCCGCGCCGTGCTGATCGCGATGCTGACGTTTCCGCTGGCATTTCCCGGGGTCGTGGTCGGCTTCCTGATCATTCTGCTGGCCGGACGTCAGGGCCTGATCGGCGCCATCACCGCCGCGGTGACGGGCGAGAAAGTCGTGTTCGCCTATTCGATCTTCGGTCTGTTTCTCGGCTATCTCTATTTCTCGATCCCGCGCGTGATCCTCACGGTGATGGCCGCGGTGCAGAAGCTCGATATCGGGCTGGAGGAGGCGGCGCGTTCGCTCGGTGCGAGCCCGTGGGCTGTCCAGCGCGATGTGGTGCTGCCGGCGCTCGGGCCGGCTTTCGTGGCCTCGGGCGCAATTGCCTTCGCGACGGCGATGGGCGCGTTCGGCACAGCCTTCACGCTTGCGACAAACATCGATGTGCTGCCGATGCTGATCTATACCGAGTTCACATTGGCGGCGAATTTTGCGATCTCGGCGGCGCTGTCGATCGGACTCGGCGTGATCGCCTGGGCAATCCTCGCGCTGGCCCGCTCAATGAGCGGCGGCGCTGTCGCGGCAGCGGGGTGAGCCGATGCGCGACCGCCTGATTTTCGCTGGCCAGCTCGGCTTCACACTGCTCGTTGCGGCGTTTCTCGTCGTGCCGGTGGTGCTGTCGATTTCCGCCGGCGTCACCGTCAATTACTTTCGCGGCATCCAGTCGGGCGTCACGCTGCAATGGGTGGTGCAGGTCTGGAACCTCTATGCCGGTGAAATCGGGCTGTCGTTTCTGATCGCCTTCGCGACCCTGGCGGTGACGCTGGTTGTCGGCGTGCCCGCGGCTTATGGGTTACACGTGAAGGGCGGGAGGTTGTCGCGCGTGATCGAGGAGATCATCACGCTGCCGCTGGCGATCCCCGGCCTCGCCATCGCGCTGGCGCTGCTGCTGACCTATGGCGGCTTCGGTGGCTTCCGGCAGTCGTGGCTGTTCATCCTGACGGGCCATGTGATCTTCACCATGCCCTTCATGGTGCGCTCCGTGATGGCGGTGTTCGCTTCGGTGGACATCAAGACGCTGGACGAGGGGGCTGCCTCGCTCGGTGCGTCGCCATGGACGCGGTTTTGCAATGTCATCGTGCCGAACGCCATGCCCGGCATTCTCGCCGGATCGCTGATGGTGGTGACGCTGTCGCTCGGCGAATTCAACCTGACCTGGATGCTGCACACGCCGCTCACCAAGACGCTGCCGGTCGGTCTCGCCGACAGCTATGCGTCGATGCGGCTGGAAGTGGCGTCAGCGTATACGTTGATCTTTTTCATCATGATTGTGCCCCTTCTGGTGGCGATGCAGATGTTTGCCGAGAAGGGCGAAAAGAAATGAGCGCTATCTCAGGCCACGGTGCGGCCGTTCACATCCAGAATTGCGGCAAGACCTTTCCGGACGGCACGCAGGCGCTGGCGCCGGCTTCACTGGATATCGTGTCAGGCGAGACGCTGGTGCTGCTCGGCCCTTCCGGTTGCGGCAAGACCACCATGCTGCGGATTATCGCCGGTCTGGAGACGCCCGATGCGGGCGGCCGTGTGCTGTTCGACAAGACCGACATGACCGCGGTGCCGATCGAGCAGCGCCATGTCGGCATGGTGTTCCAGTCCTATGCGCTGTTTCCCAACATGACCGTGGCCGAGAACATTGGCTACGGGCTGAAGATTCGCGGTGTCGACAAGGCCGCACGCGCGGCGCGTGTCGCCGAGATGGTGGCGCTGACCAATATAGGCGGGCTCGAAAACCGCCGGATCGATCAATTGTCTGGCGGCCAGCGTCAGCGCGTAGCTTTGGCGCGCGCGGTGGCCGTGCGTCCACGCGTGCTGCTGCTGGATGAGCCGTTGACGGCGCTCGACGCGTCGCTGCGCGACCGGCTGCGCAGTGAACTTAACAGCCTGCTGCGCTCGCTCGGGATCACCGCGATCTATGTGACTCACGATCAGGCCGAAGCGATGGAACTGGGCGATCGTATCGTTGTCATGCGCAAGGGCGCCATCGCCCAGATCGGCACGCCGCGGGAGATCTACTTTGCTCCCCAGAACCGTTTCGTCGCCGAATTCGTCGGTGCGGCCAATATCGTAGAGGGGCCGGTGAGCGGCGGTCGGCTGACGCTGCCCGGCGGCTGGCTGGCGCTCAGTGATGCCGCCGACAACGCTGCGGCAGTGGCGATGATCCGGCCGGAGACCATCGGAATTGTCGCCGAGGCGGACGCCTTCCTGCGCGGCACGGTCGAAAGCGTCGCCTTTATCGGTGATCGCCAGCGCCTCGTGGTGACGGGTGCGGCGAACAAGCCGTTGACGGTGGACGCGCCGAACACCATCAATGTGCGTGCAGGGGAGCGCGTCGGCCTGTCAGTCATGCCCCAAGCGGTTCGCGTGTTGCCGAAAGAAGACTGATGTCGAAGCCAAAGCCCACCATCATCGCGCAGATCTCCGATCTGCATATCAAGGCGCCGGGCGAGCTGGCCTATGGCAAGGTCGATACGGCCGAGGCGCTGGAGCGCTGTGTGGCCGAGTTGAACGCGCTCGATCCGCGGCCCGATCTCGTTGTCATCTCCGGCGACCTCGTTGATACGCCGACGCCCGGCGAATACGAGCATCTGTGGCGACTGCTGGCGCCGCTCAAGATCCCGTTCATCGGTGTTCCCGGCAATCACGATGCCCGCGACATGATGCGCGCGGCATTTCCCGATTGGGCTTACGCCAAGTCGTCGGGCCCGCTCGATCAGGCGCGGACAGTTGGCCCGCTCGATATCATCCTGCTGGACTCGCATGTTCAGGGGAAGCCGCACGGTACGCTGGAAGCGGCAACGCTGGAGTGGCTGGATGCCACGCTGGCATCGTCGCGCGAGCGGCCGGCATTGTTATTCCTGCATCATCCGCCGTTCCGCACCGGCATCACACATATGGACGTGCAGGACTTGTTCAACGCGGATGCGCTCGCTGCCATCATCCGCAAACATCCGCGCGTCCAGATCGTCGCCGCCGGCCACGTCCATCGTGCGACGCTCGCGACATTCGCCGGGACGGTTGCGACCATTTGCCCGGCGCCGAACCATGCGGTCGATCTCGATATCGCCGAATTGCGCCCGCCGTCGTTTCGTGTCGAGCCGCCCGCTTTCCACCTGCATGTCTGGTTTCCAGATGGCGAGGAGGGCGGCCATCTGGTGACCCATCAGGTGCCGATCGGTGACTTCGACGGCCCGCATCCGTTCTTCGGCGCGGATGGGAAGTTGCTGTAAAACTCTGTCATTCCGGGGCGCGCGCATCTTCGCGCGCGAACCCGGAATCTCGAAATGTGAGCTAACCAGCGTTTCAACTATCTCCAGGTTCCGGGTTCGCTCGCTGACACTCGCGCCCCGGAACGACGGTGCAGACTAAACCAGTGCGTTCGCCGCGATCAGGCTGCGATAGAACTCCGCACTGAGCTTCGGCGTACGCTTCTGTGTTTCGAAGTCGACGTGATAAAGGCCGAAGCGCTTTTCATAACCATCCGACCATTCGAAATTATCCATCAGGCTCCAGTGGAAATACCCCCTTACGGGGATGCCTTCCGACGTCGCGCGCTGCAGATGCGTGAGATAGTTCCTGAGATACATGACGCGGTCGAGATCGTGGATCTTGCCGTCACCGGCCGGCCGGTCGGCGGCCGATGTGCCGTTCTCGCTGATATAGATCTGCTTGACGTTCCAGACCTTGGCGACATTGCGCGGCGCCCA
The DNA here is from genome assembly GCF_051811045.1 of Tardiphaga sp. 839_C3_N1_4. Lineage (NCBI taxonomy): Bacteria > Pseudomonadati > Pseudomonadota > Alphaproteobacteria > Hyphomicrobiales > Nitrobacteraceae > Tardiphaga > Tardiphaga sp. 839_C3_N1_4. Next base: position 98,929 of record NZ_JBPWQD010000001.1, read on the forward strand.
ATACAGCGCTTCCGGCCCGATCCGCAACCAGTCTGAATCCATGCGCGGAAACGAAGTCGGGAACGGCACCAATGCGAAGCCATGCTGATCACCACTCGCCACCACGTAATGTTGCGGCATGTAGACGTTGAGGCCGAGGAAATCGACGGGCGAAGAGATGGTCTTCAACTCTTCTGCCGTGAAGCTCGGCGCATTCTTGCCCGCATAAGCCAGGAATGCATCGGTATATTTGCCTTCGAGGATGACGGTCATGTAGCCGCCATTCATCTCGCGCGTTGCGATTTCGGATGCGCGGATATTGGCCGGTGTTTCGACGGCCGGGACGCAGGACGCGACATTCTCGGCGAGGCCAACCCTGGTGCCCGTACGCCCATTGGCGCGGATCGCCTGGACGGCCATGCCGTGGCCCAGCGCGACGTGATGGCGGATCTGATTGAGCTGCGCTTGCGACAGCTTCAGGCCGGGCGCGAGCTCGACCGGGCCGCTGCCATAGCCGAAATCGACGAATGTTGCACATTCGTTGATCGTGAAAATGTTCTTCACACGGTCGGTAATACGTTGCGCCACATGGGCGGCATAATCACCGAACGCCTTCGATGTATCCTGCGACGCCCAGCCGCCGACGCGGTCCTGCAGCGGCTGCGGCAGATCCCAGTGATACAGCGTGGCGTATGGTTCGATGCCATTGGCCAATAACTCGTCGATGAGGCGGTTGTAGAAATCGAGCCCTTGCGGATTGGGCGTGCCCATACCGGTCGGAAACACGCGCGACCATGACATGGAGAAGCGATAGGCCTTCGCGCCCAACGCCTTCATCAGCTGGACGTCTTCCTTGTAGCGATGGAAATGATCCACCGCGCGGTCGCCATTGCCGCCGCCGCGGATCTTTTTCGGCGTGTGCGAATAGCTGTCCCATATCGAGGGGCCGCGGCCTTCGGCTGTGACGGCGCCCTCGATCTGATAGGCCGACGTGGCAGTGCCCCAGACGAAGTCGGCAGGAAAACGCCGATCGTTGGCGAGCGCTGCCGGTGTGGCCGAGGCGGTTTGAGCCTCGGCCCTCGCAGTCGGGACGGCGAGGCCGGCGGCGAGCGCGCCGGCCGCCCCAGTGAAATCGCGGCGCGTGAAACGATGGGACACCAGATCTCCTGCTAGTCCGGGACGCGACGGTCAGTCGTCATGCGGCTCATGATAGTTCTCTGCGCCGCCTTTCCAATAGCCCGATGCCTTGACCCATGCTTTGGGATGCTGGCGCTCGTCGACGAGAATCCTGCGGAGGCGCTTGGCCACTTCGGATTCCGCGGCGATGAAGGCATAGCCGTCTCCAACGGGAAGTTTGAGGTTGCGCAAGGCATCCTCCATCAGGGTGGTCGAGCCGGCGCTTTGCAGGCCACGATGCAGCCAGTTGATTGTGACGGATGCCCTGGATGCGAAGGTCTGCTCCTCGGCAGCATCGGCGACTTCTGCGATCACGATGGCCCGTGTGGCAGGACGCAGTTCTTCAAGTCGGCGGCCGATGGCGGGCAGGGCAGTTTCGTCGCCGATCAGCAGGTACCAGTCGAAGTCGTCCGGCACGACGAACGAGCCGCGCGGGCCGCCGATACCGATTTTATCGCCTGGCTTCGCTTGGGTGGCCCAGGTCGTGGCAGGCCCCGCATCGTGAATGGCGAAATCGAGGTCGAGCTCTTTCGCGGCTTCGTCATAGCGCCGCGGCGTGTAGTCGCGCGCGATTGGCCGCGCGCTTTCATCGACCAGCACACGGCCTTCGCTGAAGACCGGCATCAAAGGTTCGACTTCGCCGGGGCGTGGGAAGAACACCTTGACGTGGTTGTCGTAGGACGCGCTGACGAAGCCTTCGAGGTCGTCGCCCGTGAGGGTGACGCGCTTCATGTGCGGCGTGATTGAGGTCACGCGCTTGACGGTGAGCAGACGGCGTTTCAACTCGTGGCGAACGCGCGTGATGCGATGAAGATCGTTGGAAATGGTGTCTGAAGATGTGTCGGTCATGTGGATTCCCGGGGAATCCAGATCGGCCTGTTTGACGCGGAGTCGCGCAGGTCGAGCCTGGATCAGGTTCGATCGGCGCGTTGGTTCACGTTAACGCTTACGTGCAGCCTCGCCGAGACAGCAATCACGGCAGAGGTAGCGAAACGTCCTTTTACGTGCAAGTCCGGGATTGTCGCACGTGCCGCACGATGGCGTGAGGCCGGAAGCCTTCTAAACTGGCCGATGTCACCGCATGGACATTGCGGCCTTTCCGGGGGAGAACCGTTTCCGGATGTGGCGGCGTGCCCCCGAAATCGTTGGACGAGATAGACCTGATGAGCACTGAAGCAAAGTCTGCCACGCGCGTGGCCATTGTTGGCCTCGGCCCGATCGGCCGCAAGGTGGCCGAAGCACTGGACCGCGGCATCGACGGCCTGGTTCTGGCGGCGGTTGCCGTGCAGAATCCGGAGAAGCATCAGGCGTTCCTGTCCGGTCTCGGCAAGGCGCCGCCGGTGCTGCCGATCGCGGATCTCGTGGATGTCGCCGATATCGTGATCGAATGTGCGCCCGCGGCGTTGTTGCCCGAGATCGTCAAGCCGTTCGTCAGCAAGGGCAAGACCGCGATTGTGCTGAGCGCTGGAGCGCTGTTGTTCAACGACGATCTCGTCGCACTTGCTAAGCAGAACGGTGGTCAGATCGTGGTGCCGACCGGCGCGTTGATCGGGCTCGATGCCGTGACTGCTGCCGCCGAGGGCAAGATCTCGTCGGTGAAGATGGTAACGCGCAAGCCGGTGAAGGGCCTCGCCGGCGCGCCCTATATCGTCGAGAACAAGATCGACATCGAGAGCATCACCGAACCGATGAAGATTTTCGAGGGCACGGCGCGCGAGGCCGCCAAGGGCTTCCCCGCCAATCTCAATGTCGCCGTTGCGCTGTCGCTCGCAGGCGCAGGCCCCGACGCCACAACACTGGAAATCTGGGCCGATCCGGCGCTCACCCGCAACGTCCATCGCGTGGAAGTGGATTCGGATTCTGCACGGTTCTCGATGCAGATCGAAAACATCCCGTCGGAGAATCCGAAGACCGGCCGCATCACGGCGCTGTCGGTGATCGCCTATCTGCGCAAACAGCGCGCGGCATTGCGGGTGGGGACGTAAGGCCTATTTGCCGCTTTCGACTTGATGCGCAGGGGCCATCTGCTGCGCAGTCTCGATTCCCTGGGTCCGGGCGATCCTGGCAAGCTCGCAGCCCTCGCAGTAGCGGCGATCCTTGTAGTCGATCCAGTTATGGGCGAAGACGCGCTCATTCGGGATGTCGTAGCGGGCCTGCAACACGCGGACAAGCACGCGCCAGGCTGCGATCTGCGCGTCGGTCGGCGGCTTGCGGACATTGGGGTAGTTGCCGACGAACTCGACCCCGATCGATGAGTCATCGTCGATCTGCTGATAGGTCCCGCTGTTGTCGATATATTTGTTGTCGTTGCGATTGCCGCGGTTGAGATGTTTCGGTACCGCCCATTCGGGCGTCGACCAGTAAGCCGTGCCGTCGGTCTCGATCCAGATGGCGACGCCGCGGCGATCGGGTTTCTGCATCTGCGCGACCGCGTTACGCCAGGCGGATCCGACCGCGCCTTCCGATTGATGCACGACGATGTTGCGCCATTCCCGGGCGTGGCGGAGATCGGTCCATGGTCTCAGCCAGACCATGTTGAGACCGGGAATGTCGGGGGTGCCGCGGGAGCGGGCGGCGATCTCGAAGCTCGAAGGCGTCTGGGCGGTCGCCGGTGTGGCGATCGCACACAAGACCAGCAATAGCCCGGCGACCTGACCTCTCATATCCCTCGTTTCCGAAGGCGTCTCATAACGCCTCCGGAAAGCGTAACCGAGCCGCGCTGGGAGTCAAATCCGCGGCTGGGTATGATCGTCGCGCTAGGGCTGCCTGCGCGCGCAGGTTGTGCTCAGTTGAAGTATTCGGGCAGGGTGAAGCCGGCGTAGAACTTGTCGCTCCGGATAGCGGTCTTGAACGTGTCCGATTGATAGGCGGCAACGATGTCCTTCGCCCACGGCGTCTCGGCATTGCCGCGGCGGACGGCCACGACATTGGTATAGGGCTTGGTCATCTTTTCCAGCGCGAAGGCCTCGGTCAGTTTGAGCCCGCTATAGATCGCGAAATTGCCCTGCACGGCGGCGAAGTCGGCATCGCCGAGGGCGCGCGGCGCCTGCGCGTTCTCCAGCGGGACGATCTTGATGCCCTTTGGATTCTTGATCACGTCGAGCTCGGTGACATCGACGGGGTTGTTGTCCTTGATCTCGATCCAGCCGAGGTCGCGCAGAATCCACAGTGCGCGCTGCAGGTTCACGGGATCATTGGGCACCACCACGGTGGCGCCGGCCTTCACGGCGTCGGATGTCTTGTGCTTGGTCGAATAGAGACCCATCGGCGGCGTCGGCACTGTGATGATGCCGGTGAGGTCGGTCTTCTGGCGCTGGTTATAGCTGTCGAGGAACACCGTGTGCTGCATCACATTGGCGTCGATATCGTTCTTGAACACCGCGGTGTTGGCTTCCAGGCCCGTCGAGAACTCATAGTATTTGACGGTGTAGCCCTTCTTTTTCAGTTCGGGCTCGACGCCCTTCTTGAAGCCGTCGATATAGGGGCCGGGCACGAAGCCGACTTTGAGTTCGGTCTTGGGAGCGGACTGTGCGTTTGCGGTTGCCAGGGGCGCGAGTGTGAGGGCGGCCGCGGTGAGCGCCGAGAGAAGACGTTTCATGAGATGAGCTTTCGGTACGGAGAGGGCGTTACTTCGGCGACCAGATCGTCACGTCGGCGGCGTTGACCTTCACGGGGATGAGCTTTTCGGCGAAGAAGGCGTCGGCGATGATCTGCTGCTCGGACAGGCCGGCTTTGGTCACGGCGCCGACCTTGTAGGAGCGGTGGCTATTGGCTTCCTCGACGGTGGCGGCGTCGATGCCCCACAGGCCGGAGAGAAGTTTTGCGGCATCCTTCGGCTGCGCCTTCACCCATTTGCCGGTTTCGTCGAGCTTCTTGAAGATCACGTTCAGCACGTCGCCGCGCTTGTCCGCATAGGCGGCCGAGGACAGGTAATAGCGCTTGTAGCTGGCAAGACCGTTGCTGCCATCGGCAAGCACGCGCGCATTGGACTGACGCTGCGCGCTGGTGAGGAACGGGTCCCAAGCCACCCAGGCATCGACATTGCCACCGACGAAGGCAATGCGGCCGTCGGCCGGCGGCAGATAGGCCGGCTGGATGTCCTTGAAGGTGAGGCCGGCTTTGCTCAATGCGGCGAGCAGCAGGAAGTGGCTGCCGGCACCCTTGGTCACCGCAACCTTCTTGCCCTTGAGATCGGCGACGGTCTTGAGCGGCGACTCTGCGGGGACCACGATGGCCTGCGCGGCAGGCGAGGCGGCTTCCTCGGCGATGTATGCGAGCTTGGCGCCGGCGGCCTGCGCGAACAGCGGCACGGTGTCGGCGACATCGGCGCCGAAATCGACATTGTTGGTGTTGATGGCCTCCAGCAGCGGCAGGCCGCTGGTGAATTCATGCCAGCTGATCTTCACGCCGAGCGGCGCGAGCGCCTTCTCCAATTCGCCATTGGTCTTCAGCACGGCGATCAGCGTCGACGATTTCTGATAGCCGATGCGCACCGTGTCCGGCGTCTGCGCGCAAGCGAATGAGACCGACAGCATGGAGGCTACGGCAGCCAGTTGCAGCGCCCGGGTGCGCCGGAACACGAAGCGTTCGATGAAGGGGGCGATGTGGATCGGAAGCATGTTGGCACTGCTTTGCTGATGATGTTTCGTGAGCAGCAAAGGTGCGAGAGCGGCGCGTTTCCGTCAATGAAATGGCCAACTGTAGTTCCGGGCGCGGCGATGCAGGCATGCTGCGATGGCCTTGTTGTGCAGCGGAAACGTTCTCCACATGCCTTCCGGGTGGCTCCGGAAGAGCAGGTTATTTCCCTGCGGCGGAGATGAAGCTGCTCCCGGAGCTGACCTGCGGATTGCAAAACTTGCAGACTGCCCGCGACCTTTGAAAGCACAATCTTCGCAATCGCGCGTAGCGTTTCGCCATCACGCCCTTGCATCGCCCGGGCGCAAATGGAGCAACAGCGCATGTCCTATTCCCGACGATCTGTGGTCGCAGGTCTCTCCGCAGCACTGTTGCTGTCCGCCGGGCTCGCCGCATCGCCAGCCACGGCGCAGGAGCTGAAGGAAATCCGCATCGGCTTCCAGAAGGCCGGCATCTTCCCGGCGGTGAAGCAGCGCGCGACGCTGGAGAAGGTGTTCAAGGAAAAGGGCGTCAGCGTCCGATGGGTCGAATTCCAGTTCGGGCCGCCGATCCTCGAAGCCATCAACACCGGCAATGTCGACTTCGGCTATGCCGGCGACGCGCCGCCGATCTTCGCGCAGGCCGCGCGTGCCAATCTCGTCTATATCGCGGCCATCCCGTCGCGGGGCTACAATCAGGGCATCATCGTTCCCGAGAATTCGCCGATCAAGACGCTCGCCGATCTCAAGGGCAAGAAGGTCGGCTTCGGCAAGGGATCGAGCGCGCATAACACCATCATCGCCGCGCTGGAGAAGGCCGGACTGACCTATGCGGATATCACGCCGGTCTATCTCGGCCCCGCCGACGCCGTGGCGGCCTTTGCCAGTGGCAATATCGACGCGTGGTCGATCTGGGATCCGTATCTGGCGCTCGCCGAGGGCAAGCAGGCGCGGGTGGTGTCCTTTTCCAAGGACGTGCAGGATTCCATTTCGTTCTTCCTCGCCAACAAGGATTTCACTACCAGGCATCCGGACATCGTCGCGCTATTCAACAAGACCTTTGCCGATGAAGGAAAGTGGGCCGAAGCCAATCGCGCCGAGGTGGCGACGCGGCTGCAGGAGGCGACCGGTGTCGACAAGACCGCCACCACGCGCGCCGTCGAACGGTCGAACTACACGGTGGTCCCGATCAATGACCGGATCATTGCCACCCAGCAGGAAACGGCGGATCGCTTCCACAAGCTCGGCCTGATCCCCAAGGCGATCAATGTGAAGGACATCGTCTGGACCTGGACCCCGGGCTCCTGATCTCCCGAAAACTCGCCGGGAGACGATTAGCGCTGTCACCAGCCGTCTCCCGGCACTCTTTTCCTCCCGCAGGCCGTTGAAACCGCTCGATTTTCCTCATTTGTGCAGTGCGGTTGAAATGTTGCCCGAAATCAGTAGGTTGCAGCCACGGCGCCCGCGACACGCAGGCCGGCCCCGTGCTTCACAACTGCGCAGAAACGTCATTCAATGAACGCTCCCCTGTCCAAGCCGACCGGAGCGCCCGTGCCAGTTCTCGATCCGCAAGATCCTGGCCAACAAGGGCGTGCCATCATCTCCTTCGATGGCGTCAGCAAGATCTTCCCGTCGCGGAAGGATTCCGCCGAGGTGAAGGCGGTCGACAATATCGATCTCGTCGTGCCCGAAGGCGCCATTGTCGGCGTGATCGGCAAGAGCGGCGCCGGCAAGTCGACGCTCATCCGCCTGATCAACGGGCTCGAGCAGCCGACCCATGGCAAGGTCACCGTCGACGGCCTCGACATCGGATCGCTGGACGAGAAGGCGTTGCGTCAGGCGCGCCGCTCGATCGGCATGATCTTCCAGCATTTCAACCTGCTGTCGTCGCGCACTGCGTTTGACAATATCGCGTTGCCGCTGGAGATCGCCGGTACGCCGCGCAAGGACATCAAGGGAATCGTCGAACCGCTACTCGACATGGTCGGTCTTGCCGACAAGCGTGACCGCTATCCGGCCGAACTCTCCGGCGGCCAGAAGCAGCGCGTCGGCATCGCGCGTGCGCTCGCTACCAAACCCAAGGTGCTGCTGTCGGACGAGGCGACCTCGGCGCTCGATCCCGAGACCACGGCGCAGATCATTGCGCTGCTCAAGCAGATCAATGCCGATCTCAACCTGACGATTCTCTTCATCACCCACGAAATGTCGGTGGTGAAGAAGCTGGCGCAGCGCGTTGCTGTCATGGAAGGCGGCCAGATTATCGAGCAGGGCACGACCTACGAGATTTTCTCGAAGCCGACCCATGCCACCACCAAGCGTTTCGTCGGCGAAGTGACCGGCGGCAATGTGCCGGAATGGCTGCAGGCCAAGCTGCTGGCGGACTACGCGCCGGGCCGTCAGGCCGTCATCCGTATCGCCTTCACCGGCGCCGATGCCGACGAGCCGGTGCTGTCTCGGCTGACCCGCGCCTATAATGTCGATTTCAACATCATGCATGGCCAGATCGAATATGTCGCCGATCATCCGTTCGGCACGCTGATCGCCTCCGTCGCAGCCGAGCCGGAATTGCAGGCCAAGCTGATCGCCGATCTCACCGCGACCCGCAACACCGTGGAGCATCTCGGCTATGTCGCCTGAACTGATCAACATGATCCTGTGGTCGACGCTGGACACGCTCACCATGGTGGCGCTGGCCGGCATTTTCGGCACGCTGGCGGGATTGCCGCTCGGCATCTTCCTGGCGACCAGCCGGGCAGGTGAGCTGTTCCCGGCGCCGAACGTCAATCGGCTGCTTGGCCTCGTCGTCAATGCCACGCGCTCGACGCCCTTCATCATTCTCGTGGTCGCCATCGTGCCGCTGACGCGGCTGATCGCCGGCACCTCCATCGGCACCAGCGCTGCCGTGGTGCCGCTGACCATCGCGGCGACGCCGTTCATCGCCCGGGTCATCGAAGGCGCCATCCGCGAAGTCGATCAGGGTCTCGTCGAGGCCGCGCGTGCCTTTGGCGCCAGCCCGCTGCAGATCGTCTGGAAGGTCTTGTTGCCCGAAGCGATGCCGGCGGTGACGCTGGCGCTCACGCTCGCAACCGTCAGCCTGATCGGCTATTCCGCCATGGTCGGTGCCGTCGGCGGCGGCGGGCTTGGCGATCTCGGCATCCGCTACGGCTATCAGCGCTTCATGCCGGAAGTCATGGCGACGGTCGTCGCCGTGCTGATCTGTCTCGTGCAGGGCGTGCAGAGCCTTGGCGATTTCATCTCGCGCCGCCTCGACAAGCGCACGCGACATTCCTGAGTGGTCACCCGCATCAGCGGGCCCGCTCACACTCGTTTACTCACAATGGAAAACACCATGTCTCTTCGTCGTTACTTTCTCTCTATCCTCGCCTTCGCCGCACTCACCGGCGCTGCTTCCGCCGAGACCATCAAGGTCGGCGTGACCCCGGGTCCGCATGCGCAGGTGCTGGAAGCCGCCAAGGCCGTCGCCGCCAAGAAGGGCCTCGACATCCAGATCGTCGAATTCTCCGATTACGTGGTGCCGAATGCGGCGCTGGAAGCCGGCGACCTGCAGGCCAATTCGTTCCAGCATCAGCCCTATCTCGACAATCAGGTGGCCGATCGCAAATACAAGATCGTCGCTGTCGGCAACACCATCAACTTCCCGATGGGCATCTATTCGAAGAAGGTGAAGACCTGGGACGAGGTGAAGTCAGGCGCCACGCTGGCGATCCCGAACGATCCGACCAATGGCGGCCGCGTGCTGATCCTGCTGCGGGACAAGGGCATCATCAAGCTGAAGGACGGCGTCGGCTTCAAGCCGACCTTGCTCGACATATCAGACAATCCGAAGAAGCTGAAGATCACCGAGGTCGATGCCGCGCAGCTGCCGCGCACGCTGCCTGACGTCGACGTCGCCGGCATCAACACCAATTACGCCACCCAGGCCGGCCTCGATCCCGTCAAGGACGCGATCCTGCGCGAAGATCCGAAGGGCCCGTATGCGAATCTCATCGCCGTGCGTGCGGTGGACAAGGACAAGCCCTGGGTGAAGACACTGGTGGAAAGCTATCAGTCGCCCGAGGTGAAGGACTTCATCGAGAAGACCTTCAAGGGCTCGGTGCTCGCGACCTGGTAAAGGCACGGGGAGCGCTTCGCGCAATAGGCGAGGCGCTTCTAGCGGGAAGAGGCGGTCCCGCTCTCTCTCTACGTCATGGCCGGACTTGTTCCGGCCATCCACGTCTTTCTCCTTCGTGGCCAAGACGTGGATACCCGGCATGCGCCGGGCATGACGATTGTGTGTGGGGCGGCCGCCGTCGCGCCATCGCAAATGTGAATTTCAAACAGCCCCATCATCCCTGAAAACACACGTTCGCAGTCTCGCGGCGCTTGCGCGTCCGAGCTATGAGCATTCCCATCCACCCTCTCCGAAAAGAGGGCGTGCGGAACGCCGGGTGCCCGTTGCACCCTTGGGCCTGATGCCGAATGCGGTCTTCCGCAATTGTGAGTGCATCAGGACTTTCGGAGGCGCAGGGCAAGTGCCCGGCGTTCCGCCTGCGGTGTTTTTTCGGTTGCCTGCACATCTGCCATGGCGAACGGTCCCATCACCAAAATTAATGTCCCAGGGCGGAGGGACAGGGTAGCCGCAAAGCACTTGGCCGGACGCGTTTCGATTTGGTCGTCCGTCACACTGTCCAGAGATCTTTCCATCCGAAGGCCAAACGTCTCCTTGCCAGTGGCAGTGCTGGCGCAGATCCGCCCTGCCCGAAGACAGACGTCACCCGTGAACCGCGTAACGCCGCATCTCCGGCGTCCACCGCATCCAGCCCCGCGAACATGACGATCGCGCTCGCCCCTCTCATCGAGGCCGGACGAGAAGGAACATAATCCATTTAGGTATATTGTCAATTAGGAGTAGGAAAAAATGTTTGGTCGCTGTCTCGCCGCCCCAAACTGTCATTCCGGGGCGCGAGCGCGCCTTCGCGCACGCGAACCCGGAATCCCAGCATGGGAGTCTCTGGTCAGCGCCAAACACACCGGGATTCCGGGTTCGTGCTCTGCCGGCTTCGCCGGCGACGCACGCCCCGGAATGACGAGCGAGGTGGCCCGGCATCCACGGTCGGCCTCAAGCCAAAAATCGCATGTCCACACGCCATCCCCTTGAAATCCAACCGTAATCCGCCGGTCGCAGCGGGCAGGGGATGCGACCTCACATGAGGTTGAGACCCGCCGCGCAACGTGTTACCTGACGCGGCACGCGGGTATAGCTCAATGGTAGAGCAGCAGCCTTCCAAGCTGAATACGAGGGTTCGATTCCCTCTACCCGCTCCATGCACGCCAGTTATGCCCGTGGCAGTGCAAGTTGTTGATGGATAGCGTAACTGATGGCTGCTTGACGCTGGGGCCGCGAGTTTCGTTTGCCGCTCTCCACCTCAACGTACTTCCCCACCAGCTTCCATTAGTCGCCATTGAGAAACCGGGTAACCGCCTCACGTTGTACCGCTAGGCCTAGGCCGCTCTTACCCCGCTCGTCTCAAGTAAGATACGAACTTGCTAATCGTCGCGTCGAGGTCCTGCTTCAAATCGTCGTAACGAGCGCTAGGCCTATTCGTCGCAGCAGCACAGGCGATTCAGAAACCCTGTGATTCCGAGTTGCGGACGCTCTTTGGCGCGATCCTTGTCCTTGCTGTCATCCCCAAGTTGCGGGAAGGTGAGACGGGGAGAGCGAGCATGGCATTTGACGTCCACGGAAACTTCCATGTCAAAAATTTCCTTGAAGCGATTAGTCCTTGGGAGTCGGGATATCGTGAGAATTCGTTTGCGTATCTCGCCACTCGCTCGGGTGCGGATTTCGTGCTGGTTCAAGGCATGCTGTGGCTCAGCTCCTTTCCATCGAAAATGCCCTTCACTCATTTTCAGTCTGAAAACCTGAGGGCCGGTCACTTTCGTCTCTCAGACGTAGGTAAAACGTTTCAAGAAGTAATCAGCAGGCTTAGTGAAGGTGCGTTGGACACGCCACACGGGCCGCTGATATTTCCACAAACGCCCCCCTCCCACCGAACAGCTTTCACGCCGCTTCATCCCGCGGCACTACAGGCCCAATCACGGCTGAATGTCTTGAAGATCACGGGGGCTGCGCAGCTACTATCTGCGGGACCGAGCGTCTTGGATTGGGAACTGCGAAGCTCGCCTATCCCGTTCGACTCTATCCAAGAGCTTCTCTCTGAATATCGCCTAGGCGGCTTATTTACGGACTTCATAACAGTCGAAGTCATTGCTACCGACGTCATGGGTTTCGATGGCGATTCATGTCGAATTGTTGAAGACAAGGCGCAGATCACAATTCGACTAGCCGACACCCTAGACACTAGTAAAGCCTCGGTTGGCTATCGGGAGATCGCGCCCGGCGAAGTCAAGCGCGGATCACTTGTCGGCGCACAATTTGCGTGGACGCAGGAGGCGGGAAGACAAGTTGGGAAGTTCGAGCTTGACGTAAAGAAGGCGGCAATCTTGCATTGCTATGCAATATACAATGGCGTTGCACAGACTCACTGGTTCATCACTGATCCCACAACATCGCAAAACTCAAGGCGCGTTGTAGTCGAGACATTTGATCCGGGTCTTGCCATTCTTACCGAATTTATGGCGCGGTCCCGTGGCAAAAGTTACGACGCTCGGGATTTGGAGGTCGCCATTGCTTGGATGTTTTGGATGCTAGGCTTTGGAACTATTCAGTTAGGGACAACGGCGCGCACACAAGATTTCTCCGACATCGTTCTTGTTACGCCGCAGGGACACCTAGCGATTGTAGAGTGCACCACTGGCTTGCTCAAGACTGAGAACAAACTAGCGAAGTTGGTGTCGCGCCACGCCGCCCTGCGGTCCCGTCTCGATCAATCTAATAGTGGTCATCTCAAGCTACTCCCGATCATGGTCTCGACGCTGGCTCGTGCGGAACTGCAAGCAGACCTTGAAAATGCTGAGCGTTTGGGCGTGCTCGTTCTGGCGCGTGAGCAGCTCGATCAAATCGGTCCCTCGGTCGGTGGTGGCGAGCAACGCGGATGACTTGTTTCAAGAGGCAGAAAAACGCGTTCAGAGCGCACAACAGGCGTTCAATGCGAAGGCGGTTGCGGACACTGAGCCTGAGCTGCCCTTCAAGCCGGACGAGGTGACTCAGCGGCCGGTCAATGCGGATGGCGGCTAGGGTTGCCCCCGCATCCCATCCGGTCAATAACCGTGGCGCGTCATCCAAAGCGAGCCTGATATCTCCATGACTGATTCACGTTATTTTCCCACAAGCGCAAACGCCTGGGACAAAATCGATCCGCGCGCGGCCGGCTATGCGCCGGACAGACTCGCTGCTGCCGTTGCGTTTGCGCAGGCCAATGAAACGCCGTGGCCGCGCGGCTTCTATTACGACGACGGCCGCTACGCGCCGAATGTGGACTGGAATGAGACCGGGCCATGGAGCGCGGTGCTCGGGCCGGTGCGCGAGCGCGGCGGGTCGGCGGGCATGGTGCTGCAAAATGGTCGCGTGCTGGCGGCGTGGGGTGAGATCGCGCGGGCGGATATGACCTTCTCCATCGCCAAGAGCTATCTCGCCGTGCTGACGGGCCTCGCGCTGGATGACGGGCTGATCGGGGATATCGACGAGCCCGTGGCCACGCGCGTGCCTGGGCCGCTGTTTGCGGATGCGCATAATGCTGACATCACCTGGCGGCATCTGCTGCAACAGACCAGCGAATGGCGCGGCGAGCTGTTCGGCAAGCCGGACCAGATCGATCACAACCGTCTGGTCGCGCCGAATGCCGACAACAGCCGCAAGGGCGAGCTGCGGGAGTGGCAAACGCCGGGCAGCTTCTACGAATATAACGATGTCCGCGTGAACCTGCTGTCGCTCTGCCTGCTGAATCTGTTCAAGCGGCCGCTGCCGGATGTGCTGCGTGCGCGCATCATGGATCCGATCGGCGCGTCCAAGGACTGGGAGTGGGTTGGCTACGAGAATTCCTTTGTCGAGATCGACGGCCAGCGGATGCAGTCGGTGCCGGGCGGCGGACATTGGGGCGGCGGGATGTTCATCGGCGCGGAGGACCATGCGCGCTTCGGCCTCTTGATGGCGCGCGGCGGCGACTGGAATGGCCAGCGGCTGCTCTCGCAAAGCTGGGTCGATGCCATGTGGGCGCAGTCGTCGCAGCAGCCGAATTACGGTTTCCTGTGGTGGCTGAACCGCGGGCCGCATGCCAACAAGGCCGCGCCGGAGACGGCGGTCTATGCGCTCGGCGCCGGCGGCAACATGATCTGGATCGATTGCGACGCCGACATGATCGCGGTGACGCGGTGGCTCCCCAGCGCGAAGGCGCCGGAATTCATCCGGCAGTTGATCGCGGCGCGGATCTAGGACGCATCATGCCGGCGACGACGCCTGCGCCGCGTCGTCGCTACGGCCCGACAGCCACGAACACAAGCCGGCCGGAATGGCACCAATGAGGCCGAGCGCCAGGGTCTGTTTGCTCCATCCGAGCAGCAAGCCCATCACCAGCACCGTTGCCCCGTAGGTCAGAAGCGTCGTGATGATGACGGCAGGAATGGATGATCTGGCGGCCAGCCAGTCGAGCAGGGCGACGAGCAGCCCGGGCACGATGAAGACGAGATAGATGAGAACCGGCCCTGTGCCGCTGTCCTGCGCCGCGCCCGTCAAGATGTAGGTCACGACGTAGAACGCCGCCGTGGCAATGGCGGGAAACAGCACAAGGAAGATCAGAAACCGCTTCATGACATCGTCTCCAGGACCGTTCGGTCGGTACTGGGTCAGTCCTGAACAGGTTTTCGTTCAACGGACCGAGCGATATCGGTCATCGTCCCCATCGGGACATGCGCCCATGCAACGGATTGCGCGTGGTGGCGTTGGCCCGCAAAGGGAGACATCAAGATGAATGGACGCAAGCCGGCAGAGCAGGGGTCCAAAGATCCGGGCGAAAAGCCGGATCCGCTCACGATCCCTGGCGACCATCCGCCTCCGGAGGATCAGTTCGGCGGCGGCGACATCTGCTCGCCGGAAGCGGAGCCTCCGACCGAAGACGACAAGCCGCTCGACTGATCCTCCTGGCGCAATGCGCGCTTCGCGGGGCTACATCGGCGGCACGACGCCATTGGTGCCGGCGACCACGTTGCCGGTGGAGAGCGTTCCGTCATCCGCCTTCTGTGACGGCACGAACACGGCCGTGCCCGGCTTGAGGTCACCCTGCGCGGCAGCGGCAAAGGTGACGACCGTGGTGTCATCCGCGACCGAGATGGTCTTTTCCTTGCCGTGGAAGGTCACCGTGATGTTGCGGCCGTCGACGTCCTTGACGGCGTTGGTGACGGTGGCGTTGGTCATGGTGCTGTTCGGCTTCAGATCCCAGGGATAGCTGCCTTCGCCGGTGCCCTTCATGCCCGCCGGGAAGATCAGGACTTCGAGGGCGCCGTCGCCGCCGCGCGATTTCGGAAGCGAGGCGATGCCGACAAAGTCGCCGGGCTTGATGTCGTTGAGCGAGGCCTTGGCGACGCCGGTGACTTTCCAGTTGTCGTTCAGCTTGATCGCGGTCGAATTGCCCTCGCGGGTTTTGACCGTCAGCTTCGCGCCGTCGACGCTCTCGACGGTGCCGCGCACGCGAACCGTCTCGGCTGCGCTTGCGGCGGAAATGGTGGCTGCACTCAGCAGGGCAATGCCCAGCCCGGCGATTACAGCAGAAAACGCTCTCATATTTCGTCCTTTCACGTGACGCTCTGGCTTGGTGCCGACAGAGTTACGTTCGGGGATCGCGATGATTACGTGGGTGAGGATCACGACGCAGTGATCGGGAACGCGGCTGCGCGGTTGCAGCCTCATTTCAGCTGCCAGGTGATTATCGGAACGATTTTGCCTTGCGCTGCTTGCTCAGGTCGGAGAGGTTCGAACTATGACCATCATGTCAAAGAGAGCTGCGCTACTCATCCTGGCTGCCGTTGCTGAACTCGCGCTCGCTGATGCTGCATCTGCCCGAGGCGGTGCCAGTAACATTATGAACTCGCCGGGCTACCAGCGCCGACTGCAGGAATCCCGCGGCTACGTCACAAACCAATCGGGCTCGATCTTTCCAAAGCCAACTGCCTCTGCGCCAGTCCACCACGCACGGAAATGGCGGCGCCGATAGCCGGTGGCAGAGCGGGCGTCAGCCCCTGGACGATGTCGGGTGAACTGGTCGTGAGCGAGGTCGCGCATTCGCCATCACGAGCCGGTATGGCGCTTCGCTTCCAGTGCAGGCCCAGCGATGGCGCCCATTTCATCCAGCAGCGCCTGCGCCAATCCCTTCTGCGCATCCGGCAGGCCGCGATTTCGCGCTGCTTGCTCCAGCGCGAAGGTCGCTTCCATGTGAATGCGGAAATGCGCGGCGTTCTGTTCGACACCGGTGCCTTCAGGCACGTCGCCGAACACCACGTCGTGGCAGCGCGCCACCGAGCGCGACGTAAAGGCACGGCAGGTCAGCGGGCGGACCTCGTAGACCGTGCAGCGGTTGTCGGCGCCGAGCAGCGCGCAGCGCATGCGGAGTTTCATGACGTCGGCGGCGTCGCGTGCGGCAGCCGCGGCGACTTCGAGGCGGGCGCGCAGTGCCGCCTGTTCGTCCGGCGCGAAATGCGCGGCGATATGCTGCGCCATCACCGTCGCAGTGCCGGGCGGCACCTGGACATAGAGATGACAGCAGGCGGCGCAGCCGCCGGTGCAGGCATTGCCGGGCTGGTTCGGGATGTTGTCGCGAATGGCTGCGGTGGCGGCGTCCGCGATGGCGGTCGCGTCGCGCGCGGCATCCGCGATGCTGTCCGCCTGTTCGAAGGCGACGCCATAGGCAGCGCGCAGATTGCCGAAAATGCCCTCATAGCGGCCGGACAGCGAGCGCATCAGCGTGCCCACTTCCGCGATATTGTCCGACACGAAGTCGATGGCGTCCTGTGCGCTCATGCTGGGGTCCCGATCCGCTCCCGGAATACGCTGCGAATCGGCGGGACGTCACCAGCAATCTGAAGCGGGAACCGGGCTTATGGTTCAGGCGCGCGCTTTCGCCTTGGCCGGTTCCTTCAGCGGGGCTTTGGCCGGTTTCCCCATCAGCGCCATGACTGCGACCGCAACCACGCGGTCGGTGATCGCCTGCACATCGTTGAGGTCGCACAGCCCGTCCGACATGCGCGTCAGGCGTTCGCTGTCGCGGATGGTCTGGTGCGCCATGGCCAGCGCGAAATGCAGCGCCCAGAAGATATCGGCGGGATCCTGATCGGGCAGGGACCGGCGCATCGCCGCGGCGAAGCGCTTGAGGTGATCGACCTCGCGGTTCTTGATCTTGCGGATCGGCGGCACGGATTCGATCGAGGCGCGGATCATGAAGCGCGCGGCATCCGAGCGCTGCTTCTCGGGGCCGAGGCAGCCGCGCAGCGTCGGACCGACGAGGGCGGCAAAGATCGCATGGATGTCAGCACGGCCGTCGCCGGCTTCTTCCGCCGCCTTCAATTCGCGTAGGCGCTCGCGATTGGTGGCGAGGCTGCGCGTCACGAACAGTTCGGCGATCAGTTCGTCCTTGCTGCCGAAATGATAATTCACCGCCGCGAGATTGACGTCCGCTGCGGCCACGATGTCGCGCATGGTCACATCCGCAAAACCGCGTTCGGCATAGAGCCGTTCGGCTGCGGTGATGATCGCCGTCCGTGTGTGGTCTGCTGCCATGCGATCGTCCTGATCAAAACCGGTCCTTTTGCAACATGGCCCCATGCAAGCGGCGCGGATCGGGGTCATTGCATTTCAAACGCGTGTATGAAACTATCGTTTGAGCGTCGGGAAATGTCAATGTGCGCCTGATGGCATATTGCATCTGCTCAACGCCATCGCCCCCGCGCGGATCTGTGCCGCATCAGCAGAGACAAATTTGCTCTTGCGGTGATCCAGCGACGGGACAACAGTGCCGCCAACAATTCTAAAAAACGCGAGGATCGCCCCATGGATTTCAATATGTCGGACCGCCAGCGCGAATGGCTCGAGCGCGTGTCCTCCTTCATGACCAAGCATGTCCGCCCCGCCGTGCCGATCTATCGTCAGCAGGACGAAGCGGGCGAGCGCTGGAAGGTGATCCCGATTGTCGAGGAATTGAAGAAGAAGGCGAAGGCCGAAGGCCTGTGGAACATGTTCATGCCGCCGTCGTCGCATGAAGACGACGAATTCCACGGTGCGGGACTGAGCAATCTGGAATATGCGCTGCTCGCCGAACAGATGGGCCATATCGGTTGGGCGTCGGAAGTGTTCAACTGCTCCGCGCCGGACACCGGCAATATGGAAGTGTTCATGCGCTATGGCTCGAAAGAGCATAAGCAGAAGTGGCTGAAGCCGCTGATGAACGGCGAGATCCGCTCCGCCTTCCTGATGACCGAGCCGGATGTCGCGTCGTCGGACGCAACCAATATCGAGACCTCGATCAAGCGCGATGGCGACGAATACGTCATCAACGGCACCAAGTGGTGGTCGTCGGGCATGGGCGATCCGCGCTGCGCCGTGATGATCGTGATGGGCAAGACCGATCCGAGCGCGGCGAAGCATCAGCAGCAGTCGCAGATCCTGGTGCCGCGCGATGCCAAGGGTGTGACAATCGAGAAGATGCTGCCGGTGTTCGGCTTCGACGATGCACCGCACGGCCATGCGCGGGTGAAGCTGGACAATGTCCGCGTGCCTGCCAGCAACATCCTGCTCGGCGAAGGCCGCGGCTTCGAGATCGCGCAGGGCCGTCTCGGTCCGGGCCGTATCCATCACTGCATGCGCACCATCGG
The DNA here is from genome assembly GCF_051811045.1 of Tardiphaga sp. 839_C3_N1_4. Lineage (NCBI taxonomy): Bacteria > Pseudomonadati > Pseudomonadota > Alphaproteobacteria > Hyphomicrobiales > Nitrobacteraceae > Tardiphaga > Tardiphaga sp. 839_C3_N1_4. The sequence continues at coordinate 117,513 of NZ_JBPWQD010000001.1, forward strand.
CAAGGCCGAGGAAGCGCTGGAGAAAATGGTGCGCCGGCTGTCGTCGCGCACCGCCTTCGGCAAGAAGATCATCGAATATTCGATCTGGGAGCAGCGCATCGCTGAAGCCCGCACCGATATCGAGATGAACCGTCTGCTCTGCCTCAAGGCCGCCGACATGATGGACAAGGTCGGCAACAAGACCGCCCAGCTCGAAATCGCGATGATCAAGGTCTCCGGCCCGAATATGGCGCTGAAGATCATCGACAATGCGATCCAGGCTTACGGCGCCGCCGGCGTGTCCGACGATGCGGGTCTCGCCCGTGACTATGCGTCGATGCGCACCATGCGTCTCGCCGACGGTCCGGACGAGGTGCACAACCGTGCCATTGCGCGGCTCGAACTGCGCAAGTATGCCAATGAGTCGAAGCACTAAGAAACGCTAAGCGGAGACTGACGTGACCGATGGTGTGAAGCGCGACGACGAGTATAACGGCACGAGGCCAGTCGAGGAGCGGCATCGCTTCGACGAGATGAGCCTCGAGGCCTGGATGCGCGAGCATGTGGAAGGCTATGAGGGACCGCTGACTGTCCTGCAGTTCAAGGGCGGACAAAGCAACCCGACCTATCGGCTGAATACGCCGAAGCAGTCCTACGTGATGCGGCGCAAGCCGTTCGGCAAGCTTCTGCCATCGGCGCACGCCGTCGATCGCGAATACAAGGTGATCGCGGCATTGGGCAAGCAGGGCTTCCCGGTCGCCAAGGCCTACGCACTCTGCACCGATGACAATGTCATCGGTTCGGCGTTCTACATCATGTCGATGGAAGACGGCCGGATCTTCTGGGACCCGGCGCTGCCAACGGTGCCGAAGGAAGATCGCCGCGCGATCTTCACCGCGAAGATCGAGACGCTGGCGCAACTGCACAGCTACGATCCCGAGAAAATCGGGCTCGGCGATTTCGGTCGTCCCGGCAATTACTTTTCCCGTCAGGTCGATCGCTGGACCAAGCAGTATCGCGCCTCCGAGACGCAGCTCATTCCGGAAATGGAGCGGCTGATCGAATGGCTGCCGACCTCCGTTCCGGAGCAGGAGCGGGTGTCGGTGGTGCATGGCGACTACCGCATCGACAACATGGTGTTCCATACGACGCAGCCGAAGGTGCAGGCGGTGCTCGACTGGGAGCTGTCGACATTGGGCGATCCGATGGCCGACTTCACTTATCTTTTGATGCAGTGGATCATGCCGGGCCTCGACGGGCTCGACTTCAAGGCGCTCAACATCCCGACCATGGATGAGGCCGCCAGGATCTATTGCGACAAGGCCGGCCGCAAGAGCGTGCCGGATCTGAACTGGTACTATTGCTACAACCTGTTCCGGCTCACCGGCATTCTGCAGGGTATTGCCGGCCGTGTTCGCGATGGCACCGCGTCGTCCGCTAAGGCGATGGAGTCTGCCAAGCGCACCGTGCCGCTGGCGCAGGCGTCGTGGAAATATGCGCAGCTCGCCGGCGCGAAATAGACCATAGGAGGCGCGACCGACTGGGGATCGCGCCTCTTTCATGATCGCTTCAGAGATGCCCCGCTAAGAGGGCCGGCCGCAGCAAGTGCTGCTGCGTCGATCGACCTGGAAACGCACTTGCCTCTCTCTCCCAATCTTCGCGGCAGCGTGCTGATGGCCACGGCCATGGCCGGCTTCAGCCTCAACGACGCCCTCACGAAATTCCTGACGCTGCACATGAACTTCGGCCAGGTGATGCTGGTGCGCGGTTTGTTCGCTGTCGTGCTGATCGGCGCGCTCGCCACCCAGCAGAAGGCACTGCGTCCGCTGCGCATCCTGTTCGTACCGTCTGTGGCGCTGCGCGTATTCGGCGAGATCGGCGGCACCGTGACTTTTCTGGCGTCGCTCGCACATCTACCCCTTGCGAACGTATCGTCGATCTTTCAATCGCTGCCACTCGCGATCACGCTCGGTGCGGCACTTATCTTCGGTGAGCAGGTGGGCTGGCGACGCTGGCTGGCGATCGCCGCGGGCTTCGTCGGCGTTCTCATTGTGGTCCGGCCCGGCGTGGAGGGATTCAACCAGTTTTCGCTGCTGGCGCTGTTGTCGGTCGCGTTCTGTACCGTGCGCGATCTCGCGACCAAGCGCATTCCGACCGAAATCCCTTCACTGTTCGTCACGTTGTTGACGACCATCGTTGTGACGATCGTTGGCGCCATCCTGCTCGTTCCGCTGGGCGGCTGGACGCCACCCTCGAACCGGTCGCTCGGCCTGCTGGCGCTCGCTGCTGTGCTGGTGCTGATTGGATATCAGTGCGTGATCCTGGCGCTGCGCGCCGGCGATATCTCCGCTGTTGCGCCGTTCCGGTACTCGCAACTGCTGTGGGCCATGTTGCTTGGCTACCTCGTGTTCGGTGATGTGCCCGACGGCCCGATGGTTCTCGGCGCGTCGGTGATCGTGCTGTCCGGTCTTTATGCGTTCCATCGCGAGCGTGTTCGCAACCGGTTGCCGGCGGCCAGTGCGCCGAGCATGCCGCCGGATGGGTTGTAGGCTTGGCGCCGGGCCATCAGGCCAGCGCGCAGTGAATGGCAGGGACGCGTGAGCCATCTGGCTCGCTTGTCCGTTTTGGTGCAGATGACGCGCAATCATTTGGCCTGAGTCTTGCTCTGTTCAGAGTCTGTCTGCTCTGACCGTAACTCACCCAGGATTGTCTTGCCTCTCTCTCCCAATCTGCGCGGCAGCCTGCTGATGGCTGTCTCCATGGCTACTTTCAGCATCAACGACGCCATTGCCAAATTCCTCACCGTGCAGATGCATTTCAGCCAGGTCATGATGCTGCGCGGGCTGTTTGCCAGCGTCATGATCGGTGCGCTGGCGGCGCATCAGGGCGCGCTGCGGCCGCTGCGGCTGCTGTTCGTGCCGTCAGTGGCGCTGCGCATCTCCGGGGAGATCGGCGGCTCGGCGCTGTTCCTGGTCGCGGTCAGCGCGCTACCGCTCGCCAATGTGACCGCCATCGTTCAATCGCTGCCGCTGGTGATGACCTGCGGCGCCGTGCTGATCCTGGGCGAACCGGTGGGGTGGCGGCGATGGCTGGCGATTGCCGCGGGCTTCATTGGCGTGCTGATCATCGTGCGGCCGGGTGCCGAGGGGTTCAGCCAGTTCACTTTGGTGGCGCTGCTATCGGTGTTGTTCTACGCCACGCGCGATCTCGTCACCAAACGCATCCCGGCCGAGATTCCCACGCTGTTCGTGACCTTTCTCACCGCCGTTGCGGTGACCCTGGCAGGCGCAGTGTTCACCCTGCTGCACGGGGACTGGAGCGTGCCATCCGTTCATCTGCTCGCCCTCCTTGCGCTGGCGGCCGTGATGACGCTGATCGGATTCCAGTGCGTCATCCTCGCGCTGCGCGTCGGCGACGTCTCGTCGGTCGCGCCGATGCGCTATTCGCAGATGCTCTACGCGATGCTGCTGGGCTATCTGGTCTTCGGTGACGTGCCCGACGCCATGATGGTGCTCGGCGCGAGCGTGATCGTACTGTCCGGCATCTACACGTTCCACCGCGAGCGCGTGCGCGACCGTTTGCTGGCGACGAATTCATCGAACGCTCCGCCGGATGGCGTATAGCGCGGCGATCACGCCGCGCTATAGCGTCCTGTCTTAGATCGGCTTGCCCGCATAGGGCATCGACGCTGTGAGGCCGCCGTCCACCGGGATCGCCTGGCCGTTCACATAGGACGCTTCGTCGCTCGCCAGAAACAATCCCATCGCCGCGAGTTCATGCGGCTGGCCGGCGCGCTTCAGCGGATTGAGCTGGCCGATCTTGCCCTGTGTGCCGCGTTCCTTGGCATTGTCGAAGATCGGCTTGGTCATGCCGGTCTCGATCAGGCCGGGGCATACGGCATTGATGCGCACGCCGGTGCCGGAGAGTGAATAGGCCGTGGTCTGCACCAGGCTGATGACGCCGGCCTTGCTCGACGCATAGGGATGGCCGGAGGCGCCGGACTTCAGGCCTGCGACAGAGGCGGTGAGAACGATGGAGCCATGGCCCTGTTTCACCATATGCGGCATGGAATGTTTGATCGCGAGAAACGGCCCGATCAGATTGATGCGCAGGATCTCCTGCCATTGCTCGACGGTCTGTTCGAGCAGCGGCACGAGGCCGCCCGATACGCCGGCATTGGCCCAGATCGCATCGAGCTTGCCGTATTTTGACAGTGCCTTTTCGACATAGGCTTTCACATCGCTCTCGGAACCGGCATCCGCCGTGATCGCTTCAATGGTGCCGCCGGCATCGCTCACAAGTTTGGCGGTCTCATGCACGCTCTCGCTGCGGTCGACGATGATGAGCTTCGCGCCTTCCAGCGAGAACAGTTGCGCTGCGGCGCGGCCGATGCCGCTGCCTGCGCCGGTGATGATGACGGATTTGCCTGCGAGGCGGCCCATAACTCTCTCCCTGTATGTTTTTTGTGCGGCGTGCCGCCATATGGAATTCAATGATGCGTGCCAAGCTGCGAAGATGCTTGAGGCGCTTCGCGCTCTGACGTAGGACGGATGAAACAGTATTGAAGGGTGGTCACGATGTCCAACGCCGAGAAACCGTTCGTGGCGCAGCATACAGTCCCTCAAGGTGTGACGGCGACGCGGTGGTGGTGGGTGCGACACGCGCCGGTGCGGAGTGACGGCGGCAATATCTACGGCCAGAAGGACATGGACTGCGACTGCAGCGACCGCGTGGTGTTCGATGCGGTCGGCAAGATCCTTCCACGTAATGCCGTCTGGGTCGCCAGCAATCTGAAACGTACGCATCAGACGGCGAGTGCGATCTGGGCCGCAGGATTTCCGAAGCCCGACGCGATGCCGCATGAAGCGGATTTCGCCGAACAGCATCTCGGCGACTGGCAGGGCATGAACCGCGCCGCGTTCTTCGCCAGCCGTCCGATCAATGTCGGCAGTTACTGGTTTGCGCCGATCGACGAGCCATCGCCGAATGGCGAAAGTTTCATGGACCTCTACAACCGTGTGCGCCGTGGCATCGAACGCATCAATGTCGAGCACGCTGGCAAGGATATCATTGCAGTGGCGCATGGCGGCACGATCAAGGCGGCGATCGGCCTCGCGCTCAACGATCAGCCGGATCGTGGCCTCGCTTTCACCATCGACAATTGCTCGGTCACGCGGCTCGATCATCTCGCCAGCGACGGCCACAGCGGCTGGCGCATTCCGATGGTCAACCAGCAGCCCTGGATCGCCGATCCGTCGCATGCAGCGATGCATCAGCCGGCGGGGCCGGAAGTGACGCCGACGAAACTCGCATAAATCAAAAACAAACCGGCATATGCCGGATCAAGGGGAGAGAAACATGAACCTGTTCGACATGACCGGAAAAGTCGCCGTCATCACCGGCTCGACGCGTGGCATCGGCCGCGCCATTGCCGAGCGCATGGCGGAGCACGGCGCCAAGGTGGTGATCTCGTCGCGCAAGCAGGATGTCTGCGACGAGGTGGCGAAGGAGATCAACGCGCAGTTCGGCAAGGGGACTGCGGTGGCGATTGCTGCGAATATCTCCAGCAAGGAAAACCTGCAGAACCTGGTCGATGAAAGCAAGAAGGCTTTCGGCAAGATCGACGTGCTGGTGTGTAACGCTGCGTCGAATCCGTATTACGGGCCGCTGGCGGGCATTTCCGACGATCAGTTCCGCAAGATTCTCGACAACAACATCGTCGCCAACAACTGGCTGACCAGCATGGTCGTGCCCGACATGATTGAACGCAAGGACGGCTCGGTGATCATCGTGTCGTCGATCGGCGGGTTGAAAGGCTCGACGATCCTGGGTGCCTATGCGATCTCGAAAGCGGCTGACATGCAGCTCGCGCGCAATCTCGCCTGCGAATACGGCAAGTTCAATGTTCGTGTGAACTGCATCGCGCCGGGCCTCATCAAGACCGACTTTGCCAAGGCGCTGTGGGACAATCCGGAGAACCTCAAGGCCTCCACCGCACGCTCGCCGCTGCTGCGCATTGGCATCCCCGATGAGATCGCGGGCGCCGCGGTGTTCCTGGGATCGGCAGCCGGGAATTTCATGACCGGGCAGACGATGGTGATCGACGGCGGCGCGACGATTAGCTGAGATCAATCTCGTCGTTCCGGGGCGAGGACGTCGCCGAAGGCGGCGGCCACGAACCTCAGCCACTCCACTTGGAGTGGCGGGGAACCTCGACATGGGAGTCTCCGACAGCGCCAGGCCATGTCGGGATTCCGGGTCTGAGCTTCAGTCGGCTATGCCGACTTACGCTCATCCCGGAATGACGAGTTCTGGTTACTCCACCGCGGCGTAAACCAGGCTCCGGATCAGCGTCCTGAAATATTCCCGCTGGCCGGGTCCTTGCGACATGAACACCGCGAACAGTTCTTCCTGCGGATCAATCCAGAAGAACGTGCCGGCGACGCCGCTCCAGAAGAACTGGCCTTTCGATCCCGCATAGGGCGCGTGACCCTCGTCCGTGCGCACGGCGAAGCCGAGGCCGAAGCTGTGGCCGGGCGGCACGAGATGTGTCTCGAGCTTCACGTTGGGGCTGAGGTGATTGGACGCCATCAGGTGCAGCGTGCGTCTGCCGATCACGCGGTTGCCGTCCAGCGTGCCACCATTGAGCAACATCTGGCAGAAGCGGGCATAGTCCATGGTCTTTGATACGAGGCCGCCGCCGCCGGATTCCATCTTCGGGATTTCCAGGGGATCGAACAACGCGACTTTCTCGCCGGTCCAGGGATCGGTGGGGAAGGGGTGCGCGATGCGATCCTTGTTGGATGCCGCGGTGTGGAAGCCGGTCTCGGCCATCTGCAGCGGTGCCAGAATGTTGTCGGTGAGATAGGAGCCGAGCGACTTGCCGGACACGACCTCGATGACGCGGCCGAGAATGTCGGTGGAGCGGCTGTAATTCCATTCAGAGCCGGGCTGGCAGATCAGCGGCAGGCCCGCGACGATCTTCGCATGTTCTTCATTGGTGATGTCGCGATTGCGCAGATTCGACTTCTGGTACATCCGCTGCACCATGCCGTTGCCGGTGATCTCATAAGAGATGCCCGACGTGTGGCGCAGCAGGTCCTGGATCGTGATCGGGCGCAGCGGCAGCGCCAGTTCAAGCGCGCCGTTGCGCTCGACGCCGACCTTGGTGTCGGCGAATTCGGGGATGTATTTCGCCAGCGGGTCGTTCAGCAGGATATGGCCGTTCTCGACCAGCTGCATGATGCTCAGCGAGACGATCGGCTTGGTCATGGAGAAAATGCGGAACAGGCTATCGCGCGACATCGCGGTCGCGCCGTCCGGCGTCTGCTTGCCGAAGGCCTCGAAATAGCCGATCTGGCCGCGGCGGGAGACCAGCATGGTGACGCCCGGCGTGGTGCCCTTGTCGATCTCGCGCTTGAACGCGTCCGACATGATTTGAAGACGGTTTGATGACAATCCCAGCGTTTCCGGCCGGGCCTGCGGCAGCTCGGGGGTCTCGAGGGAAATGGCGTGTTTTGCGGCAGTTTGGGCGTTCATGGGGGCTCCCGATAGTGCTTTGATTGATCTTGTCATTTGCCGGCTTACATAGGGGGCTCGCCGGCATGGTTGGACGAGCTTGGCCCAGAAGTTCGGGCTTGAACAGGGCCGTTTTCCCTTGTAACCAGCCGCCGGTTTGGTGCTGCGCACGGGCGTGGCTTAACAGGTGGATCTATGGCCAAAGCAAAATTTGAACGTAACAAGCCGCACTGCAATATTGGTACGATCGGTCACGTTGACCACGGCAAGACGTCGCTGACGGCGGCGATCACGAAGGTGCTGGCAGAGTCGGGTGGTGCGACGTTCACCGCTTACGACCAGATCGACAAGGCGCCCGAGGAAAAGGCCCGCGGCATCACCATTTCGACCGCGCACGTCGAATACGAGACCGCCAACCGCCACTACGCCCACGTCGATTGCCCCGGCCACGCCGACTATGTGAAGAACATGATCACGGGTGCCGCGCAGATGGACGGCGCGATCCTGGTCGTGTCGGCTGCCGACGGCCCGATGCCGCAGACCCGCGAGCACATCCTGCTCGCGCGCCAGGTCGGCGTTCCGGCGCTGGTCGTGTTCCTGAACAAGTGCGACATGGTCGACGATCCGGAGCTGCTCGAGCTCGTGGAAATGGAAGTCCGCGAACTGCTCTCGAAGTACGACTTCCCGGGCGACGACATTCCGATCGTCAAGGGTTCGGCACTAGCCGCTCTCGAAAACTCGGACGTTAAGCTCGGCCACGACGCCATTCTCGAACTGATGAAGAACGTCGACAGCTACATCCCGCAGCCGGAGCGTCCGGTTGATCAGCCGTTCCTGATGCCGGTGGAAGACGTGTTCTCGATCTCGGGCCGTGGTACGGTCGTGACCGGCCGCGTCGAGCGCGGCATCGTCAAGGTCGGCGAGGAAATCGAAATCGTCGGCATCCGCGCCACGCAGAAGACGATCTGCACCGGCGTTGAAATGTTCCGCAAGCTGCTCGATCAGGGCCAGGCCGGCGACAACATCGGCGCGCTGCTGCGCGGCACCAAGCGTGAAGACGTCGAGCGCGGCCAGGTGCTGTGCAAGCCGGGTTCGGTGAAGCCGCACACCAAGTTCAAGGCCGAGGCCTACATTCTGACCAAGGAAGAGGGTGGCCGTCACACGCCGTTCTTCACCAACTACCGTCCGCAGTTCTACTTCCGCACCACCGACGTGACCGGTGTGGTGCATCTGCCGGAAGGCACCGAAATGGTGATGCCGGGCGACAACATCGCCATGGAAGTGCACCTGATCGTGCCGATCGCGATGGAAGAGAAGCTGCGCTTCGCCATCCGTGAAGGCGGCCGCACCGTCGGTGCAGGCGTGGTGGCCTCGATCATCGAGTAATCGATACAGGCGGCGGGCAGGGGCTTGTTCCCTTGCCCGCCGTTTTGATTCCGGCGGGATTTGATTTCGGAGGGGGCGCTTCGCCTCTTGCAAATCAGGCGTCGCATATGCTTCAAACGGCGCGGAAATGACGGCGCGCCGTTTTCCTGTAGGGGTGTAGCTCAGTTGGTAGAGTACCGGTCTCCAAAACCGGTTGTCGTAGGTTCGAGCCCTACCGCCCCTGCCATTTTAAGTATTTGAAATATCAATAAATTATGGCCTCGAGGCGCTTTTTCAGGCGAGCCTCCTGTTGCCGGTCAGCTGAACTGCCGCTTTTGCGGCGCTGCCACCACGCGGTCGCGGCCGGTATCCTTGGCTCTGTAGAGCGCAAGGTCGGCGCGCGCCAAAATGTCTTCCGGCGTATCATTGGGCCTGATGGCACTGATCCCGGCGGATATCGTCAGAGTCAGATTCTGCGCAATCGCTGACCAGTTCAGTTCCGTGATCAGGCCGCGCAATCGATCCAGCGTCTGGATCGCAAGATCAATGTCGGTGTCCGGCAGGATCAGCAGAAACTCCTCGCCGCCCTGACGGCCGAACCTGTCGATGGTGCGGATATTCGCGAAGACCGAGATGGCAAAGGCGCGCAGCACTTCGTCGCCGACGGGATGACCGAAGCAGTCGTTGATCTTCTTGAAGTGATCGAGGTCGATGATCGCGATGCAGCAGGTTGTGGCGTTGCGCTGGGCCTTGGCGATCTCGTCGTTCAGGCACTTCATGATGTAGCGCCGGTTCAATGCGCCGGTGAGTTCGTCCAGCTGGGCGAGTTCCTCGATCCGCGCATTGGCGGCCGCGAGGTCGTTGCTGCGACGATACAGCAGTTCGCGCATCGAGCTGCCGTAGAGGCCGGCGCTGGCACAGCGGCCAAGTGCGCTGACGAAACAGGCCAGCGCCAGAGCGCGCTCGGTCGCGGTTGCCATGGGAATGCTGATCGGCTTGTCGGTCATCAGGAAAAGCAGTGCGAGGCCCAGCGTTGCAGTGGACCAGACGATGCCGGTCTGGCGCGCACTCATGCGGAGTGCGGCGAAGCCGAGCACGACGAAAATGATGGAGATGAAGTAGAAGCCGATCTGCGGCACGAGATAGATCGCGCCGATCTGGACGATGATGCTGACGATGGAGAGAGGGACCGTGAGGTACGGGTCCTTGAAACGGTCGTTGACCTGGATCTCCGAGAGATAGGCAGCAATGCCGACCACGGCGAGCCTGATGGCCAGATACACGACCCCCGTCGCCACGGTGGTCACGCCGATCACGGCGTAAAGCAGCAGGATCGTCGCATCGATCAGATAGCTCGACGCCTGCGCGATATAGGCGGTTCGCCGCCGCGCGATCCGCAATACCGAATCCTTGCGGAGGTCCCTCGTGGAGGCGTCGGTTCCCTCGGACAGGGTGGTGATGCTGGTCATTCGCTGATGCCCGTCGCATTGCCGATCAAACAAGCAATCTGCCGATCAAAACATTTAGGTCTGCTAATACATCCACTTACTGGAGTACCTGGGTAGCTTCTCGCGTTTTAGTCTGGCCGCGGGGTTAATGGAATCTGACGATCCGCGGGGCAATTGGCTTAATGGGCTGATGGCCATGTCCGACATCGGCTTTGCCAATCATGCGCGATCGTGCTGCTCCCCGCGTTTCCGTTGCGCTGCGTCCCTGCGGCGTGCGGTCGCGGCGATGAACCTGGCTTGCCGCGCGCGCGACACACCCGTTGGGAATTCAGCCGGAAGTCGAGAATGAAATTACTTGTGACGTTCGTCGTGGGGGCCACGACGTTGCTGTTGTCGTCCTTTGGACATGGTGCTCACGCCGCCGATCTGCTCTGGCAGGTGGAAAGTCCATTTCGCTTCTTCAAGAATGCCGCATCCTTCGCGATGTATGAGCGCGGCTATCCCGCTGCGCGCAACGAGATGGTGCTGCCGCCCGCCGATGTGGTGTGGCGCACCGAGCGGCGGCTGAACGATCCCGATTGCCGCGACATGACCAGCCCGACCAGTTGCGCAGACACCGCGCGGGCGCGCTACGATCGCTCGCGTCTCGGCTGGGCGTCGCAGACCATCGACGCCGTCTGCTACGACAGTCGGCAGGGCCGCTATCTCGCGAGTTGCGACCGGCGTTATTCGTGGGGCACGGCCAAGGAAGATTACGTGCTGCCGGATGCGCATACGGTGTTGATCCGGCTGTCGCCCGAGCGCATTGCCGAAGCTGGCGCGTATGATTGCGTCTGGAGCTGGACGCCGCGGCGGCCGGGCAGCAGGACCGAGACCACGACGCAATCCTGCGCGACGCCGCTCAAGATCACGCGCCTGCCTTATGCCGTCGATCGCAGCCTGTCCGGTGCATCGGTCCAGGTCAAATTGCCCGACGGTCGTACATTGAACGACCCGCAGGTAGTCGTCGAAGATCTGTTCATTGTTGCGCTCGGCGATTCCTTTGCCTCGGGCGAGAGCAATCCTGACGTTCCGGTGACATTCAGCGCCGTCCGCGAGATGGTCTACGATCCGACCCTGATGCGCGAGGAGATGGCGACACGCAGCACCGCCAAGTCGCTGCAGAAATTGACCCCCGCTGCACCGGTGGGAAGTTTCGACTACAAAAACCTGCCGCGGCGCAAGCTCGCCGACGAGGAGCAGGAGCTTTATTTCCCGCTCGCGTCCGCGCAGTTCGACAAGGCTTTCAACGCCGCCAATCCACGCTGGCTCAGCCCCGATTGCCACCGCTCGCAATACGGCTATCCGTTTCGCGTCGGGCTGCAACTCAGTTTGGAAAATCCGCACCGGTCGGTCACGCTGGTCAGCCTGGCCTGTACCGGCTCCGAGGTGACCGAAGGTCTGTTCCTCGAGAAGAAGGCGCGCGAGGGCGCCGGCAACGCGATGGTGCGTTCCCAGCTCGATCAACTCGCCGATCTGATCTGCAAAAGCCCCGCGGGCCGGACGCAGCGAGCGACCTATAACTTGCCGACCTATGCCAGCGGCAGCGTGCAGGTCGCCAATATGCCAGTGACAAAATCCTGGTGTGCGCCGAATGAGCGCAAGCGTCCGATCGACACACTGCTGCTGTCGATCGGCGGCAACGATGTCGGCTTCTCGCCGCTGATGGTCTATGCGATGACCGAATCCGCCGGCGATCTCGCGCCCATCGCGAACCTGCTCGGCAAGCAGATCCGGTTCTCGCCTGCTGTGTCGCGCGCCTACATGGAGCAGCTAGACGAGCGCATGGTGGCGCTGCGCGATGCCTTGCGCGACGGCTTTGGCGTGGCGCCCGCGAAGGTGCTGCAGACGGCTTACGAGCCGATTCAGTTCGACGAGACGGGCGCCTTGTGTGGCACGCAGCCGACGCTCGGCCTCGACGTCCACAAAAAACTGGTGCTTTCGCGTGAGCGGCTGGCAGAGACGGTGAGCTTTCTCAACGATTTCTTCACCCGGACCGCCTGCATCACCAACGGTCGATCAGGCGGCTGCCCGGCGCTAGCCACCGGCGCCGGAACCGGCTTCCAGCTCATCACCGATCACCAGAGCGAATTCACCAAGCGCGGGCTCTGTGCGCGCGATCCGAAGCGGCCGCAGGCGGACGGCGAGGCGATGGCGATGCCGCGGCGCTGGATCGGCAAGGAGGAGTTCACGCCGTATTCGCCGGCCGCCTATCTGCCCTATGCGTCGCGCTGGCGCCTGTTCCGCACCCCGAATGACGCGTTTCTGACCGCAAACGTGCATGCAGTGGGCTTTACCCAGTTCGACATCCTGCAGCCGGTCTATGCGGCCATGTATAGCGGCGCCGTGCACCCGACCGCGGAGGGCCACGCCATCGTGGCCGATCACGTGGTCCGGCACGTCCGGGCGGCGGTTGGCAAGCCGTCGCTGGGGGTGGGCGGGCGCTGATCGGGGTGGTATCAGGGGCGGGCGGGGACCCCGTCTGTCCGGCCCGGATACCTTGACCTTTGGCCCGGTCCGAAGTAGGAAGCTGCACTCGCTGTCGGCCCGGTGACCGGATATCCGACGCGGCAAATTCCCGAACGAACGAGCCCGCTTGGCGGCTCATCCTTGAAAAAGGGTTGGGCGCAAAGAGGGCTGTTCGGATTCCTGAAATCAATTCAATCGTCTCACGACGGATGCGGATCATATAACGATGGCGTTCAGCCCGTTCAAATTCCTGCAGGAAGTGCGCACCGAGACCAACAAGGTCACGTGGCCCTCGCGTCGCGAGACGACCATCACGACCATCATGGTGTTCGTCATGGTGGCGTTGTCGTCGATCTTCTTTTTTGCGGCGGATCAGATCATTCGCTACCTCGTCGCCTTTTTGCTCACGATGCACTGACGGAACAGAATTATGAGCATGCGCTGGTACATCGTTCACGCCTATTCGAATTTCGAAAAGAAGGTGATGGAGTCGATCAAGGAACAGGCCAAGCAGCGTGGCCTGGAAGACCTGTTCGAACAGATTCTGGTTCCGGTCGAGAAGGTCACGGAAGTGCGCCGCGGCCGCAAGATGGACGCCGAGCGCAAGTTCTTCCCCGGCTATGTGCTGGTGAAGATGCAGCTCACCGACGAAGCGTTTCATCTGATCAAGAACACCCCGAAGGTCACGGGCTTCCTCGGCGCGGAAAACAAGCCGATGCCGATTTCGGAAGCCGAAGCCATGCGCATTCTGCACCAGGTGCAGGAAGGCGTGGAGCGCCCGAAGGCGTCGGTGTCGTTCGAGATCGGCGAGAACGTGAAGGTGGCCGATGGCCCGTTCGCGTCGTTCTCCGGCGTCGTCGAGGAAATCGACGAGGCACGCTCGCGCGTGAAGGTCGCAGTGTCGATCTTCGGCCGTGCCACGCCGGTCGAACTGGAATTCGGTCAGGTCGAAAAGGTCTGATTGCAATAGCGCGAGGTTCGCCTCGCGTTTCCAAGGCCGTGGGAGGAAGAGGGCGGTTGCCAACCGCTTGTCGACCGAACCACGAAACCTGAAACAGCCGGTCGATGACCGGCACAACAGGAGTGACACATGGCAAAGAAAGTGACCGGATACCTGAAGCTTCAGGTGCCGGCCGGTGCGGCGAACCCTTCGCCCCCGATCGGTCCCGCGCTTGGTCAGCGCGGTTTGAACATCATGGAATTCTGCAAAGCGTTCAACGCGCAGACGCAGAAGGAAGAAAAGAACACCCCAATCCCGGTGGTGATCACGATCTACGCCGATCGTTCGTTCACCTTCGCCCTCAAGACCCCCCCGATGTCCTTCTTCATCAAGAAGGCCGCCAAGCTCACCTCCGGCTCCAAGCTGCCGGGTCGTGACAAGGCCGGCGCGGTGACCAAAGCGCAGGTGCGCGAGATCGCCGAAGCGAAGATGAAGGATCTGAATTGCGACACCATTGAATCGGCCATGAAGATGGTTGAGGGCTCTGCCCGTTCGATGGGTGTCGAGGTCGCGGGGTAAACGGTCATGGCAATTGGAAAACGTTTGAAGAACGCCCGTGAGGGCATCGACCGCGAGAAGCTCTATCCGGTCGCCGAGGCCATCAAGATGGTCAAGGAACGCGCCAAGTCGAAGTTCGATGAGACCATCGAAATTTCGCTGAATCTCGGCGTCGATCCGCGTCACGCCGACCAGATGGTCCGTGGCGTCGTCACCCTGCCGAACGGCACCGGCCGCACCCTGCGCGTCGGCGTGTTCGCCCGTGGCCCGAAGGCTGAAGAAGCCAAGGCTGCCGGTGCAGACGTCGTCGGTGCAGAAGACCTGTTCGAGAAGGTCCAGGCCGGTCAGATCGATTTCGATCGCTGTATCGCAACCCCCGACATGATGCCGCTGGTCGGTCGCCTTGGTAAGGTGCTCGGTCCGCGCGGCATGATGCCGAACCCGAAGATCGGCACCGTGACTATGGACGTCACCGGCGCAGTCAAGGGTGCCAAGGGCGGTTCGGTCGAGTTCCGCGTCGAGAAGGCCGGCATCGTGCAGGCTGGTATCGGCAAGGCATCTTTCTCGGAAGAGAAGCTCGTCGAAAACATCAAGGCTCTGGTCGATGCCGTCTCCAAGGCGAAGCCGGCTGGCGCGAAGGGCACCTATCTGCAGCGCGTTGCCGTATCTTCGACCATGGGCCCCGGCGTCAAGGTTGAGACGGGCACCGTGCTCGGCTAAGCCGGAATAAGGCTTGCAAGAAACCAGGGCGGAATCGGGCAACCGGTTCCGCCCTTTCTTTTGTCTTCCGCTCTTTCACCCAGCAGGAATGTCCCGATGGCCGAGAAGGTTCTGATCTATTCGCGTTTCCCGAAGTCCCAGATGGTGCGCATCGGCGAGCACTTCGACCTTCTAGACGCCGCAGGCAAGCCACCGCTGCAGACCTTTTCTGCTGACCAACTGAAAGACGTGCGCGCGCTGATCACCGCGGGCGGTCAGGTGCTCAAGGCAGACGTGATGGACATGATGCCGGCGCTCGGCGCCATCATCTGCTACGGCACCGGCTATGACGGCGTCGACTTCAAGGCCGCCGCCGAGCGCAAGATCGTAGTCGGCAACAGCCCGGGCGCGAACGCGGCCTCGGTCGCCGATCTGGCACTAACGCTGATGCTCGCGGTGACGCGGCGTCTGCTGCCCGCGGATCAGTATCTGCGCGAAGGCGGCTGGTCGTCGGCCAAGCCGTCGCCGCTGATGTCGCCGCAGCCCGGCAATCCCGGCCGCAGAGTGGGCGTCTATGGCATGGGCGAGATCGGCCGCAAGATCGCGTCGCGGGTCGCGGCCTTCGAATGTGACGTCGCCTATCACAGCCGCAGCAAGCATGATGTGCCGTATCGCTATGAGCCCAGCCTCGAAGCGCTGGTTGAATGGTGCGACGTTCTGATGATCGCCGTGCGGGCAGGCACCGATACCAACCACATCATCGATGCCGCGATGCTGAAGAAGCTCGGCGCCAATGGCGTGGTCGTGAACATCTCGCGCGGCTCGGTGATCGATCAGGCCGCGCTGACCGCGGCGCTGGCCGACAAGACCATCGCCGGCGCCGGCCTCGACGTGTTCGAGAAGGAGCCGCACGCACCCGATGCGCTGACCGTGCTGCCGAATGTCGTGCTGACGCCGCATATCGGCGGCCACACGCTCGACTCGCACACGGCGATGCAGGACTGCGTCATTGCCAATCTCGACGCGTTTTACGCGGGCAAGGGGCTGCCATACGCGGTGGCGGTTTAGGGCAGCTATTCGGTGATCTGGAAACTGGTGAACAGGTCAACCACGCTCTGAGGCGCGTTGTCGTTGAAGAACAGCTTCAGATTCCGGTCGGTCTCCGCGGCAACAGACGCGCTGCGGGGAAAGAGCTCCGTTTCATAAGCGACAAGCGCGGCTTCGACGTCTTCCGGATTGGCGGCAAGTGCCCGTCCGAGTTCGGCGCCATCATACATTGCGAGATTGGCGCCTTCGCCGGCGAATGGTGACATCAGGTGCGCGGCATCGCCGAGCAGCGTCACGCCGGCTACGCGATCCCATCGGTGTTCGATCGGCAGCGCATAGATCGGGCGAAGCAAAGGGGCGCCCTCGCTGTTGGTGATGAGCGCTGTCAGCTCCGGAGCCCAGTCGTCGAATTCCGCGGCGATGCGGGCGAGGGCATTCGTCCGGTCCGAGAAGTCGATGCGGGCGATCCAGTCCTCCGGCCTGTTCAGGGCCACGTAGCCTTGCAGTGTTCCATCGGCGTGTCGGTGCGCAAAGATTCCCTGGCCCGGCGCAATCGCCATCAACGTGCCGCCGCCAACCGCTTCCGCGCTGGCCTCGTGACAGGTGTCGGCGTCGAAAAGAAACGTCTCGATGAATGACGTGCCGACATAGGCCGGCTTTGCTGTTGAAAGAAGCGGACGAACGCGTGACCACGCTCCGTCGGCACCGATGAGGAGATCGGTCGTTACCGTTGAGCCATGGGAGAAAGTCAATGCGTGCCGCCCGTCGCCGAGCGGAGACGCCGCTGCAAGTTTGTGTCCCCAACGGATCGTGTCGGCGGGCAGAGAATCGAGCAGAAGCCGACGCAATTCTCCTCGATCCACCTCAGGTCGACTGCCGTTACCCATGTCGGGTCTGTCAAACAGCAGCTTGCCGTCCTTGTCGCGTATCCGCTTGGCATCAGCACCGACGATGACGATGTCGCGGAAAGCTTCGAACAATCCTGCAGCCTTGAGTGCGAGCTGCCCGTTGTATTCGTGAATATCGAGCAGGCCTCCTTGTGCCCGCGAGTCGGCCGAGGCTTCAGCTTCATAGATCGTCGCTGCGATACCGTGAACATGGAGCACGCGGGCAAGCGTCAGGCCGCCGAGCCCCGCGCCGACAATCGCCACATGAGTATTCATCTCGCCACCTTTGCAGTCACAGGCGGGCCCGGGACATTCCCCAAGGCCTCAATGGAACGGCATTCCATTCTATTGGAACGGTGTTCCATTTATGTCAAGGTGGGGACATGGCCAAGAAAACTCGCAGTAACCCACGACGCGAAGACTCGCTCACGCGGGATCGCATCATCGAAGCGTCGATCGCGATTCTGGACGGCAGCGGGGAAGATGGTCTGACATTCCGCGCCCTGTCGGAACGGCTGGCCACGGGCCCCGGCGCGATCTATTGGCACGTTTCCAACAAGGGCGAGCTGCTGACCGCCGCCTGCGACGCCATCATCGCGCGCACGATGAAGGCGCCTCTGATTGGCGCGACGGCTCAGGCCATCATTCGCACCCTCGCGCTGGACATGTTCGACGCGATCGACGCGCATCCGTGGGTTGGCTCGGCGCTCACACGTGCTCCCGGGCAGTTGCCCATGGTGCGCATTCTCGAGTGCATCGGGCGGCAGGTGAGCGCCCTTGGTGTGCCCGACGAGGAACAGTGGGCGACGGTGGGTGCGTTGCTGAACTACATCCTTGGCGTCGGTGCGCAGAACGCGGCCAACGGGCAGCTCGGCCGGATGCGAGGAATCGACAGGTCTGACTTTCTGGACGCGGTCGCTACCTCCTGGTTTCAGCTCGATCCGGACGCCTATGCATTCACCCGCAGTATGGCGGCACATTTGCGGGGGCACGACGACCGCAAGGACTTTATCGCCGGAATCGATCTCATCCTGAGCGGCATCGAGGCGTCGCGGCGCCTCTGACAAGCCGTCGACTGGTCTGCAGGACCGTTTCGCAAGAGCGAATTTCGTTCCCGGCCGGTACAAAAATAATTGAATGGGTTATTCCGCAATGCGGATGTAGACGTCGGTTGTTTAGAACAACTCGAATGTAGGCGTACATTCGACGACATAGGACATCAGCGATGGCTGCGTTCACTCTCAAGATCAACGGTCAGGCCCGTCAGGTCGACGTCGATCCCAACACTCCTCTGCTCTGGGCAATTCGAGACGGGGCCGGTCTCACCGGCACCAAATATGGCTGCGGGGTCGCGCAGTGCGGCGCCTGCACGGTCTATGTGGACGGCCAGACCGTCCGCTCCTGTTCGATGCCCGTCTCGGCCATCGGCACCAGCGAAATCACCACCATCGAAGGGCTCGACTCCAAGGAAGCCAAGGCGGTGCAGGCGGCCTGGGTCGCGCTCGACGTGCCACAATGTGGCTACTGTCAATCCGGCCAGGTGATGAGCGCCACGGCGCTGCTCAGCATCAATCCGACCCCCACCGACAACGATATCGACCTGGCGATGAACGGCAACATCTGCCGCTGCGCCACCTATGTCCGCATCCGCGCCGCCATTCATGGCGCCGCCAAATCGCTGGAGGGTTGAGCCATGACCGTTCATGACACCAAACTCTCCCGTCGCACGCTGCTCAAGGGCAGCGCTGGTCTCGTGCTTGGCGCCTATGTTGCGCGCGCAGACAAGTTGTTTGCGCAGGCGGCGGCAAAGCTACAGGTCAATATCGCGCCGAATACGTTCCTGATCATCAAGCCCGACAACACCGTCACGGTGCTGTGCAAGGGCATCGAGTTCGGGCAGGGGCCGTTCACCGGCATGGCGACTTTGGTCGCCGAAGAACTCGACGCGGACTGGGCTCAGATGCGTGCCGATCACGCGCCGTCGAATCCGCAGCTCTACAAGAATCTGGCGTTCGGCATGCAGGGCACCGGTGGCTCGACGGCCATCGCCAATTCCTACATCCAGATGCGCCAGGTCGGCGCCGCCGCGCGCCAGATGCTGGTCGCGGCTGCTGCCGATGCGTGGCAGGTGCCGGCAGGCGAGATCACTGTCGATAATGGTGTAATCAAGCATGCGTCAGGCCATGAAGGTCGCTTCGGCGAATTCGCCGACAAGGCGATGGCCATGCCGGTGCCGACTGATCCGAAGCTGAAGGATCCGTCGCAGTTCAAGTTGATCGGCAAGGAAGGCGTCGTGAAGCGCCTCGACAGCGCCGACAAGACCAATGGCAAGGCATTCTACACGCTCGATATCAACGAGCCGGACATGCTCACGGTGGTCGTGGCGCGCTCGCCGAAATTCGGCGGCAAGGTCGCGTCCTTCGATGCGACGGCTGCGAAGGCCGTGGCGGGTGTCGTCGACGTCAAGCAGGTGTCGAACGGTGTCGCTGTCTACGCCAAGGGCTTCTGGCCCGCGAAGATGGGCCGCGATGCGCTGAAGATCACCTGGGATGACAGCAAGGCGGAGAAGCGTGGCAGCGCCGAACTGCTGCAGCAATTCCGCGGACTGTCGAAGACGGCCGGCAAACTCGTAAAGGCCGAGGGCAAGTTCGAAGAGTCGATGGCCAAAGGTGGCCGCGTCATCGAGGTTGAATATGTCTTCCCGTATCTGGCCCATGCCGCGATGGAGCCGCTCAACGCCTATCTGAAATGGGACGGCGACACCGCCTATGCGCGCTACGGCTGCCAGTTTCCGACGCCTGACCATATGGCGATCTCCAAGGTGCTCGGGCTGCCGATCGAGAAGGTGAAGATCGACGTTCTTCTTGCCGGCGGCAGCTTCGGCCGCCGCGCCCAGCAGAGCACGCATCAGGCCATCGAGCTCGCCGAAGTCGCCAAAGCGATCGGACCGGGCAAACCGGTCAAGCTGGTGTGGACGCGCGAGGACGATATGCGCGGCGGCTATTATCGGCCTTACTGCATCCACCGCATGCGCGGTGCGGTGCGCGACGGCAAGATCGAGGCCTGGAGCGATACCATCGTCTCGCAGTCGATCATGAAGGGCTCCTTCTTCGAGTCCATGATGTTCAAGGACGGCCTCGATCCGACGTCCTATGAAGGCTCGAACGAAATCCCATACGACGTCGAGAACTTCCGCTGCGACATGCATCAGGTCGATGTCGGCGTGCCCGTGTTGTGGTGGCGCTCGGTGGGGCACACCCACACCGGTTATGTCGTCGAAGCCTTTGTCGATGAACTGCTGGAAGCCGCCGGCAAGGATCCGATCGAGGGCCGGCTCGAACTCCTGAGCAAGAAACCGCGCCATGCGGGCGCGCTGAAGGCCGTCGCCGAACTCGCCGACTGGAAGAACTACAAGGTGCCGGCAGGCCGTGCGCGCGGCGTTGCGGTGGTCGAGAGCTTCAACACCTTCGTCGCGCAGGTCGTGGAACTGTCCATGACCGACGACGGTCCGAAGGTGCACAAGGTGTGGTGCGCGGTGGATTGCGGCGTCGCTGTGAACCCCGACATCATCCGCGCGCAGATGGAAGGTGGTATCGGCTTCGGCCTCGGTCACATCCTCTATGCGGAACAGACGCTGGATGCCGGCGCGCCGGTGTCCGGCAATTTCGACACCTATCGTTCGCTGCGCATCAACGAGATGCCGGAGATCGAAGTGGTCATCGTGAAGTCGACCGAGAAGCCGACAGGCGTTGGCGAACCCGGCGTGCCCCCGCTGGGGCCTGCCGTTGCCAATGCGATGGCCAAACTTGGTGTGGGAAGGCCGCGGCAATTGCCGATCGTGCCGGGAGCGTCGGCATGAAGCTGTTCAAGACCTCGATGCTGGCGCTGGTCGCCGGCGGCCTTGCGGCTGGCCTCCTCGCATTCGCGGAACCGGGCTTCCAGGAGGCCGATGCGGCGGTCAGCAATCCGACCAAGCTGCAGTCGGTCTCGGCCTTCGCCAAGATCAAGAACAAGAACGAGCGTGCGGCGGCGCTGTTCACGGAGGCCGGCAAGGTCATCCAGTCGCCGCGCTGCATGAACTGCCATCCGGCCGCCGAGCGTCCGACCCAGACCGACCGCATGCGGCCGCATATTCCGCTGGTCGTGCGCGGCGAGGGCGGTGTGGGCGCGACCGGTGGTCTTGCTTGCGCCACCTGCCACCACGAGAACAACTTCGATGCCGCCAACGTCCCCGGCAATCCGAAGTGGGCTCTGGCTCCGGCCGAGATGGCCTGGCAGGGCAAGACGCTTGGTCAGATCTGCACCCAGATCAAGGACAAGGAGCGCAATGGCGGCAAGGACATGGCCGCGCTTGTGAAGCACATGGCCGAAGACGAACTGGTTGGCTGGGGCTGGCATCCCGGTGGCAACCGGACCCCGGCGCCGGGTACCCAGAAGCAGTTCGGTGAGCTGATCAAGGCCTGGGCCGATGCCGGAGCGGCCTGCCCGAAGGGGTGATATAGAGACGGGAAGTGGAGCCGGCTCGGCCGGTTCCACTTTTGCGCTCCGGGCGCCCAAAAGGTTCCCCTGCAGAAAAGATGCCACATCGGCATTTCGCGCTTGGCAACACGAAAAAGACTCGTTAAACAACCGTTTCCGGGCGGGCTGGCTGGTAGCTGGCGCGTCTGTGTTCGCACTCCGACAACCCACATCGCAGGAGACTTTTCCTTTTAGGCTATCCGTACGGATTGCTCGAAGGGGATGGGACGCGCGACGCGGATTTGAGGAGAGCGGGCAGGGGTCACCAATAGGTCAGATGATGGCTTATCGATGATCTTGAATCCTGTCCGAGACTGCTGGCGCCTGCGATGAACGCGAGTTCGATCAACGGCTTAATCGTAAAACTTGATGCAGCCAGCATAGACGGGTGAAGACTGGATTTCGCCAATGTCGTTTTGTGCGACATGACGCGTATTTGGTTCGAACCTCGACACCCCGCGCCAATGCTGGTTCGCCAGGAAGGTTCGGGAGGGCAGGCTATCATATCGTCTCGCCCGACGTGTCTTTGGACCACGTGTTTTAATGAGCACGTGTGTTGAGGTCAGGTTCAGGTGGGGCGGTGGGTGTAACCCGGCGGTCCTATCTCGATAGAGGCCGCCAACCGGAGAGAGCTTGCTGTGGAAAGAGCGGCTAAAAAGGACGCGGTCGACGCGCTGAACGGGGTCTTCAAGACCACCAGCGTTGCGGTCGTCGCCCATTATTCCGGCCTCACCGTTGCCCAGATGCAGAATCTGCGTTCGCAGATGAAGCTGGCTGGCGCCTCGGTGAAGGTCTCGAAGAACCGTCTCGCCAAAATTGCTCTTGAAGGCACGGATGTTGCTGCCATCGGTTCCCTGTTGAAGGGTCCGACTGTGATCGCCACTTCGGACGATCCGGTAGCTGCACCGAAGGTTGCCGTCGAATTTGCCAAGGCGAACGAGAAGTTCATCATCCTTGGCGGCTCGATGGGTAAAACCGTCCTGAACGTCGACAGCGTCAAGGCCTTGGCCGCGCTGCCCTCGCTCGACGAACTGCGCGCGAAGATCCTCGGCCTCCTTGTGGCGCCGGCGACCAAGATCGCTCAGCTCTCGACAGCTCCCGCGGCGAAGCTCGCGCGTGTTGTTCAGGCTTATGCCTCAAAGAGCGAAGCGGCCTGACGCCCTTCGCATTCAAACCCTGGTTCGAACCAAATACGCTTAAGGAAATAGACAATGGCTGACCTACAGAAAATCGTTGACGATCTCTCGAGCCTGACCGTGCTCGAAGCTGCCGACCTCGCCAAGATGCTCGAAGAAAAGTGGGGCGTTTCGGCTGCTGCTGCTGTTGCAGTTGCTGGTCCGGCTGCTGGTGCCGGTGCCGCCGCAGTTGAAGAAAAGACCGACTTCACCGTCGTTCTCGCCGCCGCAGGCGACAAGAAGATCGAAGTCATCAAGGAAGTCCGTGCGATCACGGGTCTTGGCCTCAAGGAAGCCAAGGACCTGGTCGAAGGCGCGCCGAAGCCCCTCAAGGAAGGCGTTGCCAAGGACGAAGCCGAAAAGATCAAGGCTCAGCTCGAGAAGGCTGGCGCCAAGGTCGAGCTCAAGTAAGACCCTTTGGGTTCCATCGAAGAGCGGCTTTCTTAGCCGCTCTTCGAACGGAAACCCGATGTACTACACAGGAATGTGTGGGGATGCGCTGGGAACCACCCTCGAATCTCCATGATTGCCATCCCATATCGGGACGGCAGCACGAAAACGCGGTCTGACAGCAGGAGCGGCGACGCCTCTGGTTAAGCCGTTGGGAGACAGGCAATTTCGGGCTTTTCGGTCCGTAGCTAGACGGTTTGGACGGGCGAGATGCAGTCGGGCATCGCGCACGTCGTTTTGCGTTCTGCGATTCAAATGCTCAGGAGGGGGATTTTGTTCCTCATATTGAGCGCCGAATTCGGGGCGTTCTTGGAAATTCAACCCGGAGGCGATGGCAGTCGCGCTCTGGAAGGTTCGCCCCTTTCGGGCGACGCAATGAGAGGCCACGATGGGTCAGCAGACGTTCACAGGTCGCAAGCGCGTTCGCAAGTTCTTCGGTCATATTAAAGAAGTCGCAGAGATGCCGAACCTCATCGAGGTTCAGAAGGCGTCCTACGACCAGTTCCTGATGGTCGATGAGCCGACCGGCGGTCGCCTCGACGAAGGTCTGCAGGCTGTTTTCCGTTCGGTGTTTCCGATCTCGGATTTCTCGGGCACCTCGATGCTGGAATTCGTGCGCTACGAATTCGAGCCGCCGAAATATGACGTTGATGAGTGCCGCCAGCGCGGCATGACCTATGCTGCGCCGCTGAAGGTGACGCTGCGCCTGATCGTGTTCGATATCGACGAAGAAACCGGCGCCAAGTCCGTCAAGGACATCAAGGAGCAGGACGTCTACATGGGCGATATCCCGCTCATGACCATGAACGGCACCTTCGTCGTCAACGGCACCGAGCGCGTCATCGTTTCGCAGATGCATCGTTCGCCGGGCGTGTTCTTCGACCACGACAAGGGCAAGACCCATTCGTCGGGCAAGCTGCTGTTCGCCGCCCGCGTGATCCCGTATCGCGGCTCCTGGCTCGACATCGAATTCGACGCCAAGGACATCGTGTTCGCGCGTATCGACCGTCGCCGCAAGATTCCGGTGACGTCGCTGATGTTTGCGCTGGGTCTGGACGGCGAGGAAATCCTCTCGACGTTCTACAAGAAGATCCAGTTCAAGAAGATCAAGGAAGGCTGGCGCGTTCCGTTCGATGCCACCCGTTTCCGTGGCTACTCCACCGTCAACGACCTGATCGATGCCGACACCGGCAAGGTCGTGCTCGAAGCCGGCAAGAAGCTCACCGTGCGCGCTGCCCGTCAGCTCGCCGAGAAGGGCCTCAAGGCGCTGCGTCTGACCGATGAAGAGTTGGTCGGCAACTATCTCGCCGAGGACCTCGTCAACGTGAAGACCGGTGAAATCTACGCCGAAGCCGGCGAGGAGATCACCGAGAAGTCGCTGAAGGCGCTGAACGAGGAGGGCTACAAGGAACTCCCGCTGCTCGACATCGACCACGTCAACATCGGTGCCTATATCCGCAACACGCTCTCGGCAGACAAGAACTTGACGCGTGAAGACGCGCTGTTCGACATCTATCGCGTGATGCGTCCGGGCGAGCCGCCGACGCTCGAATCCGCGCAGAACATGTTCCAGTCGCTGTTCTTCGACAGTGAGCGCTACGACCTCTCGGCCGTGGGCCGCGTGAAGATGAACATGCGCCTCGAACTCGACGCGCCGGACACTCATCGCACGCTGCGCAAGGAAGACATCCTGGCCGTCATCAAGACGCTGGTGGATCTGCGCGACGGCAAGGGCGAAATCGACGACATCGACCATCTCGGCAACCGCCGTGTGCGTTCGGTGGGCGAGCTGATGGAAAATCAGTATCGCGTCGGCCTGCTGCGCATGGAACGCGCCATCAAGGAACGTATGTCGTCCGTCGACATCGACACCGTGATGCCGCAGGACCTGATCAACGCGAAGCCCGCGGCTGCCGCGGTGCGCGAGTTCTTCGGTTCGTCGCAGCTGTCGCAGTTCATGGACCAGACCAACCCGCTCTCGGAAATCACCCACAAGCGTCGTCTCTCGGCGCTTGGACCGGGCGGTCTGACCCGCGAGCGCGCCGGCTTCGAAGTCCGCGACGTCCATCCGACCCATTACGGCCGTATCTGCCCGATCGAGACGCCGGAAGGCCCGAACATCGGTCTGATCAACTCGCTCGCCACCTTCGCGCGCGTCAACAAGTACGGCTTCGTCGAGACCCCTTACCGCAAGGTCAAGGACGGTCGCGTCACCGATGAGGTCGTGTACCTCAGCGCGATGGAAGAGGGCCGCTATTCGGTCGCGCAGGCGAACGTGTCGCTCGACGCCAAGGGCAAGTTCACCGAAGACATGGTGATCTGCCGTCACGCCGGTGACGTGTTGCCGCTGCCGGCCGACAAGGTCGACTACATGGACGTGTCGCCGAAGCAGCTCGTTTCGGTCGCTGCGGCGCTGATCCCGTTCCTCGAGAACGACGACGCCAACCGCGCGCTGATGGGCTCGAACATGCAGCGTCAGGCTGTGCCTCTGGTGCGCGCTGAAGCGCCGTTCGTCGGTACCGGCATGGAAGCCGTCGTGGCCCGCGACTCCGGTGCTGCGATCGCTGCCCGCCGTTCGGGTGTCATCGACCAGATCGACGCAACTCGCGTGGTTATCCGTGCGACCGAAGATCTCGATCCGACCAAGTCGGGCGTCGATATCTATCGCCTGATGAAGTACCAGCGTTCGAACCAGTCGACCTGTATCAACCAGCGTCCGCTGGTGAAGGTTGGCGACATCATTCGCAAGGGCGACATCATTGCCGACGGTCCGTCGACCGATCTCGGTGAACTCGCACTCGGCCGTAACGTGCTCGTCGCGTTCATGCCGTGGAATGGCTACAACTTCGAAGACTCGATCCTCCTCTCGGAGCGGATCGTGAAGGAAGACGTCTTCACCTCGATCCACATCGAGGAATTCGAAGTGATGGCCCGCGACACCAAGCTCGGCCCTGAGGAAATCACCCGCGACATTCCGAACGTGTCGGAAGAAGCGCTGAAGAACCTCGACGAAGCCGGCATCGTCTATATCGGCGCCGAAGTCCGCGCCGGTGACATCCTGGTCGGCAAGATCACGCCGAAGGGCGAAAGCCCGATGACGCCGGAAGAAAAGCTTCTGCGCGCCATCTTCGGTGAAAAGGCGTCGGACGTTCGCGACACCTCGCTCCGCGTGCCTCCGGGCGTGCAGGGCACGATCGTCGAAGTCCGCGTGTTCAACCGGCACGGCGTCGACAAGGACGAGCGCGCTCTGGCGATCGAGCGGGAAGAAATCGAACGTCTCGCCAAGGACCGTGACGACGAACAGGCCATCCTGGATCGTAACGTCTACGGCCGTCTGGCTGATCTTCTGGAGAACAAGGTCGGCATCGCCGGTCCGAAGGGCTTCAAGAAGGACGGCAAGATCACGCGCGCCGTGCTCGACGAGAATCCGCGGTCGCAGTGGTGGATGTTCGCCACCGCAAACGACAAGCTGATGACCGAAATCGAAGCGATGCGGAAGCAGTACGACGAGTCGAAGAAGGGCCTTGAACAGCGCTTCCTCGACAAGGTCGAGAAGTTGCAGCGTGGCGACGAACTGCCGCCAGGCGTGATGAAGATGGTCAAGGTCTTCGTCGCGGTGAAGCGCAAGATTCAGCCCGGCGACAAGATGGCCGGACGTCACGGCAACAAGGGCGTGGTGTCGAAGATCGTTCCGATCGAAGACATGCCGTTCCTTGAAGACGGTACGCATGCGGACATCGTGCTGAACCCGCTCGGCGTGCCATCGCGCATGAACGTCGGTCAGATCTTGGAGACGCATCTTGGCTGGGCCTGCGCAGGCATGGGCAAGAAGATCGGTCAGACCATCGACGCCTACTACCAGAAGCAGGATCTGAAGCCGCTGCGCGACACCCTGAAGAAGGTTTACGGCGAAGACGAAGTCATCAAGTCGCTGAACGACACCGAGCTGCTTGAACTGGCGCGTAACCTGAAGCCCGGCGTGCCGATTGCGACGCCGGTGTTCGACGGTGCGAAGGAAGCCGACATCGAAGAGATGTTGAAGATGGCTGGCTTCGACGCATCCGGTCAGTCCACCGTCTATGACGGCCGGACCGGCGACCAGTTCGATCGCAAGGTGACCGTGGGCTACATCTACATGCTCAAGCTTCACCATCTCGTGGACGACAAGATCCACGCGCGTTCGATCGGTCCGTACTCGCTCGTCACGCAGCAGCCGCTGGGTGGTAAGGCGCAGTTCGGCGGTCAGCGCTTCGGTGAAATGGAAGTGTGGGCGCTCGAGGCTTACGGCGCGGCGTACACGCTCCAGGAAATGCTGACGGTGAAGTCGGACGACGTCGCAGGCCGTACCAAGGTCTACGAGGCGATCGTGCGCGGCGACGACACGTTCGAGGCCGGTATCCCGGAATCGTTCAACGTGCTGGTCAAGGAAATGCGCTCGCTCGGCCTCAACGTCGACCTGCACAATTCCAAGCTGCCGGGGCCGACCTCCGAAGCTGCCGAGTAAGAACAAGCGTTACGCCCGGCCTGATGGCCGGGCGTCCGCACCCAGCCGGGACGTGAGGCAGGGTGTGTGGCTCTAAAGAATTTCGAATTTGCTGCTGATGGCGATCGGCACGCGAGGAGAAGACGATGAACCAAGAAATTATGAATCTCTTCAATCCGACGACTCCGGCTCAGGTCTTCGACCAGATCCGGATCTCGATTGCGTCCCCGGAGAAGATTCTGTCGTGGTCCTACGGCGAGATCAAGAAGCCGGAAACCATCAATTACCGTACCTTCAAGCCCGAGCGCGACGGCCTGTTCTGCGCCCGCATCTTCGGGCCCATCAAGGATTACGAGTGCTTGTGCGGCAAGTACAAGCGCATGAAGTACAAGGGCATCATCTGCGAGAAGTGCTCGGTCGAAGTGACCTTGTCGCGCGTCAGACGCGAGCGCATGGGTCATATCGAACTGGCCGCTCCGGTTGCGCATATCTGGTTCCTGAAGTCGCTGCCGTCGCGCATCGGCCAGTTGCTGGACATGACGCTCAAGGATCTCGAGCGCATCCTGTACTTTGAATACTACGTCGTTCTCGAGCCGGGTCTCACCGCGCTCAAGGACCGTCAGCTGCTGTCTGAAGAAGAGTATCTGAAGGCGCAGGACGAATACGGCCAGGACTCGTTCACCGCGATGATCGGTGCCGAGGCGATCCGTGAACTGTTGAAGGGTCTGGAGCTCGAGAAGCTCGACGAGCAGCTGCGCGTCGAGATGAAGGAGACCGAATCCGACATCAAGCACAAGAAGCTCGCCAAGCGCCTGAAGATCGTCGAGGCCTTCCGCTATTCCGGCAACAAGCCGGAATGGATGATCCTCACGGTGGTGCCGGTGATCCCGCCGGATCTGCGTCCGCTGGTGCCGCTCGATGGCGGCCGCTTCGCGACGTCGGATCTGAACGATCTGTATCGCCGCGTCATCAACCGTAACAACCGCTTGAAGCGTCTGATGGAGCTCCGCGCGCCGGACATCATCATCCGCAACGAAAAGCGCATGCTGCAGGAGGCCGTCGACGCACTGTTCGACAACGGCCGCCGTGGCCGTGTCATCACCGGCGCCAACAAGCGTCCGCTGAAGTCGCTGGCCGACATGCTGAAGGGCAAGCAGGGTCGTTTCCGTCAGAACCTGCTCGGCAAGCGCGTCGACTATTCGGGCCGTTCGGTCATCGTCGTCGGTCCGGAACTGCGTTTGCATCAGTGCGGCCTGCCGAAGAAGATGGCGCTCGAACTGTTCAAGCCGTTCATCTATTCGCGTCTCGACGCCAAGGGTCTGTCCACCACGGTGAAGCAGGCGAAGAAGCTCGTTGAAAAAGAACGTCCCGAGGTCTGGGACATTCTCGACGAGGTCATTCGCGAGCATCCCGTGCTGCTAAACCGCGCGCCGACGCTGCATCGTCTGGGCATCCAGGCGTTCGAGCCGGTGCTGATCGAAGGCAAGGCGATCCAGCTGCATCCGCTGGTCTGCTCGGCCTTCAACGCCGACTTCGACGGCGACCAGATGGCCGTGCACGTTCCGCTGTCGCTTGAAGCGCAGCTGGAAGCGCGCGTCCTGATGATGTCGACCAACAACATCCTGCATCCTGCGAACGGTCAGCCGATCATCGTGCCGTCGCAGGACATCGTGCTGGGTCTGTACTACCTGTCGACCATGCGTGCGGGTCTCCCGGGCGAAAACAAGCTGTATCGTGAGATGGCGGAGATCGAGCATGCGCTGCATGCGAAGGTCATCCACCTCCACACCAAGATCAAATACAGCTGGTCCGGTCTCGATGCGGACGGCAAGCCGGTCACGCGCATGGTGGAAACCACTGCCGGTCGTGCGATGCTCGGTCAGGTTCTGCCGAAGTCGCCGAAGATGCCTTTCGACGTCATCAACAAGCTGATGACCAAGAAGGAAATCTCGGGCGTCATCGATCAGGTCTACCGTCACTGCGGTCAGAAAGAGACCGTGATCTTCTGCGATCGCATCATGGCGCTCGGCTTCTACAACGCGTTCAAGGCCGGCATCTCGTTCGGCAAGGACGACATGGTCGTGCCGGGTTCGAAGTGGAAGATCGTCGACGCCACCCGTGCGTTCGCGAAGGACTTCGAACAGCAGTACAATGACGGCCTGATCACCCACGGTGAGAAGTACAACAAGGTCGTCGACGCCTGGTCGAAGGCGGGTGAAGAAGTCGCCAAGGAGATGATGAAAGAAATCTCCTCGGTGAAGAGGAATGCGGCGGGTGAAGAAGCCCAGATCAACTCGATCTACATGATGGCGCATTCCGGTGCCCGTGGTTCGCCGGCCCAGATGCGTCAGCTCGGTGGTATGCGCGGCCTGATGGCCAAGCCGTCGGGCGAGATCATCGAAACGCCGATCATCTCGAACTTCAAGGAAGGTCTGTCGGTTCTCGAATACTTCAACTCGACCCACGGCGCTCGTAAGGGCCTCGCGGACACCGCGTTGAAGACCGCGAACTCGGGCTATCTGACCCGCCGTCTCGTCGACGTGGCGCAGGACTGCATCATCACGCAGACCGATTGCGGCACCAATCTCGGCATCAAGATGCGCGCCATCATCGACTCCGGTTCGGTGGTCGCATCGCTGGCGTCGCGTATCCTGGGTCGTTCGGCCTGCGAAGACATTCGCGATCCCGCGACCAACAAGGTGCTGATCAAGCGCAACACGCTGATGGAAGAGAAGGACGTCGATCTGCTCCAGCAGGCCGGCATCCAGGAAGTGAAGATCCGTTCGGCTCTGACTTGCGAACTGGTCAACGGCATCTGCGGCACCTGCTACGGCCGCGATCTGGCCCGCGGCACGCCCGTCAACCACGGTGAGGCCGTCGGCGTCATCGCGGCGCAGTCGATCGGCGAGCCCGGTACGCAGCTGACGATGCGTACCTTCCACATCGGCGGTGCGGCGCAGCTCAACGAGCAGTCGGTGATCGAGTCGAACTTCGACGGCAAGATCACGATCAAGAACGAGAACATCGCCAAGAACGGCGAAGGCCACATGGTTGCAATGGTGCGCAACATGGTCATCGCCATCTCTGACGCCGATGGCACCGAGCGTGCGACGTACCGTATCCAGTACGGCGCTCGCGTTCACGTGGCCAACGGCGACATGATCAAGCGTGGCCAGCGCATCGCGGAATGGGATCCGTATTCCCGTCCGCTGCTGACCGAAGTCGACGGCACGATCGGGTTCGAGGACCTGGTCGACGGCCAGTCGATTGCGGAAACGCTCGACGAGTCGACCGGTATCGCCAAGCGCGTCGTTACCGATTGGCGTTCGTCGCGTGGCGGTGCGGATCTGCGTCCGGCCATCGTCATCAAGGGCAAGGACGGCAAGGTCCTCAAGCTCGCACGTGGCGGCGATGCCCGTTACATGCTGTCGCCCGACGCCATTCTGTCGGTCGACGTCGATGCCAAGGTGACCTCGGGTGACATTCTTGCCCGTGTCTCGATGGAAAGCGCGAAGACGCGTGACATCACCGGCGGTCTGCCGCGGGTGGCCGAACTGTTCGAGGCGCGCAAGCCGAAGGACGCGGCGATCATCGCGGAAATCGGCGGCACCATCCGCTTTGGACGCGACTACAAGAACAAGCGTCGCATCTCGATCGAGCCGCTCGACAAGAATGAGGAGACCCGCGAGTACCTCATTCCGAAGGGCAAGCAGATCCATCTGCAGGACGGCGACATCGTCGAAAAGGGCGATTACATCGTCGAAGGCAATCCGGCGCCGCACGACATTCTGGCGATCAAGGGCATCGAGGAACTCGCTGCCTATCTGGTCAACGAAATCCAGGAAGTTTACCGGTTGCAGGGCGTGCTCATCAACGACAAGCACATCGAAGTGATTGTCCGTCAGATGCTGCAGAAGGTCGAGATCACCGATCAGGGCGAGACCGACATGATCTCGGGCGAGCAGATCGACAAGATCGAGTTCGACGCGCTGAACCTGAAGGCGAAGGAAGAAGGCAAGAAGATCGCGACCGGAAACCCTGTGCTGCTGGGCATCACCAAGGCCAGCTTGCAGACCCGTTCGTTCTTCTCGGCAGCGTCGTTCCAGGAGACCACGCGCGTGCTCACCGAAGCTGCCGTCAACGGCAAGGTGGACCCGCTCGAAGGCCTCAAGGAAAACGTCATTGTCGGCCGCCTGATCCCGGCCGGTACCGGCGCCTCGATGGCGAAGATCCGCGAAGTCGCGATGAAGCGCGACAAGATGATCCTCGACGAGCGCGAGAAGCAGGCGGCGATCGTGCCGTCGGCTCCGGCAGAAGAACCGCTGATGCTGCCGTCGGCCGAGTAATCGGTCACTGCAGATCACATCAATGCCATGGAAAAGGCCGGCGAAAGCCGGCCTTTTTCGCGTCTGACGTGTGTTGCGGCGCACTACATGCTTTTGTTCATCTTTCCTTCAGCTGAAAAATGTTTTCACTTGGAGGGGGTTAGCGCGAGTCGACGGGGTCGACGGGCCAGCCTTGCAGCGTCAGCGGATTCCGCTTTGGCTGGGAATACGTTACATCGACCGTTGCCGGATATTGCCGCCGGCACACACGACGCGTGAAAGAAACCTATGCTTGATCTTGCAATTGTTGGTGGTGGTCCAGGCGGCCTGATGAGCGCCTGGTATCTCAAGAAGAAGCTGGGCGATCTCTGTCGTGTCACCATCTACGAGGCGTCCGACCGCGTCGGCGGCAAGATTCTCACACGCAAGTTCGATACAGCGCCAGCCATGTACGAAGCTGGCGTTGCGGAAATCTACGATTACTCGATGACAGGGCCGGATCCGCTGCGTGAGCTGATCCAGCATTTCGGCCTGCAGACCATTCCGATGGATGCCGAGCAGGTGCAGCTCGACGGCGAGCTGCTCAACGACGTGCCAGGCATGCGCAAGAAGTACGGCCCGAAGACTGCAGCGGCAATCGAGGCGTTTCGCAAGAAGTGCGCGAGCATGGTGTCGCCGATCGAATATTACGAAGGCGTCGGTTCGCACGACAACGAACACCCCTGGGCATGGATGAATGCCGAGGAGCTGCTTGATAAGGAAGTTAGCGATCCCATTGCCAAGCGCTTCCTGAAGGTGATGGCGCGCTCCGACATCGCGACCGAGACACACAACACCAACGGCCTCAATGCGCTGAAGAACTTCGTGATGGATGTCGATGGCTATATCGGCCTCTATTCGATCCAGAACGGCAACGAGCAGCTGATCTCCTGCCTGCAGTCGGAAGTCGATGCCGACATCCGGCTCAATCACCGTGTGCTCAAGGTCGGCAAGACCGAGCAGGGGCGCTATCAGCTCGACATGATGAACGGCAAGGGCGCGGACACCCGCGATTTCGATCTCGTGGTGATGTGCCTGCCGCATTCATGGCTGGCGACCATGCGCTGGGACGGCGAGCAGCTGCGCAAGTCGATGGTCAAGCATGTCTCTTACTTCGACCGCCCGGCGCATTATCTGCGGATCTCGCTGCTGTTCGATACGCCGTTCTGGGGCGAGCAGATTCCCGGCGCCTGGTTCATGTCCGAAGCCTTCGGCGGCTGCTGTGTCTATAACGAGGGCGCGCGCCACGATGTCGGCAAGCACGGCGTGCTGAACTGGCTGGTGCCAGGCTCCGACGCGCTGGCCTTTGCCAACCTCACAGACGATGAGTTGATCGATGCCGCGCTGAAGTCGTTGCCGGCCTCGTTTGGCGATGCGCGTGCGCATCTGCTGGAAGGCAAGATCCATCGCTGGCTGTCGTCCGTCAATGCGATCCCCGGCGGCATGCCGGTGCGCGATGTCATGACCAATCACCGGCCGGAGCCGAAGGATCATCCAGGGCTCGTCGTGGTCGGCGACTATCTGTTCGACTCGACGCTGAACGGTCTGCTCGACTCCTCCGATGCCGCCACCGACATTATCCTCACCGAGATGATGCGCCTGCGCCGTGCGCAGGGTCAGAATGGCACGACGATCTCCGACAAGATCGATCGCGACTATTTCCAGAACTATCGCGGTGTCGGTCCTTATAGCGAGGTCTGGAGCCAGTTTACCGATCCGGCGTATCTGACAAATCTCATCAAGATCGTCTGGGGCCGCGCCAAGGGCTACAAGCTGCTGGTCGCTGGCTCGGCATCAGGCGAACTGGTCGGCGCGCTGCGTGCCAGGGGGATCGACGCCTGGGGTGTCGAGAATAACAAGGCGATCCACGCCAGGACGCCAAAGGCGCTGCAGAAGTTCAACAAGCTCGGCTCGATCACCGATCTGCCCTTCAAGGCCGGGCAGTTCGATTTCGTGTTCGAGACCAGCCTGTGCCATGTCGGCGACAAGCAGGTGGTGAAGGCGGTGCAGGAGCTCAACCGCGTCGTGAAGACTGGCCTCGTGTTCGGCTCGGTCACGTCCGACATGGCGCCAGCGGTGATCGATCGCTACGACCTGCTGCGCGGCGTCAAGAAACTGGGCACCTGGTGGGAGTGGTCGGAACTGTTCTTCGGCAACGGCTTCGACTTGTCGATGCATCGCCGCGACTGCACCGAGGCGGTGTGGGAAGCCACACTGGCCGCCGGCAAGGGACCGGGCCACTGGTATGCCGACGCGGACAGCCTGCGTTACTCGTTCTTCGACAAGGTCGATGCCGAGGATTGATCTTTGGCATCCGCTCTCGGTTGCTTTGCCGAGGACATTCTGATCGCATAGGATCATTGCCGTGGCTGTCCGGGCCGCTTCATTGATTCTTGCGGTCGAAGGACCGTGCAGCAACGGTTCGTTCCATGGCGTCGAAGCCACCTCCAAAGCCTCCATCTGACGACAAGAACGCGGCCGAGCCGGCCACGCCGCTCGATGACAAGTTTGCGCTCCCGGT
The DNA here is from genome assembly GCF_051811045.1 of Tardiphaga sp. 839_C3_N1_4. Classification (NCBI taxonomy): domain Bacteria; kingdom Pseudomonadati; phylum Pseudomonadota; class Alphaproteobacteria; order Hyphomicrobiales; family Nitrobacteraceae; genus Tardiphaga; species Tardiphaga sp. 839_C3_N1_4. The sequence goes on from NZ_JBPWQD010000001.1 coordinate 151,973, forward strand.
TGGCGCTGCCGCCGCTTCGGTTCCCAGCACGAAACCGCCGGCTGTCGAGAAGACGGCAAAAGCCAAGCCTGCCGTCGATGATGACGACGAGGATGAAGACGACGAGCTCGATGACGATGATGACGAGGAACTCGTCGTCTTTACCGCGCGCGAGGCCGCCGGCGCCTTCGGGACGGTCTATCGTTTCACGCGGCCATTGCTCGGCAAGTACCGCAAGCTGCTTGGCTTCGTTGGCTTCGGCGTTCTGGTCGAGACGCTGTTCAACGTCATCATGCCGCTCAGCCTCAAATATCTGATCGACGACGCGCTCGGCGAGGAGGATTTCGACGCGTTGTTCAAGATCCTGTCGGTGCTGGCCGTCGCCGGCATTGTCACGTCGATCGTTGCGATCTGGTATGAGCGCTGGGACGCCAAACTGGCAGCCTCGATCATCACGGACGTCCGCTCACGCCTGTTCGATCACGTACAGGATCTGCCGTCGGCCTATTTCGCCCGCACCAAGCGCGGCGAGATCCTGTCCCGATTTTCGATCGATCTGTCGTCTTTCGAGACGGCCATCAAGAGTTTCGCCAACAGCGCATTGCTGCCGTTCCTCGAACTGATCGCCGGCATCGGGCTGATGCTGTATCTGAACTGGCAGCTGGCCGCCGTCGCGCTACTGATTTTCCCGATCACGCTGATCGGCCCGCGCATCCTGACGCCGAAGGCCGTGCAGGCCAATTACGACCAGAAGCTCAGCGAAGCTTCAGTGCTCGGTATGGTGCAGGAAAACATCGCGGCACAGGCGGTGATCAAGGCCTTCAGCCTGCAGCGGCGTACCATGGGCTGGTTCCGGCTACGCAATAACGAAACGCGCGACAGGATTGCGGCGGCGACCTTCCTGTCGACCATGGTCGAGCGCTCGGTCACCGTCTCGGTATTGTTGCTGCATTTGGTGGTGCTGGCGATCGGCGCCTATCTCGCCACCAAGGGCCAGATCACCGTCGGCACCTTCGTCACCTTCGAAAGCGCGTTCTGGGAGGTGTCCTACAACATCGCCCATGTGATGCACTTTATCCCGGTGTCGATCCAGGCAGCGGCCGCCGTACGGCACATGGAGGAGATGCTCGACGAGCCCACCCGTGGTGCCGACAAGCCCGGCTCACCGGAACTGCCGCGCATCGTCAACGACATCACTTTCGATCGTGTCTCGTTCAAGTATGAGAACAGCCAGCAGCCGGTGCTCGACAATCTCAGCCTCAAGATCAATGTCGGCAAGACCGTCGCCATTGTCGGCCCATCCGGTTCCGGCAAGAGCACGTTGCTGAACCTGATCCTGCGGCTCTATGTGCCGGACGAGGGCAGGGTGACCATTGACGGCGTCGATATCCGCAAGATCACGCGCGAGTCCCTGCGCGGCCACATGGCCGTGGTGTTCCAGGAGAACATGCTGTTCAACATGTCGATCCGCGAGAACATCCGGCTCGGCAAGGAAGGCGCCACCGACGAGGAAGTCGAGCAGGCGGCACGCAAGGCCGAGATCCATCGCTACATCATGAGCCTGCCAGACAAATACGATACGCAGGTCGGCGAGCGCGGCGATACGCTATCGGGCGGCCAACGCCAGCGCATTGCGATCGCGCGCGCCGTCGTCCGCAATCCGTCGGTGCTCCTGCTGGATGAGGCGACATCTGCCCTCGACCAGACAACCGAGGCGGCGCTCAACAAGACGCTGTTCAAACTCGCCAAGGGCCGTACCCTGATTTCGTCGACGCACCGGCTGGCCGCCGTAGTGGATATGGACGAAATCATCGTCATCAATGGCGGCAAGGCGATCGAGCGTGGCTCGCACAAGGAGTTGCTGGCGCTGAACGGTACCTACCGTCAGCTATGGGACGACCAGCGGCACAGGTCATCTGCCGGCGACGATGATGATGACGAGGATGACGACGACGAGTGAGCGCATCTGAAGGTTTGTGAGGCGGTCATCCCGCCGTTCGCAGCAAGCCCGCTGAAAGTTGTCGGAAGGCCTCGACCGCTTTCGTAAGGACCGCGTGGGGATCATCGGCGGCAGCGATCCAGAGGGCAGCGTTGAGCGCCGCGCCATTGATCAGACGGGCCGCTGCTTCGGCATCGACAGGCTTGACCGTTCCATCGTCAATAAGTCGCTGGATCGCCTGTGTTGTCGTGCGCAGGCACGCGGTCTGGTTCGGCCATTGCGAGGGATCGCCGAGTACGGCGGGGCCATCCAGCAGCATGATGCGCTGGATCTCCGGCTCGAGGGACATTTCGATATAGGCGACGCCTTCGTTGAGAAACCCGTCCCATGCGGTGTCAGCCTGACCGCGGGCAGCGCGCATGCGCGCCAACATTTCCGAGTCGATCTGATCGATGACGGCCTGCAGCAAACCCTTCTTGTCGCCGAAGTTGTGATAGAGCGCGCCGCGCGTCAGGCCGGCTTCGGCGGTCAGATCGTCCATCGATGCCGCCGCATAGCCTTTGGCGGCGAAAGCCGTCCGGGCCGCCCGGATGAGTTTGGCCCGGGTTTCCTCCACCATTTCCGCTCGTCGTCTCGCGACCACTGTCATCTCCGCAAAATAACATACGCGCTGTATGCATATTGACATACGTGGCGTATGTCAGATTATGCTGACATACGAGGCGTATATAATCTCTGAACAAGGACTGACACCATGACCAAACGCGACGCGATTTTCCCGGCCGGCCGGCAGGCGCTTTACGAGATCAACCGGTATTCGGCGGCGATACGCTCGGGCGACCTCCTGTTTGTCTCGGGCCAGGTCGGCAGCCGGGAAGACGGCTCGCCGGAGCCGGTCTTCGAAAAGCAGGTCCAGCTGGCATTCGATAACCTCGCGGCCGTGCTGAAGGCTGCAGGTTGCACATTCGACGACGTGGTCGACGTCACCACCTTCCACACCGACCCGGCCACCCAGTTCGCGGCGGTCAATGCCGTCCGATTGGCCGTGATTGGCGAGCCGCCTTACCCGAACTGGACCGCGGTCGGGGTCAACTGGCTCGCGGGCTTCGATTTCGAGATCAAGGTCATCGCACGCCTCCCTGCATCCGCCTGATTGGCTGACCGTGGGCGTCGAATGAGCGGCGGCGTACCGCTCCACTCGACGCTCCGGTAACATTTGCTCCTGATCGGCCGCTGCCCGGTGTGTCGATTCGGGACACGATACGGTTTGCATCGGATGCGAGTCGGCGGGGCAGGGCGCAAAAAATCCGCAACCCAGGCGATTCTCTTTCATCAAACTGCAACGAATCCGAGTCGCGGATTCTTTCGTGGATGACATGGCGGGCGTCGAAATCGCGTATGTTCTGTCATGATCCACATGCTAGAAGATGCAGTGCGAGAAGCGTTTCTTTCATCGCGCTTTGTTGTTGACTTGGGTATCCCCTGCGGATACAACCCGGCCATTCAACGACAGGCGGTGAGCTTCGCCAGTGTCGGAACGGATCACCCAATCGGCTTTTCGGAGCTAATCGGGCACCAACCTCGACCAAGAAGCTCAAACGCTGTCGCTATATCAAGGCAATGCCAAAACGACGTTTGTCTCCTGAGAGACTTCTCTCTTGAGATTAAATTCGAATGCATGACCTCGGTGCAGACCTAAAGACGTAAGTCTGGCGGTCATGATCGCGGTCCTCTGTGGCGTTAAGCGCTTTCCGTTCAGCAATGAATGGTTGGCGTGATTTCGTTTTGCGTGAAGCTTTTCACGTGATGCGAACCGTGGGGCAGGTTGCTCCGAGTGATTTTGAGGAAGCCGTTACGGCTTCGAGCGAACTAAAGGGTGAAGGCTGACATGCCGACGATCAACCAGCTGATCGCTACTCCGCGCGCAATTCAGAAGTCGCGCAAGAAGGTTCCTGCGCTGCAGCAGTCGCCGCAGAAGCGCGGCGTTTGCACGCGCGTCTACACGACGACTCCGAAGAAGCCGAACTCGGCGCTTCGTAAGGTTGCCAAGGTGCGTCTGACCAATGGCTTCGAAGTCATCGGTTACATTCCGGGTGAAGGTCATAACCTTCAGGAGCACTCCGTGGTCATGATCCGCGGCGGTCGCGTCAAGGATTTGCCCGGCGTGCGTTACCACATCCTCCGCGGCGTGCTGGATACCCAGGGCGTCAAGAACCGTAAGCAGCGTCGTTCGAAGTACGGCGCGAAGCGTCCGAAGTAAGCCGGGGTCTGATCGATGTCTCGTCGCCATTCAGCTGAAAAGCGTGAAGTTAACCCGGATCCGAAGTTCGGGAACGTCATCGTCACCAAGTTCATGAATTCGATCATGTATGACGGCAAGAAGTCTGCCGCCGAAACCATCGTTTACGGTGCTTTCGAAATGATCGAAGCGAAGACCAAGCAGGGTCCGCTCGGCGTGTTCGAGCAGGCTTTGGAAAATGTGATGCCGACGATCGAGGTTCGTTCGCGTCGCGTCGGTGGCGCTACCTATCAGGTGCCGGTTGAAGTCCGCAGCATTCGGCGCCAGGCGCTGGGCATTCGCTGGCTGATCACCGCTGCGCGCGCTCGCAACGAGAAGACCATGACCGAGCGTCTCTCGGCTGAGCTGCTCGATGCGTCGAACAACCGTGGTAACGCCGTGAAGAAGCGGGAAGACGTGCACAAGATGGCGGAAGCCAACCGCGCATTCTCGCATTATCGCTGGTAACGGCGAAACTCCGGAATTTAAGGAACATCCCATGCCTCGCGTACATGCCATTGAGGACTACCGTAACTTCGGTATCATGGCGCATATCGATGCCGGTAAGACGACAACGACCGAGCGCATCCTCTATTACACCGGCAAGAGCCACAAAATCGGCGAAGTGCACGAAGGTGCCGCGACGATGGATTGGATGGAGCAGGAGCAGGAGCGTGGCATCACCATCACGTCCGCTGCCACCACTGCATTCTGGAACGGCCACCGCCTGAACATTATCGACACCCCCGGCCACGTCGACTTCACGATTGAAGTCGAGCGTTCGCTGCGTGTGCTCGACGGCGCTGTATGCGTTCTCGACTCCAACCAGGGCGTCGAGCCGCAGACCGAAACCGTCTGGCGTCAGGGCGACAAGTACAAGGTTCCGCGGATCGTTTTCGCGAACAAGATGGATAAGACCGGCGCTGACTTCTACAAGTGCCTTCAGGACATCATCGACCGTCTCGGCGCGAAGCCCGTTGCGATCCAGCTGCCGATCGGCGCGGAGAACGACTTCGTGGGCATGATCGATCTTGTGATCATGAAGGCCTATATCTGGAACAACGAAGCGCTCGGCGCGAAGTACGAAACCGTCGACATTCCGGCTGACCTGCTCGAGAAGGCCAAGGAATATCGCGAGAAGCTGCTCGAAGCCGCCGTTGAACTCGACGACGACGCGATGGCTGCTTACCTCGACGGCACCGAGCCGGACGAGGCGACCCTCAAGCGTTTGATCCGTAAGGCCGTGCTGACTGGCGCGTTCTATCCGGTTCTCTGCGGCTCGGCCTTCAAGAACAAGGGCGTGCAGCCTTTGCTCGACGCGGTTGTCGATTATCTGCCGTCGCCGGTTGACGTTCCTGCCATCAAGGGCACGGACGAAGACGGTAACGAGATCCTCCGCAAGGCAGACGACAAGGAGCCGCTGGCTCTGCTCGCATTCAAGATCATGGACGATCCGTTCGTCGGTACCATCACGTTCTGCCGCATCTATTCGGGTGTTCTGCAGAGCGGCACCGGTGTCGTGAACTCGACCCGTGAGAAGAAAGAACGTATCGGCCGCATGCTGTTGATGCATGCGAACAACCGTGAAGACATCAAGGAAGCCTTTGCCGGCGACATCGTCGCTCTGGCTGGCCTCAAGGAAGCCCGCACCGGTGATACGCTTTGCGATCCGGACAAGCAGGTCATTCTCGAGCGCATGGAATTCCCGGAGCCGGTGATCGAAATCGCGATCGAGCCGAAGTCCAAGGCCGACCAGGAAAAGCTGGGCGTTGCTCTGGCGAAGCTCGCTGCGGAAGATCCGTCGTTCCGCGTGTCGACCGACCACGAGTCCGGCCAGACCATCCTGAAGGGCATGGGCGAACTCCATCTCGACATCAAGGTCGACATTCTGCGCCGTACCTACAAGGTCGATGCGAATATCGGCGCACCGCAGGTGGCGTTCCGTGAGAAGATCACGAAGCGCGCTGAAGTCGACTACACCCACAAGAAGCAGACCGGTGGTACCGGCCAGTTCGCCCGCGTCAAGTTCGTGGTCGAGCCGGGCGAGCCGGGTTCGGGCTTCGTGTTTGAATCCAAGGTCGTCGGTGGTTCGGTTCCGAAGGAATACATCCCCGGCGTCGAAAAGGGTCTCAACAGCGTCATGACCTCGGGCGTGGTCGCGGGCTTCCCCGTGGTCGATGTTCATGTCCAGCTGGTTGACGGCGCCTATCACGACGTCGACTCGTCGGCGCTGGCCTTCGAAATTGCTTCGCGCGCGGCGCTCCGCGACGCGCTGCAGAAGGGCAAGTCCGTTCTGCTCGAGCCGATCATGAAGGTCGAATGCGTGACCCCGGAAGACTATACCGGTTCGGTCATCGGCGACTTGAACTCGCGGCGCGGTCAGATCCAGGGTCAGGACATGCGCGGCAACGCCAACGTCATCAACGCGATGGTGCCGCTCATGAACATGTTCGGTTACGTGAACACGTTGCGCTCGATGAGCCAGGGTCGTGCAACGTTCTCGATGTCATTCGATCACTACGCGGAAGCGCCGGCCAATGTGTCGGCAGAAGTCCAGAAGAAGTTTGCCTGATTGTCGTTAGCGACAGTTGACGACTAAACGGAGAGAGTCATGGCCAAAGCAAAATTTGAACGTAACAAGCCGCACTGCAATATTGGTACGATCGGTCACGTTGACCACGGCAAGACGTCGCTGACGGCGGCGATCACGAAGGTGCTGGCAGAGTCGGGTGGTGCGACGTTCACCGCTTACGACCAGATCGACAAGGCGCCCGAGGAAAAGGCCCGCGGCATCACCATTTCGACCGCGCACGTCGAATACGAGACCGCCAACCGCCACTACGCCCATGTCGACTGCCCCGGCCACGCCGACTATGTGAAGAACATGATCACGGGTGCCGCGCAGATGGACGGCGCGATCCTGGTCGTGTCGGCTGCCGACGGCCCGATGCCGCAGACCCGCGAGCACATCCTGCTCGCGCGCCAGGTCGGCGTTCCGGCGCTGGTCGTGTTCCTGAACAAGTGCGACATGGTCGACGATCCGGAGCTGCTCGAGCTCGTGGAAATGGAAGTCCGCGAACTGCTCTCGAAGTACGACTTCCCGGGCGACGACATTCCGATCGTCAAGGGTTCGGCACTAGCCGCTCTCGAAAACTCGGACGTTAAGCTCGGCCACGACGCCATTCTCGAACTGATGAAGAACGTCGACAGCTACATCCCGCAGCCGGAGCGTCCGGTTGATCAGCCGTTCCTGATGCCGGTGGAAGACGTGTTCTCGATCTCGGGCCGTGGTACGGTCGTGACCGGCCGCGTCGAGCGCGGCATCGTCAAGGTCGGCGAGGAAATCGAAATCGTCGGCATCCGCGCCACGCAGAAGACGATCTGCACCGGCGTTGAAATGTTCCGCAAGCTGCTCGATCAGGGCCAGGCCGGCGACAACATCGGCGCGCTGCTGCGCGGCACCAAGCGTGAAGACGTCGAGCGCGGCCAGGTGCTGTGCAAGCCGGGTTCGGTGAAGCCGCACACCAAGTTCAAGGCCGAGGCCTACATTCTGACCAAGGAAGAGGGTGGCCGTCACACGCCGTTCTTCACCAACTACCGTCCGCAGTTCTACTTCCGCACCACCGACGTGACCGGTGTGGTGCATCTGCCGGAAGGCACCGAAATGGTGATGCCGGGCGACAACATCGCCATGGAAGTGCACCTGATCGTGCCGATCGCGATGGAAGAGAAGCTGCGCTTCGCCATCCGTGAAGGCGGCCGCACCGTCGGTGCTGGCGTCGTCGCGAGCATCATCGAGTAAGGACGCGAACAGGAAGTCGTGAGTAGCGGGTCTCGCTACTCGCTACTCGCAACAACCATTCGCTTTCAAAGAAAGACACGGCAATGAACGGCCAGAATATCCGCATTCGTCTCAAGGCGTTCGATCATCGTATCCTCGATGCATCGACCCGTGAGATCGTAAGCACCGCGAAGCGCACGGGTGCACAGGTCCGTGGACCAATCCCGCTGCCGACGCGCATCGAGAAGTTCACGGTCAACCGTTCGCCGCACGTCGACAAGAAGAGCCGCGAGCAGTTCGAGATGCGCACTCATAAGCGTCTTCTCGATATCGTCGATCCGACCCCGCAGACAGTCGATGCTTTGATGAAGCTCGACCTGGCCGCCGGTGTCGACGTCGAGATCAAGCTCTAAGTATTTAGGTCCCGTCCGGTCAAACGGACAGAAAGAACAGGAAGCACGCCGATGCGCTCCGGAGTGATCGCACAAAAGGTCGGGATGACCCGGGTCTTCACAGACGCCGGTGAACATATCCCTGTGACCGTGCTCAAGCTGGGTAACTGCCAGGTGGTTGGCCACCTCACCAGCGAGAAGAACGGTTACGTCGCGCTGCAGCTCGGATCGGGCTCGCGCAAGACCGTGTATTTGCCAAAGGCTGAACGCGGCCAGTTCGCGGTCGCCAAGGTTGAACCCAAGCGGAAGGTCGCGGAATTCCGCGTGTCGGAAGACGCGCTGATCCCGGTCGGCGCCGAGATCCAGGCAGACCACTTCGTGGTTGGCCAGTTCGTCGATGTCACCGGCACCTCGGTCGGTAAGGGCTTCGCCGGTGGTATGAAGCGCTGGAATTTCGGCGGTCTTCGCGCCACGCACGGTGTGTCGGTTTCGCATCGTTCGATCGGTTCGACCGGTGGTCGTCAGGATCCCGGCAAGACCTTCAAGAACAAGAAGATGCCCGGTCACATGGGTGTCGATCGTATCACCACGCTCAACCTGCGCGTCGTGCAGCTTGATGTCGAGCGCGGCCTGATCCTCGTCGAAGGCGCCGTTCCCGGCTCCAAGGGCGGTTGGATTTCGGTTCGCGATGCGGTGAAGAAGGCTCTGCCGAAGGACGCGCCGAAGCCCGGCAAGTTCAAGCTGGCAGGAGAGGGTGCGGCCGTTGAAGCACCTGCCGCCGAGCAGGAAGGAGCGTGAGATGAAACTGAACGTCACCACGCTTGAGGGCAAGGACGCCGGCTCGATCGAGTTGTCGGATGCCATCTTCGGTCTCGACCCGCGCGCCGACATCATCCAGCGTTGCGTGAACTGGCAGCTCGCAAAGCGCCAGTCGGGCAACCACAAGGCCAAGGGCCGCGCCGAAATCTGGCGCACCGGCAAGAAGATGTACAAGCAGAAGGGCACCGGCGGTGCTCGTCACGGTTCGGCTCGCGTTCCGCAGTTCCGCGGCGGTGGTCGTGCCTTCGGTCCGGTCGTTCGCTCCCATGCGTTCGATCTGCCGAAGAAGGTCCGTGCGCTCGCGCTGAAGCATGCTCTGTCGGCGAAGGCCAAGGACGGCGGCTTGATCGTGATCGAGAACGCCAACCTGGAAGCCGCCAAGACCAAAGCTCTGCTCGGTCACTTCTCGGGTCTCGGCCTGACCAATGCGCTGATCATCGACGGCGCCGAGGTTCATGTCGGTTTCGCTCAGGCGGCCCGTAACATTCCGAACATCGACGTGCTGCCGATCCAGGGCATCAACGTCTATGACATTCTGCGTCGTCAGAAGCTGGTTCTGACCAAGGCGGCGCTTGATGCGTTGGAGGCGCGCTTCAAATGAAGAACATCGACCCGCGCCATTACGACGTGATCGTCGCCCCTGTGGTGACGGAAAAGGCCACTGTCGCTTCTGAATTCAACAAGGTTGTTTTCAAGGTCGACGGCAAGGCCACCAAGCCGCAGATCAAGGAAGCCGTCGAAAAGCTGTTCGACGTCAAGGTAAAGAGCGTGAACACGCTGGTTCGCAAGGGCAAGACGAAGATCTTCCGTGGCAACCTCGGTTCACAGTCGAACGTCAAGCGTGCGATCGTGACCCTCGAAGAGGGCCACCGCATCGACGTTACGACCGGACTGTAAGGGCGATCAACGATGGCACTTAAGACATTCAACCCAACGACACCCGGCCAGCGTCAGCTGGTCATGGTGGATCGTTCCGCGCTGTACAAGGGCAAGCCTGTCAAGGCTCTGACCGAAGGCAAGCACTCGGCTGGCGGTCGTAACAACACCGGTCGCATCACGGTGCGCTTCCGTGGCGGTGGCCACAAGAAGTCCTATCGTATCGTCGACTTCAAGCGTTCCAAGGTCGACGTTCCGGCCGTGGTCGAGCGTCTGGAATACGATCCGAACCGCACCGCGTTCATCGCGCTGATCAAGTACACCGATGGCGAGCAGGCTTATATCCTGGCGCCGCAGCGTCTGGCCGTTGGCGATACCGTCATCGCCGGCAGCTATGTCGACGTGAAGCCGGGCAATGTCATGCCGCTCGGCAACATGCCGATCGGCACGATCATCCACAACGTCGAGATGAAAATCGGGAAGGGCGGCCAGATCGCTCGTTCCGCCGGCACCTATGCCCAGCTCGTCGGTCGTGACCATGATTACGTGATCATCCGTCTGAACTCGGGCGAACAGCGCCTGGTTCACGGTCGTTGCACCGCCACCATCGGTGCTGTGTCGAACCCGGATCACATGAACATCTCGATCGGCAAGGCCGGTCGTACCCGTTGGCTCGGCTGGCGTCCGCATAACCGCGGCGTCGTCATGAACCCGATCGACCATCCGCACGGTGGTGGTGAAGGTCGTACCTCGGGTGGTCGTCACCCGGTTACGCCCTGGGGCAAGCCGACCAAGGGCAAGAAGACCCGGTCGAACAAGTCGACCAACAAGTTCATTCTCATCAGCCGCCACAAGCGGAAGAAGTAAGGATCGCCGGACATGGTTCGTTCAGTCTGGAAAGGCCCGTTCGTCGAGGGTTCGCTGCTCAAGAAGGCAGATGCCGCTCGTTCGTCTGGTCGTCATGATGTGATCAAGATCTGGAGCCGTCGCTCGACGATCTTGCCGCAGTTCGTGGGTCTCACCTTCGGCGTTTACAACGGCCAGAAGCATGTACCTGTCGCTGTGAACGAGGAAATGGTTGGTCACAAGTTCGGCGAGTTCTCGCCGACCCGTACCTTCCATGGCCACGCCGGCGACAAGAAAGCCAAGAAGGGCTGAGGACTAAGTCATGAGCAAGCCAAAGCGCGAACGGAGCCTCCCGGATAACGAGGCCAAGGCGATCGCCCGCATGTTGCGCGTGAGCCCGCAGAAGCTGAACCTGGTTGCGCAGATGATCCGCGGCCGTAAGGCCTCGGCTGCGCTCGCCGACCTGCAGTTCTCGCGCAAGCGGATCGCGGTCGACGTGAAGAAGTGCCTGGAATCGGCGATCGCCAATGCCGAGAACAACCATGACCTCGACGTTGACGCACTGATCGTCTCCGAGGCGCATGTCGGCAAGGGCATCGTGATGAAGCGTTTCAGTCCGCGCGGCCGTGGCCGTTCGGGCCGTATCTTTAAACCGTTTGCGCAGCTGACGATTGTCGTTCGTCAGGTCGAAGCAGAAGCAGCAGCGTAAGCAGGCGCAGGAGAATAAGATGGGTCAGAAGATCAATCCAATCGGTCTGCGTCTTGGCATTAACCGTACGTGGGATTCACGTTGGTATGCCGGCAAGAACGAATACGGCAAGTTGTTGCACGAAGACGTCAAGATCCGCGAGATCCTGCACAAGGAGCTCAAGCAGGCTGCCGTCGCCAAGATCATCATCGAGCGCCCGCACAAGAAGTGCCGCGTGACCATTCAGTCGGCTCGTCCGGGTGTTGTCATCGGCAAGAAGGGCGCTGATATCGACAAGCTTCGCAAGAAGGTTGCCGACATCACCTCGTCGGACGTGGTGATCAACATCGTCGAAATCCGCAAGCCGGAGCTCGACGCGACCCTGGTCGCCGAGTCGATCGCACAGCAGCTCGAGCGCCGCGTTGCGTTCCGCCGTGCGATGAAGCGGGCAGTGCAGTCGGCGATGCGTCTCGGCGCCGAAGGCATTCGTATCAACTGCTCAGGTCGTCTGGGCGGTGCGGAAATCGCGCGTATGGAATGGTATCGCGAAGGTCGCGTGCCGCTGCACACGCTGCGTGCGGATATCGATTACGGCGTAGCCACCGCGTTCACGACGTTCGGCACCTGCGGTGTCAAGGTCTGGATCTTCAAGGGCGAAATCCTCGAGCACGATCCTATGGCTCAGGACAAGCGCATGGCCGAGGGTGACAATTCCCGGCCGCGTCGCGACGCTGCTTGAGCGTTTAATTAGAAGGTTTGAGGGCGTAAGCCATGATGCAACCAAAGAAGACCAAGTTCCGGAAGGCGCATAAGGGCCGGATCCACGGCGTTGCGACTTCGGGCGCCACGCTGGCTTTCGGTCAGTTCGGCCTGAAGGCAATGGCGCCGGAACGTCTGACCGCGCGTCAGATCGAAGCTGCCCGTCGCGCGCTGACCCGTCACATGAAGCGTGCCGGCCGCGTCTGGATCCGGGTGTTCCCGGATCTTCCGGTTTCGAAGAAGCCCGCTGAAGTCCGAATGGGCTCCGGCAAGGGTACCCCGGAACTGTGGGTTGCGCGCGTCAAGCCAGGCCGAGTGATCTTCGAGATCGACGGTGTCACCACGCAGATTGCCAAGGAAGCGATGACCCTCGCTGCCGCCAAGCTGCCGATCAAGACGCGTTTCGTTACGCGCATTGCGGAGTAGAGCCATGGCCGAAATGAAAACCAGCGATATCCGCGCAATGAGCCCCGATCAGATGGACGACGCCGTCCTCAATCTGAAAAAGGAGCGTTTCAACCTGCGCTTCCAGCGCGCCACCGGGCAGCTGGAAAACACCTCTCGCCTTCGTGAGGCGCGTCGTGATATTGCACGAATCAAGACCATCGCCGCGCAGAAGCGCGACGGTAAGTCGAAGTAAGGGGCCGAACATGCCGAAACGTACTCTGCAGGGCGTGGTCGTCAGCGACAAGCAAGCCAAGACGGTTGTTGTTCGCGTTGACCGTCGCTTTACGCACCCGATCTACAAGAAGACCATTCGCCGTTCGAAAAACTACCATGCCCACGACGAGAACAACGAGTTCAAGCCGGGCGACATGGTGTGGATCGAAGAGAGCAAGCCGATGTCGAAGCTGAAGCACTGGACGGTTGTCCGGGGCGAACAGAAGAAGACTGCCTAAAAATCGCGCATTAGCGCATAAACAGAGGACGAGGTGCATCAATGATTCAGATGCAGACCAACCTCGACGTGGCCGATAATTCAGGCGCACGCCGTGTCATGTGCATTAAGGTGATTGGTGGATCCAAGCGCCGTTATGCATCCGTTGGCGACGTAATTGTCGTATCGATCAAGGAAGCCATCCCACGCGGGAAGGTGAAGAAGGGCGACGTCATGAAGGCGGTCGTCGTGCGCGTCCGCAAGGACATTCGCCGCCCGGATGGCTCTGTCATCCGCTTCGATCGCAACGCCGCCGTGCTGATCAACAATCAGTCCGAGCCGATCGGTACCCGTATCTTCGGGCCCGTGCCGCGTGAGCTGCGCGCCAAGAACCACATGAAGATCATCTCGCTTGCGCCGGAGGTGCTGTAATGGCTGCCAAAATTCGCAAGGGTGACAAGGTCATCGTGCTGAACGGTCGCGACAAGGGCCGTACCGGCGAAGTGTTCGAAGTACGCCCGACCGAGGGCAAGGCGCTGGTTCGCGGCGTCAACCTGGTCAAGCGTCACCAGAAGCAGACCCAGGCACAGGAAGGCGGCATCATCTCGAAAGAGGCGCCGATCCAACTGTCCAACATCGCGATCGTCGGCAAGGACGGCAAGCCGACTCGCGTTGGTTTCAAGATCCAGGCTGATGGCACCAAGGTGCGTATCGCCAAGCGTTCGGGAGCAGAGATCGATGTCTGAGACCGTCTACATTCCGCGCCTGCGCGTCGAATACGACAAGTCCATTCGTGCCAAGCTGACTGAACAGTTCGGCTACGAAAACGTCATGCAGGTTCCGCGCCTCGACAAGATCGTCCTGAACATGGGCGTTGGCGAAGCTGTGAACGACCGCAAGAAGGCCGAAACCGCTGCCGGCGACCTGTCGCTGATCGCCGGTCAGAAGGCCATCGTGACCTATTCGCGCGTTGCTATCGCGACCTTCAAGCTGCGTGAAAACCAGCCGATCGGCGCCAAGGTGACTCTCCGCAAGACGAAGATGTACGAGTTCATCGATCGTCTGGTGAACGTCGCTCTGCCGCGCGTGCGAGATTTCCGTGGCCTGAACGCCAAGAGCTTCGACGGCCGTGGCAACTACTCGCTCGGTCTCAAAGAGCACATCATTTTCCCGGAAATCGATTTCGACAAGGCCGGGGATACGCCGCTGGGCATGGACATCACGGTGTGCACCACTGCGCGCACCGACGACGAGGCCCGCGCTTTGTTGACCGCTTTCAATTTCCCGTTCCGGCAGTGAGTAGCTGAAAAGCTTCTCAAACGCGGTAACCCAGGAGCCAAGCATGGCAAAGAAGAGTTCGATCGAGAAGAACAACCGTCGGAAGAAGATGTCCGCGAACGCTGCGCCGAAGCGCGCGCGTCTCAAGGCCATCATCGCCGACAAGACCAAGCCGATGGAAGAGCGGTTCGCCGCAACGCTGAAGCTCGCCGAGCTTCCGCGCAATTCATCGCCCGTTCGGATCATGAACCGTTGCGAAATCACCGGTCGTCCGCATTCGGTCTATCGTATCAACAAGCTCAGCCGTATCGCGCTGCGTGAACTGGGCTCGAAGGGCCTGGTTCCCGGGCTCGTGAAGTCCAGCTGGTAAGGGGGGCGGAACATGTCGACCCACGATCCAATCAGCGATCTCATCACCCGTATCCGCAATGCGCAGATGCGTACCAAGTCCAAGGTTTCGACCCCGGGCTCCAAGATGCGCGCCAACGTGCTCGAAGTGCTGAAGAACGAAGGCTACATCCGTGGCTTCGCCAGCGTCGAGCATTCGTCGGGCCGCTCCGAGCTCGAGATCGAACTCAAGTATTTCGATGGCGAACCGGTCATCCGCGAAATCGAGCGTGTTTCGAAGCCAGGACGTCGTGTGTACGTCTCGGTGAAGAACCTGCCGCGCGTGAAGAACGGCCTCGGTATCTCCGTTTTGTCGACGCCCAAGGGAATTATGGCCGACCACGACGCGCGCGACGCGAACGTGGGCGGTGAAGTTCTCTTCACGGTGTTCTGAGGAAGGATCAGTCATGTCACGAGTTGGCAAGAAGCCAGTGGCGGTGACCGCGGGAGTTACCGCGTCCGTCGAAGGCCAGACCGTCAAGATGAAGGGCCCCAAGGGCGCTCTTCAGTTCGTCGTGCACGACGACGTGGTGGTGAAGATGGAAGAGGGCGCAATCAAGGTTGCTCCTCGCGTCGAAACCAATCGCGCCCGTGCACTGTACGGTACCGCTCGCGCGCAGATCGCGAATCTGCTCGAAGGCGTTACCAAGGGTTTCGAGAAGAAGCTCGAGATCACCGGCGTTGGTTATCGTGCGGCCCTGCAGGGCAAGAACCTGCAGCTGGCGCTCGGTTACAGCCACGATGTCGTATACGCGATCCCGGAAGGCATCACCATCACGGTGCCGAAGCCGACCGAGATCAACGTCGCCGGCAACGACTCGCAGCGCGTCGGTCAGGTAGCCGCGGAGATCCGCAGCTATCGTCCGCCAGAGCCTTATAAGGGCAAGGGCGTACGTTATTCCGACGAGTTTATCTTCCGCAAGGAAGGCAAGAAGAAGTAACGGAGCCGGTCATGTCGAAACTCAAGATTACGAATGCCCGGCGCAAGCAACGCGTGCGGCTCTCGCTCCGCCGGACTGCCAATGGCCGTCCGCGCCTGTCGATCTTCCGCTCGTCGAAGCACATCTACGCGCAGGTCATCGACGACCTGAAGGGCGAGACGCTCGCTTCCGCGTCGTCGCTGGAGAAGGCGATGCGCGAAACCGGCAAGACCGGTGCGGACGTCGATGCGGCGCAGGCTGTCGGCAAGCTGCTGGCAGAGCGCGCGGTCAAGAATGGCGTCAAGGAAGTGGTGTTCGACCGTGGTCAGTATCTGTACCACGGCCGCGTCAAGGCGCTGGCAGATGCGGCTCGCGAAGGCGGGCTCAGCTTCTAAGCGATTTCACTTTCGTTGATTTGCAAGTTGCAGATTTGAACGGACACAGGGTTAGAAGCGAAAGCTTCGCAAGGATTGGAAAACACCATGGCAGGTGAACGCGAACGCGGCGGACGCGACCGGGGCCCCCGGGAAGAGCGTGATAGTGAGTTCGTCGACAAGCTCGTCCACATCAATCGTGTGGCGAAGGTCGTCAAGGGCGGTAAGCGCTTCGGCTTTGCAGCTCTGGTCGTCATTGGCGATCAGAAGGGCAGGGTCGGGTTCGGTCACGGTAAGGCCCGTGAAGTTCCGGAAGCAATCCGCAAGGCAACCGAGTCGGCCAAGCGCAACCTGACGCGCGTCGCTCTGCGCGAAGGTCGCACGCTGCATCACGACATCGCTGGCCGTCATGGCGCGGGTCGCGTGTATCTGCGTGCTGCTCCGGCTGGTACCGGCATCATCGCCGGCGGTCCGATGCGCGCTGTGTTCGAAACGCTGGGTATCCAGGACGTGGTGGCCAAGTCGATCGGTTCGTCGAATCCCTACAACATGGTTCGCGCCACTTTCGACGCGCTGAAGCATCAGGATTCGCCGCGTTCGGTTGCTGCTCGCCGCAACATCAAGGTGTCCACCCTGCAGTCGCGCCGCGTTGGCGGTGACGCCGAGCTGGTTGCCGAATAACAGGCATGATTCGGAAAAGTGGATCTCCACTTTTCTGATAAGGATCATGCCCTCTAAAAAGACTTTTTGGAGTTATCACGATGGCCAAGGCCGCAAAGATGATCAAGGTCGAGCAGGTCGCCAGCGCAATTCGCCGGCACCACTCGCAGCGTTCTACGCTGATCGGCCTCAAGCTCAACAAGATCGGTCGCGTCAGCGAATTGCAGGACACTCCTGAAGTTCGCGGCATGATCACCAAAGTGCAGCACCTCGTCCGCGTGGTCGAGGATAAGTAAGTTCACGTCGTCTCACTGCGGCCGCCAGGTTGCCGCAGGGATGACACTGTTGACCTTCGAGGTCCGGATCTGCCGGTAAGCCTCGGGAAGACAGGGCGAAACAGGGAAAAGAACGATGAAGCTCAGCGATATCGCCGATAACGCCGGCTCCCGTAAGAAGCGTATGCGCGTCGGCCGTGGCATCGGCTCCGGCAAGGGCAAGACCGCGGGCCGCGGCGGCAAGGGCCAGACCGCACGTTCGGGCGTCCGTATCAAGGGCTTCGAGGGCGGCCAGATGCCGTTGCATCGTCGTCTGCCGAAGCGCGGCTTCAACAATATCTTCCGTCTCGATTACGCCGAGATCAACCTGGACCGCCTCCAGGACGCGATCGATGCGAAGACCATCGACATCAAGGCCGTGATCAACGCTGAATCGCTGGTGAAGGCTGGTGTTCTGCGCCGCTCGAAGGCTGGTGTGCGTGTTCTCGGCCGTGGCGAGATCAAGGCCAAGATCAACATCGAAGTGCACGGTGCCACCAAGACGGCCATCGAAGCCATCGAGAAGGCCGGCGGTTCGGTGAAGATCATCGCGCCGAAGAAGGCCGACGGCGAAGCTGCGTAACATCTGCGGCATCGCCTGCGTCTGTGGGCGGCCTTGCGTGATGTGGCAGTAGATTTTATCAATGCCGAGCACCAAATAATGTCCGGCCTCCGCTGCATGCCCCGCTCTTTCGGGGCATGATGGCGAAAGGGGCGCGGGAGAAAGCCAAACATGGTCTCTGCAGCAGAGCAATTAGCAGCAAACCTCAACTTTTCGGCCCTCGGCAAGGCCGATGAACTGAAGAAGCGCATCTGGTTCACACTGGGTGCGCTGCTTGTTTATCGGCTCGGCACCTATATTCCGCTGCCCGGCATCGATCCGGCCGCGTGGGAACAGGTGTTCAAGCAGCAGGCCGGCGGCATCCTCGGCATGTTCAACATGTTCGCAGGTGGCGGCATCAACCGCATGGCGATTTTTGCGCTGAACATCATGCCGTATATTTCGGCATCGATTATCATTCAGCTGCTGACCACCGTGTCGCCCCAGCTCGAAGCTCTCAAGAAAGAGGGCGAGGCGGGCCGCAAGACGCTGAACCAGTATACCCGTTACCTGACTGTCATCCTCGCCGCGTTCCAGTCCTATGCCATTGCGGCGGGTCTGCAGGGCGCAGGCAATGTCGTCAGCGAACCCGGCATGTTCTTCCTGATCTCGACCTCGGTGACGCTGACCGGCGGCACGATGTTCCTGATGTGGCTGGGTGAGCAGATCACCTCGCGCGGCATTGGTAATGGCATCTCGCTGATCATTCTGGCCGGCATCGTGGCCGAGCTTCCGTCGGCGATCGCCAATATGCTCGAACTGGGTCGTCAGGGCGCACTGTCGACTGGTCTGATCCTGGTCGTCATCGTGATGGCCGTGGTCGTGATCGCCTTCATCGTGTTCATGGAGCGCGCCCAGCGCCGCCTGCTGATCCAGTATCCGAAGCGTCAGGTCGGCAACAAGATGTTCGAGGGCCAGTCCTCGCATCTGCCGCTGAAGCTCAACACCTCGGGCGTGATCCCGCCGATCTTCGCGTCATCGCTGCTATTGCTGCCGGCGACTATCGCAAGCTTCAACGCAGGGAAGGGGCCGGAGTGGTTCCAGTGGCTGACCACGCAGCTCAGCCATGGTCGTCCGCTGTTCCTGATCATGTATGTGTCGCTGATCGTGTTCTTCGCGTTCTTCTATACGGCGATCGTGTTCAACCCGACCGAGACTGCCGACAATTTGAAGAAGCATGGCGGCTTCATCCCGGGCATTCGCCCGGGTGAGCGGACCGCGGAATACATCGACTATGTGCTCTCGCGCATTACTGTACTCGGCGCTGCCTATCTCGCCGTGGTCTGCTTGATCCCCGAGATCCTGATTTCCTACGCCTCGGTGCCTTTCTACTTCGGCGGCACGTCGCTGCTGATCGTGGTCAGTGTCACCATGGATACTGTGGCGCAGGTGCAGGGCTATCTGCTGGCGCACCAGTATGAAGGTTTGATCCGCAAGTCGAAGCTGAGGGGCCGGCGCAAATGAGGTTGATTCTTCTCGGGCCGCCGGGGGCGGGCAAGGGAACTCAGGCACATCGTCTTGTCGAGCGTCACAACATCGTTCAGCTGTCCACTGGTGACATGCTGCGTGCTGCCGTGGCCGCCGAGACCGAAGTTGGCCTCAAGGCCAAGGACATCATGGCCGCTGGCGGCCTGGTGCCCGATGATATTGTGATCGGGATCATCTCGGATCGCATCGAGCTGCCGGATGCCGCCAACGGCTTCATCCTGGACGGCTTCCCGCGTACCGTGCCGCAGGCCGAAGCACTGGATGCATTGCTGAAGTCCAAGGGGCTTCATCTCGATGCTGCCGTTGAGCTCCGCGTCAACGAGAGCGCGCTGTTGCAGCGTGTCGAAGCCCGTGTCGCCCAGATGATGGAGCGCGGCGAGACCGTACGCATCGACGATACGCCGGAAGTGCTGTCGAAGCGCCTGGCGAGCTACCGCACCTCGACCGAGCCGCTGGTCCACTACTATTCGGAAAAGCGGAAGCTGGTGACCATCGATGGCATGATGACCATCGAAGAGGTGACGGCTGAGATCAACCGCGTGCTGGCAGCGATTCTCGCCGCCGATGAGTCGGCGAAGAAGCCGGCCCGCAAGCCCGCCAAGAAGGCCGCTGCCGCCAAGCGTGGATCTGCTCCGGCCAAGAAAGCGGCCAAATCGGCCAAAAAAGCTGCGAAGGCAGTCAAGAAGGCCAAGAAGGCGCCGGTAAAGGTCGCCAAGAAGGCAAAGACGGCCAAGAAGGCCGTGAAAAAGACTGTCAAGAAAACGGTCAAAAAGGCGGTAAAAGCGATCAAAAAGGCTGTAAAATCGTCTTCAAAGGCGAAAACCAGCAAGTCCGCCAAAAAGCCAGCCAAGAAGGCCGGTAAAGTGGCCAAGAAAGCCGGCAAAAAGCGCGCCAAACGCTAGAGCAGGTTGACGAAGCGAAGTTGAATACTTTAATAAGGCCCTCATCCAGTCGGAAGATTCCAACGATGCCGGGCCCCACTGAAATCCAGGGGACGGGCGTCGTGTTCGCGTTTGTGAATACCCGCCCGACAAATGATGATAATGCCGGTTCGTGATGGACTGGTGACAGGAGAGAAGTTGTGGCCCGTATCGCCGGTGTAAACATCCCGACCAACAAGCGCGTGCTGATCGCGCTGCAGTACATTCATGGCATCGGCCAGAAGAACGCCGCCGATATCATCGAGAAGGTGAAGATCACTCCGGAGCGCCGCGTCAATCAGCTCAGCGACGCGGAAGTTCTGCAGATCCGCGAAGTCATCGACCGCGACTATCTGGTCGAGGGCGATCTTCGTCGCGAGACGGGCATGAACATCAAGCGTCTGATGGACCTCGGCTGCTATCGCGGCCTGCGTCATCGTCGCGGTCTGCCGGTTCGTGGCCAGCGCACGCATACCAATGCGCGCACCCGCAAGGGGCCGGCCAAGTCGATCGCCGGCAAGAAGAAGTAAGCTTTCGAATACGAGTTTGCGGAAGCGGATAATCATCCGCTTCTGCAATTATTTTTTGGTGTAGCCGCTGGCATTACGGCGGCGTTGAGATCCTCAGAAAGGTTAGAGATGGCAAAGGAAGCCGGACGTATTCGTCGCCGCGAGCGCAAGAACATTGCATCGGGCATCGCGCACGTGAATTCGTCGTTCAATAACACGACCATCACCATCACCGACGCGCAGGGCAACACGATTGCCTGGTCGTCGGCTGGCACGATGGGCTTCAAGGGTTCGCGCAAGTCGACCCCGTATGCAGCGCAGGTTGCTGCTGAAGACGTGTCGAAGAAGGCGCAGGAACATGGCATGCGCACACTCGAAGTCGAAGTCGGCGGTCCGGGTTCGGGTCGTGAATCGGCTCTCCGCGCGCTGCAGGCCGCGGGCTTCACGGTCACCTCGATCCGCGACGTGACCTCGATCCCGCACAACGGTTGCCGCCCGCGCAAGCGTCGGCGCGTTTAATACTTTTTGATCGCGGGTGGCTCGGCTGCCCGCGATCGCTTTTGCGATGCGACTTACGCGGACTGATCCGCGATCTCCAACGCCAGTGAGTTTGATGGCATGGGTGACACAGTGACGATCCAGAAAAATTGGCAAGAACTTATCCGGCCGAACAAGCTGCAGGTAACCCCTGGCAGCGATCCAACCCGTTTTGCGACCCTGGTTGCCGAACCGCTCGAGCGCGGTTTCGGTCAGACCCTCGGTAACGCACTCCGCCGCATCCTGTTGTCCTCGCTGCAGGGCGCTGCCGTGCAGTCGGTGCACATCGACGGCGTGCTGCATGAATTCTCCTCGATCGCCGGCGTGCGTGAAGACGTCACCGACATCGTGCTGAACGTGAAGGACATCTCGATCAAGATGCTGGGCGAAGGCCCGAAGCGCATGGTCGTGAAGAAGCAGGGTCCGGGCGTCGTGACCGCCGGCGACATTCAGACTGTCGGCGACGTGACCGTTCTCAATCCCGACCTGCAGATCTGCACCCTCGACGAGGGCGCGGAGATCCGCATGGAATTCACCGTTGCCGGCGGCAAGGGCTACGTCGCTGCCGAGCATAACCGTCCGGAAGACGCGCCGATCGGCCTGATCCCGATCGACAGCCTGTACTCGCCGGTTCGCAAGGTGTCGTACAAGGTCGAGAACACCCGTGAGGGCCAGATCCTCGATTACGACAAGCTGACGATGACCATCGAGACCAACGGCGCGCTGACGCCGGATGACGCGGTTGCTTATGCCGCGCGCATCCTGCAGGACCAGCTCAACGTGTTCGTGAACTTCGAAGAGCCCCGCAAGGAAGTTGCTCAGGAAGTCATCCCGGATCTCGCTTTCAACCCGGCTTTCCTCAAGAAGGTCGACGAGCTCGAGCTCTCGGTGCGTTCGGCAAACTGCCTGAAGAACGACAACATCGTTTACATCGGCGACCTCGTTCAGAAGTCGGAAGCAGAAATGCTCCGCACTCCGAACTTCGGCCGCAAGTCGCTGAACGAAATCAAGGAAGTGCTCGCCCAGATGGGTCTGCACCTCGGCATGGAAGTGCCCGGTTGGCCGCCGGAAAATATCGACGAGTTGGCCAAGCGCTTCGAAGATCACTACTGAGCATCACGAGCGGCGTGGCCGGGGTCTAACCCGGTCATGGCGTTATGGGCGAACGCAGGCAGCCCACCTGCAACATGATGTCCGACGAACCGTCGCGGCAAACTGAAATATAAGGAATATTCCAATGCGTCACGGCAAGGTTCATCGCAAGCTCAACCGCACCGCAGAACATCGCAAGGCGATGTTCGCCAATATGTGCGCGTCGCTGATCAAGCACGAGCAGATCATCACCACGCTTCCGAAGGCCAAGGAGCTCCGCCCGATCGTGGAGAAACTCGTCACCCTCGGCAAGAAGGGCGGCCTCCACATGCGTCGCCAGGCCATCAGCGAGATGAAGGATCAGGATCAGGTCCGCAAGCTGTTCGACGTGCTGGCCAAGCGCTACGCCGATCGTCAGGGCGGTTACACCCGCATCATCAAGGCCGGCTTCCGCTACGGCGACAACGCCCCGATGGCGCTGATCGAGTTCGTCGATCGCGACGAAGACGCCAAGGGTAAGGATTCGGGTCCGGTGCAGGGCTCGGCCGAAGCGGCGTAAGCCACTCACATCAGAATTTCGGAAAAGCGGCGCCTTGTGCGCCGCTTTTTTTGTTGTGCTTTCGTCTTTTGGATGCAGTTGCATCTTTCAATCCGCGTTCCGATATCAGATCCGTCATTCAAACGGAGCACGCATATGAAAATCGATCTGACGGGCAAGACGGCACTCGTGACGGGCTCGACCTCGGGCATTGGTCACGCCATTGCCAAGGGGCTGGCCGCCACTGGCGCTGAGGTTGTTGTGAACGGCCGCAGTCAGGGCAAGGTGGACGCGGCAATCGCTGCGATCACCAAAGTGGTGCCTGGGGCCAAGGTGAAAGGCGTCGCTGCCGACGTGTCGACAGCGGAGGGCTGCAACGCGCTCGCCTCGGTACTCCCCGAGGTCGATATCCTCATCAATAATGCCGGCATCTTCGAGCCCAAGGGCTTCTTCGACATTCCCGACGAGGACTGGACGCGCTTCTTTGAGGTCAACGTCATGTCGGGCATCCGTCTGTCGCGCGCCTACATGCAGGGCATGCTGAAGCGCAACTGGGGCCGTATCGTTTTCATCTCGTCGGAGTCCGGACTGAACATTCCCGGCGAGATGATCCACTACGGCATGACGAAGACAGCGCAGCTCGCGATTTCGCGTGGCCTCGCGGAGCTTACCAAGGGCACGGCCGTGACGGTCAATTCCGTGCTGCCCGGGCCGACCATGTCCGAAGGCGTCGAGACCTTCGTCAAGGATCTCGCCAAACAGAATGGGCAATCGGTCGAAGAGGCCGCTTCCAACTTCGTCAAGCAGCACCGCTCGACGTCGCTGATCCAGCGCTTCGCCACCGTCGAGGAGATCGCGAACATGGTCGTCTATGTCTCGTCGAAGGAGGCATCGGTCACCAACGGCGCGGCGCTGCGTGCCGAAGGCGGGATCGTGCAGACCATCGCGTAACCGTACGCCCTGGAAAAGTACAAAGGCGGCGCTGAAGCGCCGCCTTTGTTGATTGTGGGACCGTGAGCATTCAGCTCCGAACGGCAGAACCGTTTTACTCTTAGAAAGCCACCTGGGTGCGCATCGCGAACACGTCGTAATCGGCACCGGTGTTCACGTTGCTGTTGACGGCGAACTTGTCGACAGTGCCGTGGATCCAGTTGAACATGAAGCGCATGTTCTGGTTCACATACCAGTTCACGCCGACCGTGGTATTCTTCAGTTCACCGCCGCGAATGACACCGTCATTCAGGCTGGCGTAGCTGTACCGCACCGCCAGTTCCCATGCGCCGAGATCGCCGGTCGCGAAGTTGACCGGACGGGCTGGGTTGATGCCGCCGAAGGCGCCGGCCGATGTGTTGTACTTGTGCTGTTCGCCGGTGATGACGTAGCTGGCCTGGCCGTAACCGCCATTGAAGCTCAGGTCGGACAGACCGTTGCTGCGCTGGATGTTGTAGTCGAAGTATTCGCCCGACGCCATGAAGCTGCCGAACTTGACCGCGGCTTCACCGCTCAGCACACGGGCATTGTTCACGAAGTTCATGGTGCCGGTGTTCAGCAATGCGTTAGTCGCCGGATCGACGCGAACTTCGATGCGATCGGACATGCCGAGCGTGTTGTTGGTCACACCACCGGTCTGGGCGAGATACAGCGCGTCGAAGCCGACGAGGACGGTGCCGACTTCGTTGTTGATCGGCAGACCGACGGCGCGGAAGGTGGCGCCGAGCGGCTGCGGCTGGCTGTGATTGACGTTGAGGCCGGTCGTCGGACCGGTCACGTAAGCGCCGACCCAGTACTGATCGCCGAAGACCTGACCACCGAACGCGGCGCGGTTGTCGCCTGCCGCGAGGCTGGTCGCGAGAACCTGCGAAGCTGCGCGTTCCATGAACATGATGTTGTTCGAGCTGGTCGCTTCGTCCAGCGTATACGGCACGTCGATATAGCCGCCCTGGATCAACAGGCCCTTGACGCCCTTATAGGCGACATAGGCGTTGTTGAGAGTGACGTCGCCATCGGTGGTACCGCCGGCATCGACAATCACGCCGTATTCCCAATCCTTGTTGAAGGTGCCGATCAGGCCGAGACGGGCGCGACGGGCATTGATGCCGTCATTCACGCTCTGCGGGCTGGTCCCGGCCGACTTCGGCGAGAACGAATAGGCGGCAGTGTCGAGGTGCAGACGGCCGGTGATGGCGATGCAGTTCAGACCGTCGTCGGTGCAGAAGGTCGGACGGTTGCCGGGCATCGTCAGGTTCGCGTTGATGAAGGGCACAGCCTTCTTGTGCATGGCGGCGTTGGCATTCGCGAAGTTCTGCTTGACCGATTCCGTCTGCTTCTGGGTGGTGTTGGCCTGCTTCTGAACGTTATCGAGCTTCTTTTCCAGCGCGCGGAGCTGCGCTTTCAGTGCGGCGATCTCATCATTCGATGACTGCGCATGCGCCGGGCCTGCGGCCAGCGCGCCGATCACGCCGAGCGTGCCCAGGATTTTGTGTGTCGTGAAAGACATGGAGTACCCCTGTAGAAGACAAAATCCGACACGCCCCGCGAATTGCTCCGCAGGTGATGGACGCGTATGGATCTGTGTTTGTGATCTTGCGAAAGAGAACGTCCGGAGGCTCTCGCCAGGGGGCGTTCTCATTTTACAAGCGAGCTACCGTTGAGCTCGCGGGCAAACTAGGCAAGCTTTGCGACAGTTCTGTAAAACCCGCATCGCATTGTAGTGAACGACACTGCGGTGTCGCTTTTCGATCACAAGCGATTTAGATAATTAGCTATCTATATTAGCTATCGTATGAGAAGAGCGCATCCAGGGATGCGCTCTGTTGTCGTAGGTGTCTTCAGGCGAGAATTTCGCGGTAGCAGTTTCGTGATCACCAGCCTTCGAGCACGATCTTGCCGTGCGACTTGCCGGATTCGAGCAGCGCATGCGCGCGCTTGAGATTCGCGGCGTTGATGGTGCCGAAGGTCTTGTCGAGCGTCGTGCGCAGCACGCCCTTGTCGATGAGATCCGCGACGTCGTTGAGGAGGTAATGCTGCGCGATCATGTCGGGCGTCTGGAATGACGATCGCGTGAACATCGATTCCCAGTGCACCGAGACGGCCTTGCCCTTGAACGCGGACATGTTGAATTCAACGGGATCGTCGATCAGTCCGAGCTTGCCCTGCGGGGCGATCAGATCGGCAAGTGCCTTGTAGTGCTGCTCCGTCCCCGTGAGGCTGGCGATGAGGGCGACGGGCGGCAGTTTCAATGCGTCGATCTGCTCCTTCAGCGGCTTGCTGTGATCGATCACCGCATGTGCGCCGAGATCCTGGCACCACTTGATCGTTTCAGGCCGGGAGGCTGTTGCAACAACTGTGAGGCCGGTGAGGCGGCGTGCGAGCTGGATCAGGATCGAGCCGACACCGCCGGCACCGCCCATGATCAGCAGCGTGCGCGGATCGAGGCTCTTGCCGGGAGCGACGCCGAGCCGATCGAACAGCAGTTCCCAGGCGGTGATCGCGGTGAGCGGCAACGCCGCAGACTGTGCGAAGGAGAGCGAGGAGGGCTTGCGGCCGACAATGCGCTCATCGACCAGATGGAACTCGGCATTGGTGCCCTGACGCTGGATCGAGCCGGCATAGAACACCTCATCGCCCGGCTTGAACACCGTCACATCGGGGCCGACGGCATCGACGACGCCGGCGGCGTCATAACCGAGGATCTTGGTTTCGCCGGCCGGCGGCGCCGCGCGCTTGCGCACCTTGAAATCGACGGGGTTGGCCGAGATCGCCTTCACCGATACGCGGATGTCGCGACCGGTCGGTTCCGGCTTCGGAGCCTCAAAATCGACCAGCGCGTCAACTGCGTCGACCGGGAGGGATTTGGTGTAGCCGACTGCTTTCATTGGGTGCGCTCCATGCTTCTGGCGGGAATGTCCCACAGGAGGTGTCCCGAGGCGACAACAATTGCAAGTACTGTCATTTCAGGGATATAGTCACCGAATGGATACTATTGGATATTTGCGGTGAAACGGCGTGATTTCGGCAATGGGCCGGGCTGTCCGGTCGAGGTGACGCTCGATCTGATCGACGGCAAGTGGAAGGGCGTGATCCTGTATCATTTACAGCAGGGGCGGCTGCGTTTCGGCGAGTTGCGCAAGCTGATGCCGCGGATCACGCAGCGCATGCTGACCAAGCAACTGCGCGCGCTGGAAGAGGACGGGCTGGTCGTCCGGACAGTCTATGCCGAGGTTCCGCCGCGGGTCGAATATGCACTATCGGAAACCGGGCTCGGATTGCGCCCGGTTATCGATGCCCTCAAGGCGTGGGGTGACGCGCACAAGATGCGCCAGAAGTCGGCCGCGGTCGCAGCGCCCCAGCCGCGCAAAAAAGCGCCGGTGGAGAAGGATGTGCCGGCGGACGCAAGCTAGTTCCCGCCCTTCTATTGCCCCGCTCAGCAGCCTATATTCGCCGCGATTTCCTCAAAGAGGCCATGATGATCCCATTTTTCCGCAACGCTGCGACCGTTTCCGCTCTGTGCGCCATTGTCCTGTCGTCCGCACTCGCGCCGGCTGTTGCACAAGATCGCCGGGTCCCGACCTCACCCACTGAAATGAAGCTGTCCTACGCGCCGATCGTGCAGCGGGTGCAGCCGGCCGTGGTGAATGTCTATGCGGCCAAGACGGTGCAGAATCGCAATCCGTTACTGGACGATCCGGTGTTCCGCCGCTTCTTCGGCGGCCAGGGCATGCAGCCGGAACAGATGCAGCGTTCGCTCGGTTCGGGTGTGATGGTCGACGCATCGGGCCTCGTCGTTACGAACAACCACGTCATCGAAGGTGCCGACCAGGTGAAGGTGTCGCTGGCGGACAAGCGCGAGTTCGAGGCCGAGATCGTGCTCAAGGATAGCCGCACCGATCTGGCAGTGCTGCGCATCAAGGACAGCAAGGAGAAATTCCCGACGCTGGATTTTTCCAACTCCGACGATCTGTTGGTCGGCGATGTCGTGCTCGCGATCGGCAATCCGTTCGGCGTTGGCCAGACCGTGACCCACGGTATCGTGTCGGCGCTGGCGCGCACGCAGGTCGGTATCACCGACTATCAGTTCTTCATCCAGACCGATGCCGCGATCAATCCCGGTAACTCGGGTGGTGCGCTGGTCGACATGACCGGCAAGCTGGTTGGTGTGAACACCGCGATCTTCTCGCGCTCCGGCGGTTCGCAGGGTATCGGCTTTGCGATCCCGGCCAATATGGTGCGTGTTGTCGTTGCTTCCGCCAAGAGCGGCGGCAAGGCTGTGAAGCGTCCGTGGCTCGGCGCGCGGCTGCAGAACATCACGCCTGAAATTGCCGAAACGCTCGGCCTCAAGACGCCGTCTGGCGCGCTGGTCGTCAATGTCACCGCGAACAGCCCGGCGGCAAAGGCGGGCCTCAAGGTCTCGGATCTCGTGACCGCCATCGATGGCCAGGCCATCGAGGATCCGAATGCGTTCGAATATCGCTTCGCGACGCGGCCGCTCGGTGGCACCGCGCAGCTCGATGCACAACGTAGTGGCAAGCCTGTGAAACTGACCGTTGCGCTCGAGGCTGCGCCCGACACCGGTCGCGATGAGATCACGCTGACGGCGCGTTCGCCATTCCAGGGCGCCAAGGTTGCCAATATCTCGCCGGCCGTTGCCGACGAGTTGCGGCTGGATTCCAGCACCGAAGGCGTCGTCATTACAGAACTGACCGATTCCGCCACTGCGGCTGGCGTCGGCTTCCAGAAGGGCGATCTCATCATCGCGGTCAATGGCACCAAGATAGGCAAGACCAGCGATCTCGACAAAGTGACGCGCGAGGGCGCGCGGCTGTGGCGCATCGTCGTGGTGCGCGGCGGCCAGCAGATCAACGTTACACTCGGCGGATGAGCCCGAAACAACCCACGCCTTCTGCAAACCTGTTTGCCGCAGCCGGGCTGGAGCAGGACGCGCCGCGTCCGCTGCCGGAGCGGCTGCGGCCGCGTGTGCTGTCCGATGTGGTCGGGCAGGATCACATCCTTGGGCCCGATGGCGCACTGACGCGCATGCTGGAAACGCGTACGCTGGGTTCGCTGGTGTTCTGGGGACCGCCCGGCACCGGCAAGACCACGGTCGCGCGTCTGTTGGCGGATGCCACCGAATTGCAGTTCGAACAGATCTCCGCGGTGTTCTCCGGCGTCGCCGATCTGAAAAAAGTGTTCGAAGCCGCGCGTGCCCGCCGCGAGATGGGCAAGGGGACGCTGCTGTTCGTCGACGAGGTGCATCGCTTCAACAAGGCGCAGCAGGATTCATTCTTGCCTGTGATGGAAGACGGCACCGTGGTGCTCGTCGGTGCCACTACCGAGAACCCGTCCTTCGAGCTCAACGCCGCTCTGTTGTCGCGCGCGCGCGTGCTGGTGTTCCAGTCACTGGATGCTGCTGCCATCGAGAAACTGTTCGCGCATGCGGAGAAGGTCGAAGGCCGCGCTCTGCCGCTCGACGCCGAAGCTCGCGCTGTGCTGGTACGCATGGCCGATGGCGATGGCCGCGCCGCACTGACACTGGTCGAGGAAGTCTGGCGCGCTGCGCGGACCAATGAGATCTTCAATGCCGCGCAGTTGCAGGACATCCTGCAACGCCGTGCGCCGATCTACGACAAGTCGGCCGATGGCCATTACAATCTGATCTCGGCATTGCATAAATCGGTGCGCGGCAGCGATCCCGACGCGGCGCTGTACTATCTGTGCCGGATGTTAGACGCCGGCGAGGACCCGCTGTTTCTGGCGCGCCGCGTGGTGCGGATGGCCGTGGAGGACATCGGTCTTGCCGATCCGCAGGCGCTGGTGATCTGCAACGCCGCCAAGGACGCCTATGATTTTCTCGGCCATCCCGAAGGTGAACTCGCCATCGCGCAGGCCGTGATCTACATCGCCACCGCGCCGAAATCGAATGCCGCCTATATGGCCTACAAGGCCGCGATGCGGACCGCGAAAGAGGGCGGCTCGCTGCTGCCTCCGAAACACATCCTGAACTCGCCGACCAAGCTGATGAAGTCCGAAGGCTATGGCGACGGGTACCAATACGACCACGACACGCCCGAAGCTTTCTCCGGCCAAGACTATTTCCCGGAAGCCTTGGGGCGGCAGACCTTCTATGATCCGCCTGAGCGCGGGTTCGAACGCGAGATTCGCAAACGGCTGGATTACTGGACCAGACTGAGGAACGAGAGACAATCATGAGCCGTCGCGACAAGAAGCCTCTCGCCAAGCGTGGCCCCGGTGGTGAGCGCAGCAAGGCGCCGCGTGGCAAGGGCGCAGCACCGAAGCGCGCTGCCTCCAAGGCCGCCCCGTCGAACGGCGAGCGGCCGTCATTCGGCAAGGCCGGCCGCGTGAGCAGCGACCGCCCGATGAGTGCGCGTCCGCCGCGCGCCCGGGCCGGTGAGCGGCCGGAACGCTCGGAGTGGGCGGAGCGGCCGGAACGTGCCGAGCGATCCGAACGCCCTCAGCGTGCCGAACGAGCCGAGCGCTTCGATGCGCCCCAGCGGTCCGAGCGACCGGGCAGCAAGCGTCCACCAAGCGCGCGTCCTTCCGGTTCGCGTCCGGGTGGGAAGTCCGCGCCGCGTTACGGTAATGCGCCGCTCCGCGAGCCGCGGCCGCCTGTGGCCTATCTCGATGAAGAGCCAGCAAAGCCGGAAGTCGCGCCGGCGCCGCTCCCCACCGCCGTGCAGAACGTCATCGTCACGCCTGACGAGAACGGCATGCGTGTCGATCGCTTTCTCGAAGCGCATTTCCCCGGCCTGTCCTTCTCCCATATCCAGCGCATCGTCCGCAAAGGCGAGCTACGCGTGAACGGCAAGCGCGCCGACAGCAAGGATCGGTTGGAAGAGGGACAGACCGTCCGTATTCCGCCGCTGAAGCTCGATGCGCCGAAGGTCGTCGGTGAACTCTCCGAGGCTGCCAACAAGACGCTGCAGGCGCTCAAGGAGATGACGATCTACGAGGACGCCGACGTCATGGTGCTGAACAAGCCGGCTGGTCTTGCGGTGCAGGGCGGCTCGGGCATGACGCGGCATGTCGACATGATGCTGGAGGTGATGCGCGACGCCAAGGGACAGAAGCCGCGCCTGGTGCACCGTCTCGACCGGGAAACGTCAGGCTGCCTGCTGATCGCCAAGACGCGTTTTGCAGCGACCAAGCTCACCGGTGCGTTCCGCGAACGCTCCGCGCGAAAAATCTATTGGGCGCTGGTTGCCGGCGTGCCGAAGCCGAAGCAGGGCCGTATCTCGACCTATCTGGCCAAGGAAGAAAACGAAGAAGACACCATCATGCGCGTCGCCAAGCATGGCGACGAGGGCGCAAGCCATGCGGTGACCTATTACGCGGTGGTCGAAACCTCGGCGCAGAAACTCGCCTGGGTGTCGCTGAAGCCGGTGACGGGGCGTACGCATCAGTTGCGTGCGCATATGGCGCATATCGGTCACGCGATCGTCGGCGATCCGAAATATTTCAACATCGAGAATTGGCAATTGCCGGGCGGCATCCAGAAGCGCCTGCATCTGCTGGCGCGCCGCATCGTGATCCCGCATCCGCGTGGCGGCGTGATCGACGCGACGGCGCCGCTGCCGCCGCATATGCTGCAGTCGTGGAATTTGCTCGGTCTCGAACACGACCGGTTCGATCCGATCGAGAACGCACCGGAAGAGTAGGGCGTTGTCGGGCTCCGACAACATCACAGGCGCGACGCCAGCAACAACCGGGGCGCCGGAGTTCGACGCCGCGTTTCGCGCGCGTCTGCATGATCTGTTCGTGTGGCGCCGCGATATCAGGCACTTCAAGTCCGATCCACTGCCTGCGGGCTTTCTCGATCGCCTGATCGATACCGCGTGCCTTGCGCCTTCGGTGGGCCTGAGCCAGCCGTGGCGCTTCGTGATTGTCGATGACGCGTCACGCCGTCAGGCGGTGCTGGAGAATTTCAGCGCCTGCAATGCCGAGGCCTTGAGCGCCTATACCGGCGAACGCGCGCAGAACTATGCGACGCTCAAACTCGCCGGCCTGCGCGAAGCGCCATGCCACCTCGCGGTGTTTGCAGACCACGCGACGGATGTCGGCCACGGCCTCGGCCGCCGTACCATGCCGGAGATGGCGGATTATTCGGTGGTGACGGCGATCGCTACCATGTGGCTCGCCGCGCGGGCGGAGGGCATCGGCATGGGCTGGGTCTCGATCCTCGATCCTGCAGCCATCGCAGTGACACTCGATATACCCCGTGATTGGCGGTTGATCGGCTATTTCTGCATCGGCTATCCGGAGATTAATGATGATCGGCCGGAACTCGAGCGCGCCGGATGGGAATGCCGTCACACGGCAGCGGATCACATTGTCCGGCGCTGACACTTGATGTGATGCGGGATCGTGACGACATGAGGCAGATGAGACATCGCCCCATCCCGTTCGCTGTGGCGGCCGCCGTTGTGGTGGTGCTGTCCGCTGCGCCGGTATCGGCGCAATATATCGGAGTGCCCGGCAACCCGGCTTTGATCACGCCACTGCCGCCCGCACCGCCACCGCCGCGGATAGAAGTACCTGTCGTGCCGCAACTCGGCGATCTGCCACGACAACAGAATGTGCCGCAGGCGCGGCGCTCCTTCAGTGATCGCATCACCGACTGCCTTCAGGACGGTGCTGCTGCGGGTCTCGGCCCCAATGATCGTGCGACCTATTCGCGAGCCTGCGCTAATCGCTGACACGAGCGATTTGATCTCGCGTGGCGCCTGTCTGTCGCGTAAAGTATGGCGGGATAACAGGATCAAGACCATCGATGCGTGAATTGTTTGACGAAGTGTACGGCCAGTCGCAGCTCGATCCGCAAGAGGCCGTGCGACGGTCGACGCGAGGTCCGCAGCGCAAGCGCTTCTACAAGACCGTTGGGATGAGCGAGACGCCCGATGGTTTTGCCATCACGCTCGACGACAAGACCGTACGCACGCCGTCGCGCCATCCGCTGGTCGTTCCTACATCGGCCATTGCCGAGGTCATGGTCGCGGAATGGGATGCGCAGCAGGATGTCATCGACCCCACGAGCATGCCGGTGACGCGGCTGGCCAATAGCGTGATCGATGCGATCCGCGACGAGGCGCGGACCCTGGCGGTGGCCGACGATATCGCAAAATACTTCAGCACCGATCTGCTGTTCTATCGCGCGGGCTATCCTGAGGCGCTTATCGCGCGCGAAGCTGCGGCATGGGACCCTGTCTTGTTTTGGGCAGCCGATGATCTCGGCGCGCACTTCATTCTGGCCGAGGGCATCGTGCATGTCAGCCAGCCCGAACAGGCCATCGCATCTGCCCGTGCGGCGCTGCCGAGCGATCCATGGGCGATCGCCGCGCTGCATCTGGTGACGACGATCACCGGCTCGGCGCTGCTCGCGCTGGCGCTGCTCCATGGTCATCTGAATGCCGATCAGGTCTGGACCGCGGCCTTTGTCGACGAGGACTGGAATATCGAGAAGTGGGGCCTCGATGAGGAAGTCGCCGCGCGGCGCGCGGCGCGGCAGGTGGATTTCAAGGCTGCCGTGCTGGTACTGAAGGCGGTCGCACCGTCAGCGGGTTAATCGGAAGTTAACATCTATCAACTTCGTGCCGCTCTAAGCAACTGATAAATCGAAACTAATTAAGTCGATCTGGTCCGCGGTCCTGAGATGGTCCCGGGTCTGTTTACGAGGCGTTCTTCGGACGGAATGCTACGCGCTTCTCCATGACACGGCGGTGAGCTTCAACCATGTCGCGGTCGTAGATTTCCGTCGTCTCGGTTTGTGTGTGGCCGGCAAGCTTGCTGCGATCATCCAGCGATGCACCAGCCTTGCCACCTTCGGTAATTCCGCCAGCGCGAAGGTCCCGATTCCACAGCTTCTTCGGCAGGCCGGCGGCCTGGAAGTCTCCCTTCCATCCGTCCTCGAATTGGTCAGCGAAGTAGGGCAGGCCGGTTTTAGAATTGATGATCATCGGCCCCGACGCAGGGATGGCGGTCAGTTCTTCGCAGACCATCGGGCACACTGACAGGTCAAACGATACATCGACCTCGCTGGTGTCTTCGGTCTTCGTGGGCTTGACCCGTTCCAGGATCATCCCGGTGCCGATCGCTGACCAATTCATGCCGACCCACTTCATGCCCTTATGCAGGATAGCGGACGGCTTCGGATCCGACAGGGGGAGCCATTGGCCGATGATGTCCCATTGCCGCAGCGTGGTCTCGAACTGCAGCGCATAGACCAGAGCGCGTTCCGGTGCGCCGCGGGCGTGGGCCGCCTTTCGGGCCGCTGTGATCTGCTCGGCCGATGGAGCAAACGTGCGACGCTTGGGACGTGGGAATTCCAGCTCACCCAGCACGTTCTGAAAGTCCTTGACGCCCGCCATGCGGCAGACCACGCCAAAGCTCACAGCGGCCTTTAGAACCGCGAGAACCATGCGTGCGCGCGGCAGCCGGTCTTTCCCATCCTCGTCGTAGCGCCATTCGTTGAACCAGCGCTTGACCGCCCGGCCGTCTGACAGCCCAATACGGACCTCGCCGATGTGACGCTTGAGGCGCCCGATGTAGACGCCATAGGTGTGCTTCACCCCGGGCTTGAGCGCGTGGAAGGTGCTCTCTGGATCGGTCTCGTAGATCTCCAGCAGCGAGTTGAAGCGGCCATCAAAAACAGCGCCAGGCTTCATGGCGCCTTTCATCCACAGCAGCATCTCGTCCTGCAGGCGGCGCGCACGTTTGACCAGTGCCGCAGGATCGTCTGCAAGCGCCGACAGGTTGGCCGACTTCACCTCGTAGCCCTTATCGGTCGCTTTGGGATCAGCGAACCAGTACGGGACCGGCGGGCCGTTCTTGCGGCCTCGCCACTTCAGACCGGGACTTGCCGGCCGTTTTCTTTGGTCCATGGAAATTACCCTCTATTCCATTGGGAGCGAGCGGGGTCACGGCCGACAGCCCGTAATCGCTGTCGAGATAAGCTTTGACGGCGGGCACATAGCGGCCGCCCCACACGGGATCCAGCTTCGGCATTCCGTACCGCTCCTGCAATGAGGCAAGACCCGAAAACTCCCTCCTACGGTCGTATCCGAGTACGGCTTCCCCAATTTCCTCGTCCGTGGCGAACAAAGGGAGGTTGGCCCAGGTCTTCGGGACACGGCTCATGGAGCCTCCCCGAGTTTTTGCGGAAGGGGCGCGGGAGTGCGGCGCTCCGCAGTTCGCGCCCTGTCACGGTAGCGCATCGCCAAATCAAGCCACTCTTTACGACCCCCGCGGGCCAAGACTCCCTCAGCTTTTTGCGCGCGACGATGAAGGTCGCTCACCCTATCGCGAAGCTCCGCTATGGTGTTGTTGACCGCATCGGTGAACCTTTGCCAGTCGTTCAGCGATCCAGTTGTCCCGGTAGAGGCCATCCGTTCGATCTCGCGAGCAAGATCGGGGAAGAGTTCAAACGCGTTGTAAGCCGGGACATTGCGAAGTGAAGGGTATGGAGATTCAAACGGCGTGCCATCTTCCTGGTAAAGAAAGATGCCCGATTGAATCTTCACGAACCGCATGTCGTCAGAACTGACTAGCTCGGCCGAGTGTCCGAGCATGGTTTCAATAGGACGTTGCCAATCAATGGTGTCACTCACGTCACGCCCCCAGTTCCACGAGAAGCTCATCGTCTGACATGATCTCTTCGAGAGTCGGAAACTTGACTCCATTGCGTTCAAGAAATTTGATTTCGCTGTCGCGCTCTTGTTCGATCATTCGCACATTGTGTTCGCGCCACTCACGGGCCTTCTTAGTTTTTTCCTGCAAGACGCGAGCGCGCTCATGCGATAGACGAAGTTCAATTGCGTCGAGATGGCTGAAATCGGTCAAGTCGCTCTCCATCGGTTGATGGTTAGAAGATATCATCTATTCCATTCAGATCAATAGATGATATCAACAAAATCACCTCTTGTAACAATACGTGATATCATCTATATTCTTCGACATGGGCAGAACACAGATCAACGAAGAGCAAATCCCGGCACGCTTCCCGAAGGGGACGCGCGCGCGGATAGACGCGGTACTGGACGAAAAGGAGCCGGTCGCAGAATTCCTGCGAGTGGCCGTCGAGCGAGAGTTGAAACGCCGAGAGCGCAAGGCCTAGCCTCCCACGTCTTTAGAGGGCAACGAAACACCCTTCAGTGCCTCGTCCACCATCAATCGCCATATTTCCCCTGCCGCTATGTCCTTATCGAGGTCATCCATCTCGCCATAGATGTTGCGGTAAGGCCAACTGGCTACCCGCGCTGCAGCATCCATCTCCCAAGTCGCCTCCCGCGGCACGACGACCGAGCCCTGGAGCGCGGCGGTGAGGGCGGCGCGGACCTTGTTCGAGACAATCTCACGCGCGGCAATCACGGCTGGATTGTCAGAGTGCTGGTCTTCCTCGAATAGGCCCGGCTCCATGATCTCAGCCGCCAGCCTCACCGATTCATCACTGATCTGCGTCATGATTTATCTCCGGCGGAAGCGTGGCGAACACAAAGTCCCGAGAGCTCAACGATGACGTAGCCTTCGCTGTCGCTATCGAGTTCGCAAATGCAGCCCTTGGCCGGGAATGGCGCTCGACCAACATGTTGGCAGTTCGAGCATGTTTTTCCATGCGCACGTAGAGATATCAGCGCTCGCTCGCGTTCGGCGTGAGCCAGTTCACGCTTTTCTCTTCGGCGCTGTCTTGCGGCGGTGCTTATCATTTACCGTTGCCCTCCGTCGCAAACAACGCGATACCGGTCTGCAGATCGTCGATTAGCTGATCGCCGTCATCGGGTGGCCAGCTCATATTGCAGATGGTATTCCGGACAGACTTCTTGCACCGATCGCGCTCGGCCAAGACGGCGGCGTCGCGTTCGGCGCGAAGCTTGGTGATCAGGTCATCGATCTGAGCAGCTAGATCCCGCGTCTCTGATGCGAGCACATGGCTGTACTGACTTGCGATATCCCAAGCCTCTTTGCTGTGCTGTCTCATGGCCTGCCTCCATTGTCAGCGTCGATAGCGGCCTGGATGGAGTCGCCTTGATCCCCAAGGATGAAAAGACCGCTCATTTCGGCACGTTCCGCTTGTCGCGCGTGACGATAATTGTGGATTGATGGTTGCCGCGCATGGCGTCGATTACGTTGGGATCATCAACGCGGTGCGGCGGTGCTTCCGGGTCGCCCTCGCCATGCAGAAGGCGATATGAGTTGAAATCGTCGGCAAGCTCGCGGAGGCTGGCCACGTATTCCGGTTCATAACCAAGCCGCTGGCAGATATCAGCATAGGCGCGCAAGGCATCAGGCGTTGCCGGATCTCGTGCGCCGAGCACAAAATGCGGCCAATGCGGTATCGATCCATCGCGACGGACTACCAGAAACTTCCCTTCGGAAAACTCTTCTGTTTTCGCCCAGACCTTCATGACTGATCTCCTTGGGTTGATTGTTTATTGACCGCCACTGACGGGCTGGGTTGCGCGGTCTCATAATCATCAAAACCAAACGCGCCGGATTCGATCATGTTGACGAAAGCCTTGTCCGCCATGCGGTGGATCAGGGTGGTGCCATTCTCGCTTTCGGCGTTCAGCTCTCGGCAGAACTCCTTGGCGAACTCGGCCTGATCTGTGACCTTCTGGCGCTTATCGATCACATTAAGACCCCAAGCTCCGTCGATGGCGGTCTGCATAAATGCGAGCGGAAAGCGGATGACGACAGCGTCGCCCTCGATTGCGGCGTAACCGCCATGAACTCTTGGCTGCGTCATGACGCCTCAACCCCGCGGCTCGGTGCGAAAATCGGCTGGTTAGCTTCCCATCCGGACTTCAACCCAATCCGGTAGGCGTGCGCTTCGACAGAGCGCGGTGATTTATTCATCTTCTCGCTGATCTGACGGAAACTGAGCCCTGCAGCGGCTAATTCTCGGAGAGTGATATCCTCGTCGGCGGAGTAGTTGCCACGGCGATTTCGGTTTTGCTCCGTCCTAGTAGCCCAACGGCAATTGGCAGGCTCGTAATTGCCGTTATTGTCGATACGATCGAGCGTGTATCCAGGCCCAGGGCGCAAGCCCATATCAGCATAGAAGTTTTCGAACGAGTGCCATCTGTCGCACACGGAAATTCCACGACCGCCGTAATCGGCATAAGCCTTGTGACTGGTTCGCATACAGCGAGCGCGCATATGCTGCCAAACGTTGAACTCAGGGGTGTATGTTAGGCCGTGGGATTTCATGACTGCATGCCCCCGCTTGTTTCGTCATTGCGAGGCGGCGCGAGAGCTAAAATGGCATCGGCTTTAGCGAGAGCGTCAGCTTGCTTGTGCTGCAAAATGCGATGGTGACTTACATTTGTTGCGGAGACCCAGGCGGACGGGTCAATGACCTTGGCCATATCGTCACGCGATGGCTGCCACGCCGAGGCGGGGGCTGCAGATAGGGCGGCGTCAATGTGATCGACAACGGTCTCAGCCGGCGAGATGCGATTTGGCATCCACAGCGTGCAGCACAGCACCGCCGGATCGGCTTCCATGATCGCAGCGCGGACGTTGCGCAGCGCCTCGCGTTCAGCGGTCGTGGCAGTAGAACTTGGATCTGACGGCGGGACTTTCACCACGGCGGCAGGGCGCGATCCCTGCATCGTGTCGTCGCAATTCCGGTCATTGCCGGACCCAGCGCTATCAGTTGCTTCCCCGCATTTGCGCGGGCAACCGCTTGCGCCGTCAGAACTGGTGTAAAGCGGCGTCAGCCCGCGAACAACGCGGACATAGGGCGGCACATCACCCTCGCAGAAATCGGGGCTCTCGGTGCCGTCGCCGTTCGACTTCCAATAGAAGTGGCCAAAGGGCTTCCGCATGCATGGGGCAGCAAGGCTGAGCCCGCGCTCGGCCAGCATCTCGCGCATTTGGCCGGCCTTGAAGTCGCCAGTAAGCCCTTCGACGTACTCCCAGAACTGTTCTTGCGTCCATTTCTCACTCACTTTGCGCCTCCCTCAGCCAGGACGGCGCGGCCGGCGTCAGTCGCGATGGCGCGGATGCTGCCGAAACCAGCATCACGGACTTCGATAAGGCTAAGGTCGTGCAATCTGATCATTGGTTTGTAGCGATCGACGCAAGTGGTGCCGTTTGTGCAGGCGGCGTCACGTAGAAAGTCGATCTGAGGCTTTGTCAGCTTAGCCACGGGCGCCTCCCAATTGGTCATGGGAGCACACGGAAATAGTCTCCGAAGCCTCAGCGTTCATCGAAAGTAGACTGGCTTCTTCAACTGTGAGGCTGATCGTCGTTTGATTGACGCCATCGTCAGACAGAATGCAAAACCACTGTTTGTCGTCTGACCACCAAAACTTAATCTTCTGGAAGCCGGCAGAGGCGCGCTGTTGGTCGGCTAGGATGGCTTGCGTGCGCTTCCATCCTTCATCCTGAAGGCGTGCCAGATCGTTCACGTAGGATGCGATCCGCTCCGCAGTTTCGTAGACTTCCTGGCTCTCGCAGCCACTGGTCTGCGCATAGCGTTCCGGGCTCACCCCGTCAGCGTGGTTCGCGGCGTCGCAGTGGTCTTTCCCACACGAGCATAACAGGTGGGCGATGTCTTCCCATGCCAAGTTCATTTGACTTCTCCAGTGCTTGTTTGGTCATGGGAAGCCAGCGCCACATCTTCGCGCTCAGAAATCTGATCGATCAGGTCATCGATAGCGGCCTGTTTAGTGGCGCCATGGCCAATGAGACATCCTTCACCGTCATATGTATCGTCATCCACGGCCGACCAATCAAAGCTACGAACCGGTATGGGCGGATATTCGAAGGTGGTACGGATATTCATTATCTTGCCCCTGGTGTTACGTTTCTGACGGTAGAACTCGGATGCGTCAGGCAGTCGGACGCTTCTTGAGATACGTCGCAGACAGGGCATCAATGCCCTCAAGCACTGACTTGATCTCGCGCTGACTGATCTTCCCGTAGTTCTGGCCGGTCGGGGCCGCATGCTGGATCAGCAGATACAAGGCTTTGTCGTTGAGACGGCCTGATCGAAGCTTCTTGATACCTTCAGAGATCGCAACAATGGCATTTGCCATGACCTCAGTCGGTATTTCGTTTGGTCCGGTCTGCTTCACGATTACCTTTTTCATCACCTGTCCCATCGTCATTCCCCTAAATGTTTTTAGCTATTGATCGTTTGAGTTGGCCTGGCCGTCGTGCTGCGCGACCGGTGATGCACTCAAGTACCGCCTTGGTATTTGAATCCCACAACGGATCGTTAAGGGGCTCGTCGCATCCTCGCTTTGAGGGAGGCGTCTCGATGCACAGTCCCGAACTTGTTGACATCGGTGTGCGCTTGCTGGGCGCGGGGATAATTGTCGGCCTTGTCGTGATGGCTTTTGAGACCAGACTGCAAATTCACTTCTCGCGTAAGAGACGCCGTCAACTGAGTTTGCGATCAGAGGTGCGGTCACAGCGATTCCTCCGAGACGGAATGTCTAACGACAGGTCGGCTTGCTGAATTCTGGGGCGGTAGCTTTGAGAATCCACGTGAGGCTATTTTTTGTTTACGTGGAGTGAGCCCGAACGACTTCTTCAGAACTCGATCAGCTTTCTGCATGCGCGGATTGTCTTCGGTGCGCGTTTTATTGCTGGAGCAAGACGAACGGCACCAAACTCCGCAGTTCTCTAGGATAGGTTCGCCTCCGAGGCCGTCCGCGACGATGTGTTCGTATTCGATGTTGCCGGATCGGAGTTCGATCCCGCAGCTTTCGCACTGAGGGACGCCGGGAATGTTGGCAACGCCTTCCACGAGACACTGCTTGCAGGAGCGGGCGAACGCAGCCTTGCGTACAGGCAGAGGAAATTCGCGACGCTCGTGGCCTCGGGGACTAGCCATCAGGAAATCTCCCGAATGGCAGCGTCGCAATCGTCCTTGCTGATCTCGCAGCGCAGACGGCGCTCGGTGAGGCGATAGACCGCC
Source organism: Tardiphaga sp. 839_C3_N1_4 (assembly GCF_051811045.1). Classification (NCBI taxonomy): domain Bacteria; kingdom Pseudomonadati; phylum Pseudomonadota; class Alphaproteobacteria; order Hyphomicrobiales; family Nitrobacteraceae; genus Tardiphaga; species Tardiphaga sp. 839_C3_N1_4. Next base: position 192,763 of record NZ_JBPWQD010000001.1, read on the forward strand.
TTCATCCATTCTTGCTCTGAGGCGTTTGCCTTGCCGCCGATCAGTTGGAGCGCTTCGTTGTGGCGAGTCTGCAGGGACCTCGGGCGATCATTCACGCGCGCCATCGCCTTCAGGTAGGTTTCCTGCCAGTCAGGGGCGAGCGTCGATGGCTCGTCCGTGGGCTGCAGGACGTCGTGCCCGCCTGAGACGACGTCCTGCGCCGCGACATTGCCGGACACGATACTATCCACCGGCAATTCTGATTGGGTGCCCGCGGCATCAATGGGGGCATCAGCCGCGGGCGTATCCGTCTGACCTTGGGGGGCGTCAGACGAAAGGGATTCCGCGGCGGGCATTTCACCCGCCTGGTCGTCTTGAGCCGCCACGACTGGCGTTGTCACGGTATCCACAACTTGGGATTTGGATTCCTGCTCACGTAGATCGGTTTGAGTGCTGGCGCCTCCTGTCGCTGGATGATCCTCGACTACGCCGCCGCGGGACTCGCGCTCGACGTGAGAAGCATTGAAGCCGCGGCCCCTGTTGCCCTTGAGCCGGTCGCCCACGTTGGGGCGGTCGCCAACTGGCTTGGCGTTGTCGGGGCCGACGTGGTCGCGCAGCTCTTCCTGGCTGTAGACGCCGAGGAGAACGTCGGGAAAGTACGCGCGGCAGAAGTCCCGGCTCGTGTTGTAATAGAGCTGCAGGTCCGGCTTGGTCTTCCAGAGCGGCGAGTTCTTAGGCTGAATCTTGGAGAAAGGCGGAGAGATATACTCCAAGGTCTCGCCGGTCTCCCGCAGCGTCGCCGAAACGATGCAGCGCCGGTCTTCACCTTCGCCGTCAAACTTGTGCTTAAGGCGCCCGATGATCGGCGCGCGTTGCTCGATGACAGCGTGCACAAGCTGGCTCTCATAGCCGATACGGTCGTTCACGACATAGGACTTGTTCGCCACAGCGAAGGGCGAGAAGCGCCATTCCAGCGCCTGCACGCAAACGGCAAGGCACATGCCTGGATTGCCGCGCAGATGCTTCGGCACCGCCGTGTCGGCGATCGCCATGCACTTGGCGAATTCCATGACTTCGACCATGTTCTGGAAGCGCAGGCCGCCAAGGGCGTCCGAAACCTCCAGCGCGCCGACGGCGACGCGGTCGATACGGTCTTCAATGCGAGCGATATCGGCCATTACTGTGCCTCTGCCATTTCAAGTTGGTGATCGATTTTGTTCTGGGCCCATGCGGGCAGGGCGAGGTATTCGGCGTCCGTGGCACCTGGGCCCGGCCAGTCGCCTGTCTCGAGGCACTTCGCGAATGTCTTGATCGCCTGGAAGTTTTGGCGCTCGCCGCGGGCGAGATCGTCGTCCTTCAGCGTGACGATGCGGGTACAGTAGGGCGGCGTCTTCTCGACGAACACGAACGAGAAGCTTTCGATGTCGCGGGCGGTCAGGGCGTGCCATCCGCCAGCAATAAGCGCGGCCTGCTGGTGATACCCATGCTCGGCAATTGCCCGCGCGAGATCGAGGCTCTGGACGCTGGTGGTAGTCTTGAGGTCGGCAAAGTCGCCGGCGTCGTTCGGAATGGCGTCAGGGCGCACCTTGAGCCATACGCCGGTGTCGTTGCAGCGCCAGACGATGGTGTGCTCGATCAGGCCGTTGAGAATGCCGGCGTCGATCAAGGGATGCCTAACCAGCGACCGGGCAATGCCCCTGATCGTTTCAATCTGTGCCGGAAGCAGTACCGTCCGACCTTCCTTGCGTTGTTTCTTCAGCCACTCGATACAGGTCTTGTTGTTGCCATTCCAAGCGCGACCGTCCGGCGCCTCGGTCGGCCGTTCGATGTAGTGCGTGTTGAAGTCGTCTTCACCGAGCAGCAGGTGATGCGCTGCGCGGCCGAAAACTAGGGCTTCGGTTTCCTTCTGCTCGACGCGATCGGGATTGTACGGGCTCTCGCACCAATAATGCGCAGGCGAGTCGTTCGAAATCTTGCGCAGGCCAGACGACGAGATCGACGGCGCGTCACACAAGTCAGCGCCGTGATAGACGTCGATCGGGACGCCCGAGTAAATGCCGGGCTGGCTGATGGGCTTGCCGTTCCAGGGAATGATTTTCATACGCGTGGCTTCCGATTGATGTGCTCGAGGGTGACGCGGACGAGCAGGTCGCTCATGATCTTGATCTGACCAGCGATCTTGCTGCAGTCCTCAGCGGCGAGCTTCTGAGTGACGGCGCTGCGATTGCGAGAGCCTTCACGCAGGTTGCGGACCTTGACGGTCAGGACGTTGAGTCCGAGCGCGATTTCCTCGACGGCAAAGCTGGTGCCGTGAAAGAAATTGGGTTCTGCCTCCGTCTTCGGAATTGGCTGGTGCTTGTTCATTGAAGCACCGCCAGGATTGCATTGCCGTTCAGGATGACCGCGGCGCCGAGGATGATGGCTACGACGACCAGCAACTCAGCAACCAGCGCTGTGGAGAAGGGCGTCATTGCTGCGCTCCCATCTCGACGGCTGTAACGGCAAGCTTGCGCTGCAGGTCAGCATCGTGGTCACCGATGCGGACAACCTTGCAGGCGGCCTCGGCGGCGGCGACGGACGCGAACAGGGTGACGAGCAGCTCGGCCTCAGAGCCGGAGAGGCTGAACTCGCCGTTGCCGGTGGCGCGCACGAGCGCAACGATGTCGGATGCGGTGTGCTGGGCCATCACGCGGCCCGCCGAAACGAATCTGCCGCCTGCTTCGAGACGAACATCTCAACGAAAACGTACTGCCAGTCGGTGAGGGGCTCGGCTTCGTTGGCCCAGACGTTCATCACGTCGCGGGCGATATCGCTGGTCACGTCGCGACTGGTGCCTTCAACGACATTGCACTCGATCACCTGCACCAGATCCTCGATCTGGCCGGCGGCGATGTCCTTGACGGTCGACGCGCGGTCGAGGTCCGAAACGCTGCGCTCCTGAACGACGTCGCCGGAATTGGCGGCAACCGTGCAGAGGTAAATCATTCGGTCGGCGATGGCGGGCATTGGCGGGCTCCGTGACTGATGAAGCCAATGTATCCATAATGGAAACTAACCGTCAAGATTAAAGTTGCCAAAACGGAAACTAAATTCTAAGCAAGCATCGTCGCCGTCGTGGCCGGGCCTGGAATCAGGCGGGGCTCACCAGATCAGGGCGACGGGCGCGGGGTCGAAAGTCCGAAGGTGCCGATCTGGAGAACTAGCGGAATGTCCGGGACCGTAAGGCCGGGCGGCAGCTCTACACCCGGCTCATCTCAAGGGTTTGAGCGCCTAGTCTCCTGAACCTCCTTGGATTATTTCCAAGGGGGTTTGGGGGTCTATGGCAGATACCCCGGTCTAAACTCAGGGTTTGAACGACAAGGTTTAAGATGAGAATCAATAACTTAACAGCACGTCTATTGGTGAATGATAGACCGGCTAATGTGGGCAGGCGCAAGGTTGCGTGAAATTGTACGTCAACGGCTGCGGAAGGTGCCTTTCGGTCTCTCGCTCGGATGCCGTGAGCTAGTCATGCGCGGGAGCGCCTTAACTCCGAACGGTAGGCAATAACTGCCGACCGCAAATCAGTCGGCCTGCAAGAAAATATTAAGATCAGGTTGATAAGTTCGGTGCATATTTTACCAATTCGGAACTTTCGTGGTATTTATTCAGGTTCCGAAACGCCGAAGAGCGAATCGCTACGAACGATCCGCTCTTCAAATTTGAAACCAGTCCACGGCGAGTGAACCGACCCCCAAACAAGGCGGTTTTACTACTGCTGGACAAAAAGTCCAGTCGCCGTGGTCGCATCTCACAGGATACGCGACCGAATGCAGTATGAACTCCAAATCTTCCAATACGAATCCGAGTTTCAGTTCCGCACCATGGATATTAATGGCGAGAACTGGTTTGTCCTCGCCGATGCTTGTCGAGCCTTGGACATAAAGAACGCTTCTGACGCAGCGAAGCGTCTGGATGAAGACGAGAAGGGTATAGCTCCGGCCGATACCCTTCGTGGCACCCAGAGCATGCTCATCATCAATGAGTCTGGCTTATTCTCTCTGATACTTCGATCCGATAAACCGCAGGCAAAACGGTTCAAAAAATGGGTGACATCAGAGGTTTTGCCGTCGATCCGCCGAACCGGATCTTACATCGGTACGAGCGTCCCTGCCTTCATCAATCGGTTCAACCAGAATTGGGATCGCGTTGAAGTCGGGTACTTTTCCGTGCTGTCAGAGCTCGCGATCCGTATATGGGGTCGTTTTGAGCAGGTCGGGTACAGGATGAAGGAGAGCACAGCTGCCGGGGTTGAGCTTCGACCGGATATCAGTGTCGGCATGCGGTTTGCTGAGTGGCTGCGGAAAAATCATCCGAAAGAGGCCTCTCGGTTCAAGGAGTATTCGCACTGGACGCCGGCAGGCGAGTTCCCCGCTCGCCAGTACGAAAATAAGCTGTGGCCGCTCTTCATCCAGTTCGTTGATACAGTCTGGCTGGCAGAGGCGGCGCCTCGATACTTTAAAACGCGAGATCCTAGCGCACTCGAATACTTGCCGAAGTTGCTACCGGCGCCAATGAAAAAAGCGTCCTGATGCGATAGAGAAAGCCCGCCCCAATCGGCGGGCTTTTTAATCCTCATCCGTGGTCACCAAGGAACCGTTCTATATAATCGATCATCTCACCAACATCTTTCGCGGTGAACTTTTCTGGATGCCCATGCGCAGCATTATTGCGCACGTCAGCGATCGAAGTGATGCGCTTCTGCACAAAAAGGCTGTATACGCCCGCTTTGGCCAAGTCCGAGTTCATCTTATCGAGCTTGCCAAGCGGCAGTTCTAGCTTTGCACAAAGGTCGCGAAGCTTGGACTCCAAGACGACGCCTGCAACCACTGCGGCGGGAGCGTAGTATCCCGACCTGAGAAGCTCTTGTGCTTGGTCAAGTTCATCACTGAATAGCTCTGCCTGGACGAGAGATCTAACTGCGTCCAAATAGCCGCCATCGTAATCCTCCTGGGCGGCGAGTAAAATGGCCTTAAGCTGCTGCAGTTCACTCCAGCTGTCGCGCCACGCGCGGTCCTTTTCTGTTTCAAGGAACTGTCGGTAGTGCTCGGAGCTGATGCCGCAGGCTGTTGCTAACAGGCTCTTGCACTTTACTTCCCAGCCGAGCAATGCGTTGCTGTCCACGCGTTCCGACCGGCCAGAGTGTTCGGAATGGTGTGTGGCGCGTGTCGCTTCAATCGCTTTCGCCTGATCAAGCAGTTCGGCAAATCGCGTCGATAGTTTCTTTACAGCCATCAACGCGTCTCCATGGTCTCTGGGACCATGTCCTCAGTTTTCATCAGGGACGGCCTCGACGAACTTCTTCCAGCTCTTGAACGTGTGATTGCCGTCGCCAAACTCCGCGAGAATCTTACCGTCTTCAAACTTTGCATACCGAATGCCGCGGTATTCAAAGTTCAACCCATCTTCGGCCGGCTTGGCGACGACATAGACGGGCATCCCGTGACCGACCAACCGAAGTGGGGTTTCTGCCATCAGCACCGCAAGGCCAAAAAAGATCACGCCGGCCATCCACATTAACGTGACGTAGATCGCCGTTAGAATCGGTGCACCGAGGCCAGCAAAAATTGCGATGCCCAGGCCAATGAAACCCCAAAGGCAGAAGAACACAACGCCCAGGCGGCGGAGAGAACTTGCGTTTGGCTCAAAAACGGTCACGACCGAGGTCTCATGCCGATAACCTTGGCAGCCCATTCGATCACGACGTTCTCAATAGGTGGTTCGTCCGAATTTGATAGCAGGGTGAAGGAGCCATCACCCTCGCGTCGAATTGTTTTCAGGAGAATACGGTCATCCGCCAAGCCCACAACGCACGGCTGATTGAACATATCCTCTGTGATCGGCGACCTGACATCGTCATAAAAGACGAGCCACCCGTCCATCCGCGGGCCCCAGCTTTTGCCCTTAACGACAACGGCGATGGTCCGGTCAGATGCGCCAGCAGGAGGCTCCACAGTCTCAAAATCCTCATCCGCATATTTGTAGAAATGGGTTTCTGCGCCAGCTCCGACATAACCCTTGAGCTTGACGGTCCGAGGAGGAGGAGGACTGACAAGCGCCTCTGCAATGTCCTCTGATCGGAGGTCGTCCTGGTGCTCGTCGTCTGGGGGGCCGTACTTGTCCCAGAACATGATCCGTTCAGCCGGCATTCTCAGTGCTGGAGCAAATTTCTCGGCCCATTGGCGCGTCAGTTCCCTGGCGCTGGGGCCATCTGTCCGCTCGAGCTTGCTGATTTGTCCCTTGGATACGCCGCTGGCCTTAACCAGGTCGTCCTGGCTCATTCGCCGGTATTCCCGTGCGTGGTACAGACCTGTGGGATTTTCTGGGGGACTTGCTCGACGTGCCATCCCCGTATTGTTTCCACAACGGAAGCCTTTTCTAGCTGCCAAAATGGAAACCAAACCTTGACAGTTTCCAATTTGGATACTATCAGAAGGTATGAAACTCGACGCATGGCTCTCCACGACCGGTACCCCCGACAACGAATTCGCCCGTCGCATCGGCGTCTCTCGCGTCACGTTGTTTCGGTTCAAAACGGGAAGGCGAGTCCCTGATCGCTCCACCATGGAGAAGATCAGCGCGGAAACGAGAGGCGACGTCGCGCCGAACGACTTCTTCGGGCTTGGCGCGACGTCGATTGCCCCAACGCCGGAGGCGATCGCATCATGATCGCGCTCCAGATACTCGCCGCTTGGACTATCACCTCATTCGCGCTTGCGCTGATCATTGGACCAATGCTTCGCCGGCGCGCAGACGAGCAGCTTGAGCCGTTAGCTCCCGAGCTCGATCAAAAGCCTCAGCCGGATAGATCGCCCATTCAGTTTCCAGTTGGCCCCGCGCTTTCGCGATCAACCGGTCTGACAGCCGCTGGAGCGTCTCGGCCATGACGTTCCTCGGCACGGCCTTGCAATCAATCAGCAGCGCCACGAGCGCCGCGAAGCTGTCTTCCGCAATCATCTGTCTGGTGCCGCCGATCATGGCGGTGCGCGCGTCTGCGTTCTGCATCTCGTCCTCACGCTACTGACTACCGCCTATAGAGCGCCCCGGCGCGTGCGCCGCAAAACAATCTGACGGGAGAACATTGATGACCGGCCGGCCATATACCCGCGCTGATTATCTCGCCATCAAGTCCGCAACGCGCCGCGCATGTGAAGATGCTGGTCCGCTGCATGAGATCGCCACCAATACGCGGTCGGATCCTGCGCAGCTTAGTCGCTACGGCAATCCAGAGCGCAACGAGTTCATTCCGCTCGACGTCGCTATGGATCTCGACGCGCTGTCCGGCGGCGATCGCATCCTTCGAGCTTGGGCTGAGCTCCGCGGCTACGACCTCGTGCGAGATGAGAAGGGCGTGGCAGTCGAAGATATGACCCGGCACATCGGTGCGGTCGGCGTCGAGTCCGGCGAGCTTATCTCGGAAATGTGCAACGCCATTGCCGACGCAAAGATCACACCGCGAGAAGCCGAAGCGATCGAACGCCGCGCAGAGGACGTGCTCGACAACGTCCGCCTCCTGCAGTCTGACATGCGCCGGGTGAGGGCAGTCTGATGGGCAAAACCAAGCTCAGCGCCGAAACCTGGACAGTCGACCGCATCGAAACGTTGCGTCGGATGCACAACGCGGGCAAGAGCGCCCGTGCCATTGCGGAGGAACTCGGCGGCTTCTTCACCCGCAGTTCGGTGAATAGCAAGCTGCATCGTTTGGGATTGATCCCCGGAAGCGGAGTTGCCTCCGAAGCAGCAAAGAGCGGCATCGTCGGAGCGACAGCCTACGGGATCATCCACCGCATCAAGGCAAAGCAGAACGGCACAGGCTTGCCCAACGCGCTGCTGAAGCTTCGGCCCGACGCCGATGTGCAGCCGCGGCATATAGGGTTCGACGAGTTGACCAAGTCGAGCTGCCGTTGGCCGTACGGCGACGGACCATTCACGTTCTGTGGCTGCGAGAAGATCCCGGCCGGCCCGTATTGCTACGCGCACGACGTCATGTCCAAGCCCGTGCCGCAACAGCAGGCCACAAAGCCGAGGCGCGCGGCATGATCGGCCTGACCGCAGTCCAGAAGAACGCCGTCACCTTCATGGTCCAGCACAACCAAGCGGCGGGCGTCTATCCCTCGTTCCAGGAATTGGCCGACCATCTTGGGCTTAAGTCCAAGAGCCGCGTTGCCGAGATCATGGACGGCCTCGAGGAACGCGGCGCGGTGCGCCGTATCCGCCGGCGCGCACGGGCTTACGAGGTTATTCCAGACGGGGAAGGGCGCGGCGTGCTCGTCGACGCCTCTCTCTGGTCGCCACTTGTCCGCTACGCAATTGCAGAAGGCTGCTCGCTAGAGACTGCCGTCAACCAATTCATCCGCGATGGATTGGAGTCGGCATGATTTCTCTAGGGAAAGTGCAGTCTGAGGGGACCGGCGTCCGACAATCTAGCAGCGATGTTCTCGCGCGCCATTCGAACTATTTCGGATGTGTTGTCTCTGAAGACCGTCTCGGCCTGATCGCGACTGGGCGAAGCGACTGTGACGGCGCAAGCAACGCGACCTTTCCCATCAGACATCTGAAAATAGAACGTGTAACCGGATTCCGAGTCCTGCTTTTGCATTGTGCTTCCCCAAGACGTGACGCCCCCGCGCCACAAGACAAGCCTGTAGGCGGTTTGCGGCGTCACTATGTCTCAAATTGGGTCGGGGGTGGGCATGGGTGAGAGCTCGGCGTTTCGCGGATTCCGTAATGACTATCGCGTCATCGCGGCCGACCCGCCGTGGCAGTTCAAGTCGAATAGCCAAGTGAAGCCCGGTCGCAATGCGATGCGGCACTACGACTGCATGACGCTGCCAAAGATCAATGCGCTTCCGGTGGCCGACATAGCAGCGCCTGACGCAATCCTATTCCTGTGGATCACGGGGCCGTTCATGGCGATCGGCGCCCATCTGCCTTTGATGAAGGCATGGGGGTTCAAGCCGTCGGGCATGGGCTTCGTCTGGATCAAACTCAATCCGAAGGCCGCATCGTTGTTTTTCCTGAAGGACGACCTCGCGATGGGAGGTGGATTCACAACCCGGAAGAACGCCGAGTTCTGCCTGATTGGAAAGCGTGGCCGCAGCGTGCGGCAGAACGCTGGCGTGCACGAGGTCATCATCGATCCGCGTCGACAGCATAGCCGCAAGCCGGATGAGTTCTTCGACCGCGTGAAGGCTTACTCCGATGGTCCATACCTCGAGATCTTTGGCCGGCAGTCGCGGCCAGGTTGGGACGTTTGGGGCAACGAGTCCACCAAGTTTGATCAACCAGCAGCAGCATAGGAGAGGCGCATGGGAAGGCCCAAGGGCAGTAAGAATAAACCGAAGGACGGCGAGACGCCGACCGTCGGCCACAACACCGCAGATTTAAGCGATGCCGAAAAGCAGGCGCTGCTCGTTCGCGGGATAGCCGATCTGGAAACGATGCTCGCCGACAAGGACGAGATCGTCGCAGAGATCCGCACGCATCGCAAACGCCTGATCTCTTACGGCTTCGATACATTCGAGATCGACTTCGCGCTGAGACTGCGCAAGTCCGAGGACGCCGAGGCAATCGAGCGCCGGCGCCGCGAGGCCGTCATTGCCCGCTGGCTAAACCATCCGATCGGCACCGAGCCCGAACTGCCGCTTGATCAGGTCGATCGCACGCCAGCCGTCGATGCCGCGTTCGTGGCCGGCAAGGTCGCCGGCGCAGAAGGCAAGTCCGCCAACTCGCCGCACGCGCTCGGCACCGAACAGAACGAACACTGGATGCGGGGCTGGCATGAGGCGCAGGCAAGCTTGGCGTCCGGCTTCAAAAAGCTGGAAACGGTCGAGACCGCGTCGGCCGCTGACGAAGAGCTCGAGGTCGCCTGATGCGTTTCGTGGGCCTCGACCAGGCACTCAGGAATTCCGGCGCCGCCGTTCTCGACGGTGATCGGTTCGTCTTGGCCGAGGCCTTCCACGCGCGCGCGCAAGGGCAGGGCGCCGCGTTCCGCGAATTCCGGAATTGGTGGTCCGGTTTCCTCGATCGGCATAATCCGGATTGGGTAGCGATTGAGGAGCCGCTGCGCTCGGACATGATGCGAACTGCCGTGGCGTATCGGCCAAACGATGCCTTTGGGCAGTCGGTTGTTAAGTCCAAGGTTCCACTGACCAACATGCAGACCTTGCTCGGACTCTATGGCGTGCGCGCGATCGCCATCGAGGTCTGTGAGGAAATGAAGATCGAATACGTCGAGATCAACAATCAGACGTGGCGAGGCGTGATCCACGGCAAGAAGCCGCCGAAGGGCACGGCCAACACCAGCGAATGGTGGAAGGCCCAGGCAATGATGCGCTGCAAGCAACTTAATTGGGCTGTGCCGTCAAAGGACGCGGCCGAAGCTGCCTGCATCGCTGAGTGGCTGCGGATTTCCATGAGCCCCGCCGGTCGGGCTCGGAACGCTGACTTGTTCTCGGGGGTGGCATGACGTCAAAGATTAGCATCCCGGTCGAAAACGTTAGCCAAATCCTTGTCGAAGGCGCGGATATAGCGAGCCAAATCAACCATTGTTTGGTGACGGTTTTCGATCAGGGATTCGCGTTGAGCCCCGGGAGGCGGATGCTGGAACATGTTGATGACGGTATTTATAGTTGCGGTAATCATGAGGTAGCCAGCCTTGTCGCCGATGTTAAGGTCGCGCCAAGCTTCGGCAACCGCGAAGTATTGAAGCGTCATACTAAGTTGAGGAATCGCTGCGTCCAGGAGCTTCATCTGCTCGGCGATCTTGAACGAATAACTGTAGTTTTCGGCAGCCGTGGAGCGAGGCCAAGAGAGCGCATCCACCATCCTCTTGTTGATGTGAGCCACAGTCGCGGCAGCATGAACTGTCTGGGACAGGACAATTGCTGCTGCGTATTTTGCTTCGGCTTGTCGAATATTGTTAGCGTCAGCCTTAAGCTCAAGCTCGCGGTCAAACCGCCATTTCTGTTCCTGAATGTCGGACTGAACCGCAAACCACGCTACAATCGCGGCTACCAGAGTCATCGCGCCGGCAACGACGTTCCCGGCAAAGCCGATCCAATCAGAGGATTTGATGGGGTCTCCACTTGCAATGGACACAGGGATCATCACGACAATCGTCGTGCCCAATGCAAGTGCCAGCGATACAAGCCAAGCAGGAGTGAGGCCGGGGAGATTCTTCGGTTCCATGCGATGAGCCTGCCCAAGCTGGGTTCCTTTGTCGAGGGGGCGTTTGCATGAGCCGACTCCCCGATTCCCGCTTCACTCAGTGGAGAGAACGCGCCGAGGCCGTCGGGCTTCTCGCCGCCGCCCAGAAGTTCGGCGCCAAGCTCAAGAAGCATGGAGCGGAATTTCAAGGTCCATGCCCATTCTGCAACGGCGTCGATCGGTTTGCGATCAACCTCGCCAAAGGCAAGTGGCATTGCCGCGGCCACGGGGGCGGGGCGTCTGTGGTCGCCATGGCTATGCACATAGGCGGCCTGTCGTTCAAGGACGCCATCGAAGTGCTTACTGGCGAGCCGCCACCGGATGGCGCTGCCAAACCTTTGACAGAGACCGAGAAGGCGGAGCTTAACCGACGTCGGCAGGAAAACGCCGATCATCAGCATCGACAGCAATTAATTGAGGCAGCCTACGAAGAGGAAACCCGAGAGGCCGCGTCGCGTATCTGGGAGGCTTCAAAACCGATCAGCGGCACACTCGCAGAGACCTATCTCCGTCTGTTCAACCTTCCGATGCCCCCTGCAGGCTGGCCGGACGTTCTTCGGTTTCATCCATCGCTTCCGTACCCTGGAAAGAGATCAATGCCGGCCCTAGTAGCAAGGGTAGACGATGTAGCCGGCCAACTGACCGGCGTATGGCGGGAGTACATCCGGAATGACGGTCGCAAGGCCGATGTTCCGAACCAGAAACTTGGCTTGGGTCCGGTTGCGGGGGGCGCAGTAAGGCTTGGAGGCCGCGCCGAGTACATCGGCGTAGCAGAGGGAGTGCGCACGGCGATGGGCGCTTGGGCGCTTTCTGGATTTGAGAAGCCTGTCTGGAGCTGCCTGAGCACATCAGGACTAATCGGCTTTGAGGCCCCGGTCGGAGTTGATCGCATCGTGATTTACCCCGATGCGGATCATCCGATGAAAAGACAGGGCAACAAGTTTATCGCTGCCGATCCGGCGGGCATAACTGCGGCCGGAGCAATGAAGCGGCGGCTGTGCTCAGAGGGTATTCGCACGGTCATTGCGGCGCTGCCGCCCGTTGGGAAAGACTATCTGGATCTATGGCAGGCTCAGGCGAGAGAGCAGGCATGACCGAAATCTTGAAACGATCGGCCGCTATTGGCCTTGGGGTGAAGCAGTACTTCACCGGCAAGCCTTGCCCCCAAGGCCATGTCAGCAACCGATATGTCAACGGTAAGGGATGCGTCTCGTGTGCGCAGGCGTCACGCTTGAAATGGGGTCGTGAAAACCCCGAAAAGGCAAGCGCCCAAAAACGCCGCCAATATCTAAAGAATAGAGACGCTCGCATTGAACAAGAGCGAGGCCGCCGGCAGAAGTGTGCCGCAGCAATTCGTGAAGCAAAACGGAAGCACTACCAAAAGAACAAGACTCAAATTCTGGCGGCTGTGCGGTCCTACGCTGCAAACAGCCGAGAGATGTTGCGCGAGAAAAACGCCTCATGGCGCAAGAGCAACAGGGAGCTTGTGGCGGCCTTAGACCGAAACAAGCGGGCCAGACGACGCGGAGCTGTCGGTGCGCATACTAAAGCCGACATCGAGGACATCGCGCTGATGCAGCGCAATCGATGTGCTTATTGTCGTTGAAACCTCAAGAGGACAAAGCGCCATGTCGACCATATCGCTCCTCTGATTAGGGGCGGCTCCAACGATCGCTCGAATCTCCAGATCCTTTGTGAGTTTTGCAATCTGTCTAAACACGCGCGAGACCCCGTCGACTTCGCTCAATCTCTGGGAATGCTTCTATGACGCCGGACGTAGTTGCTAACGAGCGGGCGTTCATTGGCGCGCTGCTGAGGTCCCCTGAATCCTACTGGGACGCAAAGAACTTCGTGCGCGCGGAGATGCTGTCGGTTCCCGAGCATCAAATCGTGTTCGACGCCGTCGGCGGATTGCTTGAGGCGGGCCGACGGGTCACGCGATCTACGCTTGAGGCGCGATTGCCCTCCGAGTATGGCGACGGCCTGCCGTTCATGCCGTTGGTCGCGGTGCTTAAGGAGAACGCCAGCGATGCCGGCCCGGCGTTGGACTATGCCGAACCCATCCGCGAGCACTTCGCTCGCGCCAAGATCAGGAAGGCGGCCGAGGCAGCGCTCAAGGACTGCAGGGACCTGAGCAAGCCGGCCGACGACATCCTGTCCAACCTCGAAGCCCATCTCATGGATGCGATGCAGGACAATACTGCGTCGACCATTAAGTCACTCGGGGAGGCGGCCAAGGCGTCGCTAGCACGCACCGCGGAGAACTACCGAATTAAGGGCGATGACGTTCAGGTCGGCATCCGGACGGGTATTGTGGAGCTCGACCGCCTTATGGGCCCGGTGATGGGTGGTGACCTCGTCACGATTGCGGCGCCGTCGGGGCACGGCAAGACCACGCTCGCCATGCAGATCATGCGGCACGCGTCGCGCGGACATCACGCCAAGCCATCGCTGATCATTAGCCAAGAGATGACGTCGGTCCAGATCGCCACCCGGACCCTCGCAGCATGGGCCGACATCTCAGTCCGCAAGCAGCGCGCCGGCGATATTGATGTGTTTCAGTACAACAGCCTGAAGGAAGCCGCGGCGAGCGCGGAAGAGGTGAAGCTCTATATCGACGACGCCGGACAGCAGCGGACATCGGCTATCTGCAGCAAGATCCGGTCATTTCACCGCCAACATGGCCTGGGCTGCGCCGCGATCGACCATATCCTCCTGGTCAAGCCCGAGAATCCACGTTGGACCAAAGTCGAGACGGTCGAATACGCGGCCATGGCCTTCAAGGAACTGGCCAAAGAGCTGGACATCCCAATCTTCCTGCTGGCGCAGCTCACCCGAGGGTCTCAGGACAAGGCGAATTCCTGGAAGTTCACAGATCAGGCGCTGTACGGCGGTGACGCCGTCAAACAGGCCAGCGACGTGATGCTCGGCGTTACGCTGCCCCGGAAATGGCTAAAGCAGCGCGAGCCAGACGAGGGCAGCCGCGATCACGATGAATGGGCAGGGAAGATGGAGCGCTGGCGGGATAAGGCCGAGATCGGCGCGCTTAAAATGCGCGATGACGACGATGGGCACTGGCTGTCCATGCCGTTCGACGGCGCCACTTACAGTTTTGGGACGCCGTCGTGAGTTTATTGTCCGATCAAGCGATGACGCGGTGCCAGTCTCAAGGCCGCCGCTGCCAACATCTGGTCCAGCCTTTCCCGTTGTTCGGCAGGAGGCTCATGTCGAAAAAAGCCGGCCGGCCGCCAGTTCCCGCCTTGCCAAAGTATCTGAATGCGCACGCCTTCGGGGATAACAGCGCCATGATGTTCCAAATCTCGCCTGACCAACAGCTCAATTTCGCGGGGCGTATATTCTCCTGCCATGGGTATCTCCGGTCAGTGACTACTACGGCCAAAAACCATCTCATTCATTTCCTGTTCCAGGGAGATCTGAGATGAACGCGGTCGTCCTCGCTGGGATCTGCGGAAGTATCGATCCCGCAGTTCGTATCATTGAGCCGCACGTCACCCGTACCCCGGGAACCACGAAGTGTGGCCGCGTGCTGGAACGGATATTGGACAAGCACGGCGAGGAACACGTCACCCTGTTGCTGCGGACCATCATGGAGTCCGAGAACAACAGGATGGCGCTGGTCGAACCAATCATCTGGGCAGTGTCCGACGTGATGTTGGCCAACCCACGCTGGCCGGACAAGGGCATGAAGTGGCTCGAGGTCTTCGACGCCATCGACCTGTGCGACGTCTGGGCACGCGCGAAGGAGGCTAATGGAGCGCCGCCGGAGCGTCACGGCATTGCCAGCAAGATCACCGAACTGCTCCAAGACCGCTTCGGCGAAGGCAAAGAGGAGAAGCTGCTATGAACTATGAGCCCGAGGTGATCCGCGCGCGCTTCGTCGAGGCGGCATATACGGAACGGTTTCTGTCCTCCGCCGTCGCGCCGACGTGCAAGGGGTACTGGCCCGAGTTCATTCACGACACAGCGGACAAGGAAGGGTGGGACGACGCTGCCCATCTCGACAATGCCGCCAAGCGAATGGGCAGGGCGTCCACGGGTGCCATATCCCGGCATCAGGAATGTCTCGACTGGACCCGCACAATTCTCAAGGACGAATTGCGGCGACACGTCCTGTGGTCATGGGCATTCTGCAAGGCGAACGGATGGGACTTCGGCGCTCGCTGTAATCGCAAAGGATGGGCGCGCCCGACCGCCTATCGCCGCCTAAGTGCGTCAATCGAGGCCATTTCATATCGACTTCATATGGAGAGCGTCTTCGTGCGCTTGCCGGATGATAAATGGCTGAGACACGAAACCTCAGATATGGCACCTATTTCAAGCACACTGGGGAATAGCGACAACGCTTCCCCAGCAATCCCAAACAAGCCATATCGAACCGAACCATCCCTCGATCTGATCCAGACGCAGGAAGATGCGGACCTATTCGCCGCCTGGCTGAAGAAGCGGAACGAGCGAGAAGCCCGCCGCCGCGCAAAGCTCGGAATGGACGAAGAGTGATGCGGACCAACTATCCCACGCGCGAGCTAGGTCGGCAGATCGATTACGAGGCGATGAAGCGGAGAGCGTTTGAAGATCAGGGCGTCGTCGTCGCCAATCTAGATGATCCGCGCCTCGATACTTTCGAGCGGCAGTTTCTTAGAAATATCGGGCGGAAGATATTTAAGGCGTCTCCAGACTAAACGCGGCTATGGACCTCGATCAGCCTGCCGACGGATCTGAGGAGTTCGTCGCAAGCGGCCGATATTTTATTTAAAGATGGGAAGTTTCCGGGCATTCGCTTCGGATATCGGAACATGTGAGAGGCGTGGTAGGGGCTCAGGGCGTCAATAATCCCCGATGCGCTGCCTGATAGGTTCAAGCCGTAGTCCGCAGACAACAGGCGCAGCGATCTAAGATCGTGTGAATGTTTCCACATCTTCAGCGGCTCGTGACGGCGATATTGCAAAAGGGTTTTCAGTCCGTTTTCGATTGAGAAGCCGAGTAGCGTGAATATCGGCGCCAGAGGTAGCGGCATTTCCCCCCAATCCTTCGCAATAAGGGCTTCCGCTGCTATCGAGAAAGCCACAGCGGTTGCGAGCGTGTCTGTATCGGAGAGGGGCTCATCAGGTTCAGTCAAGGGCGCACCGCATTAGCATTCTTATATCTCGCTTCCCAGGAGGGGGCACAAACCTTGCGACCAGATCAATCTAGATCGTGCGTCGTGATAGTCGGGACCCTATCTCCAGCACGCGCCTTGGCCCGTTCTAGTGCCAGCGGCGTGGGGGCGTTCTCCATCACCATCACGGACCCAGCAACTCGAAAGGTCCCGCAGGTCCCGCAGCTGTATTCGACAAAGTCGCCTGTGCTGGGGTTTGCCTCGCACTCCAGCGAGCATATCGGGCAGTTGTCGCGCATCGGAGACCGCCTTTGAGAACAATCAATCAAAATCAATCTTGCTTCGAACAAATGGCCGGAGGCGAAGTGCTATCTCCCGCGCGTCATTTTGGACCGCCGGCTTTGAAATCATGCCTGCGGCCATTGCACCTCAGCGACCGAATGTTCCAGCCTTGCCTCGAGGTTTATTCATGAGATCATGACGTGTTTCTTTCGACTTCCCACAAGCAACATCAGTACATTTCCAAACTTCGCGTTGCCCATGCATGTCAACGTGGTCCAGACGGAATGATGCGGCGCCGCAATAGGGGCAGGAATCCCCGGGGCGCTTCCCGCCAGTGAGTTGTTCCAAAGCGGCCACTTTTTCCTCAAGGGCTTTGATACGTTCTGGGGCAGTGCCAAGCTCCTTCCATAAGGGGATATCCGCCAGCATTTTCCGGAAATCTTCGAGGATGCCCATGTCTAGCCCTTCGGAACGCTGAATATAGCAATGCGTACTTTGCCCTTATTGATCGTGTCGATAAGGGTGCCTACAAAAACGCGCTTCGTGTCTGCGTTGACCAATCGATAAGGGCCGTTGAGCATCTTCTCGCCCCGCTTGGTCGGGTAGCCTTCGATAGTGACGCTGGACTTTCTTGCGACGACCGGGCCGCGCTTCCGCACCTTCTTTGCTGCTTTGGCCAACGTATGCTCTCCATGAAAAATAGATAAAGTAGATGGCGAAGGGTAATAAAACCGGTGGTAGGCGTAAAGGTACGCTGAACAAGGCCACACAGGAGATTACTACCCTGGCCCGGGCTCATGTGCCTGCTGCACTGCAAGAGTTGGGCAGGCTCGCCACGGAGGCTCAGAGCGAAACCGCCCGGGTCTCCGCCATCGGCATGATCCTCGACCGCGCATACGGCAAGCCATCTCAGGCCATTCAGCATTCCGGCTCCGTCGGCACATACGACCTCACCAAGGTAACGGATGAAGACCTCGACCGCCTTGAAGCCATCCTCGGGCCGATTGCCCTCGCTGGCAGAGATCAGGGCGGAGAAGGCGAGGCGGGAGGCGAATAGGGAGCGTGAACGAGTAGCGCGCGACGCTGAGGGCATCCGTGCCCGGTGTCAGACGCTCGCCGGTTTCGTCAAGGAAGCCTGGCACGTCCTCGAGCCCAATGCGAAGTACAGCCATAACTGGCACATCGATGCGATCTGTGACCACCTCGAGGCCGTGACCGACGGTCGGATCAACCGGCTTCTGATCAACGTCCCGCCAGGCAGCATGAAATCGCTGCTGGTGTCAGTGCTCTGGCAGGCATGGGAGTGGGGCCCGAAAGGACTTCGGTCGCTCCGGTATCTGACCACGGCGTTCAACGATACGCCGGTGAAGCGGGACACGCGCAAGACGCGCGACCTGATCCTCTCGGAATGGTATCAGTCGCTTTGGCCTGAGGTTTCGCTCATCCGCACCGGTGAGACGTCATTCGCCAACAACTCTACCGGTACCCGAGAGGGCGTCCCATTCGGCTCGCTGACATCTCAGCGCGGCGATCGCCTAATCATCGACGACCCGCACTCGGTAGAGACCGCAGAATCGGAAACCGAGCGCAACACCACGACCCGTAAGTTCCGAGAAGGCGCCATCAACCGCCTGAACGATCAGGAACGGTCGGCAATAGTTGTGATCATGCAGCGCCTGCATGAGGACGACGTCTCGGGCACCATCATCAAGCTGGGGATGGGGTACGTCCATCTAATGCTGCCGCTGGAATTTGAGCCAGCGAGAGCTTGCAATACAGTTATCGGGTTCAAGGACCCGCGGAAGAACGAGGGCGATCTGCTCGATCCGGTGCGCATGCCGCGCGCCACGGTCGACAAGCTGAAGCGAGACACCACTGCCTACGCTCTGGCCGGACAGTATCAACAGAGGCCCGCACCGCGCGAAGGTGGCATCTTCAAACGCCACTGGTTTGAATTCGTGCCTGCATCGCCCGCCGGCGCCCGCAAGTGCCGCGGATGGGACTTAGCAGCCAGCAAGGCCAAGGTTGGTTCATCCGCTTCAGGTCCGGCGTACACCGCCGGCGTCAGGCTGAGCGAACTCAATGGCGTCTATTTCATCGAGAACGCAGTGCGGGAGCGCGGTGGGCCGGCTGATGTGGATCGGTTGATCAAGTCGACTGCGCAGGCCGACGGCGCAGCGGTTCAAATCAGCATCCCGCAAGATCCGGGGCAGGCTGCCAAGGGCCAGGTGCTCGCGTTCGCCAAGCTGCTTACCGGCTTCAACGTCAGGTTCTCGACTGAGACGGGCGACAAGGAGTCCAGAGCGCTGCCAGTGTCGGCACAGGCCGAGGTCGGCAACGTCAATATCGTGAAGACAGGCGTCGCCAGCAAAGATGCGTGGATCGACCCGTTCTTGGAAGAAATCAGTCTGTTCCCGTCGGGGACATTTAAGGATCAAACGGACGCTCTCAGCCGCGCATTCGGCGAACTGTTGAAGCCAAAGGCTCCGGTCGCGCTCACAGGCTCTTACCAGGTATCTCGCTAAATGGCCGGCAACGTCGCAGCAAAGGACGATCCATCGACGCCGTCCCGCGACCATAAGGCTATGGCGGACGACTGGCGCATGATCCGTGATATCCTCGCGGGTGCTAAATGGATCAAAGAAGCGGGCATCCGCTATCTGCCGCGGTTTCAGAAGGAGTCGCAGACCGCCTATGATCTGCGGCGCGACAGCACGCCGTGGCGTCCCGAGTTCGTGGACGCGCTGCGGTCCCTCTGCTCGAAGCCGTTCTCGAAGGAGGTCGTTGTCAACCCTGACGCACCGGACGCGGTCCAAGGCAAGGCGGTCGACCAGAAGACGAAGAAACGGCAGGGCGGGTTCGTCGACGACGTGGATGGACAGGGCAATAGCCTGCATGTCTTTGCCCGTGACACCTTCGCCAATGGTGTGGCATTCGGGCTTGAGGCCATCTACGTGGCGTGGTCGGCCGATCAGCCGCTGCGCACTCGAGCGGAAGAGCAATTGGCCGGCGCGCGGCCGTACTGGATCCACATCCGGGCCGAGAATATCCTTGCGCTTTACTCGAAGCGTATAGGCGGCCGCACCGTCGTCTCGCACATCCGCATTCTTGAGTGCACCGTCGAGCAGGACGGCTTTGAAGAGATCGAGGTTCAACGCGTCCGTGTGTTGGAACTGAATGCAGCCAATCAGCCGGTGTGGCAGTTGTTCAAAGCCAATGCCGACGGAGGCTTCGTTGCCGAAACACAGCCGGCGCCATTGCTGGGCGTCAGTGATATTCCCGTCGCTCTGTTCTTCACGGGCGAGCGCTCTGGCAATTACCGCGTTCGCCCACCGCTGATCGACCTGGCGTGGATGCAGATCGAGCTCTATCGGGCCATGTCTCGCAAAGAGCAGATCTTGACGCTCGCAGGTTCGCCCATGCTCAAGGCCAAGGGCATGGTACCGCCGCAGCCATCGCAGGTCACGGACGCGTCGGGCCGCGTGATCGACGTCCCTGCACCGCAGATTGAAGTTGGACCCGGAACAGTCCTCTTCGCCCCGCCCGCGGCGGAAGGCGTGCAATCGGATTGGGATTACGTCCAACCTGCTGCCGCGAATATGAAAGAGGTCCGCGAAGACGTCGACGGCATAATGGAAGACTTCCGGCGGCTGGCGCTGCAGCCGACCACGCCGAAGTCCGGCAACATGGTGGCGACGGGGCAGGCGATCGATGCAGCCAAGTCGCATTCCGCGGTTGAAGTCTGGGCCAACGGTCTCGTCGACGCGCTGAACCAGGCGCTGATGTACACTTGTCAATGGCTCAAGATTGCCGACACGGTGACCGCGGTCGTTCACACTGATTTCGGGGTCGACATTCAGGGCGCCGATGAAGCCAAGATCATCGGCGATGCTCAGAAGCGCGGTGTCTTGTCCAAACAAACCGAGCGCGCAGAACTTGCACGGCGCGGAATCCTTGGTCCTGACTTTGATGAAGACGAGGAAGTAGTTCGCATTGCTGGTGATGAAGAGGGGCTAGATTTAGAAGAAATTTTCAACCCAGTGAACGGAGAAACGGCCTAGCCGTTCGGCGGCCCGACATTAAGTCGCGAGCAGGTTCCGCTTGGTCCCCAAAGCGCACCGTGAGCAAGTCCAGACTGATCCTGAAACGTCACAGCGGTGAGATAGTATCCGTCGGGACATCTGATTGCGAGGCCCGGAACGGTGCGCGCGTCCTGCGATGCCTGAAGTAAACTCGATCGGGTACTGTTGACTAATTTATCGAGAGCCCTGTACCGCTCGTCGCTTACACCGACCAACGATGTCTTAAATTTCTCGTCGGCGAGAAGCGATTGAGAAACACCTTCAAAGCTCTTCTTTAGAAAACCGTCAACTTCGATTTGCTGAGCCGTTACTTTATCTCGTACCGTCTGTATATCCTTCGCCACTTTCTTTGTTTCGTCCAGCAAAGTCTCGGCCTGTCCACGGGCAAGAGTTGTAGATGTTGTCGTCGCAACGATAGAGGACAATGCCTGCCCATAGGCAGTGGCGTAAGCGCCACCGCGAGCTCCTTCGTTAAGAAGAAAGCCGACTATTGCTGAGAATATCGAGAGGGCGATCGCTGAAGGAGTTACGATCTTTATCATGTAGGAACGAATTGCGGACTTTGCTTCCTCACTTAGTAGGTCCGGCTTTGTGTCAACAATCGGTTCCGGCACATTCGTATCCTTTGCATAATAAGCCTGCGCTAAAAAGATCAGCTGCCCTTCCCAGGGGGTTGGGTAGCCAGAGGCGCAAAGCGCTGCTGCATCTCTGGGCTCATTCGTTCTTGCATGGTTACTGCGTTGCAGTAGTCGGGATAGGGTCCGCGCACGGCAAAGCACTTCATCCAGTCCGGTCCTGCTGCGGTCCCGACTTTAGCTTTGTCCTTCTTAGCGTCCGCCGATTTGGAATCGTTTTGATTGCCGGCGCTCGCGGCACCCTTCGGCAGTTCTAGAATATTCTTGAACTTGATGGTGACTTGGTTTCCACGGGTTCCTGAAGCGACAATTTGATCAGAAAAGCTAGCAGTTATGGGCACAGGGACCACAGCGGCAGGTACAGATGCTCCCACCTGCAGTCCCGTGGTCTCGGTGGACTGTGAGGAAACGTTGAATGTGACCGTCGCCTCGGAAGGATAAAGTCCAATCTTTGGCTGATTAGGATATCGTCCTCGCGCTTCGTGCAGCGACTCTGTCACCTCCATCACGGCTTGGCGAAGTGTGATGGCATTGGGATTTGCTACTTCTGTCGGCGTCACACACCCGCCCAAGCTTACGCTCGCCGCAGCAAGCACCACGACCACCGACCTCATAGTACGCCCCCATACTGTGCGGACTGATGCTATTTGAGAATACAACCTAGAGTCTAGTGCGATTTTGCCCCTCTGCGAAAGCAGAACGGGCGCAAGGCGGCGGATGCCGCGTATCACCGGGCGGATGCCCAGAGGACCACATGAAACTCAAACTCGATGACGCCGGCCACGTAGTGGTCAGCGAAGGCAAGCCTGTGTACGTGCACGACGACGGCAAGGAAGTGACTTTTGACGCACCCGCGACCGTTGCCAAGATCGGCCAACTTAATGGCGAGGCCAAAGGCCATCGCGAGCGAGCTGAGGCAGCGGAGGGAAAGCTGAAGGCGTTCGAGGGTATCGAAGACGCCGAGGCAGCTCGCAAAGCGCTCGAGACAGTCAAAAATCTGAAGGACGGCGAGCTCGTCACGGCAGGCAAGGTCGAAGAGATTAAGGCCGCGGCAAAGAAGGCCGCCGAAGATCAGGTCGCCGCCGCCGCGAAGGCGAGTAACGAGAAGATCAAGGAACTCGAAACCAAGAGCACGACTCTTGAAACCGCACTCTTCACAGAGAAGGTTGGCGGCGCCTTCTCGCGATCCAAGTTCATTGCTGACAAGCTGGCGGTGCCCGGCGACATGGTCCAAGCCATGTTCGGCAATCGCTTCAAGGTCGAGAACGGCAAGATCATCGGCGTCGGTGCGGACAATCAGCCCATCTACTCTCGCTCCAAGGCCGGCGAGATTGCCGACTTCGACGAGGCGCTCGAAAGCATGGTCGACGGTTATCCGCAGCGGGACCACATCCTGAAGGGCACCGGTAACCAGGGGGACGGCGCTCGCCATCCCAACGGCGGAGGTGGCGGCAAGGATTTGTCAGGTCTCTCTCCTGCAGCCCGCATTACGGCCGCCCGTGCTTCGGGACAGGCCAAGCGGCAGTAACAACCGAGACTTCACGACGGCTGCAATTCGGATGATGCGCGGCGCTTGAGGCGGATGCCTCGATCTACCTCAACACCAATCACCCATCATCAAAGGAATCTGAATTATGGCTCTGACACTCGTCGAGGCCGCCAAGATCAATAGCGGCGACGTCGTGAAGTCGGCGGTCATCGAGATGTTCGCTCGCGAGAGCGATGTGCTCATGACGCTGCCCTTCGAAGGCATCCAGGGCAACGCCCTGAAGTACAACCGGGAAGCCTCTCTGCCTGGCGTCGCATTCCGCGGCGTGAACGAGAGCTTCTCCGAAAGCACCGGCGTGCTGAACCCGATCACGGAAGCGCTGACGATCTCGGGCGGCGATCTGGACGTGGATCGCTTCATCATCGCCACCCAGGGCGAGGGCGTTCGCGCCACGCACGAGCAGATGAAGGTCAAGGCTCTGGCCGCCGGCTGGACCGCGAAGTTCATTAAGGGTGACAGTGCGACCAACCCGCGCGAGTTCGATGGTCTGCAGAACCGGCTTACCGGAGCGCAGGTCATCTCGGCCGGTTCCACCGCCGGTGGTGCAGCGTTGTCTCTGGCTTCCCTGGACGAACTGATTGATGCCGTGGACAACCCCACGCATCTAATCATGTCCAAGGCCATGCGCCGGAAGATCACCGCGGCCGCTCGTACACCCGCGGTTTCGGGCTACGTCACCTATGACAAGGACGCCTTCGGGCGCCGCGTCGCGCAGTACAACGACCTGCCCATCCTGGTCGCTTACGGCGCAAATGGCGGTGACGAAATCCTGCCCTTCAACGAAGCGGCGGCATCTGGTGCGGCGACCGCATCCTCCATCTATTGCGTCTCCATGGGCGACGGT
The DNA here is from genome assembly GCF_051811045.1 of Tardiphaga sp. 839_C3_N1_4. Lineage (NCBI taxonomy): Bacteria > Pseudomonadati > Pseudomonadota > Alphaproteobacteria > Hyphomicrobiales > Nitrobacteraceae > Tardiphaga > Tardiphaga sp. 839_C3_N1_4. The sequence goes on from NZ_JBPWQD010000001.1 coordinate 216,497, forward strand.
CGTCTGACCGGCATCCAGAACGGCGACATGGATGTTCGCGATCTGGGCGAGCTTCAGTCCGCTCCGGTCTTCCGCACCCGCGTCGAGTGGTTCTCGGGCATCGCGATGTATCACGGCCGCGCCGCCGCCCGCCTGAACAACGTCGGCAACCTCGCAATCGTGGCGTAAGGGGAGATCAGCACAATGACCATCCGAGACTCTTACACCTACGACAACCTGACGCTCCTGAAGGACGCTGGGGCCATCACGGCCGATGGCGCTGCGACGGTCGGCGGTCAGGCTCGTTTCCTCGACCTTGGCGACGCCATGACCGAGGGGCACTTTATCGTCGATACGTCGGCGATTGACCTCACTAGCGCGGATGAAACCTATCGAGTCATCCTGCAGGGTTCGAACACGACCAACTTCGCCGCGACCGTCGAGCTTGCCTCGCTGGTCGTCAGCGCGGCAGGTCGCGCGGCGGCTCCATTCCAGACCCGGATCGGTTCCACCAACTACCGGTATGTTCGCGCATATACTGACGTTGGCGGCACCACGCCGAGCCTGAACTTCACCGCCTTCCTCGGCAAGTAAGGAGAGACTCAATGCCCAAAATCACTCTCAAGAACGGCGAGACCGGCGAGCTCGAAAGCTTCGAGCCAGTGGATGCACGCGAGATCCTGGCCAATCCGGAATCGATCTATTCGGTGCCGGACGACACAGTCGCCGGCATCGGCGGCCCGAGTGTCGCAACAGAGCTCAAGGAGGGTGCAAGCGCTCCTCAGCTGCAGGGCGGCGATGCAGAGATGCAAACCGGTCTGTCGATCGACAAGTATGGCCGCGAAGCTGTCGTGAAGGCAGAAGTTGGCAACGCCGGCGATATTGCACGCGTAGACGGCGAGCACGTGCCGGCTCCGCGCCGTAAGGGCGGTCGGCCGAAGAAGGCCAAGCCCGCTGAACCGGCTCCCGCCGAGTAACCATCGTGGCACTGGTCGTCGAAGACGGCTCTGGCGTCGAGGGGGCAAACGCCTACCTCGACGCTGCCGATTTCAAGGCATACGCCGACGCGCGGGGCATGCCCTATGAAGGCAAGTCCGATGACGAGATCGAACAGGCTCTCATCCGCGCAACCGGTTGGCTGGACGCGACCTATCGCAGCCGTTGGCCGGGAGTTCGTCTGAATGGCCGGGCTCAAGCGCTCGCATGGCCGCGGTCAGACGCGGCCGACGCGGACGGTGAAGAAATTAGCGATGATGAAATCCCTCAGGAAGTTCTCGATGCGACTGCGGAAGCCGCGTTCCGGGAACTGACTGAACCGGGCTCGTTGTCGCCCGATCTTGAGCGGGGCGGCGCGATCCGCCGGCTGAAGGCCGGTTCGGTCGAGGTCGAGTATGCCACAACCGCATCGGCCAGAACCACGTTCACCACCATCGACGGGGTACTCGCCGGGCTGCTCATCGCAGAAACCTCGTCGGGATACACGGCAATGGCGGTGAGGGCGTGATATCTTGGCTTCCAGCGAACATCACGGTGGATTTAGCGCGCCGCCCATCATCTTAGTTTGATTGACGTTGCCAGTTGGATCTTTGGTGTAGCCAGACCGCTGGTCAAGGCCCTGTCGAATGTTCAACTCCTTGAGCTTCTCTGTATTTCTTTCAAATAGCGTTTTTTCATTTTGTGCGATCGATTGTCGGTAATCATATTGGGAGATCTTTGCCGGGAGCTTCGCGTTCCAAGTGTTTCGGAAGACTACGGCTTCTGACTGTAAGAAGGGCATACCCCCTGGGCAGAATGGTCCATGACAAGTAGGTCGGGGAGGCGGCGCAGGCGGGCCGCAATTAAGATCATCGCAGTGGGGCTTGACAGCAGTCGTCGTAAGATTCCCGACCTTCAACATGTTCTTGTAGATCGCAGACTGGCCGTTTGGGTTTGTTATGATGACAATGGTCTTCGAAAGGTCGATTTCGTTCGTTGGCAAAACGAAGTTCTGAGAATGGGCTGGCACTGAAACGCACGCGAAAGCTACTCCGGCAATGACGTATCTTTTCACTTTATTCTCCCCATAATACTGCAGCATTCTATGGGTGCAGTACTTCTGAACACAACCCCCTTGATCATGCTGGAATATTCTGATGGGTTCATTGCTCGCAGGCTCATTGGCCAAAACGATCGGTGAGGCGTTCAACGGCCTTTTCTTGCCGGCGTCGCTAGTGCGTGATTTGCCGCAGATAGGCGAAGACCCGGCTGACCCGCTGCCGCCCACGCAGGCGTCGTACCCTTGCAAGGCGATCGTTGAAGGCTACAGCGATTACTTCAAGGCCAACAATCTAGTGAATGCTAGTGATCGCAAGGTGCTGATCTTGGCCACGTCAATTGGTGTCAAGCCTGCCGCGGGAGACCGCGTCACGATCTCCGGCATCACCTTCACGCTTCAAGATGTGAGCACTGACCCTGCTGAGGCCGTCTGGACCTGCCGCGGAACGATGTAAAGCGCTCTTCGATATGATCGGACCAGATCTGATGCTCTACTTCAGATCAAGTTGAAATGAGGCCCCAATACTTGGTGCAGGGCGCGATTGCGGGTGGCAATGTTTGAAGCCCATTCCGCATTTTTACACAGTTCTCTCCTGAAAGAGAGCAATACTCTAAGTGAAAGCCTTTATCTTCTGGCCACTCCATCCCCAAACTACTCTGCCACTTCCCGACGATTATTTTATCGGCGTGACCGAATGCTGTCGTCGCCTTTTCAACGCTGGTTGCGTCAAACAGTGTAATCTTGTGGCCCGGAGGAATGATTGATCCGGTGGCTAGCCAATTCGATTCCAAGGCGACGTCATTACAATGTTCTCGATTGCTTGCGCCGCAGATTGCAGGAATCGAAGAAAGCCGGTCCGCGAGCAGAACGGCGCTAATAACATTGAAATTGTCGGTTTGATGCTGTGCGTCGCGTAAGCGTGGGGACCAAAAACGATCGCCTAAAAAGTAGCTGAAGGCTTTTATCTCAGCTGTTCCAGGGCCCAAATTCACAAGACCGATGCCGGCTTGCAAGATTTCAATTTTCAGGTGCGGCGCTTGTGAGAACTGTCGTTCACGACGGTCTAAGCACGCATTGTACATCGAAGAAGTCAACAGCGACGCTGATACAGCTAATGCGCACAGTGCAACGACCGCCGACATACCGGTGGCCGTAGCTGAAGCTATCGTAGCTTTCGTTGATGCGGGCCTTCGAACCTTTGCTTCGCGATCAGGGCTTGGTTGATGTTTTGGGACCGAATGATCGTTGGTTTCCTGTTTGTGATGGTCGTGAGAATGTGGAGTGCCGGGCACCATAGCCTCCGACTGGAATAGAGATAATCTGTGAAAACGTCGTTTGAGGATATCATCGAACATTGGGACGGACGATTGCGCAAGGCGTTTCTGGATGCAGTCCAGCTCATGCGTAATGGTGCCCAGATCGAGCAGATCGCTCGAATGTTGGATAAAGGCGATGTAGAGGGAGCGCTCCGAGCGGTTGGCCTTGATCCGAGCCAGTTCCGCGTTTTCGACAAGGCCATCGTGGATGCTTTCGAGGCCGGAGGCGCGGCAACCGCTTCGTCCATTCCGACCTATAAGGATGCACAGGGTTTTCGGGTGAAGATTCAATTCAACATCCGCAACCCGGCGGCGGAGGACTGGCTTCGAAACCACTCGGGCAACCTGATCCGCGAGGTCTTTGACGACCAGAATCAGATGATGCGCGACGTCATGGTTAGCGGGATGTCGAAAGGGACGAACCCGCGAACTGTTGCCCTGGATCTCGTCGGGCGCATCGGTGCCAACGGTGTAAGACAGGGTGGGCTGATTGGTCTGACCCGCTCTCAGATGCAGTGGGTCGTCAATTATGCCCACGAGCTCACCGATGACCCGCTGAAGTCTCTTACCCGGACCTTGAGAGACAAGCGTTTCGACAAGACGGTGAAGGCATACGCGGCACGCGACGAAGAAGTTCCGCTTCGGCTCGCGACGAAGATGCTGCGGGCTTACAACAACCGCGCGCTGCGCTATCGGGCAGAGACCATCGCGCGCAAGGAGGCGATCACAGCGCTGCACACGGCGCAGGAGCAGGCCATGCAGCAGGCGGTGCAGTCTGGCGCCATCGCGTCGAGCACAATCACCTATGCGTGGCGCACGGCGCGCGACAAGCGGGTCAGGGACACACACTTCTTCATGGACGGGCAACACAGGCCTTTCGGATTACCGTTCGTTACCGGTTCGGGAGCGCGACTGCGTTACCCCGGCGATCCAGCGGGGCCGGCCGCAGAAGTGATCAACTGCCGCTGCTGGCGTGAACCGAAGGTGGATTTCTTAGCCGGGATCAAATGATGTCTGTCGTCGAGAACGTCAATTTCGCGGCAACGGTCGACGATTGGGTGAAGGAGACTGAGGCGCGCATGCTCGCGGTATTCCGCGAGAGCACTCAGCGTGTCGTCTCTATGGCGGCGAATGGAGTGCCAATTGACACCGGCTTCGCGCGGGCATCCATTCGCGCATCAACCGAACAGATGCCGCCAATAAACGCGGGTGCTGTGCCGCCTCGACGGCGCCGAGAAGATGAGGAACGCGGCTCTTTGCACAGCGTGGATCTCGGCAGCGTCGTCCTGACGATCAATGGCGCCCAGCTCGGCGATACCGTCTATGCGGGCTGGACGGCCGCCTATGTGATTTATCTGGAATATGGCAGCTCGTTGCAGGCCCCAGCCGGTTTCGTTCGTCTCGCGGCCGCTCAATGGCAAGTCACGGTTGATCAGGTGACACAGGAGGCGAAGGGGAGAGCGGGTCGCTCTTAGCGTCGGCATCCTCAGCGGCCTTCAGGAGCCCATTCTGCAGCATCAGCAGCGCAAAGCGGGCGGATTCAAGCGCGGTGTTCGCACTCACCGTCCTGCCGGGCTCCGTCCCAAGCAACTGGCGTGCGGCGTCAAGTCGCTCATGAGCCTCGTTATCTGAAAGCGATTTAGGCAATGGCTGAACCCGTTGAGGTGGCGATCGATAAGGCGTTGATCGAACGTGCCAAAGCTTTCGCAGCGGCGCAATCTCCCGCTCTCACAATTTCGCTGCCAAACGTTGCGTTCACGCCGCCAGCTGAGAACCAGACTGCAAAATGGCTGCGCGCCACCTTCCTGCCGGCGCCGTCCTTTGAGGTCGGCATCGCCTTCAATGCGCATGTGCAACACTACGGCATCTTCCAGATCGACGTGTTCCACGGCATCGGCGCCGGGGAATATGCACCCGGACGCATTGCCTCGGACATCATCAAGTATTTCCCGCGCGGGCTGCGATTGGCTCAAGACGGCACGTCGACCCTGATCAATCGCGCCCCTTACCGCGGATCACTGCTGAAGGACGGATCATGGATCATGATTCCGATCAGCATCCCCTACCTGTGCTTTGCACGGCCATAACCCTGGAGAATATCAATGGCTGGAACTGACCTTTACCCGGTGGCGGGTGCCAAGCTGTATATCGGTGGCGTGCTGGCCACTAAGGCTGCGGACTTCGTTGCTGCCGATTTTGCCAGCCAGACGTGGACGCTCGTCGACGGTTGGGAGCAGGTCGGCGACATCGGCGACAGCGCCGCGCTGATCTCGACCGACCTCGTCAACCGCGGCCGCACCATTAAGCAGAAGGGCACGACCAATGCGGGCTCGATGCAGAACGTTTTTGCCATCCTGACGGGTGATGCCGGCCAGCAAGCCATGATCGCAGCGTCCAAGTCCAAGTCGAACTACGCCTTCAAGATCGATTGGGGTGACGCCCCCGCCGTCGACGCCGATCCGGTCACCGTCACCATCGCTTCGCCCGGCGTGTTCACCGACACCGCACACGGCTTTGTCGGCGGTGAAACGATCAGCTTCACCACCACGGGCGCGCTGCCGACTGGCCTGACCGCCGGCACCACCTATTACGTTCTCGCGTCCGGTCTGACCGCAAACTCCTACTCGGTCGCTGCTACGCCGGGCGGCGCCGCCATCGCCACCACCGGCAGCCAGAGCGGCGTGCATACCCGGACGACGGTGCCGACCAGCACGCTGAATTATTTCGTTGGCCTCGTCATGGGCGCAGCGAAGAGCAGCGGCACCGCCAACAACATCCGCAAGCTGAACCAGACGATCGAGGTCAACTCGAACATCGTCGAAGTTGCGGCCGCGGCATAGGTGATCGATGTCTGACGTTGAGATTGAACTGAACGGCAAGTTCGAAACCCTCCGCTGCACGCTGAAGGCCGGCAAGTTGGTCAACAGCGGGGGCGGCTTCGGTGAGGTGCTGCGCAAGCTGGCCGTCTTCGACATGGACGCCTATGTCCACGTCGTTGCGGCGGGCCTCGGGCGCAAGCCGGCGGACGTAGAGGAAGCCGTCTACAAGACCGGCCTCGTCGACCTCACCGAGAAGCTGTCCGAGTTCGTCATGCTGCTCGCCAACGGCGGGCGGCCTCTGGCGGCAGGCTCCGGAGACGGCGCCGCGGGGGAAGCGTAAGCCACGCGGAATATCACGCGTGGCTCGAAGAGATAGCCGCGGGCTGGCTCGGCTGGTCCGAGGAACAAGCTCTCAACACCTCGATGCCCTACATCGAGACCGCTTATCGCGGTCGCATGAAAATGCTGCAGGCCTGTTTCGGCGGGGGCGACGCTCCACCACCGGACGATAAGCCAAAGCCCACCGAGAAGATGACCCCAAAGTTGTTCGCCGCCATGTTCGGCGGGCGCAAAGGATAACCATGGCCGACGTTGCCCAGCTTGGCATTGCCGTAGATAGTTCTCAGGCGAAATCTGCCACGGGCGATCTGAAGGGCTTGGCCGCAGCTGCCAACTCGGCTGAGCAGGCCTCAAGCAAGCTCTCCCAGGCTGGTCAGAAGTCGGAGAGCGCCCTGCGTGCGATGGACGCTGCGGCAAAGCGCGCCGGGGTCTCCACGGAGGAAATGCAGCGGCGCACGGACGCGTTCAATGCCTCAACCGCGAGAATGGCCGTGGCATCGCAGTCCGCACAGAAGGCTATCGTCAATCTCTCAACGAGTGCAAAGCAGGCGGCAAACGACAACGCCGACCTTGGCAAGAAAACCGAGGCGACGACCAGCACCATGGATAAATTCGCGTTGCGATTTACGCGGGGGCTCATCGCTGGCGCGGCTTTGACCGGCATCAAGGAGGCTGCGCAGTTCGTCTGGAACCTGAATTCCGCGCTTGCTGCGACAGCGGACGTTGCTCAACGAACCAATGTAGGCGGGCAGCAGTTTCAGGGCCTGCAGACCGCGGCGGCTTACAAGGGCGTTGGAAGCGACGCATTCAATTCGGCGATGCTCGCATTCAATGGCCAGGTCGACCAAGCAAAACACGGACTTGGCGACCTCCAAACGCTGCTCCGGTCCAACGGCAAGACGGTAAGCGACACCGCCACCACGTTCGGTGTCGTTGCAGACATGGTCAAAAACGCTGGCTCTGAAGCGCAGAAGTTCAGCATCCTTCAGCAGGCCGGACTGCCGGCGACGCGTGAGTTCGCAAAGCTGATGGAGCAGGGCGCAGACTCGATCACAAAGCAGTCCCTCGCAGCTACGAAGCTCACCGACCAGCAGCTTGATGATGCTCGTCGTCTCGACGAACGATTCCAGCAGATGTGGGTCAATTTTTCCCAATGGGGGAAAAAGTCGGCGCTCGACGTCCAGACCGGCTTGAACAACCTGAACACGCCATTTGCCCATCAGGGGACGTGGCTCGGTGGCAAGCTCCAGGGTATGGGCTTTGACCGGCCCGAAGATCCCAACAGCGCGCGCAACCAGGGCCTCGGTCTACTTCGGCAGGGCATGGGCACGCAGCTCGGCCAGAACGCGGCCAACGGCATCTACAACGCGACGGGCGCGTTTGGGGCTGGCCCGACCGACAAGAAGACATTCGATCCCGCGTTGGCGAAGCAGCAGATTGCACTTGAGCAGCAGCGGCTGGGCCTATTGGCGCCGCTTGCTACCGCAGAAGATGTGGTCCGACAGAAGCAGCTCGAGATCAACGCAGCCGCGCTCAACAACGTCAGCATTTCCAGGCAGCAGGCGGATAGTCTCAAACTGATCGCACTTGCGCAGTTCGAGCAGTACCGGATCCAACAGCAGGCCTCCGTCGGCGTGTTCGATTTTGCCAAAGCGCAGAAGGCCGCGAACGACAACCTGCAGGCTCTAGTCGCGCAGAAGCTGCTCGATCCGAACAACGTCCAGCAGTGGGCGGCGGCTAACACGATGGCTGCAAAGAGCGTTGAACAGTTGCGTGACGCGGCTGCTGTGGCCGGGGCGCCGCTAGATGGCCTGCAGCGTCTCGCTAACGAGGCTGGGAGCGCTCGGACGCAACTGGACCAGTTCGCCACCACGTCGGTGAATGCAGTTTCGCCGGCGCTGACCGATATGCTCATGGGCACCACGTCGCTTGCCGACGGTTTCAAGAATTTGGGCAACACCATCGTCAGGGCTGCAACGGATGCTGTGATCAAGCTGACGATCATCAAGCCGCTTATCGACAGCCTGCAGTCCTCGCTGAGCGGTGGTGGTCTGATGAGCTTCTTGGGCATCGGTACCGGCACGGTGGCAAACGGGGGAATTATGTTAGGCGGGCCGAGCGGTCCGACGCCGTTCGCAGCAGCCAATGGCGGCACGTTCGGACCGGGCTGGGGCGTGGTTGGCGAGCGCGGGCCCGAGCTTATCAACGTTCACAGCCGCGGCGTCACGGTCGTTCCAAACCACATCTCTAAGCCATACCTGCCAGGTTTTGCCGACGGCGGAATGCTGAACTCAGCGGGCGGGGTCAAACGCCTGCCGTTCGGGCAGAACAACGCACCGGTGAGCGTTAACATCCACAATGCGCCCGCCGGCACGACGGCGACGGCAGACACACGCCGTGGCGACGACGGGTCCATCAACATCGAAGTCATGCTCGATGCGGCCAATGCCAAGAATTTGGCAAACCCGGGCAGCGCGTCAAGTCAAGTTCTAAGCCAACGCGGCAGATTGGTACGTCGCGGTGGTTGACGCATGGCCTGCCGAATTTCCCCAGGAACTTGAGCAGAATGGCTTCTCTGAAGGCGTCGGCGATGGCGTGCTTGAATATCAACCGGATCAGGGGCCATCCATCAGCCGCCGCCGCACGAGCGCCGTCATGCGGCCGCTCTCGGGGACCATGCAAATGAGTGCGGCCCAGATTGCAACACTTCGAACGTTCTTCGACACCACGCTCATGGGTGGGGCGCTGCCGTTTGAATTTCCCGACCAAATTCAGGACGGAACGTTGCTGGTCAAATTTCCGAAGGGGGCGGGGCCCTCCTGGTCAGCCCTGAGCGGTGAGCTGTACCGGGTACAGCTATCGATGATGGTGCTACCGTGAGAGTGCTGTCACTCAATTTGCGCGAAGCGTTGTTTGGCCAGGAGTCCGGCGAGGTGCCGATCTTCCTATTGGAGATCACGCACCCGGAGCTGCCAGAGCCAATCTTTCTTACTACAGACCCGACGACGCGGCTTGGTACCGATCCGCTGGCCTATGGCACGATTAGTCGGGGCAACACGTATCTGTACGCGGGCATCGAGGTGACTATTCCAGATGAGCAGGACAAGTCACCGCCAGCCTCGAAGCTGACGATCGCCAACGTCGGGCGTGACCTTGTGCCGCTCGCACGTTCCGTGAATTCACCCCCATCGGTGAAAATCGAAGCCGTACTGGCGTCTGACCCGGACGTGGTTGAGATGAACTGGCCGGCACTCGACATGTCCAACTTGACCTACGACGCCTCGACGTTGCAATTCGATCTGACTATGGATGCGCTGACCAGCGAGGCTTATCCAGCAGGCGAATTCCTGCCGTCGTTCTTTCCTGGTCTCTTCATCTAATGACCTTCGATCGTTTTGTCGGCCTCCCATACGCCGACAAGGGCAGGGGTCCGACATACGATTGCTGGGGCCTGCTGCTGGCTGTAATGCGCGAACTGCGCGGCATCGAGCTCCCGTCCTATTCCGATCGATATGTCACTGCTGAAGATCGCGAGGCTTTGGCGGCGCTGATAGCCGACGAACTCGACCCGTGGGACGAGATTATCGCCGGGCAAGAGCAGGCCTTCGACGCCGTCCTGATGCGTGAAGGGCGTTTCCCGCGCCATGTGGGCATCGTCACCGAGCCGGGCCGGCTGCTCCATGTGTCGGCCGGCGAGACCAGCATGATCGAACGCTATCGCGAAGGCCCGCTGAAGCATCGGGTCGTGGGCTTTTATCGGTATCGAGACCATGAATGAACGCTCTCATCAAAGCACCGCTGCACGGGGAGATCATCGCGCCCGAGGCGTCGGTGCGCGCGATCGGCAAGACGCATCCGTTGAACGGCGGACGCATAGAGTGCCACGTTCGCGCGGGTCTTTCGGTCACCGAAATCCTGATGGAGGCACTGGCCAGCCGCCCAGGTATGGTTCTCCGGAGGGATTTCATTGTCCACATTGACGGGCATGTAATCAAGGAGCGCCTCTGGTCGCGTGTTCGCGTCAAGGCGGGCGCTACACTGACCTTCACGTTGCGGCCTCAGAACGGCAACCTCCTGCGCTCCGTTCTGTCGCTCGTGGTGGTCGTCGCAGCGTTCGCCCTTGCGGGCCCTGCTGGCAGTTGGTTGGCAGGAACGGCGCTGGGGACATCTATCGGGCTGAGCGCATCGGTCGCCGGCGCGTTGGTATCCGGCGGCATTGTCTTGGCCGGGACAATGGCGCTCAATGCGCTATTCCCGACGCGGCCTTCAGATGCTGCAGCATCCCTTCCGGGCTCGCTGAACTCCATTCAGGGCGCGCAGAACCAGGCGAGCCCGTTCGGTCCGGTGCCCGTGGTGCTCGGCCGGCATCGGCAGGCGCCGTACTATGCAGCGAATACCTACACCGAGTTGCTGGGTGATGATCAGTATCTCCGGCTGCTGTTCGTCTGGGGCTACGGCCCGATGGAGGTCACAGACCTTCGTATTGGCGACACGCCGATCACGTCATTCGCAGATGTGGAAATCCAGCATCGTCCTGGCTATGCCGATGATCCTGTCATCGACCTCTATCCAGGCCCGCTCGATGAGCAGGTGCTGTCCATCGAGCTCAAAAGCGTCGAAGGTTGGCAAGTCCGCACCACGGCCGACGATACGGACGAGATTGCTGTAGATGTCGCTGCGCCGCAGGGCATCTACATCATCAATGCAAACACCGGAGAGCAGGACAATTACGGGGTCCTTATCTCGGCTCAATACAGCCTTGAAGGCCAGAACAACTGGGTAGGGATCGGCACCTTCAACATCACGCGGTCGACCAGCCCTGTGCGGCAAGGCATGCGCGTGGCAGTGCCGCGCGGCAAATACGACGTCCGGCTGCAGAAGGCGAGTGCCGACGCCAATAATGACAAGGTCAAGGATCAGGTGTTCTGGACTGTGCTGCGCAGCTTCCGCCGCGCGCCGCCGATCACCTTTCCGAAGCCGCTGTGTCTGACGGCCATCCGCGTCCGTGCAAGCGGGCAGCTGTCCGGCGTCATCAACTCGCTGAACGGCCTTTGTCAGTCACTGGTCCCCGCGTTCGATGGCGCGAACTGGAACGCCAACACCGCCTCGCAGTGGCCGTCCGATTTGTTTCGGCATGTGTTGCAGGGTCCGGCCAACGCGCGGCCCGTGCCGGACTCGCAGATCGATATCGGCAACCTGCAGGCATGGTGGTCCTACTGCGTCGCCAACGGGTTCAAATTCAACCAGGTGCTAAATTCGGTCGGATCGGTTTACGATAAACTGTGCGACATCGCCGCGGCTGGCCGGGCAGTGCCGACCTTCATCGACGGCAAGTGGGGCGTCATTTGGGACCGGCCCACCGACACGCCGGTGCAGCACTTCACACCGCGCAACTCGTGGGGGTTTCAGGGCCAACGCACCTATGCGCAGCAGCCGCATGGCTGGCGGGTCAACTTCATCAACGAGAATAACGGTTTCACGTCGGACGAGCGCATTGTCTATGACGACGGATATGATGCGAGCAACGCGACGCTGTTCGAGGGCCTGCAGTTTCCAGGCGTCACTGATCCCGCATTAGCCTGGAAGCACGGCCGCTTTCACATCGCTCAGAACCGGCTCCGGCCGGAGAAGATATCGCTCAACGTCGGCTGGGAGCATCTGGTCTGCACGCGCGGTGATCGCGTCCGCGTCACCCATGATGTGCTGCTGATCGGTCTGGCGTCAGGGCGAGTGAAGTCCGTCGACGGCCAGGTTGTGACCTTCGACGAGGTCCTGACGGTCGAAGCCGGCAAGACCTATGGCTTCCAGTTCCGCGTTCCGGAGGATGCGCGGTCGCTCAATCGATCGGTCGACCCGACGACGGGACCCGGGGAGTATTCAAGCCTGACGCTGGTTGGCGACCTGTCGCTGATCAAGCGCGGCACATTGTTCGGCTTTGGTGAGAGCGAGCAGGAATCGGCCGTCTACCGTGTGCAGGGCATCACGCATCAGAAGGATCTGATCGCAACCCTGACGCTGGTAGACGACGCCCCGGAAATCTCGCTCGCGGATAAAGGGGCGATACCCGACTACAACCCGAACGTCACGATCCCGCCGGACCCGTTTACGCTGGCCCCGCAGGACTTCCGTTATCTTGAGGCGGTCGACGGGCAGGGCAATTCGGTTCGCGCCATCATCCGCCTGTCGTGGACGGCGGCGCGGCGCGGCAAGATTGCCTCGTCCGAGGTGCAGATCGCGCGGGGCGACGCGGCATGGCAACCGCTGACCGTGCTGGCCTATCCGCAGTTCTCGGTGGATGTTCCGCTCGAAGCGCCCGGCCTCTGGAATTATCGCGTCCGGTTTATCTTCGACGACAACACCGTCTCCGGGTGGGCGACGCTCTCGAACCTGACGCTGCTCGGGCTTTCGGCGCCTGCGCCAGATGTGACGGTGATCCGCGGGGCGGTCTATGTCGACGATAATGGCTCGATCTCATGGGACGAGGTCGTCGATTACAGGCCACTGCGTTACGCCGTGCGGAAGGGCGACAGCTGGGAGGCCGGCCTTGAGCTCGGCACGGTGGCGCATCCACCATTCCCGGCACACGGCAACGGTCTCTATTGGGTCAAGGCCTATGTCGGCCCGGACCAGCAGCGGGCGTACAGTGTCAATGCTGCTGCGGTCGAAATCGTCGGCTCGTCTCTGGTCCGCAACGTCCTGGCGGTGCGGGACGAGCAGGCCGACGGCTGGAATGGTGTCTTCACGGGCACGGTGGCCAAGTCCGGCTCCCTGATCCGCACAGGCGGTTCAAGTGACTATCTCTCGATCGCGGACTTCCTCGCTGCGCAAGACGTCCTTAATGCCGGCGGGCAGGGCAACGGCACCTATGAGATCCACCCGTCCCGCTATGTGGACGCCGGCCGCGCAACGGCCTGCCGGGTCACCATCACATGGAAAGGCACCAGCCAGGTCGTCACCGACGATTATCTGGCCAACCCTGACATTCTCAGCAGCCCGGACATCCTGGCGACCGGCAACGGCGACTTGGTCCAGGTCTATCCAGAGGTCTCCGTTGCGCAAAACGACGTGGTGGGCGACGTGTTCGCGCTCGATCCCGTCGACAACCCCGGCAACGACATTTTTGCCGAACCGGACGTGTTCAGTTCTGACGTGTCGTTCGGCCCATGGGTGAAATATGAACCGGGCCTCTATGTCGGGCGGCACTTCCGCGCGCGGCTGGTGCTGAACACGCTGGACCCGCAAATCGTCGCAATAGCTCTGGCATTCACGATGACGGTCGACGTTCCAGATCGACTTGATACGTGGGCGCTTGTCGCGGGCGTCGGCACGTCACTGAACGGCATCACAGTGCCATCAACTGGGCTGGCGCTCGTCTTTGCATCGAATGGCAAGACGATTGCGGAGCCGTTCAACGGCGGGCCCAACACGGACTACCTGCCGGCGATCCAGATCACCAACACGTCGGGGTCGCTTTTCACCTTCGAGGTAACCAGCCTGACGAAGAACGGCTGCACCATCATCCCGCGCCTCGCCGGTACGCCGACCGACGCGCCCAAGACCAACATCACCATCCAGGGCTGGTGATCTTCTAGCCATCAAAGGACTGAACGAATGAAGGCTCTCCGCTTTCTGCGAGCGCTCCCGCTTGCGTTGCTGATGATCGCGCCCGCGCGCGCCGACCAAGGAACCATCGTCGGTCCCGTCGTGGGACCGAAGACGATGGCCGAGGTGATGACCACGATCAACGGCGCGCTGCTGGCGATCCAGTCGTGCAACTCGGGAACATCGGCGCCGGCCAACGGTCCAGGCGCCGCGCCCAAGGCGTTCCAGTGCTGGGCCGACACCAGTGCCTTGCCAGTCGTCACCTATAAGACCCATGACGGCACGTCGTGGGTGGCCTTTGGTCAGCTCAACACGTCCACCCATGTTTGGACGCCGTATCGCAATGGCGCGCTGATCGCTGCGGTGGCGACCAGCTCCAGCGCGGCCGACCTGACGACCGGCACGCTGCCGGCTGCGCGGTTGCCCGTTCCCACGGCGTCAACGCTTGGCGGCGTGCAGTCCAAGACCTGTTCGGCCTCGCAGTGGCTCAACGAGATTTCAACATCGGGCGTGCCGAACTGCGCCCAACCGAATTTCACCGATCTCGCGGGGACAGCGGCGGTCGCGCAATTGCCGGCGTTCTCTGGAATGTCCGCGGCAGCCGCGGCGGCCGACGCCGATACGTTCCCGACCAACCAGGGCGGGGGAAACCTTAAGCAGACGCTGGCCGCTATCAAGACGTGGATCAAAGCCTGGATCGTCAAGGCTGATGTCGGTCTCGGCAACGTCGACAACACCAGCGACGCCACGAAGTGGGCTTCCGCCAAGACATTCACTAACACGACCTTCAATTGCGGTTCGACGGGCAACGTCTGCACGGTACGGCTGGCGTCCGACATCACCGGATTCGGCACCGGCGTTGCGACCGCCCTCGGCGTCAACATCGGCTCGGCCGGCGCGCCTTTGCTGTTCAACGGCGCCGGCGGAACGCCATCATCGATGGTCGGGACCAATATCACCGGCACCGCCGCGGGCCTGACCGCCGGCAACGTCACCACCAACGCAAACATGACCGGCGACGTGACGTCGGTCGGCAACGTGACCACGCTGACGAATGCTCCCGTGATCGCGAAAGTGCTGACCGCGTTTGCTGCCGGCGCCGGCACCGTTTCGCCGTCAGACTCGATCCTGACGGCTTTTCAGAAGGTGGTGGGCAACATTGCGCTGAAGCTCAACGCAGCTAGCCCATCGATGACAGGGACGGCTGACGTCCAAGGAACACTGAAGCTCTCATCCTTCGTCACGTCGACGCAGCTGACGGCCAACCAAAACGACTACACGGCCACAGATGGCAGCAACACTTGCGCGACCAAGACCTCCCTGCGGATCTCGACCAATGCGTCCCGCAACGTCACGGGGCTGTCCTGCTCGCAGGCCGAGGGTGATATCCGGATCATCCATAATGTCGGCTCGTTCAATGCTGTCCTAACCAATCAGGACGCGGGTTCGACGGCCGCAAACCGCTTCCTCTTTGGCGGCGACATGACGCTCGCGGCCGACACGTCGGTGACCATCAAGTACGACGGCGTAGCTTCGCGCTGGCGGGCTATCACGACACCAGGCGCTGGGGGCGGCGGCGGCGGCGTCACCGGCGTGACGATCGCCGCCGGGCAGGGCGTCGGCCTCTCCGGCACCTGCGCTATCACCACGACCGGCACATGCACGGTTGCGGTCGGCGACAACATCCTGATCAATCCGGAATTCCGGATCAATCAGCGTGGATATGCATCGGCCGCCACTTTGGCGTCTGGCGCAAAGGGACACGACCGATGGAAGGCTGGCAGCAGCGGCGGCGATTATTCGTTCACGCAGTCGGCTGGTCCGACGCAGATCACCATCGCGGCCAACAAGACGCTGATGCAGGTCGTTGAAGACAAGAATGTTGAGGGCGGCACATACACTCTGAGCTGGACCGGAACGTGCCAGGCGCGCTTCGGCATCAATACGGCGACGCCTTCGGGCTCGTATTCGGCCGGGCCGGTGACGATCAGCGGACAGACCGGCGGCACGACCATGGCCGTTGAATTCGGCAATGGCGCAAGCAGCTGCACGCTCGGGAAAGTCAAGCTGGAAGCCGGCGCTGTGGCGTCGCCCTATCGGATGCGCAGCATCACTGCCGAACTCAGTGAGAGCTATCGATATTACTGGAAGCTGATCAACGGCAACGACGATGTCGCCGGCACTGTGCGGACAGGATCCGACGCAAACGTCATGATCCAGTATCCGGTCGTGATGCGCGCGAACCCGACAATCGCCTATGTCTGGGCAATCAGCGGGGCGACCACAAGCTCGGTGCGTGTCGGCACGCGATCATCCTGGCTCACCAGCGCCACGAACTCGGACTACATCGCATCGTTTACAGCCGAGTCTGAGCTGTGATCGCGCGCGGATCACATTAGCAATCTCCCACTGAACGAAGGACTTCCCCGATGAAAACTCGGTTGATGGCGCTCGCGATCGCGGGTGTGATTACGCTCTGGTATGCGCAACTCGCTCAAGCCGCGCAGGGCTCCGGCTGCCTACCCACGACAGGCACGGTCTCCGGCCTGACGATGACGCAGAAAATGAACGATGCCATCGCGGCATTGACGTCGTTCTTCTCGGGTGCTTCGCCGCCGTCGACTGATTGCTCTGCAGCTCCGGTCAAAGGGCAGGCCTGGCTCGACACCTCGGTGACGCCTAACGTCGAGAAGCGCTATGACGGTACCAATTGGGTCGTCGTCGGCTCCATCGACAGTGTGAACCACGTCTGGTCGCCGCCAGTCGGGGGCGGGACGTCTTCGATCACAGCCAACACCACGACCGACATCTGCGCATCTCCGTCCGCGCTGCAAACCATCACCGGAACGACGCCGATCACGTCGTTCGGCTCGGCCTGCGCGGTCGGCGTGCGCAAGACGCTGATCTTCAACAGCGCCACGCCGATCACCTATAACGCGACGTCCATGATCTTGCCGGCGCTACGGGATTACACGGCTTCTGCGGGGGATGCAGCCGAGGCGGTGTACCTTGGCAGCGGAAACTGGCGTGTCTTGACGGTCAACAGGATCGATGGCGGTGCCGTCACCAATCCGGCGGTCCCTCTGGGGACCGTGCTGCATGGTGATTTTGCGACCATTCCGGCCAAGACCGTCGTCGGTCAGGGACAGGCAATCGCACGGGCCAGTTTTCCTGACTACTTCGCGGCGATGACACGGTCGCAGACCGGGACGCTGACGTCGGGCAACAACACGATCACGTCCGTTCCCAATACCGCTGGCCTCGGCGCCGGCATGCCTATTGAAGGCGTTGGCATTCCATCGGGAACGACTATTGCCAGCGTCACGTCTTCGACCATCGTTATGTCGTCGCCCAATACCGCGACCGTAACGGGTTCGCAGACCGTGCGAACGATTATTCCTGGCTACGGCATCGGGGGAGACAGCACGACGATCGGTGTCAAAAATTGCCAAGGCGTGGCGATCGTAGGTCGGGATTCTGGAGCCTCACGATTGCCCGGTGCGAGCGTCTACAACACGCTGCTGGGCAGCGCCACCACGACGCTAAACACTATCAACCTGCCGCCCTACACGCCTTCGGGCTTGGTTTCGACGGGGTTTAGTTCGCCGCAGCAGTTCTATGGTGGCACGCAAGCCTCCAACATTCAGCAAGGTGCAGCTAGCTTCGTTCCGTTTGCTGCGGTGAGCGCGACGACGCTCGATCCGAATAACTGGGGTCTAAATTCCTCATTTTCAGGTTCCGCGCAAGGCGGCACGAGCACGCCATTTACTAACGTGCAGCCGACTTCCGTTGCTGAATGTGTAGTTGCGGTGCTGCCCTAAGCGGTCACGAGCCGAGCCGCGATATGAGAGCTGCCAGCCTGCGATGCAGCCCTCTCAGGATCTTCAGCGTCGTCGGGTATCGCTCCGTCTTGCGCTTGGTTTCTGTTTCTCGCTTGGCGATATAGACGGTGCCGATGCTTGTATCGGGGCAATGGCGCCGTTCGACAGCCCATCCACGTCGATTGAGGCTTTTACGGAAGTACGTTTCCGTGAAGCCAAGCTCCAGCCATCCGAAATTCCGGATAGCCCAAAGCGTTTGACCGTCCGATCTAATGCCCCACGGAGCATGGAAGGCGTCAGTGATCGGCTCAGCAGCAAACACCACTATGCCGCCGGGGTTGACCAGATCATCGAGTATATCAAGAAGGTCGTTGTGTCTGGCGCAATGGTGGAAGCACTCAAAGAAAAGGAGGGCATCAAACTTGCGCCCCAGATTCGCGGCGTCGAGGAAATCACCTTGAATTACTCGGAGGCTCAGAGACTTCCGACGTGCACGCTCTTCTATCAAAGCGACAAAATTCTTCTCAATCTCGATGCATGTGACATCATAGCCAGAACGTGCGAGCGCGATGCTCGTATTCCCCCAACCCGGTCCGAATTCGAGGACAGAAGATCCGGCCTTTAGCTCCATGCACTTGATGATGAATCCGATTCCCATCAAGTGATCGCCAATCACCTGCCAGCCTTGCGTCACGTAGGGGAATGGTACGTCGGCCGATGTGATGGGATCGAAGGACGTAACTTCGTTGGCGGTCGAATAGGTCTTACCGGCGATCTTTTCATAGATCGCGAACTGCTCGTTTCGATATTCGTCGCTGTCTGGATCTTCGGCCTTTGGCGCCGAAAATTCCATGCAGAACCCGTCAAACTCTTCACGCAGCTTGGCGTCCGAGATGCGCCGGGCGTCCTCCAGTCGCACAAGGTGTCGGTCAAGTTCGTCGAGATCTGCAATGACCTTCATCGCTTGGCGCCTCCGGTGCTCTGCTGAACACAGCCCGCGAAAGTGCGGGCCCTAGCCGAGCAATTACCACACCGCTCTTAAACAGGAAATCCACCATGACAATCGCCGCACTCGTTGCGTCCGGACCCTTGCGCGTGGGCGCAACGGGGCCGGCCGTGACAGCCGTACAGCTCGCTTTGCGCAACGCGGGGTACGACCTCGAAGCCGATGGCGGTTTCGGAACCATCACGCAGACGGCCTTGAAGGCCTTCGAGGCGAGCCACGGGCTGGCGCCAGATGGGGTGGTGGACGCGCCGACGGCTCAGGCGCTCGACAAGATTGCCCCGCCGCCGTCGGTGCTGAAGGTCGCGCCCTGGCTCTCGACGATGCGCGCCATCACCGGCACGAAAGAAGCCCCGTCCTCGAAGGACAACCCATTCATCATCGAGATGGCGCACGAGATCGTGCGGCGTTATCCGGACCTGAAGGGTAACGTCGGTTGGTACAATCACGACAGCATCCCGTGGTGCGGCCTGGGCATCGGTTACGTCTTCGCCGTGAATGGCATCAAGCCGGCCAGAGCACCGCTCTCAGCGCTCGCGTGGGCAACTTGGGGCCAGCGGCTCAAAGTGCCGACACCCGGCGCTGTGATGGTCTACAGCCGCACCGGCGGCGGCCACGTCACGCTCTATGAGTCCGAAGACGCGAATTATTACTACTGCCGCGGCGGCAACCAGTCCGACAGCGTGAATGTCACCAAGATCCCGAAGTCCCGCCCCATTGAGGCGATCCGCTGGCCCGCCGGCGTGCCGCTGCCGACTGCTGGCCGCAAGATGGGAGTTACCGGGCAGGCGGTGAAGGCGGGGTCGGAGGCTTGATTTCCGATTGGTCCTCAAGCATGGCGCGCGCCCGTTCCAAGATCCTGCGTGCGGCAGCTAGTTTGGCTACCTGTTCACCATTAGATCCGACGACCGTTGTTCCGTCTTTTGTGATCATGGCTCTCGTACTCATTGATACCAAATCGGCAGGTAGACGAGGCTGACGATCACAGCCGCGGCCGCAAGGGCCGCGAGGATCAAATCGTTCGTTTCTTCCCGATCATTTTCCGGCAGCCGCATCTGATCATCCTTTGAGCAGACAATCACGGCAGCCGCTTTGTGTTCCGCCGCGCGACTGCATCGCGCATCCTGTCGGTGGCCGAGCTATTTGACGATCGACGCGATGGCCTCGAATGAGATCCCGGTGAGCAGAACAGCCCCGTAAATCGCGATCATCGCTAGCTCAAGTTTTCTGCGCATTTGCATCTCTGATTTCCAGCGCAGTCCGTACCGCGCTCGGCGGCCTCCGAGCAAATTGAAACCCTCAAAGGTGAAACTATGAAGCGCTTTGTTCTGGCGGCCCTTGCGGCTGCCCTCTTTGTCGTGGCCGCACCGGCCGCATTTGCTGCCTCGATCGACATCGGCCAAGCCATCAACGGCAGCCTGCAGGAAATCGTCAACGGCGTCGTGACGGCTCTGATCGCCGGTTTGATCGGCTGGGTGGCCATTGTCGTGAAGAATAAGTTCAACATCGATATCGAGGCCAAGCACCGCGAGGCAATCACGGCCTTCGTTCAGCGGCAGGCCTCGAGCCTGATTGCGATGGGTGCCGTCAAGCTGGATGGCGTGAAGGTCGAGGTCCAGAACGCAGCTCTCGCCGACGCGGCCAACAAGGCCTTAGCCGCCATCCCGGACGCCTTGAAATTCTTCGGCATCACGCCGGCGTCGATTCAGCAGCGGATCATCGACATGTTGCCGAAGGAACCCGCGGTGGCACAGGCGCAGGCCGTGGCCATCGACGTGGCGAACCCGGCGACGCCGAGCACCGCCGATCCCTCCGGCGCCTGAGCCATGCTCGCGATCATCGCGGCCTGGGCCGCAAAGGAGGGCGTCGGGCTTGTGCTCGGCGCTCTCGCCAAACTCGCGCTCGATGCCTGGAATTCTTATCAGGCAAATCAGGCGCTACGGCAGGCGGGCGCCGCAGAGGCCGTCAACAAAGCGAACGTGGAAACGGTGGAGACCAAAGATGCGATGGAAGCTGTTCCTCGTCCTTCCGACGACAGCGTTGCTGACAGCCTGCGATCCGGGAAGTTCTGACGTTGTTGTCAAGATCGTGTGCCCGACGATCATGCAGTACGACGCCAAAACCCAGGAGCGGGCGCTGGCTGAGTATCAGGCACTCCCGGCAAGGTCAGCCCTCAGGCAATTCATCGGGGACTACAAGCGCCTCCGGGACCAGGTCACCGTCTGTCGGACGCGGTCGGCAACGTAGTGAGCATTGGAATGGAAAATGGCCTCGCATGGGCCGCCGTCGGTGCCGCGGCCGGTGTGGTGATGTGCTCAATCGGATTCGCCACGTTCTGGATGAGCATCCAGCGCCAGATCACTGAGGCGAAAACAGAGGCCAGCGCCGCCGGGCTGCGCGGCGTTCAGGCCAACCTGAAGATCGACACGATGCAAACCAGCCTCTCCGACTTCAAAGTCTATGCTGAAAAGGAATTCGTGAACCACGACGACCTGAAGGAACTAGTCGGCCGCCATGAGGCGCAGTTCGATAATCTGCGCGAGGACCTGAAGGGCATCACCACGCGCTTAGATCGGCTGCTTGAAAGCCGAATTCCCCCGGGAGCTCACGCCTAAACGAAACGGCCCAGCGGCGAGAATTCAACCGCCGGACCGCCTCGCCGAGCTCGGGTGCGGAATGATCCCGAGTCCGTCGATAGAAATTCAGGGAGGCTCGGCGGCGTTGAGTTGGGGACAGGGGAGACCGCCGAGCCAGGTCAACAGCCTCTGCAAAAGATGCTGACCGGCGAGAAAAGAGACAATTACGATTCTCGTTCCAGCAGGCCTGGCAAATGAAACGGCCCGACGCTCAACCGAATCCATGAGCGCCGGGCCTGCCTAGGGCGATCTGGAATCAATCCTCAGCCCGGAATTTCTGCATCACAACCAAAGGAAACTCAATGATCCGCCTGGTCTCGGCGTGCGTTTTGCTGTGCGCATTTTTCATTTCTCCAGCCTCTGCCTAGGACTTTCTCGATGGGTGGTCTCGATCAACGTCACCCTGACCAGGGAGGAAAGCCGTCAAGCTCGATGCGCTCTATCTGGGTTTCCTGAAGGAGGGAAAACCGGAAGCGGAAGCCGCGCGCCTGGCTCAAGAGAAGTTCGACGCTTTGAACATAAGCCGCTCCAAGGCAGACCAACACCCATGAACCGGTTTATCATCTTTGCGTTGCTGTTCCCGCCGATTGGGATGCTCGTCTTCCAAAGCCCCGACTTGGTCTCGAAAGGCATTCCTGCGAGCGAGGAGTGGTTGGCGTGGGTGATTTCATCGTACCCCATCGCAATCGTCCCGGCGTTGTTGATGGCGTGGGTAGACCAGGTACTGTCGAAGCAACCCCTCCACCCTTTGAAAACAACAGCAGTGGGAGGTCTGGCTTCCTTACTGGTTCTCGTCTTCCTAGGTGGACTTTCGGCGTTTTGGTCAAGTGTGATGGCCATTCTTTTGGGCGCAGTTCCAGCGGCGGTGTGTTCGTGGCTGTCGGATAAGCTGCACCGCCAGCCAGTACGGCGTCGGTGACGGCTACCATGGCAAGCGGACGGCTTCCGGCGAACGGTTCAACACCTACGCCTTGACGGCCGCGCACAAGACCAGGCGCTTCGGCAGCCACGTCACAGTCACGAACAAGGCCAACGGCCGCTCGGTGCGGGTGCGCATCAACGACCGGGGCCCATTCATCAAAGGTCGCTGCATCGATCTGTCTCGAGCAGCGGCCAATGCGATCGGCATGGGCGGTACCGCAAGAGTCACTGTCCAGGTAGCACAGTAGGCCGTCGGAGTGGCCTGAAGTTTGCACCTATGCGGCAGTGATTGACGCATGGAGCTCTACGATGTGGACAACATTGATGGTTTGCTTCGCTTGTTTTTTGATCGGGGGGGGTATGCGGGCCTCTGCTTTGGCTACTGTGCCGGCAGGGAAGTGATCCGAGAAGAAGTGCGACAGATGCTGAACGGGTCGGGGGCGATCGCAGATGGTCAACCACGTCCCTGATCATATTTGCGGCGGCAGTGCCTTCTCCGCAAAGTGAGCGAAGGCGAACGTGGCCCCTCCTTAATTTGCAAGCGACCTCATTCCGCTCGTAGGATCTCGGCAATCACCCTTATTCTGAAGATAGGTTTTCCGAACTCGTCCAGAACCTCAATGCTCTACTCAGGGATAACGGTAAGTTTGATAGCGATGTCCCGGGCAAAATCCGCCAGCACCGAAGCGGCCTCTTCGCGCGCGGCTGACTCGTCGATCAGGTTATCGGTCCGACGTGATCGATATTGGAAAATCCGCCCCCGATTTTGAAATAGAAGTCGGGCATCGTTTTGAAATAGCGAGCGGCCTATTTCGGCCAGTTCCGATTTGCTGGTAGCGCTCGGTGATCCGGTGGCCTTAGCGATTGGAAATTTAGGATTAATCCCGATGGGCTGATCGACAACACAAACGAGATAAATAACGATGCGACTAACCAAAGTCGAAATGAATACGGCGGAACCGGACGGCGTATCGAGCCGGAACCCGCATCAGAAAGCCGTCCGGTGTCATGTCCGGGCGGCTTTTTTGTTATTCGATCGGTCTATGGTGGCCGTCGGAGAAACTGCCTATGGCATCAACAACCTATTATGTCGCGCTTCCCTTCGCCCCGGGCCCCGATGGGCCGGTGCCCGGTGAACCTATCGAGTGTCAGTCAGCGCTTTCAGCCAAGGCCACTGCGCGAGCGCTCAGCCACACTTCCAAGTACGTCGGCGCCATAGCATTTCAACGGACTGGCGACTTTAATGAAGGTGAATACGGTGGCGCCGAGATCATCGAGCGGTATGGCAATGCGCCTAAAGACCTGTCCGCGCTTTAGTCCCGTTTAATTGGCCGGCACCAGCGATGGTGGCGGGCGTTTTTTTGCGACTATCCGGGAAGGACACCTCCACTGGTGTTCCGCTTCACCAGCGTTTTCATGTCTTTCAGCTCAGCCTCGGTCCAATCCCGACGAGGTCAGGCTGCTGCCGCCTTTTTCGCGGTCTTCTTCGCTTTCTTTGCCACGCGTTTCTTATAGTACGACCCTCAGGCGCCCATAGCCCTTCCGCAAGCGCTCCTGAGCGGCGACGACATCTTGATGGTCCAGAATCTCGAGCATGCGCGCGAGGGTGTCCAGCGAGTCGCGCGGTCCAGGTTGGATATAGTCGCGCAGCACAGCCTGAGCGTCTTCCACGGCCTTGTTGATGATGTCGATGTCGCGCATCACAAATCCTCCCGGAATCCCTTAAACACCGGATGGCGTAGCTTTCCTTCGGCCGATCTCGCCTTGTACTCTACCTCCGCCAATAGCGATGGCTTCACCCAGACGGCGTTAGGCTTCTTGATTTTCTGACTGTAGGCCTGAGCCTTCTGCACCAACGGTGCCAGGCGCTTGCGAACGTCGGTAACAGTGCCGGGGGTAAAGCCGTGATCGACTTTGCCGGCATAGATTAGTTGGTCGCCGTCCTGGCGGCCTACGTAGAGTCCGTCGAAGCGGTTATCCTTCAGAGAAAAGCCGACAATCTGCAGAGTTTCGCGCTGTCGGCATGTCATCTTGACCCAGGCGTCAGTCCGGTCGGATGTGTAACGGCTATCGCGCCGCTTCGAGACGACGCCTTCCAAGCCCATCTCGCACGCGGTCTTAAGCATGTGTGCGCCGTCGATATCGAAGCTCTGGCTGAGCAAAATATCGGTGCCCTTAAGCACCTTCTCTAACTCGGCCTTTCGCGTGACCAGCGGTGCTTTCCGCATGTCGTACCCGTTTAAATACAGGAGATCGAAGGCATACATCACAAGCAGGTCCGAGGGCCGGCCGGCGCGCAGCACTTTCTGCAGGACAGCAAAGTCTGTTGTCCCATCCTCCGCTGGCACAACGACTTCACCGTCGATGATTGCCGACTTAGTTTTCAGATGCCAAGCATTGGTCGCAATCTTCTTGAAACGATCAGTCCAGTCGTGGCCGCGGCGCGTGTAGATGTGAATGCCTTCGTTCGCGATGTGCAATTGCACGCGATAGCCGTCGAATTTTACTTCATGTATCCAGCGGTCACCCGACGGCACCTTGCCGATCGAAGATGCCAGCGCGGGCGCAATGAATCCCGGGAAGGCCGCTTTCACGCCACCTTCCGGGACTTTCGGTTTAGGATAGGGCATCTTACGGCCTAGGAGCTTCGGGTACTGCAGATGGTTGCGGCGCCGGATTTCTCAGCGTCTGCGGCGAGACGCATAGAATGCCTCGCTCCGCTTCGTCAGCGAGCAAACGGAGCAGGCGAGCCGTGTCCTGATCCTTTTCCGCCAGGGCTAGTCGACGATAACGGACGGCCCGGGGATTGGTCATGCGAGCCTCAAATTCAACTGTCGCTCGCGGCCGGCATGGCGGATGACGAAATCTTCAATAGTCGATGAGACATCTTCATGGGCAGCGTCGGCGAGGCGCCTGATCTCCCGAGCAATGTCTTCGGACACGTCGTCAGCCCAATGCTCGAATGTATTGAAGGCAACGACCCGCTGCGGATCATTGTACTGGCCGGACAAAAGGTCTTTGATCACGGTCTCTAGGTCGGTTTCCCCTGCGTCGGCCTCGCGCCACGCGCATCCAGATCGCTCAAAGCAGTCCAGGACGAGGTATACGTTCTGATCGCCGACAATCGGCACAATAGAGGGTGTCCACCGGGACTGACGCATACTGGAACTCCAACGCAACTGACGGCGGATTCAAGCTTGCTGCCGGTGATTCGTTCCGAAGATGCCGGGAACTAGTTGATAGAATTCTCGTTTTCAGTTCGCCGCGGTATTGCGGTGCTCGGGAGGCGACAAGAATGGCTACGAACAAACCGACGGGCGACAATGCTCGCAAAGGCGCCGTGAAAAAGCGCAGCCAGACCAAGACAACGATGGGCGGTGCCACTACCTGGACGAAGCGGGACAAGACTTCCGGCGAGTTCATGGCCGTCAAGAAGGCCAAGAAAGCTGCCCCGAAGAAGGCCGCTGCCGCAAAGAAGACCGCTAAAAAGACGACGGTGGCGAAGAAGTTTAAGGGGGTTAGGCGGGAGAAAAAGTAGGTGGCGAGCCCTAACGACTCGGCAACTCCTGTCCGTAAGCGGTCGGTCATGATTGACGGACACAAGACAAGCGTAAGTCTGGAGGATGAATTCTGGGATTCGATCAAGGAGATCGCTGCCGAGCGTGAACAGCGACTGACAGAGCTTATCAATGTCATCGCTGAAGGCCGCGATAGCGCAAACCTGTCGTCGGCTCTGCGAATTTTTGCGCTAAACCACTATAAGCAGACGCGAAAGCGATAAGCAGAGCAACGGTTGTTTGGCTTAGACGGAGGGCTCAGCCAAACAACCCAAAGGCCCATCCCAGGACACCGAATAGCGGAATTAAGGCTATCCCGATCAGTATCAGGGGCGCAGGCTCATTCCCGTCGTCATTCGGTTTGAAAAACTTCATGAGTAGTCCCCGCCTCAATCTGAAGGCCGACGGCCAGTATGTGAATTGAGTGGACCTTTGCGTTCGCGAAGCAGGCCTTCCGGGATGGGATCATCAGCGCCCGGTAACGGTTGGCTTCGGACATCAGCACCATGCTGAGCTGCCTCATGGGCCGTCGGGGCATCCTTCACTTGATAAGGTTGCTGCTTCCCCGCAGGAGAAATCGGGTCGTAGGTGCCGCTGCGCAGGTCGCGGCCGTCGGTATGCATGTCGTTTGCCATTAGAACCTCCTTTTCCAGGGCCCAATGATTAGCAGACGGTGTCGTTCCGCGGGCATCGATCATAGGCGCTACGAGACGGCCTGCGGCGTAACGCAGCACGGAGTGGCGGAACATCGTGTGAGCGGAAGGGTTCGATCTCTGATGCGAAACGAAAGAGTATAATGCCGACAGGTCAGTCAACGCCGCCACCGCGCGGAGCAGGGAAGTTCGCCGTCATCGCGGCGGTGATCGTCGGGATGATGATCATCGTGATTTTTGTCGGCATGAATATGCAGCACGCGCAGACTGCAAAGGAGCAGGAGGCGGGACAAGTGAAACCGGCCGATGCGCCTATGACTGAAAACGACCTTGGTAAATTGCCCGCGAAGCCGAATTAACTGCGGTTAGGATGTCCCATGCGGCAAAGGCCATATGTAATAGCTGCCGTATTTCTTCTTTTGGTGCTCGGAGGGGCGCTGATCTTGCGCAACTCTGGCACCCCCACGCCGCCCGACCAGGCCTTCAAAGCACAGCGAGAGTAAGCTAGGCGTCCTGCGGGTGATCTGTGCCGGGAAGTTCACCTTCGGGCGTTTGGTCATTCCACATAAAGAACCCACCGCATTCGTGCATTTTGATAATGCCGTCAGCAATAAGCTTGTCTCGACCGATCGTGTATTCGGCAACGCTCGCCTTATCTTTCCAT
Source organism: Tardiphaga sp. 839_C3_N1_4 (assembly GCF_051811045.1). Classification (NCBI taxonomy): domain Bacteria; kingdom Pseudomonadati; phylum Pseudomonadota; class Alphaproteobacteria; order Hyphomicrobiales; family Nitrobacteraceae; genus Tardiphaga; species Tardiphaga sp. 839_C3_N1_4. Next base: position 243,842 of record NZ_JBPWQD010000001.1, read on the forward strand.
ATGAAAGTTGAATTCCACTCGCCAACGGGTATGCGGCCTTCGTCGATACGGAGCGTCTTGGCGATCTCAAGCAGTCTGGCGGCTGCGGTTTCAGGATTGGCGTAGGGACGGTCTTTTACGTGCTTCTCGAACGGCTTGCTCATGGGGTAGACGCTTCGTCTTTCTTGGTGCCGCGAGCGACGACCTTGAGAACGCCGTCCGGGAGGGGGCGCTGCAGCTTCATGGCGTCGTCGGTTGACGCCGTCATCCAGGTTTGAAGATCTTCTGGCGTCGTCAGGATGACGGGCATGGCTTTCGGATGGATTGCGCCGACTTCGGCGTTCGGCTCGGTGGTTAGGAAGGCAAAGAGGTCGTTGGTCGTCTCGCCCTCTTTGACCTTCCGAACCGATGTCCAGTTCGTCCAGATTCCCGCGAAGAATGCCAGAGGCCTTGCCTCGTCGAACGCAAACCAGATGTCGCCGCCCTCAGCTTTGTTGAACTCGCTGAAGGATGTGAATGGCACAAGGCATCGGGACTCGACCCCCAGCCATCGCTTCCAATGCTTGCTGTCGAGGTTGCGGATGTTCGTTGTCCCGCTGTCCGGCTCCATCCGTAGCAATTCCTTGAAGTCGACTGGCTTACCTTTCTCCTCAAGCTTGGCCGCGCGCTTCTTGGCCGCCTGCATTTGGGCGAATTGCGAGGAGGGCATGCCCCAGCGCGCGAGCGTCAGTTCAGTCGCGCCGGCATTGTTGCGCACAATCGGCGCTGAATAGTCTGGGAAAATGCCGGGCATAGTCGGAAGATTGCCGGTGGTGTCGCGGTCGACCTTGAACAAGTTGCGGATCGCCGCCTGGTTCTTCGTCATCGAATAGAGATTGCACATGGGATTATAGTGCCGAGAAGACATCGCCCGGTCCAGCTCAACTGGCTCCTTGGCAGGCTTTTGCATCTCCAAATGTCCAGGCGAGATCTATGGGCATTAATTCGGCCGCAGCACCACCTTGATGACGCCGTCCTCCTTGTCCCGGAATTTTTTATACATCGCCGGCGCGTCCTCGAGGTTCGCCGGGTGCGTCACGACAAAGCTCGGATCGATATCACCCGCCTCAATCCTTTTCATGAGCGGCTTGGTGTAGGCTTGGACATGGGTCTGGCCGGTCTTGATGGTGAGGGCTTTGTTCATTGCCGCTCCCAGCGGGATCTTGTCGCCCATGCCGACATACACACCCGGAATGGATACGGTGCCGGCCTTGCGGCAGCACATGATCGCCTGGCGAAGAACGTGAACGCGGTCCGTGGCCAGGAACGTCGCCGCCTTGACCTTGTCGAGCACGGCATCGGCCGACCCGTGTCCGGACGCTTCGCAGCCGACCGCATCGATGCAGCTATCAGGGCCGCGCTTGTCGGTTCGTTTCATCAACTCGTCATAAACGTCGGTTTTTGAAAAATCGATTGTTTCCGCACCGCCGGCTTCCGCCATCGCCAGCCGCTCGGGCACTTCGTCGATCGCAATGACGCGCCCGGCGCCGAGCATGAGGGCGGAGCGAATCGCAAACTGCCCCACGGGACCGCAGCCCCAGATCGCAACGGTGTCACCTGGCTCGATCTGTGCGTTGACTGCAGCCATATAACCGGTCGGGAAGATATCTGACAGGAACAGTGCTTGCTCGTCCGTTACGTTGTCCGGCACCTTGATCGGTCCGACATCGGCCATTGGGACGCGGAGATATTCGGCTTGCCCGCCGGCATAGCCGCCGAGCATGTGGCTGAAGCCAAAAAGTCCTGCCGGCGAATGCCCCATGGCCTTGGCGGCAATTTCGGCATTCGGGTTCGTCCGATCGCAGCAGGAGAAGAGGCCCTTTTGGCAGAACCAGCATTGGCCGCAGCTGATGGTGAAGGGAACGACGACGCGATCACCGATCTTCAGATTTGTCACTTCTGAGCCGAGCTCGATCACTTCGCCCATATTCTCATGCCCAAGGATGTCGCCACTCTCCATGGTCGGCTGATAACCATCAAGAAGATGAAGGTCCGAGCCGCAGATCGCGCACGCGGTGATTTTGATGATGGCATCCCGCGGATGTTGGATCTTGGGATCCGGAACGGTATCGACGCGAACGTCGCCTTTGCCGTGCCAACACAATGCGCGCATGGTGAAACTCCATTTTAAAGGATGGCATGCAGTCGCTGGTCATGCCTTCCGAGCGCAACAGAAGCGGGAAAGCAATGTTCCTAACTTGATCGAAGGTTTCTCGCTTGAATGCGGAAGATGATGTGAACGGCTCCGCCGAGCGAGGCCAGCGGCATAGGTTGATCCAAACTCGGCCGCTGAGCCGGAACAGGCCAAGACCTACGTTCCCGGGAGCCGCCCGGTGATGTGTTCGATATGGGCCATGGTCTCTTCGTGGATGCCGGGGTTGAACATCGCGCCACAAGCGCACCGGATCGGGCCTCGACCCAGCTTGTTGCGATATCCAGCATCCCACAGCGCGTACTTGTTGGCAGTCCACTGTCTCTGCCGGCGCGAGGCTTCGAATTCAGCCTCGGTGCGTTGTGGCAAGAACGTCTTCCAGGCGGCAAAAAAGGCGGCGTGGGCCGTTTCGAAGGTTGACGCCTCGCCCCTGAAACATTGGTCGTGATGGATCGGATAAAAGCCGCATGACCATTTCCAAATGGCAGACCTCTCCGAGCTCGGATTCCAGTCTTGCTGAGAGACGGTACCGACATCTACGTCGCCGTAGCGGATTATCCACGTCTCAAGTGGGGCGTCGGTGCGATGGCGGGTAAGCTCGAGCATCACGGCCGCTCCGGCGCGTGCCGTTGTCCGGGTGCCAACTGCAGCAATGTCGCGAGTGGCCGCTTGCCGCCTTTCGCGCATCGCTGGCAGCGCAGGCGGGTCGCGAGGTCGTGGATGCATGTCGTGTCGACGTGCGGTAGCTCTGCGAGGCTAACATCGCGCTTGGCCCGGCATCTTGAACATTCTATCTCGAGCCACGGAAAGCCGCCGTTCAGTGCCTGGTCGACGGTCGGTGATGGATCGATCGGCTCGCCGTCCGCCCACATGCGCTCGTTCCAGCTTTCGCAGGATAGCTTGTCGGCTTCCCTGATCAGCGCTTCACCCTTCGCGCGTAGCTCGTCCGATTGACGTGCAAGCATCAGCGTCACGCCGCGCGCCTTCGTCAGCTCTTTATTGAGAGCCTTGCGATCGCCGCCTGATAGGGGCGTGGGGTGATATTTCGGAGCCATATGGGCGTCCAAGCGTGCCGGTCAAAAAATGAAAAATCAAAAGCGCTATGTCGTCTCAAAGGACGGCCAGCAACCGTCCTCTTCGAGGCGTCCTGTTCGTTCCCGGCAGCCGTTGTCGAGCAGCTTCATGCCGACATCTTTCCAGGTGGTATGCGCACCGTAAAGACGCACCGCATCGACGGTCTGAATTTCTACGATGCGGTCACAGCGGCGACACGCCACGCGCAGGACGTGCCGGGGAATTTCAGAGAGACGTCGCTGCTGGATAGGGACACCGGTGCGGATCTGGCCGCGGGGGTCCCGGATGATCGAGTTCCAATATTCCTCCGGCAGATCGTCCGCCGGTCCAGGCGTTGGCGTCGCCGGCTCGGGTGGGCGGCTCGGCCTGGAAGCCAGCCTTTCCATCTGTTTTGGCGTCGGCATACGCCAGCTCGCGGGTCTATCGCTCATGCCCTCAATTAGAACATATAGAGAACAAAAGTCGAGTCCGTAGAGGTTGAATTTTGGGCGCTCGGAGCTTCCGTTGGGAGGTCCAAGACCATAACGGCAGGGTTTATTGCTCACGGCGAAGCTCTGACGGTTGCTTTGGCCAGGCCGAAGCTGGATCGGCTAGACACGCCGTAATTGCGCATGTCCCTAAGTAAGGCCGCCTACTGAGGCGGCCTTAGTTCATCTTGCTGAGCTTCCGAATGATCGCACGAAGGTCGTTCGCGTATTCCTCAGCAATCCGCCGCGCCTCCTCCAGCCGGGATGGTCCGGGCTCCTTCGCCTCAGTCTCGTTCGATTGGTCGCGCTTAGCCATGAAGTCAAAAGTCGATCCGGCATGGGACGTTCCTTGAGCCAGATCAAAAGTTAGCTCACTTCGTCTGGCCGTGCATCGCGGGTAAACTGTCACCTTCGCGGGCCGCGTTCTCCTCATTGGCGATAGCGTCTCTGATCATCCGGTTTACGGCAGGGCTCTTAACCCCAAACCGTTCTGCGATCAGCGACGAAAGAACCCCCGATCGATGTAATTCAAGAACCTTTCGGCAGCGTGCTTGGTAGTCTGTCACGTAATGTTCCCAGTCTGGGGGGGGGGCGCTATGGCCCGCCTCTCAATGAGGGAATATTTTGCAAACTTGCCCGGGAAAGTCCTGTGCACTTTGTGCCAAAAACCAGATCAGGCCACTGCCGTTTTCAAAACAGGCCACTGAGGTCGGAAACAGGCCAGTACCCTTGCCCGCGGCACCGCAGCTCGGAACGATTCTCGTAATCTCACATTCGATCGGTGAGGCTGTGCCCCAACGTGGCTTCGAAAAGGCCTGTCGCATTGGAGTCTTCCGGTGCGGCGGGCTTTTTGTTGGTCAGTGGGTATTGGTGTCTTTCCATGTTTGGCGCGGAACGAATTCAATTCCTGCCGTTTGATTAGGCATGAGAAGTCCTCACCAGCTGGTTCACCTCGCTGTACTCATGGAAGAGGCGATCCAGATTGCATGGGATTATCTGGAACGGGCGGGCAAGATCGAGGACGCAGAGTTCTGCAGTCACATTCTGCTTCACTCTGTCGAAACAATGATACGGCAGGGCATAAGGAATCGTCTGCTGCTCTCAAACAGAGCCATTACTCAGTACATGGAAGCTCTCGACGCTCGCACGCTTCAAGCGGCCTCGTAGAAAGGCAATGACGATGGTGATGGGTGGAAATCGAATATATCTCAGGCGCCAGCAGACGGGCTTTGGATGCTCGTCGAGAAGTGGCTGGCTTATCGTCAGGCTGAAAGATGTCGACGGTCGAACCGACGGACCCAAGAGAAGTAAATGGCGACGATAACCTAGGACTTGGCGTCCTCGTCATTTTCCTGCTGGTACTAGGCTTGCCCGTAATGCTCTTGTGATCAAAGCCAAGCGACGGACAATAGAAATGCCGCTGTCGCAATGAGTGCCGCGCGGCTGTCCCCGCCGCAATCGCATTGAGAGCATGTGCCGTAGCGAAGCGGATGTGCACCCAATCTACAAGAGCATATTGCCAGGATCAGATATGCTGCGCAGAATCGCTCAAGGCTAGAGGCGGAACTCCCTGCGGCGCTGGCCGTCATGTTGGCAGCGGTCGCTAAGGTATACGGTCCCTCTACCAATCCCTTTGAGTCTGATGGAGCAGGTCGCTGCGTTGGTGGTGAAGACGCTGAGATGACCTAATCGTTTCCCGTGATATCAAGATCGAACGGGAGGCCCTACCGGGGCCGGTAAGATGGAATGGCATGCCCAATCGTCTTGAGACCCGCGATCCCGTCGGGATGGTACTGCCGTTGGGCAAGCGGAACAATAGGCGCGAGTCGGCATTGCAGAACAATGGAAGACAGGCTCTACCGAGTCCTTCTCGCGTTCGGCATAGTCGGGCTGATTACAGCATTCGTGGTTTTGCTCCTCCTAGGGCTTTATTGGGCAGTAGGTAGTATTTGAGCGGGCCGCCTCAGTGGGCGGCCTCTTTTATATGTGGCCTCAGGGTACGGTGTAGGGAGCCGGCGTGAACAAGCACTCATGACAGCTTGGTCCTGAGGCGGCAGTCCCAGTATTTCTCCACCATGATGCCCGCTATCAAAATAGCGAAACACACGAGACAAAAGACTGCCAGCCGACTGTTGGTTTTCATCCCTCCATTTTATGGCGGGGAGGGCGTCACGCGAGAGGCGTGGTGTTCTCGCCAGAGTGTTGAAGCGCCATAGAAAATAATGGGGGATCCGCGCGCTCAGCTCCAGTTCAGAAAGGAACAGGTAAATGGTGACTGGGGCTTTTGAATTACAGGGAATACCAGATGAAGTTAAAGTTGGCTGTTTTCGGGCTGCTCGCTCTAGCAGGCACGGCAGTATCAGGTGCGGCATCGGCGATGCCGCTCGGTCTGGCAACCGGCGCAGGTGTCGGACATAACACTGAGCAGGTGAGGCTGGTTTGCGACCGCTTCGGACGTTGCTTCCGCACCCCCGGCTATGCGCCCCGATACGGATACGGTCCACGGTATGGATACGGTCCACGCTATGGCGGGTGGGACCGGGGCTGGCGTGGCGGGCGCCGCTGGTAAATCATATCAGGGGCCGCGAAAACGCCCTTATCGTTTTTGGGCTCCAGCCGGGATCACTTAACGATCTTGCTCAAGAGCGCGCACCCGCGGTCACTGTGGCGCCGGCGGAGAAAACGGCGGCGATGCTACGCCGACGCCGCGATATAACGGCTTCTGCCGAGAAATCCCGCGCGCGGCATCTCCGCCAGAGCGTCAACACGGGTCAGGGCATGACCATGAAAGGCTTCCTCAAGACGAAAGAGGCCGCCCACTGAGGCGGCCTTTTCACATCAGGTCCTGACCGCAAAGCGCTCGCTGGTATTGCACTTGGCGCATTCGAAGGTGCGCAAGTCCATGCCTGGTTCAGTAGGCTCAATGGAGGCAAGCCGCATAGGCATGCCGCATTAGAACAAGGCAGGATTCCGATTTCAGCGCGGCTGAATAAGGGATTTGGATGCATTGATGACATGATGCTTCCCTCTAGTCGGCGGGAGCACAACACTCTCAGTCACCGGTATAGGCCACGAAGGGGCCGGTGATGGATGAACTAGACGCCTCATAAGTCCGGTTGTCGACTTAATTCAAATCAGGCCACTGTTGTTTTCAAAGTAGGCCACTGAGGCCAGAAACAGGCCACCACGATTGGTGGTGGCTTCACTCAGCCGCTATGACGGCTTCCAACCCTTCAGGTCTTCGATAATCTGCCGGAAGGCGATTTTGACTTCAGAAACTTGAGCCAGATTTGGCAGTCTGATCTCGCCCGGCAGATCACCGCTGCCGGCGCTGCCGTGCACCGCAAGTATGGCGTTCTCGAAGCCGCGCACATCGGGGTCTCCAGCGAGAAATTCGTGTTGAGGGAAGGCTGCGTCCAACTCTGCAATGACGCGTTCGAAAGCAGATGAAGATGCGTCAGGCGTCAGCGTGAAGATGAACGTGGTCATTCAGTTAATCTTCCGATATCCCGCGTCAGTCAGCTTTACATGATCGTCGATGACCTCGGCCAAGCCCATCTCAAGCAGCTCCTGCAACTGGTCTTCCGTGATCGGCAACAGCTTTAGCCGGCCACCGTAAATGTCGCGGAGTGTCCAGAGCAGTTCGATTTCATCCTTCCAGTTTTTCAACTTGCTCTCTTGGGTTGATCGCCAGCACGCCGTGGAAGGGGGCAGGGGTTGTGTTTTTCCGAAAACTCGCCTGTGTGGCGGATTTGTGACAGCATTTAGGCGCGCCTTTTCGTACCAAATCAACGTTGGAATCGCTAAAAAGGAACTCTCGATGAAGAAGATGTTGCTGGCCACTGTTGCGTTCGCCACTTTAAGCACCGCATCGGCGTTTGCCGCTGATCTGGCGGCCCGCCCGTACACCAAAGCCCCCGCGGCTCCGGTCGCAGTCGGTTACAATTGGTCGGGCTTCTATGCTGGCGTCATGGGCGGCTATAGCTGGTCGGATCGCATCCGCGTTGACGGTTTCACCGCTGCGTCGAGCGACATCAATGGAGGCTTTGGCGGCGGCACCATCGGCTACAACTGGCAGACGCCGGGCAGCAACTTCGTTTGGGGCCTTGAGGTCGACGCGGCAGGCGGCGACGTCAAGTACCGCGAAACGGGGTTGTTCGGCATCGTCCCGGTTACCGCGGAAGATAAGATCCGCGCCTTCGGCAGCGTCACGGGTCGCCTTGGTGTGACCTCTGGGGCGGCTCTTTTCTATGTAAAGGGTGGCTACGCCTGGGCTGATAATCGCCTTTCATTCACCACTCCTGGCGTGACGCTCTTCTCAGAGAGCAAAGTTCACTCGGGCTGGACCGTCGGCGGCGGCGTCGAGTATATGTTCGCCCCGAACTGGTCGCTAAAGGGCGAGTACATGTACGCTGACTATAGCAGCGAGCGTTACGGCACCGTGCTCACCGGTTTCACGGACCTTGGGGTGACGACGCACACTGTTAAGGGCGGCATCAACTACCATTTCAACTGGGGCGGCTCGAACTTCTAAGTCCGACCACTGAATTCACAAGATCGGGGCCCGGCGAACGCCGGGCCTTTCTTCTGTGATAATCCCCGCCAATGGCGATGAGGCGCTACCGGGATTGGTCAGACGCTGGAGTCGGCCAGACCGCGGCGCCGGTCGAGATGCTACGAACAGTGATTTTGTGAGGGGCATTGCTTCTGTGCAGCCTCTCAGCAACCTCGACAGCGATCTTGAGATCGGCATAGGTGCCGCCAGTGCGCTGTTCGTTTACGAGAACCTCATAGTCGCCTGGCTCAGTGCGCATGTACTGTCCAATCCCATACTCATTCGCGCCGGAGCAATCGTGCACTCCGTTAGATTACCGACGGCGGGCTGGTAGGCACGGCGATCGGTCACAGTCGCATCAGAACGAGCCGTCCCTTGGTCCCTGGTGTGTCTGAAGGATTAGCACTACGCCGAAGAGGAAGATGCCCAAAGTCATAAGATCGAAAAGATGGTCCTGCATCGCGCCATTTTACACGATGGAGGGGAGGGCGTCACGGAGGCAGGCCGCAACGCATCGGCAGCTTCAAAAATTCATTTAATCAGTGCCCCCTCATCGAGAACCTGCAGGTCCTAGTTAAGGCTCAGAAGGACATTTCTTGTCAAAGAGGGGTGAATTCACCTGAGCGGAACCATTTGATCGAATGCACATTGTGTGGGCATCGGTATCTATTCCGGAGCCGCTTCAATGGGAATTTCAAAATGATTGATACTGTTGTCGTGCAGCCGGCTGCCGCTGGCCTGGATGAGCCTTCCGTGGCGGGTGTTTCGTGGGCTGCAGTTGCGGCTGGTGCCGTCGTTTCGCTCGCGTTAACACTCGTTCTTATCGCTTTCGGGGCAGGGCTTGGATTATCTGTCGTGTCACCCTGGTCCTCCAGCGTCTCGGCTACGACATTCAAAATCACGACGGGGATTTATCTAATCGTCATTGCTATGATCTCGTCGTCGATCGGCGGATATCTCGCTGGTCGTCTGCGGTCGCGCTGGATTGGCGTTCATTCAGATGAAGTTTATTTTCGCGACACCGCGCATGGATTTCTGGCATGGGCATTTGCAACGGTGCTCGGGGCAATACTGCTCGCTTCGCCAGCGACGACAGTTTTGAGCGGCGCGACGTCGGGAGTTGCTGCTGGTGCGACCGCGTCTGCAGCGCAGGCGGGACCCGCCGAAGGCTACATCGACGCACTATTGCGTCCATCGACACCCTCCGGCGATGGTAACGGTGCTGACGCGCGCGGTGAACTGTCCCGCATAATGGCCTCTAGCCTCCGAGCCGGTGAGCTGAAGCCTGCCGATCGCGCTTACGTCAATAAAGTCGTGGCCGCTCGCACAGGTTTGAGCGAAACCGACGCGGACAAGCGCGTTACCGAAGTCATCAATGATGCCAAGGCCGCTGCCGATACTGCTCGCAAGGCTGCAATGCAGCTCGCCTTTTGGCTCACGGCTTCACTATTGATCGGCGCTTTCTCTGCCAGCTTGGCGGCGACCGAGGGTGGTGGGCTTCGTGACGGAACTTGGAAAACGCGGCGCACGCGATAAGGAGAGAGAGATGCCTATTTTGCTATGGCTACTTGGAATTCCGATCCCGCTGATCATTCTGGTTCTGCTGCTTAGATGAATTTAGGCCCCGCGGTGCGGGGCCTTTATTTCATTGGTCATGTGCGCGGTACCCAAGCCCAATCGCCCACTCGGCGTTCGATATAGCCTTTTCGCCAAAGCGAAATCTTGACGTCCTTCCAGGCTTTGGACTGCAGGTTTTTGTCGTCTCCGTTGTGTCGGATATGCTGAAGCGCGCGGATCTCGATATCCGTCAACTCCGCCGTTTCATACACTGCTGCCGCCATCATCAGTCGTCCTTATTCGGAAGTGTGAGGGTAGGGTTCAACGATCTCGACGCCGGCCGCGCGAGCCAATCCTACCATGTTCGCAGTGCCGGAACCGCCGGGGAATGCCACGACTAGATCAGGCTTCCACTCCAGCATTCGCGCATTGCGGATCGGCCCGGCGCGCTTGCCATACTTCTCCCATTCCGCATGGCACACAAAGCGTTCAATCGCGGGTTTGGAAGTAGCCCATTCCTTCGCGAGTGTATCAGCGCCGACCGCGCCGCCTTGCATCAGAGCGGTTATAGGCCGTTCCGCGTGCAGCCTGTCCAGCGCACGCCAAACCTGCGCCGGCTTGAAATAGTCTCTGCCTCCACAAACCAGCACTCTCATGGCATCGTGTTCCTATTCCAGAACCAAAAGAGCCTACCGGAAATCACCGTACTTCTTCCGAAGGGCGCGCATATAGAAATAGTCCCGATAGAACTCAAAGCGCCACTTGCCGCCACATCGCTGGATCGTGACGACCGGATTGTGGTCGGAGTGCTGGTAAGCGCAGAACGACCAGCCCATGCCTTTGACGCGGCTGAAGTGAACGCTCGGCTTCCATTTCCATACGGGCGGGCAAGTCATCTGCTCTCACTCCATGCCGCTGGCGGCGCGGCGGTTCAGCCGGAAGATTTGGACCTCAGCCTCGATTTGGTCCGTAGGGCATCCGACTTCATTGAGAAGTTCCCGATACTCTTCAACAGCCAAGGCCTCAGTAGCGAGGTTGATGTCCGAGAATTGTTGAACAGTCACGATTGTGCCCATCAGTGTCACTCCATGATGGCGGAAGGGGATGCCCACGCCGCCAGAATATAGGCGACTGCTTCAGCATCCGTCTTGAAGCGCGCGACGATCTTATTGCCATGCTTTACGCGAAAGTCGTCCTCAGCAGCGACGAAGGTTGAGTACGTGCGAGCCGGGCTCTTGCGCTTGGCCGGAGCAGGCTTCTGTTTGATCTCGGGCTGGCAGTGGTAGCAGCGTCGGCGCTGAGCCTTCGACGGCTCCATGGCGAGTTCGCCGCAGGACAGAGGACGATTGATGACGTGGCCGCAGGCCAGCTCTTCGGTGAGATAGGTGGGACGGGCGACAATGGCGCGGAGGGGGTGTGTAGCAATCGAATTCATGTCGCTCTCCATCAGTTGATGGTTGAGTTATAAGCGGTACCGGATATACTGTCAATAACCGATACCGCTTATAGGTGGATTTTGACAACAATTCCGATACCGGATACTTCCCGGCGCATGGGTAGGCCGCCGCTGGGGATCAAACCGACGCAAGTTCGTCTCTCGGAAGAGACGCGCGAGCGGATTCGAGAAATCGTCGGTGAGCAGGGGATGGCTCAATTCATCCGTGAGGCTGTCGAGCGCGAATTGAAGCGGCGGGAAAAAGACCGCTGAGCCACGGACCCGCGTTTCTGGGGGCAGTGCTAGGCGGTGACCCGTTCAAGCCAGGCCTTGTAGTGGCGCACGGATTCGTCGGTCGGCTTGGCGATGACAAGCAAGGCCTTCCGCTCGTCATCCTCCAGGTACAGGCAATGGCTGATAGCGATCAGCGCATCCATCTCGCCGGCAAAGATCTGGACGAAGCCCTTGACCGCCTCGAAGCTGCCAGTGACGTCGAGCGCTCCGCTTTGGAATGCGTTGCGCAGGTATTCTTTCGCGACTTCGGCTTGATAAGTCATTGGGCTTCCTCCGTGTTTGTGGGTGACTATTCGGCCGCTTGAGCGGATTTCAGTTCGCCGTGCTCGTCCCTGTACCGCCACCAGATGGCCTCCAAGTCATCGAGGGACTCGCGGGGCCAACCGATCTCCAGGCACTGGCTCAGCCACTTTGCGCAGGCCATTCGCGCTTCGACCTTGGTCATGGTTTCCATCCTTACTGATGTGTGCGCCACAGCATTTCGCTGGCTAGGCGTTCGAGTTTGTCGGGGTGCTCGGTCCCGCCGATCGCCTGTGCCGTGCGACCGACAAACCAGCCGATGAGCTGCGGCCGCTCGCGCGCCTGTGTGACTTTGTCCGGGTTCTCTTGAATGAGGGTCTTAAGCGCCGCTTGCGCGCGCTCGCACTCCTTCTCCCATTCCCACTTGGCGCCTAGGGCCACTCCCATCACTCGACCTCCCGCGGCCGGATCTGCGTCGTTGCCGGCGCTCCGTGCTTGATGGCGGCTATCTCGGCGAGGGTGGCGACGAGGGCGAAGAGCAGCTTCTCGCGCAGCTCGGGCGTCTCGGCCTTCTCGGCGTTTTGCAGCTGCTCAATTGCGCGGCTGGCTCGGGAGCCGATCGGACTGTCGGCCTTATGCTCGTTCCGCAATGCGATGAGCTGCTTTCGGGCTTCGGTGATGTCGGTCATGGTTGATCCTTTGTTTTCGACGAATTCGATAAACTCTGGGACCGCGGGCCAGTTTTCTCAATGGCTTAGAATTAATCGGAAGTTAACGACCGTTAACTAGCGTAGCTGCACCATTGTCCGGTGCCGCTCACCATGCCGACTCCCGTCAACTCGATCTTACCGGTTGTGTCCGCGCAAGGCGTGGCGAGCGAAGTCGCGTTTCAGCCCGGCAGCGTGATTGCCGGCCGCGTGCTGTCAGTCTCACCAGACAATCAGGTTCGTATCGCCATCGGGCACAGCACCATCGACGTGCAATCGCAGGTGCCGTTGCAGGCCGGGCAGGTGCTGCAATTCGCTGTGTCGAAGACGGACAATGGCAATGTCCAGCTTGCCGTCGTCACCCCGCAGAACACAGGTGCAGGGAAGGCGGGTGGCGCGTCCTCCGGCAATGTGACGCTCGCGCCAGACCTGCCAATCAATCTCGCCAATGCCATCGCCACCTCCAAGATCCAGCTGACGTCGCTGGAAGCACAGGCGGTCTCCACCGCCACCCAAAGTGCCGTGACGCAGCAGGCGAGCCTGGCCACGCTGTTTGCCAATCTCGGTGCCGCCACTTCCCTGAAGGGGCTGCCGCAGCAGTTGCAGCAGGCGGTCGCGCAGGTACTGGCGCAACGTCCGCCGCTCGACGCCCAACTCACCGGCGAGGAAGTCAAATCGGCGTTCCAGAGTTCCGGCCTGTTTCTGGAGTCATCGCTGGCCAAGGGATCGCTGCCGCAAGGCGGGCTGCCCGACATGAAAGCGGCATTGATCGTGTTGCGCCAGGCGTTGGCGACGACGCTCGCCACAGCGAGTCCGACCCCGAGCACAACGCCAGCGACGGCGAATGCAGCGACACCGGTGGCTACGCCGGAGCAGCCAGCATCGGCATTGGCAAACGCGCTCCCCAATGTCGTGGCGCAGGTGACCGCACAGCAGGCGCAAGCTGCTGCAGTGACCGCGGCCATGTTGCCCAAGGCCAGCATCAAGAACGATCCGCTGCAGCAGGCTGGACTTCTCGCAGACGAGCCCGTGCTCGATGTTGTGGCTCAAAGCGCGCCGACCGTGGCAAAAGCTCCCGAAGCGGCTGCGCAACTGACGGCGAACCGGGCCGCGTTCAACTTGCTTCGCGACGCGTTGCAGACGGCTCCCAAGGGCATGGGTAGCGCGGCATCGCTGGTGTTCGACGACAGCATGATGATGGATCTGCTGCCCGCCGCGAAGGCGCCAGCGGGCCAGACAACTGCCGACACCAGCCTCGCACGCAACACCCTGCCGCCGCCGCCGTTGCGTGGTGGGCTGCCGACGGCGCAAGCGATGGCACTGCCGACGCTACCGGCAAACGCGCCGCTGGGCACCACCGTCCATCATCTGCTCGCGGATACCGATGCGGCACTGGCGCGCCAAACCCTGCTGCAGGTGGCATCCTTGCCGGATCGTGCGGACGGTCTTGCGGCGCCGCGACTCGATCAGGCATCGCCGCGCTGGAGTTTTGAAATTCCGTTTGCGGTGCCGGCTGGCACGGCCATGGCGCAATTCGAAATTTCGCGTGATGGCGGCAATGGCAGCAAGGCCGAGGCGGCCAAGCAGGTTTGGCGTGCGCGCTTTTCGCTCGATGTCGAGCCCGCTGGCCCGGTGCATGCACTGGTTTCGCTGACCGGCGACAAGACATCGGTGCGGATGTGGGCGGAGCGGCCGGCAACGGCGCTGCAGTTGCAGGCCGGTACGGCGCAGCTCAATCAGGCGCTGATCCGCGCCAATCTGCAGCCCGGCGACATCGTGGTCCGCGAGGGCGCACCGGTGCAGCCTGCGCCCGCTTCGGCCGGGCACTTCCTGGATCGCGCGCTATGATCGTGCAGCCGAAAAGATCGCTCGCCGTCGCGCTGCATTACGACAAGACCGGTGCGCCTGTTGTCACCGCGAAAGGCAAGGGCGCGATCGGTGAGAAAATCATCGAGGTTGCCAAGGCCCACGACATTCCCATCGAGGAAAACGAAGTGCTGGCCGGTGCACTCTCCAACGTCGAGATCGGCGACGAGATTCCGGCCGAACTCTACAAGGCTGTCGCGGAAGTGCTGGTCTTCGTGCTGCGGCTGTCGGGCCGCGCGCACTAGCTTCGTCATTCGGCTGCGATACATGTCAGATCATTGAGCTGTTCTGCGCCGTCCTTTCGAGGCTGGTGATCTCGCATCCGCGAGCTCTCACCCCTCAATCCGCCCGATACGAATGTAGATTTGTTGCAGCGCATTTTCTTTCGCGCGCAAGCTGATGCTTGCCAAGTTCCAGCTTTGTGCAACTATGGAAATTGGAACAGGTGCATGCTCGCCTGACGCTGTTGGAATGAGGGATCACGTGAGTGAGACGCTGCATCAGAACGCTCCGCATCATCTGCCTGGCTTCATCACTGCTCCCGGCGAAACTGACACGCTCATGGTGGTGGTCGGAATCGTTCTGATCGGCTCCGTCATGATGGTCGGCAATCTGTATCTGCGCCTGCACAGTATGCCAGAGCGCATGGCGCACAAGTCGCAGAAGCTGCAGTTTGAAATCGTGGCCGTGTTGGGTTTGATCGCGTTGTTCACCCACAACCATCTGTTCTGGATAATCGGGCTGTTGCTGGCGATGATCGATCTGCCGGATTTCAGCACGCCACTGCGTAGTATCGCAGGATCGGTGCGGAAGATTGCCGACGGCGATGCTACCAGCGATCCCATCGAATCTTCTGGTGAACCACCACCGCTCCCCATTGCGGCGGAAACATCGAGCCCTCCCGGCGAAGCCGGAGGGCACGGTCATGCTTGAGCTTCTCCTCTGCTCGCTGCTGACGGTTTTTCCGGACTATCTCTATCGTCGCTACGCACAAGGCAAGCGCCTGGGCCGGGAGATCACGTTCTATTCGGTGTGGTTCGAACTCAGATGGGGAATCACGGCCTGCGTGATGCTGACGGTTGCTCTGATCACGGTGATCTTTTATTTTCATCCATCGACGACAAGCGCGACCTTGTTCTATCGGACCGTGCCGATCCTCCCCGAGGCCAATGGCCGCGTGGCGGAGGTGCACGTCCAGTTCAGTGCCCCGGTCAGGAAAGGCGACGTGATCTTCCGGCTCGATAACGCCAAGCAGGAAGCGTCGATGGAGACCGCGCGGCGCAAGATTGCCGAGGTCGATGCAGCCATGCTGGCGGCGCAGGCCGATATTCTGAAGGCCGAAGGGCAGGCGCAGGAAGCCAAGGGGTCCTTTCAGCAAGCGTCGGATGAACTCGATACCAAGCGTGAGTTGCAGAAGCGCAATCCCGGCATAGTGCCGCAACGTGATATCGAGAAACTCGAGGTGCTGCAGGCAGGCCGCCAGGGAGCGCTCGACGCGGCTATGGCTGCGCGACAATCCGCGATGACACGTGTCTCCGCGCTGCTGCCGGCGGAGAAGGCCAGCGCGCAGGCGGTACTTGCAGAGGCGCAAGTTGATCTCGACAAGACGTTCATTCGCGCAGGCGTCGACGGACGCGTCGAGCAGTTCACGCTTCGCGTCGGCGATGTCGTCAATCCGGTCATGCGATCAGCGGGCATTCTCATTCCCGAGAATGCGGGCCGCGTGCTCTCGGCAGGGTTTGGGCAGATTGAAGCGCAGGTGATGAAAGTGGGCATGGTTGCCGAGGCGACCTGTATTTCGAGGCCGTGGACCGTCATCCCGATGGTGGTGACCGGCGTACAGGACTATATCGCGGCCGGTCAGTTCCGTGGCGGCGAGCAGTTGGTGGAAGCGCAGCAAGTCCGCGCGCCGGGCACCATCCTCACGTTCCTGGAGCCGATCTATCAAGGCGGCCTTGACGGCGTGACGCCTGGCAGCAGTTGTATCGTCAATGCCTATACCAGCAATCATGACGCCATCGCCGCGAAGGGGATCGGCTCTTTCAAGTGGCTGGCGCTTCATGCCGTCGATGCCGTTGGGGTCGTCCACGCGATGTTGCTGCGTATCCAGGCGTTGTTGCTTCCAGTCAAGACACTGGTGATGAGCGGTCACTGAGCTCCGCGTGTTCTGCGGGGCGAGGCAGTAGTTCCGGGACGCTCCGGAACTGGCGCTGTGATGCCCGTTGAACTAGCCTTCGTGAACAATAAAAAAGCTCACGGAGGAAATCATGAAATTGACGCTCTGGATGTCGTCCATCGGACTGTCGTCGCTTGCAGTTGCAGCGGCCAGCGGCTGGTTTGCCGCCACGATTTTTGCGCAGCCTGCCACCAGCAAGGAGCCGCGCTTTCCGCAGCTCACCATGGATCAGCTCGACGCCAGGCAGAAGCCGCTCGGCGAACAGGTGATGAAGGTCTCAAGCGTGGGGCTCGCTGGATAATCCGATGATGCGCAGCCCGGTGCTCGGGCAAAAGCTGTTCGATCTGTTCGCCTATCTGCGCTGGGATACGTCCGTTCCCGTCAAGCTCAACGAATTCGCGATCATCATTGTCGGGCGGCAATGGCGCTCGCAGGTCGAATGGTTCGCGCATGCGCCGCTCGCGCAGAAAGCGGGATTGTCGCCTGAGATCATCGCCGATCTCAAGGCCAACAAGCGGCCCGCCAACATGGCTGAGGACGAGGCGACGGTGTACGACTTCGTCACCGAGCTCACGACCACGCACAAGGTCTCCGACGAGACCTATGCGCGTGCCAAGAAGATCTTCAACGATCAGCAGATCGTCGATCTCACGGCCGTGGCTGGCAATTACGTGATGGTGGCGATGTTGCTGGCGATGGCCGAGGAGAGCACACCGCCCGGGAGGGAGGCGCCGTTCAAGCCCGGCGAGCCGTGAGGCCGCGCGTCAGGCAGCCTTGATAGGATTGCCGGTTGTCGGGTTTTCCGCCGTGGCCGGTGCGGTCGCATCCTTGCCGATGCGGCCGAGATGGGTGAAGCGGAAACCGGCGTCGTATTTGAGGCCGTAGCCGAGCGCGCGGTCGAAGCCGATATGGGCGAACCAGACCAGTGCGATCGAACCGGCGATCGGCTCGGCGGTGGCGATACCGGCGAGCGCGAGCAGCAGCGGCGCGATGGTCGCATGCACCAGGTTATAGATCCCTGCGCCGATCCGCGGGCCCGCCAGATAGGCCAGCATGCTGAGGTCCGGGACGAAGAAAAACAGGGCGTAGATCTGCCAGGGCCCACCCGAGATCCAGTAGAACAGCGTCATTCCGACAAACAGTGCCACGCCTTCCCAGCGCAGCAGGTCACGCACGCCACCCGTGGCTGCGCCACTGTTTTCATTGATCACGATATTGGTCATCCGGCGCTCTCCCTTGTCTGATCCGGATATAGGCAGGATCGCCGCCGGCGCCATGCGATTTTGGGGGATTCAACCCTTCCTGATGGGCGTTTCCACCGCCGAAAACCCCATGCTAGAACCTCGCCCAAACCCTGCGGTCGCCGCGGGCGATAACACGTGACATTGACGGGCTGGAGCACATGAAAGACATCCTGGACACCCTCGAAGCGCGGCGTGCAGGCGCCAAACTGGGCGGCGGCGAGAAGCGAATCGAGTCGCAGCACAGCAAGGGCAAGCTGACCGCCCGCGAGCGCATCGAGCTTCTGCTCGACAAGGGGTCTTTCGAGGAATTCGACATGTTCGTCGAACACCGCTCCGTGGAATTTGGCATGGAAAAGTCCAGGATTCCCGGGGACGGCGTCGTCACCGGCTGGGGCACCGTGAACGGCCGCAAGACTTTCGTCTTCGCCAAGGATTTCACCGTGTTCGGTGGTTCGCTGTCCGAGACCCACGCGCTCAAGATCACCAAGCTGCAGGATATGGCGATGAAGGCGCGGGCGCCGATCATCGGCCTCTATGACGCCGGTGGTGCGCGCATCCAGGAAGGTGTCGCGGCCCTCGCGGGCTATTCCTACGTGTTCCGCCGCAACGTGCAGGCCTCGGGGGTGATCCCGCAGATCTCCGTCATCATGGGACCCTGCGCCGGCGGCGACGTCTATTCGCCCGCCATGACCGACTTCATCTTCATGGTGAAGAACACCAGCTACATGTTCGTCACCGGCCCCGACGTTGTGAAGACGGTGACCAATGAGGTCGTCACCGCCGAAGAACTCGGCGGCGCCAGCGTGCATGCCACGAAATCCTCGATTGCCGACGGCGCTTTCGAGAACGATGTCGAGACGCTGCTGCAGATGCGCCGGCTGATCGACTTCCTGCCCGCCAACAACACCGAAGGCGTGCCGGAATGGCCGAGCTTCGACGACATCGAACGCACGGATTTGTCGCTCGATACGCTGATCCCCGACAATCCGAACAAGCCCTATGACATGAAGGAGCTGATCCTCAAGGTCGTGGACGAGGGCGACTTCTTCGAGATCGCGGAGACCTTTGCCAAGAACATCGTCACCGGCTTCGGTCGCATGGCCGGCAAGACGGTGGGCTTCGTCGCCAACCAGCCGATGGTGCTGGCCGGCGTGCTCGACAGCGACGCTTCGCGCAAGGCCGCGCGCTTCGTGCGCTTCTGCGACGCCTTCAACATTCCGATCGTCACTTTCGTGGACGTGCCGGGTTTCCTGCCGGGCACTGCGCAGGAATATGGCGGCCTCATCAAGCACGGCGCCAAGCTGCTGTTCGCCTACAGCCAGTGCACCGTTCCCTTGGTGACCGTGATCACCCGCAAGGCCTATGGCGGCGCCTTCGACGTGATGGCCTCGAAGGAAATCGGCGCCGACATGAACTACGCCTGGCCGACCGCGCAGATCGCGGTCATGGGCGCCAAGGGTGCGGTGGAAATCATCTTCCGTCAGGACATCGGCGACGCCGACAAGATCGCCGCGCGCACCAAGGAATATGAGGACCGCTTCCTGTCACCCTTCGTCGCCGCCGAGCGCGGCTATATCGACGACGTGATCATGCCGCACTCCACCCGCAAGCGCATCGCCAGGGCGCTCGCGATGCTGAAGGATAAGCATTTGGAAGTGCCGATGAAGAAGCACGACAACATGCCGTTGTAGCGGCGTCACGCTGGAGGGGGCTCACATGCAGATAACACGAGCGGCTGTTTGTCTTGTTGCGTTCATGCTGCCTTCCGTCGCCGTTCAGGCCGCGTCCGTCAACATCGTGGCACTCGGCGCCAGCAACACCTACGGTTACGGCCGCGGCAGAACCAATGGCGGTGTCGAGCCGTCGCAAGCTTTTCCCGCGCAACTTGAGGCGATGCTTCGGGCGCGCGGAGTCGATGCCTATGTCGCGAACGCCGGAATTCCCGGCGATACGACTGGCGGCATGCTGCAACGGCTCGGTTCGGCCGTGCCGGACGGTACGCAGATCGTCATTCTCCAGCCCGGCGGCAACGACGCGCGACGCGGCGAAGGCGCCAGCCGCGCGGGCAATATAGCTGCCATCCAACAGCAACTGGCGGCGCGCCATATCAAGGTGATCATGACCGGCATGGCCGCGCCGGCAAGCACGCGCGATCCCGATGGCCAGCATTTCAACGCCAGCGGCCACGCGGCAGTCGCGTCATCGCTCGTGCCAAGAGTAATGGCGGCGATGCGGGGGAAATAGCCGAACAATCTTAGCCCGGATGAGCGCAGCGAAATCCGGGAGGAATTGTCCGACGCGGTCCCCGCATGTCGCTTCGCTCGTGTGGGCTACAGGGCACCCTTACGCCGCCATCGGCTTCATCCGCTTCCGCGAAGCGCTTGCATCTTTCGGAATGGGGAGCGAACGTATCCATCGCTTGCCATCGGGCATCGTCGATATTGTAGTAGTCGTCCCTGACAGGAAAACAGGCGGAGCCGCGCATGACCAAGCACCGCATCTGGATCAACCATGTCCTCGCAGCCGTGACGCTCATTAGCGTGACCTGCGGCGCGGCGATGGCCGACGAGACGGTCAGCGTCGGCGGGTCGCGGGCGGTCTTGATCAGGCCGAAGGCGCTGCGCGCCAGTGTGATCCTGATGCCGGGCGGCAGTGGCGCCATCAGCCCGGGCGAGCACGGCGAGATCAATGGGCTGCAGGGCAACCAGCTCGTGCGCACCCGCAGCGCCTATGCGGCGCGCGGTCTTGCGGTGCTGGTGATGGACGCCGGGACGGATCTCTCCAGCGCGGTGCAATATATGGCCGCGATCAAGCGTCCGGTGACGGTGGTGGCGACCAGCCGTGGGACGCAACGTGCCGCCGAAGGCATTGCACGCGGTGCGCGGCCGGATGCGCTGGTGCTGACCTCGGGCTTTCTCAGTGCGGAGTCGGGCAGTGGCAGCAATGTGATGTCGATCATCGGCTCGCCCTCGGCGTTGCCGCGCACGCTCGTCATCCATCATCGCAATGACGGCTGCAAGGTTACCGCGCCGGCCGGCGTCGATCCGTTCGTGAAATGGTCGGCCGGTCGCGCCCGCGTGGCGTGGCTGAGCGGCGGTCGCAATGACGGCGATCCGTGCGAGGCGCGGGGATATCACGGCTTCAGCGGCCTCGACGGTCAGGTGGTCGGGCTTGCTGCCGGCTTTCGATAGTCTCGACGTCTGAATATGTGAGTTCCGGCGCGCATTCAGTTTCCATTCATGCCGCTGGTCCGATCCTGATGTCCTCACGGATATCAGGAGAGATCGCGATGGAACGCCGTCATTTTCTGAAGATCGCCTTCGGCTTTGTCGCGGGCGCCGGGTTGGTCGCCCAGACTGTCGTCCAGGCCCAGGCCGCGCCGCTGCTACCGACCAATCCGCTCGACAACCACAGATCTGAAAGTGAACCGCAGCCGGCGGTGGCCTCACAGGACGATGTTGATCGTCTGCAGCCGGAACAGGTGCGCTGGCATCGCGGCTGGCGGGGACGGCATTGGGGGTGGCGCCGCAGGCATTGGGGTTGGCGCCGTCGCCGCTGGGGCGTCCGACGCCGTTACTGGCGTCGTCGTTACTGGCGCCGCCGCTACTGGTAGAGCAAGCCCGTTTGCGCTGACGCTCAGTCTCTCCAGGGCGTCAGCGGTTTGGTCTGGCCGGGTTCAATGCCGCTCAGGTGGCGACGCACGTTGTCATAGCTGCGATCGCCGGGGGCAAAGGTCTGCGAGCCGTCAGCCGGCTTGCCGTCCACCGTGCGGGTGAAATGCAGCACCAGGCTGTCATCGGCATTCATGGTGGCGCTGCCATAATAAGGCATCGACAGCCGCGCGTCCTCCGCCATGGCCGCGCCAGCCATGAGTAGAATGGGGAGGGTGAGAAACAGACGGGTCATGACACCTCCTGCTGTGAGGTTGTGATGGAGGCTCAGGAAGATGGCGGGGATTTGTCCGCCGCCGGTCACCGCATGCACGGATTTGTGTTACAGGTCGCCGTCATCCGCTACCGACGAGTCCCATGCCCCATACCGAAGCCCTGCTGTTTCCGCTCGCCATGATCGCGCTCATTGCCGAGGCGGTGACGGCTGCGCTGGCGGCCGGGCGGCGCAAGATGGACTGGCTTGGCGTCGCCATGCTCGGCTGCATCACTGCGCTCGGTGGTGGTTCGGTGCGTGACATGCTGCTCGGGCACTATCCGCTGTGGTGGGTGAAGAGCCCGTATCTGCTGCTGCTGACCGGTGGTGCGGCGCTGGTGACCATCGGGCTCGCACGGGTGGTGCATCGCTTTCACGCGCTGTTTCTGGTGCTCGATGCCATCGGTCTCGTGGTCTTCACCATCATGGGCTGCAACATCGCACTCGCCATGGATCAGCCGCTGCTGATCGTGGTTGTGGCCGGGATGATCACAGGCTGCGTCGGCGGCGTGCTCCGCGACGTGCTGTGCAACGACGTGCCGCTGCTGTTTCGCGCCGAACTTTATGCCAGCGTGTCGATCGTCACGGGGCTTCTGTATATCGGCGGCATCAAATACGGATTCAGTCCCGATCTGGTGACGCTGGTTGCCGCCGTGACCGGACTGGTGTTCCGCCTGCTGGCAATCCGGCTGAAGCTGGAAATGCCGAAATTCATCTATGACAGCGACGCCAAATAGCGTGCTGCGTCAGCGCAGCCCCATGCAGCTCGCATAGAACGTCGTCGTCGCCGGCCAGTCGGAAAACACCCCGCGCACGCCGACATCCTTCGCCAGTACATCGAGTACGGTGAGCGTATCGCCGTCGCGGTCGATGGCGGGTTTGACCGAACGATGGAAGAAGCTGCCGCCGTTGGCCAGTGGCCCGTCGCGCTCCAGCGACCATGTGATCAGATCGAGCCCGGCATCGCGCGCTGCTTTGGCGTAGGGGGATGGTGCAATCTTGTTGGCGCCGTCGAGCGTCAGCAGCATATAGATCGGCGGCGCGAGAATCCTGACGCCGGCGGCCTTGAGTTCGGCCATCGACGGTTTCCACGTCTCTGCGCGCATGTGATCGAAACCCTGTGTTTCGTAGCGGCCGTCGAGATAGACCGCCTGCGCGCCGAAGTCCGGAGCGGTGCGGATCCAGAACTTGATGTCGTTGAGATCGAAGCTCTGGGCAAATACGTCGCCAGGCGGAATGCCAGCGGCGCGATATTCGTCGAGCATCTGGGTCGCGTATTTCTCCTGACTGTAATCGCCGTCGAACGGCATCGGCACTTCCGGCGCCTTCAGCTCGGGCGTGAATTTGGCGCCGAGGCTCCTGATCAGCGCGATACTCTCGGCATGGGTCATCAACGTGCCCGAGCTCGCATAAAGGTCGGTGCGCCAGCGCGGCGTGCCATTCTGATAATCCGCAACGGTGGTCGCTGACGTGTTGGCGGCATCCATTTTCGCCGTCAACGTCCTGAACTCTGCCAGCGTGATGTCGCTGGTACAGCATTTCGCCGACGCCTTCCTGCCGGTGGCGGGATCGGCAGGGCTGAAAGGTTGCGTGCATTTGTTCGCCAGCGCCGGCACCGAAAGAATGTTCGTTGTCGTGTGCAGGTCGCATTGCGAATGACGGCAGACCAACTGGCGGTCCTTCGTAAAGGTCACGTCGCATTCGATTACGCCCGCACCCATGCGTGCGGCGGCCAGATAGGACTCGCGGCTGTGCTCGGGGAATTGCAGCGGCGCGCCGCGATGGGCGATGGAAAAATCGCTCTTGCGAAACGGCCCGGTGCAGGTGCTGAGCTTTGCCTTCAGCGGGCCGTCTTTCATCTTGTCGACGAGATAGAACGGCCGCGGGCCGAGCTGCGGCTCGGGCAGGGGAATGGTCTCGGCGCGGCTGGTCGTCAGCGATGAGAGGCTGAGGAGCCCGGCCAGAATGAGACGACGCAAGGCGCGCGACATGACGATCTCCAGAATAGCGAAGCGCTATTCTGTCATCTTCGTGTGACGGCCGTAACCGCCGCGTGGGCAACAAAAAACCCCGCCAGTGGCGGGGTCTTCGTCGTCAGGATTGTGCAGCGATCACCAGCGGCGGATACAGCGGCCGTAGGGATTGCGGAAGAAGCCGGGTGGGCAGTAACCCGGGCCGCGCGGCGGCGGACCACGAAACATCGGGCGGCAACCGCCATAGGGACCGCGGGCATAGCCGGGGCCGCAACCCTGAGCCACCTGGATCACGCCTGCTGTGTCTGCAGCGCTCAGCGGAGCCAGAGGCATTGCGCTGGCGGCACCGATGCCCCCGACGCTAACGGCAAACAAGGCTGCCGCAAAGATCGTCTTCATTCGTGTTCTCCCTCGATGGTGCCGCGATGCGGCGCAGAGAATAATGATGGCATCGCATCACCCGCTGCAGAACTCTTACGGGGCAAGAAAATTGCTAGGGATCAACGCTGCACAGCACGATTAAGCCGATTCGATCTGAATACAGCATGAATGTTTCGGGATGTCTGCGTAGCAGGGCGCGGCAGTTGCTACTTCGCCGCGAGAAATGCGAGCATCAATTCGTTGAATTTCGCCGGTGCATCGAGAAACACGATATGGCCTGCGTTGGGCAACACCTCGGCCTTCGCGTTCGGCATCTTCGCCGCCAGCGCCTTTGCCAGATCGGCGTTCTGGCCCATCTTCGAGCGTAGCGCCTCCGGCGCATTCGGCTTGCCCGGTGCGTTGTGATCGTCGGCGCCCATGATGAACAGGGTCGGCAGCGCCATCAGCGGGATTTCGTGGACCACGGGCTCGCGATAAATGAGCTGCGCCGAGCTGACGAAGGCGCGCAGCCAGCGCGGATATTCCGGTGACCCCTTGATGTTGAAACGCGCGTCGATAAAGGGCGTTACCTGATCGGGTTGCATCTTCAGCGAATAGTTCACCTCGAGCTGTTTGCGGTAGCCCTCCGCCGTCAGCTTGTCTTCGTTCTCCAGAATCTTCTCGGTCGGCGTCGGCGGCACATAGAGGCGATAGTCCTCAAGTCCGATCGGCGCCGCGAGCAGCAGGTGATCGATGCGATCGGGATAAGCGCGGGCAACGCGCACGCTCAACATGCCGCCGAGGGAATGCGCGACGATGTCGAAATTTGCAATCCCGAGGTGATCCATCAGCGCGACGGTGTTGCGGGCGAGGTTGTCGAAATGCAGATCGCCTGATGGCTTCGACGATTTGCCGAAGCCGATCTGATCGGGGACCACGACGCGGTAACCGGCCTCGTTCAACGTGCCGATTACCGGCGCCCAGTAGCTCGACGGGAAATTGCGGCCATGCAGCAGCACCACAGTCCGACCATTGGGCTTGGCCGATGGCACGTCCATATAGGCCATGCGCACCTGCTCGCCGTCATTGACCAGCGGCAGCATGTTGACGGGGTAGGGATAGGGAAAGCCTTCGAGGCCAATGCCGTAAGGCTCGCGTGCCGCAGGAGGCTCGGCCGCTTGCGATGAGGTGAACGGCAGGGTTGCAATCAGTGCAGCGAGCAGCAGGCGGGTCATCGAGGAGCTCCGGGGGAAGGAAGGACCGGCGCGGTTTCAGGCTGCATTGCGGCAAAGGTAAGCCGGCGTCTTCACGTTTTCCGGATAGCGTCGCCGGTCGTGCCGAACAATGCCTCGAAGCGCTTCTCGCCGCTGCGGGTGAAATGCACCACGCGGCTGCCGGGTGAGGGATCTCTGGCCGCCCATTTCATGGCAGTAAATGAGATCATGATGGCGGCGCCAAGTGTCCCGGCCAGATGGTGGCGCCGCTCGCTCCAGTCGAGGCAGGCCTTGCAGACCGGCCGGCGCGGATGAGCCAGCGTTGCCGGATCTATCCTCAATTCTTCAGCAACGAACCGGCTGCCCTGGGTCGTGAGTTCGATGACCTGCTCGGTCTGCCGGATCAGTCTCTGTGCCCGCATACTGTCGAGCATCTGCACGCCGAGATCGCCGGCGAGGTGATCGTAGCAAATCCGTGCGCGGCGCAATGCCGGTTCTTTCGGCCCGGTGCGGAGACGGAGATGGCCCGCGCGGGCTGCCAGACCGGCCAGGCCTTCCAGCACGCCGGCGACATCGGGGCCGGTGAGGCGATAATAGCGATGGCGCCCTTGTTTTTCCGGCTCGATCAAGCCACCTGCTTCGAGCTTGGAGAGGTGTGAACTCGCGGTTGGCGCCGTAATCCCGGCTTCCTGGGCGAGTTCACTCGCGGTCAGCGCACGGCCTGTCATCAGCGCCGTCAGCATATTGGCGCGTGCAGGATCGCCAACAAGTGCAGCGACCACGGCGATGTCGGGGCCTGCTTTCATACTTCGACGCTAATCAAAGTATTGCGGTCGAGCAAGCGGCTATATCCAGGCATCTGCAGAGGGAGCCGTCATGACGATCACTGTCTTCATTCGCTATCAGATCGATCCATTCAAACGCGAATTGTTTGAAGCCTACGCCAAGCGCTGGCTGACGATTATTCCCAAATGCGGTGGTGATCTGCAGGGCTATTGGATGCCCCATGAAGGAACGAACAACGTCGCATTCGGCCTGATCTCGTTTCCAAGTCTCGCGGCCTATGAAGCCTATCGCGCCAGACTGCGGAGCAATGCGGAAGGCGTTGCGAATTTCGCGTCGGCCGAGGAGCACCAGTTCATCCTCGCAGAGGAACGCACGTTCCTGCGTCAGGTGAGCGCATAATCCATGTGCAACAAAGCCGCGGGCATCGATGCCCGCAGCCTTGTCTGCCCGGTCGCGCCGTTACTTCGGCGCGCCGCCCTTCGAGCTGTCGATCTCGGTGCCGGTCGGAGCCGATTGCGGAGCCTGCGGTCGCGCAGGTGCCGCACCGGTGGTGACGCCGGACTGCTTGTTGGTGGGCGTCACGTCACGTACGCCGGGTGCCACTGGCGGCTTCGAATAGGAGTCCGCGATGTTGTTGGTTGGCGCCGGCGCCTTTGGCGTGCTGTCCTGCGTCGCTGGCGCGGACTGGGACGCGGTCTTCGTCGCGTCGCCCGGAGTCGTGGATGTATTGTTCAAGCCGTAGAATACGGCGCCGAGCAAGACAACAACGCCAAGTGCATAAATAGCCATGCGGCTACCGCTCGCTGGCCCTTCCGCGAGTTCAGGATCGGCCTGCAGCTCATTGTCGAGCCGCGCAGGATTGCGGATGTCATCAGCGGGATTTGGACGATACGGATCATTGGGATGGGGAATGTTCGCCATGTCGTGTCCTCCTGTGCAGAGGGACAACCGTCAGATGAGGTGCATGTTCCCGCGATTGCGCCATTCCAGAGCCAGGTCCTATGTGGCAATGCAGCGTGATCGGGCCTGCTCATCAGATGTTAAGGCCTGGCTGCGACGCTGAGGCGATTATTGATTCGCAGAAGCGCGTGGCAGCCCGAATGTTCGATACGATTATCCTCCTGACGGGTCCTGCTGAGCACTCGGTCTTTACAACTTTGCTCCGTGGTCACAATCCGGCCCTTACGGTCCTTCCTGTTTTCACAGCTGAAGATCTGGCGGCGATCGAGCTCGACTGGCTGGGCCGGGCGCGGATGATTTCGTTCACCACTGGTGTGATAGTCCCCGGCGCGGTGCTCGATCAGCTTGGCTTTGGCGCCTACAATTTCCATCCCGGCCCGCCGCAATATCCCGGCTGGGCCCCGGCGCATTTTGCGCTCTACGATCACGCGACCGACTTCGGCTGCACGGTCCATCGCATGATTGCACGTGTCGATGCCGGACCGATCGTGGATGTCGAGGCGTTCCCAATTCCGGCTGATATCAGTGTCGCGGGTCTGGAAGAGATTGCCTATACGAAGCTGGTGCAGACTTTCTGGCGGATGGCACGCGTCCTGGCCACACAGCCGGACCCGCTGATCGAGCGGGCGCTGCGCTGGGGCAACACGCGTCACACGCGTAGGGCCTATGAGCAGATCTGCGATATCCCGGTAAGCATCGAGAAAGATGAACTGCAGCATCGGGTCAAAGTCTTCGGCACCGACCATTTCGGCATCGTGCCGACCATCGGTCTGCACGGCTTACAGTTTCGGGTCGTCGTGCCCGACACTGAAAGTGCTATTGCGGATGAAGCTGTCAAAGCCTAGTGGTTTGCCGCGAAGCTTTGGTGCTGCGCGGGCGGGGTCGCTGACGTGTGCGTCTTGGACACCTTGCCGTTGAATTCATAGAGCAGGAAACTCAGCACCACGAGTAGTCCCACGCCGATGATGGCCTTGGTCGGCTTGTGATCATGCTCTTCGCCACAATCCGGATGATAAGAACCGTCATTCGTCGACACCATATCGCTGCCGGCGAGTTCAGGCTGCGACGTCCAGGTATTCAGCTTCTGATTCATTTCCGTCCTCCATGCCTGATGTTGTCAGGGTGACCGGACAGCAATGGCCCGTAAAGGCCGATGTTCCGTTTCGGGGGCGCTATTAGCGGGATGCTGCCTTGCTGAGAGGCAGTGTTTCGAAATATTTCTGAAAAAGCTTTGGAACCCATCGCTCCCCGACGCGTTTCAACATCTCACCGGCATAGGTGACACGTTAGGGGCAGTTTCGGAATGAGTGGCGATAACGGCCGGTTTACAACCGGCGTACCGGGTCTCGATGCGATCCTGGGCGGGGGCGTTTTCGACGGCGGCATCTACATCATTCAGGGCGCCCCGGGCGCCGGAAAGACGATTCTGGGCAACCAGATCTGCTTCGCGCAGGCCGCGCAGGGGCGTAACGCGCTTTACATCACGCTGCTTGCAGAGAGCCACGCCCGCATGATCGGGCATATGCGGCGGATGACCTTCTTCGATGAAGCGGCAATTCCCGACCGCATGTCCTATGTCGGCGCCTTCAAGACGCTGGAAGACGACGGGCTGCGCGGGCTGCTCGATGTGGTTCGCCGCGAGGTGCGTACCCGGAATGCCAGCATTCTGGTGCTCGATGGCCTCATCACCGTCCATGAGAAGGCGCGTTCCGAGCTTGAGCTGAAGAAGTTCATCCACGAATTGCAGACCCAGGCGGCGTTCAGTAACTGCACCATGTTCCTGCTGACCAGCGCCTTCGACGCCGATGCGCATCCGCCTGAGCATACGATGGTGGACGGTCTCATCGAGCTGCAGTCGGCACTGCATGGCCGGCGCGCCGAGCGGTCACTTCAGGTCCACAAGCTGCGTGGCAGCTGGTTCATGGGCGGCAAGCACTCCTATCGCATCACTGAGAACGGCCACGCCATCTATCCGCGTATCGAGGCGCTGCTGGAGACGCCGAGCGTCTGGGACAGCGCCGACGGTCCGATGGTGTCCGTCGGCATTGGCGGCGTCGACAAGATGCTCGGCGGCGGCGTTGATACGCATTCGGTGACGGTGGTGCTCGGACCATCGGGATCCGGCAAAACCACGGCCGGTCTTCAGTTCCTGACCGGCGGTCCCGCCAATGAACCGGCCATGCTGTTCGGGTTTCACGAGAATCCGATGGCGCTGCGGATCAAGGCCGACAGCCTCAAGCTGCCGCTGAAATCGCGGGGCGACAAGGTTACGCTGATGTGGCGTCCGCAGACAGAAGCGGTGCTCGACGAGGTCGCAACCGAGCTGCTTGCGACCATCAGGCAGAACGGCGTGCGCCGTCTGGTGATCGATGGCATCGAAGGCTTCTCGAAGCTCACCGACGAAAAGGAGCGCATCGGCTCTTTTTTGTCGGCGCTGTGCAACGAGTTGCGCGCACTCGGTGTTACCACGCTGGCGACGGCAGAAACCGATCACGCTGGCATGACACCCGGGCAGCCGCTCAAGGGCGTCAATCAGACGGGTCTCTCCGCGGTTGCCGAGAACATCATCGCGCTGCATCTCGCAGCCCTGCGCTCGGAAAACCATCGTCTGATGACCATTCTGAAATCGCGTGACCGCCGGACCGATATGCGCATGCGTCGATTTGAAATTCTCGACGGCGGCATCGTTCTTGATGTCGATTTCCAGAGCGCGGAGCGCATCCTCAGGGACATTTCTAGTCAGGGACCTGCACCAACTCCATCGACGGATCTTAAGTTGACTGGAGAATAGCGGTGCGAACTGTCCTGATTGTCGAGGACGAATGGGCGATCGCGGACTGGCTCGAAGTCCTGTTGAGCGAATACGCCTTCAATGTCCTCGTAGCCGGCAACGGCCGTGAGGCGCTCGACATTCTGCATCGGGACACGCCCGATCTCGTGCTGACCGATTTTATGATGCCGTTCCTCGACGGCGCCGGCCTGATCGCAGCGATGGGGCAGGAGGAGCGCCTGCGCATCATTCCGGTGGTGGTCATGACCTCGCTGCTGGAACATGTGGTGCGCGACCGGGCAGGGCGTTTCCGCGCCTATCTGCGCAAGCCGTTTCGCGAGGCCGATCTGATGAAGATCATCAGTGAGATATTCCCGGGCGAGGCCTGAGCCTCCTTTGGC
Organism: Tardiphaga sp. 839_C3_N1_4; assembly: GCF_051811045.1. Lineage (NCBI taxonomy): Bacteria > Pseudomonadati > Pseudomonadota > Alphaproteobacteria > Hyphomicrobiales > Nitrobacteraceae > Tardiphaga > Tardiphaga sp. 839_C3_N1_4. The sequence continues at coordinate 274,015 of NZ_JBPWQD010000001.1, forward strand.
AGATCGTGCTGCATCGCACTGCAGCGTGAAGCCGTTACGTCCTTGCGTCAAAGGCCTTTGCGGCGACACAACGTGACAAGTCTACCGGCCGCATTCATCACGAAATTGCGTTCTTTGGACGCGGGGCTCCATTGCCCAGAATTGTGGTGCGCCCCGTTCAAAATCCAACATAGACTGTTTCTAAGGGAGTCGAACGACCCCAGATAATAGGCGCGAGCAGGCCGGACGACACAGTCCGGGGCGATAGCCCGAGGCCGCAGTGACGAGGGTGGGAATGGGAATTAATCAAGGCGCGATCAGTCTCGATCAGAAATACACCCAGGGCTCTGGCCACATTTTCCTGACCGGCATTCAGGCGCTGGTGCGCCTGCCGATGGCACAGGTTCGCAGGGACCGCGCGGCGGGTCTCAACACCGCAGCCTTTGTTACCGGCTATCGCGGCTCGCCGCTCGGCGGCTACGACCAGCAGCTCGTGGCGGCGCGCAAGCATCTCGATCAATACGGCGTCAAATTCCAGCCCGGCGTCAACGAAGATCTCGCAGCCACCGCGATCTGGGGCACCCAGCAACTCAATCTCTCGCCCGGCGCCGAATATGATGGCGTGGTCGGCATCTGGTACGGCAAGGGCCCCGGCGTCGATCGCTGCGGCGACGTCTTCCGCCACGGCAACGCTGCCGGCTCGGCGAAATTCGGTGGCGTGCTCTGTCTCGCCGGCGACGACCACGGCGCCAAGTCGTCGACCGTGCCGCATCAGTCGGACCACGCCTTCATCTCGGCGCTGATGCCCTATCTCTACCCGTCGTCGATCCACGAGATGATCGAGATGGGCCTGCTCGGCATTGCCATGTCGCGCTATTCCGGCTGCTGGGTTGGCATGAAGGTGATCACCGAGACCGTCGAGACCACGGCGGAGATCAACCTCAACGACGAAATGACGCCGTTCAATATTCCGACCGATTTCGAACTGCCGCCGGATGGTTTGAACCTGCGCTGGCCGGACGATCGCTATGTGCAGGATCGCCGGCTGCAGGATTATAAGGGCTTCGCAGCGATCGCCTTTGCCCGCGCCAACAACATCAACCGCGTCACCATGGACTCGCCGAATGCGCGCTTCGGCATCATGGCCTCCGGTAAGAGCTATGAGGACGTGCGCCAGGCACTCCGCGAACTCGGGATCACCGAAGAGGTCGCAGCAAAGATTGGTCTGCGTCTCTACAAGATCGGCATGCCGTGGCCGCTGGAGCCGGAAGGCGTACGCAAGTTTGCCGTCGGCCTCGAAGAGATTTTCATCGTCGAAGAGCGCCGCGAGATTGTCGAGAACCAGGTCAAGCAGGAGCTGTTCAACTGGCGCGATGATGTGCGGCCACGCATCGTCGGCAAGATGGATTCTCACGATCATCGCTTCCTGCCATTCGCCGAAGAGCTGAGCGTCGCCAAGGTTGCGACCTCGCTGGTGGATCGTCTGCTGGCGATGGAGATCGATCCGGAGATCGCAGCACTGCTGCGTGCCAAGGCCGACTGGTTTCACGGCCGCGAGGCTTCGCAGGTCCAGAACGTCGTACCGATCACGCGCACGCCGTATTTCTGTTCGGGCTGTCCGCACAATACCTCGACCAAGGTCCCGGAGGGCTCGCGCGCGCTGGCCGGCATCGGCTGTCATTTCATGACGCTGTGGATGGATCGCTCGACCGAGACCTTCACCCATATGGGCGGCGAGGGCGTGCCATGGACCGGCATTGCGCCGTTCACCAAGGAGAAGCACATCTTCGCCAATCTCGGCGACGGCACCTACTTCCATTCCGGCTCGCTGGCGATCCGCCAGTCGATCGCCTCCAAGGCGAACATCACCTACAAGATCCTCTACAACGATGCCGTGGCGATGACCGGTGGTCAGCACCATGACGGCGACCTGTCGCCGCAGAAGATCACGTTCCAGCTCCACAGCGAGGGCATCCGCGAGATCTATCTCGTGTCGGAGAATCCCGATGCCTATCCTGCCAACACCATTGCGCCGGGCGTGAAGCTGGCGCATCGCGACGAACTCGACAAGGTCATGAAGGCCTGCCGCGAAGTGCCGGGCTGCTCGGCCATTGTCTTCGTGCAGACCTGCGCCGCCGAGAAGCGTCGCCGCCGCAAGAAGGGCATTCTCGAAGACCCGCAGCGCCGCGTGCTCATCAACCCGGCAGTCTGCGAAGGCTGCGGCGATTGCTCGGTGCAGTCGAACTGCATTTCGGTGGAGCCGCTGGAGACCCCATTGGGTCGCAAGCGCACCATCAATCAATCGTCCTGCAACAAGGACTATTCGTGCCTCAAGGGTTTCTGCCCATCCTTCGTCACCGTCGATGGCGGCAAGCTGAAGCGCAAGGCGCCCGTCGAACTCGGCGCCATCGGCGCGCTTCCCGAACCGGCCATGCGGCCGACCCTCGACAAGCCCTATAACATCGCCGTCGGCGGCGTTGGTGGCACCGGCGTGCTGACCATCGGTGCGCTGCTTGGCATGGCCGCGCATATCGAGGGCAAGGCCTCGATGATCCTCGATATGTCCGGCCTCGCGCAGAAAGGCGGCGCGGTGCTCAGCCATGTGCGTCTCGCCAACGACACCGGCGACGTCACCTGTTCGCGCATTGTCACCGGCACGGCGGATGTCCTGATCGCGGCCGATGAAGTGGTGGCCATCGCCAAGGACACGATCTCGCTCTGCGAGAGCTCGCGCACCTTTGGCATCGTCAACACCCATCTCATTCCGATCGCGGATTTCGTGCGCAACCGCGACTTCAATTTCCAGTCCCGCAAGGTCAACAACGTGCTGGAAATGTCGCTGCGCAAGGAATCGACATTCCTCGATTTCACCAAGGCAGCCGAAGCACTGCTCGGCGATTCCATCGCGACCAACATGATGATGATGGGCTTTGCCTATCAGCAGGGGCTGCTGCCGCTGCAGGCAGCGTCGATCGAGCAGGCCATCGAGCTCAATGGCGTCTCGATCAAGATGAACATGCTGGCGTTCCAGCTTGGCCGTCTTGCCGCCGCCGATCCTGCACGGCTCGCGGGCATGCTCAAGGGTGCCGATGAGACGATCGCGCCAAAGACGCTGGATGAGATGAGCCTGGACGAGATCGTCGCCCATCGCAGCGGATTGCTCACGGACTATCAGAACAGCAAGCTCGCCGAGCGCTATCAGGCGATGGTCGATCTGGTCCGCGAGGCCGCCATGCGTGGTGGCTATGACGATGAACTGCCGCGCGCGGTGGCGATCAACTACGCCAAGCTGCTTGCCTACAAGGACGAATACGAGGTCGCGCGGCTCTATACCGACGGCAAGTTCGAGAAGCAGCTGCGCGATCAGTTCGAGGGTGACGTCAAGATCAGCTTCAATCTCGCGCCGCCGATGCTGCCGGGTACCGATGCGTCGGGGCGCCCGAAGAAGCGCGCCTTCGGCGCCTGGATGCTGCCGCTGTTTCGCATTCTGGCGAAGCTGCGCACCTTGCGCGGTACGCCGCTGGATGTGTTCGGCTACAGCGCCGACCGCAGACTGGAGCGCGACCTGATCGCCGGCTACGAGAAGGACGTCGCCACGGTGTTGAACCTGCTGTCGCCGCTGACGGTGGATACGGCCGTGCAGCTTCTCTCGCTGCCGGACAGCATTCGCGGTTACGGCCCGGTGAAGGAAGCCTCGGTCGTGGCGGCGAAGGCGCGCTATGCCGAACTCGCCAAGGACCTCGCCAATCCGCCGCCGGTGCCGCGCCAGATCGCGGCGGAGTAGGGCTCCTGCTTTTCCCTCCCACTGCGCGGCTTCGCCGCTTGGGGGAGGGATATCGCGCCCGCCTGCGCGTCTCAGCTTCTTCGAATGTCAAACAGCCACTGCCCTTCAGACATGCGTCATCGCCCCCATTGTTAGCGGCGCGGGGGCGCCGTCGTGTTTCGCATTCCCACCCTCCCTTGAGAGGGCGTGCGGAACGCCGGGTGCCCGTTGCACCCTTGGGCCTGATGCGATGCGGTCTTCCGCAAGGGGGTAATGCATCAGGACTTTCGGATTCGCCGAGCAAGTGCCCGACGTTCCGCCTGCGGTGTTTTTTCAGCCTGCTTGCACTTTGCCTTGGCGAACGATCCGATCACCAAAATGATGGTCCCACGGCGGAGGGACAGGGAGCCTCAAGCGAGTGAGCCGGACGCGTTTCGATTTGGTCGTCCGTCACACTGTCCAGAGGTTCTTTCCATCCGAAGGTCGGCCGTCTCCTTGCCAGTGGCAGTGCTGGCGCAGATCCGTCCTGCCCGAAGACAGACGTCACCTCCAAACCGCGTAACGCCGCATCTCCGGCGTCCACCGCATCCCACCCCGCGAACGTGACGATCGCGATCGCCCCTCTCGGTGGGGCAGGACGGAGGGGAATATAAACCTGATGGGGATTTTGTCAATGAGGGTAGGAAAAAATGTTTAGACACCCAAAACTCGTCATTCCGGGGCGTGGCCGGCTCTTGCCGGACGCGAACCCGGAATCCCAGCATGGGAGTCTCCGATCGCGCCAAACACTTCGAGATTCCGGGTTCGCACTTCAGCGGCTCCGCCGCCTCCGTGCGCCCCGGAATGACGAGCGAGGACAAAGGCCCGGAATCCCGGAATGACGGGGCAGGACGAAAGCCTCACACCCCGATATTGTCGATCAGCCGCGTCGTGCCGATCCTTGCAGCCACCAGCAGGCGCACCGGGCCGTCTTTCATCGAGGTCACTGGCGCCAGTGACTCCGCATGGCGCGCTTCGAAGTAGTCGAGTGCGAAGCCCGCAGCGATGATCATCGCGGCGCCACCGGCCATGGCGGCTTCAAGGCCATCGCCCGCCTTCAGGCGCTTGGCAGTTTCCTTCATCGCCTTGTAAAGCACCGGCGCGGTGGCGCGGTCTTCCGGCGAGAGATAGACGTTGCGCGACGACATCGCGAGACCGTCGCGTTCGCGCACTGTGGTGGCGCCGGTCACCTTGACGCCGAGATCGAGATCCCGCGCCATGCGCGTTACGACCTTGAGCTGCTGGTAGTCCTTCTCGCCGAAGAACGCCATGTCCGGTCGCACCTGCGTGAACAGCTTGCCGACGACTGTCGCGACGCCGCCGAAGAAATGCGGACGGAAGCGATCTTCAAGGTCGGCGGTGGCCGGGCCTCCGGTCGTGATCTTCGTTGCGAAGCCTTCCGGATACATGACCTTGGCGTCGGGATTCCAGATCAGGTCGACGCCGGCTTCGGTGAGTTTGGCGACGTCGCTTTTCCAGGTCCGCGGATAGGAGCCGAAGTCCTCGGTCGGGGCGAACTGCGTTGGATTGACGAAAATCGACACCACGACCTTGCCGGTGCGGCGTTGGGCGAGGCGCACCAGGGAGACGTGGCCGTCATGCAGCGCTCCCATGGTCGGCACCAGGCCGATGGTCGCCTTGCGTGCCCGCAGGCCGTCGAGCGCCTTGCGGAGGGCGGGCAGGGTGCGGGCGACGATCGGGGTGCGGGGCATTGCGGCTCGTTCTTGTTGTTGGCTGCGGCGGATGAGGGCGTGCGCGCCCTGCTTATCAAAGCTCGCGGGATCACCCAAGCCTCACGATACCAGGCTGCCGGGTGTCCTGATGCCGCAACCGGCCGCCGGGATTCATGATTAAGCGCGGCTGATCGCCCGCAGAGCTGGATGCCCCTGTATTTAGCTTGACCCTTGCCACGCCTCGCGATTTGAAGATGATCGAAGGATCGCGCGATGTTGATGCAAACCACCCAGGGACAGTCCGGCACGGCGCATGTGATCGTGCTCGGCAATGAGAAGGGCGGGTCGGGCAAATCGACCACCGCGCTTCACATTGCCGTGGCGCTGCTGAAGGCCGGTCAGCGCGTCGCCACCATCGATCTCGACAGTCGCCAGCAGAGCTTCACGCGCTATATCACCAACCGCGCAGCCTGGGCGCAGAGCGCCGGACTTGCGCTGGAAGTGCCGACCCATAGCTGCGTCAAGCTCGGCGAGACGATGCAGATCGCCGACAACGAAGCCTTCGAACTCGATCAGTTCATGACCGCGGTGAGCGCGGTGGAGCGTACCCACCATTTCATCGTCATCGACACGCCTGGCAGCGATACCTATCTGATGCGTCTGGCGCATTCGATGGCCGATACGCTGGTGACGCCGATCAATGACAGCTTCCTCGATTTCGACGTGCTCGGCGCTGTCGATGCCGCAAGCTACAAGGTGATCGGCGAAAGCCACTATTCGAAGATGGCGCGCGAAGCCCGTCGCAAGCGCCGTCAACACGATGGCTCCACCACCGACTGGATCGTGGTGCGCAACCGGCTCTCGGTGCTCGGCTCGCGCAACAAGATGCTGGTTGCCGGCGTCCTCGATCAACTCTCGCTGCAGCTCGGTTTTCGCGCCATCGACGGTCTCGCCGAGCGCGTGATGTACCGTGAGTTCTTCCCGCGTGGCCTGACGGCGCTCGACGATCTCAACGAAGTCACGCTCGGGCGTCGCCCGAGCATGGGCCATGTCACGGCGCGCGAGGAAGTCATCGAACTGCTGCGCAAGTTGAAGCTGCCGCTCGATGAGCGTGGCCGTCGCCGCGCCGCCAATCGCGCCGAGTGGTTTGCGCAGGTCGACAAGCCGCTGGATGTTCACGACATCCTTGGCAACTGAGTCGCGTTCACTGTGCAAAGCCAGCGCGACCCGTTCGGCAGGCTATGAACGATCCCGCACTCAACTTTATCCTGATAGTACAGGTATCATTGTCTTTTGCCGGGGAACGAGTAGCCCGTGCGACAGTTGATTTGTCGTTGAAATAAGGGCGTTTTTGAAATTCCGATCCCTTGCGAAATTCGTTCAAAATCGCTCAATTCGACCATGGCTTTCTTTAGCAGGTGCACAAGAAACGGGTGCGGCGCACAATAACATGGCTCGGAATTCACAATATTTAGCCTTTCTGTCACCGGGCTGTGACATATATGCTGTTGAAGCAGCCGCTTGAGGGTCGTCCGACCCCATAAGTGCTGTAGCCGGCTGAGACTTCTCTCTAGCTGGCCGATCAGGGACGAACATGAAACGCGGACTTCTCATTCTGCTTTCGGTTTGCGTGCTGGCCACCGCCGCGTATTTCACCGCGTCGAAGTGGGCCATTCGGCATGAAACGCTGACGTTCTTTGACGCGACGCGTAATCGTCCTGTGCAGGTCGACATTGCCGTTCGCCGCGATAAGGAAATGCAGGCCAATGCCGGCATGATCACCTTGCCGGTCGCGGTTCTCAATCACGGTAACACCGTCAAGTTCACCGAATACTCGTTCCTCGCGAACGTGTTTGCGGCGCGCGGTTATATGGCCGTCAGCATCCAGCACGATCTCGATACCGACGCTCCGCTCGTGACCAAGGTCGGCGAGCTCTATGTCGGCCGTCTGCCGGTCTATGAGCGTGGCGTTCAGAACATCAAATACGCGGTGAAGGAGCTGAAGAAGATTCAGCCGAACTCCGACTACGATCATCTGACGCTGGTTGGCCATTCCAACGGCGGCGACATCTCGATGTTCTACGCCAAGGAATTCCCAGATGACGTCAAGAAGGTCGTAACGCTGGATAACCTGCGCGTGCCGTTCATGACCGATGGCAAATTCAAGATCCTGTCGTTCCGTTCGCATGACTCGGTGTTCAAGCCGGATCCTGGTGTCGTGCCGGATGACGAGATCTGTGAGAAGGCCGGTATCACGGTCGTCAACACCGGCGCGCAGCACACCGACATGAGCGACCGCGGACCGGAAACCCTGAAGACAAAGATTCAGGGTCTGCTCGACAAGTTCCTTGACGACGACAGCAAGCTGTCGCCGGTCACCGGCAAGCCGAAGATCATCGAGCAGCCCGCTCAGCAGAGCAGTGTGACTGACCCGAACAAGATCGCGCAGTATACGCCGAGCGTGAACTGAGTTCTGTGCTGCGCGGTTGACCGCGCGGCCTATGCTCGCCACATGAAGCTTGCAGCAAACGCGAGTTGTCATGGCCAGCGATCCCACCATTCCCACGTCCAGGACCGATACGCTGACCCAGCCGTCGGCATCGGCCGACATCGCGGCATTTGTAGCAAAAGCGAAAGCGATGGCGCCGCATGCAGCGGGCGGCCGCGGGCGGCTGGTGTTTGCGCTCGATGCCACCATGAGCCGGCAGCCGACCTGGGATATGGCCTGCACGCTGCAGGCCGACATGTTTCGCGAGGCGGCATCGATCGGCAGTCTCGATATCCGTCTCGTCTATTTCCGCGGCCTCAGCGAGTGCCGTGCGACCGGCTGGATTTCGGACACCGCGCAACTGGCGCGGCTGATGGGCAAGATCGCTTGCCAGGGCGGTCAGACCCAGATCGGTAAAGTATTATCGGAGACGCGGCGCGAGGCGGTGGCCTCTGGCGTGCGCGCGCTGGTGTTCGTGGGCGACGCCATGGAGGAGTCCGTCGACGAGCTCTGCGCGCGGGCCGGTGAACTCGGCCTGCTGAAAGTGCCGGTCTTCATGTTTCAGGAAGGGCAAGACCCGGCGGCCGAACAGGCGTTTCGCGAGATTGCCCGGCTGACCGGTGGCGCCTGGTGCCGGTTCGATCCGGGAGCCGCTGCGCAGCTCCGCGAATTGCTGCGCGCGGTAGCCGCCTATGCCGCGGGCGGACGGGAGGCGCTGACCCGGCTGGCGTCGTCGGCGCCGGGTGCGGCAAAGCTGCTTGGCCAGATGCGATAAACGGTCTGCAAAACCGTTTCGCTGATCGCGGCAACCGACTATCTAAAGCTCATGCCTACTTTGATCGCTGGCGCGCTCGCCGTCTTCGTACTCTACATGCTGCTGCAGATGCTCCGCTCGGCCAACCCGGCAATGCTGGCGCGGGGGATCAAGCTGGCTGGCGGTGTACTGGCGCTGGCTGTGGCGGCCTTCACCGGGATCAAGGGCGAACTGGCCGTGGCGATCCCGCTCGGAATCTTCGGCGCGGGCCTCTTGGGCTGGGCGCCGTTCGGCACCGCGGGCTTCAGCAATATCGGCGGCATGTTCGGAGGCGGGACCAAATCGTCCGGCCAGACCTCGCAAGTCCGCTCGGCGTTTCTCGACATGACCCTCGATCACGACAGCGGCCAGCTCAGCGGACGGATCGTGGCCGGCCCCTATGCGGGTCAGTCGCTCGATGCATTCGACCTGGCGCAACTGGCGGCGATGATGACCGGCTTCGACGCGGAGAGCGTGGCGCTACTTGAAAGTTATCTTGACCGCCGGTTTCCCGCTTGGCGTCAGAACGCGCAGGGCGATACGGCAGGGCGGCACGACCGCGCGGCGTCTGGCAGTAAAATGACGGAAGAGGAGGCTTATCAGATCCTTGGCGTGAAGCCGGGTGCGACCCGCGACGAGATCAGCCGCGCGCACCGATCCCTCATGAAGAAACTGCATCCCGACCAGGGGGGCTCGACGTACTTGGCGGCCCGTGTCAACGAGGCCAAGGACACTCTGCTTCGCACGCATCGCAGCTAACTCCAGCACGCTTTTACGCTACAACTGCGAGCAGCTTCCGTTTCTCTGAGAACGCCCCATCGCCCGCCGTTGTCCGGCATGGTCGATCAATCCCTGTCTGAATTTGTAGCGGCTAAGTCTTGACGAGAAGTTGTCGCCACGGGGATTTATGGTGACCAAAAGCAAAATGGCCGGGACAATGTCCCGGCCATTTGCTTATCCGACGGTATCAGTCGATCAGTTCTTGATGGTGATGCAGGAGATCTCGGAACGCTTCAGCGTCTTGCAGACGGCTTCGGCTTTTTCGCGGTCGAGGCCGGCGAAGCGGGCGCGGTAGAGTTTCCTGTCGCCCTTGCCGACGACGGCTTCAGTGAACGGGTCGGCCTTGCCGAGCAGGCCACGGGCTTGTTCACGCGCGGCGTCGAGACGGATCCGTGCCTCGCTCTCGCTCTCGAGTGCACCGACCTGGATGATCCAGCCGGTGTGGATCGCGGCGGGCTTGATGGCGCCGCCCTGTTGTACCGTCTGCGGAGCCGGAGCCTGAGGGGCCGGCACGTTACGCGGGGCAGGGTCGGCATAGGCCATCTGGGTGCCGCTCTGAGCGCTTCCCTGGGCCGGCAAGACGCCGAGAAGCCCATTGCCGGTCCCGAAGCCTGCCGGCTGGCGCGGCATCTCCGAGCGGGCATAGAGCGAGTTGGTGGTCTCGGGCGTGCGGGCGGTGGTTTCCGGGCGCGCCGCGATGGCATTGGTGGCGGCCGGAGGGGCGGGTTGCTCGCCGCCGGCGGAGGCCAGCTTGTACTGACCGGACTTGACCTGGACGGTGCGGACCCGAACCGGCTTCATCGGCTCTGACGAGCCGGGAATGGTCGCGATGGCTTCAGACTGGATGACACCTGAATTCAGCGGGCCGGGCTCGGGCTTGCGGGCCTGCGGCAGCGGCGCTGCCGGGGGCAGTGCTGCGGTGGCGGCAGCGAAGACGGACGGGCGGGCCACGGGCGTAGCGACACGAGCCGGCGGTTCGGAGACCGGTTCAGCGACGACCGGCGTCGCAGCAGCCACCTGAATGGCGCCGTTGACCTGTTTGGTTTCGGTCGGACGCGCCTGGGCTTCGGCTTCGGCGACCTCGGTCGCGGATTCGGACGGATTGCGCTCGGTGATCGCAGCCACGGTGCGGCGGGTGGCACCCTTGTCCAGGTTCTCGGCGAGCAGGTTGCGCATGGCGGCGTCACGGGCGCCGCCGCTGCGGCCGCCCAATACGACGCCGACCAGATGGCGGTTGCCGCGCTTCATCGACGAGACGAGGTTGAAGCCGGAAGCGCGGGTATAACCCGTCTTGATGCCGTCGACACCTTCGACACTGCCGATCAGGCGGTTGTGGTTGCGGATGTTGCGGCCGCGATAATTGAAGGAGGCGGTGGCAAAGTAGCGGTAATAGCGCGGGAAGCGATCCTGGATGGCGCGGCCGAGTACCGACTGGTCGCGTGCGGTGGTCACCTGCTCATCATCAGGGAGGCCGGAGGCATTGCGATACACCGTGCGGCTCATGCCGAGCGCGCGGGCCTTCTTGGTCATCAGCTTGGCGAAATCGTCTTCATCGCCGGCAATGGCTTCGGCGATCACAACGGCGGCGTCGTTGGCGGAACGGGTCACCAGCGCCTTGATGGCATCTTCGACGCGCAGCGTCTGACCGGGGCGCAGGCCCAGCTTGGTCGGAGCCTGCACGGAGGCGTGCTGCGAGACGTCCATTTCGCTGTCCAGCGTGAGCTTGCCGGATTCCAGCTTCTCGAACAGCACGTACAGCGTCATGATCTTGGTCAGCGACGCCGGATGCCGCGAACCATCGGGATTGTTGGACGAGAGAACCGCGCCGGAATTGCCGTCGACGATGATCGAGGAGAAAGCGGGATTGTAACTGGAGACGCGCGCGACGTGGCTTCGCGATTTATGACGCCGGCGGGCATCCGCACTGTCAGTCGTAAAGATGACTGCGATGCTGAGAGTTGCCAGCCCAAGAGCGCACACCCGCAGGGTGCGCGACGAAGCAAACGTTGTGCGAAGCATGGACTTCCCCGTCAGATCAGTCTCATTCCCCGGATCGTGAGGCTAAATTATGCCCAACAACCGGAGATGTGTCTCAGTTTTAAGCGTCAGCCTGAGCGGTTCTCTCGGCGGGATGGCAGAAGCATACGCGGCCATTCTGGCTAAGAGTATGTACTCATGCAGTTTTTGGGCTTTTTAGCCCCAACGCACCAATGCAAGAAATCAGGGTAGGTCCGGCGAGTTTCCAAAAGGTTAAGCAACCATTGCCAATCACCCGTGCATTTATCGCCAATGGTAAAAATTGTGCATCGCACAGGATTCTTGACGTCATTGTGCACCGCACGATAGATGGGCAGGTCAGATCAGACCGGGGTCCACCCGGCCGCGGCTGACCCGTCCAATCCGGGAAAGGATTTGCAGTGATCAAGGTCGAAGACATCCAGCAGTACGGCAAGGAGCAGTTCGAGAGTGCAGTCGCATCGGCGGCCACGCTTCAGAACGGTGCACAGGCTATCGCTGTCGCGGTTGGCGACTACACCAAGAAGTCGTTCGAGGACGGCAACGCCTTCGTGACCAAACTGTCTGGGGTGCAGTCGCTTGACAAGGTGCTCGAAGTGCAGACCGAATACGCCAAGTCCGCCTATGAATCTTTCGTCGCTGAATCGCACAAGATCAGCGAACTCTATGTCGATCTCGCCAAGCAGGCGTACAAGCCGTTCGAAGGCTTCGTCGCCAAAATGACCCCGGCGCGCTAAGCGATACGGTCTTCAAATCAAAACGCCCGGCCATGATGGCCGGGCGTTTTTGTTTGAAGGTGCACTCTGGGTTTTACTTGGAGACGCGCAACGCGTTCAGCGAGTTGCCGATCGCTTTGAACGCTGCGGCGATGCCGTCGTTTGTGCTTGTAGGAAAGAAATTTCCGGTATCGGCACAGGATTTCAGAACTGCGGACTCCGGATCGCCGCCCGTGTTGACCTGGATCGTATAGATCACGGTGTCCTGCTTGTTGGTCACCGGGTTCGGTTTTTTGATGTCGGCACACAGTAACTTCTGTCGATCGTCAACCAGTGTCGACCAATGGACGCCGTCACCGTACCATCGGTCCTTGGTATTCATGCCGTCCGACAAGATGATAAGTGCATCTGTGTATTTGTAGTTGGAATCCTTGGCCGGTGCCGGGAATGGATCGCTACCGATCTGCAAGGTGCGCCAGGCCCAGGCCATGCCGATCGGCTGGTTGGTGCCGCCGTTGGCAGACAAGTCTTTGATCTTGTCCGTGAGCTTGGTAACGTTGTCAGGACCATAGGCCGATGTCATCCCCAGAATGGCTGCCGGACATGCATCGTACTGATAGGCCGGATAGCGTGCTGTGCCCGACGGGGCTTCGTTGGTGGTGTCGTAAGGCTGATCGCGGTCAGTGACGCAGCCATTCCAGGCGTTCTTGTTGGAACTCGCATTCCAGGTTTTGTTAGCCGCTTGACACTCGGCTTTGGTGTCGTAGTTCGAACTGCTGCAGGATCCATATTCGTCCCATTTGAGCCAGGTCGCGTTCTTGTTCGACGCGCCGACATTGACCATCTGCGCAAACGGAATGATCGAGATATAGGTGTCCTCGGTCATGCGCGAGTTGGCGCTCAGCGTCTTGATAAGATCCGTTGCTGCCTTCTGCATCGCCTCCAATTTTCCGGTATTCATACCCATCGACCCCGTGACGTCGAGCGCCATGGCGACGCGCATGCGCGTCGAGCCCCAAGTCGTGGTCGAGCCGCTGCTGATCCCTAGTTGCGGGAGGCCGACCATCTTCATGAAGTCGGTTGCGACGGCACCGGAGCCGTTGACGGTGACGGTGGAGCCGTCCTTGGTGTTGGTCGTGTAGCTCGCCGTCACCGTGATCTGGCCGGCATTCGTGTTGGTGTACAGCGCGTTGAAATAGGCCTTCGCCTTGTTGGTGACATCGGTCGCCGACATGGTCGGATTGGCGGACAGGTCCTTCGAAACCATCAGGGCTGCAGAGTCGAGCGCCGCCTGCATCGCCGAGCGGGCCGCGTTGGCACGGGAGTAGTCGACGGCGGCGCCCACGAAGCCGAGCAGAGGCACCAGCGCAACGGCGAAGGTCATCGCGATATTGCCGCCGTCGTGGCGTGTAAATCGGGATGCGAGGCGCTTTGCCTGGCTCGACACGGACTGAATAAACATTGTCACCGCCAATGGTAGGTTTCTGGCGGTCATGTCGGCGGCTGCGGCTAAACAGGTGGTAAAGGTGTCCTCAGAAAATAGGTAAAAGGCCAACTATTGGTGCGCCGCTGCGCCGGCGCCCGGTATTATCGTGAACGACGGTTAAATGGCTGGTTGGCGGATCCGGTCAAATCGAGCACGATCGGTTAACCCTGACCGGACCGGGGGCCATCAGGGGAGGTGCGCGGCGAGCCATTCGGGGTGCTTGCAGTGCGCTTGCGAGAATGCCCACAGGAACCCATATTGGCTCCATCGGTCCTGTAACGGACAGCGTCGCACCCATGCGGCGACCCGGGGCGCCTCTGTGCCCGAGGCGTCCGGCAGCACGTCGTGGCTGGGGACGCTGTCAATTCGGGGCTGGCCAATATCGGCTAGGGACTTTTATACAGGCGCTATGTTCCAGAAACCTTCGAAATTCATGCCTGACGGCATCCTGATGCCTGTGGCCGGCGCCCCCGACGATCGCCGCCGGCAGCCGCGTGGCATGGCAGAGGACGACAACCGGTCCAATGCGCCCGGTGGGCCGGCCACCTCGGTCATCACCAAGGTCAAACCCAAGACCAAGCGTCCCAACCTGTATCGCGTGCTGATCCTCAACGACGATTACACACCGATGGAATTCGTCGTCCATGTGCTGGAAAAGTTCTTCCAGAAGGACGCCGAGGCGGCGACGCAGATCATGCTCCACGTTCATCATCACGGGATCGGGGAATGCGGCGTTTTCACCTATGAGATCGCCGAAACCAAAGTGACGCAGGTGATGGATTTTGCGCGCAAGCACCAGCACCCTTTGCAATGCGTGATGGAAAAGAAGTAGCCTCGCGTGAATTCCCGGAAACTGGGAACGGGTCTTGCATTGAACTGATGTGAGTCGAACGCGGTCGTTCGGCTGCGTCAACAGCGCATGTGACAATGCGCTGAAATGAACAGACGTGCTCTGCGGACGCGTCACAACAAGCAGCGGGAACCAGCCTTTCACCACGATCAGACATCACTATATGTGAGAAAGGTTCTTGTTGCCTGACCCGGCAACGACGATCATGATGGTGGGGGCCAACGAGGACGCGGAATGCCAACTTTTTCTCAAAGCCTTGAACAATCGCTGCATCGGGCGCTCTCGATTGCGAACGAGCGACACCACCAATATGCGACGCTGGAGCATCTCCTGCTGTCACTGGTGGATGACAGCGACGCAGCGGCAGTGATGCGGGCGTGCAGCGTCGATCTCGACAAGCTGCGCGGAAGCCTTGTCAATTATCTCGAAACCGAATTCGAAAACCTGGTGACGGATGGCGCAGATGACGCCAAGCCGACCGCAGGTTTCCAACGCGTGATCCAGCGCGCCGTCATTCACGTGCAGTCGTCGGGTCGCGAAGAAGTGACCGGCGCCAATGTGCTGATCGCGATCTTCGCCGAGCGCGAAAGCCATGCCGCGTATTTCCTGCAGGAGCAGGACATGACGCGTTACGACGCGGTGAACTACATCAGCCACGGCATTGCCAAGCGGCCGGGCGTTTCCGAGGCGCGGCCGGTGCGCGGCGTCGATGAAGAGACCGAGACCAAGAACGGCGACGACGCCAAGAAGAAGGGCGAGGCGCTCGACACCTATTGCGTCAACCTCAACAAGAAGGCGCGTGACGGCAAGATTGATCCGGTGATCGGGCGTACGGCCGAGATCAACCGCGCGATTCAGGTCCTGTGCCGTCGGCAGAAGAACAATCCGCTGTTCGTCGGCGAAGCCGGCGTCGGCAAGACGGCGATCGCTGAAGGTCTGGCCAAGCGCATCGTGGACAGCGATGTGCCGGAAGTGCTGTCCGCGGCCACCGTGTTCTCGCTGGACATGGGCACGCTGCTGGCCGGCACGCGTTATCGCGGTGACTTCGAGGAACGCCTGAAGCAGGTGCTCAAGGAACTCGAAGCGCATCCGAATGCGATCCTGTTCATCGACGAAATCCATACGGTGATCGGCGCTGGCGCTACCTCGGGCGGCGCGATGGATGCTTCAAATCTGCTCAAGCCCGCTCTGGCTTCGGGCGCGATCCGTTGCATGGGTTCGACCACCTACAAGGAATATCGTCAGCACTTCGAGAAGGACCGCGCACTGGTGCGCCGGTTCCAGAAGATCGACGTCAACGAACCTACCGTTGAAGATGCGATCTCGATCCTGAAGGGCCTCAAGCCGTATTTCGAGGACTATCACAAGCTCAAATACACCAACGAGGCCATCGAGGCTGCGGTGCAGCTCTCGTCGCGCTACATCCACGACCGCAAGCTGCCGGACAAGGCGATCGACGTGATCGACGAGTCGGGTGCGGCGCAGATGCTGGTGGCCGAGAGCAAGCGCAAGAAGACCATCGGCATCAAGGAAATCGAGACCACGATCGCGACCATGGCGCGGATCCCGCCCAAGAGCGTGTCGAAGGACGATGCCGAGGTGCTGCGGCATCTTGAGTCGACTTTGAAGCGCGTGGTGTTCGGGCAGGACAAGGCGATCGAAGCCTTGGCGGCATCGATCAAGCTGGCCCGGGCCGGCTTGCGCGAGCCGGAGAAGCCGATTGGCTCATATCTGTTCTCGGGCCCCACCGGTGTCGGCAAGACCGAAGTGGCGAAGCAGCTGGCGTCGTCGCTGGGTGTCGAGCTTATTCGGTTCGACATGTCCGAATATATGGAGCGACACACCGTGTCGCGCCTGATCGGCGCGCCTCCCGGCTATGTCGGCTTCGATCAGGGTGGTCTGCTCACCGATGGTGTGGACCAGCATCCGCATTGCGTGGTGCTGCTCGACGAAATCGAGAAGGCGCATCCGGATCTGTACAACGTGCTGCTGCAGGTGATGGATCACGGCCGGTTGACCGACCACAACGGCAAGCAGGTCTCGTTCCGCAACGTGATCCTGATCATGACGACCAATGCCGGCGCCGCCGACATGGCGCGTGCGGCCTTCGGCTTCACCCGCGGCAAGCGGGAAGGCGAGGATCAGGAGGCGATCAACCGGCAGTTCGCGCCGGAATTCCGCAACCGCCTCGATGCGGTCGTGTCCTTCGCACATCTGAATTCGGATGTGATCGGCATGGTGGTGGAGAAGTTCGTGCTGCAGCTGGAAGCCCAGCTCGCAGACCGCGACGTCACCATCGAACTGTCCGATCCCGCCAAGGCCTGGCTGATCCAGCACGGCTACGACGAGCAGATGGGTGCGCGACCGATGGGCCGCGTGATCCAGGAGCACATCAAGAAGCCGCTGGCCGACGAACTCTTATTCGGCAAGCTCAAGAATGGCGGTCATGTCCGCGTCGTCCTGAAGAAGGACGAGGCGGTGCTCGGTGTCGATCAGGAAAGCATCGGCTTCGAATTCGTCGACGGCCCCGTGACGCCGAAGCCGGAGAAGCTGCCGGCGAAGCGCGGCGCCGCCAAGAAGCCGAAGTCGGGCAAGGGTTCGGGTTCGGCCAAGGGACCGCTGGAGAAGGCGTAAGCCATCGGGCAATTGAACAAATGAAAACGGCCGGTGAGAGATCACCGGCCGTTTTTGCTTTGGGCTATTGGATTGTGCCGAGCTTACTGCCCCAGCAGTTTCTGAATCTGCTTTTGCAACTCGCGCTTTTTCTTCTCGCTCTTGCGCAGGCGCTCTTCGATGTCGGAGCTTTCCTTGCTCTCCACCGGCGGATCGGTGAAGGCGACGCCGACGATGTTGTCGCGCCACCAGACGATCCTGGCGAGGAACGAACGGCCCTTTCGCGCGATGTTGAGTGTCAGCTCATCCTTCGGCAGCCGCGCGCCGCTGCCAAATTCGATGCGGGCGCCATCCTCGGAAATGTCGCGCACGACACATTCCTTGGCCTTCTGGTCCTTGGACGCGACGGCACCGTAGATCACCTTGTCTCTGACGTTCTTGCGCCGCTCGTCCATGTCCTGAGGTCCCCTGAGGTTACAGGCGGGGACTGTACGCAGTTCCATCCGCCGGGGAAGGCTCTCGCGCGGATTGAGCAGATTTAACGTAAACCAAAGTTAAGGGCGATCGCCGAAAGACGGGGTGATCGGCCTCAGGGCGGGCTCAGCCCGCCGTCTCGCGCAATCCCCGGGCAATGTCCTTCTGCCTGTCGAATTCGGCCCGCCGGCGCGCCAGTTCCTCGGCGCTGAGCAGGGCGACATTGTTGTAGTCGCGCTTCCAGACAGCGTCCCTAGCCCAGCGCTGCGGCGACTGCAGGGTGGTCTGCGGACCCACGGCGGATTCCAGCAGGCGCAGCGCCAGTTCCAGGGTTTGCGCCTGCGAGGCCTTGTCATGTGGCTTGCCGGCGGAATTGCCGAGCGGGAAGTCGCTGAACAGGAAACGGGGCACGGCAGCGTGTTCGACAATGTCCTTGGCGCAGCCCGCTACCACAGTGGCAATGCCATTGGCCTCCAGCTCGCGGGCGACGAGGCTGATGGTCTGATGGCAGACCGGGCAATTCGGCACCAGCACGGCGACATCGACACTATCGGCCTTCGCGCGCTTCACGATCTCCGGTGCATCGGTCTCAAGGGTTACGCGATGGCTGCGATTGGTCGGTGCGCCGTAGAAGCGCGGCGCGACACTGCCGATGCGGCCCGATGCGGCGAGTGCGCGCAGCGCGGGCAGGGGAAACCAGGTGCCGCTGTCGTCCGCCCTCGTGTGCACGCGATCATAGGCGATGTGTGAGATGCGCAGGTCATGATCGATCGACGTGTCGCCGTCATAGACCTGATAGAATTTGGCGCCGCCGTTATAAAGCGCACCCGGACCCTGATCGCCCTTGGCGGGATCGAAGGGCGCTGCGGTGGTGACGATGGCGACGCGCGACTGCGCCAGCGGTTTCCTGAGCGGTTGGAACGGCGCGTCGACGTAATGGGCCCAGCGATAGGGAACGTCATAGCCGATCGCCTGATAATAGGCGCGGGTACGGGCCATGTACTGGATCGGAACATCGTCGTCGCTGGCAAAGCCGGATGTGTCATCGCGCGCGTCGGCCATTGTTTGCACTCCCGCTTTTGCCGTCTTTCATTCATAGCTAGCTGCTGGGGTCCCGCTGTCAAGGCGCGGGGAATCCGCGCGGGATCAGGCATGGCGTTCGGAAGCATCATCGGCCGGATAATCTGCCTCGCGGCGCTATTGCTTGCGCCGGTCGCGGGCGCACGCGCCCAAGAGCTCCCGCTCAGCGAATTGGCGAAGCCCGGCGCGGACCGGATGATGCCAATGACGACTCCGGAGAAGCCCAATCTGGCGCGCGACAGCGGCGCGCGCGAGTCGATGTGTCTGATGATCGAGTCCGCGGCGCGGGCCAACGACCTGCCGCTGGAGTTCTTTGCCCGTGTGATCTGGCAGGAAAGCCGGTTTCAGCCCGATGCCGTGGGTCCCGTGACGCGCAATGGCCAGCGCGCGCAGGGCATCGCGCAATTCATGCCGGGCACGGCCAATGAGCGCCGTCTGCTCGATCCGTTCGATCCGGTGCAGGCGCTGCCGAAATCGGCGGAGTTTCTCAGCGAACTGCGCAACCAGTTCGGCAATCTCGGCCTTGCGGCTGCGGCCTATAATGCAGGACCGCGCCGCGTGCAGGACTGGCTTGACGGCAAGGGATACATGCCCGGCGAGACCCGCAACTACGTCTCCGCGATCACTGGCGCGACAGTGGAGGACTGGCAGGCTGCGGGGCGCAACGGCAAGATGCCGCCGCGTGCCGCGACGTCGAGCTGCCGTGAACTGATGGCGCTGCTGCAACGCGCGCCCAATCCCTTCGTCACACAACTGGAAGCGCGCGTGACGCTCGGCGAAAGCAGGCCGTGGGGCGTGCAACTGGCGGCAGGCTTCAATCGTGATCGTGCTCTGATGTCCTACGCGCGCGTGATGTTGCGTTTGCGCACGGTGGTCGGCGAACGCGATCCCAACCTCTTGAGTTCGCTGTTCCGAAGCCGCGGCACGCGAACCTTCTATCAGGTGAGGATCGGGACCGACACGCGTGACGAGGCCAACGATCTCTGCGGCAAGATCCGCCGGGCCGGGCAGGGCTGTCTGGTGCTGCGCAACGGCAGAGCGTGACTGCTGGCACCCTATGCATTGGCGCCTCTTGACGCCGGCGGCTTTCGGCAGCCTATGACAGACCGGATCAACCAAGAAGAAACAAACACACGTGTCGCTTCCTGCACTGGATTCACCGAGATGGCAGGGCAGTGCGGCGGCCTTTCTTTACGGCATGCGGTCGATCACCACGACCATCCTGACGCTGGTCTTGTTCGCGACCTATATCGGCATCGGCGCGCTGGCCCATGACACGCATTTCAGCCTGTTCTGGGCGCTGGCCAGCACATTGTTCGTCTGGGCCGGTCCCGCACAGATTATTCTTCTCGTCGCACTCGGCTCTGGCGCCACAGTGATCCAGGCGGCGCTCGCGGTGACCGTAAGCGCGATCCGTCTGTTTCCCATGGTGGTGTCGGTGCTGCCGATGCTGCGTATGCCGGACACGAAGAAGCGGCAACTGATTCTGCCATCGCATTTCATCGCAGTGACGCTGTGGGTCGAGTGTTTCCGGTTGACGCCGCTGGTCCCGCGCGAGCGACGCATCGCCTTCGTCAACGGTCTCGGCCTCGGACTTGTGCTGTCGTCGCTGACCGCGACGTTCATTGGCTATCATCTCGCGGCCAATCTGCCGCCGCTGTTCGGCGCGGCGATCCTGTTGCTGACGCCGCTGGCATTCCTGCTGTCGACGGCGCGCAACTGCAAGCAGCTCGCCGATGTCGTGGCGCTCGTGCTCGGTCTAGCGCTGTTTCCTGTCGTGTCGCTCTTCAACACCGGCGTCGATATTCTGATATCCGGCGTCTCGGCCGGGACCATCGCCTATGGCGTGCATCGCTGGAGGCGGCGATGAGCGAATTCATCGGCGACTGGCATGCGCTCCTTGTGCTGCTGCTGGCGGGTTTCCTGCCCAATGAGGTCTGGCGCATGCTTGGCCTGTGGCTCGGCGGCGGCGTCGATGAAGAGTCCGAGATACTGATCTGGGTGAGGGCGGTGGCCACCGCGATCCTCGCCGGCGTCATTGCGCAAATTCTTGTCGTGCCGCCCGGCGCGCTCGCGAGCGTTCCGCCGCCGTTGCGCTATGGCGCGGTCGCTGTCGGTCTCGTCGTCTTTGTCGCCTTCCGGCGCTCGATCTTTCTCGGCGTCGCATGCGGCGAGCTGGTGATGGTCACCGGCAAATACATCCTCGGTTGATAGAGGACAGCGTCAGGCTGTATCGGCCTTGTATGACTGCGTGAACGCGATAGTCTTCGCCCAACTTAAAAACAATGCGTTGGGAGACGATATGAGATTTCGCGTGCAGTCCGCCCTGGTATCCGGCCTCGTTATTGCGGCGATGGCCATCACTGCGCCGCTTGCCCGCGCGGCGGAATATCCGACGCGCGTGATCAAACTCGTGGTGCCCTATGCGGCGGGCGGTCCGACCGATGTGCTTGCGCGTCTGGTGGCGGATTATCTTGGGCGCGATCTGAAGCAGACGACGGTCGTCGAGAACAAGCCGGGCGCCCAAGGTGCCATCGCCGCCGAAGCGGTCGCGCGTGCAGAACCCGATGGCTACACGCTGTTTGTCACGGCTGCATCCATCATGGTGCTCAACCCGCTGCTCTACAAAAAGCTGTCCTACGATCCGCAGAAGGATCTGCGGATGCTGACAGTTGTCACCGACCTCCCTGTGGTGATGGAAGTGCACCCGTCCGTACCCGCCAAGACGGTGAAGGAATTCGTGGCTTACGCGAAGGCCAATCCGGGCAAGCTCAATTTTGGCTCGGCCGGCACCGGCGGCACCATTCATCTCGCCGGCGAGATGTTCAAGCAGATCGCTGGCGTAGAGATGACCCATGTGCCGTACAAGGGGGCGGGACCGGCGCTGACCGATCTGCTCTCCGGCAATATTCAGGTGATGTTCGATACGCTCTCCACCGCGCTGCCGCCGGTGAAGGCCGGGTTGCTGCGCCCGCTTGGCGTCAGTTCGAAAGAACGCAGTCCCGATCTGCCTGATGTGCCCACCGTCATTGAAAGCGGCTATCCCGATTATCAGGTCGGCGTCTGGTTCGGCCTGGCGGGATCATCGAAACTGCCGGACGATGTCGTGAAGACCGTCATGGCCAGCATGGATCGTGCATTGAATGACACTGCGTTCCGCGCCTCGCTGGAAAAGATCGGCTTCCCGGTGCTGCGACCGAAGACGGTCAAGGAGATCAACGAATTCGTTGACGAAGATCGGGCGCGGTGGTCGAAGGTGATCAAGGCGCAGAATATCTCGCTGGATTGATCGACAGGATGCAAGAACGGTGACCGATGGTTCGTGAAAGTGAAATCCGCGCCGGCGAACTCGCCGTCGATGCACCGAAGCCGAACCATGCGGGCCTCGTCTATATCGGGCGCATCCGCACGCCCTGGACGTCGCGGCTGGAAACGCCGCGGCAGGGTCGCCATGACGGCCCGGTGTGCCGGCTCGAGATCTTCGAACCATGGGTGCCGGGGCTGAAGGATCTCGACCTCTACAAGCATCTCGAAGTGATCTACTGGCTGCATCTGTCGCGCCGCGACCTGGTGCTGCAGAGCCCCAAGAACGACGGCAACGCGCGCGGCATTTTCTCGCTGCGCACGCCGGTGCGGCCGAACCCGCTCGGCACATCCATGGTGAAGCTGGTGGGGATCGAGGGATCGACCGTGCTGGTGCGCGGGCTGGATTGTCTCGACGAGACGCCGTTGCTCGATATGAAGCCGGACCGCTGCGAATTCACGCCGCTGGCGCCGCCGCAGCCGGGGGACTTCCAGACGGAGTAGGGCTCGGCCGCCCGCTCTCTGCCCTCATCCTGAGGAGCGACCTTCTGGTCGCGTCTCGAAGGATGGCCGCAAACTCAATCATGGTTCGAGACGGCGCCCGAGATGGGCGCCTCCTCACCATGAGGATGGTGTTTGACGCTACAGCGCTGCCAGTGCCGCGATGAGTTTCGTCGCGTTGTCTTCCAGCACCTTCGGGTCTTCCTTGCGCGACGCCGGCGGCAGCAGGCCGACATTGTCGTGGCGTGGCATCACGTGCATGTGCAGATGAAACACCACTTGGCCGCCGGCGGCTTCCGAATATTGTGCGACGGTCATGCCGTCGGCCTTGAAGGCCTGTTTGCAGGCCGCCGCGATCTTGTGGGCGGCGCGGATCACATGGGCATAGTCGTCAGGCGTGATGTCGAAGATATTGCGCGCAGGCGCTTTGGGGATCACCAGCGTGTGGCCGGGGGAGCGCGGCATGATGTCGAGGAAGGCCAGCACGTGGTCGTTCTCGTAGACCTTGTAGCAGGGGAATTCGCCGCGCAGGATTTTGGCGAAGATGTTGTTCGGGTCATACGCGGTCATGGAATCCTCCGGAAAATTTCGGCGCAAATTTGGGCGACTGTCGCCGCCAGAGGGGAGCCGGTCAAGACGGCTTAATCCTGCTCGTCGCCCTTCCTGAACGGGCCGGCTTCGGTCAATTCGCGGACGGCCTCCGCGACATATTCGCGCTCGCGCTGAAGATATTCGCCGACAGCCTGACGAAGCCCGCGATCGGCGATGTAATGCGCCGAATAGGTGGTCTGCGGCAGATAGCCTCGTGCGATCTTGTGTTCGCCCTGGGCGCCAGCTTCGACGGTCTTCAACCCGCGGCGGATGGCGAAGTCGATGGCCTGATAGTAGCAGACTTCGAAATGCAGGAACGGATGATGCTCGATGGCACCCCAGTGGCGGCCGAACAGCGTGTCCGAACCTATAAAATTGATGGCGCCGGCGATCCACTTGCCGTCGCGCTTGGCCATGATCAGCGCGACATCGTCGCTCATGCTCTCGGCGATCAGCGCATAAAACTCGCGTGTCAGATAGGGGCGTCCCCATTTGCGCGAGCCGGTCTCCATGTAGAAGGCGAAGAACGCGTCCCACGCATCCTCGGTGATCTCGCTGCCGGTGAGGGGATGGATGGTGATGCCATTGGCCAGCGCATCGCGGCGCTCGCGCTTGATCGCCTTGCGATGGCGCGAATTCAGCGTTGCCAGGAAATCGTCGAAACTGCTGTAGCCGTCATTGCGGAAATGAAACTGCTGGTCGGTCCGCTGCAGGAAGCCGCGTGCGGCGAGAAATTGCCATTCGCTCTCGCGCGCGAAAGTGACATGGACAGATGATGCATCGGTTGCCTCACAGAGACCGACGAGGCCGCCGGCCAGCGCCGCGCCCACGCGTTCCACATCCACGCCGTCGCGGATCAGCAGGCGCGGACCGGTGGCAGGCGTGAACGGAACCGAGGCCTGCAGCTTCGGGTAATATTGCCCGCCGGCGCGCTCATAGGCATCGGCCCAGCCGCGGTCGAACACGTATTCGCCCTGCGAGTGCGATTTCAGATAACAGGGCACGACGCCGACGATGCGGCCCTCGCTCTTGGCGATCAGATGGCGCGGACCCCAGCCGGTGCGGGCGCAGGCCGAATTCGACTTCTCGACGGCCGCGAAAAAAGCGTGAGACACGAACGGGTTGTAATTGGCTTTCGAGGTGCAACCGTTGGCCGCCGGGGCCAGCGTATCGAGGCTCTCAATGCCACCGAGATCGGCATGGCCGGTGGCACAGGCATCCCAGTCCGTGGCCGGAATCTGGCTGATGGACGCCACTGCTTCGAGGGTAATGTCCGATGACGTCATCAATCACTTGAACCGGTCATATGCGATCAACCGTCGCGGTGACCGCTCCTAAGATTGTGCATCGCGCCGGACACTTCAAGTCCCGGCCGCAACGCCTTCAGTTTACGGCACGAATCCTTCGAAGGTCATCTGGTCGGCATAACGGGCGGTGATGGCGCGCTGTTCCGGCGTGCGCACGGTCCAGGTCAGGAGCGCGCAGCCGAACAGGTTGCGGGCGATCCAGGGCGCCGGGGCTGGCAGTTCCTTGACCCAATAGGAGACGAAATGCGGCCGGGTACGGAAGGCGTGGCGGAGATGGCGCATGCCGTCGCGCTGGGCCTGCGTCAGTGTCAGCCACTCGCCGTCGTCATAAGTGCGCTGGGCGGTGATGCCGCGCGGGATTTCGGGCGCGATCTCGCGCATCGCGAGAACCTGATCGGGATCGAATGACATCCAGGCAACCGGCCCGCGATAGGTCTTGAGAATCTCGGCGACGCGGGCGACCAGTTTGCGGTTGCTGTCGAAATGGCTCTTGATCTCGATCACGAGCCCGACACGGCCGTCGATCAGTGCAAGAAGATCGCCGAGCGACATCATGCGCTCGGGCGTGTCCTTGAAATTGATCTGCTTCAGTTCGGCGGATGTCTTCGCGAGCAGGGGACCGGAGCCCTCGGTCAGGCGTCCCAACTCATCGTCATGATGCACCATCGCCTCGCCGTCGGCGGTGAGCTGCACATCGGTCTCGATGCTGAAATTGCCTGATATGGCGGCGTGCATGGCGCCGGGCATGTTCTCGATAATGCCGCGGGTGCGATCGTGCAGGCCACGATGCGCGACCGGCCGGGCGATGAGCCAGTCAGGTGCGCGCATCGGGATTGTCCTTGAATGCGTCCTGGATCAGATGACTTCGAACACGGCATCGACCTCGACCGCGCAATCGGCGGGGAGCGAGGCGACGCCGACAGCGGCGCGGGAATGACGGCCCTTGTCGCCGAAGGCGGCGACCATCAGGTCCGATGCGCCATTGATGATCTTCGGCGCGTCGATGAAATCCGGCGTCGAATTGACGAAGCCGCCGAGACGGACGACGCGGGCAACCTTGTCGAGATCGCCGAGCGCAGCCTTGACCTGCGCCAGGATGTTGATCGCGCAGCCGCGCGCCGCATTGACGCCCTGTTCAAGCGTGACGCCGGCGCCGAGCTTGCCCTTGGCAATCAGCTGGCCGTCGGCACCCATGCAAATCTGGCCGGAGACGAACAGCAGATTGCCCGTGCGGACGAAGCCGACATAGTTCGCCACCGGGCTCACCGGCTCGTGAAGCTTGACCCCTAGATCCGCAAGTTTCTGCTCGACCGTTCCTGCCATCGTGATTCCCCAAACAATTGATGATGTGCCCGAACAAAAGTCCCCAAAGGGTTCAGGCGCTCTCTGTTTCACCCATACCGTCCCGCCGCGCAAGTGACGATCCGGCGACACCGGGCCGCCCCGCAATAGTGCGGTTCTGGCAAGATTTGCTGCAGAATATGCCATTTGCGCAGTGCAAATCCGGCGCGGCCGTAGTTGCGACGCAATAGGACGCTCTCTATTGTTGTAGTTCCAGAATCCAGGGAAAACCCATGCGCCGCATTTCCTCCGTTTCGCGATTCCAGGCTGCCTCGCTGGCACTGGCGATGGCGACTTTCGTGGCGCCGGTGTCGGCATTCGCGGCTCCGCCCGCTGCGGGCACGCCGTTTGTCGCGCACCAGGCGCTGTATGAACTGAAGCTGTTGAAGTCGCGCGGCAATGCCAGCGTGAACAGCGCCAGCGGCCGCATCCTCTATAATTTTACCGGCAGTGCCTGCGAAGGCTACACGTCGGATTTCCGCCAGGTCTCGGAGCTGAACAGCGGCGAGGACAAGACCACGCTGAGCGATCTGCGCTCCACCAGCTGGGAAGCCGGTGACGGCAAGAGCTATCGCTTCAAGATCGACACCCGCATGAATGATGGCGATGCCAGCGCCGTCGACGGCATTGCGGAGCGCGAAGGCGATCACGTCACGGTCAAGCTGAAGCAGCCGGTGGCGAAGACCTTCACGCTGGAGGGGGCCACCGTATTTCCGACCGAGCAGATTCACCGCATCATTGCCGCCGCGCGCGAAGGCAAGTCGGTGCTGGAACTGAATGTCTATGACGGGTCGGATACGGGCGAGAAAGTCTACAGCACGCTCACGGTGATCGGGCAGGCGATCACCGGCGATCGCAAGGTCAACGAGCCCGATCCCTCGACCGGCGATGACGGCATGAAGAAGCTGACGCGCTGGCCGGTCACCGTCAGCTACTACGACAAGTCAGCGAAATCCTCCGACGGCGGCGAGCAGACGCCGGTCTATGCCATGTCGTTTGAACTCTATGAGAACGGCGTCTCGCGGTCCCTGGTGCTGGACTACAATGACTTCGTGATAGGCGGCGCCATGAGCAAGTTCAATGTGAAGGACAGCAAGCCTTGTAAGTGAGGGGCTGGCCTTTAAGCGAAAGGGGGACTTTAGCTTTTTGCTCAGTCCTCTCAATTGTCATCCCCGCGAAGGCGGGGATCCATAACCACGGTCGACAAAGTTAGAACTCTGTGAGCATCTCCGGCGCTCAAGTTTTGAACTTGGAGTCTATGGGTCCCCGCCTTCGCGGGGACGACAGCCATAAACCTAAAAGCCTATCTCACTCAGCCCGCGATAGCCGCATGCTGTCCAGCAAACGCAGCCCACCACCGCTTTCGCTCTTCAGCAGCTTCTTCACCGCGCTCGATGCCGCGATCTCGTAATGATCCGCATAGGCTTCGTGGTTCTTCTCGATATCGTCGAGACGATACAGATAGTTCACCATCAGACTGGCGGACTCGCGCAGGCCCTTGGCTGAGGTGTCGCCGAGCCAGTCGATGCGCTCCAGTCGTGCGCCATTGCCGAGATGGAAGCGGGCAACGGAATCGATCGGGCCGCCGCGCGGGCTCTTGGCCTTCAGGAAGTAATGCGCGGCGAGCTGCTCCATCACGGGCTTGAGCTGCGCGGTCAGCGCCGTGTCGTTGACCCATAGCGGATCGGCGAGCATGTCGACCAGCGCCTGGTCTTCATTGGACAGGTTGAGATCGTCGGCCTTCTTGAGCCACTTCATGAAGCCTGGCACCGGCGACAGCGTCACGAACGTATCGAGCTTCGGCAATTCGCGGCGCAGTTCCTCGACCACCTGCTTGATCAGGAAGTTGCCGAAGGAAATGCCGCCGAGACCGCGCTGGCAGTTGGAGATCGAATAGAAGACTGCGGTGCGCGCGCGCTCGATCGGCACTGGTTGGCGATCGACCGCGAGCAGCGGCGCGATGGCGCCTGGAATGGTTTCGGTGAGCGCAACCTCGACGAAGATCAGCGGTTCATCGACAAGCGCAGGGTGGAAGAATGCATAGCAGCGGCGATCCACGGGATCGATGCGGCGGCGCAGATCATCCCAGTCGTGGATCTCATGCACCGCTTCATATTTGATGACTTTTTCGAGCACGTTGGCGGGCGTGGACCAGTCGATCTTGCGCAGCACCAGAAATCCCCTGTTGAACCAGGATGCCAAGAGATGAACGACGTCGCGATCGACGGCGTTGAGGTCTTTGTTACCATTCTTCAGATCGAGAAGATCTTCACGCATCTTCACGAGTTCGCTGGTCGCGTTCGGGGCGCGGTTCAGCCGGCGAAACAGTTCCTGCCGCTGCGGTTCGGATGCGAAATGCAATTCGCCGGAGATGTCGCCGCTGGGCTTGGCGCGCCATGCCTCGATCGCCTTCTCAAGCTTGTCACGATCGGGACCGTAATTCTGTGCAAGGTTTTCGAAGAAGGTGAGGCGGCCGGCCTCGTCGAGACTCTTGTAGCGATCGAGCACGCCGCGCGCGAGGGCCGTGCCGGACGCTTCGCCGCGTCCTGACAACAGCTCCGCACAGAGTTCGATCAAGTCCGATGCGTTCTGTTTGGGATCCACAGATGCGGGACCGAGCCGCAGCAGAGTGCGTCCGCGTTCCGAGATGGATGCGAGGAGATCGGAGAAGAAGGAGTCATTGCTCATGGTGAATCAATTCCCGGGCTGGCGGTCCAACCAGTCTGCTTCAATATAGCCCATAGCGAGGCATATTGCGCGATCATTTGAAGCATGAAACAATTGTGAGTGGGGAGCGCTTCGGCAAGAGAATTGCATTCGTTTCTGACTGCGGCCGGATCGCTGAAAACAGAGGAATTCAGGATGAAGCGGATCGCATCGAAGCGTGGCGTTGTGGCGGCTCTGGCACTCGGAGCGTTGCTGAGCAGTGGCTCGGCATTTGCCCAACAAACCATCAAGGTTGGCTGGACCATTCCGGCCGAAGAATCCAAATACTGGATGATGAAGCGTCCGCAGGAATTCGCGGATCTCGGCAAGAAATACAATATCGAGTGGGTGCAGTTTCAGGGCACCGCGCCGATGACGCAGGCACTCGCGGCCGGCGCGCTGGATTGCGCGACGCAATCGGTGCTGGCGCTGGCGCAGGGCGTGCAGAGCGGTAACCTCAAGGCTTCGATCGTTGCGCAGCATGTGTTCGAGAAGCCGGGCAGCTTCTCGGTCTATTGGGCGGTAAAGGACGACTCGCCGATCAAGACCATCGCCGACCTCAAGGGGAAGACGATGTCGATCAATACGCTCGGCTCCGGCATCTATGGCCCGATGGCGATCCTCTTGAAGCAGGCCGGTCTCGATCCCGCCAAGGACGTCAAGCTGGTTGAAGTCGGCTTCGCGCTCTCGGAAGAAGCGCTGCGTTCGGGCCGCGTCGATTCCGCCGTGATGAATCAGCCATTTGCCGCGCGCATGGAAGCCAAGGGCGGCACCCGCAAGCTGTTCTCGCTGTCGCAGCAGCAGGACGGCATCGTGCACATTCTCGAAGCCTGCCGCGCCGACTTCATCGAGAAGAATCCGGAACTGGCCAGGATGTATGTGCGCGATCTCACGCTGGGCATGCAGAAGGCGCTGGCCAATCGCGATGAAACGCTGAAGGTCGTCAATGAAGTGATGAAGGCGCCGATCCCGGTGCTGGAAACCTATCTGCTGAAGGATAACGATTTCGCCAGGGATCCAGGTGCTGCGCCGAATTTCGATGCGATCCAGAAGATGCTCGACACCTATGTCGAATCCGGAATGCTGCCGAAGAAGCTCGACGTCTCCGAGCTGAAGGGCAAGGTCGTCGCGCCGATCAAGTAACGGCGTCGCTTACTTACAAACAATGACACTTTCTCCGTCATGCCCGGCCTTGTGCCGGGCATCCACGTCTTGGCCACAAGGAAGGCGTGGATGGCCGGGACATCCCGCGAAGCCGCGCTTCGCGCTTTGCCCGGCCATGACGTGGAGAGAGCAGCGCTTGATCGCGATCGTTATTGTGAAGTTGTATCGTCGGACATGCCGCTGTCGATTAGGAGATCGAGCGCGTATTTGATGGTCGCGCGCTCATCGTCGTTGAAGCGCTTCAGCAGTTCTGCCTCATGTTCGAGCGCAGCCTTCTGCACGGGCTTGACGCGCGTACGGCCTTTGGCAGTGAGGTACAGTGTCACGCGGCGGCGATCGTTCGAGGTGCTCTTACGCTTCAACAGCTCGTCGCGCTCCATACGGTCGAGCACTTTCGTCAGGCCCGGCTGCTTCATCAAGGCCATCGCGGCGAGTTCGCCGACCGACAGGCCCTCGACATCGGCGAGGCAGGCCAATACGCGCCATTCCGGCACCGTGAGGTCCCATTCTTTCAACCGCGCGTGAAACGAGCTGGACACGTTGAAGCTGGCGCGCGCCAGGAGATAGGACAGGTAGCTGCGCGCAAAACTGTTGCTGGCCAGGGCCGGCGCCCGTGGCTGTGCCTTGTCGATGCGGCGGAGTTGTCCGGAGTGGAAGACGAGGGGGTCGTGATTGCGCTCGACGAAGTGCACGACTTCACCGACCAGGATCGTGTGGTCGCCGCCGGGATAGCGCGCCCAGGTCTTGCATTCGAAGATCGGTGCGAGGCCCTCGATCAGCGGTGCACCGCTGATGCCCGGCGCATGGGCGATATCGGCAAACTTGTCGGAGCCGCGACGGCCGAACCGCATCGCGAGCTCGCCATGATCGGCGCCGAGAAAGTGAATGGCGAAGGCATCAGCCTCGACGAAGGGATCGTGGCTGGGCGACGATTTGGCGACGCTCCACAGCACCAGCGGCGGATCGAGCGAGACCGACGAGAAGGAGTTCGCGGTCATACCGACGGGATGGTCGCCATTGGTGGCGGTGACCACGGTGACGCCGGTCGGAAACTGGCCCAGTGCCTGACGAAACGTCGCGGGGTTGACCGCCTGCGCCTTGTCCACGAGCTTGTCGTCCGCGACCTTGTCCTGCGCCGTCTTGTCAAACGCCGTTTTGTCAAAGGCCATGGAATTCGCCGCTCCGCGACACCCGCGACTGCCCAAAATACAGCGCCGGATTGTCCTTCAAGATTAAAAATATTCCTTTTCATATAACATGACCGCGCCTATCATCCAACCATAATCGCTTTAAAACACGGAGAAACGGCATGCTGGCGGATCGCATCGAGGCGAAATGGATCGACGCATTCTGCGAGATCTTCGAACGCTGCGCGGTCAAGCCCGGCGACACTGCCGCCATCCTCTCCGAGACGCAATCGCGCGCGCTGAATGTGCACATTGCCGAATTGGCATTGCTCCGCATGGGCGCGCGGCCGTTCCACGTCGTGGTGCCGACGCCGCGCAACAAACAGGTGGTACCGATCCGCTCCACCGGCGCGTCCGAAGCGATCCAGCAGCTTGGCCCGGTGGTATCAGCGCTGCAGCAGGCCGGCTTCGTGGTGGATTGCACCATCGAAGGCCTGATGCATGCCAAGGAAACACCGGAGATCCTGAAGGCCGGCGCGCGCATTCTCGTGATCTCCAACGAACATCCGGAAGCACTCGAGCGCATGGTGCCGGACTCGGCGCTCGAGAAGCGCGTGCGCGCGGCGGCGAAGATGCTGCGCGGCACGAAGCACATGAAGGTGACGTCGAAGGCGGGCACTGATCTGGACGTCAACATGGAAGGCGCGGCCACCGTCGGCGTCTGGGGCTGGACCGACAAGCCGGGCACGCTGGCGCATTGGCCGGGCGGCATCGTGGTGAGCTTCCCGAAGAGCAAGACCATCAACGGCACGGTGGTGATGGACGCGGGTGATATCAACCTCACCTTCAAGCGCTACCTGACATCGCCGGTGAAAATGCTGTTCAAGGACGACTATCTCACCGAGCTGACCGGCGAGGGCGCTGACGCCGAGATGATGAAGCGCTATCTCGCCGCTTGGGGCGACCGCGAGGCCTATGCCGTGTCGCATGTGGGCTGGGGCATGAATCCCAATGCGCGTTACGAGGCGCTGCAGATGTATGACCAGCGCGATACCAACGGCACCGAGATCCGTGCGGTGGCCGGCAACTTCCTGTTCTCCACCGGCGCCAATGAATTCGCGGGCCGTTACACCGCGGGACATTTCGATCTGCCGATCTTCAAGACGACGATCACGCTCGACGGTGTCGATGTGATCAAGGACGGCGTGGTGCAGGACGTGTTCGGCTGAGTCCGAACACGTCGCTCCAGGCTCGGGCTATCCGGCCAGAGGAACGATCCCTTCTGCTGCGATCAAGCCGGCCCGAGGCAGCCGATAGCCCTTAACAATTGCATAGATCGCGGGGATCACAATCAGTGTGAGCAGCGTCGACGAGATCATGCCGCCGATCATCGGCACCGCGATGCGCTGCATGATCTCCGAGCCCGTGCCGGTGCTCCACATGATCGGCAGCAGGCCCGCCATGATGGCAACCACCGTCATCATCTTGGGACGGACGCGTTCGACCGCTCCCTCCATGATGGCGTCGTACAGGTCGTTGCGCGTCAGAGGCCGTCCTTCAATGTCCCGTCTCGCCTGGATCGCGGTCAATGCCTGATTCAGATAGATCAGCATCACCACGCCGGTCTCGGCGGCAACGCCGGCCAGCGCAATGAAGCCGACGACGACTGCGACCGACAGGTTGAAACCGAGCCACCACATCAGCCAGAGGCCGCCGACCAGCGCGAACGGCAACGACAGCATGACGATCATCGTTTCGGTGATCGACCGGAAGTTCAGGTACAGCAGCAGGAAGATGATCAGCAGCGTCACCGGCACGACGATCTTCAGGCGCGCCGTCGCACGTTCGAGATATTCGTACTGGCCGCTCCACATCACGTAGTAGCCGGGCGGAAATTGAATGCTCGCCTGGACGGCGCGCTGCGCGTCGGCCACGTAGCCGCCGAGGTCGCGATCGCGGATGTCGACATAGATGTAGGTGGCCAACTGTCCGTTCTCTGTCCGGATCGACGTCGGCCCTCTCGCCAGCGCAATCCTGGCCACCTCGCCGAGCGGGACCGCGCCACCTCCGGGCATCGGCACCAGCACGTCGCTGGCGATAGCCTGCGGGCTGTCTCTGAGTTCGCGGGGGTACCGCATGTTGACGGTGAAGCGTTGCCGGCCTTCCACGGTCGTCGTCACTGTCTGGCCGCCGAGCGCGGTTCCGATCACGTCCTGGACGTCCTGGATCATGATGCCGTAGCGCGCCAATGCCTCGCGGTCCGGTGTCACATCGAGGTAGTAGCCGCCGATGCTGCGCTCGGCGTAGGCGGACGATGTGCCCGGTACCGCCTTGAGCACCTGCTCGATCTGCTTCGCAAGTCGGTCGATCTCGACGAGGTCGGTGCCGATCACCTTCACGCCGATGGGCGTGCGGATGCCCGTCGACAGCATGTCGATGCGGGCCTTGATCGGCATGGTCCAGGCATTCGACACGCCCGGAAACTGCAGCGCCTTGTCCATCTCGGCGATCAGTCCATCAACCGTGAGACCGGATCGCCACTCTTCCTTCGGTTTGAGGTTGATGATCGTCTCGAACATTTCGGAGGGCGCCGGATCAGTCGCCGTGGCAGCGCGCCCCGCCTTGCCATAAACCGAAGCGACTTCCGGAAACGACCGAATGATCCTGTCCTGCATCTGCAGCAGTTCTCCGGCCTTGGTGACGGAGATACCCGGCAGCGTCGTCGGCATGTACATGAGCGTGCCCTCGTTGAGATTGGGCATGAACTCGGTGCCGAGCTGACGTGCCGGCCAGACACTCGCCACGAGAACGGCGACGGCGAGCAGGACGACCAGCGTCTTCGCGCGCATCACAGCGGTGATGACAGGCCGGTAGACCCAGATCAGAAAGCGGTTGATCGGATTCTTGTGTTCCGGAACGATCCGGCCGCGGACGAAGATGATCATCAGAGCCGGGACCAGCGTCACCGACAGGATGGCGGCGGCCGCCATCGCAAACGTCTTGGTGAACGCCAGAGGGCTGAACAGACGTCCTTCCTGGGATTCCAGCGTGAAAATCGGCATGAACGACACGGTGATGATCAACAGGCTGAAGAACAGTGCCGGGCCGACTTCGGAGGCTGCCTCGATCAGGACCTCGACACGCGATTTGCCGGGATACGCGCGCTCGAGATGTTTGTGGGCGTTCTCGATCATGACGATGGCAGCATCGACCATGGCGCCGATGGCGATCGCGATGCCGCCGAGACTCATGATGTTGGAGCCAAGACCGAGCAGCTTCATGGCGCCGAACGCCATCAGCACGCCGACCGGCAGCATCAGGATCGCGACCAGGGCACTGCGGACATGCAGCAAGAACAAAATACAGACAAGGGCGACGACCACGCTTTCTTCGAACAACGTGTGCTTGAGCGTCGCGATGGCGGCGTTGATCAGGTTGGAGCGGTCGTAGACCGGAACGATCTCGACGGAATTCGGTAGACTGCTGGCGATCTCCTTGAAGCGCTTCTTGACGTTCTCGATGACGTCGAGCGCGTTGACACCAAAACGCTGCAGCACGATGCCGCTGGCGACTTCGCCTTCGCCGTTCAGTTCGGTGATGCCGCGCCGCTCGTCGGGGCCCAGTTCGACGCGCGCGACGTCGCGCAGCAGGACCGGCGTGCCGTTGTTCGTCTTGAGCACGACATTGCCGAGGTCGTTGATCGACTTCAGATAGCCCTTGCCGCGGATGACATATTCGAATTCGGACAGCTCCACGGTGCGGCCGCCGACATCGGCGTTGCTGGCGCGAATAGCGTCGCGCATTTTCTGCATGGTGATGCCGAGGTCGCGCATCCGAAGCGGATCGAGCACGACGTTATATTGCTTGACGAAGCCACCGACGCTGGCGACTTCGGCGACGCCTTCGGCTTTGGCGAGCGCAAATTTCAGATTCCAGTCCTGGATCGCCCGTGTGTCGGCAAGGTTCAATTCCTTGGACATCACTGCGTATTGGTAGACCCAGCCGACGCCGGTGGCGTCGGGGCCCATCGTCGGCGTGACGCCGGCGGGCAGGCGGGATGTAGCTCCGTTCAGGAATTCGAGAACGCGCGACCGGGCCCAGTAGATGTCGGTCCCGTCTTCGAAGATGACATAGACGAACGACACGCCGAAGAACGAGAATCCGCGCACCACTTTCGACTTCGGCACCGTGAGCATTGCCGTCGTCAACGGATAGGTGACCTGATCCTCGATCACCTGCGGCGCCTGGCCGGGGTACTCGGTATAGACGATGACCTGGGTGTCGGAGAGATCCGGGATGGCGTCGAGCGGCAGATGTGCCAGCGCGTAGATGCCAGCGGCTGCGGCGAAGCCTGTGCCGAACAACACCAGCAGCAGATTGCGCGCCGACCATGCGATGACGCGGGCGATCATTGTGGGCTCCTCGCGTCGGAAAAGCCCTTCAGTGCCGTCTTCAGATTGCTTTCCGCATCGATCAGGAAATTGGCCGAAATGACAACTGGTTCGCCGTCTGCGACGCCCTCGCGGATTTCGACATAGCCGTCGCCGCGACGGCCGAGTCCGACGTCGCGCGGTACGAAGCGGCCCTGTCCTTTGTCAATGAACACCGATTGCCGGGTGCCGGTGTCGATCACAGCGCTCTCGGGGACGGACACGACCGGATCCGCACTTCCGGTCTCGATCGAAGCGTCGATATACATGTCCGGCAGCAGAGCGAGATCGGCGTTCGCGAGTTCGATACGAACGCGCGTCGTCCGGGTCTCGCGATTGACCTGCGGGTAGATCACGTTGACCTTGCCTGCAAACTGCCTGCCGGAAAGGCTGCGCGTCCGGACGTTCACCGGCTGTCCGACGACGATGGCTCCAAGATCGCGTTCCGCGACATCGACCATCGCCCAGACCAGCGATGTATCGGCGATACGAAAGAGGATGTCGCCGGGTTGCGCGCGCATGCCTTCGATGGCGTTGCGCTCAAGCACGATGCCGTCCTGCGGGGCGGCCCATGCGATGGAGATCGGGACGATACGGCTCTTCTCGATTTCGGCAATCACCGTGTCCGGAACATCGAGATTCATGATCCGCTGACGCGACCCGCGCCCATACAATCCGTCGCCGCCCGTCGTCTTCGACGTGATGGTGGCGACGTATTCCGCCGCAGCGGACGAGATCGCGGGGCTGTAGATATCCATCAGGGGCTGCCCGCTGCGGACCTTCGTGCCGGTGGTGACATCGGCAACCTTCTGCACCCAGCTTTCCGCGCGCATCGAGATCACGGAGATACGCCGCTCGTCGAGCTGGATCGTACCGGGTGCGCGGATCGTCGTCCGGATCACGCGCCTGGCGGCTGGCTCAGACTTCACGCCCGTGCGCTGTATCTTGCCCGGAGAGAGCTTGACCGATCCATCGTCGGAATCGTCGCTGTCGAAGACCGGGATGTAATCCATCCCCATGGAGTCCTTCTTCGGCGTTGGCGACGTGTCCGGCAGTCCCATCGGATTGCGGTAATACTTGATCTTGCGCTCCGTAGCCGCGGAACTCGGATCCGGCATCGGCTCGGCTACGATATCCTCGAAGCTGATGTCAGCGTTTGCCGGAACGGCGCGGTAGTTGCGGCCGTCCGGCGTTTTCTTCGGCGTCGACGAGTATGCGGGCTTCCCGTCTGGATCTTGATAGTAGATCGGCGCGCCGGCTTCCTGCGCATCGGCGGGGGTGACCAAGGCGAGGGTGTGCGCCGGTGGCCGCTGCGCGATGATGAATCCGCCTCCGGCCGCCGCGATGAACGCGGCGGCGGTGCCAGCTAAAACGGCGCGGTTCATTTCTGCGCCGTGATGACGAGCTTGTTCTCGACGGAGCCGGTTTCTCCCTGCACCTTGGCGCCCAGAGAAAGCTGCCAGCGACCGGCCATTCCGAAGGTGGCCTTGAACTTGTAGGTGCCGGGCTCGGCCCCCGATACTGGCGTGACCTTGGTGGCCATCTCCTGCATGCCGTCAGGAGCCATGTCGAGACGAGTTGCAAAAATGACGGCATCCGGCACGGGCTTGCCGGTCTTGGTATTCATCAGGCGGACGGTGATGATCTTGTCGGGGCCGGCCTGAACGGACTGGTCGACGAGCTCGAACGCGTAGTCCTTGATATCAGCCAGTGCAGCCGTGCTTGCGCCGCCCAAAGCGACAGCGATCAACGCAGCCCGTAAGGCGCGCGGGGAGTGAGACGTCTTCATGGTTTGGTATCCTCGATCGAATCTGATGTGCCGCGAACGGCATGCGTCATCCGCGCGCCAAGAGGCACGCGGCAGCGACGGCGCTCAGCGCCGCTCAGATCGAAGTGCGAGGAGGGTGGTCTGGAGGGGGGCGGTTGACACCATCGGTCAGCGCGTCATTCAGCACCGAGTGGTAGGTTCGGACGGCGTGGCGAACCGTCATGGGGGGCGCCAAAGAGGGCCCCGCCTGGGCGGTCTTCAACGCGCAAATCGCGAGAAGTGGACAGTCCTGGCAATCCTTACTCTTCTGTTCGGATGGGCAGCAGGGCATGTCTCCAGACATCGCCGACATGTCGGTCATCGTGGCCGACGGCCCCTTGGCAGCCGCCGGAGTCACCACCGGCGCCACCGAGAGACCGATGGTCACGAAGATCGCTAGAAAGAATTTCAGGAGTCGACGAAGATCCATATTCGACCATCTCACGGCCACCACAGCGTGGGAAGCCCGGACCCATCACAAGTTCGCAATCCCTATGGGGATTATGTCCTTGGCTTCTCCGGCCCGTCATAGGCGATGCCGCGGATCACCGCGGCACTGCCGAACTTCTTCCTGAGGTCGTCCATTGCCCGTTCGGCATGCGATGAACGGCGGTCGAGCATGTTGTCGTCGCCGGCCTCGTTGCCGGGCTTGAGCGCGCTGACACCAGTGCCGATCAGGCGAAAGGCCGTGCCGTCGATTTCTTTCGCCAGCATCTCGCGGCTGATATCGAAGATCCGCGCCGCCATCTGCGTTGGCGACTGGATCGACTGCGAGCGGGTGCGCTGGCGGAAATCCGCGGTCTTCAGTTTCAGCGTGACCGTGGTGCCGGACAATTCGCTGCTCTTGAGACGCGATGAAACCTTTTCCGACAATCGCCACAGGATCTTTTCCAGCGTGGCGTAGTCGCGGATGTCCTCATTGAACGTCGTCTCATTGGAAATCGTCTTCGCGCCGCGATCGGCGACAACAAGGCGGTCATCGATGCCGCGGGCGAGGCGCCACAGCCTGCGGCCTTCGCCGCCGAACTGTTTCATCAGGTCGGTCTCGTCGGCCTTCTGGATATCGCTGATCTTGCGGAATCCACGCTGCGATAGCTTCTCGGCCGTCGCGGGGCCGACGCCGTAGATGAAGCTGACGGGTCTGTCGGCGAGCATGGCCACGGCATCGTCCTGATCGAGCGTGGCGAAGCCGCGTGGCTTGTCGAGATCGCTGGCGATCTTGGCGAGAAACTTGTTCACCGACAGACCGACCGAAACAGTGATGCCGACAGTTCGCTCGATATCGGCGGCGAATTTTGCCAGCACCTTGGCCGGAATCATGCCGTGGACGCGCTGCGTGCCGGACAGGTCGAGAAAGGCTTCGTCGATCGACAGTGGCTCGACCAGCGGCGTCAGCGCCTGCATGGCGTGGCGGACCTCGCGGCCGACCCGGACATATTTCGCCATGTCGGGTCGCACCACGACGGCGTCGGGGCAGAGATCCAGCGCCTTGAACATCGGCATCGCCGAGCGCACGCCATAGGTGCGCGCGATGTAGCAGGCCGCGGACACCACACCACGCTTGCCGCCGCCGATGATGACGGGCCGATCCACGATGTCGGGATTGTCGCGCTTCTCGACGGTGGCGTAGAACGCGTCGCAATCGATATGCGCCAGCGTCAGCGACGGCAGCGCATGGTGTCGCACCAGGCGCGGCGACCCGCATGACGTGCAGCGCTTGACGCGTGCATCCAGATCCACAAGGCAATCCCGGCAGAAGCAGCGCGGTCCGCTTAGCTCCGACGGGGAGGGGCTCACGTAAATTCCTGCCCGCGGGGATCGAGCGCCTGCCGCGCGGCGGCGATGGTGGTGGGGTCCAGTTGCGACGACGCCGAAAACGCCTTCACGGTCTCGTCGTCGCGCAGCACGAAATCGAGCACGCTGACGAGGAACTGTGGATCCTTTGCAGCCGAGCGGAGAGTCTCCGGACCGATTCCACTCTCGGACAGGAACAGGCCCAGCCGCTCAGGTTCCCCGGCAACGAAGGACAGCGCCTGAATCGCAACGATTTCAGCAACTTCGCTGGGGTGGCGCTGGGGTTTTTTCATCACGCGTGTTTGCCTTTCCGTAACTTATCGTCTCTATTTTAAGTCATCATGCCCGAGTCACCGGGGCGATTCCAGTTGCAGGGATACGCGCGGTACACGGGCACTTCGGCGGGGTGGCCGAAGTGAATTTGGAAGTTCGCTTCGAACATCACATTGGCCGGTGACGCAGGGCAATCATGCTCAGCGAAACAAGAACGCTCGTGTTCTGGATTGGAGGGCGGGATGGCAAAAACCGTCCTGATCGTGGAGGACAACGAGCTCAACATGAAGCTCTTCCGTGACCTGCTGGAAGCCCATGGCTATCAGACAGTCGGCACGAGCAATGGCTATGAAGCGCTCGATCTTGTCCGCTCGCTCCGCCCCGATCTCATCCTCATGGATATTCAGTTACCACAGGTCTCCGGTCTCGAAGTAACCGGATGGATCAAGAAGGATCCTGCGATCAGCATGATCCCCGTCGTCGCCGTCACAGCCTTCGCCATGAAGGGCGACGAAGAACGTATCCGCGAAGGCGGCTGCGAAGCCTATTTGTCAAAGCCCATTTCGGTCGGAAAATTTATCGAAACCGTGCGTCGGTTCATCGGTTAGGGAGTTCCCTATGTCAGCGCGTATTCTTGTCGTCGATGACATCCCCGCCAACGTGAAGCTTCTGGAAGCCCGTCTCTCGGCGGAGTATTTCGACGTCATCACCGCGTCCAACGGCGCACAGGCGCTGGAAGTCTGCGCGCGTTCCGAATGCGACCTGATCCTGCTCGACGTCATGATGCCCGACATGGACGGCTTCGAAGTCTGCCGTCGCCTGAAAGCCAATCCGAAGACGCATTTCATTCCGGTGGTCATGGTCACCGCGCTGGATTCGCCGTCCGATCGCGTGCGCGGCCTCGAAGCCGGCGCCGATGACTTTCTCACCAAGCCCGTCGCCGATGCCGTGCTGGTGGCCCGCGTACGCTCGCTGACGCGTCTAAAGATGATGACCGATGAGCTGCGCATGCGCGCCATCACCTCGCTGGAAATCGGCATGCAGGCGCCTGAGCGCAGCGCGGTGTCTGATCTGGGTGTGGGTGGACGCATTCTGCTGGTCGACGATCGTCCATCATCCTATGAGCGGCTCGCGCCTGTCCTGTCGGCCGAACACACCGTCGATGTCGAACCCAATCCGACCGAGGCGCTGTTTCATGCCGCCGAGGGCAATTACGATCTGCTCATTGTCTCGCTGAGCCTTGAGAATTTCGACGGTCTGCGGCTGTGCAGCCAGGCGCGTTCGCTGGAGCGCACGCGGCAGATTCCGATTCTCGCGATTGCCGATGCCGATAACAATCCGCGGCTGCTGCGCGGTCTCGAGATCGGCGTCAACGACTACCTGATGCGCCCGGTGGACAAGAACGAGCTGCTGGCCCGCGCCCGCACGCAGGTGCGCCGTCGCCGTTACACCGATCATCTGCGCGACAACGTTCAGCACTCCATCGAAGCCGCGATCACCGACGGTCTGACCGGACTGCATAATCGGCGCTACATGGAAAGCCATCTGCAAACGCTGGCAGAGCAGGCGGCGACCCGCGGCAAGCCCTTGGCGCTGATGATGCTCGACATCGACTTCTTCAAGTCGATCAATGACAATCACGGCCATGATTGCGGTGACGACGTGCTGCGCGAATTCGCCGTGCGCATTCGCAAGTCGATCCGTGGCATCGATCTGGCCTGTCGCTACGGCGGCGAGGAATTCGTCATCGTCATGCCCGAGACCGACATGCACGTCGCCAGCATGGTGGCCGAGCGTCTGCGTCGCTCGATCGCAGGCGAGCCGTTCTCCATCGACAAGGGCAACAAGCGCATCGAGGTCACGATCTCGATCGGGTTGTCGACGCTGGAGAAGAAGGGCGAGCCCGTCGCCGACGTGCTCAAGCGTGCGGACGTGGCGCTGTATCGCGCCAAGCACGACGGCCGCAATCGCGTGGTTGCTGCGGCGGCCTAAGCCACGATCAAAGACGCGTTCTGGCCGATGGCTGCGACCATCGCGACGGCGGCGAGATCGGGCGTGATCCCGTATCGAAGGTCTGTGTGACCTGCCGGGCCGCGCAGTAAGCCGGGCGCGTCATGCGTGCGCGCAGATAGGCGTCGGCTTCTTTCGTCGGCAATTCCTTATCGATCACGAGTTTGTCGAGCGCGCAGGCGAGGGCATCCGCGCCGGGCTTGGTGCCGGTGGCGTCGCAGGTCCAGCCGGAGAGGAACACAGTTCTGGTATCGAAGCGCGAGCTGAAGGCGAGGCACTGTTTCCAGCGGCCATCGGTCTCGACGCGCGTTTCGACGGCATGGACAGGGCCGTAGCGCGTTTCCAGATCGAAGTGCGTGGAAAGCGTCTGGAAGCGCATGTTGCGCAAAAGCTTTGTTTCGCGCGGTTCAAAAGTCGGCCGCGTCTGGAGGCCGCCCGGGGGCGGGAACGCGATCGCCACGGTGAGATCGATCCCGCGATGATCCAGTGCCCCGTATTGCATGACCTCAACACGGCCAAGCAGTCCACTGGTGATGATATCGGAGCTGACGGGTAACCGTGTGAAGCTGCCGTCAGTGATCCTGAAAGCTGGCTTGTCCTGGACCACCTGGACGCGATTGCCCCAGAGCCAGATCACCCCGAAGGCGATGAGCCCGAACACGATCATTCCGAAAAAATAGAATGCGTAGCGAACGAAAACGCCCGCCAGAGACACCGCAGACGTGAACTGGCCAGCCGTCGTGTCTGTATCGCGGAAAGACAAGGGTTGCTCCCGATGCAAATCAATTGCGTCGAATGATACCGACTTGTCGCACGAAATGACGTGAATACCGTTTCAATCGCAGGCTTCATGCCCGCCATAGTTGTGGCAGGGTAAATACGGTGCTGCGCGCATCGCTAAAATTGAAACGATTGGCCTGGGCTTCTTACTTAACCTCGCCCCGCCTAGCGAAGCTTCGCTTCGCCGGGAGCGGGGAGAGGTTAAAAAGAAAACGGGGCCCGAAAGGGCCCCGTTCAAAATCCGTCAGCAGCTGTATTCAGCGCTTACTTGATCTTGGCTTCCTTGAATTCAACGTGCTTGCGCGCGACCGGGTCGTACTTCTTCTTGACCATCTTGTCGGTCATGGTGCGCGAGTTCTTCTTGGCGGTGTAGTAGAAGCCGGTGTCCGCGGTGGAAACGAGCTTGACCTTGATGGTGACCGCTTTGGCCATGGCAGAACCTCTGAATGTCGGGAATCGGGTGACAGCCAGAGAACTGGCCGTGTTGGGGCGCAACCTAGCCCCGAACGCCCCAAAGTCAAGGTTTTCCGGGCGGAAAAACGGACCGAATCCGGGCCCTTAACCCGGAAAGAACCGGTTTTCAGGCTGCGGCGGGGCTGAATTGCCCGCCATTGGACATCAGAGCGTCTTGTAGAAAAAGCTGGCCGCATCCCGGGTGCTATTGTCCGGGCTGGTGGCGTAGCCAGGAACCTCGCCGAATTTGGTCCAGCCGAGCCTGGCGTAGAGCCGTTCGCCGGCGCCGCCCGTGGCGGTATCCAGTGTCAACAGCGTACGGCTGATCCGATGCGCTTCGTGTTCTGCCGCCAACAGCAGTGCCGCGCCAAGTCCCTGACGCCGGGCGCGACGATGCACCAGCATCTTGGCGATGTCGGCGCGGAAGGCCTGGTTCTCCTGCGGTGCCAGGATCAATTGCACGGTCCCGTCGACGCGATCCCCGGCCTCTGCCGTAAAGATCAATCGTTCGCCGCGGGTGTGGCTGGCAAGCGCGCCGTCCCACCACGCTTCGGCCTTCGCGCGGGTCATCGGCCAGACGAAATTGACCGAGGCACCACCTTCGGCAGAATCGACGAGGAGATCGATCAGGCCATTACGTTTGGACCATGCCTCATGCGGCGTGAGGAGACGGATGACATGCGCGCTCATAGAATTGTCCGGGATGGGGATCGCAGCACAACGGGCGGGAGCAGTAGCTGATGCGATCCCTCGCAGCGGAGTCAAGTTGCAGAGGGAAAGAACCGGTTTTCCGGCCGTGGAAGGCCCAAATTCTCCCGGAGGGTGGTCCCTTCATATTCGGTACGGAAAATACCCCGTCGCTGCAGTTCCGGGATCACCCGATCAACGAACTCGTTCAGCCCCTCCGGCAGATAGGGGAACATGATGTTGAAGCCGTCGGAGGCCTCGGTTTCCAGCCATTCCTGCATCTCGTCGGCGATGGTCTGGGGCGTGCCCACGAAGGCGGAGCCGCCATAGCCGCCGAGGCGCTGGGCAAGCTGGCGCACGGTCAGGTTCTCGCGCCGGGCGAGGGCGATGACGCGCTCGCGGCCGCTCTTGCTGGCATTGGTTTCGGGAATCTCGGGCAGCGGGCCATCGGGATCGAAGACGGAGGCATCGGTGCCGAGATTGATCGAGAGCGAGGCGATGGCATTGGCG
The DNA here is from genome assembly GCF_051811045.1 of Tardiphaga sp. 839_C3_N1_4. Lineage (NCBI taxonomy): Bacteria > Pseudomonadati > Pseudomonadota > Alphaproteobacteria > Hyphomicrobiales > Nitrobacteraceae > Tardiphaga > Tardiphaga sp. 839_C3_N1_4. The sequence continues at coordinate 317,549 of NZ_JBPWQD010000001.1, forward strand.
TAATGCACCTTGCTGTCGAGCAGCGCGCGTTTCTCTTTGGCTTCATCCACGCTGTCGCCGACTACCACGAAGGCGCCGGGCAGGATCTTGAGATGGTCGCGGTCGCGGCCGAGCGCGGCCATGCGGCCCTTGATATCGGCATAGAGCTTTTGTGCTTCGCCGATCGGACCGCCGCCGGTGAACACGGCTTCCGCGGTTTCGGCGGCGAGCTGCTTGCCGTCCTCCGATGCGCCGGCCTGTACGATGACCGGCCATCCCTGGACGGGCCGGGCGATATTCAGCGGGCCGCGGACCGAGAGATACGGACCCTTGTGATCGAGCACATGCATCTTCTCGGGATCCATGAAGATGCCGGTCTCGACATTGCGGATGAAGGCATCGTCGGCAAAGGAATCCCAGAGGCCGGTGACGACGTCGTAGAATTCGCGCGCGCGCTTGTAGCGCTCGGCATGCTCCATGTGATCGTCCAGGCCGAAGTTCAGCGCGGCATCGGGATTCGATGTGGTGACGATATTCCAGCCGGCGCGTCCGCCCGAGATATGATCCAGCGAGGCAAAGCGGCGGGCGACGTGATAGGGCGCGTCAAAGGTGGTGGAGCCGGTGGCGACGAGGCCGATATTGTCGGTGACGGCGGCCAGTGCCGACAGCAGCGTGAACGGCTCGAACGACGTCACGGTGTGGCTGCGCTTCAGCGCCTCGACGGGCATGTTCAGCACCGCGAGATGATCGGCCATGAAGAAAGCGTCGAACTTGCCGGCCTCGAGCTTGCGGATCATCTGTTTGAGGAAGGGAAAGTTGAAGTTGGCGTCAGGCTGAGCGCCGGGATAGCGCCATGCGCCGGTATGGATGCTGATCGGGCGCATGAAGGCCCCGAGCTTCAACTGACGCTTCGCCATCTGGAATTCCCCGTGATGCTGGTCGGGAACAGATAGGGACGCCGACGCGCGCAGGTAGATGCTGCTCACGAGAAGATTATTGCGATTTGGAATGAGGGAGGAGACTGTTTAACCCGTCATTCCGGGGCGCGGCCGCCTCTTGGCGGACGTGAACCCGGAATCCCGGAGTGATGATTACTAAAAGATTCCGGGTTCGCGTGCAGCTGGCGCTGCCCGCGCCCCGGAATGACGAGCTTGTGGTTGAGTGTGCGCCGCTACACTCGCTTCGGATTGACCGTCGGGTCCATTGCGAATTGCGTTTCCAGGTAGTCGATCATGGCGCGGGTCTTCTGCGGCACGAAGCGGCGCGAGGGATAGACCGCGCTGATCGGCACCGGTTTCGGCTCGAAAGCTTCGAGCAGCACAATGAGACGACCGGTCTCGATCTCATCCCTGAAATGCCAGATCGGCACGAAGCCGATGCCGAGGCCGGACATCACGGCTTCGCGAATGCCTTCCGAACTCTGCGTGCGCACCGGTCCGGTGGCTTCGATGGCGATCGGGCCGTCCGGACTTTCGAAGCGCCAGGTCACGCCGCCGGTGAAGCGCGTATAGGGGATGCAATCATGCCCGATGAGATCGTTCGGATGCGCAGGCGGCGTCTTGCCGCGCAGATAGGACGGCGACGCCACCAGGATGCGGCGTGTCACGCCGATCTTCCTGGCGATCAGGTTCGGGTCGGTCACGACGCCGGAGCGGATCGCGAGATCGATGCCGTCCTCGACCAGATCGCTGAAGCCGTCACTCATCACGAGGTCGACGCTGACGTCGGGGTAGCGCGCCAGAAAGCCCTTCAGATGCGGGATCACCCGCAGCCGTCCGAACACCACGGGGAGGGCCAGTTGCAACGTGCCTGATGGTCTGGCCCGGCGTCGTCCCACCGCGCCCTCGGCCTCGGCAACGGCTTCCAGCGCCAGTTTGGCGCGCTCGTAGAAACTGCGGCCATCATCGGTGAGCGTCAGCTTGCGCGTGGTGCGGGTGAACAATCGGGTGCCGAGATGGTCTTCCAGCGTTGCCACTTGGCGGCTGACGGTCGGCTGGCTGGAATTCTGCTCCTCAGCCACACGGGTGAATGAGCCCGCTTCGACGACGCGGATGAAAGCCTGGAAAAGGGCGACTGTATCGGTCATTCATCCAGAATACGGATAAATAATATCCGAACAAGCCCATAACCGCCAACGAGCGAATGGACGATGTTCTCCATGTCGGACGGCGATGGCGCCGCCCCAAATCAAAGGAGAGCATCATGACCCGCAAACTCGAAGGCAAAATCGCAGTCGTCACCGGTGGCAGCGCCGGCATCGGCCTGGCCGCGGCGCAGCGTTTCATCGACGAAGGCGCCACCGTGTTCATCACCGGCCGCCGCCAGGCCGAGCTCGATGCCGCCGTGAAGCAGCTCGGTCCGAAGGCCGTCGGTGTGCGGGCGGACGCGGGCAAGCTCGCCGATCTCGCGCATCTGTTCGATACGGTGAAGGCTGCCAAGGGCAAGATCGACGTGCTGTTCGCCAATGCCGGCGGGTATGAATTGAGCGCGTTCGGCCAGATCACCGAAGACGTCTATGACAAGATGTTCGACATCAATGTGAAGGGCGTTTTGTTCACGGTGCAGCAGGCACTGCCGCTGCTCTCCGACGGCGCCTCGGTGGTTCTCACCGGCTCGGTGTCGGGATCGAAGGGCATGGAGTCCTTCAGCGTCTACAACGCGACCAAAGCTGCAATCCGTTCCTTTGCGCGCAGTTGGACCGCGGATCTCAAGGCACGCCGGATTCGCGTTAATGTTGTCAGCCCCGGACCGATCCAGACGCCTGGCCTGGACGCGTTCGCGAATGATGACGTGAAGGGCTTCCTCAAGACGCTGGTGCCACTCGGTCGCCTCGGCACCGCGGACGAAGTCGCGAAGGCGGTTCTGTTCCTGGCATCGGATGACTCCAGCTTCGTCGCCGGCGCAGAATTGTTCGTCGACGGTGGCCTCGCTCAGATCTGACGATGGGCTTGGCAGAGCAGGAAGGCGCCGCATATGCGGCGCCTTCCCACGTCAGAAACTGTGCATGTGTGCGCTGGCGCGATACTCGCTCGCCATCAGTTCTTCGTTTTCAGCAACCTGAATCCACGAGATGGCGAGTTGTAGCAATGCACGAATTTTGCGTGGGTCAGCTTCCACGCTGGCGCGCTGGCTGAGTGCCGACGCCTTGCGACGATATTCCAGTGACGCGCGCGTGAATGTCGAAGACTCGACCTGCGGCGTCCAATTCATCTGTCCCATAACTGGGAATTCCTGTGAGCAAGACAACGGTAGCTTACCGCGCCACACCAGTTATCCCACTAAGGAAACAGTTAGAATTAGAATAGGTCGAAAAGCGAGACCTGTTACTTGATTAACTCAGCTTTCGCCGGGCAGCATATCGAGTTGCATCTTGCCGCTGTACCAATGGAAGAAGGGCAGTGGCGCGTCGTGACGGAGCGGGCCGGTGGCGAGACGCTGCTGCAATTGATTGAGCACGTTCTTCGTCATTGCGTGCGCGTCGGCGAGATGTGCGGAGCCGAGTTCGACCCAGACCAGTTCCACCAGTTCGGCATCGGCATGCACGACGCCCTCGACGCGATGCGCGATCGACGACGCATCCGCTGTGAAGAAACGCGTATCGAAGCGCTTGATGCGGCCGGGTGGTGTGATGGCGCGCGCAATCAGAAACAGGCCGGAGGGATCGGGCAGCAGACCTGCATCGCTAAAAGCTTCCCATACGCCGGGGAGCTTCCTGGTCGCGCCATCAACCTTGCGGCCGAGGCAGAGGCCGGTTTCTTCGCAGGCTTCGCGGATCGCAGCGACGGCGAGCGAACGCGCGCGCGACGGCGGCGTCTTCGGGCTGCCCTTCATCAAGTTGGCTTCAAGCTCCGGCGGCAAAGGTGCAGCCACCGGAATCTTGTTGTCGGTCGTATCGACACTGCCGCCGGGGAAGACGAACTTACCGGGCATGAACACGACCTTGTCGTGACGCTTGCCGACAAGCACTTTCGGAATCGGGCCGGAGCGATCGACCAGCATCAGGGTCGCAGCGTCGCGCGGACGCTTATAGGGATGGTGGTCGGCTTCCTTGCCGATCTCGACTGCGTCGCTCATTCCGTCTCCTGAAATTCTTCTTATTAGGCGATGTTCAAGGGGACGGAGAACGTATCAGTCAGCCGCGCCGTCGCCAAATCCATGCATGCGGAATGCCCACTGCAATCCGACCACGGCGCCCTTGACCGGCTGCAACAACAGCAGCGACGCGATCAGTGTGATCGGCAGGTAGATCGCGAGTTGCAGCGCGACCGATGGCGAATAGTTGGTCTCGATCCACAATGCGATCGGCACCACGATATGACCGACGATGACGATCACGAGATAGGCGGGAAGATCATCGGCGCGGTGCGCGGAGAAATCCTGTCCGCACTTGTCGCAGTGATCTGCGGTTTTCAGGAAGGCGCGAAACATCTTGCCTTCGCCGCAGTTCGGGCAACGACAGGCGAAGCCGCGCTTCATCGCGGTCCACACATTGCGTTTGGCGGAGGAATCCAGCGTCGCGCTCCAGATTTTCGGTGTGGTCAATGTCATCATGACGTTACCCCTTTTTCGGCTTGCCGGGGTTGCCACCGGCGCGAGCCTTGTCAGCTTTGGCAGCCTGCCGGGCATTACGACCGGGTTTGGCTTTCTTGGGCGCCTTGACCTTCTTCGACGACTTGTAATTCGTCTTGGCACCCGGATGACGCGGCCGGTCTGCAGCGTCATTGCTGCGGGCATGTTCGCGTCGGCGGTTCCGTGGGGCGGTATTGCCCTCGGAGAGCATTTCGAACCGCAAGGCACCTGCAACGGGGGCTGCCTCGACCAGACGGACATCGACGACGTCGCCCAGCCGATGCATGGCGCCACTGCGTGTACCGACGAGGGCGTGGCGAGCTTCGTCATAGTTGAAGTATTCCGTGCCCAACGTGCGGATCGGGATCAGGCCATCGGCGCCGGTCTCGGTCAATCGGACAAAGAGTCCAGCCCTGGTGACGCCGGAAATCCGGCCCTGGAAGCTCATACCGATCTTGTCGGCCAGGAAGTGCGCGATCAGCCGGTCGGACGTCTCGCGCTCGGCCTTCATGGCCCGGCGTTCGGTGGCCGAAATCTGCGCCGAGATTTCGCTCAGCGTTTCCACGGTTTCGCTCTCGGGCAGTGCGCCTTCGCCGAGCCCGAGCGCACGGATCAATGCGCGATGCACGATCAGATCTGCGTATCGCCTGATAGGTGAGGTAAAATGCGCGTAGCGGCGCAGGTTCAGACCGAAATGTCCGTAATTCTCGGCGGCATATTCCGCCTGGGCTTGCGAGCGCAAAACCACTTCATTCACCAGCGGTTCGGAATCCTGACCTTTGACCTGTGACAGCACCCGGTTGAATACCGATGGCCGCAATGCGCCCGCTTTGGCGAACGGCATGTCGAGGGTCTTGAGGAATTCCTGCAGGTTGTGAACCTTCTCCACCGAAGGCTCATCATGTACCCGATAGATAAGCGGCAGAGCCTTCTTTTCAAGCGTTTCGGCTGCGGCGACGTTGGCCAGGATCATGAACTCTTCGATGAGCTTATGCGCGTCAAGCCGCTCCGGTACGATGACGCGATCGACGGTACCGTCCTTCTTCAGCAGGATTTTTCGCTCGGGGATGTCGAGATCCAGCGGCTCGCGCTCGTCGCGCGCGAGCTTCACCTGTGCATAGGCCGCGTAAAGCGGCTTCAGGATCGGTTCGAGCAGCGGGCCGGTAGTATCGTCGGGATGGCCATCGATGGCGGCCTGCGCCTGTGCGTAGTTCAGCTTGGCCGCCGAACGCATCAGGACGCGATGGAACGTATGCGACTTCTTGCGGCCATCGACGCCGATCACCATGCGTACGGCGAGGGCGCCGCGCGGCTCGCCCGGCACCAGCGAACACAGGTCATTGGAGATGCGCTCCGGCAGCATCGGCACGACGCGGTCGGGGAAGTAGACGGAGTTGCCGCGGATCAGCGCATCGCGATCGAGCGCCGAGCCGGGACGCACATAGAAGGCGACATCGGCGATGGCGACGGTGACGATGTATCCACCCGCATTGTGCGGATCGGAATCGAGCTCCGCGTAAACGGCGTCGTCGTGATCTTTCGCATCCGGCGGATCGATGGTGACCAGCGGCACGTCACGCCAGTCTTCGCGTCCTTGCAATGTCGCAGGCTGCGCGGCTTCCGCTTCCTTCAGCGCATCGCGGGAGAACGCCTGCGGGATATCGTGCGAGTGGATCGCGATCAGGCTGACCGCCTTCTCGGAGGAGAGCGAACCGAGCCGTTCCTTCACCTTGCCGGAACCGAGGCCGTAGCCGCGGGTGCGAATGAGATCGACACTGACGAGATCGCCGTCCTCGGCGCCGTTGGCGTCGGATGCCGCGATGTTGAGTTCGCGCCCGGCCTGCTTCTTATCGACCGGGATCAATCGTCCGCCGCCATTTGGCAGCGCGCGATAGATGCCGAGCAGGCGCGTGCGTGCACCTTCGAGCACCCGCACGACGCGGCCCTGATAGCTGGCTAACTCGCCATCGTTCTCGATCTTCTCGATGCGCAACAATGCGCGGTCACCAACACCTGCCGCGGTGCCGGGCAGGGGACGGCGCGGCGTGTGAATGCGAATTTTTGGTACGACGCCGTCTGCCTCGTCCCATTCGACGGGCGTGGCGATCAACTCGCCATCGGCGTCACGCGAGGTGATGTCGACGAGCACGGTCGGCGGCAGCGCCGCGGGCTCGCGCACGCTGCGGCCCTTTTTGGCGATGGCGCCTTCGTCGGCGAGTTCGCGCAGCATGCGCTTGAGCTCGACACGGGCGGCGTTCTTCAGTCCGAATTCACGCGCGATCTCGCGGGTGCCGATCTTGCCGGGATACGCGCGAACGAACGCGACGATGGCATCCCTGGTTGGAAAGCTGCTGTCACGTTTCTTGTTCACAATTATCCGTTCTAGCCAGCGCTTTTCTTCGCGACCGTTTTCGCGGCCTTCTTCTTGGCAGGCGATGTCTTCGCCTTCACCGGCGCGCGCGCCTTGCTGGCGGCAGCCGTTTCAGCCTTGGGTTTAGCTGTGGCTTTCTTCGCAACAGCCTTCTTGGCCGCCGGCTTCTTCTCGGCCGCGTCGGCCTTCTTGGCGACAGCCTTCTTCGCCGGTGCTTTCTTGGTGCCGCGCTTCGGCTTGATGCCGCCCTTGGCCACACGCTCGTCGATCAGCGCGATCGCCTCTTCGAGCGTGATCGTCTCCTGCGTCTTGTCGCTCGGGATCGTCGCATTGACGCCGCCCGCGGTGACATAGGCACCGTAGCGTCCGCCCTTGACGGCAACGCCGCCGAGGGTCGGATGGTCGCCGAGCGGCTTGCCGGGATCGGCGCCGAAGCGACGACCTGATGGGCCCTTGGCGATTTTCTCGGCGATCAGCGTGACCGCGCGATTGAGGCCGATGTCGAACACCTCGTCGCCGGCCTCGAGGCTGGCATAGGTCTTCTCGTGTTTCACGAACGGCCCGAAACGGCCGAGGCCCGCGGAGATCGGCTCGCCGGTTTCCGGGTGCTTGCCGATCTCGCGCGGCAGCGACAGGAGCTTGAGTGCCAGATCGAGTTCGACATCGCTGGGCGACGTGTTCTTCGGAATGCCGGCACGCTTCGGCTTCTCGCCTTCTTCGTAATCCTTGGTGTCGCCGAGCTGGATGTAAGGCCCGAAACGTCCGGCCTTCACCGCGACTTCGAGACCTGACACCGGATCGGGGCCGAGCACGCGGTCAGCATTCGCACCGGAGTCCGCAGCGAGCGGACGCGTGTAGCGGCATTCCGGATAGTTCGTGCAGCCAACGAAGGCGCCGAACTTGCCGGCCTTGAGATTGAGGCGGCCGGTGCCGCAGGTCGGGCACTGGCGGGGATCGCCGCCATCTTCGCGCGGGGCGTAGATGTGTGGGCCGAGCATCTCATCGAGCGCGTCGAGCACCTGCGCCACGCGCAGATCCTTGATCTCGTTCACTGCGCCGATGAAGTCGGTCCAGAAATCCTTGAGCACCTGCTGCCAGGAGATCTCGTTGTTGGAGATCCTGTCGAGGTTCTCTTCCAGCGCCGCGGTGAAATCGTATTCCACATATTTGGCGAAGAAGTTTTCGAGGAAGGCGACGACGACGCGGCCCTTGTCCTCGCCGTACAGACGCTTCTTCTCGAGCCGAACGTAGCCGCGATCCTTCAGCACCTGCAGGATCGATGCATAGGTCGAGGGACGGCCGATGCCGAGCTCTTCCATGCGCTTGACCAGCGATGCTTCCGAGAAGCGCGGCGGCGGTTCGGTGAAATGCTGGGTAACCGCGAGGTTTTCTTTCTTCAGCGCTTCGCCTTCGCTCATGGCGGGCAGGCGGCGTGAATCTTCATCCTCGGCGTCGTCGTCCTTGCCTTCCTGATAGACGGCAAGGAAACCATCGAACTTCACGACCTGACCGGTGGCACGCAATTCGAGCAGGCGTGATCCCGCCCTGGCAGCGATATCGACGGTGGTGCGCTCCATCTCGGCGGATTCCATCTGGCTGGCGATGGTGCGCATCCAGATCAATTCATAAAGCCGCGACTGATCGCTATCGAGACGGCCGCGCAGGCTCGCCGGGCGACGCGACATATCGGTCGGACGGATCGCTTCGTGCGCTTCCTGCGCGTTCTTGGCCTTGCTCGTATATTGCCGCGCGGCGTCCGGCACATATTGCTTGCCGTAGTCTTCGCCGATGACAGAGCGGGCCTGCGTGATGGCGGAGGGGTCGATCTGCACGCCGTCGGTTCGCATATAGGTGATGAGACCGGTGGTTTCGCCGCCGATGTCGATGCCTTCATACAGACGCTGTGCAATGCGCATGGTGTGCGCCGGCGCGAAGCCGAGCTTGCGGCTGGCTTCCTGCTGCAGCGTCGAGGTCGTGAACGGCGCTTGCGGATTGCGGCGCGCGGGTTTTGCATCGACGGTGGAGACCGTGAAGTTTGCGGCTTCGATGGCCTTCTTGAAGTCTTCGGCTTCCGCACCGGTTCCGATATCGAGACGCTGGATCTTCTTGCCGTCAGCGCCGACCAGGCGGGCTTCGAAACTCTCGCCGCGCGGCGTCGCCAGCGTGGTCACCAGCGACCAGTATTCGCGTGGGATGAACTTCTCGATTTCCTGCTCGCGGTCGCAGACGAGGCGCAGTGCGACCGATTGCACGCGGCCCGCGGAACGGGCGCCGGGCAGCTTGCGCCACAGCACAGGAGAAAGCGTAAAGCCCACCAGATAATCGAGGGCACGGCGCGCCATATAGGCGTCGACCAGTGCGCCATCGATCTCGCGCGGGTTCTTCATCGCGTCGGTAACGGCCTGCTTGGTGATCGCGTTGAACACCACGCGCTCGATCTTCTGATCTTTCAGCGCGCGCTTCTGCTTGAGGACTTCGAGCACGTGCCAGGAGATCGCTTCGCCTTCGCGATCAGGGTCGGTCGCGAGAATGAGCTTGTCGGCGCCTTTGACCGCCTTGGCGATGTCGTTCAGCCGGCTGGCGGCCTTGGGGTCGATCTCCCAGATCATCTGGAAATTGGCGTCGGGATCGACCGATCCGTTCTTGGCGGGAAGGTCGCGGACATGGCCGAACGACGCCAGGACCTCATAGTCCTTGCCCAGATACTTGTTGATCGTCTTGGCCTTTGAAGGCGACTCGACAATGACGAGATTCATGTGATTCCAATAACTTACAGGGGGAATCCGGCTTGGGTCTGCGAGAGTCGCGCCAGCCGTTTCGCGGCGAACATGGGTGCGAAGGGGTCCCGTGTCAAATCGTGAGTTGTTGATGGCCGCGGCTGGGGGTTCCCAATCATTTACCAAGGGTTGCAAAATACAACCATTAAGGGTACGATTTGATGCTTCGTTGGTGCTGATTTCGCCCGGACTGCCCGGCTAGGGAATGCCTATGACACCGCCCATACCGGACGATCAGGCGCAGGGCGATGGCGGGCCCGAGGAGGCGGCACTCTATATAAAGAGTGCGGTCCGGGATTTGTCGCGGATGGCGCGCCGGCATCGCCACGACATGCTCGCTTACCTGCTCGATATGGCGCATCTGGAAACCGAGGAGATCCTGCGGCTGCGTGACTTGCGTAAGCCGTCAGGCCGTTGAGGGCACGATCGTGGTGTCGCCATAGCCGAGCAGCCTGCCGTCGGCCGCATGCAGTTCCAGCTTCTTGATCTGCTTGCCGGTCTTGCGATCGACCATGATGGTCGTCGGTTCGCCGGGTTTGAAAGCGTAGTCCTCTCCCCATTGACGCAGCGCCACCATGATTGGATGGACGGCCTGGCCTTTCGGGGTCAGGACATAGTCCTGATAAGCGCTGCCGTCGGCTGCCGGCTCCAGTTTCAGGATGCCGTCCTCCACGAGGGCTTTCAGCCTGACGGCGAGAATGTTCTTCGCCAGTCCGAGACTCTTCTGGAATTCGCCGAAGCGGCGCGCGCCCAGCATGGCGTCGCGGATGATCATCATTGTCCAGCAGTCGCCGATCACCTCCATGGAGCGGGCGACCGGGCAGGTGGAGTCCTTGAGACTGGTGCGTTTGGCCATGCAACTTTCCTGCGACGGAAAAAGAAAATCTTGCGATCGACTGGTCGAGTGGTTGCATTATGAAACCACTCGCTCTAAATGTCCATGTGGTTTTAAAAAGCAACCACTTGATCATCAGGAGATCACCATGCGTTTGGCGAACAAGACGGCGCTCATCACGGGCGGCAATAGCGGTATCGGACTGACCACGGCGAAGCTCTTCGTCGCTGAGGGCGCCAAGGTGGCCATCACCGGCCGCGACAAGGCCAAGCTGGACGCGGCAGTGGCCGAACTCGGCCCGAATGCGATCGGCATCGTCGCTGATGCGACTGACATCGCTGCTACAGAGAACGCCGTGACCAAAGCGGTCGAGAAATTCGGCAAGCTCGACATCGTATTCGCCAATGCCGGCATTAGCGCGCATACGCCGGTGGGCGGCACCGCGCTTGATGTATTCGAGTCCGTTTTGAAGACCAACATCACCGCCGTGTTCTTCACCGTGCAGGCGGCAGCCGCGCATCTCAACGATGGCGCGTCGATCATTCTCAACGGTTCGGTGATCTCGGTACTCGGCAATCCCGGCTATGCCGCCTATGCCGCGAGCAAGGCCGGCGTGCGCGCGATGGCCCGCGTGATGGCGTCCGAGCTGTCGCCGCGCAATATCCGCGTCAATGTCGTCTCGCCCGGCGCAACCGCGACGCCGATCTGGGACCGTGTTGCGCCGACGCCGGAAGCTTTCAACGCATTCGAGAAGCGCCTGTCGCAGACCATCCCGCTCGGGCGTTTCGGCAAGCCGGAAGAGGTCGCGAAGACGGTGCTGTTTCTGGCATCCGACGATTCATCGAACGTGCAGGGGGCGGAGATCTTTGTCGATGGCGGCGTCACGTCATCGCCAGCCGGCGCACCGGCGTTTCGTGGCTGATTGCTGATCAAACAGTACAAGAGTGCCGGCGTCTCTCGAACGCGTTCGAGGTACGTCGGTATCTCCTGAAGATAATGTTTGAATGCGCTGAACCATTGTGGCTGCCGGTCAGACATTTGAAGCGGGCTGGAGCGACGCACAGGAGGCCACATGACCAAAGTCGCGCGCATCTCCGAACCTGCGGTCATTTCTGCACGTACCGAAAGTCACCCACTCGCGACGGTCGCGCTGTTTAGCGCAATCGGCTTGTTGATCTCGTTGAGCGTTTTGTTGCTCGATAAATATGTGCCGGGTGAGTGGTTCTGAGGTCTCGCTTCCCGACGAGCAAGACCGCTTGAACCGGCAGGCCGGTTCAAGCTCGCTATGGGAGTGTTGGGTTAAGCCGCGTGCAGATCCGTCGCTGCCTGCAAGGCACCGGCAACGGCTTTCTCGCGTAGCTCCGGTCCCATCATGATGCCGTCGGCGGCGATGAATTCGAGATTGGTGACACCGATGAAGCCGAACACCCAGCGCAGATAGGTTTCGAGATGTTCGCCGGCAGCCGTCGGCATGTCCGCGCCGTAGAAGCCGCCGCGTGAAATGGCGACGATGACGCGCTTGCTGCCCGCGAGGCCTTCGGCACCCTTGTCGCCATATTTGAATGTCTTGCCGGCGACGAGGACACGGTCGATCCAGGCCTTGAGCTGGCTCGGGATGGTAAAGTTGTACATCGGTGCGCCGATCACCACGATATCGGCAGCAAGAAACTCCTCCAGCACGGCACTACCGGCGGCGAGATCGGGCTGAAGCGCCGCATCGGGCGCTGCGCCCTGCGCGACGGCGAGATGGGAGCCGGACAGATGCGCCAGCGGCGTGGTGGTGAGATCGCGATAGGTGGTCTCGAGGCCGGGATTGGCCTTCGCCAGCCGGTCGGCGATGGCGGCGGATACCTGCCGGCTGACGGAGTGGGGGCCGAGCACGCTGGAATCGATATGGAGCAGTTTCATCTGGGTCATCCCTGGTATAGGTTTGTAACTGACGCTAGATGAGTGACTGTCAAAAACTGCGCAAGAAGGCACAATTTTGAAACCCGAGCACAAAAAGGTGCCTGCTTTGCCGGCGATTCCGCATCAGGAAAGCGACTGCCGCGGCGTCGCGTCAGTGTTGGCGCGGGTCGGCGACAAATGGAGCGTGCTGGTGATCATGCTGCTCGGGGACGGCCCGCGGCGCTTCAACGAATTGAAGCGCATGATCGGCGGCATCTCGCAGCGGATGCTGACCCTCACGCTGCGCGGGCTTGAACGCGATGGGCTGGTGACGCGCACAGTGTTTCCGACCGTGCCCCCGCGTGTGGACTATGAACTCACGGATCTCGGCCGAGGCCTGAGCGATCCGGTCATGAAGCTCGGCGCATGGGCGCAGCAACATCTGTCCGATATCGACACCGCGCGGAAAAACTTCGACGGGCGCAATTCGGAGGACTGAGTCCTCAGATCATCGACACCAGCCCGCCACCGTGACGCTCGAGCCGTCCGGCAAGCTCGAGCTCCAGCAGCACGATGCGGACGGTGGCGGCCGACGTGCCGGCGAGGCGGATCAGATCGTCGATGCCGATCGGGCTTGGACTGAGCAAGGCGATGACGCGCGCGCGATCGCTGCTGTCTGGTTCATCGAATGACGTGACGTCGTCCGGTTCGCGGCTCGACAATTCGATCGGCCGCTCCATGATCGGTGCGACCGCATTGATCACATCGGAGGCTTCGGTCACGAGCGCCGCGCCCTGCTTGATGAGGTCGTTGGTGCCGGCGGCGCGGGGATCGAGCGGCGAGCCCGGCACGGCAAACACTTCGCGGCCCTGTTCGGCAGCCATCCGTGCGGTGATCAGCGAGCCCGAGCGATGCGCGGCTTCGATGACCACGACGCCGAGCGCGGCGCCGGAGATCAGACGATTGCGGCGGGGAAAATCGCGGGCGCGCGGGACATGGGCGAGCGGCATCTCCGAAATCGCGCCGCCGTTGTCCAGCAGGGCGAGCAGCAGGTCCTCGTGTTCGGGCGGATAGATCTTGTCATGACCGCCAGCCAGCACCGCGACGGTGCCTGCATTCAGGCTGGCGCGATGCGCGGCCTGATCGATGCCGCGTGCGAGCCCCGACACGATCACGAAGCCTGCGTCGCCGAGATCGCGCGCCAGTCTCTCCGCGAATTTCAGTCCTGCGCCGGACGCATTGCGCGAGCCGACGATGGCGAGCATTGGCCGCATCAGCGCATCCACCTTGCCGCGGATGCCGAGCAGCGGCGGTGCGTCGTCGATCCCCGCCAATCGCGGCGGGTAGCCGGGCTCACTGGGCGCGACGAGCGCGACACCCATCTTGCGTCCGAGGTCGAGTTCACGCTGGGCATCGTCGGTGCTGCAGATCCGGCCGGCGCGGGTCGCGCCGCCCCGGCGCGCCAGATCGGGCAGCTGCTCCAGCGCGCCGCGTGCGCTGCCGAAATGGCTGATGAGCGACCGGAAGGTGCGCGGCCCCACATTGTCGCTGCGGATCAGCCGCAGCCAGTCGAGCCGCTGGGCGTCCGTGAGCTGTCTGCTGCCCTGTGAGATGCTGTCCAAACCATGCTCCCCCGGTGGAGAGCATCCATCAACTTAAGGATGCATTCAATTGACATTCGCACTTAAGGTGCGAGAGTAGGGGTGAGCCCTGATGGCTTGTGTTCAGTGATGGCAATGCTTTGGGACGTGAACAACTTCCAGCGGATCGGCGCATCGAGCAACGCCGCCGTTGGGCGTGAGTTCGAGGAAGCGGCGCAGATCTTCTTTCATTCCGAGGGCGTGCAGCTTGCGCGCAATTTCGTCGTACCCGTCGGCCACCGGCTGCAGAAGAACAAGCGCTTCGATCTCGGCAGCGCCAGCCCGCGCATCCTGGTCGAATGCAAGTCCTACACCTGGACAGTGTCCGGCAATCGGCCGAGCGCCAAGATCCGCGGCATGAACGAAGCCATGCTGCTGTTCGGCGCGGCGCCTCGCGACTATCGGAAGATTCTGTTCGTGCTCAAACATCTTCACCCGCATTCGAAGGTGAGTCTGATCTCGCATTATATCAAGAACAACGGTCACCTGATCAGCCGCGGCATCGAGATCTGGGAGTTCGATCTCGACGCGAAGCAGGGCGCGCGGGTGTTTTGAGCGAGTGCGCGGGAACGCTTGTGGTTGTCTTGGGTGATGAACTATTTCGGCCAGCGGATCACTAACAGCTGCATTCACAGCAGTGAGTTCCGTCGTGCCCAGCCACACCGTCGATATCGAAGCCCTCGCACAACTGCGTCCGGGAATGCCTGTATCGCGTCTGTCGCAAGCGCTGGGGGCGCATTGGCGCCCGCTGACGCCGGGCGATGAAGGCTGGGTCAGACCAGCGCGCGATGTGGTCGGTGGTTTCTCAGCGCGGGTCGATATTCACGGCGTCATCCGCCATCTCAACATACATGCCGCGTTCCCTAAACCGGCGATGGGCGATCAACTGCAGCTAGGCATGACGCTACAGGCGGCGAAAGCCGAATATCCCTCGCTTGCTTTTGTGCAGGACATCGCCGGTGTGTCTCAGACGTTGCAGCTTTACGGCGCATCGGCGGCCGACGGGATGCAATTGACTGCGTTATTCCGCGACGAACGACTGCTCGGTCTTCAACTCTTCTACCCGGATGCGATCTATGTGGCGGAGATGCCCGCTCTTGTACCACCCGATCTGCCGGCCGGTGCACCATTCGCCGATCCGAATTTCAAACTGGTGGTGCTTGATGCGCTTCTGGAAGTGGGATTGATTGATCTCGGAAGTGCTTCCCAGTTTTTGTCGCAGGTGCTGGGCCGGCCCTTTGATCCGCGCGACGATAGCCAGTGGCCGCACAAATGCCAGCCTGCTTACGATTATCTCGTTCGTATCCCGCTCACACCGGATCAGCTGTCAGCGGTGACAGCGCTGTGTTTCGACGCCGGCAATGCGATCTATGACTACATCTGGCCGGGGTGGAGCGGCGAGACCGCCGATTTTTATGTGCGCAGCCTGGAAGGCATCGAGCAGCTGACACATCTACGAGATTTCAACGATATCGCATTGCTGGAAGCGAATGATCTGAGCCCGCTTTCACTTTTGCCCGATTTACGTTCGCTCGATCTGGGGTCGGGAACGAAGCTGCCGGCTGCGACCCTGCTGAGTCTCCCGGCTTTGGAGCGGTTTGCCTGTTATGAAAACGACGCGCCAGATCGTGTGGCGCTGGAAGCGCTCAAGGCGAAAGGCGTCAAGGTTCACCTGCATTGATTGCAGCAGAACCAAAAAGGACGGGGTTCTACTTCTGTCCGATCTTGCCTTCGGTGCCGTTCAGCAGTCGCTTGATGTTCTCGCGGTGCATGAACCACAGCAGGAGCGTCAGTGCGGTGGCCAGCACGGCGAGTTGCGGGGCTTTTGCCCACCACAGGAAGATCGGCGTGATGGCGCTGGCGGTCAGTGCTGAAAACGACGAGTAGCGCGAGGTGAAGGCGCAGGCGAGCCAGGCGAGACAGAACACGATGGCGGCAGGCCAGTACAGGCCGAACATGATGCCGATATAGACAGCAACACCCTTGCCGCCCTTGAAGCCGAGCCAAACCGGGAAGAGGTGC
This sequence comes from Tardiphaga sp. 839_C3_N1_4, assembly GCF_051811045.1. Classification (NCBI taxonomy): domain Bacteria; kingdom Pseudomonadati; phylum Pseudomonadota; class Alphaproteobacteria; order Hyphomicrobiales; family Nitrobacteraceae; genus Tardiphaga; species Tardiphaga sp. 839_C3_N1_4. Next base: position 333,629 of record NZ_JBPWQD010000001.1, read on the forward strand.
CCCAAGAAAGCGAAGAGACCGGCGATCATGGCCGGGACGGGACCGCCGACGCTGCCGGCGATGATCACGGCGACGGTGCCCTTGAGGGCGTCGAGCAGCAGCGTGGCTGCAGCGAGGCCCTTGCGGCCGGTGCGCAGCACGTTGGTGGCGCCGATATTGCCGGAGCCAATGGTGCGGATGTCCTGTGTGCCGGCGAGCTTGGTCAGCACCAGCCCGAACGGAACCGAGCCGAGGAAATAACCGAGCGCGGCAGCGAATATGTAGAGAACGATCATTGGACCTCTATTCTAAGACGCGCTTCGCACTTTCGTGCTCCCAGACGCGCTTCGCGCTTTCGGTGCCCTGAGACGCGCTTATGGCGTCAGACGTGCTCGTAAACGGTGCGTCCGCCAACAATAGTGCGTGCGACGCGCCCCGTGAAGCGGGCTTCGTCGAATGGCGTATTCTTGCATTGCGACTTCAGGTCCGCGGGATCCAGCACCCACGGCACATCGGCGTCAATGACAATGATGTCGGCGACAGCGCCGGGGCGCAGCGTGCCGCCGGGCAGGCCGAGCAGTTCGGCCGGGCGTGTCGACATCGCACGGATCAACTGGGTGAAGGTGAGCTCGCCATTGTGGATCAGCCGCAATCCCGCCGACAGCATTGTTTCGAGGCCGATGGCACCCGGCGCGGCTTCTGCAAATGGCAGCCGCTTGGTCTCGACGTCCTGCGGATTGTGGTCGGACATGATGACGTCGATCAATCCTGACGCGACGGCCTCGACCAGCGCGCGGCGGTTCTCTTCGGTGCGGAGCGGCGGCGACAATTTGAGATAGGAGCGATAGGGCCCGATATCGTTTTCGTTCAGCGTCAGGTGATTGATCGACGCGGAGGCGCTGACACGCAAGCCGGCGTCGCGGGCGCGCTTCAGGATCTCGATGGATTCGATACAGGTCAGGGAGGCCGCATGGTAGCGCCCGCCGGTGAGGGCGACGAGACGCATGTCGCGCTCCAGCATGATGGCTTCGGCAGCATTGGGAATTCCCATCAGGCCGAGCCGTGACGCGCGCTCGCCTTCATTCATCACGCCTTCGCCGACGAGGTCGGGATCCTCGGTGTAATGCACGATCAGTGCGTCGAAATCGCGTGCATAGGTCAGCGCGCGGCGCATGATCTGCGCGTTGGTGATGCTCTTGTCGGCATCTGTGAAAGCGACGGCGCCGGCCGCTTTCAGCAGCCCGATCTCGGTCATCTCATGGCCTTCGAGGCCCTTGGTCAGCGCGGCCATCGGATGGATGTTGACGATGGCGGTGTCGCGGGCGCGCCGCAGCACGAAGTCGACGGTGGCTGAGTTGTCGATGGTCGGCGAGGTATCCGGCTGGCAGATGATGGTGGTGATGCCGCCGGCTGCGGCTGCACGGCTGGCAGAGGCGAAAGTCTCACGGTGGCTGGCGCCGGGTTCGCCGACGAAAGCGCGCATGTCGATGAGGCCGGGCGCCACGACCTTGCCGGCGCAATTGATGATGTCGGTGCCTTCGGGCACGCCGGCCGCGCCAATGCCGCGGCGGGCGTCGCGGATCATGCCATCGGCGATCAGCACATCCCCGGGACCGTCGAGGTCACATGACGGATCGATCAGGTGCGCATTGGCGAGGAGGATAGGGCGGCGGTCTGTCAGCATGGCGTCACGCGTTCGGCAGGTTGCGCGCGAGCGCTTCGAGCACGGCCATGCGGACCGCCACGCCCATCTCGACCTGTTCGCGGATCAGCGACTGCGCGCCGTCCGCGACGAGGGAGTCGATCTCGACGCCGCGGTTCATCGGGCCGGGATGCATCACCAGCGCATCGGGCTTGGCGTAAGCGAGCTTCTTCTGGTCGAGGCCGAAATACTGGAAGTATTCGGCAGAGGACGGCACGAAGGAGCCGTTCATGCGCTCGCGCTGCAACCGCAGCATCATCACGATGTCAGCGCCGTTGAGGCCTTCGCGCATATCGCGCGCGACCTCGACGCCCATGCGTTCGATGCCCGGTGGCAGCAGCGTGGAGGGCGCGACGACGCGGACGCGTGCGCCCATGGTGTTGAGCAAGAGAATGTTGGAACGCGCGACCCGCGAATGCAGCACGTCGCCGCAGATCGCGATCACGAGACCTTCGAGCCGGCCCTTGTTGCGACGGATGGTCAATGCGTCGAGCAGTGCTTGCGTTGGATGTTCATGGGCGCCGTCGCCGGCATTGATGACGGAGCCGTCGACCTTGCGCGCCAGCAGTTCAACCGCGCCGGAGGCATGATGGCGCATCACGAGAATGTCCGGATGCATCGCGTTCAGCGTCATCGCGGTGTCGATCAGCGTCTCGCCCTTTTTGATCGAGGACGATGACACCGACATGTTCATGACATCGGCGCCAAGCCGCTTGCCGGCCAGTTCAAACGATGACTGGGTGCGTGTCGAATTTTCGAAAAACAGATTGATCTGGGTGCGACCGCGCAGGCTGGAGCGCTTTTTGTCGACCTGGCGGTTCAGCTCGACATATTCCTCGGACAGGTCGAGGAGGCCGGTGATATCCGCGGCGGAAAGGCCCTCGATGCCCAGCAAATGCCGGTGTCCGAGGACGAAAGAGGATTTCGTGGCTTGGGTCATTAAAACGAAAGCTATAGGCAGAGTTGAAAAGCGGAGCAAGCGCGATTCGGCCGGTTTCGGGTTATCCCCCGGTCAGTCCGGCGGCAGGGTAAAGATGATGAGACCAAATCCCTGCAGAATCGCCTTGGTTGGAGCTCCGGAACCGGTCATGAGAGATGCTCTGAACCAAGTGGTCGCGACGGTTTCGGCGTCGCTTTTTCTGGCCTTCGGCGCTGTCGTCGCGCATGCGCAAAACCTGCCCGATGATTTCGTGTTCCTGCGCGATATCGATCCCTCGATCCGGCAGGACATCCGCTATGCCGGCGTCAACAATTTCGTCGGTCGCAAGCTCAGCGGCTATGATAGCGCGGAATGCGTGGTGAAGCGCCCGGTCGGCGTCGCTCTGCAAAAGGTGCAGCGCGAACTTCTGGCGCAAAACCTGTCGCTGAAAATGCTGGATTGCTATCGGCCGGCGCGGGCGTCGCGCGACATGGTGGCGTGGGCGCGCGATGGCAACGAGACACCGGCGCAGAAGCGTTACAATCCGTCCTTCAGCAAAGCCGATCTGTTCAGGCTCGGCTATATCGCCGAGCGCTCCGGCCACTCCACTGGCGCGGCGCTCGATCTGACGCTGGTCGATCTGCGCGCGCCGGCGTCGCCGACATTTGATCCGAACAAGGCCTATGCAAGCTGCATCGCGCCGGAAGCACAGCGCGCTCCCGAGGGCAGTGTCGATATGGGCACGGGTTACGATTGCTCCGATGCCAAGGCGCATACCGGATCGCGCGCGATTTCACCCGCGCAGCGGCGCTGGCGCGATCTCTTGGTGACTGCGATGGGCAGGCAGGGCTTCGTGAATTATTCCAAGGAATGGTGGCACTTCTCGCTGCCCGGCACAGGCGTGCGCGCCTACGATTTCCCGATTGCACGGCAGGCAAGATAGCCCCGTGAAATCCCGGTCAATCCGGCGTAAAATGATTCGCAATACCGCCTCCAGCCGGAACTGATTCATGACCGACGTCACCTCTGCCATCCATGCGGTGCTTAACCAGTCGCCACCGTTCGAGGGCGTCAATCTGTTCGAGCTGGACCGGCCGCTCGTGGAAGCGGTTGCGATGAATGAGGGCTCGTTCGCCTATGTCGACCACGCCGAATTCGGTCAGCTGTGGGGATCGGCCGAGATGGCGCAGCGCGCGCGGCTGGCCAACGAGAATACGCCGAAGCTGCGGACGTTCGATGCGCGCGGCAACAGGCGCGACGAGGTCGAGTTTCATCCGGCCTATCACGAATTGATGGCGCAGAGCGTCGCTGCGGGCATTCACAACTCGACATGGACGCGTGACGGCAAGTCCGCACGCGGCGCGTCCGAAGTGGCGCGCGCGGCAAGGTTCTTCATGGCGGCGCAGGTCGAGACCGGACATCTGTGTCCGATCACCATGACGCGCGCCGCGGTGGGTGCATTGGCTTCGCAGCCCGACGTGCTGGCACAGGTCATGCCCCGGATTGCCAGCCGCGATTACGATCCGAGCTTTGCGCCTTGGTCGGCCAAGCGCGGCATGACGCTGGGCATGGGGATGACCGAGCGGCAGGGCGGCACGGATGTGCGCAGCAACATGACGCGCGCGGTGCGCGACGGCGATGCGTATCGTATCAGCGGCCACAAATGGTTCATGTCAGCGCCAATGTGCGACGCATTCCTTGTGCTGGCGCAGACCGGGGACGGGTTGAGCTGTTTCTTCATGCCGCGATACCGGCCGGACGGTTCGCTCAATGCGCTGAATTTCCAGCGCCTGAAGGACAAGCTTGGCAATCGCTCCAATGCCTCGTCTGAAGTCGAATTCAACGACGCCTATGCTCTGCGCGTCGGCGACGAAGGCAAGGGCATCCGCACCATCATCCAGATGGTGCAGCTGACGCGGCAGGATTGCGCCACAGCATCGGCCGGATTGATGCGCTCGGGCCTCGTTCATGCGCTGCATCACGCAAGGCACCGCAGCGTGTTCCAGAAACACTTGGCCGATCAACCGATGATGCAAAGCGTGCTTGCTGATATGGCCCTGCATGTCGAGGCATCCACCGCGCTGGTCATGCGGCTGTGCCGTGCGTTCGACGTGGCACCGGAGGATGCGTCCGAGGCGGCCTATATGCGCTTCCTGACGCCGGTCGTGAAATACTGGGTCTGTAAGTCGGCGCCGGGCTTCCTTTACGAGGCGATGGAATGCATGGGCGGCAATGGCTATGTCGAGGACGGCATTCTGGCGCGGCACTATCGCGAGGCGCCGGTCAATGCGATCTGGGAAGGCTCCGGCAATGTGATGTGCCTCGATGTGCTGCGGGCGCTGTCGCGCGAAGGCGACGCATCGACCGCGGTGCTGCAGGAGCTGATGCTGGAGACGCGCGGACTGCCCGGCGCGGCCGACACTGCGGCCTTCATCATCCGCACCTTGCTGCGGCCCGATAGCGAGCGTGTTGCGCGGCAAGCAGTGGAATCGCTGGCGTTGCTGGCGGCCTGCGCCGCGCTGAACATCGTGCATCCGCCCCATGCTGAACTATTTGCGCGGACACGCCTCGATGGTGCGCGCAACGCGATCTATGGCACCGCTGAATTGACCGAAGCTCAGGGCCGGGGACTGCTCGAGCGGGCGTTGCCGCAGTGAGTGCACTGGAGACGCCGATCGCTCTCGTTGTACCCTCGGATCTGCCACCCGCGACAAAGCCGCCGCGGGTCTGGAAATTCTGGGGCACGTGCCTCTGGGGGCTGTTCGCTTTTGCAGCGATGTTCGTCGGTCAGTTGACCGTCGTCGCCTATTACCTGCTGATCAAGGATGCGCCACTCGATGCGACGCTGCTGATCAAGGCGATGAGCAGCGGCACGACCATCGCCGCGTCCGTTCTCATGGGGCTTCCGGCCGTGTGTCTGGCGCTGTGGCTGGCGACGCGCATGGCGCGGCAATCCTTCGCGGACTATCTGGGGCTACGCGGCACGTCCTGGAAAAACTACGTCATCGGCACGGTGGCGCTGATCGTGCTGGTCGGCGCCTGGGAGCTGGTCGCAAAAGGCATGGGCCGCGACTCCGCGCCGACTTTCATGCTGGAAGTGCTGAAGTCGGCCCGCGCCGACGGCGCGCTGTGGCTGCTCGTGATTGCGTTCTGTGTCGGCGCGCCGATGACCGAAGAGTTCTTCGCGCGTGGCTTCCTCTATCGCGGCTGGTCGGAATCGTTCTTGCGGCCGTTTGGCGCCATCGTGGCGTCATCGCTGGTCTGGACGGCGATGCATCTGCAGTATGACTGGTTTTTCTTCGTCGAGATTTTCACCATCGGCCTGCTGTTCGGCTATATGCGCTATCGCAGCCACTCGACATGGCTGACGATCTTTCTGCACGGCCTCAACAATTTGGCGGCGACTGTTCAGACGCTGCTCATCGCGAACGGCGTGATATCGCCCTAGAGCATGATCCCGAAAAGTGGGAACCGGTTTTCGGGATCATGCTCAAAAAAGAAAAACCTATTCCGCCAGCGCAATGAACACCGGCATGGTCAGCACCGCCAGCGTGGTTTGAATGGTCAGGATCTGCGCCAACAGAGGCGCGTCGCCGCCCATCTGTCGCGCCAGAATATAGCCGTTCGACGCCGATGGCACCGACGCGCAGCAGACGACCACCGCGAGGTTGGTACCGGACAGGCCGAACGCGATGCCAAGGCCCATGGCGATCAGCGGCATCACGGCGAGTTTCAAGACGACTGTCAGTGCTGCAGCCATGCCGGGCTTGTGCAGGCCTTCGAGTTGCAGACCGGCGCCGACGATCAGCAGGCCCATCGCCAGCGAACAGCGCCCGAGCGCATCGAGGAATTCGTGTGCGGGGCGCGGCACGGGCAATCCGGCCAGGTTGATCGCGAGGCCGATCACGCAGGCCCAGATCAGCGGGTTCTTGGCGATGGTCAGCAGCAGCGCCGGCCAGGACAGCCGTTGCGGCGAGGCGTAATGCGCCAGCACCCAGACCGCTAGAATATTCAGGAGCGGGATCATCGCCACCATGGCGACGGAGGCCAGCGTGATACCAAGATCGCCCCACAGATTGCCGGCGACCGAGAGTGCCACGAAGGTCTGCCAACGCGTGGCGCCCTGAAACAGCGAGGTGAAGGCCGGCCCATCGAGGCCGATGGCCCGCGCCAGCAACGGACGCAGCGCCAGACATAGCGCGGACATCAGGATGACGGAGAGCAACAAGGCACCGCCGACACCTGCGATCGGCACCGACGCCAGATTTGCCCGCGCCAGCGTGTCGATCAGCAGGGCGGGGAACAGCACGTAATAGACGAGCTGTTCCAGCCCGACCCATTCGATATTCTGTTTCAGCAGCAGGCGCCGCAGCGCGTAACCGAGCACGATGAGCAGGAAGACCGGGACGAGAGCGGCAAATACCGTCAGCATGGGGTCAGCGAATATCCGGCGTGCGCAGCAAGGCGGCGAGGCGATCTAGCGCGCCCTGAAGAATAAAGATCGCGGCATGTTCGTCGATGACCTTGGCGCGCTTGGCGCGGCTAACATCATTGGCAATTAGTTCGCGCTCGACCGCAGATGTGGAGAGCCGCTCGTCCCAGAAGGCGATCGGCAGTTCAGTCAGTTTCGAGAAGTTGCGGGCGAAGGCGCGCGTCGATTGCGCGCGCGGTCCCTCGCTGCCGTCCATATTGATGGGAAGACCGAGCACGAAGCCACAGATGTTACGCTCGCCGGCCAGCTTGATCAGGCGCGCGGCATCCGCCTTGAAAGCGGTGCGCTCGACAGTCTCAATGCCGGTCGCGAGACGGCGATCGGGATCGGACACCGCGACACCAATGGTCTTGGTACCGAGATCGAGACCGATCAGCGCGCCGCGGGCGGGCAGATGTGCGGCGGCTTCGACGAGGGGAAGGATGACTGCAGGCATGGTCCCGCATAACACGCGGAGCCATCAGATCAAACGCTGCGCCGCAATTATCGGCGCGGACGGCGGCTGCGCCATTCCCCGGCGGTCATTTCCCAGATTTCCGAGGGCCAACGGCCGGAGACGTAATCGCGCTCCTCGGTGGCGATCACGCGCATGCCGGACGTTTCCGAAATCCGGCGCGATGCGGTGTTGGCGATGGCCTTGATGACGCGCAACACGGGCCGCTGCAGCGTATCGAACCAGAAATCTGTCACGGCGTCGCTGGCCTCGGTCATCAGGCCTTGTCCGTGCCAGGCGGGATCTAGCCAGAAGCCGCGGTTGTCGTCGTCACCGTCACGAACATTGATCATACCGATCAGCTGATCCGGTGCGGTCTTCAGGCGGATCGACCAGTGCCATTCGGTGCCACGCTCCATGCCCGGCAGCACGACATCGCGCAGGAAAGTGAAGGCGCCATCAGCCGGGTAGGGCCATGGCACGCGGCTGGCCAGGAAACGCACCACCTCCATCTGCGGGAAAAGCCTTTGCACAGCATCGGCATCATCCAGGCTCAGCGGGCGCAGGATCAGGCGCGGCGTCGTCAGTTCGGGAATGGCAGCGGTCATCGGTCGCGTTTCACATCGGTGGTGATTTGCGGCAAGGTAGCATCGTTCCCGCGTTTCTGCGTCTTACGTCACGAGCCCGATCTATGGACGCTCTCAGCCTGTTCGGATTGTTTGCAGTCAGCGCCATGCTGGTTTGCTATGCGCTGGAGGCACGCAGTCCGTGGTTCACGCTGGCCTTTGCCGGCGCCTGCGGGCTCGGATCGCTCTATGGCTTCCTGCAGGGCGCCTGGCCGTTCGGGCTGGTGGAGGCGATCTGGGCCGGCGTGGCGCTGCGCAAGTGGATGCTCATCCCCCGCGCAACCGCATAGCTCGCGCGGGCGTGGCCGTGTTAGCCTGAGTGTGGCTCGGCAATGATGCGCGCGCCACTTCCTCAGGTCTGTCCCAAGATCGTCACTGCTTTGCCGCTGGATTCAGAGGCATTGCCGCAAGATTGTCGCAAGAATCCGGAGATCCCCCATGTGGCCCGACCGCCGACTGATCGACCTTTTCGGCACCGAATTTCCCATCGTGCAGGCGCCGATGGCCGGCGTGCAGGATGCCGATATCATGATCGGTGCAGCGGAGGGCGGCGCGCTGGCCTCGTTGCCGTGCGCAATGATCTCGCCGGAGAAAGCCCGTGAGCAGATCAATATCGTGCGCCAGCGCGTCTCCGCGCCGGTCAACATGAATTACTTCTGCCACACGGCGGTGGACGCTGATCCGGCACGCGAGGCCAACTGGCGCAAGCGGCTGTCGTCCTATTACACCGAACTCGGGCTCGATCCGAATGCAGACATCAATGCGGCCAACCGTGCGCCGTTTGACGAGGCGATGTGCGCGCTGGTGGAAGAGCTGAAGCCCGAAGTGGTCAGCTTTCACTTCGGCCTGCCGGCCCCGGCGCTCTTGAAGCGCATCAAGGCAGCCGGCTGTCGGGTCATCGCCTCGGCGACCATCGTCAAGGAAGCCGTCTGGCTCGAAGAGCGCGGCGTCGACGCGGTCATCGCGCAGGGCGCGGAGGCCGGCGGTCATCGCGGCATGTTCCTGACCGAGGATATCACAACCCAGCCCGGCCTGTTCGCGCTGCTGCCGCAGATGGTGGACGCGGTGAAGGTGCCGGTGATTGCGGCGGGCGGCATCGCCGATGGGCGCGGAATCGCGGCAGCCTTTGCGCTCGGCGCAGCCGGTGTGCAGATCGGCACCGCCTATCTGCGTACGCCGGAATCCAAGGTGAGCGGGCCGGGTCGTGCAGCCCTGGCCGGGGCGTCGGATGCCTCCACCGTCATCACCAACGTCATGACTGGCCGTCCAGCCCGGGGCGTCATCAATCGCGTGATGCGCGAGGTCGGGCCGGTCTCGCCCGATGCGCCGGCATTCCCGCATTCGGCGACCGCGCTGGGGCCTCTGAAAGCCGCTGCCGAGAAGCTCGGACGGGCCGATTTTACCAATCTCTGGGCCGGACAGTCGGTGGGAATGGGCAGCGAACGGCCTGCGGCAGAGCTGACACGGTCACTGGCGGCCGCCGCATTGGCGCGAATGGCTGAATTGCGGGGCTAGGGCGCCAAACAAGGCGGAGGCGTCCGCCGGTTGCGGCGCGAAACCTCCGTCTGCTATACGGCGGGCAGAATTCGCCCAGAGGCCCTATATAATGTCCGTCGATGCAGCCACTGTTCGCCGTATCGCGCATCTTGCGCGGATCGCGGTCACTGATGCCGAAGTTCCCCATCTGCAGGGTGAGCTGAACGCGATGCTGGCCTTTGTCGAGCAGTTGCAGGAAGTGAATGTCGACGGCGTCGAGCCGATGACCTCGGTGATGCCGATGGAAATGAAGAAGCGCGCCGATGTCGTCAATGACGGCGAGATCGTCGATGCGGTGACGGCGAATGCGCCGGAGTCGGAGGATCATTTCTTCCTGGTGCCGAAAGTCGTCGAATAATCGCGCAAGAACCGTTCGGACGGAAACCGCCATGTGTCTGCTTTGCGACGATGAAAAGTCCTATCAGCTCTATATGGACTACCTCGACGAGATGGAGCGTCAGGGGAAGGTCAAGGACGTTGACGCGGCCATGGATGCCATTCTCGACAAGGTTCAGGCCGCACAGGAGGCTGACGACAAGCTCCGCCGCAGCTCTTTCAAAAAAGATGCACCTGAAAACGACAAGACGCTCTCTCCCTTCTTTTGCAGCCCGGTCAATAAATAGATGACAGATCTGACGTCGCTGACACTCGCCGAGGCGCGTGACGGCCTTGCGACCAAATCCTTCACGTCAGTCGAACTGACCGATGCGCATCTCAAGGCGATGGAAGCCGCGCGCGTGCTGAACGCCTATGTGCTGGAGACGCCGGATCAGGCGCGCGCCATGGCGCAGGCGGCCGACGCGAAACTCGCCAAGGGCGAAGGTGGCTGGCTCGGTGGCGTGCCGCTGGGCATCAAGGATCTGTTCGCGACCAGGGGCGTGCGCACAACCGCGTGTTCGAAGATCCTCGGCAATTTCGTGCCGCCTTACGAGTCGACCGTGACCGCACAGCTGTGGCGTGACGGGGCCGTGATGCTCGGCAAGCTCAACAATGATGAATTCGCCATGGGCTCGGCGAACGAGACTTCGTTCTTCGGTCCGGTGATCAATCCGTGGCGACGCGAAGGTTCCGACGTCAATCTAGTGCCCGGCGGCTCGTCCGGTGGCTCGGCATCGGCCGTTGCCGCAGGGCTCTGTCTCGGTGCCACTGCGACCGACACCGGCGGTTCGATCCGCCAGCCCGCGGCCTTCGCCGGCATCGTCGGCATGAAGCCGACCTATGGCCGCTGCTCGCGCTGGGGCACGGTCGCCTTCGCATCGTCGCTCGATCAGGCCGGGCCGATCGCGCGCACCGTGCGCGATACCGCGATCCTGATGCGCTCGATGGCCGGCTACGATCCGAAGGACTCCACCTCGGTCGATCGCGAGGTGCCGGACTATGAGGCAGCCATCGGGAAGTCCGTGAAGGGCATGAAGATCGGCATTCCCAAGGAATATCGCATCGACGGCATGCCGGCCGAGATCGAAAAGCTTTGGTCGGAAGGCGCTGCGCAGCTCAAGGCCGCCGGTGCCGAACTCGTCGACGTGTCGCTGCCGCACACCAAATACGCGCTGCCGGCCTATTACATCGTCGCGCCCGCCGAAGCCTCGTCGAACCTCGCGCGCTACGACGGCGTGCGCTACGGCCTGCGCGTGCCCGGCCGCAGCATCAGTGACATGTATGAGAATACCCGCGCTGAAGGCTTTGGTGCGGAAGTGCGCCGCCGCGTGATGATCGGAACCTATGTCCTCTCGGCAGGCTATTACGACGCTTACTATCTCCGCGCGCAAAAAGTCCGCACGCTGATCAAGCGCGACTTCGAGGAGTGTTTCGCCAAGGGGATCCATGCCATCCTGACGCCGGCGACGCCGTCGGCGGCATTCGGCATCGGTGAGAAGGGCGGCGCCGATCCGATCGAGATGTATCTCAACGACATCTTCACGGTGACGGTGAACATGGCCGGCCTGCCGGGCATCGCGGTTCCCGCGGGCAAGGATGCGCAGGGATTGCCGCTCGGATTGCAGCTGATCGGCCGTCCGTTCGATGAGGAGACGTTGTTTTCGCTCGGCGAAACCATCGAGCAGGCATCGGGGCGCTTCACGCCGCCCAAGTGGTGGGCCTGACATCATCCGGCTGCTTCAATTACACCTGTTGCGCGTTTGACATTGCGTTTTGCGGTGCACTTGGTCATGGTTTGTCCATGAGCATGGACCGTGCATGAGCACCGACGACGGGCTTCCGCCTTCCCAACAGGTCGATCAGATTCTGGGTTCCCCGAAGCTTGCGCAGGCGATCGAGAATGATCGCTACAAGCATCTGCTGGATCATGTTCCCGTTGCGCTCGCCATCTCGCGCGGATTGGGCAGCGATCAGCAGGTTGTCTACATCAACAAGGCCTTCGAGCAATTGATGGCAATGGCGCCGGCCGATGTCGAAGGCCAGAGCTGGACCTGCCTCGACGGCTTTCTCAACGAAGATAATCAGAGCCAGACACTCGGCGAGGCAATCCGCGACGGCGAGGACTTCATCGGCGTGTTCCGGCCGTCGGTGCCGGTCGATCGGCTGGTGATCGTGCAGGCCTATGCCTCGGTGATCGAGAGTGACGACGGCGTCGAGAATTTCCGGATCGCCGCGCTGGTCGATGTCGGCGGCCGCGAGCGTGCGCAGATCGAGCAGTTCGAGAACCAGATCCGCGACCGCGACATGCTGATGCGCGAGCTGCAGCACCGGGTGAAGAACAATCTGCAGCTCATCACCGCGCTGGTGCGGCTCGAAGCCCGCTCGGCAGTGGAAGGCGAGGCGGTTGCGCTCGGCAGGCTGGCGAGCCGAATTGATGCGCTGACAGTGCTGTACCGGACGCTGTCCGACGAGAACGCCGCAGCCGATATCGATCTCGGACAGTATCTATCGGACATCGCCAATGCGGTGATGGCTGCTAGCGCGACGGCGGATATCACGCTTGATGTGCAGGTCGGCTATTGCCCGATGTCGATCAATATCGCGATGCCGGCGGGACTGTTGGTCAACGAGATGCTGACCAACGCGCTGAAATACGCCTTCATCGGCCGTGCCGGCGGTCAGATCAAACTGATCTGCAAGCTGGAAGGCGGCCACATCACGGTGGTTGTCGCCGATGACGGCGTCGGTCTTGGCGAAGGTCAGGAATGGCCGTCGCCGCGCAAGCTCGGCGCGCTGATCCTGCAGACGCTCAAAGAGAATGCGCCGAACGTGAAGTTCAACGCCGAGAGCATTCGCGGGCAGGGCAGCTGGTTCACGCTGGTATTTGATGCCGCGCCGGGCACGCAGCTGAACTGAGGATTGGCGCCGCGCCATTTTGGCGCGCACCTTGTTTCACCATTCATTAGCCACGTTGCTGGCGCGATTGGTGCCGGATCGTCAGTTTGCATCGAATTGCAACGCTTTACGGTAATATCTGATTGAGATTCCGGATTGGGGACCGTCCGGACACGGTCCGTGCCGTTTGGTGCGGCCGTCTTGTGGGATCGGTAGAGAAGTGATGAGTGCGTTGCGTTCGATCGGTGTCGTGGTCACGACCTGTGCGCTGCTGCTGGGCTGTACGTCGGTCTACAACCTTCCCGCCAACGTGCCGCTGGCCGGCGCCTCCCTCGATCCCAATCTCGACGCCGTTTTCAAGGATGCTGCCGAGCAGGACGACCTGCTGATCGGCTTTTCGTTCTCAGGCGGCGGCACTCGCGCCGCGGCATTCTCGTTTGGCGTGCTGGAGGAGCTTGGCAGCATCCGCATGCGCGGCGCTTCCGACACCATGCTGGAACGCATCGATTTTCTGTCCGGCGTCTCCGGCGGATCGGTGACCGCCGCCTATTTCGGCCTCAAGAAGCGCGCCGCGCTGTCGGACTTCCGTGAACGTTTCCTGCTGCAGAATGCCGAGGCCGGACTGACCACGCAGTTGTCCCTAGGTACTATCGGCCGTGCCTTGGGCGGCGGCATCAACGACTCCAAGGGCTTCACCAGTTGGCTCGACGCCAACCTGTTCCAAAATGCGACTTTTGGCAGCCTGCGAAATAGCGGTTCGCCACGGGTCTGGATCAACGCCTCGGATATCTATAACCGCGTGCCGTTCGTGTTCGACAACACGGCGTTTGCCGCGATCTGCAGCGATCTCAGCAAGTATCCGCTGTCGGGCGCCGTGGCTGCGTCGGCCGCAGTGCCGCTCGCCTTTGCGCCGGCCGTGGTGCAGGCCTTCCCCGGCACATGCAACGAGCCGCTACCGCCCTGGGTCGCGCGCGCAGCCGCGAACCGCAATGCTTCGCCGATGCTGAGTGCCTATTCCAAGGCAGTGATGCGTTACCGCGACGGCGCGGTGCCTTACATCAAGCTGATGGATGGCGGCCTGGTCGACAATTACGGCGTCTCTGCGCTGACTATCGTGCGCGAATCCTCCGAGACACCCTATGGCCCGATGACACCGCAGCAGGCGGTCCGGCTGCGCCGCGGGATATTTATGGTGGTGGATTCCAAAGTCGGTCTCTCCGGCAACTGGATCAATACGGTGGAAGGGCCTGAAGGCGTCGATCTGATCAAGGCTGCGGTGGACACCACTATGGATGCGAGCATCGGCTCCAGCTACACCGCATTCGACCGAACCATGAAGGACTGGCAATCGTCGCTGATCAAGTGGCGCTGCGGCTTGTCGGCGGCAGAGCGTGCCCGTTATGGCGCGCGGCCCGGCTGGCGCTGCACCGATCTGGAGCTCTTCGTCGGCCGGCTCGGCTTCGATCAGCTAGATCCGGCGCGTGCCGCAGTGCTCGAAGCCGTTCCGACGCGTTTCCAGCTGCCGCAGGGGCAGGTCGATGACTTGATACTCGCCGGTCGCGAGACGTTGCGTGCCAGCTCCGTGTTCAGGGCTTTCGCTTCGGGGATATAGCCGGCCTCCTAACGGAATGCGACAAGCGGTTCTTACCCGCTCATGCGTTCCGGGAGTGGATGTTACGCAGCGCGATCGAGATCAAGCGGGTGGCGATAGATTGCATCGCGAATATCGACCTTGCGTGGCAGCAGACCAAACCTGAAGAAAAGATCGGCTGCCTTCTGCTGCTCGGCGATGAACCTGTCGTCGACCTGATGGATGCCCCATGGGCGCTGTGCGATGTGCTTTTCCCATTCGGCGGCGTCGAGCGGACCCCCGGCGACGCGTGCGAGGATCGCTGCAGCATCTGCCGGATGCTGCGCAATCCAGCGATCCGTTTCGTGCAAGGCGCTCGCTGTGGCCGCAATAATGTTCGGATTATCGTCGGCGAAATCGCGGCGTGCGAAAAACACCGACGGGTTGGTGACGAGATCGCCGGTGTTGGCGATGGCCCGGATCTCATCCGCGCCGCCACGAAGTCCTCCGCCTGAAACCCACGCATCGATGTCGCCAGCCAACAATGCCTGACGTGACTCCGGCTCGGTAAGATCGAGCGGCAGAATATCGTTCCAGGTCAGGCCGGCACGGTCGAGCGCTGTTGCTAGCAGGGCCTGCAGCCACGAGCCGACACCGAGCGAGATCGTCTTGCCGGCGAGATCGGCAACCGTTTTCACCGGACTGTCCTTGCGAACATAGATGCCGCCGACTGCGCGCGCTTCTGATGCGGCGAAAGTAACGATCGGTACGCCTTTGGCTTGCGCTGCGATCGGCGGCGTCAGGCCGGTGCCGCCGATCTGGATCAGATTGGCGCCGACATATTCGACCGTGCGTGCGCCTGCCGCGATCTTCACCCATTGAACGCTTCCGCCTCGCTCCGACAGGCGCTTTTCGAGCAACCCGTTCTGGCTGAGCACAAGAAGAGACGGATTGTTGGCGTGGACGCCAATGCGAAGAACAAATGTCATTACATCTCTCCTGATAGCAGCGTGTTCATTTCAAACTACACTTCGGCGCTCTTTTTCGGTCGTTCATCCATCGATGATGGTCTATCGAAGTTTCGCAACGCGCTCGATTTACTTACAGGAGATGCCGATGACTGTAACGACGGAACGTCTGGCAACGCGTGAGTTTGAAAAATCATCCTCCGTCAATGAGCTCTGGTACACGCGTTGTCCTGTGCCGACGGCGTCTGGCATCGCGCTTGATCTAGGGCTGCTGCGCGATGAATTCGCGACATCCGGAATCGTACTTCGATCGATCCGCGATTCCGAAGATCCGCGCGTCAACATTTCGCATTTCGATCATTCACTGCCAGGTCTGTTTCGCGAAGGCGGCAACATTCCCGCGATCTGGGCGCGGTCCGAAGGACGCGACACGGTAACCGTGGCGCTGACATGGATTGATGAATACCAGGCCATCGTCGTTCGCGCGGATTCGGACATTCATTCTCTGGCCGACCTTCGCGGCAGAAAGATCGGTCTGCCGCGGCAAGACGGCCAACGCGTCGATTTCGCGCGCGCCATGTCGCTACGGGGCATCGAGACCGGTCTCGGGATTGCCGGGCTGCACCTCGGGGACAGCGAGCTTGTCGATATCACCAGTAGTCAGCCGACATTCGCCGTGGCGGCCGGCGTCGCCAATGGCCGCTTCCACGAGCTTGAGGCAAATGCGCTCGTGCGCGGCGAGGTCGATGCAATCTATGTGAAGGGCGCGCCGGGGCTCGGAACGGTGAGAGCGCACGGTCTGCGGCCACTGGTCAATCTCGCGGAGCAGGACGATCCGTTGCTGCGCGTCAACAACGGCAATCCGCGACCGGTGACGGTCGATCGGCGCACCGCGCTCGAGCGCCCGGATCTGGTGGCACGCTATCTCGCTGTGCTGCTGCGGGCGTCGCACTGGGCAAAGGGGCATCCGGCCGAGGTGTTCGACATCATCGGCAAGGAGGTTGGGCGCTCCGCCGACGAGGCGCGCGCGGCCTATGGATCGGCTGCGGCGCGGAGTTTCGGGCTCGATCTCTCGGATGTGAGGAAAGGGGGCCTGGCAAACCAGAAGGATTTCCTGCTGCGCCACGGCTTCATCGTCAGGGATTTCGACGTGGCCAGCTGGATCAATCCGGAGCCACTCGCGCTCGCGCATGAGCTGCTCAAATAAGGCTGAGAGGTTACGATGGAGATCTATTGGTACCTGATCCCGCAAGATGGCCCGTATCCCTGGAACGCTAAGGGCCGTCGCCCGGTCGATCATGACTATCTCGCGCAGATCGCACGCGCGGTCGATCATCTCGGCTATACGGGCGCGCTGCTGGCGACCGGTGGCGGTGAGCATGATGCCTGGGTACTGGGCGCGTCGCTGATTCCGCTCACCAAGCGCATGAAGTTCATCATTGCCGTGCATCCGGGCATTGTCGCGCCGCTGATGCTGGCACAGAAGGCGGCGACCTTCGACCAGTTTTCCGACGGCCGACTGATCCTCAACATGGTCACCGGCGAGCAGCACCAGATGCCGCCTTATGGCATCGAGCTCGCGCATGACGAACGCTACGCGCTCACCGACGAATATTGGGGCCTGTATCGCCGGCTGATGGCGGGCGAGGTGGTCGATTTCCAGGGCAAGTACCTGAACCTGCGCAACGCCCAGCTCAAGCTACCGGCAGTGCAGAAACCTTATCCGCCGCTGTTCTTCGGCGGCTCGTCGGAGCCCGCGCTGTCCGTCGCGGCGCGCCATGCTGACACCTATCTGACATGGGGCGAGCCGCCGCCGCAGGCTGCGGAAAAGATCAAGACGGTGCGCGAGCGTGCGAAGGCGCTTGGCCGCAACGTAAAATTTGGAATCCGGATCAATCTGATCGTCCGCGAGACAAAGCAGGAAGCATGGGACGCCGCGCAGTGGCTGCTCGACCGCATGGACGACACTGCGGTGGAGGGCGCTCAGGCACGTAACGTAGCGTCCGATTCCGTCGGTCAGCGCCGGATGCGGGAGATCGTCGGCACGCGGAAGCCCAAACGCGCGCAGGAGCTGGAGATCTATCCGGATATCTGGGCCGGCTTCGGACTGGTGCGGAACGGGCCAGGCACCGCCATCGTCGGAGATCCGGAAACGGTCGCGGCGCGCATCCTGGAATATCGCGATGTCGGTTTCGACACCTTCATCGTCTCTGGCCAGCCTCTGCTCGAGGAAACCTACCGGGTGGCGGACCTGCTGCTGCCGCTGCTGCCTTTCGATCGCGGCGAACGGCGCCAGGCCGAACACGCGATCGGTCCCTTCTTCAATGCTGCACGAGGATGACGATGTTGCGCTCCACTTTCCTGCGGGCGGCTGCCGCCGCGTTTCTCATCGGGCTTGCCTCCACGTCAGCGAGCGTGGCCGCATCTCCGGCGACGCCGGTGACAGTCCGGCTCGGCTTCCTGCGCGGACCTGAACCGCTGTCGATCAGCCGTCTGCGCGGCACGCTGGAGAAGCGTCTGGCGGCCAGGAACGTCAAGATCGCCTGGGTCGGGCCGTTTATCGCCTATGCGCCGGCGGCGGAAGCCTTGAATGCCAACGCGATCGACATCACGATCGGAAGTTCAAGCGCGGCAATCTCGTCGCTGGTCGGCACCGCGCCGATTTCGCTGTTCGCCTATCAGTGGGATGCCGGGGATTCCTCGGGCATCGTGGTCAGGAACGGCTCGGACATCAAGACCGTCGCAGATCTCGCCGGCCGCTCGGTGGCAGTCAATCGTGGCGGCACCGGCGATTATCAACTGACCAAGGCCCTGGAAAAGGCGGGTGTGCCGTCCTCGGGGGTCAAGCGCGCTTTCCTCAGCCCGGTGGATTCCGCTGCCGCCTTTGCCAATGGCCATGTGGACGCATGGTCAGCCTGGAGCATCTTCTTTCCCACCGCGCTGGTCGACGGGGATGCCCGCGTGATTGCGCAGGCGAGCGATTTCGGTTCGCAGAATGCCGTCGTCTATGTGGTGCGGACGCCGTTCGCGGCTGAGAATCCGGACATTCTCAAGGATGTCCTGGAGGACCTGCGGGAGTCGGCGCGGTGGGCGCAGCAGAATCGCGATGAAGCCGCGCGCCTGTGGGTGCAGGAGCTGAAGCTCAGCCCGGCAGTCGCCACCCGGGTGGCGAATTACCGGAACGACGAACCCGTCCCGGTCGGCGAGAAGGAACTGGTGGCGCTGGAGAGCCTGAATGACTGGCTCGTGGGCAGCAAGCTGCTGCCGAAGCCAGCGGCGATCAGGGATCACGTCATCGCCGTGGGCCGCTGACGCTCGAAGACCGGCCCGGTCGGGCCGTAGCAATGCTGCGGGAACGCGCGGGGAGGGGTTTTCCCGCGCCTCGTGTCGCGGTAGAAACCGCTCCATGAACGCACCTGTCAAACCTTCGAAGCTCATCAAGGGCGCCACCGGCGACTGGGAAATGGTCATCGGTCTGGAAATCCACGCCCAGGTCAATTCCCACGCCAAGCTGTTCTCCGGCTCGTCCACGGAGTTCGGTGGTTCGCCGAACAGCCATGTGTCCCTCGTCGATGCGGCGATGCCGGGCATGCTGCCGGTCATCAACGAGGAATGCGTGAAGCAGGCGGTGCGCACCGGCCTCGGCCTGAAGGCGCAGATCAACCGGCGCTCGACCTTCGACCGCAAGAATTACTTCTATCCGGACCTGCCGCAGGGCTACCAGATCAGCCAGTACAAGTCGCCGATCGTCGGTGAGGGCGAGGTGACCATCGAGTTGGATGGCGGCGAGACCGCCACCATCGGCATCGAGCGCCTGCATCTCGAACAGGATGCCGGCAAGCTGGTGCACGATCGCAACCCGTCGAGCACCTCGGTCGATCTCAACCGCTCGGGCGTCGCGCTGATGGAGATCGTCTCCAAGCCTGACATGCGTTCAAGCGAACAGGCCCAGGCCTATGTGTCGAAGCTGCGCACCATCCTGCGCTATCTCGGCACCTGCGACGGCGACATGGAAAAGGGCAACCTGCGCGCCGACTGCAACGTCTCGGTCCGCAAGCCCGGCGATCCCCTGGGGACCCGCTGCGAGATCAAGAACGTCAATTCGATCCGCTTCATCGGGCAGGCCATCGACTACGAGGCGCGCCGCCAGATCGGCATCCTGGAGGATGGCGGCAGCATCGAGCAGGAGACGCGGCTCTACGACCCGAACAAGGGCGAGACACGGTCGATGCGCTCCAAGGAAGAGGCGCATGACTACCGCTACTTCCCGGATCCCGACCTGCTGCCGCTGGAATTCAGCGAGGACTATGTCGCCGCGCTGCGAGCCGAGCTGCCGGAACTGCCGGACGAGAAGAAGGCGCGGTTCATTAGCGCGTTCGGCCTGTCGGCTTATGACGCCGCCGTGCTGGTGGTCGAGCGCGAGAGTGCCGAGTTCTTCGAGACGACGCTCGCCGGGCTTGCCGACAAGGCGCGCGACGGCAAGCTCGCCGCCAACTGGGTGATCAATGAACTGTTTGGGCGCCTCAACAAGGAAGGCCAGGGCATCTCGTCGTCACCGGTGTCGGCGGCGCAGATGGCCGCCATCATTGACCTGATCGGGGCAGGCGTGATCTCCGGCAAGATCGCCAAGGACCTGTTCGAGATCGTCTGGACGGAAGGCGGCGACCCGCGCGCGCTGGTCGAAGAACGTGGCATGAAGCAGGTGACGGACACCGGCGCCATCGAGAAGGTGGTCGACGACATCATTGCAGCCAATCCCGACAAGGTCGCGCAGGCGCAGGCCAAGCCGGCTCTGATGGGCTGGTTCGTCGGCCAGGTGATGAAGTCCTCCGGCGGCAAAGCCAATCCGCAGGTCGTCAACGACCTCCTGAAGAGCAAGCTCGGCATCTGACGATCGCCATTCGATGACGACGGCGCCGCCTTGAGCGGCGCCGCTTTCGTTTGGGCGGACCTTGCTGGCGCGTCGTAACCTGCGTGATAAACGGTCGCGCGCGCGGAATCAGATCGCGAATCGGCGTGGTGTCGGTCGACAGAAAGTGCGGTTGTGGCCAGCACCGATAAGTCGCGAACGCGTTTTCTGAAAAAATATTTTCATTGCCAAAAATACCGACTCAGAGTCCGCGGCACCTGTTTTCAGTGCCCCGACTCAGGTCTGGGGGCGGCAGAAGTTTGTGTAGTTGTTTGATAGTACGAATTGCGGGCGTACGGAAAAAATAAGCACTTTTTGCAATCTTGACATTTGTGGACGTAGCGTTTCCGGGCGTTTCTCGCGTCGCCTCGCGTGCCGGATTTCAAGTTGTGACTGGGCCCGTGGGGGAAGTGGCGCGTTGCGCTCATCAACACTTCCTTAAGCGGGAGACTGTTCTTTTGAAATCGTTGGTGTATTCGGGATGAAGTGCATTTCGATTCCCGAGTGCACGCAGCGATCAAGTCATCTCTTTATGGAGGGCAACATGGCCA
This sequence comes from Tardiphaga sp. 839_C3_N1_4, assembly GCF_051811045.1. NCBI lineage: Bacteria > Pseudomonadati > Pseudomonadota > Alphaproteobacteria > Hyphomicrobiales > Nitrobacteraceae > Tardiphaga > Tardiphaga sp. 839_C3_N1_4. Next base: position 354,587 of record NZ_JBPWQD010000001.1, read on the forward strand.
AGAAAGCTACGAAGAAGGCAGTCAAGAAGACCGTCAAGAAGGCAGCGAAGAGCGCTGTGAAGAAGACCGCGAAGAAGACCAAGAAGGTCGCCAAGAAGAAGTAACTTCTTCTGCCACGATCGACGCCGGTGGCAACGCCGGCGACGTCACGAGAGCCTCGACGACAATTTGCTTCTCGAAGCGGATATTGATCGCAGCTCTGGTCGACGAAAGAGGGTGTCGGCGAGACATCAGGTCAAACGGCTGGACCGTCACTCCGGGGCAGAGCTTGCTCTTCCCGCGAACCGGTCCGGCAAAGAAGCCGGTCATTCCGTGATTGGCGTTCTTTATTCGGTGCGGATCATTGGTCCGCAGTTTCATCGGTGGCTCCGGCCACATGAGATATGATCCTGACGTGTTGCCGACGCCCTCGTTTTTGCCGGTGCGGTTCATCCCCGGCGCTTTGAATGTCCCGATCCCGAATAGCTTTTGATCTGCTCGCTGTGCATTGGCGTCGTCGCATGCGCGGAGCAGGCCCTTTTTAATATCCCTGGTCGCCGACGCTTACCTCTGGTCGCCGACGCTGCCGAGATGGTTACGGCATCCCCAAACAGCAGGGTAAACCGAATTCCGCGAAAATGCAGAAAACCCGCATAAATACTGGGTTTCTGACCGCGTACGGGCCGATTCAGGCTTCGGCTCTTCAGATTTCGTTCATCCCGATACTTAAACTGCTCTTCAAATTTGATCGGTCATATTGATCCCAACAAGCCGGCAAACGGCGGTTGGGATTGCATCAAATAACGGACGGGAGCCGCGCTCGGTTGGGGGCGGCAAAAGCAAAAAAAGGAATGACCGATGTTTCAGGGGCAGATCGATTTTGAAGCTGCGATGCCGATCGCAGAAACCGCCATTCAGGACGTGCTGTTCGAGCGCGGTCTGTATTGGGCGTCTGGCCGCTCGGGGATCGTTGACCTCGTCGCCGCGCACAAGTGGTTCAACCTCGCTGCCCTCAAGGGCCGGGTCGATGCCATTCCGATGCGCCGCGAAGTGGCCGAGATGATGTCGGATGTCGAGATCGCTGCCGCGCAGCGTGATGCCCGCGCCTGGCTGTCGACTATCCACTAATCCGACTGCGCGTTTTCGCGGTGGTTCGGCAGGTGCGATGCCCGCCGGGGCAGCGCGATGAGGCGCTACTTCTTGACGATGGTGAAGATGCCGTCGGTCTCCGGCTCCGCCACATAGCGGTTGTCCGGCGTCGAGAAGCGGATGCGCAGTTTGCGGGTCGCGTCGGCAAAGCCGATCGTCCATCCCTCATAGAGCCGCCACGCCGTGATTTCGTCCATGACGGGGAAAGTCCTGGCGCAGTCCTTGGCCACGTCGATCTGTGAGCCGCCGATGGTGCTTTCGCTCTTCAAAACGACGCGGCAGCGTTTCCTGCCCTTGGTGTCCTGGAGCTCCCAGGCTCCGTAAATATCCTTGAGCAGCGCCGGATCGACCTCCTTGAGATCCATCAGCTTGAGGGTCTGCCCCGATGCGGCAGATGAGATCGTCATCCCGACGGCAATCACGGCAGCCCATTTCATATCGCGCACTCCCTCGCATACGTCCAAATGTACCGTAGCCACGTCACGGCCTTGTTACGAGCATCACGGTTGTAACGGGCATGTGCGCCCCAATGTCTGTCTCGTCGCTTGCAACGAGGCCGAAAGGCCGCGCAACAAAAAGGACAATGCCATGTCGACGAAGAAACTCACGCTCCCATCGATCATCCGCGCCAGCGGCTTTGCGAGTCTGGTGGTTATTGCCGTTGGCGCAGCCCAGCCTGCAGTTGCTGCATCGGCGTCCGTATATCCGCAATGGATCGGCGCGCCCGCTGCTGTCACATCCACCGATATCAGTGCGGCACGCAAGAACCGGCAGGTGAGGCGCACATTTCCGCGTGATGCCTATGGCAGCTATGTTGGGGCGCCCGGCGGGGTATCGCAGTCCTATCCCGGCTACGGCTATGGCGTTGGAGACAATTCGCGGAACCAGACCTGGTAGATCCGTCATCCAGCACGTGACGACTCGGCGGCGACCGCGAGCGTCGTCCCGGTCGTTTGCGGCGGAAAGCCAAGCAGCCCGCGCGCACAAGATGCGTGTCGCCACGCATCAGTTGATGATTTCACCTCGTTCGTCCGAGCGCAGTGCGGTCAGACGTTCTCTCCACACCTGTAGTGCTTCGGGCGTCAGCGCGCAAATCCGCGATTGTACCGTGAAAGAACGGTCCCTCGTCCAGCACTTCGGTCATCGTCTTTATCTTGTGAGTCTGCTTTTAGTCAGTGAGCTAAGGGTGCCAACGTCCGCGATGAGGTCGATAGCTGTCGTCGCTGATCTTCAAGACATATCAGACTGTAGCGTAGAAATGGCGGTGCCCGGGCTTGTCCCGGGCATCACCTATTTGCGCGTGACCTACCTAGCATGTGGTGACTTTCGGTCTCGTAAGGTTCATGCTGACTGCCGGTCCATAGCAATCTCTCTACTTGACTCATTTGCTGGCATTGGAACGATTAGATTCGCTGAATCAGTCACTACCAAATCTTTGCGACGATCGATGCGGAAAATTTGTACCATTGGCCTTGCAAAACGGAACGCTGCCACGATCGCAAATAAGTAAGCCCAATATATTCTAAATATTTGTAGGACGGCCGCTATCTGAGCGTTGGGAAATTCCGCTTGAGTGTCATCGACCCAGGCATTGAATTGGGTTTTCTTGCGCTCGATGGCAAACCACTCGGCGCCGAACAGCATCTCATCTTTGTTGGAGGATGACCAATGGTTGCCACCAACAGATGAGTACTTGGGCAACTGCCTATCGAAACTTATAAAATGGACGGGAAAGGCAAAGCGAAAGCTTTCGCCACGCGAAACTTCGGCGCTTTCGCAAACAGTCTTTAACTTATCCGGAGGGATCGCAGGTTTCCGCTCCTTCGAAAATTGCATGCACCATTTTTGGTGGAAGTCATTTGAGGCATGGCCAATTTCCATGCGTGTTGCATTAAGAAATCTATAGCCATCTCTCAGGGCGGCAATCGAAGAGTCGAGCCGGAACGCAAACACAATAAGAACCAGAGTAACGATGCCGCCGAAGATCCAACACGCATCTACGATCTGCCAGCGTCTCTCATTCATGAGGTCTGCTCTCGCGAGGAGGAGAGCAGCGATGAATGTCAGCAGCAAAATCGTGGGTACATTGAAATGCGCTGGCCCCTTTACGAGGTTTGACCCCTTCTCAAGCAGAAGCAGGAGTTCTTTGACAGACGTCGCGTCGATCCGACCAAGCATGAAGGCGCATGCGAGGGCGACGCCGACAAATAGTATGGCTTTCTTGCTCACGCTCACCCCCGTTTCACGTCAGTGAAGCACAGGGTGCAACCTTGGGGAATAGCTCGGTGCCACCGATGTGGGGAGGCCTGTCAGCTTCTCATCGGCGGGTTCTTTTATCAGAAGTCGACGGCGCCAGGCAGACCGAACCAGCCGAACAACATTGCTGCGATAGAGAGCAGCAGGCCGATTCCACCGAACACCACGATGCCGGAGTTAAATTCAGCCCTGCGCCGGGTTACTGGTGCTCGCGGTGTTGAAAGCCAATCGAGAACGGTCATGGAACCCTCCGAAATTGCCCAGCTTGACAGTTTGTCGCAGGGGAGGCGGGAAGGTTCATACCTAGAGGGCTGTGAATTGCGCCGGCCGGTCTATTTTTGAAAGAAAGGGGTCAGTTGTCGTGCATCCAAGAAATGGATGATTTCAGATGACTCGCTCCCGCGCGTCACGATACCTGCAAACCCCGCAAAGAAGCCCTTGGCGTCTTCTGACAAATGAAAGACTGGAGCTCCGCTTAGCCCGTCCGACGAAAACCCACTAAGTCGGCTCATTCTTAGGCGATGCAGGCCCCTAGCGTTGCTGGGCTCAACGTAAGACGCACTGGTGACGATCTGTTGAACATTGATGTGGGGGATTTCATAATCAACGTTGCGGAGGCTGGTGGGATACCCAAAGAGGAAAAACGTCGACTCCTTGTCGCCATTCCAGCAGTCGTTCTTCTGTAGATCGAAAAACTCTGGCCCCATGTTTGCGCCAACGTAATTAGTTGGCTCGAATTTCATCGCTCGCAGATCGTGATATTCCTCGTCGACATCGCCAGGGGTCGATTCTCGCCAAACGATGGCCGAGCTAGAGACCAATATCGTTCCAGTTTTGTCTGTCGATATAACGACGTCGTCCGGCGGATAGTCTTTGATCTGGTGGTGACAGCAAAACAACAGGCACTCCCCGTTCAATCGCACCGCTGTCGCGGAGCCCACGAGGGAATAGGGGTGTTCATCGGAATGGTTGATGCAAAACAGGAGCTTCCCGTAGCGCGCTAAAGTTTGCTCGACTTGTTTGCCTGGTATCCACAAACGCCCAACCCGGACCGCCGTGTCGCGCAATCGGTCAAGAAGCGGTTGAATTGGAGCACGCAATAGCCAGCACTCCAGGTCGGATCACAATATTCCAGCAAGTCAGAGGGAGTGTACGTTGAAACGTGCGCAGGCTACCTCAACAAACAAAATCGCTAAATTTTTCAATAGCTTACATGAGATGGTGGCGGAGCCGGAGGGATTCGAACCCTCGATACCCTTGAGAGGTATGCCGCTTTAGCAAAGCGGTGCCTTCAGCCACTCGGCCACAGCTCCATCATTGCTGCATATGCCCGACACCGTCGCGAGCCGCAAGCGCCAGTTCGCAGTCTTCGGCGCATGTTCGCAGAAATCGGACACGTCAGATGTGGATGTGACTTTATAGTCTTCAGATGCCGCGTCCGCTCGTGGTGGATATTTGCCGCCGGGAAACGGCCCCGGAACCGTTTATCGATGGCCATCCGCCGTTCCGCAGTTGAAGCGAGACGATTCGGCCGATGGATCGGAGAGTCGGCCAGATACGTCGAATGCGAGCATGAATGTGTTTTTGCTCGTTACGGGGCGCGTCTGTGCCCTGAAATGCGACCCTAGAAATTCTGATGTTGAAACAATTGCTTGCCAAGAATGCGCGTTCACGAGCCCGTGTGATTTAAGCAACACAGCCCGGGAAACGGCCGAATGGAGGCCGCTTTGAGGCGTTCCATTGTTGCGAAGCGAGAAACCTTAGGAGATGGTCTCGGTGCGACGGAGGGGGGCATCCCGAGGTCGTCCCGTAAGGTGGTTCGTCCTGAACCTCGTCGGCACGCTTTGTGCGACGGGTTTTGTGATTCGGAGCGTTTGCGGGTTGTCAGGGATTAAGGGGACTTGTCTTCAGGGTGGCCTCCACCCCGTTGCAGAACCTTCCCTAAAGCAACTTGGAGGTTTACATGAAGACGATTAAGGGCCTTATTCTCGGCTCGACGGCAGCTCTGCTCGCCGTTGGCGGAGCTCAGGCAGCCGATCTTCCCGTCAAGGCCAAAGCGGTCGAATACGTGAAGATCTGCTCCCTCTATGGCGCGGGTTTCTACTACATCCCGGGCACCGATACCTGCATCAAGATCGGCGGCGCGATCCGTTTGGACACCTCGTTCAACGCCGCAGCTTACGACACCCCGTTCTGGCAGGGTGGCGCTGGTGGCAATAATCTTTGGACCAAGGATTATTTCATCACCCGCGAGCGTATCAACCTGACCACCGATACCCGCACTGCCACCGAATACGGTGTCCTTCGTACCTACGCGAACATCCAGTTCGACTTCTCGCAGAACCGTGAATCGATCGCTGGCGGCTTCACCGAAGTCGACTACGCCTTCATCCAGTTCGCCGGCTTCACCTTCGGTAAGGCTGTCTCGCAGTTCGATCCGCAGTGGGCCCTCAACAAGCCTTACATCTCGTCGGGCTTCATGGCTGGTTCGAACAACACGACCGGTATCCCGCAGATCGCCTACACCGCTTCGTTCGGTAACGGCGTGTCGGCGACGATCTCGCTCGAAAACGCTTCGGCCTACCGCAACGCAGGTCTCTGGAACACCAACACCTTCATCACCGGACCGGGCGCGAGCACGTTCACGGGTGCGTTCTACGGCACCAACTCGAACACCTTCCTGGGCAACGCCTACGGCGGCAACCACATTCCTGACGTTGTCGGCAACATCCGCCTCGACCAGGCTTGGGGCACGCTGCACTTCGGCGCTGCGATGCACGCTGCAACTCCGGGCTTCTACGGCGCGAACGAAGCTACCGGTCACGCTGACGACAAGTACGGTTTCGCAGTCAACGGTGCGGTTGAATTCAAGAACCTACCCACCGGCGCTGGCGACACTCTGAAGCTCGAAGCAACCTACGCCAAGGGCGCAGCGAAGTACGCGATCGCTGGCGGCACCACCGACACCTCGGGCGGCGGTCGTTTCGCGAAGGTCGACGGCAACACCATCGGCTTCGGCTATGTTCTGGACGGCGTGTACACCACCAACGGCCAGATCATCCAGAGCGAAGCCTGGTCGGTCGCTGGCTTCTACGAGCACTACTGGAACCCGGCATGGCGCACGTCGCTGTTCGGCAGCTACAGCAGCATCTCGTATGGTGACGGCAATGCTCTGATGCTCGCCGCATTCCAGGGCCTGACCACCGGTGGCCCGGGCACCAGCAGCTCGTCGGCTGCAGCCTCTCGTGCTGGCACCTTCGCCGGCACGGGCAACTTCGACTTCGCTGTCGCCCAGATCGGTACCCGTACCGCCTGGACCCCCGTCAAGAACCTGACCCTGTCGGCTGAATTCACCTACAGCCGCCTCGAGCAGAACCTGAACGGCACCTACACCGTGAACAGCATGTCCGGCAAGCCAGCTGGTACGCTCCTGAACACGAGCAACCAGAACCTCTACAACGGTTCGGTGCAGATCCTGCGCTCGTTCTAATATCGACTGCCTCACGGCAATCGCTATCTGAAACAAAGACCCCCGGCAGGAAACTGCCGGGGGTTTTTGCTTGCGTGGATGACGTTGACCGCGACGCTGCGACCTCTCCATGTCATTGCGAGGTCGAAGAAGGCTGCGAAGCCAACTTTCCTCTTAGCGAACGACAAAGCGATCCAAGCGGCCCGAAGCAAAGGCTGGATTGCCTACTCGCAAGTGTCTTTGCAATGACGGTGGTGAGTTCGTGCTGTTGTCGTGCGCTATTCGACGCTGCTGCTGGCGCCGCGATGCAGGTCGGCCTCGATCTGCAGCCGTGAGCCACCGCCGAAGCGGGCGCGATAGACCTGCAGGTTCTCCATGATGCGCTGGACGTAGTTGCGCGTTTCCGAGAACGGAATCGACTCGACCCAGTCGACCGGATCGACCTTGGGGTCACGCGGATCGCCGTAGCGTTCAATCCACTTGCGGACGCTGCCGCGGCCAGCGTTGTAACCGGCGAAGGTCATGATGTAGGAGCCGCGATAGTCTTCGAGCAGGCCACCGAGTTCGGCGGCGCCCAGCGTAGCATTGTAGACCGAATCGCCCTTGAGGCGCGCGAGGTCATAGGTGCCGCCGTGTCGCTTGGTGACGTATTGCGCCGCGCTCGGCGTCACCTGCATCAGACCATAGGCCTGGGCTGGCGACACGACGGCCGGATTGAAGGCGCTTTCCTGCCGCGCGATCGCATAGACGACAGCGGATTCGACTTCGGGCCCGATCGGGCGATAGCTCGGAATACCCGTTGTCGGATAGGCGTAGTGATCGAACGGCAGGCCGCGATTGAGCGCCGCCTTGCCGACCAGCAATGTGCCGCGGGCATCCTTGTTCTGTTGCGCCAGTTCGGCAAGGCCGAGCACAGCTTCCGGATCGCCGTTCTCGCCGACATCGCCGAAGATCGGAATAGCGACTTCGCGCTCGTCGATGGCGTAGAGCAGTTGCACCGCGCGGACGATTTCCAGTCGATCGAGCCCGCGTGCGCGGGCGGTCAATGCACCGCTGATGTCGAGCTGCTGCAGGCCAAGCTTCGCGCGCGCGAGCTGGCCGTAATAGCTGGTGGATTGCTCCGCCGCGCGCGTATAGGCGGCCCGCGCTTCCTGGCTGCGGCCCGCGGCTTCCGCAGCGCGGCCCTGCCAGTAACCGGCGCGGGCGAGAGCTGTCGGATTGACGCTGCCGACGCCGATACGTGCGAAGTGCTGAGCGGCAGTTGCGGGATCTTTCAGGAAGCGTAGCGCGATCCAGCCGGCGGTGAATTCCTGCTCGGTCTTGTAGATATCGCGCGCGGGCAGGGCAGCATCGCGCGCCACGAGATAGGCCGAGCGATGTTCGCCGACGTCGAGTAACTTGCGCGCCGTGAGACGTCGCTCGATCCACCATTCGTCGAGATTGTGCAGGCGCTGCGGTTCGTGTGGCGCTGCGATCATCAGCCGCGCTGCTTCGCCAAATTTCTCTTCGCGGCGCAGCTGCTGAATGCGGCTGAAGATATAGCCGGGATCGCTATGCAGCTCGGACGGCACTGCAGCGAGCAATGCGTTGGCGTTCGATGCCTTCTTGGTGACGCCGATGCGCGCCCGGGCCAGCGCCATCTGCGCGCCGCCGAGGCGCTTGGCAGAGCGTAGGGCGGCATCTGAATCGCTGCCATAGAGCAGCATGTCCATGCGGGCCTTGTGATCGCCGGGCGTAATCAGCGCACCGAACATGTCGATGGCCATGCTTTCGGTATCGCCCGATATCGGATCGCTGCGCCACGCATCACGGATCAGCCGCTCCGCGCCGGCACGGTCGCCGCGCGCCAGCAGCGACTTGGCGAGCGCGAACTTGCCCTTGGCGGAAATCGGCTTCTCGCTCTCGAAATAAGATTGGATCGCGGAGTCGTCGCGCTTGTCGTCCCACAGCGCCGCTTCGATGCGGCGTCGCAGGAAAGTCTGCGACGGCCAGCTCGGATTGGCGGCGACGAAAGCGCGGTAGCGCTCGACCGAAGCGCCGTTGTCATCGCTGCGCAGATAGATCCATTCGCCGAGCTTGCGCGCCACTGGATCGCCAATCGTTTGCACGACCTGTGCGGCTTCCGAACCCTTGCGCTTGCGGATCAGCTCGATGACGTTTTCGAGCGTTTCGGCATCCGCCTGTGGCGTGGATGTTGTTGCCGCGACGGCGGCGCGGGCGACCGGCTTCTTGGCAGCAGGGGGAATCGCCGCATGCTGGCGTGTGGCGGGCTGGATTACGGGAGCCGGGCTCGCGGCATCTGGCGCGAGCGGCTTCGCCGGCGCGGCTACGGCCGTGGGGGCCTGTGCGGCGCTGCGTGCAATGGGGCGCGCCTTCGGCAATGGAACCTTGGTGGCCGCCCAGGCCTCGACGGCCAGCACCGATACCCCGACCGCCAGCGCCAGACCGGAGCCCAAGGCCGTCCGCCGCGCAGTCGTGGAGAGGAGCAGGTGCTTCACGGCGTTCCCTCGCGGCGAATCAGACAATCGCACGCATTCCCATGATGTATTTGATTGAAACGGTGACCAAATCGTCAATTTCTGTAACCGCTTGCTCCTCTCTGCCCGGCCACGGCGGCGAAATCACGGCCAAACAGCCGGTAAACCGCGCTGAAACCGCTTCGGGCGGTCTTTCGCCGCAGCCGCAGACTCGATAAGACTTGCTGTTCAATCAATCGGTTCAAGCAGACGGCTAAAGCCGCATCGCGTTCGGAGCAGACCATGGCAGCCACCAAGACGAATTTCCGGGGGTCTTACACCGCGCTGGTCACGCCGTTCAAAGATGGCGGGCTGGACGAGGCGGCCTTCCGTGCGCTCGTCAGCTGGCAGATCGCCGAGGGCAGCAACGGTCTCGTTCCGGTCGGCACCACGGGCGAGAGCCCGACGCTGAGCCACGAAGAGCACTACAAGGTCGTCGAATGGTGCATCGACGAAGCCAAGGGCCGCGTGCCGGTGATCGCTGGCGCCGGGTCCAACTCCACCAAGGAAGCGGTGGCACTGGCAAAGCACGCCGAGAAGGCCGGCGCGGATGCGGTGCTGGTGGTGACGCCGTACTACAACAAGCCCACGCAAGAGGGCATGTATCAACACTTCAAGGCGGTGAACGACGCGATCGGCATTCCGATCATCATCTACAATATTCCGCCACGGTCGGTGGTCGATATGTCCGTGGACACCATGGCGCGCCTGTATGAGCTGAAGAACATCGCCGGCGTGAAGGATGCCACTGCCGATCTCGCGCGCGTGTCCAAGCAGCGTCACGCGATGGGACCGGATTTCATCCAGATGTCCGGCGAAGACATGACTGCGCTGGCCTATATGGCGGCTGGCGGCCATGGTTGCATTTCGGTGACGGCGAATGTTGCGCCGAAGCTGTGTGCCGATCTGATGTCGCTGGTGCTCAAGGGCGACTATGCCGGGGCGCTGAAGATCCAGGATCGCCTCACGCCGCTGCATGACACGATCTTCAAGGAGCCGGGCCTCGCCGGCGCCAAGCACGGCCTCGCTTTGCTGGGCCGTATCAAGGAAGAGGTACGTCTGCCGCTGATGACGGTGACGCCGCCGACCGGCAAGGTGATCCGCGACGCCATGGTCTTCGCGGGCCTCATCAACTAGGCATCTGCATCAATCAGATGTTGAGTGACTTTGGCTGCGTCATCTCTCCTTATTTGTAAGTGCGTACGCGTCGTTCGTTGAAAACAAAAAGGAATTGCAGATGCTGAAGGAATTTCGCGATTTCGCGATGAAGGGCAATGTGGTCGATCTTGCCGTCGGCGTGATTATCGGCGCCGCGTTCGGTGCGATTGTCTCGTCGATGGTGGCTGACGTCATCATGCCGATCATCGGAGCGATCACCGGCGGTCTCGATTTCTCGAATTACTTCACGGGTCTCTCGAAATCGGTTACGGCAACCAATCTGGCCGACGCCAAGAAGCAGGGCGCCGTGCTGGCCTGGGGCAGCTTCCTGACCCTGACGCTGAACTTTATCATTGTCGCCTTTGTCCTGTTTTTGGTGATCCGCTTCATGAACCAGCTTAAGCGCAACGATGCCGCCAAGCCGGTTGAACCGCCGAAGCCGACCCGTGAAGAAGAACTGCTGACCGAGATCCGCGACCTCCTCAAGAAGGCTTAAGCCTTCTTGAGTTCAAGAAGGCCTGAGCCCAAGGCTTGGGTCGGGCATTCGCGGCACCTATATTCGGTCAGCACGCTGAAAGTATTGAACGATGGCCGAAAAGAACGAACGCCCGATCAAGGTGATCGCCGAGAACCGTAAGGCGCGGTTCAACTATGCCGTCGAGGATACGGTCGAGGCGGGCATCGCCTTGACCGGGACCGAGGTGAAGTCGATCCGTAACGGCAAGAGCACCATTGCGGAATCCTACGCCGATCCGAAGGACGGTGAGATCTGGCTGATCAACTGCAACATCCCTGAATATCTGCAGGCCAACCGCTTCAACCACGAGCCGAAGCGGCCGCGCAAGCTGCTGCTGCATCGCAAGCAGATCAACAAACTGATGGGTGCGGTAGAACGCCAGGGCATGACCCTTGTGCCGTTGAAGATGTACTTCAACGAACGCGGCCGGGTTAAGCTGCAGCTCGCGCTGGCCAAGGGCAAGCAGCTCCACGACAAGCGTGCGAGCGAGAAGGACCGTGACTGGGGCCGCGAGAAGGGCCGTCTGTTGCGCGCGCGGGGATAAGGCTGGGCGTCGCCCATTCTTTCAAACAAGAGGATGAGATGACGCAAGGCAACCTGCTCGAAGTCGACTGGAGCAAGATTCCGGCACCGGAAGACGACGGTGCCGCCAATCATCTGGCCGGCATGACGATCCCGCCGGTCAGCCTGCGCGCTACCAATGATACCGCGGTGACGCTCTCCGAACTCGCCGGCCGCACCGTGGTGTTTGGCTATCCGCGCACCGGCGAGCCCGGTAAAATCGGTCTGGTCGATGACTGGGACATGATCCCCGGCGCGCGTGGCTGCACGCCGCAAACCTGTTCGTTCCGGGATCTGTTCGCGGAGCTGAAGGCCGCTGGCGCCAAGCATGTGTTTGGCCTGTCGACGCAGAGCAACGAATATCAGACCGAAATGGCCGGGCGGCTGCATCTGCCGTTTCCGGTGTTGTCCGACAAGCAACTTGAGCTGAGCGACGCACTCAGCCTGCCGACCATGGAGGTTGCCGATCTCATGTTGATCAAGCGCATGGCCATGATCATCGATGACGGCAAGATCACCCATGTGTTCTATCCGGTGTTTCCACCGGACCGGAATGCGGGCGATGTACTGGAGTGGCTGAAGGCGAACCCGGTTTAGGCCTACGCTAAATCCGCCTTCACCTTCGCAAACACCGCCCGGAACATCTCTGGCGTCAGCACGCGCGTGTTCGTGTTGTAGCGCGAGCAGTGGTAGCTGTCGTAGAGCTTGAAGCGGCCGACGTCGTGGACGGCGCCGTGCGCAAAGGGCGCTGTCACGGCCCGAATGCCGAGCGTCCTCAGCATCGTGTCGTGGGCGACGCGGCCCAGCAGCACGATGGCGCGCAATCGCGGCATGGTGTCCATCGTGGCAATCAGAAACGGCCGGCAGGTGGTGATCTCGACGGGCAGTGGCTTGTTCTGTGGTGGCACGCAGCGCACGGCATTGGTGATCCGGCAATCCTGCAGCATGAGCCCGTCATCAGGGCGTGCTTCATAGGTGCCGGAGGCAAAGCCGAAATCCAGCAAAGTCTCGTAGAGCAGATCGCCAGCATAGTCGCCGGTAAAGGGGCGCCCGGTACGATTGGCGCCCTGCACGCCGGGAGCGAGGCCCACGATCAGCAGTGCTGCGTCCGAGGTGCCGAACGACGGCACGGGGCCGTTGTAGCCGCTTGGATCCTTCTCGCGCACCGCCATACGGTAGTCGACGAGACGTGGGCAAAGAGGACAATCGCGCCCGGGGTCGGTGGGAGTACCGGCGGAAATCGCGGAGGCGACCACCGCCGGCTGTTGTCTGCTGAGTTGCGTCTTAGTCTTCGAAATCTTCATCGCCTCGTGGCGCCATGGTGGTCGCGCGCTGCAGGAATTGCGGCGTCTGGTGACGCGGTTCGCGCGGAGCAGGGCGCTCTGCCGGATCGCGGCCGAGCTTGCTCTGCAGCTCCATGAGATCGGTAAACACGTCTGCCTGCCGGCGCAACTCGTCGGCGATCATTGGTGGCTGGCTCGAGATGGTGGACACCACGGTGACGCGGACGCCGCGACGCTGCACGGCTTCGACCAGGGAGCGGAAGTCGCCATCGCCCGAGAACAGCACGATCTGGTCGACATGTTCGGCCAGTTCCATGGCATCGACGGCGAGCTCGATGTCCATATTGCCCTTCACCTTACGTCGGCCGGACGCATCGATGAATTCCTTGGTGGCCTTGGTTACCACCGTATACCCGTTGTAATCGAGCCAGTCGATCAGCGGGCGAATCGACGAGTATTCCTGATCCTCGATAATGGCGGTGTAATAGAAGGCCCGGACGAGGGTTCCGCGGCTCTGAAATTCCTTGAGGAGGCGCTTGTAGTCGATGTCGAAGCCGAGGGTCTTGGCGGTGGCGTACAGGTTGGCGCCGTCGATGAAGAGTGCGATCTTGTTAGATGTGAGGGACATCAAGTTTTCTCATGTGGTTTGTTGTTGTTAGCGTTTTTGGCGCGACTTCGTCGTTGCGCATTTGAATCACATTTGTCGTCCGCTCTTCGTCGGATCGGCTTTATTGACGCCACGCAATCAGCTGGTCTGGAACTGCCCGAATATGCCGATCCATCTTCCCTTGCAATGAAGCCTTTTGGTGTCGAGATATCCGCTTCTGGCCAGATGGTGCCACCGCTTCTGCGGTCTTTTTGAGGGTACCATAGTGCGGCAGAAAACCAAGCCAAGAAGGACGCAATTCCAAATTGGTCCTTGCGAATGCCGCAAAGCCCCTATACGTACGGGACTTAATCATCATATTCGGTCCCACAACAAACGGAGCGACATTTTATGGCGCGCGTAACCGTCGAAGATTGCATCGATAAGGTCGACAACCGGTTCGACCTGGTGTTGCTGGCAGCACACCGGGCACGAATGATCTCGTCCGGTTCACAACTTACGATTGATCGCGACAACGACAAGAATCCCGTTGTTTCGCTGCGCGAAATCGCTGATCAGACCATTTCTCCGGAAGATCTCCGTGAGGAACTGGTCCATTCGCTGCAGAAGTTTGTGGAAGTCGACGAGCCAGAACCGGATACGATTCCGCTGATCGGTTCCGCCGGCGCCAGCGTCGATGCCGACGATACCGAAGTGGCCGTTGAGCGCATGACCGAAGAAGAGCTCCTCAAGGGTCTCGAAGGCCTCGCTCCGCCGGAAGAGCAGCCCGAAGAAGACGAGTAAAGCGATACACACGGTTTTTTGCTTAACCGTTTTGATTATCAGTCATCACAAAGGCCCGGACATGCGTCCGGGCCTTTGCTTTTGCAGTCCGTTTCGGGGCAAACTTGAGATGAAGAATCCAGGTTGCTGCTGACCGGATCGAACGAGGCTAGGATGGCGACTTCGCGCCGTAATAAACGGCAGATGCAGGCTGCGAACGACACGGTCGCCGCGGTCTCGCCAGTTTCGCCTGAACCGTCCGCAGAGACGCCAATTCCGGCCAAGGTGCCGCGGACGTCCCGTGTCCGGATGATGCGGCAATACGATCTGGTGGACCGCGTCCGGGCCTATAATCCGAACACTGACGAGGATCTGCTCAACCGCGCCTATGTCTATGCCATGGTCGCCCATGGCGAGCAGACGCGGGCATCAGGCGACCCGTATTTCTCCCACCCGCTGGAAGTGGCGGCGATCCTCACCGACCTTAAGCTCGACGACGCCACCATCGTGGCGGCGCTACTGCATGACACGATCGAGGACACCGAGGCCACCCGGACCGAAATCGACAAGCTGTTCGGCGCCGAAATCGGCGCGTTGGTCGAGGGGCTGACCAAACTGAAGCGGCTCGAACTGGTATCGCGCGAAGCCAAACAGGCCGAGAACCTGCGCAAGCTGCTGCTGGCGATCGCCGACGACGTCCGGGTCCTGCTGATCAAGCTCGCCGACCGTCTGCACAATATGCGGACGATGGAGTTCATGCCGCCAGCCTCGCGCCGCCGCATCGCCGAGGAGACCCTCGACATCTATGCGCCGCTCGCCGGCCGCATGGGTATGCAGGCGATGCGCGAGGAGCTTGAGGAACTGTCGTTCAAGGTGCTCGATCCCGACGCCTATCTGGTGGTGATGCAGCGCCTGGACTCACTGACCGAACGCAATCGCAACCTCATCGACATGATCGAGAGTCATCTCTCCACGAAGCTGGAGAAGAACGGCATCACGGCGCGGGTCACCGGCCGACGCAAGAAGCCGTTTTCGATCTGGACCAAGATGAAGCGCAAGTCGGTGGGCTTCGAGCAACTGTCGGACATCTACGGTTTCCGCGTCGTGCTGAAGGACATGGAGGCGTGCTACCGCGCACTCGGTGTGGTGCACACGACCTGGCCCGTCGTGCCTGGCCGCTTCAAGGACTACATCTCGACGCCGAAACAGAACGACTATCGCTCGATCCACACCACGGTGATCGGCCCCGGCAACCAGCGCGTCGAACTGCAGATCCGCACCGAGGAGATGAACAGCATCGCCGAATACGGCATCGCCGCGCATGCGTTCTACAAGGACGGCATCGGCTCGCCGACCGAAATGCTCAAGCGCGAATCCAACGCGTTTTCGTGGCTGCGCCATACCATCGGCATTCTCTCGGAAAGCACCAATCCGGAAGAATTCCTGGAGCATACCAAGCTCGAACTGTTCCACGATCAGGTGTTCTGCTTCACCCCGAAGGGCAAGCTGATCGCGCTGCCGCGCAATGCCAATGTGGTCGACTTCGCCTATGCCGTGCATACCGACGTCGGCAACAGTGCGGTGGGTTGCAAGATCAACGGCAAATTCGCGCCGCTGTCGTCCGAATTGCAGAATGGCGACGAAGTCGAAGTCCTGACGTCGGCTGCACAGCAGGCACCGCCATCCGCCTGGGAGGGCCTTGCAGTCACCGGCAAGGCGCGCGCCGCCATCCGCCGCGCGACGCGAACGGCGGTGCGTGATCAATATGCCAGCCTTGGCCGCCGTATCGTCGAGCGCCTGTTCGTGCGCGCCAAGATGGAATATTCGGACGACCAGCTGAAGGGCGCGCTGCCGCGTCTGGCGCGCACGTCTATCGACGATGTGATGGCCTCGGTCGGCCGCGGCGAATTGCGCGCCGCCGACGTCGCGCGTGCGATGTATCCCGACTACAAGGAAGAGCGCATCGGCCGTTTCTCGGCCAACAACAAGAAGTCCACGGCGGACAAGGTCAGAACGCCCGATGGCGCGGCACGCTTCACCTCGATCATCTCGATCGGCGGTGTCAATTCCGACCTGCCGGTGAAATTCGCTCCGAACGGTGGCGCCGTGCCCGGCGATCGCATCGTCGGCATCGTCACGCCGGGCGAGGGCATCACGATCTATCCGATCCAGTCACCGGCACTGAAGGATTTCGAGGAAGAGCCGGAGCGTTGGGTCGATGTGCGCTGGGATATCGATGAATCCTCGCCGCAGCGTTTCCCGGCCAGACTCTTTTTGCAGAACGTCAACGAGCCCGGCAGTCTGGCGCAGATCGCTCAGGTCATCGCTGACCATGACGGCAATATCGACAATATCAGCATGCATCGCCGCTCGCCCGACTTCACCGAACAGACCATCGATCTTGGTGTCTACGACCTCAAACATCTCAGCGCGATCATCAATCAGTTGCGCGCCAAGGCCGTTGTCGCCAAGGTCGAACGGGTCAATGGGTAGCGTCTTCCCCTAAGGTTTTCTGGAATTCCGTCATGTCCTCATCCTCGCTACGCCTCGGCGTCAACATCGACCACGTCGCGACCTTGCGCAACGCGCGGGGCGGCAAGCACCCGGATCCTGTCCGCGCTGCGCTGGAAGCCATTTCGGCAGGTGCCGACGGCATCACGGCGCATTTGCGTGAGGATCGTCGCCACATCCGCGACGCCGATATGGAACGACTGAAAGCGGAGATCTCCAAACCGCTGAATTTCGAAATGGCAGCGACACCGGACATGGTGCGGATTGCGCTGGCGGTGAAGCCTCATGCTGTCTGTCTGGTGCCGGAGCGGCGTGAGGAGCTGACCACCGAAGGCGGCCTCGACGTGGTCGGCCAGCGTGAATCACTGGAGCCGTCGATCGCGCGCTTCACTGAGGCAGGCGTGCGGGTGTCGCTGTTCATTGCAGCCGATCCCAAGCAGATCGAAATGGCCGCCAAACTGAAGGCCCCCGTGATCGAACTCCACACGGGCGCCTGGTGCGATGCGATCACCGATGGCGACACCGCGAAGGCCGCCCATGAATGGCAGCGCATTGCCGCCGGCGCCAGGCTGGCGAAATCCGCAGGCCTGGAAGTGCATGCCGGCCATGGCCTCGACTATGCCACCGCCGAGACGATCTCGGCGCTGCCCGAAATCATGGAGCTGAACATCGGCTACTATATGATCGGCGAGGCGCTGTTCATCGGTCTGTCCGATACGGTGCGTCTGATGCGCGCCGCGATGGATCGCGGGCGGATGCAGTCCAAGAGCGCGTCATGATCATCGGCATCGGTTCCGATCTGATCGACATTACGCGCGTTGCCAAGGTGATCGAACGCCATGGCGACCGCTTTCTCGATCGCATCTTCACCGAGGCTGAGCGGGCGCGGGCGCAGCGCCGCGCGAAGAGCGAGAGGATGGTCGTAGCGACCTATGCCAAGCGTTTCGCCGCCAAGGAGGCCATGTCCAAGGCGCTGGGCACCGGCATCCGTCAGGGCGTCTGGTGGCGGGATATGGGCGTCGTCAACCTGCCGGGTGGTAAACCCTCCATGAAGCTCACCGGCGGTGCACTGGTCCGACTGCAGGCTCTGATACCGCCGGGGCTTGATGCCCAGATCGATCTGTCGATCACGGACGATTGGCCCCTGGCGCAGGCTTTCGTCATAATTTCGGCCGTCCCGTCGCCCAAGCCCTGAGGGCTGGCCGGGAGCCGCACCTGAAGCGGTGCGATCACGAGCCGGCACGTCAAACTGGCGGGAAATAGCGGCTTTTCGGGGCGGTTCATTGCACCGTTACCAACAACCGTTTAAACCTGCCAGGATACCGAACCGACGCCAATTCTCGCTGACGCCGCTCATGGCATTTGCAGGACTTTGCCGTAATTATATGAATCTAATGCATTTTTCGTGCGAGGCGCGCCGCCGCTTTGCCCCAAAATGCGCTATCAGCCGCGCGGCGACGCTGCGGGAATCGGGAAAGCGATGAGCGTGACATCCGGGACGAAGACTGAAAGCGGCGTCGGCGAGACCATCCGTGTTGTCATCAACGCATTGCTGATCGCGCTGGTGATCCGGACCTTCCTGTTCCAGCCCTTCAACATCCCGTCGGGCTCCATGAAGGCCACGCTTCTGGTCGGCGATTACCTGTTCGTCTCGAAATATTCCTATGGCTACAGCCACTTTTCGATCCCGCTGTCGCCGAACATCTTCTCCGGCCGCGTCTTCGGCTCCGAGCCGTCGCGCGGTGACGTCGTGGTGTTCCGCCTGCCGAAGGACGACTCCACCGATTACATCAAGCGCGTGATCGGGCTGCCCGGCGACCGCGTCCAGATGAAAGAGGGGCTGCTCTACATCAACGAGAAGCCGGTGCAACGCGAGCGCATGAGCGACTTCGTCGGCGAAGATCCGTGCGGCTCCGATGCCACGGCGCGGGTGAAACGCTGGAAGGAAACCCTGCCGAACGGCGTCACCTATGAGACGCTCGATTGCGTCGACAACGGCTTCTACGACAACACCAATGTCTACACCGTGCCGCCCGGCAACTTCTTCATGATGGGCGACAACCGCGACAATTCCACGGACAGCCGCGTGCTGTCGGCCGTCGGCTATGTGCCGTTCGAGAATCTCGTCGGCCGCGCGCAGATGATCTTCTTCTCGATCGCCGAAGGCGAACATGCTTGGCAGATCTGGCGCTGGCCGACCGCCGTGCGCTGGAATCGAATTTTTTCTATCGTGCGATGACCGACGACTCCAACAATCCCATCGATACCGCGCCGAAAACCGACGAATTGAGCCCGACCACCGAGGCTACGCCGGAGACGGCGGCTGCCCGCAAGAAGAAGTCGCGCGCGGCAGCCAAGGCGGCCGCGGCCGAGATCGAAACGCGGATCGGTCACAGCTTCAAGGACCCGCTGCTGCTGGCGACGGCCTTCACCCATGTGTCGGCCCTGAAGTCGCAGCGCAGCCGGACCGAGAGCTACCAGCGTCTCGAGTTTCTTGGCGATCATGTGCTTGGCCTCGTGGTCTCCGACATGTTGTTTCGCGCTTTCCCGAATGCGGATGAAGGCGAGTTGTCGAAGCGGCTCGCCGACCTCGTCCGCAAGGAAGCATGCGCCGACGTCGCGCGGCTGTTGGGTCTCCTCGAGGGTATCAAGCTCGGCACGGTCGGCGCCGGCGCCGGTCAGCGGTTGCGCAAGTCGGTCCTCGGCGATATCTGCGAAGCTGTGATCGGCGCGATCTTCCTCGATGGTGGCTATCCGGCTGCTGAAAGTTTCGTGCAGCGCAATTGGACCGAGCGTATGCGCAAGCCGGTGCGTCCGCTGCGCGATCCGAAGACGGTGCTGCAGGAATGGGCCCAGGGCCGCGGCCTGCCGACACCGGCCTATCGGGAGGTCGAACGCTCCGGTCCGCACCACGATCCGCATTTCAGGATCGAGGTGGATGTGAAGGGTTTTGCACCGGCTGAAGGCGAGGGCGGTAGCAAGCGCGCCGCCGAGAAGGCCGCGGCGCAGGCAATGATTGCGCGTGAAGGCGTCAGCAGTGGCGGCAATGAAGGATAATGTCGTGAACGATGCTGAACCAGATCATGAATCCGAAGGGACACCAGCCGAGACCCGCTGCGGCTTCGTCGCGCTGATCGGCGCGCCCAATGTCGGCAAGTCGACGCTGGTCAATGCGCTGGTCGGCTCCAAGGTGACCATCGTCTCGCGCAAGGTGCAGACCACGCGCGCGCTGATCCGCGGCATTGTGATCGAGAACCACGCCCAGATCATTCTGGTCGATACGCCCGGCATCTTCCTGCCGAAGCGGCGTCTCGACCGGGCGATGGTCAAGACGGCATGGAGCGGTGCGCATGATGCCGACGTCGTCTGCGTGTTGCTCGATGCCAAAGCGGGCATCAACGAGGAAGCCGAGGCGATCTTCGCGCAGCTTGCGAGCGTCAATCACCCGAGGATCCTTGTCATCAACAAGGTCGACATCGTCTCCAAGGAAAAGCTGCTGAAGCTGGCGCAGATGGCCAATGAGCGGCTGAAGTTCGAAGAGACCTTCATGATCTCGGCGATGACCGGTGACGGCGTCGACGACCTGCGCCGCAGGCTCGCAGCCGACGTTCCCGCCGGCCCGTATCACTATCCCGAAGACCAGATGTCGGATGCGCCGATGCGGCATCTCGCGGCGGAAATCACCCGCGAAAAGATCTTCCGTCAGCTGCATCAGGAACTGCCGTATCAATCGACGGTGGAGACCGATAGCTGGACCGAGCGCAAGGACAAGTCGGTCCGCATCGAGCAGACGATTTTCGTCGAGCGCGAAAGCCAGCGCAAGATCGTGCTCGGCAAGGGCGGCGCGACGATCAAGCAGATCGGTGCGGACTCGCGCAGGGAGCTGACCGAGATCGTGGGTGCGCCCGTGCATCTGTTCCTGTTCGTGAAGGTGCGCGAGAACTGGGGCGACGATCCCAATCGTTATCGCGAAATGGGCCTCGAATTTCCTCACGAGTGATCGAGGAGCGATGATGGAAGTGCAGCCGACAAGATGACCGCTCCCGCCAACCTTCCGAAGAACGTCTTCTATTTCGAAGTCCTGCTCTACATGTCGCTGATCCTCGACGCGCTGTCGATCGCGTTCCAGGACCGCACGCCTGACCTCACGATGTCCGAGAGCACCATCATGGCGGCGAATCTGGTCGCCGCCTGCATGCTGTTGTTCTTCGTCTGGCTCGTGTGGCTCGCCGCCTATCGCCGCAAAGGCTGGCCGCGCTGGGTGCTGGTGGTGTCGCTGGCGTTCTCGGTATTGTCGCTGTTTCAGGTGCTTGGCCTGTACGGACTGCAGTTCGACAGTGCGATCGAGATCGTGTCATGCATCCTGACCGGCCTCGGACTATATTGCGCCTTCACTGGCGACGCGAAAACGTGGTTCAAGGCCTGATCGCATTTACTGCGGCGGCTGCCGAATTCCTGTAACCTGCCCCCATGGAATGGACCGACGAGGGCATCATCCTGGGCGTGCGGCGGCATGGCGAATCCAGCGCCATCGTCGAACTGCTGACCCGTAGCCATGGCCGTCATCTCGGCCTGGTGCGCGGTGGTGCGGGATCGAAGATGCGACCGCTGCTGCAGCCCGGCAATAGCGTGCAGGCGATATGGCGGGCGCGGCTGGACGAACAGCTCGGCTATTACCTGATGGAAGGCACGTTGATGCGTGCCGCGACGCTGCTGGGTTCGTCCCATGCGGTCTACGGCATCACCCATCTCGCGTCGCTGGCGCGGCTGCTGCCGGAGCGCGATCCGCATGAAGACATCTACGAGACGCTGGAGCGCATCCTGGATGACTTCGATGATGTCGGCGAAGCCGCGCTCCATGTGATCCGGTTTGAGCTGGCGATGCTGACCGAACTCGGCTTCGGCCTCGATCTGGAGAATTGCGCCGCCACCGGCGTGACCTCTGACCTGATTTACGTGTCACCCAAATCTGGCAACGCAGTGTCCCGGACCGCGGGCGAACCGTATCGCGACCGGCTGATGCGGTTGCCGTCATTCCTGCGCAAGAGTGAAGACGGCCAAAACAGCATCTCCGACCGCGACCTGCAGGACGGCTTCGACCTGACCGGGCGCTTCCTGCTCCGCAACGTACTGGGACCGCGTGGGCAGGGTCATTCCGACGCCCGCGAAGGGTTCATCAACGCGGTGACGCGGCACCTCGCGCGAATCTCATCGTCCTGAGGCAAGTTCGACATTGGCGAATGCCGGATTCGCGTCTATGTTCCGCGTGTTGACGGGTTGATAGGAAGATATCGCGTCCAGATGCTGGTTCGTCTGACCAGAGTGCAGCGGCTGAGAGCAGGGTGGTTTGTCGCCCTGGTCTATCTGTTGTGTGTGCTGGCGCCGACGATCTCCTTTGCCTTGCCGGGACAGCACCCGGTCGCGCCGTGCCTGACTGGCGAAAGTCATATGACCGGCATGGTTCATGTTAACAGCAGCGCGTCTGCGCACATGCATGGGGATGGTCACGCGCACGATCATTCTGTCGCGCACGCATCAGCCGCACACGCTGATGGCGACCACGCATTGACGGCGATTGACGATGCCTCCGGTTCGCAGAAAGTCCCGCATTCACCGAACGGTCCATGCTGCGGCCTGATGTGTATTTCCGCGCTGCCGGCACCGCTGACTGACATAGTGACCCCTTCGGTGCCGACGGTCCTTCGTGTCACCGAAGGCTATCGCGCGGTCACCGACAGCACGCCCGCCCGGCTCTACCGCCCTCCGATTTCCTGACCTGATCGTATCGACGCGGTGCCGCGCCCGTTAAGGGCACGCGCGCCTGTGATCCATCGTCATTTCAGGAAAATAACATGCTTGCGCAGCTTGGGGCGAAGCTCGCCGCCGTTTGTTCGGTGGCCGGGAAGCTATTCGATATCAGATTGGGAATCCTTGCAGCGACGACCGCTGCCAGTATGTCGCTCGGTGGCTGCATGCCAACGACCGTGCCGTTGGCTGGCGCCGATCCGGCAGATCCCGGCGCCAAGGTCGCTGGTGTCGGCTATCGCTCCACGGTGGCTCCTTACAGCAGCCTCCGGCCGGTTGCCCCGTCGGCATGGCGGGAGCAGAACGACCGCGTCGCTCCTGTGCCGAAATCTGGCCGGTAGGGGGCACTCATGTTCAACAAGCATCACACGTCGCGCACGCATGCGCGCCAGTTCGGTTCAAGGTCTGCAGCCGGCATTACGCTGCTGTCGACGCTGTTGCTGGCGGGATGTGCATCGTTCTCGCCTGATGGCGGTATGGGCGTCGTCGCCGGGGTCGCAAGCGAGACCATCAACAAGGACGTGATTACGATCCGGACGCCCGATGACGCACAACGTGCCGATGCAACCGTCAAAGCCCTGCTGCGGCGGCCACTGACAGTCGACAGCACGGTGCAGATCGCGTTGCTCGGCAATCGCGGCCTGCAGGCTGCGTATAATGAATTGGCGCTTGCGGAAACGGATTTCGTCGGTGACAGCCTGCCGCCCAATCCGACATTCTCGATCTCGCGCATTTCCGGAAACGGAGCGCTGGAGATCGAGCGACAGGTCGTCGGCGATATTTTGGCGCTGGCGACACTGCCGTTCCGCTCCGAGATCGCCCGTCAGCGATTCCAGAAAGCGCAATTGCGTGCGGCTGCAGAGACGCTGCGGCTTGCCGCTGACGTCAGACGCACTTACTACCGCGCCGTCGCTGCCAACGAACTTGTCGGCCTGCTGACGGACGCCAAGTCGACGGCGGAAGCTACAGCGCAACTCGCGCAGAAGCTGGGCGAGACCGGGTCGCTGAACAGGCTCGACCAAGCCCGTGAGCAGGTATTCTACGCGGAGACGACCGCCGATCTCGCAACGCTCCGCCAAGAGGCCACGAGTTCGCGCGAGCGTTTGATCCGTCTGCTCGGTCTCTGGGACGGCGACATCGGCATCAGACTGCCGCAAAAACTTCCAGTACCGCCGCGCCAGCCGCTGTCGTTGCCGCGCATCGAGGTCGATGCTGTTGCACACCGCATTGACCTGCAGATCGCCCGCATTGAACTCGCCGCTCTCGCCAAGTCGCTGAACCTCACTGAAGCAAGCCGGTTCGTGACGTTGCTCGACGTCGCCGGTATCGACCGCAGGACGCGCGATCCGGAGGGGGCGCCGTTCCGCGAACGCGGCTTCGACGTGCAATTTCAGATTCCGATCTTTGACGGTGGTGAAGTGCGCGTTCGACAGGCGGCAGAGACCTACAATCAGGCCTTCAACCTGTTGACCGAGAAGGCCGTGAATATCCGCTCGGAAGCGCGCGATGCCTTCAGGGTCTATCGCTCGACCTACGATATCGCCGGTCACTACCAGCGCGAGGTACTGCCGCTGCGCAAGATCATCTCGGACGAGATGCAACTGCGCTTCAGCAGCATGCAGGTCGATGTATTCGCGCTGCTGACCGAGGCCCGCCAACGCATCGCGGCGCTGCGCGCCGCCATTGAAGCCAAGCGCAATTTCTGGCTCGCGCAGTCCGAACTGCAAAGCGCGATCAATGGTGGTGGCCGCGGCGAACCATCATCCGAAACAAGATCCGCGACGGCCGCGCAGGCGTCCAGTGGAGGAGGGCACTGAAATGGAGAAAACCATGTTGTCCCGACGAAATTTTCTCGGCACCGCCACAGCGCTCGCTAGCGCTGCTGCGGTCACCGGCCGCGTCCAGGCGGCGAATATTCCCGAAGCGCCCACGATGGACAAAGTAACAATGCAGCCACCGCTGCATCCGTCGAGCGGGCCCGACTACAATCCGGTGGTTACGCTCAACGGCTGGACATTGCCGTGGCGTATGAATGGCGACTGGAAGGAATTCCATCTCGTCGCCGAGCCCGTCGAGCGCGAATTTGCCGACGGCATGAAGGCCTATCTCTGGGGTTACAACGGCCAGTCGCCCGGGCCGACGATCGAAACCGTCGAAGGGGACAAGGTTCGCATCTTCGTTACCAACAAACTGCCGGAGCACACCACCGTGCATTGGCACGGCGTGATCCTGCCGAGTGGCATGGACGGCGTCGGCGGACTGAGCCAGCCGCATATCAAGCCCGGCAAGACCTTCGTCTACGAATTCGAGATGAAGCATAGCGGCACGTTCATGTATCACCCGCATTCGGACGAGATGGTCCAGATGGCGATGGGCATGATGGGGATGATGGTCGTGCATCCCCGCGACAACAGCTTCCGGCCCGTCGATCGCGATTTCGTCTTCATCATGAGCAGCTATCTCATCGATCCCGGCACCTATCTGCCGAAGGTCAACGAGATGACCGACTTCAATATGTGGGCGTGGAACAGCCGCGTCTTTCCCGGCATCGATCCGTTGCCGGTTCGGCTCGGCGATCGCGTGCGGATACGGGTCGGCAATCTCACGATGACCAATCATCCGATCCATCTGCACGGCCACAAGTTTGCGGTCAGTTGCACGGATGGCGGATGGGTGCCTGACAGCGCGCAATGGCCGGAAGTCACCACTGACGTGCCGGTGGGGGCGATCCGCGCATTCGATTTTGTCGCCGACAATCCCGGCGACTGGGCGTTCCACTGCCACAAGTCGCATCACACCATGAATGCGATGGGTCACGACGTCAGAAACCTGATCGGTGTCTCCAAAAAGGATCTGGCGAAGGCAGTCGGCAAGCTCGCGCCGGATGCGATGGTGATGGGATCCACCGGCGGCGCCATGGGCGAGATGGAGATGCCGGCGCCAGACAACACACTGCCGATGATGACGGGATCAGGTCAGTTCGGTCCGATCGAGATGGGCGGCATGTTCAGCGTCATGAAGGTGCGGGACGGACTCGCGCGCGACGATTACCGCGATCCCGGTCCTTACGATTTCCCGAAGGGCACGGTGGCCTATGAGATCGAGGCGCCGCAGAGCGAGGCTCCACGACAGACGGGTGTGAAGGGCAACACCATCAAAGGCCAGGGATCGAAGCCGATGGACATGAAGAAGGGCATGAAAATGAAGGGAATGTAGGGCCAGGACTGCACATCGTCATCACGGACAACAAGCACCATGGAAACTGAAATGAACAAGACCCGGAAATACATTGGCGGCGGCGTCATGCTGGTCGCGATGGCTTACTCGGCTGCTGCTGCGGCCCACGACAAGCACGGAGGATATTCGGCCGGCGAACCCGGCGATCCCAAGAAGCCGGCGCGCGAGATCGTCGTCAGCATGAACGAGATGGATTATTCGCCTGCGGTCATTGAGGTCAAGCGCGGCGAACAGATTCGCTTCGTGATCCGTAACGCGGGGACTGAAGCACATGAATTCCTGCTGGCGACCACGGCAGAGAATCTGAAGCACGGCGAAGCGATGAAGAAAAATCCCGATATGGAGCATGACGAGCCCAACGGCTTGCGTCTTGCGGCCAAGAAGTCCGGGGAAATCCTGTGGAAGTTCTCGAAGGCAGGGACGTTCGAATATTCGTGCTTGATCCCGACGCATCGTGAATTGGGCATGACCGGCAAGGTCGTCGTGAAATAGCCGATGCGAACGACTCAATCTGAAGCAAAGGAATGCATGATGAAGACCAATGGATTTATCGCGCTTGTCGCGTTTGTCGCGCTCTCAATGTCCGGCGTCGTGGCGGCCGCGCAGGACGCTGCGGTGCGCGGAGAAGTGAAGAAAATCGATGAAGCGGCGGGCAAGATCACGCTGAAGCACGGTCCGATCAAGAGCCTCGATATGGACGAGGGCATGACCATGGTGTTTCGCGTCAAGGACCCGGCGATGCTGAAATCGGTCAAGGTGGGCGACAAGGTGACGTTCAATGCCGGTCGCGTCGATGGTCAGATCGTCGTGACCTCCATCCAGAAAGCCAAATAGTCTCCGGAAGGGGGCGTCCGGGCGGAGCTTGGAGCCGCCATCTATCGAACGCCTCATGGTTGTCGGAACGACGTGGGCGGCCTTCCCGGGCAAGGCCGCCCCGATATCGATGGAACTTGATCGGTGGTGCATGATTCATTTCTTGCCCGATTCGCCGGGAGGCGCTAACCCCTCGCCATGGGAAAAAGACTGATTCCGCCGGAGCCGGCTGAAATTCACGAAGTGCAGCTGCGGGACGCGCTCGAGGAGCGCTATCTCGCTTATGCGCTGTCAACAATTATGCACCGGGCGCTGCCGGATGCGCGAGACGGGTTGAAGCCGGTTCACCGCCGCATCCTCTATGGCATGCGCCTGCTGCGGCTCGATCCGGGCACGCCGTTCAAGAAGTCCGCCAAGATCGTCGGCGACGTGATGGGCTCGTTCCATCCGCATGGTGACCAGTCGATCTATGACGCGCTGGTGCGCCTCGCGCAGGATTTCTCGTCACGCTATCCGCTGGTCGACGGCCAGGGCAATTTCGGCAATATCGACGGCGATAGTGCTGCGGCCTATCGTTACACCGAAGCCCGCATGACCGATGTGGCGCGGTTGCTGCTCGAAGGGATCGACGAGGACGCGGTCGAGCTGCGCCCGAATTATGACGGCCAGACCAAAGAGCCCGCAGTGCTGCCGGGCGGTTTCCCGAACCTGTTGGCCAATGGCGCGCAGGGCATCGCGGTCGGCATGGCCACCTCGATCCCGCCGCACAACGTCGCCGAACTCTGCGACGCCGCGCTGCATCTGATCGACAAGCCCGACGCCAAATCGAAATCGCTGATGCGCTGGGTGAAAGGACCGGATTTCCCGACCGGCGGCATCATCGTCGATTCCAAGGAAAGCATCGCCGAGGCCTATATGACCGGGCGCGGCTCGTTCCGCACCCGCGCCAAGTGGCATGTGGAAGAGGGCGTCCGTGGCGCCTGGAATGTCGTGGTCACCGAGATTCCATGGTTGGTGCAGAAGTCGCGGTTGATCGAGAAGATCGCCGAGCTGCTCAACGACAAGAAGCTGCCGCTGATCGGCGATATCCGCGACGAGTCTGCCGAGGACATCCGCGTCGTCATCGAACCGAAGACACGCAATGTCGATGCCGGTCTGGTGATGGAGTCGCTGTTCAAGCTCACCGAGCTCGAAAGCAAGATTCCGCTGAATCTCAACGTGCTGGTGAAGGGGCGCATCCCCAAGGTGCTCGGCCTTGCCGAATGCCTGCGCGAATGGCTCGACCATCTGCGCGACGTGCTGCTGCGCCGCTCCAACTTCCGCAAGAACCAGATCGAGCATCGGCTGGAAGTGCTCGGCGGTTACCTGATCGCCTATCTCAACATCGATGAGGTGATCAGGATCATCCGCACCGAGGATGAGCCGAAACCGGCTTTGATGAAGGCGTTCAGCCTGACCGAATTGCAGGCCGAGTCGATCCTGAACATGCGGCTGCGCAGCCTGCGCAAGCTCGAAGAGTTCGAGATCAAGAAGGAAGACAAGGAACTCCGCGCAGAGCTCAAGGGCATCAACGCGATCCTGAAGTCCGAGACCGAGCAGTGGGCCAAGGTCGGCGAGCAGGTCCGCAAGGTGCGCGACATCTTCGGGCCGAAGACGCCGCTCGGCAAGCGCCGCACGGTGTTTGCCGACGCGCCGGAGCACGATCTCGCTGCCCTCGAAGAGTCACTGGTCGAGCGCGAGCCCGTCACGGTCGTGATTTCCGAGAAGGGCTGGGTCCGCACGCTGAAGGGCCAGGTCGCAGATCTCTCAAACCTGACCTTCAAGACCGACGACAAGCTCGACAAGGCGTTCTTCGCCGAGACCACGTCGAAGCTGATGCTGCTGGCCACCAATGGCCGGTTCTATTCGCTCGACGTGTCGAAGCTGCCGGGCGGTCGCGGCCATGGCGAGCCGATCCGCCTGTTCATCGACATGGAAGGCGACGCCGCCATCGTCTCGATGTTCGTGCATAAGGGCGGCCGCAAGTTCCTGATCGCCAGCCACGACGGGCAGGGCTTCCTCGTCAATGAGGATGACTGCGTCGGCACCACCCGCAAGGGCAAGCAGGTGCTGAATGTCGAGATGCCCAACGAGGCGCGCGTGCTGACGGTGGTCGGCGAAGGCAGCGATCAGGTCGCGGTCATCGGCAACAACCACAAGATGGTGATCTTCCCGCTCGATCAGGTGCCGGAGATGGCGCGTGGCCGCGGCGTGCGGCTCCAGAAATACACCAGCGCAGGCCTGTCGGACGTCGCCACTTTCGTGGCCAAGGAAGGCCTGACCTGGAAGGATTCGTCCGACCGCGAGCATCGTCTGACCTGGAAGGAACTAGCCGACTGGCGCGGCAACCGTGCGGACGCCGGTCGTCTCGCGACCGGCCTGCCGAAGTCGAACAAGTTCGGCCGGGTGATCGAGTAACCTCGCGCGCTATGGCGGTCACCATCTTCCACAATCCTTCCTGCGGGACATCGCGCAATACGCTCGCGATGATCCGGCAGAGTGGGATTGAGCCGGTGGTAATCGACTATCTCAAGACATCGCTGGATCGTGATCGGCTCCAAGTGTTAGCGAATGCCATAGGCGGCGCTCGTGAACTGCTGCGCGAGAAGGAAGGTGTCTATGGCGAGCTTGGGCTTGCTGATCCCGCGCTCGGCGATGACGCCCTGATCGACGCGATCATCGCGCATCCGATCCTGATGAACCGACCCATCGTCGAGACGCCGAAGGGCACGCGATTGTGCCGGCCGGCAGATGTGGTGCTGGGGCTGCTCTAGGGATCCAACTCGCCGATCAAAGGACGGCCTCATCCTGAGGAACCGCGTTCTTGCGCGACGTTTCGAAGGACGGCGGTAAGGTTGGTGTCAACAAGCCCATGGTTCGAGACGAGCGCAAAGGGCGCGTCCTCACCACGAGGGCTGCAGATCTCGGCGCCAGATGGGCCGCGGCAATTACGTCACCGGCGCGAACTTGAACAGCTTCTCTGGGTTGGTCACCAGCAGTTTGCGTTGAACCGCAGGATCCGGCGCGTAAAGCGGGATCAGATCCACCAACGTGCCGTCATTGGGCATGATCTTGACATTCGGATGCGGCCAGTCGGTGCCCCACAACACGCGGTCCGGCGCATTGTCGATCAACTGCTTCGCGAACAGCACGGAGTCATGGAATGGCGCTGCGCCAGCCGAGGCGCGTTCGAGACCTGTAATTTTCATCCAGCACTTATCGTCGCTGGCCTGCAGATCGAGCAGTGCCTTGAATTCGGGATCGTCGAGGCCCTTGGCGGCGCTGATCGTCCCCATGTGATCGATCACGTAAGTCACCGGGAGCGCTTTCAGGATCGGCACGAACTCACGGACTGTGCCGGCTTCGAGATAAATGTCCACATGCCAGCCGATGGCGGCGACGCGGTCGACCAGCGTACGGAAGACCTTCATGTCGCCGACGCCGCCAAGTCGTTTGAGGAAGGCGAAGCGGCAGGCGCGGATGCCGCCTTTGTCGAGCGCCATGAGATCGGCTTCCGACATGCTGTCGTTCACATTGGCGACGCCCCTGTACTTGCCGCCGCTCTGCGCGATCGCGTCGATCACCACGCGGTTGTCAAACCCATGGACGGTCGCATTGACGATGACGGCGCGTTCGACGCCGATCGCTTCATGCAGCTTGCGAAACATCTCAAGCGGAGCGTCAGGCGGCGAGTAGGGGCGCTTGGGCGAGAATGGATACACCGCGGCAGGGCCAAAGATGTGTGTATGTGTATCGACGCTTCCGGCGGGCGCGCGGAATTTTGGAGGAATTGTATTGAGATCGGGGCCTGCAATGGTGGGGATTGCGGGTTCGTCGGCAGCCTGCGCTATTCGGCTTCCAATCACATTTGTGAGGCCAAGTGATGCCATCGCGGCCAGAACGTCACGTCGGTGCATTTAATCTCCTTGCGTCTGCATGCGCTGCGGCATGCACCAGACGTGAATCGTCGGTGCATGTGTCGCCGTAGAGCGGCACCTGCAAATTTGTTGGCTGTCTAAACGATATATGTCTCTGAGGGAATGCGAGCAGCGCTCATGGCCGGATGATAAATCTCTGCAGCGTTTCACCCTGAAAGTTATTTGTTGGAATCCAGAGCGCGCATGACGTGCAACGGAAACAGACCGCATCAAGGCTAGTGGGGGTGAATTTATGAAACAAATGAGAAATTCGGGATAATAGCGCTATCTCGTGCATATATTGCAAATCCGTAAGGTCGCCTGAATTCGAACTGCTTGCTATCGAATTGTAATAGGCGTATCGCCGCAGCCCGACGAAGCGGCGCGTCGATCGCGCGAAGAATGATAGTTCGGAGAAAATCCCATGGCGTACACCAATCGCAGGACCATCTTGCAGGCAGCTGCTGCGCTCCCGGCTCTGGCTGCAGCGGGGCGTGGTGTCTTGGCTGCAGAGCCAGCTGCCAGTGAGGCGCCGAAGAAGGTCGCATCGGTTGCTCCGCCGCATGTGACGCAGATTCTCGCGCATTACATCGTCAATGCCAAATACGATGACCTTCCGGCTAATGTTCGCAAGGAAGGCGTGCGCACGCTGTTGAACTGGGTCGGTGTCGCCATTGGCGGTTCGCATCATCAGACGGTGGACATCGCGGCGTCGGCGCTGGTGCCATTCTCCGGTCCGGCGAAGGCCTCGCTGTTCGGGCGCAACGAACGCTTCGACATCATGAACGCCGCTTTCATCAATGGTGTCTCAAGTCACATCTTCGATTATGACGACACCCATCTGAAGACGATCATTCATCCGGCTGGTCCAGTCGCATCTGCGATTCTGGCGATTGCGGAAATGAAGCCGGTGTCCGGCAAGGATTTCCTCAATGCGCTGGTGCTCGGTATCGAGACCGAATGCCGGATCGGCAATGCCGTTTATCCGAACCACTATGACGTTGGCTGGCACATCACCGGCACCGCTGGCGTATTTGGCTCGGCCGCCGCGGCTGGCAAGCTGCTCGGTCTCAACGAACAGCAGATGATCTGGGCGCTGGGGCTCGCGGCCTCGCAGCCTGTGGGCCTGCGGGAGTCCTTCGGTTCGATGAACAAGAGCTTCAATCCCGGCCGTGCTGCCAGCAACGGCATCTTTGCCGCTATCCTTGCGTCAAAGAATTACACCAGCTCCGATGGCATGATCGAGGCCAAGCGCGGCTGGGCCAATGCCATCAGCACCAAGCAGGACTATGCCGAGATCACCGAGGGGCTCGGCAAGCGTTACGAGTCAGCGCTCAACACCTACAAGCCGTTTGCCTGCGGCATCGTCCTGCATCCGCTGATCGACGCGGCGATCCAGCTCAGGAATGAGAACAAGCTGACGCCGGATATGATCAAACAGGTCGACGTGAAGGTTCATCCGCTGGTGCTCGAGCTTACCGGCAAGAAGACACCCAAGGAGGGGCTCGAAGGAAAATTCAGCGTCTATCATGCGGTTGCCATCGCCTTTATCGAAGGCGCCGGCGGCGAGAAGCAGTTCAGCGATGGGGCGGTGCGCGACGCGAAGACGATCGAATTGCGCGGCAAAGTCGTTCCGACTGTCGATCAATCGATCAAGCCGGAACAGGTCGAGATGTCCGTCGAGTTGAATGACGGGCGCGTGCTCAAGAAGCGGATCGAGCACGCCATTGGCAGCCTTGAGAAGCCCATGAGCGATGCCGATCTCGAACGCAAGTTCAAGGATCTCGCTGAAGGAATCCTGCCGCACAAACAGGCGGCAAAGGTGATGGATCTGTGCTGGAAAGTCGAAAGCCTGGCCAGCGCAGGTGACATCGCTCGGGCAGGCGCAAAGTCAGGCGCTTAGTAAATTTTGTCTTATCCATACGCTTACGTCATTGGTGCAGTGACGTAGGTGCGTCTACCGGAATACCGCGTTCCGGAATATGCGTCGTGTGAGGCGTCGTTGCCTCGAATTGGTCAACCAATCCACCTTCATCGTCAAAGGTTCACATGCCCCAGCGCCGTACGCCGTCACGCCGTCGCGTTCTTCAGTCCGCCAGTGCTCTCGCCGCATTGACGCTTTCGCCGCCCATCATTCGCAACGCTGCAGCGGCAGATGCGAAGGCTGCCGCGGCAGGTGCGGATGTCACCGGGCGTCTTGCGCGCTACATGGTCTCGGCGCGCGACAAGGCGCTTCCTGATGTGGTGATGACGGAATGCAAACACCGCATCCTCGATACCTTCGGCGCGATGGTCTCCGGCGCGCGGATGCATCCGGGCGAGATGGCCCTGAAATATGTTCGCGGGCTCGGCGGCGAACAGCAGGCGTCGGTGATCGGATCCAGTTTCCGCACTACCGCCGTCAACGCCGCGCTGGCCAATGCCATGTGCGCGCATGCAGACGAGACCGATGATTTCGAGCCGGTCACCAAGGCGCATCCGGGAAGCGCTGTCGTGCCGTCCGCGCTGGCGATGGCGGAAAAGGAAGGTGGCCGGTCGGGCATCGAATTCATTCGGGCCGTGACGCTCGGATATGATCTCACTTGCCGGCTGCTGATGGCGCTTGGACCGGATCTCGTCCGTGGTTCGCATCGCAGTGCGGAGGGGACCAGCTCCACCTTCGGTTCTCTTGGTGCAGCGGCGTCGCTGGCCCGGCTGGACGAGAAGGGTATGCGTTATGCGATCTCCTATTCCTCGCAGCAGGTGGCTGGTCTGTGGAGCTGGGTGAAGGACGAGGATCACGTCGAGAAGGCTTTCGACTTCGCGGGCATGGGCGCCCGCAACGGCCTGACCGCCGTGACCATGGTTCAGGCCGGTTTGACCGGCGTTCATGACGTCCTCGATGGCACGCATAACCTGTTCATTGCGCTGTCCACGGATCCGAAGCCGGAAGAGATGCTCGCCGGTCTCGGCAGCCGCTTCTACGTCACTGAAACGGCGATCAAGACATTCTCGGTCGGCTATCCCATCCAGTCGCCTCTCGACGCCATCCTGACCCTGCGCAAGCAGAATGGCCTGACGCCTGGCAATGTGAAGAGCATCCTTGTCAAGATCCCGACCGATGCGACAGGGATCGTCGGCACCAGCGCGATGCCCGACGTCAACTGCCCGCATCTGGTGGCGGTCGCACTCGTCAAGGGTGCCGTGTCGTTCGTCGACAGCCATGACCAGGCACTGATGAAGGATTCCAAGATCCTTGAGCAGCGCGCCAAGGTAACCGTGGTCGGCGATAAGGCTCTGATGGACCCTGCCGCGCCGCGCGGCGCCATCGTCGAGGTGGAGATGATGGATGGCAAGAAGGTGGAGCACTTCACCAAGTTTCCGCCCGGCACCAAGGAAAATCCGCTGAGCACTGATGCGGTGAGTGCGAAGACACGCGATCTCATCGCGCCGGTTCTCGGGGCCGAAAAGGCGAAGAAGCTGATCGATCAGATCAACAATCTGGAGAAGGTCAAGGATATCCGCTCGCTGCGGCCACTGTTCACGACCTGATACCCGATACGCGAAGCGCTGGGATCAATTTACCCCAGCGCTTCTTCCTTGACGCGGCTCGCCAGCACCTTGTCGATGCGACGGCTGTCGAGGTCCATGACCTCGAACCGCCAGGCATGCGAGACGATCTCGTCGCCGACCTCGGGAATCTAGCCGAATTCCTGCAGCAGGAAGCCGGCGAAGGTCTGATAGGGGCGCGACTGCGCGGGCAATTCGATGCCGAGCAGGGCAGCGAACTCCACCGCGGGCATCCAGCCCGAGATGAGGTAGGAGCCGTCCTCGCGTTTGTGGAAGGCGACCTCGGCCGGGCCTTCCTCGGTGTGGAAGGCGCCGACTATCGACTCCAGAATATCCGCCGATGTCACCACGCCCTGGAATACGCCGTATTCGTCATGTACGAGGCCGATATGGAATGGCGAGTCACGCAGGATCGCCACTACGTCGCGCGCATCGACGGTGTCGGGGATGACCGGCGCCTCGCGCACCAGCGCGCGGATGTCCGGCGTCTTGCCGCTCAAATACACATCGAGCAGATCCTTGGCCTGCACGATGCCGATGGCGGAATCGCCATCGCCATCGAACACCGCAAAGCGCGAATGCGAGCTGCCGGCGAGTTCGGCCTGGATGGTCTCGATGGGATCGGCAAGATCGATCATCGCCACTTCATGGCGCGGCGTCATGACGGCACCGACGGGCAGGTCGCCGAGGCGCATCACGCCTGCGATCATTTCCTTTTCGCCGGGCTCAAGCACGCCGGCGGTTTCCGCTTCGGTCACGAGCGTGCGGATTTCGTCTTCGCTGACCTTCTCCTCGGCTTCTCCGCGCTGCCCAAGTAGGAACAGGATCGCCTTGCCGGAGCGGTCAAGCAGCCACACCAGCGGCAGCGAGATTTTTGCGAGCAGCACCATGGCGGGCGCAACGCGCACCGCCACGGCCTCGGGATCGCGCAACGCGATCTGCTTGGGCACGAGTTCGCCGATGATCAGCGAGGCGTAAGTAATGATCGATACGACGATGCCGACGCCGAGCGTATCGGCGAGGCCTTTTGACACGCCAAGGTCAAGCAACAGTACCGTGAGACGCTGGCCCAGCGTCGCACCTGAGAAGGCGCCCGACAGGACACCGATCAGCGTGATACCGATTTGTACGGTGGAGAGGAACTTGCCCGGATCGGAGGCCAGCGTCAGTGCGCGGCGTGAACCTGTCACGCCTTTTTCAACCAAAGCGGCGAGGCGGGCAGGACGGGAGGATACGATCGCCAGCTCCGACATTGCGAGCAGGCCGTTGACGACGATCAGGACCGCAACGATCCCGAGTTCGAGAGATAACACCTTGGTTCCTTCTGGTGATGGAAACGCAAATCTAGTCGATCCGGCGGGATCCCGCCATGGTGCAAGCCCGAGGCGACACATGGGCTCATCCCGTTGGAATCACGGCGATGGGCTAATTCCAGGTGGGGCAAATGGCAGCGGAGGTCGCTTTCCCCTCATTCGCGGCCTCATTTATCAAACTTTTGTGCGGTCTCGGCGCATTGTGTGACGCGGCGGAGGCCCACAACTGCTGCCCAACTTGGGATTGTGATCGCCGCCGTCAAAAAATTCGACGTGTCGCAATTTTCATGTACCATTGATTTTGGTCAGTTTGTTTCGCTGGGGGCATTTGTGTTGATTTGCTTCAGATCGATCTTTCCTGCCGTCTCGTCCGTCATCGTACTTCTGCTTCTCGCAGGTTGCGGCAAGAAGGAGGAGGTAGCGGCACCGCCGGCGCCACCGGTCACGGTTGCCAATCCCGTCAAGCGGATGACAACTGACTGGGATGAATTCACCGGTCGCTTCGATGCCGTCGATCAGGTGCAGGTGCGCGCCCGCGTCACCGGTTTTGTCACCAAGGTGACCTTTGTCGACGGCGCCGTCGTCAAGACCGGCGATGTGCTCTACGAGATCGATCCGCGGCAATACGAGGCGACGGCAGAGCAGGCGCAGGGGCAGCTCGACGATGCCAAGGCCAAGGTCGTTCTGGCAGAGAAAGAACTTGAGCGCGCCACAACGCTGATCAAGACCCAGGCGATCTCCGAAAACATCGTCGATCAGCGAAACCAGCAGCTCGCGGCGGCGCAGGCTGCGGTTTTGCAGGCCGAAGGCGCCTTGAAACTGGCCAAGCTCAATCTCGAATATACCAAGGTTGTTGCGCCTATCGATGGCCGCGTCAGCCGGCATCTGATCAGCGTCGGTAATCTCGTGCAGGGCAGCGACAGCGGTGCGACGGTGCTGACCTCGATCGTGTCGATGGCGCCGATCTATCTGTATTTCGACATGGACGAGTCGATCTATCAGCGGAACAGCCGGCTGTGGTTCGAGGGCAGGCGACCAAGTTCGCGGGATACGCCCAATCCGGTGCAGATAACACTGACCGGTGATACCAAGCCGTCGCGCGAAGGCAAGATGGACTTCCTCGACAATCGCCTCGATGTCGGCACTGGCACGCTCCGCGGCCGCGCCATCGTTGAAAATAAAGACCTCTCGATTCTGCCCGGCCAGTTCGCCCGCCTGCGTGTCATCGCCAGCGGCGAATATGACGCGCTGCTGGTGCCCGACACGGCTATTGCGACCGATCAGTCGCGCAAGATCGTGATGGTGGTGAAGGCCGACGACACGGTTGAAGCGCGACCGGTGGTTCTGGGGCCGCTCGATGACGGGTTGCGGGTCATCAGAGAGGGTCTGAAACGCGATGATCGGGTGATCGTTGACGGGCTGCAGCGGGCGCGGATCGGCGCCAAGGTGTCGCCAAAGATGGCGGACGCCAAGCCTGCTACTCCAGCTGCCGGCGCCAAGCCATGAATCTGGGCAGCCTGTCCGTCAATCGTCCGATCCTCGCGATGGTGCTGTCCATCGTGCTGATCATCGTCGGTGCACTCGCTTACACCACGTTGCCGGTGTCGGAATATCCGGAAGTTGCGCCGCCCACGGTCGTGATCACAACGCAGTATCCGGGTGCGTCCGCGCAGACCGTATCCGAGACGGTGGCGACGCCGATCGAGCAGGAGATCAATGGCGTCGAGGACATGCTGTATCTATACAGCCAGGCGACCTCGAACGGCCAGCTCAACATCACCGTCACTTTCAAGCTCGGCACTGACCTCGATAAGGCGCAGGTGCTGGTGCAGAACCGCGTTGCCATCGCCCAGCCGCGTCTGCCTGAGGAAGTCCAGCGCAACGGTGTCGTCACCCGCAAGAACAGTCCCGACCTGATGATGGTTGTGTTCATGCTATCGCCCGACGACACCTACGACCAGCTCTATATCTCCAACTATGCGCTGCGCCAGGTGCGCGACCAGTTGTTGAGGCTCAATGGTGTCGGCGATATCCAGATATTCGGTGCACGTGATTACTCGATGAGGCTGTGGCTCGATCCCGACAAGATCGCCAATCTCGGCATGACCGCGGGCGACGTCATCACGGCCATCCGCGCGCAGAACATCCAGATCGCCGGTGGCCAGATCGCGGAGCCGCCGATCTCCGACCGTGCCTTTTCGCCGAACCTGACCTTTACCGGTCGTCTCAAGGATCAGTCCGAATTCGGCAACATCGTCATCAAGGCAGGCAGTGACGGCCGCACTGTGCGATTGCACGACGTTGCGCGGATCGAACTTGGCGCGCTGTCCTATGCGACCAACAGCTTCCTTCTGAAAAAGCCGGCGGTGGCGCTCGCGGTCTCGCAGCGGCCGGGATCGAAT
This sequence comes from Tardiphaga sp. 839_C3_N1_4, assembly GCF_051811045.1. Taxonomy (NCBI): domain Bacteria; kingdom Pseudomonadati; phylum Pseudomonadota; class Alphaproteobacteria; order Hyphomicrobiales; family Nitrobacteraceae; genus Tardiphaga; species Tardiphaga sp. 839_C3_N1_4. Next base: position 392,430 of record NZ_JBPWQD010000001.1, read on the forward strand.
GCGCTCTCCACGGCGAAAGCCATCGCCGATACGATGGTCAAGCTGAAAGCCGATTTCCCGAAAGGTCTCGAATATAATATCGGCTATAATCCGACTGAATTCATCGCACAGTCAGTCAGCGAGCTGATCAAGACGATCTACGAGGCGATGGTGCTGGTCGTGATCGTCGTGCTGGTGTTCCTGCAGGGCTGGCGGCCGGCGATCATTCCGATTATCGCCATCCCGGTGTCGCTGGTGGGTACTTTTGCGGTGATGGCGGCGCTCGGCTTTTCGATCAACAATCTGACGCTGTTCGGGTTGGTGCTCGCTGTCGGGATCGTGGTCGACGACGCCATTGTCGTGGTGGAGAATGTCGAGCGGCATCTCGCCGAAGGAAAGACCCGACGTGACGCGGCGCTGCTGACCATGAACGAGGTCGGCGGCGCGTTGATCTCGATTGCGCTGGTGCTGTGCGCGGTGTTCGTGCCGACGGCGTTTATCGGCGGCATATCAGGCCAGTTCTTCCAGCAATTCGCCGTCACCATCGCGGTCGCGACGGCGATCTCCTGCTTCTGTTCGTTGACCTTGTCGCCGGCTTTGGCCTCGATGATCCTCGAACAGCATCACGAGAAGAAACCGCCCCCAAGCTGGAACGTGGTTGCGCGTGGCTGGAACGCGTTCACCGGTCTGTTCAATCGCGGCTTCGACCGGCTGTCGCACGCCTATGGCACCGCGGCCGGCTTTGTGATCCATCATCTGGCGCTGATGCTCGTCGTCTACGCAGCCCTGATCGGCACGGCTGGCTGGCTGATTTATGCGACGCCGCAGGGCTTCATTCCCGCGCAGGATCGCGGCTATGTCATCGTCGTTGTGCAATTGCCCGGCGCGGCATCGCTCAGTCGCACCACGGAGATCGTGCGGCAGATCGAGCGCATTGCGCTTGAAGTCCCGGGCGTCGTCCGCGTGCCGTCCTTCGCCGGCTTCAACGGTGCCACACGCACGCAGGCATCAAATGCTGCGGCGTTATTCCCTGTATTTGACGATGCGGAGGAGCGCGCCAAACATGGGAATACCGCAGCCAAGATCACGGCCGAATTGCGCAAGCGGTTGGCCGTTATCGAAGGCGCGCTGGTGATCGTGGTGCCGCCACCTGCGGTGCCGGGCATTGGTACCGGTGGTGGCTTCGCCATGCGCATTCTCGACAATCAGGGCAGGGGTCCTGATCTGCTCGAGAAGGCGACCGACGAACTTGTGAATGCCGCGCGCAAGGCGCCCGGCCTCACTGCCGTGTTCTCCCCCTTCAGTGCGAACACGCCGCAAGTGTTCGTCGAGATCGACCGTCAGAAGGCACAGATGCTCAACGTGCCCGTTCAGAACGTCAATGAGGCGATTCAAACCTATTTCGGTTCGGCCTATGTCAACGACTTCAATATCCTTGGCCGCACCTATCATGTCACGGCGCAGGCCGATCTGCCGTTCCGCAAGGAACGGTCTGATCTGGCGCGGATGCAAACCCGCAATGCCGATGGCAACATGGTGCTGCTGGGCAGTGTGGTGAACTTCAGGGATACGGCAGGCCCTGACCGCGTGCCGCGCTATAACCTTTATTCCGCTTCTGAAATCCAGGGTGATACGCTGCCCGGCGTCAGTTCGACGACGGCGCTCAATACCATGAAGAAGCTCGCCGACGAGACGCTGCCGAGCGGCTTTACCTTCGAATGGACCGATCTGTCCTATCAGCAGGTGACCGGAGGCAATGCGGGCCTGTACGTGTTCCCGATCTGCGTGCTGTTCGTCTATCTCGTTCTGGCTGCGCAATATGGCAGTTGGTCGCTGCCCTTTGCGGTCATCCTGATCGTGCCGATGTGCCTGTTCGCGGCAACCATCGGTGTGCGGATCATGGGGCAGGATATCAACATCCTCACCCAGATCGGTTTCGTCGTGCTGGTCGGCTTGGCGGCAAAGAATGCGATCCTGATCGTCGAGTTTGCCCGCGACATCGAGCAGGAAGGCCGCGATCAGCTCGAAGCCGTGATCGAGGCCTGCCGTTTGCGTATCCGCCCGATCCTGATGACGTCCTTTGCCTTCATTCTCGGCGTGCTGCCACTTGTGATCTCGTCGGGCTCAGGCTCTGAGATGCGGCAGGCCGTTGGTGTCGCGGTATTCTTCGGCATGATCGGCGTCACGATCTTCGGTCTCGTTTTCACGCCGGTCTTCTACATTCTGATCCGGCGCCTGTTCCCCGGCTCCGTCGAGATCCACGCCAAGGAGCAAAGCGCGCATGGTTAAAGCGCCGCAGGATGGGTTTCGCAAAGGCTCAACCCGTCCTACAAGTGTCTCATGGAAACTGCCGCACGCATTGAACTGATGAGCTGGCTGGTCGGCGAGGGTCTGACCGGCCTTCCCGAAAACGACCTGATCCGTGGCTTCTGCGAGCGCTGCCGTGCCGGCGGCATCGATGTATCCCGTGGCCTCGTCTTCATTGACACGCTGCATCCGATCTTCGAGGGCCGTGGCTTCCGCTGGAACGACACGGCCAGCAACGAGAGCGACGTGTTCGAATACGGCTCGACCGAGATTGGCGAGGCCGCCGCGAACTGGCGACGGTCGGTGTTCTTCCACATGTTGGAAGAGGGGCACGACGAATTGCGGCTCGATTTGCACGCGCCCGGGATCGCCGACCGCTTCTCGATGGTCAGCAGCTTGCAGGAAGGCGGTCACCGCCACGGTGCCGTGTTCCTGCACAAATTCGGCGAGGCCGGCTCGATGGGGCAGATGGATTGCCTCTATTCGTATTGGGCTACGCGTCATGAAGACGGGTTCGACGAGCGCCAGATGTCGGCGCTGCGCGAACTGGTGCCGATGCTCGGTCTCGCCATTAAGTCGGGAGCCCAGATGGAGATCGCGCGCACGCTTGGCCGCGTGTATCTCGGCCGCGATGCCGCCGAACAGGTTCTCCGCGGCAAGATCGCGCGAGGAATCACCGAGCGTATCAATGCGGTGTTGTGGTTTTCCGACCTGCGCAACTCCACGGGGATCAGTGAGGCGATCGGACCGGACGAGATCATCCCGTTCTTGAATGACTATGCCGAAGCCTCGATCGCAGCGATCCATGATGTCGGCGGCGACGTGCTCAAACTTATCGGCGACGGCATTCTGGCGATGTTCACCGGCGACGACATGGTGAAGGCGAAGCGCAACGCCTTGCGCGCCGAACATCAGTTCCGCAAGAATATCGCCAAGCTGAATGCGAAACGATCGGCCGCGAACCGGCCGGTGACCACGGCCTATGTCGGTCTGCATGAGGGAGAGGTGTTTTACGGCAATATCGGCAGCGACGAGCGGCTCGATTTCACCGTGGTTGGTCCCTCGGTTAACGAGGTGAGCCGCATCGCTTCCATGTGCTCGTCGGTCGATCGGCCGCTGCTGACCTCGACTGCGTTCCAGGCCGGGCTCGATGGCGCCGGTCGCAAGTATTTGGTCTCCACTGGCCGCTATGCCTTGCGCGGCATCGGCCGCGCGCAAGATCTCTACACGCTGGATCCCGAGATCGACAGCGACGAGGTCGTGCGCGGTGGCTATGAGCGCTATTTGGCGCGTTAGCTGACCGTAGTGGTTGGCTGGCGCATCGCGTAGAGTACGATAGCGATCAGGCAGGCTGCACCGAGAACGATCCCGAGCGCCAATGCGGCCTGCGGCACGATAGTGGCCGACAGGGATACGCCGATCGCGGCCCCCATCATCTGCCAGAAGCCGAGCAATGCCGAGGCGGCGCCGGCATGGGTGCCGAACGGCGACAGCGCCTGCGCCGTGCCAAGCGGATTGACCACGCCCATACCCATCAGGAACATGCAGGTCGCGGCGATGAAAGTGACGACGTTACCGTGAAAGTAGGCGGTCGCGAGCACCGCAATGCCGCCGACGAAGGCGATCAGCAGTCCATATCGAATGGCACGATCCAGTCCGAAGCGGGGGGCAAGGCGGGCGGCCAGCATGCCGGAGCCGAACACCACCAGCACGGTGCCCGCAAAGAACAGCCCGAGCGCAATCGGCGTGAAGCCGTAGCCCTCAATGAGAACGCGAGGTGCTGCGGAGAAGATCGAGAACAGTCCACCCATGATCAGGCCAACCGTGGCGGCTGGGATCAGGAAATGGCGGTTCACCGAAAGTTTGAGATAGGTTGCGCTGACGGCGAGCGGATTGAGCGGGATACGCGTCGTGTTGTGGGTTTCGCCGAGCACCAGGACATAGCTGAGCGCCGACAACACAGCGAAGGTGCCGACGAAAACAAATTCTGAGCGCCATCCGAAAAAATAGTCGAGTCCGCCACCGAGCAGCGGGGAGAAGCCAGGGGCTGCGGCCTGCGCGATCATCACCAAGGTGAGTGCGCGCGCCAGCGCCGCGCCGCTGAACAGGTCGCGGGCGATCGCGCGCGAGAGAACCGAAGTCGAACAGGCACCCACGGCCTGGATGGCGCGGCCAATCAGCAGCGAAGGAAGATCGGTCGAGACGCCACACCAGATGCTGCCGATCATGAAGATAGCGAAACCGGCCAGCACCGGCACGCGACGTCCGTAACGGTCGGAGATTGGCCCGACCAGCAATTGGCCAAACGCGAAGACCAGCAAAAACACAGTGATCGATGCCGTGACTGCGGGCGTCGTCACCTTCAAAGATACCGCCATCTGCGGCAGCGATGGCAGCAGAATGTTGGTAGCCAGGGTGCCCATCGAGGCCAGTCCCGCAAGCACCGCGACCTGCAGCGCGGTGGAGGATGCTTCCTGCGGCGGGGTGTCTGCCATGGCGTCTGCCGTGCGGTCGGTCATATGATGATCCTCATTTTATGAATGATGTACATCATATAAAGCGGCCTGCAAAGAGCAGGGCAGTCATGCGGTATTCCGGGAAGACGGGTGCCACCGCCGCGTTCCCGGCGGTGTTCGCGGCCGATGGATCAGTTGCCGTAAAGGTAATTCGGCAGCCACAGCGTCAGGCCGGGCCAGATATACATCAGCACCATGCAGATGATGACGATGAGCATATAGGGCATCATGCCGGAGAAGATCTGGTTCAGCGTCACATGTGATGGCGCGACGCCCTTCAGATAGAAGGCGGACATCGCGACCGGCGGCGACAGGAAGGCGGCCTGCAGGTTCACGAAGACGAGCACGCCCCACAGGATCGGGTCGATGCCGAAATGCTTCAGCATCGGCAGGAAGATCGGCACGAAGATCACGATGATCTCGGTCCATTCCAGCGGCCAGCCGAGAATGAAGATGATGGCCTGCGACAGGATCATGAACTGGACCGGCGTCAGGTTCAGCGACAGGACCCAGCTCTCCAGCAGCGCCTGTCCGCCGAGAATGGCGAACACCGCGGAAAAGAGCGCCGAGCCGACGAACAGCCAGCACACCATGGAGGTGGTCTTGGCGGTCAGGAAGACGGCTTCCTTGGTGCGCTTCCAGTTTAGCGTGCGCGCTTGGAAGGCGAGCAGGAACGCGCCGGCAGCGCCGACGGCGGCGGACTCCGTTGCCGTCGTGATGCCGAGCAGGATCACGGCCAGCACGATGGCAGTCAGGATGCCGAGCGGCATCACGGACGATGTCAGCAGCCGCAGCACCTCAAACTGCGCGGCGCCCATGGTCCAGTAGTAATAGAACAGCATCAGTGCGATGATGGCCGCCGTGAATGCGAAGTAGGTGTAGAATTCCGGCGGCGGTCCGGCATCGACCGGCGCATTCGCCGGGCTGTTTTGCAGATCGGCATTGCCCATCTGCTGCAGTACTTCCGGTTCGCTCTCCTTGACCGACCCCGATTGCGCGGAGCCCAGCTCCTCCAGTTTTTCTTCTTTAGGTGCGACCGTGCCTGCATCGCCGGACTGAACCCGCTCGGTGATCGCGGCGGGCGCGGGGGCGTCGGGCTGCGGATGAATGACGACATACCACCACGCGGCCCATAGTGTGGTCAGCGCCAGGACCAGCGGCACCAGAGCAAAGCCGAGATTCTTCAGGATCGTCGTGTAGCTGACCCGCACGCCGTCCACGGTCAGGGCCATGGCGCGCGACGGCGCTACGGCCGCCGTCAGCAGAGCCGGCAGCATCTTGTGCGAATAGGCTTGCTGCAGATCGGCGATCCACGGCCGGACGGGCACGCGCGTTTCGCTCTCGGGCAGCTTCGGCGCGATCTTCGGGTTAATGAGCGCCCAGCCGACGATGTAGACGAGATAGAGGAAGGCCAGAAAGAAGCCCGGAAACATCGCGGCGGCATAGAGCTTCACGACAGACTGTCCGGCGACGGCGGCATAGACGATGATCATCACCGATGGCGGGATCAGGATGCCCAGCGTGCCGCCGGCCGTGATCACGCCGGACGCCAGCTTGACGTCATAGCCGGCCTTCAGCATCGGATTGAAGGCGATGACGCCCATCAGCACGACGACGGCGCCGACCAGACCGGATGCTATGCCCCAGAAAGTGCAGACGATCAGCGTCGCCACCGCCAGCGAGGCCGGGACGCGGCGGAAGGCCAGCTGGATCGAATAGAACATCTTATCGACCAGGGCGCCGCGTTCCATCACATAGCCCATCAGCACGAAGAGCGGGATGGAGATCAGGACGTCGTTGGTCATGGCGCCATATGTGCGCTGGACCATCAGATCGAAGATGTGGTTGTCGGCCCAGGATTCGCCTGCCCGGTAATAGGCGAAGAAGCCGAAAAACATGCCGAGACCCATCAGCGTGAAGGCCGTGGGGAAGCCCAGCATGATTACGACGACGATGAGGACGAGCATCAGGAGGCCAAGTGCGGGATCACTCATTTCTGCGTCTCCCCGCCCATGCCGCGCTGTCGCGCGCTTTCCTCGATCTCCTGCGCCTGGGCGATTGCATTCCTACGCACGTCGTCATCGACGTGTTCGCTATGTGCGAGCTGTTCCTCGACGACATCGATCTCGGACACATCCTTGAGCCGGCTCGGCCACACGCCGGTCTTCAGGCAAATCGCGGCGCGGGTGATTTCGGCGATGCCTTGCAGCAGCAGCAATGCGCCGGCCAGCGGGATCATTGCCTTGAAATGATAGACGGGCGGTCCGTCCGCCGTGACGTTGGAATGCTCGCGGATACGCCAGCTGTCGCCCGCATAGTCCCAGCCCGCATAAACCAGCGCGGCAATGCCGGGCAGGAAGAACACGATGTAGAGAACGAGATCGAGCGAAGCCTGCGTGCGCGGGCGCATCGAGCTGTATAGAAAGTCGCCACGCACATGGCCGTTCTGCGCCAGCGTATAGGCGCCGCACAGCATGAACAGCGTGCCATAGAGCATGTTCGACGCGTCGAAGATCCATGCCGTCGGCATGTTCAGCATATAGCGCTTGAACACTTCGGCGCAGACGAGGCCCATCAATCCCAAAATGAGCCAGGCCGCAGCCTTGCCGGCGAATGTGCTGATACCGTCAATGGAATGCAGGAAGCGCTGGGCAGTCATTTCATGGAGGCCAGTCTACAGGACATGTGGGCAGGTGAAGGTAGGCGATATCGGGCAACAGCAAAGCATCATCCGGGAGAGGGTCCCGGATGATGCGAGATACGTGTGCCTGATGGCGTCAGGTCTTCTTCTTCGCGTTCGGGCCGAAGTAATGATTATAGGCCATGCGGCGATTCACGACCGTGTCCTGCTCCCACTGCGTGGCGCGCTTGGCGAAGGCCTGCTGGGACTCGGAGATTTCCTTGAAGAGGGGATTTTCGGCCGACTTCTTGGCGACGACCTCGTCATAGACTTCGAGCTGCTTCTGCAGGATCGAGTCCGGCGTCTTGTAGAACTTGACCTTGTCCTTGCTCTGCATCTCCGCATAATCCTGCGAATAGCGGTCGATGGCCTTCCAGGACATTTCCTGACCGGCCGCATCGGCGGCGCCCGCGATGATGGCGCGCAGCTTCTCGGGCAGGGCGTCATATTTGGTCTTGTTGAACAGGATCTCGAACTGTTCGGCGTTCTGGTGGTAGCTCTGTAGCATGCAGGTCTTGGATACGTCGGGAAAACCGAGGATGCGGTCCGACGAGGCGTTGTTGAATTCTGCGGCATCGAGCAGGCCGCGGTCCATCGCCGAGACGATTTCGCCGCCGGGCAATGCGTTCACCGCGGCGCCCAGACCAGTGAATACGTCGATGGAAATGCCGACGGTGCGGAATTTCACACCCTTGAGATCATCGGCCTTGGTGATCGGCTTCTTGAACCAGCCGAGTGGTTGGGTCGGCATCGGCCCGTAAGGCAGCGACACCACATTCGCGCCGATCGACGCGTAGAGCTTGGCCAGCAGCTCCTTGCCGCCGCCGAATTTGTGCCAGGCCAGCAGCATGTTGGCATCCATCGCATAGGCCGGGCCGGAGCCCCACAGGGCCAGCGCGGTCTGCTTGCCGTAGTGATAAACCATCACGCCATGGCCGCCGTCGAGCGTGCCTTTGGAGACCGCATCGAGCAGGCCGAAAGCCGGGACTACGGCGCCGGCCGGAAGCACCTCGATCTTGAGGTCGCCGCCGGTCATGTCGTTGACCTTCTTGGCGTAGTCGAGCGCGTATTCGTGGAAAATGTCCTTGGCCGGCCATGTGCTCTGCCAGCGCATGCTGATCGGGCCCTGCGCCTGGGCGATTGCCGGTGCTGCTATGCTTGCGGCAGCGCCGGCTGTGGCGACTTTCAGAAAGCGGCGCCGAGATGGAGTCCTGTCCTTGGATAAAGCCATTGTGTTCTCCCCGAATGGTCGTCCTTTTGCGGACTGACCTTGTTGATTGATAGCAAGACAAAGGCCTGCCTCGGGGTTTGGCAAGAATGTTCGCAGCGCTGCGACGCTTGGACGCGGCGTAACTATACTAACTATCCGTGCTGCGGTGCGGGGAGATCGTGAGCGAGCGCGAACTACAGATAAACTAAACCGAGCTTGTTAGACTTTCGTCGGAACGCATCCGGTCAAATCGCCGACCATATCCGGCTGCCGTTCCAGCGTCACTGCAGGCGAAGTCAGGATCACCACGGCCTGCCAGGCGAAACCCGCGACGGCGAGATAGAGGCACGCCTCCGCGTGATAGAGCCCGCCGATAACGGCAGCGATACTGGTTCCGATCGGGCGGGCGCCATAGCTCAAGATGTTGATCGCGGAGACGCGTCCGAGCAGGCTTGGCGGCGTTACCGACTGTCGCAACGTTGCGGTGGAGATCACCCACAGGATCGGGCCGACGCCGAGCAGGAAGAAGCTCAGGCCAGCCAAAGCCGGCGAGGGGACCCATGTGGTCAGTGCCATCACGACGGAGGCAACGAAGCCGGTGACGGGGCCAAGCGCGATCACGGTGCCGAACGGCAACCGCTTCATCACACGTGTTGCCAGCAGTGCGCCGATCACCATGCCGACGCCATACATCGCGAGTGTCACGCCGACGCCGGAGGCGGAGAGACCGAGATGGCGAACCGCGTAAGGCACGAACACTGCCAGCACCATGAAGGACGCTGCGCTGAAGATGAACTGTGTGATGAAGACCGGCCGCAAATACCGATGATAACAGACGAAGGACAGGCCTTCGGCGATATCCTGCATCGGCTTGCGTTGTTGGATGGTTGTGCGCGTGGGCTCATGGATGCCCGATAGCAAGGCGACAGCGATGATCGACAGCGCTGCGGCAAAGCCGAAGGCAGGCGCGGCGCCAGTGAAGCCCACAAGCGCGCCTCCGATGGCAGGACCGCTTGCAAAAGCGACGGTGCGCGCGAGTTCTATCCGCGCATTCGCCGCGCCGAGCAATTGCGGCACGACTAGCGATGGCACAAGCGACGGCGCGGCGACGCTGTAGACGACGGTGCCGCACACCGCGACGAAGCCGAGCAAAGCGAGCAGCGGCATCGTCAGCGCGCCGAACCAGATCAGCCCTAGCGTCAGCAACAGTGCGATCGCGCGCAGCGCCTCAGCTCCGGCCATCAGGGTGCGGCGCGACATCCGGTCGGCGAGCAGGCCGGCGGGAATGGCGAACAGCACGAAGGGCAGGGTCAGCGCGGTCTGCAGCAATCCGGTTTGGCCCTCGCCGACGCCGAGCAACAGCACCGCGACGATCGGCGCCGCCGCCAGCGCGATCTGCTCGGCCGATTGGGCAGCGAGATTGGACCAGGCGAGTCGGTTGAAGGTGTCAGGCAGTCGGTCAATGGAGGAGTGGGACATGGCGATTCCTGTCTGTGACAGCCACCATGGGGTCCGGACGAGCACGCAGCCACCCGATTACTGAGCGCGCGTGGAAAGGCCCTCTAAGAATGTCCCCGATTTATTCCTAAGCCATTGATTTTGTTGATGCGATATTTCGGTTCGGCGGCCTAATCTGGCCCTGTACCCCGCTAACAGTGACCCCAATAAGGGCAGACCGCGAAATGAAGAAATCCTGCGTCCAAAATCCGGGCGGGCTTCGCTTTTACTGAGCTCAGGACGCTGATGTGAAGCTGGCGATCAGGCCGGGAGTTTTGGAGCGTCGGCAACATCTGGTGGGCTTGCTCCACAGAAATAAACAGTCGTTACTAAAATAAATATTGTTATTTCTATAGTTTTGTATTATTAAAATAGCGTCCCTTATCAAGGAGCGGCGTTATGTTACCTCGTCATTCAAATGAACTTCTCAAGCACCTCGAAGATGTCGTTGAGTACGGCTGCACGACCATCAGTAAAGCCAAACTGATTTATTGGTATGGACAGCAGCGGCTTACCGTGGGGATCTGGAGGGATATCCAATCTAAGTGGGTTGAAATCCTTGAATCAGTTCCTGTCCAGGAAGACCTTGGAATCCCGCTGTTCGCGGGTGGCGGCGATCCCAGTCAGTCTACCGTCACCTTGGTCTGGGGCGAGGGGCTGACGTCAGACGGTAAATGGCTCAAGCCGATCTCCGAGCTTGCCCGTTCCTAGCTTGACTCTAATGTTCTCTTTTTGTTCTATGGGCCATCATTCAGGGATTGGACCATGGGACTCGACCATATCAGGGCCGAGATTGAGCACATGCGTGTGCAGATCAAGCGGCAGCAGAAAGACATCTCATCCCTCCAGAAGGCCGGCATCAGTACCGCGTCTGCCGTCGCCCTTCTGGAGCGGATGCAGGACAAGGTCGATGAGCTATGCCAGGAACGCGACCGGCTGATCCGCGAGGAGCGGCTCAAGCAGCGAACCTATCCCAGCGGAAAAGCCATTCGGGGCGTGCCAGACCATCGCGGGATGTGATGGACAATCGCCGTAACTGATATTCGTCCACCGGGGAGTGCAGTGCTTGCTCGCGCTCGTCGTAAAGCGTTGACACTTCGTCCTGGTTCGATCGCAAATAGTGCGCGAAATCGCCACTCAATAATCGGTCGCAGTCGCGCGACGAGCACACTAGACGAACATTGTGGACCGGACAGGCTTCGACAGTCTTGACCAGCCACCAGATTCTGGCAGGGGAGCGCAGTTCTTTCGGACCCTTACCGTTTGCAAGGTCCTCATTGACGCAGGCCGGACAGTGACGGAACTGTTCGTAGGCGATGTCCTTATGCCAAATCTTCTGACCGCTGATGATCGCCCAGTGCTTGTTGAGCCGCTCAACCACCCCGCCAGCGAGATCTTCCGCGAGAACGCCACCCAATTCCGCGATGCGATTTACATTCAAGTAGTCAGGTGATCTGTATGATGCCGTCGGCGACTAGTTTGTCGCGGCCAGCAGTGTACTCTCGCGAAGTAAGGCGCCTCAGTGGGTGGCCTCTACTAGGGCACGGTATACGGGGCAGGCGTAAACAAGCAGGCCGATTCCAATAGCCCTTTCAGACGACAATCCCAGAACATCTCGACCACGATGCCCGCTATCAGGATAGCGAAACACACGACACGAAACACTGCCAGCCGACTGTCTGCTTTCATGCCGGCCATTTTCCCCGATGACGGGAGGGCGTCATCCTTGCCCATGATCGCCGGGGCAGGGGCCGACCTGCGTTAGCGTTAGGACTTCTTGCGCTGTTGGGCGTCGACCATGTCTTGAACAGTCGCGCTGATAGGCAGTCCGTGTTGTCGCAATACGCTCCAAGCCACGACAGAAAGAATAGCAGCTCCCATAATAGCAGCGGCGACGATGGCGACGAGGGACCCGTATCTGAATGCGGGAATGATGGGGCCACCCAAGGCGCCTAATAGGGCGGCCAGTGCGACGTAGGACCAAGGCCTAAGCTTCATACCTAGCTTTTCACGAAATCCCATGCTTCGGTCCTTTGTTTCTGTCCGAACTAACACTCATCAGGACGGGCGATTATCGTTCTTGGTCAGGAGCGTGGAGATGGGCGGCCGTAGCGCTTTGCTAAAGATCCCCCTAACATCGCAGTGAAAATGGGGAGCGAGTAAAGCACGATGTTTCGCACATGCATCTGAGGTGTGATGGCGCCGACCGGCAGGGTTATCGAGAGGATGTAGCCCAGAAGAAAAGCCAAACAGGCCGCTACGGCCGTCAACCAACCAAGTCCAAATGGCAGCCTCGCGATTAAATAACCCACGCTTCCTCCTGGAATGAGGGCAACCGCGAAAAGCATGGCCCAAAGTTCTAAGATACCTTCCATATTAGGTGCCTTCATTATTCGGGAGTGCGGAGGCGTCGTTTCATCGCCCATAGCGTTAGGTTCACTAGCATGGCAGCCCCACAAAGGGATCCAGTCGAAATCAGGAAGCCTTCTCTGATCGACCGGCCAGGGTCGGCGAACCCGAGTGGATCAAAACGGTAACGTTCGCGAAGATAGTTAGAGACCAACATAAATCCAGCCGACCACGCCAGGCCGATGAGCAGCGACCATCCCAGTCGAGCACCGCCGCCATTTTAGCCGATGGTGGGCTGGCGTCCTTACTACGGCGCAAACCCGTTCCTGATTCGCAAATGCAACGCTAAAATCTTCCGCATCAACAGATTCGGAGTCCTCTATGTCTACAACGACCGTTCGGGTGACAACTCCAATGCCAACCGGAAAAGAGCCACTCGTTTGGCACTTCGACCTTATGACCGGGAATCCAGCCGAAGCTATTCGCTGGGCCAAGTCAGCTCCGCAGGTTTTGCCGCACGCGACGGTCGAAGTGGTGGAGAGGGGCGGGGCTTAGTTCCAGTTTGATCTTTGATCAAGAACAGCTCCGCTTGACCCCGGAGAGCAACAACGCGACGTTCGATTTTGCTTTGCATACGACGGGATGGCTCTAACAGACACAACGATGAAGGGAGTGTGGACATTGCCTAAGCAACACAGGCTCACGGGCGTCATCGGTCTGGTAACTTTTGTCTACGCTTGTAGCTCGTTCAGCACGCTATCGCGCGCGGATGTCTCTCTCTCCGCCATTGGTATGGGCCACGGGGCGCCATCTGCGGAGATGTTCAGACAATTTCAAGCCACTGCAAATCAGTACAATGCGTCGGGCGAACGATTCCGCATCGATACTCACTGCCCTTCGGCTTGCACGATGTTCCTTCGAATTCGGAATGTCTGCATCGCACCGGGAGCAGCTTTAGCGTTCCACGCTGGCGGCAGTCGGCGGCGCGGCGTTCCTGATCCTTATTTCACCGGTCAGATGCTTAATGCCTACAAGCCAGCTTTGCGGCGATACCTCACTAGTAATCGCTACATGGAGACATTTGATTTCCACACCATTTCAGGTGAGGAAATGACGAAGCGCTTTGGATATCCCGCGTGTCCGTAGTGGCCAATCCTGTCGTCCACAAGCTTCGTTGGCCGAGAGGCGACTTCCATTTGTTATTCCGGATTGCCAGCATCACCTTCGCCATAGGTGCGGACATGCGATCGGCCGGGCCGTCGGCGGCAGCTTCGACCGCACGCCAATCGATGAGTACGGTCCCATCAGGTCCGATTTCATAAAGGCCAATGCTCGCGGGAACGCTCGTGATCTTCTCAGTTCTGACAGGCCGCTGCGTTAATTCCTGCGCCGAAGCGCTGGTGGGCAGTATGATGGCAAGTACGGCGATCCTCACTATTTGCATCTGTCGCAACCTTCTTCATGCCTGGGCTGCGATCTTACAGGGCAGACAGGTCGGATCGTCAACGGCCGAGGATTACGGCGTCTGAACGCGGGCCAGCAAGCATCGTCCTCTCAGCTGCCGGTCCGTTCCTGGCAATTGCGATCGAGGAGGCGCATATCCTGGTCAATCTGCGAAAGGCGCGGCTCAGGCGCCTAGTCCACCAAACGTCTCACTAAGGCGCGGACCGTAGAGCAGGGCGCCCGTCTCCGGCCTCCTCATCCGCAATGGTGAGTGGATATCTGAGTGGCGACGATGCGGAGCCGGAACCTGTTCACGTTCAAGCACTTAACACAAAACACTTGTAACCGCACAGCAGAATATACGTGTAATCACCCCAAGGAGGCTCTGTTCTCCCTTTTAGAGGAGACGGAAGCGTCCGTTTTTGATCCCCGACCAACGGCCCGAGGATCACGCCTGCGGGATGATCAGCTGGAAGCAGGCCGTCGACGGTTGCCGATGCGGGGATGACCTTCGGCAATCCAGATTTCGTCGCCTACGCGCAGTCCTACGGTGCCCAGGGCATCGCGTGACCGAGGCGGGCGGTCTTGCACCGACACTGGAGAAGGCCTTCGCGGCCGGTGGCCTCTACCTCGTGGTGGTGCCGGTGGACTACAGCGAGAATGTTCGTGTTTTGGTGGACGAACTAGCCGACATGCAGCACTAGGGCGCTTTGCTCTTAACGCTGCGCCATCGCCGACGATGCGTTGTAACCGACGGCTATCTGCGCAGTGGCCGGTTCGGCAATTTGGGCACGAGGCTCGGCGAGCTCGCGGCCGGTCGAGGCTTGAAGGAGCACCTGGCGGCTGCTGGCGGTACAAATTTTCGGATGAAACCTCTTGGCTGAGAACTGGATGCCGATACCAATGGACCAATGCGAAGTCAGTATTCGACTTCAGTTAGCAGGGTGAGCGCAGAAACTCTCCCCGATGGGCGCAAATGGTGGGCGGAATGCACACGCGGCGCCAAGCGCACGATCTTGCGATGCCCGAACGCTAAATGGAAATAGTTGTCGTCGGGCAGGAATTTGTTGTCCGCGATTTCAACAAAACGCGTCGCCGTGACGGCTTGCAGGTCGAGAAAGAAACCGGCGTCGTCTTCACCAAGCACCGCGCCAATCGTCTGGTCAACCGCCGACGTCGGGGGGCAAAGAAAATGAAAGGCCTCTCGAGGTTGATCGGAGTCCTCGGCTGCGAACGTTGCATGCACGGTGTCATGCGCCGCTGGCCCAAAGCGATAGCAGTGACCGGCGTCGAAGAACCGGTCGAGCATTTCGAACGCTCCGATTGAAAGCCCGGCATGCGGTGCGATGGTCACATTGCGCACCGCTTCGATCACCGGCGTCTTGCCGTCTCTCAGGCAACGCAAGGTCAGTTTGCCTGCGGCGGCCCGCGGCGTGTCGTTAACGAGATGCAGGTAGAGCCCGTTGGTGCCTTCGTCAGTGATCGACAAGCGAAGCGGCAGCGCGGCGCGGCGCAGTGCGTAGAAGGCCGATTTCGGGCGGCCGTAGCAATCCAGCAGGCCCCAGCCTGCGCCGGGCTGCAGGTCGCGCCACAGCCATATCAGCGCGCCAGCGGTGGCGGAGGCTGGGCGGCGCCATTCGTCGATCGTCCGTTCGATGACCTCGGCTGTGATCGCGCGCGATAGCTGGCGCCAGCGCCCGGGTTCGCTGGGGCGCAGGCTGCGGCCGTCTTCGTTCCACAGCGCCTGAAGATAATGCTCGCGCACATCGTCGAAATCCCAAGATGCACCGCCATCTCGCGGGACGCCGGCGAGCCAGCGTTCCGGATTGCTGGCAGGATCGAGCCGATGGTCAGCGAAGTGACGATCGTCCGGCAGGTTGGCGAAAGCGAGACACTCGGAGGCGAAGCGGACATTGGCGCGGCGCGCATCGTCGAGGGGCCGCAAATAGGCGCCAACGCCGTAATAATGCGACGGGCCCGCTTCAGCCACGAAGGGCAGCACGCCGCCGGACGGCGAACCCGGCACATAGGCGACGTCACACCAGCCCGCCAAAACTTCGGGAATGACGGTTTCCGCCAGCGGTACGTCGCGCATCTGGCGCGGCAGGCCCATCATCGCAGCCTGCTGACCAACCTCACTGCCACCGCACATCACGACCAGTGACGGGGACGCGCTCAACCGGCGAGCGACCGTCGTGATTTCGCTGCGGATGACTTCAGCAAAGGCCACATCCGACGGGTAATCAAAATTGGCCATCATGACGTCCTGCCAGACCATGATGCCGAGCCTGTCGCAGAGGCGGTGGAAACTTGGGGTCTCATAGACCATGGTCCCGCTGAGACGGACCATGTTGAGGCCAGCACTTTGCACCAGGCCAAGGTCCCGCGCGTAATCGGCGTCAGATGCCTGCAGGCTCACCACGTCGATCGGCGTCCAACATGCGCCGCGGCAGAAAATGCGGACGCCGTTGACGTGCAGGGCGAAGCCCTTTTCATCCGGCCCGCGGTCGACCGCGATCCGGCGAAATCCAACCTCTCCCAAATCGATCCGGACGGTACCGATGTCGATGGTCACCGCATGGAGCGTCGGGCTACCATGGGTGTGAGGCCACCACAGCTCCACATCGGGGATCCGCAGTGTGCCCTGCCAGCGCGCCGCACCGGCGGGCGGCGCTTCGATGTCGAGCGGTCTCAGCTGCACCTCCGCCCCAGCGCAGTGCAGGACCGGCGTCACGCCTTCCGGCACTCCCGACAGATCGAGCGCGAGCGTCAGAACGCCTTCGGTGTCGTCGAGCCGGCTGCGCAGATCGACATTGTCGGCGCGAACAATTCCCTCTTCGATCAGCAGCACAGACCGGTATGGGCCGGCCACATCGACGGGCGGGCACCATCCGGGCATGTGCCCGATCAGCGTGGTGCGCAGGAACCGCAGCCGTGGCTCTTCGATCATCATCGTCTTCCAGCGTGGCCGAGGGCCTTTCGTTCCTGCCAGCACGCCGCGGAGGCTCCTGAAGGCGATATGCATCCAATGCTCACCGCCGAGCACAATCTCGGCCTCATACGGCTCGAACATCGAGCTCCCGGTCAGGATGAGCCTGCCATCGAGGAAAACCTCGGCGAATGTCGCGAGCCCCTCGAACCGCAGCTTGCGCTTGCCGCGTCCACTGATTTGGACCCGGTACCAGACGTCCTTGTTGTGCAGCGGCTGAGGGTCATCGAAACTCCATTGCCCGAGGGTCCGCAGCGCGCCGGCGGCTGTGCCAGGGATGATCGCGGGCAACCAGACGGCTTCACTCAAACCGCTGGGCTCCTGCCATGCGTGAGGGAGCGACAGCGCCAGTTCCCAGCCGGTGTCGAGCGGCTGAACCTTGCGTCCCGTCATGGCGCGGATGTCGGTCATGGCAATCAACAGGCCGATCAGGTCACAGAGAAATCATGCCGCGGCGCCGCGAGTCGCGAAGCCGTTCATGAGGCTGTCGAGAGCGATATCGTAGTCGGTCGCGAGCTGGCGGATGGCATCCGCCACATCCGGAACCTTGCCGCGGGCCGAGGCGCGGGCGAATTGAAACTGCATGATCTTGGTGCCGCCGGCGATCGCCTCCGCGGCCAGCCTGGCGCGCTCCAGCGCCGGCTCACCGTGCTCCTGCAACCACGCCAGATAGGTCGCGAGCAATTCGAAATTCGCACCGGCCTGACGTAATGTACTGAAAGCGTAGGTGTGAAACCACTCGGGAGGCCGTCCCATCAGCCGGCCGATGTCGGCACCGATCACGTCGCCCCATGCGGTAAATGGATTCCGCGCCGGACGACGACGCAGATGTTGCGCCAGCAAGGTGCGAGACATTTCGATCTGCTTATGGGCAGAAGACGCCGGACCGAACTTGATGAATTCGACGTAAGGGAAAAGCGGCTGGCCGTTGTCACGCGCGGGCCGCAACAGCCCCTCGAAGTCTTCGCCTTCGAGGCGGAAGTATCCGCCATTGTGAAAGTAATCGAGCCGGCGGTCGACCGAATCCAGGACGTTGACGCCGATGGTCGTTTTGCTGTGACTGTGACGATAGGTGATGCCGCGGGTATCCGGCAGGTAGTAAGAATCGACCTCGATCAGCGGCAGACGGCCCCGCGTCAACTGCACGCGCGCGTGATCTTCCAGATGATCGAAGATCGCAAGCTCCAGAATCTCGATGCCGTACAGCAGCGCGAGATCGGCGGCCGGAATCTTGAAAAACGTGAACTGGTCGCCCTCGTAATCTTGCGCGACCGTGAAAGCCAGCGCCGCCCGGGGATCATGCCCGCGCCGGGCCAGAACTTCGATCAGCAGATCGACGTAGCAGTTCGTCTCGGGCCAGTTGCGTGCGGGATCATGCAGCCCGTGACGCACATAGGTTGCCGGATCCAGTCCATCGATGGCGCAGGCGGTTTGCAAGGCCTAGCCCCACAGCACGCGGCGGACATCCGCGGGCCACGCGTCGACCTTGGTGCCGTGGTGACGGAACAGCGCCAGCGCCGTCCGCTCCAGGCCGAAGCCGACGCAGGCGGAGTGCGCGACCTCACCGTCCGCGAAATGCATGCCCCACAGGCTGCCGAAATGGTTCTGGTGATAGTTGAACGACAGACACGCCGTTGGATCTTCATCGCTCGCGACTGGGATTAGCAACTCAAATTTCAGACCCTGGTCGCGCTGACTCGACGCCATGACGCGGCCAGTGCGCCCGAAGAACGGATCGTTGGCCACATCGACAACGCAAGGCAGGCCCAACGAAGCGATAAGCTTTTCGCCGCGCTCGAGCCAGGTGGACCGGAAAGATGTCACTTCGTCGGCCGTGCCGATGCGGACGAATTCGCGCATCCGGAACAGCTGCATCCGCGCAGGATCCTTCGAGGGCTCATGGCGGAAGCAGTATGACTTGAGATCGAACAGCCGACCGCCTTCCGGCACCGGACCTTCCGCCGCGACAGTGGGATACAGCGGGTAGCAGGCAGCCGGCGTCAGCGCGACTTCCGTCGCATCCTGCATCTCGGTCCAGTCTTCGCCTCGCTCGATCATGCCGATGAGCTTGGTATGGTCGGCGTTATCGCCCATGAAAGAGTGGACGCAGCCGGCCAATTGCGGAAAGCTCTTCAGGTAACCGGCTTTCACAAGATTCTTGCGCGGCATGCCCGGCGGAAAATGAATCCGCGTCGCCTGATCGCCGACGGCTATTTTCGTCACCGCGGCTTCGAACCCGTCGATGACCTCTTCGAACACACCGGCGCGGCCATAGAGGCCATCGACGCCGGTCTTGATCAGGATCGACTCGTCGAACAGGGCGTCGAGAAATGCTTCCGGACTTTGCACGGCTTTAACAGGCGCGTTCATCACCATTACTCCAGGTCTGAGTCAAATCGGCTCGCGACCACTAGGCCAGCGGTGTTGGCGAGGATGCGATCGTTAGCCACCATCAGCGGCGCCGACAGCACATCCCTGAGATGGCGACCGACCGAGAATGGACCGTCGTTGCGATAGCCGGCGATGCCCGTCACCATCAGTGCTTCACGTACGATGTCGACGGCCATGGTCGAAGCCATGACCTTGAGATTGTTCATTTCGATCGCGAAATTGATCGAGCTGAGATCGTCTTCATTGCGCTTCGCAGTCTCGAACCGCTCAATATGGGCGACGAGCGTGGACTTGAACGCCTGCAATTTGGCGGTGGCCTCGGCTAGTCGAGCCGCGCCTGGGAGTGGCCCCGCGAAATCGGACGGCACGCGCCGCGCCGTTGCTCGAACCGAGGCTTGCGCGCGCGACAAAGCATCGGTCGCGATCCCGAACCAGACGCTCGCCCACAGCACATGCGCGGTGGCCAGCATGGATTGCACCGCGATCTCGTGGAACGGCTTCGGAAAGATCTGATCGGCTCCGGCTGTTGCCGTCAGCAGGAAACCCTCGGAGCAGGTGGCGCGCATGCCGAGCGTATTCCACTCAGCGGTGCGCTGAAGTTGATAGTCACCACGCCGCAGCGCGATCAGGACCTGATCGGACCCGATCGACGCCGGACCGCGCCGCGCGGTCGCCATGATGATATCGGCTTCCGCGGCATAAGACAGGACACTTGCCTGCTTTGTCAGCGAAACCCGATCACCCGTCGTCTCGATCGCACAATTCGATACCCGCAGATCGCCGCCGATACCAGCCTCCGTGGTAGACGACGCGATCAGTAGCTGCTTGACAGCTACATCGCGCATGAGGGCACGATGATATTCGGTTTGCATCCCATGGGCGACCAGGCTCGATAGCTTGATCTGATGCATGGCGTAAATCATGCCGCTGGCGCCGCACGCGCCCGCGAGAATCGCGCAAAGATTGGCAATCTTGCGCAATTCCAATTCCTGGCCACCAAGGCTTCTAGGTACCATCAAGCCGAGCATCTTGTTACGACGAAGAGCTTCGAATGTCTGCGCTGGAAACGTCGCGGTTAGGTCCGCAAGAGCGGCATTTGGCGAAGCAACCTCGATGGCAACCCGCCGCATCGCGTCACGCCAGGACACGGCTTCGGGCACGTCAATGCCTTGCTTCACCGCGTTCGGGATCATGACCCTAGACTTTCTCAGAGACGAGCTGGTCGACAGCAGCAATCAACCCACCAAGCGTCGCAAATGTCTTGCGAGTCAGCAGACTGTTGGGAAATTCGATATCGAATTCTTCCTCGATGGCCATCATCAGCTGAACTGAACCGAACGATGTCATGCCCGCATCGAACAGATTGTCCTGGTCGGATAAGCCATCGACTGGAACGGGAAGTAGGTTCAGCGATCCGACAATGGTGCGGACACGGTCACGCATGAAGTTTCTCCAACGCTACAAAAAAAGTCCATCGCTTCGCCAGGGGATGCGAGCGGCTCATAGTGATATGGACCAGATACCAATCAAAGGTAGAGAGAATCGTAATAAGCTTCAAATGCAACAGACCGTTCCGGCGTCAAGATTAACAAAATGAAGATGCAATCACGCAAAATAGACGCTTTCGTCAATCCTGGCGCGGGTTGCTGCGGTCGCGACTATCAGTCGGGTGCTTTTGAGCAACGGCGCTGATGGCAGGATCAGCGGCTTCAAGTCGATCGCACGAGATAGTGCACCATGATTAGCAAATTGCTAACTATGTGCGGCGACGTACTGCACCGAGCACACGTTAATGATGGAACGCGATATCGAATGACACCTTCGTCGTGCCTGAGTTAAGAAATGGGCATCCGGCAAGGGCGGCTGCTAAGCAGCGAAAATATCGATATGCTGACGCCATTCGGCTGACGAATTGGATTCGGCAAACTGTGATAGTTTCAAGATCATGACATCCCGATATGGCGCACCTGTAACGTTCGATACTTTCGGCGGCTTTTATCACACGGGCTGCATTGACCGCTGCGGACGCAAGGCGGTGCTGTTGCTCGCACCGATCGGATATGAGGAGTTGTGTACCCGCGCCACATGGAGTGCTTTGGCCGAGTACATTGCGGCGGCAGGTCATGCATGCCTCAGATTCGATTATCCCGGCACGGCAGATGCTATCGATCTCGCCGGCGACCCCGAAGGCATCTCTGACTGGTTTGTTGCTGCTCGTCAGTGCGTTGCATTCTTGCGGGAATACAATCCCGGCATCGAACTCATTCTGGTCGGACAAGGCCTTGGCGCGAGTCTGGCCGTCCAACTCGCAACCGAATTACCGGACGTCGCAGCAACGGTCCTGATGGCGCCGGTCGTCAAAGGCCGCGCCTATCTTCGTGAACTTCAGGCCTGGTCGCGCATGTTGACCGACCGGATGGGTATCGGGCCCGACCCTTCCGACAACGGCTACAGCGTCGCTGGTATTCCTCTGGCAAGCGGCCGTGCCGCAGTCATCAAAACTATCGATCTTACTCGGACAAGTGAGCCTCCCGCCGCGCGGATCCTTTTGGTCGAGCGCAGTCAAATGTCCCGCGACAGCTCAATCGGCAACCACCTGAAGATGCTCGGAGCCGATGTTTCGTCCATCGACTACGAGGGGTATGAAAATATCCTGCAAAATCCAAGTTTGGCTGGTCCACAGCTCGGCACGCTGGCACGCATCGTGTCATGGATCGGCAATCTCGGGCATTCTCCAACCGCGGGCGCCGACTGTTCTGCCAAAGTGGTAGGGCCCGCGCGGTCAATCGCCGGACCTCACTATGACGAGTTACCGGTTCGGTTTGGGCCAGACGAGCGGCTCTTCGGAGTCCTGTGTTTGCCGCTAGGTCGAAGGCCTTCAGCTATCGCAGTGCTCGCTAATTCGGGGCGCGACTATCACATCGGTTGGGGTCGCGCGGCAGTAGAACAGGCGCGGGCCCTCGCGGAGCGCGGGATCGCTTCGTTGAGAATCGACGCTGGCGGTATAGGCGACAGTGCGGCGTCGGCAGGCGCGCCGCCCGAAGTACTTTATTCGGAAGAGCAGACTGCTGACCTGCGTCACGCGATCGACTATGTAGAGAAGCTCGATGCTGGCCCGATCGCCTTGGTCGGACGCTGCAGTGGTGCTTACGCCGCATTCCAGGCAGCGGTGCAAGATGTGCGCGTTCGCAATGTCGTCGTTATCAATATCATGCGTTTTGTCTGGGACCCACGGGAAACCGTTGCTGAAGCCTTGTTATCGGCCCATCGGACCATCGGCGGGTCTGTTGCGATGTTATTTAGCAAGCGAAGCCTGAGACGACTTCTGTCAGGCAATTTGCGCGTCAAAGCTCCGCTTATCTTTTTCTCCAAACGCCTTGTTCGAACTGTCTCATTGATAGCCAGCCACATCCCGGGCCGGGCCGGCCAGAAGCTCTACAGCGAGGGTCATCGCCGTTTCCAAATTCTCGAAAGTCGCGGCGTTCGTCTAGCGATGTTATTTTCGGAAGGAGATCACGCGCTGGGCGAATTCCGCACGTATATGGGAAGAAGGGGCACGCGGCTACGCCGCTATCCGAAGGCTTCGGTTTCGATAATCCCTGATGCCGACCACGATTTCACCCATTCGGCGGCGCGCGCGCGACTAACGAACGCCTTGTGCGACGTGCTCGCGGCGCCTTCGTCACCGCCATCCCGCGAACAGCACCGTCAGGCTTCCAAGTTTCCCTCGGGATCTCTCTTGCGCCGCTAACGTTTCTCGACTGCTTTGCAGTGCCTCACCTCTCTCAGCGAGCAGTCGAGGATTATGACAAAGCGATATCCCAGGGACATCTCAGTCAGGATGATCTGGTGCTGCTTCAGGTCGGGTGCGGCTATGCCTATCTCAGCCTGAAAACCTGTCGAGCCGCCATAAAGGACTTCACTGCTGCGCTCAAATTCACTCCTGCCTTCTCCAACGCGTTGAAATGGCGCGGTCTCCATCTTGAACGGATAGACTAGACAGAGAATGCAGTTCGTGACTACGAAGCTGCCTTAAAACTGAAGCCACTAGGCAGCGTGCTTGCAAAGAAATTGCGGGTCATGACAGCAAGTGAATCGTTTCCAACTAGCATCGACTTAGTCAGCAGCAGCATAGCAGTAGGAAAGCATCGATCTTGAATTCACTGCTGACCTTCGTCTCTGCATGATCCGCCTCCATCTTTGTGAGACACGTAAATTGGTGTCGATCAAACTGGTAACAGTTCACGCACGCATTTGTGCGTTGACGCTTGGCAAAGATTGTGCCGCCGCCGCCGATTTGTGTCGATCTGATAAAATCTAATGCCGGTACTACAATTCTTTATCGGTTATTCACCGCGCCGTCCGATTGAGAGCTGCATGCCTGCCGCGCTCTTGACGAAGCCATACGACTACCTCTCATTGCAGAATGAAGCGATGATCCGCGATCGTGAAGATGCTCAATGCGGGATGATCACGCTCTAAAATAAAAACTTTCTAAAGGGACGTGACATGCCTGCCTCCACACCGCTTCCATATGCAACAGTAACGTCCTTAAGCGCTTTCGACATGATCGACAGCATGGGGACAAATACAAACATCGCTTATCAAATCGGAGGGACAACGGCCGCGGATCTGCCAAATAGGGATGGTGAGATCGAGCTGATCAGCGCGCTGCAATATCTCGGCATTCATCACATCCGCAACGCCGGCTTGGATGCAAATCCAAACGAGAATGCTGGCACTGCCTATCCAAATGCGCCGAGCGACTATCAGAATTTCCTAACAATCCGAAACTCAATTCCAAACATTAA
Source organism: Tardiphaga sp. 839_C3_N1_4 (assembly GCF_051811045.1). Lineage (NCBI taxonomy): Bacteria > Pseudomonadati > Pseudomonadota > Alphaproteobacteria > Hyphomicrobiales > Nitrobacteraceae > Tardiphaga > Tardiphaga sp. 839_C3_N1_4. The sequence continues at coordinate 416,602 of NZ_JBPWQD010000001.1, forward strand.
AATAGATTTCGTAGTTGACGCAGGTGGACCGCCCTACTGGGGTGACGGCACGGCGAGCGATATGAAGATTATCCTGCTCAACCTCGCACAGCTTGGTGCTCTGGCTGCCATGGAAGGCCCGAACGAGCCGAACAATCAAACGACGTACAGCCCCTCCGGAAGTCTCTATCCGCCAGGCAACACGGCTTACAATCAAATCTGGACGGACTGGGGCGTCGCATTTCAGAGTTTGAAGAACAGTAGTACGGCGTTTACAGGCGTCCTCATATTGCCGCCCACTAGCGCGGTGACGGGGCCAAATGGCGCCGATGGTGTCGAAGCGACCTATGCGACTTCCGGACTGACCGATCATACGGCCTACTATGATCTGATGAACTTCCACAGTTACTCGTCCGAAGGCCTTGATGGCCTCAGTCTTGGCGACCCGCACGGCGCTATTTCAAATGGCAATCCACCCAACTCCGGTTGTTATCAAGTATCGATCCCCAACTGGGGTCGATATGCTATGCCGGGAAAGAGAGTCGTCATAACCGAAAGCGGAAATAACACGGCGTTGGTGGCAACTGGCGGCCTGAAGGTAAGCGAACGTGCGCAAGGCGTAGCACTTGTCAGTAATTACTTTTGGGCAAAGTATTTTAATGCCCTCAGGCTCTATCAGTATGAGATCAATGACGACTCAAACGACTTGAGTGATAGTACTGTGGTGCGCTGGGGCTTTTACCGCGGCGATTGGAGCAAAAAAGTCGCTGCCGACTACGTGCATAATTTTACGAGCGTTCTAGCGGATACCGCACAAAGTGATCCGAGCATGATCCCGAGTTTTACAGTGTCGGGGAAGAATACATCGACTTGGGGGGCGACCCTGGCATTCTCCAAGTCAGACGGATCCTACGTGATCGCCTGCAATAATACGCTTCAGTGGTGGAACGCGACGAATGGCGGAGATCTGACTCCAATCGCGGAAAACTGGACGATTACGTTTTCAACGAATTCAACCTATACCATCACCGATGTCATGACCGGCGTGACGTCTGCTCCCCAGACTGGGTTAACGGCCGCTGTTGCCGTCCGTGGATATCCCATGCTGGTCCACGTCACTAACAACGCGCCAACTGTTGTTGTTCTGACGAACGGTACCTCATGGACCGTTCCGGCAGGCGTCACAAAGCTTTCGCTGGTCGAGTGCACTGGCGGCGGTGGCGGCGGCGCCATGGTGACCGGGAACGGTGGTGGAAACGGCGGCGGTGGTGGCGCATATGCTGCGATCGCCAATTTTACTGTCACACCGGGCGCCAGCATTCCCTATAAAATAGGAGCTGGCGGCGCGGGCGGAGGCAATAACGGTTCAAGCCCCGGTGGAGCAGGGGGCACGACCTTCTTCAGTTCGGCGAGTAGCGTATCTGCCGTGGGAGGAAAGGGCGGAGTTTTAACCAACAATACAGTGGCAGCCGGCGGGTCCGCTACAAATTGCGTCGGGACAATGAAATTCAGCGGCGGCAATGGCGGGCCGAACACCACCTTCGGGGCATACGGCGCAGGCGGCGGTGGCGCGGCGTCAGCGGCTGGCGCAGGCAATGCGGGTCACAATGATAATACGGGAGCTGGCGGCAGCTCGCCGGGTGGGGGGGCTGGCGGTGTGCCTGATGGCGACGGTGTGTCTAGCCCGAATGGCGGTGGTGGTGGCGGCGGCGTTAACAGCTTGCGCTGTGGTAACGGCGGCACCCCCGGCGGTGGTGGCGGCGGCGATGGCGCCGATATATCCAGCCTCGGTGGTATTGGTGGCCAAGGGCAAGTCCGAATTACCTATTCTAACTAACAAAAGGGCGCGCCTATAGGCTCCAGTCGGAACGTGGCTCGGAATCAAGTTGAGCCTTTCTAAATTCATAGAAACCTCGAGCCCGAGGAGTGTCATGGAAACGTGTTCATGTCGTCTATCTGCGTACGATCGGAAGAAGCTTGACCCTATCGATCTTGTGGAGGAGGGCCATTATGTCTGACCCAGAGGTCAGCTCTCAACGGTTGGAAAAATTTCCGGCTTTTGACGGCTTTCGTGGCGTGGCAGTGCTAGTTGTCGTCTTCAGCCACTTACCGCAAGTGGTTGACAGTGACATGTATAACATGGCCTGGAAGCTCAATCAGGCGCCCCGGGCAGCTTATGTGGTGCTGGACATTTTCTTCGCCGTCAGTGGCTTCTTTATTACCCGGCTATTGCTGCGGGAACGCGCCAAGACCGGCCGCATTTCGTTCTTTAATTTTTACGCTCGCCGCGCCCTGCGAATTGTTCCGGTCTATTACATTGCCGTGGTCTCTTGCTACTTCGTTTTTCATTTTGGGCCGTGGGATACGCTCAGTCTGCTTACCTACACATTTAATTTTTACCACCCGTTTCATCCTGCGCCGCATCCGCTCGAGCAAACCTGGTCGCTCTCCGTCGAGGAGCAGTTTTATTTCTTCTGGCCGCTGTTGGTCCTGTTGGTGCCGCAGCGTCTGTTGAGCGTTGTTACGGGGCGCGTGATTCCGGCTCTTGCAATCGTCAGCGGCCTCGTGATCGCTGCAATTTATGGCAGCCGAGATAATGTTTTGTCCGGCGATCTCGTTTATATGTCGATCTTTACGCGCATGCTGTCACTATCGCTTGGCGGTTGGTTGGCGGTTCGCGAGTTTGAAAAGCGCTTGCTGCGTGGATGGCATTGCGTGCTGTTTCTGGCGGTCGCGATCTTGCTGCTGATTGCCGATCGGGTAGGCCGGAGCACTGACATCATCACCTCCCAAGCGGCGTATTGGACATTGGCTCTAGCGGCCTACGCGATGATCAGTGTATCGTTCGTCAGTACGATGGTTTTCGACGATGGTGTCGTGAAGCGTGGGCTGACCGCGTTTCTGTCGATGCCGATCTTGCGCGGCTTTGGCCACATCTCCTACGCGATGTACGTTGTCCATCTCCCGGTGTTGTTCTTTTTGGGCCTGAACGATGGTGCGCTAAGCGGCAATAAAGCGCCACTGGCGCAGGTTGTCCTCGCCTTCGCCATTACCCTTGCACTTTCTGTTCTCTCGTATTTTGCTCTCGAGAGCCCGCTATCATCCTTCAAGGCGAGATTTGGCGGAGCGCCGGCGCAGCCTGCGGAGAGCCCCGTCGTTGAAGCGTTACCCACAGGGGCGCCGTCAAATTGAAGTCTGCGTCCCTGTCTTGTCGCGCCTGATACAGCAGACTGTCCGCGATCGTTGGGAGGCTCTAGGTGAGTGATGGCGGTCTCCTAGAAACCATTTACGTTAATCAGAACTCCCCGCGATTGCTGTAGACAAGTACCGATAATAGCTGTTCGGTCCTCGTTGGCGGCTGAGGCAAATGCTGCGGAACTGACGATTAGATTAAAGTTGGAAATACTTCCGGAGTTTTACAGCTTCCGAGGGATGGGCGTCGCTATTTGCTCCCTCAATATCCTGCACTGCAGTCCATGTTTGGTATCAGGCAATCTTCAGAAGGCATGCTTTATGGGAAATCTGGCCGATCTCTACCATCTGTCGCGCTTCGCAAACCGCCATCCGCTGGCGCGCGAGAATAAACGTCGCACGTTCTTAAGGTTCATGCGATGGCAGGTTGCCAGCCGCGCCATTCAACAGCCCATCGTTTTACCCTTCGTCGGAGAATCTCGGCTTATTATATCCAAACAGATGCCGGGTGCTGCGGTGAACTATTACTTCGGCTTGCCTGAGGTCGAAGAAGTCTCGCTCGCGCTTCACTTCCTTAGAGAAGGCGATCTTTTGGGAGATGTCGGCGCCAATATCGGTGCACTCTCGATTGCGGCAAGCAGCGTAGCAAAAGCACGCGTGATCGCCATGGAACCGGTGCCGTCGACCTTCAAAGCTCTGCGCGACAATGTGGCGATCAACGAGGTATCGAACCTCGTGACCACGCTTAATATGGGGGCGGGGAAGGAAGCTTCCGATCTAAATTTCTCCACCGATCGCGGGGGAAATGACCGGATCGTCCTGGATGGCTCCGGGCTGTCAATTCCCGTCCGGGCACTTGACGAGGTGTTCCCGGAGACGCCGAACATGCTGGTTATCGATGTGGAGGGATTTGAACCCGCGGTAATCGCGGGAGCGAAACGGATTCTTGCTGATCCCAAGCTTGAGATCATCATCGTTGAGACGCTTGGGCTGGCCTCGGACTACAATCTCGACGATCGCGCGATGCATGAGACGATTCTCAGGAATGGTTTCGTTACAGCGAAGTACGATGGGTTCACGCGCGTACTGGAGCCGACAATGGGCATGGATAAATTCAATACGATCTATGTGCGTGATGTGGCGAGGGTGAGTGAGAAAGTCCGCAAGGCAAATGCCTTCCGAGTCGGCGATCGCCTTATCTGAAGATCGCCTCAATACCATGCTCACGGGTCGGGCGCTAGCGCGTTGACTCAACAGGTCGGGGGCGGCCGTCACGCTGCGTTCGCTGGAGACTGTGCAGTGTCTGAAGCTCGATCTCGTCATGCTCGCAATCGAGGATTGCGTGTACGGGATGATCAGGTGGAAGCAGGCCGTTGACGGTTTCGCCGATGCGGCGCCTAGCCTTCGGCAAACCGGATTTTGTCGCTTACGCGCAGTCCTACGGTGCCCAGGGTCATCGCGTGACCGAGGAGGGCGGCCTGGCACCCACACTGGAGAAGGCCTTCGCGGCCGGCGGCCTTCACCTCGTAGTGGTGCCGGTGGACTACAGCGAGAATGTTCGTGTTTTGGTGGACGAACTAGCCGACATGCAGCACTAGGGCGCTTTGCTCCCTTGTTCTTGTGGAAAAAGTAATGAGAGAGGGCGCCGGCGGCGCAAAGAATCTCGGCGGACTGATCGCACGCGATCTTGCGAGAGAGGGCGCGAAGGCGATCGCGGACAACAACCACGTTCATATCCGTTAGCATCGCGCCGTGGTGTGAAAATGTAGGTGTGATCCGACCTGCCTCGATACACCCTCAAGTTTGCACGGGGGAAGGCGTGAGTCAGTAAGTGACGGGCAAGGAGTGCTTCGACCTGGTCTGCCTTGATCAAGTGCAGAATCTCCATCCGCACTTGTTACCTTTTTTCAGCGTGAATCGCTGCTTTGTGCCGAAGATGATGGCACCCTCTTTGAAACCTTGCGGAAAATTCGAGAGGCCGATTTCCCGCTGTCAGTCAGACCTTCATTCGGAACGTCGATCGGGGTCGCTCCGAGCGCTTTCGAAAGTTAAACACGTATTTATTCGGGAAATACATAGGATTTCCTATCTCTTTGGTATGGGACCTGTGCGAAGAAAATCTTGAATTTCCAGCGCACGATGATCTCGGAAACGTAGCCCTCGGCTGCCCATCTTGCAGGCTTTGCAATCGCGATTTCCCGATCGATGCGACTGCGGGACCGCGAGCGGCACGCTTTGAGGTTCACAGCAGATGGAGATGGATGATGATTTTCGATCGACAACCCAGGTATCTCACTGCGGCCTTTGCCGTTGCCGTCGTGCTCTCGTTTGCAGCGCTGAGATCGCAACCCGCCGAAGCTACGCCACTGCACCGTGACGCATCGCCGTTCTGTCTGTTGCCAGGCTCATCCAATGGTCCAGGGGGCGCACCGCAGATCTGCGGCTACTATGATTATCAGGAATGTCTGCAGGCCGCGGCCGACATGCACGCCAACTGCGTGGAGAACATCGATTTCCGCGGTAGTTATGAGCGAACGCCTGACGGGTGGCGTGCCCGGTACTAAGCGCCTTCGCGAGCGGCACAGCCCGGTCAATAAAATCTCTCGTGCGGAAAACGAGATCATCTTGAAAAGGGGCGCCGAGAAGCGCGTCTATCGCTTCTCGGGATGGCGGCGGCAGCGCCGCTCGCCCGGGCTGAACTACTGTTCGCGCCTGCCCCATGCGAATGGCACCAGCAGCACGGCAAGCAGCGCCGTTGCTGCCAGCATTGCCCAGGCATCGTTCACACTCCAGACAAAGGCCGTCTTTTCGATCATAGGCCGACCAGGGCTTCCATGGCGGGAGTGGGTGGGCCGGAGAGACCGCTTGTCAGCAATGCGGGATCGAGGCCAATGGCCGTTGCCGCCGTGGGGTCTCCCGATAGCAACCGCATCTGCAACGCATCGGCGTAGATGTGGGCGCGGCTATATAGGATGGTGCCAATCAGCGCGATGCCGATCGCGCCGCCCAGATTGCGCATCAGGTTGAACAGGCCGCTCGCTGCCGACACCTGTGCTTCCGGTAGCGAGCCCAACGCTAGGCGGGTCGGTGGCAACAGGCAGAACATGATGGCGATGCCGCGAACGATTTGTGGCCAGAACATCTGATTGAAATCGGTGTCGCGTGTCTGAAACATGCTGAGGGCGAGTCCGATACCAAACACCGCAAAACCTGCGGCGGTCAGCCAGCGCGCATTGAGCCGCCGTTCCAGCGCGACGGCGATGGGTGACATCGCCAGTTGCGCGGCGCCGGTCACCAGCATCGTCGAACCAATCTGCAGGGCGTCGTGACCCCTGACGTAAGCCAGAAAAACCGGGATGAGATAGACCGAGCCGTACAAGCCCACGCCCAGGCAAAAGCTCAACGCGCATCCGATCGCGAACGAGCGGTTTCGGAACGGGCCAAGCTGGACGACAGGATGGGCAGCGCGCAACGTGCGTCGGACGAACAGGCCGCCGCAGAGCGCGCTGATTGTGAACAGGCCCGTGCAGGTAATCGATACCCAGCCATCATGGGGGGATTGCTTCAGTCCGATCTCCAGAGTGGTCAGCGACGTCGCCATCAGAACCAGCGACCGCCAATCGATTTCCGCAACGTCGCCAAAGTTCAGCTGCTGCCGGGGCAGCAGAGGAGGCGCCATAAGGCAGGCGATCAGCCCGGGAACGACATTGATCAGGAACAGCCAGTGCCAGGACCAGGTCTGCGTGATCCAGCCGCCGACCACAGGTCCGACCGTCGGCGCCAGCACCGCCACAATGCCGGCGATCGTCGTGGCAATACCTTGGCTGCGCGGCGGGAACAGCAGGAAGACCGCAGCGAACACCGCCGGGATGAGCGTGCCGCCTGTGAATCCCTGCAGCACACGAAACGACACGAGGGCGGCGAAGGTGCCGCTCGCGGCGCAGCCGATCGACGCCAGCGTGAACAGCGCGAGGGCTGCGGCAAACAGCCAGCGCATTGAGAGCACATGCGTCAGCCAGCCTGTAAGGGGAATGGCTATGATCTCGGCAATCAAATAGCAGGTCTGGACCCAGCTCATCGTCTCCGGGGAGATGGCGAGGGCATTCTGAATGGTCGGTAGCGATGTTGCGACCACCTGAATGTCGAGGATCGCCATGAACATCCCAAGACACATCAGGACAAAGCCGAGCCATGTCCGGGTGTCCGCGAGGGGCAGTTCGGTGCGCAGGGTCGTCATGGGCTTACGAGCGGCGGGACAGGCAGCACGGCAGGGTCAAGGCCATCCATCGCGCGGGTTAATCGGGTGCGGCGGACGATCGAGCCGATCAGGCCCGGGCCGCGCGTGGCCGCGGCGAACATCAGGTTTCGGCTGATGCGATGCCCGGCAAGGCAGGAGACGATGCTCGCCAGCCGGATCGGACCGGCCGTGAGTTTTCGCGCGGCCGCCAGATACACATCAGGTGAAAGGCCCTCTCGGATATGCGCGACTGCCAGCGCGGCCGATCCAAGGGCGATGGCAAGGCCGTCGCCGGTGAAGGGCGGGATGTGGGCGAGACGGTCGCCGACCCGATAGGCTGCAGCGTTTCGCTCGCGATGAAGATGTCCGCCGCTGGGACAGACCACGGCCTTCGGCTTCTCCCACAGCGGCTCGGCGTCTGCCAGCCGCTGTGCGAGTGCGGGAAGCGTCGCCGCCACATGGTTGCGCAGCGCAGGCCAGCCGGATCCGAACTGGCTCATGGTTTCACCCGGCAGCACCATGCAGAGGTTGGCGATACCGTCTTCGACCAGTTCGAGGCCGATATAACTGGCCTCCAGAAAGTAAAGCTCGACCCGGCCCTCGAGCGCTCGGCGAATGTCCGGACTAGGCCGCAGGTGCATTTTCAACCCGACCTGCGAGCCGTCGCGCGTGTCGTCGATGCCGCGCAGACCCAGCTTACCGGTGGCCAGTACGAGGTTCCGGCAACTCACCGTATGGCCGTTGTCGCACACGACCAGCCAGCCGGGTCCATCGCGTCTCGCCGTTTTCACCGTCACGTCGCGATGCAGGCGTGCGCCGCTGAAATGTGCGTGTCGCAGCAGCGCGGCGTCGAGACGATAGCGCGACAGCGACAGCCCGTGAAACGGTAGTGCCGAGGTCACGCTGCGTCGCGAGGAATACAGCGCCACCTCATCGACCGTCACCGCGCCGAGCGCCAGCGGATCGACGCCCAGCCGTTGCAACAGCAGCTGTGTCTCGACGCTGAGGAATTCGCCACACACTTTGTGCTGGGAGGTCGCCGTGCGCTCGATCAGCATGACGTCGTGGCCATGACCGGCCAGACCGCAGGCCACCGCGCTGCCGGCCGGCCCGCCGCCGATGACGATCGTCTCGACCTGGATCATCGCACACGTCCGATCACGAAGCGGAACAGGAACCATCGCAGGCGCACCGCGCGCGGCGCGATCCCGGCATCGCGTAACCGTGCTGTCCATTCCGCGCGGGTAAGGGCTCTCGCAACTGAGATCCGGCCGTCGTGAATGACAATGGGATGCAGCCGCGTCAGCCAGCCCATCAGGCCGATGAAATGGAACGGCACCCGGTGGCGCTGCAGGTCGTAGATCATCCAGCCGCGCCGCGCGTTCCTCTCCATCCAGCGCAGGAACGTTACGATCATCTCGTCGGACATATGATGCGTGAGCAAGCTGCTGACGACGAAGTCGATGGGGGAGGGTGGGATGAAATTGAAGATGTCCATCACCTGATATTCGATATTGAGATCGTTTCCTGTCGCCGACTGCGCGATGCGGACCGTCTCGCGATTGAGATCGAGCCCGATCAGCTTGATCTGCCGGCCGCGCCCGGCGGCCCAGCTGCGGATCGCTCGGAGCAGGTCGCCATAGCCGCAACCGACATCGACGAGCGTGAGCTCGGTGCCTTCAGGTATTCGCTGGATGGCGGCGTCCAGCCAGGCAATCACCGCTCGGTGCCCGAGCATCGCGCCGTTGAAGCGGGCGAGGTCGCGCAGCACAAGTTCGAGCTCTTCCGGACTTGCGTCGGCGCTGTCCAGCCATTCGGCTTCGGTACTTCGCTGCGACAGGTCCGTCGCTGCAGCGTGGGTGGTGCTGAATGTGCTCATGGGGTCAGGCCGCGGTTCGAAAAAGCATGGTTTCCGCGATCAGTCCGGGCCCGAACGACATTGCGCACCCGCTGCGACCACGTGCGCCCGAACGCATTAGCCGCTCGATCACGAACATGACCGTCGCCGACGACATGTTTCCATAACGGCGCAGCACGTCGCGCGACACCGCCAGCGCGGTCGGCGCCAGCGCGAATGCTCGCTCCACGGCGTCGAGAACGGTCCGGCCGCCGGGATGCACCGCCCACAGGTCGATCGACGCCGCGGGCGCCCCGGCCAGGATCTCATCGGCGCTCCGCCGTAGGCCGTCCTGGATGACGGCCGGAACGCGTCCCGACAACACCATGTCGAAGCCGGCGTCGCGGATGTTCCATGTGATCAGATCGTGGGTATCGGGGACCAGCATTGCGCGGAAACTGTCGAGCGCGATGCCAGACGGTTCGGCGCTCACAAGGCTTGCCGCGCAACCGTCGGCGAACAGCAGGAACGAGAGCATCTGCTCGAGATCGGCGGTTTCCTTGAGATGCAGCGTACAGAGTTCGAGGTTGACAATCAGTACGCGCGCCGACGCCTCGGAGCGGACGATGTGATAGGCCAGCTTCAGCGCGTTGATGGCGGCGTAGCAGCCCATGAAGCCGATCACGGTGCGTTCGACCGTCGTCGGAAGCTCGCAACGCGCGATGAGATCTAGGTCGACGCCGGGCGCGGAGAAGCCGGTGCAACTGGTGACGATCAGGTGTGTGATGCGGTCACGATCTGCTCCGAGACGCAGGCGATCGACGGCGGCTTGCGCCAGTTCGGGCGCGTGTCGCTCATATTGCTCCATCCGCGTCGCCGTATCGGGAAAATCACTACGGGCATAGAAGCCGCCGGCATCGAAATGGTCGCCTTCCGGCCGATTGCTCGGCGTAAGGCACGAGAAGCGGTGCTCGATGCCGGACTTGTCGGCCATGCGTTCGAACAGTCGCGCCTGACGCGGGTTGGCCAGATGGAGCGTCGACCGTGCGAAGCGGCGAAAGGCATCATGGACGTCGTAAGGCGGCACAGCCGTTGCGACACGATTGATATAAACTGCTGGCAAGGGAATCCCTCCGTATGCCTCCGCCGAAATGAGCGCCGGCCGATGAAGGTCGAGATAGCGAAGAAAGTCCGCGGAGCGATTAAATTGCGATTTAAGAACCGACCGAAGCTCTGCTTCGGTCGGTTCTGGCGGGGGCGATGGCAGGTGTCTGGCCGGCAATCGTTGCGCATGGGACGTCAGTGCGTCGCAGGTTAAATTCGTATTTAATTGAAGAACACAAGCCTTCCGAAGATGTTGTGGCCATTGGTTTGCCGTCCGGCTGGGCGCGTTCCGATGGCTGCTGCATCAGTAAGCGCCGTTCGCAGGTGGGTCGATGGTTGGAATTCTGACGTCGTTCGTTCGACAAGGTGCGATCTCGCTAGGGGTGTCGCTGTTACTTGCCGCAACCGCATTTGCGGTGGCGCGCCCGCCGCACAAGTCGCCGCCGTTTCAACCGGCAGCGATTGAGCGTCGCCCGCCCACTGCGGCCGCTTTCATTGGAGCGAGTCCGTTCGCTCTCAACAGCTGTTCTGCGACCGACAAGATGGTCGCTGATATCAATCTTCGGCCGATGGCGGACAGGGATCAGGATGTGTTTGCAGAACTGGTATCGCGAGGACCGGACGTAATCGACATGGCGCAGGCCGTGCTTTGCTACGGACACGAGGAAAAGCTCCGCCGCCTAGCCCGGCAGATCATGGCGACACGGCATACCGACGCCGGAGCAACGCCGTACCCGATCCCGGGATCCTCGGTATCTGTCGCAGCGGCGAGGTTTGCACCGATCGGATGGACGAAATGACCGAGTTTCGACAAAATGACGACGTTTTACGTTACGCTACGGCGCGGTCGCACCTTATCGTGTCTTCAGATCAAACGGTGCCCGAGATACTCCAGATGACCAAGATTTTGCTGATCGAGGACGACAGTGAGACCGCCGAGGAACTCGTGGCCGAACTGACGCAGCGCGGCTTCGAGGTCGAACACGCCGCGAGCGGCATCGAGGGACTCGACAAGGCCCGCTCCATCAAGCCGGACTTGATGGTCGTCGATCGCATGTTACCGGGAATGGACGGACTCACCATCGTCGAGGCGCTGCGGCATGACCAGATTCGCACGCCCGTACTGATCTTGAGCGCGCTTGGAGCGGTCGATGATCGCGTCCGCGGATTACGTATGGGCGGCGATGACTATCTGACCAAGCCTTTTGCGATCGTCGAACTCGTGGCGAGGATCGAGGCCCTGTTACGCCGTCCGATCGAAACGCGGGAAACCATGTTGCGGGTGGGGCCGCTCGAACTCGACCTGATCGAGCGCACCGCGCGACGTGGCGAGCGGGAGATCGAATTGCTGCCGCGGGAATTCCGCCTTCTCGAATACATGATGCAGCGGAACGAGCAGCTGCTGACGCGGGCGATGCTGCTGGAGGAGGTCTGGAACTATAAATTCGTCCCGGACACTAATCTTGTCGATGTCCATATGGGGCGGCTACGGCACAAGGTAGACACGCCGGGCGATCCGCCAATGATCCACAATGTCCGCGGCGCAGGATTTATTCTTCGTGCGCCTTCCTGATTTCGTCCGCACGACGACGTTCCGGTGGACGTCCATTGCGATCGCGCTCTGCATTCTCTTGTTCTCAGCCTTCGTGTACTGGGAGGCTGGCAGCTCGATGCGGGCCGACATGGACGTTTCGATCGCGGAGGCGAGCGAGGCGATCGCTTCGGACGTGCCAGAGCGCAGGGTCATCGCCATCGAGGACCGCCTGGCGTCCGATCCGCGCCGGACCCGGTTGGCCGGTCTGTTCACAGCTGACGGAAAACGGATCGCCGGCAATCTGCGCGATATCCCGCCGCAACTGGCGATCGACGCGCAGATTCATGCGACTCAGGTGGTCAGGATCGATCCGCACAAGCCGGAATCGATGTCCGTGCGCGCCATCGGTCGTCGCTTGCCTGACGGCCAAGTGTTGGTCATCGCGCGCCATAGCGGCGAACTCAAGGAATTGGCGGCGGCGATCGGCCGCGCCCTGCTGCTCGGTCTGCCGGTGGCGGGCGCCCTCAGCCTCGCGATCGGTGGCGTGCTCAGCCTGCGGGTGCAGCGTCGTGTCGATGAACTCCATGCACAGGTCAGGCGCATTATCGATGCCGACTTGCGCGAGCGACTTCCGACGGCCAACCTCGACCACCCCTTCGACAAGCTGGCCATCATCGCCAACGGTATGCTCGACGAGATCGAGGTGCTGGTCACCGAAATGGCAGGGACCGGCAACGAGATCGCGCACGATCTGCGCACGCCGCTGACCCGTGTCCGCGTTGGCCTCGAGCGCGGCCGCGCCAATGCCACGACGGTCGCGGACCTGCAGGCGGTCGCCGACCGCGCGATCGCTGGCGTTGACGAAGTGCTTACCATTATCACCAGCCTGCTGCGTATCCAAGAGATCGAACATTATGGCGACCGCAGAGGATTCGGTGACGTCGTGCTGGCGGGTTTGCTGCGTGAGGCCTGCGACCTCTACGAACCGATCGCCGAAGACAAGCAGGTCAGCCTGCGCGTCGATGTCGACGACGATGCCATTGTCCGATGCGATCGCGATCTGCTGCAGGAGGCCGTCATCAATCTGGTGGATAACGCGGTGAAGTTCACGCCGCCCCATGGAAGCGTCCAGCTGGCTCTCGTGCGAGGGCCCAGCGATGTCATTATCAGAATATCGGACACCGGACCCGGCATTGGAGAAGACGAGCGTGAAGCAGTGCTGCGGCGGTTCTATCGCTCCGACAAGAGTCGCAGGACTGTTGGCACCGGTCTTGGCCTCAGCCTGGTTTCCGCGATCGTCAAGCTGCATGGATTCCGGTTGACGCTGTCGACCGGTCCCGGCTGCGTCGCGGAGATCGCCTGTCCATTGCCGGAAAGGTGATCTGTCTAAAGGGCATTTTAATCGTCTCGCCGTGTCCGCTCACCATGTTTCGTAGATCACGCTGTTGCCTCGACGTCAGATGGACGTTCACGCCAACAGCGGCATCGATGGAAAGGATGAGATCATGAAAGGACGTACATTCAAGGTATTCGCAACGGCTGCGCTGGCATTGAGCCTGCTGGCCACCGCCGCTGATGCACGCGGCGGCGGCGGAGGTGGCGGCCACGGCGGTGGTTTCGGCGGCGGTGGCGGCCATATGGGCGGCTTTGGCGGCGGCTTCGGTGGTGGTCACATGGGCGGCTTCGGATCCGGCGTCGCCGCCGGTCATGTGGCTGGAATCGGCGGCGAGCGTCTCGGCGGAATAGGTGGCCAGCGTTTCGCAGGAGGCGGATTCGGATCGCACGCCTTGGCTGGGCATCACCTCGTCAGACATACCGGTCGTGGCTTCGGCTTCCCGGGCTATTACGATGACTACGGCTACGGCTGTCCGTATGTTTACGGCCCGCTGCATCCCAACCATTATCCCTGGGTCGCCGGCTGCAGCTGACGAACCGGCCTGCAAGGCATCGCCGGCGTGACGTTGCGGAAGCCACGTCACGCCGGCCTCGTTCGTGCCGCAAGCCGAACCTGAATTCGAATTTACATCCTTAACCTGTAATTTAATGGTTCCCGCGACCGCCACCGCTATCTCTTCAGGATCGTCCGCAAAGGCCGTGACATCGGCCCCGGACATCGATCAGCAACAGATCAATCGTAGCGGAGCGGCCGACATGAATACCGATGGAACGTCGACAGAGTATTCCACACCGGCGCCTGGTCTGGCGGCTCCGATCGGGCTGCGGTCGCCCGCGGCAGCCGGCGCCGCCCTGAATTACCTAACCGATATCCGGCGTTTTGCGATGCTCGAACGTGAGCAGGAATACGTGCTGGCGATACGTTGGCGCGATCACGGCGACCGTACCGCAGCAGAGCAACTTGTCACCAGCCACTTACGCCTCGCCGCCAAGATGGCCATGAACTATCGTGGTTACGGCCTGCCGCTGTCGGAAATCACTTCAGAGGCCAATCTCGGCCTGTTGCAGGCCCTTGACGGGTTCGACCCGGACAAGGGATTCCGCTTCTCCACCTATGCAGTATGGTGGATCCGCGCAGCGATCCAGGACTACATCCTGCGCTCATGGTCGCTGGTGAAGATCGGCACCACCGCGAGTCAGAAGAAATTGTTCTTCAAGCTACGTTCGGCCAAGAGCAGGATTTCGGCACTGGGAGGCGGCGACTTGCGGCCCGACCAGGTGACCCTAATAGCCGCCGATCTGGGCGTGACTGAGAAGGACGTCGTTGACATGAACCGTCGGCTCGGCGGTGATGCTTCGCTCAACGGGCTGGTGCACGATGACGAGGGCGCCGCCGAGTGGCAGGACTATCTGATCGACGAGGCGCCCACGCCAGAAATGGTAACGGTCGAGCAGGACGAAATCGATCATCGGCGTCAGGTTCTGGTGCGCGCGATCGATGTGCTCAATGCGCGCGAGCGGCACATCTTCGAAGCGCGTTATCTCGCCGACGAGCCGGACACGCTCGAAGACCTCGCGCAGCACTATGGGCTGTCGCGCGAGCGGATCCGCCAGATCGAGCAGCGGGCGTTCGAGAAGGTGCAGTCGGCGGCGCGCAAGCTTTCGCATGATCGACGTCACACCCGCGCCCCCGCGCTGGCGACGCACTGAATTGCGGCATTCCGGCGGGCGATGAGGAATTCGCGCAAGCGCGGGAAATCCGTTATGTTGGCGGTTCAAATGTCCCTCATGGGCCGCTCACGCGATGAATCTGGCCGAGTTTGCGAGTAGTTCGACCTTCCGCGCCGCTACGGTCGCGGCTGTCGCGCTTTCTCTGTTCGTGCTGGTCCTGTTCGGCTTCATCTATTGGAAGACCGACCGCCTGCTGGTGACCCGATCGGACCATGTAATCGCCTTGCAGCTGCAAACGCTGGCCGCATTGCCGAATGAACGCAGGCTCGAGGCGCTTCATCTTCAACTCAGCCAGGATTCGCGCGACGTGCATTTCATCGGCCTGTTCCGGGCGGATGGAAGCCGGGTTGCTGGCAATCTCGAGCACCCGCCGGCGACGCTGCGGCTGGACGCCACGGTGCAGACCGTCGAGATTACAAGGCAGCGCCCCGCGGGCCCGGAGCAGCTAACCGTTCAGGCCATCGGCCAGCAGTTGCCGGACGGCGAGGTATTGGTGATCGGTCGCTATGTCGATGAGGCGAAGCAGCTGTCGATGGTTGTCAGCCAGGCTCTGGCTCTCGGTCTGATCCCGGCTCTGCTGCTATGCCTTGCGCTGGGCGCACTGCTCAGTCTGCGCGCCGAACGTCGGATCGCCGACGTTAATGAGCGCATTCAGCGCATCGTGGCGGGCAATTTGCACGAACGGCTCCCGGTCAATCGCGGCCGTGGCCGCGATCCGTTCACTCAACTCGCTGGCATGGTCAACAGTATGCTGGACGAGATCGAAACGCTGATCCACACGATTGCCGGAGTCGGCAATGACATCGCGCACGATCTGCGGACGCCGTTGACCCGGGCACGCCTGGCCCTGGAGCGCGGCCGGGACAACGCCAGGACACTGCCCGAACTGCGGTCTGTGGTCGACAAGGCCATCGCGAGCATGGATCAGTCGCTGGCGATTGCCGCAGCGCTGCTGAGGCTGGCCGAGATCGAGAACAGCCGTCGCTCCACCGGATTCGGAAAAGTCGCACTGGAGGAGCTGCTGCACGAGGTCCGCGATCTCTATGCGCCGATCGCCGAAGACAAGGGCATTACATTGCGCACCGATATCGTTCATTCCCCGGTCGTCGAGGGGGATCGTGACCTGCTGATGGAAGCGATCGCCAATCTGGTCGATAACGCCGTCAAGTTCACGCCGAGGGGTGGGCAAGTCCAGATCACCACGGTTTCCGGCGACGGCGAGAGTATCCTGCGCATCACGGACACCGGCGCGGGGATAGGCGAACACGAGCGTAGCGCGGTGCTGCGGCGGTTCTACCGCTCCGATGCGTTTCGCAAGACACCCGGCCTTGGGCTCGGCCTCAATCTTGTTGCCACGATTGCCAAATTGCACGGCTTTCGGTTGACGATCTTTTCGGGCGCGGGGTGCGTGATCGAAATCGGATTCCCTAACGCTTCCGAGATAAAAGTCTAGACCGCGATCACATCGCAGCGAGATCGCTGTCCGTTGCCCGGTGCGCCGTTTCCTAAATCGTTATTTAGTTGGCCTGCCGCATCGCATCATTACTTCTTCCAAAGACCCAACAGTCGCGCGCCACTGGATTGCCAATCCGGTCGGGCGCCAAGGAAGGAATGATCCAATGCGCTCAGATCTCATGCCGGTAGTGTCAGCAGTCTTCATCGCGTTGATCGCCATCGCGGCAGCTCCGAATGCCGCGATGGCCCGTGAATCCGTCGTTGCATCGAAACCCCTGCCGGCGCCGGTGGGGCACGCCCAGCCGACCCCGAATGGCTTTCTGTCAGACGAAGATGCGAACGCGGACGAACAGCAGCGACTTTCGAAGTTCGATGCGCAGCAGCATCTATTGGACGAACAGCTCGACAAGTCACTGAACATCTGCCGCTGCTGAGCTTCAGCTTTCACGCGGCGCCTAGGGGCAGTCGCAAGATTCTTTCGCATACGGACAATCTGGGAGCGAGCAATGGGCATCGTGCGGTTTGCACTGAGATTTCCGTATACCTATTACGTAGTGGCAGTGCTGATCCTGTTCCTCGGCGGCGTTGCTATCCGTTCGATGCCGACCGACATCTTCCCAGAGATCCGAATTCCCGTCGTAACGGTGATCTGGAGCTACACGGGTCTCTCGACACCTGAGATGGAAGATCGGGTCTCGACCTACAGCCAGTACTCCATCAGCGCCAACGTCAACGGCATCAAGAATATCGAAGCACAGACGCTGAACGGGCTCTCGATCCAGAAGATTTACTTCCAACCCGACGTCAATCTCGACCTCGCAATTTCGCAGATCGTTTCGGCTACAAATGCGATCCGTGCGCTGATGCCGCCGGGCATCCAGCCGCCAATCGTGGTGCAGTTCAATGCCTCCAGCGTTCCGGTGCTGCAGCTCAGCCTCAACTCCGATACGCTCAACGAACAGCAATTGTATGATTTCGGCATCTACAGGGTCCGGCAACAGCTGGCGCCAGTGCATGGCGTGACGCTACCTACGCCGGCTGGCGGCAAGTATCGCCAGATTATGGTTGACCTCGATCCTGACAAGTTGCTGTCGCGCGGACTGACCCCGCTCGATGTCGTCAACGCGGTCAACACTCAGAACCTGACGCTGCCGACCGGAACCGCCAAAATCGGTGACAAGCAGTATACGATGCGTACAAACGCGACGCCCGCCAGCATCGCTGACCTCAACATGATCCCGGTCAAGTTTGTCAACGGCGCGACAATCTTTCTGAAGGACGTTGCCCAGGTTCGCGACGGGTCGGCAGTGCAGCAGAATATCGTGCGCCAGGACGGCCGGCGTTCGGTGCTGTTGAGTATCATCAAGAACGGCAACGCCTCGACGCTGACCGTGGTCAATGCAGTCAAGGACGTGCTTAAACAGGCGCGTGCAGCAGCGCCCGCCGGGTTAAAGATCAACGAGTTGTTCGATCAGTCCGTATTCGTCAAGTCATCGGTGACGGGCGTGCTGCACGAAGGCGCGATCGCCGCCGGCCTGACGGCGCTGATGATCCTGCTCTTCCTGGGATCATGGCGCTCGACGCTTGTGGTGATGATCTCGATCCCGCTGGCGATCCTGTCGTCGCTCGTGGTGCTGTATTTCCTCGGCGAGACGCTCAACACGATGACGCTCGGCGGCCTCGCGCTTGCGGTCGGTATTCTGGTTGATGATTCCACGGTGACGATCGAGAACACGCACCGGCTTCTGACCGAGGAGCACATGGCGCTGCCGGACGCGACCCTGCATGGCGCAGCCGGCATCGCGATCCCGACGCTGGTCTCGACGCTGGCTATTAGTTGCGTCTTCACCTCGGTGGTGTTCCTCGATGGCCCGGCGAAATATCTGTTCACGCCGCTTGGCCTGGCGGTCGTATTCGCCATGCTGGCATCTTACGGCCTGTCGCGGACGCTCACCCCGATCACCATCGGGCTGCTGCTGCGGTACGAAAAGCATGGCCCAGATGATGGCCATCCGAAGGGGCTGTTCGCGCGGCTGTCGGGTGCGTTCGAGCGCGGCTTCGAGCGGATGCGTACTGCTTACGTCGCGCTGCTGACCCGGTTGCTCAAGAATCGCGTCGCCGTGCCGGTGGCTGCGGTGCTGATCATCGGTCTCGGCGGCGTCATGCTGGTCTCGGTCGGCCGGGATTTCTTCCCGCTGATCGACGGCGGCGAGATCCAGCTCCACGTCCGTGCCCCTGCCGGCACGCGGATCGACGCCACCGAAAAGATCTTTCAACAGGTGGAGGACAAGATCCGCCAGATCGTTCCGGAGAGCGAGCGCAGTCTGATCGTCGACAATATCGGCCTTCCTGCCCGCCCCTATAATCTTGCCTTTACCGACGGCTCAACCATTGGCGTCAATGACGGCATTATCCAGGTTCAGCTCAAAGAAGGTCACAAGCCGACCGCCGACTACGTTCGCAAGCTGCGCGAGGTGCTGCCTGCGGCATTCCCCACTGACGTGTTCTACTTCCAGGCCGCCGATATCGTAACGCAGATTTTGAATTTCGGGCTGCCGGCGCAGATCGACGTCCGGACCGTCGGCTACGACCCCGGTGACCTTGCCATCGCGCAGAAGCTGCGGGAGCGCATCGCGGCGATCCCCGGCATTGTCGATGCGCATCTTCAGCAAGAAACTGACGCGCCGTCATTCTATACCGAGATCGATCGTACCCGCGCGGCGCAGCTGGGACTCAATGCCAGTACGATCGCGACGAATATCAATGTCAGCCTGAGTTCCTCGTCGCAGGTGTCGCCGAACTTCTGGACCGATCCGACATCTGGCATCCCTTATTATCTCGCCGTGCAGACACCCGAGTACCGACTCAATTCGCTCAACGCCTATGGCAATACGCCGGTGTCGAGCACGCTGACCGTCGGAGGCCAGCCGGTGCCGGGAATGCTCAGCAACGTCGCGACCTTCAAGCGCGAACCGCTGCCCACCAACCTGAACCAGGCCAATGTGCAGCCGGTTTACGACGTCTATGCCAGCGCGCAAGGCCGCGACCTCGGCGCGATCTCCGCCGACATCAACAAGGTAACGGCCGATTTGCAGAAGGAGATGAAGCCCGGAAACAGCATTGTCGTATTGGGCCAGATCCAGAGCATGAACGATGCCTTCGTCAACCTCGGCATCGGTTTGCTGTTCGCTGCTGTGTTCGTCTATCTCCTGATGGTGGTGAACTACCAGAACTTCAGCGATCCCTTCGTCGTGATGCTGGCGCTGCCGGCAACGCTGGCCGGCATCGTCACCATGCTGTTCATCACGGGTACCACCCTGAACGTGCCGTCGATGATGGGCGCGATCATGGCGGTCGGCGTGGCGTCGGCGAATTCGATCCTGTTGGTTACCTTCGCGCGCGAGCAGCAACTCGCAGGCCATTCTGCGTTCGAGGCCGCAATCAGCGCCGGCCACACCCGGATCCGGCCGGTGCTGATGACTGCGGCGGCGATGATCGTCGGCATGATCCCGATGGCGATCGGCAGCGCCGGGGAGGAACAGAATGCAGCGCTCGCCCGCGCGGTGATCGGCGGATTGCTGTTTGCGACGCCGACCACGCTTTTGATCGTGCCGTACTTGTTTTCGCTGTTGCGCAAACGCGTCGACGGCCAGCCGCCACACGGCGTCTTTGAGGAGGCTAGTTCATGACCGGGATTCAGAGGTTGCATGAGGCGCGAACCCAGGAGGAGCCGTCCGTGGTAAATCGGCAGGCGGATCCGCCGCCGGTGCGGCCTCGCTCCAAGGCCCGGCTGATGCTGGTTCTGGCGGTCCTGCTGTTACTCGGCGGCGGTCTCGGCTTCGGCTTCTGGCGGCACCAGCAGGCGCAGCAGGCCGTTGCGGACACGGCGAAGGAGCTCCGCGATCTCGTCCCGGACGTGAAGGTCGCGGTTATCAGCGACAGCACCGGCAGCAACGACATTTCGCTGCCGGCCACCACCACGGCGTTCGAAGCGGCGAATATCTTTGCCCGCACCAGCGGCTATGTTGAAAAGCGCTATGTTGACATTGGCGATCGGGTCAAGGCCGGCGACCTTTTGGCCGAGATCACCGCGCCGGAACTCGATCATCAGATCACTCAGGCCCAGGCCACGCTGAAACAGAACCAGGCTGCGTTGCAGCAGACGCAGGCCAGCCGGGATCTGGCGGACGCTACCAACGGCCGAGACAGCAGGCTTGTGAAGCAGGGCTGGCTGACGCTGCAACAGGGCGACAACGACCGGCTGACACTGGCGGCCCAGCAAGCGGCGGTCGGAGTCGCGCAGTCCAACATCGCCGCGCAAGAGGCGCAAATTCGGATACTCACGCAGGAGAAGGCTTATCAGCGCGTGATCGCGCCGTTTGACGGCGTCATCACCCAGCGCAATATCGATAACGGCAGTCTGGTTCAGTCCGGATCCACGTTCATGTATACGCTGATGCACAGCAATGTCGTCCGCGTTCAGCTATTCGTGCCGCAGGACGCGGCGTTCGGTGTGACGCCCGGCGTGAAGGCGAGCGTCCACGTTCCGGAAATTCCCAATCGGGTGTTTGACGGCACGGTCACGCGGATCGCCTTTGCGTTGCAGCCCGGTAGCCGGACGTTGTTGACCGAAGTCGACATCCCCAATCCAGACGGGGCGCTCAGCCCGGGAATCTACTGCACCGTGGACCTGCATGTTCCGCGCAAGACGCCTGCCTTTATCGTGCCGGCAGATGCTGTGATCTTTAACGCCGATGGCACGCAAGTGGCCGTTGCGGAGAATGGCATCGTCCATATGCACAAGATCACCATCGCGCGCGATTTCGGCACCTCATTGGAAGTGCGTGACGGCATCAAGGCTGGCGACGAGGTGGTACTGAATCCGATGGTGAATCTGGCCGAGGGTCAGAAGGTGAAGGCCCACAAGCAGGCGGCGTGAGCAGGAAAGGAAACGTAGCCATGGTGCAACTGTTAGGCGTCTTGATGCTATCGCTGTTGGGCTGCGATGCGGTTCTGGCGCAGGTCTCGACCATGGGCACGACGTCGATGGGGCTTCCGACCACTCCTGGTACGATGGTTTCCTCGCCGCTTAACGGGCCGAGTCCGTTCTCCGCGGCGACGCTTCCGGGGGCGGCAGATACCAGCCTGGCTCCGGTGCCGCTGGCGTCGGATCCGACAACGCCGGGCACCGTTATCAATTGCGCGCCAACCACAGCGCCAAGTGCGGCGACGCCCGCCGCCGCACTGGGAACGATCTCGACGGCGAATCTCGGTAGCGCGACCGGTACGGCCACCCCGACCGCGCCGGTTGGTAGCCCGCTGGACTCCAGCAGCTGTATCCTGAACGGGAATACCAGCCCAAGCGATCCTTCATCGTTGCCGCTCACGACTCCGCTGATTTCCAGCGTCCTGCCCGGCACGCTTGAGGCGCCGACTGCCATCCTCGGCGACACCAGTATCGCTCCGTCGGCGACGATGCCTACACCGAACGCGACGGCCTGCAACGAGACCGTCTCGATGAACCTTGCCGCTCCCGGCATGATGGCGGCTGCCAATGCCACGGGTGCCACGGCGACGCCAGGGGTAACCGCGCTTTCGGGCTGCTGACTTAAGGTGCAGAGCTGTGCCTATGACTTCTTCTGGCGCAAAGCGGACATGAACGCCATATGCGGTGGCTGAGATGGCGCCTTTATATTCATATTCGTTCATTGTTACTTTTAAGCGAAGTGAGAGAACCTGATCGGCAAACGATATCGACCCACAGCTGGCATTCACAAGGCGTTCAAACGGGCCTAACCAATATCTAGAGGTCGTACTCACCAAACGCTGTAAAATGGCACAGCCGGGCACATCTGACGGGCAGGTTGCCTTTGCGGCGTGAATGGCCGCTCTGCGCCGAAGATAACGGCGGCGTTTCCGAAACCCTGCTAAAATTCTGGTAGAACCTGAGGCAATACTTCTATGCTGCGCCGCAACATATGGTTTCCAAGCAGGTGCAATGGTGAACCGAGAGATATTCTTCGGGCCGTTCCGCTTCGACGCAGCTACCCGTACACTATGGGACGGAGGCGTTCCGGTTCGGCTTGGCGCTCGCGCGTTAGCCATTCTGCAAGTCCTACTTGAAGCGCCCGGCGCAACCGTCAGTCGGAGCGCCTTGATCAGGAGCGCATGGCCAAGCTTGCACGTTGATCAAAGCAATTTGCGGGTCCAGATCTCAGGGCTGAGAAAAGCTCTGCGTGATTACGGCGCCGCAATTCAGGCTGATCCATCTCAGGGCTATCGTTTCGACGCTAATGTTGTGAAAGAGCCGGTCATCCGTCGCTCTGAAAACCAGCCCCGGTTCGGCATTCCTGGAATTGTTGTGAGGCCGATCGGGCGCGAGGCGGCAGCGGATGGGATTCATGAGCTTCTAAGTAGCCGACGACTTGTGACGATCCTTGGATCGGGTGGCATCGGGAAAACGACGATTGCATTGCAGGTCGCAAACGACCGGGCCGCAAACTACGCGGATGGCGCCTACTTTATCGATCTTGGCAGAATATCCTCAACTGATGTTGTCTACACGGCATTGGCGAATGCGATCGGGTTGAGAGTAACGGACTGGCCCGGTATCGAACAAATCGTGTTGGCGCTCCGCGACAGGCGAATGCTTCTAATCCTGGACTGTTGTGAGCATGTGCTGGGTCCAGTGGCCAAGCTCGTTGCCAGCTTTCTCGCTAAAACGGCGTATGTGGATATTCTCATTACGACGCGAGAGCCGCTGCAGCTTGATGACGAGGCCGTCTGGCGCCTCGCCCCCCTTACAGTTCCCCCGAAGGCTGCCGAAGCGCATACGGATAACATCAAGACTTATTCGTCAGTCCAACTATTCCTGAAGTGCCTGCATCAGCGGGCGGCGAAGCTGCATTTCGATGATAGCCAAGCTGCTGCTGTCGCGGAGATTTGCCGGCGCCTCGATGGGATCCCATTGGCAATTGAAATTGCGGCTTCGATTGCCGCTGTGCTTGGCTTCGAGGAAACGCTCCGCAGCTTGAATGAAAAATCGTCAGTGATCAATGTCGACCGAAGAAGCACGGTTCCCCGTCAACGGTCGTTATTCTCGACGATTGACTGGAGCTATAATCTGCTGTCCGAGGCAGAACAATCCGCTCTGCGACACATCGCTTGCTTTGCTGGGACCTTCTCGCTTGACGCCGGCATCGCCGTGGCAAGCAGCGACCAACTCTGCGCGTCCGCTGCGCGCGACGCCATTATTGGACTGTCTCACCGCTCACTTCTCTCCTCCGACCCGGACTCGATACATGCGGAGTATCGTCTGCTGGATACAACGAGAGCATACATAGCTCAGTTGGATTTCCCTGGCAGCGACATGGCGCAAAGACGCCACGCGGAATACTTCCTCCGACTGCTCGATGGCATCGACTGGGACCTTTACGACGAGACATCCGAGAATACCAAAATGCGGGGCTACCTGGACGAGGTCCGGGTGGCTCTTGATTGGGCGTTTTCGTCAGATCCTGAACTCGGCGTAAAACTTGTTATCGCAGCGGAACGGCTTTGGCTTGCGCTCACCTCGCTGGTTCAAGGGGTCCCTTATCTAACCAGGGCGTTTCATCTCGTCGATGATAGTTCAGCATTTGATGCCGCCGTGCGGCCTCGCTTGCTGGTGTCACTTGCGTCCGCTCAGGTATACTTGCCGGGATTCGAGGGAGCGAGCTTGTATGAGCGTGCCTGGCACGCGGCGCAAGCTGCAGAAGATGACTTCCTGGAGCTACGGGCCCTCTACGGTATCATCCAGAATATGCTTCTCACTCGCCGCCAAGCGATGCGTCATCTCGACGCCTTTGCCAAGGCAGCGGAGCGATCCAATGCCCCTGATGTGCACTATCTTCTGCAACGAATAACAGCATTCAACGATTTTGAAACCTCTGCCATACGATCGGCCCATGAGAGGTTCGAGATGTTCCTGCAGGACTGCCCGTCGATTTCCAGAAGCGCCTACTTGTATTTCGGAGGAATCGACTCGTTCATCTCCTGCAAGATCGGGTTGGCGCTTGCCAAACACTACATGGGATACTGCGAACAGGCATTGTCGCTTGCGAACACAGCGGTTGATGAGGCCGAGGCAAAAGGACATCTGACAACCACCTATTTTACTCTTGCCCAAGGTGCAACATGGGTGAACATATCCTCGGGGGATTTTCACCGTGCGCGCAGCTGCCTGCAGAAATTGGAGGAGGTGTCGCGGCACTACCGGCCTTGGCATGCGGTTGCCGAGGCATTTCGAGCGCTTCTTCTCAAATATGCTGACGGAGACGCTGGATCGGCCGAACGCATCCTGACTTCCTGTTTGGCGGATGAGTTCATAATTAAAACAGGTTCTCTTCATCCGATTTTGTGGGTCGAACTTGCCGATGCACGACGAATTGTTGGCGATCTGGACGGTGCAGAATCTGCACTCTTGAAGGCGATGAGCCAGTGCCTGGGCCCGTCCGATGTTCGTCTCATCGGTAAACACCACCCAATCCTTGCCAAGGTGCTCATTGCTCGGAACCGGCCCGGGGACGTCGATACGGCATGCGAGCTGTTCAGGCAGGCAATCGGGCTAAGCAAGCTGCACGATTTCTATCTCTATGAGTGCGAAGCTGCTGTCGGCCTCGCCGAGCTTGAGTTGAACATGGGACGACCGTGGGTGGCTCGCAATGCACTTATCGATCTCCTATCCAATTTACAGGACAGATCACGCGTGCCGTTTCTCTCTCGCGCTCAATCTATCCTCGCCGGGATTAACGGGCCCTAATGCTCGCGAACTGCGACCACTCGGAGAGACGGGCGTTCAGGAATTTCGAGATCGTTCTTCAGCCATCAGCCAGCGGTAGCGTCGTGACGGAAAACTGATATCTGTGCTTGATGTATGTTCATGCGGAAGCAGTCATACGAGGCCGATGCCGCTTACTGAATTATCGACGGTTAGGCCCGTGAAGTCTAAAAAAGCGGGAAAGGCGGTACTCTGGGGGGCTGATCTCATGATTTACGATCAGGAAGGATTTATTGGCGAGCGCGATAACCGCCTCGCGAACGATGGACGCATCCGTGATGTCATCAGCGGCGACCGCAACCGCATCATCGAGGGTGAAAGCACCAGTAAAAATCGCCAAATGACGTAGCACCGCTCGTTCGTTGACTGGAAGAAGATTTCTGCTCCAGTGTAGTCTCGAGAACAGAGAGTGCTGCATGGGGTTGGCGGCTTGGCGATCGGACTCCAAAACGGACGAGCGTTGATCGAGGTTGCGGAGGATTTCGCCAATGTCGAGAGTGCCGACCATGGAAGCCGTCATTTCGATGGCTAGTGGAATTCCGTCCAGACGTCGGCAGACTTCGACGACGGCCGGTGCGGTGTCGTCGTTAAACCTAAAGTCGCCCGAAACATCGGTCGCGATTCTTATGAAGAGCTGAACTGCAGAGTAGCGTGCAGCATTCACCGCGGTATTACTCGGAGAGGGCGGCGGCACGTCGAGCGGTTCGAGCTGCCAGACGTATTCAGCTCCAACCCTCAAGGTCTCTCGGGACGTTGCCAGGATCCAGACTTCATTGGAGAAGCTCAGAACCTGCTCGACCAGCAACGCTACCGCATCGGTAAGGTGTTCGCAGGAGTCAATGACCAGTAGTAGGCGTCTATCCTGCAGCGCGACCTTTATTTGCTCAAGGGCAGGCGCCTCCCGGGCGGGGAGGTTGAGCAAGCGCGCCAGAGCTTCGCAAATCTGATCGCCGCGCGCAATCCTGTTAAGATCGACGAAGCAGGTTTCATCCGCAAATGTATCGGCTAGTCGACGTGCAATCGCGCGCGCGACAGTTGTCTTCCCGATGCCGCCAGGACCAAGGATCGTTACCAGACGGCATTCTTTGAGAAGGCTAACTATATCCGCAACCACATCGTCGCGACCAACAGGCTCGGTGAGAAACCCTGGCGCCAAGAAGCATCGCTGCCGGGTGCTGCGATACGGATCATTCGGCACCGTTTCTCCGAGAAAGCGATAGCCCAACGAAGATTCGGTCCTGATCAATCCCTCGCAGCCGCGAAGTGCTTTTCGCAAAGTGGAAATTTGTACTTTGAGATTTGCGTCGTCTACGCAGCCATCAGGCCACACTCGCTCTAGCAGTTCACGTTTCCCTACAAGACGTCCGGGGGTCTCGGTGAGCACGCTCAGAATTGCCAGCGCCCGTGCCCCAACTTGTAATAAGATATCCCCTTCCCACAACATTCGCCGATCTCGATCGAACCGGTATGGTCCGAATGAAATTCTCACGTCGGGCCTATGTGCAGGCTGGTCGGTGTTTTTACCGCTCGTTGAGCTCGTTGGAGCGGCTGATCGAGACGCCACCTTCACCGGGATAACCCGGTTTGCATCAGAGGCGAAGCGCCGGAGAGGGCGCTCTGTAGATTTGGCTTATCAGCCAGTGCCTCCGAACGACGACATCGCATAGTTCGACCAATCCATCGGTAAGAGCTATTCGAACAAGACTTTAACCAGGAGTCTACACGCAGAAGGGCTAAGGTGCACGGGCCCCGACTACAGCGGACATTTCGCCGCAGGACCGGCCCCGGGTGAAATTTCCCGCGGGCAGTGAGCGGCGGTTTGGCTATCTGCAAGCTGCGGATTATTTCTCGGCGATTTCGGCTATTTTTTGGGCATACTGTGGATCGCCATGCGCATTACCTCAACGCCACCTTCAGCAAGCTCTGGAAGCTTGGCGAACCACTCCTGTACATAGGGCATGGCGTTATGTGCGTCGAAATCGGCTTGACTGGCAAAAATCTCGTAAAAGGTGAAATGCCCCGGTTTGGCGCGATCTTCCTGAAGAAAGTAAACTAGGTTCTTTGGATCGGCGCGAACCAGGTCGATGAGAGGCAAGGTAGCTGCCCGCAGAGCATCTTCCTTTCCAGGCTTGGCTCGCACCTGGGCGACTACTGAATAGGCGCCTTCGCGAATATCCTGGTAGCGCACATGCGGGGCCTGCTGGGCGACTGCCGCCGACGCCGGAAGGGACAGCGAGAGGGCCAACAGCGCCGTGGCGAGCGAATTGCGGCGGATCGTTTGCATCATGGGTGCCTTTACATCGTTGTCACGAACATCTGGCCAGTGCGACAGGAGATCGTTCGTCCGCCGGAGCTTGCGCGTTAGCGTGTGATAGTCTGCTGCCGTTTCGCCAAGGCTTGGGCAAAACGTTGCTTGACCGGCCCCAGCGCTTTCACAAATTCGAGCTGCTCGCCTTCCGGACCCTTGCAATAGATCAGTTCCCAGCCGTCCGACGGCGCCTCGGTCACCTGGTTCGTGTTGGCGCTGCGGGGAGCTGCCTTGCGGTCCGCCTCGGTCATGACCCGGACAGTGCGGTTCGCTCTCACTTGCGTCATGCCGCGGCGCGCGGATTCTGCCTCGAGGTCGGCGATGAACTTGTTGAAGTCGACATCGTCGCGAACATAGAAGCAGATGTGCATCATACGCGGAAAAGCGGGGCTCATGTGCTGCACTGGCTCGGCAAAGCTCCTGGAGCTACCCATGGGCTGATCCGCGTCTCGATACTGGAGCAACTCGATCACCACATTGTCGAACTGGATGAAGCGAACATCGAGCCTCTGCGCTCCACCGCGCAGGTCGGGAACACCGATCGTCCGAGGATTGACCCCGCGTGCGTTCGCCTCGATTTCCTGGTCGGCCAGCAGCGTGTTCTGCACCCCATCGCCCTGGAAGTCGCCGTGGCGGAAAACTTCGGTGCCGCCCAGCACCTCGGTGTAGAACTGATAGGCCCGCTCCATGTTCTGGACGGTCAGCCCGAAATGCTGAATGCCCTGGAGCCGCGCGCCGAGCGGTGCCTCGTTGCGCTCGGCCGCTGACATTCCGCCGGTGTCAGGTACAGCGGCCGGTGCGGCTGTCGGCGTGCCGCCGATCGCCAGGCCTGCGATCATGGCTACGCCGGCTGTTCGAAGCGCGGCCCGGCGGCCTATTTCAGGGGCATTCTGTGGTTCATCTGTCATTTCTGTCTCCTTGGTCGTTCGGTTGAATTTGCCTGCACCATCCTGCGTTCAAGCGATGCCCGAGCGGACGAACTTGTTGCGATTTCGGGTAGCTCAATCGAGCCCGATAAGAGGGGCTGCGGGACTGACGAGGCCCGCCGAACGGAGCTCGCGCCAGAAATCGGCGGGTATGGATTCCTCGAGCGCGGCACGATCCTCGGCGATACGGCTCGGACGGCTCGCACCCGGAATGACGGCCGCAACTACCGGATTTGCGAGCGCAAACTGCAGGCCTGCGGCCTTCATGCTGACGCCATAGCCGTCGGCAATCGTCTTGATCCGCGCCACCTTGTCGATGATCTCCGGAGGCGCCGGTGCATATTCGAAGTTCGGACCGCCGGCGAGCGCTCCCGAGCTGTAGGGGCCGCCGACAACAATGGCGAGCTCATGCTCGGCGACCATCGGCATCACCCGCTGGAGTGCTCGGGCATGGTCGAGAAGCGTGTAACGGCCCGCGAGGAGGAAGCCATCGGGGCGCGGATCGTCGAGCGCAAGCAGGAGTTCGATTGGTTCGACCCGGTTGACACCAAGTCCCCAAGCCTTGATCACGCCTTCGTCGCGTAGCTGGTCAAGCGCCTTGAATGCGCCCTTGCGCGCACTTTCGAACACCGCCAGCCACTCGTCGCCATAGAAATCTTGCGCTACGTCGTGCACGAAGGCGATATCGATGCGGTCGGTGCCCAGCCGCCTCAGGCTGTCCTCGATAGAGCGCAACGTCGCATCTTTCGAATAATCGTTGACGATCTTGTTCGGGCGTCCATGTTTGAACACGTCGCCTTTCTCGCCGAGGTCACGGGCATCGACATCCTCGATCTCATCCAGGATCACGCGTCCGACCTTGGTGCTGATGACATAATCGCCACGCGGCCTGCCGGTGAGGGCGGCGCCCATACGGATCTCCGCGAGCCCCGCGCCGTAGAACGGTGCGTTGTCGAAGTACCGGATGCCGTCGTCCCACGCTGCATTCACCGTCGCGAGCGCTTCCTGCTCCGGGATGTCGCGAAACATGTTGCCGAGTGGCGCCGCACCGAAACCCAGCTTGCCGGGCAGTATATCCTTGAGTGCCATATGGCATGTCCTCTGTTTCAGGCGGACCAGGTCATCCGTCGAGAGATAACCGTGAGAACATCGACCTCGGCCATCGACGCTCTGCCGCGTCAACTTCAGTCGGAAGCGGATGTGTCTGCGCTCTTTATGAACGCTGCGACCTCGCGCGGATGCGACAGCATCACCGCGTGGCTGCTTTTCAGCTCAGCCACTTTCGCGCCCGACCGCCGGGCCATATTGCGTTGCGCGGTCGGCGGGATCATTTGATCCTCACTTGTCACCATGTAGTAAGTCGGCTTCGCCTTCCAGGCCACACGAGCGACCTTGGTCTGCACCGCCTGCAATCCCCACGGCAGTTGCGCGGCACTCATGAAGCGGGTTGTGGCGGCATCAACATCGGCCGCGAATGACGAGGGGAATTTATCGGCTTCGACGAAGAGGTAATTCCCTTCAGCGACGATCGGAGCCTTGTGCTCGCCGGCTGGCGCAGGCGCTTCTGCGAGTGTACTCACCGACTCCCCGGCCTCGGGAGCAAATGCCGCGAGATAGACGAGGCTGCGGACCTTTGGATTGTCGCCTGCTTCCGTGATGACCATTCCTCCGTATGAGTGCCCGACGAGAACAACCGGGTGCCGGGCCTTGGCGATCACACGTTCGGTTTCGGCGACATCGTCGCGAAGCGAGATCGTTGGCTGCTGGACGACGAGTACCTCATAGCCGGCACTTGAAAGTATGTCGTAGGTGCTCTTCCAGCCCGACCCGTCGACGAAGGCGCCATGGACAAGGACAATGGAAACGGTTCTCTCGGCCGAGGCCGCAGGGACGACTTGAGCGGCGACGATCGATATTGCGGCAAGCGCGGAGATAATTGGTTTCATAACAGGCTCCACTCCTCGATGGGCGGCAATTTCTGTTCGACGAGCGCCATCACTAGATCACGCGTGCATTCAGGTATTTCCGATTCCTGCGCGATGAGGGTCGAATCCTGCTCATCCCGGGCGAAGTCACCCTGCTTGCGATGTGCAATCAGGCCGTGTGGTTAAGCTCTTGCTTTGCCTGCCTTTTACTTCTTTTAACCGCTCCACCCCTCGACTTGGCAGTAAGCTTATTCAGCAACTTCGGATGGATCGGCACGGCGCTCCGGTGCGGCGCGCTGCGAGATTTTTCCGTGGCCGACAGTGTTCACGATTCCAGTCGCACACAGGGACGGGAATCAGCGCTCGCTTGCGATACGGGGCCGGGACTCGCTGCAGCTAAGGGGAGTCACAATGATGCTCGTCACGCATGGAGATCAAAAATATAAGAACAGCGAGAAGCTCGCGGAGACCGCGGATTGGCCTGCACTGAGCATCGAACATCGAAGGTTCGAGGCAGGGCGGCAGGCTACGCCCGTTCCGATTTGCACGGAGATCATGATGCTGCTGTCAGGCGGCGGAATGGTCTATCGGGCCGGCAACGGCGAAGTTCAGAAGAGCCTTGCCCGGCCGGGAATGAGCTATCTCGTACCCGCGGGAACGCAGGAGAGTCATCTCGAGCTTTCGGACCGGATGGAATGTCTTCACCTCTATCTCCCTCCGACGCTGCTGGACCAACGTACCCTCGCAGATTTTGATGTCGATCCCGCAGAGGTGCAGATCGCCTATGCCCACGGTCTGGCGGACCAAGTGCTCTTCCACATCTGCTCGCCGCTTCGTGACCTGCTTCATCGTCCTCGCCAACCGACCGACGCGTTGTTCGTGGAGGGCATTCAAATCGCGCTCGCAGCGCATCTTCTGGGGCACTATACGATTAATCGCTGGCGTCCGCCCGAAAAGTCACCGTCGCTCGATCCGCGAAGGCTCCAGCGCGTGTTGGGCTATATCGACGCTTCCCTTAATCGCGAGATCAGGCTCGAGGAACTCGCGGCCCAGGCCTGCCTCAGCCCGTTTCATTTCTCTCGCCTGTTTCGCGAAGCAACTGGATTGTCACCGCACCGCTATGTGATCGATCGCCGCGTCCAAGCCGCACGGCAAGAACTGGCGCGCAGAAACCTATCCCTGGCGGAAATTGCCCTGGAACTCGGCTTCGGCTCTCAAGCCAATTTCACGCGGGTGTTTCGAAAGGCCACGAGACTTACTCCGGGGCAGTATCGCGAGTTGTGCTGTGGCCAGATCGACGTGAAAGCTGATCGCGACGGTAAGGATTCCGCAGGGATTGCACATGATCCCGCAGGATTCGGAAATACTGCTTAGCTCCCGTGAGGCAGTGCTGGTGCACCAGTCAAATCCGCCAGGGACATATCGACATGATCGAACTCACGGTCAACGGGATCAAGCGGCAGGTCGACGTCGTTCCCGAGATGCCTTTGCTTTGGGTATTGCGCGACGAGCTCGGCATCACAAGTCCCAAATACGGCTGCGGGGTCGCTCAATGTGGCGCCTGTACCGTCCAGATCAACGGAAAGGCTGTCCGATCCTGTCAGTCACATATAGGCGAGGTCGCGGGTAAGTCGGTGGTCACGATCGAAGGGGTGGGCAACAGGGATGACCATCCGGTCCTGCAGGCCTGGATCGAACATCAGGTTCCGCAATGCGGCTACTGTCAGACTGGCCAGATCATGCAAGCCATCTCGCTTCTCGAATTGATCCCCCGGCCGACAGACGAGGACATCAACGAAGTCATGTCCGGCAATCTCTGTCGTTGCGGCACCTATCCACGCATTCGTGCTGCGATCCATACAGCTGCTGCAAAAAAGATAGCGGGGAAGTGAGATGGGCCATATGCAGGGACTTTCCCGTCGGGCTTTCGTTTTCGGCTCCGCAGCCGTGGCTGGTGGTATCGCTTTCGGCTCCTATGACAATGCTGCACAGGGCGCTGCGACCGCCAGTGGCAATCCATTGGTCGCCGGCCTCGGACCAAACTCCGCGACCTTCAATCCCTGGGTGGAGATCAGCCCGGAAAAGATCACGCTCATCGCGCAACACGCTGACATCGGTCAGGGCGTCGGCTCCGTGCAGCCGATCATGATTGCCGAAGAGATGGACCTCGATCCCGGTCAATTCGAAATTCGGTTCGCGGGACCAAGCCCCGCTTATTTCAATACCGGTTTCGCAGATGAGCTGGCCCCGTTCCTGGCAGCGGATCAAAGCCCAGCCGCTGAAGCGGCACGTACTGCGGCGCTCGACAGCCTCAGGACGTCAGGCCTGCAGATGACAGGCGGGTCAAGTACAATTCCCGACACCTACGAAAAGTTGCGCGTCGCCGGCGCGGTCGCACGCGAAACGCTCAAAGCCGCAGCGGCCAAGCGTTCAGGCGTCCCTGTTGCCGACATCCGCACCCAATCCGGCCATGTGATCCTGCCAGACGGGAGGAAAATTCCCTACATTGAACTCGCCGCGGAAGCCGCAAAAATTCCGCCCGTGCTCGATGCGAAGCCGCGCGACCCGTCAAAATGGCGAATACTGGGCAAGCCGATGATGCGCCTCGACGTTCGCTCGAAGGTCATGGGCGAGTTGAAGTTCGGCATCGATCTGAAGATCGATGGCATGTTGTACGCTGCCGTCAAGCTGAATCCCAACAAGGGTCAGCCGCTGAAATCATATGACGCGAGCAAGGCCCGGTCGATGCCGGGGGTCAAAAAGATCCTCGAGATAAAAAATGGCGTCGCGGTGATCGCGACAAACAGCTGGTACGCGATGAAGGCGGTCGACACGATCGATTGCGCGTGGGCACCTTCGATATATCCTGCAGAGCAAGCCGACCATTGGAAGGTTCTGGAGGCGTCATTCAAGCCGGAATTCCTCGGCAAGGAGTGGCGGAAAATCGGCGATGTCGAGACCGGGCTGAAGCGCGGAACGCTGGTCCAGGCGGAGTATCGCGCGCCTTATGTCGCGCATCAACCGCTTGAGCCTCTCAATGGGATCGCGGTTGTCTCCGACGCAGGGATGGAGATTTGGGTCGGCCATCAGAGTCCTCAGGCCGTGCAGTCCATCGCGGCGACAGCGATCGGCCTCAAGCCGGAACAAGTTATCTTCCACAATCAATGGACAGGTGGAAGTTTCGGGCACCGCCTTGAATTCGAGAACGTCCGCGTCCTGACCGAGATTGCAAATCAGATGCGCGGAACGCCGGTCAAGCTCGTGTTCTCGCGCGAAGAAGATTTTCTCCAGGATATTCCACGACAGATTTCGATCGCTCGACACAGAGGGAGCGTCGACAAAGGGAAGATCGTCGCGGCCGACCTGCAACTGGCAGCGACCGCTCCGTTCAAGGGGCTGCTCGAGCGTATGGGCGCGCCGTCGAAAGACCCCGATCCCCAATTGGCGGCCGGCATGTGGAATGTCTATTACGACATTCCACATTTCAGGGCCACGAGCTTTGAGGCGCAGGGACTATCGCCGTGCACCACATGGCGGTCGGTGGGAGCCTCTACAGCCGGCTTCTTCACCGAAAGCTTCATCGACGAACTGATCCATGCGGCCGGCCTCGATCCATTGAAGGCGCGCATCGAAATGTGCGCTGTGCCGACCTACCGTAAGGTTCTCGAAACGGTCGCAGAGATGTCGAATTGGAAGGGACCACTCGGTAACGGTAAGGGGCGTGGTGTCGCGTTCGTCGAGTCGTTCGGGACCCCAACGGCCGAAGTCGTCGAAGTAAGCATGACTGACAGAGGCATCAGGATCGACAAGGTCTGGGTTGCGGTCGATGTCGGCAAGGTTGTCGATCCCGTCAATTTCGAGAACCAGGTACAGGGCGGAGTCGTCTGGGGACTCGGCCACGCCATCAACTGCGAACTTACTTACGCAAAGGGCGGGGCGCAGCAGACGAACTACAATCATCACGAAGCCATGCGGATTTATCAATGTCCGGTGATCGAAGTTCGCGGGCTTGAGAATGATCCCAAAGTGAGAGGGGTCGGAGAGCCGCCTGTTCCTCCTGCCGCCCCCGCGCTCGCCAATGCGATATTCGCGGCGACCGGAAAGCGGATCCGCGAAATGCCCTTCGACAAGTTCATTGATTTTGTGTGAGGGCGAGACATGAAGACATCTCTGAAAGCGGTCGTCTTTGCGGTCTCAGTAATTTCGGCCTTCACGGGAATTGTCGCGGCCAAGGACGAGGCTTCCAAGGACGTGTTGCCGCCTGGCAGCGTGAGTCGCACCGAGGGGCTGGAGGCGTGGAAGCGGATTGAGGCCGTGGTGACGCATCCGCGTTGCGCCAACTGCCATGTCGATGCCAAGGCGATTCCGATATGGACGCCGGCAGGCGAAAGCAAACCCCGCGTGCATGGGATGAATATCCATGGCGGAGAGAGCCGCATCGGGACTGAGAAAATCGCCTGCTCGACCTGTCACATGACTTCCACTCAGCCGAACGAGCCGGCACCCTCGCCACCGCGCGCCAGCATCGACTGGCAGCTTGCCCCGGTAGCCTTCATCTGGTTCGGCAAGAGCGGCGCCGAGATTTGTGCGCAACTGAAAGATCCCAAACGCAATGGTGGTCGCGACGCCGCTGGCCTCGTTGGACACCTGCGGCACGATGCATCGTTAAACGGCTTCATCCCTCGCGGGTGGGCACCCGGAGCAGGCCGCTCGGTCCCTCCGGGGACGTTCGAGGATCACGTCAAAGACATGGCCCTGTGGGGAGCAGCCGGGCAACCATGTCCGAACTGACGGATTGCGCCAAAGCGCGATCAGCGACCAGGTTGATGCAGGCCGCCAAGTCCTAGGCCCGTCTTGGGCCAGGATTATCCACGAAAGGAAGAGCGTTATGGCAATCGGTACGATCGTTCTTGTCCATGGGGCCTTTGCGGATGGCTCTTGCTGGGCGCAGGTTATCCCTCTGCTCACGAAGCGAGGCCTGAAAGCTATCGCAGTTCAAAATCCTCTTAGTTCGCTGGCCGACGATGTTACGGCCACGCATCGGGTTGTAAACATGCAGGACGGTCCGGTTCTCATGGTTGGACATTCCTGGGGCGGGGCCGTCATCACCGAGGCCGGCAACCATCCGCAGGTTAAAGGCCTTGTTTATGTCGCTGCCGGCGCGCCGGACAGCGGGCAGTCGTTCGATGATTGGTGGAAGTCGTATCCGCCAGCGCCTGGCGCTTCCGAAATCAGACCCTATGGTGAAGGCTACGTCGCTTTAACCCTCAAGGGTGTTCGCAAGCACTTCGTGCAAGACATCCCAGTGGATGAAGCCGACATCGTATTCGCCACGCAGGGGCCGTTGGCAGTAAAATGCTTCGGCGACAAGATTACCGAGGCAGCTTGGCGTTCCAAGCTCTCATGGTATGTCGTCGCAGCTCACGATGAAACCATTCCTCCCGACGTTGAGCGCGATTCTGCGAAGCGGATGGGTGCCAAGACTTTGGTGCTTGAAAGCTCGCATGTGCCGATGCTTTCTCAGCCCGATGCGATCGCGGAGTTTATCGCCGACGCGGCGGCTTCTCTGCACGGTTGACGTACATCGGGGCGCGCGCCGGGCAGCCCCTGCCGGTGCTGGGCCCTCGCTTTGCTCCATGCCGTCTTAGCGATACGGACCTGGCGGGGGCGTCGCGTTCAGTCCAAGCGTACGACAAATCGGCGGGTTCCGATCGTGGTCCCGTCCGGTGAGGGAGCGGTATGAATCACTTTCGAGCATTCGTGCTTTGCCTGGCAGGTTTTGCTGCGCTGGCGTTTGCCATGCATCGCCACCAGCGCGAGATCATCGGCGGGTCGCTACCTTTAACGCTAACTCGGGCCCTTCGCATTGTCGGCACCTGCGCTCCGCTTTTCGCGCTCGGTGTTCTTGTCACTGCATGTGGCTGGGGCCTGGGCCTCGTGATATTCAGCGGTCACACCAGCATCGCTGCCGATACCGTCTGTAGTGTGCTTATCGTCTATACGGCGATACATACGCGCAGATTGCAGCGGCGATAGCCTTGCCGCGTATTGGGTATGAAACCTGGCACTACCCTCGTTGGCGTCTTCCACGATACGAAGAGGATCTAGCGTGTCGCTTAGGGTGCGCTGATGGCGATTTCAGTTGAGAAGGCCCGAGGTCGGCTTCTGGCGCAAAGCCGACAATCGTTGGACGCTTGCTGAGATCGGACAGGCAGTGCGAACTGAGAATGCGGCGACAAGATCTTCGGTCATCATCGATCTGCGCATCGAACGATCAGGCAACTCCCGAGCTTGACGCCTTTTCCCTGAGAAGCCAATCCGCTTGCAACTGCGCCATATCAGCCCGCAAACGCGGCACGGCCCAGTCCAAAAAACACCGGACCTTCAACGGCTGCAATCCGGCATCCGGATAGATCAAGCTGACAGGTAATGGCTCCGGTGCGAAATCCGGTAAGAGAATCTGTAGCCGACCAGATTTTAACTCATCCGCCACCTGATAGCAGAGCACCCGGATGATCCCGATGCCGGCAAGGGCGGCCTGTATGGCCGCGTCCGTCGTATTCACGGCCAGCTTCGAGCGCGGCTCCACGGCGAAGGCGGCGGTGTCTCGCCGATAGCGCCATTCGGGCGATGTCGCGAAGCCATTGAAAGCAATTCCGTCATGCCGTGCCAGATCTTCCGGCACGCGCGGGATGCCATTCCGAGCCAGATAAGCAGGACTGGCACAGATGACACGGTGAACGACGCCGACGCGCGTCGCGATCAGTGCATTGTCCTCCAGATGCCCGATGCGCAGAGCAAGATCGACATGCTCGCTCACGAGATCGATCTGCTTGTCGGCCAGCGTGAGCCGCAGCGAGATATCGGGCTGCTCCGCCAGAAAGCTCAGTGCGATGGGCAACAGATGGCGCTCCCCGAATGCGACGGGGGCCGTGACATGGAGCACGCCACGTGGCGCATTGTATTCGCCGCCCGCCTCTCGCTCTGCCTCCTCCAACTGTTCGAGTATCCGACGTGAGGCGGCGACATAGGCGCGGCCGGCATCGGTGAGCGTGAGCTTGCGGCTAGTGCGAATAACCAACCGGGTGCCGAGATGCTGCTCGAGTTCAGCGACTTTGCGGCTGACGGTGGCGAGCGGTGCGCGCATCTGGCGTGCACCGGCGGACAGGCTGCCAGCCTCGACAACAGCCAGCAGCACAGACATAGCCTCAAACCGGTCCATCATACCTTCCGAAGTTTGGGAGGATACCTCTTGCAGTCTTAGGATACCGTTTTCCGGATGGCGACTCTAGTTTTCGCGGAATCGGGGGCGTTGCCAAACGGGTGCCCTCAGGCAGAGGACGCGTGCACCAAGGCTCGCGTCAATGATCAGGAAGGCCAGCCATGACCAATCTCTCTCGTCGCGCGCTGATAGGCGGACTGGGTGTCGGAATAGTTGGTGGCGGCCTTCTTCCCGAGGTTGCCTTGGCCAAGAGTACAGCGGCGCCCGCAAAGGGTGCAGTGACGCCTTTGGCGCAGATCCAGATCGGCCGCTTCACCGTGACCGCGCTGACCGACGGCTATGCGGACATGCCTTACACCTATTTCCCCGGTCGCACGGCCGAACAGGTGGAACAGGCTGCAAAGTCCCAGTTCACGGCGCGGCCGAGCGGCGTCCGTTTCGTGTTCAATCAGTATCTGATCGAGGACGGCCAGCGCCGGATTCTGATCGATACCGGGCCGGCGGGCTCCATCGGCCAGACAGGTGCACTCCCGAAGGCGCTCGCCGCATTCGGCATCAGCCGCGATCAAATCGATGCGGTGATCGTGACGCATATGCATCAGGACCACATGGGTGGCCTGATCGTTGGCGGGAAGAAGAATTTTCCCAAGGCCGAGCTCTATGTCGACCGTCGCGACGTGGTGCATTGGACCGATCCGGCAAAGCAAGCCGGTGCGCCCGACTATCTGCAGCCCAGCTTCAAAATGGCGAACGAAGTCGTGCGTCTGTATCCCAAGCTGCAGAAGATCGATGGCGAGCGCGAGTTCGTGCGCGGCATTTCCATCGTGGATCTGACGGGTCATACGCCGGGCCATATCGGCGTGCGGATCGCCGATGCCGGTCAGAGCCTTGTCATGGTATCCGACATGGTCTTCCCCGTGATCCATCCGAGCGCGACCGATGTGGGCTTCCTGTTTGAACAGGACCGCCCGGCGGCACAGGCAATGCGCGACAAGTTCTTTGCGCAGGCTGCTGCTGAAGGGGCGCTGATCGCGGCGACCCATATGCCCTTTCCGGGTCTCGGTCGCATCGTTTCGGATCGCGGGCAACTGCGCTGGCAGGTGGCGGACTGGGCCTTGCAGACTTGAACGCTCGGCTGAGCGCCGAGCGAAACGCACCGGCACGCAACGACGGCTTTACAGGATCATCCGCATGGCATCGTCGCCCGCCAAATCAAGCGTCCTTGCAACGGGGGGCAGCGCTAGATCTCAAATTGAAAGCGCGACGAAGTATCTTAAAGGCTGAAAGTCCGTTCCATAGTAATTTGCGACCGCACTAGGATATGGTGGTGGATGTAAAAGTTAAATGAGTTTTGGGAAAAGAATTGCAATTCAAGCATCTTCAATACCTGGTTGCTTTAGCCAAACAGCGGCATTTTGGCCGTGCGGCGAATGCTCTGCAGATCAGCCAATCCGCGCTCTCGCAGGCCATTCAGCATCTGGAGAAGCATTTTAGCACGCCTATCGTCCTGCGGGACCAAACTGGATTTCAGGGGTTCACGCGAGAAGGCGAGGCGATTCTCAGTTGGGCGCGCCAATCGCTTGCGGATCACGACAGGCTGTTGAATGCGAGGCACGAAAACGAAGCCGATCTGAAGGGCAGCTTGCGTCTCGCATTGTCGCCGGTGGCGATGACAATCACGTCGCTTCTGACCGCGCCTTTTGCGGAACGCTATCCGGGCATCACGATTTCCGTTCAGTGCAAGACGATGCCGGAGATCGAGCGCGGTATTAAGGAGTTCGAATACGATGTCGGTGTCACCTATCTCGATGGTTT
Organism: Tardiphaga sp. 839_C3_N1_4; assembly: GCF_051811045.1. Lineage (NCBI taxonomy): Bacteria > Pseudomonadati > Pseudomonadota > Alphaproteobacteria > Hyphomicrobiales > Nitrobacteraceae > Tardiphaga > Tardiphaga sp. 839_C3_N1_4. The sequence goes on from NZ_JBPWQD010000001.1 coordinate 456,080, forward strand.
GACGCTCGGCGGACTACGACCATATACGCTTTATGACGAGGCCTATTATCTTCTGGTCCCGAAGGACCATTTCCTGAGCGACAGGGAAATGATCGACTGGCTCGAGGTCGGCGGATTACCGCTGTGTCTGCTTAGCCCGAACCTCCACAACAGGGTGATAATCGACCGGATATTTGCCAGCGTTGGCGCTACGCCGAAAGCGGTAATCGAGACCAATTGCAGCCTCGGGCTCTTCGCCCATATGCGGACCGGAAACTGGCTGACCATCGTCCCGCATTCTTATTTCTATCTCTTGGGCGACTGGCTCTTTATCAGGTCGATTCCGATCGTCAATCCGTCGACGACGGCGACGATAGGTCTTGTAATTCATGAGCGGGACCCGATTTCGCCAAATGTCAGGGCATTCGTGGAGGTGGCGCAACAGGCGGCGATCGGCAAGCAGCTCGACCGATACCGGACTTGACTCTCATTCTGTCGCGAAAACCGGCGCGACGGAATGTCGTCCGATCCGCTGTTGCTTCGCGGCCGGTCGCGTTGGCGAGCCGGGACGTCGCAGCGTGATTAGTAAAAGTGAGAACGTTATTAGCCGTCTCTGCTCAACAATGCCGCTTCCGAAGGGAACTATTTGGACTTGAGATCAAGCCGTCTTTGGCCGGATACATTCGCATCATCGCAACAAGAAAGTGCGGAAATGCGGACCTATCCCAAGTTCAAAGTCGCAGCCATGCATGCGAGCCCGGTTTTCCTCGATACCGGGAAGACCGTCGACAAAGCCTGCGCGCTGATCGAGGAAGCGGTCGACAACGGCGCCAATATGGTCGTGTTTCCGGAAGCGTTCATTCCGTGTTTTCCGATCTGGCACTCGCTCAGGGCACCCGGCCTGAACCACGACTATTTCCGCCGGCTGGCGGCTGCAGCCGTGCACGTTCCCGGCCCGGAAATCCGACGCCTGGCAGAGCTTGCCAAGCGCCGCGACGTGGTGATTTCGATGGGGATCAACGAGGGGACGACGGCAAGCATTGGCTGCCTGTGGAATACCAACATCCTGATCGGCAATGATGGGCGGCTCTTGAACCATCACCGCAAGATCGTCCCGACCTACATGGAAAAGCTGACATGGGCGAACGGTGACGGTGCAGGTCTGCGCGTCGTCGAAACCTCGCTGGGGCGGATCGGCGCTTTGATCTGTGCGGAAAACTGCAACCCGCTCGCGCGCCATGCTCTGATCGCGCAAGGCGAGCAGGTTCATATCGCCACCTATCCATCGAGCTGGATGAGCGGCGGCGGCATGAGCCTTGCGGAGGGCGTGCGGATTCGCACCGAGGCGCACTGCACCGAAGCCAAGGTCTTCACCATCGCCGCGTCGATGTACCTCACGGACAAGGCAAAGGACATTCTGGCGGAGGGCGACATGCAGCTTCGCGAGAAGCTCGAAGCCAGCGAACGAAACCCGACAATGGTCATGGGCCCGAGCGCCGAGCTGAAGGCGGCGGTCCTGAGAGATGACGAAGGCATTCTCTACGCCGATATCGACGTCAACGATTGCATCCTGCAAAAGCAGTTCCACGACCTTTCCGGCTACATGAATCGCTTCGACATTTTCAATCTCACTGTCGATCGTTCGACAAATGATCCGGTGACCTTTGCGCCCGTTCGCGGCCGGCGCGAACATGTCGATGCCGATCTCACAGAAGATGCGCCGAATATTTGGTCGCGCTCGCCTCAAGCTGCGGAGTAGTGCCAGCAGATCGACGCTGAGATTTTTGTTTTGCGCTCGATGTCGATGCCATCGACACGACAATAATGGATCAAGCCTGTGACGACCGCTCGCATACAAGGAATCTTCATCGGTCGCGCGGCCCAGTTGGTCCCGGGCGGCGTGCTGAGCGCATTTGTGAAGAAGAGGGCAGGTGGTCCGGTGGAGGCAGGTATCGCGGGGGTCAGCGGCGACGAGCAAGCAGACTTGCGCGTGCACGGCGGCCCCGACATGGCGATCTATGCGTATGACCGCTCGCACTACGTCGCCTGGACGTCGGAGTTTCCGGAACATGCAAGGCTCTGGGGCGAGGGGGCCTTGGGCGAAAACCTGTCGATGGACGGTTGGGATGAGACCAATGTCTGCGTCGGCGATGTCGTTCATCTTGGCAGCGCGCTCCTCCAGGTCACGAGACCAAGGAAGCCCTGTTTCAAGCTCGCATTGCGCTTCAATGACCTGCGGCTGCCACGCCGACTGGTGGAGACCGGACGGTGCGGATGGTACTACCGCGTACTCAGGAGCGGCGCGATCTCCGAGGGCGATGAAGCCGTTCTGGTAAGCCGCTTACACCCGGAATGGAATATCCGGCGTATCAATGACCTCAGTATTCAGGTCGATGCGGATCCCGTTGTGCTGCGCGAACTTGCCGGCCTGCCCGAACTTGCGGCCAACTGGCGTGCGCAGGTGCAAGCAGCGGCTCTGGCCAGCGATGCGGCCGCGCGAAAAAATGCGTTCCGGACATTCAACGTCATCGGGGTGCTCGACGAAAGCGCCTCGATCCGTTCGTTCGAGCTTGCACCGGCCGACGGGGAGGGCATTGCGCCTGCAGTGCCCGGCCAGCATCTCGTTGTCCGGGGCGACGTGGGTGGGCTCAAGACGTTGCGTCCCTATTCGATATCGGCGGTCGCCAACACGCATCTGCAGATCAGCGTCAAGCGTAAGATCGGCGGCTTTTCGGAATGGCTGCACAAGTCCATCACGGCAGGCGATCAGCTCGATGTTCTGGGCCCACGTGGTTCGTTCAAGCTGGACACAGCGAGCGACTTGCCGCTCGTGCTGATTTCGGGCGGCGTCGGGATCACGCCGATGATGGCTATGTTGCAGGCGGCCACAACGAACAACGGAGCCAGAATCGTCCCTGCCAGTGTCGCATTCATTCACTGCACGCGTGACTCCAGTCAGCAGGCGTTCAAGGCGCAGTTGTCGGACGTTGCCGCGAGACATCCGGCAGTTGCCTTTCACACGCGTTTCAGCCGGCCGCTTTCGGCAGACCGGATCGGAAAGACGCATGACAGCGTTGGCCGGATCGACGGGGATCTGGTTCAGCAGACCGTCGCGCCTCTGGGCGCATGTAACGTCTATGTCTGCGGGCCCGACGCCTTCATGACCGATGTCAGAGGGTGGATCGAAGAGCTCGGTTTTCCGGGCATCCGGGTGATGACCGAAGTCTTCGGCCCGTCAGGAGGCGCGACGCCTGTTGCCGAATGCAAGACGCGGCCGAGCCGCTCGCGCGTCAACTTCATGCGATCCGGCCGCGTGCTGAAAATGACAGACGTGGGCTCGCTGCTCGATCTCGCCGAAGCCGAAGGCGTGGCGGTGGAAAGCGATTGTCGCTCCGGCATCTGCGGTGCCTGTGTTGCGAAGGTGATCTCTGGACAGGTCGGTTACGACGCGGAGCCCATTGCCTCTGTCGCTGAGGGAGAAGTTCTTCTGTGCTGCGGATTTCCCCTCGCTGAAGAGCTCGTCTTGGATCTCTAGATCGCGCGGTATCAAGGAGCGCGATGTAAATCTTGGGAAGAGGGCGCTCCGGGCCTATCGGATTTTGTTCGAACTGCTGAGGAAAGTCGAAATGGACATGAACATCACCAGACGTCATGCGACCGCACTATTGATGGCTGCCCTCGGAGGCGGTCTTCGCTCTGCTCATGCCGAGGATCTGGCGCCACTGCGAATCGCGCATGATCTGCCGATCGCCTGGCTTCCGCTGTATGTCGCGTATGAACGCAAGCTCTGGCAGAGCGATGGAATCAGTGCGACCACCATCCCGTCGCCGCATGGCACCGCGACGCTGATATCGGTCGCCGGCGGCGCTGCGGATATCGGTGTTTCCACGGATATGTCGGTCTGCGTCGGCGCCTTCAGCAAGACGGCCGTCAAGATCATCGCGTCCTTCAATCAGGTCGAGAATATGGAGCTTGCCTGCACCAGTGCAATCCAGAGTCCCGCGGATCTGAAGGGAAAGCGCATTGCCGTCGTGCAGGCAAACCCATCGCAATATTACTTCTCCCTGCTCCTGAAGAAATACAATCTCGCTCCCACCGATGTGTCCCTCGTGCGACTGGGACCGGCTGAAATGCTCTCTGCCCTGAACGGCGGATCGATCGATGGCTTCGTCTGGCAAGAGCCGTTTCTCACGCAGGCCGCCAAGATCGAGGGCAAGAAGTTTCATCGCCTCCGGGAGCCCGGGCTGAACAAGATCTTCGCGTCGATCATCGTCAACGAGAAGACATTGCGAGAGCGGCGGCCTGTGCTTGTGAAGGCGCTGCGAGCGCTCGATCAGGCTTGCGCATTCACGCGATCCAATGCTGCGGAATCGATCCGGATCGGCGCGCAGTTCTCTCAAATGGATCCGGCAGTGGCCGCGGATGCGATCAGCCGCATGGAGATAGGACTGTCGCTGGACGCACCCGTCATGAAGGCGAAGATGATCGACCAGGCGAATTGGGCGATTGCCGAAGGCATCGCGCGGCCGGGGTCCGTTGTCCCTGACTATATGGATTATCTCGATCCGACCGTTCTGGCCGATGCGAGGCGCTCATGAGCTTGCATGTCCAACCGCAAGCATTTGCCGAGATCCCGAACTTCATCCAGATCGATTCCGTGTCCTACAGGTTCGACCCCAGGCAGCTTGCGCTGGGTAACGTCAAGCTGACTGTTCCGCTGGGGCAATTCGTTTGTCTGCTCGGCCCCAGCGGATGCGGCAAGACGACATTGCTCAATCTGATCGCCGGTTTTCTGGTGCCGACCGAAGGATACGTGTTCGTCAACGGAAAGGTCGTGGACAGCCCCGGCCCCGATCGCGGCATGGTGTTTCAGGATTATTCGCTGTTTCCGTGGCTGACAGTTCTGAAGAACATCGAGTTCGGGCCGGGCATTGCCGGCATGAGCGCGTCCAAGCGCCGCGAGCGGGCCATGCATTATCTCGAACTGGTGAATCTAGGACATATCGCCGATCACTATCCGACCCAGCTTTCGGGAGGCATGAAGCAGCGTGTCGCGATCGCCCGGGCGCTCGCAACCGGCCCCAAGGTTCTCTTGATGGACGAACCTTTCGCGGCACTCGACGCGATGACCCGTAGCCGACTTCAGCTCGAGCTGATCCGGATCCATGAACTCGAACGTCCGACGATCCTGTTCGTGACCCACAATATCGACGAAGCGATCCGTCTCGCCGACCGTGTTCTTGTGATGTCGCCCAATCCGGGTCGCGTCGTTTCCGATGTTACGATTGAATTGGAGAAGCCCCGTGCTCGCACCTCCGTCGAATTTGCTCGCCTCTACGACCGCTTCGAAACCGAAATCGGCCTCGAAAGCTCCTAGCGTCGGGATGGATACGAGAAAGCTCAGAAACGTTGCGATCAGCGCACTGGGGATCAGCGGCCTTTTTCTGCTCTGGCACCTGATTGCAACCAGTGGCCTGGTTGACCGGGTGATGCTGCCGTCGCCCGCGGAGGTGTTCGGCTCGGCACTTGCGATCGCAAAGACCGGAGAATTGCAGGATCATATCCAGGCGAGCGTCTTCAGAATGGCGCTTGGCTATGCCGCCGGATCGTGTCTAGGAATCCTCATGGGGGTCGTCCTTGGTCGCAGCAGATTCATGGAGTCGCTGCTGGGGCCAATCCTGCAGATGGCGCGCGCAATTCCCCCGCTGGCTCTGGTACCGCTCATCATCTTCTGGTTCGGGATCAATGAAGGTGCGAAGATATCTCTGATCGGATGGGCGACGTTCTTCCCTGTCTGGATCAACACCCTGCTCGGTGTGAAAGGCGTCAATCCTCTGTTCATCCGCGCCGGACAAAGTCTTGGTGCCCGCCGCGGAACGCTATTGCTGAAAGTCGTAGTCCCGGCTGCTCTCGCTCCTATCTTCTCCGGCATGCGGGTGGCGCTATCGATATCGTTCACGGTGTTGGTCGCTGCAGAACTGGCGGGGGCGCTTGCTGGATTAGGCTATCTGATCCAGACGTCCGCACTTTCGTTCCGCGTCGACAATATCTTTGTCGGCATCGTGGTGCTCGCAATTCTCGGATTCATCGCGGACACGCTGTTCATGCTGGCGCTGTACCGGCTCTTCCCTTGGTATCGGAGCGAGCAGACAGGAAAGTAATCACGTTTGCCCATCGGATGTCCGCTTCTGGCGCAAAGCACACCGACGTGAGCTAAGCCCCGCCGATCGTCTAGGTTTCAAGCCGCCTCATCCGTGCAACCATTCCTGCGATGACCAGCAGGGTTGTGGGTCACCGCATTAAAGCGTGCCGCTGTCGCAGAATTCAATAGTCTTGGGTAAGACCCGAAAACATGTGGCGATTCCGCGTCGCGAACTTGATCAGGAAATCTGCAACAGCGCGCGACCGCGCCAGTTTACTCTGGGTCGGATGGGTGATCAGGTAAATTCCTTCACGCGGTGCCGCGGGGCCCATCTCGATGCGGGTTACGCCGGGGACGGCGTCGCCAACATAACAGGGCAGCACGCCGACGCCGAGACCTGAGGCCACGGCAGCGCGCAGCGAAACGGTGGAGCTGGCCTCAATCGCTGGTGCGCGTCCCCGCGTGAGGCTGACCATCCACTTCCGCTCTGGCATATCGCGACTAGCATCCGACAGCAGGATGAACGGCATCTCCGCCAGGGTCGCGCCGCCCTGCATGCGCTGGGCGAGATCATTGCGAGCGTAGAGTGCGTAGCGATAATCGCAAAGCCGCCGGATGCCGAGCTCGTTGGGCACGGCCAGGCTGATGCGCAGCGCCACATCGGCATGGCCGCGGCGAAATTCGTCAAACTGCATGTCGGCGCACAATGCAATCCGGATCGCCGGATGGGTCTCACGGAAATTGGCGAGGGCATCCGTCAATGCGTGACAGATCAGGGCGTGAGGCGCGGCGAGGCGCACGACGCCGTCCAGATCTGAATTGGGTCCATCGATCAGTTGCGGGAGCGCATCCAGCGCCTCCGCAATCGACCTCGCCTTCGCCAAGAGCGCCGCCGCTGGCGGGCTGACCACCATGCGGCCTTCGCTGCGCTGAAACAGCTTGGTGTCGAGCGCGAGCTCCAGCGTGGCCAGCCGGCGCAGCACCGTGCTGTGGCTGACCCCCAGCCGTCTGGCGGCGCCAAGCGCGGTTCCGCTGGTTTCGATGGCCAGCACTACCCGCAGGTCATCCCACGTGAATCCCACCTGCGGTAGCGTTTCAGTGCTGTCCATAAATGAAAATCATACTTTCATTTTTGGACAATGCCAGCGGCGATCTCGGCATTAGTGTTGCTTGGGGATTGGTGGCAACGGCGGCAGCCGGATGGCAACATTCACGAGGGTAATCATGAACATGAAGCGTTTACTGCTGGCGGTTGCACTGGCGGCGAGCCTGTCGCAAGCCGCGCACGCCGAGGACAAGGTGCTGTTGCAGCTCGACTGGATCGCGAGCGGTGAACACGCCGCCTATTACGCAGGAATGCAGAAGGGCTTCTTCAAGGATGCCGGCATTGATCTCAGCATCGTCCGCGGGTATGGATCCGGCGATACGGTCAACAAGGTGGCAGCGGGCGCGGCCAAGTTCGGCGTGGCGGATGTCGGCGCGGTGCTCGCCGGCCGCATGCAGCAACAAGTCCCGGTCAAGTCGATCGTTGCGGTCTACACTTATTCGCCGCACTCGATGTTCGTACTGAAATCGTCAGGCATCAAAAGCTTCAAGGATCTGGCTGGTAAGAAGATCGCTGTCAGCGCAGGTAACAGCCACCGGATCTACTTTCCGGAAGTCGCGCGTCGCGTCGGGATCGATCCGGACAGCGTGACATGGGTGACGACCGATGCCTCCGCGATGGCGGCGATGCTGATCGCCAAGCGCGTCGATGCCGCGCCGTTCTATTCCATCCATCAGTATTACCAGAACAAGGCCGCGGTGCAGGCCGGCGAGGAAATCAGCTCGCTGCCGTTCGTGTCGGCGGGCTTCGCGATCTACGCCTCGTCGCTGATCGCCACCGATGAAACCATCAAGACCAATCCCGATCTCGTGAAGCGTTTCGTCGGTGCCGCGGTGAAGAGCTATGCCTGGGCGCGCGACAACCCGGTGGAGACCTGCAAGCTGCATGTGCAGAAGAACCCGGAAGTCCTGCAGGACGAATGCGAGGGCTCGCAGAAGGCGACCATGGGCTTCATCTTCAACGAGCATCAGAAGGCGACCGGGCAGGGGCATTTCGAAAAGGCCCGCCTGAACGATACCTGGAAGGCCGTGGCCGAGAGCCTCAAGCTCGATGCCTCATGGGATCCGTCGCAGGCCGTCGACGATAGTTTCGTGCCGTGATCTCGCTGGCCCGGGTCGGCAAGACCTTCAAGACCCGTCGCGGCGGCCATGTGCAGGCGCTGGACGACGTCACGATCTCGGTTCAGCCGGGAGAGTTCGTCGCCATCGTCGGCGCGTCGGGCTGTGGCAAGTCGACCTTGCTGCGGATGGTGGCCGGGCTGGTGATGCCTGACATCGGCCACCTTACGCTCGATGGCAAGCTGGTGACCGAAGCGACCGAAGGCACGGCGATGGTGTTCCAGTCGCCGACTTTGCTGCCGTGGATGAATGTGGAGCGCAACGTCACGTTCCCGCTCAGCCTGTCGGGTGGCGATGGTTCCGAGGCGCGCGAGCGTGCCCGTGCGCTGTTGAAGTCGGCCGGTCTCGCGGGCTTCGAGCAGCGCATGCCGCGTGAACTCTCCGGCGGGATGCAGCAGCGCGTCGCCATCTGCCGCGGTCTTGTGCAAAAGCCGCGCATTCTGCTCATGGATGAACCATTCGGCGCGCTCGATGCGCTGACGCGCGAAGAAATGAGCCTGTCGCTGCTGGCGCTGTGGCAGGCCAACCCGATGGCGGTGCTGTTCGTGACCCATTCGATCTCGGAAGCCGTGCTGCTGGCCGACCGCGTCATCGTGATGTCGCCGCGACCAGGGCGCGTGGCGGAGATCGTCGAGGTCAACCTGCCGCGCCCGCGATCATTCGACCAGGAAGCATCGGCGGAATTCCATCGCTGTGCACAGCTGATCCGCAGCCGCATCTATGGCGGAGCGTCCCATGCTCACTAGTACTGCAGACTGGGGTCGCCGCAATCTCCCCGTCATCGTCTCAAGCCTGGCATTCTTGCTCGGCTGGGAGCTGCTTTGCCGCGGCTTCGGCATTCGGCCGTTCTTGCTGCCGTCGCCGAGTGCGATCTGGACCGCCGTGGTGCCTGTCTGGCCGAATATCGCCATGCATACGATGACCACTCTGCGGACGGTCATGCTGGGCCTCGTAGCCTCGATTGCGATCAGCCTGCCGCTCGCCATGCTGATCGCGAGCTCGCGCACCATGTCGGCGGCAATCTATCCGCTGCTGGTGCTCACCCAGTCGGTGCCGAAAGTGGCGCTGGCGCCGATCCTGCTGGTCGCGCTCGGCGCCAACGAGTTCTCGCGGGTAATCATCACGTTCCTCGTTGCGTTCTTTCCACTGGTAGTGAGTTCGGTTGCTGGCCTTTTGGCGGCACCGCCCGAACTGATCGAGCTCGGGCGATCATGTCGGGCCACCCGCATGCAGGAATTGCTCCGCATCCGCCTGCCTTATGCGCTGCCGTTCGTGTTCGGCGGATTGCGGGTTGCTGCGGCACTTTGCGTGGTGGGCGCCGTGGTGGCCGAATTCGTCGGCGCGGATTCCGGCCTCGGCTATCTGATCCAGACGTCGATGGCATTCTTCCGCACGCCCGTCGCCTTCGGCGCGGTGGTGATCCTCGCGATCATGGGCATCGTTCTGTTCCAGCTGGTCGAGGTGATCGAGCGCCTGCTGGTGCCGTGGTCGAGCAATATCGATAGCAACTCCAACGACGACAACTAGGTCTGGTGCAATGGCAAAGAATTATCCGGGATATGTACTGATCCGCGACGCGTTGATCTCGGACGCGGGTGCACGCCGCGGTGTGCAGGGCGATATCCTCGTCAAAGACGGGATCATCGCCGAGATCGGCCTAGGCCTTGCGGCCCCTGAAGGTGCCGAGATCGTCGATGCATCGGGCATGCTGGTGCATGCGGGTTTGATCAATGCCCATACCCATGGCCATGGCGGCCTTGGCCGCGGGCAGGGCGATCGCTGGACGCTGGAACTGCTGCTCGCCGCCGGTCCCTGGATCTCGGGCGGACGATCGCTGCAGGACAAGAAACTCACGGCGCAGATTTGTGCCGCGGAGATGGTGCTGAAGGGTTGCACGGCGGCGTATGATTTATACTACGAGTATCCCGCACCGAGCGTTGACGGCATGGATGCCGCTGCCGAAGCCTATGCCGAGGTCGGCATGCGCGCCGTGCTCGCGCCGATGGTCGCGGATCACAGTTTCTACGAAGCGATCCCCGGCCTGCGCGACGCGCTTCCGGACAATCTCCAGCAACAGGTCGACCGGCTGCGCATGGGGCCAGGCGATCGCACGATTGCGGCCATCGGGACGATTCTAGAGCGTTGGAAATGGTCGTCGCATGACATCCGGCCCGCAGTGGCGCCGACCATTCCGATCCATTGCAGCGATAGCTTTATGTGCGGCTGCGCCAAGCTGGCGCGCGATCACGGCGTTCCGATGCAGAGTCATGTCGGCGAAAGCAAGGTGCAGGCGGTGGTCGGCAAGGAGCGCTACGGCAAGACGCTGGTGGCGCATCTCGATGCGCTCGGCCTGATCGACGAGAAGTTCTCCGCAGCCCACGCCGTCTGGTTGGACGATGACGACTTCCGGCTTATGGCCGACCGCGGCGCCTCGCTGGCGCACAACGCCGGCAGCAACATGCGTCTGGGCAATGGCCTGTTCCGGATGCGCCGCGCGCTCGATCTTGGCGTCAATATCGGCATCGGAACCGACGGTGCGAACTGCTCGGACAATCAGAACATGTATGAGGCGATGCGCTACGCATCGATGGCGTCGAAAGTGCAGGGACCGGACCCCTACAAATGGGCCTCGGTCGAAGAGATCTACCACGCGGCAACAGCCGGTTCGGCGCGCGCGCTGGGACTATCCGATACCGGTGTGCTTGCGCCGGGCTATAAGGCCGACATCGTGTTCGTCGATCTTGGTGCAATCAACTGGATTCCGCACAACTGGACGGTCAATCAGTTGGTCCATACTGAGGATTCGACCTCGGTGCGTCATGTGATGATCGGCGGCACCTTTGTCGTCCGTGACGGGAAATTGCTAACGCTGGATCTGGCTAAGCTTGCGCGGGAGGCGGAGGCGGCGCGAGAGCGACTCGAAGACGTCAATAGCGAATGGCGCGACCTTTTCGAACGCTTGCAACCGGTCGTGTCATCGTTCTGCCCGGGTCTGGCGGCGCGCTCTTACCAGATCAACCGCTATCTATGCGAATAAGTCGCATTAATTGGCGAGTGCGTTCCACACATTTCAAGCTTGGTGCAAGATCGACACTGGGTAGCCAGAACATCCGCTTGGCGGGATCGCCCCAAGTACAGGCAGGATCTGCCGTCAGAGCGCCGTGTCGCTCCTCCCGATCGATGCGAGTATCGTAGGCCTAGATAGACTACCTGGATCAACGGTCCCTCAGTGGCAGTGTAGAATCCAAGAGATTGATCGAGATGCTTGAGTTGCAACTCCTACCCGAATTCGTGATACAGACGCCACCAGGCAGCCGGGATGCATTGTGTAGATGCGCATATCGAGAATCATGTTGTCTTACTAGGCTGTAACGAAGATCGACGTTAGGCTGGTCGGGTTAGTTTGAGTGGCCCGTCGCGAAAAGGGGTCAGCATAGCGAAGGCCATGTCGTGCAACGGTGTAGGCACGCCATGGTGCCGTCCAAGGCGTATCACTTCTCCGCTCAGGGCATCGAGCTCGAGTTTACTGCCGGCATCGAGGTCGAGGCGCATCGATGCCACGCCGTCCGGCGGAAAGCTGGCGAGATAAGCGAGCAGGCTGTCCGCCATGTTGTCTGGAAACGTGACGCCGACGGCGCGGCCGACGGCCATGACCTCGTCGATCGACTGACGAACATAGGTCTTCAGGGTCTCGTCGTGATAAAGGATTCCGGCCGGCAATCGTGTAAGGCAATGCAGCGCAGAGCCGGTGGCGACGCCGACGAATTTCATCCAGAGTGTGGTGGCGATATCGTCGGAGATGGACGCATCGACGCCTGCCCTCTGCCAAGTATCGACGACCGCCTGCGCAGCAGGGCTCACGTCGCATTCCGGATTGCCAATCACCACGCGCGCCAGTCCGCCATTGAAGACCGTTGTCGGATGGGTCAGTTTAGCCACCGAATAGACAGGACCGACGGCGATCCGTTCGCTCGGCAGGAGCGATTTCAGCGTATCATAGACGTTGACGCCGTTCTGGATGGCGATAAGCGTGCCGCCGGGTTTCAGGGCGGGAAGGGCTAGGGTCGCGGCTGAGCGCACGTCGTAGAGCTTGACGCAGAGCAGGATCGCATCGACCGGCGCGATGTCGTTCGGCGCCGCCGCGACCTGGGCGCGATCGAGCGTGAAGGGCAGTTGCCCTTCGGCAGTGATCGCGGAATTGCGCAGAAGGGCCAGACGTTTGCCGCGTGCGAGGAACGTCACGTCAGCGCCCGCCTGCTGGAGCCAGCCGCCATAAAGCAGGCCGATCGCCCCCGCCCCCATCACTGCAATGCGCATCTTTCCGTCTCGCTCTCGGTTAGTTGTCAGTCGACAAGATATCCTCATGTCGGTGGCATCAACGCAGCCGACGACAATTCAGGCTATTTGCCCGCCTCTGAGAGCCGAAATCGCTGGCAACTGAGCAAAATGCAGCGAATAAATGCTCTTCTTTTGCTCATTATGTGGGAGCACAACAGCCGCACAAGTTTGAAACGGTGTCACTGACTCGGTAGAGTACCGTACAGAGCTTTCGAGGGATCCAAGCAGAATGCGGTCTTATGCTCCATCATTCTCATCATTCGATGCGCCATCACAGGCGGCGAAGCTGCATGGTGCGGAACATGACTTCGATCTGCCAAATGCCCATGACAACATCATTGACGCGGATGCAGTGCGAGAGGAGCTCAGCAGCATTCTCGGCTCCTCCACCTTCGCCGGACTAGTTAAGGCAAGGCATTTTCTCGCTTACATCGTCGAGGAAACACTGGCGGGAAACGGCAAGAGGCTGAAACAGTACAATATCGCCACCGAAGCGCTCGGGCGCGATGCCTCGTTTGATCCCGAACTCGATCCCGTGGTGCGGCTGGAGGCCGGCAAGCTCCGCAAGGCGCTGGACAATTACTATCTCGCCGAAGGCGCCGCGGATCTGATCCGCATCCTCGTTCCGAAAGGCGGCTACATTCCGTCCTTCGCATGGGTGGAGCCTGCTTCCGTTACCGTTCCGATCGCGCAGGCCAGGCCCGAACTCGATCCGCGCCGACTGCTGGTGGCGACGTCCGCCAGCGCCATGGATGGCGAGGACTCCCGGCCGATCTCGGTCGGACTGTTCGAGCAATTGACCGTAGAGCTGACACGCTATGCCGATGTTTCCGTGGTGCCATACGATGCGCTGAGCATCGGCGCGGCGGCCGCCAGCCCCTACGCACTGGGCGCCGAATATAGCGCACGCTTCGTTATCACCAGCAGCGCACGCCAAGGTGGCGCCAAGGTGCGGGTGACGATCCGGCTGCACGATGTGGAAGCCGAAACGATCATCTGGACGGAGTCCTTCGACTTCGACGCCAGGTCGGACGCGCTAATCGAGGCCCAGGACAGGGTCGCACGCCGCGTGGCCGCCGACATCGCCGACTATCATGGTGTGATCGCCCGATTGCTGAGCCTGCAATCGGCCGAGCAAGATGACGGGCCGTGGAAGCTACAGACCGCCATCCAGCGCCATCGCTATCTCGCGCGCGTCACCAATGAACGCGTCTATCGCCGGGCGCGGGCCGATCTCGAATTCGGCATCCAGGCGGCTCCCTATCATGCGATGCTGTGGGCGGCTCTGGCCCACACGGTGTTTACCGGCAATGTGGTCGGGTTCGATAACGATCCGGACTGGCTGAGCCTTGTCGATCGCTATGCGCAGCATTCGTTCGAGCTCGATCGCAAATGCGCCTTCGGGCATGTGGCCGCGGCCACGCTCGGAATCTATCATCGCGATGTCGACGGCACGCTGGAAATCTGTCGTCGGATCATGGAGGACAATCCCCATGCGCCGAGCACGCAGCTGAGCGCCGGCTTCTGGCGAGCGCTCGCCGGTGACTGGGAGGACGGGACCAGGATGATTTCCAGTGCGCTGGAAATGATTTCGCATCCGCCCGGGTGGGCGTTTCGTGCCACCTTCCTCAACTTCTATCGACAGCGGGACTATGCGCGCGCGCTGTTCGAGATCAAGAAATACCACGCCACCGAGCATTTCACGCCGTCGCTTCTGCGAGCCGCGGCGCTCGGCCAGCTCGGCCGGATTGAGGAGGCGCAGCTCGCGGCGGCGGAGGTGCATCGCATCTGTCCCAGCTTTACCGATCTGTCTGACCGGTATTTTCGATCACTGTCTGCGTTCGACTCGTTGTCGGATGATCTGAAGGATGGCTTGCAGAAAGCGGGCGTCAGCATCTAGCAATTCCTGTGCAGCAGCTGCTTGCCGGATAGGCGCTCTGCTCATCGTCTGGCCGTACTTCGCTGCGTTTTTAGGCGCGTGCCGTAGTCTACCCGCGCCCACGGTAGCGAACCTACCGGCCTTTCGCTCTCCATCATTAGATGCCCCCATGATCGCACACGACGCCTTGCAGCCGGTATTTCCGGCCGCTCGCAGACCTGTGTCGAGGGAAACGAATTGAGGGGCCAGCCATGTTGAAGCGAACCATTCGAAACCTTGCTCTCTCCGCAGCGTTGCTCGCGACTCATGTGGTGCAGACACCGTTGTGGGCGCAGGCGCCTTTTCAGGGAGAGGGCGGCAAGGTGCGCGTACTGTCGTTCCCGAGCGGCAACGACTATCCCTTTCGCGTGATCGCGAAACTCGGTCTCGACAAGAAGCACGGTTTCGAACTCGAAAACATTCCGATTCAGCCCGGCGGCGCCGTCATGACCGCCTTCCGCTCCGGTGCGACCGAGGGTGGGCTGATGAACTGGCTTGAGATTGCCCGCGCCCGTTCTGCCGGCGAGGATATGTCTGCGGTCGTTCCATTTCTTGAAATGCCCAACGTCTGGGTGGTCCCGAAGGATTCTCCGGCAAAGGACATCGCAGGGCTGAAAGGCAGAAAGGTGGGCACGTATAACCGCTTTGCGCCGGAATGGGTTCTGTATCTCGCCGTGGCGAATGCAAAGGCCGGCTACAATCCGAAGACCGAAAGCACAATTCAGGAGGCCGGCCCCGGCCTGTTGCGCGGGCTGCTGGATCAGAAGCAGATCGAGGCGTCCTTCATCTTCTATAATCTGGCAATGCCGATGGCTGCAACGGGAGACTATCGGATCCTGTTCAACAGCCGCGACCTGTTGCAGCGGATGGGTATGGCAAAGGACACGATGCTCACATCTGTGGCGTTTCGCGATTCCTACATCAAATCCAATCCGAAGAACGTGAAGGCTTTCGCGATCGCCTATCAGGAGGCCGTCGAACATCTCAGAAAGGATGACGGCATTTGGGTCGAGCTGCTTGCTACGCAAGGCGTGACCGATCCGGCGGTAATTAAATTGATGGTAGATTGGAGCCGCGAGGTGACCATGGATAAGTTCTCCGCTGATCCGATGAGTGAGACTAAGGTGCTGTTTGATGCTCTTTATGCCGCCGGCGGCAAGGAAGCCACAGGCATCGACAGGCTCCCGGACGGTATCTTTAACACCACAGTGTCGAAATAGTCCCGATGAAGTGGTTGGGATCCGAAGGTGGATGGATCAAGCTGATCTCGATCGGCTTGCTCCTGCTGCTCTGGTATGTCGCCGCACTGACGCCGGCAAAGCCGATATTTCCGCCGCCGCATGTCGTGCTCGGCTATCTTATCGCTGACCTTCAGACATGGGCCATGTGGTCGCATCTGTTCGTCACGCTGACGCGAATCGTGCTTGGTTTCGCACTCGCCATGGCTGTCGCGGTGCCGTTCGGCATTTTGCTCGGCTTCTCCAAGACTGCGCAGCAGTTGTTCGGGTCCTGGGTCGTGATCGGGCTTATGACGCCCAGCCTGGTGTTCATCATCCTGGCCTACACCGCGATCGGTCTGAATGAGCTTGCGGCCGTGATAGCCGCTGCGCTCGCGGTAGTCTGGGTGCTGACGATCAATATCTGGGAAAGCGCCAAGGCGGTCGACAATAAGCTGATCCAGATGGCGCGGGTGTTCAAGCAGCCGATGTCGAAGATTGTGACCCGCATCATCCTGCCGCAACTGGCTGCGCCGCTGATGGCATCGGCGCGTTTCGGTCTCGGCCTGATCTGGAAGATGGTGCTGTTCGTCGAGCTACTTGGGCGCAGCAATGGCATCGGTTACCAGATTGAATATTACTATCAGCTGTTCGATCTCGGCCGTGTGCTCGAATACACGGTGTTCTTCGTCGCAGTGATGCTGCTGATCGAGGTCGCCATTCTCGGGACAATTGAAAAGCGGCTGTTCCGCTGGCGCCCTGCAACGAGGATCGCATAGATGGCTTCCGCTTCGATCAGAATCGAGAAACTCTGCAAGGATTTCCATGCTCATGGCAGCGGCGCTGCCTGGCGCGCTCTCGAAAATGTTAGCCTGAAGGTAGAGTCTGGCGAGTTCGTCACCATCCTAGGCCCGTCCGGCTGCGGCAAGTCAACCTTACTCAATGCGTTGAGCGGCCTAGACAGCGATTTCTCCGGCGCCGTAGCGATCGAACATAACGGCGTTCGCGCCAACAAGGCGCGTGTCGCTTATTTGTTCCAGGAGCCGCGGCTGCTGCCGTGGCGGACGGTGCGCAGCAATGTGGAATTCGCGCTCGATGCGGCCGGCTTTGCCAGGAGTGAATGGGGTGATCGCGCCGACAAATGGATCAACCTCGTCGGGTTGAAAGGCTTTGCCGATTTCTATCCGTTGCAGCTGTCTGGTGGCATGCAGCAGCGCGCGGCGATCGCCCGGGCCTTCTCTATCGAGCCGGAAGTCCTTCTGATGGATGAGCCCTTCAGTGCCCTCGACGAATTGACTGCACGGCGGATGCGGCAGGAATTGTTGAGCCTGTGGGAAGCCGATCGACGGACGGTTCTGTTCGTTACCCATAACTCGCTCGAGGCGGTCTATCTGTCTGACCGCATCCTGATCATGAAGCGCGGGCCGGGGAGCCATGTCTGCGAGGAGATCGTGCTCGGGCATCTGGCGCGTCCGCGTATTTATGAGGACCCCGCACAGTTCGAGACGCAGAAGAACGTTCTGCAAAGGCTCATGCACCATGTGGCGTAGCACGGGGCTTCGCGAGGGTAGTGCAACGGTTGCGAACTGTACGGGCGGCCGCCGTTGCTGTTGTTTCCGCAGACGGATGATCGGGCAGGATTGTTGATGACGACGGGCAGTGTTGCAATCGCGGGTGCCGGTATTGGCGGGCTTGCCGCAGGTCTCGCGCTGCTGCGTAAGGGATGGAAGGTCCATATTTACGAGCAGAGCGATTCCATCCGAATTCTGGGTGCTTCGATCTATATTTGGGAAAACGGCCTGCGCGTGCTGGAAACACTTGGTGTGTTCGACCGGGTGGTGGCCGATGCCGTGCATGTCAGAACCCGCGAGCGTCGGGATGCCGGTGGCGAATTGTTCGGCATCGAGAATACGGCGTCGAGCGGGCGTCTCTATCTGCCGCTGCGCAAGGCACTGCTCACCTCGCTGCAAGATGCAATAATCGAGGCCGGCGGCGAGATCAGCTTCGGCATGCCGGCAGTTGGTGCAGAGCCCGCCGGCGTGCTCAAATTCGCCAATGGATGTTCGGTGAAAGCCGACCTGGTGATTGGTGCCGACGGCATCAATTCGCGGGTACGCGACAGCCTAGACATGCTGCAGTGGCGCAAACCAGCAGGGCAATACGGCTATCGCATAATGATCCGGCGCGAGGCCGGGGAGGTCGACGACGACGCGCGCAGCAGGATTTGCGAGCACTGGAACGGGACTCGCCGCTTGCTTTATGCGCCGAGTACGCGAGAGCAGGTCTATATCCAACTGACGTCGGTGCGCGGCGATCCCGCCGCGGGCAATCCTTTCGATCGCGCGTCTTGGATCAAGACGTTTCCGCATCTTGAATGGATCATGGAGCGGATTCCAACTGACGGCAAAGGCGACTGGTTTGAGACTGTGCGCCTAAAGAGCTGGACAAAGGGACGGGTTGCTCTCATCGGCGATGCTGCCAGTGCTCAGCCGCCATTCCTCGGCCAAGGCGGTGGCATTGCCATGACGTCATCGCTGTCGCTCGCTGATGCGTTGTCCAAGCACGATGACGTACCTGCGGCACTCGCGAAATGGGAAAGCGATGAACGTCGTTTTGTCGAATGGGTGCAAACCGTGTCACGCTACTATGGTCAGCTCGCTCGGACGCCGCCCGCGTTCCGTCGTGCAGCCTTGAAACTGTTCGGTGGGAATCAATGGCTGCGTGAGCGCACCATCCGTTGCGCAGCGATCCGCGCACCGCTCGGCGCCACCCCGCTTGTGGCCGAGGGAGCATAACTCGTGAAACCGAGGCCTTTCGATTATCAGCGTGTGGCGTCACTCGTAGAGGCTTACGCCTTGCTGTCCGAATATGGCGAAGGCGCTAAGGTCGTGGCCGGCGGCCAGAGTTTGGTGCCTATGATGAACCTGCGCCTGGTGTCGCCGCTGCTGCTGCTCGATATCGGTGCAATCGACGAGCTGCGTGGTGTGAGCCTGAACGGCGACATGCTGCGGATCGGTGCGCTTGTGCGTCATTGCGAAATTGAAGCGAGCGAACTGATTGCGCGTCATGCGCCGTTGCTCGCCAAGGCCGTCGAGCATGTCGCGCATATGGCGGTTCGCAACCGCGGCACATTTGGAGGCAGTTGCTGTCATGCCGATCCCGCTGCGGAATTCCCAGCCTGCAGCCTTCTGCTCGGCGCCGTCATGGAAGTCGGATCGATACGTGGCATACGCGAGATAGCAGCAGCGGACTTCTTCCACGGGCCGTTCACGACCGCCGTGGAGCCGGATGAATTATTGCTGGCCGTACACATCCCGGCGGCGGTGCCCGACGCTTTGTTCGCCTTTCATGAATTGTCGCGGCGCCAGGGCGACTACGCTCTCTCCGGGGTCGTGGCGCGCGCGCGCTGTGTGGGCGACGCTTGGATCACCGACTGGGTGGCGTTTGGCATCAGCGACCGGCCGGTCGTACTACCGTCGGTGAAACGTCTATTTGATGATCATGGTCCGCTCATGTTGGGCGGCAGCGATGTCGAACACGCGATCGCGCATGATCTGCCCGATGATGGGTCCGAAACCGAGAACGTCCGATTTCGCCGCGTCCTTACGGCAGAGTTGGTCCAGCGGTGCCGGGGCGAGTTCTCCGGCTATTTCACCGGTCAGGTGATGTGATGGAAAGCATCTCCATCGTCAACTTGATCATCAATGGCCGCCCGGTTCGCCGTGCGGTGTCGCCGCGCCAGAGCGCGGCCGAATTCATTCGCCAGGACCTTGGCCTGACCGGGACCCATATTGGCTGCGAGCATGGAGTCTGTGGCGCCTGCACCATCGTTGTCGATGGCGCCGTCAGTCGTGGTTGCCTGCTGTTCGCCATCCAGCTTGAGGGCCGGGTCGTGGAGACTATCGAGGGCGCGACCCTGTGCGGCCGGGTCGCGGATTTGCAGGCGGCTTTCGTGGCGCGCAACGCCTTGCAATGCGGTTTCTGTACGCCCGGCATGATCCTGACCTCCGCCGAGGCGCTTGCGCGCTGTCCGGACATGTCGCGGCCAGAGATTCGCGAAGCCATCTCTGGAAACTTGTGTCGTTGTACTGGCTATGAAGCCATCGTCGATGCGATCGAAGCCTGCACGGAACGGGCGAAGACATGACGGTGCATCGAGCCATTGGCAGCTCACGGCCGCGGGCCGAGGCGAAGGTGTTCGTTGAGGGGCGCGGCTGCTATCTCGATGACGTGCAAGTCGGCAAGGTGCTGCATGTTGCGTTCCTGCGCTCCCCTCATGCCAAGGCCGGCATTGCGTCGATCCGGACCGAGGCCGCGGCTGCGGCCGAAGGCGTCACCGGTGTCTACACAGCGGCAGATCTGGCACCGGTCTGCCGCGGCTGGGAGACATCTCAGACCTATCCAGGCTTTCTGCTGCGTACCCAGACGGCACTGGCGAGCTCCGAAGTGCTGTATGTCGGGCAGCCCGTGGTCGCCGTCCTGGCCGAGTCGCGCGCGCTTGCGGAAGACGCTATCGAGCTGATCGAGGTCGACTGGGAGGCGCAGGCTGGCGCCGTCAGTCTCGGCGACGCGCTTGCCGACGATGCCGCACGCGCCCATTCGGACCTAGCCGGCAATATCGCCTACACGGCACAGATCGGCGACGAGCCGAACGACGATCCCTTCAGGACGGCTGCGGTGGTGGTCGAGGAGGCATTCAGCTTTCATCGGCTCACCGGCTGCTCGATGGAGACGCGCGGCGTCATCGCCAACTACCTACCGGGCGACGACAGCCTGACCATCCATCAAAGCCATACCGCGCCGCATCAATTGCGGTCGCTCTATGCGATGCACCTCGGCTTCGACGAGGGGCGCATTCGCGTGGTGTGCCCGCATGTGGGCGGGTCCTTTGGCGTCAAGATCCATCTCTATGCCGACGAGATCGCAACGGTGGCGATTTCGCGGCTCGTGGGGCGGCCTGTGAAGTTCATCGCCGATCGCATCGAATCTTTCGTCTCCGACATTCATGCGCGCGAGCAGATGCTGACGGCACGTCTCGCGCTTGACGCCGAAGGCCGCCTTCTCGGCTGGGAGGCAACGTCGCGCTTGGCGGTCGGGCCGTTCTCCACGCATCCGGGCTCCAGCGTGCAGGAGGGCGACGAGGCGCTGCGATTGGCTCTCGTGCCGTATCGCATTCCGTATGCGCACGGAAGGCTGGATGTGGTGTTCCAAAACAAGACCATGGTCGGCCAGTATCGCGGTGTCGGTCATCCGATCGCCGTAGCGATCGGCGAATATCTGATCGACAAGGCAGCGGCGCAGCTGGGGATCGAGCCCACCGAACTGCGAATTCGCAATTATGTATCCGACGACTCATATCCGATCCGCACCCGCAGCGGCGTAGACCTGGAAGCGCTGTCGCACCAGAAGTGCATGGCGCGGCTGCTAGAACTGATCGACTTGCCCGCGCTACGCGCAGAGCACGAATCCCTCCGTGCACAGGGCATCTTCCGGGGCATAGGTTTCGCGACATTCGTCGAGCGGACGGCAACGGCAACCGCATCTGCCGCGCATCTGCGCAAAGCCACAGGGCAGGACGGCATCACGCTCGCGATCGATCCGTCCGGCGCGGTGCGGTGCGCAATCACGGTGACCGATCAGGGGCAGGGCACACATGCGGTGATCGGGCAGATCGTGACGGATGCCCTCGGCGTCGAGGCGGACCGGGTCCGCGTCATCTCCGGTGACAGCCAAGCGACGCCTTATGGCTCCGGCGTGCGCGCCTCGCGCGGCACGCCAGTCGGCGGCGAACTGGCGCTACAGGCGTCGCGGCAGTTGCGCGAGGTCGTGCTGAGGGCCGCGGCCGCCCTGTTGCAGATGCAACCCGAGGCGCTGGACATGCGCGATGGCGTGATCGCGCCTTTAGAAGGTGGCACGCCGAGCATCAGCCTCGCCGACTTAGCTGAGACCGTTTATTTCAAGGCGCAACTGTTGCCGGCCGGGCCGCAGGTCAATCTGTCTTTGTCGATGCATCTCGGGCATGACTGGCCCGCTCTGGTGCCGACCAATGGCATCCAGGCCTCGCTGGTCGAGGTCGATACGCGCACCGGCTTCGTCCGCCTGCTGCGCCACTGGGCGGTGGATGATTTCGGCACCGTGGTGAATCCGCTGCTGGTGAGCGAGCAGGTGCGTGGCGGTATCGCCCAGGGCATCGGACAGGCGCTGTACGAAGAGCTGGTCTATTCCGAAGAGGGGCAACTCACCAATGGCACCTTCGCCGACTATCTCGTGCCAGCGGCCGCAGACCTGCCCGATATCGTGGTCGAACATGTCGAGACACCGTGGCCGCACACCGCACTTGGCGCCAAAGGCGCCGGCGAAGCCGGGACCACGGGTGCGGTCGGCGCCGTCTTCAACGCCGTCAACGACGCGATACGCCCGCTGGGCGCCAAGATCACTGAATTGCCGATGACGCCAGCCCGCATGCTGAAGGCATTGGGGCGGCTCTGAGAGATGGAAAATCGATCATGATGAGTAACCACTGGCCCGACAGTGACAAGGTCCACGTCGCCAACGTCAATGTACCGCAATCGCTTCTGGCCACGGAGTTCGCCGGAGAGCCGGCGGCTTCGCGGCTTAGGCTTGTGGATCTCATCATCGACGGCGGCAAAATCGCGGCCATCGAACCGCCTGGTGCGGCACCGCAACTCCCGGCTTTCGATGCGGACGGCGGCCAAGCCTGGCCACCTTTTGCAGATCTGCATACGCATCTGGACAAGGGCCAAATCTGGCCCCGCGCGAGCAATAGAGAAGGCACGCTGGATGTCGCCCGCGCCACCACGCGAGCCGATACAGTCGCGCACTGGAACGCGGAGGATGTCGAGGCGCGGTTCGATTTCTCGCTACAGTGCGCCTACGCTCATGGGACGACAGCGATCCGGACGCATGTCGATTGTTTCGTTCCTGGGCAGGCAGAAATAAGCTTCGGGGTATTTCGCCGGTTGCGAGACAAATGGTCGGATCGCATCAAGTTGCAGGCGGCCGCGCTGGTTAGTACCGATCTTTACGACGCTCCGGAAAACGCCGCGCTTATCGATTTGATCGCCGAGGCGGAAGGTAGGCTTGGCGGCATCACCTTTCGGCTCAGCGAGCAGGAAGACCCTGCCATTCTCGATCAGCGGCTGGATCGCCTCTTTGCTCTCGCGACGTCGCGTGGCCTCGACGTCGACCTGCATGTTGACGAAAACGGTTCGCCCGCATCGGCCACTCTTGCGCAGATCGCAGAGGCCGTGCTTCGCTCGAATTTCCGCGGTCAGGTCGTCTGTGGCCATTGCTGCAGTCTGTCAGTGTTGAGCGACGAACTCGCGGAACGCACTATCAGGCTGGTGCGCGCGGCCAATCTTAATATCGTCAGCCTGCCGCTTGTGAACCAGAACCTCCAGGGGCGGAAGATTAACGCAACGCCGATATGGCGCGGCGTGACTTTGTTGCGCGAACTCAGGGCGGCCGGAGTCAATGTAGCTCTGGCGAGCGATAATTGCCGAGATCCCTATCATCCGTTTGGCGACCTGGACCTGCTGGAGGTCTATGCAGGCGGCGTCAAGATCGGCCATCTCGACAGCATGATGGGCGAGTGGGCACCGGCGGTAACCACGACGCCATCATCACTCATCGGCGTCACCCGATCCGGCACATTTCGGCCGGGCATGAATGCCGACTTCCAGATTTTTCGCGGGCGCAGCTTTAGCGAACTTCTGGCCCGGCGTCAGTCCGATCGGCTTGTCATAAGGAACGGCAAACCGATCGATACGAAGCTTCCGGACTTCCGAACTCTCGATCATCTGATGCCCAGGTAATCACGCGTCGTCATCCAGAAACCGAGGAGACCATCATGTTTACAGCTAGTCACCATGCCGCATGGCGCCATGTGTTGTCGCTCAGCCGTTTGCGCGAAGGCGAGAATGTCATCGTGCTCGGCGCACAGGCGGGGCGAAACCAGTACAAGTCGATTGCGGTTCAGGTTGCGCGCGAGCTCGGTGGCGAGCCGGCCTATCTCGAAGTCGAGAACCCCAACAGGCTACCCAAATCGGCGATTCCGGCGCTGCGGTCGGCCGATCTTCTCATCGATCTGTCGCATGCGCATGATCCGCTCATTCGCCAGCTCGGCCAGGACGGTGTGCGCACACTCACGGTTCTCGAGCCGCCGGAAATTCTCGAACGCATGTTGCCCCAGCAGAGCGACAAGGCGCGCGTCGATAGTGCGCAGAAATGCATCAAGGCTGCGCGCAAAATGCGGGTAACGTCGGCGGCCGGCACCGACTTCGAGGTCGCTCTGGGCGAATTGAAGGGCAACAGCCAATATGGATTTGCCGACGATCCTGGCCATTGGGATCAGTGGCCGGGTGCGTTTGTCACGACATATAGCAACGACGGGTCGGCGCAGGGGCAAGTCGTGATCGATGAGGGCGACATTCTCTTCCCGCAGAAGGAATATGTCCGCTCGCCGATCAAGCTGTTGATCGAGGACGGCTACATCAAAGCGATCGAAGGCGGCGTCGATGCTAAGCTTCTGAAGGCCACCCTGGAGTCTTATAACAATCCCGAAGTTTTTGCTGTTTCGCATCTCGGTTGGGGCTTGAGTAGAAATTGCCGCTGGGACGCGCTCAGCTACTACAATAAACAGGACGTCGAAGGACAGGATGGTCGCGGCTTTTACGGAAATTTCCTGTTTTCGACTGGGCCCAATCTGTCGGGCGGAGGCTCCCGCCGCGCACCGTTGCATCTCGACATTCCACTGATGGGATGTTCGACCTTCTTGGACGGCGTGCCGATGGTCGTCGATGGCGTCGTGATTCCCGAAGATCAGCGCGTATAGTCACGCATAGCAAAAAACCTGGAGCCAGCCAGCGATGAAATCGGAAGATGCTGCCAGTATTCGCCACACCCGGTATGCCGAAAAGGTCTTCGATGTCCGCGTGACCGAGGGTGTGAAGTTCGGCGCGGGGGCCATCGACTGGACTCCGGCGAAGGGAGCAACGCGATTCAGGCCGCTTCTGCTCGATGTCTACGAGCCCGACGAGCGACCGGCGGTGCCACGTCCAGCACTTATCCTGGCATTCGGCGGCGCTTTCCAGCGTGGGACCAGAAAAGACGACGTGGTCGGTGAACCGCCCCACAGGAATACGGCGATCTCCGAATACTGTCGGCAGTTCGCCCGGCGCGGCTACGTGTGTTTTTCCATCGACTACCGTTTGATGCCCGAAGCGCCCGATCCAGGCGCCACGCCGACCTGGATTGCCGGCACTACGATCAACGTGGATCGGGCCAACTTCGTAAGGAATCTTCTCGCTTTGCAACCTTGCACACCGCAGATGATGATTGAAGCGGTGGAAGCCGCGACCGATGATGTCACGGCGGCCGTATCGTTCGTT
Organism: Tardiphaga sp. 839_C3_N1_4; assembly: GCF_051811045.1. Lineage (NCBI taxonomy): Bacteria > Pseudomonadati > Pseudomonadota > Alphaproteobacteria > Hyphomicrobiales > Nitrobacteraceae > Tardiphaga > Tardiphaga sp. 839_C3_N1_4. The sequence goes on from NZ_JBPWQD010000001.1 coordinate 481,307, forward strand.
CGCAGTCGTTGCCACGATCTGATGATTGATCCGCAGCGGATTGCAGTAGGTGGCTTCTCGGCGGGGGCGACAGCCGCCATCAATTCCGCGTTTGCCGAATTGTCGCCCGTCGCGGCGGTGGTCGCCCTATCGGGGCGAATGTCCCTCCAATCGGCGCAAGCATGCGTACTTGATGCAAAGTGCCCCGCTGTTTTGATGATATTTGGCGAAAACGATTTGCCAGGATCGTTGGAAGACCTAGAGCCGCGAACTCGGTATTTTGAGAAAGTCGGACTGGCGCACGAAGTGGTTCGCATCACAGGAGCCACCCACTTTTACCCGCGGTCCTCCCAAGTGGAACGCAAGGACGGGAGCCGGACCGATCTTGAAACCCTGATGGCGGAATTTCTCTTCAGGCACCTACATCTCGATCACCAGGAGTGAACCTTTTCCATGTCCGCCGGACTAAGCTGGTAGGCGCGGTCAGCAAAAGAAGCGTGCGTGTGGTACCATCCCAGAAAAGTATTCTGCTTGTTGGGTGTGTTTCCCCGGGGTGAACGGTAGCCTTCGGCGCCATTGCTTTTGTACTTGAGGCCATAGAACGAGACTGGCCAGAATTCAGGGTCCATCAACCGTCCAACGCCGTTTATGCAAGCAATTTGGTCGTCCGACACCTCCATCATTTTACGCAGGTCAGGGGGGCATCGCTCTCGCTGTGAAGAAGCGAATCGCACATCAGAGGGGCGAAAGTATCGTAGCCAAGTTTCTGGAAGCGATCGATCTGCGCTCGATCCTGATAATTGACGGTTGGAAGCCCTTTCGGTTCTTCCGCTTGCACCAGGATGTGATCGGTATTCGTGCCGTCGAATAAACTCGGTCGCTATAGGGGCAAAGCGGACGTCGAAAGCATCATTTGCTATTGGCGACCGCCAAACTCGCCATCTCACGCGCCAATGCAAGAAATGCCTTCAACCCCGCCGACGGATTGCGGCGTCCAGGATAGTACAAACAAAGCCCGGAAAAAGAAGGCGTCCAATCCTCCAGCAGACGCACGAAGCGTTTTGCTTCGACATCTGCCATGACGCTCTGCTCCATGAAATAACCGATACCGACACTCTCCGCGACAGCGATCCGGGACAGGTTGACCTCATCCAGCGTAAGGTGACCAGGCGCATCGATCTGTATGGACTCTCCATCCTTCTCGAACCGCCAGCGAAACAAGGCTCCGTCTGGTAGACGGACTCGAATGCACTTGTGATGCAAAAGATCGGGCGGCACGCGCGGCCTGCCATGTCTTTTCACGTAGTCGCTTGACGCGACGACGGCATAGCGCTGCGGGCGTCCCAGCGACACCGTGATCATGTCGGTGGGCACAAGATGCGCGACGCGGACGCCCAGGTCGAAGCCGTCAGCAACCACATCGACCAACCGTCCTTCCGTGACCAGATCCACATGCATGTCCGGATAGCGGCGGAGAAATTCGATCACCAACGGCGATATAATCTCGCGAGCGGCGAAGGGCGCGGCATTGATCCTGATCGTTCCAGACGGCGTCTCGCGTTGCGACCGCACGACGTCCAACGCGCCATGGAGATTGAGCAACGCCGGGCCGACCTGTTCGACAAACAATCGGCCAGCGTCTGTGACGGAAACACTGCGCGTTGTTCGATTGAAGAGACGTACTCCAAGCCGTTCTTCCAGTTTACCGATCGCGTGGCTGAGGGCGGTGGTGGACATGCCAAGGTCGATCGCTGCAGCCCGAAAGCTTCCTCGACGAGCAATCGCAATCACGGCCCCCAGATCGTTAAGTCCAGCCCGCTCCATTATCCCGTTCCATGCAATTCCTCATCCCAAGTTGTCCCACTTACTGCATCAATCGTCGAGTGCTAATTCTCATTCATCGGGCTCACCGCGACATGTCCTGTCCAATACGAGGAAGGCAGCGGTCGTTTGGAGGCGCAGCAAGGCAATGCGCAACGATGCCAAGAAAGGACCTCACGTGGCACTAATCCTACCCAAACCCATCGCCGACTTCGTCGAAGCGAACGCGCGCCTCGACCTGAAGGGCATGATGAATCCTTTCGCGGCCGACGCGGTCATTCTGGACAACGGACACAGGCACGAGGGCCGCGATGACTTGCAGACCTTGTTCAAGGACGAGGTGATCGGCGCGAAGGCGGTGTTTACACCCGACACCCTTCGCCATGAGGACGGTCAAGTGGTGGTCGAAGGACCTGCCCACGGTGACTTTAAGGGCAGCCCGATCCGCTTCACGTATCGTTTCACCCTCGAAGACGACGCAATTACGAGTTTGGGGATCACGGCATGAGCATCAAAGCTGATCCGAACGAATTTGCCGGAAAACGCGTGCTCGTCAGCGGCGGGACAAAGGGTGCAGGCCGCGCCACCGTTGATCGGTTTCTTGCCGGGGGCGCCCGGGTGATCACCGCCGCGCGCGGAGCACCGGAGCCCATCGACGGGGTTGAATTTGTCCAGGCGGACCTGACAACGGCTCAGGGCGGCGATGCGCTCGCCAAGGCAGCGCTCGAGCGCTTTGGCGGGATCGATATCCTGGCTCACGTCATCGGTGGATCGTCTACGCCAGGTGGCGGCTTCGTTGCCCTGACGGATGACCATTGGTTGGCTGAACTCAATCTGAATCTGCTGGCGACCGTTCGCCTGGATCGCCTCCTGATCCCGCAGATGATCGAGCGCGGCGGCGGCGCCGTGGTCCATGTGACCTCCATCCAGTCGGTGCTTCCTCTTCCAGAGGCAACGACCGCCTACGCGGCGGCCAAGGCCGCACTCAAGACCTACAGCAAGTCCGTGTCGAAGGAAGTCGGGCCTAAGGGGGTGAGGGTCAATGTGGTCTCGCCCGGCTGGATCATGACGGAGTCGTCAATGGACCTGTTGAAGCGTCTACAGGCCGCAAACGGCGGCACGATCGAAGACGCGCGGCAAGTCGTCCTCGACAGCCTGGGCGGGATTCCGATCGGCCGTCCAGCCGACCCACACGAAGTCGCCGATCTCATCGCCTATTTGGCCTCGGATCGCGCCGCCGCAATCCACGGCGCCGAGTTTGTCATTGATGGCGGGACCGTTCCAACCGTCTGACTTCACCGATCCAACGTTTGGATCTTCATAAAAAGCGCAAAAGCCGCCTCGGCGACGACCCCAGCCCCTAGCTTAAGTGTGGAATCGGAAAAACAGCGAAATCACATGCATCAAGGGGCGCTGAATTCATAAAAAGATTGAATTCGGTGCCTCTTCTTTGCGGAAATGGGGCGGATAGCGGGCATGCCGCAGACATACCAAGAGCGACGCGAATGACCCAATGTGGACATTCTGCAAAAGGCCGCAAAAACTCTAAAAAACACTGGAATAGTACTGGAACACTGCTTCATCGCGTTCAGCGACAAATGCGGGTCGCTCTAGGCCGGGCGGCTTGCCGCTAAATTCCTTGGTGACAATTCCATCGACCTCGAAGACTTGGCGTCTGGTAGGTTTATCGCCGCCACCATCAAACACGATAGCTTCCCAATACCGTTGACAGGCGACAAATCCGTTCATCGCTCCATCCCGATAATCTAGTCTTTGTACGTATTTGCTTTTCTCGTTGGTCTTGGTCATCGGCAGGCTGGATGTGAGGGGTGGCCACAAGAGTGGATAAATTTCCGTTGGTGGTCGACTGGCGAGGCGCAGGCCCGAGCGGCTGATGATTTGCCCGCTCCTGATCGGTAGCCCACCTCGGCCATCCCCTGGTTCAAATCGCCGGGTCAAAAGCAAAATGATATTTCCTAAGCTTTGTCGCTCCGCTTCGCTCGGCATGGTCCAATATCGAGGACGGCCCTCGGGCCAAAGATCGCGCAATTTGGCACGAAGATCATCAGGCAATTGAAGCCGTCTGTAACCCTCGCAACTTCGTACATATTGGCCAAGCCCAGGCGGATCGGAATTTGGGAAGTCGTAGCCCCACGGGCCGGGTAACACGCCCCGCTCCGTATATTGTTCGGCTGACTTCTTGCGCCATTCCTCCCATTCGTAGCGGGTCGCACGGTCGATGCGCGCGCCGTGAAACGCAAGCTTGGCGATGGGGCTGTCATAGGCATCCTCGCTCGCATAGCCCAACCCCGCCGAAAGATCAGAGACGTCCTCAAACCAGACCGCGAGGGGAAGAAGATCTGGCGGCACATCTCCGTTCTCGGAAGTCAGGCCGTGGCAGCCATCTACGGTCTGCAGCAGAACGGCTTGCCCGTCACGCGTAGCCTGCACCATTGCACGCGGGCTCAGAGTGGTGTCGTTGGACAAACCTCCAGCCCGCCACCTCGTCAGACGGATGTTGCACGCCGCTACGTAATCAAAAGCGATTTTCTCGCCGGTCGCCTTGACCTCGAAGTCCGCCCTGAAGCGATAAAAGTATCCACGATCCTGCACATAGGTTTGGGACATGGGCTTGTGAAAAGACTGCAACAGAGCCACGACCGCTGCACAGGCAAGGGAGAGGCCGGCGACGACGAGCAGAAACTTGCGCAAATCACGAATTCCGAATCTAACGAACCGTCCAGCCGACCTGTTAACATTACCACACGTCGGGGTTGATGGAATTGCTAAAGACTAGCGTCCGGGTGTTTTGGGTTAAGATACTATGATCAACCGGCGGCTTTCAAAGGTCCGCCTCTGGCACTTTTCGGACCTGAGGCGATGTCCGGTTTAAGTCTGCAACACGATGGATAGCGGACATGCCTCAAGCTCTCACAGAAACGCGCGATTTATGAGTACGCGCGCTAGGTAAAGTATAGCACACCCTCGAACTGGATCGGCCCCTTGGCTAACCCGATGCGCATTGCAGGGATCTTCCCGTCGTGCCCCTTGGCGATGAAATTGAAATAGGTGCGATAGATTCCTGACTGGCCCAGAATGTCGATGGACAGTTGGGTAGCGGATTTCTGGACACAGAAACATGCAGGATGGATGCACTAGTTAGGCCTCAACACTAGGCCCAACACGAATGGCTGATGGATTTCCAAATGCGCGCGCTCTGCGAAAAGCAACAGCGTGCGTCCGTCGCCAAACTGGACAAGTGGATCGTGCGTCAGCCATTCTGGCCGAGACCGTAACTTTGAGCCGCAGCAAGTGATCGAACTCTCGAGAAGCTCGCTATTTTCAGCTGGGTTTTTGTAGGACTGACGCGATGGTCATCGGAGACGTTCCAACACGGTCAAAAAGACCTTCAAAATGGACGATCTTCCCGTTCGTCACAAAACGGCGCTTCTCGGCCGTCGCCGTCCGTATGGTCACGAAGCCATAGCCGCATGTGTCACAGGTCCAGAGATAGCTGACGACGTCATCGGTGAGAAAGGCCGACGCTTCGGCAGCAATCATCGAGTCCGCACAAACCGGCAGGTCGGAAGATTGCTGTCACCGCTAAATGGGGACGGTGACTACCGGTCGGTGAAATCGATCGCTTACGGTCTCTGTCGGAGGATGCGTCTTCGACTCGTGACGAGAAGAGCCTTCTGCGGATGAAGGGCATCGATTTCGAGCTTCTCATAAGCCCAATCAGTCGGGGAACACGCTTAACGCGCCGGATTCGGCTTTTTAAGGGGCGTAGGGACATTAATAGGGAGCCTTTCCAGCGCGCGGCAACAGGCAGCGCCCACCAACCGACTAGATGCAGTTGCAAATGAGTTGCAACAAGGGAGGGATTGCTCTATGCAGCTCTGATGGATGCACTTTCGCCGAAAACCTCGACCGATTCGTCAACGTCTCCAATCCCCGGCAGCGTTTCAGACGCGGCCGGCTGGCGCTCCGGCCTTGGCGGGGATTTCCGGCGGAGCCTTTCGGAGGTCAATTCGTCGATCCCGGTTCCGATCGGTGGCCACTGGTTTCGGCGGCTGCTGGCGTTCGCCGGACCGGGTTACATGGTCTCGGTCGGCTACATGGACCCCGGCAACTGGGCGACCGATCTCGCGGGTGGCTCGAAGTTCGGCTACACGCTGCTCTCGGTGATCCTGCTGTCGAACGTGATGGCGATCCTGCTGCAGGCGCTGGCCGCGCGTCTGGGCATCGTCACCGACCGCGATCTGGCGCAGGCCTGCCGCGACAGCTTTTCCCGCCCGGTCAACATTATGCTGTGGCTGGCCTGTGAGACGGCGATCATCGCCTGCGATCTGGCGGAAGTGATCGGCACTGCGATTGCGCTACAACTGCTGTTCGGCATTCCGCTGATCGGGGGCGCGCTCATCACCGCGCTGGATGCCTTTTTGCTGCTGTTGCTGATGAACAAGGGTTTCCGTTTTCTCGAAGCCTTCGTGATCGCGCTGCTCATCGTCATCGCAGTCTGTTTCACGGTTCAGATTGTTGCCGCGGCTCCGCCCGTGGCTGCAGTGCTGAGCGGCTTCCTGCCGTCCACCGCGATCGTGACCAATCCCGAAATGCTTTACATTGCGATCGGCATCATCGGAGCGACCGTGATGCCGCATAACCTCTATCTGCATTCGTCGATCGTGCAGACCCGTGCCTATCCGCGCACCGATGAGGGCCGCCGCGACGCGATCAAGTGGGCGACGACGGACAGCACCATCGCGCTGATGCTCGCGCTGTTCATCAATGCGGCGATCCTCATCGTCGCGGCGGCGTCCTTCCATACCAGCGGTCATGCCGATGTGGCCGAGATCGGTCAGGCTTACGAGTTGTTGTCGCCGTTGCTAGGTCTCGGCATCGCATCGACGCTTTTTGCGATCGCACTGCTGGCATCCGGTCTCAACTCGACGGTGACGGCAACGCTGGCCGGCCAGATCGTGATGGAGGGCTTTCTCCGGCTGCGTCTGCCTAACTGGGCGCGCCGGCTGCTGACTCGCGGCATCGCCATTGTCCCGGTCGTGGTCGTCACCGCGCTCTATGGCGAACGCGGCACCGGACAACTCCTCGTCTTCAGTCAGGTCATCCTGTCGATGCAGTTGCCATTTGCGATCATCCCGCTAGTGCGGTTTGTCTCGGATCGGCGAAAGATGGGTGACTTCGTAATTTCGCGGTCGGTCGCCACGGCGGCATGGATCATCGCCGGCATCATCGTGATCCTCAACTGCAAGCTGCTTTACGACACCTTTTTCGGCTGAAGACCTGAAATCCAGGACGGCGGCGGATGATGCCGAAGGCGGATCGTCAGCCGGGCCAGCTAATCCTGCGGCTCGGGCATGGTCTCGCCGGTCGCGTCCACGCGCAGCCATCCTGATGGCGCCAGCCGCTGCTGTGGCAGATAGCGGCCCTTGTAGTCCATCTTCTTGGAGCCTTCGATCCAGTAGCCAAGATAGACGTAAGGCAGGCCGAGCCGCCTGGCGCGGGCGATGTGGTCGAGGATCATGAAGGTGCCGAGCGAACGGCTTTCCTCACCAGGTTTGAAGAACGAATACACCATCGACAGCCCATCGCTCAGCACGTCGGTCAGCGCGACTGCGAGCAGGTCCTCGCCGCGGCCGGTGATCCCTGTATCGGGGCCGCGGCGGCGATATTCGATGATGCGGGTTTCGACGTGGCTGTCCTCCACCATCATCGCGTAATCGAGCACGGTCATGTCGGCCATGCCGCCATGGCGATGGCGCTGGTCGAGATAGGCGCGGAACACCGAATACTGTTCGGAGGTCGGCACCGCGCTGCGCTGCTCGCCGATCACGTCGGCATTGCGTGCCTGGATCTTGCGGAAGTTGCGCGACGGCTTGAACTCATTGGCTATGACCCGGACGGAGACGCAGGCGCGGCACTGGTCGCAGGCCGGGCGATAGGCGATCGACTGGCTGCGCCGGAAGCCGCCATGGGTGAGCAGGTCGTTGAGATCGCCGGCCTTGTCGCCGACCAGATGGGTGAAAACTTTCCGTTCGTGCCGGCCCGGCAGGTAGGGGCAGGGCGACGGCGCCGTGAGGTAGAATTGCGGAGTGTCGCGGGAGTGCTGGGTCACGGGTTGCCGTCGGTCTCCGAAGCAGTTTGGCGTAGCATCGCGCCGGCCGGGCAAACGGTCAATCGCTTTGCCCGGCCAAGTTGGCGTCCTTCGCGGCTGTTAGTAGGCACGGCCGGGCGGCTGGGCGTAAGCGGCGCGGACCACGGAGTTATTCACCACCACGGTTCCCAGCACGAGGTCGTGCAGCAACTGGCGGCGGCCGTTGAGCAGGCCGACGACCAGCACCAGCGGCGTAAGCAGCGATACCGAGGCCCAGAACAAGACCGCGTGTGCGGCGCCGAGTACGAAGTAGCCGGGCGTGCCTGAGAAGGTGCGCATCTGCAGATCCATCATCCGCATGCCAACGGTGGCCGAATGCGGCCCGCCCAGCGACATGCCGTAATAGACGACCGGCCAGATCACCGTCGCCGGTGAGATCAGCCAGAACAGCGCCCAGCCGAGGCCAAGGGTGACTACGCCGAATAGAAGAATGAAAACCCAGGCCAGCACGATCGGAATCGACAGCACCACGAGATCGATCAGGAAGGCGACAACGCGGCGCATCAGCACGCCGCGGAACAAATCCGCCTGCGCATAGGGATCGAAGGCATGGGCGCGGGGCGGGGTACCGGCACTGCGCCAGGTGTCGCCTTGCCAGCTTCCGTTGTTGGGGCCGCCAGCATTCGGGCCGGTATCAGACATGACGCATCCCTCCGTTTGCATCCTCACGGTCCATCACATGGATATCACCAGACCGCGCAACAAGTGCGCGGAATCGTTACAGACTGTCCATGACGTAAATCAGGCGAGGCTTGAGCGCGGATGCGCTCAGCGCAATGCCTTGATGCGTTCCGCGGCGTGCGGCGCGAAATAGGTCAGCACGCCATCGGCGCCGGCGCGCTTGAAGCCGAGCAGGCTTTCCATGATGGCGCGGTCGCCGTCGATCCAGCCGTTATTCGCGGCGGCCATGATCATCGCGTATTCGCCGGACACCTGATAGGCGAAGGTCGGAACCGCGAACGTGTCCTTCACGCGGCGCACAATATCCAGATAGGGCATGCCGGGCTTGACCATGACCATGTCGGCACCTTCGGCCAGATCGAGTTCGACCTCGCGCAGCGCCTCGTCGGAATTGGCGCTGTCCATCTGATAGGTGCGCTTGTCGCCGGTCAGCGTCTTGGCCGAGCCGATGGCGTCGCGGAACGGGCCGTAGAAGGCCGAGGCATATTTCGCGGCATAGGCCATGATCTGCACGTCCAGGAATCCGGCTTCATCCAGCGCCTCGCGGATCGCGCCGACACGGCCGTCCATCATGTCCGATGGCGCAATGATATCGCAGCCGGCTTCGGCCTGGACCAGCGCCTGCTGGACCAATACGGCGACGGTCTCGTCGTTGAGGATCTTGCCGTTCTGGATCAACCCGTCATGGCCGTGGCTGGTGAACGGATCGAGTGCCACGTCGCAAAGCACGCCGAGATCGGGGAATTCCTTCTTGATGGCGCGGACGGACTGGCAAACCAGATTGTTGGCGTTGCAGGCCTCGGTGCCCATCTCGTCGCGGAGCGACGGATCGGTATAGGGGAACAGCGCGATGCAGGGGATGTCCAGCTTCATGGCGCGCTCGGCATCGCGCACCGCCTGATCGACGCTGAGGCGCTCCACGCCGGGCATCGAGGCGATCGGGGCGCGCTGGTTGTCGCCGTCGATCACGAACAGCGGCCAGATCAGATCGTCCGTGGTCAGCACGTTCTCGCGGACCAGCCGGCGGGCCCATTCGGACTTGCGGTTACGGCGGGGGCGGGTGGTCAGGCCGAGGGAGGGGGCATCATAAGTGGCCGGGCGGGGGGCATGATCGCGCAATTCGATGGGGCGCCCGAACTTGATAGCCATAATACCGTCTCTCCCGCGGGCCTTCGTGAGGTCGAAAGCCCCTTAAATTCGACCTGTTCTAAGTCTAGCACCTCGATGTCCCGGCGTCACCGCGATCATGCACGTCATGCGCGCGCGACGTGACGGGCTGGGTCATTGATTTTGCAGGCCCAAAGGCTCACAAAAAGCCCCCATGAATCGCTCAAACCATCGCCCAAACGTCCAGTTCCCATCCGCGAGATCGCATTCGCATGTCTGAGCAGATGCCGCGCGACCTCGGGTCGAGAGACCCCACGTCGCGGGACCATGCCATGTCGGTTGCGGCGATCTCGTCCGGACGCATCGAATCTGACGAGAACATCTGGACCCGGCGCCTGGTCCTGTTCCTGCGCGTGATGGCCGTCGTCTCGATGATGCAGGGCCTTTATCACTGGGCGCAGGTCACCGGCTTTGTCGGCACCGAGGATGACGCCTTCGAGGTCCAGACCATGGGCTGGCAGACCGCCACGGTCTATTTCGCCGTCATCGAACTGGTCAGCGCCGTCGGCCTCTGGCTCGCGACGCCATGGGGCGCCGTCGTCTGGCTGACGACCGTGGTGTCCATGGCGGTCATCGAGCTGATGTTTCCGACCATCTATGGCGGCAATCTCCTGATCGTCGGCGTCCAGGCTGCGTTTCTCGCAGGCTACCTTGCGCTGGCATGGATGGCGGCGCGCGAACGGCCGCCATAGGCTCAGGACGTCAAGCAGAGGCCTCGCAGAAGGCCCTGCATTCAGGGAGGTTATGTTGAACCAGCTTTATTCCGGCGGCACCGCCGGCAGCCTTATCGTCAGCGCCATCGCCCGCTATGGCGACCAGCCCGCGCTCGCGGACGGCCATGTCCGCTGGAGCTACCGCGAATTCGGCGACGTGGTCGCCCGTTTCATCAGCCTGTTCCGCAGCCTTGGCCTGAAGAAAGGCGATGCGCTGTCCATCCTGTCCGGCAATCGCGCCGAAAGCTGGGCCGCGATATCAGCCGCCGCCGTGATGGGCCTGCGCTACACGCCGCTGCATCCGATGGCCGCCGAAGACGACCACGCCTTCATTCTCGAGGACGCCGAGATTTCCGCGCTGATCGTGGAGGCTGGCAAGTTCGCCGCGCGCGGCCTCGCGCTGCGCAGCCGCGTGCCGGGCCTGAAACATCTGCTGTCCTTCGGCGCGCTCGATGGCGCGCGCGATCTGCTGGCCGAACTGCCCAATGCGACGCCGGCGCCGCTGGTGGACGAGAGCAGCACCGGCGATATCTGCTGGCTGGCTTATACCGGCGGCACCACGGGTCGTTCCAAGGGCGTGATGCTGCCGCATCGCGTGCTGGTGGCGATGTCGCTCGCGATCTATGCGGACTGGGACTGGCCGGCCGATATCCGCTATCTCGCCGCGACGCCGATCAGCCACGCCGCCGGCATCACGCTGTTTCCGGTGATGCTGCGCGGCGGCTTCGCGCGGCTGGTGCAGGGCTTCGATGCGGAGACCTATTGCCGCGTGGTGCATGAGGAAAAGATTACCGCGACCTTCCTGGTGCCGACGCTGATCTATGCGCTGATCGACGCGCCGGAGCTGCGCGCCAAATACGACATGTCGTCATTGCAGATGATCGTTTATGGCGCGGCGCCGATGTCGCCGGACCGATTGCGCGAGGGCGTTGGCATCTTCGGGAATGTGTTCGTGCAGCTCTACGGTCAGACCGAAGCGCCGCAGATCATCACCACCATGCGCAAGATCGATCACGACGACAGCAAGCCGGGTCGTCTCGGTTCCTGCGGCCGCGCCAATCCGATGGTCGAGGTCAAACTGTTCGATGCCGAGATGCGCGAAGTGGCGACAGGGGAGCCCGGCGAGATCTGCGTGCGCGGCTCGCTTGTGATGGATGGCTACTGGAAACGGCCGGAGGCCACCGAAGAGGCGTTCCGCGGTGGTTGGCTGCACACCGGCGATGTCGCCGTGAAGGACAGCGACGGCTTCTTCTATATCGTCGACCGCACCAAGGACATGATCATCTCCGGCGGCTTCAACATCTATCCGCGTGAAGTCGAGGATGCCTTGATGGCGCATCATGCGGTGGCGTCCGCCGCCGTGATCGGAATTCCCGATGCGAAGTGGGGCGAGGCGGTGAAAGCCTTCGTGGTGCTGAAAGCCGGCGCGAATAATTCTGTGGAGGAACTTCAGGCGCATGTGAAAGACAAGCGCGGCGCGCCGTGGTCGCCGAAGACCATCGATTTCGTCAGTGAGATCCCCGTGACGGGCCTCGGCAAGATCGATCGCAAGGCTTTGCGCGCGCCTTATTGGGACGGGCGAACGCGCGGAGTTGCGTAAAATTGTCGAATTAATTTTCGGGGCGTTGGCGGTAAGACTTCGGTCACCCTAACGCCCCGGTTACGAACCTTACGCGAGTGTTTCGAATTTTAGGCAAGCTGTTCCGCTATGCGACAGATCGGGCGGACAAAGCTGGAACATGGGCTCTGCAGCGTGAATCAAACCTTGCGAAAACCCCTTGTTTCACCGGCTTAATCTCAGATTCACTGTCTCAAATTCATGATCTCTTTATTGTCTTATTTAAGCGGTTCTTCAAACGCTCCCCCTTAAGTTGGCCCTATCAGACGGGACACAAGTTTCGTCGAATAAGTCGATAAAAACGACAACAGGGGTAGTGTCATGATGAAGACCGTTGCGACGGTGGAAAGCGTCGATCTCGTTCCGGGCCAGGCGCCGGTTCAGCCGCTTTATCTGGAAGCCTTGACGTTGGTGGAGCGTCTGCATCGCCGCCTGCTCGATGTCATCAAGGATGAATTCGATCGCCGCGGCCGCGCTGATATCAATTCGGTCCAGGCACTGCTGCTCTACAATATCGGCGACAAGGAATTGACCGCCGGCGAGCTGCGCACCCGTGGTTACTATCTCGGCTCCAACGTGTCCTATAACCTGAAGAAGCTCGTCGAACTCGGCTTCCTCGATCATCAGCGCTCGCGCGTCGATCGTCGTTCGGTTCGCATCCGTCTGACGGCGCAGGGCCAGGAAATCCGCCACATCGTCGACGCGCTGTATCAGAAGCACGTCAAGACGGTCGAGCAGGTCGGTGGCATCTCCAACGAGGAATTCGCGACCCTCAACAAGTCGCTGCACCGCCTCGAGCGCTTCTGGACCGACCAGATTCTGTATCGTCTCTGAGACTTTCGACCTCCAAGTCGCCGAACCACCGCCGACGGATTGCCCTCCGAAAGCACATCGAAATGCGCGCAAGACGCATGCGACACTGAAATTGATCAAGGCGCCCTCGCAGGGCGCCTTTTTCTTTTCGTGTGATGCACTGGTCGCCTGGTCAAGCCGGGCGATGACATGGGAGCTCCAGGGCCAACCGTTGATCTCCTCTGGCCCCCATTTCGGAAATAGCCCTTCGCCGATGGAACAAGTTCCATTCTCGCGCTTTATCGCTTCATCAGAAGGGATCAAGCCATGCTGGTCGAACGCGGTCTGAAGGTGATGAATGTCGAGGCGGTGGGCGACGCCTATGCCATCGCTGCGAACTACCTGCGCAGGTCCGGCGAGATCCCCGATACTTATCTCACCAATGATCGGCTGCTCGAAATCATCGTCCGGATGTTTCATCGCGGCGAAGACAACAAGCTTCGCCTTGCGAACAGAGCGATCGCGCAATTCCAGGCTGCACGGGCTGAAGCCGCGTAGCCGGTTTTCTGATGTCCAACGGGGAAAATGACGACATGCAGATTGCCATCGACCGCATCATGCACACCTATGACCTGATGATGAGCCGCACCCAGGCGGCATCGGACGAAGCTCGCACCAAGGTGACCGACTATGTGCAATCGCTGTTCGACGGCGGCGAGAAGGACCCGCACCGGCTGACGGTGTTCGGCTTGACCTATCTGCGTGAGCTCGATGGCAGCAACGATCCGGTGAAGGCTGGATTTACCGGGCTTTGAAGGATTCGTCGCCATAGGATGGGGCGAGCGTCTTCGTGAAACCCGTCATACGATCTCACGCTACGCTCTCGATCGTCATGGCCGGACTTGTTCCGGCCATCCACGTCTTATTGTGGATTTCGCCAAGGCGTGGATACGCGGGACAAGCCCGCGCATGACGGCGTTTGGTTTGAGCGCGCGCGCGTCACGTGATTTCCAATTCAACTGTCAAACAGCCACTGCTCGTCAGACATGCGTCATCACCCCCATTATTTGCGGCGCGGGGGCGCCGTCGTCTCTTGCATTCCCGCCCCCTTGTGAGAGGGCGTGCGGAACGCCGGGTGCCCGTTGCACCCTTGGGCCTGATGCGATGCGGTCTTCCGCAAGGGGGTAATGCATCAGGACTTTCGGAGGCGCCGAGCGAGTGCCCGACGTTCCGCATACGGTGTTTTTTCAGCCTGCTTGCACTTTGCCTTGGCGAACGGTCCGATCACCAAAATGATGGTCCCACGGCGGAGGGACAGGGAGCCTCAAGCGAGTAAGCCGGACGCGTTTTGACTTGGTCGTCCGTCACACTGTCCAGAGAGTCTTTCCATCCCAAGGCCAGCCGTCTCCTTGCCAGTGGCAGTGCTGGCGCAGATCCGTCCTGCCCGAAGACAGACGTCATCCATGAACCGCGTAACGCCGCATCTCCGGCGTCCACCGCATCCCACCCCGCGAACGTGACGATCGCGATCGCCCCTCTCGGTGGGGCAGGACGATGGGGAATATAAACCTTGTAGGGATGATGTCAATGAGATATAGGAAAAAATGTTTGGGTGCTACCCCGCCCCATACTCGTCATTCCGGGGCGCGGGCGCGTCTTCGCGCACGTGAACCCGGAATCCCGACATGTTTTGCGCTGAACATTCCGGGATTCCGGGTTCGCGCTCTGCCGGCTTCGCCGGCGACGCACGCCCCGGAATGACGGGTGTGGATCGGCAAGCGCTAGTCGCGCGCCGGAATGACGAGCGGGACGCGATGCGCTCATCACACGCGTGCTCATCGAAGTGCTGTCGTCGCGGTTCTGCGACCTCGAACTATCGCTCGACAAGATGCGCGCGCGAGACTGCAGGTTCAAACCGATCGGCGAAATACTGCGTTTCGTTGGCCACCCGTCCTTCGCGGAACTCCATGATGCTCACCGCGTAGGATGGTATACCGTCATAGGTCAGGATGAATTCGGTGACCCATAATTCGCCGCTGCCGATAATCCGCCGAACCGTAAAACGTTTCTCGTTTGGCTGGACAAGCCGGCTCATCTGAATGTTGTGCCGACCGCGGATGCGCTCCCCCGATTGAGGGTAATAAAGTATCGCATCCTCATGGTAGATGTCATGTTCGATATTGAAATCGTTCGCGTCCGATGCAGTCCAATGACGCTCCAGGGCGGCCCGTACATCGTCCATCTCAACCTCCTGCGATAGGCCTCAGGTTGGCGGCTTGGCTTGGTGCAGAGGGGAAGGGAGCCGAACCTCTCCACAATTGCAGTCAGTGGCCTTCCCGGAAAACTAGCACGGAAAAAGGCCCCGAAGATTTTCTCGCTCGCTGTATCATCGCAATCGATGGGGCTTCCGAATAATAATCCTCGAAGAATTCTCACGCCGACGGTCTACAGATCGGCCCAGGGACAAGGACACGCCCATGCTCACGCTTCATCATCTCAACGACTCCCGCTCGCAGCGGATCATCTGGCTGCTGGAAGAGCTCGGCGCGCCCTACGATCTGAAGACCTATCAGCGCGATGCGCAGACGCGGCTGGCGCCGCCGGAACTGGAGGGGGTGCATCCGCTCGGCAAGTCGCCTGTGATCGTCGATGGCGATGTGACCATCGCGGAATCCGCAGCGGTCGTCGATTACATCATCCGCCGCTACGGCAAGGGCGCGATGAGGCCGGTTGAGGGCACTCCGGAGTATGAGGCCTATCTCGAATGGCTGCATTACGCCGAAGGCTCGGCGATGCTGCCGCTGATGCTCAATCTCTACGTGTCCCGCCTGAAGGAGGCCGGGGCGCCGCTGCAGCCGCGGATCGACAGCGAGATGGTCCGGCATCTCGGTTATGCCGACCGGGCGCTGAAGGGCCGCGCGTTCTTCGTCGGCGACAACCTGACCGGCGCGGATATCCAGATGAGCTTCGTGGCCGAGGTCGCCGGCAGCTTCGACCGGCTCAAGGCCTATCCCGATCTGGCCGCCTGGATCGGCCGGATGCATGCCCGCCCGGCGTTCCAGCGCAGCGTCGAGAAAGGCGGGGCATACCGGCTGGCGAAATAGGGCCATCTGACCCTGCAAGGCCCGATCAGCTTGTGCAATCGCCGCATTTGCCGCTACTGCCTAAATATCGCGCCCCGAACCGCAAAACCTTGGCCCCGCCAGCCAGATATGGTATTCGGGGCACCGTTTCCTGATCGCCACTCGTGACCGTCCGCACGCCGAAAGAAGGCCGCGGCGGTGGAGATATTGCCCTATGACCACTTCGGCCAAAACCGGCTCCGCGCCCGACTCGTTCTTCTCCGCCACGCTTGCCCAGGCCGATCCCGAGATTGCCGAGGCGATCAAGGGTGAACTCGGTCGCCAGCGTCACGAGATCGAGCTGATCGCGTCGGAAAACATCGTCAGCCGCGCCGTGATGGAAGCGCAGGGCTCGGTGATGACCAACAAATATGCCGAGGGCTATCCGGGCGCGCGCTATTATGGCGGCTGCGAATTCGTCGATATCGCCGAGAACCTCGCAATCGAGCGCGCCAAGAAGCTGTTCGGCGCCCAATTCGCCAATGTGCAGCCGAATTCCGGCAGCCAGATGAATCAGGCTGTGTTCCTGGCGCTGCTGCAGCCGGGCGATACCTTCATGGGTCTCGACCTCGCGGCCGGCGGCCATCTCACCCACGGCTCGCCTGTCAACATGTCCGGCAAGTGGTTCAAGCCGGTGCACTACACCGTGCGCAAGGACGATCAGATCCTCGATATGGATGCGATCGCCAAGCAGGCCGAAGTGGTGAAGCCGAAGCTGATCATCGCCGGCGGCTCGGCCTATTCGCGCTCGTGGGACTTCAAGCGCTTCCGCGAGATCGCCGACAGCGTCGGCGCCTATCTGCTCGTCGACATGGCGCATTTCGCCGGCCTCGTCGCCGGTGGCGTTCATGCCTCTCCGGTGCCGTATGCCCATGTCACCACGACGACCACGCACAAATCGCTGCGCGGTCCGCGCGGCGGGTTGATCCTCACCAATGACGAGGCGCTGCACAAGAAGCTGAACTCGGCGATCTTCCCGGGTCTGCAGGGCGGTCCCTTGATGCATGTCATCGCGGCGAAGGCCGTGGCCTTCAAGGAAGCGCTGCAGCCGGACTTCAAGGTTTATGCGAAGAACGTCGTCGAGAACGCCAAGGCGCTGGCCGAAACGCTGCGCGCGCAGGGCTACGACATTGTCTCGGGCGGCACCGATAACCATTTGATGCTCGTTGACCTCCGGCCGAAGGGTCTGAAGGGCAACGTCTCGGAGAAGGCGCTGGTTCGCGCCGGCATCACCTGCAACAAGAACGGCGTGCCGTTCGATCCGGAAAAGCCGTGGATCACGTCGGGCATCCGTCTCGGCACGCCTGCGGCGACCACGCGCGGTTTCGGCATTGCCGAATTCAAGGCAACCGGCGAGATGATCGCCGAAGTGCTGAGTGCTGTGGCGCAGTCCGGCGACGGCAGTGCGCCGCTGGTCGAAGCGGCCGTGAAGGAGAAGGTCAAGGCGCTGACGGATCGTTTCCCGATCTATCAGTAAAGCCTGCTACCAAGTGGAGGCCTGCGCGGTCAGAAGGTCGCGCAGGAACGAGTGTCTGGAAGGTTGTTGGGAATGCGCTGTCCGAACTGCAATAGCCTCGATACGCAGGTGAAGGACTCGCGTCCCGCGGAAGATTCCGCCGTGATCCGCAGGCGGCGCGTCTGCGTCGCCTGTAACTTTCGCTTCACCACCTTCGAGCGCGTGCAACTGCGCGAACTCACGGTGATCAAGCGCAACGGCCGCCGCGTGCCGTTCGATCGCGACAAGCTGGTGCGCTCGCTGTCGATCAGTCTGCGCAAGCGCCCGGTCGATCCGGAGCGGGTGGAGACCATGGTCTCGGCCATCGTGCGCGAGCTGGAAAGCGGCGGCGAGGCGGAGATTTCGTCGGAGACCATCGGCGAGATCGTGATGGAGCATCTGCGCGGGCTCGATGACGTCGCCTATGTGCGCTTCGCCTCGGTCTATCGCAATTTTCGCGAGGCCAAGGATTTCGAGGCGGTGCTGGGCGAATTGCATGCCGATGACGACGGCCGGCCGGTGGTCATTCGAAAATGATCTTCCGTATCCTGGAAGATCAATACGCTCAAAAATCTGCTGACGCGAAAGCCACCGACCTGCGCTTCATGCAGCTTGCGCTGACGCTTGGCCGGCGCGGGCAGGGCCAGACCTGGCCCAATCCCGCGGTCGGCGCGGTCATCGTGAAAGACGGTGTGATCATCGGCCGTGGCTGGACCCAGCCCGGCGGACGTCCTCACGCCGAGCCTGTCGCGCTGGCGCAGGCGGGCGAGGCCGCACGCGGCGCCACGCTCTATGTGACGCTGGAGCCGTGCTCGCATTTCGGCAAGTCGCCGCCTTGTGCCGATGCGATCGTCGCTGCGGGCGTTGCGCGCGTCGTTGCCGCAATTGAAGATCCCAATCCGGACGTGGCGGGCCAAGGCCATGCGCGGCTGCGCGCCGCCGGCATCAGGGTCGATGTCGGGCTCTGCGCCGAACAAGCCGCGCGCGATCACGCCGGGCATTTCCGCCGCGTGCGCGACAAGCGTCCACATGTTGTGTTGAAGCTCGCGGTGTCGCCTGACGACAAGATCGCGGCAGCCGGTCACAAGCCTGTCGCCGTCACCGGCGAGATGGTGCGGTCGCGCGTGCATCTGCTGCGCGCGCAATGCGACGCTGTGCTGGTCGGCATGGGCACCGTGCTGGCGGATGATCCCGAACTGACCTGTCGTCTGCCCGGCATGATGAAGCGCTCGCCGATCCGCGTGGTGCTCGACCGTGCGCTGCGCATGTCCGGTAACAGCAAGCTCGTGCATTCGGCGCGCACAACGCCGCTTTGGCTGATGACATCGAGCCTCTCTGAAGCTCCGGCTGCGATGGCGCTCGGCGCAGCCGGCGCGCAGGTGCTGCGTGTGCCGACGACCACAGCACCTCCGCCGGGGCTGGATTTGCCGGCCGTGCTGCATAGCTTGTCGGAGAAGGGCATTACGAAGCTGCTGGTCGAAGGCGGGGCGAAAGTCGCGTCGTCCTTCGTGGCTGCGGCGCTGGTCGACGAGGTCTGGCTGTTTCGCGGGCCCAAGGAGATCGGCGAGGGTGGCATCGCCGCGCTGGACGCATTGCCGCTATCGGCGATCACCGGGTCGCCGGATTTCGTGCAGCATGCTAGCGAGACGATCGAGCGCGACACTCTGACGATTTACGAGCGGGCCACTGTCTAGCTCCGCCCCTCATGGTGAGGAGGCGCGCAGCGCCGTCTCGAACCATGAGATGGCCGGGGCTCGAGCCTGCGGCCATCCTTCGAGACGCGGCCAAGAGGCCGCTCCTCAGAATGAGGTTGGGGTGTGTTGAGATATAGAAAGAGATGAACATGTTCACCGGTATTGTCACCGACATCGGCGAGATCGAGAGCCTTACGCAAGTGGCGCAAGGCCAGCTGCACCGGCTGCGCATTCTCTGCGACTACGACCAGACCACCATCGCCGACGGCGCCTCGATCGCCTGCAACGGCGTGTGCCTCACGGTGGTCGGCTCTGGCGTGGCGAATGGCAAAACCTGGTTCGACGTCGACGCCGCAGCGGAGACGCTGGGCATGACCACGGCAAAGCACTGGAAGCTCGGCACAAGGCTCAATCTCGAGCGCGCGCTGAAGATCGGCGACGAACTCGGCGGCCATATCGTTGCCGGCCATGCCGACGGCATCGCCACCATCGTGTCGCGTGAGAACCTGCCGGACATGGCGCGGATCACCTTCCGCACCACCCGCGAACTGGCGCGTTTCATCGCCACCAAGGGCTCCATCACGCTGGATGGCGTGTCGCTGACGGTGAATACCGTCGATGACGTCCAGTTCGCCGTGCTGATCATTCCGCACACGCTGAGCGTCACCACGCTGGGCAAGGCGTGGGAAGCAGGCGCCGAGGTCAATATCGAGGTCGACCTGATGGCCCGCTATGCGGCGCGGCTGAGCGAGATGACCTAACGCAGTCCCCTCGGTCGTCATGGCCGGGTTTATCCCGGCCATCCACGTCTTCCTTGCGGCCAAGACGTGGATACCCGGCATGCGCCGGGCATGACGGCGCTAAATTGCCAAGTATTGCCCTTGGCTTCACTGCCCGCGACGACTACAAACACGCGTTGTTGACAATCTTCATTCTTGGAGATGTTCAACGTTTTTAACAGGTTGAGATATGGCAGACGCGCGACGCGCTCATTTGCAGGACCAGACCGACATCACGGGCGCGCGCGTCCTGATCGTCGAGGCGCGGTTCTATGACGACATTCAGGATGCGCTGCTGGAAGGCGCGATCGTTGAGCTGAAGGCAGCCGGCGTCAGTTACGACGTGTTGACGGTGCCGGGCGCGCTGGAAATTCCTTCGACCATCGCGATTGCCGTCGATGCTGCCGCGAAAAGCGGCAAGCCTTATGAAGCGGCAATCGCGCTCGGCTGCGTGGTACGTGGCGAGACGTTCCATTTCGAGATCGTCTCGATGGAGTCGTCGCGCGGGCTGATGGATCTGTCCGTCGATCTGCGGCTGCCTCTCGGCAATGGGATCATCACGGTGGATACCGACGAGCAGGCCTGGGCGCGCGCGCGCGCCGGCGAATTGAACAAGGGTGGGGACGCGGCCCGCGCCGCGCTGTCCGTGCTGCGCATCATGCGCCGTCTGGCGAAGGCCTGAGTGATGGCTGACAAGAAAGCCGACTTCAAGAAGCCCGTGCCGAAAGGCGATCGCAAGGCCAACCGTCGTGGCGCTGCGCGTCTCGCCGCCGTGCAGGCGCTGTACCAGATGGATGTGGGCGGCTCCGGCATCAACGACGTCTTCGCCGAGTTCGAGAGCTTCTGGCTCGGCAGCGAGATCGAGGGCGACCAGTATCTCCCCGCGGAGGAGGCGTTCTTCCGCGACATCGTGTCCGGCGTGGTGCGCGATCAGAACAAGCTCGATCCGCTGATCGACGACGCGCTCTCCAGGGGCTGGCCGCTGCAGCGGATCGAGGCGATCCTGCGCGCGGTGATGCGCGCCGGCGCCTATGAGCTGGAACATCGCAAGGACATTCCCGGCCGCGTCGTGGTGTCGGAATATGTCGATGTCGCGCATGCCTTCGTCGAAGGCGACGAGACCGGCATGGTCAATGCCGTGCTCGACCAGATCGCCCGGCAATTTCGCGCGGAAGAGTTTTCGCGCGCAGGACACTGACCATGTCAGCCGGGTCCAACGCATCCGGCGAAGACACCCTGATCGCGCGCTACTTCAAGCCGCTTGCGCGTGATCCCGGCGCGTTCGGCCTGACCGACGACGCCGCGGTGCTCAAGGCCGACGGCGAGGATATCGTCGTCAACACCGACGCCATTGTCGAGGGCGTGCACTTTCTCCCCGACGATCCCCCGGACACCATCGCGCGCAAGGCGCTGCGAGTGAACCTCTCCGACCTCGCCGCCAAGGGCGCGGTGCCTGCCGGCTTTGTGCTGACGCTGGCGCTGCGGACACATGACGAGGCGTGGCTGGCGGAGTTCGCGCGCGGTCTCGGCGAAGACATCGCAACATTCGGCTGCGCATTGCTCGGCGGCGATACGGTCTCGACGCCGGGGCCGCTGATGGTCTCAGTCACCGCCTTCGGACGCGTTCCGGTGGGCAAGATGGTCCGCCGCCACGGCGCGGCAGTGGGGGACCGCGTGGTCGTGAGTGGCACGATCGGCGATGCCGCGCTTGGCCTTGCGGCGCTGAAAGGCGGCGCGGTCGCGGCGGCGCTGGCCAGTGACAGTAACGCGCATGACGCGCTCGTGGCACGCTATCGCGTGCCGCAGCCACGCAACGCGCTCGCATTGGCGGTGCGCGATTTCGCGACGGCGTCGATCGATGTCTCCGACGGATTGGCTGGCGATCTCGCCAAGCTCTGTGCCGTTTCGGGTGTGTCCGCCGTCATCGATGCATCGGCTATTCCGCTGTCGGATCCGGCGGCAGCACTGCTGGATCGCGGTGTGATCGGTCTCGAAGCGGTCGTTGCCGGCGGCGACGACTACGAAGTCCTCTGCACCATTCCAGACAATCGCACGACCGGTTTCGTGCAGGCCGCGCACCAGGCGGGCGTGCGGGTCGCGGTCATCGGGACGATTGTTGCAGGTGCGTCATCGCCGTGCTTCGTCGACCAGGCGGGCAGGGACATCGTGTTGAAGCGCCTGTCCTACAGCCACTTCTGACTAGCCTCACCGTTCCCGCAAGCGCGGACCTAACCTCTCCCCGCATCTTGCGCGGGAAGAGGTCGCGGCGGGTGAGGGGCGGGGCACGCGGTTTGACCAAGTAATGCTGTTGCTGGTTCGGAACGATCCGAAGCTGCCGACCAAGGGAGGGGCCATTGCCATGTCCCTCACCCGAACCCGCGCTTTGCGCGGCTTTCGACCTCTCCCCGCGCAAGATGGGGGGGAGGTTAAGAGCCCCTCCAAAAATCCTGCATTAGCCCATTGGCAGCGTTGCACGCCGATACCGATTTTGCCATGCTCATCAAACGAGAGGCCGTCCTCACGTGCTGGGCAGGCCTCCTTTTTATGCGCCAAATAACAAGGCGCCGGGCAGGAAGGACTGAGGCAGATTCCATGACAGCATTGTGGGTGATCGTGCTCTGCGGGGCACTGTCGATCGTTTACGCGATCTGGGCGACGAGTTCTGTGTTGAAGGCCGATGCGGGTAACGCACGGATGCAGGAAATTGCAGAGGCCGTGCGAGAGGGCGCACAGGCCTATCTGAAGCGACAATATCTCACCATCGGCATTGTCGGCGTCGTGATCTTCGCGCTGCTGGCTTACTTTCTCGGCATGCTCGTTGCCTTCGGCTTCCTGATCGGTGCCGTGTTGTCGGGCGCAGCCGGCTTCATCGGCATGAACGTCTCGGTGCGCGCCAATGTCCGCACCGCGCAGGCGGCGACAATCTCGCTGGCCGGCGGCCTCGAACTCGCCTTCAAGGCGGGTGCCATTACCGGCATGCTGGTGGCGGGTCTGGCGCTGCTCGGCGTCACCATCTACTTCGCTTATCTCACGCACTTTCTCGGTCTCGCTGCCAACAGCCGCACCGTGATCGATGCGCTTGTGGCGCTCGGCTTCGGCGCGTCGCTGATCTCGATCTTCGCGCGTCTCGGCGGCGGCATCTTCACCAAGGGCGCTGACGTCGGTGGCGATCTCGTCGGCAAGGTCGAAGCCGGGATTCCCGAAGACGATCCACGCAACCCGGCAACGATCGCCGACAATGTGGGTGACAATGTCGGCGACTGCGCCGGCATGGCCGCCGACCTGTTCGAGACTTATGCGGTGACCGCGGTCGCCACCATGGTTCTGGCCGCGATCTTCTTCGCGAGCTCGCCATTGCTGGTCAACATGATGACGCTGCCGCTCGCCATTGGCGGCATCTGCATCCTGACTTCGATTGCCGGCACGTTCTTCGTCAAGCTCGGTGCCAGCCAATCGATCATGGGCGCGCTGTACAAGGGCCTGATCGCCACCGGTGTGTTGTCACTGTTCGGCGTTGCCGCCGTGATCTACTGGCTGATCGGTTTCGGTCCGCTGGCAGGCGTGAAGTATACGGGTCTGGCGCTGTTCGAATGCGGCGTCGCCGGCCTCGTTGTCACGGCGCTGATCATCGTGATCACCGAATACTACACTGGCACCGACTATCGTCCGGTGAAGTCCATCGCGCAGTCGTCGGTTACTGGTCACGGCACCAATGTGATCCAGGGGCTGGCGATCTCGATGGAGTCGACGGCCGGGCCGGCAATCGTCATCATCGCCGGCATTCTCGTCACCTACAGCTTGGCGGGCCTGTTCGGTATCGCGATCGCCACCACGACGATGCTGGCGCTGGCCGGCATGATCGTGGCGCTCGACGCCTTCGGTCCAGTCACCGACAATGCCGGCGGCATTGCCGAAATGGCCGGTCTGCCGAAGGAGGTCCGCAAGGCCACCGACGCGCTCGACGCGGTCGGCAACACCACCAAGGCGGTGACCAAGGGTTATGCCATCGGCTCGGCTGGCCTCGGCGCACTGGTGCTGTTCGCGGCTTACAATGAAGACCTCAAATTCTTCATCGCCAATGCCGCGAAGTATCCGTACTTCAAGGATGTGCTGCCGGACTTCTCGCTGACCAATCCGTATGTGGTGGTCGGCCTGCTGTTCGGCGGTCTGCTGCCTTACCTGTTCGGTGCGATGGGCATGACGGCCGTGGGCCGCGCGGCCAGCGCCATCGTCGAGGAAGTGCGTCGTCAGTTCCGTGAGAAGCCGGGCATTATGCAGGGCACCGACAAGCCGGATTACGGCCGCGCGGTGGATCTGCTGACCAAGGCAGCGATCAAGGAAATGATCATCCCGTCGCTGCTCCCGGTGCTGTCACCGATCGTGGTGTACTTCATCATCTACGCCATTGCCGGCGGTGGTGCGGTCGGCAAGTCGGCGGCGTTCTCGGCGGTCGGCGCCATGCTGCTCGGCGTGATCGTCACGGGTCTCTTTGTGGCGATCTCGATGACCTCGGGCGGCGGCGCCTGGGACAATGCCAAGAAGTATATTGAGGACGGCCATTTCGGCGGCAAGGGCTCCGACGCCCATAAGGCTGCCGTCACCGGCGACACCGTCGGCGATCCCTACAAGGACACGGCAGGCCCCGCGGTGAACCCGATGATCAAGATCACCAATATCGTGGCGCTCTTGTTGTTGGCGATCCTCGCGCACTAGACGGCCGCGATGCCGAATGCGAAAATCCCGCGGTGCAAGCCGCGGGATTTTTCTTTCTACGTTTGATCAGGTAGGACCACATGCAGCCGTTGCCCCATGGTCGGGTTCGTTTTCGTCATAGTCTCGTAGCCATCGGAATGTTTGTGGCCTGCAGCGCATCGGCTTTGGCCGCCGAGCAATGCCCGGTCTCCGAGGCCGCCATCAGCAAAGCCGGCGGTCTCCACCAGGCGATCATCGCCGCGATGAAAACCGAATTCAGCTGCGAAGGCGCATACCGGATTCTGGAGCTCTGTGCGCTCGGTTCGTCCGGGGATAATGCGCTGTCCACCATCGTGCTGTCGAAATGCGAACCGCGCTTTCTCCCCAAGGCGGTCGCCGCCACCAAGGCCGCCTATGAGAAGGCGCGCGCGAAATGCGACAAGATCGCGGAGAAGAACGAGGGCTCGATGTATCAGAGCCAGGCTGCGGTCTGCATCGCGCGCTCCGGGCGGGATTTCGCGCGAAAATACGGGACGAAGAGCTAGGGGTGCTGTCGGTCACGGCGCGTCAGCATAGACGACACAAAGAAGCCCCGCGATGTGATCGCGGGGCTTTCTGTTGAGACGGTCTGGCTTACGCCGCCTTGCTCTGCTTGCCGTCCTGGATGGCGCGCCAGATGCGCTCCGAGGTCAGCGGCATGTCGATATGCGTGACGCCGTAATCGCTAAGCGCATCGACCACCGCATTGACGATGGTGCAGAGCGAGCCCGCGCAGCCGGCTTCGCCGCAGCCTTTGGTGCCCAGCGGGTTGGTGGTTGCAGGCGAGGGATGATCGCCGACCAGCATCAGCGGAATGTCGCCGGCGCGGGGCATGGCGTAATCCATGAAGGAGCCGGTGATCGGCTGGCCCGACGCGTCGTAGCTGACTTTCTCCATCAGCGCCTGGCCGATGCCCTGGGCCACGCCGCCATGCAACTGGCCGGCGACGATCATCGGATTGACGATGGTGCCGAAGTCATTGACCGCCGCGTAATTGACGATGGTCAGAACGCCGGTGTCGGGATCGATCTCGACTTCGGCGACATGACAGCCGTTCGGGAAGGTCGATGGCACGTCCGATGAGGTGTGGTCGACGTCGAGCGAGGAGGGCACGCCGTCCGGCATCTTGCCCTCGCGCACACGCTGCGACAGTTCCATGATGTCGATGGAACGGTCGGTGCCGGCAATGGTGAAACGGCCGGCCTTGAATTCGATGTCGGCTTCGGACGCTTCCAACAGATGCGCGGCGGCAGCCTTGCCTTTGGCGATGACGAGATCCGAGGCTTCGACGATGGCCTGGCCCGATGCGGTGATCGAGCGTGAGCCACCGGTGCCGTTGCCCATGCGGACGAGATCGCTGTCGTTCTGTTCGAGCCGGATGGCGTCGAACGGCACGCCGAGCTGCGCCGACAGCACCTGCGCGAATGGCGTGGCATGGCCCTGGCCGTAATCCAGTGTGCCGGTGGTCAGCGTCACGGTGCCGTCATCGCCGAAGGTCAGTTTGCCGAGTTCGCCTGACGGCGGCGCGGTGACTTCGAGATAGGAACCCACCGCAATGCCGCGCAGCTTGCCATTCTTGCGGCTGTCCTTCTTGCGCTTGGCGAAGCCAGCGTGATCGGAAATTGCCAGCGCCTTCTCGAACACGCCCTGGAAATCGCCGCTGTCATAGGTGACGCCGGAGGCGGCCGCGAAGGGCAATTGCGATGGCTTGATGAAGTTGCGCTTGCGCAGCGTGAAGCGGTCGATGCCCATCTCGTCGGCGGCGCGGTCGATCAGCCGCTCCATGAAGTAGTTGGCCTCGGGGCGCCCGGCACCGCGATAGGCGCCCATCAGCGTGGTGTTGGTGAGCACGCATTTGATGTCTACCGACAGCAGCGGCGTCTTGTAGACGCTGGCGAGGTTCTTGCCTGTGTTGAGCGACAGCGGGCTCGGCGATACGCCGGTGATATAGGCGCCGAGATTGCCATAGCCTTTCAGGCGCACGGCGAGAAACTTGCCGTCCTTGTCGAGGGCGAGTTCGGCATGGATATCCTGCGCACGGCCGTGGCTGTCGGACAGGAAGCTGGAGGAGCGCTCGTCGAGCCACTTCACCGGCTTGCCCAGTTCCTTCGCGGCATGCAGCAGACAGATATATTCAGGATAGCTGATGTTCTTCATGCCGAACGATCCGCCGACATTGCCGGTGAGGATGCGGACCTTGTCGGGCGCGACGTTGAGCTGCTTGGCGAGTGTGTTGCGATTGCCGGCGACGCCCTGGGTCGGCACCTGGATCACGTAGCGGCCGCCGGATTTTTCGTAAGTCGCGAGCGCGCAGCGTGGTTCCATCGAAACCACCGCGACGCGCGTGTTTTCAATATCGAGCTTGGTGACATGCGCTGCCGACGCAAAGGCGGCCTCGACGGCAGCGGTGTCGCCATAGTGATAGTCGAGCGCGACATTGTTCGGGATGTGATCGTAGAGAACAGGCGCGCCGGGCTTGGTTGCGGCCTCGCAATCGGTGACGGCGGGCAGGGCGTCGATGTCGAGGACGACGGCTTCGGCGGCGTCGCGCGCCTGCGCGACTGTTTCAGCCACCACGAAGGCGACGGGGTCGCCGACATAGCGCACCTTGTCGGTCATCAGCGCATGGCGATTGGTCTGGAATAGCGGGGTGCCGTCCTGGCTCTTGAGCGGCAGGCCGCAGGTGAAGGGGCCATAATTGGCGGCTTCGAGATCCTGGCCGGTCCAGACGCCGCGGACACCCGGCATCGCCTTGGCAGCCTCGGTATCGATGCCGCGGATCACGCCATGGGCATGGGGACTGCGGACGATCCAGGCATAGAGCTGGCCGGGCAGGTTGAGGTCGTCGGTATATTTGCCTTTGCCGCGGACGAGGGTGTCGTCCTCCTTGCGGCGGACAGGCTGGCCGACCCCGTATTTCTGCATGGCGATGGCGTTATCGACGGGCGAGCCGGTAAAATCTTGCATGATGAATCCATCAAATGTGGATGATTCCAGGATTTGGCGCGGGGGCGCGCCCCTGTAGATCCCTGAGATAAGGCAGCGTGACCTGTACGACAACGGACGATTGGGCATGGGGGTGCGCCAAGGTTGCGCTGATCCTGTGCCCTGCTAAACTTTCCGTGAAAGATATTTCCACGTCGGCCGGAACGGTCGCGGAAAGACAGATTGAATGGATGATGACACGCGGCTTCGCGGCGGCCACGGGCCGGGCGAGGGTGTGCAGGGATTGGTTGCGGCATTGGCCGACGGCGGGCGCGAAGCCGCATGCGCCAACACCTATGCCGCGCTCGATCTCGGAACCAATAATTGCCGTCTCCTGATCGCCTGTCCCACGGGCGACAGCTTTCGCGTGGTCGATTCGTTTTCGCGGATCATCCGGCTGGGCGAGGGCGTCTCGACCTCCGGCCTCATCAGCGACGCGGCGATTGCCCGGGCGATTTCGGCGCTCAGCATTTGCCGCGACAAGATCCGCGCGCGGGACGCACAGCGGCTGCGGCTGATCGCGACCGAAGCCTGCCGGGCGGCCTCGAATTCGGACGCGTTTCTCGACCAGGTAGCGCGCGAGACCGGCATTACGCTGGAGATCATCGATCGCGAGACTGAAGCGGCCCTGGCTGTGATCGGCTGCTCGCCGCTGATCGATCCGCAGGGCCGCGGCGCCATCCTGTTCGATATCGGCGGCGGCTCATCGGAACTGGTGCGTATCGAACGCGATCCCCATGATCCCTCGGGCAAACCGCTGATCAAGGCGTGGATGTCTATTCCGCTCGGTGTGGTGACGCTGGCCGAGAAATTCGGCGGCAAGCACGTGACCCGGGACAGCTACACGCAGATGATTGCGGAGGTCGCCAGACACGTGGCGCCGTTCGCCGCCGAACATGCCGGCGATCTCGACGGCATGCACATGCTGGGTACCTCGGGCACCGTGACCACGCTGGCCGGCGTCTATCAGGGGCTGGCGCGCTACGACCGCCGCCGCATCGACGGCATCTGGCTCAGCAATGCCGAGCTCGACGAGACCATCGCCAGGCTGCTCGACATGACCTATGCGGAACGCGCGGCCAATCAGTGCATCGGCCCGGATCGTGCCGATCTGGTGCTGTGCGGCTGCGCCATTCTGGACGCCATCCGCAACGCGTTCCCGCTGCCGCGGCTGCGCGTGGCCGATCGGGGGCTGCGCGAGGGCATGCTGGTGGAAATGATGCGCGAGGACGGCGCGATCCGGGTTTCCTGAGCCCGATTTCCCCGATTCAGAGCGAATATTCGGGTTTCCTGCCATGCCGTGCTAAGGGAAACGCGAATAGCTGAAAGCAAGCACGAGACCATGGCCAAAGACACCACCGGACGCCTGCGGATCCAGGTCAAGAGCGCCGGCAGAATGAAGCTGTCGTCGAAGCTCTGGCTCGACCGCCAGCTCAATGACCCCTATGTGCAGCAGGCCAAGAAGGACGGCCTGCGGTCGCGCGCGGCCTACAAGATCATCGAAATCGACGACAAGTACCGCTTCCTGAAGCCCGGCCTGTCGGTGGTCGATCTCGGCGCTGCGCCTGGCGGCTGGAGCCAGATCGCGGCGCGGCGCGTCGGCTCGGCCGAGGGCAAGGGGCAGGTGGTGGCCATCGATCTGCTGGAAATGCCGGAGATCGTCGGCGTGACCTTCGCCCAGATGGACTTTCTCGACAATGATGCGCCCGACAGATTGAAGGCGATGATGGGCGGTCTCGCCGACGTGGTGATGTCCGACATGGCCGCCAACACCACCGGCCATCGCAAGACCGATCAGCTCCGCATCGTCGGCCTCGTCGAGGATGCGGCAGCCTTCGCCGCCGACGTGCTCAAGCCCGGCGGCACCTTCGTCGCCAAGGTGTTCCAGAGCGGCGCCGACGCCACGCTGATGACGCAGCTGAAGCGCGACTTCGCGACGGTGAAACATGTGAAGCCGGCTGCGAGCCGCAAGGACTCCTCGGAACGCTACGTGCTGGCGATGGGTTTTCGCGGCGTGGCAGGCGATCACCGGCTCGGTGAGCACGACAACTAGGTCGTGAGCGCATACGCGACTCTAAGTCCGATTTGTTAGAGCGCTCGATCTCACTTGTGTGATGGCAACACCGGAGATGGCGAGCAGCGCCCCGACAATCAACGTTGGAGTGATATGCTCGTCAAGGAACAGCACGCTTGAAATCAGGGCAAAGACCGGAAGAAGCAAACCGAATGGCGCCACGCGGCCCATGGTGCAGCGAGTGATGAGCCAGAACCAAAGGCTAAATCCAACAATTCCTCCGATGAAAATGGTGTAGGCGAGCGCGAGCCAACCACGTTCATCCGCCGTGACGAGGGACGTCAATTGTCCATCTTCAAGGACAGACGACATCAGCATCACCTGTGGCACCGTGAAGAGAGAGGACCACCCCGTCAACATCAAGGGGTCAAAGGGTCCGTGCCGCTTCGTTAAGACGTTGGCGACCGCGAAGGCGAGTGCGGCCCCGACCACCAGCAGAATCGGAATAGCGTTTGCAGACAGACCAGGCCCCGCTGCAAGCACGACCACGCCGAGAAATGCCAGCAACACCCCACTAGACGTTACGAGAGACGGTCTCTCCGCGAGCAGCGGCCAAGCCAACAGGATGGTGAAGGGCGTGGCGAGTTGATATGCGACGGCCGAAATACTTCCGGAGCCGAGCCCGAGGCCGACATAGAAGAGGCCGAAGTTCAGCCCACCAAGAAAGACCGAGATCGCGGCGACAGGGCTGAGCTCCTGACGTGCAGGCCTTTTGACGAACGGAACGAGCAGCAATGCCATAGCCAGAAAGCGCAGGCCAAGAAAGAAGAGCGGCGGAAATTCCACAATGCCCACCTTAATGACCACGAACTGATAACCCCAAAGCAAGGGCACCATCACCGCGCAGACAATCTGGATGAGCGACATGACACTTTCCATTCAAGACTGTTCGGTCCAGATATAGGTGCGTTCAAAAGCAGCGCCTTGACGCGTTACCTGCTGAAGCGTTCGAGAAGAGCGTCAACGGTGGCTTGCGATGTGCTTCGTGTCGGACGCGTTTTACCTACGACACGCAGCCCCTCGACGAAGCAAACGAGCAGTCGCGCCGCGCTTGCAGGCTCGACACCATGAGCCAACTCGCCTGCGGCCTTCGCGCGCGACAGCGCATTCGCTACTTTGGCCTCCATAGCTTTGAAAAAGCTGCCGATGCGGCGATCGACTTCCGGGTCGCGGCCACCCAACTCCATGGCTGTCGCGACCAGCAGGCATCCGCGGCGACCATTGGCGCCACTCGTCCGATCGACGTAACCGGCAAGGTAGGCCCGCAGGCCAGCGACTGGCGCGCCACGCGGGTCGAGTTCGATGTCGATCCGTAGCAGGGCGTCGGCAATGTAGCGATCGAGCGCGCGCAGGAAGAGTCCGCGCTTGTCACCGAAGGCGGCGTAGAGACTGCCACGCGAGAGGTTCGTCGCTTGAAGAAGGTCCGGAAGCGCCGTGGCATGATAGCCGCGCGACCAGAACACGTTCATGGCGCGCTCGATGGCGGCTTCCGTGTCGAAGCCTCGGGGGCGGCCGCGCGGCAACCGCACAGGGGAATGATGTTCCATTAGTGATATATGGACCGATTGGTCTTTAATTGCAAATGACAGCTTAAGGTGATGGGCGCGGGGAGTTTATGACAGGGCGCGCCTTGGGCGATCTGTCGGCTCTCGTCATCTTACGGTCGGATGATTTACTTCGCGCTCTCGCATTTCGGCGACAGCATCGGCACATTCGGCCATGACCAGTTTCGCCAGGATCCATCACGCTCGACGCAGGCCGGCGGTGTTTTAGCGGCAGCCGGATCGGTCTGCTCTTTGGCATCCTGCGCGGTCACCTGCTCAACGGGCGCGGGCTTCGGCGGAAATCGCCTGTTCACATAATCGAACGACATGACGCCGGCGATGATCGTGAGGACGATCGTGGCGAGACCTATGGCCCATTGCGAGCGCGTCACAACTCACCCCAGCTTCTGATCCCTTGCATCTGCGGTGCCTTCGCTGGCCGCCTTGACCGCGGCTTTTGCCTCGCCCTTGCGGCTGGCGATATCGATCACCTTGCGGCCGGAGATTTCGTGGCCGGCGTCGTCCGGCATCTGCCAGAAGAACCAGGCCGAGGCTGCCGAGATCACGGACACCACGAGGAAGGCCGGTGCAAAGTCGGCCGCGGACAATTCGGTCATGCCGCGCATCAGCATGGTGGATTCCACAGAGAATGCACCGATCGCGACGCCGGCGGAGATCGACAGCTGCTGGTTGACGCTGACCAGCGTGGTGGCGCGGCTCATCTGCGCCGTCTCCACCTCGGCATAGGCAACCGTGTTGATCGCGGTGAATTCGAGCGAGCGGAAGAAGCCGCCGACCACCAGGATAATCAGGATCAGCATCAGCGGCGTGGTCACCGTGAACAGCGCACAGGCGGCGAGGAATACCGAACTCACCACGGCGTTGACGGTCATCACATTGCGGAAGCCGAAGGCGCGAATGATGCGCGCTGCAAGCGTCTTCATGCCCATCGCGCCCACCGCCGAGCCGAAGGTCACCATGCCCGACTGGAACGGCGACAGGCCGAAGCCGACCTGCATCAACAGCGGCAGCAGGAAAGGCAACGCGCCGATGCCGAGCCTGAACAGGAAGCCGCCGATGATTGCGGCGCGCAAGGTCACCAGCCGCATCAGCGAGAAGTCCAGTACCGGGGACGCGGTGCGCCGGGCGTGGATCACGTAGAGGGTCATCGACATCGTGCCGATGCCGACCAGTGCGGCGACGATCGGCCATGGCAGCAGATTGAGGCCGGCGACCGAGAGGCCGAAGGCGATGCCGGCGAGGCCGACGCCGGCCAGCACCAGGCCCAGCAGATCGAAGCGCTCCGGATCCTCCGAGCGGATGGGATCGATGAAGCGCAGCGCCAGATAGATGCCGAGGCAGCCGATCGGGATATTGATCAGGAAGATCCAGTGCCACGAGAAGTAGGTGGTGATGAAACCGCCCAGCGGCGGGCCGATCACCGGGCCGATCAGCGCCGGCACCGTCATCCACGCCATGGCACTGACCAGCGCGCTCTTGTCGATGGAGCGCAGCAGCACGAGGCGTCCGACCGGCGTCATCATGGCGCCGCCGAGACCCTGGATGATACGGGCGATGACGAAATGCGTGACCGATTGCGACAGCGCGCAGCCGATCGAGCCGATCATGAACACGCCGATGGCGATGGAGAACACGGCGCGTGCGCCGAAGCGGTCGGCGGTCCAGCCGGAGGCCGGAATGAATACCGCGAGCGAGAGCAAATAGGAGGTAATCGCCAGCTTCAGCGTGAGCGGACTGGTGCCGATATCGGCGGCGATGGCCGGCAGCGAGGTCGCGATCACCGTGGAGTCCATGTTTTCCATGAACAAAGCGGAGGCGACGATGAGCGGGATCAGGCGTTCTTTATTCATGAAATTATTGATGATTCTTACGAGTGCCCAAGCTGCGGGCGCTTTAACATCCTGCCGGGGCGTGGGCTATTGCGAGAGGCCGAATACCTCCTAAATCATCCGTGACTGCGCCCGCCCGGCTGAAGGCCGAAAACGCCTAAAATCCCTGTGCATGGCAGCCAAACGCTTTGATTTCGCGCAGCAGCATGCTATCGACCACCGCCAATCCTACTTATGGGTTCAGATTCGACGACGGTGTCCTGCGCCGCCGTCGAATTGGTGCATCCAGAGGTTTCTACCGCGATCCCGAGGTCGCCGCATGGAGTTGGCAATGGCAGTCGTTCAGAAGATCCGCGAAGCTTACACGTTCGATGACGTTCTGCTGAAGCCCGGCCTGTCGGACATCCTGCCTTCCGACGCCGATATCCGCTCCCTCGCCACCCGTGCCATTCCGCTCAATATTCCGATCATCGCCTCGGCGATGGATACCGTCACCGAGGCCCGCATGGCGATTGCCATGGCGCAGGCCGGCGGCCTCGGCGTGATCCACCGCAACTTCGATCCGGAGGGCCAGGCTGCCCAGGTGCGCCAGGTCAAGAAGTACGAATCCGGCATGGTGGTAAATCCGCTCACCATCGGTCCCGACGCCAAGCTGGCCGAAGCGCTGGCGCTGATGAGCGAGCACGGCTTCTCCGGCATTCCCGTCGTCACCGGTGCGAGCAAGGACGTCCCCGGCAAGCTGGTCGGCATTCTCACCAATCGCGATGTGCGCTTCGCCAGCAATCCGAACCAGAAAATTTCCGAACTGATGACGCACGAGAATCTCGTGACCGTGCGCGAAGGCGTCAGCCAGGATGAAGCCAAGCGCATGCTGCACAAGCATCGCATCGAGAAGCTGCTGGTCGTCGATGACCAGTATCGCTGTGTCGGCCTGATCACCGTGAAGGACATGGACAAGGCCGTCGCGCATCCCCTGGCCAGCAAGGACGCGCAGGGACGTCTGCGCGTCGCCGCTGCGACCACCGTGGGCGAGGGTGGTTTCGAGCGCACCGAACGTCTGATTGATGCGGGCGTCGATGTCGTTGTTGTCGACACCGCGCATGGTCATTCCATGCGCGTGCTGGAAGCCGTGACGCGCATCAAGAAGATTTCGAACTCCGTGCAGGTGATCGCCGGCAACATCGCCACCACCGAAGGTGCGCAGGCGCTGATTGATGCGGGTGCGGATGCGATCAAGGTCGGCATCGGCCCAGGCTCGATCTGCACCACACGCATCGTCGCCGGCGTCGGCGTGCCGCAGCTCACCGCGATCATGGATGCGGTGGAAGCCGCGAAGAAGCACAACATTCCGATCATCGCCGACGGCGGCATCAAATTCTCGGGCGATCTCGCCAAGGCGCTCGCTGCCGGCGCCGACATCGCCATGGTCGGCTCGCTGCTCGCGGGCACCGACGAAACCCCCGGCGAAGTGTTCCTGTGGCAGGGCCGTTCCTACAAGGCCTATCGCGGCATGGGTTCGGTGGGCGCCATGGCCCGCGGCTCGGCGGATCGCTACTTCCAGCAGGACATCAAGGACACGCTCAAACTCGTGCCGGAAGGCATCGAGGGCCAGGTGCCCTATAAGGGCCCGGTGGCCAATGTGATGCATCAGCTCGCCGGCGGCCTGCGCGCCGCCATGGGCTATGTCGGGGCCAAGACGCTGACCGAATTCCACGACAAGGCAGAATTCGTCCGCATCACCAGTGCCGGACTGCGCGAAAGTCACGTGCATGACGTGACGATTACCCGCGAAAGCCCGAACTATCCGGGCGGCGCTTAACTATATGCGTGATCTCAGGCACTTTCGCAGTGCCGCATAGGCATCGCTGCCTAAATTGAGCCCCACAGATCGGCGAAAACGCGCTATTGTTCGCGCGTCACGTGCGCTGTCGGCTATGGATGTCCCGATATGGATTTCCAGGGCCGGACGAACCCGGCCGCGGAGCTTGGCTCCGTGTCGCGTTGTGATGCTCATTTTCGACAATGACCTTGTCACGCGTCGAAGTAACACCCGCAGAAAAGAACGTTGGATACTATGGCCATTGAATGGACGGACGAACGCATTGCGGCTCTCGACACCGCGCAACTGAAAAACCTGCGTGAGAACGCCACACGCCGCGAGGTCACGGCGCTGGTTGAGCTTTGCACTACCGAGCTCGCCAAGCGTAATGCCGACAAGCCGCGCAGGATCGGCCAGCCGCGCAGCGAGGCCAAGCAGTTCGAGCATGACATGTCGGCGGAACTCGCAACCGTCGGCAAGGCGATGGCCGAGAAATACGATCTCTCCGAAGCGACCGCCAAGGCGAAGTCCGAAGGCGTGAAGGGCTTCAAGGCGCACAAGCTGCTCGGCTCCGATGGCCATGCCAAGCTCGGCGGCATGCAGCGCGATGGCTCGGTCGCAGTGGATCGCTACATCTCCTATCGCCGCGGCACCGATATCGCGTCGCTCAGCGTGTTTCTGCTGAAGGATCAGCCGATCGAGGCACATGAGTTTCAGGTGATCGCGCCGCTCACGATGCTCGACGGTGGCAAGCCAGTGGCTGAAATCCGCCCGACGGCAACGGCGGCGCAGAAGCAGTCGGCCGATGGCGGTCTGTCGTTCAAGGATCTCGACAGCGCAGCTGCAGCATTCGACAAAGTGCTGGCGAAGATCACTGCCTGATATTTGCCGGTTTACGTTTTGAATGCGGCGCGCGATCATCGCGCGCCGCATTTTTTTGCGATCAAGAAAGAGAAACGGAGAAGTCCCATGTCAGCAGCCAAACGCGTCGTTCTCGCATCGCGCCCGCACGGTGAGCCCAGCCCATCGAATTTCCGTGTCGAGGATTATGCGGTGCCGACGCCGGGTGATGGCGAGGTGCTGCTGCGCACGATCTGGCTGTCGCTCGATCCCTATATGCGTGGGCGCATGAGTGACGGCCCGTCCTATGCCGCGCCGGTGCCGGTGGATGGCGTGATGGAAGGCGGCACGGTGTGCGAGGTGATCGCCTCGAACAATCCGGGTTTTGCCAAGGGCGATATCGTGCTGGCCCATGCCGGCTGGCAGACCCATGCGATCTCCGACGGCAAGGGCCTGCGCAAACTCGATCCGAAACTCGCGCCGATCTCGACCGCGGTCGGTATTCTCGGCATGCCGGGCATGACCGCCTATACCGGCCTGCTTGCCATTGGAAATCCGCAGGCCGGCGAAACTGTGGTTGTGGCCGCAGCCTCCGGCGCGGTCGGCTCTGCTGTCGGGCAGATCGCGAAGATCAAGGGCGCGCGTGCCATCGGCATCGCCGGCGGCGCCGACAAGTGTCGCTATGTGAAGGAAGAGCTCGGCTTCGACGAATGCCTCGATCATCGCGATCCGGATTTTCCGGCGAAGCTGAAGGCCGCGTGCCCGGGCGGCATCGATGTGTATTTCGAGAATGTCGGCGGCGCGGTGTTCGAGGCGGTGTTTCCGCTGCTGAACTTCTTCGCGCGCATTCCGGTCTGCGGGCTCATCGCGCAGTACAACGATACGACGTCGGAGGCGCCGAAATGGGCGGCCGCGATGATGCGCAATGTGCTGACCAAGCGCCTCAACTTCCGCGGATTCATCGTGCGCGATTTCGCGTCGATGCATGGCGACTTCCTGCGCGACATGTCGCAATGGGTGCGCGAGGGCAAGGTGAAGTATAAAGAGCACGTCACCGAAGGTCTCGATAACGCGCCAACGGCGTTTATGGGGCTGCTGAAGGGGGCGAACTTCGGCAAGCAGCTGGTGCGTGTCGGGGCGGACAAGGCCTGATTGGTTACATACTTCGCCGTCATCCCCGGGCTTGTCCCGGGGATCCACGTCTTACTTCTCGCGCAAAAGACGTGGATGGCCGGGACAAGCCCGGCCATGACGACTGAGAGATTAGAGTGCGCGTATACGACGCGCGGTCGTCATCACTGCGGGCGGGGTGTGCCGTCCGCATTGATGACGGTGAACAGATCGATGTCGGTCTGGCCCGGCGCGCGGCGGTGACGCACTTCAAAGCGGTCGGGCTGGAAACTGTATTCGACGAGCCCGACTTCCTTGACGCCAATTGTCTCCTGCTTGTCCTCCGCGCGAATGACGAAACTGCTGGAGGGCGCCCAGATGTGTCTGACGCCGCGCCATGTGGTTTCGCGCCGCTGGTGGACATGACCGCAGGCGACGAGCCGCAGATCGACAGGGTCAAGCAGATCGATGAGACGGCGGCGCGCCGGCATCGGGACATAGCGGATCGACGTCGCGGCCAGTTCCGGATCGTCCGGGGCATTCAGAAATAGGGGTTTGTGGATGAACAGCGCCAGCGGTCGTCCGTTCAGACCCGCCAGTTGCGAGGCGAGCCAGTCGAACTGCTCCTCTTCGCAGGCGAGCCCGCTATTCATGATCAACGAATTCAGGCCGATGAAGCACCAGCCGGCTGCATTGAAACGCCAGTGGTCGTGTCCAAAGACCGACACGAATGCCTGCCGGTTCTGCTCGGAGACTAGTTGGGCTGGGGGCGGGGCGACCAGAGTCGGGTTGTCGCCGATGTCGTGATTGCCCGGCAGATAGCGGCAGGCAACGGAAAGGGCGTCATGCTGTGACTTGGCAAAGGCGAGGTCATCGGGATGGCCCGGGCCATCGAAGGCAAGGTCGCCGCTATTGATGACGAGGTCGGGCTTTGCCGCGTCGATGAACGCGCAGACGCGCTGGAAATTTGCGACGAATTGCGGGAAGCCTGCGCCGAGATGCGTATCGGTGATCTGGATCAAGCGGAATTCGGACATGGCGGGAACTCCTCTAGTGGGAGTGTAGCCGTTCCGGATGTCAGCCAGATGGCTTGTGCGACCGAAAGGTTAGATCACGCGATATCTGATGGCATAGCCGTCGTTGGTGCGGGCCGTCTTGCCCGCGCGGGCTGAGGCGCTCACCTGATCGACCAGATGCCACGGGCTGAATTCAGTCGAGTGGCTCGGGCTTGCGGCCAAGCGCAGTTTGAATATCAGCGGTGCTTCGCCCGGCACGTTCACGATCATCACACGCTGCGCGGTGCGAAATTTCAGCGGCACCGTACCCCTGAGAATGCTCTCGCCCTTGTTCGTGAAAGTCGGGCCTTCGCTGATGGCAGCGAGGGCTTGGTTGCGGTCGGTATGCAATTCGATCTGCGTGGCTTCCGCGATGATCTTCGCCGCGACCGCGTCGGGCAGGCGGATTTCGAATTCGACAGCGGGCCTGGTCGGATTGATGCCGAGATAGCCCAGTGCCGTATGGCGCATGTCGGTGGCGGCGAAGGCGAGGAGGCCCAGCACGGCCAGCGCCGCGACGCCGTGGTGGACCACGTCATGGACCGAGCGATACCGGGCCCGGAAATAGAGATTCAGCAGGATGGCCACCGCGAGCGCCGCGGCGGCGCCGGCCAGGGTGGACATCATGAGGCCGGCCCAGCTGTCCGGGTCGCCGGGCGTCAGCATCGCAAAGAGGGCATCGAGATAGGCCATGGCAGGGCTCACGGGTTCGGCGTGCCTCCGGGCGGCGCCTGCAAATGGGTGTCGAGGGCCGCCCAGCCGGTTCAATGACCCCGCTATGGAACCTGCATGGAACTCATATGGAACTCTTGGGCCGGTTAATCGTCATGTTCCAAGGGGCGAGTCTGTAGCGCGAGCGGGGTGCCGCGCGGCTCTGAATTCCCCGGGCTGAGGAAATTTCAATGTCGATTCAATGGGTTTTGTTGCCGGTCTTCGTGCTGGTGGCGATTACGCTGGGCATGTTCTTCTGGACCGGCCGGCGCGGCGGCCTGCTGAGCCGCAACGACGCCGGCGATCTGCCGAATACCGCTCCGCAGCTCGATCTGCTGTTCTATGCGCTGATCGCCATCGGCCTGCCGCTGCGCAAGATCGATCTGGTGCTGGTCTGCCTGTCCTGGATCTTCGTCATCGCCCGCTTCGTGGGCGCCGGATTCATTGCCAATAGCCGGGGATCGCAGGCCTGGCTTGCCAGCGCGCTTGTGTTGTTGGCGATGTGGTTCTACTTCGCGCTACGGATGCTTCTCCTGATCTGATCGGGAGCGGCGTCGCGCCTCTCTCCGTCGAAAGATTGCCATGACTCCCGCCGCCCGCCTCTCCGCCGCGATCGAAGTGATCGAGGCCATCGACACCCAGCGTGTCCCCGCCGCCAAGGCGCTGAAGGAGTGGGGCACCGCGCACCGCTTCGCCGGCTCCGGCGATAGGGCCGGGATTTCCGGGCTGGTCTGGGATGTGCTGCGGCGGCGCGCCTCGAGCGCCTGGATCATGGACAACGACACCTCGCGGGCGCGGCTGCTCGGCATGCTCAAGGCCGAGCGCAGGATGGATGTCGATACGATTGCCGCGCTCTGCGATGGCAGCGGTTTCGCGCCGGAGCCGCTGTCTGACGCGGAGCGCTCGGCGCTGGCGTCGCGCACAGTGGCGGATGCACCGGCGCATATCGCCGGCGATTATCCGGAATGGCTCGATAGCCAGCTTGCCGATGTGTTCGGCGACGATCGTGTGGCGGAAGCCACCGCCATGGCCAGCCGTGCGCCGCTGGACCTGCGCGTCAACACGCTGAAGGCCAAGCGCGAGAAGGTGCTGGGCTCGCTGCGCCATCTCGGGGCCACCGAGACGCCGTGGTCGCCGCTGGGGCTCCGGATCGAGCTCGGTGCCGATGCGCGCAATCCCGGCATCCATGCCGAGGAGGATTTCATCAAGGGCGGCATCGAAGTGCAGGACGAGGGCTCGCAGCTCGCGGCGCTGCTGTCTGGCGCCAAGCCCGGCGAGCAGGTGATCGATCTCTGCGCGGGCGCCGGCGGCAAGACGCTGGCGCTGGCGGCGATGATGCAGGGCAAGGGCCGGCTGATCGCCACCGACGCCGACAAGCGCCAGCTGGCGCCGATCCACGAGCGTCTGTCGCGTGCCGGTATCCACAACGCCGATATCCGCACCCCGAAGGGCCCGGATGATACGCTCAGCGACATCCACAACTCGGCGGACCTCGTGCTGATCGACGCGCCCTGCACCGGCACCG
This sequence comes from Tardiphaga sp. 839_C3_N1_4, assembly GCF_051811045.1. Lineage (NCBI taxonomy): Bacteria > Pseudomonadati > Pseudomonadota > Alphaproteobacteria > Hyphomicrobiales > Nitrobacteraceae > Tardiphaga > Tardiphaga sp. 839_C3_N1_4. The sequence goes on from NZ_JBPWQD010000001.1 coordinate 521,584, forward strand.
GCACCTGGCGTCGCAATCCCGACGCCAAATGGCGGATGCGGCCGGGCGCCCTCGAGGTCCGGATCAAGGACCAGGCCGAGGTCCTCGACCGCGCGGTGGCGCTGGTGAAGCCGGGTGGCCGGATCGCCTATGTGACCTGTTCGGTGCTGCCGCAGGAAAACCGTGACCAGATCCGCGCCTTTACCGCCCGCCAGCCGGCGTTTTCGGTGGTCCCGCCGGCGCAGGTGATGTCGGTATTGTGGGACAAGGCCGAGGATTTCGCTGCGGCGACGTATCAGAGCCCGGAAGGCCTGCTGATGACCCCGCGGCGGACCGGAACGGACGGGTTTTTCGTCAGTGTTCTCAAGCGCCAGGGCTAACCCCACACTCAGCTGTCATGCCCGGGCTTGTCCCGCGTATCCACGCCTTGGCGCCCCCCGCAGAAAGACGTGGATGGCCGGGACAAGCCCGGCCATGACGGGGCTCATGTGCACGCTGCGGGGGTTGCGACCCCGCCGTGAGTCGCGTAATTCCTCGCTATGACAGCCCCCAGCAAAACCCAAGATACCGCCTCATCTTCGCCCGCCGATCCGTCACCCCATGTGGCTTCGGCGCATGACAAGATTCTGATCGTCGATTTCGGCTCTCAGGTGACGCAGCTGATCGCGCGGCGCGTCCGCGAGGAGGGCGTCTATTCCGAAATCGTGCCGTTCAACAAGGCGGAGGCCGCCTTCGCCGAGATGAAGCCGAAAGCCGTGATCCTGTCCGGCGGCCCGGCCTCGGTGCTCGACGACAACGCGCCGTCCGCGCCGCTGTCGATCCTCACCGCGGGCGTTCCGGTGCTGGGCATCTGCTACGGCGAGCAGACCATGGCGCAGCAGCTCGGCGGCACCGTCGAGGCCGGGCATCACCGCGAATTCGGCCGCGCCGCCATCGAGATCATCGATGACTGCGCGCTGTTCGAAGGCGTCTGGGAGAAGGGCGGCAAATACGACGTCTGGATGAGCCATGGCGACCGCGTCACCAAGATGCCCGAGGGTTTTCGCGCCGTGGCGAAAGCGCCTGGCTCGCCGATCTCGATCATCGCCGATGACGTCCGCAAGTTCTATGCGATGCAGTTCCACCCCGAAGTGGCGCACACGCCCGACGGCGCAAAGCTGATCCGCAACTTCGTGCGCAACATCGCCGGCTTCACCGGCGACTGGACCATGCGCGCCTTCCGCGAGGAAGCGATCGAGAAGATCCGCGCCCAGGTCGGCAAGGGCAAGGTGATCTGCGGCCTGTCAGGTGGCGTCGATAGCGCTGTGGCGGCCGTGCTGATCCATGAAGCGATCGGCGACCAGCTCACTTGCGTGTTCGTCGATCACGGCATGCTGCGCAAGGACGAGGCCAAGACCGTCGTCGACCTGTTCCGGCACCACTACAATATCCCGCTGGTGCATGTGGATGCATCGAAGACGTTCCTCGGCGAGCTCGAAGGCGTCACCGATCCCGAAGTGAAGCGCAAGACCATCGGCCGTCTGTTCATCGACGTGTTCGACGCCGAGGCAAAGAAGATCGGCGGCGCGGATTTCCTCGCCCAGGGCACGCTGTATCCCGACGTGATCGAGAGCGTGTCCTTCACCGGCGGCCCCTCGGTGACCATCAAGTCGCATCACAATGTCGGCGGCCTTCCGGCGCGCATGAACATGAAGCTGGTCGAGCCGCTGCGCGAGCTGTTCAAGGACGAAGTCCGCGATCTCGGCCGCGAGCTCGGCCTGCCGGACATCTTCGTCGGCCGTCATCCGTTCCCCGGCCCGGGTCTTGCGATCCGCTGCCCCGGCGAGATCACGCGTGAAAAGCTCGATATCCTGCGCGAGGCGGACGCCGTCTATATCGACCAGATCCGCAAGGCCGATCTCTACGACACCATCTGGCAGGCCTTCGCCGTGCTGCTGCCGGTGAAGACCGTCGGCGTGATGGGCGACGGCCGCACCTATGAATACGTTGTCGGCCTGCGCGCCGTGACCTCGACCGACGGCATGACCGCGGACTTCTATGCGTTCGACATGAAGTTCCTCGGCGAGACCGCGACGCGCATCATCAACGAGGTCAAGGGCGTCAACCGCGTGGTGTATGACATCACAAGCAAGCCGCCGGGGACAATTGAGTGGGAGTGAGTTTGCCTATTCGGAGCTATTCAAAACGGTAGGATGGCTAGCCTTAACGTGCTGAATTCGAAAATAGTTTCGACATCTCTGCTCCCGTCGGAGGAAAAAGACTAGTATAGCGCTGTGGGGCCTTGCGCATCTTACTAAGATTGAAATTTTAAAGTACCTCTTGGCAAGTCGCTCGTTGGTAATCGGCGCTACCAGCGCTCTGACTTCGATGGTGGCGTTGCCTCATCGCTAGTGGAAAAGGCATCGGAATTCAGTTCGGCAGCATGATATCAATGGCTTATGGCAAGATTAGCTGATTTCCCCCCTTTGGTCCGCAATGCGCTGGCTGAACGAGCCGGACACCGATGCTCCTTTCCGAACTGTGCAGCGCCAACAATCGGTCCCAGTGCGGAGTCAGATACCAGTGCAGCGAAGAGCGGGATGGCATGTCACATCTACGCGGCTTCGGACGGTCCTGCCGCTCGTCGAGTTGAAACTGAAAAAAGTATCGAGGAGTTGCGTTCAATCGAGAATGGCATTTGGATGTGCTATCGACACGGAAAGATCATCGACACTGATGAGTTTACTTTTGGCCCCCAGACTTTAATGGGCTGGCGGCGGCTCGCCGAGCGTCGTGCAAAGCTTCGCCACGAACTGGGGCGCGAACTTACGAACAACGATTTGTTAGGTGAAGCGCTAGTCGAAATTGCCATAGAGCTCCGGGTGCCAGAAATCACGCGTGATATTGACGAGGCGTTCCAAATGAGTGCCCTTCGTGAGATATGGGGCATACAGACAGCATTAGTGGCGCGCGATTTTGTAGTAGAGTTGGGACGTAACGCTCTGACACATGGTGGCGCAACTAGCTTTCGTCTGACAGTGAGCGCGCATAGCCTAATTCTATCTGATGACGGTCGCCCCTTTTCGCATACAGACTTGCTTGCCGCTGAGAGTGCCCGAGGTGGAAATACATCGCTTAAGCAAATGAAGCGCCATGCTCCTGATCTAGTAGCTTCCTATAGTCGTCAGGGATCTGAGAATGTGACCATCCTTGCCTCCACAAGCTCGCTCGACGAAATGTTGTCGACCAACCAGTGCACGACTGATTTTTTTGGAGCACCATCGTCAATTATGGCCGCCATGAAATTCGTAGAAGGGCATTCCGAATGCGGTACGATTTTTCTTAGGCCCACATTCGGGGCCTTAGGCTACAGCGATCTGGAAAATCTCGCGTCAGCTATTAAATTGTATGAGTTACAAGACCGAGATATTGCCCTGATTCTCGGACTTCATTCGAATGCGATATATGAATTCATCGCGGAGAAATTGCCCTTCGTTCGCGTCATCAAAAGCCAGTATTTGGGAACAATTTAAGTCGCGTCTCTTGCGCACCAAATTGTTGCAATACGCTATCGTCTTCAACTCAGGCTGACGATTCGCATTAGCGCTCCTTGCCATTGCTCTTCGTACGGCGTCCACAAGCTGTCAGGCCCGCCCCAAACTTCGCTACGTTGTGACCATCAAATATTCGGTCGCGCGCTGCTCGAAGACGTCAGCGCGCAACCCGTTCTCAATGTCGATCAAGCGGTCGTCGATCGATCACTGCTCCTTCTTGAACAAATCCTGGAAGATGAGCGGGCCCCAGGTGCGGCCGCGCGCGTGCACCAGCGCGCCACCCTCGTTGAGCTTTCCCAGCTTGACGGGTGCGAAGCCGAGTTGTTTGGCCAAATCCGCCACGGGAGCGATCGCATCCTCGTCGTCACCAGACAGAAAGACGACCCGGTGGCCGCCCTCGACGACCGGATCGGTCGCCAGGGTGGCTGCGCCCAGGTGATTGAAGCCTTTTACGAACCTGGCGCCGGTGAACGCCTTCGCGACGACCGCGGAGCCCGGGAGACCGTCCGGCTCTTCGGGGCCCGGAAACAGATTCATCGCGTCGATGACCGTCTTGCCTTTCCAGCTCGGTAGGACCTTCGCAACCTCGCGATGCTCGCCGAACGGGACCGCAAGGATGATCGTGTCGGCCTCGAGTGCATCCCCCAGCGGCCTGGCGACGATCGTGGGTCCAATCGCCCTGGCCTGCGGCGTCAACGCCTCGGGCGGCCGGCGGCTCGCGACGGTGACGTCGATGTTTTTGCGGGCGAAAGCGTGGGCGAGGGCCTGGCCTATCTTGCCGAAGCCTACAATTGCGTAGCTCATAATCTTCTCCGATTTGTTTTGATATTGATTCACGGCCTTCGAGGACGCTGGGTTATTCGGTCCGCTGTGGCGACCGCGTAGAGGTCCCTGCCGCGAACGAGGTACGATTTCAGATCGCCGAGAAGCCGCCGTCGACCGACAACTCCAGCCCATTCACGAAGCTTGAATCGTCTGAAGCGAGAAACAGCGCGACCGCGGCAATTTCTTCAGGACGACCCATCGTTCCCCGCGGGATCAGGGATTCGAACATCTGCTTCGCTTCTTCAGTGAGAACCTGGTCCTGCATCGGTGTGGCGATCGGCCCGGGGTGCAGCACGTTCACTCGGATATTCCTGCTCTTGAGTTCGTTGAGCCATCCGCGTGCGAATGCGTGCAGCGTCGCCTTGCTCGCCGCATACACGCTATAACCGGGAAAACCTTTGAGCGACGCCACTGACCCGGTCATGAAGATCGATCCGCCATCGTTGAACAGCGGCAACGCCTTCTGAACAGTAAAGAGCGTGCCGCGCGCGTTCAGGCCGAAGGTCGCATCGAAATGCTGCTCGGTAATTTCGCCCAGTGGCACGGATTCGCCCGTGCCGGCGCTCGCGTACAGGATATCGATCCTGCCCTTTTCCCGCTTGACCGTATCGAACAGACGGTCGAGGTCGTCGAGATTGGCCGCGTCGCCGGGCACGCCGGTCACGTTCCGACCGATCAGCTTGATGGCCTCATCGAGCGCCTCCTGCCTCCGGCCCGTGATGAACACATAGGCGCCTTCTTCGACGAACCGCTTGGCGCTCGCCAGCGCCATGCCGCTCGATCCGCCCGTGATGACTGCAACCTTGCCGTCAAGCTTTCCCATAACTTCTCCTGTGTGGTGTCGGGACTGTCCCCGAGAACCTCGAGATGGGTCTGCCGGCGTCAGGCGTTGAGTGCGGAAGCGCGCACATCGGTGGTGCGAAATCGATCCGGCTGGGCGGCTGACGCCAGCCGCGACGATCGGTGTCCGCCGGCGGGAATTGGACCGCGCGCGTCGCCATAGGCTATGGTGACAGCCCGTATTGTTGCAGTATGTTTGGACACGGGCTTGGAAGGCGCGCCGTGCGGTGCGAGATTGCACCATGATCGACTGGGATGACGTTCGCTACTTTCTTGCCGTCGCGCGCGGAGGCTCGGTGCGGGCTGCCGCCGAGCGCCTCGGTGTGAACCACGCGACCGTGCTGCGACGCATCGCCCAGCTCGAGGAACGCCTCGGGGTTCAGATGTTCGAAAAACTGCCTTCGGGCTACCGCCTGACGGCTGCGGGTGAGGAGGTCCTCGAATTCGCGGACCAGATGGAAGCGTCGTCGCATCAGCTGGAGACGCGCGTCTTCGGCCGCGACCAGAGCGTGCGCGGGCGTCTGCGGGTGACGCTGGCGCCGCCCCTCGCGACACATCTGCTGATGCCGGACTTCGCCGATTTCGCGCGTCTGCATCCGGACATCGAGATGGACATTCTGTCGTTCGGCGAGCTGGCAAATCTGACCAACCGCGAGGCCGACGTCGCGATCCGCGTCGTCTACGACCGCAAAACCCTGCCGCTCAATCTTCACGGCGTGAAGGGACCGGAGCTGTTCGGCGGCGTCTACATGTCCCGCGATCGACTGGCCGCATGGCGTGCGGGCGCGCCTGATCCGATCCGGTGGATCGTCATCAGCATTCATGGAATTCCGGATTGGGCGACTGAGGGTGACGTTCGCGCCACGGGGGTTCCGTTCAGGACCACGGACGCCGGGGCTCAGATCGTTGCCGTACGGCAAGGGCTCGGGATCACGACACTGCCGTGCTTCGTTGGCGATGCCGACCCCCTGCTGGTGAGGGTGCCGGGCACCGACCTGCACATGTACGGAACGGTTTGGCTTCTTACACAGGGGGAGACACGCAAGACGAAGCGCGTGCGGCTCTTCACCGAGTTCGTATCCGGCAGGCTCGCCGCGTATGCGCCGCTTCTCGCGGGGCTGTCCATATCGCGCGACTGACGCGCGGCAGGGGGCCGACCACCAATTTGTTGACGGTGGCGGGTCAGACCGACGTTTCGGACGGGTCTTCGGAGAGTCTCTTTGCGACAGGTCGAGTGAGAACCAGCATTTCCGCCCGGCAAGCATGCCTGCCGTCATGTTTTGACCGTTGAACGCTGAATTTAAAGGGCTATTTTTACCGCAATGCAGTATCTTGTCAGTCGGCCGCGATTGACGTACTCGAAGCCGAATTCGCCTTTAGACCGGTTTTAACAATAACGGTTGGTGGCGCTGCGTTTCCAGCGTCAACCACCTCATGACGTTGGGATGACGATGAGCCTCTATTCAGATTACCTCGCTGAGATCGAAAGCCGGAAAGCTCAGAACCTCGCTCCCAAACCGATCGACGACGGCGCGCTCACCGGCGAAATCATCGCCCTGATCAAGGACAATGGCAGCGAATACCGCGCCGATGCCCTGAAATTCTTCATCTACAACACGCTGCCGGGCACCACGAGCGCCGCGGGCGTGAAGGCGGCCTTCCTCAAGGAGATTATCCTCGGTGAGGCGATCGTCCCGGAAATCACGCCGACCTTCGCGCTGGAACTGCTGTCGCACATGAAGGGCGGCCCCTCGATCGGCGTGCTGCTCGACGTGACGCTCGGCAGTGCTGCCACGCTGGCGAAGCAGGCTGGTGAAGTTCTGAAGACCCAGTTCTTCCTCTACGACGCCGACATGTTCCGGCTGCGCGATGCCTTCAAGGCGGGCAATGCGGTCGCCAAGGGCGTGCTCGAGAGCTATGCCAGGGCCGAGTTCTTCACCAAGCTCCCAGACGTCACGGACGAGATCAAGGTCGTGACGTACGTCGCCGCCGAAGGCGATATCTCGACCGACCTGCTGTCGCCCGGCAACCAGGCGCATTCGCGTTCGGACCGCGAGCTGCACGGCCAGTGCATGATGACGCGGCAGGCGCAGCAAGAAATCGTGGCGCTGCAGAAGCAGCACCCGGACAAGCGCGTGATGATGATCGCCGAGAAGGGCACGATGGGCGTGGGTTCGTCGCGCATGTCTGGTGTGAACAACGTGGCGCTGTGGACCGGCAAGCCGGCCAGCCCCTATGTGCCCTTCGTCAACTTCGCGCCGATCGTCGCCGGCACCAACGGCATCTCGCCGATCTTCGCGACCACCGTCGACGTCACCGGCGGCATCGGCGTCAACCTCAAGAACTGGGTCAAGAAGCTCGACGCGGACGGCAAGCCGATCCTCAACAACGACGGCAACCCGGTGCTCGAGCAGAAATTTGCGGTCGACACTGGCACCGTCCTGACGCTCGATGCCAAGGGCAAGAAGCTGCGCGACGAAAACGGCAAGGAACTGGTCGACGTCGCTGCCGCTTTCACGCCGCAGAAGATGGAGTTCATGAAGGCCGGCAGCTCTTATGCCATCGTCTTCGGCAAGAAACTGCAGACCTTTGCAGCCGAAACGCTGGGCGTCGAGCCGACCCCGGTTTTCGCGCCGAACAAGGAGATTTCGGTCGAAGGCCAGGGCCTGACCGCGGTCGAGAAAATCTTCAACCGCAACGCCGTGGGCGTGCTCGGCGGCAAGGTGCTGCACGCGGGCTCGGACGTGCGGGTCAAGGTCAACATCGTCGGCTCGCAGGACACCACCGGCCTGATGACCGCGCAGGAGCTGGAGGCGATGGCGGCCACCGTCATCTCCCCGATCGTCGACGGCGCCTACCAGTCGGGCTGCCACACGGCATCGGTGTGGGACAAGAAGGCGCAGGTCAACATTCCGAAGCTCATGTCCTTCATGAACAATTTCGGCGTCATCACCGCGCGCGACCCCAAGGGCAGCTATCATGCGATGACCGACGTCATCCACAAGGTGCTGAACGACATCACCGTGGATGACTGGGCGATCATCATCGGCGGCGACAGCCACACCCGCATGTCCAAGGGCGTGGCCTTCGGTGCCGATAGCGGCACCGTGGCGCTCGCGCTGGCGACCGGCGAGGCGACGATGCCGATCCCGCAATCGGTCAAGGTGACGTTCAAGGGCGCGATGCAGCCGCATATGGACTTCCGCGACGTGGTCCATGCGACCCAGGCGCAGATGCTCAAGCAATGCGGCGACAACGTTTTCCAGGGCCGGATCATCGAGGTCCATCTCGGCACGCTGCTCGCCGACCAGGCCTTCACCTTCACTGATTGGACGGCCGAGATGAAGGCCAAGGCGTCGATCTGCATCTCGCAGGACGACACGCTGATCGAGTCGCTGGAGATCGCCAAGTCGCGCATCCAGATCATGATCGACAAGGGCATGGACAATGCCGCGGGCACGCTGAAGGGCCTGATCGCCAAGGCCGATGCGCGCATCGCCGAGATCCGTTCGGGCGAGAAGCCCGCGCTGACGCCGGACGCCAATGCGAAATACTTCGCCGAAGTCGTCGTCGATCTCGACATCATCGACGAGCCGATGATCGCCGATCCCGACGTCAATAATGCCGATGTGTCGCGCCGCTACACCCACGACACGATCCGTCCGATTTCTTATTACGGCGGCACCAAGAAGGTGGATCTCGGATTCGTGGGCTCGTGCATGGTGCATAAGGGCGACATGAAGATCGTCGCCCAGATGCTCAAGAACATCGAGAAGACCGAAGGCAAGGTCGCGTTCAACGCGCCACTGGTCGTCGCCGCGCCGACCTACAACATCATCGACGAGCTGAAGGCCGAGGGCGACTGGGAAATCCTGCAGAAGTATTCCGGCTTCGAATTCGACGACGTGAAGCCGAAGACCGCGAACCGCACCGCCTACGAGAACATTCTCTATCTCGAGCGTCCGGGCTGCAACCTCTGCATGGGCAACCAGGAAAAAGCGGAGAAGGGCGACACCGTTCTGGCGACCTCAACCCGTCTGTTCCAGGGCCGCGTCGTGGAAGACACCGCCGAGAAGAAGGGTGAATCGTTGCTGGCCTCGACCCCGGTCGTGGTGCTGTCGGCGATCCTCGGCCGCACGCCGAGCGCCGAGGAATACAAGGCCGCCGTCGAAGGCATCGACCTGACCAAGTTCGCTCCGCCCAAGATCGGTGCGATGGGCGCCTCCGTCCATTACTAGGGCGGAGGACGAGGGCTGTTCAAAGACCGGCGTTGGCAGGTGGACACCTGCCACGCCGCGGGGCTGGTACGCGAGCGGGCATCAATCGCGTGGTGTATGACATTACGAGCAAGCCGCCCGGGACGATCGAGTGGGAGTGACGGGGCAAGTGGCTGTTCCGAAAATGGCGTCTCTGACATAACTCCGCAGCAATCTGCATTCCGCTAACATTCTGGCCTGAGAGGGTCCCGATGCGCGCCTGCTTTATCCGTCTGCTGTCTGTTCTTGGTCTCCTTGCTTCAGCCTCCCTTGCCATGGCGCAGAGCATGCCTGCCGACGCGCCGAATGGTCGCGATCATGCCGTACTCAGCCGTTATGCCGGATCGTGGCTCGTCGCCCAGGATGTGAAGAACTTCGATCAGGTCGGCATTCCCTCCGGAGACGCTGATGTCGTCAAGCTCGAGGGGCGGGTGACGCGGCTGTTCTATCTCGCGCCTGCCGGCAAGTCGGTGCTCGAAGTGCAGCGCAACTATGAGCAGGCGCTTGAGCGCGCCGGTGCATCGAAGCTCGATGCGTGTGCCGACGACTGCGGTCGACGGAATTTCAAACCGCTGCGGGACCTGCCTGCCAATCCGCAACTGGCCAAGGTGTCGCTGGAAGGCTGGACCCCGATCACGCTGTTGCAGCAATGGCAGGAGATTGGCAGCGAGCGCTATTGGTACGGAACGTTGAATGCATCCGGTACCACACTGCATGTGGCGGTCCTCTCAGCGAAGCCAGGCACCATCGCGCTTGCCAGCAAGTACGTTGCCACGGTCGTGGAGATCGTCGAACCGAAGGCGATGGATAGCGGCAAGGTGACTGTGGATGCGGCAGCGCTCGCAAAGGGCCTGCAGGCGGAGGGTAGGGTGGCCCTCTACGGGCTGTTCTTCGACACCGGTAAGGCGGCCATCAAGCCCGAATCCAAACCGCAACTCGACGAAATGGCGCGCGTGCTGCAAGCCAATGCCGGCGCGAACGTGTTCATCGTCGGCCACACCGACAATCAGGGGTCGCTGGATGCGAACCTCGCGCTGTCGAAGGCGCGCGCGCAGGCGGTGATCGATGACCTGACTCGCAGCTACAAGATCGATGGCAAGCGCTTATCCGCATCCGGCGTGGCGAACTACGCACCGCTTGCCAGCAACGCCAGCGAAAATGGCCGCGCCCGCAACCGCCGCGTCGAGATGGTGTTGCAATAGGTCTACGAAACCGCCGGCCGGAGGTGTTCGGTGGGCGGTACCGTTCGCTGGACCCGCCTAGAGATTCTCCGCCCCGGCGTGATCACAGGTGAAAATGCGACATGTTGCGGCTGTGTCTCTTTCCCCATCAGGCGTCCAGGAAGGTTAGGCAATGGGCGACGAACGTCTCGGGGTACTGGAACAACGCACCGTGCCCCGAGTCCGGGTACAGGATCAGCTGCGCGTTCTTCATTGCCTTGAACATATTGTACGCATTGATGCTGGGAAACATCGTGTCGTCGCTGCCGTGCACGATAAGCGCAGGCTGCGCTATGGCGCGGAGCGTCGCCTCGCCCTCGTCTTTACGCGCGCACCAGCCGATGATCGCCTTGGCCTGAGGCTTGCTAACATCGTCGCCGCTGTCCGGATCGCGATCTTGCCTGCGCGCCGTTGCGCGAGCGACGAAGGCGCGTCCGGCGCGCTGGCTCGCTTCCGAGGGCGTGAAGAATAGCGGCAGTCGCACATCCGGCGCGCCGCGCGAAAAGGCTTCCTCCACCACGGCCAATAGATGTTCCTCGCCACCGCGCGGCGCGGCGCCGGCGATGATGACCTTGCGGATCAGGCTGGGTTGCCGCACGGCGAGCACCTGGGCGAGCATGCCGCCAAGCGAGAAACCGAGCAGATCCACCTGCTCAAGGCCGAGCCTGCTGATGAATGTCTCGGCGTCCGACGCCATCTGTTCCACCGTGTCGGGCGTCGCGCCGGTCGAGGTGCCGACGCCGAGATTGTTAAAGACGATGACCGGCCGCGTTGCCGCCAGAGCGTTCACCACCGCCGGGTCCCAGGAATCGATGGTCCCGGTGAAGTGCTGCAACAGAACGAGCGTCATTCCGGTAGTAGGGCCAAGACGCCTGAACGCGAAGCGTGTATCACCGATGTCGAGGTATTCGGTTTTTGTCGTTTCGAGTGACATGATAGATCCTTTGTGAGGTGCGAAGTCTGGCGGCGAAGTTGCTTCGGGAATGTCGGCCGCGGTGGCGGGGCTACTATTGCGTCAGTTCAAGCCGTCCCGGTGCGACAGGCCGAACAGCGATGTATGTTGTCGATTGGCTCGACATGGCAGCTCCGTCAAAATCCGCGAGAGAGCTACCAGCCAGCTCCCGGAGCCGACAGGACGTAGATGCCATCATTCAGGCCATGGAGATGGCGGAGCATTGCCGACCTACCTATTTAAGGTCGCGAGTAGCTGCCGCGGAGAAAGCATGAAGATTGGTCTGGTTCTTTGCCCGAGTTTTCAACCCATCTGCTTTGGGGCGGTCGCAGCGTTCGATGTGGCCAACAAGCAAGCTGGGAAGAAGCTGTACGACATGCGTATCCTCTCGGAGGAGGGAGGGCTGGTCGCCTCGTCGTCTGGTATGCAGGTTATGACGGACGCGTTCGGCGACGAGTCGTACGACACCTTGATCGTTGCTGCGGGCCTCGAGATTCCGACGTCGTCGCCCGGGCTGGTTCGGCTTCTTCGGGCGGCTGCCCGCGACGCAAGACGCGTCGCGGGCATCTGCCTGGGCTCGTTTGTTCTGGGAGATGCCGGACTGCTCAACGGCCGACGCGCCACGACGCATTGGCGCTATGCACGGGCGTTGCAGGACCGGTTTCCAAGCTGCCGTGTCGACATGGACAAGATCTTTCTCGCGGATGGTCCGATCTGGACGTCTGCCGGCATGACGGCGGGAACAGACCTCGTCGTCGGCATCATCGAGCGCGACCACGGCTCCGACGTCGCCCGTTCGGTCGCGAAGGGCATGGTCATGTACCATCGACGTTCCGGCGGGCAGTCCCAGCACTCGACCTTGCTCGATTTGAGCGCGAATGAGGATAGAGTCCAGCGCGCGCTGAACTACGCGCGCCAGAACCTCGCTGAAAGCCTGACGATTGACGATCTGGCGCGTGCCGCAAGCCTCAGTCCCCGGCAGTTCACCCGATTGTTCCGGTCGGAAACCGGCACGACGCCGGCGAAGGCGGTCGAAGCGCTACGGGTCGAAGCCGCGAAGTTGATGCTGGAGCAGAGCCGACAGCCAATCGAGGTGATCGCTCGCGAGGTGGGGTTCGCGAACAGGGAGCGGATGCGCCTGGCGTTTGCCCGTGTGCATGGCGAGGTTCCCAGAGCCATTCGGAACGAGGCCGGGCCGCTCGCCACGCTGTAGCGGCGATGTCTAGCTGAGCCGGATGTTGGAGAGATCGATCGAGACAACAAGCGGCTCAGTGCTGAAGCTGCCATCCGGCTGACGGGCATAGATCCGCCGCTTCGTCGGGAATTTAATGCCCGACACCTCTTGGTAATCCGCGATGAAGTGCGCGCCGGGCGTGTCCCCAGCGATCTCGACGTTATAGTCGTGGCGCTTCAGCAGCCCATCGCCGTCGAAGTAAAGCGTCTGTACGGCGCTGTGCGTGGCGATTTCCGTGGGGAAACGGACAGCAAGACGGCGCCAGTCCCCGCTATCGGTCTGCCAAGGCTCCAATTCCTCCGTCTCGACGCCGGGCCAGGCGAGCAGAAACGGCATGGTTAGATAGGTCCACATGGCGCAGCCGGCGAAGTAGGCGAGCTGCAATTCTGTCCATGGGGTTTGCAGCGTATGACCAGAGAAGCTTGCGCGCGGTTGAACGAGTTCTTCGAGTACGCTGCCGTCACCGGCTTCCAGGACCACGCGATCGGGCGCGAAGCGCGAGCGCCGACTACCAGCGCCGAACGGGGCATGCGACGCCCATTCCTTCTTGAGACCCACGGTGACGGTGGTGCGCTCGAGGGTTTGTGGATGTCCTTTCAAAGCCCATAAGACGCCTCCCTGTACCAGGTCGGCGGAGACCTGCTCGAACTGCCGCCAGCGCTTGAGGCCTCCATGAGCTTCGATGGCAAGTTCTTTAAGTCGTGTCATGATGTTGCTCCCAGCGGGACCGCGCGAAATGGCGAGGCTTCTTTCGCTGGAGGCTATGCGGTCGGTTGCGCCCGCTGAACGTCGTAGATGCCTTGATTCCGGCCACGGCCTTCAGGTTGACGAGGCCCTGCGATTTCTGGCGGTCGAGGTTACTTTGTAAGGCTCTCGGGGAAATGGAGTGGGAGAAATAGAGGGAAACTCTGAAGGCAGTGCGCGTCCGCTAGCGAGTGAGGGGCCAATCTCACCGTCCACTGCGACCCGCAAGAAAAATACCCGCATGTGTCGGGAAGCCCGCCCGTCATGCGTCCTTGGGAGACGAAGAGCTGAGAGAGACGATGTGGAAGACTATCGTCGTGACCCATGTCACGCTCGATAGCGTCATGCATTTGCCGGGAGTCTGCCTATGAACCCCACCATTACCGCCTTTGAACGGTCGCCCGATCGCGGCAGGGGATTGGCCCGGGACATGCGCGTTCGCTGGGCGCTCGAAGAAGTGGATCAACTCTACGACGTTCGACTTCTTTCGTTCAGTGAGATGAAGGAAGCTCCGCATCGGGCGCGTCATCCTTTCGGGCAGATTCCGACCTACGAGGAGGGCGACCTTGTCCTGTTCGAGTCAGGAGCGATCGTGTTCCATATCGCAGAGGGCCGTGCAGGCTTGCTGCCAGATGACGCGAACGCCCGGGCGCGGGCAGTCACGTGGATGTTTGCCGCACTCAATACGGTCGAGCCGCCGATCGTCGATCTCCTCATCGTCACGCTCCTCGAACGCGACAAGACCTGGTATGAGCAGCGTCTGGCGATGGTCAAAGACCGCATCCGCGGGCGGCTGGGCGAACTTTCCAAGCACCTTGGCGATGCCGACTGGCTCGACGGTGCGTTCAGTGCCGGTGACCTGCTGATGGTGTCGGTGCTGCTCAGGTTGGGGGCGTCGGGCCTACTGGATGAATATCCCAACCTCTCCGCCTATGTCGCCCGCGGCGAAGCCCGGCCTGCCTACAAGCGTGCTTTCGCCGCTCAATTGGCGGTTTTCACCGCTGCGTCGGGCAGCTGATAGGAACCCCTCAGGGCAGCGTTCGAAGACCGCAACAGCGGCGCGGGGCCGGTTTATCGAATTTACTTCTCGCGGCGCTATAAATTCTTGAACATTCGTTCCTGAATTGCTATCTTGCCGTTTATGGCGAGACCACGGGAATTCGACACGGACGCCGCGCTCGACGGCGCGATCAATGTCTTTAGCGGGCATGGATATGAGGGCAGTTCGGCCCAGATGCTCGTCGATGCAATGGGGATCGGGCGACAGAGCCTTTACGCTGCCTTCGGCGACAAGTGGCAGCTTTATTGCGCGGCGGTGCGTCGCTATGGAATGGGCGAATGTGCTGCACATATCGACGCGCTCAGAAGCGGACCGCGCGCGATCGATGGCATCGGCGCGATGCTGCGCCGTGTCGTGAAAACAGCCGATCGGCCGTGTCTTGGCGTTGGCTCCATCTATGAATTCGGCGTGTCCGAACCTGACCTCCAGAAGATCAATGGAGTGCTGGCGAAAAGCTTGCGAGCTGCCATCGCAGCGCGTGTTCGCGATGCGCAGCGTGAAGGCGATGTCGCCGGCGGCCTCGACCCTGAAGCGACCTCGGAATTTCTGATCGCGAATATCGCCGGCATCCGCGTCGCCGGACGAGGCGGCGCCGCGCGCGCGGCTTTGGCCGGTCTGGCCGACATGGCCATGAGGGGACTGCGATAGTCCCTTTTTTTGGAAAATTTAGGAATGATCGTTCAATAAAGGAGCAAGTGATGAGAGCTGTTGTGATGATCGGAACGGGCGGTCGCGAGGTGCTGGAATATGTCGAACGTCCGGACCCTCTAGCTGGACCGGGCGAGGCATTGGTCGAGGTTGTCTTTGCGGGGGTGAACTTCATGGACATCGGCGTGCGTCAGGGCATGGCATGGACCGAGATGCCCAATCCCAAGATTTTGGGGGTCGAGGGTGTGGGGCGTGTGCTGGCAGTCGGGGATGGTGTCGAAGACATCAGGCCCGGCCAGCGGGTCGCCTGGGTTTATGCGCCCGGAAGTTATGCGGAGCGGATCGCGATCCCTGTCACGTCGTTGGTGCCGGTTCCTGACGCGATCGATGATCGCACCGCTGCGTCGGTGATGATGCAGGGTCTCACTGCCAGCCATTTCGCCACGGACTTCTATCCGGTGCAGCACGGGGACATCGCTTTCGTCCATGCAGCGGCGGGCGGCGTGGGACTGCTGCTGACCCAGATCATCAAATTGCGGGGCGGCCATGTCATCGGACGTGTATCGTCGCAGGAGAAGGTCGCTGCAGCCAGGGAAGCTGGCGCCGACCATGTGATCATCGATACCGAAGGCCGGTTCGCCGAGGAGACACTACGCCTGACCGATGGCCAAGGCGTGTACGTCGTCTATGACGGCTCCGGGCCGACGACCTTCCAGGGCTCGCTCGATGTGCTGCGTCGGTCGGGCACGTTCTGCTGGTATGGCCCAGTGCTTGGTGGGCCTGGACCGCTCGACATCATGAGCCTGCCGAAGAGCATCAAGATCGGCTATGCGACCTTCTTCGATCACGTCCACACGCCCGAACTGCTGCGCGCGCGTTCGGAGCGGCTGTTCAACTGGATCGCGACGGGAGAGCTCAAACTCCACATCGGCGGAGAATATCGTTTGGAGGACGCAGCAAAGGCCCACGCCGATATGGAAAACCGCAAGACAACCGGCAAGCTGCTGTTGGTCCCATGAAGCCCGAGTATCGGGTTTGTGGCTCGGCTGAAGTGTTCGGGGCACATGCGTCAATCTGGGCTGACTGCCTTGAGTGAACTTGCGACATGCAGTTGCCGAATGCAGCCCGGCTGTTGTGTTTGATGTGTCCCGCCGCCTCGCATGTTACGACCAACTTACTTGCCGCCTTACCGGAGCCCCTTCATGTCTGACGCGCCTACACCGAACCACGTCCCCACCGCCGCCGAGACCGATCCCGAGACGCTCGGCTGGATGAAGGGCTTTCCGCCTGCGAAGGACAAGACCATCCAATTTCACGACGGCTCGTTCCGCAACTTTCCCGAGCTGCGCTGGGCCTGGAGCAATGTCCGCCAGCTGGTGCCGACGGTGAATGTCTGGCGCGGCGCGGGCGGCGCATCCACGCTGCCGCGCGCAGAGCGCGATATCGGCGGCATCGCGTCGACCACCATGGATGGCCGGCCGATGACCTTCGCGCGGATGTTCGACGAGACCTATGCCGATGGCATCGCGGTGCTGCACAAGGGCAAGCTGATTTACGAGCGCTATGCCGGCGCGCTGAAGCCGCACAAGCCGCATATCGCCATGTCGGTGACCAAGTCGTTCACCGGCACGCTCGCCGGCATTCTGGTGGCCGAAGGCAAGATAGATCCGCAGGCACCGGTCACCGACTATGTGCCGGAGTTGAAGGCTACTGCCTTCGGCGACGCTCGCGTGCATGAAGTCATGGATATGACCACGGGGCTGAAATACACCGAGGTCTATACCGACAAGAATTCCGATGTGTGGGGGCTGCGGCGCGCCAATGGCATGGCGCCGATCCCTCCGAACTATGAAGGCGCGAGCGACATCTTCGCCTTTCTCTGTACGCAACAGAAACAGGGCGAGCACGGCAAGGCCTTCGCCTACAAGACCGTCAACACCGACACGCTCGCCTGGATCATCCGCCGCGCCAGCGGCATGACGCTGTCCGATCTTCTGTCGGAACGCATCTGGGCGCCGATGGGGGCGGAGGAGGACGCGCATTATCACGTCGACCGCATCGGCACCGAGAGCGGCGGCGGTGGGTTGTCGACGACGCTGCGCGATCTCGCGCGCTTCGGCGAGGTGATGCGCAATCACGGCCGCTTCAACGGCCGCCAGATCGTGCCTAGCGCAGTGGTCGAGGATATCGAGCGCGGCGCCGATCCCGCAAAATTCAAGCCGGCGGGCTACACCACGCTGCCGGGCGCGTCGTATCGCAACCAGTGGTGGGTGACCCACAATGAACACGGCGCCTATATGGCGCGCGGCGTCTACGGGCAGGGGCTCTATATCGATCCGAAGGCCGAGATGGTGATCGCGCGCTATGCGTCGCATCCGGTCGCCGGCAATGCCGCCAACGATCCGGTGACGCTGCCGGCCTATATGGCGCTGGCGAAGGAACTGATGGCGGGCTGAGAGCCAAGATCTGCGGAACCCGGGGAACCCGAACGGGAACCTAAGGCCACGCCGCGCGTATGCTTGGCGGCCGACATCTTCCGTCGGCGCCAGGCGGACCCCTCCAGAATGATCAAGCCCTCGTCCCTCGCTTCGTGGCTGCGCTGCTGGTGTGCGGCGTTATTGTTGTCATGCACTATCGTTGCAACGGTGCCGCTGCATGCGCAGGAGCGTGCTTCTGGTGCTCGGACTGGCCGCAGCAATCCGGCTGTCGCCACCGACGGCGCGACGCTGATTCATGGCAATTACTGCGGTGCCGGCAACCGGCCGGGCAAACCGCCCATCGATGCCCTCGATCTCGCCTGCATGAACCATGACGCCTGCACGCCGGCGAGCGGCATTCCTAACTGCGACTGCAACGCCAGGCTTCGCGACGAAGCGGCCGCAGTGGCAGGGGACCCCCGACAAGCGCCGGAGCTCCAGAGTCTGGCGGCATTGACCTCTGCGGCTGCGGCCGTGATGATCTGTAAGCCGATGATCGATGCCGCAGTCCCTCCGGTGGTTGCTCCTGTCCCTGTGGCTCGGGACGCTCCTGCAGCAGGCGCACCGGTGGCAATCACGCCGGCTCCCGTTGCTGGAGCACCTGTGTCGATTGTCCCCGATAGTGTCGCGCCCGTGGCTGCCGCTCCCGTAACAGACGTATCTGAAACCCCGCTGCCTGTCGCGCCAGTCACTGACGCTCCCGCGCCTGCTGTACCCGTGCCCAGGTCGACCGCGTTGCCCTGAGCAGACAGAGCCCTGATCGGCTCTTGCGCGCCGCGATCTTTCCGGGGCAATCATGAGTGCGAGTTTAGGTGCGCCCACAGCGCAGCCCATGGCAGAGGGAAGCGCGCATGAAATCATTTGTCGCACGAGGCATGACGCTTGCATTCCTGCTGGGGCCTTCGGCGCTCGGCTCCGCAGCGGCGGCCGCTGATCCCATCCGCGTCGGCGCCGTGTTGCCGTTCTCCGGTGGCGTCGAACCTTATGGCCAGCAGGCAAAACTCGGACTCGATCTGGCGGTGAAGGAGATCAACGCGTCGGGCGGCATTCTCGGCAGGCCGCTCGAGATCATCTATGTCGATGACAAGACCCGGCCGGCCTCCGCCGAGAGCGCGATGCGGTCGGTGATCGACAGCGGCGTCGTTGCGGTTGTCGGCCCTGTCACCTCGGCCAACTTCAATGCGATCAGGCCGCTCGCCGAGAGCACGAAGACGCCGCTGCTCTACGCCACCAATTTCGAAGGCGGCACATGCAGCCGCTACATCTTTTCGTTCAGCACGGTGCCGAACCAGGATCTCGGCCAGTTGCTGCCCTATATGAACGAGGCCGTCGGCAATACCTATTTCTTGCTCGGCGCCGATCGGGTCTGGCCGCACCAGATGTTCGATATCGCCAGGCCGCTGATCGCAAAGCTCGGCGGCACCATCGTCGGCACGCAATACACGCTGGGGACGGAGACGGATTTTACGCCGCTGATCAAGCAGGTGGCGGCGGCAAAACCGAAAGTGCTGCTGTTTGCGCTGAAGGGCGACGGCATGGATTTCATCCGGCAGGCTGACGATCAGGGCCTGTTCAAGGACACCACGGTCGCGTTCCTGGGATTGTCCGAGATCGATCTCGGCATTTTCAAGGGCAAGGGTCAGAACATGATCACCGTGGTGCCGTCGCTGGCGACCAGCGATGCGCCGGAGATGAAGGCTTTCGTGGCCAAAGTGCATGCTACAGCTGGAAACGACGTGCTGGTGTCGAACTACGTCATGACTCACTACAACACGTTGATCGCGCTCAAGGCTGCGATCGAGAAAGCAGGGAAGGTCGACAAGGAGGCCATCGTTGATGCGCTCGGTGAGCTTACCATCCCGTCGCCGACAGGTCCTGTCATTATTGATGCGAACCACTATGCAACGATGAGCATGTTTATTGCCAAAACGCAGGGGCAGGAGCTCGTCCCCGTCCGCGGGCTGGGCGCGATCGCGCCGCAGCCAGGCTGCACGATGCCCGGTCGCTGATCGCAACTGGCGGGATGGCAGGGCGCTGGCGCGCGCTGCAGGAGATTGCTTAAGTTCGCCGCAATGCAATTGGGAATAAGTGGAGACGACAACAGATGGCAAAGGTGCGCTGTATTACCGAGATGGGCATGGGCGTTGACGTCCACGGCCGCGACGCCACCAAGGCTGCCAAGCGCGCGGTGTCGGATGCTATTCGCCATTCCAGCGTTGGCTTCTTCCGGATGGTCGGCAAGACGCCGCATGACATGTTTGTCGATGTGACCGTCGCGGTGCCGAATCCGGACGACGTCGACACGGCGGCGGTCGCGAAGGAATTGCCTTACGGCACCGTGACCGTGACCGCAGTCAAAGGCGGCCTCGACATTCCGGCCGAGAGCGGCGGCGACGGCATTCTCATTGCAAATGCGGCGGTGCTGGTGAGCCTCGACGACGGCAAGTAGATCGGCCGCCTCGGACGACGCCCGCGCTTTCCGCGATCCCGAAAACTCCCTCCCATCCATTTCACGCTTGACCAACCCATAACTCATTGGTTATTGATCTAATCGATAACTGACGGGTTATGGATGGCGATGCCGAACACCTTCGATGTGCTCTTCAAGACGCTCGCCGATCCGACCCGGCGCGCGATCTTCGAACGGCTCTGCCGTGAGGGGGAGCAGACCGTCGCAGCGCTGACCGCGCAAGCCGGCGTCTCGCAGCCGGCGGTCTCCAAGCATCTCGGCGTGCTGAAGCAGGCGGGGCTGGTGCTCGATCGCCACAGCGGCCGTCAGACACATTATCGCTCGCAACCGGCGGCCCTGGCACCGCTCCTCGACTGGACCAGCCAGATGGCCGGGTTCTGGGAGAGCCGGTTCGACGATCTCGAACAACTACTGAAGAGGATGGACAATTGACCAATACTGCAGCCGAAACACGTTCTGTCGTCGTCGAGCGGGAATTTGGCCATGCGCCGGAAAAGCTCTGGCGCGCGCTGACCCAGCCGCATTTGATCGCCGAGTGGCTGATGAAAAACGATTTCCAGCCCGTCCTCGGGCATCGTTTTGATCTGAGCGCAAACTGGGGCGTGGTCGCTTGCCGGGTCACGGAAGTCGAGCCGAACCAAAAGCTCGCTTACACGTGGGAGGCCCTGGGTCTCGAGAGTGTCGTAATCTGGACACTTACGCCTTCGAACAACGGGACACTGCTGCGCATGGAGCAGATCGGCTTCCGACCGGATCAGGAGCAGGCCTATCAGGGCGCCAAGTTCGGATGGCCGCGCTTCCTGGCGTCGATGGAGCAGCTTCTGGCGCGACTGGACTGAATTCGGCCCACACAGAATCTCACGCAACTTCCGCATCGCACTGAGGGTCACTCAACATGAGCCTATGGATCAGATACGCACACCGCTGGCTGTCGCTGGCTTTTACTGTGACGGTCATCGCCAATTTCGCTGTCCGCGGATTTGGCGAGCCGCCAGCCTGGGTGACCTTCTCGCCGTTGCCACCGCTGTTTCTGTTGATGTTCAGCGGTCTCTATATGTTCGTGCTGCCCTATGCCGCAAAGTGGCGTAGAGCAACGCAGGGCAGTGGACGGATGAACGCGTGAATTGGAATGCGCATGGATATTTTTGATCGTCTCAAATCAGCTGCGGCCGATGACTGGTCCAGCTATGTCGATCATAGTTTCGTCCGCCAGCT
This sequence comes from Tardiphaga sp. 839_C3_N1_4, assembly GCF_051811045.1. Classification (NCBI taxonomy): domain Bacteria; kingdom Pseudomonadati; phylum Pseudomonadota; class Alphaproteobacteria; order Hyphomicrobiales; family Nitrobacteraceae; genus Tardiphaga; species Tardiphaga sp. 839_C3_N1_4. Next base: position 543,037 of record NZ_JBPWQD010000001.1, read on the forward strand.
CGGTGCCGGCACGCTGCGGGAGCCCGCGTTTCGCACCTATCTGGTGCAAGACTATCTGTTCCTGATCCAATTCGCGCGCGCCTACGCGCTGGCGACGTACAAGAGCCGCACGCTTGACGACATGAAGGCGGCCCAAGGCGGACTTGCGTCCATCCTCGGCGAGATGGAGCTTCACGTAAAACTGTGCAGCCGCTGGGGACTGTCGCCCGCCGATATCGAGGCCGCGCCCGAGCTTCAGGCGACGGTGGCCTATACGCGCTTCGTGCTGGATTGCGGCGCCGCTGGCGATCTGCTCGACCTGCATGTGGCGCTGGCGCCCTGCGTGATCGGTTATGCCGAGATCGGCAAGAAGCTTGCGCCTGACGGTGCCGATGCGCTCGGCGATCATCCGTATCGCGAATGGATCGGCGAATACGCCGGTGACGCCTATCAGGATATCGCGATGAAAGCACGCCGCCATCTCGACGATCTCGCCGCGCGTGCGATGACCGAGCGGCGCTTTACGGAGCTCGCAAAATTGTTCGGTCAGGCGTCGCGGCTGGAAGCTGACTTCTGGCAGATGGGGCTGGAGGCGCGCTAACGCGGCGCGCCGAGCAGGACAGAGCATGGCACCCGTCAAGGTCGATCCCGCCAATGTGCGCGAGTTCAAGAACGCCGACGCATTCTACAAATGGCTCGGCAAGAACCACGACAAGGCCGACGAGGTCTGGATCAGGATTCACAAACTGAAATCCGGCCTCGCATCGATCACGCCGAAGGAGGCGATCGATGTCGTGCTGTGCTGGGGCTGGATCGACGGCATCCGCAAGGGACTGGACGAGACGAGCTTCCTGCAACGCTATTCGCCGCGCGGCAAAAAGAGCGTGTGGAGCAAGATCAATGTCGACAATGTTGCGCGCCTCGTCGCAGAGGAGCGCATGACCGAACGCGGCCTCGTCCATGTCGAGGCTGCGAAAAGTGATGGCCGCTGGGATCGCGCCTATGGCAGCGGCAAGGACATGGCGATCCCCGCCGATCTGCAGGCCGCAATCGACGCCGAGCCGAAAGCCAAAGCGATGCTGGCCAAGCTCAGCGCCCAGAACCGCTTCTCGCTGGCATTTCGGGTGCACAACATGAAGACCGAAGCGGGCCGCAAGAAGCGGATTGCGGCCTTTGTCGAGATGCTCAAGAAAGGCGAGACGATCTATCCGCAAACCAGAAAGTGAAGTGGCGTCACTCGTTGCTTTTCACTTCCGCCTCGGCCGCCTGATCGCGCGTACCTTGCCGCTGGCTCCGCCGCCGGCGAAGAACTGATCGGCACCATCTGACTCGAGGCCGGAGACGCCACTGCCTGCCGGCAGTGCGAGCTTCTCCAGCGCTTCGCCGGTTTGCGGATCGATGCGCCTGATGTCGCTCTCGTCGTTTTCCCAGGTGCCGTGCCAGAGTTCGCCATCGACCCAGGTCACGCCGGTGACGAAGCGGTTGCTCTCGATGGTGCGCAGGATCTTTCCAGTGTCGGGATCGATCTGATGGATTTTGCGCTCGCGATACTGGCCGACCCACAGCGTGCCTTCGGCCCACGCCATGCCGGAGTCGCCGCCATTGCCGGGCGCGGGAATGGTGGCGAGCACGCGGCCGGTTTGCGGATCGATCTTCTGGATACGGTCCTCGGCGATCTGAAACAGATGCTTGCCGTCGAAGGCCGTGCCGGCGTGGGCAGCGACGTCGATGGCACGTACCGTCTTGCCGCTTGCGGGATCGAGTGCGTGGAGTTTGTTTCCGGATGCGAACCAGACTTGCGTGCCGTCATAGGTGACGCCATGCACGCCGTCGACACCCTCGAAGGGGCCATATTCGCGAATGATTTCGGCTGCTGAGTTGGTCATGTAACTCTCCCTGATGATGTGACGATGACCCTAGTGATCCGGCAGCGGCGGCGGGAGTAACAACATCGTCGCGAGTCCCGGCAGGGATGGCGACGTCCAGCGGCGTGCGCGACCGCGACCGAGCGGCTGCACCTTGTTCTCCACCGCCAGTTCGTCGAGTGCCCGCTGAACGCTGCGCTGGCTCGTGCCGAGCGCCAGCGCCAATGCCGAACTCGACCAGGCTTCTCCATCGGCGAGAAGCGCGAGCACTGCGGCGTGTTCTTCCTCGACCGGCCGCGCCAGCACGACGACGTCGCGGGCGCGGCGTAGTACCAGCGCAAAACCGGGTTTGGTCGCATTCACCTCGGCCAGCGGCGCAAGCAGTTTGCGCAGCCGTCCCATCTCGACGCGGAGCCGCGCGCGATGGGAGTCATCGGCATGTCTGGCGCGAAATGCGCGCGCCAGCAGCGTTTCGCGGGAAACATCCGCAGGCCATGCTTCGCCAAGTGCGCGGGCGAGGGCGAACAGAACGGGCCGGGTCGCCAGCGACAGCTCTGTCTTCTGGCAGCGGATGACATGCCGGCACGCATCGATGACGATGGCTTTCGAATTCTGCAACGCCTCGACATCGTCGAGCAGCAACACGCGTTCGCCGCCGCGTGCGATCAGACGCGCAGCGGGAGCATCGAGAAGTCGGGATGCCGTGTCCACTTCGGCCGTTAGCGCCGGAATGCGGGCAAGCCTGGCGGCACGCTGCGCGTCGGCAATGGCGGCGCGTGACTTTTTCGCCTGCAGGCGGCGCATCGCGATGCCGGCGACGACCAGCGCGTGCGCCGTACGCAAGGCGGGCGGCAGAGGCGCAGGATCGAGGGCGCCGAGCTTGCGTTCGGCTTCGTCGAGACGTCCGATCAGGAGAAGGCGCCTGACGTCGAGATAGCCGCCATAGGCCGCATTCACATGGTCGCCGTGGGCGTCGAGCGTGAGCCGCGCGGCGTCGAGCGCCTTGCTGGGCCAGTTCAGATCGCGCGAGACAAGCGCAATCTCCGCCTCGGCGACGATGCACCGCGCACGCGCCACCGGTTCCTTCGCACCGAAGGCGCGCGCGGCCCGTTTTACGAGCTCCTTCGCGCGTGCGAAATCGCCGAGCTGCGCCATTGCGATGCCGCGCAACGCGAGCGCCGGCGGGTCATCGCGCAATGCAACACGCTTCAACGCACCCAGCGGATCACCCGCCGCGAGCGCATGACCTGCGGCGGTGATCAGGGAGTCCATTCAAATCCCGCCACACTTGTCACTCCCACCCGTCCATTGCCGGATCCTAATCTACCTCACGACGATCAACCGGCAAGTCGTGCCGGCAACGCATGACGATGGACGAAAATGGAGAAGACGATGACGGCACCGATGAAAACACCACCGATTGTGTCACCGCAGGCATGGGAGTCCGCGCGAACGGACATGCTCGTGAAGGAGAAGGCTGTGATGCGTGCGCGCGATGCGCTGGCGGCCGAGCGCCGGCGAATGCCGTGGATGGAAGTGGATAAGGCCTATGCGTTCGAAGGGCCCGATGGCCAAGCCAGCTTGCTCGACCTGTTCGACGGCCGCCGTCAGTTGATCGTCTATCGCGCCTTCTTCGAGCCAGGCGTGTTCGGCTGGCCCGATCACGCCTGCCGCGGCTGTTCGCTTGGCGCTGATCAGGTCGCCCACCTCGCGCATCTGAATGCCCGCGATACCACCCTCGTATACGCCTCGCGGGCACCGCAGGCGGACATCGCGCGCCTGAAGGCGCGGATGGGCTGGACGATGCCCTGGGTCACCATCACGGACAGTTTCGACGCCGACTTCGGGGTCGACGAGTGGCACGGCCATAACGTGTTCTTCCGCGACGGTGATCGCGTGTTCCGCACCTATTTCATCAACAGCCGCGGCGACGAGGCGATGGGGACCACCTGGAGCTATCTCGACGCGACGCCGCTCGGCCGCCAGGAGGTCTGGGAGGATTCGCCCGAAGGCTACCCGCAGACTCCAACCTACAAATGGTGGAACTGGCACGACAACTATGTCGCCGGCGCCGCACCCGACAAGAAATGGGTCGAAGTCTCTGCCGCCGGAGAGGCGACGTTCCGGAAGACCGATGATTAGCGCCATCGACGACGTCGATCGTACGAAGGCCTATCGCTGGAAAATGGCTAGCCTTGCGCCGGCCGCCGACTGGCTAAGCCTTGCGGCCGCACCGGCCTTCGCACTGATGGCGCTGCTGACGGGTGTGCTCGATAGCAGTTCGCCGGACCTGCTCTGTTCAACGTCGCGTTCATCGCCGTGGAGTGGAATGGCGGTGATGTATGCCTTCATGAGTTTGTTCCATACCGTGCCCTGGCTCAGGCTGATATCCGGCCGATGCCGCCAATCGCAGCGGCGGACGTGACGGTTGTCGCGCGTTTCAGGCGCGCGACAACTTCTCGAACCGCTTGATCAGCCGCTCGCGCTTGAGGCGCGAGAGGCGCTGGATCCAGAACATGCCGTTGAGCTGGTCGATCTCGTGCTGGTGGCACACCGCGCGAAGGCCGTCTGACTCTTCGATCTGCGTATTGCCGTTGAGATCCTGATAGGCGAGTCGGATACGAGTATGACGTTGGATATCGTCATTCACACCGGGCATCGAGACACTGCCTTCCTGATGCATGATCATCTCGGGCGAGGCCCATGTGATCTCCGGATTCACATAGGTCCTGGCGCTATCGCCGAGATCGAGCACGACGACGCGCAGGGAAAGGCCGATATGCGGCGCGGTGATGCCGATGCCGGGGGCGGCATGCATAGTATCGCGCAGATCGTCAGAGAGCGCGCGCAGCGCATCGTCGAACACCGTGACAGGTGCTGCCGGCTGCGCGAGACGCGGATCAGGATAGCGGACGATCGGGCGGATCGTCATTCGGGCAGCCCCGCGGCTTTCAGGGCGACGGCGTAGGTTTGCGCCATCGATTCCACGGGGACGGGGATGCGCGCAAAGAAAGCGGAGACTGTCAGCTCCGGCTCGATGGTCAGCAACTCCTCGACCACCTGTGCGGCGCGTTCATGCTCGCCGGTTTTGACGAGCGCCACGGCGAGCGCGCGGAGTGCGACGGCGAAGCGGCGGTTCTGCAGCAGCGCCTTGTCCGCCCAGCTGATCGCTTCGGCATAGTTCTCGTCGATGATCGCGGCGATGGCCAGCGCACCGGAGACGAACCAGCCGCGCGGATCGAGCGGGTTCAGCCGGCGCGCTTGGTCGAGCAGAGCGCGTCCGGCCTGCTGCTGCCCGCGCATGGTCTCGATCCATCCGGCCAGTGCAAGTGCAGTGGCGGAGTTTGGATTGATCGCGAGCGAGCGGCGGAACAATTCGATGGCAGCGTCCTTTGCCGTCTGCGGCTCGGCGAGATTCCACATCGCAAAGGCGGCCATCCAGAGAATCTGCGGATCGTTCGGCATCCGCTCGATGGCGCGCTGTGCGAGTGCCAGGCCTTCGCCGCGATGGGTATCGTCCGGGGTGATCCAGCCCTGGAAGTGTCGCTGCGCGTGGCAATAGGCGGCGGCCGCCATCGCCGGGGCGTAGGTCGGATCGAGCGCCAGTGCCTGATGCAGGCAACCCAGCGCCGCACTCATGCTCGCCGGCGTGAAGTCGTGTTCGAATCCATAGGCGCGCAGCAGCAAGTCATAGGCATCGGGCTTGTTCGGACGGCTGTGCCTGCGCCGTTCGATTTCGGCGATGCGCAGCGTCGGCTCGATGGCAGCCACGGCGCGTTCGGTGATGCGGTCCTGCAGGTCGAACACGTCGCTGCGATCACCATCGAAACGGTCGGCCCACAGATGTGCGCCGGAGCGCGCGTCGATCAGTTGCGCGATGATACGCAGCCGTTCGCCGACACGGCGGACGCTGCCTTCCAGAACATAATTGACGCCAAGCGTGCGGCCGACCTCACGGATATCAACCGGTTTGTTCTTGTAGGTGAATGACGAATTGCGCGCGATCACAAACAGGCCGCTGCAACGCGACAGGTCGGTGATGATTTCCTCAGCGATGCCGTCGCCGAAATAGTCCTGCTCGGGGTCGGCGCTCATATTGGTGAAGGGCAGGACCGCAATCGACAGCCCTTCGGGATCGGCAGATTTGGACAGGAGTGCAGTTGCTGGCGCCGTCACAGCGAGCGGAGAGGGGCTGTCGGTTTGTTCGAAGACCTCGCCAACGAAGCGAAATCCCTTCCGCGGCAAGGTGCGGATCAGCCGCTGCTGCTCGCCATTGTCGCCGATGGCCGTGCGGGCCGCGTTGACCCGGCTGCTGAGCGTCGCCTCGGACACGATGCGGCCATGCCAGACCTCGGCTAGCAGATCGTCACGGCTGACGACCTTGTCCCGGGCGCGGATCAGGAATTCCAGCACGTCGAACACCTGCGGTTCCACCGCCACCGTGTCCGTGCCCCGCCGCAGCTCCCGCCGGTCAGTGTCGAGGACGAATTCGTCGAACTGAAACAGCAAGATAGGGGGTCCAATACCTGTTGTCGCGCTGAGGCCTTTTGCGCAGGAGCGTCCCCTAGCACACCCCGTCTCAACGATAAATCATGGCCTTCTCAAGAGAAAATCGGAGAAATCTTCAAGCGAGGATGCCGGTACCGCGGCATGGTCCGCACATCGACGGCCTCAACCGTCATTGCCCGGAGGATTTGCACCATGACGAATGACAATCCCAACAGCCCCCACCTCAACCGCCGCCGCCTGCTGGGCGCGGCGATTATGGGCCTGGCAGCGGCGCCGTTTGCTGGCATTGGCCCGGCGGCGGCGCAGGCCGCGAAGGCCGGCAAGCAGCTCCCGGCCGTCAAGCGCGGCACGCACGCGTCGTTCAAGCCGCTGAAGCAGATCAATGCCGGCGACCTCAGCGTCGCCTATGCCGAGGATGGCCCGGCCAACGGCCCTGTTGTGCTGCTGCTGCACGGCTGGCCCTATGACATCTACAGCTATGTGGATGTCGCGCCGCTGCTGGCCTCGGCCGGCTACCGCGTCATCATCCCGTATCTGCGCGGCTATGGCGGGACGCGTTTCCTGTCCGATGCGACGGTGCGCAACGGCCAGCCAGCGGCGCTGGCCACCGACATCATCAATTTCATGGACGCGTTGAAGATCGAGAAGGCCGTGGTCGGTGGTTACGACTGGGGCGGCCGCACGGCCGACATCCTGGCCGCGATCTGGCCTGAGCGCGTCAAGGCGCTGGTCGCCGTCAGCGGCTATCTGATCGGCAGCCAGGAGGGCAATCGCATGCCGCTGCCGCCGAAGGCTGAATTGGAATGGTGGTACCAGTTCTACTTCACCACGGAGCGCGGCCGGCTGGGCTATGACAAGTACCGGCACGACTTCGCCAAGCTGATCTGGAAGCTGGCTTCGCCCAAGTGGAATTTCGACGACGCCACCTATGACCGCTCGGCCAAGGCGTTCGAGAATCCCGATCACGTCGCCATTACCATCCATAATTATCGCTGGCGGCTCGAACTCGCCCAAGGCGAGGCGAAGTATGACGAGCTGGAGAAGCGGCTGGCGCAGGGGCCGGTGATCGCGGTGCCGACCATCACCATGGAAGGCGACGCCAATGGCGCGCCGCATCCCGATCCCAAGGCCTATGCGAAGAAGTTCACCGGCAAGTACGAGCATCGCACGGTGAATGGCGGCATCGGTCACAACCTGCCGCAGGAAGCGCCGCGCGAATTCGCCCAGGCCATCATCGACGCCGACGCGATGGCACGCTGAGGGAGATCTGCGATGCGATGGATTCTCGCAGCGAGTCTCGCGGCAGGCGTGGTGTCATCCGCGGTGGCGGCGGCCTTCGCCGCCAGCACGGCCAATCCCGCCAACCTGTCGCCGATCTACGGCGTCGGCCTTCCCGACGGCTACCGCAAATGGGAGCTGATCGCGCCGGCGCAGGAGGCTGAGCCTCTGAACGAGCTGCGCGCCGTGGTCGGTAACGACATCGCCATCAAAGCCTATCGGGATGGCAAGCTGCCGTTTCCCGATGGCACGGTGCTGGTGAAGCTGGCCTGGAAGCACACCCAGTCGCCGGAATTCGAATCCGCCTCGATCCCTGGCGCCGCGACCACGGTGCAGGTGATGGTGAAGGATTCGAAGAAATACGCCGCATCAGGGGGCTGGGGCTTCGGCCGCTTCATTAACGGCAAGCCGGTCGATCAAGCCCAGCACGAAACCTGCTTTGCGTGTCACGAGGCACGCGTGAAGGAGCGGGATTACGTGTTCACGAAGTGGGCGCCGTGAGCGCCCATATCAGGACGCGCCGACCTCGCTCATGAAGGCGGTGAGGAACGCCTCGGTCCGCGCGTGGCGTTCCTGCGCCATGCGTCGGCCGGTGGCGGTGTTGAAGCCCTCCGCGAGCGTCAGCAGTTTGGCCGGCAGATGATCGATCGCAAAATTGCGATCGTCGAATGGGCGATGGCGTGCTGCCGGGTCTTCCGGATCGTACAGGAAGGACTGCATCCGCCCGGCGGTGTAGAAGCAGCGCGCGATGCCGATGGCGCCCATGGCGTCCAGCCGGTCTGCGTCCTGCAGGATCTGCGCTTCGATCGTTTCAGGTGTGATCTTCGCCGAGAAACTATGCGCCGCGATGGCATGGGCAACGCGCTCGAGCCGCTCGGTCGTCCAGCCGAACGGGGCGAGCAGGGTCACCGCGTGTTCGGCAGCGAGGCGCGAGGCACTGGCGCGGAGCGGTGAGCTCTTCTCGACGGCGACGCAGTCGTGCAGCAGCGTCGCTGCCGCCAGGATTTCGGGATCGCCGCCCTCGACTTCCTGGATGGTGCGGACGTTGGACCAGACACGCGCTAGATGCGCGACATCATGCGAGCCGTCGTCGGTCTTGACGTGATGCAGAAGCGAAGACGCCAACGTTTCGAACGGAGCGAAGGCGGCAGCGAGGGGCATGAGATTGGTCATGGCGTCGTTGTTAGAGGGACCGGGCGAATTTGCCAACGCCACAAGCGCGCCGCAGTTCGCGATTAGTTAGCCGCCATCGTCATTTCAACAGGATGTGTGCTTCGATGGATTTCGCCCAGGTGACAACGCCAGTTCGCTTTGTTTTCCGGGAGAAGTTTATCCATGCCAGCCCACATCACTATATCCGATCTGTCTGTCGCGACGCCTGACGGCCGCTCGCTTTTCACCAACCTCAATCTCAGTTTTGGCGCCGAGCGCGCCGGCTTGGTCGGCCGTAACGGCGTCGGGAAATCCACGCTGCTGCGCGTGATGTCCGGCAATCTCGCGCCTCATCAGGGCAGTGTGAGCGTTCATGGCCGGCTGGCGGTGTTGCGGCAGGCGCTGCAACTCCGTCCTGGCGAGATGGTTGCCGATCTGTTCGGCGCAACTGATGCATTGAATCTTCTCGCTCGCGCGGAAGCCGGCACGGCTACGGCCGAAGAGCTTTTGCTGGCGGACTGGGATATCGAAACGCGTATGGCTCGGTGCCTCGGGCGGGTAAGGCTCGATGTTAGCCATGACGTGGCGCTGTCAGCGCTCTCCGGTGGCCAGCGGACACGCGCCGCACTGGCGGCGCTGGTCTTTGCCGATCCGGATTTTCTGCTGCTGGATGAGCCGACCAACAATCTGGACCGTGACGGCCGACGGGCAGTCATCGATCTGCTCGCCGGCTGGCGTGCGGGAGCCATTGTCGTCAGCCATGATCGCGAATTGCTCGACACGATGGATGCAACGATTGAGCTGACTTCGCTCGGCGCGACGCGTTACGGCGGCAACTGGACACGCTATCGCACCCGCAAGGCGCGCGAACTTGCATCCGCGCAGCGCGATCTGTCGGATGCGGAAAAGCGTATTGGTGATCTTGCACGGCGGGCACAGGCGACGGCCGAGCGTCAAGCGCGTCGGGATCGGGCAGGGCGTATCAAAAGTGCAAAAGGCGGTGCGCCCCGGATCGCGCTCGGTGGCATGAAGGACCGCAGCGAGGATACAGGCGGCGAGCACACGCGGCTGGCTGAGCGTCAGCAGTCTCGGGCGGAGGATGCGCTGGCTGCGGCGCGGGAGCACATCGAAATCCTGCAACCGTTGTCCGTTGCGGTTTCGCCGACTGGACTTCCGGCCCACAGGATGGTCCTGCAGCTCGATGGCGTGAGCTTCTGTTATCCAACGGCGGCGCCAATCATTCGCGATCTTTCGTTCTTCATCACCGGGCCTGAACGTGTGGCCGTCATTGGTCCGAACGGCTCCGGCAAGACGACGCTGCTAGGCCTCATCACCGGCGTGCTTCAACCCGTCAGCGGCGCCGTGCGAATGCTGGTCGACTTCGCCATGCTCGACCAGCAGGTCAGTCTGCTCGATCCGTCGCAGACGATCCGCGATAATTTTCGACGGCTTCATCCCCAAGCCGACGAGAATGCCTGCCGCGCCGCACTGGCGCGATTCATGTTTCGCGCCGATGCTGCGCTTCAGATCGTTGGCACGCTGAGCGGAGGGCAGATGCTGCGGGCTGGTCTCGCCTGCGTCATGGGTGGTGTGTCGCCGCCGCAACTACTGATCCTCGATGAGCCGACCAATCATCTTGATGTCGATTCCATCGAGGCCGTGGAAGCGGGCCTGCGTGCCTATGAGGGCGCGCTCGTGATCGTCAGCCACGACGAGACGTTTCTGGAGAATGTCAGGATTACACGGCGACTGGAGTTATAGCCGATGGCGCCTCAGTGTCGCGGTGGCTATCGCTTCAGCAGCTCATACACCACCGGATCGTCCGCACAGGCCTTGAAGCCGCATTCGAGCAAGGTCGAGGCGACGTTCGCGGCCGTCAGGCCGATCGCGAGCCAGACGGCAACATGCGCGATGAAACTGGGCGTCGGGTGAGCAGCGGGATCCTTCTCGAATTGCCGGTCGAACAGCAGCACCAGCGACAACAGAATAATGGCCGCGATGAAGCCGATGAGTGCCCAGGTGTAGTAGTGATAGCCGAACAGCGCGGTGCCGAAGCCGGGATCGCCGGGCATGATGTGCAGCAGCACCTGCCGCGTCGAGACGATGGCGCCGACGACGGCTGCAAGCAGCGACAGCGCATAGTGGCTGGGACCCGGGCCGAAGCGGATGTTGAGGATCGGGCCGATGGCGAGCAGCGCGAACATGATCCGCTGCAGCAGGCATAGCGGGCAGGGCAGGTCGCCGAGCAGCAGCTGTGCAGCAAAGGCGCCGGCAAGCAGCGCGGCGAGGGCGTAGAGTGCGAGGACGTTGAGGGCGATAGCGCGCTGTGAGGTCATGATGGCCTCAGAACGACAGTTTCAGCGCGTCGGTGGCGTGGTGCAGGAAGGTTGCCACGCAGGCGATTAGCACAACGGCGAACAGAGAGAATGTGAGGCTGCGGCTGCCATACCATGCAACGAGCATCGTGATGACGATCGCCAGAAAGAGGGCGGTGAATTCCATGATCGCTCCGGCGCTGAATGTGTCCGGTACCTTACGACAGATTCGCCAGCGACCTGTCGCGTATCATCCGCGTCAGTCGGCGGTCTCCGCCACAGTCGCGCCTGTCTTGCCGGTGTAGTTGGCCACGGCATCGCGAAAGGTATGGACCTCGCTGTTCAGGGCGATCAACCGTTCCGGCGTCATGCCGGCCGCGGCGAACAACGTCTCGCCAAGGCAGCGGGATTTTTCGCGCAGACCCATGCCTTTGGCGGTGAGGCTGACGACGACCTGCCGCTCATCCTCCGGATTGCGCTTGCGCGCGACGAAGCCGGCCTGTTCGAGCCGCTTCACCAGCGGCGTGACCGTGCTCGATTCCAGCGCCAGCCGGTCGGCGATGCCACCGACGCTCTGCGCGCCGCCCTCCCACAATGTGCTCAGCACGAGATATTGCGGGTAGGTGATCTCCAGCGCGTCGAGCAGCGGCTTGTAGGCGCGGCCGATGGCCATGCTGGCGCTGTAGAGCGAAAAACAGAGCTGGTGATCCAGCGGAATGTCGGCGGGCACCACGGCACTCTCCTCACGTCGATATCACAATAACGTATATCGCGATAAATAAATATGGACAAGGCGGCCTGCTCAAGCCAATAAACATATCGCGATATTAGTTATCGTAATATGTAATTTGACCGAAGTTCTTCCGCCAGCCCGGTGGAGAGCGCCAGGTCCCAGCTTCGATGGAGACCAACATGACCGTCCCACAGGGAACCGCCAGCCTGCCGGCCGTAGGGAGCGGCGACCTCGCACGTTATTACCTCGTCCGCGGCATCGTCGCGGCAGCCTGGGTGGCAGCCGCCTTCACCGTTGGCGCCTCGTCGCCCGGGGCCGCCGCCATCCTGCTGGCCAGCTATCCCGCCTGGGATGCACTTGCGAACTGGTTCGATGCCCAGGGCAGCGGGGGCTTGCTGGCCAATCCCTCGCAGGCGCTGAATGTGGGGGTGAGCCTCATTGCCGCACTGGCCGTGGCCATCGCCTTGCGCACGGGGATGAATGCCGTACTCGCGGTGTTCGGCGTCTGGGCGGCATTGGCGGGCCTCGCGCAGCTCGTGACCGGCGTTCGACGCTGGCGCGCATTTGGCGCGCAGTGGGCGATGATCCTGAGCGGCGCGCAGTCGACCGCGGCCGGCCTGTTCTTTGTCAAGCAGGCGGGCGGCGCCACAGTGCCGACAATCGTGGACGTCGCACCCTATGCCGGCTTCGGCGCCTTCTATTTCCTGCTGTCCGCGTTGTGGCTGATCTTCGCGAACCGCAGGCGCACGGCCTGAGATCTGGAGGACAAGCTGATGATGCCGGCCCCAGCATCATCGGCCGCCTCTGTGGATGATCGCGGATTTGCTGTCAGCCGCTGCTGCCTGATCTGCTAGTCAGGTCTGAACGACGATCACTCTGGCAGGCACGGCGACATCTCATGGCCATCACCATCTACGGCATCAAGAATTGCGACACGATGAAGAAGGCACGCGCCTGGCTCGATAGCCACGATGTCGCCTACAGCTTCCATGACTATAAGGCGGAGGGCATCGACAAGGCGCGGCTGCAGCGCTGGGCCAAGGAGGTCGGCTGGGAGACGCTGCTCAATCGCGCCGGCACCACGTTCCGCAAGCTCGATGACGCTGCCAAGGAAGGTCTGAACGAGAGCCGTGCGATCGCGCTGATGCTCGAGCAGCCCTCGATGATCAAGCGGCCTGTGCTCGATCTTGGCGGCAGGCTCGTGGTCGGCTTCAAGCCGGAGATTTACGCAAAAGACGTAAAATAGTGATCAGTCGATCTCGACGACGTCGCCGGCCGCGAGCCGGTGCGGCGCACGATAGGACAGGCTGCGATCGATCACTGCGCGGAGTTTCGGTACCGGCACGCTGTGATGGCCGCGCATCAGATTTTTGATTTCGAATCCACCGTCCTCGCTGATGGTCTTGAGCGATGCGATGATATGGGTGACGCCATCGCCTGATGAGAACGGCATCAGCATCCGTTCATAGGCGACAACACGACCGTTGACATCGTCGATCATTGAGACGGTGTAAGTCGGCAGTTCGCGCGCGATACATTCATGATAGGCCGGCAGCACGACAGGACCGAGGATCGGGCCGAGATAGTCGTCGAGATAGCGGCCCTTGCCGGTGGTACCATAGGCGCTCGCCATGCGGGTGCCGTTGCTGTCGATGATGAGCCGCGGCGGTGCCGTGCTGTGATCGACAATGTAGTCGACGAGATCGGGACGTTCGTCGTCCATCCGATCCGGGCGATAGTTGGCAATGTCGGGCAGGGCCTGTTGCGGCGCATAGAGCCGTAGCCAGCAGTTCAGCAAATCGCGCTGCCGAATGGACTTCACCACGGACGCGTCGGCGCTCTGGAAGTCCACGGCAACGATCCCCCTGATATCGATCGAGGGTAGTATGAGTACAGCGAGCAAATAATCAATGAACGCGGGAAGTCCCCTCGCAATACAATTAACGAGCGATTTTCAAAGCTCCTTGCGGCGCAAACAGATGGTGCGTTCTGCACGGTGGACCGGTCGCAGGCGGACTCTGCTTTCTGTATGCGCAGGGGGCTAACTGCCTACGACTAAGGGCGAAGTCAGTGCGACAGGCAGTCCACCCAATTCTGCCGCATTGCACCTTGCGTTCGCCGTCGCGTTGACGGCATATTCGCGCCACTCGATGTGGCCGCGCGGGGATGACTTTCAGTTTTCCCCGAAATGCGGCTGCGCAAAAAGTTGGCCACTGGCGGAGACACACGCCGGGAAGGTCGATGGGGGAAATTTGCTTGACCGATGAGTTCATTCTCGAAACCAACGGATTGACCAAGGAATTTGCGGGCTTTTTCGCAGTCCGCGATGTCAGTCTCAAAGTTCGCCGCGGCACCATTCACGCATTGATCGGCCCTAACGGCGCCGGCAAGACGACGTGTTTCAATCTGCTGACCAAGTTCATGCAGCCGTCCGCCGGCCAGATTTTCTACAAGGGCAAGGATATCACCGCGACGGCGCCCGCCGACGTGGCGCGCCTTGGCCTCGTACGTTCGTTCCAGATCTCCGCGGTGTTTCCGCATCTGACGGCGCTGGAGAATGTCCGTGTTGCACTGCAGCGTCAGCATGGATCGTCGTTCGACTTCTGGCGCTCCAAGAGCGTGCTGGATCAGTACAATCAACGCGCGGCCGAACTGCTCGACGATGTCGGCCTCAGCGAATTTGCCAATACGCCCGCCGTGGAAATGCCCTATGGCCGCAAGCGGGCCTTGGAGATCGCCACCACGCTGGCGCTCGACCCCGAGATGATGCTGCTCGACGAGCCGATGGCCGGCATGGGCCACGAGGATATCGACAAGATCGCCGCGCTGATCAAGCGCATCTCGGCGAAGTATACCATCCTGATGGTCGAACATAACCTCAGCGTCGTGTCCAATCTGTCGGACATCATTACCGTTCTGACTCGCGGAAAGGTTCTTGCGGAAGGCAGCTATGCCGACCTGACCAAGGACGAGCGCGTCAAGGAAGCTTATCTGGGAGCCGGGCATGGCTGAGATCACAATGGCCGCACCGGCAACGACTGCAGCAACTGGCAATCCAATTCTCAGCATCGAGAATCTCGAAGCCTGGTATGGCGAGTCGCACATTCTTCACGGCATCAATTTCAACGTGAAGCCGGGCGAAGTCGTCACGCTGCTCGGTCGCAACGGCGCCGGTAAGACCACGACGCTGAAGTCCATCATGGGCATCATCGGCAAGCGCACCGGCTCGATAAAGTTCGAAGGCAACGAGATCATCAAGACCTCGTCGGACAAGATCGCGAAGCAGGGCATCGCATTCTGTCCGGAAGAACGTGGCATCTTCTCCAGCCTCGACGTGAAGGAGAACCTGATGCTGCCGCCGACGATCCGGCCGGGCGGGTTGTCGCTTGATCAGATCTTCGAGCTGTTTCCAAACTTGAAAGAGCGTCTCAATAGCCAGGGGACAAAACTCTCCGGCGGTGAGCAGCAGATGCTGGCGATCGGCCGCATTCTGCGCACCGGCGCGCGCTTCCTGATGCTGGACGAGCCAACCGAAGGTCTCGCACCTGTCATCATCCAGCAGATCGGCCACACCATCGCGCGGCTGAAGTCGGAAGGCTTCACCATCCTGCTGGTCGAACAGAACTTCCGTTTCGCTGCCACGGTGGCGGATCGCTACTACATCGTCGAGCACGGCAAGATCATCGACGGCTTCGCCAATTCGGAGCTGTCGGCGAATATGGACAAGCTGCATACGTATCTCGGCGTCTAATATCGAATAACGGACCGAGCCAACGGTCCGACGATAGACACAATCATCAATACGGGTAGGGAAGCACAGAATGAAAAAAGCCGTTTCGACGTCGCTGCTGGGTTTTGCGCTGATGATGAGCGCAAGCTCGCTTGCGTTCGCCCAGGACAAGACCGCCAAGATCGGCGTGTTGAACGACCAGTCCGGCCTCTACGCCGACGTAACCGGTGTCGGTTCGACGCTGGCCGCGCAGATGGCCGTCGAGGATTCCGGCCTTGCCGCCAAAGGGTGGAAGATCGAGGTCGTGGTCGGCGACCACCAGAACAAGCCGGATATCGGCGTCAACATTGTGCGCCAGTGGTTCGACCGCGACAAGGTCGACGTGATCGTTGACGTGCCGACGTCCTCTGTCGGTCTCGCCGTCAACAACGTCGTCAAGGAAAAGAACGGCGTCTATCTGAACTCCGGCTCCGGCACGTCCGATCTCTCCAATGCGCAGTGCTCGCCCAACACCATTCACTGGGCCTATGACACCTATCAGCTTGCCAACGGCACCGGCTCGGCGATGGTCAAGAGCGGCGGCGATACCTGGTTCTTCCTGACCGCGGATTATGCTTTCGGCACGGCGCTTGAGCGCGACACTACCAACGCCGTGAACGCCATGGGCGGCAAGGTGCTGGGCAGCGTGCGGCCGCCGCTGAACACCGCGGACTTCTCGTCGTTCCTGTTGCAGGCGCAGACCTCGAAGGCGAAGGTCATCGGCCTGGCGAATGCCGGTGGCGACACCATCAACTCGATCAAGCAGGCCTCCGAATTCGGCATCATCAAGGGGGGCCAGAAACTCGCTGGCCTGCTGATGTTCATTTCGGACGTCCATGCCCTGGGTCTGCCGGTTGCGCAGGGACTGAGCTTCACCGAGACCTTCTACTGGGACCTCAATGACGGCACGCGGTCGTTCTCCAAGCGCTTCCAGGAGCGCATGAAGAACAAGGCCATGCCGACCACCGTGCAGGCCGGCGTGTATTCGTCGCTGATCCATTACTTCAAGACGCTGGATGCGATGGGCGGCAACTCCCATGACGGGTTGAAGATCGTCGACAAGATGAAGGCGACCCCGACCGACGACATCATCTTCGGCAAGGGCACCATTCAGCCGAACGGCCGCAAGCTGCACCCGGCCTATCTGTTCGAGGTCAAGAAGCCCGAGGAGTCGAAGGGACCCTGGGACTACTACAAGCTGGTGGCGACGATCCCTGCCGATCAGGCCTTCACGCCACTCGACAAGAGCGCTTGTCCGCTTTTGAAGAAGACCTAATTTAGAAGCCCGTCGTCCAAATCATTGAGAGGAAGTCATGAAAAACAAGATTTCAATCGCACTTCTCGGCACGGCGCTTTCGCTGGCCATGGCAGGCATCGCCATGGCGCAGGACAAAACCGTCAAGATCGGCGCACTCAGCGATCAGTCCGGTCTCTATGCCGATCTCGGCGGCCCGGGCTCAACCCTGGCTGCGCAGATGGCGGCAGAGGACTCCGGTCTGATGGCCAAGGGCTGGAAGATCGACATCATTTCCGGCGATCACCAGAACAAGCCGGATATCGGCTCCAACATCGCGCGGCAGTGGTTCGACGTCGACAAGGTCGACACCATCGTCGACGTGCCGAATTCCGGCGTGGCACTGGCGGTGAACAACATCGTCAAGGAGAAGAACGGCGTCTACATCAATTCGGGCGCCGCGACGTCGGATCTTACCAATGCGCAGTGTTCGCCGAACACCGTGCACTGGACCTACGACACCTACATGCTCGCCCATTCGACCGGGCAGGCGATGGTCAAGGCCGGCGGCGACAGCTGGTTCTTCCTCACTGCCGATTATGCCTTCGGTGCAGCGCTTGAGCGCGATACCTCGGAAGTCGTCAAATCCTCGGGCGGCAAGGTGGTCGGCGGCGTCAAGCATCCGCTCAACACCGCGGACTTCTCCTCCTTCCTGCTGCAGGCGCAGTCGTCGAAGGCCAAGGTCATCGGCCTGGCCAATGCCGGCGGCGACACCACAAACTCGATCAAGCAGGCGGCTGAATTCGGCATCTCCAAGGGCGGTCAGAAGCTCGCGGCATTGCTGCTGTTTATCACGGACGTCAAGGCGATCGGTCTCGAAACCGCGCAGGGACTGAGCTTCACCGAGACTTTCTACTGGGACCTGAACGACAAGACCCGCGACTTCTCCAAGAAGTTCGCGGCGCGCATGAAGAATGGCGCTCCGCCGTCGATGGTGCAGGCGGGCGTGTATGCGGGCCTGATCCACTACTTCAAGGCGCTGGAAGCGCTCGGCAGCAATCCGCATGATGGCGCGAAGATCGTTGCCAAGATGAAGGAATTGCCGACCGACGATCCGCTGTTCGGGCAGGGCAAGATCGAAGCCAATGGCCGCAAGATTCACCCGGGCTATCTGTTCGAAGTGAAGAAGCCGTCGGAATCGAAGGCGCCGTGGGATTTCTACAAGCTCGCCGGTACAGTGCCAGCCGATCAGGCGTTTACACCGATCGAGAAGAGCACCTGCGCGCTGCTGAAGAAATAAGATCGTTGGCCCGGCGGCGCCGCGCTGCCGGGCCAAGACTTTCCTGCGATAAAAGTTGAGAACAACATGTCGATCAATCTACAGGCCCTGTCTGCGCAATTGCTGGTCGGACTCATCAACGGCTCGTTCTATGCGCTGTTAAGTCTCGGCCTCGCCGTGATCTTCGGCATGCTGAACATCATCAATTTCGCCCATGGCGCCGTCTATATGATGGGCGCGTTTGCGGCATACTTTCTGCTCAATCTGGCCGGCATCGGCTACTGGCCGGCGCTGATCCTAGCGCCGCTGGCGGTCGGCCTGTTCGGCATGGTGATGGAACGCACCATGCTGAAATGGATCGCCAATCTCGACCATCTCTATGGCCTGCTGTTGACTTTCGGTCTGGCGCTGATCATCCAGGGCGTGTTCCAGAATTATTTCGGCTCGTCGGGCCTGCCTTACGCGATCCCGGATGCGCTGAAGGGCGGCATGAATCTCGGCTTCATGTTCCTGCCGATCTATCGCGGCTGGGTCGTTATCTTCTCGCTGGTGGTTTGTATCGCGACCTGGTTCCTGATCGAGCGTACGCGGCTCGGCGCCTACCTGCGCGCTGCCACCGAAAACCCGACGCTGGTCCGCGCCTTCGGCATCAACGTGCCGCTGATGATCACGCTGACCTACGGTCTTGGCGTCGGTCTAGCGGCACTCGCCGGCGTGTTGTCGGCGCCGATCAACCAGGTGCGCCCGCTGATGGGCGCGGACCTGATCATCGTCGTGTTCGCGGTCGTTGTGATCGGCGGCATGGGTTCGATCATGGGCTCCATCATCACCGGTTTCGCCCTCGGAATCATTGAGGGTCTGACCAAGTATTTTTACCCCGAGGCCTCCAACACCGTCGTCTTCGTGCTGATGGTGCTGGTGCTCCTTGTGAAACCTTCCGGACTGACGGGACGGGCTGCCTGATATGACAACGATCACTGAAAACGCCATTCCGTCACCCCGTCGCACCGTCAAAGACGAGATGGTCGCCTTTGCGATCATGACCGCGCTGTTGCTGGTCGTACCGCTCACCGGCGTCTATCCGTTCTTCGTGATGCAGGCGCTCTGCTTCGCGCTACTCGCCTGTGCGTTCAACCTCCTGATCGGCTATGGTGGTCTGCTGTCCTTCGGCCACGCGATGTTCCTGGGCACCGCCGGCTACTGCACGGCGCATGCGCTGAAAGTGTGGGGCCTGACGCCCGAACTCGGCATCGTCGTCGGTGTCGTCGCCGCCGCTGCGCTCAGCGTCGTCACCGGCCTGATCGCCATTCGTCGTCAGGGCATTTACTTCGCGATGATCACGCTAGCGCTGTCGCAGCTCCTGTACTTCGTCTATCTGCAGACGCCATTCACCCATGGTGAAGACGGTATCCAGGGCATTCCGCAGGGCATCCTGTTCGGCCTGTTCAATCTCTCGAAGCCGATCACGCTGTATTACGTGATCCTGGCCGGCTTCACGCTGGGCTTCCTGATCATCTACCGCGCTATCAACTCGCCGTTCGGCGAAGTGTTGAAGGCCATTCGCGAGAACGAGCCGCGCGCGGTGTCGCTCGGCTACAAGACCGACCAGTATAAGCTCCTGGCCTATATCCTGTCCGGCACGCTGGCGGGCTTCGCCGGCGCGCTGAAGGTGTTCGTGGCACAGAACGCCTCGCTCACCGACGTGCACTGGAGCATGTCCGGTGAAATCGTGCTGATCACTCTCGTCGGCGGTCTCGGCACGCTGTTCGGGCCGGTGGTGGGCGCCTTCGTGATCATCGCCATGCAGCAATATCTCGCCGGCTTCGGCCAGTGGGTGACGGTGATCCAGGGCGTGATCTTCGTGGTCTGCGTGCTGACCTTCCGCCGCGGCGTGATTGGCGAAATCGCGCATTACTTCAAGCGGTCGCTCTAAATCCAGGCACTGCCTCAGGAAAAGCAGGCTGTCATAAAGCGGTGGATGACCGGGTCTAAAAGGTGCGCGATTGCCCGCCTTGACCGGAAATGCTTTATGACATCCGTGTGACACAGGGCCGCCCGGCGGTGGCCCCGCGGGACCATGTCCGCCATCTGGCGGTCCGGTCGCTGCGTTTTCCTGACAGTTGGATGAGATGATGCTGCGCTGGTTCCGGTCCTTTCTGCCCCGGGAGGAAAGGTTTTTCGACCTGTTCGCCCGCCATTCAGTGACCGTGGTCGAGGGCTCCAAGGCGCTTGCGGGGATGCTGGAAGGCGGCGACGAGACGCCGGTCTACTGCCAGCGCGTCAACCAGTTCGAGAACGACGCCGACGCCATCACCCGCGAGGTGCTGACCGCCGTTCGCCGCACTTTCATCACGCCGTTCGACCGCGTCGACATTAAGAACCTGATCACCGCGATGGACGACTCCATCGACCAGATGCAGCAGACGGCCAAGGCCGTGATGCTGTTCGAGGTGCGCCAGTTCGAACCGCCGATGCGCGAAATCGGCACGCTGCTGGTGGAGTGTGCCAACCTTGTCGGTCGCGCCGTGCCGCTGATGAGCGCCATCGGCGACAATGTCGGCCTGCTCACCGCGATCACCGAGGAAGTCGGCAAGCTCGAAGGCCGCGTCGACGATCTGCACGACATCGGGCTCAAGGAGCTCTTTCTCAAGCATCGCGACGCCAACACCATGGATTTCGTGGTCGGCGCCGAGATCTACAAGCACCTTGAAAAGGTGGCCGACCGCTTCGACGACGTCGCGAACGAGATCAACAGCATCGTCATCGAACAAGTATAAGGCAGGGCCATCAGGTGGACGCCACGCTCGCCTTTCCGGTGCTGATCGGCCTCATCGCCATCGCATTGCTGTTCGACTTTCTCAACGGCCTGCATGACGCTGCCAATTCGATCGCGACGATCGTCTCGACGCGCGTGCTGCGGCCGCAATATGCGGTGCTGTGGGCGGCATTCTTCAACTTCATCGCCTTCCTGGTGTTCGGCCTGCATGTCGCCAACACCATCGGCACCGGGATCATCGAGCCGAGCGTCATCGATCCCGCCGTGATCTTTGCGGCCCTGATGGGCGCCATCGTCTGGAACGTGATCACCTGGGGCCTCGGCATTCCCTCGAGCTCGTCGCATGCGCTGATTGGTGGCTTGCTCGGGGCAGGCGTCGCCAAGGCAGGACTCTCGGCAGCCTTGTGGACCGGACTGTCCAAGGCGCTGCTGGCGATCGTGCTGTCGCCGCTGGTGGGATTCCTGCTAGCGCTGGTGCTGGTGGCCATCGTGTCATGGGCCTCGGTGCGCTCGACACCCTTCGCCGTGGACCGCGCCTTCCGCATTCTGCAGTTCGTCTCGGCCTCGCTCTATTCGCTCGGCCATGGCGGCAACGACGCGCAGAAAACCATGGGCATCATCGCGGTGCTGCTGTACTCGCAGGGCCACCTCGGCACCGAGTTCTCGGTGCCGTTCTGGGTCGTGCTGTCGTGTCAGGCGGCGATGGCCCTGGGCACGCTGATGGGCGGCTGGCGCATCGTCCGCACCATGGGCCTGCGCATCACCAAACTCACGCCGATGCAGGGCTTCTGCGCGGAAACCGGCGGCGCGGCGACGCTATTCGCAGCGACATTCCTCGGCGTGCCAGTCTCCACGACCCACACCATCACCGGCGCGATCGTCGGCGTCGGTGCTGCACGTCGTGTGTCAGCGGTGCGCTGGAACGTGGCGAGTTCGATCGTCTATGCCTGGGTGATCACGATCCCGGCCGCGGCGATCGTCGCCGCCGCGACCTGGTGGATCGTGAAGCTGCTGCATCTGAGCTTTATCTGACGCAGGTCATGACACCAGCTTCAGCCCGGCAATGCCCGCCACGATCAGCCCGATACAGGTGATCCGCGCCACCGTCGCTGGGTCGCCGAACAGGTACATGCCCAGCGCTGCGGTGCCGACCGCGCCGATGCCGGTCCACACCGCATAGGCGGTTCCCATCGGCAGTTCCTTGAGGGCGAGTGCGAGCATGCCGACGGACGCAGTCATGCTGATCAAGGTAAGGACGGAGGGGACGAGGCGGGTGAAGCCTTCGGTATATTTGAGCCCGACGGCCCAGCCGACTTCGAGCAAACCCGCGATGAACAGCAACAACCAAGCCATGGAACGGCCTCCTGATGAAAGTACAGGGCCGTCCCTGCAAGCAAAGGTTTCCCTTTGCCGGATGATGATGATTTGGAGGTCGTCCTCGCAGGGGTTATATGGGACCCACGCAGCCGGATCGCAACGCGGCCGATGGTCGCCACTTCGGCCAGTTTCCCGCCCAAAATCCCTTGATTGCGCCCGTTTTCCCTGCCACAGGCACGTTTATGTCCGATATCGCCCTTTCCGCCGACTCAGCCGCGCGTTCCCCGCTTGCCACTGAGGTCGCCCGCCGCCGCACTTTCGCGATCATCTCGCATCCTGACGCCGGCAAGACCACGCTGACCGAAAAGCTGCTGCTGTTCGGCGGCGCCATCAATCTCGCCGGCCAGGTCAAGGCCAAGGGCGAGCGCCGCAACACGCGTTCTGACTGGATGAAGATCGAGCGCGACCGCGGCATCTCCGTCGTCACCTCGGTGATGACCTTCGAATTCCAGGGCCACGTCTTCAACCTGCTCGACACGCCGGGCCATGAAGACTTCTCGGAGGACACCTATCGCACGCTCACCGCGGTCGACTCTGCCGTGATGGTGATCGACGCCGCGAAGGGCATCGAGGCGCGGACGCTGAAGCTGATCGAGGTTTGTCGTCTCCGCGACATCCCGATCATCACCTTCGTCAACAAGATGGACCGCGAGAGCCGCGATGTGTTCGATCTCCTGGACGAGATCGAGAAGACGCTGGCGCTCGACACCACGCCGATCAACTGGCCGGTCGGCCGCGGCCGCGATTTCATGGGCACTTATGATATCGAGACCGGTGGCATCCGCCTGTTAGAGGGCGGCGGCGCCAAGACCGGCGCAGCCGAGAAGATTGCGATTGCCGATCTCGCCGGGCGCAATGCCAATCTCGATGTCAACGAGATCACCGAAGAACTGTCGCTGGTGAAGGAAGCCTCGAAACCGTTCGATCTGCAGTCGTTCCGCGAGGGCCATATGACGCCGGTCTATTTCGGCAGTGCGCTGCGCAATTTCGGCGTCGGCGATCTGCTCGAAGGTCTCGGACGGTTTGCGCCATCGCCGCGCGCGCAGGAATCTAATTTGCGCAAGGTCGAGGCCGACGAGCTCCGGATGTCTGCCTTCGTGTTCAAGATCCAGGCGAACATGGATCCCAACCATCGCGATCGCATTGCGTTTGCGCGGCTGTGCTCCGGCAAGCTCACGCGCGGCATGAAAGCCAAGCTGGTGCGCACCGGCAAGAACATGTCGTTGTCGTCGCCGCAGTTCTTCTTCGCCCAGGACCGCGCCATTGCAGACGAGGCCTATGCCGGCGACGTGGTCGGCATTCCCAATCACGGCACGCTGCGGATCGGCGACACGCTGACCGATGGCGAGGACATCACCTTCATCGGCGTGCCGTCCTTCGCGCCTGAAATCGTGAGACGTGTGCGTCTCGGCGATGCGATGAAGGCGAAGAAGCTGAAGGAAGCTTTGCAGCAGATGTCGGAAGAGGGCGTCGTCCAGGTGTTCCGCCCGCGCGACGGCGCGCCGGCTTTGGTCGGTGTCGTCGGCCCGCTGCAGCTCGACGTGCTGAAGGCGCGGCTCGATGCGGAATATCAGTTGCCCGTGAGTTTTGAAGTCTCGGAATTCTCGCTGGCGCGCTGGATCTCGTCGGAGGACAAGAAGAAGCTTGAGGCCTTCATGTCCAACAACAACTCCGGCGTCGCGGATGACGTCGACGGCGATCCGGTGTTCCTGGCGAAGAACGACTTCTATCTGAACTATACGAAGGAGCGCGCCGAAGGGATTGTGTTCTCGGACATCAAGGACGTGAAGAAGCAGGGGTGAGGGACGACGCGTTGGACCTCGGCCTTTCGTAGGCCGATGCAGCTGTCTCCCGACAGAGCCAGGACGATCCGCCGGGTCGCTCCGGCGGATCTTGACCTGCTAGCGGTACGCAATACATGAACCGCTTGAGTGAACCGTATCGCTGAACTCTTAAAGAAAGATTCCTGCGCGCTAGGCGTGTCAGCAAATCTTGTGGGATGAAGCAACCCAATCGGTCGCTGCCCCAACATAGTTGTTTTGAAGTGGATATGAAGTTTGTGCGGCCTTCAGGCCGCAGCCTCAGGTGCCGAATTCCACGATCCTCTTGATATTCGCCAGCCCCAACTCCGCTTCCTCATCGATCCGCGCAATCATCTCCGCGGTCGGTGCCTTCGGCCGTGCCGGATTGCGTACCGTGCGGGTGAACTTCGTCCCGCCATCCACCACATCGCACACATATTGCACGACGATTGGGCCGGTGACGCTCATATGCGTCAGGCCGATCCAGAGTCGCGGACGCTCGCAGGCGATTACCAGCCAGTCCAGCGCGACCGGGCCCGACCGCGTCGACCAGTGTTCGTGAAACGTGTCGCCGAAGCGCATCGGGCGATCCTCGCACTCGATGTCGTGCGAGGAGGGCAGCCATTGCGGCCATGATTTCGGATTGGTGACGTAATCGAACACGGCTTCGGGCGCAGCCGCGATCACAATAGAATGGCTGCGCTCGAACGGATGCGTCGGTGTCTTGGGTGTGGTCATGGCTGGCAGTTCCTCCGCGGTTTGTTCGTGCAGTTGTGAACGGTCTTGTTTTGATGAGCGCGCAACGGCGCTGCTTATTGTGTGTTGAGGCTTTGTCGGGGAAGATGGGTACGCGGGTCAAGCCCGCGTATGACGTATGAATTGAGCGATAAACTCTCTCCACGTCTTGGCCTCGCGAAGCGCGGCTTCGCGAGATGACCCGGGCATCCATCTTCCCTTGTGAGCCAGGCGGCTGACGATGCATTCGCGGCGTCTGACGTCGGGGCGTGAGGAACCCCGTTCCCGTCAATCGACTCGCATTTGAGGCATTTCCGGTCAAATTTGATAGTGTTCTTTGGCTACGAGGCACTGATGCCCGGGTCGTGCATCACGACGGCCTGGCCTATTGGAAAGTTTGAGCGAGATGGATGGGGTCATCGTCAAGACTACGCTCCAACTGATAACACCGGGAATATTGTTCGTCTTCGGAGCTGCCTTCGTCTGCGCGTGGCTCGTCGAGAAGAAGCGCAACTACCTGCTGTTGCTGGCCGGCGCGTGCGTCCTGTTTGCCCTCGGTGCGATGTCGCAGATTTTGAGTTGGCCGCCCGGCGCGGGGCCCAACGCCATCGTCTCGGGCGCGCTTTACACGTCAGCGGTGATCGCCGCCGTGGAGGGCATCCTGCTGCGTTCGGGCAAGCCGTTCGGCCCAATCATCGATATGGCGATCCTGGCCGTCTTCGTCCTGCTATTCGCCTATTTCTTTTATATCGACCGTAATCTCGTCGCCCGGGTCTACATCCAGAATTTCGGCTACGGCCTCCTGATGGTGATCGCAGCGTGGCGGCTCACCGCTTTGGCGCGCGGGCGGACTGTCGACCGGGCTCTGTTCTGGGTGCTGTTGCTGTTTGGGGTGCACTTTTTTCCGCGAACCCTGCTCACGGTCGGATTTTCCATGCCGGTCGACAGAACCGCTTTCGCCAATTCGATGTTCTGGCAAGCACTCCAGCTTTCGCTCGCCGTGCTCGGCGCCGGCCTGGCGCTGGCCATCCTCGCCGCGGCGGTGTCCGACATGATCGACGATCTCCGTCGCGAACGCGATCTCGATCTGTTGACCGGCATTCTGAACCGGCGCGGCTTTCAGGAACGGGTATCCGCCCATCTGCGCAAACACGGACCGAGCCGTGCTGCGCTCGCCTTGTGCGACATCGACAACTTCAAGAGCATCAACGACACCCTCGGTCATGACGTCGGAGACGATGTCCTTGGGGAGGTGGGGCGCATGCTGCGCAACGCGTCGCGCAAACGCGACATCGTCGGGCGGCTGGGCGGCGAGGAATTTGCGGTATTCCTTCCGGATACGGACGAACAGGAAGCGGTTGATTATGCCGAACGGTTGAGGATCGCGATCGAGCAGAACAGCTTTGCGGTCCCGGGGGGAGCGAGGCAGGTCACTGCGAGCTTCGGCGTGGGGACGCTGCGGCCGGGAGATAGCTGGCAGAGCCTGTACAAGCGGGTCGATGGGCGACTTTACGAAGCGAAGCGGACCGGCCGCAACCGCACGATCTCCCATGCGCTATCGAGCGCCTCCGCCGACGCGCCTGTCGCCGGATCCGGATACGCGCTCCCGCAGTTGCAGAGCCAGGACAGTGCCCGCCTCTGACGTCGAGTTCGGTTCGGCAAAGATAGGGTGGGGTTATCCAGCTTTGCGTCAGACGATTCAGTTGCGATGTATTCCATGGGCCGTGCGAGGCGGCCGCTATGTCGGCAACGACTCGCCGCTCTGCTCACGCACGATATAGTCGGCATACCAGTCCGGCCAGTTCTCGTCATGCTGGCCGCCAGTGCGCTTCTCGTGCTCACCATGCGCGGCCGCCGCCCGTCGCAAGGCGGCTGCAAGGTCAGCAGAGGAGTTGAACGTCGTGGCACTCGCATCGACACGGCCGGGCAGTCGCGCGGTGATCTCCTGAAACAGCCAGCCGTTGCCGTCCGGGTCGCTGAATGATGAGAAGGAGCGATAGCTGGTGCGCGCGGGATCCGGGCCATTCACCCGAAGTCGCCCGAACAAATAGGGCTCATCCGGCCCGACATTGACATCTCCGGCGTGGAACGCGTCGCTCACCTTGACGCCGCGGCCGAGCAGGTCCGCACGGGCCGCGTCGATGTCGGAGACGATCAGATACAGACCCTGCGCCGAACCGGGCGTTGCGGCAGTGACGTTCTTGCCGAAGATGACCGAGCAACCCGACCCCGGCGGCGTGAACTGGATCACGCGATAGTCGTCGCCGACCACGAAGTCGGCGTCGAGCCTCCAGCCGAGGTTTGCGTAAAAACTCTTGGCCGTATCGACATTCGACACGGGAATGACGACGATTTCGAGCTTCATGGTGACGGAAGTATCACGATGCACCTGGGGACTGCTCATGTCGGTCTCCTGAGGTTGGGGTGTGATGATGACGACGTGTGGTGCCGGGCTGCGCGCAGGCACAACAATGTCTGCAATCGGTCGTTCGGCCGGCGTTCCGTTTGTTGGTGTGCTCGTGCGGTTGTGACCCATCCCGATCTTGATGACGCCACACGCCTGTATCATTTCAGGTGAGGGCGCATTTGCAAGGGTGTCCGAATGACACGGAACCTCACGTTGCTGTTGATCGCCGGCGTTCTGGTGGCATTCGCCGGCCAGGCGGAGGCGCGGCGGCTCCGCGCCGGTGATGCAGTGCCTTTTTCGCATAGGCCGTGCAGCGTGCTCGATGGCGAGCCATGCACACCGTCAACCTGCAGCGTGTTCGATCATGGGCCGTGCATTCCCGAAATCGATTATCCGATCGGCCAAAACCTGCAGGTCACGGTGCTAAGCGTGCCGCCGGGCGATCAGCAAGCTCTCTACCGCCGGCCCGATCACGATCTCGATACGATCGGCGACCTGTTCGCAGCCTTGCGGTCGTGCTGGTCGCCGCCCGCGACGGACGTTGCGCGTGAGGGCATGCAGATGTCGGTGATGTTCTCGTTCAACACGGCGGGCAGGCCGATTGCGCCGCCGCGCGTAACATTCGCGAGCAAGGATGCGCCGCAGGACGCGCGCGGCACCTATCTCAAGGCCATCGACGGTTCGCTCGATGGCTGCCTGCCGCTTAAGCTGACCAAGGGCCTCGGCGGCGCGATCGCCGGCCGGCCGATCATGATCCGCTATGTCGATAACCGGGAGCTGCAGAAGCAGTCTGGGAAGTAGCGTATGGCGTGAACCGCTGCGTCTGTCGCCGCGACGAAGGGGAAACCACTTCGGAGGCGGCGATGTTTGGACGCAGGTTCGTATTGATTGCGACGATTGTTGGCGCCGTCGGTGCGCTCACCGGCGGCAGCGCGCTGTTGTTCTGGCCCGAGCCCGACAACTGGACCGAGGAAGCCAAGGCCTGCGTCGGCGACAAGTATGTCGGGTTCTGGCAGGACAACGGCAAGTATTCGTTCAAGATGGATTTCGAGAACAACTGCGCCCGCAAGATCGCCTGCGGCATCGACGTCACGGTCACCAACGCCAAGGGCTCGGTGAAGGACCACGGCACGGTGATCATCCCCGCACGCGGCCAAACGCCGAGCGAGGCGAGCTACAGCCTTCCGACCTCGTCGTCGTCCGGTATGGCGCAAACCGCGCGAAACTGCCG
Source organism: Tardiphaga sp. 839_C3_N1_4 (assembly GCF_051811045.1). Lineage (NCBI taxonomy): Bacteria > Pseudomonadati > Pseudomonadota > Alphaproteobacteria > Hyphomicrobiales > Nitrobacteraceae > Tardiphaga > Tardiphaga sp. 839_C3_N1_4. The sequence continues at coordinate 571,478 of NZ_JBPWQD010000001.1, forward strand.
GTTCGTGTGAGGGTCTTTCTTACCTCGCCCCGCCTAGCGAAGCTTGGCTTCGCGCGGGGCGGGGAGAGGTTAGGACGTCCCTCAATCGATCCTGATCTTCGCCGCCTTGATGACCTCCGCCCACAGTGCCTTCTCGTCGGCCATGCGCTTGCGGAGCTGATCCGGCGTGGTCGGTGACGGCGTGATGAGCTGCAGCTTCAGCTTCTCGATCACGGCCGGCTCGGCCAGTGTCTGCGTCACTTCGGCATTGATCGTCGCCACCACATCCTTCGACAGCCCGCCCGGACCGACCAGCGCATTCCACGCGTCGGACTGCACGTCGATGCCGCTCTCGGTGAGCGTCGGCACATCCGGCAGGAACGGCGAACGCTTCGCGGTGGTGACGGCGAGGATCTTCACGGCGCCGGTGGCGAGCTGCGGCGTCACGCCGATGGCGGGGAGGCACGCGACCTGCACATCGCCGCGGATCAGCGCGGTGGTTGCTGCGGGGGACGACGGGTAGGGGATGTGCACCATGTTGGCGCCGGCCTTCTGCGCGATCGCTTCCATGCAGAGCTGCGACAGCGTGCCGACGCCGATGGAGCCGTAGCCGAGGCCCTTCGGATCGGCTTTGGCCTTGGCGAGGAATTCCGCGACCGTATTGACGCCGAGGCTGGTCGGCACCGCGAGCACGCTCGGGAGCTGCGTCAGCAAAGTGATCGGCGCGATGTCGGTGTCGGGATTGTAGGACAGCTTGGCAAACAGCAGCGTGTTGATGGCGAGCGGGCCGCCGAGCGAGATGCCGATGGTCGAACCGTCAGGCGTGGATTTGGCGATGGCGTCGGTGCCGATATTGCCGGAGGCGCCGGGCTTATTCTCCACCACGAAATTGGTGCCGGGATGCCGCGCCTGCAGACTGTCGGCGAGCACGCGGCCGACGATGTCCGGGCTCGCGCCGGCGCCGAATGGCACGATGATGCGCACCAGCTTGGGCGGCCAGACGGGTGTCTGCGCGTGCGCTGCGAAGGGCAGCGTTGCGAACAACAGCGCTGCGAGCGCAAGGCGAAAGCGGTCAGATGTCGTGTCGTTTCGCAGCATTGCGTGCGTCCCCTGAAAAGTGATACCCGGAAGCCGTCTGACCGGCGCCAAAGGCGGCTAAAATCCGCTGGCCGGGCGGGACCATAGTGGGAATTTCAGGGCGGGCAACCCATCCGGCACGCAACCGCCCGGGCGAGAGGACTGGACATCATGGGACTGATCGTGATGATCCTCGGCCTCGTGCTGTTTCTCGGCATTCACCTGTTCATCATCAGGCGCGAGGCGCGCGCGCAGTTGATCGCGCGTCTGGGCGAGAGCGTCTACAAGCTCGGCTTTGCGCTGATCTCCGCCGTCGGCCTCGCGCTGATCATCTGGGGCTTCGCGCAATATCGCGCGACTGGCTGGATCAATGTCTGGACGCCGCCGCTGGCGATGAAGCACATCACCGTCGCGCTGATGCTGCCGGCGGTTATCATGGTCACCGCGTCCTATATCCGCGGCCGCATCTACACCACGCTGAAACATCCGATGCTCGCCGGCATCAAGCTGTGGGCCGCCGCACATCTGCTCGCCAATGGTGATCTCGGCTCGATCATCCTGTTCGGATCGTTCCTGGCCTGGGCGGTGATTGATCGCATTTCGCTGAAGCATCGCGCCGATGCCGGCGGTCCGCCGATCCCGGTGGGCGGTCCGATGAATGACGCGATTGCGGTCGCGGTCGGCATCGTCGCCTATATCGCTTTGGGTTTCGCCTTCCATCCGGTGGTGATCGGCGTTCCCGTGTTCGGAGCTTAAGTTCATGTCAGTTCAGTCGGCCATCAAGCGCAAGACGGCACCAGATATTCTCGCGCGCAAGAACGGCGAGCCGATCGTGATGCTCACCTCGTATCATGCGCATACGGCCTCATTGGTTGATCGCTATTGCGACGTGATCCTCGTCGGCGACTCGCTCGGCAATGTCATGCACGGTTTTGAGACCACGATCCCCGTGACGCTCGACATGATGATCCTGCAGGGCCACGCGGTGATGCGCGGCTCCAAGCAGTCGCTGGTCGTCGTCGACATGCCGTTCGGCTCCTATGAAGCGTCGAAAGAGCAGGCGTTTCATTCCGCCGCGCGCATTCTGAAAGAGACCCATTGCGGCGCCGTGAAGCTTGAGGGCGGCGCCCGCATGGCCGAGACCATTGCGTTCCTCACCGAGCGCGGCATCCCCGTGATGGCGCATATCGGCCTGACGCCGCAGTCGATCGCAGCGCTCGGTTCGTTCCGCTCGCAGGGCAAGGAAGAGGCCGAAGCGATTGCGCGCGGTGAGAACGTGCCGGGGCCGATCCAGAACGATGCGATTGCTATCGCGCAAGCCGGCGCGTTCTCCGTCGTCATCGAAGCGGTCGCCGAACCACTTGCGCGAAAGATCACCGAGACGATTCCGATCCCGACCATCGGCATCGGCGCGAGCCCGGCTTGCGACGGTCAGGTATTGGTGCTCGAAGACATGCTCGGCTTGTCGGCACGGGTGCCTAAATTCGTCAAGCGCTATGGCAATCTCGGACCGATGATCGAGGCGGCCATCGAGGGCTATGCAACCGATGTGCGTTCGCGGGCGTTTCCGGGGCCCGAACATGTCTATGGCGGCAAGCCGAAGGGCTGACGCAGGTTTGACGCAAGACGGACGCAGGATTTCGGCGGGAATTTTGCGGCCCGGCCGGGGTTGAAAGAGCAGGGGCAATGCGAAGGATGTTGATGATGAAGGCCTTGAAGTTGCTGAGCTTTGTCGCCGTTTTGGCGTTGCTTCCCGCGGTTTCCCACGCCGATCCGGCCAAAAAGGAGCGGAAGCCCCATTATCGTGTCGAGGAGCCGCGTCCGGTCGCAAACCCGCTTAACGACACCCGCGGCAATGCGGCGCTGGGCGGTAACAATGCCAATTCGGCCTTCGGCGATAACAGCGCCGGGGCCAATGCCAATGGGCGCACCAGCGGCGGCGCCGGCGGCATGAACTGACGGGCCTAAAAGGCATCGTTCGAAATTAAGCATTTCGGGATAACGCTTTGATCGCGCTGGCTTTGCCTTGCCAGCGCCATAACGCTAGGGTATCGCCGCCGCCATGCCGGAGCGTATATGCCCGGCGCCGCTCGGGGTGAGCGCGGCCCATCGGGGACAGGATACCTTTAAGTGTCTGAATTATTTAATGAAGTCGACGAAGACCTGCGTCGCGAGCAGCTCAAGAAGATCTGGGAGAAGTATTCGCTCCTGATCATCGCAGTCGCGATTCTGATCGTGGTCGGCGTCGGTGGCTGGCGTGGCTACAGCTATCTTGAGGCCAAGAAGGCCGCCGTGGCCGGTGCGGCGTTCGACCGCGCGGTCGAGCTGGCCGAGCAGAACAAGCATGCCGAGGCGGAAGCCGCCTTCACCAAGCTCGCCGCCGAGGCGCCGTCCGGCTACCGCACGCTGGCGCGTCTGCGCGCCGCTGCTGAGGCTGCTTCGCGCGACCCGCAGGCCGCAGTGAAGCTCTATGACGACATTGTCGCAGACCGCACCGTTCCAGCACCTGAGCAGGATCTCGCGCGTATTCGCGCCGGCAGCCTGCTGTTGGAGACCACGCCCTATGAGGCGATGCAGACCCGCCTGGAGCCAGCGACGACCAATACTAGCACCTATCGCCATTCGGCGCGCGAGCTGCTGGCGCTGTCGGCATGGAAGGCCAACAACGCCGTGGCGACGCGGCAGTGGCTGGACATGATGTCCAACGACGCGGAGACGCCGGCGAGCCTGCGCACCCGCGCCGAAGCGTTGCAGGCGCTGCTGCCGCCCGCAGCAAAAAGCTGAGCAAGACAAGAGCCGAATTAAAGCTGACCTGAAGCCGATCGTTCAGATCACGAGTTGAGTGAGAAGTCGTCCATGCGCCCGATGCAACGCCTCGTTTCCGCCGCCGTCCTGATCGCGCTGTCCAGCGCGCTCTCGGGCTGCGGCAGCATGACCGGCTGGGACCCGTCCGACATGCTCGACTTCCTCGACACCAAGAAGAAGCTGCCCGGCGACCGCAAGCCGGTGTTCCCCGACGGCGTCCCCGGTCTTGAGCAGGGCGTGCCGCGCGATCTCTACAAGGAGAATGTCGAGCGCCAGCGCGCGCAGGAGGCTGCGCCCGTCGCAGCCGCCCCACTGCAGCCGCCGCCGGGCGCGCCAGAGCCGAAGGGCCGCAAGGCGAAGAGCCGTGGCTCTGTTCAGGTCGGCACCGTCCGTCAGGACAGCGCAGCTCCCGCCGATCCGGATGCCGCGCCGACAGAGGAAGGCAGCACGGCTGCCGCGCCGCCGCCGCCGCAAGGCAAGAAGGTCGCTCGCCGCCGCAGCACCACCGCGCCGCCGCCGGACGAGCCGGCAGCAGCCACCACGGCCGCGCCGGCCCAGCAGGCCACCACACCATTCCCGGCACCAGTGCCGTCGGGTAGTTTCTCGCGCTGAGTTCGCGCGCCCTCTCATTGACAGGCTGTCCGTAAAGGGCGCACGGATCACCTATGTCCTATACCATTGCCATCATCGGCCGACCCAATGTCGGCAAGTCCACGCTGTTCAACCGTCTGGTCGGGCAGAAGCTTGCGCTGGTCGATGACACCCCCGGTGTCACCCGCGACCGCCGCGAGGGCGAGGGCAAGCTTGGTGATCTCGAATTCACGCTGGTCGACACCGCCGGTCTCGATGAAGGCCCGAAGGGCTCGCTGACCGCGCGCATGCAGGAGCAGACCGAGACGGCGATTGCGCTGGCAGACGCGCTGTTCTTCGTCATCGATGCGCGCATGGGTCTGACGCCGAACGACCGCGCCTTTGCGGATTTCGCGCGCCGCGCCAACAAGCCGGTGCTGCTGCTCGCCAACAAGAGCGAGGGCAAGCACGGCGAGGTCGGCGCGATGGAATCCTATGCGCTGGGTCTCGGCGATCCGATCCAGATCTCGGCCGAACACGGTGAAGGCTTGGGCGAACTCTATGACGCGCTGCGCGTGCTGATGCCGGAGCCGGTCGAAGAGCCGGAAGAATTCGACGATGACGACGTCATCATTCCCGAAGAAGAAATCGAGACGCGGCCGATCCGCGTTGCTATCGTCGGCCGCCCCAATGCCGGCAAGTCGACGACCATCAACTATCTGCTCGGCGAAGAGCGCCTGCTGACCTCGCCGGAGGCCGGCACCACCCGCGACAGCATCTCGGTCGAGCTCAACTACAAGGGCCGCGACTTCCGCATCTTCGATACCGCCGGTTTGCGCCGTCGTTCACGCATCGAGGAGAAGCTGGAGAAGCTCTCCGTCGCCGACACGCTGCGCGCGGTGCGCTTCGCCGAAGTCGTCGTGCTGATGATGGACTCGCAGAACAGGTTCGAGGAACAGGATCTGCGCATTGCCGATCTGGTTGAGCGCGAGGGACGCGCGCTGGTGATAGCGGTCAACAAATGGGATCTCGTCGAAAAGCAAGGCGGCCTGATTGGAGCGCTGCGCACCGATGCCGATCACTTGTTGCCGCAGATCAGGGGGGTGCCGGTCGTAGCGATCTCCGGGCTGATGGGCGAGGGCGTCGAACGGCTGATGAAGGCGATACAGGATTCCTACGCGGTCTGGAATCGCCGCATTCCCACCGCAGGCCTCAATCGCTGGTTCGAGGATGCGATCGACAAGAATCCGCCGCCGTCGGTATCGGGTCGCCGGCTTAAGCTGAACTACGTCACCCAGGCGAAAGCACGTCCACCGAGCTTCATCGTGTTCTGCTCGCGCGCCGATGCGGTGCCGACGAGCTATCTGCGCTATCTCACCAATACGCTGCGCGAGGCCTTCAACCTGCCGGGCACGCCGATCCGCATCACGTTGCGCGAGAAGGCGAACCCGTTCGCGCATAAGCGCAAGCGGCCGAACTGATCGACCAGCAAGAAAAAAACCGCCGGATCGCGGTGCACGCGATCCGGCGTTTCCATTTTGTGTCCTATCGCTCGCCGCTGAGCCCGAACGGATTGGCGTGCCTCTGCGCAGGCGGACGCTCTGATTTGCGCCATGGCAGGATCATCGACACCCGATCGCGGTAGCGGCGATAGTCGTCGCCGAACAACTCGACCAGATCGCGTTCTTCCAGAAAGATCCCGCCGAAGATGTAGGCGGTGGTGACGGCCGCGAACAACAGATGCCCGACCGTCATCATCGGTGTCGCCCAGAAGGCGATGATGAAGCCGAGATAGATCGGGTGGCGCACAAGCTTGTAGTAAAGCGGTGTGCGAAACACCGGCGCTGACGGCTTCTGATCAGACAGATTCTGCACCACCTGCTGCACTCCGAACAACTCGAAATGGTTGATCAGGAAGGTGCTGGTGAAGACGAGAACCCATCCGAACAGGGAAAGCCCTGTCATGGCCATGGCCAGTTGCGGATTGTTGATCTGCCAGACGATCGCCGGCATCGGGCGCCACTGCCAGAACAGCAGCAGAAGGCTCAGACTGGCGAACAGCACATAGGTGCTACGCTCGACCGAAGCCGGGACATATTGCGTCCACCAGTGTTTGAACGACTTCCGCGCCATGACGCTGTGCTGGATTGCAAACAGCGACATCAGGGCGAGATTGACGAGCACAGCTTCCAGCCACGGAACTTGCGTTCCGGCATTGATGTCTTTTGGTACCATCATTCCGTCGACGAAACCGATGGCGTAAAGGATCGTGATAAAGAAGATCGCGTAGGACACGAGCCCGTAGATGAGTGCAATGTAGCGGGTCATGGAACTATCCTTTGCTGGTTGTCTTGTCGATTTGAACCAAGCGTAAGCGTTGTCTCAGCCGGCCCGTCCTGGAGGACCCGCGCGCGCTTCGGGTTGCCTGGCGCGCGGCTGCCTGGGGAGGAGGGATGCCTCGGCCACGCGCTCGCTCGACGGCATGATCGGCGATAGACGAATGAGATTCGGCCGCAGCTGACAGCGCGCGGGGTGATTACGGCGGACTTGTGCCGCATCGTGATTGGGCAGGCTGCCGGAGCAGGCACTCAGGGCGCCGACGGCGACGAGCACGCCGGCCGTCAGGATTCGCATGCGGAAGCTCGCCATTTGTCGGATCGCACGCATGATGGTTTCCCGGTGCAGCGTACCAATCTGCGCGCGATGGTTGTCGAAGGCGATCGAGTCATCTGAGGGACAATGAATCGGATCCGGTTGAGCCAGCGAGACTTGAATCGACGCGCGTGCGGTATCGACGTCTTGCACATCGTGCTGCGCATGCTTGCTACTGAAGAAGCGGTGCGGGTCGGTTCGAAGCGGACTCTCGAGGAACTCGGCCACCGCGGCACGTGATAATCCTGCCTTGGATAGCGATCTGTCGTCGATGTTGATCAGCCGCGCAATGGCGCGCCGCATCAACAGTGCTGCAATCAAGCGGAAGCTACGATCGGCGGCTTTGGATAGCCGTTTCTTGATCATCATCGTCTCCATCGGATACAATGCGCCACATGCCGCGCATGGTTGGGGCAGCGGACGATGGTCGGAGGTTCAGGACCTCGCATGATCGAGACACCGCCATCATTTGCAGCGACGCCGGATATTGATCGCGGTGGGGATTTGCTCGCAGATATGCTGCGGTCGATCCGGCTCAGCGGATCGGTATTTCTGAACGCCAGCCTGACCGAGCCCTTCGGCCTCATTAGCCCGAAACATTTCGACGAACGCACTCCGATGGCGCATTTGCGCCATGTCAGCATTTTTCATTTGATCGCGGCGGGCGAATGCACCGTTGAACTCGCCAGTGGCGAGCGAGGCACCATTGCCGCGGGCGACATTCTGCTGATGCCGTTTGCCGACACGCACAGGTTCTACAGCGGCGACGGTGCGGAGTTGTGTTCCGCGATGGAACTGGTGCGGGCCGGTCCACTATCCGGCATGTGGACGATCGAGCATGGCGGCGGAGGGCGGGAGACCCGCATGGTCTGCGGCTTCATCGAATCGTCGGAGCTGCTGCATTCTCCGGTCTTTCGGACCTTGCCGCCGATGCTGATCGATCGCGCCGGCGACGACAAGGTGAGTGCGGTTCTCGCCACGACGGTGCGCGAAATTCTCTCACTGACCGAAGATGCGACGCCCGGCAGTGAGATCATGCTAGGCCGGCTGATGGAGCTGCTGTTCGTCGAGGTGCTGCGTCGCTACGCCGCGGGATTGCCGCCAAGTGCACACGGCTGGTTCGCCGCGCTGAACGATCCCGTGCTCGGGCGTGCGATGTGGCATGTCCACGGAAATCCCGGTCATCGCTGGACGGTCGACGATCTGGCCCGCGAATGTGGTACGTCGCGCACGGTGCTCGCCGAGCGCTTCAACGAGGTGTTGGGCCAGGCTCCGATCGAATATGTGACCAGCTGGCGGATGCAGTTGGCAGCGGAGCGCATGCGAACGGGTAGCGACAGTCTTGCTGTCATCGCCAGCGATGTCGGCTACGACTCCGAAGCGGCCTTCAATCGCGCGTTCAAGCGCGTGACCGGAATAGCGCCGGGTCGCTGGCGTGACGGCGCGAAGTCGGCGAAGCCGTATCCCAGCCCCATGCGCAGGGGGTGACCTCGACTTGAACCGGCTATTCCTCGCGAAATGATCGTGCAATCTGGTCGCCGATGGGCTTGACCAGAAAAGAGAGGACTGTGCGTTCGCCGGTCTGAATGAAGGCTTCCGCAGGCATCCCCGGAACCAAAGCGAGTTTACCGAGGCGCGCCAGTTGCTGCGGCGGGATGGTGATCCGCACGATGTAATGGGAAAGCCCGGACTTCTGATCCAGCGTCAGGTCGGCGGCGATGCGGCTGACGCTGCCGTTCAGTTCGGGAGTGGTACGCTGGTTGAAGGCCGACATGCGCAGCACGGCTGGCTGGCCGAGCCGTATCTGGTCGATGTCCTGCGGGTTGATCTGTACTTCAAGTGCCAGCCTGTCGCTGTCGGGTACGATCAGCATGACCGTGTCGGCCGGCGAAATCACGCCGCCAACGGTGTGAACCGCGAGCTCGTGGACCAGTCCGCTTTGCGGCGCGACAATATCGATCCGCTTGAGCTGATCTTCTGCAGTCACCTTCCGTTCGACATATTCCGCCGTCTGGCCCTCGATGTCGCGCAGGCTGCTGGCGACTTCGCTGCGGAGATCCTGGTCGACCTGAATCATCTGCAGCTGTGTTTCGGAAATCTTGCCGCCGGATTGCGCCTGCGCTTCGACGAGCCGGCCGCGTTCGCCGTCAAGGTTTGCCGCTTCGCGTTCCAGCGCCATCATCCGCTGAATGGGTACCAGCCCTTTCTCCCAGAGTTCGCGCACGCCTCTCAGTTCGCGTTGGATCAGACCGATGCCGCGAATTTTCGCTTCCTCCTGAGCCACGAGGCCGCGCACTTCCTTGCCGTATTGAAGCGCGCGTTCGCGAAGCTGCGCCTTCTGGCCCAGGCGGGCATCGCGGCGCAGTTCGAACAGCCTGTTCTCGCCTGCCATGAGCTGCGCGATCTCCGGATCGGAGGCGCGCGATCTGATCTCGTCGGGGAAGGCGATGACGCCGGCCTCGTCGCGCTCGGCGCGGAGCCGCGCCCGTCGCACTGCGAATTCGTCGAGCCGTTTGGTTACGATGGCGAGATTGGCGCGCGTCTGCGTCGCGTCGAGGCGCATTACAATGTCGCCTGCAATCACGCGCTGTCCTTCGCGGACCAGAATCTCACCGACCACGCCGCCGGTCGGGTGCTGGACCTTCTTGACGTTGGTATCCACGACGAAGTGTCCTGCGGCGACGACTGCGCCGGCCAGATTGGTCGCCGCAGCCCATCCGCCGATGCCGCCCACCAGCACAACACCTGCCAGCGTGGCGATGCCGAGGTGACGTAGGATCGAGTGGGAGACCGCCGAGACATTTCTATCGGGCATCGCGATCTCCCATATCGTCTTGAGGATGTGTGCTCATTCCCGGCTTGTCGGCGGGATTGGCGATCACCCTCAGCGGCGCCAGAGACCGCGCGGTGGCCGTATGGCTGGTCGTCGTGCCGCTGCCGTGTACTGCGGGGGCGGGAGCCTTCAGCGCTTTGCTGAGAACGTCCGCGCGCGGACCGAATGCCTTGGCACGACCGCCCTCCATCACCAAGACGAGGTCAACGGCGCCGATCGCACTCGGACGATGAGCGATGACGATGGCAATGCCCTTGCGCTCACGTATGGCGGCGATAGCACGGATGACTGCTGCTTCGCCCTCGACGTCGAGATTGGCATTGGGCTCGTCGAGCACGACCAGAAATGGATCGCCATAGAGCGCGCGTGCCAGCCCGATGCGCTGGCGCTGGCCGGCGGACAGGGCAGAGCCGGCTTCGCCGATCCGCGTCTGGTAGCCGTTGTCCAGGCGCAGGATGAGATCGTGCACGCCAGCAGCCTTGGCGGCAGCGACGATGGCCTCGGAGTCCGGGTCGTCTTCGAAGCGGGAGATGTTCTCGGCAATGGTGCCATCGAACAGTTCGACGCCCTGCGGCAGGTAACCGATATCGCGACCGAGCATCTCGCGGTCCCACTGGTCGAAGCTGGCGCCGTCGATGCGCACCTTGCCGCTGGCCGGGCGCCAGGCCCCGACCAGTGCGCGTGCCAGTGTGGACTTGCCGCTGCCACTATGGCCGATGATGCCAAGAGCGCTTCCGGCGGAAACGGTAAAGCTCAGCCCCGTGACCGTCGGCCGTTTCTCTCCGGGCGGCGCGATGGTCATCGCCTCGACGCGCAGATCGACATGGGCGCGTGGCAGCGCCATCGCCTTCGGGGCTTCCGGCAGGCGCGTCAGCAATTCATCGAGTCGTGCCCAACTTTGCCGCGCCATCAGGAACGGCTTCCATGTCGAGATAGCCAGATCCACGGGAGCAAGCGCGCGGCCCATCATGATCGAACTCGCTACCATCACGCCGGCGCTGGCTTCCTGCCTGATCACGAGATAGGCGCCGACGCCGAGCATGGTCGACTGCAGCAGCGCACGCAGCGCGCGGGCGACGCCACCGAGGCCTCCCGCCACATCGCCAGCCCGCCGATTGGCCGCCAGATAATCCGAGTTGGTGCGATGCCAGCGCGCGGCCATCCGGCCGCCGAGGCCCATCGCGCGCACCACTTCGGCATTGCGACGGCTGGCCTCCATCAGGGCGTTGCGAAACATGCCGTGTTGCACTGTCTCGCGGGCAGCTCCCCTGGAGCGGGCATTGGTGAGAAGGGTGAGGGATACGAGGATGACGGCGCCCACGAGCGCCGTGATGCCGATCCAGACATGAAACACGAAACAGATGGCGAGGTAGAACGGCATCCACGGCAGGTCGAAAAAGGCGGTTGGGCCGGGGCCGGACAGGAAGCCGCGCACATTGTCGAGATCGCGCAATGGCTGCAGGCCATCGCCAGGCAAAGGCATCTCAAGCGGCAGGCCGACAACGGCATCATGCACGCGGCCGGAGAGCTGGTGATCGAAGCGCTCGCCGATGCGCAGCAGAATGCGCGATCGAATGATGTCGAAAAGGGACTGAAAGGCGTAGAGCGTGGCCGCCAGCACACCGAGGCCGATCAGCGTCGAAACGCTGCGGCTGGCCAGCACGCGGTCATAGACCTGCAGCATGAACAGCGGCGCGGTCAGCGCGAGCACGTTCACGATGCCGCTGATCACGGCGATCCCCGCGACGGCGGACTTGAATGGCGAGACAACCGCCGCAGCCAATGGCTGCGACGGACGTCGCTGCGGAGCTTTCACCACGACGGCTCTGCTCAGACGGTGAAGTGGCCGTCCAGGATCAGACCAAGCATGTCTGTCCCGACATAGCCATCGAGCTGGATCGAGTTGGCGCCATCGGTAATGGTGAGCACGTTGCTCTGATCCCACCAGTTGCTGTGGTTGAAGAACAGATCGACATAGTTCGAGATGTTGGTCACGCTCTGCAGGTCGAGGACATCGAAATCGCCCGCGGTCGCGTGAAAATCCAGCACGACGTCATTGGCCCATCCGTCGGCGAAAACGAGCGTATCGTTGCCAATATCGCCAGTGAAGCTGTCATTGCCACCGAAGCTCAGCATGACATCGTCGCCGGCCGTGCCGGTCTGGATGGTGCCCTGTTCGGCAAAGTAGCCGTAAAGACTGTTCAGGCTGCCATTCTGCGACAAGTCGGTGATCGCGGCATCGAAGGCCGGCGTCAGCGTTGCGCCGCTGAATCCGATCGACAGACCGGGATCCTGGACCCACAGATCGGTCGATGAGACATAAGCCAGATTGCTGCCGAGTGTCAGGTTGGTGACCGTGCCATCGACGACGCCCGGGGTATAAGAGAAGTCATCACCGCTCACGATGATCGACGACTTGTCGTTATCGCCGCCGCCGACGATGCGTGTGCCGGCATACCATTGGTCGGTGGTGTTCTTCACGGCGTTGAAATTTCCGGTACCGCGATATTCGAAATTGTCGATCCAGTTGTCCAGATAAGCGGGCAGGTTGCTGCTTGCTTCGCTGTAGGTGATGGTCAGTGCCATTGTCGTTCCTCTGAATTTGAGTTGTCGGGACGTCGTGATCCGGCGGCGCGTCGTGATCAGCTTGCGGGTGATCCCGATGCAACGAGCTGACGCGACATCAGCGTCGCGTCAGCAGGTTGGGTGGCCGCCAGTTCGCAGCGAAGCCTGTTAGGCGAAGGCGATATCGCTCCAGTCCAGCGTGCCGCCGCCGTCGAAGTTCACCGTGATGGTGCTGGTCAGCCCGTTCGTCGCGTCGGCATAGGTGATGACATTGCCGGACAGGCTGCCGCCTGCAGTCTGGAATGCCGCGGCATTTGCCCAGCCGAAACCTGTGAACTGAATCTGGTCGGCGTCGTCGAAGAAGTCGGTAATGACGTCGTTGCCCCAGCCCTGTGCAGCGGTGCCCGCGGCAGTATCGTAATAATCAGCGCTCCAGCGGAATGTATCGACCGATGGAGCGCCGTTTCCGCTCAGCACGTCGTTGCCCGCGAAGCTGAGGAGGACGTCGTTGCCGGTCGTGCCGGTCTGGCCCGTGCCCTGTTCGGCGAAGTAGTCGGTCAGACCCGCGAATGACTGACCGAAGAACGTCCCACCATCGACCAGCCCACCATGCGATAGCGAATAGATCGCCTGATTGAAGGTGGTGGTAACGGGCATGTAGCCACTGCTATTGGTGATGATCAGTTCCTGATCTTGCACCCACAGATCCGTGGCCGGCACATATTCAAGATTATGCCCGAGCGTGAGCGATTCCACGTCACCGTTGAATGTACCGGGCGTATAGCTGTAGTCATGGATGTTCATGATGACGGACGGCAGATTGTTGTCGGTGCCTTCGGTATCGACACCTGCCGACCATTGATCCTGGCCGGTGAACGAGGTGGAGAACCAGCCGTTCCCGTTGTAGGTGAAGTTGGCGTCGTACGACGCCAGATAAACCGCCAGATTGCTGCTCGCAGCCGTGAGCTGAATATTTAAGGTCATTCTGAATACCCTTCTCTGCTTGTTTTGCCCGCCATGTGGCGGGCCACCCATCCCCGGCGATGGAGCGGGGAATTACTAGAACTTGTAGTTCAGCGACACCGTCGCGGTGCGACCCGGCGCGGCGTAGAAATTGGCGCCGACCGCCGGCGCATAGGCGAGGTCGGTGACGTTGTTCACGGCGAAGCGGAGCTTGGTCGCTTCGTCGAAGCTATAGGATCCGTAGATGTCGTAGACGCGATAGCCCGGCATCTCGTAGCCGCTGCGCAGCGAGCCCAGGGCAGGGACAGTCTTCGAGACGTCGACGACGCGCGTTCCCAGCGTCAGCTTCTCGTCGAATAGCCGGATGCCGGCATCGAGTGTCACGCGCAGTTTCGGCTGCTCGAAGATGACGGCGGCGCCAAGGCCGCTGTTGATCGGCGTGTCCCGTCCTGTCGGGCTGGTGAAACTGTCGGCGAAATCCGTGTCGATGCGCGTCACCGTGCCGCCGATATAGAGGAACCGCGCGTCGTAGTTGGCCTCGATCTCGACGCCCTTCATGCGGGTGACGCCGTTGAGATTGACATAGCTGTCGTATTGTTTGGCGGCCTCCGCGTTTCGGATTTTTCCGAAGCTGATATAATCCGTGATCTCGCGATAGAAGCCGACGGCCTTGAAGCGGACGGTGTCGCGCTCGGTCAGGATGCCGTTGGCGAGGACATTGAACCCGGCTTCGTAGGTGTCGCCGCGTTCCGGACGCAGGAACGGGTTCGGCGCGTAGCCATTGATTTCATTTGCATCGTGGCCGCCGTTCAGGAAGGACTCCATGACAGTAGGGGGCCGATAGCTCTTGGAATATTTGGCGAAGGGCTGCAGCCAGTCGACCGGCTGAAAGGCAACCGTGAAGTTTGGCAGCCACGCGCCGCCGGATTTGTCGATCTCTACATCATAGCTCGGATAGACGTCGGGACCGTTTATCGGCAGATATTTCGGCGGAACGGCGTCCGAGCAGCCGCGCCTATTGCAGACGGCCGGTTTGCCGGGATCGATCATCCGCTGCCCGATGATGGTGGGCTGGGGGGTGCCATAGATCGTCGCATTGCCAGCGATATGATACCAGTCGTAGCGCACGCTGCCGATCAGGGTCACCCATTCCGCCGGCTTGAGAGTCGCCGTGCCGAAACCGCTGGCGACGTCGCGATCTCCGCTCGGCGTGCCGCCGGTCAGCGTGCTGGAATAGTCGATGCCGTTGGTTGGCGCGATAAAGCCGCGCTGCAGCGTCGTCTTGCCGGTGTCGCTGAACGCTTCGAGGCCGTAGTTGAGCGCCAGCGCGCCGATGCCCGTCTCGAAACGGCTGGTGTTCTCAACGCTACCGCCCAGCGTCGAGAACACGAAATTCGATGGTCCGGTCAGTGCAAACGCGCCGTCGGAGACCGTGTCGTTCTTGAGGTGGTTGTAATAGAGCTTGGCCTTCAGATCGACGATGTCATTGCCGGGATTCCAGTCGAGCGCTGAGGTGAACGTGTCGTTGGCGACCTGCTCGCTGGACTTCAGGATGCCGCCGCGTGCGATCGTGTTATCGTAGTTTCCGGTATTGTACCGGGAATCGTTATGCAGCCAGCCGATCGTGATCTTCACGTCCTCGGTCGTCAGCGCCTCTGCCTTCAGGATGGTGGAAAAGACCTCCTGGCCGGAAAACAACAGGACGTCGCCGGTACCGGTATAGGTATTCGCGGTCGGGATGGTGCCGTTCTTGCCGACGTCATAGGCGCCGATGTTCTTGTAGCTCACGCCGCCGAGCACCGAGAAGCGTTCGGACACGCGGACGGCGGCTGCCGTGGAGCCGTCGAAATTATAGGCGTTGGTACCCGTAGTGGCATTCACCACGCCGCCATATTGATTGCCGGGCTTGATCAGGTCGTCGGCGATGAAGGTGCGGAAATTGACAAGGCCGCCGAGTGCGCCGGCGCTTCCAACGCCCGACGTCGTACTTTTCTCCACGTCGATCTGGCGCAGGAAGGCGGTGTCGACATAGGTCCGTTGCGTCGCACCGTGGCCGCTGCGCTGGAAGTTCTGCCGCGCGCCGTCGATCATGGTGGCAATGCGGTCCTGGTCCTGCAGGCCGCGGATATTGACGCTGATGCCGGGGTTCTGCGCCGCCGAGCGATTGGCATAGACGCCGGCCACATTGTCCAAGAGATCGCGCGCGTTGCGCGTCGGGCTGCTCTCGATCGCCTCGCGGGAAATCACGCTGACCGCGGCCGGTCGCTGATAGACCCAGTCCGGCGTTCCCTGATAGCCGGAGCCCGTCGTATTATCGCTCCTGGCCGCATCGACGACGATCGTATCGAGCTGGACGCCGTCGCCGGAAGGAACGGGGCCCGCGCGGCTCTGCGACGGATCGATCAGCAACGCGGCTTTCGGGCCGGTGATGCGATACGTAATTCCTGTGCCGGCCAGCAGTTGTCCCAGCGCTTGCGCTACCGTGTAATTGCCGTTCAACGGTTGGCTGCGGATGTCTGGCACGAGCTGGATCGTGTAGAGGATGCGCCATCCGCTGCTGGCGCCGAGATCGGCAATTGCCGCTGCAAGAGGTTTGGCGGGAATGTTGAGCGGGTAGGTCGCAGGGGTGGTCGCTGTTGCGTCGACATTGTTTTGGCCAAAGGCCGGTACTGTCGTGATCAACGGCAATATGCCGATCAGCCCGCCCGCCACATGGCGAGCGACGCCCCGTCTACCCCCGAACCGCATTACGCACGAACTCCGCTATCTCGTTGTTTGCTGTGCGCCGCCCCAGCGCCGCGAAGAGCTTCTGCTCTTCATCCAGTTCAACGAGTCACGAAATCAAACCCACATCAGGTCTGTGGGTGTTGCGGTTTAGAATTCCGGTAAACAGCGCAGGAGTTCAGTAGATGACAGTCACCCAAGGGGTGATCTGGGCGATGTTGCCCTCGACCATGCCGGCAATGGCTGTGAGGCTTTCATCGACATTCGTGGTCGGAAACGTGCCGGAGACGAGCAGATCGCTGAAGCGGCCGCGGATGACGATGCGGCTTGATGTTTGGCGCTGCAGCGTTTCGACGACCCGACGCAGCGGAACGCGGTCGAAGACCAGGCGGCCGGATATCCACGCCAGCCTGGCGTCGATGTCTCCGGCTTCCACGGTGCCGAGTTTTCCGCCGGACACGCGCACGTGCTGGTTTGCCGATAGCTTGACGGTCGTATCGCGATCCTCGCCAGCGACTGACACCAGTCCGCGCTGAACTGTCACCTCGACACCATCAGCCGTCCGGTCGATATTGAAGGCAGTCCCGAGCACGCGGATTTCGCCAGCGCCACTATCAACCGTAAAGGCCGTCTGATCGGGCTTTACATCGAAAAAGGCCTGGCCACGGCGCAGAACGACCCGGCGTCGACCATCCTTGAAGTCCAGGTCCAGGGCAGTGTCGGCACCGATGTTCAGGCGGGAGCCGTCCGGCAGGTCGCGGGCGATCACTTGGCCGCGCGCCGTGACGATATCTGCCTGCCAGTTCTCGACCATCGATGGCTTGACGAACCAGATGACGCAGGCTGCAGCGATCGCTGCGGGCAATGCCGGCCACCATCTCATCCGGCGCCGGGCAGCGATGTTGCCGCGACGATGATCGCGTGCAGCCAGCCGAATGGCCGGCTCCTCAAGCTGCTGCCAGATCGTCCCTGCTTCACGATAGGCAAGTTGATGACGATGATCCTCAGCGAGCCATTGCCGAAAGGACGCTTCGTCGGCCTCAGTCGTCGTCCCGTCGCGTCGGATGAGCCAGAGATCAGCGGCGGCGCACTGTGCTTTCGTTGGCCGGTCGCCAGGTTTCATCAGCAATTCCTTCGATCGATCGAAAAGGCGACGCGGGAATGCTCCTGCCGTTAGAAGCGTTCCAGCTACTCCTACCTTTACAACGAGCGACGAGAAAGAACCCACATCCATTTTAGCGGAAATCTTTGCTGGCGAGGTTGAGATGATCGTCCACGGCGGCGCGGCAGTGCTGCATGGCGCGTAGCAGATGTTTTTCGACGGCACTCACGGAAATGCCGAACCGCTGTGCGATCTCGGCATTGGACTCGCCATTGACACGTCGGCGAACGAAGATCTCGCGGGTTCGGGCGGAGAGCTGCGCGAGCGCGCGATCCAGTGCGGCAACGGCTTCGCGCGCCTGCAATGCTGCATCTTCCGATGGCTGTCCGGGACTGAGCTGTTCAGGCAGTACATCGGCGAGCATATGATGCCGCCGCGATGCCGTCAGGTTATGATCGATTGCAGCGTTCCGGGCTGCAGCATAGAGAACGCGCTTGTTGTCCTCGTCCGAGCCATTGGTACCGGCGGCAAGCACCCGGGCGAAGACATCCTGGACGATCTCCGAAGCCACTTCACGATCGCGGACCCGGCGACGCACCAGCGTTTCGAGATGAGCGCGATGTGACGTAAAGAGCCTCGCGATCGTGCTCTTCCAGAGGGTCATGATGTCACGCGTTCGAACAAGACGGGCTTCGATGCGTTGCGGTGATCATTGAGAACGGGGCAATAGCTGATCGATACAGACGATAGGTTGTCTGTATGAGGAGATCGTCGACCATGTCACCGACGGCGCCAATGTCGCTATCGGAAATCTCGCTCATCACCGGTTCCTGCGGTCAGGATGCTCCTGATCTTCCGGCAGAGATAGACGGTACCAGCGTCCAGCTCAAGTTATTGATGAACACTTGATATAGAACGGTTCGAAACTCACGGAAGCCTAGCCACGCGAAGTGTCGGAGCGGGATATTCCGACACTCAGGCCACAGCCACGATCACGTGCGCCTGAATCTTGGCAGCAATCTCGCCATTGCCATGTCTGCGCGCAATTTCAGAGGCGGCGTAGTCGGTTGCAGCTTCCAGTTTTCCTGCGTCTCTGGCCTCGATTTCGTTGCGCAGAACAGTTCCCTGACAATAGGCCACGGCCGGAAGGCGCGCCGAAGATGCACGGCTTTGTTCGGCTCTCGTCTCGATCATCACATGGGAGAAACCTGCGTCCTCCAGCTCGCGATGGATCAGTGCCGTTTCGTGGTAGCCGTGTGGCGTGCGCGCCAGAAAGCGCGGCGGGTCGTCCGGAAAGATCTTTGCGAGAGCATTCGTCACATCGTCAGCAAATACATTGTCCTCGATGCGATCCCATACATTGAATAGAAGATGCCCTCCGGGCTTCAGAACTCGCTTCGCTTCGCGATAGGCGGCTGAGCGGTCGGGAAAGAACATCGCACCGAACTGACAACACACGAGATCGAAGGCGGCATTTTCAAACGGGAGCGCCAGAGCATCCGCTTGTCGCCATGTGATGCGATCGTCGGGAGCTTGTCGCGATGCGGCGTAGTCGAGCATCGGCTGGTTGAGGTCGGTTGCAATATAGCTTGCGCCGGGAGACAGTTTTGGTGCCAACGTGCGGGTGACAACCCCGGTGCCCGCGGCGATTTCCAGAACGGTGCCTGGCGAGAAAGACGCTGCGCGTTGTGCAAGATCTGCGGCGTACGGCTCGAAAATCAACGGCACCATATAGCGGTCGTAGTTTTCCGGAATCGAGCCAGCGAACAACTTGTCGGTTTCCAGCATTGCTATCACCCGTCGTCCGTTTGATGGCGCGCGAGACTAGCATGGATTGTCGGCTTCGTCCCGAAGGGCGAGAGCCGGGCCAGGGCCATTGCGTTTGGCTGAACGTCAGTGATTCAAACTCCCAAACCGGGAGCGCGAACAATGCGGCTGTCCAGATGATGATGGGCAGCTCCATTGTTCGCATGCATCAGCATGGGGCACGCATCATCGGGACCAGAAACAGACGATCTGGCTATATAACTTGTAGCGAAAACTACTTCAGCGCATCCGAGACCAGCTTGAATTTCTGGATGCGCTTACCGGTGTCGACTTCGGCCGTGTAGACATTGCCCTTGGCATCGACAGCCATGGCGTGAATCCAGTGGAACTGGCCGGCTTGGCGGCCATTACGGCCGAAGGTGCCGACGACCTTGCCGTCGTCGCGATTGATGACGCGGATCTCGTTGTTCTCGCCGTCGGCGGTCAAGAGCCAGCTCTGTTTCGGGTCGGGCCACACAGCGAGATCCCACACCGCGCCATTTCCAAGCGTGGCCTTCTCGTAGAACCACTCCTTCACGAAGCTGCCGTCTTTCTTGAACACCTGCACGCGGTTGTTGATGCGGTCACAGACATAGACAAGGCCGTCATTGGCCAGCTTCACGCAATGCACGGGATTGCCGAACTGCTGTGCCACCGGCGCGTTCGGGTCGTAAGCCGCCTGCTTGTCGTCATTCGGCTTGTTGCCATAGGCGCCCCAGTGCCGCTTGTAGGCGCCGGTGGTGGCGTCGAATACGATGACGCGGCGATTGCCGTAGCCGTCGGCGACATAGATCTCGTTGGCATCCTTGTCGATGGCGGTCTCGGCGGGCTTGCCGAGCTGCGTGGTGTCGTTGCTGCCCTTGCTCGGCGCGATCTTGCCGATCTGCATCACGAACTTGCCGTCAGTGGTGAATTTCAGGATCGCATTGTCGTTGTCGAGATTGCCACCGACCCAGACGAAGCCATCGTCGCTGACCTCGATGCCATGCTCGCGGCCGACCCATTCGTAACCTTCGCCAGGCCCGCCCCATGAGCGCAACAGATTGCCGGCGGCATCGAACTCCAATACGGGCGGCGCGGAGACGCAGCACTTCGAACGCGGCGGGTTGAGTGCAGCGCCTTTCTCGTCATCGGTCAGCGAGCGCGGGCGATGGATCACCCAGACATGGCCGTCCTTGTCGGTCGTGATGCCGCCGACCTGGCCGAGGATCCAGTTGTTCGGCAGCGGCTTCGGCCAGGATGCGTCGACCTCGAAGCGGGGGATATCGGCGGCGCGAGAGGAGGGAGGTGCGAGGGACAGCGCGGCGAAAGCGATGGCTGCTGCTGCAAGTGCACGCAGTGACCGCGCGCGATGAGTTGGCGATGCCATAACGACCTCCCTGATTGTCGGTGCGGGTTGTCCCGCTTGGGAGGGAGTGAAGGCTTGAGATTGGGAAGAGTCAATCCTGTGCACTCTCGGTCGTCATGCCCGGACTTGTTCCGGGCATCCACGCCTTGGCCGCAACGTTAGACGTGGATGGCCGGGACATCTAGCGAAGCCGCGCTTCGCGCTTTGCCCGGCCATGACGGAGTGAGGGGCGTTCTACGAAATCGTCACGACGGCGCGTGGAAGCCCATCACCTTGCCGGTCTTGTAGTCGACGAACTTCCCGGTCTCCGTCCAGGATGGCAGACACAACGGCACGATGTGCTCTGCGACCTGCGCCGGTGTATCGAGTGTCTCGGGATCTTCGCCGGGCATCACGATGGCGCGCATATGCGTGCGCACGGGACCGGGATTGAACAGGTTGACGCGGATATTCGTGGTCACGGTTTCATTGGCCCAGACGCGCACCAATGTTTCCAGCGCGGCCTTGGAGACGGCATAGGGGCCGCGATAGGCGGAGGCCTTGCTGGCGGTGCCGGATGTGAGGAACACGGCGCGGCCCGCGTTGGACTGCTGCAGCAGCGGCTCCATGCAGCGGATGAGCTGGAAGTTCGCGGTGAGGTTGGTGGCCATGGTGTCGTTCCAGGCCTTCAGCTCGATATGGCCGAGCGGCGACGACGGGCCGGCGACGCCGGCATTGCCGACCAGAATATCGAGCTTGCCATGACGCTCATGCAAAGCGGCGCCGAGGCGCGACAGGCCGTCGAGGTCGGTGATGTTCAGCGGAACCAGCGTGGCGCTGCCGCCACCCTCGGCGCGGATCGCGTCGTCGAGTTCCTCGAGGCCGCCCTGGGTGCGCGCCACGGCGACGATGTGCGCGCCGGCCTTGGCCAGCGCCAGCGCGGTGGCGTAGCCGATGCCGCGCGAGGCGCCGGTGACGAGGGCGATGCGGGAGGCGAGGGGAAGGGTCATGGCGCGGCTCATAAATCTCAGGCGTCATCCCCGCGAAGGCGGGGATCCATACACGGGAGGGTTATGATGCGGAAAGGTGGTCGTGTCTAATCCAGAGCCAAACAAATTAGATCGTGGCTATGGATCCCCGCTTTCGCGGGGATGACACCCGATAAGACTGCGCTCAGCTCGCTTCCGCCAGCAGCGAGAGCTGCCGCGGGGCATCGATCTCGCTCATATCGGTGAGCGGGGTCGGATAGTCGCCGGTGAAGCAGTGGTCGGCGAATTTCGGATGGGCGGGATCGCGGCCGGGTTCGCCCATGGCGCGGTAGATGCCGTCGACCGAGACGAAGGCCAGTGAATCCGCGCCGATGAGGTCGCGCATTTCTTCCAGCGTGTGCGTGGCGGCCAACAGGCCGGCGCGGTCCGGCGTGTCGATGCCGTAATAGTCGGGATGGGTGATCGGCGGCGAGGCGATGCGGAAGTGGACTTCCCTGGCGCCGGCGTCGCGCATCATCTTGACGATCTTCTTCGAAGTGGTGCCGCGCACCAGACTGTCGTCGATCAGCACGATGCGCTTGCCTTCGATGGCAGCGCGGTTGGCCGAATGTTTCATGCGCACGCCGAGTTCGCGCACGCTCTGGGTCGGCTGGATGAAGGTACGGCCGACATAGTGATTGCGGATGATGCCGAGTTCGAACGGCACGCCCGAGGCGCGGGAATAGCCGATCGCGGCAGGCACGCCGGAGTCCGGCACCGGCACGATCACGTCGGCTTCCACATGGGTCTCGCGGGCGAGCTGTTCGCCCATCGCCTTGCGGGTGTCGTAAACCGAGCGTCCGCCGACGATCGAGTCCGGACGTGCGAAGTAGATATATTCGAAGATGCAGGGGCGCGGCGCTTGCGGCGCGAACGGCTTGTGGCTCTGCGCGCCGTTCTCATCGAACACGATGACTTCGCCAGGCTCGATGTCGCGGATGTACTTGGCGCCGATGATGTCGAGCGCGCAGGTTTCCGAGGCGAGGATCGGCGAGCCGTCAAGTTCACCCAGCACCAGCGGGCGGATGCCGAGCGGATCACGGGCGCCGACCAGCTTCTTGTTGGTCAGCGACACCAGCGCATAGGCGCCTTCGATGGCGCGCAGGGCTTCGATGTAGCGGTCGATGAAACGGTTGCGCTTGGAATGCGCGACGAGGTGCAGGATCACCTCGGTATCGGTGGTCGACTGCATCATCGCGCCGTTCTTCACGAGCTCGCGGCGCAGGGTCAGACCGTTGGTGAGGTTGCCGTTATGGGCCACTGCAAAACCGCCGGCATTGAGTTCGGCGAATAGCGGCTGGACGTTGCGGAGAATGGTTTCGCCCGTGGTGGAGTAGCGGGTGTGGCCGACGGCGGCGGTGCCAGGCAGACGCTCGATCACTTCGCGGCGGGAGAAGGTGTCGCCGACGAGGCCGAGGCGACGTTCGGAATGGAAACGCTTGCCGTCGAAGGCGACGATGCCGGCCGCTTCCTGGCCACGATGCTGGAGGGCGTGGAGACCGAGCGCGGTGATCGCCGCCGCATCGGGATGGCCGTAGATACCAAATACACCGCATTTTTCGCGGAGCATGTCGCCGTCAAGATCGGGATTTCGCATGGTGGTGCTCGCGTCGTCGGAAGGGCTCTGCATCGGATCCATCGCGCCTTTCAGGTGTCGCGAGAAACTAAGAACGCCTAGCGTCCCGCCGGTTTGCCATCGATCAGCTTTTTCAGGCTGTCGCGGGCAGGTTTGGAATAGCCATCCGCGGCGCCGGGCGCTGCGGGCTCGGCGTCGGTCGTATCCTCATCGGGTTTGTTTTTCTTGAACCTCTTCAAGATGGTGTTTTCAGGGTCATCCGGCAAGAGTGCCATTAGCCAATCGCCGGTTCCTTGCAGAACGACGCGCGATTTTGCACCCGTGACCCAGTCCGGACGCTGCTTGTCCGGTACCAGCCAGGAGAAGAACAGGAAGGCGACGACCACGATCAGGAGGCCGCGGGCGAGGCCGAACAGGAAGCCCAGCGTGCGGTCCAGCGCGCCGATGCGCGAATCCAGGATCATATCGGAGATGCGGACGGTGATGATCGAGACCACGATCAGCGTGCCGATGAACACGCCGGCCACCACCACGATGCTGGCGACGGTATCGTTGTTGAAATAAGTTTTAGCGGTCGGGAGCAGCTTCTGGAAAGCAAACAGCGTGACCAGCGCCGCCGCGCCCCAGGCCGCGATCGACAGGATTTCGCGCATGAAGCCGCGGACCATGGCCAGCAGGCCGGAGATCAGCATGACGCCGAGCAGGACAAGGTCGAGAATCGTGATCGGCATCGGCTGGTCAGGTCCGCTCGTGAATCAGAAACCGCGAATCGGCACAGGCTGCCGCTTCAGGTGACGGTGATATGGCACGTCTCGCAAGGCCGGAAAACCGCTATCGGCCGCAAGAGCACACCTGATCACACCATTGTTCCGCTTTCGGCAGAGTGCCTTAACGGAGCGTGTTGCACATCTGCGCAGTCTGTCGCGCGCGCATTCTATAGCGGCCGCAGCAGCACAGGTCACGTCGCTGTCAGCCGTCCTGGCGCTTGAATCGCGCCGGTACGGTATTTTTCTCGGCATCTGTGCTTTTGCTGTTGTCGCGCGTGGGTTTGACGCCGCGGGCAGCGATATCGGCGACCAGCGAGGTCAGGCCGCCGATGGTATTGAGGGACAGTCCGGCATCGCCGCCGGGATCGCCGCGCGCCGATTCCGGCAGCACTGCGCGGCCGAAGCCGAGTTTTGCCGCCTCTTTCAGCCGCGCCGATGTCTGCGCCACCGGGCGCACCGCGCCGGACAGCGAGATTTCGCCGAAATAGACCGCGTCGGTGGGCAGCGGGGCGTTGCACAGCGACGACACCAGTGCTGCGGCCGCGGCCATGTCGGCGGCGGGCTCGTTGATGCGCAATCCGCCGGCGACGTTGAAATAGACGTCGTAGCCCGACAGCTTGACCCCGCAATGGGCCTCCAGCACGGCCAGCACCATGGACAGCCGGGAGGAATCCCAACCCACCACGGCGCGGCGCGGCGTGCCCAAAGTCGTCGGCGCAACCAGAGCCTGCAGTTCCACCAGCACCGGACGGGTGCCCTCCATGCCGGCGAAGACGGCGGTGCCCGGCGAGCCGAGATCGCGATCGGACAGGAACAGCTCGGAGGGGTTGGAGACCTCGCGCAGGCCGAGCCCCGTCATCTCGAACACGCCGATCTCGTCGGTCGGGCCGAAGCGGTTCTTCACCGCGCGCAGGATGCGGAACTGCTGCGAGCCTTCGCCCTCGAACGACATCACGGCATCGACCATGTGCTCGACGACACGAGGCCCGGCGATCTGGCCGTCCTTGGTGACATGGCCGACCAGGATGATAGTGGCCCCGGATTTCTTGGCGAAGCGAATGAGCGCCTGCGCCGAGGCGCGGACCTGGGTGACGGTGCCGGGCGCGGATTCCACCGTGTCGGTCCACATGGTTTGGATCGAGTCGATCACGATCAGCCGCGGTACCGTGCCTTCGGACAGCGTGGCGACGATATCTTCGACCGAGGTTTCGGACGCGAGCTGTACCGAGGCGTCCGCGAGGCCCAAACGCGACGCGCGCAGCCGCACTTGCGCCACGGCTTCTTCGCCGGAGATATAGACGACGCGATGGCCGGCGCGCGCCATCAGGCTGGTGGCCTGGGTCAGCAAGGTCGATTTACCGATGCCGGGATCGCCGCCGATCAAGAGCACCGAGCCGCGCACGAAACCGCCGCCGGTGACGCGGTCGAGCTCGCCCATCCCCGAGGCTATGCGCGGCGCATCGTTGCTCTGGCCAGTCAGGCTTTCGAGATTGAAGGTGCGCCCCTTGCGCTTGGAGCGCGCGCTGACCGGAATCGTGGTGACGCCGGTGGTGTCCTCCTCGGCCAGCGAATTCCACTCGCCGCAGGCGTCGCACTTGCCCTGCCACTTGTTATAGGCGGCGCCGCAATTCTGGCAGACGAAGGAGAGGAGGTTCTTGGCCATTGGCGGAAGGAATCGCGGCTGTGGTTGTTTTTGGTTTGTTCTCTTGGTCTACGCGGTTGAACGGGGCATTTGCAAGTTTCTTCTCGAAGGGGTCGCCAGCCTCGCCGGGGGGACGCATCGACCGGCACATGGGCAAGGTCTATTCGGTTGCCAAAAATTCCGACGCGCGAGAGCTGGTCGGCAATGTCGGCCTGGATCGCCTTTGCCGCGGCGATGCCGGAGGTGCAGCCTCTGCAACGGTCCTTCTTCAGCTTGGCGATTGCTTACGCTCGGTAGACGCGCCGAGAGCAGAATCCAGATGCAAGCACTGGTAAGGAATCGAGGCTGCTCGACCAACCAGCTGAGCCGCAGTCCAGCGCTTCACGAGTCTAATTCATTCCGTGCAGGAGCACGCGTGGAACTGCCATGCGACGAATCCTTCATTAACCTCCGCTCGATAGCCTCACCGCAGTGACGTCAGCGTGAGGTGTGCCGTGCGTATTTTGATGATCGTGCTGGGTGCGGCGACGCTGGCGACGCCGGTACTTGCCTCTGACTACCGCGATGCGCGCTATCGCGCCGGCACGGCGCGCTATCCCATCACAATGGATACCGGCATTCGCGCGCCGCCGCCGCTTTACTATGTGGAAGCGCCGCCGCGTTATGTGCGGGATTTGAGAACGGGCGAACCGGGCCAATGGGTGGTTCGCCAACCGAGTGTGTTCGAGCACCTCTTCGGGCTGCCTCGCGACGGCTATTAGGTTGGCTGCAGAGGCCGATTGATCTCACGTCGCGCTCTGCGGTGAATCCAGGCGCAGTGCAGCTGTGCCTGCCTTGGCATCCTCATATGTTGCCGTCATCAAATCTTAAGCACGTTCATCAAGGTAAATATCAGGACCGCGTTGACCGGTGGTGGTGCTTGGCTAAGTGTCGCGCATCAAAGCGATACGAACCCATTTCAAACAAGCTCGCCACGGGGTCTCATCATGACAAAATTGATTGCTGCTGCGATGTTCGCCACTGTCGCCGGAATGGCGATGCCCAATGCGGCCTCGGCGGGTTGCTATAACTGCTACACACCGCCGCCGTGCCAGACTTGCTATCAGCAGCAGGTGGTGCCGCCGCAGTATCGCACTGTCGAAGAGACGGTGATGGTGGCTCCCGGCCGCACCGTCGCGCGCCGCACGCCGGCGCAGTACGAGACGGTGATGGTGCCGAAGACCGTGATGGTTGCGCCTGCGCGCGTCGATTACGAGCGCATCCCGGCACAATATGCCACGCAGCAGCGCGTCCAGATGGTCGCTCCGGCGCAGGTCTATTACGCACCGGTGCAGCAGGGCTGCTCGACCTGCAATCGCGGCTTCAGCTTCGGCTCAAGCTACGGATACGGCCACTAAGCCGCGGTAGCTCAGATTTTCAGGACTGCGATTGGCCGCCTCAGGGCGGCCGATTTGCGTTTGGGGGAGGGCAGTCGCGGCAGTCAGGACAAATCGCTCTTGGCTTTCACGTATGTCGAGAATATATGTTTCATATACGAATCATATATCGAGGTCCCTGTGGGCGTTGTGAACATCGATGACGATCTGCACGATCAGGTGCGCAAAGCGAGCACAGTCTCGTTGCGTTCGATCAACGCGCAGGCCGCCTATTGGATCAAGATCGGCATGTTGTGCGAGACCAATCCGACGCTCAGTTTCAACGAGATCATGGCGCGTGAACTCAGCTCCGCAGGCGTTTCGGCTCAGCCGCTGGCTGTTAGCGCAGCATGACGAAGCGGCCCGAGGAACTGGCGTTGCTGGCCGAATCCGGGCGGCTGCTGGCGTCCGTCTTCGGGCTGTTGGATCGTAGCTCGCTCGCCGGCCTCTCGACGCTTCAGGTCAATGAAATGGTCGAGCGGTTCATCGTCGACGATCTCCAGGCCCGACCCGCAAGCAAGGGCCAATATGGCTACGGTTTCGTGTTGAATGCGTCGGTGAACGATGTGGTCTGCCATGGCGTTCCATCGCAATCGCACGTGCTTCGCGGCGGCGACATCGTCAATTTCGACATCACGCTCGAGAAGAACGGTTACATCGCGGACTCCAGCAAGACCTATCTCGTTGGTGAAGTGAAGCCGGCCGCCAGAAGGCTGGTCGAGACCACCTATGAGGCCATGTGGATGGGCATCCGGGCGGTTCGTCCGGGTGCGCGGCTCGGAGACATCGGCTGGGCGATCGAACGACATGCCAGGCGCAACGGCTATTCCGTGGTGCGTGAATATTGCGGTCACGGCATCGGCCGGGAGATGCATGAGGACCCGCAGGTTAGGCATTTCGGAAAGCCAGGGACGGGCCTCGCGCTGCGTGAGGGGATGGTTTTCACGATCGAGCCGATGCTCAATCGCGGCCGGCGGAGTGTGAGAACCATGGATGACGGTTGGAGTGTTGTGACCAGAGATGGGTCGCTGTCCGCGCAATTCGAGCACACCGTTGCCGTGACAGCTTCCGGCGTGTCGGTGCTGACGCTGCGTCCCGACGAACCAGGGCGTGGACTCATAAGCGCGTAGCCAAATCCGAATGGCGCTTCCGGAGCTGTGGCCGATGTCGCGCTTCGTTGCAGCAGCGGCGTGGCCTACTTGATCGCCGTTTGAAACGCGGCGGTCATCTCCCTGCGGTGATGACCTCTGCGCACAATTCGCCGTCAGCAGCACCATTTCCAAATGAAACTGCCGCATCGAGGTCGAATTCGGAGAGCGGGACGGGCCGACCGAACAGAAAGCCCTGGACGAGGTCTACGCCTGCAGCCTGCAGATATTCAAATTGCTCTTCGGTCTCGACACCCTCGGCCGTCGTTGCGATGCCAAGACCACGGGCCAGCGCAAGCACCGAGGACACCACCGCTGCGCAATCGCGACGATTGGGAGCGCCTTGTGCGAAGGATTTGTCGATCTTGATCCTGTCGAACGGGAAATTGGTCAAATAACTCGCCGTTGAATAACCAGTGCCAAAATCATCGAGCGCGATGGAGATACCGAGATTCTTCAGCTGCCGTATCGTCCCCAGATGCGCCGTCGCGTTCTCAAGAAGAGCCGTCTCCGTAATTTCCAACTCCAGCCGTTCAGGCGAAAGACCCGTCTCCATTAGAGTATCCAGCATGACGTCGAGCAGCTTTCCCTTACTGACTTGAACCGCAGAGATGTTGACCATGATCTTGAGGTGAGCCGGCCACGACGCTGCATCTGTGCAAGCCTGGTGCAGGATCCACTCGCCAAGAGGAAGGATCAGCCCCGTCGCTTCCGCGAGCGGAATAAATTGATCGGGAGCGATGAGCCCTTTCGACGGATGCCGCCAGCGGACCAGCGCCTCAGCACCGCGGATCTGCCGCGTCTTGGCGTCAACCACCGGCTGGTAGTGCACCTCGAATTCATTTCTCGCGATCGCGTCCCGCAGTTCGTTTGCCAATATCTTCTGCGAGTGGGCAGCCTCGATCATTTCGGACTGGAACAGGCGGAAATCGTTTCGCCCGCCCGTCTTGGCGTCGTAGAGCGCGAGATCTGCTTTTCTCAACAGGTCCTCGGGATCGACGCCCTGTTCCGGAGCGAGGGCAATTCCAATGCTGATCCCGATGCTGGCCTGGTGGCCGTTGAGATCAAATGGCTGAGCAATGGCATCGATGATCCTGAGGGCAAGCACGATTGCACCTTCCTGCGGATTGGGGCCTCCGTCCTGGATGATCGCAAACTCGTCACCCCCAAGGCGGGCCAGCACATCGGTTTCGCGAGTCGATGATTTCAGCCGTTGAGCGAACTCAACAAGCAAGCGATCCCCAGCGGGATGTCCCAGCGTGTCGTTGACGGTCTTGAATCTATCGAGGTCGAGCATGACCACGGCAAAGCCATCGTCATGGCGGCCAAGACGCTGGCTCGCCTCCTCAAGTTTCTCGGTAAACAGTGTTCGATTGGCAAGTCCCGTGAGCGCATCGTGACGCGCCAGATGAACGATCTCGGCCTCTGCGCGCCTCCGTTCGGTGATATCCTCATGCGTTGCAACCCAACCGCCGTCTTTCATTGGCTGTCGGGTGACGAGTATCAATCGCCCATCCGCAAGTTCATCGACCCTGGCCGAGCTTGAATCTGTCGAATGCTGGCCCAATTCAGCTATTTTTTTCCTGATGGCTGGTTCGCTCGTCCCGCCCTTGAGAATGCCACGAGAGACGCGATCGGCGATGATAGCCTCATGTGGCGTCCCGACTTTCAACAAAGCCGCAGGCAACTGGTACAATTCCGCATAACGATCATTCCAGACAACGAGCCGTTTTGCTCCGTCGAACATGCAGAGACCCTGCGACATGTTGGTCAGTGCAATGTCGAAGCGTTCGTTCGTCTGCTCCAGCTCCACGGCTTTCGCGGCCAGCAATTGCTCCCTGTGTTTTTGCGCCGTGACATCCTCATGAGTCGCCAGCCAACCCTCGTTCGGCATCAGATGGCGCGTCATCGAAATGAGGCGCCCATCGACAAGCTCTTGAACTTCTTTCTCCAGTTTCAGTTTGGCGTCGACAAGGACGTCCGCAGCCATTTCGCAATTTGTTCTATTCGCCCGGCGATATTCAATGATTTGCCGCAGCGTTGTCCCTGGCTTCACCTGTTCCTCGCTGAGGTGATAGATTTCCGCATAACGCGCATTTGAAAGAATGATCCTCTGCTCTCCATCAAACAGCGAAAGACCCTGCGACATGTTGTTCATCGCGGCGTCGAAGCGCATGTTGATCCGCTCGAGTTCAGCAGCTTTATCAGTCAATAATCGCTGTGCGCGTTTCTGCTCGGTGATGTCTTCATGGGTTGCGACCCATCCGCCATCCGCAATCGGCCTGCGTTGAATTAAAATCACGCGACCGTCGGCAGACATAAAAATCTGCTTTTGCTTCGTCGGAATCTCCTCAACGTCCCCCTCGATGGACAAATCGTGCTTTCCGCGATCTTTGAGGGCCTGCAGCATGAGAGACAAGGGTGTTCCGGGCCTGACGAGTTCTTCCGGGAAACCATACATCTCGCGGAAGCGGCCATTCGAAACCACCAGATTCTTGTTCGCGTCAAACAGGCAGAGCCCTAGCGACATGTTGCTCAAGGCGGCATCGAACTGCATGTTCGTTCGTTCCAGAATCCTAGTTTTCACGGCGAGACTATTCGTCTGGCGCAAAATCCTAAACGTGCCGAACAAGATGACGGCAACGATCATGGCGACGAGCGGGCCTACCAGGTAAAGATGCTGGCGCCACGGTCCCAGCACCTCGCTGCGGGCATATGTGATGACCAAGACCAGCGGCAGTCCGGGCACAGCCTTGTATCCCGCGAGGCGCGCGATGCCGTCGATAACGCCTATCGTCTCGTAGGAGCCCGCTTCCGATTTTGGCAGATATTCGGAGACGAGCGGGCTATCCGCGAAAGATTTTCCGATGGCTCCTTTTCTCGCGGGCTCTCGCGCAAGAACCCGCCCCGTGCCCGCGCGATGCAGCAACAGCACGGATCCGCCCCTGCCGACATCGATCGCGCGATAGACCTGCGTGAAATGGGTCGGGTCGAGTGGTGCAGTTACAACTCCTGCGAAGCTGCCGTCGGCGTTGCTTAACCGGCGCGACGCCGCCGTCAACCATTTGTCGGTGACAGCCGAGGGATAGGGGGGCGCAATAAACAGCCGGCCATCGGCCTGATCGCGTTGAGCGGTGAAGTGCAACATGTCGGAGATATTGCTTCGCGGCGGCGTGCGATCGTAGGAATGCGCCAGAAGGTTACCGGCGGCATCTGTCCAGCCGACAGCAACGACGATCGATGAGGCCTTCTTGAGAAGACGCAAGGCGGTATTTGCGGCTTCGGGCGTTGCATACTTTCCCGAGAGACTATCTTCGCGAATTCTCTCGGCCTCGAGCAGTGTTCGATCGATACTCTCAAAGGTCAGCGCCGTGTGTTCGGCGAGAATCTCGGCGATGTTCAGTGCCGCTTTTTTTGCCTCAGCGAGGGCCGCATGATGGCGCGCCTGCAGATCCACCAAAAACACAACGATGATCGACGTCGCAAAGAAGACGCCGAGCACCACCAATGAAAATCCTGGCAGCCGGGCCAGTCTTCCATAGAACGCGCGCATGAAGCGTCCACGTAGTCGTTACAAATGAAACAAATGAAATTCCGGATTTTAGCGTGGATGACGAACCTTAATAATAGGTTGGAAATGTTGGCATTACTGTACGTGGCGAGGCAAAGGATTATGTTGCACTGCGCACGTTGGAAATGCGGACTCGCGAGATACTAATACCTGTTGCTGGTTGATCGCCATCTATGAACATCAGTTGCACGTGCTTCTAAGTAATAGATACAACTTTAAACAGCGCAGCATCCAACGGCCTGCTGTCCGGCTTGAGCCTGCAACTCGCGGGGTAGCGGACATACTTACCGCGATTTGTGAGTACACGCCCTAGATCAGCGCCATGCCCGACAGCACCATGCTTGCGCCCGCCAGAAGCATGATCCCGTCCATGACCAGGCGGAACGTCTCGACGCTCAGTTTCAGTACGTAGCGTTTGGCGATGAACGCGCCGGCCATCAGCGAGGCGCCGGCGATCAGGCCTTTCACAAGCACGTCGAGATCGAGCGCGCCAAACCGTTGGAAGGTGACAGACTTGCTGAGATACAGGCCGAGCGAACTCGCGGCTTCGCTGGCGAGGAAGGCGCCCTTGGCGAGGCCGTAAAACAGAAACAGCGGCACGCTGAGTGGACCGCTGGAGACGACGATGCCGGTTAGATAGCCAATGATCGCGCCGCCAAGCGCGAGTTGCCACAGGCTGATAGTGAAGGAGCGCCGCGCCAGCCAGTGGCGCAGCGGCACCATGGCAATGAAGAACAGTCCGATGGTGAGATCGACCACATGCGACGGCAGCACCAGCAGCGTGCGTGCGCCCAGGGCTGCAGCTGGAATGCCGGTGAGCGAATAGGCGGCGGTGGCGCGCCAGTCGACCTCACGCCACCAGGCGAGGATGCGCGACAGGTTGGCCATTACGGCGGCGACCGCCATGATCGGCACGGCTTCCTTCGGGCCGAACTGCCAGACCAGCACCGGCATCAGCATGATCGATGAGCCGGTGCCGACGATCCCGGAAATGGTGCCGGCGATGAGGCCGACCGTGCAGACGAAGATGAAGTTCAAGGCGCGACTCTCCAAGCGCGGGACGTTACAAGAGCGCTCCAGTCGTGTAGGTGCAACCGATCCGATGGGGAGAGGGCGATGCCAGTCACAAGAATTGTCACCGGAGAATGGGCGCGGGGCCGCGAGATCGAGATCATCGAGGCCGTGCAGTCGGCGATGCTGGCGGCGCTCAAAATTCCCGACTGGGACCGCGACGTGACAGTAGACACCTATAGCGACACGCAGCGCATCGTGCCGACCGGGCGTTCGCAGCGTTTCACGCGGGTCGAGATCACGATGTTTGCCGGCCGCTCCATCGAGGCCAAGCGCAGCGTCTACAAGACGATCGTGCAGAACCTTGCGGCGCTCGGCGTGCCCGAACTCGAGATCAAGATCGTGTTGAACGAGCAGCCTTTGGAGAACTGGGGCGTGCGCGGCGGCCTGCCGGCCTCCGAGATCGAACTCAGCTTCAAAGTCGACGTCTAGGACGCGGCAGCGTGTACGGGGACGGCACTGTCGCCGCCCTTGTAGACGCGCAGGTAACGGCGGCCGAGGCTGGTCAGCACCTCATAGGCGATGGTGCCGTAGTGATGCGCGAGTTCGTCGACAGTGATGCCGTCGCCGATCAGTGTGGCCAGATGGCCGCGGCGGGCGGCGTTGTGGGGCAGGTCGGTGATATCCACCGCGAGCAGATCCATGGAGATGCGGCCGGCGATCTGGCAGCGCTGGCCGGCGATGATGACCTCGGCGCCGCGGGTGCCGTCGCTGCTGCCCGCCGCGCGGAAATAACCATCGGCATAACCGGCCGCGATGATTGCGAGCTTGGTCGGACGCCGCGCCACCCAGGTGGCACCGTAGCCGACGCTGTCGCCGCGCTCGACACTGCGGGTCTGCAGGATGCGCACCTTGAGATCGACCACGGATGCCATCGGGTTGTCGGCTTCCGGCGTCGGATTGACGCCGTAGAGCGCAGCACCCGGACGCATCAGATCGAACTGATAGGCTGCGCCGAGATAGATGCCCGACGAATTCGCGAGGGATGCAGGCACGCCGGAGAACAGCGAGGAAGCCTCGCGGAAACTGGAATATTGCCGGGCGTTCATCGGATTGTGCAGTTGTTCGGCGCAAGCGAGGTGGCTCATCACCAGCGTGAAGCCGTGATCGCCCGAGCCGAGGCGCGGGATCAGGCCCTGGACGTCGACCAGGCCGAGGCCGAGCCGGTTCATGCCGGTGTCAATATGCACGGCCGCGCCACCCTTCCAGCCGGTACGGCGGCAGAACATGTCCCATTCGGCAAGTTCGTTGAGATCGCCGATCACGGGCTGCACATTGATGGCGGCCAACGCATCGCCGGAATTCGGCGGAAAACCGTTCAGCAGATAGATCGCGGCTTCGGGCGCGGCCGCGCGGGCGGCGCGAGCTTCGTCGAAGGTCGCGACAAAGAAGGTCTTGCAGCCCGCCTTCGCCAGCGCGCGCACCACGGGGATGATGCCGCAGCCATAGGCGTCTGCCTTCACCGCCGCGCCGCATTCGGCAGGCACGCCGTGTTTTTCGAGCTTGCGCCAATTGGCGACTATGGCGTCGAGGTCGATGGTCAGCATGCCGCTGGCGTCTGCCGGCAACTCCATGTCGGCGGGAGTTGTTGGTTTCGGGTCGGAGACGCTGTTCATCGAAATGTCCTGGCACAGGGATCGTGTGATGGGATCACACGATCGAATTCTGCGCCGCACAATATGCGCGCGTCAGAGACGGTTCAACCGCACGCGCGTCATTCCTGCGGGGCGCGGAACTGGGCGCCACCGGCGAGATCGCTGAAGCGGGTGAACTGGCCTTCGAACTGCAGGTCGACGGTGCCTGTGGGGCCGTGACGCTGCTTGGCGATGATGACTTCGGCCTTGCCGTGCGCAAGATCCATCTCGAGCTGCCATTTCTCGTGTTCGGGAGTGCCGAGTCGCGGCTCCTTGGCCTGCAGATAGTATTCCTCGCGATACACGAAGACCACCACGTCGGCGTCCTGCTCGATCGACCCGGATTCACGCAAGTCGGACAGCTGCGGATGCTTGTCTTCACGATTTTCGACCTGACGCGAGAGCTGCGACAGCGCCACTACCGGGCAGTTCAATTCCTTCGCCAGCGCCTTGAGGCTGGTGGTGATCTCGGTGACTTCCTGCACGCGGTTGTCGGAGCGTTTGCCCGAGCCCTGCAACAGCTGGATGTAGTCCACCATGATGACGTCGAGGCCCTTTTGCCGCTTCAGGCGGCGGGCGCGGGCGGTGAGCTGCGAGATCGACAGGCCGCCGGTTTCGTCGACGTAAAGCGGCAGGTTCTGCAGCTTGATGGTGTAGTCGCGGATCTTGTCGAATTCGGCTTGGGTGATGCCGCCGCGGCGGATCGCGCTGGAGGAAATCTCGGTCTGCTCGGCGAGAATACGCGTGGCGAGCTGTTCGGCGGACATTTCGCAGGAGAAGAAGCCGACGACGCCGCCATTGATGGTCTTCATGCTGCCGTCGGGCTGCACTTCGGACTGATAGGCGGCGGCGATGTTGTAGGCGATGTTGGTGGCGAGCGAGGTCTTGCCCATGCCAGGACGTCCGGCGAGCACGATCAAGTCGGAGCGCTGCAATCCGCCCATGCGGGCGTCGAGGTCGCGCAATCCGCTGGAGATGCCCGACAGTTTGCCGTCACGCTGATAGGCGTTGGCGGCCATGTCGAGCGCGGTGGTCATCGCCTGGGAGAAGCGCTGGAAGCCGCCGTCATAGCGGCCAGCTTCGGCCAGCTCATACAGCCGGCGCTCGGCGTCCTCGATCTGGGCGCGGGGAGCGAAGTCCACCGGCGCGTCATAGGCGACGTTGACCATGTCCTCGCCGACATTGATCAGCTGGCGGCGGATCGCCAGTTCATAGATCGTGCGGCCGTAATCCTGCGCATTGATGATGGTGGTGGCTTCGGCGGCCAGGCGGGCGAGATACTGGCCTACAGTCATGCCGCCGAGATCGGTGTCGGTCGGCAAGAAGGTCTTCAGCGTCACGGGTGTGGCGATCTTGCCGGCGCGCACGATGGCAGCGGCCGTTTCGAAGATGGTCTGGTGGATCGGCTCGAAGAAATGCTCGGCCTTGAGGAAGTCCGAGACCCGGTAGAAGGCGTCGTTATTAACCAGGATCGCGCCCAGCACGCCCTGTTCCGCCTCGATATTGTGCGGGGCCGACCGATAGGCCGGGGTGCCGGCCTCGGGGGTGAGCTTGAGAACGTTCGAATCGAATGCGGCCATGGTCTCTATTGGGTCTTCCGAATTGGGCGGATGAACGGCGTGGTCACGCGGGCGTCGGCGACTAAGCGCCTGACGGTCTCCGAGTGGAAGGACGAAGCGGCCTTATGCACGATTCACACATCAAGGCGGGGGAATTCCGGCCGGTCGCGCGCATTGCGCTTGACGCTTTGGTTGCAGCAAGGGGAGGGGTCTGAATCATTGCTTAAGGAACCCGGAAAAATTGCGCCCCGCGCCTGAACCGGATGGCGATCTCTCGCACTTATAAGAGAGCCAGCCGCTGGCAGGCACGGCAGTGCCGGAACGCCACGGGGAGCCGGGCGTTGGCTTCAAAAGAAGAAGAGGCGAAGGATAGATCCATGGGCCAGCGTCACCAGCATCCCGATGCCGGAACTCAGGCTGCCGGAACCGACGGTTCTGCGTGGTTGTCCACGCTGATCGACACGTTCGAGCGCACCGCGCAGCTCGAAAATGTCCCATGCGATACGAAAGCGCTCTCCGCCGTCAAAGCGCGCCTCCAGCGCCCCGCCATTTTGCGGCCACGGCCTGTCTTGCGCCGCCGGCAGGCGACGCTCCTATTCCAGCACTAAATCAGCCTATTCGCCGGCAATCTGCAGACGCGGTTGCTGGGTCCGTTCCTTGGCTCGAAGCCGATCTTCCTCCCGCCCGATATAATCGCGCGTGAACGGCACCACGTCCTGACGTTTGGTCAGCTGGATCTGGAAGTTCATCACGTTCTGCATGCGAAACGACATTTCGGACGCCGCCAGATAGAACTCCCACATCCGCGCAAAGCGCTCGTCATAGAGCCGCACGGCTTCCTCGCGTCGTGCCATGAAGCGCTCGCGCCATGCCTTGAGCGTCTCGGCATAATGCAGCCGCAGGATTTCGATGTCCGAGACCAGTAACCCGGCCCGTTCGATCGCCGGGAGAACTTCCGACAGAGCAGGGATGTAGCCCCCGGGGAAAATGTACTTGGCGACCCATGGATTGGTGATGCCGGGTCCCTCAGGGCGACCGATGGAGTGCAGCACCATGACACCGTCCTCGGTCAGGAGTTCTGCGCATCGCTTGAAGTAGGTGTCGTAATGGTCGACGCCGACATGTTCGAACATGCCGACGGAGACGATGCGGTGGAATGGACCGGGGATGTCGCGATAGTCCTCGAGCAGGAATTTCGCGCGGTCTTTGAGGTTTTTCTCGCCGGCCCGGGCATTGGCGACCTGCAGCTGTTCGGTGGACAGCGTAACGCCGGTGACATTGGCGCCGGTCATCTCTGCCAGATAGAGCCCAAGCCCACCCCAGCCGGAGCCGATGTCGAGTACGCGCTGACCTTTTTCGATGAGCATCTTGGCCGCGAGGTGGCGCTTCTTGGCGAGCTGGGCGTCGTCCAGGGTCGCGTCCGGTCCTTCGAAATAGGCACAGCTATATTGCTTGTCGGCATCCAGAAATAATGAGTAGAGCCGGGCGTCCAGATCGTAGTGATGGGCAACGTTGTTGCGGGAGCGCTTGCGGGGATTGAACTGCTGGGCGTGGCGCAGGACGTAGCGGAGCCACCATTGCAGCTTGGCCCAGCGGGGCGCCAGGTCGGGCTGGTTCAGGGCGATGGCGAGCAGGTCGGCAATGGTGCCACGCTCCATAACAAGGAGCCCGTCCATGAATATCTCGCCGAGTGCCAGTTCGGGATCGAGAAGTAGTCGGCGTTGGGCGGCTTTAGTGACGAAGCGGGCAGAGACGGGAGGCCCGGAGCCATCACCGAAGGTGAATTGTTGGCCGGAGGCGGTGGTGAAGGTTATTGCCCCTCGGCGAATGTACTGACTCAGGAAGAATCGTAACAGACGGTCCATCGAAATCACCCCAATGATCCGATCACGCGCGAGCCGAAGCAGCAGCGTATCTTCCCGCCGTGCACGAGATCAACTGTCTCCCTAGCTCTTGAGTAGAAGATAGTAGTGGTGCACCGCATGTGCCAATGCGCACGCTGCAATGCCGCTATCCCGATTGTTCCGATCACATCGTTGCGATATGTCGATGCTTCCATTCACGTCACAATCGGATACAAGGTGATCCGCGTGATTAAGCTAGCCACATCAGGAGATTGAAATGTTGAGCCGAGCGCTCAGTTTAGCGACGGTGATGCTCCTGATTAGCTTCGCGGCAGTCCCGGCACAGGCCCAAAATCTCGAAGCCGGAAAGTCACCCTCCCAGATTTTCGCGGGCGGCTGTGCCGTCTGCCATAAAAGTCCGCGCGGGCTGCTGAAGACGGTGGCGCCCGGTCAGTTGCCTGCCTTCCTGCGCCAGCACTACACCACAAGTACAGATATGGCGGCGTCGATGGCCGCTTATGTCGTGTCCAACGGGGCGGCCGACCGCCGCCCGGCCGGGGATAACCTGACGCGTCAGGGCCGTGAACTCACGACCGAGCAGAAGCCGGCCCCGGCCGATGCCAAGCCCAGTGCAGCGCCGCCGCCCGAGGCTCCGCCGCCGGGCCGCCGGCTCCGTCCGCAGGAGGCCGCCAAGCCCGATGCGGATGTTGCACCAGCGCAGGCCGAGCCCGGCACGCGCCAGGGCCGCAATGCGCGGCGACAGGCCCGCCCGGCGACAGACAATCCCGAAGCGAAGCCCGATGCGGCCAAGCCCGTAGACGCACAGTCGCCGGCTGCCGCCGAAGCAGAGCGTCCCGCGCAGAAGCAGAAGCTTGGCAAGAAGGGACGCCGCCATCAGGAAGAGCCGCCGAAGGCCGAACCTGTGAAGGACGAGCCCAAGGTCGAACCCAAGTCTGAGCCGAAGGCTGAACCCAAGTCTGAGCCGAAGGCTGAGCCCCGGCCGGAGCCGGCCAAGACCGAGCCTGCGAAGCCCGCGGAAGAGAGCAAGCCTGAGGCGAAGCCAGAAGCCAAGCCTGAGACGCCGGCACTTCGTCCAGATCCCGTTCCGTCGGTCACGCCGGCACCGAAGGCGCCTGAAGGGGAAAGCCGTCCGGCGCCAGCCGAGCCGGTGCCTCCTGCGCCGGCAGCCCCTGCGTCTCCGCCCGCAGCAACGCCGGCCCCGGCACCCGTGGCTCCAGCGCCTCCGCCAGCCGCAGCTCCGCCGCCAGCGGTCGTGCCTCCCGCAACTCCGCCAGCGCCCGCGCCGACTTCTGTGGCCCCAGCCGCGCCTTCGCCGACACCGGCCGCGCCGCCACCACCGCCTCCGGCGTCGGCTGCATCACCGGCGCCTCCGGCCTCGTCAGGCTCGCCGGTGCCGCCGATCTCGCAGTAGTAGATCAGCCGTCGTTTGAGTGACGATACAAAAAAGCCCGGCCAATCTGGCCGGGCTTTTCTCGTTTGAGCAGAAGCGTCGTGTGGACTTAGCCGTTGTCTTCTTCGGCGTTGCCCTGTGCGTCCGGATCGAAGAACTCGCCGGCGGCGGCGAGTGCTTCGGCGGCTGCGTCCTGATCTTCCTGACGGCTCGAGATGTCTTCGCCGCGGTTGATGCGCTCGGCTTCGTCGGCCGAACGGGCAACGGTGACGCTGACGCTGACTTCGACTTCAGGATGCACGGCGATCGAGATCTTGTGCTGGCCGATGGTCTTGATCGGCGCGTCGAGCAGTACCTGGCTGCGGGCGAAGGTGACGCCGTCAGCCTCGAAGGTGGCGATGATGTCGCGCACCGACACCGAGCCGAACAGCTGACCGGTTTCCGATGCCTGACGGATGATGACGACGTTGCGGCCGTCGATCTTCTCAGCAACCGTGGTGGCTTCCGCCTTGGCCTTGATGTTGTTGGCTTCGAGGTCAGCCTTCATGCCGTCGTACTTGGCGCGGTTGTCGGCGGTGGCGCGCAGCGCCTTGCCACGCTTCAGCAGAAAGTTGCGGCCGTAGCCGTCCTTGACGCGGACGACTTCGCCCATCTGGCCGAGCTTGGCGACGCGTTCGAGCAAAATGACTTCCATGATCGTTCTCCTTTAAGTGTTGAGCAGGTGTTGAGTTGAGGTGAGTGGGTCAGGCCACCGTCGAAGAAGGTGGCTTGCGTGCGAGAAAACGTTGGCGAAATCCGAAGAAGGCATCGGCGAGGCCGAGGCCAACCATGGTGAGGATGGGCCAGCCGAGGACGAGCACCATGGCGTAGGTCAGGCCCAGCACCATCACGCGGCTTTTCATGCCCATGGTCAGCGTATGCAGCGCGGCGAAGCCGGTGAGGGCATAGGCCATCATCAGCGCCGAGGTGACAATCTGCGAAAAGATGCCGACGATGCCGCCTATGAAAGACAGCGCGATGGCCAGACACAGCGCGACCATCGTCATCGGCGGCAGTGCTGCGGATTTCAGCTCCGGCCACGGCCGATTCAGCCGGCCCGATGTCACGATGATGCGGCCGGCGAGCCAGAGATTGAGCGTCAGTGTCATGATCGCGACGATGGCGGCAGCAGCCGGCGCGATCGTCACCAGCGCATTGATGACCTGTTCGGAGTCGCCAGCGCCGCCGCGCGATCCCAGGATGCGGGTCAGAGCGCGGCGCAGCGCCGAGACGATAGTGTCGCCATCGGTGCCGAGGGTCAGCAGCGCGCCCATGGTTGTGAATGCGGCGAAACCCGCTGTCCATAGCAGCATACGGCCGACCGGATACCATTCGACCACGGGCGGTGTCGCGGCCGCGCCATTCACGCCCGGCACTTCTGCAGTCACTGGACGGCC
Organism: Tardiphaga sp. 839_C3_N1_4; assembly: GCF_051811045.1. Lineage (NCBI taxonomy): Bacteria > Pseudomonadati > Pseudomonadota > Alphaproteobacteria > Hyphomicrobiales > Nitrobacteraceae > Tardiphaga > Tardiphaga sp. 839_C3_N1_4. Next base: position 611,983 of record NZ_JBPWQD010000001.1, read on the forward strand.
GAGCAATGCGAGATGGCCGAGCCACCAGGCGGGCAGGGCCACGGTGAAGACGAAGGCGGCAAGATAGGGCATGCCGAACAGCAGGCCGAGCGAGGTGCCGGCTGCGATGCCGCCGATGGCAGCAGTCACCGGACCCCAGCCGAGAGCGGCCACCATCAAGGGCAGCGGCGCGAGATAGAACAGCAAAAGGGAGATCAACGCGCCCGAAATGATCGAGGCGAACATCAGCGCTGAGGCAGCGCCGGCGGCAAACGCGATGAGAAGACTTGCGATCATCAGCTGTCCCGCCCCCTTTGAGCGGTTAGAGGCACTTGCCCCAACCATCGGCGACCGGACGACCCGGAAGCCTTATGAGAAATAGAAGCGACCGGCGGCACGAGGCCGCCGGTCGAAAACCGCCTTAGCGGATAACGTAGGGCAGCAGACCGAGGAAACGCGAGCGCTTGATGGCGCGGGCGAGTTCACGCTGCTTCTTGGCGGAGACGGCAGTGATGCGGCTCGGCACGATCTTGCCGCGCTCGGAGACGTAACGCATCAGCAGCTTGGAATCCTTGTAGTCGATCTTCGGCGCGTTCGGACCTGTGAACGGGCAGGTCTTGCGACGGCGGAAAAACGGACGACGTGCACCAGCTTCAGCCATTATTCTTACTCCTCAACCGATGCTGCTTCGTCGTCGCGCGGACGACGCGGACCACGATCACCACGGAAGCCACCGCCTTCACGGTCGCCACGGAAACCGCCGCCTTCGCGGTCGCCACGGAAGCCACCGCCACGGTCGTCGCGCTCACGATCACGATCAGCCTTGCGCATCATCGCGCTCGGGCCTTCCTCGTGCTCTTCGACGCGGACGGTCAGATAACGGATGACGTCTTCACTGATCCGCTCCTGGCGCTCGATCTCGGTGACCGCCGCGGACGGGGCATCGAGATTCATCAGCACGAAGTGCGCCTTGCGATTCTTGTTCATGCGATAGGTCAGGGAGCGCACGCCCCAGTTTTCCATCTTCACGACCTTGCCGCCGAGACCTTCGACGATGCCGGTCATCTGGGTGGTGAGGTCTTCGACCTGCTGTGCGCTCGCATCCTGACGTGCGAGAAATACATGCTCATAAAGAGGCATGGCTGTCCTTTCCAAGGTTAGCGCGTTTCCCGGCGGCAAGCCCTTCGAACCCTTATGGAAAGGACTCGATATTGCTCAGAAGGCGGGAGCACGGGACGACGGACCAACTGGCCCTATCGCAACAAACCTGTGTGTGATTTTGCTGTGACCGTCCGTTCAGCTCCCGGCCGGGATCTGCGGATCGGGGCGTTATACGGATTTTCCCAGTAATGGCAAGCGAAACAGGGGCCAAATGAGCGGATTCCGGGAGCGGGCGGGAACCCGGATCGTGGTGCATCCTGGGCGCTGCGGCTTGACATTCCCCGTCGTGCCAGTGTCTTACGGCGCACGTTTGAACGAGTTTAAGCCAAAAAACATGACGGGGCGTCGATGACCGCAGCATTTACCTTTCCGGGGCAGGGTTCCCAGGCGGTCGGCATGGGCAAGGCGCTGGCGGAGGCATTTCCCGCCGCCAAGGCCGTATTCGACGAGGTTGATTCGGCACTCAGCGAGAAGCTGACCGGCATTATCTGGGATGGCCCGGCCGAAACCCTCCAATTGACCGAAAACGCCCAGCCGGCGCTGATGGCGGTGTCGCTGGCGACCATGCGGGTGCTCGAGGCCGAGGCCGGCATCTCGCTGGCCAGGGACGCCGCTTTCGTGGCCGGCCACTCGCTCGGCGAATATTCGGCGCTGGCAGCGGCGGGAAGCCTCTCCGTCACGGATGCGGCCCGCCTGCTGCGGACCCGCGGTCTGGCCATGCAGAAAGCCGTGCCGGTGGGCGTCGGCGCCATGGCGGCGTTGCTCGGCCTCGATTACGAGACCGCCGTGGCCGTGGCTGAAGAAGCTGCGCAGGGCGAAGTGTGCCACGCAGCCAACGACAATGGCGGCGGTCAGGTGGTGGTGTCCGGCAACAAGGCTGCGGTCGAACGCGCGCTGGAGATCGCCAAGACCAAGGGCGCCAAGCGTGCGATGTTGCTGCCGGTGTCGGCGCCGTTCCATTGCAGCCTGATGCAGCCCGCTGCGGATGTAATGGCGGACGCGCTGGCCAAGGTCACGATCAACAAGCCGGTGGTGCCGCTGGTATCCAACGTGCTGGCCGCGCCGATCTCGGATCCCGATGAAATCCGCCGCCGCCTGGTCGAGCAGGTCACCGGCACCGTGCGCTGGCGTGAATGCGTGTCCTATATGGCAGGCCAGGGCGTCACGCGTTTCCTTGAGGTCGGCTCCGGCAAGGTGCTGAGCGGGCTCGTCAAACGCATTGCCGAAGGCGCCGTAGGCGTCGCCGTCGGTGGACCCAATGACATTACCGCCGCCAAGGATGCGCTCGCAGCAGCGCGTTCGGCGTAAGCGGCCAGAGGAGAAGACAAGATGTTCGATTTGACAGGCAAGACGGCGCTCGTGACCGGCGCGACCGGTGGCATCGGCGAAGCCATCGCCACGGCTTTGCATGCGCAGGGCGCGACGGTGGCGCTGTCCGGAACGCGCAAGGCGGTTCTCGAAACGCTGGCCGCGAAGCTCGGCGATCGCACGCATGTGCTGCCGTGCAATCTTTCCAACGCCGCTGAGGTCGAAGAGTTGGTGCCGTCAGCCGAGAAAGCCATGGGCCAGCTCGACATCCTCGTCAGCAATGCCGGCATCACCCGCGATAATCTGTTCGTCCAGTTGAAGGACGAAGACTGGGATGACGTGATCAACGTCAATCTGACCGCGACCTTCCGCCTCGCACGCGCCGCGACCAAGCTGATGATGCGCAAGCGCTTCGGTCGCATCATCGCCATCACTTCGGTGGTCGGCGTGACCGGAAATCCCGGGCAGGGGAATTACACCGCGGCGAAAGCCGGCCTGATCGGCATGATGAAGACACTGGGTGCGGAATACGCCAAGCGCAACGTGACGGCCAATTGCATTGCACCCGGTTTCATCGCAACGCCGATGACCGATGTGCTCAATGACAAGCAGCGCGAAACGATTCTGACCAAGGTGCCGGCAGGGCGTCTCGGCTCGCCGGAAGATATTGCGGCAGCTGCGGTCTATCTGAGCTCAAATGAGGCGGCTTACGTCACCGGACAGACGATTCATGTCAATGGCGGCATGGCGATGATCTAAGCGTCGGGGAACCCCAACGTCGTGATTTAATTGAGGTTTGGACAGTCACCGGGCTATGTGGCCAAGCCAAATGAAGTATGGTAACCGAACCTCCAACGGTGGGGCAAAGAAGGCCATTGCAGGAATTTGAAACCCTGTATATTGGCGGGGACGAGCCTGCCGTTTTCGCGAGGCTCCGTCCGGGACGACGGGGTCAATCCAGAGACGCGCAACTGCGCAAGGTTTAACGAGTTAAACGCTCCACGATGGCTCGTATCGTCTGCGGACGGGCCCAATGTAACAAGCACGAGGTTGATATGAGCGAGATTGGCGAGCGAGTGAAGAAGATCGTGGTTGAACACCTTGGTGTTGAACCCGAGAAGGTGGTCGATGCCGCGAGCTTCATCGATGATCTCGGCGCTGACAGCCTCGACACGGTCGAGCTCGTGATGGCGTTCGAAGAAGAGTTCGGCTGCGAAATTCCGGACGATGCGGCCGAGACGATTCTGACCGTCGGCGACGCAACCAAGTTTCTCGAGAAGAACGCAAAGAGCTGACACCTTCGCGCGACACATTTTGAAGCCGGCCGGATCGCGTTTGTGCGATCCACCGGCTTCTTGCTGTGACGCGTAGGCATTGCTCAAAGGCATTGGCTCAAGGATGGGCCATGGAGGTACGACAATGAGGCGGGTGGTCGTCACAGGCCTTGGCATGGTGTCGCCACTTGGCTGCGGCGTCGAGCCGACCTGGAAGCGCATCCTCAACGGTGAGAGCGGCGCAAAGCGGATCGATACGTTCGATGTATCCGATCTCACCAGCCAGATCGCCTGTGTGATTCCACGCGGCGACGGCACGGGCGGTACCTTCAATCCCGACCAGTGGATGGAGCCGAAAGACCAGCGCAAGGTCGACGACTTCATCATCTATGCGATGTGCGCCGCCAAGCAGGCGCTCGACGATGCCAACTGGCACCCCGACAATGAAGACGATCGCTGCGCCACCGGCGTGATGATCGGCTCCGGCATCGGCGGCCTGTCCGGCATTGCCGATACTGCATTGCTTCTGAAAGAGCGCGGCCCGCGCAAAGTGTCGCCGTTCTTCATTCCCGGCCGCCTGATCAATCTCGCTTCGGGCTATGTCTCGATCGAGCACGGCCTCAAGGGCCCCAATCATTCCGTCGTCACCGCATGTTCGACCGGCGCGCACGCGATCGGCGATGCCAGCCGTCTGATCGCGCTCGGCGATGCCGATGTCATGGTCGCCGGCGGCACCGAGTCGCCGATCAGCCGTTTGGCGATGGCCGGCTTCGCGGCAGCACGCGCGCTGTCGACCAATTTCAACGAAGCGCCGGAGAAAGCGTCGCGGCCTTACGACAAGGATCGCGATGGTTTCGTCATGGGCGAGGGCGCCGGCGTCGTCGTGCTCGAAGAGTATGAACATGCCAAGGCGCGGGGCGCACGCATCTATGCCGAGATCATCGGCTACGGCATGTCGGGTGATGCCTATCACATCACCTCACCGACGCCCGATGGCGATGGTGCGTTCCGCAGCATGAACGCTGCGATGAAGCGCGCCGGCATTGCTGCGGCCGACATCGACTACATCAATGCGCACGGCACTTCGACGCCGCTCGGCGACGAGATCGAACTCGGTGCAGTTCAGCGGCTGCTCGGCAATGCCGCGTCGAAAGTGTCGATGTCATCGACAAAGTCGTCGATCGGCCATCTGCTCGGAGCGGCCGGTGCGGTCGAGGCCATCTTCTGTGTGCTTGCGATTCGGGATAACATCGCGCCGCCGACGATCAATCTCGACAATCCGTCGGTGGAAACCGCGATCGATCTCGTCGCATTGACCCCGCGCAAGCGCGAGATCAACATTGCCTTGTCGAATTCATTCGGTTTCGGCGGTACTAATGCGTCCGTGATCCTACAGCGCGTGGCTGGTTAGAGAACCTCCACCGTTTCGCCGTATTCCGCGCTAATTCCTACACTGGGCGTATGTTATTGACGGGGATCGTGTTTGTCCCCGTCACGATTGAACCGACAGGATCAGGTACTATCGATGAGTGAGAGGCCGCCCATTTCGCCGAGGAGTCCGCGTGCCGCGCTGGAGCCGGAGCAGGTTCCGCCGCCGCCGAAGCGTTCCGATCATGCGCGTAATCCGCTCGTGGTTGCCGGTAATGCCATCATCACTATCATTATCGTCGCGATGCTCGGTGCAGGTGGCGCGTATGTCTATGGTCGCCAGGCGCTGGAAGCGCCGGGACCGCTGCAGGAAGAAAAGGTCGTCAATATCCCCGCGCGTGCGGGCAAAGGCGACATCGCCGAAGCGTTGCTGCGCGAAGGCGTGATCTCCGCCAATCGCTGGGTTTTCATCGGCGCCGTGTTTGCGCTGAAGGCCAGCTCGGAGCTGAAACCCGGCGAATATCTGTTCCAGAAGAACGCCAATCTGCGCGATGTCATCGGCACCATCGTCGAAGGCAAGGTCGTGCAACACTCCATCACGATTCCGGAGGGTCTGACCTCCGAGCAGATCGTCGCGCGTTTGACCGATAACGACATCTTCACCGGCTCGATCCGTGAAATGCCGCGTGAAGGCACGTTGTTGCCCGAGACCTACAAATTCCCCCGTGGCACGCCGCGCGACCAGGTGATCCAGCGCATGCAGCAATTGCAGAAGCGCGTGCTGGCCGAAGTCTGGGAACGCCGTAACGCTGACATTCCGGCGAAGACGCCTGAACAACTGGTGACGCTCGCCTCGATCGTCGAGAAGGAAACCGGCCGCGCCGATGAGCGCAGCCGTGTGGCCGCCGTGTTCGCCAACCGTCTGCGCCAGAAGATGAAGCTGCAGTCCGATCCGACGATCATCTATGGCATTGTTGGCGGCAAGGGCACGTTGGGCCGTCCGATCAAGCGCAGCGAGATCCAGCAGCCGTCGCCATACAATACCTATGTGGTGGAAGGCTTGCCGCCGGGCCCGATCGCCAATCCGGGCCGTGCGTCGCTTGAGGCGACTGCCAATCCGGCACGCACCCGCGACCTGTTCTTCGTTGCCGATGGCACCGGTGGTCACGCCTTCACCGAAACCTACGACGCACACCAGAAGAACGTCAGCAAGCTGCGCGCGCTCGAGAAGGCCGTCCAGAACGACGCCGTCGAGCCGCCGGAAGAGGCTGCTGCGCCCGCTGGAGCTCCCGCGGATCCCGCTGCTGCGACCGGTACAAGCCCGGCTAGACCCGCACCGGCCAAGCAGCGCGCCCGCACGGCTCCTGCGCCAGCCGCGCCGGCCCGTCAGGGCGCTGCGCAGTCGACGGGTACACCGCCGGTTGTTCAGCAATAGGCCGTACTACCAAGCCTGCGCTGGCTTCTGCTTCGAATTCCCCTTGGCCTGAAAAGGCCCTAACCTGAGCCGGTTCGCACCTTGCGAATCTTACTCGTATTCTTTGGAGACGTTCCGCGATGGCGTTGTCGAGCATGACCGGCTTTGCGCGAAGCCACGGCACCAGCGGGCCTTACAGCTTCGAGTGGGAGCTGAAATCCGTCAACGCCAAGGGCTTCGACCTACGCTTCCGGATGCCCCCGGGCTTCGACGAAGTCGAGGCGGTCGCCCGCAAGCGCGCCACTGAAGTGCTGTCGCGCGGCACGGTTTACGCGAACCTCACCGTTAAGCGCAGCAACGCGGCCTCGACAGTGCGGATCAACGAAGAGGTGCTGAATTCGGTGCTGCGTATTGCCGCCGAATTGGCCAGCAAGATCGACGCCGTCGCGCCGAGCGTCGATGGCCTGATGAATATCAAGGGCGTGATCGAAGTGGTCGAACCCGAGACGGATGAGGCCGAGGACAAGGCGGCGAAGGCTGCCGTGGCCGCGGCATTCGAAGAAGCGCTGACTGCGCTGGTCGCGATGCGCAAGCGTGAGGGCACGACGCTCGGCGAACTCCTGTCCCAGCGCCTGAACGAGATCGAGGCATTGTCGCACAAGGCCGAGGCCGCACCGGGCCGCAAGCCGGACGCCATTCGCGCGCGCCTTGCCGAACAGATCGCGACGTTGCTCGAGGCGACGGATCGTTTCGATTCCGATCGGCTGAGCCAGGAAGCGCTGATGATGGCAACCAAGGCCGACATCCGCGAAGAGCTCGACCGCATCGCGTCGCACATTTCACAGTCGCGCGAGATGATCAAGAAAGGCGGTCCGGTGGGGCGGCGGCTGGATTTCCTGTCGCAGGAGTTCAACCGCGAGGTCAACACCTGCTGCTCGAAATCCAACGATCTGGAATTGACCAGCACCGGCCTCGAGATGAAGAACGTGGTCGAGCAATTCCGTGAACAGGTACAAAATCTGGAGTGACCATGTCCGGGGGCAGCCGAAATTCTCAAGAAGCTGGCTTTGACGGAGTCGAACGGCGCGGGCTGATGTTCGTGCTGTCATCGCCATCCGGTGCCGGCAAGACGACGCTGACGCGACTGCTGATCGACCGGATGCCGGGGCTGCAACTGTCGGTCTCGGCCACGACGCGCCCGATGCGGCCTGGCGAGGTTGACGGCAAGGACTACATCTTCGTCGACAAGCCGCGCTTCGAGAAAATGGCCAAGGGCAATGAACTGCTCGAATGGGCCACGGTGTTCGATAACCGCTACGGCACGCCGCGTGCGCCGGTGGAAGCCGCGCTCTCAGCCGGCAATGACGTGCTGTTCGATATCGACTGGCAGGGTACGCAGCAACTGCGTGAGAAAGCCCGGGCCGACGTCGTCAGCGTCTTCATCCTGCCGCCCTCGGCGGCCGACCTCGAAAAGCGTCTTCATACCCGCGCGCAGGATTCCGACGAAGTGATCCGCGGGCGCATGAGCCGTGCCAGCCACGAGATGAGCCACTGGGCCGAATACGACTACATTGTCATCAACCACAATGTGGAGGAGGCCTATAGCGAGGTGCAGTCGATCCTCAAGGCCGAGCGTCTGAAGCGCGAACGCCGCACCGGCCTGACATCTTTCGTGCGCGGATTGCAGCAAGAACTCGAAGGCTAATACCATGCAGGCATTGTTCTGGAATGAGCGCACGCAGCAGCTCAACGATGGTGCACGGCTGTTCGATCCGCTCGCGCTGACATGGCGTGATGATGCGGTGGAGCAGGGCGGTGAAGCTGTGACGGCTTCCGAGGCGCTGCTGCGGCTCGCAGCGACGCGCAAGCTGCGCCGTGTGCCGATCGGCATCATCGGGCCGCGAGATGCGACGCAGGCGCAATACGATCTCGCCGAGCAGATGGGCGCGGCATTGGCGCGCCATGGCCTGCAACTGTTGTGCGGCGGCAAGAACGGCGTGATGGAAGCGGCGTGCAAGGGCCATGCACAGGAGGGCGGCATGCCTGTTGGTCTGCTGCCCGATGAGGAATGGGGCGCAGCCAATCCGTATGTGGCCATTCCCATCGCAACGGGCATCGGTCCGGCACGCAATGCCATTATCGCGCGCGCATGTCTCGTGCTGGTCGCGATTGGCGGAGGTGTCGGGACACTCTCGGAGATGGCGCTGGGACTACAGTTCAATCGTCTGGTGCTGGCGATGGCCGATGCGCCAGAGGTGAATACGGTCGAGCGCGTCGCTGATGTCGACGGCGTCATCGCTCGCATCGCAACACGCCTTCTCGCAAATGCATAACTTTGCCGCTCTGTCATAAAACTGATATGCCGCCGTTATACTGAGGCGCAGACTTCAGCATCACATTTGACAGGGGACATGGCTCGTGCCGTTCGTCGCGATCGCCTATCTGATTTTTCTCGCGGCGCCAGTCCTGTTGTTGTTCGTCGGCTCTTTTGGAGAAGTCTGGAGCGGCACGCTGCTGCCGTCAGGTTTCACCTGGCGCTGGTATCAGGAAGTCGCCGGCGATCCCAGCTTTCGCCGCGCTTTCACCACCAGCCTGAAGATTGTTGCGACCACCTGCATCCTCAACATCCTGATTGGACTTCCGCTCGCTTACGCCATTCATGCCGGCGCGCGGGGTGGTGTGCGGCTCGCGGCGCGGATCGTCACGCTGATGCCGATTGCCGTGCCCGAACTGGTCCTCGCTTTCGGCTTCATCCTCGTCTTCTCGTCGGATGCATTGCCGTGGCTTGGCAGTTTCTGGCTGCTGGCTGCGGGGCACCTCGTATTGACGCTGCCCTATACGGTGACGGCTCTTGTTGCCGATATGGATCAGCTCGGGCTCGCCGAATATGAGCACGCGGCCGCAACGCTTGGCGCATCGTTTCCGGCACGTATGTGGGACGTCACACTGCCGCAGCTGCATACGAGTCTGCTGTCCTGCATGCTGACAGTGGCCGCGCTGTCGATCGGTGAATTTCAATTATCCAATCTGGTCTCTGGCTTTCTGTCGCGCACCTATCCTGTGGTGCTGCTGCAGGCGTTCTATGGCGCGACGGGCTTTGCCTGCGCGGCCACCGTCGTACTGCTTGGGCTTGCGATGATCGCATCGCTGACCAGCGGGCTGACGGCGCGGGTCACCGGCCGACGTAAAGTGGGGGCAGGCGCGTGACGCTGCGATACGATCAAGTGAGCTACAGCTATCCCGGCACGAGCACTGGTGTGTTCGACATTGCTCTGGAGATCGGCCGCGGCGAATTGCTGGCGATCATCGGGGCGTCGGGGTCGGGCAAGTCGACGATTTTGAAATTGCTGGCGGGCTTCCTCAAGCCCGACACCGGGCGCATCCTGATCGATGGCAAGGACGTCGGCGCGTCACTGCCCGAGGCGCGTCGTCTGGGTGTCGTGTTTCAGAACTATGCGTTGTTCCCGCATATGCGACTTTGGGAAAACATCGCCTATCCGCTGAAGGTGCGCGGTATCGCCAAACAGGATCGGCGCGCACGTGCCATCGAGATGCTCGGACGTGTCGGCATGGGCAAGCGCGCGGAAGACTATCCAGCGGAATTGTCGGGCGGCCAGCAGCAGCGCGTCGCGCTGGCCCGTGCGCTGGTGTTCGAGCCGCAGGGACTGCTGCTCGACGAGCCGCTGTCGGCGCTCGATGCGGGATTGCGGCTGGAAATGCGCGACGAAATTCTGCGCGTGCAGCGTCAGGCCGGCATTGCGACGCTGCTGGTGACGCATGATCAGGAAGAGGCGCTATCGATTGCCGACAAGGTCGTGATGATGCGCGATGGCCGCATCGTGCAGATCGGCACGCCGCGCGAATTATACGAGACACCCGCCGATGCCAGTGTCGCGGCATTTGTCGGTCAATCCAACCTGTGGTCCGGCAGCGTCTCCGGCGATGGCATGGTGACAACGCCGATTGGTGCGCTGGCCTGCGATACGCAGGGCAAGAGCGTTGGCGCGAAGGTTACCGTATTCGTGCGTCCCGAGCGCGTCGAGCCCATCACCGGGCCGGTCGATGCGAGCAATCCCTGCTGCTTCGCGGGCAGCATGTCGGCCGACCGCTATCTTGGTCCCGTCAGGCGGATCGATATGGCCGTCGCCGGCGGCGCCATTCGCCTCGAAACCCATCTGCGCGGGCCGATCACCGGCGTGACCATCCCGCACGATGCCATCCGCCTTCTTCCCCCGACCTCATAAAGGAGATCGACATGAACCGACGCAAGTTTCTGAGCGGCGTTGCCGCAGCTTCCCTCGCCATTGCCATCAGCCCGGCCGCATGGGCCTTCGAAGGCGCCGAACTCTATGCCGGTGAAAAGGCGCTGTACGAAGCCGCGCGCAAGGAAGGCCTCGTCGTGTCGTTCGATACCGGACCGACCTGGGCCAACTGGGCCAATCAGTTCAAGGCGTTCCAGAAGCGCTATCCTGGCGTCGAGATGGTCTATAACGACCTTGGTTCGGCGGCGACCGTCGTCGCCCTCGACAAGGCGCGCAATCGTCCGCAGGCCGATACGGCCTATTACTTTGCAGCGTCCGCTTTGGACGCAGCAAAGGCCGGCGTGGTCGACGGCTTCAAACCAGTGAATTTCGACAAGCTTGCTGATCCGCTGCGCGAGACCGAAGGCCGCTGGTTCACCATCCACACGCTGAGCGTAGCGTTTCTCGTCAACGCCAAGCTGGTCAAGACCGTGCCGCAGAGCTGGGCTGATCTTCTGAAGCCGGAATACAAGAACGCCATTGTGTATCAGGACCCGCGCTCGACGGGGCAGGGCCAGGTGGTGGCCTTCGCCGCGGCCTTCGGCAATGGCGGCAGCATGGATAATGTCACGCCGGGTATCGACTATCTGGGCAAGCTGACCAAGGCCGGCAATGTGCTGCGCACCGTCGGCACCACGCCTTACGCGCAGTTCCTGAAGGGCGAGATCCCGATCTGGATCGGTTACGAGAACGATGGCTTGAAGGCCAAGTTCACCGACGGTCTCGGCGATGGCGTGTCCGTCGTCATTCCGAAAGAAGCTTCAGCCGCCGCGCCTTATGCGATCTCGCTTGTGAAGAACGGCCCGAACCCGAATGCCGGCAAGCTCTGGCTCAACTTCATCATGAGCGATGAAGGCCAGAAGATCTTCGCCGAGGGCTATGTGCGCCCGGCCGTGTCCGGTGTCGCCCTGCCGCCGAGCGTTGCCGACAAGATGCCGGCCGCGCCGCAGGTGCAGGCGATGGATATCGCCAAGGCCACCGCGAAGAAGGCCGAGATCGATGCCGGCTGGGCCAAGGCCGTCCTCGGTCAGTAAGCTGAACTCACACCGGCGATCCTCACGATGGTGTGGGGATCGCTTCTTCGTCACTCTGCAACAAGGATCACGATGAGCGCTCGCGTCCCGACATCCATGCTTGCTGCCTTTGCCGTACCCGGCAGCGTGGTGCTGGGACTGTTCTTCCTGATCCCTGTTTGCGCGGTGCTGGTCGGTGCTTTCGCGGATGGCGGCAGTGCTTTCGGTCGTCTCGCCAGCGATCCTGTGTTCTGGAACGGTCTGCGCGGTACGATGGTGCTGGGCACCGTCGCACCGCTGTTCTCGCTCGTTGTCGGCTTCTGCGTGGCGCTCGCACTGGCACGTTTTGCGCCGGGCCTGCGCACCGCAGCGCTGATTGCGATTTCGCTGCCGCTGACATTTTCCGGGTTGATCGTCGCCTATGGTTTTATCTTGCTGCTTGGCCGCGCCGGCTTCGTGACGCTGTTGCTTGCCAAACTAGGCTTCGATCCTGCTGTCATCGGTGGCTTCATCTTCTCGCCGGTAGGACTGGGACTGGCCTATTCTTATTATCTCGTGCCACGCGTCGTGTTGATCGTGCTGCCGGCGATCAGCAATTTCGATCGCAACCAGATGCTCGCCTCGCGCTCGCTCGGTGCGGGGAGTTTCCGAACGCTCATTGAAGTGATGCTGCCGCAGATCCTGCCGAGCCTGATCGCGGCCTATTGCCTGACGGCCGCAGTTGCCGTCGGCGCTTATGGTACGGCGCTGGCACTGGCCGGCACGCAGGTGAATATCCTGCCGCTGGTGCTCTACAGCAAGATCTCGGAGACGGGGACCGATCTGCCGGCCGCATCCGCTGCCTCGATCGTGCTGGTGGCGATCTGCGCGGTCGTGGTGGCGATCGGCGAAGCGATGCGTCCGCAGCGCAAGTCGTAGTCGCTGCCGCAGATCATTGCTTGCTGGCCGTCCAGCGGCCGGTGCAGCCATTCGACATTTGCATCGAGCCGCCGCCACCGCGGCCGGACAGGCGGCCGGTCATGACCGCGCTCACGCTGCCGCTGCTGCCGACACCTTGCAATACGCCGCTCGGACTGATGCTGCCGCCTCCGCCGACGCTCCCACCGGAGATCGTCAATGTGCTGCTGGCGGTTTTGCCCGCACACACCGACGATTGACCGATGAATGCGATCAGCCAGGTGCCATCGAAACTGGCGGCGCTGCCGCCGCCGTCACCAGAGCCGCGGCGGGCTGGAGCTCCACGCTGCTCGGATCGCGGCGGGCGGGCTGGCTTGGCGGCACGCGGCTCGGAGGATGAGCCGGACAACGACTTACTGTCATTGCCGAGGCTGCCGCCGGTGGCGCCCTGACTCCATGCATCGCTGCCGCCGAGTGCGGTGATCAGCAGACCGGGGAGGATGACGGATTTCGTGATGACCTGCGCGATTGCCATGGGCGGTTACTGCTTGCTTGCGACCCAGCGGCCCGAGCATCCATCGGATCGCTGGAAAACTCCCGAGCCGGTACGGCCGGAGAGGCGACCCTGGCTGGTGACGCGGATACCGCTGTAGTTTCCGCTTCCGCGCACTGTCCCGTTGGCGCTGACCGGGGCGCTGCCGTCTTTGCCGATCATCCTTCCGTTGGACACGACGAAGCTTTCCGTGAACGTGTCGGAACAGCCGGAGGTGCCTACGCTCGATATCGACCAGGCGCCGTCGAAATTTCCGGAGCCTCCCGCGCCCTCGCCACGGTTTCGCGACGTGGTTTGACGGCGCGGCGCGCGGCGCTCGGAGCTTTCGCGTTGGGCAGGCGCCGCCGATCGGGATTCGGGGGAGGAGCCCGACAGCGTCTTGCTGTCATTGCCAAGGCTGCCATCGGTTGCGCCCTGTGCCAGAGCTGCGTCTCCCGTAAATGTCAGAATGGCCAAACCAATCAGAAGTCCAGATCGAAAAATCATGTTCAATAACTTTCAAAAAAAGATCGAACTTACAATTTCGCGTCAGGCCCCATCGTGGCGTTGGCGCAGATGGCGCCGACGATCGGACATGATTTTCCTGTCTTGGTGCATTGATCGATGGCCGCATCGCGCGCTTGCGCAAGCGTGGGCCGCGCGACAAGCGACCAGTTGCCGCCGAGAGCTGCGAAGGCGCCGCAATTCGCTCCGTAAAACGACAGTTCGAGCGGGCAGGGAGCCGTGCCGCATTGGGCGCGTGCCTTGGTCACGGCTGACTTGCGGGACGGCTGATCCCACGACATGCCCCATTTCTTGTTCTTGATGTCGTAGACGATCGAACCCCATTGCTTCTGGTCGCTCGCGCTGCGCAAACGCTGCAGCAGGCCCTCGGTCGCCTCTCCCGTTGGCGGCATGCCGCCCTTGACCTGGAAATCGCGGATCGCAACCGCGATGCCATTCTTGCTATTCAGCGGTTCGGGATCGAAATTCAGCTCATAAAGCCGGTCGCTGATTTCCGTAAGCTTGATTGGATCCGTGATCGGCAATTTGTCGAAGTCGATCCGCGGTGCATCGGGCAGGCGTGCTTCCTGCACAGGCTTCTGCGGCACGACGAGCGGCACGGTGGCGGTTGGTGCCACGAAGTAAAACGTGCCGTCGATCGGCGACGACGATACCCATGGCTGTTGCGAGCCGCCGGTGGCGCGCTTCACGGCAAGGCCGACCTGATTGAAGGTCTGGAAAATATCGAGCCCGGCCTGACGGACAGTACTCGCCAGTGCCTTGGTATAGGGGCTGTTACCATCGCTGCCGTCCTGCGCCACGCTGCCGGGCTGGGTCGCATAGGAGATCAGCGTGCCTTCCGGTGCGCGCATCTGGGCGAGGCCGCCCTCGGAGGCGCGCAGGCCACGCGACCCGAACGGATTGTTCCGGCAGGCATCGAGGATGACCATGTTGAGGCGCGTGCCGGAGCCCTGCATCTGGCGCAGCACCAGATTGATATCGACCATCTGGAAATCGACATCCGCCTCGCGGGTCGGATTGGCGTTCACCGGCACGAGGTAATTGGAGCCGCTGACCTGCACGCCGTGGCCTGCGTAATAGAATAGAGCAACGTCAGCGCCCTGAACCTGTCGGCCGAAATTCTGCACGGCGAGATCAAGTGCGCTTTTGTCCAGGTCTAATTGCGCAGTGCCGCCGATCAGCGTGAAGCCGAGACCGCTCAGCGTCTCCGCCATCAGCTTGGCGTCGTTCTTCGGATTATCGAGCCGGGTGATGTTCTGGTAGCCGGAGTTGCCGACCACAAGCGCGATGCGCTTCTCGGCCAATGCAGCGCTGACCGAGAGCAGCAAAGTCAGGGCGATCAGCGCGGCAATTCGCGCAAGCGACCTGACCGGTTGGACGAAATGGTCCATGAATCCCATCCTGCAATGGGACATATCCTAGCCCGGATCGCATGAAGCGCAATCCGGGCCAGAGCCTGAGTGCAGTCTAATTCAGTTGGTCAGCATGATCCGGCCGACGACCTTGCCGGCGCGCAGTTCATCGATCCACTTCTGGGCATCGCCCATGGGCTCCGGCTTCATCGGCGTCGGCTTGAGCTTGCCGGCGCGGGCCAGCGCCATCAGCTCTTTGGCTTCCTCAAGCGTGCCGACCATGAAGCCCTCGATGGTCATGCGCTTATAGATCCATTGCACCATGGGCAGGCTAAATTCGCCGCCCATCAGGCCGGACACCACGATCTTGCCGCCGCGCGCCACCGTGGCCACCGCGAAGTTCATGGATTTGTCGTTGCCGGCAAAGTCGACCACGCCATCGAAGCCGCCGTCATTTTCCTTCACCATGCGCCTGGCGACATCGGGCTCGGAAGGGTCATAGGCGAAGGCAGCGCCGTTCTTCAGCGCGGCTTCGCGTGCCGCCGGATTGAGATCGGCCACCGAGATCGGCTGCTTGAACATCGCCTGTGCCAGCGCGAGACCGGCCATGCCGACGCCGCCGAGACCTACCAGCAGCAGGTTGCGTTGCCGCGGCCGATCGACGAGACGCTTGAGCGCGCCATAGGCGGTGATGCCCGAGCACATCAGCGTCGCCGCCATGTTGATCGGTAGCGGATCGTAATCGAGCAGATACTTCTCGTCCGGCACCAGCACATGCGTCGCGAAACCGCCGTCGAGCGCTACCCCGAGGAAGCGGTTCTTGGTGCAAAGGTTCTCATCGCCGGCGAGACAATCGCGGCACTTGCCGCAGCCGATCCACGGGAAGACGGCTTTCTTCGTACCGATCAGCGATCGATCGCCATCGGGGCCGACTTCATCGACAACGCCGGCGATTTCGTGGCCGAGTGTGAAGGGCAGCGTCATGCCGCGGGTGGTGTCGAGCTTCTTGCCGCTGCCGAGATCTGCATAGCCGTCCTGGATATGCAGGTCGGAATGACACAGCCCGCAGCATTCGATGCGGACCAGCACTTCCTTGCCCTGCGGCTTCGGCGTGTCGACGATGGTTTCGCAAAGCGGAGCGTCGAATTTCACCAGTGACTGGCGTTTCATAAGAGCCATTTTTGTTTTCCCTAGACTTCGTTGCATCCTAGCAATCACAGGACGGGGGCGAGTTCAAGGGCGCGAAAGAGCGCCAGGTTTGCACCTTCTTGCCCACGTCGCGGTCGTCTTGAGAGGCTCATGTCGCGCGCATGCGGGCCCGGGCTGCACGACGAATGCTGAGCTTTCTAAGGCGCGACCAAGCGGGGGAGACTTGTTCTGGCGCGGGCTCGACCACCGCCTGCAGCAGCCGTGCATAGTCGAGGATCAGGCCGGGCGTCCATGCCATTGCTTCGGCGCGGCGTCGTAATACGCTTGCAACCCACAATTCGGGCGTGGCCACGGCCTGGAAAAATGCGCGCCAAGGCCGATCGGTGCGTCCAAGCACACCTTCGAGGCCTGCATCGAGCGCGTGCGCCACAGCGGTCGAGCAATTGCGGCTGGTGAGGTTGTAGGTCGTATCAACGCGGTAGGTGCGCCAGAAGTGACGGACGCGGACGCGGTCGATGCGCGTGAAGCGGATATGTTCGGTTGCCTCGCACCATCCGGCTGCTTCCTCGGCGTAGCTCGGCTGAAAACGACCCGGAAGATCGTTCTCGACACCGGCACGCAGCACCCGGCCGAACTCGTCCGGTGCCCGGTCGATTTCGACGGCTGGATAATGGCTGACATAAACATTGGGCGCGAGCTCAAGTGCCGCATGGCCGGTAGAAACAATCCCATTGGCGTCGACAGCCGCAATGTAGCGATCCACCAGCGGACGGCGCCGCGCGCTGCGGCCGGGCCCTGTGGGTGTCCAGACATGCACGACGAGATCGTCCTTGCCGGCATCATCCGGCGTGGCGGGCACCCACAATGCGGTCGGAAACGAGCCGCCCACCAGCATCGAGATCGGTGCATCCGGTGGCAATCGCCGCAAGCGATTAGCCAGCAACGTCGTGCTCAACCCCGACACGATCAGGAGCGCGCCGATGTTAAAGCCGATCGTGCCCTCGTACCAGGTCGGCCACGGCTCCAGTGTCGTGGCGGCGAGCATCACCTCGACAGTGCCGGCACCGATTGCCATCCGCCAGTTGTCGAAGCGCACCAGCCAGGCGCTGACAATGCGTGCGCTGCCGTCGAGCAGCAGCACGCCGCCCAGTAGCATCGCAATCAGCAGGTTGGAATGGCGCGGCTGTGCGATGATGATGATCGCTGGCACGAGCAGGATAACGGCCTT
The DNA here is from genome assembly GCF_051811045.1 of Tardiphaga sp. 839_C3_N1_4. Taxonomy (NCBI): domain Bacteria; kingdom Pseudomonadati; phylum Pseudomonadota; class Alphaproteobacteria; order Hyphomicrobiales; family Nitrobacteraceae; genus Tardiphaga; species Tardiphaga sp. 839_C3_N1_4. The sequence goes on from NZ_JBPWQD010000001.1 coordinate 629,484, forward strand.
GGCGAACTGATACGGTCGGCGCGTGATGGCAAGCAGGGCAGCCATCAGGCTGACAATGCCTTCCAGCAGCAGCAGGTAGCCGAAATAGTGAGGGCGCACGATCGTGCTGCCATCGCACGCGTCGATCACGATAGCGAGGCCCAGGGTGGCCCACAGCACGCCGATCGCGAGCAGCAACCGCCAGCGCCGTTGCACCACTTCCGCGCCCAGCAGGAGTAGCAGCAGTCGTATCATCGGTTGCCCATGATCCCGGTTTCCAGGTCCAGATATAGCCAGCGGATGATTAATGTTTTTATGCGAGGAGCTCTGCGTTCATCGTGGGGGCACGCATGCAGTCTTCAGCCAGTTCCGCATCCGGTTCCACGCTCTGGTCGCGCGCCGCGGTGATCATGGCTGCAATGATCTTCGGGCTGACTTATAGCCTCAGCGCGGCGCTGATTGCGCTGGATCTGGCAGAACGCGGCTCGTCCGACACATTCATCGGGGCGAATGCCGCGATGCATGCGGTCGGTGTGCTGGCTATGGCATTTGTGTTGCCAGGGTTTGCCGCGCGCGTCGGCATGCGGCGTACGGTGATCGCTGCGCTGGCGGTCGCTGCCGTGGTACTTGCGCTGTTCCCGGCGGTGCCGTCGATCTGGCTGTGGTTTCCGCTGCGCATCGTGCTTGGCGCTGCGTCCGAAACCCTGTTCGTGATGTCGGAAACCTGGCTGAACAGCCTGAGCACCGACGCGACGCGGGCCCGCGCCATGGCCGCCTATACTGCCGCGCTCTCGGTAGGCTTCGCGCTCGGTCCGCTTACGCTGTCTCTTGTGGGGACGCAGGGCGGGACCGCCTATTGGATCGGCGCGGGCTTCTCCATTCTGGCCCTGATGTGTCTAGCGACGCCAGGAATTACACAGCCGGTGTTCGATGAACCTGCGGATGGCAATCCGCTGCGCTTCATCATACTGGCGCCAATCGCGATGGCGGCAACGGTTCTGCATGCCGCAGTGGAAAGTGCCGGACTGTCGTTCCTCGCGCTCTACGCGGTGAAGCTTGGCTGGCTCGAGACGGAAGCGACGCAGTTGATGTCGTGCGTGATGGTGGGCGCCATCGTGCTGCAACTGCCGATCGGCTGGCTCGGCGACAAGCTCGACCGCCGTCGCATGATCATTGCCCTGGCGGGACTGGCAGTGATCGGTGCGCTCGTGTGGCCATGGGCGCTGCTGTCGCCATGGACCACCTATCCCTTGCTGTTCGTGTGGGGCGGGGTGTTCGTCGGGATCTACACGATCATGCTGACGATTGTCGGTAGCCGCTTCAGCGGCAGCCAGCTGGTTGGTATCTATGCTGCGATGGGACTAATGTGGGGTGCAGGTGCGCTGATCGGTCCGGTCTTCGCCGGCGTGGCGATGCAGGGGCTGACGCACGGACTACCAATGTTCGTGGCGTTCGTTTGCGCCTGCTTCATGTGCGCGGCGATCTGCAGTCCTGCACGGGACGTCAGGGCGCTGGCATGATGCTCTTTGTCTTCCTGATCTCTGACAATTCGCGCGCCATCGCGACAAAACCCGACACCGGGACAGTCTCTGCGCGCCGCGTAACGTCGACATTGGCGGCGGCGGCCAGCCGTTCCGGATCGGTGCCGAGCGACTTCAGGCTCTGCCGCAGCATCTTGCGGCGTTGGTTGAAGGCTGCGGCCGCCACCTGCTCTAGCAGGCGTCGTTCGCAGGCCTCGGGCTCCGTACGGGGAGTGAGGCGCACGACCGATGACGTCACCTTCGGGGGCGGCGTGAAGGCGGCCGGCGAGATGTCGAACAGGATCTTGGTTTCGGCGCGCCAGTTCGACAGCACACCGAGCCGGCCATAGGCCTCGTCATCTTCGATGGCGACGATCCGTTCGGCGACCTCGCGCTGGAACATCAGCACCATCATGTCGTACCAGGGCGGCCACGGCTCCGTGCACAGCCAGTCGATCAGCAGCTGCGTGCCGATATTATAGGGCAGGTTGGCGACGATCTTGGCGCGCTCGCCTGATAGCATCGGGCGGGGATCGAAGGTCTGTGCGTCGCCGATCACGATCTCGAGCCGGCCAGGATAGTGCGCGGCGATTTCCTTGAGCGGGCCGAGCGCGCGCTCGTCACGCTCGACGGCGATGACGCGTTTGGCGCCCGTCGCCAGCAATGCACGGGTGAGGCCGCCGGGGCCGGGGCCGACTTCGATAACCGTGCAATCTTCCAGCGGGCCGGCGGCGCGTGCGATGCGTGCGGTGAGATTGAGATCGAGCAGAAAATTCTGGCCGAGCGATTTGCGCGCCTGCAGATCGAAACGTTTGATGACGTCACGCAGCGGCGGCAGATCGTCGATCCCGCTCATGCGGATTGCGTCGCAGCCATGCGGGCCGCCAGTTTCAGCGCCGCAATAAGGCTCGACGGATTTGCGCGCCCGGTGCCGGCGATGTCGAATGCGGTGCCGTGATCAGGCGAGGTGCGGATGAAGGGCAGGCCGAGCGTGACGTTGACGCCCTCATCGAAGGCGATGGTCTTGATCGGGATCAAGGCCTGATCGTGATACATGCAGATCGCACAGTCATAGGTCGCGCGGGCCGCGGGATGGAACATGGTGTCGGAGGGCAAAGGCCCGCGTGCGTCGATGCCTTCGTTCTGCAACACGGTGACGGCGTGCATGATGAAGGCCTGCTCCTCGTCGCCCATCGAACCATCTTCGCCGGCATGCGGATTGAGGCCAGCAATGGCCAGTCGCGGCCGCTTGATGCCGAAACGGGTCTTCATGTCGTTGACCACGATGCGCGCGGTGGCAGTGATCAGCGGGCCGCTCAGTTGGGCAATGGCATCGCGCAGCGAGACATGGATCGTGACCGGCACCACGGCCAGCTCGGGCGACCACAACAGCATCACCGGCAGCGGGACCTTTCCGTCGCGAGCGGCCAGCTCGGCGAGAAATTCGGTGTGACCGGGGTGAGTGAAACCTGCGCGATAGAGCACGCTCTTGGCGATCGGATTGGTTACGACGGCGCTGGCACGGCCGGCTTCCACATCCGCGACAGCCTGACGGATCGAGGCGACGGCTGCGGGCGCGCTGGAGGCGTCGGGACGGCGCGGAGGCGCGGTGATCGTCTGTCCGATCGACACCACTGGTAACGCGTCAGCAAACGTCTCAGCAGCACCGGCGGGCGTTGCATCGGCCAGCCTGACGTCGAGGCCGAGCGTCTTGGCACGTTCCGTCATGAAGTCACGGTCGCCAAGCAAATAGAACGGGGGCAGGTCGAGTTCGTGCCGACGCAGCCAGGCAGCGATGGCAATGTCCGGGCCGATGCCGGCAGGTTCGCCCAATGTAAGCGCTAGAGGTTTGGTCATGGTGCCGCCCTAAGCCAGTCGCGGCCTAAGCCGGATCGGAAATTACCGATATTCGATCATCGCCGCTTTGCGCACTTCCTGCAGGTAGGATTTCGACTTCGCTTCGAATTTGTCGGCAAACATCTTATCGCGGACTTCCCGCTTCTTCGGGGTATCGACCTTGGTCGGCTTGCGCGCGCATAGAGCGACCATTTCGACACCCTGGCGGGTCACTTCCGGAGGCGTGAGACGTCCGATCGGGGTCTTGTCGAGCAGTTCTCGCAGCGACGGCGGCAGATCGGCAGAGGTCTTGACGACCGTATCGCGGATGGTCGCATTCTGCATCGACTTGAAGGTACGGTTGGCGTCTTCGCAGCTCTGGATACGCTCGCGCAGCCCTTCGGCTTCCTTGTGCCGCGCTTCCATCATGCCGGACGCCGCACCGCGGGGGACGACCAGCACAACCGGTCGCATCTGATATTCGAACGCTTCGGTCATGGCATCGCCACCGGCGCTCTGGACGGCTGCATCGACTTCCTTTTCGCCGACCTGCAGGCTCTGCTTGAAGCGCCCGCGGACGATCGCGTTCCAGACCATGTCGGCTTTCAAGCGGCTTTTCAGCGTGTCCGGGCGGATTCCTTTGGATGCTAGCGATTGCACGAGCTGATCCGGTGTGAGGCGCATGCGCGAGCTCATGTTCTGGAACGCACCATCGACTTCCGAGGCACCGGGATCAACGCTGTATTTCTTGCCTTCCTTGATCTTCACCTTTTCGCTGATCAACTCCTCGATCACGTCCTGGCGGCTGTTCGTCTTCGCGCCGGACAGTGCATTCAACTTGGTGCGCTGCTCGATATCGAAATTGGTGATGGGCTCGCCATTGACCATGACGGCGACGGACTGGGCCCGAGCCGGTGATCCCGCGCAAATGAGAAGGGTAACTGCCGTCGCCAAAGTGGCTTGCAGAACGCGTCCGGAAATCATCGTACCCATCATTGTCAAAACCGCGGTGTCAAAGCTCTCTTGAAAGCAGAATTCGCATACATCGCGACGGAAAACGGAGATTTCACGGCACAAAGGACCGATATTAGTAAGTGCCGCCGGTTCCGCTCGCAGACGTGGTATTGCCAATTGTCCGCAGGCCAATCTGGAACATGAATGTATGGCTCAGAACGGGCGGTGTGCTCAGGTTACTCACGTAGTTGTAGGACGTGACATAATTGACGCCGAGCACGAAGCAGTCGTCCACATAGCCGGCGCCGATCGTGTACTGGTTGATCTTGTTGGCCTCAAGGTCCCAGCGTGCGCCACCGGTGACCACCCAGTTAGACGCCAGTTTGATCGAACCGGTACCAAGGAGGCCTTCGCGGCGAGTGAGGTAGCCCAATTCCGCCTGCGGTGCGTAGTTGCCATACATCAGGCTGACTGACCAACGGTCGAAGCTCGCGCGACCCTCCGCCTCAAAGCGCGAGATATTGCCGGTCGCCTCGTCGATTCGAGCACGGGTACTGACCGTATAGGTGCGGTTCGGCGAATAGGCGAGGCTGGCGACGTAGTCTGACCGCGAGGTGGCCAGTCCGGAGTTCACGCCAGTATTGGTCGTATCGGCGACTGCGAACGAGTTCAAGCCGAAGAGTTGATAGGACTGACCGAACAAGACTTTGACGGAACCGCCACGATCGAACTGCGTGGTGGCCTGCACGCCTACGTTGGCGCGGCCGCCGCCTTCGACACGGTCGTAACCGGAGAACTTGTTGACGCTGAACAGATTGCTCGCGTCGAAGCTCATGCTCTGCGCGTCTTCGTTCGGCAACTTACCGGCGTAGGTTTCGTTCGGACGAATGATCACCTGAGCGATGGGTTCGAGTGTCGTGGTGCCCCACGGCTGAACGTTGATGAACGGATAGCGATATTCGACGCCCACGGTCGGCATCACCCGCAGCGCGGTCGTGTCGCCGGTCGGCAGGAAGTTGGACACGCCGGGCTGGTTCGAGATCGAGGCATCGATCGCATCGACGCGCAGGATCGCGAACGGCGTGAAGATCTGGCCGAACGAGTCCGTATAAGACCGGCGCCACTGAGCTTCACCGGTCACGCGGGTATAGGTGCCGGGAACGCCATTCATCAGGCAGTTTGTTGGCGTCCGTGAGGCCGTGTCCGCTGAGAGAATATTGCAAGGGCTCAAGCCGGTCAGTGGATCAATCTTACTGTTGATTGCAGTGAACGCAGCCTGATCACGGCTCAGGCTGGTCATGTTGAACTTGTAGCTGAACTCGCCGCCCAGAATGTTCTGGTTAAGGACGTTGTTGTAATCGATCACCGGATGAATCACCGGGACCTGGCTCTGATTACCGGAGAAGCTCAGATAGTAGATCGTGCGTGCATCGAAGAAGCTACGCTTGCCGACGCCTGTTAGATATAGCTGTGAAACGGCTTCGGTCTGCAGATTCAAAAACGAGGCATAGGGATCCCGGTACATCGACAGCCGGTAGTCTTGCAGGAAGTTGTAATCGCTGAGTGCGACCGCGTCCCAGCCCCACACCCATTTGTCGTTCAGTGCGAACTGGCCTTTGGACTCCACGCCGCCGCGCCAGTCCTTGTCACCGACCGTGTTGGCGTATGCATTCCGATCCTGCTGGTTAATGCCATAGGCGCGGATCTGATAAGCGCCGTCCATTAGCCGCTGGCGGAATTCGCCCTGCACCAACAAGCCCTGCTTGCTGGTGTAGCGCGGCGAGAACGTCGCGTCGTAGTCGGGGGCGATTGCCCAATAGAACGGGGTTTCGACACCGAAACCGTAATTGGAGTTTTGCGAAGGCGAAGGCATCAGGAAGCCGGTCTTGCGCTTCACCGTCGGATCGGGCGTCGAAAAATACGGGATATAGGCGAGGGGAACGCCGAAAAACTCGATCCGGGCGTCCTCGAAATACATCATCTTTTCGGTCTGGTCGTGGATGACGCGGGCACCCTTGACCTGCCACAGCGGCGGTTTCTTCGGATCTTCCTTACAGGCGGCGCAGGCCGTGTAGACACCGTTCTGGAACACGGTGTAGTTGCCGGCGGTGCGCTCGGCACGCGTCGCCGCCATGCGGGTCGCATCCGCGGTATCGACGCGCAGCGAATCCACGAAACCGTCGCGGTAGTCGTCGCTGAGATCGAGCAGGTTGGCATAGGTGATCTTGCCGTCGGCGTCCGTCATGCGGACATTGCCTTCGGCGTGCAGGCGCTTGGTTTTCTGGTCGTAGATGACCTTGTCGGCCTCGACCGAGGTGCCGTTGTAATACATCTGCACGCTGCCGACTGCGGCGACGCGCGAGTTGTTATAGTCGTAATTGACCTCGGTCGCCTGGACCAGCATCTGCCCGGTCTGGGCGGCAGGCGGCGGCTTCGGCCGGGTGGCGGGGCGATTGTAGGTGAAACTCTGGGCAGCCGCCGGCGTTGTCGTCGCGACGCCAAATGCAGTCGCGAGACCCAAAACGGTTGCGAGCACCGGGGCCAGTACGCCAGACGTGAAAAACCGGTCGCCGCGCGTGGTCATGCGCAGCTTCCAATCAAATGCCTGCTCACGGAGGGCGGCAAACACAGCCACTATCCGTCCTCCTGGTACAGCAAGGCCAAAAAGCCGGTGAGGCCGCCCACACACACAGGCAGCCACGCCGCAGCAATCGGATGCATCAACTCAGCCTTGCTCAAATCTTCCGTAACTTTCGACAGGACGTAGAGCAGAAAGCCTGCGCCCACGCCACTCAAAACCATCTTCTGGACACCGCCCATCCGAAAGAACCTCAGGCTCACGGAAGCAGCCAGCATCACCATCGCAACCAGCAAAAACGGCTGTGCGATAAGCTTATGATACTGCAAGCGATACCCCGCCGTCGCGAAACCCGAACTCTCGGAGGATTTGATATACGAAGGAAGTTGCCAAAATGACACTGTTTCGGGGGTCGAAAAACTGTTTCTGACCTGCAGCGGGGTCAGGGTCGTGGCCAGGTACATGCTGTCCTGCTCAACCACGGGCGAATCGAGGGTGTAGCGTCGCACCCCTTTGAACAGCCAGCGGCCGGGCTCCAGCGATGCCTCGCGAGCTTCGATCCGTTCCTTGAACTGGGATTCGGTGTCGAACCGGAACACGGTCAGGCCGGTCAGGCGGACGCCCTGCTGCTCGCTGCGGGCGGCATTGATGATGGATTGGCCCTCGCGATTGACCTGGTTGATCCAGAAGCCGGAGGCGTCCTGGACGCCGCCGCCCGGCGCATCGCCGAACATCTGGGCTTCCATCCGCTTCGATTCCTCGCGCAGGTTGGCCGACAGGGGATTGTAGCCCACGGTCGCGAGCACGCCCAGGACGAGGGCGCTGGCCAGTGCAGGGGAAATAAACTGCCAGGCCGAGACGCCGGCGGCGCGAGCGACCACCAGCTCGAGCCGCCGCGACAGCGCGAGATAACAGGTCATGGCGCCGATCAGGATGCAAAACGGCATCATCTTCTCGAGCAACTGGGGCACCCGGTACAGCGACGTCTGCGCCACCATCAGAGCAGAGGCCGAGGCCAGCCCGGACGTTCGCCTGACCATCTCGATGTAATCGACCAGCACCAGCAGCATGAAGATACTGGTGAACACGCCCAAGGCGGCCACCAGGAAGCGACCGGCGAAATACCTGCCGATGGTGTTGGTGATCATGCTCATGCGGCGGCTGGCCGTCGGAAGAGGCGCAACAACCGCTCGTTGGATCTGTTGATTGCTTCCACCAGCTTCGCCGGCGGCTCCACCACAATCCCGGCTGAGATGATCCAGAAGCTGACGCCGATCGCTGTCACCAGCAGGGCATATTGAAGCGGTGCGGCGAAGTCCGATTTCGCTGCCACGACGGAGCAGGCGAAGCCCGCCATGCGTAGGCCGAACACCGCGGCAATTGCGCTGCCCATCGAGAAGTTGCGGCTCTGCCGCGTCGTCCGTGGCGAGCCCAGGAATGCAAAGGTCAAGGCGGCAAAGGCAAGCGGATAGATCGGCGCCATCAAGCGGTCGTGCATCTCGGCGCTGAACTGCCGCGGCACCTGCTTGTAAAGCGGGTCATCCACTGGCGGCACCATCAATTCCCAGAGATATCGTTCACGAATTCCGTAGGTGACGTCCTGGCTGCGATTGGAGAACTTCGACATATCGAAAGCGTAGCGGCCGAACGCCACCATGGCGGGGTCGGTCTTGCCCGTCTCGAAACGCTGCAGATTGCCGTCTTCCAGAATCAGAAACGAACCATCCTTGTTCTTCAGCACCGTGCCATGGTCGGCAATGATGGTGACGCGCTCTTTGGGATCGCGACGATCATCTACAAAAATCCCGACCAGTAATCCGCCGGGCTGACGCTCCCGGACGCGGATAGTCAGGTTCTGGTCGAGCTGAGCGAAGCGGCCAGGCTGCAGGATGTTCGCCAGAACGTCGGCCGTGATCTCGGCGTCCCAGCGCTTTAGCCGGCGCATACCATCCGGTGCCAGATATGAGCCAATGAAAGCCACGAGCAACGATACGACCATTGTCGCGAACAGGAAGGGACGAAACAGCCGTCGCGGCGACAGGCCGGCGGCATTCATCACGATGATTTCGGAGTCGGTCGCGAGCTTGGTCAGGGTGTGGGACACCGCGATCATGAGGGCGATTGGAGCAATGATCAGAACGAGAACGGGAATCGCCAAGCTGGTGACGCCGAGGAAGGTCAGGATGGTCTGACCCTGGCTCGTCATCAGGTCGATTCCGCGCAACGCTTGCGTGATCCAGATCACGCCCGTCAGGCTGACCAGAACCACCGCAAACGACGCCAGCGTCGTGCGGAAAATATACCTGTCGATAGACCCCATCGGTCCGATCAATCCCCATTCCGGCCATTAAAGCCGCCCGCATATCCAATCCCGCAAGGGGACCCCCAAAAGGACATGCCGCGATCCTCACAAGCCCATCATCTCACTTAGCATCCCTTTGATTGGTCAACAAAATGGCCGGGGGATGGCTCGCTCAAGATATGGTTAATTATGTGCCCGATGTGTCCCTTGGGCCACTGAAATGCTTCGCAACTTACTTGGCGGCGAGGAACCGGGTTCGTCGGTAGGGCCCGTTTGTTGGCAAGACCGTCACCTAAGGTCAGAGTCGACACATTCGGACACAGGCAATGCCCGAATCGTGGGTTACGCGCGGTTGGGTTTCCCTCGGGGGAAACACAAGAAACTATCGATCCTTGGCGGTTTCGGTCAGAACCTGTCTTGACGGTTCACGCTGCGACGACAACAAAACACTTGAACCCCGCCGCACTGACCGGATTCCGCGCCGACCCCTGCGACAGCCCTGATCTTCTGGAGGAATTTGCCATGTCCGACGCCGTCAAGGTCGGCTTCGTCCCGTTTGCTAATGCTGCGCGCGGTGCTCTTGTGGTGTTCTGCGACGAAACGTTGAAATTCGGTCCTGCCGCGACCAAGGCCCTCGGGGACGCCGCAGCAACTGTGAAGCGCGCGGCTACAACCAGCAAGTTCAAGGGCAAGAGCGCATCGACGCTCGACATCCTGGCCCCGGACGGCATCAAGGCGTCGCGTCTCATCGTGATCGGCACCGGCAAGCCGGCCGATCTGAAGGAGACCGATCTGCTGAAATTTGGCGGCGTGCTCGCCGGCAAGGTCGGCGGCAGCAATGAGGCGGTGACCGTCATCGCGGAGCTGGCTTCGGGTGCAATGATGCCGGAGCAGGCGGCATCGGTCGCCTCCGGCGTATTGCTGCGCGCTTACAAATTCGATCGTTACAAAACCAAGAAGAAGGAAGCCGATGAGACGCCCGGCAGCGTCGCGGTTTCGCTGGCCGTGAGCGACGTCGCCGCAGCCAAGAGGGCCTTTGCGCCGGGCAATCATATCGTGAACGGTGTCGTGCTGGCCCGCGAGCTCGTGAATGAGCCGCCGAATGTGCTGTTTCCCGCCGAATTTGCGCGCCGCGCAGGTGAGTTAAAGAAGCTCGGCGTCACGGTCGAAGTGCTCGACGTCAAGGCGATGACCAAGCTTGGCATGGGCGCGCTGCTCGGCGTATCCCAGGGATCTGTGCGTCCCGGCCGCATGGTGGTGATGCGCTGGAACGGTGGCAAGAAGGGTGAGCAGCCTGTCGCCTTCATCGGCAAGGGCGTGACCTTCGATACCGGCGGCATCTCCATCAAGCCGGCCGGCAGCATGGAAGACATGAAGGGCGATATGGGCGGCGCAGCCTGCGTCGTTGGCCTGATGCATGCACTCGCGGGCCGCAAGGCCAAGGTCAATGTCGTCGGCGCCATCGGCATCGTCGAAAACATGCCGGATGGCAACGCGCAGCGTCCGGGCGACATCGTGACGTCGATGTCCGGTCAGACCATCGAAATCATCAACACCGATGCTGAAGGCCGTCTCGTACTGGCCGATGTGCTCTGGTATGTGGCGAAGAAGTTCAAGCCGAAATTCATGGTCGATCTGGCGACGCTGACCGGTGCGATCATGGTCGCGCTCGGTACCGAATATGCCGGCATGTTCTCCAACAATGATGAACTCGCTGAGCGTCTGTCCACCGTCGGACAGACCACCGGCGAACGTGTCTGGCGGATGCCGCTCGGTCCGGAATACGACAAGCAGATCGACTCGCAATTCGCCGACATGAAGAACACCGGCACGCGCAATGGCGGCTCGATCACTGCGGCGCAGTTCCTGCAGCGTTTCGTCGACGATACGCCGTGGGCGCATCTCGATATCGCCGGCACCGCCATGGGCGCGCCGAAGACCGAGATCAATCAGAGCTGGGGCTCGGGTTACGGCGTGCGGCTGCTGGATCGGCTTGTTGCTGATTATTACGAGGCGAAGAAGTAGTCCGACACGATGACCGAGGTCCTGTTCTATCACCTGCAGAACATGACGCTGGAGAGCGTGCTGCCGCCGCTGCTCGAGAAGTCACTCGAGCGCGGCTGGCGTGTCGTCGTGCAATCCACATCAGAAGAGCGCGCCGATGCGCTCGATGCGCATTTGTGGACCTATCGTGATGATTCATTTCTGCCGCACGCGACCTGGCGTGTGGCAGACGCGGCGGATCAGCCGATCATTCTCGCGATCGAAGAGGGCAATCCCAATCGTGCCCAGGTCCGGTTCCTTGTGGACAGCGCGGCGGTGCCGGCCGATGCCGACGGCTATGAGCGCATGGTGCTGGTATTTAACGGCGACGATGCCGATGCACTCGCTGCAGCGCGAGCAGCCTGGACTGATTGTAAGGCGAGGGGCTTTACCGCCACTTACTGGCAGACCGATGAACGTGGCCGGTGGCAGCGCAAGAATTAGCTGGCGATTGGCGATCTGCTGCAATTAATGATAATTGTAGATTTCCTCACCGGTATCTACCGCTGTGTCATGGTAGTGCCGCAAATGAATGATGTTACAGGCGCTTATCGCCTGTCTTGGGGTTGCGTAATCGTGCGACAAGAAAAGCTTCATCGAAACGGTCTGCTCGTGCTGCTGCTTGCTGCGCCATTGCTTGCTGGCTGCGCCGGCGTGGGCGGTGACGCATTCTCCACGGATCTGCTGTCCAAGGATGCCGACTGGTTCTCCAAGCCAGGTCGCGTATTCATCAAGAATGTTTCGATCGAGACGCCGCCGCTGTCGCCTGAGCAGGCCGTCAGTCCGCAGGATCTCATCAGCGCTGACGGTGCGTGCCCGGGCATGGCGCCGCGTGATGCCAACGCGCTTGCCGATGGTACCGCAGGTGCGCCGGTTCAAACTGGCGTCGTGGCGCTCGGCCATACCGAATGCGACGTGGCGCGTGGTGCAGGCGCGCCCGACCATGTCAGCCTCTCGACCAGCCCGCGCGGCGATCGCGTTGCCGTGCTGACCTATCTGCGCGGTCCGCGTGCTGGCATCTATACGTTTACCGCCGGTCGTCTGACCGTGGTCGAACGCGGTCCGGAAGTTGAGCAGCCGAAGACCGCGCGTCCGAAGGCCAAGAAGCGCGCCGCGACCTGATCCTTTCGTGATGATGTCGAAGTAAGCGACGGCTGCGTTTCAGCCGTTCGCTTCTTCATGCAGAGAACTCGCGCTCAGCCATTGCTCTTCGGCGCGTTGCAATGCGTCCGCCGCAGCGGCGCGGGCTTTGGTGAGTTGCGTGGCCTGCTTCGGATCCTTCTTGAACAGGTCGGGCAATGCGAGCGCAGTATCGATCTTGGCGATGATGGCGGTGATCCGCTCCATCTCGGATTCTGCTTCGGCGACCTGCTGCTTGAGCGGGACTTTCTTTTCTTTAGGCTTCGCCAGTTTTTCGCGGTCCGTGTTTGCGCGGTCGCGCGTCGGCGCGCGCATGCCGCGGGCTTGCATGACGACTTTGCGATAGTCGTCGAGATCGCCGTCGAAATTGGTGACGGTGCGGTCGGCCACAACCCAGAGCTGGTCTGCGCAGGCCTCGATCAGATAGCGATCATGGGAGACCATGATCACCGCGCCGGGGAATTCGTTGATCGCCTCGGCCAGCGCTGCGCGGCTGTCGATATCGAGATGGTTGGTCGGTTCGTCCAGGATGATCATGTTCGGACCGTAGAAAGTCGCGAGCCCCAGCAGTAGCCGCGCCTTTTCGCCGCCGGACAGGCTTTTTACGATCGTATCCGCGGCCTTGCCGGAAAAGCCGATATTGCCGGCACGCGCGCGGATTTTCGATTCCGGCATGTCGGGCATCAGCTTGCGGACGTGATCATAGACGGAGTTGTCCATCACCAGCTCGTCGAGCTGATGCTGGGCAAAGTAAGCGATCGACAGTTTGTCGGCGCGGGTGATCGATCCTGAAAATGGTTTCAGCTTGTTCGCCAGCAGCTTGACGAGCGTTGACTTGCCATTACCGTTGGAGCCGAGCAGGGCAATGCGATCCTCGGTATCGATGCGGAGTGTCACCTGATTGAGTACCGGCTTGCCGGGCTCATAGCCGACCGACACATTGTCCACCGCGAGAATCGGCGGCGACAGGATCTTCTCGGGCGCAGGGAAGACGATCTCGCGCACGTCTTGCGTTACCAGCGCTGAGATTGGCTTCATGCGCTCAAGCATCTTTACGCGCGATTGTGCCTGACGTGCCTTGGAGGCCTTGGCCTTGAAGCGATCGACGAAGTCCTGCAGCCGCTTGCGCTCGGCTTCCTGACGCTTGACGTTCTTGGCGTCGAGCGCCTCCTTGTTGGCGCGGAACTCTTCGTAATTTGAGTAAGTCCCGCGATAATGCACGAGCTTGCCGCGGTCGAGATGCAGGATCTCGTTCACCGACGTATCGAGCAGGTCGCGGTCATGGCTGATGACGATGACCGTGCGCGGATAGTTGGCGAGATGATCCTCGAGCCACAGCGTGCCTTCGAGATCGAGATAGTTGGTCGGTTCGTCTAGCAACAACAGGTCCGGCGCCGAAAACAGCGTCGCTGCAAGTGCCACACGCATGCGCCAGCCACCGGAGAATTCGGAACAGGAGCGCAACTGGGCTTCAGCTGAGAAGCCAAGGCCGCTCAGAATCGCTGCGGCGCGAGCGGGCGCGGAATGCGCATCGATATCGACAAGGCGGGTCTGGATGTCGGAAATGCGCTCCGGATCGGAGGCAGTCTCGGCTTCCTTCAGCAGCGCGTCGCGCTCGAGATCGGCTTTCAAGACGACGGAGATCAAGCTTTCGGGGCCGTCTGGCGCCTCCTGGGCGAGGCTGCCAATACGCCAGCGGGGCGGGATCGAGATACTCCCGGTTTCTGTGGCCAGATCGCCGCGAATGGCGTGAAAAAGTGTCGATTTACCGACGCCGTTGCGGCCGACGAAACCCACGCGGGCTCCCGGCGCAATCTGTACCGTGCTCTCGTCAATGAGCAGGCGTCCGGCGATCCGGATCGAAATGTCTGTGATGGAAAGCATGCGGGGTTGTCACCGCTGCGACGCACAAAGGCAACCCCGATTTGGTCGCCAACGGTGCGTGGAAGATCAATTCTGCTGTTAACGGCTGCCGGTGTTTTCATCCTGCTGCCGCATCCGGTCGATCAGCATCTGCAGATGGGAGGGCAGGGCATCGTCCGGGCCGACATCCCGGCGCAGCCGTTCGCCGATGGCATTGCAAATCGCCACGCTGGTGGTGCGGTCGATGTGCTCTTCGCCATTATTGATGAACTGGTTCTGCATTGTCTTCCCGGCGCTCGTGGCAGTTGAATGACACTAAGGCAAGTCGCGCGGGCCGAAATTGTTTCAAGATTTATGGATTTGAGGCTGTTTGAGTCAAAATTCCATGAATCGTCTATGGATCTGCCAAGAAAAAGCCCGACCGAGGGAACGGCCGGGCGGTATTTTACTGTTAGTGGAGCGTCAGTAGCAGCGATTGACCAGTCGCCAACGCGGTCCCCACGGGGTCGGAACGACCCGGCGGACGAGACATCCGCCGCCGCCATAGCCGTAAACCGGCCCGCCGACGAAGCGTGGTCCGCCCCAGCCGCGATGCCAGCCGCCGCCATGCCAGCCACCGCCGTGCCATCCGCCGTGGCCTCCCCAGGCGGAGGCCGAGGTGGGAGCCAGCGCCGCGGCGCCCAATGAGGCCGCTGCAACCAAAGTCAGTGCGATCTTGCGGAACATTCTCATCTCCTCTGGTACGGCGCGTGTTGCGCCTGCTGTGAACATGGCGCCGGGGGCAAATGCCGTTGGCCGGGGTCATTGCAGGCAGTCTAGGAGGAGAAAGCTGAACCGGATCGCGCCAGCCCTGTCAGGAATGGTTCATGTGGATGACATCTAGGTAATTTCGAGCGCCGGATCTGCCAAAATGGGGCCTGCGACATTTGGACGGATCGCTTGCCGTTCCCGGATAGCGTCGATATAAGCCGCCATCTTCCAGCGACTGTTATTCAAGGATAAATCATGGCTATCGAGCGTACCTTTTCGATTCTGAAGCCCGACGCGACCGAGCGCAATCTGACCGGTGCGATCAACGCGCTGATCGAAAAGGCCGGCCTGCGGATCGTCGCGCAGAAGCGCATCCGTATGACCCGCGAACAGGCCGGCACTTTCTACGCCGTTCACAAGGAACGCCCGTTCTTCGGCGAACTGGTGGACTTCATGACCTCGGGTCCTGTTGTCGTGCAGGTGCTGGAAGGCGAGAACGCCGTCCTCAAGCATCGCGATGTGATGGGCGCAACCGACCCGTCGAAGGCCGCTGACGGCACCATCCGCAAGCTTCACGCCAAGTCGATCGGCGAGAACTCGGTGCACGGTTCGGACGCTCCGGAAACTGCAGCGATCGAGATCGCA
The DNA here is from genome assembly GCF_051811045.1 of Tardiphaga sp. 839_C3_N1_4. Taxonomy (NCBI): domain Bacteria; kingdom Pseudomonadati; phylum Pseudomonadota; class Alphaproteobacteria; order Hyphomicrobiales; family Nitrobacteraceae; genus Tardiphaga; species Tardiphaga sp. 839_C3_N1_4. The sequence goes on from NZ_JBPWQD010000001.1 coordinate 645,094, forward strand.
CAGTTCTTCTCGGGCAACGAGATCGTCGGCTAAACTTCCAGCCGAATTGACGACCGGTCGGCGCGCGGGGGCGCGCCGGCCTTTCCAATCAAAACGAACAAACAAAGGGGCGCGCTGTGGACTGGTTGCTGCATATTCTCGATCCGGCGACGATCAAGTCGGTTTTCGTTCAGTTTCAGGTCGAAATGCAGCAGCCCGCATTCTGGGTAGCCGTCGGCAAGATCATCTGGATCAACGTTCTGCTGTCCGGCGACAACGCCCTCGTGATCGCGCTGGCCTGCCGCGGCCTCGAGCCGAAGCAGCGCATGTGGGGCATGATCCTTGGTGCCGCTGCGGCCGTCATCCTGCGTATCATTTTCACCGGCATCGTCGCCACATTGATGGAACTGCCCTACCTCAAGCTGGTGGGCGGTCTCGCGCTGATCGTGATCGCGGCCAAACTGCTGGTTCCCGAGCAGGAAGAAGAGGACGGCGTCAAGGCTGCCTCGCATCTGTGGGCCGCTGTGCAGATCGTCGTCGTCGCCGATATCGTGATGAGCCTCGACAACGTCATTGCAGTTGCTGCCGCTGCCAATGGCAGCGTGCCGCTGCTGATCCTCGGCCTGGCCATCAGCGTCCCGCTGATCGTCGCCGGCGCGGCGCTGATCATGGCGCTGCTGACCCGTCTGCCCGTTTTGGTCTGGCTCGGTGCGGCCCTGCTGGGCTGGGTCGCCGGCGAAGTGATCGCGACGGATCCTGCGGTCCTGCCGCTGATGCACAGCTTCTTCAGCGGTTCGGTCGGAACTGGCCTCGACAGCCTGATGTCATCGCTGGGCCTTGGCGTTCGTTTCACCAATGGGGGGCATGGTGGCGAGATCGTCTGCGGCCTGATTGGTGTCGCTGTGGTGCTCGCCGTCGGAACGCTGTGGCGTCGTCGCAGCATGGCAGGGCATGCCGAGCAGGCGGCCTAACTCAATAAAAACGCAAAGCGGGCGAGGGGCATTTGCCTTTCGCCCGCTTTTTTGTTTCTGGAATCCGATGGTTTCTAGAACTTGAATTCGACGCCCAGCGTTCCCTGGTGGGACTGCGAATAGGCGCGGAACTTGCCGTCATAATTGAGATAGAGACGCGCGGTGTTGCTGAGGCTCAGCGACGCCGATGCGCCGGCATCCGCGCCGTACTGGCTTTCGCCGATCCCCTGAACGGTGATGCTCTCGGAACCCAGGCTAACCGTGACGTTGCTAAAGCGCTGATGCACGTTGTCGACGAATTTCGCATAGCCCGACAGATCCAGAATCTTCTGATCGAAGATCCAGTAACGCCCAACTTCGGCACCCATCAGGATGCGCGCGCGCTCGGCTGATGCGCCGCTTGCGTTGACAGGATTGAGGCCGCCAAGCTCCTGCATCGCGCCGGTTGTCGCGCGGGTGTATTCGAAGGCAGCCTTGGGCACGATCCGTGCCTGTTCGTAACTCCAGTAATAGCTCAGCTCGGTGAGTGCGCCGTCGATCCGCGCATTGTAGCCGGCGCTCGCGAGCCCGAGGCCGGTGTCGCGGCGCGAGTTGATGTCGCCGAAGCCGTGCACCAATGCGATTGCCCAGGTCCAGGCGCCTTGGTCGACCGAAGCGTTGACTCCGATTTGCGTGAGGTCGAGCGTCGCTGATTGCAGCGCCAGCGGTACATCGATCGTGGTGTGGCTCTGGTCCACCGACAGCCCGACATTGACTCCCGGCATCAGCAGCGCGCCGATCCCGGCGACGCCGCCGATGGTTCGGCGCTTGTCGCCGACGAAATCCCCGATTGTGCTGGTATGCGCGCCAACGCCGTAGAATTCGGCCCAGCTTCGGAAGCGGGGTGTCTCGGTGGTCTCCGACGCACCGCCGCCGCCGGGATTGGTGCGCGACGCCCTGCTGAAGCCGTAGCTGGCCTGGTCGCCGAGGCGCCGCAGGAACTGGCTACCGAGATCGCCAATGGCAATGCCTGCGGATTGCCCGGCATTGAAGTCGGTCGATGATGGCACCGGTGCGGCTGGCAGCGGCGGTGTCGGCGGAGGTGTGATAGGGGGCGGCGTGGTAGGCGGCGGCGCGACCTGGGCGGATGCAAGCGAAGGCGCAACGACAAGCGCGACGGCAAGGCCGAGTACAATGGTCCGGCGTTGCCGACTGGCAGCCTGGCTCCTGTCCGTTCGGGCGTATCGCGATGGATCGCGCATTGTCACTCGTTTCGAAATTGTCGCTGCAGTGCCGTTCGACTGCGGCAGAGCATACGCGATCCCTTCAGCATTGCCGCTGCGCATTGAGCGCCTCCGGTGGCGATTGACGCGCATTGTTGTGCGATTGCCACAGCGGATTCGTGTCGCTTTTCATCACGTTATGACCATTCACGCAGGGCGGGCCGACGATGTTTCAATCCGGCACGTCTGCTCATGGATCCGGTCAGCGGCTTTCGATAGGCACGCTTGAACGCGGGCGATGTTGCGCCCGTGGTATCAAAACCTCAGCCGCGAAAAGCCAAAGACTTGCGTAGCCAAAATTTTCATGTTGGAATTCTTCCGCAATCGGATTGAGGCCGTTCGACTGTGCGTTTTGTGAGCAGGACATTCAGCAGACACCGGGAAGCCCGCTTGTGGCGTGGTACGCATGATGCGTGACCGCGTCTTTTTTGTATCTAGATTAGGAGACAGACGATGCAGAAGGGCACCGTCAAATGGTTCAACCCCACCAAGGGTTATGGCTTCATCAAGCCGACTGTCGGCGACAAGGATGTCTTCGTGCACATCTCCGCCGTCGAGCGCGCGGGCCTCAGCACCCTTAATGAAAATCAGACCATCGAATACGACCTGGTGGAAAATCGCGGTAAGGCGTCTGCCGAGAACCTCAAGGTCTCATAACCGAGTTTTGACCTGTCGGCCCTGACATATGGGCCGGCCGACTGATGTAACTCCGGTGCAAGCCGGGCCTTTTGTAGCTCCGGTGCGGATCGCGCCGAGCGGGCGAGGCTATGCCTGCATCATCGCTTCTTTGGCTTCTTCGCCTTTTTGGCCGTTTTCTTGGCGGGGACAGCCTTCTTGGGGGCCTTGTCCTTCTCGGCGTTCTGAGCCTTCATCGCTTGCGCTGCTTCTGCGATCTGAAGTGCTTCAACGGCCTTACGCATCGATCGCGCATAGCTATCGGCGGCATTATCGGCGGACATCTGAAGGCGCTTGGCGGCGGCCATGCCTTGCTCCGTCGCGTCCTTCGCCAGTTGCTTGAAACGGTCCTTGGCGGTCTTGTCCTTGGCCTTGGCGGCCAGGCCCGCATAGCGATCGCGTTGTGCCTTGACGGCTGCCATCAGTGTCTTGTTTTGCTGCTTAGCAGTCTGCCGGATGATCACACCCAGATCGGCGCCCGTCATTCTTCATTTCCTTAAGTGACAGCCAGAATAGTCAATTGTTTCAATTATGCAGTTGCCATTAAGGCATTGCAATCGTCGCAGCTCGTGGCGCTTGCCGACGTACTTGACGAGGTGAGCTCATTGTCCGATGTCGTAAGCACGGATCGGGTTTCTTTACCGTAAAGATACTCGGCAATTGCGCTTGCGTGGCGGAATCATGATACCGCGAGACGTCCCGTCCGGCGCAGCTAGGTCTGGCCTGTCGATATGCGGTGCCAGATTGGCTGGCGTGTGGAGCATCCTGCGATGACGGTGCCGGCGAGATCGCGTTTCCGGATTGGCTTTAGGACGTCGATCATTGCCTTGTTCGTCGGCGTCGTCCTGACGGTCGGTCTTGCGCTGGTTTATCTCAGCTTCAGCCGGGTGAATACGATCATCCGGACGGCGGCTTCATCGTATCTCAGTGTGGTCGCGCAATCGGCGACCGATCGCATCGATGCGCAGCTCAAGAGCGTTCACGACAATCTGGATATCCTGCGCGGTATCACATCGGTCCAGTTCGCGGAGCTCAAGAATAACCCGCGGCTGAACATCCTGCTGGCGTCGATGCTCCGCAACAACAAGCAGCTCTTCAGCCTGTATATGGGGTATGAGGACGGCTCGTTCCTGGAAATGGACCTCATCGACCGAACGGGAGCTGGGGTGAAAGCGCGCTTCGGGGCGCCGGACGGGGCCAGATTTCGCCTGTTCACGATCGTGAAAGCAGGCGATTTTGGACCGCTTCAGACCACGACCTCCTATCTCGACGATGCGCTGCAGCCTTTGGCAAGTCTGCCCGGACCGGTCGATTTCGATCCGCGCGTTCGGCCGTGGTATCGCGGCGCCTTCGAGCCCAATGCTAGTCTGCTGACCGAGCCCTATATTTTCTATCAGACCGGTGACATCGGCTACACGCTGCGGATGCCCATTGTGGAGGGGCAGCGGGGTGTTGTGGCCGGCGATATCCTGCTCAGTGAAGCCGAGGCCATGCTGCGCAAGCAGCAGCTCGGGCATTCGGGCGTGGCCTACCTGTTTGATGATGCCGACCGGGTGCTGGCGCATCCCGAGATGTCCCGCTGGCTTGAAGCCACGAGCGTGCCGAACAAACTGTCCGAGCTGCCGCGACTGAGCGATGTCGATACGATCGGCGCTACTGCGGCCATCAAGGCGTGGCGCCAGACCGGCGTTGAGCAACAGTTCTTCGATGACGGAACCGGGCGTGCCTATGCGGCGGCATTCAGGCCCGTAGAGATGGCTGGATCGGCCAATCTTCGTGTTGGCTTCTTCGCTCCGCTCGATGAGTTCTATGCCGAGATCGAGCAAGAAAAGCGCACGCTCTTCATTCTCGCATTTTGTTTCGTGCTCGCGGCCATACCGATTGCATTCTGGATCGGCAACAAGCTGTCGCTCTCCCTACGGATTTTGGCGCGCGAGGTCGACCGGATCCAGAACTTCCGTTTCTCGTCGATGCCGCAGCTGCGTTCGCCGATCCGCGAAATCGACGATCTCGGGCGATCGGTCTTCACCATGCGCACATTAGTGCAGACATTCTCGAATTTCGTCCCCAAGCGTCTGGTTCAGCAACTGGTGGAAACCGGCACGGCCATGCAATTGGGCGGCGAGCGCCGCGAAGCGACCATCCTGTTCACGGATGTCGAGAATTTTACAGGCATGACCGAGAACGAGGATCCGACGCGGGTGATGCTCTATACGTCGCGCTACTTCGCTGCGATTTCGGACGTCATTGCTACGCATCAGGGCACGGTCGATAAATATATCGGCGATGCCGTGATGGGACTTTGGAACGCGCCGATCGAACATTCGAACCATGTGGCACAGGCTTGTGCCGCCGTGCTCGATTCCGTCGAAGCCAATCGGAAGCTCAATGAGGAATTCGAGCGCGAGGGCTGGCCTGTCTACAAGACCCGGTTTGGCCTGCATGTGGGCGATGTCATGGTCGGCAATATCGGGTCACCTGATCGCATGAACTACACGGCGCTCGGAGCCACGGTGAATCTCGCGTCGCGGCTGGAAACCCTGAACAAGGACTACGGAACGAGCGTCCTGGTCAGCGAAGCCGTCAAAGAGCGGGTGGACTCATTGTTTCTTTTCCGCAGTGTCGCCCGGATCAAGCCGAAAGGCTTTGCCGCCGAAGTGCAGATCTATGAGCTGCTCGGCGCGCGAGACCAACATTCCGTCGCCGCGTCTGATCGCCACGCCAATTTCCCTGTTTGATCTATGGGGGCCGCGCTATAGTGAACGCATGGCAGCCGACAGAGAAATATTGCGACGATGACCGACGTGACCCCGGTGCGGCGAGGTCGTCCTCGATCGGTCGAGACCGAGGATGCGATCCTGGACAGCGCCTATCGCATGATGGCGGCTGAGGGGCTCGCTGCGACGACCATCGATGCGATTGCGCGGGATTCCGGCGTCTCCAAGATGACGATCTATAAATGGTGGTCGTCGCGCGAAGCGGTGCTGATCGACGCGTTTCTGCGGCAGGCGTCGACCATGCTGCCGCTTTCCGAGAGCGGCGATCCGTTTACCCGCATCACGAAACATGCCGCCGCCTATGCCCTGGCGCTGAACAGCGATTTCGGCAAGGTACAGCTCGCTGTCATTGCCGAATGCATCTCGCGGACCGGTTCAGCGAAAATCTTCTCCGAACGCTATCTCGGTATCCGCCGGGATATATCGCTGGCGATTATCAAGGACGGCCAGAAGGACGGCAGCATCGTTGCTTCGGAGCCGGCCGGCGATCTTTATGATCGGATCTATGGCACGCTATTTTATGAGTATGTCTTTGGATTTCGGCCGCTGACGGCCGACTATGCGCGCAAGCTCGTCAAATCCGTATTGTCGGCGCAATAGTCAGATGCTGCCTTGCCGCGCGCGACGAAACCAGCGCCAGGTTTCGCGTGTGACGGCCCGGTAACCCCAACCGCGATGCGTGATGCGCTCGTCGATGATGGCATTGAGCTTCGGCAATGCGTGGAAGGGCACCGACGGATAGGCGTGATGCTCGACATGGAATGGCATGTTCCAGGTGAACCATTTCGTCAGCGCGTCGGTATAGGTCGTGCGGGTGTTCTCATAGGCGCTGCGGGTACGCTCGCAGCCGGTGTGTTCGGCATAGAGATAGGGCCGCAGGAAGAGCTGGCCGACATAGAGCGGGACGAGCCAGCACCACAGCAGCATCGTGCTAGAGAGCGCGATAGAAGCGATCAGCAGCGCCAGATAGACGAGGGCATAGATGCGGGCTTCGCGCACCACCATGCCCTGCTTGGATTCCGGGATCCACGGCGCCACAGCTTGTCCGGTCAGAGCACGGCGGACCAGCAGACGGATCCGATTGGTCAGTTGCACGATGCCGGTATAGGCGATGGCGAGTCTGGTGTCGGACGAGGGGATTGTTGCGGTGACGAGTTCAGGATCGCGGTCGGGATCCTGCGTGAAGCGGTGATGGTCCCAGTGAAATAGCGCATAGTGTTCATAGGGTAGAACGATCATCAGCGACGAGACATGGCCGAGGGCCTCGTTCAGCCGCCGGCTGGTGAACACAGTCTTGTGCGCGGCCTCGTGCACGGCCATGAACAGGAAGGCGATGAGATAGCCCTGGATGATGATCAGCGGGATCGCCCACACCACGCCGTAGCGGGTGGCAACCTGCCAGATCAGTGTTCCAACCAAAGCGATCAAGGCATAATGGCTGATCGAGCGAATGAGCCCCGGAAGATTGGCGCGAACCGACAGGTCCTTCAACTGTGCGGGCGTTAGGGCGCGGGTTTCGATCTTGCCATGGCCAACTGCATCCATCGTCATCGGTTTCGTTCCGTTTCTCGGTTCAGGCGTCGGCGGCGAGCAGCGCGGAGACCTTCGTGTTGATGAAGGCTGCGTCGGTTGGAATCTTGATGGGATTGCCGGCGCGGTGTCCGTGCAGCGAGGGGATCGGACACAGTTTTGCTGCGTGCGCGTTGATCAGCAACGGGAGTTCGTCTTCGTTGTCGCCAACCTGAAAATAGTTGTCAGTTTGTCCGGGCATCAGCAGAACGCGCGCCTTGATAGCAGCCATGGCTTTCCGGAAGTCGCCACGGAATTCATCGCAGCGGCTGATATCGCCATTCTGCCAGGTCCAGAGTTGAGCGAGCAGATTGTTGGCGTCACGATGCGTAAAGGCAACATCCCATGATCGTGTCAGATAGTCTTCCAGTGAGGTGAAACCGGCCTCACGCCAGAGCTCATCGCGGTAAAAGCCATGCGACATCGCCCAGCCTGCATAGACGCGTCCCATGGCGCGAAGGCCGGCTGATGGTTTCGAAACAAAGCGGCCATCGACAAAGGCAGGATCGGTGGTCAAAGCGGCCCGCACGCTTTCGAGAAACACGGCGTTGAACGGCGAACAACGGGCGCTGCCGCAGACCACTGCCGCGCGTGCCACCATGTCCGGATAGCGGGCGGCCCAGTGATAGGCCTGCATGCCACCCATCGACCAGCCATAGACGAGTGCCAGACGCGCGACGCCGAATTGCTCGGTCAGCAGGCGATGCTGGATCGAAATAGCGTCGTGATAGCTGATGTTCGGATAGGGGGCGCCAGCCAGAGCTTCCAGCGAATTCGATGGCGATGACGACAGCCCGTTTCCGAACAGATTGGGGATGACGATGAAGTAGCGCTCCGGATCGAGCGCGGCGCCCGGCGCAATCAGCCACTCGGTGTCGTAGTGTTGTGCGCCGAACGACGTCGGATAGAGGATGACGTTATCTTTGGCAGCATTGATTGTACCGTAGGTCTTGTAGGCAAGCTGCAGGCGAGGGGGCCGCTGGCCGGATTGCAGCGGCACGTCACCCACCTCGAAGATCTGGTAGTCGCTCGGCGTATTCATGCTGCAGCTCCGGAAGGTCCGTTGACGCTTGCCGAGGGTGCGACAAGCGATCCGCTCGACAAGATTTAATAACTGTACTATTGGTATATTAATTGGCGAAGAGCGCAATGCCGAAATTTCAGCATTGCCGCCTGAATAGCGTGCAGCTGATCGCCGCCCGTCGGCGGCTCGGCGACATGCTGGTTTTGTATTCGAAACGTACAAGAGACTTGTGTCCCGTTAGTCTATTCACTGGCCTGTCATCGGCGCAGAGGCGGAAAACGGCCAGGTTGTCCGCATAAGCCGCTGTGAATTCGAAGTCGCGCTTGCCCGCAACCCGCTCAAAGGAATCTGGATCATGGGAACCATCACCACCAAAGACGGCACCGAGATTTTCTACAAGGATTGGGGCACCGGACAGCCGATCGTGTTTCATCACGGCTGGCCGCTGAGTGCGGACGACTGGGATAACCAGATGATGTTCTTCCTCAATCAGGGCTATCGCGTCATTGCGCACGACCGCCGTGGCCATGGCCGCTCCAGCCAGACCGCGACCGGCAACGAGATGGACACTTATGCCGCCGACGTCGCTGAACTCACCGACAAACTGGATCTGAAGGATGCCGTCCATATCGGCCATTCAACCGGTGGCGGTGAAGTCGCGCGTTACGTCGCGCGGGCCAAGAAGGGGCGCGTCGCCAAGGCGGTGCTGGTTAGCGCGGTGCCGCCGATCATGCTCAAGACCGAGAGTAACCCGGGCGGCCTGCCGCTCGAAGTGTTTGACGGTTTCCGTGCTGCTCTGGTTGCCAACCGTGCGCAGTTCTACGTCGATGTCCCGGCCGGTCCGTTTTACGGTTTCAATCGGCCGGGCGCGAAGGTCTATCAGGGCGTGATCGACAACTGGTGGCGGCAGGGCATGATCGGCGGCGCCAAGGCGCACTATGATTGCATCAAGGCGTTCTCGGAAACCGACTTCACCGAAGACCTGAAGGCGATCGATGTGCCTGTGCTCGTCTTGCACGGCGATGATGACCAGATCGTGCCTTATGCCGACTCTGCACCGCTGACGGTGAAGCTGCTCAAGAACGGGACGCTGAAGACCTATCCGGGCTTCCCGCACGGCATGCTGACCACTCATGCGGATGTGATCAACCCGGATCTGCTGGCGTTCATCAAGAGCTGATGCACGTACCAGAAGCCCGGCAAGGCAATGCCTTGCCGGGCTTCTTTATTTTTGTACGCCTTCGACCTATCCCGCACACACGCGCCTCATCGCTCCCACGGATTCATAGTCTCCTGCGCACACGCTGGAAGCTCTGGCAAAAAAAAGGCAGCGCGATCCGTTGTACAAGCGACTCTGCCTGCGGTCCGGCGGACCATACGTCGCATCATCAAACTGTTGCCCAGAAGCACTTCTTACGCCAGAATGCAACCTTTGATTGATGTTTGGATTGGGCCGCAATGGCTTGGTGTCGGCGTAATGCGCCTGATGCGCAGCCAGTCGTGGCGAAAGTCATTGGGAGGGGACGTTGGATCGCGACGATTTGGAATCTCGCAAAGACATCGTCTCTACGACGTCGCAGGCGCTGTCCACCCAGCTCGAAAAAATCATCACGCGCAAGGACTCGAGTTTAGTGCCGCCTGCCAGCCGTGCGCGCCGAAGTGCACGGGCGCGGTCGGACAAGCGGTTCGAGATGCGAAAGGAATTGCTGGAGGCTCCGCGCAGCGATCCGAATGCGTTCGAGCGCATGATTGGCGAAAGCGATCTGCTCTCCATCAACTTTCTGGATCGGGGCAGGCGGGCGGCCGATGCGGTATGCCGCATCAAGGTCCCGAGTAACGGTGGCGCCTGGTACGGCACAGGTTTTCTGGTAGGTCCTCGACTGCTGCTCACCAATCATCACGTCCTAGGAGACGCGGATGAGGCCAGTCAGTGCGAAGCCGAGTTCGGCTATGAGCACGACCTCGATGGCGTCCTGCGCGAAGGCGTCAGTTTCAACCTGCGGCCTCACGAGATTTTCTACACCAACTCCGAACTGGACATCACCTTCGTTGCCGTGACGCCACTCTCTGACAGCGGCGTGCCGATCGAGCGCTATGGCCGGCTTCCTCTGCTTCCGCTATCGGGCAAAGTGGTGGATGGCGAGTGGGTTACCATCATCCAGCATCCTGGCAGTGAGCCGAAACAGATCGCGATCCGGTCGAGCCAGATCGTCAAGCTGGATGCGAAAACGTCGGCCGGGATCGACATAAACAAATTCATCCATTACTCGACCGATACCGAGCCAGGCTCATCTGGGGCGCCGGTCCTCAATGATCAGTGGCAGGTCCTCGCTTTGCATCACAAGGCGGTCCCCGCGCCGACGAAGCTGCGAAATCCCGCCAAAGAGCCGGTCTGGATTGCCAACGAAGGTATTCGGGTCAGCGCCATCTATGTACAGCTCGAGCGCGAACGTTTCGAGATTGCGCAGGCTGGACTGGTGCTCGATAGACTCGAGAAGGCATTGGGTCTGCCACCGATGTCGCAGAGCATGGCGCCGGGCGAAACCATGCTGGAAGCCGACCGCAAGCCGTTGCCGGCAAAGCGGTGGACGAATGTCAAAGGCTACGACGAGGAATTCCTGACCGAGAAGGTCGCGCTGTCGCGAATTTACGCTCCGCTCCTCGCCAAGAAGCTGGTTGCGCCGCTGCTCGGTAGGTCGGCGGGCTATGAACTCGACTACCATCATTTTTCCACGGTGATTCACGCCAAGCGAAAATTTCCGCTGATCACCGCCGTGAATATCGACGGCAATAAGCTCGTTCATCCGGGACCGCGCAAGGATACCTGGCGACGCGACGGGCGGATTGCTGACGAATATCAGCCTGCCGGCAATTTCTACGAGAAGGCCAAAGGCGACGACGCAGTCCAGTTCAGCCGGGGCCATCAGGTTCGTTTACTGGACCCTTGCTGGAGCGCGGCACCCAAGGCGGCTGCTGCCTTGGCCGAGTCGAAACTCGCATCCGAAGACACGTTCCACTACACCAACGCGGCACCGCAGGTGCAGAAGTACAACGACATCGACTGGGGCAATCTGGAGGACTATCTCCTCAACAAGGCGCAGACGTCCGAGAAGAAGCTGACGATCTTCACCGGCCCGATCTATCGGCCCGACGATCCTGTTTACGGCAAGAGCCGCGAGAGCGGACCCTGGCAAATTCCGCTGTCGTTCTGGAAGGTCGCGGTTTTGCAGAAAACCGACAGCAGGATCGCGGCTGCCGCCTTTGTGGTAGGGCAGACGGAATACGTGCAAGCCCTGTACGAAGCCAAGGTATTCTCCGGATTGAAGCCCTACACTCTTGATGAGATGCGGAAACGGCGGATCCAGACCACCATCACGGCGATCGAAAACGAAACTGGTCTGGATTTTTCGGCGGTGAAGGATTTCGACGCGCACGGGTCGCTCGAGGCGACCCGCCAGACACGCTGGATCAACGATCTCGGCGATATCATTATCTGACGGAGCACGATGCAAGGTCACGGCAAGGTCTTTGGCGACCAATGAGATGGCTGCGGCGATGCGATTGCAGCGCCGCGCTCGCGCTTAAAGGCGCGTCAGATCACGGTTGGCGAAATCAGCGTGTCGTCGCGGCTGGCGCTGGCGCCGGTACTAGTGGTACAGGTGTCGCCGGTGATAGCGACGCTGTTGGTGGCCAACAGCCGTAATGCCTGCGGATAGATCTTGTGCTCGATGTCGAGCACGCGCGCGGCGAGGGTGTCGGGGGTGTCATCATCGGCTACCGCCACGGCTCCCTGCATCACGATCGGGCCGGCATCGGTCTCCGGAATGACGAAATGCACCGTGGCGCCGGAAATCTTGACGCCGGCATGCAACGCCTGGCCGTGCGGATCGAGGCCGGGGAAGGACGGCAGCAGCGACGGGTGGATGTTCAGCATCCGGCCGTACCAGTGTCGCACGAATTCCGCCGTGAACAGGCGCATGAAGCCGCCGAGGCAGATCAGCTCGATCTTGTGCTCGTCGAGGGCCGCCTGCAGCAGCTTCTCGAAGCCGGCGCGATCCTTGCCGAACGGCTTGCTCTCGATCACCAGCGTCTTGACGCCATTGGCCTGCGCAGTGGCGAGGCCGGGAGCATCAACCCTGTTGGAAATCACCAGCACAATCTCGGCCGGGAAGCCATCTGCGGCAGCGGCCTCGATCAGCGCCGTCATGTTCGACCCGCGGCCGGAAATCAGGATGGCGACGCGACGCATCACGGCCTCACAGGTTGAGTTCGAGATGTCCGTCATAAACGACGCGCTCGTCGCCTGTGGCCTCGATGACGTCGCCGAGCAGCGACACGGTCTCGCCGCCCTCGCGCAGGATGTCCATCACCTGCTGCACAGCTTCGCGCTTGACGATGGCGATCATGCCGACGCCGCAATTGAAGGTGCGCAGCAGCTCAAGTTCGGCGATATCGCCTTCCTTTGCTAGCCACTTGAACACCGGCAGGACGGTGAGGGAGGGCAGGTCGATGCGAACGCCGAGGTTCTTTGGCAGCACGCGCGGGATGTTGTCCGTGAAGCCGCCGCCAGTGATATGCGCGAGGCCCTTCACGGCGCCGGTCTCCCGGATCGCGCGCAAGCAGGATTTCACATAGAGCCGGGTCGGGGTCAGCAGCGCACCGCCAAGCGTCATCACAGGCGAGAACGGCGCTTTGTCGGCGTAAGAGAGGCCCGTGCGCTCGACAATCTTGCGGACCAGCGAGAAGCCGTTGGAGTGGACGCCAGACGAGGCCATGCCGATGACGGCATCGCCCACGCCGATATCCTTGGTCGGCAGCAGCGTGCCGCGCTCCGCAGCACCCACCGAGAATCCGGCGAGGTCGTAGTCGCCGTCCTTGTAGAGGCCGGGCATCTCGGCGGTCTCGCCGCCGATCAGCGCGCAGCCGGATTCACGGCAGCCCTCTGCGATGCCAGCGACGATTGAGGCGGTGGCTTCTGGGTCGAGCTTGCCGCAGGCGAAGTAGTCGAGAAAGAACAGCGGCTCGGCGCCCTGGACCACGAGGTCGTTGACTGACATGGCGACGAGATCGATGCCGATGCCGTTATGGATGCCGGCTTCGATAGCGATCTTGACCTTGGTGCCAACGCCGTCGGTGGCGGCGACGAGAACCGGATCCTTGAAGCCGGCGGCCTTGAGGTCGAACAGTCCGCCGAAGCCGCCGATCTCGGCGTCAGCGCCGGCACGGGCGGTTGCGCGAACCATCGGCTTGATGAGGTCCACCAGACGGTTGCCGGCATCGATATCGACGCCCGCGTCCGCGTAAGTGAGGCCTTTTTTCTGGTCGGTCATGCCGGGTATCCTGCCGGAGCTGCGAAACTGTGTATTTTCGGCTGGTTACGTCGGAATCCCCGCCTGCGCAATGGCTCGTAAACGCTATCCCGATTACTATGTAGGCGGTAAGCCGGTCGGAGCCCCCAAGCTCGGATTGCGAAACAGGCCGGAGCCGGGAAACGCCGCGTGAGTATCCCCAATTTAATCACCCTCGGGCGCATCCTGCTGGTGCCCGTGATCGTCTGGGCGATTGCCTCGAACCAGATGGAAATCGCCTTTGCAATCTTTGTGATTGCGGGGGTCAGCGATGCCGTGGACGGCTTTCTCGCCAAGCGTTTCAACATGGCCAGCGAACTCGGTGCGCTGCTCGACCCCTTGGCCGATAAGGCGCTGCTGGTCTCGATCTATGTCTCCCTGGGGATATGGGGGGCAGTTCCGCGCTGGATCGTGATTCTCGTGGTGTCGCGGGATATCATGATCGTGGGCGCCGTGATTGTGTCATGGTTGTTCGGCAAGCCGATCCCGATGAAGCCGCTGATGGTGTCGAAGCTCAATACGGTGGCGCAGGTGGCGTTCGCAGCCTTGGTCCTTGCTGCTCTCGGATTTGGTTTCAAATCCTCGCCTTACGATTTGATTTTAATGGGCTTTGTGACCGTCTTGACGCTGCTCTCTGTGTCCTTCTATCTCGTCGAGTGGATGCGACACATGAGCACCATCGAACCCGGTCAAGAGCCCCGGTAAACCGGTATTCGTGACGTTCGCCGGCGGAGCCGGCAGGAGTATTTGCGTGGTCGCCCGCGTCCAACCCCGTCAATTGGCGTTCGCGCTGCCCCATGCGGAGAGTCTGTCCCGCGACAACTTCCTTGAGGGCCCGGCCAATGCCGAGGCGCTGGGACTGATCGACTGCTGGCCGGACTGGCCGAACCGGGTCATGCTGCTTGTCGGCCCGGAGGGGTCCGGCAAGAGCCATCTGGCGGCGATCTGGGCCGAGGAGGCCGGCGCACGCTCCACCATGGCGCACAGCCTGACGGCTGCGACGGTTCCGGCTGAGTTGGTGACCAACGCACTGGTGGTGGAGGATCTCAATGCCGGGGCCTTCGACGAGCGGGCGCTGTTCCACCTTCTTAATCTGGCACGTCAGGACAACGCCTATGTGCTGATCACGGCACGGGTCCCCCCCGCCGCGATGGAGGTCGAGTTGCGCGATCTGCGGTCGCGGCTCCGTGCGATTCCGGTGGTCAATCTGCTGCCCCCGGATGACGGGTTGTTTCGGGCGCTGATCGTGAAGTTTTGTGCCGATCGCCAGCTCAGCATCGACGAGAGCGTGGTCAGCTATGTGGCCAGCCGCATCGAGCGGTCATTCGCCGCCGCCCGCCATACGGTGGAATTGCTGGATAGCGAGGCGCTCCGGCTTGGGCGGCCGGTGACCCGTGCATTGGCCGCGGAACTGCTGCGCGACGCCTGACTTAGCCTTGGACGTCAAACGCGGCGCGTCAAACCGTGCCTTGACGACGCAGCAGGCAGGTTCCTCAATGTCATCGAAGCGTCACGCAACTGACGCAATGTCCGCTGTGATTTGCCGGCGCTATAGCGCTGCTTGAACTGGATGGATTGCTGCCTCATGGACTCCGCAGAAGAGATTGTTATTGAAGAGAAAAAGGGCGAAGCGAAGCCGGCAGAGGCGGTCGCGTCGGGTCCCGAGCGCTTCATCAATCGCGAGCTGTCCTGGCTGCATTTCAATCGCCGCGTCCTTGAGGAGTCCGTTAACCCGGGCCATCCGGCGCTGGAACGCGTTCGCTTCCTGTCGATTTCCGCAAACAACCTTGATGAATTCTTCATGGTCCGCGTGGCCGG
Source organism: Tardiphaga sp. 839_C3_N1_4 (assembly GCF_051811045.1). Lineage (NCBI taxonomy): Bacteria > Pseudomonadati > Pseudomonadota > Alphaproteobacteria > Hyphomicrobiales > Nitrobacteraceae > Tardiphaga > Tardiphaga sp. 839_C3_N1_4. Next base: position 660,517 of record NZ_JBPWQD010000001.1, read on the forward strand.
TATCAAGGCGCAGGTCCGTGAGGGAATCACCGAGCGCAGCCCGGACGGCCTGACCCCCGCCGAGCAGCTGGTGCTGATCAACAGCGCCGTCTCCAAGCTAGGCAGCGACCAGCAGGCGATCTGGCGCGACCAGCGCGGCATGCTGGCCGATGTCGGCATCGTGCTGCTCGACGGCAAGGAAGTCAGCAAGGCAGATCGAACCTGGATCGAGGATCATTTCCTCCACAACATTTTCCCGCTGCTGACGCCGCTGGCGATCGATCCGGCGCACCCGTTCCCGTTCATTCCGAGCCTCGGTTTCACCATCGCGCTGCACTTGTCACGGGTGTCCGATGGCAAGACGATGAACGCACTGATCCGCATGCCCGGCAAGATCGATCGCTTCATCCGCCTGCCGACCCCTGGCAAGGACGGCGCGGTCCGTCTGATCACGCTGGAACAGGCCACCGGCCTGTTCATCGCGCGTCTGTTCCCGGGCTACACCGTGCAGGGGCAGGGTGCCTTCCGCATCATCCGCGACAGTGAACTCGAAGTCGAAGAAGAGGCTGAGGATCTGGTCCGGCTGTTCGAGACTGCGCTGAAGCGTCGCCGCAGAGGGTCGGTGATTCGCCTAGAAATCGAAGCCAGCATGCCGGCAGAACTCCGTGCCTTCGTGCAGCGCGCGCTGGCGACCTCGGATGACGAAATCCTGCTGGTCGACGGCATCCTCGCCATGAACGAGGTCTCGCAGCTCACGCGACTCGATCGGCCAGATCTCGAATTCGTGCCTTATGTGCCGCGTCATCCGGAACGTGTCCGCGATCATGGCGGCGACATCTTTGCAGCGATCCGTCAGAAGGACCTGATTGTCCACCATCCCTATGAATCCTTCGACGTCGTCGTGCAGTTCCTGCAGCAGGCCGCACGCGATCCGGATGTGGTGGCGATCAAGCAGACCCTGTATCGCACTTCCAACAACTCGCCGATCGTCCGCACGCTGGTCGAGGCCGCCGAAGCCGGCAAGTCGGTGACGGCACTGGTTGAGTTACGTGCGCGGTTCGACGAAGAGGCCAATATCCGCTGGGCGCGCGATCTCGAACGCGCCGGTGTCCAGGTAGTCTATGGCTTCCTGGAATTGAAGACCCACGCCAAGCTGTCGCTGGTGGTGCGCCGCGAGGGCGGCTCGCTCACGACCTATGTGCACACCGGGACCGGAAACTATCATCCGGTCACAGCGCGCATCTACACCGATCTGTCATATTTCACATCCGACCCCATCATCGGTCGCGATGCCGCACGCGTCTTCAACTATATCACCGGCTATGCCGAGCCGAGCGACATCGAGAAGATGGCCGTGTCGCCGCTGACCTTGCGCGGACGCATGCTCGAACACATCCGCGGCGAAGCGGCATTCGCCCGCAGCGGCAAGCCGGGTGCGATCTGGCTCAAGATGAATTCGCTGGTCGATCCGGAAATCATCGATGCGCTCTATGAGGCGTCGAATGCCGGTGTATCCATTGAACTGATCGTGCGTGGCATCTGCTGCCTGCGGCCGGGCGTGCCCGGCCTGTCCGAAAACATTCGCGTCAAGTCGATCATCGGCCGCTTCCTTGAACATGGTCGAATCTATTGCTTCGGTATGGGCAACGGCCTGCCGAGCCCGAAGGCTGCGATATACATATCGTCGGCTGACATGATGCCACGCAATCTGGATCGCCGTGTCGAGGTTCTGTGTCCGCTGCAGAACCCCACGGTGCACACGCAGGTGCTCGAGCAGATCATGGTGGCCAATCTCAAGGACACGGAACAGAGCTGGCAATTGTTGCCGGATGGGTCGTCAACGCGTATGAAGGCAGCGAAGGGCGAGGAACCCTTCAATGTGCACAATTACTTCATGACGAATCCGAGTCTGTCTGGCCGTGGAAAGTCGCTTGAGAAATCATCCCCGCGCCGGCTCACCCGCCGTTCGGAGCGTCACCAATCCTCGTAAGGAACCAGCAGCGTGGTAGCGCGTGCCAATCAACGCGCGACCAGCGTCGCCGTCATCGATATTGGCTCCAACTCGGTGCGTCTCGTGGTCTACGAGACGCTGACGCGAAGCCTTGTCACGCTCTTCAATGAAAAGGCGCTGTGCGGTCTCGGCCGCGAAGTGCAGAGCACTGGACTGCTGGCCAAGGACGCCGTCGACAAGGCGCTGACGGCGCTTCGGCGCTTCCGTGCGCTGTGCAGGGTCATGAAGGTCGGTCGCGTCTACGCGATCGCGACCGCTGCGGCGCGCGATGCGAGCAATGGACCTGCCTTCATCGCAGCAGCCGAGAAAATCTGCGGCTGCGAGATCCAGATCATATCGGGGCCGCGCGAAGCGAAGCTCTCGGCGCTGGGCGTAATTTCAGGCGTGCACAAGCCGGATGGCCTGGTTGGCGATCTCGGCGGCGGTTCGCTCGAATTGATCGATGTCAAAGGCAATGCGGTCCGGCAGGGCGTGACGCTGCCGCTCGGTAGTCTCGCATTGCAGGACGCCTCACAAAAATCGCCGAAGAAGGCCGAACGCATCGTCAAGCTGGCGCTGGCTGACGTCGCGCAACTCAAGGCGGGCGTGGGTCGCAATTTCTATGCGGTTGGCGGCACCTGGCGTGCTCTTGCCCGGCTGCACATCATCCAGAGCGGCTATCCGCTACGCGTGATGCATGGTTATTCGATCCCGGCCAACGAAGCGCTCGATTTCGTGCGCCGCTTGCGCCGGCTGGCGACGGCCAACATTCTTGCCAACATCGAAGCCATCGCCGAACAGCGCCAGCCGCTGCTGGTCTACGCGGCGCTCGTGCTTGAATATGTTATTCGCACCGCCAAGCCGAAGACTATCGTGTTCTCGACCTATGGCGTCCGCGAAGGCTTGCTGTACGAAATGCTGCCGCAAGCGCAACGCATGCAAGATGGTCTGGTCGGTGCCGCGCAGACAATGAACGAGTTGCTGTCGCGTTCGGCCCGCCACGCGCAGGAGCTGAGCGACTGGAGTGATCGGTTCGCCCGTGTCGCCAAGCTCAAAGAGACCGATGAGGATCGTCGGCTGCGCCGAGTGGCGTGTCTGTTGTCCGATATCGGTTGGCGCGTCCATCCGGATCATCGCGGCGAGCAGACGCTTAGTCTGATCACGAACGGCAATTTCGGCTCGGTCGATCATCACGGCCGCGCATTCCTCGCGCTCTGTGTGTACTACCGCTACGCAGGATTCGGCGCCGAGAACGAGCCCCCGGAGCTGGTCCGCGCGCTGGTCTCGCCGGCACAGGTCGAACGCGCCCGTTTGCTCGGCGCGCTGTTCAGGGTCGCGCATCTCATTTCGGCGGCGCGCCCAGGCGTACTGCCCGCCACGCATTTCGCCACCAAGGATCGCAAGATGATGCTCGTCTTCGAGCATCGCATGGTCGATCTCGTCGCCGACCGCGTTGGTAGCCGCTTCAAGCAACTGGCGCGACTGGTCGGGAAGTCCGGTTCGATCGTCAGGCGATAGCCACCGCCGGTCATTCCGAATGATACTACTGATTGCAGCGCGGCGTGACTCTCGGTTTCCGTGCGTATACTCTTTTCCGGTGCGGCCGTTTTGGTCCACGCGGCAAGTACATACGATTTCCGGACCGGGAGAATCGAAATTTCAGCCCTTCTCATGAACCTTATAGTTCAATTGATTGGCGGTGCGATTGGCGGAAATGTCGCCGGTGGTGCATCCAAGTCTGTCGATCTCGGCACAATCGGCAACACGATCGCGGGTGCAATAGGTGGCGGCGTTGGCGGTCAAATTCTCGGAATGCTGATTCCTATGCTTTCAAACGCATCGACGACCACCGATATCGGTTCGCTGATCGGTCAGGTGGCCGGAGGCGGTGTTGCAGGTGCGGTGCTGACGGCAATCGTCGGAGCCATCAAGAACAGATCGGCGGCGTAAAGCGATCGTCATTGCGTCTCGCGGGGCGGGATGCTGTACGCCTCGCCCTGCGGCAGGCAATCAGAGCGCTACCTTGGACGACGCAGCCTACGCGCGATCCACCCGGATCACCCGGCCTTTTTCCATCGCCAATGCAAGGCGGCCATGCTTGAGCGCCAGGGCTGCCTCGCCGAACAACTCACGCCGCCAGCCGTGCAGGGCGCCGACATCGGCATTGTCATCGGTGGCGATCTGCTCGAGATCGTCGACGGTGGCGATGACCTTGCTGGCGACGGCGTGACGTTCCGACGTCATGCGCAGCAGCACTTTCAGCAGTTCGACGGTTGCTGCGCCGTTGGAATTGCCGCGTGGTTTCTCGATCTTCGGCAATGTGCTGGGATCGCGGGCGATGCCACGCTGGACGGCGGCGACAATGTCGCTGCCCCACTTGGAGCGATCAAAGCCCTTCGGCAGCGAACGCAGATTGGCAAGCTTCTCCAGTGAGGTCGGCGCGTGGGTCGCGATATCGCCGACGGCATCGTCCTTCAGCACGCGCGAGCGCGGTACATCGCGGCTCTGTGCTTCCTGTTCGCGCCAGGCAGCGACTTCCATCAGCACTGCGAGCTCTTTCGGCTTGCGGACGCGGGTCTTCAGCCGTTCCCAGGCGCGCTCGGGATGGAAATCATAGGTCTTTGGTGACGTGAGAATTTCCATTTCCTCGCTGACCCAGTCGCTGCGGTCGCGCTTCTTCAGATCGGCATCGAGCTTGGCGAACACATCGCGTAGATGGGTGACGTCGGAGACGGCGTAGTGCAACTGCTCTTCGGTCAGCGGACGGCGCGACCAATCGGTAAAGCGGTGGGTCTTGTCGGGGCGGTGGCCGGTAACGCGTTCGACGAGCTGGTCATAGGCAATGCTGTCGCCGTAGCCGAGCACCATGGCTGCGACCTGGGTGTCGAAGATCGGATGCGGCACCACGCCGGCGCGGTGCACGATGATTTCGATGTCCTGCCGCGCGGCATGGAAGACCTTCAGCACGGCCTCGTTGGCCATCAGGTCGAAGAACGACGTGAGGTCGATGCCCTCGGCAAGCGTGTCGATCACCACCGCGTCTTCCGCGCTGGCCATCTGGACCACGCAGAGCAGCGGGTAATAAGTGGTCTCGCGGAGGAATTCCGTATCGACCGTAATGACGGGGTGCTTGGCAAGTCGCTCGCAGGCGGCGGTCAGCTGGGCAGTGGTCGTGATCAGTTCCATGGACGGTCCATAACGCTTTTGCCAAGGCGTTCGGCCGAAAAACCTGTTGAGTCAAGGTGTTTCGGGCAGATTGGAGGTCTACTCCGACAGAATGAGGGTGTTTAGGTGCCGCAGAAGGTCTTCAGTACGCGCTGATCCGGCTCCGGCGGTTCGGCGTAATCCGCCATCTCCGGTTGATCTTCATAAGGTTTCGCCAGCACGGCCAGCAATTTCTCGAACGGCGCGTAGTCGTCGGCCAGCGCCGCCTGGATCACCGCCTCGACGCGATGATTGCGGGGGATGAAGGCCGGATTGATCGTCTGCATGGCCTGATGACGGGTATCGGCGTCCTGCGACTCCTGGCCGAGTCGCAGCCGCCAGTTCACAGCCCAGGCGTCGAAGGCGGTTGGATCGATGAACAGGCCGCGCACGGCTTCGTCATTGCTAGCGTCCAGCGCGGCGGCGCCGAGGCGGCGGAAGGTCAGGGTGAAATCGGCCTGATTGGCGGTCATGGCGGTCAGCAGATCCTGCGCCAATGCGGCATCGTCCGGCTGGCTGGTGAATAGCCCGAGCTTCCGGCGGAGACCGGCCTGATAGGCCGTGTCGAAAATATCAGAGAATTCGCCCAATGCGGCCTGCGCAATCTCGATGGCGGTCTTCTCATCGCTGTCGATCAGCGGCAGCAGCGTCTCGGCGAAGCGCGTGAGATTCCACAGCGCGATGCGCGGCTGGTTCGCATAAGCGTAGCGACCCATCTCGTCGATCGAGCTGTATACTGTCGCGGGATCGTAGGCGTCCATGAAGGCGCAGGGGCCGTAATCGATGGTCTCACCGGATACCGAGCAGTTATCGGTGTTCATCACGCCGTGGATGAAGCCGATATGGAGCCAGCGGGCGACAAGTTCGGCCTGACGGCGGATCACCGCATCGAGCAAGGCGCGAATGGGATGTTCGGCTTCGGCTGCGTCGGGATAGTGCCTGTTGATCACATGATCGGCGAGTTGTTTGACGCCGGCGATATCCTCGCGCGCAGCGAGAAACTGAAACGTGCCGACGCGAATATGGCTTGAGGCGACGCGAGTCAGCACGGCGCCCGGCAGCATCGTCTCACGCTGAACCCGTTCGCCCGTGAGGACGGCGGCGAGTGAGCGCGTTGTGGGAATGCCCAGGGCCGCCATGGCTTCGCTGACGATATATTCCCGGATCACTGGACCAAGCGCAGCACGGCCATCGCCGCGGCGCGAGAAAGGCGTTGGACCGGAGCCTTTAAGCTGGATGTCGCGGCGCACGCCGTCGCGGTCGATGACCTCGCCAAGCAGGATTGCGCGGCCGTCGCCGAGCTGCGCCACGAAATGTCCGAACTGATGTCCGGCATAGGCCATCGCGAGGGGATCGGCGCCATCGGGCACGCGTTTGCCGGCGAGGACCTCGACGCCTTCGGGACTGGCCAGCCAGTCAGGATCGATGCGGAGTTGGTCGGCCAGTGCGCGGTTCAGCTTGATCAGCCGCGGCGCTGTCACCGGCGTCGGTGCAACACGGGCGAAGAAATTCGCGGGCAGGGCGGCATAGCTGTTGTCGAACGGGAAGCGGACTGTCATGGCCCCAAGATGGGGGGCCACGACGTGTTAGGCAACCGCTGAAAGTGGTCTCAGGCGGCGCGAACCGTGTCGAGGAACCGGTCGACTTCGCTCTTCAGGCGATTGCTTTCGAGCGATAGCGACTGCGCCGCGGCCAGCACCTGCGTGGAGGCTGAACCGGTCTCGCTGGCGCCGCGATTGACCTCGGTGACTTCGCTGGCAACCTGGGTGCTGAGCTGGGCCGACTGCTGGACATTGCGCGCGATTTCCTGCGTCGCCGCGCCCTGTTCCTCGACCGCCGCCGCGATGGCCGACGAGACTTCGGAAATCAGTGTGATGGTCGAGCCGATCTCCTTGATGGTCTCGACGGTTTCTGCACTAGCTGCCTGCATGCCGGCGATCTGCATGCTGATTTCGTCGGTGGCCTTGGCGGTCTGCGACGCCAACGCCTTCACTTCGGCGGCGACGACAGCGAAACCGCGGCCGGCCTCACCAGCGCGCGCGGCCTCGATGGTGGCGTTGAGCGCGAGCAAGTTGGTCTGTTCGGCGACAGCCGTGATGAGCTTCACGACGTCGTCGATCCGCGCGGTGGCCTGCGAGAGCTTGGCGATGCTCTCGTTGGTCTTTTCGGCCTGCAGCACGGCGGTCGAGGCGATGCGGTTGGACTCGTGAACCTGACGCCCGATCTCGTTCACCGACGAGGTGATTTCCTCGGTGGCGGCAGCAACCGACTGAACGTTGTTCGACACAACGTGCGATGCGGATGCGGCCGACCCCGAGAGGCTCATGGTGATATCCGACGTACGCGTCAGTGTGGTGGCGGAGGCTTCGAGTTCGGTCGAGGCCGATGACAAGGAGCCCACCAGTTCGCTGATCATCGACTCGAAGTTGCTGGTCGCCTTCGTGATGGTTTCCGCACGGGCGGCCTTGATGGCGGCTTCGGCACCGGCAGCCTGATCCGCAGCACGCTTGGCGATGAGGGCGTCCTTGAAGATCTGCAACGCGCTGGCGATACGGCCGATCTCGGTGCTTTCGCCCTGATGCGGAATGACGGCCTCCAACTGACCATCGGTCAGCTGGCCCATTGGCTTCAGGATCGAGGCGATGCCGCCGGAAATGTCGCGCACCAGATACATGGCAGCGCCGAGACCGAGCACGACCGAGGCGCCGAGAATGATAACCATCATCCAGATCGCGTTGGCATAGGTTGCGTTCGCATTGCTGCCGGCCACTTCGGCGCCCTTGTCGTTCAACTCGACTAGCTTGGCCAATGTGCCGTCCATGGCGCGGCCGGTCGGGACGACCTTCTTGGCATTGATCTCTTTGGCTGCCGTTACGTCGCCCTTGTTGGCGAGGGCCTGGACGTCGTTGCCCGCGGTGATGAAGGCCTTCCATTCCGCGTCAAGCTTGTCGGCCAGTTCGCGTTCGGCTGGCGACGATACCAGCGGGGCGTAGGCCTTCGCGGCCTTGTCGAAGTCAGACTTGCGGGCGGCGAGGTTCTTGTCGACATCAGGACGGTCGGCGTCGGCCACGATCAGGTGGTCGCGCAGCACAGCGCGATACCGCGCCGACTGAACGCGCATCTCACCGATCCAGCGGACGCTGGGGAGCCACTGCGTCTGGATATCCTGGGTTGCTGCGTTGATGGCTCGCATCTGCATGAAGGCGAGGGTGCCGATGCCCGCGATCACGACGAAAAGAAAAGCAACAATGACAAACAGCTTGGTACTGATCGAATATCTGGCGAGCACGAACATATTCCTCGGCGGTTCTAAGGCTGCGACGCCGGTCAGCCGAAATGGCGGCTGCCTTGAGTTGCGGCAGGGCAAGAAGCAGCAAGTTCCAGTTGAATCACCTGCCTTCAAAACGGGCTGGGTTCACGGCAAGACAGTGAATGGTGGTCGTCAACGTTCAGTAAATTTTGACACAAATACCGCTTTAAGTAATTGAATCTGGTGCTGAAATACCGATGCGGCGTATCCGGGTGCCGATGGCGCGTGATCTGAGGTAACGGATTATTGCGTGTGCAATCATGTAGTTCCCGCGTTGCGGGAGGTTTTCCGATCGCTCGATTGCATTTCGAAATGGTAGTCCGAAATTCATCGGTTGGAGGCCTGCGGTGATGCAGTCGCGGCCCGCAAATTCGGGCGATCTGATCGCCGAGCTTTGGTTGCCGCGTCGGGTGCGGTCGGGTAAACCCTGCGCTTCGCGCTTGATCGCGATCCCGATTCCGCCCTCTGACGTATTTCCAGGATACCCATGCATCGCTACCGGTCTCACACCTGCGGCGCGCTCCGCGACAGCCATATCGACCAGACCGTTCGCCTGTCGGGGTGGTGCCATCGTATCCGCGACCACGGCGGCGTGCTGTTCATCGATTTGCGTGACCATTACGGCTTGACGCAATGCGTCGCCGACCCGGACTCGCCGGCATTCAAGGTCGCTGAGACGCTGCGTTCGGAATGGGTTGTGAAGATCGACGGCAAGGTGCGTCGTCGTCCCGGCGGCACCGAGAATGCCGAACTGCCCACTGGCGATGTCGAGATCTATATCGATGCCATCGAGGTGCTCGGCCCCGCAGCCGAACTGCCGCTGCCGGTGTTTGGTGATCAGGACTATCCGGAAGACATCCGGCTGAAATATCGCTTCCTCGACCTGCGCCGCGAGAAGCTGCACCAGAACATCATGACCCGCGGCGCCATCGTCGACTCGATGCGTAAGCGGATGAAGGAGCAGGGCTTCTTCGAATTCCAGACGCCGATCCTCACCGCGTCGTCGCCGGAAGGCGCACGCGACTTCCTGGTGCCGTCGCGCATCCATCCCGGCAAGTTCTACGCGCTGCCGCAGGCACCGCAGCAGTACAAGCAGCTGCTGATGATGTCGGGCTTCGACCGTTACTTCCAGATCGCGCCATGTTTCCGCGACGAGGATCCGCGCGCCGATCGTCTGCCGGGCGAATTCTACCAGCTCGATCTCGAGATGAGCTTTGTCGAACAGGAAGACGTGTTCGCGGCGGTGCAGCCGGTGATCACCGGCGTGTTCGAGGAGTTCGCCAAGGGCAAGCCGGTCAACAAGGACTGGCCGAAGATTCCTTACGCAGAGTCGCTCCGCAAATACGGCACCGACAAGCCGGATCTGCGCAACCCGATCGAGATGCAGAACACGGCAGAGCACTTCCGCGGCTCCGGCTTCAAGGTGTTCGCGCGCATGCTCGAAGACGACAAGAACCAGGTTTGGGCGATCCCCGGTCCCGGCGGCGGCAGCCGTGCATTTTGCGACCGCATGAATTCCTGGGCGCAGGGCGAAGGCCAGCCGGGCCTCGGCTACATCATGTGGCGCGAGGGCGGTGAGGGTGCAGGCCCGCTCGCCAATAACATCGGACCGGAGCGTACCGAAGCGATCCGTCAGCAGCTCGGCCTGAAGGCCGGCGACGCCGCGTTCTTCGTCGCGGGCGATCCCGAGAAATTCTACAAGTTCGCCGGTCTCGCACGCACCAAGGTCGGCGAAGAGCTGAACCTGATCGACAAGGAGCGCTTTGCGCTGGCCTGGATCGTCGATTTCCCGATGTACGAGTACAACGAGGACGACAAAAAGGTCGACTTCTCGCACAACCCGTTCTCGATGCCGCAAGGTGGCATGGATGCGCTGGTCGGGCAGGATCCGCTGACCATCAAGGCGTTCCAGTATGACATCACCTGCAACGGCTATGAGATCGCGTCGGGCGGCATCCGTAATCACAAGCCGGAAGCCATGGTGAAGGCATTCGAGATCGCCGGCTACGGCGAGGAGACGGTGGTCGAGCGCTTCGGCGGCATGTATCGCGCCTTCCAGTATGGCGCGCCGCCCCATGGCGGTATGGCGGCAGGCGTCGATCGTATCGTGATGCTGCTCTGCGGTACGAACAACCTGCGCGAGATCTCACTCTTCCCGATGAATCAGCGTGCTGAAGATCTGTTGATGGGCGCGCCGTCAGAGGCTTCGCCGAAGCAGTTGCGTGAAGCGCATATCCGTCTCAATCTGCAGGACAAGTAGTCCAGCAAACCAACAAGAAGAAACGCCCTTCTACCTAACTTTTGTTTTATGACGCGCGGGAGCACGCATGTCTTCTTCATCCTCCGACGATCTTTCGCGCGCGGCGCTTGCCTATCACCGCCTTCCCAAGCCGGGTAAGCTCGAAATCCAGGCTACCAAGCCGCTCGCCAACCAGCGCGATCTGGCGCTGGCCTATTCGCCGGGCGTGGCGGCGCCGTGTCTCGCGATTGCTGCCGACCCCAATGAAGCGGCGTCGCTGACCTCGCGCGCCAATCTCGTGGCTGTCGTCTCCAATGGCACGGCCGTGCTTGGTCTCGGCAATATCGGCCCGCTGGCGTCGAAGCCGGTAATGGAAGGCAAGGCGGTTCTGTTCAAGAAATTCGCCGGCATCGACGTGTTCGACATCGAGATCGCAGCCGACACCATCGAGCGAGTGGTTGAGGTCGTCGCGGCGTTGGAGCCGACCTTCGGTGGCATCAACCTTGAAGACATCAAGGGACCGGAGTGTTTCGAGATCGAAACGCAGCTCAAGGAGCGCATGAAGATCCCGGTGTTTCACGACGATCAGCATGGCACCGCCATCATCGTCGGCGCCGCGATCAAGAACGCGCTGCTGCTGAACGGCAAGAACATCAAGAACGTCAAGATCGTCTGCTCCGGCGCTGGCGCTGCGGCGATCGCCTGTCTCAATCTTCTGGTGTCGCTGGGCGCGCAGAAGAAGAACATCTGGGTCTGCGATATCGACGGCGTGGTGCATGAGGGCCGCAACACCCTGATGGATCGCTGGAAGGCGGTCTATGCGCAGAAGACCGATGCGCGCGTGCTCGGCGATGTCATCGCCGGCGCCGATATTTTCTTGGGCGTCTCCGCTCCGGGCGTGCTGAAGCCCGAGATGGTCAAGGCGATGGCCGACAAGCCGCTGGTGATGGCGCTGGCCAATCCGACGCCGGAGATCATGCCGGACGAAGCGCGCAAGGCACGCCCGGATGCGATGATCTGCACCGGCCGGTCGGACTTCCCGAACCAGGTCAACAACGTCCTCTGTTTCCCCTTTATCTTCCGCGGCGCGCTGGATTGTGGTGCCACCGCGATCAACGAGGCGATGAAGATCGCTGCCGTGGATGCCATCGCACAGCTTGCGCAGGATCCGCCGTCCGATGCGGTGACTGCCGGCTTCGAGACCGAAACCCAGGGCTTCGGTCCGGGGTCGCTGATCCCGAGCCCGTTCGATCCGCGCCTGATCCTGCGCATCGCGCCGGCCGTCGCCAAGGCGGCGATGGAATCCGGCGTGGCCTCGCGCCCGATCGCCAATTTCGAGGAATACGCCGCAGGTCTCGAGCGTTTCGCATTCCGCTCCGGTCTGGTGATGAAGCCGGTCTTCGCGAAGGCAAAGACCCAGCCGGTGCGCGTGATCTATGCCGAAGGCGAAGACGAGCGCGTGCTGCGCGCCGTGCAGGTGGTGCTGGAAGAGAAGCTGGCGCGCCCGATCCTCGTTGGCCGTCCGTCGGTCGTCGAAGCCCGCATCAAGCGGTTCGGTCTGGCGATCCAGGCCGGCCAGGATTTCGACCTGATCAATCCCGAGGACGATCCGCGTTATCGCTCTTACGTGCAGTCCTATATCGATGTGGCCGGCCGTCGCGGCGTGACGCCGGATGCGGCGCGCACGGTCGTCCGCACCAATGCGACGGTGATCGCCGCGCTCGCCGTGATCCGCGGCGAGGCGGATGCAATGATCTGCGGCGTCGAAGGCCGCTACATGAGCCATCTGCGCCATGTGCGCGAGATCATCGGCTTCCTGCCGGGCGTCAGCGATTTTGCAGCGCTGTCGCTGATGATCACTAGCAAGGGTGCGCACTTCATCGCTGATACGCAGGTGCGTCCGAATCCGAGCGCGGAAGAACTCGCGGAAATCGCGGCGCTCGCTGCGAACCACGTGCAGCGCTTCGCCATGAAGCCGAAGATCGCTTTCGTGTCGCATTCTGACTTTGGCAGCTACGATACGGACTCTTCGCGCAAGATGCGCCGCGCCGCAGCATTGCTGCGTGAGAAGCATCCGGAAATCGAGTCCGATGGCGAAATGCAGGGCGACACCGCGCTGTCGGAAGCGGCCCGCAAGATCGTGCTGCCGCATTCGAAGCTCGAAGGCTCGGCGAATGTCCTCATCATGCCGACGCTCGATGCCGCCAATGTCGCCTATCAGATGATCAAGACACTGGCCGATGCGCTCCCGGTCGGCCCGATCTTGATCGGCCCGGCGCGTCCGGCGCATATCCTGACGCCGGGGGTGACAGCGCGTGGTATCCTCAACATGACGGCGGTTGCCGCCGTTGAGGCGCAGGAGCGGGCAGGACGTCCGCAGGCGAGCCTGTTCGGCTGATTTATACTCGGTCATTCCGGGGCGCGAACGACGCCAAAGGCATCGAGGCGCGAACCTCAGCCACTCCAAGTGGAGTGGCGGGGAATCCCGATGTGTTCATCGCTTGGGAAGACGCTGTAAGAAAAAAGTGCTCATCATTTCCAGATTCCGGGTTCATGCCGGGTCGTTGCGCGATCCGACATGCTCCGGAATGACGATGTTCGTTTGAAAAATGTGATGGAATGATCATACTTGTCACGTATTTCGACAAGTATTCACTGCAGTCCAGCGAGGCCGACCAATGCCAGCGTTTATTACTTTCGGGCGCATTCTCTTTGCCGTGATCTTCATCGCGTCCGGCGCATCCAAGTTTCTCGACCTCAGCGCAACGGCAGATGCGATCGCGAACAAGGTTATCCCGACGATCCCTGCGGTCGTGACGCCGTATGCGACGCAGCTCGAAGGGCTGGCGGGCATGGAATTGAAGCAGATCCTCGCAATCGCCGTTGCAACACTGGAACTGGTCGGCGGTATCCTCGTCGCGCTGAACCTGGGTGCGCGCTTCTTCGCTCTGGTGCTGGTCCTGTTCGTGATGGCCGCAACGTTCTACTTTCACGATTTCTGGAACCTGACCGGTCCTGAGGCCAAGAACCAGATGATCCACGCGCTGAAGAACCTGTCGCTGATCGGTGGCCTCTTCATGATCGCCGGTATCGGTCGCAGCGCGCGGCTACCGGGCGGCTACAACGAAGTGTAGTTCTCGTTCAGGACACCCGCCGCCAAGCCGTCACAGTGACTTCATGTGTGGTGTCGAGGATCTGAACCTCGCTCGCCTGCAAGCCGTGACGGGAGAGAATGTCCTGCGGCGATCGTTCGGGGACGCCAGGGAAGCATCCTTCGCCGCCGGGCAGGTGGACATGCGGCGCCTGCGACAGCCAAAACACGTCGATGCGGTCAAAGAACATCTCGAATACGCTGGGGCCGCCGATGATGGCGACGGTGCCGGCATGAACGCCCGCATGCGCGCAAGCGTCTTCAAAAGATGCGCCGGCCGGATTCCACAGCGTGGCTTTGTTGTTTTCGGGATCGGGGCCTATGGCAGCAATGCTACGGCTGACGATGATGCGCTTGCGCTTCGGTGAGTTTGGCTGATCCTCGAACGAATGTTTGCCGTGCACGATCAGATCGGCGCGGTCGAGACCTGCGGTGAAAAAGGCGAGGTCGCCGGGAAATTTGAGCGTATCGGGCATCACACCACTGGCGTCGGCGAGCATGCCGTCCGCCGAGACGATGACGTAGCCGTTGAAACGAAATGCGGGCATCAGGGGCGTCGACGCGTCCTCATTATTCAGAGATCGTCTGGACGACGCTGTTCACCGGGCGTGAGCTCACGGTCGGCAGCTTGGCGTCCTTGACGATGGCTTCGTCATAGGAGGCGATGGTCTGCACGGGCGCCTTGGCACGCATATGCACGACCTTGTAGCCACCGGCCTTGAGTTTGCGCAGCAGCGTCGGCAGCGCTTCGGCGGTGTGCTTCTGGAAGTCGTGCATCAGGATGATACCCTTGCCGAGCTTGTCGAGCTTGGTCATCACATTGGTGATGACCTGTTCGGATTTGCGCGTCTTGAAGTCGAACGAGTCGATGTCGCAGGAGAAGATCGCCATGTTGCGCGTGCCGAGATAGGTGACGATTTCCGGCGGGTGCTGCAACGCCGGAGCGCGGAAGAACGGTGCGGGGGCTGAGCCGAGTGCCCACTTCACCGCGCTGAAGCCTTTCTCGATTTCATCGATACGCTGCTGCTGGGTCAGTTTCTTGTTAGTCAGCGCGATATGAGCCCAGGTGTGTCCGCCGATGGTATGGCCGGCTGCCGCGACCTGCTTGAGCACTTCCGGATAATAGGTGGCGTGCTTGCCGATCGGGAAGAAGACTGCCTTGACGCATTCGTCGGCCAGCGTCTTCAACACGGTCGGCGTTGTGGTCTGCCACGGGCCGTCGTCGAAGGTCAGCACCACTTCCTTGTCGCGCAGGAAGTCGAGCTGCTTGAAATGTTCGAAGCCGAAGCCCGGACCGCCCGTCGTGTCGATCTCGACCACACGGCTGACGCCGAGCGCATCGGGATTGGCGCAGGTCGATTTGGCGGGAGCAGGTGGAGCCGCGGGCGCTGGTGGCGGCGCGGGCGTTGCCGCGGGGGCGGGCGCTGGGGCACCGGCTTTGGGCGCCTGCGCCTGTGCGCCCGCTGCCCACAATGAGACTGCGCCCGCCAAGATCAAACCTGCCGAACTGCGCATGGTGTCCTCCCGAAACGCAGGTCAGCCGCAATGCCGGCCGACCAAACATGAAATCGAGTGGAAGTTTAGCCCGATTTCAGGCTGTTCCACCATGGGGTTGGACCTTATCCCCAGCGCACGCTGACGGCCGAACCCGGCACCGGTTGCGCGCAACCAGACAAGGGGGGCCGGTTTGCGGGTGTCTTGCGGATTCAACTGTCAAACAGCCACTGCTCTTCAGACATGCGTCATCGCCCCCATTGTTTGCGGCGCGGGGGCGCCGTCGTCGCTTGCATTCCCACCCTCCCTTGAGAGGGCGTGCGGAACGCCAGGTGCCCGTTGCACCCTTGGGCCTGATGCGAATGCGGTCTTCCGCAAGTGAGTGTGCATCAGGACTTTCGGAGGCGCCGAGCCAGTGCCCGACGTTCCGCATACGGTGTTTTTTCAGCCTGCTTGCACTTTGCCTTGGCGAACGGTCCGATCACCAAAATGATGGTCCCACGGCGGAGGGACAGGGAGCCTCAAGCGAGTAAGCCGGACGCGTTTTGACTTGGTCGTCCGTCACACTGTCCAGGGGTTTGTCCATCCCAAGGCCGGCCGTCTCCTTGCCAGTGGCAGTGCTGGCGCAGATCCGTCCTGCCCGAAGACAGACGTCACCCCATGAACCGCGTAACGCCGCATCTCCGGCGTCCACCGCATCCCACCCCGCGAACGTGACGATCGCGATCGCCCCTCTCGGTGGGGCAGGACATGGGGAATATAATCAATATAGGGATGTTGTCAATGGAGAATAGGAAAAAATGTTTGGGCGCTGTCTTGCCGTCCCACACTGTCATTCCCCGGCAAACCAATTGGTTTGCCTGAGGGCGCGGGCGCGCCTTCGCGCACGCGAACCCGGAATCCCGGCATCGGAGTCTCCGATCGCACAAAACACACTGGGATTCCCCGCCACTCCGAGTGGAGTGGCTGAGGTTCGCACTTCGCGGCTTCGCCGCTTTCGTGCGCCGCGGAATGACAGCGAGAAGCAAAACGCATCGTGATCGCGGGCCCATGCCAGCTGCGATGCGGCCGTCCTGCGCCGGAGTGACACTGCAGACGTCGCTATGAGGCCGTGCTCAACGCCCGTCCGACGGCGGTCTTGATGCGTGTGTCGGTCGGTTCGAATTCGGAGGCAAAGGAGTCGGTGAGGTAGCCATCGCGTCCGACCAGATATTTGTGAAAATTCCAACGCGGCAGGTCGCGCGGGCGGGCTTCTGCCGCCCATTTGTAGAACGGGTGTGCGTTCGGTCCCTTCACGACGGTCTTGGCGGCCATCGGGAAGCCAATGCCGAAATGTCCCTCGGCAATGTCGGCGATCTCCTTGGCCCCGCCCGGCTCCTGTCCGCCGAAGTCATTGGAGGGCACGCCGATAATCATCAAGCCGCGCTCGCGGAACTCGGTCCATAGCGTCTGAAGCCCAGCATATTGCGGGGTGAAGCCACACTGCGATGCGGTATTGACCACCATGATCGGCCGGCCGGCATAGTCGGCAAGCTTGATGTCGCCGCCCTTGAGACCGGGAAACGAAAAACCGTAGGCGGTGATGCGGCTCACGGCGCCTTGCGCCGATGCGTAACGCGACAGTGCGGCAGTACTTGCCGCGCCCAATACCGTTGTCAGTATCTGCCTGCGATTGATCATCGCCATTCGTCGTAGCCCAGCCTGTTTCGCGAGCAGAGTAGCGTCATCTCCGAGATGACGCACTCAACAAGCTGTTACAGGGCCGGAGTGGACGAGGCTAGCGCAGCGGCACCACGAATTCGGTGCCTTGGCCGGTTTCGCCGCCGGCGGCAATGCCCTGATCGGACACCACGATGGAGCCGCCGCTCGCGAGCGCTTCGGTGATCTGGGCCATGGCATCCGCCGGGATGCTCAGGCGGTCGAGCGCTTCTGCGGCACTGTTTGGCAGCGGCCGGGTTTTCACTTCAACCGCACCGGTGGACTTGCGGCGACGCGAAACATTGTCGTCCTCGTCGGCGCGACGCGGGACGGCAGGCAGCGAGACTGCGGTCCAATGAAATGCCTTGGCATCATCCTTGTCGGTGCGGGCGGTAAAGATGTGAGTGCCGAGTGGGCGATCGCTGGGCTTGATGGCGATCGGCGTCTCGAACAGCGGCGCGAAATTCTGCCGCACATAGAGCTTGCCGTCCTTGCCGCTGACCAGCACGGCAATCTGGCCGGACCGCTTTGGCGTCGCATCGGCGGCAGGCGCCGCAGGCATCTCGGCCTTGGCTGAATCGGTGGGGCGCGTTTCGTCCTTCTTGACGTCAGGCACACTGGCGGCGATTGGCGTGACGTCAGCTTTTGCGATTTCCGCCTTTGGGGCTTCCGTCTTGGCAGGCTCAAGCTTGGCCGGCGCTTCCGCGACGGTCTCTGCCGATTTAACCTCGGGTGTCGGCAGTTCGACGACTTTGGCAATGGCGGCGTCGAGATCGCGGCGCGTCATGATCTCGGGCTCGGCGGCTTTAACGGCGGTTTCGACCTTTGCAGGTGTGGCGTCCGACATCACAGTCGCAGGAGCCGGTTTTGTCATCGCATTGCTGGCATCGGCGGTCTGGGTCTTGTCCTGAGTCTTGGTGCGGTCGGCGGCGGATGGCCTCAGACCGAGGTCTTGGGGCTTCGCATCTGCCGATGGCTTATCAGCCTTTGGCGACGCCTGGACGTCTTGAGGCGCCGCTGCCGCAACCGGACCCGGCGCGGCCTTCTGAGCGGCGAGCAGAGGATGCGAAATTTCCGCAGGAGAGATCTCGCCGGGCGCGATGATCACGCGGGCGCCCATGCGCGTCCAGCCCCAGATCTTGGTCGCAAAGGCCATCGGCATGCGGATGCAGCCATGGGACGCCGGATAACCTGGCAGCGCGCCGGCATGCAGAGCAATGCCCGACCAGGTGATACGCTGCATGTAGGGCATCGGCGCTCCGCTATAGATGTTGGAGCGGTGCCATTTGTTCTTCTGGATGATGCTGAACACGCCCATGGGCGTCGAATGGCCGCGCATGCCGGTGGAGACCGGCGTTTCCGCGAACAGGCCGTTGGCGTCGAACACCCGCAGGGACTGTCGCTCGATCGAGATGGCGATCACCAGCGGGCCGACGGGCTTCGCGTGTTCCTTGACCTGTTTCTCGAGTTTGGCGCCGAGGCGCTTCAGCTTCTTCTGGCGCTGCTGCGGTTGCGGCGCCGGCGGTTCGATCTCCCGCATGATCATCGGGTTTTCGTCGGTCCAGAACACCGCCGCATCGGCAGGCACCGCCACGGTCATGCCGGCCATGGCGACCAGCGCGATCCGCAGGAGGCTGCCGGAAAAAATCGTGCTGTTCAGAAAACGGCTTTTGTCTCCTGGTTCACGCGACAACTGAATTGCACCCACGTCCAATATCCTCGAATCCATCTGAAAACATTAGTCTCGCAGGCGCGAGATGGGTTCACCAGCATGAGTGGTCTGGCTACCGCCGAGTCGGGATCAGCCTAGCAAAAAAGCCTCACATTGAATTAACAGAGGGGCGTCCTGGCTTCCGAATCCGATTGGAATGCCTACATATTATGGATCGGTCACGGAGAGTTGCATGACGTTTAATGGATCTGGCGGACTCACCAAGATGCTGCGGCGCGGCGTCCTGGCGCTTTCGGCATTCGCGGCGTTGGCAATTGTCCCGGCACAGGCTGCAGACGAGCCGGATCTGATTTTCCGGCGCTCCACCGTGTTCAAATGGCTCAGCCCGAACGACAAGCTGGCGACCTATGGCGTCGATGACCCTGAAGTCGAGGGCGTCGCCTGCCACTTCACGGTGCCTGAAAAGGGTGGCTTCAAGGGCTGGCTCGGTCTCGCCGAAGAAGTCTCGGACATCTCGCTGGCCTGCCGACAAATCGGCCCGATCACATTCAAGGCCAAGAGCGATCAGGGCGAGGATATGTTCCGGCAGCGCCGGTCACTCTTCTTCAAGAAGATGCAGATCGTCCGCGGCTGCGACGCCAAGCGAAACGTGCTGGTTTACATGGTCTATTCGGACCGGATCATCGAGGGCTCGCCGAAGAACTCGACGTCATCAGTTCCGATCATGCCCTGGGGGCAGTCAGACGTTGCCGTCCAGAAATGCGGCGACTTCATCAAATAAGCGATCTATCGGCCGCTAGAACTTAGCCGTGCTTCGCTATTCAGCGGAGTGGGTGACGACGCGTTTCGTGCGCAAGCGGTCCCATGACTGCTGCGGCTGCGGATCACGATAGCCTACGAGCTGGACCAGCTGCTGCGGATAGCACTCGTTGCCGTGCGAGCCATAGCCCTGCTGCGACATGGCGCCTTGGCATTTGGCGCGCGAGTGTACCGTGGAGATCAGTGGCCGTCCGGGGGCGCTGATCGGGGTATCCTTGCCAACGTCGTTGTTGCCGGTTCCCACGACTGCATTCCTTCTCTTCGAGGTGAACAGAAACGCGCAGTCGCCTGAAAAGGTTGCATACGCTCTCCTGAAGTCGCTTTAGCCGCGTTTCGGTTCAGTTTTGTTAAGGGCGTGCGACAGCCGGACGAACTTTCGAGACATCCTTTCCAAGGCGTTCTTTCTAAGCCGTTCGCAGATTTGCCGCCCGGATTGTGTCGTCGGCATGGGCGCCACGAAACAATTCGACGGGGGACGAAACCATTTTCCTCTTGGGCCGCAGACGTGCCGAAACCCGCATTGGCTATCCATTTGCCAACGACGCGGCGGGCAGCGCTGCCGAACTGGAGACGTCAGATGCGCACCATCAGCTTCATCCTCGCTTTCGCCTTCATCCTGGCCGGCCCGTCGATGGCCGGTTCCACTGATGTTAACCTGCCCGGTATCGGTACGTTCGCCTTTACCGGTTCGTCGGTGATCAGCGCTGCTGCGCCGATGGTTGTGGCTTACGCACGCTGAGTTCGATCGCGGGCGGACAACCTGAGAAACAACAAGAAAAGTTTTGAAATGACCCGACCACGTGTTCTGACCGCCATTATCGTAGCTGCCACCCTTGCAAGTTCCATCACGGGAAGTGCAGCGCAGGCGCAGGTCTGGTCGTGGCGGAAGTTGCCGGACCAGCGTGGGGAGTTCGTTCGTTTGTGCTCGCCGCATATGGTCGGGCGCTGGGCGCATCCGGAAGAAGTGTGCGGCTGCCTGCATGACCACGCCGTGGCAACGGTGGAAGACGCCGATTTGCGCGAGGCACTGCTGCGGGGCATTAGCGAGCGCGGCGTGCCTACCATCGAGAAGGACTGGATCCCGGCATCCAAGCAGTCGATGATCAGCGCGACCTTCACGCAGATCGCGAAGCCGACCCTGCAATGCATGTATGATCCGGCGCCGCTGGATTGAACCACTCAGTTAGTTAGCGTGATCTTTTTGCGCTGCGTCGTCGCGCCAAAATGATAGCGGATTTCTGTCTTTCCCTCTCGTCATCCCGTTACGGCCGATGATAGCGTTTTGCTACACCACCGTTAGGTGGGTGGATTCGCTACTAATTGAATTGGTGGGAACCGAGGGATTTTTATGCGATTTGTTTCGATCGGCTTGACGTGTGTCTCGATATTTCTGACCGGCGCGGCGTTAGCTGCAGATGCCAGCACCCAGGAAGCCAACAAGAAAGCCGTCGTTGAATTCTATGAGAAGGGCCTCAACCAAAAGGACTTCGAGGCGGCATCCAAATATTTCGGTCCGCGTTATGTTCAGCACAATCCCAACGCGGCTGATGGTGTCGAGGGCTTCAAAGGTTTTATCGGTTTCCTGCGGGAGAAATTCCCGGACTCGCATAGCGAGATCAAGCAGGTCTTCGCCGACGGCGATTATGTGATCCTGCATGTCCATGCCGTGCGCGAAAAGGGCACGCGCGGCAGTGCGATCATCGACATCTTCAAGCTTGAGAACGGCAAGATCGTCGAACATTGGGATGCCGTTCAGCCGATCCCGGAAAAGTCCGCCAACAGCAACGGCATGTTCTGATGGATATGGCCCGGCCCCAGCGTGACGATCGATTGAAAGGCAAGGTCGCCATTATCACCGGAGCGGGTTCCCGCGGCGATGGCATCGGCAACGGGCGCGCCGCGGCGGTGCTGCTTGCACGGCACGGTGCGCGTGTCGCTCTGGTCGATACCGACGTAGACGCTGCCGAAGAAACAGCGCGATTGATCGCTGGGGAGGGCGGCATCACGCAGATCTATGACGGCGATGTCAGTGATCGCGCGTCATGCGAGGCGATCGTCGAACGCACTGTCGAAGGCTTCGGCCGGCTGGACATTCTCGTCAACAATGTCGGCCTCACGGGGCCGCGCGGCGACGCCATCGAGGTCGACGATCGCGCCTGGGACAGTGCCATGCGCATCAACGTTGCCTCAATGATGCTGATGGCGAAGTATGCGATTCCGGAAATGATGAAATCCGGCGGCGGCTCGATCATCAACCTGACGTCAATCGCCGGCCTGCGTGGTGGCCATCCGAGCTTGTTGTATCCAACGTCGAAATCGGCGGTGATCGGCCTCACCAGAGCGATGGCGGCGCATCACGGTCGCGACGGCATTCGCGTCAACTGCATCGCTCCCGGCACGGTTTATACGCCGATGGTGGCGTCGCGTGGCATGAGCGACGAGATGCGCAAGGCGCGCGCAGCGGGCACACTGCTGGGCACCGAAGGGACCGGCTGGGATATCGGCTATGGTGTTCTGTTTCTTGCCAGCGACGAGGCGCGCTGGATCACGGGGATTACGCTAGCGATCGATGGCGGTGCAAGTGTGGGCCAGACCGGTTCACCGGTGCCGCCAAGCGAGCCACTGCGGCATTGATGAGCATGTCTTGGACTAGCGCGTCTTGGTGCCCGCGCGGGGAACGCATTTACGAACACGCGTCACACCGGACGTGCTCAGCGTCGTGCCGGACACTTCCTTGATCTGGCCGGTGGGGCAAGAGCCGTCATCGACCAGAATGCGCTGGCCGAGGCGGACATCAACGATGTCCTGTTCGCGACTGACCTGATCGATCGCCAGCGCCGGCGTTGCCAACGCAAGCGAAGCCAGAATTCCTGATAGCCAGATTGCCGAGCGCATTGTGCGACCTTTGTTACTTGTTCTGAATCTTGAGGCCGTCGGGGCCGACATTGATCTGCAGCCCGCTGGGTTCTTTCTTGGTCTGGTAGAGATTGTAGCCGAGCACGCCGATGCCGACGATCAGCGCGCCGATGATCAGATAGAGCACGTTGCGATTGCCGGACATGAGGTCTCCGTTGGGGGGCAGATCTGCCTGCCGGGCATTCTGTCTGCCTGGATTGTAGGGATGCGCATCCGATTCTAGAAGCGCAGTGGTCGCCGACATTGAGTGCCAGCCTGCCTTAAGTTTTAGCCCCCCGCGCGTGTTCCACGCGTCTTTGCCGCAGGCTTGCGGTGCGCGCGCAAACTCGCGGCTGAGGCTTTCGCCAGTCTTTCCGCCGATGTGACAAGCTCACGAATGGGATGGCCGGCGAAGCCGAGCACGAAGCCCGGGGCAGGGCGGGCGCGCAGATAAGTGTCAGCCAGCAACCAGCCCTCGACGCCGGCTGCGGCCTTGGCCTCTGCGGCGATCTCAAGCGATGTCGCGGGCGCGAACTTTGCCACCAGATGCAGGCCCTGTGACGGCACCGGAACCGTCAGTTGCCCGTCCGACGCATCCGTCAACGTCGCCGCCAGAGCGTCGCGCGCTTCGCGATAGATGTTCCGCATCTTGCGCAGGTTGGCTGCGAAGGCGCCGGAGTTCAACATGTCGGCGACGGCGCCTTCCATCAATGTGCCGGGAAAGCGGTCCATCGCCGCGCGCGCCGTCGTGACCGGGCCAATCAGGCGTTCGGGCAGGGCGCAGTAGCCGATGCGCAGACCGGGAAACAGAGTCTTGGCAAACGTGCCCATATAGATCACGCGTTGCAGGTGATCGATCCCGGCGAGCGACAGCAACGGCGCGCCGTCATAGCGAAACTCGCTGTCGTAATCGTCTTCGAATATCCATGCGCCGGCGTCCTTCGCCCAGTCGAGCAATTCAAGACGCCGCGGCATCGCCATTTGCACGCCGAGTGGAAATTGATGCGAGGGCGTGACATAGGCCGCGCGCGCAGATGGCGCCGTGGCACGCCCCCTGGCGACGATCAGGCCGAAGTCATCGACCGGCACCGACACCGGCCGGGCGCCGCAATGTTCGATCGATTTTCGTGCGGCGGGGTAACCGGGGTCCTCGCACCAGATCTGTTCGCCTGGCTTGAGAATGGCTGACAGCACGATGCGCAGCCCGTGCTGTGTGCCCGATGTCAGCATGATCTGATCGGGATCGCAGCGCAGCCCGCGCGCTGACAGAAGATGATTGGCGATGGCGGTGCGTAGTTCATGACTGCCGCGGGGATCGCCGTAGTGCAGATGCTCGGCGCCGAAAGCGCGCAGGCGGCGGCCGGCGAAAGCGCGAAAACGGCGCAGCGCCTGTTCGTCGATATCGGTACAGCCGAGAGCGAGCGTGCCCCGCTGCGGCGCGTCGATGGCGATGGCCTTGGCTGGCTTGCTGTTGGTCCGCGTCGGAATCCGCGCGGCGACGAAGGTGCCGGAGCCGACGTGTGCGACGGCAAAGCCATCGGCGATTAGACGCTCATAGGCATTGGTGACGGCATTGCGTTGAAAACCGGTTTGCTTCGCAAGGATACGCGATGGCGGCAGAGCTTCGCCGGGCTTGGCGACGCCGCCGGTGATGGCATGACACAGCGCCTGATAGAGCCGATCCTGCGAGGACGATCCTTCGGTGATATGCGCGCCCGTGAGATCGAGCGGCAGCTCGGGCTTCGAAATTGGCTTCGCCGAATTGGTCGGAATTTTTCGCATGGAATTGGCACTATCGCAGACCAAATGTGGCGGTACAACACATTCGAACGCTTCCAATTGACGGGGAATTGCCGTGACCACAGCCGAACTGAAGACCGATGAACCGACGAACGCAGACATCGCGTCATATCCGCTCACGGCGCGCAATCGCGTGAAGCGACGCCATGACCGCGGCTTCTATGACCACGAGACCGTGCATAAAATTCTGGACGCATCGATGATGTGCCATGTGTCCTACGTGATCGACGGGCAGCCCTATTGCACGCCGACCTTCTTCTGGCGCGAAGGCACGAAACTGTACTGGCACGGCAGTAGCGCGAGCCGCATGCTGAAGAACCAGACCGCGCAGCAACGCGTCTGTCTCACGGTGGCCTTTCTCGACAGCCTCGTGCTGGCACGTTGCGGCTTCAATCATTCGGCGGACTATCGTGCGGTGATGGCATTCGGAAACGCCTATCTCGTCACCGATCCCCACGAGAAGGAACAGGCCGGCATCGCGATGGTTGATCGTTTCTTTCCGGATCGTACGGCCAGTCTGCGCGAGACCACGGCACAGGAGATGAAGGCGACGTCCTTTATCGCCATGGAGATCGAGGACGCCTCGGCAAAAATTCGCGCCAAGGGCGTGGCTGACGATGACGAGGATTACGAACTGCCGATCTATGCCGAGCGCATTCCGGTGAGGACGGTGATCGGTGCGCCGGAACCGTGTCCGCGGCTCTTGCCCGGTGTCGAACGACCGGCCTCCTTGCAAGCATATTCGGAAGGGCGGCTGCTCGAAGATGCGCTGACAGATGCCTATTTTCTGCAGTACCCGGAGAGGTAAGGGCGAGCATCTCAGGATGACGGCGTCGGTGCTCGTGCCGGTTACGGCCACAGCGCCGCGACGATCGCGTCGAGTCCGTCCGTCAACGCTGCTGGTCCTGGCTGCAGGGTCAGCGGCGATTTGATCTCATAGATGCGATTGTCGCGCACCGCAGGAATCGCGTTCCAGCCCGGTCGCTGCCGGATTTTATCGGGCACGACCTTCTTGCCGCACCAGGAGGCGAGGATCACATCGGGTGCCACTGCAATCACATCGTCCGGCGTGACGATGCGATCCTTCGCTGCCTTCTGATGTCGAAGCTGCGGAAAAGCTTCTTCGCCGCCGGCGATCTCGATCAGTTCGGACACCCACCCGATCCCGGTAATCAGCGGATCATCCCATTCCTCGAAATAGACGCGTGGCTTCGTCTTCCGCAAGTCTGCCGCAGCTTTGACGCTGGAAAGTCGCAGCTCCAGCTGCGTTGCGAGCTGATTTGCGCGCTCACCTGCGCCGACCATGGCGCCGAGCGTGCGGATCATCGCCAGAATGCCGGCGATGTCGCGCTGGTTGAATACATGAACGGCGATGCCGGCGCGCGTCAGGTCTGCGGCGATTTCAGCCTGCAGATCGGAGAAGCACAGCACCAGGTCAGGATCGAGTGCGAGGATCTTCGGTACATCGGCCGAGATGAATGCGGACACCCGCGGCTTTTCGCGCCGCACCTGCGGCGGCCGCACCGCATAGCCGGAGACGCCGACGATGCGGTCCTGTTCGCCGAGCAGATACAGCGTCTCCACGGTCTCTTCTGTAAGGCAGACGATCCGGCGTGGCGGGAAGTGGCGCATGACGTCGATATGCCTGTTAACAAAGAGCTTGTCACGGCATGGTGTTGTGTCGTGAAATTTCATCAAGCCCGCACGACGATGGGCGAGACAGGTTGCAGGGAGACGATGCCAGCATGACGCCACTCGACAAGATCCTCAGCCTCGCGATGCCGTTCTCCGTATCGATGGGCGTGACCTTCACCGACGCCGACCTGGAGCGCGTCGTTGCCACGATGTTGGTGCGCGAGGACCTGTGCACACTCGGCCATACGATCCATGGCGGCGCGGTGATGGCGCTCGCCGATGCGGTTGGTGCGGCGGCGACGGTCATCAATCTGCCGGAGGGCGCCAAGGGAACGACGACCATCGAGAGCAAGACCAATTTCACAGGTGGCGCAAAAGCCGGAAGCACCGTCCGCGCGATCGCAACGCCAGTTCATCGGGGCCGCAGAACGCAGGTGTGGCAGACCCGAATCGAGACGGAGGAGGGCAAGCTGGTGGGCGTCGTGACGCAGACCCAATTGGTGCTGTAGAGCGGCGCGTTGCGCTTTAAGGTTTTGTTAATGCTGGATAATTGCATGGCTCACCTGCGGTGGACGCTGGCAGGTGCGGCATCTGAGCCCTTGTATTTCATGGTGCGGCGCACAATATAGGGTGTCTAGGGAATCGACGCTGTCCTCGAGGGCAACTTGAGGATTTTGACCATGTTAGACGCCGCCACCACCATCGCCATTTCGACCCGGGCTCCGGCCCGCGGACATGTGCGTGTCCTTGCAGCCCGCGAGCTGCCGCTGTTCCGCGAACATCTCTTGAGACTGGATCGCGAAAGCCGCCGTGATCGTTTCAACGGTTCGCTCGACGACGAATGGGTCGCACGTTACGCCGAGAAGTCCGTCAATACCGGCACCGTCATTCTCGTTTACTTCGAGGATGGCATCGTGCGCGGCGCCGCTGAGCTGCATCAGGCCGATCTGTCGACGGACTCGCTGCCCGAGATTGCCTTCAGCGTTGAAGCCATCGTGCGCCGCAAGGGCGTCGGCAGCATCCTGTTCACCAAGCTGATCGCGAAGGCGCAGTCGATGGGCTATACGAAGCTGCGCATCACCACCGGCGCGCAGAACGATGCGATGCGTGCGCTGGCCAACAAGTTCGGTGCGCACCTGTCATTCCGCCATGGCGAATCCACGGGAACGATAGACCTGCGCGATCCCATGGGCGCAGGCGTCGCGCCGCAGCCAAAGACCTCGGCGCTCGATGTGGCGCGCGCGGTGGCCGACTATAACCGGGCTTATTGGGGTCTGTGGTTGAAGCTCGCCGGCTGGGGCAAATCGTCCTGAGCCTGGAACTATCGCGACAAATGAAAAAGGCCTCGTGGTGAACGAGGCCTTTTTTGCGTCTGCGGGGAGGGCTGTGAGCGCCCTCAAAATCAGATGCGCTTGTCGTTACCGAATTTGCGTGTCACGCGACGTTCCACGACCACCGAACGCTGAGCGCCTTGCTCGCCTGCGA
Source organism: Tardiphaga sp. 839_C3_N1_4 (assembly GCF_051811045.1). Taxonomy (NCBI): domain Bacteria; kingdom Pseudomonadati; phylum Pseudomonadota; class Alphaproteobacteria; order Hyphomicrobiales; family Nitrobacteraceae; genus Tardiphaga; species Tardiphaga sp. 839_C3_N1_4. Next base: position 687,888 of record NZ_JBPWQD010000001.1, read on the forward strand.
TGACGCGGGTCACGCGCAGCGTGCCGGTCGAGCGATTGGCTTTCTTCACTTCGGCCTGCACGGCATCGAACGGCATGCCCATCAGCGATGCCGCGATCTCTGCCTGCTGATCGAGATCCTCGGTGATACCCATCGCGGCGAAGATGGCTTCTTCCAGGGTCGGGGGATCGCGCCGTACACGCCGCGTTCCGTATTTCGTGTTCCAGTCTTCGCTCATCGCTCGCCTCAGTGTTGATTTGCGATACCTAAGGGAGCGGTTGTTGCATTGCAATATGGAATTACCGCGACAAAGCAGCCATGCAAACTTGTTCCCGGAAAACGAGAAAGAGTTTGGTCAGTAGCTTTACGACAAAGCGGACGGCGGGGCGGTATCCCGCTGAGGCTGCGGCCAGCGTTTCAGCGCCGCGTGGCCGGCGTCGGTCAATGCGTAGGTGCCGCGCGCCGGACTTTCGAACCAGCCATAGACATTGCGATGCAGGATCTTTTGCGCATCCGGATATTCTGGCGTCAGCTCGCGCACTTTGCGCGGACCAACGACAAGCATCGCTGCGCAGGCCAGCGCCTGCTGGCGATAGGCCGTCATGATCGGCGCGCGGGTGCTGCCGCCTAGCGCAGGATCGCCTTGGCGCTTCTTGTGCTCGGTGATCAGGCGTGAGCGCTTCTTCGGATTGCGTCGGGGGGCGACAGTGGCAGGCGCGACGAGAACCTCGACACCGCCGGCTTCCGTAATTCCGAGCATGCCGAAACCGAGTCTGCGGCACAGGTTGCGGTAGCGCGCATCGCTTTCACGGCCTTTGCCCCTGATCGAAAGCTTGGCCGCCACCCAGACTTCATCGCTAGCGCCGGCACGATCGACGGCCTGCAGGATCAGTTCGAGATTGAAGCTGAGTTTGAGCTCGCCGATCACCACGATTGGCGGATCGTCGCCACTCAACGCCACGAGATCGCAGCCTGATATCTCGCCTTTGACTGTAAAGCCAAGGCCTTCGAGGAAGCGTTTCACCGGGAGGTAGAGCGAGGTTTCCAAAAATCGAACGTCCTAGTCGAGGTCCATGAGACGATGCGCCGCTGCAACCGCGACTCACCGGCCGAGTTTATCCGGGTTGGCCCGCGGCGACACCCGAGGCGCCTTAATCCCTTGTGCGATCGGAGACCCGCGGTGAAGACCCTTCTGGAAATGTCGGACAGCTTTCGTCTGTTGCCGCATCTGATCGCTATGTCGATCGCCTATGTTCTGGCGCTGCCCATCGGCTGGAATCGCGAGCGCGCCGAGCGCAGCGCCGGGCTGCGGACTTTTCCGCTGGTGGCGCTTGCCACCTGCGGCATCGTTCAGGCGACCGAGGGGGTTCTGAGCGGTCATCCCGAAGGCACGGCGCGCATCATCGAAGGTCTGATGACCGGTATGGGCTTCATCGGCGGCGGCGCCATTCTGAAGAACAACGGCTCGGTGCGTGGTACCGCCACGGCAGCCAGTCTGTGGGCCACCGGCGCAACCGGCGCTGCCGTGGGCCTCGGCGCCTATGACGTGGCGGTCGTCATCTCGCTGTTCACCTTCCTGACTCTGTGGCTCCTGGTGCCGTTCAAGCAGGAGGGGCCAAAGACCGAAGAGGGCACGACGACGCCTCACAGCGAAATATGAGCCACAAAATACCGGTGCTGGCGCAATTCTGTGAGGGTTAACCTCAATTCGCCCGATTTTGCAGGCGCATGGCAGCAATGATTGGCCTTTTGCTGCGAAGCAGCGTAAAGCTCCGCCGATCCCGATACGCACCGGACTCCTGGACCCGACGTGACCGCCAACTGAAGGGCGGCAGATTCGTTTCCGTTTGGTCCCAAGTATTGATCCCGTGGATCCCCATGAGTCCGACCGCGACGCGGTCCGCTGCAAGCAAGGTTTACATCTGTGTCATTTCTCTCGACTGGTCCGTCGCTCGCCCGCGCGTTGGCTGAGCGCAACTACAATGAATCCACCCCCGTCCAGGCCGCCGTCCTCGCCGACGATGCTGTCGGTCGCGATCTTCTCGTGTCTGCGCAGACCGGCTCCGGCAAGACCGTCGCTTATGGTCTGGCGATTGCCGACAATCTGCTCGAAGGCGCGGAGAAGCTGCCGAAGGCGGGATCGCCGCTGGCGCTGATCGTCGCGCCGACGCGCGAGCTTGCGCTGCAGGTACATGGCGAGCTGACCTGGCTCTATCAATATGCGGGCGCGCGTGTCGTTTCCTGCGTCGGTGGCATGGATCCGCGCAAGGAACAGCGCGAGTTGGCCGCAGGCGCGCATATCGTTGTCGGTACGCCCGGACGTCTATGCGATCATCTGCGTCGCAATCGCCTCGACGTCTCCGAACTGAAGGCCGTGGTGCTCGATGAAGCCGACGAAATGCTCGACATGGGCTTTCGCGAGGACATGGAGTTCATTCTCAAGACCACGCCGGCATCCCGCCGCACGCTGCTGTTCTCGGCAACGCTGCCGCGCGGCATTGCCAATCTGGCCAAGCAGTATCAGCAGCAAGCGTTCCGCGTCGAAGTCGCCGGCACCGAAGGTGGCCACTCCGATATCGAATATCGCGCGATCCGGATTTCGCCGAACGATGTCGAGCACGCCGTCGTCAACGTGCTGCGCTATTTTGAATCGCCGAGCAGCATCGTGTTCTGCAACACGCGCAACGCGGTGAACCACCTGCAGACCGTCCTGCTGGAGCGCGGCTTCTCGGTTGTCGCTCTGTCCGGCGAACTGTCGCAGAACGAGCGCACCCATGCGCTGCAAGCGCTGCGCGACGGTCGCGCACGGGTTTGCGTTGCCACCGACGTGGCTGCGCGCGGTATCGATTTGCCCAATCTCGGCCTCGTCATTCACTCCGATCTGCCGAACGATCCCGAAGTGATGCAGCATCGCTCGGGTCGTACTGGCCGCGCCGGCCGCAAGGGCGTCAGTGTTCTCCTGGTGCCGCCGTCGCGCCGTCGCCGCGCCGAGATGCTGCTTAATCTCGCCGGCACCGACGCGGTCTGGGGATCGGCGCCGACCGTCGAGGAAATCCGCGTGCTCGATCAGCAGCGCATGCTGCAGGATACGCTGTTCACTGAAGAGTCTACCGAGGACGATCTGACGCTTGCGCGCGCGATGCTCGCCGAGCGTTCGGCCGAGGAGATCGCAGCGGCGCTGGCGCGGCTGTATCGCTCGCGTCTGCCGTCGCCTGAAGATGTGCAGGATCCCGGCACGTTCCGCGGTCGCGAGGATCGCCCTGGCAGCCGTCGCCGGGACGAAGAAGGCGCGCCGGTCCGCAAGACGCCGAAGAAGAGCGAACCGATGGGAGAGGGCGCCAAGTGGTTCCGCGTTGCCATCGGCCGGCAGAAGAATGCCGAAGCGCGTTGGTTGCTGCCGATGATCTGCCGTCGCGGCGGCATCGAGAAGGCCGATATCGGCGCGATCAAGATCTATGACGGCAATTCGGAATTCGAGATTTCGGCAGCCGCGGCCGAGAAGTTCGCGACCATGATCAAGCGTCCGGACAAGGAAGACAATATCCACATCGAGCCGCTGGCTAACGGTCCGGAAGGCGCGGTCGCATCGAGCCGCACGGCGCCGGAAGATCGCGACTATTCCAACAAGCGTCCGCGCAAGCCCAGCTTCAAATCCGATGGCGACCGTCCGGACTTCAAGGACAAGGGTGCCTATAAGGAGAAATCCTGGAAGGACAAGCCGAAGAGCGACAAGCCTTATCAGGGCGACAAGCCGCGCTACGAGGGCAAACCGCGTTTCGACGACAAGCCGAAGTATGACGGTAAGCCGAAATACGATCCGGTGCGCGCCGACAAGCCGGCTTACAGCAAGCCTCGCGGTGAAGACACGCGTTATGAAGGCAAGCCGAAGTTCGAAAAGAAGTTCGACAAGCCGCGCGCAGAGAAGGCGCCTTACGTTGCCAAGGCGAAGCGTGACGGAGCTTCGTCCGCTGCCAAGCCGGCTTTCGGGAAGAAGAAAAAGGTCTGGGGCAACGCCGGGTAGTCTGGGCTCCGACCTCATGGTGAGGAGCGCGCTACTTTAGCGCGCGTCTCGAACCATGAGTTGGTGATATGCAATCATCCTTCGAGACGCGGCCAAGCGGCCACTCCTCAGGACGAGGGCGGAGCGTGGGAAAAATAGTGGCTAAACCCATCCGCTTACCGGCAGCAGCGCGCCGGTCACCGCACTCGCCGCATCGCTCGCCAGGAACAGGATCACGCTGGCGAGTTCGTCCGGCGTGACCCACTTTGAAAAATCGGCATTGGGCATATCGCGGCGGTTCGCGGCTGTGTCGATCGTCGACGGCAGCACGGCGTTGACGGTGATTTTCCCCTTCAGCTCGGCGGCGAGCGATTCCGTCAACCGATGGACGCCAGCCTTGGAGGCCGAATAAGGGCCCATACCGGCGCCAGCCTGGATAGCGCCCATGGCGCCGATATTGATGATCCGCCCGGCTTTCGATGCCTTGAGATGCGGGATTGCCGCGCGCGATGCATTCAGCGCCGTGAGCAGGTTGAGCCGGTGCATCGTCTCCCAGCTCTTGTTGTTGCCGTCAGAGATATTCTCGAAGGCGAACGCGCCTGCGATGTTGATCAGCACATCGATCTTGCTGAATTGTTTGACCACCGCAGCGATGGCGGCGTCAGCCTGCGTCGCATCGGAGAGGTCGACGCCGCCGATCTGTAAACGATCTGGCGTTGAGGCCGGCGTCTTGGCGGAATGGTCGATGGCGGCAATGATTGCTCCGCTCGCAACGGCGCGTTCGAGCACGACCTGACCCAGCGCACCGGACGCTCCGGTGATGACGACGATCTTTCCGTTCATGGGAAACTCCTGTTACGCGCGATGATCCTGCCCGGAATTGGCCTTGGGTAATAGCCACAGATAGATCGCGCCGGCGGCGAGCGCCATGCCGGCCATCAGGCCGGTCATCACCAGCGCCGGATGCCCGAACGGTTCGAACACCGCGATCATGGCGCTGGCGAAGGCGCCCATGACCATCTGCATACATCGCATCACGCCGGCTGCCGCGCCTGCCACATGCGGCAGGTTCTGCAAGGCTTCGTGATTGGTGCTCGGTGCGAGCAGGCCAAAGGAAAAGATCGTGAGCGCCATCAGCGGCATTAACGACAGCGTCGTGACGGCGCTTGCTGGCACCAGAGCGACTGCTGCAACGGCGCTGGCGATCATCATCAGCAGACCGGCCATGATGATCTTGCGTGAGGCCACATGGCGGCGGCCCAGGCTCCCGCTGATCAGCGAGGCAACCAGCACGCCGCAGGAGGTCAGCCCGAACAGCAGCGCAAACATCGTTGTGGAGAGGCCGAGGCTGCCGATCAATACCGACGGTGCGCCCGAGATGAAGGCGAACATGCAGGCAAAGGCGAAGGCGTAGAGCAGGGAGAAGCCGACGAAGATGCGATCGGACAGCACCATGCGGTAGCTCTCGATCAGTTGCTTAGGGTTGAGCGAGCGGCGTTTCTCGACCGGCTGGGATTCCTCGAGGCTGATGGCGCCGACGATCAACAGGATCAGGCCGACGGCGGCCTGCGCGGCATAGATGGTGCGCCAGTCGCTAACGGTCATCACCCAGCCGCCCAGTACCGGCGCGATCATCGGAGCGATGCCGAGTACCGCGGCGATCTGCGACAGCTTGTGGCGCGCGGTGCCGTGTTCGAACAGGTCGCGCACGATGGCGAAGGGCAGGATGGCACAGGCGCCTGCAGCGAGACCTTGCAGCAATCGAAACGCGAGCAGCACGGTGAAGGATGGCGCGAGCGCGCAGGCGCCGGCCGCGATCGAGAACAGCAGCAGCCCATCCAACAGGGTCGCACGACGACCGAAGCGATCAGCAAGGGGGCCACAGATTAGCGGTGAAATCGCAAAGCCCGTCAGGAACAGGCTGAGCGTCAGCGGCCCGCGTCCTGCGGCGTCGGCGAAACTCGCCTCGATCGCCGGAAGGCCCGGCAATCCCATGTCGATCGAAAGCGGTGGCAATGCTGTCAATGTGCCCAGAAAGGCGGTGAAGGCGAAGCTGTCGCGCCTGAGGGCCAAAATCGATTCCTTGAAAATGCGAAAAAGTGTTTATGCGATCGCGGCGCTATTCTGCCGGACTGATTTGCGCCGGCAAGATCCGGCGGTCAATGAGACTGCTCAGCGTGAGCCCAAGCCCGACCATGGCAACGAGCGCTGCGAGCAGCGGAAGCTGCGCATAATGCATGCCGGCATTCAGCGCCACGCCGCCGATCCATGCGCCGGTGGCATTGCCGAGATTGAACGCGCCCTGGTTCAGGGTCGAGGCGAGGTTCGGCGCATCCGTGGCGGCATCGACCACCCAGATCTGCAGCGGCGAGACCAGCGCGAAGGCGATACCGCCCCACAGGATCAGCAGCACCAGCGTCGGGAGCGCCATGTGTACGACCAGTGCGAGCGCTGCGAGCACAATGACGAGACAGATGAATGCGCCAATGATGGTCGAGAGCAGGTTACGGTCGGCGAGGCGGCCGCCGATCAAATTGCCGATGGTGAGGCCGACGCCGATCGCCAGCAGTGCGCCGGTGACGCCATGCGGCGTGAGGCCGGTGACCTCTTCGAGCAGCGGCGTGATGTAGGTGAACAGGCTGAACATGCTGACTGAAGCCATGGTCGAGATCAGCATCGGCAGCAGCACCGGCCAGCGGCCCAAGGCGCGAAACTCTTTCGCCAGTCCGCCGCGCGTGCCCGGCATGCCCGATGGAACGAAACGCGTGATCGCGAGGAGCGCAACGATACCGATCACCACGACCGCCCAGAACGCAACGCGCCAACCGGCGGCCTGTCCCAGCGCGGTGCCGAATGGCACGCCCAGCACATTGGCGAGTGTGAGTCCCGCAAACATCAGCGATACGGCCTGGGTGCGCTGCTCACGCGGCACCAGATTGCTGGCAACAACGGCGCCAATTCCGAAGAACGCGCCATGGGCAAACGCAGTGACCACACGTGCGGTCATCAGCAGCCAGTAGTCCGGCGCAAGGGCGCAGCCGATATTGCCGATCGTGAACAGTGCCATCAGCGCGAGCAGCGCCGTTTTGCGGGGAATGCCCGCGGTGGCCATCGCCACGATAGGCGCTCCTATCACGACGCCCAATGCATAACCCGACACGAGATAGCCGGCTTGCGGGATGGTCACCGACAGGCTGCGCGCGACGTCGGGCAGCAGGCCCATGATGACGAACTCGGTCGTGCCGATGCCGAAAGATGCCGCAGCCAATGCGAGAATAGGAAGGGATAGTCGGATGGGTATTCTCCTGAGCGGAAATATTGCGATGCAATATCAGGAGATGTGCCACGACCTCAGCGATTTGGCGACCGCCTCGCGGGGGAGGCAGCATTGCGCCCCTCGGTCATCAAACTGTCGAGAGGCGTTTCGATAGAGTGGCTGTCAGCGGACAATAGGCCGGCTGTGCGACTTCAGCGCGAATGCAGGCAGACGGCTCAGACCGGAGGCCAGCTGCGCATGGCCATGTCGGCGAGTTTTCGCAATTGCTCGCGCGGTGCGCCGCCTGCCGCTTGCACGGCCATGCCCTGCAGGATGGCCGACACGTAGCGCGCGAGATCGCCGGCATCCGCGTCGGCTGGCAAATCGCCTTCGGCGAGGGCGCGTGTGAAGCGAAGGCGCAGATCGCCCTCGCTCTTCGAGCGGCGCGCCATCAGTTCCTGCTTGATCGTCTCTGCGGCATCGCCGCAGCAGAGCGCGCCTTGGACCGCGAGACAGCCGGGATTCTTGGGATCAGTCACCGCCTCGACGGATTCGTAGAGGATATGCTCAACCGCTTCGCGGGCCGTGGGTTTCTCCAGGCCGGTGCGGAAATAGCCGCCGGGGCCATCGACGTAGCGATCCAGCGCCTTGCGGAACAGATCTTCCTTGTTGCCAAACGCCGCATAGAGACTGGGTTTGGTGATGCCCATGGCTTCGGTGAGGTCGGCCATCGACGCGCCTTCGTAACCTTTGCGCCAGAACACATGCAGCGCGAGGTCGAGGGCCGTGTCGGTATCGAATTCACGAGGACGTCCCAGTGCCACGACGGGCCCTCCAAAGTTTTCTACCGTTCAGTAGATAAGTCTCTTGACAGTGGATGTCGATAGTCCATCTATACCGGACGTTACGAATGTGTGCGTTGCAGCGAGAGGCCCGGCGGGACCGGCCAGACGCGCAATGTACAGCTTAGCTACTGAAATGACAGGGCTTTACAAGGCCCACGCAGATTAAATGGGGTTCACAATGGCACATAATCTCCCTCGCAAGATCGCTTTTGGCGCCGGAATCGCGTTGGTGGCGGTCGCCGTTGGCGGCGGTGCGGCGCTGATGAATCTGTCCAGCGTGGCAGCTCAAGCCGAGTCCGGCGCGGTTGTTCCCGCGGCCGTTCAGGCCTCGGTTGCCCTGGTGGAAGCCAAGGCCACGGCGCCTTCGGACGAGTTCTCGGGCCGCCTTGAGGCCATCGAGCGGGTCGAGATCCGCTCCCGCGTTGCTGGCGCCGTCCAGGAGATCCACTTTCGCGAGGGCGCGCTGGTCAAGAAGGACGACCTTCTGGTGCTAATCGATCCGGCGCTCTACGCCGCCGACGTTGATCGCGCCCAAGGGCAGGTGTCCGCATCGCGGGCGCGCCTGATCCTCACCAAGGCCGATTTCGACCGCGGTCAGCAACTGACCAGCTCCAGCATCACCCAGCGCGACCTCGACAATCGTATCAATGCGTATCGTGAGGCCGAAGCCAACCTCAAGGCTGCAGAAGCCGCGCTCAAGACCGCCGAGCTCAATCTCAGCTACACCGAAGTGCGCGCGCCGGTCGCGGGCCGTGTCGGCAAGGTGGAAATCACCGTCGGCAACCTGATTTCGGCCGGCCCGTCCGCGCCGCTGCTGACGACGCTGGTCTCGGTCAATCCGATCTATGCAAGCTTCAATGCCGACGAACAGGTGGTGTCGCGCGCGTTGAAGACGCTGGCAGACGAGAAGACGCCGGGCGATATCGACCGCATCCCTGTTCACATGACCACCGTCACTGATAGCGCACCGGTGAAGGGCCGCATGCAGTTCATCGATAATCAGGTCGATCCGCGCAGCGGCACCGTGCGGGTGCGCGCCATGTTCGACAATGCCGATGGTCGCTTGATGCCCGGCCAGTTCGCGCGGCTCACAATGGGCCAACCGAAGGCAGAACAGACGCTGCTGATTAGCGAGCGGGCAGTTGGCACCGACCAAAACAAGAAGTTCGTCATGGTGGTCGATGCCAAGGACAAGGCGCAATATCGCGAAGTGATCCTGGGGCCCTCGGTGGATGGCATGCGCGTAATCCTCAACGGCCTGAAAGCCGGTGAACGGATCGTCGTCAACGGACTGCAGCGGGTGCGGCCGGGTGTGACCATCAAGCCGGAGATGGTGGCGATGAACGCCGCATCTCTCGCCTCGGTCAAGGCCGTCGCGCAGAACTGACAACGACCGCCCTGTCCGCAAGCGGGCAGGGCGCACTTCCCAATACACAGCACGTCATCGAGGTCGAGCGATCGGCCGCGCAGAGCCCTTGCACCCTGCAGGTCTGGATCATCACGGAATAGCGCCATGAACTTTTCAAAATTCTTTATTGATCGCCCGATCTTTGCCGGCGTGTTGTCGACGGTGATTTTTCTCGCCGGCCTGCTGTCGATGCCGGTGCTGCCGATCTCCGAATATCCGGAAGTCGCGCCGCCGACCGTGGTGGTGACAGCGAATTATCCCGGCGCCAATCCGAAGGTGATTGCGGAAACGGTCTCGACGCCGATCGAAGAGCAGATCAATGGTGTCGAGAACATGCTCTATATGAGCAGCCAGGCGACCACTGACGGCAGGATGACTCTTAACGTCACTTTCCGCCTCGGCACCGATCCCGACAAGGCCCAGCAGCTGGTGCAGAACCGCGTTTCGCAGGCCGAGCCGCGTCTCCCTGCGGAAGTCCGTGCGCTAGGCGTGACCACAATCAAGAGCGCGCCTGACCTCACCATGGTCGTTCACTTGCTGTCGCCGAACGACCGCTATGACATGACCTATCTACGCAATTACGCCGTGCTCAACGTCAAGGATCGCCTCGCGCGCATCGAGGGCGTCGGCCAGGTGCAGCTGTTCGGCTCGGGCGATTATTCCATGCGCGTCTGGCTCGACCCGCAGAAGGTCGCCGAGCGCGGTCTGTCGCCCGGCGATGTGGTGCGTGAGATCCGTGCGCAGAACGTGCAGGCGGCAGCGGGACAGGTAGGCGGTTCGCCCAATGAGCCGGGCCTCGACCTCCAGCTCTCCATCAATGCGCAGGGGCGCCTGCAGAGTGAGGAAGAGTTTGGCGAGATCATCGTCAAGAACGGCGACAACGGCGAAGTGGTGCGGTTGCGCGACATCGCGCGCATCGAGCTCGGTGCCGCGGATTATGCACTGCGCTCGCTGCTGAACAACAAGTCCGCAGTGGCGGTTCCGATCTTCCAGTCGCCGGGCTCCAATGCGATCCAGATCTCCGACAATGTCCGCAAGACCATGAAGGAGCTGAAGGAGAATATGCCGGACGGTGTCACCTACGACATCGTCTACGACCCCACGCAATTCGTTCGCGCCTCGATCGAGGCGGTGATCCATACACTGCTTGAAGCCATCGCACTGGTGGTGCTCGTCGTCATCCTGTTCCTGCAGACATGGCGCGCCTCGATCATCCCGCTGATCGCTGTGCCGGTATCGGTGGTCGGCACCTTCGCCGTGATGCATGTGTTCGGCTTTTCGGTGAATGCGCTGACACTGTTCGGCCTCGTGCTGGCCATCGGCATCGTCGTCGACGACGCCATCGTCGTGGTGGAGAATGTCGAGCGCAATATCGAGCGCGGGCTCGATCCGAAGAGCGCGGCCTATCAGGCCATGCGCGAAGTGACCGGCCCGATCATCGCGATTGCGCTGGTGCTGGTCGCTGTGTTCGTGCCGCTCGCCTTCATCACCGGCCTGACCGGGCAGTTCTACAAGCAGTTCGCGCTGACGGTGGCAATCTCGACGGTGATTTCGGCCTTCAACTCGCTGACGCTATCGCCGGCGTTGGCTGCGCTGCTGCTAAAGGGCCATGACGCGCCGAAGGATGCGTTGACGCGCTTCATGGACAAGACGCTTGGCTGGTTCTTCGTCCGCTTCAACCGCTTCTTTGCCAGAAGCTCCGACGCCTATAGCGGCGGCGTGAAGCGCGTCGTCTCGCGCCGCGCGGCGGTGATGGGAATCTACGTTCTGCTGATTGGTGTCACCGGTTATCTGTTCCACGCAGTCCCGGGCGGTTTCGTGCCCGGTCAGGACAAGCAGTATCTGGTCGGCTTTGCGCAGCTCCCCGACGGCGCCACGCTGGATCGTACCGAAGAGGTGATCCGTCGCATGGGCGAGATTGCGCAGAAAGAGCCCGGCGTCGAGAATTCGATCCAGTTTCCGGGCCTGTCGATCAACGGCTTCACCAATTCGTCCAACTCCGGCATCGTCTTCATCGGCCTGGATGCGTTTGACAAACGCAAGGATCCGAGCCTGAGCGGAAATGCCATTGCGTTGTCGCTGAACAAGAAGTTTGCCGGCATTCAAGACGCCTTCATTGCCATGTTCCCACCGCCGCCGGTGTCGGGTCTTGGTACGATCGGCGGCTTCAAGCTGCAGATCGAGGATCGCGCCGGTCTTGGCTATGAGGCACTGAACGACGCCACTAAGGCTTTCATCGGCAAGGCAATGCAGCAGAAGGAGCTGGCCGGCCTGTTCTCAAGCTATCAGATCAATGTGCCGCAGCTCTATGCCGATGTCGATCGCACCAAGGCGCGGCAACTCAACGTGCCGGTCACCTCGGTGTTCGACACGATGCAGATCTATCTCGGCTCGCTCTACGTGAACGACTTCAACAAATTCGGTCGTACCTATTCGGTGCGCGTCCAGGCTGACGCCAAATTCCGGGCGCGGGCCGATGACATTGGCCAGTTGAAAGTTCGCTCTGACAGCAACGAGATGATCCCGCTCTCGACGCTGCTGCGCGTCAAGGAAAGTGCAGGGCCGGAGCGCGCCATGCGCTACAACGGTTTCCTGTCGGCCGACATCAATGGCGGCGCGGCGCCCGGCTATTCCACCGGCCAGGCGCAGGACGCCGTGGCGCGTGTTGCCAAGGAGACGCTGCCCAAGGGCATCGACTTCGAATGGACTGAACTGACCTATCAGGAAATCATCGCCGGCAATTCGTCGCTGATCGTGTTCCCGGTGGCGATGCTGCTGGTGTTCCTGGTGCTTGCCGCGCAATACGAAAGCCTGACACTGCCATTGTCGATCATCATGATCGTGCCGATGGGCTTGCTGGCGGCGATGTTCGGCGTCTGGTTGACCAAAGGCGACAACAACGTCTTCACCCAAATTGGTTTGATTGTCCTGGTGGGTCTGTCGGCGAAGAACGCCATCCTGATCGTGGAGTTTGCCCGCGAGCTGGAATTTGCCGGGCGGACACCGATCCAGGCCGCGATCGAGGCCAGCCGTCTGCGGTTGCGGCCGATCCTGATGACGTCGCTGGCCTTCATCATGGGCGTCGTGCCGCTGGTGACATCCACCGGCGCGGGCTCGGAGATGCGTCATGCCATGGGTGTCGCGGTGTTCGCCGGCATGATCGGCGTCACGGCCTTCGGCATCTTCTTCACGCCGATGTTCTATGTGCTGCTGCGTGCCATGGCAGGCAACCGTCCGCTGACCCAGCATGGCGAAGCGACGGTCGATCAGGCAGCGCCGCTGGCCCCGGGATCGCACGAAGCAGAATCGCGCCCGCATGCCACGTCGCATTCGTAACGCCCGGGACGGGTAAGGAGACGCCTGAGGAGGGCTGCTGGTCCGCGGATGCGCCGTTTCGACCCATTCCAGGGCGAATTGCGTAGCCGGTGCCCAAGACTGTTGGAATCGCACCCAACTGGCCGGGTGCGCTTTCCTCCACTGCACATCTTCCGCTACAATGCGAAAGGCGCTGCAGGGGAATGACGGGTTGCGGACAGGTTTCTACAAATGCGAATACCGGGTTGATGAGGCGGTTGGTCGCAGCGTGATGTTTGTCGAGCATGGCAGCATGCTCGGCGGCAATTCCGCTTTTGCCCATATCGGCAGCTATGAGCTCCGGGGTGACGAGGTGGTGGCGGAGATCGAGAGCCGCCGCCACATGAACGATCCCAATTATCCCTCGCTGCTCGGCCAGGATGTGGCGACCATCAGCGTCACCGGCCGACCCTATGGCGACACCTATCGTTTTCAGGGCGTGTCGCCGCAGATGCCGGGCGCGAAATTCGAGTCCGTCATGACGACGATCGATGACGGCGAGATGCCTCCGGCCGGACCGATCGGTGCGGGTGGCATCGCCAACGGGCTGTATTCGATCCATCTGCGCACACTCGACGGCATCGATGGCGGGCTCAACGGCGTGATGCTGCTGCATGACGGCCGCATCCTCGGCGGAGATGCGTTCTTCTACTATCTCGGCGCCTATTCCTCCGCGGACGGACGCTGGAAGGGCGAGATGCTCAATCAGGAGCATACGCCGGCAAAGGGCGAGAACCCGGTCTTCGGCGGCTATGAAATCGGCATCGGCTTTTCCGGCACTTGCGACGAAGCCGGCGCCGAACTGGAAGCCACGGCGTTGGCCGGCAAACGGAGCCTGCGGTTACAGGCAGTGCTGAAGCTGATCCGCAAGGCCGTGTAAGTTCCAGGCTGGTGCGCGGCTTGATGGGTTGCGCGCCTGTCCCTAATGTCGCCGGCGAATGACACAGATGGCGACGAAAACCATGACACAGCGTATCGGCGCGATGCCTCTGATCTGCTTGCTCGGCGTCGCCGCTGGACTGGCTGTGCTGTCCGCGCCGTCGCGTGTGCAGGCCCAGTCCGCCGATCTGGTTCTGTGCGATCGCCTCGCGGCCGATCCTGCCGATCCCGACAAGCCTGCCGATGTGAAGGGCGTGGCCGATATTGCCAAAGCCGATATTGCCACCGCCATCAAATTCTGCCGGACCGCGTCCGGCGGGTCGCGCCGCGCGATGTTCCAGCTTGGACGTGCTTACGCGGCAAATGCACAAGTTGCGGAGGCGCTCGCAGCATGGCGCAAGGCGGCGGACAAGGGCAGTACCTCCGCCATGGTCGAACTCGGCGTCGCCTATGGCAACGGAACCGGCGTGGCGCGCGACGAGGCGCAGGCGCGCAAACTGTTCGAGCGCGCGGCCGAAGCTGGCAATCCGCGCGGCGTCAGCAATCTTGCGGCACTATCCGGAGGCGCAGGCGCGGGTTCAGACCCGGTGCGCGCACGGCAATTGTTGGCGAAATCTGCAGAGACGAATGCCGAGGCCCAGTATCAGCTCGGCATGATGCTGTCGGAAGGCATCGGCGGCGCGAAGGACGATGTTGCGGCACGCGGCCTGTTCGAAAAGGCGGCAGCACAGAACCATGCGGGCGCGTTGGAGCGCATGGGCGCGTTCGCGCAAAGCGGCCGCGGTGGTGCGTCGGATAAGGATGCCGCGAAGGCCTATTACGAGAAGGCCGCAGCGCTGGGCGACGACGATGCGAAGAAAGCGCTGGAACGCATCAAGTGCCCTTATGTGCTCAAGGACAAACGGGGCAACGTCGTCAGCAATATGTGCTTCTGATCAGCCTGGCTGACTACGGCTTGTCGCAGACATGTGCGTTCATCCCCGGGGCGAATGTGCGCCGGTCATTCACCGAGGGATCGACAAAATAGGTGATGGCGTTGAATGGCACCGTGACGCGTGACTTGATCCCCTTGAACCACAGGTCGACGCTGAAGCGATCCGCGGTGACGTTCAGTCGCTCGAACTGGTGCTGCAGCACGAACGTCATGTCTTCGGGATATCTGGCGCGCTGGGCATCGGGCACGATGACGCCGTCGAACGAGGTCCTGAACGTGATCTCGTAATAGTGCCGGCCGCGCAGACCGCGTCTGGCGACGTCGGCGAGCGTGGATCGCACCTCGGCATATTGGGCGAGCGGGTCGGTGGTGCAGGGCCGCTGTGCTGCCGCATGCGACGTGAGTGCGGCCAGCATGATCATGGTGGCGACGAATGGTGTGAAGAATGTGCGCAGGCGGCGAGCCAGGGAAGGTGTCATGATCCTTTGTCGCGGCGGGAGTGAGCGGGTTCATGACGCTCGATCATGACAGCGATTTTCTGCCGCATGCTTCCGCAACCATTTGTTTGAAATTGGCCGCCTAAACTCCCGGCTCTGAGTCGCCTTTTGCGTTTTCCTGGAGCCGCCTGTGAACGAGAGCCTGATCGCCATCTGCCAGTTGTTTCTGGTGCCGCTGACCATCATGTTTGCCGCGGTAGGCGTGGCCAATGCGCGCTTCGTCAAACTGCTGGTGTGCTTATTGGGCGTCGGTCTCGCCGGCCTATGGCTCTATCGCATCTATCTCTGGACCGGCCTGTCGGTGATCGATCGGCGCACGGCCTACGGGCTCGCGGGAGCCTTCGCGCTATGCTGGGTGTTGACGCTGTTGCATCAGATCAAGAGCAGCTTCGGCGGCGGATACGATCGCTAGGCTCAGGCAAATCTGAATCAGGCCAGCCCGAGCGAGAAGGCGAGCGTGCCGATCGCGGCATGCGACAGGATCACCGGCCAGATGTTCCGCATCCGCAGATAGGCAAGGCCCCAGACGATGCCGACCAGAAACGTGTTGAGCATCAGGATGCTGTCGCCATAGGCGACATGGATCAGCGAGAACACCGCCGAGGAATAGATCACATAGGTCCATGGCCTGACCTGCAACCGGTCGGTCATCAGTTTCGGAATCGATCGGCACACGACTTCCTGGCAGGGGCTGGAGACCAGGACATAGAAGGGCGCGAAGCTGAGCCAGACCGGCGGTTTGTGGTCGAAGGTCAGAAAGCGAGTCTGCGCCACCATGATTGCCGCGATGCCTGCCGTGATTGCGGCACAGAACAGCCAGTGGCTGATGTCAGAGGGACGGCTGAGACCGAGTTCCGCGACAGAGAAGCCGGCCAGCAGGCACAGCGCGATACACAGCACCGAGACCAGCAGCAACGCGGGGATGCGATATTCGAACGGCAGAAAGCCCCAGTGAATGGCGAGGCCAGGTGCGAGCAGCAGCGCGGCAAATCCCGGCAGCGGAGCGATCAATCGCCATTGGAATCGTTTCTGTCGTAAAACCGTCATGATGTTCTATAGCTGAAATCATGTGGTGGTTTAAGGGCGGAGTGGCCACGCAGGGTGCGAGCGACGAAAGCGTGATCGTCGATATGTCAGGAGTCCGTGTTGGCATTCCCGTCTGACAGTCCGCTCGGCCGATTGCTGGCCGCTCCGATGCGACCCGGGCGGGTGACGTGGCTCGGCCTGCGACCAGCGCGCCGGGCCACAATGCTCACGCCGTCGTCGGTGGGGTTGATCGCGCAACGCGGCATCAGCGGCGACCGGTACGACTCGACTCATGATGGGCCGCGACAGGTCACGCTGATCGCAGCGGAGGACCTCGCAGCCATCGCAGCGTTTCTCGGCCAGACCGGGATTGCGCCGGATCTGCTGCGCCGGAATGTCGTGACGTCGGGGATCAATCTGCTGGCGCTGAAAGACCGCCGCTTTCGCCTCGGCGCAGCCCTGCTCGAAACCTCCGGCGATTGCGCACCGTGCAGCCGCATGGAGGAGGTGCTGGGCCCCGGCGGTTACAACGCCGTGCGCGGCCATGGCGGCGTCACGGCGCGGATCATCGAGGGCGGTGAAGTGGCGATCGGTGATCCCGTCGAACGTGCCGACTGATGTTGTGTCTCACACATCCGTCCATGACGTGAACAGCGCCGCCTGACCGCGTCGCTCTCCGTTCTCGTCTCTCAGTTCCCAGACGATGCCGCCTTCGATCCAGAAGCGCCGACCGGATTTTGCGATCCGCAACCCGCGATAATTGTCGATGAAGCCGTTGTGCGCGACCGCGTCGAGCAGGCGTTGGCGTTCGTCGCGGTTCGGTGCTTCGGCTGACAAGCGCGACGGAATGGTGATGAATTCCTCCCAGCCATATTCGAAGCAGCGCTGTGCGGTTCTATTGGCATAGACGAAGACCGGATCGGCGGCAGTACTATGTGCGAGCACCGCGAATGGTGCGTCGCTGTAGAGCCACGCTGCATCTTGCGCAGGCGCCAACAGGGGCTTCCCGACGGTGCGGAGATAGCTCCCGCTGAGGAGCTTGAAGAAGGATGCATCGAGAGCGAAAGCAGGCGGCGTCGGAGCGGTCACGGGACTCTCTCAGGGATGGGGTATGAGGACATAGCCTGCATGACCCTATACGACATCGGCAGCGAAAGCGGTGCTGACTCATCCGGAATGCATGGAGCAGGCGCTGTCGGACGGCAGGAAGGATCAGGTCGTAATCAACCCGTTCTCGAACGCCACGGCGCATTGATTCAGCGAGAGGGCAGCGTCCCGGTCGTCGATTGCGCGTCCCGTGTAATCCGATAGCTGCCCGGCTTATTTAGTCGTCGCATCGGCTGGGCTCTTGTTTTAGCCTCTCCCGAAAATGTCGTTCCAGGCGAAAGCCCAATGGAGCGGCGCAAAGGGAGAAAACGTGAGCAACAACAAGAAGGGGCGATGGTTTGCTGTCGCCGCGGTCCTTGCAGCATCGCTGTTGGCCGTCGCGCCGGGGCAGGCGCAGCAATATCCCGATCGCAACATCACGATGGTCGTGCCATTTCCGCCCGGCGGAACGACCGACATCGTCGCGCGCATCCTCACTGAACAGCTCGGCACCGAACTCGGCAAACAGGTGGTGATTGAGAACCGCGGCGGCGCCAGCACGTCGATCGGTGCACAAGTCGTGGCGGGTGCCGACAAGGATGGTTATACGCTGCTATTCGCCAGCGCGACGACCTTCACGACCAACCCGCATCTGCTGGCCTCCATCAAATACAGACTGGAGGATTTCGCACCGGTTGCGATGGTGGTGAAGGTGCCGTTTGCCTTCGTCGTGAAGAAGGACTTTCCGGCCGCCGACGTCGCGGCGTTTCGTGCCTATGCGCTGGCCAATCCGAGCAAGGTCAACAACGCCACCAACGGGCCGGGCAGCACCGTGCACCTGATGGGCGAGATCGTGGCCCGCGGGCTCGGCGTGAAGCTGCAGCATGTACACTATCGCGGTGCGGCGCCGGCGATGAACGACATGCTCGCGGGCATCGTCGACAGCAATGTGGAAGCGCTGACCAATACGGTGCCGAACCACAAGGCCGGCATGTATCGCGCGCTGGCCGTCCTGTCCGAGGAGCGCTTGCCGCAATTGCCCGACGTGCCAACGTTCAAGGAGCTCGGATTCCCTTCGATCGTCGGCGCGACATGGTTCGCGGTCTTCGCGCCCGCGGGTACGCCGCAGCCAGCACTGGACTGGTTGAGCGTCGCCATCACCCGCATCGTCAAGACGCCGGAATTTGCAAAGAAGATGGAGCCGATCGGCAATCAACCATGGCCGATGACGCCGGCGGAACTCGAGACCCATGTGAAGAGCGAGCGCGACCGCCTGGGCAAACTCATTCGCGAAGCCAACATCACGGTCGACTGACCGAGTGAACAAGATCAAGGGAGAACATCAATGAATGCAGCTGTCAGCTCACCCGCCGTGAAAGTCGTCCGTTCGGTGCAGGATCAGGTCAGCCCCGAGGAATGGCAGTCGCGCGTCAATCTCGCGGCCTGTTATCGTCTCACGGCGATGTATGGCATGACCGAGATGATCGCCAACCACATCTCCTGCCGCGTTCCGGGAACGGAAGACCAGTTCCTGATCAATCCCTATGGCATGCTCTATGAAGAGATCGATGCGTCGAGCCTCGTCAAGATCGACCTCGACGGCAACACGCTGTTCAACGCGTCGGACTACGCCGTGAATGCCGCGGGCTTCGTGATCCACAGTGCCATCCACATGGCACGTCACGATGTCGATTGCGTCGCGCATACCCATACGGTGGCCGGCATGGCTGTGTCGGCTATGGAATGTGGGTTGCTGCCGGTGGCGCAGACCTGCATGCGCTTCCTTCATGTCGCCTATCATGACTTCGAGGGTATCGCCGACAATCCCGAGGAGCGCGAACGGCTGATTGCGCATCTCGGCAATCACGAGGCGATGGTGCTGCGCAATCACGGCCTGCTGGTGGTCGGGAAGACCATCGCCGCGGCTTTCAACGTGCTGTTCCGGATGGAGCGGGCCTGTCAGGTTCAGGTGGCAGCGCTATCGTGCAACACCAAGCTCATCACGCCGCCGCAGAAGGTCCTGCAGGACACCTATGATCGCATGAAGCCGCGCGACAATGTTCCGGGCCTCAGCGGCGAACTCGCCTGGCCGGCGCTGCTCCGCAAGCTCGATCGGGTCGATCCGTCCTATCGCAACTGAGCTTGCGCTGGAGTCTGATCCATCTTCGATGGATCAGACTCCAGCTATTTTCTCTATGAGAGCATGATCTTGTCCGAAAACCGGTGTCCACTTTTCGGGATCATGCTCTAGCAGGCTCGGCGCTTGCCGGGCTCGCAGACGTGGCATCCACCTGATGAACAGAAGGGATGCGCGGCATCAAGAATGCGGCGCATCATAGGTTCGGCAGTCAGATGCCGCGACCGCAGGTCCGCCTACGGCTTGAAGAACGATACCGGCGTCATCAACTGGTTTTCCTGGCTGATGAGATAGGCGGCCTCGGCGCTGATCTTCAGGTAGTCGGCCCAGGCCGGGTCCTTCTGCAGCGCCTGGCGCTTGGCCTCGCGATCGGCCGCGCTCTCATAAACCCAGATGTGCATGTAGCTGTTGACGTTGCCTGTCTCGGTTTGCGCGTAGGCGAGCGGCTTGCCCAGATGGCGGCTCTGGATCTCGTAGCCGTGCTCGGCATACAGCGCCAAGTGTTTCTTGATCGTGCCGGGGCGGCAGGTGTAGGTGCGAACGTCAAGCAGCATGGGGTTTCCTCGAGCGGTGGCGGATCAATAGGGTCATTCGGCGGTGGCGCCGGACTGCGCGACAAGCACGGCCCAGTGCGCCACCTCGTCGTTCACGTATTTCTGGAATGTCGCCCGATCGTCGCCGACGGGGTCGGCGCCGATCCCTTTTAGCCGCTCCTGGACGGCGGGGTCGGCCACGCTCTGAACGATGACCAGTGAAAGCTTCTCGACGATAGCGGGGGGCGTGCCGGCCGGTACGAACAGGCCGAACCACGAGCGCGCGTTCATGCCGGGATACGACGTTTCTGAGAAAGCTGGCACGTCGGGCAAGGCGGCGTGGCGCGCGCTGCCAGTCACCGCAAGCGCCTTGAGCTTGCCGCTCTGCACCAGAGAGAGAACTTCGGGCAGATTGGCGAACATGATCTGCACCTGGCCGCCGATCAAATCATTGAGCGCCTGCGCCCCGCCTTTGTAAGCCACGTGCGTTATCTTCGCACCCGCCAGTGTGCTGAACTGCTCGCCGGACAAGTGGGACGCGGTGCCAACGCCGCCCGACGCATAGTTAATGCGCGCGGCATTGGCCTTGGCATAAACGGCGAGCTCGCTCACCGAATTGACCGGCACCGACGGATGTACCACCAGCAGCAGGGGCACCGACGCCAGGTTCGACAAGGCCACGAAGTCGCGCGTGAGGCTGTAGCTGAGCTTCTGGTAGAGCGATGCATTGATCGCGTGGCTCGATGTGGCCATCAGCAGCGTATAGCCATCGGGCTCCGAGCGCGCAGCCGCGGCGCCGCCGATGTTGCCGTTGGCGCCGGCCTTGTTTTCCACCACGATCGACTGACCGAGCCGGACCGACATGGCTTGCGCCACCGTGCGCGCGATTACGTCGGTGGCACCACCGGCGGCGAATGGCACGATAACGCGCAAGGGACGATCCGGGTAATCGGCCATCGCGCTGACTGAAGTGAGGGCCAATGCTGCGGCCACGACGAGGCTCCGCAACGGAATGATTGCTTTGTACATTTTGTTTCCTCTGCCTCGTTTTTATATCCTGCCGACGGCGCGCTCCGCAGATGCGGGGCGGTCGTGGCGGTGGGCGTCTTGCCATGCCGACATGCGCATACGAACGCGCAAGTGGCGATAGCTGCGCCCGGTCAGGCGTCCATGCCGAACACTTTATGCAGCCGTGCGGCGGCGGCGCTAGGACAGATCAGACGTTGTGTTGGACTTTTTCGCGTATCAGTCCAGCGGACGGCAATGCTTCCGCCGGAAGTCGCCCGGCGTGAGGCCGGTCTGCTTCTTGAAGAAGCGCGCGAAGTAGGCCGGATCCTCGATATTGAGGCGGAACGCGATCTCGGCGATACCCGTTTCAGTGTTGCTGAGCCAGCGCTTGGCTTCGAGCATCACGCGTTCCTGCACCACCTGACTGGCTGTGCGCGCCACAGTTCGCTTGACCGCATCGTTGAGCTGGCGCTCGCTCACGCCAAGCGCCTCGGCGTACTGGCCGATGGTTCCGAAGCGCAGGTAGTGCGTTTCCACCAGCATCGCGAAACGGCGCGCGAGCGCTTGGTGTGGACCAACGCCACCGGCGGGCTCGTTGTCGGGGCACAGACGACTCAGGCGCGTGAGCAGGATCAGCAGGCAGGCCCGCACCACATCGGGGAATCCCGGCTGGCGATCGCGTGCCTCGCATTCCATCTCGCGGAGCAGCGGCAGCATGTCGTCATGCTGGGCCTGCGTGAGATAGAGCACGCTGTTGCCGCGCGCAGGTTGGAAGAAAGGAAGTTTCGCGACATCGTCGGCGCGCGGAAACATCCGCGCGAAGAAGTCGGTGCTGAAGTTCAGCACGTAGCCGTGAGGCTTGACCGATGACGTCCAGGCATGGACCTGGCCCGGCGAAAGAAAGAACACTGAGTGGTCGCGCACGTCGAAATGCGCGAAGTCGAGTGTGTGCGTGCCGCTCGCGCGGGTCATCCAGAGCAGATGGTAGTAGTTGTGCCGGTGCAGGAAACCGCGCGGGATGTCGTCGCGGTCCTCCAGTCGTACGAGGTCGAAGTAGAACGAGCCTTCGCCCGCGAAATCCGAGGTTTCAAAGGTCGGAAACTCGCCGGAGCGGGCGGAGAGGAGAGCTTCGGGCAAGTGAAGGTGTCCTTGCGGTTTCGGGGCACGGTTATCAGCGTCATCCTATCGCAAAAAGCCGGAGAGTACCGGGTGTTGGCGAATGCGACGCTGGACGGTCTCTCCGAGGAGTTCGACAGCTCTATAAGAATTCTGGGTGCCGCTCCATCGCACCCGGGAAGTTGCGTCGGGGGATGCTCCTGCAGGCATTTTATGGCGTTCGCTCGGAAGGGGACCTGGAACGGACGCAGACGGCGGGTCGTCGCAACTGAGTTTGCGCTGGATCAATTGCAGAACGGATTTCGGGCGATGGCGGTTGCCGAGCTGGCCGCCGTCGCCTACATCAGGGCGCATGACGCAGACCTCCGGCTTCACCAGCTTCCAGCCCTCCTTGAATGAAGAAAATATCGCGCTTCTGGTGCAGACCTTTTACGGCCGCGCACGCGAGGATGATTTGCTGGGGCCGATTTTCAACGGCGCGGTGACCGATTGGGATCATCACATCGCGCAGATCAGCGATTTCTGGTCGTCGATGATGCTGAAGACCGGTCGCTACAATGGCCGGCCGATGCGTCCACATCTCGTGCTGCCGCTGACGGGCGAACATTTCGATCGCTGGCTTTTGTTGTTCGAACAGACCGCGCGCGAGATATTTCCGGCTGAAGTCACTGAGGCCTTCATGACGCGCGCGCGCCGTATCGCTGACAGTTTCGAGATGGGTGTAGCCTCGGTGCGCGGCGAGATCGTCAAGCCGCGGCATAGCGTTTAAAGCGGTAAGTATGTGATGCATAGCCGGTCTTGCGAGAGCCGGTGGTTGCGCTAGGCTGCGGCTCCAACAAACCGGGAGTCGGTCCATGAAACGTCTATCTGTTCTCGTCCTCTTGAGCCTGTTCAGTGCTGCGCCCGCAATGGCGCAATCCTGCAACGCCGTCAGCGGCGACGGCAAGCCGCTCGCAGGCGCCGCCAAGAAAAGCTTCATGAAGAAGTGCTGCGAGGACAACGCCAAGAGTGCCGAGGGCAAGCCACTGGCCGGCGCCGCCAAGACCTCATCGGTCAACAAGTGCATGAAGGGCTGAGGCTGCGGCCTCACGCATCCAGACGTGCAAAAGCCCCGCTCGCGCAGGGCTTTTCGATTCCGGGACGAAGCGATATCAATTCGTGGCCTGCGCCTCAGCTCTGCGCTTCGAGCTTGTCCTGCGTCTTCGTGTCGAAGTCGCTGGCGTCATGGCGTTCGCGCAACTGGCCGGCCGGGTCGCCCGAGGTGCGATTGACCATGCGACCGCGCTTCACGGCAGGTCGTGCCGCGATGGTCCTGGTCCAGCGCTGCAGGTTCTTGTAGCTCTGCACGTCGAGGAACGTGCCGGCATCGCCATAGATCGCGCTCTCCGCGAGGCCGCCATACCAGGGGAAAATCGCCATGTCGGCGATGCTGTAGTCCTTGCCGGCGATGAACTCGTTGTTGGCGAGTTGGCGATCGAGCACGTCGAGCTGGCGCTTGGTTTCCATCGCATAGCGGTCGATGGCGTATTCGATCTTGGTCGGTGCATAGGCATAGAAATGGCCGAAGCCGCCGCCGAGAAACGGCGCGCTGCCCATCTGCCAGAACAGCCAGGACAGGGTTTCGGCGCGCGCCTCGCCGCCCTTTGGAAGGAAGGCGCCGAATTTTTCGGCGAGATGCACCAGGATCGCGCCGGATTCGAACACGCGAAACGGCTTGTCGCCGCTGCGGTCGATCAGAGCTGGAATCTTGGAATTAGGGTTCACATCGACGAAACCCGAACCGAACTGGTTGCCGTCGATCCGGATCAGCCACGCATCGTATTCCGCGCCTGTATGGCCGGCAGCGAGCAGTTCCTCGAACATGATCGTGACCTTCTGGCCGTTCGGCGTCGCCAGCGAATAGAGCTGGAACGGATGTTTGCCGGTCGGGAGCTCCTTCTCATGGGTGGGGCCGGCGATGGGCCGGTTGGTCGAGGCAAATTTGCCGCCGTTTTCCTTGTCCCAGGTCCAGACTTTGGGAGGCGTGTAGGGGGCGTCGGTCATGTCAGGCTGGCTCCGGAAAAAGGGGAGGATTGTAATGGTCGGGGACAGGTAGGGTTGAATGCATCTGCATGCAAGGCTGCGATGCGCCTTATGGGGGAGGCCTGCCTTGCACCTGGCGATAACATGCGATGTAACGATTCAGCACCGCCGTCGCTCCCGATGGCGGGCTTCTCATGCATGCGAAGATTCCCTCCCGATGAGCGACTCCCCAGCGCAGACCGTCGGCGCACCGCCCGCCAAACGATCCTTCGCAGCGCTGCATCACCCGGGCTTTCGCGCCCAGTTCATCACCTATGTGCTGGCCATGATGGCCGACAATATAGAGCATGTGATCAGCTACTGGGTGGTGTTTCAGAAATTCCAGTCGCCCGCGCTCGGCGGTTTCGCCATCGTCTCGCACTGGCTGCCGTTCCTGTTGTTCTCGGTTACCTCAGGCGCGCTGGCGGAGCGGTTCGACCCGCGGCGCGTGATCCAGTGCGGCATGGCGCTGTTCATTCTGGCATCGCTGGGCTGGGGCTATTTCTTCGTCACCGATACCCTGCAGATGTGGCAGGCCATGGTGCTGCTGGTGATCCATGGCTGTGCCGGCGTGCTGTGGCAGACGCCGAACCAGATGCTGCTCTACGACGTCGTCGGCCCGGCGGACCTGCCGAGCGCGGTGCGTCTGAACGCCATGGCGCGCTATCTCGGCGTCATGGTCGGCCCTGCGGTCGGCGGCGTGATCCTGCTCGCGCTGGGGCCGGCCTATGGCATCATGCTCAACACCATCTTCTATCTGCCGCTGGTGCTGTGGCTGATCAATGCGCCCTATGGTCCGCGCTTTCGCACCGGCGCGCCGGCTCCGCAACGCCCCGTGCGTGGCTTTGCGGACATCGTCCAGACCATGCGTGACGTTCGCCATCGGCCGGTGATCGTGTCCATGATCGCGCTGGCCGGCGCGGCATCGTTCTTCGTCGGCAACGCATACAGCTCGCAGATGCCGAGCTTCGCCCACGATCTCGGCCACGGCGATCCCGGCATGTCCTACAGCATGCTGCTGGCGGCTGACGCAGCCGGTGGCCTGCTTGCCGGCCTCGCGCTTGAGGGCAGGCAATTGCTGGCGCCGAAGCCGCGTACAGCGATCGTTCTGGCGCTGCTCTGGTGCGGGGCGCTGGCGATCTTCGCGCTAACCGGTCACTACGCCATTGCGCTGGTGTTCCTGTTTGCGGCGGGATTCCTCGAACTGTCGTTCAACGCCATGGCGCAGAGCCTCGTGCAGCTCGATGCACCCCTCGACAAGCGCGGCCGCGTCATCGGCCTGTTCAATATGGCAAGCCTGGGTCTGCGCGCCTTCAGCGGCATCTCGGTCGGCGTCGTCGGCAGCATGATCGGTATCCACTGGTCGCTCGCGCTGTCGGCGCTGGCGACCATGATTGTTGCTGGAGGCCTGCTGGCGCTGCCCTAGCGAGGGAAAACCTCGGCTCCTACCAGTCGACGAGGCGGTCGTCGCCGCCGAATGCAGCCGGCATTGTGGCATAGTGTGGGAGGCCATCGCGAACCGGAGCGATTGCCTCGCTGCAATTGATGTGCAGGCTCGGCTTGAACGCGTCTCCGAGCAGATAGCCGTTGATGCTGCGCATGCCGATCCCGTCGAGTTCGATAATCAGCCGCGTGGCGCATTTCGCGCAACTGAGGCGCGGGGTCGTCCTCAGTGCGAACGACGTTGTATCGCCCTCAATGACTTCGACACCGTCGGCCGGATAGACGGCCTCTGCCACATAGGCCGCGCCGTGGACGGTCTGGCAGTCGGCGCAGTGGCACCAGAAATGCGCGATGGGATCGGCTGAAATCCTGAGTTTCACGGCGTTGCAGTGGCAAGCGAGTTCCATGGGCGCACCTCATCTGATGCGCAAAACTACCAGCCGACCGCAATCGCCGACAACCGCCGCGGCTTGCGACAAATCGCTCGCCGCGGCGGGTAGTCGCTATTTGCTTGTCTGCAGCGCCGCCGTCTGCCTGGCGAGCTGCTTGTCGAAATCCTGTTCGAGCGTTGCAGCGTAAGTGGCGAGCTCGCCGGGTTTAACGAAGGGGTTTGGCGCGCCGTCCTTCATCGCTGCGCGCTTGGCCTGCATGCCATAGACTTCCGGATGCGGGCCGAGCAGCACGTCGATTTTCATGGCCTTGGCCTTGGCATAGGTCGACCGATAATCGTCGACGATGCCGGCATGGGTTGGATTGCCGACTAGCCGGTTCAGCGCCACGGTGCCGCTGCAGAAGAACAGGACCTCACGGTTTTCGCTGCCGTCCTTCACAGTCATCTCCCAACTCGTACAGCCGGGCGAATGGCCGGGCGTCGCATGCGCCGTCAGCGTGGTGCCGCCGAGCGTGACCTTGTCGCCTTCGGTGACGCTGCGATCCACCTTGACTGGCGGAAAGCCGATATCGGTGTTCTTTTCATCGCCCGGATAGGTGCCACTTTCGAGCAGCGGCTTGTCCCGTAGGCCTGCGATCAGTTGCGCACCGGTGTCCTTCTTGATCTCCGCAAAACCGCCGGTATGATCGAAATGGGCGTGGCTGTTGAGGATGATCTTGATATCGATTTCCTTGAAACCGAGCTTTGCGATGTGCTCCTTGATCATCCCGGTCGATTGCGGGACGCCCGTATCCATCAAGATCAGGCCGTCGGATGTCTTGATGATATAGACCGCGATGCCATCGGTGCCGACGTAATAGATGTTGTCGATCAGCTGAAACGGCTCGAAGGGCGCGGTCCACTTGACCATGACTTGCGCCAGAAAATCCTTGACGGTCTGTGCCTGCGCGTTGCCTGCAAATAGTGCCAGAGCGCAGATGGCTCCTGCGAGCGTCTTCATGATGGCCTCCCGGTCTGATTTTATTGGTTCTTCTGAACGCCAGGATTGAAGCGCGATTTGGGCAGATCTCTCAAGCGGCATTCCTGCATGCCGGCATCGCGCATGACAGGCACGACCGGGCGAATGTTGCGTGCGCCGTTGAACCATCCCCGCCGTTTTGGGTTAGAGTTCACCCATGAAACAACTGATCTGCCCCAATTGCCAGACGCGCGTCTTCTTCGAGCAGAGCGATTGCGTGCAATGCGGCGAGGCGCTGATCTTCGACACCGCGCGGTCCAATGTCGTCAGCGCTGCGTCGGCGATGTCCTGTGCCAACCGCAATCTGATCGCCTGCAACTGGGCCACGGATGGCAGCGATCCGTTCTGTCCGTCCTGCCGGCTTACGCGGACGATTCCCAATCTGGTGTCCGATCGCAATGTCGCGCTTTGGAAGCGGGTCGAGCAGGCCAAGCGACGTCTGACCTACGATCTGATGCGGCTCAGACTGCCCCTTGCCGTGTCGAGCGGCGCGCATATCGCGTTCGACATTCTCTCGGACGAGACTGCCGGACATCCGATCATGACCGGGCATTTGTCGGGGCTGATTACGATGAACCTCTCGGAAGCTGACGATGCCGAGCGCGAGGCGCGGCGCGCGGCGTTTCGCGAACCGTATCGGACGCTGCTCGGCCATTTCCGCCACGAGGTCGGGCATTTCTACTGGGAAGCGCTGGTCGATCAGTCGCAGCTTATCAGCCCGTTCCGTCTGATCTTTGGCGATGAAACCCGCGACTATGGCGAAGCACTCGCGGCCTATCACAATCGCGCCGATCGCTTGTGGAACAGCGACGCCTTCATCAGCGAATATGCGACATCGCATCCGTGGGAAGACTGGGCCGAGACCTTTGCGCATTTCCTGCACATCGTCTCGACGCTGGACACCGCGTCGTCGCTGCCGCTGTCACTGGACGAACGCTCGCGTCATACGCTGGACGATCCCTATCTGGAGCGCGACTTCGAAGCGTTGCTGTCGCTGTGGGATGCTGTGTCCTACAGCATGAACGAACTCAATCGTTCGATGGGTATGAGCGACGCTTATCCGTTTCACCTGACGCAAGCGGTGAGGGGAAAGCTGCATTTCGTGCATCTGGCGATTTTGAAGGCCAGAAGCGAGGCTGCGTGAACCACGCCCGATTGTTTGTCTGCTATCGCGCGTATTGATAGCAGGTAATCAACTTCCAGGTCCGAAGGCCCAGTAAAGACCGAGGCCGATCAGCATGGCGGCAAAACACCAAATCAGCAGGCCCGTCGAAATCGCCTTGGCTTCCGCAGGCGTATGATTGTTGGTCGACATCTCGGTTTTCCTTGCGCTGAGGCTGCATTGTGAAGCCTGCCAAGGAAACGTGTGGAGGGCGCGGGTGTTCCAGCGCCGCTTTTGTCGTTCCCCGACACTCGAATTGGTGTGCCGGGGAACGACAAGCACTTACTGCTCCATCTTGATCCCGGCGTCCGTGATCACCTTTTTCCAGCGCGCGATTTCGTCGGTGACGAAGGCGCGGAATTCATCCGGGGTGGTGCCCATGGGGACGATGCCCTGATCGTCGAGCTTCTTCTTCAGGTCGGGATCGGTGAGGGCTTTCTTTGCCTCCGCCGCCACGCGATCCACGATCTCCTTCGGTGTGCCCGCCGGCGCGATGATGCCGGACCAGGTGCCGGAGACGAAATCCGGCACGCCGGCCTCCGCCATGGTCGGCACATCGCCGGCCGCCGGGACGCGCTCCTTGGCGGCGACGGCGAGCGCCTTGGCATTGCCGGACTTCACCTGCGACATCAGCGGGCCGATGACGTCGAACATCACATTGATCTGGCCACCGACCGTATCCTGCAGCGCGCCGGACGTGCCCTTGTAGGGGATGTGCTGCAGATTGATGCCTTCGCGGCTCTTCAGCATTTCCATGGTCAGATGCGCCGCCGAGCCGATGCCTGACGAGGCGAAATTCAGCGAGCCGGGCTTCGCCTTGGCGAGCGCGATGAACTCCTTCATGTCCTTGGCCGGCAGTGACGGCGTCGCAATCAAAATCAGCGGCGCGACCGAGGTCAGCGACACGTAAGTGAAGTCCTTCATCGCATCATAGGGAAGCTTCGGATTGAGTGTCGGATTCACTGAATGCGCCGCGATCACGGTGCCGAAGGTGTAGCCGTCGGGGGCTGCCTTGGCGACGGCGTCGGTGCCGATGGCGGCATTCGCGCCCGGCTTGTTCTCGATGACGATGGGCTGGCCCAGCGCCGCCGACATCTTTTCGGAAACGAGGCGCGCCATCAGGTCGGTATAGCCGCCCGGTGTATAGGGCACGACCATGCGGATCGGCCGGTTCGGCCAGCTCTGCGCAAAGGCAGTCTCGGCGCTGCCGGCGCAGGCGGCCATAACGGCGATCACGCTCGCGGCGCGGACGAAGCTCTTCATCATTTCATTTCCTCGACTGCCGGCGCGCTCCAAGGCGGCGGGAGCGCCAAAGCGCCTGCCTCGGATCGCAGACCGTTCTTCTTGTTGTCTGCCCGTTCTGCGCCGTGACGGATGTCGCGGGATGCAGAGTCCCGCATGCAGGCTACCGCATCGCATGGTAACGGGGAAAGTAGACGAAAGGCCGCTAACGTCTGCTGCCGCAGCGTGGAATTTGTCGATGTGAGACGCGGATGCTTGTGGCCAAGGTGCATGTGACCTCCCGTGATGACGTTGTCGATCGTTGTGATGGAGGTGAGGGGATGGGCGTGCGCCGTCCTTGCCCGCGCCTGAGCGCGTGAGTGGCAGTCCCGGTGCTCTCCCTCGAAAATGAGGGAGATGAAGCGCCGAAAGGCGCGACTTGGTAACAGTGCCGCAGCGTAGTGTCCGGATCGCCGGACAGCAGAGGCCGCGGAAACGCCTTTCGACGCTCCATCGTGGCGATTTCTGTCCCCGGGACCGTTCTTCCGGGCAAAGGCGCAGACTTCCGCAGTCCGCTTATCCCGACGGTTTCCCGCCGTTCACCAATGCCACGTCCAGCCAGCATGAGTGGCAGACCCCCGTAGTGGGGCCGGACGGTGACCCAAGGCCTCCCGAGTGCGTGAGGAAACGTCTCCCTCCCGCCCGCAGGCGCCACATCCCGCCCCGCGCCAGTCGGCGTCCCGGTAACGCTCCCTCAAGTGGAGCGGGATGGATGGGAATATATACTAGAGGGAAAATGCGTCAAGGATTATTTTCATGATCTCATGGGGCAGGTACATGGCGTAGCGTATGCACGTCGTCATGAGAATGTGATGGGAATTGTCGGGCGACTCTTCGCGATGTGATCGGTTGCGAGCTTTGTTGTTCGCGGCATCAGACCGGATGGTCACAGTTGATCGCTAGAATGGCGCGCGACGTCGACGCGTCGGCGCACTCCGACCTTGGTGCGTGCGCATCCTCAAGCCAATGAGCCCGCGATGCCGATCCAATTCCGCAAGACCTCAATCAGATCTCGCAAGCGAACACTGGGATTGGCCGCGCTTGGCCTGATCGTGGACGCGATTGTCAGCCATCCCCGCGTCGATGTGCCGGCGATGGTGAATGTTGCGATGATGTCGCGCTTTGCCGCTGCGCCTCTGATGGCGTCGCTCGGCAGTTTCTCATGGACGACCGGCACAGGTTCGAGCAACACCCTCGTGCCGACGCCGGTGATGAGCGCGGATGACGTAGCGTGGATGTGCCCGCGGGCGCATGGCAGCGCAAGTTGATCGGCAACCGGATCTCTTAAACAACAACGGCCCGGATGAAGCAGGCGCTTCATCCGGGCCGTGTTGGATCAGACGACGTGTCGGATCAGGCGACGCGCTTGATGGCGTCGCTCAGGATCGAGACGATCTCGTCGATATGGTTCTTCTCGACGGTCAGCGGCGGCGACATTGCGAAGGCATCGCCGCTCTGGCGCAGATAGAGGCCGGTGTTGAAGCAATCGACCATGACCTCGTAGCCGCGGGCACCCGGCGCGTCCTTGCGCGGGGCGAGCTCGACGGCGCCCATCAGGCCGCAATTGCGGATGTCGATCACGTTTGGCAGATCACGCAGCGCGTGCAGGCTGTCGCGCCAGTATTCGGCCATCGACGCGCCGCGGGTCAGCAGGCCTTCGTTCTTATAGATGTCGAGCGTAGCGATGCCAGCGGCGCAGGCGACCGGATGTGCCGAATAGGTGTAGCCGTGGAACAGCTCGATCTGGCCTTCCGGGCCGTTCATCAGCCCATCATAGATCTTGCGGCTGGCGAATACTGCGCCGCAGGGCACGGTGCCGTTGGTGATGCCCTTGGCGGTGGTCATGATATCCGGCGTCACGCCGAAGAATTGCGATGCGAATGGCGCGCCGAGGCGGCCGAAGCCCGTGATGACTTCGTCGAAGATCAACAGGATGCCGTGCTTGGTGCACAACTCGCGCAGGCGCTGCAGATAGCCCTTCGGCGGCGGCAGCACGCCTGTAGAGCCGGGGACCGGCTCGATGATAACGGCGGCGATGGTGTCGGCGCCATGCAGCGCGACCAGACGTTCGACGTCGTCAGCAAATTCGGCTCCGTGATCCGGCAGGTCCTTCGAGAAGGCGTTGCGTGCGAGATCGTGGGTATGGCGGATGTGGTCGACGCCCGGCAGCTGGGCCGACGAGAAGGCGCGGCGGTTATTGACCATGCCGCCGACCGACGTGCCGCCGAAGCCGACGCCGTGATAGCCGCGCTCCCGACCGATCAGGCGCGTGCGGGCGGCCTGGCCGTTGGCGCGATGATAGGCGAGTGCAATCTTCAGCGCGGTGTCGCCGGATTCAGAGCCCGAGTTCGTGAAGAAGATGCGGTCGAGGCCTTCCGGGGCGATCTCGGCGAGGCGGTTGGCAAATTCGAAGGCCAGCGGGTGGCCCATCTGGAAGGCCGGGGCGAAATCGAGGGTGGAGAGCTGCTTCTCCACGGCGCTGGCGATCTCGCGGCGGCCGTGGCCTGCATTGGTGCACCAGAGGCCGGCGGAGCCGTCGATCACCTTGCGGCCGTCTTCGGTGGTGTAATACATGCCCTGGGCCGACGCGAACATGCGCGGCGCCGCCTTGAACTGACGGTTCGCCGTAAACGGCATCCAGAACGTGTCGAGCTGCAGGCTGTTCGGAATCTGATGGACGGTCACGTCGCGCTCCCAAGGATGATGTTCAGGCTGATTTTCGCATCTGGATCATGTTCGTAACATTGCAACAAGTCCTTTTCTTGAGCTGATTAAGCTGTTGATTTTGCTGAGTGGACCGAGCCATATTTGTTCGATCCAGAACACTCGCAACAGGATTTGGGCGTGAGCATCGATCTCGGCGAACGGCTGCGCTTCGTGCGCGGGCGTCACAAGCTGTCGCAGCGTGAACTGGCCAAGCGCGCGGGCGTGACTAATTCGACGATCTCGCTGATCGAGTCCAACCAGATGAACCCGTCGGTCGGCGCGCTCAAGCGCATCCTCGACGGCATTCCCATGGGACTCGCCGAATTCTTCGCCATCGAGCCGGACCGGCCGCGCAAGGCGTTCTACCGCTCGGATGAGCTGACCGAGATCGGCAAAAAACCAATCTCCTATCGCCAGGTCGGCGACAACCTGTTCGGCCGCGCTTTGCAGATCCTGAAGGAGTGTTACGAGCCGGGCAGCGATACCGGGCGCGTGCCGCTGGTGCATGACGGCGAGGAGGGCGGCATAGTGATTTCAGGCCGGCTGGAAGTCATCGTCGATGACGAGCGCCGCATCCTCGATCCCGGCGATGCCTATTATTTCGAAAGCCGTCGCCCGCATCGCTTCCGCTGCGTCGGCAACAAAGCCTGCGAAGTCATCAGCGCCTGTACGCCACCCACGTTTTGAGGATCCAAGCCACGCTAACGGGACGTATCGATCCCTCTCATCAGCAGGTCGATACTGGCATCGGTGAAGACCGCAACGTCGATCTGCCTTCGCGTTCCAAACAACAGGGACCACACGGTCAACAGCAGCGCCGGGCTCATCACGATTTCGGTGAATGTGCTGGCCTGCGACGGGCGGAATTCGCCCGCCGCGACTCCCGCGTCGATCACCCTTCGGAACTGGTCGATGACCGGCCGCATGAACTCGTCATAATGCCGGTCGACGAGGTCGGGGAAGCGGGAGCCGTCGGCGATCAGGAAGCGGAGTGTTTCGCGGAAAGGTCTGTCTTCGGCAATCTTGCGATACACGAAGACCATGAGTGCGCGCAGGCGTGCATTGTATGATCCTTCCAGCGTCGCGGCATAGCTTTCCAGTTCGGGAAAGAACGCCTGGGACTTGTATCGGATCATCTCGTCGAACACGCGCTCCTTGGTTTCGAAATAGAAATAGATCGTGCCCTTGGTGACGGAGGCGCGGGCGGCGACATCCTCCAGCCGGGTCGCCGCATAGCCGTTTTTGGCGAACTCCTCGAAGGCCGCGTCGAGGATCTCGATCGGTCGTTCTGCTTTTCGTCGGGCGCGCTTCTTCAGCTCAGCATTCATGGGGGCAGGATAATCGATCCCCGGCAGGGCTGCTATTGACTTTTGAGTCAGTCAATAATAGTGAGTGATTGCTCACTTAACACGCGCGGTCAAATGCATAGTGCTTTCAAAATGATGTCTCCGTCGCCAGCCGATGCGGCCGGCACCGCAGATCGGCGACGCAAGCTGATCGAAACCGTGGCCACAGCGAAAGCGAAACTGATTGCCCATCAGGCGCCTGACCGGGCGAGGGCTGCATGATGAATGCGGATAGTGACGCATCGCCGCCGCGACTGTTCCGCGGTGCCCGTGTCCGGATGAGCGTTCTCGGTCGTGAGCGGCATCCCAAATACGGCGATCGCCAGGGAGTCATCGTGGGCCGCGGCTCGCCGAGCAGTTGGCGGGTCAAGTTCGACGAGCGCACGACCGTCCAGGCGATCCACCGGGACTACCTCGAACTCGTCGCCCAACCCGCGGCGGCATCCCTTCAGGTCGTCCAGCGACGCGGTTCTCTGGGCGGGGCGTCGAACCCGTGAGCGCTCTCCTGACCGAACATGTCATGCATAGCCCCCGTTGGCGGCCGTCGGTCTCGTTGCTTGTCGTTGCGGCGCTGAGCCTTCTGGTCGCCGGATGTTCGTCATTGCCACGGACGCCGTATGGCGTCGCGGATGCATCCAGTGCGCGCGTCCTCGATCTCACGGACCTGCGCCGTTATGCGGACGAACCGGCCTCGACGTTCCGAAGTGGTCAGAACCAGGTCGCGTTGCGAGGGCCTCGAACCTATCTGGCGCTGTCGGGAGGCGGGGCGGACGGCGCCTATGGCGCCGGCGTGCTCAACGGCTGGACCGAGGCAGGGACGCGCCCGTCATTCTCGATGGTATCCGGTGTGAGCACCGGCGCACTGATCGCGCCCTTCGCATTTCTCGGTCCCGACTATGACGCGACCTTGCGTGACGTCTACACCAGCGGCGTCGCCGCGAGCTTGCTCGATGCACCCAATCCGTTCAATGCGATCTTCGGTTCGGGCCTGTTCGGCAACACGCGGCTACGCGAGCTGGTGGCGAAGTATATCGACGAGACCTTCGTCGCGGCTGTTGCAGCCGAACACGCGAAGGGGCGGATGCTGTTCGTCGTCACGACCAACCTGGACTCCCAGCGCACCGCCATCTGGGACATGGGCCGGATCGCCTCGCTGCGTACGCCCGAAGCACTGAACCTGTTCCGGGATGTTGTCGCGGCTTCGGCGAGTCTGCCCGTGGTGTTTCCGCCGATGCTGGTGACCGCGGAGGCGAACGGCAAGCGCTTTGAGGAGATGCATGTCGACGGCGGCGTCACCGCGCCTGTCCTGACATTGCCGGAGGCTTTCCTGCTGCGCGATGCCACATTCGCCAGCGCAGGGAAGCTGCAACTCTACGTCCTGATCAACAACAAGATCGAACGGGAATTTCAGGTCATTCCCAATTCCACCATCGAAATCGCTGCGCGGGCGTCATCGACCGTGACGAAGATTCAGACACGCTCCATCCTCTACAGCACCTATGCCTTCGCCCGCCGCAACAAGTTCGGATTCAATCTGACCTATATCGAGGGCGATCGACCGCCATCGCCGATGTCCGGCTTCGATACCGCCTATATGCGCGCGCTGTTCCAGTACGGTTATGAGAGGGCGCGGGGCAATCGTCTCTGGTCGAAATCCCCGCCCTCCGACGATCAGGATTCCGTGGCGGCGTCACACACAGCAATCACGCGGCAGGTCGCAAGCGGCAACTGATGTGCGATGCGACTTTCAAACCCGGCACATGCGTGCTGACACAGGAGTGACCTCATGAGATTGTCCATGCTTCGCAACATCGTTTCACCGCGCCGGCTCGCGCTGGTGTCGATCCTGCTCGTCGCCGCCTCGGGTTCGGCGGCGGCGCAGTCGTTGCCGTTCACAGGCCTTACCGGATCCTGGGCAGGCGCGGGAGCGATCTCGCTGTCCGACGGATCCAAGGAGCGGCTTCGCTGCAAGGCGACATACCAGGTCAGCAATGGCGAAAGGCGGCTTCTGCAGAGCTTGCGTTGCGCGAGCGACAGCTACCGCTTCGATCTCAACAGCGACGTGGTCAGCCAGGATGGCACCATCGCCGGGACATGGAGCGAAACCAGTCGCGGAATCAGCGGCAGCATCGCGGGCAGGGAGTCCGGCGGCCTCATCTCGGCCGTCATCGACGCGCCGGGTTTCTCGGCCAGCCTGTCGCTCTCGACGCGCGGCAACAAGCAGTCTTTCTCGATATCGTCCGAAGGCGACATCCGGAACGTCACCATCAACATGAGCCGAAACTGATCCGGATCGCTGCTCCGCCATCGCAGGTGCTTCACAGGGGCACCTTGCGAGGCGAGGTGGCGTGCAAGTGCCAATGGCTCGCGGGAGGTGAGCGTCGACGAAGAACGACGCATTCTCGACCTTGGCGATGCCATTTGTTCGAAGGCCGATGTTGGCACCCGTCCGGTGCGTTGGCCCGAAACCCTGTGAGGTGATCAGAGACTGCATGCCGCCGACATTTCGAGGGCTGCCGCGCGATCGGTTAGCAGCCCTTACAAACGTTTCCGATCATCTGTTTTATTTTTCTCTCACTCTCTTCGTAAGTCCGCCCAGGTGGCCGCGCTCCAAACCGGACAGGCAACTGGATCTTTTGCAGGGCCTCGTCGTCGGCTGAAACTATCGGGAATGGTTGCAGCTTCGCCAGCCACTCCAGCAAATCCTGATCGACCTTCGGAATGCCCGTTCCCTTTTCGACTCTCGGGTTCAACAGTTTACCATCATGGTCGAGTGAGAATTTTAAGAGCACATCGATGGGCAGACGCTCACTTCGTAATTCTGTCGGGAAACCGATCGGGTGTGCAGCCACGTATGTGATGAGTTGTTTCTGGAAGAATGTTGGCTCCTTCGCCAATGCCTGCGTTCCGAGAAAGCCGATCGCCAACAGACAGCAGAACAAAAATCGCATCACGGTCTTCCAGATTTGGGGCGGGGTCCGTCGCGCTTCACGATCAGCTCGGCAGTGAATGCGGCTCGCCCTGCAGATGTGGCGGCCACGTCTCGATGCGTTCCAGAATATCGGCGAGGGTGTTGGTTTTCATGGTGTGAGGGTATCACGGCGGAGACACAACGCCACAGGATAGCCTGAAGAATCCATCCGCCCCGCTTGAATTTGAATGGCTGTCCGCGCGCCAAATCTCTATGCTGTTGGCATGTCGCGATTCATGTGTCTATCGATTGCTCTCGTCCTGTCGCTTACCTCTGCCGCTGCGCTGGCGGCGCCGGTCAAGAAGAAGCCGCAGCAATGGAAGGGCTACGGCTTCCTGCCGGGCTATCACCAGCCACTGAACAACAGCGTTCCGCTGTTCATGCAGAAGCGCGCGGACCTGCGCATGGCCAAACGCGACCGACGCCATTGGTATATCGACCGTACCCCGGTCTATTACCGCTGGTCCGACGGCGAGAAATATTATTTCGGCCGGCCCGGCTTCTATCGCGGCCAGTACAATGGCGGCAGCATGGGCCCATGCTGGACGCGAACCCCGATCGGACCGATCTGGAATTGCGGCTAGGCGAGGCGGCGCATCTCGCAGCGCCGATTCTCGTGAAAGCTTTCGGTCGACGTCGTCGCGCCCTTCGTTAAATCATCGCAGCGACTATCTGTTGCTCCGGTTCGATCGCGGCGGAGTTCAAAAGCGCCGTGAAATCAAAATCAACGAAAGCACATTTCGAGTTCCGGCCACTATCTTCGCCTGACAGGGCTTTGGTTTAGGGGCGGAGATATCAGTGGCTAAGATTTCACGACGTGACGTGTTGGCAGGTGGCGCGGCCATGCTTGGGTCGCTAGGTGCATCCGGGGGGACGTTCGGCCAGCAGCCCACTGAGAATTTCGATCTGGTGATCCGGGGCGGCGAGGTCATCGACCCCAGCCAGAATCTGCGGGGCATTCGCGATATCGGCATTCGCTTCGGGCAGGTCGCCGCCGTCGAGCCGAGCATTCCTGCGGAGCGGGCGAAACAAAGCATTGATGCCAAAGGCAAACTGGTGACGCCCGGCCTCGTTGATCTTCACACCCATGTCTATCCCTATGGTTCGGCGATCGGCATTCCGCCGGATGAGCTGGTGCCGTTCTCGGCGACGACAACCTATGTCAGCGCCGGAGATGCTGGCGCCAACACGTTCGCCGGATTCAAGCGCGACGTGGTCGGACATTCGCGCAGCCGGCTGTTTGCCTTCGTGCACATCTCGACCATCGGCCTTGCGGGCTTTCCCGTCGGCGAATTGCTGAACATCGACTATGCGAATGTCGACGCCGCGGCGCGCACCATTGCCGAAAATCCCGATCTCGTGCTCGGCGCCAAGGTGCGCGAGACGCTGGCTTTCGTCGGCAATAACGGCATCGAACCGCTGAAGCGCGCCATTCTGGCGGTCGAACGCTCGGGCACCAAGGGGCGGGTGATGTGCCATATCGGCAATGCACCGGGCGATCTGTCGGTGCTCGTCGATACGCTGCGTCCGGGCGATATCCTGACGCATCCCTACAGCGCACTCGGCAACAACACGGTGCAGAACGGCAAGGTGCTTCCTGCGCTGTTGGAAGCCAAGAAGCGCGGCGTCATCATCGATGTCGGTCATGGCGCCGGCAGCTTCGATTACGACATTGCCGAGGAGGCGATTCAGCAGGGGCTACTGTTCGATACGATTTCCAGCGACGTCCATGTGGCCGCGGCGAACACGCCCAGCCGTCCATATCTGCCCTGGGTGCTCAGCAAGTTTCTCGCGCTCGGCTTCTCGCTCGACCAGGTGATCGCGGCCGCCACGATTAAGCCGGCCAATGTCATCAACCGTGTGCCCAAGCTTGGCACGCTGCAGGTCGGCGCGCCCGCCGACGTCGCCATTCTCGAACTCGTCGAAGGTCCGGTCGAACTGCTCGACACCTCCAACAAGCCGCGCACCGGCAAAGCCTATCTGAAGGCGGTCCAGACCGTGCGCGGCGGGGTCCCGTTCGGACGGCCGTATTCTTTGCCGTTCTCGGCGAACTGACGAGGGCGGCGCGTAGCCCGGTGAGCGAAGCGTCACCCGGGGCTATGGTGGCCCGGCCATGGTGCCGCACGGCGACGTCCTGCTGGAATTTACCGCCGGCGGGGAGGGTGACGGCAATCGCCATCCGGCACGCTGGTCTGCCCTGCGTCTGCCGCGCGCTCAAGACACCTGCCACGGCTTCCGAAAAAACCGCCATCCGGTCTAGGCTCGCACCAACCGAATCTCGAATTGGACGTGCGACATGACATTGGCGATGAGCTGGGACGAATGGGCCAAACACGACGCAGTGGCGCTGGCCGCGCGCGTGCGCAAGGGCGACCTGACGCCGGCCGATCTGGCGGCGCAGGCCGCCGCAGGCATCGCCAGCACCAATCCCGCACTCGATGCGGTCGTCGAAGTGTTCGACGACGTCATCGCCGATCCTGCCAGGGACGGTATGAATGCCGAGGGCGCGTTCGCTGGCGTTCCTTACCTGATGAAGGACCTCGGCCCGACCCTGAAGGGACGGCTGCAGGAATTCGGCTCCATGATCATGCAGGGGCATCGCCCCGCGCAGGACAGCTTCCTGACCGGCAAGATCCGGGGCGCCGGGCTCAACATCATTGGCCGCAGCACCACGCCGGAATTCGGCGTCTGCAGTTCTGCCGAGAACAAGCTCTATGTTACCCGCAATCCCTGGGACACCGACTACACCACCTGTGGCTCCTCCGCCGGCTCTGCGGCGATGGTCGCGGCCGGCGTACTGCCGATCTCCCATGCCACGGATGGCGGTGGTTCGATCCGCATTCCCGCAGGTGTGAACGGCCTGATCGGCCTGAAGGTCTCGCGCGGCGTCTATTCGCTGGCGCCCGCGCTGTCGGACCTGTCGGGGCTTGTCTCGATCCAGGGCTGCGTGAGCCGCAGCGTGCGCGACACCGCAGCCTTCGTCGACAATTGCCGCGGCGGCGCACCCGGGGAATTCATGCCGTTCTGGTCGCCGGCCGAACCCTATAGCGATCTCATCAAGCGCGATCCTGGCAGACTGCGCATCGCGCTGTCGCATGAGTGGGGCGACTACAAAGCGCCGCCGCATTTCGTTGCAGAGCTGGAGCGTGTCGGCAAAATGCTCGAAGGGCTCGGCCATCACGTGGAATGGGCACTGCCGGAGGTGGATTTCCGCAACGCGTTCGCTGCGCAGACGACCTGCTACATCAGCAATTTCGCGCAGGTGATCGCCGGTCATCTTGCGCGGCTCGGTTTGGATAAACCGACCACCGATCTGCTGGAGCCGATCAACATCAAGATCTGGGAGAGCGGACTGAACACCTCCTATACCGAGCGCAATGCGATGCAGGCGGTGTTCAACACGACGTCGCGCGCTTTCGGCGCGTTCTTCGAGCGCTACGACATCATCCTGACGCCGATCACCGCCAAGCCGACGCCGAAGGTCGGCACATCTGAATATCTCACCACCAGCACCAATCCGTCGGTGCACGACTGGTTCGCCAACCTGTGGAAGAATTTCGCCTATACACCGCTCGCCAATCTGTGCGGCATCCCCGGCATCTCGCTGCCGCTGGCGGCGCAGGAGAACGGGCTGCCGCTCGGCATTCAGGCGCAGACGCGTCAGGCCAATGACGGCCTGCTGCTGCAACTGGCCGCGCAGATCGAACGGGCGATCGATGGTAAGTGGAATGGCGGTAAGCTGCCGGCAAAGCATGTGAGCCGGCAATAGGCGCGTCGGCAGACACTGTCTTCGTCACGCCAAAGTTCCGTGACGCAACGGATATCGAATGGATCGAACATGGTTTCAAGCTTACCGGCTCCCGTGTCCCAGTCGGTCGCTGCCAGGCTGACGCGAGCGGCGATATTCCTGGTCGTGACGATCAATCCCGGACCGGCGCCCGAGAAGGCGGTTCGTGGCTTGTGTGGCGACCTGTCCAGCCTGTTGCGCGGCGTGGGCTTCCGCAATCTCAACGGGCAGTTGTCCTGCATCATGGGGTTCGGCTCCGATGCCTGGAGTCGGCTGTTCGGAGCGCCGAGTCCGAAAGACCTGCATCCGTTTCGCGAAATTCGCGGCGTGCATACCGCCGTTTCGACGCCCGGCGACATCCTCTTTCACATCCGCGCGGCGAGCATGGACCTCTGTTTCGAGCTGGCGACGCACATCATGTCGCGGCTCGCCGGCGCGGTTTCGGCCGTGGATGAGGTGCATGGCTTCAAATTCTTCGACGACCGCGATCTGATCGGCTTTGTTGACGGAACTGAAAACCCTGTCGGTCAGGCCGCTGACGCGGCCACCCTTGTCGGCGATGAAGATCCCGGCTTTGCCGGGGGCAGCTACGTGATCGTGCAAAAATATCTGCACGACATCGCGCGATGGAACAAGGTGCCTGTCGAGGAACAGGAGAACATCATCGGCCGGCACAAGCTGTCCGATATCGAACAGCGCGATTCCGAGAAGAAGCCGTATGCGCATAACGTGCTGACGTCGATTGAAGAGAACGGGGAGCAGCTTCAGATCCTGCGCGACAACATGCCGTTCGGCGAGGTAGGCAAAGGCGAGTTCGGCACCTACTTCATCGGTTACGCCCGTTCGCCGCAGCGCATTGAGAAGATGCTGGAGAACATGTTCATCGGTAACCCGCCGGGCACTTACGACCGTCTGCTGGATTTCAGCCGCGCGGTGACGGGGACGCTGTTCTTCGTTCCCACA
This sequence comes from Tardiphaga sp. 839_C3_N1_4, assembly GCF_051811045.1. Lineage (NCBI taxonomy): Bacteria > Pseudomonadati > Pseudomonadota > Alphaproteobacteria > Hyphomicrobiales > Nitrobacteraceae > Tardiphaga > Tardiphaga sp. 839_C3_N1_4. Next base: position 729,075 of record NZ_JBPWQD010000001.1, read on the forward strand.
GCGACGTTCCTGGACGATGTCGATCCCGAGGCGTAATCGTGTCGGCTTATCTGTTCCCCACCTGCTGAAACAGGAGATTGTGCATGGGCGTCGATCTCTTGAATATCAAGGGGCTCAAAGGGATGGAGCATCAGGGCCCAATCGTCATGGTCAATCTGATGCGATTCCGCGAGCAATCGCTCGACGGCGACGGATCGGGCTGGGACGCCTATCTGCGTTATAGCGCGCTGACCGTGCCGATGATCAAGGCACGCGGTGGCACCTTGCTGTGGACCGGTGACGCCAAGGCCGTCGCGCTCGGCGAACCGGATCACCAACAGTGGGACTATCTGGCGCTGGTGTATTATCCCTCCGTTGCAGCCTTCATCGAGATGATGACGTCACCGGACTATGAAAATCTCTGCGACCCGCATCGAACCAATGGCTGTGCCGAGCATGTGATCATTTGCACGAGCGAGGCCTACAGCAAGTTCAAGATCGACTGAGGGGGATCCCACCGGCTTCCGGCTTATTCGAGCCACCAAACCTCATATCAGCCGGGTGGCGATGAGAACCGATATCGCGAGCAGCACCACGACGATGACCACGACGAAGGGGAGCATCGCGCGATAGGCGTCCCGCTCGTGGCCGGGGGTGCCGGCGAGATTGCAGACGATCGACATCCGCACCGGCGAGACCATGTTGAGCGATAGTGCTGCGGCATGCTGAAGCGCGACGACGGCGGCGACGTCGAGGCCGGCCTCGGTGGCGAGGCTGAGCTGCGACGGCATGAACAATCCGTTGGCAGCGTTCCCGCTATTGGCCAGCGCGCCGAACACGGCCGAGATCATCGGCGTCGCCGTCACCGACCAGACCCCGAACGTGTCGTACATGCCGCGGGCGAGGCCGCCGGCGATGCCCGAGCGCGACAGCAGTTCGGCCATCATCGAGAACACGATCACTGTGAGGACGGCGAGCCGGCCGGTCTTCCAGGCGGCTGCGATCTCCGCAGGGAAGGCCCGCTGATGGCCGTGCAGCAGGGCCGTCAGCACGGCCGCCGTGACCAGCCATGTGCCGGCGTGAAACAACGGCGCCCAGACGGGCGCGCCGGCGAAGGGTTGCATGCTCCAAGTAGTCTGGAGCAGTTGGTTGAGCGGAGGCACGAGGCGCGTCAGCGCGAGCCAGCCGATCAGCAGTGTGAATGGCAGCATGCGCCGTGCCGCAGCGGCGATCGCCGCGCGGTCCGGCTTTTCGTCGATGAGATAACGCAGCACGATGGCCGGCCCGAACGCTGCCAGCATCGCCGGCTCCGGCCCGAGAAACGCCGTCGCGACGATGGCGAGGCCGAGACTGCCGAGCAGCCAGAGCGCCTCGCTGGCCCGCTCGCGCCAGTCGGCATGGATGCCGGCGCGCTCCGCCATGCGCCAGTAGATCGGCAGCCACAGAATGTTGAACACGAGGTAGATGAGGCTGGTGCGCAGCGCGAGCGCCGTGGGATCGGTGCGCGCAAACGCGGCGCCGACCACCGCGCCGCTGCCCATGGCACCCCACACGATCATGGTCTGGCTGATCAGCGAGAAGGCGAGGAGCTCGATCGGCTTCAGGCCGAGGCGGCGGATCAGCACCATCGTTCCCATGATGCCGATGCCGAAGCCCGTCGCGGATTCGGCGAAGGGGCCGATCAGATAGCAGGCGGTGAACAGCAGGCGCCGCCGCGCTCGCGCATCCGGCAGTGACGTCTCGACCGGCATGGCTGCGTCGCCGGGGCGGATCGCCATTTGCCAGAACAGCAACCCGCCGAGAATGTAGGGCACGACGATCCAGCCGATCCATGCGCCGCGCAACAGCGCCGTTCCAGCGTCAGCGATCCCGAACAGTTGCGGGGCGGTGGCCAGCGCGACCGCAAGCGCCGTGGCGAGGCCGATGAGCGAGGCGGGGAGCGTGCCGGCCAGACCGCTGGCGATAGCGCCGATCACCGCCAGCGCGGGCAGCGCCCAGATCAGGTAAAGCACGTTCCGCCCCCAAGTTTCTCGTTGGGGGCTGGATGCGCGGGAAAGGCAGGGACGTCAACCGCGCTGCGCGCATAGGGCGCGTGCAACGTCGATCCGCTCAGCGCTTGCTGAACCGCAACGCGTTTTGCCCGACCAACCCATGGCGAGCGCTATCGAGACGCGGCCTCGCTCAATCAGCCCCGGGAGAATGGACGTGACGTCGAAAGCATTGGTGATCGCGCTGGCATTCCTGGCGTCTCCGGCATTCGCCGCCTGCAACGAGCCGGGGACCGGTACTAAAGACACGCCGATCTTTTCGCCGCCGCTCGGCGCCGTCGTCACCGGTACGGGGCGCCTGCAATTCTATTCGGCGCCAAGCGCGCATTGCGCGATGGCCGGTGTGTTTGTCGTCCCCAGGGATGATCTGGTCGCTTATGCTGAAACGCGCGACGGGTGGACCTCGGTGATGTATGCGCGTGCGACGGGCGGCGGCGTCACAGGCTGGGTCAGATCGTCCCGCCTGAGGCATACCGGCACAGTCGGACCGCAATAGGCGACGCGTCAGTTGTCGAAGCCGACGAACACCGTGGCTTCCTCGACCGACTTGCGTTCGGACACCACCGCATTGGCGGGAAAGCTGTCATCGGGCCATCCGAGCGCAATGCTTTTCATGATGACCTGATCGTCCGCAATCCCGGCATGCTCGCGCACCACCGGCGACTGCATGATGCCCTGGCTGTTGATCACCGCGCCAAGGCCGCGCGACCAGGCGGCATTGACGAGGGCGGTGGCCACGGCTCCGCAGTCGAACGGCGTATCGTCGCTGCCGTCCAGCACGCGGTCATAGGTCACGATCACGCAGACCGGCGCGTCGAACTGACGGAAGCCGCGCAGCACCCAGTCCTGCCGCATCTCCTTGTCGTCCCTGGCGATCCCCATGGCCGAGAACAACTGCTTGGCGACGCCGACCTGCCGGTCGCGGTGATGACCTGCAAACGCGTGACCGGTGCGGAATTCGCGCGATTGCGGGATGCCTGCGATCATCCGTTCGGTATTGCCGGCGCGGATCCTGTCGAGCGGTTCGCCAGTGACGACATAGAAATTCCACGGCTGGGTGTTCATCGACGACGGCGCGCGCATCGCCAGATTGATGATTTCCTCGATCAGCTTCTTGGGGACCGGATCGGGTTTGTAGCCGCGGATGCTGCGGCGACCGAGAATGACGTCATCGAACTTCATAGGTGTGGTGGCTCCCTGGGGCGTTTTTGAATTGGGCCGGATATTCCCGGTTTCCTGACCCGTGTGCAAGATTGACGTGAGGGGCAGAAGGCGGTCGCCGCTCAGTTGCAGGGCGGAATAGCGAAGCGTATTCCGCCGCGCAAACATCTCGATGGCGGCGGATTACGCTTCGCTAATCCGCCCTGCGATTGCTAGTGTCGTTGTTCAATCCCATCATGCCGGGCCGAGGGCGATGAACACACGCAGCGATCATCTTGAGAAGCCAATGACGTTCGACGGCGTGACGCTCACGCCGCAGAAGGAGGTGGTCCGTGCCTTCTACAAGGATATGTGGGACCATGCCGACGTGACTTTGATCCCGCAAATTTTCCATGAGGATTTCACCTTCAGGGGATCGCTCGGACCGGTGCTGGTCGGACATGCTCAGTTCGCCGACTATGTCCGCTGGGTCACCGGCGCGCTGCAGAATTACACGACGGACATTCTCCTGATGATCGAGGAGGGCAATCGCGTTTCCGGCAAGGTCTACTTCCATGGCCTTCAACGCGAAGCGATGTTCGGCAATCCGCCGACAGGAAAGCTCGTTGGTTGGCTTGGAGCGCCGATCTTTTCGTTCGACGGGCCGAAGGTGCGCGACCTCTGGGTGCTCGGTGACATCTACGGCCTGCTCGGACAGATCAGGGCAGACGGCATGCAGGGCAACGAATTTTCCACGTCTCGTTGAGATTGGCCGAAGCGAGCCCAACCCATCCGATTGAGTTCCTCGTCCCGCAGTGACGCCCCGCGATCATGACCACGTGGCCAGACGTCGCGCTTGCCACATTTGCGATCTGGTTGCTCGTTAACGTGGTAACACGCGGGCAATAGGTACCCTGCGCATAACCATGCGTTGTTATATTGTTGCGCATCGACATGAATCGCCGATCCGTGCTACCTCGCTCGCAGAGTTTGAAAGAGAAGCTGAAAGTGACGATTTTCGCCCGCATCTTCCGCCATGGCCTGCTGCGCATCTCGCGCAAGGCGTTGGTGATGGTCGTGCTGGCGACGTATATCTTCGCCGGTGCCATGCACGGTCTATGCGAACTCGATGTGACCAATCCGTCCGGAGCGACGACCGTCTCGCTTGCGGAGAAGGCGATCGGCCATTCCGACAAGGGAGTTGTCGCGGACAATCACTGCCACGGCTGCTTCTCCATGACAGCACAGCCGCTTGTCTTTGCGGCGATGCCCGTCTCCATCGAGACCCGTACTGCGGTTTTCCATGATGTCGAGCGTCGCAGCCTGCCGCGCGGGATCGATCCTCCCCCACCCAAATTCCTGACCTGACCGTCATCGCCGGGCGCATCGCGCCCAGACTCCGTCATTCGTCAGGTTTCCATCATGTTCTCGAAGATCGCCACGCGTATTGCGTGCGCGGCTGTGCTGTTCGTCAGTTCGTCGCTGACGGGGGTAGCTCATTCGCAAACCCTCACCATGGGGGCTGCGCTTCAACGCGCGCTCGCCACCAGTCCGCGTCTGACAGCCGCCGAACGTGACGTCGGGATCGCGCGCGGTCAGCGCATCCAGTCCGGCGCGCTGATCAATCCGGAGATTTCGTACGAGCAGGACAATTCGTTCGGTTCGGGCGCCTACAAGGGAACCCGCTCGGCGGAGACCACGCTGCAGGTCAGCCAGATGTTCGAGCTGTGGGGCAAGCGCGATGCGCGCATTGCCGCCGGTCAGGCGGGCCTCGACGCCGCGGGCATCGGACGCTTGGCCGTCCGCCTCGAAGTGCTGTCAGAGACCGCGATCGCCTTCGTGAGCGTGCTCGGCCTGCAGCGGCGGATCCAGATCCTCGACGAACAGATCGAGGCGATAGACAAGATCTCGCCGCTGTTGCAGCGGCGCGTCGAAGCTGGCGCCTCATCCATCGCAGAGACCGGACGCGCCGAGGTCGCATCGGCACTGGTCAAGGCTGACCGTGAGCGCACCAGGTCGTCTCTCGCGAGCGCGCGCCGTGAACTGGCGATCCTGATGGGCGATAGCGCGCCGAAATTCGCGGCTGTCTCCGGACGGCTGGAAGCGACCGGCAAGCCGCCGACCTTCCAGTCCGTCGTCGCGGCGATCGATGCCAACCCACAGCTCGTCCGCTGGAAGGCGATCTACTCGCAGCGCAACGCCGAACTGCTGCTCGCCCGGTTGAAGCCCTATCCGGACGTCACGGTATCCGCCGGATGGCGCCGCTTTAGTGAGACCGGCGACAACGCGGTTCGGCTTTCACTGTCGGTGCCGATCCCGGTATTCGACCAGAACCAGGGCAACATCCTCTCCGCGCAGGAAAGCCTCGCCAAGACCGCCGCCGAACGCCAGGGCAACCGCAACATGCTGATCGTGGTGGCGGGCCGCGCCTACGACTCGCTGCAGGGCTCGCTGCGCGAACTCACCATCCTGCGCGAGACCGCGATTCCCAAGTCCAGGGACGCGGCAGACGCGATTTCCGAAGGCTACGGGCAGGGACGTTACTCGCTGCTCGAAGTGCTCGACGCGCAGGCCAGTGTCGCGCAGGCGCGCCTGCGCGAACAGGAAGCCCAGCAGAATTTCCACGTCGCCGTCGCCACCATCGAGGGGCTGGTCGGCAATCCGTTTGCACTGGCGCGGGGGAGCGCACGATGAACAAGCCAATCATGGTCCTGGTGAGTGCCGCCGCGATCTTCGCGCTCGGCGCCGGCGTCTATGCCACCGCCCCGAGCAAGTCCGACACGCAGACCGCGGCCGCCTCCAAGGCCGCCAGGCAGGGCGTCAAGGCCAAGGGCGAAAAGGGCCACGACGAGAAAGGCCACGGTGAAGAGGGCGTCGTGGAAATGAGTGACGCGCGCGTCGCCTCGTCGAACATCGAAATCCTCTCCGCCAGAAACGAGACGCTGCACGACTCTCTGGTGCTGAACGGCATCCTTCAGCCCAATCAGGAAACGCTGGTGCAGGTGACCCCGCGCTTTCCAGGCGTCGTGCGCGAGATCAAGAAGCGCATTGGCGATACCGTCGAGAAGGGCGAACTCCTCGCGAAGATCGAGAGCAACCAGAGCCTGAGCGTCTATGAGATGCGGGCGCCGATCTCCGGGACGGTGATCGACCGCCAGATCTCGCTCGGCGAATATGCCTCCGAGCAGAAGCCGGCCTTCATCGTCGCCGACATCTCGACGGTCTGGGTGGATCTGTCCGTCTACCGCCGCAACCTGCCGCGTGTCCGGATCGGCGACAAGATCCTGATCGATGTCGGCGATGGCGGAAAGCTGATCGAGGCCAGCCTGTCCTACATCTCACCCGTTGGCAGCAGCGACACGCAGAGCGCACTCGCGCGCGCCGTTGTGCCGAATATCGACATGCGCCTGCGCACGGGCCTGTTCGTCTCGGCACGCCTGATCCTGTCAGCCAAGCCGGTCGCGATCGCCGTTCGGGCGTCGGCGATTCAGACGGTCGAGAACCGCAGCGTCGTGTTCGTCCGCAGCGGCGACAAGTTCGAGGCGCGTGACGTCGAACTCGGTGCGCGCGATTCCGACAATGTCGAGATCCTGTTCGGACTGCTCGATGGCGACAAATACGCGGCGAAGAACAGCTTCATCGTGAAAGCGGAGCTCGGAAAGGGATCGGCGTCCCATGAACATTGAGTTCGCTCAGATGCGGCGGGACCGCGTCCCCTCATGTCTCCAGCGGTCCCCGTCAGGGATCGTCATGTCGGGAATTAGGTCATGATCGACAGGCTTCTTGCGTTCTCCGTGCATCAGCGCTGGCTGGTCATGATCGCCGTGCTGATGATGGGCGCCTTCGGCGTCTGGAACTTCACACGCCTGCCGATCGATGCCGTTCCTGACATCACGAATGTCCAGGTTCAGATCAACACCAACGCGCCGGGCTTCTCGCCGCTGGAGGTCGAGCAGCGCATTACGTTCCCGATCGAGACGGGGATGGCCGGCCTGCCGAACCTCGTGAACACGCGCTCGCTGTCGCGCTACGGCCTCAGCCAGGTCACCGTCGTGTTCAAGGACGGCACCGACATCTACTTCGCGCGTCAGCTCGTCAACGAACGCGTCCAGCGGGTAAAGGACTCGCTGCCGACCGGCATCGAGACGGCGATGGGACCGGTCTCTACCGGCCTAGGCGAGATCTACATGTACACGGTCGAGGCGAAGGAGGGGGCGAAGAACGCCGAAGGCAAGCCCTACACACCGAGCGATCTGCGGACCGTGCAGGACTGGATCATCAAGCCCCAGCTTCGCAACGTGCAGGGGGTCAACGAGGTCAACACCATCGGCGGCTTCGAGAAGCAGTTCCACGTGCTTCCGGATCCGGCCAGGCTGATGGCCTACCGTCTGAGCTTCCGCGACGTGATGACGTCGCTCGCCAACAACAACGCCAATGTCGGCGCCGGCTACATCGAGAAGAACGGCGAGCAGTATCTGGTGCGCACGCCCGGACAGGTCGCCGATGTCGAGGAGATCCGGCAGATCGTCATTGGCTCCCGCAACGGCGTCCCGGTCCGCATCCTCGACATCGCGGAGGTCAAGGAAGGCACCGACCTGCGAACCGGCGCAGCGACCGTCGACGGGAAGGAAGTCGTGCTCGGCACGGCGATGCTGCTGATTGGCGAGAACGGCCGGACCGTCGCGCAGCGTGTCGGGCAAAAGCTGGAGCAGATTCAGAAGTCGCTGCCGGAGGGCATCTCTCTGCGCGCGATCTACGACCGCACCCATCTGATCGATGCGACCATCGCGACCGTCGAGAAGAACCTGGTCGAGGGCGCGTTGCTCGTCATCGCGATCCTGTTCCTCATCCTCGGGAACTTCAAGGCGGCCTTCGCCACCGCGCTCGTCATTCCGCTGTCGATGCTGTTCACCATCACGGGCATGTTCGAGAACAAGGTCAGCGCCAACCTGATGAGTCTCGGCGCCATCGACTTCGGCATTATCATCGATGGTGCCGTCATCATCGTGGAGAACTGCCTGCGTCTGCTTGCCCATGAGCAGGCGAAGCGGGGGTGCCTGTTGACCCGCGAGGAGCGCTTCGAGACGATCATCGAAGCGTCGCGCGAGGTCATCAAGCCCAGCCTGTTCGGCACGCTGATCATCGCCGTGGTCTATCTGCCGGTGCTCACGCTGACCGGCGTCGAAGGCAAGATGTTCACGCCGATGGCGCTGACCGTGCTGATGGCGTTGCTGGGCGCCAGCATCCTGTCGATGACCTTCGTTCCGGCCGCTGTCGCGCTGTTCGTGACCGGCAAGGTCTCCGAGAAGGAGAACTGGTTCATGCGCGCCGCGCGTCGGACCTACGTGCCGTTGCTCGATATCGCGATCCGTCTGCGCGTCATCGTGGCGGCCGCGGCCGTGGCGCTCATCGTCGTGAGCGGATACGCCGCGACGCGGATGGGCGGCGAGTTCATCCCGAGCCTCGACGAGGGCGACGTCGCGATCCAGGCGATGCGCATCCCCGGAACCAGCCTCACGCAATCGCTCGAGATGCAGATGGCGCTCGAGCGGCGGCTGGCCAGGATTCCAGAGGTGAAGGAATCCTTCGCACGTACCGGTACCGCGGAGGTGGCGACAGATCCCATGCCGCCGTCGATCTCGGACGGCTATGTCATGCTCAAGCCGCGCGATCAGTGGCCCGATCCGAAGAAGTCGAAGCTCGATCTGATGAAGGAGATCGAGGCCGCATCCGAGGAGGTCGCAGGCAGCCTGTACGAACTCTCGCAGCCGATTCAGCTTCGCTTCAACGAACTGATCTCGGGCGTGCGCAGTGACGTCGGCGTCAAGATCTTCGGCGACGACCTTGGCGTGCTCGCAGGGATCGCGGGGCAGGTGCAGTCGGCGCTACAGAACATCCAGGGCGCCGCGGACGTGAAGACGGAGCAGGTCGCAGGGCTTCCGGTGCTGACGGTCAAGCTGGATCGCAAGGCGCTGGCGCGCTTCGGTATCAGCGTGTCGGATGTGCAGAACCTGGTCGAGATCGCCGTGGGCGGCAAGACCGCCGGCCTGGTGTTCGAGGGCGACCGCCGCTTCGATCTCGTTGTGCGCCTTCCGGACGAACTCCGGACGGATATCGAGGCGATCAAGGCGCTGCCGATCCCGCTGCCGCCGCTGGAGGGGCAGCCCAGCCAGAACAAGGCGATGCCCGCGGCGTTCGGGACCTCGCCGCTGGCCCAGATGCGCTACGCGCCGCTGTCGGAACTGGCGGAGATCTCGGTCGCGCCGGGACCGAACCAGATCAGCCGCGAGGACGGCAAGCGCCGTATCGTCGTCTCCGCTAATGTGCGCGGACGCGATCTCGGCTCCTTCGTCGGCGAGGCGCAGCAGCAGATCGCGCAGAAGGTCAAACTGCCCGCAGGCTACTGGATCGGCTGGGGCGGCCAGTTCGAGCAGCTCGTCTCGGCGACGCAGCGCCTGACCATCGTGGTCCCCATCGCGCTGTTGCTGATCTTCCTGCTGCTGTTCATCAGCCTCGGCTCCGTGGCCGACGCTTTGCTGGTCTTCAGCGGCGTGCCGCTGGCGCTCACGGGCGGCATCTTCGCGCTGCTGTTGCGTGACATTCCGCTGTCGATCAGTGCGGGCATCGGCTTTGTCGCGCTCTCGGGTGTGGCGGTGCTCAACGGTCTCGTCATCATCACCTTCATCGCGCGGCTTCGCCTCGAAGGGAAAAAGGTGGTGGAGGCCGTGCGCGAAGGCGCGCTGACTCGGTTGCGGCCTGTGTTGATGACGGCGCTGGTGGCATCGCTCGGCTTCGTGCCGATGGCGATCGCGACGGGGGCGGGCGCCGAGGTGCAGCGCCCGCTCGCGACGGTCGTCATCGGCGGCATCGTCTCGTCGACCATCCTCACGCTGCTCGTTCTTCCCGCGCTCTATATCCTGTTCCGCCGGGAATCGTCGCCTGCCCATGTGGAGGCGAAGCCCGTCCATGCTATCCACGGAGACCATTGATGAAGACAATCCTGCTCGTCCTATCCGCGCTGTTGCTGGCGGTGCCGGCGATGGCGCAGCACGCGCATCAGAAGGGGCCGAATGGCGGACCCATGGAGGATGTCGCCGGCGTGCATGTCGAGATGATCGCTGCGGGGAAGGTGCTGACCTTCAACATCCTCGACGAGGCCAACAGACCGCTCCCGGCCAGCGGCTATTCCGGCGCCGTGCTGCTGACATCCGGAAGCGACCGCGAGACGCTGCCGCTCGTCACCTCCGGGACTGCATTGAAGGCCGAAGCGAAAGGCGACATCGCCAAGGGCACTTCGGTAAGCGTCACGTTGAAAACGGCCCACGGCAAGTCTGGCCAGGCCAGGTTCAAGAACTGAGGGGATCAACCCCGGATGACGCAAGAGCTTCATCCCGGCTGCGCTTGATCGACCCAAACTACGCGCTATTTATCGCTATCGGATGCCATCAGCAGGAACTTGCGCTTCAGCGCGTTGACCCTGGAGACGTAACCCGCAACGGAATGGTCGCCGCATCGCTCATTGGCCGTCATCTGGAAGCGACGGCGTGCATAAGCGGTGGCGGGTCCTCCACCGCACAGATGGATGAAGGCGGCGAGATCCTGCACCTGTTGTGGGGTCGGCGCCACGCCGCCGGTGCGCGCGAGGACCGCGGCGACATTGCGGTCCAGATAGATCGATGCGAGCTCGGTGGCATGGCTCGGGATGGCACGAATATAGGGGCCGAAGCCGCAGCCCGTATCCTGAACCGCGTTCGCCCGGATGCAGAAGCGCGAAACTTCGGCATAGGCCGGATCGGTCATTTGAAAGAGACCGACGGCGCTGGATGCGGGCCGATAGATCGCGAACGGATTGAAGCTGAACCGCCAGCGCCAATAGGTACGGTCCAGGGGATTGCCGGAACTCTCGACCTGCGCCAGCGCAGCGAGCAATTCTGGCGTGATCGACCGCGTCGAAAAGGCGCGAAACAGCGGCCCGTAATGCCGCCACGTCTCGGCCGGCTCCTTGTCCAGCCTGTGGCCGACAAAGAAGAACAACTCGGTCGGCTTGTGGATCACGTGATAGATGAGGTTGGACAGCACGAGGGTGACAAGCACGATTGCGACGGCGCCAGTGATTTGAATGGCGCGCGGCAGTTTCGCGAGCGTCCGTTGCGCCGAGCGCAGGCTGCGCCGCCAGCGACGACGGCATTTGGCGCTGAAGATGAACGGGACCTTCGTCATGGCTGATGGCAGCGCGCTAATCCGCCTGCGGCTGGCTGATGCCGAGCTTCTTGACGCGGGTGCGGACGGATAGCGGTGACCGCTTCAACCGGATCGCGATCTCGTTGACGCTGCGACCGACCGACAATTGCCGGCGCAATTCTTCGTCCTGCTGCGAGGTCCAGACAGCGTCGGATTTCTGGCTTAGTTTCATGAGGACTTATAATAGTCTGTAGCCCGGATGAAGCCAACGGGTCGCGCGTCGCGCGCCCGATGATAAACTCCGCGTAATCCAGGCTACGCTTGCTTTCGCGATACGCAGTCGCCCCGCTTCACAGCGCTGGACGGCGAGCGGCCGGGTTTCGTGACGCGCGGGTCGCGATGGTTTCGCCGGCAGCAGACGTCTCGACGTTGGTGCATCCGACTACTGGTTCTGGATGGAGACGCTCATTCCGCTCAGGTCGAAATCGAACTGGAGGCCCAGTTGCTCGCCTTCCAGCGTCAGGACGACGCCCTTGGCGTTGCGCATCTGGATGGCGCGCCTGCCTGCGCCGACCGCCACACCTGCACCGAGCGCCGTATAAATGCCTTCGATGTCCGAAGCCTGATGCATATTTTGCGCCGCGCCGACCAGATCGGTCGAGGAGCCCCCAAACGTCAGGCCCGCGCTCACGCCGCCGATGCGAAACGGATACATCTCACCACGGAAGCTGAGGATTCCGCTCCCTGCCTGCGCTCCGATGAACCATCCGGCCTTGAAGAACTTGAAGCGGACTTTGCCGGTGTCCGCGTGAGCGGGCAGCGACAGTGCGGCGGACAGCAGAGTTGCGACGGTGAGACGCGTGAGGCAGCGAGCTATTTGAAAGCGCATATTGATATTCCGGTCATCGGGCTGCCGCGTGACGGCCCCGCGGCAACTAGATAGAGCATCGCAGGACTCGTCAATAACGGAGGTCGACGCGCGGTCGCCTCCCAACGGGCGCAACGTCCGACGTCAACGCGTGGGGCAATAGCGAAGCGTATTGCGCCGATACGACGATGGCGGATTACGCAGTGCTCATCCGGCCACCGCTTGCCGATGGACATGCGACCAAAATTGGCCATTATATCGCCAGAATATCATCGCCACCCTGAAGACACTGACGTGACGACGATACAGACCAATCTGCCTAACCTGCGGCACTCATTCGCATTCGAAAGAACACGATGACAGGTCTCTCGCGTAGGACGACGCTGGTGAAGGCGACAACTGCAGATAGGGCGCCGGACGTTTCAGAGCGCACCATGATCGCACGCCGCGAGCTGTTACGTTTTTTCGCCGCCAGTCCTCTTCTCACGGCGAGTTCTCTCGGTGCGATCACCACCCTGTTGACGGCTAACACGCATCAAGCGCTCGCGCAGAGCTATGACGTGCTGCGCGGCTCGCGAAGAGCGTTCGGCCCGGACGGCATCATCACCGCTCCGGCCGATGCGCTGGACGTGTTTGAGTTCGAGCCGGCGGCGAAGAAGGCCGTGCTCAGCCAGGACGCGCCGGCGCACTGGGGCTACCTCCAGAGCGGCGTCGACGGCGACGTGACGCGCGACGCCAACCACACGGCCTTCGCGAAGTACAACATCCGCGTTCAGCGTCTCATCGATGCGCGGAAGATCGACACCAGCGTGAAGATCTTCGGTGAAACCTGGGCCAGCCCCATCTTCATGTGCCCGGTCAGCAGCCTCGGCGCCTACGATCCCGAGGCGGGGGTCACCGTGGCGCGTGCCGCTGCCAAGCGCAACCATCAGATGATGCTCTCGACGGTCGATAATGCGAGCATCGTCGACGTCAACAAGGCGCACGGCCGGCCCGCCTGGTTCATGTTGTATCCGACCGATGACTGGAACGTGACGCGGGCGCTGGTGCAGCGCGCCGAGAGTGCGGGCTCTCCGGCGATCGTTCTCACGGTCGATCGCCAGGGTGGCCGCAATACCGAGACCCTGTTCCGCGAGCGGCGCCAGGATCTGCGCGAGTGCTCGGGCTGTCACACACCGGGCTTCACCAACGAGGTCAGCCGCAAGGCCAACTTCGCGGACATCGACGTTTCCAAAGTCACCAACCTCTACGGCACCGGGATGACGTGGGAATTCGTCGATCGCCTGCGCGGGATCGTCAAGGGCAAGCTCGTGCTGAAGGGCATCATGACGGGTGAGGACGCCAAGGAGGCGCTGCGCCACGGCGTGGACGGCCTGATCGTCTCCAACCACGGTGGGCGCGCGGAAGAGAGCGGGCAGTCGACGATCGGCGTGCTGGCAGAAGTCGTGGATTCGGTGGGCGGCCGCATCCCGGTGCTCATCGACGGGGGCGTGCGCCGCGGCACCGATGTCCTGAAGGCGCTCGCCTTGGGCGCCACGGCCGTCGGCATTGGGCGGCCTTACGTGTGGGGCCTGGCGTCGTTCGGCGAGGCCGGTGTGGACCGGGTGCTGCAGATCCTGGACGATGAGTTCGTCACGATCATGCGGCAGGTGGGTGCGCTGGACATCAACCACATCACGCGGCGCTGCGTCACCAACGCCTAGCCGCGCCCGACCTCCGATGAATGAACAGCGCCTCATGCCTGGACTACGGCTGTCGGCGGCGTGACTGCACACTGCAAGACTCCAAGGGACTAGGGAAAACGCAGCGAGTAGGGCGCAAGTGCGAAGCGTATTGCGCCGATAGGACGATGGTGGGTTACGCTGCGCTAATCCGTTCTGCGCTTGCTGCGATTCTGATGGTTTGGCGCAGCAAGTTTATCCATCGACGGACGAAGTTCGGACGAATAGATCAAGGCAATTTTGCTTCGTCTATTGCTTCGATAATGCAGGCGGATTTGAAGCAGTAAGAAATACCCGAATGACTGCCGTGCATATCATCTCGTCCCCGCAAATGCCCAGCATTTACGCCAACAAGAAGAAGGTCGCGGAAATAGCCGCCGGACAGTCCTTGGCCAGCTTTCCACCCCTTCGCGAGCGCGAATACAGGGCTTCCCGAGGAACCGGCAGAGGAGAATGCCTCATAAGCAATTCGTCGTGCGGGTGACATGTCAATATCTTGGTAATTGCTTTCCGGGTCGCTCGCGATGGTGCCCATGCGCATTATGGGCCTTTCGCCATTCCGGTCGTAGAAGTCTGGATATCCGGGCAGCGCCACCATGTCGCAAATGCTTAAGCTCGCGAGCTGTTTTTCATCCGCAATGCTGTCATAGCTTATATAATTGACCCGCATTTCGTGCTCAGGCGGCTCCGTTGCGAAGCGAACGTTAGTTAGATTGATAGCCGCCACGTCTTCATCGACATTCTCAGGGAAGCCGATAGAAATGTCATCAGCCAATCTCGCGTGCAAATACTTGCCGCCAAAATACCCAGATAGCTCTAGAGAATCGGGCCGATAGCCGGCGTATTTTTCGGCTTTCATTACGGCGTCCACATTGTGGCGGTTTGTGATGAGATACATCTCCGAACCGCGAGTGATGTAAAACGCTGTGCCGACGATTTTGATTGAGTGGCCGTTCGGATGGACGTGCTCTACTGCGAGTTTGTACGCGGTGTATAGCAGGTGCTTGGCTGGACTGTGAAACAACCGCTTCTCTCCCTCTAGTGATATCGAACCTATCAGTTCCGCAATTCCAGAAGGCGAACGTAAAAAAAAAGAGGCCGCTCTTTGAGCGGCCTCTTTGCAACAACAATTCGTTTTATTACGAGCAGCCCGTTGTGCTACCGCACGTATCGCACTTCATGCATGTGCCATTCCGCACCAGCGTGAAGTTCGAGCACTCCCCGCACATGTCGCCCTCATAGCCCTTGGCTTTCGCTTCGGCACGGCGTTCGGCCTTGCTGGGCGCGGCGGCTGCGGCGCTTCCCGCTTTGCTCCAGGCTTGCGCCTCAAGCTTTTCGGTCGGCGAGAGCTGGTGCTCGGGCTCGGCGGTCTTGAGGGCCACCGCGGCATCTCCGCTGCCGTGGCGGGCGGTGGCGCCCGATGCGTTCAGCGAGGTGACGTTGCCGCTCGCACGGGCGTCGGTGGTGTCGACCGGGGCCGGCGCGCGCATGACGACGAGGTTGTCGGTGCGTGAGCGGGTCAGACCCTTGGAGACATACTTGTTCTGGTCGACCGGCGCCTTGCCTTCGTCCTCGCCCTTGCCGAGCGCATCGAAACCCGCTTCCGAGACATCCACATGTCCGAGATCGAAGCGCGACATGTAGGACACCGCGAGTTCGCGGAACACATAGTCGAGGATCGAGGTCGCGAACTTGATGGAGTCGTTGCCCTGCACCGGACCCGCGGGCTCAAAACGGGTGAAGGTGAAGGCGTCGACATATTCCTCCAGCGGCACGCCGTACTGGAGACCCAGCGAGACGGCGATGGCGAAGTTGTTGATGAAGGAGCGAAGTGCCGCGCCTTCCTTGTGCATGTCGATGAAGATCTCGCCGAGGCGGCCGTCATCGTATTCGCCGGTGCGCAAGTACACTTTGTGACCGCCGACGACGGCCTTCTGGGTGTAGCCCTTGCGGCGATCCGGCATCTTCTCGCGGTCGCGCATCACCACGATGCGCTCGACCAGACGCTCGACCACCTTCTCGGAGATTGCGGCGGTGCGGGCCGCCATCGGCTTCTCCATCAGGTTCTCCAGCGCATCCTCGTCCTCGTCCTCATCAGAGATGAGCTGCGAGTTGAGCGGCTGCGAGAGCTTGGAGCCATCGCGATACAGCGCGTTGGCCTTCAGCGCGAGCTTCCACGAGAGGAGGTAAGCGGACTTGCAGTCCTCCACTGTGGCGTCGTTCGGCATGTTGATGGTCTTGGAGATCGCACCCGAGATGAAGGGCTGCGACGCCGCCATCATGCGGATGTGGCTCTCCACCGAGAGATAGCGCTTGCCGATCTTGCCGCAGGGATTGGCGCAATCGAACACGCTGTAATGCTCGGCCTTGAGGTGCGGGGCAGCTTCCACCGTCATCGCGCCGCAGATGTGCACGTTGGCGGCTTCGATCTCGCGCTTGGTGAAGCCGAGCGCGGCGAGCAGGTCGAAGCCCGGAGCGGCAATGGCTTCGGCCTCGATCTTCAGGGTGTCGCGCAGGAAGTCCTCGCCGAAGGTCCACTTGTTGAAGGCGAACTTGATGTCGAAGGCGGTCGGCAAGGCTGCCTCGGCCTTCTTCAGCGCTTCATCGGTGAAGCCCTTGGCCTTCAGCGTCGAGGCATTGATGCCCGGCGCGTTGGACAGCGAGCCGTGACCGACGGCATAGGCCTCGATCTCGGCGATCTCGCTTTCGCGATAGCCGAGCTTACGGAGTGCGGCCGGGACGGCGCGGTTGATGATCTTCCAGTAGCCGCCACCGGCGAGCTTCTTGAATTTCACCAGCGCGAAGTCAGGCTCGATACCGGTGGTGTCGCAATCCATGACCAGGCCGATCGTGCCGGTCGGCGCCACGACGGTGGTCTGGGCGTTGCGATAGCCGTGGAGTTCGCCGAGTTCGAGGGCGAGATCCCAGGCGATCTTGGCGCGGGTGACGATGTCAGCCTGCGGGCAGGAGGCATGGTCGAGCGCGACGGGGGCGACGGCGAGGCCTTCATAGCCGCGGGTTTCGCCATGGGCCGCACGGCGGTGGTTGCGGATGACACGCAGCATATGGGCCGCGTTCTTCTTGTAGCCGGGGAACGGGCCGAGCTCCTTGGCCATCTCGGCCGAGGTCGCGTAGCTGACGCCGGTCATGACAGCGGTGAGGGCGCCGCACAGCGCGCGGCCTTCCTTGCTGTCGTAGGACAGACCCATGGTCATCAGCAGGCCGCCGATGTTCGCATAGCCGAGGCCGAGGGTGCGGAACTCGTAGGAGAGTTCGGCGATCGGCTTCGACGGGAACTGCGCCATCATCACCGAGATTTCGAGCACCATGGTCCACAGACGGCAGAGATGCTCGTAGGCGTGGATGTCGAAGGTGGCGGCGGCGGTGTCGTAGAAGGTCAGCAGGTTGGCCGAGGCGAGGTTACACGCCGTGTCGTCCAGGAACATGTATTCCGAGCACGGATTGGACGCGCGGATATCGCCCGACGACTTGCAGGTGTGCCAGTCGTTCATGGTGGTGTTGAAGTGCAGGCCGGGATCGGCCGACGCCCAGGCGGCGTAGCCGATCTTCTCCCACAGGTCGCGGGCCTTGATGGTCTTCATGACCTTGCCGTCCTTGCGGGCGATCAAGTCCCAGGTGCCGTCGGTTTCGACGGCGCGCAGGAAATCGTCCTTCAGCGAGACGGAGTTGTTGGAGTTCTGGCCGGCGACGGTGAGATAGGCTTCGCTATCCCAATCGGTGTCATAGATGTCGAAGGCGATGTCCTTGTAGCCCTGCTTGGCGAACTGGATCACGCGCTTGATCATGTTGTCGGTGACCAGCGAACGGCGGGCGAGCTTGATCTCGCGGCGCAGCGCCGGGTTCTTCTCGGGATCGAAGCAGTCGTCGCCCGAACCTTCACAGTTCACGCAGGCCTTCATGATGGCCTTGAGGTGCTTCTGGTTCATCTTCGACCCGGTGACGAGGGCCGCGACCTTCTGCTCTTCCTTCACCTTCCAGTCGATATAGGTCTCGATATCCGGATGGTCGGCATCGACCACCACCATCTTGGCCGCACGGCGCGTGGTGCCGCCCGACTTGATGGCGCCGGCTGCGCGATCGCCAATCTTGAGGAACGACATCAGGCCGCTTGAGCGTCCGCCGCCCGACAGCTTCTCGCCTTCGCCGCGCAGCTTCGAGAAATTCGAGCCGGTGCCCGAGCCGTATTTGAACAAGCGGGCTTCACGCACCCACAGGTCCATGATGCCGCCTTCATTGACCAGATCGTCCTCGACGCCCTGGATGAAACAGGCATGCGGCTGCGGATGTTCGTAAGCCGACTTCGACTTGGTCAGCTTGCCGGTCTTCCAGTCGACGTAATAGTGGCCCTGGCCGGGACCATCGACGCCGTAGGCCCAGTGCAGGCCGGTGTTGAACCACTGCGGCGAGTTCGGCGCGACCATCTGTTTGGCGAGCATGAAGCGCAGCTCGTCATGGAAAGCGTGGGCGTCGGCTTCAGAGGTGAAGTAGCCGCCCTTCCAGCCCCAATAGGTCCAGCAGCCGGCGAGCCGGTCGAACACCTGCTTGGATGAGAGCTCAGAGACGAAGCGCTCTTTCTCGGGCAGGGCGGCGAGGGCCTCGGTGTCCGGCACCGAGCGCCACAGCCACGACGGCACGGTCTCTTCCTCGACCTTCTTCAGCTTCGCGGCGACGCCGGCCTTGCGGAAATACTTCTGGGCCAGCACGTCGGAGGCGACCTGCGACCATGAGTCGGGCACTTCAACGCCTTCAAGCTTGAACACCACGGAGCCATCCGGATTGCGGATCTCGGACGTGGTGTGGCGGAAGTCGATCCCGGCATAGGGCGACTGTCCTTCGGTGGTGTAGCGGCGTTGAATCTGCATCGTGGTCGTGCCCCGTCTTAAGCCCGACACCCCATCTGGCGGCATCGGAGATTTCTGTTAGCGACGTCCGGGTTGCCCCAAATTCGCCGCAGCTTGGCCGGGTGAACCGGTCCTGTTTATCTCTGTGGAGCATGTGCTGGCCGTTATCTCGGCCACCCGGGACTGCCGGGGTCATGCTTCCCGGATCTGGCTTTCCTTGCAACTGCAGGTCGACCCGATCCTAACGCCTCACCACGCTGTTTGAGCCGGTTTCCGGCCCGTTTTTTAGTGCTCCAAACGCCGACTTTCCGGCCCGGATTCCAGGACGCAAATCCCCGATCCCGTAGCCTCGACTGGAGGACGGAGCGGTCAATCTGGAACCCGTTTGGGAGCGTCCGGCGGGACAAAAAACGACCCGCGCCGAACAGTTCGAAAACTAGGCCAAACCGATCTCACCCGTCAAGGAGTAGTCGGGGTTCCTGAATCAAATACTAAATATGGTGGAAAGGGTGGATAACCAAGGGGTCGGAGCGCGCCTCGATTGAGGTCAAGTATCAGTGAGTCCTCATGGATTCGGAAGTCAAAAATATTTCTAAAACTGTCCGGAATCCGAGCTGCGCCCACTGTTCACAGCCCAACTTTATTTTGTCATCCAGGGATTGCGTTTGGGGGGACTCAGGCGCAGCGGCTGTTGCCGGTCAGGTTCCCTCCACCGGCAGTGGTCAGACCCTCCAACTGCGCGCATGGTCTCGTCGATTCCTCAGCCGGTTTTCCCCATGACACTGCAAAGTCCGCCCGGGTCGCGCCCGCGAATCGCTCCGCTTGGTCTGCTCTTCCTGGCGCTCACATCCATCGGATGGGGGCTGATCTGGCCGGCCACGAAACTGCTGCTCAGCGAGTGGCCGGTAATGCACTGAGTGGTACTAGTATGGTTGGTTCTGTGCCGATGAATGGCCTCGCACTCGCCCGCAGTGAGAGCCCGGATGAGCCTATGCGGGATCATGGCGGGGGCGGCGTGACAGATCGCAAGATCAACGCCCATCGCGCCGCGGGACTGCTGCTGCCTTGATCTGGCTGGGAGTGCCCGGCCACATGCGCTGCAGTTCGGGATGGCCGTCCCAGAACTGATGTTTCAGCGCGGCGGCGATGTGCAGGCCGACCAGCGCATAGAGCGCATAGGACAGCCACACGTGAATGCCGCCGAAGATGTCGTGCAGGCGTTCCTTGAAGGCCGGCTCGATCGACATGATCCAGCCAATGCGTGGCCACTGGAACAGGCCGAACAGATACATCGGAATTTCGCCAGCCGCCTTCCAGGCGGAATCGTGCATCCAGCCGGACAGCGGCAATCCGATCATCAGCACATAGAGCGCGAGATGCGCGCCATGTGCGGCGGCCCTCTCGGCGGGCGGATAGGTCTCGGGCAGATCGGGCGGCCTGTTCGCCGTGCGCCACAGCAGGCGCATCAGTACGAGGCCGAGCACGGTGATGCCGAACGACTTATGTGCATCGATGACGAAGCGGATGTCGTCCTCGGGAATGAGGTCCACGCTCCAGATCAGCGCGACATTGAGTGTGATCAGAACGGCAATCAGCCAATGCAGGATCATGGCGATGCGGCTGTAACGTTGAATCGGCATTTTCTGTGCGTGCATGGAATAAGTTTAAACAGGATTTGTCCTTTGAGGCATGACGACTTTGTGTGTTCGTCGTGACCGCAATCACGCGCTATTTGACCGCGGCTCCGCAACCCGATCACGATTCACGCGTAGCTGTCGCAGGACCGGTTTGCTCGAACGCGCGATTGAATTGACGGCATGACAATATCCCTTCAGGCGGCCTTCGCCGCCGCATCGCCGCGTATCACACCGCGCCGGATGCCGTTCATCAGCCTGCTGATCTATCTCGCCGTACTCGCGCTCTGGGCGCTGCTGTTCGGCCGGGCGTTCTTCCTCACCAGCATCTGGGCGTGGTCGGCGGGCATGGTCTATATCGCCTATGACACCTTGCTGATGCTCTATGTGGTGTGGCAGACGCTGCCGCTGGCAGTGTCCGCGCGTGGTCCATCTGCGGCGGTTGCCGGGCAATCGCGTCCATCGGTGGGAATCCTGATAGCCGCGCATAACGAGGCGATGAATCTGCCGGAGGCGCTGGCGGCCATCGCGCGGCAATCCGATGCGCCGGATCTGATCCTGATCGCGGATGACGGCTCGCGCGATGCAACCGACACGCTTCTCCGTGACCGTTACGGTCTCGCCATTCCGGCGGTCGGTCAGAGCAGCATCGGCCAGTTCGGCAGTTCCAGGCTGCAATGGCTGCGCCTGCCGCATCAGGGCAAGGCGCGGGCGCTGAACACGGCGATCCTCAAGGCCGATACCGACATCGTCATCACGCTGGATGCCGATACGTTTCTGGCTGATGATGCCATCGCCGAAATGCGTTCGGCCTTTGCAGCGGATCCCGCACTGGTCGCGGCCGGCGGCATCCTCGTGCCGGTCTGCGACGACAGTGCCAGCGGCCGCGTGATGCAGTGGTTCCAGACCTACGAATATATCCGCAACATCATCTCGCGCTTCGCCTGGATGCGCGGCAACAGCCTGCTGTTGATCTCCGGCGCCTTTGCCGGCTTCCGCAGGGAGGCGCTGGTGACCGTCGGTGGCTTCGATGCGGAGTGTCTTGTCGAGGACTATGAGCTGACCCACCGCATGCATCGCCATGCCGTCGATCACGGATTGGATTGGCAGTTGCAGATGGTTGGCACGTCGCTGGCGCGCACTGAAGCGCCGTCTCACGTCATGACATTTCTGCGGCAGCGCCGGCGCTGGTTCGCGGGCTTCCTGCAGACGCAGTACTGGAATCGCGACATGACCGGCAATCGCCGCTATGGCCGGCTCGGCCTGCGCATGCTGCCGATCAAGGCGCTGGATACGCTGCAGCCGATCTACGGCCTCACGGCCTTCGCATTGCTGCTGGCTTTGCTGGTTACCGGCAAGACTGCCATCGCCGTGCCGGTGTTCGGTCTGATCACCGCGAAGATCGTCGCGGATTTCCTGGTCTATCTCTGGACCGTGCATCTCTATCAGCGCCTGACAGGCGGCCGCACACGCACGAGTTTTGCCGCAGCGGTGTTCGCGGCGATCCTCGAACCGTTCAGTTTTCAGTTGCTGCGTCACGCCGGTGCGGCGTGGGGCTGGGTCGCGTTCCTGCGCGGCAACAACGAGTGGGGCTTTGTGCCCGCCGCATCGCCCCGGCGTCAGGCACCTAACGCGGGCGAGTAGTCGCTAGGCCTGGTTCGCCGCCAACGGCACTTTCACAGTGAAATGCGAACCGTGGGTGAGGTCAGACTTTACCTCGATCACATGGCCGAGCGCTTCGGCCGTGCGCCGCACGATCGACAGGCCGAGGCCAAGGCCCTCGCTGGCCGGATTGATCTGGTGGAAGGCATCGAAGATCGCGGTGAGCTGTTCGGCGGGAATGCCCGTGCCGGAGTCCAGCACCTCGATGGTCACCGCGTTGGCGTGCTTGCGACAGCCAACCAGCACACGACCGCGCTCGGTATATTTGATGGCATTGCCGACGAGATTGCCCAGGATCGCGCGCAACATGCCGGGATCGCTGACGACTTGCGCCTTGCTGGGGATCACGACGAGGTCGAGGCCTTTGGCGTCGGCATGCAGGCGCCAGTTGGCGATGATCGACTCGAACACGTCGGAGATCGGGAACGATCGCAGGTTCGGAATCCCAAAGCCGGCATCCATCACCGAGGTTTCGGCAAGACGGTCGAGCTCTTCCGCCATCCGCATGCCGGCATCGATGGCGTAGCCGAGCCGCTCGCGGTCCCTCTCGTCGGTCAGCTTGTTGCGGATGCGGTCGATTGCCATGATCATGACCTGCAATGGCTGCTTCAGGTCGTGGCCTGCCACCGCCATCAGCCGGCTGATATTGCGCTGAAGCCGATCCGACAGATGTAGCGCCCGGCGGAATTCCATCTGCGCCATGACCTGGCGGGCGAGGGCGGCCAGCACCTCGCGCTGTTCGACTGACAGCACGCGCGGCTTGTCGTCGAGCACGCAGACGGTGCCAAGCGGCAGGCCGTCCGGTGTGCGCAGCAGTGCGCCGGCATAGAAGCGCACATGTGGCTCGCCGGTCACCAGCGGATTGCAGTCGAACCTTGGATCCTTGGTGACGTCCTCGACTTCGAGAAAACTGTGTTCGAGGATCGCATGAGCGCAGATCGACTGATCCATCGGCGTCTGCCGCACGCCAAGACCGATCTCCGACTTGAACCACTGCCGGCCGTCATCGACCAGACTGATGATCGAGATCGGCGTCTGGCAGACATAGCTGGCGATCTTGGTGATGTCGTCGAAGGATGGCTCAAAGGCAGTGTCGAGAATGCCGTAGGAGCGCAGCGCCTTGAGGCGTTCGGCTTCGTTGGGATGGAGCCTGGCGATCTTCGGCTTGTCTGACGCGTCCACTGAACCTGCTCACACCCGACGTCGTCGACCCATCGAACCGGTAGATAGGTCCACATGTCCATCAACACTACGCGCGAGTTCCCTGAATGTCCCCCGCCTGCTGCATCCACGTTCTTAGACCTTGAGACGGCAGGCGCAAACCAGAAACGACAAAAGACGATGCCGCGAGGCACCGTCTTTTGCCTAACGCTTAGATCGTCGTGTTACGGGCAGGCGTGACGCAGGCCGTCATAACCGAGATAGGTGCCAGTGCGGACATTGTACGACTTGTAGGTGCGGATGCAGTAGTCAACGTCGCCGCCGCCGGTGTCGGGAGCGACTTCGACCACATCCGGCGCGTCGTCATAATAACTGCTGCCGTAATACGGGCTGCCGCCATAGTAGCCGTAGGAATTCCCGTAATAGCTGCTGGCGGCCAGACCGCTGCCAATGATGGCACCCGCTGCGAAGCCCGGGCCGTAACCGCCGCCACGCCAGCCACCACCGCGCCAGCCGCCGCCGTGATTCCAGCCACCGCCGCCAGGGCGCTGGCCGCCATGCCAGCCGCCACCTCCGCCACCAAAGCGCTGACCGCCGCCAGAGAACGTGCCGATCGTGCGCGCACCGCCGGGGCCAACGCCCACGACCTTGGTGTTTTGTGCGTAGCTTGGGGTCACCGCGAAGGCGGGGATGGCCACAGCGACGGCTGCTGCGACACTCAAGATTTTCAAATTCGTCATTGTTTGCTCCTGTCTGGGATGCATCTTCAACCCCCTGAAGGGACTGCCGTTCCCTGCCGCCACGCGGTTATTGCGCAACGACAGAATGATCGTCCGGAACTGTATGCGGCATGAATGGATTGCGCCGTTTCTGCGACTGCAGGTACTTTGGAGGTAGGGTTCCGGGGAGGCCGATACGAGGCTTGTCACGATCAGTTGCAGGCGGCGATCGGTCGCGGTGGTAACTGGACATTTGGCGGTCCGGATGGCATCAACAACCCGACGAAAACCTCCGAACGGTTCAAAATATGAAACAGTTTCTGCTGAAATTCTTCACGTGGTGGAGCGGGACGACCTTCGGGACGAACCTGTGGACGTCGCGATTCGGCGAACTGGTCGGAACCGACGAGCAGGGCAACACATATTACCGCACCAAGGGTGGCAAGATCGACCCGACACTGGGCTTCGAGCGCCGCTGGGTGATTTACAATGGCTATGCCGAAGCCACCAAGATCCCGCCAGCCTGGCATGGCTGGATGCACCACACGGTGGACGTGCCGCCGACTGAAGAGACCTACACGCCGCGCGAATGGCAGAAGCCGCATCAGCCGAACCTGACGGGTTCGCCAGCGGCCTATCGTCCGTCAGGCTCGACACTGGCCAGCGGCCGCCGCCCCAAGGCGACCGGCGACTACCAGGCTTGGACGCCGGGCTCGTAACAACTCACCCGTTCTGGACGACCGGTTGTGCGGGCCGCTCTGCGGCGCGCGCGGCCTTGCATTTTTTCCAGCCGCCGGTTCTGCGGTGAGACCGGCAAGCACGTCCGGCGTGCCGCCTTGGATGAGCCCGCCTTGTAGGGCGGCGCCGGATTGTACTCGATCGACTGGGTTAGGGCGGATACGATATAGCCGTAACATGTGAGTTCGAGATGTTAGATTTCGAAAGCTCACTGGGCATGATCGGGGACGAGGACGGCTGACGAGATTATTCGTCTGTTCACAGCGACAACTCAGGAAAATCCGACATGACCAACGACACGCGCAGTGAGCACGATCTGTTGGGCAACCGCGATGTCCCGGCCGACGCCTATTACGGCGTTCATACGCTGAGGGCCGTCGAAAATTTTCCGATCACCGGGATTCCGATTTCCATCTATCCCGAACTCATCAGCGCGCTCGCTGCGATCAAGCAGGCGGCAGCACTGTCGAATATGGAGCTGGGGCTGCTCGACAAGATACGCGGCGATGCGATCATCGCTGCCTGCGAGGAAATTCGCGCCGGTCGCCTGCATGACCAGTTCGTGGTGGACGTCATCCAGGGCGGCGCCGGCACCTCCACCAACATGAATGCGAACGAGGTGATCGCCAATCGTGCGCTGGAAATTCTCGGTCATGGCAAAGGCGATTACGGGTACCTGCACCCGAACGAACAGGTCAATATGAGCCAGAGCACCAACGACGTGTATCCCACGGCGTTGAAGATAGCGACCTATCACGGCGTGTTTCACCTGATCGATGCGATGGCCGTGTTGCGCCAGGGTTTCGAACGCAAGGCCGAAGAGTTCAAGGATGTCCTGAAAATGGGCCGCACCCAGTTGCAGGATGCAGTGCCCATGACGCTCGGTCAGGAGTTCAGCACTTATGGCGTCATGATTGGCGAGGACGAGGATCGCTTGCGGGAGGCGGCCTTGCTGATCTGTGAGATTAATATGGGAGCGACCGCCATCGGCACCGGAATCGCGTCGCATCCGGACTATGCGCGGCTGGTCTGCAAGCATCTCGTCGCCATCACGGGAATGCCGCTGGTTACCGCTGTAAACCTGATCGAAGCCACGCAGGATTGCGGTGCGTTCGTGCAGTTGTCCGGCGTGCTCAAGCGTGTGGCCGTCAAGATTTCCAAGATCTGCAATGACCTCCGGCTGCTGTCCAGCGGTCCGCGCGCTGGTCTCAACGAGATCAATCTTCCGGCCGTGCAGGCGGGCTCTTCGATCATGCCGGGCAAGGTGAACCCCGTTATTCCCGAGGTCGTGAACCAGGTCGCGTTCGAGGTGATCGGCAACGATCTCACGGTGACCTTTGCGGCCGAGGCCGGCCAGCTTCAGCTCAACGCGTTCGAGCCGATCATCGCGCACAGCCTGTTCAAGAGCGTCAGCCATATGCGGGAGGCTTGCCTGACGCTGGAGAAGCGTTGTGTCTCGGGCATCACGGCGAACACCGAACGCCTCCGCGCCTATGTCGAGAATTCGATCGGTCTCGTCACCGCGCTCAATCCCTATATTGGCTACGCCAATGCCACCGCCGTTGCGGTCGAGGCCCATGAAACCGGCCGCAGCGTCTACGATCTGGTGCTGGAAAAAGGTCTGCTGCCTGCAACGACCCTTGCCGCCATTCTCCACCCCGACGTACTCACCAAGCCCCAGAGCATGTTGATCCGCGAATGAGGGCCGTATCGGCCCGGCGCGATCAACGCGTGGGCATTTGCGCGACCGCCAGCATCGCTGCGACATAGCCGTACGGTCCGAGACCGCAGATCACAGCGGTGGCAGCCTGCGAGAGCACAGAATGGCGATGATACTTGTCGCGCGCGTGGATGTTCGAAATGTGCAGCTCCACGATCGGTCCCTCGAACGCTTTCATCGCGTCGAGCATGGCGATCGAGGTGAACGAATAGCCCGCGGGATTGATGATGATAGCGTCGGCATCCTGACGGGCCGACTGGATGAGGTCGACCAGAATGCCCTCGTGGTTCGACTGGTGAAACGCCAGCGTCAATTTGAGTTTGACCGCCTGTTCCTCGCAGCTGGCCTTGATCTGGTCGAGCGTGGTGGTTCCGTAGATATGCGGCTCCCGCACGCCGAGCAGGTTGAGGTTGGGACCGTTGAGGATCATCACGCGTTTCATTATCGAACTTCCTTCTAGCCGCCGAGCCACTTCGCCGGCACCATCACGAGCGACGGGAACAGCGTCAGTAGCGCCAGCACCACCAATTGTGCGATCATGAACGGCCAGACGCCGCGCATGATCTCGTCCATGCTCACCTTCGCCACGCCGCACACCACATTGAGCACCACGCCGACGGGTGGCGTGATTAGTCCGATCGCGTTGTTGATGATGAACAGCACGCCGAAATAGACCGGGTCGATGCCGGCTTCGCGCACGATCGGCATCAGCACCGGCGTCAGGATCAAAATGGTCGGCGTCATGTCGAGCGCCGTACCCACGATGACGACGATGATCATCAGCACGATCATCAGCAGCGTCTGGTTGCCCATGAAGGGTTTCGCTAGCTCGACGATCTGGCCGGAGATTTCTGCGACCGTGATCAACCACGACGACACCAGAGCAGCCGCCACCAGGAACATCACGACGGCTGTGATCTGGGCTGAGCTGATCAGGATGTTCGTCAACTGCGCCAGCGTCAGTTCGCGGTAAACGAAGGTGGCGACGATGAAGGAATAGACCGCAACGACCACGGCAGCCTCGGTCGGCGTAAAGATGCCAAAGCGCAGCCCGACGATGATGATCATTGGCAGCATCAAGGCCCAAAAGCCATCGATCAGCGCCCGGAAGATCTGCGCAAAACTCTGGCGAGGCGGGCTTACCGAGTTCTCGTTGCGCGCAACCCACCACCAGGCGAGGCACAGGCTGCCGCCGAGCATCAGGCCCGGCACGACACCGGCGAG
This sequence comes from Tardiphaga sp. 839_C3_N1_4, assembly GCF_051811045.1. Taxonomy (NCBI): domain Bacteria; kingdom Pseudomonadati; phylum Pseudomonadota; class Alphaproteobacteria; order Hyphomicrobiales; family Nitrobacteraceae; genus Tardiphaga; species Tardiphaga sp. 839_C3_N1_4. Next base: position 756,732 of record NZ_JBPWQD010000001.1, read on the forward strand.
AAACAGTTTTGAGATGGAAACTCCAGCGGCCACGCCGAAGATCACGAATCCGATCGAAGGAGGGATCACCGGCGCGATGATGCCACCAGCGGCGACGAGGCCGGCTGCGGAGGCGCGGTTATGCCCGGCCGCAACCATCATCGGGACCAGCAATGCGCCGAGGGCGGCGGCGTCGGCAACGGCAGACCCGGACAGCGATGCCAGAATGCAGGATGTCAGGATCGCGACATAGCCGAGCCCGCCGCGCAGATGGCCGACAAGGGCGATGGCGAAGTTCAGGATGCGGCGGGCGAGGCCACCGGTGTTCATGATCTCGCCGGCCAGGATGAAAAACGGCACCGCCATCAGCGGGAAGGAATCGACGCCATTGATGACGTTCTGCGCGATGATCTGGGAGTCGAAGATATCCAGATAGGTCATCAGCGCGACGCCGCAGATGATCAGGGCGAATGCGATCGGCATGCCGATGGCCATCGCGCCGAGCAGCGAGAAGGTGAAGATGCTGATGGTCATCGGCGGTCGTTCCCGTTGGCAGGGACGGGCGCCGCAGGGACGTGCTCCTCGGATTCGCTGATGGCGATCAGCTCCGATGTGGCGAGCTGGCCGGTGAGCAGGCGATAGAGGTCATGCAGCAGGATCGGGATTGAGGCGACGCCGAAGACGAGACCTGCGGCGTAGAACAGGCCGACGGAGAGACCGGAGGCGGGCGCTGTCGTGTCCCAGTTCAGCACTGTCTGTTTCCATGAGCCTTCGGTGAGCAACACAGAGGCGTAGAGCATCAGCACGTGGCTGAGCGCGTAGCAGATCTTGCGGCCCGTCGGCGACAGCAGCTTCACGAAACTGTCGACGCCGAGATGGGCGCGTTCGCGGAGGCCGACGATGGCGCCGAGAAACACCATCCAGACAAACAGCCAGCGCGACAGCTCTTCGGAGATGGCGATGCCGGAGTTAAAGACGTAACGTAGAACCACATTGCCGAACACCAGGACCACCATGGCGGCAAGCAACACCGCCATGATGACCTTGATCGACGAGTAATAGGCTTCGACGATCCTGCTTGTCGCAGTAGTTGATGAAGCGGACATGGATGCTTTCGCAGTGAGCGTGGGATCGTCGCGTAGTGACGGTTGGTGATGCGCGCGCCTCAGTCCTTGTGAACGCGCTCAAGTTCGCTGTTGAACAGCTTGACGATGTCCTGATCGTAGTCGGCGGAGAATTTGGCTGCGATCGGCTTGGTCTTGTCGCGCATCTTGGCAAGCTCGGCCGGAGGGATGGCGTTCACTTCCATGCCCTTGGTCTTCAGCTCCTCGATCGCCGCGGTGGCCTGTTCGCGGCTGACCTTGCGCTGATAGTCGCGCGCTTCATTGGCGGCATCCTGCAGGATCTTCTGCTCGTCCTTGGACAACTTGTCCCAGAACACCTTGCTAACCAGGATGATGTTGGTCGAATAGGTGTGGTTGGTGACGCTGAGATACTTCTGCACCTCATAGAACTTGTTCGACAGGATCACCGAGAACGGATTTTCCTGGCCGTCCACCGTGCGTGTTTCCAGCGCGGTGTAGAGTTCGGAGAAGCTCATCGGCACCGGATTGGCGTTGAATGCCTTGAAGGTCTCGAGATAGACCGGGTTCGGGATCACGCGGATCTTGATGCCGTCGAGATCCTCGCCCTTGGTGACCGGGCGGCGGCTGTTGGTGACGTTGCGGAAGCCGAGATCCCAGTAGCCCAGACCGATCAGACCCTTCTCCGGCAGCTTGGCAAGCAGGGCCGAGCCGAGCGGGCCGTCCAGCAGCGCGTCGGCCTGCTTCGGCGTCGACACGATGAACGGGAAATCGATCAGCCCGTAATCCTTGACGATGCCGACCAGCGAGGTCGTGGCGGGCGACTGCATTTCCTGCGTGCCGGCGCGCAATGCCGACTGCTGCTGCATCTCCGAGCCGAGCTGGTTGGCGGGATATTCGCGCACCTTCATCTTGCCACCGCTCTTGGCCGCGACGAGTTCGGTGAACTTCTGCACGCCCTTGCTGACGGGATGATCGGTGTTGTTGAGGTGACCCCAGCGGATCGTGCGCTCCTGTACCTGCGCGGATGCAGGGCCGCCGGCGATGGCGAGGGTGGCGGCGATGGCGGCAAGCCAGACGGCGGACTTCGGGTGTACGGACATGTTGAGGCTCCCTTGGATGGTATTTTTACTTCTTGGCGTCACCGTCATCTACGACAAAACAAAAATCAACCGATATTTTACGTTATCTATGATGATTTGTGTCTGAGGCGCGGGGTGATGTATGGTGGCGCAGCGCGACCATTCCTCGTCACCAGGACCTTTCATGCTGGATACCCTCATTGCGGACCGGGCCTCAGAAACCGTTGGCGACAGCGCCTATCGGCGCATCCGCAACGACGTGATTTTCGGCACTCTTGAGCCCGGCCAGAAGCTGAAGCTGGAGAAGATGAGCGTTGCCTATGGCACCAGCGTCTCGACGCTGCGCGAGACGCTGAACCGTTTGTGTTCGGAAGGCTTTGTCGTCGCAGAGGGCCAGCGCGGCTTCGAGGTCACGTCGATCTCGGCCACGGAATTCCAGCAGATCGCCGAATTGCGCGAACTGCTGGAAGGTCATGCCATCGAGCAGTCTTTCAAATCAGGCGATCTCGACTGGGAGGCGCTGGTGGTCTCCGCCCATCACAAACTGTCCGCCATGGAAAAGGCCATGCTGGCCGGCGACAAGTCGAAGACCGAGGCCTGGAAACAGTGTGACTGGCAATTTCACCGCGCGCTGATCGCGGCCTGCGGCTCACAGGTGCTGCTCGATGCGCTGTCCGCGGCTTACGACAAGTATCTGCGCTATCAGATGCTGGCTGTGGTGTTTCGCGGCGAGGTGGCCGCGGTCGAGCACCGCGAATTGATGAATGCTGCGCTGGCACGGGATTCCGCGAAGGCGCGAAAACTGCTGCACACCCACATCCATGACTGCGTGAAACATGCGCTTGGCAATTCGGACTGGCTGAGACCGGCTCATGCTCCGTCGCGGCAGCAAACCGTCCAGCAGCGCAGGAAACTGAAAACCTAGAACGGTTCGTCGTTTGGAGTCCGTTTCTTCTTTCGTCCTGGACGCTCCCAGACGACACCCGGAAAACCCTTAAGCGGGACCAGCGGCTCGCCAGTGTAGGTCCACTCCTGCAACTCCTCGATGCCGATATGATAAAGCGGCTGCCGGCCGGTTCGGCTGCCGAACAATGCGCGGGGAATGTTGACCATGTGCGGCGAGCGGGCACGTTCGTAGAACAGCGGCGTGCCGCATCGCGCGCAGAAGCTTCGGGTGGTTCCCGACGCCTTGTCTTCAAAGCGCGTGATCTCCGCTTCGCCTGCAGTGACGCGGAAACGCTTGCGCCAGCTGCCGACATAGGTGGCGTAGGCGGCGCCATGCGCCTGCCGTGTTGCGCGGGAATGATCGTGCCACGCCCAGCGCGCCGGAAAATCGATTTCGAACTGAACCGTGCCACATAGGCAACGGCCCCTGGCCGGACCGCCGGGTGCGATCTTCTCCGGCTTCTTCATTGCGATTGCTCCCGGGACGCCGCCAGCGCGCTAGCCCAACCCTTTAAGCCATTCCCCCATCTCATGGAGCGCGGTGTTTGCCTTGGGCAGGATCTTGCCCATGGTGATGAAGCCGTGAAACTGGCCGGGATAGGTCTTGTAGGTCACGGCCACGCCGGCCTCTGATAGGCGTCTGGCATATTCGTCGCCTTCGTCACGCAGCGGATCGGCGCCGGCGGTCAGCACATAGGTTGGCGGCAGGCCTGTCAGATTGTCCATCCGGGCAGGTGAGGCCCGCCAGTTATCAACGTCGGACTTGCTGGCGAGATAGTGATCGGCGAACCAGCGGATGACGTTATGTGTCAACAGGCAGCTCGTCTCCGGTTCGCTGTGCGAGGGATGGCTCATGCGAAAATCAGTGGCGGGATAGATCAGCAACTGGCCGGCGAGCTTGGGTCCGCCATTGTCGCGTGCATCGATCGTCACGATGGCCGCGAGATTGCCGCCAGCGCTGTCGCCGCCGACGCTGATCTGCTTCGCATCCACATTGAGCTGCACGGCATTGTCGGAAATCCAGCGCGTCGCAGCGATGGCGTCGTCGATGGCTGCCGGAAACTTGTTCTCCGGCGCGAGGCGATAGTCGACCGAGATCACGATCATCTCGCCTTCATGCGCGAGGATGCGACACACCACATCGTGGCTATCGAGATCGCCGATCACCCAGCCGCCGCCGTGGAAGAACACCAGGCACGGCGACATGCCGTCCTTTTTCCGTAGGGTCTTTGGTGTGTAGAGGCGCACGGGAATGGCGCCGGCCGGGCCGGGCACCGTCATGGATGTCACCGACGCCAGTTCCGGCGGTTCGGGATTGGCGACCGGGCGCGCTTTCAAATACCACTCGCGCGCTTCCTGCGGCGAGATCGTCTCATAGGGTGGACGGCCGGCATCGCGAAAGACGTTGAGAACGGCAGCGGCATCGGGATCGAGAACAACGGGCATGTGATCTGCTCTTGGTTTTCTTGATGTTTAAGCGGAGGTGCGGCCGCCATCGACGGTGTAAGCGGAGCCGGTGACGTAGCTCGCATCGTCGGAGGCGAGGAAGGCCACGATTGGCGCGACTTCCCGGGCGAGGCCGAGCCGGCGCTGCGGCACGCGATCGACGACCTTCTCGACCGGGGCAGGCGCGCCGCGGCCGACGCGGGCATCCACAATCGCACTCAGCATGCGGCTGTCGATCAGGCCGGGGCAAACGCAGTTCACTCGAACATTGGTGCCGGTGCATTCCTGCGCCGCGCTCTTGGTGAGGCCGATCACTGCGTGTTTGCTGGCGCTGTAGACGGCGACTTCGGCCGAGCCGATGACGCCGGCGATGGACGCGGTGTTGATGATCGAGCCCTTGTTGGCCTTCAGCATCACCGGCAGCACGTGCTTCATGCCGAGAAAGACGCCGACCACATTGACGTCGAGCACTCGCCGGAAGTCGGTGAGCGACATCTTCACGATGGGCGTGATCGTGCCCTCGATGCCGGCGTTGTTGTAGAAAATGTCGATGGTGCCGAAGCGTTTCACGGCGGCGGCGACATAGCCGATGACGTCTTCCTCGCTGGTGACGTCGGCGGTGAGTGCCGATGCTTCGGCGGAAGCGGGGAGTTGTTCGACCGCGCGCTGCAATGCGCCGGCATCGCGATCCACTGCGACGATTCTGGCGCCGCGCGCCGCCAGCAACTGGATGGTCTCGGTGCCGATCACCCCGGCCGCGCCGGTAACGACGGCTACCCTGCCGTCCAGACGGATTCCGTCAGCCATATTGAACGCTCTCCCCATGCTCCGGTTTGTTCCGGATTGATGGCCGGTCGCGCATCGCGCGCCTGCCTGATGTGGACTATTTCACGGGGAGAATGACCTGACCAGCCGGGCGGTATGGGGAGCAGGGTGCCCTTTCGCCGCCGCATTCGGCGTGTTAACCGGAGGCGATTACGCGGCCATTCTCCTACAATGTCGCGAGCCTGATTCTCGATTGAGCCGCGCCGCATGTTGCGAACCCTGACCATTGCCGGATTTGCGGCCCTTCTGGCCGCCACCTCACTGTCGCCTGCACCTGTGCAGGCGCAGTTCGGTCCGCTGTTCGGCGACACGCCGCCACGGCCGCCGGGGGCGGTGCCGCGTGGCCAGCAACCCCCGCCGCCCATGGACGACGAGGAAGAGGTGCCGGAACTGCCGCAGGGCCGTCTGTTGCCGACCCGTCCCGGCATGGGCGCACCGCCGCCCGGCGCCGTGCAGTCGCAGCCGCTGGCGCCGCCGCCCGGCAGCAACACCACCATCGTTCCGCAGAACCCGCCGGGGCAGGGACAGGCCCAGCAGCCGGCCGCGCCAGGGCAGCAACAGCCCGGCGTGGCCAACGCGCCACCTGCCGCCACTCCCGGTGGCCGTCAGCCGCCGAAGGTGGCGCCGCCGACGCCTGCCACGCTGCAACCCGGCGACGAAGTCGTCACCGAGCCGCCGGCGCAGAAGATCGTCAACAAGAAGGCCAGCTTCTCGGGCCTCGACAAGATCACCGGCCGCATCATCAATTTCGACGCCGATATCGGCGAGACCGTGCAGTTCGGCGCGCTCCGCGTGAAGACCGATGCCTGCTACACGCGTCCGGCGACCGAGGCGGCGAATACCGACGCTTTCGTCGAGGTCGACGAAATCACGCTGCAGGGCGAAGTGAAGCGCATCTTCTCAGGCTGGATGTTTGCGGCCAGTCCGGGCCTGCACGGCGTCGAGCACCCGATCTACGACATCTGGCTGACCGACTGTAAGCAGCCGGAAGCCACGGTTGCGACGACACAGCCCGACGCACCGCGTGCGCCGCCGCCGGCCCAGAAGCGCGCGCCGCCGAAACAGCAGCCGCGCGCCCAGCAGCAGCCCCTGCAGCCACCGCCGGGCTTCCCGGCGTTCCGGCAGTAAGCACTACGGCGCGTCTACTACGGCGCGTCTTAAGAGGCGCCGTTCCGTCCCGCGATGATGTCCAGCACCGTCGCGCCCTTGAGCGGGAAATCCATCGGCAGTCTGTCGAATTCCGCAATGCCGTCGAGCGATGCGTCGAGCAGCTTGCGATAACGCGCGCGCGGCACTTCCTGTGCGCCGAAGCTCAGCAGATGATCGGTGACATATTGGGTGTCGAGCAGCTTGAAATCGCCGGCGATCAGCCGCGCGACCAGATGCACGAGTGCCACCTTCGAGGCATCGCGTGCATGGTGAAACATGCTCTCGCCGAAGAAGGCACGGCCGAGCGATACGCCATAGAGCCCACCGGCCAGCGTGTCGTCCTGCCAGATCTCGACGCTGTGGGCGTGGCCCATCTCATGGAGCTCGCCATAGAGGTCGCGGATACGCGTGTTGATCCAGGTGTCCTCGCGGCCCGGCTTTGGCGCGGCGCATTCGGCCATCACGCGCTTGAAGGCGGTGTTGACGGTCACGGTGAATACGTCGGAGCGCACGGTGCGGGCGAGGCGCGAGCTGATGCGAAACCGATCCAGCGGAATGACGCCGCGCATCTCGGGCTCGACCCAGAACAGGCCGGGATCGTCGGCGCTTTCCGACATCGGGAAGATGCCGCAGGCATAGGCACGCAGCAGCAGTTCGGGCGTGACCTCGGAAGAGGCGGAGTCGCGTGAGCTCATGCGGCCAGCATAGCAGGCCGAGGCGGCCTGGGCGACGGTCTCTGCGCTCGACAGGTGCTGAGCGGATTGAGGGTGCCTCGGAGGATCGGAACCACGAACCAACCAATGCTTATGCCCGGTATTTGGCTTACTTATTGGATCAGTCCTGGCGGCGCAGGGCACACTGATGCCAACGCGGGCTGATCAATCTGGAACCGCTCAACAACCGGCCTGGTGCGCCCGATTGTTGCTTGATTGTTCGGATGGCGGGCATAGCTACCAGGATGCAGGCAGGGAGCCTGTTCACCATGACGAATATCGTGACAATCGACGGCAAGGCATCGACCAGAACGACAACACCTCATCGCGTGGTCGTTGTTGGCGCCGGCTTCGGCGGGCTGGAGACCGTGTATCGGCTGACCGGTGCCGATGTCAGCATCACCATTGTCGATCGCCGCAATCATCATCTGTTTCAGCCGCTGCTGTATCAGGTCGCTACCGCGTCGCTGGCGACGTCGGAGATCGCCTGGCCGATCCGTTATCTGTTGCGTGGACGCAAGGATGTGACGACATTGCTCGGCACCGTGACGGGCGTGGATGCGGCGGCGCGCCGGGTGCTGCTCGATGACGGGCAGACGCTGCCCTATGACACACTGGTGCTCGCCACGGGTGCCGGCCACGCCTATTTCGGCCATGATGAATGGGAGCCGTTCGCGCCGGGCCTCAAGACGCTGGAAGATGCGACCACGCTGCGCCGCCGTATTCTCACGGCCTTTGAGCGTGCCGAACGCGAGAGCGATCCCGTCAAGCGTGCGGCACTGCTGACCTTCGTGATTATCGGCGCCGGACCGACTGGTGTCGAACTCGCCGGCACCATCGCGGAGCTCGCGCGGGTGACGCTGCCGGAAGATTTTCGCAATATCAATACGCGCGAGACGCGCGTGGTGCTGATCGAGGCGGGGACACGCGTGCTCGCTGGATTTCCGGAGGACCTGTCGGCCTATGCGCAACGCTCGCTGGAGAAGCTCGGCGTCGAAGTCGCGCTCGGACATGCCGTGTCGGATTGCAACATCGATGGCGTTGTCTATGGCGACAGGGCCCTCGGCGCCAGGACGATCATCTGGGCGGCAGGCGTGCGCGCGTCGCCGGCTGCCGAATGGTTGGGCGTTGCCGCTGATCGCGCCGGGCGTCTGCAGGTCAATCCGGATCTCACAGTGCCGGGGCATCCCGAGATATTCGCTGTCGGTGATACCGTGAGCGTTGCTGCCCCTGATGGCAAGCCGGTACCTGGCATTGCCCCGGCAGCAAAGCAGGAAGGGCGCTATGTGGCGTCAGCAATCAAACAACGTTTGCGCGACGAGACGCCCGCACCGTTTCGCTATTCGCACGACGGCAGTCTCGCACAGATCGGCAAGAAGCTCGCCGTGATCGACTTCGGCCGCGTCAGACTGCGCGGCGCGCTGGCGTGGTGGATCTGGGGCATCGCCCATATCTACTTCCTGATCGGGCTGCGTAATCGTCTTGCGGTTGCGATCAACTGGCTGTGGATCCACACGCTGGATCAGCGCGGCGCGCGGCTGATCACGCAGGGGCGTGCCGTGGTCGACAGCCAATCCGTGCCGTCGCATAGCGGCGAGGAAAAGCGCGTTAGTTCGGCGCGCTGACATCCCGGGACGGTTGCCAGGGCGGCTTGGCAAGAATAGAGGCCATGGATGTCCCCAATCGTGGTGGCGGCTGATCCAGCCTGAGAGTGTCGCCTGACTGTACGCACCGGCGAGCTACGCACACGCAATGTGCCGATGACCGGCTGTAGCAGCTTTCACGCATGACCTGTCGTCGGCTTGCTCCCCATGCGGTGAAGAAACCCATCCGATAGACGAGCATTTCCTGCCGCTCCATGTCGCGTGCGGGGCTGCCGGCGCAACGCCGCGCGTGGCCCGGCTGCATGCCAGCGCGACGTATGTTGCGGATGCGAAAGGAAAGAGAGGCGCGCTCTAAGATGGTGATACATGCAGCGCAGATCGCGTTGGCGGTTGCTCGCCGGGCAACAACTGGTGTTACGTTGCCGGACGTATTGTCGCAGGTACGGCAGGTCGGTTTGTCGGGGGAGAAGCTGTGTCGCTGAGCTGGAAGAAGATTGCACCTCTCGCTGTCTGGCTGGTGCTGTACGTCATCCCAATTCCGGCAGGGCTTGTCGCTAATCAGTGGCATTATTTTGCCGTTTTCGCTGCGGTGATTACCGGCCTGATCCTGGAATCCATGCCTGTTGGCGCGGTTGGTCTGATCGGTCTGACCTTTGCGGGCGTGATGGGATATGTCGAACACGATCCCAACAAGTCGCTGCGCTGGATGCTGAGCGGATTCTCCGAAAGCACGGTATGGCTGATCGTCGGCGCCTTCGTGTTCTCGATCGGTTATCGCAAGAGCGGCCTTGGCAGGCGTCTGGCATTGCTGCTGGTTCGCGGCCTCGGGCGCAACACGGTGGGACTGGGTTACGCCGTTGCGCTGTCCGATCTTGTTCTCGCGCCGGCGACGCCATCGAACACCGCGCGTAGCGGCGGCACGGTCTATCCGATTGTCAGCAACATCCCGAAGATCTACGGATCGGAGCCGGGTCCGACAGCCGGCAGGATCGGAACCTACGTGATGTGGACCGCCTTCGCGGCGACCGCGGTGACGAGTTCGATGTTCCTCACCGCGCTTGCGCCCAATGCGGCGGCGCTGAGCATCGCCAAGAAGATCGTGAGCGTGGACGTCGGCTGGTCACAGTGGTTCATCGGCTTCGCGCCGCTCGGCGTGCCGCTGATTTTGCTTCTGCCACTGCTGAGCTACGCAATTTGCCGACCGGAGGTGAAAGAAAGCCCGGAGATCGTGGCGTGGAGCGCGAGCGAACTCGCGTCGATGGGGGCGTTGTCGCGCAGTGAATGGATCATGGCTGGACTGGTCGTGCTTGCGATGTTCCTGTGGATCACCGGATCCAATCCCGACATCTCGCTACCTGGCCTCGGTTCGAACTTCATCAATGCGACCATGGTGGTGTTCGTTGTGATCTCGCTGATGCTCGTCACCGGCGTCATCACGTTTTCCGACATCATCGCCGAGAAAGCAGCGTGGGAGGTGTTTTTCTACTTCACATCGCTGCTGACGTTGTCATCCGGCCTCAACGACATCGGCTTCATCAAATGGGCTGCCGCCGGCCTGGCGGCTCCGCTCGCCACATTCAGCCCGACCATCGCGATGATCCTGCTGGTCTCGATCTTCTTCTGGATCCACTATTTTTTCTCGAGCATTACGGCGCACGCGGCGGCGATGCTGCCTGTCGTGCTGGCGGTGGGGTCGAGCATTCCCGGAATCCCGATGTCGACTCTGACATTGCTCTGCATCTATTCGCTTGGCCTGATGGGCGTGATCTCGCCCTATGCCACCGGACCGGCACCGATGTATTTTGGCAGCGGCTATATCGGCAAGGCCGACTTCTGGAAGTTCGGCCTGATCTTCGGGTTGATCTATTTCGCCGGCTTGCTGCTGGTCGTAATGCCCTGGCTGCTGATGATCAACTGAGCCACAGTCCAAGGAAGTGTCGCGTGGCGGGAGGCGCCCGCGTGTCGGTGCACCTCGCTACCTGGTGCCGTAAGCACGGTCACCAGCGTCACCGAGACCCGGCTCGATATAGGCGTGCTCGTTCAGCCGGTCGTCGATCGCCGCGGTCCAGATCGGGACGTCCGGATGATAGCCGCGCAGACGTTCAATGCCTTCCGGCGCTGCCAGCAGGCAAACGAAGCGGATATCCTTGGCGCCGCGTTCCTTGATGCGATCGATGGCAGCCACCGCCGTATTCGCCGTTGCCAGCATCGGATCGATCACGATCACCAGGCGCTCGTCGAGATTGGTCGGGGCCTTGAAGAAGTATTCCACGGCCACAAATGTTTCGGGATCGCGATAGAGACCGATATGCGCGATACGCGCTGACGGGACGAGGCCGATCATGCCTTCGACGAAAGAGAGGCCTGCGCGAAGGATCGGCGCAAATACAAGTTTCTTGCCGGCGATTTCCTTGCCGGTCATTTTCATGATCGGCGTTTCGATCTCGAGATCGGTGAGCGGAAGGTCGCGCGTCACCTCGTAGCACAGAAGCATGCCGATTTCGTTGAGCAGTTCGCGAAAGCCCTTGGTCGAGCGGTTCTTGTCGCGGATCAGCGTCAGCTTGTGCTGCACCAGCGGGTGATTAACGATCGTGACGCCGTCCATGAACCTCATCCGTTGCGAGAGTGTAAAACCGTCTTTGATCTAGAAAACCGTGCCGTCGCTGATGACCTTCACCGGCGGCGAATGATCCTCGCGGCGCTCGCGCGCCAGAATGCGGCCGGCGGCCCATGTGCCACCTTCGAGCACCTTGGCCAACGGCAGCGACGTCGCGTCGAGCTTCAGTCTTTGTCGCAGGCCGCCGGCGACGCGGTCAAGTAGCGCCACGGTCAGTGCCCGCCATTCCACCACCAGCGGCGACGATACGTCGTGCTCACGCGTGGCGTCAGCGGGATCGCGGAATTTCAGGACGCCACCGTCAACGAAAAGGCCACCATTGCGATATTCGGCCAGTCCCGTGAGGCCGTCGATATCGGTCACATCGACGCCTGCGGTCTGCAGTGGCTCGATCAGCGAATAGGCCAGCCATTGCGACAGCTTGTGCAGGGGCACAAGGCCGCTCGTCGCATCCGAGGTCGTCATCGCTGGATGCTTCCAGCAATCACCGAGCGCGATGCCGTCGAGCGTCAGCCGTGACGGCCAGATTGGGCCGAGCTGCAGCAGCAGTTCCGAGAGGATGGTGGGGGCGGGCAGGCGGCCATTGTCAGCCAGCGATGCCAGGCGGTCGAACAATCCGCCGGGCCGCGGCGTATCCTTCGTGCCGAACACATCGGGCTTCGACGCTACGTGTTCGCCAAGCCGGCGCAGCAGATCGGCGCGGCCGTCGATGCCAACCATTGGATTGGTGTCGGAGACCTGCATGCCACGCTTGAGATCGCTGACGTCGAGCTCTGCGAGCTTGCTGGCATCGGCGCGCAGTGGCTGTGCGGGATCGGCAGAGAACGTGCCGCCAGCGAACATCGCGAGGCTCGCGAGACCGAGACCTTCGGAGCGGCCGATAGCCGCGCCGGTTTGGGGATCGGTATAGCGCCAGGTTGGACCAGCCCCGGCATCGAGGAACACGCTGGTGATGGCGAGATCGAATTCCGCGCGCCCGCGTGCTGCGCGATCAGGCCATGAAATACCGTCCGCGATATCGGCCCAGCGATTGTCGCCGGCATTGACGAAGTGACGCCAGCGCGAATGGAACGGGACATCGAGCGACGGATAGGAGGCGCGCGTCGTATCCAGCACCAGGTTGATCACGTCGTCCATGCGCGTGAGATCGATGCGGAAGTTCGGCAGTTTGTCGTCGAGGCCGAGGGTCAGCATGCGCTGCGCACGGGTGCGTACGGCGTGGGCTGACAGCAAGGAGAGGGCGGCAGAGGATTCCGGGGTCTGGGGATTCACTGCTGATATCTCAATACTTCTCAAGCCCGCGACCGACGGAGTCGATCAGGTCCTGCGGCGTCACCGGGTCCGGTGTGAAGTAGCCGGCCGCTTTCTTGGCGGCGATCTCCACATGCGCATCGGCTGGGATCATGTCGTCGGGGATCGGCACGCGCTCGACGATCTCGACGCCCTGACTGGTCAACGCGTCATGCTTCATGTCGCTCATGGAAATGAAGCGATCGATGCGCTTGAGGCCGAGCCAGTGCACCACATCCGGCATCAACTGCTGGAAGCGCGCATCCTGCACGCCGGCAACGCATTCGGTGCGTTCGAAATACTGCGCAGCGGCGTCGCCGCCCTCCTGGCGTTTGCGTGCGTTGTAGACGAGGAATTTGGTGACCTCGCCGAGCGCGCGGCCTTCCTTGCGGTTGTAGATGATGATGCCGAGCCCGCCGGACTGACCGGCGCGCGCGCATTCCTCGATGCCGTGAATGAGATAGGGGCGGCAGGTGCAGATATCGGAGCCGAATACGTCGGAGCCGTTGCACTCGTCATGGACGCGGCAGGTGATCTTGGTGGTGTGATCCGGCAGCTTGCTGACGTCGCCGAACAGATAGGCGGTAGTCCCGCCGATCGGCGGCAGGAACACCTGCAGGTCAGGCCGCGTCACCAGTTCGGGAAACATGCCGGCGGTCTGTTCGAACAGCTGGCGGCGCAGATTATTCTCGCTGGTATCAAAACGCTTGGCGAGACCGGGCAGATACCACACGGGATCGATAGCGATCTTGACCACGGAGACGCTGCCATTGGCATGCACGACCTCGCCGTCGTGTTTGAGGCGACCGCCAGCGATCGCGGCCTGCAGCTCGGGCAGATCGAGCCGCGCCTTGGTGATCGCAATGCTCGGGCGGATATCGATCCCTTCGGCGATCTCGGGCGCAAAGTTCTCGGCAACGAGATGACCCCAGGGATCGAGCGATACGATCTTCTCGGGATCGGTCCATTGTCCGAAAGGCCCGACGACAGCAGCGGGATGGGTGTTTGTGAGGTCGGGGCGCTTCAGCGGATCAAGTGCGCCGGATGAAACCGCGAGCGCGCGATAGACCGAATAGGAGCCGCCATGGGTGCCGATGACGTTGCGGTCCTGCGGGCGGGAGACGGTGCCGATGACCGGCCCGCGTTCGCGTGCGGAGGGTGCGCCCCACTGGATCGGGAAGTGATGCTTGGCGCCCGGCGCAGGATGCGACGTCAGGCGAATATGATCGATCCGGTTGGAACGGCTCATCGCAAAGGCCCCCTAAAATGGCAACGGCCCGCCTGACAGGACGGGCCTTATTGCTAAGGAAGCAACTAACTATAACTATCTCCCGAATAAATGCAACAGGGAGAAAGACGCGGTAGCCGGCACGGGATGTCTCGCAAGCTCCGGCCCACCCAATATGCGCCGGTTGCCGACAATTTCAGCGTGTTCGGGCCTTGTGTCACGCGATCGTCACGGCGAGCATACGCTTTATCAACCATGTTGGAGTGCCTGATATGCGCGCCGTTCTGGATCATTGCAGCGATGGCGTGAAGCACCGCGTTGCAGCGGGCGATACGATCATCCGGGAAGGACAGACCAGCGGGCATTTGTTCGTGCTGATTGAAGGGCAGCTCGATGTCGTCAAGGGCGACACGGTGGTTGCGAGTTTGACCGAACCCGGTGCTGTGGTCGGTGAAATGTCGGTGCTCCTCGAACAGCCGCATACCGCGACCGTGCGCGCCGCGATGGAGACGCAAGTCTATGAATTCGAGAATGCGACGGATTTCTTGCGGGATCACCCGACCGTCGCGCTGATGATCGCGCGGCTGCTGGCGCAGCGGCTCAATGTGGCGACGAGCTATCTTGCCGATATCAAGCAGCAATATGCCGGCCATGGTACGCATCTGTCGATGGTCGGCGAGCTCTTGGACAACATGGTCAACCTGTCGCCAACGAAGGTGTCACCAGGTTCGGATCGGGGCTCGGATCGACAAAACGATCCACGGATGTGAGCCATGCGGGCGCGGTCTTGATCGGCAACGCCGGACGCTGCAGTGGAGCGTTCAGGTCTATATGGTCAGCGCCTTCCGCCGATAGCCAGAATGCTGTGCCGTCATCGAGGTCGAGCACGATGTAAGTCGGCGGCCGACCGAACTGGCGACCTGCATTGAACACCCAGGTCTCGCCAATCCGGTCGTACCATGAGCCGTCTTTGACAAACGGAGATTCATGCACATGGCCGGAGATCACCATCGCGGGCCGATGCGCCTCGATCCATTGCACCAGTTCGACATCGCCGAAGTAACGCTTGCCGCCCCAGCTTGTGGGTGAATTGGTCGGCGGCGCATGATGGACCCAGATCCAGCGTTTTGCGTTTTGTGCGGATGCTTCGTTGAGTTGCTGCGCGATGCGCTGCTGAACCAGCGGACCGTCCCACCACGGGCAGACCGTAAATAACGTATCGCTGATGGCGAGGCTGTCACCATCGCAGGCAATGCCGAGTTGTCTGACATCGCCAACCCATCGCGCGATCTTCTCGCCTTCATCGTTGCGTTCGTCGAGATCGTGATTGCCAGAGCACAGGATCACCTTGGTGCGTTGGGCAAGCAGGCCGAGATACTTCTTCACTACCAGGATCTGCGCACGGACGTCCACGACCGATGCGACGTCGAGCGCGTCACCGGCGAAGATCACGAGGTCGAATTGCGAGGCAACGCTCAACAACCAGTCGAACTGGGGCAGCGAATAGTGGAGATCGGCTACGACAAGGCAGCGCATATGAAATCCGAGGTCCGGAAAGGAAGGAAAATATCAGCAGCTGAAAGGTGCAGTCTAGGCACGTGATGGAGCCGCGCAAGGCGAACGGGCGCGGCATATTTGTGCAGGTTGGGAGTGTTTAAGGCGCGGCCGCAGCGCAGGCAGGCCTAGCCGGCAGAGCTCACAGGCGGCTTGGCCGCGGGCTTGGTGACGGCGCAGAACCGCAGCACGATACGCGTGCCGGTATGGTCGGGATCGCGTTCGACGGAAGCTTCGAGCTTGCTGGCCATGGCATTGACGATGCGCTGGCCCATGCCGGTGGAGCGCGGGTCGACTTTCACGTTGAGGCCGACGCCATCGTCAGTGATCGACAGTTCGAGCTGGTCGCCCTGCGCGGTGAGCACGACATGGATCGGGCCGGCTCCGTCGGGATAGGCGTATTTGACGGCGTTCATCACCAGCTCGTTGACGATGATGCCGATGGCTACGGCGCGGTCCGGATCGATCTCGACAGATTCGGCTTTCAGCGTCAGGCGCGACATCCGGTTGCCCTCGGCCGAGCGGCGGAGATCTTCCAGCAGGGCTTCGAGATACTGATTGAGCAGCACGCTGTTGAGGTCGTGCGAGGTGTACAGCCGGCGATGGACCTGCGCCACGGCGGCGACCCGGCCCATGGCGTTGGTCAGCGCCACCTTGACGTGATCTTCGTTGGTTGAGTTGGCCTGCAGATGCAGCAGTGAGGCGATGATCTGCAGCGAGTTGCCGACGCGGTGATTGACCTCGCGCAGCAACACTTCGCGCTCGGCCGCGAGGGCTGCATAACGATCGCGCGACGCGTGGACTTCGGCTTCGGCGTCGTCGCGTGCCTTTGATATCAGGGCTTGTTTGATGGCGGTCGTGCAGGCGACATGCAGCAGCGGCAGGAAGTCGCCCTGGGTGTCCTTCACCAGATAGTCGGCGGCACCCGCCTTGAGGGCGGTGACGGCGATCTTGCTGTCCTGCGACGCCGTGACGAACACCACCGGGGGCGGCGAGGGCAGCTTCTGGATCTGCTCAAGCGTTTCTAACCCATCGAGGCCCGGCATGTACTGATCGAGCGCGATGACGTCGATGCCACCCTGCTTGATCCGTTCGATCCCGGCTTCGCCATTGTCGCAATGCTCGACGCCAAAGCCCTGCCGCGTCAGGCCGCGCGACACCAGCCGCGCAAGACCTGCGTCGTCATCGATATACAGCAGCGTTGGCGTCGTCGCAGATATCATGTGGACGCTTGCGGAACCTGAATGACGGAGAAAAACAGACCGAGTTGGCGGATCGCGTTGGCGAAGCTCTCGTAGTTCACGGGCTTGGTGATGTAGACGTTACAGCCCAATTCGTAGCAGCGCTTGATTTCCTGCGCGTCGTCGGTGGTGGTGAGGACCACGACGGGCGCGCATTTGAGAAATTCGTTCTCTTTGACACGCTTCAGGATATCGATCCCGGTCATGTCGGGCAGGTTGAGGTCGAGCAGGATAAGCAGGGCTTCGCCCTTGTGATCGAGGCCAGTGCTATCCTTGCCGAACAGATAGTTGACGGCGTCTGTACCGTTGGTGAACGGGATGATCTCATTATTGACACCCGAGCGCCTGATATTGCGTTCGATCAGACGGGCGTGACCCTCGTCGTCCTCGATCATAATGATGGTGACTGGCTTACTCATGTTTGTTTATCCCGGTTATGCCCCGTCCATCTGGCCGGCAGCGTGACGGTGAAGTTGCTGCCGTTGCCGAGTTCCGATGACACCGACATGGTGCCGCCCATTCGTCGCACCAAAGCGCGCACATGGGCCAGTCCGATGCCCTGGCCGGGCTTGTCCTGTGTACCCGCACGGCGGAAAAGATCAAAGATGCGTTGATGATCTCGGGGATCGATGCCGCGGCCGTTGTCGATGATCTCGAAGATCGCAAAGCCCATCTTGGTGCGGCCCTTGACGAGAATGTCGCCAGGGGTGCCGGGCTTCAGATATTTCAGCGCATTGTCGATCAGGTTGCCGAAGATCTGTTCCATTGCGAGACGATCGCTCTCGATGTCAGGCAATGGCTCGATGCGGATCTGGGTTTCGGTCTCGGCTGCCTGATGCGCTACGGTGGAAGCGATGCCTTCGATGAGTTCGCGGGTGTCGATCTTGACGGGCTTGAATTCGCGCCGGCCCTCGCGGGTCAGATTGAGGATGGCACTGATCAGGCGGTCCATCTTGCCGATCGACGATTTGATGAAGCCGAGCGCTTCGGTGAAATCGGCGGAGAGTTGCTTGTCCTGTTCGGGCAGCGCCGGCTCCGGCAATTCGCCGTTCACATCGGCCACGACCGGCTCTGCATTGGCGAGCGTCGCGATGCGCCTGAAGATGTCGCCGCGCAGCTCCTCGAGCTCGCTCGTGAAGCCCATGATGTTAACCAGCGGCGAGCGCAGGTCGTGGCTGACGATATAGGAGAAGCGCTGCAGCTCGTCGTTGGCCTCGCGCAAGTCGGCGGTGCGCTCCTCAACGGCGGCTTCGAGGTCGATGTTGCTGTCGCGCAACCTGGCCTCCGCCTCATCGCGGGCGTTTGACGAGCGGCGCACGAGGAAGATCGACAGCGCCGCCAGGAGCACTACCAGGCCGGAGCCTGCCACGGTGACCCACGAGGCCCATTGCTGGCTCTGGTCTGCTGTTCGGGTCCGTTCGACGAACAGGCGGCCTTCTTCGGCGCGCATCGCGCGGGTGATATTGGCGATGTCCTGAACGGCCTGATTGGCATCGCCGCGGCGCAGGATATCGATGCTCGACTGGACGTCGTTGTTCTTGATGCGGTCGATACCCCTGGCGAATTCCGCCAGTCGCTGCTCGACGGCTGCGCGCAGTTTGACGGTGTTGGCGACCTGGGCCGGATTGTCGTTGGCCAGGCTGACCAGTCTGTCGACGGCTGGCAGGATGGCCGCCGCCGAGGTTTCGTATTCAGACAGAAACTGCGGACCGGTGGATAGCAGATAGGCCCGCGTGGCGCTTTCGGCGCGGCGGATTTCCAGCAGCAGGTTCGATATCTGGTTCTGGACTTCGACGGTGTGGACCACCCATCTGGAATCGTCACGTGCCTGGTTTACCAGGATGACGGAGGCGGCGCTGATGGCGGCAAGCACCAGCAATCCCGCCAAGAGCAGCAGGATTTGCCAGAGCGCTCGCCTGCGGGCGGCGTCAGCGGTCACGTAATACTCGCTTGGATTGCAGACTGAACTTCAATATGGCCCCCGCCGCCGGACGGCTCCCGGCAGCACTGAAACGCGGATGGAGGCGATTGGTTCCAGCCTGCTGCCAAATACTTCAGGTCTTGGGAGGCTTGCCCGCGAGATACTGTTCCAGCCAGTGGATGTGGTAGTCGCCCTCGATAATGTCGCTTTCCCGGGCCAGGGCCCGGAACAGCGGCAGGGTCGTCTCGACGCCGTCCACTACGATCTCGTCCAGGGCCCGGCGCAGCCGCATCAGGCATTCCGGCCGGTTCTTGCCGTGGACGATCAGCTTGCCCACCAGCGAGTCGTAATAGGGCGGGATCTTGTAGCCCTGATAGACCGCGGAATCGATGCGGACACCGAGGCCGCCGGGGGCGTGATACTGGGTGATCGTGCCGGGCGAGGGCCGGAAGGTCTCCGGGTTCTCGGCATTGATACGGCACTCGATAGAATGGCCGATGATGTTGACCTCTTCCTGGGTGCAAGGCAGGTCGCCGCCGGCAGCGATGCGGATCTGCTCGAGCACGAGATCGATGTCGGTGATCATCTCGGTGACGGGATGCTCGACCTGGATGCGGGTGTTCATTTCGATGAAATAGAACTCGCCGTCCTCGTAGAGGAATTCGATGGTGCCGACGCCGAGATACTGCATGTCCTGCATCGCCTTGGCGCAGATGCCGCCGATCCTGGCGCGCGCTTCCGGTGACAGGATCGGCGAGGGGCCTTCCTCCCAGACCTTCTGGTGCCGGCGCTGCAGCGAGCAGTCGCGTTCGCCGAGATGCAGCGCGCCGCCGCGGCCATCGCCCAGCACCTGGATTTCGATGTGGCGCGGCCTGGTCAGATACTTTTCGAGATAGACCGACGCGTCGCCGAACGCGGCCTTGGCCTCGTTCGAGGCAGTGGACAGCGCCATCAGCAGATCGGCTTCGGTCTGCGCGACCTTCATGCCGCGGCCGCCGCCGCCGGCCGCTGCCTTGACGAGGACCGGGAAGCCGATCTCGCGGGCGATGGCTATGGCATCGTCTTCGGGGCCGACGCCGCCGTCGGAGCCGGGCACCACGGGAATGCCAAGCCGCTTGGCGGTCTTCTTGGCTTCGATCTTGTCGCCCATCAGGCGGATGTGCTCGGCCTTGGGGCCAATGAACTTCAGATTATGGTCGGCGAGGATCTCGGCGAAGCGCGCATTCTCGGACAGGAAGCCGTAACCGGGATGCACCGCATCGGCGCCGGTGATCTCGCAGGCGGCGAGCAGCGACGGGATGTTGAGGTAGCTGTCTTTCGACGCCGGCGGGCCGATGCAGACGCTCTCGTCGGCGAGGCGCACATGCATGGCGTCGGCATCCGCAGTCGAATGCACGGCCACGGTCGCGATGCCGAGCTCCTTGCAGGCCCGCAGGATGCGCAATGCGATCTCGCCGCGGTTGGCGATCAGGATTTTCTCGAACATGGCGTTCCGAAGTCAGAGGACGTTGTGGTGTTACTCGATGATGACCAGCGCTTCACCGTATTCGACCGGCGAGCCGTCTTCGATCAGGATCTGCGTTACGGTACCGGCTCGCGGCGCCGGGATCTGGTTCATGGTCTTCATCGCCTCGATAATGACCAGAGTCTGTCCGGCAGCAACCTTGGTGCCGACTTCGATGAAGGCCGGCTTGCCGGGCTCCGGGGCACGGTAGACCGTGCCGACCATCGGCGAGGGCACAGCGCCGGGATGCTTGGTCATGTCGGCGGCGGCCGGTGCGGCAGCAGCTGCGGCGACAGGCGCGGGTGCAGCAGCCGGTGCGGGCGCATAAGCGGGCACAGCGGCAGCAACGCTGATATTCCGCGCGACGCGCACGCGCAGACCGGCGCGCTCGACCTCGATCTCCGTGAGGTTGGTTTCATCCAGCAGCAGCGCCAGTTCGCGGATCATGCCGCTATCGTTGCTGGCTTGCGGCGTGGCGGTCTGTGTGTCGTCAGGCTTGCGGGCCATGGGAAATCCAATGTCTGAAGTGAAAGACGAATAAAGAGCGAAGCGGGCGCGTCACGCGATGGCGTTGGCACCGATTTTTGCGGCAAGGCCGCTGATGGCAAGGCGATAGCCTTCGATGCCGAAGCCGCAGAGGCTGGCAAAGGCTGCCTTGGCGATGAAGGAATGGTGGCGGAAGCTTTCGCGGGTGTAGACGTTGCTGACATGCACTTCCACGGTGGGAATGCGCACGCCGACAATGGCGTCATGCAACGCGATCGAGGTGTGCGAGTAAGCGCCGCCATTGATCACGATGCCGGCCACGTGTTTCTCGCGGGCCTGATGGATATAGCCGATAAGCTCGCTCTCGCTATTGGACTGCCGGCAATCCGCGGTCAGGCCATATTGCGCGGCGGCGGCTGCGCAGAGCTTCTCGACATCAGCCAGAGTTGCATGCCCATAGGTGTCCGGCTCGCGGATTCCGAGCAGGTTGAGGTTGGGGCCGTTGAGCACGTAGATGGTGTTGGTCGTGGTATTGGCCATCGGACATCCCGGGCAATCGCAATGGGCGCGGGTGGGCGCCGTTCTGCCCGGGGTTATAGGTAACCAAACCGCGGAGGGGAAGCCTCTAGAGCCCCGGTTCCCCCAGCCAAATACCTCACCTAATTCATAAAAAGCCCGGTGGAACCTATGGAAAAAGCTTATTAACCAAGGTTAAAGCCGCTGGCGCCATTTCCGGCAATCTGCCGGCTCACGACAGGGGCGGAGCGTGCCGGATAGCAAACGGGCGGACCCTTTCGAGCCCGCCCGGGTGTTGCATCAGATGCGCCGCCTTAGGCATCGAGGACTGCGACGATCTCGAGTGTTCGCGGGTTCACGACGATGATCTCATCGCGCACCAGGAAGAACTCGTAGCCGCGCCAATCCGGATAGACGGTGATGATCTCAGCCGGAAGCGGGTGGAAGCGGACCTCGCGCGGCACACGGGTGCCGACCGAGATCGAGAAGTTCACATTGGTCACGGGCTGGATGTTCTGCTGTTTGATGACCGTGGTGACCTTGGTGCGCTGCTCGGTGGTAAGCTTGGCGCCTGCGCCGGCCTGACCGGTAGTGGTGGTCGACTTGGTCTCGGTCGATGTCGACTTCGTGTCTGCACCCGCCTTGGTATCGCCAGCCTTGGTATCGGCCTTCATGTCCTTGCCGGCTTTTCCGCCGTCATGGGTCGAATCGGTCGCACGCTTGTCGTCACGCTGCATCTTGTCGTCGGACTGCGTCGACTTCACCGCCGGCTTCTGCTCGGACTTGTTGGTGGTGTCGGTCGCTTCGTCCTTGTTGACGGGTGCGTTGCGTTCGGCCGGCGCAGCACGATCAGCAGCCGCGCCGCCTGCGGGCGCACTTGTTGCGCCGCTACGCGCAGCACCGCCCGCCGGTGCGTCACGGGTCATTCCGGCAGCGCCACCACCCGACGTTGCGGCTCCTGCGCCGCCGGGATTTTGCGCGCTAGCGAAACCCGAACCCGCAATCAGTGCAGCAGCGGCGACGCTCATCAATAAACGGTTGTTCATCTTGGTTCTCCTCGCGATGCATTGCCCGCCGTACAACGGCACTGATAGAGGGATGTTCCTGAGAAAGTATAGTTCCATTGCTTTTGTTATGAGCATAGGTCACGCCGCGTCAGGGCTTGATCTTCGTCTTGTAGACTTCATCGCCGTTGTCATCGATGACGACGACCTTCCGGTCACTGTCGCCTGCGATATCAACTGCGATTTGATGAGCAATATTCTTGGCCACATCCCTGGCTTGCGTGTCGTCGCTACAATCCAGACCTACGGGGTCCTCCAGTCGGAAACCATCGACAATCTCGAAATGATATTTTGGCATTGCTCGTTCTCCTCCTCCGTAAAGGGCAATCCACCACCGTTGGGGATGTTCCTAAGTCGGAAATGGAATGAAGAAGTCTCAGCCGGAACCAAATGGCAGCACGTATATTGCACCATCGAATAACGAAAATGGCGATGCCAGCCTTTGTGGAGATGATCATTCAGACGATCGCGAAAGCGGCGCCGATCGAGAATTCGGTCTCCGATTTCGTCGCCGAGGTACTGGAAAATACGGCAAACAAGCTGTCGCTGCTTTGAGCAGCGCCCGGATGACGGCGAGACGACAGTCGACGGCATCGCGTAACTATCGCTGTGATATTGATCGATTTCAAAGAGGCCGGCTGTTACGCAGCCGGCCTCTTTACTATGCGTTCGACATGGACAGGGCGGGCTCAACGACTAACATCAGGTCATGTCAGTCGGGATCTGCGGAGCTGTGCTTCGATGAGGAATTGGATTGGAGGAATCCTGGCGCTCGTAGTCCTGTCGGTAGCACCTGCTCTCGGATGGGAGCATTGGGGCGGCGACCGCGGCGGCTCGCGCTTCGCGCCACTGGATCAGATCACCCCCGACAATGTCGTCCGCCTGATAGAGGCTTGGCGCTTCCAGACCGGTGATCTCCTGCGTCGCACACCTGCGCAGATGGCGCACACCAAATTCGAAGCAACACCGCTCCTGGTTGAAGACAGTCTCGTCTTCTGTACGCCATTCAACGAGGTGATTGCGCTCGATCCTGCCAGCGGCCGGCAGAAGTGGCGTTTCGATGCGCGGGTCGCAGCGGATGTGCGTCCGGCCAATCGATGGGTGTGCCGCGGCGTCGCCTATTGGCGTGACGATCGCGCGGGAACCGGCGCGACCTGTCGCAGCCGCATCTTCATGGGCAGCAACGATGCCCGTGTCATTGCGCTGGATGCGGCAACGGGATTGCCCTGTGCTGACTTCGGCGCACAGGGCGAGGTCAAGCTCGATCCGGGAATGCCGCTCGATGGCCCCGGCGAATTCCAGATTACATCGCCGCCGGTGGTGGGCCGTGACGTCGTCGTGGTCGGTTCTTCATTGGCCGATAATCGGCGCGTCAACGCACCGAAGGGCACTGTCCGTGCGTTCGATACGCGCAGCGGCGCGCTGCGATGGTCGTGGGACCCGCTGATCCATGCGGGCATCGAGGCCGGTCACGCCAATGTCTGGGCGCCGATGTCGGCGGATGACGAACGCGGATTGCTGTTTCTGCCCACATCGTCGCCCAGTCCCGATTTCTGGGGCGGCAAGCGGCTCGGCAACAATGCGCACGCCAATTCGGTCGTTGCGCTGAAGATCGACACGGGCGAATTGGTCTGGTCGTTCCAGATTGTGCATCACGATGTTTGGGATTACGACGTGCCGGCGCAGCCGACGCTGGCCCGCATCGATCTTGCAAGCGGTTCGCGCGACGTCGTCATCCAGGCCACCAAGCAGGGCTTTCTGTTCGTGCTGGATCGCACCACCGGCGAGCCGATCTGGCCGGTGGAGGAGAGGGCCGTTCCGCAAGGCGGCGTCGCCGGCGAAGCGCTGTCGCCGACGCAGCCCTTTCCCACGCATCTTCCGATACTGCTGCCACAACGCGTGACGCCGGATGAGGCGTTCGGCGTGACATTCTGGGATCGCGGCAAGTGCCGGGATGAACTGGCCGGTGGACGCAACGAAGGCCTCTACACGCCACCCGCGACGGGCGCCGGGACGCTGCTGTTTCCGATGACCGGCGGCGGCGTCAATTGGGGCGGTGTTGCCTTCGATCCCGTCAGCCAGCTGCTCTATGCCAATACGAGCCGCGCTGTGCATCGGGTTACGCTGATCCCACGCGCCGAGGCGCAGAACTACAGGCCGCCGGCCGGTACCGATTTCGGCGCGCAGCGCGGTGCGCCCTTTGCCATGACGCGGGCGCTTGTAGCGTCGCCGCTCGGTATGCCCTGCAACAAGCCGCCCTGGGGCGCGATGGTCGCGGTGGACCTCAAGGCGGGCAAGGTGCTGTGGGAGTCGAAGGTCGGCACCACCGAGGACATCGCGCCACTGGGTCTCGCACTGGCCACCGGCACACCGCTGGTCAACGGCCTCCTGGCCACGCGCGGCGGCGTGATCTTCACCGGCGCGATGGATGCCTACCTGCGTGCGTATGATGCGAAGACCGGCGCTGAACTCTGGCAGGGAAGATTGCCGGTGCCGGGTGTCGCCAATCCCATGACTTACGCCATCGGTGGAGAGCAGTATGTGGTCATCGCCGCCGGTGGCCATTCCGAATCCGGCACCTCGATCGGCGACAGCGTCCTGGCGTTTCGTCTTGCGCGCGACGGAGAGGCGCCATCGCTGCGCTCGCTCTACATCGATCGTCCCGGTGGTCGGCTCCGCGCCGGCGCGATCGCGTTTGGCGCGGTGCTTGTCCTTCTCCTTGCCGGCGGTGTTACCTGGCGTGCAAGGAGTAAAGCGCTGATGTGACTTACACCCAGCGCTTGTCGGCGGTGAAATCGACCGTCAGCCAGTAACCCGGGCTGAGGCCGCCCATCGCCAGTGCGATCTCGGCACGGATGGCATCAAGTTCGGCGAACGTCTTGCTGATCTCGCCCGATGGCGCGACCAGCCCGATCTCGATGAATTGCTGGCGGCCGGAGCGCATCACATGTGAGCTGTAGTCGCTGAAGCCATGCTTATGCGCGATCGATTGGGCGAGTTCGCGAACCTCTTCGTCGAGGTCGCTCGGTGCGACCTGCAGGATGTCGCGCCCGGCGTTCCAGATCGTCGAGAGCGGAAACGGCAGCAGGCAGATCGCAACCACCAGCAGGATCAGCGGATCGACCAGCGGTGCATAGGCCGCTGCTGGAGTCTTCGCCATCACCGCTCCGAGCAGGAAGCTGATGCAGACCGCCAGACTGAGTACACCGCCCATCAGCCAGGCACGGGCATCGATGTCGAGCAGTTGCGAGCCGCGTTCGCCGGCCGAGCGGCGGATATAGATGCTCATGCCGAAGCTGATGGCGCCCGCCACCGCAGCGAAGATGGCGCCGGGGCCGAATTCGATGGCGCGCCCGCCGGTGATCAGTCCGTTAAGGCCGTCGATGAAGGCATAGGCGCAGGCGAAGCTGAGCACCGTGCCGTTGATCAGCGCAAGGATCGGTTCAAGGTGCCAGTAGCCATACTGGAAGCGGTCGTCTTCGCCTCTGCTGATCAGTCGTGCGGTCAGCAATGCAACGCCGGTCATGGCTGCGTCGATCAACGTGTAAAAACCGTCGAAGGCGATAGCACGCGAACTGATGGCGAGCCCGAAAGCGATGCTGGCAAATGAAATGAGAAGCGTGACGTAAATCGAGATTTTCAGGAGCCGCTGCTCCTGTTTGGTATCGGTCAACATTGGGAACTTAAGCGGGGTGCCCGCTGCATCCTTTTTTCCGGTGAGTATGAGTTATTTTATCACAGATGGCGTTCAGCCGCTTTGACCGCCACCGAAAGATAAATAAAAAACCGGCTGCAATGCAGCCGGTTTGTCATATTTCCGCGATGTTCGTCTTAAATCAGGCGGAGGTATCAATCGACCTCGCCGGTTTTGGTACTTACGAACAGATCGCTTTGCCGCAGCGCGCCTGATTGATCTTTTCCTTCAGCGCTTCCGCGCCGACGGCGCCGATCACGACCTGCTTGCCGATGACGTAGCTCGGCGTGCCGTTCATGCCCATGGATTCCGCGAGCTTGAAGTTCTCTTCGATGGTCGCGCGCACTTCCGGACTGGCCATGTCCTTCTCCAGTCTGGCGACGTCAAGACCTGCTTCCTTAGCCGCTGCCATCGCGCGGGCCTTATCGGCCTGGCCGCGGCCGCTCAGCAGCTTCTGGTGGAAGTCGAGATACTTCTTGCCGGTCGGATCCTGCATGCGCACGGCGACGGCAACCTGGGCGGCTTCAACCGAGCCGGGCCCGAGCACCGGGAATTCCTTCAGCACGACCTTGAGTTTCGGATCACTCTTCATGATGCCGACCATGTCATCCATGGCGCGCTTGCAGTAGCCGCAATTGTAATCGAAGAACTCGACGAAGGTGACGTCACCATCCTTGTTGCCGACGACGACGCCGCGTGGCGAGTTGAAGATGGTGTTTGCGTTCGCGGCGATTGCGGCCTGATGCTTCTCGGCTTCAGCCTGGGCCTGACGCTTGGTCAGTTCGGCAGAGACCTCTTCGAGGATCTCCGGATGGGTGATCAGGTAGTCCTTGATGATCTTCTGGATCTCGCCGCGCTGGGCGTCATTGAATGTCTGCGCCGATGCGACCGCGGGCGCGCCACACAGCGCAAGAGCCACGGCGGCGGAGGCGAGAAAACGGAACGAAGGCATGGGCAAATTATCCTTTGGAAAAGGCCGAGTCAGAAAGCCGCGTGTTATTCGGGAAGCTGCTTAGCATTTTGAGGGCGAAATACGCGTTATTTGTGAAGGCGGTCACGCGCAATTCATCATGGTGCCGCAGGTCTCAGAAGCCGGAATGGTGGTGATCCGGCCCGGTCATTGCAGTGAGGGCATGCGGTGCCGGCAATGGAGCGCTTCCGATCTCGTCATCGAAGATCGGTGCCAGCGGCGGTGCAGGCTCATAGAGCACGACCCGGTTCTTGCCGCTGTGTTTGGCCTGATACAGGGCGTGATCGGCGGCCGCCATCAGCCGTTCGGGGGAGGCGATGAGGTCGGAGGACCACTGCGCGACGCCGATGGAGGCGGATAGAGTTCTCACTTTGTGTCCGGCATTGCCAAATTGTCGCGGGCAGGCCGCCAGCACGCGCCGCGCGATCTCGCCGGCCTGCTGCAGGTCAGTGTCGGGCAGCACGATGCAGAACTCGTCACCGCCGCATCGGGCCAGCGTATCGCCGGGGCGCAACTGATCTTGCGCCGCTTGGGCGAATTGCCTCAGGCAGTCATCGCCGGCGCTGTGACCGAAGCCATCATTGACCGCCTTGAAGCCGTCGAGGTCGATCGCCAGCAGTGCGTATGGCCGTGCGGTCCGCCGCGCCATCGCACATTCCTCGTCCATCCGCTGCAACAGGCGGCGGCGATTGCCGGCGCCGGTCAGATCGTCGATCAGCGCCAGTTCGGCTGCGTCGCCACGCAGGCGGTCGATCGCCATCATCAGCAGTCCGTAATTCCATGTCATGGCGAGGAATGCCGCCACGAGCATGAAGCCGGCCTGTACCGCATCGACCGTCACCATGGTCGTCTCGCTGCCGCCCAGATGGAGCAGCGCGGCGATCGCGCGGCAGGCAAAAGCAACAAGCAGGAGAATCGAGAGGTAGCCGGCCATCCGTGCGCCGTGATTGCTGCGCCGATGATCACGCGACAGTAGCAGCGGTAGCGTCAGCGCCACGGGAATGCCCTGGCTCAGCGAGTAGACGACAACGCGCATCGCATATTCGTCGATGACCAGTCTGAAGAACATGAAGCCGGCCAGACTCGCGGAAATCACCAGAGCGGTGGCGATCCAGGATGTAGGCCTGTCGTAAAAGCGGCGGATGCCGACCTCTGACAGACAGAAAGCGAGAACTGTCATCTGCGCGGCGAACAGCAGGCCGATGGGATTGGGAAACAGCAGGCCGAGAGCAGAGCCGGCCGACGCGCTCAATGAGGCGGCGCTCCAGTAGCGGGCCGGGACGAAGTTCGGATAGCAGCGTGCGACATAGGCCCAGACGAGACCTGACGACAGGAAGTTGGCGAGCGTGAACCAGAAGATGGTCATTGTGCTCATTGCCGTCGGTCCCACGTGCGTGTGACGCCGCTGTGTGCGGTTTCGTGATCCGATGGCTGCATTGGTCTCCCCGCCGGACGCGATGAGCGCATCCATTTTCACTAAATGCAGCGAGTTCCGTTAACGGAACCTGACCGCTGCCGGCGAGAAGCTTAGGGTGGTTGTAAAAGGATGAAGATCATAGCGGCGTGCACGGCAGGGCTCGGTGAGGCCGCGCGTCGGTTTGCTGGCGGGCAACCTTTGCCATCGGCCCGTGTCAGCCCGCCCTTGGACGATCTGATATACCCTCCCGTCGGCTGTGCCGGTGGGAGGGACCATGAACGCCAGGCTTGAACGGAAACTAAGGGTCCTCACGACGATTATAGCCGCTGGCGGCGCCGCCGGCGTGGCGTTCAGTGCCACTCACGATCTGCCCATTCTGCCCGGGCTCGTCATCGGATTGGTGATCAGCACGGTTTTGGGCGGCTTCGAAATCATGGTGGCCGATGGTCCGATCCGGATCTGGTTGAGCGGTCGCTCGTTCACCGCCAACCTCCTGATCAAGAGCGCGTTCTACGCCGTCGTGATTTTGGCCGTGCAATGGTTTCGGCTTGCGGATGTGCTGATCGGGCGGACGCTCGAGATCGCGGAGGATACGTTCTGGTCGAGCCTGGTCTATTCGGTCGTCGTCTCCATCGTCGTCAATCTCGCTTTGGCAATCACCAATCTCGTCGGCGGACGCGCGTTGTTGAACTTCTTCACCGGGCGCTATCACACGCCGGTCGAGGAAGAGCGTTTCGTCCTGTTCGTGGATATTGCGGGCTCAACCAGCCTGGCCGAGCAACTCGGTGGCGTCGGTATCCACCGTTTCCTCGATCGGACCTTTCGCCTGCTATCGCTTCCGGTCGTCGACCATCGTGGCGAGGTGCTCGCCTATGTCGGCGACGAGATGATCGTGACCTGGACGAAGCGGGACGGTGCGATCGATTGCCGTCCGTTGCGCTGCTTCCTGGTCATGCGTGACGAACTGGCGCGCAAAGCGAGGCAGTTTGAGCGCGAGTTTGGCACAGCGCCCCGCATTCGCGGCAGCCTGCATTTCGGGCCGGTGATCATCGGCGAAATCGGCGACGTCAAACGTGCGATCGTCTTCAATGGCGACGTCATGAACACCGCCTCGCGGCTGGAAGAGCTCAGTCGTGGTGTAGAGGGCGGTTTTGTCGCATCGAAGGCGGCGATGGATTGCTTTGCCTCGGCACCGCCCTTCACGGTCAGTGCACTCGGTCATCTTCCCATTCGTGGACGTGTGGACGGAATTGTCGCATTCGGTTTGCAGCCGCCGCACGAAACACAATGAAATAAACGCGCAAACAAATGGCAAATCAGTCGTGCAAGAGTTTTCGGACATGGAAACCCGCATGGCCCAGTTTTCAAGATTCACTTTGATCGTTGCAGAGCTCGCGTGATGCCTCGCGCGACGCTTCCCATTATTTGCACGGCGCTGCTGCTGTCGGCCTGTGCGTCGCTGCCGCGCGCTCCGCTGATCGCAAGCGCGCGAGCGACGACCCCGCAGATTCCGTTGGCCAGGATATCGCCCGACGAAGGCTATCGCATCTTTGCGGGATCGCGGCGCGGTGCTGCACCGCTCACCATTCTTGCCTTGTCCGGCGGCGGCGCTGACGGTTCCTATGGCGCAGGATTTCTGAAAGGCTGGTCCGACTCCGGGCTGCGCCCCGATTTCGATATCGTCACCGGCTCCAGCGTTGGCGCCCTTATTGCGCCATTCGCGTTTCTTGGCCCGGGCTATGACGGCCGTCTTGAAGCGATCTTCACCAGCGGCGCCACCGAAAATCTGATGCGTATCGCGGGGATCAACGCCGTTGTTGGATCGGGCGTCTTCAAGGCGGGGCCGATGAAAGACCTTATCTCGAAATATGCCGATGATCGGATCATCGATGCGGTCGGCGCGCGGTATCGTAGGGGCAAGATGCTCATCGTGGCCACCACGAACCTCGACACCCAAGGGACGACGCTCTGGAATATGGGGGAGATCGCAAGCAACGATAGTCCTGGTCGCTATGAGCTATTCCGGAATGTTCTCGCTGCGTCGGCCGCTATCCCCGGGATTTTCCCGCCGGCCCTGATCGCCGTCGAGGCCGGCGGAAACATGTATTCCGAGATGCATGTCGATGGCGGCGTGACGTCGAATATTCTGGCTGTGCCGGAAAGCGTATTGACGGCCCATGCTGGATCGCTGGCTACGAAGTCTCGGGTCTTCGTGATCGTTAACGGCAAGCTGTCGCCCGACGCCTCCTATACGTCGGATCTGACGCTTCCGATCGTGGCGCGCTCGTTTCAGACCTCGGTGAAGGCCAATACGCGCAATGCGATGATCGCGACATACGATTTCTGCAAACGCAACAACTGGGATTTCAAAGCAACGGCCATCGACGCGGGCAAGCTCACCATGAGCGATCCAACCAATTTCGATACTGATTATATGAAAGAGCTCTACGCCTACGGTCGTGCCAAGGGCGGTTCGGCCAGTGGATTTCAATCCAACCTGGAAGGGTTGAGGGGGCAGGGTAGCTAGATGTGTCGCATCGCTCCAACAGCGTCTTTGGAACGGTCCCGAATACGGATATCCGTTCGGCGCCTCTGGTCTCGTACAAAAGACATCGCGTTCCTGAGCGTGGAGGTTGCGTATTATCCGTTGCTCGTCTTTGGGATCGCGATGATCTTGTGGTCCGGCTGAACAGGGGCTGCTTGCCAAGGATTGTTCTCCCGCGATCGTCTGCAGCGGCGACCGTGTGGTCGCATGGCGAGCGCGTCGTTCAGGCTGCGACCGATGATACGTTCGCGATATCGATCTCAATGGAAAGCGTCTGCCTTAACCCGTGAGGTTGCCGGTTCTCGATCTCGAGCGTGCCTCCCTGTCGTTCGACAATTTCCTTGGCGATGGCCAGGCCGAGCCCGGCGCCGGGGATTGACTGGCGGCGGGCCGGATCGGCGCGAAAGAACGGTTCGAAGGCACTTGCCAGGAATTGTTCGGGAATGCCGGGACCGTTGTCGTCGATCAGGACGACAGCGCGGCGATCGTGAACGCGCAGGCTTACGATGGCGCCGCCGCCATGGGTCGCAGCATTGATGATGAGATTGCGTAGGGCGCGCTTGAGTGCGAGCGGTGAGATCTTGACGCTGCTGTGATCGAGTCCGGCAATTGTCACCCGCATCTTGATCAGGGTGAGTTCGGCACAAACGTCCCCGACGAGCTCGTCGAGTCTGACGTGTTCGGTGCCTTTTCCGACGGTCTCTTCCCGAACGAGCTGGATGGCGCTGTCGGCAATGTGATCCATTTCATCGAGGTCATGCAGCCACTCCTCACGCTCTCGTTCGTTGAGAAATTCGGCGCGCAGACGCATGCGTGTCATGGGTGTCCGCAAATCGTGCCCTGCGGCAGCCACAAGTCTGATCTTGCTGTCCATCGCTTTTTTCAGACTTGCGCCCATCATGTTCAGTGCCTGAGCGGTTGCCTTGATTTCGATAGACCCTTCTTCTTTGAGCACGGGCAGCACGCCGTCCTTGCCAACGGACATCGCCATGCTCTGCAGCAATTTAAGCTGGTTCGTCGTCTGATGGGCGACCGTAAGAGCAACCCCGATGACGCCAACCGTGATCAGTACCATCCAGCCGGCGAGGCCCCACCACACTTCAGGAGGCGGCGCGTGCTCGCGTATGGGCCAGCTCAGCCAGCCGGGGCCCATCTTGATGGACGCCCATCGTTGGCCATCCGGCGTTTGCTTGACGAAAATGTCGAAATTGGCTTGCGATTTTTGAAATGCTTCCTGCAGAAGCTTGGTCGGCGCTTCCAGAAGCTTTCCCTCGATGGGCGCCGGCTGAAGATGAAAGACTGCATCGTTTCCGCGAAAGGTGATGCTGTTGGAAAATGCAGCGACGCGAGACGTCAATCCGTCACGAAAATCCTTTTCGACCAGCCCGAGTATCATTTGCGACATCACGGCGCTGGCTAGGATCACCACACAAAGGACCGAGCCCACGAGCATCAAGGAAAATCGAATGCGTATGGAGTTCATGTGTCTGCGCCAATGGTTTCAACGCGTGCCGAGAAAATGTAGCCGCCGTTACGCACGGTTTTGATCAACTGGAAATCATCATTGTCGCCAAGCTTCTTGCGCAACCGGCTCATCAACACGTCGATCGAGCGATCGAACACGTCGTCGGAACTGCGGTTCGTCAGTTCGATCAGTTGATCCCGGGAGAGCAGGCGGCCCGGTCGTCTGACCAGCACGAGCAACAGTTCGAATTCAGCTGTCGTGAGATCGAACGGCTGCCCGTTTTCGTCCAGCAACTGCCGTGCGCCGGGATGGAGTTTAAATCTGCCGAAGTGATGTTCGAGCACCTGGGAGAGCTGGATGTCCTGCGTCACCTTGCGACGAAGCACCGCGCGGATGCGGGCGAGCAATTCGCGCGGATTGAACGGCTTGCCGAGATAGTCGTCCGCGCCGATTTCGAGGCCGATGATCCGGTCGACGTCCTCCTTCAGCGCCGTCAACAGGATGACGGGTATCTCGGAGCCCTCCCGCCGAAGATCGCGGCAGATATCGAGCCCCGACCCATCGGGGAGCAGGACATCGAGAACGATCAGGCTGACCTCGTTGGTCTGCAGCGCTTCCTTCATCGTTCGCTGGTCGGAGGCGATGGATACGCGGTAGCCTTGTTCGGTCAGATAGCGTCCCAGCAGTTTTCGTATTGCAAGATCGTCATCGACGATGAGGATGTGAGACATGGTCTGCATTGGGCGGCATCCGGCTCCAGGCGGTTGTTCGTTCAACGTGACTGCTAATGTCGTAGCATAGCTGTCTTGGGCGGAGGGACGGTAATCACTGTCATGCATGTCCGGTCATTCCGTCACCGGCATCGCGTCGTCGTTCCACTCTGGAGGTGCTCCCATTTTCCCGCCGATGAAGGCGGAAACGCCGGTGCGCCCGAAAGCATCACAGGCGGCGTATTTGGGCTTGCCCCCAAAGGCCGAATTCACGCGCTGCATACTGGGCGTCGACAGCTTCTTGTCGAACGGATTTTCACCGGTAATGAGGAGCTTGCTGAAATCTGCGCCGAACTCGCCCGCCAGATCGTAGGCATCGCCGGATGCCGCAACGCGCGGCGTGCTCGTCAACATGTCAGCATCGCGGGCCCAGACGAATGCCGCTTTCTGCTGGCCTCGTACGTCGCGAGCTTCCGCTTCGACCGACAGGCCGCCCATGCCGTACGGGATCCGGGGGACGACGATAGGAAAGCCTGCACTGATGAACATCGGTGCGGCGGAGGCAACCTTAGCGGCTCCAGCGACATTCGGATCGGTGACGGTCACACGCGTCACGGTAACATGCACCGTTAGGTCGGCGGGTTGCCCGGATGGGACCACGTTGAAGCGGTCGCTCAGTCCGATACAGACGGAACGGTCGACAGCATTCGCGATGACGCGACGTTGCTTGTCGGTGAGGGCGGCTCGAGATGCGGCATGAGAGAACGACGTGGGTATGATGCTGACGCTCCTGGCCGCCAGGACCCCGGCCTTGTCGACGCGCATCTTGGATTTGGTAGTGATGCCGTCGGCGGGCGCGAGGTCGTTATACGAGGCGAGAGACCCTGATGTCTCCAGTTGGGCCGTGGCGCATCCAGCGACAGTTGCTGTCAGAGCGTGCAGGCATATCAGTTTCAACACGTGGTTGATGGCGTTCGCGCGCATAGAGATGTCCCCCAATAGTCACGGACACTGCGTACGGAGACAAATTGTCAGCCACATTGCGAAAGATTACGGATCAGCCGCCATTTGTTGCAGAACATTGCAGAGGGAGGCGCGCTAGTTCTTGCCCGGCATTTTTGCAGCGATGATGTCATCGGCCTTCACCCAGCCGGGCGTACCCACGGCAAACCGCGCCTTGGCGCGCGACGCAAGGTCACGGGCGGTCTTGTTGTCGCCGCGCAGGAAGGCGGCCTGGGCCGAGGCCAGGTCGGCCTCTGCGAGTTCGCCCTTGCGGCCATAGGCCATGGCGAGCTGCATATAACCGGCGGGTGCTTCGCTCTCGCGCGCCACAGCAGTGCGCAGGATGCGGATAGCTTCGTCGGTATAGGCCTTGTTGTCGGAGGCGACGAGCGCCTGGCCGAGCATCATCTCGATCAGTGGCGCGTTGTTGGAGAGCTGCACCGCGCGGCGCAGCGGCGCGATGGCCTCATTGGGCTTGCCGCCTTCCAGCAGTGCCTGGCCCCGCAGCTCGTAGAAATACGGATTGTTCGGCTGCGCCTTGATCAGCGCATCGATCTGCTCGACGGCTACGCGCAGATCGCCATGGCGATAGGTGGCGATGGCGCGGGCATATTGCGCGGGCAGACTGGTGTCGGATGGCGGATAGCGCCGCAGCACCGTGTCTCGCTGCTCCATGAAGCCGGCGGTCTTGGCGCGCATCAGCTCGTGGCGCAACATCAGGGTGGGATCGTCCTTCTTGTCCCAATAGGGACTCGACTTCGCAAGCTCCTCAAGGGCGGCAACGCGCTCTTGGGGCATCGGATGCGACATCATATACGGGTCGCTTCCGCGCGCTGCGAACAGGCTGTCGGTGCCGAAGCGCTGGAACGTCTCGTACATGCCTTTGGACGACTGGCCGGTCTGGTTCAGGAATTTGACACCGGCGCGGTCGGCATTTTCTTCCTGCTGCCGCTGATAGGACAGCATCGTATTCATCATCATCGCTTGCGGCGCGGCGACCGCTGCAGCACCAATATTGCCGGCAGCACCATTGGAGTTGCCGCCGCGCGCTCCGGCCGCCATGGCGCCGACGCCGAGCAGCATCGCCACGATCATCTGGGTTTGTGCCTGCGCCATGCGCTCGCGCAGCTTTGACAGATGGCCGCCGGCGAGATGGCCGGTCTCGTGGGCGAGCACGCCGATCAGCTGGTTCGGCGTCTGTGACTGCATCAGCGCGCCGTGATTGACGAAGATGCGGCGACCGTCAGCCACAAAGGCATTGAAGCTGGCATTGTTGATGATGACGACCTGGATGTTTTGCTTTTCGAGGCCCGCGGCACGCAGGATCGGGCGCGTATAGTCACGCAGCAGCTGTTCGATCTCGGCGTCGCGCAGCAGGCGCGGGGCACCGCCTTGCTGCGCATGGGCCGCCATTGGCGTCAGCGTCAATGCCGCCGCGGTCAGCAGCGTGGTCAGCTTCGAGAACAATCGATATGCAGCCCTTCTAGGCTGCAGCTGCAGGTCTTTCATCATTGGCCGAGGTTCGGATTCGATATAAGCCCTAATAAGTCAAATATTGCGGCGGGAGCGCGGCGTTGTTCCCATGCCGTAACGTGCATAACGCCGCGCAGATAGCAGATTTTTATGCCAGATACGATCCTCAAAGCCCGGGCACACAGCCTTCTTGCAGCCTCCGCCCGCAGCAACGTTCCCTCGTTCATGGTGATGGATGTGATGGCCGCCGCGGCGCGGATCGAGGCCGCTGGCGGGCACGTGATTCACATGGAAGTCGGGCAGCCGGCAGCGCCCGCGCCACAGGTGGCCATTGATGCCGCGCAGGCCGCACTGGCGCACGGGCGGATTGAATATACCGCCGCGCTCGGCACCCCGTCGCTGCGCGCGCGGATCTCCAGGCATTATCGCGACGTCTATGGCTGCACGGTCGATCCGGAGCAGATCGTGGTGACCACCGGCTCCTCCGGCGCGTTCATCCTGTCCTTCCTGGCCCTGTTCGAGCCCGGCGACCGCGTCGCCGTCACCGTGCCCGGCTATCCGCCGTATCGGCATATTCTGACTGCGCTAGGCTGCGAGCCGGTGCTGATCGAAACCCATGCCGACAAGCGCCATGCCTTGACCGCCGAGGATCTGCTCGCCGCGCATCGCGAAAAACCGCTGAAGGGCGTGCTGGTCGCGAGCCCGGCCAATCCTACAGGCACCATGATGTCGCGCGAAGCGCTCACCAGCCTGATCCACGCGGCCGATGATGCGGGCATCCGCTTCATCTCCGACGAAATCTATCATGGCCTCGATTACGCATTCCCGGCAGTGACCGCGGCCGAGCTATCGCCGAACGCGCTGGTCATCAATTCGTTCTCGAAATACTTTTGCATGACCGGCTGGCGCGTCGGCTGGATGGTCGTGCCGAAACCACTGGTGCGGTCCATGGAACGGCTCCAGCAGAACCTGTCGATCTCGGTGCCGACGCTGTCGCAGATTGCGGCAGAAGCTGCGTTCGACGGTCATGTACAGATGGAAGACATCAAGCATGGGTATCAGGAGAACCGCCGCATCCTGACCGCAGGATTGCCGCAAGCCGGTCTCACGGACTTCCTGCCGGCCGATGGCGCCTTCTATCTCTATGCAGACGTGTCGAAATTCACGTCGGACAGCTTCGATTTTGCCAAGCAGCTGCTGGAACAGGCGCACGTCGCCGCAACACCCGGCAGCGACTTCGATCCGATCCACGGCAAATCCTATATTCGCTTCTCCTATGCGAGCTCGACCGAAGACATGCATGAGGCGGTCGCGCGGATCAGCAAATGGCTCGGGCAGGGCGGCCCGAAGTGAGAGAGCCTGTCTTGTCGATGGATTCATCCGTCTCGAATCTGCCCCACGTCTCGATCGCCAGTGTGTGGTGGCCAAGCCGCGGTGAGGGCCTTGCCGCTGCGCGCCGTGCCGTGGTGCTGGCAGCGTTTGGCGTCGCGTTGTTGGCGGTTTCGGCGAAGATCAATCTGCCATTGCCATATGTGCCGATGACCCTGCAGACGCTGGTTGTTTTGATGATCGGCGCCGTCTATGGCTGGCGCCTCGGCACGTTGACGATCATCGCCTATCTCGCCGTCGGTGCATTGGGATTGCCGGTGTTCGCTGGGCCCGTTGGTGGCCTCAAGCCGCTCGCAGGGGCGACGGCCGGCTTCCTGTCCGGCTTCGTCGTTGCTGCGTTCATCACGGGCTGGTTCAGCGAACGCGGATGGGATCGCTCGATGGTCCGCCTGTTCGTTGCCATGGCCATCGGCCACATCGTGATCATGGCCATGGGCTTTGCGTGGCTGGCTTACGGTATGAAGCTCGGTGCCGAGAAAGCCTGGTTGGTCGGCGTGATGCCGTTCCTGGCGGGGGCATTAGTGAAGAACACATTGGGCGCGATCCTGGTACCCGTCCTGCGCGGAATGGTTGATCGCCGGTATCGCTGAACGCTCGGCGCGATATTTGTTCGTTAATCGCCCAAGTAATTCCGCGTGGCGGCTTGCAAGAGGCCGCCCATGTGACTAATGACCGCGGCAGTAAAAATGCTCAGGGAGTTGAAGCGGAATGTCTGCGGTAACGGCAACGGCGGGTCCGGGAGCGGCCGCTCCGGTCAAAAAGCCCTGGTACAAGGTTCTCTATATTCAGGTGCTGATCGCTATCGTGATCGGTGTGCTGGTCGGGTGGCTGGAGCCTCAGTTCGCCACCAATGAATGGATCAAGGCGCTCGGCGATGGCTTCATCAAGCTGATCAAGATGGTGATCGCGCCGATCATCTTCTGCACCGTGGTGTCTGGCATTGCCCATATTCAGGACGCCAAGAAGGTCGGCCGCGTCGGCATCAAGGCGCTGGTCTATTTCGAGATCGTCTCGACCTTCGCGCTGATCCTTGGTCTTGTGATGGGCAACCTGTTCCAGGTCGGCCATGGCTTGGTGACCAAGACTGAAGGCAGCGCGGGCGCAGTCGCCAACTACGTCAAGCAGGCCGAAGCGACGAAGTCGGTCGATTTCGTGCTCAACATCATCCCCGACAGCGTCGTCGGCGCTTTTGCCAAGGGCGACATCCTGCAGGTGCTGTTGTTTGCGATCCTGTTCGGTTTCGCGCTGATGGCGCTGGGCGAGCGTGGCCACAGGTTGCGCGACATGATTGATGAGACGTCGCATGCCGTGTTCGGCGTGATCGCCATTGTCATGAAGGCGGCCCCCCTCGGAGCATTCGGCGCGATGGCCTACACCATTGGCAAGTTCGGCCCGGCAGCGCTCACCAACCTGCTGAGCCTGATCGTGCTGTTCTACGCGACTGCAGCACTGTTCGTGGTGGTCGTGCTCGGCATCATTGCCCGCATCGTCGGCTTCAACATCTTCAAGTTCATCGTCTACATCAAGGATGAGCTTTTGATCGTGCTCGGTACTTCTTCGTCGGAAAGCGCGTTGCCGCAGCTGATGGAGAAGCTGCAGCGTCTGGGCTGTTCGAAGTCGGTCGTCGGCCTCGTGGTGCCGACCGGCTATTCGTTCAACCTCGACGGCACCAACATCTACATGACCCTGGCGACCTTGTTCATCGCCCAGGCGCTTGGTGTGGATCTGTCGTTCGGCCAGCAGGTGACTATCCTGATCGTGGCGATGCTGACCTCCAAAGGCGCTTCGGGCGTCACCGGTGCCGGCTTCATCACGCTGGCAGCCACGCTGTCGGTGGTCGATCCGCGTCTGGTGCCCGGCATGGCGATCGTGTTCTCGATCGACAAATTCATGAGCGAGGTGCGCGCGCTTACCAACATCACGGGCAACGGCATTGCTACGGTGTTCGTGTCGTGGTGGGAAGGCGAGCTTGATCACGACACGATGCACGCCAATCTCAACAAGACCATCGATCCGTCGGATGTGGACTGATTCGCAGTAGATCGCAGCACTAAAAAAAGCCGCCCGGTTTTGCCGGGCGGCTTTTTCGTTGTTGCGTTGGAAGGCGCTTAGTCGCTGCCGAGGACGCGTGACCACCAGCCAGCTTTGCGCGGCTGGGCTTCGGCTGCTGGCGCTGCGGCCACAGGAGCAGGTGTCGGCTCCGGTGTAGTGGCCACAGGCGCTGCAGCGGGCTGCGGCTCCGGAGACGTCGAACCGAAGTTGACCTTCTCGCGCACCGTCGAGCGACGGCGTGCTGCAGCCTTGTCATCTTCCTGCGGTGCCGCAGCTTCCTGCACGGGGGAAGGTGCTGCGACAGGAGCAGGGGCAGCCGGCGCCGGCTCAGGCGCTGCCGGAGCGAACATCGGCACGGCGTCGTGACGGCTCTGTTCGGCCTCTGGCTGTGGTGCGGCATAGGACGTCACGGCGTCCGGAGCTGCGTGCTGGCGCGTGTCCTGACCTTCGAGATCGGCCACAGCATCGCTGGCTTCCGAGCTCTGCGTCGGTCCGAGTTCATCGGAAATCGATCCGGCCAGACCTTCGTCGTTACCACCACGCCGACGACGACCGCCACGACGACCGCGGCGACGCGGACGTCGCTCGCCATCGGCCGGCTGGTCGGTACGGGCTTCACGGGGCTGATCGTCGGTCTCGTCGTCTTCGCCTTCGCTGTCGCTGTCGTCGCCAACGGTTTCGACGTTACCTTCAACCGCGCCTTCAGCGGCGTTCTGGAACTCGCCGCCCTCGCGACCGGGGGCGCCGCCCTCGCGGGCTTCGCCCGAGCGACCACGACGGCGCCGACGACGCTTGCGCTTGCGCCCATCACCGTCTGCATCGCCAGCGGCGCTTTCACCCGAGGTCTCGTCGTCGGTGAGACCTTCGGTCTCCTCGGTCTCGATCTCGGCTTCCGTCTCGAACAGGTCTTCGTCGTCGAAGGGTTCTTCTTCCAGCGGCGGCGGGAAGGCCGCAACCTGCGCCGCGAGCAGCGCCTTGGCGGCTTCAAGCGTATGCACCTGTTCGCCGCGGTCGATCACGAAGGACTGCTGACCGCTGACATTCGGATCGGCGATGACGGCGAGCGTCACCTTGAAGCTGTTTTCGAGATCGCGCAGATGGCCACGTTTGTGGTTCAGCACATAGAGTGCGACATCGGTGCGGGTGCGCACAATCAGGTTATGCGTGGCGCCCTTCATCAGGGTCTCTTCGAGGCCGCGCAGCAACTGCAGGGCTACTGACGAGACCGAGCGGACATGACCGCTGCCGCCGCAATGCGGGCAGATATCGGTGGAGCTCTCCAGCACGCTGGCGCGAATGCGCTGGCGCGACATTTCCAGCAGGCCGAAATGCGAGATGCGGCCGACCTGGATGCGCGCGCGATCCTGCCGCAGGCAGTCGCTCATCTTGCGTTCGACAGCGCGGTTGTTGCGCTTCTCGTCCATGTCGATGAAGTCGATCACGATCAGGCCGGCGAGATCGCGCAGGCGGAGCTGACGCGCGACTTCCTCGGCGGCTTCGAGATTGGTCTTCAGCGCGGTGTCTTCGATGTGGTGCTCGCGGGTCGAACGACCCGAGTTCACGTCGATCGAGACCAGCGCTTCGGTCTGGTTGATGACGATGTAGCCACCTGAGCGGAGCTGCACGGTCGGCGAGAACATCGCGTCCAACTGGCTCTCGACGCCCATGCGCGAGAACAGCGGCTGGCCGTCGCGATACTGCTTCACCGCGCGCACATTGCTCGGCATCAGCATGTGCATGAAGTCGCGCGCTTCCTGATAGCCGGCTTCGCCCGCAACCTGGATTTCGTCGATTTCCTTGTTGTAGAGGTCGCGCAGCGAACGCTTGATCAGCGAGCCTTCCTCGTAGACGAGGGTCGGGGCCTGCGACTTCAGCGTCATGTCGCGGACGGTTTCCCACATCCGGATCAGGTATTCGAAATCGCGCTTGATTTCCGGCTTGGTGCGCGAGGCACCGGCGGTGCGCAGGATGATCCCCATGCCTTCCGGCACGTCGAGGTCCGACACCACTTCCTTGAGACGCGAACGATCCTGTGCCGAGGTGATCTTGCGCGAGATGCCGCCACCGCGTGCGGTGTTCGGCATCAGCACGGCGTAACGGCCGGCGAGCGACAGGTAGGTGGTTAGCGCGGCGCCCTTGTTGCCGCGCTCTTCCTTGACGACCTGCACCAGCATGACCTGGCGACGCTTGATGACTTCCTGGATCTTGTACTGGCGACGCGGACGGAAGGCGCGCTCGGGGACTTCCTCGAGAACGTCGTCACCGCCGACGGATTCGACCTGATCCTCTTCGGCTTCTTCCTCGCCGTCTTCTTCGTCTTCCTCGTCGTCGTGTTCGTCGCTGTCAGCGGCAGCGGTGTGCTCACCCTCGGCACGCTCTTCGTGGTGAACGTCCTCGGCATGCGCCGCGTTCTCTTCGGCGTGAGCGGCCTGAATCTGTTCGTCATGCGCGTGATCATCATGCGCTTCGGCGGCAACTGGCGCCGGCGTCTCCGCAACGACTTCAACCGGGGCAGGCGAGAAGCCTGCCGAAACAGGCTGTTCGGTCACAGGCTCGGATGCAACGACCTCGGACACGACGACCTCGGGAGCCGCAGCTTCGGCAGCGACGCTCTCGGACGCGATCGGTGCGGCGGCGTGATCGTGGTGATCATGGTCGTGCGCATGATCGCCTTCGGCGTGCTCATGCGCGTGGGTGTGCTCGTGACCGTCATGGTCATGATGGTCGTGATCGGCAGCGTGGTGCCCGTCATCATGGGTATGGCTGTGGACCTCGAAGGCCGGATCGCGCGGCTGTTCGGCCTGCGACGGATCGACCGCTGTCGTATCGACGACATCGCTCCGCACCCGCTCGCCACGGTCGCGGCGACGGGAGTTGCGATGACGCGAGCGCTTACGGTTGGAGCGGTTTTCGGTCTCTTCTTCAGCTTCGCGATGGGCCCGTTCATCCGCCTCGATCAGCGCCTGACGGTCGGCGACCGGGATCTGGTAATAGTCCGGATGGATTTCGCTGAAAGCTAGAAAGCCGTGGCGGTTGCCACCGTATTCGATGAAGGCGGCCTGCAGCGACGGTTCGACGCGCGTGACCTTGGCGAGATAGATATTGCCGCGGAGCTGCTTGCGCTGCGCAGTCTCGAAATCAAACTCTTCGACGCGATTGCCGCGAACCACGACGACCCGGGTCTCTTCCGGGTGGGTCGCATCGATCAAC
Source organism: Tardiphaga sp. 839_C3_N1_4 (assembly GCF_051811045.1). Lineage (NCBI taxonomy): Bacteria > Pseudomonadati > Pseudomonadota > Alphaproteobacteria > Hyphomicrobiales > Nitrobacteraceae > Tardiphaga > Tardiphaga sp. 839_C3_N1_4. The sequence goes on from NZ_JBPWQD010000001.1 coordinate 798,905, forward strand.
ATTTTGTTTGGCATTTGGAAGCTCATGGAGGCGGACGGCATGCGTGGCGGCAAGCGCGTGTCGCGCAGCCGGGTGACGCAACGGTCCACCTGATTCGGGGGTGAGGGGAAGGCCGAAACACAGCCCTGAACGCCGTGCCGATCGCGAGGTCAGTGCGGGGCGACGCGCGAGGCTTGGGCCTCGCATCGGCATAGTTCCCACCTGGGTCTCGGTCGGCATCACAGTCTGGCGCATCAAGCGTCGGCCCGTCTGAACATCTTGGCGGCAAAGGCGCCGCCTTTTGCTGACGTCCGGCGCGCCGCAGAACGCGGTCACCGGCTGTCGCATACTCCGCCCGTAAGGCCGGAATAATCGGTCATGAAGTGTCTAAAGCCGCCCCGGGAGCGAGAAAGGACCTGGGACCGGACACCGCCTGGGCTAGGACCGCCTCTCTGGGCAACCGCGCGCTGCGCTGGTTGTAGAGAGGAGGCCGGAAAACGCTGGATCCACCGAGTGATAGTCGGGGGAACGAGCGCTGCACCGGGAGGCTGAACGCGACACAACCGGGAGTTAAACCGTCAGCTCTTCGTACATACGAGGAATGGGGGGCGCATGCAAGGGAAGCGTCACAAGGCTGCAACACTCAGGCTTATTCGATACGGCGACTTAAGCTCCGGTTAACCCTGCAATCCTATTGGGTTAATGAGGGGCTGCTTCGGAGGCAGTGGATTCGTTGACGAGCCGCACAAACCACATCGTCGGGCTGGCCACGGTGCTCTTCAGTGCCGGTTTTGGGCTGTTTTGGTGCCCGAACTCCGCCCAGGCCGCTGGCGAGACGCCACGCGCGGAAGTCGAGGGTGTGTTCCCGATCGCCTCCGACGTGCGGATCGCTGGCGACGAGAAACAGACCCGTTTCATCCTTGATCTCGACAGGAAGATCCCGCTGCGTGCCTTTGCGCTGGCTGACCCATATCGGGTGGTCATCGATCTTCCCCAGGTCAATTTCCATCTCGATCCCGGCGCCGGGACGGTCTCCCGCGGCCTGATCAAGGCGTTTCGCTACGGTTTGGTAATGCCGGGCGGGTCGCGCATGGTGTTTGACCTGACCGGACCAGCCAAGATCAAGAATTCCTACGCGCTCGATCCCGCCAACGGGCAGCCGGCGCGGATGGTGATCGAACTCGAATCGGTCGATCGCACGACATTCGTACAGGCGCTGGCGGTTGAGAATCGTCCGGATCTGCGACCGGCCGTCGGAACGACTGCTGTGGCATCTCCGGCTGCCACTAAGATGGTCGCCAGCGCCGTGCCCGATGCCGCGCCGGACGCCCGTCCAGTCATCGTGATCGATCCCGGTCATGGCGGCATCGACAACGGCACCCAGGCCGGCGGCGAGAGCGAGAAGGGGATCGTGCTGGGTTTCGGTTTGGCCCTGCGTGACCGTCTGGAGAAGCTCGGCAAATACCGCATCGTGATGACCCGCGCCGACGATACGTTCATTCCCTTGGATGAACGGGTGAAGGTGGCGCGCAACCAGTCGGCCGCTTTGTTCGTCTCCATCCATGCTGACGCATTGCCGCGCGGCGAGGGGGATGCGCAGGGCGCCACCGTCTACACGCTGTCCGACAAGGCCTCCGATGCGGAGGCGGAGCGGCTGGCAGACTCGGAAAACAAGGCGGACGCCATTGCCGGCGTCAATCTGACGGAAGAGCCAACCGACGTTGCCGACATCCTGATCGACTTGGCGCAGCGCGAAACCCGGACCTTCTCAAACCGCTTTGCCCGGCTTGTGGTGGGCGAGATGAAGACCACGGCGCGGATGCACAAGCATCCCCTCAAGTCGGCAGGTTTCCGCGTGCTCAAGGCCCCGGACGTCCCCTCGGTGCTGATCGAACTGGGTTACGTGTCCAACAAGGACGATCTCCAGCAGCTGATGTCCGAGAACTGGCGCTCTAAGACTGTCGGGGCGGTCGCCAAGGCGATCGACGGCTTCTTCTCCAAGCGGATGGTCTCTGCCGGTCCGGGAAACTGACGACCGGAACTGAAAATGACAAATCTTTCAGTACGAAAGCCCCGGCCTTCAGTATGAAAGCCCTAGTTTGGCCACAGCCGGAGCTCTATAAAAATTTCCGTGTGGCTGTCAGAATCGGTCAAGACTGACGGCCATTTCGGGTTGTCTCCTTGCTGATTTTTGCCGCGGGACTTGTTGCTGACTTCGCGCCCATGGGGGCCGCCGTATGCTATATTGCGGCACAGCGATTGAAACGGATCGTCGATAATGCGTCTGCTGGTGCGGTTTCTGGGTTTCTTGTTCGCTGCAGGAACCGTGGTGTTCCTGGTGGGCGTCGCCGCCGCAGCCGGGCTGATCTGGCATTATTCCAAGGACTTACCGGACTATTCGCAGCTTCAGGATTATGAGCCGCCGGTCATGACACGCGTCCACGCGGCGGACGGCGCGTTGCTCGGTGAATACTCCAAGGAGCGCCGGCTCTATCTGCCGATTCAGGCCGTGCCGAAGCTGGTGATCAACGCGTTCCTCGCGGCCGAAGACAAGAATTTCTACGAGCATGGCGGCCTCGATTATTCGGGCATGGCGCGTGCGATGGTGCTGTATGCGCAGAACCTCGGCTCCAACCGCCGGCCGCAGGGCGCATCGACGATCACGCAGCAGGTTGCGAAGAACTTCCTTCTGACCAACGAGGTCTCCTTCACCCGCAAGATCAAGGAAGCCTTGCTGGCGATGCGCATCGAGCGCACCTATTCGAAGGACAAGATCCTCGAATTGTATCTCAACGAAATCTATCTCGGCCTCGGTGCCTATGGCATCGCCGCTGCGTCGCTGGTCTATTTCGACAAGTCGGTGAACGAACTGACCGTGTCGGAAGCGGCGTATCTCGCAGCTTTGCCGAAGGCGCCGTCGTCGCTGCATCCGATCAAGAACCGCGACCGTGCTATCGAACGCCGCAACTATGTGGTTGATCGTCTGCTGGAGAACGGCTGGATCAAGCAGGCCGATGCCGACAAGGCGCGCAAGGAGACGCTGAGCGTCACCGGCCGCAACAGTTCGGGTCACATTTTTGCTGGCGAGTATTTTGCCGAGGAAGTGCGCCGCGACATCCTGGAACGCTACGGCGAAAAGAAGCTCTATGAGGGCGGCCTGTCGGTCCGCACCACACTGGATCCCAAGCTGCAGGTGATGGCCCGCAAGACCATGACCAATGGTCTAATCAATTTCGACGAGATTCGTGGCTGGCGCGGTGCAACCAACAAGATCGATATCTCCGGTGACTGGGGCGTGAAACTTGCCGAAGTGAAGGCACTGTCCGACATCGCGCCGTGGAAGCTCGCCGTCGTGCTGGATGTCAGCGATCAGTCGGCGCGGATCGGCTTCCAGCCGGGCCGTGAACTCGGCGGTGCCGTGCTCAAGGATCGCCAGACCGGCATCCTCACGCTGGACGGCGTACGCTGGGCCAAACCCGCCGCCGGCCCGACAAAGGGCAAAACACCGACGGCCGTGTCGCAGGTTTTGGCCGCGGGCGACGTGATCTATGTCGATCCGCTCACAAACAAGGACGGCTCGGTCGTCGAAGGCCAGTTCCGGCTGCGGCAGTATCCGGAAGTGTCCGGTGCCATGGTTGCGATGGATCCTTTGACCGGACGTGTACTCGCCATGGTCGGCGGCTTCTCGTTCGACCAGAGCCAGTTCAACCGCGCCACGCAGGCCTATCGTCAGCCCGGCTCATCCTTCAAGCCGCTGGTCTATTCGGCAGCGATGGACAATGGCTACACGCCGTCCACCGTCGTGGTCGACGCGCCGATCGAGATCGATCAGGGGCAGGGCGCCGGGGTGTGGCGTCCGGAAAACTATTCGACCGGTAAGTATTACGGCCCGGTGACGCTGCGTAATGCATTGATGCGCTCGCTGAACACCGTGACGGTGCGACTGGCGCAGGACGTCGGCATGCCGCTGATCGGCGAATATGCTAAGCGATTCGGCGTCTATGATGAATTGCCGAATTATCTCTCCTATGCGCTCGGCGCCGGTGAAACGACCGTCATGCGGATGGTGACGGCTTATTCGATGTTCGCCAATGGCGGCCGCCGCGTGAAGTCGACGTTGATCGACCGTATTCAGGACCGTTACGGGCATACGATCTTCAAGCATGACCAGCGCGAATGCCGCGGCTGCGACGCGCCGGAGGGTTGGAAGAACCAGGCCGAGCCGCAGCTCGTCGATCGCCGCGAGCAGGTGCTCGACGCCATGACCGCCTACCAGATCACCTCGATGATGGAAGGCGTCGTGCAGGGCGGCACCGCGACCGTGCTCCGCGAAGTCGGCAAGCCGATCGCTGGCAAGACCGGCACGACCAATGATGAGAAGGATGCCTGGTTCATCGGTTTCTCGCCTGACGTCGTCGTTGGTATCTATGTCGGTTACGACAAGCCCCGGAACCTCGGCAACAAGGCCACCGGCGGTGCGCTGGCTGCGCCGATTGCGAAGGACTTCATGAAGCTTGCGCTCGCCGACAAGCCGGCCGTACCGTTCCGCGTGCCTGCCGGCATCAAGCTGATCCGCGTCGACGCCAAGTCGGGCATGCGCGCCGGACCGGGCGATGGCGGCCGCACCATCCTCGAGGCCTTCAAGCCGGGCACCGCGCCGCCGGACAACTACTCTGTGATCGGTGTCGCCGATGCGGATGGTCGTTCGCTCTCGGTGTCGCCGGAAACCGACCGCAGTTTCATGCGACCGGGAACGGGCGGCCTGTATTGAGGTTCATCTGACCTACAGCAGATCCTTGCGGATTGCGCTTTGCCGCGCACGCCGCTACATCCCGATCACCATTCGTATTGCGGCTGATGCCGCCAGATCAGAGTTTCCATGCGCGCTGAAATCGAACGCCTCGTAGAAGAGATCAAGCAGTCAGTCGGGCTGCTGAGGAGGCATCTTTGACGTCGATGCATCCACGGCACGACTGGCTGAGCTGAACGCTCTCGCCGAAGACCCCAATCTCTGGAACGACCCCCAAAAGGCCCAGCGCCTGATGCAGGAGCGCACCTCGCTTGAGGACTCGCTTCAAGGCATCGGCAAGGTCACGCGTGAACTCGACGATAACGTCGAGATGATCGAACTCGGCGAGGCCGAGGGCGACCAGAGCGTCGTGACGGAAGCCGAGAGTGCGCTCAAGGCGCTGAAGAAAGAGGTCGCGCGCCGCGAGCTGGAAGCGCTGCTCTCTGGCGAGGCCGATCGCTTCGACACCTATCTGGAAGTCCATGCTGGCGCCGGCGGCACCGAGAGCCAGGACTGGGCCTCGATGCTGCTGCGCATGTATACGCGCTGGGCTGAAAAGCACGGTTTCAAGATCGAATATCTCGAAGAGACGCAGGGTGAAGAAGCCGGCATCAAATCGGCGACCATCCAGATCTCCGGCCACAATGCCTATGGCTGGCTGAAGACCGAAGGCGGCGTGCATCGTCTGGTGCGTATCTCGCCTTACGACTCAAACGCCCGTCGGCACACGTCGTTCTCGAGCGTCGCGATCTTCCCGGTCGTGGACGACAGCATCAAGATCGACATCAACGAGTCCGATGTACGCGTCGATACGATGCGTTCGGGCGGCGCGGGCGGTCAGCACGTCAACAAGACAGAATCCGCCGTACGTCTGACGCATATTCCGAGCGGCGTGGCCGTGGTCTGTCAGGCCGGCCGTTCGCAGCACAAGAACAAGGCACAGGCCTGGGACATGCTGCGCGCGCGACTCTACGAAATCGAGCTGAAGAAGCGCGAAGAGAAGGCCGCCGCCGATCAGGCTGCCAAGACCGATATCGGCTGGGGTCACCAGATCCGCTCTTACGTGTTGCAGCCCTATCAGATGGTGAAGGATCTGCGTACCGGCGTGCAGACGTCGGACACCTCTGGTGTGCTCGATGGCGACCTTGACGAGTTCATGGCGGCGACGCTGGCGCAGCGCGCCTTCGGCACCTCGCCAGGCGCAATCGACGACGTAGACTAACCCATGCCCCATGTTGCGTTCATCGGTTTGGGACGCATGGGGCACGGCATGGCCGGCCGCTATCTCGAAGCCGGTTTCAGCGTTGCCGTCTGGAATCGGAGCAGGGCGAAAGCAGAAGATCTGATCGCACGTGGCGCACGCTGGGCGACGTCGCCGGCGGATGCCGCAGTAGGCGCCGACGCTATCGTCACGATGGTCGCCGATGACGAGGCTTCACAGACTGTGTGGCTCGGCACCGATGGTGCCGGGCAAACCGCGAAGGCGGGCGCGTTCGCGATCGAATGTTCGACAGTGTCGCACCAGCACGCGCTCGACCTTGCCAGGGCGCTGCAGGATCGCGGCCTGATCTATATAGATAGTCCGGTCACCGGTCTGCCGGATGCGGCTGCAAGCGGCAAACTCACGCTGCTCGTCGGCGCGGATACTGCGGACCTCGACAAGGCCCGGCCGTTCCTGGCGCCGATCGGATCGACGATCCGGCATTTCGGCCCCGTCGGATCGGGGACGGTTTACAAGCTGATCAACAACCTGATGGGCGCAATCCATATCGCTGGGCTCGCCGAAGGTCTGGCGATCGCCGAACATGCCGGGCTGGACATGAAGCTGGTGCTGGAGTCCATCGCGAGCGGCGTTGCGGCAAGCCCACAGGTGCTGCGACATGCGCCGCGGATGGTGGCCCGCGATTATTCAGGTGCATCCTTCACCGCTGCACTGCGCCATAAGGATGCGGCCTATGCTGTGAGATTGGCGGAGCAGCTTTTGCAGGCCAGGCCCCTGGTCGGCGCGGCGGCTGTTGAAGCCTATGAAAGGGCGAAGGCTTTCGCGCCCGACGATGACGAAGCCAAAATGATCGAGCTCATCTCGCAACCGAGAGACGGCTGAGCAAGCTAACCGCCCGCCAAAGTCTGCGGCGTCTTGAAACAGTCGCGTCGCTGCGCGGCCGCTTCCGTTCTTCCTGTCACCCGATATCATCCCCATGCCGGAACTCAATATCCGGCGCTGGCTTATCCCGACGCCGCATATCGCGGTGTCACGAATTCAACGGGGTGTGGGGCATGAACAAGATCATTCCAATTCTTGCTGTTGGCGTTGCATTGATGCTGGGCGGCTGCGGCCGCGATCCCGGACCGGCAGGTCCGAAGGGCGAGACCGGCGCGCAGGGGCCGGCCGGTCCGCAGGGTGCGCAAGGCGTTCAGGGCATTCCCGGCGCGCAGGGACAGGCGGGTGCACAGGGACCGCAAGGTCCGCAGGGCACGCCTGGCGCCAAGGGTGACAAGGGCGATGCGGCACCGGTCAGCTTCCGTGCGGTGCAGGCAGATGGCGCGATTAGCTGCGAGGCGACGGAGACGCTGGTGTCCGTTGTCTGCCCGAGTGGCGGCGCACCGGATGGCACCAAGTGCACCACGACACCAACCGTTGGTCTCTGCCTGAAGAAGTAATTGTGTGGCAGATTGAAATCGGCTGATAGCGAACCGGCCCCTCGCTCGCAGGTGAGCGAGGGGCCTTCAAACTTGCGGACGCGTGCTAGGCCTTGCCGTCGCTGCGTCGTCCGTAACTAGGAGGCACCGAAATCACGAGATAGTATTCACACCGGCGCGCAGTTTTGTTCTCGAACCAGTGCTCGACGTCGACTTCGAAATAGAGCGAGTCACCTTCGTCCAGAACCGTCTCGGTATCCTTGGTTCTCACGGTGACGCGTCCGTGCGTGGCAAGGACATGTTTGGATGTGCCCTGCGGGTAGGCGGGCAATTTGCCGGTCGAGGTTTTCGGGGGCAGGTGATGCAGAACGACTTCGACTGCCATACCGGCCATGACGGGCGACAGCAGGAAGCGCTCGAAGCCCGTCTTTGAATCGCGAAAGATCTGGCGTTGATCCTTGCGCACCACAGCGAAGGCGCGGCGCGGCGCGTCGTCGTCGCCCATCAGCGTCGAGAACGATGTCTCCAGAGCCAGCGCGATACGTCGCGCGACCCCGATCGTAGGGCTCTTCTCGCCACGCTCGACCTTCGACAGCATCGCCCGACTGACACCGGACTGCTTGGAGAACTGCTCCAGGGTCAGGTTGGCCTGTTCACGCAATATGCGAACCCGATCGCCGAATGCGCGACTGACGGGGTCTTCACGAACGACCTTCCGCGTCGCCGGTTTCGCCATATCGGGTGCTGCTCCAATGTTATTCGCGGATGTAATCCGCTGGTGATTCCATCTTAGGCGCCGTTGCCCGCCATGTCACATCCTGCTGCGGCAGATGACCGCGCGCGTCTTCTAAAGAATAAATAGTCCGGATGATCAGCTTGCAAAAATCTTCTATCGAAGATAGGTGTATCTTTAGAAGATGCCGGCGATCCGTGTCGCCGGACAAACAGACATATCAGGAGGAAGAATGCACCTTGTTACTTTCCTGCATGAGGGCCGGGCCACGGTCGGCATTGCAGATCAGGCGCTCACTCAGGTCTCGCCGCTGCCGCGCGACGTTGCCCCCGATATGATTGCGCTAATTGCCAATTTCGATAGCCTGAAGGATGCGCTTACCGCTTCAGCGGGCGCGCCCCTTCCTATCGCCAGCGTCGAGCTTCTTGCGCCAATCCCGCGCCCGGCACGCAATGTGTTTTGCGTCGGCAAGAACTACCATGAGCACGCGAAGGAATTCGCGGGCAGCGGTTTCGACTCCTCGGCAAAGGAAGTCGTGCCGGAAGCGCCAGTCATCTTCACGAAGCCGTCGAGCACGGTGATCGGTTCCGGCAAGTCGATTCCGAATTATCTCGATCCGACCGACAGCACCGACTACGAGGGCGAGCTGACGGTCGTCATCGGACGTGGCGGCCGCGGCATCAAGAAGCAGGACGCGCTGGCGCATGTGTTCGGTTACACGATCATCAATGACGTCACGGCACGCACGCTGCAGCACAAGCATCGCCAGTGGTTCATCGGCAAGGGCATCGACGGTTTCTGCCCGATGGGGCCGGCGATCCTGACCGCTGACGAGATGCCCGACCCGACGAAAATGCGACTGACGACATCCGTAAACGGCGAAAGGCGCCAGGATGCGTCGGTGACCGATCTCATCTTCGACATTCCGACGCTGATCGAGACGCTCTCGGCAGGGATCACGCTGGAGCCGGGCGATCTGATCGCGACCGGAACGCCGGCTGGCGTCGGCCTCGGCTTCACGCCGCCGCGCTTCCTGAAGAAGGGCGACGTGGTTACGATCGAGGTCAGCGGCATCGGCAAACTTGAAAACCCGGTCGGCTGATTAAGCCTTCATAGGTTGCGGTTTTGATGAGGAGGCGCGGGGCATCATCTGCCCCACGCTCAGTTCTGCGAGCTTCAACAACTTAGAGCTTTGAGAGAGCTCCAGGGCGCCCAGGCGCTGTCTCCCGAGATGGCGCGTCGTCCCCTGGATGCGACTGAAACCAATGCGTTGCTCAAAAACAAAACGGGAGACAAGTATGAAACGTCGTGACTTCATTGCAGGCCTCGGGGGTCTGTCGACGCTCGCTTTGACCGGTCAGGGTGTACGCGCGCAGGAAGCCTGGCCGAGCCGCAACATCACCATGGTCGTGCCATTCCCGGCCGGCGGGCAGGCCGACATCGCCGCGCGTCCGGTCGCGAGCTATATGCAGAAGGTCCTCGGCAAGCCGGTCATCATCGACAACCGCAGCGGCGCCGGCGGCTCGCTCGGCAACGCGACCGTTGCCCGCGCCCAGCCTGACGGGCATACGCTGCTGATGACGCTGTCGTCGCTTGCGGTGCTGCCTGAGTCGGATCGCATCTACGATCGGCCGGTGGCCTATGAAGTCGATCAACTGCAGCCTGTCGCGCGCGTGCTCGCGGATCCGACTCTGTTCGCGGTACCGGCCAGTGCGCCGTGGAAGACGATTCAGGAATTCGTCGCTGACGCCAAGGCGCGTCCCGGAGCGATATCATACGGATCGTCGGGCCCGTTCGGTACGTTGCACGTCTCGATGGAGATGTTTGCGATCGCCGCCGGCATCAAGCTGCTTCACGTGCCGTATCGTGGCGCAACGCCTGCGATCAGCGATCTCCTGGGCGGCCAAATCCAGGCGCTGGCCTCGGCGCCGGGCACACTCAAGCAACATGTGGATGCCGGGACATTGCGTGTTCTCGCAAACTTCGGCGGCGAACGCCTCGCTGCCTTCCCGAATCTGCCGACGTTCAAGGAATTGGGCTATCCCGATGTCGAGTTCTACATCTGGGCCGGCCTGTTCGCGCCGAAGGGAATGCCTGCACCGGTCGTGACCAAATTGCGCGAGACAATGAAGCAGGCGATGAGCGATCCGGAAGTTACGAAGACGTTCGAGGCTGCCGGTAACATGCCCGCCTATCAGGACTCGGAAGAGTTCGCGGCGTTCGTGGCCAGGGATAGTGCGCGTCTGGTTGCCGTCGCAAGGAAGATCGGCAAGGTCTAACTGCGGCTGCGTGTCCACTCCGACAGCCAGGCCGTGAAGCGGCCGCTGTCGCGGGTGCCGCCATGCCAGGCGGCAGTCACCTGACCGTCGTTTGCGACCATCAGCACCACGTCGAGACCCGCCGAACGGCGCAGGGTCTCGACGGCCTGCGGCGGCGTCTGTGCGATCGGGCCAGCGACGTTGAATGAGGTATTCACCGACAACTCGACACCGATATGGCGACCGAGCGCCTTGAGATAGGCATGAGTGAGCGGATCATCCTCGGCGCGGACGATCTGGATACGTCCGGTGCCGTCGGCATGGATCACGGCCGGAATTCTCTCCCGTGCATGCGGTTTTGATTGCGCCGTCAGCACCATGTAATTGTAGGCGTTGTAGTTCGCGTCGGATGCGCCCTTCAGCAAATCGAAATACTCGTGCGCCGCGTCAAGCGTCGCCATCGGCGCCAACGGGCGGATCGCCTCGCGATATTTCACGCGTTCATTGAGCCGTTCGCGCGTGCCGGCGTCGCAGGGGTTGGCGAGGATCGACCGATGACCGAGCGCGCGTGGACCGGTTTCTGCCGCGCCCTGATAAAGCGCGATGATGCCGTTCTGCGTGACCATGAAGGCCATCAGGTCGGCAATTGCATCGCAACCCTCAGGCGTTGAGATATTGCCGATCGTCAGTGTCTTGATGTCGTCAGCCTGCAATGCCGCGGTGATGTCGCTCTGTGTCGGCGCATCGCCGCAATAGAAAGCGTGCGTCATCGCGGCGCCGCGTGGCGCGCCGATGAGATGCGCGAACATCCAGGCCGCGCCGATGGTCACACCGGGATCACCGGGCGTCGGCGGGATCCAGAGATGTAGGCGCGCTTTGCGGCCTTGTTCGCGCTCGAACCATACCTCGTCGAAATGTTCGAGCAGCCGCATATTGCCAAGCGCGTTCAGCGCCACGCCGCCGGTGAGGACCAGCCGATGCGCGCCGGTGGTGCGCAGCAGGCCGCCGACGACGTGGATCATCGCATCCTCGAACACGAGCTGAGTGGCAGCGGCCTTGTCGAGGCGATCCTGCGTATCCGGTTGGTGCTGGATGTCCTCGACGCGCAGCACGGAGTCGGGATTCCAGAGTTGATCCGGCGTCAGCGGCTCTCCAAGAATATCGATCAGTGTTTGCTTGTAGGGCGCTTCGAACGGATCGCAGTACCAGTTGCCCATGGCGCGATTGAGCCGGACCTCGCCATCGGTGCTGAAGTCGAGCACCTCGCGCAACCTCGCGTAGTACGGATTGCTGACTCGATCCATATCGCCCCAGGCGGCAGCGCCCATATAGCGGCCTTCGCTGGAAAGCCATGTCCAGCCACCCTGAGTGGAGGAGATGACGCTGTAGAAGGCACCGAGGGAGTCGAAGACGCTGTTGTTGCAATAGAGCTGCCGCATCTCGCCGCTCTCGGCCGCATAGAGCGAGATCGAGCCCTGATCACCGGTGCCGTCGAGGACGGCGATAGCGACTGGCTCATTGCTGTCTTCGAATGGCGACGCTGCAAATGAGAACCAGGCGTGGTTGTCGTGGTGCGGCATCATCAGCAGCGGGACACGCGCAGGCAGGCCGAATTGCTTCCGGAGCAGCTTCGGGGTCCGCGTCATTTGCTCGAGGCGTCGTGCGTCGAAGCTGACGGAGTTCTTGGTGCGCAGCAGCTTCAATCCGTCGGGAAGTTCTTCGACGATGCTTCGCACCAGCGTGCCGAGCAGATCGGGATAGTCCCAGGTCGTCAGCCATGCATCGATATCGGCGACGTCACGGCCCATGGCGCGCAGCGTGACGCGCATCGCATCGAGTGCTGCGCGCGGATATTGCGTGGTGTGCTTGTCGCCCGAGAAGCGCTCTTCTTCGTTGTTGATGACGAGGCGCGGGCCGTGAGCCTGCGTGACTTCGACCAGCGCCACGCCCGAATTGTGCGTGCCGGGCAGTCCGAGGCCGGCGAGCAGAATCGTTTCGCCGCGCGCCAGCTTGGCGCGGAGCTCCGAGATGCGACGGACCGTGAAATGGGAGTCGTTGGCGTGAAAACCTGCCAGCGTCATCGCCCAGGTCGCGACCCGTCGTGTGGCGCGGAAACAGAACCGGCCGAGACGGGGGAAACGGGGACCGATGTGTCGGGGGGATTTCAACGGGCTGCCTCGGATTGACGGAGACCCGCTTCAATCACATCAGGGGCAGGGCAACAATGCCCCACATCCAGTTCAGCCTGCGTTGAGGCGAACGCCGGCGCGGAGAAATTTCTGCGGATCGACAGCTTCGCCATCGATACGGGTTTCATAATGCAGATGCGGGCCGGTGGAGCGACCGGTCGAGCCCACCAGGCCGATCACCTGGCCGATCTTGATGATATCGCCAACCTTGACGTTGATCGCGGACATATGGCCGTAGCGGGTCGACAGGCCGTTGCCATGGTCAATCTCGACCATGCGGCCGTAGCCGCCGGCATAGGCCGCGGAGACGACGCGGCCGTTGGCCGTGGCGCGGATCGGGTCGCCCGTGGCGCCGCGGAAATCGAGGCCCGTATGCATTGCGGGGCGGCCCAGGAACGGATCGCTGCGCACGCCGAAGCCCGAGGTGAATTCGACTTCGCCGACGACGGGCTTGCGATAGGGCACCAGAGCCATGGTCCGGTTGAGCTTGTCCATCTGCGCACGGGTCACGTGGATGCGGTAGAGCTGGCGTTCGAACGGATCCGCGCTCGATGACAGTTTGACCGGCACAAACGGGCCGCCCATTGGCGCGCGCGGTGTGGCGGATTCGAGTTTCGCCATATTGAGCCCGAGGTCCGAGATCGCGCCACGCATGCGACGAACCTTGGAGTCCATGGATTCTTCAGCCGCGGCGAGTGTCGCAATCTGGCGGCTCTCGACCTGATCGAGCGAGGCCTGCAAACGACCGATCACATTGTCGACGCCGCCGAGTTTGGCGAACTGGTTCGGTTGCTGGGCGGTGAGAGCAGGGGTGCGGGACTCAAGCCGCGCTTCGCGGTCCGGCGGCGCTACGAAGGTCACCGTGTCGCTGATCGGCGACGGCTTGGGAATCGATGTCGTCGGCTCGATCGCGGCGCCGCGGGCCGGTGGCTTGCCGATCGAGCCTGTGATTGACAGATCGGGCATGGCGCCGAGCGCCGTGGCGCGCGATTCCAGCGTGGTCTGCCGGCGCATGACCTGATCGAGCTTCTGGTCGAACTGCTCCTGGTCCAGCATCTGGCGGCTGGTGGCGCGGTCGATCTTGGCGCGGAGTTCGGCGATGCGATCTTCGTAGGCATATTGCATGTCCGCCTGGCGCGCGATGAGCTTGGTGAGCACGTCGTCGCGAAAGGCAAAGTAAGTGGCTGTGGCCGCAGACCACGCTCCCAGCACGGTTACCGTGCCGACGACGATCCAGAACACGACAGGTCCGATGCGAACCTGCTTGCCACGATGGGCGATCGTGTAATCGCTTTGATTGGCTTTCGGGGGCGGCGCCTTGACCGGCCCGACGCGGCGAGCCTGTGGCCGTCCATGGTCGTGTGCGTGGTGCTGAGGGTACTCGGCATATTGGGTAGGGCGGTTCGACATCAGCACTCCTGATGCCAGCCGGAGACTCGTCGGCTGGCTCAACGGAGGCGATTTGAGCCCTTCATGGTTAATTTTGAGCAAATGACATTGATCAAATCCGACGTGCTTCTTCGAGCACCGCGTCTGCGTGTCCGTCCACTTTGACGCCGCGCCAGATCTTCGCGACGTTGCCTTTTGCGTCGATTAAAACCGTCGTGCGAAGAACGCCTTCGAAGGTTTTGCCGTACATCGATTTCTCGCCCCAGGCGCCATAGGCTTTAAGCATCGATTGCGTCGCGTCCGACAGCAGCGGAACTCCCAGCGCGAACTTGTCGCGGAACGACTCCTGAGCCTTCAGCGGGTCGGCCGAGACGCCAAGCACGGCGGCGTTGGCTGCCTGAAAGTCGGCGGACAGGCGGGTGAAGTCGATGGCCTCTTTGGTACAGCCCGGCGTGCTGGCGCGGGGGTAGAAGAAGATCACCAGCTTCTGGCCGGCATAGTCCGACAGCGAGACCGTGGCGCCGCCATCGCGCGGCAACTGGAAGGCCGGAGCCTTGGCCCCCTCGGCTGCAACACTAGGCGCCGGTGCGATTTTCTCGGGAGTTGCTTTCGGTGCCGCCACGGAGGGCGGCGCAGGCTTCGCAACTGCTTTGGGCGACGCCTTCGCGGCGATCGTCTTAGTCGCTGGAGCCTTTTTGGCGACAGGAGCCTTCGCGACCTTGGCGGCTGGCTTGGCTAGCGCCTTGGACACGGCTTTCGCCACAGGCTTGGCTTGCTTGGCGGCAGCCTTTTTGGCTGGGGACTTTGCCGCAGCCTTGGCAGGCTTCTTCGCCTTCGAGAGAGAAGCAGTCTTGGCCGTTTTCTTGGCGGCGGCCTTTGCGGGTTTCTTGCTGGCTTTCTTGGCCATGGATGTTCCTTTCTTCGCGTTCAGCGGTTCAATTGGGCGGCGCGCCCGACGAGGCGCTTGGCCGCAGTTTCCAGCGTCAGTCCGGCTTTCGCGCCTGATGCGTTTTCTGCCACTGTACAGATGGCCCGTTTCGAGGGATTCTTGCGCGATTTCTTGGACATACGCCTTCCTTTCGTCGCTTTCGGCGGCTCAGTGTGATGACATTGCAAAGCGCCGGCGACCGGGTGGCAGCACGTTGCAGTGCAAATGCGCTGGCCCAAATATGCTGGTCTCGGAGTATGGTTACAAAGGATTCGACGCAACACACGTTCCGTGCGCCATAGGGGCGCCGCAACGACCGCACGACGAGTGATAATTCAAACCGAGGATTGGCAGCGATGCCGGCAGAAGAGCGCTCGTCGGTTGTCGATGCGCGAAGGGCCGGTGACGATCATTCTCATAGTCAGCGCCAGCACCGAGAGGCAATGGCCAGAAATAAGCCGCCACAAGCGTATCGATCGCACGCCGATGACGAGTCCTTGCAATGGGATGATGCCGATTGGGATCATCAGCATGACGAGGCCGGGCATCACCGTGCGCGCCGCTTGCTGTCCAAGAAAGATAGTGGCTGGCACCGTTTCGGCGATCGGCTGGTTGCGATTCGCGATTGGCTGTCCGGCGGTCGATGGGTCAAGCGGATCGCGGCTGTCGTCGGCATCCTTCTGATTATTTTTGGCGTTTGCTTTGGCGCCTTGTGGGTCCGGCTGGGTGCAGGCCCGATCAATTTCGACATGGCCACCCCTTGGCTGGTCGAGGCGATCCAGGACAATATCGGGCAGGGTAATACGGTCGAAGTTGGCGGCACGCAGATCGAACGCGCCGGGCGGGTCCGGATGGCTGTACGAATCCGCGACATCGTCGTCCGCGATCGTGATCACGCCGTCGTGGCCAGTGCTCCGAAAGCCGAAGTCCGGCTCTCCGCTGCTGCCATGATGATGGGCCGCTTGCGCGCCGAAAGCCTCAACCTGGTCGATGTCGTGCTGGCTGTGCGCATTACGCCGGATGGGCAGGTGACCGTGTCGACTGGCGAAAATGCTCGCCCGATCGCGACGGGTGTCGCATCGCCGCGCACACCAGGGTCGTGGCTCGGTCCGGGCCGACAACCGGAACTCACTTTCCCGCGGCAGCCGCAGCCGCCGGTGGTCCAGATTCCGCAGCCCCCTTCTGACAAGCGCGAGGCATCCACCGGCTTGCTTGCGGGTCTCGATTGGCTCGACAGCCTGACCCTGTCGGGCCTCGACGGACAGAACCTCAACGAGATCGGTCTGAAGAACGGCAAGCTGGTGGTTGATGACCAGCAGCGCGGCAATACGTGGGACTTCGACAATATCAGCCTGACCCTGCGCCGACCGAGCGGCGGCGGCGTCATGATGACAGTGGGCGAAGGCGGCAAGGCCCCATGGACACTCGGCGTCACAATCGGCGCGCCAGCCAATGGCGTGCGTGCGGTCAGTCTGCGGGCCGACAAGGTCTCGACCCGGAATATCCTGCTCGCGCTGCGCATGAAGGATCTGACTTACAGCGCCGATCTGCCGCTGACCGGTGAGTTGAGGGGCGAAATCGGGCGCGACGGCCTCCCGACCTATTTCCGCGGCAAGCTCACTGCAGGTGCCGGCAACATCATCGATAACGACACGCCGGATTATCCGATGCCGATCGATCAGGCGGAGCTGAGCGTCGAGTGGGATGCCGGCCGCCGTGTGCTGCTGGCGCCGTTCAAGTTCGTGTCCGGTGAGAACCGCGTCACTTCGCTTGTCCATGTCGAGCCACCCAATGGCGCGACCGACTCGTGGCAGGCAGGGATCAGCGGCGGCACCATCGTATTGGGTGGAGGTCCGGGTGAAGCGCCGCTGATCTTCAACAGCATCGACATCGGCTTGCGTTTCGATTCCGACAACCGCCGGGTTTTGCTGACGCGGGCGAATATCAGCAACGGCGAGATCGGCGTCGCCGGCACAGGCAGCATTGACTACGCGGGCGAGCCGCGCATGACCCTCGGCTTTGCGGGAACGCCGATGTCGGCCTCGGCGCTCAAGCGCATGTGGCCGATCCTGATCGTGCCTGAAGTGCGCGAATGGGTTACCGAACGCATCGAGGGCGGGCAGCTTCAGAGCATCGAGATCGGGGTCAATTCGCCAACGAAGAACCTGACACGGCGCGGGCCGCCAATCCCCGATGAGGGGCTGTCGGTGAAGATCCTCGCCAATGGCGTGGCATTGCGTCCGGTGGATGGCATGCCGGTGATCCGCGACGGCGATTTGCGCGCGCGCGTCACAGGACGGACCGCGACCGTGACCATCGGTCAGGCGAACTCCGAGACCGCGGGCGGACGAAAGCTCAATCTCAGCGATATCGTGTTCGAAGTTCCGGACATGGCGCCGAAGCCATCGCCAGCTCGCGTGCGTTTCAAACTGGAGGGACCGGTGGCGGCCGTGGCCGATGTCCTCAACTCCAACCGTCTGAGCGAAGTCACCGGCAACATGCTCGACCCGGCGACCACCAAGGGCAATGTGACCGCTCAGGTCACCATGGGCATGCCGATCCAGCACGAACTGACCAAGGCCGATACGACCTACAACATTACCGCGGATCTGACGGCATTTTCCGCCGACAAGCTGGTGATGAACCAGAAGCTCGAAGCCAATTCGCTGAAGGTCACAGCGAACAATCAGGGCTATCAGGTCAAAGGTGACGTCAAGATCAACGGGCAGGCGGCATCGCTCGACTATCGCAAGCCGACCGATGGCGATGCCGATGTGCGTCTCAACGCGACGCTCGACGATGCAAGCCGCGCGCGACTCGGTGTGGACCTCGGACCGGCGGTGGTCGGCAATCTCCCGATCAAGGTTGTCGGCAAGATCGGCTCCGGGGACCGTGACAGCAAGCTCGGGGTCGACGCCGATCTGACGCAGTTGAAGCTCGATAACATCCTGCCGGGCTGGATGAAGCTGCCCGGCAAGAGCGCTCGCGCTGTCTTCAACGTCGTGAAGAAGGGCGACACAACCCGTCTGGAAGACATCGTCGTCGATGGCGGTGGGGCTTCGATCAAGGGCTCTGTCGAAGTCGATCAGAACGGTGACCTCGTAGGTGTGAACTTCCCGACTTATTCACCGTCCGAGGGCGACAAGACGTCGTTGAAAGCTGACCGTGGTTCGGATGGCGTATTGAAAGTCACGATGCGTGGCGACGTGTTCGACGGTCGCGGCTTCCTGAAATCGGCGATTTCCGGCAAGGATGGGGATCCCAAGAGCAAAACCAAATCGGTCGACTTCGATATTGATGTGAAGCTCGGTGCTGTTGCCGGTTACTACGGCGAGGCGGTTCGCAGCGTCGATGCCAAGATTTCACGGCGCAACGGTACGATCCAGAAATTCTCCCTGAGCGGAAAGCTCGGACGCGACACACCGCTGACAGGCGATATGCGCGGGCGCTCCCAAGGTGCCGGCCGTGACGTCATCTATATCGAGACCAACGATGCCGGCGCTTTCCTGCGCGCGACCGACACCTATTCCAAGATGTCGGGAGGCCAGCTCGCACTGGCGATGGACCCGCCGTCGTCGGATACCCGCGCCAAGGAAGGCCTGATCAACATCCGCGACTTCAACGTCAAGGGCGAGGCGCAACTGGCCAGTGTTGCCGGAGGCGGGCAGAACGCGGCGCAGAGCAGCGTCGCCTTCTCGCGGTTGCGTGCCGAGTTCACGCGGCAGAACGGCCAGCTCACCATTCGGGACGGCGTCGTCAAAGGCCCGACCGTCGGCGCGACCATCGAAGGCAGCATCGATTATCCGCTCAACCAGGTTCGGATGAGCGGCACCTTCGTGCCGATGTATGGGCTGAACAACATGTTCGGCCAGATTCCGATCGTCGGACTGTTTCTCGGTGGCGGCAGCAATGAAGGCCTGATCGGCGTCACTTACGAAGTCGTCGGTACGCCCGGTGCGCCAGTGCTGCGCGTCAATCCGATTTCGGCCATGGCACCGGGGGTGTTCCGCAAGATCTTCGAATTCGGCACCGGCAAGCAGAATAATTCGGTCGAATTCCCGAACCAGAATAATAACAGCAACTAACGACGTCTGTGGCTCAAGTGCAGCGCTCGCCGCATTGGGCGGGGCTTAGCTTGACGCCAGTTCGGATGCGAATCTCTGTATCAGCTTCTGGATGATGGCGGCCGTTTCGGGACGCCGCGTCAGGCAGCGCGACGTCGGACCGGCAACCACCAGCGACAACCGGCGATGTTGCACCGGCAAGGGCACGGCGACACCCGCGAGGTCGGCGATATATTCCGATGAACTCTGCTGATAACCGCGCTCGGCGGCCTCTCTGAGTTCGTCTTCGATCGCTTCTTCCGTTGTCGGCGTGGTGTGGGAGAAGGCTTCGAACTTGATCTTGCGGTAGATCGCCTTGCGTTCCTCGGGCGAATGCTGCTCGAGAATGGCGCGGCCCACCGAACTCGCATGGATCGGAACGCGGTCGCCGATCTGGGCGAAGTAGCGCACCGAATGCGCGGACTCGACGACATCCAGGAAGATCGCGGACGTTCCGGCGAGGGCGGCGATGGCCGTCGTCTCGCCGGTTCGGTCGGCAATCTCGGTGACCAGTGCATGGGCCGCGTCGGGGAGCGGCTCGGCATCCGCAACGGTGCGGGCGAGGGTGAGCCAGCGAGGACTGGGATAGTAGCCGTTGCGCACACGGGGCTCATAGAGCCAGCCCTTCTCGGCGATAGTGCCGACGAGATTGAACGTGCTGGAGCGCGGCCAGCCGAGGTCGTCCGAAATTTCGGCCAGCGTCGCGGGGCGTTTACGTCGGGCGAAATACTCCATCAATTCCAGGACGTTGGCAGCTTGTCTGACCAGCATTGAAATTCTCGTTCTTCCCTCTGGGGCGCGCCACGAATGGCGAACTGCCCGCGTGTCCGCACGGTCTGGTTGGTCTCTGTATCGCTGAAATGGCTTTGAAAGCCATCCACATCACCAACACTGGTCTTGACTTATAATTCACGTATAGGTCTTATAAATTCATAAACAAGAATTATTCGCGTGATCGCCGGCAGGCACGTTGCCGGGGGTGAAGCACGGAATTCGTCAGGGGAGGAATAGATGACCATTCGCAATGCTGTTGCCGTGTCCGCCGTGGCGCTGTCGCTCGGGCTGTTGTCCGCGCCGATGGCGTCGGCGCAGACGCCGGTGAAACTCGGCGTTCTCGCCGATATGTCCGGCATCTTCTCGGATATCGGCGGCATGGGCTCGTTCGATGCCACCAAGATGGCTGTCGAGGACTTCAACAAGCTCCCGGGCGCGGACAAGTTCAAAGTCGAAGTGATCCAGGGCGATCCGCAGAACAAGCCGGACATCGCGCGCAACATTGCTCGCAAGTGGTACGAGACCGAAGGGGTCGATGTTCTGGTGGACATTCCGACCAGCGCCACGTCGCTGGCTGTCGCGCCGCTGACGGCCGAACTCAACAAGGTTGCGTTGTTCACGGCATCCGGCACCTCCGATCTGACCGGAAAGTCCTGCACCCCGAACTCGGTGCACTGGACCTACGATACCTGGGCGCTGGCGCACGGCACGGCCGATGCCATGACCAAGGCCGGTGGCAAGAGCTGGTTCTTCCTCACCGTCGATTTCGCGCTCGGCGCTTCGCTGGAGCGCGATGCCACCGCCGTGATCAATGCCAATGGCGGCAAGGTGCTCGGTAGCATCAAGCATCCGACAGACTCGAACGATTTCGCGTCCTATCTGCTGCAGGCGCAGGCATCGAAGGCCGACATCATCGCGCTGGCGAATGCTGGCGGTGATACCATCAAGGCGATCAAGCAGGCCTCAGAGTTCGGCATCGTACAGGCCGGTCAGAAGCTCGCCGGCATGCTGATGTTCATTTCGGATATCCACTCTCTCGGTCTCAACACGGCGCAGGGCCTGCAGCTCACCGAGGGCTTCTATTGGGATTTGAACGAGCAGACCCGCACCTTTGGCGAGCGGTTCGCCAAGCGCAACAACGGCCGCTATCCCAGCATGAACCAGGCCGGCGCCTATTCGGCGTCGCTCACCTATCTGAAGGCGGTCGCCAAGGTCGGCTCGCCGAAGGATGGCGCGGCGGTCGTGAAGGCGATCCGCGAGATGGGTACGTTCGACGATCCGCTGTTCGGTAAGACCACGCTGCGTGAAGACGGCCGCGTGTTGCACGACATGTATCTGTTGCAGGTCAAGAAGCCCGCTGAGTCGAAGAAGCCGTACGATTACTACAATGTTCTGGCGACGATCCCGGCCGATACCGCATTCCGTCCGCTCAAGGACGGCGGCTGCCCGCTGATCAAGTAACGGCTGCATAACGAACGACGAGAGCGCGCAGATGTCGGTGACCCCGCACTGCGCGTTTTTCATTGTCTGAACTGCAATTTCAAAACCATCACAAGGACAACAGAATGCGTCTAGCAAATAAACTCGCCGCCGTCACCGCTGCTGCATCGGGCATGGGACGCGCCGGCGTCGAACTGTTCCTCAAGGAAGGCGCCAAGGTCGCCGCCATTGACGTCAATGCGGACGCGCTCGCGCAGCTCAAATCCGACATGAAGAAGCTGGGTTATGAGCTCACCATCATCCAGGCCGATCTGTCGAAGATCGAACAGATGAAGAGTTCAATCAACGACGCGGCTGCCGCGCTTGGTGGTATCGATATCCTCTGGGCCCATGCCGGCACACCGGGGCCGGCCGGGGTCGAGAATCTCGATCTCGCGGCTTACGAATTCGCGATGGCGCTCAATGTCACCTCCGCCACGCTGGCGGCCGGCGAAGTCATCAAGCACATGCGCAAGCGTGGCGGCGGTTCGGTGATTTTCACCTCATCGGTGTCGGGCATCGTCGGCTCGATGATGAGCCCGATCTATTCGGCTGCTAAATTCGCGGTAGTCGGCCTCACCAAGTCGCTGGCGCAGGCATTCGCTTCCGATCAAGTCCGCGTCAACGTGATCTGCCCGGGTCTTGCGGATACGCCGATGAAGCTCGGCTTCACCGGCCGCTCGGGCGTCGCAGCGGAAGCAGCGGCCAACGAGGCCAAACTCTTGGCAGCCGTGCCCATGGGCCGCCTCTGCAAGGCAGAGGACGTTGCACATGCCGCACTGTGGCTCGCCTCCGACGACGCCTCCTTCATCACCGGCGTCGCGTTGCCGGTGGATGGCGGCTTCACCGCGCGCTGATCGGCGGCAAAGGGCGCGGTCCCTGCTGACCGCGCCCTTCGTGCTTGAGGGATATCTGCGTCAAGCGGCGCGAACGCCGGCGAGGAAGGTTTTGACTTCGCCGGACAGTTGCTCAGCCTGTTTCGACAGGCCGGTTGCCGCACTCAGCACCATGCCCGCAGCGTTGCCGGTCTCGTGCGCTGCCGAGCTGACACCGCCGATATTGGTGGTGACGTTCTGGGTCGCTTGCGCCGTCTGCGTCACGTTGCGAGCAATTTCCGCAGTCGCCGTACCTTGCTCCTCGATGGCAGAGCCGATCGTGGTGGCGATGGCGCTGACTTCTTCGATCGTGGCGGTGATGCCCTGGATCGCGTCGACCGCTTCCCTGGTTGCACTCTGGATCTGCGCGATGCGGGTGCTGATTTCCTTGGTGGCATCGGCGGTCTGCCCGGCGAGGCTCTTCACTTCGGTGGCGACCACCGCGAAGCCGCGGCCAGCATCGCCAGCGCGTGCAGCTTCGATGGTGGCGTTCAGAGCGAGGAGGTTGGTCTGGGCCGCGATGGTTTGGATCAGCTCGACAACATGTTCGATCTGCTGCGCGCCATCCGCCAGCGCGCGCACGATGGTGTCGGTGCGGCGTGCACTATCCACGGCGTGCGACGTGATCTTGGCGGACTGGGCCATCTGGCGGGCGATCTCGGTGATCGACGACGATAGTTCTTCGGCGGCAGATGCGACTGTCTGAACGCGCGTGCTGGCTTCGGTCGCAGCCGAGCTGACCATGGTGGCCTGCTGGTTGGTGCGATCGGCTGTGCCCGTCATGGACTGTGCGGTGGCTTCGAGCTCGGTCGACCCCGATGCCATCAGTCCGACAAGCTGGCCGACGGATGCGTCGAAACGATTGGCGAGAGCGATCAGGGCCTCGCGTTTCTCGGCTTCGCTCATCTGCTTGAGCTTGGCCTGCTCGGCTTCGAGAGACCGCGCCGTCAGCGATGTCTGGCGCAGCATCTCCAGCGTTTCCGCCATGCGGCCGATTTCGTCGCCGCGATCAGTCTCCTCAACCTTGGCGTCGAGCGCGCCGTTGGCGATGTCATGCATGCGTGACTGCAACCGGCGAAGTGCGCCCAGAATGTCGCTGGAAATCAGCCAGGACAGCAGCGCCATCACGGCGAGCACACCGGCGCCGACAGAACCAAGGCGAACAAGCAGGGCATTCACGTCGGCGTCGAGGTCATCAACATAGAGCCCGATGCTGAAGGTGACGTCCCAAGGTGCATAGTAGCGCGCGAAGACCATCTTTGGGACAGGTTCTGTCTGACCTGGTCGCGGATAGTAATAATAGGTGCTGCCGCCGGTCGGCGTCTGACGCGCGGCTTCGATGACAGCCTTGGACATCATGACGCCATTCGAATCCTTGGCACCCGTGTTCTTGTCTTCGAGCTTTGGGTTACCGCCATTCACAAACTGGACGCCATCAGGTCTGTAGGCGAGGAGATAGCCTTGCTTGTTGCCGAAGTTCATGTTGCGGGCCAACTGACGGTAGCGCAGCTGGGCATCGGTGAGGCCCGTCTTTCCGGCGGTGACATCTTCCTGCACGGCATCTGCCAGTGTCACCATCAGTTCGGCCGCGGTCTTGAGCTGCTCCATACGGTCCTGCTGCATGCGCTTCTGGCTGAGCGAAGCGGCGACGGCAACAACGGCGCAGACCGAAGCGACGGACACCAGCACCATACTGGTGAGCTTGGTGCGGATGGTGAAGTAACTGAGCAGACTCATCTGGACCTCTGAATGTAGCTTGCCGGACAATAGTACCGCAAATCTGCTTACCAATGGTGAATCACGGATTGCGAAGCGCATCTTAAAGAGGGGCAGTGAGTGTCACTTGGCGGCAGGCGCTTAAGGCAGAAAGGCGCGGTCATCGCTGACCGCGCCTTTCATACAAGGATGTAGCTGCGTTTTAGGCAGCCCGCACGCCGGCGAGGAACGTCGTGACTTCGCCAGACAATTGCTCGGCCTGCTTCGATAGGCCGGAAGCGGCGTTGAGCACCATACCGGCAGCGTCGCCGGTCTCATGCGCGGCAGCGCTGACGCCGCCAATATTGGTGGTGACGTCCTGTGTAGCTTGCGCCGTCTGGGTCACGTTGCGGGCAATCTCCGCTGTCGCGGCACCTTGCTCCTCAATGGCGGAGCCGATCGTGGTGGCGATGGCGCTGACCTCCTCGATGGTGGCAGTGATGCCCTGAATCGCATCGACCGCTTCCCTGGTTGCACTCTGGATTTGCGCGATGCGGGTGCTAATTTCCTTGGTGGCGTCGGCGGTCTGACCGGCGAGGCTCTTCACTTCGGTCGCCACGACGGCGAAGCCGCGGCCTGCGTCGCCCGCACGGGCTGCTTCGATCGTGGCGTTGAGTGCGAGCAAGTTGGTCTGGCCGGCGATGGTGGAGATCAGTTCGACCACGTGCTCGATCTGCTGCGCGCCGTCAGCAAGGGCACGAACGATAGTGTCGGTGCGGCGGGCGCTATCAACGGCGTGGGTCGTGATCTTGGCCGACTGCGCCATTTGACGCGCGATCTCGGCGATAGATGATGACAGCTCCTCGGCGGCGGCGGCGACCGTCTGCACGCGGGTGCTGGCTTGCAAGGCGGCAGTGTTGACGATGCCGGCCTGGTCATTGGTGCGGGCGGCGGTGCCGCTCATCGACTGAGCGGTGGCTTCGAGTTCGGTGGAACCGGACGCCATCAGGCCGACCAACTGACCGACAGATGAGTCGAAACGATCGGCGAGGGCAATCAGCGCGTCGCGCTTCTCGGCTTCACTCATCTGTTTCAACTTGGCCTGCTCGGCTTCGAGGGAGCGGGCGGTCAGCGAGGTCTGGCGGAGCATTTCCAGCGTTTCGGCCATGCGGCCGATTTCGTCGCCGCGGTCCGTTTCGCCGACATTCTCATCAAGCGCGCCATTGGCAATCGCGTGCATACGAGCCTGCAGCCGGCGGAGTGCGCTCAGGATGTCGCTGGCCATCAGAAAGGACAGCAGTGCCATCACAGCGAGGACGCCGGCGCCGAGCGAGCCAAGGCGGACGAGGAGAGCATTAACGTCGGCGTCGAGGTCATCGATATAAAGGCCGGTGCTAAACGTGATATCCCATGGGGCATAGTAGCGAGCAAAGACCATTTTGGCGGTCGGCTCGGTTTGGCCGGGACGCGGATAGAGATAGTAAGTGCTGCCGCCATTGGCGGTCTGGCGTGCGGCGTCGATGATTGCTCTGGAAATCAGGATGCCATTGGAATCCTTGGCGCCCGTATTCTTGTCTTCCAGCTTCGGGTTGCCGGCATTCACCAGGAGAACGCCATCAGGTTTGTAGGCGACGAGATAGCCTTGCTTGTTGCCGAAGGTCATGTTGCGAGCCAGTTGGCGGTAGCGCATCTGGGCGTCGGCCAAGGTGATCTTTCCGGCCGCGATTTCTTCCTGCATGCTGTCGGCCATGCCGACCATCAGATCGACCGCAGTGTGAAGCTGCTCCATGCGGTCCTGCTGCATGCGCTTCTGGCTCAGCGAAGCGGCCACCGCAATGATGGCGCAAATAGACGCAGCAGAGACCAGCACCATGCTGGTGAGCTTGGTGCGAATGGTGAAACGGCTAAGCAAACTCATGTCGACCTCTGATCGGAGCACTACTGGCAAAGAGATACCAGCGAGTCGCTTACCAATCGTGAAAGCTGACAAACTCAATGAGTTCGCTGTGCGAACTTGCGTGTAGCGATTTAGCGGCGCAAGGCAGGGACGACGAGAAACGGGATCATGCCGATCACGACGCTAATC
This sequence comes from Tardiphaga sp. 839_C3_N1_4, assembly GCF_051811045.1. Classification (NCBI taxonomy): domain Bacteria; kingdom Pseudomonadati; phylum Pseudomonadota; class Alphaproteobacteria; order Hyphomicrobiales; family Nitrobacteraceae; genus Tardiphaga; species Tardiphaga sp. 839_C3_N1_4. The sequence continues at coordinate 824,822 of NZ_JBPWQD010000001.1, forward strand.
AAGGCAAAGGCGAGCAGCGAGTTGTAGCTCTGGGTCCAGTCATGCAGCAGGCCGCCGGTCCATGAACCGAGCGCGGATCCAAGCCCGCTGCCGAAGGTGATTGTCCCATAGATCGTGCCGACCCGCTTGCCGCGAAAGATCTTCATCGCGGTCGCGGTCAGCAGCGGGCCGCGCGAGCCGATCATGCTGCCGAAGCAGACGACGAAGCCAGTAAGCAGCGCATAGCTCGGATACCATTGCAGCAGCCAGAGCATGACGATGCCGAGGAGCGACAGGCTGTAGCTGAACAGAATGGACGGCCGTCGACCGATCACGCCGTCCAGCCAGCTGACACCGAGCATGCCGAACAGCAGCACCACACCGCTGAAGCCCCAAGCGGTCGCCGCCTGCAGCGGCGGGAAACCGACATCGATCAGATAGGCGACAACCTGCGGCGAGATCGCATACATGCCGATGGCCGTGAAGAAGAATGTCCCGAACAGTGCCCAGAACGCGTGATGGCGCATGGCGCCGATCAGCGTCCAGCCTTCGTCGATGAGTGTCTCGCTTGTCTGCGGCTTCCCGAGATGCGGTGAGCCCGCGCCGAACCTGCTCCACGGCAAGAACAGCAAGGGCACCAGCAGCGCAAGGACGCCAAAGCCGAAGATGCGATAGGCGCCACGCCATTCGACGTGATCAATCAGCAACTGGGCGATAGGTAGCATCAACAACACGCCGGCGCCGGTTGCCGAATACACGACGGACATCGCGGTCGGCAGCCGCTTGCCGAACCAGCGTCCGAGCAGCAGCGAGTTCGGCACATTGCCGATACAGGCTATTGCGAAACCCAGGCAGAGACCGAGCGCGAGCTGAAATTGCCAGAGTTTCTCTGCATAGGCTGCCGCGAGCAGTGAGCCACCAAGCAGGGCGATGCCGGTCAGGAACACGGTGCGCGGACCGGAACGGTCGAACAGCCGTCCGACCAGCGGTCCCGCAAGGCCGACGCAGAGCGCGATGAGTGAGTAGATCGAGACGACCTCGGCCCGGTCCCACCCGAAGGATTGCGAGATCGGGAGCAGAAAGACAGTGAAGCTTTCCTGCAGACCGCGTCCCAGCACGGACAGTGTGAAACAGACACCGAGAACAGTCAGTCCGGTGCGTTGGGACGTCTTCAAATCCATCTGGCTCTTCTTCACGGCGTTTGCGGCAGCTGCGCCATGGAGCGCGTTTCGCAGTGCATGAACAAGTGCGCTAGACGAATGTGGCTATGCAGGCTTGAGCAGGATGTGCCGCTTCTTCCCGAGTGAGAGCTTGATGACGCCTTCCGTCAGCAGCGCGGGGGTCAGCATCATCTTCTCGTCGGTCACCGCAACATCATTGACGCGCAAGCCGCCGCCCTTGATCTGCCGCCGCGCTTCGCCGTTCGACGCGACGAAACCGGCATTGACGAAGGCCGCGAGGACACCGACGCCTGCTTCAAGTTCAGCTTGGGGAATATTGACGGTCGGCAAGCTGTCGGCGAGCGCGCCTTCCTCGAAGGTCTTGCGTGCCGTCTCCGCAGCGGCATTTGCTGCATCGCGGCCGTGCACCACGGCCGTCGCTTCGGTGGCGAGAATCTTCTTCGCCTCGTTGATCTCCGAACCGCCCAAGGCCGCGAGCTTGGCGATTTCGTCGAGCGGCAGGCGCGTGAAGACCTTGAGGAAACGGCCGACGTCTGCATCTTCGGTGTTGCGGAAGTACTGCCAGAAGTCATAGGGGCTGAAGAGATCGCCATTGAGCCAGACGGCGCCGGAGGCCGACTTTCCCATCTTCTCGCCGGACGACTTCGTCAGCAGCGGTGTGGTCAGCGCGTAGAGCTGCGGGCCGCCCATGCGGTGGCTGAGATCGACGCCGTTGATGATGTTGCCCCACTGGTCGGAGCCGCCCATCTGCAGCAGCGTGCCGTAGCGGCGGTTGAGCTCGACGAAGTCGTAGCCCTGCATGATCATGTAGTTGAATTCGAGGAAGGACAGCGACTGGTCGCGGTCGAGGCGCAGCTTCACGCTGTCGAAGGACAGCATGCGGTTGACCGAGAAGTGGCGGCCGACGTCGCGCAGGAATTCGACATAGTTCAGCTTCAGGAGCCAATCGGCATTGTTGACCATCATGGCGTCGGTCGGGCCGTTGCCATAGGTCAGCATCTTGCCGAAGATCTTCTTGATGCCTTCGATGTTCTCCGCGATCTTCTCGACTGTCAGCAATTGCCGCTGGTCGTCCCGGAACGACGGGTCGCCGACCATCGAGGTGCCGCCACCCATCAGCGTGATCGGGCGATGGCCAGTCTGCTGAAACCAGTACAGCATGGTCACCGAGATCAGATTGCCGATATGCAGACTGGTCGCCGTGGCGTCATAGCCCACATAAGCCGTGACCGGTCCCTTGCAGCAGGCGGCGTCCAGCGCCTCGGCATCGGAGACCTGATGGATCAGGCCGCGGCTCTGCAGGACGTTGAGAAAATCGGACTTGTAGCTGGTCATCGGTTTACGGCTCGGTTCGGATAATTTTACGCTGTCTCAATGGATTGGCGGCAAGGTGGGGCGTGCTGGCCGTCCCAAAGTGCCTGTGGCATTATAAGATTGGGCGCTTCGACACAAGTTTTGACCGGAAATGAGGGCTTTGCCGCGTGCCTGATATGCTGACCGCGATCGGACTAATGAGCGGAACCTCGCTGGACGGCGTCGATGTCGCCCTGATCGAGACCGATGGCGAACGGGTCGGGTCGTTCGGCCCGTCGGGGTATCGGCCATATAGCGAGGCTGAGCGTGCCGTGTTGCGCCAGGCGCTGGCTGAGGCCGTGCAACTGAGCCGGCGCGATATCAGGCCGGGCAGTCTGGCCGAGGCGGAGCGGGTGGTGACATCGGCTCATGCCGAGGCCGTCGAGGCGTTTCTGACTGATCATGGCATCGCACGTGACAGCATCGACATCGTCGGCTTTCACGGACAGACCGTACTGCATCGTCCCGCTGATCGACTTACCGTGCAGATTGGCGACGGGGCGAGTCTTGCCGGGATGCTCGGCCTGTCGGTGATCCACGACCTGCGCGCGGCTGACGTGGCTGCGGGCGGGCAGGGAGCGCCGCTGGTGCCGGTCTATCACCGTGCCTTGGCGCAGGGACTGCATCGCGACGGGCCCATTGCCGTGGTCAATATCGGCGGCGTGTCCAATGTGACTTACATTGATGGCGATATCGCATTTATTGCCTGCGACACCGGCCCGGGCAATGCGCTGCTCGATGACTTCGTGTCGCGCGCAACGGGGCAGCCCTTCGATGCGGATGGCGCACTGGCGGCGCAGGGACGCGTCGATGATGCGTGGATCGCGAAGGGATTGCAGAATCCGTTCTTTGCAGCAGCGCCGCCAAAATCGCTAGATCGTAATCATTTTGCGGCACTCGTGCTGGGAGACGTTACGCCAGCGGATGGCGCAGCGACCTTAACGGCGTTCACCGCTGCGACTATCGCCAGCATTGCGCCGCTGTTGCCCAAGCCACCGCTTAGCTGGATCATTACCGGCGGCGGCGCACGCAATCCGACGATGCTGCAAATGCTGCGGCAGCGATTGCCCGCTGCGACAGTCGAGAGCGTAGATGTGCTGGGTTGGTCCGCCGATGCGATGGAGGCGCAGGCTTTTGCATTTCTGGCAGTGCGTTCGCTCGCGGGCTTGCCGTTGAGCTATCCGGCGACGACCGGTGTGCCCGAGCCAATGACGGGCGGTGTGAAAGCGGACTATCTCGCGAGCTAGTGCGAAGTTCGCCGTAGTCAGGGTGATTCGACTCACCCAACGAATCAGGCTGATCGCGTACAACGGGGTCTATGTCTGTTGTAGTCGGCAAGCTGCCGCAGACACGGATGCGTGATGGCATCACCAAATCTCGTGATGAGTTCGGTACGGAAATGCCGCGGCTTGCCGATTATGTTGCCGAAAGCACACAGCCGGAAAATGATGCTGCGACAATCGACCGCGCGCATTGTTTCGCAACATGATCTTCCACAACTCTGCCTCATGAATGGCACGCCCGGGGCAATCGCGCGTGCCGATACCATCGGTCTGGAGGCAACATGACCATGATGAAGCAAATGATACTTGGTTCCGCAGCAGCGTTGCTGGCAGCGAGAACTGCCCAGGCGGCGGACCTTCCGGTGAAGGCCAAGGCTGTCGAATATGTGAAGATCTGCTCGATCTATGGTGCCGGCTTCTACTACATCCCGGGCACCGACACTTGCATCAAGATCGGCGGCGCGATCCGCCTCGATACGACTTTTAACGGTGGCCCGTACGACGCGCCGTTCTGGCAGGGCGGCGCCGGCGGCAACAATCTCTGGACCAAGGATAACTTCCTCACACGCGAACGTATCAACATCACGACCGATACGCGCACGGCGTCCGAATACGGTGTGGTGCGTACCTATGCGAATATGCAGCTCGACTTCACGCAGAACCGCGACAGCATCGCCGGCGGCTTCACGGAAGTGGATTTCGCATTCATCCAGTTCGCCGGATTCACCTTTGGTAAGGCTGTCTCGAACTTCGATCCACAATGGGCGCTGACCAAGCCCTGGATTTCGTCGGGCTTCCTCGCGGGTTCGAGCAATACGACCGGCATTCCGCAGATCGCTTACACAGCCGAATTCGGCAACGGCTTCTCGGGCACCATCGCGCTTGAGAATGCATCGCCCTATCGCAATGCCGGCCTCTACAACACCGCGACCTTCATCGTCGCACCGGGCGCGGGGTCGTTCACCGGTGCCTTCTACGGCACCAATTCGAACACGTTCTTCGGCAACGCCACGGGCGGCAACCATATTCCTGATGTCGTCGGCAACCTTCGTCTCGATCAGAAGTGGGGCTCGCTGCATTTCGCTGCGGCCATGCACACGTCGACGGCCGGCTTCTACGGGGCAAATGAGTCCTTCGGGCATCCTGACGATGTCTACGGCTTTGCCGTCAGCGGCGCGGTGGAATTCAAGGTCCTGCCCACCGGTGCAAACGATAGCCTGAAGATCGAAGCGTCTTATGCCAAGGGCGCTGCGCGTTACGCCTTCACCGGCGGTTCGCTCGAAACGTCCGGCGGCGGTCGTTTTGCCAAATTCGATGGCAACACGGTGGGCTTCGGCTACGTGCTCGACGGCGTGTATTCGCCCGGAAGCTCGATCCAGCAGAGCGATGCCTGGGAAGTCAGTGCCTTCTATGAGCACTATTGGAACACGGCATGGCGCACCTCGCTGTTCGGCAACTACAGCCATATTTCCTATGGCGATGCCGGCAACGCGATGCTCGCCGCGGCATTCAGTCCGGCCGGCGGCCGCCTGGGAACGAGCAGTTCGTCCAACCCGGGTTCTACGGCTGGCAGCATTACTGGCACGACCAACAACTTTGACTTCGGGATAGCTCAGGTCGGTACGCGAACTGCCTGGACCCCCGTCAAGAACCTGACCCTGTCGGCTGAGTTCACCTATACCCGGCTCGATCAGAACCTCGACGGCACATATACGGGCACGGCGACCGGCAAGCCCAATCAGGCCTATCAGATCAAGGATCAGAATCTTTACAACGGCTCGGTCCAGATCCTGCGCTCGTTCTGATCCCGATCAGGACCCAAAACTGAAACTGAAAAGCCCTCGGCCGATCCGGCCGAGGGCTTTTTGTTAGGTTGGCATGAAGTGACCGGCGCGAGGCCGATCGACGCCTCAGCGCACGTTGGCGAGACGCATGTCGAGATAGCCCGTGACCGATTCCATCAGCGGCTCGAGCTTGTTATCGAAGAAGTGATTGGCACCCGGAATGATGTGCTGATCGATCACGATGCCTTTCTGGGTCTTCAGCTTCTCGACCAGCGTGTTGACGTCCTTCGGCGGCACGACCGCGTCCTTCTCGCCATGCACGATCAGACCCGAGGACGGGCAGGGTGCAAGGAACGAGAAATCATAGAGATTAGCCGGCGGCGCGATCGAGATGAAGCCTTCGACTTCGGGGCGACGCATCAGGAGCTGCATGCCGATCCAGGCGCCAAACGAGAAACCGGCGACCCAGCAGGCGCGTGCTTCGGGATTGATGGTCTGCGCCCAGTCGAGCGCTGCAGCCGCATCCGACAACTCGCCGGTGCCGTGGTCGAATGAGCCCTGACTGCGGCCGACGCCGCGGAAGTTGAAGCGCAGCACCGAGAAGCCGCGATGCACGAAGGCGTAATAGCACTGATAAACGATCTGGTGGTTCATCGTGCCCGCGAATTGCGGATGCGGATGCAGCACCATGGCGATCGGCGCGTTCTTCTGCTTGGCCGGATGATAGCGGCCTTCAATACGGCCTGCGGGACCGGTAAAAATAACTTCGGGCATAGTGATCCTTAGGTCCCGTTCTTGGCGTGATCAGCCGGTTTCGCGCAGGGCTCGGCGAGAATGGCTCGGAGGGGACCCTGCGAGAAAAGGGCGATCGGGCACCGTCAGGTTGATGGCGGGCGGCACCGGGTGAAGTTGAGGCCGCGTTCTACCATGAGCGCAGGGGCGAAAAGCAAGCATATTGAACGTGTCGGCGGCCGTGACATGCGGTTGCCGCGGGCGCATTTGGTGAGCAATTGGGCTAAGAGAGACGGCGCGCGGCACCGGACGACGTCCGATGCGGCTGTCGAGGCTTCAAGTCCTTCAAGGTAAAACAGAATTGACCAAAGACCGGGTCTATCTCGACTGGAATGCGACGACACCGCTGCGTCCGGAAGCGCGGGCGGCGATGGTGGCCGCTTGGGATTTGGCTGGTAACCCGTCATCGGTCCATGCCGAGGGCCGTCAGGCCCGCCGGATCGTTGAGGACGCCCGTGCGGCGGTCGCAGGCGCCTTGGGCGCAGATTCGCGAAACGTCATATTCACCTCGGGCGGAACTGAAGCCAATGTAGTGGCGCTGACGCCTGGATTGGTGCGCAATCCGGGCACGCCCGTGCGGCGGCTGATCGTATCCGCGGTGGAGCACGCCTCGGTGCTGGCGGGAGGCCGCTTCGCCGCGGGAGACCTCCAGGTGCTGGGCGTGGACCGCGATGGCGTCGTGAAACCGGATGAGTTGCGGGTGCTGCTGGCCGATGGGAAGTCCGCGCTGGTTTCCGTAATGCTGGCCAACAATGAAACCGGCGCCCTTCAACCGATTCCTGAGCTTGCCGGCATCGTGCATGACGCGGGTGGCTTGCTACACGTCGATGCGGTGCAGGCGTTCGGAAAGATATCTATCAAGATCAGTGAATTGCGAGCTGATCTTCTATCAATCTCTGCGCACAAGATTGGCGGTCCCAAGGGTGTCGGCGCGCTGGTCCTGGCCAATGGTGTTGCCGGGCTTGATCCACTGCTTCGCGGCGGTGGGCAGGAACTGGGGCGTCGGGCGGGAACCGAGAATGTACCTGGAATCGCCGGCTTCGGCGCTGCCGTGACGGCCGCCATGGCGTCGCTTGATGACATGAAACGGGTCGAAAAACTGCGTCAGCGGCTTGAGGGGGGCTTGCGGCAATCCAGCAACGGACTTGTGTTCGCCCAAGATGTGCCGCGTCTGCCCAATACGGTCCTGTTCGGCGCCCCCGGATTGCGCGCCGAGACCGCCGTGATTGGATTTGATCTCGAAGGTATTGCGGTATCGTCCGGTTCCGCCTGTTCGTCTGGTAAGGTGCAGCCATCCCACGTGCTGGAAGCCATGGGTTTCGGGCCGGAGCTGACCCGGGGTGCCGTGCGTCTCAGTCTGGGCTGGTCGACCACCGAAGCGGACGTTGATCGATGCCTGGAGGCTTGGCGAAAGCTCTCGGGTACACTACTTAAACATAGCGACGAAACACAGCTTGAACGGTTCTAAGAGGGGTGATTTTCCCGCGGGAACATCGTAAAGAACCCCGACAAGCTTTGAGTTTCACGTTTCTGGATTGATCCACCGCGGTCCTTGAAACCGCGAGCGGAGGATAAAATGGCTGCCGTACAAGAGACCGTTGATCGGGTTCGCCAGATCGACGTTGATCAATATCGTTATGGATTCGAGACTGTCATCGAATCCGAGAAGGCGCCGAAGGGCCTTTCCGAAGATACCGTCCGCTACATCTCCGCCAAGAAGAACGAGCCAGCCTGGATGCTGGAATGGCGCCTTGAGGCGTATCGCCGCTGGCTGACCATGGAAGAGCCGAAGTGGGCGCGGGTCGAGTATCCGAAGATCGACTTCCAGGACATCTATTATTATTCGGCGCCGAAGCCGAAGAAGACCATCGGCTCGATCGACGAGATCGATCCCGAGATCCTCGAGACCTACAAGAAGCTCGGCATTCCGCTCCGTGAGATCGAGGCGCTGGAAGGCGTCGTGCGTCCCGAGGGAGAGCGCAGGATCGCCGTCGACGCAGTGTTCGACTCGGTATCGGTCGCAACCACATTCCAGAAAGAGCTGAAGCAGGCCGGCGTCATCTTCATGCCGATCTCGGAAGCCATCCGTGAACATCCCGATCTGGTAAAGCAGTATCTCGGCACGGTCGTACCGACCTCCGACAACTTTTACGCCACGCTGAACTCCGCGGTGTTCTCCGACGGCTCGTTCGTCTATGTGCCGCCGGGCGTGCGTTGCCCGATGGAGCTGTCGACCTATTTCCGCATCAATGAGCGCAATACCGGCCAGTTCGAACGAACGCTGATCATTGCCGACAAGGGCGCTTATGTCAGCTATCTCGAAGGCTGCACGGCGCCACAGCGCGACGAGAACCAGCTCCATGCGGCTGTCGTTGAGCTCGTCACCCATGACGATGCCGAGATCAAGTATTCGACGGTGCAGAACTGGTACCCCGGCAATTCCGAAGGCAAGGGCGGCATCTACAATTTCGTCACCAAGCGTGGTGACTGCCGCGGCGACCGCTCGAAGATTTCCTGGACCCAGGTCGAGACCGGCTCCGCCATCACCTGGAAATATCCGAGCTGCATCCTGCGCGGCGACAATTCGCGGGGCGAGTTCTATTCGATCGCGATTTCGAACGGCTATCAGCAGGTCGATAGCGGCACCAAGATGATCCATCTCGGCAAGAACACGACGAGCCGGATCATCTCCAAGGGTATCGCTGCCGGTAAATCACAAAACACCTATCGTGGCCTCGTCACCGCACATCGCAAGGCGACGAACGCGCGTAACTTCACGGCCTGTGACTCGCTGCTGATCGGCGACCAGTGCGGCGCGCATACGGTGCCGTATATCGAGGCGAAGAACGCCTCGACGCTGTTCGAGCACGAGGCGACCACCTCGAAGATCTCCGAAGACGTGCTGTTCTATTGCGTCCAGCGTGGCCTGTCGCAGGAAGAAGCCGTCGGCCTCGTGGTCAATGGTTTTGTGAAGGACGTGTTGCAGCAACTGCCGATGGAATTTGCAGTGGAAGCGCAAAAGCTGATTTCGATCTCGCTTGAGGGATCGGTGGGCTAAGTCCCGCCATCGCGGATGCCCGCACAGCGGCGCTTCCAGGATGTCGGCAAAATTGAAAGCCATCCTTAGGGGCTCGCCACGATTGGCGAGCACTCCTGCCTGAACCCGAATGCGTTCAGGCGAGGGTGACGATGATGATCAAAGGATAAAGACTGATGACCGCATTGCTTGAAGTGAAGGACCTGCAGGTTCGTGTTGAGGATCGCGAGATTCTCCATGGGCTGACGATGACCGTGAATGGCGGCGAAGTGCATGCCATCATGGGACCGAACGGTTCGGGTAAATCCACGCTCAGTCACGTCATCGCCGGCAAGCCCGGTTATGAGGTGACCGGCGGCGAGATCCTGTTCAAGGGCGAAGACCTGCTGGAGATGGAGCCCGACGAGCGCGCCGCCAAGGGCGTGTTCCTGGCGTTCCAGTATCCCGTGGAAATTCCCGGCGTGACGACGATGAACTTCCTGCGCACTGCGGTGAATGCGCAGCGCAAGGCTCGCGGCGAATCCGAATATCTGGTGCCGGACTTCCTCAGGAAGGTCCGTGAAGTTGCTGCTTCGCTGAACATTCCGATGGATATGCTGAAGCGCGGCGTCAATGTCGGCTTCTCCGGCGGTGAGAAGAAGCGCAACGAAGTGCTGCAGATGGCGCTGTTCCAGCCGAGCCTGTGCATCCTCGACGAGATGGACTCCGGTCTGGACATCGACGCGCTGCGCATCGCCGCCGACGGCGTCAATGCGTTGCGTTCGCCGGACCGCGCCATGGTGGTGATCACCCATTACCAGCGCTTGCTGAACTACATCATACCGGACCACGTCCATGTGATGTCGAAGGGCCGCGTCGTGAAGAGCGGCGGCAAGGAACTGGCGCTGGAACTCGAAGAGTCCGGTTACGCGCAGTATGAAGACGCGGCGGCCTGAGTGAGACAATCATGAATGTAGCTCTCGCAAAGACAACAACGGGCGCAGTGCTGGACGGCACATTCGCCGCTGCGCGCGGCCGGTTGCCGGGCGTCGGCACGGTGGCGGAAACGCGCCAGCAGGCGTTCGACGATTTCGCGCGTACCGGTCTGCCGACCCGGCGCATCGAAGAATGGAAATATACCGACCTGCGCAATCTGCTGCGCGACGTGGCACCGCTCGCGCCGACGCCGGATCAGGCCGCGCTGGCCCAGGCGGGCAGACTGGTCGAGGCGCTTAGCACGGGCGATACGCAGAAGCTCGTCATCGTTGATGGCGTGTTCGCGGCAGGTCTTTCCGATCTGACGTCGGGCGGCGGCGTGACGGTGCATGCGCTCAGTGCCATGCTCGACGATGCCACCAGCGCGACGCGGGCTGACCTGCTGCGCTCGCGTATTGTCGATCCGATGATCGCGCTGAATGCCGCCTTTGCGACCGATGGCATGCTGATCGATATCGCGGACGATGCTGCTCCGGCTAGGCCGCTGCACATCGTCCATGTCGCGACACGTCCGAGCGTGGCCGCATTCACACGGTCGCTGGTGCGTATCGGCAATCGCGCGCGTGTGACGCTGGTCGAAAGCTTCATCGCGACAGAATCCGCGAAGGCGTATCAGGCCCATGATACCGTAGTGATCTGGATCGGCGACGATTCCGATCTGCAACATGTGCGCGTGATGGAAGATGCCGGCGATGCAGCGAATATCGCAACGGCCATCGTCACGGTCGGTGCGCGCACCAAGTTCAACACCTTCAGCCTGACCACCGGCGGTGGCGTTAGCCGCTATCAGAGCTTCATCACGCTGGCTGGTGTGGATTCGGAGCTGTCGACCAACAGCGTTCATCTGCTGCGCGACAAGCAGCATGGCGACTGTACCTTCGTGATCGAGCATGCGGCGCCGAATTGCCTCAGCCGTGAGCTGTTCCGCGCCGTGCTCGACGATCGCGCTCATTCGGTATTCCAGGGTCGCATCAACGTCCATCAGATCGCGCAGAAGACCGACGGCAAGATGATGTCACGGGCACTGCTACTGTCCGACGAGGCCGAAATCGACAACAAGCCCGAGCTCGAGATCTTCGCTGACGACGTGCAGTGCGGCCACGGCGCGACCATTGGCGCGCTGGATGATAGCCTGCTGTTCTATCTGCGGGCTCGCGGCCTGCCGGAGAAGGCGGCACAGGCGCTGCTGATCCAGGCATTCGTGGGTGAAGCGCTGGAGTCGATCGTGAATGACGATCTGCGTGACGTCGCGATATCGGCTGCAGAGCGTTGGCTGGAGACGCGCGCATGACATTGCATCCCGCGGTCTCGAACGGGTCGTACGACGTCGCTCGCGTCCGCGAGGATTTTCCGGCGCTCGAGATGAAGGTCTATGGCAAGCCGCTGGTCTATCTCGACAACGCGGCATCGGCGCAGAAGCCCTATGCCGTGCTCGACCGCATGACCGAGGCCTACAAGTCCGAATATGCCAATGTGCATCGCGGACTGCATTACCTCGCCAATGCGGCGACTGAGGCCTATGAGGGCGCGCGCATCAAGGTGCAGCATTTCCTCAATGCCAGGCGCCCCGAGGAAATCATCTTCACCCGCAACGCCACCGATGCGCTGAACACTGTCGCGGCGGCGTGGGGCGGCGAGAACATCAAGCCGGGCGATGAAATCGTGCTCTCGATCATGGAGCACCATTCCAACATCGTGCCGTGGCATTTCCTGCGCGAGCGCCATGGCGCCGTTATCAAGTGGGCACCGGTCGATGACGAAGGCAACTTCCTGATCGACGAGTTCGAGAAGCTGCTGACCGACCGCACCAAGATCGTTGCCATCACCCAGATGTCCAATGCGCTGGGCACGCTGGTTCCGGTCAAGGACGTGGTGAAGCTCGCGCATGCGCGCGGCATTCCCGTCGTGGTTGACGGCAGCCAGGCGGCCGTGCACATGCCGGTTGACGTGCAGGACATCGACGCCGATTTCTACATCTTCACCGGCCACAAGCTGTACGGACCGACCGGCATCGGCGTGCTGTATGGCAAATATGACCGCCTGGTCGCGATGCGGCCCTATGCCGGCGGCGGCGAGATGATCCGCGAAGTGGCGAAGGAGTGGGTCACCTATGGTGATCCGCCGCACAAGTTTGAGGCCGGTACGCCCGCCATCGTCGAAGCTATCGGCCTCGGCGCTGCGATCGATTACGTCAATTCGATCGGCAAGGAGCGGATTGCCGCCCATGAGCACGACCTCCTGGCCTATGCACAGGACCGGCTGCGCGAGATCAATTCGCTGCGTATTATCGGAACTGCCAAGAACAAGGGCCCGGTGATTTCGTTCGAGATGAAGGGCGCTCACGCCCATGACGTGGCGACCGTGATCGACCGGCAGGGCGTTGCAGTTCGCGCGGGAACCCACTGCGTGATGCCGCTTCTGGAGCGATTCAATGTGACGGCCACGTGCCGTGCATCATTCGGAATGTATAATACCCGCGAGGAGGTCGACCACCTCGCACAGGCGCTGATCAAGGCACGGGAGTTGTTTGCATGAGTGACATTGCAGAAGCCAAGACGCCGGACACCACCCCCGAGACTGAGAAGCCCGCTCACATGCAGACCACCTCGGCGCTCGATCCCGCCGAAACCGAACGCTTGGGCACTGAAATCGTCGCCGCGCTGAAGACCGTGTTCGACCCGGAAATTCCGGCTGACATCTACGAGCTCGGCCTGATCTACAAGGTGGACATCAAGGACGATCGCTCCGTCCAGGTCGAGATGACGCTGACAACGCCGAACTGTCCGGCGGCCGAAGAACTTCCGACCATGGTCGAGAACGCCGTGGCCAGCGTGCCCGGAGTCGGCCTGGTCAAAGTCGAGATTGTCTGGGAGCCGACCTGGACGCCGGACCGGATGACCGACGAGGCCCGTCTCGTTCTGAATATGTGGTGAGTTGCGTCCGGTTTGCTGAATACGCCGATGGCGGCCTTGAACCGCCGAAGGGACTGAACACATGACTGAGATGACACCGAACCCGACGATACCGGCTGCCAAGCCGAAGCCGCGTCCCCGTCCACAGGTGATGCGCCTGACCGATGCCGCTGCAACGCGGATCCGGGAGCTGACGGAGCGTGCGGATTCCGAGATCGTCGGCTTGCGCGTCGGCATCAAGAATGGCGGCTGCGCCGGCCAGTCCTACACCGTTGAATATGCCCATGACATCAAGCCAACCGACGAAATCGTCGAGGACAAGGGCGTGAAGATCCTGGTCGATCCCAAGGCCGTGCTGTTCCTGCTCGGCACCGAGATGGACTACAAGACCGACCGCATGCAGGCCCAGTTCGTGTTCAACAACCCGAATCAGATCTCGGCCTGCGGCTGCGGCGAGTCCGTGCAACTGACGCCGGCGAAGATCGATGGCTGAGGCTGCGGTCGTCAGGCTCTTAAGAAGCAACACCCTTCAAGTTGAAACGCTGTCATATCCGGACCTAATCCGGGCATCCGTTTTTCTGCAGCCCTTCAAAAAGTAAGGTAGATGGCCGGATCAGGCCGGCCATGACGTGGGGAGAGCGAGCGGGTTGGGCGCTTCCGCAATCGCGCGGCTCATCCTACACTTCCTCCATGGACCGTGATTTCCTCAGTGAACTTTTCGCCGGCTTTGGCCCGGTGACGATCCGCCGGATGTTTTCCGGCTTCGGCATTTCCGCCGACGGCATCAACTTCGCGCTGGTGCTGCGCGGCGCGGTCTATCTTCGCGCCGATGAAAACTCGATCCCGCGTTTCGAGAGCGAAGGCACACAGTGCTTTCAGTACGAGATGCGCGGCAAGCTGCGGATGATCGGATCCTACTGGCAGCTGCCGGAGCGACTCTATGACGATCCCGATGAAGTCACCGAATGGGCGAGGGTCGCGCATGCCGCAGCGATCCGAGCGTCGCTGGCAAAAGCAGGCAAGAAGCGGGCAACGAAGAAAGCGACGACCGCGAAGGTCGTGAAGAAAACCGCGGCGAAAAAGAAGGTCGCCGAGAAGCCTGCGGTCAAGAAGATCGCCAGCAAGAAAGCCAGTAAAGCCGCAAAGAAGCGCAAATCCTCATCCTGAGGAGCCGTGCGCTTGCGCGGCGTCTCCCTGCGAATGGTGAAGCCATTCGCAGGGAGACGGTTACAGGAACCGGCGCGCGAGCTCATGGTTCGAGACGTGCGAAGACGCGTTCCTCGCTATGAGGACGGAGTGCGGGGCGTCACGCCACTTGAAACTGCAGCTCCGCCGAATATTCCGGATCGACTTCGCAGATCACGCGGTTGCGGCCGCTGCGCTTCGCGGCATAGAGACAGGCGTCGGCACGGCCGATGAGCGATTCCATATCGTCGCCGATCTGCAGCATCGAGACGCCGACGGAAATCGTGACGCGTCCCAGGATCTCGCCAGTCGATTTTTTCTTCAGCTCCTTTGACATCACGGCGCGGCGGATGTGATCGGCCACCGTGAGCGCCTGACGCAGTGGCGTGTTCGGCAGCACCACGGCGAATTCCTCGCCGCCATAGCGCGCGGTGATATCCTGGCCCTTGATGGTCTGCTTCAGCGACTGGCCGACAAGACGCAGCACCTGGTCGCCGGTGAGATGGCCGTAATTGTCGTTGAAGGACTTGAAGTGATCAATGTCGAGCATCAGGAGCGACAACGGTTCGCCGCGCTTCACCGCGGTATCGATTGCTGTCATCAGCGCACGGTCGAAATATTTGCGGTTGCCGAGCGCCGTGAGGGGATCGGTCAGGCTCTCGGCGCGGATCGCCTCGAGGCTCTGTTGCAGCGTGTAGACCTCGCTCTTCGAGGACAGTAGCCGTTCTTCCAGCGCCTTGTTCGTGTCGTGCACCTCACGGGTAGATTTGACGAGACTCTCGATCACGGCTTTCACCGCAGCAGGATCGTGCGCCCGCGACAAATCCTTGCTGGCACCATCCAGACTGGCATTGAAATTCGTAGTCATGCCCAGAGCATCGGTGATGAGCGCCATCACGTCGTCGATCTCGCCGATGACGCGGGCGCCCACCTGATCGATGCGATCGGTGGTTCGAATCTGTGAGAGATAAGTATCGTGGATCAGATCGAGATCGGCTTCGGTCAGGCGGCCATTGCGGGCCAGCGTTTCATTGATGACCTTGTTGAGCGCCGAATTGTAGCCAGTCGCGTAGACGTACCAGATCTCGTAGTTGCGCGGAATCGCCGTCTGGCGCAGCGATCGGATTTGGCCCAGCGCGACTTCGGCAAAGGCCAAAGTCCGCTCTTGTTCGTCCAGGATTCCGGTCACGTTCTGTGCCCTCGCGGACGGCGGGTATACGCCGTCCTCTGAAATGCAAATTTGTTAAAATATCGCATTCAGATTAGGGGACGAGAGTGAACGGCAAGTAAACGTTCCCGGCGCCATACTACCTATGCGCGTGCTCTGACCGGACGCAACAGGAAGGCCGGCAGGTGCGAATGATCTGCCGGCTCGTTGTCCTCGCGGCGTGGGCGCGGGGCTTCGGCACGGCCGATCGAGGGCGGACGTTGCGGCTGCGGAGCGGCGGCCACCGGTGCTGCGAAAGCGGCCTCCGCGGGTTGCGGCTGCGGGCTGCGCTCGCCGCCTTCCGAACGACCACCTTCACGGCGCGGGCCACGCTCACGGCGCGGCTTGCGATCACGTCCGCCTTCGCGGGGCTGATCGTTGCGGCTGCCGCGCGGATGTTCGGCATTGGCTTCGCGATTGCCGGTGCGGTTGCGCGACTGGCGCGACGCCTCGGCGGTTTCGCCTTCGACAGGCTCGGAGATCGCTATGGAGGTTTCGACCTTGGGGATCGACTGGCCAATCAGTTTTTCGATCGCCAGCATGGATTTCTGGTCGGATGGGCACACCAGCGAGATCGCGGAGCCGGTGCGGCCGGCGCGGCCGGTACGGCCGATGCGGTGCACGTAGTCGTCGGAATGATGCGGCACGTCGAAATTATAGACGTGGCTGACGGCAGGAATATCGAGGCCGCGGGCGGCGACGTCGGAAGCCACCAGGATCGGCAGCTCGCCCTTGCGGAACTGGTCCAGCGCGGCCGTGCGGGCCGACTGCTCCATGTCGCCATGCAGGGCGCCGACACTGAAACCGTGCTTCTGGAGCGACTTGGCGAGCAACGCGACTTCACGCTTGCGGTTGCAAAAGATGATCGCATTCTTGAGGTCGGTGGCTTCGCGAAGAAGGGCCCGGAGCACTTCGCGCTTCTCGTGCGGCTCGCGGCCGACGGCCACTTGCGACTGGGTCACGGTGACAGCGGTGGAGGCGGGCTTGGAGACTTCGATCTTCACCGGATTATGCAGGAAGGTCTCGGTGACGCGGCGGATTTCGGCGGGCATGGTCGCCGTAAAAAAGAGGGTCTGACGGGTGAACGGCACCAGCTTGCAGATGCGTTCGATGTCGGGGATGAAGCCCATGTCCAGCATGCGGTCGGCTTCGTCGATGACCAGCAATTCGACGCCGGTGAGAAGCAGTCCACCACGTTCGGTATGGTCGAGCAGGCGCCCCGGCGTGGCGATCAAGACGTCAACGCCGCGGGTCAATTTGGTATCCTGGTCGCCGAACGAGACGCCGCCGATGAGCAGGGCCACATTGAGCTTCTGGCCGACGCCGTATTTGTCGAACTGCTCTTTGACCTGTGCGGCGAGTTCGCGGGTCGGTTCGAGAATGAGCGTGCGGGGCATGCGGGCGCGGGCTCGGCCCTTTTCCAGCATGGTCATCATCGGGAGAACGAAGGCAGCGGTTTTGCCGGTGCCGGTCTGGGCGATGCCGAGCACGTCTTTACGCGCCAGCACATGAGGAATCGCCTGTTCCTGAATGGGGGTTGGGGTGGTGTAACCGGTGGCCGCAACGGCGGCGAGAACCTTGTCGGACAGGCCGAGATTGGAAAAGGACATTGAGCCTCTGTATGGGGGCATGATCTGATCCGGTATCCGGATGATCACAGTTCGGAATCACGCCTCAGGTGGAAACCGCCGCTTGGATTCTCGGAGAATACTGCAGCGCTTATCCCCGGAGCGGCACGCAAACATGCACGGAGATCGCTGGGCGCTGACAGGCGGCTTACTCAAGATATCGCGCTTCGATACCGGGCCGCGTCGAGCCGGAACATAGGCCGGAATCGGCCAAAGTCAATCCGCCACACCCTGGAACATCCCAAAAAGCTTAATGTTTTAGCGGAAAAGGGCCAAAACCGGGATATTGGCGGGGGCTTGGGGCCCCGCCGGACGGCCGCTACCCGACGTCGCGTGTGACGTCGATGCAACGCTGACCGCTAGTCGACCGGCCTGCGTTCGCGGCCGGGTGGACCGGCAATGGCGATGAGCGCGCTGCTCAGCAACAGCGCGGTCGAGATCACCGTGAACATCGCGATCGCACCGTAGCTGCCGAGCAGCGGCAGCAGCGCGATCGGTACCAGCGCCGATACGACGCGGCCGAGGCCCCATGCGCCAGCGGTGGCCGAGGCGCGCAGATGCGTCGGCAGCAGTTCGACAGCGTAGAGGCTAAGCACGGCGCTGTAGACGGCACTGGCGAGGTTGAACACGATTCCGGTGACGATGAGCGGCGTCAGCACCGTGCTGACAGCGAAAGTCAGCCCGGTTGCGATCATCACCACGGCACAGGCGACCAGAGCGAGGCGCCGCGGGATACGATCGACGAAGGCCGATGCCGCCGCGATGCCGATCGATGGACCGAACATTGTGAGTCCAGCGAACAGCAGGGACTCGCTGACATGAAATCCCTTCTGCACCATTACAGCGGCGCTGAGCAGCGGGAAACCGATCGTGGCCCAGGGTCCGAGTACATAGAGCGCGGCAAGGAGTGCTGTGCGCCGCAGGCTGATCTGATCGCGGGCGAGCGCTCGGAAGCCGCTGGATCTGGTCGCAATAGTTTCAGGAGCGGAGATCGCTGGCGGTGATGGCTGACGCGCGGATGCCTCGAAGCGACGGCAGGCGGCATCGGCCTCGGCGTCGCGTCCGACCGATGCGAGCCAGCGCGGCGATTCCGGCACCAGGAAGAACAACAGGGCTGTCAGGGTCGAGCACGCGCTGCCGAAGATCAAAGCCCAGCGCCAGCCTTCGATGCCCCATGGCGCGATGGGCGTCAGCCAGCGGATCATCAGGATGATCGCCGGTGCGCCGAGAAAGGCGAGCGCGCCGCACAGCATCATCAGGAGGCCGCGGCGCCGGGGCGGCAGCAGGTCTGACAGATAGGCTGATGTCAAAGGCGGATAGCCGCCGATGGCGAGGCCGGAGATGAAGCGGAAGGCCGTCATGGTTGCCACATCGCGACTGGCGGCGACGGCGAGCGAACTTAGCGCCAGGACGGCAAGCGCGCTCTGCAGCGCGATCTGGCGGCCATAGCGATCCGCAATCCAGCCGAACACAGGCGCACCAACGGCGCCGCCGGCAAACACCGATGCCAATAACAGCGAGAGCTCGCCGCGCGAGATGCTGTAAGGCGGTGCGAGGAAGATGCCGGAAAAGGCGTTGCTGAGCGCCACTTCGGCAATGTCAGCGAACAGGCCGAAGGCACAGAGCGCGAATATGCCGAGGTGAAGCGGTGAGACCGGCAGCCCGTCCAGGCGTGCCGCAATAGTCGGCACGGCTGCGCTCGCTGGCGCCCCGTGCGTCCGCACCTGGTCGTTCATCTGAAGCCCCGCATCTCACAGCGGCAACGCGATGCGCGTCATCCGCAGCCCGCGCGGACCATATGTCGATGCAACGCGATGAGTCGAGAGGAGGGTATGTGGCGGCGAACCGCAGCGCCTCAGATCTGCGTCGGCGTTGCCGCGCAGCCATACAGGATCATCTCGCAGGTCTGGCGATAGCGCGCCGAGAAGTCATTCGCTGCGATCGGAGGGAGTGCCTGGTTGACAGCCCGTCCGCCGTCGGCCAGCGCTTGCGCGATCTGTGCGGCCGTAAAACGGCCGGTCAGGATCAGCAGCTTGTTATAGTGGAAATCGACGATCAGCTTTTCCAGCTCGGCCTGGAAGGTGATGGCGGACTCGATCATGAGATCGCGACAGCGCCGAAAGGCTTCCGCATTGAGTTCGACGGTATGCGGTGAGAAGGTCAGCATCCGGCGGGTCTCGCCGTAGCGCAGATCGACGATCGTGGCCAGAATGTCGAGTGCGCTGCCGCCACTTTCGCGGACCTTCTTGCCGGCTTCCAGCGCCTGCGCGACTGCAACCTCGTTTCGATGGGCGACCCCGGCACGAAACGCTTCTTCCTTGTTGCTGAAATAGTAATAGAGCGCGCGCTGCGTGAAGCCGCACTCTCTCGCGAGACCGACCATCGACAGGCCGGCATAGCCGTGGTCGAGAAATGCCTTGTTGACCCGAAGCAGCAACTCGTGCCCGGGCGTAATCATCTTCTTTGCCATTGGTCGTCAGGTATCCAGTCGTAGCAGGCTTCGGGCGGGTGATTAAAACTGCCTGAAATCTTACAGTCTAAAAAATCCCATCCTCAAATCGCCAAGCTACGAGGAACGCAAAGTTCCTGAAGCGCGCTTCCTGACGTTGGTTGCCTGTAGCAGGAGTAGCGGTTTGACCAGCTAGCTCCCCGGATCTAGTCCGAACCTTGATATGTCGCTTAGCATAGTTCAGGGCAAACATGTCGAGGATTTGCCCTGAATCCTTTATCCACAGGACTTCGCGAGATTTAGTGCGCCGTCACTTAGCTCGTTGGTGCGCTCGCCAGCCACGGTTGGCGCATGTCCGTACAAGTTTACCGAATCAGGCCTATCGGCCGGCGTCCGAGGAGATTGTACCAGCGCTGGATCACTTGCCGTAGGTGCCAAGTTGCATGCCGAGATTCTGCATCACGAAAGCATTCATGCGCAGATGCACCTCGCTACCGCTCTGTAGGCGGGCGTCGATCTCATAGGTCGCGGGGTCGACCTGGCGAATAGCGATGATCTGGGTAATGGCCAACACGTCCGGTGTGGTCTGCGCCGGTTTGGCGGCCACCGGTGCGTGTTTTGGTTTGGCGGTCGGTGCAGGCTTGGCTGCAGGAGCGGGGGCTGCATCCTGGGCGAGTGCGATGGTAGGAAGCAGCAGTGCGGCTGCGAGGATCAGTGACTTCACGTCGATCTCCTGACTTTGATTTGGCTCGGGCTAATGGAGATTAAGGCAGAATTTGTGGCAGCGGCTCCGCAATGTGAGGGCAGATGATCTGCTTGTGTGGGCAAGACAAAATTACCTGTAACGGCTAGACCTCGGTTTGAACCGGCCGCCGTTTTGCCTCGACCAAGGCAGACAATCACGCGGTCGAGCCAGCATAGAGATAAATGCGCTGGCGGGGCGGGGATAGAACAATGCGACGGCTTTTGATCCTGCTGGCGGCGCTGGCGGCGGCAGCACTTTCGGCGGCGCCGGCTTTTGCTGGGAAACGCGTGGCACTGGTGATCGGCAACAACGACTACCGCAACGTGCCGAAGCTGCAGAAGGCTGTGAACGATGCCCGCAGCATGGGCGATGCCCTCAAGAGTCTCGGCTTCAGCGTCATGGTGGCCGAGAACCAGACCCGGCAGGCCTTTAGTCAGTCGTTGCTCGCTTTCGATTCGACGGTCGAAAAAGGCGACACAGCCTTTTTCTTTTTTGCTGGCCACGGCTTCGAGATCGCCGGCCAGAATTTCCTGCTGCCGACGGACGTTCCTGCCGCCACCGAGGGTCAGGAAGAATTGGTGCGTGACTCCGCAATCCTTGCCGACCGTATCGTGACGCGCCTGCAGATGCGCGGCGCGCGGACGTCGATTCTGGTGTTCGATGCCTGTCGCAACAATCCATTCGAGCGCGCTGGCACACGTGCGGTGGCCGGCAGCGGCGGCCTCGCCCCGATGACGACGCTCCCGGAAGGCGTCTTCTCGATCTTCTCTGCAGGACCGCGGCAGACCGCGCTGGATCGTTTGTCGAACAACGACACCGATCCGAATTCGGTTTTCACACGCACGTTCATCAAGGAGTTGCAGGAGCCATCGCTGAACCTCGTGCAGGTCGCGCAGCGCACCCGGCGGACCGTCAGCGAGATGGCAGAGACCGTGAAGCACCGTCAGGTGCCTGTGTATTTCGACCAGATGGTCGATGACGTCTTTCTCAATGGTGTGGCGCTCAAGCAGGCCGATGCGCGGCCGGCCGAACCGCTGCAGCAGGTCGCTGCGCTGCCGCCTGTCAACGTTCCGCAACTGCCGCCGGCCAACGATGCGGTGAATGCGCCGATCGCCAGCTTCTCGCGTCACAATGGTGGCTGGACCGTGATGTTCTCGATCGCCGATCCGACGCTGGGCATCTCCTGGCGGATGGGCGAGGCAGGTAGCTTCCGCGAGACCGGCTTCATGGACACGCTCGATCCGCGCACGCGCAAGCGGATGCCGAATCCGGCGATCCAGCTCGATGCTGATGCGGCGGCGGCGACAATCTATCTGCGTTACATCGACGCGAACGGCGAGATGCAGGGGCCGTTTCCGATCCGCTTCGATCCGGAGGCTGCGCTGGTTCGTGATCAGCGCAAGATTCTCGACATGACGGCGGGGAGCTGGCTTGCTTTCGGCGGCTACAACACACCGTTGATGTACTATACGCACCTGATGTCGTATCGCTGTGCCATCCGCGAAGCCCGTGTAGGTATTGACAGTGCCATGCCGGACAAGGTTCTGAAATTCCCGCCTTGCGATCTGCACGACCCGATCGCGACACCATCTGGCGCGGAACCCTACCTCAAGATCCCTGCGACCACGAAGTTTGTTTCAGTCGAACTGACTTTCCGCGACGGCAGCGTATCGGAAATCAAGAGCTTTCGACGCTCTGGAAATCGATGAGCATGATCGATACCGCCCTGCGAACCACGGCATTTCGACTATCGCGAGCTCGCATTCCTTGATCAAAAAATCCGGCTCGCCGGAGGAGAAGCGAATGACGACAGGCGCGAACGAGAGCTCTCTGACCACGCGCTGCTGCATCGTTGGCGGCGGCCCTGCCGGGATGATGCTCGGCTATCTGCTCGGCCGCGCCGGCATCGACACGATTGTCCTTGAGAAACACGCGGATTTCTTTCGCGATTTCCGCGGCGACACCGTGCATCCATCGACGCTCCAGGTGATGGACGAGCTTGGCCTGATCGACGACTTCCTGAAGATCAAGCACGACCGTATCCAGAAAATGGACGGGTTCTTCGGAACGCATAAGCTACGTATCGCCGACATCAGCCGCACCAGCGCGAAATATCCGTTCATCGCCTTCATGCCGCAGTGGGATTTCCTCAATTTCCTGCGCGACAAGGCACAACGCTATCCGCATCTCAAGGTGATGATGAACACCGAGGCAACCGATCTCATCTGGTCGGGCGCGCAGGTGGCCGGCGTCAAGGCCATCACGGAGCAGGGCCCGGTCGAGATCCATGCCGATCTGACCGTGGCCTGCGATGGCCGACATTCGATCGTGCGACCGGCGGCGAAGCTGGAGGTCGAAGACATCGGTGCGCCGATGGACATCTTGTGGTTTCGCGTCGGCAAGGGCCCGGAGACCGAAAGCGTGTTCGCGCGGCTTGAGCCCGGCAAGATGATGGTGACCATCGATCGCGGCGACTACTGGCAATGCGCTTACGTGATCGCCAAGGGGCGCTATGAGGAGATCAAGGCGCGCGGACTAGAGGCTTTTCGTGCCGAGACGTCACGTCTGGCGCCGACCCTGGGCGCGCATATCGGTGACCTCACGAGCTGGGATGACGTCAAGCTCCTGACCGTGGCGATCAATCGGCTGACGCGTTGGACCCGGCCGGGGCTGTTGTGCATTGGCGACGCCGCGCATGCGATGTCGCCGGTTGGCGGCGTCGGTGTGAACATTGCGGTTCAGGATGCCGTCGCGACTGCCAACCTGCTGGCGGCGAAGCTTGCAAAGGGACCAGTGACCGAGGACGATCTCGACGCCGTACGGCGCCGCCGCGAATTCCCAATGCGCGCGACACAGGGCATGCAGGTCGTGATGCAGAACAACATTATCAGCCGGGCGCTGGCTCCCGGCGGTCAGCCGCTGACGCCGCCGCTGATCATGCGTCTCGTCAGTGCGTTTCCGCCGCTGCAGGGATTGACCGCGCGCTTCCTGGCCATTGGCGTACGACCGGAGCACGTACAGTCGCCGGAAGCGTAGGAGAGGCTATCCCTGCACCGAGAAGCCGCCGTCCACGGGGATTGCCGTTCCGGTGACGAAGTCCGACGCGCGCGACGACAGGAACACCGCAATGCCCGCGAAATCACCTGATGCGCCCCAGCGGCCGGCGGGTGTTCGTGCCAGGACCTTGTCATGCAGGCCGTCGATTTCACGGCGCGCATTCTGCGTCAGTTCGGTATCGATCCAGCCCGGCAGAACGGCGTTGCACTGAATATTGTGAGGCGCCCAGGCGACGGCGCAGGAGCGGGTGAACTGCACTATGCCGCCTTTGCTGGCGGCATAGGCCGGCGCGAAAGACGCGCCGAAGATCGACAGCATCGAGCCGATATTGATGATCTTGCCGCCGCCCGCGGCCTTCATCGCCGGATGCGCCGCTTGCGAGCAGACGAAGGCGCTGGTGAGATTGGTCTTGATCACGCTGTCCCATTCGTCGAGCGCGATTTCGTGTGGCGGCTTGCGGATGTTGATGCCGGCATTGTTGATGAGGATATCGATGCGCCCGAGTTCTTTCAGCACGCCGGCGATCATTCCCTCGACAGCGGCCTTGTCGGTCACATCGGCTGCAATCGCGACGGCTTTTGCGCCGCTCGCGGTTAGTTCCGCCACAGCGTCCTTGGATTTGGTCTGGTTACGCCCGACCACGGCGATGGTGGCGCCAGCCTGCGCCAGACCCCGCGCCATGCCGAGTCCGATGCCGCCATTGCCGCCGGTGACGATGGCCACTTTGCCAGAGAGATCGAACAGTCCTGCGGTCATGGTGTTGTCCTCATTGCATCAGCCTTGAACTGAAAAACCGCCATCGACCGTGAGCGCGGCGCCATTGACGAAGTCGGAAGCCCGGCTGGCCAGGAACACGGCCGCGCCCGCAAGATCATCAGGCCTGCCCCATCGCTGCGCCGGTACACGCCCGAGAATGCGATCGTGCAGTTCGGGCCGGATGTCCCTGGCGCGTTTGGTCAGGTCGGTATCGATCCAGCCAGGCAGAATGGCGTTGGACTGGATGTTGTCCGCAGCCCAGGCAGTCGCCAGCGCGCGGGTGAATTGCAGGATGCCGCCTTTGCTTGATGCGTAGTTCGCCGCGCCGCCGGCGCCGAGCGTGGCCAACACTGAGGCGATATTGATGATCTTGCCGCGGCCTGCGGCTTTCATCGCCGGGTAGACAGCCTGCGCGCAGATCAAAGGCGCGGTCATGTTGACGTCGATGACCTTCTGCCAGTCGGCCAGCGCCATGTCTTCGATCGGCGCGGAGATGCTGATGCCGGCATTGTTGACGAGGATGTCAATGCGGCCGAACGCGTTCAACGTTGCGGACACCATCTGTGCGACAGACTTGGCGTCGGTGACGTCAATCGTCAGCGCGAGTACGGAATGTCCGGACTTCTCGAGTTCGGCTTTTGCCTGCGCGGCATTATCGCTGTTGCGATCAGCGATCGCGAGGGTGGCACCGGCATTCGCGAGCCCGCGCGCCATACCGAGGCCAATGCCGGTATTGCCGCCGGTGACTATGGCGACCCTGCCGGTGAGATCGAAGGGATTGCTGGTCAAGATGTCCGCCCCGCATGATTGTTCCTGACGCGTTCTGTGGCGCGTCTGGGATGGATCATCGCAAGACTGGCGGGAAGATGGAAGAGGGCGTCAGCGCCGCGCGAGACCGAGTCCTATCAGGCCGACGCCGACCGCGGCGAGAGCTGCGCCGTAATAGACCCACTGCATCTGGCTGATCATGAAGCTGGATTTCGGCCAGTTCACGAACCCGGTGCCCTGGCCGATCCAGAGGGTGCCGATGAGGAATGCGAGAATGCCGAGGGTGAGGAATGGTGCGCGCATGGGATAGATACAATGAACGGAGCCAAAGGTTTCAAGCGCCAGCTGCGGCGGTGACGAGCCAACTGTTGGCTCGTCGCCGCTGTTCATTCTCGATAGGCGCGATCAGAAGCGCTCGCCAACCATTTCCTCACTCTTGGCCCATAGCGCCTTGGCGCGTTCGGCATCGAGCGCGTAAGCGCGCACGCCTTCGCTGGCCGGATTGATCAGCCCGTCGACGATCTCCGAGACGTGGCAGTTCTCGCAATAGCGGCCGCCGATCTCGTCCGCGCTGGCGACCACGCCGGCCCACACCGAAGTTGCAGCGCCTTGCGGAATGGTCTTCCATTGAAACAGCGGTTTACCCTCGGCAGCAAGCTCAGCATTGATGCCGTCGAGCATGGCATCGATCGTTGCTTCGCCCATATGGCGGCCGAGTTCTGTCTTGATGCCGCCGGGATGCAGTGCGGTGGCACGCACGCCACGTGCCCGGTGCCGCCGGTCGAACTCGACGGCGAACAGGATGTTGGCGGTTTTCGAACGGCCGTAGCCGATGAACGGCTCGTAGGAGCCCTTGGTGAAGTTGGGATCATCGAGATCGACGTCGGCGAAGCGATGGCCGGACGAGGCGACGTTGACCAATCGCGCGGTAGGCGACAGCAGTGACGCGATACGGTTGACCAATACGAAGTGACCGAGATGGTTCGTGCCGAACTGGGTCTCGAAGCCGTCCACGGTGAGGCCGAATGGCGGCGCCATCACGCCGGCATTGGCGATCACCAGGTCGAATGGGCGGCCCGCCGCGACCAGCGCGTCGGCGCAGGCGCGGACACTGGCCAGCGAGCCGAGATCGAGTGCGATCAGTTCGAGGCCACCACCGGCGGCGGCATCGGCGCGCACTTGTGCGGTCGCAGCTTCCGCCTTGGCGAGATCGCGGGCTGCTCCAACCACCTGCGCGCCCCTGGCAGCAAGGCTGCGCGCCGTCTCGACGCCGAGCCCGGCCGAGACGCCGGTGACCAGAATGCGCTTGCCGCGGAGATCGACGCCGGCAAGGACATCGTCGGTGGTGGAAGTGGCATTGAAAGGTGCAGCCATGGAGAACTCCTTATGTTGGGCACGACGCGCCTCCGAGCCGATCGAGCCTTGTCGAACCGCGCTTTGAGAGTATAAGTGGAGGCCGCCTCCGTTTAAATACGGAGGCTCCCTCCGCTTATCAAGGAGTGACCGTAAAATGGCACAGGAGGCCAAACCGAAAGCCGTTCGCGGACCCCGGATCGACGCCCAGCGCAACCGTCAACGATTGCTGGAAACGGCAAAGGCGACATTCGCTGAAAAGGGGGAGGCCGCCGGTCTTGAGGAGATCGCGCGGCTCGCGGGCGTTGGAATCGGGACGTTGTATCGCCACTTCCCGACCCGTGACGCGCTGGTCGAGGCGGTCTACCGCGACGAGACCCAGCGACTTGCCGAAGCCGCCGCAGAACTTGCCGCCACCCATCCCCCGGTGGAAGCCTTGCGCGCCTGGATGCGAATCTTCGTCGATCACATAGCGACCAAGCAATTGATGGCGGGCGTGCTGGGCTCGATTGTCGGCGGCACGTCGGACCTCTATGCGGATGCTGGCGCGCAGATCAAAACTGCGATGGCCATGCTGGTCGACCGCGCCGTTGCCGATGGCTACATCCGCCTTGATCTCGATCCGCTCGACATGTTGCGGGCGCTGGCCGGCGTGGCCAATGTCAGCGCCGGCCCGAACTGGGAAGCCAGCGCGAAGCGGCTGGTCGATATCCTGATCGCTGGCGTACGCACGCCGAGCCGCGAGGGACGGTGACTACGCAGGGAATAAAAGATCGCTCCCGGCACGCGCCGGATGATTTCTGAAGCGTGAGCGCGTCCGAGAAACGAGCTCTTAGACGTCCAGCAATTCCTCGTTGGCGAATTCGGCCTTATCCGAAATGAACGCAAAGCGCGCTTCCGCCTTGGTGCCCATCAGGCGCTCAACGGAGTCGGCAGTGCCGTCGCGGTCTTCCGGCAGCAGCTGCACGCGCAGCAAAGTGCGGCGCGCCGGGTCCATGGTGGTTTCCTTCAGCTGCGCCGGCATCATTTCGCCGAGGCCTTTGAAGCGGCCGACGTCGACCTTGGCATTGGCGTTGAATTCGCTTTTCAGCAACGCATCCTTGTGTGCGTCGTCGCGCGCATAGACGGTCTTGCTGCCATGGGTGAGGCGGTAGAGCGGCGGCACCGCGAGATAGAGATGCCCTTCATCGATCATCTTCGGCATCTGCCGGTAGAAGAAGGTGATCAGCAATGACGCGATGTGAGCGCCGTCGACATCGGCATCGGTCATGATGATGATGCGTGAATAGCGCAGGTCTTCTTCGCGGTAATGCGCGCCGGTGCCGGCGCCGATTGCCTGCATCAGGTCTGATATCTGCGCGTTGGCCGTCAGCTTTTCCTTGGTCGCCGAGGCGACGTTGAGGATCTTGCCGCGGAGCGGCAGGATCGCCTGCGTCTTGCGATCGCGCGCCTGCTTGGCGCTGCCACCTGCCGAGTCGCCCTCGACGATGAACAGTTCGGAGCCCTCGGTGGCCGTGTTGGTGCAGTCGGCGAGCTTGCCGGGCAAGCGCAGCTTCTTCACCGCGGTCTTGCGCGAGGTTTCCTTTTCGGCGCGGCGGCGCAGACGCTCGTCGGCGCGCTCGAGCACGAATTCGAGCAGCTTGTTGGCCTGCACGGGATTGCCGGACAGCCAGTGGTCGAACGGATCCTTGATGGCCTGTTCGACGATCTTCTGGGCTTCGGCGGTGGCGAGACGATCTTTGGTCTGGCCCTGGAATTCCGGCTCGCGCACGAATACCGAGAGCATCACGGCGGCGCCGACCATCACGTCTTCCGAGGTGATGGTGCCGGCGCGCTTGCCCTGGCCGACGCGCTCGGCGTGGTCCTTCAACCCGCGCAGCATGGCGCTGCGCATGCCGGCTTCATGGGTGCCGCCATCGGGCGTCGGCACGGTGTTGGTATAGGACGACATGAAGCCGTCGGCGTCCGCGGTCCACGCCACAGCCCATTCGCAGGCGCCATGGGCGCCGTTGCGGCCAGACTTGCCGGAGAAGATTTCCGGGTGCACCAGCGTATCGGCATGGATCGCCGCGGCAAGATAGTCCTTGAGGCCGCCGGGGAAGTGGAATTCGTCCTCGGCCGGAGTGTCCTCGAGGCCCTTGAGCAGTTCCGGATCGCACTTCCAGCGGATCTTCACGCCGCCGAACAGATAGGCCTTGGAGCGTGCCATCTTGAACAGGCGCTGCGGCTTGAAGGCTGCCTTGGCGCCGAAGATGTCGGTATCCGGCTTGAAGCGCACGCGGGTGCCGCGGCGGTTATGAACCTTGCCGAGATCCTCAAGCTTGCCCTGTGGAATGCCGCGGGCGAACGTCATCTTGTAGAGCTGCTGGTTGCGCGCGACCTCGACCTCGAGCAGCGAGGAGAGGGCGTTGACCACGGAGACACCGACGCCGTGCAGACCGCCTGATGTCTCGTAGACCTTGGAGTCGAATTTGCCGCCGGCATGCAGCGTGCACATGATGACTTCGAGGGCAGACTTCTTCGGATGTTTCGGATGCGGATCGACCGGGATGCCGCGGCCGTTGTCCGACACCGACAGGAAGCCGTCGGCGGTGAGTTCCACCTCGATGAAGGTCGCATGGCCGGCCAGCGCCTCGTCCATCGAGTTGTCGATCACTTCGGCGAACAGGTGATGCAGCGCCTTTTCATCGGTGCCGCCGATATACATGCCCGGGCGACGCCGGACCGGCTCGAGGCCTTCGAGGACCTCGATGTCCGCGGCCGTATAGCCGTCTTCGGCATTAGCGGAGCGGGTGGACGCCTTCGGTGCCGCAGCCGATTTTGGCGCGCTGGCGCTACCAAAAAGATCAGCTTTTACGTTTGATTTCTGTGCCTTGGCCATATGTCTTAAAGTTTTGTCTCGGTTGGCGCCGCGCAAAGCGCGGCGAATCATTGCTGTGACTATGCCACGTTCAGGTTGGCAATGTGGCTGCGACCTCGGGGCTCATGCGGCCGTGCCAGAGCGCTCGGTGCGTAGCACAATCACCACGAACAGGGCCATGGCCGCGAGCATGATCAGTGAACCGATGATTGGAATAGCGATATAGGCGTGGTTGGCGAGCAGGGTGATGCCGATGCCGACGGGGAACATGATGCCGCCGACGATGTGCGTCGTGCCCTGGACCTTGGCCAGTAGCGAGCGTCCGGCCGCGGGAATCAGGCGGTAATACAACCCGAACAGGAACAGCAGCACACCGCCAACGAGGTTGAGATGCGCATGCGCGGGGCTCAGCAGGAAGTCCTGGCGAATGCCCATTACGATGCCGGCGACCATGCCGATCAGCAATACCAGCGCACTCACGCACATCATAAGCGATCCGATCATCTTCAGTCCTTCGCGTTCTTGATTTTGACAGCCGGGCGGGAAGTCAGCCCAATGGCGGTACGGAGTTACTATTGGGTAGGCCGGTCTCCGACTTTGGACGCAGAGGCCAGGAAAAGGTTCAAATTTACCGGTGAGCACCCGTACTCCGGCTATCGGCCCTCAGATGTTGTGACTTGATGTGATCGGTGCCGCCGGATTACCTGTCGCGGGCGTTTGAAGGTTAAAGCGGTTCGCGGCCAATCAGGCCGGGCCAGAGCCGTAAAGGGACACTCTCCATATGGAAGGCTGGATGCACGGGCTGATCGAATTCGTGCGCCAGAACCAGGTCTGGGCGGCGCCGATCGTCCTGCTGCTGGCCTTCGGGGAATCGCTCGCTTTCATCTCCCTGCTGCTGCCAGCCTGGGGCGCGCTGGTGGCCATCGGCGCACTGGTCGGCGCGAGCGGCATCAGCTTCTGGCCGGTGTTGATTGCCGGCGCTCTCGGCGCGGCACTCGGCGACTGGCTCTCCTATTGGTTCGGCTTCAAGTACAAGGACCAGGTCGCCCAGATATGGCCGCTGTCCAAATTCCCTGAGTTGCTTCCGCGCGGCGAAGCCTTCGTCCAGAAATGGGGCGTGCCCAGCATTTATATCGGCCGCTTCTTCGGCCCATTGCGGGCCTCGGTGCCGCTGGCCGCCGGCATTTTCGAAATGCCGTATTGGCGTTTCCAAGTCGCCAACTTCACCTCGGCCTTTATCTGGGCGGGCGTACTTCTGCTGTTCGGCGACGGCCTGTCGATGACCGTGGAATGGCTCTGGAGGCTGAAGTAGTTCGACGGGGAATAACCGCTGTGTCCGGGTGTTCAACGGGCTGACATGTCGCGGTGTCTGCATGCCGCGACATCTCGCAGAAGTCATCGAACGCTGGTAGATAGTTCCGCCAGCCCCCGCCTGTCACTGCTTCACCCCGGAGAACATCATGGACCTGTCACGCCGCCACGCCCTTGCCGGAGCCGCTGCGCTCGCCGCATCTCCATTGCTCACCACAAGCTCTACCAAAGCCTCCGCTCCGCCGGCCGACAAGCAGGCGCCGAGCTTCTATCGCTACAAGGTCGGCGATGCGCAGGTGAACGCGATTTCCGACGGCGCCAACACCTTTCCGCTGGCTGACACTTTCGTGCTCAACGCCAAGAAGGATGAGGTCAACGCCGCGCTCGACAAGGCCTTCCTGCCGAAGGACAAGATGACCATCCACTTTGCGCCGCTGGTCATCAACACTGGCGGCAAGCTGGTGGTGATCGATACGGGCAACGGCCCCGGAGCCCTCGCTGCGACCAAGGGCAATGTCGGCCAGTTCGCCAACAACATGGTCGCCGCCGGCATCGACGCCAAGAACGTCGATATGGTCATCATCTCGCATTTCCACGGCGATCATGTGAATGGGCTTCTAGCCGCCGATGGCACGCCGGCTTTTCCGAATGCCGAAGTCCTCGTCCCGGCAGCCGAGTGGAAGTACTGGAACGACGATGGCGAGATGGCCAAGGCTGCCAATGACCGCATGAAGGGGCTGTTCGCCAGCAACCGCAAGCTCTTCAACGATGGGCTGAAGAAGAAGGTCACGCCCTATGAGTGGGGCAAGGACGTCGCGCCGGGCCTGCTCGCCGTGGAGTCGGTCGGCCATACGCCGGGCCACACGTCGTTCGTGCTGTCGTCCGGCAGCGACAAGCTGTTCATTCAGTCCGACGTCACCAACCATCCGTCGCTGTTCGTCACCAATCCCGGCTGGCATCTGATGTTCGACCAGGACCCGGCGCAGGCGGAAACCACGCGCCGCAAGGTCTATGACATGCTGGTGGCCGAGAAGATGCGTGTGCAGGGCTTCCACTATCCATTCCCGGCCAACGGTTTCGTCGAGAAGGATGGCAACGGTTATCGGCTGGTGCCGGCCCCATGGAGCCCGGTGATCTAAACGAAGCCTGGCAAAATTCCCGGCCAGCGCTGCGGTGCAGGCCGGCTGGCCTCGTAAAGACCCGTCGCCTCCGTCGGTGCGTCGTGCCAGTCTCTGCGCCGGAGTCGCGCCAACAGCGACCATGCAAAGCGGGGGGAGAAGACTTATGGATTTGTCACGACGAAACGCACTGGCGGGCGCCGCCGCGCTCGCAGCGACGCCACTGCTTTCATCGGCCCCGGCAAAGGCATCCGCACCGCCGGCCGATAAGCAGGCGCCGAGTTTCTATCGCTACAAGGTCGGTGATATCCAGGTGAACGCCATCTCCGATGGTGCGGCGACGTTTCCGCTGGCCGATACCTATATTTCCAACGCCAAACGCGATGATATCAATGACGCGCTCGCCAGGTCATTTCTGCCGAAAGATCAGATCACCAACTTCTATGCGCCACTGGTGATCAACACCGGTGGCAAGCTGGTGGTGATCGACACGGGCAACGGGCCGGGCGCCTATGCCAGTAGCAAGGGCAATGTCGGTCAGTTCATTACCAACATGACGGCGGCAGGGATCGATCCAAAGATGATAGACATGGTCGTGATCTCGCACTTCCATGGCGATCATGTGAACGGCCTGCTGACGGCGGACGGCGCGCTGGCGTTTCCCAATGCCGAAGTGCTGGTGCCGGCAGCGGAGTGGAAGTTCTGGATGGACGACGGTGAGATGAGCCGTGCCACCGGCGATCGCATGACCGGTCTGTTCAAGAACAATCGGCGGGTGTTCGAGGCCGGGTTGAAGAAGAAGGTTACGCCCTATGAATGGGGCAAGGACGTCGCGCCGGGGCTGCTGGCTGTCGCCTCGATCGGGCACACGCCGGGTCATACGTCCTATGTGCTGTCGTCCGGATCGGACAAGGTCTTCATCCAGTCGGACGTCACCAACCTTCCGGCGCTATTCGCCGCCAATCCCGGCTGGCACGTGAATTTCGACCAGGATCCGGTGCAGGCCGAAGCCACCCGCCGCAAGGTCTATGACATGTTGGTCGCCGACAGGATGCGGGTGCAAGGCTTCCACTATCCGTTCCCGGCCAACGGTTTCGTCGAGAAGGATGGCAACGGCTACCGCGTCGTGCCGGCGCCGTGGAGCCCAGTTCTCTGAGGTCGTGCTCTGGTGATCTTGACGGATCGCGGGCGCGGCCCTATGACCGCGCCCATGATCAACCTTGCGACCAGCATCATCGCCCGCCGCCGCCGCATTCTCGCGGCAGGTGGAGATATGCGCGCATAAGCGTTTCGATCTCTCACTGCCGCCGGATATGGTCCGCGGCAGTCTTTCTCCCAAACAGCAGCGCGACCCATCCGGCGGCCTTCACTCAGGAAGGAGCCCGTCATGTATACGCCGCCCAAATTTCAGACCGACCGGACCGACGCACTTGCGTTTGCGGACGTGCGCGGCTTCGGCACGGTCTGCGCCTTCGATGGTAGGAAGCCGATTGCCTCCGCGGTGCCTTTCTGCCTCGACTACGGCAATGACGGCACGCCGCGTCTGGCCTTTCACCTTGTGCGACAAAATCCGCTACTCAAGCTCGCAGACGGCGTGACGCCATGGGCCATGGCCATCCTGGGCGCTGATGCCTATGTGTCGGCCGACTGGTACGTATCGCCCGATCAGGTGCCGACCTGGCTCTATCAGGCGGTCCATCTCACCGGACCGGTGCGCATTCTGTCGGGTGGTGAACTGGGCCCGCATCTTGACGCGCTGAGCGCAAGGTTCGAAACACGACTGGCGCCGAAGAAGCCCTGGACCTCCGATAAGATGGCGGCGGGGCGGCTTGAGGCGATGAAAAAGGCGATCGTCGGTGTGGTGATGACAGTGGACGAGGTGGAGGGTAGCTCCAAGCTCAACCAGCACAAGTCAGATGCCGATCATCTGGCTGTCATGAGCGCACTGGCGCTGCGGCCGGAGCCTGCCGCGTTCGAGATTTCAAATGCGATGCGCAAATTGCGGCCGCATTTGTTTGCGGAAGAGACGACACAATTGACTGCTATGGCTGAGGCCGAAGGATTTATGGGATGAGCACGAAGAGGAAAATCGGCATTCTCGGTGCGTCCGGTTACACCGGCGCCGAACTGGTGCGACTGCTGCTGCGTCATCCCAAGGTCGAGCTCGTGCTGCTGACGGCCGACCGGCGCGCCGGGCAGGCGATGGGCGATGTGTTCCCGCAATTCGCACCCTATGAGCTGCCGACGCTTGTGAGCATCGACTCGGTCGACTGGACGACCATTGGCCTCGACCTGGTGTTCTGCGCGCTGCCGCATGCGACGACGCAGAAGGTGCTGCAGGATCTTCTGGCCAAGGCGCCCGAGACCAAGGTGGTGGATCTCTCTGCCGATTTCCGGCTTGAGGATGCGGCAGCCTATGCCAAGTGGTACGGCCACGAGCATCATGCGCTGGAGCTGCAGAAGGAAGCCGTCTACGGCCTCGTCGAGATCTATCGGCGCGACATCAAGAAGGCGCGGCTCATCGCCAATCCCGGCTGCTACACATCATGCGCGATCCTGCCTTTGGTGCCGCTGTTGAAGGCGCGCGCCATCGAGACCGACGAGATCGTGATCGATGCCAAGTCCGGCATGACCGGAGCAGGGCGTTCCGCCAAGGAAGAGATGCTGTTCTCGGAAGTGTCCGAAGGCTTCAACGCCTATGGCGTCGGCCATCACCGGCACATGGCGGAGCTCGATCAGGAGTTCTCGAAGGCTGCCGGCAAGGAGGTTGTTGTCAGCTTCACGCCACATCTCTTGCCGCAGAACCGCGGCATTCTCTCGACCATCTATGTGCGAGGCCGACGCGGCAAGACGGCGCAGGATCTCCACGAGGTGCTGGTGAAGCAGTATGAGAAGGAGCCGTTCGTGCACATCCTGCCATTCGGCAAGACGCCGCATTCGCGGCATGTGCGCGGCTCCAACATGACCTTCATCGGCGTTGCCGCTGACCGTATCCCGGGCCGCGCCATCATCGTCTCGACGCTCGACAATCTTACCAAGGGCGCATCGGGGCAGGCGGTGCAGAACATGAATCTGGTGCTTGGCTTTGCCGAGACGCTGGGCATCGATCAGCCGGCGATGTTCCCGTAAAGAGCGCGCATACACCTCGGCCCGCATTACAGGCCGGGTGACGACAGCGAGAGACAACAGAAAAGGCCCGAATTTGCGTTCGGGCCTTTTTTCTATGCTCTTGTCACTTCGCCGATCCCGGCCTTTGTGCGCGCTCCTTGAACAGCTCACTCAGTGTCTGCGCCGCCTCAATGGCGCGCGGGAAACCCGCATGGACGGTCGTCAGATAGACGATCTCCTTCAGCTCGTCCTCTTTCACGCCGGCGTTGAGCGCGTAGTTCGCATGGATCTTCATGAACGGCCGATGCCCCAGCGCCGCGAAAGCGGCGACGGCTGCGAGTTGTCGCGTGCGCGCGTCGAGAACCGGCCGGGCCCAGACGTCGCCGAGTGCGTAGCCCGTGATCGCATCGGCGAGAAAGGGAAATTCGGCGCGCAGGCCTTCGAGGGTCGGCTGGCTGCTGCCGGCATTGAGCGATCGAACAACCTCGTCGCCGCGTCGCAGGCGTTCTTCCGTCGTCTCTGCGCGAAGGCTTGCCGTGGATGCCAGCACGCAGAAAGCCGCAACGAAAGCGGTCGTTCGATATGACATGATCGCTTCTCCCTGTTTTTCTCGCCGCGTGAATGTTGCGACAGCAGATAAGCATTGGGGCATGTCGCACGCCCGGCGTTAGACCGATCCTGCCGATCTCTTGTCCAATCCTCTAAGGCGGCGAAAGGACGCAGGGGCCAAACAAAACGGCCCGAACTTGCGTTCGGGCCGTTCGTTTTCGATCTGTAAGTGACGCTTACGCGGCAGCCGACTTGGCGGTCGGGACTTCCGAGATGGTCTTCAGGATCTGCGAAGCGATCTGGTAGGGGTCGCCCTGGGAGTTCGGGCGACGGTCTTCCAGATAGCCCTTGTACTCATTCTTGACGAAGGAGTGCGGGACGCGGATCGAGGCGCCGCGGTCCGCGATGCCGTAGCTGAACTTGTTCCACGGAGCCGTCTCGTGCTTGCCGGTCAGACGCTTGTCGTTGTCCGGGCCGTACACGTTGATGTGGTCCATCAGGTTCTTGTCGAACTGGGCCATCAAAGCTTCGAAGTAAGCCTTGCCGCCGACCGTACGCATATATTCGGTCGAGAAGTTGGCGTGCATGCCCGAGCCATTCCAGTCGGTATCGCCGAGCGGCTTGCAGTGGAATTCGATGTCGATGCCGTACTTCTCCGTCAGACGGAGCAGCAGGTAACGCGCGATCCACATTTCGTCAGCGGCCTTCTTGGAGCCCTTGCCGAAGATCTGGAATTCCCACTGGCCCTTCGCCACTTCGGCGTTGATGCCTTCGTGGTTGATGCCGGCTTCGAGGCAGAGGTCGAGATGTTCTTCGACGATCTCGCGGGCAATTGAGCCGACGTTCTTGAAGCCGACGCCGGTGTAGTAGGGGCCCTGCGGCGCGGGATAGCCATCCTCGGGGAAACCGAGCGGACGGCCATTCTCGTAGAAGAAGTATTCCTGTTCGAAACCGAACCAAGCGCCGGCATCGTCGAGAATGGTGGCGCGCTTGTTGGTCGAGTGCGGGGTGACGCCATCCGGCATCATGACTTCGCACATCACCAAGGCGCCGTTCTCACGGGCCGCATCCGGATAGATCGCAACCGGCTTCAGCACGCAATCGGAGCTGTGGCCTTCGGCCTGCATGGTCGACGAACCGTCGAAGCCCCACAGCGGGAGCTGTTCGAGGGTCGGGAAATCTTCGAATTCCTTGATCTGCGTCTTGCCACGCAGGTTCGGAACCGGCGTGTAACCGTCGAGCCAAATATACTCGAGCTTATACTTTGTCATGCGGGTCTCTCATGAGTTGGCGATGCGTAGGGCGTGAGCCCTGAGCTTGCCGGCGGGCGGACGCAAAATCCGCCCCCAGCGGCGCTGCATATAAAGCACGTAGTATGCCAACTTGTCGCGGTGCAACGCTTTTGTGACGAAAAGTGCGGCGCGTCCCCAACGGGGCTGTCATTCGCTGTCTGGAGAGGGCGTCGGAGGCCGGGAATCGGTCCGGATTCGTGGATTTTTCCGAAGAATTCGGCCGCGCGCGAAAATACCGGCTGCCCAATTCCCTTGCAGGCTATTTTCGACCGGAACTTTTCTGCCTTTCAGACGCTCAAATGAGAGGTCAGGCGCTGCTTAGGCGGCTTCAAAACCTGCGCGCCCAAAGCGCATGTCCATCGAGTGCGCATATTGTAGCCATTTGGATGCTTCTTACGAGGCAGTCGGCACAAAAGAAGGGCGCCTCTGTTACAATGATGATCCGAAAGGAAAAAATAGATCAGAGGAAGGAAGAGAAGCGATGCCGACATCTCAAACGCATCACCCCCATACCGCTAAAATCTACCAATTCCCGGTTGGTGGCCGTGCATCGGTTGGCCCGCGGGGACGGCTCAGCAAGCCGTTGGACCTGCGTGCCTCAACCGTGAAAACCGTGGCCGACTATGACAGCTGGTACCACGAGGCTGCCATCCAGGAAGCCAACCGGACCTACGAACATTGACGGTGCCTGGTCGAAAGCAAGGTTCGCCGCCCCAGGCGCGGTTTATCGACGACGATCAAGGGCTGAAACGCGATGTTTCAGCCCTTTTTCATGACCGGAAACCGGTTGGCGTCAGACGCCGAAGATCGACCAGCCGAGCCGTTTCGTGAGCGCCTCGAGTGCAATGCGGCCGAGATGCGAATTGCCGTGCTTGTCGAGACCCGGCGCCCAGACTGCGATCGACGCCTTGCCGGGCGCGACCGCGATAATGCCCCCGCCGACGCCGCTCTTGCCGGGCAGGCCGACGCGATAGGCGAACTCACCCGAACCGTCATAATGGCCGCACATCAGCATCAGCGCGTTGATACGACGCGCGCGCTCCGACGACACCACCGAGAGTCCGGTCGACGGATTGCGGCCCGAATAAGCGAGGTAGCGCGTCGCCATGGCCAACTGCCGACACGACATCGCGATCGCGCAGTGGTGGAAATAGACGCCGAGCGTGAAGTCGACGGGGTTTTCGACCACGCCAAACGACTTCATGTAATTGGCGAGCGCGGTGTTACGAAAGCCGGTGCGTTTCTCGGACACGGCAACGGTTTCATCGATCACGATGGAGCTGTCGCCGGACAGAAACTGCATGAAACGCAGGATTTCGCCAATGGCCTCGCGCGGCTGATGGCCGGACAGGATGACGTCGGTGACGGCGATGGCGCCGGCATTGATGAAGGGATTGCGCGGCACGCCGCGCTCGCGTTCGAGCTGGACGATGGAGTTGAACGGATTACCCGACGGCTCGCGGCCGACATGTTTCCAGAGCCGGTCGCCGACCATGCCGAGTGCCAGCGTCAGCGTGAAGACTTTCGAGATGCTCTGGATCGAGAACGGCACATCGGCATCGCCGCCGGCTGCAACCTGGCCATCGGCATCGATGACCACAAGACCGAACTGGTTGGGATCGACACCCGCCAGTTCCGGAATATAGCTCGCGACGTCGCCGCGGTCCGTTCGCTGCGCCATCTCGTCGACAATTTCCTTGACGACGAGATCAAGACTTGGGGCAGCGTGGTTCATTGCAGATCAATCTGGCGAGAAGAAGCGTTAGTACGGAATCCGCAGGATCGCGACGGCGAGGATCGCCTGGGCGATGAAGCCGACCACGAAGGCCAGCGTGCGGAAAATCGGCAGGCCGAGCGTGTAGACGATCAGATGCACCACGCGCGACCAAAAATAAACCGCGCAGGCCAGAACAGTGGTCGGGGTCGAGACATCGGCGGCATTCAGGATCAGCACCAGCGGCGCGAAGATGATGAGATTCTCGACGGCGTTGTCATGGGCGAACATCATCCGGTTAGCCCATTCAGCCTGCGGCCTGTCGGTACGCGTCGGATTGGCCATGACGCCGGTGACACCGCGGACCATGATGCGGTTCAGCATATAAGGCACCCAGAGCAGGCCGGTGAGAATCACGGTCAGCGTCAGCCAGAACAATTCGCGCGTCATCCGGGTATCCTTTCAATCGAAATTCCCGCGGAAAACGCGGAGATGGTCATGCAAAACACACGCGCCGCAAGCGGATGCGACGCGTCCCGGCTGAAATCATAGACGTTTGCTGTGACGACGCCAAGCAAGCGCGGGGGAGGCGGGTCGTTACGCCCGCACCCGCACATAACTGCCGGGGGCGTCTTCCAGCGCGGGGAATGCGTCGGTGCCGACATGGCGGGCAGGAATTTCCTCACCATCGATGCCGGAGAGCCATTCACGCCAGTTCGGCCACCACGAGCCAGCATGTTCCTGCGCGGTCTTCATCCAGTCGGCGAGATCGGTGGCGTGGGCGTTGTCGTTGGTCCAGTACTGGTACTTGCCGGAGGCTGGTGGATTGACCACGCCAGCGATATGGCCGGAGCCGGACAACACGTATTTCACCGGGCCGCCGAAGAATTGCGAGCCGTAGAGCACCGATTGTGCCGGCGCGATGTGGTCCTCGCGGGTGGCGAGATTGTAGACGGGCACCTTGACCTTGGAGAGATCGAGCCGGGTGTTGTCGAGGATCATGTTGCCGGTCGAGAGCTTGTTCTCGAGATAGCAGTTGCGCAGATAGAACGAATGGTTCGCCGCCGGCATCCGCGTCGCATCGGAATTCCAGTGCAGCAGATCGAAGGCCGAAGGCGGCTTGCCCTTGAGGTAGTTGTTGACCACGTAGGACCAGATCAGGTCGTTGGAGCGCAGCATGTTGAAGGCCATGGCCATCTTGCTGCCTTCCAGCACGCCTGCCGCCTGCATGTCCTTTTCCAGCGCCGAGATCTGATCCTCGTCGACGAACACCATAAGGTCGCCGGCATGGGTGAAATCCACCTGTGCTGCGAGGAACGTCGCCGACGCCACGCGGACACGGCGCTTCTCGGCGAGCCAGGCCAGCGTCGAGGCTAGCAGGGTGCCGCCGACGCAATAGCCGATGGTATGCATGGTCATCTCGCCGGTGACCTGCTCGATCACGTCCATCGCGGTCAGCGGGCCTTCCTTCATATAGTCGTCGAAGGTCTTTGCGCCGAGGCGCTTGTCGGGGTTGACCCAGGAAATCACGAACACCGAGACGCCCTGATCGACGGCCCACTTGATGAAGGATTTCTCGGGCTTGAGATCGAGGATATAAAACTTGTTGATCCAGGGCGGCACGATCAGCAGCGGCGTGCGCAGCACGTTCTCGGTTGCCGGCTGATACTGGATCAGCTGCATCACCTCGTTCTGGAAAATCACCTTGCCCGGCGTCGTCGCCATGTTGACGCCGACTTCGAGATTCTTTGGATCGGACTGGCGAATGCGCAGCGAGCC
Organism: Tardiphaga sp. 839_C3_N1_4; assembly: GCF_051811045.1. Taxonomy (NCBI): domain Bacteria; kingdom Pseudomonadati; phylum Pseudomonadota; class Alphaproteobacteria; order Hyphomicrobiales; family Nitrobacteraceae; genus Tardiphaga; species Tardiphaga sp. 839_C3_N1_4. The sequence goes on from NZ_JBPWQD010000001.1 coordinate 864,997, forward strand.
TTTGCCGGCCTCGATATCCTCGGCAAGCATGGTCATGCCGCGCATCAGATTGCTGCCGTTCGACATCACGGTCTCGCGCAGCACTTCCGGATTGGTCAGCACGAAGTTCGACGGCGCCAGCGCATTAGTGATCTGCTGGACGTAGAACTCCGCCTTCTTGCGGGTATGTGCATCGAGCCCCTCGGCATTCTTGACGAGGTCGTGGGCCCATTGGGTGGTGAGCAGATAGGCCTGCATGACGAAATCGAAGAACTGGTTCGATTTCCACTCGGGATCGCTGAAGCGCTTGTCGCGCGGCGGTGCCTCGATAGCGGGCAAGCCGGCTTCGCCGACCATCCGGCGCATCGCCGAGCCCCAGAGGTCGAGATAGGCTTTGCCGAGTTTCATCTGCAATTCGGCGGCGCGCTTGTCGTCGGACAGCCAGTAATTGGCGACGATGCTGAAGGTCTTGATCAGCTCTGTCAGCTCGCTTGGCGGCTTGTCGCCGGTCTCGCCGGTCTGGCGCGGCTGCAGATAGGCGGCCAGCGCCTTGCCGCCATTCTCCATCGCCTTGGCTATGTTGAGCGCAAAAGCTTCGGGATTGAACGGCTTATCGGTCTTGTCGCCCGAGGTCTTGTTTTCAGCAGCCTTGGCGTCGGTGGCAACTTCGGTCATGGCGCAACAACAGCTTCATTCCAGTCGGGCAACGGTACGTCGCCACGCAAATCGATGATGGCACAGTTCGCGGATTGCCGCAGGATTCGATGTGCTGCACCGCGTCAAAGGTCTTGCTTCCGTCATATTGAAGATCCAAGCCTACATCCTGTTCTCCCGGCGTTAATCGTTTGTGACCAGATTGGTTGGATGGTGCGCTGCGATAGGGATAAAATCGATTCTAATGCGATGTAGGGTTGTGGTGTGACGCGTAGAGGCACATTCATCGATGGTCGCGGCGCACGGGCAGTGGCAACCGCCGCCCTGTTGGCGCTGGGCCTTGGCTTTCCTCTTGGCGGCTGCGCCTCGACCATCGCCGACATGCCCATGGTGGGCACACCCGCAGGCGCTCCGGCGCGTCCGGCCGAGGTGGGCACCTATTTGCCGGTTCACGACCTCCCGACCACCCGCGAAGGCACCGCCATGGCGCCGGCGGACCAGGCCAAGATGCAGGCCGAACTGACTGCCGCCCGCGATCGCCAGGCCGTCGTGCTGCCGGCCAAACCGGCCGCCAAATAGTCAAAACTGCCCGTCGTGACTGGTGTCACCGGGCTTCCGTGATAAAAAGAAACGATTCAACCGCATGCTGAAGCGGTTCTGGAGCCCGATCCCATGGAAGAATTCTACCGCATCCGCCGATTGCCGCCCTATGTGTTCGAACAGGTCAACCGGGCCAAGGCCGCTGCGCGGAACGCTGGCGCCGATATCATCGACCTCGGCATGGGCAATCCGGATCTGGCGACCCCGCCACATGTGATCGAGAAGCTCAAGGAGACCCTGGGCAAGCCGCGCACCGACCGCTATTCGGCTTCGAAGGGCATCACCGGCCTGCGCAAGGCCCAGGCCGGCTATTACGAGCGCCGCTTTGGCGTGAAGCTAAATCCCGACACTCAGGTGGTGGCGACGCTGGGCTCCAAGGAAGGCTTCGCCAACGTCGCCCAGGCGATCACCGCGCCCGGCGACGTCGTGCTGTGCCCGAATCCAAGCTACCCCATCCATGCCTTCGGCTTCCTGATGGCCGGCGGCGTGATCCGCTCGGTGCCGTCGGAGCCGACGCCGGATTTCTTCGCTGCCGTCGAGCGCGCCATCATCCATTCGATCCCGAAGCCGATCGCGCTGATCGTCTGCTATCCGTCGAACCCGACGGCGCAGGTGGCGAGCCTCGATTTCTACAAGGACCTCGTGGCCTTCGCGAAGAAGCACGAGATCTACATCCTCTCGGATCTCGCTTATGCCGAGGTCTATTTCGACGACAAGAACCCGCCGCCCTCGGTGCTGCAGGTACCGGGCGCGATGGACGTCACCGTCGAATTCACCTCGATGTCGAAGACCTTCTCGATGGCCGGCTGGCGCATGGGCTTTGCGGTCGGCAACGAGCGCATCATTGCCGCGCTGACCCGGGTGAAATCCTATCTCGACTACGGCGCCTTCACGCCCGTGCAGGTCGCGGCCACTGCGGCGCTGAACGGCCCCGACGACTGCATTCGCGAGATGCGCGACGTCTATCGCAAACGTCGCGACGCGATGGTGGAGTCTTTCGGCCGCGCCGGTTGGGACATTCCGCCGCCCTCGGCATCGATGTTCGCCTGGGCGCCGCTCCCGGAGAAATTCCGCGAAGTCGGCAGCATGCAGTTTGCAACGCTTCTCGTTGAAAAGTCCGGCGTGGTGGTATCTCCCGGCGTCGCCTTCGGCGAGCATGGCGAGGGTTACGTCCGCATCGCGATGGTCGAGAATGAGCAGCGCATTCGCCAGGCTGCCCGCGGCATTCGCCGCTTCCTTGAAAGCGGTCTCGAAACGTTGCACAACGTGGTTCCTCTCGTCAACCGGCGATAGGCGTGATCCCGAAAACCGGCAACCGGTTTTCGGACCGGTCATCGCTCAACAAGAATTCCGACAGGTCTGAAGCTTAATGATCGCACCCCTCAAAGTGGGTATCGCGGGACTCGGCACCGTTGGTGCCGAAGTTGTCCGTCTCATCGAACAGCAGAACTCGATTTTGGCCGCGCGCTGCGGTCGTGGCGTCAAAGTAGTTGCTGTCACCGCGCGCTCCAAGACCAAGAAGCGCGGCGTCGATCTGCGCGGCATCGATTGGATGAAGGATCCGCTCGCGGTTGCGCAGCATCCGGAAGTCGAGTGTTTCGTTGAATTGATGGGCGGTGTCGGCGATCCCGCGCTGTCGTCGATCGAGGCGGCGCTGCGCGCTGGCAAGTCGGTCGTGACCGCGAACAAGGCACTGATCGCCAAGCATGGTTTGAAGCTCGCGGCATCGGCCGAGAAGAACGGCGGCGCGCTGAACTACGAGGCCGCCGTCGCTGGCGCCATTCCCATCATCAAGACCATCCGCGAAGGTCTCGTCGGCACCGATATCAATCGCGTCTACGGTATTCTCAACGGCACCTGTAACTACATCCTGTCACGGATGGAGCTGGAGGGCCTGTCCTTCGAGGAATGCCTTAAAGACGCGCAGCGGCTTGGCTACGCCGAGGCCGAGCCGTCCTTCGACGTCGATGGCCACGACACGGCGCAGAAGCTGGCCATTCTCGCCAGCCTCGCATTCGGGACCAAGGTCGCGCAGAGCGCAGTGTCAGTCGAGGGCATTTCGTCCATCGCGGCTGAAGATCTGCGTGCTGCTGCAGAGCTTGGCTATCGTGTGAAGCTGCTGGGCGTTGCCATGCGCACCGCAACTGGCATCGAACAACGCGTGCATCCGACCATGGTGCCGCTGTCATCCTCCATTGCGCAGGTCATGGGCGTCACCAACGCTGTCACGGTTGACGGCGCAGGCATTGCGCCGATCACGCTGGTCGGTCCCGGCGCTGGCGGCGCCGCGACGGCGTCTGCAGTTCTTGCCGATATCGCCGATGTCGCACGTAATGTGCGCGCGCTGCCGTTCGGTCGGCCGGTTGAGAAGCTCAAGACCACCACCAAGGCTCCGATGGAGCGCCATGAAGGTGGTTATTACATCCGCTTGATGGCGCGCGATCTTGCCGGCACGGCCGCACGCATCGCAACGCGTCTGGCCGAGCAGAAGATCTCGCTGGAGTCGATCGTGCAGCGCCATCCGAATGGCCGCATCGAGCCGGTTGGCAAGAGCACGAAATCGTCACCGGTGCCTGTTATCCTGATCACCTATGCCACCACCGAGGACGCGATGCGCCGCGCCCTCCAGGCCGTACAGAGCGACAAGGTGATATCGGGCAAGCCGCAGGTTATCCGGATCGAGAAGAACTAAATCCACGCGTTGAGAGTTGTACGGGGACATTCGTCCCACCGTAGAAGGAGCCCGCCAATGTCGACCCATATTACCGTCCCGCCGCAGCAACTGCTCGAGCGCATTCTGACGCTGGAGATCGTTCGTGTGACCGAGCGCGCGGCGGTGTCGGCTGCGCGGCTGCGTGGTCATGGGCAGGAGAAGGCGGCCGATCAGGCAGCGGTCGATGCGATGCGCCGCGAGCTCAACAAGATGCCGATCGACGGCACCATCGTGATCGGCGAGGGCGAGCGCGACGAAGCGCCGATGCTCTATATCGGCGAAAAGGTCGGCATCAATGCCGGCCCGAAGGTCGATATTGCCGTCGACCCGCTGGAAGGTACGACACTGTGCGCCAAGGACATGCCGGGCTCGATCGCCACCATGGCGATGGCCGACGGCGGCACACTGCTGCACGCGCCCGACGTCTATATGGACAAGATCGCGATTGGTCCGGGTTACGCCAAGAACGTGATCGACATCGACGCATCGCCGGAAGAGAACATCAAGCGCCTCGCCAAGGCCAAGGGCGTGCCGGTGTCGGCGATCACCGCCCTCGTGCTTGAGCGGCCGCGGCACGAAGCATTGATTGCAGCGATCCGCTCGACCGGAGCGGCACTGCGTCTCATTCCGGACGGCGACGTCGCCGGTGTCATCCACACCACCGATCCCGCCAAATCTGGCATCGACATCTATCTTGGCATTGGCGGAGCACCGGAAGGCGTGCTGGCGGCCGCAGCACTGCGCTGCATCGGCGGCCAGATGCAGACCCGATTGATCCTCGATACCGATGAGAAGCGCGAGCGTGCGCTGAAGATGGGTGTCACCGATCCGAAGATGATCTATGGCATCGAGGACATGGCGAAGGGCGACTGCCTGTTTGCCGCCACTGGTGTCACCGACGGCGCATTGCTGTCGGGCGTCAAGTTCCGCGGCGACGTCATCGAGACCGAGACCATCGTGATGCGTTCGGTGACCGGCACCGTGCGTATCATCAAGGGCGAGCATCGCCAGCTCGAAAAATTCCACCTGGATTGAGTTCGGTCACATGGCGAAGGCGAATGTTGACATCCGCCCGGTCGGCCCCGATGAACGGGCTGCCTGGGAACCTCTGTGGCAGGGCTATCTGACGTTCTACAAGGCGACGCTGCCACAGGCCGCGACCGATACCGCGTGGAAGCGTTTCCATGACGCCAACGAGCAGATGTTCCTGCTCGGCGCCTATGTGGACGGCAAGCTCACCGGCATCGTGCAGTTCCTGTATCACCGCTCATCCTGGACGCCCGGCAATTACTGCTATTTGCAGGACCTGTTCGTCGACAATGGCGCGCGGGGACTTGGCGTCGGCCGCGCTCTGATCGAAGCGGTTTATGCAAAGGCCAAGGCTGACGGCTGCAGCCGCGTGCATTGGTTGACCCAGAACGAGAATGCGCAGGCCAGAATTCTCTACGATCAGGTCGCGGACAATTCCGGATTTATGCAGTACCGGAAGATACTCTGATTAAAGGCAATCCGAGCGCGCCAACATGCGCTCGGATTAATCGAACCAAAAACCAAGAAAACAAAATGGGGATGAGACCATGAGCGAGACCGATAACGTCAAGGCTCTGGTGTTCGACGTGTTCGGCACCGTGGTTGACTGGCGTTCCAGCCTGATTGCTGACTGTACCGCGTTCGGCAAAGCGCGCGGCATCACCGCAGACTGGACTGCGCTCGTCGATGCCTGGCGGCAGGCCTATATGCCGTCGATGGACGTGGTGCGCCATCATCCCGAGCGCGGTTTCGTCAAACTCGATACGCTGCATCGGCAGTCACTCGATGTGCTGGTCGCCAAGTTCGGCATCAACGGGCTCTCGGACAACGATCTGCATTATATGACACTCGGCTGGCACCGGCTGCATCCGTGGGCGGATTCGGTGAGCGGCCTGACCAGGCTGAAGACAAAATATGTCATCAGCCCGTTGTCGAACGGCAATGTCGCGCTGCTCACCAACATGGCGAAATTCGCGGGCCTGCCATGGGACCTGATCATGAGCGCGGAACTGTTCGAACACTACAAGCCCGATCCGCAGGCCTATCTCGGCGCGGCCGCGCTGCTCAATCTCAAGCCTGCGGAAGTCATGATGGTCGCCGCTCATAACAGCGATCTCGATGCCGCGCACAAACTCGGCCTCAAGACCGCCTTCGTGCCGCGCGTCACTGAATATGGTCCGCATCAGAACCGCGACTTCAAGGCCGAGGGCCCGTGGGACGTGGTGGCTGATGATTTCAACGATCTGGCGAAGCGGATGGGCTGCTGACGGCCTGAGATTTGCCGAAAGCGGCTGCGCGGCCTATTGCTGATCCCATGACGTCACCGACCATAATTCCCGTCGAATCCCAGCAGGCCTTTCTCGGCGTCACCGAATCCGCCACCGGGCGGATCTGGCGTGACCGGGTGGACCAGCGCGGGGCGGCGCGGGCGCTGGCCATGGTGCAGCGTTTTCAATTGCCGGAAATGTTGGCGCGGGTCATCGCCGGCCGCAATATCGAGCTCGACGCGGTCGAAGACTTTCTCGATCCCACCATCCGCAAGCTGATGCCGGATCCGTTCACCATCACGCAGATGGAAGCGGCGGCAAAGCGCATTGCGGATGCGGCGCAGCGCGGGGAGAAGGTGGCGATCTTCGGCGACTACGACGTCGACGGCGCGACGTCGTCTGCACTGCTGGCCTGGCATCTCCGCCATTGCGGGCTCGATCCGCAGATTCACATTCCCGATCGCATCTTCGAGGGCTACGGCCCCAATGTGGATGCCATCAGGGCGCTGGCCGGCAAGGGCGCCACGCTGCTCGTGACTGTCGATTGCGGCACGACGAGCTTCGAACCGCTGGCCGAGGCCAAGAAATTCGGTATGTCCGTGGTCGTCATCGATCACCATCAGACCGGCGAGGAGCTGCCTGACGTCGATGCCGTGGTGAATCCGAACCGGCTCGACGATATTTCCGGTCTCGGTCATCTCGCCGCCGTGGGTCTCGTGCTGATTACGCTGGTCGCTGTCAATCGCGAATTGCGCAAGCGCGGCTTCTGGACCGCCGAGATGCCGGAGCCGGATCTTTTGGGCATGCTGCATCACGTGGCCCTGGGCACTGTTGCCGACGTGGCTCCACTGATCGGCCTGAACCGCGCCTTTGTCGCCAAAGGTCTCATCGCATTGCGTCGCCGCGATCACATCGGGCACACCGCGCTGATGGATGTGGCGCGTTTGAACGGTCCGCCGGAAGCATGGCATCTCGGTTTCATGCTGGGGCCACGCATCAACGCCGGCGGCCGGATCGGGCGCGCCGATCTCGGCGTGCGGCTGTTGCTCGAAGGCGATATTTCCGAGGCCGCTAAGATCGCTGCCGAACTCGATCGGCTGAACATCGAACGCCGCGTGATCGAACAGGCTGCGGAAGCGCAAGCCGAGGCCGAGGCTCTGGCGTCACTGGGGCTCGAAGACAAAGGCTCCGTGATCGTGACGGCCAGCGAAGGCTGGCATCCCGGCGTAGTTGGCCTTGTCGCATCGCGCTTGAAGGAAAAGTTCGCGCGCCCGGCGTTCGCCATTGCACTGGAGCCCGGCGGCATCGGCACCGGCTCCGGTCGTTCGATCTCCGGCGTCGATCTCGGCAAAGCCGTGCGGCAAGCTGTTGCCGATGGGCTTCTGATGAAAGGTGGCGGCCACGCCATGGCCGCGGGCATCACGCTACGCAAGGAACGGCTCGGCGAATTCCGCGCTTATATCGAAAGCGCGCTGGCAGCCGATGTCGGCAAGTCACGCAACGAGAAAGAACTGTTCATCGATGGCGCTGTCACTGCGCGCGGCGTCACGACGGATCTTGTGAACACGCTCAATCGCGCCGGCCCGTTCGGGCAGGCCAATCCCGAGCCGGTGATTGCGCTGCCGGCGCATCAGCTCGCTTATGTCGATGAAGTCGGGCAGGCGCATCTGCGGCTGCGCTTCAAGGCGTCGGACGGCGCCATGGTCAACGGCATCGCGTTTCGCTCGGTCGGACAGAAGCTCGGCAATGCATTGCAGGAGCTGCGCGGTCAGCCCGTGCATGTAGCGGGCTCACTGACCGTCGATCGCTGGCAGGGTGCCGAGCGCGTGCAGATGCGGGTGATCGACGTGGCGGCGCCGGATCCTGGGCCGAAGATGATCAGGTAGTCTCATCGCTCTTAACCTGTCGTCTCCCGGCTTGACCGGCGCACTCATCCATTTGTGTCCTGCCGGCGGAGCAGTCTGGTCGAATACCGATACCGATCTGCCGGATGAATGCTGAGCGAGACCTCAGCCAGCTCGTTTGAGGCGAACAGATACTGCCGCCGAATCGACAGCGCATGCGCGCCAGTCATTGCCTTCAGTGGCTCCGCCATCACGTCCGAGACGCCAACCGCAGAAATGTCCTGCCGGATCTCGACGAAGCGTCGTCCCGAGATTTTCTCGACGAGCATACCGAAGATCTCGTGATGCCCGCCCATCTTCGCGCGCACCTCATCGGCGAAGGCGCCGTCGATATACACGTCCGTCCAGCAGATCGGCGTCTGTGTGACGTCGCCTGGAATTGTGCGCAGACTTGAGATGCACAGCCAGCGGCGGCCGGGTTGGCATCCGAGCTGGCTTGCCAGCTCGCTGTCCGCGACGATGTCGGTGACACGCTGTACGTGTCGCTCGGTCTCGGTGCCGAACTGCTGCACCGCCTCGATCGTATTGAGTGCCTGCGTAAAGCCATCGCCGCCCTTGGCCGGAGAGGTCGCTTCGACGCGCGTCCCGGCATTGCGCTTCCGGCTGACAAGGCCGGACGCCTGAAGCTCCTGCATCGCCGCGCGCACAGTCGACCGGCTCACGGCGAACTGGTCCGCCAGCTCGAACTCTGTCGGCAGCACGGACCCGACCGGATGCCGTCCGTCGGCGATGGCCTCGGTCAGTGCTCGGGCCACGAACGCGTAACGCTTTTCCACCGTTGTCCCTCGACCCCTAAGTCCCTGATCGCACGATGGAAGCCTGATTGGCGGCCATCTCGTCAAGGAAGGAGATTGACACATGGTTTATGTTCGGACAATTTAATATGTACGAACATAATAAGAGGAAGCGTTATGGGCAGCACGGTTTTCGATTCGATCCTGTTTCGGGACATGTTCGGCACCGCGGAAATGCGGGCGGTCTTCGCCGACGAAGCCCTGGTGGGCCGCTACATCGAGGCCGAAGTCGCGCTGGCCCACGCCCAGGCCCGTCTCGGCGTCGTGCCAAAGGAAGCCGCGCAGGCCATCGAGGCTGCCGCCAAATCGATCCGGATCGATTTCGACAAGCTCCGCGCTGAGACCGAAATCGTCGGCTACCCGATCCTGCCGCTGGTCCATCAGCTCTCCGAGGCCGCCGGAGAGGCGGGCCGCTACGTCCATTGGGGTGCGACCACCCAGGACATCATGGACACCGCCAACGTCCTGCAGATCCGCGCGGCGCTGCAGATCGTTGCACGTGATCTGCGCGAGGTCCGCGACATCCTCGCTGCCATGGCAAAAAAATATCGCGACACGCCGATGGCCGGGCGCACCCATCTGCAGCAGGCCCTGCCGGTTACCTTCGGCTACAAGGCCGCCGTCTGGCTCTCTTCCATCGATCGTCACATCGAACGCGTCGATCAGGCACTGCCGCGCATCCTGCTCGGCGAATTCTCCGGCGCCGCGGGGACGCTCGCGTCGGTGGGCGAGGGCGGCCTGGAGATGCAAAAGCTGTTCTGCGAGGAACTCGGCCTGCATCAGCCCTCGATCACCTGGCATGTCGCCCGCGACGGCATCGCCGAGGCGGTCACGCTGCTCGGCCTGATCACCGGTACGCTCGGCAAGATCGCCACCGACGTGATGCTGTTGTCATCGTCCGAATTCGGCGAAGTGTCCGAACCTTTCGTGCCCGGTCGCGGTGCGTCATCGACGATGCCGCAGAAGCGTAACGCGATTTCAAGCGAACTGATGCTCGCCGCTGCCAAGGCGGTGCGCCAGCACGTCGCGACCATGCTCGACGGCATGATCCATGACCTGGAACGTGCAACGGGGCCGTGGCACCTCGAATGGGTGTCGTTGCCGGAGAGCTTCCTGCTCACCGCCTCGTCGCTGGCCAATGCCAAATTCATGCTGGCCGGACTCGTGGTTCACGAGAAACGGATGCTGGAGAATCTGGATCTGACACGCGGTCTTATCGTCGCCGAAGCGGTGATGATGGCAGCCGCGCCGAAACTCGGCCGCCAGCATGCGCATGACGTTGTCTACGACGCCTGCCGCAAGGCGATCGAAGGTGGCGGACAGCTCGCGGACATTCTCGCCGAGGTTCCGGAAATCACCGAAGCGCTTGGCGGCAAGGATGCCATCCGTCGTCACTGCGACCCGGCCAACTATCTCGGCCTGTGCGGTCCGATGGTCGATCGCGCGCTGAGTATGAGCGGACGCTGAAACAACAGACAAAACAGGGGAGGAATTTCGATGACGAAGAACATTTTGACGACCGCATTCGTGCTCGCCGGTGCGCTGCTGGCCGGCCCAAGCCTCGCGCAGGATTATCCGATCCGTACCATCACCATGAACATGCCGTATTCGGCAGGTGGCCCCGGTGACACCATCGCGCGGCTGCTGGCCCAGGGCATGAGCGGGCCGCTGAAGCAGCAGGTCATCGTCGAGAACACGACGGGCGCCGGCGGCTCCATCGGCAGCGCCAAGGTCGCGGCCTCGCCGCCGGATGGCTACAATCTGCTGCTGATCCATATCAGCCACGCGACCAATCCGGCGCTGTATCCCAAGCTCAAATACGATCCGATCAAGGACTACGAGCCGATCGGTCTCGCTGTCGATCTGCCATCAGTGTTCGTGGCACGCAAGGATCTCCCGGCCGCCAATCTCGCCGAGCTGATCGCCTGGATGAAGACGAACAAGGAGAAAGTGAACTACGCGCATGCCGGCATCGGATCGGCCTCGCATCTGTGCGGCTTGCTGCTCAATACAGCGACCGGTACGCAGCCGACCCAGATCGCCTATCGCGGCGCTGGTCCGGCGATGAACGACATGATGAGTGGGCAGGTCGACGTCATGTGCGACCAGATCGTCAACGTGGTCGGTAATGTCGATGGCGGCACGATCAAGGGCTACGCTGTCACCAGCACCGAGAAGGCGCCAGCGCTGCCAAAACTGCCCACGACAGCCGAAGCCGGTCTGCCGGGCTTTACCTACACCGTCTGGTACGGTCTGTTCGCGCCGAAGGGCACGCCCAAGCCGATCATCGACAAACTCGTTGCTGCATTGAACGTCGCGCTGAAGGACGAGACCGTGAAGAGCCGGCTTGCCGGGCTCGGCGTGCAGCCTGTGGCGCCGGAACGGGCCACCCCCGATGCGCTGGCCGCGCATCTGAAATCTGAGATCGACAAGTGGACGCCCATCATCAAGGCGGCGGGCGTTGTCGGCGCGCAGTGAGCAAGAGTCGTGAGTGACGCTCGCATGGAACACGACTCCTTCGGCACCATCGCGGTGCTAAAGGATCGCTATTGGGGCGCGCAGACCCAACGCGCGCTTGAGGTCTTCCAGGTCAGCGATGAGCGTTTCCCGGTCGCGCTTATCCGTGCATTCGCTCTGCAGAAGATCGCGGCCGTTCGCGCCAATCTGCAACTCGGGATAATCGCGCCGGAGATCGCGGCGCCGATCGAAACAGCGGCACTCGAACTTCAGCAGGGCCGTTTCGACGATCATTTCCCGTTGCCGATCTGGCAGACCGGCTCCGGCACCCAGACCAACATGAACGCCAATGAGGTGATCGCGAACCGCGCCAATGAATTGCTGGGCCAGCCGCTCGGGACCAAATCGCCCGTTCATCCCAACGATCACGTCAATTGTTCGCAGTCGTCGAATGACAGCTTTCCGACCGTGATGCATGTGGCAACGGCGCTGGAGTTGCGCGGGCGCTTGCTCCCGGCCTTGCAGACGCTGCGCGATGATCTCCGCGCCAAGGCGGACGCGTTCTCTGACGTCCTGAAGATCGGACGCACGCATTTGATGGATGCGGTGCCGATGACAATGGGCCAGGCGTTCGATGCCTTCGCCCGCCAGGTCGATCATGCCATCGACCGCATCGAAGCAGTGTTTCCGCGTCTGCTGATGCTGCCCCAGGGCGGCACGGCCGTCGGCTCGGGGCTCAATGCGCCAAAGGGATTCGACAGCGCCTTTTGCGAGCACCTGAACGCATTGACCGGCGTTGCGTTCGTCCCGAATCCGAGCAAGTTCGAAGGCATGGGCGCGCATGACGCGCTTGTCGAAGTGTCCGGCACGCTCAACGGCTTGGCTGTGACGCTGCTGAAGATTGCGAACGACGTGCGCTTCCTCGGCTCGGGTCCGCGCTGCGGGTTCGGTGAACTCGTCATCCCGCATGACGGACTGACGTCGTCGATCATGCCCGGCAAGCGCAATCCCACCATCGCCGAAATGCTTGCGCAGGTGTGTTTTCAGGTGACGGGCAACAACGCCGTCGTCACCGCAGCCAGCTCATCCGGCAATTTCGAGCTCAACGTTGCCAAGCCGGTGATCATCTACAACGTCTTGCAGTCGATCCGCATTCTCGCCGATGGCATCGATGTCTTCACGTCCCGATTGATCCGAGATCTCGACGTCGATCGGCGACAGCTCGCTGCGAATGTCGCCAATGCGCCGCTGCTCGCGACAGCCCTCAATCCGGTGATCGGTTACGACAAGGTCGCACTCATCACAGCCAAGGCGCTGGACGAAACCATCACACCGCGCGAAGCCGCGATCGCGCTGGGACTGCTCTCGGGTGAAGACTATGATCGTTATGTCGATCCGCAGCGCATGGCGGGGATTTGACGGAGCGGCTCAGCCGCCTTGCCGCAACCGCGCGAGGACCTTCAGCCCGCCATAGCCATCCGCCGGCAGCAGACCCATCTTCGTCTGATAGTCCTTCACCGCCTTCATCGTGTCGTTGCCGACGCGGCCATCGGTGCCGCCGGTGTCGAAGCCGGCACGAGTGAGGCGGGTCTGCACTTCCTGCACTTCGGCGAGCGTCAGCGCGCGTTCCGAGCCGGGGAACGGCTGGAGGAAAGGCGGCGCGCCGAGAATGCGATCGCCGAGATGGCAGATCGCCAGCGCATAGTTCATCGACGGATTGTAGCTGCGCACCGCATAGAAGCCCTGACCGAGCAGGAAGGCCGGGCCGCCCTGCACAGGCACCCAGAGCTTGGCATTGGCATTCGGCTGCGGGAAAGGCTGGCCGTCGGCACGCGTGACGCCTGCCGAAGACCATGCTGCAAAGCTGCGATTGCTATCCGATGAGGCGGCGCCGTTGGCGCGGACCTCGTAGCCCCAATGTTCGCCGCGTGGATATTTGCCGCGATTGACGAGGAAGCGTGCGCTGGAGCCGAGTGCATCATCGGGCTTGCCGAACGGCGAGACGCGGCCGTCGCGGTCATAGTCGATTCCGACATTGAGCCACACCTCAGGCATCCATTGCGTATGCCCCATCGCGCCGGCCCATGAGCCGCGCATCTCGTCCGGCGTGCCCCAGCCCTTGTCGACGATCTTCAGCGCGTTGATGAGTTCGGTTTCCCAATACGCGCGGCGGCGCGGTTCGTTCCACGCCAGTGCGGCGAGCGACGGAAATACCGGCCGCATATGGTTCTGTTGCACGATGGGATCGCCATAGGCGGACTCGACGCCCCAAAGCGCCAGCAGCGTGCCGCGCTCGACGCCGAAGTCGCGCTCGATGCGGTCGAACACGGCTTCGTTCTTGCGCAGCGCCTCCTTGCCGGCGGCGATGCGCCAGTCGGAGGCGCGGCGATTGATGTATTGCCAGAGCTGCTCGTGAAATTCCGGCTGCTTCTGCATCTTGGTGAACACGGACATGTCCGGCTCGGTGCGGCCCATCACGCGCGAATAGGTCGCGTCGGAGACGCCTTTGGCAATTGCCTTTGCACGAAAGCCGTCGCGCCACGCGTCGAAGCCCGCGGGCGCCGCAAAGGCGGTCTTGGGCAGCGCCAACAGCGCGCCGGCACCCAGGCCGGAACGGAGCAGGCGGCGTCGGTCGATCAGGGAATCGCGCGTGGTCATACCCCATTGTAGCCGCATGACTTGCGCGGCGGCAGGGGCAATGCGTCGCGGCGCGGGGAGGCAGCCAACGTACTGAAGTCACGCATGAAAAAGACCGCCGACAGCCCTTTTGGGCTTCCGGCGGTCTAGCGAAAAAGCTGCGGCAATCCTGCGACGGTCGGGAGCTTTTAGTCCTTGGCGCGTTCGATGTAGGAGCCGTCCTCGATCAGCACCACGATGCGGGTGCCGGTGCCGACATGCGGCGGCACGTTGGTGCGGACGCCGTTGGACAGCATCGCGGGCTTGTAGGACGACGATGCGGTCTGGCCCTTGGTCACCGGCTCGGTATCGACGACTTCGAGGGTCGCGCGCTGCGGCATCTGGATCGCCACCGGAACCAGACCATGCAGCGACAGCTTCACGGTCATGTTCTCCTGCAGATAAGGCTCGGCATCACCGATGACGTCTTTCTGCACCTGAACCTGGTCGTAATTGTCGTTGTTCATGAAGTGGAAGCCGTCGGCATCCTTGTAAAGGTAATTGAAATTCTGGTCTTCAATCGTCGCCTTTTCCACCTGGTCAGTGGTCTTGTAGCGCTCCGAGATCTTCACACCGTCGCTGATTCGGCGCATTTCGATCTGACTGACAGGAGTTCCCTTGCCGGGGTGGATGTTCTCCGCGGACAGAACCACGTAGAGCTTGCCTTCCTGCTCGATGACGTTGCCCTTGCGAATAGAACTGGCGATGACTTTCACAGATATATTTCCTAGATTTCAGGCCCGGGACCGATCCGGACGTGTGTGTCCCGTGGCCAGCGAAGCGGTTTCGGGGGGCAACATACTGATTTCACGCGGCGATGCCAGCGTTTTGCAACCCAAAAGGGCCGTTTGCTGATGACTGGAACTAACCGTCCGTCGCCCTGGTGGAGCCCGGCGCGGCACCAGGACCGCCGGGGCTTCCTGCTGGCGCGGGGTGCGATCACGAAGAGTATCCGTGCGTGGTTCGAGGCTCAGGGCTTCCTGGAGGTCGAGACTGGCGTCCTGCAGGTCTCACCGGGCAATGAGACCCATCTGCATGCGCCAAAGACGACATTGATCGACCGCGACGGCGAGCGGCTCTTGCGGTATCTGCGGACATCGCCGGAATTCGCCTGCAAGAAACTGCTGGCGGCCGGCGAGGCCAGGATCTTCGAATTCGCCCGGGTGTTTCGCGACCGGGAGCGCGGCGACAAGCACCTGCCTGAATTCACGATGCTGGAATGGTATCGTGCCGAAGAGAGCTATGAGGCCGTGATCGCCGATTGCGTGGCGATCATTGCATGCGCCGCGCAGGCGACAGGCACCAAGCAGTTCACGTTTCGCGGTCAGGTTGCCGATCCATTTGCGGAGCCGGAGATGCTGACCGTGGCAGCGGCGTTCACGCGTTTTGCGGATATCGATCTGCTCGCAAGCATTGATGGTGCCGAGGGTGATCGCGCTAAGCTGGCGGCTGCGGCAACTGGCAAGGTGCGGATCAGCGACGACGATACCTGGTCGGATATTTTCAGCAAGATTCTGGTCGAGCATGTCGAGCCGCATCTCGGGCAGGGGCGAATGACGGTATTGTTCGAATATCCGTCACCGGAGGCGGCATTGGCGCGCGCAAAAGCGGGTGATCCACGCATCGCCGAACGCTTTGAGGTCTATGCCTGCGGCGTCGAACTCGCCAATGGCTTCGGCGAGCTGACCGATGCTGACGAACAGCGCCGCCGCTTCACGGAAGCGATGGATGAAAAGGAGCGTCGCTATGGCGAGCGCTATCCGCTCGATGAGGAGTTTCTTGAAGCCGTGGCGGCAATGCCGGCAGCATCTGGCGTAGCACTCGGCTTCGACCGGCTGGTGATGCTGGCGTCCCGCGCGACGCGGATCGATCTGGTGGTGTGGACGCCGCCCGCAGGTGCGTCATGAACCGTCACGTGAAAGTTGCAACAACCCTGCGACAACCCGGCGAGCTCATTGCAAACGGTCTCGCGCCGGCGTCGACGTTGGCTGATCTGGAGAAAGTCGCCGCGCGTTATGCCGTTGCGGTGACGCCGGCCGTAGCCGCACTGATCGACAGCAGCGATCCCAACGATCCGATCGCGCGTCAGTACATTCCGAGTGTGGATGAACTGAACGCGCAGCCTGAAGAGAACGCTGATCCGATCGGTGATCACGCCCACGCGCCAATCGACGGCATCGTGCATCGCTATCCCGACCGTGTGCTGTTCAAGCTGGTACATGTCTGCGCGGTGTATTGCCGGTTCTGTTTCCGCCGCGAGATGGTGGGGCCGGGCAAGGAGACCGCGCTGTCACCCGACGCCTATTCAGCCGCGCTGGATTACATTCGCAGCCATGACGAGATCTGGGAGGTAATCCTCACCGGCGGCGATCCCCTCATGCTGTCGCCGCGACGATTGAGCGAGATCATGGCGGATCTCGCTGATATCCCGCATGTAAAGATCATTCGATTGCATACGCGGGTCCCCGTGGCCGATCCCGGCCGCGTGAGCGCGGAGATGGTGGAGGCATTGAAGGTCACGGGTGCCAGCACATGGGTGGCGCTGCATGCCAATCATCCGCGCGAGCTGACGGATGCTGCACGTGCGGCCTGCGCGCTGATGGTGGATGCCGGCATTCCCATGGTGAGCCAGTCGGTATTGCTGCGCGGCGTCAATGACGATGCGGCGACGCTGACGGCACTGATGCGCGGCTTCGTCGAATGCCGCATCAAGCCCTATTATCTGCATCATGGCGACCTCGCGCCCGGCACCGCACATTTGCGCACCAGCATCGCGGAGGGACAGGCCTTGATGCGCGCCATTCGAGGCAATGTTTCCGGATTGTGCCAGCCGGATTATGTGCTCGATATTCCCGGCGGTTATGGCAAGGCGCCGATCGGTCCCGAATATTTGTCTGAGAATTCTTCAATCAGCCTCAAGCCTGACGGTGAAGCTTCTGCGGAATCGGTCTATCGTGTTGTGGATTACTGCGGCGACGTTCATATCTATCCACCGAAGCCGTAGCGATCGGCTTACACGCGCCACCTGGTGTCGGAGACAAAAAATGAAAACATTGTTCGTGATGACGGCAGGCCTGTTCGTTCTCGGCCATTCGCTGGCTCTGGCGCAGGATTCGTCCCGCAACCTGCCACCCAAGGGCCTGCGCTCGCAGCCGACCACACAGACCAACAGCGGCGGCGCTCTGCCAGAGGCTCCCGTCGGCCATCGCCAGCCACGCCCGGGTGATCTGCCGCCCGAGACCGGCAAGAACGATCCGTCCCGCATTGACGCGCAGGATCGCGAACTTGATCGCATGATCAAGAATATCTGCAAGGGCTGCTGAGCCCCTGCAGACAGTTGGCGGGGTCAGGCCTTCTTGCGGGCGGCCATCGCCAAGCCGATCAGCGAAGCGCCGCCGATCACCAGATTGATGCCGACCATCAAGCCGATGGCCCAGGCTGCCGTGCCGGGCAGGCCCGAGATGATGATGAAGGCGATCACGATATCCATCAGGCCGGAGAAGGCCATCCAGCTCCAGCGCTCCGACAATTCCTTGCGATGCTGGAGCGCGTACATGATGGTCGCTACGCCCTCGGCGAGGAAATAGACGCCAACCACGAATGTCAGTGTCAGCGTGCTTTCGGCCGGGCGCGTAAGCAGAATGATGCCGGCGCCGATGCCGAGGATTGCTGAAATCAGCGACCAGATGAAGCCTGGTGTCTGACGGGCCCAGAAAGTCATCAGCAGCGCTGCAACGCCCGAGATGAAGAACATCCAGCCAAGCATGACGGTAACGGCGATACTGGCCACCTGCGGCACGATCATCGCGGCGAAGCCGAGGATCACCAGCACGATGCCCTCGATCAGAAATGCCTTCCAATGTGCGCGCACGGCGGCGCTCATCTTCGATTGCAACTCGGCGAGGTTGGGCGGCATGGTCATGGCGGCGATGTCCCGATCTGGCCGGCAGCATGCTGGCCGTGCCTCGCATTTATCCGCTCACACGCGGAAGCGTGCAAGTTTGTTGATCGGGTATAACTCGAATGTCGCGCGAGGTCTTGAACGTTACGACTGCATGGTCATGGCCGGTGCGGCCGTGCGCATGCGGTTGCGACCGAGAATATAGGCCGTCGTCGTCAGCACCAGCAGCACTGCCCCGATGGCGATCGATGCCAGACCGAGTGGGATCAGCACCATGGTGACGTTGCGCGCCGGGTTCGTAAACCAGTGATGAATCGAGGTCAGCAAAAAGGCTGTGCCGGCAAAGCCCGCGCCGCCGCCGGCGACCAGCAGCGCCCACATGCCGCGCAACTGGCTGAGCCGCTCGCGTGACACCTCGGTATGTGGCGCATGATGCGCGCCGATCCGCCTGACCAGCCGCGCCGCCAGCGCAATGGTGCCGAAGCCAATCACCACGCCGGCGGCCTCGAGCACGCGGCGCATCACGCCGACGATCTCCGGATGTCGCTGCAGCGTCAGCAAAGGAAGATCGAAACAGGCATGCAGCGTCACCGGCGCGAGAACAATGAGCATGGGTGTGCGAATGAAAGCCCAGCCGTCGCGGCGATGGGCGCCGAGCGCGCGGCCGGAGCGGGTGATGGCGATATAGGCGCCGGCGATGACGCCGAGCGCGCCGTGAAACGGCACGGTCAGTACGCTGCGCAGCACCGCGAGCGTCCGCCACATCTCGGGATATTGCAGGAGATAGACGAGATTCTCGTAGGCGGCGAAGCCGAGGCCGGCGGCGGCGCCGTAAACCACCGTGTCCATTGGATCGGCCGTCCGGGCGCGCTGGGTGGACACCGCGATGATGACGAAGATCTTCACGATCTCCTCCGGCGCGGCGACGCCAAACACGGCGTGGAGCACCATGGCCAGGGTCGGGTTGTCCGTAAGACCCGGAATTGCCGCGAACAGCGCGCGAGCATAGCCGAGCAGGGAGATGCTGGCGGCCCCCAGCAGGAATGACGCCCAGACCAACCCGGGCGGTCCCGGCCGTTCATCGGCAGCAATCACCAGCCACAGCAACAGCAGAGCTGGTGCCACGGCGGCGATACCGATCACGGTGGGGAGCGATTCGAGCAGGTTCATGGAACTTAATTATAGACGGCCGGGCAGACCGGAAAGAGTGACTCTTGCGGGAGCCGCCTGCGACAAAAGAGAAGCTAGCGGGCCCGGGCCAGGGCCGGAACCAATCAGTGTTCGGTCGATTGGGCTGACACAGCTCATACTGCACGGGAAATGACCATGGCCGACGACGCAAAGACCCCCCCCTACATCTACGAAGGCGTCGAGCCCGTGCCTGAGGCCAGGTCGACAATCACAGAAACGATCACGGATGTGAAAGAGGCGGTGACCGAGACCGCGCACCGTATCGGCGGTGCCATCGAGTCCGGCAAGAAGCCAGGGATGCCGTTGAGCATCCTGGCCAATGTCGCACGCGAAGCGCCGCTGGGGTCGCTGCTGGTTGCTTTTCTGCTCGGCGTCGCCGTGGCGCGCCGGCGCTAGGCGTCAACGAATCCGGGCCGGCACCAGATTGACCGGCTTCGTGGTCCGTAGCGATGCCGGCTGATAGGCCGACGCAGGCGCAAAGACCGACTTGCAGCCATCGCTTAGCTGAGACTTGTTGCGGATCATGCAAGCCGTGACGCGATCGACATCCGGGATTTCCGAACTGCACAGTCGCATCGCATCGCCCGTGCAAAGCTGTTCCTGTTCGGCGCTGTAGGCGTGGCAGACGGTGGTCAGCATGCCGAATGCAAGAACGGTGGCGGCGGCGAGCTTCGCGGTGGTGAATGTCATCGTGTGTCCCTCGATCTTGTGTCCATCCGTGCGCCGATCGGCGCGTCGTTGGAGCGATGGGATAGAGGGCGTTCGCTTCAGGCGGTTTGCGCGGAGGCGAGGAAACGGTTTCTTCGACCGCGGTTTTGTTTCATTGCTGGTGATGGACGAAACACAGCGCGCCGGTTCGGAATCTCCTCCCTGATGGACATTATTCAGAAAATCTCGGCGCTAATCGCCGCGCAAGCCGATTGGGCTGGACCGCTTGGCTTCGTCATCGCCTTCTTCGGATGTCTGGTCGGCTCCAGTTTCGTGGTGCCGGCCGCCGCCATCGTGACGGCGACAGGGGTGCTGATCGGCGCCGGCGTGGTGTCCTGGACTTTCGT
Source organism: Tardiphaga sp. 839_C3_N1_4 (assembly GCF_051811045.1). NCBI lineage: Bacteria > Pseudomonadati > Pseudomonadota > Alphaproteobacteria > Hyphomicrobiales > Nitrobacteraceae > Tardiphaga > Tardiphaga sp. 839_C3_N1_4. The sequence goes on from NZ_JBPWQD010000001.1 coordinate 885,218, forward strand.
CCTTTGGGCCATCGGCGGCGCGGTGCTCGGCATGAGCGTGTCCTATGAGCTCGGCAAACGGTGCGGGCCGAGGCTGCTGGAGATGCGGATGCTCCAATCGCGTCAGCAACTGGTGGCGCGGGTACGCGGGCTATTCGAGCGCTACGGCATCGCGGCGATCATGGTCGGCTACCATATCGGGCCGGCGCGCGCACTGGTCACCAGCGTCGCGGGCATCGCCGGCATGCCGCGTCTGAAGTTCGAAACCGCCAGTATCGTGTCCGCAATGGTCTGGATCGTCGATCATGCCTTGATCGGCGTCATTCCCGGCACACTCATCGACGCCGACAGTCCGTGGCTGCTGCCGGTGACATTGGGAGCGCCGGTCGTCGTGATCGTTCTGACCGTGATGTTGCTGCGCAAGGCGTTCTAGCCACAGCGCCAACGCGTCGCATCACGCCGCCTTCGAGATCTTCTTCTTGAGATGTCCGGTGTCGTGATCGCGGCGGAGCTGACTGAGCGACGTGTCGTTGAGCTTCGGCAGCACTTCACTGAGGGTGAGCGTGTCGGGGTGCCCGGCTGCGAAGAACTTGCCGTAGATCTTGCGGAGTGTTGCCAGTGTGGTGCTGCCGTATTTCTCGGTCATCGCGCTGTCGTGCGCGTGAAGGTGATCGCCGCCGTCATGCTTCATGTCTCGCTCCCTGCCGGTATCGCATGATCTCGCACCTTGAGCAGTGCAGATTGCGTTCGGCCAGACAGACTAGGCGGGGTGCTGCGGAGAGTACAAGCAGTTCACGTGTGCTCGGGAGCAATCGCGCGGGATGGCTTAGCCGCGCGCCCCGGGGCGCTTGCGCTGCACAACGATCTTCATCTTCTGACGGCCCTTGCTTGCGGCAGCGCGGGAGCGTGAGCGGCGCGGCTGCTCTCGCGCGGCAGGCTTGTCGTCAGTCGCCGAGGTGCTGGCAAAAGACTGCCGGAGAGTGTCGAGCGTGGAGGTGAGGGCGCCGACCTGCTCGTTGAGCTTGCGCGCTTCGTTCTGCTGCGCTGTCATCAGACGCTGCATGGTCTGCAACTGATCCTGCACGACCTGAAGCTGATCGATCGACTGCTGCTGCGTGGCCTCGATGCCTTTGGTCTTTTCGATCAGCTGTTCGGACGCCTGCGCCACACGGGCCTGTTGCAAGCGCGATGCGGTGAGCCGCTCCGGCTCCGGCGTTGCGCCGCTATAGCTGCGCCACGTGAAGATGCCGCCGATGCCGATCACGACCAGAAACAGGGCCGCAGCCGCAACCATGATCGGCTGCTGGCTAATGCGCCAGGTGTGACTGGGCTCGGACGCGTAACTGTGCTGGGAAGCGCTCGGCATGATTTCGACCATGAAACTCGAAGTCCTATGGCGTGTGATCGTTCCAATCCGCGACAAAACCATCCAGAACGCGTGAATTTCGGGAGGTTCGCGGCCAAGTTCAACGAAAATAAGGCTCGGGTGGCAATAACGTGGCCTAACCCAGGGCAGTGCGCGAATGGCGCTCCCTAGCGGAATCGAACCGCTCTCTCCACCGTGAAAGGGTGGCGTCCTAACCGATAGACGAAGGGAGCAAAAAACCCCGGCCGATCCAGCGGCCCGAAATCAGGCCAAGGATACCGCGGTTCTGCACGGCTATTTCTAAAATCGCCGCAACATCAAAGCTTTAGGGCTGATCTATCGCGGGCGGCACCGACCGAAAGCAAATCAGTTTGGTGCCAGCGGCCGAACGTATAGTGACGTTTGTTCGGGTCGGCAAGTGGGCGGTGAGGGATCAGGTGGATGATCCCCATGCGCGGCGCACGGACCTTGTGCACAGGACATTTCGAACTCTTCTGCACCTCTCAACGGTTCTTAAAGCATGCAGGCTTAAGGCTCTCTCCCGGGGGCGTGGAGTGATGCGATGGCAGTGACGAAAAAACGCGACACACGCCGGTCCGTACACCAGGCCGCATGGATCACGCTGGACGGTGGATTCGCGGCCCGGCAATGCAATGTGCTGGATCTCTCGACCTCCGGCGCGAAGGTCGTCGTCGACGATCCCACGTCGGTCCCCAACAAGATGAAGCTGGCCTTCTCGCGCGACGCACGCACCGGGCGTATGTGTGAAGTGGTCTGGCGCCGCGGCAAGACGCTGGGCGTTCGCTTCATCGCGTAGGGCCCCACGATCGTGCGCCCCGATATCGTCATTCCCGTATTGATGGGCTGCGCGCTGCTGTGGTGGATCGGCCGCGGCATGAACTGGACCATGCGCCTGGTCGTGGCCGCGATCACGCTGGTGGTGATCATGGGCATCCTGCTGCTTGAACGTTCGCTGAACTAACGTTCGAACGAACGCCTGCGTTCAGGAGAGGGGCGGCGCGACATAGGTCTGGAAGCCCGGCCGTGCCGAGATCACCTGATACCAGCGTTGCAGATGCGGAAGTGCAGGGCGCGTGACACCCACGACGCCGAACCAGCGCCGTGCGTAGCAACCGATGGCGATATCGGCGAGGCTGAAATCGTCGCCTTCCATCCAGGTCTGATGGGAAAGTTGCCGGTCGACCATCTCCCACAGTGCCGCATTGGCGTCCGCAGCCTTCTGCAGCGCGGCCATGTCGCGGTCGGCGACGGGCGTCCGCACCAGTCCCCAGAACAACGGGCGCTCGGCCGGCTGCAGTGTCGTCAGTGTCCAGTCGAGCCAACGTTCCATCCCGGCGCGCACCTTTGGCGTGGATGGGTAGAGGCGCGATGTAGCGCCATAGGCCAGGGCGACATAGCGCATGATGGAATTGGATTCCCACAGCACGAAATCGCCTTGCACCAAGGTGGGCACGCGGCCGTTGGGATTCATCGCCAGATAGTCGGCCTCGCTGTTACGGCCAAATTGCATGCCGGCATCGATGCGCTCATAGGCGACGTCGAGTTCATGGCAGCACCACAGAACCTTTTGCACATTGACCGAATTGGCGCGGCCCCAGATCTGCAGGGATGGAGTGGGAGTCTGTGACACGATGAACCTCGCTGGCGAATAAGCGCCGCAGGTTTAGCCAGCAACGCGCCGCCATCGCAAGGCCGGTCTCGTGCTGACCTCTCACAAAGGAGCGAGCCCGCAAACGAAACAGGCCCCGCGTGAGCGAGGCCTGTTCATGGGTTCAGCTTGGGAGGCGTCAGCGACCGAAGAAGAGCCACAGCAGAATGATCACCGGAATCGGTACACCCAGCAGCCAGAGCAGAATTCCACGTCCCATTGTCTCAGCCTCCATGAAATCAGTATCGCATCAACAACGCGGCACTGCTCATGGCGTTCCACCGCGGCACCTGCAGCGATGCGTTTTGTGAGTTACCAATGTCCGGTGTTGGGCATTGACGACCATGGCTCCTGCGGCGGCAGTGCGTCGCCTTTCTGCAGAAGCTCGATGGAATGCAGATCGGGCGATCGCACGAAGGCCATCTGGCCATCGCGCGGCGGACGATTGATGGTGATACCGAGCTTCATCAACCGGTCGCAGGTCGCGTAGATGTCGTCGACCTCATAAGCGAGATGACCGAAATAGCGATCCTCGCCATATTTCTCTTCGTCCCAGTTGTAAGTGAGTTCGACCAGCGGCGCGCCGCGGCCCTTGGTGTTGGCCAGCAGCGCCTCGTCTTCGGCGGCGCACAAGAACACCAGAGTGAATTTCGCCTTGTCGTTGTCGACCCGGCGGACTTCCTTGAGCCCGAGCGCATCGGCATAGAATTTCAGGGCCGCATCCAGATTGCGGACGCGCAGCATGGTGTGAAGGTAGCGCATTGGATTGTCTCCATGGTCGACGCAGGCCTGCAACTGCAAAGGCAGCGGTGCTTGCCATAGCAGCTTAATACGACAAATGGCAGGTATCGTAGCGGCAACGACGGGACATCTGCGGGATTGCGAGGTTAGCTGGCTTTTAAGCGCTCACATCGACAATGGCTGGCGTATCGATCTCCCGCTTTTGCCAGACAGTCAAATCCTTGCGCGGCTTTCCCCACACATATTCGTCACCGCTTTGCCGAAGATGCTGAATAGCCGCCACATGTGCGTCGTCGGCGCTCTTGGCCTCGACAACAATCTCCACGGATTCCTCGACGGAGCGAACGACGACGACGCTAAAAAATTTCTTTGCCATGCGAGTATAACGGGTAGCGTAAGGCTACGTTCCCGCAGGCAACGAGCCGTCGGCTCCCTTGTCGTTTTGCCGGCGATTTTGTCGTGAAGCGGGCAGCCCAAAGGTCAGAATTAGGTTGGAGCGATGCTGAGGTTATAGTCCTCGATCTTCTCCTGCGTGATGTCGACGATGGCGCCGGGAAACCGAACCGCCTTGCCTGACGAATCGAGCGTGCACTTGCCGCGCGCATAGACCCAATGCGTGTCGCCGTGAGAGACGACGCGATATTCACGGGAGAACACCTGACCGGTCGTCAGTGAGCGATTGATGGCGGCGGTGACATCATTGATATCGTCCGGATGAATGGCATCCAGCCAGTCTTGTAATGGCGTGCCCCGCGAGGCCAAATCTGCATTGACGCCGAACAGGCGGGCGAATTTGCTGTCTGCATAGACGCGGTCATTGGCGATGTCCCAGTCCCAGATGCCAACCAATCGATCCTGGATACTGGAATCGCCTTCATGATGACGCACGCCGCTCTGGGCGGCTTCGAGCGAAGCCATCCGCAGGATCTGCGCGAGAACTGTCTGATGGCTCGCCTGCGCCGAGATGGCAAGCTCCCTGCATATCTCCGAGATGGGCCGACCGACAATCATCACCGCTCCCGGAACTTATTGGCCAATTAATCGTAATATTACGTATATTGATGGGCATTCAATTCAACGTACAGGGAAAAGGTTCCGAAACCTTTCTGTACAACTTGGGAGTGTTACTCGTGTGGCGGTTTGGAAGGGCTTCGGACGAGGAGGCCTTAAAAATGGTTGTGACTTACCTCACCATTAACGAGCCGGAGCGCCGTCGCGAAATATTCGAACTCGCTGAGAAGTATGCGAAGGAGACCTGCGCTCCCCCGATCTCGCAGGACAACGTCGATAAGAAGTAACACGCCGAGGAAGTAACGACCGGGCGGGGTCGCTTTACGATGCGGTTCTGTAGTTTAGTTTGATCGCGGGATCGCCGAAAATTAACAGTCCACAACGGCTTCGTTAAAATCCGCTCAGCCAAGCAACCTTCATCGGTTAGGTTAAAACCAGAGTATGATTGCGCGGAAATAAGAGTGAGCTATTCATTTCCCATCGAGGGAGTGACCATGTCCGCTTCGTTTCACAATGCCGACAAGCCGACGCATCGACGGGTGATGCTGGTAGGATTTCTGTTCTGCGCAGCCTTTGTCGCCGTGAGCTTCTTCGCCCGGCCGCAGCTGGCAACGGACCATGTCCTGCTGAAAGCCGACAAGCTCACTCGTACCGCCGGCCAGCCTGTGGCTGCCAACTAGCCAAGCAAGGCGTCAACGCTGGCTCGGCGTTGTGTTCGGGCTAAAGGGCATGATCACGCGCACCGGCTCTTGCGACACAGGTCGCTCATGGGCGACACGCTGGGTGTTTTTGCTTGCAACAGCGGGTGTCGGCTCGAGGAGCCACGGTACGAAGGCGATCATTCCGCAGACAAGCGCGACCGCGCTGAGCAGCAATACGCCATTATCTTCTTCTCTCGGTCCCATGCCATGGAAACACCGCACTGCGGCATTCGTTCCAATGAGCTATACGACCGCATACAAGCGGCGAGGGAAGACCATGAGAATTATCGTTGGACTGCTGATCGCTGTCATCCCGCTGCAGGCCTTTGCTGCGGCGTCGAAGAAGCCAGTGGCAACGAAGCAGAGCATGACGCCGGCACCACGAAAAGCAGATCCGTGTAAGCAATACGGCGCCGGCTTCGTCCAGGTTGAGGGGACGTCGACCTGCATCAGGGTCGGCGGGAGCGTCGGCATTGGTGGGGGTGTTTCGCACTAGAGCGTGGATCGCCGCGGACTGCTGGCTACCTCAGACCTTCTTGTCGAGCTCGACCGGCGCCTCCGGCGGCTCATGATGGTCGTCATAGGCCCGTTTCGCCTGCAACTGGTCCCATGCCCCCGTGCGCAATGACAGCCGACCGTAAGGCGGCGGGTTCGGCCTCAGTTCGACGGTTTGAACGACAAGGGCTGTGGACATCATCTCCCATAATGCCGCGGGTGCGATTGGGTTCTCCGAGCTCTGGAAGTGCAGTTAAAGCCGGGTTGGCGGAATCTCCGGCATTTGAACAATTGCTTGTGTGGCAGGTGAGCGGCGCCCGGAACAAGTCACAGTCGTGCATGTTTTGCACTCACCAAACGGCATATGGGACACCTTGCGTGGACGAAGAATTCAATGACGCCGGCGAGCAACTCGCCACTTACATCAACCAGTTGATTGAAGAGGCCGACGACGATGAACGACCTGAAGAACAAGGGTCAACCGGATCGCAGCAAGATCAACATGCACGAGGCGCATGAGGTGAAATACTGGACCCACCAGCTCGGCGTGTCCCGCGAGAAGTTGCAGGCAACAGTAGAGAAAGTCGGCAATGCGGCTGCGGCCGTGCGCAAGGAACTGGCGCGCTAGAGCCGATACATCGGACTGGGCAAACAAGAACGGCACCCGATCGGGTGCCGTTCCGCTGTGTGGTATATCCCGGGCGTCAGATGCCCATGGGAACGCCGTAGTAATCGTTCACCGCGCGGGCCCGCGATGTGTCAGCCCAATTCCAACTATTGTCATTGCCGTATTTCGGGGCGTTCTCCAGCTGCTGCTGTGTCACGCCGGTGCGATAGCCGCCGAGTGCGGTGTCATATTTCAGCGACTGCCAAGGGAGAGGATAGTGATCGTCGCCGATGCCGAGAAAGCCGCCGAAGCTGAGCACAGCGTAGGACACCCGGCCACTCTTCTTGTCGATCATCACGCGTTCGATCGATCCGATCTTCTGGTCGTCGGCGCCGAACACCGCGGTGCCTTCGACCTTGTCGCTGCCAATGAGGTTGCCTTGTTCACTTGCTTCGATGGGCATAAGCCGTCTCCCTTCTGGTTGTGTCTCGCCAACCGGTGAAAGGGAGAAACGTTCCTGCGTCGTTGCCGCGCGGACGTTTTGGGCACGTCGTGCCGTCAGCGGCTGGCGACTAGGCGCAGACGTGGCTTGAGCGTGTCCTGCAGATCCTCGGCAAGCTTGAGGACCCGCGGATCGCTGGAGCGGGCCGCGCAGGTTGAGAACTGATTGACGGAGCGGACAAGAGCCTTGCGCTCTTCGCGCGTGCGTGTGACATGCGGACTCGACAGGCGCAGAACCATCTGGCCGAGGCCGACGAGCAATTCGTCGAGCGCTTTGTCGATCTTCGCGATCTGTTCAATCATCGCCATTACTCCACTGCTCGCACGCGTGTCCGTGCGACACCGCGTACATTCATGGAGAGGAAAGCGTCGGCTTTGCGAGCCGTTCCGATAACCGGCCCCTCATGGTGAATGAAACGTGAAGCCGGTGTGGGGCGCGTTAAGGCTTCATCCGGAGCTAATCGGCGCCTTGTCGCGGGGGAGCGTAGCGAAGCGACGCGTATAGGGTGACGGTTTCATTTTGCGATGCGTCACGGGAATCATCTTGTCGCGTCCGTTGTGCTCATCGAAAGCGCGAAGCCGCTCTCTGATGAATTCGGGGTGCGCCGCGTGAAAGGCCTGAAGCTGGCGTGCGAGCTGCGCACGGCCATAGCGAATGGGCATCATGACACACTTCCGGTCTGGAACCCGAGCGGTGAAATCTTACAGGCCCTGAAACCAACAAAAAAGCTTGGCGTTATTTGGCCGGTGGTGAACAGAAAGGGTATCACATGAAAAAGGCAGCATTGATCCTGGCCACTGTCGCAGCCATCGGCACGACCGCCATGACGGCGCCGGCTGAAGCGCGCGGATGGGGTAGAGGTTGGGGACCGGGTCCCGCAATCGGCTTTGGTATTGCCGCAGGTGCACTGGCCGCGGGGGCCTATGGCGGCGCGTACGGACCGTACGGATATGGATATGGCCCACGCTATTATGGCTACGGTCCCGGCTACGGCTATTATCGACCGCGCTATTACCGTCCGGCTTATTATGGCGGTTACTATGGTCCCGGCCCCTATGCCTATGGCCCGCGTTACTATCGCAGCTATGGTTATTGGTAGGGCCCAACACGGCCCGGCGGAGCATTGCTTCGGGCCTATTGAGCTGCACGCGCAGTGACTCGCATTCAATAAAAAGCCCGCCAGATAATGGCGGGCTTTTTATTGAATGCTGCTGCGAGCAGATCGTAGCTAGTGCCGCACGCGGCGCTCCTGACGGGGTGTCACGAACTCGTTCCAGTCGGTGGCCCGTACCTTTTCGATCGTGGTCTCGTAATAGTCTTCGCGTTCGCGCTGAAACTTCGCCTGCTTCTCGCGAAATTCTGCCACCCGGCGTTCCATGTCGGCGCGTGCCGCTGAAATTCTTTCTTCGTTCATTCTCTTCTCTTCGTTTCGCTCCCCAAGGAGAGCATCGATGCCGAATGCGGCATCAATCCGATCTTTGCAAGGCGACCGGTGGATAAGTCGCAGCGCGCGACGCTTACGCAAGCTGAGATCTCCCGCACCGAATCACCGGCAAAACAAAACCTCGCATCACCGCGGTGAAGCGAGGTTGGATGTTCCAGCGCAGACGTAACGCCGCCGACGCCAAAGGGTTCCGTTATTCAACACTCTCCAATGCGAGCGCCTGTTCGAAATCCCGCATCCGCGCGTTGACCCAGTCTTCGTCCTGACAACTCAACAGCAGCATTTCTCGTTCTGCCTTGCGGCAGAATTCCGGATCCGGATCGATGCTTTTCCAAAGGTCGATACGTGCCTGCAAATCCATGTCAGTCTCCCTGTTTTCCAGCCGCGTATGCCCCGCCAACCCGGCGATTCCTGTGACGTCGCGATAAAACATTGGCGAATGATGTTCGCTATTTGTTCTAGTTCAGGTCATCAGTTCTGTCCATCGGGATATCGCTGCGGCCGATTGGAATGCACGGAAATTCTGCAGGGGAATGGTGCGATCAGGGGGGCGATTCTGATCGCGATGGAGAGTGTCATTGTCATCAGCTATAAGGCCGCTCGATCGGGGCCTTTTGCTTCGGCGTCTGTCAGGAGAGCTGCATGAGCAAGCAGGCAATGCGCGAAGAGGCCGAGCGTCTGATCCGCGAGACTATGGAGCGCAAGGCGCTGGTGGTGAAGCAGGGCGACACACGGATTATGACGACCTGCGGCAAGTGCGGCGCGGCGAACAAGGTTTCGGCGCCAAAGGGCGTCGCGCGGGTGTCTTTCACCTGCAAGGAGTGCGGTCACGAGCAGGTCACGCTCTGACCCTATACTGAAACCGGAAATCGGCGCGAAAATTACTTTGTGTTTCGCGGTGGTCCGGGGCAATAATTGCGGTAACGGCTCGGGGAGAGCTGACTGCAAAAATTGAAGGGCGTGAACGATTACCCTTGGACCGGTGCGTATTTGCTGCGTTGGGGACGACCATGCGTTTTTGGGTTTTGGGGACTTTTGGAATTTCTCTGGTGGCGTTGGCCACACCTTCCGCCGCTCAGTCCATTCGGACAGCTGAACCGCTCATCCTGGCGCCTTACGAGAGCGCGCTGGTCCAGGACGGGTCATGTGCGGCCGGCAAGATCTTGAAGGTCACCGGCGCCATTCGCGGCCTGCGCCGCAAGAAGCTGTGCATCCCGCTCAATGAGATCCAGGCCTCGCTGGGCTCGGTGGTTCAGTAACCGCTCGCGGCAAGGCTTGCTTTGGCTGGGCGGCTTTCCGAGATTGCATCAATCGCCTGTTAACGTTGGAGCGAGCGCTCGCTTGGGCTGTATGGGCGACGTGTTACCCTGCCAGCATGATCAGTCTCGTGCCAGTCGCCGCCGTCCTGGCGTCCGAACGCGGCGTCCGGCCGGCGCCGGTGATCGATTCCAGTGATGCTTCCCAACGCGACTACTGGGCCTATCGGCTGAGCGTCTCGCCGACCGAATTGAACGCCGCGATCGAAAAGGTCGGCTCGTCGGTTGCCGCCGTGCGGCGACACCTCGGCAAATAACCCGGACCGACAGGTCGTCCCCCTCAAACAGATCGGCTCTCGAGTAGAAGCCCCAAGGCGAAAGCCCCGCCGGGGGAGGACGGGGCTTTCTAAAAACAGAGCATCGGGGAAGCTGCTCCGGCTTTACAACCGGTCGCGCCCGGAATCGTTCCGCAGCGTTGTTCGGATACGCGTCTGCATGGCTTCGTAGTAGACGTCGCGCTCGTGGATCATCTGGGCCTGGCGAGCCTTGAACGACGCAACGCGCTTGAGGATCTCGGCCCGTTCAGATGGGCCCGAATAGAGCGGATCTTTCCGGACAGGAGATGCCGTGTTGGTTGGACCTGCAACAGGAACGTCCTGCGAACTACGCTCCGAGGTTTCAATTGCCGCGTTCGCCGCATGTACAATCAATGCAGGGGCCGTCAAGCGATCGACGTCCGTGATGGCAGGCGAGGTGACGGTTTCCGTTGAATCGGACGCGTACGACGGTGCGTGGCTCGGCGGTTGCCAGATGTTCAGTCGCTGGGCCGCGACCGGATGCGCCGCGGCGACTTCCTGTACGAATGCGAGCGTCTGCGCGACCAGCCGGTCACGCTCTTCTTTCCAGGATGCCATGACGCGTTTCCTCAATCCCGCATGCATTGTCTGCGAAGCAAGAGCTCGACGTCAATTGAATTGCATCCATCATGATGTCTTCGGTGGATGATCGCGCTGCCGCGCTTGCGGCGCATGGATGTTACCGCTAGTTCCGAACAAACGGAGATTTCCATGGCCAAGATCGATCTGGACTCACTGAGCATCGAGGAACTTGCGGCACTGCGTGATCATGCATCCGACAAGCTGGCGGAAAAAGTTGCTGCACGTCAGGCTGAGCTCGAAGCCGAACTCGATAAGCTCGCGCAGTACGGCAAGTCCGTGAAGAAGTCTCAGGCAACGCCGGTAGCAAAGCCGAAGAAGGACGATCTGCCGAAGAGCGAGCTCTCCACCGACGTTTCGCGGGCTGCATAAAGATTTCGCAGATCGGTATTTGAATACTTGAGGGCGGAGCGCATTTCAGCTTCGTCCCGATATTTCATTCAGATGCGGTGTTTTGACACCGCCTACATTTTATTTAATTGACGCACGCTGGCGCATATTTTGCGCGCCTTGGGGAAGGAGTGCGGACGTATTTAATCGGAGCTTATTTATGCCGACCCTTGATATCAAATCTCTTTCGGTTCCCGAACTCCTCGCATTGCGGGAGGACATCGACAAGCAACTGCAGGCCCACCGTGCCGAATTGCAGGCGCAACTCGCACAGATCAGAAGCGTCGATGGTAAAACCAGCCACGTCAAAGGCATCAAGGTTCCACCGAAGTATCGCCATCCCAAGACGGGAGAGACCTGGACCGGGCGCGGCGGTGTCGCGGGGTGGCTCGCGAAGGAGATCGCCGCCGGTCGCAAGCGGGAAGACTTTTTGATCGACAAGCCCGCCAGGAATGGACGCGCCAAAGCGAAATAGATCCAGGAAACGTGGCGACGAAGCGAAACATGCGTTGATCCCGGCATGGCACCGGATCCCGGTCTGCGGCATTGTCGTCGCATCACTTCCTCTCGGACCTTCCAATGATTGCAACCGACATTCGCACTGGCGTGGATCGTCTTGGTGAGATGATCGCCGAGGCCAGAACCATCGTGCCGTTCACCGGTGCGGGGATCTCGACCGAATCGGGCATTCCCGACTTTCGTTCGCCTGGCGGGTTGTGGACCCGTAACCGGCCAATTCCGTTCGACGAGTTCGTCGCCAGTCAGGATGCACGGGATGAAGCTTGGCGCCGGCGCTTTGCGATGGAAGAGACCTTCGCCGCGGCCAAGCCCGGTCGGGGGCATCGTGCGCTCGCCTCACTCTACAAGGCCGGCAAGATTCCCGCTGTGATTACCCAGAACATCGACAACCTGCATCAAGCGTCCGGCTTCAAGGCTGACGCTGTGATCGAGCTGCACGGCAATACGACCTATGCGCGCTGCATTGGTTGCGCGAGGCGCTATGAGCTCGATTGGGTGAAGAGCAGATTCGATTCCGAAAGACAGGCGCCAGACTGCACGGTATGCGGCGAGCCCGTGAAGGCTGCGACGATCTCATTCGGTCAGGCGATGCCTGAAGATGAGATGCGTCGCGCAGCTGAGCTATCGCAGAACTGCGATCTGTTCATTGCGATTGGATCGTCACTCGTCGTGTGGCCCGCAGCGGGATTCCCGATGATGGCGAAACATGCCGGTGCACGTCTTGTCATCATCAACAATGAGGCGACCGAGCAGGACGATCACGCAGACCTTGTCATTCGCCATGATATCGGCGAAACGCTCGGACCATTCGTCGGAAATTGATGCGCATCTGATTCGTTTGAGCGCAAGCTGTTCATAGCTGTCACTGTGTTCGTTTTTTGTCTTTGCTGATCAGGCGACAGTGTTATCTTCGAATCGAAAGATTCGCACCGCGCCATCGTGAATTAGCTTCGATGGGGCATGTGAGATGGCGCTGACAGGGCTGACAGCGCAAATGATAGTGGGATCCGGGGCCATGGGGTCGGACGCATTTGAGTCCAAGCGGTTGGGGGGACTGATTCCCGGAGCGGGTGGTCCGCGACCAGGGAATGAGCTTTCAGGCAACGCAAGCCGCGACGCACTCGACCCCTTTGCGGGTGTCGGCGAAGGCAACGCAGTCGATCTCGTCGAGATCAACGGTGTCATCAAGTGGTTCGATGCCTCCAAGGGTTATGGCTTCATCATTCCTGACAATGGCGCAGCCGACGTGCTCTTACATGTGACCGTGCTTCGCCGCGACGGCTACCAGACGGCCTATGAAGGTGCCCGTGTGGTCGTTGAATGCACCCAGCGGTCCAAGGGCTATCAGGCTTTCCGCGTTGTCTCGATGGACGAGTCGACTGCCATCCATCCCGCGCAGATGCTGCCGCCGCGCACCCATGTCAGCGTGACGCCTACCAGTGGCCTCGAGCGGGCGCAGGTGAAGTGGTTCAACCGGCTGCGTGGCTTCGGCTTCCTCAGCTGCGGCGAAGGCACGCCGGATATCTTCGTCCATATGGAAACCCTGCGCCGCTTCGGCATGACCGAGCTGCGTCCCGGCCAGTATGTGCTGGTGCGCTTCGGGCCCGGGTCCAAGGGCATGATGGCTGCCGAGATCCAGCCCGAAGGCGGTACGCCGGGTCTTTCGTCGCACTAAGCCGTCCATGGTTTTCCAAGTTTCTTGCGGGTTTCATGCCAGCCTTGCCGTCGAGGGCTATCACGCGGCTGTGCATCATGACTGTCTGGCGCTGGCACGCGTCGTCAGGCTAGGGTCGCGCCGCCCGGCATCCTGACCGGGCTCTTCGCGTGGATTGCCCTTCATGAGTCTGTTTCGCTTCGCCGCCCGTTGCCGCCTCTCGATGCTGGCGGTGATCGCCGCTCTGGCCCTTGTCGGCCCTTACAAGCCAGCCGCAGCCGCCGAATTCCAGCCGCTCGAAATCGTCACCAAGTCAGGTGTGCGGATGTTCTCAGTCGAAATCGCCAAGACCGACGAGGAGCGGGCGACCGGTCTGATGTATCGCAAGGAGCTCGCGGATGGCCGCGGTATGCTGTTCGACTTCACCCCCGAGCAGCAGATCTCCATGTGGATGAAGAACACCTTTGTTTCACTCGACATGATCTTCATCGGCGGTGATGGCCGGGTGCTCCGGATCGCGGAGAATACCGAGCCACAATCCCTCAAGATCATTTCATCGGGCGGCCCGGCACGGGCTGTTCTCGAAGTGGTCGCAGGCACCGCCAAAAAATACGGAATCGCGCCCGGGGACCAGGTGGTCCATCCGCTGTTCAAGAAGCGGTAAGTCATTGAATATAATGGGGGATGGTCGGGGCACTAGGATTCGAACCTAGGACCTGCGGTACCCAAAACCGCCGCGCTACCAGGCTGCGCTATACCCCGACGATGCGGTGTCGATACACGCTTAGGCGGGGGGCAGCAAGACACCTGCCGGCGATTTCTCGCCTGTCCCGCACCATGTTCGACAACGGGCCTATTCTGCGGCTTTCGATGGCGATGCCTGCTGTTCTGACGCTGTGGGAGCAGCCGGCTTCGGCAACGGCTTGTCCTGCTTCTTCGACCACGAGATGTAATAGGCTACGCAGGTCATGATGCCGATGCCGGCGGCGCTGACGAATATTTGCGCCAGCAGCGAGCCCGACGACATCATCAGCTGGAAGTGGCCGACGAAGGACAGGAACACGCCGACGCAGAATACGGCGAGCGACTGCTGGCCGCATTTGATCAGCGGTTGGAACACCGGCCACTCCAGGCCTTTCCATTCCTTCGGCACGAAGCGAGTGACGAAGAAGGCGATGATCACGAAGTGCAGCACGCGATAGGGCGCGAGGTTGGTTTTGTCGTTCGGATTGAACGCGTCGAATAACCAGTCCGGCATGATCATGTGGCCGGTGTCCGGGAAGCGGCCGGCCATGGTCATGACAAGCGAGAACAAGAGATAGGCGATACCGAAATACAGTAGCACCTTGGAACGGATCACCGAGCGTGACTCGAGCGCGCCGCCGAGCGCGAACCAGGCGCCGAACACAAACAGTAATTGCCAGGTGAACGGGTTGAAGTACCAGACGCCGTAGGGATAGGCGGGCAGATTCCAGCCGAACTGGCGTGCCGCGAAATACAGCGCCAGCGACGCCAGCATCGTCAGATCCGGCTTGCGCAGCATCATCCACAGCACCGGCGGGAACAGACCCATCAGCACAATATAGAGTGGCAGCACGTCGAGATTGAGCGGCTTGAACTTAAGCAGCAGACCTTGCGTCAGCGTCTGGATCGGATTGTCGACCAGACCGGCAACGTTGAACTCGTTGATGATGTCGGGGTCGTTATAGCGCTGCGCCACATAGCCGATGGCGGCGATGTAGATCACGAACAGGATAACGTGGGCGACATAGAGCTGCCAGACCCGCTTGGTGAGGCGCGTAGCGCCGACGATGA
This sequence comes from Tardiphaga sp. 839_C3_N1_4, assembly GCF_051811045.1. Classification (NCBI taxonomy): domain Bacteria; kingdom Pseudomonadati; phylum Pseudomonadota; class Alphaproteobacteria; order Hyphomicrobiales; family Nitrobacteraceae; genus Tardiphaga; species Tardiphaga sp. 839_C3_N1_4. The sequence goes on from NZ_JBPWQD010000001.1 coordinate 900,302, forward strand.
AGCCGCGCTCCAGCATCATCTTGGCGTAGACGAAGGACGCCGTGTAGCCGGAGATGAAGACGAACAGATCGGCCGCGTCGGAGAAGCCATAGTTCCGGGTCGTGACCCAGTTCACCACATTGTCGGGGATGTGATCGAGGTAGATCGCCCAGTTGGCGATACCGCGGAACAGGTCCAGCCGAAGGTCTCGGCCTTTGGGGGGAAGGATGGCGTGAATATCCATGGGTGCCGCTTCAGGAGCCCTTCGTGATGCCGAATTGCGAGATCAGATAGACCGCTTCGTGCCCCGATTGTCACGACGCCGCGGAACGAATATACACAATAACGAAGCCGCCAAACGACGGAATCACGGATCAAATTCGTGACAATTGGATATACCAGCCCCGCCGTTTTCACCAATTTGTCGCAGTGTCGCAGCTGACCAAGGCCGATCCCGAGACGCTAATCCCGAGACGAAGGCCCATCCTTAAAAGGCTATCGCATTCCATGACCGCACGTATCTTCAAAGCCCCCAAGAATGCCATGCAGGCAGGCCTCGCCAAGACCAAGGACTGGCAGCTCGATTATGAGCCGGAGCAGGCGCGGGTGATCGAGCCCCTGATGGGCTGGACGTCGTCCAGTGACATGAAGCAGCAGCTGTCCATCCACTTCGACAGTAAGGAAGAGGCGGTCGCCTATTGCGAGCGCGAAGGCATTGCCTATCAGGTGATCGAGCCCAAGGTGCGCGCGCCCCGGACCATCGCCTATGCCGACAATTTTGCGTTCCGCCGCTCGGAGCCGTGGTCGCACTGACGACCGGTTTGCGGGCAAATCAGCCCCCGTAACGCTTCAAATCTCACCCTGACCAGCACCGAAAGTTAGGGTTGCGTCCCGCCACGACGGGATGACACCATCATGGCAGGTCCGTTGCCGGGCCGCCGTGCAAACAAGAAACAGACCCTGCAGGAAACGGAAGCCGATGTCGCTTCGCTCCACGATCGATCCCACCTCGGCCGAGTTCAAACGCAATGTCGATGTGATGAAAGCGCAGGTCGCCGAGCTCAAGGACAAGCTCGGTGCGGTCGCCGGCGGCGGCGGCAAAGCGTCCCGCGCCAAGCACACCGCGCGCGGCAAGATGCTGGCGCGCGAACGTGTCGATCTGCTGATCGATCCCGGCACGGCCTTCCTCGAACTCTCGCCGCTGGCCGCCAACGGCCTCTATGGCGGCGACGTCCATTCCGCCAGCGTCATCACTGGTGTTGGCCGCGTGTCGGGCAGGGAGTGCATGATCGTCGCCAATGATGCGACTATCAAGGGCGGCACTTACTATCCGATGACGGTGAAGAAGCATCTGCGCGCGCAGGACATCGCGCGGCAGAACAATCTGCCGTGCATCTATATGGTAGACTCCGGCGGTGCGTTCTTGCCGCAGCAGGACGACATCTTTCCGGATGAGCGCCATTTCGGCCGCATCTTCTACAATCAGGCGCAGATGTCGGCGCAGGGCATTCCGCAGATTGCTGTCGTGATGGGCTCGTGCACTGCCGGCGGCGCATATATGCCGGCGATGTCCGACGAGAGCATCATCGTGCGCAATCAGGGCACGATCTTCCTTGGTGGTCCGCCGCTGGTGAAGGCCGCAACCGGGGAGGTGGTGACCGCGGAAGAGCTCGGCGGTGCCGACGTCCATTCGCGGCAATCGGGCGTCACCGATCACTACGCACAGAACGATGGCCACGCCATCGGCATCGCGCGAAAAATCGTCGCGACGCTGAAGCCACCACAGCGGGCCACACTGAACATGCAGGCGCCCCGCGATCCCTTATATGCCGCTGAAGAACTCTACGGTGTCATTCCTGCCGACGCGCGCAAGCCGTTCGACATGCACGACATCATCGCGCGCATCGTCGACGGCTCCGAATTCGACGAATTCAAGAAGCTCTACGGCACGACTCTAATCTGCGGCTTCGCGCATATCTGGGGCTTCCCGGTCGGCATCATCGCTAACAACGGCATCCTGTTCAGCGAGAGCTCGCTGAAGGGCGCGCATTTCATCGAGCTCTGCTGCCAGCGCAACATCCCGCTGGTGTTCTTGCAGAACATCACCGGCTTTATGGTCGGCAAGAAATACGAAGCCGGCGGCATTGCGCGCGATGGCGCCAAGCTGGTGACAGCTGTCGCCACGGCCAACGTCCCGAAATTCACCGTGGTGGTCGGCGGTTCCTACGGCGCCGGCAATTACGGCATGTGCGGCCGCGCCTACAGCCCGCGCTTTCTGTGGATGTGGCCCAATGCCCGGATCTCGGTGATGGGCGGCGAGCAGGCCGCGATGGTGCTGAGTCAGCTGCGCCGCGACAATATCGAAGCCAAGGGCGGTACCTGGTCGACCGAAGAGGAGGAAGCGTTTCGCAAGCCGACACGCGACCAGTTCGAGACCCAGGGCAGCCCGTATTACGCGACGGCGCGCCTCTGGGATGATGGCGTGATTGATCCCGCAGATACGCGCCTGGTGCTCGGACTTGGTTTGTCAGCGTCGGCCAATGCGCCGATCGAGCCGACGCGCTTCGGCCTGTTCAGGATGTGATGATGGCCAAAGCCGAAATTTCAAAAGCTTTATATCGCCGCTTTCGCACGCTCCTGATCGCCAATCGCGGCGAGATAGCCTGCCGCGTCATCCGCACGGCGCGCGCCATGGGCTTGCGCACCGTCGCGGTCTATTCTGAGGCAGATGCCAATGCGCTGCATGTGGCGGAAGCCGACGAGGCCGTGTTGATCGGCCCGGCGCGTGCGCGCGACAGCTATCTCAATATCGAGCGCATTCTCGAAGCTGCAAAGAAGACCGGCGCCGAGGCGATCCACCCCGGCTACGGCTTTCTCTCCGAGAGCGCCGAGTTCGCGCAGGCTTGTGCCGATGCCGGCCTGATCTTCGTCGGACCCACTGCGGAGATGATCACCGCGATGGGCTCAAAGTCGGGCTCCAAGGCGCTGATGGAGAAGGCTGGCGTGCCGCTGGTGCCGGGATTCCACGGCGAAGCGCAGGACGACGCGACGCTGGCCAAGGCGGCCGACAAGATCGGCTTCCCGGTTCTGGTGAAGGCTTCCGCCGGCGGCGGCGGGCGTGGCATGCGCGTGGTGCGTTCGGCGGCCGAACTGGCTCCGGCCATCGTCAGCGCCAAGCGCGAAGCCAAAGCAGCGTTCGGCGACGACCGCATGCTGATCGAAAAGTATGTCGACAATCCCCGTCACATCGAAGTGCAGATCGTCGGCGACAGTCATGGCAATCTCGTCTCGCTGTTCGAGCGCGAATGCACGTTGCAGCGACGGCATCAGAAGGTGATCGAAGAGGCGCCCTCGCCGACGTTGAACGGCGCGCAGCGTGAGGCGGTTTGCGCGGCTGCACGCAAGGCCGCAGGCGCGGTGAACTATGTCGGCGCCGGCACTATCGAATTCGTCTCCGACGGCAAGGACGTGTTCTTCATCGAGATGAACACGCGCCTGCAGGTCGAGCATCCGGTCACCGAACTGATCACCGGCGTTGATCTGGTCGAATGGCAACTCCGCGTGGCGTTCGGCGAAAAGCTGCCGCTGACGCAAAGCGAGATCAAGCTCAACGGCCACGCCATCGAGGCGCGGGTTTACGCCGAGAATCCGCACAAGAATTTCATGCCTTCGGTTGGTAAGATTCGCACCTGGCGGACGCCCGCTGAGACGAACGGCTTGCGCATCGATGCTGGCTATCGCGAGGGTGACGCGGTGTCGCCGAATTACGATGCCATGCTCGCGAAGGTGATTGCCTGGGCACCGACGCGCGATGCGGCGATCAACCGGCTCAACCGCGGGCTGGAAGAAACCGATATTCGCGGCATTGTCACCAATACGCCGTTCCTGTCGGCGCTTGTGACGCATCCGGATGTGCGCGCGAACACCATCGACACCGGCTTTATCGAGCGTGAATTGAAAGTGTTGACGCCGGACTCGGCGGCGCCTGGCGATCTCGAACTATGCGCGGCTGTCGCCGCCATCGTCGCGAGCGAAGAGCAGGCAGCACGGGCCGCCGGTACCTCGCCCTGGCTGACGGCTGGCTGGATGCCGGTCGGGCGTCGCCAGCGGGTGTTCAAATTCAAGTATGGTTCGGACGAACAGCGCGTGACGTTGAATTACGGCAGCGGTCCTGCAACGATTTCGATCGGCACTCGCGAACTGGGGTTTGAGGCGGCTACGGCCGATGACGGGCATTTCGATCTGACTCTGGACGGAGCGCGCTCGCACATCGTTTCGGTGATCGAGGGCCACGAACTCTATCTGCGCACGCGTCACGGCCGTTTCGACATCCATTGGGTCGATCCGTTCGGCGGCGAGGATGAAGAGCAGGTCGGCGAGGACAAGATCGTTGCGCCGCTGCCGGGCACCGTGGTGGCGCTGCTGGCCGAGGAGGGCGCAATCCTTGAGAAGGGCGCTGCCATTCTGACCTTGGAAGTCATGAAGATGGAGCAGACCCTGCGCGCGCCGTTTGCCGGCGTGCTCAAGCGCATCAAGTGCAAGGTCGGCGATATCGTTGGAGAAGGTGTCGAGCTCGCGGAAGTCGAGCCGAGCGCCTGATCTTCTGAGAGACGTGTGAGATTGAAACAAGCATGAGTAATCAGATTCGTATCGTCGAAGTCGGCCCGCGCGACGGTTTGCAGAATGAAAAGACGCCGGTCTCGGTCGAGGACCGCATCGCCTTTGTGAAGGCGCTGGTCGGGGCTGGCCTGCATACGGTTGAGGTCGGCTCGTTCGTGTCGCCAAAGGCGATCCCGAAAATGATGGGTTCGGATCAGGTATTTCTCGGCGTGCGCGATTTGCCCGGTGAATTCCATGTGCTGGTGCCGAACGAGAAGGGCTACGAGGGCGCGAAGGCGGTCGGCGCGAAAGTCATCGCGGTGTTCGCCTCGGCCTCGGAAGGCTTTTCGCGTGCAAACATCAATTGCTCGGTCGCCGAATCCATCGAGCGCTTCAAGCCGGTGATCGAGCGCGCCAGGGCCGACGGCATCCGCGTGCGCGGTTACGTGTCCTGCGTCCTCGGTTGCCCCTATGACGGCGACGTCGCGCCGCAGGCGGTCGTCGATGTCTCAAAGACGCTGTTTGATCTCGGCTGCTACGAAGTCTCGCTCGGCGACACGATCGGTGTCGGGACGCCGTCGAAGGCGCGGCAGATGCTGCGCGCCGTTGCGGGCTCGGTTCCCATGCCGAAGCTCGCGATGCACTTCCACGACACCTACGGTCAGGCGCTGGCCAACCTCTATGCCGGGATGGAAGAAGGCTGCCGTGTCGTAGACAGCGCTGCCGGCGGTCTCGGCGGCTGTCCCTATGCGCCTGGTGCGACCGGCAATGTCGGCACCGAAGATGTGGTTTACATGCTGGAAGGCATGGGGATTGCCACGGGCGTCGATATGAACAAGCTGCTCGCTGCGACCAACACCATCAGCGCTCTGATCGGTCGCCCGCCGGTCAGCCGTGTCGCTTCGGCACTCAACGCGAAGACGCGCTGAGAGCCACCTGGCGGGCGACAGGATACTTCAGGCCGGGACGTCCAGCGCGAGCTTGAGGAGATTCGCGGTGAGCGGCGTCTTGGCGACGTAGTCCTTCCATGCCGTATCGCGCGCGATATCGCGCCACTTGCCGACGGTCGCAGCGTCGAGCGCGCTGACCGTGGCGCCGGCCTTCTCATAGACCCTGGACACTTCGACATCGTCTTGCTGCGCGCCCGCCTTGCCGAAGGCTTCCATCTCGGTGCCGACCGAGACCAGAATATCTTGGTGTGCTTTTGGCAACTTGTCGAACACCGCCTTAGACATCATCAGAGGCTCAAGCATGAACCAGTAGGACGCTCCCGCGCCGGAGGTCAGATGCGTGGCGACTTCGCTCAGCTTGAATGAGATGAGGCTGGTCGATGACGTGATGCCGGCATCGCAGGCGCCGCTCTTCATCGCTGCGTAAATTTCGTTGGACGGCATTGAGAGCACGCGCGCGCCGGCAGTCTGCAACATCATGTTCATCTCGCGCGAGCCGCCGCGTACCGTGAGCCCCTTGGCGTCCTCAGGAACAACCAGCGGGCGCGAGCGGCTAGCTACACCGCCGGCCTGCCAGACCCAAGTCAGCAGCATGATGCCCTTGTCGGCGAGAATGTCGCTCAGTGCCTTGCCGATCGGCAGGTTCTTCCAGCGCAGGCCCTGATCGTAGGTCGAGACCAGACCAGGCATCAGGCCGATATTCGCTTCTGGCAATTCATTGCCGGCATAGGGCAAAGGATAAAGGCTGAGATCGAGAGTCCCTTTGCGCATGGCGGAAAATTGCGCATCCGCCTTGATCAGCGACGAATCCGGATAAACCTCGGCAACAAGGTCGCCGCCACTCTGCTTGGCAATGGCGGCTGCGAAAGTGCGGACCAGACGGTCGCGGAAGTCGCCGTTGTCGATGGTGCCGCCGGGAAACTGGTGCGAGATCTTCAGTGTAGTCGCTGCCAGCGCCGTACCGATACCGCAACGAAGGATCGCAGGCACGGCGAGGGCCGATCCAAGGATGTGGCGGCGAGTCAGCATGCGTAACTCCTGAAAGGGGTCGTCTGGTGCCGGGCGGGACAAAATGCGCCCGCGTCCTGTTGCTCCGTCACCGCGCGCCCCTTCGTTTATACATTCCGAACCGGCGGGCAAGTGATGTTGCGTCGCACGCAATGGCTATCGGATGGATCATCAAGACTTTTTTGATGCGACGTAACAAAACGCGATGTCCGTACGTCTGGTTCATAGCGACAGACGTCGCGCTTCAGAAATGGATCCGAGGAAAAACATCATGACCATCTCCACCAGGTTTGCGCTCGGCGTGTCCGCCGCGCTCGTCTCGCTCAGCCTCGCGCTGGCACCTGCCGCGTTCGCTCAGGACAAGATGAGCAAGGATGACGGCATGAAAAAGGACACCATGTCGAAGGGCGACGGTATGAAGAAGGATGCCATGTCTCACGATGGTATGAAGAAGGACGATGGCATGAAGAAAGACGGCATGATGAAGAAGGAAGACGGAATGATGAAGAAGTAACGTCTTCACCCGCATCGCCGTGACGGGCCCGTCCGTGCGACGGGCTTGTCATGTTGCGCTGCTCGTTGCTGGACCTGAAAACTCGGCATAGCCTCCGCGCACAAGAAAATCCCTGGGGAGGCCACGATGAACAAAGAACGACGCATCGTCGTTGCGGCGACTTGTCTGATCGCAGCAACGACGTTTCCAAGCGTGACGACATGGAGCGCCACCGATGAGATGGGCTTTGTGCGCATCAATCAGGGCGAGGAAGTCTGGAAGAACCCGTTCGGTGTTGGCGTCGAAGTCGCGACACTTTACGGAGATCCCTCAAAGCAGGGCATCTATGTGCTGCGGATCAAATGGCCGCCCGGCATCATGAGCAAGCCGCACAAGCATCCGGAAGATCGTCACGTCGTGGTGCTGTCGGGCACCTGGTACACCGGCACGGGCGAAGCCTTCGTGCCCGAGAAGTCGATCCCGATGAAGACCGGCGGCTACATGGTGCATCCCGCCGGTGCGGTGCATTGGGATGGCACACGGGAAGAGGGCGCGGTGATTCAGATCACCGGCTATGGACCTAGCGGCAACAATTTCGTCAAACCCGACGAGCCGCAATTTGGCAAAACGAACTGACCTCGGACAATCAATTCAGGCAGCGTGCCATCGGATGATGGCACGCTGATCTCGTGTTTATTTGCGCTTCTTGCGGGCGGCGTAGCGGGCGTCGCGGGCAGCTTTCTGCTGAGCTTCCAGCGCGGCCTGGGCAAGCGCGGCTTCTTCCTTCGCGCGCGCAGCCTGGACTAGAGCAGCGGCGGCTTCCTCGGCTTCGCGGGCCTTCTGGACGGCCTTCTCAGCGTCGCGGATGGCCTTGGCTTCCGCGCGTGCGACGGCAGCGGCTTCGCGCTCGGCGGCGCGCGCCTTCACGGCAGGATCATCGGGGCCCGGTGCTGCCTTGAATTTGTTCAGAATGTTCTTCCTGGCTTCGATCGCAGCCTTCTGACGATCTGCGAAGCTGGGTTCCTTAAATGACATGAACGAGGCCTTGTCGCTTTCTTTGGTTTGGGGTGGGGCATTGTCGGGTGCGGCAGCCGGGCAAACATCCAGGCATGGCCGAAACTCCGCTGCGGTTTACAGCCGACAGCGCGGCAACGCATCAACTATCTGCGATTTACGGCAATCTTACGCATGATTTGCCGGCAAGGAGGCCTGCGCGAGGCTGGGGCGGAGCTTGCGCAGGGTGATCCGCGTATATCCGCAAATCTCGGGAATCGGGCATGTTTTGGTCATCCGGCGATTTGGAGCGCGCGGAACAGGCCGCCTGTGCGGCGCGAGGACCGATATGGATGCCCAGAAGACAGCCGTCGATGCCGTGGTCGTTCTGACCGGTTGTGATCGCGACATGGTGACCCACTTCATTCGCGGCCTGTATCTGGCGGGCGTTCGCGACCCCAACCGACTGACTTTCAAAGGGCTGCAATTCGCAGCAGAAGCAGGCGCTTAGCAACATTTGTAGCCAAAATGGCCATGTTACGGCTTTGCAGCGGCCGTGCTGCTGCCTTGAACCTGCGGTGCCCTCCGGCTGACTGATCAGGAACTTTCCGCGAAACGCGGAGTTCCTGTCGCCATCGGGAGTTATCCATGCAAGCAGCCATCGATCGCGTCATCCGCTCGTTCAGCTTCAAACATCCGGCCTCGCTCGCAGAGCCGATGTCGGACAGTCGCTCAATCCAGGCAAGAGATGAGGCGACAGAGTTGGCGACCCGGTTGCTTGAAAATTACAAGGGTCAGCTGGCCCGACGCAGCTCGAAGCCTGACTGAGGGCGGATTCAAGCATCCTCATTGCGATTTCCATGGATCGCGGCTTCGGGATTCGGCATTGCCAGGACTTGCGTTGCGGTGCGATGAGGGGGCATGACTGCGCCGCTCGCAGACCCAACCATCCAGGAGACATGATGCGAAACTCCCAGCGTGCCGTTAGAGCCACGGCCGTCGCGCTCAGTGCGGCCATGATCGTGGCCGTTTCCGACGTCTCCCTTTCTTCCGCCATGGCGCAAGCGCCTCAAAAACAAGCGCCGCAGAAAATGGCGCCAGCCGCAGGAAAAACCATGACCACAGCTTCAGGCCTCAAGATCGAAGACACCACCGTTGGCACCGGCGCCACGCCGGCCAAGGGACAGACCTGCGTGATGCATTACACCGGCTGGCTTTATGAGAACGGTGTCAAGGGCAAGAAATTCGACTCGTCGGTCGATCGCAACGAGCCGTTCGAATTCCCGATCGGCATGTCGCGTGTCATCAAGGGCTGGGACGAAGGCGTCGCCACCATGAAGGTCGGTGGCAAGCGCACGCTGATCATTCCGCCGGATCTCGGCTATGGCGCGCGTGGTGCTGGCGGCGTGATCCCGCCAAATGCGACGTTGATCTTCGACGTCGAACTGCTCGGCGTCAAATAAGCCCGATCAAATGAACCTATGCCTGCGCGATCCTGCGCAGCAACGTCCGTGACGCTTCCTCGCCGGCATAGATGTCGGCGAGGGGCGCTGCCTTTGCGATGAAGGGTGCCTTGTCCGGCTTGACGAATGTCACGCCCATCGCTTCGACCTGCAGGCGCGTTTGCGCCTCGAATGCGGTCCAGAGCTCGTTCATGCGACGATAGGACAGGGCAGCGGCTTCGCGGATGATCTCCCGCTGTTTCGGCGTCATGCTGTTGAGCCGGCCGGCGCCTACCAGCAGCACGTCCGGAATCATGGTGTGTTCGTCGAACGAGTAGTGAGTCGCGACTTCAGCATGCTTGCCGACAATCAGCGCAGCCACGCTGTTCTCTGCACCATCGACCAATCCCGACTTCAGCGCGACATAGACATTGCTCCATGACAGCTCGATGCCTTCGGCGCCGAACAGCTGCATCAGCTTGACCATGGTCTCCGATGGTTGGATGCGGATCTTCATGCCCTTGAGATCGTCGGGATGAAGGATCGGCTTCCGCCCATAGAAGCTGCGCGCGCCCGCGTCGTAAAAGGTCAGGCCGGTGAGGCCGGCCGAAGTGGTCGAGGCCAGAATGTCGTTGCCAACCTCGTTGCTCGTCACTTTCAGCCAGTGCGCGCGATCGCGGAACGTGAAAGGCAGGTTGAGAACCTTGTAGGCCGGATGGACGCGTTCGAGCACGCTGGCGCTGACTTTCAGAAAATCCAGCTTGCTGGCCTGTACCTGCGACAGCAGGTCGACTTCCTGACCGAGCTGCCCGTCCGCAAACAGCGCGATGTCGAGTTCGCCCTGCGAACGCTCGCGCGCCAGGTCGGCAAAGTGCTGCATGGCCGGGTGGACGGGATGGGTGGTCGGCAGACTATGGGCGAGACGCATCTTCAGCGGTTCGGCGCGCAGGACTGCGGGGCAGGCGACGGCCAGTCCTGCAGTCAGCAAAAGGCGGCGCCGTGAAAGCATGGTCTGACCCGTGGTTCTGGCTGGAAAGATGATGCACGCATCGGCGCGTTCTCTGCGCCGGACGCCATGTTACGTCGGAACCGGAGAAGTTTAAAGTCTGCCGCCAGCTACTTTGGGGCGATTGGCTTGGAGCAGGGCGATATAGCGGTTCTTGGCATCGGGCGCGACGGCACCGCGGCTGGCCAGATGATGCACACAATTCAGCGCCAGATCGAACGAGCCGTAGCAATGATGCGCGATCAGCGCGAGGTGCTTGAGCTGCTCGCTATCCATCGCCTCCGCCTGGATGAAATCCCGGACATAGACGACGTCGGCCTCGACGAGTTGATTGATGGCAGCAGCAGGGTGGGGGCCCATCATCGGCGCAATCATCTTCTTGTTGATGGCCGCGAACATGTGCGGAATGAAGCCGAGGCTGCGCAGTTCGAGATCGATGTCGCCGAACACCGGCTGCTTCTCATAGAGCGGCACGAAGGAGACTTCGGTCTGAATGGCGACAGCCTTGGCCAGTTTGCTGTGACCGTTCCTGAACACCGACAGTTCGCCACCCTGAATGTCGATCTTCAAGAGATCGACGTGCTCGATCTCGGCGATATCGTCGAGCCGCCGTGTATCGAGCGGGAGCCTGTCGACGACACGTCCGAGCTCGGTAAAATTCGGAAAGTGCGTGAGTGTTTTGGGTTCAGGCTGCAGCAGGCTGGCAAAGCCGATGCCGCGGCAGATGTTCAGGGTATGGCTGCCGCCATCGCCGACGGCATAAGGAAGATAGGTCTCAAACGCGCCCTTGCGTGCCTGCAGTTGCGCCAATGCCTGCGGATGCGGATCGAAACCGGTCACGCGGCAAAGTCCGCTTTGCAGCATCGGCTTGTAGGGCGGGTCACCGTCAATGGGATTGGCACCGATATCGACGACAGCGGTCGGCCGCGCAGGCTGGAGCAGTGCGGATAGTCCATCATCGTTGCGTCGAATCGCGCCCTGCCGCATGCGTACCTTTCTTGCGAATGGTGCGACAATGCGTGCTTCAGTGGGCGCAGGCAGCGTGTCAGAGTGTCGCGCGACAATTCGAGCGATTGAGGTATTTGGCGCCGGAATGGAGGACGAATGAAAGACGAACAGAGAGACGACGCCGCGCGCCGCCGCCCCATCCATCATTCGCCGCTGTTCTGGATCGGTGTTGTTCTGTGTCTGGCTGCGATCGTCATCTATGTGATGTCCTACGACCTGTCATGGCCGGTCCCCAGATAACGACGCTCACGCTTTCTTTGGCTTCTTCCTGGTTGACGTGTTCAGCGCCGCCGCGGCGCAGATGAGCGCCTTCAGCGCCTTTTCGTTGATCTTGTCGCCTTCATGAATATCGATGGCGCGGCGGGTGTTGCCGTCGAGGCTGGAGTTGAACAGGCCTGACGGGTCATCGAGCGATGCGCCCTTCGCGAAGGTCATCTTCACGACCGCCTTGTAGGTCTCGCCGGTGCAGATGATGCCCGCGTGTTCCCAGACCGGAACGCCGCGCCACTTCCATTCCTCGACCACGTCGGGGACGGCCTGCCTGATGATCTTTCGGACGGAAGCGAGCATCTCACCGCGCCAGTCACCCAGCTCCTTGATCTTCGTGTCGATCAGCGCGGACGGAGAACCTGCCTCGTTGATCTCCGTCGATGTGCTGGGCGTCTTTTTTGCCATGCGCTCCCCTTTCGACGCCCGGAGCCATACAGCTCTGTTAGTGGTGCTTACCTACGTGTCGTGAAAATAACCCGGCCTGTTTCGAGCGTCCAGCCTTCCGCTACAGGCGAACGAAAAACCGCTACGCGCTGCGTATTCCGGATCGCGAACCAATTCCGGTGTCACGCAATTGCGTGTAGCCTTGAACCACCAGCGCATGGCGTGATTCGTAGCGTTTTTCTTATCCAGTTCAGTCGCATTCGAGAGCATTCCGCCCGTCACGGCGTGTTTGCTTTCATCAACTATGTCGCGACGATTCTGCTGAATGGCAAAAGCAGATTTTTAAGATGTGCTGCGCTAGTCGTGACAGTAGCAATCGCCAAGATGACTCGGAGGAGTCCGGATATGACGTATCGCCACGCTGTCGCCCTTGCGGCTGTCCTGTTGGGGGGCGTCAGCGCCGTCTATGCCCAGACCCTGCCATCCTACATGGCGCCGATTTCCGGGTTGACTGCGACAACGCCTGCCGAGACCGCCACCAAGGACATGCTCGCGCTCAATACCGGCATGTTCGAGCTCTATGGCGATGCAGCGAAAGTCTTCCGCGCCAATATCCTCGCCAAACATCCCGTGATCCTCGGTCTGTTCTCCGGCGCCGGCGGCAAGTTCACGTTGTACCAGCCCGGCAAGCCGCCGGTCGATGCGCCTTCGGTGCCAATGGTCTATCAACTGCTCAAGTCGGTCGGCCACAGCACCATGGCACTGGCCGAGGTGGTCGGCCCCTATGTGAACAATCCCGATAACAAATCCTGGCTCGGTTCGATGAAGGCCTATCGCAGCCGCATGCAGTCGGCGCTGGATGGCCTCGATCTCACGCCGATGCAGGCCGATTGGCGCGACAACAATCGCACCATTCTGCAGAACAATCTGGCTTTCATGGACGAATGCATCGCCAAGGGCGTCATTCCCTTCGATGTGCTGGAGGCGTTCGGCAAGAAGCAGGCGCCTTATCTGGCCAAGAACGTTGCCTGGGCGGCGCAGATCCAGGTCAATCACTGGATGACGGTGCTGGGCGACTGGAAGAAGATGCTGGGTCCCGATTGGGACAAGGCCTATGCCGCCAGCAATACGATTTATGTGGCACGCCAGAACAACGTGCTGTTCAGCGTGCTGGCGCAGTTCTTCCCGCCGGAGGCCATCAACGATCGCCTGCTGTTGATCGAGACCGTGTCCTTCACCACCACGCAGGCCGATATGCTGGAGTCGCTGACCCGCATTATCGCCGATCGCTCGGTGGGCTCGCTGTTCTTCGGCAACTATCACCTGATGGATTATGAATTGATGGGGGGCGACGCCCGCGCAGCTATCATCGCCGAGAGCGCCAAGCGCGGCATGACGCCGTTCCTGCCGCCGGTGGTGCCGTTCGGCTCGAACCAGTGGCCGACGCTGATCACCACTGGACCGGGGCCGGCCACCATCGCCGATCTCAAGTAATCGGCGCAGCGGCGGACGGCTGTCGATCAGGGGTGGAAGCATGCGGACTTCGCGTCGCGAGTTCATGAAATGGGTATCGGCGGGCGGTATTTCGCTCAGCCTGTCGCATCTGGCTGTGGCGGAGCCGGTGGCGTTCCCGGCACGCGAGACACTGCCGGGGCGGGGCAAGTTGAATCCCGCTATCGGCGGTGCCGGTCGTGTCGATGGCGTCGCCAAGGTCACCGGCTCGAAACTCTATGCGTCGGATTTCCGGGCGAATGACCTGCCGGGCTGGCCCGAGAAAACCTCGCACGCCATTCTGGTGCGCGCGCCCGATGCCACCCATGTCTATCTTGGCATGGATCTCGCGCGGCTGAGCGGCGCGCTGAAGCCTACGGTGATCGTCACCGCAGCGGATCTCGCTGGGATCAATGCCCGCGTGCCCGCCTTCTATGAGGGCGATCTGTTCTGTCCGGTCGGCAAGACGCCGCTCTATATGGGCCAGCCCGTTGCGCTGCTGATTTTCGAGACGTTCGACAGCTATGACCGCGCTCGGATCGCCTTGCGCGACGGCACCTTCGTGCAGTTCGGCGAAGAGACCGGCCCGATCGAAATGCCGAATTATGCGGCCTATCGTTTCACCCGCGTCGCCGGCGCTACGCCCGATGCGCCCGATGTCTATTCGCCGGTCCTGGCCGGTTGGGTCACGCCCGGCCGCACCCAGGCATCCGCGCTGCCGGTGTGGTCATCGACCGCGCATAAGAACGAGGCCGGTTACGAGAAGGCTGCGGTCTATGGCGACCGGATCCGTGCCGAGATTGCCGCGAGCGAAAAATCCGCTCTGGTGCTGGATCGCACCTTCGATACGCAGTCCGTCGATCCGATGTTTCTGGAGCCGGAATGCGGACTCGGCTGGTACAGCGCAAAAGACAAGGCACTTGAACTGGTCCTTGGCGTGCAGTCGCCCTACGAGGCGGCGGAATCAATTGCGTTTCTGCTCGGCGAGGCGAAAGCGCCGTTCAAGCCGGGCGAGATCAACGCCCAATTCGCCTATGTCGGCGGCGGCTTTGGCGGCCGCGACCATACACCCTTCATTCTGTATGTAACGCTGGCGGCGATCTTCTTCCCGGACCGTCCGGTGCGGCTGGCGCATGATCGCTATCAGCAGTTTCAGGCTGGTATCAAACGCCACGCCATCAAGATGCGCTCGCGCATGTCTGTCGATCGGGCGTCCGGCAAGATCACGGCGTTCGCCGCCGATCACGTGCTCGATGGCGGCGGTCTTGCCAATTTCTCGGCCAATGTCGCCACCTGCGCCGCGACGGCCGCGATCGGCATCTATGACGTGCCCAAGGTCGATGTCACCACAGTGGCGCAGCATACCCGCGGCGTGACCGCGGGCTCGATGCGTGGCTACGGCTCGCTGCAGACCATGACCGCGCTGGAAGTTCTGATCGACGAGGCGGCGCATGCGCTAAAGCTCGATCCCATCGACTTCCGGCGACGCAATGCCCTGAAGCAGGATGGCCGCACCATGACCGGCAATCCCTATATCGTCTCGGTGCGGAGCTTAGAGGTTCTGGACAAGCTCGAGCAGCACCCGATCTGGCAACAGCGTGCGGCGGAGAAGGCGCGTGCCGCGAGCGGCGTGCTGGTCGGAACGGGCGTGGCCTGCGTGACCAAGGATTACGGCACCGGCGGTGATAGTTCGAACGGTCGCGTCGAGCTCAGCCCCGACGGCAGGATCGCGATCTTCTGCGACCATGTGGAGATGGGCAACGGCATCGGCACGGCGCTGGCCAATCGCGTCGCATTGCATCTCGGCAGCATCGCCGACGAGGTGGCGGTGTCGCAGGTCGGCGTGTTCGATGCGCTGGAGCTGGTGACCTCCGGCGATTGCTACACCATGGATCAGAAGACCCAGGACAAGGCCGAGAAGGATCCGCGCTGGGTGCCGTCGATCAGTTCAGCCACCTCAGCCTCGATCGGCGCCCATGTCGGAACGCATGCGGCGGCAGAAGCAGCGCGGGTGATCTTCCGCTTCGGTCTGTGGCCGGCGGCGCTGGCGCTCTGGAATATCGGCCCGCGCGATCCCCGCGCCAGGGATTTTGCCAAGGCGCAGTGGAAGGACGGGCTGCTCACAATGGTGGGCCTGCCGTCGCTGCCCCTGGCGAAACTCGCCGCGACGGCGCATGCGCGCAATCTCGTCACTGGCGCCGTGGCGCACGGGTTCTCGCGCTGGGCGTGGTCACGCGCGCGTTTCCCAATCAATGGTGAGCAGTATCGCGCCGAGATCGACGGGCTCGCGCTGCGTCGTGGCGCTGGCAAGTTCACGCGCATCAACCGCACCAGCGTGCTGTTTCCGCCGACCGACAACAACCGGATGGGTACGGCCTATACATCGGCATGCGGCGCAACGGTGCGTGTCGAGATCGAGAAAGCGACCGGCGCGCTGCGCATCGCCAAAGCCTATACCGCATTCGAATGCGGGCAGGCGCTGGTGCCGGAGGTTGTGCTTGGCCAGGCACAGGGCGGCTTCGCTATGGGCGTCGGCTACGCGCTGCTGGAAACGCTGCCGCCGTTCGAGGGCGGGCCCGGTAACGGACAATGGAATCTCGGCCAGTATCTCGTGGCGCGAGGTTCCGATCTGTCGCTGCGCGACGTCGAGATCGAGCTGATGCCGCCGCTGACGCCGGACGAATTGCCGAAGGGCATGGCCGAGGTGGTGATGATCCCCATCGTGCCAGCATTACTCAACGCCATCCATGACGCCACCGGCAAGCGCTTTCCTGCGCTGCCGGTGACACAGGCCATGCTCAAGGGAGCGCTCGCGTGACGACACTGGGCATCACCATCAACGGACAGGTCCATGCGCCCACCGAGGTGCGCGACGATCTCTCCATGAACGACTTCCTGCGCGAATATCTGGGCATGACCGGCACCAAGTTCGGCTGCGGCGCCGCGCAGTGCCTGAGCTGTGTCGTGATCGTCGACGAGCCCGATGGCAGCTGCCACACCAATCCGACCTGCGTGACCTCGGCGGCAAGCTTCCATGGCAAGGCCATTCGCACGGTCGAGGGCCACGCCAAGAACGGCGAACTGTCGCCGTTGCAGAAGGCCTTCATCAGGCATTTCGCGTTCCAGTGTGGCTATTGCACCGCCGGCTTCCTCAATGAGGGGCAGGTGCTGCTCGAGCAGATGGCCAAGACGCCTGTGCCGCGCGCGGGCCTTGAAGAACGTATCGCCGAAGCGCTCGACGGGCATCTGTGTCGTTGCACCGGCTACGTCAAATATCATGAGGCCGTGCTGGACGTGATCCTCAGCGATGCGAAGCGCTATCTCACGCAGGAGCCGCGCGGATGAGAGCCGAGACGCGTGTCAAAACGCTGGTTGTCGTCGCGACGCTTGGGATGAGCATGCTCACGGCCTATGCGGCCGGGCAGGGCGCGTCGAAAGGGCTGGCGAGCCCGGAGAGTTTCAATGGCATCGCCGATACCAATGCGCGCTCGGCGGCGATCTTCACCGAACTCGGCAAGGTGCTGACGCATCCGCGCTGCGTGAACTGCCATCCCGCCGGCGACGTGCCGCGGCAGGGCGATGCGCGCCGTCTGCATCAGCCGCCGGTCGCTCGCGGAGCCGACGGTCACGGCACTGCGGCGATGCGCTGCAACTCCTGTCACAAGGATGCCAATTTCGAACCCGGCCGCATCCCCGGTCATCACGAATGGCACCTCGCGCCGCGCGAGATGGCATGGGAAGGCAAGACCGTCGCCGAGATATGCGCGCAGATCAAAGACCCCGCGCGCAATGGCGGCCGCAAGGTCGATGATCTCATCGATCATATCGGCAAGGATACGCTGGTCGGCTGGGCCTGGGCGCCGGGCTACGGGCGCGCGCCCGCGCCGGGCACGCAGGCGGAGGCGGGCGCTCTCGTGGAAGCCTGGGCAAAGACGGGCGCAGCCTGTCCAGGCTGATGCCACGACGTCATTTCGCTGGAAATGATGGCGATCCCAGCAGGATTCGAACCTGCAATCCACAGAGTAGAAATCCGCTGTGCTAACGGCACAATCGTAGAGATGCGGTGACCGTTTACTACTGCGCGCAGAGCAGTCGCTCCTTGTCTTACCGATAAGTAGTTTCGCCAGCATTCGCTGCTCTTGCGGCAGCGCTGCCTTAGCGTAGCACCGCTTCAGCATTGGATGCGCAATCCTCTTCGGTACTACAATGTGTCCAGTTACCGCTCGTCCTCGTTCTCGCGCGATTTAGACCGTTCAGAAAGGAAAACAAGGAACTGAAGGACGCACCGTAAGTTTGAAGACCGCTTTTGAAAGTTGGTCATTTTATTCATACGGAGTAACGCTATGTCGAAAAGCGCATTGCTTGCTTGTGCGATTATCTGCTTTGCATCACAGGCTGAAGCCCGCAAGGGAAGTCATCACCGAGCGCGCGCGTGGTGTGGGACCTATCTCAGCAAATACCTTCATCAATCCGATCGACGTCTTGCTCTTGCTCGCGAATGGGCGCGCGTTGGTTCGAGCGCCGGGGGGCCGGGCATTGGAGTAGTAGTGGTCTGGCCACATCATGTCGGCATCATAACGGGGCAAGCTGCCAACGGCGAATGGATAGTACACAGTGGCAACGATGGCGGCGCGGTAAGAACTCGTCCTCGATCAGTTTCGCGCGCTATCGCTTTCCGTCGCGTTTAACGACATGGTCAGCGTTGTTACGCGTTCTTAGCTATTCCCGGTAAGTGGGGTTCTCTTCAGCATTCACCGGCAAAGCGCAGAGCGGCAGTAGTACGCCGTTAAACGACGTGCAGCCGTTGGTGAATGCTGGAGAGCTATCGGACATTTGCTGCCGTTTCAAACGCGAGGCGCGCTAAGAACACGCGATGCCTTCGTGGTGCTTACAAAAGAAAGCATCAAGCAACTTGTACTGTCGACAGTGTTGCGACGGTCGCAGCTTCGTCGCGATGCCATGTGCGATCCGACCGCATTACGTACGCCAGCATGCCTGAGGCGGCCTCGGCTATCGTCGTTTCGAGAAATGGTTCTGGAATATCGTGTTGCGTCCGTCTTGCGCGCACTCGTCGGGACCAAACTGGACAGCTGTAATTTGAATCAGAGAAAACGAGTCACAGCAGATCAAGCCTGACGCGGACGCCGATCAGAGGCCTTGAAAGCACGCCGCGAATCCCGCCATTCGCCCGGTCTGTCCAAGCCATACCGACGATGGTATGACGACGCGCCGGTCCCATAGCTCAACTGGATAGAGTAACGGATTTCTACTCCGTGGGTTGCAGGTTCGAATCCTGCTGGGATCGCCAGTATTTTCTCACAAAATCAAATATTTGGCGCCGTATCGCATTCGCTTTGCATACGGTCAGTGCTGCTGCGTGCCACCCCACCAGTCTGGCCTTTCTCTTGCTGATTGAGCGGCGAACCCGCGATTTCAGCCAGAAAGTGTGCCGACTTGATCCGCTTTTCGTCCCAAAACCGAACGTCCGTCTGTGCCTTTGACGCCGTTTCAGTTCCTGTCCCGTTCGGGGATGCCCGCGCACCTTCGGGGCTGGCAGATTGGCGGGCCCTAAGGCTCCGACGGCGGGGGCCGCGATGGTGGTTTGCCGTCCTTGCCATTGTCACTGGAGATGCCGCGCTGGCCGGGATCGCCTGGCTGGCCGTCGACGTCATCCTCAAATAGCTGCTCCGGGAAGCCGTATTGCCTCGTCACGAAACGGCCGGCCATATAGGAGATCTGACACGCGATCAGACATCCCGTCGTGACCGCCACACCGCCCAGCGCCGAAAATCCCTGACCCCATGTCACGACGGCGGACAGGACAGCGACCAGCACGGTCGTCACGACAATGACCCATACGGGGCCGACGAGTCCGACGGCGAGGCCCGCCAGTGAACTTGTCGCCAAGAGAAGTTCGATCATGATGCGATGCGCCCAGAAGGACCGAACGGTCGGGCGATCGCCATGATCATCCGATGCCGCAAGGCGCACCCATCTGACCGCAGCTGGAAGACTTGGGTACCCGTGATCTCCGATCGTCCCCAGGAGGCTGTTTTTAGTCTTAACGTGTCGCGTTTGATTAAAACGCGTGGGGCGATGACGGGCCGGGCCGGCCGTACATGCACGTATGACCGGTTGTAAAACTGTCACGAAAATCGTCAGAGCGCGCTCGAACCGTTTCTCGCACAGGGGCGACCAATCGGCGGTGACGTGGCTTTGCTTTCGGCATGGCCCGCCGCCATGATGCCCGCGGCTTGCGCGTGGGGCTGCGATTTGAGTTACCCGGGTTCGTCACATGATGTTGCCAGCAATCGTCGTGTCTCGCGTTGCGCCGGTCGAGAGACTCGCGAACAAGCTGGCCATGAGTCCGTCACCGTTTTTACGCACATTTGAATCCAGGCGGCATTCGTCCGTGCAGGGGAGTTGTCCATGATTGGTCTGGTTCGCGCCGTCACTGTCTGCGCCACGCTGGCGTTCGGCCTCGTCTCGGCTCACGCGGCCGACAAGGCTTTCCGACGGGATGACCTGGCGGATTCCGCGATCAAGCTCGAGGCGCAGATCAAGAGCGAGGCGGGGCCTGTCGCCAAGAGCGCGGCAACTTTGCGCACCGACGCGGACGCGGCCTTCAAACGCTCCGATTTCCGCGCTGGTCTGCAGACGCTGGGTCAGATCGTGGCGATTGCGCCCGACGACAGCGCCAACTGGCTGCGGCTTGCCAAGACGATCTTCCAGATCCGCCCGGCAACCTCCTCGGAAACGACGTTCCTGCGCGAGCGCGCCGCGACCGCGGCCTATATCGCCTATCAGCGCGCCGGCAATGCCGGCGAGGAGGCCGAGGCGCTGGCCGTGCTTGGCCGGGCCATGGAAGAACGCAAGCTGTGGCGCCCGGCACTGGACGCGCTGCGCCTGTCGCTCGAGATGCGCGAAGTCGCCGATGTGCGCGGTCAATACGAGAAGCTGCGCGATGATCACGGCTTCCGGTTGCTCGATTACACCGTGGACTCCGATTCCGCCTCGCCGCGGGCCTGTTTCCAGTTCTCGGAAGAACTCGCCAAGCGGGTCGATTTCGCGCCGTTCCTGGCGCTCGCCGGCAGTGACAAGCCGGCACTGACCTCCGACGAGAAGCAGCTCTGCGTCGAAGGCCTCAAGCATGGCGAGCGCTACAACATCAACCTGCGCGCCGGTCTGCCCTCGACGGTGAAGGAGAGCCTGCCGAAGTCGGCCGAGTTCAACATCTATGTGCGCGATCGCAAGCCGTTCGTGCGTTTCACCGGCCGCGCCTATGTGCTGCCGCGCACCGGCCAGCAGGGCGTCCCCGTGGTCTCGGTCAACACCCAGGCGGTCACCGTCAATGTGTTCCGGATCGGCGATCGCAATCTGATCAACACCGTCATCGGCAGCGACTTCCAGACGGCACTGAGCAAGTACCAGCTTGAGAGCCTCGGCGACGAGCGCGGCATGAAGGTCTGGACCGGCGAGCTGGCCACGGCGTCGACGCTCAATGCTGACGTCACCACGGCATTCCCCGTCGATCAGGCCATTGGCGAGCTGCAGCCCGGCGTCTATGTGATGACCGCGGCGGCCAAGGGGCCGGGCTCGGGCGGTGGCGACGTCGACGGCTCGCTGGCGACCCAGTGGTTCATTGTGTCGGATCTTGGTCTCACGGCCTTCTCGGGCAATGATGGCATCCACGTCTTCGTCAATTCGCTCGCTTCGACCGATCCGATGGCCAAGGCCGATGTCCGGCTGGTCGCGCGCAACAACGAGATTCTGGCGAGCAGGAAGACCGACGACTCCGGCCATGTACTGTTCGAGGCGGGGCTCGCCAAGGGCGAGGGCGGTCTGTCGCCGGCATTGCTGACGGTGACATCAGACAAGAACGACTATGCATTCCTGAGTCTGAAATCGAACGCGTTCGACCTGTCGGATCGCGGCGTCTCCGGCCGCGCGGTTCCCGCCGGGGCCGATGCCTTCGTCTATGCCGAGCGGGGCGTCTATCGCTCCGGTGAGACCGTCTATCTCACCGCGCTGTTGCGCGACGGACAGGGCAATGCCGTGACCTCTGGGCCGATGACGCTCGTGGTCGAGCGCCCGGATGGCGTCGAGTTTCGCCGCGCTGTCCTGCAGGACCAGGGCGCAGGCGGTCGCAGCCTGACACTGCCACTGAATTCGGCGGTTCCAACGGGCACATGGCGCGTTCGTGCCTTCACCGATCCCAAGGCGCCGTCGATCGGCGAGACTACCTTCATGGTCGAGGATTACGTCCCGGATCGGATTGAATTTGATATATCTTCCAAGGACAAGCTGATTAAAGCTGATGCTCCTGTAGAACTTAAGGTGGATGGGCGCTTCCTCTATGGCGCGCCCGCGTCGGGCCTGCAGCTCGAAGGCGATCTGCTTGTCAGCCCTGCCGCGAACCGCCCAGGATTCGCCGGCTACCAGTTCGGCGTTGCCGACGAGGAAAGCGCCAGCAACGAACGCACGCCGATCGAAGGACTGCCGGAAGCCGATGCCAATGGCGTCGCGACGTTCCCGGTCAGCCTCGCCAAGCCGCCGTCCTCGACCCGTCCGCTGGAAGCCCAGATATTCATTCGCATGACCGAAGCCGGCGGCCGTGCCGTCGAGCGCAAGTTCGTACTGCCGGTTGCGCCCAACGCGCCGATGATCGGCGTGAAGCCGCTGTTCAAGGACAAGAACGTCGCCGAGGGGGACAGCGCCGCTTTCGACGTCGTGGTCGTGTCGCCGGAGGGAACCTCGCTGGCCCGCAGCGGACTGCGTTACGAATTGCTCAAGATGGAATCCCGCTACCAGTGGTATCGGCAGAATTCGTCCTGGGATTACGAGCCGGTCAAATCGACGAAGCGTGTGGCCGATGGCGATCTTACCATCGCCGCCAATGCGCCCGCGCGCATCTCGCTGCAGCCGCAGCCCGGCCGCTATCGTCTCGACGTTAAATCGAACGAAGCCGACGGCCCGATTACCTCGGTGCAATTCGATGTCGGCTGGTATTCCGACGGCAGCGCCGATACGCCGGACCTGCTGGAGACCTCCATCGACAAGCCGGAATATCTGTCGGGCGACACCATGATCGTTTCGGTCAATGCCCGCACCGCCGGCCTGTTGACCATCAATGTGCTGGGCGATCGCCTGCTGACCACCCAGAGCATCGCCGTAAAGGAAGGCCAGTCGCAGATCAAAATCCCAGTCGGCAAGGACTGGGGAACGGGCGCTTATGTGGTGGCCACGCTGCGCCGACCTCTCGATGCCGCCGCCAAGCGGATGCCGGGCCGTGCCATCGGGTTGAAGTGGTTCGGTATCGACAAAAAAGCACGCACGCTCGACGTGGCACTGTCGCCACCCGCGCTGATCCGGCCCAGCACGACGCTGAAGCTGCCGGTGAAACTCGGCGGGCTCAATCCCGGTGAGGACGCCAAGATCGTCGTTGCCGCGGTCGATGTCGGTATTCTCAACCTGACCAGTTACAAGCCACCGGCGCCGGATGACTATTATCTCGGCCAGCGCCGCATGACGTCTGAAATTCGCGACATCTATGGGCAGTTGATCGACGGCATGCAGGGCACCCGCGGCCAGTTGCGCACCGGCGGCGATAGCGCCGGCGCGCAGATCGAGGGCTCGCCGCCGACCCAGAAGCCGATGGCGCTGTATTCCGGCATCGTCACAGTGGCTGCCGATGGCACCGCGCAGATCGACTTCGAAATTCCCGAATTCGCTGGCACCGCGCGCGTGATGGCCGTGGCCTGGACCGCGACCAAACTGGGCCGCGCCACCGTGGACGTCACGGTGCGCGATCCCGTGGTCCTGACGGCGACGCTGCCGCGGTTCCTGTTGTCCGGCGACAAGGGCACCATGAGCTTTGACCT
This sequence comes from Tardiphaga sp. 839_C3_N1_4, assembly GCF_051811045.1. Classification (NCBI taxonomy): domain Bacteria; kingdom Pseudomonadati; phylum Pseudomonadota; class Alphaproteobacteria; order Hyphomicrobiales; family Nitrobacteraceae; genus Tardiphaga; species Tardiphaga sp. 839_C3_N1_4. The sequence goes on from NZ_JBPWQD010000001.1 coordinate 923,806, forward strand.
CGACAATGTCGAAGGTGCCCCCGGCGACTACACTATTGCTGTAAAGACCTCCGGCCCCGTCAAGGTGACCGGCAATCCGGCGACGACGATCAAGCTCGCGGCCAAACAGCGGACCTCGATGGCGCTGGCCATCGATGCATCCGGTGCGGGCACGGCTCAGTTCGATGTCGATATCAAGGGACCGAACGGGCTGACGCTGGCACGGCACTATGTGCTCGACGTCAAGGCGGCAACCCAGGTCCTGGCGCGGCGCTCGATCCGCACGCTGGCAAAGGGCGAGAGTCTGACGCTGACGTCCGACATGTTCTCCGATCTCGTGGCGGGCACGGGCGGCGTCTCGCTATCGGTCAGCCTGTCCACCGCATTGGATGCCGCAACGATCCTGAAGGCACTGGATCGCTATCCCTATGGCTGCTCCGAGCAGATCACCAGCCGCGCGATGCCGCTCCTCTATGTGAACGATCTCGCGGCCGGCGCGCATCTGGCGATGGATACCGGTGTCGATCAGCGCATCAAGGACTCCATCGATCGTCTGCTCGCGCGTCAGGGCTCGAACGGTTCGTTCGGTCTGTGGTCGGCGGGTGGCGACGATGCGTGGCTGGACGCTTACGTGACGGACTTCCTGACCCGCGCCCGCGAAAAAGGTTTTGTGGTGCCGGACGTGCTGTTCCGTGCCGCGCTCGACCGTGTACGCAACTCGGTCGTCAATGCCGATGAGCCGGAGAAGGATGGCGGCCGCGATCTCGCTTACGGCCTCTACGTGCTAGCCAAGAACGGCACCGCTCCGATCGGCGACCTGCGCTATCTCGCGGATACCAAGCTGAAGAACCTGGCGACGCCTATCGCCAAGTCGCAACTGGCCGCGGCACTGGCGCTGGTCGGTGACCGTGCCCGTGCAGAACGTGTCTATGCGGCGGCCGTCGAAAGCCTCGCTCCGAAGCCGGCCATCGAATTTGGGCGCGTCGATTACGGCTCAGCGCTCCGCGACGCGGCGGCGCTGGTCTCGCTGGCCAGCGAAGGCAATGCTCCGCGGGCAACGCTGACGCAGGCCGTCCAGCGTGTCGAGGCCGCACGCGGCCTGACGCCGTTCACCTCCACGCAGGAGAATGCGTGGTTGGTGCTGGCGTCGCGTGCGCTCGCCAAGGAAGCGAATACGCTGGCGCTAGACGTCAACGGTTCGCCGGTGAAGACCGCACTCTATCGCAGCTACAAGGCTGCGGAGATGTCCGGGCAGCCGATCAAGATCACCAACACCGGCGATACGCCGGTGCAGGCGGTCGTCTCGGTATCCGGTTCGCCGATCACGCCAGAGCCGGCCGCATCCAACGGCTTCAAGATCGAGCGCAATTACTTCACGCTCGACGGTAAGCCTGCCGACGTCGCCAAGGCGAAACAAAATGATCGCCTCGCCGTCGTGCTGAAGATCACGGAAGCCAAACCGGAATACGGGCACATCATGGTGGCCGACTATCTCCCGGCCGGTTTCGAGATCGACAATCCGCATCTGGTGTCGTCGGGTGACAGCGGCACGCTGGACTGGATCGAGGATGGCGAAGAACCCGAGAACACCGAATTCCGCGATGACCGCTTCACCGCGGCCATCGACCGTAAGAGCGACGACAAGGCGGTGTTCATCGTCGCCTACATCGTCCGCGCCGTGTCGCCCGGGAAGTACGTGCTGCCGCAGGCCTATGTGGAGGACATGTACAATCCGTCGCGCTACGGACGGACGGGGACAGGCAGTGTCGAGGTCGCGAAGGCGAAATGAGCGAGGGCACGTCCACACCACACACTCCGTCATCCCCAGGCTTGTCCCGGGGATCCACGTCTTCTTGTGTGGATCGTGGCCAAGGCGTGGATGGCCGGGACAAGCCCGGCCACGACGTGGGGAAGGGTTGGGGGCTTATCCGAAAGGCCGTCGCCGCTGCCGCCGTAACTGTAGCCCTGAGTGGTGCAGCCATCGCCGCGTGGGTGGCGTCGCTTGGTGCGCTTCCGCTCGAACAGGCCCGCAAGATCTCGACCACCGTCATTGACCGCAACGGCAAACTCTTGCGCGCCTATGCGATGGCGGACGGTCGTTGGCGGCTTCCGGTTGATGCCAGGACCTCAGTCGATCCCGGTTATCTCAACATACTGCTTGGCTATGAGGACAAGCGCTTCTACAGCCATCGTGGCGTCGATCCACTGGCGCTCGGCCGCGCCGCGCTGCAGCTCGTCACCCGCGGCGAGATCGTGTCGGGTGGCTCGACCATCACCATGCAACTCGCACGGCTGATCGAGCCGCGGCAGCAACGCTCGATATCGGCTAAAATCAGACAGGCCGTCCGTGCGCTGCAGATCGAGCGGCAGATGAGCAAGGATCAGATCCTCGATCTCTATCTGGCGCTGGCGCCGTTCGGCGGCAATCTCGAAGGTCTTCGCGCCGCTTCGATCGCCTATTTCGGCAAGGAGCCCAAACGGCTGTCGTTGGCGGAATCTGCATTGCTCGTAGCGCTGCCGCAATCGCCGGAACACCGCCGGCTTGATCGCCATCCCGGCAATGCCCGTGTGGCGCGCGACCGCGTGCTCGAACGTATGGTCGGCGAGGGCAGGGTGTCGGCGGCCGATGCCATGCAGGCGAAATCCGTCAGCGTGCCAAAGCTGCGCAAGCCGATGCCGATCCTGGCGCCGCATTCGGCGGATCAGGCGACATCACTGCACAAGGATCGCTCGATTATCAGGCTCGCGCTCGATGCCGGCATTCAGCGTGCGCTTGAAGGCCTCGCGCGTGATCGCGCGGCGACGCTGGGCAACAATATCTCCATCGGTCTGATCGCAGTCGACAACGAGAGTGGCGACGTGCTCGCCCATGTCGGCTCGCCCGACTATTTCGACGATCGCCGCGCCGGGCAGGTCGATATGACCCGCGCGGTGCGCTCGCCCGGCTCGACATTGAAGCCGTTCATCTACGGCCTCGCCTTTGAAGATGGCTTCGTGCATCCGGAAAGCCTGATCGAGGATCGGCCGGTGCGCTTCGGCAGTTACGCGCCAGAGAATTTCGACATGAGCTTCCAAGGCACCGTGCCGGTGCGCAAGGCGCTGCAGCTCTCACTGAATGTGCCGGCCATTGCGCTGCTGGATCGTGTCGGTGCCTCACGACTGTCCTCGCGGCTCAAGCAAGCGGGCGGCAATCTGGTGCTGCCGCCGGGCGAGGCGCCGGGTCTCGCCATGGGTCTCGGCGGCGTCGGCATTACGCTGCAGGACCTCGTCCAACTCTATACGGGCGTGGCGCGGCTCGGCAGTTCGAAGCCGCTGCGGGAGATCATGCAGGCCAATGGCGGCGACGATCGCGAGCCCTTGCGGCTGATGGACCCGGTCGCAGCTTGGCAGGTCGGCAATGTCTTGATCGGCACGCCGCCGCCGGAGAATGCCGCGCATAACCGGATCGCCTTCAAGACCGGCACCAGCTACGGCTATCGCGACGCCTGGTCGGTCGGTTTCGACGGACGGATGACCATCGGCGTCTGGGTCGGCCGGCCCGATGGCGCGCCGGTGCCCGGCCTGGTCGGTCGCACGGCCGCGGCTCCGATCCTGTTCGATGCCTTTGCCCGGACCGGCAAGCTGCCGGCTCCGTTGCCGAAGGCGCCCAAGGGCGTGCTGATGGCCAGTAATGCAAAATTGCCGCTGCCGCTGCGTCGGTTCCGCCCAGTCGGCGAGTTGATCCGGACCGGCAGCGATCAGGCCCTGCACATCCAGTTCCCGCTGAACGGTTCCCGGATCGATGCCAGTGGCGGCGAGGGGCAGCTTTCGGCAGTGCCGGTCAAGGTAGCCGGCGGGGTGTTGCCCATGACCGTCCTGATCAATGGCATGGCCGCCGGGGAACTCGACAGCCGGCGCCAACGGCTGGTCGATCCGCCCGGTCCGGGTTTCGTCCGGTTGACGGTCATGGACGCCATGGGCACCGCAGACACAGTTGTGGTCAGAATCCAATAAGCGCGGGCTAACTGGTTGTCCGGTCGGTGGTTTCAGCGTATGCGACAGGCATGGCCGAGACCTATCCAAGACCCCGATTTGGCGCCCCGCGCGAGCCGAAAACCCGTGTCGATCCAGGCAGCAGACTGGTGCGCGTGCTTGATTTCGTCAGCTCCGGCCATGCCCGCGCGGTCGCGTTCCTGACCATTTGCGGGTTCCTGTTCTTCCTGCCTGGCTTCTTCACCATCCCGCCGATCGACCGCGACGAAGCGCGCTTTGCGCAGGCGACCAAGCAGATGGTCGAGACCGGCGATTTCGTCGACATCCGGTTCCAGGACGAGGTCCGCTACAAGAAGCCGGTTGGCATCTACTGGATGCAGGCGGCCGTGGTCGAGACCGCCGAGGCTCTGGGTCTCCAGAATGCCGAAGTTCGAATCTGGCTCTATCGGGTGCCGTCTCTGATAGGCGCCATTGGCGCAGTGTTGCTGACCTACTGGACCGCGCTGGCTTTCCTGACGCGGCGTGGTGCCGTGCTGGCTGCGTTGATCATGTGCAGTTCGGTCTTGCTCAACGTCGAAGCCCGGCTCGCCAAGACCGACGCCATGCTGCTGCTGACCGTCATTGCCGTGATGGGCGCGATGGCGCGGATTTACCTGGCGTGGCAGCGTGGCGAGGAAGCCGACAAGGCCCGCTGGCAGGAGCCGGCGGTATTCTGGACGGCCATGGCAATCAGCATTCTCGTCAAGGGGCCGCTGATCCTGATGTTCGTCGGGCTGACGGTCATTGCACTGGCGATCATGGATCGCTCGGTCGCGTGGCTGTGGCGATTACGGCCGCTGGTCGGCGTCGTCTGGATGCTGTTGCTGGTGCTACCGTGGTTCGTCGCGATCTTCCTGAAGTCGGGACAAGCGTTCTTCTCCAACTCGCTCGGCGGCGACATGCTGAGCAAACTGGCAGCGCAGGAATCCCACGGCGCGCCTCCGGGCATGTATTTCCTGTTGTTCTGGATCACCTTCTGGCCCGGAGCACCGCTGGCCGGGATGGCCACGCCGGCGATCTGGCGCGCGCGACGCGAGCCCGGCGCACAATATCTGCTGGCCTGGCTGATCCCATCATGGATCGTGTTCGAAGTCGTGATGACCAAGCTGCCGCATTACGTGCTGCCGCTCTATCCGGCGATCGCCATTCTCGTCATCGGTGCGCTTGAGCGCCAGGTGCTGGCGCGCAATTGGCTGGCGCGCGGCGCGGCTTGGTGGTTCGCGATCCCGGCGCTAACCGCTGTGGTCGCCGAGATCGGTGCCGTCGCGATCGTCCGCCATCCGGTGTTTCTGGCCTGGCCATTTGCCGCCGCAGCACTGGTCTTCGGCCTGTTTGCCTGGTGGCTGTATGATAACGCCCGCGCAGAACGCTCGTTGCTGAATGCGGTTGTGGCCTCATTGTTTATGAGCGCCGCCTTTTATGGCGTGCTGCTGCCGTCGCTCCGACCGCTGTTTCCAAGCGTGCAGATCGCACGTGCGCTGCGTAACGTGGTTTGCGTCGGTCCCAAGGCTGCGGCAGCGGGATATCACGAGCCGAGCCTGGTGTTCATGACTGGCACATCCACACAACTCACTGATGGCGCCGGCGCGGCGGATTTCCTCGGGCAGGGCAGCTGTCGCTTCGCGCTTGTCGAACTGCGTTCAGAACGCCAGTTCGCGATGCGCGCCGAGGCCATCGGCCTGCGCTACAACATGGCGACCCGTATCGACGGCTATAACTTCTCGCAGGGCAAAGCGATTTCGGTGGCGATCTATCGCTCCGAAGGGACCGAGTGATGGTAGCCCCGGACAAGTCGCAGCCACAAACCTATCTGTCGCAACTCGTTGCGCTGGTCTGGCAGTCGTTCGCACAGCTCGTTCGCGCACCGTCGCATTCCCGGCGGGCCGAAGCTGCTCGTTATTGGGCGCGCCGTTCGCTGGCGCTTGGCGCCGTGACAGCCGTGATCATCATCGCACTGATGTTCATCGTCGATGCCACCGAGATCGGACTGATGCCGGCGCGGGGCACGGCTGGCCTGTGGCCGCTGCGTATCTTCACTGACTTCGGCAAGGACGAATATGTCCTGCTGGCGTTGTTCGCGTTTATGATCGTTCTGGCCCTGCTGGCGCCGCTGCGGCACGGCACGTCGCGCGCCGTACTTGTCAGCTTCGGCACGCGCATTCAGTACATCTTCCTGTCGGTCGCGCTGTCGGTCTTCGTGGCTGAAATCATCAAAGGCATGCTCGGCCGTGGCCGGCCTTTCGTCAGTGGCACAGCGGATCCTTTCCACTTTTCGCATTTCGCCTGGACGCCGGCCTATGCCAGTTTCCCGTCGGGTCATGCGACCACCAGTTTCGCATTGGCCTTCGCGGTCGCCGCGCTTTGGCCGCGGCTGCGCACGGTGATGATCGTCTATGCGGTCGCCATCTGTGCCAGTCGGCTCGTCCTGCTGGCGCATCATGCCAGTGACGTGGTCGGCGGCGGGCTGGTCGGCTGGATTGGCGCCATGACGGTGCGATACTGGTTTGCGGCCCGACATCTGGCGTTCACCATTCAGCAGGACGGCACGATCGACCCGCTGCCAGGGCCGTCCGCAGGCCATCTCAAAAGGGTTGCCCGCGGGACCGCGGCCCCATAATAAGCGGTCTTCGCCGGGCCGGCTGCGACAAGTTCCCGCAGGACCGCCCTCCAACCATGAGCCCCGATTTGTCCGCTCCCGAAGCTGCCCCCGTCGACGTCTCCATTGTCGTGCCCGTGCGCAACGAGCAGGACAATGTCGCGCCTTTGATCGCCGAGATCACCGCCGCGCTCGACGGCCGTTGGCCCTATGAGATTATCTACGTCAATGACGGCTCGACCGACGCCACGCCGGCTCGGCTGGCCGAGCTGATGCAGACGCGCAGCAATCTGCGCCGCATCGACCACGCCGCATCGTCGGGCCAGTCGGCCGCCGTGCGAACCGGCGTGCGCAACGCCCGCGGCGCCATCGTGGCCACGCTGGATGGCGATGGTCAGAACAATCCGGCATTCCTGCCCAACCTGATTTCGGCCATTCAGGATGGCGGCGGCCGTGTTGGTCTCGCCGCCGGGCAGCGCGTTGGCCGCAAGGATACCGGCTTCAAGAAAGCCCAATCGAAGATCGCCAATGCCGTCCGCAACGCGATCCTGAAGGACGGCACCCGCGATACCGGCTGTGGTCTGAAGGCATTCCGCCGCGATGTATTCTTGTCGATGCCTTATTTCGATGGTTTGCATCGCTTCCTTCCGGCGCTGGTGCGTCGCGAGGGCTTCGACATCGCCTATGTCGATGTCACCGATCGGCCGCGCCATTCCGGCGTGTCCAATTACGGATTTTTCGATCGGCTCTGGATCGGCATCATGGATCTCGCCGGCGTCTGGTGGCTGATCCGCCGCAAGCGTACGTCGCCGGTCGCAACCGAGTTCAAATAAATGCTGATTCAATACGGTCAGGCGCTTGGCGACTACATCTACGACGTCTTCGTCGCGAAGTTCGATTTCTGGCTCGCCTTTGGCCTGATCGCGCAGCTGCTGTTTACCGCGCGCTTCCTCGTGCAGTGGATTTCCAGCGAACGCGCCGGACAGAGCGTGGTGCCAATGGCCTTCTGGTTCTTCTCCATGGCCGGCGGGTTTATGACGCTGATCTACGGCATCGCCAAGCGCGAGCCGGTGATCATCCTCGGCCAGGCTTTCGCCACCGTGATCTATGTCCGCAACATCATGCTGATCATCAAGAATCGCGGTAGCGGATCAAAGACGCTCGATAGCTGAGCGTCTTTGTCTGGCGACCCCGCCGATTAGAGCGCCGCGTTGAACGCCGCCAAGCCGCGCTCCAGATCAGCCGTCAGATCATCTACGCTTTCCAGGCCGATATGAAACCGCAGTGCGGGGCCGCCGGGCGCCCACTTAGTCGCGGTGCGGTAGTCCGAGCAGTCGAACGGGATGACGAGGCTCTCGAAGCCGCCCCAAGAATAGCCCATTCCGAATAGCTTGACGGTGTCGAGCAGGGCATCGACCGCTTTTTGCGGCGAGGGCTTCAGGATGATGCTGAACAGGCCGGATGCGCCCGTGAAGTCGCGCTTCCAGATGGCGTGGCCGGGATGGCTGGGCAAAGCAGGGTGTAATACTTTCAGCACTTCGGGGCGGGTCTCCAGCCACCGGGCCATCTCCAGCGCCGAGCGCTGGTGATGTGCGAGCCGCACCGACATTGTGCGTAGTCCGCGCAGCGCGAGGAAGACGTCGTCCGGGCCTGCGCATGTCCCGAGCAGCCTGATGCCTTCGCTGATCAGCGGCCACGCTGCGTCATTGGCGGAGATGGTGCCGAACATGATGTCCGAGTGGCCGCCGATATATTTGGTCGCCGCCTGGATGCTGATATCGACGCCCTGTTCGAGCGAGCGATGATAGAGCGGCGTGGCCCAGGTGTTATCGTCGAGCACCAGCGCGCCGCGCGCATGCGCGATGCCGGCAATGAGAGGCACATCCGGCATTTCGAATGATTGCGAGCCCGGCGCTTCGACCAGGACGGCGCGAGTATTCGGCTTGAATAGCGCTTCGATGCCGGCGCCGATCAGCGGGTCGAAATAGATAGTCTCGATGCCGTAGCGTGCCAGCATGCCGTTGCAGAAATTGCGTGTCGGCCGATAGGCGCTGTCGCTGACCAGGAGATGATCGCCTGCCTTCAGCACCGAGAGCAGGGCGGTCGAGATCGCGGCGAGGCCCGATGGCACGAGCCCCACGCCGGCACATTTCGAGCCTTCCAGCGCTATCAGCGCTTCCTGCAATGCCTTGGTGGTCGGCGTGCCGTGGCGCCCATACTGAAACTCGCCGCGATGCGCGTGGAGGTCGTCGGCGGTCGGATAAAGCACCGTGGAGCCGCGCACGACCGGCGGATTGACGAAGCCCCTCTGCGATTTGGTGTCGCGGCCGGCGGTGACGATCACGGTGTCCGTGTCGAGCGAGGTGGTGCCGTGATTGTCGTTCGAAGCTGTCATAATGGGGCCGCCGGTCTGCAGGTGTTGCAAGGCCATTGGCATCTCGGTTGCCGAATGGCTGGTTCCGTCACTAAGAGGACATGGAAGATGGCCGTCAACCCCTTGACCCGGCTGGCTGATCGTTCTCTGTTGCGGACCTCGTCGATCCCCGCGGCACGTTGAGGGGCCTGCTGCGAAATCTGCGATTTCCTGCTGATTCGTACGGTCTGTTAGATCGTCTCTGCTGTAGTTCGGCTTTCCGGTCGGGCCATTCACGGCTATGGAACTGATCCGTAGGCTCGTCATTCAATTCTTTGCGTCGACCGAGCGTCCTGACGTCCCCAAAGAGGCCTTACATGAAACGCGCAACCTTGATGTTTTCTCTCGCTCTTGCCGCCAGTCTAACCGCGCAAGGCGCATCTGCGCAGACGCTCAAGACCGTGAAGGACCGCGGCATGCTGTCCTGCGGCGTCACCCAGGGCCTGCCGGGTTTCTCGGCGCCGGATGACAAGGGCAACTGGGTCGGCTTCGACGTCGACCTGTGCCGTGGCATTGCGGCGGCGATCTTCAACGATGCCACCAAGGTGAAATATGTGCCGCTCTCGGCGAAGGATCGCTTTACTGCCTTGCAGTCCGGCGAGATCGACGTGTTGTCGCGCAATACGACCTGGACGCTATCGCGCGATACGTCGCTTGGCGTGAACTTCGCCGGCATCAATTACTATGACGGCCAGGGCTTTCTGGTTCGCAAAGCGCTCAAGGTGAACTCGGCGCTCGAACTCAACAGTGCTTCGATCTGCCTGCAGACCGGCACCACCAACGAGCAGAATGTTGCCGACTACTTCAAGGGCAACAATATGAAGTATGAAGTCATCGCGTTCTCGACCGCCGACGAAACCATCAAGGCCTATGAGTCGGGCCGCTGCGACGTTTTCACCGCTGATCTCTCGCAACTTTATGCGGAACGCCTGAAGCTCACCGTGCCTGCCGATCATGCCGTTCTGCCTGAGGTGATTTCCAAGGAGCCGCTTGGCCCATTGGTGCGTCATGGCGATGATCAGTGGCTCGATGTGGTGCGCTGGACGCTGTTCGCCATGATCAATGCGGAGGAGCTCGGCATCACGCAGAAGAACGTCGATGACCAGGCAAAATCCGACAAGCCGGAGCTGAAACGTATCTTCGGCACCGACGGCAATCTCGGCGAAACGCTGGGCCTCACCAAGGACTGGTTCGCACGCATCATCAAGGCGACCGGCAATTACGGCGAGGTGTTCGATCGCAATGTCGGCGCGGGCTCCAAGCTAGGGATCTCGCGCGGACTGAACCAGCTCTGGAACAAGGGCGGCATCCAATACGCACCGCCGATCCGCTGAGCGCATCATCGCCCGTGGCGACGTCGACCGAAGCCAGAAAACCGCCGCTGCAGCTCGTTGCGAAATTGCGACGCGTGCTGGGCGGGCAGGCGGGCTGGAGCGGCTTTGTGCTCCAGATCGTGTTTGTCGCTGCCCTTGTCTGGATCGGCTATGAGATCGTCGAGAATGCGCGCAGCAATCTGGCCGCGCAGAAGATCGCATCCGGCTTCGGTTTCCTGTCAAATACTGCGGGCTTCGCCGTCAGTCAGGCGCTGATCCCGTATTCGGAATCGGATACCTATCTGCAGGTGTTCTTCGTCGGCCTCGTGAATACGCTGGTCGTGTCGCTGATCGGCATCTTCTTCGCGACCATCATAGGCTTCATCGTCGGGCTCGGCCGGATGTCGCCGAACTGGCTGCTGGCGCGCATCGCCGGCGGCTATGTCGAACTGATCCGTAACCTGCCGCTGCTGTTCCAGATCCTGTTCTGGTATCTCGCCGTGCTCGCCACGCTGCCGCAGCCGCGGCAGAGCATCTCGCTGCTGGACAGTTTCTTTCTCAGCAATCGCGGCTTTGGATTGCCGAAGCCGATCGGCACGGAGGCTTTCACGGCGTTCGCGGTCGCTGTGATCGTTGCGATCATCGCCGCGCTGGTGTTGCGCGTCTATGCGCGACAGCAGCTCTTCGCCAAGGGGCGTGTGATAGCCGTCTGGCCAGCGACCCTGGGCTTGCTGGTCGGCTTGCCACTTCTGACGGCGCTCGTGCTCGGCACGCCCGTGACATTCGAGTATCCAGTATTGAGAGGTTTTAATTTTTCGGGCGGCCTGCGTGTGCTGCCGGAGTTCGTCGCGCTGACACTGGCGCTCTCGACCTACACCGCCGCCTTCATCGCCGAGATCGTTCGCGCGGGAGTCCAGTCGGTGCACAAGGGACAGAGCGAAGCCGGCGCATCGCTCGGACTCAGCCGGGGTGCAACGCTGCGACTGATCGTGGTGCCGCAGGCGATGCGCGTGATCCTGCCGCCGCTGACCAACCAGTATCTCAACCTCACCAAGAACTCGTCGCTGGCCGTCGCCATCGGCTATCCCGATCTCGTCTCGGTCTTTGCCGGGACGACAATGAGCCAGACCGGGCAGGCCATCGAGATCATCGCCATCACCATGGCGGTCTATCTCGTGATCTCGCTGGTCACGAGCGCCATCATGAGCGCCTATGGCTGGCGGATCTCGCGGAGCATGGGCGCATGAGCAATACCAGCTTCGTTGCAAGAGAACTGGTTGCAGAGCGCGCCGCACCCGTGCGCAGCACGGGTTTCGTCGGTTTTGTGCAGACACGGCTGCTGAATTCACCGACCAATATTCTGCTGACTGTCGTCAGCCTGTTGCTGCTCTGGTTCACCATTGCCCCCACGGTCAAATTCCTGCTGATCGACGCCGTTTGGCAGGGGCAGGACCGCACGGCGTGCCTGCCGGAAAACGTTGGCCACGCCGTTGGCGCCTGCTGGCCATTCGTGCAGGCCAAATTCACGCAGTTCATCTACGGCTTTTATCCGGAGCCCGAGCGCTGGCGCGTCAATCTCACTTTCCTGCTCGGTGCTCTATTACTTCTGCCGCTGCTGATCCCGCGTCTGCCGGCGAAGAGCGTGAATGCCGGACTGTTCTTCCTTGCCTTCCCCGTCGTGGCGTTTTTCCTGCTGTATGGCGGTGGCATCAATGGCTTCGGAATCAGTTGGGCCGCGGATTTTCTGTCGACCGTTGCGGTCCACATCACGGAGATCGGTCGCAGGCTCAGGAGTATGGGCCTTCTGTCCGATATTGCTGTCTTTGGCGATCTGCTCAGGTTAATCGGCAACGGCATCGTGGCATTCGGCGATGGCCTGCAACTCGTCGCGCTGCCGTTCGACTGGCTGCGCAACGAAGGCGTCAACCGGGGTGAACCCGTCTGGTTCGAACTGGCGGCAACAACGATTACCGTTTCGCTTCTTGTCTTCTTATCGAATGGCCATGTCCGCAACGGCTGGCGCGCGCTCGCAAGCACGATTTTCATCTTTATTGGCGTCGCCGCCGTCATCGCCTTGCTGCGGCTCGATCGCGGCGGATTGCCGATCGTCGATACGCGGCTGTGGGGCGGCTTGCTGGTGACGCTGGTGGTGTCGATCACCGGCATCGTCACGTCGATGCCCGTTGGCATCGCGCTGGCACTTGGCCGACGCTCGACCATTCCGTTGATCCGGCTGTTCTCGATTGCCTTCATCGAATTCTGGCGCGGCGTGCCGCTGATCACCGTGCTGTTCTTTGCGACTTATATGCTGCCGCTGTTCCTGCCTGGCAATTTCACTGTCGATGGGCTGGTGCGTGCGCTGATCGGCATTGCGCTGTTTGCCGGCGCCTACAATGCCGAGGTGATCCGCGGCGGACTGCAGGCGATCCCGCGCGGTCAGGCGGAGGCGGCAAGTGCGCTGGGCCTGTCCTGGTGGAAGACCACGCGTCTGGTGGTGATGCCGCAAGCGCTGCGCCATGTCATTCCCGGCCTCGTCAACAGCTTCATCGCGCTTTTGAAGGATACATCGCTGGTGTCCATCGTCGCGCTATTCGATCTGCTCGGTCAGCTCCGCGCATCCTTTGCCGATCCGAACTGGTCGACTCCGACGACCTTGTTCACCGGTTTTGCCTTTACCGGCATCATGTATTTCGTGATGTGCTTCGGCATCTCGCGCTATTCGCTATTCGTCGAGCACCGGCTCAATGTGCATCGACGGAGTTGAGGTAACATGTCCGTATCCGTGAATCCCATCGTCTCGGTTGCCGGCCTCAACAAATGGTTTGGCGATTTCCACGTACTGCGCGACATCGATCTTGCGGTCGGCCGCAGCGAGCGCATCGTGATCTGCGGGCCATCGGGCTCAGGCAAATCGACGCTGATCCGCTGCATCAATGCGCTGGAGGAGTTTCAGGAAGGCCGCATCACGGTTGACGGCATCGAACTCGGTCCCAACCTGCGCCGCGTCGACGATATCAGGCGTGACGTCGGGATGGTTTTTCAGAGCTTCAATCTGTTTCCGCATCTGACCGTGCTTGAAAACTGCACGTTGGCGCCGATCTGGGTACGGCATATGCCGAAGAAGGACGCCGATGCTGCGGCGATGAAGTATCTGGAGCGGGTGCGCATTCCGGACAAGGCCAATGCCTATCCTGGTCAGCTCTCCGGTGGCCAGCAGCAGCGTGTGGCGATCGCGCGGGCGCTGACGATGACGCCGAAGGTCATGCTGTTCGACGAGCCGACATCGGCGCTGGACCCGGAAATGGTCAAGGAAGTGCTGGATACGATGGTCGATCTCGCCGGCGAGGGCATGACCATGCTGGTGGTCACGCACGAGATGGGCTTTGCCAGGGAAGTCGCCAGCCGCGTCGTATTCATGGATGCCGGGCAAATCATCGAGGCGAATACACCGGACAAGTTCTTCGCCAATCCACAGCATGCGCGGACGAAGCTGTTTCTGAGCCAGATTCTCCGCTGAGGCTTTGCCTCAGACTTTCTCGAACGGCACCGAGATATTGTTCTTCGTCTCCAGCCATGCCGGCACCGGCAGGTTCTTGCTGCGCATAAAGTCGGGATTGAACAGCTTCGACTGATAGCGGCCGCCGGAGTCACAGAGAAGGGTGACGATGGTCTTGCCCGGGCCTAACTCCTTCGCGAGACGGATCGCGCCGGCGATGTTGATGCCGGTGGAGCCGCCGAGGCAGAGGCCTTCGTGCTGGAGCAGGTCATAGATGACGGCGACGGCTTCCTCGTCAGGGATCAGGAAGGCGGTATCGACTTTCGCGGTCTCGATGACCGGCGTCACGCGGCCAATCCCGATGCCTTCCGTGATGGAATCGCCGGGCGTGGACTTGGCTTCGCCATGCTTGAACCAGTTATACATCGCAAAGCCATTTGGATCGGCGCAGGCCGTAACGATGTTGTTGTTCTTTTCCTTCAGGTAGCGGGTCGTGCCGGCCAGCGTGCCGCCGGTGCCGACTGCCGAGATGAAGCCGTCCACCTTGCCGCCAGTCTGCTCCCAGATCTCGGGGCCCGTCGATTCGTAATGGGCTTTGGCGTTGTCGAGATTGTTCCACTGGTCGGCAAATAGAACGCCGTTCGGCTCGGTCTTGCGCAGCTGATCTGCGAGCCGTCGTCCGACATGCTGATAGTTGTTCGGATTGGCGAACGGCAGCGCCGGCACTTCAATCAGTTCGGCGCCGTTGAGCCGCAGCATATCTTTCTTTTCCTGGCTCTGCGTCTCCGGGATCACGATCAGCGTGCGATAGCCGCGCGCGCTCGCCACCACGGCAAGACCGATACCGGTATTGCCCGCGGTCGACTCGACAATGAGACCGCCGGGCTTGAGATCGCCACGCTTCTCGGCTTCAAGGATCATCCATTTGCCGGCGCGGTCCTTCACCGACTGGCCTGGATTCATGAATTCGGCCTTGCCGAGAATGGTGCAGCCAGTCAGTTCGGATGCGCGCTTCAGCTTGATCAGAGGCGTGTTGCCAATGGCTTCGACGACGTCTTTGTTGAAGGTCATGATGCTGAAATCTTCGCTCGGGTTGTCGGTCTGGCGCGACCCTAGTGGAGGCCGCAGGGCCATACAAGGGAGCGTTCGCCTCGCCCATTTGGTGCCGCAGTGCGGAAATTCCAGAGTGCGATCAAGGGGCTTTTGCGAATACGACTTGGCGAACGTCGATATTCCCCGACAGGAAACCGGCCTCGCAATAGGCCAGGTAGTATTCCCACAACCGCCGGAACCGGTCGTCGAAACCGAGGGGCGTCAGGCTTGGCCAGGCCGCGCGGAAACTATCTCTCCAGGTTGCCAGCGTCTTGGCATAATCCAGTCCGAATATGCGCTCCTTGATGACAGGAACGCCGTATCTGGCCCCGAGGGATTTCAGGATTTCCGGCGACGGCAGCATGCCGCCGGGAAAGACGTAGCGCTGAATAAAGTCGACCTCGCGCCGATAGGTCTGGAAGAACTTGTCCTGGATCGTGATGGCTTGGATACCGATCAATCCGCCCGGCAGCAGACGGTCGCGCAATTGTGAGAAATACTGCGGCCAGAACTGTTCACCGACAGCCTCGATCATCTCGATCGAAGCGATGCGGTCATACTGGCCGCGTTCGTCGCGATAGTCCTGAAACTTGATTTCGACCTGATCGCCGAGGCCCGCGTCCTGCATCCGCTTGCGTGCGAAATCGCGCTGCTCGGTCGAGATGGTGAGACCGGTGACATGCGCGCCGTAGTTCTTCGCGGCATATTCGGCAAAGCCACCCCAGCCGCAGCCGATCTCCAACACCTTCTGGCCGGGCTTCAGATCGATCGCTTCTGCAAGCCGGCGATATTTGTTGTTTTGCGCGGCGGTGAGATCCTGCGTACCGTCTTCGAAAATCGCAGACGAATAGGTCATGCTCGGATCGAGCCACGCGGAATAGAACGCGTTGCCGATGTCGTAATGCGCGTAGATGTTCTTGCGAGCTTGCCGCTTGGTGTTGCGGTTGAACCAGTGGCGAACAATCTGCACGAAGCGCATCAGCGGATTGTTGCCGAGCATCGCCTGAATGAGATCGTGATTGACGCAGAACAGATACAGGAATTGCGTGAGATCCGGCGTGTCCCATTCGCCGTGCAGATAGGCTTCCGCGATGCCGATATCACCGCCATTGAGTAAGCGCGACGCGAAAGCGTAACTGGTGATCGTCATCTCCGCGGCGGGACCGGGTTCCATGCCGCCGAGGCGGACACGCCGGCCATCGGGCAAAGTCACGTCGAGAGTGCCGCGCCGCAGACGCGAACCGAAGCCCAATGCCAGCCGGACGATGCGCGGCAGATCCGGCAGCATCTTGTCGACATTTTCCGGAGTGAGAACGATCAGGTCAGACATGCGCAGATCCAGGGGAGTTCGTGGTTCTGTGTCCGCATTCAAGTCGCAGGATTGATGTGGCCGCCGCTCTTTTGTCGGACAGGATCGTCTTTGTGCGTTGCGAAATCCAATCACAGCGCGGACGATTTTGTGGGAGTATAAGCGCGGCTTTGCTTGCTCGCCAAGCCGGTATTTCTTGCAGAGCTTGCTTCATGCGGCACAAATCGGGCGCCCTTGATCCACAGGCGCATCGCCTCCCAATGGATGGCGGCCATAATCTTAACGGTCACCAGCGGAAGCGCGAAGAACGAGCGCAATAGCGCGCCCGAAGTCAGCGCGCGCCGCTTGCCATTGAAGGTCGCGGCGAGGATCGGCCCCTCCGGGTCGGTCTCCAGGATGCGCAACTTCACGTCATCGCCAGGAGGTGAGACACGGAAGTGATAGCGCATCGGCATATCGATAAAGGGGGAGACGTAAAACAGCTTGTCCTGCTCCTGCCGGATACCAGCGTCTGTTTGTTCGCCTGGCTGAATCGGCAGGACGTAGGAGTGGATGTCGCCAAAGGTGTTGCGGACCTCGTAGATGATCAGAGCAAGCTCGCCATCGGCGCGGCTGCAGAAATAGGTCGAGAGCGGATTAAACGTGTAACCGAGCAGGCGAGGGTAACACAGCAATTCCACGCGTCCGCCGGTCAGGTCGATGCCACGCTCCCGCGCACAGCGCTGCGCAAACGCAAGCAGTGACGAGCCATGGCGATCGCCATGATCGGACTCGCGAAAGCTGTACAGCGCGGCACGATTGACGCCGAATAGCGGTGATATCCTGTCCGCGTCATCCAGACGGTCGAGATTGATCAACATGCTCATCACGCGGTAGCTGAAGCGATGGCCCATCGGCTTGAGCCGCGCATGCATCACATTCCCAAAATACAGCGCCGCCGCTGCATCTACTGGGCCCGATTTCGCTGTTGTGCTGGTCACGACGTTACGCATCGTTACTCCGCGGCTTCGGCGAGTTCCGGCGGCGGCGCCCGCCATGGCACGGTTGCACCTAACGCTTCGGCCACGGCCAGACCGGAGCGCAATCCGTCCTCGTGAAAACCATAGCCGGTCCATGCACCGCAGAACCAAGTGTGGCGCTTACCCTGGATCTCGTCGAGGCGCTTCTGCGCCGCAAACGCCTTGGCATTGTATTGCGGATGCTCGCACATATAACGCCCGAAGGTCAGATCGGGATCCGGTGTGAACGGCGGATTGAGGCTGACGAACAGCGGTTTGTCGTCGGCAATGCCTTGCAGCCGGTTCATGCAGTAGGTCACTGCGACGTCGTTGACGTGGCTTCCTTCGCGCTGCCAGCGCAGGAAGTTCCAGGATGCCCAGGCATTCTGGCGCTTTGGCATCAAACGAGCATCGCGATGCAGGTAGACGATGTTCGGCGCATACCCGATGTCGCCGAGAATGGCGCTCTCGTCGGCGCTCGGGTCTGACAACATCGCCAGCGCCTGGTCGCTATGCGCGGCGACGACGACATGGTCGTAGGTCTCGCGGCGACCGTGGCTGTCGTGGACCACAACCCCATGCGCGGTGCGCTCGATCGCGGTCACCGCGCAGCCGAGGCGCAGGTGATCGCCGAATGCGGCCGTGAGCTTCTCGACGTAAGTCTTGCTGCCGCCTTTGACCGCGCGCCAAACCGGGCGATCATATTGCAGCAGGCGGTGATTGCTGAAAAAGGCGATGAAGTTCTCTACCGGAAAATCCAGAATCTCGTCGGCTGGTGCGGACCAGATCGCGGCACCCATTGGCCCCAGGTAGTCGGTCAACAGACGCGGCGCGAATTTGCGCCAGCGGAAATACTGGCCGAGCGACATATCGCCGAGCAGGCCTTCGGCACGATCCTTCACGCTCTGCTCGTTGAAGATCAGAATATCCTTGAGCATCCGCAGATAGGAGGGCGAGAACAGATTGCTCGGCTGTGCGAACAGACCTTTGGCCGTATCCGCCCATGTATCGCCGCCGCCCTTCCATTCGAACCGCCCGCCATCGGCGGTGACCGCGAAACTCATGCAGCTTTCCACGGTCTCGACGCCAAGATGGTCGAACATCGCGGTGAGGTCGGGGTAATTGAGCTCGTTATAGACAATGAACCCGATATCGACGGCGACCTGGGTGCCGTCATAATCGACGCTCACGGTGTGGCTGTGGCCGCCCGGGCGGAGTTCGCGGTCGTAGACCGTGACGGGATAGCGCTTTGACAGTGCCCATGCGGCGGCATTGCCGGCAATTCCCGTTCCGATGACTGCGACGCGCATTCCAAGTCCCCTGTGGCCAATTCGTGACCAAGTTACGGTTGGTATTCCCGGCAGGTTTCAAAATGGCGCAGGGGAGCGCGAACTTGGCGTTAGCAACAAATGAACACATGAAATCTTCGTAAGCCTGACCTGTCGAGCGCTTCTGTCAGCGGCCAAAAAGCTCGATAAAATCGGGGGAATCTGTGCAAATCCGCTCATTCGCGGGTATGTCGCATCTATGCCGCTTGCACGTTGCGACACGTAAGAACACTGTCCGCAGGATGATTGGGCCGCTACAATGCGGGCTCGTTTCATTGACCAAGCATCACCCGGTGAACGTGTCTCAGGCTGCATACCTCAACGCCCCGAATCTCGGCGCAAAGCGCGCTCGGCGGAGCCTTGTCCGGATGTTCGTGCGGTGAATCTTGTGTTCGCGAAAAAGATCGGGCGTTCGGTCGTCGCCTTTGCCGTTGTTGCCAGTTCGGCAGGCTGCATTTTGACCAAGGATCTGCCTGATCCGGCCCTCGATATTCCCGAGGGCTACAAGGCGGCACGGCTGGCCAATCCGAACGGCGCCACGCCGACACTGGACTGGTGGCGCGGCTTTCGTTCCAGGGAACTGACGCAGCTGATGGAGGAGGCCCAGACAGTCAACCTCGATATCGCTGCGGCAACATCGCGAATCATGCAGGCCGATGCGCAGGCCCGAATCACCGGCGCCGCGCTGCTGCCCAGCGTGAGCGGCGGTGGGCAGGAAACCTATTCGCGGACTTCGGGCTCCAGTTCCAGCGGCCTGACCAATGGCGGCCGCGAGGTGGTGACCTATTCGGCCTCGCTCTCGGCTAGTTACGAGATCGATTTCTGGGGCAAGAACCGTGACGCGGCGCTGGCTGCGGAAGAAACCTCGACTGCCAATCGCTTCGACCGCGACGTGGTGGCGCTGACCACCATGGCGGCCGTCGCCAATGCCTATTTCCAGGTGCTGACCTCGCAGGACCGCATTCGTACGGCGGAGCGCAACATCGCCAGCGCGCAGCGCATCCTCGATGCGATCAAACAGCGCTTCAGTGCCGGCACCGGCACCGATCTTGATGTCGCGCAGCAGGAAAGCGTGCTGGCCAATCAGCGCGCCGCGGTGCCGCCGCTGCGGACCACGCTGGCGCAGAACATCAATGCGCTCGCCACGCTGGTGTCCCGGCCCCCTGAGAGCGTGCGCGTGGCCGGCGGCTCGCTGAACACTATCGCAGCCCCGCGCGTCACGCCCGGTCTCCCGTCAGAGCTATTGACCCAGCGGCCGGATATCCGCCGGCAGGAAGCGCAGTTGGCCTCGGCCACGGCCAATGTCGGCAGCGCCCGGGCGCAGTTCTTCCCCTCGATCCAGCTCACCGGCTCGGGAGGCTATCAGAGCGCTGCGCTGGCCTCGCTGTTTCAGCCCAATGCCGCCTTCTTCAGCCTCGTCGGCGGCCTGACCCAGCCGATTTTCGATGGCGGGCGCATTCAGGGCAATTTCGAGCTGACCCAGGCGCGGCAGGACGAGCTGCTGCAGACCTATCGCAAGACGGTCGTGCAGTCCTTTGCCGACGTCGATAACGCGCTGGTCGCGATCCGCCAGACCACCGAGCGGCTGCGGCTACAGCGCGAGGTGGTCCGGGCGTCGAAGCGGGCCTTCGAGCTGTCCGAGCAGCAATTGCGCGCTGGAACCGCTGACATCGTAACTGTGCTAAACACCCAGCTGACGCTGTTCCAGGCGGAAGATGTCCTGTCGCAGGCGCAACTGGCGCGGCTACAGGCGATCATCAGCCTCTATCAGGCGCTGGGGGGCGGCTGGGAGCCGAAAATGGAAAGACCGGTCAATGCTCTTTAAGCCGGAGTTGAAAGAGGCCGCGAAAGCGACGGGCGACGGTGTTGCCAAGGTCGCCGGCAAGGCGCGCCGCCGTACTGTGTCGATCGCCGTGACCCTGCTGATCCTCGGCGGGCTCGGTTATATCGGCTGGAATGCGTTCCAGCAGCGGCAGACGGCCGGCCGCAGCGGCTTCAGGCCGGACATGATGACCGTACCGGTGCTGGCAGCGACGCCGAAGATCCAGGACGTGCCGGTCTATCTCGATGGTGTCGGTTCGGTAAAGGCGTTGAACAACGTCACCGTGCGCGCGCAGGTCGACGGCAAGCTGATCAAGGTCAATTTCAAGGAAGGCCAGGACGTCAAGGCCGGCGACGTGCTCGGCGAGATCGATCCGGTACTCTACAAGGCACTGTACGATCAGGCCGTCGCCAAGAAGGCGCAGGACGAGGCGACGCTGGCCAATGCGCGGCTCGACCTGATCCGCTACCAGCAGCTTGCAACGTCAAACGCTGGCTCCAAGCAGCAGGCCGATACCCAGAAGTCGCTCGTCGCCCAGCAGGAAGCGCTGGTGAATGCCGATCAGGCGGCAATCGACAATGCCGCCGCAACGCTGAGCTACACCAAAATCATCGCGCCGCTCTCCGGCCGCGCCGGTCTGCGACAGGTCGATCAGGGCAACATCATCCACGCCTCCGATACCACGGGCCTCGTGGTGATCACGCAGCTGCAGCCCATCGCCGTACTGTTCAGCCTGCCGCAGCAGCAGATCGTCCGCGCCAATGCCGCTGCTGCCAAGGGCACGCTGATGGTCGACGTGTTCGGCAATGACGGCGTCACCGTCATCGACACCGGTACGCTCACCGGCATCGACAATCAGGTCGATACCACCACGGGCACCGTAAAGCTGAAGGCCGAATTCCCGAACCCGAATTATCAGCTCTGGCCCGGTCAGTTCGTCAATGTGCGGCTGAAAGTCGAGACGCTGAAGGATGCGATGGTGGTGCCGACCTCGGCCGTGCAACGCGGTCCCGCCGGCACGTTCAGTTACGTGATCGAGGAGGGCGACATCGTCAAAGCGGTGCCGGTCACCGTGACGCAACAGAACGAGACCACGGCCGTCATCGCCAAGGGCCTTTCGGCGACCGAGCGTGTTGTCACTACGGGCTTTGCCAATCTCGCAGAAGGATCGAAGGTTTCTGTCGGCACCAACGATCAGGAGCCGACCGCAGATCTCGCGCCGCGCAAGCGGGGAGGTAGCAAGGGCAACGATGCTGGCGAGCGTCGTGGCAAGCGCGGCCAGAATTCGGGTGGAGCGGGTGGCCAGGGCAATCCGCAGGCGCCGATTGGCCAGACGCCGCCTCCAGCCAGCCCGAGCGCTGCGCCATCGGGAGCGAAGTAGCCATGATGTTCGCACGATCGATCGCTTGAGTTGATGATTTCGATACCAAAGAGCGCACAGTCATGAGCGTCTCGGAACCCTTCATCCGCCGGCCCATCGCGACGTCGCTGCTCGGCATCGCGTTGTTGATCGGTGGCGCGCTTGGCTACTTCGGGCTTCCGGTATCGGCGCTGCCGCAGGTCGATTTCCCGACCGTGCAGGTATCGACGCAATTGCCGGGCGCGAGCCCCGAAGTGACCGCGTCGCTGATCACTGCGCCTCTGGAGCGTCAGCTCGGACAGATTCCGTCGCTGTCATCGATGACCTCGACGAGCTCGTTCGGCGTCAGCCAGATCTCACTGCAATTCGATCTCAACCGCGATATCGATGGCGCGACCCAGGACGTACAGGCGGCGATCAATGCGGCCGCCGGTGTGCTGCCGAAAAACCTGCCATATCCGCCGGTTTACGCGAAGGTCAATCCGGCTGATGCACCTGTGATGACGCTGGCGCTGACCTCGGACACCATCTCGCTGCGATCGATGAGCGATCTGTCCGATACATTGCTGGCGCAGCGGCTTAGCCAGATCTCGGGTGTCGGCCGCGTTGCCGTGTTGGGCGGCTTGAAGCCGGCGGTGCGGGTGCAGGCGGATCTGGCGCGGCTCGCTGCCTATGGCATCGCGATGGAAGACCTCCGTACGGCGATTGCCGGCGCCAATGTGTCGGGCCCCAAGGGCTCGCTCGACGGAGCGCAGCAAGCCTACACGATTGCGGCTAACGATCAGATCGTTGCCGCGGATGCGTACAGGCCGATCATCATCGCTTACCGCAACGGATCGCCCGTCACCATCGGTGACATCGCGCAGATCGTCGATGGGCTGGAAAACGACCGCACTGGCGGCTGGTATCAAGGCACGCCTGCCGTCATTATCGAGATCCAGCGTCAGCCCGGTGCAAATGTCATCGAGGTCGTTCGCCAGATCCGCGAGGAAATTCCGAAGGTACAGCGCTCGATGCCGGCCGGCGTCAAGCTGACCATCGTGAGCGACCGCACCGTGACCATTCGCGCCTCGGTCCATGACGTGCAATTCACGCTGGTGCTGTCCGTCATCCTCGTGACTTTGGTGGTGCTGCTGTTCCTGCGATCGCTGCGGGCAACGCTGATTGCCGGCGTGGCGCTGCCGTTGTCGCTGATCACGTCCTTCGGCGTGATGTATTTCGCCGGCTTCAGCCTCGACAATCTCAGCCTGATGGCGCTGACCATCGGCACCGGCTTCGTGGTCGACGACGCCATCGTGATGATCGAAAACATCGTCCGTCACATGGAAGAGGGCGAGAGCCCGATGCAGGCAGCTTTGGCTGGCGCCAGCGAAATCGGCTTTACGGTGATCTCGCTGACGGTGTCGCTGATCGCTGTCTTCATCCCGCTGTTGTTCATGTCCGGTCTTGTGGGCCGCATGTTCCGTGAATTCGCGATGACGCTGACCATCGCCGTTGTCATGTCCGCCGTGGTCTCGCTGACTCTGACGCCGATGATGTGCTCGCGGCTTTTGAAGCACACCAAGGATGAATGGCAGGTGCCCGGCTTGGGCGCCGTCAGCCGCTTCATCGATCGTATGGTGGCATTCTATCACCGCACGCTGTTGTGGGTGTTGCAGCATCAGCCGGCGACGCTGGTCGTCACGTTCCTGACCATCGTCGCGACGCTCGGCCTCTATGTCATCGCCCCCAAGGGCTTCCTGCCGCTGCAGGACACCGCCTCGATCACGGCCGTGACGGAGGCTGGCGCCGACGTGTCTTTCACGGAAATGCAGAGCCGGCAGAGCGCGGCGGCGGCGGCGATCCAGGCCGATCCGGATGTGACAGGAATCATCTCGGTGATCGGCGGCGGCTCGGTCAATCCAACCACCAATGTCGGTCGGCTGGTGATGACCCTGAAGCCGCGCGGCGAGCGCAAGGATGACATGAATGCTGTGATCGCGCGACTCAAGGATCGCGTTGCGGCGATCCCAGGCATGACCGTATATTTCCAGCCCGTGCAGGATATCCAGATCAGCACGCAAGCGAGCCGCTCGCAGTATCAATATACGCTGACAGGGACCGACGCTGCGCAGGTGACCGAATGGTCGCAGAAGCTGGTCACCGAATTGCGCCGCGATCCGATGTTCCGCGATGTGTCCTCGGAAGCGCAGACCGG
Organism: Tardiphaga sp. 839_C3_N1_4; assembly: GCF_051811045.1. Classification (NCBI taxonomy): domain Bacteria; kingdom Pseudomonadati; phylum Pseudomonadota; class Alphaproteobacteria; order Hyphomicrobiales; family Nitrobacteraceae; genus Tardiphaga; species Tardiphaga sp. 839_C3_N1_4. Next base: position 947,720 of record NZ_JBPWQD010000001.1, read on the forward strand.
CGGATTGCGGGCCTCGCTCGATATCAACCGGCAGCGCGCCGGTCAGCTCGGCGTCAATTTGCAGGGCGTCACCGACACGCTGAATGACGCCTTCGCGCAGCGCCAGATTTCGACCATCTACGGACAGGCTAATCAGTACCGCGTTGTGCTGGAGGCATTGCCGTCACAGCAGCGCGATCCCGATGTGCTGTCGAAACTGTATCTGCCGGGTGTGGCCGGCGCGCAGGTGCCGCTGTCTGCCGTAGCTACATTGACGCGTACCACGGCGCCACTGGCGATCTCGCATCAGGCGCAATTCCCTGCCATCTCGCTCAGCTTCAACCTCGGACCTAACGAGGCGCTCGGCGATGCGGTCGACAAAGTGAAGAAGATCGAGACCCGGATCGGCATGCCGACCAGCATTGTCGGGATGTTCTCCGGCGATGCTGCGGAATTCTCCAAGTCGCTGTCAGGGCAGCCCTGGCTGATCCTCGCGGCGCTGGTGACGATCTATATTGTGCTCGGTGTGCTCTATGAGAGCTACATTCATCCGATTACGATTCTCTCGACGCTGCCATCGGCGGGCGTCGGTGCGATCCTCGCACTGATGCTGACCGGACAGGACCTGTCCGTCATTGGCTTGATAGGCATCATCCTGCTGATGGGCATCGTCAAGAAGAACGCGATCATGATGATCGACTTTGCGCTGGATGCCGAACGCAATCGCGGCACGGCACCGGAAGCGGCGATCGTCGAAGCCTGTCTGCTGCGGTTCCGGCCCATCATGATGACGACGCTGGCGGCATTGTTTGGTGCGTTGCCGCTGGCGATCGAAAGCGGCACCGGCGCAGAGCTGCGCTTCCCGCTCGGTGTGTCGATCATCGGCGGTCTGCTGCTCAGCCAGATACTGACACTCTACACCACGCCGGTGATCTATCTGGCGCTGGATCGCATCAATCGCCGGTTCGAGAAGAGTGCACCGCCCGTCGCAGGTGCAGCCGGAACGGCGGGAGCAGGGGGGCCGCCCTAGTGGCTTCCATCTCCATCTCAGCGCCATTCATCATGCGGCCGGTCGGCACTACGTTGCTGGCGATCGGACTGTTTCTTCTCGGCGTCGTCGCTTATCACTTCCTGCCGGTCGCAGCGACGCCCAATGTCGATTTCCCGATGATCCGTGTGCAGGCGTCGCGTCCCGGCGCCGATCCGTCGATCATGGCGGCGACCGTTGCCGCGCCGCTGGAACGACGTCTGGGCATCATCGCCGGCCTCGATCAGATCACCTCAACGAGTTCGCTGGGCTCGACCAGTATCCAGTTGCAATTCGCCATCGGCCGCGATGTCGATCGCGCCGCGCGTGACGTGCAGGCCGCGATCAACGCGTCCATGGCGGATCTGCCGACCGATCTTCCGACGCTACCCACGTTCCGCAAGGCGAATCCGTCAGCGGCACCTGTCTTCATTCTCGCTTTGACGTCGCCAACGATGTCCGCGTCCGCGATCTACGACGTCGCCGACACCGTGATCGTACAGCGGCTGTCGCAAGTGCCGGGGGTCGGCGAAGTCACTGCCAGCGGCGCCGATCAGCCCGCAGTGCGCATCCAGCTCAATCCGGTCGCGCTGTCGAATGCCGGGATTGCCACCGACGACGTGCGCACCGCCATCGTCAATGCCAATCCGCTTGGTCCTGTCGGTATCTTCCAGGGATCGCGGCAGAGCGAGACGATCTCGATGAATCCTCAGATGCGCACGGCGGAAGAGTTTCGCGAGATCATCGTCAAGAGTTCGAACGGCAATTATCTGCGGTTGTCTGATGTCGCCGATGTTCAGGATGCGACGCGCAACAGCCGCTCGGTTGCCTGGTTCAACAAGCAGCCGGCGGTGCTGATCCAGATCACCAAGCAGGGCGACGCCAACGTCATCGACACCGTCGATCGCGTGAAAGCGCTGATCCCCGATCTGAAACAATGGATTCCTGCCGGGATCGAGATTTCGGTTCTGACCGACCGCACCGGTACCATTCGCGCCTCGGTCGAGGACATGGAGTGGACGCTGTTTGCCACGGCCGTACTGGTGATGGCCGTGGTGTTCCTGTTCCTGCGTCGTGGCACGCCGACCATCGCAGCCGGCGTCTCGGTGCCGCTGGCGCTGGCGGGCACCTGCGTTGGCATGTGGCTGGCCGGCTTCTCGATCAACAATCTGTCGCTGATGGCGCTGGCGATCTCTGTCGGCTTTGTGGTCGACGACGCCATCGTCATGATCGAGAACATGTACCGCAATCTCGAAGAGGGCATGGCGCCGATGCAGGCGGCGCTCGCCGGCGCCAGGCAGATCGGCTTCACGGTGCTGTCGATCAGCCTGTCGTTGATTGCCGCCTTCATCCCGCTGATCTTCATGGACGGTCTGGTCGGCCGATTGCTGCGCGAATTCTCGTTGACGCTGACATTCTCGATTATCGTCTCGACGCTGGTGTCGCTGACGGTGACACCGATGATCTGCGCGCAATATATCAAGAGCGGTCTGTCGAGCACCGAAAACCGTTTCGACCGCATTGTCGAAGGCACGCTATCGCGCATCGTGGCGTTCTATGAGCGCACGCTGCATGTGGTGCTGGGTTTTCCATTCCTGACGCTGGTGGTGTTCTTCGCCACCATCGCGCTGACGGTCACACTCTATATCAAGACGCCGAAAGGTTTTTTCCCGAACGACGACAGTGGCTTCGTCATCGGTGCAACGCGCGCATCGGCCGACGTCTCGTTTCAGGCGATGCTCGGATTGCAGCAGCACATGGCTGATCTCGTGCTGGCCGATCCGGGCGTGGCCAGTGTTGGCTCGTCGCTTGGCGGCACTGGCGGCCCGGGCGGCGGCGGCGCCAACCGCGGCACGATGTTTATCGCCTTGAAACCACCAGAGGAGCGCAATGGAGCATCGACTGAAGACGTCATCAACCGCTTGCGTCCGAAGCTCAGCGCGGTCCCGGGTATCCGTCTCTTCATGTTCGCGGCGCAGGATCTGCGTGCCGGCGGGCGCCAGAGCGATTCCAATTATCAATACACGCTGACCTCGACCAATCTCGATCTCCTGCAGAAATGGGCACCGCTGGTGGGCAAACGGCTGGAGAGCGTCGAGGGCATCACCGACGTGTCGAGCGACCGCGATCCCGGCGGATTGCAATTGACGCTGACCATAGACCGCAAGATGGCATCGAGCCTCGGCGTCAAGGTGCAGGACATCGATAACGCGCTCAACAACGCGTTCTCGCAGCGACAGATCTCGACGATCTACACCCAGCGCAACCAGTATAAGGTGGTGCTGGAAATCGATCCGAAATTCCAGAACGATCCGTCCGATCTCGATCGTATCTATGTCGCAGGCCTGAATGGGTCGCAGGTGCCGCTGTCGGCGGTTGTGCGCATGTCGCGCACATTGTCGGCGCTGGCGGTGTTCCACTCGCAGGGGTTCCCGTCCACGACGGTGTCGTTCAACACGCTGCCCGGCGTGCAGCTCGATGCCGTGACAGGCAACATCCAGCGCGCGGTCGACGAATTGCATATGCCGGAAGGCATCCGCGGCGGCTTCGACGGCAATGCCGGTGACTTCAGCAAGACGACGGGGCGGCAGCCGCTGTTGATCCTCGGCGCACTCATCGCGATGTATATCGTGCTGGGCGTGCTCTATGAGAGCCTGGTGCATCCTCTGACCATCATCTCGACGCTGCCCTCGGCGGGACTTGGCGCGTTGCTGGCGTTGCAGATCACCAACACGCCGCTGACCGTGATCGCCTTCGTCGGCATCATTCTACTCATCGGCATCGTCAAGAAGAACGGAATCATGATGGTCGATTTCGCCATCGAGGCGGAGCGGCATCGTGGATTGTCGCCCGCCGAGGCGATCTTCGAGGCCTGCACCGTGCGTTTCCGCCCGATCCTGATGACGTCATTGGCCGCGGTGTTCGCCGCGATCCCGCTGGTAGTCGCGACCGGGCCGGGCACGGAACTGCGCCGCCCGCTGGGCATCACCATCATCGGCGGGTTGTTCGTCTCGCAGGTGCTGACGCTTTACACGACGCCGGTGATCTATCTCCTGATCGACCGGTTGCGTAACCGCTTCCGCCCGGCGCCGGTGCCGGCCCCGGCTGAATAGCCAGATCCGGGCGTTACGGCGGTTGAAGCCTCGGGCCGCGCGGCGTATAGCGGGCAATGTCCAAGAAATCAGATCTGCAAGCCGCCGAGGTCGCCGAGGCGATCCCGGAATGTCCGCATTGCCAAAAGCCGATGCCGCTGTGCATCTGCGACAGCATCACGCCCATCGACAACAAGATTGAACTCCTGATCCTGCAGCATCCGCAGGAGCAGGACAGGGCGCTGGCCACCGCCCGCGTCGCAGCGCTACATTTCAAGAAGGCCACGGTCAAGATCGGCCTGTCCTGGCCGAGCCTCGCCAAGGCGCTGGGCAAGCCGGTCGCCGATCCCGCCCGCTGGGCGATCCTGTATCTCGGCTCGGCCAAGGTCTCCGACTTCGAGACCGACCGGGATATTCTGGCCATCGACCGCAAGGGTCAGGCCGAGGAAAACCAGCGCGCATTGCTGAAAGACATCCAGGGTATCGTGCTGCTCGACGGCACCTGGAGCCAGGCCAAGGCGCTGTGGTGGCGGAATGCCTGGATGCTGAAATGCCAGCGCGTCATTCTTGGACCGGCCAAACCATCGCTCTACGGCAAGCTGCGCCGCGAACCACGCAAGGACGGCCTGTCGACCATCGAAGCCGCGGGGATGCTGCTGGCTAGCCTCGAACGGAAGCCGGATATCGAAGCGACGCTGAACGAGGCTTTCGAGCGAATGTTGGCGAAATATCGCGAAGCCCAGACCGTCATGCCGGAACTGGCGCCAAAGCCCAAACCCAAGCGCGACTGGCGGCGTAAGAAGCACGCCTGATCGCGTTCGGTTTTGATTGATCCCGGCCTATCGGCTGCCGGGCGGTGGACCGACACCGGCTTCACGCTCGTCACTCGATGATGACGGTCTCACGAGCGACGGGAACGGGTTGCGGAACAGTCCCCCGCGCGCTTCTTCCGCGACGGGTGCGGGAGGCGGTGCCGGGGCTGCGGCCTGCGGCGGCACCACCGGAACCGGCAACTTCTCGCACTTCATGGAATAGACCAACTGGCCGTCGGCGGTCCGGCCAATCGGCGCGCAAGGATCGGTGCGGACCGGAACGGGCGGTTTGGCCTGGGCCCAGCCTGGCGAGGTCATCAGCAACGTGGCGATCAAGACCCGGATGTTCATCGTGCCCCCTAGGGTTGGCAGGATGCTACGATCAATACTCCAATCGTGCCAAGCGAAGTGTTGCAGCGCACCACTCATAGCAGTCGCGCCCCGATCGCGGGTCTGGCAGGCTAATTTATTGATTGGATTGATGGAGGCCACGTCGGGAATCGAACCCGAATAAACGGTTTTGCAGACCGGCGCGTAACCATTCCGCCACATGGCCCCATAGCGGGTTAGTTACAGACCGTTCGCCATTTAGGCAATGCCCGGCTGAAATCTTTCATGGGGTCCGACATACCGACACAAGATCAGCAGGAGGCCTGCCAGCCATCCGGAAACGGGATCAGCGGCCAGGGGCCGTCATTGTCGTTCGCAGCGGTCGGAATCGGGGCGAAGAACATTTCCTGGCTGCGCAGATCGTCCCGCACATCGGCCTCGATTTCGGCCCGGACGGTCTCCAGCAGATAGTCAAATTCGGCTTCGCTCATCTTTTAGCTCCCTGTCTTGGGAGCAATCTGACGCAAAGCCTTTGTTGGGCTGTTGAATGGATCGTTCAAATTGTACCGATCCACACGTCAGACCCGTCATGGTTACCGCGGCGTTTACCTCATTGAATCAGGTGTGGGGTTTCCCGGCACTGACCAGATGGTGCGCGGTAACATCAAACTGTTTGCTCGGTAACGGGTGTGTCGGTCTCCAGCAGCGTATCCAGCATCTTGCGGCCCCTGGTGCTGGCCTGCATCAGGGGATCCGCCTTGAAGGTCGACTTCAGGAAGCTCGATACCGCGCGGATGCGCGGCACGAATTGCAGATCGTTATGGACGTTGATCCACAGCTCGCGCGTGGTCGACAGCTTGTCGTGCAGCACCGGGATCAGGTCAGGACGGCGCGCCGTGGCAAAACTCGGCAGCAGCACGAGCCCGACACCGCCGGCCGCAGCGTTCATCTGCGCGCACATGCTGTTGGAATGGAACGAGACCGGCGGGCTCTTGATGATGTCATCGAGCCAGCGCACCGAGTCGAGCTGGATCTGGTCGTCGATATAGGTGACGAAGCTGTGCTCCGTGAGCTCGGATGCGCTCTTGGGCATGCCGTGTGCGTCCAGGTAACTCTGCGACGCATAGAGCCCAAGTTGGAAGCAGCCGATACGCTCCGAGACCATGCCCTGACCGGTCGGGCGGAAGAAGCTCAGAAACAGATCGGCCTCGCGACGATTCACTGAGACGCTCTGCGGTGACGTCAGTAGTTCGACGGTCAGGTCGGGATGCTGTTTGCGCAATTCGACGAAACGGTAGGCGAGGTAGAGCGAGGCGATGCCCTCCATCGTGGCAAGGCGGACCCGGCCAGCCATACGGCTGCCGCCGCATTGCACGTCTTCCCGCATGGCGATCACGGCGCTCTCGATGCGCTCGGCATGGCAGAGCAGGCGGTCGCCGGTCTCGTTGACCTTCAATCCGGACGGCAATCGCTCGAACAACGCCACGCCCAAGGTGCTCTCGAGATGCGCGATCCGGCGGCTGATGGTGGATTGATCAACCCGAAGGCGCTTGGCCGCATTGCCCAGGCTGCCGCCGCGGGCTGCGTGAATGAAGACCTTGAGGTCATCCCAATCGAGAGCTTTGAAATTTTCCATCCAAGACAATCAGCAAGAGCTGTGCCAGCAAACCATACCCGGGACGCGATGTCGCGGTGGAAAAACCAGTCTGCAAGGCCCTTTGCAGGATTGTCTATACCCCGCGCGATCCGAAGCAACCTAGCCTGACGGGAACAAAGAACGATCCGTTCTCTCTCACTTTGCGGACGCGACGCTGCCGGTATTTCGGGTTCAGCGAGTGACCATGAATGAGGCTCCTGCGATGATCTCGCAGGCACCGCGAGAGCCACGGCGGCATCCCGTTCAAGAAACTCAACTTCGCCGGGGCCAGCCCCATCGCAGCTCACCGGCCAATGGCGGCGGTGATCGAACCAGAAGGGTGTGTCATGCAGTTTGACCGTCGACAGCTTTTGCTCGGAGGAGTCGGCACTGCCGCTGGCCTTATGCTTCCAGGCAGCGCGTTCGCACAATCGCCGGCCACTATCGGTACTTTCCCGGAAGGCGTCACGGCGGATTCGGTGTTCGTCGGTCTGACCATCCCGCTCACCGGCGTCTTTTCGGGTGACGGCGGCGACCTTAAGCTCGGTTATGAACTGGCTATCGCGCAGATCAATGCCGGCGGTGATATCGCGCAGAAGTGGGGCCTCAAGGGCAAGGGCGTGCTCGGGCGGCAGATCAAGTACAAGGTCTCCGACACCGAAGGTAAACCCAACCTTGACGTGCAGAGCGCCACGCAATTCATCCAGCGCGACAAGGCGATCATGGTGTCAGGCTCGGTGTCATCAGCCAGCGCCATTGCGCTCGAAGAACTCGGGTCGCGCGAGAAGGTGCTGTACATGGTCGGCATCGCCGGCTCCAACGACATCACCGGCAAGAACTGCCAGCGCTACGGCTTCCGCTCGCAGCAGAATGCTTACATGGCTGCGAAGGCGATGGCGCCGGTCGTCGCCAAGGCGCTCGGCAAGAATGTGAAGTCCGCCTTCCTGGTGCCCGACTACACCTATGGCCACACCGTGTATGACAGCTTCGCCAAGTTCTCGGCGGAGCAGGGCTGGAAGCAGGTCGCCAAGGAAGTCGTGCCGCTTGGCACCACCGACTATTCGTCGGCGCTCCTGAACATCGCCAACAGCGGCGCGGACGTTTTCGTCAACATCGCTTTCGGCGGCGACGCGGTTGCCTCCACTAAACAAGCCGAACAGTTCGGCGTGCTGAAGCGCATGAAGCTTGTGGTGCCGAACCTTTCCTCGTTCCAGGACAAGGAGCTCGGCGCCGAGCTGATGCAGGGCGTCTATGGCAGCTGCGATTTCTGGTGGGGGCTGCAGGACACCTATCCGCTCGCCAAGACCTTCGTCGAAAGCTTCTTGGCGCAGAACAAGTACTATCCGCGCTGGGGCGCGCATATCGGCTACATGCAGACCTATCTGTGGGCGATGTCGGTCGAACGCGCCGGCACGTTCAATCCGGTCGATGTGATCAAGGCGATGGAGAGCTCCAAGGCGCAGCCTTACGAGACGACCATAGGCAAGGTCTATTTCCGTGCCGAAGATCATCAGATGGTGCGGCCGATCCCGATCCTGCGCGGCAAGAAGCCGTCCGAGATGAAGAACAAGGAAGACTTCTACGAGATCGTCGATATCGCCGACGGCGAAAGCGTGATGAACGCACCGGACTTCTTCGGCTGCAAGCTCGGCCCCTACACCTAAGGATCACCATGCCAAGCTGGCCCGTCCTCATCTCGCAGGCCTTCAACGGCCTGGCCCTCGGCACGCTGCTGGCGCTCGTCAGCAGTGGTCTGACGATCATCCTGGGCACGCTTGGCGTCCTCAACTTCGCTCACGGCGCGCTGTTCGCCGTGGGCGCCTATGCCGCTTTCGTGCTGCTGCAATACACATCGTCCTTCGTGCTCGCGATCGTCGTCGGCTGCGGCTTCATGCTGGTGCTCGGCTTCTTGCTGGAACGCATCATCATCCGTTATTTCTACGACCGGCCGCATGAGGATCAGATCCTTGTCACTTACGGCGTGGGCATCGTGCTCGTCGAATGCGTGCGTGCAGCCTTCGGCGGCAATGCACAGCGTGTGCCGGTGCCGTCCTGGGGGCAGGGCGCCACCCAGATGGGCTTCCTGATCTATCCGACTTATCGCCTGCAACTGATCGCCATCATCGCCGGGCTGCTGCTCAGTCTCTATCTCGTGCTCTATCGCACCTCGATGGGCCTCGTGGTTCGCGCCGGCATCGAGAATCCCGGCATGGTCGGCATTCTCGGCATCAATGTGCGCCGCGCCTTCCTGCTGGTCTTCGCCATCGGCGTTGTCGCCGTCGGTCTTGCCGGCATGCTCTATGCGCCGGTCGTGGCCGTGACGCCGGACATGGGCGCCAATTTCATGGCGCAGTCTTTCGTGGTCATCGTGCTGGGCGGCCTTGGTTCGTTTCCCGGTGCCGTCATCGGCGGCTTGATCGCCGGCGAGATCATCAGCCTGACCAGCGCTTTCAATTCGTCCTATTCGGAAGTGATGCTCTACGCGCTGATGGCGGTACTGCTGATCATGCGCCCGCAGGGCCTGTTCGGTTCGGAAGGCCGCGCATGATGCGTCCTCGTTCCGGCGGCTTGCGGGGCTGGCTTCCCGAACTCGCGGTGCTGTGCACGCTGATCGTGGCACCCATCGGGTTCCCGCATCTCGGTTTCTCGACCGATCTACTGACACGTGTGTTGAACTGGGGCCTGATCGGCCTCGGCTTCGACATCCTGTTCGGACTGACTGGCCTGCTGTCCTTTGGACAGGCCGCATTTTTCGGCGTTGGCGGTTTTGTCAGTGCCTATCTGCTGGTGTCCCACACCATCGACAGCGTCTGGCTGGCGTTGGCGATCGGCACCGTCGCAGCCGGCCTGTTCGGCCTCCTGGTCGGCTGGTTCGCCGTGCGCCGGGTCGGCATCTATTTCACGATGATCACGCTGGCCTTCGGCCAGATGGCCTATTTCATCGAGAATTCCCCGCTGTCGGACTACACCGGCGGCGAGAACGGTATCCCCGGCGTGCCGGTGCCGGTGCTCGGCTTCGGCGCCAGTGCGATCCGCATCAGCGCGGGCATGCCGATGTATATCCTGTTCGCGGTGATCTTCTTCCTCGGCTACGTGCTGGCGCGCCGCATCGTGGGCTCGCCGGTCGGCGCGATCCTGCTGGCGATCAAGGAGAACACCGGCCGCGTTGCGATGCTCGGCCACAACGTGCCGGCCTACAAGCTGACGGCCTTCGTCATCGCCGCGCTCTATGCGGGCCTTGCCGGCGGTCTGCTCGGTTCGTTCCAGAGCTACATGCCGCCGGATGCGTTCTCGCTGGAGACGTCGGGACAGCTCGTCGTTCAGACCATTGTCGGCGGTGCCGGCACGCTGATCGGTCCGCTGGTCGGCGCGGCTGTCTGGCTCTGGCTGCGCGACAATCTGCAGCTCATTCCGGGCTTTGCGATCCTGTGGAAGCTGGTGCTCGGCATCGCCTTCATCATTCTGGTGATCGGGCTGCGCCGCGGCATCTGCGGCGAGATCTCCCATTGGTGGAATGAACGCCGTAACCTGGCTGCCGCACGAGCCGCCGAGGCCAAAACCGAAGCCATCGAGGCGCATAATATCGACGTCGCCACCAATCCCGTCGCGCCGCCCAAGGAGGTCAGGCTGACACTTGCCGAACCTGCGACGGGTGATAGCGACATTGCACTCGAAGCCAAATCTCTGGCGCGGCATTATGGCGGTCTCAAAGCCGTCGATGGCGTCTCCTTCAAGGTCCGCCGCGGTTCGATCCATGCGGTGATCGGCCCGAATGGCGCCGGCAAGAGCACGCTGTTCAAGATGCTGCTCGACGAAGTCAGCCCGTCCTCCGGTGAAGTCCTGTTGTTCGGCGAGAAAATCACGGGCGTCGGCGTCAGCCGCGCGGCGCAGCTCGGCATCGCCAAGAGCAATCAGCTCAATCAGCTGTTTCCCAACCTGTCGGTGCGCAAGAACCTGCGTATCGCGGCACTGGCGCGTCGTCGCGGCCCTATGCGCTTTGATCTGTTGCGTGGAGCCGGCAGTATTCCCGACGTCGAAGAGCAGATCGCCTCGATCCTCAGCCTGCTCAATCTCGTCGAGCGCGCCGATACGCCGGCACATATTTTGGCCTACGGCGAAAAGCGCCGGCTCGAAATCGGGATGGCGCTGGCGACCAGCCCGAATGTGCTGCTGCTGGACGAGCCGCTGGCCGGCATGAGCCCGGCTGAGCGAGTCGCCACCTGCGCCTTCATTCGCGATATCGGGCGCTCGCGCACCGTCGTCATCGTCGAACACGATCTCGACGCCATTTTCGAACTCGCCGAGCGCATCACCGTGCTCTATGAGGGCCGGCTGCTGGCGGACGGCACCGCCGACGAGATCCGGCGCAATCCGGCCGTGCAAGACGCCTATCTGGGAGGGCTGCACGCGCATGAGCCTGCTTGAAGTCGACAAGATCAATACGCTGTATGGCGATTCCCACGTGCTGTTCGACCTGTCTATCCGGGTCGAGCAGGGCGAGGTCGTGGCACTGCTCGGCCGCAACGGCGCCGGCAAGACCACGACGCTGCGCTCGATCATGGGCGTGCTGTCACCGCGCAGCGGCCATATCCGTCTCGACGGCAAATCCATCGAGGGCCTGCCGCCCTCGGCGATCGCCGGCATGGGCGTCCAGCTTGTACCCGAAGAGCGCGCCATTTTTGGCGGCCTGACGGTCGAGGAAAACCTGCGCATCGCGGCGCTGACGGCACCGAACGCGTGGTCCTACGATCGCATCTACGACGTGTTTCCGCGCCTCAAGGAGCGCCGCAAATCGGCCGGACGCACACTATCTGGCGGCGAACAGCAGATGCTGGCGATTGCCCGCGCGCTGATGCGTGACGCGCGCATTATCCTGCTGGACGAGCCGTTCGAGGGGCTGGCGCCGCTGATCGTGCGCGATCTCGTCGAGGTCTCGCGCAATCTCGCCGCCGAGGGCCGTACCATGATTGTGGTCGAGCAGAATGTTGCGGCGGCATTGAGTTTCGCCAACCGCGTTTATGGGCTCAATAACGGCCACGTGGTGTTCGAAGGCACGCCGGCCGACCTCAACGCCAGCCCCGACCTGATGCGAGACTTCCTCGGCGTCGGAATTTGATTCCCGGAATCTCATCTCCCGAGACGAGGTCCCCGGCTGCCTGATCCCCTAGATTTCGATCGGCACCGCGAGGCGCCCGATCAGGAGCGCCACCTCGTCGAGGTGATCGCTGTCATGCGCCTCGACGGCTTCGGCGAGCCGGGTGACGCATTCGTCATCACTGATAAAGGGCAGGGAGTTGAGGTCGGTCGGAAGCGCGCGGTCGGTGTGCATGGCTGGCATCGGTCACCTCGTTCGATTCGGAACTTGTTCAACGTCGCGAAGAGCAGTCTTGCGGTGCAATAAGACTAAATAGCGACACGGTTGGAAAGATTATTCTTCGCTCATATGCGACATCGTTCCGGCTGGAACGGGCCGAGCATCAAGAAGATCCCGTAACATCAGGCTTTTTCTGAGTTTTCCCCGATTGGCGGCCTCTGTGGGAAGAGGTGCATTTCCTGCTTTCCAAGCGCGGATCGCTTTGTTATACGCTGCGGCCTGCGAACAAGCTTCGCACGTTCCCTGGTAGCTCAGCGGTAGAGCATTCGACTGTTAATCGAATGGTCGCTGGTTCGAATCCAGCCCGGGGAGCCAAACATCCTTCCGCAAAAATGGCTGCCAGAAACCGCGCTCGGGACTGCCTCGATAGCGCGTTGGCTGCTGTGTTTTTACGAACCTTGCATCCCGCTGTGCGCTGCCGTAATTCCTGCAAAAGGAACTTCCAGCCGTTTGCAAGGGATCGCTCATGTCCGACTTTTCGACCGCACGCCAGAAGATGGTTGATGGTCAGGTGCGTCCCAGCGACGTCACCGATTTGCGCATCATCGACGCCATGCTTGCGGTGCCGCGCGAGGAATTCGTTCCTGCCAGCCAGCGCGCCATGGCCTATCTCGATCTCGACCTCGAAGTCGCCCCGAATCGCTTTCTGATCAAGCCGGTGGTGCTGGCGCGGATGCTGCAGGCCTCCGACGTGAAGGCGACCGACAAGGTTCTGGTGGTCGGTTGCCCCACGGGCTATGCGGCCGCCGTGATCGCCCAGTTTGCCGGGCAGGTCACCAGCGCGGCCGGCATGCCGGCCGATGGCGATGCCGCGAACGGCCCCTATGATCTGATCGTTCTGGCCGGCGCGACGGAAATCGTCCCGACGAGGCTCTACAAGCAGCTGGCCGCCGGTGGCCAACTGGTGGGCGTGTTCGCCCTGACCAAGCCCGCCCGCGCCGTTCTCGTGACCCATTCCCACGAGGATTTTGGCTCCCGCCCCCTGTTCGATGCTACCGCACCGGTTCTGCCGGGCATGGAAAAGCTCCCGGCATTCGTTTTCTAGGGCTGACTGTCCGCCTTATCGGGCATCGGGGCACCGCTAATATCGCCAGCGGTAATTACAAGTGTGGCTTGGATGTCCCATTCGCCAAGTTTTCACTGTCAAGTTTCCACGAGAGGTTCCGTCGCGCCGATGCGCGGAATATGGTGAGTGGAGACTCGCTAACGGACATCATCTGTTCGGTCGCCATAAGTGTGCGCCCGGATCAGTGAACGGCATGAATGGATTACCAAGAATGGGCGGCGTAAAAGCTCTCACCGGTGCTGCAGCTGCGGCCCTTTTGCTGGCATTTGCCGGAGCGTCACCCGTTCTGGCTGACACGATCGAAGCGGCGTTGGTTCGCGCTTATCAGAACAATCCTCAATTGAATGCCCAGCGCGCTTCGGTGCGCGTCACTGACGAGAACGTGCCGCAGGCTTTGTCGGGTTATCGGCCGAGGGTCGCGATCACCGCAAGCGGCGGCTATCAATACACGGACACAGTCACCAGCATCGCGGGTAATTCGACCGCGCTTCACGGCGTGCAGATTCCGCGCGCTGTCGGCGCGACCATCACCCAGAATGTGTACAACGGCCAGCAGACGGCGAACCGCACACGCGCCGCCGAGGGGCAGGTTTCGGCTGCGCGCGAAGGTCTGCGCGTGCTCGAACAGTCAGTGATGCTCTCCGCCGCGACCATCTACATGGACTATCTGCGCGACTCGGCCGTGGTCGAGGTGCAGAAGAGCAACGTGCGTGTGCTCGAGCAGACGCTGAAGCAGACCCGCGATCGCTTCAATGTCGGCGAAGTCACCCGTACCGACGTGGCGCAGTCCGAAGCCCAGCTCGCTGCCGGCCGCACCCAGTTGCTGACCGCCGAGTCGAATCTCACCACCACGCGCTCGAACTTCCGCCGTATCATCGGCAACGAGCCGAGCAATCTGCAGGCGGGTTCGCCCGTCGATCGGTTCCTTCCGAATACGCTGCCTGGCGCCGTCGATCTCGGCCTCGTCGAAAACCCCAACGTCACCGCGGCAATGTTCGGTATCGATGTCAGCTTCCTCAATGTGAAGGTCAACGAAGGCGCGCTGTTCCCGACCGTGACCTTGCAAGCCAATATCCAGCAGGGCTGGGACCAGTCGATCACGCAGCCGCGCGGTTTGACTGCAGCAGGCATCGCTCAGGTGTCGATCCCGGTTTACCAGGGTGGCGGCGAATACTCGCTGATCCGTCAGTCCAAGGAAACGCTGGCCCAGCAGCGTCTGGCCCTGGAGCAGGTGCGCGATCAGACCCGCGCGAGCGTCGTGCAGGCCTGGGGGCAGTTGCTGGCGGGCAGGGCGCAGGTCTCGTCCGCGCAGGCGCAGGTGCAGGCTTCCGAAATCGCGCTGAACGGCGTTCGCGAAGAAGCCAAGGCCGGCCAGCGCACCACGCTCGACGTGTTGAACGCCCAGCAGGCGCTGGTGAACGCGCGCGTCGCGCTTGTCACCGCCCAGCATGATCGTGTGGTGGCATCATACTCGGTGCTTAACGCGGTCGGTCGTCTGTCACCGACGGTGATGAAGCTGAACACCAATGTGTATGACCCCAGCGTGCACTATCATCAGGTGCGCGATAGCTGGGTCGGCGTGCGTACGCCCGACGGGCGCTAACGCGCTCAGATATCACCTGATATCGTATCGAAAGGGCCGCTTGTGCGGCCCTTTGCTTGCAATCAATTTGTCCGATGACGTACCGTTTGCATTGCTGGCTTAGCGATTCGGAATGCCTCTCCTAATTCCTTGGGCATTTTCCGCGCGACAGTTGGTGGTCAGGCGTCGCTTGATCTTGGGGACAAGTCAGGCTTGCGCGCTGAATCGAACGGTCGTCAAAACGACAACCCGCAAATTCAGCCTCGTCTGGTGTAAAATATTGACGAGAGCGTTGATGATGCGGAGTCGGACATGACGCAACCTGCAAAGGTCCAGGAGCCCTCGATGGAGGAGATTCTGGCGTCGATCCGACGTATCATCGCCGACGACGAAGCGAAGCCGGCCGTCGCCGAAGTTGCTCCTCCGCCGCCGCCCAAGCCAGCTCCTGCACCCAAGCCTGCTGCGATGACAGACATCCCGCCGTCGGCGATTCCAGCCGCGCAGGCTGCTGCCGCCAAAGTACCGCCGCCAGCCCCGAAGCCCGCGCCACCGCCGCCGGAGCCTGCTGCCTCCAACAGCCAGGACGACATCGACGCGATGTTGGCCAGCTTGGAAGCCGCGACCACCGAGGAAGAGGTGCGCCCGGCGCAGCCCGACGGTGATGTGTTCGAACTGACCGACGAGATGGTGGTCGCCGACCCCGAGCCGGAACCCGCATTCCAGCATGTCGAGCCGGATGACGACCTCGAATTCGCCGAAGCTGTCGCTGCCAGCAGCCAACGACCCGCACCGCGCTTCGACCCGCCGTCCTATGATCCGCCGCCCGTCGCACCACAGCAGCAGATCCTGTCGCACAGCACCGTGTCGTCCGTGGAGTCGGCCTTCAATGCGCTGGCCAATACGGTCCTGAGCAACAACGCGCGGACCCTCGAGGATCTCGTCAAGGAGATGCTGCGTCCGATGCTGAAGTCCTGGCTGGACGACAACCTGCCGGGCCTCGTCGAGCGCATCGTCAAGGCCGAGATCGAGCGCGTCTCACGCGGCGGCGGCCGCTAGGCCCGCGAGACAAGCAACGACGGCCTTTCGGGGCCTTCGTTTGGCCCTCCGGGGTGGCTAAACAGCCCTATATGTTGACTTGAGCCGCGCTGGCGGGTTTCTAGCGCCGTCGGCTTCCTGCGTTCGCCCCAGGCCTCAAAACCGTAGCCAAAAACCCCTGATTTGATTGAATTGTCATGATCGAAAAGACCTATCAGCCCGCCGATATCGAGACCCGCATCGCCGCTGCCTGGGAAGCCGAAGGCGCGTTCAAGGCTGGCCGAGCGGACCGGGTGGATGCCGAGCCCTATACGATCGTGATCCCGCCGCCGAACGTCACCGGCTCGCTGCATATGGGCCACGCCCTGAACAACACGCTGCAGGACGTGCTCTGTCGCTTCGAGCGCATGCGCGGCCGTGACGTGCTGTGGCAGCCCGGCACCGACCATGCGGGCATTGCGACCCAGATGGTGGTCGAGCGCCAGTTGATGGAGCGTCAGGAGCCCGGTCGCCGCGACATGGGACGCGAGGCATTTCTCGAACGCGTCTGGAAGTGGAAGGCTGAGAGCGGCGGCGTCATTGTCAATCAGTTGAAGCGCCTTGGCGCCTCCTGCGACTGGTCGCGCGAGCGCTTCACCATGGACGAGGGCCTGTCCGAGGCCGTCATCAAGGTGTTCGTGCAGCTGCACCGCGAGGGCCTGATCTACAAGGACAAGCGCCTTGTGAACTGGGATCCGAAACTGCTCACGGCGATTTCCGATCTCGAAGTCCAGCAGGTCGAGGTCAAGGGTAACCTCTGGCATCTGCGCTATCCGCTCGAAGGCAAGAGTTTCGATCCGGAAGATCCGACCTCGTTCATCACCGTTGCGACCACGCGTCCCGAGACGATGCTCGGCGACAGCGGCGTCGCCGTGAATCCGGATGACGAACGCTACACCCATCTGATCGGCAAGAACGTGGTTCTGCCGCTGGTCGGCCGTCTGATCCCGATCGTCGCCGACGAATATTCCGACCCGGAGAAGGGGTCTGGCGCGGTGAAGATCACACCGGCGCACGACTTCAACGACTTCGAAGTCGGCAACCGCCACGGCCTTGCACGCATCAGCATCCTCGATATCGAAGGCAAGCTCGCACTTGCCGACAACGAGGACTATCTGCGCGGACTGCCCGTAGCAGCGTCGGAGCTGGTCGAAGAATTGCACGGGATGGAGCGCTTCAAGGCGCGCAAGACCATCGTGCAGCGGCTGGAAGATTTCGGCTTCCTGGAGAAGATCGAGCCCAACACGCATATGGTGCCGCATGGCGACCGCTCCGGCGTCGTCATCGAGCCCTATCTGACCGACCAGTGGTACGTCGACGCCAAGACCATGGCACAGCCAGCGATCGCCGCCGTGCGCACCGGCGCGACCGAGTTCGTGCCGAAGAACTGGGAAAAGACCTATTACGAGTGGATGGAGAACATCCAGCCATGGTGCATCTCGCGCCAGCTGTGGTGGGGCCATCAGATCCCGGCCTGGTACGGTCCGGACGGCAAGGTGTTCGTCGCCGAGACCGAGGAAGAAGCGGTCGGCAACGCACTTGGCTATTATGTCGAGCAGGAAGTGATCACGGAAGAGCAGGGCCACGAGATGGCGCTCGATCCGGCGAAGCGCGAGGGCTTCATCACGCGCGATGAAGACGTGCTCGACACCTGGTTCTCGTCAGCGCTCTGGCCGTTCTCGACGCTGGGCTGGCCGCAGAGCTCGGTCGATGTCGATCGCTACTATCCGACCAATGTGCTGGTCACCGGGTTCGACATCATCTTCTTCTGGGTCGCCCGGATGATGATGATGGGCATGCACTTCAAGAAGGACGTGCCGTTCCCGACCGTCTACATCCACGCTCTCGTCCGCGACGAGAAGGGCGCCAAGATGTCGAAGTCGAAGGGCAACGTCATCGATCCCCTGAACCTGATCGACCAGTACGGCGCCGACGCGCTACGCTTTACGCTGGCTGCGATGGCCGCACAGGGCCGCGACATCAAGCTCGCGACCCAGCGCGTCGAGGGCTATCGCAATTTCGCGACCAAGCTCTGGAACGCCTGTCGCTTCGCCGAAATGAACGAGTGCGTGCTGCCGGCGGGCTTCGATCCGACCAAAGCCAAGGAAGTGCTCAACCGCTGGATCGCGCATGAGACCGTGAAGGCGACGCGCGAAGTCACCGAAGCCATCGAAGCCTATCGCTTCAACGATGCGGCGGGCGCCGCCTACCGCTTCGTCTGGAATGTGTATTGCGACTGGTATCTCGAACTCGCCAAGCCCTTCATGATGGGCGAGGACGGCCCGGCCAAGACCGAAACCCGCGCGATGGTCGCCTGGGCCCGCGACGAGATCCTGAAGCTGCTGCATCCGTTCATGCCTTTCATCACGGAAGAACTCTGGGCTGTGACGGCGCCGCGCGACGGTCTGCTGGCGCTGGCGCCGTGGTCGCGCAAGGCGAGCGGCCTGACGCGCGAGCAGGAAGCGCTGATCATCGCGACCGCCGCGAGCGATCCGATCGTCGCGCCGATCCTGATGGGCGATCCCGAACCGGTCGCCGACTTCAAGGATGACGCCGCCGAAGCCGAGATCGGCTGGGTCATCGATCTGGTCACGGAGGTCCGTTCGGTGCGTGCCGAGATGAACATCGTGCCAGCGACATTGACGCCACTGGTGCTAGCCGGTGCCTCTGCGGAGACGCAGGCCCGTGCCCAGCGCTGGAGCGATGTCGTGAAGCGCCTCGCGCGTCTCGGCGACATATCCTTCGCCGATGTCGCCCCGCAGGGTGCCGTGCAGCTCCTGATCCGCGGTGAAGTCGCAGCGCTGCCGTTGAAGGGGGTGATTGATTTCGGCGCCGAGAAGACGCGTCTCGACAAGGAACTGGTGAAAGCCGAAGCTGACATCAAGCGCGCTGACGCCAAGCTCTCCAACGAGAAATTCGTCGCCAACGCGGCGGAAGAGATCGTCGAGGAAGAGCGCGAGAAGCGCGAGGCGGCCGAGGCCCGCAAGGCCAAGACGCTGGAAGCGCTGGAGCGGCTCAAGAACGCGGTGTGAGCGATGCTTCTTCGAAGGGCGTTATAGCTACCTCGCAAACGGCTTGCTGAGATAACGCGAGCCTCTCACCCCATAGCGCCACGGCAGCTCGACTGCCTTGGTGATGCCGATGCGGATGCCGGCGACGATGTCCGGCACTTCGGTGCGGGCATGAATCGCAATCGGCGGCTTGTCCAAAGCCAGCCCGTTATGCGCGATACTGATGCCGAGCGCTTGGCAGACCTTGCCGGGTCCCGAGCACAGCATGCGCTCATCCTGCAGCCCGCGCCGCAGCTGCATCTCGCCAATCCCGAAGGTCGGCTGCAGTGCCCGGATCAGCACCGCGCTGGCCGATCCCTCGGCCTCGCAGACGAAGTTCACGCACCAGTGGATGCCGTAGGAGCGGTAGACATAGGCAAAGCCGGGCGGCCCGAACATGATCTGGTTGCGCGGCGTCTGCCCGTTGAAGGAATGGGCCGCGGGCTCGGTGTGATGATAGGCCTCGACCTCGACGATCTCGCCGCCGATGCCATCCACCAGAAGCGTCGCACCAATCAGTTCGGGGGCCACATCGTGCACGCTCCGCGCGAAAAAGCTGCGTTTGAGTGCCTTGCCGAGCTTTTGGGGGATTTGGTGAGGTTTTGGAGCCATTCTGCCTGCTATGTTACGATGCAGGGCCGGGCAAGGCGAGGGCGGGTTGCAGGATAGGGCCCGGCGGATTACCTAAGGCTTCACTCAGAACGGACAGTTCATGGTCGTCGTCCTCGATACCGTTTCCACCACACCGCTCCGCCCGCGTCACCCTGAAAAAGTGAATCGCCCGGATTCGTTCTCGCCGCCGAAGCCGGATTGGATCCGGGTCCGTGCGCCGACCAGCCGTGGCTATGGCGACACCCGCAAGATCGTCAAGGAGAACGGCCTCGTTACCGTGTGCGAGGAAGCTGGCTGCCCGAATATCGGCGAGTGCTGGCAGAAGAAGCACGCCACCTTCATGATCATGGGTGACACCTGCACCCGCGCCTGTGCGTTCTGTAACGTCAAAACCGGCATGCCTAACGCGCTCGACGGCATGGAGCCCGAGCATGTGGCCGAAGCCGTGCGCAAGCTCGGCCTGCATCACGTGGTCATCACCTCGGTGGACCGCGACGATCTCGCCGATGGCGGCGCCGAACATTTTGCGCAGACGATTCGCGCCATTCGCGCGGCATGTCCCACGACCACCATCGAAATCCTGACGCCTGACTTCCTGCGCAAGCCGGGCGCCCTCGAAGTCGTCGTCGCGGCGAAGCCCGACGTGTTTAACCACAATCTCGAAACCGTGCCGTCGCGCTATCTGACAGTGCGACCGGGCGCGCGCTATTTCCATTCGCTGCGCCTGCTGCAGAAGGTCAAGGAACTCGACCCGACCATCTTCACCAAATCCGGCATCATGGTCGGCCTCGGCGAGGAGCGCCACGAGGTGCTGCAGGTGATGGACGACATGCGTTCCGCCGATATCGACTTCCTCACGATCGGCCAGTATCTGCAGCCGACGCGCAAGCATCACGTGGTGTCGCGCTACGTCACGCCGGATGAATTCGCGGGCTATGAGAAGGTCGCCTACACCAAGGGCTTCCTGATGGTGTCGGCGAGCCCGCTGACGCGCTCGTCGCATCATGCCGGCGAGGATTTTGCCAAGCTGCAGGCTGCGCGCGCCGCTCTCGCGCGCTGAGAACGCGACAATGCCGAGATTTGCCAACAAGCGCCGCGTGCGTCACAGCGCCTCCCAGATGTTCGATCTGGTCGCTGATGTCGAGCGCTATCCGGAATTCGTACCGCTGTGCAAGTCGCTGAAGATTCGCCAGCGTACGCCGCAGGAGAATGGCACCGAGGTCATCGTTGCCGACATGACTGTGTCGTTCAAGCTGGTGCAGGAATCCTTCACCAGCCGCGTGACGCTGGATCGGCCGAACCTGAAGATCATGGTCGAATATCTGCGCGGTCCGTTCAGCAATCTCGAAAACCGCTGGACCTTCGAGCCGAAGGCAGATGACGGGGAATGCGACGTCGGCTTCTTCATCAATTACGAGTTCAAGAGCCGCATGCTGGCGATGCTGATGGGAACGATGTTCGATGCTGCATTCCAGCGCTTTGCCGTAGCCTTCGAGAAGCGCGCGGACGAAGTTTATCGCAGCCCGCGCGTCTCGAGCGTTCCGTCTACTTCTTAGTCGTCGGCTTTTTTAGCGGCGCGGTCGGCCTGCGTCGTTTGACGGCGGTCCGTCGCGGCGAACGCGCCACGCGCGGGCGCGCCAGACTCGCTGCTTCGCGCTTCTTGGCCGGCGGCTGTGGCCCACGAGCCAATTCCATCAGCATCCGCAGAGCTTCAAGCACGGAACGCTGACGCACCGCGCTACGGCCGATGGCGCCGAACCGGCATTCCTTGTTGACGATGCGGCCGTCACGCGCCGCTACGGCAAAATGCACGAGGCCGACCGGCTTGCCCGGCGTTGCACCTCCGGGGCCAGCGATTCCCGTGATCGAGACCGCGAGATCGACATCCGCTTCTTCGAGCGCGCCGACCGCCATCTGGATCGCCGTCTCCTTGCTGACCGCACCAAAGCTGTCGAGCGTCGCCGTCTTGACGCCGAGCATCGCGTGTTTGGCGGCATTGGAATAGGTGACGAAGCCGCGATCGATCACGTCGGACGAGCCGGGAATTTCGGTCAGTGCGCCAGCGACAAGGCCGCCGGTGCAGGACTCGGCGGTCGCGATCGTCAGCTTGCGGCTGCGGCAGAGATCGAGCAGCGCGCGGGAGAGGGCTCGTGCGTCGCTCGCTGCCATGTCAGTCCATCCAGGGAAGGCGAATGGTAGCAGCCGCAGTCGCGGCGATACCTTCTTCACGGCCGGTGAAGCCGAGACGTTCGCTGGTGGTCGCCTTCACCGCGACGCGCGATAGCGCCACGCCGGAGATCTCGCTGATCTTCTCGCGCATCGCATCGCGCAGCGGGCCGATTTTGGGCCGCTCGCAGATCAGCGTCACTTCGAGATTGGCGATACGGCCACCGCGTGCGGTGACGCGATCGACGGCGTATTTCAGGAATTTGTCAGACGCCGCGCCCTTCCACTGGGGATCGCTCGGCGGGAAGTGCGAACCGATATCACCATCAGCCAGCGCGCCCAGGATCGCATCTACCAATGCATGCAGGCCGACGTCGCCATCGGAATGCGCGAGAAAGCCCCGCGTATGCGGGACGCGGACGCCGCAGATCATCAGATGATCGCCGTCGCCGAAGGCGTGCACGTCATAGCCCGTGCCCATACGGATATCGCCGAGCGAGGCGGCGAGACGCGCTTCTTCGCGAATGAAATCTTCGGGAGTCGTGAGCTTCATATTTGCAAGATCGCCTTCAAAGGTTGCCACGGTCAATCCCGCCCATTCGGCGAGCGCGGCATCATCGGTGAAATCATCGCGGCCTTCCTTTGCAGCACGACGATGCGCTTCAAGGATGACATCAAAACGAAATGCCTGTGGCGTTTGCGCGCTGCGCAAGCGTGCACGGTCCGGCGTCGCTTCCACGTGTCCGGCCTCGTTGACCTGTTTGATCGTATCGGTAACGGCGACGCCGGGCACCGCAGCGCCAGTGATCTGTGCCGCGGCGATCGCGCGCTCGATCAAAGCAGGGGTCACGAACGGGCGGGCTGCATCGTGAATCAGCACGATGTCCGGCGCGTGATCTGCCAGTGCTTCCAGTCCGGCATGCACCGACGCCTGACGCGTCGCACCGCCATTGGCAGGAACATGATACCTCAGATCGCTGACCGCCTCGTTGAAGATCGCGATGTCGTCGGGATTTGTAATCGGCTGGACCGCAAAGACCTGGGGATGGTTGCAGAACGGCTCCATAGCCCGCGAGATAACGCTGCGGCCTCCGATCATGCGATATTGCTTCGGTCCACCGGCGCCAGCGCGGAGGCCGCGGCCGGCGGCAACGATAATGGCGGCTGTCTTCAAACCGGCAGGATTAGGTGATTTTGTCATCAGGGTCAGGTGATTAAGGGGTAAGCGGTGATCGCACAGCCCTTAGCACGGCCGCGGGCAAAAACAGTATGATTACATTCTCGTGGCTGCATAAGAGTGCATTGCTGCACTGCACTTGCAAAATGAGCGCATCTGTCTAATGTGTAGGCATGACGGTTGACTGCACAACAAATGTGCGCATTATGCGCCCTATGCCCGCAATGCAGCGGACGAGACAACGACGAGCAGGTCTGTGACCACCCCGGACTCAGTATACAGCAAGCCGTTACAAATCGGTGGCATCGAGATCGCCAACCGGGTCGTTCTGGCGCCGATGTCGGGTATCACCGATGCGCCGTTCCGGCGGCTCACCGCCGAACTCGGGGCCGGCCTCGTCGTGTCAGAAATGACCGCCAGCGATGATCTCGTCAATGGTCGTCCCATGTCGGTATTGCGCTGCGAAGCGACCGGGATTGGCCCACATGTGGTCCAGCTGGCCGGCTGTGAGACCCACTGGATGACCGAGGGGGCCCGTGTGGCCGAAGCCGCCGGCGCCGACATCATCGATATCAACATGGGCTGCCCGGCGCGGCACGTCACAGGTGGCCAGTCGGGCTCGGCGCTGATGCGCGACCTCGACCACGCATTGAAGCTGATCGAAGCGACCATCGCTGCCGTGAAAGTGCCTGTGACTCTCAAAATGCGACTGGGCTGGGACGATCGCACGCTGAATGCGCCCGAGCTTGCGAAGCGCGCGGAAGAGGCGGGTGTGCAGCTCATCACCGTGCACGGCCGCACCCGTTGCCAGTTCTACAAGGGCGAAGCCGACTGGAGCGCTGTGCGCCCGGTGAAGGACGCGGTGAGCATCCCAGTGATCGTCAATGGTGACATCACCTCCTACGACAAGGCGGTGAGTGCGCTGAAGATGTCCGGCGCCGATGCCGTGATGATGGGGCGGGGCGCGCAGGGCATGCCGTGGCTGCCCGGCCAGATTGGCCGACGTCTTGAAACCGGCATCGCGGAAGCCGTGCCGTCGCTGCAGCAGCAGCTCGCTTATATCTGCGCCCTCTACGACGATGTGGTCCGTCACTACGGCCTGCGCATCGGCCTGCGCCACGCGCGCAAACATCTCGGCTGGGCGCTCGATGCGGCCGCGGCTACGAGCTGCGCGCCGGCTGAGACCCTGAAGACCTGGCGACAGAAGATCCTTACATCCGAAGATCCCTCCGGTGTGCAGCGATCTCTGAATGACGCTTTTGATGATTTCGCATGGAGTGCTGCCGCATGAACGCCGCAGAGCACCGTCGCCCTGTCCCGACCGACAGTGAGGCCATTCTCAACGCACTACCGAATCCGGTGATCCTGATCGCGCCCGACGGCAAGATCGTCGACGCCAATATGGCTGCAGAATCCTTTTTCGAGATTTCTACGCAGTTCCTGCGCAGGCAGTCTCTGAAAGAGTTGGTGCCATTCGGCAGCCCGCTGCTGGCGCTGATCGATCAGGTTCGCGCCGCCGGTTCGCCGGTGAACGAATACAAGGTGGATCTGGGCACGCCCCGCATCGGCGGCGACCGTCAGGTCGATCTGCATGTCGCGCCGCTCACAGAGCGTCCCGGACATATTGTGGTGATGCTGCAGGAGCGCACCATCGCCGACAAGATGGATCGGCAGCTCACCCATCGCAGCGCGGCCCGGTCGGTGATCGCACTGGCGGCCATGCTGGCGCATGAGATCAAGAATCCGCTATCGGGCATTCGTGGCGCCGCGCAGTTGCTGGAACAGTCCGCATCCTCCGAAGACCGCATGCTGACGCGGCTGATCATGGACGAGGCCGATCGTATCGTGACGCTGGTCGATCGGATGGAAGTGTTCGGCGATGATCGTCCGGTAGCACGTGGTCCGGTCAATATTCACTCTGTTTTGGATCACGTGAAGCGCCTCGCGCAGTCCGGTTTCGCCCGCAACATCCGCTTCATCGAGGATTACGACCCGTCGTTGCCGCCGGTTCTGGCCAATCAGGATCAGCTCATTCAGGTGTTCCTGAATCTCGTGAAGAACGCGGCGGAAGCCATCGTCGATCTCGGCTCCGATGGCGAGATCCAGCTCACCACCGCGTTCCGGCCGGGCGTGCGCCTGTCAGTGCCAGGCAAGAAATCGCGCGTCTCGCTGCCGCTGGAATTCTGCGTCAAGGACAACGGACCCGGCGTTCCCGAAGATCTGCTGCCCAACCTGTTCGATCCCTTCGTCACCACCAAGCCGACCGGAAGCGGCCTGGGTCTTGCATTGGTTGCAAAGATTGTCGGCGATCACGGTGGGATCATCGAATGTGAATCTCAGCCACGAAAGACGACGTTTCGCGTGCTGTTGCCGATGTTCAACCCCGCCAAGAAATTGGACGACAAGACCCTTGATCCGAGCAGCGCCGATGCCTCCGCGGCCTCGACGCACACCTCACAGACGTAAGACGAGGACTAACGATGGCTGCAGGTAGCATTCTGGTTGCGGACGATGATACGGCGATCCGCACCGTCCTCAATCAGGCGCTATCGCGCGCCGGATATGAGGTTCGCCTGACCGGGAACGCAGCCACGTTGTGGCGTTGGGTCAGCCAGGGCGAGGGGGACCTTGTGATCACCGACGTGGTGATGCCCGACGAGAACGCGTTCGATCTGCTGCCGCGTATCAAGAAGATGCGCCCCAATCTGCCAGTTATCGTGATGAGCGCGCAGAACACCTTCATGACCGCGATCCGCGCATCGGAACGCGGTGCGTATGAGTATCTGCCGAAGCCGTTCGATCTGAAGGAACTGATCGCGATTGTCGGCCGCGCTTTGGCGGAGCCGAAGGAGCGTGTCGCCAGCCACGCCGATGACGGTGAGTTCGACTCGATCCCGCTGGTCGGCCGCTCGCCGGCGATGCAGGAAATCTACCGCGTCCTCGCCCGCCTGATGCAGACCGATCTGACGGTGATGATCTCCGGCGAGTCCGGCACCGGCAAGGAACTGGTGGCCCGCGCGCTGCACGACTACGGCAAGCGCCGCAACGGCCCGTTCGTTGCGGTCAACATGGCGGCGATCCCGCGCGATCTTATCGAATCCGAATTGTTCGGCCATGAGCGCGGCGCCTTCACCGGCGCCAATGCCCGCGCCACCGGCCGCTTCGAGCAGGCCGAAGGGGGCACTCTGTTTCTGGACGAAATCGGTGACATGCCGATGGAAGCCCAGACACGTTTGTTGCGCGTGCTGCAGCAGGGCGAATACACGACCGTTGGCGGCCGCACGCCGATCAAGACCGACGTGCGGATCGTCGCCGCCTCCAACAAGGATCTGCGTATCCTGATCCAGCAGGGCCTGTTCCGCGAAGATCTGTTCTTCCGCCTCAACGTCGTGCCGCTGCGTCTGCCGCCGCTGCGCGAGCGCATCGAGGATCTGCCCGATCTGATCCGCCACTTCTTCGCACTCGCGGAGAAGGATGGCCTGCCGCCGAAGAAGCTCGACGCCTTGGCGCTCGAGCGCATGAAGCAGCATCGCTGGCCTGGCAACGTCCGCGAACTGGAAAACCTCGCACGCCGCCTAGCAGCGCTATATCCGCAGGACGTCATCACCGGTTCGGTGATCGACGGCGAACTGGCGCCGCCCGCTGTGGCCTCGGGTGGTAGCGCGCCGACCGGCGTGGATAATCTCGGTGGGGCCGTCGAGGTCTATCTGTCCTCGCACTTCTCTGGCTTCCCGAACGGCGTGCCGCCGCCGGGTCTCTATCACCGCATTCTCCGCGAGATCGAGGTACCGCTGCTGACCGCAGCACTGGCCGCGACCCGAGGCAACCAGATCCGCGCTGCGGATCTGCTCGGCCTCAACCGCAACACCCTGCGGAAGAAGATTCGCGACCTCGACATTCAGGTCTATCGAACCGGCGGCTGATCTCGGCGGTGAGATCGAGCAATTCCAGGGTTTGAGACGCAAAAACAAACGAAAACGCAGGGTATGCGTTTTCGTTGGCTAGTCTGTGCCGTGGATTTGTCGTAATTGGGCAACATTGTTGTATGATTGCATCAGTGCGGTCCGGGCTGTCTCCGGCAGCCGCACGGCGTCCACGCTCACCACATTGTCGGAATGACCAGCGCAGACACGTCGGCTACAGCCTATGAACCGTCGATGGCGGAGCCGCGCAGGTGGACCCTGCGACGGCTGTTCGTGCCATTGGCCGTCGGCCTGGCACTCCTGTCGTCATGCCTGACCTTCCTCGTCCTGAACGGCCTTACGCCAATCGCGCCGACCCATCAGGTCGTCGTCACCTTCCTTCTGATCAATGCCGCCAGCGTCCTCCTGCTGGTCCTGATCATTGCGCGGGAGATCTGGAAGGTTGTCCAGGCGCGTCGCAGGGGCAGGGCGGCGGCCCGGCTGCATGTGCAGATCGTCAGCCTGTTCTCGGTGATTGCGGTGCTGCCGGCGGTGCTGGTCTCGATCGTCGCCAATGTGACCCTCGACCGCGGCCTCGACCGGCTGTTCTCCGGCCCAACCAAGGCGGTCATCAACAA
Source organism: Tardiphaga sp. 839_C3_N1_4 (assembly GCF_051811045.1). Taxonomy (NCBI): domain Bacteria; kingdom Pseudomonadati; phylum Pseudomonadota; class Alphaproteobacteria; order Hyphomicrobiales; family Nitrobacteraceae; genus Tardiphaga; species Tardiphaga sp. 839_C3_N1_4. Next base: position 975,237 of record NZ_JBPWQD010000001.1, read on the forward strand.
TTCGCTCGTGATTGCCAGTGCCTATCTGCACGAGCACGGCCAGTTGATTGGCGGTGATATCCTCGGCATGGCCGACGATCTCGCGCGCATCCAGCCGCTTTTCTATCAGGACCGCGGTACGTTCCGTTCGTTGATGCTGGCAAATGCAACCGCGCGGAATCTGCCGGGCGCCATGTTGATCGACAAGGATCGCAACGTCATCGAACCTGACCAGCCCGGCATCAAACAGGAATTCTCGCCGCCGCCGGCAGACTTCCTCGTCAATGTCAGCGCATCCGAGCCGGCCATCGCTGTGATCCCCGAGGGAAACTACGTCGCCGCCGTGATCCGATTGCGAGCGTTCGACAATATGTTCCTCTATGTCGCCCGCAAGCTCGATCCGCGCGTGGTCGCGCAGATGAACCAGAGCCAGGCGGGTGCGGCCGAATATGCCGAACTGGAATCGCGCAGACTCGGCATTCAGGTCGCCTTCGCGCTGATGTTCACCGTGATCGCACTGACGGTGCTGATGTCCGCCGTGCTGATCGGGCTGAATTTCGCCAACTGGCTGGTGGCGCCGATCCGCCGCCTGATGGGCGCTGCGAACATGGTTTCGACCGGTGATCTTCATGTCCAGGTGCCGGTGATCCAGTCGGAGGGCGATCTCGCCCATCTCGGCGAGACTTTCAACAAGATGACGCAGGAGCTGCGTACCCAGCGTGACGAACTGGTCAGCGCCAGCGACGTCATCGACAGCCGCCGCCGTTTCATCGAGGCGGTGTTATCATCGGCCAGCGCCGGCATCATCGGCGTCGACGGCTCGAACATGATCGGCATTCTCAACCGCTCGGCCGAGAAGCTTGTCGGACATTCGGAGTCCGAGACGCTGGGCCATCCGCTGCACGAGATCATTCCCGAGCTCGACGAATTGATGCAGACCGCACGCGAGGGATCGCAGCGGCTGGTGCAAGGACAGGTGACGATCACCCGCGACGGGCAGGAGCGCAATCTGTCGGTGCGCGTCAGCGCCGAACAGACCAGCCAGTCGCGCGACAGCTACATCATCACCCTCGACGACATCACCGAACTCGTCTCGGCACAGCGCACCTCGGCCTGGGCCGATGTGGCGCGCCGCATCGCGCATGAGATCAAAAATCCGCTGACGCCGATCCAGCTCTCTGCCGAGCGCATCAAGCGCAAGTTCGGCAAGGTGATCGTCGACGACAAGGCGATCTTCGAACAATGCACCGATACCATCGTCCGGCAGGTCGATGACATCCGGCGCATGGTCGACGAATTTTCGCGCTTTGCGCGCATGCCCAAACCCGTGATCGAGGGTGAGGATGTCGCCGACACTGTGCGTCAGGCCGTATTCCTGATGCGGGTCGGTCACCCCGACCTCGACATCTCCGCCGAGATCAAGGAAGAGCCGATGCGCGCGCGGTTCGACCGCCGGCTGATCTCGCAGGCGCTCACCAATATCATCAAGAATGCGACAGAGGCGATCGAGGCCGTGCCGCCAGAGGAACTTGGCAAAGGTCGTATTGACGTCACAGCGTCGCGCGAGAACGACATGATCTTGATCGACGTGATCGACAACGGCATCGGTCTGCCGACCGTCAACAGGTCGCGTTTGCTCGAACCCTATGTCACGACTCGCGAGAAGGGCACTGGCCTCGGCCTCGCGATCGTCGGCAAGGTGCTCGAGGATCATGGTGGAGGCATCGAACTTGGTGACGCATCGAGCGTTCGTCCAGGACAGCGCGGTGCCTGGATGCGACTGCGGTTTTCTATCTCCGGTCAGAAGGCTGACGCGGACAAGAGTGAACCAGAAGCCCCACCTGATGACGAACCGAAGATCAAAACTGCTACCGGCAACTGACAAGAATAAACGTGACCAGGATATTTTGACCCATGGCAAATGACATTCTGATCGTCGACGACGAAGCCGATATTCGCGATCTTGTTGCGGGCATTCTGGACGATGAGGGCTTCACCACCCGCACCGCACGAGACAGCGATTCCGCGCTCGCGGAAATCGCCAATCGCCGCCCCAACATGGTGTTTCTCGACATCTGGCTGCAGGGCAGCAAGCTCGACGGCCTGCAATTGCTCGAGCAGGTCAAACGCGACAATCCCGAATTGCCTGTGGTGATGATCTCAGGCCACGGCAATATCGAAACCGCGGTCGCGGCGATCAAGCGCGGCGCCTACGACTTCATCGAAAAGCCGTTCAAGGCTGACCGGCTGATCCTTGTCGCGACGCGCGCGCTGGAAACCTCGCGGCTGAAACGCGAGGTCAAGGAACTGAAGCAACTCGCGCCGGTCGCCAATTCGCTGACGGGGCGCTCGGCCGCCATGAACCAGCTGCGCCAGACCATCGATCGCGCCGCCAAGGCCAATAGCCGTATTCTCATCGTCGGCCCGTCGGGCGCCGGCAAGGAGCTCGCCGCGCGTACGCTGCACACGGCCTCTGCTCGCTCCACGGGGCCGTTCGTCGTCATCAACGCCGCAGCGATTACGCCGGAGCGCATGGAAGTCGAACTGTTCGGCATCGAACAGTCCAATGGCGAACAGGCGCGCAAGGCTGGAGCCCTGGAAGAGGCTCATGGCGGCACGCTATTCATCGATGAGATCGGCGATCTGCCCCGCGAGACCCAGAACAAGATCCTGCGCGTGCTGGTCGATCAGACTTTCATGCGGGCAGGGGGCACCACCAAGGTCAATGTCGACGTCCGCATCATTTCGTCGACGGCGCGCAATCTCGAAGAGGAAATCGCTGAAGGTCGTTTCCGTGAGGATCTCTATCATCGCCTCTCGGTAGTGCCGATCCGCGTGCCGCCGCTGTCCGAGCATCGCGAGGATATTCCGGAGCTCATCGAATATTTCATGGAGCAGATCTCCATCGCGACGGGCCTGCCGAAGCGGCAGATCGGCGAGGATGCCATGGCCGTCCTGCAGTCCCATGTCTGGCCGGGCAATATCCGCCAGCTTCGCAACAACGTCGAACGCGTCATGATCCTGGCCGGCGGCGGGCCGGAAGTGATCATCACCGCCGACATGCTGCCCCAGGACGTCGGCTCCATGGTGCCGTCGATGCCCACCAGCAACAATGGCGAGCACATCATGGGCCTGCCGCTGCGCGAAGCCCGCGAAGTGTTCGAACGCGATTATCTGATTGCGCAGATCAGCCGTTTTTCGGGTAATATCTCGCGCACCGCTGAATTCGTCGGCATGGAGCGCTCCGCTTTGCACCGCAAGCTCAAAGCGCTCGGTGTCGGCTAAATCACTCATCTCACCTCAAGCTTCAACTCAAGCCTCGGAACGAACATGTCGCGCATCGCCTATGTGAATGGTCAATACGTCAACCTGCGCGATGCCGCCGTGAACGTCGAGGACCGCGGCTATCAATTCGCTGATGGCATTTACGAGGTCTGCGAGATCATCGGCGGCAAGATGGTCGACTTTCCCCGCCATATTGCGCGCATGCAGAGATCATTGCGGGAGCTGCGCATCGCCGAGGCCATGTCGCTGACATCGCTCAAGGTGGTGATGCAGGAAGTCATTCGCCGCAATCGCATCAATTACGGCATTGTCTATCTGCAGATCAGCCGCGGCGTCGCCCATCGCGATCATGGATTTCCGTCGCCGGATGTGAAGCCCAGCGTGGTCGTGACGGCGAAATCGCTCAACTTCGCCAAGAACCAGGCGACTGCTGCCAAGGGCGTGAAGGTCATCACCATGGCCGAGAATCGCTGGCCGCGCGTTGACATCAAGACTGTCGGCCTGCTGCCCAACGTGTTGGCGCGACAGGAAGCCCGCGACAAGGGCGCCTATGAAGCCTGGTATGTCGACGCCAACGGTTTCGTCACCGAGGGGGCGTCGTGCAACGCCTGGATCGTCACCAAGGACGGCAAGGTGGTGACGCGCACGGCCGTATCAGGCATTCTCGCAGGCATCACCCGCGCCGTACTGATCGAGGTCCTGGCCTCGATGCAGCTCAAGCTGGAAGAGCGGAACTTCACACCGGCAGAGGCTTATGACGCCGCGGAAGCCTTCGTCTCGTCGGCGAGTCAGATCGTGATGCCGGTCATCAATATCGATGGCAAACCGATCGGTGACGGCAAGCCTGGTGGTATCGCGACGCGCCTGAGGCAGGAATTCCATAAATTCGCAGCAATTTCATAAAATTTGCCGCGCTTTTAGGCACCAATTCCGCGTTCCGGCTTGCCTAAAAAGCGCGCCTGCCGTCTAATCACGTCGTCGCGCTCCCGGAGGGGGATCTCAGGGGAAAGTGCGGCAGCTTGGTAAGGCCCCGGAGAGGGCTGCGCCGGGTTCAAAAAAAGCAACAAAACAGACTGCGGGATTAAAAAAAATGGCGGCAGACCGCGCACAAAATCTACAGGACACCTTCCTCAACCACGTACGCAAGACCAAGACTCCGCTCACGATCTTTCTGGTGAACGGCGTCAAATTGCAGGGCATTGTCACCTGGTTCGATAATTTCTGTCTTCTGCTCCGGCGCGACGGACACTCGCAGCTGGTGTATAAGCATGCGATCTCGACCATCATGCCGGGCGCACCGATTCAGCTTTTTGAGGGTGGCGAGGATCCGGCTTGAGCGAACTCCTGAGAGACGCTTGATTGGAATTTCGTAGCTTCGAAGGCAATGCTGCCGACCGACCCTCGGCCAGCAGCGAATCGACCGGCCGCGTTCTCGTGGTCGGTCCTTATCTGCGCGAACGGCGGGGCGACGCCGACGCGCAAGCCTATTCTCATGTCCGCGATACGGAAGCCCGGCTCGAAGAGGCGGTCGGTCTCGCACGCGCGATCGACCTCACCGTGGTCGAGGCCGTCGCCGCGCCGCTGAGCCAGATCCGCCCGGCCACCTATCTCGGTAAGGGCAAGGTCGAGGAGATCGCCGGCCTGATCGCGGCGAACGAGATTGGCATCGTGGTGATGGACTGCGCGCTGTCGCCAATCCAGCAGCGCAATCTCGAAAAGGAATTGAAGGCCAAGGTGCTCGACCGCACCGGCCTCATCCTCGAAATCTTCGGCCGCCGCGCCAAGACCAAGGAAGGCACGCTGCAGGTCGAGCTCGCGCATCTCAATTATCAGCGCAGCCGTCTCGTCCGCTCATGGACCCATCTGGAGCGCCAGCGCGGCGGCTTCGGCTTCATGGGTGGCCCCGGCGAAACCCAGATCGAGGCGGATCGCCGCATGATCGGCGACCGCATCGCGCGGTTAGAGGCCGACCTCAGGAAAGTGCAGGCGACGCGCCGACTCCACCGCGCCGGTCGCCAGCGCGTGCCGTATCGCGTCGTTGCGCTGGTCGGTTACACCAATGCCGGCAAGTCGACGCTGTTCAACCGCCTGACCCGCGCCGACGTGCAGGCCGAGGACATGCTGTTCGCGACCCTCGATCCGACGCTGCGTGCGCTGACGCTGCCCCATGGCGGCAAGGCGATGCTGTCCGACACCGTGGGCTTCATCTCCAACCTGCCGACGCAGCTCGTCGCTGCGTTTCGCGCGACTCTGGAAGAGGTTCTGGAAGCCGACATCATCCTGCATGTTCGTGACATCTCGCACGAAGACGCGGACGCGCAGCAGAGCGACGTCGACAAGGTCTTGCGCCAGCTCGGCATCGATACCGATGCATCGGCACGCATCCTCGAAGTCTGGAACAAGATCGATCGTTTCTCGCCGGACGAGCGCGAGAACCTCGCCAATATCGCTGCCCGCCGTCCGCCCGAGAAGCCGTGCTTCATGGTCTCGGCGGAAACCGGCGAGGGCATCGATGCGCTGCTCAACGCCATCGAGGAGCGGCTTGCCGCGGCACGCGTGACGCTGGATCTGCAAATCGATGCCGCCGATGGCGCAGGCGTGAGCTGGCTACATCGCAATGCCGAGATTCTCGTGAAGGAGCTTCACGACGGGCATTTCGACATGGTGGTCCGCGTCGATGAGACGAAGCGTGATGTGGTGATCAGCAAATACGGCGCGGTGTTGCATCCCGTGGACTACTGACGGCTACTCCGCGCCCTTGGCCTCGTTCCACAGCGCATCCATTTGTTCGAGCGACGCCTCCTGCAGCGAGCTTCCCTTCGCCGCGAGCGCCCGTTCGATATAGCCGAAGCGCCGTTCGAATTTCGCATTGGTGCCGCGGAGCGCCAGTTCCGGATCGGCCTTCACATGCCGTGCGAGATTGACCAGCGCGAACATCAGATCGCCGGTCTCGGCTGCCACTTCGCTCTGATCGCCGCGATCGAGCGCTGCTTCGATCTCGTCGGCTTCCTCGCGGATTTTCGCCAGCACCGCGCGTGGGTCGTTCCAGTCGAAGCCGACGCTGGAGGCTTTTGTCTGCAGCTCCATGGCCTGGCTCAACGCGGGTTGCCCGGCCTTGACGCTGGCCAGGAATGAGGAGGGCGGCGGAACGTCCACGCCGCGCCGCGCAGCGCGCTCGGCTTTTTCCTCGGCCTTTATGCGGCCCCACGTGCCCTTCACATCGGTCGGTGCGATCTTGCCATCCTTGCCGGGAAACACATGCGGATGCCGGCGGATCATCTTGCGGGTGATCGCCTCCACGACGTCGCCGAACGCGAAGGCGTTCTGCTCTTCGGCCATCCGGGCGTGGAACACCACCTGCAGCAGGAGATCGCCGAGTTCGTCGCAGAGGTCATGGAGATCGTGCCGGACGATGGCATCGGCGACCTCATAGGCTTCCTCGATCGTATAGGGCGCGATACTCGCGAAATCCTGCTCCAGATCCCATGGGCAGCCCGTCACGGGCGTGCGCAACTGGGCCATGATCTCGATCAGGCCGGCGATATCGCGGGAAGGGGTCATAAGGCACCACAGGTCACAGCAGGAGCTTCTGCTATGCCGCAGGATGACGCGATGGCCCAGCGGAAATGCCCGGTTTTGCCTGTCTTTCACACAGGCCTGCAGAGTGCTATCTGCAGCCCATGAGCGACACTTTTCCAGATCAAACCGCGCTGGTGCTGTTTTCCGGCGGCCAGGATTCCGCAACCTGTCTGGCCTGGGCGCTGGCGCGTTTCAGGCGCGTCGAGATGCTCGGCTTCGCTTACGGCCAGCGCCATGCCATCGAGCTCGACAGCCGCGACAAGCTGCTGGCCGGCGTGAGGGCCTTGAATGCCGACTGGGCCGCCAAACTCGGCGACAGCCACACGCTGGATATCCCGACCCTATCAGCCATCTCCGATACCGCGCTGACGCGTGATGTCGCCATTGAGATGGGTGCCGACGGTCTGCCCAACACTTTCGTGCCTGGCCGCAATCTGGTGTTCCTGACTTTCGCGGCCGCGCTGGCCTATCGACGCGGCATCACCCACATCATCGGCGGCATGTGCGAGACCGACTATTCCGGTTATCCCGACTGCCGCGACGACACCATCAAGGCGCTGCAGCAGGCGCTCAATCTCGGCATGGCCAAGAACTTCACGCTGCACACGCCGCTGATGTGGCGCGACAAGGCGGCGACCTGGGCGCTGGCGCATGAGCTTGGCGGGCAGGGCCTCGTCGACCTGATCCGCGAACATTCGCACACCTGCTATCTCGGTGAGCGCGGCGCGTTACACGACTGGGGCTATGGCTGCGGCAAATGCCCGGCCTGCGAACTACGCGCCAAAGGCTGGCGCGCGTTCGCAGCCACGGCTGTCTAGACGGACAGCGACTCGCGCACCTTGGCCGCTTCAGCAGCGCCGAGGCCCGTCAGCGGCGGCCGTACCCGCAGCCAATTGTCATTGTTATCGCGCTTCGCCAGCAGCACCTTCAGCGAGGGAAGCTGCGCATAGCTGGACACCGCATTGCGCGCCGCGACGATGCGCTCCTGCGCAGTCGCAACCTCGGCCGCCTTGGCCGGATCCTTGTAACCATTGAACACCGTGGCGAGCTCGCGGCTCACGAGGTTGGAGGTCGCCGTGATACAGCCGGCGCCGCCCATCGGCAGTAGCTTGAGCATCAGGGGATCGGCGCCAACCAGCACCGAGAAACCCGGGAAGCGATCGACGATGGCGCTCATATTGGCGAACTCGCCCGCGGAATCCTTGATGCCGACTACGATTTCCGGGAAGCGCTTGCGCAACCGATCGATGACGTCGAGCGAGATCGGCACCGCCGACATCTGCGGGATGTGATAGAGCACGACGCGCAGGCGCGGATCGGCGACGCGCTCGATCACAGCCGTATAGGCATCGACGATGCCATCATCGGACACGCCCTTGTAGTAGAACGGCGGCAGCATCACGACAGCGCCGACGCCATTGGCAACCGCGTGTTTCGTGAGCTCGACCGTTTCCATGATCGACGCAACGCCGGTGCCCGGCAGCAGCTTCGACGGCGCGATCCCCGACTTCACCACGGCGTCCAGCAGCGCCATGCGCTCGCGGGACGACAGCGAATTGGCTTCGCCAGTCGTGCCGAGCATGGCGATGCCGGTGCAGCCGTCATCGAGCAGGCGCTGGCAGTGGGAGGTGAACAGGCGCTGATCCACTGACAGGTCGGCATTGAAGGGTGTGGTCGCGGCGCAGTAGACGCCGGTCGGGAAGGGAGCTGTCATCGTTGTGCTCTTTCGGGTGCGTGTTGCAGGAGTTCTTCTAACGAAGCGCTGGTGTTTCCCTCGCCCCGCTTGCGGGGAGAGGGTGGCGCGGACGAAGTCCGCGACGGGTGAGGGGGACTCTCAGCTTCACTCGCAGACTCCCCCTCACCCGAGGCCTTCATGCTTCGCATGCTGGCCTCGACCTCTCCCCGCGAGCGGGGAGAGGTTAGAACCTCACGGCATGATCTGCCCGCCATTCACCTCGATGACCTGGCCGGTAATGTAGCTGCTCATGGTCTCGTCGGCGAGGAACTGATAGGCGCCGACGCAATCCTCCGGCGTGCCGATCCGGCCCAGCGGGATGCCCTGGCGGGCGCCTTCAAGCTGCTCCGCGGTCGAATAGCGCTGGTGGAACGGCGTCATGATCACGCCCGGTGCCACCGCATTGGCGCGCACGTTGAACGGAGCCAGCTCCTTCGCCAGCACACGCGTGATGGTCGAGACAAAACCCTTGGCCGAGCCATAGAGACCGGCGCCGCCGCTGCCGCCATTGCGGGCCGCAACCGACGTCGTGTTGATGATCGAGCCTGAACGCTGCGTCTCCATGATCTTCGCTACCTTGCGGCAGGCGAAAAACACCGAGCCGATATTGAGATCAACCACGTCGTCATACTGTTCGTCGGTGGCATTGGCGATCGAAGTGCGGCCGAACATGGCGCCGGCATTGTTGATCAGCACGTCGATGCGGCCGAGTTTGGCATGGGCCTCCTCGATCACGCGCGCAGCTTCAGCGCGCTCCGACACGTCGCCGCGGAGCAGGTCGGCCGTGCCACCGCTCGCACGGATATTCGCGACCACTTCCTCGGCGCCTTCCGGATTGCCGTTGTAGTGCACGATCAGCCTGGCACCGAGGGCGCCGAATTTCTTCGCCACGGCAGCGCCGATGCCGGAGCTTGCGCCGATGATCACGATAGCCTTGCCGTTCAGTCCGTTGGTCACGCCTGGTCCTTTCCGATTGAGCGAGCGTTCGACCACGATTTCAGCAACCTGACAAGTTGCCAGCGATTGTGCGATGCAGCACGGTATTTGATTAGATCATGCGATTTAACCTCTACATATCAATGCAATAGAACCGCGGTAGCCCATCCGCTCGACATTGACATGTTGACAAGTTTGCCGCCGCCTCTCATGGTCGCCGAAATTTTTGGGCGAGGAAGTGTTTCCATGCGACAGCGCTCCCGAGCGATCGGACTGTCACACGAAACCTCCGCCGCCATCCCTGTAAGCTGCGGTTTGACCGATCATGAAGCCGATTGATCCCTCTGAATTGCCTGAAGTGCCGCGTCCGCGCGGTGCTGCCGCACGCGGTGCCGCCGGTTCGCTCGTCGACAAGGTCTATGGCGAACTCGCGCAGCGCATCGCCAATGGCGACTACGCACCGGACCAGAAGCTGCCCGGCGAGCACGAACTCGCTGATATGTTCGATGTCTCTCGCCCGGTACTGCGCGAAGCCCTTGGCCGATTGCGCGAGGACGGCCTGATCACGTCCCGACAGGGCGCGGGCAGTTTCGTGCAGATGCGTGCGCAGCAACAACCGCTCGGCTTCGCACGGGTCGAGACTATCGCCGATATCCAGCGCTGCTTCGAATTCCGCATCACCATGGAATCCGATGCCGCGCATTTCGCGGCGCGCCGACGCAGCGACGACAATCTCGGCAAGATGGAAGCAGCACTCGGCCTGCTGCGCGAGGCGACGAAGAAGCGCAAGCATCGCGAAGACGCTGACTATGCTTTCCATCTCGCCGTGTCCGAGGCGACCAATAACCACTATTTCGCGACCTCGTTGAACGCTCTCAAGGACCACGTCGCTGTCGGCATGAAGCTGCACGGCCTGTCGCTGATGGGCCCGCGGCCCGGCCTTGAGCAGGTGTTCGAGGAACACAGCAGTATTTTTGAAGCGATCCGTGATCGCGACGCCGAAGCGGCGCGCACGGCCATGCGTCTCCATCTCGAAAGCTCGCGCGATCGCCTGTTCGAAGGCCGATTGCTCGACCTCTCGTTCCGGTGAGGGAGAGTGAATTGACCGACCATACTGCATTCCTTGCAACACTCGCCCGCATTGTCGGTGACCCCCGTCACGTCATCGGCCCCGGCGGCGATTTCGAACCTTATGTGGTGGACTGGCGCGGCCGCTATCACGGCAAGGCGCTGGCCGTCGTGAAGCCCGGCTCGACGCAGGAAGTCTCCGACGTGGTCAAGGCCTGCGCGGCCGCCGGCATCGCTATCGTACCGCAGGGCGGCAATACCGGCATGTGCGGCGCGGCGACCCCGCTCGGCAAGCGCGACATGATCGTGTTGCGTCTCGATCGCCTCAACAAGATCCGCAGCGTCAGCCGTCTCGGTGACTCCATCGCCGTCGACGCCGGCTGCATCCTCGCCGACATCCAGAAGGCTGCCGACGATATCGACCGCCTGTTTCCGCTCAGCCTTGGCGCTGAAGGTTCGTGCCAGATCGGCGGCAATCTCTCCACCAATGCCGGCGGCACCGCCGTGTTGCGCTACGGTACCACACGCGAACTCGCGCTAGGCCTCGAAGTCGTGCTGCCCGATGGCGAGATCCTCGACGGCATGACGGCCTTGCGAAAGGACTCCACGGGCTTCGACACCAAGCAGCTCTTCATCGGTGCCGAAGGTACGCTCGGCATTATCACAGGCGCGGTGCTGAAGCTGTTTCCGAAGCCGCGGGCGAGGGCAGTGTCCTTTGCCAAGCTGAACAGCATCGACGCGGTACTCGACCTGCTCGCGCAGGCACGTACCGAACTCGGTGACCGCATCGGCGCCTTCGAGGTGATGTCGCGCGGCCAGATCGAGGTGATCGCCGAGAATCTGCCGCTGGTGAATATCCCGTTCGAGCTGGATACGCCGTGGTATGTGCTGATCGAACTCGTCGATACGCTGGTGTCGGTGGATCTGAATGCAGCGCTCGAAGCGTTGCTTAGCGGTGCCTATGAGCGCGAGCTGATCACCGATGCGCTTGTGGCCTCCAGCGAGACCCAGGCCGCAGCGTTCTGGAAAATCCGCCACAGCGTGTCGGAAGGCAGCAAGAAGGCCGGTTACGTCATCTCGCACGACAGCGCTGTGCCCCTGTCGCAGCAGGCGACGTTCGTCACGCAGGTGGAGAAGCGCATCGCCGCCTATCGGCCTGATGCCCGCATCGTGATGCACGGCCATATCGGCGACGGCAACATCCACATTCTCGCGATCATTCCAGGCCTCGAGCAGAACCAGAAGGATCAGATCCAGGACACGATCCGCGGCATCAACACCATCGTCGATGAAGAGACCGTCGCGCTCGGCGGCAGCATCAGTGCCGAGCACGGCATCGGCATCGCCAATCGCGAGCGGCTGGCACGCGTCACCAAGCCCACCGAGCTGCGACTCTTGCGCAGCGTCAAGCAGATGCTCGATCCGAACGACATCATGAATCCCGGAAAAGTGCTGCCTGCGCAATAAGCGCGGCTGCAAGCATTCATCAGAATACCCATTCGAGAAGAGGAACACGCATGAAGATCAAATCCATCCTCATGGCCGCCTGCGTCGCCTTTGGCGCCGTCGGACAGGCGAGCGCGCAAGATGCGAAATACCCCACCAAGCCGATCACCATCGTCGTGCCCTTCGCGGCGGGTGGCACGGTGGACATCATCGCGCGCATGGTGTCGGAGAACCTGCAGAAGAAGCTCGGCGCCACCGTGCTGGTCGAAAATATGGGCGGCGCCGGTGGCAATATCGGCGTCAACCGTGTCGCCAAGGCTCAGCCCGATGGCTATACGATCGGCCTCGCTAGCACCTCGCCGCTGGCGATCGCGCCCTCGCTCTATGGCAGCAAGCTTCAGTTCCAGCCGGATAAGGATTTGGTGGCCTTCGCGCAAGTGAGCATCGTGCCCAACGTGCTGGTCGTGAATCCCGATCGCATCAAGGCCCGCACTGTGCCGGAGCTGATCGAATACATGAAGGCCAATCCAGACAAAGTGACGTTCGGCTCGGCCGGACCGGGCACGTCGCAGCATCTTGCCGGCGAGCTGTTCCAGCAGATGACCGGCACCAAGATGGTCCATGTGCCCTATAAGGGTTCGAGCCAGATGGTCACCGACCTGATCTCGGGTCAGATCGACATCGCCTTCGACAACGTTCCGCTGCTGCTGCCGCATGTGGCCGGCGGCAAGCTGGCGATGCTCGCCACGGCAACGCCGAAGCGCGCCGAGTTCGACGCGAATGTGCCGGCCGTCGCCGAATTCCTGCCGGGCTTCGAGGCTGTCGCATGGCACGGCTTCATCGCGCCGGCGGCAACGCCGAAGCCGATCGTCGACAAGCTCTCGGCGGAAATCCGCGAATTCATGAGCCTGCCGGAAACCAAGAAGAAGATGGCCGAACTCGGCGCAGTTGCCGTGGCGATCCCGCAGGATGAGTTCACCAAATACATCGCCAGCGAGACGCAGCGCTGGAAGGGTGTGATGGAGAAGGCCAACGTTACGATGAACTAGGCGACCGCGCAGGTGGTGACGACGTCACGTTCGTCACCACCCCCAATATCGAGCGTCCACCAAAGGACGCCGACGATCAAAATAGAAAAACACATGGAGGAATGTTCAATGAGACTTCGGTCAATCCTGATGGCTGCCTGCCTGACGCTCGGCACGCTCACGCAAGCGACGGCCCAGGACGCGAATTACCCGAGCCGCCCGATCACCAGCATCGTTCCGTTTGCCGCCGGCGGCACCGCCGATATCTTTGCGCGCATGGTGTCGGAGCATCTGCAGAAGAAGATGAGCGCGACGGTCATCATCGAGAATGTCGGCGGCGCCGGCAGCATCATCGGCGTCACCCGCGTCGCGCGCGCTGCGCCCGATGGCTACACGATCGGCCTTGCCAGCACCTCGGCGCTGTCGATCAATCCGACGCTGTATGGCGCAAAACTGTCCTACAATCCCGAAAAGGATCTCGTGCCGATCGCGCAGATCAGCATGGTGCCGAATGTGCTGGTGGTGAACCCGACCAGGATCGCGGCGCGCACGGTGCCGCACCTGATCGCCTATATCAAAGCCAATCCCGACAAGGTGACATTCGGCTCGGCCGGCGTCGGTACCACGCAGCACCTTGCCGGCGAACTGTTCCAGCAGATGACCGGCACCAAGATGGTGCACGTGCCCTACAAGGGCTCGAGCCAAATGGTCACGGACTTGCTGAGCGGCCAGATCGATCTCGCCTTCGACAACGTACCACTGCTGCTGCCGCATGCGGCGGCCGGCAAGCTCGCGATGCTGGCGACGGCCTCGCCGAAGCGCGCCGAGTTCGATCCGAACCTGCCGGCAGTGTCCGAATTCCTGCCGGGTTTTGAAGCCGTCGCCTGGCACGGCTTCATGGCACCGGCCGGCACGCCAAAGGCCATCACCGACAAGCTCTCTGTCTCGATCCGCGAATTCATGCAGCAGCCGGAGACGAAGAAGAAAATGTCCGAGCTCGGCGCCGTCGCCGTGGCGGTCCCGCCGGATGAATTCGCCAAATACATCACCAGCGAAACGCAGCGCTGGAAGGGCGTGATCGAGAAGGCCAACATCACGATGAACTGAGCTGTGCCGTAGGGTGGATCAGCTTCGCTCATTCACCCTACGGCTGCGTCTCCTTCACCGATGCCAGATAGCGCGACAACCGATCCGCATCCGGCGCGTGGTGGCTATGGCGGTCGCGAAGTTCGGCCGGGGCGCTCCAGCCGGGCTCGATCCCGGTCATGTCCGGCAATTCATGCGCGATGCCCTTGTGGCAATCGATACAGGTGCGCTCGCCGGTGACGAGGAACTTGGCATGGATCGCCGCCGCGCGCGGCGCCTGTTTGGTGAAATCCATCGCGATCGCCGAGTGGCAGTTGCGACATTCAAGCGAGTCATTGGCCTTCAGGCGCGACCATTCATGTTTCGCAAGCTCCAGACGCATGTCGAGGAACTTCTCGCGCGTCGAGATCGTGCCGAAGATCTTGCCCCACACTTCCTTCGACGCCTGCATCTTGCGCGCGATCTTGTCGGTCCAGTTATGCGGCACATGGCAATCAGGACAGGTGGCACGCACGCCGGATCGATTGGCGAAATGCGGGGTTCGCTGCAGCTCTTGATACACGTTGTCACGCATCTCGTGGCAGCCGGTGCAGAATTTCTCGGTATTGGTGACTTCCAGCGCCGTATTGAAGCCGCCCCAGAAGATCACGCCACCGAGGAAGCCGCCCAGCGCCAGGACGCCGAGACTGATATGCGTGGCCGGTCGGCTGGCGATGCGCCAGAACCACAGAAACTTGGATATCAACCACTTCATGGCGTTCACCTGCCGGATGCCTTCATGTCGGTGAAGGTGTTCGGAACGAGCGGACGCGCATCGGTTTGCGGCACGTGACAGGCCGTGCAGAAATAGCGTCGCGGTGTCACATCGGCGAGCATCTGGCCATCGCGATCCATGAAATGCGTAATGCTGATCATTGGCGCGCCGGAGCCTTCGGTATATTCGCGGCGATGGCACTCAAGACAGCGATTGGCCCGCAACGTGAGCTGATAGTTCTCGATCGAATGCGGAATGACCGGAGGCTGCTCCGGATAGTTCCGCATCACGCGCTTGTCGTCGGTGACGGGCCGCGGGAAGGGAGGCGCAGGAACGTCGCCCATCGGCTGCGCTGCGCCGGTGACGCGCGGAACGATCTGCGGCGTAGTCTGGACGGACTGCGCATAGATCGCACCGGACACCAGCACCATGGCGCCGGCGATGATTGCCGCGATGACCGTCTTCATCGCGCTTAAACGGAAACGATCTTGACCGCGCATTTCTTGAAGTCCGCCTGTTTGGAGATCGGGTCGGTTGCATCCAGCGTGACCTTGTTGATCAGCTGGCTGGCATCGAACCACGGCACGAACACCACGCCGCGGGGCATGCGGTTGCGTCCGGTCGTGTCGACGCGCGTGCGGATCTCGCCGCGCCGCGACATCAGCCGGATTTCGGCGCCCTGGTTCAAGCCGCGTGCGCGCGCGTCTTCGGCATGCATGAAACAGCGCGCGCCGGGAAACGCCTTGTAGAGCTCAGGCACGCGCATGGTCATCGAGCCGGAGTGCCAGTGTTCCAGCACGCGGCCGGTCACCAGCCAGAGATCGAACTCAGCATCGGGCGACTCGGCCGGCGGCTCATAGGGCACCGCGATGATGCGCGCGCGTCCGTCCGGATTGCCGTAGAATTCGACCTTCTTGCCCGGCTTGACGTAGGGATCGAGACCTTCGCGGTAGCGCCACTTGGTCTCCTTGCCGTTGACCACAGGCCAGCGAAGGCCGCGCACCTCGTGATAGGTGTCCCAGGGCGCAAGGTCGTGGCCGTGACCGCGGCCGAACGTGGCATATTCCTCGAACAGCCCTTTCTGCACATAGAAACCGAAGTCCTTGGACTCGTGGTTTCCATAGTCAGCAGGGATTTCGCTAACGGGAAATTTGTCGACCTCACCATTACGATACAGCACGTCGAACAGCGTCTTGCCCTTGTAGTTCGGATTGGCGTCGAGGAGGGCGGCAGGCCACACTTCGTCCGTCGTGAACCGCTTCGAGAATTCCATCAGCTGCCAGAGATCCGAGCGCGCCTGGCCGGGCGCATCGACCAACTGGCGCCAGACATGGGTGCGCCGTTCGGCATTGCCGTAGGCGCCTTCCTTCTCGACCCACATCGCCGCCGGCAGCACGCAGTCGGCGGACATCGCCGTCACCGTCGGATAGGCATCCGACACGACGATGAAGTTGGCGGGGTTGCGGTAACCCGGATAGGTTTCGCCCGAACTGTTGGGCGCCGCCTGCACATTGTTGTTCACCTGAACCCAATAGAAGTTCAGCTTGCCGTCATGCAGCATGCGGTCCTGCTCGACGGCGTGATAACCGATCTTGTCGGGCAGGAGGCCATGCGGCACGCGCCAGATTTCTTCAGCGTGCTTGCGGTGCTCCGGATTGGTCACCACCATGTCGGCGGGGAGGCGGTGTGCGAAGGTGCCGACCTCGCGCGCCGTGCCGCAGGCCGATGGCTGGCCCGTCAGCGAGAACGGCGAGTTGCCGGGTTCGGAGATTTTGCCGGTCAGCAGATGGATGTTGTAGACGAGCTGATTGGCCCAGACGCCGCGGACATGCTGGTTGAAACCCATGGTCCAGAGCGACATCACCTTGCGCTTCGGATCGGCATAGAGCTCAGCGAGATCCAGCAGGAAGCCGGGCTCGACACCGGTCAGCTTCGACACCTTCTCGAGCGAATAGTCCTTCACGAATTCGGCGTAGGCCGCGAAATCGATCGGTGTCGTCGCTGCAGCCGTGGCTGCACCCTTGGCTTTCTTCTCCAGCGGATGTTCGGGACGCAGCCCGTAGCCGATATCCGTCGTGCCCTTCACGAAAGTCGTGTGGCTGTTGACGAATTCGGTGTTCACGCGACCGGTCGAGATGATGTGGTTGGCGATGAAGTTGAGAATGGCCAGATCGGTGCCCGGCTTGAACACGATCGGGATGTCGGCGAGGTCGGAGCTGCGATGCGTGAAGGTCGAGAGCACCGCGACTTTCACATGCGGATGACCAAGGCGGCGATCGGTGAGGCGCGTCCACAGGATCGGATGCATCTCGGCCATATTCGAGCCCCATAGCACGAAGGCATCGGCGGCCTCGAAGTCATCATAGCAGCCCATCGGCTCGTCCATGCCGAAGGTGCGCATGAAGGCCACGGCCGCAGACGCCATGCAATGCCGCGCATTGGGATCGAGATTGTTGGAGCGGAAGCCCGCGCGCATGAGCTTGGTCGCGGCATAACCTTCGAGGATCGTCCACTGGCCCGATCCGAACATGCCGATCGCAGTCGGTCCCTTTTCTTTCAGCGTCGCCTTGGCGCGCTGCGCCATGGTGTCGAACGCTTCGTCCCAGCTCACCGGCGTGAGTTCGCCGTTCTTGTCGAACACGCCGTTCTTCTTGCGGAGGAGGGGCGTGGTCAGGCGGTCGGCGCCATACATGATCTTGGAGAGGAAGTAGCCCTTGATACAGTTCAGGCCGCGATTCACTTCCGCCAGCGTGTCGCCATGGGAGGCGACGACCTTGTTGTCCTTGACACCGACCATGACGCCGCAACCGGTACCGCAGAAGCGGCACGGCGCCTTCGACCATTTGATGGACAGCGACCCGACGCCGCCGGCAATCGACTGAGCGGCTGCCGGAACGTTGATGCCAGCCGCCACTGCAGCGACAGCCGCTGCCTGGGCTTTAAGTAGATCACGCCGCGAAAGGGGCATTTCGTCGTTCTCCTAGTCGAGACGCTGTTCGAAGACCATGTTGGCCGAGAGCACACCCGGCCATGATGAGATGTCAGCGAGCATCGCACCCAATGCGCCGCTGCCTGGCCCTTCGAGGACCGCAACCAGCTTGGAGTCCGTCCGGTGATGGATCTCGACGCCAGGAAGGCTCGACAACCGCGCAGATACCGCGTCGATATGGGCCGGAAGCACCGACACGACGGCGCTGGAAATGTGCTCATTGTCGTGCGCGGACGCGCCGGCGGTCGCGCCGGTCAACAGAGCGCGTCTGGTGAGTCTGTCTGTCATGTGAAAGTCCTAGTGAAGCAGAGGCGGGCCGGGCGGGCCGAAAATCAGCTGGTACATCCAGACCAGAAAGCCGTAACCGCCGACCACGCCCACCGCGACGACGGGCCAGATGAGAACGACGATCGTGAGAAAGACGAGCAACTCCGACATACGGCTGTTGCGTCTTTGAGCCTCTGCAGGCCGAGCGATATTCTGGTCCGTCACCATACGCTCCCCCTTCGGTTTGCGGCCATATGCCTGGAGAAGAGGCGAGATTCGCCTAGAGCAAAGGCAATATGCCTGCTGCAGCGCCCACCTTCTTTGCGCTGGATCAAACAACAAACTCTGCGGAGGATTTATTTGATATCGTTGCTCTGATCGCGATGTCGTCGTGCAGAGCCGCCCGCATCAGAATCTTTGATGACAGTTTTATTTGATTGCGACAGCTGCTCGGCGAAATCGCTCGTTCCGGAAGGCGAGCAATGGATCGTGAGATGTGCAAGTCGTTTGGTCAAACGCCGTTTTTTTGCGGGCCTGGACGAGGGCGCACGCGGCATCATCATGGTGAGTGCGTTCCGATCGAACTGAGAATCTCGCGCCAGGAACTGGCCGAACTCAGCGACACCACGCAGTTCACGGTCAGCCGTACCGTTTCGGCCTGGGACCGGATGCTGATCCTGAAAGCCGGTCGCGGCCGGTTGACCGTTATCGATCCCGCCAGACTCGCGGGCCTGGCGGGCGACGCGCGGGCGCACTGAGGCAATTAAGCCGGATCGAGATATGGCTCGAACGCCTCAACCGACACTTTCAGCGTCGGATCGCCATCGGGTCCCCACAGTTCGGCACCGTCGAACACGACGGTGTAAAGCCACTGCGGATTTTCGCCTTGGTCATGCGCCGCAGTGTCGGGATAGACATGCGCGCCGTGTATGCGCTCGATCACGCCGACATGACCGCGGACATAGCGCGGCAAGCGCGTATGCGTGGCCGGATGAATGTTCTTCATCCGCACGCGGTTGCCGATCGCGAATGCGGCAGGCGCCGAAGCAGGGCGCGTGAATGAACCACGGGTCAGCACGCGCTCGACACTATCAACGGTGAAGTTGCCGCGCTTCAGCGGTTTCGGCGGCACGGATGCGTGGCCGGCCTTGACCTCATCCGCCGCGAGGAAGCCGCGTTCGACCAGCATATCCTCAAGGCCGAGAAACCATTTCTTGTAGTAGCTGCTGGAGAGATAGACCTCCGGCGGCAGCGTTTCGCGGTAGAAGCGCGAGGCGTCGATGTTGAAGGCGCCTGCCGCGCCCATGGCGCGCACCATGGCCAGCACGCGAGATTCCCATTCAGCATGAAACATCGGCTCGTTCGGCTCCGGCTCGACCTTGCCGAAACCGTCCATGCCGCCCATGTCGTGGACGCCGTTCATGATGGCGCTCCCGGCGTTCGAACGAGACCCGTCCCGATCATGGAGTCGCGCGTGACGATGTCGGCGAGCTGCGCTTCGCTCCAGCCCTCGGTGCCTGCAGGTCGCATCGGCAACACCAGGAAACGGGTTTCAGCGGTCGAATCCCAGACACGGATTTCAGTGTCGTTCGGAATCGAAAAGCCGAAGTCGGCCAGCACGCCGCGCGGATCCTTGACGGCGCGGGAACGATAGGGCGCCGCCTTGTACCAGACCGGGGGCAGGCCGAGCATTTCCCAGGGGTAACAGGAGCACAGCGTGCACACGATCATGTTGTGGCGCTCGGGCGTGTTTTCGACCACCACGAGATGATCGCCGGTGCGACTGACATGGCCGAGGGTGCTGACCGCCGCTGAGCCATCGGCCAGCAGCGCTTTCTTGAAGGCAGGATCGGTCCAGGCTTTCGCAACCACCAGGGCGCCGTTGTGCGGACCGATCTTGGTCTCATAGGCCTGGATCATCGCGTCCAGCGCCGCCGGATCGATATAGCCCTTCTCGGTCAGAATGGTCTCGAGTGCACGGACGCGCAGCTCGGTATCCGACAATTCGGAATGGTCGTGATCGTGGTCATGATGATGGTGTTCGGTCATGCCATCAGGATAAGCGACGCGCGATTGTTCTGTCGAGGATTTCGGGACTCAGCTAGTCCTGCGACATGGCTGCTCCTCATTATCGCGCGCTGACGCTGTTCGGCTTCGTTCTGGTCGCGCTACTGGCGGCTTCGGGCCATGCGGAGGCGGCCAATGGCGCCTATGCGGTCGATGCGGCTGACATTTCGGACCTCGGCTCCTGCAAGGTCGAGAGCTGGTACTCGATGGCCACCAACAGTGACTTCGCAGCGGTGGCCAATCCGTCCTGCGTGGTGGAGATAACCCGTCCGGTCGAACTCAGCGTGCTCACCAATCACAGCCGCTCCGACGGCGAGTTCAGCACGACGCTGGCGCCAAAGGCGAAGATCAACATCGAACCGACGGGCATCGGAAAATTCGGCGTCTCGGCGCTGGCCAGCGGCACATTCGACGCCATGACCGGCCAGAACACAGCGGTGTTTGCGGAAATTCCGGCGACCTATCGCTTTTCCGAAACCACACGCATCAATCTCAATGCCGGCTGGCTGTGGGACCGTGTGCTCGATCGCCATTACTTCACCTATGGCGTCGGCTTCGACTGGAAATTCACCGACGTGCTGGAATACACGGTGGAATTATACGGGCAGGCGGGCCGCGCCGAATTCGCCAGCGTGATCCAGCCGCGCGTCCAGACCGGCGTGCGCTATCGGCCCAACGACATCTTCTCGGTCGACCTGATTTACGGCCGCAACATCACCGGCGAGAATTCGAACTGGATCACTTTGGGCACCACGATCCGGTTTCCGCCGCCGGGAAGCGTGAGCAAACCCGGCGCGCATTTGTGATCCACACAAGGCCATCGATCGCGGTAAAACCGCGATATCGGCAAATTGCGTGATTTTCCGACAAGTATCTGAAATATCTCGGTGTTAGCGTTCGACCGTGTTCCAGCCCGCTTGCGGAAATCCAGTGTCAATCTTGCGACGATCTTGCGACTTCCTGTCCGTCCTCACCATCGCCGCAGCGCTGGTCACGCCCGCATTGGCAGGCACCAGCCTGCTGACCGACAAGCCTGATCTCAGCAGCTTTTCCCAGGACGGCCTGAACCGCGTCTCTGAAATGCTCGACCGCGAAGTCGGTCAGGGCCATCTCGCCGGCGCGATCATGCTGATCCAGCACCGCGGCAAGCCCGTCTATTATGAGGGCTTTGGCGTCCGCGATCCCGTGACCATGGCGCCGATGACGGCCGACACGATCTTCCGGCTGTATTCAATGTCCAAGCCGGTGACATCGGTCGCGGCGATGATCCTGGTGGAGCAGGGCAAGCTCAAGCTGGACGATCCCGTCGCCAAATACATTCCGGCCTATGCGCATCCGCAGGTCGCGACCGAACGCACGGATGCCAGCGGCAAGCCCTATCTCGACTTCACACCGGCGCTGAAGCCGATCACCGTGCTCGACCTGATGCGGCAGTCATCCGGCATCAGTTCGGCCTTCACCAATCTCGGGCTGATCACGCAGCTTTATCTCGATGCAGGCCTGTTCGACGGCGATTTCGAAAATGCCGATTTCGCGGCGCGGCTTGCGAAACTGCCGCTGGCCTATCAGCCAGCCACGGTATGGGACTACGGCCATTCAACCGATCTTCTCGGCCGCGTCATCGAGATCGCATCGGGCCAATCGCTGTACGATTTTCAGAAGCAGTATCTATTCGATCCGCTGGGTATGACCGACACCGGCTACTACGTGCTCGATCCCGCCAAGGCGCCGCGCATTGCGCAGCCGATGCCAACCGACCGCATCATCGGCAACGAGACCATCAGCAATCCCACACTGAAGCGAAAATGGGAATCCGGAGGAGGCGGCCTCAATGCCACCACGGGCGACTACGCGCGCTTCCTGCAGATGCTGATCAATGGCGGCACGCTCGACGGCGTCCGAATCCTCAAGCCCGAGTCGGTCCAATTGATGCGCCAGAACCAGGTCGCACCGGCCAGCGATGTGAAGCCCTGGGCCTATTACTATCCCGGCGCTGGCTTCGGTTACGGCCTCGGCTTCGGCGTCCGCACCGGACCCGGCGACGACGGCGTTCCCGGTTTTGTCGGCGAGATGGCCTGGGGCGGCGCCGCCGGGACTTACTTCTGGACCTATCCGGATCAGGACATGGTGATGATCCTGATGGTGCAGACGCCGACCCAGCGCGGCCGCATCCAGCCGATCCTGAAGACGCTGGTCTACGACGCGATCAAGAAGTAGCGGGAGCGTGGCCGGGGTCGTGGCTTTAAGAGAACTGTAGATCCCCACATAAGATCGACAAGATAACCGAAATTCCTCAATGTTTTCGGGGGATTGTCCCCACATAAGACAACGCCAATCCCCTCATAAGACCGACATAGTTCGCACTTTCCCCACATAAGATCGACACGGCTCGTGCGGAAATTTCCTCGGACCGTTTCGGCGAGGGATTCGCTGACCTCAGGTTGTAGGCAAGAATGACGTGTTGACCCGGACACGGACCTTATGACCGACCTGCCGCGACTCCTGCAGGTTTGCGCCGGTGATTGCGGACCCTCACCCTTTCTGAGGGGACCACCGAGGATCGGCCATCGAATGAGTGCAAGTTCAGATTACCAGCAGACTGATATGGACTTGGAGTATGGCCGAGAGGAAACGGCCAATGCCAGGGCACACGTCACGCCGTCAGATGAGCAAGCCAAAGCGATCCTGATCGAGTGGGGGAGGGAACGCCGGGAATTATTCCGAAGCTTTCAACCACTGCACATAATGGCCACTTCATCAGCCGATGAAGCCGTGGTGCGCGCCCGGAATTTCATCACGGATTACAAGGTCGAGGATACGCGCCTGAAGCTGTTGCGACAGTCCGTCGAGATCGGAGCGGTTAGGCAACTGCGCGCCAGAATCGCTAACTGGCATGCGTTTCTGTCGGCGTCACCACGTGAGGACGTCAGATCAGAACTGCTCGCACTTCATACAACTTTGGTTTCAATGTCGAAGATAGAAGATCAATCCAATAAGGTAGATTTCGACAAGCAGCCATTTGCCCGGATAGAATTTCTTCTTGAGCTTCTTACCGTGGCCTATGAGATCGGACGACCGGCCAACGTGGCGTTTTACATTCGACGCATCGGTGAGACCCTGATCGGCCCGATGGACGCAGCGCTTCACAATAAACTGGCGGCGGCGAATGAATGGCTACACTGGGCCACAAAGTACGAAGAAATCAACGGGAGTGACAGCCTTCTGAATCGCAATCATCCCGTCTACATAAGGGTTCAAAAGACCCCTCAGTGGCCTAAACAAGATCAAATACTGTAACCCGCGCCTGGATGCTGCGCCATGATTGCGTTCACGAGCACCTGCAAGTCTCCGATTGAATGGGCAGCGGTCGCCCCGTAGCGAAGAAGCTCGCCCCAAAGGCAATCGTTTTCCTCATTTCCGAGCAATACGAGCGATTCATCGTCCGGCGTCAGCACAAGGTACGGCATGAACGGATCCGCTCGAAGATCGAGGGCCAATTCCTCTACTTCGTCCGCTTCGTCACCTGCTGCCAGCGCGGCAGCCAGAGTCGCGAAAAGGCGTTTGAGGAACCGGCCATTTCGCGATCGTCCAACCCAGTATTTTTTGCCGTCAACAAGAACCGGCGCGGCCCTCTCGCCTGCTTCAAGGTAGATGAAAGCCATCGAAAATTCTTCCCGGTTTTATTGGCCTCTATGAGGTCAAAATTACGATTCGCCTAGCGGATGGATCCCACACATTTTTTGTACATCGTTCGACATAGACCCCGCATACATCTCCATTGTCCACATCTCGGCGTGACCGAGGATCGCCTGAACCGCACTCAAATCGGCACCGTTCTTCAGCAGATGCGCGCCAAAGGCATGGCGCAGCGCTTTCGGTGAGATTTTCTCGGCGTCTGCAAGGTTGGCAGTTGCCGCGATCTCCCTGATTTCCAGCCATGCTGACCCTCGGCTCATATGCCGATCGACATGCTTGAGTGAGTGAAACACCCATTCGGATGTCGGAAGACCGGCCATCGTGGCCATCCGTTTCCAATTGATGATGCTCTCGATCGCCTTCGCATTCAGCGGTACCCATCGGCGCTTGCCACTACGACCAACGATCACGACGCCACAGCCGTCCGCCTGGATGGCATCGGCAGGTAGGGCGACCGCTTCACTGACCCTCATTCCGGAAGCGTACATCGTCTCGAGCAGGGCTGCGCGACGCATGAACCCTGCCTGTCGGAGCATTCCAAAGCGGGTCTCGGCTGTCAGAGCGTGGGCGGCATCCAAAATGCGTTCGACGTCGGACATCGACATGAGATATGGCGTCATGGCTAAGCGCGGCAATCGCTCGAACCCCTTTGTGGGGTCAGCATCGGAATGGCCCTCGGCCACCAAGAATGAATGAACTTGTCTGATCGTCGTTCTGAGACGCCTCAGCGTGGATTCTGCCGAGCCATTGCGCTCCAGAGAGTCGAGGAATTCGACAACGTCGGGTTCCTCGACCGTGGCAAGCGTCAGTTTCCGGCATGTCAACCATCCCAGATATTTCTCAAGGTCCGCCCCGTAGGCGGCCATGGTGTTGGTTGAAAGTCCCTTTTCTACGAACAACACGTCGAGCCACGATTTGGCCAACGTCTGGTCGTCCATCATGGACGCCCTCATCACAGCGTGCTCGCAATGGGATGTGCTGCAAATCGCATCTGACGAAAAGCACCGCGCCTCACGTCGAACTTCCGCTCTGCGTTCGCCAGCACAAGATCGCTGATTTCGCTCGGGTAGTTCTCCGGCCTCAGGAAGGAGAACCAATGACCGTACCAGCCATACGCGGTATGCATTTTCGCGACGCCGTTGTGGCCAGACCGTAGAAACTGGTCATAGACGTTGTCGAGCAAGCCATCGAGGCGTCGATGCTTTAGGATTTCGAAGCCCCGCGCTCGCACCTGGACCTCGGGCATATCCAACTCGCGTGCCTCGACCCAGTGGTCGCGATATCCTCCGATATCGAGGGCGCCGATCTGCCCAATGGTGTCGATCGCTTGTTTCAACGGCATCTTGTCGAGAACGGGAAGGTCGACCGTTTTCCCGACGCCAAGTCGGCCGAGCGCCCAGCGATCCATCTCAATGACATCCGGGCTTCCGGAAGACGGGATAACGACGGCGACAGTGCCGCCTGCGCAGCGGACGCAACGTTCAACGCTGACATCTTGCCAGGAAAGGGGGCTCCCGCAGGCACATGTCGAGATCAGACCCACCTCGTGTTTGGGACATGTGGTGATGAATTCGAGGTCGAACCAGAACCGCTGATGCGGCCCTTCGGCGATGCAATGCGGACACAAACGGCGTGCGGAAACCCTAAAGTCGCAATAGCGCCCGAGACGCTCGCCGCGAACCACAAGATGATCTCGCATATCCGCAACAGGGGTCGATCCCATGAATGCCGCGGGTTCGCATCCAAGAATGGAGGCGAGCCGCAACGCGCCGTTGCCTTCGCGCAGGCGAGACGGCGTCAAGTCGGTCATGGACGGGATAAGGCCGGGCATTAGAATTCCGTTACGCTCGGCGAGGCGGAGGAGAATTCCGTGGGCGGGTTCGTCCTCGGCGGGGACGACGACAAGTGGGAGAATGCGTGCGGCCATTGTCAAGCCAGCTTCTTGCTGAGAGTGTTTCGTTTACGCGCCGCTCGTTCGTTCTGCCCCCTGGCAGCCTCATTTAGCTGCGTGCGGCGACGCTCCGCCTTGGCGGCACGGAAGCCCTGAATGTCGAGGGTCTGGTTCTCGAACGGATTTTCCCAAGTCGGCGCATTGGTTTTTCGTGCATAAGCAGTCGCCAGATGCTCCATCGTCATCATGTCGGCACCGCTATCGATCGTGACTTCGGCCGCTTTGGTGACGAATTTCGTCAAGGTGCCGACATAGCCGTCGGACGCCTTGAAGAGACCCATCGCCACCGCGTCGTCATCGAATGCCAGCTTTCGGTCGAAGGGCATCCAATCCGAAAGCGCCGCGAGGAAATCCATGTATTCGCTTTCCCCTCCGAGATCGAGGTCGAACGGTCGCATGGGGTGGTTCTCGTCCTTCAGGGACTCCAGTTCGTCGTTGACGAGCGGAAGATCGCCGGCATGGAGTACTCCCATGCAAGCGACCTGAACACGCGCCTGTTTGATCAGGCACTTGATTACGTTGGCCGCATGAAGAGCCTTCGTCATGTCTCCTTCGGCGATATGATGGCAGTCGTCGAAAATGATCAGACGAATGTCCTGTTCATTGATCTGGTGACGAGCGATTGCCATCATCTGGCCGAAGGTCGTACGGCTGCCGACCCTGATGCCGATGGCAAGGAGAACGTCCCTGAACAAATCTCGACGGGTGCTTGCCTGTACTTCAACTTTAAGGACCGGGCGGACAAGGCCGTGACCGGGCTTCTCGAAGGTCACGCTCATCGTGTGCGAATAGTCTTGATTATCCGCAATCTTTAGATCGTCGCCGTTCTTCAGCGTGCCACGGTACTCTTCGCGGATATCCTCCAGAAAGTCGTTTGCGACCGTGGATTTTCCAGCCCCGGTTCTCCCGACGATGAATGCGCAACCTGCCTGCTGCGAGACGCGGAAATTGCGATACAAGCGCTGAAGGACCGCCTTGGCGTCCAACAGGTTCGAGGTTTGTGCGACGAACCGCCCAATGTGGGTCAGGCGATCATGGGTCGATTTTTCATTCCAAGTCATTCGTCTTCCTTCCTTAATCCAGATGGCTGCGCGGCCTCACGGCAAGCTTCGGCCGTGACTTGTTCTCCATAGGAGGCGGCGAAGTGGGACGCGTCGGCGTGACGGCGCGGGCGGTTTCGTTGAAGGCAGCAGGATCGAGCCGGGTCAGGTTGGGTTCGATCTGTGTGGGGCCGGACGGGACGGACGGGACGGGCGGGCGACCGCGGAACGGACCCCGTTCGTCGGGGGGAGGCGACAGGAGCTTGGGATCTTGGTGATCGTGATACCCGATGGTATTGGTGCTTTCGTCGGGCGCGAGGCGGGATCCGCGGACGTGTTCGCCCGCGTTGCGGCCGTCGGTCATCAAACGGGCGAGCTTGGAGGGCATCTTCTTCGTGGGTCGCAGCTTGCTTTTCACGAGATGAGACATCTCCCGACTTGATCTGGCCTGCTTGAGATGCGTGTCCTTGTCATATGCCGGACGTGCATTGCGCTCGCACTCGAGATAGTGCTCGTACTGATAAAGCGTCATGCCCGCGATATTGGGGTCATCGGTTTCCAGCTCCCCTTGGATCCATGCATCGCGTTCCCCGATGCGAGTTTCGTCCAGGATGTAGATGAAATTCAGATCCATGGGATCGATCCGGACGGTCACTTCGATCGAGCGCTTCCCTTCGAAATGCTTTGACCGACCGATGAGCACCGACCATGCATTCGATTGCCATCGCAGGTGTTTGTAGAAGATGCCGTTGGGAGACAGTTTGCGCCGGATGACCTTGCCCGTGAGCGGAACAAGAAGTTCGTCGGGAGGCGCGGCCGGTTGTCCGTGTTCGCGAATTCCGCGCTCCCACATCACCAAAGGCGCTTCGCCGGTTTCCGAGTGCTCCGTGGAGTGGTGGTGGTCCACGATGAATTTAGTGATGAGCCAATTCG
Source organism: Tardiphaga sp. 839_C3_N1_4 (assembly GCF_051811045.1). NCBI lineage: Bacteria > Pseudomonadati > Pseudomonadota > Alphaproteobacteria > Hyphomicrobiales > Nitrobacteraceae > Tardiphaga > Tardiphaga sp. 839_C3_N1_4. The sequence goes on from NZ_JBPWQD010000001.1 coordinate 1,003,076, forward strand.
CGTCGTTAAGACTCAACTCGACGTGCTTCATCGGCTTGTAGTTGCGCAGGGCTCTCGGGTTCGACTTCGTCGTTCCCGGCAACAGATGTACAAGCCCTGTGTTCAGCGAGTGGAACCATCGCTCGATCCGGCCCTTGAGCCATCCAGCGGCACGGGGAAGGTCGATGATCTGCATGTTGATCGCGCGCTCGGTTTCCTTCATGGAAGCCGAGCGAAACTCCGGACCGTTGTCGCAAAATAGCCGTTCAATCGAGCCGAAGCACGGATAGGTGAATTCGAAGGCGGCGTCTTTTCCGATGGCGCGGCAGACCGACTCGAGCAAGTGTTCCTTCGGCTGAAGCGCGATGCGCAAAGCCTCCATGACGCTGACCCATGAGGGTGGGGTGAAGGTAAGAGAAAAACCGAGGATCATGCGTGAATAGCGGTCGATAATGACCGTGAGCCAGGGGCGCCCCAGAATGCGTCCTTCGTTGTCGCAAACCAGAAGATCGAGCTGAGTATGGTCGACCTCGGCTTCCTCAAGTGGTCTTGTGACGATGGGACCGACGCGATTTGCCTTGGCCAGTTTGGCGGCTTCCTGAGGACCGTGACGTTTCGCCGTCAGCTCGTACTGGTCCATGCCGTTGATGGTGCGAGAAACCAGATGCTTTCCGATGAGCTTCTTCGCGCCGAGCGTCGGCAATGCCGAACCGACCTCGTTGTTATGGAGTTCGATGATGAAGCGCGCTTCCTTCAGGGCGGCCGCCATCGTTCCCGGCGGACAGCCATTTTCCGGCGCATACTTGTCGGCGATCGCGAGGTGAACGGCGTGCCGCACCTTCGGATCGACGCGGTCCGTCCTGTAGCCTTTTCGACTGTGGTTGTCGATGAGCGCGCGGATGTCACGTCCGGCGGCGATCCAGCGTTTGTACCAATCGCTCACAAGCCTTGCGCGCGGCGTCCCGTCGTAGGGGTATTGACGAGTCCCATTCTCTTCGACGCATTCGATAACTTTATCGATATGTTTGCTTTTGTTTCGCCACGGTTCCGGAAGTGCATGTAGCTCTTTGACGTACGGCTGCTTCTGCAAAGCCGAAGTCCGCTCGATGTCAGAGAATGAACCCCAATCAACCTGGAGGTTCTCCATCACGTTTGCATTGAGGGCGCGATAGGCCGCGTCCGTCGTGATCCGGCCCGTCTTGACCATGTCCAGAAGACCATGACTGGCAAGGAGCATCTCCTTGCCGGTCTCTTTCTCCGTGAAGATCCTGTACTGTTCGCGCTCCGAACCGACGATGTACTGCCGGGCGTCGATCCGGATGACATCGCCGATATGGAAGCGAACGGGGACGATACCGCGCATGTGCAATGTCCTCCCGCTCAAGTCTTCACGAAGTTGGACGTACGGCTGAACCGCGATTTGCGATCGAGTACCACGCGTCCAAGCCAGTCGAGACGCAAAGCCACGACGAAAGCGTCGATCCTGGCGCCCAGCAATTCCTGCAAAGCCGGAACCGAAGATTTCTTCGGCAACTCCTGCAAAGCCTCGATGCCTACCCATTCATCGTGATCGGTCCGGTAGGGGGCGAGGTGACGGCGCATCATCCGCGCGTTCCAGAAACGCGGCTCGACATAGACCTGCTCCTCCGTGGCGAGGCGGAAGCCGTACCCGGCGAGGTGTGCGGCGGATTTGACCGCATCGACGTAGTCGCGGCGGTAGGCACCCTGTTCGGGAGTTTTCCCGTGCAGCCATCCGACCGTGCGCACGATCGCAAGTTCCCGGTACCCGTCCTTGTGATCGAGCATGTACTGGGTCTGACCGAGCTTCACATCGCCGCGCACGTTCACCGCAAGCGGCTCGGGATCCGCGACGATGTCGGTGATGTCGTGCGAGAACGCGTCGACGACCGTGAGGAAGTTGAGGGCGAGCATCGAGTGTGCTCCGACCAGTTTTCGTCCAATTCGCATCATTGGTGTCTCTCCAACGTAATGGTCTTCCTGCCCGGACCGGATTTTCCCGGGCTGGGTGCCGACGCGACGACCGCGCCGTTTGTCGCTGGCTTGCGGCTTTGCGCGCGCAGGTTCGCTGTCCTCCGGAAGGTGCGGAGGTAGCTCGTCATCGTGGTCTGGCTTGGCAGGCGCGGCTCGACGTTGTCGCACTTCGAGGCGCGACTTGCGTGGAAGAGGGGTGGTTTCGTCCGCCTCCCGGCTGGCAACAGGACGCGTGGCGTCCTCGGTGTTTCCGGAATGCGCCGGATCGACCGTTAGCCCGCTATGTGGCAGCTCCTGGAGATGTCAGGGCCGAGAGCACCGAACATGGTTGCGCTATCGCCGCAGGGCGCGGCGTTTTCGGCATCGATGGTGGTGTTGAAGATCGACTTCTTCTTGACTTCGTTCGTCATTGCACACGACTCCTCATCTCAACGCCTGCAAAGCGTTGAGCGTCTTTGTCGTTGCCGGATTTCCGGCACGTGTCAGCGGTGCGAAAGGGTCTCCGCGGGTTTGAGGTTGAACGCTGACATTGAAGACTTCGAGGATTGGATCATCGGGCGCGAAAGAGAGAACGAGTTGATGAGTGTTTGCATCGCGTTTCTCCTTCAGTTGCGACCGTGACTTGTGGGTCGTGGTTGAATTCCCCGCCGGAATGACGAGGACCCGAGCTGAACAGGATTTCGTCCTGCCAAGCGGGCGTCAACAAAGCAGATCTCCAACCGCAGATCCAGATCCTCGAAGGATCGAATCCATCGTGAACTTGCGCGACGGTTACCGAGCGGTTCTTCGATAGTTCAAAAAATCATGACAACTTGTTCGCATCGAACAGCCCTTCGATCTCTGCAGCGCTGATTGTCCCTCGCTCCTGAAGAATTCGCGCAACGCCGCCGAAGAATTCCGAATGCTTCGCGATCACGTCCTTCGCGCGCTGCAGGCAAGCATCCAGCACGCCAGCAACCTGACGACGGAGGTTTGGATCGAGGCGAATTCTTGAAAACACTTGATCCGGCTTGCTCGCCGCAACGTAGACGAGATCGTCCCCAAGGCCGTAGGAGACTTGCATCGCTGCGGCGATCAGCGTGGCGTGCCTGAGGTCGCTGGCATCACCGCCTCCGCCGCTGTCACCGTATTCGTCGTAAACGTGAACCTCGGCCGCGATGCCCGAAAGAAGCACCGTGATCTGCGCGAGGTACGCCTTTTTGGTGAAATTGGCGCTGGGGATTTGATGGAAGACGGTCCAGCCTCCGTCGCCGTTTTGAGATACTTCCCGGAACGCACGAGCTTCGACCACGGTCCGGCGCGTTTCCGCAGCCAGAAGAGTACCGACGACCACATGGCCCGCCTCATGGACGCACGCCTTGCGGAAGGCATCCTCTGATAGCCGGACGCGTGGGGGAAGCCCATGCTCGAGATCGGCAGTCGTCAGCGGACGGCGCTCCGCCCGAGCCTTCCGGCGGGCATCGCGCACGGTCTGCTCGATCACGGCGCCGGACGCTCCTTCGAGACGGATGGCGATGTCCATCAGGCCGCTGAGATGCCGATCCTCGCGCAGATGATGTCTCAGGATGCCAAGCCTTGCCGTCGCGTCCGGAAGCCCGATGCGGATGTGTTTGCCGAGACGACCGGGACGCAGGATTGCGCTGTCGATCTTGTCCGGCATGTTCGTAGCGCCGACGGCCACGACGCCCTCGCGTCCATCGACACCGTCGAGACACTCCAGGAAGGCGTTGATGACCTCGCGCTCGTAAGTCTCATTCTTTCCATTCAGTGTTTCACGATCCCCGAAGCTGTCCAGCTCGTCGATGAACAGGATGCAGGGAGCATCTCGGCGTGCAGCATCGAATGCCCCGCGCATCGCCTTCAAGAGGTCGTTCAGGTACCCTTTGGCCTGCCAGCGGGCGAGCGAATGGATGTGAATGGGCACGTCGCATGTGCGGGCCAATGCCTGCGCGAAAGTCGTCTTCCCCGTTCCCGTGGGACCGCTGAGGAGGACGCCCCGGTCGACGTCCACCCAAGGCAGGTCTCCAGTCAGATAGGCACTCAGGTCCTTAGCAAGTTCGAGCCCCCAGATTGCCGCATCGCCGAGCCCATGCAGGTCCTCGAGACGCGTCTCATTGGGCGGATCGGCCTTCAGGCTTTTCTCGGAGGCATTCTTCAGTTGCTCGAGGCTGCGAACGACAAGATTCGAGTTGCGCCCCTGCCTGATCACCGCACCAAGCAAGGAAAGGGGAACCTCTACGACTCCCTGAAGGAGGTCCGTCGAGATACCATGGAAGCCCACGGCACGACTTGCCGCCAGAATGGCGCTCATGTCGGTCGCCGGGATCGTCACGATACCATCGGCTGCGAGCCTGAAGGTTGCAGGGAAAGCGTCGATGTCGGTCGTAACCCCAAAGACGTGGCTGTTCGCCGCGATATTTTCTGCGGTATCCGCTTCGTCGTCGCGGGAACGATTTGGTTTGCCGCTGTCGGTCCATTGCAGGACCTTGTACCCGTGGACGGAGGTCTCGCGGTGCATCCTCTGCAACATCAATCGACCAACCTTGGCCACGATTTCAATATCACTGGGATTCTTGACGACGATCCCGACAACAAATGGGGCGCCGGTGATGGCGTGATGCATGCCGCCGTGACGGAGAGCGCGAACAAGCAAACACCGGGCGATGGCAATTCCGACGTCCAGAATGGGACGCTTCATGACCCGCCGTCTCGATTTCCTGTTCATCCGTGACATAGACATGCTCCGTCGCCTTCGGCCACGCATCGCGTCGCCGGCGAACCTCTAATTTGAAAGGGAGAGGGCGATCAGCCTCGGAAGGCGGACACTCTGGTGTCGGGGCCGATACGGGCCTCGTCGAGGTCCATCTCGATGAACCGGCGCAGGACCAGCGCGGCGACGACGCCTATGGCGTCGTGTCCATTCCGGACGACTTGAAGACAGGTTGAGAGCGGCACGGAGCCATATTCCTCCAGCAGACCGAGAATCCGGACTCGGTCACCGAGGGATGCTCTGTAGGCGGCGTACTGGACGAGATCGCGTGCGTTCTCGAGTCTGACGTCGCCACGCAAGTCAGCTTCACGACGGGTTTCATAGCCGTAGCCGAGAGCCTGGGCGGCTGAGCTCGCCCATTCAGGAGGAATACGGCTGCGCAGGTTCGGGATCACATCGATCAGGCTTTGGCCTGTAGCCCGTGTGACCACGAAGTCTGGAACGTGCCTTTGAGTTCGATGGCTCAGCACGAGAGGAAGGCACGACCAGGAAGTGACCGCCGGATCGAAATCGAGGAGGACGCCGACGTCGCGCGCAGCCTGCGTCCGGAAGACCGGATAGGCCGCGCACCGAACGACATTCCTCGGCGGGAAGGAAAGGGCGGACGCTTCCTCTCTAATGCTTGTCAGCAACTTCGAGGTGGAGTCTTGCCGATCAAGATTACGCTGGGCTTTGGGCATGAATACGCTCGTCCCGAAGCGGATGAAATCATCCGGGAATCCTTGGAATGCTAAGGTCTAAGGAGTCAGCGTATGCGTATGAGCGATGCACGCGTTTCCGCGGTGCGCAGAAGGCGCATCCAAACGGTCCGGAAGTGGGAGATCACGCTCATCATGAAAAGAACAAATAGCGAACTTTTCCGTCGAGTCAACTCAAAAAATGCGGTCGGGGTCTCTCCAATTTACCTGTCTCATGCTGCATTGTCGGTATGCAACAGATGTGCCCAGCATTCATGCGGGTTTGAGACCTTCAAAGATAGAGCGCCAACGCTCTTCCATAGAGAAGCGCCCAACCAAAAAAATCGAAGGGTGCTGAGTTTGGGGCATAGGCCGTTGCCGTACCGGACATGCCAGGCCGAAGCGCAGTTGGCTCAATGTCCTTCGGACGATTAATGAGAGCGGGATACTCTGACGTCATCGGCAGGGAGGTTACCTTGGTCATCGCTCCCGACGCTGCGATCTGTCCTTCGCCGACGCCGCTTACGACGTCGCCGATCGTTGTGCTGTAAAGGTGCCCAGGATTATTCGAGAGCGCGAACTGGACTCGGACGCCAGGCTTAATGGTCTGATACCCATTTTGTGAGAAGATGCCGATGAGCTGGATGGCATCCGAAACGACGAAAGACAGCGCGGCCTTTGAAGAAGTGGCACGGTCGCCTTTGCTCAGTGCAAGGCTCGCGACATAGCCGTCGGCAGGCGCCCTAATCGTCGTTTGATCGAGATCGTATTTCGCCTTGTCGAGTTGAGCTTTTAGTTGATCGACCTCCGATTGGCGCTCCTCGACGTCAAACGCTCGGCCCGCACTTCCTGCTTGTAACTGCTTCATCTGGGCAAGTCGGAGATCTTGAAAACCGAGTTGGGCCTCTATGAGGCGAACTTGAGCCTCAAAGGGCGTAGGATCGATCTTGAAGAGCACCGCATCGGCCTTGACCAGTTCATTTGCCTTGACAGGAACGTCTACGATTGGCCCGGAGACGTTGGGGGTGACTTCAACCACGCGGCTGATGACAACGACCCGGGCAGTCGGAGCTAGGTAGCTTAGAAATCCCGCGAATATAGCGCAAACGACGATGCCAATCAGCACCGTGACGATCCCGGCGCCCCATCCCCATCGCAGCCACTTGAGCTTCACGAAGAGCAACCAGACGACTAGCACGTAAAGGATAGCGACGATGCCCATCAGCACCCCCAATGTTCAGATGTCAGTCTTGGTCGTTATCCAAATACGGGAAAAGTCGCACCGCTGATCAGAGCGATCAACATCACGCATGTTCTCACTATCATCACGTGATTCCGATTCTGACTATGCTGCCTTTGCAGAGCGTTCGATAGATAGGCGCCCTCCGAGGAGGCCAAACTACGTGTGCCATCGAAGACATCAAAATTTCGATCTGACCGTTCCGGCGCGAACATTCGCGTCCATCGCTATGGGCAGCGATACCGTGAAAAATCCCGCTGTGCCTTCCATCCGATTCTCTGCCGCAAATTCGCGGAAGACCTTGAGGCGCGTTGAAATGGGAAGCTTGCCGACTTCAAATGTATAGCCAAGCGCCCCGCCCAGAGCGACGACGCGCCCTTCAAAAGATCCAAGGCGAGCGCCGCTTCCGGAATCGGCGGTCAATTGCTGATAATAATAGCCGACCAGGCCAAGTGTGAATTCCTTGGTAATGTACTTCGTGGCCGCCCATTCAAGGTGAAATTCGTCGCCGCTCTTGTAGTCCGTAGCGGTGTTGGTCTGATTGAACGTGAAGCCCGCGCTCGCGGATAGATCCCAACCCAGTGTCGGATCGAGCCACGTCAGCGCCGTGAAGACGTCAATCGCAGGGCGGTTCAGCGACGCGTTCGAGAGCTGCCCGGGGACGTAAGTCCCGGACGGGATGACACCGCCGACGCCGACTTGCCAGTGAAAATTTCCGGAACGCCAGCCGACGAAGGAGTTGATGAAAAAATCGCTGAGAGCGAGTTCGGAATCTACTGCGTTGACGCCGATCGGTCCGAAGCGCGGCGAATTCACCAAGAGATTTGCGTTTACGCGTGGCTCTCCGAACGGCGTGGTCAACGAGAATGCCAGGTCACCACCAAAGATCTTGGCGGGCGTCACCCAGATCGTTGTCGGGAGGTTGATCCAAGTCTGCTGCGACACATTTGCGACAAGCAGGCCGCCCGTGGGCAAGGTTCTGCCTCCGCCCAGTTTTCCGCTGTAGAAGTATGTGTCGTCCTGAAAATATACGCCTGGTGGGGGAGTAATTCCGGCGCCAGGCCCTCGTGTCCCCAGCAAATAGGCGCCTGTCGCTCCTTCAGCGGCTCTCGCTGAACGTGGGGTACTCGAGATCGCTATTAACACAAGAGCCGCCGCACCGATTTCACGTCTCACCTGTCACCTCACAGCATGATGGAAACGCCCGCTTCATTGGCAATCGAATGGGCAATATGTAGTCACAGCTTCTGCGCTCTTACAACAGGGTCCAGTTTCCCGAAATGACCAATGATCTGTTCCATCCTCGCAATAGAACGCGCCCAGTTGAATAAAACTGACTACGCATTCGCGCGTGCTTCAAAGGTGCGGCGCGACATGCGGCCTCACGAAATGAAGCGTATTTCCACGATTGACGTCCGAGATAATATGCGCAGACTGGGGCAAATCCGAAGATGACTGCGTCCGGTTGCGGACAAAAGCGATATCCCGAGATAGCTCTCCTGAAGTGTGCTGCATCTTGAAAGGGGTCGAAAATGCATTCGTTCGTGATGGACTCTATCCACCTTATCGGTCGTCCGCCGAAATTTTTCGGTAGATCAACATGCGCAGTCGCGATTGTTTGCGCCTGCGTTGTGTGGAATACTGCACCCGCATCTGCATTCAGCTCAGACACCGGCCTCCAACAGCAAGTTCGCAATGACAGTGACGTAACGCAGGTGCGTGCGCGCGGAGGCGTTGCGGTGCGTACGAGAACGGCGGTCGGCCCAAGAGGCGGCGTGTATCACAGTAGAACGGTTGTTCGCCGAGGAGCCGTGGTGCGTCCCGGGTATGCCGGGGGCGGCGTTCGATGGGCTCGTCCCTACGGCTGGCCGAGGGGCGGTGCAATAGCGGCAGGAGCGGCGATTGGAGTCGTGACGGCCGCCACTGCTGCGGCCTGGGCGGGCACTCCTCCGGCACCCGGGATGTGCTGGTACTACACGGACCCATCGCGCACCCAAGGTTTCTGGGACTATTGCCGATAGATGCCGGGAGCAGCCTGTCATGACACTGTCGGACGCCCCTCCGGAACAGATTGAACGGCCGGTGGACATCTCGGACATGGTCCGGATTCCGGGCGGCATATTCCGAATGGGATCCGATGACCATTACCCGGAGGAAGCACCTGTTCACCGAGTAAAGGTCGAGGGCTTCCGGATCGACCGCACGCCCGTGACGAACCGTCAGTTCAAAGCGTTTGTCAGGGCGACGGGCTACAAGACCTTTGCCGAAATTCCGCCGGACCCGAAGGACTATCCGGGTGCGTTGCCGAACATGCTGTACGCCGGTTCATTGGTGTTTGCGCCGCAGCAGAGTGTGACCAATCTGCGCGACTGGAGCCAGTGGTGGCAATTCATGAAGGGGGCCGATTGGCGTCATCCTTACGGACCGAAGAGCAACATCAACGTCCTCGATCATCATCCGGTCGTGCATGTGTCGTTCGCCGATGCCTTGGCCTACGCGCAGTGGGCAGGCAAAGATCTGCCGACCGAGGCCGAATGGGAATTCGCGGCGCGCGGCGGTCTCGAGGGTGCTGAATTCGCATGGGGCGACGAGTTCACGCCGGACGGCGTCCATATGGCCAACACCTGGCAAGGTGAGTTCCCCCGTCAGAACGTGAACACGGACGGATATGAGCGCACTTCGCCGGTGACGGCATTCCCGCCGAATGGCTATGGCGCTCACGACCTGATCGGCAACGTTTGGGAATGGACGACAGACTGGTATGCGCCAAAGCATGATGCTGATGCGCCCAAGGCCTGCTGTATTCCGGAAAACCCGCGCGGCGCTCGGGAAGAGGGCAGCTACGACCCGGCCCAGCCTAACATCAGGATTCCGCGCAAGGTCATCAAGGGCGGGTCGCATCTGTGCGCGCCGAACTATTGCCGCCGCTACCGGCCAGCGGCGCGGCATGCGGAGCAGGTGGACACATCAACCAGCCATCTGGGATTTCGCTGTGTCGTGCGGGGCATGACATGACGGCTGCTCCTACTTCAGCGTTCGCGCGCCTCCTGACGTCCGCCGCGATCGTGCTGTCCGTCGTCCTCCTGTTGCTCGGCGCCTACCGATACGGGTGGTCGATGGAAATCCACCGTCGGTTCTGGGTGGACATCTTCGAGCGCCTCCACGGACCGATGACGTTCCGCTTCTATCTGCAGCCGACGATGGCGCTGCTGGCGGCACTCCCCGACGGCATCCGGGATGCACGGCTCGGCCACCGCTCGTTCTTCTGGTCGGTTTGGTGGGACCGTAACGCCTCCACGGGGCGGCTGCGGGAAGGTGTAACATCCGTCGCGCGCATCGTGCTGCTCGGCATCAGCATGGACGTGATCTACCAATTCAAAGTGCTCGACCGTTTCTACCCGGTGGAAGCGTTGATGATGGCGATCATGCTCGCTGTCATTCCATATTTCGTCTTCCGATGGATCGTCGAGTTGATTGCTCGTTGGTGGTTCGCGCGAACGGGCACGGGCACGGCTATGTAACACAAGGACGTTCGATGATCGAAAGCGTGTCCTCCAAGTCCCCCGCCGACCAGATATCGGTCGAACTGTCGTCGCGTCGGACCGGGATGTCGTTTCAAAGGACGCGCATGAGCGCGGACCGCACCCTAATGTCGGTGATCCGGACGTCGCTGTCACTGATCTCGTTCGGCTTCACGATCTCCCAGGTGTTCGAAAAGCTGCGCGACCAGAACGTGATCACACACGGCGCCCCCGCTCGAAATTTCGGCGTGACGCTGGTGGCGCTCGGCATCCTGATGCTGATCGGCGGCCTGATCTATCACTTGCAGTTCATGGTGCAACTGCGTGAAGAGAGGAAGATGATGGCTGCCGACGGGCTGATCCACGCCCAGAGCGGCTTTCCGGTGTCGCTGACACTGATCACCGCGGTAATCCTGCTGTTCATCGGCATCGCCGCCATCGTCAGCATGATGTTCCAGGTCGGGCCGTTCGGTTGAAAAGAGGAGCGCCGACGCGTCCCGTCGAGACGACAATCAGTTTGAGACCAGAAGCGACCTCGAATTCGACAGATGTAAGAATGGGAGTTGATCGAATGGCCAAAAGCAGCAAGCCGAACATCATCATGATCATGGCCGACGACGTCGGCATCTGGAACATCAGCGCCTATCACCGGGGCATGATGGGTGGCAGCACTCCGAACCTCGACCGTATCGCGCGCGAGGGCGCGCTCTTCACCGACTACTACGGACAGCAGTCATGCACTGCGGGACGCGCGGCATTCATCACGGGGCAGACGCCGTTCCGGACGGGACTATTGAAAGTCGGATTGCCAGCGGCGAAACAGGGCCTGCAGGATTCCGATCCGACCATCGCCGAATTCCTCAAGCCGCTTGGCTATGCGACAGCGCAGATCGGCAAGAACCATCTGGGGGATCGCAACGAATACCTGCCGACGGTCCATGGCTTCGACGAGTTTCACGGTATCCTCTACCACTTGAATGCAATGGAAGAACCCTACTACCCGGATTATCCGAAAGACGAGAAATTCCACTCAAAGTTTGGCCCGCGTAACATTATCAGTACTGTTGCCACAGACGTCGATGATGCAACGGAGGATCCGCGTTGGGGCCGCGTCGGCAAACAGAAGATCACCGACGCCGGTCCACTGCCGCCGCATCCCGGCATGGATCCGGCCGCAAAGGTGAGCATGGAAGACATCGACGCCGATCTGGTGAAGCGCTCATGCGACTTCATCGAGCGCTCGGTGAAGGCCGAGAAGCCGTTTTTCCTCTGGCACAACTCTACGCGCTGCCATTCCTGGACGCATCTGTCCAAGCAATGGGACGGCAAAACCGGCTATGGCTTGTTTGCCGACGCAATGGCCGAGTTGGACTGGGTCGTAGGCGAACTGCTCGCCAAGCTGGACGAACTCGGCATCGCCGACGATACGATCGTGATGTTCACCAGCGACAATGGCGCGGAAATCTTCAGTTGGCCCGATGGCGGCAATCATCCGTTCCGCGGCGAGAAAGGCACTGTCTACGAAGGGGGGTTCCGGGTCCCCATGCTCGTCAAGTGGCCTGGGGTCATCAAGCCGGGCACCATTATCAACGAAATCGTGTCGGCCGAAGACTGGATGCCGACCCTCGTCGCGGCTGCCGGCGGCGATCCAGATCTGAAGCAGAAGCTGCTCACTGGCTACAAGGCGGGAACGAAAACCTTCAAAAACCATCTCGACGGCTACAACTTCATGCCGTTCTTCCAAGGCAAGGTCACCGAGAGTCCGCGAAGGGAGTTTTTCTATTTCAGCGACAACGCCGACCTGATGGCGGTGCGTTATAACCAGTGGAAAATCACCTTTAAGACCATTGTCGGCAACTTATTCAGCGGCAAGGAGGACTCTACCAACGTCCCGCTTGTAACCAACCTGCGCGTTGACCCGTGGGAGCGATACCAGACCGAGTCGACGTCCTACGGCGAATGGTGGGGGAAGGCACTGTGGGTCATGATGCCCGCCATGGGTATCATGGGTCAGTTCCTAGCTACCTTCAAAGATTATCCGCCCAGCCAAGCTTCCGGATCACTCAGCATTGAGAAGGCATTGCAGGCGTTGCAGGAGGGGGGCCGGAAGAACTGAACAGCGCGCAGCAATCGTGGAGCGACAGCGGACGATGACGGCATAGACATCGTCCGCTCGAAACCGGTCGGGGCGACGTTCAGTCCGAAGCGGGAATGAAGATGCATGAAAGAGTGGCTGATCTATGCGACCGAGAACGCCATCGTCGTCATTGATGCGCTGGCGCTCGTCATCATCGTCGTGGGCACGGTGGAGGCCTTCTTCAGCGGCATGCGTGCGATGCTGGGGTCGCCGTCCGGGCATGAGCGGCGCGACGTCTGGCTGCGCTATGCACGCTGGCTGGTGGCGGGGCTGACGTTCCAGCTTGCCGCTGACATCGTCGAGACTTCGATCACGACCGATTGGAACGCGACAGGGCGGATCGCCGCGGTCGCGCTGATCCGTACCTTCCTCAACTACTTCCTCGATCGCGATCTGGAGGAAGTGCGCGGGCGGCAGCGCGAGACAGGCGCAGCGCCGGCGAAGCCGGTAGGAGGGAATTGACGATGCCCACCAGACGACGCCTGCTGGCGCTCCTGTTCGCGGTCTCGGTTATCGACTTGGCGGCGGCGCAGCCGTCACCGGATCCGTTGCCGTCGTGGAACGAGGGGGCGGTCAAGAAGTCCATCACAGACTTCGTCTCTCGCGTGACGGCCGAGGGCAGTCCGGATTTCGTGCCGGCGACCGAGCGTATCGCCACCTTCGATAACGACGGTACGCTATGGTCCGAACAGCCCGCTTATTTCCAGGCCGCCTTTGCGATCGACCGCGTCAAGGCGATGGCCCCGCAGCATCCGGAATGGAAGACACAGCAGCCGTTCAAGGCATTGCTGGAAAGCGACGGGAAGGCGCTGGCCGCTTCGGGGCAACGGGGCATGTTGCAGATCGTCGCCGCCGCCCACAGCGGCATGACTACGGATGAATTTTCGAACTCGGTCGTCGAATGGATCGCGACCGCGCGGCATCCGCGCTTCGGCCGTCCCTACACGCAGCTTGTCTACCAGCCGATGCTGGAGCTTTTGGCCTATCTTCGGGCCAATGGGTTCAAGACCTTCGTCGTTTCGGGCGGCGGCGTCGAATTCATGCGGCCATGGATGGAAAAAGTCTACGGCATTCCGCCTGAACAGGTGATCGGCTCCAGTGGCGTCGTCAAATTCGAGATGGGCGCGGATGGGAAACCGTCGCTGCGCAAGACACCCAAAATCGAGTTCGTAGACGACAATCAAGGAAAGCCTGTCGGCATCAACCGCTTCATAGGCCGCCGTCCGATCTTTGCGTTCGGGAATTCCGATGGTGATCTCCAGATGCTGCAATGGACGGCGGCCGGTAAAGGCGCGCGCTTCATGGGGATCGTGCACCATACCGACGCCGAGCGAGAGTACGCGTATGATCGTCAGTCGAAGGTCGGCAAGCTCGACAAGGCGCTGGATGAAGGCATCGCGAAAGGCTGGACAGTGGTCAACATGAAGCAGGACTGGAAGACGATTTTTCCTTGATCTCAAAGGCGCAACCCGAGGAGCAAACGAATGTACAGACCGATGCTTGCTGCTATCGTATGCCTTGTCTCTTTTGCCGCGACAGCAGAGGAAGACTCGAAACCTGCGATCAAGAAATGGCGGGCCTGTGCCGACGCCACAGCAACCCGATACGCAAAAAGTACGGAAAGCGCTCTCGTTGTCTCGCGCTTGGCAATATTGTCGTGCCGCGCTGAGAAACAAGCAGCTTGGCAAGCGATGTCACAGGAAAGCGGGGCACACTTTGCGGACGATTACGTCGAAACGGTCGAGCGTCGTTACACCGATTTGCTTGCAATCGATGTCATAGAAATGCGGCTGAAACATTGAATTGACGCGCAAAGCATCTATGAAAACGCCGGAGGCGGGTGTTCCGTACACCATGCGGAATGTGCCTCCACACGACCGTTCTGACGGCATCGTGCGGATGCGGCGCAGTCTGCTTGCGAGGTTTCACGCGAGCAATAAAACGCTCGAATCGGACCGAACTCCGGGGCAAATCGGCGTATTGAGGATTTCCCCTTGAAGGCCACCACCAGACGTTGAAAGTCCCCCTCGAATTTGCGAGACAAGCGTCGGGGAAACGCTTGGGGACTCGGCGCATGGCGCTCAACGACGCCCGTTACATTCTAAATCTGTCGGACGAAGACCTTGAAGCACTCGTCAAGAAGTGGCTCGCACGTCTCAGAAATGACTACGTAGATTTCGAGCAAGTCTCCCGATCTGCAGATATGGGACGAGATGCTGTCGGGTTTCTGTCCAAAGCGCGCTATGACGGCGAGTGGCACAATTATCAGTGTAAGCAACTTGCCGTGTCTCTAGGGATCGGCAAGTTCGTTCTGGAGCTCGGAAAGATCTTTCATCACCACTGCGAGGGTGCTTTCACGATGCCCACCAAATACGTCTTCGTCGCGCCGAACGGCGGGGTAGGGCCGGTGAAGAAATTGATCGCTCGCCCCTCGACCATCGGTCCTCATCTGGTCGCGAACTGGGAAAAGTACTGCTTGAACGGCATTTCGGAATCGTCTCCGTCCCCACTGACGAACGAGATTCGGCAGGCGATCACGGCGTATGATTTCACCAAGGTGGAGCTTTGGAAAGCCAGCGAGCTGGTTGAAAAGCCCCATATGTCCGGCGTGATGTCGCAGCACATCGACATGGATCCCGGTGCAGCGCCGACCGTGAGTGATGCAGAAGTGCCTACCGAGGCGGAGGAGCATGAACACGCTTACATAGCCCAACTCGTCGCCGTATTCGGTGAGCGACGAGGTTCCAGCTTCGCCGACCTCGCGGAAATCGCATCCGATCAACTATTCGGTCCGCAGATGACGACCGCACGCCGACGCTACCTTGAGCATCGCGCGTTCGGCCTCCACTTTCGCGATAGCCTGTCCGCAGATCATGTCCGACAAGTCGATAAGGATGTCTACGACACGGTGGTTGATCACTATCATCAAATGGCCGCGGGTCCGAAGTACGACCGCTTGGCGAAACTGATGAGCGAAGCGTCGGCGGCTGTTGTCTCCGGCCCGCTCGGCAAGCACAATCGGGTCACGGTGAGCGTGCGGCAAGGTGCGTGCCACCACTTTGCGAACACCGGAAAGTTGCCCTGGTGATGAACGTGAGAGGGCAATCCCCGCAACTCTTTAACAGTCCGCTGGAAGCGGGGCTGAGGGCCGTCATCATCCTCGATGCATTTTCGCCCGAGGCCTTCGACCTGAAGACCCTTTGCTTGCTCGACTATTTCCTCGTCCACACGGGCGACGCCGACGGTCCGGAGAGCATTCATCCGGACCTTGAGGCGAGGGAAGGCGAATACTTTATCCGACGGCGTTTGGTTGAGGAGGGAATCGCGCTGATGGTGCGCGGCTTCTTGATCGACCGTTTACATAAGGAGAACGGAATTTCGTTCCGCGCCCGTGACACCGCAGGTGCCATGGTCGATCTCATGAATACGCCTTACAACAATCGACTGAAGACGGCGGCGCAATGGATTGCCGACAGAGCGAGCGAAAGCAGCCTTGAACGGCTCCTCGAAGGAATGAAAACGAGCATCGACCGATGGACGCTAGAGGTCATTGGGGAGCCGCGCCAGTGAGCCGCAAAGCCTCCCACATCCGCATCGATCGCATGGCGATGACCGGTCCCGACAAGCAAACCGTTGATGTTCGCTTCGTCGATGGCTTGAACATTGTCTGGGGTGCATCGAACGCTGGAAAATCGTTCGTCCGGAAATCCATCGACTATGTTTTCGGCGGCGAAAAGGTCGATATCCCGAAAGAGGGCATCGGCTACGACAACTTCATTGTCTGGCTCACCGTTCCGGAAGCTGGTCAGGTGTCTCTGCGGCGGTCAGTGCATGGCGGTGACATCTATCTCGCCCGCGAGCATTCGGAGTCCGTCGATCCAAAATCCCCCGGCTATGAGGGACTGAAGGGAACGCACGTTCAGTCCGCGAACGTCTCGAAGTTCATCCTTCAGGAGAGCGGCTTCCGAGAGGCGCGACTGCTCAAGAATGAGAGGGCCGAGAAAGCGCCGTTCTCCCTGCGTCTCCTCATCCGGTATCTGATCGTCGATGAAACGAGGATGATCGACCAGAAGAGCATCCTGCTTCACCACCACGTCACTGTGACGTCCGAAGACAAAGGACTCATCAAGTTCCTGTTGACGGGGATCGACGGATCGTCCGTCGAACAGGTCAGGTCCGGCGGTGAACTCAAAGCGGCCATGGATGGCAAGATCGAACTTCTCTCCAAACTGGCGGAACGGGTGCGATTCAGGATCAATGGCGAGCGGTCCGACGACGAAGTGGAAAAAGCGCTCTCGGTCAGCAAACAGGAGCGTGACAGCCTACAATCGGTCCTGAACGAGAGACAAGAATCTCTCGACGCGTTGACAGCGAGCGTCAATGCGGAGACGTCCGCACTCCTCACGGAAGAGACCGAAATCTCGGATATCTCGGCCATGATCGTTCGCTTCGAAGAACTGGCAAGCATCTTTGCATCGGACCTGAACCGACTTTCCGGGCTGGAAGAGGGCGGATTCCTGTTGCAGAAATTCGCAAAGATGAACTGTCCCGTCTGCGGGGCCGCTCCAGAACACCAACATCACGATCACGATCTGGGCGACATGGAGCTTCATAGGATCGCAGCCGAAGCCGAGATTGCCAAGATTCGGCGCGATCGAAGCGAACTTACCTATACAATCGTCGATGCGGAAGCCGAGCGGAAACTCCGTCTTGTAGGGGTCGATGCCATACTAACTCGGCGGTCTGAGGCGCAGCGGCTTCTGGATGAAGCAAAGCTCCTCGAAACCAGCGCCCGCTCCGTGTTCTCGGTGGCGGTTTCACGCGTTCAGGAATTGGAAGCGGAGGCGAACAATCGACGACTGCTGGCGTCATACGATGCGGAGATTTCGGAAATCTCCAATCAACCCGTTCAATCACGCCAGCGCGCAGCCGGTCTCGATCTCAATTTGAACCTTACTCCAAGCGAAGCAAACGAACTCTGCAAGTTAATCAAGCAAATCCTGAAAGCCTGGAATTATCCGGGCGGAGAGGCGGTTCACTTCGATCCGCAAGAGCAAGACATCGTCGTTGATGGCAATCACAGGCGCAACAACGGGGCTGGCATCCGGGCAATCCTGCACGCGGCTTTCAAGGTCGCGCTCCTCGTGTATTGCAAGGACACCGGCCGACCTCATCCTGGATTCCTCGTGCTCGACTCGCCGCTGCTTGCCTATCGCCCCGCCGACGAAACCAACACACTTGGCGAGTTGACCGAGGAGGAATTGGCCATCCAGAAAGCCGACCTCGCGAGCCATTTTTACGCTCATCTCCATGGGCTGCGTGACCGTGCGCAGTTCATCGTGATCGAGAACCACAAATCTGACCAACAGGTCGTGGAGCCTTACCCAAACACCCGATTTACCCGAAACCCAGATCTCGGTCGGGTCGGTTTTTTCGGATAGCCCGTCAGACTTCTTCGCTCGGCAGTTGGTTGCGCGTCAATTCATCGAAGGTGAGGGCGCCTCACCCGTTTCGTTTTCCAGACGTTCCCGGCACCGATCTCGCCACTCTTTAGCCATCGAGTTATCCGTCGGCGACAGAATGTCGAGGATACGCTCCGGACAGAAATCGGCATACGGACCTTCGGTTTCGGGCAACGCATCGACCTGGTAGTAATCGGCCCCGACTTCGGGCTTCGGCCTGACAACGACGATTACGCCCTCCACGACGGCTTGGCCCCGGATTTCCGTCTGGACGGCTGCCGCCACGCAACGGTCTCCCAGATGGTTCTCGTAGATTTCGAGATCCAAGACCTCGTCCGTGGTGTCCACGGTCAGATAGGATTTGATCGTCTCCGCGAGATCGCCGGAGATCGCGAGAGTTTGCGCGCCGTCGTATGCACCGTTCATTGCTGGGCTCCTTCTTTCGGAACCTTAGGCAGGCGTGAAGCAAGGGACGAGGCGCGATCCGAGCTGATTGTCAGATTCGTACCGAGCACCATCTAAAGTTGATGCAGGCGATCCGCAGAGGATCATTTCGTGCCGGTCTTATGTGGGGACTGCGTCGGTCTTATGGGGTCGGCGCCGATCTTATGTGGGAGTCGACAAGAACTGAAACTGGGACCACACACGCCACATCTCGGATTCGCATAAGATATATTATGGAATATATTATCCCATAGTGATCCCAGAGACTTAGCTCAAATTGTTGCGATATCCGGTTGACCGAGCAGCCATTCGAACCAATTTATGGCCCCACGTCATTACGCGCATATATGGCCTCAGCCGCCGAAATATCTGACGTGATCGAGGTCCGAGATCAATCCTGACTGCGTTGGTCGCCACCCCAGCTGCTGTTGTGTCCAGTCGCTGGATGCCGGCGCATCCATCGAGGCGAAGCCTGCGAACCAGCCGAAGTGATCGGCGGCTTCGGCCGGCGATTTCGAGACGACTGGCAGGTTCAGGTGCCGACCGATGACCTCGGCAATCTCACGGAATACGACGCCTTGTTCGGCGCTGGCGTGATACCGAATGTCGGCGGAACCGCGCTCGAGGACGAGCCTATAGAGGCGGGCGACGTCCAGCCGGTGTGCGGCAGGCCAGCGGTTGAGACCGTCGCCGAAGTAGGCCGAGGCGCCCTTCTCCCGCGCGATATTGATCAGCATCGGCACGAAGCCATGATCTCCATCGCCATGGACCGATGGCGGCAGCCGGACCGACGAACTACGCACGCCGCGTGCCGCCAGACGTTCGGCGACCTGCTCCGACAAGCGCGGGCTTGGCGACGCGCTCGACGGGCCCATGTCTTCGGTCGCCAGACGTCCGGGCGCGATGAAGGCCATGCCGGACGTCACGATCAAGGGCCGCTCGGAGCCCGCCAGCACATCGCCAAGCGTCTCGATGGCACGCGCGTCGATCGCGCAGTTTTCCTTGAACCTCGAGAAGTCGTGGATGAAGGCCGTATGGATCACGCCGTCTGAATTGGCAGCCCCGGACCGAAGGCTGTCCAGATCTTCCAGATCGCCGCGATGGATCTGCGCACCCACTTCGGCCAGCGCCTTGGCGGATGCGTCCGAGCGCGCGAGACCGAGCACCTGATGACCGGCGCCGATCAGTTCCTGAACGATGGCAGATCCGACAAAGCCCGAAGCGCCGGTAACGAAAACACGCATGTGATATTCCTCTCGTGACTGCGCGGATGTATCGGTCCTGCGCTACACTGCGTGAAGCCGTGACGTTATACGGGTATCGCGACTAACAGGCTGAACATGACGATTGCCGAAACATCTCAGAGCCCAAGCGCCAATCCGCTGGGCGCCTATCTCAGGGATCGTCGCGCCAAGCTCGATCCCGTGGCGTTCGGTTTTTCGTCGGAGCGACGCCGCACGCCAGGGCTGCGGCGCGAGGAAGTCGCGCAGCGCGCCAATGTCAGCGCCACCTGGTACACATGGCTCGAACAAGGCCGCGGCGGCGCGCCATCGGCCGATGTGCTGAACCGCATCTCACGCGCGCTGGAACTATCGGCAGTCGAGCGCGAGCATCTGTTTCTGCTGGCGCAGCACAGGCTGCCGGAAGTCCACTACGAGCCGTCCGATATCGTCACGCCGACGCTGCAGCGCGTGCTGGATTCGATGGAGTTCAGCGCTGCAGTCGTCCGCAACGCAACCTGGGACATCGTGGCCTGGAATCGTCCGGCGCTGGCCGTGCTTGGCGACTATCCGAACATAGCGCCCGAAGACCGTAACGTCCTGCGCATCCTGTTCTGTCGTCCGAATGTCCGCGCCAAGATGCCGGACTGGGAGAATGATGCTCGTTTCGCCGTGGCAGCATTTCGCGCCGACATCACGCGCAGCGGCGCATCACAACGCGCCCAGACATTGATCGACGAACTGTGCCGGATCAGCCCCGACTTCGCGGCCATGTGGCAGGACAACGATGTCGGTAGCTATGGCGAAGGCAAGAAGCATGTGAATCATCCGATCGTAGGACCATTCACGATGAGCTATTCGACATTTTCGGTCGATGGCCAGCCGAATTTGGGCATGGTGGTGTACACGCCGGCGACGGCTGCAGATGCCGAAGGCGCTGATCGCGGCGAAGGCGGGCGGCTAGGCCTAGGTCAAAACAACACGCGTCATTCCGGGGCGCTCGCGCATCTTTGCGCGGGCGAACCTCAGCCACTTCAATTGAAGTGGCGGGGAATCTTGCAGTGTGACACACATCAGGATTCCGGGTTCGCGACCGCCTAACGGCGGTCACGCCCCGGAATGACGAGTTTCTTGCTACGGATATTTCGGCAGCAACCCGTGTGCGGCAAAGCCGCCATCGACATTGAGAACGTGACCCGTCACGAAGCTCGACTTGTTGTCATCCAGCAGGAACATCGCAGCACCCGCAACCTCCTCCGGTTCGGCGTAACGCCGCTGCGGCACCACCTGCATCCAGCCTTCCCGCGTCGCCGCCGTGTGCATCTCCTGCACCATGGGCGTCTCGAACGGGCCCGGCGCAATGGCGTTGACGCGGATCTTCAGCGGCGCCAGTTCGCAGGCCATCACCTGGGTCAGCGTCACGACGCCACCTTTGGATGCGCCGTAGGCCGAGCGCTCGATATTGCCGCGCAGCCCCGACACCGACGCCACGTTGACAATGGCGCCGCCGCCATGAGCCTTCATCAGCCGCGCAGCTTCCTTGGCAACGGCAAAGGTACCAACCAGATTGATGTCGAGGATCTCGCGAAACAGTTTCACCGAGGTCTCGAAGAACGGCACCTGACGGCCGATACCCGCAGAATTCACCAGGCCGCGCACCGGGCCGAAACCGGCTTCGCAATCCTTCAGTCCGGCAATCACGGCGTCTTCATTGGCGACATCCATCACGACGGTTTTGGTCACGCCGGCTTTGATGGCGTCGACCTGGGCCTTGGCGGCATCCAGAGCAGGCTGGGTGAGGTCAGCGAGCAGCACTTTCCAGCCCTCGCCCACGGCCGCCTTGGCGATCGCCAAACCGATTCCCGATGCGCCGCCGGTGATGATCGCTACGCCGTGATCCCTATTCATATGCTGTCCTTGCGTTTCCTCCACCGGTCCTGGCTGCCGGCGGCTTCAGTCGCGCGATGCTTCCCACAAATTCGCGCGGTGCAAAAGCCGTGCGCGGGCGTCCTCTATTGGGTCTTGGCCTTTGGTCGCACGGCGAAAAGGCTTGACCGGGCAGCCCGGGCATGATGACCAGACGGCAAGGGCCCTTGGGCCTCACAAAGGCAAACAAAGAAGTGGTTGGGAGAAACAAAATGACGATTTCACGCCGGACTCTGTTGAAGGCATCGGCCGCTGCGACCGCATTTGGCGGCGTCAGCATGCCGTTCATCGCGCGCGCGCAGCAGGCGGAATACGTCTACAAATACGCGAATAACCTGCCCGATACGCATCCGATGAACATCCGCGCCCGCGAGATGTCGGCGGCGATTAAGACCGAGACCAACGGCAAGGTCGACCTGCAGGTATTCCCCAACAACCAGCTCGGCTCCGACACCGACATGCTGAGCCAGATCCGCTCCGGCGGCGTCGAGTTCTTCACGCTGTCCGGCCTGATCCTGGCGACCTTGGTCCCTGCTGCCTCAATCAACGGCATCGGTTTCGCCTTCCCGAATTACGACACGGTCTGGAAGGCTATGGACGGCGATCTCGGCGCCTATATCCGCAGGGAGATCACCAAGGCCAATCTCGTGGTCATGGACAAGATCTGGGATAACGGTTTTCGCGAAATCACCTCGTCCACGAAGCCGATCAAGAGCCCGGACGATCTGAAGGGCTTCAAGATCCGCGTGCCGGTGTCGCCGCTATGGACCTCGATGTTCAAGGCGTTCGACAGTGCGCCCGCCTCGATCAATATCAGCGAAGTCTATTCGGCCATGCAGACCAAGGTCGTCGAAGGCCAGGAGAACCCGCTGGCGATCATCTCGACGGCGAAGTTCTATGAAGTGCAGAAGTTCTGCTCGCTGACCAACCACATGTGGGACGGCTACTGGTTCCTGGCCAATCGTCGTGCCTGGGAGAAGCTGCCGGCTGACCTGCGTGACATCGTCGCCAAGAACATCAATGCCGCCGGCATGAAGGAGCGCGAGGACGTCGCCAAGCTCAACGCCAATCTGCGCGGCGAGCTGGAATCAAAGGGACTGGCCTTCAATGAGCTCGAGCCCGGCCCGTTCCGTGACAAGCTGAAGTCGGCCGGCTTCTACAAGGAATGGCAGGGCAAGTATGGCGACGAAGCCTGGGCCATCCTTGAGAAGGCCGTCGGCAAGCTCGGCTGATCGGAACCATTATGGCCGTGCATGACATCTCCGCCCTCGAAAGCGGGGCGTCCAGCGTGGAGAGGGTGCCCCTCTCCCGCCGCGACGCGATCCTGACATCCATCGACCGCGCGCTCGGCCATCTGGTCGAGATTCCCGCGGCGCTGCTGGTGGTGGCGGAGGTGATCATCCTGTTCATCGGCGTGGTGGCCCGTTACGGCTTCCACCGCCCGCTGATCTGGTCGGACGAATTGTCCTCGATCCTGTTCCTGTGGCTCGCCATGCTCGGTTCCGCCGTTGCGTTCCGGCGCGGCGAGCATATGCGGATGACCGCGCTGGTAGCGTCGGTCGGTCCCCGGATGTGGGCCTTTCTCGACGTCGTCGGGACCTCTGCGGCGCTCGCGTTTCTCCTGATGATCGTCGCTCCCTCCTTCGAATACGCCTATGAGGAAAGCTACATCACGACACCGGCGCTGCAGATCGCCAACAGCTTTCGCGCGGCGGCGCTGCCGGTCGGCATCTCGCTGATGATCGTCTTCGCGCTGCTGCGGCTGCTGCGCTACGGCCAGGTTCGCACCGTGCTGACGGCGCTCGGCACCGTCGTGGCGATCATCGGCCTGTTCTGGCTTGCCGAGCCGCTGCTGCGGACCCTCGGCAATCTCAACCTGATCATCTTCTTCGTCGGCGTCGTGGCGCTGTGCGTATTCGCCGGCGTGCCGATTGCCTTCGGTTTTGGCCTCGCGATCTTCGGCTATATGGCGCTGACCACACACACCCCGATGATGGTGCTGGTCGGCCGCATGGACGAGGGCATGAGCCATCTCATCCTGCTGTCGGTGCCGTTGTTTGTGTTCCTGGGCTTGCTGATCGAGATGACCGGCATGGCACGCGCCATGGTGGCGTTCCTCGCCAGCCTGCTCGGCCATGTCCGCGGCGGCCTGCATTACGTGCTGATCGGCGCGATGTATCTCGTCTCCGGCATTTCCGGCTCCAAGGCTGCTGACATGGCGGCGGTAGCGCCAGTGCTGTTCCCGGAAATGAAGGCGCGCGGCGCCAAGCCGGGCGATCTCGTCGCCCTGCTCTCGGCGACCGGTGCGCAGACCGAAACCATTCCGCCAAGCCTGGTGCTCATCACCATCGGCTCGGTCACCGGCGTGTCGATCTCGGCGCTGTTCACCGGCGGCTTGCTGCCGGGCGTCGTGCTGGCGATCACACTCGGCGCATTGGTGTGGTGGCGCTATCGCGGCGAGGACCTCAGCCACGTCAAACGGGCTTCCGGGCGCGACATCTTCAAGGCTTTCATAATCTCGGTGCCGGCCATCGCGCTGCCCTTCGTGATCCGCGCTGCCGTGGTCGAGGGTGTGGCGACCGCCACGGAGGTCTCCACCATCGGCATCGTCTATGCCGTGCTGGCGGGCCTGTTGATCTATCGCCAGTTCGACTGGAACCGGCTGAAGCCGATGCTGGTCGATACGGCCTGCCTCTCCGGTGCAATCCTGCTGATCATCGGAACCGCGACCGGCATGGCCTGGGGCCTGACCCAGTCCGGCTTCTCGCGCTCGCTGGCGGCGGCCATGACGGGCCTGCCGGGCGGCGGTGCGACCTTCATCGCGGTGTCCATCGTCGCCTTCGTGATCCTCGGCAGCGTGCTGGAAGGCATCCCCGCCATCGTGCTGTTCGGGCCGCTGCTGTTCCCGATCGCGCGGCTGGTCGGCGTCCACGAGGTCCACTATGCGATGGTCGTCATCCTCGCCATGGGCATCGGACTGTTCGCGCCGCCCTTCGGCGTGGGCTACTATGCCGCCTGCGCCATCGGCCGTGTTGATCCCGCGGAAGGCATCCGGCCAATCCTCGGCTATCTGCTGGCGCTGCTGATCGGCTTGATCATCGTGGCAATCTTCCCATGGATATCGATCGGATTCCTTTAAGAGACAATCTTTCAGAAGGTTATGATCATTACCTCGCGTAATTTTGGAAGATCATTTCTGTGATAATCTGATAGATGAAATATCCGATATAACTTGCTGAATTGAATATAGGAGTCTCAAAAATGATCCCAGATCAAGGCGCCTATAGCATCGGTCTCGACCAGACTCCGGCCAACTTCGTGCCACTGTCGCCGCTGAGCTTCCTCAAGCGCAGCGCGGCGGTTTATCCGGACCTTACCAGCGCGGTCTATGAGGGCCGCCGCTTCACCTGGGCACAAACCTATGAGCGCTGCCGGCGCTTCGCCTCGTTCCTGACCGGCCGCGGCATCGGGCGCGGCGACACCGTCGCGGCGATGCTGCCGAACCTGCCGGCGATGAACGAAGCACACTTCGCGGTGCCCATGGCCGGCGCCGTCCTCAACGCCCTGAACATCCGGCTCGACGCTGCGGCCATCGCGTTCCAGCTCGACCATGGCGGCGCCAAGCTGCTGCTGGTCGATCCGGAATTCTCCGGCGTAATCACCGAGGCCCTCGGTCTCATGACCGGCCCGAAGCCGACCGTGATCGATGTCGACGACGCCTCCTTCGCCGGCGGTCAGCGGATCGGGGAACTGGAATATGAAGCCGCCCTCGCCGAAGGCAGCCCCGATTTCACCAGCGCCTTCCCGCTCGACGAATGGGACGCCATCGCGCTTGGCTATACCTCGGGGACCACAGGCAATCCGAAGGGCGTGGTGACGCATCATCGCGGTGCCTATCTCAACGCGGTCTCCAACATTCTCGCAGCCGGTCTCGGCCAGCACCCGGTCTATCTCTGGACCCTGCCGATGTTCCACTGCAACGGCTGGTGCTTCCCCTGGACCGTGGCGGCGAGCGCCGGCGTCAATGTCTGCCTGCGCAAGGTCGACCCGACCAAGATCTTCGCGCTGATGCGCGAGCACGGCGTGACCCACATGTCCGGCGCGCCGATCGTTTACAACACGCTGATCAATGCGCCCGATGCGCCGGTATATTCCGGCGGGCCTCTCGTGCAGGGCTCGATCGCCGGCGCGCCGCCGCCGATGGCCGTGCTGTCGGGCGCCGAGAAGATCGGCATCAAGCTGACTCACGTGTACGGCCTGACCGAAGTCTATGGCCCCGCCTCGGTCTGCGCAGAACAGCCCGGCTGGGACGCCCTGCCCGCCGATGAGCGCGCCAACCTGAAGCGCCGCCAGGGCGTGCCCTATCACCTGCAGGAAGCCGTCACCGTCATCGATCCCGAAACGATGCAGGAAGTGCCGCGCGATGGCGAAACCATCGGCGAGGTCATGTTCCGCGGCAATATCGTGATGAAGGGCTATCTGAAGAACGAGAAGGCCACCAAGGAGGCGTTCGAAGGCGGCTGGTTCCACACCGGCGATCTCGGCGTGCTCGACGCTGCCGGCTATGTGACCATCAAGGATCGCTCCAAGGACATCATCATCTCCGGCGGCGAGAACATCTCGTCGGTGGAGGTCGAGGACGTGCTCTACAAACACCCGGCCGTACTATTCGCGGCAGTGGTCGCCAAGCCCGATGCCAAATGGGGCGAAGTGCCCTGTGCTTTCGTGGAGCTAAAGACTAATGCCGAGGCGACGGAAGCAGACATCATCGCGTTCTGTCGCGCGCAGATGCCCGGCTTCAAGACGCCGAAGGCCGTTGTGTTTGGCGTGATCCCGAAAACGTCGACAGGCAAGATCCAGAAATTCATGCTGCGGGATCGGGTGAAATCGACGGCGTCGTTTACGGGATGAGGCCCCACATTCGCGATGCTCCCTGTCGCGCCCTCACCTAATCAGAGGTCTATTCATGGAGCAGAACTTCGCCGCAATTGTCCTTGGCGGGACCGGGCAGGTCGGTGGTGCAGCCGTCGCGGAGCTGCTGGCAATTCCTCAATGCCGGGAAGTGGTGATGATCACCAGGAAGCCCATTGCCGCGCGATCGCGCGTGCGCAACATCGTTCTTGATACCGGCGCTGCTGACTTTGCTGAGCACACTGCCGCCCTTGCCCGTGAAGTTTTAAGCCAGGGTCCCGTCAGCGCCGTGAGCTGCGTGGGTGTCGGTTCCGGATCGATGCGCTGGAGCGAAGAGGAACTGAAACAACTTGAACTCGGCGTCGTCGGTGCCTTTGCGCGTGGCTGCCGTGACGCCGGAATCGCGCAGTTTTGCCTGCTGTCTGCGGTAGGGAGCACAGCCCGAAGCCGGTTTCGCTATGTCCGCGTCATGGGCATGAAGGAAGACAATCTGCGCAAGGTCGGTTTCGCCCGCCTCGCCATCTTTCGCCCTGGCATTATCGTCGGCAACGCCCATACTCCGGCATGGGTGGAGTGGCTGGGACAACTCGTGCCGGGCCGGTTCGGCAATGTCGATCAGCGTGACATCGGCCGTTCAATCGCTGCCGAGATCGCCTTGCATCACCGCGAGACCGGCGTCGTGATCCTTGAGAACGCCGCCATGAAAGCGCTCGCCGCGCAGGCTATTCCACCGTCAGTCTGATCCCGTCATAGGCGGGGATCACACTCTCCGGCAGTATCGCCTTTACCGCCTCGTAATCCACATCCGCCGTCATATTGGTGATCACCGTCCGCTTCGGCTTGAAGCGGTCGCGCCAATGCAGCGCATCACTGATGCTGAAATGGCTGGGATGCTGCGTGTAGCGCAGCCCATCGACGATCCAGAGATCGAGACCTTCGAGCGCCAGCCAGCTCTCTTCCGGGATGTCGTTGAGATCGGGCGTATAGGCCGTGTTGCCGATCCGGTAGCCCAGCGCCGGGATGTTGCCGTGCTGGACCAGGAACGGTGTCAGTGTCAGGTCGCCGCCCTTCCCGGTGATGGTTCGGCTCTCGCCGGCCTCGATGCTGAGGCGATCGAGGATCGGCGGATAGTCGCTGCCGGGAGGCGACTGAAAGCAGTAGCCGAAGCGCAGCATGATATCAGTCGCCGTCGAGGCGTTCATATAGACCGGGATACGCTTGCGACGCTTCAGCACGACCGAGCGCAGGTCGTCCATGCCGTGGGTCTGGTCCGCATGCTCGTGCGTCAGGAAGACCGCATCGATGTCATCGACATCAGCGTCGATGAGCTGCTCGCGCAGGTCCGGCGAGGTGTCGATCACCACACGCGTGACGCCCTCGGGCCCGATCCGCTCCGCCATCATCGAACAACGACGGCGACGATTCCTGGGATTGGCGGGATCGCAGGCGCCCCAGCCCAGCGCCGGGCGCGGCACACCCGCCGAGGATCCCGAGCCGAGAATGGTGAGCACGAGCGTCATGCCGGCACGCCAGTGCCAGACGCGCTCTCGGCGGATGCCTTGCTGAACAGGCGGAAGAAGTTCTCTGTGGTCTGCTGCGACAGCTCTTCGAGCGACACGCCTCGGGTTTCCGCGAGGACCTTTGCTGTTTCGACCACATAAGACGGCTCGTTGCGCTTGCCGCGCCATTTGCCGGGCGCCAGATACGGCGCGTCGGTTTCGACCATGATGCGGTCGGCGGGAAGCTCAGCCGCGAGATCGCGCAGCTCCTGTGACTTCTTGAAGGTGATGATGCCGGTGAAGGAGATCGACAGACCCATGTCGATGGCCTTCATCGCCAGCTCCCGTCCGCCGGTGTAGCAATGCAGCACGGCCTTGAACGCGCCCTTCGCCATCTCGTCTGCGAGAATGGCGCCGCACTGTTCATCCGCTTCGCGGGTATGGATCACCAGCGGCAATCCGGTCGCGCGGGCGGCGGCGATATGGGCGCGAAAGCCGCGCTCCTGCGCGCCTGATGAGCCGTGTTCGTAGAAGTTATCAAGACCCGCTTCGCCGAGCGCGATGACCTTCGGATGTTCTGTCAGTTCGATCAGCTCATCCGCGGAGATACCGTCTTCCTCGTCGGCATTGTGCGGATGGGTGCCGACCGAGCAATAGACATTCGGAAAGCGATCGGCGATTGCGAGCAGCGCCGGCAGCCGGCGCACCCGCGTCGAGATGGTCACGAGCGTGCCGACGCCTGCGGCTTCGGCACGCGCGACGATGCCGTCGAGGTCCTCGGCGAAATCGGGAAAGTCCAGATGGCAGTGGCTATCGACCAGCATCACGTCAACTCAGCTCGCCGCCGGCGGCTCGACATAGCGCGGGAATATGCCGGTCGGTGTCGGCAGTTGCGTGCCAGACTTTATGCGGGTCGCAATTGCCGTGAAGTCGCGCTCGCCCTCGGGAATGCCGAGCACGTCGAGCAGCTTCGCACATGACGCTGGCATCACCGGCTGTGCCAGGATCGCGACCTGCCGCACGACTTCGGCGGTCACGTAGAGCACCGTGGCCTGCTTCTTCGGATCGGTCTTGGCGAGCGCCCACGGCGCCTCGCCCGCGAAATAGCGGTTGGCTTCGGCAACTACAGCCCAGATCGCATTCAGCGCCTGATGGATCTGCTGCGTTGCCATCGCGGTGCGTGCGAGCTCCAGCATGCCATCGGCCTGCGCCATGATGGCCTTGTCGTTGTCGCTGAAATCGCCGGGCTCCGGCAGCACGCCGCCATATTGCTTGGCGATCATCGACAGCGAGCGCTGCGCGAGATTGCCGAGATCGTTGGCGAGGTCGGCATTGGTCCGATTGACGATGGCTTCGTGATTATAGCTGCCGTCCTGCCCGAACGAGACTTCGCGCATGAAGAAATAGCGCATCTGGTCGACGCCATATTGCTGCGCCATGCCGATCGGATCGACCACGTTGCCGACCGACTTCGACATCTTCTCACCACGGTTGAGAAGAAATCCATGACTGAAGACGCGATGCGGGACCTCGACACCTGCAGCCATCAGGAATGCAGGCCAGTACACCGCGTGGAAGCGAACAATATCCTTGCCAATCACATGCAGATTGGCAGGCCAGAACCGCTTGAAGTCGTCGCCATCGACATCCGGATAGCCGGCTGCCGTGATGTAGTTGGTGAGCGCGTCGATCCAGACATACATCACATGACCGGGCGCCTCCGGCACCTTGATGCCCCAGTCGAACGTGGTCCGCGAAATCGACAGATCCTGCAGGCCGCCCTTCACGAAGCTCGTTACTTCATTGAGGCGCTCGCGCGGCAATACGAAATCCGGAACACGCGCATACAGATCGAGCAGCTTGTCCTGATAAGCGGATAAACGGAAGAAATAGGTCTCCTCCTCGGTCCACTCAACCGGCGAGCCCAGCGGCTCACGCCGGACACCATCGTCGCCGAGCGTCGTTTCCGCTTCGTCGAAATAGGCTTCCTGGCGAACCGAATACCAGCCGGCATATTTGTCGAGATAGATCGCGCCGGCCTTCTCGAGCGCGACCCACAGCGCCTGAACGGAGCGCTCATGGCGCTTCTCGGTGGTGCGAATGTAGTCGTCATAGGAAATGTTGAGCGCGGTATCCATCTCGCGAAAACGCGCAGAATTCCGGTCTGCCAGTTCGAGCGGTGTCAGGCCTTCCTTGACGGCGGTCTGCTGCATCTTCAGACCATGCTCATCCGTTCCGGTCAGGAAACGAACATCGTAACCGTCGAGCCTCTGGAAGCGGGCAATCGTGTCGGTCGCCATGACCGTATAGGCATGACCGATATGCGGCACGCCATTGGGATAGAAGATCGGCGTTGTCAGAAAATACGCCGGTCGGGTTGCATCGGTTGCAGATGTCATGGCTGACTTTACGGACCTTGAATAAGACGATCTTGGTGAAGCGCGGATCGGCTGAAACCAGTCTCGCAGCGATCAGCGCATTGCTTCCGCGAGCAGTCCAAACACCGAGAAAACCAGCGGTTTTCGCTCGAGATTGTAGGATTCGGTCTCGCGCGCGGCTCGGTTGATCTTTTCCCATACCTCCGCCAGCCGCGCAAGGCGGGGCAGATTGGCGTTGGCATTGGCGTCATCGGCCCGCATGCGCTCGCCGATCCAGCGGTCGACACTGTCGACAAAGGCGCCGAGCGCGACACGGTCACTGGTCCCCAGCGCATCACCCAGCGCATGCAGCTCGCGTGGGTCGACATGGGGCAGCGTATTCAGCAGCGAGGCGGTGCGCTGGTGCAGTTTCAGCGCACCGCCGCCGAGCAGATTGAGAGCACGGGAAACACTACCCTCTGAGGCTTCCGCGACCTCTTTGAGCAAGGGATCGCTGGTTTCGATCTCGGCGGCCTGCGACGTGGCGCGGGTAACGTCGGCGACGGAAAGCGGACGCAGCGCCAGCTTGCGACAGCGCGACTGGATGGTCGGCAACACGCGCGCCTGCGCATGTGTCACCAGCAGGAACAGCGAGCGCAACGGCGGCTCTTCAAGCACCTTCAGCAGCGCGTTGGCAGCATTGGCGTTCAGCTCATCGACGGTGTCGACGATGCAGACGCGCCAGCCGTCGACGGCGGCGGTCGAGCCGAAGAACGACACGGTCTGCCGGGTCTCATCGACGGTGATGACCGTGCGCATCACGCCCTTGTCGTTGAGCGAGCGTTCCAGCGTCAGCAGCCCGCCATGGGATTCGGCGGCGACCTGGCGCACGATCGGATGCATCGGATCGAGACCGAGCAATGTTGCGGATTGCACTTGCGGTGATGCGGGATCGCGATGCGCCAGCACGAAACGCGCCATGCGATAGGCCAAAGTCGCCTTGCCGATGCCCTGCGGGCCGCCAATCAGCCAGGCATGCGGAATGCGGCCGCCGCGATAGGCGTTGAGCAGCGTGGCCTCGGCATCCTGATGACCGAACAGCGCGGTCGTCTCGCGCGGATGCGGAACCGAGATCGTTTGCTCGGACGACTTTGCGCTCATGCCGAAGTGACCTCGTAGTTCGACGGCGTTAGAAGGCGTCGGCGCAACACGCCCCAGATATTGTTCGATACGATCTTTGAATCTGCATTGGCGTCGATCAGTACGCAGCGTTGCGGTTCATCGGCTGCGATCTGCCTGAACGCGTCACGCAGCCCCTGATGAAAGGCGATGCCCTCGGCCTCGAATCTATCGGGCACATCATTGCCACGCCGCGCTGCTGCGCGTCGCATGCCGATCGACACCGGGATATCGAGAATGACGGTGAGATCCGGTTTGAGCCGTCCGATGGTGACGCGCTCCATCGCATTGAGCAGTTCCGGCGAGACATGCCCAAGTCGGCCCTGATAGGCCCGCGTCGAATCCGAGAAACGGTCGCACAGCACCCAGATGCCCTGCTCCAGCGCCGGCGCAATCACCGCATGGACATGGTCGTCGCGCGCGGCGGCAAACAGCAGCGTCTCGGCTTCGGGGCCGAGCAGCTTGCCCATGCCGGACAGCACCACATGACGGATGATCTCGGCACCGGGCGAACCGCCGGGCTCGCGGGTGACGATGACGCGCTTGCCTTCGGCCTCTAGCCGGTCGGCCAGAATCTTGATCTGCGTTGATTTGCCGGCGCCCTCGCCGCCCTCAAAACTGACGAAGCGGCCGCGCGGCGGCGATGTCGTGTGCGTATCCGCCATCTCAGAGCTTCTCGGCGCCGGCGCGGAACAGCCCGATCACCAGTTCACCGGCGCCATCGACCGCGCGCCGCATGGTCGATCCGGTGCCGACGGCCGCCGCCGTATAGAGCGGCGTCTCGACAGCGATGTTGGCGCCGCGCCAGACCTTGATGACGCCGACCGGCTGACCGGGCTCGATGGGTGCACGCACAGGGCCCTTATAGACGACGCGGGCGATCAGCTTGTCGGTGCCGTTCTTCTGCACCATCACCTTGACCGGCTCCTTGGCCGAGAGCGCGACCGAACGGCTCTCGCCTCCGAACACCTTGGCGAAGCCGACGGTCTGGTCGGCCGCGAACAGCGTACGCGCCTCGAAATTCCTGAAACCCCACTCCAGCAGCTTCTTCGCTTCAGTCGCACGATCGTCCGGATCGTCCAGACCGTTGATCACCACGATCAGCCGCATGCCGTCGCGAATGGCCGAACCGACCATCCCGTAGCCGCCGTCCTTGGTGTAACCGGTCTTGAAACCGTCAGCGCCGTCCAGCGTCGCCAGCAACGGATTGCGGTTCTGCTGGCGGATCTTGTTCCAGGTGAATTCGCGCTCGCCGAACAGCTTGTAGAATTCAGGATAGGTGCGGACGATGTGGCGGGCGAGAACACCGAGCTCGCGCACCGTCATCTTGTTGCCGGGGTCCGGCAAACCGTTGGAATTGGCGAAGGTGGATTTCGGCATGCCCAGCGCCCGCGCCCGTGCCGTCATCTTCTCGGCAAAGGCCGCCTCGCCGCCTGCAATGCCCTCCGCCAGGATCATGCAAGAGTCGTTGCCGCTCTGGATGATGGCCCCGCGCAAGAGATCGGCGACCGGCACACGGCTGTTGATCGCGGCGAACATGGTCGATGCGCCGGCCGGCGCGCCGCCCTTGCGCCAGGAATTCTCGCTGACGCGGTATTCGTCCGTGAGCTTGATATCACCGCGGGTCAGCGCGTCGAACACCAGTTCGACGGTCATCAGCTTCATCATGCTGGAGGGCGCGCGGAGCTCGTCGGCATTCTTCTCGAACAGCACGCTGCCGGAGCCGGCCTCGATCAGGATCGCGGTCGGCGCATCGGTGTCGTAACCGCCGTCCTCGACGACCTTCTTGGCGCCCTGCACGCTCTGGTTCGCAGCCTGCGCTGTTGGGCCGAAGGCGACGCCAAACGTCACCAGGGCAGCCAGAAGCGTCCGCCAGCTCCGCGCGGCGAATTGCGGTCGTTTCAAGGGGATGGAGCCAGATGCCATGTGCTGTCCTGAGTGCTCAGGTCTTAACAGGATCACCGATGGCAAACAACGCGAAGGTGCAACGCAGATCAGGACGCCATGCTGCGCCCGTCTGGTGTCTGTCGTGAACGACGAACCGGTTTAGTAGAGACCGCGGCCGGACAGGATCGCCTGGGCGCCGCGCGCATCGACCGTGCCGTCATCCGGCTCGGCAGGCGCAGCATAAGCGGCGTTGCTCTCATATGACACCGCGCGATGGTTCTCGGTCATCCGCGGCGCCGATGCCGTGCGCATGCGACTGGACGCCGACATTTCCGACGTCGAACGGATCGACGCCATATCGGCCGAGGTATTGCCGAGCGAATACGGGCGGCCCTCCGGCAGAGGAATATCGCGGGAGACGACGCGACCACCCTGCATGTCGGGCACGAAGGAGCGCGCCGAGGCGACACGCACCAGCGACGGCGACGGTGCCGGCTCACCGGTGCGCAGCGTGGCAACGAGCTGGCGATCGTCCGACCCTTCCAGCGGCGCGCGGCCGACATATTCGACGCGGACCTTGGCGGTGCCGTTGCCTTTGAATTCGAGCAGTTCGGCGGCCTTGTTCGAGACGTCGATCAGGCGGTTGCCGTGATACGGGCCGCGATCGTTGACGCGAACGATCAGCGACTTGCCGTTATAGACGTTGGTTACGCGGGCATAGCTCGGGATCGGCAGCGTCGGATGGGCCGCGGTGAGCGAGGCCATGTCGAACACTTCGCCATTGGCGGTCAGACGGCCATGGAACGCGTCGCCATACCAGGAGGCGATGCCCTCAGCGCGGTAATTGATGTTTTCTTCCGGCACATAGAGCTTGCCGGCGACGGTGTAGGGCTTGCCGACACGGTAGGTGCCGCCGCCCTTGGGAACCGGCTCGCCCATCCCGACGACCCGAGGACTGCTCGAGACGCCATATTTCGGATCGAGGCGGCTGAAGCTAGTGGTGGAGGAGGAACAATTAGCCAGCGCCAGACAGGCGCTGATGGCCGCTGCTGCCTGAACAGCCTGGCCGAGTCGGTTTGACCCACGAATCCCCATACGCCCCAATACCATTCCAACGGCCGCCTGCCCATCTCCGGGCATCCCCACGGCCAAAATCCCCGATGCGAACCACTTCCGCATCAAGTGGTGAATATATCGCAGCCGGATCGCGGCGGAAATGGGGAGAGCCCCGGTATGGTAAACAGAGGATGTCGTATTTTGGCCCGTACAACGGGTGATCATCTCGCGCTGCACACACCGCGCGTAAGGGTTTGCGCTGTCCGGTGAAATGCCACCGTAACTGTGCCTAACTACTTCCGGGAAAAGCTATTTTTTGCGGGATCGGGACGTACGTATTTACCCAGGATTCAGACGGGGCCTATAGCGTCCGTTCACTATGAAAAACCTCATCAAGCGATTTATCGCAGACGAATCCGGCGCCACGGCCATCGAATATGGACTGATCGCTGCCGGCATTGCCCTGGCCATCATAGCCGTCGTCAACGGCATGGGCACCAAGCTCAATGGCAAGTTCACGTCGATCAACTCGTCACTGAAGTGACGACCTGACGATCCATCATCACTCCCCGCGCCGCCACGGCGCGCGGAGTTCTCCCCCAAATTACGTCTCGCACGATCAATCGTACCACTCGCGGCGGATATACGGGCCGTACAGCACGTCCTGACGCCAGCGATAGACCTGCACCAGCAGGCCGCCGACACCGGCAACAACACTCAGCAACAACAAGGTCTCGATCACCACAAAGCCCCCGGCATTCTCGTTGGGCACAGCAATACATGATGATTTTTAAGATCCCCGCTGCGGTTTGTTTTGAATTTGCGGCCCGCCGCTAACGGAGATTAATTTCCGCAACTCGCCCCCCCCGTCTGTTTCAACTATTTGTTAGTTGAACGATCGCGCACGATCTTGATCTGATAGCAGAATGCGCTGACGCGATTCCTGGCGGGACTCTTGCGGCGGGATGTTGGGGATGGAGATGGACGTTTCAAGGACGGACTGCGGTGGGATCACCGGTGCGGGAGAGTACAGGTTTCGCGATGGCCACCTGATCGTGACGCTCTACCAGATCGCGATCTGGGCCGAACATCCACAAGCGATCTTCACCGTGGTCACATCGCGCTTCCACAACAGCATGAAGCTCTATGTGCTCGGGTCCTGGCGCCTGCCGAATGCTGCAACGTCGAGTGAGCAGCCACCTGCTCCCACTAGTGCGGAAGGAATGTCGCTGCATTGATCACGGTGACGACCGCGAAAGCCATCACCCATAGCGGCCAGACGGGCGCCTGCGCCCGCGGGCGGAACTGTCGGGGAACGCCGAAATTGCGTGCCATTGCCTGCTCCATTGCATCGACCGAACGACACTGAATGTGAGCATGCATTCTGTTAAAATTGCGTCGTGGCTTCGGCTATAATTTGTGCGTCCACGGCAAGCATAGCCTCGGCGCGCGGCGCTTCGTAATGACGCGGAGTGAGCGGCAGCCAAGCTGGACCCCATCGCATCGTGACGATGGATACCTGCCGACGATCAGACGCACATGCTGCCGGTAAGGTTGATTGGTTAGGTTAAACCGGTAATTGCATTGACCGCATCTGCAGCCTTGCTCAATTGCCGGCATGATCGACGATGACGACAGCTATGAGTTGAATGACCAGGGCATCCGGGTGCTGATCGGGCTGACCGTGGAAGAGACTGCGGAATTCACCCGCCTCGACGGCACCATCGGTCACGGCCGCCCGCCTGGAATCTCGCTAGAACAATGGGCCCATGCCGAAGACCGGCGCTGGCTCGAACTCTATCAGAAACACGAAAATGCGCGGCAGCCGTTCCTACAGACCGGCAAGACCAGGCACTGAGCGCACGGAAGCGCCATTCTCCGACACCGCAAACTAGAAGCCTAGGCAAATTAAAAGCCGCGCCAACCCGAAGGTTGACGCGGCCATGGCCGTTCTGTTGCAAGGTGGACCTACCCCGAACGGTTACGCCGCGAGGCGCACTTCGTTCATGCGAACGTTATCGTTTGCATTTAGGTTTTGACCCGATAACGGCGGTATCATGCCGAGCACAATTCACAACTTCTTCGCGGCCATCGATCCTGTTTCGCCCCCGCCTGAGCAGCCCGTGCATT
Source organism: Tardiphaga sp. 839_C3_N1_4 (assembly GCF_051811045.1). Taxonomy (NCBI): domain Bacteria; kingdom Pseudomonadati; phylum Pseudomonadota; class Alphaproteobacteria; order Hyphomicrobiales; family Nitrobacteraceae; genus Tardiphaga; species Tardiphaga sp. 839_C3_N1_4. Next base: position 1,039,463 of record NZ_JBPWQD010000001.1, read on the forward strand.
TCACCATCCGGCGAAATCGACCTCACCTGGATGAGATCGCGAGCTGCTGAGGTGGAGGCGCCGGGTACTGCCCCCGGGTCTGCCCGCAGTCCATTGAGAGGTTCAGCGCCATCGTCTTGCGACGAACCAGATATAGGCGCGATCTCAGGCGAAATCTAGGCTCGGTCCGCCCTGCTTTCCGGGCGGAATGCCGCTGGCCGCTAGTCCTTCTTGGTGGAACTCTTTTTGGTGGCGGTCTTTTTGGCAGCGCCCTTGGCCGCCTCTGCCTTGGCCGGCTTTTCTTTAGGTGCCTTGATCTTTGCAGGTTTGGCTTCGGCAACCGGAGCTTCGACCGGCGCCACATCCGCAGCCTGAGGCCCTGACCCCTGCGTCTCGACCGCCAGAACCTCGATAGCCGGCTTCCCGGCAGCCCCCTTCTTCGCCGCAGGCGCGGGCTTGCTCTCCGCGAGCGCGGCGGCCTTGCTGGCCTCCTTGATCAGCCGCTGCGCGGCTTCGAATTTGGCCTCGCGCATCGCACGCAAGGCGTCGGCGCGCGGTGTCGGGTTTGCCATGATGGTCTCCGTCCTCAGAATCGTCAGGCTTTGCTTAGCACGCCCGGCGCCCGGCACCGACCGGCCCAAGGGAATCCCCGCACCGATGATTTCAGCCCCGGACAGCCGCCCCGCCGCAATCCTCTCTTTCCCTCGGCAGGCCGCTTTGCTAAGCGCTGTCCCACGACGGAAAGGTGGCCGAGTGGTTTAAGGCAGCGGTCTTGAAAACCGCCGTGCCTGCAAGGGTACCGTGGGTTCGAATCCCACCCTTTCCGCCAATCGCCATTACAACCTATTGAAATAACAACATTATTACAATCTGTTGTCCACCACCCCACATATTACCCCACGTTTATTTGTTGTCGTCACTTTTGTCCAAAGTGTTGAGAAAACGGGCGGTTCTCACGGGATCGATGCGATCGGCCTGCGCAAGTGCCCAATTCGCCCAGCGTTCAGTCTCCGCCACTGAAATCGAGTTGGTGTCGCCCATTACGATGCTCTTCACCGCCTCAACATAGGCACGAATGTCCATCGACTGTCGCAGCGAGGCAGCCTCATTGAGTAGACGATCAATTTTTGCCTGTTCGAGCTGTTGCTGCCGCTCTCGCTCTTCGTGCTCAATCTGCAGTTGACGATTCCGACGGTCCTGTTCGATCTGGGCCTTGCGGCTCACCCGCCATTCAAATTGCCTGATACAGCTTTCTCGGTAGCTGACCTCAGCTGAGGTGACGACCTCAATTGCCATCTCCTGAATGAGGCTCTCCAGGCGACCCCGCTCATCGTCCTGCCAGGCCGCCCGCTCCTGTTCACCGCCGTATCCGACCAGGATGGCAAAGCGCAGCGGGTCCGATCGGCCGGCGCCCTTACCCACGTCTTTGCCGCGTCCCTTGGGCGGCCGGTCGAGCGAAACGGCGAGATTGGTCTGATGGATGGCAATGAGGACGTCGCGGGCCTCGCGGCCCCTCACCTCCGCTTTACCACCACATCTGGCTACTGCCAGGAAGAGCGTGTTGAGAAGCCGCAACCGACGCTGCTCCAACGGACTATCGAAAAGCGGGGTTTCCCAGGAGAAGGTGTAGGTGCTGGCCGCCTGCTTCTGCCGACGGACGTCATCCTGCGCAATTAGCCGCGCGATGGCCGGATGCGGTGCGGAAAGCGCCTTGGGGACGCTAACCCTGCCGATGATCTTTCTGGCACGGTCGCGAACCAGCGCGAGGTCTTCTGGAAATGAAGGCGGCTCCGGAAGCGGGCCGAGAATCTCCTCTTCGGTAAGCTGGCCGTAGCCGTAGCGATTGCGGCCACCAACGACGATCTGATCATCCATTCCGGCAGCCCTGACCGGCAACGAAACCTGGGTAGTCGGCTTGCCCGCCTGGCGTCTCGCCCAATAGCCCCGCTCCGGGACCGGGATATCGAATTTCGCGCAGGTCTTTTTCAGGCCGACGTCGGAAATGCCGAATTGTGGGGCGAGCGAGCCCAAAGGCATCGACCAGACAGCGTCGTAAAGCTCGGTTCGTTTCATTCTTTTGGGCATCACCGGCACCGCTCAAAGCAACTCTAATTAACTCAAGCCCGATTGTTGGCGGGGCTTTTGCAAGCCGTGATTGCGACGCTGCCCGAATAGTGCCATCTTTCGCTATGGACTGCCAGAATCGTCGTCGTTAGCGATGGGCGACGGCAACAAAACAGCAGACAAGCTGTCTCGTGATTTTGGGGTGGGGCGTTATTGAGTATTCAGTTGGGGAATGCGACTGGCGGGCCGAACGGTGTCGCTGTCGAGAAACAAAAACAGGAAGCCGCGGAGTTGATCCGTCGGTATCGATCAGACATTCGTCCTTTTTTCGAACAGCACGCCGGCGAGCAACTTGCGGCGCTAGATAATGACGCGGAACGGATCGATCGACTCCTACATCTGCCCTACACGGTCACTGCTTGCTTTTTGGGTCACTCGGGCATCGGGAAAAGTACTCTTCTCAATGCCCTGGCGGCCGGGCGAGACCATATCTTGCCGTCTGGTGGCATCGGTCCGCTCACAGCCCTCGCAACGGAAGTTAAATATAGCGCTACTCCTCAATTCTCAGTCCGCTATCACAAGCGCGCCAAGCTCTGGCAGCTCGTATTTGGACTTGAGCGGTCTCATCAATCGACCATAGGCGATCACGGTTCGGCAGTGCCCGTGGGAGAGCTGGATGAGGAGTTACAGAGTGACGTCCAGACCGAGCTCGATGCCGACGCAGAGGGCGATAAATCCGAATCCCGTGCTTCGAGCCTGGTCAAGCAAGCCCAACAAATCGTTACGGGCGATCAATTCAAGACGCGGGGCATTCCCTATCTGATCGATGCCCTGAGAACCGCTTGCGGCTATAAACCACAATGGGCGACCGACTTTACGTCCGACGACGCCGATCGAATCCGACGGGTGCAGAACGCGCTCGAGCTGGCCGAGACCGGCAGACCCTATGAACGTTCCGCTCAGGATGGAAAGCCATTTCAGTCCGAACTATGGGACCACGCAGCTGGCTTCCTCGCTCCTCTCGTGGAGCAGGTTGAAGTTGGGTGGCCCTCGGACCTCCTGAATGCCGGTGTCATCCTTGTGGACTTGCCAGGCGTAGGCATCGCCCGAGATTCGTATCGCCAGATCACTCAAAAATTCATTCGTGATAAAGCGCGTGCGGTCATTTTGACCGTTGATCGAGCAGGCCCTACGGGCGAAACAGTCGAGCTCTTACGATCGAGTGGTTATTGGGATCGTCTCGTCGGCGCAGCCGACGATCCGAACAGCGATCCTTGCAAGCTTGTGATTGCGGTTACTAAGGTCGATGACGTTGCATCGGAAGAATATCGCAACACTCAAGATGTTTCGCCGCGTCCGAAGCGGAGAGATATCTACGCTCGGCTGGTCGCTGACTTTAAATTGCGAATGAAGGCGCAAATCACAGAGCAGCTGGCAAGTTTGACCGGCTCGACGAATCAAGCCCTCGAACAAGCCCGTTCAAAAGCGCGGGAAACGCTCTTGAGCGATCTCGAAATTCATCCGGTCTCTGCCCCCGAATACCGAAAGCTGCTGTTGGATGATGACGAGGATCGAGCATTTCTCCGTTCTGATCAAGAAACCGGAATACCCGATTTGCGGGCTCGACTGGAAGGGATAGCTCAAACTGAGCGGTGGGCACTTTACAATAGCATCAATGGTGTTGCGGATCGTCTCCGCGAAGCCATTAGCGGAGAATTGAAGCGACTTGAAACGTTATGGACGGACCGAGCCCGTGCGGCCGCAATAACGGAAGCTCTTGAAAAGGAACTCCAGGATTTCGTCCAAGAGAAAAGGAGGGAGCGCGACCTTCGGGTTGGCGCATTTCGGGAGTTCCTTGAAACCACCTCCCAAACCCAAATTAAGTATCTTGTTGCAGAAGCCAGAGATGCCGCCGAACAAGACGTAAGGGTTTTTCTCAGAAGACTAAAGACCGCCCACTGGGCAACCCTGCGGGCTGCGGTACGTCGTGGCGGAGCGTTTATTGGGACGCGCCCAATAAATCTGCCTGAGGATATTGCCGGTCGATTTCAGGAGCCGATGGCTGGCGTTTGGAGTACCAAGCTTCTTACGGAAGTTAGAAAGCGCACAGCTCAGTTCGCCAGCGACGAAGTGAAAATCGTCGAAGAGTTCTGCGAATGGGCGAACAGCAAGACCGCGAACTCCCAGGCCGAAGAACTAAATCAACTGAAGCAGCGAATTGCGCGTAACGCGGCTCAGATGACGCAGGCAGGCAAGGAAGCGGTCGGGGATCTGCGCCAACTTGTTAAGACTAGGATTATGGACGTTGTTCGGCCGCCCATTAAGAGAGAATGTGAGAAGTTCGTTGCGAACGGCGACGACATCGGGCGGGGTGTCAAAGATCGTATCCTGAACTTGTTCGAGGAACTCGCAAGGCAGGCAACCAAGTCAGCCGAAAAGCCCGCGGTAAGAATACTCGAAGACAATTTCGCGATCGTTCGATCAGATATCAAATCTGCTTTTGACGGACTAGGAGATCCACTGATCCAAACGGCAGACTTGATACTACAGCGTGAAAAACAAGAGATCGAACAAAAGAGTGAAAGAGAAAGAGAGGCGATCCTAACGAAACTCGCATCCCTAATGCGCTCCCTACCCCAATCTGGCAATGCCGGCCAATCTGCCGACGCCCATGCGCAGTAGCCAGCTTCTAGCAACTTACAACGGGCAACTCCGCGGCGTTATCCGAGAAATCGACGATTTTGGATTTAAAGCCTTTGACCTCGCTGCTCCTCCCCGGAGGCTGCTTGGCTCCGATAGCGCTGTCCCGTTGGTCGAGTCGGGAGTAGATGGGCGACGTGTAGAGTCCGTTCTCTCGCCCGCCGAGTTATTGTTGGCGGGTCCAAAAGAAGAAAGCTGGCTCGGTCTCACGCAAAGAACATTGGCGCGGATGGTCGCCACTTTCCTTGCGGCCGAAGATCCCCAACGCCGTCTAGACGCCAGAAAAGCGGCGACCCTCATGCACCAGGTTAGCTTGGTGCAGCATGTCCTCGAGGACGCGAACCTTCGTCGCGTACTTATTGCAGACGAAGTCGGCCTCGGTAAGACAATTGAGGCGGGCCTCATCATCAAGCGTTTGACGGAGGAGCGACCGCTGTTGCGGATACTCTATCTTGCCCCTGCCCGCCTGGTCCAAAATGTTGCGTCAGAATTTCGGGACAAGCTTGACCTCGATGCGAGAATTTGGGTCGCAGGCTCCGCTTCGGACGCACGTTTGGGCACTGATCGCGTCATCGTCGCCAGCATTCACAAAGCGGTTTTTGGCGAAAATGCACGTCGAATAGTGGAAGCCGGCCCCTGGGACGTCCTCGTCGTAGACGAGTGCCATCATCTTTCCGATTGGGGAATTGGCGGCGGCAAGCCAACGCAATCATTTAGGCTCGTGGACCAGCTCTCGCAAAGCCTTCCCCCTGACGGCCGATTGATACTGATGAGCGGCACCCCCCATCAGGGCAGCGAAGCTCGCTTTAAGAATTTGCTTCGATTGTTGGCTGATGAAAAGCACGACATTCAATCGGCACGTGGGCGGGTCATTTTTCGTTCCAAAGATATGGTCCGCGATTGGAAGGGACGTCCGCTCTTTCCGGTAAGGCAAATCAGGGCGCCGACAGTTGTGCAGCTCGGTTCCGACTATAATGGTTGGTACAACAGTGTTGGCAATCTCTACGACGCTTCAATTGTGCCAGGAGCGCGCGGTCGGGCCGGAGGATGGGCGAAAGGTCAAGCGTTGCAATGGGCCGCGTCGAGCGTCCAAGCGGGTCTCGGATTTCTGGTTCGTCTAGCGATACGGCGCCTCACTTGGGATTTGGCTAGCCCAATTCTCCAATCAGCAATTGCAGCGCTCAGGCCGTATCGTGGTGGCGCGATCAACGAATCTTTGGATTCGCTTTATCTCCGCCTGCGAAAGCAGATAGGCATTTCGAAGGAGGAGGATCCCCTTGACGATGAGGAGGAGCCCGCCACTGACGACTGGATCCCGAATAGCGCGGCTCTCGAGGAACTCTTGAAGCAGGGAGTCGAACTACTTCGAAGCTCTGCTGCAAATGAAAAGTGGAACGCTGTCGCGTCGATCATTGACCAATCCGAAGGCGAAAAGATCGTTCTGTTTGCCCAACCAGTTGAAACGATTGCCGTTGTCGCTGATTTCTTAAGACAGCGGTACGGCGAGAATCCGAGCGTCATTATAGGCGACCAATCGGATGAAGAGCGCCGCCGGCAGGTAGCATCTTTCCAATCCGACAATGGACCGCGATTTTTGGTTTCATCCCGTGCAGGCGGCGAAGGGCTCAATATGCAGAGAGCCCGACGCCTTATCCATCTGGATGTCCCCTGGAATCCGATGGAGCTCGAACAACGCATCGGCCGCGTTCATCGCTTCGGATCGAGAAAAACCATTTTGGTTGACACCGTGGTGGCCTCCGGCAGTCGTGAAATGGAGATGTATCGGATCGCTCGAGATAAGCTTCACCTCATCGCGCGACAACTGGACCCCGAACAGTTCGAGACCCTGTTTAGTCGGGTGATGTCGCTCGTAGCACCAAAGGAACTTGAGGGGGTCATGACCGACCTAGGCGCAGGACCGGTCCCCGCTTCCGCCTCGGCCGAGATCGGTGAACTAGTCCAGAATGGATACAAAGCCTGGCAGACTTTCGACAAGGAATATCGTGCTAACGCCGACAAAATCCAAAATACAGGGGGCGGAGAAGCTTGCTGGGCTGATGTTGAGGCGTTCTTAACTCGGCAAACTGATGCATCACCGGGACCCCAGACGAGCTTGGTTAGCTTTGAGCAGGAGAATGATGAGATCGTTGCGCGGAGCCAGTTCATCGGTACACTCCGCTATAACAACCAATTGTACGTTTGCAGCGATAGCGGCGGATTACTTCCCGATCCGGTAAACGGCGAAATAGTTCATCAGTTAGGCCTCAACCTTCCAACGGTCGCGGCAACGATTCGCAGTGTATTTCTACCTGACCAGGTATGTGGAGCGGGATACCTCAATAGACCGAGCGGATTGGAGCGCGATTTCGGTACTTCGCGCTTCGGCATACTTTGTTTTCTTCGGCAAACTATTCGCTTTGAACAGGCGCGCGCAGCAGAAGAGAAGCTATCCCTCCATAGTTTTTTAATTACGCTGGAAGACGCTACGGAGTTAAGCCCCAGTGCTCAAGCCAGCTTAATCCGCGAGCTCGCGACTGCCGTGCGTGTCAAAGATCCAGTTTGCGGTGATATCGAGCCCATGATGACATCGTTTGAGCGCGATCTCGCTCTTCGGCTTCGTACACCTTCGGAAGCAGACGTAGCTAACCGTGTTCGGCACGTTGTGTGGCCGGTCGGTGCGCTGGTGGTCGTCTAAGCTCCCAAACGGCTAAACCGAAAGCGATCATCTAATGTCAACGTTCTATTCAAGACTTAGGGCTCATCGACAAGACAACGATGAACTTGCTGCCTGCGTTGAGCGCGTCATCAACCAATTGGATGAAACGCGAACGACCTCCGATCGTCCCGGAATGCTCCTAGGCAAAATTCAATCAGGAAAGACGCGCGGTTTCCTGGGAGTCATCGCGCGCGCATTCGACCGCGGCTATGATATCGCCATTGTTTTGACCAAGGGGACCAAGACTCTATCCGCCCAGACAGTCGCCCGCATTACGTCAGATTTCGCAGACTTTGTGAATGATGACGAAGTCGCGGTTTTCGACATCATGAAGATGCCGCCCCGGCTCACGAAATCAGAGCGAACCCGAAAGATAATCATCGTCGCAAAGAAGCAAGCGCAAAATCTTTCGCGACTATTGGCGCTTTTTGCAGAGACTTACCCCGATCTGAGGGATCGCAGAACGCTGCTTATTGATGACGAGGCGGATCTAGCAAGTGTCCGGTTTGTTAAAAACAAAGAAACCGATGAGGTAGAACAGGGACGGATTGCGGAAAAAATGGATGCGCTACGGCGTGTGACGAAGCAAATCGCATTCCTTCAAGTGACCGCAACGCCTTACGCACTTTACTTGCAACCTGATGAGTATGAGACAAGCGAAGGACAGAACTTTGTCTTTTTGCCAAAGCGGCCAGCATTCACAGAATTGCTGCCCATCCACTCGGGCTATGTGGGCGGAAGCGACTTTTTTGGTGACTTCGAGGATATGGACCCCCGGGCCTACATCTACGTGGAAGTAACCATTGAGGAGCAGGATATTCTTCGGCACCAGGACGGCCGTTCTGCACGCGATGACCGATTGCTGACAGGAAATTCGCTAACCCGCTTGCGGTTGGCGATACTCACATTCTTAATTTCAGTATGCGTGCGGAGATGGCAGCAAAAGGATGCCGGCGAAAGATTGAAGAAGTATGCGCTGATCATCCACAACGACACGCGCAAGCAGGCACATGCGTGGCAGATTGAAGTGGTCCAAAAGCTTCAGGATACATTCGCTCAAGCCGCGAAGTCGAAACTTCCAGCACTCCTCGAACAGTTTCGAGATAGCTATCTGGACATCAGTCGTTCCGTCTCTGCGGATCATGGCCGCCTGCCTTCGTTAGAGGCAACGTTCGACATGATGTGCGACGCGCTAGAGAGCGAAGAAGTGGTTCTCATACCGGTCAATTCGGATACCGATGTTGCCGCCCTTCTTGACGACAAGGCAGAGCTAAGACTTCGAACCGCATTCAATGTATTTGTCGGTGGAAATATTCTGGATCGCGGCATCACGATCCCCAACATGATTGGGTTTTATTACGGTCGAAACCCGCGACGTATGCAAGCCGACACGGTCTTGCAACATTCCCGCATGTACGGGGCCCGGGACCGTCGGGATCTGGCGGTAACGAGATTCTATACGTCCCGGCCGGTTTATGATCGGTTACGACGGATCGATGAACTTGAGGTCGCTTTACGGGAGGCGTTCGAGAAAGGGGCTCACGACCGGGGCGTGGCGTTTATTTCGCGGGATGAAACGAACTCAGTGATCCCGTGCGCACCCAACAAACTAATGCTTTCGGACGTGATTGCCGTTCGGCCTGGAGGCCGCCTTCTCCCTGTTGGCTTTCAATCGAAAGCGAAGACGCACATTCAAGCGACCATTGGGCGGATCGACGGGATCATCGGAGCGGAATGGTTCAACACTGAGCGACCGCATCAGATACCCATTTCCACCGTCAATTTGCTGATCGATCTCGTCGAGCAAAGCCTGGACATCAGCAGCATAGCTTGGGACTGGAGAGGATTCCGCGCTGCATTCGAATATTTCTCAAAAACCAGTTCAACAAAGGAGGATGTCGGGAGCAGCTGGCTCCTGGCGGTAACCGGCCGTTCTATTATTCGTATTCGTGAAGGCGGCCGGTTTTCGAACGCCCCCGACACGAAGCAACAACGCGATATCGGGGAGGCTTACGCTCGCACACTGCCGATGTTGATGATGTTTCGGATGGACGGAAGCAAGGGCAATGGTTGGGGCGGTTATCCCTTTTGGTGGCCAGTTCTGGTCGCGCCGCATGATGCCGCACCCGTTGTCTATGCTTCCGTTGACGCAGTTGATGGTGGCGAATGACACAGTATCCACTTCGTCACCTTTCGGTCCGCGTTCCGTGGCACGACGCCGGATGGGCGGGTGTTGTGTGTAATGCGCCACAACTAAACGGTGCCTGTGCAAAATTGAAGCGCATTGCTGGCTCCAAGAAGGACGCCGCCGAGATACCCGTAGCAGGGCGGAGACTCGATGAGATCGCAAGTGCACAGTGGCCTCCCTGTGTTGACGAGCGTGCCACGTTCATGGCGCCATTTGAGATGGAGCAGGTAAAGCGTCACGCCCTGGCAGAAAATAGTCCCCAGCATTACGGTCACTTTCGGCCGACGCCTCAGCGGTATCCGGCTTATTCCGCGGGCGTCGTTCCCTTCTTTTGGATGATGAAAACCAATTTGGATGCGCTAGAGTCGGAGCTTGAACTTGGTGTGGACGTTTCGCGGGAGCCAGAGCTCGGCTACGAGTCCCAGTGGGTGCACGAGGCAAAAAATCAAACAGCATTGCTCGAAGGATTTGCGGCCCACCTGCGCGGTGACGATTCTATTTGTCTGTTTTACGCCAAGCACGTTCCGTTCATTGAAGGGACTGGACGGATTCTTGTAGGCGCGGGGCGCATTAAGGAGATCGGTCCGCTAACGGAATATAACCGCAGCGGCGACGGAATGCGCGGCATGCTGTGGGAGCGGCCGATCCAGCACTCGATCAGACCAAAGGGACAGGACGGGTTCCTGATGCCCTATTTGGAGCTTTTGCGGCTCGCTGAAGCAGATCCTTCCATTGATCACTCATTGTACACTGCTAACGCACCAGCCGAACATTGGAATGAGTTTTCCTACGGGAGTGAACTAGTCACACATGATGGGGCTATCTCGGCGCTTCTTTCGATGGAGCTGGCGCTCAATCGCATGGAACGGGACCTCGGGATTGCGACCGGCTGGCAACGGCAGTGGGTTCACGATGAGCTTGTGCGACTTTGGAAAGTACGAGGCCCCTTCCCCGGCCTCGGGGCCGTTTTACGCGCGTTCGGTCTCTCACGTGGGCTCTTTGTTGCTCACGCATTGCAGCAAATAGCGGGAGACAACTGTGATCCGTGGCCTTTTGTAAGTAAGGCGTTTAGTGATCCAACAGGTACGTTGCCAAAAGACCTCCGCTTGGACATTCAGGAGTTGGCACCTACCTGGAATGGTATGTCGGCCCAACGCCGCGCACTGCTCCGATTGTTGAGTCGATTCGAGCTTACCGTGGAGCAAGCCCAACATTTGTATGATGACGACACCCGACGGAAGCAGGGTTGGTTCGCTACTGACAAGGAGCTGCTCGAAAATCCGTATCGGATATATGAATGCAGTCGAAGTGATCCCGATGGCGTTCAGCTTATGGCGGTTGATCGAGGTGTCTTTCCAGAAGACACAGTGCGGCTTTTGCACCCGCTCGATGCACCGACACGATTGGAGTCCGCGATTGACGTACGTCGCGTTCGAGCTTTCGCTGTACATGCTTTGGAAGAAGCTGCCACAGAAGGCCATACGCTACATTTTTCTGGGAGCCTCGCCGAAGCTATACGCGAAACTGCTGTTTCGCCGGAGTGTCCTGTTACCACGGACATACTCCGTGGCGGAGCGGCTGCTATGGACTCCGAGGTCGTTTCGATTGAGCTGGGCGGGCAGCTTGCCTTACAGCTCCAAAGGTATCGGGCGATTGGCGAGATTATTCGGAAGCAGGTCAATGGCCGAGTGAGCGGTCAGCGCCATAAGGTTGAGAGCAATTGGTCTGCTCTTCTCGCGGAAAAATTTGGTGGATCAATAGACCCAGATGAACTCCGCGCCCGGCACGAAAAGGCTCTCGCGCTGGCCGAACTAGCTGAATCGCGATTTACAGTTCTCGCAGGGCCGGCCGGCGCCGGAAAGACCTCCGTGCTCGGAGTTCTCTGCGCCCAGCCAGAAATTGAGCGGGACGGCCTTTTGCTTTTGGCGCCCACTGGGAAAGCGCGAGTGCGGATGCAACAACTCGCTGCGGGAACCGGGACACTTGCGCTTACCATCGCGCAATTTCTCCATCGAAATGGTCGGTATGAGGGTCGCTCTGGCGCATACCATCTAAGTGACCGGCCCAAGGCATCTGGCTTCGGGACTGTGATTGTGGACGAAGCTTCGATGCTGACTGAGGATATGCTCGGCGCATTGCTCGATGCATTGCAGGGCGTCAAGAGGCTTATCCTAGTAGGCGATCCTGCCCAATTGCCCCCGATTGGCGCCGGTCGTCCGTTTGTTGATATTATCGCGCAACTGAGACCGTCTGACTACGAGAACCGCTTTCCCCGCGTTGCGGCAGGATATGCCGAACTGACCATCGAACGTCGCCAGATTGGCTCAGAGCGTCCAGATTTACGCTTGGCCCGCTGGTTTAGCTCGACGCCGCCATCAGGTGGTGACGACGATATTTTCTGCGTGAACAATGAGGCGCACTCCACGCTTCGCTTTGTTTCTTGGCAGAAGTCCGAGGACTTCCAGGAAAAGCTGATCGACGTCATTACCCAAGAATTGGCGTTGGCGGGTGCGAACGATCAACGCGGATTCAATCAGGCGCTGGGCGCAACACCGACCGGGGAATACGATTACTTCAATGCCACCCGCAATGGAAAGGAGGGCGCGGTAAAGTCAGTGGAAGCATGGCAGATCCTGAGCCCTCTCCGCGGTATGCCGTTCGGCGTAGGTGATATCAATCGTCAACTCCACGAACGTTTCCGCGTTGGATTTGTCGAACTTGCGTCAAGGCACCGGCGATCGATTCCAAAGCCAATGGGGGCCGAGCGCATCGTATACGGCGACAAAGTCATCAACCTGGGCAATCACCGCCGGGATGGACGCAAAGTCTATCCGCAGGAAGGTGCGCTCGGATATCTCGCCAACGGCGAGACAGGAATTATCGTTGGACAGTGGAAGTCCAATGGATTTCCGAAAATTCTGAAAGTTGAGTTTTCGTCGCAAGTCGGATTTACCTACGACTTCTATGGAAATGACTTTCGTGAGGAAGGAGACGCAGCACTTGAGCTCGCATATGCGCTCACTGTCCACAAGGCACAGGGCAGTCAGTTCGGCCTTGTGATCGTGGTGCTGCCCGAAGATCATCCGATACTGTCGCGAGAGCTAATTTATACGGCCCTGACACGCCATCAAAATCGGGTCGTGGTGATGCATCAGGGGCAGTTGAGCCATCTAAAGGCGTTTACCTCGCCCAATCGAAGTGAAACGGCGCGCCGGCGCACAAATTTGTTGGCCGATTGCCAAATGCTGGAATTTCCTCTGCCCAAGGGCAGTGTCTTTATGCAGCAGGGTCTCATCCATCGGACGAGTAAGGGACTAGCGGTACGTTCCAAGTCCGAGCTCATCCTGGCGGAGGCATTCCTATCGGCGGGCGTGTCATTTGAGTATGAGAAGCCGCTCACTCTTGGCGGGAAGACCCGCTATCCCGACTTCACAATCGAAGACGAGATTTCCGGCCGGACGTTCTATTGGGAGCATTTGGGTATGCTTGCCCGTGAAGACTACCGTCAAAGTTGGGAGAAAAAGCTGGCTTGGTATCGCGCAAACGGCGTCCTTCCTCTAGGTGAAGCAAAATCAGGAGCCCCTGTATTGGTGACAACGACCGACTCAGTCGAGAGTGGGCTCGACCTGATGCAGGTTAAGAAGATCATCGCAACAGTCTGTGGTGTTTAGAATGGTCGCTTAGCGACCGCCCTTGCCGTTCCGCCCGCCTCATGAGATGGACCCATGTCTGAGCCATTCTTCGACCACCCCATTCTAAACTCGCCCTACGCCTACCCCGTTAGGCACTGGGAGCTCGACGATTCAGGCCAGCCAACGCAGAAAGTCATTGAGACCCGGCGCAGGGCAAAATTCATCACGCCGATCCCGAAGCCCAAGAAGCGGACGGCCGCTTCGCAGAAGGGCTTTGTGTTTGATGAAGGCAAGGGGCTCTCGACCAAGGAACAGCAATACGACCCGACTTCGATCATTAACGAGGTTCGTGGATATGTTGACACATGGCGGACCCTTCCCAATCCGAACCAATGGCAAGTCACACCTGAGACAGCGCGTTTATTGCAGCATTGGCGATCGGACAAATTTGGCGATGTCCGTCCTTTCTTCTGTCAGGTGGAAGCAGCCGAAACGGCCATTTGGCTGACCGAAGTTGCGCCTCAGTCCACGGTCGGCAAACGGATCCTCGAAAATCTAGCGGCGGCCAACAAGGACGCCAATCCTCAGTTGATGCGTCTTGCGCTCAAACTTGCGACGGGCGCCGGCAAGACCACGGTGATGGCGATGTTGATCGCGTGGCAAACGATTAATGCGGTGCGTCGGCCGGGCAGCAAGCATTTTACGCGAGGCTTCTTGATCTGTGCGCCCGGCCTGACGATCAAGGATCGGCTGCGGGTTCTCCAACCGAACGATCCCGACAGCTATTATGCAAGCCGCGAGCTGGTTCCCGGCGACATGCTCGACGACGTCAATCGTGCCAAGATCGTCATCACCAATTATCATGCTTTCAAACTTCGGGAGCGCATCGACCTGTCGAAGGGCGGCCGCCAGCTGCTTCAAGGACGTCTTGGCGACGAATTGAACACGCAGGAAACCGAAGGCCAGATGCTTCAGCGTGTCATGCCGGACCTGATGGGCATGAAGAACATCCTCGCCATCAACGATGAGGCGCACCACTGCTATCGAGAGAAGCCAAAGGACGCCGATGACGAGGATCTGAAGGGCGATGACCGAAAAGAGGCGGAGAAGAACAACGAGGCTGCGCGGCTCTGGATTTCCGGGCTGGAAGCCGTCAATCGCAAGCTCGGCCTTAACAAGGTCATCGACCTGTCCGCGACCCCATTTTTTCTCCGCGGCTCCGGCTATGCCGAGGGCACGCTGTTTCCGTGGACGATGAGTGACTTCTCGCTGATGGACGCGATCGAATGCGGGATCGTCAAATTGCCCCGCGTTCCAGTGGCGGAGAACATTCCCGGCAACGAGATGCCGATGTTCCGCGACCTATGGGAGAACATCCGCAAGGACATGCCCAAGAAGGGGCGTGGCGGGGGCGAGGAGCTCGATCCGCTCAAGCTTCCGATCCGCTTGCAGACTGCCCTGGAAGCCCTCTACGGCCATTATGAGAAGACATTCGAGCTCTGGGAATGCAAGGGCATTAAGGTCCCTCCCTGCTTCATCGTTGTTTGCCAGAACACGGCGATCTCAAAACTGGTTTACGATTTCGTCTCCGGCTTCCACCGGAAGAATGATGACGGCTCGACGACCCTGCAAAATGGCCGCCACAAGCTTTTTCGCAATTTCGATGAAACCACCGGCAATCCCCTGCCCCGGCCGAACACGCTTCTGATCGACAGCGAGCAGCTCGAAGCCGGCGATGCCCTGGACGACAATTTCCGCGGGATGGCAGCTGACGAGATCGAGCGTTTCCGTCGCGAGATCGTCGAGCGCAGCGGCGACGCCCGCGCCGGCGACAATATCACCGACCAGGAATTGCTCCGCGAAGTGATGAATACGGTCGGTAAGCCCGGTCAGCTCGGCGGCTCGATTCGCTGTGTCGTCTCGGTGTCGATGCTCACCGAAGGATGGGATGCCAACACCGTCACCCACGTCCTGGGGATCCGCGCCTTCGGCACTCAGTTGCTGTGCGAGCAGGTGATCGGGCGCGCCCTGCGCCGCCAGTCTTACGATCTCAACGAAGAAGGTCTGTTCAATGTCGAATATGCCGACGTGTTCGGCATTCCCTTTGACTTTGCCGCGAAACCGACGATTGCGCCGCCGCAGCCGCCGCGCGAGACTGTGCAGGTCAAGGCGATACGTCCGGAGCGGGACGTCCTCGAAATCCGTTTTCCCCGGGTCGAAGGCTATCGTGTCGAATTACCCGAAGAGCGGTTGACGGCCGACTTCAACGACGACTCCATCCTGGTGCTAAGCCCGGACATCGTTGGGCCTTCGATCACACGCAATTCCGGCATCATCGGCGAGGGTGTCGACCTCAGCCTGAAGCACCTCGGCGACATGCGTCCTTCGTCCCTGGTCTTCAATGTTACCCAGCGCCTGCTTTATACGAAATGGCGCGATCCTGGCGAGGAGCCAAAACTCTATCTGTTCGGGCAGCTCAAGCGTATCACCAAGCAGTGGCTGGACACCTGCCTGGTCTGCAAGGGCGGCACCTACCCTGCCCAACTGATGTATCAGGAGCTGGCGGACATGGCCTGCAACCGCATCACCGCAGCGATCACAAGGCAATTCCTCGGCGAGCGGCCAATCAAGGCGCTACTCGACGCTTACAACCCGACCGGCTCCACAAGCCGGGTTAGGTTCAACACGTCGCGGACCGATCGTTGGGACACCAGCGGACCGCCGCCCAAGAACCAGGTCAATTGGGTCATCCTCGACAGCGATTGGGAGGCTGAATTCTGCCGCGTCGCCGAAGCCCATCCGAAGGTGACCGCCTATACCAAGAACCACAACCTTGGCCTGGAAGTGCCCTATCGCTATGGCTCAGGCATGCGAAAATATCTGCCGGATTTCATCGTGCTGGTCGATGACGGCCGCGGCCCCGCTGACCCGCTGCATTTGATCGTCGAAATCAAGGGTTATCGAGGCGAGGATGCCAAAGAGAAGAAGTCGACGATGGAAACCTATTGGGTGCCCGGCGTGAATCATCTTGGCAGCTTCGGCCGCTGGGCATTCGCTGAGTTTACCGACGTTTATGAAATCGAGTCCGATTTCGAGGCCAAGATCAAACGCGAGTTCGACAAGATGATTGCGTCCGCCATGGCGCAGTCGGCGACCAGGAGCAATTAGTCATGGCCAAGAAACCCGCAGCTTCAAAGTCCATCGAAGTGCTCAAGCACGACGAAGCCAAGAGGAAGAACATCCCGACGGCGGAGTTTCAATCCGTCCTCGAGAAAGAGCAGCAGAATCCGAAGAAGGTGCATTACCCCCGCAACACCGATCTCGATCCGCAACTGGTCTGGCGAGGCAAGGATGAGCAGGACTGGAGCGATCTGATCGTTCATGCCCCGCCACTCTATATCCAGGAAAAGGTCCATCCCAAATTTCTGATCAACGACCTGCTGCGCACCACCAGGGAGCGCGAGCATGAGGCCGGCGAGCAGACGCCGGACCTGTTCGCTGACTTCAACGGTATCCCGAAAGATGCCGACAAGACCGACTTCTACCAGCACGACCAGAACTGGTCGAACCGGATGATCCTCGGCGACTCGCTTCAGGTGATGGCGAGCCTAGCCGAACGCGAGGGGCTACGCGGCAAGGTCCAGTGCATCTATTTCGATCCGCCCTACGGGATCAAATTCAACAGCAATTTCCAATGGTCAACGTCCGACAAATCCGGCACAGGCACTGATGCGCGCGATAAGATTAGTCGTGAACCGGAGCAAGTCAGGGCGTTTCGCGACACATGGCGCGACGGCATCCATAGCTACCTCACATACCTTCGCGACCGACTCACCGTTTCGCGCGACCTCCTCAGTGATTCTGGTTCGATTTTTGTTCAAATTGGCGACGAAAACGTTCACATAGTCCGCGCAATCTTAGACGAAATTTTTGGAAGCAAGAATTTCGTCTGTATGATCACCGCTCAGAAGACAACAGGGGCGGGCAGCTTTGCAGGCGGCACAGATGTACTCGCGTCATTGAATGATTACGTACTTTGGTATTGCCGCTCCTTAGAGGCTGTAAAGTATCGCCAACTTTTCATTGAAAAGGCGATTGGAGGACTGGGCGCGACGCTTTACACCCAGGTTGCGCTGCCAGACGGCACCGTGCGTCCGATGTCGAAGTTGGAACGACGCGGGATAATCGACCTGCCTCCAGGAACCCGCCCATTTGGTGTAGATAATCTCACCAGCCAAACGACCCGTGTCGGTCAAACAACCGTTTTTCCAGTCGAAGTTAGTGGATCATCGTTTCTACCAAGAAGTGGTGGCTGGAAAACTAATCGCACAGGAATGGCTCGCCTACAGCTAGCAAACCGCATCGCGAAGGGGGGCAACTCGATTGGATATGTAAGGTATGTCGATGATTTTCCCGCATTCCCTTTGGCAAATAACTGGACGGACACCGTAGGTCAAAATCAATATGGCGGGGACAAAGTGTACGTCGTGCAGACCGCGACGAAGATCGTTGAGCGCTGTATCCTTATGGCCACCGACCCTGGAGACCTTGTACTCGATCCAACTTGTGGATCAGGCACAACGGCCATGGTCGCTGAACAGTGGGGGCGTCGCTGGATTACTGTAGACACCTCGCGTGTTGCGCTAGCCCTGGCTCGGGTTCGCATCATGGGGGCACGCTATCCATTTTACCTGCTGGCAGATTCTCGCGAAGGGCAATTGAAGGAAGGAGAAGTCACCCGTATCGCTCCAAGTTCGCAACCGGTGCATGGGAATATCCGGCAAGGCTTTGTGAATGATCGCATTCCTCACATCACGCTCAAAGCGATTGCTAACAACGCCGAGATCGACGTTATTTGGGAAAAATGGCAGGCTACGCTCGAACCGTTACGCGAAAATTTGAATGCGGCTCTACAAAAGAACTGGAAAGAGTGGGAAGTACCTCGCCAAGTGGACAACGCATGGCCCAAACTGATCAAGGATCTCCACACCGGCTGGTGGAACGGTCACATTGCTCGTCAGAAAGAGATCGACACCTCGATCGCTGCTAAGGCTGATTTCGAGCATCTTTATGACAAGCCTTATGAGGACAAGAAGAAGGTCCGCGTTGCCGGCCCCTTCACCGTCGAGAGCCTCAGCCCCCATCGAGTGCTCGGCGTCGATGAGAACGACGACTTGATCGACGGTTTTCGGGATGATGGCGCCGACTACAGCACCAAGAAGTCGTTTCCCGAAATGATCCTTGAAAACCTCAAGATCGCAGGCGTGCAGCAGGCGCACAAAGAGGATCGAATCTCCTTCACTGCGCTGGCGCCATGGCCCGGCGATCTGGTCTGCGCCGAAGGCCGCTATATGGAAGGCGACACCGAGAAGCGTGCTGCCATCTTCATTGGCCCCGAATTCGGCACCGTGCAGCGTGCCGACCTCGTTGCTGCCGCCCGCGAGGCCGGCGACGCGGCGTTCGACGTGCTGATCGCCTGTGCTTTCAACTACGAGGCCCACACCACAGAGTTCAGCAAGCTCGGCCGTATACCCGTGCTGAAAGCCCGGATGAACGCCGACCTCCACATGGCCAAAGACCTCAAGAATACCGGCAAGGGCAACTTGTTCGTCATCTTCGGCGAGCCGGACATCGACCTGATCAGCGAGGCCGACGGCAAGCTCCGGGTGAAGGTGAACGGCGTCGACGTCTTCAAGCCACAGACCGGCGAAGTCATCAGCGACGGCGCCGACGGCATCGCCTGTTGGTTTATCGACACCGACTACAACGAAGAAAGCTTCTTCGTCCGCCACGCCTACTTCCTCGGCGCGAACGATCCCTATAGCGCACTGAAGACGACCTTGAAGGCCGAGATCGACCCTGAAGCTTGGGCAACTCTTAATAGCGACACCTCACGTCCCTTTGACAAACCGAAGAAGGGCCGTATCGCGGTGAAGGTCATCAACCACCTCGGGGACGAGGTCATGAAGGTTTTTAAGGTGAGCTGATGCCTCCAAGGCCGGAAACGTTCGAAACTCTGAATATCGATATCCCAGAATGGAAGGGCCATAATCCTTTCTGCAAAGATAAAACTCCAAAATTCTACCAGGAGATCAAGGATACGGCTGAAGGAAAGACGGCGCGCACTTCTTTTTTTGAAAAGAACTTAGTCGGTTTGTACTGGGCGTTAGGTCGGCCGGTTCCTTATGCATTTCGCACGAAGGATGGCACGGTCAGGTCGCTGGATGCTGGATGCGTGAAGTTTCTTTTTAATCGTCGCAAGCCTGAACTGGAGCTAATCCGCGATGTGGAGGGCTACATAGTTGCAGTAAAACCCCTTGACCTCCTGCTAGACCGATTTAGGCCAGCACTTAACTCCGTGACTGCCCCTTACGCATCCGTGGCTGCAACACTGGACCTACCATTTGATATCTCAAGCCCAGCTGATGAACGCCGCCGTGTCTTGTCTGAGCAGGTCAGACGGGATGGAACAGCAGGGTTTCGTAACGCTGTGTATCACGCTTGGGCTGGTCGGTGTGCCATTTCGCGCGTAAGCGTCAGCCAGGTCCTAGAGGCCGCGCATATTTTTCCCTACCTCGGCAGCGCGACCAACGATCTTAGAAATGGAATTTTGTTGAAGAGTGATCTCCACATCCTGTTTGACGAACATCTTTTGTCTCTAGAGTATGTCGACGGAGCGTTGACGGTTCGTACGTCGAAGCGGTTGAGCGGCTCTCCTTACGCCAAATATCAAGATAAGGTTATTACGTTACCCCATGATCGAATCCATCGACCCGCTCCCGCGGTTATCCTGCAACACTTTGAGAACTTTCGGGAAGCCGAGGCAATTGGGGCGATCGAGACGCCCCCAAATCAGATCACATAGGGTCATTCGCACAAGAGCGATCGAAGTTGAGACGAGGAAAAGCAGTGGCACCACTTTCTAAGCAATTTGACGACGCGCTAGTTATGCGGCCAGTCTGCACCGCAACCAGGCTAGAAAAGGAAGCGGCATACCCTACCCCGCTCCCTCCTGCTCGACTATCTTTCCCGAGGTAAGCGTCACTGAAACTCACCCCACAGCTATACTCGTGGCACTAGGGAGGGATTCGTGGGTGTCTCACTTTAGAGAGCTCTCTACGGATCTGACGCTTGGCAGCAAGCCGGACCATGAAAGACGCGCTGATCTCTGCGATCTCGGCCCGAGAAGGCTTCGGGGGTCGCTGGAAACGAGACCTGATTGAAGACCGTTATTCCAGCGAGCAAGACCCTTCCGCCCATTGGCTTGCCCCCGTTCATTATTTTTGGCCGACGTAGCTATTGGAATTTTACCTATGCCGCTAACATCAACTGTTTTGTTCGGAGTGCCACAGCAGGAAATATCAAACCTATTGATGGATCGTATTATCAACTCTTCGACAACGAGTATCGTTAGCGGATTTGTGACGCCGGGTGGTCTGGCAGCTATATCAGGCCCTATCAAGACGCGCCCCCGATGCCTGAAGACCCTCGTTATCGGCGCAGCGACTTATCCCGGCTTTAGAGCCTTGGACGAACTGATTGCTGCCGGCGTGCCGGTAAACCACTTGCACGTTCACTTGGGACACAGTGCCGAAACGGGCGGAAGAAAAAATCCTTTTGCGCGCTACCATCCAATGTTGCACAGCAAAATCTACTACATGGAGTTTCGCGATGGGAAAGCATCAGCGTTTATCGGCTCGCACAATATGACTTCGTTCGCGTTGACGGGGCTCAACGGAGAAGCTGCGGTCATGCTGGAAGGTCCGACGAACTCGCCAGAATTTAGGAAGGTTCGGGACCACATCGACGCAGCTCGGAGCCAGGCCGTTACCTATTCCCCAGGGATGAAGGAGGCATATGCCTGGTGGGCGCGAGAATTTATCGACGGGTTGAGGGCAGAGATTCATCTTCCACAGGACTGGACCGTAATTCGGACCATTTTGCTTTTTGTAAGCGCGGCCAGATCGAACCGGCCTAAGCCTGGTGACCATATCTATTTCGAAATCCCCGCAGGCATCGAGCAGATCGAGTCGCTCAAGACAGAGACGCATTTGTTTCTTTTTGATAATCTGCCAAGTGATCCGTGGGAAGCCATCCATGATGCACGCTCTGCAGTGGCCCAATACAACTGCAAGACTCTTGGTGCCGAAAATAGACAGGGAAATCGCGAGCTCACTGCTCATTGGCGTATCGAGGCTACGCCAAATCCTGTTCTTAAGTCTGTTCCCTCTGCGATCTATCGCCCGAGAACACCAAACGGGATGCAGCAGGTGCGCGTCGAGGTAAGCGCCGCTAACGTTGAGGTATTCGAGTATCAATTCGAGCGCGAAGCGAAGGGGTGGGATCCGGACTATTCACACGACCATAAGGTTTTTCCATCTCAAGAGATTGAGAATGAGGTCGCTTTGCTGGAAGCGCAAGGTGATCCAAAATCGCCCCGTGCGTGGAAGCTGGTGAAGGGGCTCATCCCAAGACAAGGCTCAGCCAAGGAAAAGGATGAAGCGGCGCTCATGCTCGCGTCCCCCGATTCAGGCTCCTTTATCCTGGTGTCCCTTCGCAGACGCCGGAAAGACCTGTTTCCTCAAGAAAACGACTCCTGATGGATTTCCGCATCTCCTATACATTCACTGACAGTCTCGCTCGCCTGACGGGGGACGAGCAGAAGGCTGTCAAGACGACGGCGTTCGACTTGCAGATTAATCCTACAAATCCTGGGATGAGCTTCCACAAGCTAGACAAGGCGAAAGACAAGAATTTCTGGTCCGTGCGGGTCAACCGCGACATCAGACTGATCGTTCATAAGAGCGATTCGAGCCTCCTGCTCTGCTACGTGGGACATCATGATGTCGCCTATGACTGGGCGGAGCGCCGGAAACTGGAGACGCATCCCAAAACTGGCGCGGCGCAACTGGTGGAAATTCGTGAGACAGTCAAACAAGTCTTTGTCCCGGTTTACATGCAAACCGAGCCGGCGTTGGCCTCATCCGCAGAAAGGCAGCCTCTGTTTGCTGCCATCTCTGATGATGAATTACTCGGTTACGGCGTCCCGGCCGAGTGGCTCAATGACGTCCAGAAGGCTAATGTGGATACCCTCCTCGTCCTGACGGACCACCTGCCGGCCGAAGCCGCGGAAGCCCTGCTCGAACTTGCGACTGGTGGTAAGCCTCGCATGGTTCAGCCGGACGCAGCGGAGGTGGATCCTTTCGATCATCCCGATGCCCAGCGTCGCTTTCGGGTTATGACGAATGTGGAGGAGTTGCAGCGGGCTCTTGACTACCCGTGGGAAAAGTGGACTATTTTCTTACACCCAGAGCAGAAGCAGTGGGTGGAGCGCGGCTACGCCGGCGCCGTCCGGGTTTCCGGTTCCGCGGGTACCGGTAAGACCATTGTGGCGCTGCATCGTGCCGTGCATCTGGCGCGAACGAACTCTGACGGTCGCGTCCTGTTGACAACGTTATCGGACACGCTGGCGAACGCACTCCGTACGAAATTGAACCGACTTCTCGGCAACGACCCCCGGCTGGCGGAGCGAATTGACGTTCAATCTCTAAATGCCATAGGTCTTCGACTATATAAAGCGCACGTCGGTCCGGCCTCAATTGCTACGGCTGATGTCATTCGAGCGCTGTTGAAGGATGCAGCCATTGCCGTCGAGGGCCACAAATTTGGTCTGCACTTCATTCTCACAGAATGGAACCATGTTGTGGATGCGTGGCAGCTGGAGAGCTGGGAAGCGTACCGTGATGTAGCACGACTCGGGAGAAAGACTAGGCTTCCGGAAGCTCAAAGAAGGATACTGTGGTCGATCTACGATCGAGTTCGCGCAGACCTGAAATCCCGGAAATTAATCACGTTTGCGGGCCTGTTCACATCACTTGCAGCCGAGCTATCAAGGTCCAAGAAGGTGGTTTTCGACTTCGCTGTCGTGGATGAAGCGCAAGACATTGGCGTCGCTCACCTCCGATTCTTTGCCGCCCTTGGCGAAATGCGACCAAACGCCCTATTCTTCGCCGGCGATCTCGGCCAACGTATTTTCCAGCAACCGTTCTCATGGAAGGCTTTGGGGGTTGATATCCGCGGGCGTTCCCGGACGTTGCGGGTCAACTACCGCACCTCCCATCAAATCAGGGCTCAGGCGGATCGTCTGCTCGGACCTGCGGTCACCGATATCGACGGCAACAGTGAGGATCGCAGCGATACTGTCTCGGTGTTCAATGGTCCGCCGCCTACAATTGGCTCATTGGAGAGTGAAAGCGACGAGATCAAGACCGTAAGTGCCTGGATTGCAAACCTGGCAAAGGCCGGCGTCATGGCGCACGAATTTGGAGTATTCGTCCGTTCGGAATCCGAAATAGACCGGGCGAAAGCAGCTGCAACGGAAGCTGGCTTGCCGTCCAAGGTTCTCGATGAAAAGGTTGAGACTGCAAGCGGCTACCTGTCGATCTGCACTATGCACCTGGCTAAAGGTCTGGAGTTTCGAGCCGTTGTGGTGATGGCTTGCGACGATGAGATAATCCCGCTGCAAGAGCGCATCGAGGCAGTGGGTGACGACGCTGACCTTCAAGAAGTCTACGAAACCGAACGCCACCTGTTATACGTCGCCTGCACCCGCGCTCGGGACCATTTGCTAGTTTCGGGTGTCAGTCCAGTTTCGGAATTTTTGGATGATTTGCTTGCGAGACAACGGGCGAATTGAAGGTTACGGCAAGATCTGTAAACATCACATACCGACTGGGTGTCGATCACCGAAGTCACACGGCGGAGACGTCTGCGGACTAAATCAGATTGGGCAACAACAGCGCCGCCTGACTCGCCGACGCAGCGGCTCGCCCTCTTCAGCTCAGCCAATGAGCAACTTCGGTCTCGATCATGGCCCGGTGGTGGTCCTCAGGACCTTTGAATGTTTCCGATAACTGCTTGGCCACCGTTGCGAACGTCGACCCGTTCAATGCGGATTACTTGTGAGCCCCCATTTCGTAACCGACGCAACGTCTCTACCAAGATCGCGAAGCTTCGTGACAAGCGACTTGCCGCGGTAGCCGCCGCCAAGATATGGCGATCTCCGCCATGCCCTCCGCCGACACGGCCAAGGACGGCCATGGTGGCGGAGTGCAGGCATGCCATTTGGACCACGATGGCGCATTCGGTCTCACCCTGGGGACGCTCGCTCTCGATCAAAGCCAATGCGGCGTTCACGGCAATCTCGGAAAGTCCGCTGTTGGGCAGGCGCGCGGCGGCTTGGAGCTGGAACAGGGTGGCAGTGACGGACTCATTCGAGGCGGTGCCGAGAGCAACTTTCAGCCGGTCGAGCCATTCTTGATAATTGCCATCTGGTGGAAGCGATTGCGCGACGTCGCAGTTGATGCGCTCCAGTTTGACTCGGACCGGAGCTTCTTTCCCTACCCGCCCTGACACCTGGTTCGGCGGTACGGTGCTCATGTCTTGTCCACCCTTCCATAGGTGCGAACGATCGACCTCAGCCATTGTCGCTCCTCTTTCGCCTCCACGGTGAACTCGCCGCCCTTGTAGTTGCCGTTGCCGGCTCCCCTCGGCGCCCCCGGGCTTTTACCTCCATGAAGCCGGCACCGGGTGCGGTCGCGAATGGCGGGGCATTGGCAGGACCCGCCCGCTCTCGTTGTTGCACTACAGCGTCTCGCTCCCCTGATGTTCGTCAGCTGCGCCACGACACGTGTCTGGTTCATGGGGTTGTCTCCGAAATCTCGAGCTCCCCCGGGTGAAGTTTGATTGTCTCCACTGCGTTGCCGGCGGACCGAATATGAGTGGGAAGAGATCGGACAAACTGCTCGATTTGCCCTCCCTCAGTCCTGCCCATAGCTTCGTCAAGAACGCAGCTACCGATCGCCTGCAATTCCGCCAATTCTCGTGGCAGGCCACCATCAAATTCGGCAATCCCTGCCCGCTCGTCGAACGATACAAGCCAGTCTTCGGCGGTGAGCGCCGTTTCCGTGGGAGCCAAGATTCCGAGGATCTCCAGTTTGTGGCGGACAAGATCCTTAACAACACCGGCCGGCGGTTCAAATGAAGCGGAAAGCAATAAACCATTGCCGCTGAGTTTAATGGCGATACCGAGATCGCGCGCGGTCTGAAGGGCTTGATTGGCGGTCATATGCGCATTCTCCAAGGCTGAGGGCCGACAGGGGTTAGTGCTGCGCGCACTGCCGTCGGCCCAACGGCAGCCACCTGTTCATCCCCGGAAGTTGCGACGGCATTGTTTCCATCGTGCTCGCCTCCGGCATAGGGGGCATAGGGCGCATAGGACGGTCCCGCCGGCGTCGGTTCCTTTGCTTCGTCCCTGTGCCCCCTATGCCCTCCGTCGTCCACGTTGCTGGAGTTCTTGATCACATACGTTGCCGTACCCCACTTTCCGACGGCGGCCTGTCGTTCGAGAACAAATCCTCCGATCCGAGTGCCGGTGTGTTTTTCGAGCTGCGAAGCAACGTACTGCCGGCCCCGCCCCTGTGGATCAATTGCTTGTCTTACATCTTCGTGAAGTGCGCTGGCTGCCACCGGCTCGTCACCCTGGCGCTCGCGCCAGAGTGTGAACCAATGCGAAACTACCTGCCTGCGACTATCCCGCTGCTTCGCTTCACTCACCCGCTGAGCGGGGTCCTCGCATCCAAGGGCCAGCAACGGATCGCGAACCCAGCGACCCCATGTTTCGAAGCTGCCCAAGCGGGATCCCGCTGGCAAGTTGGTTGCCTGTCTCCCCCAGCGCCAAATGGTCAGCGCAGCAGCGAGCAGAACGGTACGCATAGCGGTTACTTCTGCACGGATGTCGCTCGCAAAGGGCCTTGCCTCCGGATCTTCGGTACGAGGGTCCAGTTCAATGGCGATGAAGCGGCGAGCCAGGTCCTCCGAAACGGTCAATCCGTTTCCCGTCAGAAGAACCAGGGCGGACGCATTGAGGGGCACCATCTGAGATTTGCCCAACAGCCGCACCCGTGCGGGCCGTTCTGTGATGACGCTCGCCAGCAGGTCAGATTTGAAGGCAGTATTGTTCAGATTGTCGATGAAAAGCGCCGGACTACCTTCCATTAACTCAGCGGCAATGCGTTTTTCCAACTCCTCCGAAGTGGCACCCGACGTAACGGCATGCGGTTCGTGTCCAAACGCAACAATGCACATGCAGCGGGCTAACAGTCCCTTTCCTGCTCCTGCGCCTGACATGGGCGCAGCTCGTAGCAGCACGCCAGGTGCAAGGTGTAGACTGGGGCGGCAGACCGCGGTCATGAAGGCTACGAGGAAACCGGATTCGTCCTTTCCTGGCGGCTTTGCGGTATCTACGACAGGTACGCCGTGCAGCCGATCTTCAACGGTCTCAGCGTCGGCAAAACAAAAGGTCTTGAATGTTTCGCGGATCAACAAGAATGAGGCTGCTGCCTGCTCTTTGGTCGGGTTAACCGGGACAAGATTACCAAGATCCGGAACCTTTTCGCACCACATTCCCGAACCGACGTCGTAGCCCTTGAAGGTATTGATCGCGCCGTGATCCGCGAGAAGGGGTGAGGACGCTATACCGTTGAGCGGGGCCAGCCGCCACTCGCCGCGCCAGCCAAGATACATTGTAGCAATGGGCCGAGGCAAACGCGCATCAACCTCCACGACCGACCCATCCGGCAATTTTTTCAACGCGTAGGGGCGGCAAACACCGTGTGCCAAGAGGACGATAGCATCCGCCGTCATCTGTAGCGCTATCACGCCGTCTTGCAACTGATCGAAAGCAAGACGTATCGGAACTACCCGTTCGTAAATGAGGTTGGTCTGAGCCGCGAGAATATCCCGCAGCGCAGCTACGGTTTCATTGGGATTACAATGATCGATCAACAGACGAGGTTTCGATCCTTCTTCCATGTCATATGCTCGAAGCACAAACTCCTTCGATTGCGCGACGACCTCCATGATGAGGCTTTCCGTCATGACGAGCGCCCCTCGATGGTAGGGGCGTCCATAAGAAGCAAGTCGTTGAAATCCTGTCCCTTCGGCGCCCGCGCGATACGTACTCGCCGTCCTTCCCGCACCCAGCGCCGGGCAGCGTATTGCGCGGCTTCTTCTCCAGGCAGGTCGCCGTCGGCTAAAACGACGACCTCTTTGACGTGCTCTGGAATTGCAAGATTGCGTAATCCCGAGGTGGAAAGCGCCGCCCACGCCGGTTGCCCGGTGGCTTGCATTGCGGCCATGCAGGTTTCGATGCCCTCGCCCACCATCAATTGGTCGTTGGCTTCGGCGAGGCGAACGGCACCGCGGCGGCATGTGCCGAGTGTCATCCTCGGCGTGTCAATCGCCGCCTTACCCTTGCCGTCAGCGGCCAAAAATGTCCGGTGCACTGCGCAAGGTCGTCGTTCCGGCCAGACAGTTACCGCAGCGATCATCGCCGGCAGCGATTGATTGCTGGGACTATGCCTGGCGAGAGACAGGAAACGTAACGTCGGCGGTATCGTCGTTACGATGCCACGGCTTCGCAGGTAGATGTCGACTAGCGACCCCTTGGCTGCAGCCGCCTGAATCCAGAGTTCGCGAGCCCTTATGCCAGCGCGCGACAATTCGAGCGGCTGGGTCTGCACGAGGCTCGACTGATTGGTACCAGCACCATGGCGCCAAATGCCGCGGCGGTGAATTGCACCTAAAACCGCATCGGTGTCCTGGCAAGCGTGGCAAAAAACCAGCGGTTGATCCGCTCCATCGCAAACGACAAACGAATCTGAATACCCGCAGGCGGGGCAAGTGCCGACGTAGCGCCGGCCGCTGCGGCGCAGTCCTAGCTGCCTCGCGATGGTCTCTGCGGAAGCGACTGAAAACGGATTGGGAGCCATTACGCGGCTCCCCGGTCGATTAGCTTCCGAATATCCTCGACGCGCCAAGCGGTAATCCGCGGACCCAATTTAACCGGCTTGGGGTAGCGGCCGGACTTAACGCCAGCCCACCAAGTCGATTTGCTGACCGGGATCGGGCCCCTTGGGGGCAAAATGCGCGGGAGACGAACAAATCCCGTCTCAGGAAGTGTGTATTCGTCGGCCAATGGACTTCTCCAAACGTTAGCGTTTGGAGAAGTCCTAAGCGGTGTGAAGGAGTGTGTGACCGAATTGGATTAGCCAAAACCGATTTACAGCTCTATTTTTCACTTCGGTTTTGACGTTGAGAGTTCTCCCGCCTCGCCGAGATATTTGCGGACGGTATCCTCATCTAGATCGATACCATTCTCGGCTAGATCGTCAGTAATGGCTTTTGTTGCGGTGTTTTTCTTTTGCGTTGGATTGTACCCGTAATTCTTCATCGCCATCCCCAAGATCAGCTTCAGCATCGAAGCCCGGACTTTTGGGGACAACGCGTCTACTGGGATCGACGGCGAGGCAGGCTGCGCAATAGCGACGAGTTCTGCGGGAGCGTCGAATCCCACTCCGATCGCCCACTCAATGAACGCTTTCGGATGATCTCTATCTTTGAATTTGCCATCGGCTTTTGCCCTTAACATTTGCTGTCGCAATCGCTCGTATCGGGTTGCGAATGGAGAGTTCTTAACGCTGCGCAGAAGAGGTGATGAAACAACCTCCGGGGCCTTACGGAGCAAGAGAGCCGTGGCCTCGTCAACACTCCAAGAATTTAGCCCGCACCACACTCGAAAATTGGCGGTAGCGCCGGGGTCATTAAAGAAGGCCACCTGATCTGAGCGCTGACCGGCGTCCTCAATTTCAATCGCTTCCTTGCGAGTCTCGTCGATCACGCGTGCGTCCAATTCTGCTGGGAGCAAGGACTCCAATTCGGCGGTATAGACTTTTACCTGCGGAAGTTCGGGCCCTAACACGCGGCGTTCTAAACCTTTCTGAAAGTCGGGAAATTTGCGTCGGACGAGCAGTTGGATTTTTTCGTGATGCTGCATTGAATGAAAAGCCTGTCGGGCGACTAAAAGAAGGATTATGCGGGTGGCCGAAGCGAAACAATGTTGTCATGGGCGGCCCAAATAAACAGTGCCCAAACTGTCATAAGTTGTCGCCGCTTCTCGAACAGGTCACCCCGGCGGTAGGCCGCCTCAGTCTTGTCCTTGACGATGTGAGCCAGCGCAGCCTCGCAAATCTCGCTCGCAAAATTGGTCCGCTCCGACGCCCAGTCCCGAAAAGCCGACCGGAAACCGTGCACAGTGTAAGCCGATTTCAGCCTCCGCATGATCATCAGCAACACCATGTTGGACATCGCCTTGTTGCCGGAGCGCCCGGGGAAGACGAAGTCGCTGCCTGCGGCCAGCCGTTTGGCCTGCGCCAGAAGCTCGATGCAGCGCGGCGCGAGCGGCACACGGTGCTCCCTGCCCGCTTTCATCCTCCAGGCCGGTATCGTCCAGGCTGCCTGCTCAAGGTTGATCTCGTCCCATCTGGCTTCCAGCACCTCGCCGGTGCGAGCTGCCGTCAGGATCAGGAACTCAAAGGCAAGATCCGGAATGGTTGCGACGTCGGCGCCTGCGAGTCCGTGCACGAACGCCGGCACCTCGATGTAGGGTATGGCTGCGTGATGCCCCTTCCGCTCTGACTGCCGCGGCAGTGCCTTGCTGATGTCCTCGACCGGATTGCTGCCGGCGCGGAAGCCGGCGGCCTTCGCCCAATCCAGCACGGTCCCGATCCGCTGCCGGACGCGGCGGGCCGTCTCCTGCTTGGTCAGCCAGATCGGCGACAGCGCCTTGAGGATTTCAGGGGTGTCAATCTGGTCGACCCGGCGATCGCCCAATGCTGGATAGGCGTAGGTCTTGAGAGTATTGATCCACTGGTCGCCATGCTTGGCGTTTTTCCACGCCTTGGCATGCTCCTTGTGGACGGTTTCGGCAGCCACTCGAAACGTCGGCACTACCTCCCGCGCCCGGCGCTTCTCGGCGAGCGGGTCTTCGTCGTTGCGTGCCATGGCGCGGTACTTCCGAGCCTGCTCACGCGCCTCGGCCAACGTCACCGCCTTGAGACCGCCGAGACCGATGTCGCAGCGCTTGCCCCGCACCACGGTGCGGAGCTCCCAGCGTTTCGCACCGGATGAGTCGACCTTGAGATAGAGACCGTTGCCATCGGCGTAACGCCCGGGCTTGTCGATCGCCCTGATGGCGAGGACGTTCAGCGCCTTGTCAGGATGTTTCCTGCGAATTCGAATCCCGGTCGTTCCGCCCATTTAGCACCCCACATTTCACCCCACAAAACATGTGGGATGTCGTGGGTTTTCGCAAGACGTCGGTGGACGAACAGGCGATCATAAGTGCCTGTTAAATGGGGATAACTGGATTTCTTAGGATTGCGCTGGACGTCAAATCGGCGGACACCCTTTCCGCCATTTGCCGCATCATCCTCTGTCGGACGACATGATCGATCAATCCGAGCCAACGACGCCCGCTGAAACACTCGGCGCTCTCAAGCCGCCGCGCTGCGCGATGTGCCGGGCGCGAATGGCGTTGCTGCGAAGCGAGCCGCATCCCGGCGGCGGCGACAAGTGCACCTTCACCTGCCCGAAATGCGAATTCGTGAAGACCAAGATCGTCGGCGGTCCGCCCGATCTCAGCCGTCACAGGCCGCCTAAAAAAACACGACGGCCCCAGACGCGTTAGGCCGCTTAAGGGATCACCGCGGCGGCTGTGCCGCTGCCGGGAGCGGAGCGCCGCCGACCGAGATGGCACCGGCGGGACGATCGGCGGGTCGCTTGCGCGGCGCCGTGGGTGCCGGGCGCGCGGCCATTGGCGCAGCCGGAGCTGCGGCCATGGGCGCTGGCGCCGCAGCGGCTGGAGCCGGAGCTGCGAGAACGCCCCTGCCCTGTAGCGTGTCGATCTTGGCGGTTAGTCCAACGACCTGGGTCGTGAGGCCCTGGATCTGATCCGACAGGCGCTTCAACTCTGTCTGCTGTGCCGTCAGCAGTTCGGTAGCAGCCTGGATCGAACTTCCGGTCTGCTGCTGGAACGCCGCGAAATCAGTCGCGCTGACGCCGCCCTCCGCCGCGCTGGCCAATACCGGGGCGCTATCTCTGGGGCCAGTGCTTCCTGTCACGGCCTGTGCCATGTCGGTCAGTGCGTCGTGGTAGTTCAGCCAGAGATATCCACCGCCGCCAGCGAGGATCAACAGCACGGCGACAACTCCGAACGGGCCGAACGACCTGCGCTTGCGCAGCGGCACAGGGGGCGGCCCGACATTGATCTCGTTATTGAACGTATCGGCCACTGGAGATCCTCACTTGCGACGTTCGATCCTGCGGCTCGGGGAGCGAGACAACCGGCGCGATTCCTTGAAGCGTATGTAAGCAAAAAATCCACTGAGGTGAACTGCTGCGACTCGGTCATCCCCCATGTCGCCTCATCATGCCCGCGCAGATACGCCTTCAGCGCCCGTTAACCCTGCGCCGGGCTGGCGTCGCCTCGCCGGCGCCGCATTGTCATCGCCGTTGCGCCGCGATCACTCCGCGCAACCGCGTAAAATGTTGCAACGACGCATCACTACAGCTCCGAATGAAAAGCGGACCGCGAATCTCTTTGACTGTGCGGCCCCCCGTGCCGTCTGTAGTTCGCGGGGGAATAAGGACCACCACGATGATTGAGACCGTCACTGCACTCTTCGGCTTTCTCAGCGCCGGCATTCTGGCCGCTCACGCCTATGACGGTTACCGCGCCCGCTTCTAAGCGCGCGACGATTTCGCGACGCCGCCGCTCAGCCATCTCGCAACTCAGCTAGTTGGTGCGCCTGCAGCCACTGCGCTGCTCTGATCGAGAGACCGGGCTTCGATGAAAGCTGTCTCCGACGAAACAAGACTGAAACACGATTCTCCAGAACCGCTTTGAACGCGCCCGACGAGGGTAGCGACTGATGGGCAGGGACACAGCAAAGCGCTCGCGCGCCCACCCAATGGAGAAGATCTATGTTTCGCAAAGTAACCCTCGGACTGATCGCTGCAGCCTCGCTCGGTGCAGCCGCCCTCGCCCCCAGCGCTGCATCGGCCCACGGCTGGCATGTCGGTGGCTGGCACGGTGGATGGGGTGGCTACGGTCACCACGCCTTCTATGGCGGGCCCACCTTCTATGTCGGCGGCCTGACCGATGGCTGCCTGCAGCGCCGCGTGGTGGAAACCCGCCGTGGGCCGCGCGTCCGGACCGTCAACAT
The DNA here is from genome assembly GCF_051811045.1 of Tardiphaga sp. 839_C3_N1_4. Taxonomy (NCBI): domain Bacteria; kingdom Pseudomonadati; phylum Pseudomonadota; class Alphaproteobacteria; order Hyphomicrobiales; family Nitrobacteraceae; genus Tardiphaga; species Tardiphaga sp. 839_C3_N1_4. The sequence continues at coordinate 1,071,866 of NZ_JBPWQD010000001.1, forward strand.
CTGCGCCTACTGATCACATCAAGTTACGGAAAGCCCGGCCGCCCAACGGCCGGGCTTTTTGCTGCCGTACTCAGGTATTGTTCTGCTTCTGTTGCCCACCGGTGACAGCCAAGGTCAGCGTTTCCAGCTAAAGCTTGTGTCGAATTCGCTCAATATCTTCAGAGCGATGGAAGGTCCTGGATGCGAACCCTTTGGCTGGCCGCGATCATCGCAGCGTCGGGCGCGGTGAATGCCGCTGCCGCCGACCTGCAGTCGCGCGTCTGGACCAAGACGCCCGCGACGACCGAAGCAGGCTATAGCTGGGGCGGCTGGTATGTCGGCGGCAACGCCGGTGGTTCCTGGGGGCAGAGCAACGTCTCCAATGCTTTCGTCAATGGCACCGCGCCGATCGCAAACCAGCAGGCGATTGCGGCTGCCTCGCCGCGGCTCAATCCCGATGGCTTCACCGGCGGCGGTCAGGTCGGCTACAATCATCAGGTGGACCGCTGGTTGTTTGGCGTCGAGGCCGACGCGAACTATTTCGGCCTGAAGCAGTCGCGCGGTTTCACCGCGCCTTTCCCGGCCGGCGGTTCGTTCACCACCACAAATTCCGTCACGAGTGATTGGCTGGTCACGCTGCGCCCGCGCGTTGGTTACACGGTCGATCGTACGCTTTTCTACGCAACCGGCGGCCTCGCGCTCACCGAGTTGAACTTCGCATCCTCGCTAATCGACACGACTGGCCAGAACGAAACCGCGTCACTGTCAAAGACCGTGGCAGGTTGGACCATCGGCGCCGGTATCGAACACGCGTTCACCAAAAACTGGTCGGCGAAGGTCGAATATCTCCATACCGATTTCAGCAAGCAATCGGTCTCGGCGCCGACCTTCACCGGACCAGGCGCTGCAACCGGTATCATTGCCCACGATATCGACCTGAAGACCAATACGGTACGCGGCGGACTGAACTATCATTTCGGCGGCCCGTCGGTCGCGCGCTACTGATCGCTGCAGAACACATCCAAACAAAAAGCCCTCGCTAGCGAGGGCTTTTTGTTTGGATGTACGACGGTCAGCCGGTCATCGCCAAAACGCGGCTTTCGACCGGATACGGCTCCACGGTGATCGTCCAGCGCAGTGGCCAGCAGGTCAGATCCGGACGAACGGCGTGCACATAGCCGTTGACGAAAACGCTGTCGGCATCGTCGCTGAATCGCTCATCGATCAACTCGCCATGAAGATGCGCCATCCGGCAACGGCGCATCTGCGCGTATTTCGTCGTTTCGTATTTGGCCAAATCGGGCCTCCCCAACGTCGCAATATCCCCATCGGGAACTCTGGGCGACTCGCGGTTAACAAAGCCTCAAGCGGATCCGCGACGGTATCGGGCTGGAGTGCGCGTATCAAAAATGCGCAAAGCCCCCGACTTTCGTCGATTCGATTCACGGCTGCTTCAAGAATGCAGAACAGTGTGGCGCCAATATTATTGGAGCGTCCCATGTTCATGATCGCGAGCATTCTGACGGTCGCTGCCGGTGTGTTTTACGCAGCGAGTATCAACAACAGCAGATGGGCGATGCAGGTGTGCCACTACGGCGATATATTCTGCATGAACCCGTCATGGCTTGTCATCGCCGCCGTCCTGTCCATCATCTGGGCGTTCTTTTTGCGCGTCGACCGACTGTAGTCGTTCGATCAGCAGACGACCTGGTCCGCAACGAGTTCAGCGGGCTTGAGGTTTTGCCGGCGTGGCGCCAAACGCAGCGATTTCGACGCGGCACAATGTGGACAGCCAAAGGTGCGAATTTCACCGCCCTCGTCGTCCGACTCGATCTTGATCAAATAAACTTGGGTCCTGCAGCCCGAACATTTCAGATGTTCGGTGCGAATGTTATCGTTCAGATGAACTCTGCGGGTGCCGGGCATCTGCAGTCTCCGAAAACCGATGACAGCTTGCCCAGCCTATCGCGTTTTCACGCGTGCCGAGCTCCGAAACAGACAACCTGTAATTGCTTAAAAGAAACCCCACGCCCCCTAAGGAATCGGCGGCGTATTGGACTACCTTGTTCCAACCTTATTATCCAGATTTCCCCAAGCCTATATACGTCTTTTCACGGAACTTGGAACTAATCCAAGTCTTTGATTGCAGTCCGGCGGTACACAACTGTAAATTTTGACGACTGCCCATTTCTACGACTCGGACGTGTCGCAATGCACAAGCGATATCAGCCGCTCAATATCCCCATCGAGATCGTCCGCACCGTGGTGGCGATCGCGGAGACCGGCAGCCTGACCAAGGCAGCCGAACGCCTGGGCCTGAGCCAGCCCGCCGTCAGTTCCCAGATCAAGCGCATGCAGGCCATGGTGGGAGGCAACCTCTTCACCAAAACGGTCAACGGCACGACCGCTACCCAGCTCGGCAAGCTGGTGCTGCATCAGGCGAGACGGATTCTGGAAGCCAACGACCAGATGTTGCGGATTGGCGGCGTGGCCAATCTTCCGCAGCCGATCCGGTTTGGATTGAGCACACTGTTCGTGCAGGATTTCTTCAGCCATCAGACCTCCCAAAGCCTGGCCGATCTGGTCATTCACACTGACAACTCGGTGGGCATCACCAAAGGCCTGATCGACGGCTATATCGATATCGCGTACATTCTCGAAAATCCCGAAATGAGCAGCGAGATATCGCACCTGATCGTCAACGAGGCCGATGAGGAGTTCGTGTGGGTGCGCGCAAAGGACTTCGTCCTCAGTTCGGGCGCGCCGATCCCCATCCTGACATGGCCGGGCGACGATCTGATGATCCGGACCCTGACGCGCCACGGTCTGTCATACAAGATCGTATTCAACAGTCCCGACTATCACGCCAAGCTGGCGGCTGTGGAAAGCGGCATCGGCATCACCGCAATCCCGAAGCGGATGATTCCACCTACACTTGTCTGGGCACAGGAATATTACCTGCCGCACCTGCCGCCCGTCAAAGCATTGCTGTGCGCGCGCTCGAACCTGGAGACGATGCAGAGCACGGAATTGCTCAACCAGATTTCGTCACGCTTTTTCAAATCACCGGCCATGGTGAACCTGTAGTTCGGCAGTCAGCGTGGCACGAGATAGTGTTCGTCCCATTCGCTACGCGGCACTTCAGTGCCGAGCTGATAGGCAAAGGATTTGACGTCGAGCCCGTCAGGGCTGGTCTCGCAGACATAGGACAGTCTGTACCACTTGCCGCCGCTGCGAATGGCGCCACCCGGCGCTTTGATCTCGTTGCCTCGAATGACCGGATCGGCAAACGCGTAGGCAACGAACTCGTCCGGCTTGTATCCCTTGTGCTCGCGGCCCACGGAGCCCATCGCACGCGCATCGCAACGCTGCTCCAGACGGGTTTCCGGTGACAGTTTGAGCATCTGATCGGTCCGGGACGACGCTGCATATACGGGAGATTGGGCAGCGATGCCGATAAAGGCAATAGCTGCGAACACTAGTTTTCTCATTGCCTTAGGCCAGTTACCTTATTTGACTTGAGAGGAGTTTGTGGCGCGAACCTACCATGTTCGCACGTGCAAAAAACCCCGCTCGTGTTACCGGCGGGGTTCCAAATTCGGGAGCGTCAGCCGATCCGTTTGAACGTCAGCAGCTGATGAAATTCCGAGGGCGAGAACCGGCGGCCGCCAAGGCCTGAGATACTCACCCGCCAACCCGCATCGTTCAGCGTGCGGGCTTGCGCGACGGCGACGTCCGGAATGATCCGATGCGTCACCATGCTCTGGTCATTGCGCGTCGCGTGGATGGTGAAGATATCGCCCCGCCGCGAAGCCGCAGGGATATCGGCTGCTTCTAGATCGCTGTCAGAGAACACGGTCGCCAACGCCAGCCTCCATCGTCACCAGTCAAAGCCCGATGTGATTGTGCAGCGCACGTGGTTAATCAATCGTTACGTCGGTGCGCGGTCAGGATTTGAAAACACCCGTGATCTTGTTCCAGAGCGATGAGTTACCCTCGTCGTTATCGTGTTTCGACCGGTCAGGCTGCGTCACACTTACAGGATCCGAAGCCGGGAAACTGTCCTTCAGGCCGGTCTTGAGTTCTTCAGACGTCTTGCGATCGGCGCGCGCTGCTTCCTTCACGCCAACGGCATATTTGTCGTGGGGTGCGGGATCGAATTTCTCAGCCATGATCGTCTCCTTACATCTGATGAAGGAAAAACGTCCCCGTGGCCAAGAGGTTCCTCTCTGCGGCGATTAGTCGAGACCGCGCTCGCGGCTGAGGCCGACCATCTCCTGAATGAACAGTGCCTTCTGCTTGTCATCCAGCGTGGCGAATAGCGGCTCCGCGGCATCGGCAACGGCGCGCTGATCGACCGCACGGTCGTTGAGGAACTGGGCCTCGTTGCGCATCTGCTCAATGATGTCATCCGGCGGATCGCGCTTGGCGCGGGCAATACGCAGTTTCAGGCGCTCCGCACCGTTATTGCCGAGCGTATGCATGGCGTTGCTAAAACCGGCCCAGTTCTTTTCCTGCTCCGGCGTCAGGTTGAGCGACGTCTTGATACGGCTAGTGTTGGCGTCGCTACTCGCGACGATCTGCTCGGCGGTCAGTTCCGGCTCCGCCGCGGGTTGAGCGCCCTTCTTGCCCTTCTTGGCCGCCTTGGTTTGTTTGGCACTCGACTGCCCGCCCACGGGACCGCGAACATTGCTGTTCGAAGGCACACCCAGGACACCGCCGACAACGCCCACGACGCCGCCGATCGCCCCGCCGAGAACGCCACCGATCGGCCCAGCCGCACGATTGCCGCTTCTTGCACCCTGCTGCACGCCCTGCACCAGCCCCTGCGCGTGGACCGCTGCCGAATTTCCGAGCAGCAGAACGCCGGCGACGCACAGCACATGGCGCAGCGGTCGATGCGTGCGCCTGGGCAAATTCATTTTCGTCATCACCGTCTCCCTCAGCGCAATTTCGCGGCGCAGCAAATCACTTGCGATCATCAGCAACCATAGTGGCTTCAACACGGCCAAGTCCACACGCCGCGTCTCCACCAATGGTAGACCTCATCGAGCCAAGCCTGTTAGATAACGCCCGCGGCCATTGGCAGGTCCGCAACAACGTAGAATACTTCAAGGGGTGGAAATGGCGACCAACAAGAAGAAACTTCTGATCACCGAGTCGATGTCGACCCAGGGAATGGACCTGTTCAACGCACGCGATGACATCGAAGTGGTCAAGTTCAGCAATCTGATTTCCGCTGCCGACTACATCAAGCTGATCGAGCAACACGCACCAGTGCACGGCACCGCACTCGGCGCCACGCGGTTCGGCGAGTCCGAACTCGAAGCCTGCATGGACATGAAAGTGGTGGCGCGCATCGGCGTCGGCTACGACGCGGTCGATGTGCCGGCGCTGTCCAAGCGCAAGGTGCCGCTGATGATCGCTGGCACCGCCAACTCACCCTCGGTTGCGGAACAGGCGCTGTTCATGATGCTGACGCTCGCCAAGCGCGCAGTCGAACTCCACGCCATGGTCAAGGAGGGCAAATGGGCGTCGCGCTTTGGAGCGCTGCCATTCGACCTGTTCGGCAAAACCGTGCTGGTGGTCGGCTTCGGCCGTATCGGCACCCGCACCGCCAAGCGCTGCCAGGCGATGGAAATGAACGTGCTGGTCTATGACCCCTATGTCTCGGCCGATACAATCAAGGCTGCCGGCTGCGAGCCTGTCAGCGATCTCGACGCGGCCCTGCCCCGTGCGGACTTTGTCAGCCTGCATTGCCCGAAGACTCCGGAGACGACCGGCCTGTTCAACGCTGCGCGGATCGCCCGCATGAAGCCGTCGGCCTATCTCATCAACACCGCGCGTGGCGGCATCATCGTCGAGGCCGCGCTGCATGATGCTCTGGTCTCGGGCAAGCTCGCCGGTGCCGGCCTCGACGTGTTCGAAGCCGAACCGCCACCGCTCGGTCATGCGCTGTTCGAACTGCCGAACGTGATCATCGCGCCGCATGTCGCCGGCGTGACTCGCGAGGCACTCGACCGCATGGGCGCGCAGACCGCGCGCAACATGCTGAGCGTGCTCGACGGCGAGCCGATCAAGCAGAATGCCGTCAACGCGGACGTGTTCGGCTGAACCGGCGATAGCTGGCGCGGATAATTGATCCGCGCTAGCACTGCTGCAGTCCTCACCAGAGTACCCCGCGATGGCATTCAAGGAATACGGCGATCACGACGCGCTCGGCCTTGCCGGGCTGGTGCGCAGCAGACAGGTCAGCCCGCGCGAACTGCTCGATGAGGCGGTGGCGCGCACCGAGCGCGTCAATCCCCGGATCAACGCTGTCGTGGTGTGCCATGAGGACTATGCGCAGCGCCAGATCGACAGGGGCTTGCCCGACGGGCCGTTCACCGGCGTGCCATTCCTGCTGAAGGATCTCGAACTCCTCGACGGCACGCGCACGACCTTCGGGGCCAGTCTCTACAAGGACTTCGTTGCCGATCACAACACGACCCTTGCCCAGCGCTTCCTCAATGCCGGCCTCACGATGTTCGGGAAAAGCGCAAGCCCCGAATTCGGATTGATGCCGACGACGGAATGCCGGCTGCACGGACCGACGCGCAATCCGTGGAATCCCGATCATGCATCGGGCGGCTCGTCCGGCGGCGCGGCAGCTGCCGTGGCCGCACGGATCCTGCCGGTCGCCCATGCCAGCGATGGCGGCGGTTCGATCCGTATTCCAGCCTCGGCCTGCGGCGTGTTCGGTCTGAAGCCGACCCGCGCTCGCAATCCGACGGGGCCTGACAAGGCCGAAGGCTGGGGCGGCTTTTCCTGCGGCCACGTCGTCAGCATCAGCGTGCGCGACAGCGCCGCGATGCTCGATGCTGTTCACGGGCCTGAACTGACCAGCCCCTATATGGCGCCCGCACCGGAACGTCCCTTCCTCGATGAAGTCAGCCGTGGTCCCGGCAGGCTGCGCATCTTCTTCACCGACAAGTCGCCCTATGGCGACGCGATCGATCCCGAAGTCGCCGCTGCCATCCGCGATGTCGCCAGGTTGCTCGCAGCACAGGGTCATCATGTCGAAGAACGCGCGCCGGTGCTGCCGCTCGACCCTGCGCAAGTGATTGCGGCAATCGTGTCGGCCAATACGGCGGTTACCGTGCAGTTCGCGGAGAAGAAGTTCGGCCGCCCGATGACCTCGGATGATTTCGAGAAACTCACACTCGGCAGCGCACACAATGCCCGCAAGGCAAGCGCCGTTGACTACGTGACAGCACTGCAGAACGCATTCCAGATCTCCCGCAGCGTCACCGAATTCTTTACCGGCTGCGATATCTTCCTGTCGCCGACGCTCTGCACGCCGCCGATCAGGATCGGCGAGATCGACACGATGTCGGACGATCTCGGCCATGTCGCGCCTTTGCTGCGCCGCTACATGCCAGGCACCAGCATGGCCAATATGACCGGCCAGCCGTCCATGTCGGTGCCCCTCGCTTGGAGCAGCAAAGGCCTGCCGATCGGTATGATGTTCACGGCGCATTTCGGCGACGAGGCCATGCTGTTCCGTCTGGCCGGGCAACTCGAGCAGATCCGGCCCTGGAAAGACAGGTGTCCGCCGATCTCTGCCTAAAAACAGCCACAGCGATTACCAAAATGAAACCACAGCCGATTACATATCGGCCTATGTGGACGTTGCGTAATTGCGGGGAGGCGCATTTCAATGACCCAGAACGATCCGACCGATCACGCCCTCGCGGCCATTGCGAGCATTCTCGACCGCAAGGAAGCGGAATCGCAGGTGGCCGAACACGGCGACACCGAGCCCGCTTCGATCACCGTCGTCACTGAAACCGTGGTCACCGAGACTGTATCCGTCATGGTCGCCGCCGAGCCCGAAGCGCCGCTCGTCGAACACGAGTCGCCATCCACGGTTCCAGAGGCCCTTGAGGTCGATGGCTACTCTCGTCTCGGTCCGGGTCCGCTCGATGCCATCCGCTTTCGCTGGACCGCACGCCGCGACGACGATGGCCAGTATTTCGTCGATGAAACCATCGGCAGCTCACGGCCGATTTCGTCAGGCCCGATGCCGCGTGACGAAATCATCGATTTCATCGATGGGCGCGAGCGCGCCGCTCGCGATCGTTTCGAGACGCTGAAGAGCCAGATGACCGTGGGCAGCAGCGCCCCGCGTTACAGCGACTACTGACGAAAGCCAGGCTTCAGGCGACGCCGCCATCCAGCGGCGGCGTTTGGGCCTGTCAGGCTGCCTCAAACAGCAAATGTCCGGCGCATGATTGAACCACTTCTTCAGTCGGCGCCACACACCAAAGCAATTGCAATTCCCCCTGAGTGACGCGGATCACGGTGTTCGGGCGCATCTGCGGCTCGGTTCAGGGTCAGGATTTCAACCGCTTTGGAGGACACATGAAGCCGCTCTTCGCCCTCGCCGCCATCCTGCTGACCAGCACCGCTGCTCAGGCCGGCGACAGCTATTCCTTCGACATCGGCGGCCGCACCATAATTATCGAAGCGCCAAGCGACTGCAATTCGACGGACTGCATCTCGGTTTCCATTCCCGGCGTTTACGAATATGGCACCAAGCGCAGCAAGCGCGAGCGTGACCGCGAGACGCACGAGCAGGCCCCCAACACTCCGCGATCCGAACAGACGGCCAAGCCTGTGGAGACGCAGAAGCCCGTTGTCGCCCCAAAGGAGGCGGCAGCTCCGGCGACACCCACCACGCCATCCGTCGCGGTAGCCCCGCAGCCTGCCCCGGCTCCCGCGCCTGCCGAGAAATCTGCGCCCTCTACGGTCATCGCCAACGCACCGCCCACAGATCCAGTCAACAAGCAGGATGCGCCCGCACCGGTTACGCCTGCCGCCGCGGCAACGCCGCTCGGCATCTGGATGACCGAGAAGAAGGAAGGCAAGGTTCGCATCGAACAATGCGGCGCCAATCTGTGCGGCTATTCGATGAATGCCAAGACCGAAGCCAATGGGGAGAAGGTGCTGATCAACATGAAGCCCGGCAACAACAAATGGGCCGGCAAGATCTTCGATCCGAACAGCGGCAGCACCTACGAATCGACCATCGCCCTGAAGGGCAGTGACACGCTGCGTGTTCAGGGCTGCGCCTTCGGCGGCATGTTCTGCGGCGGCCAGACCTGGACGCGGGTGAACTGATCGCAGCAGACGCACTCGTCGATTGAAAGGTCCGACATCCCCTGTAAGCTGATCGTAACGCGGTGCGCCCCTGAACGGTGCGCTCCGCGATACAAACGGGGGAGACGTCATGATCCGGATCACCGCCGCCTGGCTGGCAGCCTGCCTGCTGTTCGCGGCGCCCTTGCAGGCACAGACGCCGGCCCCTGCGCCCTCACCGTCCCGCCTCGACAATATCATTGCCCGGGGGACGCTCCGTGTCGGATTGACCGGCGACTACATGCCGTTCAGCGCGTTCGATCCTGTCACGACATCGTTCAAGGGCTTCGACGTCGAGATGGCGCAGGCGCTTGGAAAAGCACTCGGCGTCAAGGTCGACTATGTGAAGACCAGCTGGCCAAAACTGTCAGCGGACTTTGCGGCAGACCAGTTCGACATGGTGATGGGCGGCGTGTCGATTACCCTCGACCGGCAGAAGAAGGGTGTGTTCTCGATACCCATCATGCGCGAGGGCAAGACGCCGATCGCGCGCTGTGCTGATACCGGGAAATTCGGCACGCTCGCGGAGATCGATCGGCCCGGCGTCAAGGTGATCGTGAATCCCGGCGGCACCAACGAGCGCTTTGCACGGACGCATATCAAATCGGCCGAGATCACCGTCTTCAACGACAACACCCGTATCTTCGACGAGATCGCACAGGGCCGTGCCGACCTGATGATGACTGATGCGTCAGAGACCCGCTATCAGCAGAAGCTGCATCACGGTGTACTCTGCGCCGTGCATCCCGACACGCCGTTCGACTTCGCCGAGAAGGCCTATTGGCTCCAGCGCGATGTGGCGCTGAAGGCCTTCGTCGATCAGTGGCTGCACATCATGCAGGAAGACGGCAGTTTCCGTGCGACCGTCAACCGCTGGTTCGAGTGACCGAAGACAATCGGCGCGCCGGACACCAAGCCGGCGCACGCGATGTGACGGCACTATCCATTACGGAACGCGTAGCCATATCCATTCAGCGCCGGCGCGCCGCCGAGATGTGCATAGAGCACCTTGGATCCTTCAGGGAAGTAACCCTTCTGCACGAGGTCGATCATCCCCTGCATCGATTTCCCTTCATAGACAGGGTCGGTGATCATCCCCTCAAGGCGCGCGCAGAGACGGATGGCGTCCTTGGTCTCTTCCGATGGCACGCCATAAACGGGATAGGCGTAGTCCTCGATCAGCACCACATCATCCTCGACGAGGTCTTTGCCTAATTTGACCAGCTTGGCAGTGTTCTGCGCGATCTCAAGTACCTGCGCCTTGGTCTGAGCCGGTGTGAAAGATGCGTCGATACCAATCACCCTGCGCTGGCGGTCGTCCTTGGCGAAGCCCACCAGCATGCCTGCATGGGTAGAGCCGGTCACGGTGCAGACGACAATGTAGTCGAACGCGAAGCCGAGTTCCTTCTCTTGCGCCCGGACTTCTTCGGCAAAGCCGACATAACCGAGACCGCCGAATTTGTGCACGGACGCACCGGCCGGAATGGCGTAGGGTTTACCGCCCTTGGCCTTCACATCCTCGATCGCCTCTTCCCAGCTATGGCGGATGCCAATGTCAAAGCCTTCGTCGACGAGCTGCACATCCGCGCCCATGATCCGGCTGAGCATGATATTGCCGACACGGTCGTAGACGGCGTCCTCATGCGGCACCCAGCTCTCCTGTACCAGCCGGCACTTCATGCCGATCTTGGCCGCAACGGCCGCGACCATGCGTGTATGATTGGACTGTACGCCGCCGATCGACACCAGTGTGTCGGCGTTCGAGGCGATGGCATCGGGGATGATGTATTCGAGCTTGCGCAGCTTGTTGCCGCCATAGGCCAGCCCGGAATTGCAGTCCTCGCGCTTGGCGTAGAGTTCGACCTTGCCGCCGAGATGGGCCGAGAGCTTCTCCAGCTTCTCGATATAGGTGGGTCCAAAGGTGAGCGGGTAGCGTTCGAAGCCTTCGAGCATGTGACACCTGTTGTCGTGAAAACTGGCGGTACAGCTAGCATTTTCGGTGCGGAAGGTGCTTTCAAAGATATGGCTGTGATCTGACATATATCGTACTATATCCATCCAAACTGGAAGTAAGGCGCATTAAACTCCAAAAATTCGGAAGATTCTTTCATGGCAGAAAATCTGGATAAAATCGGACTTCGCATGCTGCATTTGCTGCAGAAAGACGGGCGCCTGAGCAATGCCGATCTGGCCGCGAAGGTAAATGTCAGTCCCGCCACCTGTCATCGCCGCACGCAGCAGCTGTTTGACGAAGGCTATATCAGGAACACACGTGCCATCATTGCGCCCGAGAAGGTCAACCGCGGCGCGCTGGTCATGGTCGGTGTCGTGCTCGATCGCTCGACGCCGGAAAGCTTTGCAGTGTTTGAAAAGGCGGTGGCCAAACTGAAATTCGTTCTCGATTGCCACCTGGTCGCCGGCGACTTCGACTATTTCCTAAAAATCCGCGTCGGCGACATGGCCGATTTCAATCGTATCCACGGCACGCAGCTCATCGCGCTGCCCGGCGTCCGTCAGACCCGAACCTTTTTCGTTATGAAAGAGGTGGTGGACAATGCGCCGCTGGACTTTTGAACCCAGCGCTCGTCCCCGTACCCGGCGATACCTGGCCGTCCTAGCCGACCGGCTTCGCATATTGTTCGTCGCTGACCTTCTCCATCCAGTCTGCGGTCTTGCCGTCGAGCGCTTCCTGCATCGCGATATGGGTCATGCCGGTGGTCGGTGCTGCGCCGTGCCAGTGCTTCTCGCCCGGTGGAATCCAGACGGTGTCGCCCGGCTTGATCTCAACGACTGGCTGGCCTTCGGTCTGGAAGCGCCCGACACCTGCGATCACGTAGAGCGTCTGCCCGAACGGGTGGGTGTGCCAGGCTGTGCGCGCGCCCGGCTCAAAGCTGACGCGGAAGGTCACCAGCCGCGCCGGCGCTTCGGCGACAATGACCGGGTCCTGCCAGACCGTGCCCGTGAAGTATTCCTCTGGCGCCCTGTTGGTCGGGCGCGAACCCGCGGGGAAAAGCTTCATGGCACCGTCTCCAATCTCTGGCCCTCATGGTGAGGAGGCGCGCAGCGCCGTCTCGAACCATGAGGGATGAACACTCCCTCGCCCTTCGAGACGCGGCCAAGCGGCCGCTCCTCAGGACGAGGGTATTTGAGTTGGTTGGTTACTTCTTCGACGCGGCGTAACGCGCCTTGGTCTCGGCATTCATCGGATACAGGCCGGGCAGCGTGGCGCCGTTGTTCACTTCGTTGACGATCCAGGCTTCCATGCGCTCCTGCTCGGCGCCTTCGGCCAGGATGAGATCGAGGAAGGCCTTCGGGATCACGACAGCGCCGTCCTGATCGGCGACGATGACGTCGTCCGGGAAGATGGCAACGCCGCCGCAACCGATCGGTTCACCCCAGCCGACAAAGGTCAGGCCGGCAACCGACGGCGGAGCGGCATAGCCGTCGCACCAGACCGGCAGATTGGTGCCGAGCACGCCTTCGATGTCACGCACCACGCCGTCGGTGATCAGCGCAGCGACGCCGCGCTTCTGCATGCGGGCGCAGAGGATGTCGCCGAAGATGCCGGCATCGGTGATGCCCATGGCATCGACCACAGCAATGCAACCTTCCGGCATGGCTTCGATGGCGGTACGGGTCGAGATCGGCGACGACCACGATTCCGGAGTGGCGAGATCCTCGCGCGCCGGCACAAAACGGAGGGTGAAGGCCGGACCGACGAGACGGGGCTGACCGGGGCGCAGCGGCTGGGCGCCGCGCAGCCAGACATTGCGCAGGCCCTTCTTCAGGAGAACGGTGGTGATGGTCGCGGTGGTGACCTTCGACAGGGTGGCAATGGCTTCGGGTGTCAGGGACATACGCAGGGCTCTTCAGGTCAGAGGATGCAGGACGTTGGACTTACGGCGGCGCATCTTGCGGTGGAATGCCAGCGCGTCAAGGGCTGCTGCTTCAAAGCGCCATGCAATGTGATGAAACCTCTGCGATCAGTACGGCTTATCGCCAACATGCGTATTAATTTATTGAAGATGCACGGCTATTTTCAGATTGCGAATTCCACTCGCTGGTAAAACGCGCTATGCATGGTTGTCCAATACTGACGTTGTGAGGCCATGGTCGCAGCTCTCTCCCCGCCCCGCATTCTGCCGTCAGGCGATGCTGCCATCACCGTCGAATTCAGCCGGACCATCGACGAGGAAGCCAACCGCCGCGTGCTGGCGCTCGACAAACTCGTCGCGTCGGCCGGCCTTGCTGCCGTCACCGAAACCGTGCCGACCTATCGCTCCCTTCTGGTGCATTACGATCCGCTGCAGATCGGCTTCGACGCTTTGGGTGAGAAGCTGACCGAACTGGCACTCCAGCCGCTCCCCGAAGCCAAGGCGGCCCGGCGCTGGCGCATCCCCGTCGCCTATGGCGGCGAGAACGGCATTGATCTCGAAGACGTCGCCAAGGCACTGAACATCACACCGGACGAAGTCGTCGCGCGCCATGTGGGCGGCGACTACAAAGTGGCGATGATCGGCTTCACCCCGGGCTGGTCCTATCTCAGCGGGCTGCCGAGTTCGATGCAGATGTCACGCCGGCAGAATCCCCGGCTGCTGACACCGCCCGGAACGATCTCCATCGGCGGCATCCAGACCGGCGTGCAATGCCTCGCCGGCCCCAGCGGCTGGCATCTGCTCGGACGGACCGCCGTGCGCACCTATCAGCTCAGCCGCGATCCCATCTTCCTGCTTGAACCCGGCGACGCAATCACCTTCGCGGCTGTCGATGAGAAGACCTTTGCCGAACAGGACCGCGCGGCCGAAGCCGGTGCATTCGTCGCGGAGCTGATCGCGTCATGAGCAAGCTCATCGTCACTTCCGTGAGCCCCGGCACGTCCGTGCAGGATGTCGGCCGGTTCGGCGCCCAGCGCTACGGCCTGGTGCCATCGGGCGCCGTCGATCGACTGGCGATGGCCGCCGCCAATGCCCTGCTGGGCAACACGCTGTTCGCAGCCACCATCGAACTCGGCCCGCTCAATTCGGTCTTCACCGCCAAAGGCGGCGCTGTTCGGATTTCGCTCACCGGTGCAACGCGGCCGGCCGATATCGCCGGCACGCCCTTCAACGTCAACACATCCGTCACGCTGGCCGATGGCGAGAGCCTCAATCTCGGCGTCGCCCGCGCCGGCACCTTCGGCTATCTCGCCATCGAGGGCGGGATCCGCGGCGAGCCAATGTTCGGCAGCCTGGCCGTGAATGCCCGCGCCGGTCTCGGCAGTCCCTATCCGCGACCGCTGCAGGCCGGCGACGAATTGCCGGTGGCGACGGCCAGCAGCGCCAACGAGAAGCGCATCGACCTGCCCGCGCCGGTCGAGGGTCCAATCCGCGTGGTGCTTGGGCCTCAGGACGACGAATTCGGTGACGCCAAGGATCTGTTCCTGAATAGCGACTGGAAGATTTCGGCGACCAGCGATCGCATGGGCTATCGCCTCGAAGGCCCCGTGATCAAACATCTGCACGGCCACAACATCGTCTCCGACGGCACCGTGAACGGCTCGATCCAGGTACCCGGCAACGGCCAGCCCATCGTGCTGATGCCCGACCGTGGCACATCAGGCGGCTATCCGAAAATCGCGACCGTGATCTCGACCGATCTCGGCCGCTTCGGCCAGACCCAGCCGGGCCGTGCTTTCCGCTTCAAGGCCATCTCCATGGCCGAAGCGCAGGCTGAATACCGCGCCTTCGCCGAACTGCTGCAGAGCCTGCCCGGCCGTGTCCATGATTCCAACATCCTGATGCTGGACATCAAGGCGCTGCTGTCGGCCAATGTCGCTGGCACCGCAGTCAGCGCGATCGACGTCGAGACGTGGCAGGCGCCGCAGCCGGCAGACGCGCAAGACTGATTTCGAACCCTATTTACGAAAGAGCACGACCATGGCGACCATCGATCTCAACTGCGACCTCGGCGAAAGCTTCGGCATGTGGGAGATGGGCAATGACGCCGCGATGATCGAGCTCGCAAGCTCGGTGAACATCGCCTGCGGTTATCACGCCGGCGACGCCGATGTAATGCGCAAGACCGTGCAACTCGCCAAGGCACGCAATGTCAGGATCGGTGCCCATCCCGGCTATCGCGATCTGCACGGCTTCGGCCGCCGCCCCATCGTCGGCCTCACCGCGCTCGAGATCGAAAACCTGATCGCCTACCAGATCGGCGCCTTGCAGGCGATCGCCGCCATGGAAGGCTACAAGGTCACCCACGTGAAGGCGCACGGCGCGATCTCCAACGTCGCCTGCGAGGACGACATGACCGCGCGCGCCATCGCCGCCGGCATCAAAGCCGTCGACCGCAATCTGACCTTCGTGGTGCTGGCGAATTCCAAGCTCGTGACCGCAGGCGAAGCCGCCGGACTCCCGTTGGCACATGAAGTGTTCGCCGACCGCGCCTATGAGGACAACGGCAATCTCGTCTCGCGCAAGAAGCCCGGCGCGGTGCTACACGATCCCGTCATGGTCGCTGATCGCGTGGTGAAGATGGCACAGACCGGCGAAGTCATCTCGATCACCGGCAAGGTGATCAAGATGAAGATGGACACCGTGTGCATTCACGGCGACACGCCGGGAGCCGTGGAGCTCGGCCGCCATGTGCGCGATGGATTGAAAAAGGCGGGCATCGACGTGGCGCCGTTCAAGACGGTACTTTGAAATGAACTGTCATTCCGGGGCGCGGCCGGCTCTTGCTGGACGCGAACCCGGAATCCCGAAATGGAAGTCACCTCTCTGCCGCCCGGTACGTCGAGATGATGAACATGCCCAGATTCCGGGTTCGTCCGCGCAAGGTGCGCGGCCGCCCCGGAATGACGAGGTTGGACTACCTGTCGTTCAACATCCCCTCATGCGGCAGTCCCTCGATCGGGCATTCCTCGACACCGACCGTCGTCCGCGTGAAGGCCTCGACATTCTCGCGCGCCTTGTCGGGATTGTTGACCCAGTTCGCATAGAAATCGAACGGACACGCTGCGACACCCTTGTTGCTTTCGCCGGAATTGATCGTGCCGGTGTAGCCGCGATGCAGCAGCTTGAAGAGATGGTTCTCCGACTGCCCGGTGCGGCGCGCGTCGCGGATCAGCGATTTCGACAGTGCCGCATATTGAATGCCGTAATCTTCCTCGCCGCATTCGCCGAGCGTGCGGCCATCGAAACCGATGATCGCCGAATGGCCGAAATACGAATAGACGCCGTCGAAGCCTGAGGCATTGGCAACGGCAACATAAGTGTTGTTGGCCCAGGCCATCGCCTTGGCCATCAGCACCTGCTGATCCTTGGCCGGATACATGTAGCCCTGGCAGCGCACGATCAGCTCGGCACCCTTCATGGCGCAGTCGCGCCAGATTTCGGGATAGTTGCCGTCGTCACAGATGATCAGCGAGACCTTGAGGCCCTTCGGTCCTTCGGAGACATAAGTGCAGTTGCCGGGATACCAGCCCTCGATGGGTACCCACGGCATGATCTTGCGATATTTCTGAACGATCTCACCCTTGTCGTTCATCAGGATCAACGTGTTGTACGGCGCCTTGTGCGGATGCTGCTCGTGCCGCTCGCCGGTCAGCGAGAACACGCCCCAGACTTTTGCCTTGCGGCACGCCTCGGCAAAGATCTCCGTCTCGTCGCCGGGCACCAGAGATGCGGTCTCATACATCTCCTTCTCGTCATACATGATGCCCTGGGTCGAATATTCCGGGAACACCACCAGATCCATGCCGGGCAGACCGATCTTCATGCCAACGATCATGTCGGCGATCTTCTGCGCATTGGCCAACACCTCAGCCTTCGTGTGAAGCCGCGGCATCTTGTAATTCACGACGGCGACGCCGACCGCGTCCTTGCTGGATGAAATATCGCCGTGATGCATCTGCGCTGGTCTCCGTTGCCGGGCGATGGTGGGCCGACGGAGGGAGACCGGGAATACGTGGATTTACGGATGTGAGAAGCGCTGGCCCCTCAGCACGTCGTCCCCGCGAAGGCGGGGACGACGGTCGAGAGTGCAGAGGGATGCTACAACCCCGCACCCTTCCCAATCGCATCGTTGAACGACCGGTCCACCAGTACGGCGGCGTCGAGCTTCTGCTTGATCAGACCGCTGCGCAGATAGAGATCGATCGTCTTCTGCTCATCGGCGACGACGCCATCATCGACCGGCGCGATCCTGATCTTGGCGCGTGTCAGCCAGTTCAGCGGCACCGACGGCGCCACGTTCATCAGCTTGCCCCAGGTCTGCGCGTAGGCGTCCGCGTTGTTCAGCGCCCAGGCGCGGGCTGCGGTGAGGCGGCGGAGATAGTCCTCGAGCTCAGCATGCTTGTCGCGGATCGCATTCGGCGTCGCCACCACGAAGCTCAGCCCCGATGTCAGGCCCTCGGCATTGAGCAGAACGCGCGACTGGAACAGCACCTCTTCCTGGCTCACATAGGGCTCCCAGGTCGACCACGCATCGACCGAGCCGCGGGTATAAGCGACCTTGGCGTCCGACGGAGCGAGGAACACAATCTGCACATCGTTCGCCGTCCAGCCCTTCTGCTCCAGCGCGGCGAGAATGAGCTGATGCCCGATCGAGCCGCGGCCGGTGGCGATCTTCTTGCCCTTCAGATCGTCGAAGCTCTTGATCGTCGAGTCCTTCGGCACCAGCACGGCGAGACCGTCGCCGGTCTGCCGGATCGCGCCGATGGCCTTGACCGGCACATTGGCCGCCGCGGCAAACGTAAAGGGCGCATCGCCGACCAGCCCGCTATCGAGCGCACCGGCGCCAAGCGCCTCCAGCAGCGGTGCTGCCGCCGCGAACTCCTTCCACTCGATCTTGTAAGGCACGTCCTTCAGCACGCCGGATGCTTCCATCACGGCGCGCGCATTTCCCTTCTGGTCGCCGACGATCAGCGTCGTCTCGGCATGCGCCGAAGATGCGAAGGCCGCGAGGATCAGGCCGGCGGCGAGGATGAGCCGTTTCATGCTGCGACAACTCCCTTGGCGGCGTCACGCGCGGCAATCAGTTCGCGGGTGCGCGGGATCAGTTCACGGCCGTAATCGATGGCGTCGATCAAGGGATCGAAACCGCGGATCAGGAAATGGCTGACGCCGAGATCGTAGTAGTCGGCGAACACTTCGGCGACCTGTTCGGGCGTTCCGACCAGCGCGGTGGTGTTGCTGTTCGCGCCGGTGAGCGCCGCCATTTCCGTCCACAGCCGCTTGTCGATGCGGGTGCCCTGCTCGGCCAGCGCCAGCAGACGCTTCGCGCCGGCGGTGGCATGGCCATCGGCCGGCTTGCGATAGCCGGTCTTGTCCTGCAGCGCGGTGGCGCGGGCGAGAATGTCATCGGCCTTGGCCCAGGCTTTTTCCTCGGTGTCGGCGATGATCGGGCGCACCGACAGGCTGAAGCGCGGCGCCGGCCGCCCATATTTGGCGGCGGCGGCGCGCACGCGGCCGGTGACGTCACGCACCTGCGCGTAGGATTCACCCCACAGCGCGAAGGTGTCGGCGTGCTTGCCCGACACGTCGATGGCCGCGTCCGACGCGCCGCCAACGAAGACGTGGATCGGCACGGTCGGCTTCACCTGCGAGAAGCCGCCCTCAACCTGATAATATTTGCCGGCATAGTCGAATGGTTTCTCGCTCGTCCATTCCTGCTTGATGATGTCGAGCCACTCGCCGGTGCGGGCATAACGCTCGTCCTTGTCGTCAAGCGTATTGCCGTCCTGCCGCAGCTCCTTGGCATTGCCGCCGGTGATGACATGCAGCGAGACGCGGCCGTTGTGGAAATTCTCGATGGTGGCGAGCTGGCGTGCGATGACGGTTGGTGCGGTAAAGCCTGGACGCTGTGCGATCATCACCTTCAGCTTCTCGGTCACGCCGAGCGCATGCTGCGCGACCTGCAGACCGTCCGGCGAGGTCGAATGGAAGGCGAGCAGCGCGCGGTCGAAGCCCGCGAGCTCATGCGCCTTCGCAACGGTCTCGATATAGGCGGGATCGAGGATCGGACCGGAGCGGACGCGGGTTTCGGATGCGTCATTATTGGTGATGAAGCCGATGAATTCGACGGACATGGGTCTCTCCACTTCCTGCTGTTGTTCAGATGCCGAGCGCGATGCGTCCGGCGGAAATCTTGGTGCTGTCGTCTTGCGGCGTGTGCACGCGGCCGCACAGAACGTCGCGATAATGCCGCTCTAGCGGATTGGCGCGGGTCAGTCCGTGATTGCTGGTCAGCGACAGCGCGTCCTCAACGACGGCGACGGCATTGTTGGTGACGGTGAGCTTGAGGATGTTTGCCTCAACTGGCGTCAGCGTAACACCGTCATCGATATCCCGTGCGAAGGTCTCGAGCAGCCGCGCATTCACCGCGAGCTTCGCCTCGATGCCGCCGACGATCTCCTGCGCCCGCGGCAGCGTTGCGAGCGGCGCGCCGAGACTCGATGGCGTGCGGGTCTTGAGAAAGTCGATCAGCCAGTCACGCGCCGCCCGCGCCACGCCGTCATAGACCGCACCGACGAGCACGGCCTGGGTGGTCGCCTGCGACACATCCGGCGCGCCCCACTCGCCGGGACGGCGCAGATCCACCTCGTTGTCGAGCGGAACGAGCACGTCGTCGAACACGACGTCATGGCTGCCGCTGGCGCGGAGGCCAAGATGATCCCAGGTCTCGACGATCTCCGTGCCCGGCAGACCCGCCGGCACCAGAAAGACGCCGACCCGCACGTCGGGCTCGTCCGTCTTCGCCCATACAGTGTACCATTTGAGGATCGGCGACCCGGTCGAATAGATCTTGCGGCCGGTAATGCGCCAGCCGTCGGCGGTGCGCTTCGCTGTGGTTTGAGGCAGACCGCCCCGCGATGGCGATCCCTGATCGGGCTCGACGCGCAATGCGTTGATCAGCGCCAAGCCATTCACGGCGTCGCGCGACACGCGCTGCGCCAGATGCGCAGGCCAATTGCCATTTCGCGTGATGACCAGATGGTGGATATAGTGCATCGCCAATACAAGCGCGGTCGCGGCATCGGCCTTGCCGACTGCGTTCACGACGCGCACAGCCTCGCGCACCCCGGCGCCCGCGCCGCCCAGGGCCTTTGGCACCGGCAGCGCCAGCAGGCCCGCCCCGGACAGTTCCTGAAAATTCTCGAATGGAAAACTTGCCGCACGATCATGCAATGGCGCACGTTCCGCAAAGCCCGGAACGAGCAAATTAACTCTGTCGATAATGCTGGGAACCGCGTCCATATCGTATTGCTTTCGGCTTCTCTAACCCTAGAGAATGCCGTTCGGCAGGCGTTACAAGCGGTACTCGGAAATAACGACAGCGGGACTGATGGGCCTAAGACCCACAGGTGAAAATTCTCTCCGGTGACCTCAGGCGAGAATTTTATTCGCGCGATTTTGAAGCCAGATTCAGGAATCTGCCGCCTTGCCCCGACTGCCGGCGATATGGCTGGTGAGCTTCTGAGTGACCTCGCGCCGCAACGCGTTGAATTCGGGCGATGCGACGTCGCGCGGGCGCGGAAGGTCGACCTCGATCTCGCAATCGATCCGGCCCGGCCCCGCCGACATCACGATGACGCGATCCGCCAACATCACGGCCTCCTCAACCGAATGCGTCACGAAGATCACGGTAAGGCCGGTGGTGCGCCAGATCTCGACGAGTTCCTCCTGCAGCTTGCTGCGGGTCAGCGCATCCAGCGCGCCGAACGGCTCGTCCATCAGCAGCACGTCGGTGTCGTTGCTGAGCACGCGCGCGATGGCGACGCGTTGTTTCATGCCGCCGGAGAGCTGGTGCGGATAGCGATCGGCAAAGGCGGTCAGTCCGACCATGGCCATGAACTTGTCGGTGAGTTCGTTCACGAGTTTGGTGGCAAGACGACGATGCTTGGGGCCGAAGCCGATATTGTCGCGCACGGTCAGCCACGGAAACAACGCGTAATCCTGAAACACCATGCCGCGATCCGGGCCCGGCTTGTCGACCGGAAAGCCGTACATGGTGACCGAGCCCTCAGTCGCTTTCTCGAAACCGGCGACGATGCGCAGCAATGTGGATTTGCCGCAGCCGGACGCGCCGAGCAGGCAAACGAATTCGCCCTTGCGGATCGTGAGGTTGACGCCGCGCAATGCTTCGACCGGGCCGTTGGAGGCCTGGTAGAATTTCTGCACGTTGCTCACTGCGAGGATATCAGGCGCGATTGTGGTCGGTCGATCAAGCATGGTGCTGCGGGCTCCACCGGAGGAAGTAGTTGCTGAGCATCAGCAGGATACGATCCGACACGAAGCCGGTGATGCCGATAATGATCATGCCGGTGATCACGAGATCGGTGCGCGACAGCGTGCGGCCATCCATGATGACCGCGCCGAGGCCTTCGGGCACGCCGGTCATCTCGCCTACGACAATGAGGATCCAGGCAAAGCCGGCACCGAGACGCAGGCCGTTGAAGATGCTCGGCAGCGCTGCCGGTAAGACGACGGAGCGGAACTGCTGCGCGCCGCTGCAGCCGAGCATCTCCGCCGCTTCGAACAACCTGATATCGACGGAGCGCACGCCGAACACTGTATTGAGCAGGATCGGGAAGAACGCGCCGAGGAACACCAGGAAGATTGCCGCGCGTGGACCTAGGCCGAAGAAGATCATCGACAGCGGCAGCCATGCCGTCACCGGGATTGGTCGCAGCAGCGACAGCGTAGGGTCAAGCAGTTTGCGCAGCAACGGCATGCGCCCGATCATCAGGCCGAGCGGAATGCCGATCGCCGCCGCACAGAGAAAGCCGCCATAGACACGCTGCACGCTTTTCCAGAAATGGATCGGCAGGCTGGCGCTGTAGGCGTCGTCATAGATTCCGCCGAAAGCGAAATCCCACATCATCACGGCGACGCCATAGGGCGACGGCACCAGTCGCGTGCCGGTCCAGCGCACCATGACGTCCCAAATCACCATCAGGCAGACCGGCACGATCAGCGCGAGCGCGACTGTGCGCGCACGCTGCACGCCCTTCCCGGCCGCAGGCACCGGCGGGGTCTCCGCTGCCGGCACAAGCTGTACCCTGTTGGACGTATCGTCCATCATGCTTTGCAGGCTCACGACGCGCTCACGTAGCCGCCAGCGCCTTCACGAAGCTGGCGTCGATGAAGGTCTTGTAGTCCGGCAACTGCCGGATCTGCTTCTTCGACAGCATCTGGCCGCCGTAATATTCCGCCTGCTTCATGAACTGGTCGTCGATATTCCAGGTCAGCTCCACATTGGGGGCGGCCTTCTCGATCGACGGCTTCTGCTGGCCGAGCTTCTGCATGGCGATGGCGATAAAGGCCTCGCGGTCCTTCATGGCATATTCGCTGGCCAGGCGGTGGGTCTTGAGCAGCGCCTTGATGAGTTCGGGGTCTTTCTCGATCAGTTCGCGGCGCGTCGCCAGCACCATGTTCAGCGAACCGGTCGGCGTGGTGTAGGGATATTCAACGATCTGACCGACGCCATTGGCGAGGCTGATGCCCGGGCCGGGCTCGGCGCCCACATAGGCGTCGATGTCGCCGCGGGCGAGCGCCGGCGCCATGTCGCTGAACGACAGACGCACCGATTCCACGTCCTTCACCGTCATGCCTTCGGCGGAGAGCCGGTCGAGGATCACGACTTCCTGGGTCGAGCCCGGCAGGATCGCGACTTTCTTGCCCTTCAGATCCTTGATCGTATTGATCCCGGAATCCTTCTTGGCGACGACCGCCATGCCGCGATTGCAGGCAGACGCGATCACGACGACCGGCTCGCCATTGGCGCCGCCGAGCGTCGCCGCAGCAAAACCGAAGATGCCGAAATCGACGGTGCCGGTGACCACGGCGTTCTTGCCGTCAGTCGGGGTTTCGAACGGGATCACCTCGAATTTGACGCCATCCGGCGCGAATTTTTCGTAGAAATACGGCGTGACGCCGTGAATGAGCTTCAGCGTTCCGATCTTGACCACGCGGTCGGCGGCGAAGGCCTTGATGCTGGTCGTGGACAGCGCCGCGGCAATGGCCGTCAGGCGGATGAAATCACGTCGGTTGGTGCTGTACATGTCGTTCCCTTGGGCTGAACCGTGTGTCAGCCCAAAAGGAATGCAATAATCATGCCTCGTATACAGCTATCGGTGGAGCGTACCTTCGCCCGCAACGGACCATATTCGGGAGGAGCTCACCACGTCGCATCCAGCCCGAGCAGCCCCAGAATCTGTCGTCGCAGCTCGGCGAGATGCGGATCGCCGCGATGGCGCGGATAGGGCCGGTCGACCGTGATATCCGCCGTTACCCGCGCGGGACGATCGCTGAACACGATGACGCGGTTGGCGAGAAACAATGCCTCCTCCACGTCATGGGTCACTAGCAGCGCTGTGAAACCGTTGCGTTGCCAGAGCGACACCAGCTCGGCTTGCATGGTGATGCGTGTCAGCGAGTCGAGTTTGCCGAGTGGCTCATCGAGCACAAGGATGCGCGGATCGTTCACCAGCGCGCGCGCCAGTGCCACGCGCTGCGCCATGCCGCCCGAGAGCTGATGCGGATAGGCTTTCTTGAATGCGCCGAGACCGACGAGATCGATCGCCGCATCGACGCGGTGACGCTGCGTCTTGAGAACGCCCTGCGCCTCCAGCCCGAGCGCGACATTGTCCGACACCGTTCGCCAAGGAAACAGCGTCGGGTCCTGAAACACGACAACGCGGGACGGATACGGGCCGGTGATGGCAACGCCATCTTCTTCCAGCGTGCCGGCACGCGGCGGCTCGAGACCCGCCACCAATCGGAGCAGCGTGGACTTGCCGCAGCCGGAGGGGCCGAGCAGCGCGACAAACTCGCCGGGCGCGACGGATATGCTGACGTCGTCGAGCACCGGCAGCACGTTGCCATCGATATCGAAGGCATGGCTGACGCCTTTGACATCCAGCGACGCGCCGGTCGCCGCTGGCTTGAATGCTGTCGCTAGCGCTACCATTTGACGACACCTTTCTGCCAGACCAGCAGGCGGTCGCGCACTTTGAACAGCAGCGTGATCGCGCCCGAGCACAGCAGCGACATCACGATCAGCGCCGCATACATGTTGTTGTAGGACGCCCAGCCCTGCGCCCATTGCAGATAGAAGCCAAGGCCCGCCTTCACGCCGATCATCTCGGCCACGACCAGCACCGCGAAGGATGCGCCCAGCCCCATGAACAGGCCGACGAACACATACGGCAAGGCTGCGGGGATTGCGACCTTGGTCACCAGGAACGACGGCCTGGCACCGAGCGTTCGTGCGACATCGTAATAGGCGGTGCTGACGCTGGCCACGCCCGACCACGTGAGCACCGTCACCGGAAAGCCGGTGGCCAGCGCGATCAGGAACGTGCTGGCGCTCCAGGCGGACGGGAACGTGAAGAACGCAATCGGCAGCCAGGCCGTCGCCGGCAACGGTCCGATGAAGCGCAGGATCGGATGCACCCAGTAACCCGCGAGCCGCGACCAGCCGATGGAGACGCCGGTGAGGAAGCCGACGACCGCGCCGATGAAGTAGCCGCCAAGCTGCAGCTTCACCGAGGCGAAAGCGCTATCGAGCAGCTTCGGCAGGTCGTCAGTATAGACCTCGACGATCGACTGTGGTGGCGGAAAGAACGGCAGCGGCAGCCAGCCGAATTTCGCCGTCGCAAGCTCCCACAGCGTCAGGAACGCTCCCAAGGCAAACAGCCAGGGCGCGCGCCGCTGCACGCCATCGCCGAATTTGCCGAGCGCTGCCTGCGCCGTGGTCGCAATCGCGATGCCGCCAGCAATCGCGAATGCCGTATAGGCCACAGCCTCGGTGCGTGGCCAGTCGCCGATATCCGGCCATCGCAGGCACGACAGGCCGAAGGCCAGCCAGGCGAGCCCTGCCCCGATCCCCGTGATGCTGAAACGAAGCTTGCTGACGAATTGAAGTCCGCCATCGCCAGCAATGAGCGCCGTCTCGCGGTCACCGCCAAGCGGTGCGATCTCAGACGCGGAATACGTCGGCATAGATGCGCTCCGCGAATTTGGTGGTGTCGGTCGACGGTTTGAACACCGAGACCGTCTTGAGATCGTCGGCGTAGGATTTCAGCTCGCGCTTCAGCGCATCGCCCACGGGGTGATGATGATGGGTGTGATACTTCACCATGCCCAGCAGGTCTTCGATGGTCGCGTTCTTCGGCGCATAGGGCTGGAATGACTTCGCCGCCTTTTCGGGATTCTGTGACGCGAACATCGCGGCATCGAGCAATGCCTGCGTCAGGCCGCGTGCGACCAGTGGATCGTCACGCAACAGGCTGCCGCGCACGCCGACGATGCAGCAACTGATATCCTTGTAGGGACCATCGAGATTGGAGCCGACTTCCTTCAGCTCGCCATCCTTGAGCCAGAGATAGGCCAGCGGATCGGACGCCAGCCCGATCTGTGCCTCGCCCTTCTCCACGGCGAGCCGCACGAGGTTGCCGGGATATTGCCGCCACTCGACGTCCTTATCCGGGTTGAGTCCGGCTTTCGCGAGCTGGATCGAGAAGAAGTTCTTGTCGGGACCAGCCATATCGCCGACGGCGATGGTCTTGCCCTTGAAATCCGCAACGCTCTTCACTTCCGATTTCGCCGGCGCCAGCGCGCGCAGGCAGCCGCCATGGGTGCCGGCGACGATCTTGACGTCGAAGCCCTGCTCCAGCGGCTTCAGCCAGCGCAGCGCCATACCCAGACCCGCATCGGATTTGCCGGTGGCGATGGCCTCGAGAAGCTGATCGGTCGAGCCGCTATAGTTCACCAGTTCGACGTCAAGGTTCTGCTTCTGGAAGAAGCCATGATCGATGGCGACCGGCAGCGGCGCAAGGCAGACCGCGCCGGCATTCCAGGAGAGCTTCAATTTGCGCGGTGCACCGGTGAGCGCAGGCGCCTCCGATGCGGTCCTGCAGATCGGAAAATCGGAAAAATCAATGGGTGACGCCTGCCGGAACGGAAACGCCTGCGCGCCCCATACGCCGAGTGGCGCCGCCAATGCGGCTGCTGCGCCGCCGCGCAACAGCGACCGGCGATCCATCAGCGGCTTGCGGTTGTGATCATCGTTCGACATCTGGTCTCCTTGCGATCGGCACAGCGCTGCCCATGGCCGCAACGCATGGTGTTGCGGCTTGCGCTGATGCGATGGTCAATGTGTTGAGTGGAAGCTCAGCCGTGAGAGTCCGCCGACTCCCGCCCCTGTGATTTCGATGGTACGAGGATGCGCAGCGCGGCGGCTTCGGTCAATAAAATGGAATTTTGAATGTCGCGCAGGATGGAGAGATTATCTCCAATGAGAGCAGCGCCGGGAGAGAACGCAATTTATCGCTGAGGAAGCGTTCTACTGATGACGCAGTTGAAGCAAAACAGTTCTCTCGCAAACGCGCGCTCCCTCATGGTGAGGAGGCGCGAAGCGCCGTCTCGAACCATGAGATGCCGGCGCTCCGAGTCTGCGGCCATCCTTCGAGACGCCCGCCAATGGCGGGCTCCTCAGGATGAGGGGTAGAGATATCAATATACGTCGAGCTGAAACCGCCCCTTCTTCTTCAGCTCACTGACGAACATCACCGCTTCATCAGTCGAACGCGCGCCATGCTGGGCGGCGATGTCGACCAGAGCCCGCTCCACATCCTTGGCCATGCGCTTGGCATCGCCGCAGACATAGACATGGGCGCCTTCCGCGAGCCAGGTCCAGACGTCGCGGCCGACCTCGCGCATGCGATCCTGCACGTAGAACTTCTCGCCGGCGTCGCGCGACCAGGCCAGCGACAACCGTGTGAGGAAGCCTTCGGTCTTCATGCCATTGAGTTCGTCGGCATAGAAGAAATCCGACCCGCTGCGCTGATGGCCGAAGAACAGCCAGTTCTTGCCCGACGCCTTGGTGGCCTTGCGATCGTGCAGGAACGCCCTGAACGGCGCGATTCCGGTGCCCGGCCCCACCATGATGATCGGCGTCTCGGGATTTTCCGGCAGCGCAAAACCATGAGCCTTCTGAACATAGACCTTGAGCTCATCGCCGGGCTGGATGCGATCGGCGAGGAAGCTTGAGGCGAGACCATGTCGCTTCCGCTTGCCCACCATGTAACGAACGATATCGACGGTGAGAGACAGTTTGCCCGGCGTCGCATTGTGCGATGACGAGATTGAGTAGAGCCGCGGCTGCAGTGGCTCCAGCGCTTCGATAAAAGCCTCCGGATGCGGCCGCACGCCAGAGAATTTCTGCAGCGCCGCCATCACATCGAGCGTCGCGGCATCGCCATCGGGGTCCTCGCCCTGCGCCAGTGCGCGTGCCTTGGCGCGCTGCACCCCGCCGGTGAGATAGGACATCAGTTCGAACAGCGAGTCCGGTGCCGGGGCCAGCGAGACGTCGTATTGCAGCACCTCACGCAGCGTCTTGCCACGCACTTCCGTCGTATGCGACGCGCCGAGCAGAGCGATGATCTGGTCGACGTGACCGAGATCGTTCGACGCAAAGATACCGAAACTGTCGCCGACGACGTAATCGAGGCCACAGCCCGACAGATCGAAATCGATATGCCAGGTTTCCTTCTCAGAGCCCTTGCCGTTGAGCAGGCGGCGGCCGAGAAACACCGCGGGTGCGGGATTGTCGCGCGAGCGGCCGAGCGTCGACGGATCCGGCGCAGCAACTTCGGCCGGCTCCGCAGCAGCAGTCGTCGCTGCTGCCGCGGGCGCAGCACCCGCCGGTGCCTTGTCGAGCTCTTCATAGAGCGACTTCAGCATCCGCGCGGTCTCCTTGCCGCCCGGCACGCAGAGATTCAGCCGCGCCTCCGCTTTCGAGGCAATCGCGTCGGAATAGTCGTTGCAGTTATAGCCGCACTGGCCGCAATCCTGCTGCGCCATCGCCGCCATCATCTTGCGACGAACCGGCTTGCCTTCGGCGAGCTTCATGCGATCGGCGATCGGCATGGTCTGGTCATGCCAAGGCGCGCCGTCGTCTTCTTCCATGATGGCGGCGCCCTGCTCCGCAGAGAGCGGCGTCGCCGGCGCATCGGACAGCAGGCCGGCGAAGAAGCCGTTCAGCCAGGAGCGTTGCGCTTCCGAGAACGGCGCAGACGCAGGAATGATTTCGAGTTTGGGCGGCGGCGTCATCTGGTTCATGCGGACACCTGTTCATCAGCGAGCTTACGCAACGAAGCCGCGTCGTGACGGCGCGAGAATGTGAGGAAGGTCTCGTCTGGCGACGCGCGGTGGGCGAGATAGGCTTTCAGCAGCCGCTCGACGACAACAGGCGCGTCCGCGGACTTGACGTTCTGATAGACCTCCTGCCCGACATCGGCCAGTGGGCCGAAGCCGCCGCCGGTGAAGATGTGGAAGCCGTCCACGGTGTCGTCGCTATCGTCCAGCGCCACGCGCGCGCCGATCATGCCGATATCGCTGATGTAATGCTGCGCACAGGAATGATGGCAGCCGGTGAGATGGATGTTGATCGGCGTGTCGACCTCGACGCGCGTATCGCACCATTCGGCGACGTTCGTTGCCGTGCGCTTGGTATCCGCATTGCCGAACTTGCAACCGGCGCGGCCGGTGCAGGCGATCAGGCCGGCGCGGATCTCGGTGGTCTTGATGGCAAGGCCGAGGGCTTCGATGGCCGCAGTCGCCAGCGCGACATTCGCGTCTTTCACACCGGGGATGAGCAGGTTCTGCCATACTGTGAGGCGGATATCGCCGTCGCCGAGATCGGCTGCAATCTTCGAAAGCCCCCGCATCTGATCGGTCGTCACCTTGCCCAGCGGCAACACGACGCCGATCCAGTTCAGACCATCCTGCTTCTGCCTGTGCACGCCGATATGCGCCGTGCGGTCGAAGCCCGGGCGCGGCAGCAACGCTTCCGCCGGAACGCGCGTAAACGACGTGCCGAGCTTCTCCTCGACGAGGGTGAGGAACTTCTCCATGCCCATGCCGTCGATCACGTATTTCAGCCGCGCCTTGAGGCGGTTGGTGCGGTCGCCGAGATCGATGAAGACACGCACGATGGCGTCGGAGACCTTGGTGGAGTCCTCCGGTTTCACGATGATGCCGGTATCGGTGGCAAAATCCTTGTGGCCGGTGATGCCGCCGATGCCGAGCTTGAACCAGACGCCAGGCGCGACGCCGAAGCCATCCTTCACTTCGACTGCCTGGAAGGCGATGTCGTTGGTGTCTTCCAGCACGGCGATCTTGCCGGCGCCGTCGAAGGCGACGTTGAACTTGCGCGGCAGGCCGGTCAGCGTGCGGTCATTGAGAATGTGATAGTGCCATTCGCGCGCATAGGGTCGCGTATCCAGCAGTTCCTGCGGGTCGATGCCCGCGGTCGGCGTGCCCGTGACGTTGCGGATGTTGTCGGCCCCGGAGCCGCGTGAGCACAGACCGAGATCCTGGATACCCTCGATCAGCTTCACGGCATTTTTCGGCGGAATCTCGCGCACCTGCAGATTGGCGCGCGTTGTCACATGCGAGAACGGACCGCACAGCTCGTCACTGAGATCGGCAAGACCCGCAAGCTGCCAGTGCTTCATGATGCCGTTCGGGATCCGAAGCCGGCACATATAGGAGTCCTGCGTTGGACCCACATAGAAGATACCGTAATAGCGCCAGCGAAAATTGTCGGCCGGCGATGGCCGCGCATCGATCGCGGCCTGATCGCGCAGCCGCGGATAGGCGTCGAACGGGTGTTCCTCGCGCTTCCATTTCTCCTGCTCGACTAGCTTCTTGCCCGACGCAATGGTGCGGTCCTGCGCCTTGATATGCGGCGCATCCGGTCCGGTCGGCTCCGCATTGGCTTTGGCTGACGCGCCGCCGCCGAGACCCTTGCCGACACGGCTGATCTGCAGCCCGGTCGAGAAGCCTTCGAGGTAGCGCTTCTGTTCGTCAGTAAAGTCGATGGAGAGCGTTTCAATTTTCATGCGGGACGAAGCTCCTGCGGGCCACAGCGTGGCTTCAACGGGGATAAGGATTGCGGACCGCGCAGGCTCAAGTCAGCGCGTCGCGCCGGCTTGAATTCTGGAAGCGATCCGATCAGCCTCGTTGCTGCGGAAATCCATCTGAACTGGCCGGCGAGCATCAGCGAACGCCGGTTGACTAGAGACATTCAAGTCTCGTGCCAGATCGTCCTCGGAGGAAAAACGTCAAGAAATCAGGTGATTATGGTTGAGGCCGGGCGGAACCCGTCTGTTCGGTGCCAGCGTTTGTGCACCGCGCTCAATAAATAGACGGCGGGCACCAACAACAGCTGTCGTTGCTAGGAGCCTGCGCGACGAAGCCATCCAGCCTTGGCTCATGGCTTTTCGGATCGCCGCCTTGGTAAGAGGAAAGCTGGCGAACCAGCTTTCCTTGACCTCATCATGAGGTGCCAAAGTGAGCGCGGGCCTAAGCCGTTAGACCGCCTCGAACGCCGCCAGATCAGCGGCTCCGTCGTCCAGCACTTGCGTCTGCCGCAGCATGTCCTCGATGCCATCTATCGCGCGACCCACATCGACCGTCGACGTGTCGATCCGCAGCTCGACCGTCTCCGGCGCCTGATAGTCGTTGGCGATACCGGTGAAGCCCGGCAGGTCGCCGGCACGGGCCTTGGCGTAATGCCCCTTGGGATCGCGCTGCTCGCAGATCTCCGCCGGCGTCGCGACATAGATCTCGCGAAATGCAGTATCGACCGCGCTGCGGGCCTCGGCGCGGTCGCCGCGCGAGGGCGACACAGCCGCGACGATCGCGATATGACCGTTGCGGGCGAGATGGCCGGCCATTTCCGCCAGTCGCCTGACATTCTCGCTGCGATCGGCGGCGGAGAAGCCGAGGTCGCGATTGAGTCCGGCGCGCAGCGTGTCGCCGTCGAGCAGGATCGGCGAACCGCCTTTGGCGAACAGACGGTGCTCCAGCGCCCGCGCCAACGTCGACTTGCCCGATCCCGGCAATCCCGTGAACCACACCACCGCGCCTTGATGGCGATAGCGCGCCGAACGTTCCTCAGGCCGCAGTGCCGACTGCACCGGCACGATGTCCGACGACGCCGCGCGTTGGGCAGCATCAAAGGAGAGCACGAGACCGCCACCGGCAATCCGGCCACCGACCTCGATCACGAGACGTCCGGTGCGCGGATTGTCGACATAGCGATCAGCGGCGACCGGTTGCGACAGTGCGATCTCGATTTCACCAACGTGATTGCGGGCGATCTGTTTGGTCTCGACACTGGCCAGTTCGCCGGGATCGATCGCCTTCTCGATCGCGACCACACGGCCGCGCACTTCGCGCACGCCGAGCCGCACCAGGATCGACGAGCCCGCTGTCAGCGGCTGGTCGTGCAGCCAGAAAATCCGCGCCCGCAGTCGTCGTGTATCCGACGGCACCGCGCCAGCATGCGCGATCACGTCGCCGCGCTCGACGAACAGTTCGCGGTCGAGCGTGATACCGACGGATCGCCCTGCCCCGTACTCGCCTTCCAGCGGCATCGCCGACCAGCGCTCCACGCTCTTGATCTTCGCTCGCTTGCCAGCGGGCATGATCACCACGTCGTCGCCGACAGCCAGATGACCGGCCTCGATACGCCCGGCCACGATGCGCCGGTCGTCGAACTTGTAGATCGCCTGTACCGGTAGCCGCAGCGGCAATTCATCAAGCGCGAGTGCCGGCTTCAGCGCATCGAGCGCACCCACGACTGTCGGCCCGCGATACCAGCCGATACGGTCGGTATGGGTGGCCACGCCATCGCCATCCCGCGCCGAAATCGGAATCACCGCGGCGGGCGTGACGCCGAGTTCGATGAGATGCGCCGAAATTTCGTCGCTGATCGCCTGAAAGCGCGCAGCGCTGAAATCGACGCGGTCCATCTTGTTGACGACGACGGCGACCTGCTTCACGCCCAACAGATGCAGCAGATAGGCATGGCGCCGGGTCTGATCGCGAACGCCCTCCAGCGCATCGACAATCAGCACGGCGCCATCGGCCTGCGATGCACCGGTGATCATGTTACGCAGAAACTCGGCGTGGCCGGGCGCGTCGATCAGAATGACGTCGCGCAATTTGGTGCGGAAGCGGATCTGCGTGGTATCGATGGTGATGCCCTGGTCACGCTCGGTCTGCAGCGCATCGAGCAGGAACGACCATTCGAATGGCATGCCGCGCCGGGCGCTCACCGCTTTCAGCATCTCCAGCTTGCCATCCGGCAAGCCGCCGGTCTCGTGCAGCAGGCGACCGACCAGCGTCGACTTGCCATGATCCACATGGCCGACGATGACGATGCGCAGTTGTGGGCGCGTGGTGCCGTTGGGCATTCCGAGCGAGGTCGGATTGACGGGTTTGGTCATGGCATCACCTCTACAGATAGCCGGCGACGCGCAGTCGCTCGAAGGCGTCTTCGGTCTCATGATCGAGTGCGCGGCCGGCGCGCTCGGGAATCGTGGTGCCGTCGAGCTCGACCAGGATTTCGGCAATCGTGCTGGCGGTGGATGCGACGGGATTGGTGATGTCGGCATCGCCGAGCGAGCGGTAGCGCTTGCCGTCTTTGGCCAGATAGAGCGGGATGATCGGGATGTTTTCGCGCGCCGTGTAGGCCCAGATGTCCGCTTCGGTCCAATGCAGGATCGGATGAATGCGCAGATGGGCACCGGGCGGCGGCGAGGCGTTGAACTGATCCCAGAATTCCGGTGGCTGGTCGCGCACGTCCCATCCACCCTCGACACCGCGCGGCGAGAACACGCGCTCCTTGGCACGGGTCGCCTCTTCGTCCCGCCGAATACCAGCGATCAATCCGTCGAAGCCGTGCTTCGCCAGCGCAAGCTTGAGACCTTCGGTCTTGCGCGCCGCCGAACGCGCCGCCGGCGGCAGTGTGGGATCGACGCTATCGATCGATGGGCAGTATTCGACGGTGAGGTCGAGGCCCCACTCCTTCGAATAATGATCGCGAAATGCGTACATCTCCGGAAACTTCTTGCCGGTATCGACATGCAGGGCGGGGAACGGTACGTGGCCGAAGAACGCTTTGCGCGCCAGCCAGATCATGACATTGGAGTCCTTGCCGAGCGACCAAAGCAGGGCCAGCTTCTTCAGCCGCGCGAAGCCCTCGCGCAGGATGTAGATGCTCTGTGCTTCCAGTTGATCGAGATGGTCCATCGATACCACGTCCGGTCGGACGCGTTCGAGATTGGTCGACGTCATACGCCTTCTCCAGGTCCTCAAAACCGCCGTGAGATTCGCCGTTGCTCACGAAGCGGATACGCTCGGAGAAAGTGCATCTCTGGAACTCGATTTATGGGGTCAAAAAATCTAAACTGCGCTTCTCAAATAGAAAGAATATTTTTCTATTAAGTGGCGACAAACAACTGATATATAGAATCTTATTCCAGTCAAGCTGGATGTGTTGAGGAGTTCGAGATGTTGTCGCCCGGAGCCGTCGCAAGTGCTGTCCAATACGATCAAGCGCTGCAATCCGCCTCGCCCGCCGAGGTAATTGCCGCGGCGCTTGATCTCGTGGGCCGCGATAGCCTGGCGCTGGTATCGTCGTTTGGCACGGAGTCCGCGGCGTTGCTGAAGGTGATGGCCGATGTCGATCCCGCCATCCCCGTGTTGTTTCTCGATACCGGATGGTTGTTCGAAGAGACGCTCGCCTATCGCGACCAGCTGATCCGGACACTGGGCCTGCGCGACGTCCGAACGATCCGTCCTGCAGCAGAAGTGCTTGCCGCTGACGACGCCGATGGAGACCTGTGGTCGTCAGATCCCGACACCTGCTGCCGGATCCGGAAGGTCGAACCGCTGGCGCAGGCACTGGCGCCGTTCAGCGCATGGATCAACGGCCGCAAGCGATTTCAGGGCGCGTCGCGCGCGGCAATTCCTGTCGTTGAAACCGATGGCGGCAAGCTGAAATTCAATCCATTCGCCAATGTCACGCCGGACGAGATCGGGCTGATCTACGCGTCGGCGAAGCTGCCGCCGCATCCGCTCATAGCCTCAGGCTTTGCGTCGGTCGGCTGCATGCCCTGCACATCCCGCACCGCGCCTGGCGAGGACCCCCGCGCCGGCCGTTGGCGCGGCCGCGCCAAAACGGAATGCGGCATCCACACATCTGCGAGCTGAGCCGCCGTTACGACTTCATATGCGCGATCTCGAACGCCGCCAGATGGGCAGCGATGTTGCTCGGATCGAATGGCGGACCGGCAAAAGCGCCAACCGCGTCGGGCACATCAGTCGGAGCGCTGCCGGTGATACCGAGCGCGGCATCGTAGAGATCAGGCCTGAAGACCGCTTCGGCGGTCTTCAGCGCCTCGGGGCTGATCGCGGCCTGTCCCCAGCGCACCATCTGGGCATAGAGCCAGGCGGCCTGAACGGGATCGGGACGCCCGGCTCCTTCGCGGCCGACCAGCAGATAGCGCCCGCTCTCGCGCATGGTGCCATCCGG
Organism: Tardiphaga sp. 839_C3_N1_4; assembly: GCF_051811045.1. Taxonomy (NCBI): domain Bacteria; kingdom Pseudomonadati; phylum Pseudomonadota; class Alphaproteobacteria; order Hyphomicrobiales; family Nitrobacteraceae; genus Tardiphaga; species Tardiphaga sp. 839_C3_N1_4. Next base: position 1,106,402 of record NZ_JBPWQD010000001.1, read on the forward strand.
CGCAATCTTCAGTCGGCCATCGAGCGTCCGCAGCAGGACCTCCGGCGAGACGCCGATATATTGGGGCTTGGCGAGAATCGCCGCGATCTCGTTGCGGTTCTCCGGGGCCTCGATAAAGGCAGCCGCACTCACATGCGCCCGCGTGAGTGCTGCCACGGTGTCCGGGTTCTTCTCCGCCCAGCTCTGCCTCATCGCCAGCACCTTCTCGGCAGCGCGCAGCAGGATGTCGGAGACGAAATGCAGAATATGGCCGACGCCGAGATCGACCGCGACAGAATTCCAGGGCGCGCCGACACAGAACGCATCGACGTGACCGTTGGCGAGGCTGTCGACCATGTAAGGCGGCGGCAGCACCACGAGACGGACGTCCTCATCGGGATCGACGCCGCCGGCCGCCATCCAGAAACGGAGCTGGTAATTATGCGTCGAGAACGGAAACGTCATGCCGAAGGTCAGGGGATCGGCGCCGGCACGGGCACGCGCGACGACCACGCGGCGCAGCGCCTGCGCGGTGGCCATCGGATCGGTCGGGTCACCGTCGAGTTCAGACATCAGCGCCGCATGTAGCGCCGGCGAAACGGTAATGGCATTGCCGTTGATACCGAGATTGAACGACGCCACGATCGGCACTTTCACGTGCCCGAGCCCGAGGCTGGACGCGATGGCAACGGGCGCCAGCAGATGCGCCGCTTCGAACAGGCCGATATTCAGCTTGTCGCGGACGTTCGACCACGACACTTCCCGGACCAGTTCGACGTTCAGCCCCTCGGCCTTCGTGAACCCCTTGTCGACCGCGACAATCAGGGCGGCAGCGTCGGCCAGCGGAATGAAGCCGATGCGAAGCGGTTGGTCGATCATTTCAGCAACTCCGCTGCGGTGATGATCGACTGCGCGATCTCGCCGATTTTCTTCTTTTCACGCATCGCCGTGGATCGCAGCAATACGTAAGCCTCTTCTTCATTGAGGCCCTTGAGCTTCATCACGATGCCCTTGGCGCGGTCGATGATTTTGCGCTCCTCCAGCGCCGACTTGGTGCGCTCGAGCTCGTCCTGCAGTTTGGAAAAGGCATTGAAACGGGAGATGCAGAGATCGAGGATCGGCTTGATCCGCTCCTTCTTCAGCCCGTCCACGATGTATGAGGATACCCCCGCCTCGACCGAAGCCCGCGCCGACTCGGCGTCGCTCTGGTCGACGAACATGGCGACCGGCCGGCGCACCGCGCGGGACACCTGGAACATTTGTTCCAACACGTCGCGGCTGGGATTTTCGAGATCGATGACGATAACGTCCGGATCCAGCGCATAAATCCGGGCCAGCAGGTTATGCATCTCCCGGATATGCTGGACGTCCACATAGCCAGCCTCCCGCAGCCCTTCCTCAAGGATCGCGGCCCGGATCGGGCTTTCGTCGACAATGACAATTTTGGGCGACTGGTCGGCAGGCATCGGGCACTCACATGGATGCAGCATACCCATAGCACGCCCGCGCACGGCTTAAAGCCTTGTAATTATGGGCAAATGGGACTACCTGCTGCCTCTCAATCAGGCAGATCGAACATGCAACAGGCCGCCGCGCCGAAAATCTCCTTTGTCTCGCTGGGATGCCCGAAGGCCCTGGTGGATTCCGAGCGCATCATCACGCGCCTGCGGGCCGAAGGTTACGAACTCGCCCGCAAGCACGACGGCGCCGACATCGTCATCGTCAACACCTGCGGTTTCCTCGACAGCGCCAAGGCGGAGTCGCTGGGCGCCATCGGCGAAGCCATGGCGCAGAATGGCAAAGTCATCGTCACCGGCTGCATGGGCGCCGAGCCCGAGCAGATCGAGGCCGCCTATCCCAACCTGCTGTCGATCACCGGCCCGCAGCAATATGAGAGCGTGCTCGACGCCGTGCACCGCGCGCTGCCGCCGGTGCACAATCCGCATATCGATCTCGTGCCGCCACAGGGTATCAAGCTGACGCCGCGGCACTACGCCTATCTGAAGATTTCCGAAGGCTGCAACAACCGCTGCACCTTCTGCATCATTCCGAAGCTGCGCGGCGATCTGGTCTCGCGTCCGGCCAACGAAGTGCTGTTAGAGGCTGAGAAGCTGGTGAAGGCCGGCGTCAAGGAACTGCTGGTAGTGTCGCAGGACACCTCGGCTTACGGCGTCGATATCAAATATGCGACGAGCCCGTGGAAGGATCGCGAGGTCCGCGCCAAGTTCTATGATCTCGCCAAAGAGCTCGGCGAACTCGGCGCCTGGGTGCGGCTGCAATATGTTTACCCGTATCCGCATGTCGACGAAGTCATCGGCCTGATGAATGCCGGCAGCAATGTGCTGCCCTATCTCGACATCCCGTTCCAGCACGCGGCCCCGGAAGTATTGAAGGCGATGAAGCGCCCCGCCGCGCAGGACAAGACGCTCGCCCGCATCAAGAAGTGGCGCGAGGAATGTCCCGATCTGACATTGCGCTCGACCTTCATCGTCGGCTTCCCCGGCGAGACCGAAAGCGATTTCCAGTATCTCTTGGACTGGCTCGAAGAAGCGCAGATCGACCGCGTCGGCGCGTTCAAATACGAGTCCGTGGCAGGCGCGACCTCCAATGCCATCGCCAATGCAGTGCCCGAAGAAATCAAGCAGCAGCGCTGGAATGCGCTGATGGAGCGTCAGCAGAAGATTTCCGCGCGCCGCTTGAAGCGCAAGGTCGGCACGCGCCAGCAAATCATCATCGACGAAGTCGGCCCGACCGTGTCGAAGGGACGCTCGAAGGCGGACGCACCTGACATCGACGGCTCGGTCTACGTCACCGCACGCCGGCCGCTAAAGGTCGGCGAGATCGTCACGGCGAAGATCGAGCGCGCGGATGCGTATGATCTGCACGGGACGGTGGCGGGGTTCTAGCTAGAACGCCGATGGCCATGGCATCCCTCCCCCTTGTGGGGAGGGTCGGCCGATAGGCCGGGGTGGGGGTGCCACAAGCGACGCTCTCACGTGTTGCGCCACCCCACCCGTCTCGACCGCTGCGCGGTCGATCCACCCTCCCGCTGCGCGGCTTCGCCGCTTGAGGGAGGGAGAAGAAAGAACCTCACACCTTCAAAATCACCGCGCCGGTCGTCTTGCGTGCTTCCAGGTCCACATGCGCCTTGGCCGCATCCTTCAGCGCATAAGCGTGATTGATCGGCACATGCAGCTTGCCGTCGATCACAGCCGAGAACAGCGTGTCGGCGCCTTCCAGCAATTCTGAGCGCTTGGCGACATAGTCGTTCAGCTTCGGGCGCGTCGCGAATAGCGAGCCGTGATTGTTGAGTTCGGCGATGGCGAATGGCGGCACCGGGCCTGACGCGTTGCCGAACGACACCCACATGCCACGTGGCTTCAGGCATGACAGCGATCCCGGATAGGTGGTCTTGCCCACACCGTCATAGACCACATCGCAGAGTTCGTTCCGGCTGATCTGCTTCACGCGATCGACGAAGTTCTCTTCGTTGTAATAGATGACGTGATCGCAGCCATTGGCCAGCGCCAATTCGCCCTTCTCTTTCGAGCCGACGGTGCCGATCACATGCGCACCCATGGCTTTGGCCCACTGGCAGGCGAGCAGACCGATGCCGCCCGCTGCAGCATGGATCAACACGCGGTGATGCGGCTCGACCTTGAAAGTCTTGTGCAGCAGATACCAGACCGTGAGGCCCTTCAGCATCAGCACGGCGCCCTGCTCGTGGGTGATGCGATCCGGCAGTTTCACCAGCCGGTCGGCGGCAAACACGCGCTCGGTGGCATAGCTGCCGAGCGCCGAATAATAGGCGACGCGATCACCGGGATGAAAACCTGTGACGCCCGGACCGACTTCGATCACTTCGCCCGAGGCCTCATTACCGGCGATGAACGGCAGCTGCGGCGCCTTGTAGAGGCCGCTGCGGAAGTACGTATCGATAAAATTGACACCGATGGCATGCTGGCGGATGCGCACCTCGCCCGCGGCCGGTGCCGGGACCTGCACGTCTTCATAAGTGAGGACTTCGGGTCCACCGATCTCGTGGACGCGGACGGCTTTGGTCATCGTTCAATCTCCCTGAATGACTTTGGTCTCAAGCGATAACCAACACCCGCGTGATGTCAACCGGTGCCCGGCAGGGCCCGCTTTCGGCGGTTGCGCTTCGCCAGCACGTTGAACAGCTCGACCGCCGCCGAGAACAGGATGGCGAAATAGATGTAACCGCGCGGGATGTGGAATTTGAATCCATCCGCCATCAGCGAGACGCCGATCAGCACCAGGAAGGCGAGCGCCAGCATCTTGGTGGTCGGATATTGCGCTACGAAGCGTGCTACGGGTCCGGACGATACATACATCACCGCACAGGCGATGATGACGGCGGCCACCATGATCTCGATGTCCTGCGCCATGCCGATCGCAGTGATGATGGAGTCGAGCGAGAAAACGAGATCAACGACGATAACCTGCAGGATCACCCAGGCAAAGGCGTTCGGTGCCGGCTTCTCGTTGCCGGGTCCCTCGCGCGCCTCGACCTCGGCATGAATCTCGTGCGTTGCCTTGGCGATCAGGAACAGACCGCCACCGATGAGGATCAGATCACGCCAGGAGAATGCGAGGCCTCTCACCGTGATGACGGGTTCGGTCAGGCCGATCAGCCAGACGAGGACACTCAGCAGGATGATGCGGAACACCAGCGCCAGCGCGAGACCGATCTGGCGTGCGCGGGTGGCCTGCGGCTCCGGTAGCCGCGACACCAGCACCGACAGGAAAATCACATTGTCGATACCAAGTACGATTTCAAGCGCGGTCAGCGTCAACAGCGCGGCCCAGGCTTCGGGGCTGGAAAACAGTTCGATCATGATTTGGAGGGCCTCATGAGGCGGATGACGGCGTCACCGCAGACAATGTAAAAAGCGATTGCGCAGAGAGCGACCGTAATAGGCAAAGCAACAGCGAAGTTCTGTATCAGCGTGATGACGGCCAGCACAGCCCAGATCGCCATCAGCGACAGATTCAACCGGCGCAGGCGCGTCACGCGAACGGGATGCAGCACATGCACCGGCACAAAGGTCAGGACGATCAAGGCCAGAATCGCAAGGCTCGCGATGACGGGTGATGGTTGCAGCAAGAACAGATAGAACGCTGCCCCGTTCCACAGCGCCGGAAAACCGCGAAAGTGGTTGTCGTCGGTCTTCATGCGTTTGTCGGCAAAATAGAGTGCGCTGGTGATGACGATCCCGGCACCGAGCAGCACCGCCGTCCACGGCACCAACAGGCCGGAGGCAGCGATCGCATAGGCCGGCACGAACACGTAAGTGAGGAAGTCGACCACAAAATCAAGCGCGTCGCCCGACCAATCCGGCAACACGCGGCCCACGTCGAAGTGTCGGGCGATCGGGCCATCGAGCCCGTCGATGATCAGCGCCAAACCGAGCCAGCCGAACATCACAGCCCATTCGCCGCGCACGGCGCTCATCATGGCAATGAGTGCCACGCCGGCACCGAGCGCAGTAAAGATGTGAACCGAGAACGCCGCCGCGCGCGCGGATCGTGACGACGACGGGAGTTGGTCCGGACTCGAAGCGGTCATATGCCGGGAATTGCTAGCAGGAATCCGCCCGATTTGCACAGGCGCCGATGCGGCCTTCGGCCGCCCGATGACGCGGGAACGATTCCGCAGCGCGTAACGGCTTGAAAATGCCGGGCCAAAAGCCGATGGTCCGCCCATGACCGAGACCTCTGCTTCCACCTCCATTTATGATGTCGCCGTTGTCGGCGGCGGCCCTGCCGGCCTTGCTGCCGCCCTTGCGCTGGCCGAGACCGGCGCCCGTACCGCCCTCGTCGCCCGCCGCGTCCCCTATGGCGACAACCGCACCACCGCGCTGCTGGGCGGCTCCGTCGCGTTTCTGGAAAACCTCGATGTCTGGCACCGCTGCGCCGACAAGGCTGCCGCGCTGACGACCATGCGGCTGGTGGATGACACGGGCCGTCTGATCCGCGCGCCCGAAGTCAAATTCGTCTGCGGCGAGATCGGCCTCGAGACCTTCGGCTACAATATCGAGAACCGCGAATTGATGATCGCGCTCGAAGCGCGCGCCGCGGAATTGACCAATCTCATTCGCATCGATGACGAGGCCGATACGGTCACGCCGGACGAGATGCAAGTTCAGGTGCGCACGCGGCAAGGCCAGGTCCTGGTGGCGCGGCTGATCGTTGGCGCCGATGGCCGCCAGTCCCTGTGCCGCGAAGCCGCGGGCATTTCAGTCAAGCGACGCGCGCTTGAGCAGACGGCCGTCACCTTCAACATCGCGCATAGCCGGCCGCACAAGAACATGTCGACGGAGTTTCACACACCCGCCGGTCCCTGCGTGTTCGTGCCCCTGCCCGGCAATCGCTCCAGCATCGTCTGGGTCAACAAGCCCCGTGATGCCGAGCGCCTGATGGCATTGAGCGACGAGGCATTGTCGGACGCCGCCGAGAAACAATCGCATTCGATCCTCGGCCGGGTTCAGGTCGAGCCGGGTCGACACACGTTCCCGCTGGCAATCGAGCAGCCCGCGCAGCTGGCGAAGAACCGCATCGTGCTGGTCGGCGAAGCCGCCCATGTGGTGCCGCCGATCGGTGCGCAGGGTCTAAATCTTGGCCTGCGCGACGCCGGCGATATCGCTGACGTCGTGCGCGATGCCGGCATGAATGGCGCGGATATCGGGGCAGCGCCGGTGCTGGCGCGTTTCGAGAAGATCCGCCGCAGCGACATCTCCTCGCGTACCTTCGCCATCGACATGGCGAACCGTTCGCTGCTCAGCGATCTCCTGCCGATGCAGGTGATCCGCGCGGCCGGCATGCATGCGATGGGGTCCATAGGCCCGTTGCGCCGTCTTGCGATGCGCGAGGGCCTGTCGCCATCGTGGCGCAAGAGCGCTTCCTAGAGATCTCGCGCGTCCTAAGGAAACGCGATCTGGCCGCTCTTCAGGAAATACATCACCGAGGTGAGCGTCAGCACCGACACGAACGTGCCGAGCAGTACTGCGACAGAAGCCGGTTCGACCCAGCTATCGTACTGCCGCGCGATCACGAACACGTTCAGTGCCGGCGGCAATGACGCGAGCAGCACGGCCGTCGCGGCCCATACCGGCGGGAACGGCCCGAACAACAGCATCAGGCCGAACACGATTAGCGGGTGAATGAGCAGCTTGATGAAGATCAGACCAGGCACTTCCCACGGCACGCGCCCCAGCGGCCGCAAGGCAACCGTCACGCCGAGCGCGAACAGCGCAACGGGCGCAGCAGAATTCTGCAGGAACAGCAGCATGCCGTCGATGGCGACCGGCATCTGGATGTGAAACGCCGCGACGAAAGCGCCGAGATAGGCCGCCACGATCAAGGGGTGCAGCACGATGTGCTTGATGACGATGAAGATCGTCGGCAGCAGCGGACGCTTGTCGCCCGAGGTCAGCGCCATCATCAGCGGCGCGATCGAGAACAGGAAGATGCTGTCGAAACAGAACACCAGTGCAGTCGGAACTGCCGCCTTGGGGCCAAGCACCGCCAGCGCCAGCCCCGGTCCCATATAGCCGATATTACCATAGCCGCCGGCAAGCCCGGCCATTCCGGCCTCGCGCATGGTCAGCCGTCCCAGGAATTTACCGGTGCCGACCGACAGAAAGAACGCCGTTGCAGTCGCCAGCGTGGTGCCGATCACGAAGGGCAGATTGTTGAGTTCCTCGAACGGCGTCTTGGCCATGATGCGGAAGAACAGCGCGGGCAGCGACACATAAAGGAGGAAAAAATTCATCCAGGCGAGGCCCGTTTCGGGCAGATTCTTCACCTTGCCGCAGGCGAAGCCGATGAAGATCAGCCCGAAATACGGCAGTGCAAGATTGAGGACGTCCATCATGTCGAGCGTGTTTTTCTTGGTTCTTGGCCCTACGGGCGGGATAGCGGGGAGCGGCGTCTGTATGTCGTAAATCCGTCGTTTGCCTCTAGCATCGGCCACAATCCTGGTCTATTCGACCAGAATGATCAAAGCGCGGACCGCCAAATTCCAGATTGGACAGATCGTCCGCCACCGGATCTTTTCGTTCCGGGGGGTGGTGTTCGACATCGATCCGGAATTCAACAACACCGAAGAATGGTGGCTGTCGATCCCCGAAGACGTCCGTCCGAACAAGGACCAGCCATTTTACCATCTGCTGGCCGAGAATTCTGAGTCGGAATACGTCGCTTACGTCTCCGAGCAGAACCTGCTTCCCGATGAATCCGGCGAGCCGATCCGACACTCCCAGGTCGCCGAGATCTTCATCAAGGACAAGTCCGGCAGCTACCGACCGCGCAATCCGTCGCTGAACTGACGCCGCTTCACCGTTTTGCAGTTTGACTGTCGCTATCTGCTGACGGTCGATCGACGCATCAGACACTCGTCGCTTCGGCAGCGGCGCTGTGTCTATTTTTTGGGCAACGATTCTGCCTGTTTAATTTCCTTGCACTCGTTTTCGTGATCGTGGAGTCTTGGGGCAGCGAGTAGAAGCGGTCTGAGCGTAGCTCTGGACATTGCTCGGCGATGACACATCAAGGTCCGCCGCATGCTCTGCAAATCTGCCCCAGACGTCCCAATCCGAGCGCAACCACGAGCACTGCTTGCGATGGCTGCCCGAGCCATCGTCTGCTGGCACGCCATTTGCGTTGATCGGCCTGATCGCTCAACCGAAGGATCCCGCATGACCCGTCGCATCTCCAGCGCGTCGTTGGCACTTGTCTTTGGAGTCGTCGCATTTGGCCAGATGGCCGCGCCCGCGCACGCAGCCGACAAAGTCGTCTTTCAAACTCGACTGGCTTCCGGGTGGCGACAAGGCGCCGATCTATGTCTGCATCAATCAGGGCTTCTGCCGCGACGCCGGTCTTGACGTCACCATCGCGTCCGGTCGCGGATCGACCGATGCCATTTCGCGATTGGCCGCCGGTTCGTCGGATATCGGCATGTCCGATATCGGCGCGCTGCTAGCCGCGCGCGCAAATGAAAACGTCAAAGTCACCGGAGTGCTGTCGGTGTTCAACCGGGGACCGCACGCGTTCTACGTTGTCAAGGGCGGCAAGATCGCCAGCGTCGAGGATGTGAAGACAAAGACCATCGCGACCTCGCCCTTCACCTCGTCGAATTTTTATCTGCCGTTGGTGCTGAAGGACAAGGGCTTCGACGTCGCCGACATCAAACTGATCAAGGCCGAGCCCGGCTCGCTCGGGCCGATGCTAATGGCCGGCAATGTCGACGGCATCATCGCCTGGATGACCGACCTGACGCGCTACAAGAACCAAGGCAAGGAAGCCGGCAAGGACATCATCGCCCTGCCTTGGTCAGCTGCCGGTCTTGAACTGTACTCGGCCTCGCTAATCGCCAATGACGATTTCCTGGCCAGACGGCCCGATGTCGCCAAACGCTTCGTCGAAGCCTTCAAGAAGTCGATCGAATTCACCAAGAGCCATCCGGACAAGGCTGCGGCGTCGGTGATCGCCATCGTGTCCGAACTTGGCTCGGAAGACGTGAAGGGTTCGATCGGCGACACCAATCCGCTGATCTTCAACGAGGTGACCGACAAAGACGGCCTCGGCGTATTCGAACCCGCGCGCCTCGCCGAAACATGGCGGCGCGTATCGGCCGCGCAAAACATAGCACCCAGCAAGCTCGATCCCGAAACCGCCATCACCCGCAAATTCATTCCAGCGAAATAGCCATGGTCGCGCCTGCCATTCGCTTTACCCAGCTTGGCCAAGTCTTCCACACCCGCTCGGGCGAGACCGAGGCTTTGCGCGATGTCAGCTTCGACATCGCGCAGCACGAATTCCTGGCGGTCTTGGGCCCCTCAGGCTGCGGCAAGTCGACCTTGCTGCGGCTGATCGCGGGGCTATTGCCGCCGACGTCCGGTACGGTCGAGGTATTCGGCCTGCCGGTGACGGAGCCGCGTGACGACATCGGCATCGTATTTCAAAAACCGACGCTGCTGCCATGGGCCAGCGTCGAGGACAATGTACTGTTTCCGATCCGTCACAAGCGTGGACGGGTCAGCGCCGAAGACCGCGCGCGCGCCGCGGATCTCTTGCACATGGTCGGCCTCGATGGTTTCGCCAACCGGCTGCCTGACGAGTTGTCCGGCGGCATGCAACAGCGCGTCGGCATCGCTCGGGCGCTGTTGCTCGACCCCGACATCCTGTTGATGGACGAACCGTTTTCGGCGCTGGACGCGCTGACCCGCGAGGTGATGGGTTTCGACCTGCTGCGGATTTTCTCCGAGCGGCCGAAGACCGTCGTGTTCATTACCCATTCGGTAAACGAAGCCGCGCTGCTGGCAGACCGCGTGCTGGTGATGACCGGCCGGCCTGGCTCGGTTCTCACCGATATCGTGGTGCCGGTCGGTCGCCCGCGCGGACCCGAGACAGCCAATGAGAGAGCGATCCATGACCTCAGTGCTCACCTACGCGGCCTCCTCCTCCAAAGAGCCGCAGCCTGAAGCCCCGGCGCCGCGCGCCCGCATGGTCGCGAAACGGCGGCTGCTGCGTCTGGCCACCGCGCCCGGATTTGCAACGGCCGGCTCGCTGATCGCGGTACTGGTATTCTGGGAGATTATCGCGAGCGGCCTCGCGATTCCGTCATACCTGTTGCCAACCCCCTCCTCGATCTTGCAGTCGTTTTCCTCGATCGGTGCCGACCGCTGGATGGTTCACGTCTGGGCCACGCTGCGCGTCGCACTGATCGGTTACGTGCTGTCGATCGTGATCGCGATCCCGCTCGCAATCGTCATGATGCGTTCGCCGTTTCTGTCGAAGACGCTGTATCCGTTGCTGGTCATCGTGCAGTCGACGCCGGTGGTGGCCGTGGCGCCAGTCATCATCGTCGCGCTCGGCGCCGGCGATGCACCACGGGTCGTCATCACCTGCCTGATCACCTTCTTTCCCCTCGTGGTATCGACCGCTACCGGCCTCGCTGCGACGCCGCCTGAGCTAATCGAGCTGTCGCGAAGCCTGCGCGCGCCGCCCTGGCGCGAGATCACGCAGATACGGTTGCCCTTCGCGGTGCCCTATATTTTTTCCGCGCTCAAGATTTCCATCACGCTGGCCGTGATCGGCGCCGTCGTCGCCGAGTTCTGCGCATCCGACGCCGGCATCGGTTACTTCATACAGTTCTCGACCTCGATGTTTCGCCTACCGCAGGCCTGGGCCGGCCTGCTTGTGCTCGCTGCGATGTCGCTCCTGCTGTTCCAGCTCGTCCTGTTCACGCAACAGCGACTGTTTCCATGGAGTGTACCGAAGAAGGACTGACGAATTGGCGAGGTATTTGGCCTTGCCTGCTCCGGAGTAGAAGCGGTCGGGCCATGCCCGGACATTGCTCCTCAACCGCCGACCACGTCGGCTTTCTCAGGAAGACCTACCATGAGTGACTACGCCCTCGCCGAGCTAAATAAAGAGACCCGAATCGGTGGCATCGGCACCACTGTCGAGCGCGAGATTCCGGTGATCGATCTGGCGGATTTCGACAACCGCAAACACGAGATCGCAGATGCGTTGTGGAACGCGTCCACCGAGATCGGCTTCTTTCAGGTCTATAATCACGGCATTCCCCAATCCGATATCGACGCCGCCTTTGCTGCCGCATGGCGGTTCTTCGAGCTGCCGATGGATGTGAAGGCCAAGTATCCGATGCCGAAAGGCACCAATGCCGGCTGGGAGTTCAAGGCCCAGGTGCGGCCCTCGACGGGCACGCCGGACAACAAGGAAAGTTATCAGATCACTCAACCCAGCATGTCCGGGTTGTGGCCGAACGAGGACGAACTGCCAAATTTCAAGGCGGAGATGTTGAAGTTCGAGCGCCAGAATTGGGCACTCGGCATGCGCATCCTATCCTGTTTTGCGCTCAAAATGGGCTTCGTGCACGACTTCTTCACCAAGGCCCACGATCCGGACTCGCAGCACTACCAATCGACGCAGCGGCTGATCCACTACATGTCGATGGAAGATGCCAAGCCGCAAGATTTCGAGGCCTGGCGCGCGGGTGCGCATTCCGATTTCGACTGTCTGACAATCCTGCACCAGAAGGAAGGCGAAGGCGGCTTGCAGGTATGCCCGGGCAAGGAGGCCGCAGCCGGCGAATGGACGGATGTGCCGCCGCGACAGGGTTACATCACCTGCAATATCGGCGATATGCTGATGCGATGGTCCGACGACCAGCTGCAATCCACGCTGCATCGCGTGCGAATGCCGCGGCCGGGCGAATATCTTGGCCGCCGCTTGTCGCTGCCGTTCTTCTGCCAAGCCAATCGCGACGCCGTGATGCAGGGGCCGCTTGGCAAATACGAACCCATAACGGCGGGCGACTATCTCACCATGCGGATCAACGCGAATTTCGCGGCAATCCGCGACAAGTAACCTCGCGCACATTCTCGATGAAATGAGCCCTTGCGACGAAGCAATCCAGCATCTCTGTCCCCGCTGGATTGCTTCCCGGCAGCACAGTTGCCCCATGATCCGGAGCGCTCACCATGGATCTTTCGCCGCGACACATCAGCCCAGACCACTTTTCCGGTCGCGGTCGCCTGGTGCTGCGCAACGCCAGATGCCCCGCAGCGCTGTTCGCCGAAACTCTGCCGCCCGTCCTGTCGTGCGACGCCGATGGCGCCGTGCTGGTCGATCTCGTACTGGATGGCGACGTCGTCGCAGCTGTCGTGCCGACGGGCAGCGGTATGGCAGATCGTATCCTCGATCTGGACGGGCGGCATATCTGGCCTCTGCTCGTCGATGCGCATACGCATCTCGACAAGGGGCATATCATCGGTCGCGCACCGGACTCCGGCGGTACGCATGCCGGCGCCCGCGACGCCACGGATACCGATCGGCGCACGCACTGGCAGCGTGACGATCTTTTGCGTCGCATGGAGTTCGGTCTCGGCTGCGCCGAGTCGCATGGCGTCGCTGCGATCCGCACTCATCTCGACAGTCATGAAGGTCAGGCCGAAACAAGCTGGGCCGCGTTTGCCGATCTGCGCGATCGCTGGGCGAATCGCATCGCGTTGCAGGGCGTAGCATTGGTGCCGCTCGACTGTTACCGCGGCGACTACGGAAGGCAGCTCGCCGATCTCGTGGCCAGCCACGGCGGCCTGCTGGGTGGAGTCACGCGCGCATCCGGCGGCGAGCACGGCCAAGGGCTCGACGACCTCGACGCATTGCTCGACACGCTGTTCCGCCTGGCCGGGGAGCGTGACCTCGACGTCGATCTTCATGTCGATGAAGCCGCACGCTCCGGCGCGCTGTTGCACGTCGCCGACGCGACACTGCGCCATGGCTTCGAAGGCCGGGTGGCCTGCGGCCATTGCTGTTCGCTGTCGTTGCTATCCGAGGACGAAGCGGCAAACGTGATCGCCTGCGTGGCCTCCGCCGGCATCGCGATCATCTCGCTGCCGACCGTGAACATGTATTTGCAGGATCGCGCCGATGCTGTGACGCCGCGTTGGCGCGGCGTCACAGCGGTCAAGGAGCTACAGGCAGCTGGCATCCGTGTCGCGGTAGCAGGCGACAACTGCCGCGATCCGTTCTACGCCTATGGCGACCACGACATGCTCGACACTTGGCGCCAGGCCGTGCGCATTTTGCACCTCGATCATCCCTATGGCGACGCCGCCGGGCTGGCAGGGCCGGTGCCGGCTGGGATCATGGGGCTCGAAGCCGGTGCGATCGGGCCCGGCCGCCAGGCCGATCTGATGATCCTTGAGGCATGGACGCTCGACCAGGTGATCGCCCGTCCGCATGCGGACCGCCTGATCATCCGGGCCGGCCGCGCCGCCGCGCATCGGCCGCCGTCGTACCGGGCGCTCGGCATCGAATTCAGATGATGATCCTAAACTGAAGAAGGCGCCCGTTGCGGGGCGCCTTCTGATCGGTGATGCAAGAACGTCGTTTATGATGAAATCACAATCGGGACACTCCGCACTTACTTCGCGGCCGGATTGGCCGGAGCCGCCGGTGCTGCACCAGCTGCCGGTTGCTGGGCCTCGAGCTTGGCTCGGGCTTCCGCAGCGCGCTTCTGCAGCTCTTCCTGCAGCTTCTTCTGGGTTTCCTCGAACACCTTCGGATCGGTCGGCGGGCCGTCATAGGCCTTGGCGAATTCGGCCAGCGGCAGCGGCAGCGTCAGCGGTGCGCCATTGGAATTGATCGCCTGCACGATCAGGTTCTGGCCCTTCTTCAGATTGGCCAGCAGCTCCGGAGTGACTTCGTAATCGGACATACAGCCGTTGGCGAAGCAGATCACATAGGGGCTCTGCGCCGGGGCATTGCTGTCCACGATCACGCGGGTGCCGTGCACGAGCTGCATGCCGAGCGGCAGCGTCACGCGCAGGATCTTCTTCGGTTCACCTTCCGGCTCGATGATGACGGCCGCGATGACGGGCTGGCCCGACTCGATGCGGCCGTCCTTGCCGGTGAAGCAGACCTGCTTGGCATTGGCGTCCTGGCCCTTGAGGCAGAACTTGGTCCACGGCGCATAAATCAGCTGAACCTGCTGATCGGCCGGTGGCGCGCCTGCGGCTGGCGCCTGGGCGGCGGGAGCGGCCGGGGTAGCAGCCTTCGGCGCAGCTTTCGGCGCGGCCTTGGGCGCAGGCGCAGCAGCCTTCGGCGCCGCGGCCGGCGGCGCAGCAGGCGCGGGAGCCTGTGCATGCGCAACCGGAGCGATCATCGTGGCGGTCAAGGCCGTCGCCGCCAGAAGCGCGAAGCCCCGCCCGCGCGGCAGAACCGACGCAGCCAAGAGACGGAAATTCATTTCGGAAAACCCTTTCTGAACGGAGGCGCTCATATCCCGGAGGCGGCGCTGACAGTCACCCGTTGGCGGGTGTCTCGGTGCCAATTACGGCCGTTACGTGACAGGCCGCGCCGTCCTCGTCAATTGTCCGCTTTCAATACAGCGGCGGACGAAAAGATCAATGGCGCCAGCCCTATTTGATCCATGGCACAGGTTCGGGGCGGGCAGCCATGGTAAAGTTCCTCTGTGAACAGTTCCGAATCAAATCGCACAAATGCACGGGGTCTTTCGACCCTGTCCAAACTGATCGCGGCGCTGGCCTGCTGGACAGCTCTGGCCGGCCCAGTGGTGGATTCCGCACAGGCCGATCCCAGCCACGCGATCGCCATGCACGGCGCCCCGGCCCTGCCACCCGATTTCAGGCAGATGCCCTATGCCAATCCCGACGCGCCGAAAGGCGGCCGCATGGTCCAGGGCGTTCTCGGCACCTTCGACAGCCTCAATCCCTTCATCGTCCGGGGCATCGCGGTGCCGCAGATGCGCGGCTATGTCATCGAAAGCCTGATGGCCCGTGGCCAGGACGAGGCGTTCACGCTCTATGGCCTGCTTGCCGAGAGCGTCGAGACCGATGACGCGAGAAGCTTCGTCACTTTCCGGATCAACCCCAAGGCGACGTTCTCCGACGGCAAGCCCGTCCTGGCCGCCGACGTGCTGTTCGCCTGGCAGTTGCTGCGCGACAAGGGCCGGCCCAATCACCGGCAGTATTATTCGAAGGTAGCCAAGGCCGAGGCGCTGGACGAGCGCACGGTGCGCTTTGACTTCGGCGGCCAGGCGGATCGCGAATTGCCGCTGATCCTCGGCCTGATGCCGGTGCTGCCGAAACACGCCGTCAATCCCGACCCGTTCGAGGAAACCTCGATGGCGCCGCCGCTGGGCTCCGGGCCTTATACGGTGACGAACGTAAAACCCGGCGCCGCGGTGACGCTCACCCGCAATCCCGCTTATTGGGGCCGCGATCTGCCGATCAATCGCGGCCTATGGAATTTCGACGAGATCCGCCTCGATTACTATCGCGAGGCCAACACCCATTTCGAAGCCTTCAAGCGCGGCCTCTACGACTTCCGCGTCGAGAACGAGCCGCTGCGCTGGCACGACGGCTACACATTCCCCGCCGCCACGTCCGGCGAAGTAATCCGCGACAGCATCAAGACCGGCCTGCCGAAGCCGTCGGAATTTCTGGTGTTCAACACGCGGCGACCGATGTTCGCAGATATTCGCGTGAGACAGGCGCTGACGCTGCTGTTCGATTTCGAATGGATCAACCGCACCTATTTCTTCGGCCTCTATGCCCGCTCGGCCGGCTTCTACGCGGGCTCGGATCTCTCCGCCTATATGCGCGCCGCGGATGATCGCGAACGGACGCTGCTGCAGCCCTACGCCTCAAATATAGCCGCCAATATTCTCGATGGCAGCTACCGCCTGCCGGTCAGCGACGGCTCGGGCCGTGACCGTCCCGCGCTGCGCACTGCGCTGGCACTGCTCAAAGACGCGGGCTACGAACTTGTAAACAACGTGCTGCGGCGGCAGTCGGACAAAACGCCCCTCGCCTTCGAGATCCTCGTCACCACCCGCGATCAGGAACGCATCGCGCTGGCCTATGCGCGCGATCTCAAGCGCGCGGGCATCATTGCCAATATTCGCTCCATCGATGCCGTGCAGTTCGACCAGCGCCGCATCAATTTCGAATTCGACATGATCCAGAACCGCTGGGACCAGTCGCTGTCGCCGGGCAACGAGCAGTCGTTCTACTGGGGCTCGGAAGCCGCCGACAATCCCGGCACCCGCAACTACATGGGCGCGAAGAATACCGCCGTCGACGCCATGATCTCCGCCATGCTGGAGGCCCGCGACCACGGTCCCTTCGTCGATGCCGTCCGTGCCATGGACCGCGCACTGATCGCCGGTTTCTACGCTATCCCGCTCTACTATGTCGGCGAGCAATGGATTGCGCGATGGAATCGGATAGAACGACCTTCGACCATCGCGCTCTCAGGCTATTTGCCGGAGACCTGGTGGGCCAGAACGCTGCCAGCTTCGCCGCCGAACCGGAAGTGACACCGTGACCTCACCCACGCCGAATGCCTCGCCCACCCTCGACGGCCTGTTTCGCCGCATCCTCAGCCGGCAGCCGCAGGCGCTGGCGCTGGTCGATCCCGCCGACAAGCTGCGCATCACGGCGACGGAACCGCAGCGGCTGACCTTTGCGGATGCCGACCGGGCGATCTCGGCACTGACGGCGCATTTCATGGAGGCCGGCCTCCCTGCCAATTCGGTCATCGCCGTCCAGCTGCCGAACACCGTGGAGTTCGTACTGACCGTGCTGGCTGCGCATCGCGCCGGCCTCGTCGTCGCGCTGCTGCCGCAGCTCTGGCGCCAGGCCGACCTGACCATGGCACTGAATCGCTGCAGTGCGCGTGCACTGGTGACGTCGAGCAAGATCGACGGCGTCAGCCATGCCGACCTGATCATGAACGCTGCGGCTGAAGCCTTCTCGATCCGCTATGTCGGCGGCTTCGGCAGCGACCTGCCGGAAGGCATGACCCCGCTCGACGCTGTGTTGTCCAGCGAGTTCGTGGAGCCCGCGCCCGTGACGCAGGACGCCCGCCGCGCGGCCATCGTCTCCTTCGATGTGATCTCCGACGGCTTCCGCACGGTGCCGCGCACGCATCTCAACCTGATCTCCGGTGGCCTCGCGGTCTTCCTGGAAAGCGACATGCCGCAGGGCGCCACGATCATGTCGGCGATGGTGCCATCGTCTTTCGCAAGCATCGCCTCGTCGCTGGTGACCTGGCTGCTCTCCGGCGGCGTACTCGCTTTGCATCATCCGTTCGACAATGCGGTGCTGGAACGTAGCATCGCTGCCAATGCCTGCGACGTGCTGGTGGCGCCCGCGCCGCTGGCGCAGCGCCTCGCCGAAGGCGGGTTGCTCGATCGGTCTCCCGTGCTGCGTTACGTGCTCGGCCTCTGGCGCGCGCCTGAACAGGTCGCCGCCTCGCCTGCATGGCCGGGCTCGCAGGCCTCGTTCACCGACGTCTATCTGTTCGGCGAAGCCGGCCTGTTCGGCGCCATTCGCGGCGACGACGGCATGCCCGTCGCCATCATGCCGGGCCCGCACGGCGCACCACGCGCCCAGCAAGGCTCCTCCATTGCCGGCGATATCATGCTGACGCCCAGGGGCACGCTGGGCCTCCGCGGCCCCATGGTGCCGGTGCTGGCCTATACGGCCCAGGCCGACGCCAGCAACGCGCTGATCCCCGCCAAGCCGCTCGATTATGTCGATACCGGCTATATGGCCCGGCTCGACCGTGTGACGGGCGCGATCAACATCACCGCGCCGCCCTCGGGCATCATGGCCGTCGGCGGCTATCGCTTCCTGGCGCAGGACCTCAACGAATGGGCCAAGCGTCTCGGCGAGAACGCGATGCTGACAGCGCTACCGGATCGTCTCAGCGGCTACCGCCTCGCGGGCCGCGCCAGCAATAACGGCCGCGCTCGCGACGCCCTGACCGAACTCGGCCTCAATCCGCTGATGGTCGAAGCCTTCCGCGACCGTGCTGCAGCCGACTGAGCGAGCAAAAGCGATCCTGAAAATGCAACGGATCTCATTGACTCTGCATTAAGGACGTCGGGCTAGCCTGCCGCGATCAGTTTCGCGTAGAGGTTCAGCTCAAGCATGTCCGACCAGGCCACGATCGTCGCCGTCTCCAACCAGCAGCCGGCCGCGTTTGCGACAGCCCTGGCGGAGAGCAACATCTTCCCGGTGGTCGATGCGACATGGGCCGAGGCGCTGGATGCGGTGGCACGGGTGCAGCCGGCTGCCGTGATCGTGTCGGCTTCCGCTGACGACATGCCGACCTTCCAGGCGCTGGCCAAGCGCCTTGGCGCCAAGCAGCCTTACGTGCCGCTGATTGCGATCGATCCCGCCACGGACTTGCCCGGCCATGCGATCCCGCTCACACAGACCGCCGGCAATTTCGATCGGCTCAGCGCGCGGCTGCGTAACGCGCTTCGCCTTCGCACGCTGCACGCCACGGTCATGCGACGCTTGACCGCCGAAAACCTGCATCGCATGTCCCTGCAGTCGGACCCGCTGGACGATGCGACGGTGATGCTGATCGGCCGCGGCGGTGGCTACCCCGCGCTGTCGGTTGCGCTCGGCGAACGCATCGGCGTGGTCGGCGCGCTCAGCATCGAGGCTGCCGCCAAGCATCTCAATGCGCGCGATCTCGACGGCATCGTCATCGGCCAGGGCTTCAGCACGCGCGTCGTTGACGCGTTTCTCACTGTCCTCACCGAGGACGCACGCTTCCGCAATCTGCCCGTTGTCGTCACCGTACCCGGCCTAACGCCGAGCTACGATCTCGCCAATCTCGAAATGGTCGTCGGAGACGCCGACACCGTCGCAGCCACGGCGCTGCCGCTACTGCGCCAGCACGCCTTCGAGGCGCGTCTCGGCCGCACCTTGAAGTCGATCGAATCCGACGGACTGCTCGATCCCGCCACCGGCCTGCTGACGACAGCAGCTTTCGAACGCGACATCGCGACCGCCGTCTATCACACGCAAACCCGCGGCGGCGGATTGTCGATGGCCCGGTTCTCATTCGACAATATCCCGCTACGCGCGCAGCGCGACGCTGCGCGGATCATCAGCCGGCTGATGCGGCGGATGGATTTCGGCACGCTGCAGAACGACGGCTCCATCGTGGTCGCCTTCGCCGAAACCGACCAGCGCAACGCCCATATGATCGCCAGGCGGCTCTCCAGCGTGATGAAGCACACCATGCACGGACCCAAGCGCGATGCGCGCAACGATCCCCACGTCACCGTCATCACGATGGAGCCAGCGGATACCGCGAAGTCGCTGCTGGCACGCCTGCATGGCGCGGACGCGCAGCGCGCAGCGTCTTAGTTCCAGAAATAAAATCAGGAACGAAGTATCGATCGTCGCATTGTAGGTGCATCTGCAATGGAGACAACGATAATGAAAAAGCTTGCACTGATCACCGCTTCCCTCGCCCTTCTCGCCACGCCGGTTCTCGCGCAGTCGACAGTCACGACAGGCGCCGCACCTGCCGAAGCGAAATTCTCGACCGTCTCCAAGGAGGAGATGTTCTCGTCCAAGCTCAAGGGCCTGAACATCACCAACCAGAAGGATGAGACGATCGGCGAGATCAGCGATCTCGCAATCAAGAACAACCAGGTCGACGCGCTGATCCTGTCGGTTGGTGGCTTCCTGGGCATGGGCGAACACTACGTCGCCGTCTCTCCTGCTTCGGTGAAGGTGAGCCTCAACAAGGACAACAAGTGGGTGGCGTCGATGAACACCACCAAGGAAGCGCTGAAGGCCGCTCCGGAATTCAAGTATCCGAAGTAAGCGTCGCGTAATTTGACGAACGGCCGCCGGCAGCGATGCTGGCGGCTGTTTTGTTTTCGATGGCTTTAATGAGGAAATACCGTCATGGCCGGGCTTGTCCCGGCCATCCACGTCTTCACTTGTGGCCAAGACGTGGATACCCGGCATTCGCCGGGCATGACGAACATTGATAGCGGAGCTACGCCGCCTTCTTGCTCTCCGCGAGACCCGCCAGCGCGCGCAGGATTTCTGTTGCGCCTTCGAGACGTTCCTCCGGCGTTCCCCAATCCTGCAGGAACACCACCTTCATGTCCGGACGAACCTTCGCCGCCTGACCATATTGCCGGATGAAGAACACAAGTTTTTCCGGCTGTGCGAACGAGTTGTCGCGGAACGAGATGACAACGCCCTTCGGACCGGCATCGACCTTCTCGACATTGGCGCGGCGGCAATAGGCCTTGATGGCTGCGATCTTGAACAGATAGCGGACCTCGTCCGGCAGCACGCCGAAACGGTCGCGCAGTTCGGCGGCGAAGGCAGCGATCTCGTCATCGGTCTCGAGATCAGCGAGCCGACGATACAGCGACAGACGGACCGCAAGATCGGCGACGAAGTCGTCGGGGATCATCACCGGCATGCCGAGCGTAATGGTCGGCGACCACCTGTCGGCGACCGGCTCGGAAATACCCGACTTGAGCGCCAGGATCGCCTCTTCCAGCATCGACTGATAGAGCTCGAAGCCAACTTCCTTGATATGGCCGGACTGTTCTTCGCCGAGCAGATTGCCGGCGCCGCGAATATCCAGATCGTGTGAGGCGAGCTGGAAGCCGGCGCCGAGGTTTTCCAGGGACTGCAGCACTTTCAAACGGCGCTCCGCCTGACCCGTGATCTTGTGTGTCGACGGCAGCGTGAACAGCGCATAGGCGCGCAGCTTGGACCGACCGACACGGCCACGGAGCTGATAGAGCTGCGCGAGGCCGAACATGTCGGCGCGGTGGATGATCAGCGTGTTCGCATTCGGAATATCAAGGCCCGATTCCACGATCGTCGTGGACAGCAGGATGTCGTATTTGCCGTCATAGAAGGCCGACATGATGTCCTCGATGACCGTCGGCGCCATCTGGCCATGGGCCACAGCGACCTTCATCTCAGGCACATGCTTGTCCAAAAAGCTTTTCACCTCAGCAAGATCGTCGATCCGCGGCACCACATAGAATGCCTGCCCGCCGCGATAGCGCTCGCGCAGCAGCGCTTCGCGGATCATCAAGGGATCATGCGGCGCCACGAAGGTACGCACCGCCAGACGATCGACGGGCGCCGAGGCGATGATCGACAGATCGCGGACGCCAGTGAGTGCGAGCTGCAGCGTGCGCGGGATCGGCGTGGCCGACAGCGTCAGCACATGGACATTGGCCCGGAGCTGCTTCAGCCGTTCCTTGTGCGTCACGCCAAAGTGCTGCTCCTCGTCAACCACGACGAGGCCGAGGTCCTTGAACTTGATCGACTTGCCGAGCAGCGCATGGGTGCCGACGACGATGTCGATGGAGCCGTCCGCAAGGCCCTTCTTGGTCGCCGCCAGCTCTTTCGGCGCGACCAGCCTTGAGGCCTGCGCGACATTCACCGGAAAGCCCTTGAAGCGCTCGGTGAAGTTCTTGGCGTGCTGCCGCGCAAGCAGCGTGGTTGGCACCACCACGGCGACCTGCTTGCCTTCCATGGCGACGGCGAAGGTGGCGCGCATGGCCACTTCCGTTTTGCCGAAGCCGACATCGCCGCAGATCAGGCGATCCATCGGCTTGCCATGTTCGAGATCGTGCAGCGCGGCGTTGATCGCGGTCTGCTGGTCCTCGGTTTCCTCATAGGGAAAGCGCGCACAGAATTCGTCATACTGCTCGCGCGGTACGACGATCCGCTCGGTCTCGCGCAGATGACGTTCGGCAGCAATCTTGATGAGTTCGCCGGCGATTTCCTGAATGCGGTTCTTGAGCTTGGCCTTGCGGGCCTGCCAGCCCGAGCCGCCGAGCTTGTCGAGTTCGACATTGGCCGCGTCGGAGCCGTAGCGCGACAGCAGTTCGATATTCTCGACGGGGAGAAACAGCTTGGTCTCGTTGGCGTAGCGCAGTTCGAGACAGTCATGCGGCGCGCCGCCGACTTCCAGCGTCTGCAGTCCGACGAACCGGCCGATGCCGTGTTCGACATGGACCACGATGTCGCCGGCCGCGAGGCTCGTGACTTCCGAGATGAAGTTGTCGAGCTTGCGGCTCGCCTTTCGCGGCCGCACCAGACGGTCGCCGAGGATGTCCTGTTCGCTGATGACGGCGATCTGATCGGTCTCGAACCCGGATTCCATGCCGACCACGGCCAGCATGGTCTCGTTGCGCGGCGTCGCCTGCACCACGCGCCAGGAATTCACCATCTGCTGATTGAGCAGCTTGTGGTCCTTCAGCATGCTCGCCATGCGGTCGCGCGAGCCTTCGCTCCACAGCGTGACGACGACCTTCTTGCGCTCTGCCTGCAACGCCTGGATATGCGCGACCACGCGCTCGAACACATTGACGTTGGCGTCGGCGCGCTCCGGCGCGAAATTGCGGCCTGCCCGTGCGCCGGCATCGACGGCACCTGCCGTGCCTTCAGGCAGCGCAAAAGGCGACAACCGCGCCATTGCGAGATCTTCCAGCCGCTTGTGCCATTCGCTGTCGGTCAGATAGAGCCGGTCCGGCGGCAGCGGCTTGTAGATCGCGCCGCCGCCCGGGATGCCCATGGCCTCGCGGCGCGCTTCGTAGTAGTCGCCGATCTGCTTGAAGCGCTCGGTCGCGGCATCTTCGCCCTGCGGCTCGATGGCAACCGGCGTGCCCGGCAGATAATCGAACAGCGTGTCCATCCGGTCCTGGAACAGCGGCAGCCAGTGCTCCATGCCGGGATGACGGCGGCCTTCGCTCACCGCTTCATAGAGCTGGTCGTCGCGCTCCGGCGCGCCGAACTGCGCGACATAGCCCATGCGGAAGCGGCGGATCGTCTCGGTGATGAGCTGGAATTCCGAAACCGGCACGAGATCGAGCGCGCGCATGTCGAGCAGCGTGCGCTGGGTCTCCGCGTCGAAGGTCCGGATCGATTCCAGACTGTCGCCGAAGAAGTCGAAACGCACGGGCTGGTCGAGGCCCGCCGGAAACAGATCGAGGATGCCGCCGCGCACGGCATATTCGCCGGGCTCCCGCACCGTGCCGGAGCGGGTGTAGCCGTTGTGTTCGAGCCAGGCGACGATGGAGTCCATCGGCACCACATGGCCGGGCGCGACCGACAGCGCCTGCGCCGCGACGATCTCGCGCGCCGGCACGCGTTGCACGACGGCATTCACCGTGGTCAGCACGATCATCGGCTTGTCGCTGCCGGTGAGGCGCGACAGCCGCGCCAGCGTGGTCATACGATGCGCGAGAATGCCCCCATGAGGCGAGACGCGGTCGTAGGGCTGGCAGTCCCAGGCCGGGAATTGCAGCACCGGCAGATCCGGCGCGAAGAATTCCAGCGAGCGCGCGAGCTGCTGCATCCGCGGCCCGTCACGGCAGATCACGGTGAGGCTCACCGCCGGCGGCTTCGGCTTGGCCGCAACGGCGCGTGCCAGATCGGCAACGATCAGGCCTTCGGCACCCTCGGCGACATTGGCAAAGGTCAGCGCACGGCCGGGTGCAAGCTGTGCGGCCGGCGAGGCAACGGGGGATTTCATAGAGGCTTGTCCAGATTCCGGAACAGCTTGATGCGCTCGAACAGCGGCGTGCGGTACTGCTCGTCCAATTGGGTATCGCCGACGAAGGCCGGATAAAGCTCGGGGTCTTCGAGGCCGATCAGGTCTTCGAGCTGCTTGAGTTCGAGGTCCGCCAGAATGCCGATCTCGGCATCCGCAAAGCGGCCCAGAATGAGATCCATCTCGCGCGTCCCGCGATGCCAGCAGCGGAACAGCAGCCGCTTGCGGCGGTCATCCAAGCCATTGCTCGATCGTGTCGTTCCCGTCATCTGTCCATCCCGCCCAAAGCCCGCAAACGCAGAAAGCCCGGACGTGCCGGGCAGGCTCATATAGCCTCCGCTTCCGCCCCTGTCAGCACCTCATAACGCATTGCTTTCGCCTTGAAATGCATCCAACTCTCGCAAATACCGTAGCTCTCTCGCCGTGCTGGCCACCTGAGTCGTCCTGATGCGCCCTGAAGTGCTCAATCCCCTGTTCGTCCCGGTCACCAGCATGTCCGGCATCGGGCCGAAGCAGGACAAGCTGCTGCGCTTCCTGCTGGACCGCGCCGAGACGCCGCGCATCGTCGATCTCTTGCTGCATCTGCCGGTCAGCGTGATCGACCGCCGCGACAGGCCGAAGATCAACGAGGCCGAGATCGGCGCCATGGTGACCCTCGAAGTCACCGTCGATCGCCATCGCGAGCCGCCGCCCGGCCGCTCTCGCGCGCCGCATCTGGTCTATGCCCATGACGACACCGGCACGGTGATCCTGACCTATTTCCGGACCTATCCGGGCCAGATCGAAAAGCTGCTGCCGGTCGGCGAGAAGCGTTATGTGTCCGGCACGACGCAGCTGTTCGACGGCATGCTGCAGATCACCCATCCCGACCGCGTGGTCGACGAGGAAGGCTTCGCCAAGCTCACGGGCATCGACGCGGTCTATCCGCTGACCCAGGGCCTCGCGATCACCTCGCTGCGCAAGGCCATCGCGCAGGCGCTGACCAAGCTGCCGGCGCTGCCGGAATGGATCAGCCCGGAAGTGATCCGGCGCTGCAAGTTCCCATCGCTGGCGGAGGCATTGCAGCGCGTCCATGTGCCGGTCGAGATCACCGATGTCCTGCCGGAAGGCCCGTTCTGGTCGCGTCTCGCTTTCGACGAACTGCTCGCCGGCCAGCTGGCGCTGGCGCTGGTGCGCGCGCAACTCCGCCGTCCCGCCGGCGATCGCAATGCCGGCGATGGTCACATCCGCCGCAAGATCATCGACGCCCTGCCCTACGCGCTGACGCAATCGCAGCAGCAGGCGACCGCGGCCATTGCCGATGATCTCACCAAGCCGCTGCGCATGCTGCGGCTGCTGCAGGGCGATGTCGGCTCGGGCAAGACCGTCGTGGCGCTGCAGGCCGCCGCAGCTGTTGCGGAAGTCGGCAAGCAGGCCGCATTGATGGCCCCCACCGAAATCCTCGCGCGCCAGCATATCAAGACCATCGCGCCGCTGGCCGAACGCGCAGGCCTGCGCGTCGCCATCCTCACCGGCCGCGAGAAAGGCCGGGAGCGCAAGGATATCCTCGCGCGGCTTGCCGCCGGCGAGATCGATTTCATCGTCGGCACCCACGCGCTGATCCAGGACGACGTGGAGTTCAAGGCGCTCGCGCTGGCCGTGGTCGATGAGCAGCATCGCTTCGGCGTCCGCGAACGCCTCACGCTGACCAACAAGGGCAGCGCCGTCGACGTGCTGGTGCTGTCGGCGACGCCGATCCCGCGCACGCTGGTGCTGACCTATTTCGGCGACATGGACATCTCGGAGCTGCGCGAAAAACCTGCGGGCCGTCAGCCGATCGAGACCCGCACCATGTCGGCGAGCCGGCTGCAGGAAGTCATCGACGGCATCGGCCGCGCGGTGGACAACGGCAAGCTGATCTACTGGATCGTGCCGCTGGTCGAAGAGTCCGAAATGGACGGCCCGAAACTCACCAATGCCGAGGAGCGTTTCGAAAGCCTGCAGCAGCGGTTCGGCGACAAGGTTGGCATCGTGCATGGCCGGATGAAAGGCGCCGAAAAGGATGCGGCAATGGCGCGCTTCGCTGCCGGCGAAACGCAGATCCTCGTCGCCACGACCGTGGTCGAAGTCGGCGTAGACGTCCCCGCCGCAACGATCATGGTGATCGAAAATGCCGAGCGCTTCGGCCTCGCGCAGTTGCATCAGCTCCGCGGCCGCATCGGACGTGGCTCGGAGGCGTCGACATGCCTCCTGCTCTATCGCGAGCCGCTCGGCGAGATCGCCACCAAACGCCTCAAGGTGATCAAGGACTCCACCGACGGCTTCCGGATTGCCGAAGAAGACCTCAAGCTGCGCGGCGAAGGTGACGTGCTCGGCACACGGCAATCAGGCATGCCCGGCTTCCGCATCGCGCGCTCCGAAGTCCATGCACAACTGATCACGCAAGCCCGCGACGAAGCGCTGCGGATCCTGCAGGACAATCCAAAGCTCACGGGCGAGCGCGGCGCGGCGCTGCGCTGCCTGCTGTATCTCTATGAACGCGATGAGGCGATCCCGCTGATCGGTGCGGGATAGCAAAGCGCTTTCTTGTCATTCCAGGGCGCGCGTCGCCGGCGAAGCCGGCAGAGCGCGAACCTCGATCCACACTTGTCATTCCAGGGCGCATGAAAGCGGCGAAGCCGCTGCAAT
This sequence comes from Tardiphaga sp. 839_C3_N1_4, assembly GCF_051811045.1. Classification (NCBI taxonomy): domain Bacteria; kingdom Pseudomonadati; phylum Pseudomonadota; class Alphaproteobacteria; order Hyphomicrobiales; family Nitrobacteraceae; genus Tardiphaga; species Tardiphaga sp. 839_C3_N1_4. Next base: position 1,132,973 of record NZ_JBPWQD010000001.1, read on the forward strand.
GCGAACCCGGAATCTCGAAGTGTTTTGCTGAACATTCTGAGATTCCGGGTTCGCGTGCGCGAAGGCGCGCCCTCTCACAAGGGGGCGGGAATGCAAGCGACGACGGCGCCCCCGCGCCGCAAATAATGGGGGCGATGACGCATGTCTGAAGAGCAGTGGCTGTTTGACAGTTGAATCGGAAATCACGTGACGCGCGCGCTCACAACAAACTCCACGTCATGCACAAGCAAGACGTGGATGGCCGGAACAAGTCCGGCCATGACGACTGATGGAGTTGAGCGTGTGCAGGATGGGGTGAGCGCAGGCGCATCCGCTTAAGCGAAACCCATCATCTACCGGCACACGAAGGCAACGGGGCTTCGCGAAGACGCTCACCCCATACTATAAGCCGTGACGCCTCAATCCACCCTGGCCGGCTGCTTCGCTGGCGGCGCATTCGCTACCCGCGCCGCATTCGCCATCTCGGCCAAAGCCGCGATCTTCTTCTGCGAATCGGAGCCCGGCTGTACGACGCCCGCCGACATGATCAGCGTGGCGGCATCCTCGGCGGACATGTCGATGTCGATGATCTTGCTCTTCGGCACATAAAAGAAAAAGCCGGTGGTCGGATTCGGCGCGCAGGGCAGGAACACCGAGATGTGCTCCTCCTGCCCCGGCAGGCTCTTCGCTACTTCGGTGCTTGGTGGCTGCGAGATCAGCACGATCGACCACATGCCCGGCGACGGGAATTCGACGAGACCGACTTTACGGAAACTCGATCCCGAACCCGAGAACAATGTCTCGAACACCTGCTTCAGCCCGCGATAGATCGCGCGCACCACCGGCATGCGGCCGAGCAGGTTTTCGCCGAGATCGACCAGCGAACGACCGATCAGGTTGGCGGTGAGGAAACCCAGCAGCGTCAGCGCCACGAAGGCGACGATCAGGCCGGAACCCGGAATGCCATAAGGCAGGTATTGTTCGGGCCGATAGGCCTCCGGTACCAGCGGTCGCACGATCGCATCAACCCAGGTGACGAACCACCAGGTGAGGTAAAAGGTAATCGCGACCGGACCGGCAACGATCAGGCCGGTGAGGAAATAGTTGCGGATCCGGGCCATGAAGCCGCGCGGCGCCTCGGGTGGCGGGTCGCCAGCGGGCGGGGTCAACGGCAAATCGGGGCGTTCCATCAGCGTTTCAAATCCATCTGGCGCGGCGCGTGAAACCGCGCCGTCAGTCCTTATGGGTATCCTAGCAGGATTTCGCCAGTGCGGGGGAAGCCACTTGTGCGGCGCCGGCGGCCAAACCGGCCGCCTGCGACAATCTTGCCGCTTGCCGGCCTATTCTACCGTGACCGACTTCGCCAGATTGCGGGGCTGGTCGACGTCGGTGCCCATCACGACGGCGGTGTGATAGGCGAGCAACTGCACCGGCACGGCATAGACCAGCGGCGTGAATGCTGCGTCCATGTCCGGCATCACAATGGTCACCATGGAGTCCACCGTGGCCTCCTCCGCGCCCTTCGCGTCGGTCATCAGAATGATGTTGCCACCGCGCGCCGCGACCTCCTGCATGTTCGACACAGTCTTGTCGAACACCCGGTCATAGGGCGCGATGACGACCACCGGCATGGTCTCGTCGATCAGCGCGATGGGACCGTGCTTGAGTTCGCCGGCAGCGTAACCTTCGGCGTGGATGTAGGAGATTTCCTTCAGCTTCAGCGCGCCCTCCAGCGCCAGCGGATAGCTGGTGCCGCGGCCGAGATAGAGCACGTCCTTCGACTTGGCGATGTCGCGCGCCAGCTTCTCGATCGCCGCTTCGTGCGTCAGCGCGTCGGTCATCAGACGGGGGACCTTGACGAGACCGTGAACCAGTTTGGCTTCGTCGGCGTCGGACAGCTCGCCGCGGGCCTTGCCGGCTGCGATCGCAAGCGTCGCCAGCGCCATCAGCTGGCAGGTGAAAGCCTTGGTCGAGGCCACGCCGATTTCCGGACCGGCCAGCGTCGGCATCACGGTCTCGCTCTCGCGCGCGATCGTCGAGGTCGTGACGTTGACGACAGCGAGCGTGTGCATGCCCTGCTCTTTGGCGTAACGCAGCGCTGCCAGCGTATCGGCCGTCTCGCCGGACTGTGAGATGAAGATCGCCAGATCGCCCTTGCGTACCGGGGCTTCACGATAGCGGAATTCAGATGCCACATCGACTTCGACCGGCACGCGCGCAAAGCGTTCGAACCAGTATTTAGCGATAAAACCCGCGTAGCTCGCAGTGCCGCAGGCGGTGATCGAAATGCGCTGGATGTCCTTGAAGTCGAACGGCAGCGTCATCGGCAGCGCAACGCGCTCGTTCGCCAGATCGACATAACGCGCCAGCGTGTGACCGACGACTTCGGGTTGCTCGTGAATTTCCTTGGCCATGAAGTGGCGATAGTTAGCCTTGTCGACCATGAAGGCCGACGCGCCGGATTTCAGCACGTCGCGCTTCACGACCTTGCCGGATTCATCGTGGATCTCGCAGCCCTTGCGGGTCAGCACCACCCAGTCACCGTCCTCGAGATAGCTGATGTCGTCGGTGAACGGCGCCAGCGCAATCGCGTCGGAGCCAAGATACATCTCGCCGTCACCATAGCCGACCGCGAGCGGCGAGCCTTTGCGGGCACCGATCATCAGGTTGTCGTGATCCTTGAACACGAAAGCCAATGCGAACGCACCCCTGAGCCGCGGCAGCGCCTGCTTCACGGCATCGACCGGCGATGCGCCCTTCTGCAGATAGAAACTGACGAGGTGCGCGACGACTTCGGTGTCGGTCTCGCTGGCGAATTTAGCGCCGCTCTTTTCGAGCTCGAGACGCAATTCGCGGAAATTCTCGATGATGCCGTTATGCACGACCGCAACGCCTTCGGCGGCGTGCGGATGCGCATTGGCTTCGGTCGGCTTGCCATGCGTCGCCCAGCGCGTGTGACCGATGCCGATATGACCTGCGAGCGGCGACTTGCCGAGCTTGGCTTCGAGATTCTTCAGCTTGCCTTCGGCGCGGCGGCGATCGATATGCGCGCCTTCCAGCGTGGCAACGCCTGCGGAATCGTAGCCGCGATATTCGAGGCGCTTCAGCGAGTCCACGATCTGGTCAGCAACCGGACCGCGTCCCAAAATTCCGACGATGCCGCACATGCGGTGAATCTCTCCAAGTGGTATCAAATTGCCCAGAAATACTGGAACTCTCTTAGCGAGAATCGCAAATCGACTGTTACTCAATAATTATTGCCGATTGAGACAAGTTACCGCGGTTGTAGGGGCATTTTGCGCGACGCGTTTAACAAACCATCAACGTGTTTACGGAAGCATCTACGCCTGACCGGAGTAGACGTCCATGTGGGAGGAGCGAGACCCAAGAGCCCCCCGATCGATCGCCGGATCACGGCTGCGACATGTCGAGATGTCGCAGAGCAAACTGGCGCATTGGCCGCCGCCGCAGCGCGATATTGCGGTGAAACCGCATGTCGCCGAGCCCCATACGCCGCAGGAAGAAATTGTCGCCAAGCGTCCGATCCGCCGCGGCTGGCACCTGAAGACCCCGGTGACCTGACGTCACCCCGAACACCGCGCGCTCACCTCGGCTTCTTATTCGCCGCGTTCTTGTCGCGGAAGCGCTTGCCCCAGCCTTCCTTCATCGACACTTCGTTGCGCTCTACCGCAAGCGCATCGTCCGGCACGTCGCGGGTGATCACTGAGCCCGAACCGATATAAGCGCCGGCACCGATCTTCACCGGTGCGACCAGCGACGAATTCGAACCGACAAAGGCGCCGGCGCCGATGACTGTCTTGTGCTTGTTGAAGCCGTCGTAATTGCAGGTGATGGTGCCCGCGCCGATATTGGCGCCGGCACCGATATGCGTGTCGCCGACATAGGTCAGGTGGTTGACCTTCACACCCGCTTCCAGAATGGCCGCCTTGGCTTCAACGAAGTTGCCGATGCGCGCGCCCTCGCCGACCGACGTTCCCGGCCGGATGCGCGCGTAAGGACCGATCGAGGCCTTCTTGCCGATGGCAGCCTGCACGATGTGCGAGAAGGCGTGAATGACAGCGCCGTCAGCGATACTGACGCCGGGCCCGATCACGACATACTGCTCGATGGTGACGTCGTTGCCGAACGTCGTATCGGCCGCGAGATGCACGGTCTCCGGCGCGACGATGGTCACGCCCGCGTCGAGCGCGGCCTTACGCAGCCGCGCCTGCATGATCGCTTCGGCTTCGGCGAGCTGCGCCTTGGTGTTGATGCCGCGGACTTCATCCTCACTCGTCTCGATCACGCTTGCCCGCAAGCCCATGCTGCGCACGATCTCGACGGCATCGGTGAGATAGTATTCGCCCTTGCTATTGGACGTGCCGATCTGCTCGATGATGGCAAGCGCCGTCTTGCCGGCGAATGCCATCACGCCGGCATTGCAGAGATCCACCTTGCGTTCGGCCGGTGTGGCATCCGCATGTTCACGGATCGCGACCAGTTGATCGCCTTCGACCAGGAGCCGGCCATAACCGGTCGGATCGGCCGCGCGAAAGCCGAGCACGGTCAGCGCAGCGCCAGCCTTCAGCGGCGCACGCAAACGCTCGAACGTCTCGGCCGAAATCAGCGGCGTGTCGCCAAAGGCAATCAGCAGATCGTCCGCGCCTTTTGCAATGGCGTCCTTTGCCGCCAGCACGGCATGGGCGGTGCCAAGACGCTCGTGCTGAACGAATGTTGCGGCATCGGGCCGCACCCGCCTTGCTTCATCCGCCACATCTTGGCGATCGGGACCGACAACGACAGCCAGCGCAGAGCCTGCGCCATGAGGCGCTGCCGCGAGCACATGGCCCAGCAGCGACTGGCTGGCGACCTGATGCAGCACTTTCGGCGTCGAGGACCGCATCCGCGTTCCCTCGCCGGCCGCGAGCACGATGGTGAGGCTGGTTCTGCCCGTCATCCGAATCCCCGTTGTGGCGGCGCTTATGCGCCGCGGCCGTCTTAAATGGTTTTGGGCCAATCTGGAAACCGGTTTGGCGCGCCGTGTGGCCCGACAACCTCAGGTTCCCGCCGGTTTCCTGATAATGTTGAACTGTGATTCGCAGGGGCGATGGGGCGACGCAGACGTCGAATGGCGGATAAGCACGACAAGTGGGCCGATACTCTCTCAGCCGAGCATAGCGGCTGGCTGACCGGATTTCTGGCTGAGGAAGACAAGGTCGACCGCCGCTTGATGTGGCGGCTGGGCTCCTGGGGCGTTGCCGCCGTGGGCGCGGTGGTGGTTGCCATTCTGGCCAGCCAGTCGCAGGTCCAGTTGCGCCGCGATCAGGTCACGACATCGGAGGCATTTGCGCGGCAATCGCAGCAGATCCAGTTCGTTGCCAAGGAGACCCAGGCCGAGGCCCGGCGCCTGACGCTGGCCATCGAGACGCTGAACAGCGACCGTGACCGGCTCTATGCCCGCGTCACCTCGGTCGAACAAGGGCTGGATTCAGTCACCGGATCGATCAAGCGCCAGACCATTCCAACACCGACAGCCGCCACAACGACGCCAGCGCCGCAGCCACCTGTCACCGCATCCGTCGTTGCCCCGCCCGCAGCCACCGAGCCAAAGCCGGCGGCAGAGCTTCCGAGCATTCCGTCGACGCCGGTCATCGGTCCCGTGGCTGTCATCGCGCCGCCTGCCGAAACGACACCCGCCAAACCGGCGCAAGCAGCGGCTTCATCGACAATCAATCCACCAGCCTCTACGCCGCTCGTTGCATGGAAATCGATGACGGCACCGCCCGATGCTGCGGCCGCCAAATTGAGCGAACCGGCATCGACCATCGAAGCTTCTCCGGCCGTTCCGGAGACAACGGCATCGGTTCAACCGGCCGCGCCCGAGCCCGCCCCCGCAGCCGTCGAAGCTGTGGCGACGCCGGTCGCCCGCACGGAGTTCGGCGTTGATATCGGCGGCGCGAATTCGGTGGACGGCCTGCGCGCAATCTGGCGCGGCATGTCCAAGTCTCGCGCGCTGAACGGACTGCGCCCGATCATGATGGTGAAGGAACGCCCGACCGGACTCGGCATGCAACTGCGCCTTGTTGCCGGTCCGCTCAGCGATGCTGCAGCCGCCGCGAAGATCTGCGCCGCGCTGACCGAGAGCAGCCGGCCCTGCGAGACGTCAATCTTTGATGGCCAACGCCTTGCTGCGAAAGCCGAGACGGCACCCGCGGAAGCTGCGCCCGTACCAGTCAGGCCGGCGCCACGCAGGCGCGCCGCGCCCAAGCCACAGGAACGCACCGAACAAGCGCCGCCGCCCAAGCCCGTTGAAGAAGTTGCGCCGCCCAAGCCGCAATCGTCGCTGACCTCGTTACTGGGTCTGCGTTAAAGACCAAAAGATCAGATTTTCAATCTCTTGGCGTGCGCGGCTAAAGTGTTATCTAGGTCCGATCTCTCACCGCGACCGCATGCCGGGTTGTTCCGCACCGCGTTTTGAACCATGGTTTCCGCATGAAAAAAGATCCGTTCAAGCTCACCGCCCGTCAGGTGCAATGGCTTCTCATCGTCGGCTTCCTGTCCGTCGGCTACGCCATCTATCTGCGTTATCTGGCCATCGAATTGTCGACGACCGCGCTCGCCTGCGACGCAGGCCTGCAGAGCACCCTGTGCAAGAGCCGGCTGGTGATGACCTATCTGTTCAAGAATTCGGTGTTCGGCATCGCCGCGATCGTCATTGCGACGCTGAATCTTCTGCGGCCATCGATCGTGCTGATCACCGTCGCGCTGATCGCAGCCGGTTTCGGGATCGTGCTCTACAATGTCGCCCTGTCGGGCATCGCGATCGGCCTGCTCATTCTGGGCTTTGCACGGCCCGCGCCCGCCACAGCGTGATGCCGAACAGCAAATAGATCGCGCAGGTCCACAGCGACTGCCAGTTATCCGGCCCTTCGTTGAAGCCGATATACACAGCCGACAGCACGAGCACTCCGGCGAACACCGACTCGGCGATCGGCCGTACGCCTTCCTGCGGACGGTTGACGGCCATCAGTCCGGCAAACGGCACGACCGCCATGGTCAGCGCGGCGAACGGAAAGTCGCGGTAACGCGGATCGAACACGAAACCGAGCGCGGTCTCGGCGCCGATCAGCGCCGCCACAGCCAAGGTCAGCCCGAGCAGGACGGTCGACCACGAACGGGCCAGGAACCGGCTCGGCCCGACGAGTTCGAGGAAGGTTGGCAGCGAGCGACCGGACATCGTCGCGTAGGCGCACAGCAGCGGCGACGCGACACCGGCGGCCATTAGCGCGCTCCACTGGATCCAGCGGCCGACGCCATAGCTTTCATAGATCAGCTTGTCTGCGGCAACGCCCAGCAGGACGCCGGCCACCGTGGCCGATACGGCAACGGTCAGCCAGGCCGACAGACGCGGCGACCATGGCCGTCGACGGAGCGTCAACATGCCCGTCACGAAAACCAGGAAGCTCAAGCCCATGCCGAGCCCCATCTGCAGCTTCCACGACGGATAATTGGTAATCGGAACGCCCGGTGGATACTTCAATTCACGCGGCTCATCGTAGATCAGGCCCCAATAGCCGCCGACTGTACCTTCAAGGTCGCGCTTCCACGGCTGGTCATAGGCTTCGATCAGATTGACACGGAATCCCTCACGCTTGGCCAGATCGAGGATTTCGGACACGACCCGTGCCTGGTTGGTGCGCGACGGCAACGCGCCATCGCGCATCCGCCCGGCGCTCGGCCAGCCTGTTTCGCCGATCAGGATTTCCTTGGATGGAAACGCCACGGCGAGACGCTTGCGGATCGAGTCCACATGGGCGGCGGCGCTCTTCGCGCGAATCGGGAAGTCCTCCCAATAGGGCAGGATGTGGATCGTGACGAAATCGACCGCGTCATAGATCTCGCGATTCTTCAGCCAGAACTCCCAGACATCGGCATAGGTCACGGGGATCTTGCCGACCTGCGCCTTCACCGAGCGGATATTGCCGACGAGATCGGCAGCCGTCATCTCGCCGCGCAACAGCACCTCGTTGCCGACGACCACGCTGCTGATCACGTTCGGAAAGCGCTTGGTGAGGTCCACGACGCCGGCGATCTGCGCCAGGTTCTTGAGCCGGTTGCTCCCGAGCCAGACGCCCTGAATGACCTTCAGTCCGACCTTGCCGGCCAGTTCCGGCACCTGGTCGAGACCGTTGTCGATCGAGTAGGTCCGCACGCATTTGGTGATCTGCGCCAGTTGCGCCATGTCGGCGGCAATCTGGCTCGCCGGAATGATGGCGGTCGAGTTCAGCGGCGTTTGCTCGCCGCGGAACGGCGCATAGGAGACGCACTCCAGTTTGGCGGCGGGATCAATCGGCGCGCGCACCAGCGTGACCGGCGTGGCGAGCCACCACCAAACCGCTGCGATCGTACCAAGGGAAAGGATGAGAAGCGCCAGCGGCGTGCGGGTGGAAATTGGTTCCGTCCTCCAAAGTCGTCCGTCGATTAGCCGGTCATCGCCAATCTGCCAAGTGCATCATGCCGGCAATCACGGACTTGTCGGCCCGAGACGCCACGAAAATCAGACAAACTTCCGGCGTTGCTGGACAAAATCAAAAATGTCCGTCATGGGATTCAGCCGTGGTCGCCGCCGTATTGGGGGCCCATTTAAACGGCATCTGGCGAGGGCGTCAGAACTGCCTGGCAGCCAACTTATCGGGGACTTTATGCGTCGACTGGTGTTCGGGTTCCAATCTGCGGTTCTGCGTTGTCTCGCCGTTCCAGGCCTTGCTCTGCTGCTGGGCGTTGGCTGCGCGTTGGCCCAGAGCGGCCCAGTTCGCGCACAGGATCAGAAGCCTGCGGCAAATGCGCCCGTGACGCCTGCCGACGTTGCCCGTGAAAGCCAGAAGAAATCCGACGAATTCGTCGAGGCGACCCAGGCGATCAATGGTCCTGCTGGCAATCCGGAATGCGTCTGGCTTGGCCGCCGCGTCGTGGTGCTGATGTGGCGCGACGATCTCGACACCGCGTTCCGTCACCTCGATCTCTACGACCGATTCGGCTGCCCCGGCGGTCATGTGCAGGCGACGTTCCGCTGTCTGGTCAAATTCGGACCTCTGATTGATCCGAAAATTGCGGACAGCCTGAACAGCCGCGTCCACGGCTGCTGGATCAATCCGAATGCGCAGCCGCAGCCTGCCGCGCTGAACCAGCCGGCAACGCCTGCACCTGCCGGCGGCGGCGCAGCAGCGCCGGCGGCCGCTCCGCAGCCGGACGCCAAACCGCCTGCTGAAGCGCCGAAGTAATGTGGCGGGCCCTGTTCAGACAGCATTCAGCTGGCGGTGCCTAATCGTGTCTGAATAAGCTGCCGCCCTCAAAAGGCCACGGCAGCGTATGAGTTGTTAATTCGTGTGGCGGATATAGTCTCCGTTACCGTTGTACTGGTCGGACCTCGGGGACGGGTCCGCTTCCCCGGCCACGCTCGCCCCGTTATGGTTCAGTTGCGATGCGCGCTGTCGTCGCCGTTTTATTGTTCGTGACCGCCGTTCATGCCGCCCTGTGGGGCGTATTGCGCGAGAAGCAGGAAGCTCCCGATTTCAAGGGCATGATTCCCAGCCTCTCCTACGCGCCGTTCGAGGGCACGGCGCATCCCGACGTGGACAACATTCCGACCGTCGAGAAGATTCGCGCCGACCTCAAGAAGCTGTCGACCATCACCCGCGCCATCCGTCTGTATTCGTCGACCGGCGGTGTGGAAATGGTGCCCGCCATCGCCAACGAGTTCGGCCTCAAGGTCACCGTCGGCGCCTGGATCGACAAGAACGCGGATCGCAACGAGCGTGAAATTGCCTCCGCCGTTGAGCTGGCGAAAAAGAACCCGAATGTCATCGGCATCGTCGTCGGCAACGAAACGCTGTATCGCGATGAACTCAAGCTTGAGGACCTCGTCGAATATATCCGCCGGGTAAAGCGCCAGGTCACGGTTCCCGTCACGACCGGGGAAATCTGGAACATCTGGCGCGACAATCCGCAGCTCGCCTCGTCGGTCGACTTCATCGCGGCGCACATCCTGCCCTATTGGGAAAACTTCACCGACACCCAGGCCGTCGATCAGGCCGTCCATCTCTATGGCGTTCTGCGCGAGACCTTTCCCGGCAAGCGCATCGTGATCGCCGAATTCGGCTGGCCAAGCGAGGGCTATAATCTGCGCAGGGCCATACCCGGCCCGTTCAAGCAGGCCGTCGTGCTGCGCAACTTCGTGACCCGCGCCGAAGCGATCGGCATGGACTACAACATCGTCGAAGCCATCGATCAGCCATGGAAGTTCTTCGAGGGCGGCGTCGGTCCCTATTGGGGCGTTCTCAACGCGTCGCGGGAACCGAAATTCCCCTGGACCGGTCCGATCGTGAATCCGGACCACTGGAAGAACGCCAGCATCGCACTTCTGGTTGGCATTCTGCTGTCGCTGCCGATCCTGCAGATCGTTGGCGCGACGGCGCTACAGGCGCTCGTGCTCTCGGCCGCAGCCAATGCCGTTGGCGCCTGGGCGGCAACCATCTTCGCCTATCAGCAGACCCACTATTTCGTCTGGGGATCGGCCTTCGCCCTCTCACTCGGCTGCATCCTGCTGATCCCGCTGCTCCTGATCGCGTTAGCGCGCATCGAGGAGATCGCGGCTATCGCCTTCGGCCGGAAGCCATTGCGGCTGCTGACAGCTGAACGCAGCGAAAAGCTACGTGCCGCTGCAGACGCCGAACAGAAATACCCGAAGGTGTCGATCCACATTCCGGCCTATCGCGAACAGCCGGACATGCTGAAGCTGACATTGGACGCGGTCGCCCGGCTCGACTATCCGAATTTCGAATGCGTGGTGATCATCAACAACACGCCGGATCCGGCCTATTGGCAGCCGATCCAGGATCATTGCCGCATGCTCGGCGAACGCTTCATCTTCATCAATGCGGAGAAGGTCGAGGGCTTCAAGGCCGGTGCCCTGCGCATCGCCATGGATCGCACCGCGGCGGATGCCGAGGTGATCGGCATCATCGACGCCGACTATGTGGTGGAGCCGAACTGGCTGAAGGATCTCGTCCCAGCCTTCAACGATCCGCGCGTCGGCCTCGTGCAGGCGCCGCAGGACCACCGCGACGGCGACCGTTCGCTGATGCACTACATCATGAACGGCGAATATGCCGGGTTCTTCGACATCGGCATGGTCCAGCGCAACGAAGCCAATGCGATCATCGTCCATGGCACTATGTGCCTGATCCGTCGCTCCGCGATGGACATGGCGGGCGGCTGGGCCGGCGACACCATCTGCGAGGACTCGGATCTCGGCCTCGCCATCATGCAGCATGGCTGGCTGACGCATTACACCAAGGAACGTTACGGCTACGGCGTGCTGCCGGACACCTATGAGGCGTTCAAGAAGCAGCGCCATCGCTGGGCCTATGGCGGCTTCCAGATCATCAAGAAGCACTGGCGCCGTTTCATGCCCGGCGCGAGCCGCATGACCCAGGACCAGAAGCGCGAATTCGGCATGGGCTGGCTGAACTGGCTCGGCGCCGAAAGCCTCGGCGTCGTGGTTGCGATCCTCAACATCATCTGGGTGCCGATCATCGCCTTTGCCGATATCGCCATCCCCGACAAGATCCTGACGCTGCCGATCATCGCCTCCTTCGTGATCTCGCTGGCGCACTTCATCGTCCTGTACCGGCTGCGCGTGAAGATCGGCCTGTGGCAGATGCTGGGCGCGATGATCGCCGCCATGTCGGTGCAGTGGACGGTATCGCGCGCCGTCGCCGATGGCCTGATCAAGGATCACCTGCCCTTCACCGTGACCTCCAAGGGTGGCAAGTCGACTATGTCGATCGAATTCCAGGCCTTCTGGGAGGCCGTGATCGGTGTGCTTCTGCTGATCAGCTGTGGCGTGCTGGTGTTCTCCAACAACTCCAAGCAGGTCACCGAGATCTACATCTTCGCCGGCGTGCTGGTGCTGCAGAGCCTGCCGTTCCTGTCGGCGGTGATGATTGCCATCCTGGAGAATTCGCGCGCCAATGACTTCCAGTGGTGGCGCAACACGACGGTACGCACGGCCGAGCTGATCGGCCTTCGCCCGGTAGCGATGCCGCCGATCGACGTGTCCCGTCCCGAGGCCCAGCGCGAAGCAAGCTGAACCGCGCCAATGGGGCGCGGTTCATGTCCATAACATCAAGCCCTGCCCTTGACCCCGGCGGACCCGCCTTTTACACAGCCGGTCACGCGATACGCTGCATTGCGGGCGCCATCGCGGCCGTGGCTGATCGGCCTCACCGCGCCCCGCAAGGGTCGGTTTCCTCCGTTTAGCTTCGTCAATACGGCACTTTAGGGCGGGTAGCTCAGTGGTAGAGCATTCGACTTTTAATCGACTGGTCGAGGGTTCGATCCCCTCCCCGCCCACCATCGCCGCAATGAACCGCGCCGGAACTTCCGGTTTTCACACCATTCTCAGCCTCTGAACACCGGATAATCGAACATGCGGATTACCCTCGTCGGCTCCAAACACTTCGGCGTCACGACCCTCGATATGCTGAAGACTCACAACGTCGAGATCGCGTCCGTGGTGGTTGCAGATGCGGAGGACCGTCTCGCCGCAGCCGCCAAGGCTGCCGGCATCCCGGTGACAGTCCAGGCCAATCCGAAGCTCGTCGTGGCCTCCGAGATCGCCGAGGGCACCGAGCTGATCATCACGGCGCACAGCCACGCCCGCATCGGCAAAGATGCACTCGCCGCAGCCAGCCTTGGCGGTATTGGCTACCATCCGTCACTGTTGCCCCGTCACCGTGGCATCGCTGCCGTGGAATGGACCATCAAGGAAGGCGACCCGATTGCCGGCGGCACCATCTATCACCTTGCCGATGTCATGGACGGTGGCGCCATCGCCGCGCAGGAATGGTGCTTCGTGAAAAAAGGCGAAACCGCTCGCGAACTTTGGGAGCGCGCGTTGGCGCCGCTGGGCCTCAAGTTGCTCGGCGAGGTTGTGGACTTCGCGACTGTCCACAAGCGTTTGCCCGCAACCTATCAGGACGAGCAATTTGCGACCAATGCGCCAAAACTGACCTAGAAGCCTCCAAAACTGGTTAAAAAGGCGCCGGAACCCGCCCGAATCAACCAAATCTGTCAATAAAGGGAACCAATTTGCCCGTCGCGGCTTGCATCCCGTGAGTTGTTTTGAGCCTATGCGGCAACGCAGCAAATTTTGGACACATTACCCCCCAATAAGGTGGCCATCACAACATCGAGGATTTGATTCAATGCGTTTTGACCGCATCCGTTCCGCCTTGTCCGCTTCGCTGATTGCCAGCGCAGCGTTGGTTTCGGCAGCTCCAGCTTTCGCAGCTGCCGACAATGCCTATGACGGGCTCTGGAACGTGACCATTGTTACCAAGACCGGCAGCTGCGAGCCGACGGCTCGCTATCCGTTGACCGTCACCGAAGGCCGCATCACTGCGCCTGGCGCCGACGTCAACGGCAAGGTTGGCCGCGAAGGCACCGTGCGCGTGTCGATCGGGCCTGCTTTCGCCAACGGCCAGCTGTCCGGCAACACCGGATCGGGCAAGTGGAACGGCGCTTCGGGCGGCGTCCCCTGCAGCGGCCGGTGGGAAGCTTCGCGTCAGTAATCCCCAACCAGGAATGCTCCCCATGATGCCTAACTCGACCTCTCCGCGTTCGCTCGTTCGGACCGCGGTGCTCTGCGCGGCGCTCGGTCTGACGTCTGCGTCGGCATATGCCCAGTCAGCGCCGTTCGCCGGTATGGCCGGTGTATGGTCGGGCAACGGGACGATCTCGCTCGAGGACGGCTCCAAAGAGCGCATTCGCTGCAAGGCGACCTATGCCGTGAGCGGCGACGGCACGGGGCTGAACCAGTCCCTGCTCTGCGCCAGCGACAGCTACAAGTTCGAGCTGAAGAGCGACGTGAAGGCTAAAGGCGGCGAGCTGTCTGGCAGCTGGGCTGAGACGACCCGCGGCGTGACAGGATCGCTTGAGGGCCGGGCAACCGCTGGCAAGTTCAATGTTGACGTTTCATCGCCAGCCTTCAGCGCGAAGCTGATCCTGACGACGACCGGCAACAAGCAGCAGGTCTCGATCACCTCCGAAGGCCAGTTCAAGGGCGCCAGCATTTCGCTCAGCCGCAGCTGATCGTTCCGCACGTTTGGAATTCGAACCCCGGTTGTTTCAAACAGCCGGGGTTTTGTTTTGCCTCTATGCGCTACGCCGAAGAGCGTCCGGAACCATCCGCCCGCAACGCAGCCCCACCGGATTCGTCCGTTGCAAAGCCCGGCGATGTCGCCGATAGAGCCTGTCCGTAAAGCTACACCGCTGCGTGAATCGTTGCAGCGCAAGAAACTGGTTCTCAGGGATTATGGATCGCCCCCCGTCGAAGGCCCGGGCCGCGCTGTGGATGTCCGGCTGGCTGCTTCTGATGCTGTTCGTCGCCATCGGCGGTCGCGAGACGCTGCGCGAACTCAATGTCTTCCAGGTGATGGAGATCCGATCCGTCTTCGGCTTCGTCATGCTGTTGCCGATCCTGTATTTCAACGGCGGCTTTCGCGCCATGCGAACCACGCGCCCGCTGGCGCATGTATCGCGCAACCTCGTGCATTACGGCGCGCAGCTCGGCTGGTTCTACGCACTCACGCTCATTCCGCTGAGCCAGCTCGTCTCCATCGAGTTCACCATGCCGATCTGGATCGCGATCATGGCGGCGTTCTTTCTCGGCGAGCGCATGACGCTCTGGAAGATCGTCGCCATCGTGCTCGGCCTGATCGGCGTGATCGTCATCGTTCGCCCGACCACCGGCGCCGTCAATCCCGGTCAGCTGATCGCGCTGGCCGCCGCGTTCGGCTTCGGCATATCGATCACATTGATCAAGTCGCTGACGCGGACGGACAGCGCGCTGAAGATCATCTTCTGGATGATCGTGGTGCAGTCGGTGGCCGGCGTTTTCCCCGCGCTCTATGCCTGGCAATGGCCGTCGGCCTATGTCTGGGGCTGGCTTGTCGTGGTCGCCCTCTGCGGCACGTTTTCCCACTTCTGCATGGCGCGCGCGATGCTCTACGCCGATGCGACGGTGGTCGTGCCGATGGACTTCCTGCGCGTACCACTCAGTGCCACCATCGGATGGTTACTCTATTCTGAACGGCTCGACATGTTCACGCTACTGGGCGCGGCGCTGATCCTCGCCGGGAACACACTGAATCTGCTCAGCACCGATCGTCCGCCAATTCGTGCGACTGCCTGACGCATCGGGGTCCATTTCTCGATTTTATTCTCCGAGTGCGTGTCTCGACATTTTGGCGCACGCCCGCAATTGGTACTTTTCCCAATGTGTCTAGGGTCGAATGACCGGATTCGTGGGGGAGATCGTATCGTGCGCCATTTCGCTTTTGCCCTGTCTGCGCTGTCCATCCTGTTCAGCGCGGATGCAGCGCTCGCCGACAAGCGCGTCGCTTTCGTCGTTGGCAATGGCAGCTACAAGAATGTCGATCCGTTGCCGAACCCGCCGATCGACGCGAAGGCGATGGCGAGCGCGCTGCGCAATGTCGGCTTCGACGTCATCGAAGGATCGAACCTGACGCGCGACGGCATGACGGAAAAGCTGCTCGATTTCGGACGCAAGGCGCAAGGCGCCGATGTCGCGGTGTTCTTCTATGCCGGCCACGGCATCTCGGTGAACAACATCAACTACCTACTGCCGACCGATGCCAATCTGAAATCCGAGATGGACGTCAAGCTCGGCGCGGCGATCAATGTCGAGACTACCCTCGATCAGACCATGGGCGACGCCAAGGTGAAGCTGGTGTTCCTCGATGCCTGCCGCGACAATCCGTTTGCCGCCAAAATCCGCTCCAGCGGATCTGCCACGCGCAGCGTCGCTGTGTCGTCCGGCCTCGCGGAGATGAAGTCCGGCGAAGGCACGCTGATCGCATTCGCCACCAGCCCCGGCCAGACCGCCCTAGACGGCAAGAGCGGAAGCAACAGCCCGTTCACCCGCGCGCTGCTCAACAACATCACCACGCCCGGCGCCGAGATCCAGCAGGCCATGACCAAAGTGCGTGCGCAGGTACAGGAAGAAACCAACAAGGGCCAGCTGCCCTGGGGCCACACCAACCTGATCGGTGCGGTCTATCTCAATCCGGACGTGCAGGCGCAGGTCGCCGTTGCGGCGGCCAGCCCCACCGCCACCATGCCAGCAGCCGCCACCGCCGGCTCCGATGTCGAGCTTGAGTTCTGGCGCTCGATCAAGGACTCGAACCGGCCGGAGGAACTGAACGCCTACATCTCCATGTACCCGAACGGCCAATTCAAGCCGCTCGCCCTCGCCCGTATTGCCGCGCTGCAGGAAGCCGCCACCGCGCCGCGTACCGCCGCTCCGGGCGTCGACAAGGCCGTGTTTACCGAGGAAGCCAACCAGCTCACCGAGGACAAGATCGGCCTCGACAAGGTCAAGCGCCGCGACGTGCAACGTCGTCTCAACGGCCTCGGTTTCGACACCAAGGCGACCGGCGCGTTCGACGCGCCAACCCGCGTGGTGATTCAGCGCTGGCAGGCGGCACGCGGTTACCCGACGTCGGGCTATCTCAACAAGGTGCAGCACGCCGCTCTACTCACCGAGGCCGTGACCCTGACCGAGGAACCGGCGCCCGCACCGAAGCCAGCGCAGCCGGTGCGCCGTCAGGTGCAACAGCAAGCTTATGAGGAAGCTCCGCCCGTGCGGCGTAGCGCCCCCGCCCAGCAAGCGGCGCCTGCTGTCGATCCAGCCCTGCCCGGCCGCTTCATCGGCGGTGTCGTCGGCGGCTTCCTCAATCGCTGAGGGCCTGCCTCCCCCCGTCCGGACGCGATGCAGCGCTCAGCGCTACGTCGCCGGGAGGGAGAGGCTCCGGCTGCCCGGGGTTACTTCCCTGCCGCCTTGCGCAGCGCGTCGTTCATGCGGTCCTGCCAGCCCGGCCCGTCCTGCTGGAAATATTCCAGCACATCTTGATCGATCCGCAGCGACACCAGTTCGCGCACGCCGGGAACGGCGGCCTTGGTAACCGGCGCCTCGACCGGCTTCGTGGTCGTCTTCTTGAACGCCGCCTCCGCCTCGGTACGGGCATCCTGGAGCGTGCGCGGGCGTCGCGGGGGCTGTGACATCGGGGTCAGATTCCTTCCAACGTTTCCATCGAGAGATAGCGCCAGCTGAGCGGCTGCACAATCGCTTGCACGGTGTCGCCGAAGATGCGTCCGCACCAAGGGTGCGATGTGGCAGCTACTCGCCTCTGCTGTACGACCGGCAATGTCAGCAAATTTTACAAATGTCATTCATCGTAACCGACGCATTCTTCGTGACGCACGTGGCATCGCACAAAGGTGACCGCGCTGCGGCACAAACATGCGCGACTTAAAAAACTTCAAAGCAACGCATTTGTGTTGCGACACGGTCAAACAAATCGGATTAGGATCGTGTCATGTCCGATGAGACGACGAAGGAGGTCACGATGTCAGCATCAGCTGAAGTCCGTACGACCAAAACGTCCCATCCCGCGCCGCGTGGCAGCGATCTTCCCACCTGCCCGGTTTGTGCGGACTCGATGATTGCTGCCGAGGCGTCGGCCTTTCTCACCGACGACGTCGTCAGCTATCTCTGGACCTGCGATACATGCGGCTATGGCTTTGTGACCAAGCATGCATTTCGCCGGACGGTCTGCAACTAGCGCTGTTCGCGTGGACCCCGCGTAAACCGATCTTGGATTGCTCCGCGATCCGAGGGAGACGCCGATCGCGACTATCACATTCTCCGCTCCTCTGCTTGCCCGTCCAGGTCTGCTTTCCACGCGAATGGCACAACCAATACGCCCAGTAAGGCGAACGCTGCCAGCATCGCCCATGCGTCATTGACGCTCCACAAAAGCAGCCGCTCGCACCGAAGCTAGCCAGCATATCGTTGCGACGGGCGTCGGCGCAGCATTGGCAAGCGTTAAGGCCAGCAATCCGCGCAAACGATTTCTGCACCGTCACGCGTGCACCAAGTAACGACCACGCCGCAGTCACACCTTCGCCATTTCTGATGTTCCCAAGCCGTGCTAACCAGCTGTCGGGTCTACAGCGGAGAAGCCGTCTCTCGGGTCGAGGGGATACCCGCACTGGAGTCGGTCATGACCGGTCAAATTCCCTTCTTCGTGCCTAAGCGCACGATCACCGCTAGTGAGGTCGCAGGCATCGCGGGCTTACTTTTTGTTACAAAAGATTTCCTCATTTCGGCTGGAGCAGCGCTAGAGACAGCGCGCCGCGGCGAGCTCAGCTATATGGACAATCACAAGTATCTTGAGGCCTTGAGGCAGACGAATGCGGGCGCTTGTCTCGTCTCCCCGCGCTTCAGCGCGTCCGTTCCAAAGGAGACCTACTCTTTTGTGACACCTCAGCCGTATTTGATTTACTCGAGAATCCTCGCCCTGCTCTATCCAGGGGCGGCTATCCCGGGGTCACTTTTCGAGACCGACGGCATTTCTCCGAACGCCACGATTCATGCTTCGGCCATCATCGATGCCGGGGCTACCATCGATCCCGGCGCAGTGATCGGTCCCCGGGCCAGGATCGGTGAACGTACTTATATCGGGTCAAACGCCGTGATCGGTCCAGACGTCGCCATCGGGAGCCATAGCTCGGTCGGCGCCGGCGCTATCATTGCGCACGCAACTGTCGGCAATCACGTCATTGTCCATCCAGGCGTATCGATCGGGCAGGACGGCTTCGGATTTGTGCCCGACAAAGGCGGACATATCAAAATTCTTCAGGTCGGAGGCGTCATTATTGAGGACTGCGTCGAAATAGGCGCAAACACGACCATCGATCGCGGGTCGACCCGTAACACGTCTATCGGCGAAGGGACGAAGCTCGATAACCTCGTACAGGTCGCCCACAACGTGACGATTGGCAGACACTGCCTCATCGCCGCGCAAGTCGGAATTGCCGGGTCCGCAACTCTCGGGAGTTTTGTTGCAATAGGCGGCCAGACTGGAATTGCTCCTCATCTGACGATCGGCGACGGCGCACAGATAGCCGGAGCAAGCGGCGTCACGCGCGACGTGCCCGCAGGAGAGCGGTGGGCAGGATTCCCGGCCCGGCCCAGCCGCAGGTTTTTCCGGCAATACAAGGCTATGGAAATGCTTGCGGCCGGTTACCGCGAGACAAACGATCGATGAACCTGACAGGTTGATGGACAGGTTAGTGTTTTCTCCACACGCGACGAGCGGTTACCGCGGCGGAATGTCGCCGCGAGCCCAGCCCTCACGCGTATGCGCCCGAAACTCTTCGAACGTTCCGGCCTCGATGGCTGCGCGGATACCTTGCATCAGGCTCTGGTAATAGGCGATGTTGATTTCCGACAGCAGCATCGCGCCCAGCGTTTCGCCGGAGCGCACGAGGTGATGCAGATAGGCGCGCGAATAGTCTCGCGCGGCCGGCCAGGTGCTCTCTTCATCCAGCGGACGCGGATCGTCCTGATGCCGGGCGTTGCGCATATTGATCTGGCCGTGGCGGGTGAAGGCCATACCGTGGCGGCCGTTACGCGTCGGCATCACGCAGTCGAACATGTCGACGCCGCGCGCCACCGCTTCCAGCATATCATCCGGCGTGCCGACGCCCATCAGATAGCGCGGCCGGTCCGAGGGGAGGATCGGAACCACCTCCTCGATCATCGCCAGCATCACTGCCTGCGGTTCGCCCACGGCAAGACCGCCGATCGCATAGCCGTGAAAGCCGATGTCGATGAGTCCCTGCGCGCTGGCACGGCGCAGTGCTGGTACGTCGCCGCCCTGCGCAATGCCGAACAGCATGTAGCCGTCCGGCGCCGTCTCGAAGGCGCGCTTGCAGCGTTCGGCCCAGCGCAGCGACAGCTGCATGGCGCGGTCGATGTCGGCGTGTTCGGCGGGCAGCCGCACGCATTCGTCGAGCTGCATCGCGATGTCCGAATTCAGCAGCCGCTGGATTTCGATGGCCCGTTCCGGCGTCAGTTCGAACTTCGCGCCGTCGATGTGCGACCGGAAGGTGACGCCCTGCTCGGTCACCTTGCGCAGCTGTGCCAGCGACATCACCTGGAAACCGCCGGAGTCGGTCAGCATCGGACCGTTCCAGGTCGTGAATTTCTGCAGGCCGCCGAACGACGCGATGCGTTCGGCCCCTGGACGCAGCATCAGGTGATAGGTGTTGCCCAGCACGATATCGGCGCCGGCATCGCGCACATCGCGCCAGTGCAAGCTCTTCATCGCGCCGAGGGTGCCCACCGGCATGAAGGCCGGTGTGCGGACCACGCCATGCGGCGTCGTCAGCTGGCCCCTGCGTGCCGTGCCGTCCGTGCGCAGCAGTTCGAAATGATTGGCGACGGTCATTGATTGCTTGTGTCCCGAAACAGCAGACTGGCGTCGCCGTATGAATAGAAACGATAGCCGGTTGCGATGGCATGGGCATAGGCCTGCTTCATCGTATCCATGCCGGCAAAGGCAGAGACCAGCATGAACAGCGTCGAACGCGGCAGATGGAAATTCGTGAGCATGATATCGACGGCGCGGAAGCAATAGCCGGGCGTGATGAAGATCGCAGTCTCGTCGGCGAACGGATGAATAACGCCGTCCTTGGACGTCGCGCTTTCCAGCAGACGCATCGAGGTCGTGCCGACGGCAACCACGCGTCCGCCGGCCGCATGCGCTGCGTTCAACGCATCCGCCGTGGCGCGCGAGATCGTGCCCCATTCGGAATGCATCTTGTGTTCGGCTGTGTCGTCGACCTTTACCGGCAGGAACGTCCCGGCTCCGACATGCAGCGTGATGCGATGCAGGCCGACGCCGCGCGCCTTCAGAGCGGCTTCCAGTGCCGGCGTAAAATGCAGTCCCGCCGTCGGTGCGGCGACGGCGCCGTCATTGGCGGCGAACATGGTTTGATAGTCGGCGGTGTCGCGCTCGTCCGGAGCGCGTTTTCCGGCGATGTAAGGCGGCAGCGGCGGCGCGCCGAGTTCGGCAATCGCCTGATCCAGCGCCGGGCCGTGAAACGAGAAAGAGAAGATGATCTCGCCGGCATCGCCCTTGTGTTCGACTTGGGCGTCGAGGTGCCCAAGCAGGCAGACGCGGCCTTCATTGCCGAAGCGCACCATATCGCCTTCGACGAGCTTCTTGGCTGGGCGCACCAGCGCCTGCCAGCGCGAACCGTCGAGGCGCTTGATCAGCGTTGCGTCAATCTTCGGTTCGGTGTCACGGCCGATGCGGCGGCCGCTGAGCTGCGCCGAGATAACCCTGGTGTCGTTGACGACGAGCTGATCGCCGGGCTTCAGCCAGGTCGGCAGATCCGAGACGACATGATCCTGCACGCCGATACCCGGCTGAACGACAAGTAGCCGCGCGGCGTCGCGCGGGCTGGCAGGCCGCAGCGCGATGTTCTCGGCCGGAAGTTCGAAGTCGAAGAGGTCGGTACGCATGGGTTTGTAGTTATTCCCACTCCGTCATGGCCGGGCTTATCCCGGCCATCCACGCCTTGGTGTTGATGCCTATAAAACGTGGATGCCCGGGACAAGCCCGGGCATGACGAACGTGAGGGAGGAGCTTAACTTAGGCAGCCGCGTCGGCAGCCATATGCGCCTTGACGATCTTGTCCGGGTTCTGCACCGGCTCGCCGCGCTTGATCTTGTCGACGTTCTCCATGCCCTCGGTGACCTTGCCCCAGACAGTGTACTGCTTGTTGAGGAAGGACGCGTCGTCGAAGCAGATGAAGAACTGGCTGTCGCCGGAATCCGGGCTGGCCGCGCGGGCCATCGACAACGTGCCGCGCACATGCGGCTCGTTATTGAATTCGGCCTTCAGCTTCTTGCCCGAACCGCCGGTGCCGGTGCCCTGCGGACAGCCGGTCTGCGCCATGAAGCCGTCGATAACGCGATGGAAGACGATACCGTCGTAGAAGCCTTCGCGCACGAGCTCCTTGATACGGGCGACATGGCCAGGTGCCAGATCCGGACGCATCTCGATGGTGACGGGACCCTGGGTGGTTTCAAGGATCAAAGTATTCTCGGTAACAGCCATGCTCGTCTCTCTACTGGTTTGGGTTGGTTTCGACGGTCGTCAAACCGCACTCGGAAGGGGCGTCCAGCGACCGCGTCGCCCAGGCCCCCGGTAAATGGCATCGGCGTGCAATGTTGCAATGTCTCCATCACAGCCGTTCGGTAGGCAACGCTGTCGGCCTCGGAGGCATCCGGCGTCTCGAAGGTAATTCGCGGCCTTCCGAGAAGTTCACCGGATCGTTTGAAGCTGAACAGCACCGTGATCTCCATGCCCGGATGGCCTCGCGGCAAGGCGGGCGGATGCCAGCACGCTTTCAGCCTTCCGAACATGCCCTCCAGCGTGCTCACGCCTTCAGACTGCGCCGATGCCGGATGCGCCTGAAGGACGCCGGACAGCAATAATGCCGCGAGCAGAGCAATCACCCTGCATCGCGGCATCATGATGCTCACTTGATGTCGGAAGCGACCTGAACCTTGACCATCTTGTCAGGGTCGGTCACGGCACCACTGGCCGAGCCGGGAGGCGCCTTCTTGAGCTTGTCCACCACGTCCATGCCGGCGACGACGTCGCCCACCACGGTGTATTTGCCGTTCAGCGACGAACCTTCGGCGAACATGATGAAGAACTGCGAATTCGCCGAATCCGGATCGCCGGCACGTGCCATGCCGACGACGCCGCGCTTGTACGGCACCTGCGAGAATTCGGCCTTCAGGTTCGGATACTTCGATCCGCCGGTGCCGTTGAAGTTCTTGCCGTCACCGGTCTGCGCCATGAAGCCGTCCATCACGCGGTGGAACGGTACGTTGTTGTAGTAGCCTTCGCGGGCGAGCAGCTTGATACGCTCGGCGTGCTGCGGGGCGATATCGGTGCGCAGCTTGATGATGATCCGGCCCTTGGTCGTGTCGATCACGACCGAATTGGCCTTGTCGAGGCCAGCCGGAAGGGCTGCCGGAGCCTGCGCGAAAGCGGGAGCCGCGAACATCAGCGCGGCAGCAAGTGCGACTATACGGATCATGGAAACTCCGGATCAGAGAAAGCCGGTTAGCCGGCGTTTGTTTAAGCGGCGAATTTGGACTTGAGGCTCTTGGCAACCGCGTCCGGGACGAAAGCCGAAACGTCGCCGCCCATCGCGGCGATTTGCCGGACCAGTGTGGCGGTGATCGGGCGGACACTGACCGAGGCCGGAAGAAAGACCGTCTGCACATCCGGCGCCATGGTCTCGTTCATGCCGACGATCTGCATCTCGTAATCGAGATCGGTGCCGTCGCGCAGCCCGCGGATCATAATGGTAGCGCCGATCTGCTGCGCCAGTGTGGTGGTGAGATTGTCATAGGTCGTGCAGTCGAATTCGCAGCCGGCGGCCGAGGCCAGCGGTCCGAACACCTGCTTCACCATGTCCAGCCGCTCGTCCGTCGAGAACAGCGGCTTCTTGCCAGGGTGGACGCCGATCGCGACCACGAGCTTGTCGCACAGGCCAACGGCATGGCGGACCACATCGAGATGGCCATTGGTGACGGGATCGAATGAACCGGGATAAAGCGCGATACGGGGCATTCCCCCTCCTACCCCGCCCCCGTTCGAGCCGCAAGCCGACTTGGTTCAGCCCACCGGGGTCAAATAACCGGTGTTTATTTTTGCTCCGGATTCGAACCCGAAGGCAGGTCAGCGCGTCTACTGGGTAAGCAGCGACGATACTGAAAACATTGGGCTTTCCAGCCTCATATGTCGTCAGGCGCTACGGACGAAACACAAACCGGGCCGGATGAAACCACTTTGCCCGGACACGACAACTTCCTGAAACCGGGTCTGATTAATCAGGCAAGCACAGGAAGCGACAAACAAACCGGGCCAAAACGGCCCGAATGACAGGGGACCGTCATGATCAAGACTCTCTCAGCAGTTGCCGTCGCAGCTTTCATCGCAGCCGCCCTCACCGTTTTGCCGGGCTTCGCCCCGAAGGTCGAGGCGTCGGTGCCGGTGGCCCTCGCCAAGGCCGACCGCCTGGACATCCACACGGTAGGTCGCAACTGCTCCGAGCAGGCCTGGCCGAACTTCGAGGCCTCCTGCCTGCGTAACGCAGCCAGCAAGACGGTCACTGTCCGCGAAGTCCGCCTCGTGACCACCGAGCGTCGCTAAGCGGCAAAGGATACCGCGCCCCGGCCACTACCGGGGTGTACTGATACTTCATCGGGGCAATCGAACTACACTCCCCCACCGTGCGCGATGCCTAGTTCAGTGAAATTCTCGCGACGCCTGCTTCAACTAATTTCATAGCAATTCGCGACGCAACGTCGCAGACTGCTGGTCAAGCGCGATCGTGAAAGCGCGAGTCCCGTGAGGGCTGCCAGTGACCGCCATCCCAGCCGCATCGCCAGGCCACTCTGGCGGACTTCCTCTCACGGCAACGATCGGCGCGCTCGGCGTCGTCTATGGCGATATCGGCACCAGCCCCCTTTATGCACTCAAGGAAGCCGTGAAGGCAGCGGCCCATGGCGGGCCTCTCACGCCCGAAGCAACGCTCGGCGTGGTATCGTTGATCCTCTGGGCGTTGATCCTGATTATCTCTCTGAAATACGCGCTTCTGATTCTGCGCGCCGACAATCGCGGCGAAGGCGGCATCGTCGCGCTACTGGCACTGCTCCACGCGCGTAACGCAGAGCCGGGCACGTGGCGCATACATCTCCTGGTCGTCGGTCTCGTCGGCGCCGCCCTGCTCTATGGTGACGGCGCCATCACACCGGCGATCTCCGTGCTGTCAGCGATTGAAGGCCTCAAGGTCGATGCACCATCACTTGCGCCGGCCGTGGTGCCGCTCACCGTCATCATTCTGATCGGGCTGTTTCTGATGCAGAGCAAAGGTACCGGTTTCATCGGCGGCATCTTCGGGCCGGTGATGCTGGGCTGGTTCGCCGTGCTCGCGCTGCTTGGCATCCATGGCATCGTGCAATCGCCCGGCGTGCTTGCTGCCGTCAGTCCGCTCTATGCCTTCGAATTCCTGATCCATCAGGACTTCCACATCAGCTTTGCCATTCTCGGCGCCGCCTTCCTTGCCGTGACCGGCGGTGAGGCGATGTATGCCGATATGGGCCATTTCGGACGGATTCCCATCCGGCTTGCATGGTTTGCCATCGCCCTGCCAGCGCTCGTGCTGAACTATTTCGGCCAGGCGGGACTGCTGATCGCCGACCCCACCGCCGTCAACAACCCGTTCTATCAACTGGCGCCTGACTGGCTGCACTATCCGTTGGTGGCCTTTGCCACTGTCGCGACGGTGATCGCCTCGCAAGCCATCATCTCCGGTGTGTTCTCGCTGACACAGCAATCGATCCAGCTCGGCTTCCTGCCGCGGATGCAGATCCGGCACACCACCAGCCACGCCATGGGCCAGATCTATGTGCCGCTGGTGAACTGGTTGCTGGCGGCGGCGACGCTGGCCGCCGTACTCAGCTTCGGCACATCGGACGCGCTGGCAGGCGCCTATGGCATCGCCGTATCGCTGCTGATGGCGATCACCACACTGCTCGCGGCATTGGTCGCGCTGCAATGGGGCTATCCGCCGCTTCTCGTCGTGTCGGTGAACGGCTTCTTCTTCATCATCGATTGCATCTTCTTCGCCGCCAATTCCACGAAGCTGTTCGAAGGCGGCTGGTTTCCGCTAATCCTGGCGGCGGCTGTGGCGTTCCTGATGCTGACATGGCGCAGCGGTGTCAAACTCGTCGAAAGCGCCCGAGCCAAGCTGCGTCAGCCCGAAGAAGACCTGATCGAGACAGCCGTCAGTCGGTGCCATGCGCGGCTCAATGGCACCGCGGCGTTCCTTGCATCCACGCCGAATGGCGTGCCACTGGCTCTAACGCAATTCGTCAAGCACAACCACGTTCTGCATCAGCGCGTCATTCTGGTGACTGTGCAGATCTCCGAAGTGCCGCGCGTCCCGGATGCCGATCGCGCCGAGATCATCGAAGTGATCGAAGGGATCACGCGCGTCATCCTGCATTACGGCTTCATACAATATCCGACGATTTCCGACGGACTGAGTCTGGCGTGCGAACAGGGCAAGTTACCCGGCATCGACCTCGCCGACATCACCTATTACATTGGCCGCGAGACCATCATCCCCAGCGACAAGGTCGCCGGCATGGCGGTGTGGCGCGAAACCGTATTCGCGTTCCTGCAGCGGAACGCCGAACGCTCCGCTGCTTTCTTCGACGTACCGACCAGACAGGTCGTCGAATTCGGCACCGAAATCGAGATTTAATAAGCCGCGCGCGACTTAAGCCTCGGCCGGTCCCTGCGCACCATCCGTTTGATTCGTGCGTTAGTGACCGACATCCGCAGGGCGCGGGGCCTTTTCAAAACACGCGATCAGCATTTCGGTAAGAACCCGCACCTTCCGTGCGGG
Organism: Tardiphaga sp. 839_C3_N1_4; assembly: GCF_051811045.1. NCBI lineage: Bacteria > Pseudomonadati > Pseudomonadota > Alphaproteobacteria > Hyphomicrobiales > Nitrobacteraceae > Tardiphaga > Tardiphaga sp. 839_C3_N1_4. Next base: position 1,159,388 of record NZ_JBPWQD010000001.1, read on the forward strand.
ATGCTGACTTGGCGGGCGGATGACATAGACACCTGCCGGCGGTGGTGGATAGCGTGTCATGACCGCAACCAGCGCGCCGGAGGCGATGTAGTCGTCGGTGATGCCGCCCGGGAGCCAGGCGATACCGAGTCCTGCCAATGCGGCGGCGACAAGAGCTGCGCCGTTGTCGGCCTTGAAGCGCCCTTGCGGGCGCACCGTGATTGTCTTGTCGCCATCCATGAATTGCCAGGCTTCGGTGCCCTGCATGAGAGCCTGATGGTCGACGAGTTCGTCCGGCGTCTCGGGTGAGCCATGCGCTTTGATATAGTCCGGGCTCGCGACTAACTTTCCATAAATGGGCCCGACGTGCCGCGCGATCAGGTTCGAGTCCTGAAGATAGCCAAACCGGATCGCACAATCGAAACCTTCGGCGATGAGATCGACGAAGCGATCACTGTAGACGCTATGGACGTGGAGCTGCGGATGACGTCGCGCCAAGTCCGCGAGCACAGGCGCCAGGTGCGTTGGGCCGAAAGTCAGAGGCGCCGCAATGCGCAAGCGGCCGCAAAGCTCGCCATCAGGCAGGAGCAGTTCCCTGGCCGCGTCGATCTCGGCGCAAGCTCGCGCTGCATGGTCGCGAAACGCGACTCCCGCTTCGGTGAGCGCAGCGCCGCGCGTGGTTCGTGCGAGAAGCTGCACGCCAAGTTCCGCTTCAATGCGAGCAAGCTGCCGACTGACGATCGACTTGGAAACGCCGAGCCGGCGCGCGGCGGGGGAAACGCCTCCGGCATCGGCAATTTCCACGAATGTCCGCAGCTCTTCTATGTCCATTCAGCGTTCCCCGTTTCGCGACACAGCTTGGCACGGAAGGGCACTACCCCATCGCGCATGAGAACGGCAATACCGCATCCAGGGAGTGCCGCTGTCGTCGCATATCTCCCGGCAGACCAACCTCACACATAACGGCAGCAGAGGATGTATTCATGACCTTTCGTAATGGCCTTGCGTCGCTCCTTCGTCCCGAAGACTCGGTCCTCGTTCTGATCGACCACCAGCCCTACCAGCTCGCGAACGTGAACAGCCACGAACCGCAGATGGTGATCAACAATACGGCGGGCCTAGCGAAGGCCGCCAAGGCGTTCGGCGTCCCCACCATCCTGACCAGCGTGCTCGCCGAGCGCGGCGGTCTGCTGTTCCCTCAGATCACCGATGTTTTTCCCGGCCAGGAAGTGATCGACCGGACCTTCATCAACACCTGGGAAGACCCGAAGGCGGTGGATGCCGTCAAGGCAACGGGCCGCAAGCAGCTGATCATCGCGGGCCTGTGGACCGAGATCTGCGTCGCGATGCCGACGATCCAGGCCCTCGGCGAGGGCTGGGACGTAACGGTCGTCACCGATGCCTCGGGCGCCGTTTCGGTCGAGGCCCATCAGGTCGCCATCCAGCGCATGATCGCAGCCGGCGCAAACATGATGACCTGGCTGGCCGTGGCCGCCGAATGGCAGCGCGACTGGGCGCGGACTGAGAGTGCTGCCAAGCTCACGGACGTGATGACGCAGCATGCCGGCGGCAGCGGCATTGCGTATCTGTGGGAGCAGCAGCTGCTCAACACGCCAGTGCCGAAGAGCGCAGGCGCATAGCGCCGAAAAGCCCTTTCGACCGGGCAAGCGCGAGGTGTTGGGTTTTCGCTTCGCTCAACCCATCCCGCACATCACATGCATAAAAGAAAAACCCGCGGCATGACCGCGGGTTTTTATCAACGTGTCAGCCGCTGCAGAGAGCCTCAGCCCTCCGCCACCGGCGCACCATTGCCGTTCTCGCCCTCTTCGCCCTCGCCCGCCTCGCCGATATGTTCGACCGACACGACGTGCTCGTCGTCAGCCGTGTTGAACACGATGACGCCCTGGGTCGAACGGCCCGCAATGCGGATACCTTCCACCGGGCAGCGGATGAGCTGGCCCTTGTCGGTGACAAGCATGATCTGGTCGCTGTCCTCGACCGGGAACGAAGCAATCAGCTTGCCATTCCGGTTGTTGACCGACATCGCGACGATGCCCTTGCCGCCGCGTCCGGTGGTCCGGTACTCGAACGATGACGTCCGCTTGCCATAGCCGTTTTCGCTGATGGTCAGCACGAATTGCTCGGACGCCGACATCTCGACATAGCGCTGCTCGCCGAGTTCGATGGCACCCGTCGCCTCCTCGGTCTCCACGGCAGCGGCCGCTTCGTCCGCGACATCAGCACGCTCCTCCGCACCGCCGCGGCGCACCGCATTGGCACGGCGCAGATAGGCCGCACGCTCGTCGGAATTGGCCTCCAGGTGGCGCAGGATCGTCAGCGAGATCAGCTTGTCGCCGTCCGCCAGAGAGATACCGCGCACGCCCATGGAGCTGCGGCCCTGGAACACGCGGACATCAGTCACCGGGAAACGGATGCACTGGCCACCGGCGGCGGTCAGCAGCACGTCATCATGTTCGGTGGCGATCTGCACATCGACGATCGCTTCGCCCTCATCGAGCTTCATTGCGATGATGCCGGAGCGCCTGACATCGACGAAGTCAGAGAGCTTGTTGCGGCGGACATTGCCGCCAGTGGTCGCGAACATCACGTCAAGATCGTTCCACGTCGCCTCATCCTCGGGCAGCGGCATGATCGTGGTGATGCGTTCGCCCTGCTCCAGCGGCAGGATGTTGATCATCGCCTTACCACGGCCGTTTGGCGGAGCGATCGGCAGGCGCCAGACCTTTTCCTTATAGACCTGGCCGCGCGACGAGAAGAACAGCACGGGCGTATGGGTCGAGGCCACGAACAGGCGCGAGACGAAATCCTCGTCGCGTGTCGCCATGCCCGAGCGCCCTTTGCCGCCGCGGCGCTGCGCCCGATAGGTCGAAAGCGGCACGCGCTTGACGTAGCCATGATGCGATACCGTCACCACCATGTCTTCGCGCTGGATCAGGTCTTCGTCTTCGACCTCGCCCTCTTGCTCCATGATGACGGTCTTGCGCGGCGTCGCGAATTCCAACTTCACCGCGCCGAGCTCGTCCTTGATGATGCCCTGCACGCGCGCGCGCGAACGCAGGATCTCCAGATAGTCCGCAATCTCGACAGCGAGCTTGTCCAGCTCGTCGGAGATTTCTTCGCGGCCCAGAGCTGTCAAGCGAGCCAGGCGCAGATCGAGAATGGCCTTGGCCTGTTCGAAGGACAGCCGTGCAGTGCCGTCTTCCTCGAGGCGATGACGCGGATCGTCGATCAGCATCATCATCGTCGCCACGTCCTGCGCGGGCCAATGACGCTCCATCAGGATGTCACGCGCGGTGGCAGGATCCGGCGAGGTCCGGATCACACGAATGACCTCGTCGATATTCGCCACCGCAATGGCCAGGCCGACGAGGATATGCGCGCGGTCGCGCGCCTTGTTGAGCAGGAACTTGGTACGGCGCGTGACGACCTGTTCGCGGAACGCGACGAAGATCGTCAGCAGGTCCTTCAGATTCATCAGCAACGGACGACCGGTGTCGAGCGCCACCATATTGGCGCCGAAATTGGTCTGCAGCGGCGTGAACTTGTAAAGCTGGTTGAGCACCACCTCCGGCACCGCGTCCCGCTTCAACTCGACGACGACGCGAAAACCGTCGCGGTCAGATTCGTCGCGCAGATCGGAGATGCCTTCGATCTTCTTGTCGCGCACCAGTTCGGCGATGCGCTCGACCATGGTGGCCTTGTTCACCTGGTACGGAATTTCCGAGACGATGATCGCTTCGCGATCCTTGCGCGTCGGCTCGATCGAGACCTTGCCGCGCATCACGATGGAGCCGCGGCCGGTGTGATAGGCCGTACGAATTCCGGCGCGACCGAGAATGATGCCACCCGTCGGGAAATCCGGACCCGGGATGATCTTGTTCAGATCGTCAATGGTGAGTGACGGATCATCGATCAGCGCGACGCAGGCGTCGATGACTTCACCGAGATTGTGCGGCGGGATGTTGGTGGCCATGCCGACGGCAATGCCGCCGCCGCCATTCACCAGCAGATTCGGGAACTTCGCCGGCAGCACGCGTGGCTCACGGAACGAGCCGTCGTAGTTGTCCTGATAGTCGACGGTGTCCTTGTCGAGATCGTCGAGCAGCGACTGCGCGATCTTGGTCAGGCGCGATTCCGTGTATCGCATCGCGGCGGCCTGATCGCCATCCACCGAGCCGAAATTGCCCTGACCGTCGATCAGCGGCACACGCATCGAGAAGTCCTGCGCCATGCGGACCATAGCGTCATAGACCGACTGGTCGCCGTGCGGATGATACTTACCGATGACGTCGCCGACGGTTCGCGCCGACTTGCGATACGGCTTGTTCCACTCGAAGCCGTTCTCATACATTGCATAGAGAATGCGGCGATGCACCGGCTTCAAGCCGTCACGCGCATCCGGCAGCGCACGCGCCACGATCACGCTCATGGCGTAATCGAGATACGAACGCTTCATCTCATCGAGGATGGATACGGGACGAATATCCGAGGGGGCTGGTGGCTCCCCAGGCTTCTGGTCTTCAGTGTCGGACAAGGATGATTTCCGGTCAGGTTTTGCTGGGAATCATATAGCGCATCGCGCGGCTTCAAGCCACCCCGCAGACAACGCCCGTGGCTCTATTTTCCTGCTGATTTTTCAAATGCTTACGGGAGCTGTACAGGGCTTGTGAACTGGCCCCGAATAAGCCAGCCCGAACCCGCCGAATCTTGCGAAAATCATGCGGCCGTCTTGCGGCAATCTAGCGACCGAACACCACGGTGTGCATGACCCGGCCGGGCACGAGGGTGAACACACCGGCGATCACCAGAGCGCCAGCGAAGATCGAAATCATGGTGATGGCATGCGCCCTGACACGGTGCCGGCGCGCCGCGATCACGCCGAGCACGAGCATCACCGGCGCCATGATCGACAGGAGATGGATCGGGCTCCAGTCCCGCCACAGCCGGTAGCTGTGGCCATGGATCCCAAACGAACTGATCGCGACAGTGGCGAGCAGGATCACCCAGATCCAGCCGAGCGTCCTGTGTGGCAGCGTGCCCTTGGGTGCTATCAATTGAACAACACCGAGCACGAATGCGACCATGGCCGCAAAAGCATGCAGCGGGATCGGAGCGGCGGCATCAAGCAACGGCTGCAGCGACATGGTGGCCCTCGTGTTCAGGAGGCAGCGTCAGCTCACCATCGCATAAATCTTTCCATTGTAAAGATAATGCTGCCCACCAAGTTGCCGCAGCTAACCGCCCCGCAAAAAGCAAAACGCGCTGCAAGCAATCAGCTCACAGCGCGCGATGCAGAAGTTCAGGACGTCCTGGACGTGATGCGTGAGGCGGTCGAGGAGCGCGCCGGTGACCGAGGCTGGATTCCCGGATATCTCCAGGTCGCGCCTGGCGGACGGCTGCACCTTGTTTCGTGCGCGCCTCACGGGCTGATCGTGGCTGAATGGTTGGTTTCGGACGCAAGGCTCTCCGAGACAGGGGACCGCGCTAGTCGAGGCGACCCAAAGTATCCATGCCTCGCTCCGGGCGGACCGGGGCTCGACCACGCAATGATTCAAATCGTGAGCGAGCGTCAGATGCTGCCACCAGGCCCCCGTGCGAAATGTTGAGATCCATCAAGTTCATAGTTGCCAGCTAATCCAGTGGTTTGGCTTTTATCGCCTTGGTCACCCAGGGCGGTCTCATTGATATGCTCTCCCAGGACTCGCGTGATGACCTTATCGAAATTGAGGGGGTCGGCACCGTTGACTTGTATCAAGGACCATCCGTCCCGGCGCAAGCACTCGCCGATCTCCCTTGAGATATTGGCCTGCTTCAAGCCCCTGTCCACGCCGAGTTCGAACAGGAGGACTTCGATGAGCGGCTGGTGCGCATGCCGATCCGTAAGACGGCGGCGCAACGTTTCCTGCGGCGCATCGAGCTGGACAAGCAGGTCCGGTCGCGGCAGGAACGCTAGGCAGTCACGAACCACGTCAATGCTTGGAGTTCGCGCCAGCAAAACCAGCGCACACAATGCCTGGATCAGGCCTTCTTCAAAAATGAAGTAACCTTCCGATTCCTGCGCTTTACGCCAAGATTCGCACAGTAGAGCGATGTCGACCTTCATGCGCCATGACCATGTGCGGCTTCGTAGCGGGATTGATGCTAGAAGCCGCGCCGCGACACCGTCCTTCGGCAGGGTCGATAGCAAGACAGGACCGGAGGTGGCAATCTTTCTGCCAATACGCCCAATGCCATGGCGCGTCTCCGGGCCGTCATCCTGGGCCGACGCATATTCAATCAGGCGATAACCGTTCACTGTCTTCAGGTTGATGCCTTCTTGCGCCAGCCCCCGGCAGAGGCCGCGAAGAAGTGTGGTCTTGCCTGCACCAGGCGGCCCAAATAACTCGATGATCATGGTGGAATGCCCAGCGCCTCGGAACAAGCTGTCATTTACCTGCAGGTCAGAGCTTAGCCGGATTACAAACCACACCAACGTTCATTTGAATGACTGTTCGGATCCGCGGACCCCTCCGAACGGCCAGGCCTCGTTGGCCTTCCCGAGCGATCATCGCTCCGTTCCGGCATCGTGCGAATGCATGAAGACGTCGTCCCGACATCGAGGTTAGCGTCGGCGGACTCGAGGGACATATCCTTATGCTCAACGGAGACACGTTCAGCTATCGCGCGAGCCACCAGTCGGTTGATGTCGTTGCCGACTACGTCAGCACCTTCGAGGTGGGCCATTGCGCGGCATTGTGGCGGGACGTCGAACAGCCCTTGCTCGAAAGCATTCTGCGCCGGCTCGGAGGGCCACAGCGAACAAGCCTCGACTTCGCCTGCGGAACCGGACGCATTGCGAAGGTCGCCGCTCGGTTGTTCGGCTCGGTTGTCGGGGTCGATGTGTCAGAAGCGATGCTTTCGGCAGCTTCGGTGCCAGACAACGTGACGCTGCTATGCGTCGACGTCACCAAGGTTCCTCTCGAACAGACATTTGACGTTGCCACCGCATTTCGGTTCTTCTTGAATGCAGAAGACACGCTTAGGCGCGACGCATTGCGGGCGATCTATCGGCATCTTCACAACGACGGCGTATTGGTGTGCAATATCCAGCTCAATGCAACGTCACCCATCGGGTCGTTCAGTCGTGTCCTGAACTGGGCATATCCGAGCAGACCTCGAAACACCCTGACTTTGTATCAATTTTCAAGCCTGCTGTCGGATGAGGGATTTGAGGTCGTGGAGAGCACGTATTACGGCTATCTCCCGCGACCGGGCCGGTTGTTTCCACATCTCTGCGAGGCGCTGATCGAGCCATTCGAAAAGGCGTGCCGGAGGCTCAAGGTGCCGGGATTATTGGCGGAGAGTTTTATTGTCGCGGCGCGAAAGCGGGAACGCCTGTTTCCTCAGGTGCAGGACCCTCGGCGAATCGTGCAGGCACCAACAACCTCTTGAGGTTCGGGAGCATGATCATCGAGTTCTTTGGCCCGGCAGCCGCAGGAAAGACCACCTTCGCCCACGCGCTGTGCAAGCGGCTCAACGAGCGCGGCCATCATGCGAATGTTGTGCTCAGCTATTCGGAGCCACCACCTCTCGCGTCACCGACGCATCACGCCCTCCCACGGCAGGTGAGCGTGCAAGACGAAGCGAGTTCACGAGATCGACGGTTTCCTCCTGCGTCAGTAGATCGCCGGTCTCCAGCCGCTCGATCAGGCTGCCCCCGCGCAATGCGGCCCACTCTTCGGTCGCCGCGATCGAGCGAAGCACCTTCAACATCGTGTTGATCGATCCGGCTTTGCTCCTGAGGAATACGGCGCTGTAGCGAGTAGCCTAAGGGTCCGGCAGCCCGCTCTCCCTGTCCAAGAGAAGCCCAAACCTCTCGCCGCCCTCCATTACAACGGGCTTTACGCGAAATCGGCTGGCAATGCGTTGATTTATCAAACGAAAGCCCCCTTTGTTTACACAAGCGGGCCCCACAGAATCTGATTCGAGTCTCGTCGGCGATCAGGAAGTGCGCAAACAGCTAAACCATTGAAATTTCAATGAAACCGCTTTGCAATTTACACACCGCCTCAACCAACCCTCAGAATGGGATGTCGTCATCCATGTCGCTGCCGCGGCCGCCACCGCCGGCCGGTGCCGCAACACGGCGCTGCGGCGGAGCGCTCGACTGGCCGCCGCCGAAGCTGTCGCCCATGTCATCGCCGCCGTAACCGCCGCCGCCACCCGCGCCGCCGCCCTTGCCGTCGAGCATGGTCAGTGTCGAATTGAAGCCCTGCAGCACGATCTCGGTGGAGTATTTCTCGACACCCTGCGGATCGGTCCATTTGCGGGTCTGCAGCGCGCCTTCGATATAAACCTTGGCGCCCTTCTTCAGATACTGCTCGGCGACCTTGGCGAGACCTTCGCTGAAGATCACGACACGATGCCACTCGGTCTTTTCCTTGCGCTCGCCGGTGCCCTTGTCGCGCCAGGTATCCGAGGTCGCGACGGTCAGGTTGACGACCGGATTGCCGTTCTGCATCCGGCGGACTTCTGGATCCTTGCCGAGATTGCCGACCAAAATCACCTTGTTGACGCTACCCGCCATGCCACTCTCCTACGCTCGAACCTGAATTTGCTGATTGGGCGCCGGCGCAGGCCCTGGCCCGCGCGCAAACGCCGCTGATGATGGGACCCTATACGGTCCGCGCTCCCGCGCAGGCCCCCGCGACCGGGTTATCCACGATCTCTTATATGATCGTCCTCCCATATAGCATGTTCCATTTTTGTTCTCAAGGACACCCCTTGGCGAACTGTTGGGCGACAACGAAGTACCGAGTCGTCGCTGTCGCGTCTGAGTCGAGCAATAGTGGAACCCGAAGGGAACCGCGCCCCGCCAAAATTCATATACCTTTCATTAACTTAGAAACGGCCAAACATCGAAGACGAGTGTGCTATTTGGGTGACGGACTTTTTGGCAGACTTGCGTATATTTCGATCACTGAATTGCATTTGGCGCTTGCGCCGGGACACGAGGCTTCGCCGACGCGAAGCAATTTTGGGGAGAATTCAAATGAAGAACTTTCTGTTGGGCACGGTTGCTCTGATCGCTCTGGGCGCTTCGGTTCCGGCAATGGCCGCTGACCTGGCTGCTCGTCCCTACACCAAGGCTCCGGCCTACGTTCCTGCCCCGATCTACAACTGGACCGGCTTCTACATCGGCGGTCACGTCGGCGGCGCGTTCAACGGTTCGAACGGCTTCGGCGGCACCTCCGACAATTCGGATGGTCGTTTCCTCGGCGGTGTGCAGATCGGCTATGACTACCAGTTCGCTCCGAACTGGGTGTTCGGCATCGAAGGTCAGTACAGCTGGGTTGGTTCGAACAACACCAACGTCGCTTTCGTTCCGGCTGGCGTCACCTACAACCTGAACCAGAAGGGCCTCGCCTCGGTCACCGGTCGCATCGGTTACACCTGGGGTCCGGCACTGCTCTACGTGAAGGGCGGCTACGCTTACTCCGACTACAGCGAATCGCTGGTCACCACTGTTGGCGCAGTTCCGGTTGCCTTCGCAGCTGGCACCAAGCATGACGGTTACACCGTCGGCGCCGGCCTCGAATACCTGTTCACCCAGAACTGGTCGGGCAAGGTCGAGTACCAGTACTATGACTTCGGCAAGACCACTTTCGCTGCTCCGTCGCCGGTTGGCATCATTGGCCTGTCGTCCCGCAACGACGAGCACACCGTCAAGGCTGGCCTGAACTACCGCTTCAACTGGGGTGGCCCGGTCGTCGCGAAGTACTGAGCTTCGCGCCTGATATAGGCTCGTGACTACGGAAAGGCCGGCGGAAACGCCGGCCTTTTTCGTTTGGCTGGAAGCCCGGATTCCGGAGAGATAAGAGCTCGCCAATCTACTGCGGTCGAATACTACCCACGACTGTAGCGCGTGAATTTTCGCGCAACCATTACGTTTGTTTTTCTCCGTTGCAAGGAAGGCACAGCCTGATCGCCTGAATCGCGCTAGAGTTGAAACACTCACAAGGGGAGCATGCCATGAAGAAAATTCTGCTCGCATCCGCCGCCCTCGCTGTTCTCGGCTCGGCAACGTCCGCTTCTGCGGCCGATCTCGCAGCACGGCCCTACACCAAGGCGCCTCCGATCATTGCCGCCGTCTATGACTGGACCGGCTTCTATATCGGCGGCAACGGCGGTTGGGGAACGAGCCGCAAATGCTGGGACACGACCCAGGTTCTCGGCGTCGCGCTGGCCTTCAACGAAGGCTGCCATGACGCAAGCGGCGGCACGGCAGGCGGCCAGATCGGCTATCGCTGGCAGAGCGCTGCTTGGGTGTTCGGTCTGGAAGCACAAGGCAACTGGGCAGACTTCAAGGGCTCGAATGTCAGCCAGCTCGTACTCGGTACGACCGGCAACCGGTCCAAGATCGAAGCCTTCGGTCTGTTCACCGGCCAGATCGGTTATGCTTGGAACAACACCCTTCTTTACGTGAAGGGCGGCGCCGCCGTGACGAGCGACAAGTATCAGGGCTACACCGTGCCCGGCAATGTCGTGTTCGACAACGCCAGCGAAACCCGCTGGGGCGGCACGGTCGGCGTCGGCCTGGAATATGGCTTCACGCCAAACTGGTCCTTCGCGGTCGAATACGACCATCTGTTCATGGAGACCAGCAGCAACAGCTTCACCGCTGTGGCACTTCCTGTGACCTCGCGCATCGATCGCATCAGCCAGGACGTCGACGTGATCACCGCGCGCATCAACTACAAGTGGGGCGGTCCCGTTATCGCGAAATACTGAGAACTGCGACCACCTTCCCTCATTCCCGCAAACTTAGCCCGGCCACGCGCCGGGCTTTTTGCTGGCACCTCGCTCAGACCTGACGCGCTCCCGATTGGCAGTTCACTGGCATGAGCCCGATACCGGAAGACCTGTCCTCCGCAGGCCGTTCGATTTGCAGCGTTGCCTCGCAACCCCTCCGCCAACAAACCGTTGATCGTTGCTGCGGAGCACTGGAAATCCGTCCTCGTTCTTCCTATGTTCCGATGACAATCAATCGGCGTTGATCCCGGCCCGGCCGGCGGTGCGCGCCCGAATGAGCGCGCACCGCGCGCTGGGGAATTGCCTGTTATGGACGAGATCATCAAGGCGAAGCGGCAGCAGGCCGCCGCGAACATGCGCAGCATCACCATCCGCGGCGCCCGCGAGCACAATCTCAAGAATGTCGATCTGACCATCCCGCGCGACAAGCTGGTGGTGTTCACCGGCCTGTCCGGCTCCGGCAAATCGTCACTCGCCTTCGATACGATCTATGCCGAAGGCCAGCGCCGCTATGTGGAGTCGCTGTCGGCTTACGCCCGGCAATTCCTCGAGATGATGCAGAAGCCGGACGTCGACCAGATCGACGGCCTGTCGCCCGCCATCTCCATCGAGCAGAAAACCACCTCGAAGAATCCGCGCTCGACCGTCGGCACCGTCACCGAGATCTACGATTACATGCGCCTGCTGTGGGCGCGCGTCGGCATTCCCTATTCGCCGGCGACGGGTCTTCCGATCGAGAGCCAGACCGTCTCGATGATGGTCGACCGCGTGCTGGCGCTGCCGGAAGGCACGCGGCTCTATCTGCTGGCGCCGGTGGTGCGCGGCCGCAAAGGTGAGTACCGCAAGGAGCTCGCCGAATATCTCAAGAAGGGCTTTCAGCGCGTCAAGATCGACGGCACCTTCCATGAACTCGCCGAAGCGCCCGTACTCGACAAGAAGTTTCCACATGACATTGACGTCGTCGTCGATCGCATCGTTGTCAGGCCCGATATCGGCCAGCGCCTCGCGGAAAGTTTCGAGACCGCGCTGAAGCTCGCCGAAGGCCTCGCGGTCATCGAATACGCCGATGCGCCTGCCGCTCCCGCGGAAGAGGCCAGCACGAAGAAATCCGACAAGAAGGTCGCGAAGATTCACGACAAGACGGGTGCGGAACGCATCCTGTTTTCCGAGAAGTTCGCCTGCCCGGTCTCCGGTTTCACCATTCCGGAAATCGAGCCCAGACTCTTTTCGTTCAACAACCCTTATGGTGCCTGTCCGAAATGCGGCGGCCTCGGCGTCGAGCAGACCATCGATGCCGATCTCGTCATTCCAGACAAGGAGCTGACGCTGCGCAAGGGCGCCATCGCGCCCTGGGCGAAATCGTCGTCGCCTTATTACGTGCAGACGCTGACGGCACTCGGCAAGTTCTACAAATTCACGCTCGACACCAAGTGGAAGGACCTGCCGAAGAAGACGCAGAACGCCATCCTGCATGGCTCCGGCGATGACGAGATCAAGTTCTCCTATGAAGACGGCGTACGCTCCTATGACACCAAGAAGCCGTTCGAGGGCGTCGTCACCAATATCGACCGCCGCTTCCGCGAGACCGAAAGCGAATGGGCGCGCGAGGAGCTCGGCAAGTACTTCTCCGACGTGCCATGCGATGCCTGCGAGGGTTATCGCCTGAAGCCCGAAGCGCTGTCGGTCAAGATCGGCGGCAAGCATATCGGCAACATCTCCGAAATGTCGGTGCGCAAGGCCGGCGACTGGTTCGAGACCGTGCCAGAGCTGCTGAACAAGCAGCAGAACGAGATCGCCGTTCGCATCCTCAAGGAGATCCGCGACCGCCTCTCTTTCTTGCTCGATGTCGGCTTGAACTATCTCACCCTCGCCCGTTCGTCCGGTACGCTGTCCGGTGGCGAGAGCCAGCGCATCCGCCTGGCGTCGCAGATCGGCTCGGGTCTGACCGGCGTGCTGTATGTGCTCGACGAGCCCTCCATCGGCCTGCATCAACGCGACAATGCGCGTCTGCTGGATACGTTGCGGCGGCTGCGCGACCTCGGCAATACCGTGATCGTCGTCGAGCATGACGAGGACGCGGTGATCGCCGCCGATTACGTGGTCGATGTCGGCCCCGGCGCCGGCACCCATGGCGGCAATATCGTCGCCCAGGGCACGCCCCAGGAGGTGATGGCCAATCCGAAATCTCTGACCGGCAAATACCTCACGGGCGAGATGTCGGTGCCGGTGCGGGAGCGTCGTCCGCCGAACCATCGCCGCACCATCAAGGTCATCAATGCGCGCGGCAATAATCTGAAGAACGTCTCGGCGGAAGTGCCGCTCGGCCTGTTCACCGCCATCACCGGCGTCTCCGGCGGCGGCAAGTCGACGCTGCTGATCGACACGCTCTACAAGGCCATCGCGCGCAAACTGAATGGCGCCAGCGAAGGCGCCGCGCCGCATGATCGCATCGAGGGCCTGGAGCATATCGACAAGATCATCGACATCGACCAGTCGCCCATCGGCCGCACCCCGCGCTCCAATCCCGCGACCTATACGGGCGCCTTCACGCCGATCCGCGAATGGTTCGCCGGCCTGCCGGAATCCAAGGCGCGCGGCTACGAACCCGGGCGGTTCTCGTTCAACGTCAAGGGCGGCCGCTGCGAGGCCTGCCAGGGCGACGGCGTCATCAAGATCGAGATGCACTTCCTGCCCGACGTCTATGTCACCTGCGACACCTGCAAGGGCAAACGCTACAACCGCGAAACGCTCGAAGTCCTGTTCAAGGGCAAGTCGATCGCCGACGTGCTCGACATGACCGTGGAAGAAGCCGCCGACTTCTTCAAGGCGGTGCCGCGCGTGCGCGAGACCTTCAAGACGCTGCATCGCGTCGGTCTCGACTACATCCATGTCGGGCAGCAGGCGACGACACTATCCGGCGGCGAAGCGCAGCGCGTGAAACTCGCGAAGGAATTGAGCAAGCGCGCCACGGGTCGCACGCTCTACATCTTGGACGAGCCGACGACCGGCCTGCACTTCCACGACGTCGCAAAACTGCTCGAAGTGCTGCATGAGCTGGTCGAACAGGGCAATACGGTGGTGGTGATCGAGCACAATCTCGAAGTCATCAAGACGGCAGACTGGGTCATCGACCTCGGCCCCGAAGGCGGCGACGGCGGCGGCGAGATTGTCGCCTGGGGTCCGCCCGAAGATATCGTCAAGGCCCCAAGGAGTTATACAGGCAAATTCCTGAAGCCGGTGCTGGAAAAGGCGGGCAAGCCGAAGAAGCGGAAGGCGACAAGCGAGGCGGCAGAATGAGGCTCTTTTGAAAAATGAGCCAACTCACCCATAATTGGAAAAACTACTGGCAGATGAGATGGAGCATTTTCAGCTATAACTATGGATGGTCTGATTATGTATTCCTATTCGACGGCTGGATCGCTAAATGCTCGATGGCAGTTCCAGTCGTTGGCTACTTGATCTTATTTAATGACAGCATATCCCAACATCTTTCCTTCAACACGCTCGCGAATGAGAACATCCTAAAGTTTGGAGCATCACCTACGACACGATTGAAGCTCATATATTTTGGATTGATCTTCTTAGGCTCCGCGAACATTCTATATCGTTTGCGACGCCCGTTCGTTTTCAAAGTTGGCACTAACCAATTCGAATACGTGGAGCGTGCATTAAAGCACTTCACGGTTTCTGCTTACATCGATATTCATGGCGAAATCCGCACTGAAGGCCACCACACATTGCATGGGAAGTATTACGATTCAGAATACGATTCTTTTCTAAACCTAGCGCTAGGCGAAAAAGACGGTCGGAAGCAACGAAATGAAGCGACTGTCGACTGGTCTGGCGCCAGAAGCAAATACGAAGGCTTACTGAGATCAATGTTGATTGAAAATTTTTTCCGAAACAATATCAAGAAACGAATGTCTCTAACGATCTGCCTTATCCTCTCACTGGCCGGATACCTTCTATTGCTGGTGCCGAGCGCAGACCTTTTTGTAAAAATTCTGGTCGTTACGCTTCGCTAGTTTAGAGAACGTGCGGCTACCGCGACTGGTATTTCGCCAAGCATGTTAGGTGGCCTCCAAACCAACTAGCGCCGCCGCTGGGCGACATTTTCGTTCCTTTCACCTCAGCCCCGTCCCGTGACACCTCTGGCACTTCACCACCTTCTCGCCCTTCTTCAGCAGGCCCTTGCCTTCGCAGTTCTTGCACTTCTGCTTCTTCTTGGTGTTGGGGCCTTTCTGGTTCGGTCTATCGTCTGCCATCAAGGCCTCCTGCGCGTGATATGAAACGGGAATGACGGGCTTAGCACGCTTGCGTGCAGCTCGTGCATCGTTTCGCCGCGCGGATGTGGGTTGAAAACCGGGTCTGATGGGATCATCCTTCAGACGGGTCGCATATCGGCCACGACTCAGACGAGAACCAGCCCGTGACCGACATTGCCAAACACCCAGCCAGGACCCCGGCCACCTCCCCGCCCGCCAGCCATGCCTTATAAGCTCGCCATCTTCGATATGGACGGCACGCTGTCCGACAGCTTTTCGTGGTTCCTCAGCGTCATCAATTCCGTCGCCGACAAGCACAAGTTTCAGCGCGTCGAACGCGACCGCATCGATGAGCTGCGGAGCGTCGGTGCCGGCGAACTGATCCGGCTACTCGGTGTCGCCAAATGGCGGATCCCGCTGATCGCGCGCGACATGCGCAAGCGCAAGGCGCAGCAGATCGATCGCATCAATCTGTTTCCCGGCGTCGATCGCATGTTCTGTGAATTGAAGGCGCGCGGCATAACGATCGCCATCGTCAGTTCGGATAGCGAGGATAACGTCCGTGCCGTGCTCGGTGATCTCGACCAGCACGTCGCCTATTTCGCCTGTGGCGCCGGCCTGTTCGGCAAGACGGCGAAATTCCAGCGCATCCTTGAGCTCACCGGCATCTCTGTCGATGACACGATCAGCATCGGTGACGAGATCCGCGATATCGACGCTGCGCGCGAGGCCGGAATCGATTTTGGCGCGGTGACGTGGGGCTATACCAGTGGAGCGGCCCTGGAAGCGCGCACGCCGAATTATGTGTTTTCCCGGATCGACGAAGTGATCGCGGCGCTGGCTGTGCCAAGACGCTAACGGCCGGCGACAGACAAACGAGACCCGCCGGCCTCATGACAAGACCGGCGGGCCTGATCGCCTGTTGTCACTGCCCGTGCCGGGCCATTTCCCCATCACTCAAATCCCAGTCCTGCCACAGCTGCAGTGCTGCCAGCAGCACCACGAGACCGCCGAGGCAGGTGTGGATGAATCTGAGCATGCCGTCGCCGGAATAACCAAGAAAAAGTGGTGAGACGATCAACCACAGGCCGAGAACGATCGCGGCCACCTCCTCCCAGCGTTGCAGCGCGACATACTCAAGCTGGGCAACGCCAAATACCAGGACGCCAACCGCCACCGTGTTAATGATTATGGCGCTGGGGGTCCCCCCGGCATATTGATGACCGTTCTGCGTAGGAAACCAGGGCGACAGCGCAATCAGGACGCCAAGCGCCATGCCAAACCAGTCTTCCCACGTGCGATGTGTACCGAGAAACCGAGAGTCTGACATCGTGACCTCCTCCAAAAGAGGCATACGTCAGCGGCGGTTGGCATGACACTCCAACTGTCAAACGACCGATCCGGCCGCTTCGGGGCGTATGTCTGTAATTGACGTAGGAACCCGCTTTGCCTTTGCAAGGCCACATCAAAGCCATTTTTCATGGCGCGCAGAACGGCAGAAGGCCCCGCGCGGCGACACGGATTTCCCCTGTCAGATGAAGCATGCGGCGGCTGCATTGCCCCGGTTTGGAAATGACTGCTACCTTCTCCCGGACACCTGTGAATGGACTGAGAATGAGCAACGCGGTTTATAACAATACTTCGCTTCACCGTTTCGAACTCGCGGTCGACGGCCATATCGCTTTTTCCGAATATACCCGGACGTCCGATACCATCACTTTCGTCCACACTGTCGTGCCGCAGGAATTGAGTGGCCGAGGTATCGGCTCACAGCTTGCCCGCGGTGCGCTCGATGCCGTCCGTGCACAGGGATTGAAGGTCGTGGCGCAGTGCCCCTTCATCGCCGCATATATCGCGAAGCATGCGGACTATCAGGATTTGCTGAAAGACGCGGCATGACCGGCGTTCGCGACAACAAGGCGCTCAATCGCTTCGAGCTGGATGTCGGCGAATCCATCGCCTTTGCGAATTATCGCCGGGCCGGCGATCGCGTGATCATCACGCACACCGAAACGCCGCCTGCCCTGCGTGGCCGCGGCATCGCCTCGGAACTGGTGAAGGGCGCGCTGGCGTTGATCCGTGCGGATGGGCTGAAGGTCGTCGCGGGTTGTTCTTTCGTGGTGGATTATCTGCGCCAGCATCCGGACTATGCGGATCTGGTGAACTAGGCGGATATCCCGCCACCGTTACTGATGGCGCGCGAAGCGACAATGCCGCTGAAGCGCGAAGCCACTCCATATGGAGTGGCGGGGAAGCGAGAACCACACTCGTCAGTCCGGGCCTCCGGGTTCGTCATTCCGGGGCGGGCGAAGGCGGCAATGCCGCCGAAGCGCGAACCCGGAATCTCGGTGTGTTTTGCGCTGACTAGAGACCCCCATGTCGAGATTCCGGGTTCGCGTGCGCGAAGGCGCGCCCGCGCCCCGGAATGACGAGTGTGGAGTGGACCCGCGTTGAATGCACCCAAAACATTTTTTCCTATATATCATTGACAATATTCCACAAAGGATTATTATCCATACGTCCTGCCCCACCGAGAGGGGCGATCGCGATCGTCACGTTCGCGGGGCAGGATGCGGTGGACGCCGGAGATGCGGCGTTACGCAGTTCACGGGTGACGTCTGTCTTCGGGCAGGACGGATCTGCGCCAGCACTGCCACTGGCAAGGAGACGGCCGGCCTTGGGATGGAAAGACCCCTGGACAGTGTGACGGACGACCAAGTCAAAACGCGTCCGGCCAAGTGCTTTGCGGCTACCCTGTCCCTCCGCCCTGGGACATTAATTTTGGTGATGGGACCGTTCGCCATGGCAGATGTGCAGGCAACCGAAAAAACACCGCAGGCGGAACGTCGGGCACTTGCTCGGCGCCTCCGAAAGTCCTGATGCACTCACAATTGCGGAAGACCGCATTCGCATCAGGCCCAAGGGTGCAACGGGCACCCGGCGTTCCGCACGCCCTCTCACAAGGGGGTGGGAATGCAAAGGACGACGGCGCCCCCGCGCTGCAAATAACAGGGGTGATGACGCATGTCTGAAGCACCGTGGCTGTTTGACATTCACATCGGACGACAGCGCCTGCGCGGAAACAATCGCTCTCAAACGATCTTGATCGACATGTCCGGCAAGCCCTGGACCTTGCAGAGCAGCACGTCGCCCTTCACGACCGGGCCGACATTCTCCGGCGTGCCGGAATAGATGATGTCGCCGGCCTTCAGCTCGAAGGCGTCCGAGAGTTTCGATATCTGCTCGGCGACGCTCCAGATCATCTTGTCGAGGTCGGAGGTCTGCTTCACGGTGCCATTGACCGCGAGCGAGATCGGACCCTTGGTCATGTGCCCGGTTTTGCTGACCGGATGGATCGGGCCGATGACTGCGGCGTGGTCAAAACTCTTGCCGATCTCCCATGGCTTCTTCTCGTCGCCCATGGCGCGCTGCAGATCGCGGCGTGTCATGTCGAGTCCGACAGCATAGCCATAGACGTGGTCGAGCGCCTTATCGACGGGGATATTGGTGCCGCCGGATTTCAGCACGGCGACGAGTTCGACCTCGTAATGATAGTTCTTGGTGAGCGACGGATACGGGTGATCGGCGACCTCGCCGATCTTGACGTTCTGGATCGCGTCGGTTGGCTTCTGGAAGAAGAACGGCGGCTCGCGCGTCGGGTCCGATCCCATCTCGCGGGAATGCGCCGCGTAGTTGCGACCGATACAATAGATGCGGCGCACCGGAAACACGTCGGTCTCGCCGACGATGGGGATCGTCACCGTCGCGACCGAGAATATGCCCTTGGGACCGGCCTGCGCCTGCGCGGCCTCGCCCGCCAATGCGCTGCCAGCCAGGGCAACGGCACCGGTGGTCAGAATCGTTCTGCGGTTGATGGGGTCCATGGCGTTTCTCCTCGTATGTTTTGTCTTGTTTTCTGGTCTTGTATTTATGCGTGCTGGTATACCACAGCAAAAAGGCCCGCGCGAGCGCGGGCCTTCAGCTCCGTCCCAAAACGGAAAGTTTAGTGCTTGATGTCGGCCGGCAGCTTGCCGCCATTGGCAGCGAGCTTGGTCATCATCTGCTTGTGCAGCCAGATGTTCATGCTGGCAGAATCGCTGGTGTCGCCGGTGTAACCGAGCTCCTTGGCGAGATCCTTGCGGGCCGACAGGCTGGAGTCGATGTCAAGCGCCTTCATCAGGTCGACGATCGAGGTCTTCCATTCCAGCTTCTCGCCCTTGGCCGCCACGGCCTTGTCGAGGATCGCAGCAACGTCAACACTGTCCATCGGCGCAGCGCCTGCGGGAGCCGAACCGCCGGCAGCCGGCGCGGCATCAGGGGATGCTGCACTGGCGCTGGTGCCAAAAATCGCGCCCATGATTTTTCCGAAAATGCTCATATGTCGCTCCCAATAGCTTTCGTGACAGATTGAAGAATTCGTGCCGTGTTTGGTTCCGGCAGCACCAGCCGGTTCGTACTTGTATCCGCCCACCACTCGCTTGCCAATGCGACGCGATAGACTGCGGGGAAGAGTCGTTCCAAGCAACTGCCCAAGCCAGTTGGCAAAGTCCTCGGCACATCGTTTGACGTCGGTAGCAAGGTCCGCCTGAATTGAGGCAAAAGCCCGGCCGCTGCATTGCAGCGCTGTGAATGTCGGACGACATTTTCACCGAAGCGTGAGCCATGGCGCTAGGTGCTGACCACGCCGCAAGGCTGGCAGCTCATCATCTTCAATGGTGCAGCGACGAGTAACGTGGACCCGATAGTCTTATCTCGCCCAATGACGGCCTCTCGCAGAATTGCGCGAGAGGCCGTCATGCTGTTCTGATATCACCGCGCAAGCCTTGTTTTGGCCGCGGTTCACCGGAAGGCTCATCGCGCAATATCGTCGCGACATCATTTCACGATCGAATGAGAGCCTTGAGACCATGCGCGCCCTGCTTCGTACGTTCCTGCTTGGTACAGTCCTGATCTCACCGCTAGCGCCGGCCGTTGCTGCGCCCTCCTGCGGCACCGGCAGTTTCGATGGTTGGCTCGCCGCCTTCAAGACCGAAGCCGTCGGTAAGGGCATTTCGCAGAAGACCGTCGATGCGGCACTGACCGGCGTCACCCTCGACAACAGCGTACTGTCGCGCGACCGCGGCCAGCAGGTCTTCAAACAAAGCTTCGAGGAATTTTCCGGGCGCATGGTGCCGCCAAGGCTGCGTCGCGGCAGCGACATGCTGAAGCGTTACGGCTCGGTGCTCGGACGCATCGAACAGCAATATGGCGTGCCCGGTCCAGTGCTGGTGGCAATCTGGGGACTGGAGACCGACTATGGCGTGAACGTCGGCAAATTCCCGACCATCCGCGCCATCGCGTCGCTCGCATATGATTGTCGACGCGCCGAGATGTTTCGCGGTGAATTGCTCGATGCCCTGCGCATTGTCGACCGCGGCGACCTCGCGCCTGCCGAGATGCATGGCGCCTGGGCCGGCGAAATCGGCCAGACGCAATTCATGCCATCGTCCTACCTGAAATTCGCTGTCGACTTCGACGGCAATGGCCATCGCGACCTGCTGCGCAGCGCGCCCGACGTGCTGGCGTCAACGGCAAACTACCTCGCCAGCTATGGCTGGAAACGCGATCAGGATTTTGCGCCCGGCACTGCGAACTTCGCGGTCATTCAGCAGTGGAACAAGAGCGAGGTCTATTCGAAGACCATCGCCACTTTCGCCAGTCAGCTCGCCAAAGAACCATAGACGCGCATGGGATGATGGATGGAAGGGCCGTCCGCTCCTCAGCAAGCGGCCCCTCCCGTGATCTCTTACTTCGTCATGCCGACATGCATGGCCCTGGTCAGATGGACCGCACACGCGCGCATCTTGTTATCGAGCAACGCGGTCTGCGCATCCGTCATTTCCTTGAACGCAACCCACTTCGCATCGCCGTCCGGCATCGCTTCGACGGCGGTTTCGGTTTTCAGCAGGTTGCTGCCGCTGCAGCCTTCCATACGTGCAGCCGAAGCCGGCACCGTAGCGAACACAACAGCAGCCATGGCGGCCGCTCCCAGTAATCTTGTGATCATCTTGTTTGTCCTTCGCAACAGAACCGACGCCATTGCCGGATTCTGTAGAAGGAATTGATACGTCCAGCTGCGATCCTGGAAATAACAGCCGCAGTGAATTGAATGTGAGCCGGTTGTGATCGCCACCAAAAACACTCAGCTTTCTGGCGCTTCAGAAATCGAGAGCAACAAACTTACACAAATGTAATTCGCGCGATTTCACTGACGTCGCAGTCATCGACCTTTTGATGTGGAGGCCAACAGCAACCGCGCTTCCCTTAGGACCTCAGTTGCATATGTATTTGCCTTCACGCATGCAGTTTAGAGAAAAGTCGCCCCGCAAGCCTCGCGTAAGAATGATTTTATGTTCATTCTTAATGTTCGTATGCGAATCGCGCATAGCGAAGCCGGACGGGAACTTACAAGGAACCGCCGAGCACGGTGACTGATTGACGCCAGAAAGGCTTCATTGCGCCGGTTCGATCTCTGGCATTCGGCTGAGCTTTGGAACAGCTCCAAACGCATGATTTAACTGACTAATTAACAGCTATAACCATCGCCAAAGGTGCCTCAATACGCACCGTGCCCGCAAAATCGCCTCCGAGCGCCGAAAGGTTAATCATTCCTTGCGCGAGCTATGCAGTCTTTGACTAGCTGCATCGCAACATCTCGACTGCTGCACTGCGATATTGTCACCTATATTCACTTCAACAGCGAAGCACCTCGCAAGAGATGAATCGCCTAACGAAGGAGAACTCAAATGCTGCTTTCATTCATCCGCATGATCCAGGCGTTCCGCGACTATCAGCGCAACGTTGCCGAACTCTCCCAGCTCAGCGATCGCGAGCTTTCCGACATCGGTCTCGACCGTTCGGACATTCCGCGCGTTGCTTCTGGCGCCTATAACGGTTGATCCGTCAGGACGTTCTATCTGTCCTGCCTGACGTTTCACGGATTGCGCCCGCCTCGCGCGGGCGCAATCGTGGTTCCCTGAAGACACGATCTTCAGTGCCACACGCGTTCGAACCAAAGCGTCTTCAAAGCTTTGGCTAACCGGCAGAATTTCCGCGAAGCGAATTCCACTTCGCGCCGAAACGCGCTACATGCGGGGCCATGACAACAGCCCCAAACCCAGACGACTGCGTCCATGTGATCGGCGCGGGCCTCGCCGGCTCGGAAGCCGCCTGGCAAGTCGCCAATGTCGGCATTCCCGTGATCTTGCACGAGATGCGGCCGCACCAGATGACCGACGCCCATCGCACCGATGGCCTCGCCGAACTGGTCTGCTCCAATTCCTTCCGTTCCGACGACGCGCTCAACAACGCTGTCGGCCTGCTGCACGCCGAGATGCGCAAGCTGGGCTCGCTGATCATGCGCTGCGCCGATGCCAACCAGGTGCCCGCCGGTGGCGCGCTGGCGGTCGATCGCGACGGCTTCTCCGATGCCGTCACCAAGGCGCTGAACGATCACCCTCTCATCACCATCGACCGCGCCGAAGTCGCCGGCCTGCCGCCCGCCGACTGGCGCAATGTCATCGTCGCGACAGGGCCGCTGACTTCGGCAGCGCTCGCGGACGGCATCCGTGGCCTGACCGACGAGAACGCGCTGGCCTTCTTCGATGCCATCGCACCGATCGTGCACAAAGACTCCATCGACATGGAGATCGCCTGGTTCCAGTCGCGCTACGACAAGGTCGGCCCCGGTGGCAACGGCGCCGACTACATCAACTGCCCGATGACCCGCGAGCAGTATGACGCTTTCATCGATGCATTGCTGGCCGGCGAAAAGACCGACTTCAAGGAATGGGAAATTAACACACCCTATTTCGACGGCTGCCTGCCCATTGAGGTGATGGCCGAGCGCGGCCGCGAGACGCTGCGTCACGGCCCAATGAAGCCCGTCGGCCTCACCAACCCACGCGATCCCCTCGTGAAGCCCTACGCCATCGTACAGCTGCGCCAGGACAACAAGCTCGGCACACTCTACAACATCGTCGGTTTCCAGACGAAGTTGAAATACGGCCCGCAGCAGCAGGCGCTGCGCATGATCCCCGGCCTGCAGAATGCCGAATTCGCACGGCTCGGCGGCCTGCATCGCAACACCTTCCTGAACTCGCCGAAGCTTCTCGACGAACAGCTCCGCCTAAAGGCGCAACCGCGCCTGCGCTTCGCCGGCCAGATGACCGGCTGCGAAGGCTACGTGGAGTCCGCTAGCGTCGGCCTGATCGCCGGCCTCTATGCGGCAGCCGATGCCAAGCGCCAGTCGCTGGCGCCGCCGCCCGTCACCACGGCGCTGGGTTCGCTGCTCGGCCACATCACCGGCGGTCATATCGAAACCGTCGACGCAGGCCCGCGCTCGTTCCAGCCGATGAACATCAATTTCGGCCTGTTCCCGCCGCTGGCTCTGGCGCCGACCAAAAAGCCCGACGGCTCGCGGCTGCGCGGCAATGAGAAGACCGTTGCCAAGAAGCAGGCGATGAGCGCGCGGGCGCTGGCTGACATGGATGACTGGATTGCCGCCAGCCTGCCCGTCGCAGCCGCGGCATGACGCTAGCGATTTGAATTTCAGGATTGTTCGATGAGTTTGCCGCCACAGGACGTCGCCGCACTGTCCAAGACCTGGACCGAAGGCGTGTTACTGAAACGCGACGTGTTCTCGACCGTCGAGCGCGGTCGCTATCGCACGTCATCGGGCGAAGTCGATGCGGTGCTGCGCCGGCTCGATCAGGTGCCGTGGTGGTCGTATCTGCTGGCGCTGCATCTGTTCACGCGGGAACGCCGTGCGCTGACGCTGGCGCGCGATCTGCGCGTCGGGCCTGAATTGCTCTGGGCCGGCGACCGCGCGCTGGTGCGCGGCTTCATCGATGGCGTCGCGCTGCATCTCGCCAAGCCGCGTCACGATGCGCGCTATTTCAAATCCGCGAAGCTGGCGCTGCGCAAGCTGCATCGCATGGGCGTGTGCCACAACGATCTCGCCAAGGAGCAGAACTGGCTGCGCGGCAGCGACGGCCTAGCCTACGTCACCGACTTTCAGCTCGCGGTCTGCTTCAAGTCCCGCAGCCAGTTGTTTCGCATCGCGGCCTATGAAGACCTGCGTCATCTCCTGAAGCACAAGCGCACTTACGCGCCGGAGCTGCTGACGCCGAAGGAAAAGGCGATTCTGTCGAAGAAGTCGCTGCCGGCACGAATCTGGCTGATGACCGGCAAGAAGGTCTATCGCGCCATCACACGCGGCATCTTCAATTTCACCGACCGCGAAGGCGGCGGCAAGCGTCTGGTCAACGATGCCCCGCCGCTGCTGGAGATCATCAAGCAGAACCCGGCAGTGCGCGACGCGTCGATCGTGGCGTTCGCCGATCGCCGTACCGGCGTCGGGCTCTATGCATTCGTCGAGGCCGACGACGTCGTGTTGGAAACGAAGCTGCAAGGTGAATTGGCTGCCGCAAAGGGAGCAAAGCCGCCCGAGCATCTGCAGGTCGTTGCAGCCCTGCCCCGCGACGCCTCAGGCCGCATTCGCACCGAAGTGCTGCAGCTCGTCGCGATGAACCAGGTCGATCTGCTGGAGCCGCTGATGACCAGCGACGCTGACCGCGCGTTCCTGAAGGACATTCTGGAGTCGCGAAAGAACCTGCGCGACCGTTTCAACTTCGAGACGACGGACCAGACGCTGACATCACACTGATCGCGACGCGCGCCACAGCGTCCACAGGGTCCGCAGCCGCGATCTGACATGGAGCTCGAACGGATCGTGATCCGTCCGCGCCATCTGCGCCAGATCGTGCTTCGCCAGCGCCATCGGCAGGAACGCCGCGCGCGCAGCCGGTGCTACATCCGCAAGCATTCCCTGCGCTGTCGCGAGTTGCTCCTGCGCACCTGATATCAGCCGATCCAGCGTTGCGCGGATACCGGGCGTCATCTTGCCGGCAACCATCTGATCGGCGCTGCTGCCGTTCTGCAGCAGCATGTCCTGCGGAATGAACAACTGCCGCCGCATCGTGTCATAGGGCAGACGCGTAATGATCCGCGCGACGCCTTGGGCCAGCCCGGCATGCTCGGCGACATGAGCGCTGGCCTCAGACCCGTCGCCGAGAATCTTTGCCGATGAGAACAACAGTGTCCCGAGCGTATCGCGAAAGTGGCTCTCCAGCAGCGCGAGATCCGGCATCGGGTCGTTGTAGAGATCGAAAATGTGCACATCGATTAGCTTGGACAGCCTGTCGACGGACAGATCGTGCGCGCGGATCGCTAACAGTAATTCGGCAGCAACGGGGTTCTGTTCGACATCGCCATGACCTGCGCCGGCCAGCATGTCGGTCCACCATTGCAACCGGATCTCGCCGGGCAATGGCTGTTTCACGAGCTCGCGGACGCGGGTAATTTCCGTATTGAACGCATAGAGCGCCAGCAGCGAACGGCGCTTGTCGGCAGGCACGAACAGGGTCGCCGCGTAGCGGTCAAAGTCGTGGCTGCGCACCAACTCCGCGCAGAAAGCCGCGGAGCTCTGATCAGCACCACTCATGGCACCGCGATCAATGCAGCGGCAACGCGGCGGCGCTCGCCCATCATGACGTTATAGGTGCGGATCGCAGGACCGGTCTGCATCGCGTCGATCACTACGTGCAGATTGCGCAGGGCGTTGCGCAGGTCGTTCGGCACGATCCAGACCTCGTTGCCGGTGCCGATGATCAGCGTGTCGATGCCTGCCGCGCCTTCGAACACGCGCCGCAGCGAATGGCGGTCAATGTCGCTGGCCTTGGTGACCGACCACGCCCACACCGCATCGGGCAGGCACAGCAGCGAGCCCTGATGCGACATGGTGTCGAAGTGGAAGCCACCCTTGCCGTAGGCTTCGATGGCGGCCGAGCGCGGAAGGTGCGGCGCTTCGGGACCGACCGGCATCTCAGGGCTTCGGCTTCGCGGCGGGCTTGTCGGCGTCTTCGCGGTGTTCGCCGACGCCGAGATAGATCAGGAGCGGCGCGGCGATGAAGATCGAGGTGTAGGTGCCGACCAGCACAACGCCGAAGATCATGACGGCGGTGAAGGAGTGGATCGCCTGGCCGCCAAACGCGTAGAGCGCCAGCAACGCCAGCGTCACGGTGACGTGGGTGATGATCGAGCGCGACAGCGTCGAATTGATCGACTCGTTCAGCAGCTCCGGCATCGGCATCTTCTTGTAGCGACGCAGAATCTCGCGAATACGGTCGTAGATGACGACAGTGTCGTTGAGCGAATAGCCGAGAATGGTCAGCAGCGCCGCAATACTGGTGAGATCGAAGTCGACTTGTGTGATCGACATGAAGCCGATCGTCAGCACGATATCGTGGACGTTGGCGATCATGGCGCCCAAGGCGAACTGCCATTCGAAGCGGAACCAGAGATAGATCAGGATGCCCATGATCGCGACGATCAGGCCGAGCATGCCGTAAGCCAGCAATTCGCCGGAGACGCGCGGACCCACCACTTCGACGCGGCGATATTCGACGCTGTCACCGAGGGCTGCACGAACCTTCTGAACGGCGGCCTGCTGCGCGGCATCGCCACCCGGCTGTTCGGCCAGGCGGATCAGCACGTCGGCTGCGCCGCCGAACTGCTGCAGCTGCACGTCGCCGAGTTGCAGGGCGGCGAGCGTCGTGCGCATCGCGCTGATATCGGCCGTACCGGATTTGGCCTGGACTTCGAGCAGCGTGCCACCCTTGAAGTCGATGCCGAAATTCAACCCGTGCGTGAAGAACAGCACGATGGCAAGGATCGACAGCAGCGCCGAGATCGGGAACGAGATGCGGCGGAAGCGCGTGAAATCGAACTTCGTATCGTCAGGCACGATGCGGAGCGACGGCAACAGATCGAAGATCGCCACGATCGACAGAATGACGATCAGCGCGCCCAGGCCTGCCAGAACAATTTGTGTCGTTGTCAAAATCTGCTCCGTAAACTCAAATCGGCACGCTGGTCGGCCGCTTCCACCTGACCCAGCCGGCGACGATCAGACGGGTCACGGTGAAGGCCGTGAAAACCGTCGTGATAATGCCAATGCCAAAAGTCACGGCGAAGCCGCGGACCGGTCCGGTGCCAATGTAAAACAGCACCGCAGCCGCAATAAAGGTTGTGATATTGGAATCCAGAATGGTCGCGAGCGCGCGCTTGAAGCCCGCGTCGATCGCCGAGATCGCGGTCCGGCCGGCGCGCAATTCCTCGCGGATGCGCTCATAGATCAGCACGTTGGAGTCCACAGCGATGCCGACTGTCAGCACGATGCCGGCGATGCCGGGCAGCGTCAGCGTGGCGTTGAGAAGCGACAGGATACCGAAGATCATCAGCACGTTGATGGTCACCGCGATATTGGCGAACAGGCCGAACAGGCGGTAGGTCAACAGCATGAAGACGATGACGAGGATCGAGCCGACATAGGCAGCGAGTTCGCCCTTGGCGATCGAGTCTTGACCGAGGCCCGGACCGACGGTGCGTTCTTCGATGATCGAGAGCGGAGCCGGCAGTGCACCGGCGCGCAGCAGGATCGCCAGATCGTTGGCGCCCTGCACGGTGAAGCTGCCGGAAATCTGGCCGGAACCGCCTGTGATCGGCTCGCGAATGACCGGGGCCGACACCACTTCGTTGTCGAGCACGATGGCGAAGGGCAGATTGACGTTCTTCACCGTGGCATCGGCAAACTTGCGTGCGCCGGACGTGTTGAAGCGGAAGGAGACGATCGGCTCGTTGGTGCGCTGGTCGAAGCCCGGCTGCGCGTCAGTCAGGTCAGCGCCCGAGACCAGCACTTCCTTCTTCACGAGATACGGCGTCTTCGGCGACTGCGAGCTCATCAGGAGTTCGGAGTCCGGCGGCACCCTGCCCTGCGCCTGCTCGGCCGGGATCGAGGTGTCGACCATGCGAAAATCTAGCTTCGCCGTCTTGCCCAGCAATTCCTTGAGGCGGGTCGGGTCCTGCAGGCCCGGCACCTGTACCAGGATGCGATCGAGGCCCTGACGCTGGATCAGCGGTTCGACGGTGCCGAGTTCGTTGACGCGGCGTTCGACGATCTGAATCGACTGTTCGACCGACTGGCGGATGCGATCATTGATCGCTGCCGGCGGCACCGAAAGACGGATCAGGCCGTTGCCGGCATCCGAGACTTCCAGGCTACGCTGGCCGCTCTGCCCCATCAAGCCGCCGAGCGGCTGTGACAGTTCGCGCAGCTTGCTGAGCGCGGTCTGATATTCGGTGTCCTTGGTGATACGGACTTCGACATTGTCGCCGCGAACGCCGAGACCGGTATAAACGATCTTGGCATCACGCAGCGTGCGGCGGACGTCGTCGCGCACCTGATCGAGCTTGTCCTTCTTGACCGAATTGGCATCGACTTCGAGCAGGATGTGCGAGCCGCCCTGCAAGTCGAGGCCCAGCACCAGATGGCGCTGCGCCCATTTCGGCCAGGTTTTCACGGTGGCTTCGGGGAAGAAATTCGGAACCGCGCACAGGCAGACCACGAGCGCCGTCAGAATGACCGCCAGCGCCTTCCACCGCGTGAAATACAACATCGAGATGATCCGTCAGATTCTTGAAATGGCGACGCGCAAACGCATCAGCTCGCGGCCGCGTCGTCCTTGGCATCAGCCTTGTCCGCCTTCTCCTTGGCGGGCTCACCCTTGGTGCGCACGCCCGAGATCATCGTGCGGAGCTGACGTACGCGAACGCCTTCGGCGAGTTCGAACTCAACCTGCTCGTCATCAACCACCTTGGTGACCTTGCCGACCAAACCGCCCGAGGTGACGATGGTGTCGCCACGACGGATGTTCTTCACCATCTCGGCGTGGTCCTTCACCTTCTTCTGCTGCGGACGCAGGATCAGGAAATACATGATCACGAAGATCAGCGCGAAAGGCAGCAGCGACATCAGCATGCTGTTGGTGTCGCCGCCGGCTGCAGCCTGGGCAAACGCAGGGGTAATGAACATCGGGAAGTCCTCGTAAACGCTGGGGAATAAACCGGCGACGCGTCGGCGTTCGGCCGGTTTGGGTAAATTCGCGCGGACTATAGCGGCCGGCGTCCCAATTGCAACGCCGGTAAACCCTCTGATTTGTCTGCGATTTGTACCGCTTGCGGATGTGTTCCGGGCTCGATATGGGTGCGCGCCGAGGAAAGTCAAAAATGTCAAAAAAGCCCAATAAAACAAGCCGCCGCCCTGCCAAAAAGGCCCCTGCGACCCGCACGTCCAAGACCGTCCGCACGACCGCGGCAAAACGTCCGCGACCAGCCGCCGCCCCCCAGATCGATGAGCGGATCGCGCTCGCCCTTGAGGCCATTGCCGCCGGCATGGCTGCGGCGGCGCCGAAGTTGTCCAACGCTGATTCTCTGGGCAGCGCCGAAGCCTTTATCTGGCATCCCGACGGCCGCCTTGCGCCGGTGCCGAAGGTCTCGAGGGTCGATATCGGCCTGCTGCAGGGCATCAACCAGCAGGTCGACACCCTGATCGAGAACACCCGACGCTTCGCCAACGGCCTGCCGGCCAACAACGCGCTGCTCTGGGGCGCGCGCGGCATGGGCAAGTCATCGCTGGTCAAGGCCGCGCATGCCTCAGTCAATGCCAGCAAGTCCGTCGCTGGTCGTCTCAAGCTGGTCGAGATTCATCGCGAGGACATCGAGAGCCTGCCGGCGCTGATGGAACAGATCCGCGCCTCGGATTTTTATTTCATCGTGTTCTGCGATGATCTTTCTTTCGACGGCAACGATGCGTCCTACAAATCGCTGAAAGCCGTATTGGAAGGCGGCATCGAAGGCCGGCCGGACAACGTGATCCTCTATGCGACCTCGAACCGCCGCCATCTTCTGGCGCGCGAGATGATCGAGAACGAACGCTCGACCGCGATCAATCCCGGCGAAGCGGTCGAAGAGAAGGTGTCGCTGTCGGATCGTTTCGGCCTCTGGCTCGGCTTCCACAAATGCAGCCAGGACGAATATCTCGACATGGTGCGCGGCTATTGCAGCCACTATGGCCTCAAGACCGACGCCGCCGAGCTGGAGCGAGACGCATTGGAATGGTCGACCACCCGTGGCTCGCGCTCAGGTCGCGTGGCCTGGCAGTTCGTGCAGGAGCTCGCTGGCCGTCTCGGCGTGAAGCTGGCCACAAAGTAAAGGCAAATGCCGCCCCGTCATGACAACGGGGCGGCATTCGACTCGCCCTAGGCGAGGCTTCGCAACTCACGCGCTGCCGCGACCATATTCACGAGCGCAGGCCGCACCTCCTCCCATTTCCGGGTCTTCAGCCCGCAATCGGGATTGATCCAGAGCTGGGAGTCCGCCAGCCGCTGCCGTGCAAGCTTCAGCAGATCGAGCATGTCGCGCGTTTCAGGCACCCGCGGCGAGTGGATGTCATAGACCCCAGGACCTATCTCGTTCGGATACTTGTAGGTCCTGAACGCATCGAGCAGCTCCATCTTCGATCGTGACGTTTCGATGGAGATCACATCGGCATCCATGGCACCGATCGCATCGATGATGTCGTTGAACTCCGAGTAACACATATGAGTATGGATCTGCGTGTCATCCCGCACGCCTGACGAACAGATGCGGAAGCTCTCCACGGCCCAATCGAGATAGGACTTCCATTCCGATTTGCGCAGCGGAAGCCCTTCGCGGAGTGCCGCTTCGTCGATCTGGATCATGCCGGCGCCAGCTTTCTCCAGATCCGTCACCTCATCGCGGATCGCGAGTGCGATCTGGCGACACGCGACTTCGCGGGGAATGTCATCGCGCACGAACGACCAGTTCAGGATCGTGACGGGCCCCGTCAGCATGGCCTTCATCGGCCTCTCGGTGAGCGACTGCGAATATTGCCACCATTCGACGGTCATCGGATGCGGCCGGGACACGTCTCCGAACAGCACGGGAGGCCGCACATAGCGGGAGCCATAGGACTGCACCCAGCCATGCTTGGTGAAGGCGAAGCCGGAAAGTTGCTCGCCAAAATACTGCACCATGTCGTTGCGCTCGAACTCGCCATGCACCAGCACGTCGAGACCGATATTCTCCTGCCAGCGAACCGCCCTCGCCGTCTGGTTCTGCAGGAACGTCTTGTAGGCGGCATCGCTGAGTGTACCCCTGACATGGGCTCCGCGTGCGTTTCTCACTTCCGCGGTCTGCGGAAACGAGCCGATGGTCGTTGTCGGGAATGCCGGCAGCTTGAAGCGTCGATGCTGATCGGCCGCACGTGTGGCAAAGTCATTGCCGCGACGTCGCATGGTCGCATCAACAGCGGCGACACGCTTGGCGACAGCAAGATCGTGGATCTTCGACGATGCCAATCGCGCAGCCGCCGCGGCATCCGACGCGGCAAGCGTTGCAGCGACATCAGCGCGGCTGCCAGCCAGCGCTGCTCCAAGTGCGGCCAGCTCTTCCATCTTCTGGATCGAAAAAGCCAGCCAGCTTTTGACGTCCGGATCGAGATCAGTCTCGAGGCCCAGATCAATCGGCACATGTAGCAGCGAACAGGACGGCGCGAGCTCAACGCGATCCCTCCCCAGGAGATCGACCATGGGCTCCACCCCATCGAGCAGACTGGACAGATCGGACCGCCAGATATTGCGTCCGTCGATCACGCCGAGCGAGAGGATCAGGTCCTTCCGTGCCTTCGCAGCTACTTCGTCGAACTGCTCCGATCCACGGACCAGATCGAGATGAAGTCCGGCGACGGGAAGCGACAGGGCCAGATCGAGGTTATCGCCAAGTTCGCCAAAGTAAGTGTTTAGCATGATCCTGAGCTGCGGGACCGCTTCTGCAAAGGCAGCGTAGGTCCGCTGCAGCGCTTGCCGGGCGAGTGCATCGAGATCGAGCACGAGACACGGCTCATCCAGTTGCACCCATTCGGCCCCTTTGTCGGCCAGTTCGCCGAGTACCTCGACATAAACCGGCAGCAATCGATCGAGCAGCGTCACCGGGTCGAATGACGCATCCATACTCTTGGCCAGTTTGAGATAGGTCACAGGCCCAACCAGCACAGGTCGTGTCTGATAACCCAGCGATCTCGCCTCCTCGTACTCCTTGATCGGCTTGCGCGATGCGAGACTGAAGGTCTGATCCTGCGCCAGTTCAGGCACCATGAAATGGTAGTTGGTATCAAACCATTTGGTCATCTCCTGTGCTGGTACGCCTTGCGACGTATCATGCGTATGAGAGCCGTGCGTGCAGGCCTCGTCATGCGCATCGCCTTGTGATCCACGCGCCATGGCAAAATAGGTCGCGAAGGAAACGTCTCCTCCCTTCCAGCCATAGACCTTCGGAATGGCGCCTACCATGACGCTGGTATCGAGTACCTGATCGTAGAATGAGAAGTCGTTCGACGGCATAACCGTGATCCCGAGCGACTTCTGACGTGCCCAGTTTGCGGCACGCAGCCCGACGCCGACATCGATCAGCGCATTCTCGTCGATTGCACCGGACCAATAGCTTTCCAGCGCCATCTTGAGCTCACGCCGCGGACCGATCCGTGGCGTTCCCAACGTAGCAACAGGAAGCGAGGACGTAGATTTGGCAGAAGACTTGGAAGAAGTAGACTTTGACACAGTAGACATGGCTTAACCCCAATGATTGGGGGCAAAAGGCCAAAGTGACACGTCTGGATTCCACGACGGCAGTCGCGGAATCGCAACCGCACCACCGGGACACCCCGCCCGAGGACGTTTATGTTGTCGAGGCAGGTCTCCTGGCTCGCGGGTCAATGCTGCTGTCCGGCCTTCCCAAAACCTTTGCAGGTCTCAGTGACTTTAATGGACAGCGGCTCACCGCTTACAGTTGCGGGGGCAGCTCCGGCCTTGGCTTAACGCCTCACCGGCTTCCCTCTTAGCTTCGGGCAAACCTTCCCGAAGAACCACGACATGTCCACATATGGGCAACATCGCGCGGCAGTCAACCGAGCTTGCGTGCGCAAGCTGCCCACTCGCAGCAGCGCGTTGAAGACGCCGGAGCTGGAGTGGGCCGTAGCCCCGAGATCAAACGCATCAAGCCCGGCACGAGGCCGGGCTTGCTTAAATGCGAACTACACTTCGTGGATTGCGCTTACGCCCCGTTGAGGAACTGCAGCGGATCGACCGGCGACGAGCCCTTGCGGATCTCGAAGTGAAGCTGCGGCGAAGTAACCTCACCAGACTGGCCGGACTTGCCGATCACCTGACCGCGCTTGATGGTCTCGCCACGCTTCACCATCAGCTCACTCGCATGGGCATATGCGGTGACGTAGCCGTTGGAGTGACGAACGAGGACCAGATTGCCGTAACCCTTCAGCTCGTTGCCGGAATAGGCAACGACGCCATCTTCGGCAGCCTTGATCGGCGTGCCTTCCGGCACGGCGACGTTGATGCCGTCGTTGGACTTGCCATTGGTCTTGGCGCCATAGCCTGTGACCACGCGGCCGCGCACCGGCCAACGGAACGTCGGCAAAGCGCCGGTTGCGTCAGCGGCTTTAGTCGGCGATTCCGGCGTGGTTTCTTCAGGCGTCGTCGTGGCACTTGCGAGACGGGCCTTCTGTGCAGGTTCGGCAGAAGCAACACGGGCCACAGCAGCGGACGTGACCGCGCCAGCCGGAGCAGCCGTCACGGCTGCGACGGGCGCAGCGAGCGGCGCGGCTGCAGGAGCTGCATTGGCCGTACGCGCGCCGGGTACCGTGATCTTGGAGCCAAGCTTCAATTGGGCAGTCGGCGCCAGACCATTGGCGCGCGCGAGTTCGGCCACCGGCACGTTGTTCCGGCGCGAAATGCTCATCAGCGTATCGCCGCGATTGACGAAATGCGTGGTCGATGCGCCGACGGCAGGTTTGCTCGGAGCGGCGGCAACGGCCGGAGTTGCCGCGGCGCCCTGGCGCGGAATGATCAGCGACTGGCCGGGCGACAGAGCGCGCGGCCCCTTGTAGCCGTTGGCCTGCAGGATCGCAGCCGACGAGACGTTGTAGCGCTTCGCCAGACCATCGAGCGTATCGCTGGTGCCGACGATGATCGAGGTGCCGCCATCACGGGCAAGGCCGTTGGTCGCTGCAACCGAGCGCGGCGCCGTAGAGCCGGTGGTTTCGATCGGCGCGCGTGCGGGCGGCGGCGTATACATACCGTTGCCGCCCCCGCTGACGGGAGCAGCCGACGCAACCGGACGAGCTGTCGGATAGGACTGCGGCGCCGAGATTGGCGGCGGCAAAGCCTGGGATTGATACTGCGGCTGCGGATTATAGGCCGGGCGCTGATATTGCGGCAGTTCCTGGCGCTCGACCGGCGCGCGCGGTGCTCGCTGCGGTACCGAGCCGGTGGTTTCACCTTGCCAGCCAAAGCCACGGGACTGGCCCGAGTCAAAACTTGGATTCTGAGATAACCGTGTCTGCATGTCGGCGCTGCAGCCGGCAAAACCGATAGACATCAGCGCCAGCACCGCGACCTGCGGAGCGCGGCGCGAGTAAAGCAACTCGACAACGCTGGACATTGGTTACTCACTCATACGCAACAAACAACTGAATTGAGTAAACACGGTCTCCGTTACCAAGCCTTTAACCTTGCGACCAACACGTGACAGCCGTTCACGAACTTTTTTCAGAGTTCGCGCGCGATGCCCGGAAGTGCTGGCACAAAACGCACGTCCACGAGGTCCTTTCGCTCCAATCCATCTCCGGTTTTGCGGATCCGGACCAGGGTCTGGACGCCATTGTGAGGACCAACCGGCGCAAGGAGAATACCCCCCTCCTCAAGTCGGTCGGTCAGCGCCGCGGGCACCTCCTCCACGGCGGCGGTCACGATGATCCGGTCGAACGATCCGAGATTGGCAGCCGGATTGAGCCCATCGCCGAGCATGACCTCGATATTGTGGAGGCCGAGCGCCTCCAACCGGGTCCGGGCGGCATCGGCCAGCGTGCGATAACGCTCGATGCTCAGCACGTCGCGGACGAGCTTTGACAGGATCGCGGCCTGGTAGCCCGATCCCGTGCCGACCTCGAGCACACGGTGACCAGCATTCAACTGCAGCTGTTCGGTCATATAGGCGACCACGAAGGGCTGGCTGATGGTCTGGCCACAGGCAATGGCCAAGGCCGTATCGCGCCAGGCATGGGCACGATCGTTCGGCTCGACGAAGCGATCACGCGGAATATCCTCCATTGCGCGCAGCACCAGCCGATCGCTGATCCCACGGCGCCGCAGACCAAGCTGAAAGGTCATCTGTTCAGGCGGCTGTCCGACGGTAATCATGGAAATGCCTCACGCAGCACAGGTTAGAAACACTCTCGATCTAGCAAAGATAGATTGATGTATTTCTGCGATCGGAACCGGGATAGCCTAATGACAACTTTTATTGTTCCGCGCACGGAACCAGCAACATACCAGCCTGTTATGGGCGGGGCGCTGAAATCCTGATCTTGCTCTATCTGGTACCGAACACGCGACTGCGTCTTTGGGTCACGAAAATGGCAATGCGTCGAGATTGCGTTCAACCCGGGAATTTGCGATTTTGTTCAGAGGATTGGGGCAAGGAAACCGGCCATGACTGCAACGAACCCGCCGGGCGGCTCCGTCTTCCTGGTCGAAGACGAGGTCATGATCCGCATGATGGTCGCGGATATGCTTGAGGAACTCGGCTACAGCGTGGCCGCCGAAGCCGGTGACATCAACGAAGCAATCAAGCTGGCTGGTACTGCCAAGTTCGACATTGCGATCCTCGACGTCAACGTCAACGGCAAGGTGATTTCGCCGGTCGCCGAGGTGATCGCATCGCGCAACCGCCCGTTCATCTTCGCGACTGGCTACGGCGCGCAAGGCCTGCCGGAAGAATTTCGTGACCGTCCGACGCTGCAGAAGCCCTTCCAGATGGAAACGCTGGCGCAGGTGCTGTCGACGACGCTCAAGGGCGTCGCGGTCTAGGCGGGCACCCTCGCCTATCTCGAAATCTCAGCCGAGCGCCTTGGTCAGCGCTTCGGAGAATACGTCGTCCGTGCGATCGAGACGCAGCGGCGTGACGGAGACATAGCGCGCAGCAAGCGCTGCGAGATCGGTACCCTCCAGCGGTGCTTCCGCGGCGACGATGCGCTCGAAACCGATCCAGAAATACGGATTGTTGCGGCCATCGCGCCGCTCATCGACGCGTAGAAAGCCCTGATTGCGCTTGCCCTGCCGGGTGACGACGACACCTTTCACCTCGTCGGCCGCGCAGGCCGGGAAGTTGACGTTGATGACGGTGTTCTTCGGCACGCTCGCCTTGATGACCTTACGCAGCACGTCAGGTCCGAATTTCAGCGCGGTCTCCCATTGCGGATTGTGACGCGTTTCCATCGAGAATTCCTGGCTCAACGCCACCGACGGAATACCGAGAATGGTGCCCTCGAGCGCACCGGCGATGGTACCGGAATAGACCACGTCCTCGGCGACGTTGCGGCCCTTGTTGACGCCGGACAATACGAGATCTGGCTGCTTGTCTTTCAGGATATGACGCGCGCCCATGATGACGCAGTCGGTCGGTGTGCCGCGCACGGCATAGTGCCGGGGGCCGACTTCGCGCAGCCGCAACGGATCGTTCAGCGACAATGAATGCGACACACCGGACTGATCGAGCTCCGGCGCCACCACCCAGACGTCGTCGGACAATTCCTTGGCGATCTGCTCGATGATCTTCAGGCCGGGGGCGTGAATGCCGTCGTCATTGGTGCAGAGAATGCGCATTCGTGAGGTGCCTTTTCGATCGGGAGGGCCGCTGGCCGGCACCGGTTTTTGCCAGCATGTGCCCGCTTTTGCCACCCCCATTTTGGGCGCTGCTCGTGCGTTGCCGGGGCTGTCTCGAAGGCGATTTTTCCCGCCAGCCGGAACATTTCGACGTCGCCGGGATTTCTTATTTAGGTAGGTGAGTGCCAATCGCGTCTGAAGCATGCGCGCTCGACCCGGATGGCCTTGGTCGCAGCGCCCCATAGGGCGACGGAGATGGCGAGACAGCTCAAGCGGGTGTTGATCATCGGATTGCCGGCGATCGCGGTTGTCGCCCTGACGGGGTGGCTGTTGCTTCCCAGATTGGCCGAGACCAAGCCCGATCTCACCCTCAATACGGCGGTGATGGCGACAATGCCCGACGAGCTGAGTGAGGAGGACTTTGCCAAACCCACTCCTTCACAACTCGTCAGCGTCCCCGACGCCGCCGAGCTCAACCGTCTCAGCCTCTCCCGCCAATCGTTTCGCCGCGGTGGCCTCGGTTCCAGGGCGCTGATGACGTTCATCGTGCGCAACGCCAACGACTACCCGGTCAAGGACCTCGAAATCGCCTGCGCCTTCCGTAGCCGCGATGGACGCTACGTCACGGAGCGTCGCCGCGTCATCGCGGAGACCGTCAGCACGAAAAGCCGCAAAGCGTTTCCGATGACGCATATGGGCTTTGTCAACATAAAAGCCGAGAAAGCCAAATGCGCGCTGGTGACCGCCAGCCGCGCCTGAGCAGCTGGCAAGCGACGACGCCTAGCCGGCCTGAACCACCTTGAGCCCGCCCATATAGGGCTGCAGCACATCCGGCACGGCAATCGAGCCGTCTTCCTGCTGATAGTTTTCCATCACGGCGATCAGCGCGCGGCCGACAGCCGTGCCCGACCCGTTCAGCGTGTGCACGAAGCGCGGCTTGCCGTCCGGCCCGCGCGAGCGCGCATCCATGCGTCGCGCCTGGAAATCGCCGCAGACCGAGCAGGATGAGATCTCGCGATAAGCGCCGCCCTCGCCCTGGCCCGGCATCCAGACCTCGATGTCGTAGGTCTTCTGCGCAGCGAAGCCCATATCACCGGTGCACAGCGTCATCACGCGGTAATGCAGGCCAAGCCGGCGTAGCACTTCCTCGGCGCAGGACAGCATGCGCTCATGCTCGTTCTTGCTTTCCTCAGGCGTGGTGATCGAAACCAGTTCGACCTTGGTGAACTGGTGCTGGCGGATCATGCCACGCGTATCGCGGCCGGCAGCGCCAGCCTCGGCGCGGAAGCACGGCGTCAGCGCCGTCATCCGCAGCGGCAGCTCCTTTTCGTCGACGATGGATTCGCGCACGAGATTGGTGAGTGGGACTTCGGCGGTGGGGATGAGCCAATAGCCCTGTCCCTCATTGCCGATCGCACCGGCGGCGAATTGATCATCGCGAAACTTCGGAAGCTGCGCAGTGCCAAACATCGCATCGTCGCGAACCAAGAGCGGTGGGTTCACTTCCGTGTAGCCATGCTCATTCGTATGCAGATCGAGCATGAACTGCCCGATGGCACGCTCGAGCCGCGCGAGCCCCTTTTTCAATACGACGAAGCGCGCCCCCGACAGTTTGGCCGCCGCCTCGAAATCCATAAAGCCCATGGCTTCGCCGATGTCGTAATGCGCCTTCGGCGAAAAGGCGTAGTTGCGTTTGGCACCGAAGTGATGGCGCTCCACATTGCCGTGTTCGTCGACACCATCAGGCACTTCGTCGAGCGGCAGGTTCGGGATTTCGGCAAGCGCGACCTTGAGCTTATCCTCGGCGTCCTTCACCGCGGCCTCCATGGCCGGCATCGTGGTCTTGAGCTCGGTGACCTCGGCCATCAGCGCATTGGCGCGCGCCTCGTCCTTGGTCTTCTTGGCCTCGCCGATTTCCTTCGAGGCCGCATTGCGCCGGGCCTGTGCCTGCTCGGACGCCAGGATCGAAGTGCGGCGGCTCTCATCGATTGCCAGCAGCGATGCCGACAGCGGCGCCAGTCCCCGCCGCTTCAGCGCAGCGTCGAAAGCTTCGGGATTGTCGCGGATCGATTTGATGTCGTGCATGACGGGATTCCTGAGCGAAAGCGGCTCTGAGTACCCTGAATAGCTGACATTTGGAACATCAAATGGGCCGGCACAGGGTTTGGAAACAACCCTACTCCGCCGGCGTCACATCCGTGCCGGTCTCCGCAGCCTTGGCTGCAGCCGCCTTGGCGGCATTCTTCTCGACCATGCTGACGGCGATGATCGAACCTTCGTAGAGGATCAGCAGCGGAATCGCGAGGGAAGCCTGGCTGATCACGTCAGGCGGCGTCAGCACGGCGGCGATGACGAAAGCGATGACGATGAAGTAACGACGCTTCTCGCGCAGCTGCTTCGAGGTCAGGATGCCGATGCGGCCGAGCAGTGTCAGGATCACCGGCAACTGGAAGGCGATGCCGAAGGCGAAGATCAGCGACATCATCAGCGAGAGATATTCGCCGACTTTGGGCAGCAACGCGATCTGCGCGGTCTCGGCACCGCCGGCCTGCTGCATGCCCAGCGAGAACCGGATCAGCATCGGGAGCACGAGGAAATAGACCAGCAGCGAGCCCAGCGCGAAAAAGATCGGCGTCGCGATCAGATACGGCAGGAACGCGCCCTTCTCGTGCTTGTAGAGGCCAGGCGCCACGAACATGTAGATCTGCGCGGCAATCACCGGAAACGAGATGAAGCCGGCGCCGAACATCGCGAGCTTGAGCTGGGTCAGGAAGTATTCCAGCAGTGCCGTGTAGATGAATTTCGAGTTCTCGGGGCCGGCGACCCAGACGAACGGCCAGACCAGCACGTTGTAGATCTGCTTGGCGAAGAAGAAGCAGAAGATGAAGGCCACCGCGAATGCGAGCAGCGCCTTGATCAGCCGCGACCGCAGCTCGATCAGGTGATCCATCAAGGGAGCCTTGGAGGCTTCGATATCTTCGGCACTCATGACGCTTTGGCGTCCTTCAGAACGTCGGGACTGGCCGCGTCGGGCGCTGTTGCGCCATCATTGGCGGCAGCGTGGGTTTCGACTGGCGACGGCTGAACTTCCCGGGTAATGGCCAGTGGCTCGTTGACCGCGGCAGTTTCCTGCGCATGCGTTTCGGCCTCAACGAAGGTCTCCGGTGTCGGCAGCTCAGGCGTGGTGGGCACGGCCGGAGGCGTATCGAGATTGTCGGCCTTGTCGATGGCCATGGCGTCGCTGACGTCCTTGGTCAGCGAGGTCATGATATTATTGGTGGTGAAGCCGGAGGCGGCGTCCTTAACGTCGTCGAAAGCCTTCTTGACGTCGGCCATTTCGGCTTCGCGCATCGCCTCGTTGAACTGGCCCTGGAATTCCGAGGCCATCTTGCGGGCCTTGCCCATCCACTGCCCGACCATGCGCAGCACGCCGGGCAATTCCTTCGGGCCGATGGCGATCAGCGCGACGACCGCGATGACGACCAGTTCACTCCACCCGATATCGAACATGAAAAAATCCGCTCACGCGGGGCTGGACAAGCCCGCGTCTCCTTCAATGGCCGCCACGATCCCTCAGGACAATCCCTTCGGAACCTCAGACAACCTTGCTGCCGACGTCCGTACGGTTGGCGGTCGGCGCCGGCGGGGTCTGGTCGATGGTGCGGACCGGCTCGGTCGGCTTGTCTGCCGGCTTGTCGTCGTCCGCCATGCCCTTCTTGAAGGCCTTGATACCCTGCGCAACGTCGCCCATCAGGTCGGAAATCTTGCCGCGCCCGAACAACAGCAGGACCACTCCGATCACGACGATCCAGTGCCAAATGCTGAGTGAACCCATCCTGCTAACCCTCCAAACACGCGGCCAGTCGCCCGGCCTGATCTGACCGGAACGTAGGCTGCGGGGGTGTCAAAAACAAGGACTTAACCCTCGTGGAATCGCGGATGTCGCGGCGCAATGCCGCGAGCGTTAATGCCGCGATCAATGCTTGCGGTCGTCGTCCCGGTCGGTTGCGTCCGGCTCAGCGTCATCCGGCTCATCTTCGTCCTGATCGTCCTCGTCAAGCTCGTCGTCCGAATCGTCTTCATCGTCGTCGAGTTCGGCGGTCTCGGGCTCTGCGGCCTCGGCCGCTTCCGCTCCGGTCTCTGCCTCGATCACGTCGAGATCACCGGTTTCGAGTTCCGCGACGTCGGCAACTTCGCTCACTGGCTCCACGACATCGGCCGTTTCGGTGAATTCGGCCTTCGCCTCGGCAAAATCCTCCGCGTCACCAGCAAATTCGACGGTGCCGGTCTCCGGCTCCTTGAGCTGCAATTCGGGGAATTCCGGATCGGGCGCTGACAGCGCCAGTTCCAGTTCGCCGCCCTCCAGGGGATCTTCGTCCTCGCGGAGCGTCGGATCGTCGGACGGATTGGGAACGCTAAAGCCGGACGGCAGCCGCGAATCCAAGAGGCCGGTGCCCTTCAATTCCTCGAGGCCGGGCAGATCGCCGAGTGCCTCCAGGCTGAATTGCGACAGGAAGCTTTCGGTGGTGCCGAAGGTCAGCGGCCGGCCCGGCGTCTTGCGACGGCCACGTGGCTTGATCCAGCCGGTTTCCAGCAGAACGTCGAGTGTCCCCTTGGACGTGATGACGCCGCGAATGTCTTCGATTTCGGCGCGCGTCACCGGCTGATGATAAGCGACGATCGCGAGCACTTCGATCGCCGCACGCGACAGCTTGCGGGTTTCGGTCGTCTCGCGGGTCATCAGCCAGGACAGGTCACCGGCAGTACGGAACGTCCACTTGTTGGCGACGCGAACCAGATTGACGCCGCGCATGGCGTAATCGGCCTGCAACTGCGCCAGTGCCGCCTTGATATCGACGCCATCCGGCATGCGCTTGGCCAGCGCGGACTGGTCGAGCGGCTCGGTGGATGCGAACAACAGCGCTTCGAGCAGGCGTAATTCTTCGGGGCGCGCCTCCGACTGGACCTCGGATTGTCCCTCGGTGTGCACGATCTGATCCTCGACATCGTCGATGCGTTTCTCGGCGAGGCTTGCCATGTCTGGATCTCCTTCTTCCACTTACTCGGCCGGAACTTCCGGCTCCACCTGCACAGGCTGGGCGATGTGCTTGCGGAAATACAAAGGCGCGAATGCTTCTTTCTGGCTGAGGTCGAGCGTGCCCTCACGGACCAGTTCAAGCGCAGCTGCAAAACTCGAGGCCATCACCGTCGCGCGCTGCGCGGGGTCGGCGACATAGGCCAGCAGGTATTCGTCGAGACGGCTCCAGTCCTCTGCCATGCCGACCAACCGTTCCAGCGAGGCGCGCGCTTCACTCAGCGACCAAACGGTGCGCTTGGCGAGATGGACGCGCGTCAGCACGCGAGCCTGGCGCTGGGTCGCATAGGCCGACAGCAGGTCGTAAAGCGTCGCCGTAAAGCGCGGATGCTTCACCTCGGCGATCGACTCGGGAACGCCGCGCGGAAAGATGTCGCGGTTGAGCTGCGGCCGGGTCATCAGCCTGTTCGAGGCTTCGCGGATGGC
The DNA here is from genome assembly GCF_051811045.1 of Tardiphaga sp. 839_C3_N1_4. Taxonomy (NCBI): domain Bacteria; kingdom Pseudomonadati; phylum Pseudomonadota; class Alphaproteobacteria; order Hyphomicrobiales; family Nitrobacteraceae; genus Tardiphaga; species Tardiphaga sp. 839_C3_N1_4. The sequence continues at coordinate 1,201,660 of NZ_JBPWQD010000001.1, forward strand.
TTCGAGGCGGCGCAGCCGGTTGGCCAGCGCGGTCGCCATATCCTCGGCGCTCGGGCCTTCGCCCGGCACCGTCGTATCCGGCAGCAGCAGGCGCGACTTCAGGAACGCCAGCCACGCCGCCATCACCAGATAGTCGGCAGCCAGTTCCAGACGGATCTTCCGCGCGGCTTCGATGAACAGCAGATACTGGTCGGCCAGCGCGAGAATCGAAATTTTGTGCAGGTCAACCTTCTGCTGACGTGCGAGCGCAAGCAACAGGTCGAGCGGGCCTTCGTAGCCTTCGACGTCGACGACCAGCGCCGGCTCGTCGTCGGGAACGACCTCAGCCGGCAGTCCGGTCTCAAACGACAAAATCTCAGCGCTCATGCACTTGCTCCTGCTCGAGCGATCAAGGCGTCCAGTTCCGCGCGTCCGGCGGCGCGGTCGAACGGCTGCGGCTGACGGCGGGCGGCGACGGCCGCCCTGGCGCGCTCCAGCGCCTTCCCGGTGAGAACCGGGGTTTCGCTGACGACGTCACGCATCTCGTCCAGCTTGCCGTTGCAATGCAGGACCATGTCGCACCCGGCGTTGACGATCGCCCGCGTGCGTTCCGCGATCGATCCCGCCAGAGCATTCATGGACACGTCATCACTCATCAACAAACCCTGGAACCCGATACTGCCGCGAATCACCTGTTCGATGATTGTCGCAGAAGTCGTGGCCGGTTGGGTGGCATCCAGAGCGCTAAACACAACATGTGCAGTCATCGCCATCGGCAAATCGGCCAGTGGACGAAATGCCTCGAAATCAGAGGCTTCGAGCTCACTCTTCGCGTTATCTACGATCGGCAATTTGAAATGGGTGTCGGCCGTAGCCCGACCATGGCCGGGAATGTGTTTGAGGACCGGTAGAATGCCACCTTGCGACAGACCATCGGTCACGGCGCGGGCAATAATCGCGACCTTGCGGGGCTCGGTGCCGTAGGCGCGATTGCCGATCACGGCATCAGCGCCCTCCACGGGGACGTCTGCTAGCGGCAGGCAATCAACGGTGATGCCGAGATCCACAAGATCACTCGCAATGAGCCGTGAGCTGAGCCAGGCCGCCCTGAGGCCCGCTTCCGGCTCGGCATCGTAGAGAACACTGAACACTGCGCCAGGCGGATAGACCGGCCAATGCGGCGGCCCCAAACGCTGCACACGGCCGCCTTCCTGATCGATCAGGACCGGCGCATCCAGATCACCGGTCGCGCCGCGAAATTCCTCCACAAGTCGAGTAACTTGGGCAGGATTATCAACATTACGCTTGAAGAGAATGAAGCCCCACGGCCGTTCCGCACGCAGAAATGCACGCTCTTCAGCGGTCAATTCCAGACCAGATACACCGGTGATGAATGCGCGTGTGCTCATGGGGCCGATTAGCCCCCATCAACGCCCAGGGTCAAGGAAACGGCCGTTAATTCCTTTGGACGACGCACTGTCCGCCGGCAGATTTCAGGTTCCCGCAGACCTGCGAGGCCTCGTCCTGCGAACTGAACGGTCCGACCATGGCCCGATAATAGGTCCCCTTGTCGCCAAGGTCGGCCTTCTTGATCAGCGGAGCTCGCGATCCCAGTACCGAGGGGAACTTGGTCTGCAGGGCGCGGAACGACGCCTGGGCATCGCCCTCCGACCGCTGGGACGATACCTGGACCACATAGCCGCCGCCGGAGGCGACCGGGGCCGCCTGCTGGGTCGGGTTGGTCGAAGCCATACGTGGTGAGGGCGCCGGAGGAGCGGCTGCAGCCGGAGGCGCGGCCTGCGGCGACAGCGACATCGGGGCATTGGCCGATGCGTTGGCATTGGTCGCGCGCGGTGCCGCAGCGGGCGCGGCTGCAGGAACCGCTGCCGGAGCGGCGATGCGGGCCGGCGCCTGTCGCGCAGCCGGTGTGGCCCCGGCGTCGGACTGGTCACCCTTGACGGCAAATGTACGGATCTTGCGAGGCTCATCGCCGCCCTGCATCGCGCCATTGCCCACCATCGGCTTGTTGGATGGCGACACGCTGGCCGTCGATGGCGGGTTAGCGTTCTGGTTCAGCGGCGGGAACACCACGCGCGGACCAGCCTTGGTGGCGTCCTGCACGTTGACGGGCTGCTCTTCGCGCGACACCAGCCGCTCGGGGGCTGCGCCGCCAAGACGATCCTGGATGGGCTTGCCGTCGGCCGCGGCTGTCGCCGACGGCGGGACGATCTTGTTCGGACCGGGCTCGGCCTTGATCACCGGCGGTTCGCCGGTGCGCGCGGATCCCATAAACGTCCGATAGCCGAAGGCAGCCCCGGTACCCACTACGGCCAGCGCCAGCACGATGGCGACGGTCGCCATGCCACCGCGACGCTTCGGCGCCTCTTCCTGCTCGGCATAGCCGTCCTGATAGGCGTAAGGATCGTCCTGGTACTGATCGTCGTGCGGATGCTGGGCCCGTGCGCCATCGGCGTGGCCATACAGCGCATCGTCATAACGATTGGGATCATGCGGCACGTGAGCCTGGTCGTACTGGCCCTGATAATCCTGCGCCTGATGATCCGTATGCGCGGCAAATGCCGGCGCCTGATGATAATCGGCCTCCGGCTGCAGATGCTGCGGCTCCTGATGCTGAGCGCCGTAACGCTGCACCGGATGAAGATTCTCGAATTCCTGCTGCTGCGGCTCATGGGCTGCCGCACGCTGCATCCACGGCGGCGGGCCGGGCTGCGCGGGTTCTTCCTGATATTCCGGCTCGTCCTGATAGGCCGGTTCAGCCTGGCGCGGCGCGGGCGCCGGGCGGCCGTTGCTCGCGAACGGGTCGGTCTGCCCGATCAGCCGCGCGAGCTCGGCGAGCGGATCGCCCTCGCCCTTCGTCCGCGATTGAGCGTCGCGGCCGTAATCGTCATCCGCTGGGAAAGGTCGGTTCTGGTATCGATTAGCCATTGTGATGTCGCATCCCCTTCGGGAAAGCCGCCAACCCGCTTTTCAAACGAAACAGCTGCTATCAAGAACCACCCACAGATCCCCATGTGAGCGGCCGTCCCCTGTCTACCGCATCTCGTCCGGTGCGGTGACGCCGAGAACGGCGAGGCCCGAAGCCAGGACTGAGACGACGCTCTGGACGAGTGCCAATCGCGCTTTGGTAAGTTCTGCATCATTAGTGATAATGAAGCGTAAATGAGGCATATCGCGTCCGCGCGTCCAGAGCGCATGAAATTCGCTGGCGAGATCATACAGATAGAAAGCGATGCGGTGCGGCTCGTGCGCCGCGGCCGCAGATTCTATCATCCGTGGGTACAATGCTAACTGCCGCATGAGGCCCAGCTCGGCGATATCGTCGAGCCGCTCCATCACCGCGTCTTTCAGATAGGCAATGCGCGGCTCGGTTTCCAGAGGCAGGTCGGCCAGCATCTCCCGCGCATTGCGGAAGATCGAATGGCCTCGAGCATGCCCGTACTGGACATAGAAAACCGGATTGTCCTTGGATTGCTCGATCACCTTGGCGAGGTCAAAATCGAGCACCGCGTCGTTCTTGCGGAACAGCATCATGAAGCGCACGGCGTCGGAGCCGACTTCGTCGACCACTTCGCGCAAGGTAACAAAATCGCCAGAGCGTTTCGACATCTTCACCGGCTCGCCGTTGCGCAGCAGCTTCACAAGCTGCACGATCTTGACGTCGAGCTCGGCCTTCCCTGCCGTCACCGCCTTGATCGCCGCCTGCACACGCTTGATGTAGCCGCCGTGATCGGCGCCCCAGACGTCGACCATGTTGAGGAAGCCACGGTCGAACTTGGTCTTGTGATAGGCGATATCGGACGCAAAATACGTGTAGCCGCCATCCGACTTCAGCAGCGGGCGGTCGACATCGTCGCCATAGGCGGTGGCGCGGAACAGGGTCTGCTCGCGGTCTTCGTAATCGTCGATCGGCTTGCCCTTTGGCGGCGGCAACCGGCCCTCATAGACATCGCCCTTGGCGCGCAGGAAATCGATGGTCGCGCCGACCATATCGGTGCTGCCTGCGATCAGCGAGCGCTCGGAGAAGAACACTTCGTGGGAGATGTTCAGCGCGGCGAGATCGCCCTTGATCATCTCCATCATCATGGAAATGGCCTTGGCGCGCGTGATCGGCAGCCACTTGTCCTCGGGCACTTGATTCAGCGCAGCGCCGTGCTCGGCCGCGAGAGCCTGCCCCACCGGCACTAGATAGTCGCCGGGATAGAGGCCTTCCGGAATGTCACCGATGGCTTCGCCGAGCGCCTCGCGGTAACGCAGATGTGCCGAGCGCGCGAGCACGTCGACCTGCGCACCGGCGTCGTTGATGTAATATTCGCGGGTGACGTCATAACCGGCGCAATCGAGCAGGCTCGCCAGCGCATCGCCAAACACGGCACCGCGGCAATGGCCAACATGCATCGGTCCCGTCGGATTGGCCGACACGTATTCGACATTGACCTTCTCACCGGCTCCAACCGCGCTCCGGCCATACGAGGCACCGTCGCGCAACACCGCGCGTACCGCATCGGCCCAGGCGGACGACTTCAGCGTGAGATTGATGAAGCCGGGTCCGGCGACATCGACCCACGTCACCAGATCGTCTTCGCGCAGCTTCGCGGCAATAGCATCAGCCAGATCGCGCGGCTTGGCTTTCGCTTCTTTCGCCAGCACCATCGCGGCATTGCTCGCCATGTCGCCATGCGACGCATCCTTGGTCGGCTCGACGACGACGCGCGACAGATCGATGCCGGCCGGCAGCACGCCTTCACCGACGAGGGCGTTACAAATCGCATGAACGCGCGCGAGCACGTTGGCAAACAGATGCGGGGACGGAGCGGTGGTGGCCATGGCGGTACGGGAACCAGAACTTGCGCCGGATCATTCCGGCTGGATTTGTATCAGGAGGATGGATAGCGGTTTGGTTTGCGTTCCGCTGCATTTTGTTTGAATTCAAGCAAATGCAAGGCAACGGAAATTACAAATATTTAAGCCCTGAAAGGCACTTAGACGTGTCGCCTAACGCAATTCGGGTGTCGAGTCAAAGAGCCGGATATGTTCCGTGATGGCAAAACGGTCGGTCATCCCGGCAATGAAATTGCCGATCCGGCGCGCCTGTTCGCCCTCCGATTCCGGCTCGGCGCCCTGAGGGGGCAGCCATTCAGGCGGCAGATCCTCGGGCGCGCGCTGATAGCGTGCGAACAGGTCGGTAACCAGACATTCCGCCTCGACCATCACCCGCATGACACGCTCATGGCGATACATGTGCTGCCAGAGGAAGGCCTTGATCCCAGCCTCGGCTTCTGCCGCGTCGGCACGAAACGCGACGAGCTTGCGCCCGCAGCGGCGAATGTCCTCCGCGGACTTCGGCAGCACCACGCCGAGTCGTTGCTCCGTCTCACCGACGACCGCACCGATCAGATAGGAAATCAGCTCGCGCACCAGTTCGGCGCCGCGGCGGCTCTCGTCGAGACCGGGATAGCGCGTGTCGATCTCGGCGATCATGCCTTGCGTGAGCGGCATCGCCTTGAGGTCATCGACGGTGAACAGCCCTGCGCGCAGCCCGTCATCGATGTCATGAGCGTCATAGGCGATATCATCGGCAATCGCCGCAACCTGAGCCTCCATTGACGCGAAGCTCGACAGTTCCAGATCGAAGGTCCGGTCGTATTCGGTGATCCCGAACGGCACGCCGTGGGTCGCATAGCGCCCGACAGGCGCGCCTGACGCGTCGGTCAGCGGCCCGTTGTGTTTGACGATGCCTTCGAGGGTCTCCCAGGTCAGATTGAGGCCGTCGAATTCCGGATAGCGATGCTCCAGCGACGTCACGAGGCGCAGGGTCTGAGCGTTGTGATCGAAGCCGCCATGGGCCTCGAGACAAGCGTCCAGCGCCCGCTCGCCAGCATGACCAAACGGCGGGTGGCCGATGTCATGGGCCAGCGCCAGCGTCTCGGTCAGATCTTCGTCGAGGCCCAGTTGCCGGGCCACGGCGCGGGCAATCTGCGCCACTTCCAACGTGTGGGTGAGTCGGGTCCGGTAATGATCGCCCTCATGGAACACAAAGACCTGGGTCTTGTGCTTGAGGCGCCGAAACGCGGTCGAATGGATGACCCGGTCGCAATCCCGGCGAAACGCGCTGCGGGTCCGGCTCGGAGCCCCGGAAAACAGCCGTCCGCGGCTGCGATCGGGGTCGCAGGCATAGGGCGCGCGGGGAGCAGCCATTCCAACCGACACGGCGTGTTTATCCTTGATCCAATTGATTCCTGAGCCTGCCGCACTTAACTATGGGGGAGCGGCAGATTCAAATGGTTCGAATCCTGCCCGGAGAGCCAGATATGACCGACACTGCAGTCACCGAGGCCCCCCTCACCGTCAGCGCGCGTGCTGCGCGCCGGATCGGCGAGATCCTCAAGACCGAAGGCAACGGCGCCATGCTCCGCGTGTCGGTCGAAGGCGGCGGCTGCTCCGGCTTCCAGTACAAGTTCGACGTCGAGCGCGCCAAGGCAGACGACGACATCCTGATCGAACGCGACAGCGCCGTGGTGCTGGTCGACCCTTCGTCAGCACCGTTCCTGGCCGGCTCCGAACTCGACTTCGTCGACGACCTGATCGGCGCATCGTTCCGCGTCGTCAATCCGAACGCGACGGCGTCCTGCGGCTGCGGGACCAGCTTCTCGATCTGACCTCTATTCGGCTCATTTAGATCGGTCTATTTCTCGGCGAACAGCGCCCGCGCATTGCCGTGTGCGATCTGTTTGGCGACCGCCGGCGGCAGTTGCGCCAGCCAGGCGCGGTAACCATCCATGATATCGCCATAGCTCGCCCAGCGTTCCGGCACCCAGGTGTCAGAGCCCAGCAGGAAGCGATCGGGGTAGCGTTCAAACAGCACGCGCCACTGCGGCGTCAACTTGCCTGATCCATCCACGATGCCGCTGCGATAGGATAACTCACCCCAGAGCTTCGGATATTTTACCAGCATCGCCGCGACACGATCCGGCGCGAGGCTGAAGCCGGTATGCGCCCAGATGATCTGCGCGCGCGGATTATGCCGCATCAGAATCTCGACCGCTTCGTCGTCGGCATGGGCGTGCAGATAGAGATTGTTGGCGACGGCGAAGTCGACGGTCTTCTTGACCATCTCGGTATCGGCCGCCTTGCCGGTCAGATGGAATTCTCCGACACCGCGATAATAGCCGCGCTTGAATTCCTCCTGCACGAGATCAAAGATAACGGGATCATTGAACCAGCTGCCGATATCGGCACGCACGCGATACGGCCGGATGAACGGCACGACCTGCAGACCGCCCGCCTTGCCCTTCGCCTTGTCGTCCATCAGCTCATGAGTGCCGGTGTTCGGGCGGCTGGTGGCGAGAATGCCAGTGACGCGGTTCTTCTTGAAGACCTCAAGTACCTCGTCGGGCTGGTAATACGGCTTCGGCTCCCAGTTGTAATGCATATGGGCGTCGAAGATTTCGATCCGGTCATCTGCGAAGACAGGCGCAACAACGAGTGCGGCCAGCAAAGCGGCCGCAGCGAGTGTTCTCACCGGCATTGAAGACATCCTTATTCCGCTGCTACGACGCGCGGACGATCGTCGTGGTCTTCTTCGTCGAGCTGCGGCTGCAGCTTGCGCTTCAGCTTGCGGTCGATGCGGTCGAGATAGATGTAGATGACCGGCGTGATGAACAGCGTCAACAATTGCGAAACACACAGACCGCCGACCACGGCAACGCCGAGCGGCTGGCGTAGTTCGGCACCGGCGCCTGCACCAAGCGCAATTGGCAGGGTGCCGAAGATGGCCGCAAAAGTCGTCATCATGATCGGACGGAAACGCAACAGCGCTGCCTCGCGGATCGCATGTTCGGCCGAGAGGCCGACGCGGCGCCGCTCGAGCGCGAAGTCGACCATCATGATGGCGTTCTTCTTGACGATGCCGACCAGCATGACAATGCCGATCATGGCAATGACCGACATCTCCATCTTGAACAGCATCAAGGTCAGGATCGCGCCGATACCCGCCGATGGCAGGCCGGAGATGATCGTGATCGGATGGATGAAGCTCTCATAGAGAATGCCGAGGATCACGAAGGCCGCGAACACAGCGGCGAGGATCAGCACGCCCTGCCCGCGCAATGAATCCTGGAACACCTGCGCCGTGCCGGAGAAGCCGGTGGCGATGGTCACCGGCAGCTTGGAGTCCGCCTCGATTTGCGTGATCTGGTCGACCGCATAGCCCAGCGAATAGCCGGGCACGAGGTTGAACGAGATCGTCACGGCCGGCTGCTGGCCCTGATGGTTGATCTGCAGCGGCCCGACCGTGGGCACCAGACGCGCGACCGCGCTCAGCGGAATGGTCTGGTTGTTCGACGTCTTCATATAGAGCTTGGAGAGATCGCTCGGATCGATCCGGAACTGCGGCTGTGCTTCCAGAATGATCTGATAGTCGTTGGTCGGCATATAGATGGTACCGACCTGGCGCGAACCGAACGCATTATAGAGCTGGTTACGAACCTGATCGACGGTGACGCCGTAAACGGCCGCCTTTTCGCGGTCGATATCGACCGTCATCTGCGGGTTCTTGATGTAGAGGTCGGTGGTCACATCGAGCAGGCCCGGCACCTTGGCGATACGGTCACGCATCTCCGGCGACACGCGATACAGCGTGTCGGTGTCGCTGCCCTGAAGCACGTATTGATACTGGCTCTTCGACGGCCGGCCGCCGATGTTCAGATTCTGGATGCTCTGGAAGAAGGCCTGCAGGCCCGGAACGGCCAACGACTTCTGCCGCAGCCGCGCCATCACCACCTGTGCTGGATCACGATCCTTGCGCGGTTTCAGCGCGACGAACAGACGACCGTAATTCGCCGTCGCATTCGGACCGCCCGAGCCCACGGTGCTGTTGATGTATTCGACGGCAGGATCGGATTTCAGCAGATCGGCGAGCGCCTGCTGCCGCGCACTCATCGCTTCGAAGGACGTATCGGTTGCGGCTTCGGTCGTACCGGTCAGGAACCCGGTATCCTCCTGCGGAAAGAAGCCCTTCGGTACGATGTTGTAGAGATAGACGGTGCCACCGAGGGTCGCGAGCGTCACCACCAGCATGATGCCCTTGTGTGCGAGCACGCGATCGAGCGCCCATTCGTAGCCGCGCAGCCAAGCCGCAAATATGCGCTCGAAACCGCGCAGGATGAAATTCTCCTTGTGCTCGGGATTGTGCGCCTTGAGCACGCGCGCGCAGAGCATGGGCGTCAGCGTCAGCGACACGAAGCCGGAGACGATGATCGCCACCGCAATCGTCACCGCGAATTCACGAAACACGCGGCCGACAATACCGCCCATCAGCAGCACGGGAATGAATACCGCGATCAGCGAGAAGGTGATCGAGACGATGGTGAAACCGATTTCGCGCGCGCCCTTCAGGGCCGCGTCGAACGGCTTCATGCCAAGTTCGATGTGCCGGACGATGTTCTCCAGCATGACGATGGCGTCGTCGACCACGAAGCCCACGGAAAGGGTTAACGCCAGCAGCGTCATGTTGTTGATGGAGTAGTCCAGCATATACATCGCGGCGCATGTGCCGAAGATCGAGATCGGCACCGCCAGCGCGGGAATCAAGGTCGCGGAGGCTGAGCGCAGGAACAGGAAGATCACGAAGATCACCAGCACAACGGCGATCAGCAATGTCTCCTCGACGTCAGCGACGGCTTCGCGGACCGAGATCGAGCGGTCCATCATCATATTGACTTCGACCGATGGCGGCAATTGCGCGCGCAGCGACGGCAGCTTGGCGCGGACGCCGTCGACCACGGCGACTGTGTTGGCATCGGGCTGCTTCTGGATCGCCAGCACGATGGCACGCTCGCCATTCAACCAGGTCGCGACCTTGTCGTTTTCGACGGCGTCATAGATCTTGGCGACTTCGTTCAGCTTGACCGGCGAGCCGTTGCGCCAGGCAACAACGACCTGGCCATAGTCGGCGGCCTTGGACATCTGTCCGGATGCCTGCAGCGAGATGTCCTGCTTCGGTCCGTTCAGAGTTCCGACCGGCGTCGAGGAGTTCGCGCGTGACACCGCCGTACGGATATCTTCAAGCGACAACCCGCGAGCCGCCGCAGCTTCGGGATCGGCCTGGACGCGAATGGCGAATTTCTGCGTGCCATAAATCAGCACCTGCGCCACACCGGGGATCTGCGACAGCGCCTGTCCGATGGTGATATCGCCGAATTCATTAACGGCCGAGAGCGGCAGCGTCGATGAACTCAGCGCAATGAACAGCACCGGGAAATCGCCGGGGTTCACCTTGCGGAAACTCGGCGGGATCGTCATTTCGATCGGCAACCGGCGCTGTGCGATCGTCAGGGCAGTCTGCACGTCCAGCGCCGCCGCATCGATATTGCGGTTGAGATCGAACTGAATGATGATCTGGGTCGTTCCCTGCGACGAGCTCGACGACATCGAAGAGATGCCAGCGATGGTCGAGAGCTGACGCTCAATGATGCCGGCGACCGAGGCCGCCATCGTGTCGGCGCTGGCGCCCGGCAGCGTCGCCGTCACCGCGATGGTCGGAAAATCCACTTTCGGAAGCGCCGACACCGGCAGCAGTCGGAAACCGAAAATGCCAAACGCGATGATCGTCGCCGTGATGAGCGTGGTCATCACAGGGCGACGGATGCAGAGCTCCGAGAGGGTCATGTTTTATGCCCCGGCCTTGCGGGCTCGGGCTTCGACCCGTGTGCCTTGTGTCAGCAAGAGCTGGCCGTCGACAACGACGTCCTCATCCCCTTTTAAACCTGACGTGATCACCGAAATCCCCTGAAAGGTGCGATCGACTTCGACGGGTTGAACACGGGCGACGCCGTCCTTCACCGTGAACACGAAGTTCCCGGTCTGGCTGCGTTGCACAGCCACGGTGGGCACAACAACGCCATCCTCAGTGCGCACGATCAGCTTGGTCTGTACCAGAATGCCCGGCCACAGGGTTTCGTTCGGATTGCTCATGATGCCGCGCACGGTGACCATGCCGGTGGTGGAATCCACTGTGTTTTCCACCATCGCCACCTTGCCGGTTTCAGAACGGCCGCTGTTCGGGATGGTCGCAATGACCGACGTCGATCCCGCCGCCATCGCTTCGCGCAGGTCGCCAAGCACACGCTGCGGAATGGCGAAGGACACATAGACCGGAGCCATCTGATTGATGGTGGCGAGCGGCGCCGTATCGGCCGGGCGCACGAAATTGCCGACCTTCACATTGGCTGCACTAATCCGGCCGGAGAACGGCGCGCGGATGATGGTATAGCTCTTCTGGACCTTGAGATTGTCGAGCGCCGACTGATCGGCCCGGATGGTTCCGGCCAGGATGTCGGATTGGGTCTTGGCATTGTCGACGCTGACCTGCGTGGTCGCGCCCTTGCCGATCAGATCGGTAAAGCGCCGCACGTCGCGTTCCGCACCGGCCAGTTGGGCCTGATCGCGGGCCAGCGTGCCTTCGGCCTGCTCGATCTGGGCATCGATCTGCCGCGAATCGAGGGTGAACAGCAGATCACCTTCCTTGACCTTGGCGCCGTCTTCAAAATGCACCGAGGTGATGGTGGTTTCCACCCGCGACTTGAGTGCGACACTCGAAATCGGCGTTACTGTACCGATCGAATCGACATCGACCGGAACCGGTTTGCGTTCCGCCTTGGCAATCTCGACCGCAACGATCCGCGCGCGCTGCGGGGCCTGTGCATTGGTGTTGCCACCGGTCCACGAGGAGCGCGTCGTGTAGGCCGCAACTGCGGCAGCGCCGACGAGAACGAGTAGAGCGATCGATGTGCGTTTCTTCATATGGTCCATGTCACCTGGTACAGAAGATCGGGTCGCCCCCGTTTCCCGCCCATGGCAGCTTTAAAGACAGCGTCTGTGCGCTTTAGGCTTAAAGCTTATCATGTTGGCGGGGATGATGGTATGCCACGTTGACGTATTTTTGCCATTGTTGTTACCGGAATCCCAGCAGATGAGAATTGCGACGTGGAATGTGAATTCTGTCCGCCAGCGGCTGGACCATCTGGTGACGTGGCTGCGCGACTGCGCGCCGGACATCGTCTGCCTGCAGGAAATCAAATGTGTCGATGAGGCATTTCCGCGAGAGGCCATCGAGGCGCTCGGCTACAATGTCGTCACCCACGGCCAGAAGACCTTCAACGGCGTCGCCCTGCTCTCGAAATATCCGCTGGAGGAAGCCACGCCCCGGCTGGCAGGCGACGACGAGGATCTCCATGCGCGCTTCATCGAAGGTGTGGTGTCGCTGAAATCCGGGGTGGTCCGGGTTGCCTGCCTGTATCTGCCGAACGGCAATCCGGTCGATACCGAGAAGTATCCCTACAAGCTGAAATGGATGTCGCGACTACAGGAATTCACGAAGCTGCGGCTGAAGACGGAAGAGCCGTTGATTCTCGCCGGAGACTTCAACGTCATCCCGGCGGCAGCAGACGCCTATAATCCGGCGGCCTGGATCAACGACGCGCTGTTCAAGCCGGAAACCCGCGCGAGCTTCCAGACCCTGCTCGGATTGGGGATGACCGACGCCCTGCGCGCCGTCACCGATGAGCCCGGCCAGTACACGTTCTGGGACTATCAGGCTGGCGCCTGGCAAAAGAACTGGGGCATCCGCATCGATCATCTGCTGCTGTCACCACAGGCCAGCGACAAGCTCATCGACGTCGGCATCGACAAGTATGTGCGCGCCTGGGAGAAGCCGAGCGATCACGTGCCGGTGTGGGTCGATCTGGATCTTGAAGCGGCGTAAGCGCTGCGACGCCAAGCCCTAAACATAGACTGTCATCGCCCGGCTTGACCGGGGATCCAGTAGACGCGGGCGTCAATGGCCTAAGGCGCGGCCTGGCGCGAGCGCTCGTCGAAAGTGATGAAGGCTGGTGATTATTGGGTCACCCGGTCAAGCCGGGTGACGACAAACTGAGCGCAGCGCGAGGGCTTCCGTGGCCGGAAGAAATCCTCGTTCCATCCTCAGTCCCGTTTGCCGGACACCCAGTGCTCGAGCATCTGCAGCGCCATGGCGCGGTCGTCTTCGGAGGCCTTGGCGATGGCCTTGTTGTAGCTGTCGCGGATCCAGGTGTCGTCCGGGCCGGCATTGTCGCGGGCTAGCGTCAGCCACATCAGGCCGCGCGCCATCTGCCGCGGCAGCGATTCACCGTTGAACAGCATCTGGCCGAGCAGCGCCTGCGCCTGGTGCTGGCCCTTCTGCGCGGCAAGGCCCAGCCAGCGGGCACCGTATTTAGTGTCGCGCGGGGTGCCGATGCCCTTCAGATACAGCCGCGCCAGATCGTACTGGGCGTCGGCATTGCCGAAATAGGACGCTGCATAGGAGAACATCTCACGCGCGCGTTCGGTGTCGGCCTTGATCTTCGAATTCGGGATACCGTCGAGGTAGTAGCGACCGAGCGCTACGAAGGCGTTGGCGACGATGGTCGCCTGCGGCGCGGACGGCGAGTCCTCGGCATGGGCATTCGCGATGCGGCTGAAATATTCGAAGGCGCGCAGGTCGTCCTGCGCCACGCCGTTGCCGTCGGCATACATCCGGCCGAGTTTCCACTGGGCGATCGGATGACCGCCTTCGGCGGCATACTGAAGGGCGGTCAGCGACGTATCGGGCTTGGCGGACTTCTTCAAGACCGGCGCAGCACCGGGAATGGTCGTTACAACCGGCAGGGCTGCGTCGCTGCTGCCAACGGGCGCGCCATCAAAGGCAAAGGCCGGCGCGGCCACAGACGCGGCACCCAAAGCAAAAACGCTGAAAATGATACGCTCAACTATCCGCATAACAGTATTTCTCGTGGGCCCGGCCAGTTTGGGTCACGGCGCAACCGATGGCCGATCCAACCTGCTGGGCATATGTCCACAGCGTCCCTGACATATGGTTAGTCGCGCGACGCTTCCGTTTGGTCGGGTGCGCGGCCAATTCTTTGTCAGTCAATTTTACGTTAAAGGCACCCGCGACGGCACCGCCCCGGACGGGAGCGCCGTCTTCCGAATCGACGATGTCGAAAGCCAGATTCCCCTTCGATCCGACTGCGTCACCGCCAATGGCGATCGGCTTGTCGGCAGAACGAATGACGTCCCGATGGGAATTCCGCGTCACGGGCTTCATTTTCTCCGCGATCATCTGCCCCGTCGCAGTGAGGCACGCTCCCCGCGACCGGCTGTGATCGAGCAATGTCATCTTCAGCAACGGTATGTCAGCAACTTCCAATATGTCTTTGGCGACATAACGGCTCAGTCGCTTCAAATCGGTGCGATATGGTGTCTTTTTGAAGATTTCGACAGCACGAGATTCTTCCGCGCGCAGCGCTTGGCCGGCAACGGGCTGTTTGCCTTGTGACATAGCCAGACTCATCGCGGACGGGAGCGCGCCACGCAACGCCAGCTCCCGGCCCTCCGTCACATGACGGCTCGGCAAATGCGACTTGATGTTCGTCTTGACGTCCATCGCGAACCTGGTTTCTCAGGCCGCTTCGGCGATCCGGGACAGTCCCACTGACATCCCGTCGATCTTCGAAGCGCTCCAGCCTTCTGGCTGTCAAGAAATGATTTCACGAAGGCGTGTGGCCAAATAGCGGCGGTTGCAATACCCACAGTGGGACAGGGTTAAATCTTGAGGGACTGTTGCCGCCGCGACACATTCGTTGCACCCCGGCAACCCTTTAGAGTTGGACCAAAGTTGAAAGACGCGGCTGACAACGAAAACGCCGCCTTTTCGAGGCGGCGTTCAATGTCAGGATCGTGCGAAGCAGCTCAGGTGTTCAGCACCCGGCCATAGGCGTCCAGCACGGCTTCCTTCATCGTCTCCGAGATGGTCGGATGCGGGAAGACCGTGTGGAACAGCTCTTCCTCGGTCGTCTCCAAGTTCATGGCGACCACAAACCCCTGGATCATCTCGACGACTTCAGCGCCGACCATATGGGCGCCGAGCAGCTGACCGGTCTTCTTGTCGAAGATCACCTTCACCATGCCCTGGTCCTCGCCCTGGGCGATCGCCTTGCCATTGGCGACAAAGGGGAAGCGGCCGACGCGGACGTCCTTGCCGGCTTCCTTGGCCTTGGCTTCGGTGAGGCCGACCGAGGCCACCTGCGGATGGCAATAGGTGCAGCCCGGGATCAGCGACTTGTCCATTGCATGCGGGTTCATCCCCTTGATCGCCTCGACGCAGATCACGCCCTCATGCTCGGCCTTGTGGGCGAGCATCGGCGGGCCGGCGACGTCGCCGATGGCATAGATGCCGGGCACGTTGGTCTTGCCGTATTTGTCGATCACGATACAGCCGCGCTCGGTCTTCACGCCGAGCTTCTCGAGGCCAAAGCCTTCGATATTGCCGACCACGCCGACCGCCGAGATGACACGATCGACGGTGAGCTGCTGGGTAGCCCCCTTGCCATCCTCGATGGTCACGGTGACCGAATCCGACTTCTTGTCGAGTTTTGTCACTTTAGCGCCGGACATGATCTTGATGCCCTGCTTCTCAAACTGCTTGCGGGCAAAGCCGGCGATCTCGGCGTCTTCCACCGGCAGGATCTGCGGCAGCACTTCCACCACGGTCACGTCGGCGCCCATGGTCTTGTAGAACGACGCGAATTCGATGCCGATGGCGCCGGAGCCGACCACCAGCAGCGACTTCGGCATCTTGTCGGGATTCATCGCCTCGAAATAAGTCCAGACCAGCTTCTTGTCGGGCTCGAGACCCGGCAGCACGCGCGGCCGAGCGCCGGTGGCGACGATGATATGCTTGGCGGTATAGCTGCCTGCCCCGAGCGCGCCCTTAGGCGCTGCGGCTTCGGTCTTCTTGACGGTGAACTTGCCCGGCGCATCCAGGGTCGCGTCGCCCCAGATGATCGAGATCTTGTTCTTGTTCATCAGATATTCGACGCCGCCGCTGAGGCGCTTCACGACGCCGCGCGAGCGAGCGATCACGGCCTTGATGTCGAACGAGATATTGTCCGCCGACAGGCCATAATCCTTGGCATGCTGCATGTAGTGATAGATCTCCGCAGAGCGCAGCAGCGCCTTGGTCGGAATACAGCCCCAGTTGTTGCAGATACCGCCGAGATAGGCCTTCTCGACGATCGCCGTCTTGAAGCCGAGCTGCGCGGCCCGAATGGCCGTCACATAGCCGCCGGGACCGGAGCCGATGACGACGACGTCGAAGGATGTATCAGCCATGGGTCACTCCACTCGCCAATCGGCGCTGTCTTGAAATCAGAAATTTTCGGATGCCGAATTCGATCAATCCCAGCGCTGCAAGGATGCCCAGCGCGCAATAGATCAAAAACTGTCCCAGGCTGCGCGCCAGTTGTTCACCTGAATGAAACGCATTGTCGATGATCCCATATCCAACGGGATTCAGCGCGGCGACGGCGGCGGTCAATAGCGAGAGCCAGGGCCATGACGTTTTGACTTTCATGAGCCACCGGACCTGAGCCTTACACCACCATCATCACCGGATTTTCGATGAGCTTCTTGAACGCCGTGATCAGTTCCGCGCCCAGCGCACCATCGATGGCGCGGTGATCGCAGGACAGCGTCACGCTCATGATGGTTGCAGCGACGATCTGGCCGTTGCGCACCATGGCCCGCTCTTCACCTGTGCCTACCGCGAGGATCGACGACTGCGGCGGATTGATCACCGCCGTGAAGTCCTTGATGCCGAACATGCCGAGATTGGACACGGATGACGCGCCGCCCTGGTATTCGTTGGGCTTGAGCTTCTTGGCCTTGGCGCGCGCGGCAAGTTCCTTCATCTCGTTGGAGATCGCCGAAATGGACTTGATCTCGGCCTGGCGGATGATCGGCGTGATCAGGCCGAACGGCAGCGCCACTGCGACGCCGATGTCGGAATGCTTATGACGGAGCATCGCTGCTTCCGTCCACGACACGTTCGCTTCTGGAATCTTCTGCAGCGCGATGGCCATCGCCTTGATGACGAAATCGTTGACCGAGAGCTTGTAAAGCGGCTTGCCGTCCTTGTCCTTGCCGGCCGCAGCGTTGATCTCCTCGCGCGCGGAAGAGAGCTTGCCGAGATCGCAATCGACGGTGAGATAGAAGGTTGGCATCGAGTTGGTCGCGGCGGTGAGACGCTGCGCAATCGTGCGGCGCATCGAGTCATGCGGCACGCTCTCGTAAGCGCCCTGCTCGTACAGCCCGAGAATCTGCTGATCGGACATTGCAGGCGCACCGATCGCTCCAGTTGCACCTGCGGGAGCGCCGGCAGCCACGGCTGCTGGTTTGAGGCCCTGACCGGACTTCGCCTTCTCGACATCCGCGGCGACCACACGGCCATGCGGACCCGAGCCGTTGATACGACCGAGTTCGATGCCGGCGTCCTTGGCGAGACGACGCGCCAGCGGAGACGAAAAGACGCGCGCGCCATTGCTTTGTGCGGCGGCAGGCTGCGGAGCCGGCGCAGCAGCCGGCGCAGGTGCTGCGGCAGCAGGCTTCGGTGCGGGAGCCTCGGCAGCGGGCGCGGACTTCGGCTTGTCGGTCCCTGCCCCCGAACCTGCGGCCTTCACATCCTCGCCGTCGGCCGCGAGCACCGCGATGACGGCATTCACCGCAACATCCTGCGTACCTTCCGCCACCAGAATCTTGGCGATAGTGCCTTCGTCGACGGCTTCGACTTCCATCGTCGCCTTGTCGGTCTCGATCTCCGCGATCACGTCGCCGGACTTGACCTTGTCGCCCTCCTTCTTGAGCCACTTGGCAAGGTTGCCCTTTTCCATCGTGGGCGACAGCGCAGGCATCAGAATGTTGATTGGCATTGTCAGTGACCTTGTTGCGACCGCGGCGTGGTGTTGCCCATGTCAGTCGGACGCGCGATTTCAGCTTCGAACATTTCGACGATGCGGTTCAGCGCCTCGTCCTCGGAATAGTTGGCCTCACGCGCATAGGCGCGTGCGGCATGGCGCGCGATGTCGACCAGCAGGAGCCCCCACATGTCGGGCTCCTCGAAGGCGCGCATGAAGGCGATGGACAGCCCGCCGTCGAGCACGAACGCGCGCAACACCTCGGTGGCGTCCTCGCGATCCATGACATCCGGCGGCAGCGGCTGTTCCTTCGGACCTGCCATGGTTCACCGATAGCAAACGGCTTTGGCCGCAGCCACGACGTCGGCCACCGACGGCAGCGCCAGCTTTTCAAGATTGGCGGCGTAAGGCATCGGCACGTCCTTGCCCGACACGCGCGCCACCGGCGCATCGAGATAGTCGAAGGCGTGTTCCATGATCCGTGCGGCGATTTCGGCGCCCACACCCGACTGTTGCCAGCCTTCTTCCACCGTCACGGCGCGCGAGGTCTTCTTCACGGACTCGATGATGGTGTCGGTATCGAGCGGACGCAGCGTGCGCAGGTCGATGACCTCCGCCTCGATGCCTTCCTTGGCGAGTTCTTCGGCAGCCTTCAGGGCGTAGGTCATGCCGTTCGACCACGAGATCAGCGTCACATCCTTGCCGACACGTGCGACCTTGGCCTTGCCGATCGGCACGATGTAGTCGTCGAGCTTCGGCACCTCGCCGGAATGCCCGTAGAGCATTTCGTTTTCGAGGAAGATCACCGGGTTCGGATCGCGGATCGCAGCCTTGAGCAGGCCCTTGTAGTCGGCGGCGCTATAGGGCGCGACGACCTTGAGGCCCGGGATCTGCGAGTACCAGGCCGAATAGTCCTGGCTGTGCTGAGCGCCGACGCGCGCCGCAGCGCCGTTCGGGCCGCGAAATACGATCTGACAGGTCATCTGGCCGCCGGACATGTAGAGCGTCTTGGCAGCGGAGTTGATGATCTGGTCGATCGCCTGCATGGCGAAGTTGAAGGTCATGAATTCGACGATCGGCTTCAGACCGGACATAGCCGCGCCGACGCCGACGCCAGCAAAGCCGTGCTCGGTGATTGGCGTATCGATCACGCGGCGGGCGCCGAATTCCTGCAGCAGGTTCTGGGTCACCTTGTAGGCGCCCTGATATTCGGCGACTTCCTCGCCCATGATGAAGACGTCTTCATCCCGGCGCATTTCCTCGGCCATCGCGTCGCGCAGCGCTTCGCGGATGGTCATGGTCACCATCTCGGTGCCTTCAGGAATTTCGGGATCGGGCTGGATCGCAGTCGTCGGAGCTGCCGGCGCAGCAGCCTCTTCCTTCGGAGCCGCAGCGGATTTGGCTTCCGCGGCAGGCGGCGCGGATTCTGCGGCCTTCTCCTGCTTCGCGGGTGCCGGTGCGCTCGCTGCAGCGGATGCATCTTCGCCGTCGGCGAGGATGGTCGCGATCGGCGTGTTGACCGCGACGTCGTTGGTCCCTTCCGGGATCAGGATCTTGCCGAGCGTCCCTTCATCGGTCGCTTCGACTTCCATCGTCGCCTTGTCGGTTTCGATTTCGGCAATCACATCGCCGGACTTGATCGTGTCGCCTTCCTTTTTGAGCCATTTGGAGAGGTTGCCTTTCTCCATGGTCGGGGACAGCGCGGGCATCAGAACTTGAATGGCCATTATAACTCCAGATCGGTCTTTAAGCCGCGCGCTTAGCGGTACACATCGGTGTAAAGTTCGGATGCATCGGGCTCAGGGTCCTGCTGCGCGAAATCCGCCGATGCGTTGACGATGTCACGCACCTCGGCATCGATCGCCTTGAGGTCCTGCTCGGTCACGTCAGCGGCCAGCAGACGGTTGCGCACCTGCTCGATCGGGTCCTGATCGTGGCGGACCTTGTCCACTTCCTCGCGGGTCCGGTACTTGGCCGGATCGGACATCGAGTGGCCACGATAGCGATAGGTCTGCATTTCGAGAATGAACGGACCCTTGCCGGCACGGCACCATGCGACCGCACGGTCACCGGCGGCCTTCACGGCGCGGACGTCCATGCCGTCGACCTGCTCACCCGGAATGTTGAAGGAGATACCGCGCTTGGAGAAGTCGGTCTGCGCCGAGGAGCGCGTCACCGAGGTGCCCATGGCGTAGCGGTTGTTCTCGATGATGTAGATCACCGGGAGCTTCCACAGCTCCGCCATGTTGAAGCTCTCATAGACCTGGCCCTGGTTCGACGCGCCGTCGCCGAAGTAAGCGAGGCTGACGAGATCATTGCCGCGGTAACGGTTGGCGAAAGCGAGACCCGTTCCGAGCGAGACCTGCGCACCGACGATGCCATGGCCGCCGTAGAAGTTCTTCTCGCGGCTGAACATGTGCATGGAGCCACCCTTGCCCTTGGAGTAGCCGCCCTTGCGCCCCGTCAATTCGGCCATGACGCCCTTGGCGTCCATGCCACAAGCCAGCATGTGACCATGGTCGCGATAGCCGGTGATGACCTGATCGCCGTCCTTCAATGCCATCTGCATGCCGACGACGATGGCTTCCTGGCCGATATAGAGATGGCAGAAACCGCCAATCGCGCCCATGCCGTAGAGCTGGCCAGCCTTCTCCTCAAAACGTCGGATCAGCAGCATGTCGCGAAGCGCGTGCATCTCCTGATCGCGGGTGAAATCTGGCGGCGATGACGGGGTTGCGCCATTGCTCGTTGCCTGCCCTGCGGGAGCGACGCTTTTCTTCGGTGCGGCCATGAAAATTCCGGATGCGAGAGTGAATGGCCCTTCCTACTCCAAGTGCTTGCGGCTTGAAAGGGATTGCGTCGCGCGGAATGCCACACGGTTGTTTCGCACTGCAGCGAAGGCGCGAAACTTTCGAAATCGAATTGGATCGGTTTTGTAATTTGAGGAATGAAAGTGCGTGTCGTGGTCACGTTGCCGTCACGACGAGCAGGCGCGAGCTATCTATAGCTTTGATGCAAAGCTGTGTTGCTTCATGCGAGGACGACTCGCCGCCGAAGAGAGAATCTCAGTTTGAGTTGTTGACCTTCACGAGGTCGCGCGGATGCGCGTAGTCGAGCTGGTAGCGCGCGCGCTCGTCGAGCATGTCGGGATCGAGTCCACCAGATCGCAGGAGCGCCACGCGCTGCTCGGCCTTGGTGCGTTCCTTCTTCAACTGCACCAGTTCGGAGGTCAGCGCGACGATCTCCTGGTCGAGCTCCTGCCGGGCATTGAGGCCATATTTACCGGTATAGGCATTGACCCCGAAATAGCTGATCATCATCGCCGCCAGTGCATAGAGCACGAGCCCGGTGAGGATCGATTTGAGGCGGGTATGCTTGACCATTCCCGAAAATGCGACGGCCCGGTTAAGGCGAACCTAACAACCGGGCCGCAACCTGAATTTGCGTGGCTTATTTCTTCAGCTTGTCGACCCAGGCGGCGAAGGCGTCGATATAGGCCTGCAGCACCGGACGGATCGATTCCTTGACGATCTCGCCCTGTTCGCTGAACGCATCGCCGATGGCATTCAGATAGATTTCAGGCTGTTGCATGATGGGACCGACAATCCCCGGCAGGGTCTGGCGCAGGCTAAGGGCTGCACCCAGGCCACCGATCGGACCGGGCGAGCTAACCACGATGCCGGTGGGCTTGCCGAGGAACGAACTCTTGCCATAGGGCCGCGAACCGACGTCGATGGCGTTTTTCAGAACACCCGAAACTGAGCGGTTATATTCCGGAGAGACGAACAGTACCGCATCCGAGGCCTGGATCGCTTCCCGGAACTTGACCCAGTCGGCCGGCGGCGCGGCTTCTAGGTCCTGATTGAAGAATGACAGCTCGTTCAGCGTGATGACGTTCAGCTTCAGCGACGGCGGCGCCAGCTGGGCGAGTGCATTCGCAACCTTGAGTGAGAATGACTGTTTGCGGAGGCTGCCGACAATGACGGCAACGCTGTAGGTAGCCATGAGATATCCCCTGAATAACTGCTTCCAAAAAAGCGCGGAGCGCATCTGGAACCTGTCACCTATCCCGGCAAAAGATGCAAGTGCATGGATTGTATTTGACGGCCGCAATCGGGCCAAACCGGCACGTCCGCCTCGCCCGCCCAAACACATCTTCGTTATGCTGATATCGCTCAAATGGATGACGCACGGAACGCCGCCGCGATCGAACCTGCGGAGCGCACTGCGCGACAAACCACGTGAGACAAACCACGCAAGCCAGTCCCGACTGATCTGCGACGTCTGGCCAGGCTGCTCGAATTCGACCGTCGCAATTGCGGGGCTTCCGATGCGCAACCTTGGTCTTGTGGCTTCCGTAGTCTTCGCCTTGAGCTTGCTCAGCCAGTCGGCCTTCGCCGACAAACGCGTCGCACTGGTGATCGGCAACTCGGCTTACCAGAACGTGGTCAAGCTCGCCAACCCGGCCAACGACGCCGCGGCGATGACCGAGACCTTGAAGACCGCGAATTTCGACATCGTCGAAGCCAGACGGGATCTCAAGGCGACCGAGATGCGCCGGGCCTTGCGCGATTTCGCGGACAAGGCGCGCGATGCGGACGTCGCGCTGGTCTATTTCGCCGGCCACGGCATCGAGGTTGATGGCACCAATTACCTGATTCCGACCGACGCGCTGCTGGAGCGCGACACCGACGTCTATGACGAAGCGTTCTCGCTGGAGCGCATCCTCGCAACCATCGAGCCGGCCAGGAAGCTGCGGCTGGTGATCCTCGATGCCTGCCGCGACAACCCCTTCGTCAAGAACATGAAGCGCACCACCGCGTCGCGCGCGATCCCCCGCGGCCTCGCCAAGGTGGAACCGGCCAGCCCCAACACGCTGATCGCCTACTCGGCCAAGGCCGGTTCGACGGCGCTGGATGGCGACAGCAAGAACAGCCCCTTCACGGCCGCGCTGGTCCGCCATATCGCGACGCCCGGCCTCGACCTGCGCAAGGCCTTCGGCTTCGTCCGTGACGACGTCATGAAGAACACCAGCAACCGCCAGGAACCCTATGTCTACGGTTCGCTCGGCGGCGACGACGTGCCGCTGGTCCCGGTGGCTGCCGTCGCGACATCCCCCGCCGTCAGCGCCCAGGCAGAAACTCGCCGCGATTACGAGCTGGCTTTGCAGCTCGCGACCAGGGACGGCTGGAACGCGTTCCTGGCCCAGCATCCGGATGGCTTCTATGCGTCGCTGGCAAAATCCCAGCTGGCGAAGCTCGCCGCCGAGGACGCCCATTTCACCGCCGTAGAGAAAGCCCGCCTCGCCACTGAAGAGAAAGCCCGTCTGGCCGTCGAAGGCGCCAGGAAGGCCGAACAGACCAAGGCAGCGGCCGATGCCAAAGCCGCCGAGGATGCCCGGATCGCCGCTGAGAAACTCAAGACCGCCGAGCAGGAACGCGCTGCCGCCGGCGAGCGCGCCCGCGCGGAAGCGGAAGCCAAAGTCGATGCCGGCAAGCCGGACACGCCTGCCGCCGGACCGCAGTTGGCGACACTCCCTGCCCCCACGGCCGATGTGTCACGAATGCCCGCGCCAGCCGATCTGCCCCGTCAGGTCCAGGTCGAGCTTCAGCGGGTGGGCTGCCTGCAGGGATCAGTCGACAACACATGGACTGCGGCTTCCCGCAAGTCGCTCGAACGCTTCAATCGCTACGCCTCGACGAAGTTCGATGCCAAGGCGGCCAGCACCGATGCGCTCGACGCGATCAAGGCCAAGTCTGCACGCGTCTGCCCGCTGGTCTGTGCGCATGGTTCGGAGGCGGACGGCGACCGCTGCGTGAAAATCGTATGCCGCGCTGGCACCTTACTGAACGACGACAATGAATGTGAGAAGAAGCGCAGCCGCAACGAGGCCAAGCGCAACGTGCCGCGCCGCGAGCGCGATGAGCTTGATCGCCCGCAAATTCAGGCCCGCGCGCCGCGTGCGCAGCCGTCCGGCCAGATCGTCTGCGACAATGCCGGCTGCCGTCCGGTGCGCCCCGGCTGCCGGCTGGTGTCACGCGACATGCGGATCGGGCTCACCAATGTCGAGGTCTGCAACTGACGACGTGCTTGCCTGACAGGATCGCAAGCGACATTCTGACGATCCAAGTTTGCAAGCCGGAGCCATCATCGTGACCATCGAATTTCTCATCACCTCGCTGATCGTGGTGGCATCGCCGGGCACTGGCGCCCTTTACACACTAGCAACCGGCTTTTCTCGCGGAGGCCGCAGCAGTGTCGTCGCCGCGTTCGGTTGCACGCTCGGCATCGTTCCGCATATGGCCGCTGCGATCCTTGGTCTCGCAGCACTGCTGCACACCAGCGCGCTGGCGTTTCAGGTGTTTAAATATGTCGGCGTCGCCTACCTGCTCTATATGGCCTGGAAGACGCTGCAGGAGCATGGCACGCTGAAGGTCGAGACTGACGACAGCGCGCAGTCCGCGCTGCAGGTCACGACCACGGCGATCCTGATCAACATCCTCAATCCGAAACTGTCGATCTTCTTCCTCGCCTTCCTGCCGCAGTTCATCAGCGCCGACGAGGCACATCCGCTGTCGCAGATGCTGCTGCTCAGCGCGGTGTTCATGCTGATGACCTTCGGGGTGTTTGCGCTTTATGGCCTGTTCGCCGCATCAATCCGCAACCACGTCATCACGCGGCCAAGGGTGCTGACCTGGATGCGACGCACTTTTGCCGGCGCGTTTGCCGCGCTCGGTGCAAAACTGGCCGTTGCCGAGCGCTGACGCGCCTATTCCAGCCGCTCGACATTGCGCAGCGTCGGGAACAACCGCATCCACAGCAGCGCAATGGCAACGGTGCCGAGGCCGCCGATCAATGCAGCCGGTACGGTGCCGAACAGCGCCGCGGTGACGCCGCTTTCGAACTGGCCGAGCTGGTTTGAGGTATTGATGAACAAGTAGTTCACCGCACCGACGCGGCCGCGCATGTCGTCGGGAGTCGCGAGCTGCACCAGCGAGAAGCGGATCACCACGCTGACCGTATCGGCGGCGCCGAGTACCGCGAGCGCAGCGACCGACAACCACAGCCATTGCGACACCGCGAACACCGCTGTCGCAAGGCCGAAGATGATGACGGCCTGGAACATCCGCATGCCCACCCGGCGATTGATCGACCAGCGCGTCAGCACGATGGTCGTCAGCAGCGCGCCGACGGCCGGGGCCGCGCGCATGAGGCCGAGGCCCCACGGACCGGTCTGCAGGATGTCGCGCGCATAGATCGGTAGGAGCGCGGTGGCGCCGCCGAGCAGCACCGCAAACAAATCGAGCGAGATGGTGCCAAGGATCGCCGGATTGCTGCGCACGAAGCCGACGCCGGCAAACAAAGTCCGCAGCGACGGCGGATCCTTCACCGCCACCTCGCGCGCCAGTGTGATGGCGCTGTTGAGCAGACCGCCGATCAGCCAGAATGCTGCCATCAGCACATAGGGCGTCGACGGCGATAGCGCATAGGCAATGCCGCCAAGCGCGGGGCCACAGATCATCGCCACCTGAAACACGCCTGTCGAGAGCGCGGTCGCCTTCTGCAAATGGCCTTCGGGCACGACGCCCGGCAGCAGCGCCGAACCGGCCGGCGCCTCGAACGCGGTCGCCGCGCCGATCACCACCAGCGCCACGAAAATCTGCGGCACGGTGATCCAGCCGGCATAAGTGCCCCAGGCCAGCAGGATCGCCGTCAGCCCCTGCAGCATCTGGCAGATTTGCACCACGCGGCGGCGGTCGTAGCGGTCGGCGATATGGCCCGCGACGAAGACCAGCGCCAGCATCGGCACGAATTGCGCGAGGCCAACCATGCCAAGCTGGAACGCGCTGCCGGTGAGATCGTAGATCTGCCAGCCGACCGCGACCGCGGCAATCTGCGAGGCGAAGCGCGAGAAGCTGCGCGAGACCATGTAATACAGATACGGCGGATGGCGCAGCAAGAGCCGCGCGCCGTTCGTGACGACGCCGGCAGACTGATCGGCGAGTGTCATCCCGGCATGTTCGGATTGATCAGATACTTCTCGCCGGTGGCGCGCTTCGCATAGGCCCGGAGATTGTCGAGCTGCAACACACCTTCGAGCGAAATCACCTTGGTGTAGTGGCTGGCGAAGGTGGTCTTGAGTTCGGCGACCACGCGGGCGCGGAGCCTGGCGGCATCGGCGGCGCCGATCTTCTGCAAGAACGGAAACAGCAGCCAGCCGCCCATGCCCCAGGCCATGCCGGCAGGGACGAATTCGATCGGGCGTAGATCCAGCCGGCCATAGACGTAGACCTGCTTGTGGGTCGTCGAGCCATAGCGGCTGTAGACCTTCATCGCTTTGATGGCGGCGACTTCCATCGCCTGCAGGATCTGGCCCTGCAGCTTGCCGCCACCAGTGGCGTCGAAGGCCAGCGTGGCATTGGTGGCAATCAATGCGGCAGTCAGGTCTTCCATGAAACTCGGCGACGTCGAGTTGCAGACATATTTCGCGCCGATCTCGCGCAGCAGTTTCTCCTGCTCCTCGCTGCGAACGATGTTGACGAGATCGATACCGTCCTTCTGGCAGATCTTGTTGAGCATCTGGCCGAGATTGGACGCGGCGGCCGTATGCACCAGCGCCGTGTGCCCTTCCCGCTTCATGGTCTCGACCATGCCGAGCGAGGTCAGCGGATTAACGAAGCAGGATGCGCCCTCGGTGGCCGTCGTGCCCTCGGGCAGCGGCAGGCATTCCTTGGCCTTGATGACACGATACTGCGCATACATGGCACCGCCGATCATCGCGACGGTCTTGCCAAGCAACGCCTGCGCGGCCTCGGACGATCCGGCCTTCACCACCGTGCCGGCGCCCTCGTTGCCGACCGCCATCGACTCGTCGAGACGGCCGCCCATCGCTTTCATATTGGCCTGCGGGACGGTTGCTGTGACGATCGAAGATGCGCCAGAGCCTGAGGCTTTCGCGCTGGCCGGATCGGCCGCGCCGAGCAGGAGACCGAGATCGGACGGATTGATCGGCGCAGCCTCGATGCGCACCACGACTTCGTCGGGGCCCGGCGCCGGGATCGCCACCTGCTGCAGCGAGATTTCAAGTTCTCCGCTGCTTTTAACGAGCGAACGCAGTTCAAGTCCGGATGTGATGTCAGTCATGGTCGTTTCCCCTCAATGTATCCGGCGGTCTGGTGCCGCGTCAGTAGATGCCCGGAATGATACGCTTGGTTTCACGCATATAGGCCCGGTAGTCGTCGCCAAATGCCTCGATCAGCATCCGCTCTTCATAGTCGATGCGGGTGAAGAACAGGATCGCAATCGCGACCAGTCCGCCCAGCGCAGCCATGGCATTCGGCAGCAGGAACGCCTGCGCCAATGCCCACAACCAGAACGAGGCATACATCGGATGGCGGATGCTGCGATAGACGCCGGCACGCACGATCTGGTGAGCCTCACGGATTTCCAGGCTGGCCGACCATTGCCGACCGAGATCCTTGTGCGACCGGCGAAACAGCCAGAGCGACAGCACATAGAGCGCGCCGCCGACCACGACCGCCGCATAATTCAGCTGATAGTTCAGCGCGGCCGGCCAACCGGTCACCAGCCAGATCAGCGGTACCACGAACAGGCCGACGGTGGCGATCGCGAGCAGGATGCGTTCACGGCTCCAGCCGACCGCGCGCAACGTGGCCGTACGGCGGGCCTTGCGCGCATAGGGGTAGCGAATGATGAACCATGCGATCAGGCCGATCGCCCAGACATATATTCCAAGAAGTGACGCGGTCATTGTCGTCCGATCAGGCCATCATGCGGCATTCACGGATGCCCCGGCTTGCGAATGAGAGGATGTGATCTTGAACAGCGGCATATCCAGCAGCGCGCCATCCGCGCCAAAGCGTTTGAGGCCGCCTTCGCCCGCGGTGATCTCGTCAAACGGCAGAGGACCGCAGATCACCATGCAATAGTCGTAGGGCGCGCGGCACTGGTTGCCCATCACCATCTGGTAATGGATGCGCATGAAGCTGAAGCGATAGCGCTTGAACTGCTCCATGCCCATCATGGCATGCATCTGGACGCGGCGGATGTTCGGCCTGCCCTCGTCGCGATCGCGGCTGCGGCGTTTCAAGGTCACCGGATCGAAGCGGTAGAAACTAATCACGTCGTCGCGGGCATGATATTCGGTCCAGCGGATCGCCGGCGTGTCGGCGACGAGGCGCGTTGCTGCGCGTACGCTCTTGCCGGCCGGATGGAGCGCGAATTTTGGGATGGTCGCGCTCACCGTCATCACGCAGATAGTCGGGCCGTGTTGGGTCAGATCCGGGTCGAGCGCGAGTGCGCGGGCCACCGCCTCCATCACCAATGCCGCACCAAGGCAATGCCCGACGATGACGATCTCGTCGACATCGGCCTTCTGCGCGCGTGCCACGATTATCCTGGCGAATTCATCGACGCGTGCCGTCATCTTCGGGCGCTGGCCATGAACATACTGCCGCGAGAAAATCCAGTCGTCGAACACATGATTGATCGGCTTGCGCCAGCCGTAATGGTGCAACAGCGCCGTGAAGACGGCAGCAGCGATAATTGCGCCGGCGATCCATGCGGCGGCACCATGCATGCCAAGCAGCCAGGTCAGCCCATAGCCTACCGCTGCGCCAGATGCAGCAAAGCCCGCGATCCACAGATAGGAGAACAGGAAGAAGCCGGCATATTTCCAGCTCGCATAGAAGAAGCGGAACAGGGTTCCCGTCACCAGCCAGTCGCCCAGCGTAACGAAGGCAGCGCCCAATCGCGACAGCATGCTTCGGGTGTGATCCTGCAGGATCAGGTCATCCCAGCGCAGCATTTCGTAGGTGGTTTCTGTCTTCCAATTCGGTCCGGAGGTCTCGGCCCGCCAGGATGCGCTCACATCCGTAGCGTCAAGCACGCCGGACGCCTTCGCGGACACGCTCCACGTCTTCTCGAAACTCGACAGCGAACGGCGGAACCGCTCGAGCTGCGTATCCGGCAGAATCGGGTCGTAGCCGCCAATGTGAAAGACATGTCGCCGCGCGATCATCGTCCGTTCGCTCCCGAGTGCATCACGCACCGTTCTGATCCGGTGCATAGCAAATTCGCCTGCGCCGACAAACCTGCCTATGCCCAAAACGGAAGCGTCCGGCAGGATTTTGTCGCCCTCAGGTCACACAGCTGCTCTTTCGCAACCCCCTTCATCACAATTCCGGGAATCGAGGCAGGACTGTGATTGACGGCAGGGCCTTATGTCTGAACATGTCGCGGGTTTTTTCGAAGAAAGAAAGCACTATGTCGATTGCTCTCAAGGGCTCCAAACGGCCGTCGTGGACCTCTCCGGCGGCCGTTTTGCTGATTCTGTCGTCGCTCTTTGTGGCCTCGCTCGCCAGTTCGGGGGATGCCGACGCCGCACCCGGGCGCCGCCCCGGCCATGTCTATCTGTATCGCGGCCTCATGAACGTGTTCTCGCTCGGCATGGACCAGCTGGCCTATAAGCTCGAGGCTGCTGGCGTCGCCTCCTCCGTCAGCAATCATACGCTGTGGAGCGGTCAGGCGGACGATATGATCGCCAGGTACAAGGCCGGGAACCGTGAACCGATCATCCTGATGGGCCATTCGGCCGGCGCCGATGCGACCATTTCGGTCGCCCGCAAGCTCGCGCAGTACAATGTTCCGGTGGCGCTGATCGTGAACTTCGATCCGGTGGCGCCCGATGCCGTCCCCAACAACGTGAAGCAGATCGTGAACTATTACGTACCCGCCGGCTGGGGTCGTGCGGTCGCCGCCGATCCGCGCTTCAAGGGCAAGCTCGCCAACGTCAACGAGAACGCCACCACCAACCACTTCTCGATCGACAAGGACGACAGCCTGCAGCGTCAGGCCATTGCCCGTGTCATGGCCGTGACCGGCGGCAGTATTCGCCGCAAGCCGGCGGCGCCGAAGCCTGCACAGGTCTCGGCTGCTCCGCAATAATACGCAGCCAATATCGAAACGCATTCAGCCGAGGTGATCGTCACCTCGGCTGAATTGTTTTAGCCATCCGGAATCCTCAGACGATCAGCACGTCATGATGTGACGGAGGCGTGGCCGGCGCGAGCGCGGCATCAGGAACGCCGAGCGCGTCGTGCGCCGCCAGCGCAGCCTCGACAGGATGGCTGGACGCCGTCAGAACCTGAGCAAGAGCGACCTCCGCAGCGCCCCCGCCCTGCGCACTATTCTGCACCTCCGTGTGCCCGGACGTCATGTGCCCGGACGGCTGACTGAAAGCAAAGTTCTCACTGCCAGTGCTGGTCGCAAGTGCTTGTGCAAGCGTATCGACGGCAATACTGGCATTCGCGAATTTCAGAAACTCCGTATTGGTCAGATAGTCAGTACCATCGCGACCGGCGATACTGTCAGTGACGATCGTCTGAGCGCCACTGCGGCTAATGCCGTAGTCGGCCACATTGCCGGAGAATACCGCGGTGTCGGTGCCGTTGCCGCCATTGATGATGTCGTTGCCGACCCCACCAGCGATGTAGTCATCGCCATCACCACCGCGAACGACGTCGTTGTCGCTTGAGGCGCCAAAGAACCAGTCCTGATGCTTGGCCGTGTCGAACTGGATGCTGCGGACATAGAGATCGAACGAGCCGGGTGAACTGGCATTGGTGCCGTCGGCTGGCACCAGATCGACGCCATTCATGGCAATGTCCTTGAAATGCAGCGCGCGCCCGGGCTCGGAATTTGCGAGATTGATCGCGACACTGGAGATGCTGGCGGGATTGTCGAAAGTGACCGTGTAGGTCTGGTAGCCCGACGGATCGCTCGCAGGCGTGAATTCAAGTACGCCCGAAACCGGCTGGCCATTGACCAGAACCTGCGCCTGCGCGCCGACGCCGTTCACGACAGAGCCATAGCCCGTCAGCGTGATGGTGGTCGTGGTGAGCTTGCCGGCTACGCTTGGACCGGCGACAATCGTGTCATTGCCGGCCCCGCCATAGATCTCGTCATGACCGAGCCCACCGGTGATTACGTCGTTACCGCCTCCAAGATCGATCGTATCGCCGATCGATGAGCCCGTGACGGTGATGCCCGGCGTCACCCCGCTTCCCTGGAAATACTGCGCCACCACATCCTGCGCTGGCTTGTCCATGACCGAATAGCCGGTCTCGGAGTAGAAGTTGTTGAGGTCCCACTGCCAGAACTCGGCGCCTTTCAGCCAGCTGCCGCCATGCGCGCTCCAGACCTGAAAGAATGCATTATAGGCATCGGCTTGCTCGGCGAGATCCGCAGGCGCCTTGGATGATCCGCCGCCCGGATTGATCGCGGTGCCATCGATGCTGCGATAGCCGACCTCGGTCATCAGCACCGGTTTGCCGTAATCCATCGACAGCGAATGAAAGAAATCGACGGGTGACTGGTAGCCGAAAGCCTTGGCGTAATACGGATTATACGGCACCTCGTTCCAGGCATGCACGAGATCGACCACCGTCGGCGTGGTGCTGGCCGTCAAGGGCGGATAGGCGTTGATGCCGATCGTGTCGACTTGGTCCCAGAAGCTGACCTTGGATGCTTCGTCGGTTGCCGCCGCGTAAGTAACTTCGCCATGATAGACGCCGCGCACGGCTCCGATGATATCAGTCCAGTAACTGCGATAGGCGTCGCCCGACAGGCTGCTCATCTCATTGCCGATGGCGAAACTGGCGACATCGCCTTGCTCTGCAATTTCAGCCAGGTGAACGATCTCGGCCTTGTAGGACGCGAAGAAGGCATCGACGTCCGAAGGCGCCAGACTGTGCGAGATCGTGCCGTCGAGACCTGTTATGCCCGGCTTGAAAACAACATCCAGCCCCGCGGCATGCGCCTTCTGAAAACCAACCAGCAGGCTTGCATCGCTTTCGGTCTTGGCCGGCACGGCGAGCACGTCATTGCCGGTCCGACTGTCAGTCCATATCCGCGTCGTCAGCGCGATCGAATTTGATCCCAGTGACGCCATGGCCTGAAACGCCTGATCGGCCGATGCACTGGAGAACTGTCCATTCCACTC
Organism: Tardiphaga sp. 839_C3_N1_4; assembly: GCF_051811045.1. Classification (NCBI taxonomy): domain Bacteria; kingdom Pseudomonadati; phylum Pseudomonadota; class Alphaproteobacteria; order Hyphomicrobiales; family Nitrobacteraceae; genus Tardiphaga; species Tardiphaga sp. 839_C3_N1_4. The sequence goes on from NZ_JBPWQD010000001.1 coordinate 1,233,448, forward strand.
CGACAGTGCACCGAAACCTTGGACCTTAAAGATGTTGGGCATTCGCGTTCTCCGTCGGCATTGCCTGGAGAAGGCTGAACCCGCAACGTGATACCTTCGCGACCGCAATGGGGTATCATGGTGACGTCTACAAATTGAACCTCGTTGTCGGCTTACGCGGTCAGTGTCATTCAATGAAAACCGCCGCCCGCTATTTCAGCGAACGGCGTTGATCGCGTAGTTCTTGCTCGGCCTGGACGGCCGCGCTCGCGCTTTACGCGAGAGCTTTCAGTGCAGCCTTGCCGGCATATTTCGCCTGGGTGCCGAGCTGCTGCTCGATGCGCAGCAGCTGGTTGTACTTGGCGGTGCGGTCGGCGCGGGCCAGCGAACCGGTCTTGATCTGTCCGCAATTGGTGGCGACGGCGAGATCGGCAATCGTGGAGTCTTCAGTCTCACCCGAACGGTGCGACATCACCGCGGTGTAGCCAGCCTTGTAGGCCATCTCGACGGCGCTCAGCGTTTCAGTCAGCGAGCCGATCTGGTTGACCTTGATCAGGATCGAATTGGCGCGGCCGTTCTTGATGCCATCGGCAAGACGCGTGACGTTGGTGACGAACAGGTCGTCGCCAACCAGTTGGCACTTCGAACCGATCAGATCGGTCAGCTGCTTCCAGCCGTCCATGTCATCTTCCGACATGCCGTCCTCGATGGAGACGATCGGGTAATTGGCAACGAGCTGCGCGAGATACTTGGCCTGTTCGGAAATGTTGCGGGTCTTGTTCTCGCCGCCATAGACGTAAGCGCCGTCCTTGAAGAACTCGGTGGCGGCGCAATCCATCGCCAGCATCACGTCCTTGCCGGCGGAGTAGCCGGCCTTGGTGATGGCGGCCATGACGAAATCCAGTGCCGCTTCGGCCGAACCGATATTGGGTGCGAAACCGCCTTCGTCGCCCACGTTCGTGTTGTGGCCGGCCTTCTTCAGCTCGCTCTTCAGCGTGTGGAAAATCTCGGCGCCGCAGCGCAGGCCTTCGGCGAAGGAGGACGCGCCGACCGGCATGATCATGAATTCCTGGAAGTCGATGGGATTGTCGGCATGCATGCCACCATTGATGATGTTCATCATCGGCACCGGCAGTGTGCGGGCCGAGGTACCGCCCACATAGCGATACAGCGGCATGTCGAAGGATTCCGCGGCCGCCTTGGCGGCGGCCAGCGAGACACCGAGGATCGCATTGGCGCCCAGGCGCGACTTGTTCGGGGTACCGTCGAGTTCGATCATGATCTCGTCGAGCTGGACCTGGTTCTCGACATCCATGCCGCCGATGGCGTCGAAGATTTCGCCATTGATGGCATCGACGGCCTTCTGCACACCCTTGCCGAGATAGCGGGACTTGTCGCCGTCGCGCAGCTCGACCGCCTCATGGGCGCCCGTGGAAGCCCCCGACGGAACCGCGGCGCGGCCCATCGACCCGTCTTCGAGGACGACGTCGACTTCAACCGTGGGATTGCCGCGGCTATCGAGAATTTCGCGGCCGATGATGTCGACGATGGCGGTCATGGATGCCCTCTTTGTGCTGGGGGTGGGTCGTTGGCGCCGCTTCTACAGCAAGCCTCCCGGCGGGAAAACCCCGCTTGGCGTGACGACGGGCCCGGGATTGGCTATGAACCGCCGCAACGGAGATATTTATGTCAAAAACACCCCCCAAATCCCCCAAATTGCCTGCTGACTTGCAGCTCGGCCGCGCTGTGGAATGGCCGACCTCCCCGGAGCAGGCCAAACTCGACCGTGTACCGAACCCGCAGAAAGACACCAATTACGTGGTGCGCTTCACCGCGCCGGAATTCACCTCGCTGTGCCCGATCACCGGCCAGCCGGATTTCGCCCATCTGATGATCGACTATGTGCCCGGCCAGTGGCTGGTCGAGTCGAAGTCGCTGAAACTGTATCTTGCCTCGTTCCGCAACCACGGCGCCTTTCATGAGGATTGCACCGTCGAGATCGGCAAGCGCGTCGCCTCGGCCATCAAGCCGAAATGGCTGCGCATCGGCGGCTACTGGTATCCGCGCGGCGGCATCCCCATCGACGTGTTCTGGCAAACCGGGACGCTGCCCAAGGGCGTGTGGGTGCCCGAGCAAGGCGTCGCTCCGTATCGCGGGCGGGGATGAAACCTCAGCCCGAAAGGGAAACAACGGAAGATCCAAGCATGCGCCAGCGCAAATCCGCGCGCCTGCTCGTCATCGACAACGACGGGCGCGTTTTGCTCTTCCGTTTTATTCACAAATCAGGTGCCCTCGCCGGCCAGGATTATTGGGCAACACCGGGCGGAGGTTTAGAGGAAGGTGAGACCTTCCATGACGCTGCCATTCGCGAACTCCGGGAAGAAACGGGCTTGATCCGCGATACAGTCGGTGAGCCTGTGGCGAACCGAGAGTTCAATCTACAAATGCCCGATGGCGAGTTTGTCAGCGCGTTCGAGAAATATTACCTCGTAACATCGCACGATGCCACGCTGTCCCGTCTCGGATGGCCCCCGGATGAGTCGGAAGTGATCGCCGATCACCACTGGTGGTCGCGAGATGAATTGACGCACACGACCGAGATCATCTGGCCTGAACAAATACTGCAGATGCTGGCGACCGCTGCACCACGCTAGCCCGACGTCAAGCGCTTCCCGCATCCGCCGGCTTGGTCGATTTCAGCAGCTTCGCAGCCGCAAACCCCAGCGCAAAGACGATAGCGGCTGACAGCAGCAGCGTTGGCATCTTGCCGGCGTGCGCCAGACCGAAGCCATAGGCGATTGGGCCGACCGACTGTCCCATGAAGAAGCAGAAGGCGTGCAGCGACATGGCGCTGGCGCGGGCTTCCTGCGAGAGCTCCGTAGAGAATATCTGCAACGAGCCGTGCAGCATGTAGAAACCCCAGCCCATCAGCAGCAGGCTCAGTGCCTGGATCTGCCAGTTCGGGCTGAAGGCGGTGGCGGCGAGCTGGATCGCGATCACGATGCCGCCATAGATCATCATGCCGTTGATGCCGAGCCGCGCCAGCATGCGCGACACGGTCGCCGTGTAGAACAGGCCCCCGACGGCAAAGCAGGCGATCACCAGGCCCGCGATCGACAGACTGGTGACGCCTCGGTCGAAGAGGAACGAAGAGATATAGGGAAATAGGCCGAGGATGCAGCAGCCCTCGACGAACACGGCGCTGTAGACGATCAGCGTGTTCGGGTTGCGGAAGATCACCTTGTAGCCCCGCGCCAGCTTGCGCAGATCGGCCTTGGCAGTCGGCTTGACCAGCGCAGCGCCCTTGAACCCAAGCGCGACCGCAACCGACGCGGCAATGGCGAGGCTGCCGAGGATCACCAGCACGCCGCGCCAGCCGAAGAAATCGCCGATGATGCCGGATGCGGTGGAACCCAGCAGGTTGCCGGTCATGGCGCCGGCCATCACGCGGCTCAGCGCCACCTGGCGCAGCTTCGGCCCGACCAGATCGCTGGTCAGCGAGAGCGTCACCGGAAACACCCCGCCTGCTCCGATGCCCGCCAGCACGCGTGTCGCCAGCAGCAGCGGATAGGAGGTGGTGAGCGCGCCGAGAATGCTGGCAAGGCCGAGCAGCACCAGGCAGACGATCATCAGCCGCGCCTTGCCGAACATGTCGGCTGCGGCGCCGAGCACCGGTTGTACGATGGCGAAAGTGAAGGCGAGCGCGGATGACAGACCTGCGGCGACGGCGACCGTCACGAGCAGATCGTCTGCCACATGCGGCAGCACCGGATCGAGCGCACGCTGCGATAGCGCGGCAGCAAACGAGGCCAGCGCAATGATTTTGATGACCGGCGGCAGCATCAGCGCGCCGCCGCGGGCCGATGTGACATGGTCACGCCTTCGCCGTCGCTTTGGCCAGCGCGTCGAACGCCATCAGGTTCTTCACCAGCGCCTCGAAGTCGCGCAGCGGCACCATGTTCGGGCCGTCGGACGGCGCATTGTCCGGATCGGGATGGGTCTCGATGAACACACCGGCGACGCCGACGGCCACGGCCGCACGCGCCAGCACCGGCACGAATTCGCGCTCGCCGCCCGAGGACGTGCCCTTGCCGCCCGGCTGCTGCACCGAATGGGTTGCGTCGAAGATGACAGGCGCGCCGGTGGTACGCGCCAGGATCGGCAGCGCGCGCATGTCGGAGACCAGCGTATTGTAACCGAAGGATGCACCGCGCTCGGTGACCAGCACCTTGTCATTGCCTGACGATGTCAGCTTGCTGACGACATTGGCCATGTCCCAGGGAGCCAGGAACTGGCCCTTCTTCACATTGACCACCTTGCCGGTGGCAGCCGCCGCGAGCAGCAGATCCGTCTGCCGGCACAGGAAGGCCGGGATCTGCAGCACGTCCACCGCCTCGGCTGCACGGGCGCATTGATCGTTCTCGTGCACGTCCGTGAGAACAGGCAGGCCCAGCGTCTCGCGTATCTCGGCAAAGATGGGCAGAGCATCGTCGAGGCCGATGCCGCGCGCGGCGGAGGCGCTGGTCCGGTTGGCCTTGTCGAACGAGGTCTTGAAGACGAGACCGATCTTGAGCCGGGTCGCGATCTCCTTCAGCGCCGATGCCACTTCGAGCGCATGCGCCCGGCTCTCCAGCTGGCATGGCCCGGCGATCACCGAGATCGGCAGAGCATTGCCGAAGCGGACGGTGCCGAGTGCGACGACGGGCGCGGCTGTGGACGATGCGGTCAAAATGGTCTCCTTATTCTGGCGACCATGACCGCAGGACCGGGCGGGATGCAAGCCGGATCAGGCCCATCCCGCCGCTCGGAATATCAGGGTTGCAGCGGGCGGCACCGCCAACCTGACCGATGCGGCTATCCCGCAGCGGTCTGATCGGCCTGCGCCCGGGCCGCGCTTACTTGAGCGCCGAAAACGCAGTCGGGGCCAGGAGCTGGCTGACAATATTGCCGACGATCTGGCCATCCTCCTCGGACTTGGCGCGCGCCGACATCCACTCCGGGTCGGTCATGAACGCGGTCCACACCTTCTCGCGCTCGGCGAGCGATTCCCATTTGAGGATGTAAGTGAGCTCCTGGTTGGATTCGCCGATCACAGTGGTGAAGAAACCGGACTGCCGGATCCCGTGCTTCTCCCACAGCTTCAATGTGACAGATTCAAATCGCTTGATCAGCGCCGGCAAACGTCCCGGCAAACAGCGATACACACGCAATTCATAGATCATCGACTTTGGTTCCTTCCCTTTTTGTCGGCCTCGAATGGCGCTCGCCCATGGCTTATTGCGGCATCGTCCCTTGCCTGCGCAACGTCAGGCTTACATCATGCGGCCTGTGACGCAACCGACTTGGATCCACGATGCAAAAGCCCCTTTTGTCGCTAGTCGCCCTGATGACACTGACCGTGTCTGCCACCGCTCAACAGCCCGGCAAGATCACGTCGGGCGCGACCGGCGTGATGGTCGATGGCAAGCCGGCGGCACGCGTTGGTGACACCACCACCGACGGCAAGATCATCGAGGGTGCGAAGGGCGTCTACATCAACGGCAAGCCTGCGGCCGTCGTCGGCGGCAGCACCGAATGCGGCGGCAAGACCATCTCGGGCAGCACCGGGGTGTTCATCAACGGCAAGCCGATGGCCCGTGCCGGAGACAGCACATCGGGCTGCAAGTGAAATTGGCCGACCATCTCCTCCGGCATCGGAGTGGATCGCATCAACGAGGCGTTCCGCGTTGTTGCAAGCCCGTGACGGCCTTCGAGAGCTGAGCCAGTCCAGCGCATAGGGCAGATGAGCGAAGCGTAATCCGCCCCATGCACCACTCAGGCTACGTTTGCTTGAAGCCGGTCAGGAACGCATCGAGGCAGTCCTGTATCGCATCGATGCCGTATCCGCCCTCCTGGACGACGAGCGTCGGCAGACCCAGCGATTGCATTTTGGTCCCGACACTTCCGAAGTCCTTGGCGTCAAGCTTCAGGATGCCGATGGGATCATCGCGATGGGCATCGAAACCGAGCGCCACCACAAGGGCATCGGCACCAAATGCGCGAACGCGTGCGATCGCCGTATCGAGGGCTGCATTCATCTCGGCGCCGCCGGCGCCGGGTTGAAGCGGCAGGTTGAGATCGAAGCCCTCGCCGGCACCATGTCCGGTCTCGCTTGCATAGCCCGTATAGAACGGCACGAAATTCGTGGGGTCGCCGTGGACCGAAATCGTCAGCACATCCGGACGATTGTAGAAAATCTGCTGCGTGCCATCGCCGTGGTGAACATCGACATCGATGATCGCCACCTTGCCGAAGCGACTGCGCAATCGCTGCGCGGCAATCGCGCTGTTGTTCAGATAGCAGAAGCCGGTGCCGCGATCGGCGCGGGCGTGATGGCCGGACGGCCGGCAGAGCGCGTAGGCGGCGCGGTCTCCGCCGAGAATGGCGTCGGCGCCAGTGACCGCCGTTTCTGACGAGCGCAGGATGGAACGCCAGCTATCGGGGCCCATCGGCACCGACAGGTCGCCGAGATACCATCCCACCTGCGCGATAAATCCGGTCGACGGGCAATCCCGCCGCACAGCCTCTTCCGGGCGCCCGCTCCAATATGGGAAATATTGCGGCCAGACTTCCGGTCCGTGGTCGGGCAGTTGCGCCCAGTTCTCCCATGCAGTCTCCAGGAAGCGGACGTAAGCCGGCGTGTGAACCGTCAGCGCGGGCGCGGTGCCGTATTCGGCCGGCTTTTCAGGCGTGATCCCGTGCCGCGCCAACGCGCCGATCAGTCGCTCCGTACGAACAGGCGAATCCTTGATGGGCACGAAGCGGCCGTAGCGCATGAATTGCTGCGGCGAATGAATTGCCTGATCCGGGTGATAGAAAGCGCGCATGGATCATCCTTCCGTAACCAGGTCTCTTGGGGTAGCTCGCATGATTGGCTTGCCAATCGCGCCACGCAACCTTGGCCGGCGGATTACACCAGCCGGCTCTGCGCCGCCGCAGCCTTAATGAAGCTTGCAAACAGCGGGTGCGGTTCGAACGGGCGTGACTTCAGCTCGGGGTGATACTGCACGCCGATGAACCACGGATGATTCTCGTATTCGACGATTTCCGGCAGCACGCCATCCGGCGACAGGCCGGAGAACTTCAGCCCGTGCTTTTCAAGGCGGTCCTTGTAGGCGGTGTTGACCTCGTAGCGATGGCGATGGCGTTCGGAGATTTCCGTGGCGCCGCCATAGACGTCCGAGACCTTGCTGCCCTTGGTCAGTGTCGCTGGATAGGCGCCGAGCCGCATGGTGCCGCCGAGATCGCCGGCATTGTGGCGCTTCTCGAGTTCATTGCCACGCAGCCATTCGGTCATCAGGCCGACCACCGGCTCCTTCGTCTCGCCGAACTCTGTGGAGTTGGCGTCCTTGATGCCGCCGAGATTGCGCGCCGCTTCGATGACAGCCATCTGCATGCCGAAGCAGATGCCGAAATACGGCACGTTGCGCTCGCGCGCGAACTGCGCCGCGCGAATCTTGCCCTCGGCGCCGCGCTGGCCGAAGCCGCCAGGCACGAGGATGCCGTTGACGTGTTCGAGGAACGGCGCCGGATCCTCGTTCTCGAAGACTTCGCTCTCGATCCAGTCGAGATTGACCTTCACCTTGTTGGCGATACCGCCATGGGACAGCGCCTCGGTCAGCGACTTATAGGCGTCCTTCATGCCGGTATATTTGCCGACAATCGCGATGGTCACCGCGCCTTCCGGATGGCGGATACGCTCGTTGATGGTGTTCCAGGTCTTCAGCTCGGGCAGCGCCTTCGGCGTCATGCCGAATGCCGCCAGCACTTCGTCGTCGAGCCCGGCGACGTGGTAGGCCTCGGGCACCGCATAGATGTTGTCGACGTCGCGCGCCTCGATCACGGCGCTTTCGCGCACGTTACAGAACAGCCCGAGCTTACGACGCTCTTCCTTCGGAATATCGCGGTCGCAACGGCACAAAAGGATGTCGGGCTGGATGCCGATCGAACGCAGCTCCTTGACGGAGTGCTGGGTCGGCTTGGTTTTCAACTCGCCGGCGCTCGGAATGTAAGGCAGCAGCGTCAGATGCACGAACACAGTGTCGCCGCGCGGCAGGTCGTTGCGCAACTGGCGGATCGCTTCGAAGAACGGCAGGCCTTCGATGTCGCCGACGGTGCCGCCGATCTCGACCAGCACGAAGTCGTAGCCGTCGTTATCCGACAGGACGAAGTCCTTGATGGCGTTGGTGACGTGCGGGATCACCTGGATGGTGGCGCCGAGATAATCGCCGCGGCGTTCCTTGGTAAGGATGTCCTGATAGATTCGGCCGGTGGTGATGTTGTCCTGCTTGGTCGCAGGCCGCCCGGTGAAGCGCTCGTAATGGCCGAGATCGAGATCGGTCTCGGCGCCATCATCGGTCACGAACACCTCGCCGTGCTGATACGGCGACATCGTCCCGGGATCGAGGTTGAGATAGGGGTCGAGCTTGCGAAGCCGGACCTTGTAGCCACGCGCCTGCAACAGCGCGCCTAACGCCGCTGATGCCAGACCTTTACCGAGCGAGGAAACCACGCCGCCGGTGATGAAAATGTACCGCGCCATGGGACTTAACCTTTAAGGCTCCGAAACCGATTCGCCAAAACGAATCGCAGCCGTCAGCCGAGAATCGGTGAGGCTGTGGGTGACTTGAAAAACGAAATGATTGCAGCCCCTTGATGGGATCTGCTGATGCAGGACGGTAGTCCCCGTCCTGCATGGCGCCTCTGCTTTATTGCGAGCGTGGCGGTGCCGGCGCCGCAGGAGCCTGCTGTTCGTCGGATTTCTTCAGCGTATCCAGCAGGCCGCCCGAGGTTGGCGGAGCCAGCGGCGAGCCCGGCTGCGACACCGGTGCGGTCGAGCCCGGCAAGATCGAAGTCGGCTTGCGCTCATAGGTCGCCAGCCAGGACAGGAACAGGCTGGTCAGGAAGAAGCCCACCGCAAGGACGCCGGTGGTGCGGGTCAGGAGGTTCGCCGTGCCGCGGCTGGACATGAAGCCGCCACCGCCGCCGCCACCGACGCCCAAGCCGCCGCCTTCGGACTTCTGCAGCAGCACCGTCCCGATCAGGGCCGCGACGATCATGAGGTGGATAACGATAATGACGCTTTGCATCGTGTCCTTCCATCGCAAGCACGCAGCGCCGATCGCCGGCTGCAGTCATGGCTTGCGGGGTTTGAATCCAGCGGTGTCTACACGATCGACCGGGGGATTGTCACCCCCGCGCCGACCGGTCTGGACCGCAAATTCCAGCATTCCGTGGGAGTTAGGGACAGCCCGCCGCAATCGCAAGGAAATCGGCCGCCTTCAGGCTGGCGCCGCCCACCAGCGCACCGTTCACATGAGGAACCGCCATCAACTCCCTGGCGTTGGATGGCTTGACCGAACCGCCATACAGGATGCGGATCGAGGCCCCCTCGTTCTTAAAGCGTTCGATCAAACGATCCCGGATAAACTTATGAACTTGCTCGACATCCTGGGCTGTCGGCGTCAATCCTGTGCCGATCGCCCAGACCGGTTCATAGGCCACGACCAAGTTACCCGATGTCGCGTCATCCGGCAGCGAGCCCTGGAGCTGGGTGCCGCAGACGTCGAGCGTCTTGCCGGCATCACGTTCGGCCTGGGTCTCGCCGATGCAGACGATCGCCTTGAGCCCGGCGCGCCAGGCGGCCAGCGCCTTTTCGCGAACCACGGCATCGGTCTCGCCGTGATCGGCGCGACGCTCGGAATGTCCAACGATAACAGCGGTCGCGCCGGCATCAGCCAGCATTTCGGGCGCGATATCGCCGGTATGCGCGCCTGAGACTTTCTTGTGACAATCTTGCGCCCCAACCGTGACGACATGGCTTCCCTCCTGACCGAAGCTCAATGCCTTTGACGCAAACGTCGCCAATAGCGTGACCGGCGGACAGACCAGCAGATCGGCCTTGTCCAGCACATCCGGCGCACCGCGCAGCATCGCTTCGAACTCGGTCATCGACGCCTTGAGGCCGTTCATTTTCCAGTTGCCCGCGATCAGCGGCCGAACGGCATCAGTCATGAGGATATCCTGTCATTTGAAAGAGGTTATCTGAGCTAACAGAGGCGATCCGCCAGCTCAAGCCGACTGGGCGTTCAGGCAGGTTTGGAGTTCAGGCAGGTTTGGTGACCCGCAAGCCGCGCTCTTGCTTGATCTGCTCAGCCGTGAGGTCCGGGGCCGAAGGATCGAACTTGCTCCAGCCCGTTGCGCCCAGATCGCTGCGGCGCTTGGCGATATCGACCGAGGATGGATGCAGCAGCGCCTCCAGCCGGTCTTTGTCGGCCACCTCGACCTTGGTACTGACGAGGCTGCCGCCGCGGCGGATGCTCTCGGCATAGACCTCGGCATCATTCACGGCCACACCGGCTTCGGCCAGCATCCCGATCACGCCACCAGCGGCGCCCGCGGCCACGGCGCCCGCTGCGGCCGCTGCCAGCCATCCGGCAGCCACGACCGGTCCGAGACCGGGAATCGCCAGCAGTCCGAGGCCAGCCAATAGTCCGCCGACACCGCCAAAACCGGCACCGATCGCGGCGCCCTTGCCGGCGCCCGCGGCATAGTCAGGCGCGTACCATTTGTCGGCATTGTTCGCGATGATGCTGATGTCGTCCTCGGCCACGCCGGCCTCACGAAGGTTGATGACGGCCTTCTGCGCGTCGGCGTAATCGTCGAACAGCCGGGAGATCGTCACCTTGCTCATCGCGCTATCCCCCACGGTCATTCCGGATTCGCCGAGACGTTGCCCTTGTAGTCGACGCTGACATGGACCTTCTTGGATCCGTTCATGGCAGTGCCACGCCAGATGCCCTGGCTATCGTTCACCAGCGGCGATACGTCGACATAGCCTTGTGACTCCAACGACTTGCGAGCCTGACCTTCGGTGAAACTATTGGCGCCGGGAAGTGGCGGCGTTTCTGTTTTCGGCTGCGAATTCGTCGACTCCGTCACCGTGGGCTTCTGCATCGCCGGATTTGGCTGCGCGCCTGCCGGCGTCAGCGCCATCCAGATGCCGCAGGCGGCAACTCCCGATCGCCAACCGATCTGCATGATGTCTCCCGGCAGGCCTGAACGCCCCGCTCAACAAAGCGGCAGCGGGCCGGAAAGTTCCATGTGCCGCTAATGCCTCGCGGTAGCGCCGGAAACCGCTTCAATCCGCCCCGCCCCAGCCGGTTGCGACCCGGCTTTTGCCACTTTATGATGCGCCTCCTATTTGGCGACGCCCCCCGGCCCCATGGGCTGCTGGTGCGAGCCGATTCCCCTCCTGACAGATAAGAAGACCCTATGCTTCGAGGAATGCGCAAAGCCTCATCCAACTGGATTGGCAAGACGATTATGGCCGTCGTGATGGGCGTGCTGATTGTCAGCTTCGGCATCTGGGGTATCGCCGACGCGTTCAAGGGCTATGGGCAATCCAAGCTCGCCACCATCGGCTCGACCGAGATCACGACCGAGCAGTTCCGCCAGCTCTATAACGACAAGCTGCAGCAGATCGGCCGCCAGTTCGGCCGCCCGCTGACCTCCGATCAGGCCCGTGCCTTCGGGCTCGACCGCCAGGTCTTGCAGCAGGTCGTTGCCGAAGCGGCCCTGGATGAAGACGCGCGTCGCAAGGGTCTCGGTGTCGGCGACGCCGAGGTGATGCGGCAGATCATTGCGGATCCGAACTTCCAGAGCCCGACCGGCGGCTTCGATGCGCCGCGCTTCCAGCAGCTGATCCGCTCGCTGGGCTTCACGGAGCAGCGCTACATTGCCGAACAGCGCAAGGTGTCGCTGCGCCGCCAGATCGCCGGCACCGTCACGTCAGGCGTCGAGCCGCCGAAGACGATGATCGAGGCGCTGAGCCGCTACCAGAACGAGACCCGCACCGTCGACTACGTGAAGCTGGATGCTGCGCAGGCCGGGACCATTGAGGCGCCCTCGCCCGAAGCCCTCGCCGCCTATTTCGACGAGCGCAAGACTCAGTTCCGCGCCCCTGAATATCGCAAGATTGCCTTCCTCGCCTTGACGCCCGATGAAATGGCGAAGTGGTCGACGGTGTCCGACGACGACGCCAGGAAGGTGTTCGAGGAACGCAAGGACAAGCTCTCCATACCGGAACAGCGCCAGATCTCGCAGATCGTCTTCCCGAACGTGGCGGACGCCGAAGCGGGTCGCGCCAAGCTGAACGATACGTTCAAGTTCGAGGACCTCGCCAAGGAACGCGGCCTGTCCGCCTCCGACATCGATCTCGGCATGGTTGCCAAAGCGGGCATCATCGATCCCTCCGTCGCCAATGCTGCCTTCTCGCTGGCACCCGACGGTATCAGCCAGCCGATCACCGGACGGTTTGGCGTAACGCTGGTCAAGGTCGGCAAGGTTCAGGCCGGCACGACGCCGAGCTATGACAGCGTTGCCGCCAACCTGAAGCGCGATATTGCCATCGAGCGCGCCCGCGCCGTCGTGTCCGACATGCATAACAAGATCGAGGACGAACGCGGTGGCGGAGCCAATGTCGTCGATACCGCCAAGAAGCTCGGCCTCACCGCCGTCACCATCGAGGCGGTCGATCGCTCCGGCCGTGCGCCGGACGGCCAGCCCGTTGCCGGCCTGCCCACGGGTGTGGACGTCGTGACCCAGGCCTTCAACAGCGATGTCGGTGTCGACAACGATGCCTTGCAGGCCGGTGGCGGTTACATCTGGTACGATGTGCTCGGTGTTACGCCGGCGCGCGACCGCACGCTCGACGAAGTGAAGCCGCAGGTCGAGGCACGTTGGCGCGAAGAGCAGATCACCACCCGCCTGCGCGACAAGGCTGTCGACATGGCGAAGAAGCTCGAAAGCGGCGCCAAGCTCGCCGACGAAGCCGCCGCAGCCGGACTCAAGGTCGTGACCTCCGCGCCATTCAAGCGCGACGCGAGCGATCCGGCTCTCTCGGCCGGCGTCATCCAGTCCGTGTTCCGCGGCGTCAAGGATTCGGCCGGACAGGCCCAGGGTGCCACGCCGTCGGAATGGATTGTCTACCGGATCACCGATGTCACCGCGCCTGCGGTCGATATGGCCTCCGAAGATGCCAAGAAGCTGAAGGAGACGCTGCAGCGCGGGCTGACAGACGAACAGGTCGCGCAATATGTCACCAGGCTCGAGACGCAGATCGGCACCAAGATCAACGCGGAAGCCGTTGCGATCGCCACCGGCGCCGCGAACAGCAACACCAATTAGGAAACCCACGTCGTCATTGCGGGCGCAGCGAAGCCATCCAGAAGCAACAAGCAAAGGCTGGATGGCTTCGTCGCAGATGTCGCCTGCAATGACATGTGCATCACTCTGAAAGCATCCGATGGACAATCTCAGGGCAATCATTGCCAAGGTCGCGACCGGCGCCTCCCTCTCGCGTGAGGAAGCCTCGGCGGCCTTCGACAGCATGATGTCGGGCGAAGCCACGCCTTCGCAGATGGGCGGCCTGCTGATGGCGCTGCGCGTGCGCGGCGAGACCGTGGACGAAATCACCGGCGCGGTTGAGGTGATGCGCGCCAAGATGCTGCGGGTCGATGCACCGGCGGGCGCTGTCGACGTGGTCGGTACCGGCGGCGACGGCTCCGGCTCCGTGAATGTCTCGACCTGCGCCTCCTTCATCGTCGCCGGTTGCGGTGTGCCGGTGGCCAAGCATGGCAATCGTGCGCTGTCGTCGCGCTCCGGCGCGGCCGACGTGCTGGCCGCCCTTGGCGTCAAGATCGACCTCACGCCCGACGACGTCAGCCGCTGTCTCAAGGAAACCGGCATCGGCTTCATGTTCGCGCCGGCGCATCATCCGGCCATGAAGAATGTCGGCCCGACCCGTGTCGAGCTTGCGACCCGCACGATTTTCAATCTGCTTGGGCCGCTGTCCAATCCCGCCGGCGTCACCCGGCAGATGGTTGGCGTGTTCTCGCGGCAGTGGGTGCTGCCGCTGGCACAGGTGCTGAAGAATCTCGGCTCCGAATCCGCCTGGGTGGTGCACGGCTCGGACGGCCTCGATGAGATCACCATCACGGGCCCGACCTTCGTGGCAGCGCTGGAGAACGGCAATATCCGCAGCTTCGAGATTTCCCCCGAGGATGCGGGCCTGCCGCGCACCGGTCCGGATTCCCTGAAGGGCGGCGACGCCCAGGAAAATGCGGCCTCGCTGCAGTCCGTGCTCGATGGCAAGCCGAGCGCCTTCCGCGACGTTGCGCTGCTCAATGCTGCCGCGGCATTGATCGTGGCGGGCAAGGTCAAGGACCTGAAGGAAGGCGTGGCACTCGGCCAGAAGTCGCTCGACAGCGGCGCTGCACTGGAGAAGCTGAAGCGACTGGTCACCGTCTCCAACGCCAACCTGTGAGACAACGATGTCCGACATCCTGACCAAGATCGAAGCGTATAAGCGCGAAGAAATCGCGGCCGCCAAGCGCGCGCATCCGCTCGCCTCCGTCGAAGCGCTAGCCAAGACTGCACCGGCGCCGCGCGGCTTCATGACCGCGATCCACAAGAAGCTCGACAAGAACGAATTCGCGCTGATCGCCGAAATCAAGAAAGCCTCGCCGTCCAAGGGGCTCATTCGCGAGGACTTCGACCCGCCAACGCTGGCCAAGGCTTACGAGGCCGGCGGCGCCGCATGCCTCTCGGTCCTGACCGATACGCCGTCCTTCCAGGGCCATCTCGACTTCATGGTCGCCGCCCGCGCCGCCGTCAAACTGCCGGTGTTGCGCAAGGACTTCATGTTCGACACCTATCAGGTCGTCGAGGCGCGCGCCCATGGCGCCGACTGCATCCTGATCATCATGGCGGCACTCGACGATGCCCAGGCGCGTGACATCGAGGACGCCGCCATCGACCACGGCATGGACGTGCTGATCGAAATCCATGACCAGCCGGAGCTGGAGCGGGCACTGAACCTGCGCTCGCCGATGATCGGCATCAACAACCGCAACCTGCGCACCTTCGAGACCACGCTGACCGCCAGCGAAACGCTGGCGCCGATGATACCGAAGGATCGTCTCAAGGTCGGCGAGAGCGGCATCTTCACGCCGGACGACCTCGCGCGCCTCGAACGCGTCGGCATTTCCGCCTTCCTGGTCGGCGAAAGCCTGATGCGGCAGGCGGACGTGACGGCGGCAACGCAGACGCTGCTCAAGCGCGCGAACGGAACGCGTTGATCATGGCCGGCAAGACGAAAAAATCGAAGCAGGCCCCGGCCCTCACCCACATCGATTCCTCGGGCGAGGCCCGCATGGTCGATGTGTCCGAGAAACCTGCGACCGAACGCATCGCGGTCGCCGAAGGTCTGGTGATCATGAGCAAGGCGACGCTCGACATGATCGTCTCCGGCAACGCCAAGAAGGGCGACGTGCTCGGCACGGCGCGTATCGCCGGCATCATGGCGGCAAAGCGCACATCGGATCTGATCCCCCTGTGCCATCCGCTGGCGCTATCCAAAGTCACCCTGGACATCACGCCCGACAAGAAACTGCCGGGCTGCCGCGTACGTGCGTCGGTCAAGGTCACGGGCCCCACTGGCGTCGAGATGGAAGCGCTGACGGCCGTCTCCGTCGCATCCCTGACGATCTACGACATGATCAAGGCCGTCGAGCGCGGTGTCCGCATCGAGGGCATCCACCTCGTCGAGAAAAAGGGTGGCAAGTCCGGGCACTATCTGGTGACGGACAACGCCGCGAATTGAAGACCCCGCGGTCGCCCGGCGTCAGCCGCAGACATACACGCGCCGCCATCGCCAACCGTGATAAGTCCGCACCCGTATAACGTCATAGCAGTTGTCGTAATACGGATAGCCCGCATAGGCGTAGGACGAACCGAATCCGATCACAAACGGGGCGAAATTCCGGAAGTGGCGATTGTGGTGACCGAAGTGATGGAAGCCTCGATTGGACATGCCGGCGAAGCGTGCTCCGCCGGGCATGGCGGCGAAACGAGTTGCACCGAACCCGCCGCCGCGCAGGCCGCCCATGGCCATACCGCCGCCGTGGAAGCCACCCCCGTGAAAACCACCACCACCGTGGAAACCACCACCGTGGCCGCCGCCGCGCGCGGAAGCATCCATCGGCACGGACGTCATGCCGATGGCCGCAATTGTGGCAAGTCCGATCAACATTTTCCTGAGCATGGCACACTCCTGTCGCAGGTGTGGGCCCCCATCCTCAGAACACCAGTTGCCGCAAATAATTCCCGATGATCGCCAGCGACATCGAACAAGTGGCCGTCACTTGATCATCGGACAACCGCTCTCGGCCATCGACCGCAATGCTGCGACAGCACGCTTCGACGAAATCGCGAACTGTTCGAGATCGCGCAGGCGCTCCTCGAGCTGCTGTCGCTGCGCAACCATCTTTGCGGCCAGCACGACGCGCAATTTCTCATGAAGGTCCCAGAGCGCGTCATCACTGCGAAATCGCGATCCTGCGCCGTCATCGATCTTGTTTACGAACAATAACCGGGACCGCGCGCGACATGGGGGGTGTTTGGCGGCGGTCCCGGGCCACATCAAGCGACCAACCGGACGGATGAGACATCCAGGCTGGGGCTCGTGGCAGGATCAGCACTACCAAGCAGGACGAGGTCAAGTGTGAATGCGCACTACTTAGTTACGCGCGCGCATTGTAAGTTTTGCGGTAACCTGAATAAGGGCGGATTTCAGCGATCGCTGTCATCACGGTGCTCGCGCACGAGACGCCGCCGGCTGCGCTGCGGCTTCATCTCGCTGACGATCCACGGCCCGATCTGCGCATCGAGATGACGCTCATATCGTTTGACCAGCAGCCACGCAGCAGGCGGCAGCAGCAAGACCATCAATCCAACCACAATCGACATTCCAGATCCTTTAAATCAAAGGGTTTCGATGTCATTAGGTACGTGGAATAGCCTTTTAGGTTTGAAATAGCCCGCATGTATTTTCTGCGAAGCAGCAAGTCACCTACCGATCCGCCAATTCCCGCAACTGACCCCACATCGATACCGGGAACGACTGACGTTGCCGGTATCGATGCGCGATAGGCTACTTGATCATCGGACAACCGCCCTCGGCCATCGGCCGGAACGCCTTTTCGGCAGGGATGGTCGAGAGCAGCTTGTAATAGTCATACGGCCCCTTCGACTCTGCCGGCTTCTTGATCTCGAACAGGTAGATCGGGTGAATGACACGGCCATCGGCACGGATCGTGACCTCACCGAACAGCTTGTCCTTGCCCTTGAAGGTCTTCATCTGCGGTACGACGACACTGGCATCGTCGCTGCCCTTGGCGGCCACGGCATTGAGATAGGCCAGCGTGGAGGCATAGACGCCCGCCTGATTGGCGCTCGGCATCTTGCCGTTCATGCCCGGCCGCGCCGCAAAGCGTTTGCCAAAGGCGCGGGTATCGTCATCCATGTCCCAGTAGAAGGATTCCGTCAGCAACAGGCCCTGCGCGGTCTTCAGGCCCATGCCGTGAACGTCATTGATGAAGATCAGGAACGCGACCAGCTTCTGCGGGCCGTCCTGCATGCCGAACTCGCCGGCCTGCTTCACCGCATTGATGGCATCGGCGCCGGCATTAGCCAGGCCGATCACCTTGGCCTTGGAGCTCTGCGCCTGCAGCAAGAGCGAGGCGAAATCGGAGGTGCCGAGCGGGTGCTTCGATGACCCCAGCACCTTGCCGCCGTTCTTCGCGATGTAATTGGTGGCTTCGGCCTCAATGCCCTGCCCCAGCGCATAGTTCACCGTGAGAAAGTACCAGTCATCACCGCCCCGTTGCATCATCGCCGTCGCGGTGGTGTTGCCGGTGGCCCAGGCGTCGTTGACCCACTGGATGGTGTTCGGCGAACAATCCTTGCCGGTGAGATCCGAGGTCGCCGTGGACGACGCCAGGAACGTCATCTTTGTGTTGCGAGCGATATTGTTGATGGCGAGACCGACCGACGAATTCGGCACGTCGACGATGGCGTCGACCTTCTCGACATCGAGCCATTTGCGCGCGATGGCGGAGCCCACATCCGCCTTGTTCTGATGGTCGGCATAGACGATCTCGACCTTGATATTCTTGCCGCCGCCGTTGAAGTCCTCGGCGGCCATCCGCGCGGCTTCCACCGAGCCCATGCCGTTGGTGTCCTGGAACACGCCGGAAATGTCGTTGAGCACACCGACCCGCACCACATCGTCAGACACCTGCGCCTGCACCGCCGTCGCCATCACGCAGGATGCCGCTGCGGCAAAAAACGTCTTCAAGCCCTTCATTTCGCCTCTCCCCTCTACCTTGATTACGCGGGTCCGGACGTTGCCGGTCGCGGTCTTGCTTGCGAGTTACACCTGTCGCTCCGGCAGCCGGAGCACGAGGCCATCGAGCGCCTCGGTGATCTTGATCTGGCACGACAGCCGACTGTTCGGCAGCCGCTCGCTGGCGACGCCCTCCAGCAACTCATCCTCGTCGGCACCGACTGTGCCAACTTTGCCCAGCCAGCTGTCGTCGACATAGACGTGGCAGGTGGCGCAGACCGCGCCTCCGCCGCATTCGCCCGTAATGCCGTCGATGCCATGCAGCAGCGCCGTATACATGGCGCTATCGCCGTCATTGGCGCTGACTGTCTCGGCACGGTCGTCGTGATGAATGAACGTAATGCTCGGCATGGAATCCTCAGGCAGGCGTGAAGGTGACCGGCAGGCTTTCGAGCCCGCGCAGCGTGTTGTTGTAACGGCGCTTGACCTCGCCGGTGATCTCGATCGCCGCGACCTTGCGCGCCAGTGCGGAGAGCATGACCTCGCCCTCAAGCCGCGCCACGAGCTGGCCGACGCACATGTGGATGCCGGAGCCGAAGCCGACATGGCCGGACGTCTTGCGGGTGATGTCGTAGCGTTCGGGATCGGCCCAGCGGCGCGGATCGCGGTTGGCGGCGGCCAGGAACATCAGCACCTTCTCGCCCTCACCGACACGGCAACCGCTGATCTCGACATCGCGTGTCGTGGTGCGGAAGAAGGTCTGCACCGGACTTTCGTAACGCACGGCCTCCTCGAAAGCATTGCGCGCCAGCGGCAGATCGCTGCGCAGATGCGCGAATTCTTGCGGGTAGCGCGCCAGGCAATAAACGGCAGCGCCGATACCGTTCACCGTCGTGTCCAGCCCTGCGGACAGCAATGAGCGCACCAGCAGCGGCGCCTCGTCGGCAGTGATGTCGCCCGTGTCGACCCGCGCATGGATGCAGGCGCCGAAACCGCCCGGCGCGAGATTGTCGCGCTGGCATTGCGCGGCGACATAGGCCTGATGAGGCGCCGAGCGTTCGATGGCGTCCTGGCGCAGCTGGTTCGGCGGACCGAAGGCGTTGAAGACAAGACCGGCATAAGGCAGCAGGTTTTCGCGGCCCTCCTTCTGCAGTCCCATCGCATCGGGGAACACCGATAGTGGATAGGCTTCGGCAAGATCCGCGACCGCGTCGAAACTGCGCCGCTCCAGCAGTTCATCGACCTTGGCATCGGCTGCCGCGGCGAAGCCGTCACGCAGTTGCTTCATCACCGCGGGCGACAGGACCTTGTTGAGTACCGCGCGCGTGCGCGTATGCGCTGGCGGATCGGCTTCAAGGATGAGGCTCTGCGGACGCCACGGTTTTTCCCTGGCAAAGTCGCTAAGACCCACGCCGCGGCTCGAGCAGAACGTCGCGGGATCGTTCAGGACTGCATGAACTTCGGCATAGCGCGCGACCGCGTAGACGTTCCATTTGTCGAGATACACCACGGGCCCGGCTTCACGCAGCACCTCGTGGGTGGGGTGAGGATCGGCGAAGAAGTCCATGGCGAAGGGATCGACGTCGAGGTGGACGACGGGCTGAGACGATGCGTCGTTCGGCAGGGCTCCGCCAAAGGACAGCACCGGCGGGGTGTGGGGCGATGCCGTCGTGACCGTGGCAACCATGTGAATCTCCCATATTTTCTTGTTGGCAATTGTGGCTGCGTGTCTCTATTCCTCAGGACCATGTGATCTCGCCGATTTCGACGACGTCACGCTGGCAGGCAGGATCGTGGTGCATGAGCAAGAATGGATCGGGAAAAACGGTTCGAAAGCCCGCCAAGACGAAAGTGACAAAGGTCAATGTCAGGACTGTCGCCGCGAGAGCGCCCGCTTCGAAAGGCGGGCAGTTGCTCGATCTTGAGCGCTATGTACCGGCCTTCATCACCTTCATTGCAAACAAGCTCTCGCGCAACGCGACCGCGCTCTATCAGAAGCGCTTTGGCGTGAATGTTACCGAGTGGCGCATCATGTCGCTGCTGGCGATCGAGCCCGGCATTCCCGCCTCGCGCATCTGCCACGTCATCGGCTTCGACAAGGGACCGGTCAGCCGCACGCTTGCCATGCTGGAAGAGCGCGGCCTGGTCGCCATCAATGCCGACCCGGACGACGCGCGCACCCATTCGATTACGCTGACCACGAAGGGTCGCACGACCCATGACGCCGTTATCGTGACCGCGCTGGAACGCGAGCGAAAGCTGCTGTCCTGTCTGGATGAAAGCGAACGCGAAGTGCTGATCGACTTGCTGCGACGCATTCACGGCAATCTCGGCGCGGTAACCGGCTAGGCCACCACGCGTTACTCGCGCGTCATCAATCGCTGTCCCGCACAAGCGGTCCACCATCGTTTCTCTCCCTGCAGGGCCCGGCAGTTGACTGCTCTCGCATGCGCCCTCTTTGGAAAGGCTCTCACGAATTAGTTGCCTAGGCAACATAAATATCGGGACGGTTTGTCAGGAGAGGACAAGGATTTTCTGCCACGATCGCAAACGTGCACTGCGGCACGCCCGTTGCCGGATTTCACAGAGATTGTTAGAGGAAACCGATGACCTTGCCCCTCGCGCCCCATTCCGCCGACGCGCTGCTGTTCGATCTCGGCCGTGTCGTCATTGATTTCGATATCGAGCGAACGGTGGCCGCATGGGCCGAACGCGCCGGGTGCAAGCCGGCGGATATGCTGGCGCGCTTCGTTCGCGACGAGACGTTCTGGCGTTATGAGACCGGCCTGATCAGTGACGAAGAATTCTTCTCATTGCTGCGGAAATCGCTGGGCGTCACGCTCTCTGACGCAGAGCTTCTTGCAGGCTGGAATGCCACGTTTATTGGCGAAATGCCCGGCATCGCACCGCTGCTCACGCGGGCTGCGGCGCGCTTGCCGCTCTACGCCTTCTCAAACACCAACACCGCCCATGTCGCGCATTTCTCACAGCACTACGCCGAGGTGCTCTCGCATTTCCGTGAGATATTCCTCTCGTCGACAATCAAGCTGCGCAAACCTCATGCGGATGCCTACCAGCACGTGATCTCGGCCATCGGCGTCCCCGCTGAGCGCATCGTCTTCTTCGATGACCTGAAAGAAAATATCGAGGGCGCTCGCGCCTGCGGATTGCAGGCGGTGCATGTGACCTCGCCGACATCGGTCGCCGAGGCGCTCAAGGCACTCGGGCTTTAGGTCCGCGAGATGCGCTGGAAGGCGATGCTGGTGAGCACGCCGAGCAGTGCCCAGAACAGCAGGCTGGTCAGGACCGCCGCAACCACGAAACTGTGCGACAGCGCTTCGGGGACATCCGTATGGCCAGCCGGTGCCTGCGGGGCTCCGATCAGATGCGGCAGCACGATCAGGCCGAGGCCGAGAATGGCGGCCCATGACGCCTTGCGGAACACCAGCAGGCCGAGCCCGGCTGCGGTGGCGCAGGCGGTGCCGATCCACCAAGTCTGACGCAGTGTGAGGTCGGCGACAGGCATTCCAGGCAGCTCCGGCGGCAGGCCGAGGCCGGGCGCCGCCGTGAAGACAACGAAACCGCCGAGACCCCAGAACAGCCCTTCCCGCCAGCTCACGGCCCGGCCGCGCAGCGCGAAGATGCCGGCCAGCAGCAACGCGAAGCCGATGGCCGTCAGGATATTGGCGCCCGTAGTGAAGGCATTGCGCTGCAAGCCCTCGGCAGGCTCCCATTCGGCCTCATGACTATAGGCGGCGGCGCCATGGTCGTGCATATGGGCGGGCTGCGCGGCAGCCGTCGGCGCAGAAGCAGCAGGAGCTTCCGCCTTGCGCTCATAAACTTCGCTTTTCTGGATCAGGGGAATGGTCCCGACCATCTGGGCGCCGGTGATGGCAGCGCCAGTGATCACGCCAGCCAGCGCTGCCGAGAAAACGATCGACCTGAAAACGGACATGTCTCAGTGGCAGGGGAATGCGTTGGCGTGGCGCGTGTCGTGGGCCGCATTGTGGACGGCGCTGATATGCGAGAAGCCGACCACACCGACGATGAACAGACCGAGCGCCATGGCCAGAACGGCCTGCACGACGACATTGACGTCGGTGGTAACGGCGGAGATCTGGGCGGTCTGGGTCTGTTGCATCGGAATCCTCACGAAATAGAGGGGCAATTTAGCCGAGTTGCCCACGCGGCGCGACCGTTAATTTTGCATCGCGCGGGCGAGATCGCGGCTGGTCAGATGAAAATTCGCATCCGCCGCCACCGAGGCCTGCGCGAGTTTGACACTGGCCGCCGCCTGGAACACCGCTCTGTGGTCTTGAAAATAGGCCGCGCAGTCCTCCGGCGACGGGTAGCGTCGGAGCAGCGTCCGGAACGCATGACGGTGCACCATGCACAGCCCGCGATGGCTGGACGGCCGGAATGCCAGCGCATCGACATCGGCCCGCCAGACGGGCGCTTCATCGTCGGTTGCGGCGTGGTTGTCGGTCATGATCGCCAATGTCTATCGTGTTTCCCTGCCCTGCCAAAGCGGCTCTGGTTTTGCGTCCGCTCCCGCTCTCCGCTATGACGGGCGCCCACACTGCCGGAGATCCCCGCGATGGCCCTGATGCCGGTTACCGATGCCATGGCCGCGATTCTCGCGAGCGCCGATGCGCTGCCTGAGGAGATGGTGCCGCTGGAAGACGCGTTCCACCGCGTGCTTGCCCGCGACATCGCTTCGCTGCGCACGCAGCCACCGGAGCCGATGTCAGCGATGGACGGCTATGCGGTGCGCGCCGCCGATGCGACTTTGGGCGCCAAGCTCCGCGTGATCGGCGAGATCGCCGCAGGCAAGCCGTTCGACCGTCCGCTGCAGACCGGCGAAGTCCTGCGGATCTTCACCGGCGGCGTGTTGCCCGCTGGCGCCGACGCCGTGGTGATCCAGGAAGACACCGCGCGGGATGGCGATATCGTCGGGATCAACGAGGCCGCGATTTCCGGCAAGCATATCCGCCCGGCCGGCGTCGATTTCAACGAAGGTGATGTCCTGCTCCGCGCCGGCACCCGCCTCACCGACCGCGATCTGGCGCTTGCCGCCGGCATGAACCATCCGTCACTGCCCGTGCGGCGACGGCCGGTCGTTGCCGTGCTCGCCACCGGCGACGAACTGGTCATGCCCGGTGCGGTCCCCGGCCCCGGCCAGATCGTGCTCTCCAATGGCTTCGCGCTGCGTGCGCTGGCCCGGGCCGAAGGCGCCGAGGTGATCGATCTCGGTATCGCCATCGACACGCTGGAGGCGACCATGTCAGCCATTCAGCACGCGATCGATCTGAACGCCGACCTGCTGATCACCACCGGCGGCGCGTCAGTCGGTGATCATGACCTCGTGCAGCAATCCCTGATCAATGCCGGCGTCGAGATGGCGTTCTGGCGCATCGCCATGCGGCCCGGCAAACCGATGATGCACGGACGCCGCCAGGGCATGCGCGTCATCGGCCTGCCCGGCAATCCCGTCTCGTCCTATGTCTGCGGCTTCCTGTTCATGGTGCCGCTGCTGCGCGCGCTATCCGGCCGAAACGAGGTCGCTCACACGCTCGAACCCGCGGTGCTCGGCCGCGACCTCGCCGCCAACGACCAGCGCGAGGATTACCTGCGCACGCGTCTGGAAACCCGTGGCGACGGCACCGTTGTGGCGACGCCAGTGATGAAACAGGACTCGTCGCTGCTGGGAAATCTGGCTGTTGCCGAAGGACTTCTGATCCGCAAGCCATTCGCGCCGGCCGCGGCTGCCGGCGATTCATGCGCCATCATTCGACTGCCAACCTAGCGGCGCCCCCTCATAGAACGACGCCGCGTTCGGAACTCTCACCTGCGGCATGCTTCCAAACCTTTTTCCTGACTGAGATACCTCAACGCGGTTTCAGTCACTGAATTGTCACGTAACGCAGCGAGAGATCGCAGCGAAACAAGATCGGTGGACAAATGGACTATTTCAAACGCTTCAATTTCCTGTTTGCGATGCCAACATTCGACGCCGACGATCTTGAGGGCATTCGCCTCAATCAGATCGTCGATGAGATCGAGCGTTCCGGCTTCGAGGTCGTCAAGGCGCGCAAACTCGAAGACGCCACGATCGCGGTCCAGACCGACGCAGCGATCGGCTGCATGGTGGTCGACTGGGGCAAGAAGGGCCTCGAAGGCAAGACCGCGGCGCTGATCAACCTGATGCGTAAACGCGGCCTCGATTTCCCCATCATCCTGCTGATCCGTCGCAAGCGGTTTGAAGACGTGCCGGTCGAGGTGCTCGATTTCATCGACGGCTATGTGTTCCTCTCAGAAGAAACCCCGCCCTTCATCGCCAAGAACCTGATCAGCCGGTTGAAGCAATATGCCGAGACGCTGAAGACGCCCTTCTTCGGCGCACTGGTCGACTATGCCGAAGAAGGCAACCAGCTCTGGACCTGCCCCGGGCACAATGGCGGCGTGTTCTACAGCCGCAGCCCGATCGGCCGCGTGTTCATGGAACATCTCGGCGAAGCGGTGTTCCGCGACGACCTCGACAATTCGGTGCTCGATCTCGGCGATCTGCTGACCCATGAAGGCCCTGCTTTGCAGGCGCAGAAGGAAGCCGCGCAGATTTTTGGCGCGGAGAAAACCTACTTCGTGCTCAACGGCACCTCGACCTCCAACAAGGTCGCGCTATCGGCTTTGGTCACCGATGGCGACCTCGTGCTGTTCGATCGCAACAACCACAAGGCGGCTTTGCACGGCGCATTGATGATTTCAGGCGGTGTGCCGATCTATGTGCCGACGACGCGCAATCCCTGGGGCCTGATCGGGCCGATGAACTGGGATGCGCTCGACGAGGACGCGCTGCGCGAGTGCATCCGCATCAATCCGCTGGTCACCGACAAAGATGCCTGGAAGCGCGAGCGTCCGTTTCGCGTGGCAGTGATCGAACAATGCACCTATGACGGCACCATCTACAGCGCCGAGATGATCATCGCGCGCATCGGCCATCTCTGCGATTACATCCTGTTTGACGAAGCGTGGGCGGGTTTCATGAAATTCCACCCGCTCTATGCCGGCCGCTTCGCCATGGGGCTCAAGGAGCTCGGCCCGGATTCGCCGGGCATCATCGCGACGCAGTCGACCCACAAGCAGCTCGCGAGCTTCTCGCAGGCGTCGCAGATCCACATGAAGGACCGGCATATCCGCGGGCAGAAGCGCCGTGTCGAGCATCGGCGCTTCAACGAAAGCTTCATGCAGCACGCCTCGACCTCGCCCTTCTACCCGCTGTTCGCATCATTGGATGTCGGCGCGCAGATGATGAAGGGCCGCTCCGGCGAAGTGTTGTGGGACGACACGATCCGGCTTGGCATCGAGCTGCGCAAGAAGATGCGCGCCGTCCGCCGCGAATTCGAGGAGAAGGAAACCCGCACTGAGCGCCGCTGGTTCTTCGAACCCTTCGTGCCCGAGCGCGTCGCTATTCCAGACGCATCCAGCGAAGGCGCTGTTCACAACGTGCCATGGGAAAGCGTCGGCACGGACCAGCTCGCCACCAATCCGTCCTATTGGCAGCTTGCACCTGACGCCGCCTGGCATGGCTTCCCCGGTATGGAAGCCGGTTTCACCATGACCGATCCCAACAAGCTGACGGTGCTGACACCCGGCTTCGATCGCACCACCGGCGCCTATGCCGATCACGGTATCCCTGCTCCGGTGGTGGCCCAGTTCCTGCGCGAGAACCGCATCGTGCCCGAGAAGAACGATCTCAACTCGCTGCTCTTCCTGCTGACGCCCGGCGTGGAAGCCAGCAAGGCCGGCACGCTGATCAGCGGTCTCGTGGCGTTCAAGAAGCTACACGACGACAACGCGCTGCTGGAAGACGTCATCCCGGAATTCGCGCGGCGCAGGCCGGCGCGTTATGCGGGCATACGCCTGCGGGATCTGTGCGGCGACATGCACCGGTTCTTCCGCGAGGCCAATGTGAGCGAACTCCAGACCAAACAGTTCGCCGCCGATCACTTGCCGGAGATCGCCATGTCGCCCCATGATGCCGCGCGCTGTCTGGTGCGCAACGACGTCGACTACCTCCCTATCGATGAGATCTTCGGGCGGGTCGCGACGACGCCGTTCGTGGTCTATCCGCCCGGCATCGCCACGATCGTGCCGGGCGAGCGGCTCACCGAACGCTCCAAGCCGATGATCGATTACCTCAAGATGTTTGAGACCTGCTTCAACACCTTCCCGGGCTTCGACGTCGAAATCCAGGGCATCTACCGCAAGGTCGACGCCAATGGCCGGATCCGACTTTACACTTATGTGGTCTCCGAATAGGGAGCACGTAAGGAGCCTGATTTGCAAACGGAACTCGAACAGCCGGTCGTCATACGACCCTCGCGCGACACCGACGTCGATGCCATGCTGGCGATCTATCGCCGGCACATCCGGCAAGGCGTCGAGGAAGGCGTCAGCGACGCCGACACGCCGCAGCCCGACGATCTCAGAGACCGGCGCAAGAATCTGCGCAGCAAGCGATTTCCGCACCTCGTCGCCACGCAAGGCGGCGAGGTCGTGGGCTACGCCTATGTGGTGCTGTTCCGCAAGCGACCGGCCTATCGCTACACGGTCAAGCATTCGATCTACATCCACCACGGACATGTCGGCCGAGGCATCGGCCGCCTGTTGATGCGCGAACTGATCGACGTCTGCGCGGCGGCCGGCTTCCGGCAGATCATCGGCTATATCGATGCCGACAACACGGCCTCCCTCGGCCTTCATGAGAGCTTCGGCTTTGCCCGCGTCGGCTTGCTGCCCGGCGTCGCCTATCGCTCCGGCCGCTGGGCCGACACGATCATGGTTCAGCGCTCGCTGGCGACCGGCTCCACGACACCGCCGCCGCCCGTTGGGCGCATGACGTCTGCGTAGCCCAGGCGACCGGGAAGCATTTTCCGTATCCGTCGAGGATCGACGACTGGTGAGGAACAACCTCCTCAAACCTCCCTCAACGTGCGTTCTGTTGACGGCAAATTAAGCATTGCAGAACACATATGGAACATATAGTGTTCGTTCATGATTTGTTTCGAGATTCTGTGGCTTTGAGTAGTTTGAGAGTGCCCGAACTCGCGCAACCGATCTTCGAACGATCGTCTCTGGATTGAGGCTCACTGTTCGAAGGCCCTTTGAAACGCACGCGGCGGCCGACACCGTCAACTGAGGATGGCTTCAGATGCTCACGCGCAAACAATACGAACTCCTGCGATTCATCGATCAACGGTTGAAGGAAGCCGGCGTCCCGCCCTCCTTCGACGAGATGAAGGATGCGCTCGACCTGCGCTCGAAGTCCGGCATCCATCGTCTGATCACAGCGCTGGAAGAACGCGGCTTCATACGCCGTCTACCCAATCGCGCCCGTGCCATCGAAGTCATCAAGCTGCCAGAGCTCGGCGCGCCGGTCACCGGCGGTACCGGACGCCGCGGCTTTACGCCCAGCGTCATCGAAGGCACGCTTGGCAAGGTGCGTTCGGCCGCCAGCATCGCTAGCCACAGCGGCGATGATGACAACGGCCGCACGGTTGCTATCCCGGTCATGGGCCGGATCGCGGCCGGTACGCCGATCGAGGCGCTGCAGACCCGCAGCCACACCATCAGCATGCCCGCCGACATGCTCGGCTCCGGCGAACATTATGCGCTCGAAGTGCGCGGCGATTCCATGCAGGACGCCGGCATTCTCGACGGCGATACCGTGTTGATCCAGCGCAACGAAAGCGCCGACACCGGCGACATCGTGGTGGCCCTGATCGACGATGAGGAAGCCACGTTGAAGCGCTTCCGCCGCCGCGGCGCGTCGATCGCGCTGGAGCCCGCCAACGATGCTTACGAAGTCCGCATCCTGCCGCCCAACCGGGTGCGCATTCAGGGCAAGCTGATTGGCCTGTATCGGCGTTACTGAGGCTATCGCCTCGGCGGATTACTGATCTTCGGATTGAAGATCGGTTTCCGCCGGCGTCGCATCCACCGGCCGGTTTTGCGGTGGACGACCGGTCTGGATCAGATCGTGCTGGGGCTCATCGGGAATTGCGCGCGACCACGGACGGTCCAGGCCCCGTGGCCGCACGGCATCGATGGTAAAGCCGTTCGCGGTTCGCTGCAGGCTCACCGCACCATTTCGTTGCAAGCGATCCTGATCGATCACCAGCGCCCTGCAATCCCTCGGCGGCTGTCGCGTCGTGACGATGAGCGCCGCTTTCTCGCAATCGTCGGTGAACGCGTCAGGCTGTAGAACCAGCGCCACCAGAGCGCCATCGGCCAGCGGCGTGATGCACCCGTCGCGGTCGCAGGACACACCGTGGCTGACGGAGGCATCGGTCGGCAGACGCGCATCGGCATCGCCGGCGAGCCACTCTTTCAGCAAAAATGTATCCTTGGCGCCGCGCATCACATGCAGGTGCCCGTCCCTGCCCCGTACCGCGACGCTGCGACCGTCCCCCGAGATCAATACATCCGGCTGCTTGACCAGCAACGCCCAGACAATCGAGAGTGCAAGCACACCAAGCCCTGCGAGGCGCAACGGCGTGCGCAGCAATCCCAGCACGATGATGCCGATACTGGCTGATATCAGCGGTCCGGTGCCGAACACCGGCATTCGGCCGATGGCGCCGGGCAAGGCTGCCACCCATTGCGTGACCACGATCATCCACTGAATGCCGACATCCATCAGCCGCCAGAACACACCGTCAAAGCCGAACGGCATGGCCACCAAACCGAGAATGCCCGCCGGCATCACCAGCGCCGAGACCACCGGCATCGCGAGGAGATTGGCGAGAACGCCGTAAGGCGTGACGCGATGAAAGTGAAACGCCGCGTATGGCGTGGTGGCAAGGCCCGCGACCAGTGAGGCCAGCACGAGCATCACGATCTCGCGTCCGCCCCACAGCGCCACACGCGCGGTCGCGGAATGATCCGGCGAGGCAAACAGCGCGGGCATGCCGATCTGCACCAATGCGACCAGCCCCAGCGTCGCCGCGAATGACATCTGAAAACTCGGATGCATCAGCGCTTCCGGTGCGACGATCAGCACGACCATTGCCGCCACCGCCAGCGTGCGGAACGTCACCGCCCGGCGATCGACCATGACAGCGATCAGCACGACGGCCGTCATGAAGAACGAACGCTGCGTGGCGACCTCGGCGCCGGACAGCAGCAGATAGAACAGCGCCGCGAGCAATGCCGCAGCAGCAGCGACTTTCTTGATCGGGAACGTCACCGTCAGGACAGGGATCAGTGCCAGCAGCGCGCGGATCGCAAAGAACACCACTCCGGCCACGACCGCCATGTGATAGCCGGAGATCGACAGCACATGACCGAGGCCGGAGATGAACATCGCATCATTGATGTCAGCCGAAATCGCATCGCGGCGGCCTGTG
This sequence comes from Tardiphaga sp. 839_C3_N1_4, assembly GCF_051811045.1. Lineage (NCBI taxonomy): Bacteria > Pseudomonadati > Pseudomonadota > Alphaproteobacteria > Hyphomicrobiales > Nitrobacteraceae > Tardiphaga > Tardiphaga sp. 839_C3_N1_4. The sequence continues at coordinate 1,263,061 of NZ_JBPWQD010000001.1, forward strand.
AGCAGCGCCGTGGCAATGGCGCGGCTATCGCCCGAGAGCACAGTGCGGATCCGCGCATCGATGGCGTCGCGTAGCCCCTGCATGGTCGCCGAATAGCGTAGCGCCACACTCGGCAGTATCGGCGGATCGACTGCCTTGATGCCGCCCATCACGAAGCCAGATGCGCCGATCCCTTGAAAGTACAGATCGCGTCCGAAATCGTAACTCCCCGGCCGGAGCGGCGACAACGGCGGCTGCAGCCTTGCCTTCAATTCGACGAAGCTGCCGACGACAGGCGCCGTGCCCTTCTCACCGACAGCCGCACACGGGCGAGCTTCGGTGCGACGCGCGGGCTGTCCATTGTGGCAACGCGCAGCACGAAGCGATCCGTGCGCTCCCGTTCCTCGTGAGTTTCGACGAAGCCGGTAAGCGCGACGGAATAGAGCGGCTTCGCCAGAACCTCATGAGCCACACGCGCGGTTTTCATGGCAGCCATCGCGAAGCCGGCCGCGATGGCCGCAATGAGCAAAATCAAGGGAAACCATCGCTGCCGCCGCAGCAAAAACGCAGCCAAGCAAAGAAGGCCTGCCGTCGCCGCGGCAACCCAGGCCATCGGCTCATGCTCAGCGGCAAAATACAGCGCGATGCCGGTGCCGAAAGCGATCGGCACCCAAGGCAGCAAGCGACCGGGACCAGCTTCGGCCCGCACCCACGTCCGGAGCGTGCCCAAGCCCGACGTTGACGACGTCGCTGACGGGACAGCGACGCCTGCCGTGGCCGGCGGCGGCCATGTGGTCGCCGTGCCGGATCGGCCCCGCCGCTGTTGCTGATCCCCGCCCGCCATCGAACGCCCGCACGCCACGCTTGCCCTTCCGAATGCTATCGGAAGGGCAAACGGCGACTAGCGGAACGGATGCAGAATACGAAAACTAATCCCGGGGGTTGCTCAGGCGAGCTTGGCGTAGCTGTCGCGCAGACCGACGGTGCGGTTGAAGACCAGCTTGCCCGGCGCTGAATCCTTGTCGCGACAGAAGTAGCCCTGACGCTCGAACTGCACGACATCGCTTGTGTTGTCGCTCGCCAGCTCCGGCTCCAGCATCGCGCCGGTCAGCGTCTCCAGCGAGTCTGGATTGAGCTGTGATGCGAACTCGGTCGCATTGGGCTGCGGATCGGCGAACAGCTGATTGTACACGCGTACTTCCGCCTGCACGGCATCTGCGGCGCTCACCCAATGGATCGTCGCCTTGACCTTGCGGCCGTCCGGCGCATTGCCGCCCCGGGTTTCCGGATCATAGGTGCAGCGCAGTTCGATCACCTCGCCGGCAGCGTTCTTGATGACGTCCTTGCAGGTGATGAAATAGCCGTAGCGCAAACGGACCTCGCGGCCCGGCGCCATGCGGAAGAATTTCTTGGGTGGCTCTTCCATGAAATCGTCATGTTCGATGTAGAGCTCACGCCCGAACGGTATCTGCCGCGTGCCGAGCGTTTCATCATCGGGATGATTGACCGCTTCGAGCTGTTCGGTCTGCCCTTCCGGGTAGTTCTCGATCACCACCTTGAGCGGCTTCAGCACCGCCATGCGACGCTGCGCCGTCCGGTTCAGTGTCTCGCGCACGGCGAAGTCGAACATCGAGATATCGACAGTCGAGTTGGCCTTGGCGACGCCGATGCGCTTGACGAATTCGCGCAGCGCTTCAGCGGGAATGCCGCGGCGCTGCAGGCCCGCGAGCGTCGGCATGCGTGGATCGTCCCAGCCGGTGACATGGCCACCGCGGACAAGTTCGGTCAGCACGCGCTTCGACAGCAGCGTGTAGGTCATGTTGAGGCGCGCGAATTCATACTGATGCGGCCGCGACGGCACCGGCAGGTTTTCCAGGCACCAGTCGTAAAGCGGCCGGTGATCCTCGAATTCGAGCGTACAGATCGAATGCGTCACGTGTTCGATGGCATCCGACTGGCCGTGCGCGAAGTCGTAGCTCGGATAGATGCTCCAAGCGGTGCCCGTGCGCGGATGATGCGCATGCAGGATGCGATAGATCACGGGATCGCGCAGGTTGATGTTGCCCGACGACATGTCGATCTTGGCGCGCAGCACGCGGGCGCCGTTCGGAAACTCGCCGGCACGCATCCGGGCGAACAGATCGAGGTTCTCGTCGACCAGGCGATCGCGGAACGGGCTGTTCTGGCCGGGCTCCGTCAGGGTGCCACGCTTAAAGCGGATTTCTTCCTGCGACTGGTCATCGACATAGGCCTTGCCCGCGCGGATCAGATGTACCGCCCAGTCATAGAGCTGCTCGAAATAGTCCGAGGCGTAATGCAGGTTGCCCTCGCCCCAGTCGAAGCCGAGCCAGCGTACGTCGCGCTGGATGGCGTCGATATATTCCTGCTCTTCCTTGGTCGGATTGGTGTCGTCGAAACGCAGGTTGCAGTGGCCGCCGAACTCCTCGGCAACGCCGAAATTCAGGCAGATCGACTTGGCATGCCCGAGATGCAGGTAACCGTTGGGCTCCGGCGGAAAGCGCGTCACCACGCTCTTGTGTTTGCCGGATTGCAGGTCCGCCGCAACGATGTCGCGGATGAAGTCACGGCCTGCGTCGGATACCGATTCGTCTGTCATTTGCTGCCTTTCAAGCTGCGCCCTATGTGCCAAATCCGGAAGGCCGCGCCAAGGCCGGATCAGGGGCCGGGTCCCGCGAAAGGGCCTTTTCCGATGCGGTTCCGGCCCCAAATCCGCGTTTATTCGCCGTGAGACAGCGCCCTGTCGTTGTGATAAACGCCGGCCAACAGTCACACCGAAATCGATCGAACCCTCTGATATGACCACTCCCGTCGTTACCCGTTTCGCCCCCTCGCCGACCGGCTTCCTCCATATCGGCGGTGGACGCACCGCGCTGTTCAACTGGCTCTATGCCAAGAAGACCGGTGGCAAGATGCTGCTGCGGATCGAGGATACGGACCGCGAACGCTCCACCGATGCCGCGATCGACGCCATTATCGACGGGTTGAAGTGGCTGGGCATCGAATGGGATGGCGACACCGTCTTCCAGTTCGCCCGTGCCGGCCGGCACCGCGAAGTCGCCGAGCAACTGCTCGCCGAGGGCAAGGCGTATTATTGCTATGCCAGCGCCGAGGAACTGCAACAGATGCGCGAGACGGCCCGCGCCGAGGGCAAGTCCAAGCTCTATAACGGGCTGTGGCGCGACCGTGATCCGTCGGATCCGCGCCCCGACGTCAAGCCGACGATCCGCCTGAAGGCGCCGCTCACCGGCGAGACCGTGATCGAGGATCAGGTGCAGGGCCGTGTGGTCTGGCAGAACGAAAATCTCGACGACCTCGTGCTGCTGCGCGGCGACGGCAATCCGACCTACATGCTGGCCGTGGTGGTGGACGACCATGACATGGGCGTGACGCATGTGATCCGCGGCGACGACCATCTGATCAACGCCGCCCGCCAGAAGCAGATCTACGACGCGCTCGGCTGGACCGTGCCCAGCATGTCGCATATTCCGCTGATCCACGGACCCGATGGCTCGAAACTCTCAAAGCGCCACGGCGCGCTCGGCGTCGAGGCCTATCGCGCGCTGGGTTACGTGCCCGCCGCCCTGCGGAATTATCTGGTGCGGCTCGGCTGGAGCCATGGCGATCAGGAAATCTTCTCGACCCAGGAAATGATCGACGCCTTCGACCTGTCGGGGATCGGCCGTTCCGCCGCGCGCTTCGATTTCGCCAAGCTCGAAAATCTCAACGGTCACTACATCCGTCACACCGACGATCAATCCCTCGTGACCATGTTCGAGGACGTGCTGAATTACGTGCCCGGCGGCACCGAACTGAAGGCGAAGCTCAACGACACCACGCGCGCCCAGCTGTTGCGCGCCATGCCCGGCCTGAAGGAACGCGCCAAGACGCTGATCGAACTGATCGACGGCGCCAACTTCATCTTTGCCGATCGCCCACTGACGATGGAGCCGAAGGCGCAAGCCGCGCTGACGCCGGAAACCCGTGTGTTGATCGGCAAGTTGCGCACGGCACTGGAGGCCGTCACCGACTGGACCGCAGCAAATGCCGAAGCCGCGACCCGCGCCTTTGCCGAGGAAGCTGGCATCAAGCTTGGCGGGGTCGCGCAACCGCTTCGCGTGGCGCTGACCGGCAAGACCACGTCGCCCGGCATTTTCGATGTTCTGGCGGTATTGGGACGGCAGGAATGCCTGGATCGGCTCGCCGATCAGGCATCTATTTAGCATAGCTGTAGGCTGCTTTTGCCCGCCTTGCAGCGCACACAGCAATACGCTACGCATTCTGGCGAATGCTCTGGAATTCCCGGCTAGCCTCCCCATTTCTCCTGAAATGTCGGTGGCTTGCCGGCCCCTCAACGATCTCATCGGGGACCACGCGATGGACGCAAAAACCAATACCAAATCCGCAACGCTGACAGTCGACGGCAAGAGCTTCGAACTGCCGATCCACAGCGGGACCGTCGGCCCTGATGTCATCGACATCGGCAAGCTCTACGCCCAGTCCGGGATGTTCACCTACGATCCCGGCTTCACCTCGACGGGCAGCTGCCAGTCCAAGATCACCTATATCGATGGCGATGCCGGTATCCTCGAATACCGCGGCTACCCCATCGAGCAGCTCGCCGAGAAGGGGGACTTCCTCGAGACCTGCTATCTGCTGCTGTACGGGGAACTCCCGACCAAGGCGCAGAAGGCAAAGTTCGACGCATTGGTCACGAACCACACCATGGTTCACGACCAGATGAGCCGCTTTTTCCAGGGCTTCCGCCGCGACGCGCATCCGATGGCCGTGATGGTCGCGTCGGTTGGCGCCCTCGCCGCTTTCTACCACGACTCAACTGATATCAACGATCCGAAGCAGCGCGACATCGCGTCAATCCGCATGATCGCCAAGATCCCGACGCTCGCGGCGATGGCCTACAAGTACACGATCGGCCAGCCCTTCGTGTATCCGACCAACTCGCTCGACTTCGCAGCGAACTTCATGAAGATGTGCTTCGCCGTGCCGTGCGAGGAGTACAAGGTCAATCCGGTGCTCGCCAAGGCGCTGGACAAGATCTTCACGCTGCACGCCGACCATGAGCAGAACGCATCGACCTCGACGGTCCGCATCGCCGGCTCGTCGGGCGCCAATCCGTTCGCCTGCATCGCCGCCGGCATCGCCTGCCTGTGGGGTCCGGCGCATGGCGGCGCCAACGAAGCCGCATTGCAGATGCTCGCCGAGATCGGCACCGTCGACAAGATTCCGGAATTCATCGCCAAGGTGAAAGACAAGAATTCCAGCGTCCGCCTGATGGGCTTCGGTCACCGCGTCTACAAGAACTACGATCCGCGCGCCAAGCTGATGCAGCAGGCCTGCCACGAAGTTCTCAAGGAAACCGGACACGGCGGCGACGAGATGCTCGCCGTTGCCATGGAACTCGAGAAGATCGCGCTGTCGGACCAATACTTCATCGACCGCAAGCTGTACCCGAATGTCGATTTCTATTCGGGCATCACGCTGAAGGCGATGGGCTTCCCGACCTCGATGTTCACCGTGCTGTTCGCGGTCGCCCGCACCGTCGGCTGGATCAGCCAGTGGAGCGAGATGATCGGCGATCCGCAGCAGAAGATCGGCCGTCCGCGTCAGCTCTACACGGGCGCTGCGCGCCGCGACTACGTGGATATCGCCAAGCGCGACTAAGACATCGTTTCGCAGAGTGCAAAAATCAGAACGGCGGATCGCAAGATCCGCCGTTTTTTGTTTCGCTGCAATCTCTTGAATTAGGGCCTTCAACTCTTCCGCATGGTGGCCAGCACGACATTGGCCGCACCGACGCTCGGCGACGCCTCGCCCGTCGCCATGATCCCGTCGAGCCGCGCCAGGGCTTCAATCTGACGGCGCCGAATGGGTGTGTCTGCCAGCACCTCTTGCAACGACGCTGCAAGCTTCTCCGGCGTGCAGTCTTCCTGGATGAACTCCGGAATGACGTTCTCGCCGATCACCAGATTGGCGAGGATCACCGACGACGAGGTGATGCGGCGGCGGATGATCCAGGCCTCGACGCTGCCGGCCTTGTAGGCGGTGACCATCGGCACGCCTGACAATGCAAGCTCCAGCGTCACCGTCCCCGATTTGGCAAAGGCCGCATGCGCGATACGGAACGCGGCGCGCTTCTCTGTTTCGCCCACAACGATCCGCGGCTGCACCGGCCATGCCTTGAGCGCTTCGGCGATGACCTCAACGAGATGCGGCATGGTTGGCAGGATCAATTCGAACTGCATTCCCTGCTTCTTCAGCAGATCCAGCGTAGCGCCGAACGTTGCCATGTGATGACGGATCTCGCTGCGACGGCTGCCCGGTAGCACCAGCAGTACCGGCGGCTTCGTTTCGCGACACGCCTGCTCTTCCGCATTGGGACGCAGCGCATCGCTCTGCTCGATCAAGGGATGACCGACATAAGTGCATGGCGGTCCGCCGAGCTGCCGATGGGCCTCCGGCTCGAACGGCAGCAGCGCCAGCACATGGTCGACATAGGTGCGCATCGCCTTCGCGCGCCCCGGCCGCCACGCCCACACCGTTGGCGACACATAGTTGACGACGGGAATGGAGGGATCGCGCTGACGGACGCGCTTCGCGACGCGATGGGTGAAGTCCGGGCTATCGATGATCACCAGCACGTCGGGCTTGGCGCGCAGGACGTCCTCGGTCGCGCGCGTGATGAGCTTCAGGATCGACGGCAATTTCCGGACGACCGCGGCAAGGCCGATGATGGAAAGCTCTTCGATAGGAAACAGCGAATGCAGTCCTTCCCGCGCCATCGACGAACCGCCGACGCCTTCGAAGCGCACATCGTCGCCGAGCCGCTGGCGCAGCACCTTCATCAGCGCGGAGCCGAGACGGTCGCCGGATTCCTCGGTGGCGATGAGATAGATCGTCTTCGTCACGTCGGTAGTCCCGTCACGAAAAGACCTGCGGCATCGGCGGCGACAATCATCTGCTGCGGTTCGGCGACAATCGTATTGCCTGCGACAATGGCGACGCCGGCGAGCTTCGCGGCCGCAGCACGCTCGATGGTCCGCGGCCCCAATGTCGGCAGATCGAAACGCAGATCCTGACCGCTCTTTGGCGCCTTCACCAATACACCCCGTCCTGCCTTGGCGCGAATACGTCCCTGCTCACGCAGAAGCGCCACGCGGGCCAACAACCCATCGGTGCCTTCGATATCCTCGATCCCCACCACATGACCGTCGATCACGACGGTCGCCTGGCCGATATCGAACGGGCTCAAGGCGCGCAGGACTTCGCGCCCACGTGCGATATCGGCCTCAGCATCTTGATCCGGTACGGCACGTGTTACGTTGCCCGCCGGCATCAGCACATCCGGGGCGACGTCCTTGATCCCCAGCAGACGAAAACCTTCATGCTCGAACAGGCGGCTGACGCTCGTCAGCAAGTGATCGTCACCACCGCGAAACGCGCGAAACACTTTCGGCATCACGCGAAGCGTTGCCCAGTCCAGCCTGATCTCGGAGATTGCGGGCCGTACCAGCGTGCCGATGAAAGTGAGGTCCCGACAGTTCTCGCTGCGCATCAGCTTCAGCAAACGGCCAAACTGGCCAATGGGAATCCAGTGGTGCTGAAATCGCGCCACCAGCGCCGGATCACAGAACCCCTTCAGCGCAAACAACACCGGCTTGATGCCGCGCGCCTGCAGCGAATCCGCAACAGCGAAGGGCAGCGAGCCGCCGCCGGCGATGATCCCGAACGGCGAGCCTATCGGCAGATGTCGTTGCAGATCCTGCGCTTGAGCTTGGTCGATCATGGTTCGCCCCGCGATACCCGAACTCAAGAGTTGTTCTTGCTATCCTCGGGCAGACACAGCGCGCGGTGTTTGGCGCCTGCGATAAACGTCAGGATTTCTGCAATCGCCGGATCGTCATTTGCCAAAGGCTGCACGCGCTCAAGCCGCTCGGCGAAGACACCCGCGCCATGAAACAGCTTTTGATAGAACGAGCGCACGGCGGCAACGCGCTCCTTCGTGAATTTGCGGCGCTTCATCCCGATGATGTTGAGGCCTTCCAGCGCCGCATACTGGCCATTCACGAGCCCGAACGGGATGATGTCGCCCCGCACGCCGCAGATGCCGCCGACCATGACCTGCGAGCCGATGCGGGTGAACTGGTGCACGGCCGACAGCCCGCCCATGAAAACGAAATCGCCGATCTCGCAATGACCGCCAAGCGTCGCCGAGGTCGCGAAGATCACGTCATTGCCGACGTGACAGTCATGGCCAACATGGGCGCAGTTCATGAAGTAGCCGCGATCGCCCACCGACGTGATGCCGCCGCCGGCGACAGTACCCGCATTCATGGTCACGGACTCGCGGATGGTACAGCCATTGCCGATGGTCAGTCTGGTCAGTTCGCCCTTGTAGCTGAGCGACTGCGGGGGCGTGCCTAATGACGCGAACGGATAGATCGTGCAGTTCTCGCCGATGGTCGTCTGCGCCGTCACGTTGACATGCGACAGCAGCTTCGTGCCTGCACCGATCGTGACATGCGGTCCGATGATGCAGAAGGGTCCGATTTCGGCGCCCTCGCCAATGACAGCACCGTCCTCGATCCGCGCCGTCGGGTCGATCTTGCTCATCGAAAAAGTCCAATCCCGGTCATCAAGTTGCCTACAAATATCTAGGTTTTTCCGTTGGTTAACGTGGGCTCCCGAGCCTGTCCAGTGACGTCTGATTGCGATCTGTTACGACACGTCTCTTACCATGACTTACAAACGCATGATGCCATCGAGGTCTTCGATGGCATCATGCGCGTTCAGGTAGGTGCCAATCAGTCTGTCAGCATCGCGCCGACATCGGCCTCGGCGACGACCTTGCCATTTACCTTGGCGTCGCCATGGAACCACCACATCGCCTTTTTCCGGCCGATCAGGTGCAGATGATATTCGATCGTATCGCCAGGCATCACCGGCTTACGAAACTTGCACTTGTCGATGGTGAGGAAATACACCGCACGCGGCTTCTCGGTGCCTTCGACGGACGAGATGCCGATCACGCCCGCTGTCTGCGCCATGCCTTCGATCATCAACACGCCGGGATAGACCGGGCGATCAGGGAAATGCCCGAGGAATGCCGGCTCGTTGATCGTGACGTTCTTGATACCAATGCCGCTGAAGTCCTTGCGGATGTTGACGACACGATCGATCAGAAGAAACGGATAGCGATGCGGAAGGGTCTTGAGGATGGTGTTGATGTCGACCGTCTCGATGATGATCGGCGATGCGCCATCGCTTGGTAAATCCTGGCTCATTCCCGCCCCTCGTCTTTCGTATCCTGCGTCGCCGCATCCGTTCCCGGCATGCTCTCGCGGGCGAGTTTCTCAACCGCGAGGATCTCGCGGAACCATTGCTTGGTCGGCCGGGCAAAGATGCCACCCCACCGCGCGCGCGGCGGAATGCTGTCTTTCACTCCGGCCATTGCCGCGACCTGCGCGCCGTCGCCAATCGTAATGTGATTGTTGAGGCCCACCATGGCGCCCAGCGCGACGTTGTCGCCGATGGTCAGGCTGCCTGCAAGGCCACATTTCGCAGCGATCACACAGTGCCGTCCAATTGTCACATTGTGGCCGATCTGGACCTGATTGTCGATTTTGGTCCCCTCGCCAATCACGGTATCGCGCAGGCTGCCGCGGTCGATGGTGGTGCCGGCGCCGATCTCGACGTCGTTCTGAATCAGGACACGACCGGTCTGCGGGACCTTGATGTGCTTGTCCCGGCCGAATACGAAGCCAAAGCCGTCCTGGCCGAACTTGCAGCCGGGATGAACGAGTACGTTGTTGCCGATCAGTGTGAACTGCAGCGTGCTGCCAGCGCCGATATTGCAGTCGCGGCCGATCTTGACCCCGGCGGCGATCACCGCGCCAGAGCCGATGATGGTGCCGGAACCGATCTCCACATCCGGGCCGATCACGGCCAGCGGATCTACCGTAACGTCATCCTCGAGCTGAGCAGAGGGATGGATGACGGCGGATGCGGCGATGCCGGTAATGTCAAAGCCGGAGACCGGACGCAGCGTGTCCGCGTGCAGCTCGCGCGCCAATTCCACGAAAGCCGCAAATGGCCGCTTGGCGCGCAGCACCGTTACGTGAGCCGGAATATCGCCCTTGAAGCTCTCGCTGACCAGGCACGCACCGGCCTTGGTGTGGGTGAGCTGGTCGATATAACGGAGATTTTCGAAGAAGGTCAGGTGATGGGGGCCAGCCTCGTCGAGCGAGGCTACGCCAGTCACGACCTGGTCGGCCCGCGTCGGGTCGACCAGTCGTGCCTTCGTTGACGCGGCTATTTCAGCCAGCGTCAACGACGGCGATTGCTTGAAGAACGTCGGCAGAACCATTCCACCCGTCGCGGTCCGGCCGGAGATCAAACTCAGAACGAAGTTCCGCCGCCGAACTTGAACTGCTGCACGCGATCATAGGCACCCTTGGTGATCGGCACTGCGTAGTCGAAGCGCAGCGGACCAAACGGCGACTGCCAGATCAGGCCCACACCGACCGACGACCGGACGACATTGCCGTCGTCATAGGTCATGCCGGCGCAATTACCGACCGAAGTCCGGCTCGCAGGCACACAGCCGGCGGCATTGATTTCGCCAGTCTGAGCCCAGCTGGTCGGTCCCTTATAATCCCAGAGACCGCCGGCATCGGCATAAACCGCGCCCTTGATTCCAACTTCCTTCGGCAGGAACCAGAATGGCATCTGCAATTCGGCCGAAGCGCCCCAATACTTGGTGCCGCCGAGCGCGTCACCGTAGGATCCCAGCGCAACGTAGCTGATGTCACGCGGACCGATGCCGTTCTGCGCGAAACCACGTACCAGGTTCGGACCCATCTGGAAGTGATCCAGCATGCGGATGTCTTCGCCGACCTTGTTCAGCATACCACCCTGGACACGCAGCAAACCAACGATGTCGGCCACCAGCGGAGTGTAGTACTTCGCGTCGATCGTGGTCTTCAGGTAGGTCACGTCGCCGCCGACGCCGGCGTAGTCCTGCTTGAACTCCAAGAACAGACCGTCGGTCGGGTTCTTGTTATTGTCGAGCGTGTTGTAGTTCAGCGTGTAGCCGAGCGCCGAGGTCAGCGTCTTGCCGCTGGCCAGTTCGCGGCGAACTGGCAGAGACGACTCGCCATCGGCGTAACAACCCCACGTGTTGGCATTGGCTGGGTCAACAGAACCCGGGAACAGTGAATTCAAATAACCGGGAGTGTTGGTCGCAGTTGGGCTGCCTGGCAGGTTGTTACAGTTGCTCAACGTCGCCGGGAGCGAAATCTGCTGCTGATAGACAGAGTAGCGGAGCTGCAGCGCGAGGTCTTCACGCAGCTGGAAACCGAGGCGCGGGCTGAAGCCGAGCGTCTTGGTGTTGTACGAGATGTAGCTATTGGACAGCTGCTCGCGCTGATAAAAATCCAGGCCGAGCGCCACGCGGTAGTCGAGCAGGTAAGGCTCGACGAAGGACAGCGAGTAGCCACGGGCATACTGGCCGTACTGAACCGATGCCTTCGCAAACAGGCCACGACCGAGGAAGTTACGTTCCGAGACGCTGACTTCGCCGAGCGCACCGTCGGTGGTCGAGTAGCCGCCCGAGACCGAGAAGTCGCCGGTGGATTTTTCTTCCAGATCGACCACCAGGATCACACGATCGCTGGATGAGCCGGGCTCGGTCGTCACCTTCACGCTCTTGAAGAAGTCGAGGTTCTTCAGGCGGCGTTCGGCACGATCAACCAGCGCGCGGTTATAGGCGTCGCCTTCGGCGAGATCGAATTCGCGGCGGATGACATAGTCACGGGTACGCGTGTTGCCGCGCACATTGATGCGCTCGATATAGACGCGCGGACCCTCTTCCACCGAGAAGCCGATGGTGACGGTGTGAGATTCGAAATTGCGATCGCCACGCGGACGCACGACGGCAAAGGCGTAGCCGCGGCGGGACATTTCGATCTGCATTTCCTCGACCGACTTCTCCAGCGCTTCCGCGTTGTAAAGCGAGCCGACGCCGACGCGCGAGAAGCTGCGCAGCGAGTTGGGATCGAACTGCGGGATGGTGGACGAGAAGTCGACCGACGACACGCGGTACTGCTGGCCTTCTTCGATCTTGAAGGTGACCAGGAAGCCCTTCTGGTTCGGGTCGTATTCGGTGAGCGCGGCAACGACCTGAACGTCGGCGAAGCCGTTCTTCAGGTAATAGCGGCGGATCAGGTCGCGATCGGCTTCGATGCGGTCCGGATCATAGATATCGCCCGAAGCCAGGAAGCTCAGGAGGTTCGATTCACGGGTCTTGATGACGTCCTTGAGACGGTAGGACGAGTAATAGTTGTTGCCGATGAACTGGATCGACTTCACGCCGGTCTTCGCGCCTTCGTTGATCGTGAAGATCAGGTCGACGCGGTTGTTCGGCTGCTCGATGAATTCCGGAACGACGCTGACGTCATAACGGCCGGAGCGACGATAGATTTCGGAGATGCGCTGGGCGTCGGCCTGCACCATCGGGCGCGACAACGTCCCGCGCGGCTTCGACTGCACTTCGGCGTTCAGCTGGTCGTCCTTGACCTTCTTGTTACCTTCGAAGGCGATACGGCCAATGACAGGGTTTTCGACGACGCTGACGACCAGACGGCCACCGGCCTGATTGATCTTCACATCCTGGAACAGCCCGGTCTCGATGAGCGACTTGAGGCCGTCATCGATGGTGCCCTGATCCAGCCGGCCGCTCGGGCCGGGACGGAAATAGGAGCGGATGGTCTCCACATCCACGCGACGATTGCCTTCAACAACAATCGAAGCGGCGGTCTGAGCCACGGCAGTCGAAGAAACGAGCGCAGCAGTCGCCGTAACGGCGACCGGCATGGCGACCAAGATCGAAGCAGCAAGAAGGCCGCCCCGGAAACCCCGCAAACCAAAAATCATGCGCAAAGCGCCCTTATCATTCCATCGCCAGCCCGCACCCCTACGGTCTGACAGAATCCCTTTAGTGGCCCAGCTTGTAGCCAATTTTACCTGACTGGCAAACGACCTTTCGCGCTGCAATTCTAATTTCATTCCAAGACGTTGCCCATCGGCCACGTTACCCCCAGCCTCGATCATGACGAAGCCAGATGAAGAATGTCGTTATAGGTCGCAAATACCATCAACATCAGCACTAAACCGAGGCCAATGCGGAAGCCCATCTCCTGCGCGCGCTCCGACAGCGGACGCCCGCGAACGGCTTCGACGGCATAGAACAAAAGATGACCGCCATCGAGAAGTGGCACTGGAAACAGGTTGAGAAGGCCGATCGAGATTGACAGAACCGCCGCCAGGTGAATCAGGGCGGTCAGGCCGATTGTCGCCACCTGCCCCGAGATCTGGGCGATTCGCATCGGACCACCGATCTGGTCGGCCGCCTCGCGTCCGGTGAACACACCGCCGATATAGGCGATGGTGCGGTCCACGACGAACCAGGTTTCCTTGACGCCCAGTACGAAAGCGGTCGCCGGATTGACCCGCTCGGTGGTCGCTTCGCCAACCGCTGTCGCGCGGGTAATGCCGAGGACGCCGAGACGATGGACGTTACCGAAGCTGTCTTTGACTTCGCGAAGTTCTGGCGTGCCCTTCAGCTCGACCGTGGCTTCGCCGCGCTTGACGCTGAAGGCCAGCTGCTCGCCGGCCTTGGTGCCGACGATGCGCTGCATGTCGGAGAAACTGCCAATGACCTTGCCATCGATGGCCTTGATGATGTCGCCCGACTGGAACCCGGCCTTCTCGGCCGCGCTGCCCGCCTGAATGCTGTCGACCTTGGCGGTCGTGCTCGGTTTGCCAAAGAACGTGAACAGGCAGGTGAAAATGACGATCGCCAGGATGAAATTGGCGATCGGACCGGCAGCGACGATGGCCGCACGCTGGCCAACCCGCTTGTGATGGAAGCTGCCCTTGCGCTCATCCGCCGTCATGCCTTCCAGCGCGGCGCTTGAGGGGGTCGAGGCTTCGCTCTCGTCGCCGAAGAACTTCACGTAGCCGCCAAGCGGAATCGCGGAAATCTTCCAGCGCGTGCCATGGCGATCGTTGAAGCCGGCGAGTTCAGGACCGAAGCCGAGCGAGAACGTCAGGACCTTAACGCCGTTCCAGCGGGCGACCAGGAAGTGGCCGAGTTCGTGGAAGAACACCACGATCGTCAGGACAAACAGAAAGGGGATGATATAGCCGATAAAGCCGTGGCTTAACGTATTGAAACTATGTTGGAAAAACTCAAGCATCCCGATCCCCTAACGCGAGGCCAAAGGCCCCGTCCCCAATGCTCTAGGATGCCTTTGCGGCAATTTGAGGCAAGAGGGTGGCAGCCATTTTTCTCGCTTTATGGTCAACAGCGATGGCGTCATCCGCCGATGACAACGGCGCCAAATTCCCTGCCCGCACCCATTCATTCATGGTGGCTTCGACCAGCCTTGCAATGGCGCCAAAGCGGATCTTCTGGGCGGTGAAGGCAGCTACGGCAATCTCGTTGGCCGCGTTGTAGACGGTGGTTGCGCCGCTGCCGGTGCGCAGCGCGTCATAGGCCAGCTTCAGGCCAGGAAAGCGCGTGTAATCCGGTGCCTCGAAGGTCAGCGACCCGATCTTGGCGAGATCGAGCGGCGCCGCCCGGCCCGGAATGCGGTCCGGCCAACCCAGGCAATGCGCGATCGGCGTGCGCATGTCGGGCGAACCGAGCTGCGCCATGACAGAATAATCGCGGAACTCGACCATTCCGTGGATGATCGACTGCGGATGCACCAATACGTCGATTTCGTCCGGCGCCAGCGCGAACAGATAGGACGCCTCGATCACTTCGAGACCCTTGTTCATCATCGATGCGGAATCGATGGTAATCTTCTGCCCCATCGACCAGTTCGGATGTTTCAGCGCCTGCGCCAGCGTTGCCTGCTCAATATCGGCGGCAGCCCAGGTACGGAACGGTCCGCCCGAGGCGGTGATGATCACGCGGGTCAGTTCCTCGCGGCTGCCGGAGGCCAGCGCCTGGAACAGAGCATTGTGCTCACTGTCCGCCGGCAGGATGCAAGCGCCCGCCTTGGCGGCGCGATCCATGAAGAAATCGCCGGCGCACACGAGGCATTCCTTGTTGGCCAGTGCAACCGTTGCACCGCGATCAACGGCGGCGAGCGCAGGCTTCAAGCCGGCGGCGCCTGACACGGCGGCCATCAGCCAGTCGGCGGGACGCTCCGCAGCCTCGACGATGGCGCTATCCCCTGCCCCGCTGGCGATGCCGGTGCCGGCGAGTGCCGATCGGAGTTCGTCCAGCTTGGATTCATCAGCGACGGCCACAAAGCGCGCGTTGAATTCCTTGGCCAGCTTGACCACGCCCTCAACGTTCCCGTTGGCCGTGAGTGCCTCCACCTGGTACCGCTCGGGCGAGGCTCGCAGCAGATCCATGGTGCTGTCGCCGATCGAACCGGTCGCACCGAGGACAGTGATGCTGCGCAGACTAGACGCGGCGGGCTTGTTATTTCGCAGGGGAACAGCGCTCATCAAATCACCAAACCATAAGACCGCGGCCGACGCCATCTGCACCGCCGCGTAAAAGACCGATCACCGCGGCAGCAACCACCGCGAATACATAGCCGTCGAGGCGATCCAGCAGACCGCCATGGCCCGGAATGATCTGGCCGGAATCCTTGACGCCGAATTTGCGCTTCACTGCGGACTCGAAGAGATCACCAAGTTGCGACAGCACCGTCAGCACGGTTGCGATCATGAGCAGCGGCAGCAGGCTGCCCAAACCATTCATGGCAAAACCGGCAGCCACAGCGAGGCTGAGAACAAAACCGCCGATAGCGCCGGCCCATGTCTTCTTCGGACTGACGCGTGGCCACAGTTTCGGGCCGCCGATGCCGCGCCCGGCGAAATAGCCGCCGATATCGGTCATCCAGACCACCAACAGAATGAACATCAGGGCCGAGAAGCCCCAGACGGGATCGAGGCGCACGACAATGGACGCCGCAAACGCAGCCAAGGCGTAGACGAAGCCAAGCCCGATCCAGCCGACATGATTGCCGACAATGGCCCGCCATTCCAGGAAGAGACCCACCGACACCAGCGTCACGAGGCCGAACCACAGCCAGCCACCGGCATAGGCGGCGAAAATCGCAACGGGGATCAGCACCAGCGCGGCCAGGATACGCATCAATAGATTGCGCAGCCCCCGGTCATCCGCCTGCTTCGGCGTACTGTCGTCCTGGGTCACGCCGGTCACGAACCGGTTTTCGCGGCGAGACCGCCGAAGCGCCGCTCGCGGCGGGCATATTCGGCAATGGCGCTTTCCAGCGCGGCCTTGTCGAAATCCGGCCAGTGGATCGGCACGAAGACGAACTCGCTATAGGCAGCCTGCCACATCAGGAAGTTCGACAGCCGCTGTTCACCCGACGTGCGGATGATCAGGTCCGGGTCCGGAATATCAGGCGCGTCGAGATACTGGCCGAGCGTATCGACATTGATGCTTTCGGGCGTCCGCTTGCCCTCGGCAACCTCGCGCGCAAGGCGCTGCGCTGCCGTGGCGATCTCGTGCCGCGAGCCGTAGTTGAAGGCGACCACGAGATTGAGCTGGGTGTTGCCCCGCGTCAGGTCCTCGGCCTCTTTCAGCAATGACGCGATATCGGAATCGAGACCCTGGCGCTCTCCGATCACGCGTACGCGCACGCCGTCACGATGCAGCGTGGCAAGATCGTTGCGGATGAAGCGACGCAGTAGGCCAAATAGATCGCTGATCTCGGATGCGGGCCGCGACCAGTTCTCGGAGCTGAACGAGAAGATCGTCAAATATTGGATGCCGAGTTCGTTGGATGCCCGCACCACACGGCGAAGTGCCTCGACGCCGCGGCGATGGCCCTCGGCGCGCGGAAGCCCCCGCGCTGCAGCCCAGCGCCCATTGCCGTCCATGATGATCGCGACATGCAAAGGCGTGGATCGGTCCGATCCATCATTTGCGGGCGCGGCGGCATTCGACATCGATTAAAATCCCCAGCCTATGGTCCGGCACATATGTGACCAATTTGCGGACCATACGCTTTTCAACAGCTTAAAAGCGGCTTCTGACGCTTAAACCGTCATGATTTCCTTTTCCTTAGCCGCCAGCAACTGATCGATTTCAGCGATTATGCTGTCCGTGACCTTCTGCACTTCGGTATCGTGGCGCTTCTGGTCGTCTTCGGAAATCTCGTGAGCCTTCTCGAGCTTCTTGATGATGTCGAGACCGTCGCGGCGGACGTGGCGCACGGCGACCTTGGCTGCCTCGGCATATTTATGCGCGACCTTCACGAGTTCCTTGCGGCGCTCGGTGTTCAATTCGGGAATGCGTAGCCGCAGAATCTGGCCTTCGGTTGCCGGGCTAAGGCCGAGATTGGAATCGACGATCGCCTTTTCCACCGCCTTGACCATCGACTTGTCCCAAACCTGCACCGACAGCAGGCGCGGCTCGGGAACGCTGACGGTCGCAACCTGGTTCAGCGGCATGTGGCTGCCATAGGCTTCCACCTGGACCGGCTCCAGCATCGAGGCTGCCGCACGTCCGGTGCGCAAGCCGCCAAGCTCATGCTTCAGCGACTGGGTCGAGCCCTGCATACGGCGCTTGAGGTCGTTGATGTCGAATGGGGCCATGGTGGCCATGCAGCTCTCCCTTGTATCCTGCTGGTGCGAAGCGGGTATGGCGCTCCGAACCCGTCTAAAATCAGCCCGCGACGATGGTGCCGCGGCCAGTACCAGTCAAAATGGCGCCGATCGAACCCGGTTCGGCGATCGAGAACACAATGATAGGCAGCGAGGTCTCGCGGGCAAGCGCGAAAGCCGTCGCATCCATGACTTTGTAGTTCCCCTCCACCGCCTGCGAATGGCTGAGACGCTCGAAGCGCGTCGCGTTAGGATCCTTCTTTGGATCGGCGCTGTACACGCCGTCCACATTGGTCGCCTTCAGCACGGCCGATGCGCCGATCTCGGCAGCGCGCAACACTGCGGTCGTGTCGGTGGTGAAGAACGGATTGCCGGTACCGCCGGCCAGCAGCACGATCCGGCCCTCGGACAGGTATTTGTGTGCGGCAGCACGTGTGAAGAGTTCGCAGACCTGCGGCATCACCATCGCCGACAGCGTGCGGGCCGGCACGGCGTGGCGCTCGATCGCAGCTTCCAGTGCCAGGCAGTTCATAACGGTAGCGAGCATGCCCATGCTATCGCCGGTCGGGCGCGACACACCACGCGAGGAGACTTCGACGCCGCGGAAAATATTGCCGCCACCGACGACGACCGCGACTTCGACACCAAGTTTCTGGGCTGCAATGAGATCGACGGCGATGCGGTCGATGGTCGGCTGATCGATACCGAATGACTGGCCTCCGGCGAAAGACTCACCCGAGACCTTGATCACGACGCGACGATAGAGCGGCTCACCCATGATGCGATCGCTTCCTTTCGAGGCGGCAGCTCCCGGCGTAGATCGCCGGGAGGTATTCCAATTCGTCTTATTTCTGGCCGCTGGCGGCGGCAACTTCGGCAGCGAAGTCCGAAGTCTGCTTCTCGATGCCTTCGCCGAGCGCGTAGCGCACGAAGCCAGCGAGCTTGATCGGCGCGCCAACCTTGCCTTCGGCTTCCTTGACGGCCTGCGCCACCGACTTACCGGTGTCGTGGATGAAGGCCTGATCCAGCAGGCAGACTTCCTTGTAATAGGTCTTCAGGCCGTTCTCGACGATCTTCTCAATCATCGCATCCGGCTTGCCCTGCTGGCGATACTTGTCCGCCATCACTTCCTTCTCGCGAGCAACGACGGCCGGATCGAGGCCGGCGGAGTCCAGCGCCTGCGGATTGGCAGCAGCGACATGCATCGCGATCTGTTTGCCGAGGGTGGCGAGCTCGTCAGCCTTGCCGGTGGATTCCAGCGCGACGATGATGCCCATCTTGCCGAGACCTTCGATCACGGCGTTATGCACGTAGCTCGACACGACGCCGGCCGAGACTTCCAGCGTCGCGGCGCGGCGCAGGGTCATGTTTTCGCCGATGGTGGCGATGGCCTCGGTGATCGCGGTCTCGACAGTGACGTCGCCAACCTTGTGCGCCTTGATGGCCTCAACATCGGAGCCGACCTTGAGCGCGACCTGGGCGATCATCTTGACCAGGCCCTGGAACTGATCGTTGCGCGCGACGAAGTCGGTCTCAGAATTGACTTCGACCACGACGCCCTTGTTGCCGGCAGTGAGAACGCCGATCAGGCCTTCGGCCGCGACGCGGTCAGCCTTCTTGGCGGCCTTGGACAGGCCCTTCGCGCGCAGCCAGTCGATTGACGCCTGCATGTCGCCGTCATTGGCAGCCAGTGCGTTCTTGCAATCCATCATGCCGACGCCGGTGGTTTCGCGGAGGTCCTTGACCATCGCTGCAGTAATCGTTGCCATCGTTGAACCCTTTGCCTGTCAGGGCGCCTGCGAGCCAGCCGGTGCTGGTCAATCGCGTTACGCCGCAGGAACTATCATCGAGAGAAGTGTAGAGATGGAAAGTGCGGCCGGGATGACGGCCGCACAATAGTTTCTTGGCTGTCGCATCGGCATGATTTTGTCCGGAACCGGGACACCGGTTCCGGGATCACGCCTGCGCGTTACTCAGCTTCCGCCGTCAGACCCTTGGCCTGGGCGACCCAGCCGTCGGCACGGGCCGGAAGACCAACTTCTTCGCCAATCTTGTGGGCGGTGTCGTGATCGAGTTCGGCCAGCTGCCAGTAGTGGAAGATGCCGAGGTCGTTGAACTTCTTCTCAATCGCACCGGACACGCCGGTGAGCTTCTTGAGATCGTCGGCGGTGCCGCGCGGACCGGCCAGGCCCTGGAAGCCTGCCTCCGGAGCCGGGATGGCCTCAGCCACCGGGGCAGCCGATGCACCGATATCGAAGCCCGAGTCGCCCTGGGCGCGCGAGATGCCGTCGATGACAGCGCGTGCGATCAGGTCGCAATACAGCGACAGCGCACGGCCGGCGTCGTCGTTGCCCGGGACCACATAGGTGATGCCCTTCGGATCCGAGTTGGTGTCGACGATCGCCGCGACAGGGATACCCAGACGCTGGGCTTCCTGGATCGCGATGTCTTCCTTATTGGTGTCGATCACGAAGATCAGGTCGGGCAGACCGCCCATGTCCTTGATGCCGCCCAGCGAGCGATCGAGCTTGTCGCGCTCGCGCTGCAGCGTCAGACGCTCCTTCTTGGTGTAGGCCGACGCGTCGCCGGAGTTCAGCACTTCGTCGAGGTGGCGCAGACGCTTGATCGAACCGGAGATGGTCTTCCAGTTGGTCAGCGTGCCGCCGAGCCAGCGCGAATTGACGAAGTACATCGCCGAACGCTTCGCAGCTTCGGCAACGACGTCCTGCGCCTGGCGCTTGGTGCCGACGAACAGGATGCGGCCACCCTTGGCGACGGTGTCGCTCACAGCCTTCAGCGCGGTGTGCAGCAACGGCACGGTCTGCGCGAGGTCGATGATGTGGATGTTGTTGCGTGCGCCGAAGATGTAATTCGCCATCTTCGGATTCCAGCGGTGCGACTGGTGGCCAAAGTGGACGCCAGCTTCGAGCAGTTGACGCATAGAAAATTCGGGTAGTGCCATAGTATCAATTCTCCGGTTGTTTCCTCCGGAAGCGTGTGAGCAAACGAGCGTTCGGGCAGAGGATTCTGCCGTGCAGCCCGGATGCCACCGGACGGCGATTAAGCCATGCTTCCGTGTGAGATGGGCCGGCTTATAGCCGGATTCCCGGGATAAGCAAGGCAAAACGGACCATCTGGTAGTCGTTGCAGCTCGTATCGACGGGTAGGCAGCCACCTGAGGATAGCCGTAAGCACCTCGGGGTCACCCGACGTCGTCGTGACGGCAATACGACCTTGACGAGCATATCTGTCGAAAACACTATCACAGGATGCGTTTCGAGATTTTGGGCCAGATCACCGAAATTGAGACGATCGCCGTCGGGTCCGGCATTCGTGAGATCGCCCGGCTTCGTAGGGCGTACGGCCGCGGGCGCTGGCGTAAACGCAAGGGGATGGGCAGCGTTCGACTGCCCGATGGCCAACTCCGTCTGGCTGAAATACACTGGTACGAGGCGACTGGCATCGGTCGCCGGGAATATAAGATCAAGCAGCTGCTCTGAGCGCAGGTATCATGGCAAAGACACCATCCACACAGCTGGTTGTATGCCTCGACAATGAGGGCTACGCCGCCTCGCTCGAACGGCGAAAGATCTACGTCACCCTCCCCGACCCTGAGGCCGAGAAGAACGGCTTGCTTCGGATCATCGACGAATCTGGCGAAGACTATCTTTACCCCAAAGCCTCGTTTCGCGCGATTACGCTGCCGGAAGCGCTCAGAAAGGCTGTATTGGCGGCCTAGTCACGGCGGATCAAAGCGTTTCGACCATTTCAACCCCGGAAACCGCCTTGATGGCGCCGGCGATCTGCGGGGACACCTGGAACCGGCCTTCGAGCTTGAATTCGACCTCGGTTTGCAGGTCGAGGCGCAGGATCAGCGAGACGTCGCCTCCGCCGGCGGCATTGCTCGGCTGCGGTTGGAGGCGTTTTACCAGCGAATCCAGTGCCTTGGTGTCCTTCATGGTCACCCTGAGCCCCTTCTGCGTCTTGGCAGCGGCGGCATCCAGAGGTTCCGCGTGGAGAACCCGGGCCCGAACGTCCTCGCCCTGCAGTTCGGCGCCGAGTTGCAGCAGCACCGCGGTACCCGGTTCCAGCACGTCGCGGTATTGGGCCAGCCCTTCGGAGAACAGCACCGCCTCGAAATGGCCGGTCGGGTCGGACAGGCCCATGATGCCCATCTTGTTGCCGGTTTTGGTCCTCCGCTCCATGCGGGACACGACGGTAGCCGCCACCCTGCCCGCCGTAGCGCCGGTTTTGACCGCGCGGCAGAACTCGGCCCAGCTCTGCACCCGCAGTCGCTTCAGGGCGGTCGCATAGTCATCGAGCGGATGGCCGGACAGGAAGAAGCCAATAGCGTCGTATTCCTTGCGCAGCTTCTCCGCCGCCAGCCAGTTGTCGATCTGCGGCAGCATGATGGTCGGCGCATCGGCCGCGCCGCCAAACATGTTTCCCTGACCGATCGTCGTATCCACGTGGGCGCTCTGGCAGGCGGCCAAAATAGCATCCGCGCCGCCATGCACGCGGGCACGATGTGGATCGAGCGTATCGAAGGCGCCGGCCGCAGCGAGCGTTTCGATGATGCGCTTGTTAACGGCGCGTGGGCTTACGCGCGACGCAAAATCGGCAAGCGACGTGAACAAACCGTTCTTGTTGCGCTCGGCGACGATCTGCTCAACGGCGCCAGCGCCGACGCCTTTCAACGCCGCCAGCGCATAATAGATCGTGTTGTCGCTGACTTCGAAGGTGACGCCCGAACGATTGATGTTCGGCGCCTCGACCTTGATACCGAGCCGCTGTGCCTCGGCACGGAATTCCGACAGCTTGTCGGTGTTGCCCATGTCGAGCGTCATCGACGCCGCAATGAACTCCACCGGATAATGCGCCTTCATATAGGCGGTGTGATACGACACCAGCGCATAGGCCGCCGCGTGGCTCTTGTTGAAGCCATAGTCGGCGAATTTTGCCAGCAGATCGAAGATCGTATCGGCCTGCCCCTTCGGCACGCCGTTCTTGACAGAGCCTGCAACGAAGATCTCGCGCTGCTTTTCCATTTCGGCGCGGATCTTCTTGCCCATCGCGCGGCGCAGCAGGTCGGCGTCACCGAGCGAATAGCCGGCCATGACCTGTGCGATCTGCATCACCTGTTCCTGATAGATGATGACGCCGAAAGTTTCCTTCAGGATCGGCTCGATGATCGGATGCAGATATTCCGGCTCTTCATCGCCATGCTTGCGCGCGCAATAGGTCGGGATGTTCGCCATCGGGCCCGGACGATACAACGCGACGAGCGCGATGATGTCCTCGAAACGGTCAGGGCGCATGTCCACAAGCGCGCGCCGCATGCCCTGGCTTTCCACCTGGAACACGCCGACCACTTCACCGCGCGCCAGCATTTCGTAGCTCTTGGGATCGGTGATCGGCGTGGTCGCAAGATTGACGTCAATATTACGCTGCTTGAGCAGCTTCACGGCGACGTCAAGCACCGTCAACGTCTTCAGGCCGAGGAAGTCGAACTTCACGAGACCTGCTGGCTCAACCCATTTCATGTTGAACTGGGTGACCGGCATGTCCGATTTCGGATCGCGATACATCGGCACGAGTTGCGACAGCGGCCGGTCGCCGATCACGATGCCTGCTGCGTGGGTCGAAGCGTGGCGTGTCAGGCCCTCGAGACGCTGCGCAATATCGAAGGCTTTTGCGACGATCGGATCCTCGTCGCGGAGCGCCTGGAGTTTCGGCTCGCCCTCGATCGCGGCTGCAAGTGTCACCGGTGCGGCGGGATTTTGCGGCACCAGCTTGGTCAGCTTGTCGACCTGGCCATAGGGCATCTGCAGCACCCGGCCGACGTCGCGCAACACGCCGCGCGCCTGCAGCGTACCGAAGGTGATGATCTGCGCGACCTGATCGCGACCGTAACGCTGCTGCACATAGGAGATCACCTCACCGCGGCGATCCTGGCAGAAGTCGATGTCGAAGTCCGGCATCGAGACGCGTTCCGGATTGAGGAAGCGTTCGAACAGAAGGTTGAACTGCAAGGGATCGAGATCGGTGATGGTCAGCACCCAGGCGACCAGCGAGCCCGCGCCCGAACCGCGGCCCGGCCCCACCGGAATGCCCTGCGCCTTCGCCCATTTGATGAAGTCCGACACGATCAGAAAGTAACCCGCATAGTTCATGCGGGAGATGACGTTCAGTTCGAAGTCGAGCCGAGCGTGGTATTCCTCCTCGCTCTTGCCCTGTGACACGCCGTGGATCTCGAGACGCTTGCGCAGCCCCTCCTCGGCCTGACGGCGCAACTCGTCGGATTCCTCCTGGGCCGCGCCTTCGGCGTTACTGCCGGCGCCCACCGTGAAGCGCGGCAGGATCGGCTTGCGCGTCTTTGGCCGGAACGAGCAGCGCTCGGCGATTTCGACGGTTGATGCCAATGCCTCAGGGATGTCGGCAAACAGCACCGCCATTTCGGCGCGGGTCTTGAAGCGATGATCGGTGGTAAGCTGCTCGCGGTCCGTCTCGGCAATGATCCTGCCACCGGCGATGCATAGCAGCGCATCATGGGCCTCATAGTCATCCGCGGCAGCAAAATACGGCTCGTTCGTTGCCACCAGTGGCAGGCCCTTGGCGTAAGCCAGATCGATCAGCCCCGCTTCGGCACGGCGTTCCTTCTCGGCGCCATGACGCTGCAGTTCGATATAGAGCCGATCGCCGAACAGCGATGCGAGCCGGTCGCAACGCAAAGCGGCAAGCGCGGATTGATCGGCGAGCAGCGCCTGATTGATCGGACCGTCAGGACCGCCGCTCAACGCGATCAGGTCTTCTGTTTCCTCCAGCAGCCATTCCAGCTTGATATGGGGCGCATGATTGACCGGGGTTTCCAGAAACGCGCGCGAGTTGAGTTTCATCAGGCTCTGATAGCCGCGCTCTTTGGCGGCCAGCAGCACAATGCGCGGCATCACGGCGTTCAGCGCGTTACGGGCGTTGGGATCCTGGTCGCCGAAATCGATCGCGACCTCGCAGCCGGTAATCGGCTGGATGCCATAGCCCACCAGCTTTTCGGAGAATTCCAGCGCGCCAAACATGTTGTCGCTGTCGGTCAGCGCCAGCGCCGGTTGATGGTCGGCCTTGGCCAGTT
Organism: Tardiphaga sp. 839_C3_N1_4; assembly: GCF_051811045.1. Taxonomy (NCBI): domain Bacteria; kingdom Pseudomonadati; phylum Pseudomonadota; class Alphaproteobacteria; order Hyphomicrobiales; family Nitrobacteraceae; genus Tardiphaga; species Tardiphaga sp. 839_C3_N1_4. Next base: position 1,287,860 of record NZ_JBPWQD010000001.1, read on the forward strand.
CCGCCAGCTTCTGGATCTTGATCGAGCCCTTCAGCAGCGAATAGGCCGAATGCACGTGGAGATGGACAAATCCGGCATTCGACGCGGCGGCGGGCTTCTGACTCATGGCGTGGGACAATCCGGACTTTGCAGCGCCCGATCTGGGCAGTCATCGACACTGGGGATCGCGGCAGCCTGTTCAGGCCGACTCGCTGCCCCATGGTGATGCCTGCCCCCGGCCAAGTCCATGTGAAACCCGCTCGGGCCCGGAAGCGTCCCCGCATTCCCTAGGGAATGCTCGTCATTCTCCGGGAGCGTTCCCATATCCTCCGGCGAGCGCTTCCCCGGTGTTCCGGCGCCAGCTTCGCAGCCGGCGTCCCGGAGCAGGATCAGAGCTGGGGGATCAGTTGCGCCCAGACCGCAATCATGCCCACGAACAGAACGATCGATGCCAGTGCAGCGGCTTCTTCAACAAAGGTCTTCAACATGGTGGCCTCCGTGACTCTCTGGAACATATGAAGAACATTGTTCTCATTCTGTTCCTGGAGTCAAGCAGCCGATCCGGACGTGTCGCGCCTCATATTCCGAATGGTTAAGACCGCGAGCCGGCACGCTTTGCGCCCAGTCAACCGACTCTCTCCCTCGCCGGGAATCATCTGCGCCGTATTGCCTCGCATGTGCCGAACAAGCCCTGTTACGGCATGTTTCCGGCGCCAGATGCGGAGCGGAATCCGGCTTTGTGAGTTGACGAATACCTCTCGGACCGGCTTTGTGCCGGTCAGAGATCACATGCAGCCGGCCATCTGAGTCGGCAGGAGAATTCGATGCGCGCAGCCCTGCTTGCTCTGGTCGCCCTCGGCGCCGTTTCGGCCCTTACCGTCACGCCCGCCGCGGCCCAGCCCGTCGATCCCGGCCCGTTCTCCTTCTACACCCCGAGCGGCTACCCGTTCTGCATGCGCTCGCTCTATGACGACGATGACTGCAGCTACCGCACCTATGCGCAGTGCGCAGCAACGGCATCGGGCATCGGCCTGACCTGCTTTGCCAATCCGGCTTACGCCTATGCGCAGGGCGTCGCGCCGCAGCAGCCGCGCGTGAAGCGCAAGCGTAAGAGCAGCTACTGAACGACGGCGCCGTTCGCGGCGCCTCGCCTATGTCTTGAATGAGATAAGTGGCGGGGTCAGTCGAGTTCGACGACCTTGCCGTTTTCCAGCGACACCCGCCGGTCCATGCGGCCGGCCAGTTCCATGTTGTGGGTCGCGATCAGCATCGCCACCTTGGTCGCCTTTACCAGCTGCATCAGCGCCTTAAAGACGTGATCCGCGGTATGCGGATCGAGATTTCCCGTCGGCTCGTCCGCAAATAGCACGCGCGGTGCATTGGCTACCGCGCGGGCAATCGCAACGCGCTGCTGCTCGCCACCCGACAGCTCCGCGGGGCGATGTGTGATGCGTTCGGCCAGACCCAGATAGGCCAGGATTTCCTTGGCGCGGGCAACCGTCTCGGAGCGCTTCAGGCCGCGGATCATCTGCGGCAGCATGACATTTTCCAGCGCGGTGAATTCCGGCAGCAGCCGATGTGACTGGTAGACGAACCCGATATCGGTGCGGCGGATCTGGGTGCGCTCGGTGTCCGACAGGCCCGAGGTCGCAGTACCGCCGACATAGACCTCGCCGTCATCCGGGCTCTCGAGCAGGCCGGCAATATGCAGCAGCGTCGACTTGCCCGAGCCAGACGGCGCCACCAGCGCGACCGACTGCCCCGCCCACAATGCCAGCTTGGCATTGTCGAGAATGGTCAGAACGCTTTCGCCCTGGGTGTATTGCCGCTTGATGTCGTGGAGATAGACCACCGGTACATCATCTGCCCCTTGCGCCATATCAGTCACTCACTCGTATCTTAGCGCATCGACGGGATCGAGGCGCGCGGCGCGCCACGACGGATAGAGGGTCGCCAGGAACGACAGCGTCAGCGCCATGATGACCACCGCGCTGGTTTCGCCGATGTCGACCTCGGCCGGCAGCTTGGACAGGAAATACAGTTCCGGCGAGAACAGCTCCGTGGATGTCATCCACGAGATGAATTGCCGGATTGTCTCGATGTTGAAGCAGACCAGTAGTCCAACGAAGAAGCCGACCAGCGTGCCGACCACGCCGATCGCAGCACCCGTGATCAGGAACACCCGCATGATCGAGCCTTGGGAGGCGCCCATGGTGCGCAGGATCGCGATGTCGCTGCCCTTGTCCTTCACCAGCATGATCAGGCCGGAGACAATGTTCAGCGCCGCCACGAGCACGATCAGCGTCAGGATCAGGAACATGACGTTGCGCTCGACCTGCAGCGCATTGAAGAAGGTCGAGTTGCGCTGCCGCCAATCGACGATGAAGATCGGCCGCCCGGCCGCCTCGGTCACGAGCTTGCGATACTCGTCGATCCTGTCGGGATTGTTGGTGTAGACCTCGATCGAGGTCACGTCAGAAGGGCGATTGAAGTAAGTCTGCGCCTCGGCCAATGGCATGAAGACGAAGGTCGAGTCATATTCGGACATGCCGATCTCGAAGACAGCAGCGACCTTGTAGGGCTTGATGCGCGGCGTTGTGCCCATCGGGGTCACCGCCCCCTTCGGCGAGATCAACGTGATCATGTCGCCGGCATGGATCGAGAGCTGATCTGCCAGCCGCCGACCGATCGCCACACCCTGCCCGTCATCGAAGCCTTCGAGCGTGCCCTGCTTGATGTTCTTGGCGATCGACGTCAGGTTATTGAGGTCGCCAGAGCGGATACCGCGGATAAAAATGCCCGCAGCCCCAAACGCGGATGATCCCAGTCCCTGGCCATCCACGACCGGCGCCGCGAGACGAATGCCATTCACGCCGCTGATACGGTCGGCGACATCCTTCCAGTCGGTCAGAGGACTTTCCAGCGGCTGCACCAGCAGATGCCCGTTGAGACCCAGGATCTTGTCGAGCAGCTCCTTGCGGAAGCCGTTCATCACGGCCATCACAATGATCAGCGTGGCGACGCCGAGCATGATGCCGAGGAACGAGAAGCCGGCAATGACGGAGATGAATCCCTCTTTACGGCGCGCGCGGAGATAGCGTCCGGACAGCAGCCATTCGAAGGCGGCGAAGGGTGGGGTTCGAACTGGCTCGCTCATGGCATCATCCATCGCCCGACTCCCATACGAATCGGGCTTATTCTAGCCGCATCGTGAGTGATGCGGCGACCACACAGTGGATAAGTCGTCAGGACGTCAGCTTTGCGACGACCTCGGCGGCACTGATATTCTCACGCGAACCGTCATCGCGCCGCTTCAGCTCGACCTTGCCTTCGGCCAGCCCCTTCGGGCCGACGAGGATCTGCCAGGGCACACCGATCAGGTCAGCGGTGGCAAACTTGCCGCCGGCGCGCTGGTCGGTGTCGTCATAGAGCACATCGACGCCCTTGGCCGAGAGCTCCTTGTAGAGCGCCTCGCAGGCCGCATCCGTATCGGCCGAACCCTGCTTCAGGTTGAGGATGGCGGCGCGGAACGGCGCCACTTCCTCGGGCCACTTGATGCCGTTCTCGTCGTGGCAGGCCTCAATGATCGCGCCCAGGAGCCGCGATACGCCGACGCCGTAGGAGCCACCATGGATCGGCGTCTCCGCGCCATCGGCGCCGGCGACGGTCGCCTTCATCGCGTCGGAATATTTGGTGCCGAAATAGAAGATCTGGCCGACTTCGATACCGCGGGTGTTGAGCCTCCGCTCGGCGGGCACTTCGCTCTCGAACCGCGCGGCGTCGTGAACGTCTTCGGTGGCCGCATAGATCGAGGTCCACTGATTGATGATGCCCGTGAGATCACCGCTATAATCGACATCGGCCGGCGGGATCGGCAGATCGAGCACGTTCTTGTCGCAGAACACGCCGGACTCGCCGGTCTCGGCGAGCACGATGAATTCGTGGGAGTGATCGCCGCCGATCGGTCCGGTCTCGGCGCGCATCGGGATCGCTTTGAGGCCCATGCGGGCGAAGGTGCGCAAGTAAGCGACGAACATCTGATTGTAGGAATGTTTCGCCGCAGCCTCATCGATGTCGAATGAATAGCCATCCTTCATCAGGAATTCGCGGCCGCGCATCACGCCGAAACGCGGACGCTGCTCGTCGCGGAATTTCCACTGGATGTGGTACAGGTTCAGCGGCAGGCTCTTGTAGGACTTCACGTAGCCGCGGAAGATCTCGGTGATCATCTCCTCGTTGGTCGGCCCGTAGAGAAGCTCCCGCTTATGGCGGTCCACGATGCGCAGCATCTCCGGACCATAGGCGTCGTAGCGCCCACTTTCGCGCCAGAGATCGGCCAGCTGAAGCGTCGGCATCAGGAGCTCGATGGCGCCCGCCCGGTTCTGCTCCTCGCGGACGATCTGCTCGATCTTCTTCAGCACCCGCAGGCCCAGCGGCAACCAGGCATAGATGCCGGCGGCCTCCTGACGGATCATGCCTGCGCGCAGCATCAGCCGGTGCGAGACGATCTCGGCTTCCTTCGGCGTTTCCTTGAGAATGGGCAGAAAATAGCGCGACAATCGCATGGTTAGGCCTGGGAATCGGAGGGACACGGGAGAACGCGAGTGAAACCGGATCGGCCGCCAAAATACAAGGGCAACCGGCCCGTTGCCGGATACTGCGCGACTTGAAGCCGGCAATCGGGGCTTAATTCCGTTCGCCTGGCGAATTGCTTCCCAGGCGGTCAAATATCGCCATTTCCGATGTCGGCCCGAGGACCCCAGCGTGACCGGAAATAGCGTCAAAGGCTGCGTTTCTACCCTTGGCCTAAATTTTGAACACACATTGCCGAAATTGGTGACAAACAAAAAAAGTTGAGCTACGACTCATAGCTCAGGCGGTTCGTAAGGACAGAGTCTGGTGGTCCAAGTCTCGGGAGGAGCCCTGACGCGCTCAAGCAGCGTCAACCCGCTAAGCAAGGATAAAATCCAAAGTTTGGGGTAATAGGGTCGACACAATTTTCCGAGCAGGGCTGCGGCCCTGCTCTTTTTTTTCGGCAGATTCCCGACAACGACAGCGACGCTTCATATCGTCCGAGACGAAAAAAAAGGCCGGCATCAATGCCGGCCTTTTTTCGGAGATGCAACGCGCTGCGTATTACAGCGCACCACCCTTCGGCTTGATACCCGACAGCCACGAACAGACCAGGCCCTGTACCGCGCCGACGATCCCGAATGTAAGAATCTGGCGCAGCGGAATCGACACCGACGTCCAGATCAACATCATCCCGATACTCACGACGTAGCCAGTCAACGCCGAAGTCAGCACCTTCGGCCACAGCCGCATCTTGTCTTCGAGGAACCAGTCCTCAAGCCACATGATCAAGGACGGGATGAGGCCAAACCAATAAGCGAAAGGCAATCCCATGATGAAGCCGGGAAAGCCGCCGATGATCCTGCCGCTGGCAATTTCGCGCAGCTCGAAAACCGCAAAGCCGACAGCCGGCCCAAGCAACAGAAAAAGCAGAAAGCGCTTCATGCGTCAGCTCCGTATCGACACCTGAAAGGACAGACTCCGCAGGTCATAGATTGCTCTCAGATCGGCACGCCCATCAGCTTCGAGAGCCTCTCGATATTGAAGTAGTCCATGCGATACGCATACATGCCGGCGGCGAACAGCACTGCGGAAATCACCGTGGTCCAGATCAGCTTGCGCCCCATCCGTGCCAGCACAGGCGCACCGGGATCGGTGCCGTCGGTGCCCTCGCCGTCCTCATGCTGGCTGCGCACGCCGAATGGCAGCGTCAGGAACAACGTGATCCACCAGATGACGAAATAGACCGCGAGCGACGTCGAGATCGTATAGGCCATCGTGTCCTCAGGACTGTTCGATTTCGACGAGCGCGCCCGAGAAATCCTTGGGATGCAGGAACAGCACAGGCTTGCCGTGGGCGCCGATCTTCGGCTGGCCGTCGCCAAGCACGCGCGCGCCTTCCTTGATCAGGTTGTCGCGTGCCGCGATGATATCCGGCACTTCGTAACAGATGTGATGAATGCCACCGTCAGGATTGCGCTCGACGAATTTGGCGATCGGCGAATCCGCGCCCAGCGGCTGGATGAATTCGATCTTGGTATTCGGCAGCGTCGCGAACACCGTGATCACGCCATGCTCCGGCAGCGGCACGGTCGCGGAAATCTCGGCGCCGAAGGCGGTGCCGTAGATCTTCGCAGCTTTCTCCGCATCGGCGACGGCAATCGCCACATGATTGAGCCGGCCCAGCATGGTGTCCTCCGTAGTCTTTGTTTCTTTGCTTTTAGTCTTCGACCTGCAGGATGTGAACGTAACACATCGTCTTCTTGCCCCATTGATCGGCGAGTGACGAGCGGACAGCGCGTCGCACCGACTCCGCCATCGCATCGGGATCGCGCTTGCGCGCCTTGGGCAGGTTCTCGACGATGTTGACGACGATGTCGAACACGACATCCTCCATCACCTCGCCCTTGAGGTTCTTTTCGGGAATGCCGATCAGGTCGACCGCAGGGTCATCGACCAGTTCGCCCTTCATGGTCACGGCCAATGCCACGAACGCACAGCCGGCAAAGGACAGCCGGCGCCGCTCGCTTACGGCGCGGGACTTGGAATCCTCGAGAATGAGGCCATCCTTGAACATGCGGCCCGACGGCAATTCGTCGATGACGGCGGCATCGCCGGGCGCCAAGCGCACCAGGTCGCCGTTCTTGACGATCATGGTCCGCGGCACGCCGCAGGCGCGCGCGAGCTTGGCATGCTCATGAAGATGCAGCGCCTCGCCATGGACGGGGATCAGCAATTGCGGACGCACCCAGGAGATCATGTCGCGCAACTCGTCGCGGCGCGGATGGCCGGACACATGCACCAGCGCATCGCGATCGGTGATCACCTCGATGCCCTGCGTGACAAGACCGTTGATGATGGTGCCGACCGCCTTCTCGTTGCCCGGAATGGTCCGCGACGAGAAAATCACCGTATCGCCCTTGTTGAGGGTGACCATCGGATGATCGTCGCTGGCGATACGCGCCAGCGCCGCGCGCGCTTCACCCTGGCTGCCCGTGCACAGCGCCACCACCTTGTCCGGCGGGAAATGGCCGTAATAGTCGGCGTTGCGGAACGCCGGCAGTCCATCGAGATAGCCGCATTCGCGGGCCACCTGCACGACGCGCTCCATGGCGCGGCCGACCAGCACCACTTCGCGGCCCGCGGCCTGCGCCGCTTCGGCAACGGCCCGCAACCGCGCCACGTTCGATGCGAAGGTCGTAACGGCGACGCGGCCCTTGGCAGCCTTCACCAGTTTGGTGAGCGTCGCGGCAACCTCCGTTTCGGACGGTGAGCGGCCATCGCGCACCGCATTCGTGGAGTCGCCGATGATGGCCAGTACGCCGGCATCACCGAGTTCGCGCAGCCGCTTTTCGTCGGTTGGCAGGCCGATGATCGGTGTCGGGTCAATCTTCCAGTCACCGGTATGCAGCACGGTGCCGAGCGGCGTGTGCAGCGCGATCGCATGGGATTCCGGAATCGAATGCGCAACCGGAATGAACTCGATATCGAACGGGCCGAGATTGATGCGGCCGCCCGACGGCACCACGGTGACGGGAATCTTCGGCGGATTGCGCTCGCTGGCGCATTTGGCTTCGAACAGCGCGGCGCTGAACTGCGTCGCATAGATCGGGCATTTCAGTTTCGGCCACAGGTCGATGATGGCGCCGAAATGGTCCTCATGGGCGTGGGTGAGCACGAGACCAACGAGATTCTTCTTTTCCTTTTCCAGGAACCGCACGTCGGGCATCACCAGGTCGATGCCGGGCAGATGTTCCTCGTCACCGAAATAGACGCCGAGGTCGATCGCCAGCCACTTCCCGGCCAGGCCATAGATCGACAGGTTCATGCCAATCTGGCCGACGCCTCCCAGCGGTGCGAAGGTCAATTCGTTGGGTCGCGTCATTTGCGTGCTGTCCTTGTCGACGCGGCCGATCCGAAATGAACGTCGCCGGCGGTAATAGGGATTCGCCGGCGATCCGCTGTCGCGACAATCATACAACCGGCCTCATCAATGGTGTCGAAAATTCCCGAAATCGTCTGTACCCCGTTGTCCACGGACACCGGCTGACCGATCCCTGCTGCACGCTCCAGCCACTGTCGCCGGATCTCGGCAAACCCGCGGCCGGAATCCCAGATGCCGCGCATCTCCTGCCAGGTGTCCGAAAGCGCCGCAAACAGGTCTTCGGCGCTGGCGCTGACGCCCATCGCATGCAGGCAAGCAACCGGATAAGGCATATTGTCGGGGGCCGCCACCACATTGGTGCCGATGCCGACGACAACAGCAAGCTGACCGTTCGGCGCTGCCTCCGCCTCCAGGTTCATGCCGACCAGCTTGTGTCCACCCGCCAGAACGTCGTTCGGCCATTTCAGCCGATAGTCATTCGCGGCCGACTGCGGCGCCCGCATCGCGGCTTCGACGCTGATCTGTCGGAGCGCCTTCTCAACGGCGACACCAGCCGCAAAGCCCAGCGTCGCCGCAACTGAGGGCGTCACATCAAGAACTTCGAGAACCGAACTGGCGAGGTTCCCGCGGGGAGCGACCCACGGCCGATGCCGTCGCCCACGTCCCGCGATCTGTTCCGTTGTGACAAACCACATCGGACCGCGCTCGCCTGCGCGCGCACGGTCCATGGCTTCCGTATTGGTCGAACCGGTTGTGTCGAATGCGGCGAGCTTCGTGCCCGCCGCAAGGGCTCGGGGACCGAGCGAAAATACCATCTAGAACAGCGACTTCGCTGCGAATGCCGCCGCGCTGACCAGAGGCGCCGGATAGACGAAGAACAGCACGTTGAAGAGACCAGCCACAGCCAGCACCGTGCGCAGTTCAACACGCATCGGATCGAGCTTCCCGACCGGCTCGTCGAAATACATGAGCTTCACGATGGACAGGTAGTAGAACGCGCCCACTACGCTGGCCAACACACCGACCACGGCCAGTACGAACAGGCCCGACTTGATGGCCGCCATGAAGACGTAGAACTTGCCGAAGAAGCCGGCCAGCGGCGGCACGCCTGCCAGCGAGAACAGGAACATCGCGAAGAAGAAGGCGATGATCGGATTGGTGCGCGACAGGCCAGCGAAATCCTTGATCGTCTCAACGGGCTGACCGTTGCGCTTCATGGTCAGGATGATGGCGAAGGTGCCGAGGGTCATCGCGACATAGATCGCGATATAGACCAGCACGCCCTGCGCACCCTCCTGCGTGCCGGCGGCAAGGCCGACCAGCGCGAAGCCCATGTGGCCGATCGACGAATAGGCCATCAGGCGCTTGATGTTGGTCTGGCCGATGGCCGCGAACGAGCCAAGTACCATCGAGGCCAGCGACACGAACACCACGACCTGCTGCCATTGCACCACAATGCCCGGGAACGCCGTCAGCGTGACGCGGGTGAACACGGCGAGCGCTGCAACCTTCGGGGCCGAGGCAAAGAAGGCCGTGACGGGCGTCGGTGCGCCCTCATAGACATCGGGCGTCCACATGTGGAACGGCACGGCCGAAACCTTGAAACAGAGGCCGGCGAGCAGAAACACCAAGCCGAACACCAGGCCGATATTGCCGGTCTTGGCTTCGGCGGCGATGCCGGCGAAGGACACCGTGCCGGTAAAGCCGTAGATCATGGAAGCGCCGTACAGCAGCATGCCGGACGACAGCGCGCCCAGCACGAAATACTTCAAACCGGCTTCGGTCGACTTTGCATTGTCGCGGTTGGAGGCTGCGACGACATAGAGCGCAAGACTCATCAGTTCGAGGCCGAGATACAGCATGATCAGGTCGCCGGCCGAGATCAGCACCATCATGCCGAGCGTCGAGAGCAGCACCAGGATGGCGTATTCGAAAATGCGACGGGACTGGTCCGCGAGGAATTCACGCGACAGGATCAGCGTCACGGCCGACGCGATGATCGCCAGCACCTTCAGGAAGCGCGCATAGTCATCGACGATGAAGCTGCCGCCGAAAGTGACATGCTTGCCGGCGGGCAGCATGATTTCAGCCGCGCCGACCACCACCAGCAGACAGACGGCGAGCGTGGTGACCAGGCCCGTGATCTTCGGTCCGTTGAAGGCACCGATCATCAGCAGCGCCATGGCGCCAACCGCGAGCATCAGCTCCGGCAGTACGGGCAGCAGGGAATATCCGGCGGTCGTAATCGTCATTGCGCGTTATCCTGATCTGCTGCGGTCATTGCAGCAGCGCGGCTGCCTTCACGGCAGACGTTGCAGCAGCGTAATTGTTAACGAGGAGCTGGATCGAAGCCGCCGACATGTCGAGCACCGGCTTCGGATAGACTCCGAACAGAATGGTGAGAATGACCAGCGGCACCAGCACCAGGCCTTCCCGGAACGTGATGTCCTTGATCCCCTGCAGCGCAGGCTTGGTCAGTTCACCGAACACGACCTTGCGGTACAGCCATAGTGCATAGGCCGCCGACAGGATCACGCCGATGCTGGCGAATGTCGCCGTCGGGATCGAAACCTTGAAGGTGCCGATCAGCGTCAGGAATTCACCGACGAAGCCGGAGGTGCCGGGCAGACCGACATTGGCCATGGTGAACACCATGAACAGCGCCGCATAGATCGGCATCCGATTGACGAGGCCGCCATAGGCCGCGATCTCACGGGTATGCAGCCGGTCGTAGACGACGCCGACGCAGAGGAACAGCGCGCCCGACACGATGCCGTGCGACACCATCTGGAACACCGCGCCCGAGACGCCCTGCGTCGTGCCGGCGAAGATGCCCATGGTCACATAGCCCATATGCGCGACCGACGAGTAGGCGATCAGCTTCTTGATGTCTTCCTGCATCAGCGCGACCAGCGACGTGTAGACGATCGCGATCACGGAGAGCGTCCAGACCATCGGCGCGAAATAGAGAGAGGCATCCGGGAACATCGGCAGCGAGAAGCGCAGGAAGCCGTAACCGCCCATCTTCAGCATGATCGCGGCCAGCACGACCGAACCCGCCGTCGGCGCTTCCACGTGTGCGTCAGGCAGCCAGGTGTGCACTGGCCACATCGGCATCTTGACCGCGAAGGATGCGAAGAATGCCAGCCACGCCCATGTCTGCAGGCTGCGCGGCACGGCCGTGTGCATCAGCGTCGGGATGTCGGTCGTACCCGCATTCCAGTACAGCGCCATGATGGCCAGCAGCATCAGCACCGAGCCGAGGAACGTGTAGAGGAAGAACTTGAACGAGGCGTAGACGCGGCGCGGGCCGCCCCAGATGCCGATGATCAGAAACATCGGGATCAGGCCGCCTTCGAAGAACAGATAGAACAGCACCAGATCCAGCGCCGAGAAGGTGCCGATCATCAGCGTTTCCAGGAACAGGAACGCGATCATGTATTCGCGAACGCGCTTGGTGACCGACTTCCAGCTGCACAGAATGCAGAACGGCATCAGGGCCGTGGTCAGGATCACGAAGGGCAGCGAAATGCCGTCCACACCCATGTGGTAGTTGATGGTTGCGGCCAGCCACGGCGCCTTTTCGACGAACTGGAAGTCGCCGTTCGACGGATCGAAGCGCATCACCAGGATCAGCGAGACCGCAAAAGTGATCAGCGTGGTCCAGAGCGCGATCCAGCGGGCATTGCCCTGCGCAGCCTCGTCATCGCCGCGGCTGAGATAGATCAGGATCGCGCCGACAATCGGCAGGAAGGTGACGACCGAAAGAATCGGCCATGTCATGACGGACGCCATTGTTACTGGCCCCCCAGGCCGAAGATAAACCAGGTGATCAACCCGGCGACGCCGATCAGCATCGCGAAGGCATAGTGATAGAGGTAACCGGTCTGCAGCTTCACCGCACCGCGCGTGATATCGAGCACGCGGGACGAGACACCATCAGGCCCGAGGCCGTCGATGATCATGCCGTCGCCCTTCTTCCAGAGGAAGTGGCCGATCCACTTGGCCGGGCGAACGAAGATGATCTCGTAAAGCTCGTCGAAGTACCACTTGTTGAGCAGGAACTTGTAGAGCAGCGGATGCTGGTTCGCGAGCTCGACAGGCAAATACGGCTTGCGAACATAGAACAGATACGAAATCAGGAAACCGAGCACCATCATCACGGTCGGCACATAGGGCACCCAGCCCGGGATGTGATGCATCTCCTCGATGATATGCGGGTTCATCTTCAGCGATTCCCGGAAGAACTCGCCGACGTGATGACCAGCAAAGAGCTCCTTGAACGGGAAGCCTGCGGCGAACGATCCGATGCCCAGCACGGCCAGCGGGACCAGCATCCACAGCGGCGCTTCATGTGCTGCATCGTAATGTTTCTGGTCATGCGGCACGCCATGGAACGTCTTGAACACCAGACGCCACGAATAGAACGAGGTCAGCAAGGCCGCGACCACGGTCATCAGGAAGCCGTAGAAGGCGAACTGGGTGTGCGAGGCGTAAGCCGCTTCGATGATCGCGTCCTTCGAGAAGTAGCCGGCCGTGAACGGGAAGCCGGTCAGCGCCAGCGTACCGATGGTCATCATCGCATAAGTGAACGGGATCTTGTTCCACAGGCCACCCATCTTGCGGATGTCCTGCTCGTGATGCATCGCGTAGATCACCGAGCCCGAGCCCAGGAACAGCAGCGCCTTGAAGAAGGCGTGCGTGAACAGGTGGAACATGGCGACCGAGTAAGCCCCCGTCCCCAGCGCCACGAACATGTAGCCGAGCTGCGAACAGGTCGAGTAAGCGACGATACGCTTGATGTCGTTCTGCACCAGACCGATGGTCGCGGCGAAGAATGCAGTGGTCGCGCCGACCAGCATCACGACGGCCTGCGCATTCGGCGCGAGCTCGAACAGCGGTGACATACGCGCCACCATGAACACGCCCGCGGTGACCATGGTCGCCGCGTGGATCAGCGCCGACACAGGCGTCGGGCCTTCCATCGCGTCCGGCAACCAGGTGTGCAGCAGGAACTGGGCCGACTTGCCCATCGCGCCGACGAACAGCAGCAGACAGGTCAGTGTCAGCGCATCGGCGTGCCAGCCGAAGAAGTTGATCGTCTTGCCGGTCAGGCCGGGCGCGCTGGCGAAGATCGTGTCGAGATCGGTCGAGCCAACCAGCATGAATAGCGCGAAGATGCCGAGCAGGAAGCCGAAGTCGCCGACGCGGTTGACCACGAAGGCCTTGATCGCCGCCGCATTGGCCGAGGGCTTCTTGAACCAGAAACCGATCAGCAGGTAACTGGCCAGACCCACGCCTTCCCAGCCGAAGAACAGCTGCAGCAGGTTATCCGCGGTCACCAGCATCAGCATCATGAAAGTGAACAGCGACAGATACGCCATGAAGCGCGGCCGGTTCGGATCGTCTTCCATATAGCCGAGCGAATAGATGTGCACGAGCGACGACACCGTGGTGACGACGACGAGCATCACGGCGGTCAGCGTATCGACGCGGAGCGTCCAGGACAGCTGCAGATCGCCTGAATTGATCCAGTTCAGCAGCACGATACGGGCATCGTGATGCATGAAGGCGACATCGACGAAGGTCATCCAGGACAGCACCGCCGACACCACCAGAAGACCGGCGGTGATCAGCTCGGCCGCACGCGAGCCGAGCGCGGCCGGCTCGGCAACGTGGTGATGGTCGTCGTGATCATCGTGACCATGATCGTCATGCCCATGCGCAGCATGTGCATGCGCGCTGGCATCGCCGTGACCGTGATCGTCATGCGCATGGTCCATCTCGTCGCCGCTCGGGTTACGCCCATGCGCACCCAGAATGGCGATGAAGCCTGCGATCAGCGCGCCGATCAGCGGCAGGAATACAAGAGCCTGGATCATAACTGGCTCAGCCCTTCATCAGATTGACGTCTTCAACCGCGATCGAACCGCGGTTGCGGAAATAGACCACCAGCACGGCGAGACCGATCGCTGCTTCCGCAGCGGCCACGGTCAGCACAAGCAGCGCGAACACCTGCCCGACGATGTCGCCGAGGAAGGTCGAGAACGCCACCATGTTGATGTTGACGGCGAGCAGGATCAGCTCGATCGACATCAGGATGACGATGATGTTCTTGCGGTTCAGGAAGATGCCGAGAATGCCCAGCGTGAACAGGATCGCTGCGACCGCCAGATAGTGTCCGAGACCGATCGTCATTTGACCCAGCTCCCCGCGTCGGCGTCCTGCAGGCCCTGCCCGGTCGCGACCTTGCGCACTTCCATCGCCAGTTCCGGATTGCGCGCGTTCTGAACATTGATGTCCTGGCGCCGGACTTTGACCTTGTGACGCAGCGTCAGCACGATCGCGCCGATCATCGCCACCAGCAGCACCATACCGGCCAACTGGAAGTAATGGATGTACTTCGTATAGAGCACGAGGCCGAGCGCCTCGGTATTGCTCACATTCGTCGGGATGGCCGCCGTGATCGACTTGGTGACGTTCGGGTTCATCACCCAGCCACCTGCGACCAGCAGCAATTCGGCAAGGAAGATCGCGCCGATCACGAGACCAAACGGCAGATACTGGATGAAGCCTTCGCGCAGCTGCGTGAAGTCGACGTCGAGCATCATGATGACGAACAGGAACAGTACCGCGACGGCGCCGACATAGACGACGATCAGCAGCATCGCCAGGAATTCCGCGCCCATCAGCACGAACAGGCCCGAGGCGTTGACGAAGGCCAGGATCAGGAACAGCACGGAATGCACGGGATTGCGCGAGGCAATCACCATGACCGCGGAAGCCACGCAGATGCTGGCGAACAGATAGAAGAACAGTGCGGGAAGGATCATCTGGTCACCTTACCGGTACGGCGCGTCGAGTTCGATTGACTTCGCAATCTCGCGCTCCCAGCGGTCGCCGTTGGCGAGCAATTTCGCCTTGTCATAATAGAGTTCCTCACGCGTCTCGGTGGCGAACTCAAAGTTCGGTCCCTCGACGATCGCATCCACCGGACAGGCCTCCTGGCACAGTCCGCAATAGATGCATTTCACCATGTCGATGTCGTAGCGCACGGTACGGCGCGTCCCATCGTTGCGGCGCGGGCCGGCTTCGATGGTGATGGCCTGTGCCGGACACACCGCTTCGCAGAGCTTGCAGGCGATGCAGCGCTCTTCACCGTTCGGATAGCGGCGCAGCGCATGCTCACCGCGGAAACGCGGCGAGATCGGCCCCTTCTCGAACGGATAATTCAGCGTCGGCTTCGGCTTGAAGAAATACCGCATGGCGAGGACGAACGCCGAAACGAACTCCGCCAGCAGAAGCGAATGAGCTGTTGCCCTGATATTCATAGTGACCTCATTTCGGAGCAAGGCCCCCGAATTGCAGCACGGCAGCGACGATGATGACGTACGCCAACGACAGCGGCAGAAACACCTTCCAGCCCAGACGCATCAGCTGGTCGTAGCGGTAGCGCGGCACGATCGCCTTCGCCATCGCAATCAGGAAGAACATGAACATCACCTTGATGGCGAACCAGATGATGCCTGGCACCCAGGTGAATGGCGCGAACGGGATCGGCGACAGCCAGCCACCAAGGAACAGGATCGTTGCCAGCGCACACATGGTGACGATGGCAACATACTCGCCGAGCATGAACAGCAGATACGGGGTGGAGCCGTATTCGGTCATGAAGCCCGCGACCAGTTCCGATTCCGCTTCGACGAGGTCGAAGGGCGGACGGTTGGTTTCAGCCAGCGCCGAGACGTAGAAGATCACGAACATCGGGAACAGCGGGATCCAGTACCAGCCGAGAATGCCCCACTTCGAATCCTGCGCGGCGACGATGGCCGTCAGGTTCAACGAACCGACGCAGAGCAAGACGGTGATGATGACGAAGCCGATCGAGACTTCGTAGGACACCATCTGCGCGGCGGCGCGCAGCGCCGACAGGAACGGATATTTCGAGTTCGACGACCAGCCGGCCATGATGATGCCGTAGACCGACAGCGACGAGATCGCGAAAATATAGAGCACACCGACATTGATGTCGGAGATCACCCAGCCGAGATCCATCGGGATCACCGCCCAGGCCGCCAGCGCGAGCACGCAGGACACCAGCGGCGCCAGCAGGAACACGCCCTTGTTGGAGCTGGAAGGAACAACCGGCTCCTTCAATACGAATTTCAGCAAGTCCGCGAAGGATTGCAGCAGGCCGAATGGCCCGACCACGTTGGGGCCACGGCGGATCTGTACCGCTGCCCAGATCTTGCGGTCAGCCAGCAGGATGTAGGCAATCGCAATCAAGAGCACCACGAGCACAAGGAGGCTCTGCGCGACCATGATGATCAGCGGCCACAGGGTGCTTGTCCAGAATTCAGCCATCGGTTTACTCCGCCGCCGTCAGCATCTGGCCGGAAGCCAGGCGGGAGCATTCCGCCATGATGGCTGACGCACGCGCGATCGGGTTGGTCAGGTAGAAGTCCTCAACGGAGGCCTTGAACGGTGTCTTGTCGACGGTGCCGCCCTTGCCCGCAAGGGTCTTGATCGCACCGGCGTCGCCGGCCTCGATCTGATCGATGCGCATCAGGTGCGGTGCAGCCTTGAAGATCGCCTGCCGCAGCGCAGCCAGCGAGTCGTAAGGCAGCTTGTGGCCGAGCACGTCGGACAGCGCGCGGATCACCGCCCAGTCCTCGCGGGCATCGCCCGGCGGGAAGCCGGCGCGCTCCGCCATCTGCACGCGGCCTTCGGTGTTGACGAAGATGCCGGACTTCTCGGTATAGGCCGCACCCGGCAGGATCACGTCGGCGCGATGCGCGCCGCGATCACCATGGGTGCCGATATAGACGACGAAGGTGCCGTCGGCGACTTTCACGTCGTCGGCGCCGAGCGAGAACAGCACGTCGAGCGAACCGGCCGACGTCATCTGCGCGAGGCTCAGGCTGCCTGCCGTCGGCGCGAAGCCGATATCGAGCGCGCCGACCGTCGAGGCCGCCGTCTGCAGCACCGCAAAGCCGTTCCAGCCGTCCTTGATGACGCCGAAGTCCGAAGCGAGCTTGGCAGCCGCCGCCAGTACCGCAGCGCCATCGGCACGTGCGGCTACACCGGCGCCAACCAGCACGATCGGATGCTTGGCGTTCTTCAGCACATCGGCGAAGGCGTTCTTGCCGGCGGCGAGTTCGGCCAGCGAGTCCGTGCCGGCGCCGAGATAGTCGTAGCGATAGGTCAGATCGGCCTTCTCGCCGATCACGCCGACCTTCAACGCACCGGTGCGCCACGCCTTGCGAATGCGCGCGTTGAGAACGGCGGCTTCCTTGCGCGGGTTGGCGCCCACGATCAGCAGCGCATCGGCCTGCTCGATGCCGGCGATGGTCGGGTTGAAGATGTAGGACGCACGGCCAGTGGCCGTATCGAACGCGCCCGCGCTCTGGGTCGCCAGATTGGCAGAACCCATGCTTGCGAGCAGTTGCTTCAGCGCGAACATCTCCTCGACGGCGGCGAGATCGCCGGCGATGGCGCCAATCTTCTTGCTGCCGGCAACCTTCGCAGCGATGGCACTGAACGCTTCAGCCCAGGTCGCAGCGCGCAGCTTGCCGTTGTCGCGGATATACGGGCGATCGAGGCGCTGCGTACGCAGGCCATCGACGATGTGGCGCGTCTTGTCGGAGATCCATTCCTCGTTCACGGCCTCGTTGACGCGCGGCAGAATGCGCATCACTTCGCGGCCACGGGTATCGACGCGGATCGCCGAACCGACGGCGTCCATGACGTCGATGGACTGGGTCTTGCCGAGCTCCCACGGACGCGCGGCGAAAGCGTAAGGCTTCGAGGTCAGCGCACCGACCGGGCAGATATCGACGAGGTTGCCCTGCAGCTCCGAGGTCAGCGCCGTTTCGAGGAACGAGGTGATTTCCATGTCCTCGCCGCGACCGGTCGCGCCCATTTCCGGCACGCCGCAGATTTCGGCGGCGAAACGAACGCAGCGCGTGCACTGGATGCAGCGGTTCATCGAGGTCTTGACCAGCGCGCCGAGATACTTGTCCTCGACGGCGCGCTTGTTTTCGGCAAAGCGCGACGTGTCGACACCGTAACCCATCGCCTGGTCCTGAAGATCGCACTCGCCGCCCTGATCGCAGATCGGGCAATCCAGCGGGTGGTTGATCAGCAGAAATTCCATCACGCCTTCGCGTGCCTTCTTGACCATCGGCGAACGGGTCGAGATTTCCGGCGGTTCTCCCTTGGGACCAGGCCGGCAATCGCGCACGCCCCAGGCGCAGCTCGCGACCGGCTTCGGTCCGCCCTTCACCTCGACGAGGCACATGCGGCAGTTGCCGGCGATCGACAGGCGCTCATGGTAGCAGAAGCGCGGAATTTCGGCGCCGGCGGCTTCACACGCCTGCAGCAGCGTGTATTCCGCGGGGACCTCGATCTCTTTGCCGTCGATGATCAGTTTCGTCATAGCCATGCGCCCTACTCCGCCGCGACCAGATGCGCGGGATCGAGGATGCCCTGATCGTCGAGCGTCGCCTTGCGGCTGAACTCTTCGATGCGGCGTTCGATCTCCGGGCGGAAGGCGCGGATCAGGCCCTGCACCGGCCACGCGGCGGCATCGCCGAGTGCGCAGATGGTGTGGCCTTCAACCTGCTTGGTGACTTCGAGCAGCATGTCGATCTCGCGCTTGTGGGCGCGGCCTTCGACCATGCGGCTCAGCACGCGCCACATCCAGCCGGTGCCTTCGCGGCACGGCGTGCACTGGCCGCAGCTCTCATGCTTGAAGAAGTAGCTGATGCGGGCAATCGCCGCGACCACGTCGGTGGACTTGTCCATGACGATGACGCCTGCGGTGCCGAATGACGACTTCACCGCGCGGGTGCCGTCGAAATCCATGATGAGTTCTTCGCAATCCGCAGCCGGGATCAACGGGCACGATGCGCCGCCCGGGATGATCGCGAGCAGATTGTCCCAACCGCCACGAATGCCGCCGCCGTGTTTCTCGATCAGTTCACGGAACGGAATGCTCATGGCGTCTTCAACGACGCAGGGCGTGTTGACGTGGCCGGAGATGCCGTAAAGCTTGGTGCCGACATTGTTCGGACGGCCGATCGAGGCGAACCATGCCGCGCCGCGGCGCAGAATGTCCGGCGCGACTGCGATCGACTCGACGTTGTTCACCGTGGTCGGGCAGCCGTAGAGACCGACATTGGCCGGGAACGGCGGCTTCAGGCGCGGCTGGCCCTTCTTGCCTTCGAGGCTTTCGAGCAGCGCCGTCTCTTCGCCGCAGATATAGGCGCCAGCACCGTGCGCGACATAGAGGTCGAACGGGAAGCCGTGAATGTTGTTCTTGCCGATCAGATTGGCCTCATAGGCCTGATCGATCGCCGCCTGCAGATGCTCGCGCTCCCGAATGAATTCGCCGCGCACATAGATGTAACCGACATGGGCGCCCATGGCGCAGCCGGCGATCAGGCAGCCTTCGACCAGCGTATGCGGATCGTGCCGCATGATCTCGCGGTCCTTGCAGGTGCCGGGCTCGGACTCGTCGGCATTGACCACGAGATAGCTCGGGCGGCCGTCAGCATTGTCCTTGGGCATGAAGGACCACTTCATGCCGGTCGGGAAACCTGCACCGCCGCGGCCGCGCAGACCCGACGCCTTCATCTCGTTGACGATCCAGTCGCGGCCCTTGTCGATGATGGCCTTGGTGCCATCCCAGCCGCCGCGGCGGCGTGCGCCGGCGAGACCCCAGTCGTCGAGGCCGTAGAGATTGCGGAAGATGCGGTCGTTGTCGTCGAGCATGGCTTCCTCGATCAGCGATTGGATTGCTTGTAGGCGAGCATCGCGGCGCAACCGCCGAACACAACGGCCCACAACAGACTGGATTCAAGCGTGGCGTTCAAAAAGAAACGCTGCAGCGAGAAAATGAACGCAGCTGCAACCATCGTATGCAGTGCGATGTAGAGCCACTTGTTCATTGCCGCGTCCCCCGACTGCGTTGCAAATTTCATCGACAGCGCGCGCGTCATTTCTTCGGCTCCTTGGGAGCACCACCCTTCGGCGGATTAGCCTTGGTCGCGTCGGCCGCCGGCGGCTTCGGCGCCGGGCGCTCCTGCACATTGGCCGACTCGGTCTGCTTCTTCGGCTCGGCATCGGCGAGCGCGGGTTCCTTCGGCATATCCAGAACCTTCGTGTATGTGGCGGCGCCGCCGCTCGTCATCACGCGCGCGCCGCCTTCGGGCGCAGCAAACTGACGGCCGATCTGCGAACCCGGCTTCGGCGGCGTGCCGGCAGCGAAACCGTCGATCAGCTTGTTCATGCTCTCTTTGGTGAGATCTTCGTAGGTGTCGCTCCAAATCATCGCCATCGGGGCGTTGACGCAGGCGCCGAGGCACTCGACCTCTTCCCAGCTGAAATCGCCATCTGCAGACAGATGGAACGGATCGTGATGGATGCGGTGCTGACAGACGTCGATCAGATCGCCGGCGCCGCGCAGCATGCAAGGCGTGGTGCCGCAGACCTGAATGTGAGCCTTCTTGCCGACCGGCTGCAGTTGGAACTGGGTGTAGAAGGTCGCGACCTCGAGCACGCGGATATAGGGCATCTCCAGCATGTCGGCGACGACGCGGATCGCTGCTTCCGATACCCAGCCGGCCTGCTGCTCCTGTGCGCGCCACAGGATCGCGATCACGGCCGATGCCTGACGGCCGGGCGGATAATGCGTGATCTGCTCTTTCGCCCACGCCAGATTCTCGGGCGTGAATTCAAACGAAGCGGGCTGAACTTCTTTCGGAGCCAAACGGCGGACGGACATGTCTAGTCTCTCAATGAGTGCGGCGCGCCGCGCTCGCATTCAGGCTGTTGATGCGGTCGAGCCAGAACGCACTCGATGTGCCAAACACGTTGTAGCCAACATGTGTGGACACCTTGATGCGATCGAGGATCGACAACTCGGTCACGGTTTCGAAACGGTTGGTGGCGGGATCATGCACGATCAGCTTGAGCGGCGTTTGATCCAGGATAAAGCGTGAGACGGTGTGATGCGGGTCATTGCCGTGCTCTTCGCACATGATGACCGAGTCGCCCTGCAGCAATCGCGCGCCGCCCTTGATAGCCTCGATCTCGACGCCTTCGACGTCGAGCTTGATCAGATATTTGCCCGACATCGACACCTTGCCGTCGTCGAGCAGATTGTCGAGCGAGATCACCGGCACTTCCTCGCCGCCAGCATTGGGATCGCCGGCGATGCTGAAAGCTTCGTGCTTGGTGCCCGACAGATGCGCTGTGCCACGCTGCGAGCCGATCGCGCATTTGATGACGTCGAACCGGTCACCATTGATCCTGGCGTTATTGGCGAGCTTGGCGAAATTGTCGAACGAGGGCTCGATGGCGATCGCCTTGTGCGAGCCGAACGGCGCGCTCGACACCAGCACCGACCAGTATCCGTAATTCGCGCCGCAATCGAGCAGCGTGTAATCGACATCGATCGAGTTCCGGAACAACACCTCAAGCTCGTCCTCATAGGAGAACGTGCGGTTGAGCAACTTGCTCCAGTAGCCATCGCCGAACGGGAACGCGAACAGCGCATCCGCATTCAGCTTCACCACGAGATCGCGCGCCGGCAGCACAGTCCTGCGCATCAGATTGGCGCACATGTTGTAGCCGCGATGCGAGAACGACGACGAGATCTTCGAGCCAACCACCAGCGCACAGGCCATCGCACGTTCCCAGAGATTCACGCTCTGGAGAACGCCGGACGCCCGGTCAAACTGGATGGGAGGTGCCAGCGTCACCGATCGACCTCACCAAACACGATGTCGAGCGAACCGAGAATAGCCGAGACGTCGGCGAGCAGATGGCCGCGACACATGAAGTCCATGGCCTGCAGATGCGCAAAGCCCGGCGCGCGAATCTTGCACTTGTAGGGCTTATTGGTGCCGTCGGAGACCAGATAGACGCCGAACTCGCCCTTCGGCGCTTCGACGGCGGCATAGACTTCGCCTTCCGGCACGCGAAAACCTTCGGTGTAGAGTTTGAAGTGATGGATCAGCGATTCCATCGAACGCTTCATCTCGCCGCGACGCGGCGGGAAAATCTTGTTGTCTTCGACAGCAACGGCGCCCTGCCCGTCCGGCGCGCGCATCTTGGCGATGCACTGCTTCATGATCTTGGTCGACTGCCGCATCTCTTCGACGCGAATACAGTAGCGATCGTAGCAGTCGCCGTTCTTGCCGATCGGAACGTCGAAATCCATTTCGGCGTAGCATTCATAAGGCTGCGACTTGCGCAGATCCCAGGCAGCGCCCGAGCCACGCACCATCACGCCGGAGAAGCCCCACTTCCAGGCGTCTTCCAGCGAGACCACGCCAATATCGACGTTGCGCTGCTTGAAGATGCGGTTGCCGGTGAGCAGCGTTTCGAGATCGTCGAGCACCTGCGGGAAGGCATCACACCAGGCGTCGATATCGTTGATCAACTTGGGCGGCAGATCCTGATGCACGCCGCCGATACGGAAGAACGCGGCATGCATGCGCGAGCCCGAGGCACGCTCATAGAACACCATCAGTTTTTCGCGCTCTTCGAAGCCCCACAGCGGCGGGGTCAGCGCGCCGACGTCCATCGCCTGCGTGGTGATGTTGAGAAGATGCGACAGGATACGGCCGATTTCGGAATATAGCACACGGATCAACTGGCCGCGGCGCGGCACGGTGATGCCCAGCAGCTTTTCGGCGGCCAGACAGAATGCGTGTTCCTGGTTCATCGGCGCGACGTAATCGAGCCGGTCGAAATACGGGATCGCCTGCAGATAGGTCTTCTGCTCGATCAGCTTCTCGGTGCCGCGGTGAAGCAGGCCGATATGCGGATCG
The DNA here is from genome assembly GCF_051811045.1 of Tardiphaga sp. 839_C3_N1_4. Taxonomy (NCBI): domain Bacteria; kingdom Pseudomonadati; phylum Pseudomonadota; class Alphaproteobacteria; order Hyphomicrobiales; family Nitrobacteraceae; genus Tardiphaga; species Tardiphaga sp. 839_C3_N1_4. The sequence continues at coordinate 1,310,636 of NZ_JBPWQD010000001.1, forward strand.
ACGCGCTCGACGACTTCACCGTCGAGCTCCAGCACCAGGCGCAGCACGCCGTGGGCCGCCGGATGCTGCGGTCCGAAGTTGATCGTGAAATTGCGAACGTTGGGTTGTTCGGTCATGGCTTGACCTCTGCCTTCTCGTCACCGGGCAGCACGGGATAATCCGCGCCTTCCCAGGGCGAGAGGAAATCGAATTTGCGGAATTCCTGATTGAGCCGGACCGGCTCGTACACCACCCGCTTCTCCTGGTCGTCGTAACGGACCTCGACGAAGCCGGTGAGCGGGAAGTCCTTGCGCAGCGGATGGCCGTCGAAACCGTAATCGGTCAGCAGACGGCGCATGTCAGGATGACCGACAAAGATCACGCCATAGAGGTCGTAGGCTTCGCGCTCGAACCAGTCGGCGCCGGGAAACACCGAAATGATCGACGGCACCTGAGTTGTTTCGGATGCGAGCGCCTTCACGCGGATGCGCGTATTCAGCGTCGGCGACATCAGGTGATAGACGACGTCGAAGCGCTTCTCGCGGCCGGGGTAATCGACCGCCGTCGCATCGGTGAAGTTGACGAAGCGGCAGCGCGGATCGTCACGCAAGAACTGCGCGACCTCGACGATCTTCGATGTTTCCACCGCGATCGTCAGCTGGCCGAACGCCACCTCATGCGCGAGCGCGGCACCCGGCAGGGCGCCGACAATCGTCTGACCCAGTGTGTCGAGCCTCACATCGTCCATGACAAAGCCTTAAGCGTTCGCGAGTCTTAGCGTTCAATCGTGCCGGTGCGGCGGATCTTCTTCTGCAGCAGCAGCACGCCATAGAGCAGCGCTTCTGCGGTGGGCGGGCAGCCCGGCACATAGATATCGATCGGCACGATACGGTCGCAGCCACGGACCACCGAATACGAATAGTGGTAGTAGCCGCCGCCATTGGCGCAGGAGCCCATCGAGATGACGTAACGTGGCTCCGGCATCTGGTCATAAACCTTGCGCAGCGCCGGGGCCATCTTGTTGGTCAGCGTGCCGGCGACGATCATCACGTCGGACTGACGCGGCGACGCGCGCGGCGCGAAGCCGAAGCGCTCGACGTCGTAACGCGGCATCGACACCTGCATCATCTCAACCGCGCAGCAGGCGAGACCGAAGGTCATCCACATCAGCGAGCCGGTGCGCGCCCAGGTGATCAGATCGTCGGTCGCAGCAACGAAGAAGCCCTTGTCGGACAGCTCGGCATTGACCTCGAGGAAATACGGGTCGTTCGCGCCGACCGGCTTGCCGGTGGACGGATCGATAATGCCTTTTGGCGCCTGCGCGATGGCGGGAGCCGAGGCTATGACTGGGCTCAATCCCATTCGAGCGCGCCTTTCTTCCATTCGTAGGCGAAACCGATGGTGAGCACGCCGAGAAACACGATCATCGACCAGAAGCCGGTTGCGCCAAGCTTGCCGAAGGCCACTGCCCACGGAAACAGAAAGGCGACTTCCAGATCGAAGATGATGAAGAGAATCGCCACCAGATAGAACCGCACATCGAACTTCATGCGCGCATCGTCAAAAGCGTTGAATCCGCATTCATAGGCGGACAGCTTTTCCGGATCTGGCTGCTGGTAGGCGACGAGAAATGGCGCGATCAGCAAGGCCAGACCGATGACGGATGCGATGCCGATAAAGACCACAAGGGGGAGATAATTCTGCAAGATGCCGTTCATCGGCGAGCCTTACTCCTGCGGCCCTGACTTTGCCACAGATTCGAACATTGGAATGGTTCTGAGGCTTAGCGCAGCGCAACAAGCCATGCAAGACAAGGGATGTTGACAGTTTCATGCTCTGCCATGCGCGACGCGACGATTGAAACGCAACCTTGCCGATGCATCACCGGCTGCGACAAACCTCCCGCAAATTCTCAAAAATCCGGCATGACTTCTCAACGGCCGGGACCGTCAAACCTCGCCTGTCGGCGGGTCGGACTTGGCGCTCCTTCCCGGCAGCATCAAGCCCTCCAGCTCCGCGCGCTTACGCACCAGCAGCAACTCCGCGGCGGCGTTGTCCATGCCCGCCTGTCGCAACAGGCGGATCGCCGCACCGAGCTCGGCGATCTGCGCCCGCAATGTGATGATCCTGAGCTGCGGCGGCTCGCTCACGCCGGACATGCCAGCGTCTCACGTTCCGCAATGAGCGCCAGCAGGTCGGCCTGCATCCGCCGCAGGCGCATGGAGGCATTGGCACAGTCCAGCCCGGCATTGGTCAGCAGCCGGATATCCGACTGCACCCCCTTCATCTGGTAGCGCAGCCGGGCGATTCTGAAATTCAGGTTGGCGAGCTTGGTCATTTGCGATATAGAACAAAAAGAGAACAAATTGACAAGCCATTGTTTCGACCCAGATCGGATTTTTGGAGGTTCCCATGACGCTTGCTTTAAAGACCCTGGCTTTGAAGACCCCGGCTTTGAACACCCGCGGTGAGATCGTCGTCCCCGCGATTGCTGCATCGGTATCGTCGTATGAGAGCCTGCCCGATCGCCTCTCCGGGCCGATGACCCGCGGCCAGGCGCTGACGCTGAAATCGCTGGCGATCGAGGCCTATCAGCCCAAACAATTCGAAAAGGACCTGACGCGCGCTGAAGCCGCGCGGCGAATCGAGGCGCTCAAGCAGGAAATCGCGCTCGCAGATTCGTTCTGAGCGCTGGCACGTCAAATGCCGCGCGAGACGTCTACAACTCTATAGTTCTCTTGAGGAAACTTGTGGGGACGACCGCGGATGGACCTGAATCCCGCCATTCCCGATGGAATGGCGCGAGAGACGGGACTCGAACCCGCGACCTCTGCCGTGACAGGGCAGCGCTCTAACCAACTGAGCTACTCCCGCGTGGATCGTCTGCAATCCCGCAGTGGGGCTGGACATAAAGGGACGTCCTTTTGAAGTCAAGGACGTTGCAGAACCATTCCGGAGGACATCACAAGAAGGCGTCGTTGCAGGCTTTGCGAGAAGGCCGTTTTAAGGCCGAAAATGCAAATAAGCCCCTGTTTGCAGGCAAAACAGCGGGGCGGCATCGCTCCGAATCGTTTAAGCCCTGCTGCGTCACAGGTTTAAGACAGACCACCAACGAGAAGGGCCAGATTCATGGCAAAAGCTGCAACCACCACCGCCGCGAAAGCGGCCACTCCTCCCACCATCACGCTGAAGCATCTCGCCGCGGCCCTGGCTGAAGATCACGAGCTGTCGAAGAAGAAGGCCGAAGAAATCCTCGGTGACATGGTGGAGCGCATCACCAACCACCTCAAGAATGGCGAACGTATCCGCATCGTCGGCCTTGGCATCCTTCAGGTCCGCAAGCGCGCCGCCCGCATGGGTCGCAACCCGGCGACCGGCGAGCAGATCGAGATCGCAGCCAGCAAGAAGGTCGCGTTCCGGCCGGCCAAGGAACTCAAGGAAGCTGTCTGATCGACCGCTTGAACTGATCTCATTCCGGGCCGCGTCCTCGTGACGGCCCGGAATGAAACTTCTAAGCTGTGAGGACTTCTGCAATCAGATGGTGACCTTTGACAGCAACTCCCCCCTTCGATTTCGCCCATGACGTGACTGCGTGCTTCCTGCGCTATGTAGTGATCGACACTCAGTCCGACCCTACCTCCCCCACCTGCCCATCGACCGAAAAGCAGAAGGATCTCGGCCGCGTGCTCGCGCAGGAGCTGCGGGACCTGGGGCTCAGGGACGCGCATCTCGACGAGCATGGCTATGTCTATGCGACGATCCCCGCGACATCGGACAAGAAGGTGCCGGTGATATGTTTCTGCTCGCATATGGACACCTCGCCCGACTGCAGCGGCAAGGATGTCAAACCGCAGATCGTCAAGAACTATCGGGGCGGCGATATCGTGCTGCCGGTGGATACAACGCAGGTCATCCGCGTCGCCGACAATCCGGCGCTGAAGGACCAGATCGGCCACGACATCATCACCACCGATGGCACCACGTTGCTGGGCGCCGACAACAAGGCTGGCCTTGCCGAGATCATGGACGCGGCACGTTTCCTGGTTGCCAATCCACAGATCAGGCACGGCACCATCAAGATCCTGTTCACGCCCGATGAAGAGATCGGCCGCGGCGTCGACAAGGTCGACCTGACAAAGCTGGGCGCCGACTTCGCCTACACCATGGATGGCGAGACCGCCGGCTATGTCGAAGACGAGACTTTCTCGGCCGACGGTGCCGTCATTACCATCGAAGGCGTCAGCGCGCATCCCGGCTTTGCCAAGGGTAAGATGGAGCACGCCATCAAGATCGCCGCCGCGATCGTCGAGCGACTGCCGAAAGACACCTGTTCGCCTGAGACCACCGATGGCAAGCAAGGCTTTCTGCATCCGATCGGCATTTCCGGCGCGCTTGAAAAAGCGACGCTCAGTCTGATCGTGCGCGACTTCACGGATGACGGCCTTGCGGAGAAGGAAGTGCTGCTGCAATCCATCGTCGACGACGTGATGACGGCCTATCCGCATTCCACGGCAACGCTCGAGATCAAGCAGCAATACCGCAACATGAAGCAGGTGATCGACCGCTATCCGCAGATGGTCGAATACGCCGTGGAAGCGATCCAGCGCGCCGGGCTCAAACCCGTCCGCAGCAGCATCCGCGGCGGCACCGACGGATCGCGGCTGTCCTTCATGGGTCTGCCCTGCCCCAACATCTTCGCCGGCGAACACGCCTTCCATGGCCGTACCGAATGGGTCAGCGTCCAGGACATGGAAAAAGCCGTGCAGACCATCGTGCATCTGGCGATGATTTGGGAAGAAAGGGCGTAGTGGTAACAAAGAACCATTCGCTGCACAAAGCAGCGATGGACGGCCGTTCCGGCAGTCACGGAACGGTGTATAGTTGTGGTGTCAATCGAATGGCGAATTGCGCGCCGTGACGGCGACGATATCCTCCCCAGTACATTTATAAATTATAACAAGAATTATTTCCCAAAAACATAGCTCCATTTCAGCTGATATGCAGGCGCGCCATGGGGTCATTCAAAGGCAAGCATTTTCAGACCGCACTGTCGGCCATCGAAAGTATTGCCAATGCCGCCTCCATGTCTGCGGTTGGCGATATCGTGGCCGCTACGGCCAAATCGTTCGGCTACAATCACATCTGCTTTCTGGCCTCGACCGGCGTCAACCAACCGTTCGAAGATCGCGTGCTGTTGAAAGTATGGCCCAAAGCATGGGCCGAACAATATAGCGCGTCCAATTTCTATGCCTCGGATCCCGTTGCGCCGCGGATCCGCCGGCAACCCGAGCTGTTCACCTGGTCGGACATCCGGCTCGACGAGGTCAGCCCGATATCACGGAGCATCATGGAGATCGCGTCCGTCGATTACGGATTGAAGTTCGGCCTCTGCGCGCCGGTGCATGGCATGAACGGCTATCAGGCCGGCTTGTCACTCGCTGGCTACGAAGTCGAAGACACCGAGGACGCGCACGGCGCCATCGAACTCGTCACCATGTATGCGTTCAATCGCTTTGCAACGCTTCGCTCTCATCAGCGTGCGAAGTTGATCGCCCTCACCTTGCGGGAGCGCGAGGTCGTCAGCTGGGTCGCTGCCGGAAAGACCGCCTGGGATACGAGCGTCATTCTCGGCATCTCCGAAGATACGGTGAACAAGACCGTCACCGCCGCCATGCACAAGTTGAATGCGCATACGCGCGCGCAGGCCGTGGCCGAAGCGATCACACAAGGACTGATCGCTTTCTGAATTGTCAATCCCCTGCCCACGGAATATCGCGACCAAACTCATCATGAGACCCCTCCACGCAGACGAGCGTGGAGAGCTTTTTATGATCGAGGTCATTCACAGCGGTAATGCTGGGCAGTTCGGCGATCTCCTGGACAAGCAGTTTCGGTTACGGCACGAGGTCTTTGTCGGAGAGCGCGGCTGGACCGCCTTCGATGTCGATGGCGAGTACGAGAAAGACCAGTATGACGATGATGCTGCTGTCTATCTGGTCGCGGCCGATGACGCAGGCACTGTCGCAGGCGGCTTCCGACTCTATCCAACCGTATTGCCTCACATGCTCAGCGAGCATTTTGCGCAGCTTGTCGATGGCGCGCTGATCCAGCGCCGCGATGTACTGGAGCTGACGCGCTTTGCCATGCGCAAATCCGAACGCCGCAGCCATCACTATTTCGAACTGCTGCTCGCGATTCAGGAATATGGCCTGATGGAAGGCCTGTCCGGTTTCACCTCGGTCATCAATCCCTTGCGCATCCCGATTCTTCAGGGCTTCGGACTGGAGATCGAGCCGCTGGGGTTGCCAGCCATGATCGATGGCGAGGCCACCATCGCCGTGCTGTTTCATGTCAGTGAAAAGTGTCTCGCCCGCGTTAGCAAGAGTGTCGCCATCGAAGACAGTGTCTTTGCGTTGCCTCAGACCTCCCGGCGGATCGCCTGATGCCGATGTCCCCCAATCAGTTCCAGGTCATTCAGGGCGGCAAAGACGCCGACGAGCTAATTGTCACGATGCTGCAAGCTTTGCGGCTGGCAAACGCATGCGGGTCCGAGACGACCTATGATCTGCTGCGCATGGCGCTGTTGAACGAAGGCGTTCAGCTCGCCAAGGTGCTGGCGGCGCGCTAGGCGAAACACTCAGATGACATGGGGTTTAGGGAGGTGGTAGGCGGCGAGAGATTCGAACTCCCGACCCTCTCGGTGTAAACGAGAGCATCGTTTAGAGAGCCATTGATATTCTTCGACTTTCTGCCGAAGTTTGTTTGAGTTTTTCGCGGTCTGTTCACGGGCATTCATTGCCAACCGTTGCCGTGAGCCGTGTTCGTTCTTGCTCGTCTGCCACCAAGACGGCGGCGCCTCGCTTGATGACAGCGAGCGACGAACGAGGGCCTGCAAGCGAAACCGTTCCTCGCGGATAGAGAGTAGAACCGCCGTCCCAAGCACGGCTTGTTCCCCGCATCGGCCGGCTGCCGACATTCCCAATACAAAGCAAATGAATCAGAAAACTGACTGCACGAAATCTCAGTCTGCGCATCTGCGCCGGACAGCTTCATGGCGCCGGTCAATAGCCGCCAAATATCCCGGTGACCCGCGCAACCTCCGAGCCGCCGAAGCACTAGACGACCTCGCCACGGCCATCATGGACCTATCCGACGCGGAGTGGTTCCAGCTTGAAGCGCATTACTCTTGGGCGTCCGAAAGGTGGGCCGTTGCCGTAAATGACGCCAGCCGCCTTGTCGGCTTCCGGCCAAACACCGCAACAGTCGCTGGCCTAGTCGCGACCATTGCCGGACTGCTTCGTGTCGAGGTCGCTGCTTGATGAATGCCAAGAAAAAGCCCGAAGACAAAACCCACGACAACGATAATCTTTCAAAGGCGGAAATGCGCGAAGCCGCGCTTCGGCACGTCTTCGCCGGATGGGCGCACAGTGACAGCCTAGCGGATGCGCACATGGTGGCGTTTGAGCTAGGAGCGCTTGTCGGTAATAACGTTTCGGACTACGAACGAGCCAAGAGGGTTCAGGAGTTTCACCTTCGGATACGCAACGTCAGCGAAGATCACTGGCGTGACATCCATCTGTCGTTTTCGGCCGGTCGCGCAACGAACATCGGTCGCGATAATCTTACGCGTCGCTATCAAGCTAAGGGCGCAAGCAAGAACCCAACCATCAAGGCTACGCCGTTCGTCTACGTGGACCCCAAGGCCATCCCAAAGCGGGAATGCCTCTATGGTGGCCACCTGTACCGCAAGTACATGTCCACGACATTTGGCGCGGGCGGCTCTGGAAAATCGACCGTAAAGATAGTCGAAGCCCTCGCGATGGCGACGGGCAAGCCGTTGCTCGGCCATCTACCCGAGAAGCCGTTACGGGTCTGGATAGTCAACCTGGAAGACCCATTAGAAGAGACGCAACGCAAGCTCGTCGCCGCCATGAAGCACTTCGGCATTAAACCCGAAGAGCTTGGCGACAGGCTCCTTGTCGATTCCGGCCGTGACCAATCGTTTGTCGTTCTCAAAAACGACGGCAGAGGGACGACCATCGTCGAACCCGTCGTGTCGGCGATAATCAACGAAATGATCGACAAGGAGATAGACGTTCTTTTCCTTGATCCCTTCATCAGTACCCACGCCGTTGAAGAGAACGACAACGGCAAGATACAACAGGTCGCAGAACAATGGGTGCGTGTCGCCAACGCCACCAACGCCGCCGTCGAGCTTGTTCATCACGTCAACAAGAGCGCCGGCGATGGCAGGGCCGAAGTAACCGCCGAGTCCGGTCGTGGCGCCGGTGCTCTCAAGGACAAAGCGCGCAGCGTACACACGATAAACGGCATGACCGCGCAGGAAGCGGAGAAAGCCGGAATTGATGCGAACGACCGATTTGACTACTTCCGCGTGAATAACGGTAAGTCGAATCTGGCACGACGTACCGGACACGCCGATTGGCGTCGGCTGGTATCGGTCGATCTGGGCAACGGCGGCAACTTCTACACTCCGGGAGATAGCGTAGGCGTTGCCACGCCGTGGCGTTGGCCCTCCGAGGCTGTCACAGACGTACCGGCCGAACAGCTTGCCGAGATCAAGCGGCGCATTTCCGCCGGCCAGTTCAAAGCGCATTGGCTTGCCGCCGATTGGGCGGGGTTCGTCTTCGCGGCGGTCATGGGCATCGAACTGCGCGACAACGCGGGCAAACGCCGACTGGATGGCACCATTCAGCGGTTAATTAGCGACGGCCATTTCAGGATCGTGCATCGCGCTGACAAGACACGGCACGAAAAGCCGTATCTGGAAGTTGCGGCGCCAGTATCAGAAGACACTGACGCAGAGTAACGCACTGGCGCACGCGTGCGGCGGTGGTAGTGTCCCCCCTTTAGGGGACACTACCCACCAACGCACGCAAGTTTGAAATGCTCTGACCTGCAGCGCACGGCACAACTACGTTTCGCAACCTACAATCGATCACGCCAAATTGGCACCAACCGAACAAATAACGTGAACAAAGTGGCGCGCCCGGCCAGCTTTCGGTAAACGTTTCGACACGAGAAGTCATTGTAACGCGCTGGCGAGAGCGCCGGCTCTTTGTTAAGCATCTGACCATCGCACAATTCGCTGTAGTGAAGTAGCGGAGAAGCCGGGTTGCTGATACTTGACTGATCGTCGCAGAACTCAGTCTGACAGAGTTGCCGTCACGCACTGTCATCGGTTAAGTAGATCACGATCAACCGAGCGCGTCGCGTGTCAGTTGAATAATGCCACGTCCATTCATCGCAGCACGAACCGATTCAGCCCGCATATATGCGGGCTATTTTTTTATCTGCACCAACACAACGCGCGGGAACGACGTTCCCGACGAAGGGACAGTCATGGACGATTACGAACAGAGATTCGACAACGACAACGGCATCACGGACTTGCACGAAGGCGATCATAGCCACCGCATCAAGGGCAACGCGGCTCTGCGAAAGCGATATGGCCGGACGGTGGACGATGCGGCAACGGAACGCGAAACGGACGCCAACCTGCTTGCCGACGTATTTGACTCAGCGACGATGCCCGAGACGGAGGAAAGCGATAGCTTGCCGCGTCTGGTTGACGACAAAAGGCGCAAGGAAATGGATGGCGCAAAGCTCGCAGCGGCATGGAGCAGCTTCGATAAGTCCCAACTGGACGCCATGTACGCGACACCGCCCGAATTGCCAGTCGCCGCGAACGATAATGCACGCACCAAATTCAAGCATACGGAACCGTGGCACCTCGAAGAAAACATCAGGCGCGACGGCAGGCTGGAATATCTAGCAACGGCATGTGTTGTTCGAGACGGTTACGATATCGCCTATGGCGATCCGATGGCCGGCGCGATTCACCGTCCCGGCAAGGAATCAACACCTGACTTCGGTGTGCAGCGTACTGCAAGCGGCGAAGTCGCATACGAGCATGATCGAACCCTCGACCGAAAAAAGAGGATATACGACGGCAAGGTGTTGAAAAGCGGCAAGCGCAGGCCGACTACTTCGCGGGACGGCGAACGTGATGCGATACGGCACGACGGCTTTGCTCGAAGGGTAAAGAAGCCGATCGTTGACGCACCATTCAACGCCGTGCACGACGATTTCCTTCCCGAACGTAGAATTGACGCTCAAAAAGATCTGGACGCCATCCGCGCCGCCGTTGGTCCACTGTGGCAGCCGTTAATCGACGCCTGCTGCCACAACCTGACCTTCAAGCAGATCGCTGAAACTCGCGGGCGCAAGCTACCCGGCGAAGGCTCGATTCTTGTGTGGGAAGCACTGATTGCTGCCCATCAAGCGATCAAAGCAAGGCGTGCCACCGATGGGTATCGCGATTTCGTAAGCACAGGTCGTACCACTTCGTTGGCAGCGTAACGGCCTAGCGGCAGGAGACCCGGTTGGGCTTCCTGCCGTGGCATATATGCCAAGTCTTCCGTGGTGGGTGGTAGTTGAGAGGACAATTTCGTCCCTTTACAGACCAAGAAAGTATCCGCCGAATGAAATCAGCCATCGACGTTACAACGGCTGTCGCGTTGAACACCGGCGTTCCACTAAAAGACGTTTCAGCAATCACGCATTCGCTTATGAAATCCGGTGCATGGTATGAAATCGAACACCCGCTGGCCTACTTGCTATTGGCCATCGCGGCCGAAGCGACGCCAAAGACCGCAACGTCTGTCGCACGACATTATTATCATCTGCCAGACGACGACGGAAACCTTGTCGGCGACTTGATCGAGTCCATGATCGAAGTCTTCGTTCGCAAAGAGCGCCGACCGCTGTCGGTCTATGCGTATTGGTCGCGCATCGAGGTCTTCACGAGCGTTCCAGCCGTGCGCATCCATACCAAGTGTCAAGAAGGCGATTTCGAAAAGCTGTATTGTCGCGACGGCTGGGACGACAGCGGCACGCATCGATATTCGATACTTGCCGGCTCAACATTGTTCGACATTGTTGCGTATCTATCGTTGGGCACTGCCGTTGCCTAACAGCCGCTTCTCTCTTCCCCTAGCGGTCAAGTTTTCGAATTCGACCGATGCCGGCCAGTTTGTCGCATACGCGTCTACGTTCGGCGGGCCACCGGACTCCTATGGTGACATCGTTTCACCCGGCGCATTCAAGGCAACCATTGCGCAACACCGCGCCGATGGCACGGCACCCGCTCTGCTGTGGTCACATGATCCCGGCATGCCCTGTGGCGCTATCACACAGATGCAGGAAGACAAGAAAGGACTCCGAATTGAAGGCCAATTAGCCCTCGACGTTGAAAAGGGGCGTGACGCTTACGCGCTTCTGAAACTCGGCGGCCTGTCACTATCAATTGGCTACATGATCGATGCGTCGTCACCGAACGGCAAGCGCGGCCGCGTGCTCAAGGCCGTGAAACTATTAGAAGTCAGCGTGGTGGCGATCCCGGTCAATCCCCACGCGCAATTTGTGTCGGTCAAATCGCCCGACCGCAGCACGCTTACTCAAGAGATCATGGCCGCATCGCGGCTGATCGCAGATTCCGTCATTTAAGGAACATCACTTTATGCCATTGCAGGCAATTGAAGATACGGACTTCGGCGTCTCTGACGCTCTCGACACCCTTACCGAAACAACCGCAACCGCGCTCAAATCGATGGCTGATCGCATCGATAAAATAGAAGCCAAGTCGCGACGACCCGCAGCCGTAAACGACAACATCGCGTTCAAGACCGCCGCTGCGAATGACAATAACCACCCGCTTGTCGCAGAAAAGAAGGCGCTCGCCGACTTCGTCCGCCACAACGTCGAAATCAAAATGTCGGCGAATATCGATCCCGACGGTGGCTATGGAGTTACGCCGCAGTTGAGCGCCGACATTGTTCGCCGACTCTATGACCAGTCACCGATCCGTCAGATCAGCCGTGTGGTCAACGTTGGCTCTTTCGACTCCTATCAAGAGCCCTATCAGGTCGGCGACACTGGCGCTCAGTGGGTTTCGGAAAAGCAGGATCGTCCCGGCCTGACTACGCCATCACTCGGCATGATCGATATTCCCGTCAACGAAATCTATTCGACCCAGCCCGTGACTCAGCGCCTACTGGACGACAGCCGCTTCGATATGGCGTCCTTCGTTATTGAGCGGGTTGCCAACAAGTTTTCACGCGCCGAAGGGACCGCTTTTGTCTCCGGCACTGGCCTGAACCAGCCGCGCGGCTTTCTCACTTACACGACCGACCCCGCCGCTGACTTCACGCGTGATCGCGGCAAGCTACAGCACGTCGTGACGGCAGGTTCGGGGACGGTGACGGTGGACGATGTGAAGAGCCTCTTCTGGTCGCTTCGCGGACCGCATCGGACAAACGCCGCGTTCGTCATGTCCTCGGCGACGGCCAGTGTTCTCGACTCGCTTAAGGACGGAAACGGTCGTTATATCTGGCGGGAAAGCGCGGCTCTTGGCTTGCCACCTACATTGCTCGGTAAGCCTGTCTACTTCGCCGAAGACATGCCGAGCATTGCGGCCAACGCGCTGCCAATTGCCTTTGGAAACTTTCAGGCCGGATATGTGATCGCCGAGAAGGAAGGGAATAGATTCCTACGCGATCCCTATTCGTCCAAACCGAATGTTCTCTTCTATGCGTATCGCCGTGTTGGCGGCGGCGTGGCGGATTTTGACGCGATCAAGCTGCTGAAGATCAAACCGTAACGACTATGACGGGCGTCTTTCTTTGGGTTAAGGCGCCCGTTCAGCACGGCAACGGGCGTCCCGCCGTTGCCGTGCGTCCGCCATAGCGACGGCCACCGTTACGTGATAGCGAAGTAACAGGTTTTGCGATCAAAGTCTGATTTGGGGACGTCATCGTGCCAAAGGGATTTTTATTTCCAATTCTTGTTCTCTCCATCTCGATCGTAATTACTCACCTCTCGCTTCGGTGGCGGGGCTTGAGGCCGTCCAAACGCGTCGGTCTTTGGGAGTGGATGTCTTGGGACGTATTTCCGAAAGATAAACAGACGGAAAACTACGTCGTGCAACGACTATGGACGACTATTCTTGTAATGCCCACGACTGCCGCAATCCTTTGGTATTTTTGGGAACAGTAAGCCGCCCAGGTGGGGGGCATTACATCCTCCCAAGTTTGAGACCAATAGCCGGCGGGGAGTAAAAATCACACGCGTCCAACCCCGGTTCGATTTAGATTTTCGGAATTTCAATGACAGTCACAAAGCCACCGGCCCATCTGCGGCCTGAAACAGCCAAGTGGTTCGCGTCCGTGGTCGCCGACTACGACCTAGACAGCCATCACTTGAAGCTGCTGGCGCTCGCCAGCGAGGCTTGGGACCGCTGTACCCAAGCGCGTGAAGCCATCGCGCAGCACGGTATGACCTACACGGACCGCTTCGACGCGCCACGCGCGAGACCGGAGGTTGCAATTGAACGGGACTCGCGAACCGGTTTTGCGCGCATAGTGCGTGAACTTGGCTTGGACGTGTCGCCGCCTTCCGAAACACGCCCCCCAGCGCTTAGGGCGAACCGCTGATGCCTGTAAGGAAGAGAGCCGACAAGCGACGTGCGGTGTTAGACGACGACCAAGAAGCATGGTTGCGCGGAGAGAATCATTGCGGCTTTGTCGAATTCTTGACCGAACGGCAATTACGCGAGCTTTGGGAGCGGTATGGGGACCATGACGCGTTTGAATGGGCGGAAGGTATGGCGCGGCCTCGCCAGAAAGACTTTGGGTAGTCATTTCGACTGCAACATGCTTCCGGCTTGCGCCCGTGAACTGTACAGATTTTTTCCCGAAGTGGATGTTTACAAGCTTGCTGAATGATAGCGTGCCTGCGCGGGGACATGCTTCAAGACCGGTAGTTATTTCTCTTGTAACAGACGCCATGCCCTCATGGCTTCCTGTAGTTGTTTGATTTCGTTCCGCTGTTCGACGGGCGCTTCTCTGCGGACGATCTCTAATCTTGCGTCCCATGTGTCCAGCATATGCAACATAAAGCGGCGCTGTTCGCCGGACGCCGTTTTCAACTCTTCTACCACTTCGGCGAACCGATTTCTGAAAGCCTGCACGTATTCACCGGCTGAAGTGCCCGTACTAGGTCCCGCGACAAGATGGTGTCCGATTAGCTTCGCTTGACGGCTGTGCTTCTTAATTTGTTCTGCAATGACTTGGAGTTCTAGCAGCAACGACGACAGTGAATTACGGAGCTTCTCATGGTGCGAAGCCGGAAAGCGGTCGCTTAAATTGCTAAAGCCGATAGCGGTTATATGTGCGGCAACGGTTTGATCGGCGAAGGACAACGGTTCCCAAGAATGAGCAAACGCATTTCGAATTTTTCGTAGTCGGTCCAGATCGGCGTGTTGGCTGGCCGTTATCAAGCCAAGCGAGAACGCCATCTTGATGCGCGCGGAGAAGGTGCCGAGGGGGGCGTTGAAACCTTCAAGCAATTGCTTTGCGGCATCGCCGGGGATCAAGAACGCGCCGATGAGATTGCCAAGGGCGCCTTCCGCAAATGCAGCCAGAGAAAGCACAAGCCCACGGTCGTCTAAAGTGTCCAGCATTCTGTTCAGGCGGTTCAAATCACCGAAGACGCTGTCCTTCGGGTATTCGTCGGCGCCACCGCTGCCCAAGCCACTTCGGGGCATTACTTCGCCGCTTCCTCTTTGGCCAAGACGCGAAGCATTTCCATGCCGCACCGTCCGTCCCTCGGCGTATCGATAAATTTGATCTCTTCGTCGCTTCGTTGAAGGTCATCCGCGAGTTTAAGCGCTTCGACCGCTGTTTCCCGCATCGCCGTTGAAACCTCTTTCTTGTTTCGTTGGCCGTATCCAATTGTGAAAGTCATTCAGGCAATCCCCGGTTTGCAGTGACCGCATCTTCCCGTGTCGTCGAAGTTCGGAAATGCGTCTGCCATATACGCCACTGCGTCCTCAAACGTCGCCAGCGGCTTCGACCAACCGGTATGTCCCGAATTGGTCCGTTCTTGGTTCTCTTGCCCTTGGCCATCGCGGCAGTGGGGACACGATCCTTTGTGGATGCGCGCCCGTTTAATTGGAGTCATATGAGAAACGTAGAACAATGTCGGCTCTCTCTCGTCTGGCGCGAAGCGCAGCACGGCAACAGGTGGCGTAGACGGATTGTCCGGTCTTAAGCGTATTTAACTTTCCCGGTCTGGCCGCATTGCGGGCATTTGGGGGACAGGTTCACCAAAAGCGCTTTCGTATCCTTGCAATATGGAGCGAAGGTTTCCGTGCCACCATCGAACCCTTCGAAACTATATTCCTCCCAAGGACGGCTGAAAGGGGCGTCGTTCTCCCGGCAACGCAGCCGTCCTTTATGGCCGCATTCACAGACAAGGGCTTCATACGTGCTGCTGGTCATGCCGCTCTCGACAATAGGCGCCGCCTCTACGACATCGCGGCGCAGCGCTTAAGATTTATCCTTGGCAACCAAACGTTCAACCTCGGCATTCACGGCTTCGTTCAGTCTGTCGAGCATGAAGCTCTCTAGGTTTCCGCCTGCCGCTTTGACGACACTGGCTTCGTGGATGCCAGCGGCTTTCGCTGCCTCCCGGCATTGGAACGCGAGTTGGTCGGCTGTGCCTTTGTCATCAAAGACAGTCGCGTGAACGTTCTCTCGCGCCCAGCCATCCAAGAACTCCCATGGATTCGCCATTCACATTCCTCCCGCTTATCTGGCCGTCTACCGCAACGGTTAAGTTGGTGCGACCCCGCGTTAAAGTAGATCGAATTGCAACTGTTACAAGTGGGATAAGGGCAGATCGCGGCGAGTATTCCGCGCCTGGCAACGGCGTTAGATATCGGCCGCAAGCCGCACGCCGACGCCTTTGCCGTTCCGGGCGGCGATAAATTCGACTCCGGCATCAACATAAGCCCGATAAATGGTGTTCAGGTTCGCCGGTGTTGTAGCCCGCAGCCCGCTTTCAAAATTTTTGACGGTCGAAAGTCCAAGGGACGCCGCTTGGGCTATGTCGGCCAGCGTCCAGTTTAACAGACCGCGTGCAGCGCGGGATTGTGCGGGGGAGATCGGCATTTGCCCCAAGCTTGCAAGAACCAAGCAGAAAAAACAAGCTGTGACCAAAAGGTTCAAGTGGACTCTTTAGACAAAATCCAGTTTATTCCGATCACGTTGACGGCCTCTAATGACAACGTTGGGCCAGATGACCCTTTACGGCTTGCAGACGCTGTCCGCTACGCATTCCCGCATGGCGGCGTGACCGTCAACACACTTCGGTCCGAAGCCAAACGCGGGAATTTGGTGATTACGCGATTGCGCAATGCGGATTTCACGACGTTGCGCCACATTGAGGGGATGAAAGAGAAATGCCGCGTCAAGCCAAGCCAGCCCGACTTTGGCTCCGGCCAAAGAGCGCTGACCGCGAAGCCACTTGGGTCATCCTTCATAGGGGAAGGCAAATCGCAACTGGATGCGGCAAGAGCGCTGTTGCGGAGGCCAACCGAGCGCTCCACGACTACCTTACCCAGCAGACACTGACAGCGCCTAAGACGAAGCAGCGGGCCGCAGAAGAGGTCTATATCGCCGAGGTCGTCGCAACGTATTACACGGCGAAGCAAAACACAGTCGCGCGTTCGATGGCGCTGAAACAGCGGCTGAATGTGCTTCTTGACCATTGGGGCGAGCGCTCGCTGGCGGAGATCACGACCGCAACCTGCAACGAATACGTAAAGTCACGAAGATCGGAGTCAGCGGCGCGCCGAGAGCTTGAGGACCTGCGTTCGGCCGTTAACATGGCTGTGGCTGACGGAATTTGCCGGCACAGCATCAAGGTTACGATCCCGCCGCCGCCAGCGCGTCGCACAGCGTTCTTCGAACCGGCAACATTAGCCAAGCTCTTATGGGCAGCCCATCGGGCTACGGGCGTCTACAAGGGTAAATCCACAGGAAGGCGAACGTTGAGACACGTTGCCCGCTATATCATCTGCGCCACGTACACGGGTAGCCGGGCAGCCCGTATCTGGCGATCATCGTTCATTAAAAAGGAGGGGTACCCCTACGTTGATGTTGTGAACGGGCTTTGGTACCGCACTTGGGAAGGCGAGAATGTCCCCAAGAACAAGCGGGCGCCTGTCCAACGCATCCCGCCTCGGTTGCTGGCACACTTGCGACGGTGGCGGCGCATGGGTGCAACGTATGTCTGCGAGTATCAGGGACGGCCTGCCGATTCGAAGAAGGCATTTGCGAAGCTGGTCAGGTCGGTATTCCCTGACGATAATGAAGGCTTCGTCAGGCACACGTTTCGGCATACGTCGGCTACATGGCTCATGCAGCGCGGAGCGGACAAGTTCGAAGCCGCCGGCTATCTCGGAATGTCGCAGAAAACGCTGGAAAGTGTTTACGGCCATCATCACCCCGACCACCAATCCACCGTGGCCGACGCATTTTCTAAGAGAAGGAAAACGGCCTAATCAAAGCGTATCGTTGCCGGTATCGTTGCCGTCGCTTCGATACGCTTTCGCTAAGGTATTGAAATAGTTGGTAGGCGGCGAGAGATTCGAACTCCCGACCCTCTCGGTGTAAACGAGATGCTCTAACCAGCTGAGCTAGCCGCCCTCACGGCCTCTCTTTAACGCCGGGACTTCCCCGCGGCAAGGCGTTCTGCGTGGATCATCTCGCCCCTATGGATCGTTCGATCCCCTTGGCCGCGCTGGCAGTTCCGCAAGATCATGAATCCAGGGCGCGGCTGACCGGCACCAGATCTGACGTCGTGGCGGCAGCTCGGCGCGCTGGCGGATACTGCCCCAGCGAATGCCCCACTCGTTATCCTCAGTCGCCTCGCCACTGGCGAATATCGGCGAGCCGCATTCACCGCAAAAATGTTGCAGCCGGTTGAGACCGTTGTCGCCGCGCTTGACATAGACCTTCGGTGCACCGCCCGTCATCTCGACCGTGTCGGCCGGTGTCAGCACTGTGACGCGATAGGGCGAGCCGGTCATGGCCTGGCAATCCGTGCAATGGCAGATCGACACCCGCTGCGGATCGATTGTCGCGCGATAGCTGATGAAACCGCAGTGGCATTGGCCGTCGATCTGCATCGTGCCGTCCCCCGAACGATCTCCAAGCAACTACGATCTTGCCACAAAAAACGGCGCCCCGAAGGGCGCCGCTGATTGTTGTCGAGGATATCAGCCTTAGTGGGCCGTCAGGCCGCTGCCGGCCTCTTCTGCGCCGTCGGCCTTCACCGGCAGCTTGGTGTCCTCTTCCCAGACGATCGCCTTGGGCGCCCGCACCAGGGCGTTGGCGATCACCTCGTCCATCCGGGCGACCGGGATGATGTTCAGCCCGCCCTTGATGGCGTCGGAGATCTCGGTGAGATCCTTGGCATTGTCCTCGGGGATCAGCACCGTCTTGATGCCGCCGCGGGCCGCTGCCAACAGCTTCTCCTTCAGACCACCGATCGGCAGGATCCTGCCGCGCAGCGTGATCTCGCCGGTCATGGCGACATCGTGCCGGATCGGAATGCCCGTGAGCACGGACACGATCGTCGTCGCCATCGCCACGCCTGCGGACGGACCGTCCTTCGGCGTTGCACCCTCGGGCACGTGGACGTGGATGTCGCGCCGCTCGAACAGCGGCGGCTCAATCCCGAAGTTGATCGCGCGCGAGCGGACGTAGGATGCCGCCGCCGAGATCGATTCCTTCATCACGTCACGCAGGTTGCCGGTGACGGTCATGCGGCCCTTGCCGGGCATCATGACGCCTTCAATGGTGAGCAATTCACCACCGACATCCGTCCATGCCAGACCGGTAACGACACCGACCTGATCGTCGCTCTCGATCTCGCCGTAGCGATACTTGGGCACGCCCAGGAACTCTTCGAGATTCTTCTCGGTGACCTTCACCACCTTCTTCTTCGAGAGCATCAGCTCCTTCACGGCCTTGCGGGCCAGTGTGGAGAGCTCGCGCTCCAGATTACGCACGCCCGCTTCGCGGGTGTAGCGGCGGATCATCAAGAGCAAGGCGTCGTCGTCGATCGACCATTCCTTGGCATCCAGACCGTGCTTGGAGAGCGCGATCGGAATGAGATGCTTGCGGGCGATCTCGACCTTCTCGTTCTCCGTGTAGCCGGCGATCCGGATGATCTCCATACGATCCATCAGCGGGCCCGGAATATTCAGGGTGTTCGCCGTGGTGATGAACATCACGTTCGACAGATCGTAGTCGACCTCCAGATAGTGATCGGCAAAGGTGCCGTTCTGCTCGGGGTCGAGGACCTCAAGCAGAGCCGACGACGGATCGCCGCGGAAGTCGGCGCCCATCTTGTCGATCTCGTCCAGCAGGAAGAGCGGATTCGTCGTCTTGGCCTTGCGCATCGACTGGATGATCTTGCCGGGCATCGAACCGATATAGGTCCGGCGATGTCCGCGGATCTCCGCCTCGTCGCGCACGCCGCCGAGCGACACGCGCACGAACTCACGTCCGGTCGCCTTCGCGATCGACTTGCCGAGCGAGGTCTTGCCGACGCCGGGAGGTCCGACGAGGCACAGGATCGGCCCGCTCAGCTTGTTGGCGCGCGTCTGCACCGCGAGGTACTCGACGATGCGGTCCTTGACCTTCTCGAGCCCGTAGTGATCGTCGTCCAGCACGGCCTGCGCCGCGGCGAGGTCCTTCTTGACCTTGGACTTCTTGCCCCACGGAATCGACAGCAGCCAATCGAGATAGTTGCGCACTACGGTCGCTTCCGCGGACATCGGCGACATCTGACGCAGCTTCTTCAGCTCATGCTGCGCCTTCTCGCGGGCTTCCTTCGACAGCTTGGTCTTGGCGATCTTCTCTTCGATGTCGGCCAGCTCGTCACGACCTTCGTCGTCGCCGAGCTCCTTCTGGATCGCCTTCATCTGTTCGTTGAGATAGTACTCGCGCTGGGTCTTCTCCATCTGGCGCTTGACGCGCGAGCGGATGCGCTTCTCGACCTGCAGCACCGAGATCTCGCTCTCCATCAGGCCGAGCACCTTCTCCAGGCGCGCGGTGACGGACAGCGTTTCCAGGATTCCCTGGCGATCCGCGATCTTGACGGCGAGATGCGACGCGACCGTATCGCCGAGCTTGGCGAAGTCAGTGATCGCCTGCACGACGCCGACGACTTCGGCGGAGATCTTCTTGTTGAGCTTCACATAGCTCTCGAAGTCCGAGACAACCGAACGCGACAGCGCTTCCGCCTCGACGCTCTTGGCATCGGTATCGGCCAGCGCGACAGCGGTCGCTTCGTAATATTCGGTGCGATCTGAATACTTCTCGACCTTGGCGCGCTCGAGCCCTTCCACCAGCACCTTCACGGTGCCGTCGGGAAGCTTCAAAAGCTGCAGCACGCTGGCAAGCGTACCGATCTCGTAAATCGAGTCCGGCGATGGATCATCGTCCGACGCATTCTTCTGCGTGGCGAGCATGATGAGCGCATCGTTCTTCATCACCTCTTCGAGCGCGCGGATCGATTTCTCGCGGCCGACGAAGAGAGGCACGATCATGTGCGGGAAGACGACGATGTCGCGCAGCGGCAACACCGGATAGGAGTGGCTTTCGCCGTGAACAATGGTTGGCCGGGGTTTGGAGGCAGTCATGGCCCATTCCTTTTGCTGTGCCCCCTTGCAAGCAGTCCGCCCGATGGCGCAACCGCACAAGGTGCCGATTTTCCGTCTTTGCTCGGCCGTCTCAGGCTCTACGTGTCCGGATCGTTATGGCGAATCTTGAGGGAGATTTTGTGTTCGCCGAGAGCATTAGGTGGCTATGGCCCGGGGGGGTGTCAAGTCGCGGAAATACGCATGAACAAGGGCGGTTTACAGAGCGTAGCAGCAATAAAATAGGCGGCTGCCGATCACCGGCAGCCGCCTATTGAACTTAAGTCGATGGGCCCGAAAGCCGCCCTATCAGGCGCTTGCGCTGCTCTCGGCGGTCCG
Organism: Tardiphaga sp. 839_C3_N1_4; assembly: GCF_051811045.1. Classification (NCBI taxonomy): domain Bacteria; kingdom Pseudomonadati; phylum Pseudomonadota; class Alphaproteobacteria; order Hyphomicrobiales; family Nitrobacteraceae; genus Tardiphaga; species Tardiphaga sp. 839_C3_N1_4. The sequence goes on from NZ_JBPWQD010000001.1 coordinate 1,331,529, forward strand.
ATCCGAACGGTCGGCGTAGATATAGAGCGGGCGAGCCGTCCCATCCACAACCTCCTTGGAGATGACGACTTCCTCGACACCTTCCAGACCAGGCAGATCGAACATGGTTTCGAGCAGGATGCTCTCCAGGATTGACCGCAGCCCACGTGCACCGGTCTTGCGCTCGATGGCCCGGCGGGCGACCGCGCCCAACGCCTCGTCGGCGAAGGTCAGCTCGATGTTCTCCATCTCGAACAGGCGCTGGTACTGCTTGACCAGCGCGTTCTTCGGCTCGACCAGGATCTTCTTCAGCGAGGTCTCGTCGAGATCCTCGAGTGTCGCGACCACTGGCAGACGGCCGACGAATTCGGGGATCAGGCCGTACTTCAGCAGATCTTCCGGCTCGACATGGCGGAAGATCTCACCGGTGCGGCGATCTTCGGGTGCCAGAACCTGCGCTGCGAAGCCGATCGAGGTGGTCCGTCCGCGCGACGAAATGATCTTCTCAAGGCCCGAGAACGCACCGCCGCAGATGAACAGGATGTTCGTCGTATCCACCTGCAGGAATTCCTGCTGCGGATGCTTGCGGCCACCCTGCGGAGGCACGGAGGCAACGGTGCCTTCCATGATCTTCAGCAGAGCCTGCTGCACGCCCTCACCCGACACGTCACGGGTTATCGACGGATTATCCGACTTGCGCGAGATCTTGTCGATTTCGTCGATATAGACGATGCCACGCTGCGCACGCTCGACATTGTAGTCGGCTGCCTGCAGCAGCTTGAGGATGATGTTCTCGACGTCCTCACCGACATAACCGGCTTCGGTCAGCGTCGTCGCATCGGCCATCGTGAACGGCACATCCAGAATGCGGGCGAGCGTCTGCGCGAGCAGCGTCTTGCCCGAACCAGTGGGACCGATCAGCAGGATGTTCGACTTCGCGAGTTCGACGTCGTTGTGCTTGGTCTGGTGGTTGAGGCGCTTGTAGTGGTTATGCACCGCGACCGAGAGAACCTTCTTCGCATGGAACTGACCGATGACGTAGTCATCGAGCACCTTGCAGATTTCCTTCGGCGTCGGAATGCCGTCGCGCGACTTGACCAGCGAGGACTTGTTCTCCTCGCGGATGATGTCCATGCAGAGTTCAACGCATTCGTCGCAGATGAAGACGGTAGGACCCGCGATCAGTTTGCGAACTTCGTGCTGGCTCTTGCCGCAGAACGAACAATACAGCGTGTTCTTGGAGTCGCTGGTACCGACCTTACTCATTCCTATCTCCGTCCGCCGTTCGATCTTTGTCTGCCGGTCGCCCAGTTACGGGACATATCCCGTAGATAGAGCAAAATCCGTACCAAAAAAGACCTCGTTCCAGAATGCCGCTCGAATCACGGCTCACTCGAATCCCCGCGATACTAACCGATCCGCATCAGCGAACCATGCTGACAGCCGATGATCAAGAATTCGCTAATCGGCTCCATCGCCTGGAGCGTGACAATAGCGTGATTTGCGGCATTTGCGCGGGAGAACCCCGAAAATTGGGGAACGTTGCGTGAATGACACCACCCGACCAGCACGAAAGCGGAACTCTCGCGTCTGCTGGCGTCGGCACATAGTACCAATTCGGGAATAACTTGATCGATATGGCTGCCTTGGGACAGGCGGCGCGCGGGCGCCGTCTGTCTCGGTCTCGATATGTTCGCCGAAACGGCGTCGTTTAGGCCGGCTTCGCCGGGGTCGATTCTTCAGCGCGCTTGTCGATGACCTTGTCGATCAGCCCGAAATCCTTCGCCTGATCCGCGGTCATGAAGTTATCGCGCTCGAGCGCGTTGTGAATGTCCTCGTAAGCACGTCCCGTGTGCTTCACATAGATCTCGTTGAGCCGGCGCTTCAGGCTCTCGACTTCCTTGGCATGGATCAGGATGTCCGTTGCTTGGCCCTGGAAGCCGCCTGACGGCTGATGAACCATGATGCGGGCGTTCGGCAGCGCGAAGCGCATGTCCTTTGCGCCAGCCGTCAGCAACAGCGAGCCCATCGACGCGGCCTGACCGACGCACAGCGTCGACACCGGCGGACGGATGAACTGCATCGTGTCGTAGATCGCCAGACCCGACGTCACCACGCCACCAGGCGAGTTGATGTACATCGAGATTTCCTTCTTCGGATTCTCGGCTTCGAGAAACAGAAGCTGGGCAACGGTCAGCGTCGACATGCCATCTTCGACCGGACCGGTCACGAAGATGATGCGCTCCTTCAGAAGGCGCGAAAAGATATCGTAAGCCCGTTCACCGCGGTTGGTCTGTTCGACCACCATCGGGACGAGGTTCATGTAGGTTTCTACCGGATCGCGCATTGATCACCCGAAAGGTTGGAGGAGACACACGTCCATCGGCAAGACTGGAACCGGTTACGGTTTGCCGGGAGAGGACGAACGTCCCGTGATGCAGGAACAACAAACAGAGCCCACAGATATGGACCAATCGAGCGGCAACAAGACCACCGGTCCACATGCCGCCCTGAACCTCAGTTCAAGCCGATTCGGACGGCCACCGCAAAGCACTGGAGCCCTTTTGGAACCTGTTTCGGGCGGTATCCTTAACGTCAAAACGCCGGCTGGAGGACCCGGCCGGCGTTTCTTTTAACGTCTTCTAAGAAGCTGCGGCTCAGGCCGCAGTCTTCTCGTCCTCGTCCTTGTAGAGGTCGTCCTTGGACACCTTCTTCTCGGTCACATTGGCGAGCTCGAGGATGAAGTCGACGACCTTGTCCTCGTAGATCGGTGCACGAAGCTGGGCCAGCGCGTTGGGATTGCTGCGGTAAAAGTCCCACACTTCCTTCTCGCGGCCCGGCATCGAGCGGGCGCGCTCGATCACGGCACGGCTGACCTCGTCATCGCTGACGGTGATCTTGTTCTTCTCGCCGATCTCCGAGAGCACGAGACCGAGGCGCACGCGGCGGTCGGCGATCTTGCGGTACTCTTCCTGAGCGGCTTCTTCGGTGGTGTCCTCGTCGGCGAAGGTCTTGCCCGACGATGCCATCTCCTGCTGGATCGAATTCCACATCAGCTTGAACTCTTCGTCGACCAGCGACGGAGGCGCATCGAACTTGTGGGTCTCGTCGAGACGGTCGAGCAGCAGGCGCTTGACGCGCTGGCGGGTCGCACCGGCGAATTCGGCAACCAGACGCTCGCGCGCGGCTTCCTTCAGCTTGTCGAGGGACTCGAGGCCGAGGGTCTTGGCGAACTCGTCGTCGATCACGGTGTCGACCGGCGATTCCACCTTGGCCGCAGTGGTCTCGAACTCAGCGGCCTTACCGGCCAGCGTCTCGCTCGCATAGTTGACCGGGAACGACACCTTGAGGGTGCGGGTCTCGCCGGCGGCGATGCCGATCAGCTGATCCTCGAAGCCGGGGATGAAGGTGTTGGAGCCGATCGCAACCGGGATCTCCTCGCCGGTACCGCCCTCGAAGGCGACGCCGTCGATGGTGCCCTTGAAGTTGACCGTAACGCGGTCGCCTGACTCGGCCTTGCCGGTCTTCTCGGTGAACGAACGGTTCTGGTCGGCGACGCGCTTGATGGCCTCATCGACGTCCGCGTCGGTCACTTCGGCCACCGGCTTCTCGACGGTAAAGCTCTTGAAGTCGGCGAGCGCGATCGGCGGCACCACTTCGATGGCGACGGTGTAATTGAGGTCCGACTTGCCCGACAGGATGTCTTCGACTTCCTTCTGCTCGGTCGGCATCGTGATCTTCGGCTCGGAAGCGAGCTTGAAGCCACGCTCGTTGAAGATCTGCGTGTTGGTGTCGCGGATCAATTCATCGACGGTCTCGGCGGCAACCGAGCGACCATAGAGACGCTTCAGGTGACCGACGGGAACCTTGCCCGGGCGGAAGCCGTTGAGCTTGACCTTGCCCTTCATGTCATCGAGGCGCGCATCGACCTTGGCTTCGATGTCGGCAGCCGGCACGTTGACCGAGAATTCGCGTTTCAATCCCTCGGAGAGGGTTTCATTCACCTGCATGGCGTCAATCTTCTTCCCGCTTGGTCCGGCCCAATGGCCCGGACATTGTAAATCTGTGCGGCATCAGGCCAGAGCCTGCGCCGGTGGTGCGAACTGTCTCTGCAAGGCCAACCTTGCGGAAACACGTCCGAAAATCGTCATGGTCAAACGCTATGTGCGCTTGGTGCGGGCGGAGGGACTCGAACCCCCACAACTTTCGTCACTGGAACCTAAATCCAGCGCGTCTACCAATTCCGCCACGCCCGCGAAAAACATCATGTCCGGCCGCGATGTCGCGAGCGGCGGGCTTATAACATGGGGACCGTGGTTCGCAGCAAAAAAATGGTCACATAGCGGCTTACTTGCCGCAGCCCCGGCAACTGGACTTTGGCGCGGCAAAATGGTCGGGATTTGGGCATGACGAACCGCTTTCTCCCCCTCACGCGCCGGACCCTGCTTGCAGGCGCCGGGAGCGCGCTGATCGGCCCGATTCTGCCCCGGGTTAGCCTCGCGCAAGCCGTCGCCGCGCTGGAGCTACAGGCCAAGGCTGATCCCTTCCCGGTGAAGCCCGGCGCCTCCGCCGAGGCCTGGACGCTTCATTCGGCCCAGAAGGGGCCGCTGCGCTTCAACCGCGGCGACGAAATCACAGTTCAACTCGCCAATCAGCTGCCGGTCCCTATCGTCTTGAACTGCCGAGGCATTAGCGGCTCGTCCGGGATCGGGCCGCTGCTCGACCGCAAGCCGGTCGCGGCCGGGGCCAAGGACGCGTTCAAGCTGCAGATGCGCAGCGCCGGAACGTCCTATCTGGACATGCGCCTGCTCGGCGACGGTCAGGCGCTGCCGTCCCAGGTCCGCAGTCTGGTCGTCCAGGAGAGCGATCCGGTGGAGGTGGACCGCGACGAGGTGCTGCTGATCGAGGACTTCCGCCTCAGGCCGGACGGCAGTCTGCTCGCCCCCGCCAGTGATCCGAAAGACACCGCCGCGCTGTTCCTGATCAACCGGAAATCCACGCTGGAGCTATCGGCACGCGTCAACGAACGGCTCAGGCTCCGTCTCATCAATGGCTGCCAACGCAATGTGGTTGCTCTGAAATTCGACGATCACGAGGTCCGCGTCATGGCCATCGACGGCCAGCCCTCGGAGCCGTTCCCTGCCCGTAATAATCAGGTGGTGCTGGCGCCCGGAACCCGGGTCGACGTCTTCCTCGACGCCGTCAGGCCGGCGGGATCGACCTCGGCGATCCTGCTCCATGACGGCAAGACAGCCCGGCCGATCGGCCAGATCAAGACGTCCAACGATCCGCCGCTACGGGCCACGCCCCTGGCGGCCGCACCGCCGCTGCCCTCCAACGGTTTGCCCGCTCAGCTCGACCTCAAGGGCGCCCTGCGCGTCGATATGGCCCTGAGCGCCGTCAGTCCCGAATGGGTGAAGCCGGTCGATCTGTCCGCCAGCACACCGCCGGCATTCCGGACCAAGCCTGGCCGCACCGTGGTGCTTGCGCTGACCAACCGGGCCACCAGCCCGATGGTGTTCCAGATCCACGGTCATCATGTCCGCCTGCTCGACAGACTCGATGACGGCTGGAAGCCGTTCTGGCTCGACACCCTGGCGCTGGACGCCGGCCAGACCCAGCGCATCGCCTTTGCCGCCAACAATGTCGGGCGCTGGCTGATGGAAGCCTTCGTCGCCGACTGGGCCGCCCCGCGGCAGGTCCGCTGGTACAGCGTCGATTAGACCTTTTCAGTATTGGATACCGAGCTGGTCGTAGAGCCGGCGGAACACCGCCGGCAGCACCTCGGTCAGATCCTCGGCGATCAGCCCGGGGCCGGCTTCGCTGCCCGCCTCGCTATGCATCCAGACGCCGATACAGGCGGCCTCATAGGCCGGAACCCCTTGCGCCAGCAGCGCGCCGATAATGCCGGCCAGCACATCGCCGGAACCGGCAGTCGCCAGCCATGGCCGCGCATTGGCTGATATGGCGGCCCGGCCATCCGGCGACGCCACGACCGTATCCGGCCCCTTCAACAGCACGATAGCACCCGACTCTTGCGCCGCCAGACGAACCCGCTCCAATTTAGATACTGCTGGATGTTCCCCGTCCACCTTGCTGAAGATGCGCGAAAATTCGCCTTCATGAGGCGTCAACACGACGCCGGTTTCCGGGCTGGCCTTGATCAGACCAAACAGCTGTTCGGGCGCCCCCGCGAAGCTGGTCAGCGCATCGGCGTCGAACACCGCATGTCGCTTCGTGGCCAGGATGGCCTCCACAAACATGCGCGTCCGTTCGCCAACACCGGCCCCCGGCCCGATCACGCAGGCTGATACTTTGCCGCCGATCAGCGCGGCGAACTCTGCCGACGTATCCACCGGCCGCACCATCACCGCCGTCAGCGCGGCGGCATTGACCGCCAGCGCATCGCGCGGCGACGCCACCGTCACCAGGCCTGCCCCGCCTCGCAAGGCGGCGCGGGCGGACAGCCGGGCAGCGCCCGTGGACGCGATGTCGCCGGAGACAACCACGGCATGGCCGCGTGAGAATTTGTGGCTGTTGATTTTCGGCACCGGAAACGCGTCGGCCCACAGGTCCGGATTGTTCTCGGAGGTCTGCGGGCGAATTTCCGGCAGCACATTCTCGTCGATGCCAATGTCGATCACCCGCAGTCGGCCACAATGTACCCGGCCCGGCACCAGCAGATGGCCCGGCTTGGGCCTGAAGAACGTCACCGTCTCGGTCGCCGTGATAGCGCCGCCCATCACGGCGCCTGAATCGCTGTTGATACCGCTTGGCAGATCGACAGCCAGCACGGGCACGCCGGCCGCGTTGATGGCGTCGATCATGATCAGCGGGTCGCCCTTGACCGGACGATTGAGTCCGGCGCCGAACAACGCATCGATGATCAAAGCCGGCTGCCCGATCAGCGAGGGATCGCAGGGCAGCACCTCGCCTTTCCATCCCTTGGCAGCCAATGCCGCGTCGCCCTTCAGCGTCGCTCGGTCGCACAGCAGGATCACCGCAACATCCCGCCCCTGCGCCGCGAGCTCGGCCGCCGCGACGAAGCCGTCGCCGCCATTGTTGCCACGACCGGCAACGACCAGGATCGCCCCCTCCTCGGCCAGTTCGCCCGCCACATCCGCCACCGCCCGTCCAGCGGCGCGCATGAGTTTGAAGCCTGGCGTGCCCGCCGCAATCGTGAGTTGATCGGCGCGCGCCATCTCGTCGGTCGTTAGAATATCCATCTCGCTTCTCACTACGCCTTTTTGGAAGGCACTCGCGTCACACGCGAACGCAGCAGAGTAAAACTGCACATCGCGCAATCACTTTGATCACTATGTAGGCAAAAGTAGTCGAATACTCTTGATGCGAACCTCGTCAGGTGCGATGTAATAACCTGATAATGCTTCAAAAATAGCCGAGGAGCGAACTTGGCACGGACCCTGCTTTTAGGGAAGCCAGCTTCGGGTCCGTCGCGCTCACCGGCAAATGTTGAAAGACACCTGTTCAAAAGACAGGGGGTGGCCGACCGTCGACCGCATCGGGCGAGATTTCGTCGGTGCGGCGTGGCGGCAGCGCAATAACGCCCGAAATTGGGTATCGAACAGTGTGCGCAAAACGCGCAATGGTCAAAGCTACTTGAGGCAAATAACTTGCGGCCTGATTGGAAGTGCCGGGGAGACGTTCAGTGAAAAAGATCGAAGCCATCATCAAGCCCTTCAAGCTGGACGAGGTGAAAGAGGCTCTTCAGGAAGTCGGGTTGCAAGGCATTACCGTCACGGAAGCCAAGGGCTTCGGCCGCCAGAAGGGCCACGCCGAACTTTATCGCGGCGCTGAATACATCGTCGACTTTCTACCCAAGGTGAAGATCGAGATCGTGATTGGCGACGACCTCGTCGAAAAGGCGATCGATGCCATCCGTCGCGCCGCACAAACCGGCCGCATCGGCGACGGCAAGATCTTTGTGTCGAACATCGAGGAAGCCGTGCGCATCCGTACCGGCGAGTCCGGACTCGACGCGATCTGACGGACTGGACGCTCTCCAAGCCGGGTGCTATCCGACATCAACGCTTCAAGGCGTCACCAAAAAGGCTGCTTCGGCAGCCTTCTGTTGTTGACGGTTTGTCTTGTTGAAAACATGCCGTTGTGACCTGATCGTCACGACAGATTGTTACGTCCCGGAAATCGGCCCGCAAATAAAGGTAGGGAGCCCCATGACGACCGCCAAAGAAGTCCTGCAGTCCATCAAGGACAATGACGTCAAATACGTCGACCTGCGTTTCACCGATCCCCGCGGCAAGTGGCAGCACGTGACCTTCGACGTCTCGATGGTCGATGAAGAAATGTTTGCCGAAGGCACCATGTTCGACGGTTCCTCGATCGCCGGCTGGAAGGCGATCAACGAGTCCGACATGATGCTGATGCTGGATCCGGCAACGGCGACGATCGATCCGTTCTTCGCAGAGACCACCATGGTCATCACCTGCGACATTCTCGAGCCCTCCACCGGCGAGCCCTATAACCGCGACCCGCGCGGCATCGCCAAGAAGGCCGAAGCCATGGTCAAGTCCATGGGCATCGGCGACACCGTGTTCGTCGGTCCGGAAGCCGAATTCTTCGTGTTCGACGACGTCCGCTTCTCGAGCGACCCGTACAACACCGGCTTCAAGCTCGACTCGTCCGAATTGCCGACCAACTCCGGCACCGAATATGAAGGCGGCAATCTCGGTCACCGCATCCGCACCAAGGGCGGTTACTTCCCCGTCCCGCCGCAGGACTCGGTGCAGGACATGCGCTCGGAAATGCTCGGCGCGATGGCGCGCATGGGCGTCAAGGTCGAGAAGCATCACCACGAAGTGGCGTCCGCCCAGCACGAACTCGGTATGAAGTTCGACACGCTGACCTACATGGCCGACCAGATGCAGATCTATAAGTATTGCATCCATCAGGTCGCGCACATCTACGGCAAGACCGCCACCTTCATGCCCAAACCCGTTTTTGGCGACAACGGCTCGGGCATGCATGTGCACCAGTCGATCTGGAAGGACGGCAAGCCGACCTTCGCCGGCAACAAATATGCCGATCTCTCCGAGACCTGCCTCCACTATATCGGCGGCATCATCAAGCACGCCAAGGCGATCAACGCCTTCACCAATCCGTCGACCAACTCCTACAAGCGTCTGGTCCCCGGCTACGAAGCCCCGGTGCTGCTCGCCTACTCCGCGCGCAACCGTTCGGCGTCCTGCCGCATCCCCTACACCACCAACCCGAAGGCCAAGCGCGTCGAAGTCCGCTTCCCGGATCCGATGGCCAATCCGTATCTCGCTTTCGCCGCGATGCTGATGGCCGGTCTCGACGGCATCAAGAACAAGATCGATCCGGGTCCGGCCATGGACAAGGACCTCTACGATCTGCCGAAGGAAGAGCTGAAGTCGATCCCGACGGTGTGCGGTTCGCTCCGCGAAGCCCTCGAGAACCTCGACAAGGACCGCGGCTTCCTCAAGAACGGCGGCGTGTTCGATGACGACTTCATCGACTCCTATATCGAACTTAAGATGACCGAAGTGATGCGTTACGAAATGACGCCGCACCCGGTCGAATTCGACATGTACTACTCGCTGTAATTCCCTCCGGGATTACATCGAAACGATCGAGGCGCTCCGGAAACGGGGCGCCTTTTTCGTTGCGCCTCTCCTGGCGCCTATTTCCGGGCGAGAGCCATCGCGGGCTCAAGCGCGTTCGGGAAGCCTATCGCCGCAAGCGCCTTGGCTGCCTCCCCTTCGCTGCCCGCCCACGGCAGCTTCGCGGTGACACCGCGCGTGACGGGTTCGCCGAGCCCCCCGCCGAAATCGATCGGCCACAGACCATTCGGCACTGCCTCGACCGTGACGCTGCGCAGGCGTGTGCCAGTGCCTAGCGATGACAGGTCGTCGGGCTGCAGCCGCCGCGCCGTCGATGCATCCCGGAGATCTGTGAAACTGGCCAGCACCGGCATCAATTCGCCGGTGACCGGAACGGCGCCGGTCTGGCTGCTGACGTCGCGGAAGGCGATCTTGCGCCCCGCCGCCTGATAGGCGCGCATCGCCACGAAGTTGGCGCCGTCGAAATCGGCGCTGCCCTTGTCGTCATGCAACATCAGCGCGGCAAGGTTCGTGCCGCCGCCGAGATCGACGACCACGGCATCGCCCCGTGACGTCACCTTGCCCGACGGTTGGTAGCCCCGATACGGATGCACGGAGACGACATTCGAGGCCGACTTCAGGCCATCCGGCGTTTCGATCTCCACGGTCAGCCGATATTTGTGCGCGGGCCGGTTGATCCGGATCTGGTCCCCGATCACCAGGGCAGCGAGCAGTCCGAGCGGACCGACCCATTTCAGCATGTTCATTATTATTGGCCTCCCCTATCGGCCATGCACGATCGCGACGGAGACGTCAAAGCGGCGATATGTCTTGATCCCCGATGCAATTGACGGAACAGTGAAAGTCCAATCAATGCGAAGGATCCACCGTGCCCGCAGAAGCCAATGTCCAGACGCGTAGTGATCTTGCCTGGGCGATCACGGCGGGCGGCATCGCCACGGTGTCCTTTGCGATCCTCATAGGCTTCGCCTGGTACTTCTCGGGAACGCTATTCCTGATCTTCGCAGGCGTCCTGCTTGGCGTAGCGCTCAATGCGCTGACGGAATTATTCGGGCGCTTCATGGGCGGCCCGCATCCGATGCGGCTCGCAATGATCTGCATCGTGCTCGCCGCGATGCTAGTGGGCGTGATGTATCTGGGCGGGTCGACCATCGCCAATCAGGCCAAGACGCTGTCCGGCACCCTCAAGTCACAGGTCGTCAACGTAAAGACCTATCTCGAGCAGCACGGCGTCGATACCAGCTATTTCGATTTCAACAGCATCACGTCGGATACGCCCGCCGAGCCCGGCACGTCACCTGCCACCTCAACGCCGAAGTCCAGCGGCGGCCTGCCGAGTGCCGGCACCATCGCATCATCAGGTGGCGCCATCGTCAGCCAGACACTGAAAATCCTGCTCGGCACCGTCGGCGCTGTCGGCAACTTCTTCATCGTGCTGTTTCTGGGATTGTCGTTTGCCGCACAGCCCAGCGTCTATCGTAAAGGGCTGTTGCATCTCACGCCGGCGAAGCATCGCGCGCCGATGACGGTCATCGTTGATCGCATCAGCGACACGCTGCAGCGCTGGCTGATCGCGCAGATGCTCACCATGGTGGTGGTCGGCGCCATCACCTGGATCGGGCTGAAGCTGATCGGGATTCCCAGCGCGTTCATTCTCGGCGTTCAGGCCGGCCTGCTCGCCTTCATTCCCACCGTCGGCGCCCTGCTCGGCGGGTTGATCGTCGTGCTGGCCAGCCTCGCCTCGGGCTGGGTTGCCGCCGCGTCAGCCTTTGCGCTGTTCATGGGCGTGCATGCGCTGGAGAGCTACATCCTGACGCCAATCCTGCAGCGGCAGGCGCTGGATATTCCGCCTGCCACGCTGTTCGCGTTCCAGATCCTGCTCGGCGTCGTCTTCGGCGTCTGGGGTCTCGCACTGGCATTGCCGGTGCTGGCGATCGTGAAAGTCGTCATCGACTTCATGCGCGAAGAGGACGAAGCCTCTGCGCAGGATAAGGCGATGGCGGCGTAAAATGAACTCCGTCATGGCCGGCCTTGTGCCGGCCATCCACGTCTCACTTTGCGCGAGATATAAGGCGTGGATGCCCGGGACAAGCCCGGGCATGACGAGCATAACTCAGGTGGTCAGCACGGTCTCGGTGTGCTCGACATAAGGCGGCGTTTCGAAATATGGGCCGACCAGCGCACGCCATTCAGCGAAATCGGGCGAACCACGGAAATCGACGGTGTGGTTTTCGAGAGTTTCCCACTTGGCGACGAGACGGTAGCGCGACGGCATCTCGACCGACTTGTGCAGCTCAAAACCCTTGCCGCCCTTGGCGCGGAGGAACAGCGGCTTCGCCTTGGCGACGGCCGCCTCGAAATCCTTCTCGGTGCCCGGCTTGACGTCGATCTGTGCGATTTCAGTGATCATGGTTTCCCGACCCTTTGTTTTGCGGTCGGTGTCTTTACCGCAAAGTCGGGGTTCGGTGAAGGCGGCGCGGAAACGCGATCAGGCGAACAGCAGAACCGTGCCGACGACCATGACGCAGCAGCCGATGAAAGCGATGACCGGCAGTTTGCCGTGCTGCGCGCCGTAGCGCCCCTGCGCACGACGTTCGGTGATCAGCGCGGTCTCGTATTCGTCCGAGCTCGAGAACATGCAGGCAAAGCCGGCACGGGCCGAAGCGGCAGCCGCTTCGAGCGACATCAAAGCAGTATTGGAAGTCGAGTCAGGCGAGGTCATCATGCGATGACCATAGGGATCGAATGGTAAACGGATCCTTTATCGCATGCCGCTTGCGGTCATCGTGACCGCAGCCCGCACGACGCTCGGCTTCGCCGCTTGCCCGACCGCCGCAGCGCGGCGCCCCTGCTCCAGCGACAGCGGTTCTTCTTCCGCGGCCTGCACGCGGTTACGTCCGCTGCGCTTGGCCTGGTAGAGCGCAGTGTCCGCAGCAGCCAGCAGGACGTCGAGTTCAGTGCCGGCCGGTCCACCGGCGACGCCGATACTCACGGTGGTCGCGACCGGGGCGTCATCGACCTGGATGCCGCAGGTCGCAAACGCCTCACGCACGCGCTCGGCCGCCTGCATCGCCTCGTCCAGGCTGCAGGGCAACATCGCCGCAAACTCCTCGCCGCCGATGCGGCCCGACAGATCGGTAATCCGCAGCGTATGCGTGATAACCGTGGCGAACAGTTTCAGCACCTCGTCGCCTGCGGGATGGCCGAAGCGATCGTTGATCGACTTGAAGTGATCGATGTCGAAGATCATGACTGTGACCGGGCGGCCGGCCTTCGCCTCGCGCTCGATCATCCGCGCCGTGGCCTCGGAGAAGCCGCGGCGGTTGAACAGGCCGGTGAGCGGATCGCAGGATGCCGCGACCTTATGCGCCGTGACCGCACGCTCGGACACCAGCATGAAGATCAGGAACACCGTGCCGACCGCATAGAGCACGAGCTCGATAGCGAAGGCCGTGACCCAGATGCTGCTGCCGAAACTACTGTGATCCGGATGCAGGAAATCGCCGAGCAGGATCGGCAGCATCAGGACGAAACCATGCAGCATCGGCACCAAAATGGTCGGCCAGCGCCGTTGCACCGCCTTGCGGCGCTCGTTCCACAATTCATGCGCCGTCAACATCGCATAAAGCGCGACGATGCCGGCGCCGATGGTCATGCGCAGCGACGCGGCCTCAGCCGGCAGGGTGAAGATCACCGCGATCCAGGCGATGGCGCCGAGAAACAGGCCGGCCCAGCTCGGGCTGCGGCCATGGAACACGCGCGCAGCGTTCCACACCATGCCGCAGGCCACAAAGCCCACGGCATTGAATGCCAGCGACAGCACGTCACCCAGGAGCGACGCGGCAAGTGTCCACAATGCGACCGACACGGCGCCGAGCAGGTAAGCCAGCCCCCACCAGTTGAGGGCCGCGATCTTTTCCTGTCGTCCGAAGAACAGCAGCATCCCGCCCAACATCGCCGCAACCAGGGTTGCCACCAAATAGAGCGTGGAAGAATCGAGCGACATATTTGAGCACCGGCAATTGTTGCGAGATTTCCGAACCATCATGATTCGGACTGGCCTCTTCGCCATCATCGAACATACGAGTGTACCGATTGGAAATCCGTTTGCGCGCCAGGACAAGTTTTCACGAAAAACTGCATCAATCTGTCGGTATCCGGAATGTCCCGGAACGCAAAAAGGGCGCCCGAAGGCGCCCTTTCAAAATTGTATTCACCGCATTTGCAGCAAATTTTATCGAAGCAGAAATTAGCGCTTCGAGAACTGGAAGGACTTGCGGGCTTTCGCCTTGCCGTACTTCTTGCGCTCGACGACACGCGAGTCGCGGGTCAGGAAGCCGCCCTTCTTGAGGACGCCGCGCAGATCCGGCTCGAAGTTGGTCAGAGCCTTGGAGATGCCGTGACGCACGGCACCGGCCTGGCCCGACAGACCGCCACCGGCAACGGTGCAGATCACGTCGTACTGGCCAGCGCGGGCTGCAGCGACCAGCGGCTGCTGAATCAGCATGCGCAGCACCGGGCGAGCGAAGTACACTTCGACTTCACGGGTGTTGACGACGACCTTGCCGGCGCCCGGCTTGATCCAAACGCGGGCGACAGCGTCCTTACGCTTGCCGGTCGCATAGGCGCGGCCCTGCTTGTCGACCTTCTTCACATACTTCGGCGCGTCGGGCGACGACACCTTCAGCGCCGACAGCTGATCGAGAGACTGCATGGTATCGGACATTATGCGGCCCTCTTGTTCTTGCGGTTCATCGCGCCAACGTCGAGCGCTTCTGGTTGCTGGGCCTCGTGCGGGTGCTCTGCACCGGCATAAACACGCAGATTGCCGAACTGGACGCGACCGAGCGGGCCGCGCGGGATCATGCGCTCAACAGCCTTCTCGACAACGCGCTCCGGGAAACGACCTTCGAGGATCGACTTCGCAGTACGTTCCTTGATGCCGCCGATGAAGCCGGTGTGATGATAGTAGACCTTGTCGTCGCGCTTGCGGCCGGTGAAAACCACCTTGTCCGCGTTGACGATGATGACATGGTCGCCGCAATCAACATGCGGGGTGTAGGTCGGGAGATGCTTGCCGCGCAGCCGCATTGCGACCAGCGTGGCCAGCCGGCCCACCACGAGACCAGTGGCGTCGATGACGATCCACTTCTTCGTGATCTCGGCGGGCTTTGCCGAAAACGTCTTCATTGTGAATATCCATGAAAAGGGGATATCGGCGGTGATCCGCCGAACTGAGCGCGTTTCTAGATAGACAACCGGATTCCGTCAATGCCAAATATGGAAAAATTCGCCTATTAAATCATGGCGTTACAATTATGGTTCTATAATACCTTATAAATTACCCAACGTTCGGAATGGAATAGGTCGAGGTCACATGGGCGATCGGATCGGCCGAAGTGCCTGATAACAGGGTCACTTCACCCACCGCGAGGCGTTTTCCGAGCTTCAGCAGCTTGGCGGCTGCCAGTACATCCTGCCCCGGCAAGCCCTTGCGCAGGAAATTGATGTTCAGGCTGGTGGTCACCGCGAGGCCCACAGGACCGATCGCCGACAGCAGCACGACGTACATGGCAAAATCAGCCAAGGCCATCAGGGTCGGACCCGATACCGTGCCACCCGGCCGCAGCATGCGTTCGCCATAGGTCTGGCGCAGCAGGCAAGTGGTACCATCGGCGCTTTCAATCGCGATATCGCCGGCGCCAAAGGCCTGCGGGAACTCGCGCTTCAGAAACGCCTCGAGTTCAGCCACGCTCATTTTCGCAGTCGCCATGTCTCTACCCTGCTCTCGCTTGTGCCGTCCTGTTACAATATGGTGACGGTCCTGCCCAGCGATGGAATCTCAAGTCATGGTTCAACCAGCACGCGCGGAAACAGCGCGGCCATCCATTCTCCTGCATGAAACGATCGGCAGCATCGGCGTGTTGACCCTGAATCGTCCGGCCGCCCGCAACAGCCTCTCCGAAGGACTGATCGGCGAATTGCACGCCGCCCTCGATGACATGGCCAGCGACAAGACCGTGCGCGCCGTGGTGATCGCCGCCAACGGCTCGGTGTTCTCCGCCGGACATGACCTGAAAGAACTTACCGCGCGCCGCACCGACGCCGATCGCGGCCGCGCTTACTTCGCGCATATGATGACGATTTGCAGCGCCATGATGCAGGCCATCGTGCGGCTGCCGAAGCCGGTGATCGCAGCCGTGCAAGGCGTCGCCACTGCCGCGGGCTGCCAACTCATCGCGAGCTGCGATCTCGCGATCGCCTCCGAACAGGCAAAGTTCGCGACGCCCGGCGTCGATATCGGCCTGTTCTGTTCGACGCCCATGGTGGCGCTGTCGCGCAACGTCCCGCGCAAGCAGGCGATGGAAATGCTGCTCACCGGCGAGCCCATCTCCGCCACCCGCGCGCGCGAGATCGGCCTGGTCAACCGCGTAGTACCTGCCGGCACCGAACGCGATGCCGCGATCGCGCTGGCAGAGCTAATTGCGCGCAAATCGGCGCATACGGTCAGGATCGGCAAGGAAGCCTTCTATCGCCAGGCCGAGATGAGCCTCGCGGATGCCTATCGCTTCGCCGCTGAGGTGATGACCGAGAATATGATGGCCCGCGACGCCGAAGAAGGCATCGGCGCGTTCATCGCAAAGCGCGAGCCGAAGTGGGAAGACCGGTAATTGAAATGAACCACGACAGCTATAACGACGCCTATATCCGCGAGATCCTCAACACCGTCAAAACCGTCGCGATGGTTGGCGCCTCCCCGCAAAACGTGCGGCCGAGCTATTTCGTGTTCAAGTATCTCGCCGAACGCGGCTACGACATGATCCCGATCAATCCGGGCCAGGTCGGCAAGAGCCTGCTGGGCAAGCCTTTCGTCGCCTCGCTGCAGGAGATTGGTCGCCCGATCGACATGATCGACATCTTCCGCAGCGCCGAGCATGTCATGCCGATCGTCGAACTCGCGCTGACGCTCAATCCGCTGCCCAAGGTGGTCTGGATGCAGCTCGGCGTGCGCCATGATGAGGCCGCCGCCAAGCTTGAAGCCGCAGGCATCAAGGTGGTGATGAACCGCTGCCCCAAGATCGAATATGGCCGACTGTCGTCGGAGATCCAGTGGATGGGTGTCAATTCGCGCACGCTCAGCTCCAAGCGCGCACCGATTCCAACCCAGGGCATGCGGCTGTCGCTCAATCGCAGCAGCGTCGGCGGTGGCAGCACCGCTGCGGCCGATCGCGTGGCGCAGCTCAATAACAAGGACAAGAACGACACCGCCTGACGGTGCGTTTCGCGATTTTATTTCCTTTGAAATGACACAGCGCAGCACGAGTGTTGCGAAGTCACGGCAAAATGCCGCCTCGCCTTGACGGCAGCGCCGCGCCCGATCAGGTTGGCGCCAACAAACTGACTAGTCCATAGGGAGTGATGATGAACGATCGTATTCCAGGCTTCGCCACCCTCGCCGTCCATGCCGGCGCGCAGCCCGACCCGACCACCGGCGCACGCGCGACGCCGATCTATCAGACCACTTCGTTCGTCTTCAACGACGCGGATCACGCCGCCTCGCTGTTCGGCCTGCAATCCTTCGGCAACATCTATACGCGCATCACCAACCCGACCACGGCCGTGCTCGAAGAGCGTGTCGCAGCACTGGAAGGCGGCACCGCGGCGCTCGCCGTCGCATCCGGCCATGCCGCGCAGCTGGTGGTGTTTCAACAGTTGCTGCAGCCCGGCGACGAATTCATCGCCTCGCGCAAACTCTATGGCGGGTCGATCAACCAGTTCAGCCACGCCTTCAAGAGCTTTGGCTGGAACGTGGTGTGGGCCGATCCCGATGACATCCCCTCGTTCGAGCGCGCGGTGACCGACAAGACCAAGGCGATCTTCATCGAGTCGATCGCCAATCCTGCGGGCTCGATCACCGACATCGAGGCGGTCGCGGCCGTCGCCCGCAAGGCCGGCGTCCCCTTGATCGTCGACAACACGCTGGCGACGCCCTACCTGATCAAGCCGATCGATCACGGTGCCGACATCGTCGTGCATTCGCTGACCAAGTTTCTCGGCGGCCATGGCAATTCGCTCGGCGGCATCATCGTGGACGCGGGCACCTTCGACTGGTCGAAAGGCAACAAATACCCGGTGCTGTCTGAGCCGCGCCCGGAATATCACGGCATCAAGCTGCAGGAGACGTTCGGCAACTTCGCTTTCGCCATCGCCTGCCGCGTGCTCGGGTTGCGCGATCTCGGTCCGGCACTGTCGCCGTTCAATGCATTCCTGATCCAGACCGGCATCGAAACGCTGCCGCTGCGCATGCAGCGCCACAGCGACAATGCCAAGGCGGTCGCCGAATGGCTGTCGGCACATCCGAAAGTGGCGGCGGTGAATTATTCGGGATTGTCGGATAACCGCTATCACACCCTTGCCCGCAAATATGCGCCGAAGGGCGCGGGCGCTGTGTTCACCTTCAGCCTGAAGGGCGGTTATGACGCCGGTGTCAGCCTGGTATCGAACTTGAAACTGTTCTCGCATCTCGCCAATGTCGGCGACACCCGCTCGCTGGTGATCCACCCGGCTTCGACCACCCACAGCCAGCTCGACGACGACGCCAAGACGCGCTCCGGCGCCGGACCCGACGTTGTCAGGCTGTCTGTCGGCATCGAGGACAAGGAAGATCTGATCGCGGATCTCGAACAGGCGCTGAACGCGTAAGTTCTTCCCTCGCCCCGCTAGGCGAAGCAAAGCTTCGCTAGGCGGGGAGAGGGTGGCGCGGACGCAGTCCGCGTCGGGTGAGGGGGAGCCAGTGCTTCACTCGCTGGCTCCCCCTCACCCGGATTACTCGCTTCGCTCCTAATCCGACCTCTCCCCGCAAGCGGGGCGAGGTTAAGAAGCGCTAGGCCTGACCGCGCATCGCCTTCGCTTCGCGGATCAAGCGTGCGTTGCGCTGGAACACCGAATAGGTCGCCAGCGCGAACAGCACCACCAGCAGCTGGATCGACAGCGCTTCCAGCGTCGGATTGAATCCGATTGCCGTCAGGAATGCGCTGCCCGGCGCGTCGGTCACCGGGATCATCGCCTGTTCCTGGAATTCCTGGATCGCCTCGCCGATGAACTTGATGCCCATCACGAACAGGAAGGCCGAGGTGATGATGAACAGCGGCCGCAGCGGGATGCGCTGGGCAATCATGTTGATGAAGTAAAACAGCACGAAGAGACCGGCCGTCGCCGCTGCCAAACCGCCGAACAGTCCGACGCTCCAGCCACCTTCGGTGGTCGCGAGCGTGTTGATGAACAGCACCGTCTCTGCGCCCTCACGAAACACCGCGAGAAATGCCAGCATCGCGACGGCGAGACCCGTATCCTGCGCGAGCGCCTGATCCGCCTTCGCCGCCAGATAATCCTGCCAGCCGCGCGGGTCCTGCTTCACCATCAGCCAGCCGCTGACGTAGAGCATCAGGCCTGCAGCAAACAGGATAACGATGGCCTCGAAGACATCGCTGTGATCACCGGAATTGAACACCGCAAAGACCCAGGCCGCGATCAGGCTGGCGAGGATCGCCGCCAGCGCGCCCATGTAGAGCGCGGTCACGCGATGGCCACCGCCGGATTTCCTGAGATAGCCGGCCAGTGCCGCGATCACGAGTATGGCCTCGAGGCCCTCGCGCAGCAGAATGACGGCAGCCTGAATGAATACGGACGACATGACCCAATCCCGTGTGATGGTACGTCGTATCTATTGCGCGATGCGCATGAGCGAAAGCCGCACAGCCACACGACTGCGTCAACTCCGTTACAATCGTTCTAGTCGGTAACGCGCAACAGCTAGGCGGCCTTGCCGACCGCGAGGTCGAGCTGACGTTCCGTCAGTGCCGCCCCGCGCGGCTTCATCCGCTCCACCTGCAGGATCGCCAGCGTGAGCACCACGATCGCCACCGCCTGATGGGTCAGCGCCAGATCGATCGGCACCTGATGCAGCAGCGTGAGAATGCCGAGTGCAGCCTGCACCGCGATCGATGCCGCCAGCCACAGCGCGCCGTTGACAACCGGTGTCCCTGCCCGCGCGCGGATCGCATCAACCACATGCCAGATCGCCAGTGCGAACAGCGCATAGGCGGTCATGCGATGCTGGAACTGAACCGTCAGCGTGTTGTCGAACATGTTGCGCCACCACGGGTCCTCGAAGAACAGCCGCGACGCAGACGGGATCAGCGCGCCGTCGATCTCCGGCCAGGTGTTGAACACGCGGCCGGCGCGAAGGCCTGCGACCAGCGCGCCGAAATAGATCTGCAGGAAGGTCAGCCCCAACAGGACCCAACTGGTGACGCGCAGGCGACTTGCCGCCAGCACCGGCGCGCGGTCGCCGAGGCGACGCAGCGTCCAGACGATGGCGGCGAAGATGATCAATGCCAGCATCAGATGCGCCGCCAGCCGATATTGCGAGACTTCCACGCGCTTGGTCAGACCCGACGCCACCATCCACCAGCCCACCGCGCCCTGCAGGCCGCCGAGCCCGAAGATCACCCATAGCCGCTTCTTCAGTTCCGAGGTGAGAACGCCGCGCCACAGAAACCAGAGGAACGGCAGCAGGAACACCACGCCGATGACGCGGCCGAGCAGACGATGGCTCCATTCCCACCAGAAGATGATCTTGAACTCATGGAGCGTCATGCCGCTATTCAGTTCGCGATATTGCGGAATCTGCTTATAGGCCTCGAAGGCCGCGATCCAGTGCGATTCATCCAGCGGCGGAATGGCGCCGGTCACCGGCTTCCATTCGACAATCGACAGGCCGGACTCGGTGAGCCGTGTCGCGCCGCCGACCAGGACCATCGCCACGATCATCGCGGCGACGGCAATCAGCCACCAGCGCACCGGGCGTAATTCCTTGGGGCGGGTTTGGGACGGAGCGGTCATCGCAGGGGTCTCGGGAACAGCCGCAAAATCAGCGCCAAAATCAGCGCCTTGAATGAAATTTCGAGCCCCTTATAGTCCGCCCGCGAAGGCCTGCAAAGTTGGGCACTTTGCCTAACCGATCTCAGACCGACTTTGGACCGCACATTTCCGTCATGACCATCCGCACGCGCAAATTCCTCGGAACCATCTTTCTACTGATCCTCGTGGTGGTGTGGTCGCTGCTCGGCATGACCGTGGCGCAGACCCCCTGGCTGGCCAATAACGGCTGGCTGCAGGCAGCCTTCTATGTCATCGCCGGCCTCGGCTGGGTGCTGCCGGCGATGCCGATCATCAGCTGGATGAGCAAAGCCGATCCCGTGGATCCCGAAGTCGGCTAGCGCTGTGCGCCCGCGCCGAGCATCACGCCGGATACCATCACCCGCAACGCACGCAACGATTGTCGGCGGCCGTCCCAGGCCAGCCGCGGCAGCGCATGCAGATCCGATCCACCATTGGCCTCGACGACGCCGGGCAGCGAGGTCACGGCGCTGGCAAAGCCGGCCTGCGCCACCATCGCCACGTGCCGCTTGTCGAACGAGGCTTTATCGCCGAACGGATAGGCGAAATGTCGTGGCTCATAGGGCAGCGCGGCCTGCGCCACGGCCCGCCCCATGGCGATCTCGCGCGACGCCGCGCTATCGCCGAGATTGGCGAGCGCCGGATAGTTGACCGTGCTGCTGCCGATCGTCGCCCGCGGATTCCCCGCGAACGTGGCCACATCGTCCCAATGCATCGCCGCATGGTGTGACAGGGTCGCATTATCGACCGAATAGCGTTTGCAGAGATCATCTGTCGCAACGGCCAGTTCGTGCGGCGGCAGCGTCCACATCCAGCTATCGAGATAATAGTAGGCGCGATATTTGTCAGCGACCGACGCCGTTTCGAAATGCCGCTGCCGGTGATCGATGATCAGGCTGATGCGATCATGCGTTGCGATCGCCTGCTCCAGCGCCAGCCACCACATGGCGCCGAGCCCATCGGCAAAGGCGCTCGGCAGATAGAGCGTGAACGGCACCTCATGCGCCGCCAGCAGCGGATAGGCGAAATCGACGAAGTCACGGGTGCCGCCATCGAAGGTCAGCGCAACGAAACGTCGTTCCATGCGGGGTGAGCTGGCGCGGCGGCACACCTCGTCCATCCCAACGATATCGACGGGCCAGTGCTTCAGCGCGCGGATCGTGCGGTCGAGAAACCATGGCGTGATCTCGTGGGTTTTCAGCGGCTGGAATGCATCCTGCCGCGGCGGTCGCACGCGTTCGAATTTGAGGATGATACCGGCACCGCCGCGGCCGCGTTCCAGCAGACGGCGCATGCCGCTGAGATAAGTCAGCTCCAAGCTTAGCGCAGAGCACCAACCGATCTTGTATGACACCGCAGATTCCCCCAAGCGGCGTCATGCCTCTCGCCAGTCGGCTATTGTCATTACTGTTTGTTGACATTTCTTTGCAAAGGTCGGCCCAAACCTGAAAATCTAAACAAAATCTGAAACAGGCTCGCGATGACCATGGCTGCTGTGATGGAAACACCTGTGGCGATGGCAACTGCGAGCCGCATCGCACGCGTCGACGTCATCAGCGATTTTAGCGCCGCCGAAGCCATCTGGCGCAACCTTGAGACCTCCGAACAGCTCTCCACGCCCTATCAGCGCTTCGACTTCCAGTCGGCCTGGCAGACCCATATCGGCGTCCAGGAAGGCCTGAAGCCCTTCATCATCATCGCCTATGACGCCGCGCAGCAGCCGCTGATGTTGTTGCCGCTCGCCGTCAGCCGCGAAAACGGCATGCGCGTCGCCGGCTATCTCGGCGGCAAACACGTCACCTTCAACATGCCGCTATTCCGCCGCGACTTCGCGGTGCAGGCAACAAAGGCAGATATCGACGCCCTGCTGCGGGGAATTCAAAAGCACACCGAGACGGTCGACGTCCTCGCGCTGGTCCGCCAGCCCAAAAGCTGGATCGGCATCGACAATCCACTCGCGCTGCTGCCAAGCCAGGCCTCGACCAATGATTGCCCGGTGCTGAAGATGGTGCCCGGCGAAGCGGCGACCGATCGGATCAGCAATTCGTTCCGCAAGCGCCTGAAGACCAAGGAAGGCAAGTATCGAAATCTTGCCGGCTATCGTTACATGCACGCGAAGACGGAGGCCGAGGTCAAGCGCGTGCTCGACGCCTTCTTCGCCATCAAGCCGCTGCGCATGGCCGAACAGAACCTGCCCAACGTCTTCGCCGAGCCCGGCGTCGAAGCCTTCATCCGCCAGGCCTGCACGACGCCCCGCGCGGATGGTTACACCATCGATATCCACGCGCTGGTCTGCGACGACGAAATGATCGCGATGTTCGCCGGTGTCGCCGACGACAACCGCTTCTCGATGATGTTCAACACCTACACCATGTCGGAGAATGCGAAATACAGCCCCGGCCTGATCCTGATGCGCACTATCATCGATGCCTATGCCGAGCGCGGTGTGACCTCGCTGGATCTCGGTATCGGCGGCGACGACTATAAGCGGATGTTCTGCAAGGATGACGAGCCGATCTTCGACAGTTTCGTGCCACTCACCACGCGCGGCAGACTCGGCGCCGTGGGCCTGTCGTCCTTCGCCCATGCCAAGCGGATCGTGAAGAAGACACCAGCCTTGCTGCAGATGGCGCAGATGCTGCGCCACGCGTTTCAGCGGTAGGAGGCTCGGCCTTCCTTACCTCTCCCCGCAAGCGGGGAGAGGTCGAAACCAGAGCGAAGCGAAGGTTTCGGGTGAGGGGCGGCCAGTGAACCTCACGAACTCCCCCTCACCCGGATTACTCGCTACGTTCGCAATCCGACCTCTCCCCGCCCGGCGAAGCGAAGCTTCGCTAGGCGGGGCGAGGTAAGTGAGCATTACGCCGCAAACACGCGGCCGCCGGGTCCGACCGGGTCGTTGGCGGGCGGCGTTGAGCGCAGCATCTTCACATCCGCAAAGCCCACGGCCTTGAGCTGTTCGGCCATCAGCTCGCGCGCATCCATGCTCATGGTGACTTCCGGCACCACCACGGCGCGGGCCTGATCGGTCAGAAGTCCCGCCGGCAGATCGGCCGCGGTGCCGGCATCCAGCAGCACGTGGTCATAGACGCGCAGCAGCGCATCGAGCGCCATGGTCAGGCGCGGTGACTGCAACAGCGAGCGATCGGCGCCGGCGCGGCCAGCCGCCACTATATGCAGGCCCGACATCCGGTCCTTGGTAATGATCTGGCCGAACGAGGCCTCGCCCAGCATCAGTTCCGCCAATCCGGGCGCACGCGGATCGTTCGACACGGCTTCCAGCGTCGGCGACGACGAGGCCAGATCGACCAGCACGACTTTCGCGTCACGCGACAGGATGCGCGAGAGCGTCAGCGCGGTGAGCGCAATGTTGTCGTTATGGCCGGTGCCGAGGATCGTGATCTTGCGCGCCGATTTTCCAGCCGCACGAAATTCCTGCGCAAGCTGCTCGATCTCGCTCACGCCAGCCGCCAACTCGGGATGGGTGTCGCGCACCACGGGCTGCGGCGCGGCAACCGGAGCCGGCTCAGGCACGATGGGCGGTGCAACGACAGTTTCCGGCTCACGCACGGCAGCAGGCACCTGATCCACGAACGGCTTGAACGCCGGCTCGGTGACGCGGGCCTGCGCGACCGGCGCCATTGGTGCAGCACCGCGCGGTGCGGTCATGCGCAGCAGCTCGCTCGTGACGATGCCGCCCGCCGTGAGCATCAGCGTCGCCAGCGTCGCGATCAACACGATCGGGAGTTTCTTCGGATAGGCCGGCGTGTTGGAGACGATGGCGCGGGAGATGATGCGACCATCGGTCGGTGCCGCCTCGATATTCTCACGCGTGGATGCTTCGCGGTATTTCGCCAGATAGGATTCGAGCAGATCGCGCTGCGCCCTCGCCTCGCGCTCCAGCGCCCGCAACTGCACATCCTGTCCGTTGCTGGATGTTGCCTGGCGCTTCAGCTGTTCGAGATTGTTGGTGAGGCCATCGACGCGGCCGCTGGCAATGCGCGCATCGTTCTCGAAGATGCGCGACAGTTTGGCGGCCTCGTCACGCAATTGCTTGTCGAGATCGCCGAGCTGCGCCCGCAATTCCTTGATGCGCGGGTGATTGTCGAGCAGCGTCGAGGACTGTTCGGCAAGCTGCGCACGCAGCGTCACGCGCTGCTCGGAGAGCCGGCGGATCAGGTCGGAATTCAGCACTTCCGAGAATTCGATCGGCTTGCCGGTCTGCAGCATGTCCTTGATGAGCCGCGCCTTGGACTCGGCGTCGGACTTCAGCGAGCGCGCATTGTTGAGCTGGCTGTTGATTTCGCCGAGCTGCTGGTTCGAGAGCGACGTATTGTTGGTGCCGATGAACAGGCTGGACTTGGAGCGAAATTCTTCCGCGCGCGCTTCCGCCTCGACGACCTTCTTGCGCAGGTCATCGATCTCGCCGGACAGCCATTGCCCGGCCGATCGCGCCTGATTCTGCCGCGCGTTCTGCTGCATCACCAGATAACCGTCGGCGATGGAATTGGCGACGCGCGCGGCAAGTTCAGGGTCACGCGACTGAAATTCGACGACCATGACGCGCGACTTGTCGACCGCATAGGCCGTCAGACGCTCGTAATAGGCATCGAGCACGCGCTCTTCGGGCGTCATCGAGAACGGATCGCGGCCAATGCCCATCAGGCCGAGCAGCGACCGCCAAGGCTGTGCGCCCTGCAACACCGGATCGAATTCCGGGCGTTCCGCGAGCTTGTTCTTCTTGATGATCTCCCGGGCAAGATCGCGCGACAGCAACAGCTGCACCTGGCTGGTCACGGCTTCCGCATCGAGCGCGGTGCGCTCTTCGTTGCGCTCGCCGCTCGGCCGCAGGAAAACGTTTTCACGCCCGTCGATCAGGATGCGCGCTTCGGACTTGAAGCGCGGCGTGATCAGGTTGACGATCACGAGCGAGCCTATCAGCGCCATCAGCGTCGGAACGAGTATCCACATCTTGCGGCGGACAAGCGCCTGCCACAGCGCGCGCAGATCGAGGTCGCCGAGATCGGGCGCCGGCGCAGCGTTCACACGCTTTGCTTTCTTCTCGGTATTTTTGCGTGAAACCGGGTTTGGCATGGTTGGCGCCTTGATGGCCCGTTCGACCGACGCATCGCCCTTGCCTGCACGCCAGAATGCCAAACGCATCGCCTACCCCACCCAAACGCCACAGCGTCTACTCAACGGAATCGATTAAAGACGATTAAGGTTGCCGTGCGGTTAATTGGCAGGCTGATACCAGGACGTTGCAGCGGAAGCCTGAATCCACACGTTTTTTTAACGACGAAGCCTCTTATTGGATTCAATTGCTTCAGGGATTTTCCGATGTGCGTTCCAGCTCCCGGCGACGCCCTCCTCGTCAGCGAATGCCGATTCTGATCATGAGCGCACCTTCGGACAAGCCGCTTCGCATCCTGCACGCTGTCCGCGCGCCGGTCGGCGGCATCTTTCGCCACATCATCGATGTCGCCAACGGCCAGGCCGATCGCGGCCATGAAGTCGGCATCGTCGCCGACAGCCTGACCGGCGGCGACCGCGCCCGCGATGCACTGGCCGAGATCGCCCCGCGCCTGAAGCTGGGCACCTATCGCCTGCCGATCCACCGCGAGCCACATCCGGGCGACGTGCTGGTCTGGATGCAGTTCATGCGCCTCGTCAGCCGGCTGAAGCCCGACGTGCTGCATGGCCACGGCGCCAAGGCCGGCGCCTTCGTGCGCCTGAAGGCAAAGTCGAACAGCGTCATCCGCATCTACACGCCGCATGGCGGTTCGCTGCATTATCCGCAAAATACGGCGAAAGGCGCCTTCTACAGCCGTCTCGAACGCGCTTTGATGAACCGCACCGAACTGTTCCTGTTCGAGAGCGCCTTCGCCCGCGACACCTATCAGCGCATGATCGGCACGCCGTCAGGCCTCGTGAAATGCGTGTTCAACGGCGTGACATCGGGCGAATTCGATCCCGTCGAGCCCGCCGATGACGCCACCGATATCTGCTATGTCGGCGAGTTCCGCCGCATCAAAGGCGCGGATCTGCTGGTCGATGCCGTCGCGCGCCTGCGTGCCGATGGTCAGCCCGTCACCCTGACGCTGGGCGGCGACGGCGAAGAGACCAACGCATTGAAGGCTCAGATTGCGCGCCTCGGTCTCACCGACGCCGTACGCTTCATCGGCCACGTCAAACCGCGTTACGGCTTTTCGAAAGGACGCCTGCTGGTGGTTCCATCGCGCGGCGACTCGATGCCCTATGTCGTGATCGAGGCCGCCGCCGCCGGCGTTCCGATGATCGCCGCCAATGTCGGCGGCATTCCGGAAATTTTCGGATCGCACACCTCCGCCTTGTTCCAGTCGAACAATGTCGACGCCATGGCCACCGCGATCAAAACTGCTCTCGATGACATAGCCGCTGCGCGCGCCCGTGCACAATTGCTCCGTGAGCGCATCGCGGAACATTTCTCGCAGGATGCGATGGTCGAGGGCGTCATCGAAGGCTATCGCAGCGCATTTGCGAAACGTTAACTCTCCTTAACCTGTAACCAAATCTTCCGATTTGTCCGGTAATTCTCACGAAAAGCGGTAGGCTTGACGTGTGACATCGCACGCCAGCGCAACAACGGACATTTCACCTTGGACCCGATCAACGCACGCTCAATGATCGACGCGGCCGCGACGGACGCGCCCGGCGAACGCCGGTTTGAACGTCGTCGCAGACTGACGCCTGCCGCGCTCGCCGTCGCCGATCAGAAGGTGCGCGCCGCCTATTCACCGGTCGTGATCACCGGCGTCGTGCGCGTGGTCGATTTCCTGATGCTCAGCATCATCGGCATTGCGCTCAACCTGCTCTATGTCGCGCCAGAAGCTGGTTTCAGATGGGAATACTTCGCCGCGATCGTCGCGATGGCTGCTGCTGCTGTGGTGTGTTTCCAGTCTGCCGATATCTATCAGGTGCAGGTGTTCCGCGGCCACATCAAGCAGCTCACGCGCATGATGTCGGCATGGGCCTTCGTGTTCCTGCTATTCATCGGCGTCTCGTTCTTCGCCAAGGTCGGCGGCGCGGTGTCGCGCGTCTGGCTGTCTTCGTTCTTCTTCGTCGGCCTGTTCGCCCTGATCGCGGAACGTGCCGTCGTGCGCGCGCTGATCAAGCGCTGGGCGCATCAGGGCCGTCTCGACCGCCGCACCATCATCGTCGGCGCCGATTCCAATGGCGAGACGCTGATCAGGGACCTCAACGCCCAGGAAGATTCCGACATCCAGATCCTCGGCGTGTTCGACGACCGTAACGACAAGCGCTCGATGGACACGATCTCGGGCGCGCCAAAGCTCGGCAAGGTCGATGACATCATCGAATTCGCGCGGCGCACCCGCGTCGATCTCGTGCTGTTCGCGCTGCCGATCTCGGCCGAGACGCGCATTCTGGAAATGCTGAAGAAGCTGTGGGTGCTGCCGGTGGATATCCGCCTCTCGGCGCATACCAACAAGCTGCGCTTCCGCCCCCGCTCCTATTCCTATCTCGGCAAGGTGCCGACCCTCGACGTATTCGAGGCGCCGATCACCGACTGGGATCTGGTGATGAAGTGGCTGTTCGACCATATCGTCGGCGGCCTGATCCTGCTCGCTGCATTGCCCTTCATGGCGCTGGTGGCCATCGCCATCAAGCTCGACAGCCCGGGCCCGGTGCTGTTCCGGCAGAAGCGCTTCGGCTTCAACAACGAGCGCATCGATGTCTTTAAGTTCCGCTCGCTCTATCACGACCAGGCCGACCCGCTGGCCAAGACGGTCGTCACCAAGGGCGACAAGCGCGTCACCCGCGTCGGCCGCTTCATCCGCAAATCCTCCATCGACGAATTGCCGCAGCTCTTCAACGTGGTGTTCAAGAACAACCTGTCGCTGGTCGGCCCACGCCCCCACGCCGTTCAGCAGAGGGTGCAGAGCCAGCTGCTGGACGAGGCCGTCGACGGCTATTTCGCTCGTCACCGCGTCAAGCCCGGCATCACGGGCTGGGCGCAGGTCAATGGCTGGCGCGGCGAAGTCGACAGCGAGGAGAAACTGCAGAAGCGCGTCGAGTTCGATCTCTACTACATCGAGAACTGGTCAGTGCTGTTCGACGTCTACATCATGCTGAAGACGCCGGTTTCAATGCTGACCAAGAACGAGAACGCGTACTGAGGCTAATCTGCAGCCTCTGCCCTACACCTCTCGTCAACCCTGCCTGCGTAGAGTGATGCCGCCATGAGCACTCACGCGACTGCCGATCATTACATCGCCTCGCCCGCGGCGCCTCCCGCCGTGGTGACGCTGCAGCGTGCGCTGCTGTGGGCGATGGGTTTTGGCGGCGCCATCGTGTTCATCGAGCCGAGCCCCTTTGAGATCGCCACCCTGACGGCGATGGTCGTATTCTTTGCGTCGGGCTTGCGCATGCGGCTGGTGTTCATGCCGCTGCTGCTCATGCTGTTCCTGGTCAATCTTGGCTACACGATCTGCGCGGCCTATCTGCTCGACAAAGCGCCGATCGTGAACTGGATCCTGACCTCCTGGTACATGGCCATCATGGCGATCTTCGTCGCGCTGGTGATGTCCGAGGACACGCTGGCGCGCATCGATCTGTTGCGCCGCGGCCTGATCGTCGGCGCACTGGTGGCATCGCTGGCCGGCATACTCGGCTATCTGCATCTGATCCCCGGCGCGGAGATGTTCACGCTTTACGGCCGGGCCGCCGGCACGTTCAAGGATCCCAACGTGCTGGGTGCGTTCCTGGTCTTGCCGGCGCTGTTCTGCCTGCAGAGCGTCGTCAGCGACGGCTTCGGTCGCTCGCTTCGCAGCGCCATTGCGCTCGGCATCATCGCGCTGGCCGTCCTGCTCGCTTTCTCCCGCGCCGCCTGGGGCCTGCTGGCGATCACCTCGGCCTTCATGCTGATGCTGATGGTGCTGACCAGCCAGTCCAACAAACAGCGCTCGCGCATCATCATCATGGCGCTGGCGGCCGTCGCCGTCGTGGCGGTGGTGATCGTGATCCTGCTGCAGTTCGACTTCATCGCCGACATGTTCAAGCAGCGGGCCTCGTTCGATCAGAAATATGACGAAGGTCGTTTCGGCCGTTTCGGCCGGCATGTACTCGGCGCGCAGATGGCACTCGATCTGCCCTTCGGCATCGGCCCGCTGCAATTCACGCGCTTCTTTCCGGAAGACACCCACAACTCCTATCTCAACGCCTTCATGTCCGGCGGCTGGATTTCAGGGGTGTGCTATCCCGCGCTGGTGTTCATCACGGCCTTGCTCGGCTTTCGCTACATTTTCGTGCGCGTGCCGTGGCAGCGCGCTTATCTCGCGGTGTTCGCTGCGTATCTCGGCACGGTCGGCGAGGCCTTCATCATCGACACCGATCACTGGCGCCATTTCTGGATGATGCTCGGGATCATGTGGGGCATGTTCGTCGCCACGCAGCAACATATGGCCACGGCGCAATTGCGTGCGGCGTCCGGGCAGCCAGGCAGCGTCTGACAAGCTCACAAACGAAAACAGCCCCGCTTGCGCGAGGCTGCTTCGTTCAAACCATTTACGTCCGTTAGCGAACGATCACAGTCTTGGTACGCGAACCGCCGCGATCCCAGCCGTGATGGCGGTGACCGTAGTCGCGACGACCGTAGTCGCGGCGGACGTAGGCGCGGCTCTGGCGATAGCCATGGCCGCGATGATAGCCACGATCCTGATGGTGATAACCACCGCCGCCGATCTGCACATTGATGCCCTGCGCAGACGCGGGGCCTGCAGGTGCTGCGACATAGAGAACGGCCGCAGCCGCCAGCAAAGCCAGTTTCTTGATCATGACAATTTATTCCTTCCTTTAAAAGTATCGCGGGACAAGCCATTACCGCCCGGAAGGTTCCGCACGAAATGAGCACATCGACACAGGGCCCGCGCGTGTTCGAGCCGTGCCCGATTCTCTTGTGATTTGCGATGGACATCCATCATCACAGGGAACATGCGAGGAACTGAGCTGTTCTCTTCGCATGACACAGCAAACAAAGAATCGCGCCTTCGACAAGCAGCCGAAGTCCGATCAGAAGATTTCGCCGGCTGGCCCGCACGACAAGCCGGAACTGACCGACGAGGCAAGACGCCTGGCAGCGGCGTCATGCCCGATAAGGATCACAAGGAAGTCGAAGGCCCAACGGGATGACCGAGATCGGTCATCATGCCGTCACGCACCATCGTTAGACATTTATTAACCTTCTCGACTCACTGTGGAGTCAAGGAAGCGCAGACCGGATGTACGTCTGCGTTTGATGGCTCGGAGTTCGCTCCGGGCCATTATCTTTTTCTGGACCCGCATAAGCTGCGAGATGATCGACGATGCATGCGCATCTCGCTTTGGGTTGAAACGCGTAACGCTGAACGCCGCTCGCTGATCGAGCGACATCATTCGTTCCCCCATCGCGGCAAAATTTGTGGTCGATATGCCATGAATTGGAACTGAACCTTCAAAACACCGACACGTTGACTTCCCGACACGAAGGAGAAGCAGCATGAAGAAGACAGCACTTATTCTTGCCACCGTCGCTGCCGTCGGCGCGGCGTCGATCGCATCGAAACCTGCAGAGGCCCGTGGCGGCCGCGGCGCCGCGATCGGTCTTGGCATCGCTGCCGGCGCATTGGCGGCCGGTGCCTATGGCGGTTACGGTCCCGGTTACGGATATGGTTATGGCCCGCGCCATTACGGCCCGCGTTATGCCTACGGTCCGCGCTATGGTTACGGCGACGGCTACTATGGCCGTCCCCGCTACTATCGCAGCTACGGCTACTACTAACCGCAGCTAGCTGAATCGAAAAAGGCCCGGAGCATTGCTCCGGGCCTTTTTTCGTCACCATCATTCAGCACTCGCGCGCATCGCTGCTGCGTCGTCACTCACCGCAAGTGCTTTAGCTGCGCAGTGGCCTAGATACCAAACAGCCAAACAGCCGTGATGGTCGCCACCACCGCTAACCCGCTGATGGTCCAACCACCGTAGTAGCCGATATCATCGTCATGCCTGACCTCCGACGGACCATCTGCGGTATGCCAGTGACTTGCCATGCGAGCCTCCTGTTTTCAGGATAATCGGCCCGATGACCAAGAGTTCCATTGGCGCAAAAAAGACACGTCGGCGCCACCTGCCTGGCCGCCCTTAGGCGACATCGGATTCGTGGCCACCGGCCATCTGTGGCCAAAGGGTCACGACGGCAAGGATTCATTAAGCAGTGCGCCCAGGGCAATTGACGG
Organism: Tardiphaga sp. 839_C3_N1_4; assembly: GCF_051811045.1. Classification (NCBI taxonomy): domain Bacteria; kingdom Pseudomonadati; phylum Pseudomonadota; class Alphaproteobacteria; order Hyphomicrobiales; family Nitrobacteraceae; genus Tardiphaga; species Tardiphaga sp. 839_C3_N1_4. The sequence continues at coordinate 1,363,358 of NZ_JBPWQD010000001.1, forward strand.
AACCCGGAGCCGGGAGAAGTCTCATGTTTTCAGCGTAGAGTAGATATTATGTTAGAGATTATTGTCCTCGGCTTCCTCGTTTGTGCAACAGCTTATGTCGGGCTTCTCTGGTTCGCCGGACGGAAAGACGATGTGATTCACGGTGATTTCGTCGAACCGAATTCATAAGGTCTGCGTCGCGAGAGCTTGATCGAGGCCGCCCAATCGAGGCGGCGACGCTCGCAAGCGAGACTTCTAATATCTTGGAATCATTTGGAAAAATGGTCGGAGCGAGAGGATTCGAACCTCCGACCCCTAGTCTCCCAGACTAGTGCGCTAACCGGGCTGCGCTACGCTCCGATGGGGCATCGTGTAGCTTCGATCCGTCCGAGGCGCAAGAAGGCTGAGCGGATTGAAACGGATTGGTTGTGGGGCGGCAACTAGCCGTCCTTCATCGCCGTATCGAGCGCCCGGCGCGCCGCCAGCAGCTCCTCGAGCACGGCTTCGAGCCGTTCGCGCTCCAGCCGGCGCTGCGGGCTCGGCCTTGGGCTCGGGACCGCAGCCGGTCTTGCGCTCTGCACCGGAGCCGACATTGCCGGTTCGGGCCGTGCCGCAACAGGATTTGCCAATACGGGATTTGCCCGCGACGGCGGCCGCGGCAGCTGTGGCTCCACGCGTGGCGACGCCGACGTCATCGGGGGGGCGCGGCGGGCGGCGACGGGAGCAGCAGCTTCCTCCTCGTCTTCTTCCTCCTCAGCCTCTTCGTCCTCACCCTCTTCGCCGCCGTCCTCGTCGCCCTCTTCTTCCTCGTCCTCGGCGCCTTCGGCGTCAGCTTCCTCTTCGGCTTCTTCCTCGATCTCCTCGTCGCGTTCTACTTCGTCCTCGGCCTCTTCTTCCTCATGATCCTCTTCGATCACGGGACGCTTTGCCTGGACGCGCGGCGCGATGGCGGCAGACGTCGGCGCGAAGCTCGGCGCAGCGTGGCCGTCGACCAGCCCCTGCACCGACTTGATACCGTTCTCTTTCAGGATTCGTTGCACGCCGCGGATGGTATAGCCTTCGCCGTAGAGCAACCGGCGGATGCCGCGCAGCAGATCGACATCGTCCGGGCGATAATATCGCCGACCGCCGGATCGCTTCATCGGTTTGATTTGAGTGAACCGCGTTTCCCAGAACCGCAGAACATGCTGCGGTATATCGAGATCGTCAGCGACCTCGCTTATGGTTCGAAACGCATCCGGCGCTTTGTCCAAGTGCAGGATCCCTGTGGTTCGCCCTGTGGTTTCTACTCGTCGTGATCTTTACCGTTGCCAACTGCGGTACTGTCGCCATTGATCCGCTGTTTCAGGATCGCCGACGGCTTGAATACCATCACCCGCCGCGGCGAGATCGGTACTTCTGTGCCCGTCTTCGGATTGCGGCCGATGCGCTCGCCTTTTTTGCGCACCATGAATGAGCCGAACGACGACAGCTTCACTGTCTCGCCCTTCTCCAGACAATCCGTAATTTCTTTCAAAACCAGTTCAACAAACGCGGACGACTCCGTGCGCGAGAGACCTACCTTTTGGTAGACCGCTTCGCACAGATCAACGCGTGTGACTGTTTTTCCCGTGCCCGTCATCGCCTGCCCCAACTACTCTCGGCGAACCAAATTCGCGTCAGAAATTAGGAGGTTAACGCGCTCCGGTCAACAGTCACCATCGATGCAAAGGCATGGAAAATCATGACAATTTGAGATGTTGTCGATCTGCACCATCACCAGCGAATGAGCGCAGAGCCCCAGGTGAAGCCGCCGCCCATGGCTTCGAGCAGCACGAGGTCGCCCTTCTTGATGCGGCCGTCATTGACCGCCACCGACAATGCGAGCGGAATCGACGCCGCCGACGTGTTGCCGTGAAGGTCCACGGTCAGCACCACCTTTTGCGGTGCAATATGCAGTTTATGCGCCGACGCGTCGATAATGCGCTTGTTGGCCTGATGCGGCACGAACCAGTCGATGGTTTCGGCGCTGGCGCCGGTAGCTTTGAATGCATCGACGATCACGTCGGTGATCATGCCGACCGCATGTTTGAAGACCTCACGGCCTTCCATGCGCAGGTAACCCACCGTCTGCGTCGAGGACGGGCCGCCATCGACGAACAGCTTTTCCTTGTGCCGGCCGTCCGAGCGCAGATGCGTGGTCAGCACGCCGCGATCGCTGGCTTCGCCGGGCTGGGTCTGTGCTTCCAGCACCACCGCACCGGCGCCATCGCCGAACAGCACACAGGTTCCGCGATCGGTCCAGTCGAGAATGCGCGAGAAAGTTTCCGCGCCGATCACCAGCGCGCGCTTGCCGGCGCCGGTGCGCAGCAGGCTGTCGGCAGTGGTCAGTCCAAAGATGAAGCCGGAACACACAGCCTGCAGGTCGAACGCCGCGCCGTGCGTGATGCCGAGCGCGTTCTGCACCGCAACGGCGGTCGCGGGGAACGTATTGTCCGGGGTCGAGGTCGCCAGCACGATCAGGTCGATCGACTGCGCGTCGACGCCGGCATTGGCCAGCGCCGCCTGCGCGGCCTTGATCGCCAGATGCGAGGTGAACTCGCCGTCGGCAGCGATATGGCGCTGCTTGATACCGGTGCGCTGGACGATCCACTCGTCCGACGTGTCAACCTTGGATGCCAGTTCGGCATTGGTCAGGATCCGCTCCGGCAGGTAAGAGCCGCAGCCGAGCACGACCGAACGTATCGCAGTCACGAGACAGCCTCCTGCGCAGCCGGGCTCGCAGGGAGCGCTTGGCCGTCGCGGTTGAGCATTTGATTGATCTTGGTGAGAAGGTCGTAGCGGACCATGTCGTAACCGACATCCACCGCATAGGCGAAACCGTCGGCATTGGTGCCACCGTGGCTCTTCACCACGATGCCGCGCAGGCCGAGAAACACCGCGCCGTTGGACTTGTTGGGATCGACCTTGTCGCGCACCGCCTTGAAGGCGTTCTTGGCGAACAGATAGCCGATACGCGAGCGCCAGGTGCGGGCCATGGCATTGCGCAGATATTCGGCGAACTGGCGCGCGGTGCCCTCCGCCGCCTTGAGCGCGATATTGCCGCTGAAACCTTCGGTGACGATCACGTCGGCATCGCCGCGGCCGATGCCGTCGCCCTCGACGAAACCGATGAATTCGAGCTGCGGCAGATTGGCCGTGCGCAGCAGTTCGGCGGCATCGCGGATTTCGTCGCCGCCCTTGATTTCCTCGACGCCGATATTGAGCAGACCGACCGTCGGCCGCGCCAGATCGAACAGCGCGCTGGCCATGGCGCTGCCCATCACGGCGAGCGTCTTCAGATGGTTGGCGTCGCCGCCGATGGTGGCGCCGAGATCGAGCACCACCGAGTCGCCGCGCGTGGTCGGCCAGATCGCGGCGAGGCCCGGACGTTCGATACCGTCGAGCATGCGCAGGCAAAAGCGCGCCATCGCCATCAGTGCGCCAGTGTTGCCGGCGGAGATCGCGACATCGGCCTCATCCTTCTTCACCGCCTCGATCGCCAGCCACATCGACGAGACCTTGCGGCCACGGCGCAGCGCCTGGCTCGGCTTGTCATGCATGCTGACGGCAACGTCGGTATGGATCACCTTCGATACGGCCTTCAGTGCCGGATGATTGGCGAGTTCTTTCTCGATCAGTGCGCTGTCACCGAACAGCAGGAACTCACTGTCAGGATGCCGGGTCAACGAAATCGCGGCGCCGGGAATGACCACCGATGCGCCGATGTCGCCACCCATGGCGTCTAGCGCGATGCGAACCTTTTTCGGCATGGACGTTCCGGAAACCTGTCTCTTGCGGCCTGTGACGCTCGTGGCCGCGGACGAAGTCTGCCGCATTTGGCAGCAGACGGCGAAGTTATGGCATTAACCCGATTTCGGCCGGGGACAATAGCGTTTCCGTGACCCGATACAACATCTTGACCGGGCGCTTTTGTCCCGTCAGCCGCACCGGGCGTGGAATCGGACCCCGGTCTCAGCCCTTCCCGGGCTTTTTGGATTGGGGCGTCTCAGGGGCGGTTTTCAGCGCTTTCAGGGCCGCAAACGGATGCTCTTCCGGGTCCGGAACCTCCACCAGCGGCTCGAATACGGCATCTGGCTTACGGGGATACGGGTCCAGCCCCAGAAACAGCGCGTCGGTCGCCAGTTTGCCGAGGTCGATCAAACCGTTTTCGATCGGCTCCGGCGGATCCGGGGTCTCCTCGTCGCTCTCCACGTCCTCGTCCACCGATTCGGCGAGTTCGCGAATCTGCGATGGCGGCGCGAAAATCACGTCGATCTCTTCCTCGAAATCGGCCGGCAACGGGTCCAGCGTCACCACGCAGGTCTGCTCGACCTTGCCCCAGATGCGACCGGTGACATGCACCGTACCGCCCTTGACGGGGTTCAGCAGGAGTTCGCCTTTCACGGCGCCCACGCTGACGAGGCCACCGAGTTCGGCGATCCGCTTGCGCTCCTCGGGCGTGGCCTCGATGTCGCGCGCCAGCCCCGTTTCCGGGATCTGGATCACGGCGATGGGCACGCTCCAGGGCGGCGTGAGATCCACGGTGCGGTCGGGTTTGTTCATGTCGTTACCAAGGTCTCCGCAGGCGACGGGAAATGCCACGCGCCTGATGTCAGTGTCGTTGCATCCAGCGTGCCCAGACGGGCATTCGCCGCTTCGACATAAACAGCGAGACGCCGGGCGTTCTCGATGTCCATGCCACTATAGATATTCTTCGACAGCGCCGCCGCCAGAGGCTCCCTGCCCGCGCCAAGCGCTGCGTCATAGGCGCCTGTCCGGCCGTAAAACGCATCGCCGAATTCCCGCATTTTCTTCGGCACCTTCATATCGCTGGTGCCGAGTTCGCGCAGGTTATCGTCCATATCGCTGCAGAACCTGTCGAAAAGTCCCTGCGACGACTCATCCTTCGGGTTCAGCCGGCGCAGCACCAGCCACAGGTGCAGCAGCAACATATCGAAACGCCCGTTTACCGTATCCGGTGCTCCCAAGTCCCGATAAAACAAGGGTTCTCGCGCCTGCGCCACGATCATGCCATAGATGGCTTCAATGGTGCCGCGCAACGGCGCCGGGGGCTTTCTGAAGTGACTGAACGGCCAGACCATCTTGGGTTCCTCAGGCGGGCCCCTCGGGCACGCGCATGTTGCATTCAGAGGTTCTGCCCGGTACGTCAACGCCTTCCGGGATGCAAGTCTTTCGGAAGCAAGGCCTTCCCGAGAATCAAGAGGATGGGACCCCCTCCGCTATGACAATTTCGACCTCCATCAGCGCGAAGGCGCGGCTGACACGTGGCTGGCGCGGCATGCGCGCCGCACTCGCGGTCGCGGCCCTGTGCGTTACGCTGGGCGCCTGTGCCGAGCAATTCCAGAAGGGCTACATCCTGCCCCCCGGCGCGCTGGAGCAGATCCCGATCGGCGCCAGCCAGGATCAGGTCCTGATCGTGATGGGCACGCCATCCACTGTCGCCACGCTATCAGGCGAAGTGTTCTATTACATCTCGCAGCGCGCCGAACGCGCCGTCGCGTTCATGCCGCAGAAGGTCACCGACCAGCGCGTCATCGCGATCTATTTCGACAAGAACCGCAAGGTGATCCGGCTCGCCAATTACGGCCTGCAGGACGGCAAGATCTTCGACTTCATCAGCCGCACCACGCCGACCTCCGGTCAGGAAATGAGCTACCTCACGCCGCTGTTCAAGCTGATCAGTTTCCGCTAGGCGGAACTATCAAATCGCTGAATTGCAAGAGCCCCGCAGCACACGCTGCGGGGCTTTTCTTTACGCTGTGGCCAACGTCGGCTTGCCCGCCACCATCTGCCTCATTACGATTTCAGCAAGATCAAAAACCAAAACGACACCATCGAGGGAAGAAGCTATGACCAATCTGGTTACCCGTCGCCGGGTACTCACCGGCGCCGCCGCGATCACCAGCGCCGCGATCCTGCCGCGCGCGAGTCTCGGCGCCGGCGAATGGAAGCCCACCGAAACTGTCCGCGTCATCGTGCCCGCTGCAGCCGGCGGCTCCACCGACGTGATGGGCCGTATGCTCGCAGCGCATCTGCAGCCGGTCTGGGGCCAGTCGGTGGTGGTGGAAAATCGCTCGGGCGGCGGCGGCACCATCGGCACCGCCGAAGTCGCGCGCCTCAAGGGTGATGGCCACACCATCCTGGTCGGCAATCCCGGCCCTAACGCCATCGCCTACAGCATCTTCAAGAACCTGACCTACAAGAGCGATCAGTTGCAGGCAGTCTCCAACATGATCAAGATTCCGAACATCGTCTGCGCGCATCCGAGCGTGCCGATCAAGACGATCCCGGAGCTGATCGCCTATATCAAGGCCAATCCGGACAAGCTGAACTATGGCTCGTCGGGCGTCGGCCAGAGCCCGCATCTCACCGGCGCATGGTGGTTGCAGCTCACCGGATTGAAGATGCAGCACGTGCCGTTCCGCGGCGCGGGTCCTGCGCTGCAGGCGGCCCTCGCTGGCGACATCCAGATCCTGTTCGACAATCTCTATCCGTCACTGCCCCAGGTGCTCGACGGCAAGCTCACCGGCCTTGCCGTCACCACGCAGCAGCGCAATGCCCAGTGCCCGAACGTTCCGGCGATGCGCGAGACCGCGCCCGAGCTGGAGAAGTTCGACGTCGCGTCATGGTTCGGCGTATTTTATCCGAAGAGCACACCGACCGAAGCCGTGACCTCGCTCAATGAGCAGATCAAGGTTCTGCTCGGCACGGATGCGACCAAGAAGACCATCGCGGCCATGGGCGCCGTGTCGGACTACGGCACGCCCCAACAATTCCAGACCTTCGTCGAGGCTGAGACGGCCAAGTTCAAGACCATCATCGACAAGGAAGGCCTGCAGATGGAGGTGAAGTGAGGCGCGTCTCACCTCGCTCCATCTGAGTGATCCGAACGAAAACCCCGCGGTTCACACCGCGGGGTTTTTCCGTCTTACTTCTCTTCTTCCATGGCAAAGGCGACGTCGCCATTGGCCGAGAGCCGCACCTTGTCGCCCTCAACCTCGGCGACCAGAGCGCCATCGATGAAGTGATGGTGACCCTTGTGGCTGCCCTCGCCGCTGTCCTTCTTGGTCAGCTTGATGCGGTTGCCCTCGACCTTGTCGACCGTGCCGACGTGCACGCCGTCCGCGCCGATGACTTCCATATGTTCTTTGATCTTGCTGAGCGCGCTCATGTCGTATCCTCTGATGTGGGGAATACTGAACGTGCGGCTGCGCAATAGGTTTCAATCGCGATCCGGTGAGGTCGGCGTCCCGATCATGCGCCCTTGTTCATCTTCTTGATCTTGGCGTCCTGCGCCTCGATCGCCAGTGTCAATTCCATGATCGCCTTGGACAAAAGCTCGGTGGCCTCCTTCTGGTCCTGCGACTTGGCGGCGCGCAGCGCGTAGTTCTTGGCGGATGACAGCGACATTTGACGTTCCTCGTGATGATCCCGGGGGCGAATTAGCCGAAGGCGTCATTCGCCGCAATCGGGTCGAAATGGGGGATTATGCAGCAGTCAACGGCGCTCTGCGTTCGCGCTGATGACCGCGAATATCTCGTCGGCGGATGCCGGCGGCGTGACGCCGAAGGTCTCGTCGAGAACCTGCTGCAACTCCGCAGCGCTGCCGAGCACGCGTTCCGACACCGGTTCGCCGTCAGGTCCCTCCGTGATCAGGTGGCGATTGACCAGTTTATGACGCCGGCCGTTGCTGACGCGCTCCATCACCAGCGTCGAGGTGAAGGGCACGAAGGGACTGGTCGATGTGTACCAGTTGCCGAGCTCGTAATCCGACGGCAGTTGCGGCGCGAGGTCAAACACATACATCGTCCGCCAGCCATCCGCCCGCTTCACACTCAGCGACAACAGGCCATCGGCTTCAATCAGCCGATAGGTCCCCATCGCCGTTTGCTGCTCGGTCCCCACGAGGAGCCGTAGAGGTGTATCGAGTATGCAGGCGCCAAAGCCGGTATCGGCCAGATAAGATCCGTCCGGAAGATCGACCTTCAGGAGCATATGCGTCCTGGGGCCAAGCGGACTGTCCGGCGGCGCATTCCAGCGCACCCTAGCGCCGAGGCTCGTGACCTTGAAGCCGATCGTCTCGAGCGCGGCCCGCAGCATCGCATTCAGCTCATAGCAATAGCCACCACGTCGGCTATCAAGGAGCTTGTGCTGCAACGACGCCATGTCCAGCTTGACCGGCAGGCCCAGCAACGGATTGAGACCCTCGAACGGCAGCGCATTGACGTGAGCGATATGAATGGCCGTCAGCGTCGCCAGATCCGGCGCAAGCGGTCCGTCAAAGCCGATCCGCGTGAGATAGCGATCCAGCCGAAAAACATCTGTCATCATGGTTGCCTCTTCATCATCTCGCTCTGACATAGCCCATCCGACAGCAGCGGGCGACCAAGCATCACCCACTTTGTCATTCCGGGCCGGACTGAGCTCGGAATCTTGATCCAAGCTCGTCATTCCGGGGCGCACGAAGCGGCGCAGCCGCGTAGTGCGAACCCGGAATCTCGAAGTGTTTGGCGCTGACCAGAGACTCCCATGCTGAGATTCCGGGTTCGCGTGCGCGAAGGCGCGCCCGCGCCCCGGAATGACGAGTGTGGGGCGGCAACACGGCACCTAAACATTTTTTCCTATCCTCCGTTGACGACATCCCTATAAGGTTTATATTCTCCTCTGTCCTGCCCCACCGAGAGGGGCGATCGCGATCGTCACGTTCGCGGGGTGGGATGCGGTGGACGCCGGAGATGCGGCGTTACGCGGTTTGGGGGTGACGTCTGTCTTCGGGCAGGACGGATCTGCGCCAGCACTGCCACTGGCAAGGAGACGGCCGACCTTGGGATGGAAAGACACTCTGGACAGTGTGACGGACGACCAAAGTCAAAACGTGTCCGGCCTATTCGCTTGAGGCTCCCTTCCCATCGCCTTGGGACTTTAATTCGGTGATCGGATCGTTCGCTGAGGCAAAGTGCAAGCAACCGAAAAAACACCGCAGGCGGAACGCTGGGCAATCGCTCGGCGCCTCCGAAAGTCCTGATGCATTCTAAATTGCGGAAGACCGCATTCGCGTCAGGCCCAAGGGTGCAACGGGCACCCGGCGTTCCGCACGCCCTCTCAAAGGGGGGCGGGAATGCGAAACACGACGGCGCCCCCGCGCCGCAAACAATGGGGGCGATAACGCATGTCCGAAGAGCACTGGCTGTTTGATAGTTGAATCTGCAACGACGCGCCGAAGCGCGAAGTATCCCTCCCCCTTGCGGGGTCTGGCGGACGAATTCGTCCGCCATGGTCGGCCGATAGGCCGGGGTGGGGGTGCCACGAGCGACGCTCTCACGTGGGGCACCCCACCCGTCACGTTTGTTCGCTTCGCTCTCAAACGCGCCACCCTCCCCGCTCGCTACGCTCGGAGGAGGGAAAAGGAAGAGCGCCGCTGCTTTACAACATCACGCCGCCACGACCTCGCGCGGCTGAGTGATCGCGATATGCTGGCAATGCGCCACGGGCGTCGTACCGTTGGCCACGATGAGCGCATCGAGCTCGACGAAGCGATGCCCCTTCTTCTCATAATTGGCGGTCACCTTCGCCCGCGCGATCAACTCGTCATCGGTGTTCGCGGTCGCCAATAACTGCATTCTGCTGCCGACGTGAATCCACGGCCCGAGCAGCGCATTGTCCACCAGCACCTTGTTCATGATCCGCTGCAGCACGCCGGGATGCACGATGCCCTCGCGCAGATACCGATCATCGGCCTCGCGAACCTCGCCCAGATATTCGGCAAGTCCATCTTCCGGCCAGACCCGCGGCGCGGTGCCGAGCCACTTGTCCAGCGCGTAGGATTCGGCATTGACCGGAAGCCGCCTGGCGACCGCCGCCGTGTCCGGAAAATCCTGCAGCGAAGGCACCACCGGGAAAGCCGTCAGCGACGCCGTGCCGGTCGCGCGAATCTCGCCGCCGCCCTCAACACTCAGCGCGAGCCCCTCGCCGACTTCCTCGGCGACCACCTCGACTGTCTCGCCGTCATAGACCGGCTTGGTGAAACGGGCCTCGATCAGGCCACGCTCCAGAAAGTCCCGTCCCCAGTGCTGCACCGGCGGATGGATCATATAGGCCAGCACGTCGACGCCAGGCACCAACCCGCCGCTGAAGCCGAATTTCCGGGCGACAGAATCGTCATGCATCTTGTTTTCGGACTGTTTGGCGGTGTTAAACGCCTCAACACGGTACGGTTCGAGCCGTTTGGTCATGATTCCTCCCGAAAACTGCGCGAAATTGAGTGTTCGCCTTGGCAGGAGATGATACCCGTCACCATGTTCGAGGCAAGGCGACGGGCGGGGAACTGTCCCGCGTCAGCGCCACATCGCCCACCCGCAAATGACTGCCTTTTCGTGGAACTTGTGCTCCCTTGACCACACGCATCTATATCGACGCCGACGCCTGCCCGGTCAAAGACGAGATTTACCGCGTCGCCGCCCGCTTCAGCCTGCCTGTTACCGTTGTGGCCGGGAACTTCATCCGGGTGCCCGACGATCCCCTGATCGAGCGGATTGCCGCAGGTTCGGGCATGGATGCGGCCGATGACTGGATTGCGGAACGCGCTCAGAAGGGCGATATCGTGGTCACAGCCGATATTCCGCTGGCCAGCCGCTGCGTCAAAGCGGGCGCCGCGGTGATCGCGCCCAACGGCAAGCCGTTCACAGAACAATCCATCGGGATGACGCTCGCGGTACGCAACCTGATGACCGACTTGCGGTCATCGGGCGAAATCACCGGTGGTCCCAAATCATTCGCGCCGCGCGACCGCTCGGCGTTCCTGTCGGCGTTGGATCAAACCATCCGCCGCATCCAGCGCGACCCGGCCTTTGCGCCCGCGCCGAAACAAAGTTGAACTGATCTTATGGCTCCTCCGCTTATCCAGCTCAAAGACATCTTCCTGACCTTCGGCGGCACGCCGCTCCTGAATGGCGTCGAACTCTCGGTCAGCCAAGGCGAGCGCGTCTGTCTCATCGGCCGCAACGGCTCCGGCAAATCGACGCTGTTGAAAATCGTTGCCGGCATCGTCGACAACGACAAGGGCAGCCGCTTCGTGCAGCCCGGCGCTACCGTACAGTATCTGCCGCAGGAGCCGGACTTCTCCGGCTATCCGACGACACTCGCTTACGTCGAAGCCGGCATGGGCGACGGCCACAATATCTATCAGGCGCAGTATCTGCTCGAGCAGCTCGGCCTCACCGGCCACGAGAACCCGGAAAACCTCTCCGGCGGTGAAGCGCGCCGCACGGCGCTCGCCCGCGTGCTGGCGCCCGAGCCCGACATCCTGTTGCTGGACGAGCCGACCAACCATCTCGATCTCACCACCATCGAATGGCTCGAAGGCGAACTGGCCAGTCGCAGATGTGCGCTGGTGTTGATCAGCCATGACCGCCGCTTCCTCAGCAATTTGTCGCGCGCGACCGCCTGGCTCGACCGCGGCCAGATCCGCCAGATCGACAAGGGCTTCAGCGCGTTCGAGGAATGGCGCGACGACGTGCTCGCCGAAGAAGAACGTGACCAGCACAAGCTCGACCGCAAGATCGTCAATGAAGAACACTGGCTGCGCCACGGCGTCTCCGGCCGCCGCAAGCGCAACGTCAAGCGCCTTGCCGGCCTGCACGAACTACGCGCGCAGCGCCGCGACTATCGCGGCGCCACCGGCAACGCGTCGCTCGCCGCCGCCGAAGCCGAGAAATCCGGCAAGCTGATCTTCGAGGCCAAGAATATCTCGCGCACTTACGGTGACCGCAAGATCGTCGACGACTTCTCGATCCGCGTGCAGCGTGGCGACCGCATCGGCGTGGTCGGCCCCAACGGCGCCGGCAAGACCACGATGATCAACATGCTGACCGGCACCGAGCCGCCGGATTCCGGCACCGTCCGGTTCGGCGCCAATATCGAGATGGCGACGCTCGACCAGCATCGCGAAAGCCTCAACCCGAAGACCACGCTGGCGGAAGCGCTGACGGGTGGACGTGGCGACCACGTGATGGTCAACGGCCAGCCCAAGCATGTGGTCGGCTACATGAAGGACTTCCTGTTCGGGCAGGAGCAGATGCGCACGCCGCTGGAAGTGCTGTCCGGCGGTGAACGCGGCCGGCTCATGCTGGCGCGCGCGCTGGCCAAGCCGTCCAATGTGCTGGTGCTGGACGAACCGACCAACGACCTCGATCTCGAAACCCTCGACGTGCTCGAGGAAATGCTGAGCGATTATCCGGGCACCGTGATCCTGATCAGCCATGACCGCGACTTCCTCGATCGCGTGGTGACATCGGTGATCGTACCGGAAGGCAACGGCAAGTGGATGGAATATGCCGGCGGCTACACCGACATGCTGGCGCAGCGAGGCGCCGATTTGAAGCGCGAGGCGAAGACCGAGGCCGTTGCCGCCAGAGGCAATGGCAAGTCGGACTCGTCCAAGCCTGCCGCGAAGCGCAAGCTGAACTTCAAGGACAAGCACGCGCTGGACACCCTGCCGAAGGCGATGGACAATTTGCGCTCCGAAATCGCCAAGCAGCAGCGCCATCTCGACGATCCCAATCTCTACAAGAAGGATCGCAAGAAGTTCGACACCGCAACCGCTGCGCTCTCAAAGGCGCAGAAGGAATTGCAGGACTCCGAAGAGCAATGGCTGGAGCTGGAAATGCTCCGCGAAGAGATCGAGAACGCGTAGCGCGTGTTCCGCAAAAGTGGGCACCGGTTTTGCGAACAGAACACGCGCAGGAGACTAACGAAATGACCACATCGCTTGCAGCCAAGATCGCCAACGAATACGGCACGCCCGCCCTCGTCATCGACATGGATCGCGTCGAGCGCAACATCGCGCGCATCCAGAAGGTCTGCGATGATGTCGGCGTCGCCAACCGGCCGCATATCAAGACGCATAAGAGCCCGGTCATCGCGAAGATGCAGATCGCAGCCGGCGCCAAAGGCATCACCTGCCAGAAGCTCGGCGAAGCCGAGATCATGGCCGATGCCGGGATCGACGACATCCTGATCAGCTACAACCTGCTCGGCGACGAGAAGATGGCGCGGCTCGGCGCGCTGCAGGCGAAAGCGAAAGTCACCGTGGCCGCCGACAACTCGGTCGTCATCGGCGATCTGCCGAAAGCCGCGGCAATCTCCGGCCGCAATCTCAACGTCGTCGTCGAATGCGATACCGGCCGCAAGCGCGCCGGCGTCGAGACGCCCGCCGAGGCGATTGCGCTGGCCAAGGAGATCGCCGCCTCGAAGGGCCTGACCTTCGCCGGCTTCATGCTGTATCCGACCGAAACCGGCTGGACCGACGCGCAGAAATTCTACGACGAAGCGCTGGCCGGCGTTCGCGCGCTCGGTCTTGAGCCGACAATCGTCTCGACAGGCGGCACGCCGAACCTGAAGAATGTCGGCTCGCTCAAGGGTGCCACCGAACATCGCTTCGGTACCTATATCTACAACGACCGCATGCAGGTCGCCGCAGGTTCTGCCACCTGGGACGACTGCGCGCTCAATGTCTATTCGACCGTGGTCAGCCGCGCCGGTCCGGAACGCGGCATCCTCGATGCCGGCTCGAAGACGCTGACGCCGGACACCGGCGGTCTCGATGGCTATGGCCTGATCCTCGAACACCCGGAAGCCAAGATCGCGCGCTTCGCCGAGGAGCATGGCTTCCTCGACCTCGGGCGCAGCAATACGCGTCCCAATGTCGGCGACGTCGTCCGCATCGTGCCGAACCATGTCTGCGTGGTCGTCAACATGTTCGATGAAGTGGTGATGGTCCGCGGTGACGAGATCATCGGCACGCTGCCAGTGGCGGCGCGTGGTAAGCTGCGCTAGCGCGAGAGAAAACGCAGCGTGCCCTCACCGGCCGCTGCGCCCGTCGCAAAGGACGCTTGCAGTAGATAACCGCCGGTTGGCGCTTCCCAGTCGAGCATCTCGCCGGCGACGAACGTGCCGGGCATGCGCTTCAACATGAAGGCATCGTCGATCTCGTCGAACGAGATGCCGCCCGCCGTCGAAATCGCGCGCGTGATCGACGCGACGCCGTTCAGCATCACCGGAACGGCGTTGATCAAGGCAGCCAGCTTCTCCGGCCGCAATGACGCCAGTTGAATTCCCTCCGCGATGGCGACTTCCTGCAACAGCCCAATGGCCACCGGCGACAGATGGATCGCCTTGCGCAGGAAGTTGGAAAACGACTGCTTGCCGCGTGATGCTGCGAGCTTCGTCGTTAGTTCACCTGCGTCGAGATCAGGTCGCAGAGCAATCTTCAACGTCGCCTTGCCATCCGCGATAACAGCCTCACGCAACACCGACGACAGCGCATAGATGCCGCCGCCCTCGATACCCGCACGTGTCACCATCGCTTCGCCGCGCACACTGTGCGCACCGAACGACAGCGCAACGCCCTTCAGCGGCTGGCCTTCAAAGCGATCCTTGAATATCTCAGACCACGCAACCGTAAAGCCGGAATTGGCCGGGCGCAGCGGCGCGATACTCACGCCCTTTGCCGCCAGCACATCGACCCATGCGCCGTCCGAGCCAAGCCGCGGCCAGCTCGCGCCGCCGAGCGCGAGAACCACGCTCTTGCAGGCGATCGCACGCGAGCCGTCCGATGTTTGGAATATCAAACGCCCCTCGCCGTCCCATCCGGTCCACCGATGCCGAAACGCGAATTGAACGCCACTCTCGTCCAGCCGCCGCAGCCACGCGCGCAGCAATGGCGATGCCTTGAAGGCCTGCGGAAACACCCGGCCGCTGGAGCCGACGAATGTCGGCTGCCCCAGCGCCTCGCTCCAGTCGCGCAGCGCCTGCGGCGTGAAGGCCGAGACCGACGGCGCGAGCCGCGCTTCCGCCGCGCCATAGCGCTTCAGAAATTCCGGCAGCGGTTCGCTATGAGTGAGATTGAGCCCGCCGCGCCCGGCCATCAGGAACTTGCGGCCGGCCGACGGCATCGCGTCATAGACCGTGACGGCAGCGCCGCCACGGCTCAGCACTTCGGCCGCCATCAGCCCCGCAGGACCCGCGCCAATGACCGCAACTTGGTTCTTCACTGGCTCGGTCACGGTCTCACGCAGTGGCGAAGCCGCCGGTCAGATCTTCACGCCCAAGCGAATGGCGGCCTGCTCGACATACTTCTGGGTCTGATGGAACGCGCCTTCCAGCGCCTTGGCCTTCGACATATCACTAATGTCAGCGAAATGCGCGGCAATCGTGTCCGGGCTCCAGTCAGCTTCAGCGAAATTGACACCTTCGCTTTCCAGAATCTTGATCACCGCAAAGGAGCCTGCACCGGCGCCCATGATGGTCTTGGTCGGCGCATTCTCGCTCAGTAGATATTCGACTGCCGGCGTGATCGCTTCGGGCTTCATCAGCTGCAGCGCCTGCGCTGGCAACAGTTCCTCGGTCATCCGCGTGGCTGCCGTCGGGGACACGATATTGACGCGGATGTCGGTCTTGCGGCCTTCCTCGGCGAGCACATTCATCAGGCCGACCATGCCAGTCTTGGCAGCACCGTAATTGGCCTGCCCGAAGTTGCCATACAGACCAGACGACGAGGTGGTGAGCACGATGCGCCCATAGTTGCGCGCGCGCATACCGGCCCACACGGCCTTGCAGCAATAGAAAGTGCCGGTGAGATGCACGTCGAGCACCTTGGCGAAATCGGCAAGCTCCATCTTGGCGAACGACTTGTCGCGGAGGATTCCGGCATTGGCGCACATCAGGTCGACGCTGCCCCACTCCTTGGTGGCCTTGTCGACCATCGCCTTGACCTGCTCGAAGTTGGAGACATCAGCGCCATCGGGCATCGCCGTGCCGCCGGCTGCGCGGATTTCCTCGACCACGGTTTCCGCCGCCGTCAGCGAACCGCCGGTACCATCGCGCGCGCCGCCGAAATCGTTGACGACGACCTTGGCGCCGAGCTTCGCAAGGCCCAGCGCATGGGCGCGGCCCAGTCCATTGCCGGCGCCTGTGACGATGGCGACGCGGCCGTCAAATCGAATGGTCATTTGGAACTCTCCTCAATTGAAATAGACAAGGCCGAGCCAGTCGGCGACCAGCGCCGGCTTGTCCTCGCCTTCGATCTCGACACTCACGCTGGTGCGCGTGAACAATTCCTTGGGCTTGCGCAACGTCGCTTCGGTCAGCGTGAAGCGGCCGCGAATGCGCGTACCGGCTTTAACCGGCGACACGAAGCGCACTTTGTCGGTGCCGTAGTTCACGCCCATGGCGACGTCGGCGAGTTGCGGCAGAGCCTCATAGGAGAACACCGAGAGCATCGACATGGTCAGAAAGCCATGTGCAATGGTCGAGCCGAACGGCGTTTCGCGGGCACGCGCGGAATCGACATGGATAAACTGAAAATCCTCCGTCGCCGCGGCGAACGCATCGATGCGCTTCTGGTCCATGACATGCCAGGGCGACACGCCGACTTCCTTGCCCACCATGGCGATATAGGCATCACGTTCAATCATCGCGCTCATTCAGTCTCAGTCCTCAAAATCCAGTTGCGTTGCGGGCGCAGATTCCACAGCGCACACCCCGACGCCAAGCGAAATTGCGCGCTGCAGCCATGCAAAGGGCGACAAATTACCGCTCGCCCTCTTGCGATCCCGCCGCGCGGAGTGCTTGCAATTCAGGGAAATCCTCTTCTCGAAACTCGACGCCGCGAAGAGGATCGCTGCGATCGTCGGCATGTTCGAGCCGACGCAGATGGACCCTGCGAATCTTGCCCGAAATCGTCTTCGGCAGCTCGGTCACGAACTCGATCCGACGTATACGTTTGAACGGCGCCAGACGCACATGCAGATGCTGATAGATCGACAACGCCGTCGCCTTTGACGGCGCGGTATCGCCGATCAGCAACACATAGGCCTTGGGGATGGCGAGCCGGATCGGATCGGGACTCGGCACGATGGCGGCCTCAGCCACGGCATCGTGTTCGAGCAGAATGCTCTCCAGTTCGAACGGGCTGATGCGATAGTCCGACGATTTGAACACATCGTCGGAGCGACCGACGAAAGTCAGATAGCCGTCGTCATCGACGAACACGACATCACCACTGCGATAGACGTCGCCGCTTGCACCGCTGACGCTACCGTCTTCGGCCTGATACCCCTGCATCAGTCCTGCCGGGCGATCGATGCCAAGCACGAGACTGACCTCGCCCTCCTTCGCCGGATTGCCATCGGCATCGACAACGCGGACCTTGTAGCCCGGCAGCGGACGGCCCATGGAGCCGACCTTGACGATCTGGCCCGGCGAATTGCCAGCCAGCGCCGTTGTCTCGGTCTGGCCATAGCCGTCGCGAATGGTGAGACGCCAGGCCGCCTTGACCTGATCGATGACTTCCGGATTGAGCGGCTCGCCGGCGCCGCAGACCTCGCGCAGCGCGACCTTGAACGTCGCAAGCTTCTCCTGAATGAACAGCCGCCACACCGTCGGCGGCGCGCACAGCGTCGTCACACCGCAGCGTCCGATGGTGGCGAGCAGGCCCTTGGCGTCGAAGCGCGGCTGGTTGACCACGAACACCGTGGCGCCGGCATTCCATGGCGCAAAGAAGCAGCTCCAGGCATGCTTGGCCCAGCCCGGAGAGGAGATATTGAGATGCACATCGCCCGGCTGCAGTCCGATCCAGAACATCGTCGAAAGTCCGCCGACGGGATAGCTGCGCTGACTGTGCCGCACGAGCTTCGGCTTCGCGGTCGTGCCCGAGGTGAAATAGAGCAACATCGGATCGTCGGCTTTGGTCGGACCATCCGGTGTGAATGTATCGGGGAAATCCGCGGAGCTTTCGAAGGCGAGCCAGCCGTCATGTGGCGACGTGGCGTTGACGACGATCTGGCCGATGCCGTCAGTCTTCAGGCTGCCGAACTTGGCGACCTGATCCTCTGCCGCCACCACGAGCCTGGCGCGGCCGCGATCGAGCCGGTCCTGCAATTCATCCGGCGTCAGCAGCGTGGTGGCGGGAATGATGACGACGCCGAGCTTGATCGCCGCCAGCATGGTCTCCCACAGCGGCACCACATTGCCGAGCAGCAACAACAGATGATCGCCGCGCTTCAGCCCCTGCGCGCGCAGGAAATTGGCAACCTGATTGGAGCGCCGTGACAGCACCTCGAACGACAACTTCGTCTCGCGGCTGGCGGCCGCATCGACGATCCAGAGCGCGGTCCGGTGCTTGCCGACGGGATCATGGGCGAGTTCGGCGTCGAACCAGTCGAGCGCCCAGTTGAAGTCGACCGGATCGGGCCAGCGAAAGCCGGCAACGGCTGTGTCGTAGTCGGTGCGGTGTTCGAGAAGGAAGGCTCGGGCCTGCTTGAACGTGGTCATGCCGACGTTCTCGCTATTTCGGCATCAAATGCCTGAGGTGATGAATGATCCCCGAGAAGTCATCACCGCCGTGACCTTCCTTCTCGTAGGTCTCGTAGATGCTCTCGGCATGGGCGCCGAGCGGCGTCCGGGCGCCGGCCGCTTTCGCGGCCTCCTGCGACAGCCTGAGATCCTTGAGCATCAGCGCCGCGGCGAAGCCGGGCTTATATTCGTTATTGGCTGGTGATGTCGGCACCGGTCCCGGCACCGGGCAATAGGTCGTCAGCGACCAGCACTGGCCCGACGAGGTCGACGCCACATCGAACAGCGCCTGATGCGACAGACCCAGCTTCTCGGCGAGCACGAAGGCTTCACTGACGCCGATCATGGAAATGCCAAGGATCATGTTGTTGCAGATCTTGGCCGCCTGCCCCGCGCCGGCATCGCCGCAATGGACGATCTTCTTGCCCATGGCTTCCAGGATCGGCTTGGCCGACGCGAACGCCGTGGCATCGCCGCCGGCCATGAAGGTCAGTGTCGCGCCCTTGGCGCCGCCGGTGCCACCCGAGACCGGCGCATCGACCGATGGCAGCTTCTGCGCAGCCGCCAGTTCATGCGCCTTGCGTGCGCTTTCCACATCGATGGTCGAGCAATCGATCATCAGCGCGCCTTTGGCGGCTGCGGGAATGACCTCGCTCCAGACCGACACCACATGTTTGCCGGCGGGCAACATGGTAATGATGACCTCGGCTCCCTTCACGGCATCAACCGCCTTGTCGGCGATGGTCACGCCATCGGCCTTGGCTTGCGCGCGGGACGCCTCAACGAGGTCGAAACCGGTGACCTTGTGGCCTGCCTTGACCAGATTGGCGGCCATCGGGCCACCCATATTGCCGAGACCGATGAATGCAATGCTGGTCATGTCCTGCCCTCGTGATCGTTTGTTTGTTTTTAAAGCCTGATGAAAACGACGAAATCCAACTTTCGTTCAGAACGCTCGACCTTCAGAAGGTCAGCTCAACATCCCGTTTGGCCAGATAGCGCGCCACGATCTCCGGCGTCACGCTCCTGAGATCCGGCGGCTGCCATGTTGGATTACGATCCTTGTCGATGATGGCAGCGCGCACGCCCTCGACGAAGTCGGCGCTATCGAACACCTCGAGCGCCGCGAGATATTCGCGCGACAGACATTCCTCGAGTGACTTCGATGCACGCGCGAGCCGCAGCAGCTTCAGGGTAACCTTGAGCCCCCGCGGTGACTTGTCGGACATGGCCTTGAGTGTCGCCAGCGCGAAATCTGAACCGTCCTGCTCAAGCGCAGCCACGATCTCCTCGACGCTGTCATGGGCGAAAGCGCGATCGATCAGCGCACGCTGCGCCGTAACTGGACCGGTTTGTTCCGGAGCTGCAAACTTCTTGAGTGCCGTCATCACCGACGCTGCATCGGCCCCCGCCGACAGCTTTGTCAGCGCCTCGCGCAATGCCGGCCAATTGACGGTGTCGATCAGGACGTCCGCCATATGTGCAGCAAGCGCATCGGCACCATTTGCTGTCAGTCCGGTCAGACCGAAATACGTCCCGAGTTCGCCCGGCGCGCGCGACAACAGCCATGTACCGCCGACGTCCGGGAAGAAGCCGAGGCCCACTTCCGGCATCGCCATCCTGGTCTTCTCGGTAACGATGCGGTGGCTGGCATGGCCGGCCAGACCGACGCCGCCGCCCATCACGAAACCATCCATGTAGGCGACATAAGGCTTCGGGTACTTCGAAATCCTCGCGTTGACGATATATTCCTCGCGCCAGAAGATCTTGCCGAGATCGCCTTTGACCTTGGCGCTCTCATAGAGACCGCGGATATCACCCCCGGCACACAATCCCCGTTCGCCCGCACCTTCCAGAATGATCAGCGCAACCTTCGGATCGGCCTCAAACATATCGAGCGCCGTCGCGATCTCACGCGTCATCTCCAGCGTCAGCGCATTCAGCGCCTTCGGCCGGTTCAGGCGGATCACACCGGCCGCGCCTGCGCGCTCGACGATGAGGTCGCCGGCTTCGGTCACAACGTCGGAGTTCATCGCGCGCCCTCGATCAACTTGCGCGACACAATCAGCCGCATGATTTCATTGGTGCCTTCGAGGATCTGGTGCACCCGCAAATCGCGCACGATCTTCTCGATGCCGTATTCGGCGAGATAACCATAGCCGCCATGCAGCTGCAGCGCGTCGTTGGCGACCTCGAAACCGATATCGGTGCCGAAGCGCTTGGCCATAGCACAGAGCATGCCGGCATCGGCATCCTTGCGGTCCAGCGCCGCCGCCGCTCGCCACAGGAAGGTGCGTGCGGCTTCCAGCTCGGTCGCCATGTCGGCGATACGAAACTGCAGCGCCTGGAATTCGTCGAGTCGCTTGCCGAACGCCTTCCGCTCCTTCATGTAGCTCAGCGACTTGTCGAGCGCAGACTGCGCGCCACCAAGCGAGCACGCAGCGATGTTGAGACGACCACCGTCGAGGCCGGCCATGGCGATCTTGAAGCCGATGCCCTCGTCACCCAGCCGGTTGGCAATCGGCACGCGGCAATTTTCGAAGATCACCGCGCGTGTGGACTGCGCGTTCCAGCCCATCTTGCGTTCGTTGTTGCCGAACGACAGACCGGGCGTGCCGGCTTCTACCACGATGGTCGAGACGCCGCCCGCTCCCTCGCCGCCGGTGCGCACCATCACGACATAGACGTCGGTGTCGCCAGCGCCGGAAATGAATTGCTTCTGCCCTTTAAGAACATAGTGATCGCCGTCCACGACAGCGCGGGTGCGCAGCGCCGCCGCATCCGATCCCGAGCCTGGCTCAGTCAGGCAGTAGCTCGCCAGTAGCTCCATGGTGCAGAGACGCGGCAGCCACTTCTGGCGCTGCGCTTCGCTGCCATATGAATCGATCATCCACGACGCCATGTTGTGGATCGAAATGAAGGCCGAGGTGGTCGGACAGCCGGTCGCCAGCGCTTCAAAGATCAGCGCGGCGTCGAAACGCGTCAGTGCGGAGCCGCCGACATCGTCACGGATGTAGATGCCGCCCATGCCGAGCAGCGCGGCTTCGCGCATCACCTCTTTCGGGAAATGCTTGTCTTCATCCCATTTGAGCGCAAAGGGAGCGATCTTTTCCGCAGCAAATTCGCGCGCCATGTCGCGAACGGCGGTCTGTTCCTCATCGAGAGCGAATTGCATCACGCCCTTCTTGTTGATTGTTGATCAGCCGGGAAAATGAAACGGCCCGGTGCACCACCTTTGGGAGCGCCGGGCCGCTTGCGTGTTCTTACTTCATCAACGGGATCGAGAACTCGGCGCCTTCCTTGACACCCGATGGCCAGCGCGCGGTGACCGTCTTGGTCTTGGTGTAGAAGCGGATCGAATCCGGACCATGCTGGTTGAGATCGCCGAAGCCGGACTTCTTCCAGCCACCGAAGGTGTAATAGGCAATCGGCACCGGGATCGGCACGTTGATGCCGACCATGCCGACATTGACCTTGGCCGCGAAGTCGCGCGCAGCGTCACCGTCACGGGTGAAGATCGCAACGCCGTTGCCGTAGTCATGATCCGACGGCAGCGCGAGAGCTTCTTCGTAATCGTGGGCACGCACCACCGACAGCACGGGCCCGAAGATCTCTTCCTTGTAGATACGCATGTCCTTGGTGACGTTGTCGAACAGACAGCCACCCATATAGAAGCCGTTCTCGTAGCCCTGCATCTTGAAGCCACGGCCATCGACGGCGAGCGTGGCGCCTTCCTTGATGCCGATATCGACATAGTTCTTGACGCGGTCGACGGCTTCCCTGGTCACCAGCGGACCGAAATCGGCCGACGGATCCACGGAGGTGCCGATCTTCAGGCTCTCGACGCGCGGGATGAGTTTTTCCATCAGGCGGTCGGCCGTGGTCTTGCCAACAGGTACCGCCACCGAGATCGCCATGCAGCGCTCACCGGCGGAGCCGTAGCCGGCGCCGATCAGCGCATCGACGGTCTGGTCCATATCCGCATCGGGCATGATGATGGCGTGGTTCTTGGCGCCGCCGAAGCATTGAGCGCGCTTGCCGGTCGCCGCAGCGCGCTCATAGATATACTGGGCGATCGGCGACGAGCCGACGAAGCCGACAGCCTTGATGTCTTCGTCGTCGAGGATTGCGTCGACGGCTTCCTTGTCGCCGTTGACGACATTGAGGATGCCCGGCGGCAGACCGGCTTCGATCATCAGTGCGGCGAGCATCATCGGCACGCCGGGATCGCGCTCCGAGGGCTTCAGGATGAAGGCGTTGCCGCAGGCGATTGCCGGGCCGAATTTCCACATGGGGATCATCGCCGGGAAGTTGAACGGCGTGATGCCCGCGACGACGCCGAGCGCCTGCCGCATCGAATAAATGTCAATGCCCGGACCGGCGCCTTCGGTGTATTCGCCCTTCATCAGATGCGGAATGCCGCAGGCGAATTCGATCACTTCGAGGCCGCGCTGAATGTCGCCCTTGGCGTCCGGCACGGTCTTGCCATGCTCACGCGCCAGGCAATCGGCCAGCTTGTCGTAGTCGCGATTGGCGAGTTCGAGGAACTTCATCAGCACACGCGCGCGGCGCTGCGGGTTGGTGTTGCCCCAGGCGACCTGCGCCTCGGCGGCATTGAGCACCGCGGCGCGCATCTCGGCCTTGCTGGCCAGCGCAACCTTGGCCTGAACCTCGCCGGTCATCGGCTCGAAAACGTCGGCGAAACGCCCCGACTTGCCCTTGACCTCGCGGCCGCCGATGAAATGTCCGATCGTGCGCATGCGTTCCTCCTGGGAGCCAAATTTGGCCCGATGTTGATCAGGCTTTAAGGCGTTTGGAAAGGCCCTGCACGCGCGACGGATTTGCGAAATTGCAGGCTCGCTGCAGTTTCGCCCTGTCAGAATGTCACCGCCGCGACAATGTCGCAGGCAGTGCGCCGATTATCAGTTCTTGGCGGGAGACATAGCCTTGGTCGCCGCCTTTTTCGCGGTCGGCTTTCTAGCCGCGCTCTTGGGAGCCTCAGCCTTGGACGCCGCAGGCTTCGGCGCTGCAGCACGCCCCAGCACGGCCTCGCGGCCAGCGCTCAAAAGCTCTTCGGACAACTCGCCATTGCCGGCGGCGCGGGCGAGCACGATGGTGCCCATCATGGTTGCAAGCGCCGCCATCGCCTGTTTGCGCGCCGGTTTACTCGGTCCGCCGTGAAACTGCTCGGACATCATCTCGATCATCTGATCGAGCTTGGTGGCAAACACCTTACGCGTCTTGGGGCTCTCGCGCGCGATCTCCGCGCCCAAGGCGGGAACGGCGCAGCCGTGGCCGGGATTGTCGCGGTGCTGCGACGACAGGTAGAAGTCCACGAACGTGGCCAGACGCTGGTCCGGTGGTGCCTGCCCGGCCAGCTGACGCCAGCGGTCGGTCGAGCGGTCCATCGCATAGGCAAAAGCTTCGATCACCAGCGCCTCGCGCGAATCGAAATGCGCGTAGAAGCCGCCATGGGTGAGACCCGCGTCCTTCATGAGGTCAGCCACGCCGATGCCATGCGCGCCCTTTTCGCGCAAACGCACCGAAGCCTTCTTCACGATCCGCGCATGCGTCTCGAGCTTGTGTTCCTTGGAATAGCGCATCAGCGGTCCATTCAAGACAAATAGATGATGTCGATCATATTACCCGCACCGCCTCGCGCGCGCAACGCGCGCTTGGCCGCAGGCCTTGACAACAACGCAGTTTGACGGGGAATTGATAGGACAAGACCGGCGATCCGCGCCGGCCCAAAGGAATACCAAGGGACGAAACGATTTCATGCATATGCTCAATCCCCATTGCGGCGTCGAACGTGACCCGCGAGGTATAGTTCGGCTGACGATCTGCAACGCCGGCTCACTCAATATTCTCAATTCAGCCGCAATCAAGGGCGTTCGCGAAGGCATCGAGGTATTGGCCACGGAACGCGCCATTCGCGCGCTTGTCATCGCCGGCCAGAGCGAAAAGAGCATGATTGGCGGCGCCGACATCAAGGAAATGGCGACGCTGGATCAGGCCTCCGCCGAGAAGTTCATTTCCGGCTTGCGCGATCTCTGCGAGGCTGCGCGGGCGTTTCCTGCACCCGTGATTGCCCGCATCCCGGGCTGGTGCTTGGGCGGCGGCCTCGAATTCGCTGCCGCCTGCGATTTCCGGATCGCTTCGCACGATTCCAAATATGCCATGCCCGAGGTCAGGGTCGGTATTCCCTCGGTGATTCACGCTGCCCTCTTGCCGCGCCTGATCGGTTGGGGCCGTGCGCGCTGGCTGATCATGACCGCCGCCACCATCGATGCACCGACCGCGCTCAATTGGGGTCTGGTCGATGTGGTTGCGGCCGAAGGCGCGCTCGATGCCGAAGTCGAAAAGACGATTGAAGCCATACTCGAGTGTGGACCCGAGGCCATGCGGTCGCAAAAAGCCCTGCTGAAACAGTGGGAAGAGCTGCCGCTGAAGGAATCCGTCAATCTCAGCGTCGGCGTGTTCGGCGAGGCCTATCTGACCGGCGAGCCGCAGCGACTGATGCAGGGTTTCATCAACCGCAAGCGCTAGCAGCTCGACCTCACGAGAATTTTGCACAGGCCGGCATTGCGTATCTTGCAGCGCATCATATGATGAGTGTCATCCAAATGACCCGCGCTTGCGCGAAGGAGCCTCCATCATGTCCGCAGCTTCAGATCCGGTCGTCATCGTCTCGGCCACTCGCACCCCGCTCGGCCGCTTCCAGGGCGAACTATCGCCCTTCTCCGGCCACAAGCTCGGCAGCCACGTCATCGGTGCCGCCGTGGCACGCGCAAAACTGACACCCGAGCGCATCGACGAAGTCTTCATGGGCTGCGTGCTTCCCGCAGGCCAGGGTCAGGCGCCTGCCCGTCAGGCCGCCCGAGGCGCCAAGCTGCCGGATGCCACAGGGGCCACCACGATCAACAAGGTCTGCGGCTCCGGCATGAAGGCGACCATGCTTGCCCACGACATCATCCATGCCGGTTCGGCCGAGATCGTCGTCTCCGGCGGCATGGAGAGCATGACCAATGCGCCCTATTTGCTGCAGAAGGCACGCGGCGGTTACCGCGTCGGCCATGATCGCATCATCGATCACATGCTGATGGATGGGCTTGAGGATGCCTATGAGGTCGGTCGCTCGATGGGTGACTTCGGCGAAGCCACCGCTGAGGCCTATCAGTTCACGCGTGGAGATCAGGATGCCTATGCGATCGAAACGCTGACGCGCGCGCGCAAGGCGGTGGAGAGCGGCGCCTTCAAGGCAGAGATCACGCCACTGACCATCGTTGAGAAGTCCGGACCGCGCGAGATCGCCAATGACGAACATCCGCTGAAGGTCGATCCTGCCAAGATCCCGAACCTCAAACCAGCCTTCCGCAGCAACGGCACCATCACGCCCGCCGCTTCGTCCGCCAATGCCGATGGCGCTGCTGCCCTGGTGCTGGCCAAACGTTCCCTCGTGGATCGTGAGGGCCTGCCCGCGCTGGCCGTGATCCATGGCCACGCCACGCACAGCCAGGAACCGCAATGGTTCACGACTGCCCCCATTCCGGCAATCCGCAAATTGCTCGACAAGGTCGGCTGGAGCGTCGGCGATGTGGATCTGTTCGAGATCAACGAAGCCTTCGCCGTGGTGCCGATGGCCGCGCAACGCGACCTTGGCATCCCTCGTGAGAAGCTCAACGTCAATGGCGGCGCTTGCGCACTGGGCCATCCCATCGGCGCCACCGGCGCGCGGCTGATCGTGACGCTGCTGCATGCACTGGAAGCCAGAGGGCTGAAACGCGGCGTCGCGGCGCTGTGCATCGGCGGCGGTGAAGCCACCGCGATCGCCATCGAACGCATCGTTCACTGACACGCTTTTCCCAGATATGATCGTCGCGGCGATGGTCGTCGCGACGCCTATTCTCGTTGATTGCAGGATTACCGATGATTTCCGGATGGCTCTCGACTGCCCTCGCCCGCCGCAACATTCACTATGGATGGGCGATGATCGCCGTGACCTTCGTGACGGCGCTGGTCAGCGCCGCGGCGGTTGGCGCGCCTGGTGTATTCATCGTGCCGCTGCAGAAGGAATTCGGCTGGAGCACCGCGGAGATTTCCTCGGCCATGTCGATCCGTTTCGTGCTGTTCGGCCTTATGGCGCCGTTCGCTGCCGCGCTGATGAACCGTTATGGCTTGCGTAACGTCACGCTGATTGCCCTGCTCGTCGTTGCGGCAAGCCTCATCTTGTCGCTCGGGATGACGCAGGTCTGGCAGCTCATGGCGCTCTGGGGCGTCGCCGTTGGTATTGGCACCGGCATGACCGCGCTGGTGCTCGGCGCCACCGTCGCAGCGCGCTGGTTCAGCGCACGCCGTGGCCTCGTCGTGGGTATCCTCACTGCGAGCGCGGCCACCGGCCAGCTGATCTTTCTGCCGATCCTCGCCAGCATTACCGAGCATTCGAGTTGGCGCTGGGCACTGGCGCTGATGTGCGTGATGCTGGCTGTTGCCGCCCTCGGCGTGCTGCTCGTGATGCGGGACCGTCCCAGCGACATCGGCATTCGCCCCTATGGCGACACCAGCACCGAACCGCTGGCCGTCCCGCCACCGAACACCTCGCCGATCATGGCGGCCGCGCTCGGTGCCCTGCGCGATGCTGCCCAGACCAAGGTATTCTGGATCCTGTTTGCAACCTTCTTCATCTGCGGCGCCAGCACCAACGGGTTGGTCCAGGTTCACCTGATCCCGATGTGCCTCGACTTCGGCATCCCGCAGATTCAGGCGGCCGGACTGCTTGCGGCCATGGGCGTGTTCGATTTCGTCGGTACCATCGCGTCAGGCTGGCTGTCTGACCGGTATGACAATCGCTACCTGCTGTTCTGGTATTACGGCCTGCGCGGCCTGTCGCTGCTGGCATTGCCGTTTACCGACTTCTCGTTCTATGGCCTGTCGCTGTTCGCGTTGTTCTATGGTCTGGACTGGATTGCCACCGTGCCGCCGACGGTGCGCCTCACCGCATCCAAGTTCGGCCCCGAACGCGCGGGTCTGGTGTTCGGCTGGATCTTCGCCGGCCATCAGTTAGGCGCAGCAACGGCGGCATTCGGCGCTGGCCTGTCGCGCACGGTACTGCTCAGCTATCTGCCTGCCTTTTTCGCGGCAGGTGCGCTATGTATTATTGCAGCGCTGATCGTGCTGGCGATTTCAAAAGACAAGAAGGTCGCGACCGCCTGATCCCCGCAGGATTCAGGCTGCTCGCCCATTATATCAGAACGGGAATACATCATGCGCCGCGTTGTAATTACGGGGATGGGAGCGGTGTCGCCGCTCGGTTGCGGCGTCGAGATCAACTGGTCCCGGTTGCTCGCGGGTCAATCCGGTATCCGCCTGTTACCGGAGGCCATGACTGCCGACCTTGCTGCCAAGGTCGGCGGCCAGGTACCCGACATCGCGAACGACCCGGAAGGCGGTTTCGATCCTGACAAGGCGGCGCCGCGCAAGGATCAGAAGAAGATGGATCGCTTCATCCTGTTTGCGCTGATGGCTGCCGATGAAGCCATCGCGCAGGCCGGCTGGCTGCCGAAGGATGCGCAAGACCGCCAGCGCACAGCCACGATCATCGCCTCAGGTATCGGCGGCTTTCCGGCCATTGCCGATGCCGTCCGTACCACCGACACCAAGGGCATCCGCCGGCTGTCGCCGTTCACCGTGCCCTCGTTCCTGGTCAATCTCGGGGCCGGCCACATCTCGATCCGCTACGGCTTCGAGGGCGCGCTTGGCGCCCCCGTGACAGCCTGCGCCGCCGGCGTGCAGGCGATCGGCGATGCAGCGCGTCTCATTCGCTCCGGCGAAGCGGATGTCGCCATCGCCGGGGGTGCCGAGGCCTGCATCGACCGCGTCAGCCTCGGCGGCTTCGCCGCCGCTCGCGCGCTCTCCACCGACTTCGTCGCCAATCCGGAGCGCGCCTCGCGGCCGTTCGATCGCGACCGTGACGGCTTTGTCATGGGCGAAGGCGCCGGCATCGTGGTGCTTGAGGAACTGGATCATGCACTGGCACGCGGTGCCAAGCCGATCGCTGAACTGATCGGTTACGGCACGACGTCCGATGCGTTCCATATGACCGCCGGTCGCGAAGACGGCGACGGCGCCAAACGCGCGATGGAGATCGCACTGGCGCAAGCCAACATCACGCCTGCCGATGTCCAGCATCTGAACGCCCACGCAACATCGACGCCGGTCGGCGATCATGGCGAGCTTGAAGCGATCAAGTCGATCTTCGGAACGAACGGCGGGGTCGCCGTGAGTTCGACCAAGTCAGCCACGGGTCACCTGCTCGGTGCAGCCGGAGGGCTTGAGGCGGTCTACGCGATCCTCGCGCTGCGTGACCAGATCGCTCCGGCCACGCTCAATCTCGAAAATCCAGATCCGTCTGCCGACGGCATCGATCTAATCCGCGGCAAGGCGCGGCCGATGGCCATTGAGCACGTGCTCTCGAATGGCTTCGGCTTCGGCGGCGTCAATGCCAGCGTGGTGCTGCGGCGAATATAGCTTACGGCCGCATCGCCAGCCGTGACGGGCCTGCATTGCGGAGCGGTTCGGCAAGACGTGCAAACTCACACAGCAGCGAGCGCGTCTTCGTGGGGTTGATGACTTCCTCGACCCAGAACTTCTCGGCCGAACGGAACGGCGAGCGCAGCTTGTTGAGGCGCTCCTCAATCTCCTGCTGCTTGAGCTTTGGATCGTCCGCCGCGTCGATCTCGGCGCGATAGGCCGCCTCGATGCCACCTTCCAGCGGCAGCGAGCCCCAATAGGCCGAAGGCCATGCGTAACGCATCGAGAACCGGTTGGCCGGCTGATGCACCACGCCAGCGACGCCGAACGCATTGCGGATGATGATCGTGCACCACGGCACCGTGGTCTGATTGACCGCGGCCATGGCGCGCACGCCGTGACGGATGGTCGCTGCCTTCTCCGCATCGAGCCCGATCATGAAGCCCGGGCAATCCATGAGATAGACGACGGGCAGATGGAAGGTTTCGGCCAGATCGACGAAGCGCACCACCTTCTGGCAGGCCTCCGCGGTCCACGAGCCGCCGTAATGAAACGGATCGCTGGCAAGCAGCAGTACCGCACGGCCTTCGAGACGCGCAAAACCGGTGATGATCGGCCGACCGAAATTCGCCGCCATCTCGAAAAACGAGCCTTTGTCGACGACGGCGTCGATGATCGGGCGCATCTTGTAGACCTGCCGGCGATTGCGCGGCACGGCGTTCAGCAGAGATTCTTCCGCACGTTCGGGATCGTCATTGCAGGCGATCGTCGGCGGCAAGTCATAGACAGACGATGGCAGATAGGACAGGAAGCGCCGCGCGCAGGCGAAGGCCTCCTCTTCTGTCTCCACGGCGTGATCGACGCCGCCAGCGCGCGTCTGGATATCGGCGCCGCCGAGCTCCTTCTTCTCAAGCGACTGGCCAAGGCGCGCGACAACGGGAGGCCCGGCGACGAACATCGCGGAATTCTTCGTCATCACCGAATAATGGCTGGCTGCGAGCCGCGCAGCGCCGAGGCCGGCGACTGAACCAAGGCCAAGGCCGACGACCGGCACCTGCGCCAGATTGGACGTCGTGTACCAGTACCAGCGGGTGCCGCCGACACCACCCGGCAGATTGGCGGCGCCCTTGGTCTCGATGGTCTTGACCGAACCGCCGCCGCCAGAACCTTCGATCACGCGAATGATCGGCAGCCGGAAGTCGTGCGCCATTTCCTCGGCCATCAGCGGCTTGGCCGAGATCGACGCATCGGCCGAACCGCCGCGCACGGTGAAGTCGTCGCCAACAACGACAACAGGCCGGCCGTCGATCTTACCGCGACCGAACACGCAATTCGCCGGCGTCAGATGCTTCAGTTCGCCAGACGCATCGTATTCACCGATGCCGGAGACTGCCCCGACTTCGTGAAAGCTTTTTGCATCTATCAGTCTGTCGATACGTTCACGAACTGTGAGCCGGCCCTGGTCATGCTGTCGCTTGACCTTGTCAGCGCCCCCCATCTCCCGCGCGAAGGCTTCGCGCCGGGCGAGGTCGTCGAGTTCCGGCTTCCAGTTCATTCATTCCCTCCGGGAGCATTTTTTTCTGAGCTGTTGGCGCGGGAGGCGCATCTGGAACGGGCGCACTGGTCAGGCCGCTATCTGCATTCTGAACCATCATGCTGATCGTGCCGCTGAGTTGACGCAGGATCGGAGCGATCTCGTCCTGCAGGCGCTGCTCGTCATACATGGCGGCAAGCAGACCGATGGTGACGACCACATAGGTTTGATACTGCGGCGACCAGATCGGCGTCGCAATTCCGGTGATATGCGGTGACCAAAGGCCACCTGCGAGCACGTAGCCGTTGTCATGCAGACATTCGCGATTCCCAGCGATCTTGCCGCGCAGGATCTTGGCGTCCTCGGGCATTTCGCGCGCGATATCGTTGATCAGAGCATTGCCGACGTCTTCGTCGAGCGCTGCGGTGTAGGCATGACCGGCTGCAGTCCGGCCCATGGCAATGCGGCTGCCGGTGGTCGAATGCAATCCGAGCGCGTGATCGGCGCGGGCATATTCGAGATAGACCATGTGGAAACGATCGGGAATCGTGAAGCCGATCGTGCCAGGTACCTGCTCCGCCACTTCCTGCAAACGCAGGCGGATCAGGTTGCGCACCTGAAGTCCCCGCATCATCGAAGCACTCATCGCGACCGCACTCGATCCGATGCGGTACTTCTGGTCTGCAGGCAGATAGGCGAGCTGGCCCATGCGCGTCAGCGTATGCGTCAGGCGCGATACGGTGGAGCGCGGCAGGCCGCAGCGATTGGAAATTTCGAGATTACCCAGCCGGGCATCATGGCCCTCGAAGCAGCGAAGAATATCAAAGGCGCGCGAGACCACCTGGATCACATCGCCGTCGCCTGCCAGATCGCTGGCGAGCATGCCTTGTTTGCTGAGCCGTTCCGAACGTCGTCCCATGATGCGTTTCCCTTAAAACGACGCATCTCGCGGGGAGCCAATCCGTTGGATTGCCCCGATGTGCGCCGCCGTCCCGTTCCACTGTGCGGAATTATATTCCACTTGCGGGCTACGCTACCTCAGGCAATCTGCGGCGACAACACCAAGCTGCTCGTTTCTTCTCATTCTTAGGAATTGTCCGGTCGCGTCGGCGCTACACCTATAGCGAGCAGCCGCCCGCGTGATCGCGGAGAACACCATGCCAGAGATCAAGATCCTCAGCGAAGTCGCCGGCCGCATCTGCTCACTGCCGCTCGCAACCGGCGATTCCGTGAACGAAGGCGACGAAGTGGCATTTGTCGAAGCCATGAAGATGGAAATTCCGGTCGCCTCTCCTGCCGCAGGTAAGATCAAATCGATGATCGTCGCGGTCGACGACGTGGTCGCGGAAGGACAGTTGCTCGGCACAGTCGAGACGTGAGCAGACATGCAGTGACGACCTCGACTGCCTTACCAATGTGCTGCGGCATTCTGTCTGAGATGGTGACTGTTCCCATCATCCAGCGAACTGCCTCAGGACATTGCCAGCGCCTGACGGCGATGACATGATCGCCGAACAATAAAAAGCAATTCGCAAAGCGAATGCATCTGGAGGGGAAAATGCTTCACCGGCTCATCACGCTGGCGTCCGTTGCCGTGCTCAGTTCGACCGGCGCTGTATGCGCACAGGATATCAAGCTTCCACCAACCATGGCGGTCACCGCCTATGACACCGGCACTGCCGGCTTCAACATCGCCGTCGCCGTCGGCAAGATGATGAAGGACAAATATTCCACCGATGTGCGTGTGCTGCCTGCCGGCAATGACGTCGCGCGGCTGGCGCCATTGCGCGCCGGTCGCGCAACGATCGCCTGGATGGGCTCGGGCATCTACTTCGCGCAGGAAGGCGTGTTCGAATTCGGCGTCAAGGAATGGGGTCCGCAGCCAGCGCAGGTCACGCTGTCGACCATCGACTGCAATGGCGCCTCGCTCGGCGTCGCTCGTGATATCGGCGTGAAGGAGATCAAGGATCTACGCGGCAAACGCGTCGGCTTCGTCGTCGGTTCACCTGCCCTGAACCAGAACTCACTTGCGATCATGGCATTCGGCGGTCTCACAAAGGCAGACATCAAGCCGATCGAGTTCGCAAGCTACGGCGCAATGTGGAAAGGCATGGTGAACAACGACGTCGATGCCGCCTTTGCTACCACCATCACTGGCCCGGCCAAGGAAGTCGAGACATCGCCGCGCGGCATCATCTGGCCGCCCCTCCCCGCTGAAGACAAGGCCGGTTGGGAGCGCGTCAAGCGGGTGGCACCGTTCTTCAATCCGCATATCGCGACCTGCGGCGCAGGCATCACGGCATCAGCGCCCGTCAACATGAGCACCTACCCCTACCCCGTCGCGACCGTCTACGGCGCACAGGCGGAAGATCAGATCTACGCGATCACCAAGGCGATGATCGTCAACTTTGACGCTTACAAGGACAACGCACCAGGCGCGTTAGGCCTCGCCGTAAAAGCGCAGTCCATGAAATGGGTCGTTCCGTTTCATCCCGGTGCCGTGAAAGCCCTCAAGGAAGCCGGCAACTGGACGCCAGAAGACCAGACACACAATGACGGACTATTGAAGCGGCAGGACGTCTTGAAGGCGGCATGGAGCGAGTACGCCAAGGCCAGTGCATCAGCCGGCGAAAAGGAGTTTCTCGACGGCTGGATGAACGCCCGTGCGGCTGCACTGAAGAAGGCTGGCATGCCGAACGGCTTCGAATAACATCGCCATTTCCAGCTTTACCCGCGAACACTGATCGGGGCCATCATGTCAGTTTCGTCACCCGATCATGCGCGGCCCGCATCCGACATTCCCGTAAAAATGGAACTCGACGATCCCCATGGAGTCGCCGACCTCCAGGAGTCCGAGGTCTCGCGCGTTCGCGCCTTGCACGGCGTGTGGCGCTGGGCGCTCATACTGGCCACCCTCGCGACCATCCTGCTCTGCATCAACCAGCAATTTTCGCTGCGCTTCTTCGTCGATGTCACGCAACTCAACACCGAATATTTCTATCTGCTGATCGCACTGATGCTGCCGTTCACGTTCCTGATCTTTCCGGGAACATCAAAAGCCGATCTCGACCGTGTGCCGTGGTACGACGTCGTATTATTCCTCGCCACTTTCGCAGCGGCGATCTTCTTGATGATGAACATCCGCAAGGCCGCCCAATTCGGCTGGGAATTCGACGGCGCACCTAAGCCGGTGATCGCCGCAGGCCTCGTGATGTGGTTTGTGCTGATGGAGGCGCTGCGCCGCACCGGCGGCTGGAGCCTGTTGCTCAGCGTCTTCCCATTCACGCTGTATCCGCTGTTTGCCGACGCCAAATGGCTTGGACCGTTCCGCGGCACCCAGTCGACGTTGGAGCAGACCACGGCCTATCACGTGCTGTCGGGCGAGAGCCTGCTCGGCATTCCGATCCAGGCCTTCGCCGATACCGTGATCGGCTTCCTGGTGTTTGGCACTGCGCTGATGATGACCGGCGCCGGCAAATTCTTCATCAACATTGCCTTCGCGATGTGCGGTACCTTCCGTGGTGGCGCGGCAAAGGTGTGCATCTTTGCATCCGGCCTGCTCGGCACCGTCGGCGGCAGCATCGTATCCAATGTGCTCACCGCTGGAACGATGACGATCCCCGCGATGAAGAAAACCGGCTTCACGCCGTCCTATTCAGGAGCGATCGAAGCCTGCGCGTCCACCGGCGCCGTGCTGGCACCGCCGGTCCTGGGCGCGACAGCCTTCGTCATGGCGCAGTTCATGAACACGAGCTATGCCGACGTCGCCCTAGCCGCCACCATTCCGTCGATCCTGTATTACTTCGGCCTGTTCGCGCAGGTCGATAGCTACGCCGCGCGCCACAAGCTCGAAGGCATCCCCCGCGAGGAACTGCCCCGCTTCATGGATGCGCTCAAGGAGGGCTGGTACTATCTCTTTGTCATCGCGATCCTTGTCGTGATGCTGCTGTACTTCAAACGCGAGAGCCATGCGCCGTTCTACGCCACCGCTTTGCTGGTTATCCTGCATCAATGGTCAGGCCCGGCACCGTGGAAGAAGGACAACACCGCCGTCCTGGCGCTCTCGATTGTGCTGACCGGATTGATGGTCTGGCTCGATCTGCAAAACGCCTATCTATGGGGAATGTGCATCCTCGCTGCACTCAATGAATTCTTCCCTGGCAAGAATTGGGGCAGTGCCCGCTGGATCCATTTCCTCGAACTCAACGGCAAGACCTTCGTCGAGCTGATCGCGATCCTCGCCGGCTGTGGCCTGCTGATCGGTGCCTTCTCGCTCACCGGCGTAATCTCGAGCCTGGCCAACGACCTTCTGGCGATCGCCGGCGGCAACGTCTTCCTGCTGCTGATCATGTGCGCCTTCACGAGCCTGATCCTCGGCCTCGGCCTGACGACGACGTCCTGCTACATCTTCCTCGCTATCCTTGTCGCACCGGCGCTGGAGAAGCTCGGCCTCAACAAGATGGCCGTGCACATGTTCATCTTCTACTGGGGCATGCTGTCGTCGATCACGCCACCGGTCGCCATCGCATCCTTTGCCGCCGCCGGCATTGCCGGCGCACCGGCGATGAAGACCGGCTGGGAGTCGATGTGGGTGGGCAGCATCATCTATTTCATCCCGTTCTTCTTCGTGCTGAATCCGGCGCTGCTGCTGCAGGGCGATAACCCCTATCTTGAAGCCTTCGGCCTTACCGGCCTCGCCTGTCTCGGCATCGTATTCATCTGCGGCGGCATCCAGGGCTATCAGGCCTATGTCGGCGACCTCAGGCAGGCGAGCGCGATGGAATGGCCGCTGCGCGTCCTGCTGGTGATTGGCGGCTTCGTGCTGGCGACACCCGGCGGCGGCATTAATCCGCTGTCGCAGTGGCAGATCATTGCCCTCGCCACCGGCATTCTCGCGCCGACGGTGCTGATCGCGCTGGCGCTGATCCGGCGCGGCGATGCGCGGCTCGCGGTGTCATGATCGCGAAGGCATTCAGATCGATTGAAGATTGAAAGCTAGAAAAACTCTTCCGGGCAGGGATCGACGATCTTCCAGAGATCCATGCCGTTCTTGATCTTCTTCATTTCCGGCGTGAGACCGCCGTTACGCGCAAGCCAGTCTTTCACCGGCGGCGGATAATAGGCCATCAGGTCCGAGGTGCCCTCGTAGCTGATCACCTTCATGCCGAAGGTGAAAGCCTTGTCGTAATAGGCTTGGTGGAAGCCAAGACTGGCGCGCGGAGTCACGCAGACCTTGTTCATCGGCACGATGCCGAACACCAGGGTGCAGGCCGAATTGCAGATGCCATCGATGATCACCCGCTCCTTGCGGTCGCGGATGCGCTCATACTTGGCCTTGTATTCCTCGACATAGCCGCCGTGGTCGCGGGTGATGCGCAAATCTGCCTTGGCCGGAGCCACGGACAGCACCAGCAGGGACATTAGGACAAGCAGCAGCGAAAGACGCATCGCGTGATGAAACCGGTAAGGGACCCCAAGCCAACGCCCTTTTCCGGCATCAGCACACGGCCCGACTCTGGCCGGACAGTGCTAGTATTCCGTTAAGCATCGCCTTTGAGCGAAAAAAAGGCAGAAATCGGCCCTGCCTCACTCTCTGCCCTTACCCGGCCTAGCCGTTCAGGAACATCCGATAGACCGGATTTTGCGTTTCGTCCTCATAGGGATAGCCGAGGGAGGTCAGCCGCTGCGTCAGGGTCGGCCGGTCGGCCTGCGGGACTTCAATCCCAACGAGCACACGGCCGTAATCCGCACCGTGGTTACGGTAGTGGAACAGCGTGATGTTCCAGTCCGCGCCCATCTGGTCGAGGAATTTCAGCAAGGCGCCCGGACGCTCCGGGAACTCGAAGCGCAGGATAACCTCGTCCCGCAAAGCCGGCGGTGCTCGCCCGCCAACCATATAGCGGATGTGCAACTTGGCGGTCTCGTCCGCGCTGATGTCCAGCACCTTATAACCGAGCGCCTGCAACTGCCCGATCAGCTCGCCCTTGTCGTTCTTCGCGCCACTCAGCTTCAGGCCGACGAAGACATTGGCTTCCTTGGCATCGGCATAGCGATAGTTGAACTCGGTGATGTTGTGATTGCCGATGGTCTGGATGAAGCGCCGATAGCTGCCGGGCTGCTCCGGAATGGTCACGCCCAGCAGAATCTCGCGGGCCTCACCGACCTCGGCACGCTCTGCGACGTGGCGCAGGCGATCGAAGTTCATGTTGGCGCCGCTGTTGATTGCAACCAGCGCGCCGGTGCGCGTGGAATTGTTCGCGGCATAGCTCTTCAATCCCGCCAGCGCCAAGGCGCCGGCCGGCTCCGCGATCACGCGCATATCCTCGAAAATATCCTTGATGGCAGCGCACATCTCGTCGGTGTCCGCCGTGATCACGTCATCGAGCAATTCGCGGCAGAGACGGAATGTTTCGACGCCGGCCTGGCGCACGGCGACGCCGTCGGCAAACAAACCTACGCGATTGAGGACGACGCGCTCGCCGGCATCAATTGCGGCTTTCATCGATGCGGCATCGACGGGCTCGACACCGATGACCTTGGTCTCGGGGCGCAGAAATTTGATGAAGGACGCAACGCCGGCCGCAAGCCCGCCGCCGCCGATCGGCACGAACACCGCCTCGATGGGATCGGGATGCTGCTGCAGGATTTCCATGCCGATGGTGCCCTGGCCCGCGATCACGTCGGGATCGTCATAGGGATGCACGAAGGTCAGCTTCTGCTCGGCCTCGAGCTTGCGCGCATGCGCCGCTGCTTCGTCGAACGTGTCGCCGAACAGCACGGCATTGCCGCCCCAATATCTGACAGCATCGATCTTGATCGGCGGCGTGGTCACCGGCATCACGATGGTTGCCTTGATCCCGAGCCGCTGCGCCGACAGCGCCACGCCTTGCGCGTGATTGCCAGCCGAGGCGCAAATCACGCCGGCAGCGCGCTGCTCCGCGGACAGCCCCGCAATGCGGTTGTACGCACCGCGAATCTTGAACGAGAACACCGGCTGCAAATCCTCGCGCTTGAGCAGCACGGAGCTCCCCATGCGCGCGGTCAGCCGAACCATCGGGTCCAGCGGCGTCTGGATCGCGACGTCGTAGACGCGGCTGTCCAGGATTTTGCGAACGTAGTCAGTCACGAGAGGTCCTTGAACGTGTCGGCGTACCAATGGAGCACAGAACTGCTTGCCGGCAGCTTGTCGGGGCAGATGGGCACCGAAATGACCGAGAAATCAAGCCCCGTTTGCGCCTAAACACCTGTGCGGCTGGGCACGATTTCCCATATCGGCGTTAACGATGGCGTACGGCTCTCGGCCGTATATTGGCTTGCTGATCCAGATCATCAAAACCAGCGGCGCCCACGATGCAACTATCACCAATCGAACAGGCAGCAACATCAGCCCCCCGAAGCGATCACACGCGCCAGGTCTGGATCGATTTCGCACGCGGTATAGGCGTCATTCTCGTGGTCTATGGCCACGTACTCGGCGGCCTGATACCGCCGCATCTGTTTCCTGACGGACCGCTCGCGCAGTGGATGAGCTACACGCTCTATACGTTCCACATGCCGCTGTTCTTCTTTCTCGCGGGCCTGAACGTACAGCACAGCCTCACACGCGGCACTCGACCGTTCCTTGCCAGCAAGACATGGACGATCGCCTACCCTTACGTGCTGTGGTCGCTGATCCAGGGCGGCGTGATCATGCTGATATCGCGCAATGCCAATATTCCCATCACAGCCAGCGACCTTGTGGCGATCTGGTATCGGCCGATGGCGCAATTCTGGTTTCTATACGCCCTGATGATTTGCCACATATTGGCGGCGCTCATTCCCAATCGCACCATCATGATTGTCGTTGCGATCGTCGGCTTGATCGCATTCATGCTGTTGCCGATCCGCCCCGATCTTGCGCTCACCATGCACCACCTGCCGTTCTATGTCGCAGGTCACTATGCAACCCGCATCGTGATGGCGTGGCAGCCTCATGGGCGAACTGGCTGGACCATGTTGACCGTGATCGCCGCCGCTTTCACTGCTGCGGTTGCCGTTGGAGGACAGCTCTCCGGCTTCGACGCAAATGGCATAGCATCGCTTCCAGCATGTATTCTCGGCATCACCAGCGTGGTGCTGCTTTGCAAATTGCTGAACGAGACGCGGCACCGCTGGCTGGCGCTGGTCGGCGTGATGTCCATGACGATCTATGTACTGCACATCATGGCGGGGGCGGGAACGCGGATCATCATGCAGATGCTGCACGTGCCGCCAATGCCGTGGGTCTATCTCCTCGCAGGCACCGCGGCCGGTGTGATCTTGCCCATGGTAACCCATGTCGTGTTACAGCGGCTGAACCTGCTGGCACCACTCGGGCTTGCGCCACTGCCGAGGCGCAAATCTGTACCCGCTCCGCTTGTCAGCCAGGCGGCCCGATCAGACTAAACTCTGCCGGTTCGGATTCCGGCCTGCGCCTGCTTCAGGGGCATCGCGGCATCCTCGGCAGGTCTGACAGTCTGGTCGTGCGGACAGGCCATCGCGAAGATCATCCAGAACAGAGCGGATATCTCACCTGACGAGATACTGGTCAGGGGCAAGTGAATCAGGATACCGCCGAGCGACAGAGCGCCGAGCACCACGCCTTCTTTGGTCGGCATCCGCCATGCCGCAGACGTGCTCCAGACCCCGACCCAGATATAGGCTGCCAAACAGAGCAGTCCGACGGGAATGCCGAGCGTCAGCCAGCTCGCAATGATCTGGCCATCGACCGGCATGGTGCCCGCGACACCGATATCGGTGAAGCTGAAGCCAGATCCCATCACCATGCTGTCGGGCGTATTCCACAGCGTCACGAATTCTTCGAGACGTTCGTTGCCGCTGCCATCCTCGGAACCGCTGCCAAGCGACTGAAGCCGCTCGGTGATCACTTCGCCAAACGGTGTGAACAGGACCGCGGCCATGGCTGCGCCGACGATGCCAAGCCCGGTCGCAAGCGCCCGCCGCCGCGTGGATTGAAACACCATGCAGAACGCCACGGCCAGCGCGAGCGCGATCCAGCCGGTCCGATACAGCGACAGCAACAGGCCCAGTGCCGCAGGCGCCAGCGCAATCAGAGACTGCCATCCCGGTCTCAGGAAGCCCAACAACAGCAACCCCGTTGCGGTGAAGGTCGCGTAAGTGGCGGGCCCGTTCATCGTGCTGAAGACGCGCACCATATAGGGCAGCGGATATCCTGCCGACAGGATCGAGGCGTAGTTCATCCAGAACCGATCCCAACTCGGCGGATCGACATATTGCCAGATGCCGTAGAGACCCGTCAGCGGCAGCACCACCAGAAAGATGCGCGCCATGGCATTGACGAGTTCGCCATCGGACTTCGCCCGCTGCTGCAGAGCGATGCCGTAAAGCACAGGAGCCGCCCACTTCAACGCACCTGTCGCCGCGCTCATCCAGTCATTCTGAAAAACCGACAGCATGGCGCCGTAAGCGATGCAGGCCAGCACGATAGCGGGCGCGATCAGCCAAGGATCGCGCAACTGGTCGCGGGACGACAGCAGTGTCCACAGACTGGGTAGCGGCGTCAGGATAAACAGCAGCGGCCCGATCAGCATGATGCTGGCCGCGTCGTAGCCCACCGATACATCGACCACGCGCCGCACGAATGGCGCGAAGGCAAACAGCAGGATGGCCGACTGGATATGGGCCGCGGTGCTCCGTTGCCACGCCAGCCAGCCAGCGACCGCACAGCCAACGACGAAGAGCGGACGCGACAGGCCGCCCAGCGCGGGACCGACCACCAAGGTCACGATCAGAAGCAGCGCAGTCGGTAGCCACCCGGACAGAACGAAATCCACCGGACCGGATTTGAGTCGGCCTTGATTCATAAAGGCAGACTATAGCGTTCTCCGGTCGCAAAGAAGCAGCACGAACGCGCCACAATATTCATGAGAGTTCGAACGAGCGATGACCTCACCGCTTTCAAGGCCATCATGCCAATGGCACTATTGATATCGTGGCTGGTTCCGTCCGGCGGTCTCGCCTAGGCGCCGCCGGAGCACCAATGCATGTCAGCCGACGACCTTGGCCAAATCGCGTGATGGCAATTGCGTGTCCTGTATTGCCGGCTCGGTCTCACCCCACCAGAGCTTCATTGACCTTGTCGAGAACGTGCGCGGGCGGAAGGCGAGAATGTCGCGGTCCGCTTGGCAGACGACCTGATTCGAGCGACGGCTTTGGCGGCGGCGATTTGGGACCCCGTTCCCGGCGCGTCCTGAAAGACCGCTAATAAACCGCTGTTTCAAAAGAGTTTTTGATGGTGCACTCGGAGCGATTCGAACGCCCGACCCTCGGAATCGAAATCCGATGCTCTATCCAGCTGAGCTACGAGTGCGACGGCGGCACCATAGCGGCGAAAGTCGCAAAAGCCAGCCCCTCGGCACGGGTGCCCATCGGTTTCGAGGGTACCAAATCTCTCCGGTAACACCCGGCCAGCGATCAACGCGCGACAGGCATTTACCAGCCGTTACCACCATCCAATTTAAAATCCCGGCGCCAAGGAAGCGTCGATGACCCCTGAAAAACCAAATGCTGGCCGCGTCGCGTTCGAGCGCGGTTTCCCTGTCTGGCTCATGGCCATTGACGGCACATGGCGCCGCAGCTGCCGCATCATGGACGTGTCCGAGACGGGCGCACGCCTTATCGTCGAGAGTTCGATCGAGGGTATCAATCTCAAGGAATTCTTCCTGCTGCTGTCGTCCACAGGACTGGCGTTCCGTCGCTGCGAGCTGGCCTGGGTCAATGGCGAGGAGATCGGCGCGACATTCCTGCGACAGGGCGCCAAGAAGAAAGCCACCCGGCCGGCTGACACCGAAACCTGACCTCCCTGCGACCATTACTGGAACTTGGCGCCGACACGCGGCAGCCGACGCCGCTGCGCGGATCTGCCCAACTTTGCGGCAGGAACGTTCGCGCACGCCAACTCTTGTCCCGTTGACAGTTGAGTGCGTTTATCCGTTTAAACCCCGGAGCCGCCGTGAAAAACTTTTCCCATGCCGCGTTTCCGCCAGACACGATCTCAGTGATGAAACAGGCGCTGGACGGGGCTGTTTCCACGCTGCCGCATCCCGTCAACTCCGCTCACGTGCAATCCATCGCCGAAAGCATCCTGCGCACCACAAGCGAGGGCGAACGCGATCCCACGATGCTCCAGACCATGGCGCTGCTGGAATTGCAGATTACCCAGCGGGACTGACAGCCGACCGATCATCACGACCTCGTGGGTAACGAAAGTCGGGCTTGCTGCAGTGCAACCAGATACCATATTCCGCGTTATCGCCTCATCACGGAGGTTGCCGCATGCCCTACGCACTGTTTTCAAATTCGGTCAAAGTCAGTAAGGCCTTCCCCAGCAAATCCGATGTCTGGCGGCATGCCGTCGAGAGTGGCTTGGTGATGGAAGTCGGCCTGGGCGAGGAAGATCCGCCGCGTCGTCTTCTCGATATCGGCTATGCGATCCACGCATGTGCTGCCGATCCAGTCGAAAAATCGGATGCTGATGCTACAGGCATGAGCGAGCACGACATCAGCCAGATGATTGCCGCCTGTCAGCTCAATCAGCGGTCCGCAGCCGCCGCATCGTAAATTCAATGTTGCCGTCCGGCAGCTCGCGCCAGTGCTCTACTTCGCTCATGTAGGCTTGCTTCGGGAAACGATCCAGAAACGCCCGTACCGTCTTGCGGGCGTTTTCACGTGGCTGCGTGAAGCTCTCGCGCACATAGCCATCATCGCTGGCACGCCGCTGCTGGCGCGCTGCCATTCTCTCCGCCAGATCGCGCGGTGTTCCCACCATTGCTGCTACTCCGGACACAAGCAACGACTCGCAGATTGTCACGGATAACCGCCAGATCAAGCGCCATACTCTTGGCCTGACGAGTTTCGAGGTCAGAAGAAAGGGCGCACCGATCGCTCGGCGCGCCCTTTCCCTGTTCTCGCTGAACCAAGGCGCCGAGGGCGCCCTTGCGAAGCTCAAAGAGTGAGCCTAGCGGGCGGCCTCAGCGAGGTGACAGCGCTTGGAATTAGACACTGGACCACCTCCTTTCATTGTTCGTGACACTCTGAGTATAGGAAAGATTCGCGCCGTGTTAAGAGCCGCGATCCAGACGAGCCATGCAATCTCGCACAGGCCGCGCGAGCCAGCCGCTGTTGTGAAGGCTTGGCCGTGCATGCATCATCTTTGTCCGCTGTTGCTGCTCGCATCACCTGAGCGAGCAGCGGTAAAATCAATCAAGGACGGAAGCGACCATTGGGCTTGTCCCCCCTTGCCCATTAGGTCCCTTCCCCGATGTCCAGCAATCTCGACGCCCGGCCGAAAGGCGTGATGACGCGTCGCGCTGCCATTATTTTTCAGAT
Organism: Tardiphaga sp. 839_C3_N1_4; assembly: GCF_051811045.1. NCBI lineage: Bacteria > Pseudomonadati > Pseudomonadota > Alphaproteobacteria > Hyphomicrobiales > Nitrobacteraceae > Tardiphaga > Tardiphaga sp. 839_C3_N1_4. The sequence continues at coordinate 1,406,181 of NZ_JBPWQD010000001.1, forward strand.
CGTAACGCTCGGCACTGTCGCCATGTTCGCCAGCGCGCCGACGCCACTCTACCGGATCTATCAGGACCACTGGCATCTCTCGCCGGTTATGGTCACGACGGTGTTCTCCGCCTATGCGCTCAGTCTGCTGGTGGCACTGCTGACGGTCGGGGGATTGTCGGATTATATCGGTCGCCGGCCCGTGATGTTCTCGGCGCTGATCCTGAATGTCGTGGCACTGCTGGTTTTCATTACCGCAGATTCCGTCGTGGCACTGATCACTGCCCGCACCATTCAGGGATTTGCAACCGGCATTGCCTTCGGCACCATCGGTGCTGCTATGCTCGATCTGAATCGCGCGCACGGATCGCTGATGAACAGCCTGACGCCCGTAACGGGCACAGGGATCGGCGCGTTGCTATCCGGCGTACTCGTCAGCTACGCGCCAATGCCGACCCAACTGGTCTATCTGCTGCTCCTCGCAGCAACGCTTATACAAGCCATTCTGCTGTGGTGGATGCCGGAAACGGTGGCCCGTCGATCCGGCGCATGGGCGTCGCTCCGACCGATCGTGACCGTACCGGCTCACGTGCGACAACCCTTGACCTTGGTCTCGCCGGGCAACGTTGCCGTCTGGGCGTTGGGCGGGTTCTATTTGTCGCTGATGCCCTCGCTACTCCGGCTCATCACCGGATCGAATTCGCCTCTCCTTGGCGGACTCGCCGTGACAGCGCTGACCTTGAGCGGCGCTGCCTCGATGCTGGTGGCGCGCAAATGGCCTGGCACCATCATTCTGATCCGCAGCATGGCGTGTCTTATTCTCGGCGTGCTGATCACGCTGGGTGGGGTCTATACACAAAGCATCCCGCAACTATTGGTCGGCACCGTCATTGCCGGCTTTGGCTTCGGCGCCGGCTTCTTCGGCAGCATCCGGACCGTTGTGCCACTTGTCCCCGCGCATGAACGCGCTGGATTGCTCTCCGTGATCTTCATCATCTGCTATCTCGCCTTCAGCCTGCCGACTATCGTCGCAGGCTTGGCAATCCCGACGCTCGGCCTGCCGCTCACGCTCGATATCTATGGCGCAGTGGTCATTGTCCTCGCGACGATCTCGCTGATCGCCGCGCTCGCATCAGTCCGCCGGGCGTCGTGACCAGCTACGTCATGCTACCTGGCATGAAACAACGGATCACTGTGCCGGACGAACCCTGTATCGGCCACACCATGGTGCGACCGACGCGGTTCGGCACCGTGATGACAGCTTCGTCAGGTACATCGAGCCACGCCCCGTCGATCCGCACCTTGTAGTGCCCGCTATTGGATTCCCAATCCACATCGCTGACCGCACTGCCATCGGCATCGGAACAACACGGCCCCTTGCCGCTGCGCAGACTATCGAACCAGGCTTTCAGATCGGGGCTGGTGTTGGCGAATTGTCCGCGATCGCGCGCAGCGACCGATTGCATCAGCGGCACTGATAACAGAGCCGCAACACACAAGGTCGGCGCTCCCAGCTTCAGCCAGCCTGCACGACGCCGGACGCGTCGATCGTGAGAGATAGTAGTTAGCGAACACGGCGCGTCGGCGCCGGAAGTCATCCAGTCGCTCATTTGCTTGCTCCAGCCCCCGGCCGGCACAATGATGTTCAGGTTTGTCGCGGGCGAGACCCGCCTCTTCCGTAGTCACTCACGCAAAGCGCATCATACGACTATCGAAGAACGGCTGCGCTTCAACTTAGCGACAGACGCCCGATCAAACGATAGGCGATTCTCCACCAGCACCCGCAGGCTCTCTTCGCACTGCAGCGAATTTGTGGTGATAACTTCAATGGCAGAGGTATTTAAGAACGCCCTCGTCGCGAAGTGCCAAGGCGGCAAGCGAGCGCGCCTGCGTCACTCGGTCTTTCGCTCGTGCACCAACAGCGCCCGCGAATGCGTTGACGTTGGTATGCGGTCTTTGCAATACTTCTGATTGCGCAACCAAGGGACGGGTTCGCGCCATCGGGCTACTATGAAGAATGGACTCTATTCGATCCATGTCGAGCTTCTCGACGGGCGTTCAGGCAAGGGCAGCGGTGTTGTAACCTTTCGCGAAGGCGAACTGCTCGGCGGCGACGCGTACCTGTTCTATGTCGGTACCTATGTGCTCAACAAGGAAGCCGGCACCTTCAAGGGCGAGGTTTCTGTCATGCAGCATACGCCCAGTCCTGACATGAGCCCGCTCTTCGGCGGCCAGAGCCAACCGGTCGGCATCGGTCTGTCGGGTACTTTCACGGATACGTCGGCGACGATGAACGGCACAGCGCTCGTCGGCAAGCACAGCCAGATATTTCGCGCGACACTGCGCAAGCTTGCGGAATTTCAGCAGTAGCAGCGTCCGCTACTCTGCTGCCATCTCCAGCGGCGCAACGCGCGGCAGGATGATCTGGATGCGCGTTCCCTGCCCCGGGTCGGACTGCAGATGCAGACGACCACCGAGGCGGCTGGTGACGATGCTGTAGACGATGTGCAGACCTAGGCCCGTGCCACCCTGATCCCGGCGCGTCGTGAAGAACGGGTCGAAAGCACGCCGCCGGACCTCCGGGCTCATGCCGACGCCGTTATCCGCAAAAAGAATTTCCACATGATCGTTGCCGGCTTCCTGCACCTTGATCTCGACCGAGCCACCATTGCCATCAGGGAATGCATGAGCGACGGAATTGAGGAACAGATTGGTTAGCACCTGACCATACGGACCCGGATAGCTGTTCATCGTCAGTCCCGGCTTGCAGTCGACCGAAAGCGCCAGCTTCTGTTTTCGTAATCCCGGCTTCAAACTCATCACCACCTGTTCTGTGAGATCGGCGAGATCAAAGACGCGCTGGTCGGAATAATTTCGGTCGGCGGAAACCTGCTTGAATGACTGGATCAGCTCAGCCGCGCGATTAAGATTGGCGACCAATTGTGCCGCCGCATCGCGGTTGGACTCGATGAATTCGGTCAGGGTCGAGCGGCGCAGCTCGCCGCGCGCAACCTCCTCGCCGAACAGCGCGATCTTGCGTTCCAGCGATGATGCCACGGTCAGGCTGATGCCCACGGGATTATTGACCTCATGAGCCACGCCGGCAACCAGCCGCCCAAGCGCCGCAAGCTTCTCCGCCTCAATCAAGGAATTCTGCGTCTCACGCAGATTGCGTAGCGCCGTCTCAGCGGCATCCTTGGCCTTGAGCATCTCCTGCTCGCTGCGCTTGCGCTGGCCGATATCGAGCGCCACGGTCACGATGTTCTGGATATCACCATCGGCCGTCAGCAAAGGCAGCTTGTTGACCAGCCACTGCCGCATCACGCCGGCAGCATCCTTGTATTCCTCTTCGTAGAAACCGAGCCCCTTCCTGGTCGCCAGCACCATCTTGTCAGGCGAGTCGGTTTTTGACGCACCAAAGCGCATCATCAACTCGCCAGTGGTTTTCCCGATCGCCTCACCGGGGTCTATGCCGAAAATTCCCGCCATATAGCGGTTCATCAGGACATATCGCAGATCGGTGTCTTTTACGTTGATGACGGCAGGAACGGTATCGATGACCTGCTGCAGCAACCTGCGGCCTTCCCTGATCGCGGCTTCGGCATGTTTCTGGTTGGTGATGTCACGGACTGTTCCCTCATAGCGCACAACCTCGCCATTCTCGTCGCGCACCGCCGTGGCGCTGTCGGACAGCCAGAGGACCGTGTCGTGCCGTTGACGGACCTGATACTCGAATTCGCGCACCATGCCGTCGCTTTCCATGCGCTGTTGATACTCGGCGCGTGCCGCGGGATCGACATAGATGTTGCGCGAGATATCGAGCGTGGCGCGGATCAGATCTTCCGGTGAATCATACCCCATCATCCGCGCCAGTGCCGGATTGGCATTGAGTAGCGCGCCTGCCGGCGTCGTCACATAGATGCCGTCGACGGATCCTTCAAACAGCTTGCGATAACTTTCTTCCGCCAGCCTCTGCTCGGCCAGCGCATGCAAGGCCGCCTCGCGCGCGGCATCGGCATCGACCAGCGTCTTGCGGAACACCTCCGCGGCGCGCGCGATGTCACCGATTTCATTCTCCAGATCCATGGCCGGGATCGGCGTGTGCTTGGCGCCGCCGGCCAGCGCACGGATCGACTTGGCAATCGCCTTCAGCGGCTTCACGATCCGCCGCACCACGAAAAGTGCCGCCAGGAGCCCGACCAGAACGCCCGCCGTGCCAAGGATGATGCTTTGCCATCTTGCCTCGGTCAGCGTGCGCGCGAACTCGCGCGACAGCACCCGGCCACGACGGGCGCTGAGCTCCCGCAACAATTCGGTCACCCGGCCGATCAATCGGCCTTCGGCGCCAAGCACATCCCTGTCGAGATCGGCGATCTCGCTCTCGGTTTCCGAGATCGAAATGATTGCATCGGTGTAGGCATCGGCCGCCGCACGAAGTGCGGGCGTGCTGATCGGCAGCGCACGCATGCGCTGTGCGGCCTGCTCGGCTCCGATCGGATCGCGTGCCAGCAAAGCCGCCGCGATCTCGTTCTGCGCCCGGAACATGGCCTTGGCGGCATTTGAATTCGTCACATCCGGAACGGCGTTCTCGAATTGCTCGCGGAGCGGCGGGAGCGTCGCCAGCATAGCGGAGCGACGTGCGATCAGCGATGAGACGCGCTCGATCCCTTCGCGATACTTGGTCAGCCGCGCATCGACACCGTCGATCATGTCGCGCTGCTCGGGCGCAAGCTCGATCCGGGTCTTCTTGAGGAGATCGCCGAGCGCCGTGGCAGCCTGCGAGACCTTTTCCGGCTGTGCGTCGGGATCGGTGACGAAATCGCGTGCAGCCAGCCGCAGGCTGATGAGGCGGCGGTCGATGTTTTCGGCCAGATCGCCGACGCTCTGCAGCCGCTCAAGCTCGGCGAAGGTATTGTCAATATGACGGATCGCAACCACGCTGGCGATGCTGGTGATGAGGATCACCGTCAACACCAGCAGGAACCCGCTGAAGGTCAGCTGGCCGATCGAGAGCGAGGACGATCGGACCCGCTGAAAGAATGCCGTAATGGCAGAGGACATGGTTGTGGGACCGGACTTCAGAGCGTCCCAATATATCCCGACTTCAGCCGCGGGGGGAACATGCTGGACGGCCCGATCGGGCCGAACCGTCCAGCATGGTGTCTATTTTGGCCGTATCGCGTCGGCGGTGCCCTGGATGAAGGCCTGGATCTTGACCACATCCGCTTCCGTGAGCTTGCCGGTAAAATCAGGCATGCCCTTGTCCTTGAATGGCCCGTTGAAGACGATGTCCTTCAGGTTGGTGATGGTCTCGGTGGAGACATAGCCCAGGTTGGGCACATTGCCGCCCTTGTCCACGCCCGGCACACCGTGGCAGGTCGCGCAGGCGTTGACATAGATCGAGGTGCCCTCCGGGACGTGAGCGGGATCGTATTTGACCCCGGTCAGCAGATTGCCGATCTGGTACTTGGTGAAAGCTGGCAACGGCGCCTTGCCGCCAATGGCAAAGGTATAGACCGTGCCGGGCGCCTCACGATCCGTCGCGCGCTGGGTGATGCCGAACACGCCCCCCCACCCGACCGCCACCGAGACGTATTGCACGCCATCGACCATATAGGTCGCAGGTGCGGCCACCACGCCGGTGCCGACCGGCGTCTCCCAAAGCTTCTCACCTGTCCTGGCGTTATAGGCGATGAAGCGGCCGTCCGCGGTCCCTTGGAACACGAGATTGCCGGCCGTCGTGAGCGTGCCGCCATTCCAGGGGGCGATATACTCAGCGCGCCATGCTTCTTTCTGCTTCACCGGATCCCACGCGATCAGGCGACCGAATGGCGGGTTCTTCGGCGGCTCGGCATTGAGCGAGAAGCCGACATTCCAGCCCGTGGTGCCGCCGAACTTGTTCGAGCCCGGCGCATTCTGCACCAGTGTCCTCTCACCCGTGAGGTTCAAAGGCACGCCCTGCGCCGGCAGATAGACCAGCCCGGTTTGCGGATTGAACGACATCGGATGCCAGTTGTGAGCACCGAACGGTCCGGGAATGCTGTCGAAGGATTTGTCCGGCGAGCGGGCTTCCGGCACCTCGATCGGTCTTCCGCTGGCGTCGTAGCCGGTGGCCCAGTTTACATCGACAAAGTTCTTGGCGGAGATGAACTTGCCGTTGGTGCGGTCGATGACGAAGAAGAAGCCGTTCTTCGGCGCATGCAGCACCACCTTGCGCGGCGCGCCGTCGATCGTGAGATCGGCGAGGATCATCGGCTGCGTCGAGGTGTAGTCCCAGTTGTCGCCGGGCGTTTCCTGATAGTGCCAGAGATATTTCCCGGTATCGGCATTCAGCGCGACAATTGAGCCGAGATAGAGATTATCGCCGCCTCCCGGACTGCGCAGATTGCGATTCCAGGGCGAGCCGTTGCCGGTGCCGATATAGACCATGTTCAGGTCGGGATCGAAGGTGATCGTATCCCAGGCCGAGCCGCCACCGCCATTGACCCAGTATTTGCCTGCAGGATCCCACGTCTTGGCAGCCGCAGCCATCGATTCGTCCTCGAACGGCTTGGCGGGATCGCCGGGCACCGTGAACCAGCGCCATGCCTGATTGCCGGTCTCAGCGTCATAGGCCGTGACATAGCCACGCACGCCATATTCGGCGCCACCATTGCCGATCACCACCTTGCCGTTGAACACGCGCGGCGCGCCGGTGATCGTGTAGGACATCTTGCGGTCGATGACGGTGTCCTTCTCCCAGACCTTGTTGCCCGTCGCGGCATCCAGCGCGACCAGCCTGCCGTCATAGGAGCCTACGAACACTTTGCCCTTGTAGAGCGCGACGCCGCGATTCACGACATCGCAGCAGCCGCGATAGCCCTTCTCGCGATCTACTCCCGGATCGAAGGTCCATAGCCGCTTGCCGGTGCGGGTATCGACTGCATGCACGACGCTCCAAGGCGCAGATACATACATGATACCGTCGACGACCAGCGGCGTCGCCTCGACGCCGCGGATGGATTCCAGATTATAGGTCCACATCAGGCCGATATCTTTGACATTCTCGGCCGTGATCTGATTGAGTTTGCTGAAGCGCGTCTCGGCGTAATCGAGGCCGTAAGTCGGCCAGTCCTTGGACGTCGCCGTGTTGGCCGTGATCGCCGCACTATCGATTGCCGATGTAACCGCCTTGATATGGTCCGGTGTGCCCTTGGTCTGTGCGTTGGCGGCACCGCCCAACAACGTTGCACCAAATGCGACTGCGATGGATGTTCGGAGCCAACGGTGCAGCATTATATGTGAGTTGAGTGTCCCGTTGAAAAATGGACGCAAGGGCGCGCCCCGACGAGCAAGCTGTCTCATGCATTTCACTCCCAATGGCCTCTGGCGGGCCTGTCGCGATGTTACGCGCAAGAGTTGAATCGTCAACAGATGAGAACAGTTCCAGATTTTTCTCTGACGCGTTTTGCATCGCAAAGCTCGCGCAAATCCTTTGAACCATCTGGTGAGATATAAGCGATCGGCTACGCTTGCCCGCCCCTCACCCATCGCTATGATCGCGCCACAGAGATGCACGCAGCATCCGCAATACCGAGGGGAACGCCATGAACATTACGCAGGGCCTGCGCCGTGCGCTGCAAACCAGCCCGCAGACAATAGCCACCATCGACGGCGATCGCCGCCGAACATGGCGCGAGGTTGGAGACCGCGTCGCGCGTCTTGCAGGTGCGCTGCAAAAGCTTGGCGTCAAGCACGGCGACCGCGTGGCGGTGCTGATGCTGAACTCCGACCGCTATCTCGAACTCTATCTGGGTATCGCCTGGGGCGGCGCTGTGATCGTGCCCACCAATGTGCGGTGGAGCCAGGCCGAAATTCTCGACTCCCTGCTCGACTGCCGCGCCACGGCACTTGTTGTCGACAGCGCCTTCGCCGCCACGGGCGTCGAACTCGCCAAAGCGATGCCACTCACGTTGGTCTATGCGGACGACGATCAAGGTCCGGTCGAAGCGCACAATTACGATGAACTCGTTAAGTCGTCAGAGCCGGTGCCGGATGCGATGCGGACACGCGAGGATCTCGCAGGTATCTTTTACACCGGCGGCACCACAGGACGTTCCAAGGGCGTGATGCTGAGTCACGGCAACATCATGAGCAACTCGCTGCACATGATGAGCGAAGGCCTGCTGCCCCATGGTTCGATCTATCTCAATGCCGCGCCGATGTTTCACGTCGCCAACGGCGGCGTGATGTTCACCTCGCTGGCCTCTGGCGGCACCAATGTCATCGTGCGGATGTTCAATCCGGAGCTGGTGATGCAGACCATCGCCCGCGAGAAAGTATCGGCGACATTGATCGTCCCGACCATGATCCAGATGCTGGTCGACCACCCCGCTTTCGCGACCGCCGATCTGTCATCGCTGAAAATCATGATGTATGGGGCCTCGCCGATCAACGATGCACTGCTGAAACGCGCGATGGCCGGCATGCCCGGCACCGAATTCCACCAGCTCTACGGCATGACCGAACTGTCGCCGCTGGCCACGCATCTGCCGTGGGATCAGCATATCGGTGAGGAAGCCACTGCCAAGAACCGTCAACGCGCTTGCGGCCGTGCGGCAATCGGCTGCGAGGCCCGCATCGTCGACGCCAATCGCAAGCCCGTGCCGAATGGCGAGGTCGGCGAAGTCGCCGTGCGCGGCCAGAACGTGATGATGGGCTATTGGGAAAGACCGGAAGAGACCGCGAAAGCCGTCATCGATGGCTGGATGCACACAGGCGACGGCGGCTACATGGACGACGAAGGGTATATCTATCTCGTCGACCGGATGAAGGACATGATCATCTCTGGCGGCGAGAACGTCTACTCCACCGAGGTCGAGAATGTCGTCGCACAACATCCGGCCGTGGCGCAGTGCGCCGTAATCGGCATTCCCGACTCGCAATGGGGCGAGACCGTGCATGCCTTCGTCATTCCGAAGCCCGGAGCGAGTGTCAATGCCGCCGAGATCATCGCCTTCTGCAAGGAGAAGATCGCCGGCTACAAGTGCCCGCGCAGTGTGGACGTGCGCAACGAGCCCTTCCCGCTGTCGGGTGCCGGCAAGGTGCTGAAACGCGAGCTGCGGCGGCCATTCTGGGAGAATGCAGCGGCGATGCAGGTGAAAGCGGGATGAGTTAACACTCCGTCATGGCCGGACTTGTTCCGGCCATCCACGCCTGTCCTTTGTTGCCAAAGACGTGGATGCCCGGGACAAGCCCGGGCATGACGGAGAGAGATGCGTTAAACTTGCCGCTACGGCGCTCCGGTGAGTTCGAACACCTCGCCGTCATAGCCAGCCTCGATTGGAATCCGCAGCTGGCGCTTGTCGCCATCCCGCGTGACGATGGGCGTGACACTGACAATGGTGCTGCGTGTCGCATCGTCGAGCGCTGCGGCAACACTCTCCTGCTTGCCGAGCTTGATCAGATTGCGTGTGGTCGGGAACGGCAGCGTGAAACGGCCCGATGCGCCGCCGTCCAGCGCTTCGCGTGGCGACAGCCAGATCGAGTCCGTGGACTCCTTGCCGTCATGCATGCCGACCTGTTCAGGGGGCGCCTCGGCGAGGAAGAACCAGGTGTCGAACCGCTTCTTCATGCCTTCCGGCGTGATCCAGTGTGCGTAGGGCACGAGCAGATCGAGCGCGAGCTCCAGATCGTTCTCGGCAATGATGTCGGCGAATTTGACCTTGCCCTCGTTCAGCGCATCGCGATGCTGATCGGCGATAGCGCTCGCCTTCGTCGCAGCAATCAGGTCTTTCGATCCGCGCGGCCGTGCCAGCAGGATGCGGCTTTCTTCAAAGGTCTCGCGGATCGCAGCGATCTTGAATGCCAGCATTTCGGGATCGAGACGCTCGCCGCCGCTATAGAGTTTCGGCTGTGTGCCGATCTCGCGATCTCCGGCATCGACGCTGCCGCCCGGAAACACCAGCGCACCAGATGCGAATTCGATCTGATAGTGCCGCACCATCATGAAGACGTCGATGGCGTCGGTTGCACCCTTGCGCAGCAGGAGAATGGTGGAAGCAGGACGCACAACGCCGGGCTCGCTTGGCATTCAGTTTCTCCCTGATCGGCATTCTTTGATGCCGTGTTTCTTGTTGTTGACCTCTCGGTCGTCATGGCCGGGCTTGTCCCGGCCATCCACGTCTTGGCCGGCGAAGACGTGGATGCCCGGCACAAGGCCGGGCATGACGAACTTCGACGGCTCTCTTGCTACCTAACCCGCAGCACTCGACTGCGGTGCGATGTTCGCGCGCTTGTCGTAGCGCGCGACGCGCGAGAGGAGATAATCGACCTCCGCCTTCGCCTGCGCCGTGATCGCCACGCCCGGCTTGCGCTGCGCGCTTGATGCAATAACGCCGCGCTTCTGCAGCACATATTTCCGGACCGCCAGACCAATGCCGAGCTGCTGCTCGTAGCGGATCAGCGGCAGATGAGCATCGAACAGATCATGCGCCTTGTCGCGCTCGCCCTTCTTCTGGAGATTGACGACGTCGATCAGCAGCTCAGGGAAGGCATAACCCGTCATCGCGCCATCAGCGCCGCGTTCCATTTCGAAATCCAGGAACACGCCGCCATTGCCGGTGAGGATCGAGGTTTCGCGCAAGCTGCCGTCCTTCTGGAAGTTGCGCAGCGCGGTGATCTTCTCCAGGCCCGGCCAGTCCTCATGCTTGAGCATCACGCAGGACTTCGAGTCCATGATGATCTTGCGGATCACAGCAGGTGTCATCACCACGGTGAGGGTCAGCGGATAATCCTGCAGCACCCACGGCACGTCGTCGCCGATAGCCTCGACCGCACCCTTGAAATAGTTGGTGATCTGGTCGTCGGTGCGCAGATGCGGCGGCGGGGCGATCATGACGCCGGCAGCGCCGGCATCCATCGACTTCAGCGCCAGCGAACGCATGGCGGCAAAGCCCGGTGCGGAAACGCCGACGATGATCTGCATTTTATCGCCGGCGCGCTTGATGAAGCGGGTGGCCACGGCCTCGGACTCGGCCCCCTCCAGCTTCGGCGCCTCGCCCATGATGCCGAGCACGGTCACGCCGTTGCAGCCGACCTCCGCATAGAAATCCGTCAGGCCGTCGATCGATTTGTCGTCGATGCGGCCGTCGTCGAGGAACGGGGTCGGTGCGATGGCGAAGGTGCCGGCGGCTTTGGCGGTCAGTTTCATGGTTACTCTCTGGATATTGGCGCTTGGAACGGACATTCTGGCCGGACACTATCATCCATCAACAAGGCTTCAAAGTGCGAGAGACAGCTTCGGAATGCATCGCCCCGGTATCGAGCCGGACGCGACCGTTCCCGCATCCACCGCACCCTCACGGCGGTAAAACCCGGCTGCGCCCGGATCAGCCTCGATGATCATGACCACGGCACCCACTTCGCGCGCTGCTGACTTTGCCCAGTCCAGCAGGATGCGCCCTGCTCCCGATCGCAGTTGATCCGGCTCGACGAACAGTCTGTCGAGCTGGGCGACTTCGCCCGCGATCCCGACCTGAACCATGCCGATCACGCGTCCATCGCGGACGGCGACCTGAAGTAGCGAGCTGCCAAAAGTCTCAGGCGTCAGCGTGAGTTCATCACGGCACGCCGCCATGAAGGCAGCGTCATAGCCCCAGATGGCCTTGGAGCGCAGGCAGAGCTCGGTCAACGCTGCAGCTTCGTCAGGATGCGCCGCGCGCAGCGTGAGCATCCCGGATACCATTTACCCAGAGCCATCGCGCGGGCCGCCGAGATCGTTGACCACCACGGATGCGCCCTCGCGCGCGAACAGTTTGGCGTAGGCTTCACCGAGACCGCCACCGGCGCCTGTGATGATGGCAACCTTGCCGTCGAGAAGACCCATGGCACGCTCCCTGTATTTTTATGATTTTGTTTTTTGTTTCGCTCCGTCATGGCCGGGCTTGACCCGGCCATCCACGTCTTACGTTTTGACCAAGACGTGGATGCCCGGCACAAGGCCGGGCATGACGTCGAGAGGATTGAGGTCTACGCCAGCACCGTCCTGCCGCTCTTGATCACGGTGACGCCGCGTTCCTTCACCTTGGCCTCAAAACTCACCACGTTGCCGTCCTTCCACAAATCCATGCTGACAGTCTCGCCCGGAAACACCGGCGACGAGAACCGCACCGCATGCTGCTTGAAGGCCGAGGGATCGTAATCGGCATAGGTCTGCAGCACGCCGCGGCAGGTGATGCCGTAGGTGCACATGCCGTGCAGGATCGGCCGCGGGAAGCCGGCGCGCTTGGCGAATTCGGGATCGCTATGCAGCGGGTTGCGGTCGCCGCACAGGCGATAGATCAGCGCCTGGTCGGGCCGCGTCGTGATGTCGACGGTCTTGTCCGGCGCGCGCTTCGGCATCGCATGCGGCTCGGGCTGGCCTTCGGACTTGCCGCCGAAGCCGCCATCGCCGCGGGCGAAACGCGACGCCACGAGAGTCGCCAGCGCCTCCCCGGCTTCATCGCGCAGGATGGTCTGATGCAGGATTACGGCGCCCTTGTCGGCGCCCTTGTCGAACACGCCAAGCACGCTTGAGTCCGCGGTGATCTTCGCAGCCACCGGCAGCGGCTTGTGAAAGGTGATGTCGCGCTCGCCATCGACCACCAGCAGCTTGTTGAGACCCATCTCGCCCGGGCCCGAGCCCCATGCGGCAACCGATGCATAGGTCGGCACGACTTTCAGCGGACGCGGCGTATAGGTGCCTTCGTTGACAAAAGCGAGTTCACGCTCGTCCATCGGATCGGCGCCCATGCCGATGCCATAGGCGTAGAGCATCACTTCGCGATCGGTCCAAGCATACTTCTGGCCGATGTTCTTCATCGCCATCAGGGCTTCGTAGTTGATGGGCATTCGGTCGCTCCCGATTTTCTTGTTTGTTGCTGTTTCTCTCTCACTGTCATCGCCCGGCAGCGCGAAGCGAGCTTCGCTAGATGACCGGGCGATCCAGTACACACAGGCCTTTCGGCGTTTACTGGATCACCCGCTTACGCGGGTGATGACAGCCTGTGTGCGTTGCTTATGCCGGCGTGAAGAACGGCAGCGGTGCGCCGTCGGTCGGCTTCCACACCAGTTTCACCTTCTGGCCGATCTTCAGACTGCCCGGATCGCAGTCGACGATGTTGGTCTGCACCGAGGGGCCTTCCTTCAGCGTCACATAGGCGATCACGTACGGACCGGTCGCCGACTTGCGCATGTGGCTGTAGGTGTAGATCTCGCCCTCGCCCGAGCTCTGTTCCCACTCGGTCTTGTCGGAGAAACAGAACGGGCAGATCGCGCGCGGGAAGAAGTGCGCTTCGCCGCAGGTCGTGCAGCGCTTGATCATGAACTTGCCGTCCTTGGCCGCATCCCAGAACGCCTGCGATTCAGGATTGCCGGCCGGCGTCGGATACTTCTTGGCTTCAGTCATTACACGCGCTCCAGAATAGCGGTCGATGCGGCGTGACGTACGCCGAGCAGGCCTCCGGTGCCGTGCGCGATCGCCAGATCGCAATTCGGCACCTGCACCTTGGGATGGGCTTCGCCGCGCAGCTGGCGCACGGCTTCGAGAATCTTGGTCATGCCGCCGCGATTGACGGGATGATTGCTGCACAGACCACCGCCATCGGTGTTGAACGGCAATTTGCCGACGCCCGAGATCAGGTTGCCGTCGGACACGAACTTGCCGCCGTCGCCCTTCTTGCAGAAGCCGAGGTCTTCGAGCTGCATCAAAACCGTGATGGTGAAGCTGTCATAAATCGACGCGTATTTCATGTCCTGCGGCGTCACGCCCGCTTCCTCGAAAGCGCGCGGACCGGACCACACACCGGCCGAATAAGTGAGGTCGAGATCCTTGCCGCCGCGCGGACCCTTCATGGCTTCGCCGTGGCCGATCAGGCGCACCAGCGGCTTCTTCAGGCTCTTGGCGATCTCGGGCGTGGTGACGATCATCGCGCCACCGCCGTCACTGACGACGCAGCAATCCATGCGGTGCAGCGGATCGGAGATCATCGGCGAGTTCAGCACGTCCTCGACGGTGACGACGTCCTTGAGCATCGCATGCGGGTTGTACTGCGCGTGATGCGAGGCCGCGACCTTGATCCAGGCGAGTTGTTCGCTGGTCGTACCGTAGTCGTGCATGTGACGCATGGCACACATGCCATAGGCATTGTGCGTGGTGGCACCATAAGCAGTCTCGAAATCGGCTTCGGCGCCCTGCAGACGCGGTGGCATTACGCCGGTGCGCGGCTTGCCGGCCAATGTGACGAGTGCGATCGAGCACTTGCCCGCGGCGATCGCCTGCGCGGCATGGCCGAGATGGATGATGTAGGAGCAGCCGCCGGTCTCGGTGGAATCGACGTGACGCGGCTTGAGGCCGAGATAGTCGACCATCGGCCACAGGCCCCCTTGCGCATCGCCTGCACAGAAATAGCCGTCGACATCCTTGTGCGTGAGGCCGGCATCCTCGAGCGCCCCCTTGGCGACTTCGGCATGCAACTGCGCAATGGATTTATCCGGCGCATGCCGGGTCGGGTGTTCGTAGATGCCGGCGATATATGCCTTGCCCTTGATGCTCAAACGTCTCTCCGATTGGTGTTTCGTCCCAGTTCAGTTTTTTGTGACCTTTCACGGCAGCCTTGGCAAGCGACAACATTTCACGCTGCGGACGTGAATTTCACAGAGCGGAATGGATGGAGCGGGATCGCCGCGGTTTTTGCTGATGCGGTAGCGACTTCGTGGTGACGGCCTGTGAGCTCTCACAAAAGCGGAGGTCAGGATTTCCGGAAGTGGTGGGCTGGGCGGTGCTACGACAACGGCTTGCGCTACGCGCAGGCCGCGACATCCGACATGGTTTCAACTCAGGCAGCCCCTGCTCTTCAGACATGCGTCATCACCCCCATTGTTTGCGGCGCGGGGGCGCCGTCGTCTCTTGCATTCCCGCCCCCTTGTGAGAGGGCGTGCGGAACGCCGGGTGCCCGTTGCACCCTTGGGCCTGATGCGATGCGGTCTTCCGCAATTTTGAGTGCATCAGGACTTTCGGAGGCGCCGAGCGAGTGCCCGACGTTCCGCATACGGTGTTTTTTCAGCCTGCTTGCACTTTGCCTTGGCGAACGGTCCGATCACCAAAATGATGGTCCCACGGCGGAGGGACAGGGAGCCTCAAGCGAGTAAGCCGGACGCGTTTCGATTTGGTCGTCCGTCACACTGTCCAGAGGTTCTTTCCATCCGAAGGTCGGCCGTCTCCTTGCCAGTGGCAGTGCTGGCGCAGATCCGTCCTGCCCGAAGACAGACGTCACCCATGAACCGCGTAACGCCGCATCTCCGGCGTCCACCGCATCCTGCCCCGCGAACGTGACGATCGCGATCGCCCCTCTCGGTGGGGCAGGACGAAGGGGAATATAGTCCATGGAGGGATATTGTCAATGAGAGATAGGAAAAAATGTTTGGTCGCCCCCAACTGTCATTCCGGGGCGCGGCCGGCACTTGCCGGACGCGAACCCGGAATCTCAACATGGGAGGCTCCGATCGCGCCAAACACTCTGAGATTCCGGGTTCGCGCTCTGCCGGCTTCGCCGGCGACGCGCGCCCCGGAATGACGAGCGTGTGGGGTGGAATGACGAGCGAGCCCTGCCCTACAGCAGTCCCAGTTCCCGCAGCTCGCGCCGCATCGGCTCCGGCATCGCTTCGATACTCGCTGCGGCCTTGCCGAGATCCGGCGGGGCGTCCTTGTCGGTGAGATAGCGCCAGCCCTGGAACGGGCGCAGCGGACGCGGCGCGACCGTGACCGGCTTCGGCTGCATCACCAGGCGGCAGCGATTGATACCGTCGCTGTCGCGAAACGGTTCGATCGCAAGAATCTTTTCGCGCAGCGCGATCTCGCCCTTGATCACCCAGTAGAGCGAGCCGCCGTCGAGCAGTTCGACATCGCGTTTCGGCACCATGCGGGTGATGTGGATGTGATGCTGAGGTGCGCCGCGCGCTTTCGCTGCGCGCATCCGTTCGGAGAGATAGCTTTTGAAATCCGCGATGGATTCGCAGCCGACGGCGAGCTTGATGAGATGCAGGGGCATGGGTCAGAAATCGGCAGTGCGACGCGGTTTTACAAGGCGTTATCCACCGCTCAGTTATCGGCCGGCGGGGCCTCCGGTGCAAGCTGCACGGGCGCTGGGGCGGCAGGCGCCTGTGGACGAGCGGCGGTCTTCGGTGCGGGTTGCTTCTTCGCGGCCGCAGGTGGCGGCGTTGCCGTGGCTGGGCGCGGCGCAGGCGCCTGCGCATTGGCCGCCGCCGGTGGCTTCACGGGCGTTTCCGTCATGATCGAGATGGGCGGGATCGAGGATGATGACGGGAAATCGGCCGTGGTCGGCTTGCCGGTCGGAACCGAGGCCGGCAATCCGGCCAGCGCGCCCGTCGCAGCGGCTGCAGCCGCAGGCGGCGCATTCCAGCCCGGCGCATAGCGCGTCACGAGGCCTTCATAGGTCCGCTCTTCCATATTCGCGGCAATCTTCTTGTGATCGGTCAGCGCGGCATAGGCAGCGCAGCTCTCCGGCATGCAGCGATCGCGCGATTGCAGCACATAGGCGATCAGGCCGTAGCGATCGCGTTCGATCGCGCGGCGCAGCCCCGCCAGTTCGGGTGTCATGGATTTATTCGCTGCGGCGACATCGCCATACGACGTCAAACGATTGATCTGCGCAGCCGAGGCCGATACGGCAGCCGCCACCGAATCCGCCGAGCCGAACAACACCTTCTCGCAGCCCGCGAGCACCATATCGCCGGCGAGATCGTCGAGGCAGGACAGCGCCGGCAGCGAGGCATTCACCTGAGGCGCCGCAACGGCGGCGTGCGAGGCGTCCTGCCCTGCGGTTTCGGATTTGCGCAGCGTCGCTGCAGCGGCAACGCCGATCGCCAGCAGCGTGATCACGGTCAGCGCGCCATTGGCGACGGACTTCTCGGCGCGCAGCAGCGTCGCCAGCACGATCAGGGCGAAGAAGACGGAGGCAGCCAGCGCAAGCCACATCGGAAGCGTCGGCGCGCGCCAGATTTGATCGAGCGAATTCGCCCATACCCCGTTCATCGAGTCGTCCCCGCAGATGTGGAAGCCAATTTTCCAAAGAAAGCCCTGCTTCCGAAGAAAATGCTTCCAAAGAAAGTCGGGCTGCCATGAACCCGCAATATGCGGTTGTTATGGCACGGCCCCGGTCATGACGAAATCGTGGCGGCGCGACCCGGGGCCCGTTCCGACCGAAACGTTTCAGTCATCCTCGAAGCGCGGAATGACAATGGTTTCCGCGAGACCCTCATCGGTCCATTGCCGGAACGCCGGCAGCGCCTGCATCGTATCCATATACGCACGGGCTTCCGGCGTGACATCGATGTCGTAGGTCAGGAACCGGTGCACCACCGGCGCATACATGGCATCCGCGCCGCTGAAGGCGCCGAACAGATACGGCCCATATTTGCCATAACGCGCGCGGCAATCGGCCCAGATCTGCTGGATGCGCCGGATATTGGCCTTGGCATCGTGGGACAGCGCCTTCGCCCGGACCGGCCGGTGCAGGTTCATACCGCATTCGTTGCGCAGCGGCATGAAGCCGGAATGCATCTCGGCAGACACCGAACGCGCATGGGCGCGCGCAGCCCGGTCTTCCGGCCACAGCTTTGCATCCGGAAAAAGCTCGGCGGCATATTCGATGATCGCCAGCGAATCCCACACCGTGATCTCGCCATCGACGAGCGCCGGCACCTTGCCGGACGGGGTCACATCGAGAATGCGCTGCTTGTCGGCGGCATCCGTGTACAGCGGCACAAACACCTCCGCGAAGGGGATGCCGCAGGCCTTCAGCGCAACCCATGGCCGCATCGACCACGACGAATAATTCTTGTTACCGATCACCAGCGTCAGCGACATCAACCACTCCTTGCGAGACCGGTAAATTGCCACGCATGCGCCGCTGCAAGCAAGCCGCGTGCACAGGCTTGTTGCTGCATCACGGCATGCGTGGCAGAAGTGCCAATCGATACGATGGGTGCTTCATGATCAACTATTCCTGGGTCGACGTCTTCGCGCTGGGCTTCTTCATCCTGGAGTGGACGACCTATGCGATCACGCTGGAGCACACCAAATACGGCCGCGACAGCCTGTCGGCGCGCATGCACGCCTATCGTGAGGTCTGGATGCGCCGTCTGCTGGAGCGCGAGGCGCGCATCGTCGATACCCACATCATGACGTCGCTGCAGAACGGCACCGCGTGGTTCGCCTCGACCACGCTGATCGCCATCGGCGGCTCGCTGGCGCTGCTGCGCGCCACCAACGAAGTGATGCCGATGATGCAGAACCTGCCGCTCGGCTTCAACACGACGCCCGGCATGTGGGAGATCAAGTGCTTCGGGCTGATTCTGATTTTCGTCTATGCGTTCTTCAAATTCGCCTGGTCGTACCGGCTGTTCAACTATGTTGCGATCCTGATCGGCGCGATGCCGCTGGCCTCGAAGCGCGACACGCCAGAAGCCGAAGCCCATGTGGTGCGCACGACCAGGATGTTTGGCGCAGCGGCCCGGCATTTCAACCGCGGGCAGCGCGCCTTCTTCTTCGCGCTCGGCTATCTCGGCTGGTTCGTCAGCCCCTGGGTGTTTCTGGTCTCGACCGCTGCCGTGGTGATCGTGACCTGGCGCCGGCAGTTCGCCTCCAATGCCTGGCAGGCCATGGCGCCCGACGCCGAAATCAGGGTTACCCCGCGAAATCCTGCGGCGTAAAATCGAGATCGAGCACTTTCCACTCGTCGTATTTGTCGGCCGGCAGCATCGCATAAGGCTGGCAGGCTTCCAGCGCCTGCTTGGCTGCCTGCATCAGCAGCGCCGCCTTGGCCGGCCGCCGGACCTCGATCACCGTGGGCTCGGCAACCAGCCGGCCGTCCGGCGAGAACACGGCGCGCAGCTTGACCTTGGCGTCATCGCCGCGCGCGACGGTGGTGGGCAATTTCGAACAGGTTTTGAGATGCCGCCGGAAAGCGGCGATATCCAGCTTCGACAGATCCGCCTGCTCCGACGCGGCCCCGCCGCCGAAGCCTTCAGGCAGCCCCAGCATGACGCCGTATTTCACGGTGATATCGGCCTCGGGCTGTGGCGGCGCCTGCTGTGGGCCCGGCTGCGGCGCCGGCGGCTGAGCCTGCAAGGCGGCCTGCTGCTGCAACGGCGGCTGCGCGGCCGGTGGCGGTGACGGAGGCGGCGTTGCGGGAGTGGCCTGCGGCTGCTGGGCCTGTTGCTGCTGAGGCGGCGGCGGTTGCTGGGCCGCCTGTTGCTGCGGTGACGGTGCGGGTTGCTGCGGCGACGTCTTCTGTGGCTGCGGCGGGGTGTTCTGCGCCGATGACTGCGGTTTGGCGGCGACGGCCTGCGTCTTCTGCTCTTCCAGGGTCGGCTTGTTGGTCAGGTCGGGCAGCCGAAATTCCGGTTTTTCCAGTTCGGGCTTTTTCTCGGGCTCCGGCGGCGTCTCCTCGGCCTTCTTCTGCGCCTCGGCTAGCTGCTGCGGCGTTACCAGATCGACGGCAACGCTCTCCTCATGCTGCTCCATCGGACGCGCATCGGCGAAATAGACCCCGGCCGCCAAAGCGAGATGGCCGACCACCGAGACGGCAATCGCTGCGCGGATGAGGTGCCTTGGTTCCATGGGGCTAATGAGACTTCTATACGCCGACTGGCCCGATCATAGCGTCGTGCCCTCCCCCGCGCCATGACCGCCATGCCACAGCTTGCGTCGCGCGGTGCGATCGGTCATGGCAGTGCATGGCCAAATCCCCTCCGAAGACCCCGAAGCCGTCAGCCGCCAAGCTGGCCCCGAAACCGAAGCCCTTGCCGCTCGACGAGGCGATCCTCGACGCGCTCACCCGCAACGGCGCGGGCACGCTGAGCCCGCCTGAGATCGCCCATGTGATCGAGCCCGAGGGCGACTGGCACGCGCTCCTGATGCCGATCCGCCGCGCCGCCGTGGCGCTCGCTCTGGACGGCCGCCTCGTGATCTATCGCAAGGGCAAGCCGGTCGAGGATCCCAACGACTTCCGCGGCGTGTACCGTTTGGGACTGCCGAAGGTGGAGTGACGCATCACCGCTTCTTCGGCGCCGGCAGCAACTCGCTGCTGCGGCCGGCGAGCCAATAGGTGATCAACCCGACCCATTCGTGAACCGCGATGTCGCTCCGGCCGAGGCCGGCGCTGGCGGAATCGAATGTCTCGGTGGCATCGATCCAGCCGCGCGTGCGCCAGTCCACCGGATAGGCGTCGACATCGAATCCGACCCTGCGGAACGCGCCGATCGCGCGCGGCATATGCCAGGCGGACGTCACCAGCAGCCAGCGCTCGCCGGGCTTCGGCGACACCAGACCTGCCGTGAAGGCGGCATTTTCGTCCGTGGTGCGGGAGGCGGTTTCAAGCGTGACGCGTTCGGGGGCCACGCCGAAACGCCGCAGCAGCTCGCCAGCGACGGGCGCTTCGGACAGCGACTTTTCAATCAGGCTGCCGGCGCCGCCGGTGAAGACGATACGCGCCTGCGGATAGCGGCGCGCCAGCTCCAGCATCGCCGTTATCCGCTCGCCAGCCGAATTGATCTCCAGCGAGCCACGGGCCGCGGACGAATCCGAATCGATGGCGCCGCCGAGCACGATGATGCCGTCGGGTGCACGGCCATCGTCCTGCCATTTCGGAAAACGCTCGGTCAGCGACAGCATCAGCACATTGCCAACAGGCGAATAGCCGAACAGCAGCAGCAACAGGATGCCAAAGGTCACCAGCAATGTTCCGACACGCTGGCGCTGCAGCAGCACCAGCACAATGCCGATGACGCAGATGATGGCGATCGCATTGGACGGCTCCGTGAAGAAACCGAGCATCTTGGAGAACGTGAAGAACATGAGGCCCTTGGCTTGCCGGACGGTGTCACTGCATGAGCCATCCCGTCCACAAGATCAATGCGGCAAATGCCGGCTGGCCTGATGGATCAATCCCATTTCGGCGCGAAGCCGTAGTCGGTCAGCCGCCCCTTCGGATGCGCCAGATGCGAAATCCTGGACATCTCGGTTTCGGACAGCATGAAATCGAACACATCGATATTCTCCGACAGACGCTCGACCTTGGAGGTGCGCGGGATCGCCACCGCGCCCTGCTGGACCAGCCAGCGCAGGCACACTTGTGCTGCGCTCTTCCCATGTGCCTTGCCGATGTCGGAAAGCGTTTCATCGCCGCGGACATTGCCCTGGGCGATGGGGCTGTAGGCGACCATGGCCAGACCATTCTGCCGGCAGGCGCCCTGCACCTTCGCCTGATCGAGATAGGGATGGTACTCGACCTGATCGCAGACCAGCGGCACGGGACATGCGGCCACCGCCTGTTCGATCAGCGCCACCGTGAAATTCGACAGGCCGATATGCCGGGTCAGGCCCATCTGCCTGGCGTGCGCCAGCGCGCCGAGGGTTTCCTCCAGCGGCACCTGCGGATTCGGCCAGTGCAGCAAGAGCAGATCAACCTCGGTCATCCGCAGCCTGGTCAGGCTCTCCTTCACGGAGCGTTCGAGATTGTGAGGCGCGAAATGCGTGGTCCAGACCTTGGTCGTCACGAACATCTCGTCACGGCGAATGTGCGACGCGTGGATGCCCTCGCCGACATCGCGCTCGTTCTCATAGACCTGTGCGGTGTCGATGTGGCGATAGCCGAGCCGGATCGCCTGCTCGACGACACGCGCACAAATGCGGCCACGCAGTTCCCATGTCCCAAGGCCAATGGCCGGGATGCGGGCGCCGTTTGCTTCCACGAACTGCATCATCTTCTCCTCTGACGGAGCAACGATACGAACGCCGACAAGCTTGTCCCGGACATGACCGGCGCGTCAGCGCAGGCGATAATCCACAACGATCGTTCAGGCGTCCGCAGCAACCGGTGCAAGCGCCGCGAACACCGTCTCCGGCGCGTGTGCGATCACCGTCAGCAAGGCACGGGCCGGACCGCGCGGCATGCGCTTGCCCTGCTCCCAATTACGGATCGTCTCGACGGGAACGCCAAGACGCGCGGCAAATTCCATCTGGGTCAGCTGCGCACGGCGGCGCAGATTGCGAACTTCCGCTTCGCCGGGTCGCACCGCGACCGGCTCCGGCACAACAGGCATATCGGGCACCAGCGGCACTTCGTGCCCGTCCCGCAATTCGACGATCCGTCCGTCAGCCTTCAACCGCAAGCGCATGTTCGACCTCATTGCGCGCGATGGTCGACTATTACCGTTAAGGAGCGGTGAATGTTCCGTACCGGCATGGCGAGAAGGTGCGAAGGAGACTCCGTGATGGAAAACGACGTATTGGCGCTGCCGACTGAAGCACCGATGGATTGGGTCAACTTATCGTTCTTCGTTCAGGGTCAACCGATCCCATCGGGGACGATGAATTCGTTGCGCTATCGAAACAGCCCTCCATGCATCCGGCAACAGTATTCCGGTCTAGCGTTGGCCCCCAAAAGTGCAAGCTTCTCGCTATCCATCTAGCCGCGATAGCTTCGCTTTCCTCACAAAACGAATTTCAATTGACACTACTATTATCCGGATCGTTGAATGCAACGGGACGGTTGAGCTGGGGCAAAGAAAAAATGAAGCTATCGGCGGGGATGCTAGTCGCCGTGCTCGTGCTTGGTGGCGTAGGAGCTGGTCACGCAACGGTCCGCATTACCGATGATCAGGGTGGACGAATAGGAGATTACCTCGACAAGTATCAACGTTTGCGTGACGCAGGCGAATTGATCGTTGTCGATGGGGTTTGCTTGGGCGCCTGCACAATTATGCTTGCGACAATGCAACGCGACAGAATCTGCCTAACCTCAAACGCAAAATTCGGCTTCAGAGCTGCTTGGGACATCGGCTCCAATGGCCAACGTGTCACCAACCACCAGGCAACGGAGCTCCTCTATTCAATGTTTCCTCTTGAGATAAAGCACTGGATCGCGCAGCAGGGAGGCCTGACCCCAGAAACCATAATCCTTCAAGGCGATGAACTCCAGAGGCTGTATCGACTTTGCCCTGGCGATGCTCATGTAATCGATTTGGGCGACCATCACGGCTAGCGTGTAACGGGGAAACAGGAATCGGAACGAGACCTCAATGAATGGTGTGCAGTCCCATCAATCGCATGAAGCTCCTCGCCTTACAGCTAGAGCAGCAGCGACAATCATTGTTTGCGCTTTTGGCGCTCATTGGATTCTCGGTATTTTGGTTACTGGGGTGGGTTTGCGCTTGGATTTACGAAAGACTAGCGCGATGCATCGCAAGATATTGATTGCGGATGTGGGGCCAAGATGAAGCGTTCTGGGATCATCTTGAAAGCCAAGAATTTGGCGGCATCGCTTTTCGCGGCGCTATTCCATTCGAGTTATCGTGAGCACAGAATTGCATTTTCCGATCGCGTTTTCATGCGCGTGTCAGACGAAAAGGTAGTGCTCGTAGCAATCTCGATTGACAATATTCAATCAATGAAAATTACAGTACAGCAAGCGAAGCAAGTCATTCGTTCGATTGCGCGCGCTTGTGATCTGAAGGGAGTTGAAGAGATCAATACAGGCGATCTGTCTTGGAAGACCGATGCGCGCGTTCAAAAAAGCGCGCCGGATAAGGTCTATATCCAATTCAACGGACCATCTGGACTTGTGCGCGCCGTCTCAAGTCGAGACGACGTAATTTCCGCCGTCGACGAGTTCACTAAGAAATTCGATTCAACTGAGCATTATTTCGCTTAAGCGAGCTTATGAGCGGAGATCCGATGGCTTGGGTCAACTTATCGTTCTTCGTTCAGGGTCAACCGATCCCATCGGGGACGATGAATTCGTTGCGCTATCGAAACAGCCCCTCATGCATCCGGCAACAGCGTTCCCATCTCGGGTTCAGTCCCATCAGCCACGAGTCATCAGGAATTGCGCGACACCTTGATCATTTGGTCTTGGCGATCTTGTCAGTCAGATACTCATTCAGATCGCGAAAGTCCTTAACCGTCCATGCGAACGGAGGCAATTTGACGCCGTTTTCCCGCAAGGTCCTTGGAATAAGATCGCCGTTGGGACGGAGTATCACAGACGATACAATGACGCCGGGATAATCAAGTAGGCGCTTCTTGAACGCGGGTGTCGTGAGATTGGGTGCAGGCGGATTGCTTTTGTCAGCCAAAGGCCCTGTGCCCTTAACGTCATTTCCGTGGCACATGGCGCAACGGCTTAGAAAAATCCGTTCCCCATTCCTGCTATCTGCAAGAGACATCGACGGCATACAAAGCACTATCGCTAATGTAGAAGCAACGCCCCCCTTCGTAGCCACAATAACGCTCTGCCTCCGATACTGCTTCGCAAAATCCATCATCAGGTGCATTGAAAGCGATGGGTTTCGCTGCGCCTTATCCATTATACGGACTGCGGACTACTTCAGCCCGAACCACAGCGTCGCGATCCCCAAGAAAGCGAAGAAGCCGACCACATCGGTCACCGTGGTCACGAATGTCCCGGAGGCCACGGCCGGATCGGCCTTGACGCGTTCGAGCACCATCGGAATCAGGATGCCGCCGAGCGCGCCGGCGATCAGATTGCAGATCATTGCAAGGCCGATGACGATGCCGAGACCGGGCGTCCTGAACCAGGCATAGGCTGCGACGCCGGTGATCACCGCAAAGGCCAGTCCGTTGATCAGGCCGACAAGGCCTTCGCGGATCACGATGCGCATCGCGTTATTGGGGTTGAGCTGCCGCGTCGCCAATGCGCGCACCGCGACCGTCATGGTCTGGGTTGCGGCATTGCCGCCCTGGCTGGCGACAATGGGCGCCAGCACCGCCAGCGCCACCATCTGCTGCAACTGGTCCTCGAACAGGCCCAGCACCGACGACGCGATGAAGGCCGTGGCGAGATTGATCAGCAGCCACGTAAAGCGGCCCTTGGCGATGGTCCAGAAATTGTCCGACAGTTCTTCGTCTGACGTGACGCCGCCGAGCGCCTTGAGGTCCTCGTCGGCCTCCTCCTCGATGACGTCGACGACGTCGTCGATGGTGATGACGCCGACCAGCCGGTCATCGGTATCGACCACGGGCGCGGCGACAAGATTGTACTTGCCGAACATCCGCGCCACTTCCTCCTGATCGTCCAATACCGAGACGCGGCGGCGGTCCTCGTCGATCAGATCGGCCAGCAGCACCGGACGGCGCGCGCGCAGCAGCGCGTCCAGCGACACTGCGCCCTGCCAGCGCTGATCGGCGCCGACGGAATAGATCTCGTAGAACCGATCCGGCAGGTCCGGCGTTTCGCGCATATAGTCAATGACCTGACCGACATTCCAGTCCGGCGGGACCGCAATGAATTCGGTCTGCATCCGCCGGCCAGCGGAGTTTTCCGGGTAAGTGAGGCTGTGCTCAAGCGCCACGCGCTCGGACAGCGGCAGCTTCTCGAGGATCTCGTCCTGGACCTCCTCGTCGACGCCTTCCAGCAGTTCGACGGCATCGTCGGAATCGAGTTCGCGAACGCCCTCGGCCACGGTCTCCGGCTCGAGTTCCTCAAGCAGTTCCTCGCGGACGGTGTCGTCGACTTCGTTGAGCGCCGAGAAGTCGAAATCCGTGCCGGTCAGCTCGATGAGGCTGACGCGTTCATCGGCATCGAGCGCTTCGATCAGATCGCCGAGATCGGCCTCGTGCAGCTCGCCGACGATCTCCTTGAGAAATGCGGTATCGGCAACCTGAACCGCGTGCGAGATCGCCTCGACAAATTCGGGGCGAATGTCGCCTTCGGCATCGCGCATCGGCATCTTGTCGAGCGCCGACAATTCCTCGGGAGCGACCGATTGGGCGAGATCGACGTCATCGGCCATGCCGCACCTCGCCTGCTTGTTTGGGGGGTGACGGAGCTAGCGCTATCCTGTCGGAAATGCGCTAATCCATCTGTGAACGGAAGCTCGCCTCAGGCATTACCCAATGCGCAATGCCTGATGCAATCGGAAAAATGCGGCGCGCGAAATCAGCGGCCGGGAAAGTGTCGTGATCGTGTTGAAGGCCGCCATCTTTGCCTTGATTGCATCGACCGTCGTCGCACATGCCGAAGACTGCCCGCGCAAGGATACGCTCGGTACCGCACGCATTCTCACCGTGGATCCGAAGACCTATCCACGCGTCGGCACCCAGAGCTTTCCGGATACGCTGCCGCTGGAAGACCGCGAGGTTGTGCTGACCTTCGACGATGGTCCGAACGCGCCGACCACGACGAAAATTCTCACGGCGCTGTCGCGCGAATGTGTCCGCGCGACCTTCTTCCTGATCGGCAACAGCGCGACGGCCAATGCGCCGCTGGTGAAGCGCATGGCCGCCGAGGGCCATACCATCGGCCATCACACCCTCGCCCATGCCGATCTCAAGAAGATCAGCACTGCGGCCGCCGTCGAACAGATCGACCGCGGCATCAGCGCCGACGAAATGGCCCTGAACGGCAAGGCCACCACCGTGCCGACCACACCGTTCTTTCGGTTTCCCTATTTCGAATCGACACCGGCTTTGCTGGACATGCTGCAGTCCCGCCGGATTGCGGTGTTCGGCGCGGATTTCTGGGCCAGCGACTGGAATCCCATGACCCCGCAGCAGCAACTGGAGCTGATTACCGGCCGGCTGAAGGCCGCCGGGCGGGGAATCATCCTGTTTCACGACACCAAGGCGCAGACTGCCGCGATGCTGCCCGATTTCCTGCGCTATCTCCGGGAGAACCGCTACCGCGTCGTGCATATCGTGCCGCCGGCCGCAGGGTCCTCTGCCCGCTCAAGTTCCCAGTAGAACGCGCGATCATCAGGATGCGGAAAATACCGTCGGCGGGCGGACATGATTAACATTGCGTTCACAGCCGCCCCGGTAACTTCACGGCCGACATCAAAGCGAGTGACGGATCGACCAATGAACAAGGCGACGACTGACCGGGCACAACGCCTTCTGTGCCTGAGCCTGCTCACCGGCCTGACCCTGTTCACCGCCGCCGCAGCCTCCACCACCAGCGCTCTGTCGGCCGAGGCGTGCCCGGGCAATCCCGGCGCGCTCGGCACCTCGCGCACCATCGTGGTCGATCCCCGCGAACATCCCAAGATCGGCACCATGCAATATGCCGAGACGCTGCCGCTGCAGGACAAGGAGGTCGTGCTGACCTTCGACGACGGCCCGATCCCGAAACACTCGAATGCGATCCTCGATATCCTGGCCTCCGAGTGCGTGAAGGCGACGTTCTTCATCATCGGCCGGATGGCGAAGGAGCATCCCGAAGGCGTGCGCAAGCTGATCACGCTCGGCCACACCGTCGGCACCCACAGCCAGAACCATCCGCTCAGCATGAACCGCATGCCGATCGAGAAGGCGCAGCAGGAAATCGACGAAGGCATCGCCAACACCACGGCGGCGCTCGGCGATCCCGCGCTGCTGTCGCCGTTCTTCCGCATCCCCGGCTTGCTGCGCGCCAGTGTGGTCGAGGATTATCTGGCCTCGCGCGGGATCCAGACCTGGAGCGCCGATTTCCCGGCCGACGACTGGCGCCATGTGTCGTCGCAGAAGGTCCATGACCTCGCGATCTCGCGCATCGCCGCCAAGGGCAAGGGCATCCTGTTGCTGCACGATATCCAGCCGCGCACCGTCGCCGCCCTGCCCGGCATCCTGCGCGACCTCAAGGCCGGCGGCTATCGCATCGTCCATGTCGAGGCAGCCACGCCCGACAAGCCGAAGACGCCCACGGAGCCGCAGCAGTGGCAGTTGCATCCGGTGTCGGAGACCGTGGCCGTCACGCGCTGGCACAAGGTGCCGACATTCGCCTTCGCCCATGACGACATGCTGCCCGCGCCGGCGATCTCGGCCTCCGACCAGATGCTGTCGCTGAGCAGGAATTTCGATCGGCGGCGGGGCGCCGTGCCATTGCCTGAACAGGCGCCGTGGCCGCGCGCCGCGACGCTGCATGCGATGACGAACACTGCGTCGTTGCCGGTACCGGCACAGGACCTGTTCGAGATCACCGAGCGCCACAGCAAGCCCGTCAATGCGCTGGTCCGGCTGCCGCATCACGCGCAGCAGACGGTGCCCGTCCGCGGCTCAGCTTCAGATGCGATCGGGCAATTGATCTCGCTCGACGCCAGTGCTGCCAAACGCACCATCCCCGGCGCCATTCCGCCGGGCCTGCATCCGAGGGCAGTTGCCGCCCCACGCTGAGCGCCCCGGGATCAGCTGACAATCTTGGCGATACACAGCACCACGATGATGCCAAGGAACAGCAGGTCGATATAGGACTTCATCTCGCCGGCCTGGCGCTGCTCAACCACGTCCTTCACAACCATCTTCCGTGTTGCCACGGCAGCCGGGCCTTCACCGGACAGGCCGCCGAGCCGGCGTGCTTCGAGTTCGAGCTTCTCGATCGCCTTGAAGAAGATGAAGGTGCGCAGCGCCGAGATCGCCCGCATCCCCGCATAGGCCAGCACCAGGGCCGCCACGATGGCGCGCTGCTGGTAGGTGCCGACGAAATTCAGGCTGAAATAGACCAGCGCCAGGAAGGCAAAGTTGGAGATGAAACGATAGGCATAGCTCAGATATTTCATGTCCGCTCCGGAAGATCGACGCTACCGGCCATGTCTAGCTGCCGGACGGCGGCGTTGCTACTGGCAAGTCGTTACCCGAGCGCTAAAGGATGATGACAACTACAATGCATCTGGAGATTTACCCGCAACGCGCCAACGGACTTTTGTCAAACGACGGCGTGGCACCGACCGGCCGAACGAAGAGCGACATGTTCGGGCGCCGTGCCTAAGCGCGATCGTGCGGCAGCGCTTCCCGCACTATACAACCTTGACAGCGGAACCTGCTTCGCCGTAACCAGCCGCTTGCAGGGTGTCTCCCCGCCGTAAGCGTTAACGTCACTCAACGTGCTCAGCTCCGGACAGCCCCAGTGTGGCTGGCCGCCTCGAAAGCACGTCGACATGAATCAGAACGCTCCCCCCAAAGCTGCGTCCAAGCTTGCACCGCTCAGCCGCGACGACCGCAAGAGCCTGATCAAGCAGGTGCTGATCGTCTTTTTCGGCTTCCTCTCGGTCGGTTTGCCGCTGCCGCCGATCTCGCTCTACATCCATGACCAGCTCGGTTTCTCGGCCGGCGTGATCGGCTTCGCCATCGGCATCCAGTCGGTGGTGACCGTGCTGACACGTCACCGCGCCGGCACGCTGAGCGACCATCACGGCGCGCGCTACGCGATCCGGCTCGGCCTGCCGCTGTCAGCGCTGGCCGGCCTGTTCTATCTGCTCGCGGCCGTGGCGCCGCTGCCGGCCGAAGGCAAGCTCACGCTGCTGCTGATCGGCCGCGTCGCGCTCGGCTTCGGCGAAAGCCTGTTCATCACCGGCGCCATGAGCTGGTGCATCGGACGGCTCGGCCCGCACCGCACCGGTCTCGTGATGTCGTGGCAGGGCATCGCCATGTATTCGGCGATTGGATTGGGCGCACCGATCGGCCTCGCGGTCTACGCTTCGATCGGCTTTGCCGGCGTCGGCGTGCTTGCGGCCATCTCGCCACTGATCGCGCTGGGGATCGCCTACGCCATCCCCGACGTGCCTGTGTCGGGCAGCACCGAACGCACGCCATTCTACAAGGTGATCGGACTGATCTGGCGTTCCGGCACGGTCCTGTTTCTGGCCACCATTCCCTTCGCAGGGATCACCGGCTTTCTGGCCCTGACCTATGTCGAACGCGGCTGGTCCGGCGCAGGCATCGCGCTTGCCGCCTTCTCGACCGGCTTCATTGTCGTGCGCCTGGTCGGCAGCCACCTGCCCGACCAGTTCGGCGGCGCCCGCGTGGCCATGACATCGCTAACCATCGAGGCGCTCGGCCAGGCGCTGATCTGGCTGTCCACGAGCCCGATGCTCGCACTGCTCGGCGCACTCGTCACCGGCATCGGCTTCTCGCTGATTTTCCCGTCGATGGGCGTCGAGGCCACGCGCCGCGTGCCGATCGAACAACGCGGCCGCGCGGTGGCGAATTTCATCGCCTTCTTCGATCTCGCTATTGGTTTGACGGCGCCAGCTGTCGGCTATGCGGCAGGATTGTTCGGCTATGGCACGACGTTTGTGATCGGGGTTGTGGCGGCACTCTGCGCGCTGGCGCTGGCAGCGAGCGGGTGAGCCCGCATAGCCGCGCCCCGGAGATCACCCCGTTTCGCAACTTCTTCCGCCAAATCATTGGATTTATTGAGGTCTGTGGTGCGCTCGGAGGGACTCGAACCCCCACCCTGTTACGGACTGCCACCTCAAGGCAGCGCGTCTACCAATTCCGCCACGAGCGCTAAAGAAATCCGGCGAGGGCAAATCGCCCGGCCGGATCAACCGGCGCCGATGTAACAAACCAATGATGGGGAGACAAGGCCTCTTGGCCTCTCCCGGCCACCTATCTGTGGTCAGGCGACCGCGGCAGCATCTGCTTGACCTCGACCGCAATCCGGTTGCGATCGACCATCACCACGCCACTGGCGACAGGCAGGTTATTGGCGAGGATTTTGACCTCGTCCTGCTCTGTGGCATCCAGTTCGATGATGGCGCCGCGGCTCAGCCGCATCACCTGATGGACAGGCATGGACGTGGTGCCGAGAACCACCATGATATCGACGGTAATTTTATCGAGGGTTGGCACGTCGGCCTCAAATTCCCAGATGCAGGATCGCACAGACGCAAGATTGCGGTGCCTGCGAGATCAACATGTTATGGTTAGCCAATGGTTAATGACCGCCAAACCCTCGATTTGACACCATTTTCTCGAGGCCTCGCCGGCCGGCCGGTGGAATGGCGGGTGTCCGATGCCCCGATTCCCTATCCGGACGCCGTGGCCGAGATGGAAGCCCGGGCCGCCGCCATTGCCGAGGGCACGGCGCCGGAACTGGTCTGGCTGCTGGAACACCCCCCGCTCTACACGTCCGGCACCTCAGGCAAGTCGGACGACCTGCTGGATGCCCGATATCCGGTGTTCGAGACCGGCCGCGGCGGCCAGGTGACCTATCACGGCCCCGGCCAGCGGGTGGCCTATGTGATGCTCGACCTGAAGGCGCGCCGGCCGGACGTGCGGGCCTATGTGGCGGCGCTGGAAGACCTGATCATCCGGACGCTGGCCGCCTTCAACGTGAAGGGCGAGCGGCGCGAGGACCGCGTTGGCGTCTGGATCGCCCGGCCCGACAAGGGCGCAGGATATGAGGACAAGATCGCCGCCATCGGTGTGCGGTTGCGGCGCTGGGTCTCCTTCCACGGCATCGCCATCAATGTGGAACCGGATCTGGCGCATTTCGATGCCATCGTGCCCTGCGGCGTGGTCGATCCGCGCTATGGCGTCACCAGCCTGGTCGATCTCGGCCTGCCCGTCAGCATGACCGACGTAGACGTGGCGCTGCGGCAGGCGTTCGGAGAGGTGTTCGGCGAGGCCGAGCAGTTCGCAGCGGAAACAACGGTCTGAGCGACGCGATCGAAATTACAGCGTCGGCAATTGCGAAAAAACCTCGCCGTTGACGCGCAGGGCAAGCATGTCTGGCGTGGCATCGCTCGTCACGACGCTATCGACACGCGCGGCCGTCGGACCACGACGACACGCCTCGATCATGTCAGTGACAATGTCGGCCGGCCCCGCAAACACAGCCTCGACGCTGCCATCGCGGCGGTTGCGCACCCAGCCTTCGAGGCCGAGCAACGAGGCTTGTTGGCCGGTCCAGTAGCGATAGCCAACGCCCTGCACGCGGCCGAGGATCATCACGTGACGGATCACGTCGCTCATCTATTTCTTGAGTCCCAGGAAATCGATGCCGCGCTGTTTCACGACGGCACCGCGGGTGACGCTTTCCATCAACTCGCTTGAGGCAAGATTCTTCAGCTCCTTCGGCCCCGCACCTTCGCGTACCGCCTTAAGAGTCGCATGAACGGCGGCGGTCGCCGCGGAGATCGGCGCATGGCCCTGAATGGCGATGCGCACGCGCTGGGCGCTGAGGAAATCCCAATCCATGTCATCGGTGGGGTTGCCGAGCACGATCGGCAGCGTCGTCGCAGCAGCTGCCGCCTGCAGCTCGGCGCGGCTCTTGAGGCCGGTGAACATCAGCGCGTCGACGCCGGCGGCTTCATAGGATTTGGCACGCGCAATCGCGTCATCAACGGATGTGATCGACGCGGCGCCGGTGCGACCGACGATGACGAGCGCCGGGTCCTGTCGCGCATTCAGTGCAGCCTTGACCTTGCCGAGCCCCTCTTCCGGAGAGATCAGCTGCGCCTTGGCTTCGCCAAAGGCGGCGGGCAGCAGCGTGTCCTCGATGGTCAGACCTGCGGCGCCGGCGGCTTCCAGCTCCTCCACCGTGCGGCGGACATTGAGCGCATTGCCATAGCCGTGATCGGCATCGACCAGCACCGGCAGCGATCCGGCGCGTGACATGCGCCGCATCTGCTCGGTGAGTTCGGACAGCGTGACTAGCGCGATGTCGGGATCGCCGAGAATGGCGAGCGACGCCGCCGAGCCGCCGAACATGCCGACCTCGAAGCCGAGGTCTTCGGCAATGCGCACCGAGATCGCGTCATAGACCGATCCCGGACGCATGCAGCGATCGCCGGACAGGATCGCCCGGAGGCCGTAGCGGCGTTGCCGGGACGTCGTCACGCGAATTCAAGAATGAGCGCATCCACCGCCAGCGTTGCGCCGGCAGCGGCATGGATTTTCTTGACGGTGCCGTCACGTTCGGCGCGCAGCACGTTCTGCATCTTCATCGCCTCCACCACCGCGAGGGTTTCGCCGGCTTTGATGTCCTGACCTTCGGTCACAGCAATCGACACAACCAAACCCGGCATCGGGCACAGCAGCTTCTTGCCGGTATCGGCCTTGACGCCAACCGGCATCAGGCGCGCAGCAGCCGCCTCGGCCTCGGTGAAGACATTGACCGCGACCTCGTAGCCCTGATGCGCGATGCGGATGCCGGACGCCATCGGGCGCACCTGCATGGCCACGTTGTGGCCATCGATGGTGCCTTCCCAGACCGGCACACCGGGCTTCCAGGACGACGACAGCTTGTGCGGCGTACCGGTCTTGCCGTCGGCGCCGACGAAGGCCACGGTGACGACATCGCCATCGCGGGCCACATCGAGCGCGATCTCCTCACGCTCCAGCCATACGGCGCGGCGACCGGCACGGGTCACCGGCCGGCCGATCATCTGGCCAGAAATCTGCCGCTTGCGCTCGCCGTAGATCGAGTCGACGGCAGCCGCCACCGCAGCGATACGGCGGGCGACTTCGCCCTCCGGCGCCCTGGCGGCGAAGCCCTTCGGGAATTCCTCAGCGATGAAGCCGGTGGAGAGATTGCCCTCGCGCCAGCGCGGATGGCTCATCAGCGCCGACAGGAACGGAATGTTGTGTCTGATACCGTCGATATAGAAGGCGTCGAGCGCATGAGACTGCGCCTCGATGGCGGCGGCGCGCGACGGGGCGTGGGTGACAAGCTTGGCGATCATCGGATCGTAATAGATCGAGATCTCGCCGCCCTCCTGCACGCCGGTGTCGTTGCGCACGGTGATGTTGTCGGACTTGCTCTCGGCCGGCGGACGATACTTCACGAGGCGGCCGATGGACGGCAGAAAGTTGCGGAACGGATCTTCCGCATAGACGCGGGACTCCACGGCCCAGCCGGTCAGCGTGACGTCCTTCTGGGCAAGCTGCAGCTTCTCGCCGGCAGCGACGCGGATCATCTGCTCGACGAGGTCGACGCCGGTGACGAGTTCGGTCACGGGATGTTCGACCTGCAGACGGGTGTTCATTTCGAGGAAGTAGAAGCTCTTGTCCTGACCGGCGACGAATTCCACGGTGCCGGCGGAGTCGTAATTCACCGCCTTGGCCAGCGCCACGGCCTGCTCGCCCATCTTGCGGCGCGTGGTCTCGTCGAGCAGCGGCGACGGCGCCTCCTCGATGACCTTCTGGTTGCGACGCTGGATCGAGCATTCGCGCTCGCCGAGATAGATCACGTTGCCGTGCTTGTCGCCGAGCACCTGGATTTCGATGTGGCGGGGATCGACGATGAACTTCTCGATGAAGACACGGTCGTCGCCGAACGACGACTTCGCCTCGGCCTTGGCGAGGTTGAAACCCTCGACCACTTCCGAAGTCGAATGCGCGATGCGCATGCCCTTGCCGCCGCCGCCAGCCGAGGCCTTGATCATCACGGGATAGCCGATCTCGTCGGCGATCTTCACGGCATGCTTGTCGTCCGTGATGACGCCGAGGAAACCCGGCACCGTGGAAACGTTGGCCTTGGCTGCCGCCTTCTTGGATTCGATCTTGTCGCCCATGGCGGCGATGGCGCCGGGATTGGGGCCGATGAACACGATACCGGCGGCCTCCAGCGCGCGCGGGAGCGCCTCGCGCTCGGACAGGAAGCCATAGCCGGGATGCACCGCCTCAGCGCCGGTCTGCTTGCAGGCCTCGACGATCTTCTCGATCAGGAGATAGCTCTCGGCCGCGGCCGGAGGTCCAATGAACACGGCCTCGTCGGCCATCTCAACATGCAGCGCATCGCGATCGGCTTCAGAATAGACGGCGACGGTCTTGATACCCATCTTGCGGGCGGACTTGATGACCCGGCAGGCGATCTCGCCGCGATTGGCGATCAGAATTTTTTTGAACATGAGCTGTCTTACTTGCAACCTTGAGGCGGGATCGGAAAGATGGGGTCGACGGTACAATGTGGCATGGCGCCGCAGTCGTAACAATTCTGTCGCGGACAAAAACTAGAGAAGACGTCTGGACCGGATCGGCCGAGTTCTTTCGAAGCGAGGTTTCTCATGCGCTGCGCCACCATCCTCTCCCTCAGTCTTACTCTTATATCCGCAACAACGGCTTTCGCCCAAAACAGCCCTCCCCGCAACCTCATTTTGTTCGTACCTGATGGGCTTCGGGCGCTGAAAGTGACGCCGGAAACGGCTCCCGCGATGTCCGCAGTGCGGGATAAAGGCGTCAATTTCCAGAACTCGCATTCGCTGTTTCCGACCTTCACCATGGCCAATGCGTCGGGCATGGCGTCCGGCCATTATCTCGGCGATACCGGCGTGTTCTCGAACTCGATCTATACCGGCCACCCGACCCCGGTGCAGAACAACAGCCCGATCCCCTTCATCGAACATGATCAGGTGCTCGGCGATCTCGACGAGCAGTTCAACGGCGATTACCTCAATGAAGAGACGCTGCTGAAGGCCGCGCGCAAGGCCGGCTATTCCACCGCCGCAATCGGCAAGGTCGGCCCAACGCTGATGTTCGATCATACCGAGCGCACCGGCAAGGAGACCATCACCATCGACGACCACACCGGCGGCGTCGACAAAGCAGGCAAGCTGCTCGGCATTCCCCTATCTGACGAGATGAAGGACGCCCTGGCGAAGGCTGGCCTCGCGGTGGAAACACCCGGCCGCGGCGACAACGGCAAGGCTGGCGACGCCAAGACGCCGGGCACCACGGAAGCCAATATCAAGCAGCAGGCCTATATGGCCGATGTCGCGAGCAAAGTGGTGCTGCCGATGTTCAAGGCACGCAACAAGCCGTTCGTGCTGATCTTCTGGTCGCGCGATCCCGACGGCACCCAGCACAACCAGGGCGACAGCCTCAACAAGGTGACGCCCGGTATCAACGGCCCCTCCTCGCTCGCCTCGATCAAAAATGCCGACGACAACCTCGCGCAACTGCGCAAGACGCTGGACGATCTCGGCCTCGCTGCCAATACCAACATCATGATCTCGGCGGATCACGGCTTCTCGACGATCTCCAAGGAGAGCAAGACCTCGGCGACCATCAAGGGCACCTATGCCGACACCCCGGAAGGCTTCCTGCCGCTGGGCTTCCTGGCCATCGATCTCGCCAAGTCGCTCGACCTGCCGCTGTTCGATCCCAATGACAAGTTCGCCGCGGTCGCCGACAACGCCTATCCGAAGGCCGGCAACGCCTATATCGGCAAGGACAAAGACAAGCCCGAGCTGATCATCGCCACCAATGGCGGCTCCGACCTGATCTATCTGCCGACCGGCGACAAGGACCTCGCCGGCCGCACGGTGAAGGCGCTGCTGAAGCAGGATTACATCAGCGGCATCTTCGTCGACGATACGCTCGGCTCCTTCCCCGGCGCGCTGCCACTGTCGTCGATCAACCTGTCGGGCAAGGCGGTCACCCCGCATCCCGCGATCGTCGTCTCATTCCGCTCCTATTCGGAGGGCTGCGAAGAGCCGGCGGCGTGCCAGGTCGAGGTCGCCGACACCGTGCTGCGTCAGGGCCAGGGCATGCATGGTTCGTTCGGACGTGGCGATACCCACAACTTCATGGCGGCGATCGGACCGGACTTCAAAGCCGGCTTCGTCGATCCCCTGCCGGTCAGCAATGCCGATACCGGCATGACCGCCGCGCATCTGCTTGGCCTGAAGCGCGACGCCAAGGGCAGCCTGATCGGCCGCGTGATGAGTGAAGCGACGGTGACTGGCGAGACGCCGACGGCAACGACCGACGTGATGCGTTCGGCGCCCGACGATCAGGGTCTGATCACGGTGCTGCAACTGCAGAAGGTCGGCGAGCACAAATATTTCGATGTCGCCGGTTTCCCGGGCCGGACTGTCGGACTCGACGGGAAGTAAGGGGCGGCCCAAACAAAAAACGGCGGAGCCACGCTCCGCCGTTTTCCTATTCTGATGATCTGCGACCGGCTTACATGCCGATGTCGAACACGTTCGGCAGTTGCAGCGTCGCGGCGCCGACCACGGTCGTGACCAGCGTCATGATGGCGGCATTGCTGACGCGCTTGGCGCGCATCTGCGACGCGATCCATTCCAGCACTTCGATATTCACGCCGACGGCCTTGGTCGGCGCCCAGGTCTCGATGGCCACATCGGGCGACAGTGCAATGGTACGCGATGGCACCGGCAGTCCAGACGCGGAGGCGGCGTGATGCACGACAGCCTTGGCGAACAGGTCGTCGAAACGTCCGTCATCGCTGCGCTCGGCTGCAGCTTCGTTGATCGCAAACAGTGCCTCGGCCTCGTCGCGGCTGACCGGCTGGCTGGCCAGTGCCGACGCACCCAGGATGCGCTCACACCAGGCAGCGTCATCGGCATCGAGCGCACGGGAGAAATGGATACGGCCACGGGTGGTCGGACCTTCGCCGGTGATGACGCCGTCGCGCACGATGGCGAGCGCCTGCGCCGCGGCGCGATGGTTGTTGATGGTGGAGGTTTCGATGGCGCCGAACAGGTCGGCAGCGGCAGCGGATGACATTTCAAGCTCTTCTGTTTGCAGCATATTTCTCAACATAGCCCAGCAATTCCATGGGCGACTTAACGCTCGGTTAAGAGATGGACAGGAGTTCTTCTTATCCCTAACCGTTGCATTTCAGTCGCGCCGAGACGCTGCTGGGTTCGATCTGATGTGGCGATGCGGTCAGGCGGGATTGCGCCGGACGGGCGGCAACATCGCGGCATACGATAACATCATGTTGCGTGGGTATTTTGCCGCAGGCGCCTTGCGTGAAACTGCATGCCAGCGCGCGCCGAATTTGAAGAAAGTTCTTGTCCTTTTTGCCGGACAGTTCCATTTACCAGCGTGCGCCTTTATAATCGGCCCACAAAATTCATCTGTAATCAGAATGACATGAGGTCCATCATGACGCTCCAGATCAACGCCGTCGCCCCCGATTTCGAGGCCGAAACCACGGCTGGCCGCATCAAGTTCCACGACTGGATCGGCGATAGCTGGGCTCTTTTATTCTCGCATCCGAAGGACTTCACCCCGGTCTGCACCACCGAGCTCGGCGCCCTCGCCAAGCTGCAGCCGGAGTTCGACAAGCGCGGCGTCAAGCTGATCGGCCTCAGCGTCGACCCCGTGCACAAGCACGCGCTGTGGGTCGACGACATTAACGAAACCCAGGGCGCCCGCCCGACCTTCCCGATGATCGGCGACACCGACCTCAAGGTCTCGAAGCTTTACAACATGCTCCCGGCCGACGTGGCGGGCGATGCCGACAGCCGCACCGCCGCGGACAACGCCACCGTGCGCAACGTCTTCATCATCGGACCGGACAAGAAGGTCAAGCTGGTGCTGGTCTATCCGATGACCACCGGCCGCAACTTCCAAGAAATCCTGCGCGTGATCGATTCACTGCAGATGACCGCCAAGCATCGCGTCGCAACACCGGCCGACTGGCGGCAGGGCGAAGACGTGATCATCGCCGGCTCCGTCACCAATGACGAAGCCAAGACGATCTATCCGAACGGCTGGAAAGAGCCGAAGCCCTATATCCGCATCGTCCCGCAGCCCAAGTAACGCTGCAGCCGACTGAAATACAAAAGAGGCGCCGCGATGATGTCGTGGCGCCTCTTTCTTTTTGAGACCTGTTCGCAACGAGCGCTCAGACTTTCGGCGCCAGCCAGTTGGCAATCAGCAGACCCAATGTCGATGCCGTCGCCGTGACGAAGGTACCCCAGGCGATGTCGACGACGACCACCGGCCAGGTCCAGTGCTTGAGCAGCGACAGCGAGGTCAGCTCAAAGGTCGCGTAGCAAAAGAAGCCGAACTGCGCGCCATAGAGCAAGGTCGAGCGCCAGGTCGTGTCGGGTGAGCCACTGACGAAGATCAGCATCCCCGCGATGTACAGACAGTAGAACAGGATCGCCGGCGCGATACGCACCTCGCCGAGCATGTCGCCCACTTGCGAGGTGAAGAAGCCTTTCGCGACGATGCCGAGGAAGAGCAGATCCAGCGGCAGCATGACGACGAACGTCGTCACATAGAGAATCGCGTATCGCTTCAAAACCGCCTCCGGTACCAATTCGGTAATAAATATCCTGATACTACGCGCCAACGAGCGCAAGGTTGCAAAGCCTCGCGGTATTCGAGGCCGGATCGATCACTCGACATCCGTGTTAGATGAAGTGATGACCGATCAATCTTCGACCTCAACACCGACGCAGGCACCTATCGTCGTCTGGTTTCGCGACGACCTTCGTCTTTCCGATCACCCTGCCCTTCATGCCGCAGCCAAGCGCAATGCGCCGGTGATCTGTCTCTACATCCTCGATGAACAGAGCAAGCCACCGCAGGCGCGGCCGATGGGCGGCGCGACACGATGGTGGCTGGCGCAGTCGCTGCGCGCACTCAGCGCAAGCCTCGACGCCATCGGCGGCACGCTGGTGCTGCGCAAGGGCGCTGCGGCCGACGTCATTGTCGATGTGGCGCGCGCAGTCCATGCCAGCCACGTCTTCTGGAACGAGATCGCGCAGGCGCCGCATCTCGCGGTCGCCGATGGCGTTACCGAAGCGCTTGCCGACCTCGATATCGGCACGCAGAGCTTTCCGGGCGACCTCCTGGCGCATCCTGCGACAATCCGCGCCAAGGAGACTGCCACCAAGGAGAGTCGCGGCCTGCGCGTGTTCACACCTTTCTGGCGGCGCGTTCAGGCGATGGGCGAACCGGCGAAGCCGCTTCCGGCGCCGAAGAAACTAATACCCGCACCGAAAGTGAAGAGCGACAAGCTCGCCGACTGGGCGCTAGAGCCATCGAAGCCCGACTGGGCCGGCGGTCTCCGCGAGACGTGGACGCCAGGCGAAGCCGCCGCGCAGAAGCACTTGAAGCGCTTCCTCAGGGAGATCGCGGGCTATAGCAGCGATCGCGATCGGCCCGACCGCGAGATCACATCGCGCCTATCGCCGCATCTTCGCTTCGGCGAGATCAGTCCGCGTCAGATCTGGACCGCTGCGCATTTCGCAGCTGCAGAACATCCGACGCACAGCAGCGACATCGCAAAGTTCATGAGCGAAGTCGGTTGGCGCGAGTTCTGTCGCCATCTGCTGTTCGATGTTCCCGATTTGGCCACGCGCAATCTGCAATCATCCTTCGATGAGTTCCCGTGGAAGACAGATCGGACGGCGTTGCACGCGTGGCAACGCGGTCTGACCGGCTATCCAATCGTCGATGCGGGCATGCGCGAGCTCTGGCACACCGGTGTAATGCACAATCGCGTACGCATGGTGGTCGCATCTTTCCTCGTCAAACATCTGCTCATCGACTGGCGCGAAGGCGAGAAGTGGTTCTGGGATACGCTTGTCGACGCCGATGCGGGCAGCAATCCCGCCAACTGGCAGTGGGTCGCAGGCTCCGGCGCGGATGCAGCACCCTACTTCCGCGTCTTCAATCCGATCCTGCAGGGTGAGAAGTTCGATCCCGGTGGTGTCTATGTCAGGCGCTGGATACCCGAACTGACAGAACTATCCACAAAACATATTCATCAGCCTTGGACAGCGTCACCGCTCGAACTCAAAAACGCGGGAATCACTTTAGGCAAAGACTATCCGTCGCCGATCGTCGATCACAAAGTCGGTCGCGAGCGCGCATTAAAGGCGTACACAACGATACGAAATAGTTGACTGTCGATGACACACTCTTCAACACGCGCCCGAATCGGACTAACGTGAAAAAGTCGACAATGTTGGGGGATGCTATGAACGACGACACTCCAGTCCTGGAGCAAGTGACGGACGCGCTTAGCAGCGCAGCCGACGCGACTAAGGAAGTCGCCACCTCGGTGGCGAAGAAGGTCAAGAAGGCCGCAAAGAAAGTCGCAAAGAAAGTGACCCCGGCTAAGAAGACGAAGAAGTCCACCAAGAAAACTTCTGCGAAGAAATCTTCAAAGAAGAAAACCCAGAAAGCGAGACCAATGGCTAAGAAAGCAGTGAAGAAGACCGTCAAGAAGGCCGCCAAGAAGACCGTGAAGAAGGCTGCCAAGAAGACCGTGAAGAAGGCCGCCAAGAAGGCCGCTCCGAAGAAGGCCAAGAAGGCCAAGAAGGCTGCCAAGAAGAAGTAAGCTTCTTCGCAGATGTGAAAGCCTCCGGGTCCAAGCCCGGAGGCTTTTTCATGTCCGGGGTCTGGATTGACGCAGCATGGCGTCAGGCCCTGGCGCGGTTGACCAGCAACACCGCAGCGCCGCAGGCAATCATGCCGATGATGGCGACGGCATCCAGCTTTTCGCCGAACAGGATAAAGGCCATCAGCGCCGTCACAGCCGGCACCAGATAGAACAGACTCGCCACCTGACTCGAGGCCTGGCGCCGCAGCAGCCAATACAGCAGCCCGACAGTGCCGATCGACAGCACCACCGCGAGCCACACCACCGACAGCACGAACTCCGCCGACCAGTGGATCACATTGGTCTCAAGGGCCAGCGCGCCGATGCCGAGCATGACCATTGCTGCGAGTTGCTGAATGAAGCTGCCGGTGCGCCAGTCGATGCCGCCGCAATAGCGCTTCTGATAGAGCGTGCCGACGGTGATCGTGATCAGCGAAACGCCGGACGCAAACCATCCCCAGCCCGCTTCGCCGCTCATCGGGCGACCATGCATGATGAGCAACATACCGGCGAGACCAAGCCCGAGCCCGCCCCATTGCAGCGGCGTGACGCGCTCGCCGAGAAAGCGGCTCGCCAGAATGGAGGTGAGGATCGGCTGCAGGCCCGGGATCAGTGCCGACAGGCCAACCGGGACCTTGTGCGCCACCGCAAACACAGTGCCGGCAAGATAGAGCCCCTGCACCAGCAGCCCGGCGACGATGCTGTGGCCGATACCCGCGCGATCCGGCCATGCCGGTCGCACCCATGCGACGACCACCGCCATGATCGCGACCACCAGCATCATGCGCACAGTGAGATAGGTCAGCGGCTCGGCGCCATTCAACACATATTTGGTGCCGATGAAACCGGTGCTCCACAGCAGCACGAAGACGATGGGTGCGGCGCGTCCGATCAGGATTTCAAGATCGCTTTTCTGAACCTGTTTCATGGGCTGCTCACTGCCCCATCATGTGCTAAGCGGCAATGGCTGTTTGCGCGGACCTGCCGCCTGACATCACGACACCGAGACCATTATCGAAGGAATTTGCCATGGACGTTCGCGCCGCCGTTGCCATCAGTGCCGGCAAGCCGCTGGAGATCACCACCGTTCAGCTCGAAGGCCCGCGCGACGGCGAAGTGCTGATCGAGATCAAGGCCACCGGCATCTGCCACACCGACGAGTTCACGCTGTCCGGCGCCGATCCCGAAGGTCTGTTTCCGGCGATCCTCGGCCATGAAGGCGCCGGCGTCGTCGTCGATGTCGGCCGCGGCGTCACCTCCGTGAAGAAGGGTGACCATGTCATCCCGCTCTACACGCCGGAATGCCGCCAGTGCCCGTCATGCCTGTCGCGCAAGACCAATCTCTGCACGTCCATTCGCGCGACGCAGGGCCAGGGCTTGATGCCCGACGGCACCTCGCGCTTCTCGCTTGAGGGCAAGCCTGTTCACCACTATATGGGGACCTCGACCTTCGCCAATTACACGGTGCTGCCGGAGATCGCGGTGGCGAAAATCCGCGAGGACGCGCCGTTCGACAAGGTCTGCTATATCGGCTGCGGCGTCACCACCGGCATCGGTGCGGTGTTCAACACCGCCAAGGTCGAGCAAGGCGCCAAGGCCATCGTGTTCGGGCTCGGCGGCATCGGCCTCAACGTGCTGCAGGGCCTGCGCCTTGCCGGCGCCGACATGATCATCGGCGTCGACATCAACAATGACCGCAAGGCCTGGGGCGAACGCTTCGGCATGACGCACTTCGTCAATCCGAAGGAGCTCGGCAAGGATCTGGTCCCGCATCTCATCGACATGACCAAACGCGGTGCAGACCAGATCGGCGGCGCCGATTACACCTTCGACTGCACCGGCAACGTCACGGTGATGCGTCAGGCGCTGGAAGCCTGCCACCGTGGCTGGGGCGAATCCATCGTCATCGGCGTGGCGCCTGCCGGCGCGGAGATTTCGACGCGTCCGTTCCAGCTCGTGACCGGCCGCGTCTGGCGCGGCTCGGCATTCGGCGGCGCCCGCGGCCGCACCGACGTGCCGAAGATCGTCGACTGGTACATGCAGGGCAAGATCCAGATCGACCCGATGATCACCCACGTGATGCCGCTCGCGGACATCAACAAGGGGTTTGATCTGATGAAGCGCGGGGAGTCGATCCGCGGCGTGGTGACGTTCTAGGCTACAAGCGCCTAGACCGCAGGATGGGTTTCGCGAAGACGCTCAACCCATCCTGCGGCACGGCGTTTTGGGTCACTCCCCCTTGAACACCACGCTCAGGTCGAAGTCCTGTCGAAGAACGGTACAAGGCGGCCGGTGAATCGCCGATAGACGGCTTTTACCTTGTCGCCGATGACGAGATCGTTGGCGCCGTGGGCCATCATGCGGAAGCCTTCGGCGGTGTCGATAAGCAGAATATTGTAGGGCACGTGCTCGCGCGCTTCCGGCGTTCCGGCGCGCAGCACGAGCGAACTCGCATAGACGGTGCCCTCGCCGCTCGCGATTTTGTCCTCGAGATCGGGCGACCCGCAGGCCGCGCAAAAACTGCGGCGGAAATACTGGATCGACTGGCAGGCACGGCAGCTCTGATAACCAATCGCTTCAGTGCCGGTGGTCCAGTCGACGGCAGGCTTGAGCTCGCTCATGACACGCGCTCCAGGAACATACTGACATGGGACGACAGCACGCCCCCGTCGCCATGCAGCAGCGCGACGGACGCATCCTTGACCTGGCGATTGCCTGCCCGGCCCGTCATCTGCAGATGTGTCTCGACCAGATGCGCCATGGCACCACCGACGCCGCAATGACCGTAGCTGAGAAGACCGCCATGGGTGTTGAGCGGCATCGCGCCATGCTGACTGAAATGACCGGCGCGTACCCGTGCCGCCGCCTCGCCGCGGCCGGCAAGGCCGAGATCTTCGAGCAGCATCGCCAGTGTAATGGTGAAGCTGTCATAGACCGCGGCGTAACGGACGTCGGAGATGTCGATGCCCGTCGCCTGTTTCGCGCGAGCAATGGCGATCTCGGCGCCGAGTTCGGACAACGCCGGTGCCGCGGTGATGTGCTGATGGGTATGCGCCTGCGCGGCGCCGCGGACGCGGATTTTCGTCGGGCTCGTCGGCTCATA
Organism: Tardiphaga sp. 839_C3_N1_4; assembly: GCF_051811045.1. NCBI lineage: Bacteria > Pseudomonadati > Pseudomonadota > Alphaproteobacteria > Hyphomicrobiales > Nitrobacteraceae > Tardiphaga > Tardiphaga sp. 839_C3_N1_4. Next base: position 1,450,179 of record NZ_JBPWQD010000001.1, read on the forward strand.
GCTGACGACGAAGGCCGCCCCGCCGTCGGACACCGGGCAGCAGTCGAGCAGCTTCAGCGGTGTCGCGATGGTCTTCGAGGCCATCACATCGGCAACGGTGATCGGATCGTGAAACTGCGCGCCGGGATGGGTCAGCGCATGTTTGCGCATCAGCACGGCGAATTCGGCAAGGTCTTCCTGCGTCACGCCGTATTCATGCATGTATCTGTTAGCAACGAGGCCGTAATAGGCCGGGATGGTCGGGCCGAGCGGCACTTCGTAGGTGGGATGGCCAACCTGTGACAGCGCCTGGATCGAGGCATCGCGGCTCTGGCCGGTGAGCCGGTTCTCGCCGCCAACGACGAGGACATGTCTGGCAACACCGCCCTCGACCAGTTGATGCGCCAGCATCGCCATCGCCATGCCGGTGGCGCCGCCGACCTGGATCGCATGAGCATAGGATGGCGTGATGCCGAAATGCTCGGCGAACACGGTGGCCAGCATGATGTGCGGCATGGTGGTGGAATAGCCGCACAGGAAGCCGTCGATGTCGCCACGCTTGAGGCCGGCATCAGCGAGCGCCAGCTCGGCGGCGCGGCTCATCAGGTCGATGGTCGATGAGCCCTCGTGCTTGCCGTAAGGGAGAAGACCGACGCCGGTGATGTAGCTCATGCAGCAAACTCCGGCAGCAGTGCTCCCCTCCCCCCAAGCGAAGCGAAGCTTCGCAAGGCGGCGACGGGTCGGGGGCGGGGGTAGCCGCGGATGACGTCGCCTGTGGTTACCCCCCTCCCTGACCCTCCCCCGCAAGGGGGGAGGGAAATGAGAGGCCGGTGTTGCGACGCGACCACTATCGTCATCATCAATACGACTTCGGCAAACCGAGCGCCTTCTCGGCGATGAAGCTCAGGATCAGTTCGCGGCTGATCGGGGCGATGCGCGGGATCAATGACTCCCTGAGGTATCGCTCCACATGATATTCCTTGGCATAGCCAAACCCGCCATGGGTCATCACCGCCTGCTCGCAGGCATGATAGCCGGCTTCGCCTGCGAGATACTTTGCCGAATTCGCCGCAGGACCACAGGGCAGTCCCTGATCATATTGCCAGCCGGCCGACAGCACCATCAGCCAGGCAGCCTCAAGCTCCATCCAGTTCTTCGCCAGGGGATGCTGGATCGCCTGGTTCTGGCCGATCGGACGGTTGAACACGTTGCGCACCTTGGCATAGTCAGCCGCCTTCCTCAGTGCAGCCTTGCCGAGACCGACGGCTTCCGCGGCGATCAGGATGCGCTCGGGGTTCATGCCGTGCAGGATATATTCGAAGCCGTGGCCCTCCTCGCCGATGCGATCCTCCAGCGGAATCTCGAAATCGGCAATGAACAGCTCATTGGAGTCGACGGCCTTGCGGCCGAGCTTCTCGATCTCGTGCACGGCGATCTTGGACCGATCGAGATCCGTGTAGAACAGGCTAAGCCCATGCGTCGGGCTCTTGACGTCTTCCAGCGGCGTGGTGCGCGCCAGCAACAGGATTTTTTCGGCGACCTGCGCGGTGGAGATCCAGACTTTCTGACCATTGACGATGTAGCGATCGCCCTTGCGCACGGCGCGGGTCTTGAGCTGTGTGGTGTTGAGGCCCGTGTTCGGCTCGGTCACCGCGAAGCAGGATTTCTCGGTGCCGTCCACGATCGGCGGCAGCATGCGCGCACACTGTTCGGGCGTGCCGAACACCACGACGGGGTTGAGGCCGAACACATTCATATGCACGGCTGACGCACCCGACATGCCCGCGCCAGATTCGGAAATCGCCCGCATCATGATCGCCGCCTCGGTGATCCCCAAGCCCGAGCCGCCATATTCCTCGGGAATACAGATGCCGAGCCAGCCGGCATCGGCCATCGCCTTGTGGAAGTCGATGGGGAAACCGCCCTCCTTGTCCTTCTTGAGCCAATAGGCATCGTCGAAGCGCGCGCAAATCTTCTCGATAGCGTCGCGGATGGATTCCTGGTTGGCGTCGAGGGCGAAGTCCATGCGTTATAGCTCCGACGTATCCGGGATGGCGGCCTGTTTGAGCACGCCGTCCTTGTGCATTTTCTCGATCTGATCGGGCGTATAGCCAACCTCGGCCAGCACCTCGGCATTCTGCTCGCCGAGATGCGAGGCAAGACGCGACAGATCGACCGGCGTCTTCGACCAGGTGGCGGCGACCTTCATGTTGCGCACCGCGCCTTCGGTCGGATGCTCGACCTGCTGGAAGAAGTCGGTCGCCAGCATATGCGGATCCTGCATCATGCTTTCGAGCGTATGCATTGGCGTCGACGGCACGTCGGCCTCGTCGAGCAGCTTCGCCCACTCCGCCGTCGTCCTAGTCTTGAAGATGCGCGACAGTTCAGCGTTCACCGTGTCGATATGCTGGATGCGCTGCGGGAAGGTCGCAAAGCGCGGATCGTCGAACAGTTCCTCGCGGCCGACATGCCTGAGGAAGCTCTTCCACTGCTTGTCGTTATAAACCATGGCGCAGATATAGCCGTCCGAGGTCTGATACGGCCGCCGGTCCGGCGACAGGTGGCGACCATAGCCGCCTCTGTCGAGCGGCGGATCGAAGGTGAGACCGCCCATGTGGTCGCCCATCATGAAGCCCGCCATGGTCTCGAACATCGGAATATCGACGCGCTGGCCCTCGCCGGTGCGGTCGCGATGCACGATGCTGGCGAGGATGGCGCCGAGCGCATTGAGGCCGACAATACGATCGACCAGCGCATTCGGCACATAGCGCGGCACACCGTCGGGGCTGATCCGCGCATTCAGGGCTGCGAGCGCGGTGGCCCCTTGGATCAGGTCGTCATAAGCGGGCTTGGCGGCATAGGGGCCGGCCTGGCTAAAGCCGAACACGCCGGCATAGATCAGGCGCGGATTGATCTTCGACACCACGTCATAGCCGAGATTGAGCCGCACCATCGCCGCCGGGCGGACATTGTAGACCAGCACATCGGCCGTCGCGACCAGCTTCAGTAGCGCCTCACGGCCTTCTTCCTTCTTGAGGTCGATGCAGACGCAGCGCTTGTTGCGGTTGGTGTTGAGGAAGATCGGCCCCATGCCGGGATTGCGCATCGGCCCGATTGCGCGGACCACATCGCCATCGGGAGACTCCACCTTGATCACATCGGCGCCGTAGTCACCCAGCGTCTGGGTGCAGTAAGGCCCCATCATCACCGAAGTCATATCGATGATCCTGATCCCGTGAAGTGGTCCCGTCAAAGTCGTTTGCTCCCGAAAAACGTGGTGAGGCGCTGATCTGCGCCGCTATTGCCTTCGTCTTAGCGGGAGGCGTTCGGCGGGCGCAAGGGCGCCAGACGCGGAGCCGTATGCGTGGGATGCCGGTACGCGTCAAAGTGGTAACAGCTAGCCGGCCCGCGCCGGCGCCGAAGCGCGCATCATCTCCCGCAGGTCGGTCTTGAGCACCTTGCCGTAATTGTTCTTCGGCAGCGCATCCAGATAGACGTAGCGCTTGGGGCGTTTGAAACGGGCGATATTGGCGAGGCAATGCGCGTCGAGTGCCGCATCGTCGGCCGATGCGCCGGGCTCCAGCACCACACAGGCCACTACGACCTCGCCCCAGTCAGGCTCGGGCGCGCCGATGGCCGAGACTTCCCGCACGGCGGGATGCGTCAGCAGCGCCTCCTCGACCTCGCGCGGATAGATATTGGTACCGCCGGAAATGATGACGTCCTTGGAGCGGTCGGACAGCGTAAGGAAACCATCCTCGTCGAGCCGGCCAACATCGCCGGTGCGGAGCCAACCGTCCTTCAATGTCTCGGCATTGGCCTTATCGTTGTTCCAGTAGCCGAGCATCACCGCCGGGCCCTTGGCTTCGACCTCGCCGGTTTCGCCCACCGGCAAAGGCTTGCCATCGGCATCGGTGATCCGCACCGACATCATGCTCTGCGCCGGGCCGACCGAAGCGAGACGTTCGAGATAGCGCGGGTGTTCGGTATCGGCATGGAAGGCGTGCGGCAGCGAGGTGATCGTCATCGGCGATTCACCCTGGCCGTAAATCTGCACGAAGCGCTGCCCCATGGTTGCAATGGCGTCGCGAATGTCGGCCAGATACATCGGGCCGCCGCCATAGACGATGGTGCGGATGCCCTCGCCGCTCTCGCCGCGCTTCTTCGCCGCATCGACCAGACGACGCACCATGGTTGGTGCCGCAAACATCGCGACATCGCCAAGCTGCTTACCGAGATCGAGCACCTCGTCGGGCTCGAAGCCCTGGCTTTCGGGCACGACGTGCCGCGCAGCCATACGGATATGGATGAAATTATAGAGACCGGCGCCATGCGAGATCGGCGCGGCATAGAGGATAGCGTCCTTCTGGTGGACCTGATCGACATCGGCGAGATAGCACATGGACATGGCCACCAGATTGCCATGGCTGAGCATCACGCCCTTCGGCCGCCCGGTGGTGCCGGAGGTGTAGAACAGCCACGCGAGATCGTTGTCTTCGCGGGACAGCGGCACCATCCCGACCGGTTCGCCATGCTGCAATTCGCGATAGGTCTCGCTGTCGATGGACAGCATCTGCATGCCGGTCGGCAGGTCTTCCTCGACCTGAACAAGCGCGCCCCGGCTGTCGTCGTCGACAAAGGCCAGCCTCGCGCCAGCATTGTCGCAAATCCATGCCGCCTCGCGGCCATGCAGCTTGGCATTGATGGGGATCACCACCGCGCCGATCCACCACACCGCATACAGACATTCGAGATATTGCGTGGTGTTCGACATGAACAGCGCGACGCGGTCGCCGGGCTGAATGCCGTAATCGCGCACGAGGCCAGCGCCGATGGCCGCGGCACGATGCGCGAATGTGGCGTAGTCAGCCTGGACCGTGGTGCCGGTCAGCAGCGCCGGCGCATCTGGATGCAGACGCGCAGACGCTGCCAGCCATTGGGCGACGTTCATGGGCGCTTACTTCGCCGGCTCCAGGATGGAGACGTAATTCGCCACTGCGGCGCCACCCATGTTGAAGATGCCGGCGAGTTTTGCATTTTTGATCTGCATGCCCTCGGGCGCCTGACCCAGCAATTGCATCGCGCTGAGCACATGCATCGACACACCGGTGGCACCGATCGGATGGCCCTTGGCCTTGAGACCACCGGACGGATTGATCGGCAGCTTGCCGTCCTTCTGAGTCCAGCCTTCCTTGATGGCGCGCGCACCCTGCCCGCGCGGCGTCAGGCCCATGGCTTCGTATTCGATCAGCTCAGCGACCGTGAAGCAGTCATGGGTTTCGACGAAAGAGAGATCGCCGATCTCGACGCCGGCAGATGTCAGCGCCTTCTGCCAGGCCACGGTGCAGCCCTCGAATTGAAGGATGTCGCGCTTCGACATCGGCAGGAAATCCTGCGCATGGCCGGTGGCCTTGATGTTGACCGCCTTGCCCATGGTCTTGGCGGTCTCGGAATCCGTCAGCACCAATGCCGCGGCGCCGTCGGATACCAGCGAGCAGTCGGTGCGCTTCAAGGGGCCCGCGACGAACGGGTTCTTGTCGCTTTCGGAGCGACAGAATTCGAAGCCGACATCCTTGCGCATCTGCGCATAGGGATTGTGAACGCCATTGGCGTGGTTCTTGGCGGCGATCATGGCCAGCGCGTCGGACTGGTCGCCATATTTCTGGAAGTATTTTTGCGCGATGCCGCCGAACACGCCGGCGAAGCCCGCAGGCGTCTCGCCGTCTTCCGGCAAGTAAGAAGCGCGGAGCAGATTCTTGCCGATCTCGGGACCCGGCGTGCGGGTCATCTGTTCGACACCGACGACGAGGACGATCTTGGCAGCACCGGCGGCGATCGACTTGATGCCCTGATGCACGGCGGCGGAGCCGGTGGCGCAGGCATTCTCGACACGCGTGGCGGGCTTGAAGCGCAGCGCCGGATCGGCCTGCAGCACCAATGATGCCGTAAAATCCTGCGGCGAGAAGCCGGCGTTGAAATGGCCGAGCACGATTTCATCGACGTCAGATGCGGAGATGCCAGCATCGGCCATGGCTTCGGTCGCGACGCGAACCACCATGCTCTCGACAGTCTCGGCGTCGAATTTTCCGAAAGGCATATGCGCCCAACCAACGATGCTGGCAGTCATGGTCGTCTCCCTGATCGATTTCAAATATTTGGTCCGTTATAGCCCGGCTTCATGGCGCTTGCAGGGTTTTCATGGTCCGCGCGCACATGGCCGTTATGCCTGCCCAATCGCCGGAACGTACCATTGACGACGGGCAGATCCAGGAACCGCCCACCGCCAGAACCATCGGCTCGCTGAGCCAGCTCGCCGCATTGGCCTCGCCGACCCCGCCCGTGGGGCAGAATTTCACGTCAGGAAATGGCCCGCTCCATGCCCGTAGCATCGCGATGCCACCGGTCTGCTCGGCGGGGAAAAATTTGAGTGTGTCGAAACCGCGCTCGCGCGCGAGCATCAGTTCCGAGGCGGTGGCGACGCCCGGCAGGAACGGCAGATCGCTGGACGCAGCGATGTCCAGCAATTCGCGCGTCGCGCCGGGACTGACCGTGAAGCGTGCCCCGATGGCATAGGCCTTCTGGAAATCCGCCGGCGTCAGCACCGTGCCGATGCCAACAATGGCCTCCGGCACCTCGGCAATGACGGCCTTCGCCGCCTCCACCGCGGCCTCGGTGCGCAAGGTGATCTCCAGCGTGCGGATACCGCCGGTGACCAACGCCCGCGCAAGCGGTACGGCGTCGGAGACACGTTCGATCGTGAGCACGGGAACAACGAATGCTGCCTTCAGCAGCTTTCGCAGATGATCCTGACGCTGACCGATATCGAGAGGCTTGTTCATGCGGATGGTCCTCTCATGAGGGTGTGTCGAACGCGATCATATCGGGCATCGCCTCGCGCGGGATGATCGCGCCGGGATGGCAGACGACCGTGCCGGCGAGATAGTGACCTGCCTTTGCCGCGGCGACGGGCTGAGCGCCGCTCAGGCGTGCGTGCAGATAGGCAGCGGCAAAACTGTCGCCGGCGGCAGTGGTATCGACGACCGTGCCACTGACCGGCTCGGCCTCGACACACTGCGGCTGGCCGCTATGCCGTATGATGCTCGCGGGCGTATCGAGCTTGAGCACCACTTCATCTGCTTCAACGCGCGACAGCAGCTTCTCCTCAGCCTCGCCAGGATAGAGTGGCAACAAGTCCTCGACCGAGGCCAGCACGATATCGGAGACCGCAAAAGCATCCTGGAACGCGTTGCGCGCCAGATCGAGATCGGGCCAGCCGCGGGCACGGAAATTGGTATCGAAGGCGACGCGGACGCCTGCACCGCGCGCTCGTTGAAGCGCTGCAATCAGGCGGTGGCGGCCGGCCACGTCGAACAGCGACAATGTGATGGCCGAGAGATAGATCAGATCATAGTCCGCGAGCGATACCAGCAGCGCATCGGTTTCCGGCAGGCTCATCAGGCCCCGCACCGCCGAGGCGTCGCGCCAATGATAGAAGCGGCGCTCGCCCGCCTCATTGGTCTCGATCATGTAGAGGCCGGGCAGCTTGCTTTTGAGGCGCAGCACCCGCTCTGTGCCGATGCCCTCGGCCTGCCAGCCGGCGATCATCTCGTCGCTGAGCGGATCGTCGCCGAGTGCCGTCACATAATCGACGCTCGCACCAAGCCGCGCCAGATAGACGGCGGTGTTGAGCGTGTCGCCGCCGAACGACCGCGTCAGGTGCCCATCCGGCATCTGACGCAGCTCGATCATGCATTCGCCGATGCTGGCGATCCGCATCGTATCCTCTGACCGATCTAGACGATGCCCTTTTTCCTGAGCGCGCCGATCTTTTCGCTGTCGTAACCGATGGTGGCCAGGATTTCGTCCGTATTCGAGCCGAGAAGCGGCGGCGCGCGATATTCGGTGACCGGCGTGCCCGAGAACATCAGCGGATTTCGCACAAGCGAAAGCGCCGACTCGAAAGGATGCTCCGTGTGCACACGCATGCCGCGGGATTGGACATGAGGGTCCGCAAAAACCTGATCGAAATCATTGATCGGGCCGGAAGGTACGCCGACGGCCTCCAGGCGTTCGAGCCAGTAGGCAACGGGCTGCTTCAGGAAGAGACCGGCAAAGATGGCCATGATCTCCTTGCCATGCTGGACGCGATCGTTGTTCTTCAGGAAGCGCGGATCCTTGGCCAGGTCAGGCTCTCCGAGCACTTCGCAGGTCCGCTGAAACTGGCCGTCATTGCCATTGACGATCATCACCTCGCCGTCGGTGCAACGGAAGACGCCGGCAGGCATCCCGCCATTACCCCAGGTGCCGCGGCGCGGCGGGACCTTGCCACTCATGAGATAGGGTTGGAGCCAATGCGACAAAGAGGCGATCACCGTATCGAAGAGGCAAGCATCGACATGCTGTCCTTCGCCGCCGCCGGCGTCGCGGTGATAGAGCGCCGCCATCACGCCGATAGAGGTGTTCAATCCGGTCATATAGTCCACGATCGAGGGACCGACCTTCATGGGGCCTTCGCCAGGCTCGCCGTCGAGATGGCCGGTGACGCTCATGAGACCACCCATCGCCTGCAGGATCGCATCGTAGCCGGCGCGCGTGGCATATGGACCTGTTTGTCCGAACCCTGTGACGGAGCCGTAGACGATGCGCGGGTTGATGGCCTTGATCGCGTCGTAATCCAGACCATAACGCTTGAGGTCGCCAACCTTGTAGTTCTCCAAAAACACATCGGCCGTCTTTGCGAGGTCGCGAATGATCTGCTGGCCTTCGACCGTAGCCACATTGACCGTGACCGACTTCTTGTTCCGATTGGCGCAGAGATAGAACGAATTGTCGTGCCTGCCACCGTCCGGGTCGTTCAGATAAGGAGGGCCGAACGCGCGGGAATCGTCGCCTGTTCCAGGGCGTTCGATCTTGATGACCTCAGCGCCGAAATCGCCGAGCATCTGACCGGCGATCGGGCCGGCAAGCACCCGCGTCATATCGATAACCTTGATGCCCGAAAGCGGCAGAGCCGGCATGCATTCCTCCTGCTATATTGTTCGTCGCGTCGGCCACGGTGAACGTGTGAGGCGAGCGCTTACAGGAAAATCAGCCCGCGTGCACTGCTTTGTGAGCATGAGGGCTATCCCGTTCCAGCGGGCGGAACGGCGGGCTTGGCGTGCGTGGCGAGCGCTCCCCGCCCGTCGAAGCAAAGCGTCGCGAGGCGGGAGAGCGTTCAAGACTTCAATCGACGAACTTGCCGCCGAGTTCATCCTCGATGTGAATCCGGATGATGTCGTCGAAGGTTTTCTCGGCCGTGGTGAAGCCGAGCTTCAGCGCGCGCGCGGTGTCGAAATCGCGCGGCCAGCCGGAGACAATGCCGGTGATGACCGGATCGGTTTCGCGCTTGATACGGGCGACGACGTTCTTGCCGGCAACACGATCCAGTGCGGCGATCTGCTCGCCGACGGTGACCGACATGCCAGGCATGCTGAGATTACGCCGCGGGCCCATCGCCTGAAGATCCATGGTGCCGGCGTGGACGAGGAAGCCAACGGCAGAACGCGGCGATGCGTGCCAGTGGCGGACGTCTTCGGACACCGGCAGGATGGCTTCCTTGCCGGCCAGCGGCTCGCGGATGATGTTGGAGAAGAAGCCGGATGCAGCCTTGTTCGGCGCGCCCGGACGGACACAGATGGTCGGCAGGCGGATGCCGATGCCGTCCAGGAAGCCCTTGCGGGTATAGTCGGCGATCAGCATTTCGCAGATCGATTTCTGGGTCCCATAGGAGGTCAGCGGCGTGTGAATGAACTCGTCGCCGATCTTGTCGGGGAACGGCGCGCCGAACACGGCGATGGACGAGGTGAAGACCAGCCGCGGCTTGTAACCGCCGCCGATGGCGCGGATAGCGTCGATCAGGTAGCGGGTGCCGTCGAGATTGATGCGATAACCCTTGTCGAAATCGGCCTCCGCCTCCCCCGACACGATGGCGGCGAGATGGAAAATCACCTCCGGTTTGTGGGCGACCAGCGGCGCAGCCGTCTTTGGATCCGCGAAGTCCGACGTCACCAGTTCGATCGGAATCGACGCGCCCGCGGGCTTTGTCGGCGCCACCACATCCTGCAGGGTCATGCGGGTGATGTCACGATTGCCGAGACGACCGTCGCGAACCAGTTTCTCTGTGAGCTTGCGGCCGACCATGCCGGCGGCGCCGAGGATGAGAATGTGCAAGGGAAAACTCCTTCTTGTTGTTCTTGGGTTCAACTCTGGCCCTCATGGTGAGGAGGCGCCTCTTTGGCGCCGTCTCGAACCATGAATGAGACTACGGCCATCCTTCGAGACGCGGTCGAAGACGACCGCTCCTCAGGATGAGGGCGGTACATTGGGTAAGCCGCCTACTCCTTCACCGCGCCCGTCATCGCCGATACGTAGTGCTCAACGAAGAACGCATATAGGATCACCAGCGGCAATGATCCGACCAGCGCGCCGGCCATCAGCGAGCCCCATTTATAGATGTCGCCGTCAACGAATTCGTTGACGATGGCGACCGGCACAGTCTTGTTCTGGGTCGATTGCAGGAAGGTCAGCGCATAGATGAACTCGTTCCAGCACAAAGTGAACGAGAAGATGAAGGCCGAGATCAGGCCGGGCACCGCGAGCGGGATGATGATCTTGACCAGGATCTGCCAGCGCGAGGCGCCGTCGATCAGGGCGCACTCTTCGAGCTCGAACGGGATGGTCTTGAAATACCCCATCAGGAGCCAGGTCGAGAACGGGATCAGCAGCGTCGGATAGACCAGGATCAGTGAGATCGGCGAGTCGAACAGGCCATAGGCCTGGATGACGGTCGCCAGCGGAATGAACAGGATCGACGGTGGCACGAGATAGGCCATGAAGATCAGCGCGCCGACCGTCTGCGCGCCGCGGAAGCGCAGCCGCACGATCGCATAGGCCGCGAGAACACTAGCGACGATCGACAGGAACGTCGCCGCCGCCGCGACATACATCGTGTTCCAGAGCCACTGCGGATAGTTGGTTTCGAACAGCAGCTTTTGAATGTGCTTGAAGGTCGGCTTGATCACCCAGAACGGATTGAACCGCTCCATGTCGATCAATTGCTCGTCGGGTTTGATCGAGGTCAGCGCCATCCAGTAGAACGGGAACAGCAGGATCACCACGATGATGAACAGCGGGATGTAGAGCGTGACGATGCGCCTCGGCAGCGACTCCAGATAGGCCATGCCCTCGCTGTGATCGTCTTTCTCGACGGTCGGCGCGACGGCTGTGCGGTGATCTACGGCGTGATCAGTCATTGTCAGTGCCTTGCTGCCACTTGCGGCGTTGCATGCCGAACCAGGAAATGGCGATGGCTGCCAGAAGGAACGGGATCATGGCGGTAGCGATGGCAGCGCCCTCGCCGAGCCGACCCGAAAGAATGCCGCGCTGATAGCTCAGCGTCGCCATCAGATGCGTTGCATTCACCGGACCGCCGCGCGTCAGCGCCCAGATCAGCTGGAAGTCGGTAAACGTAAACAGCACCGAAAAGGTCATGACGACCGCGATGATCGGCGTCAGCAGCGGATAGGTGATGAAGCGGAAGCGCTGCCAGCTCGTGGCACCGTCCAGCGTCGCCGCTTCATAGAGCGACGGCGACACGGTCTGCAGACCGGCCAGCAACGTAATCGCCACGAACGGCACGCCGCGCCAGATATTGGCGAAGATCACGCTGGCGCGCGCCCAATTGCTGTCGCCCAAGAAATTAATGTTGTGGTCGATCAGGCCCATTTTGATCAGCGACCACGAGATGATCGAGAACTGCGAGTCGTAAATCCACCAGAAGGCGATGGCCGAGAGCACCGTCGGCACGATGAACGGGATCAGCACCGCGGCGCGGATCAGCGCCTTGAACGGCATATGCCGGTTCAAGAGCAGCGCGAGATAGAGGCCGACGGCAAATTTGATGGCGGATGCCACGATCGTATAGAGCAGCGTGTTGAAGACCGAGAGCCAGAAGATGCTGTCGTCCTTCAGCCACTCGTAATTCTCAAGCCCGACGAACACGCCGCCGCGACCGATACGGTCATCGGTGAAGCTCATCCAGACGCCGAGGAACAGCGGGTAAGCCAGAAACAGGATCAGGAACGCCGCTGCCGGCAACATGAACCACATGGCGAGCCAGTTGCGGTTGATCCGTAGTCGGTCCCAGGCCGAGGATCTGGGGATCACTTTCCCTGCCCCCGGCATCGATGTCTGGATCGTGGTCATTGCAAGATAGCTCCAGTCGGATGTCGGCTTCGGTCTGATGTCGTACAGTCAGTCATGCGTCATGATCCGGTTACGGCAGGATCGCTTCGCCCTCGATCTCGACACGTGCGTGCGGATCGATCAGGGCGGAAACCTGAACCAGTGTCATTGCTGGAAAATGCTTGCCGAGCGTCGCGCCCCAGGCCTCGCCAATCGCGGCGCCGGACGTCTTGAATGCATTGATGTCCGTGATATAGGCGCGCAGCATCACGATTTGTTTGGGTTCGCCGCCCGCCGCCTTCAGCACGGTGACGAGATTCTCCATTGCGTAGCGCCACTGCGTCCCGAAGTCGGATCCCTCGGCGACCTCGCCCTGCCCGTTCTGCTTGCCGAGCTGACCGGAGATGCGGACGCTCCGCGTGCCGCCGGCCACCACCGCATGCGCGAAACCGCGCGGCCGCGCCCAGCCTTCCGGGAGAACAGTCTTGTAGTCGATCTCTGGCATTCCCATTCCCATCGTTCAGGCAGCCTTTTGTGAAACGAGATTCACGGCTGCTGCGTAGAGTTGCCGGCGCGGGTCGCTCCGCGCCGGCAAGGTCGTCCTCAGCCGCGGAAAATGCGCTTCGCCGCGCGCTCGGCAGACGACATCGCGGTCTTCACGTCCTCGCGGCCCGTGCAGTAATTGGCGTACATGTCGACGACCACGAAGTCGGCGATTGCCGCCGCTGCGTTTTCGCTCATCTGCGCTTCGCCCGCCGGGGTCGATGCCGTCGAAGCCACGTCACGGTATGGCGTGTTCTTCGGATCGGCGGTCCAGATCGGGTTCTTCTCGAAAGCAAGCTGGAATGGCGACAGGTAACCCTGTGCTGATTCGACCCACGGATTGAACTGCTCCGGCTCCATCATGAAGGCGGTGAACGCCTTGCAGGCCTGCGGGAACTTGGTGAAGGAGAAGATCAGGATCGGGAAGCCCAGATGAAGCTCACGCCGCTTGCCGTCCAGACCGACGGGCAAATGCGCATGGTTCATGTCTTCGGCAATCGCCGGGGCTTCCTTCTTCGCGGTCACATAGACCGAGATGCCGTTGGTGGTCAGATGCAGCTGGCCGGCGAGGAACGCCTTGTTGTTCGACGAGTCGTTCCACGACGCGGTGCCGGGAATGAAGTTGTCGTAGAGGCCCTTCACATATTCCAGCGACTTCGCAGTCTCCGGAGAATTGATCGTGACCTTGTTGTCCTTGTCGATCAGCTTGCCGCCATGGGCCCACAGCGCCCAGTGCACCCAGCCATTGGCATCGCCCGAAGCGTGGCCGAGCGCCATGCCGGCCGGCGTGCCATTCTTGTTCATGCCCTTCACGAGGTCTGCGAAGCCGGCGAGATCATTCGGGAACGTCTTGTGCCCGGCCTTTTCCGCAGCAGCGACACGGTAGTTCACGAGGCCGCCGGTCGCAGCGACGGGAACACCGATCCACTTGCCGTTATGCATGCCGTACTGTTTGCCGGACTCGGCCCAACCGGCATTCTTCTTGCCGAGATAGTCGGCGACGTCGGAGACGTCCATGCACTTGCTCGGGAACAGGAACGGCAGCGAGTACAGGCCCCAGACCATGTCGAGGCCCTGTCCGGTATTCGCCGCGACCGAAGCCTTCGGCTGAATGTCGTCATAGGATTCGTTGGAGACGGAGATGGTGACGCCGGTCGCCTTCTGGAAGGCATCGACGATCTTCATGAAGGCCACGTCTTCGGCTTCGACGAAGCGTTTCCAGCGCAGCAGGTTGATCTTGGCGCCGGCTTCCGGCTTCCACTGTGAGGCCTGCGCCCAAGCTTTTGCGTAGCCCAGCAATTGATCCGCGGACATGGTCGCCGCAGCAGCAAGCGTCATCGCGCCGCCCTTGAGCAGAGATCGGCGATCCGGTGTAAATCCAGTCATCTTTCGTCTTCTCCCTGTAATATTGGTTCGTTGATCGACCAATGTTTTGAAATTGATTTGGTGGAAAAGCGCGTCAGTTGACGCGCTTGCCGGTCTCCTTGTCGAACAGATGCGCCGAATTCGCACGCGGCCTGAGATGGATCTTGTCGCCTGGCGCGACCGGACGCCGATCACGGAAGATCGCGATGATGTCCTGGGTGCCGATGCGTGCGACGACCTGGGTCTCCGACCCCATCGGCTCGACCACCACGACCTCGGCCTCGATGCCGTCATCGGCGAATTCGAGATGCTCGGGGCGAATGCCGTAAGTGACAGCCTTGTCGTTCCCTGCCGCAGGCGCTGCCGTAATCGGCAGCTTCGCGCCATTGGCAGTTTCCACCCAGGGCTGTCCGCCATTCACCTTCAGCGTGCCTTCGAGGAAATTCATCGCGGGCGAACCAATAAAGCCGGCCACAAACTTGTTCTCGGGACGATCGTAGAGTTCCAATGGTGCGCCCATCTGCTCAACGATGCCGTCCTGCATCACCACGATCTTGTCGGCCATGGTCATGGCCTCGATCTGGTCATGCGTCACATAGACCGTCGTGGTCTTGAGGCGCTGATGCAGTTCCTTGATCTCGGCGCGCATGGCGACGCGCAGCTTGGCGTCGAGATTCGACAGCGGCTCATCGAACAGGAAGACCTGCGGATCACGCACAATGGCGCGGCCCATGGCGACGCGCTGACGCTGACCACCCGACAACTGCCGGGGAAAACGCTCGAGCAACCGTCTCAAATCCAAGATATCGGCGGCGCGATTGACCTTCTGATCGATCTCGCTTTTGTCGGCGCCGCGCAGCTTGAGCGAAAAGCCCATATTCTGGGCAACCGTCATATGCGGATACAGCGCGTAATTCTGGAACACCATGGCGATGTCGCGCTCTTTCGGCTGGACATCATTGACCACGCGGTCGCCGATCGAAATCGTGCCGGAGGTGATCTTCTCCAGGCCCGCCAACATGCGCAGCAATGTGGATTTTCCGCAGCCGGACGGCCCAACCAGAACCACGAATTGGCCGTCCTCGATGGGGACCGATACGCCGTGGAGAACCTCAAAACCGCCAAAAGACTTACGAACGTCGTGAATCTGCACGGACGCCATACATTTCCCTCCCAAATGTCCCATTTTAGAGACTGCGTCCTCCGGGCCAGTTATTTGGTTGCCGGAGCCGCCTGTTCTTACTTGTCTGACATCCTACCAGATTTTCTGGCGGCGTGTCGTTGGATCATAGTCGTAGAAAAACTTCGCAGATGCAAACGTTGCGAAGCAGCCAGTGGCGTGCAAACATTCGTGACCAATCAAAAGAGACGACGCACCAGGATATAAAGTGTGCGCTGCGGGAGAAATGATGACCAAGTCGACTTCGTCCACGCCGACTGCGGGGACCTCGCCTGCAAAGGCAACCAAGCGCAAACTTCGTTCGAGCGAATGGTTCAACGATCCCCACAATCCCGGAATGACTGCACTCTATCTTGAGCGCTATCTGAACTACGGCCTGACGCGTCACGAATTGCAGTCCGGCAAGCCGATCATCGGCATTGCGCAGACCGGCAACGACCTGTCGCCCTGCAATCGCCATCATCTCGAACTCGCCAAGCGCGTGCGCGAAGGCATTACCGCCGCCGGCGGTCTGGTGATGGAATTCCCGGTACATCCGATTCAGGAGACCGGGAAACGGCCGACTGCGGCGCTTGATCGCAACCTCGCTTATCTCGGCCTCGTGGAAATCCTGTTCGGCTATCCCCTCGATGGCGTCGTCCTCACGACCGGCTGCGACAAGACGACTCCCGCCTGCCTGATGGCTGCGGCTACCGTGAATTTGCCCGCCATCGTCTTGTCGGGTGGACCGATGCTGAATGGTTGGCACGAAGGCCAGCGTACAGGCTCCGGCACCGTGGTGTGGAAATCACGTGAGCGACTTGCCGCTGGCGAGATCGACTACGAAGAATTCATGACGCTGGTGGCATCGTCCGCGCCGTCGGTCGGCCATTGCAACACAATGGGCACGGCCTCGACGATGAATTCGCTGGCCGAAGCATTGGGCATGTCCCTGCCCGGCTGCGCTGCCATCCCTGCTCCCTATCGCGAGCGCGGCCAGATTGCCTATGAGACGGGCATGCGGATCGTCGACATGGTGTGGGAAGACCTCAAGCCTTCCGACATTCTGACCCGCAAGGCGTTCGAGAACTGCATCGTGGTCAACTCTGCCATTGGCGGCTCGACCAACGCGCCCATCCATATCAATGCGCTGGCGCGTCATATCGGCGTCGAACTCGACATCGATGACTGGCAGAAATTCGGCCACGACGTACCGCTGCTGGTCAACATGCAGCCGGCCGGCTTCTATCTCGGCGAGGAATATCACCGCGCCGGTGGTGTGCCCTCGGTGGTGCGCGAGTTGATGAAGCACAAGCGCATCCACGAGGACGCGATCACCGTGAACGGCAAGACCATGGGCGAGAACTGCGCCGCCTCGCCTAAGCCGGACAACGATGTGATCTGGTCCTATGACAAGCCGCTGGTCGCCGATGCCGGCTTCCTGGTGTTGCGCGGCAATCTGTTTGATTCCGCGATCATGAAGACCTCGGTCATCTCCAAGGAATTCCGTGATCGCTATCTGATCAACCCGAAGGATCTCAATGCGTTCGAAGGCCGTGCCATCGTGTTCGAGGGGCCGGAAGATTATCACGATCGCATCGACGATGCCTCGCTCAATATCGATGAACACTGCATCCTGTTCGTGCGCGGCACCGGACCGATCGGCTATCCCGGCGGCGCCGAGGTGGTGAACATGCAGCCACCGGCAGCACTCATCAAGCGCGGCATCCACTCACTTCCATGCATCGGCGATGGCCGGCAGTCGGGCACATCCGGCTCGCCGTCGATCCTCAACGCGACGCCTGAAGCGGCGGCGAATGGCGGCCTCGCGATCCTGCAGACGGGCGACAAGGTGCGCATCGATCTCAACAAGGGCTCGGCGAATATCCTGATCTCCGACGAGGAGCTGAAGCGACGTCGCGCCGAACTGATGGCCAATGGCGGATTCAAATATCCGGTCAACCAGACGCCGTGGCAGGAGCTCTATCGCAACACCGTCGGCCAGCAGGCCACCGGTGCCTGTCTCGAACTGGCAACGCGCTATCACGATATCGCCGGCAAGGTCGGAACGGCGCGGCATAATCACTAATCCCTCGGTCGTCATTGCGAGCGCAGCGAAGCAATCCAGTCTTTCTTCTTGGCTTCTGGATTGCTTCGTCGCTTCGCACAGGGAAAAGCCTTCGGCTTTTCCCGACCTCGCAATGACGGCGGAGAGTGAATGAAAAATTTCAGGGAGATCTCACATGTCTGACCGCTTGAAAGGCAAACGCGCCTTCGTCACCGCGGGCGCCGTCGGCATCGGCCGCGCCTGCGCACTGGCCTTTGCGCGCGAAGGCGCAACGGTGTTCGCCACCGATATCGACGACAAGGGCGTGGCGCTGCTGACCAAGGATGGTATCGCGGAGACCGCGCGGCTCGACGTGCGCGACACCGCTGCGGTCGAAGCGATGGCCAAGAAAGTCGGCGATGTCGATATCCTGCTCAACGCCGCCGGCTTCGTGCATCACGGCGCAGCACTGGAATGCTCCGATTCCGACTGGGATTTCTCGTTCGACCTCAACGTCAAATCGATGCACCGGACCATCCGTGCGTTCCTGCCCGGTATGCTCGCGCGCGGCAACGGTGCGATCGTCAACATTTCCTCCGCCGCCGGTGTCTTCAAGGCCGCGCCGAACCGCTACGTCTATGGCGCAACTAAAGCCGCCGTCGCCGCCCTCACCCGTGCTGTGGCTGTCGACTACATCACCAAAGGCATTCGCTGCAATGCGATCTGCCCCGGTACGATCGAAACCCCGTCGATGCTCGACCGTGCCGCGGCCGCAGGCCCGAATGGCCGCGAGCTGTTCGTGAGCCGGCAGCCGATGGGCCGTCTCGGGACCGCCGAGGAAATCGCATCCCTCGCCGTCTATCTCGCCAGCGACGAAAGCGCCTTCACCACCGGCGTCGCGCACATCATCGACGGCGGCTGGACGCTGTAACCGAGGACATCGCATCATGAACAAGATCGATCTGAACGGCCGCTACGCCGTGGTCACGGGCGGCGCCCAGGGCTTTGGTCGCGCGATCACCGAACGTTTCGTCGCTTCCGGCGCCAAGGTGGCGATCTGGGATCAGGATATTGACCTGGCCGTAAAAACGGCGAGCGAAATCGGCGACGAAGTGATTGCCCTCAAAGTCGACGTCACCGACGTGGCTTCAATTGACGAAGCTCGCGATGCGACGCTTCAAGAGTTCGGCAAGATCGATATCCTGGTCAACAATGCCGGCATTACCGGATTCAACAAGCCGGTGTGGGAGATCGATTACGACGACTGGCGCAAGGTGATGCGCATCAATCTCGACGGCCCGTTCCTGTGCTGCAAGGCCGTCGTCCCTGTGATGCTGAAGCAGAATTACGGCCGCATCGTCAACATCGCCTCGATCGCCGGCAAGGAAGGCAATCCGAACGCCTCGCACTATTCGGCATCGAAGGCCGGCCTGATCGCGCTAACCAAGTCGCTCGGCAAGGAACTCGCCGGCCACGAGATCAACGTCAACGCCATCACGCCTGCTGCCGCGAAGACGGCGATCTTCGACCAGATGACGGAACAGCATATCAACTTCATGCTGTCGAAGATTCCGAAAGGACGTTTCGTACTGGTGCAGGAACTGGCCGCGATGGCTGCGTGGCTGGCCTCGGAAGACTGCGCCTTCTCGACCGGCGCGGTGTTCGATATTTCGGGCGGACGGGCGACCTACTAAGTCACCCTTCTCGTCAGCCCTTGCCCTTGACGCGGAAGATCACGGGCACGGTGAAGCTCAGGCCGTCGTCGGCGATCAACGGCGGCGGCGCCGGCAGCGGGTCTGAGCGGCGGACCATGGCAACCGCGGCCTCGTCGAATGCGGCGTCACCGGAGCCCTTCACGACTCGCACAGCCAGGACCTTGCCGACGCGGTCGATCTCGAAATTCACCGTCACTTCGGCCGTCTTCTGCTGGCGCTCCTGCGGATAGCGCTTGTTCTTTTCGAGATAGGCGCTGAGCTGCTTGGACCAGATTGTCGATAGGCGTTTCTTATCGGTGCCGATGCCGCCCTGCTGCGCCTGTGCTTTCTCGCCAGCCTTGGAGTCATCGAGCTTCTGCTGCGCGGCGGCCTCCGACGCGACGGATTCCTGCGACGCCTGCTGCTGTTTTTGTGCCTTTTCGGGTGTCTCTTCTTCCGGCTTGGTCGCCTTGCTCTCGGTCACGACCTGATCGGGTTCTTCGCTCTCGTGCGGCGTCTCCTTGGGGAGATCGCTCTGCTTCTCGACAGCCTTCTGCTCCTGAACGGCCGGAGATGCGGTCGAAGCCTCCGAATCCGGGCCCTGCGGAAGATCGGTCGGCTCGACGTCGGGCGACACCATTTCCATCCCGACTTCGATGGCATTGGCGCCGAGGCCGTCGTCGTCCTCTTCCTGCTGCATCTCGAACACAGCCGCAGCGATGCCGCCGACATGCAGAAGCACCGCGACAAGCGCCGCGATCAGCCACAGTCGCCAGGACGACTTTCCATCAAGCTCGGACATAGCGTTTCCGTAACGTCAGGGCTTCGGTGCATCAGGTGCAGCGGTCGGCACCGGCGATGCCGCAGCGCCATCCGGAACACCTTCCAGTGCAACAAGCTTGGTCTTTTGATAGCCACCGGCACGCAGCCGTTCCATCACATCGAAGAATTCGCCATAGGGCACCGCGCGATCGACGCGCAGAAAGATCGGCCGATCCTTGTTGCCATCGCCCATCGCATCGAGCTGACGCACCAGATCGACGCGCTTGACCATGTTCTCGCCAATCGCGACCGCGAGATCCGGCTTGATGCTCACATAAGTCGGCTTGTCCGGCTTCTTCTGCGGCGTCACCGTGGAGGACGGCAGATTGATCGGCAGATCCACCGTCGAGAGCGGCGCGGCCACCATGAAAATGATCAGCAGAACCAGAATGACGTCGATGAAGGGCGTGACGTTGATTTCGTGATTTTCACCGAAATCATCATCGTCGTCTGCACCTTCGGAAAGCGACATACCCATGATTATTCAGCCGCTGCGCGTGCGTGTGAACTCGAATGCGTGCGATCAAGATCGCGTGACAGCAGACGACCGGCGGCGCCCTGCGCACGGCCGACGATTTCCATGTAGGCCTTCGTCACGCGTGAGAAGTGATTGTAGATGATGACCGCCGGGATCGCCGCAACGAGGCCGATGGCGGTCGCCAACAGCGCTTCGGCGATGCCGGGCGCGACGACGGCGAGATTCGTGGTCTGCGACTTCGAGATGCCGATGAAGCTGTTCATGATGCCCCACACGGTGCCGAACAGCCCGACGAACGGCGACGTTGCGCCAATGGTCGCCAGGATGCCCATACCGGTACGCACCTTGCGACCTTCAGCGCGAACGATTTCGCCGAAACTCGACGCGGCGCGCTCCTTGATGCCTTCGTCGCTCGAAATGCCGGCGGACATCCGTCCTTCCCGCATCGCCGCCGCCAACAGGCGCGACAGGATCGTACCACGCTCGCCCAGCGCCATCTGCGCTTCGGACAGCGAACGCGATTCACCGATCTTGCGGAGCGCGCCCTTCAGGCGACGCATGGCCCAGCTCAGTTCCATCATCTTGAAGATACCGACCGTCCAGGTGACGACCGAGGCGAAAGCCAGACCCACCATCACCGCTTTGACGATGATGTCGGCGCCCATGAACATCTTCCAGGGCGACAGATCGTGCTCACCCGTCGCGACCATCGGCCGGGGCGCGGCCTCCGCCACCGGGCTAGCAAGAGCTGTGGAAGCGGCCGGGCTCGCCGCCGGACTGCTTGGCTGTGCAGCTACCGGCGTCGGCGCTGCCACGGGGGCTGCTTGAGTAACCACTGGCGCCGCGGGCTTTGCAGCCTGCTGCGCAATGATTGGCGAAGCAAACGCGACCACTGCCAGCACAGCCAGCGACTTAAGAACGGTTCTAAACAAGCTTATACCTCGGCCCAGTAGCGGATGAGATTATGATAGATGCCCGTCAATTTGACCGTTTCTGGGTCGTCTCTTCCGAGACGTTCAACTAGGCTCTGAATCGCGCTGTCGAGATCGAAGATCATGCTGCGCGCATGAGCATCACGTATCATGCTCTGTAGCCAGAAAAAAGACGCTACGCGCATACCTGCCCTTAGAGGCGTTACAAGGTGCAGACTGGAAGCAGGATAAAGTACGAGGTGGCCGGCCGGCAGCTTCACCTCGTGCGAGCCGTAATTGTCTTCAATGACAAGCTCCCCGCCCTCATATTCCTCGGGCTCGGAGAGAAACAATGTCACGGACAGATCAGTGCGGATACGCATGCCGGTCAGATGATCGCCACGCACTGCATTGTCGACGTGCACGCCGAAGTGATGTCCGTCCGACGAGACGTAGCGATTGAACAGCGGCGGGAAGATATGCAGCGGAATTGCTGCAGATAAGAACCGCGGGTTCGTCGTCAGTGCCGAGATGATGCGATTGCCGAGTGCACGAGCCACATCGCTGTCCGGTGGCAATTGCTCGTTCCTCTTGACCAGTGCCGACTGCGCGCCCGCAGTCGAGCGGCCGTCTTCCCAACCGGCCGCGTCCATGACGCGGCGGAACTCCGCCACATCACTTTTGCTCAGGACATCAGGGATGCAGATCAGCATAACGACAGACGATCACAGTGACCCCATCAGAGTAAACCAGACGGACCGCCCCGGCGCGATGAACGTGAACGGCGTATTGCTGCGATAGAATGCGTCGTAATAGACCGTATCGAAGATATTGTTGACCGATACTTTCGCCTTCAGGTGCTTGTCGAACCTGTACTCTGTAAAGGCGTCAAACCGCCAGTGCGACGGCAACACGTTTCCGTTAACCGCACCGAAAGTGCCACCGTAGATCTGCGAAGCATAGGTTGCTTGCCCGCCAATCTCCCATGGCTCGGTGATCTGATACTTGGTCAGCAAGTTGAAGGATTCGTGCGCGATATTGGCGAGTTGCGCGCCGACCTGCGTCGGATCGATTGACTTCAGTACCCTAGATTCCATGAACACGGCACCGGCGAACATGCTCCAGCGCGGGGTGATCTTGCCGCCCATACCAAGATCGACACCGCGCACGCGATATTGCGCACCAGCAATGATGTCATTTCCGCTTGTTTCGCGAGCATTGCTCTTGACGGTCTCGAACAGCGCCGCGGTGACCAACAGGTGGCGATCGAACAGCTCCCACTTGGTGCCCACTTCCGACGATCGGTTTTCTTCGGGAGCCAAGGCCTGGAAAGTTGTATTGTTGACTACAAGTCCGCCATACGCCGTGCCAGTCGCATCGAGTTCCGCACCGACCGGATTGGACGATGTGGCGAAGGCGCCATACAGGCTGCCATACGGCACCGGCTTCAGGACAGCGCCAAGGTTGTAATTGACCATGCCGGTCTTCACGCCCGTACTTGAAGTCCGGTTAGAGCCGTTGATCTCATAGTCGTCGTAGCGGATGCCCCCGTTGAGGATCACAACGTCCTGGAAGTTCGCCGTATGAATGGCGTAAGCCGCCTTGGTGTCGACGTTAATGTTGGTCGGATTGTTGGCGCGCTGGGGCGCATTGTTGAATGGGAACAGGTTGGGCGGATTGGCGATCGGCACGATGAGCTGGGTACCGGTCAAAATGCCGTTCAGCTCCGACGTAAGCCCCGTATAGTTATCGCGCATAACGCTTTCCTGCGAAATCTCGACGCCGGTCACCAGCGTGTTCTTGATTCCGTAGGCGTCAAACTTGAACGTCGCGTCCGTGACGTTGGCGACCACATCCGTAACCTGGTAGCGGCTCTGCGCGGAGAGCGTCGCAGTAGTTGCCGTGGCGTTGCTCGGCAGTGTTCCAACGTAGTCGAGGATCGAGCGCTCCAGTCGGGTCTTGTTGGTGAGCGTGATATCGGGCGTGATCTTCAATTCGCCGATCACTGTACCGAAATCCTGCCGGGCCTTCTGAAAGTCACGGTTGACGAAGCCGTAATAGGTTTCCCGCGGCACGTTAATGTCGGTAACGGGCGCACGCGCCGTGCGGTTATAGGGTACGCCGAAATCCGGCAGGCCGCTGAGATCTGTGTGGACGTAGTTTGCTGTGACCTTGAAGGCGTCCGTCGGCGTCCATTTCAGAGCGCCGAATGCGCCCCAGCGATCGTCCGTCACGTAGTTCCGGCCAGCCACTTCGGCATCCTGATAAAGTCCGCCGCTACGCAGACTCAAGGTCGGGCTGACGACCTGATTGACGTCAAAGGTAATCCGCTTGGTCTGATCGGTGCCATAGGTCGTTTCGACCTTCTGGAAATTACGGTCACCGGCCTGTTTGGTCACGATATTGATGGCGCCACCTGCCGTGCCACGACCAGCAAAGGACGACGCCGGGCCACGTAGAATCTCGACCTGCTCAGTGAAGAAATTTTCACGAATGCTGATGGCCGGATCGCGCACACCGTCAATAAAGATGTCGTTTCGTGCATCGAATCCGCGGATAAAAAAGCGATCGCCGAAAGCGTTGCCGCCCTCCCCCGTACCGAGCGTGACACCAGCCGTGGTACGCGCGACTTCCTTCAGGCTCGTTGCATTCTTGTCTTCGAGGATTTCCTTGGTCAGCACCGTGACCGTGCGCGGCGTGTCGATCAGCTTTTCGGAGAATTTGGTTCCCGCAAGCCGGTCGCCTTTATAAGGCGCTGCAGCGTCGGCATAGGGATTGGCGTCTGCCGCGAGACCGCCTGCATTCGGATAGGGCACCGGCGCCACTTGCACTGGCTGGCTGCGGCGTGCGGCACGTCGCAGTGCAGTTCCCGCGCGTATCTGATCGGGTGTCGGGCGCACCGCGGGACGGGGCCGCGCGACCGGTGCATCGACCGTCACCGGTGGGAGTACCGATTGCTGGGCTTCCGCGCCGCCGAACGAGGCGACGGCAATCATCCCGGCAACAGCAGAGGTCTTGCGGGCAGAGTGATTGCTATCGGATCGCTCGTTGGTGGTCGCCGTGACGCTCGAACGCAACGACGATGGAATCTTCGCAAAACCCATAAAACCTGCCCCTGCCGTCTCATACGCAGCTAATTCTGCGCCAATTCGACGCAGCGGTAGCTTGGCACTCGCTGGAGCGTCAACACATTCGGGCGGAATCAAGACGATTACACGCTTGAATACATCCAGATAAAAACGATTCTAAACTGGTGTTAAAACCATTCTAATCTTTGACCGCGACCGAGGAGGCGGCGCCACAGATCCGCGGGAAATGCGGCCAATATTGAAATCTTTCAATCCGAGCTCGGCGGCTTCATCAGCGAGAACATCTCGTCGACGGTCTGAAGCGCCGACTGCCTCACCCGATCCGTATTCTCCATCCCGGCGATGTTGATGCCACGCACGACGGCTTTGATCTCGTCCCGATAGTCGGTCAGGAAGCGCAGCGGATCTGGCGAGTCATTGGCCACCCGCGCGATCAATCCGGTAATCAAAATCTGACAGGCGATCATCCGCCCATTCAACTCATCCATGTGCCGCTCCGGATCGATTACATTTACAAGCCGCGATGCCGGCTTCGACGAGGCTATGGCGGATACGACGCGCAGTTACAACACCAGGCGCTTCTCACTGCGCCGATGGATTGTCCAAGACGCCGCATAAAACGAGGCGCAGTGTCCTGTTGGAACGATGCGAGAAATCACGCGTAAATCATGGTGAACATGAAGATTTGGCAATGAAGCACGCGTTCAAGCGGTCGTGTGTTTACAGCATTTGAGTCGAGACCTAGCTGATCAAGAGCCACCCAAGCGGGCGTGCATTGGACGCGCATGTCCGTGTCAGTGGGTGCCAAGAGATTGATGAGATCACCATGACAACGCTTATCCGTTTTCGATGGACCGGGCTGATCGTTCTGGCGCTGCTTGCCGCCGGCGGAACCATCGCATGGCGCCATTACACGACTACCGAAGCACAGCAGGCGAATGCCGACAAACCGCGCGGCCCTGCTCCCGTCCCGGTGAAAATTGCGTCTGTCGAAAAAGCTGATTTCCCCGTTTATCTCGGCGGTTTGGGCACCGTGCAGGGTTTCAATACCGTCGTCGTGCGGACCCGTGTCGATGGTCAGATCGACACCATTGCTTTTACCGAAGGACAGATCGTCAAGGAGGGTGACCTGCTCGCGCAGATCGATCCGCGGCCGTTCCAGGCGGCGTTCGATCAGGCCAAGGCCAAGAAGGCGCAGGACGAAGCCAATCTCGCCAATGCCAATCTGGATTTGCAGCGCTTCACCAAACTCGGCGAATTCGCGACACGGCAACAGACAGACACACAACGCTCCACCGTGCAGCAACTGAATGCACAGATCGCAGCCGATGATGCCGCGATCTCGAATGCGCAGACCCAGCTCGCTTACACCACGATCAAGGCGCCGATCTCCGGCCGCGTCGGCTTTCGTCAGGTCGACAAGGGCAACATCGTCAATGCCGCGACCCAGACCGGTATCGTCACCATCGCGCAGATCGAACCGATTGCGGTGATCTTCACTGCGCCTGAACAGAATCTCGTCGACATCAACCAGTCACTCGCTGCACGTCCGCTCAAGGTGATCGCACTGACGACTGACGGAAAGCGAGTGCTATCGGAAGGCACGCTCTCGGTCGTCAATAATCAGGTGGACACGACCAGCGGCACGATCCGGCTGAAGGCGGTATTCGACAACAAGGACCACGTGCTGTGGCCCGGCCTGTCAGTCTCGACGCGGCTGCTGGTGACCACGCTGAAGGATTCGACCGTCATTCCCGACGACGCCGTTCAGCATGGCGCCGACGGGCTCTACGCCTTTGCGGTTGGCGCCGACAACAAGGCCAAGCTGAAGAAAATCAAGGTCGGCCCTTCCATGGACGGCCGCACCGTGGTCGAGGACGGGTTGAGCGCCGGCGAGCGTGTGATCGTCGCCGGGCAATATAAAGTGCAGCCGGGCGTGCTGGTGGCGACATCGGTCGCAACATCCGCAGCCAGCCCGGCGAAAGGCGAATAGCCATGAACGGAGGAATTTCAGCACCGTTCATTCGCTTTCCCATTGCGACCTCATTGCTGATGGCCGGCATCCTGTTCGTCGGCCTGGTCTCCTATCCCCTGCTGCCCGTCGCGCCTTTGCCGCAGGTCGACTTTCCGACCATCCAGGTAGCCGCCAGCCTGCCCGGCGCCAGTCCCGAGACCATGGCATCCTCGGTGGCGCAGCCGCTGGAGCGACAGCTCGCGCAGATCCCCGGCGTGGCGCAGATGACCTCCACGAGTTCGCTCGGCACATCCGCGGTCACGATCCAGTTCGATCTCAACCGCTCGATCGACGGCGCCGCCAATGACGTGCAAGCCGCGATCAATGCCGCTGGCGGACAATTGCCGAAGACGCTTCCGAGCCCGCCCACCTATCGCAAGGTCAACCCGGCCGACTCGCCGATCATGCTGCTGTCGGCGACATCGGACACGCTGCCCATTACGACGGTCAGCGATAGTGTCGATGCGCAACTGGCGCAGCAGATCAGCCAGATCTCCGGTGTCGCCCAGGTTACGATCGGCGGCCAGCAAAAGCCGGCGATCCGCATCCAGATCGATCCCGCCAAGCTGGTTGCCAAGGGGCTGCAACTCGAGGACATCCGCAGCCAGATCGCGATCACCACTGTCGACAGTCCGAAAGGCAATATCGATGGTGCGACCCGCAGCTACACAATCTACGCCAACGACCAGTTGCCGGAATCGAAAGACTGGAACGACGTCATCATTGCCTTTCGCAATGGCGGCCCGTTGCGGATCAGGGATATCGGCACGGCGGTGACAGGCCCGGAAGACGCCAAGCAGGCGGCCTGGGCCAATGGCAAGCGCGGCGTGTTTCTGGTGATCTTCAAGCAGCCCGGCGCCAACGTCATCGACACCGTCGACAAGATCAAGGCCGAGCTGCCGCGTCTGGTGGCCGCAATCCCGCCGACTGTGAAGATCGAAGTGCTGAGCGATCGCACGCAGACCATCCGCGCCGCCGTGCAGGATGTCCAGTTCACACTGCTGCTGACCATCGCCCTCGTCGTGATGGTGATCTTTGTCTTCCTGCGCAGCGTCTGGGCCACCGTCATTCCCAGCGTGACCGTACCGCTCGCACTGCTCGGCGCCTGCGCGCTGATGTGGGTGTTCGGCTATACGCTCGATAATCTGTCGCTGATGGCGCTGACCATCTCGGTCGGCTTCGTGGTCGACGACGCCATCGTGATGCTGGAAAATATCACTAGGTATATCGAGGAAGGCGAAACACCGATGGCTGCCGCGCTGAAAGGCGCCGGTGAAATCGGCTTCACCATTGTCTCGATATCAGTCTCGCTGGTCGCGGTGCTGATCCCGCTGCTGCTGATGGGCGGCATTATCGGCCGCCTGTTCCGCGAATTCGCTGTGACACTGACCATGACGATTTTCGTCTCGCTGGTGGTGTCGCTGACGCTGACGCCAATGATGGCCTCGCGCTTCCTGCGCGAGGAGAAACACGCCAAGCATGGCCGGCTCTATCAGCTCAGCGAGAATGCCTTCGACGCTCTGCTGCGCGCCTATGAGCGTGGCCTCGACCTCGTGCTGCGCTGGCGCCTGACGACGCTGATGGTGTTCTTCGCTACGCTCGTCCTGTCGGTCTATCTGTTCATGATTATCCCGAAGGGCTTCTTCCCGCAGCAGGACACCGGCCTGATCACGGCATCCTCCGAAGCGTCGCAGGATATTTCCTTCGCCGACATGAAGGTCCATCAGGAAGAACTCGGCAAGATCGTGCAGGCCGATCCCGACGTCGCCAGCGTCGCCATGTCGATCGGCGGCAGCGGCGGCGCGCTCAATACCGGGCGCATGTTCATCACGCTGAAGCCGCGCGACGAACGCTCGGCCAGCGCGCAACAGATCATCACGCGGCTGCGGCCGCAGCTGGAGAAGGTCCAGGGTGCACGGCTATTCATGCAGGCGGCACAGGATATCCGGCTCGGCGGCCGGGCCACCCGCACCCAGTTCGAATACACCCTGCAGGATGCAAACCTGTCCGAACTGAACGAATGGGCGCCGAAGATTCTGGCCAAGATGCAGACGCTGCCAGGTCTACGCGACGTCGCCACCGACCAGCAGACCAAGGGCACGACACTGACGCTGACCATCGATCGCGACAACGCCTCGCGCTACGGCATCCAGCCGCAATTGATCGATGACACGCTGTATGATGCGTTCGGCCAGCGTCAGGTCGCCCAGTATTTCACGCAGTTGAACAGCTACCACGTCATTCTCGAGATATTGCCCGAGATGCAGGGCAAGCTCGATTCACTCGACAAGATCTATATCAAGTCGCCGACGACAAGCGACATGGTGCCACTGTCGGCCTTTGCCAAATGGACGACGGTGCCGGTGCGGCCGCTGTCGATCAGCCATCAGGGACAATTTCCGGCGATCACGATCAGCTTCAATCTGGCGCAGGGTGTTGCGCTCGGACAGGCGACAGATGCTGTGCAAAATGCCATGCAGGATATCGGCGCGCCGTCGACCCTGCGCGGCACCTTCCAGGGCACGGCGCAGGCATTCCAGCAATCGCTCTCGACGGTGCCGCTGCTGATCCTCGCTGCACTGGTGGTGGTCTATCTGATCCTCGGCATTCTCTATGAGAGCTACATCCACCCTCTGACGATCCTGTCCACTCTGCCCTCTGCCGGCGTCGGTGCGCTGGCGATCCTGATGGCGTTCGGTTTCGATTTCAGTCTGATCGCGCTGATCGGCATCGTGCTGCTGATCGGCATCGTGAAGAAGAACGGCATCATGCTGGTAGACTTCGCAATTGCTGCCGAGCGCGACGAGCATCTCGAGCCGGAGGAAGCCATCCGCAAGGCAGCTCTCCTACGTTTCCGCCCGATCATGATGACGACCATGGCAGCGCTACTCGGTGGTGTGCCGTTGATGCTCGGCACCGGCACCGGTTCGGAAATCCGCCAGCCGCTCGGCTATGCGATGGTCGGCGGCCTGATCGTCAGCCAGGCACTGACGCTGTTCACCACGCCGGTGGTCTATGTCTATCTCGACAAGCTTTCCAACATCATGTCGGGCTGGGGACGATCGAAGCGCGACAACGATAACCGGTCGGACAAGCAGATGGTAGCGAAACAGGCCGCCGAATAGCGCAACGCGCGCTATGCGGCCTCTTCGATCCTGGTGCCGATATAGACGGTGTTGGACACTTCCTCGTCGGCGTTCAGATTGTCGAAGGCCACGACATGCGCGGTGACGGCGCCAAAGACACTCTCCATTACGGCCGTGAATGCAGCTTCTGGTGGGTCGTTCGACCACAGCGCAAACACGCCGCCGGGCTTGAGATGCTCCGACAGACGCTGCAGTCCGGCCGCCGTATAGAGCACAGCATGGCTCGGATGCAGCAGGTTGTCTGGCGCGTGGTCGATATCGACCAATATCGCATCGAAGCGACGACCGGGTTCGTCGGGATCGAGATGACCACCCATCGAGGTCGCCATCTCAAAGAAATCGCCATGGACGAGACGGCAGCGCCCGTCCGCCGACAATTCACGGCCGATCGGGATCAGGCCGGCCTGGTGCCATTCGATCACTTCAGGCAACGCATCGACGACAATGAGCGAGCCCACCTTCTCATGCGCGAGAACCGCCTGCGCGGTGTAGCCCAGACCGAGACCGCCAACGACGACATCCAGCCCGCTTCCGGTTAGTGACGCCAGACCGATATCCGCCAGTGCGATCTCGGCAGCCGTGAATGCGCTCGACATCAGAAATTCGTCGCCGAGCTTGATCTCAAAGATATCGATGTCCGTGCCCGGCTTCCGCCGACGTCGCAGGGTCAGGACACCCATCGGCGTCGGGCGATAATCCAGTTCTTCGAACATCATGCTCATATCCGACCATGTACATGACGCGTGCAACCCGGCAACAACGAAATGCCCCAAGTGTGCAAATCTGGACAGACACCTCCGGCGAAATGGCTAAACACTTGGCGTCGTCGGCGATTCGTTGCGTCACGGTTGCGTGTTGCGTGGAGGGTGACTGCAGGCTCACTCCAGCGCGCGGGGGCGCCGCCATGAAACGCATTCTGGTCGTCGACGACGACCCGCTCGTGTCCATGTCATTAGGCTGACACTGGAACGCGAGGGCTTCGAAACCGTCTTGGCCGATGGTGGCGAGATCGGTCTATTGGCGCTGGAAGATACAAGCTTCGATGTGATGGTCGTCGATATCTTCATGCCGCAAATGCGCGGGTTCGAATCCGTGCGCGCGTTTCATCAGCTTAGGCAGGCGTGCCGCTGATCGCGATCTCCGGTTACACTTTCGCGCAATTCACCGCACCGCCCCCCGATTTCCTGCGCATGGTGATTGAGCTTGGCGCCACAAGCTGCCTGCGCAAACCCTTTTCCGCCGCGGCCCTGATCGCAGCCGTCCGCGAGCCTTGCCGACACACAAGCGCCGCAGCCGCTGATGACCGATGACTGATCAGGCGTCGGCCATATCGCCGTGATCGCTCTTCGCCGGCGATTTCTTCTTGCTACCTTTGGTGTTCAGGAAGCGAATATCGATCTGCGCGCCGTTCACTTTGACCAGCTCGCAGCGGCGATAGGCAAGTCCGGTCGATGACAGCAGCAGGAAGAACTCTTTCAGATTGAGGCCCTCGATGGACGTCTCGAGTATCAACTCAGCATCATGACTCGACACGGCCTTCAGCACGCAACTGCGCCGCCATGTGCCGTCGATAGCCATGATCCAGACATTGTAGCCACGCCCGAAAATGACGCGCCCGTTCGTTACAGCTTCTTCTGCCATGACCGCTCCTACGCCCGCATACTGGCGGGAGACGTCTTCAGTCCGGCACCCATATCGGGCACGATCGATGGCGACGCTTGCGCACTCACCGGCAGATAGACACCGCGACGATTGGAGCAAACCCGATAGCGGTCGGTCAGACCGACCACGGTCTCGGCTGCGCCCAGGAACAGATAGCCGTCAGGTTCGCTGGCTTTTGCAAGCCTGCCGAAGATCTCGGTCTTGGTGGCCTGATCGAAATAGATCAGCACATTGCGGCAGAAGATGACGTCGAATTTGCCAAGATGCGCGTAGTCCTGCAGCAGGTTAAACTGCTTGAACTGAACCATCGCGCGGATGTCGGCATTGAGCTGCCATGTCGTGCCAGTCTGCTTGAAGTGTTTCACCAGCAACTGGATCGGCAGGCCGCGCTGCACCTCGAACTGGGTATAGATGCCGGTGCGCGATTTCTCGAGCACTTCGGGCGAGAGATCCGTGGCCACGATCTCGACGCGCCACCCCGTCAGCACGGCGCCGAGTTCCTTCATGATCATGGCGAGCGAATATGGTTCCTGCCCGGTCGAGCCAGCCGCGCACCAGATCCGCAGGCTGCGCTTGCCTGCGCGCGCCTTGATCAGGTCGGGAATGACCGTGTTCTGAAAATGTTCGAACGGGGTCTTGTCGCGAAAGAAGAAGGTCTCGTTGGTGGTCATGGCTTCGACCACATCCGAGATCATCGACTCGGAACCGGCTTTCATCTTCTGGACGAGTTCGCTGATCCCGGCGACACCGGCCTTACGCGCCAGCGGCATCAATCTGCTTTCGAGCAGGTACTTCTTGTCGGCCGATAGCATCAGTCCGGAACGATCTTTCAGGATCTTCTGCAAATACTCATAATCGATAGGGGTCATGGTCTCTTTCTAAGACGCAACGCCGGTCCAAATAACTTGCAGCGACGACTGTATGCCGCTCCGTGCAAAAAGCGCGTACTACAACGATTGCAGTAAATGACTAAGAGATCGCCAAGACGCCGCGGGACGTTACGCGAGATTTGCTGCCTCGGGCACAAAGTCGACAAGCGCGGCAACATAACCGCCGCCCCGCGGTAGCCAGTAACCTGCACAAACAGAGTACACCCAGCGAATGGACGACAGGCGGCGCAACTAACATGAAAAAAGCCGGCGCTCTCGCGCCGGCTTCAATGTCTCGATATCTCGAAGCGTCAGGCCGCGCGTACGGCGTTGAGGAACTTGCTGACCTCGACCTTCAGACGCGTGCTATCCGAAGACAGCGATTGCGCGGCGGAAAGTACCTGCGTGGAGGCCGAGCCGGTCTCGCTGGCGCCACGCTGCACGTCGGTGATGTTCGACGAGACTTGCATCGTGCCCTGCGCTGCCTGCTGAACGTTGCGGGAGATTTCCTGGGTCGCAGCGCCCTGCTCTTCCACCGCCGACGCAATCGTCGAAGCGATCTCGGACATCCGGCCGATGGTGTCCCCGATCTCCTTGATCGCACCGACCGATTCCTGCGTCGCCGCCTGAATTCCGGAGATCTGCGTCGAGATCTCACCGGTGGCCTTCGCCGTCTGCTCGGCCAGCGCCTTCACTTCCGATGCCACCACCGCGAAGCCACGACCAGCCTCGCCGGCGCGCGCTGCTTCGATAGTTGCGTTGAGCGCCAGAAGATTGGTCTGGCCGGCGATGTTGTTGATCAGCTCGACAACGTCACCGATGCGAGCGGCCGCACTGGCAAGCGCGCTGACGCGATCGTTGGTCAGGCGTGCCTGATCGACGGCCTGGTTGGCGATGCTGGCCGATTCCTGCACTTGACGGCTGATTTCGTTCACCGACGAGGCCATCTCCTCGGTCGCCGAAGCAACCGACTGCACATTGGTCGAGGCTTCCTCCGAAGCGGCTGCTACGGTCGTTGTCAGCTCCTGCGCACGTTCGGCAGTCGCGGTCAGCGTGCTGGCAGAGGCTTCCAGTTCGGTCGAAGCCGACGATACCGTCTCGACGATCTCGCCGATCATCGTTTCGAATTCGCGGGTGATGCTATCGACGCGGCGACCGCGCTCGATCTTGGCTTCCGCATCGGCTGCTGCTGCTTCGTCCGCCGCACGCTTGTCGATCAGTGCCTGCTTGAAGATCTGCAGCGCGTCTCCCATCGTGCCGATCTCAGTCTTCATGCCCTGATGCGGCACGATGGCGGTCAGATCGCCCTGGCCCAATGCCTGCATCGGCTTGACGATCGATGCGATGCCGCTGGAGACGTCCCGCACAAGATAGATGCCAATGCCAATACCAAGCATGGCCGAGACGACGAGGATTGCGACAACCATCATGAAAGCAGCGTCGTAATTGGCGAGAGCGTCTGCACCGGCAGTGTCGGAGCCCCTGAGATTGAGCTCGATGTCCTTGTTCAGAAGTTCGTCAGCTTTCAGGCCAATCGGATTCACAGTCTTGGTGTTCAACGTATTGGCTTCCTGTGGCATCTTGCCAGCGCTCTTGCGCGACAGATCCATCACATCGAGCGTGCCCTTCTTGTAGCTATCCCAGAGCTTGCTCCATTCCTCGTAGAGCGCGCGTTCTTCCGGCGAGGTGATCAGCTTCTCATACTTCGCACGGATGCCGTTGTTGCTCGTGACCACCGTCTCCAAGGTCTTCTCATTGGCCAGCTTTTCTTCGAGCGTCTCGGACAGCATGTGCTGACGGATCACATTGCGATAGGTGATCGTGCCCGAGCGCAAATCACCGAGCAGACGAACGCTCGGCAGCCAGCTGGTCTGGATATCCACCGCATTGGCGTTGATCGCCTGCATCTTGCGAACCGCGATCAGGCCGAGACCCGTCATCGCCAGCAGCAAAAATGAAAGAACAATGGTGATCTTGGCGCGAATAGACAGGCTGGCGAGCATGACGAAGGGTCCCTCGGTTTTCGACCGTTGGTCCGCAATGTGCGGGGTGTCGTGGAAATGAAGCAGTCAGCAGAAGTGCAATGGCAGAGCGACGAACACGGGGTTCGATGACTTTCTTGTTATCAAGTCCCGCTCCTGCAATTTGTAGGTATTATGTAAACCGTTGGTAAAGGTGCGACATTCTGACTGGACAAAAATGAACCGAAGCTCTCTTTTTCGATGGCCTGCAATATCAGCCAGTTAAGAGCGATCATCTGAGGTTGATAGCCACGATTTCACTACTTATGGACGCGCGCCTGCGTAGTGCGGGGACGACGTACAACCTCCGGGCAAAGCAGCGAATCAAAATCGCAACTTTTGGTTCCAGCCGCGGACATACCTACCTGAAGTTTATCCGCTCGACGCGGAGACGACGCAGAGCGCGAGCACGCTGAGCGTGCTGGCTGGAGAATCAGGAACATCTGGTCCGGATATTTTCCAGTCAGATCATAGCCGCCCAATTACATCTCAATCCGAAGACAGTAGCTGCGCCCCGTGCCGGTTGATTTGGTAGGTCTGGGACGACATGCAGCTGGGACACCGGAACGTCCTACGATCCCCGGGCAGACTGGCTCTAGGCTGCGCCACAATCTTGATAAGAGTGCGTGCCCCCCCGCAACGGCGGCACAGCAACAGATTGACTGCTGGTAGTTTCGTTGCTCTCACATCGATACCTCCGCAGAGTGAAGTCATCGACTCAAGTCCGGTTGTCTTGCTCCGTTCCACAACTTTTACTATGCGGTACTTCGTTGCAGCGCTTCTGATGATCCCCGACAGCTAGAGTTCCTTCGCCTCAGCTTGGAGCAGGCCGGTCATGGTGAAGGTGCGGTCCTCAGGCACCTTTCTGAACATGTCCCGGACGACATCCTGCCCCAGTCGTCATCACAGCGCTGGGCATTCATATCGAGTCGATGTTCAGCGCAGCGCCTGGCTTGCCACTTTCCTGCAATACGGAACCAAGCCGCCTCAATCATCGCATGCTCGTGAGGACGAGCAGCAATCCCGCCGCGACATAATGGCACACCTTTGTCCCATCTGTCGGCAACGTCCTTCAAACGCAGGATGTCGAAATTTCCATGGCCGGCGATAACAAGTCTTGGGCTCGGCAGGTGACCAATGGCTCGGACTTATCTCCAACCGGAAGTAGCGGAACGACCGGCCGATCCGTTCGTCAACCAGAGGCTGCGGCCGTCGAGGGCGCAGGGACGCGAGCCGACGATCTATCAAATCGTGCGGGATGCCCAGTCCACAAGTTTCAACACTCCCAACATGCCTGAAACCTCGGAGGAAGCCGACGATTTATCAAGGCTGCAGCGGTGCATTCAGGAGATAGAGAGCGCCACCGGGCTGGAGCTCTCGATCGCACACTTCGCGCTCGATATGACAGCCGCGGAGATGGTCAAGGCGATTGTGTCCGGGAAGGCAACCGCCAAAGCCGTGGGCGTGCAAGCCGATCTGCGTCCCATCCTGTTCCTGTTGCCGGGGTCCCTCGGTTACGGTCCGAGCATGGCCGCTTTTGCAGCGGGGCTCGGCAAGATCGCCCGGGTCGTCCCGATCAAATACCCCGACCTGGGGAGCATCCTCGCCGGAAATAACACGGTCGCCTCCATGGCAGATGCCGCGGTGGAGCAAATCCGCCGGAGCCAACCCGTCGGACATGTTCGCCTTCTCGGCCATTCCCTTGGTGGTGTGGTGGCATTCGAAGTTGCGGCGCGGCTGCTGGAAGCACGGCGGTCCATCAAGTTCCTGGGGATTCTCGATACAGCGATTATCAACGAGGGCCGCGATTACCGGGAGACGCTCGCCCGAACGTTGCGGCGGCTCCGCGCCAATCGGGTGAACATTTCGCGGATAGCCTGCCGAGCACTCGCAAAGGTTACGGCAGCAATCGGTGGCGAGGCCCCCCTTACCTGGATGCTTCATCGCTATGCGCGAGGGAAGTTCAACGCCACCTGCTTCCGAATTAGGCTTGAGCTGCAAGAGGTGTTGCGGTCGCGAGCTTTCTACCAATGGCTGGCGTCGCCCAGGTCGTCTTTGCCGATCGGCGCTACACTGTTTCGCTGCAACCGAGATGGAGCGCCGCAATCGCTCGGCTGGGATTGCTCACTCGCAAGCCTGGACGTGATCCCTGTCGCAGGTACGCATATCGAGCTCGTCGTCGAGCCCTACCTCGCCACCAACCTCCCCTTGGTCGAAAGTGCGGTCGTGCAAACCTACACGCCGGCCGAATTTTGCAAGCGGAAAGCGCTGTCATGACCCTTGCTGCGCCCATTCCGACTGCGCGGGAGTTTGGCAATAACGTATTGGCGCTCGATCCCGCTGCCGAAGTCGAGAGGATTGTCCAGACGCTACGCCAGCAGGTCCTGGGCGTGTTAGGGCGCCGCGGCGCCGTCGTTGGTCTTTCCGGCGGCATCGACAGCTCCGTCGTCGCGGCGTTGTGCGTGCGTGCATTCGGCAACGACAAGGTCTTGGGCATCTTCATGCCCGAGCACCATTCTTCGGACGACTCGCTGAGGCTCGGCCGCAGCTGGGCGGCGCAGCTGGGCATCGACACTGCGTTGGAAGACATATCGCCCGCTCTCGAGGGACTCGGCGCCTATCGCCGGCAGATCGAGGCAATCCGGACGGTCGTTCCCGAATATGACGACGGCTGGAAATGCAAGCTGGTGCTACCGTCGGTTTTCGCGAGCAACGGATTGAATATCACCCGTCTCACGGTCCAGAGCCGCGACGGCAACACCCGCACCGTTCGTCTTTCGTCAAACGCCTATCTCCAGATCGTCGCCGCGACCAATTTCAAGCAGCGCGTCCGCAAGATGACGGAGTACTACCACGCCGACCGCCTCCGATACGCCGTCGCCGGCACACCGAACCGTCTCGAGCACGACCTGGGCTTTTTCGTCAAGCAGGGCGACGGAATTGCTGACGTCATGCCGATCGCCCATCTCTACAAGACGCAGGTCTATCAGCTCGCGGAATATCTCGAGGTCGAGGAGGAGATCCAGCGCAGGCCACCGACCACGGATACGTTCTCGATGCCGCAGAGCCAGGAGGAGTTCTATTTTGCGCTGCCTTATCACCAGATGGATCTGTGCCTTTATGCAGTGAATCACAGGATTCCGTCAGACGAGGTCGCAGAGGCTATTGGACTGACAGCAGCCCAGGTCGATTTGGTATTCAGGGATATTGACGCCAAGCGTCGTGTCACGCGCTATCTCCACGCACGCCCCCTTCTCGTCACTCAAGTATTCGAGGACTGACCTGCATGTGCGGTGTCGCGGGCATAGTGTCAGTAAGCGCCGCCGCAGGGCCCCCCTCCCGCGAAGCCTTGATGCGCATGCTCGGCGCGCTGGCCCATCGCGGCCCGGACGAGCGCGGCCTATACCGGGACGAACGCGCGGGATTGGCACATGCCCGCTTGTCCATCATCGACATTTCGAGTGGTCAGCAGCCTCTCGCGGACGCGAGCGGCACGACGTGGATCGTGTTCAACGGCGAAATCTTCAACTATGTTGAGTTGCGTGAGAAGCTGATCAGGCTTGGTTACAGGTTCCGGACCCGCAGCGACACGGAGGTCATCGTCAACGCCTATCGGGCCTGGGGCGAGGACGCCTTCGAGCGGATGACCGGACAGTGGGCGCTCGCGATCTGGGACTCGGTAGCCCGTCGTCTGGTGTTGGCGCGCGATCGCACCGGCATTTGCCCTTTGCATTTCTGCGAGCGCGAAGGTCGACTGTATTTCGCCAGCGAAGTGAAGGCCATCTTCGCGGCGGATGCAGCGATTCCCCGCACCTTCGATCCAGTCGGCATCGATCAGACATTCACGCTCTGGACCGTTGTGCCGCCGCAGAGCGTGTTCCAAGGGATCAAGGAACTCATCCCGGGACATTTCCGTATTTATGAAAACGGCAACGTTCGCGAGAAAGCGTTCTGGAAGCCGCGATATCCCCAATTGTCCAGTTCGCGCGACGGCCAGTTTGCCGGTTCACTCGACGATGCCGTGAAGCAGGTGCGCAGCGCGTTGGAATCCGCGACGTCGCTTCGAATGGTGCGCTCCGACGTAAGCGTCGGCAGCTATTTGTCCGGCGGGCTCGACAGTTCGCTTATTGCGGCGATGGGATGCCACTTCGCCGGCGAACGCTTCCAGACTTTCTCACTGCGTTTTGCTGACGCCGAATATGATGAGACCGAGTTCCAGCGATTGGTCGCCCGTGTCACCGGGAGTGAGCACCATGAAGTGGTGGTTTCGCGCAGCGACATCGCCGAGATCTTTCCGCAGGTCATCTACCACACCGAGCGTCCGATCTTGAGAACGGCGCCGGCGCCGTTGTTCCTGCTGTCGCGCCTGGTGCGCGCCTGCGGCGTCAAGGTTGTGCTGTCCGGCGAAGGCGCCGACGAAATGTTTGCCGGCTACGATCTCTTTCGCGAAGGCAAGGTCCGCCGTTTCTGGGGCCGGCAACCCGCTTCGACACGCCGCGCGCGACTGCTTGAGCGTCTCTATCCTTATCTCACACGCTCGCCGGTACGGCAGCAGGCAATGGCCCGGCAGTTTTTTGGGCGCAATCTGTCGGAGCACGCCGCGCCGGGCTTCGCGCATGACACCCGCTGGCGAACGACCAGCGGCATCAAACGACTGTTCTCCAGCGACATGTGCGCGGAGTCGGCCAGGCACGATGCCGTTTCCGAGTTGATCGCCAGTCTGCCTCCGGAATTCACGCAATGGAGTTCCCTTGCGCAGGATGAATATCTCGAAATCCAGACATTGCTGTCGGGATACCTCCTATCCTCTCAGGGCGACCGAATGCTCATGGCTCATTCAGTTGAAGGACGCTTTCCTTTCCTTGACGAGGACGTTGTCGCGCTGGCGAATTCACTGCCGCCAGCCTACAAGCTCCGCATCCTTGACGAGAAGCACGTTCTGAAGCGCGTCGCAGAGCCGATCGTCCCGTCGGAGATCATCGCCCGCAAGAAGCAGCCGTTCCGCGCGCCCGACGCTCTATGTTTCGTTGGCCGCGATACGCCCGCCTATATCGACGACGCGCTTTCGGAAACGGCTATTCGCGAAGCAAACGTCTTCGATCCTGACGCGGTCGCGCGCCTGCGGAGCAAGTGCCGGACACAGGCCGCAACCGGCAATGGCGATCTATCGAACTCCGACAACATGGCGATGGTCGGCGTGCTATCGACCCAGCTCCTGCACCAACAATTTGTCGCAAGCCGCCCTGGCGGGCGCCACGCTCTGGATCTGACCGTCGATATCGATCGCGAGCACCGGGTTGAGGGGGCCCTTTCCTGATGCATGGTCCCGTACCGCTCCTGCATGATTACCTCATCCATTCCGCCCGTCATCTCGGTGAAAAGGTGGCGCTGGTGTGTGGCAAGCATCGCGTCAGCTATGGTGAGCTGGAGGCGCGCTCCAACGCAATCGCGAATTATCTGGTCGCAAGCGGAGTCGGACGTGGCGATCGGGTGATTATCTTTGCCGACAACACTGTCGAGACCGTTGTCAGTTTCTGGGCTGTGCTGAAGGCGAATGCCGTGGTGTGCATCGTCAATCCGCTCACCAAGCGCGACAAGCTTGGCTACCTGCTTCATGATTGCCAGCCGACGGCACTTATCACCGACAAGCATCTATTTCCGACATTCAAGGAGCCCGCGCAGGCATGCCCGTCGTTGCGCCGGGTGATCGTTTCCGGACCCATCGACGATGCCGAGCTGACGGAGCTGCCCCATGCGGTACGCTGGAGCGAGGCAGGCGCCGCCAGCCACGACGCACCGCCGGCGCGCCGCTGCATCGATATCGATCTCGCGGCCATCGTGTACACCTCCGGATCGACCGGCGACCCCAAGGGCGTGATGCTGACGCACCGGAACATGCTGACCGCATGCACGTCGATCGCCTCGTATCTCGCGCTACGCGAAGACGAAGTCATTTTGAACGTCCTGCCGCTCGCCTTCGATTACGGCCTGTATCAAATGATCATGGCGTTTCGCACCGGCGCGCGGCTGATCCTCGAACGGTCGTTCGCTTTTCCGGCACAGATTCTCGGGCTTATCGCCGAGGAGCGGGTGACTGGCCTGCCCGGCGTGCCGACGATCTTCTCGACGCTGTCGGGGCTCAAGTCGATCAAGGAACACGATCTCTCGAGTATCCGCTATGTCACGAATACCGGAGCTGCGCTGCCGATGAAGCACATTCGTCTGCTGCAGGATCTATTCCCGGATGCGCGCATTTATTCCATGTACGGCCTCACTGAATGCAAGCGCTGCACCTTTCTGCCGCCGGAGGATATCGATCGAAAGCCGTTGAGCGTTGGGATCGCCATCCCGAATACAGAGATGTGGATTGTCGACGAGCGCGACAGACGCGTAGGCCCCGACGTAGTCGGCCAGCTTGTCATTCGCGGCGCGACGGTGATGCGAGGCTATTGGGGCAAGCCGGAGGCCACGGCCAGGAAACTCAAGCCCGGTCCGCTGCCAGGCGAGCAGGTTCTGTACACCGGTGACTACTGCCGGATGGACGCGGAAGGCTACCTCTACTTCGTTGGCCGCAGCGACGAGATCATAAAGTCCCGAGGCGAGAAGATCGCTCCCAAGGAAGTGGAGAACGTACTGATGGATATTCCGGGCGTAAGGGAAGCTGCGGTCATTGGCGTTCCCGACGAGCTCCTCGGGCAGGCGGTCAAAGCGTTTGTCGTCATCGATCAGGGAATAACTCTGAGCGAGAAGCAGCTTCAGAAAGAGTGCCAGCGACGCCTCGAAAGCTTCATGGTGCCGAAGTGTATTGTGATCGTGCCCAGCCTGCCGCGAACAAATACAGAAAAACTCAACAAGAGAGCACTGCAGGAGTCGATATCCGAATGATCCGATCGTGACTTTTCTTTACGCATTGGAGTTGAAACATGCTGCTAGTCAGGGAACCGCTCGAGACCTATCGAAGGCAAGTTCGCGATTTCTTGCTGTCGAACTTCTACGTTGCCCAAGCGAACTCGCTTGAGGTCGACACATCGCTGCTCGACCAGGGCATCATCGACTCGACGGGAGTGCTCGAGGTCATCGGATTCATCGAGGAGACCTTCGGCATCACGGTCGAAGACAGCGAGCTCTTGCCTGAGAACCTGGATTCCATCGAGGGAATTGCACGCTTCGTCATGAGCAAGAAGAGCTGATCTTTTTCTGCAGCGTCCAGACCGTGCCGCGAACGCCACCGCAGCGGTTCAGGTTCATATGCCTTTGCGGTATCCCATAACGACGCGGCCTTCGCCCGCTTCGTTCGTCACCACGCTGATGCTCTCGTAGCTCTTGTTGCGCTCAAGAAGGGTTGTCACCTGCCGCTCTTGACCGGAGCCGACCTCGAACAAGAGGATGCCACCCGGCCGCAAATATCGGACTGCGTCCTTCGTCACCCGCATATGGATACTAAGTCCGTAAGGACCGGCTGCGAATGCCTCACGCGGTTCGAGTTCGAGCAAGGGGGCACGGTCGCCCCTGAGCCGCGTTTCCGAAATATAGGGTGGGTTGCAGACGATCAAGTCGATGGTCCCATCCAGCGGCAGACCTGAAAAAGCGTTGAACAGATCGCCCTGAAACACCGACATGCGTTGTGTAAGTCCGTGATAGGCGACATTGCGACGTGCGACGGTGACGCATCCATCGGTTAGGTCGCTCGCCCAGACGCATGCGTCGGGGATCTTGAGGGCGATGGCGCATGCCAGATTGCCTGCGCCGCAGCACATGTCGATCACCCGCGGCTCCGCCACGTTTAACCGACGCAGAGCATCGACAGCGCTAGCGCAAAGCAACTCGGTTTCCGGCCGGGGGACGAGCGCACCGGGGGCGACCAGCAGCTCGATTCCCATAAATAGAGTGCGTCCCTCGTCGTAAGCTTTGGCGACGTTGATCACTTCGCTCATTGCGGTCACCCTGCCTGGACGTTGCGCGACAACTGTTGCATGCGGCCTAATCATGCATCGGACAGAACCATGCCCTGTCCATGTGGCAATGGCGGTAGTCACAATGAGGTAGACGGGCCGATAGCGACAATACAGTTGTTTTCGGCAGCGCTCCTTACGCATTTGTCGATGCGGCAACCTACCGGCTGCATGGTCATCCGACGGCGATCCGGCCCCCTGTCCGGCGAGCTAACGATTCGTGGCGATGGCTTCGTTGACCGTTTGCTGCTATGGCGCTCTCGGTATCAACGAGGCTGAGGCCTTAAGTTGTTTTTTGTATTGTCCAAGACACTTGGCAACGCGCTCGCGCCGGTCAATTTTCTGATCGGCCTCGGTGTGCTCGGCGCGGTCCTTTCGGCAACACGACTTTCTTCGCTTGGCCGCGGGCTTATGATCACAGCCGCCGTGCTGCTTGTGGTGGCCGCGTTTTCGCCGGCCGGAAGATTGCTGATCTATCCGCTTGAATCGCGCTTCCCGCCCTGGGATCCGGGACAGCGTGCGCCTGACGGCATCATCGTGCTCGGCGGCTCGATCGATGCCGATGTTTCACTTGCGCGCGACACGCCGGTCGTCCGTCGCTCGCCCGACCGCATGATCGCAGCCGCAGCGCTGGCACGACAGTATCCGAATGCACGTGTGGTGTTCACCGGCGGCAGTCCGAGGCTGGTGTCGGATGCCAGGGAGGCCGATTACGCCGCCGCGCTCTTCGAAAGCCTTGGAGTCGACAGATCGCGGTTGATCATGGAGCGGCAATCGCGCAACACGCATGAGAACGCCGAGTTCACCAAGGCGCTCGTGGCGCCGAAGCCGGGCGAGCGCTGGGTTCTGGTGACATCGGCGTTCCATATGCCGCGATCGATTGGCTTGTTTCGCAAAGCGGGATTTCGGGTCGAGGCTTATCCGGTCGACTGGTTGGTCGGCGGTCGGCGCGACGCACTTTCCTTCAACACCCTCGCCCTTGACGGGCTGTCGCGGACCGACATCGCGGTGCGCGAATGGTTCGGGCTCATTGCTTATCGAGCCACGGGGCGGATCGACGACTTGCTGCCCGGCGCCGATAAACATTGATTCTCTGGGCCCGAGACTGGCAAGCGGCAAGCGCCGCAGGCCGTCGG
The DNA here is from genome assembly GCF_051811045.1 of Tardiphaga sp. 839_C3_N1_4. NCBI lineage: Bacteria > Pseudomonadati > Pseudomonadota > Alphaproteobacteria > Hyphomicrobiales > Nitrobacteraceae > Tardiphaga > Tardiphaga sp. 839_C3_N1_4. Next base: position 1,493,288 of record NZ_JBPWQD010000001.1, read on the forward strand.
AAGCCAAAAGCCATATATGGCCACGCCGCCGCAGGTACCGACCGGACGCCATTCGAGCCTTGCGTGGGCCATTGTTGTGGGCCACCGAATTTTCTCGAAAAGGCTGCGGGTTAGAAGTCTTTGATCTGCGAAGGGAAATTCGAGTGTGGCTGGGGAACTAGGATTCGAACCTAGACAAACAGAGTCAGAGTCTGTTGTGCTACCGTTACACCATTCCCCAAACGATTCAGAGACTTACGGAAAAATCCAGTCTGGAATCGGTCGGAACAGAGATGCTCATCTCGTTCGGGCGCGTTCTAGCCCGTCCGCCGGACAAAGCGCAAGGGCTCTGGACGGAAATGACAGCTCATTGACACCACTGGCAATGGACAGGCCACACAAGGCGCGGCCTGCCCGGTCGCCTCGCCCTATTCGCCCGGTCCACCAACCGGGATAGCCATCGGCTCCGGCGCCAGGCGCCTGCTGAGCGCCAGATAGACGCCGCCGCCCACGACGATGCCCGCCAGCCAGCTCAGATCCGCCCCGCCGAGAAGGTTGATCGAGATCGGCCCCTGCAGCGCAGGCACCAGGCCATCCTGGAACAGCCAGGTGGCGATCAGGCCGGCGAAGAACGCGATCATGCCGCTCCAGTTGATATCGCCATAGATGCTGGTCTCCGGCGACTTGTAGAGTTCGGCGATATCGATCTGGCTTTTCCGCCTGACGAAGAAGTCGGCCAGCACCACCCCGGCATAGGGGCTCATCCACATCAGCAGGCTGATCAGCCAGTTATCGAACGCCTTGGCGAAAGACGGCGCGAAGATGAAATACACCGTCACCGCATAGCCCGCGACGCCGACGATCAGCGCCAGCATCGTCCGCGAAAAACGGACCCCCATACTGAGCGCCGCCAGCGCCGACGAATAGACATTGAGGATGTTGGTGGCGATCGGGCCGTGCAGCACCAGTAGCAGCACGAGAATGCTGGCGATGCCACCGAACACCGCCGAGACCATCTTGGCCGGATCGGTGTCGAGCGTCACCGACGCGATGGTGGCGCCGAGAATGGCCAGCCACACTGACGGCACGAACATGCCGAGGTAGCTGTACCAGAACACGGCTTTCGATGATGTCGAGCGCGGCACGAAGCGCGAATAGTCCGACGCCCAGGTCACCCATGAAATGCCCCAGCCCACGCCGACGGCGGTCATCAGCAGCGACAGCATCGCCAGATGCGGCCCCGGCGGCAGCGACGTGGTGTGGTTCCAGTTGACGACGCCGGGCTGGCTCCAGGCCAGCACGCTCATCAGCACCATGATCACCACCGTGACCGGCACGGTGTATTTCTCGAAGGTGCGGATCGCATAGAAACCATAGGTGCCGATCACCACCTGCGTCACCATCACGATGGTGATCACCACGAGGTTGGCGAACCAGCTATCGGCGATCCCGAACTGGCCGAGGATGGCCATGGAGATCTTGACCGGGAAATACGTATTCACGCCGATCCAGCCGAGCGTCATCAGGAACATCAGCAAACTCGGCAGATAGGCACCCCTGCGCCCGAAGGCCGAGCGCGCGAGGACCATCTGGTTGACGCCGGTCTTGTGGCCCATGACCGTGAAGGCGGCGAAGATCGCGGAGCCCGCCGCATTGCCGATGACGATGACCGCGATCGTCTCCCACAAACCGAGCTTGAGAATGATACCAAGCGCGCCGAGCGCCCAGTTCACCGGTGCGATATTGGCGCCGGCCCAGATCCACATCTGCTGCGGCCCGGTGGAATCCCGGTCGGCATCGGGGATCGGTTCGATACTGTGGATGTCTGCCCGCAACTCAGAGTTAGTCATGCTCGCCCCCACGTCAGAAACAACCTGAGGTGAACAAAGCAAGACGCGTACCAATCCCGGCAGTGCAGCTTGCTACTTGTGGGGTACAGGCGGCGTGCCGTGGGTGTGGAACGACTCGATGGTCTTGAGGCCCCAGGCCTGACCCTTCTTGCGCTCCTCCTCGGTCCAGACGATCGGCTTCCAGTCCGGTGCCAGGATCAGCCGTGCGCCGGCATTGGCGACTTCGACGCGGTTGCCGCCGGGCTCATAGACATAGAGGAAGAAGGTCTGCTGGATCGCATGTTTGTGCGGGCCGGTCTCGATGAAGACGCCGTTTTCCAGAAAGATATCAGCTGCGCGCAAAATATCCTCGCGGCTGTCCAGCGCGTAGGTGACGTGGTGGAAACGCCCTTTGGTGCCGGAGTGATCGCGCGAATAGGCGAAGTCGTAGCTCTTGTTCGACATGGTCATCCACATCGCGGCTTCCGTGCCATCGTTGAGCACGATCTGCTCGGTCAGCCTGAGCCCCATATACTGCTCGAAAAACTCGCGGTTGGCCTTGATGTCCACCGCAAGGCAGTTGAGGTGATCGAGCCGTCGCACATTGATGCCCCGCGCCGGATAGCGCTGCGCCTGATTTTTAAGCGCCGGCTTGAGCTCCGGCGGCGCCTCGTACCATTCGGTCTCGTAATAGAGTTCGACGATATGTCCGTCGGGATCGCGGCAGCGAAATGCCGGCCCATGGCCGAGATCGCCGTCGGTCCAGCCGATATCGTAACCAGAGCCCTTCAGTGCCGCCACGCGGCGCTCAAGCGCCTGCGGGCTGCGTGCGCGCAGCGCCATATGCTCCATGCCCGACGTGTTCGACGCCGTCAGCTTCAGCGAATAGCGCTCATAGTCGTCCCAGCCGCGCAGATACACGGACTCGCCCTGCCGTCCACTGACGGTCATGCCCATCACGTCGACGAAGAATTTGAGACTCTCGTCCGGCTTCGGCGTCAACAATTCGAGATGGCCGAGATGGGCGAGATCGAAGATGGGTTCGGGGGTCATGGCCATATCCTCTTAGAAGCCTCACGGCCTATCCCCGTCATTGCGAGGAGCCCTTGCGACGAAGCAATCCAGTTTTGCTTCACTTGCGGCTCACTGGATTGCCGCGTCGCTTCGCTCCTCGCAATGACGGCTGAGAGGCCAATTCATCTCAGCTTTCTGGTCACGTCGTCGAACAGTTCATCGACACTGAACTTGCGCGGGATCAGTCTCTGCTGTGCGGAATAGTCGGTGATCAGTTCCAGCGATCGCGTCATGTCATCCTTGCTGAAGGCCGGCGCCTTGCCCGTTGCAGCCGCCCTGCTCGCCTCCAGCATACGCTGCACCTCGCGCACGACGTCGGGCCGCGTATCGGACAATTGCTTGCTGACGACCACCATATGGTTGATCGGCACCACGCCATGCCTGGCCAGCCAGGCTTTCTCTTCAGCGGTTACGTCGGGAAATAGTTGCGCCACCCGTGGATCGTCACTCTTCTCGCCGAGCACGGCGTCCAGTTCGCCATCGAACAGCATCTGCATGATCGCCTTGCCGGCAGGCGCCTTGGTGGTGCTGTCGACATATTCGGCGACATGGGGTTCCTCGAAGGTGACCCATTCGATGGCATCGAGATTGACGCCGTAGTCATTGGCGAGCATGCCGCGCAGCCACGCGCCCGTCGTCGTCGTAAAGGAGCGGATGCCGACGCGCTTGCCCTCGAGGCCTTTCGGCCCGATGATCCCAGCCCCGGGGCTGGCGACCGCAAAGCCGAATTGATGCCGCGCCATCATCACGCTTGGCATCAACACCATCGGCTTGTCGTAACTCCTGGCCATCAGATAGGTGACGATGGCCATTTCGGCGACGTCGAAAGCGCCGTCGCGCACCATCGGCTTGAAGCCCCTGTTGGTCGGCGTGTACACGGCAAAGTCCAGCTCGACGAGATCAGACGTGATCGCGCCGGATTTCAACGCTGCCGTATGCGGATGATCGCCGAGCAGAATACGGAGCCGCATGCCAGCCTCCTCGCCGCTCACGCCTGATCGGGATCGTCGACGTAAACCAGACCCGCTTTAGCGAGCGGCTCCCGCATATTGTACATGTCGAGACCGAGAATGCCGGATGCCAGCTTCTGGCGCTTGGCGTCTTCTTCGGCAAAACGCTTCTCGCCCTTCACCGCAACCTCGGTGGCATCCTTACGGGGAATCACCACGACACCGTCTTCATCGGCAACGATGACGTCACCCGGCATCACCTGCGCGCCGGCGCAGACCACAGGCACGTTCACCGCGCCGAGCGTCGCCTTGACCGTGCCCTTGGCGGAGATCGCGCGCGACCAAACAGGAAAGCCCATCTCGCGCAGCGTCTTGATATCGCGGCAGCCGGCATCGATGATCAAACCGACACCGCCGCGCGCTTTCAGCGACGTCGCCAAGAGATCGCCAAACATGCCGTCGGTGTTGTCCGTCGTGCAGGCCACCACCAGCATGTCGCCGGATTTGCACTGCTCGATGGCCACATGCAGCATCCAGTTGTCACCGGGCTGTGCCAGCACCGTGACCGCCGTGCCTGCGGCCTCCGCGCCGGACCACACCGGGCGCATATAGGTCTTCATCAGGCCAAAGCGGCCATAGGCCTCGTGCACCGTGGAGACGCCGAGCGCGCCGAGCCGCTGTACGACGTCGGCATCCGCGCGTTGAATATTCCTGACGACGACGGGTTTCATGCCAGTGTCTCCACGGTCATCGGGAACAGGCGCTGATAGGCCTCGCCATAGGTCATGGCCGCTCCGGTGTTGCGGCCGCCCTGCATGCCGCGCTGCAAAGCGACGCGCTCGTAATAGGCCCAGAGGTGCTTTTGCGCCGCGAGGATTTCAAACGTCTTGCGCTTGATGTCCCAGACCTCATCGATGTTGAGGATCACCTGCGGCTTGAAATTGCACATCTCCGGCTGATGCGGCTCGAACAGGAACACCGGCGGCGCGGAGTAGCTGTATTCCGCTTCAGGCTTGTGCCCCATCGCCTGCGCGATGATGCGGGCCTCCTGTGCGGCGGCGGTCGCCGCTGGATGATCGACATTGTACGGATCTTCCAGAGAATGCGTCAGCACGAAGCTCGGATTGAGCTCGCGATAGATATCGATCAGCCGCTCCTTGTGCGCCTCCGTCAGATGCAATGGATAATCGCCGGCATCGAAGAATTCGATCTCGGCACCCAGTGATGCTGCCGCGCGCTCGGCCTCGTCCTTGCGCCCCGCCTTGACCTTATCGAGCGTCATACCCGCCTGCTTCCAGGCAAATTGCGACTCGCCGCGTTCGCCATATGCGAGACAGACGATCTTGACGCGGTAGCCCTTCTTCGCATGAAGCGCGATGGCGCCGCCGGCGCGCCAGACGAAATCGCCGGGATGGGCTGAGACCACGAGGCCGGTCTTGGCTTTGGACATCGGATGTTCCTTCGGATTTTCGCGTCGCTTAAGTGTCGAATTCAAACAATCGTGCGGGATTGTCGACGAGGATCTTCTGCTGGATCACCGGATCCGGCGCGAAGAGCGGGATCAGATCGACGAGATCACCGTCGTTCGGCATCGCCTTGACGTTGGGGTGCGGCCAGTCGGTCCCCCAGATCACGCGATCCGGCGCAGTCTCGCAGATTTTCTTCGCGAATGGCACCGCGTCGGTGAATGGCGGCCCCATCGAGGTGACGCGCTCGCAGCCGGAGACTTTCACCCAACATTTCTCGTCGCGCTGCATCAAGTCGATCAGCGTCTGGAACGGCTTCTGTTCGAGGCCATCCGCAGCCTTCACGCGCCCCATGTGATCGATGGTGTAGATCACCGGCAGTTTTGCCAGCAGATCAGCATAGTCGGGGAGATCGATCGCATCGAAATGCAAATCAACGTGCCAGCCCATCGGCGCGATCATGTCGATGATGCGATGGAACACCTTCATGTCAGGCGTGCCGCCGAGATGCCGTACGAAGTTGAAGCGGCAGCCACGGAAGCCACCTTCGCGGAGTTCGCGCAGCCCCTGCTCCGTGATCGTGCCGTCGATATTGGCCACCGCGCGGTAACGTCCGCCGCTCACCGCAATGGCGTCGAGCGCCACGCGGTTGTCGGTGCCGTGCACGCTGGCATTGACGATCACCGCGCGGCCGATGCCGAGCTTCTTGTGCAGCGCCTGGAAGTCTTCTAGCGGCGCGTCCGGCGGAATGTAGGAGCCGACATATGGGTACTTGGCGCCAGGCCCGAAGATATGCGTATGCGCGTCGCAGGCCAGCGGCGGCAGCTTGAACTTCGGCACCTTAGTATGCGGATCGGGACCGGGAACGGTTGGTTTCGTCATTGTTTCGGAATTCCTGCCTTGTCGATCACGGCGGTCCATTTCGCGATGTCGTCGACCAACCGGGCCTTCAATTCCTCCGGCGAGCTGGCTTTCGCCTCGATGCCGAGATCGAGCAGCTTCTGCTTCACATCGGACATCGCCAATACTTCGCGCAGGCCCGCATTCAACCGCGCGATCGCTTCGGGCGGCGTACCTGATGGGGCAAACAGCGCATTCCATGACACCACATCATAGCCCTTCACGCCGCCTTCGATCATCGTCGGCACGTCTTTCAGGATCACCGAACGGGATTCGCCCGTGGTCCCGACGGGACGCATCTTGCCATCCTGCAGCGCGGATTTCATCCCGACATAATTGTCGATCATCACATCGATGTCTTCGCGCAACAGCCCGACAATGACTTCCGGCGTTCCGCGATAGGGCACGATCTGGAAGTTGATCCCGGCCGTGGATTTGAGCAATTCGGCCGACAGGTTCTGGGTGCTGCCGACACTGATGGTGCCGACATTCAGTTTGCCCGGATTGTCGCGCGCGAACTTGATGACGTCGGCCAGCGTCTTGTGTTGCGACTTCGTATTGGTGCCGACGATGAAATCGAAGAAGCCGATGCTGGAGATCGGCGCAAAGTTCTTCACGGGATCGAATGGCAGGCTCTTGAACAGCGGCACGCTGACGGCGGTGCCGTTGCTGAGCAGTGCCAGCGTATAGCCATCCGGCTGCGACGACAGCACTGCCCGCGCCGCAACGACGCCGCCCGCGCCCGGCATGTTTTCGATCACAAGACGCTGGCCGAGATTGTCGCCAAGTTTCTCGGCCACGATGCGGATGGTGATATCGGCAACACCGCCGGCCGCGAACGGCACGATCACGCGAATGGGCTTGGTCGGATAGCCGGACTGGGCCTGCGCCACAGGTACCGCGTTCGTGAGGAATATCGCACCGAGCGCCAAATGCGCGGCGCTCAGCAGATGCTTGAGTCTCGTTGGGAAGCGGAGCGTCATGATGGATTGAAGACGCCTGATGCGTCCACCCTTGCCGTTTTTATGTCGGTACCCATGGCCGTCACGTCATCGCGACAAGGCCATGGACCGTTCTGCTCCCGCAGTAGCCAATTCCGATATATGAAACAAATGAGAAATCTGGGATAATCGTGCAGTTTCCTGAATATATCCTACCGAGCGGATTATCCCGCAGCCTGGAAGTATTTGCGGGTCAGGTCGATCAGCGCCTGCGCCGGCTTGCTCACCGGTTGTCCGCGCTTAACGATGATGCCCACCGTGCGGCTGACGCTGGGATTACGCAGCGGCACAGCGACCAGTCCGGCAGTTCCCTGCGTCGCCACTGCGATACTGGGGACCACGGCGATGCCGAGCTTCTCGAACACCATGCCCACCGCCGTCTGCAGATGCTGCACCTCGTAGCGCCAGTTCAGCTTGTCGCGGCGATGGCCGAGCGCGTCGTCGATCAGGGCCCTATTGCCAGCCTGCGGGCTGATACGGATCAGCGGCATATCCTCGAGATGCGACCAGGCCACGAACTTGCGCTGCGCAAAGGCATGGTCCTTGGTGCACAGCAAAACAAAGCGTTCCTTGATCAGCGGGGTCACAGCCAGATCCCATATATTGGTCGCCGTGATCGTGATGCCGAACTCTGCCTGCCCGGACTGCACCAAAGTGGCAATCTCGCTGGCTGAATTGTCGTGGATCTTGATCGAAATCCCCGGATGCACCGCATTGAACTGCTTCAGCACCCGCGGCAGGTGATAGGCGGCGATGGTCGGCAGGCAGCCGAGCGCGATGTGTTCCTGCCGCTTGCGGCCCCGTGCCCGCAGCAGATCGATGGAATCGGACAACTCCCCGATCATCCGCCGCGCGGTCGGCAGCAGTTCCAGCCCGGCCGGGGTCAGTGCCACCTGCCGCGTGGTCCGGGCCAGCAGCTGAAAGCCGAGATCCTCTTCCAGTTTCTTGATCCGGTGGCTCAGCGCCGTCTGCGACAGATTGAGGTGCGCGGCCGCGCGCGAAAAGCTGCCCCGCTCCGCGATGCTCAGAAACGCCTGCAGGCCGGGAAAATCGATGCGCATGAGAGGTCCGTACACGGGCCGAAGGCGACCGCGCTGAGATAACGCGGCGACGACGACCCATGCAAGGTCAGGACGCCAGCCTGTGCCGACCTCGCGGGCTGGTTAAAACCGCGTAAAGCCGGATCGCCAGCCGTGAGCGACAAGGTATCCAGTGCCGGAGTTTCCGCGTTCCAGTGCGGAGCTAATTCCGCAATGCAAGTTTGACGAGCAGAGCCCGCCGATAGCCCGCGGACGCGCCTTAACAATTTGTCCAGTCCCTGACCCGCATAGTCGGCCCAACCGGGGCGTGAGACGCGAATTCATCAATGACCAGTTTAAACGCAGCGGCGTCGTTCGGGCGCATTATCTCAGTTCGCGGCTCGCTGGCCCGGGTCGGCCTGCTCGCCGTGAACCCGATGACGCCTTCGGAGATGCGCGGCACGGTCGGCCGCTTCGTCAGCATCCGTTGCGCCTCCTCGACCATCATCGCCATGATCACGGAAGTGTCCGCCGAGAACATGCATGCATCGGACATGTATATCGCGAGCGCCTCGGTCGATCTGCTCGGCGAGATCATGGGGCATGGAGACAAGGCCAAATTCCAGCGCGGCGTCACCAACTATCCCACCATCGACGACATCGTCGATCTGATCAGCAATCACGATCTGCGCACGGTCTATGCGCCGTCCGGCTCCGAGCAGATCAACGTGGGCACGCTGCAGCAGGACAAGTCGGTCGCCGCTTATGTCGACGTCGAGGAAATGCTGAGCAAGCACTTCGCGGTGCTCGGCTCCACCGGTGTCGGTAAATCCACCGGCGTGTCACTGCTGCTCAACGAGATCCTGAAGTCACGCCCACATCTGCGCATCTTCTTGCTCGACGTGCATAACGAATATGGCCGCTGCTTCGGCGACAAGTCGCTGGTGCTGAACCCGCGCAATCTGAAACTGCCGTTCTGGCTGTTCAATTTCGAGGAAATCGTCGACGTGCTGTTCGCCGGCCGCCCCGGCGTGCCCGAAGAGCTCGAAATCCTCTCGGAAGTCATCCCGATCGCCAAGGGCGTCTACACGCAATACCAGAACGCCGACCGCATTGGCCTCAAGCGCATCGATCCCAAGACCATCGGCTACACCGTCGATACGCCGGTGCCTTATCGCCTGGTCGATTTGATCTCGCTGATCGACGAGCGCATGGGCAAGCTCGAGAACCGCTCGTCGCGCATCCAGTATCACAAGCTGATCTCGCGCATCGAAGCGGTGAAGAACGATCCGCGCTACGCCTTCATGTTCGACAACGCCAATGTCGGCGGCGACACCATGGCGGAAGTGATCAGCCATCTGTTCCGCCTGCCCGCCAACGGCAAGCCGATGACCATCATGCAGCTCGCCGGCTTCCCCGCGGAAGTCGTCGATAGCGTGGTGTCGGTGCTGTGCCGGATGGCATTCGATTTCGGCCTGTGGAGCGACGGCGCCTCGCCACTGCTGTTCGTCTGCGAGGAAGCGCATCGCTACGCCTCCGCCGACCGCAATATCGGCTTTGGCCCGACCCGCAAGGCAGTGTCCCGCATCGCCAAGGAAGGCCGCAAATACGGCGTCTATCTCGGCCTCGTGACGCAGCGTCCGGCAGAACTCGACGCCACGATCATTTCCCAGTGCAACACACTGTTCGCCATGCGCCTTGCCAACGAGCGTGACCAGGCCCTCCTGCGCTCCGCGGTGTCGGATGCCGCTGCCAACCTGCTATCCTTTGTGCCTTCACTCGGCACGCGCGAAGTGCTCGCCTTCGGTGAAGGCGTCGCATTGCCGACCCGCCTTCGCTTCAAGGAAGTGCCACCGCATCAGCTGCCGCGCTCCGAAGCCACCATCGCGACAGTGCCCTCGGTCGCCGCCGGTCACGACATGCAGTTCGTCAGCGCGGTGCTGGAACGCTGGCGCGGCGCCACATCGCATCGCGAGGTGCCGAACGATCCCGGCTTCATCGAGCGGCCGCTGGCGACGCCGAGCCGCAGCGTCGAAGCCCCGATGCTGCAACCCTCGCTCGGCCTCGATCCGGATCGCTTCTCGCTGCTCAAGAAACCGCTGCGCTGATCGCACTGCTGGCGCGCCGCTAGCGCTTTGCCGTGGCGGCTTGATCGCCTATGGTCTCGTGAAACAGAAACGTTCACGGGAATGCCAGATGACCCAGCCGATTGCGAAACGCTTTCCGACACCCGCCCTCGACAAACTGCCCGAGGACATCCGCACGCGCATTATGGGCGTGCAGGAAAAGTCCGGCTTCGTGCCGAACGTGTTCCTGTCGCTGGCCTATCGCCCTGACGAATTCCGCGCGTTCTTCGCCTATCACGACGCGTTGATGGAAAAGGACAGCGGGCTGACCAAGGCCGAGCGTGAGATGATCGTGGTCGCTACGTCAGCCGCCAACCAGTGCCATTATTGCGTCATCGCGCATGGTGCGATCCTGCGCATTCGCGCCAAGAACCCGACCATCGCCGACCAGATCGCCGTCAACTACCGCAAGGCCGACATCACGCCGAAGCAACGTGCGATGCTTGATTTCGCCATGAAAGTGAGCCGGTCTGCCGAGACCATTGGCGAGCAGGATTTTGCCGAAGTCTCCTGCCACGGCTTCAGCGACGACGACATCTGGGACATCACCGCGATCTCGGCCTTCTTTGCGCTGTCGAACCGGATGGCCAATGTCACCAACATGAAACCGAATGACGAGTTCTATATGATGGGCCGGCTGCCGAAGTAATGGCACGGGTTTAGAAGGATTTCGTAGTGCTCGACTGGTCGGACATCATCTTGCGTCTGGGCGTCGCCGCCCTCGTCGGCGGCGCCATCGGCCTCAACCGCGATCTGCACGGCAAGCCTGTCGGCGTACGCACGCTGGGGCTCGTCAGTCTGGCCACGGCCATGATCGTGGTGCTGGCCGATCCGCTCGGCAAAGGCGGCTTCACGGATGCCGGGAGCCGGGTGATTCAGGGCATCCTCACAGGCGTCGGCTTTCTCGGTGCCGGCGTGATCTTTCATGCCGAGCGGCATTTCCGCGTCCGCGGTCTGACCAGCGCCGCCTGCGTCTGGCTGACCGCCTGTGTCGGCATCATGTGCGGCGCCGGCCACTGGCGCATCGTCACCGTCTCGGTGGTGATCGCCTTCCTTGTGCTGCTGCTCGGCGGAAGGATCGAACGCGCCCTGCATCGCGTGCTCGGCGGCAAAGGCGATCCCGCGGCGATTCCGATGGATGCGCCTCAGTCGTCCGACGCCGGTCCGCACCAGCCGGGCAAATAGATCGCATCCTTGCTTTTGGCGATCGCCAGCGCCTTCTCCAATGCCTTGGCGAAATCCGCATCGACCTCCTTGGTGGAGAGCCGGCTGCGAAACAGGTCCGCCCAGAGGAATTCGCTGAACGGCGTGGTGTCCTTGGCATAGCCGCCGGCGCGGCGAATTTCGCCGGCCAGGCTGCGGAACGGATCGTCCTTCAGGCCCGTCACCGATTTCGGAATATCCTTGAAGTGCCGTCGCTCGCCCTTGGCGTCATAGGGATAGGCCCAGCGGCGGTGATCGAGCACGCCCCAGAAGGCTTTCATATCGACCATCGTGAGATCCGCGATCACGGTGACGAGCACATCCTTCACGCCTTCGTCATGCAGCGCACGTGCGAGATGATGGTGATCGACCACGTAGTGGCGCTGATCCGGCCCCAGCACTACGGGGATCATGTGCTGGCCGAGCAGCTCGGCCTGTTTGCGCTTCGATTTATGCGCACGCCATCGTTTGCGCTTCTCCTTCACCTCGCGCATGCCCACCGTCATCTGCGTTGGCCGCAGCGACAGGATCGGGACCGGATGCAGCAACGGTTCGCGTGTATTCGGCATGTGGCCTCCCATATCTGACGCCTGTTCAGAACAAACTATGGCATGGCGGTCGCGCCGATGCCGATCAGTTCCACGTCATCTCTGCCGATCGCCGCATCCGTGCCATGCGGACTTTATCTGCGCGAAGCGGCCTCCTCGTGTTAGACTGCGACATCGCATGCGCAGACCCACGACCATGAAGACCCAGCAGCCAATTATCAGAGAAGATGACGAGCACCGCGTGCTTCGTTTCGTGCCCCGCACCTCGGCTACGCTGCCACACCATCCCACCGCTCCCGCCGACCAACCCCGCCGCCGCCAAACCACCGGCGCCAGCGACCTGTCCCGCTATCAACAGGCACAGGACGACCCCGACGACTTCCGTCACCGGATGCTGGCCAATAGCGCGGCCTTTGGCTTTACGGTGATCCTCGTGGGTGTCGGGATCTGGCTCGCGGTCAGCATCGCGGATCTCCGCAAAACCCAGGATTGCGTGTTGATGGGCCGCCGGGACTGCGCCCATATTGTTGCGCCGCACGGCTGAGGTGCGCCAAACCCTCTTTCCACAGCCCACAGGGGCTGGTGAGCAGGCGCTCAACTGCATTGAACTGCCGCCCCCGCTCCGATATACGGGCAATCGACTCTATACGGCGGACCGGGACTGCCCCGGGGCGAAGCCCTGTCTTTGCGCGCGCCGATCGAACATTATCTTCAATATATCAAAGGCTTAGTAATGTCCTCCACATTCGATCAGGTCGCCACAATCATCGCCGAGACTTGCGACATTCCCCGCGACACGATCACGCCGGAAAGCCACGCCATCGACGATCTGGGGATCGACAGCCTCGACTTCCTGGATATCGCTTTCGCGATCGACAAGGCGTTCGGGATCAAGCTGCCGCTGGAAAAATGGACCCAGGAGGTCAATGACGGCAAGGCGACCACCGAGCAGTATTTCGTCCTGAAGAACCTCAGCGCGCGCATCGACGAATTGGTCGCGGCCAAGGGCGCGTAACGCCCCGCCATGAACCTCGAATATTTTCACCTGATCGACCGCATCACCGACCTCAATGTCGGCGAACGGACGATCACGGTCGAAGCGAACGTCCCCGAGACCAGCACCATCTTCGAGGGCCACTTCCCGGGCTATCCGCTGATGCCCGGCGTGCTGCTGATCGAGTCGATGGCGCAGACTTCGGGCTGGCTGCTGATCGCGCTGATGAAGTTCGAGCGTATGCCCTTCCTCGCTGCGGTGAAGGAAGCCAAGATGCGTACCTTCATCACGCCCGGCACGAAGCTGGACATCAACGCCAGCGTGCTGCACGAAGGCGACGGCTTCTACATGACCACTGTCAAGATCAAGGTCGACGGCAAGCTGACCTGCAACGCGCAGCTCACCTTCAAGACCGTCCCGTTCCCTCATCCGGATTTGCGCGGGCACATGGACATCGTGGCCGAGCGCATCGGATTTCCCCTACAGGCGATCACCAATGGCTGAAACCCGACCGATGACATCCGAGCCGGTGGAAGCGTGGATCACCGGCATTGGCCTCGCCACGTCATTGGGCGAAGGCCCTGACGCGCATTGGGATGCGTTGAACAACAAGCGCATCAACGTCGATGAAACCGGCTTCGCTCCGAACATCGTCCACCCCCTCGCGCCGGTCTCTTACGACGCGCAGATCCCCAAGAAGGGCGATCAGCGGCAGATGGAAGCCTGGCAGCGGATCGGTACCTATGCCGCCGGCCTTGCGCTCGATTCCGCGGGCGTGAAGGGCAACAAGGACATCCTGTCGAGGATGGACATGATCGTCGCCGCCGGTGGCGGTGAGCGCGATCTGGCCGTCGATTCAGGAATCCTGAATTCGGAAGGCTATGGCGCAGCATCGCCGGGCCTGCTGAACGAAAAGCTCCTGAACGATCTTCGTCCGACCCTGTTTCTGGCGCAGCTCTCGAACCTGCTGGCCGGCAACATCGCCATCGTGCATGGCGTCACCGGCTCGTCGCGTACCTTCATGGGCGAGGAAGCCGCCGGCGTCGATGCTGCGCGCATTGCGCTGGCACGCATCGCCTCGGGCCAGAGTGACATCGCACTGATCGGCGCCGCGCATAATGGCGAGCGCAAGGATCTACTGCTGCTATACGAATTCGACGACTTCAACTTGAAGAACAAGTTCGAGACCGTGTGGGCGCGCGAGGCGAATTCGGGCTTCGCGCTTGGCTCGGCCGGCGCGTTCCTCGTCATCGAATCCAGGGCGCATGCTGAAGCGCGCGGCGCCAAGCCGCTGGCACGGTTGAAGAGCGTCGTTGCCGACCAAGCCCGTCGCAAGATGCCCGGCGAAGTCACGACGTCGCTGCAAAAACTGTGGTCGCAGCTCGGCGCCAGGAGTGACGCAGCGATCATCACCGGTGCAACCGGCGCGGAGCCTGTCACCTCCGAAGAGCGCACCTTCCTGAAGGATCATGCCGGTGTCGCCATCCGCGGCACCGGCACTCTCTTCGGTCATACGCTCGAAACCCAATTCCCGCTCGGCCTCGGCCTTGCGGCCCTCGCGATCTCGCGCGGTGCGATGTTTCCGCCGAACGATTCAACCGGCCTCGAGATTGAAAAGTCCGGCAAGCCCACCCAGATTGTGGTGATCGGCGCCGGCCATTGGCGCGGCGAAGGCATGGCGCTGGTTGAAGCCATCTAGAGCCGATTGGGCTCTAGATTTTTCTTATGTTTGAGCAAGATCTTATCCGAAAACCGGCATCCACTTTTCGGGATCATGCTCAAGTTAAGCGGTCGACGCGGCCGACGGAGAGAGCATGACTGCAACGCGCGATAATTTCGGCCGACCGATTGTTGTTGTCACAGGCATGGGTGTCGTGACATCGCTCGGCGCCGGCAAAGAGGACAACTGGGCCAAGCTCACTGCTGGCGAATCCGGCATTCGCACCATCACCCGCTTTCCCATCGACGGTATGAAGACGACGATGGCGGGCACGATCGATTTCGTGCCGGTCGAGCCGTTCTCCTCCACCGACCTCTCCGAGAAGCTCGGCGAACTGGTCACCGAGGAAGCCATCGCGCAGGCCAATATCGGCAGCAAAGGCGACTTCCCCGGCCCGCTGTTCCTCGCAGTTGCGCCTGTTGAAGTCGAATGGCCGCAGCGCCAGGTGCTGGCCAAGGCCGCCGGCGCCAATAGCGACATCAATTACGACACGCTGCTGCGCGTCGCCGGCGGCGGCAAGTTTGTTCAGTATCACCGCCGCTTTCTGTTCGGTTCGGTCGCCGACCATCTCGCGGACACGTTCGGAACCAAGGGCTCACCGATCTCGCTGTCGACCGCTTGTGCCTCCGGCGCTACTGCGATCCAGCTCGGCGTCGAAGCGATCCGCCGCGGCGAAGCCGATGCGGCGCTGTGCGTGGCCACCGACGGTTCGGTGAACCCGGAAGCGCTGATCCGCTTCTCGCTGCTATCGGCACTCTCGACCCATAACGACCCGCCGCAGAAAGCTGTCCGTCCCTTCGCCAAGAACCGCGATGGTTTCGTGATGGCCGAAGGCGCCGGCGCGCTGGTCCTGGAAAGCCTGGAAGCCGCCACTGCGCGCGGCGCCAAGATCCTCGGCATTGTCGCCGGTTGCGGCGAGCTCGCGGACTCCTTCCACCGCACCCGTTCCAGCCCGGACGGCAAGCCGATCATCGGCTGCGTGAACAATGCGCTGGTGGATGCCGGTCTGACGTCGGACCAGATCGACTACATCAACGCCCACGGCACCGGCACGCCGGAAAACGACAAGATGGAGTATCTCGGCATTTCCAGCGTGTTCGGTGAGCGCGCCAAGGAAATTCCGGTTTCGTCGAACAAGTCCATGGTCGGCCACACTCTCTCCGCCGCCGGCGCAGTCGAGGCGGTGTTCTCGCTGCTCACCCTGGAACACCAGCGGATCCCGCCGACGATCAATTACGATGTTCCCGATCCGGCCATTCCGTTCGACGTGGTTCCCAATACCGCCCGCGATGCACGCGTGACGGCCGTGATGTCGAATTCCTTCGGCTTTGGCGGCCAGAATGCCTCGCTGATCCTCACCGGCGAGCCCGTTTAAGGCTCCCCGGCCCTGTTGGCCGCCCCTCGCCGGTTGACGTCATGACGTGAACCGGCGATACGCAGGCCATCCGAAATCAACCTTTCTTGCCGGAGACGCGGTTCATGCGTGCGCTCAATCTTGTTGCCGATCGTGAGCTCGTCGTCGTCGACGTGCCGCCGCCCCCGCCGCCTGGTGCCGGCGAAGTGCAGATCCGCGTCAAGGCTGTCGGCCTGAACCATATCGACGTCTGGGGCTTTCGCGGCATGGCCTTCGCCAAGCGCAAGCTGCCGCTGTCGATCGGCGCCGAAGCTTCCGGCGAGGTCGCTGCCGTCGGTGAGGGCGTCACCCATGTGAAGCCCGGCCAGAAGGTCGTGATGTATGGCGCTCTGACCTGTGGCCACTGCAAGGCCTGCCAGGAAGGCCGTGACAATTTCTGCGAGAACGTCGGCGGCCTCTATGGCTTTCACATCGACGGCTTCTCGCGTGAGCTGATGAACATGCCGGCGCGCCTCGTGATCCCCGTCCCTGACGGCATCAGCTTCCGCGACGCCGCCTGCGCGCCAATCGCCTTCTCCACCGTGCAGCACATGCTGTTCGACAATGCGAAGCTACAACCCGGCGAAACCATTCTGGTGCATGCCGGCGGCTCCGGCATCGGCACGGTCGCCATCATGATGGCGAAGAAGATCGGCTGCACCGTCATCACCACTGTCGGCGACGATTCCAAAATTGAAGGCGTCAAGGCACTCGGCGCAGATCACGTGATCAACTATCGCAAGGATCGCTTCGAGGGCGAAACGCGCAAGATCACCAAGAAGAAGGGCGTCGATGTCGTGTTCGAACACGTCGGCGCTGACACCTTCAACGGCTCGCTGCTGGTGATGAAGCGCGGCGGCCGTCTCGTCACCTGCGGCTCGACCTCGGGACCGACGACGACGATCAACCTGATGCAACTGTTCCAGCAGCAATACCGCATCTTCGGATCGTTCGGTGCCACCATGAAGAACATCGCCGAGAGCCTCGACAAGATGGCCGACGGCATGCTGCCGGTGATCGATACCGAAGTGCCGATCAGCGACGTCGAGACCGCGCTGAAACGGATGGAAACCCGCCAGGTGTTCGGCAAGATCATCGTTCACTTCTGATGCTCCGCCTGCTGCTTCGCACCAAGGCCCGCATTCGCGATGCCCTGAAGCCAGCAGGCGACGCCGCTGTCGGCGCGCTGACGATCGGCATCCTGCGGACCACGCGCTATTTCGATCCGGTCAAAACCGCCAACCGGTTCGGCAAGATCACGCAGCGCATCGGACCTCTGTTTCGCGAAGACAAGATCGGCCGCGCCAATCTCACCGCCGCCTTCCCCGAGAAATCACCGGAAGAGATCGAGAAGATCCTGGCCGGTGTATGGGACAATATGGGCCGCGTCGGTGCGGAGTTCGCGCATCTCGACAAGATCTGGGACTACGACCCTGCAAATCCGTCCAAGCCGAGCAATGTCGAATTCTCCGCGCGCACCGGCGAAATTTTCGATCAGTTGCGTGACGACGGCAAACCGGCGCTGATTTTCGCGAGCCATCTTGGCAATTGGGAAATTCCTGCGCTTGCCGCCGTGGCTCATGGCCTCGACGCAGCCGTGCTGTATCGCCGGCCGAACAGTGCCGCCGCGGACCGCGCCATCCATCAGACGCGCGCGATCAATATGGGCAACCTCATTCCGGCCAGCCACGACGCCCCGCTCAAGCTCGCCCACGCACTGAACGAGGGCAAGCACGTCGCCATGCTGGTGGATCAATGGTTCACAAATGGCGTTCCAGTGAATTTCTTCGGTCGCAAGACCAACGCCAATCCGATGCTGGCGCGGCTGCTGCGCCAGGTCGATTGCCCGATCCACGGCGTGCGCATCATCCGCCTGCCCCATCATCGTTTCCGCATCGAAGTCTCTGAAGAGGTGAAGCCGGTGCGCGACGCCAATGGCAAGGTCGACGTTCAAGGCACCATGCAGGCGGTGACGTCCGTGCTGGAAGGCTGGATCCGGGAATATCCCGAGCAGTGGCTGTGGCTGCACCGGCGCTGGCGATAACGCTTAGCGCCCCGTCTTCACTTTCGTCCACAGCCGGTTGATCACGCGCTGCGTCGCCGGATCGCGCGCCGTAATGACGAACAGCTTCTGCAGCATCGCCTCATCCGGATAGATCGTCTTGTCATTGAGGATTTTCGGATCGATCAGCTTCTGGCTGGCGAGATTGCCATTGGCATAACCGAGGAAATCCGAATTCTTCGCGGCGACGTCCGGGCGGTAGAGATAGTTGATGAGCGCATAGGCCTCATTGACGTTCTTCGCATCGGCGGGGATCGCCAGATTATCGAAGAACATCTGCGCGCCCTCCTTCGGCACCGCATAACCGATCTCGACGCCGTTCTTCGCTTCATCCGCCCGCGCACGCGCCTGGATGATGTCGCCGGACCAGCCGACCACCAGACAGATCTCGCCGGTCGCAAGCGCGCTCAGATATTCCGAGGAGTGAAACTTGCGAACATTGCCTCTGATCTTGCCTACGAGATCGGCGGCCTTTTCGAGGTCCGGCTGCTTGGTGGAATTCGGATCAAGGCCCAGCGCATTCAGCGCCGCAGGGAGAACGTCATCGGCGGAATCCAGCATATGGACGCCGCAATCTTTGAACTTTGCAAGGTTCTCCGGCTTGAAGACGATGTCCCAGCTGTCGATCTTCGCGTCAGGCCCGAGGATTTTAGCGACCTGTTTGACGTTGTAGCCGACACCAGTGGTGCCCCACATGTAGTTCGCGGCAAATGTGTTACCGGGATCGTAGATCGCGAGGCGCTTTGTCACCTCTGGCCAGGCATTGGCGAGGTTCGGCAGCTTCGCCTTGTCGAGCTCCTGGAACACCTTTGCGGTGATCTGGCGCTGCAGGAAATAGGCCGTTGGCACCACGACGTCGTAACCGGATTTTCCGGCCAAGAGCCGCGTCTCCAGCGTCTCGTTGGCGTCGAACGTGTCGTAGACGACCTTGATGCCGGTCTCCTTGGTGAACGCCTCCAGCACGCCGGGCGCCATATAGTTCGACCAGTTGTAGAAGTTGACGACGCGCTCCGGCTTCTGCTCTTGCGCCTGCACCGGCAAGGACCACAGCAGCGCCGCTCCGACGACCCACGCGATCCCCTGCTTGCCCATACGCATCAACTCCCCTAGCGGCGATGAACGGCGTTGTGCAGACGCTCCAGCGCCGTATCGAGCGTCGCGTCGTTCTTGGCGAAACAGAAACGCACCACCGACGTCACCTTGTCCTGCTCATAGAAGGCCGACACAGGAATCGCGGCGACCTTGTAGTCGTAGACAAGCCGTCGGCAGAATTCCTCGTCGGTCTCGTTCAGCCCCAGCGGCGACAGATCGACGGTGAGGAAGTACGTGCCCTGCGACTTGATGACGGGAAAGCCGATGCTCTCCAGACCCGCGGCCAGACGATCGCGGCTGCGCGCGAGGTCGGCCCGCATCGTCTTGAAGTACTCGTCGGACTTGCCGAGACCGTAGGCGACAGCGACCTGCAGGTTCGGCGCTGTCGTGAAGGTCAGGAACTGATGTACTTTGGCGCAGACGCGGAGCAGATGCGGCGCAGCGCAGACGAAGCCGATCTTCCAGCCGGTCAGCGAAAAGATCTTGCCGGCGGAGCCGACCTTGATGGTGCGATCGCGCATGCCGGGAATGGTGATCAGCGGGATATGGTCGTGACCGTCGAAGGTCACATGTTCCCAGACTTCGTCGCAGATCGCGATCGTATCGAATTCCTGACAGAATTTCGCCAGCAGTTCGAGATCCTCGCGCGGCGATACCACCGCAGCCGGATTGAGCGGGCTGTTGAACAGCACGGCCTTGGTCTTGTGATTGAAGACCGCGCGGAGATCTTCTTCCGTAAGACGCCAATGCGGCGGCTTCAGGCTGACCAGACGCGGAATACCGCCGGCCTGCCGAATGATCGGCAGATAGGAATCATAAACCGGCTGGAAGCACACGACTTCGTCGCCGGGCTCGACCACCGCAAGGATCGACGAGGTCAGCGCCTCGGTGCCGCCGGAGGTCACCATCACCTCCGTCATCGGATCGAGCGAGAGCTTGTGCCAGTGCTGGTAATGCGCGGCGATCGCCTGACGCAGCTCCGGGATGCCCATCATCGACGGATACTGGTTGTAACCGTTCAGAACCGCATCGGCGGCCGCCTGACGGATATCGTCTGGACCAGGATGATCGGGAAAACCCTGCCCGAGATTGATGGCGTTATGGTCGCGCGCGAGCTGCGACATCGCCTCGAATACCGTGACGGGCAGCTCAGAGAAGATCTTGTTCATCGAGGGATCAGCCAGCCTTGGTCGGCAGGCCTGCAGCCTTCCATCCCAGAATCCCGCCGGCGAGGTGCTTGTCGTAGGCAAGGCCATCGGCCTGCGCGGCCAGCGACGCCGTCACCGAGCGCTTGCCGGAGCGGCACGCAAACACGATCTGCTTACCGGCCGGATCGGGCAGATCGGCGCTGTCGAAGGTCGACAGCGGAACCACGACGGCGTCCGGATAGGCCTCGACCGCGACCTCGTTGGGTTCGCGTACATCGACCAGCAAATACTTGCCGTCGGCGATCCCCTTGGACACTTCCTCGGGCGTCAAATCGTGAACGGTATGAGCTTCGCCTGCCACCACAACCTCCTGCCGCCCCGGTGTCCGGAGCGAATGCGAAGGGGCGGAAACGCCCCTGTTTTCGGGCGCCAACGTCGCCTCTCGCGCGGCGAAAATCAAGCGCCGGAAGAGCTTATTGTCGGGCCTGATCTTGCCCCGAAACCGCAAGCCCACTTTCGGGATCAGGCCTTAAATAGTCACCTGCGTCCCGACCTCGACCACCCTCCCCGTGGGGATCTGGAAATAGTCGGTCGCGTCATTGGCGGTGCGGCTGAGCGCGATGAACAGATGGTCCTGCCAGCGCGGCATGCCGGAATGCGCCGCAGGCTTCAGCGCCCTGCGCGACAGGAAGAACGACGTCGACATGATGTCGAACTGCCAGCCGGTCTTGCGCGCAATCGCCAGGGATTTCGGCACATTCGGCGATTCCATGAAGCCGAAGCGCAGCGTCACTTTCGAGAAGGTCGCGCTGATCTCTTCCATGCGCACGCGTTCGCTCGGATCGATGCGCGGCGTCGGTGCCGTTTCGATGGTGAGAATAACGTTCTTCTCGTGAAGCACTTTGTAGTGTTTCAAACTATGCATCAGCGCCGTCGGCGCGCTCTGCGGATCACTGGTGAGAAATACCGCCGTGCCGGCCACGCGCTGCGGCGGACGTTTCTCCAGCATGGCCACGAGATCGGCCAGCGGAAACTCCAGCTTGCGCGATTTCTCGAACAGCAGGCGGCTGCCGCGCCGCCACGTATACATCATGAGAATGATCACGCCGCCCATCACCAGCGGCACCCAGCCGCCGTCGAACACCTTCAAGAGGTTCGCGGTGAGGAACGTGACGTCGATCACCAGAAACGGCACGATCAACGCCGCAGCCGCGATCGGCGACCACTTCCAGCCGCGCCAGATCACCACAAAGCCCATCATCGCAGTGACGACCATGGTGCCGGTGACCGAGATGCCATAGGCCGAGGCCAGCGAGCTCGATGACTTGAACAGCACGACCAGCACGATCACTGCGATGAACAGCAGCATATTGACGCGCGGAATGTAGATCTGGCCGGAATGCGACTCCGATGTGTGCCGGATTTCGAAACGCGGCAGCAGGCCAAGCTGGATAGCCTGCTGCGTCAGCGAATAGGCGCCGGTGATCACGGCCTGACTGGCAATCACAGTGGCAGTCGCTGCGAGGACCACCATAGGGATCAGCGCCCAGTCGGGAAACATCAGATAGAACGGATTTTCCAACGCAGTGGGATCGTGCATCACCAGCGCGGCCTGCCCGAAATAGTTGATGGCCAGCGACGGCAGCACGAGAAATAGCCAGGCCAGCTGGATCGGCTTTTTGCCGAAATGGCCGAGATCGGCATAGAGCGCTTCGGCGCCGGTCACGGCGAGAAACACTGCGCCCAACGTCACGAAGGCGATGATGCCGTGATGGAACATGAAGTAGATCGCATGCACGGGATTGAGTGCCGCCAGCACTTCAGGATGCTTCACAATCTGCGGAATGGCCGCTACCGCGATCACGACGAACCATAGGCACATGATCGGTCCGAAGAACGTCGCGACCTTCGCAGTGCCGCGCGATTGCACGGCGAAAAGCGCCACAAGGATCACGATGGTGAGCGGTACGACATAGGGATCGAAGGCGGTGGTGACGAGCTTGACGCCCTCAATGGCTGACAGGACCGACAGTGCCGGCGTAATCACGGCGTCGCCGTAGAACAGCGCCGCGGCGATAATGCCGAGCATCACCACCACCGGCCCGCTCGATCCGATCGCGCGCTGGGCCAGCGCCATCAGGGCCAGCGGGCCACCCTCGCCGTTATTGTCAGCGCGCAGCAGCAGCACGACATATTTGAGCGTGACCACGATGATCAGTGCCCACAGGATCAGCGAGAGGACGCCCAGGATTGCTTCATTGTCGATGCCGGGCGCCTTGTGGCCCCCGGCCGCGACCAGCGCCTCACGGAGCGCGTAAAGCGGGCTGGTGCCGATGTCGCCATAGACGACGCCGATACTGCCCATGACGAGCGAGCCGAAGCTGGCCGTCGAGTGCCCATGGGTAGGGTCCGCCGGGGATGCCGCGGCGGGAGATGCGCTATCGATGGTCATGGAAACGGCCTCGAAGACTTCTGAATCGCAGGTCTCTGAACAGCGGGGCAGCGAGGCCGTTCCCGGCCCCGATGATCACACCCGTTATAGCGCAAATCGGGGAACCGGACATGACAAAAGATGCTTAGATCGTCACCTGAGTACCGACCTCCACCACGCGTCCGGTGGGGATCTGGAAATAGTCGGTGGCGTCGTTCGCCGAACGGCTGAGCGCAATGAACAGATGATCCTGCCATAGCGGCATGCCGGATTGCGCCGACGGCTTCAGCGAGCGCCGCGACACGAAGAACGACGTCGCCATGATGTCGAATTGCCAGCCGAGCTTACGCGCGACGACCAGCGCCTTGGGGACGTTTGGCGATTCCATGAAGCCGAAACGCAGCTTCACCATCGAGAACTTGTCGCTGATATTCTCCATACGAACGCGTTCGCCGAGATCGACCTTCGGCGTCTGCGCGGTCTCGATGGTCAGGATCACGTTGTGTTCGTGCAGAACCTTGTTGTGCTTCAGATTATGCAGCAGCGCCGTCGGCACGAATTCGGGATCGCTGGTGAGAAACACCGCGGTGCCCTTCACGATATGCGGGGGGCGCTTTTCCAGACTCTTGATGAGATCGCGCAACGGCACTTCGATACGGCGCGTCTTGGTGATCAGGATCGCCGCGCCGCGGCGCCAGGTCCAGATCATGCCGGCCATCAGCACGCCGAACAGCAACGGCACCCAAGCGCCTTCCAGCAGCTTCAGGAGATTGGCGCTGAGGAAGGCCAGATCAACGAACACCAGCGGCGCTATGATCGCAGCGGCAGTCGCGGCCTTCCAGTTCCACAGCTTCCAGATCACCACGAAGCCCATGATACCATCAGCCACCATGGTGGTGGAGACCGCGATGCCATAGGCCGAGGCCAGACCACTCGACGATTTGAACAGCAGCACCAGCAGCAGCACACCGATCAGCAGCAGACGATTGACCCGAGGCAAATAGATCTGGCCGGCATGGGTCTCGGAGGTGAAGCGCACTTCGAAGCGCGGCAGCAGGCCAAGCTGCACCGCCTGACGCACCAATGAATAGGCACCGGTGATCACCGCTTGGCTCGCGATCACGGTAGCGGCCGTCGCCAGCGCGATCAGCGGCAACAGCATCGATTCAGGTGCCATCCGATAGAACGGATTTTCGATCGCGGCCGGGTTCGATAGGACGAGCGCGCCCTGCCCGAAATAATTGATCATCAACGCCGGCAGCACGAAGAAGAACCAGCCGTATTGAATTGGTCTGCGACCGAAATGGCCAAGATCCGCGTAGAGTGCCTCACCGCCGGTCACGGCCAGAAAGACTGCGCCCAAGGTGACGAGACCAATGGTGCCGTGGCTCAACATGAACTGTACGGCGTAATATGGATTGATCGCTTTCAGCACGGTCGGATCATCCGAGATGTGCGAAGCACCCATCAATGCCAGCGTCGTGAACCAGATGATCATCACCGGCCCGAAGGCGGATGCGACCTTGGCGGTACCGATCCGCTGAACGGAAAACAGCACCACGAGAATCGCGACCGTAACCGGCACGACATAGGGTTCGAGCGCGGGCGCCTTGAGTTTCAGACCTTCCACCGCCGACAGCACCGAAATCGCGGGAGTGATCATGGAATCGCCGATGAACATCGAGGCGCCGATCACGCCCAGTACCATCAGCGGCAAACTCCGCCGACCCAAGGCACGCTGGCCAAGCGCCATCAGCGACAGCGTCCCGCCCTCGCCATTGTTGTCGGCGCGCAGCAGGAAGAGCACATATTTGGCTGTCACGACGATGAACAGCGCCCACAGGATCAATGAGAGCACGCCGAGCACGATGACGGGCGTCACCGGGGCGCCATGCGTCGCGCCGTGTACCGCCTCGCGGAAAGCGTAAAGTGGCGACGTTCCGATGTCGCCAAATACGACGCCGATACTGCCGACCGTGAGCGACCAGAAGCCGGTATGAACCGGAACTTCGATCGGTCCCTCGCCTGTTGTTTCCGTAACGGCCATTCTGCTCGTAACGCCTCTGGACAATCCGGACCCGGCTATGGCGCGCCGGGCAATGCCAGTCAACCGGGACACTAGCCTATACTGCCGCAGATCGCTTATCGGGAGCGCAGCAAAAATCGGCATTGCCCAGCAAAAAAAGAGGCTGGAGCAGTAAAAAAGGAATTGACTGTTTTACGGCTTGAGGTTTGGCGGCAGCGGGGGGTCTTCCCGCATCAGCGTAATGGTCACCCGCCGGTTGGCAGCCATGGTCGGATCGTCGGGGAATAGCGGCTGGCTGTCCGCCTTGCCCGACACCGAGAAGATATGGGACGACGGCAGCCCTTCCCGTTCCAGAATCTGTCGAACGACATTGGCGCGATCGGCCGACAGATCGAATGCATCGTATTCGCTGCGCGCCGGTACGAAGCCCGCGGCGGTGTGACCGACGATAGCCACGCGCAGCGGTGTTGCCTTTAGTGGCCCGGCGAGTTTCTGCAGCAACAGACGTGTGCGCTCATAGGGAACCTTGGATCCGTCAGCAAACATCGAGCGGCCGTTCTGGTCGATGATCTCCAGATTGAGGCCCTGCTTGGTTTCCTCGAACATGATGTTCTTGGAGATCTCGTTGATCTCCGGCATGTCCTGCAGCGCCTGCCGCAATGACGCCGAGGCGAGCGCGAATTCGCGGTCCATCTTCAGCTTGGCGCCCGCGGGACGGCCGCCCTTCTCGCTCGGACTGGTGACGTTGGACGCATCGTCCGGCGACACATGGTCCTTGTTCTTCGTCTGGCCGCGCGTCGGCAGACCGTCGGATTCGATCACGCCCGAATATCGCGCATCGGATTGCACGCCGAAGGCTTCGCGGACCGAGCCGGCAACGATCTTGAGCTTGGCGCCATCAGGGCTGGAGAATGCCACCAGCATGACGAAGTAACTGAGCAGCAGCGCCATCAGGTCGGCGAAGGTCACGAACCAGCCATGGCCGCCGTGTGCTTCTCCGCGTTTTTTCTTCGCCATCGGACGTGCTCCGAGCCTGCCTCCAGTGTGTTACGCTGGGACCGGCTCACTTTCGTCATGGCGGTGCTTCTCGGGCAGATAGGCCAGCAGCATTTCGCGGACCAGCGCCGGGCTCTTCGAGTCGCGGATCATCAGGATGCCGTCGATGATGAGCGTGCGGTTGGTCTCTTCATCGAGCACCTTGACGTGCAGTTTGTCGGCGATGGGCAGACAGATCAGGTTGCCGACGATCGCGCCATACAGCGTCGCCAGCAGCGCGACGGCCATGAACGGTCCGAGCTTGGACGGATCGGACATGTTCGAGAACATCTGCACCATGCCCAGCAGCGTACCGATCATGCCGAAGGCCGGCGCGCAATCGCCGATGGCGCGGTAGATCTTCGAGCCTTCGTCGAGATGCATGAGGAAATTGTCGCGGTCGCGCTCAAGATTGTCGCGGATGAATTCGAGGTCGTAGCCGTCGGCAACGAAGCGGATTCCCTTGGCGAGGAATGCATCATCAGTTTCGACTTTTTCGAGTCCGACCGGTCCCTGCTTCCTTGCGATTTCCGCGATGCGAGCGAGTTCGTCAACGAGATCACGAGCGTTCAGACGGCTCAGCGTGAACGCAAATTTGGCGCCGAGCGGAATGCCATGAAGGATGGACGAGAGCGGAAAGCGGATCAGCGTCGCGGCAAACGAACCGCCGAAAATGATGATAACGGCGTGGATGTCGTAGAACATCCCGAAGCTGCCGCCCATGAGGACCAGGGTACACAGCACAATGATGCCAGCGACAAAACCGACGAGTGTTGTGATATCCATGTCAACTCCGACGCTATACACGTATCGAACGACGCCCGTCCTGGACGGCGGCACGCCTCGAGATCAGGCCGCGCGAAGGTACCTTAGCGATACTGCGATTAAGGACGCGTTACCGCTTCACGGTTCATTAACGACAGATTAATGACGCGCGAGCGTGCGTGGAACGATACTGAAAGTTCGTTCAGCAGACAGATTGAGGGCGACTGTGCGGCGTCAGACAGCGCGCCGGACGACCACGAAGGTACGTGATCCCGGTGCGTGGGTCGGGTCATCGAGAAACTCGATGGGCTTGAGCCCAGCGGCCACGCAGAAGTCGGCGATCGTGCTCTTCGGCAGCGGCTTTGCACCACGCCACGACGTATCCGCCGTCAGCGGATCCTTGCCGAGCATCATCTTCAGGCGCTGGATGACAGGCGTCGGGACGAACTTGGCGATATGCCAGAGGATAGTCGGATACTCATGCGCCGTCCGGAAGTGAATGAGTCCAAGCGCGGATGGACGCAGGATGCGGGCGACCTCGACCAGATTGGCCTTCACGACGTCATGCGACGGCATGTGCTGAAAGACCTCATATGACCATACGAAATCCGCAGTTTCGGACGCCAAGGGAAACACGACGCCATTGCCGGCGACGAAGTCGAGATTGCTGAACGCCGCTGCCGCCGCCTTGGCCTTTTCCACCATGACGTCAGACACATCGATGCCGACAGCCCTGGTGAAACGCCGGCCAAGCGCCTGCGTGAAACGTCCGACGCCGCAGCCGATATCGACCGCCGTCTTGCCGACGGGATCAAGTGCATATTTTGCGAGAACAGGATCGATCAGCAGCGTTGCGCGTTCGCGACCGAGTGCGAAGAATTTTTCGGGATCGTGATCCCACAGCTCGGTCTCGACGTAAAAGAACGGGTCACGATTTGCTCGCTCATTCCAAGCTTTCTTCATATCCTTGGTCTGAGGCAATACCGTCTCCAATACCCGTCTCCACGGCGGAACGGGCAGTTAGCCCGAAGCCCTCCGGCCGCGCAAGCAACCGGAGCTGGTTCGGGTTGATCGGCATCTAACCTTTATCGTTAGTCTTAATAGCCCCGGATTTCAGTGTATTTCCGACGAGCGCGCCATCGCCTCTTTCAGCTTCTCGAGCGTGAATGACGGACTGCGCGCAATATCGAGAATGGGTGTCTCGCGCCGCCCGCACAGCTCCGCCGCTTCCGGCAGTTTCGCGGCGACATCGAGCGGGATCACAACCGCGCCGTGTTGATCGGCATGGATCAGATCGTCCGAACGAACACTCATGCCGGCCACGCGTATTTCATTGCCGAACTCGCTTACATGCACATGCGCATGCGACGGACCGATCGTGCCGGCGAGCGCTTGGAAGTCCGGGGCCCATTGCGGGATATCGCGGATCGAGCCATCGGTGACCACACCGAGGCAACCGAGCGCCTTGTGTACGGCGCTGTTCACCTCACCCCAGAACGCGCCATAGCCCGCGTCGGGCCCGTCGATATCCTGGATCACGCTGATGCGCGGACCGATGCCCGTACCGACATACTCGTAGTAAGCGAGCCGCCGCGCCTTCTGCTCCGCGGCAGGCAGACCAGACGCCATGGTCGCGCGAATGCTCGCGGTGCGCGCATAGCCGACGATGGGCGGCAGATTCGGAAACGGACAAACCAGCGGACGCGTGGTGTAGCCGATCAACCGGCGCTCGGGGGCGACGATCTCCATCGCATTGCAGATGGTCGGCGTGTCGTAGCGGCCCAGTGCTTCCAGAACGGATGCGGGCAGCGGACCGGTCGCGGAATTCGTCACGGCGTTTCTCCTGTGTGTGATTATCGCATCCCGTCTTCGCGGGACGTCGTCGTCGCTGAGTGACTTCGGATATAGCCGACTTCACTGCATGCCCAAAACGAAATGCAGCCGCTTTCGTCGTGGAAAGCGGCTGCATGAATTGTTCGCGAGATGGACAATCAGTTCAGGCGTGCGGGCCGATCATCCGGTGCGATCTCAGGTGCCCCCGGCGTATAGGGCGTCGACGCATGGGGCGCCGCCGGATCGACAGGGACCACCGACTGCGCGGCGAGCGCACGTTCCTGATCGCGATACGATTTCCAGCCCAGCGGAAGGCTCAGCAGATACATGATCGAGAGCGCCGACAGGATGTGCCAGGGGTAGCCGATCAGCAGCGCGATGAAGAGCACGACGCCGACGAACACCGGCAGCACCAGCTCACGCGGCACCCGCATGTTCACGGCCTTGCCGGAGAACACCGGCAGCCGCGACACCATCAGGAAGCCGACCAGCAGCGTGTAGAGGGTCGTCAGGATGGCGGGCGGCATCGGCATGCCCAGGAAGCCCAGATAGATCGGCAGCATCACGGTGAGCGCGCCCAGCGGCGCCGGCATGCCCGTGAAAAAGTTCGCGGCAAAGGCCGGCTTGTCCGGATCGTCCATGGTGGCGTTGAAACGCGCCAGCCGCAGACTGCCGGCGATGGCGAACACCATCGCGGCGATCCAGCCGGCATTGCTGAGATCATGGAGCTGCCAGAAATACAGGATCAGGCCAGGCGCAACGCCGAAATTGACGAAGTCAGCCAGGCTGTCGAGCTCGGCGCCGAATTTGGACTGGCCTTTGATCATGCGGGCGACACGGCCATCGACACCATCGAGCACGGCCGCGAAGACGATGGCCGCAACCGCGAGTTCCATCCGGCCCTCGGTGGACAGGCGGATCGCCGTCAGGCCGGCGCAGATCGCCAGCAGCGTGATCATGTTCGGCACCAGCATCCGGATCGGAATGGTCCGGAACCGGCGGCGGCGCGTCTCGGGAGACTGGTCAGGAGGCATTTGCATGGCGTGATCCTAGCAAATTCCACCCTGCTCCGCCATTGTGGCGTCCTGCCGCCCAAACCGGCAGGAAATCGGGGTTAATCGACGCGGTAGGTCCGGCCGCCGTCACCGATCCGGAAATCGGCCAGCACGGTCTCGCCGGCAATCGCGGTCTGCCCCACGGCCACCAGCGCCTTGCTGCCTTCCGGCAGGTAGATATCCAGCCGGGAGCCGAAGCGAATGAGGCCAAAGCGCTCGCCGGCGCTCAGGGTCTGGCCCTCGCGCACGAAGGACACGATCCGGCGCGCCACAAGCCCGGCGATCTGCACCACGCCGATCCGGCCGCCGGGGGTCGAAATCACCAGCGAATTGCGCTCATTGTCCTCGCTGGCCTTGTCCAGCTCAGCATTGATGAACTTGCCCGGCCGATAGGCAATGCGCTCGATCCGGCCAGCCACCGGGCTGCGGTTTACGTGGACGTTGAAGACGCTCATAAACACCGAGATACGCAGCAGCGGCTGGTCGCCAAGGCCGAGTTCGGCCGGCGGCAGCACCGGCTGCACCATCGACACTTTCCCGTCGGCGGGCGACACCACGACACCCTCGCGGGTCGGGGTTACGCGGACCGGATCGCGGAAGAACAGCGCACACCAGACCGTCAGGACCGTGCCGATCCATCCGAGCGGCGTCCAGATCCAGAACAGCACCAGGCTCGCCAGCGCAAAGGCGCCAATGAACGGATAGCCTTCCTTGTGGATCGGCGGGATCTGGCCACGGATGGAATTTGCGATGGACATGGGTGCTTAAAACCTGGGTTCGGGCAGAATCTGGCCCTGCTTTAGCAGAGATTATTCCGCCGCGTCAGGCGTCATCAGGCGATCGTCGTCGACCGGCGGCGGAGTGCGATTGGGGGCGATGGCATCGTCGCCTATCTGGGCGAGCCGTTCGCGGGCCTCCTGGGCCTCGCGCTGCCGGTTCCACATGCTGGCATAGAGACCGCCGGCGGCCAGCAACTGGCCATGGGTGCCGCGCTCGGCGATCCGGCCCTGGTCGAGCACGATGATCTCGTCGGCGCCGACAATGGTGGACAGTCGATGCGCAATCACCAGCGAGGTACGGCCCTGCGAGACCTTCTCCAGCGCGTCCTGGATCTCCTGCTCGGTATGGCTATCGAGCGCCGACGTCGCTTCGTCGAGCAGCAAGATCGGCGGGCCCTTCAGCACGGTCCGCGCAATGGCCACGCGCTGCTTCTCGCCGCCGGAGAGTTTCAGTCCGCGCTCGCCCACTTCGGTCTCGTAGCCCTTCGGCGACATCCGGATGAACGGGTCGATCTGCGCCATCCGGGCAGCTTCCTCGACCTCTTCGTCCGTCGCGTCCCAGCGGCCGTAGCGGATGTTGTAGCGAATGGTGTCGTTGAACAGCACGGTGTCCTGCGGGACCATGCCGATCGACTGGCGCAACGAGGCCTGCGTGACATTGCGAATGTTCTGGCCGTCGATGGAGATCGTGCCACCGGACACGTCATAGAGCCGGAACAGCAGCCGCGAGATCGTCGACTTGCCGGCGCCCGACGGGCCGACGATGGCGACGGTCTTGCCGGCCGGCACCTCGAAGGAGAGCCCCTTCAAGATTGGCCGCTCCGGATCGTAGGCGAAACGTACATCGTCGAAGCGCACAGCGCCGGATGTCACCAGCAGCGGCTTGGCTCCTGGAATATCCTTCACTTCCGGATTGCGGTTCAGGACACCGAACATCTTCTCGATGTCGATGATCGCCTGCTTGATCTCGCGATAGACCATGCCCATGAAATTCAGCGGCTGGTACAGCTGGATCATCATGGCGTTGATCATGACAAAATCGCCCACCGTGTGGGTGCCGTTGCGCACGCCGACCGCACACATCAGCATGGTCGATGTCAGACCGAGCGTGAAGATGATCGCCTGCCCGGTATTGAGGACAGCCAGCGAGGTATAGGTCTTGACGCTGGCGCGCTCGAAGCGCTCGACGGTCTTGTCATAGCGTTCGGCCTCACGCGTTTCGGCGCTGAAATATTTGACCGTCTCGTAGTTCAGCAGCGAGTCGATCGCCTT
This sequence comes from Tardiphaga sp. 839_C3_N1_4, assembly GCF_051811045.1. Lineage (NCBI taxonomy): Bacteria > Pseudomonadati > Pseudomonadota > Alphaproteobacteria > Hyphomicrobiales > Nitrobacteraceae > Tardiphaga > Tardiphaga sp. 839_C3_N1_4. Next base: position 1,524,988 of record NZ_JBPWQD010000001.1, read on the forward strand.
GGTATTCGCCTCGGTATCGGACTCGTTCATATTGCGGCGGATGGCGATGCGCCACTCGGTCGCCAGATACGTATAATACATGTAGACGACCACGGTGATCGCTACGACCAGCACATAGCGCCAGTCGAACTGCCAGAGCAGCACACCCATCACCAGCAACAGCTCGACGATGGTCGGCACCAGTTGCAGGATCACCATGCGCACGATGACTTCGATGCCTGCGCGGCCGCGTTCGAGCACGCGCGTCAAACCACCGGTCTTGCGCTCCAGATGAAAGCGCAGCGACAGTTCGTGCATATGGACGAAAGTGAGATAGGCCAGCTTGCGCACCGCATGCATCGCCACTTTGGCAAAGATGCCGTCGCGCCATTGCGTGAAGATCGCCATCAGCACGCGGATCGCGCCGTAGCTGACGGTCATGGCGACCGGCGATGCGATCAGCCACAGCGTCCAGTTCGAGGACTGGACCGGAGCCGTATCGGCGCCGGTCAGCGCATCGATCGCCCATTTGAAGGTGAACGGCACTGTCAGGGTGGCCGCCTTGGCGACCAGCAGCAGCAGCATGGACCAGACGACGCGCATCTTCAGGTCGTCGCGGTCGCCCGGCCAGATATAGGGCCACAAATGGGCGAGCGTTCCGAACAGCGTGCCGCGCTCGATATAGGCCGGGTTGGGAGCTGTCTCGTCGTTCAGCGCGGGATCGGAATCAGACATGCACGGCGCCTGGAGCGAACGGAGCTGCGGCCCGGGGCCGGCTCAAAATGGAGGTCGATTTCATTAGAATGCATATAGGCGCTTTGCCGGAACGTCGCACCCTCGCGGAGCATTCTTTTCCCTGCGGAGAGGTGTCCCGGGCAGGAATTTCCCGTATCGCGTTCATTCCGTGTCTTGACGCTGTTATCCCGCAGTGCCACATGGATTCCATGAGCACAATTAAAACGATTTGCGTCTATTGCGGCTCCGGCCCCGGTACCAATCCCAGTTTCGTCGAATCAGCCGTTACGCTCGGCAAGATCATGGCCGAGCAAGGTATCGGCCTAGTCTATGGCGGCGGCTCCATCGGCCTGATGGGCGCGGTAGCCAAGTCCGTGCTGGACAATGGCGGACGGGTCACCGGCATCATCCCGGAATTCCTGACCAAGCGCGAAAACGCGCTGACCGCCGCCCAGGAACTGATCGTCACCCACGACATGCATGAGCGCAAACGGCTGATGTTTGAGCGGTCGGACGCCTTCGTCGCCCTGCCCGGCGGCATCGGCACGTTGGAAGAGCTGGTCGAACAGCTCACCTGGCAACAGCTCGGCCGCCACAGCAAGCCGATCCTGATGGCCAATATCGATAACTTCTGGGAGCCGCTGCTCGAGCTGCTCAAACACATGCGCTCGACCGCCTTCATCCGGCCGACACTGCCGCTGGACGTGCTGACGGCCGACCGTGCCGAAGACATCCTGCCCCGGCTCCGCACCGCTGCGGCACTGGCCTCCGACGAAGCCAAGAAGCTGGCTCCGGACGTCGCGACGCGGCTCTGAGGCCTTCTACGACGTGGTGGCGTCGTCCTTCGGGAACGTCACCACCTCGATGCGATTGCCATCGGCATCGGCGATGAAAGTCGCATAGTAGCGCACGCGATCATGCGGCCGCAGCGAGGGCGCACTTTCCGAGACACCGCCGGCGGCCATGGCTGCCGCATAAAACGCATCAACCTCATCCGTCGTCTTCGCGCGCAGACAAAGATGCACACCGCTATCAAGCGGTAGCGGTGCCATGCCTGCACGCAGATTGAGCCAGATTTCGGGATAGGTCTTGCCGAACCCAACCATTGCCGGCCGTGTTACCAGCCGGGTCATGCCAAGCGGCGCGAAACTACGCTCGTAGAAGGGCACGGCACGTTCGAGATTGCTGACCGCGATGGAGATGTGATCGATCATCGGTCTTCCTCCCCTGCCTTCTTCATTCGATTTAGGACACCCCGGCTTCGCCCAGCGTCTTCTGCATCGTGGTGTTGGCAAGCCACTCATCATTCAGCGGCACGCTGTTGCGCTGTGTCGGGATATATCCGCGTTTCTTGAAGAAGGGCTCGGCGGTGTCGCTGGCATCCACGGTCAGCAGCTTGGCGCCGCGTGCACCTGCCAGCTTCTCGATCGCATCGATCAGCAGCGATGCCACACCCTGCAGGGCGGCATTGGGATGCACGTAAAGCAGATCGATGTGGTTGGCGCCTTTCAGCGATGCAAAGCCGACCGGCACGCCGTCCAGCGTCGCGATCAGCGTGAGTTGCGACGCCAGCCGCTTGCCGAACGCCACTTCATCGTCGACCGTTGCAGCCCAGGCTTCCTGCTGCGCTTCGCTGTAGTCTTCGCCCGTCAATTCCTCGATGCTGGCCACATAGATCGCAGCCGCAATCGCGGTGTCATCCGGCAGGAACGGCCGCAGTGCCGGTTTCGCCTCGCCCATCGCGCTCACCAGAAGTCCACCAGCTTCAAGGCCAGCGCGATAGCGCCGACGATCAATGCCCATTTCAGCGCGATGTAATATTTCCAGTGCTTTGGAAACGGTGTGTCGGGTCGGCTCATCGCGCGATCTCCCAAGTGGTGCCTTCCTTCGAGTCCTTGATGACGACGCCCATGGCGGCAAGTTCGTCGCGGATACGATCGGACTCCTTGAAATCCTTGCGAGCCCGCGCGGCTGTACGATCCGCAATCAAATCATCGACCTTTGCCGCATCGATTCCGCTGGCCTGTTGTTTGCGTCCATTCCATGCAGCAGCCGTTTCCGACAGGAAACCGAGCGCACGCAACGACGCTGCAAACTGGCTGCGATCGCCGTCATTGCCTGCTGCCGCACTGTTGCGAAGACCGTGTAACGCCGCAACGGCCAGCGACGTATTCAGATCGTCGAACATCGGCTCCATCACCTTGTCGGAGACCTCTCCGCCTTCGGCATCCGCCGCGACCCAGTACCAGTCATCGAGCGTCTTGGCGCTTTCTTCCAGACCTTTCACGGTCCAGTCGATCGGCGACCGATAGTGTGTCTTCAACATGTTCAGGCGCAGTACTTCGCCCGGCCAGTCGTTCAGCAGTTCGCGGATGGTGAAGAAGTTGCCGAGGCTCTTCGACATCTTCTCGCCTTCGACCTGCAGGAAGCCGTTATGCATCCAGTAATTCGCCATCGCATGCGTACCGTGCGCGCAGCGCGACTGGGCGATTTCGTTTTCATGATGCGGGAAGATTAGATCGAGGCCGCCGCCATGAATGTCGAAGATCGTGCCAAGATAGGCCTCCGCCATTGCCGAGCACTCGATGTGCCAGCCCGGACGGCCCCTGCCCCACGGGCCGTCCCAGCCGGGCTCCTCTGCCGATGATTGCTTCCACAACACGAAATCGGTCGGATGCTTCTTGTGCGCATCGACGGCGACGCGCGCGCCGGCCTGCTGGTCTTCCAGTTTGCGGCCGGAGAGTGCGCCGTAATCGGCCATCGACTGGGTGTCGAACAACACTTCGCCCGCAGCCTCATAGGCGTGGCCGCGCGCGATCAACTCTCTGATCAGCGTGACCATATCGGTCTTGCCGTCGGGTCGCGGCAGCACGAAATCCGTGGCCCGCGGCTGCACTGTCGGCGACAAGCAGCCCAGCGCTTCGACGTCGGCCTGAAACTGATTGGCCGTGGTTTCGGTGACCCGGCGAATCGCCTCGTTCAGGGGCAGCCCGGGGAAATCGCGCAACGCGCGGTCGTTGATCTTGTCGTCGACGTCGGTGATGTTGCGGACATAGGTAACTTTGTCGACTCCGTAGACGTGTCGCAGCAGCCGGAACAGCACGTCGAACACGATGACCGGGCGCGCATTGCCGATATGGGCGAAGTCGTAGACCGTCGGCCCGCAGACATACATCCGGACATTGTCGGCATCGATCGGCGTGAAGACGCGCTTCTCGCGGGTCAGAGTGTCGTAAAGGCGCAGTTCCATGGATGTCCGTCCCTTGCGGCCGGGCGTCTCCTCATCCCTCTTGAGATTGATCTCGTGTGAGAAAAGACGGCCTCAGCCAGCGAATCGCTAGCTCTTAATCTCGCGGCAAATGCCACAAATGGCGAGAGAACCGTTCATCGGGGCACCATGGGGCAACCCCAGGTGGCTCGTCAAGGGTGTGGAACTATGCCGTAAAGGGCTGATTTCGGCCTCAATCCATCGCTACGCCGCCCATGGTTAATGATTATTAATCTTTGGGGCGTATCGAATGAGGGCGAATTTCCTCATTCATTCGGTGAGTTATGAAATCCATTTCAGTCGTTCTGACGGCGGCATTTGTTCTGGCCGCTCCCTCGGCCTTTGCCGATTCCCGCGTCTTCATCATCGCCAACCAGTCTGACGGTTACGGTATCGACCAGTGCCTCGCCCGCGGCGAGAAATGCGGCGCGCATGCCGCCCTGTCCTATTGCAAATCGCGCGCCTTCGACCAGGCCGTCGCCTATCGCCGCGTCGATCCCGATGAAGTGACCGGCTCGGTCCCGACGTCAGGCAGCGCCTGCCATCACGGCAAATGCGACGAATTCGTTGCGATTACCTGCCAGCGCTGACATCCCCGGCTTGCGACTTTCTTGCGTCACGCTTGCGGCCACAGTGAGGCCCCGGAAACGACGTGACCCTGCCGCGAGAAGCAGCTATGGAAAGCCGCGTTCGCCGCCGCATTTTCATCGCGCGCGTCTGGCAACGTCGGCGAGAGGTTGGCGGCGGTATCGAAGCGCGATGCCGCACCACCCCGCTTGTTTCTGTCTCGCTCGCTTCTGACTCGCGCATTGGCCGGATATGTCTGACACTGTGACTGCTTCCCTTTCTCGCTGGGCTTTCGTTGGTGCCGCACTGGTTGGTGCGCTGTCGCTGGGCACTCCTGCATCGGCGCAGAACGGACCGCCCCCGGCCTATCCCGCGCAGCAGGTCTATCCGCCGAGCCAGGCGCAGCAGCAGGGCTCTGGCAATCCGATGTGCGGGCGCCTCGAGGCGCAGCTTGCGACCATCGATCGCGGTAACGGCCTCGATCCCGCGCGCGCCGAACAGCTTCGCCGCTATGAGGACGCCGCGTCCAAGCAGCAAAGCGAGCTCGACCGCGTTTCGGCGCAGGCCAAGCGGATGGGCTGCGACAGTTCCGGCTTCTTCTCGCTGTTCAATGGACAGTCGCAGCAATGCGGCCCGGTCAACAATCAGATCCAGCAGATGCGCGGCAATCTGGATCAGATCACCAGCAATCTCGAGCGCCTGCGCGTCGGCACGCCTGGCAGTTCGGACCGTGATACCCAGCGCCGCTCGGTGCTGCTGGCCCTCGCGCAGAACAATTGCGGCCCGCAATACGCCGCTGCTGCGCAGCGCGCGGCCCCGCAGAACTCAGGCCCCGGCGGTTTCCTGAGCAACCTGTTCGGCAACAACGAGCCAAGCCCCGGCGCGCCGCCGCTGGACGGCAATATGTCGCCCGTTCCGTCCGGCACCTACCGCACCGTCTGCGTGCGCACCTGCGACGGCTTCTATTTCCCGATCTCGTTCGCGACGATCCCGGCGCGTTTCGGCGATGATGAGCGAACCTGCAAGAATCTCTGCCCGGCCTCCGATGCCAACCTGTTCACCTATCGCAATCCCGGCGAGGACATGAACTCGGCTGTCTCGGTGTCGGGACAGCCCTATTCGTCGTCGCCGAACGCGTTCAAGTATCGCACCGAATTCAATCCGTCGTGCTCCTGCAAGGCGCAAGGTCAGACCTGGTCCGAGGCGTTGAAGAATGTCGACGACAAATCGGCAGCGGAGAACGGCGACATCATCGTCACCGAGGAACGCGCCAAGCGGATGTCGCAGCCACAGGCCAAGGGCACACCCGCCGCATTGAAGAAGGGCGCGGCGACCGATGCGCCTGCAACGGCAGCTCCTGCGCAACCAGCGGCGCCGTCCACGCCAGGCCAGATCCGCACGGTCGGCCCGCAATTCCTGCCGAACAACGCGCCGCGCTAAGCCTCGCCTCCTCGCCCGGCCAGGCGACGACGGCACACGGCCATTGCGTCCAGCTTCGGACAACCTCCGAACGGTAGGCTCACGCCAAACCGCGAGGGTGTTCGGATGGTCTCGACTTATCTCAACTATAATATCGTCTCCCGCAATCTCACCCAATCGCTGACGCGGGTCTCGCAACAGGCCACCGTCTCGCGGGATACGGCCTATTACAAAGAGAACATCGGCAAGGTGAAAACCGTCGATGATCTCCTGAACGACTATCGGCTCTATACCTATGCAACGACGGCCTATGGCCTGGAGGACATGGCCTATGCCAAGGCCTTCCTGCGCAAGGTGCTGGAAAGCGATCTCTCCGACGCCAACAGTTTCGCCAACAAGCTGAGCGACAAACGCTACCGGGATTTCGCAGCGGCCTTCGCCTTCGGGACCACCAGCAGCAGCACCAACACCGCCCAGTCCGGGAACCAGGCCGACGACATGATCGGTCTGTACACGGCCGTAGCGCAGCGCGGGGTCGATGCCATCGACGCGAACAAGAACTACTACAATCTCACGATCGGAAAAATCACCAACGTCAATGGCCTGCTCGCCGACGACAAGCTGCGGGATTATGTTTTCTCGGCCTTCGGCATCGACAAGAATCGCTGGTCCCACGACACGATCAGCAAGGTGCTGAGCAGCGATCCGTCCGATCCGAACAGCTATGTCAATTCCGTTTGGGTGTCGCAGAAAGCCGACATCAATGCGAATATCACCAAGGCCCAGGCAGCGATGCTCGATGCCGCCAGCAAGATCGACACATACATGGCGGCATTGAAACAGCCGGGCGCCGATATGGCCGATCTGCGCCAGAAGATCGAGCTGGAGCGCGCGCGCGGATCGATGAATGAGGTCAGCATCCTCAGCTATAAGGATGCACTCGAGACGATCGACAGCTATGTGGCGCTTGCCGGCGCTTTCGAGTTCTCGCCCGACGGCACATTGCCCACCGGAACGTCTGCCCAGACAGCCACGCAGCTGAGCAACACCCATGCCAAATATGTCAACAGCCAGGGCGCGACCTATCTCGCAGCGGACGAAAAGTACGCGGCATCGCTGATCAAGCAGTATCGCACCGGTCTCGCCAAGGTGACCACGGTCGATGCCTTTCTCAAGACGCCAAACGTCTATAATTTTGCTCTGAAATCATTTGGTCTCGATCCCGAAGAGGTTTCGCCGACGATCATCAAAAACGTGCTCAAAAGCGATCCGGACGATCCGAAGAGCTACGTGAACAAGCTGCACGACGACCGATACGTTCAGCTCGCTCGGGCATTCAATTTCGACAGCAGCGGAAATATCACGACGCCTGTGGTGGCGCAGGACGCGGCGGAAGTCACCCAGGTGATGAAGGACTACATCATCGCCAAGACACGCTTCACGAAGGACAAGGAACAGGCCGAGCTGCGCAAGGCGGCCGACAAGGACGCGGTCTATTATCAGAAGAACATCGCCAATATCGAGAGCGTGAAGGATCTGCTTGCCGACAGGAAGCTCATCGACATCGCGCTCGTCGCCAAGGGCCTCGACCCCGCCAAGGTGACCACCGCCGATCTGAGCAAGATGTTCGATTCCGACCTGAACGACCCCAAGAGCTTCGTCAACACGCAGAAGGATCCGCGTTTCGCGGAGCTGGTGGCCTCGTTCAATTTCGACGACGACGGCGAGATCGCGCGGCTACCGAAATTCGGGCCGCAGACCCGCGACCAGTTCATGGAAACCCAGCACAAATATCTGCAACAGACGCTGGAGACGCAGCAGGGCGAAAGCAATCCCGGCGTGCGGCTCGCGCTCTACTTCGAGCGCAAGGCGCCGAGCATCACCTCGGCCTATGACCTGCTTGCGGACAAGGCGCTGGCGGAAGTGTTCCGCACCATCTTCAGCCTGCCGAACGAGGTGGGCGCGATGGATATCGATCAGCAGGCCAAGGTGGTGGAGAAACACCTCAATCTGAAGGACCTCGCCGATCCCGCCAAGCTGGCCAAACTGCTGAACCGTTTCTCGGCGCTGTATGACATCAAGAACAGCACCAGCGCCGCATCCTCACCCGTCGTCACCTTGTTTCAGGGCGGTGGCGTCCTGAGCGATTCAACCTTTGCGGCGGTGGCCAAAACGGCGCGGTGACGGGATCACGCGCCGATACACGACGGGTTTGTAGGGCGTCATTCGCCCTACAAATTCATTCAAACGCTTCGCTGGTGCCCTTGCCGGGCCGCGTCACCAAGTCCTCATCGGGCTTCGGCAATGGATTGGCCAGATCGCGAAACTTGTTTGTGATCGGATAGCGGCGGTCCCTGCCAAAGTTCTTCCGCGTCACTTTCACGCCCGGTGCCGCCTGCCGGCGCTTGTATTCGGCGATGTTGAGCAGCCGGTCGATGCGCGTCACAACGTCTTTCTCGTAACCGGCCGCGACGATCACCGACAACGGCTCCTCGCGTTCGACCAGGCGTTCGAGAATGCCATCGAGGATATCGTAGGGCGGCAACGAGTCTTGGTCGGTCTGGTTTTCGCGCAGTTCGGCCGTGGGCGGACGGATAATGATGTTGTTGGGGATCACTTCGCCATCGGGACCGAGCGCGCCTTCGGGCTTCCATGAATTGCGCAAGGTCGAAATACGGAACACCTGGGTCTTGTAGAGATCCTTGATCGGATTGAATCCGCCATTCATGTCGCCATAGAGCGTGGCATAGCCGACCGACATTTCCGACTTGTTGCCTGTCGTGACGACCATCGCGCCGGTCTTGTTGGAGACGGCCATCAACAGCGTACCACGGGCGCGCGCCTGCAGGTTCTCTTCGGTGATGTCGCGTGCGAGACCCTTGAAGGTATCGGCAAGGATCTTCTCGAAGCCGTTGACCGCATCGGCGATGGGCAGGATCTCGTAACGGAAACCCAGCGCCTTCGCGAGCTTGTCGGCATCGTCGAGCGACACCTGCGCGGTGTAGCGGAATGGCAGCATGATGCCGCGCACGCGGTCGGCGCCGAGCGCATCCACGGCGATCGCGGCGCAAAGCGCTGAGTCGATACCGCCGGAGATGCCCATCAGCACGCCGGGGAAGCCGTTCTTGTTGACGTAATCGCGCAAGCCAAGCACACAGGCGGCGTAGTCGCCCTCGTCGCCTTCCGGTACCGGTGCGATCGGTCCGTCGCAGCGCCAGTGGCCGTCGATCTTCTCGAATGTCAGCGTCGTGATGCTCTCGGTGAAGGACGGCAATTGCGCGCCCAGCGAGCGGTCGGCATTGAGCACAAAGCTCGCGCCGTCGAACACCAGTTCGTCCTGACCGCCGACCTGATTAAGGTAGACCATCGGTAGATGGCTCTCGGTGACGCGGGCGACCTGCACCGACAAGCGCAGATCCGTCTTGCCGCGGGCATATGGCGAACCGTTCGGCACGATCAGGATTTCGGCGCCGGTCTCGGTCAGCGTCTCGACCACGTCTTCGTAATCGGCGGACTCTTCCATCCAGGTGTCTTCGCAGATCGGCACGCCGACGCGCAGGCCGCGGATGGTGACGGGTCCCGAGACCGAGCCGCGCGCGAAGACGCGCTTTTCGTCGAACACACCGTAATTCGGCAGATTGACCTTGAAGCGGATCGCGGCGATGCGGCCTTCGTCAAGCAACGCGCAGGCATTGTAGAGCTTGCCGCCGTCGACCCAGGGCGAACCGATCAGCACGGCCGGACCACCGTCCGCGGTCTCGCGTGCCAGATCCTCAATGGCCGCCCGGCAGGCCGCCTGAAAGGCCGGTTTCAGCACCAGGTCTTCCGGTGGGTAGCCGGCGATAAACAATTCAGGAAACACGATCAGCGTCGCGCCGTCGGCTTGGGCCTGCGCCCGCGCAGCGCGCGCCTTGGCGGCATTGCCGGTGATATCACCGACGATGGGATTGAGCTGGGCGAGCGTGACGGTGAAGCGCGTCAATTCTGTCATGGAAACATCCAAGCCTACCGGCTCACCCTTCGCAACTGCGGGATTAGAAGATGCCTATGCGCTCACCGAGCGCATACAGCCAGGTCATGCCGGCAATCACCAGTGCGACGCCGACGGCCGCCGATCCCATGTCCTTCACACGCCCGATCTGCGGATCGTGTTCGATGGTGAGCCGGTCGGCCAGTTTCTCGATGGCGGTGTTGAGGAGTTCGACGGTGAGCAGCAGCAAAACCACCGCCACCAGCTCGAGCCGGCGCGCTGCGGTGGTGCCGATGAGGAATGACAGCGGCACCGCGAGGAGCAGCGCAAACAACTCCTCGCGAATGGCCTGCTCCGATCGCGTCGCGAAGGTCAGGCCATTCCAGGTGTTGATGGTGGCCCGCCAGAGGCGCGACATCTAGAGATTGATCCATCTTCGCTGGATCAATCTCTCGCTTTCTTGTTTGAGCATGATCTGATCCGAAAACCGGCTCCCACTTTTCGGGATCATGCCTCAGAGACCCGATGCCACCGGCAGCGGCTCCGCCCTGTCGACGCGGGACGTCTTCAGCAGTTCGGCGATCAGAAACGCCATGTCGATGGACTGCTCGGCATTCAGGCGCGGATCGCAGACCGTGTGATAGCGGTCGTTGAGGTCCTCGTCCGAAATGGCGCGCGCGCCACCGGTGCATTCCGTCACGTTCTGGCCGGTCATTTCCAGATGCACGCCGCCGGCATGGGTGCCTTCGGCGGCATGAATCTGGAAGAACGACTTTACCTCGGACAGGATGCGGTCGAACGGCCGGGTCTTGTAGCCGGAATTCGACGTGATCGTGTTGCCGTGCATCGGATCGCACGACCATACCACCGAGCGCCCTTCCTTCTGCACCGCGCGGATGAAGCCCGGCAGATGCTCCCCCACCTTCTCGTGACCGAAGCGGTTGATCAGCGTGAGGCGGCCGGGCTCATTGTCCGGATTGAGGACGTCGATCAGCTTCAGCAGTTCATCAGGCTTCAGCGACGGGCCGCACTTCAGGCCGATCGGATTCTTGATGCCGCGGAAGTATTCGACATGGGCATGATCGAGCTGCCGCGTACGGTCGCCGATCCAGATCATATGGCCCGAGGTCGCGTACCAGTCGCCCGTCGTGGAATCGACGCGCGTGAAGGCCTGCTCGTAACCGAGCAGCAGCGCTTCGTGGCTGGTGTAGAAATCCGTCGAACGCAGTTCCGGATGGCTTTCCAGATTGAGGCCGCAGGCGCGCATGAAGTTCAGCGCGTCCGAGATGCGGTCGGCCAGTTCCTTGTAACGGCGCGACTGCTGCGAATCCTTCAGGAAGCCGAGCATCCACTGATGCACGCTGCCGAGATTGGCGAAGCCGCCGGTCGCGAAAGCGCGCAGCAGATTCAGCGTCGCCGCCGACTGGCGATAGGCCATCAGCTGGCGCTGCGGATCGGGCACGCGGGATTCTGGCGTGAAGGCGATGTCATTGATGATGTCGCCGCGATAGCTCGGCAGTTCGACGCCGTTGAGCTTCTCCATCGGCGAGGACCGCGGCTTGGCGAACTGACCGGCGATACGGCCGATCTTCACCACGGGCAGCGCGCCGGCATAGGTCAGCACCACCGACATCTGCAGGAAGGCGCGGAAGAAATCGCGGATATTGTTGGCACCATGCTCGGCAAAGCTCTCGGCGCAATCGCCGCCCTGCAGCAGGAAAGCTTCGCCGGCAGCCACGCGGGCGAGCGACTTCTTCAGATTGCGCGCTTCACCTGCAAAAACCAGCGGCGGAAACGTGGCAAGCTGCGCCTCGACATCGCCAAGGGCCTTGAGATCCGGGTATTCCGGCATTTGCAGCACGGGCTTGCCGCGCCAGCTGTCGGGCGTCCACCGCTCGGACATGAAAATTACTCCTGAAAACCGCGCTTTATGGCTGCGGAGGCCGCGTTATACACAGCACAGATGGGGATCGCCAGTTCGAAATCCACATTGCGCCCCAAGCCCTTGCAGCCAAAGCCGAATTCGCATTTGCTAGGCTCGGGTAAGGAACATATGGGACACCATGGGAGAAACTGCGGTGTCGGAGGCTGCACTGGACGACGCTTTTGCCGATGACATTACCTTCCAGGCGACCGACGGCTATTCGTTGGGCGCGACGCTGTACCTGCCCCGCGGCGCCCGCACTCACGCGGTTCTGATCAATTCCGCAACCGCCGTTCCCCGCAAAATCTACAGAGGCTTCGCCAGCTACCTCGCGAGCCGTGGCTGTGCCGTGCTGACCTATGACTACCGCGGCACCGGGGATTCGCGGCCCAAGGCCGATCCCCTGTCCGGCCGGTCGAACGCTCTGGTGGGTTTCAAGGCGTCCATGACCGACTGGGCTGCGCTCGATGTCACCGCCGCGGTGACCTGGATGCGCGAGCGCTACAAGGCAATGCCACTTGCCTTTGTCGGCCATTCCTTCGGCGGTCAGGCGCTCGGCCTGATCCCCAACAATTCCGAGGTGTCACGCGCCCTGCTCATCGCGGCACAGGCCGGCACCTGGCGACTGATGACGCCGCCTGAGGGCTACCGCATCTACGCGCTGATGAAATTCGTCGGCGCACCGCTGGCGCGCGTCATCGGCTATGCACCCGGCAGGATCGGCCTCGGCTACGACCTGCCACGCGACGTGTTTCTGGAATGGGCGGGCTGGGTCACCAGCGATCGCTACTTCTTCGACGACCGCAAGCTCAGGGCGCTGGTGAATTTCCCGCGCTATCGCGGCGAGATGCGGGCCCTGAGCTTCTCGGACGATCCATGGGCCACACGCGCCGCCGTGGAAATGCTCTGTGCCGGCTTCACGTCGATCAAGCCGGAGATCGACAGTATCCGCCCCATCGAAGCCGGCTCGAAAAAGGTCGGCCATTTCGGATTCTTCCGGCCGGAACACCGCGACACACTGTGGCGCGGCGCTGCCGAATGGATCCAGATGGAGAAATAGCGGAGATCGTAGGATGAGTAGAGCGCAGCGAAACCCATCAATCTCTTCGGTGAAAGCGATGGGTTTCGCGAAGACGCTCTACCCATCCTACGATCGCAACGACGACGCCCTGGTCAAACTATTCCGCGGCAGCTTCACGCACGTAGCGCGCGGTCGGCGTGCGCATCGTCACCAGCTCCTCGGCCGCACTCGGATGCACGGCCACCGTGGCGTCGAAGTCAGCCTTGGTCGCCTTCAGCTTCACGCAGATGCCCAGCACCTGGATGAGTTCGGCCGCTTCCGGTCCGACGATATGGGCGCCGACCACGATATCCGTCGCGCCGTCGACCACCAGCTTCATCAGCACCCGGCTTTCGCTGCCGGAGATGGTCGACTTGATCGACCGGAAATTGGTCTTGTAGATATCGACGTGGCTGAAGGTGGCGCGCGCCTCTTCTTCGCTCATGCCGACGGTGCCGACCTCCGGCTGGGTGAACACGGCGGTCGGGATATTGCTGTGATCGACCTTCACGGTCTTCTTGCCGAATACCGTATCGGCAAAGGCGTGGCCTTCGCGAATCGCCACCGGCGTCAGGTTGATGCGGTTGGTGACGTCACCGACCGCGTAGATATGCGGCACATTGGTCTGCGAGAACTCGTTGACGATGATGCCGCCATGGGCGGGCTTGAGTGCAACGCCAGCCTTCTCGAGACCGAGATTGGCGGTGTTCGGATTGCGGCCGATCGCGAACAACACCTGATCGGATGCGATGCTTGCGCCACTGGACAGATGCGTCGTGAATTCGTGCCGGTGTTTCTCGACCTTGGTCACCGTGCAGCCGGTCAGGATGGTGATGCCATCCTTTTCCATCTCGCTGCGGACATGGGCGCGCACGTCTTCATCGAAGCCGCGCAGGATGTTGTCGCCGCGATAGATCACCGTCACGTCGGAGCCCAATCCTGCAAAGATGCAGGCGAATTCGAGCGCGATATAGCCGCCGCCTTGGATCACGATGCGCCTCGGCAGTTCGGGCAGATGAAACACCTCGTTGGAGGAGATCACATGCTCAATGCCGGGAATCACAGGCCCATGATTGGGCGCGCCACCGGTCGCAATCAGGATATGCTTGGCGTTTACCGTCTCGCCGGTGCCGAGGCGCAGCGTGTGCGGATCCTCGAATACTGCTCGGGTCTTGACGGTCGTCGCGCCGGTCTTCTCCACATTGGACTGATAGATGCCCTCGAGCCGGGCGATCTCCTTGTCCTTGTTTGCGATGAAGGTCGACCAGTCGAACGTCGCCGTCGGGATCGTCCATCCGAAGCCCGCGGCATCGTCGATCTCGCGCTGGACGTGCGAGGCATAGACCATCAGCTTCTTCGGCACGCAGCCGCGTATCACGCAGGTGCCGCCGAAGCGATATTCCTCGGCCACCATGACCTTCGCGCCGTAGCCGGCAGCGATACGGGCGGCGCGCACGCCGCCTGAACCGCCACCAATGACAAACAGATCGACGTCGATGTCAGCCATGATCGCTCCGAACTGCGGACTGAGGCCCGGGATGACGGGCCTCAGCTTACGCCCTTAGATTTCCTTGCCGCGCTTGCGCATTTCAGCGCGGAACAGGCCGTTGACCTGCTCCGAAAACTGCTGCGCCCACTGCTGCATATAGGTCATGCTGGCGGAAATCGACTGGGGCTCCTGCACCAGAAGTTTCTGGCCGAGCGGCGATTTGTAGAAGGTCGCAAGGTCCTTCAACTCCGCCTCGGTGAAGTCGCTGGCATAGATCTTCGCCATCTGCTCGGTGATCTCCTTGTCGCGCCCGGCCATCGTCTGCGCGATGGTGATGGCGACCTCATTGAGATCCTTCTGATAGTTCAGATTGCTCTGCAGCAGCGAATCCTTGACGCGCTGAACCATGTTCGGCACGGCATTGGCATACATCGCGCTGGCGTTCTTCATCGCCAGAATTTCCTTGGCGTAAGCGATCGCAGCTGGCGATGCCGGCTTGATCGGCCGGGCCTGTCCTTCAGGAGACGCCTGCTGCGCGGAGACCGGCAGCGCGATCACTGCAACGCCGAGCGCGAGACCGGCGGACAGCAGCATGTGCGAGAGCTTCTTCATTCCAATTCTCCTTGATTGCGCCGTTACGGACGCTCGAAAACGCGAATTCCCTGCGATCCTGCCAGCATGGCGGTGCTTGCCAGACTGATAAACAAACCGTGCTCGACCACTCCCGGAATGGCGCCGAGCAGCCCAGCCAGTCGGGGCGCATCGGTGATGGCCCCGAGCCGGGCGTCGATGATCCAGTGGCCGCCATCGGTGACGAAAGCATGGCCGTCCTTGCCGCTGCGAATGGCCATTTCGCCGTGCAACCCGCACTTCGCGAACACATCGGTAATCGCACGGCGCGTGGCCGACAGGCCGAACGGGATCACTTCCACGGGCAGCGGGAAGCGGCCAAGGGTCGGCACCCATTTGGAATCGTCCGCGATGACAATCATGCGGTCGGACGCCGCCGCCACGATCTTCTCGCGCAGCAATGCGCCGCCGCCGCCCTTGATGAGATTCAGCGCCGGATCGACTTCGTCGGCACCGTCGACCGTGAGATCGAGCCGATCGACCTCGTCGAGTGTGGTCAACGGCACGCCGCAACGTTCGGCATCGGCCCGCGTGGCCTCGGACGTCGGAACGCCAATGACCTTGAGACCACTCGCCACGCGTTCACCGAGCAATTCGACGAAATGCTTCGCGGTCGATCCCGTGCCGAGTCCGAGCTTCATGCCGTCGCGTACATGCTCAAGTGCCTTTGCGGCAGCCTGTCGTTTCAGCTCGTCCATATTCATCGGCGCAGCGGTCCTTGCGGTTCACAATCGGTCCCGCGGACGGGATGCGCCGCATATCTAGCGACGTTTGGGGGCAAGGAACAGGGCGAAGGACGCGCTTTCCCGGGGAATGCAGGCCTGCATTCCAAGGAGGATGCTGGGCTACGTCCGCCCCCCTTGCGGGATCGGCCGCGGACCGGTAGCGATCCGCTCATGACCCAAGCACCCCTCGTCGTTTTCGACCTCGACGGCACCCTCGTGGATACCGCCCCCGATCTCATCAGCGCGCTGAATCATGTGCTCCATCAGGAGGGGTTGGCCCCCGTCCCGCTGGAATCCGCGCGGAAAATGATCGGCCAGGGCGCCCGGCGCCTGATCGAACGCGGGCTCGAGCTGGAAGGGCGGGAAATGACCCCGGACGAGGTCACACGCCTGACCGAGGATTTCATCGCTTATTACGCGGAGCATATCGCTGACGAGTCGCGCCCCTTCGAGGGGCTGATTGCTGCGCTCGACGAGATGGCGGGGCGTGGCTACCGCTTCGCGGTTTGCACCAACAAGCTGGAATGGCTGTCGAAGCTGCTGCTCGACAAGCTGGAGCTGACGGACCGATTCGCGGCGATCTGCGGAGCCGACACCTTCGGCGTCGCGAAGCCCGATCCCGTCATCCTGCAGCAGACGGTAGCGCGTGCCGGTGGCGTGATGTCGTCCGTTGTCATGGTCGGAGATGCCGGCCCCGATGTCGGTGTGGCGCGGCGGGCCAATGTCCCGGTGATCGGCGTTACATTCGGCTATACCGATGTCCCGATTATCGAGCTCAAGCCCGACATCGTGATCGACCATTTCCGCGATCTACCGACGACTGTCGACCGCCTGTTGCCCCGCCGCCTCGCCTAGCCTGTTCATATAATTGAGTTTCTCAGGTTGTTCGGCGATTTCGTTAACCATCAATTAACTATAAGCGGCCTGCGTGTTGCGTCATATGTACGACGCTCCTATGGTTGCCCGGGGATGGCGGCTAGCCGCAAAACGTGACGGATATACCCATGCGTAGAGTAATAGTTTTGGCAGCGGCAGGCCTGAGCCTGGCCGGTTGCACGTCGTTCTCCATGGACGCATTCAAGTCGGCACCGGAACCGGTTACCGTGCAGTTCGACTCGGTTCCGCCCGGCGCAGAGGTGGTCACGTCGATTGGCCCGAGCTGCAAGACCCCGTGCTCGCTGCCTCTGGCAACGGAAACCGGGTTCAGCGCAACCTTTACCCTCGCAAAATTCCAGCCGATGACAGTTCCGGTGACCGTCACCCGCGTTCCCGGGGATTTCACCTCGCCGGCACGGACCACGGTCGATCCGAGCCCGGTCGTCGCCGAACTGCAGCCCGCAACGCCGCCACGCCGCGCCCGCAAGGCTGCCAAGCGTGCAGCAGCGCCTGCCGCGGCCCCGGCCGCCGCCGCATCTGCGGCGGGCTCGCCGTTCCCCGCCCCTCGCTGATCCACCAAACATATACGTTGGCGTGATTGTGCCAGCTGCAACCCGTGACTAGATTGAACGTGCGGCGTTTTTCGCCGCGCGAGCAATTCATGTTTTGCAGTCAGGCATCTGAATGACCGTCTCCGAGTTGAGCCCCGCCCTGGCCTCCTCTGCCATGACCGACCCCTTCGGTCGGCAGATCAGCTATTTGCGTGTCTCGGTGACGGATCGCTGCGATCTGCGCTGCTTCTACTGCATGTCGGAAGATATGACCTTCCTGCCCAAGGCCGACCTGCTGACGCTGGAAGAACTCGACCGGCTCTGTTCCGCATTCATCGCCAAGGGCGTCACCAAGCTGCGGCTCACTGGCGGCGAACCGCTCGTCCGACGCAACGTCATGGGCCTCGTGCGTTCGCTGTCGCGCCACCTCAAGACCGGCGCACTGAAAGAGCTGACGCTGACCACCAACGGCTCGCTGCTGTCCAAATATGCCGCCGAGCTGGCCGATTGCGGCGTAAAGCGCATCAATGTCTCCCTGGACACGCTCGATCCCGCGAAATTCCGCACCATCACGCGCTGGGGCGATCTCTCCAAGGTGCTGACCGGCATCGACGCCGCGCAGGCAGCGGGCCTTGCCGTGAAGATCAATACCGTCGCCTTAAAGAACATGAATGAGGACGAGATCCCCTCATTGGTCGAATGGGCGCACGGCCGCGACATGGCACTGACCCTGATCGAAGTGATGCCCATGGGCGATATCGGCGAAGGTCGCATCGACCAGTATGTACCGCTGTCGCTGCTGCGCACGCGGCTCGCGGGTCAGTTCACGATGACGGATCTCCCGGACGACACCGGCGGTCCCGCCCGCTATGTCCGCGTTGCCGAAACTGGCGGCAAGATCGGCTTCATCACACCGATGACCCATAATTTCTGCGAATCCTGCAACCGCGTCCGCATCACCTGCACCGGCACGATTCACACCTGCCTGGGCCACGAGGATGCATCCGACCTGCGCAAGCCGCTGCGGGCTTCCGCCGACAACGACCTCCTGAACGCCACGATCGACCGCGCCATCGGCCTGAAGCCGAAGGGGCACGATTTCATCATCGATCGCCGCCACAACCGGCCGAGCGTCAGCCGGCATATGAGCGTGACCGGGGGGTAACCCCACCGGCGGTGCTCCGTCCTCCCCCTCGACCAATGGCCTGCGACAAACCGTCAATTTCCGATTGACGATTGCATGACGCGCTGAAATGGTGCCGCCGAATTCTTTCGCCCAGCGGAAAAAGCTACGCTTTCTCAGTGAGAAAGACGTGATGAGCGGACAGCGGGGCGACTTTCGGGGGAAACTGTGGACGTACTCAAATTCACACGTGCGATCGATGCACTGAGCGATGTGTTCGGCTTCATCGCCAAGTGGCTCGTGCTGCTCGCCTGCCTCGTCAGCGCCGGCAACGCCACGATCCGTTATCTCTTCAACTATTCGTCGAACGGCTGGCTCGAAATCCAGTGGTACATGTTCGCCGGCATCGTGTTTTTCGGCGCGGCGCAGACACTGCGCCTCAATGAGCATGTGCGCGTCGATCTGCTCTATTCGGCGGTCTCCGATCGCGCGCGGCTGTGGATCGACATCATCGGCCTCTGCATCTTCCTGCTGCCAGCGATGACATACCTCACTTACATGACGTTCCCGTTTTTCCTGAATTCCTGGAATTCGCAGGAGGTCTCCAGTAATGCGGGCGGCCTGATCCTGTGGCCAGTGAAGCTTGTGCTGCCGCTCGGCTTCGGTCTGCTGCTACTGCAGGGTCTGGCCGAACTCGCCAAGCGCATCGCCGCGCTCGCCGGCGTCGTCCAGATCGACACCCATTACGAAGCGCCGCTGCAATAGCGGCGTTCGCTTTTTCAGCCTCTCGCATTTCGACCAATCCGTTCGATAGAACCAGTTCGATAGTCAGGACCACCGATGTTTTCCTACGGCGTGTTCCCCCCGCTGATGTTCGGCACCATGATCTGCTTCATGGTGTTCGGCTTCCCGGTCGCCTTCTCGCTGGCCGCGGTCGGCCTGTTCTTCGGCATTCTCGGCATCTTCACCGGTCACTTCGATCCGTCCTTCCTGCAGGCGCTGCCGTTTCGCTTCTACGGCACGATCTCCAACGACCTGCTGCTGTCGATCCCGTTCTTCACCTTCATGGGCGCGATCCTCGAGCGCTGCGGCCTTGCTGAAGACCTGCTCGAAGGCACCGGCCAGTTGTTCGGCAAGATCCCCGGCGGTCTCGCTTATGCGGTGATTCTCGTCGGCGCCGTGCTCGGCGCCATCACCGGCACCGTTGCTGCTTCGGTCATCGCCATGGGCGTGATCTCGCTGCCGATCATGATGCGCTACGGCTACGACATGAAGCTCGCCACCGGCGTCATCGCCGCATCGGGCACCATCACGCAGCTCATCCCCCCGTCGCTGGTGCTGATCGTGCTCGCCGACCAGCTCGGCCGTTCGGTCGGCGACATGTATCTCGGCGCCATCGGCCCCTCGATCATCCAGGTCGTGATCTTCATTCTCTACATCGTCGTATTGTCGATCCTGAAGCCGAGCGCGATGCCGCCGATCCCGGAACATGCGCGCGAGCCCATGAACTGGAAGCTCATCAGCCGTGTGCTGTGGGGCATGATCCCCTCAATCGTGCTGATCTTCCTGGTGCTCGGCACCATCGGCCTCGGCCTCGCGACGCCAACCGAAGCCGGCGCCATGGGTGCGGTTGGCGCCATGGTGCTCGCCGCGCTGCATCGCCGCCTGACCTGGCCGCTGATCGACCAGGCGATGACATCGACCATGCGCCTGACCTCGATGGTGGTGTTCATCCTGATCGGCTCGACCTGCTTCAGCCTCGTCTTCCAGGGCATGGATGGCGCACGCTGGATTGAACATCTGCTCACCGGCCTGCCCGGCGGTGCGATCGGCTTCCTGATCTTCGTGAACATCTTCGTGTTCTTCCTGGCGTTCTTCCTCGACTTCTTCGAGATCGCCTTCATCATCATCCCGTTGCTGGCGCCGGTCGCGGCCAAGCTCGGCATCGATCTCGTATGGTTCGGCGTGCTGCTCTGCGTGAACATGCAGACGTCATTCATGCATCCGCCGTTCGGCTTCGCGCTGTTCTATCTGCGCGGCATTGCACCGCCCGAAGTGAAGAGCCGCGATATCTATCTCGGCGCGCTGCCATGGGTTGGGATGCAGATCATCCTGGTGATCATCGTGATCTACTGGCCCGGTCTCGTGACCTACTGGATCGACAACACGGCTGTGGATACGTCCAACGTGAAGATCGAGATTCCGCAAATCGAAATGCCTGCGATGCCCGACTTCGGGCCGGCAAAGTAGCGGATGACGTCGCTATCGCGCATGACGATCAGGGGATAGCCGATGCTGCATGAAGGAAGCTGCCATTGCGGCAACATTGCCTTTGAAGTCGAGGGCGACTTCAATTCGGCCATCGACTGCAACTGTTCGATGTGTCGGCGACGCGGCGGCCTGCTCGCTTTCGTTCCACGCGACAAACTGGTGCTGAAGACCGCGAAAGAAAGCCTGTCGACCTATACGTTCAATCACCACGCCATTCAGCATCACTTCTGCAGCACCTGCGGCATTGCCCCGTTCGGCGAAGGAAAAGCACCCAACGGAATGATGATGGCATCGGTCAATGTGCGCTGCCTGCCTGCGGTCGATCTGAGCGCTCTGGAAATCCAGCAGTTCGACGGCAAGGATCGCTAACGCGATCAGCCGACAAACATTATCTCGGCCTCGCCGAGCTTTTCAAATCGCACCACACAGCGATCGCCAGGCTTCAGGAACGGCAGCCCGGTCCAGCTGCCTGTGGTCACGATCTGACCGACCTTCACGCCGCCACCTGCGCGCATCATGTTCGCCAGCGCGACAGCGCCCGCGATGGGATCGTCGGTGGGATGGCCACCCTTGCGTTCGATCCGGATTTCACCATTCACGATGAACGTCATCTGCAGGTTCGGCAAATCGAGATGTGACCAGTCGGCCATCTCAGGCCCGAGCACCAGCCCGCCATTGATGCCGCAATCGGCAAGCTGCTCGAGCTTTGGCCGGCTCAGCGGCTCGCGAAAACGACTGGAGACCACCTCGATCACCGGAAGCACCGCGACGGCCTCTGCGATCTCGTCGCGGGTGTAAGCCTCGCTGCGCGCCGGCAGATTGCGGGTAAAGCGGAAGGCGACCTCGCCCTCGACGCCGAGATGCGGGACTTCAGCCACCGACATACGCGCCGGGCTCGAACGGATCATTCGGGCTTCGATCAGACCGCGCGTCGGTTCACCCTCGGGCGGCGCACCGGCCTTGAAGGCACCGATGGGCTGTCCAACGAGAAAGGACACGCGATCCTGAATCTCGTGCGCCTCTCCAACCGAAGATGGCGTGACCGGGAGTCCCTCGATCTGCGTCCCACTGCGGCGCGCCTCGGCAAGGATTTCTGCAGCGGCGGCGATCTCTGATTCGGTCATGGCGGCATCTCTCAAGGACACAGGCTTCGCGGTGTGTGCGAGACTTAGCGGATTTCTACGCCCGGCAATACCGCGCGGCACGCGCGCGTGCTCCAACAAAAAGCCCGACCTTCTCGCGAAGGCCGGGCTTCATGTTTGATCAAGGCTTAAGATCAGCCGCGGGTACGCGAGCGGATCATGAAGCTGTCGAAGGTGTATTCGGCAACCTGCCACCACAGATATTCGTCCGAACGATAGGCCTGCATCGCGTCGATCGACTTCTTGAAGTCGGCGTTCTTCGCGGAAATTTCAGCCCAGAGTTCGTTGGTGGCCTTGAGGCAGGCGTCCAGAACTTCATTGGTGAACGGACGCAGCTGCGTGCCACCGGCGACGAGCTGCTTCAACGCCGCCGGGTTCTGCATGTCGTAACGAGCGGCCATCCAGCTGTTGGCATTGGCGCAGGCATTGGTGAGGATCGCCTGATAGCTCTTCGGCAGCGCGTTGTACTTCTCGAGGTTAGTGAAGGCATGGACCGTTGGGCCGCCTTCCCAGAAACCTGGATAGTAGTAGTACTTCGCGACCTTCTGGAAGCCGAGCTTCTGATCGTCATATGGACCGACCCACTCGGCAGCATCGATGGTGCCTTTTTCCAGCGACGGATAGATGTCGCCGCCGGCGAGCTGCTGCGGCACGACGCCGACCTTCTGCAACACCTGACCGGCAATGCCGCCGATGCGCATCTTGAGGCCGGAGAGATCGGCAACAGTCTTGATCTCCTTGCGGAACCAACCGCCCATCTGCGTGCCGGTATTGCCGCAGGGATGACCGATGACGCCAAATTTCTTGAAGAACTCGTTGCCGAGCTGTTCGCCGCCGCCCTGATACCACCAGGAATTCTGCTGGCGCGCGTTCAGGCCGAACGGCACCGACGCGTAGATGGCGAAGGTCGGGTCCTTGCCGACATAGTAGTAAGACACAGTGTGGCACATTTCGACGGTGCCGTTCGAGGTCGCATCGAGCGCCTGCAGACCGGGGACCAGTTCACCGGCCGCGAAGACCTGGATCTGGAATTTGTTGTCGGTCATTTCGGCGACCTGCTTCGCCATCATCTCGGCGCCGCCATAGATGGTGTCGAGCGACTTCGGGAAGCTCGATGCGAGGCGCCATTTGACCTCGGGCGCGGACTGCGCGATCGCCGGCGAGGCAACGGCGGCCACCGCGGCGCCGGCCGTCGAAACCTTCAAAAACTCACGACGCTTCATTCAAGCTCTCCTTTTGCGGGCGTTTTCCCTAGAATTCCTTTGAGCATATTCAGCGGCAAATCGTTACGCGATTCAACCGAAGACGCTCTGGTGCAGAGGCTGTCTAACACGGTTATTCAGCCGCGGAAAACACGACGAACGTCGTTGCCAGCCCAATTGAACGAAAGTTCTATGCGACATCTCGGCCGCGGCCACCGGCCGGCTTACGCAGCCGCAATAACGCCCTGCAACCGGTCGCGGATCTGCGTGCCGATGGCCCGATAGATCGCGGCGTGGGGGCCGTTGGGCTCGCTCACGACCACCGGCGTGCCGGCATCCGACATGGCGCGGATGGACATGTGCAGCGGCACTTCGCCGAGGAACGGCACCTTGAGCCGCTCGGCCTCATGACGGGCGCCGCCATGGCCGAAAATGTCCGATCGGGTGCCGCATTCCGGGCACTGGAAATAACTCATGTTCTCGATGATGCCGAGCACGGGCACGTTGACTTTGGTGAACATCGCAAGGCCGCGCCGCGCGTCGATCAGCGCCAGATCCTGCGGCGTCGAGACGATCACAGCGCCCTTCAGGGGGACGTTCTGCGCCAGCGTGAGCTGTGCATCTCCAGTGCCAGGGGGCATGTCGACGATAAGGACGTCGAGCGTGCCCCAGGCGACATCGCGCAGCATCTGGGTGATCGCCGACATCACCATCGGCCCGCGCCAGATCATCGCGGTTTCCTCCTCGACGAGGAAGCCGATCGACATGATCGACAGACCGAAGCGTTCGATCGGGATCATCTTCCTGTTGTCGTCCAGGGTCGGCTTTTCATTGATGCCGGTCAGCCGCGGCACCGAAGGACCATAGATATCGGCGTCGAGCAAACCGACCTTCAGGCCGAGATCGCGCAGCCCCAGCGCCAGATTGAGTGCCGTCGTGGACTTGCCGACACCGCCCTTCCCCGAGGCCACCGCGATGATCGCGGCGACGCCAGGAATCTCAGCCTGTTTTGACATTGGCGAGTTGGCCGGGTTGGCGTGCGGGCGATGCGCCGAGACCGGCTGTACGCCGCCGGACTGCGGACCGTGCGAATGCCCGCCGGGGCCATGAGAATGCCCTGCATGGTCGTGGCGCTGCGGCGCAGGCGGTGCGCTGCCCGGCTTGCGCTCGGCGGTCAGCGCGACCATTGCGCCGGAGACACCAGGGATCGCTCGCACTGCGGCTTCCGCCTGCGCGCGCACGCTTTCCCAGGCCCGCGCTTCAGCGGCGTCCACATTGATCGAAAACAGCACCTTGCCGTCCGTCACGACGATCTCGGACAAAACATCCGCATGGATCAGCGGCACGCCGCGCGGCGATGTCACCTTGGCCAGACCATCCAGAACCTGCTGCTTCGAAACGCTCAATGCGTGTCTCCCGATCGACGGACAAACTAGACCGCACAGATAGAGAACTTCCGCCCTAAGTCCATGCCGTTTCTAGGCTATGTTGAGAATTCCGAGATTGCTCTGGCACAAGACCGGCATGAGATTTTCTTTCGCAGCGCACCATAAGCGACTGCAGCCATGAGTGGTAACGGGGGCTTTGCCGCGTCCTGTGCAGCGACTATGCTGGCGCTCCTCATCACCCGCGATCTCGCCGCCACGAACCAGGGCGGCGCCTCACTTCCCAACAGTCGACGTTCGGCAGCAAAGCCGACAGCATCCAAAGGGTACGGACATGGCTAAAGTTGCATTTATCGGTCTCGGCGTCATGGGTTTCCCTATGGCCGGTCACCTTGCCGCCAAGGGCGGCCACGAGGTCACCGTCTACAACCGCAACGCAGCCAAGGCCAAGGCATGGGTGGAGAAGTTCGGCGGCAAGTCCGCACCAACCCCGAAAGCGGCTGCCGAAGGCCAGGACTTCGTGATGTGCTGCGTCGGCAATGACGACGACCTGCGCTCGGTCACCACAAGCGCCGATGGCGCATTCTCCGGCATGGCCAAGGGCGCGATCTTCGTCGACCACACCACCGCCTCCGCCGAAGTGGCGCGCGAACTCGATGCGGCTGCGACCAAGGCCGGCTTCCACTTCATCGACGCGCCGGTGTCCGGCGGCCAGGCCGGCGCCGAAAACGGCGCCCTCACTGTGATGTGCGGCGGCGACGCCAAGGTCTATGCCAAGGTCGAGCCGATCATCACGGCCTACGCCAAGATGCAGAAGCTGCTCGGTCCCGCAGGCTCCGGCCAGCTCACCAAGATGGTCAACCAGATCTGCATCGCCGGCCTCGTCGAGGCACTGTCCGAAGGCATTCACTTCGCCAAGAAGGCCGGTCTCGACGTCAATGCGGTGGTCGAGGTGATCTCCAAGGGCGCCGCGCAGTCGTGGCAGATGGAGAACCGTCACAAGACCATGAATGACGGAAAATTCGACTTCGGCTTCGCCGTCGAATGGATGCGCAAGGACCTCTCGATTTGTCTCGCGGAGGCCCGCCGCAACGGTGCCAGCCTGCCGGTCACGGCAACTGTCGATCAGTTCTACGGCGAGGTCGAAGCACTCGGCGGCAAGCGATGGGACACTTCAAGTCTCTTGGCAAGATTGCCCCGGTAACCATCTAGGTTTCCTGAACAAATCACGGTGGAGCGGCGCCCTACAGGCGCCCTCCGTCGATACCATTTTTATTGAATATTAACCGGATTACTTCGTTCTTTAAGGCACCTCTTAATGATTGTGCGGCACAGATAGGGTCTGTGAAAAACCGCACGCGTTTGCGTGCAGGATTTGTGTACGAGTGATGAGTGAGCCCGCCGCCAGGCCCGAGGTCGTCCAGCTTCCGGCTGAAACGCCCGTCGCTGTTCCGCCGCGCAATCGCCGGGCGGCACAACAGCGGGTGCGCGAAGCGCGCGACCGGCTGACCTCGACTTCAGGAACACGCCCCGCATTCGATCGCGAACTGCTCCGCCAATACGCCCAGACCCGCCTCTCCGCCTCGCTTGTCATCACGCTGCTGGTCGTCGGCACAGGCATCCTGTTCGGGTTCTGGATGCAGCCGCTGCCGGCCGCCGCATGGTCATGCGGCATGCTGTGCATTCACGCGGTGATCCTGCGCGCCTGCAATCGCTATCTGGCGGAAACACCGACACCCAGCAGCACGCATAAATGGCGGCTGCGCTTTATCTTTCTGGACCTGCTCTACGGCCTGTCGTGGACAGTGATCCTGGTGCATCCGACCGGCGTCGACGTCGTCTCCAATTCACTGATGATGTTCCTGATGCTGCTGGTGGTCGCGGTCTCCAGCATGCTCGCCGCGAGCCTCCCGATTGCCGCCTTTGCCGCCACCGCGCCGGTGACCCTCGGCGTGGCGCTGAGCTTCATCCTGCGCGGCACCTTCGACAACTACGTGCTGGCCGTTCTGGCTATCGCCGCCGAAGGCTATTTCGCCCTGCTCGCACAACGTCTGCACTCGACGACGCTTGCGACGCTGGAAGCCCGCGCCGAGAAAGACGCGCTGATCGGCGAACTCGAACAAGCCAAGGCAATCTCCGACGAAGCACGCCACCGCGCTGAAGCCGCCAATGTCGCCAAATCGCGCTTTCTTGCGCAGATGAGCCATGAATTGCGCACGCCACTGAACGCCATTCTCGGCTTCTCCGAAGTGATGAAGAGCGAAATCTTCGGCGGCCATGCCGTGCCAGTCTACAAGGACTATTCCGCCGACATCCATAATTCCGGCGTGCACCTTCTGAATCTCATCAACGAGATCCTCGATCTGTCACGCATCGAAGCCGGCCGCTACGAACTCAACGAAGAAGCCGTCTCGCTCGTGCATGTCGTCGCGGACTGCCATCATCTCCTGAAGCTGCGCGCATTGAGCCGCGGCATCACCATCCACGAAGTGTTCGAACACGGCATGCCGCGGGTCTGGGGCGACGAGCGCGCCTGCCGGCAGATCGTGCTGAACCTGCTGTCCAATTCGATCAAGTTCACGCCGCAGGGCGGCGAGATCTGGCTCAAGGTCGGCTGGACCGCCTCCGGCGGGCAGTATTTGAGCTGCAAGGACACTGGCTCGGGCATCGCCGAAGAAGAGATTCCGATCGTGCTGGCGTCGTTCGGTCAGGGATCGAACTCGATCAAATCTGCCGAACAGGGCGCGGGTCTCGGTCTGCCGATCGCCAAGAGCTTGGTCGACATGCATGGCGGCACCTTCACGCTGAAATCGAAGCTGCGGGTCGGCACCGAAGTGATCATCACCTTCCCACCGGAGCGCGTGATGTCGGCACTTGCGCCGATGACGCCCGATGCACCGCCGTTACAGCCGGAATACGAGACGAACATCGCCGATGAAAAGCGTCGGGTCCGCAACAAACCCATCATGAATGCAGGAACCGGGCTGTGATTTCGACGCTTGCGCAAGCAAGCCGATCCGCTTCAATATTACGGAATGAGCAAAGAAACACCGTGCATCGCAGTCTGCTTCATCGATCCCAAGACCAAGCTCTGCCTCGGCTGCGGACGCACGCTGCCGGAGATCGCGCGCTGGGGAAAAATGGACAGCGCGGAGCGTCTGGATACGATGGCGCTGCTGCCGGCCCGCATGGCCGAGGCCGGGCTGGAGCCTTCGTCGACATACGCAAGGAAGACATCCGCGGCCACCTGAGAGGCTCGCCATGAGCCGGGTCTTTCTTCTCGTCGCCGTCATCGTCGCGACCGCGGGCGCCGCCCTCGCTTATGGCGATCCCAAACAAATTTCCAAGGCCGGCAATCTCGTCACAGAAATTTTGCGCAAGCAGAGCCCGCCGCCACTGCGGCTGGTCGACGTCCCGCGCGGCAACACTGGCGAGTTCGGACTTCAGGTCAAGATCAACGGCGTCAAGACGGCGATGGTGATCGATACCGGCGCAACCTCGGTGGTGCTGACTTATGAGACCGCAAAGGCCGCGGGCCTGCCGCTCGAATTGCTCGACTACAATGTCGACGTCGAGACTGCCGGCGGTCGCACCAAGGCGGCACGATTGACGCTGGATCGTCTGGCCGTCGGCAAACTGGTGGAGCGTTCGGTGCCGGCACTGGTGGTGCCGCGTGGGCAGATGAAGACCAATCTGCTCGGCATGAGTTTTCTCGATCGCCTGGAAAGCTGGGAAGTCCGCGCCGACAGGCTGATGCTGCGCGGCTATCCGTAACCGGATTAGGCCGCTTCTGACACCGCCGGTTCATCCTCGACCAGCGCTATCGCATCGCGCAGTACATTGATGCCAGCGCCATGCTTGACGCCGTTCTCCGCAAGATGGCGCCGGAACGCGCGCGCACCGCGCACCGCGTGAAACGCGCCGACAAAATGCCTAGTGATCGAGTGCAGCCGCGTGCCTTGCGCGAGCTGATCCTCGATATAGGGCATCATCGCCTCGAACGCGTCTTTCATCGTCGCATGCGGCGCCGGCTCGCCGAACAATTCGGGATCCACCGACAGCAAGCGCCAAGGCTCCTGATAGGCGGCACGGCCGAGCATCGCGCCATCCACATGCACGAGATGAGCAACGGCTTCAGTGACACCGACGATGCCGCCATTGATCACGATCGGCACGCCGGGCATCGCCGCCTTCAGCCGATAGACACGGTCGTAATTCAGCGGCGGAATGTTGCGGTTCTCTTTCGGCGACAGGCCATTGAGCCACGCCTTGCGCGCATGCACGATCAGGCCGTCGGCGCCGGCGGCGACCACCGCTCGTGCCAGCGTATCGAGCGCCACTTCGGGATCCTGATCGTCGATGCCGATGCGGCACTTCACGGTGACCGGCACGTCCGCGGCCTGCTTCATCGCGGCCACACCGCGCGCCACCAGATCGGGCTCCGCCATCAGACACGCCCCGAAGCGCCCGTCCTTCACGCGATCCGAAGGACAGCCGACATTGATGTTGATTTCGTCATAGCCGAAATCCGCACCGATCTTTGCAGCCTCTGCGAGGTGCGCCGGCTCCGAACCACCAAGCTGCAGCGCCACCGGATGTTCGCTGGCGTCAAAGCCAAGCAACCGCCTACGATCGCCATGGATCACGGCGCCCGTCGTCAGCATCTCCGTATAGAGCCGCGCCCGCTTTGACAGTATCCGGTGAAATACCCTGCAATGGGTATCCGACCAGTCCATCATGGGCGCGACGGAGAAACGGATGTCCTCGTACTTCAAGCGTTTAATCCATGTCGTTCGTGCAGCAGAACTACCGCTCAGTCCTTGTATTCATACAACAAGCGGGCGCGGATCGTACCTTCCAGCGCCCGAATATCCGCCAGCACCCGCTCGCTATCCGCCGCCGATGCATCGGCATCGAGCACGACATAGCCGATGTCGTTGTTGGTCTCGTAATATTGCGCGGCGATGTTGACCGCATGACGCGCCAGTACCTCGTTCAGCCGCCCCAGCATGCCCGGAACGTTGCGCTGGACCTGGATGAATCGTGTACCTGACGGGCGCGCCGGCAGTTGTACCTGCGGGAAGTTCACCGTGCCCATAGTCGACCCGCTGTCGCTGTAGTCGATCAGTTTGCGTGCGACTTCCGCGCCTATGCGCTCCTGAGCCTCTTCGGTGGAGCCGCCGACATGCGGCGTCAGGATGACGTTCTCCAGACCCTGCAGCGGGGTAACGAAGCGCTCCTGATTGGAGCTTGGCTCGATAGGGAATACGTCGACGGCTGCACCACGCAGTTTGCCCTGGCGAAGTGCATCGGCCAGCGCATCGAGATCGACCACGGTTCCGCGGCTGTTGTTGATGAAATAGGCGCCGTCCTTCATGGCGGCGAACTCGTCGCGACCGATCATCCCCTGCGTGGCCGGTGTCTCCGGCACATGCATGCTGACCACATCGCTCTGCGCCAGCAGTTCCTGCAGGCTTCCGACAGGTTCGGTGTTGCCGTGACGCAATCGATCGGTGTGATCGTAGAAGATCACGCGCATGCCCAGCGCTTCCGCCAGGTTCGAGAGCTGCGAGCCGATGCTGCCGTAACCGACGATGCCGAGCGTCTTGCCGCGCACCTCATAGCTGTTATTGGCCGATTTCTCCCAACCGCCTTCATGCGCCAGATTGGAGCGCGAGATGATCCGGCGGAACAGCATGACGATCTCGCCGATTACAAGCTCGGCGACCGAGCGTGTATTCGAGAACGGCGCATTGAACACGGGAATGCCGCTGCGGCGCGCCGCGTCGATGTCCACCTGATTGGTGCCCACGCTGAAGCAGCCGATCGCGATCAGCCGGTCCGCGGCATCGAGCACGTCCTGGGTGATCTGCGTGCGCGACCGGATACCGAGAATGTGTACGCCCTTGAGCGCTTCCTTCAGCTCATTGCCACCGAGCGCCTTGGAGAGCCGCGTCACGCTCGAATAGCCCGCCGCCTCGATCAGCTCGACCGCGCTGTCGTTCACGCCTTCGAGCAGAAGGATTTTGATCTTGTCTTTCGGGAGGGAAAGCTGCGGCAAAGGCAGGCTATTCATGGTCACGGTCGCGGCGTCCTTTGAGCAATGAATGAGATAGAAACCACGCTGGAGCGGTAAAGCCCCGGTTGGTCCGGCTCACATCGTCTGGTTTGGTTTGGCGCCTGTTTAACGTCACCGCGCCGATCTTGCTACGGGTATCTAACCCGTTGAAATCACTTATCTCTGATCCAAAGTCGGAAGACCCCGCCTGGCTACCTGCCCCGGGTCGGCAAGAATCTGGCCCCAGCCAGCACGCACAACGAAGTCCCGCAAGGAACGGAACAGGGCCCGGGAAATTGTCAGTGCGCGGCGCGGACAGCGCCTTCCTTCCCCAGCCTCATGGTGCCCCATTTCCGATCTCGATCCCGATACCACCGAGCACGCTGATTTGCGCGGCGGACATTCGCCGTGGTTTGCCGGCCCGCAGCATGCCCCCCGTCCGTCCGTCACCGAAGACATCACATGCGATGCGCTGATCGTCGGCGGCGGCATCACCGGCGCCCTGATGGCCGAGCAACTGACGCGGCAAGGACTGGATGTGGTCATTGTCGACCGCGAATTGCCGGGGCGCGGCAGTACAGTAGCGAGCACGTCGATGCTGCTGTGGGAGATCGATCGTTCGCTTCAGGAGCTGACACATCTCTATGGCTATGAGCGCGCCGCGCGTGCTTATCGCGCCAGCTATGACGCCGTCTATGGATTGAAGGCGCTGGTCCGGACGCTCGACCTGCGATGCGACATGCGCGCGAAGGAATCGCTCTATCTTGCCGCAGGCGAGAGTGCCAAAGGGCTGATCGAAGAACACGCGCTTCGCGCGCGCGCTGGCCTGCCCGGCACACTTCTCGATCACAAGGCCCTCCTGTCCGAATACGACATTGCCCGGGCGGGTGCCATCGTCTCGCCGGACTCGGCGGATTCCGATCCGTTACGACTAGCGCTGGCGCTGCTGAATGTTGCGACGTCGCGCGGTGCGCGATTGTTCGAAGCGGAGACGGCCACGTTCGACTCCGCAGGCCACGCCGTCGGCGTTCAATTGACGGACGGCCGTACCGTCGAGGCGCGCCACGTCGTGCTGGCGACGGGCTATGTGATGCCCGACATCGTGCAAACCACCGTGCAAAAGCCGTCATCGAGTTGGGCTATCGCGACAAAACCGCAGCCGGATAGACTCTGGCGTGATGGCGTGCTGATCTGGGAAGACAGCAAGGATTATCTCTACGCCCGAACCACCGCATCCGGCCGCATCATCATCGGCGGCGAAGACAGCGACGAGATCATCGATCCCGATGCACGCGACGCCCTCATCCCGGCCAAGGCGCGCGCGCTGACGGACAAGCTTGCTGCCCTTTGGCCACGCGCCGAGCTTGCCATCGACTATCGCTGGGCCGGCACCTTCGACACCACGCGCGACGGCCTGCCGCTGATCGGCCCGGTGCCGGGTCATCCGCATCTCTATGCCGCCTATGGCTATGGCGGGAACGGCATCACCTTCAGCTATCTCGCAGCGCAACTGATCGGCGGGATGATCGCGGGCAAACGCTCGCCATTGCTGGATGACTTCGCGCTGCAGCGCGATATCGCCTGAAACTTAGCGCGCTCGACTCGGCAAATTCAGCTATCCCCGTGTGATCAAAACGCAGGCGGCGAACGCTCCGTTTTGCGTCAGCGACCCTGATTGACTTCCAAAAGGCGATTGTTAGCATACAAGTGAATTTTGGCCCTCCTGCTCGGGGTTTTCCGCATGAAGCCGGCGCCGTTCACCAGGCATGTTCCACGCACCGTGGATGAGGTTGTGAGTGCATTGGCCGAGTTTGCGCCGCTCGACGGCCGCATTCTGGCGGGCGGCCAGAGCCTGGTGCCGATCATGGCGTTCCGCATGGCGCGGCCAGCACACTTGATCGATATCAACGAGGTCGAAGGGCTCGACCGCCTTGCGGTCGACGGCGACTATCTCTCGATTGGCGCGCGGGTGCGCCACGGCGCATTCCATAAGCCTGTCATCGACGGTCCGCTCGGTAAGCTCCTCGCTTTCGTCGTCAGCCACATCGCGCATTATCCGATCCGGATGCGCGGGACTTTTTGTGGCAGCCTCGCCCATGCCGACCCTGCCTCGGAATGGTGCCTGGTCGCGGCAACGCTGGACGCCAATCTGGTGGTGAAGAGCGTGCGTGGCGAACGCATCGTTGATGTCACGGATTTCCTCGAAGGCATCATGTCGACATCGCTCGCCGAGGACGAATTTCTCGCCGAAGCCCGTCTGCCGCTGCTGCCCGACGACACCAAATTCGGCTTCTACGAATTCAGCCGCCGAGCGGGCGATTTTGCGATGTCTGCCGCGCTCGTGACCTATCGTCTCGTCGATGGCGTGATCGCCGATGCCCATGTCGGCATCGGTGGTGCCGAGGATCGTGCGCGACGGATCACTGAGGCCGAAGACGTGTTGAACGGTCAGGTTCCCTCGCCGGACCTGTTCGTCGCCGTCGGCGAAGCCGCAGCCAATGCGATCGAGCCGCTGGAGGATATCCAGACCACTGCGGAATATCGCTGCGATCTGGTCCGCGCCGTGACGCGGCGCGCACTGGAGCGGTCGGCACAATGACGGTCCACACCAAGGGCTCCGGTACGACCTGGGTCGGGCGTTCGATCCGCCGGCTTGAGGACCCCGCCCTCGTCACCGGCCGCGGCCGCTTCACCGCGGATATGCCGGCCACGCACTGGGTACGCTTCGTCCGCAGCAGCGTGGCTGCCGGAACGATCGAGAACATCACGGCGCCGGAGGGCGCAGGCATCGTCACGGCCAAGGATCTCACAAAGCTGAAGCCGATCCGGCCGATGCTGAGCAAGTTCAACTATGTCGCCGTGGGTCAGCCGATCCTTGCCGATGGCGTGGTGCGGTTCACAGGTGAGTCCATCGCGGCCGTCTACGCGCCGAGCAAGGATCAGGCGGAGGACACTGCCGATCAGGTCGAGGTCGAGATATCCGAAGGCGCGCCGCTGATCGACGCGATGGATGCGCTCGCCGAAGACGCCCCGCTGGTTCACGCCGACACCAAGCACAACGTCATCGTCGAAGGTCGCATCGCGACACCCGGCTTCGAGGATGTTTGGAAGACCGCACACAAGATGCTGCATGTTGAAGCGCGCTCGCACCGTCAGAATGCGACACCTATGGAGGCCCGCGCAGGTCATGCCTCCTATGACGGTTCGACCGGCCGCGTGACGCTGACCTGCACCACGCAAATGCCGCATCTGACGCGCACGGCGGTTTGCGACATCCTCGGCATTCCGGAATCCGATCTGCGCGTCGTCGCGCCCGACGTCGGCGGCGGCTTCGGCCAGAAGATGTCGCTGGCGCCGGAATATGTGCTGCTGGTCTGGCTGGCGCGCAAATTGCGCAGCTCCGTAGCCTGGACCGAGGATCGCCGCGAGAACCTGATCGCAAGCTTCCACAGCCGCGACCAGCACGTCCAGCTCGAAGGCGCATTCGACAAGAGCGGAAAATTGCTCGCTTTGCGCGGCGACATTGTCGCCAATATCGGCGCTTA
This sequence comes from Tardiphaga sp. 839_C3_N1_4, assembly GCF_051811045.1. Taxonomy (NCBI): domain Bacteria; kingdom Pseudomonadati; phylum Pseudomonadota; class Alphaproteobacteria; order Hyphomicrobiales; family Nitrobacteraceae; genus Tardiphaga; species Tardiphaga sp. 839_C3_N1_4. The sequence goes on from NZ_JBPWQD010000001.1 coordinate 1,558,907, forward strand.
CTCCTGCTTTCCGACAACCTGCGGCGTAGAACCACTGATGGCGCTGGCCGAACTCCCCGGCCCCTATGACGTGCGCGCCTATGACTGTCGCTCGCGCGGCGTGCTGACCAATACCTGTCCGATGGCGCCCTATCGCGGCGTCTCGCGGCCGGTCATCACCTTCGTGCTCGAACGCTTGATGGACAAGGCGGCCACAGCCTTCGGCATTGAACCGACTGAATTGCGTCGCCGAAACCTCATCGACAAATTTCCCTATACATCGGCGACCGGTCTCGTCTTCGACGACGGCAGCTACAAGGAAACCATGGAGATGGCCATCAATGCCATCGACCTCGACGCATTCCGCAAGCGCCAGAAGATCACGCGCGATGCCGGCCGCTATCTCGGTATCGGCTTTGCCACCTTCTCCGAGCGTACTGGCTATGGCAGCCCCGCTTTCGCGGCGCGCGGCATGGAGATCACGCCGGGCTTCGAGACCGTGTATCTGACCATCGATCCTTCTGGCTTCGTCGAAGCACGGATCGGCTCGTCGCCGCATGGCCAGGGGCTGCGCACGTCACTGGCGCAGATCATCGCCGACGAGATCGGCATCGATCCGGAATTCATCAAGGTAGTTCACGGCGACACCGATCGCTCGCCCTATGGCTGGGGCACGTTTGCCAGCCGTTCGCTGGTGCTGTCGGGCGGCGCCAGCCTGCTGGCCGCGCAAAAGATCCGCGCCAAGCTCTTGAAGATGGCGAGCCATCTGCTGGAAGCCGCGCCCGAAGACATCACGCTGCAGTCCGGCTCGGCGCATGTGATCGGCACCGATCGCTCTGTCACCATCGCGTCGATGGCCCGTGCGGCCTATCACCAGACCCACATCTTCAAGGGCGAGATCGAACCGGGTCTCACCGAAACCGGTACCTACGATCCATCCGGAACCTTCTCCAATGCCTGCCATGTCGCCATTGTCGAGGTCGATATCGAGACCGGCCGCGTCGAGATAGAGAAGTTTCTGGTCGCGGAGGATGCCGGGCTGATCATCAATCCGATGATCGCCGATGGGCAGGTTCATGGCGGGGTCGCTCAGGGCATCGGCAACGCGCTGCTGGAAGAAATCATCTATGACGAGACCGGCAACATCCTGACCAGCACACTGGCGGATTTCCTGCCACCGACAACCCACGAAATTCCCGAGATCGAGCTGCATCACATCGAGACGCTGACCGGAAATTCCATCACCAAGGCCAAGGGCCTCGGCGAAGGCGGTGCCATCGGTGCGCCGGCAGCGGTGATCTCGGCGATCAACGATGCGCTTTCGTCGTTCGGAATCTCCATCGATGAAATGCCGGCAACGCCGCAGCGCATTCGTGCGGCCCTGCGCAGCAGCGGGAAACTCTCATGAGCGATAAGACCGACATCACCCTCACCATCAACGGCCAGTCCCACGCCATTCGCGTGGAGTCGCGCCGGACCCTTGCCGACGCGATCCGCGAGGATTGCGGCCAGACCGGCACGCATATCGGTTGCGAGCACGGCGTCTGCGGTGCCTGCACAGTGCTGGTGAATGGCGAGCCGGTGCGCTCGTGCCTGATGTTCGCACAACAGGCAGACGGCAAGCAGATCCGCACTGTCGAAGGTCTCGCCGATGGCGACGAGATGCACCCGATGCAGCGCGCCTTCATGGAGAACCACGGCCTGCAATGCGGCTTCTGCACGCCCGGCTTCCTGATGCTCGCCGTCGGCGTGCTGGAGCGCGAGCCGGATATTTCCGACCACGATCTGGTCGACGTGCTGTCGTCAAACCTGTGCCGCTGTACGGGGTATCAGAACATCATCAAGGCGGTGCGCGCCGCCGCGGTGGAGATGCGTCAGCCGTGAACGCTGCCGCCAAACCGGGACTGATTGGCCAATCCGTCACCCGCAAGGAAGACGGCCCGCTACTCCGCGGCCAAGGCAAGTTTGCAGCCGACATCAACTTTCCGAACCAGCTCTATATGCGCGTGGTGCGCTCGACCTACGCCCACGGCAATATCGTCTCGGTCGATCTCGCGCCGGCTCTGGCGATTCCGGGCGTGGTCGCCGCCTGGAGTTTTGCCGATGTCTCCGAGATCCCTCCAATCGACTTTCGCCTGACCCGGCTGGAGCAGCTCGCCGCTTATCGCCAGACCATTCTGGCCAAGGACAAGGTGCGCTATGTCGGCGATCCCGTCGCCGTCGTGTTCGCCGAAGACCCCTATCTTGCCGAAGATGCCGCCGAGCATGTCGACGTCGAGATAGAGGAACTGCCGGTGATCCTGCGGGCCGATGGCGAGGTCGGCGAGTTCCGCGACGGACTACCGACCGAGACCGCGCTGATCGAGAAAGGTTATGGCGACGTCGATGGAGCGTTCGCCAATGCGCATGCCGTAGTCAGCCTTTCGCTCTCCATCGGCCGTCATTCCGGCGTTCCCCTGGAGACACGCGGCGCCATCGGCCGCTATATCGCCCAGACCGACATGCTGGAAATGTACGGTGCTGCGAAAGTCCCGCACTGGAATCGCGACCAGCTTGCGAAGATGTTCGGCCGCACCGCTGCCAACACCAATCTGTTCGAAGGCCATGTTGGTGGCGGCTTCGGCGTTCGCGGCGAGATGTATCCCGAGGACGTATTGGTATGTCTGGCGGCGCTGCGCCTCGGCCGTCCCGTGAAATGGATCGAGGACCGCCGCGAGCATCTGATCGCGGCCAATCACTCCCGGCAGCAGACCCATCACATTCGGGCTGCCATCGACAAAGACGGAAACATCCTGGCCATCGACAACGAGTTCTTCCACGATCAGGGCGGCTATATGCGCACGCATGCCGCGACCGTGCCTGACCTCGCCGCCGCGATGCTGCCCGGTCCCTATCGCATTCCCGCCTATCGCGTGCTCGGCCATATCCGCCTGACGAATAAGACGCCCGGCGGGACCTATCGCGCGCCCGGCCGCTATGAGAGCACTTTTGTGCGCGAACGCTTGCTGGATGCGGTTGCGGCCAAGGTGGGCATCGACGGCGTCGAGGTCCGACGCCGCAACCTCATCGCGCTAAGCGCGATGCCGGTGACGCGTGCGCTGGAAACGCTTGGCACCGACATCGTGCTGGATTCCGGCGATTATCCGAAACTGCTGGACAAGGCGCTGGATGGCATTGGCTGGGACGCGTTGCAGACGCAGATTGCGCAGCGCCGGAAAGCCGGCGAACTGGTCGGCTCCGGTGTCGCCATGTTCGTCGAGAAAAGCGGTCTTGGCCCGTTCGACGATGTGCGGATCAATGTCGGGACCGACGGGCTCGTGGAAGTCGTCACCGGCGCCGCGTCGGTCGGCCAGGGCGTCGAGACTGTCATTGCGCAGATCTGTGCGGAGAAGCTTGGTGCCAGCTACGATAGTGTCAGCGTGATCCACGGACAGACCAACCGTATCGCCAGAGGCCTCGGCGCCTTCGCCTCGCGCGTCTCCGTGATGACGGGCGAAGCGACGCGGCAGGCCGCGCTGAAACTGCGCGATAAGGCTCTGGCTGCGGCAGCCGAATTGATGCAATTGTCCGCCGATCAACTCGACATTGTCGACGGTCACATCATCCGTCTCGATGGCAGCACCGGCCCGTCCATGACACTTGCCGAGATCGCAAAAGCGCTCGAACCGGGAAGCAATCTGCTCGGCGACGACGAACCTGGCCTGTTCGCCGAAGCATCGTTCGAATCCAAGCATATGACCTACCCATACGGCGTCCATGTCGCCGTCGTCTCACTGGCGCGCGATACCGGCGGCGTCAGCGTCGAGCGCTATCTCGTCGCCTATGACATCGGCAAAGCGATCAACCCGATGCTGGTCGATGGCCAAATCGTTGGCGGCGTGGCCCAAGGCATTGGTGGTGCGCTTTATGAAGAGTTCACCTACGACGACCGCGGCGAGCCGCTGGCGGTGACATTTGCCGACTATTTGATGCCGACGGCCCGCGAAGTACCTGATGTCGAAGTGATCATTTCCGAGGATGCGCCGAGCCCGCTCAACCCGATGGGGCTCAAGGGCGCCGGCGAAGGCGGCACCAATGCCGTGGGCGCGGCGATTGCAGCGGCGATCGACGACGCGCTCGGCCAGCCCGGGGCTATCACGCAGCTGCCGGTCTCGCCGCAGAGGATCAAAGCCCTGCTCAATAGCAAGATGTGATCAGGTGATCTTCTTCAGCAACCGCGTCAGTGTGCGTTGCTCTTCGGCGGTCAAGGGGCGCAGCGTTTTGGCGCTGACGTCCGCTGCAACGCGGATTGCGGCATCGACCACACGAGCGCCCTTCTCGGTCAGCGACACTGCACGGCGACGGCGATCCGTAGGGTCGCTACCGGTGGTGATGAATCCGCGCAGGCCCAGCCGGTCCACAACCCCCTTGATGGTCGCGGCATCGAGATAGACCAGCCGCCCGAGATGGTTCTGTGAACTCGGGCCGACCTCATGCAGCTTCGCCAGCACCGCGAATTGCGTCTGGGTCAGATCCTCGATCATGTTGGACATGAAGATGGAGGTGTGGCGCTGCATCGCCACGCGCATCAGGAAGCCGACCTGGGAGTCGAGGACATAGTCCGGCGATGGCTCCGCGGTCGGAAGGGCCTTCAGCTTGGTCGGTTTCTGCGCCATGTCGTCCCCGATGATCTCTTGCTAGTTATGAACGATCTTCGGTTGCCGCGACAGTTGAAGTTTTGGTCGTTACACCGTCAAATAAGCGCGTTGAATGTCAATATTCTCCGCCAGCTCGGCCATGGTGCCATCCCATTGGATCTGGCCCTTTTCGAGGACATAGGCCCTGTCCGAGACCAGTTCGGCAAAATGCACATTCTGCTCCGACAGCAGAATCGACACCCCGGCCTTTTTCAATTCGAGAATGGTGTTGGCCATCAGTTCGACGATCAGGGGGGCAACGCCCTCGGACGGCTCGTCCAGCAGGATCAGCAGCGGATTGCCCATCAGCGTCCGCGCCACGGTGAGCATCTGCTGCTCGCCGCCGCTCATCCGCCCACCCGGCCGGTTCGGCATTTCGCCAAGATTGGGAAACAGTGCCAGCAACTTCTCCTCGGTCCAGACCGGCGCCGCCACGCCGTCGCTGAACTTGCGCGGCGGCTGGCGACCGATGTCGAGATTTTCCAGCACCGTCAGATCGGAGAAGATGCGGCGGTCTTCCGGCGTGAAGCCGAGGCCGAGCCGCGCGATCTCGTAAGGCTGCCGGCCGGAGATATCGTGGCCATCGAACCGGATCTTGCCGGTAGACTGCGCCATCAGGCCCATGATGGCCTTCATGGTCGTGGTCTTGCCGGCGCCGTTGCGGCCCATCAGTGCGACGACTTCGCCGCGCCCGACCTGCAGGCTGAGGTCATAAAGGATCTGCGCGGCTCCGTAGGACGCACCGAGATTTTCGACCGAGAGCATCGGGGCACTCATCAGCGGGCCTCCGATTTCTGGAAGGTCTTGCCGGTGCCGAAATACACTTCCCTCACCTGCGGATTGTCGCGGATCGACTTCGCATCGCCGTCGGCGATCAGCCGGCCCCGCGCCAACACGATGATGCGATCGGCGAAGGCGAACACCACGTCCATCGAATGTTCGGTGAACAGCACGGAGATGCCCTTCTCGATCACCAGGCGTTTCACCAGCGCGATCAGATCATTGCGCTCCTTGGGAGCCATGCCGGCTGTCGGCTCGTCCATCAGCAGCAGGCGGGGATCGTTGGCGAGCGCAATCGCCAGTTCGACGCGCTTGACGTCGCCATAAGCCAGCTCGCGGCTCGGCCGATCAGCGACATCCTGCATGCCGACCTGGGCGAGTAGTTCCAGCGCGCGTTCGCGATGCAGCGAGGATGCCGGCTTCCACAGCCGGTAGACCTGATTGGCGTGGGAGATCAGTGCCATCTGCACATTCTCGATAACGGTCATCGAGTTGAAGGTGGCGGCGACCTGAAAGGTACGACCGATACCAAGGCGCCAGATATCGCGTGGCTTCTTGCCGTTGAGCTTCGCACCTTCGAACCAGATCTCGCCGGAATCCGGCGGCAGCTGGCCGTTGATCATGTTGAAACACGTCGACTTGCCCGCACCGTTTGGACCGATCAGCGCAAGAAATTCACCGCGCTTGATGTCGAACGAGACCTCGTTGACGGCACGGACGCCGCCGAAGGATTTCGAGAGCGAACGAATGGCGAGGTCGCTCATGATGCGGCCTTCCGACGTGAGATCAGCTTGACGAAGCCGCCGACGATGCCACTCGGGAAGGCCAGTACTAGTAGCAGGATGATGCCGCCAAGCAATGCACGCCAGTACTCTGTCGAACGCATCATGAAATCCTGTAGCACCGCATAGACCGACGCACCGACAATCGGGCCGGTCAGCGTTTGGATGCCACCGAGAAGAACCATGACGAGACCATCAATGGAGCGGCTGACGCCGATGGTCTCCGGCGAGATCGAGCCCTTGGCGAAGGCGAACAATCCACCAGCGATGCCGCAGATGCCGCCAGCAATGGCGAAGGCCAGCCAGTGCACGCGCTTGACGTCGAGACCGATCGCTTCAGCGCGCAAGGGGGAGTCACGCCCTGCCCGCATCGCGTAACCGAATGGCGCGAACAGGAATTTGCGGAGCAACAACACGCCGAGCGCGGCCAGCGCGAGTGTCAGGAAATAGAATGCCCCACGGCTGTCGAATGGCGCCGACGGCCACACCCCGAGCACGCCGTTGGAGCCGCCGGTGAGTGTTTCCCACTGGAACACGGCCGCCCATACGATCTGGGCGAAGGCGAGCGTGAGCATCGCCAGATAGACACCGGACAGTCGCACAGCGAACCAGCCGAACAGCAGCGCGCCGACCAGCGCCAGCACCGGCGCAGCCGCCAGTGCCAGCCCCATCGGCGCAGCAAACCATTTCACAAGTAGCGCTGCGCCGTAAGCACCGAGGCCGAAATAGGCCGCGTGGCCGAAGGAATGCATGCCGCCCGGCCCCATGATGAAATGAAGGCTGGTTGCGAACAGCACGGCGATCAACACGTCGATGCCGAGCACCAGCGTATAGGGCGAGCTCTTGGCGATCAGCGGCAGGCACACGAGGACGACGAGAAGAATGAGGCCGGCAATCTTCGTGGCCATTGTCGCCGGACGCAGCGGCTCTTCGGGCTCCGCGACACTGCGCACAGCCACCTGCTCCCGACCGAGCAAGCCATACGGCCGTGCGATCAGCACTGCAGCCATCACGAGAAATTCAGCCACCAGCGTCAGTTTGGAGAAATTGACCGTGAAGCCGCCAAAATTCACGACGCCGAGGCCGATGCACAGCGCCTTGACCTCGGCGATGATGACCGCCGCGAGATAGGCACCTGAAATGGACCCCATGCCGCCGACCACGACGACGACGAAGGCGTCGCCGATCACGATCAGGTCGGTCGCCAGCGTCGCCGGCTCGCGCGCGATCTGCAGTGCGCCGCCAAGACCTGCGAGCAAAGCGCCGAGCGCGAACACGCCCGTGAATAGCATGGCCTGGTTGACGCCGAGAGCGCCGACCATTTCGCGGTCCTGCGTGGCCGCACGCATCAACCGGCCGAAGCGGGTCTTGGCCAGAGCCAGATGCAACATCCACAGCACGAAGGGGCCAACGAAGATCAGGAAGATATCATAGGTGGGCAACCGGCGGCCGAGCACCTCAATGGAGCCGGTCAGGCCTGGCGCGCGCGGGCCAAGCAAATCCTCAGGGCCCCAGATCCACAGCGTCGCGTCGTTGATAACGAGCACCAGCGCGAAAGTGGCGAGCAATTGAAACAGCTCAGGCGCGCGATAGATCCGCCGCAGCAGAAGGATCTCGATCGCAGCGCCGATCAGGGCCACCAGCAATGCGGTCAGAACAATGCCGCCCCAGAAGCCGACGGCACCGCCGACCTTGGTGGCGATGCTGTAAGCGATATAGGTCCCGATCATATAGAGGGACCCGTGAGCGATATTGACGATCCGGGTGACGCCGAAAATCAGCGACAACCCGGCAGCCACGAAGAACAGGCCGGAGGCGGCCGACAGGCCGTTTAGTGCCTGAAACAGAAACGCGTTGAAACTCATCGGAGGAATCCCCCTCCCCGCGTTGAACGTGCGAGGAGAGTATCAACGGCGATCATCGTCGTACTTCCTGTTACTCGGTCGCGGGACGGAGCTTCTTCACTTCGGCGTCGCTGGGCAGCACCGATGCACCATCGACATATTTAAAGTCGTCCATGGTACCCTTGCCGCCTTCAAGCGCGATCTTGCCCACGTAAGCGCCCATCGTCGCCTGATGATCGCTGGCGCGATACATAAACGGACCGAACGGGCTGTCGAGCTTCAGCCCTTCGAAGGCCGTAATCAGCTTGTCGGTGTCCGTTGATCCCGCCTTGGCGATACCGGCAGCCAGCGAAGTCATCGTGACATAGCCGACGATCGAACCGAGACGCGGATAGTCGTTGTACTTCTTCTGATAGGCCGTTAGGAACGCCAGGTATTCCGGGGTCTTGATCTTGTCCCAGGGATAGCCGGTGACGATCCAGCCGACCGGCGCTTCTTCCTTCACCGGATCGAGATATTCCGGTTCGCCCGACAGCAGGCTCACGACGGTGCGATCCTTGAATACGCCACGTGTGGTACCTTCACGGACCAGCTTGGAGAAGTCCGCGCCGAACAGCACGTTGAAGATCGCGTCCGGCTTGGCATCGTCGATGGCCTGCACCACGGCGCCGGCATCGACCTTGCCGAGCGGCGGTGCCTGCTCGGTGACGAATTCGATGTCAGGCTGCTTGGCCTTCATCATTTCCTTGAAGGTCGCGACCGCGGCCTGGCCATACTCGAAATTCGGATAGACCAGCGCCCATCGCTTCTTCTTGGCGGCCAGCGCATCCGGCAGCAGCATGGCAACCTGCATATAGGTCGTGGCACGCAGGCGGAACGTATACTTGTTGCCGTTCTGCCAGGTGATCTTGTCGGTCAGCGGCTCTGCGGCGAGGAAGAACACTTTCTTTTTGCCGGCGAATTCTGTCACCGCAAGACCGATATGCGACAGGAACGTGCCGGCGATAATGTTGACACCTTCGCGCGTCACCAGCTCATCGGCCACGCGCACGGCATCGCCCGGCGTCGAGCCATCATCGCGCGAGATCACTTCAAGCTTCTTACCGAGCACGCCGCCCTTGGCATTGATCTGTTCGATCGCCAGCTCCCAGCCCTTCTTGTAGGGATCGAGGAACGCGGTCTGTGTCTTGTAGCTGTTGAGCTCACCGATCTTGATCGTGTCCTGCGCGAGAACCGCGTGGCCGAACGACAATGTCAGTGCGCCGGCCATTGTGCCGGCAATCGCGAGTGAGTGAAGGGAACGAGCCGTCATCATGATCGAACTCCGTTGTGATCGACGTTTGCGATAGAAGTGATTCTCGCCGAAGCCTTCGCAAGAAACGGATCAACCGTTCGCCCTTGCGTCGCTTGCAGCCCCATGTTTGCAACGCGAATTAGTTTGTACGCAAATAGTCCGGCGCACCCTCTTCGTTGTCAAGACCGGTCTTGGTGCAACATGCCTAGCACATCGCCGAAGTTTTGATCATCTGATGTCGGCCGATGCGCGCGCATCTGCGACCGAATTTCGCAGAGCTGCGCGGCAGCGATATTCCGCCGCCGCGCGCCTGATTTTGACGACTATCGATCGCGGAAACGATCCATCAGCGCCTTGTCCTGACCGCCATCGATTTCGATCATGGTGCCGTTCGCCATCTGCACGAGTGGCGACGCGAGCATGACGACGAGATTTGCAACTTCCTCGACTTCGGCGATGCGGCCGAGCGGGATCGAGGCCGGCGCAAGCTTGTCGGCTTCCTCGTAGGAGATCTTCATGTCGCGCGACATCGCGTTGACAAGGCCGGCCCAGCGCTCGGTACGAACCGGGCCCGGATTGACGGCGCAGAACGAGATATTGTGACGGCCATACTGACCTGCGAGCGACAGGGTCATGTTCTGACCGGCAGCGTTCGCCGCACCTGGCGCGATTTCCCAATATGACGGCTTGACGCCGTCATTGCCGATCAGGTTGACGACACGACCGCCGCCCTGCTTGACCATGATCGGCAGCGCGTAGCGCAGGCAGCGCACATAGCCCATGAATTTGAGCTGCAGCGCCTGCTCCCAGTCGGCTTCGGTGAGCGTCTCGATCACGCCGCCCGGTGCCGAACCGGCATTGTTGATCATCAGATCGATGCTGCCGAGTTCCTTGGCGGCCTTCTCGACGAAAGCCTTGGCGTCGGCGTCCTTGGTGAGGTCGGCGGTGATTGCGACAACCGTCACGCCGTAGGCGTTGCGGATTTCTTCAGCAGTCTTTTCCAGTGGCTCCATGCGGCGGGCGCAGATGGCAACATTGACGCCCTCCTTGGCCAGCGTCATCGCAATCGCCTTGCCGATACCTTCGCTGCCGCCGGTGACGAGAGCGCATTTGCCTTTGAGTTGGAGATCCATGTGCGTGTCCTTCTTGGGTTGGCAGAAATGGAAATGATAAATTCAGCTTCCCGTAAAACGCGGGGGTCGTTTCTCGGCAAAGGCCTTGCGGCCTTCGGCGTAGTCGGCGCTAGCATCGGCCGCAGCATAGAACAGCTCGGCTTCCGCCAGGAGTTCGGCGTTGCTGGTGCTCAGTGCACGGATCGCAGCCTTGGCGGCTTTGATGGTCAGCGGCGCGTTGCCGGCGATCTTCTTTGCAAGCTCGCCAGCCAGCGATTCAATGTCAGCCTTCGGTGCGATAACATGCACCGCGCCCAGCGCATGAGCGCGCATGGCGGGCAGACGATCCGCCGTGAACAAGACTTGCCGCGTCGCACCGGCGCCGAACACGCGGATGAAGCGGGCGATACCGCGCGGATCGTAGCCCAGACCTAGCTTGGCGGCGGGCACTGCGAAGAAGGCATCATCAGCAGCAACGCGCATGTCACAACTCGCGGCGACCGACGAGCCGGCGCCCATACAGCCGCCATAGATTAACCCGATGGTCGGTTGCGGGATCGCCTCGATCGCCAGGCAGGTATTCTCGACCAGATCGTCATAGGCCCGGGCATTGCCCTCGCCTGATCGAGCCGTAGCAAAGTCGGAAATGTCTGCGCCCGCGGAAAACATCAGGTCGCCTTCCCCGCGGATAACCACGACGCGGATGTCCTTGCGCGTGGCGACGTCGCCGGCAAAGGCGGCGATCTTGTTCCACATCGCCGTGGAGATCGCGTTACGTCGGGCCGGATTGGCCAGACGCAGCGTCGCGATGCCGTCCGCAATATCAATGACGATATCGCCGGGCGTGCTCATCGTTCAGACCGCCGGCTTGTGCGACATCCAGCGGCCGGACTCGGCCGCCGGGAAAAGCTCAGCCAGCGCTGCATTGAATGCCGCCGGCTCTTCGCTGGTGATGGTATGGCCGGCACGCGGCAATACCAGAAGACCTGCCGTCGGCACCGTGCGCTTGAGGAAGATGCTGGGATCGAGGCACCAATCGTCCTCGTCGCCAACGATGATCAGCAGTGGCGGCGTGAATTTCTCGAGTTGCGGCTTCATCTCCCACAGCATCGGGCGCTTGGCCTGCAGCTCGCGCATGGTCAACGCGTGCCCGACCGGGGAGTGATCGGCCAACATACGTGCGAATTCGGCAAAGCCGCGCGGGTCCTTGTTCTTATGGGTTTGACGCGTCGCACCATCAGCGTAACGCGCTGCAGCGGTCGGAAAATCGACCGTCTCGAACATCTTGGCGGTTTCGCGCGAGGCTGCACGGCCCTGCTCCACGAAAGCGGGATCGGGGCTGGAGCCGTAACCGCAGCTCGCGGCCGTCACCGACAAACAGCGGTCCGGATAGTGGATGCCGACATGCAGCGCCGTCGATGCGCCCATGGAATGACCGACGATATGCGCCTTGTCGATCTTCAGTGCATCCATCAGTGCGATGACGTCATCGCGCGCAATATCCTGGCCGTAACGTGCTGGATCGGTCGGCACATCCGATGGCGGATAACCGCGCTGGCTGTAGGTGACGCAACGATAGGAGCGCGAGAAGTAACGAAGCTGCGGCTCCCAGGTGCGGTAATCTCCCGCATACTCATGGACGAAAACCACAGGACTCCCGGTACCGACTTCCTCATAATAGAGTTGCGTCCCGTCGGGCGTCGTCACGTGCGGCATCGTCGCCTCCTGCAGTCAGAGCAGATTTCATTTGCACACAAACGAAATGCTAGTAGCGTTATTTCACGACTGCAAGAGGATTTAGTGGATTCAATTTTGGCATATCATTTGCTTACAAACAAATATCGCAACGCCGCATAAACCCATCGAAAAGCCACGCGCCACAACGTTTCTTGAGGAGATGTCATGACCGGACTTTCGCGACGCGCCTTCACAATGGGCACGGCTGCTACGCTGATGAGCACCGCGCTCGCAACAAATTCGCAGGCGCAGGCGCCGACAAAAATCCGCGTGGGTAGTCTGACACTTCCCGTCTTCGCGCCGATCATCATCAACATCATGAAGGCGCAGAAGTTCGATACCAAGAACGGTTTCGAGGCCGAAGTTCAGGTCTACCCTTCTTTCTCCTCTTATTATGCGGGCCTCGCCACCGGCGAAATCGACACGCTGATCGGCGGCCCCACCTACTTCCAGAAGCTGCGCCTCGAAGGCGTGCCGCTGCAAATCGTCGCAACAGGTGCCACGCTCGCCGATCTCGTCATCATCACCAAGGACCCGGCCATCCAGTCGCTCGCCGACCTGAAAGGCAAGCAACTCGCCGCCGACATGGGCAGCGGGCAATTCCAGATCCTGTCGATCTACGCGAAGTCCAAAAAGATGGACCTGGCCAAGGACATGACATTGGTCAACGCCAACTTCGCGGTAGCGCGCGCCCAGCTTGCCGCCGGCCGCGTCGATGCCGCGATGATCATCGAGCCGATCGCCACTATGATGATGAAGGACGATCCGTCGCTGAAGATCATCTTCAACGCCAACGACGGCTGGAAAGAGATCGCGGGCACCACCGGCTGGGAGCTGGTCTATGCCATGCGCGAGGACACCATCAAGAAAGCCCCGGATGCGCCGAAGAAGTTCGTCGCGGCGCTGGCGGACGTCACCAAATATCTGCGCAGCGATCCGGATGGTGCCGACAAGATCGCAGTCGAGACCGTGAAGCTGCCGCCCGGCATCTTGAAGGAAGCCGTGCTCGCCAAGCGCTGGGACTTCGACGCCAAGCCAGCCTGGGACGCCACCGAACGCAAGAGCATCTGGGATACGTTCGAGCGCGCCGTTGCCGCCGGCTTCCATCCAAAGCTGCCTGACGAAGCGATCATCTATGCCCCCTGACGAACCGAGACCTGCCACGCCATTCGAGGAGCCGATCTTCGAAAGGTCACCGCGAAGCCTGATGATCTCCAGCCTGCCGCGCGAGACGATCATATCGATCGTGCTCTTCGCAGCGGTATGGCAGGTCATGTCCTATCTGGCACCATCGCTGGGCATCCCCGCTTTCGCGATCCCGGGCCTCGGCCGTATTGCAGAAAGCCTGACCAAGATCACCCCGCTCGACGTTGCGGTGACGCTGGGCCGCGTGCTGCTGTCGCTGGTCGTGTCATTCATCATCGGCCTGCTGGTCGCAGTGCTGATGTATCTGTCTGACAGCGTCGAGAAATATCTGCGCCCGATGGTGCGTATCCTGATGGCTGTACCGGTCGTCTCATGGATCCTGTTCGCGGTATTGTGGTTTAAGGGCGTCGAATTCCGCATCGTCTTCGTGCTGGTGGTGGTCTGCGCACCGGTCTTCACCGTCGATGCCCTCGACAACATGCGCGAGGTGTCGCGCGATCTGAAGCAGATGATCCGCTCATTCAGGCCGACGCCGTTGCAGTTCTTTCACAAGCTGATGCTGCCGGCGATCACGCCGGGGATCATCACGAGCTGGAAGATCACGCTCAGCCTCGCCATACGCGTCGTGACCATCGCTGAACTCGTCGGCGCAGTGACCGGCATCGGGCATCAGCTCTCGGTCGCGCAGGAATTGTTCTCGGTGGCTGACGTGTTTGCCTGGACGCTGGTGCTGGTCGTGCTGCTGTTCTTCCTCGAAGCATTGCTCGTCAGGCTCGAAACACACGTATTGCGGTGGCGGGCATGACCGGAGCTTCAGCGCCCATTGAGATCTCCGGCCTGCGCAAGGTCTTCCGCCAGACCACATCGGGTCAATCGATTACGGCCATCGACCAGTTGTCACTGCGGATCGATCCCGGCGAACTCATCGCCATAGTCGGCAAGACCGGTTGCGGAAAGTCGACGCTGTTCGATCTGTTGATCGGGCTCGAACATCCTACGGCCGGCAGTATCACCATCGGCGGAAAAACACCCTATGACGACTTCAACGCCTTCCGCGGCAAGATCGCGACGATATTCCAGCAGGACCGGCTGTTTCCGTGGCGTTCGGCCCTCGACAACATCAAGCTCCCGCTCGAACTGATCGGCATCGCCGAAGACGTTCAGCAGGAGCGCGCGATGACCTGGCTGAAACGGCTTGGGCTGGAGAAATTCGCCAATGCCTATCCGCGCGAACTCTCCGGCGGCATGCGCCAGCGCGTGGCCATCGCTCGAGCTTTCGCCGTCCAGCCTGAAATTCTACTGGCGGATGAGTCCTTCAGTGCGCTCGACGAAGTCACGGCCAATGAGCTGCGAAAGACCTTCGTCGAACTGGCACGAGAGTTTAAATCGACCGCGATCCTGATCACGCATCAGCTCGAAGAAGCCATGGCCGTGGGCGACCGCATCGTGGTGTTTGGAAAGTCGGCGACCTTGCTCGCCGATATCAGGATGGCGGACTGGGATCGCGCCGACTATCCCCTGCTCCGCGAAGGCATCCAGAATACGCTGCAGGCAAACGCGCCGGATGCGCGGTTGAAACGCTGACCTCTCAGCCGTCATTGTGAGCGCAGCGAAGCAATCCAGTCATTCATTAAGAAAGAACTGGATTGCCGCGTCGCTTCGCTCCTCGCAATGACCTGGATAGGCCTTACGCCCTCACCCCATAATCGCCTTTGCGGCATTGCCCATGGCTTCCACCGACGCATCGCCGGTATCAGTGAAGCACAGGATACGACACGGGCATGACTCAAGCCCTTCATAGCGCCAGGGGAATGCGCCGATCAGGCAGCGCTGGTTCAGCATCAGCTCGATGTCGCCGCCGATATTCTCGGCATGCAACAGGCCTTCCTGAAACGCGTAGTTGTGGAACGGGAACATGTCGGCAGAGACATGCCGGCCCGAGAGCTTGTGCGTGTATTCGAAAGTGCCGAAGAACTCAGCCGGCGTCTTGCCGTGCTTCTTGGTGAACTGCGCAGCGATGTCCGGACGCATATTGCGGATTGAAGTATTCATCGAGTGATCGCAGGACCCTGTGTCCATACCGAACCACTTTATCTTCTTCTCGAGCATCCAGTGCAAGGTGTCGAGGTTCGGGCCCGGATGATAGCAGAAGTATTTCACCAGATCCTGCTGCGCCTGGCCTTCGTAATATTTGTGCCAGCCGGTGTGCAGGATCAGAATGTCACCTTCGCGAATATCCGCTCCGGACTTCTCAAGCATCTCCGGCGTGATCACCGCCCAGTCGTGCATCTGGCTGGAGATATCGACGACAACGCCGCGATTGAACAGGTAATCCAGCGGCAGCGAGGCCATATCGCCCTTGCGCCCGTCGGTGGCGTGCATCGCGCCGTCGAAATGGGTGCCGGCATGCAGCGCCGTCTCGATCCGCTGCGCCACGATCATCTGCGTCTGCAGGTTCTGCGCATAATACATCTTGTTGCCGGCATAGCCCACCCAGCCGGGCGTGTGGATATTCATGACGTGGGAGAGATCGACGACTTTCATGGTGCTGTCCTTCATCGTTTCGGGGCGCCCACCTGCAGGGTGGAAATCGTAAGCATGCAAACAATTCTGCGCAATGCCCGCAGATGCAGGATCAGGGCCAGAAACAGACCGACAAAGGCTGGGCTGCCACGACAATCCTCGATTGTGAAAGCGCGGTTCAGCGCTTGCGTTGACATCGATAAACCCGGCGGATACGCCAATTTAATGAACTGCTGCAAAGACAGCGTCAGCGATGCGGCCACTGCCGTTTCGGTGCAGGTGCCACGATCAGGCACGTTACCAGGAGTGGCGTTGCCATGATGGATTTCGCCACCCGGGTCCACAATCACAACTACCGGCTTGATCCGATCATCCGGTCATTGCTGGACACCGACTTCTACAAATTCCTGATGCACCAGTTCATCTGGATGCTTTATCCGAAGGTGCCCGTGACCTTCGGCCTGATCAACCGGACCAAGACCGTCCGCCTTGCCGAGATCATTCCGGAAGCGGTGCTGCGCGCGCAGCTCGATCATGCCCGCACGCTTTCATTCCGGGAGAACGAACTGATCTGGCTGGCCGGCAACCGCTTCTACGGCCGCCGCGACATTTTCCGTCCGGAATATATCGAATATCTGCGCAGCTTCAGGTTGCCTGACTACAAGCTTGAGACCATCGATGGTCAATATGTCCTCACCTTCGAAGGTGATTGGGCCGAAGTCACGATGTGGGAGATCTACGCGCTCGCCATCGTCAGCGAATTGCGGTCGCGGATCGCCATGGCCACGCTGGACAAGTTCGAGTTGGATATTCTTTACGCCCAGACCAAGACCAAGATCTGGAACAAGATCAAGAAGCTGAAATCCTATCCGGACATGCGGCTCGCGGAATTCGGCACCCGTCGCCGCCATGGCTTCCTGTGGCAGGAATGGGTGACGGACGCGATGGCCAACGAGCTTGGCCGCAGCTTCGTCGGAACGTCGAACGCCCTGCTCGCCTTCAAGCATTCATTCGAAGCAATCGGCACCAATTCGCACGAACTGCCGATGGTGTTCGCCTGCCTCGCCGAGAATGACGAACAGTTGAAGACCGCACAATATGACGTGCTGGCGAAGTGGCAGGAGGTCTATGACGGCGAATTGCTAATCATTTTGCCCGATACGTTCGGCATGACGCAGTTCCTGCGCGACGCGCCGCCCTGGGCCTCACAATGGACTGGCATGCGCATGGACAGCAAGGAGCCGGTTGCGGCGGGCGAAGAGATGATCGCCTGGTACGCCATGCGTGGCGAAGATCCGCGCAAGAAGCGCGCAATGTTCAGCGACGGTCTCGAAGTCGATCTGATGATCGATCTGCATCAGCGCTTCCGCGGGCGCATTCGCGAGAGCTTCGGCTGGGGCACCATGGCCACCAACGACTTCCGCGGCGCGCATCCGCGCGGGCTCGATTCACTCGACCCAATCAGCCTGGTCTGCAAGGTCACCTATGCCAACGGCCGCTCGGCGGTGAAGCTCTCGGACAATCCGGCCAAGACGACCGGCAGCAGCCCTGCAGAGATCGAACGCTATCTGCGCATCTTCGGCCGTGAGGGCGTCGCCGAACAGCCGGTGATCGTATAGCCAGAACCGCAAACGCAAAAAAGCGCCGCCCGGTTTCCCGGACGGCGCTTTGTTCTTGTGTATCGGAAGGCCGCTTACAGAAGCCCCGCTCCCCGCGCCCACTTGTACTTGGCGCCGAGCACCTCGACCGGAAGTTCAGTCGAATAGGCGTAAGCTGGAATGCCGTTCTGGTAGAGATATTCGGCGGCTTCCTCGACTTCCACGTCGCCCGCGAGCGAAGCCACCATCGGCTTCTCGATGCCCTTGGCCTTCATCTCGTTCTTGATCTCGACCATGTTGCGCGCGAACACCATCGGCGGCGTCACGATCGTGTGCCAGTAGCCGAGGATCAGCGAGTGGATGCGATCATCGGTGAGGCCCAGCTTCACGGTGTTGACGTAAGTGATCGGCGGTTCGCCGCCGGTGATGTCGACCGGGTTGCCGGCGGCGCCGAACGGCGGGATGAACTTGCGGAACGCCGCATCCAGATCCGGCGGCATCGCCATCAGCGACATGCCGTTATCGACCACCGCATCCGACAGCAGCACGCCCGAACCACCGGCACCGGTGATGATCAGCACATTCTCGCCCTTCGGCGTCGGCAGCACGGGAATGCCACGGGCGAATTCGAGCAGCTGGCGCAGCGAGCGGGCGCGAATGACGCCCGACTGCTTCAGCACGTCCTCATAGATCTTGTCGTTGCCGGCGAGCGCGCCGGTATGCGACGAGGCCGCCTTGGCGCCGGCCGAGGTACGGCCGGCCTTCAGTACGACGACCGGCTTCTTTTTGGAGACGCGCTTGGCGGCTTCCGCGAAGGCACGGCCATCCTTCAGATCCTCGCAGTGCTGCGCGATGATCGTGGTGTTGGGATCCTGCTCGAAGAAGGCGAGCAGATCGTCCTCGTCGATGTCGCTCTTGTTGCCGAGACCGACGATGGCCGACACGCCCATCTTGGCGGAGCGCGAGAAGCCGATGATCGCCATGCCGATGCCGCCGGACTGCGACGACAGCGCCGCTGAGCCCTTCACGTCATAGGCTGTACAGAAAGTCGCGCAGAGATTGGCCGGGGTGTAATAGAAGCCGTAGATATTCGGCCCCATCAGACGCACGTCGTATTTCTTGCCGATCGCGACGATTTCTTCCTGCAGCGCAGGCTCGTTGGCTTCGGCAAAGCCCGACGGGATCAGCACCGCGCCCGGAATTTTCTTCTCGCCACATTCGATCAGCGCGCCGGCCACGAACTTGGCGGGAATCGCGAATACCGCGGTGTCGATCACGCCCGGAACATCCTTGACGCTCTTATAGGCCTTGCGGCCCATGATCTCTTCGGCCTTCGGATGAATCGGATAGATGTCGCCCTTGTAGCCGCCGTTGATGAGGTTCTTCATCACCGAATTGCCGATCTTGCCATCTTCGGCAGAGGCACCGATCACGGCGACGGCCTTCGGCATCATGATGCGGTTCATCGCCGTGACGATTTCGGCGTTGGAGCGCGGCGCGGGGCGCGGTTTGTAGTCGAAATCGACGACGATACGCACGTCGGCGGCAATCGCGTCTTTCTTGGTGGCGAAAACCGGGTTGAGATCGAGTTCGACCATTTCAGGGAAATCGCTGACGAGCTGCGACACCTTGACGATGATGTCGGCCAGCGCTTCACGATTGGCAGGATCGCCGCCACGTACGCCATGCAGCATCTCGGCAGCCTGGATGCCATCGAGCATCGACAGCGCGTCATCATTGGTCGCGGGCGCGAGGCGGAAAGTGACGTCCTTCAGCACTTCGACGAGCACGCCGCCCAGGCCGAAGGCCACCAGCTTGCCGAACGAACCATCGGTGATCGAACCGATGATCACTTCGGTGCCGCCCATCAGCATCTGCTGAACCTGGATACCTTCTATCTTGGCGTCGGCCTTGTACTTCTTGGCATTGGCCAGAATGGTGTCGTAAGCCTTCTGCGCGTCTTCGGCGGTCTTGACGCCGACGATGACGCCGCCCGCTTCGGTCTTGTGGAGAATGTCCGGCGAGACGATCTTCATCACGACCGGGAAGCCCATGCCGCTTGCCATCTTGGCAGCGTCAGCGGCTGAGGTGGCCACGCCTTCCTTCGGCACGGGAATGCCGTAGGCGTCACACACAAGCTTGCCCTCGGGGGCGGTCAGGCTGGTGCGCTTGTCGGCTTTGACCGCATCGAGAACTTTGCGGACGGCCTGTTTAGCCGATGGTGTTGCTTCTTTGACGGCAAGATTCGATTGGGACATGGCTTCCTCCTTCACGTCTTTTCCAATAGACGGATTGATGGCATTTGGTATGCCAGAAACTTGATTGTCAAGGCGCGTTGCAGCGCAAAATTGCTGAAATAGCTGTCATCTTGACACGCTGGCATCTGGTATGCCAAAAATTATTGACGTTATTTCTGTGGTAGGACATCTCGACTGGAGATGATTCATGCCCACGCGAAAACAAACCAAGGCGCCGTCCGTCATGTCTGAAGCCGATATCGCGATCGTTCGGATTGCACCGGAGACCAGCTTCAAGACCAAGGCCTATGAAGCCTTGAAAGAAGCCATTCTTAAGATGGACATCTACACCTCGCCAGATCCGGTGATGCTCGACGAGCGCGCTCTGTCGGAACGGCTCGGTGTCAGCCGCACGCCTATCCGCGAAGCCATTGCGATGCTGGAGCAGGATGGCTTTGTAAAGACCGTGCCACGCCGCGGCATCGTCGTTGTCAGAAAGACCAAGGTCGAGATCGTCGACATGATCCGCGCCTGGGCGGCGCTGGAAAGCATGGCCGCGCGTCTGATCACGACCACCGCACGCAAGAAAGATATCTCGGCGCTGCGCGACTTCTTCAAGGACTTCAACAAGGACCGTCTGCCACAGGACCACGTTGAGGAATATTCGAAAGCGAATATCGCTTTCCACCAGGCACTGATCTCGCTCAGCGAATCGCCAGTGCTGGTCGATATGACCAACGATATTCTGCTGCATGTGCGTGGCTATCGTCAGCTGACCATCGGACGCACGGACCGTACGGCGACGTCCCTGCCCGAACATCTGGCCATCATCGAAGCGCTTGAGGAGCGCAACACCGAGCTTGCGGAAAAGCGCGCGCGCGATCACACGCTCGGTCTGGCTTCTTATGTCGAAGCCCACGGCCAGGAATTGTTTACGTAAGCGCCGTCTCGCGACGGTTCACCACTCCGCACCACGTCCAATTGAGCAACGACCAACAGTCACAAGAAAAGTCAGGGAGAGCGGGATGTCCGCAGTAGTCCAGAGCATCGATACCAACGCAGCCGCCGAGCAGGAATTGACCGATGGCTTCCATCTGATCATCGATGCTCTCAAGCTCAATGGCCTCAACACGATCTATGGCGTGCCGGGCATTCCGATTACCGACTTCGGCCGCATGGCGCAGGCCGAGGGGATCCGGGTGCTGTCGTTCCGCCACGAACAGGCCGCAGGCTATGCCGCATCGATCGCCGGCTATCTCACCAAGAAGCCCGGCGTCTGCTTGACTGTGTCCGCCCCCGGCTTCCTCAACGGCCTCACGGCGCTGGCCCACGCCACTACCAACTGCTTCCCAATGATCCTGATCTCCGGCTCGTCCGAGCGTGAGATCGTCGATCTGCAGCAGGGCGACTACGAGGAAATGGATCAGCTCGCGATCGCCAAGCCGCTCTGCAAGGCCGCGTTCCGCGTGCTGCATGCGGCCGACATCGGCATCGGCCTCGCCCGCGCCATCCGCGCCGCAGTGTCCGGCCGTCCCGGCGGTGTCTATCTCGATCTACCGGCCAAGCTGTTCGGTCAGGTGATGAATGCCGATGCGGGCAAAAAGTCGCTCGTGAAGGTGATCGACGCCGCGCCGGCGCAGATCCCTGCCCCGGATTCGATCAAGCGCGCGCTCGACGTGCTGAAATCGGCGAAGAAGCCGCTGATCATTCTCGGCAAGGGCGCCGCCTATGCGCAGGCCGACGATGCTGTGAAGGCACTCGTCGAGACATCCGGCATTCCGTTCCTGCCCATGAGCATGGCCAAGGGCCTTCTGCCTGACACCCATCCGCAGTGTGCGGGTGCTGCACGTTCGACGGTCCTGAAAGACAGCGACGTCGTCATGCTGATTGGCGCACGCCTGAACTGGCTGCTGTCGCACGGCAAGGGCAAAGCCTGGGGCAGCGCGCCCAAGAAGTTCATCCAGATCGACATCGAGCCGAAGGAAATGGATTCCAACGTCGAGATCGTCGCGCCCGTCGTTGGCGATATCGGCTCCTGCGTCACCGCCCTGCTCGATGGCATGGGCAAGAGCTGGCAGAAGGCATCGTCCGACTGGACATCAGCAGTCACCACGAAGCGCGACGAGAACGTCGCGAAGATGGCGCCGAAGCTGATGAACAACAATTCGCCGATGGATTACCACGGCGCGCTCGGCGTTCTGCGCACCATCATCGCCGAACGTCCGGATGCCATGCTCGTGAATGAAGGCGCCAACACCCTCGATCTCGCTCGCGGCATCGTCGACATGTATCAGCCGCGCAAGCGCATCGATGTCGGCACCTGGGGCATCATGGGCATCGGCATGGGTTATTGCATCGCCGCGGCCGTCGAAACCGGCAAACCTGTCCTCGCGATCGAAGGCGACAGCGCATTCGGTTTCTCCGGCATGGAGGTGGAGACGATCTGTCGCTACAATCTGCCGGTCTGCATCGTCGTCTTCAACAATGACGGCATCTATCGCGGCACCGACGTCAATCCGACCGGCGGTTCCGATGTGGCACCGACGGTCTTCGTCAAGGGCTCACGCTACGACAAGATGATGGAAGCCTTTGGTGGCGTCGGCGTGAACGCGACCTCGCCCGACGAACTCAAGCGCGCCGTCAATGCGGCGATGGATTCCGGCAAGCCGACGCTCATCAATGCGGTGATCGATCCGGCGGCCGGCAGCGAGAGCGGCCGTATCGGCAACCTCAATCCGCAGAGCGTGCTCAGCAAGAAGAAATAACACCGCATCCGGCGGGGTCGCGAGACCCCGCCTCCTTTTCTCATATGCCGAGGCGGCAAAACTAGTTTACGGGAGCAAAACAATGACACAGGCGCTCAAAGGCGTTCGCATTCTGGATTTCACCCACGTTCAGTCCGGCCCGACCTGCACGCAGTTGCTGGCATGGTTTGGCGCCGATGTGATCAAGGTCGAACGCCCTGGCGTCGGCGACATCACCCGCGGCCAGCTGCAGGACGTGCCGAATGTGGACAGCCTGTATTTTACCATGCTGAACCACAACAAGCGCTCGATCACCCTCGACACCAAGAACCCGAAGGGCAAGGAAGTCCTCACCGCGCTGATGAAAGAGTGCGATGTTCTCGTCGAGAACTTCGGACCCGGTGTGCTCGACCGCATGGGCTTCCCGTTCGAGAAGATCCAGCAGATCAACCCGAAGATGATCGTCGCCTCGATCAAGGGGTTTGGTCCTGGTCCCTATGAGGACTGCAAGGTCTATGAGAACGTCGCGCAGTGCACCGGCGGCGCCGCTTCCACCACCGGCTTCCGCGACGGCCTGCCACTCGTCACCGGCGCACAGATCGGCGATAGCGGCACTGGCCTGCATCTCGCACTCGGCATCGTCACCGCGCTGTATCAGCGCACGCAAACCGGCAAGGGCCAGAAGGTCACCGCCGCGATGCAGGACGGCGTGCTCAACCTGTCGCGCGTCAAGCTGCGCGACCAGCAGCGCCTCGCTCACGGTCCGCTCAAGGAATACAGCCAGTTCGGCGAAGGTATTCCGTTCGGCGATGCCGTGCCCCGCGCCGGCAACGACTCCGGCGGTGGTCAACCCGGCCGCATCCTGAAGTGCAAAGGCTGGGAAACCGACCCGAACGCTTACATCTACTTCATCACTCAGGCGCCGGTGTGGGAGAAGATCTGCGACGTGATCGGCGAACCGACCTGGAAGACCGACCCGGCCTATGCCAAGCCGGCGGTGCGCCTGCCCAAGCTCAACGCAATCTTCGCGCGCATCGAACAGTGGACGATGACCAAGACCAAGTTCGAGGCGATGGAAATCCTCAACAAGGATGACATCCCCTGCGGTCCGATCCTGTCCATGAAGGAGCTGGCCGAAGACCAGTCGCTCCGCGCCACCGGCACCGTGGTCGAGGTCGATCACCCCGAGCGCGGCAGGTATCTGTCGGTCGGCAATCCGATTAAGCTATCGGAAAGCCCCACCGAAGTGACCCGTTCGCCGCTGCTCGGCGAACATACCGACGAAATCCTCAAGCAAGTGCTGGGCTTCAGCGATCATCAGGTGGCCGAAATCCACGACTCCGGCGCACTCGATCCGCCGCGCAAGGTTGCGGCAGAGTAAAGGCGAAGCGCAAGCATTCAAGTCACGCGAAAGGCCGCCAATGTGCGGCCTTTTTCGCGTCGTCCAAGCGCTGTCCGCTCAGCCGTCATTGCGAGGAACCTTGCGACGAAGCAATCCAGTCTTCGTTTGTGGCGTCTGATTGCTTCGCCGCGCTCGCAATGACAGCTGAGATGTCGCCTCGCACTGCACTTTCGCGGTCTGTTGCTACAGCTCGTAACGATACACGCCGTGAGATCTGAGGTAGGCGTCCAGCCCGGAATCCGAAAGGAACTGGACAAGCTGCAACGCTTTTTCAAGACGGCTTTTCCGATGGACAAACATCGACATATCGATGTGCAGACCGAGTTCAGGCGGAAAGTTCGCAACGGGTGCGACGCCGGGAGCAGCTATAATCCTCGAAAGCGGCGCGATGGCGTACTGTACTTCGCCGTTGGCGACAGCGATCGGCGGCTCGCCAGCGCCCATCGGACGCAAGCGATCTCGGATGTGCTCCTGCAGGCCCATCATTTCGACGGCTTTCAAGAACGTCTTCCCGCTGGTCCCTATGGAGGTGTATGCGATCGAGTCCGCGCTCAACAGGAGCTTGCGCACGGCTTCATGTGAACTGGCGACGCCGTCCGGCGCAGCTGCGGCAGCTCCGATCGTTAGCGGAACGCGCCCGAACGGCACGTGGATATCCGGAAAAACGCACCCAAGCGAGATCATCTCGTCGACATACCAGGGATTAGTCAGCCCGACGTCGAAGTCTTCGCCGTCCATGATACGCTTTGCAACGGCCGGATTCACGTCGTACTTCGCTTGAACCGCAATGCCGTGCTGCCGCTCGAACTGCGGCAGTAGTTCCTCGATCTCCGCATATACTGCCACGGCACTCATGAACGTCAGCCTGTGTTCGGTGGTTGTAGCCATGCGCCCCTCCCCCGCTTCGCTAACATAGTCGGCAAGCCTCCATCCCATGTTGGCGAACGTCAATCTGTCCGAGATGGCCGTCGCCCGCGGCGCCATCTTTGCGAAAGGCTAGCGCCAAACTTCAATAAGAAAATCAAATCGATCCATATCGCACTGCAAAATCCTCATGCTGCCATGCAAACAAGACAATTGTCCTTGGCATCTGGTATACGTACATTGATCCCAGATGATGAGGCGCCAAGACGCGGCGGCCTCCAGCAAAGGATCAAATCATGTCGAAGACTGCTTCTCTCGACCTCACCACGTCCACCAGCTTCTTCGCTCGCTTCATGGCCTCGCTCGATCGCGCGCTGATGGCCAGCGCACGCATCTCGGCCCGCAACGGTGACCTGCCCCGCTTCGGTCTGTAAGGCTGCAACTTCACTAATTTTGCGCGGCCAGCCCGCGCAAAATTCTCTGCGTTCCTCCCGACGACTGGCCCCGGATTTCCGGGGCCGTTTTTTTGTTTGTGTAGTTGCATCGCAGCGACGCCTCGCATTCCCTGCGACATTTCAGCCTGCCCGGCTTTTAACGGCTCTAATCGCTTGCCGCTTGGCATATCGCATACCAAAATGCGCGAACGGTAATGCTTCACGTCTGAATAGAAAGCATACCTGGGGAGGACAAAGGCTGCGCTGCCTTCGCGGGCACGCAATGCCGTATGCGCCATGACAGAGCGATCCAGACCCACTCATCCTTTTTTCAGGCGAGCCGCTTCAAGGCTCGACAGTCTGACGTGCGCATATGGCGCACGCAAGGGCGTGTTTGCACACCTGCAATCAGGACTTTCGAAGGAAGACCCGACCACGCACTGACGATTTCAAAGTCGACGAACGATCGACGCTATCAAAACGAATGGGAGAGAAAAAATGAAACGCCTAGGTTCATGTCTCACGCTGGCCGCCGCTGCATCCATTCTCTGCCTGGGAGCGTCTCTCCCGGCATCTGCTGCATGGGAGCCGACGCGCCCCGTCGAATTGATCGTTCCCGCGGGCACCGGCGGCGGCGCCGATCAGATGGCGCGCACCATTCAGGGCATCATCACCAAGCACAGTCTGATGAAGCAGCCGCTTGTCGTCATCAACAAGTCGGGTGGCGCGGGCGGTGAAGGTTTTCTCGACGTGAAGTCGGCGAACAACAATCCGCACAAGATCATCATCACGCTCTCTAACCTGTTCACGACACCGCTCGCCACCGGCATTCCCTTCAACTGGAAGGATCTCACTCCAGTCGCGATGCTGGCGCTCGACGAGTTCGTACTGTGGGTAAATGCCGACAAACCGTACAAGACGGTGAAGGACTATATCGACGCCGTGAAGGCCGCACCGGCCGGCACGATCAAGATGGGCGGCACCGGCTCGAAGCAGGAAGACCAGATCATCACGGTCGCAGTCGAGAAAGCGATCGGCAGCAAGTTCACTTACATCCCCTACAAGGGCGGCGGTGAAGTCGCGGTGCAGCTCGTTGGCCAGCATGTCGATTCAACCGTGAACAATCCGATCGAGGCTGTCGCGCAGTGGCGCGGCGGCAAGGTGCGTCCGCTCTGCGTGTTCGACAGCAAGCCGATGGCCTATGACGAGCAGGTTGCTGACGGCAAGGGCTGGAAGGACATTCCGACCTGCAAGTCGCAGGGGCTCGATATCGAATATGTGATGCTGCGCGGCATCTTCATGGGGCCGAAAGCGACGAAGGATCAGATCGAGTATTATGTCGAACTGTTCAAGAAGGTCCGCGCGACGCCCGAGTGGCAGGACCTGATGAAGAGCGGCGCCTTCAACACGACCTTCATGACCGGCGGCGAGTACGCCAGCTGGGTTGGCACCGAAGAGAAGCGCCACGAGACCCTGATGAAGGAAGCCGGCTTCCTCGCACAAGCCAACTGACGCGGGCGCTATGAGGCCGGACCTGATCGCACATCAGGTCCGGCACATGCGACATGCTGATCGACGCAGATCTCTCACACAGAGTTGTCCATGACCACGCAGAAATCTCACAACGCAGGCCCGTCTCACAAATCGGTCGAAGCCGGCGTCACCACCGTCATCGGCCTGTTCGGCGCCATCGTCGTCTATGGCAGCGTCAAGGCCGGCATCAACTGGGGCGCAGAGGGACCGAAAGCCGGATTCTTTCCGTTCTATATTGGGCTGTTCATTATCATCTCCAGCCTCGTCAATATTTGGAACACGCTGCGCGAGGACGACGACAGCCTGTTCGCCGAATGGGGCCAGCTGCGCCAGGTCTTCAGCGTCGTCATTCCCACCGGCATCTATGTCGGCGTCCTGCCGTTCATCGGCCTCTATGTGTCGTCGATGATTTTCATCGCATGGTTCATGCGTTGGCTCGGCAAATATGAGTGGCCGATCATCGCCGCTATCTCTCTTGGCATGCCTGTCGTCACCTACCTGATCTTCGAACGCTGGTTTCTCGTGCCGCTCCCCAAGGGGCCCCTCGAGGATCTGCTCGGTCTCTGATTTCCGCGATCTTTAATTCCGTTACGTCTGCCGGTCTCTTTCTGAGGACTACTCGAAATGGAAGAAATTGCTAATCTGTTCCAGGGCTTTGCGGTCGCGCTGCAGCCATTCAACATCGCGGTGATGGTGCTCGGCATCGTGCTTGGCGTCATCATCGGCGTGCTGCCCGGCCTTGGCGGCGCCAATGGCGTTGCGATCCTGCTGCCCCTCACCTTCAGCATGCCGCCGACATCGGCCATCATCATGCTGTCCTGCATCTATTGGGGCGCATTGTTCGGAGGTGCGATCACCTCGATTCTGTTCAACATACCCGGAGAGCCATGGTCGGTGGCCACGACATTCGACGGCTATCCGATGGCGCAGCAGGGCAAGGCTGCCGAAGCACTGACAGCCGCCTTCACGTCCTCTTTTGTCGGCGCCCTGTTCGCCGTCGTCATGATTACCCTGGTCGCGCCGTTGGTCGCAGGCTTCGCCTTACGATTTGGGCCAGCGGAGAAATTCGCTGTCTACTTCCTGGCGTTCTGCAGTTTCGTCGGGCTGAGTAAGGAGCCACCTTTCAAGACAATCGCTGCCATGATGATCGGATTCGCGCTCGCCGCCGTTGGTCTCGATTCCATCACCGGACAGCTGCGGCTCACGTTCGGCTCGACCGAACTCCTCAATGGCTTCGACTTCCTGATCGCCGTCATCGGCCTGTTCGGCCTCGGCGAGATCTTCCTCACCATGGAGGAAGGACTGCGCTTCCAGGGCGGCAAGGCGAAGATCGATCTTCGCGTCGTACTACGTACCTGGATGAGCTTGCCGCAATACTGGATGACGTCATTGCGCTCCTGCGTCATCGGCTGCTGGATGGGTGTTACGCCCGCAGGCGCGACACCCGCGTCCTTTATGAGTTACGGCATCGCCAAGCGCGTCTCCAAGAACGGCAATAACTTCGGCAAGGGCGAGATCGAAGGCGTTATCGCTCCGGAAACGGCCGCGCATGCTGCCGGTACCGCGGCCCTGCTTCCGATGCTCTCGCTCGGCGTCCCCGGCTCGCCAACTGCCGCTGTGCTTCTTGGTGGTCTGCTGATCTGGGGCCTGCAGCCTGGCCCGATGCTATTCGTCGAGCAGAAGGAGTTCGTCTGGGGCCTGATCGCCTCGATGTATCTCGGCAACCTCGTCGGCCTGATCATCGTGCTGACCTGCGTGCCGATCTTCGCAGCGATCCTGCGGGTTCCATTCAGCATCATCGCACCTCTTATCCTGGTGCTCTGTGCGATCGGAGCTTACTCCGTCCACAACTCGACCTTCGACGTGGTGATGATGCTGGTATTCGGAATCATCGGTTACGCACTGAAGAAGTGTAACTATCCCCTCGCCCCGCTGGTGCTGGCCATCGTGCTCGGCGACAAGGCCGAGGAAGCCTTCCGGCAGTCATTGCTGGGCTCACAGGGATCGCTCGGGATCTTCTTCTCGAACACACTGGTCAGCAGCATCATGATCCTCGGCCTGATCGCGCTGTTCTGGTCGGTGATCCAGAACGGCTTCACCCGGCTGCGTACTCGCACTGCAGCAGCGTAAGTAACGATACAAATAACTGTTCAAACCCAAAAGCCGGCGGTCTGGACCGCCGGCTTTGTGCTGTCTTGTAGTATCGCAGTACAGCATTCAGTCATGCGAAACTTGCAGCGGCAAATTGGCAAGATTTCGCTTGTTAGTTGGCATATCATATACCAAACTATCCTTCGCAGCTGTCGAGCTCTCAATAGAACAGCGCTTTAGGAGGAACTATGACTGATGCAGTTCACGGGGTGGCGCCAGCTGCCGCACGTGTCAGCGATGCCTACCGCTGGACACAACTCGCCATCGGCGTTGGCGCGATGGTGATGATCGCCAACTATCAATACGGCTGGACGTTCTTCGTCCCCGACATCCAGAAGAAGTTCGGCTGGGATCGTGCGTCGATCCAGTGGGCCTTCACCCTCTTCGTTCTGTTCGAGACTTGGCTGGTGCCGGTCGAAGGATGGTTCGTCGATAAATACGGCCCGAAGCTCGTCGTCCTCATCGGCGGCATCCTCTGCGGCATCGGCTGGGCGATCAATGCACAGGCGGAAACGCTCAACGGCTTCTATCTCGGCATGATCGTTGCGGGCATCGGCGCTGGCGGCGTCTACGGCACCTGCGTCGGCAATGCCCTGAAGTGGTTTCCTGACAAGCGCGGCCTCGCGGCTGGCATCACCGCTGCAGGCTTTGGTGCCGGCTCCGCCCTCACGGTCGCGCCGATCCAGGCCATGATCCAGGATTCCGGCTTCCAGACCGCATTTCTGTATTTCGGTCTCGGGCAAGGCATCATCATCGTGATCCTCTCCTTCTTCCTGTTCGCGCCAAAGGCTGGACAGGTACCGGCGGTCACGCAGAACGCCAACGTGATCCAGACCCGCCGCAACTACGCGCCGACAGAAGTCATCCGCCATCCGATCTTCTGGCTGATGTACTTCATGTTCGTGATCGTCGGTGCCGGCGGCCTGATGGTGACGGCCAACCTGAAGCCCATTGCGGCCGACTGGAAGATCGACAACGTACCCGTCACGCTGATGGCCATGACGATGACGGCGGTCACCTTCGCAGCCACCATCGACCGCGTACTCAACGGCCTGACACGCCCGTTCTTCGGCTGGATCTCCGACATGATCGGCCGCGAGAACACGATGTTCATCGCCTTCGGCATGGAAGGCGTCGGCATCTGGGCGCTGTATATGTGGGGTCACGATCCGCTGTGGTTCGTGCTGTTGTCGGGCTTCGTGTTCTTCGCTTGGGGTGAGATTTATTCGCTCTTCCCATCGACCTGCACCGACACCTTTGGCTCCAAGTTCGCAACGACCAATGCCGGCCTGCTCTATACGGCAAAGGGGACGGCAGCACTTCTGGTGCCGGTTGCGAACTACATGCAGCAGTCATCGGGCACGTGGGACAGCGTCTTTCTCATTGCAGCCGGCGCCAACATCCTGGCTTCACTGCTCGCCATTGCGGTGCTGAAGCCTTGGCGTAAGGTCGTCGTCAGCAAGGCGCTTGCGACCTAAAAACGCAAAAAGACTAAAGAAAACAACGCGCTCAGCCCCGGCTGGGCGCGTTTTGCGTGGGCGATGCGCTGCTCGCCAAGGCGTGATCGCCTTCACGCAACAATCGGCCAAGACCACCTTGCATCGTGGAATATAATATACCAGTCTTCGACCAAGCGACGCCTGCGGCAATACGCCACAACCTTAGCGACACCACGCCGCAAGGGAAAAAGCGCGCATCGGAGGAAACACGATGGCTCAGCCAGACTTCACCACCGCGTCCAACCCACCCGGCAGCTTCCGCTGGATCCAACTCGTGATGGGCATCGTCTGCATGGCGATGATCGCCAACCTGCAATATGGATGGACGCTGTTCGTCGATCCGATCGACGCCAAGTATCACTGGGGTCGCGCCGCGATCCAGCTTGCCTTCACGCTGTTCGTCGTCGTCGAGACCTGGCTGGTGCCGGTCGAAGCGTGGTTCGTCGATAAATACGGTCCGCGCGTCGTCATCATGTTCGGCGGAGCCATGATCA
Source organism: Tardiphaga sp. 839_C3_N1_4 (assembly GCF_051811045.1). Classification (NCBI taxonomy): domain Bacteria; kingdom Pseudomonadati; phylum Pseudomonadota; class Alphaproteobacteria; order Hyphomicrobiales; family Nitrobacteraceae; genus Tardiphaga; species Tardiphaga sp. 839_C3_N1_4. Next base: position 1,589,736 of record NZ_JBPWQD010000001.1, read on the forward strand.
GCCTCGCCTGGGTGTTGAACTCCTATGCGGACTCGCTGGTGATGCTTTATGCCGGCGCCGTCGTCGGCGGCATCGGCGCAGGTTCCGTCTACGGCACCTGCGTCGGCAACGCCCTGAAGTGGTTTCCCGATCGCCGCGGCCTCGCTGCCGGCGCCACAGCAGCAGGCTTCGGCGCTGGCGCTGCGATCACCGTCGTGCCGATCGCGCATATGATTGCGGAGAGCAGCTATCAACATGCCTTCTTCACCTTCGGCATCGGTCAAGGCCTGATCGTGTTCGTGCTCGCCTTCTTCATGCGTCCGCCTGGGCAGGCCGTGCCGGTGACGAGGAAACAACTCAATCTGCCGCAGACCAAGACGGATTTCACGCCGCCGCAAGTGCTGCGCAGCCCGATCTTCTGGGTCATGTATCTGGTCTTCGTGATGGTCGCCGCCGGTGGTTTGATGACCGCAGCGCAGATCGCGCCCATCGCGCACGACTACAATATTGCGAATTCTCCGGTGACATTGGCCGGCTTCCAGATGGCAGCACTGACCTTCGCCATCTCGCTCGATCGCATCTTTGACGGGTTCGGCCGCCCGCTCTTCGGTTGGTTGTCCGATCAGATCGGCCGTGAACACACCATGTTCATCGCCTTCGGCACCGCCGCGGTGATGCTGCTGACGCTGTCGGCCTATGGTCACAACCCACTCGTCTTCGTACTGGCGACGGCGGTCTATTTCGGCGTGTTCGGTGAGATCTACAGTCTGTTCCCAGCGACGTCAGGCGACACGTTCGGCGCCAAATATGCCGCGACGAATAACGGCATGCTCTACACCGCGAAGGGCACGGCGGCATTGTTGGTACCGCTCGCGAGCCTGATTGCAGCGAGCTATGGATGGCAGGCCGTGTTTGTGATCGCCGTTGCACTCAATGCCACGGCCGCTTTGCTCGCCTTGTTCGTCATCAAGCCGATGCGGCGCGCATTCATTCTGGGAAGCGAACCTGTGGTGACGGAAGCGGCACCGCAGAGCGCCAAAACCGCCTGATCGATCGGGCTATGCCGAGAAGGGGCGCACGCGAGTGCGCCCCTTTTTTTCATGCCCAACTGGCATGCCAGACACCCAACTGGATTCGCCGGTGCGATAGAAGCAGGTCGAAAAACACACGCCACGCAGCAAATAAACGTCAGAAACACTGACTTTCTTTCTTGATCCACCGCCCCTCGATATGCTGGTTTCTGCGTTGACAACTGGCATACCGTATACCAATCTTGCGCTTACAAGATCGATCCTCAGCCGATCAGCCAAGGGAGGTTATTGCCATGCAAGTCGGAGATATCCTGCGTAGGAAGAGCACCCGTATCGCCACTGTCCGCATGAACGAGACCGTCGCCATCGCGGCGCAGTTGCTCCGGACAGGCAATATCAGCGCACTGGTCGTGAAGGACGTGTGCCGCACCGAGGGCAACACCGCGGTCGGCATGTTCTCCGAACGCGACGTGGTTCGCGCGATCGCCGAACACGGCGCCGCCGGCGTCAATCGCAAGGTCTCGGATATGATCTCGGTCCAGGAATTGATTTCCTGCCACTCGACCGACACGCTCGAACACGTCCGCCACCTGATGAACAAGCATCACATTCGGCATGTCCCGGTCATCGACGATCACACGCTGATCGGCGTGATCAGCATCCGCGACATCAGCAGAGCGCTCGACCATGAGGATGCACCGCAAGCGCATGCAGCGGTCGCCTGAGGCCTAGCCTCAAGCTCACTTCGCGTTCCAGACCGCCCGGCGATCTGATCTGCTGCGGCACCTCCATCGGCGTCGGCGTGATGAAGGAGCCGGTCAAAACCGTGACCATCGCCATCGATGGGATCGGCGCGCTGCATAACGAATTCCACCAATAGGAATTAGGCACCCGCCCCGCACTATCCGCATGGCGCACCGCCGGCTGTCCGATGGACATTCCGGCGGTGCAACGGCATCCTCCGCCCCCGAAAGATCAACAAGCCACATCGGGCACACCCGATGCGCCTGCGAGGGAACAGAGGACCAATCATGATCAAGACGCGCTTCACCGAGCTCGTGGGTGTCGAACACCCGATCGTCCAGGGCGGCATGCAATGGGTCGGCCGGGCCGAGCTCGTCGCCGCAGTGGCCAATGCCGGTGCGCTTGGTCTGATCACCGCACTGACCCAGCCGACGCCGGAAGACCTCACCAAGGAAATCGCGCGCTGCCGCGATATGACCGACAAGCCGTTCGGTGTGAACCTGACCATTCTGCCGACCATCAAGCCACCGCCTTATGCGGAATATCGCCAGGCCATCATCGAGGCCGGCATCAAGGTGGTCGAGACCGCCGGCAACAAGCCGCAGGAACACGTCACCGAATTCAAGAAGCACGGCATCAAGGTCATCCATAAATGCACCAGCGTACGCCACGGCCTCTCCGCTGAGCGCATGGGCGTCGATGCCATCTCGATCGACGGCTTCGAATGTGCTGGACATCCCGGTGAGGACGACACCCCCGGCCTGATCCTGATCCCGGCCGCAGCCGACAAGATCAAGATCCCGATGATCGCCTCGGGCGGCTTCGGCGATGGCCGCGGCCTCGTCGCCGCGCTGGCGCTTGGTGCCGAGGGCATCAATATGGGCACGCGCTTCATGTGCACCAAGGAAAGCCCGATCCATCAGCTGGTGAAGGAGCGCATCGTCGCCAATGATGAGCGCGAGACCGACCTGATCTTCCGCACCATGCGCAACACCTCGCGCGTCGCCAGGAACGCGGTGAGCAAACAGGTCGTCGCCATGGAGAAGGAAGGCGCCACTTTCGAGCAGATCAAGGAGCTCGTCGCCGGTGCCCGCGGCAAGCTGGTCTATTCGCACGGCGATGCCGAAGACGGCATCTGGTCGGCGGGCCAGGTCCAAGGCCTGATCCACGACATCCCGAGCTGCCAGGAGCTCGTCTCGCGCATCATGCATGATGCCGAGACGATTATCCGTGCACGCTTCGAAGCTATGCTTGGTGGCGGCCAGCGCCAGGCCGCTGAATAGACGGAACGGAAAGCAGAGCCATGAAAGCTTATGTCTACGGCGCCAACGGCGCTGCGATCGGTGATGCCCCGAAACCCTCACCCACGGGCTCGCAGGTGCTGGTCAAGGTGAAGGCCTGCGGCCTCAACCGCGCCGACCTCGGCATGACCAAAGGCCACGTCCACGGCGCTGCCGGCGGTGTCGGCACGGTGCTGGGAATGGAATGGGCCGGTGAGATCGCCGAACTCGGCCCGGAGGCCAAGGGCGTCAAGGTCGGGGATCGCGTGATGGGTTCCGGTGGTGCGGCCTTTGCCGAATTCGCCGTCACCGATCACGGCCGGCTGTTCCACATACCGGCCAGCATGAGTTTCGAGGATGCCTGCACCCTGCCCGTCGCCATCACCACGATGCACAATGCGCTGGTGACGAATGGCGGACTGCACCCCGGCCAATCGGTCCTGATCCAGGGCGCCAGTTCCGGCGTCGGCCTGATGGCGCTGCAGATCGCCAGGCTCAAGGGCGCAAAGACGGTGATCGGTTCATCCACCGACGCCGCACGTCGCGCCCGGCTGAAGGACTTCGGCGCCGACCTCGCCATCGATTCGAAAGATGCCGGCTGGGTCGATCAAGTGCTCAAGGCCACAGGTGGCGACGGCGTCGATCTGATCGTCGACCAGATCTCGGGGCCCGTCGCCAATCAGAACCTGAAAGCCACGAAGGTGATGGGACGCATCGTCAATGTCGGCCGGCTTGGCGGCACCCATGGCGATTTCAATTTCGATCTCCATGCCGCACGCCGCATCAACTATATCGGCGTGACCTTCCGCACGAGGTCACTGCAGGAGATTCGCGACATCTTCAGTGCGGTGCGTGCGGACATCTGGCCCGCCATCGAAGGCGGCCAACTGAAACTGCCGATCGACAAGGTCTACGCATTCGACGACATCGGAACGGCGTTCGACCACATGGAAGCCAACAAGCATCTCGGCAAGATCGTGGTCACGTTGTAACGCGCGCCCTGCGAGTCATTGATTTCAACGCCGCGCGTGATTCTCATGCGCGGCGTTCCTGTTTCGGACTCATGCAAGTACCGAACAGTGATGAAATTCTCCGGTGGATACGATTTATTTCACGTTAACGTTTCGTTGACTCTCGACAGCCCCCGCAAAGTGGATTCTTATTGGTCTTGCGATTCGAAGTGGCGGGGCAGTTGTTTCGAGCGACGCGGGCGAGATTCTTCGAGGGGGCTTAGGTATGGCGCGTGCGCATGCGGACAACGCATGCGTCCAATCCGATTCGATCAAAGGATTGGCGCAGTCTATCGCGAAGCCGGCCTATCACAGGCTGCTGATCGCAGAGCCGGCACTTCGCCGGGCCGTCCCCACACTCATCATCGCTTTTCTCGTCACGATCTTCTTCGGCGCCTTCGTGCAGGTGGTCGATCAGAGCCGGCAGAAGCAATCCTCGATGAAGCGCGATCTCGCAGCGCTCGCCGATCTGCTCGCCGAGCGTCTCGAACGCAACGGCACCATTCGTCAGGATCGTTCTGCTGCCGTCGAGCGCCTGCAGAGCCTGCTGCCCAGTCTGATCCCATCCTGGGGGATCGCTGGGGGACGCCACGTCATCGTGCTGGGCGCCGATCAGAGCATTCTCGCGCGCGTGCCGATCGACCCGCCACCGGGCGATGCCAATCGCATCCTCGACGTCCTCAGCGCGACGCAGGCAATGGCTGCCCAGGGTCAACGCACTGACGTTGTCGATGTGAAACTGCCCGACAACAGCCATGCATTGGCCACCCGTCGCATCGTCAAGGCGCTGCCGGGTCAGGTAGTTGTCATTCAGGAGAACAACGAGCCGATCTGGCGCTCGGACTCCGCGCTGTCGATCACGCTCTCGGCCACCACCGGTTTCGTGGTGCTGATCCTCGGCTTCGCCTTCCACTGGCAATCGACCCGCGCCCGCGAAGGCGACGCGATCAACGACGCCGTACGCGGCCGTATCGACACCGCCCTCAATCGCGGCCGCTGCGGATTGTGGGACTGGGATCTGTCGCGCGGCCGCATCTTCTGGTCGCAGTCGATGTTCACCATGCTGGGCCTCGACAGCCGCAGCGACCTGCTGACCTTCGGCGAAGTCAACGCGCTGGTACAATCCGACGACATCAACCTGTTCGAGATCGCCGATCAGTTGATTTCGTTCAAGATCGATCACATCGACCAGACCTTCCGCATGCAGCACAGCAACGGCCACTGGATCTGGCTGCAATTGCGCTGCGAACTCGCGCAGGGCCAGAACGATGGCAGCCAGCACCTGATCGGCATCGCCATCGACGTCACCGAACAGAAGAGCCTCGCCGAGAAGACCGTCGAGGCCGACGTCCGGCTGCGCGACGCCATCGAGACCATCCCCGAAGCCTTCGTGCTGTGGGACGCGGAAGATCGCCTGGTGCTCTGCAACTCGCATTTCCAGCGCCTGCACAAGCTGCCGGACTCGGCGGTGTCGCCGGGGACGTCCTACGAGACAGTGCTCGAAGTCGGCAGCATGCCCGAGGTCCGCTCGCGTCTCGCGGAATCCGGCGCTGCGGCCCCTGGCGCCCGGACATTCGAAGCGCAGATCGAGGACGGCAGCTGGCTGCATATCAGCGAGCGCCGCACCAAGGACGGCGGCTACGTCTCCGTCGGCACCGACATCACCCGCATCAAGGAGCACGAGCACAAGCTCGTCGACAACGATCTGCGCCTTCGCGCCAGCGTCATCGATCTCAAGCACTCCCAGGCCGCGCTGGAGAAACAGGCGCTCGAACTTGCGGACCTCGCCCAGAAATATTCCGACGAGAAGAACCGCGCCGAGGAAGCGAACCAGACCAAGTCGAAATTCCTGGCCAATATGAGCCACGAACTGCGCACGCCGCTGAATGCCATCATCGGCTTCTCGGAAATCATGGGCAGCGGCATGTTCGGCAATCTCGGCTCCGACAAATATGCCGAATACTGCCACGACATTCTCACCAGCGGTCACTACCTGCTCGAAGTCATCAATGACATTCTCGATATGTCGAAGATCGAGGCAGGCCGTATGCAGCTGGACCTTGAGCCGCTCGATCTCGGACAGACGCTGTCCGAAGCGCTGCGTGTCGTCTCCGGCCGCGCCGACGACAAGAATCTGACACTCAGCGCCGACATCGCGGCCGATGCACCGGTGGTGGCCGACCGCCGCGCCATCAAGCAGATCCTGGTCAATCTGCTCTCGAATGCCGTGAAGTTCACACCCGATGGCGGCCGCGTTACCGTGCGCAGCCGCGTGCTACGCGACTCCGTGGCCCTGATGATCGCCGATAGTGGCATCGGCATCGCCCCGCAGTCGCTGAAGCGTCTGGGGCGCCCGTTCGAACAGGTCGAGAGCCAGCTCGCCAAGACCTATCACGGCTCGGGCCTCGGCCTCGCTATCGCCAAATCGCTCACCAACCTGCATGGCGGATCGATGAAGCTGCGCTCCAAGCTCGGCACCGGCACCGTGGTCTGCGTCACCATCCCACTCCGCGGCAGACACAGGCCAGCGGAAATCTCCGAGGCCGCCTAGGCGTCGATTGCTTCCCGCCTGAGCGGGCCGAGCCAACGCCCATGGCATGACACTCAAGCGTCAAATGGCCGCTTGGGAGGCGCCCGCCCATACCTATACTAAAGGTTGCAGGTCGCTATATTGGCGCGTCGACACGGCCGATCTGAACTGGGTCCGCGATTCTCCTCAGCACATGGATGAGCCGTCCAGACAAGAGCGACACGGAGATTGTCGCCTGTTCAATAAACAGAAGCATTCCAGTGGAGGAAACGAAGATGAAATTCAGCCATCTCGCCGCGGCGGCATTCTGTCTGACAGTGCCGGGCATGGCCATCGCGCAAGACTATCCCTCGAAATCCGTCACAGTGATCGTGCCTTTCACAGCCGGCGGAGCAAGCGATACGACAGCGCGCATGACCACACAAAAGATGCAGGAAAGCTTCGGGCAGTCCTTCATCATCGAGAACAAACCCGGCGCCAACGGCTCCATTGGCGCAACGCAACTCGCTCGCTCAAAGCCGGATGGCTATACACTGATGGTGGGCTCGATCGGGGTCATCGCGATCAATCCGGTGCTTTACAAGGACCCGGGCTATCACCCGCTCCAGAATTTCGATCTGCTCAGTGTCGCTGTGCGCAATCCCAACGTGCTGATCACCCGCCCCGATTTCCCGGCCAATACCGTCCAGGAACTCATCGACTATCTCAAGAAGAATCCGGACAAGGTCACGTTCGCCTCATCGGGCGTGGGCTCGTCCGACCATCTGACGGCGGTGTTGTTCTGGCAGAAAACGGGGACCACCGGTATCCACACGCCCTACAAGGGCGGCTCGCAGGCCCATACGGACCTGATGGGCGGGCATGTCGACGTCTCGTTCCAGAATCTCGGCGCAGTCGCCAACTACATCCGAGGCGGCAAGATGAAAATTCTGGCCGTTACCAGTGACACGCGCTCCGATTCATTCCCGCAGACGCCAACGATGAAGGAAGTCGGCGTCGACGATCTCAATATCTATTCGTGGCAGGCCTTCGTCGCGCCCAAGGGCCTTCCGGCCGATGTGAAGACCAAGCTCGAGACATCGATCACCACCGCCCTCACCTCGCCCGATCTCAGGAAGCGGCTGACCGATAGCGGCTTCGAGGTCGTCGCCAATACGAGTGCGGAATTTCAGAGCTTTCTGGAAAAAGAGCTCACCCGCTGGAAGACGGTTGTCGAGATCGGCAAGGTGAAGCCGGAGCAGCAATAACCGCATGGCGAAACGCCACGCACATCTGAGCAGGTGAATACGCGCTCACCAAAAGCAAAAGCTGCGGCCGACATCACAGTGGCCGCTCGTCAGACCGATCTGACACGCAGACGATCAACGATATCAGAAATTGAACGTCGTCGAGACCATGTAAGTCCGCGGCGCACCGAGAATGACGTAGCCTTCGTTGGTCGAGGCCTGCCAATAGTTGGTATCGAGCAGGTTCTCGACCGAGAAGCGCACGACCACCGGCTTGGCATTCCACGGCGATGCGAACGTGTAGCGCGCACCGGCGTCATAGCGGGTCCAACTCGGGCCGTAGACCGTGTTGGCCTGGTCCGACCAGTATGACCCCGTATAAATCGCCCGGCCTGTCAGGGTCAGCCCAGGAATGAAGGGCACATCCCATTCGCCGCCCAGATTGAACTGCGTATCAGGAATGTTGAAGGCGTAGCGGCCATCATAGGCGCCCTTCTCTGTCCTTTGCTGGCGCGCATCAAGGAACATGACGCCGCCGAGCAAACGAACACCGTCGGTGACCTCACCGAATGTATTGATCTCGACGCCGCGATTGCGGACCTCGCCGGACTGCGTAAGGATGGACGGCGAAACCGAACTATCGACCAACTGCATCGGCTTCAAAATGTCGAATGCACTAACCGTTGTCGTGATGCGTCCCCAATCCACCTTCACACCCATCTCATGCTGCTTGGTGCGATAGGGCGGCAACACCGAACCCTCGTTCTGATACCCACTCCCGACGATGATCCCCGCCTCCAGTGCCTCAATGTAATTGGCGTAGACCGAGACATTCTCCAGCGGCTTGATGACCAGCGCATAGGCGGGTGTGGTGGCTGACGAATCGTAGCCGCCCGTCCTGATCCCGGTTCCCTGGGCGAAGGATTCAGACTCCACATACTGATGCCGTACACCGACGGTCAGCTGGATACGCCCGTTCAAGACCGACATCGTATCAGCAATGCCGACGCTCGTCAGATCGAACAGACTGGTTGTCCGCGGAGCACCCACATCGCGAATTGAAACAGGGCCCGAGCGCGGATTGTACAAGTTCGAAAAGAAGTTCGTGGCTCCGGAGACATTGATGATCCCGGTATCGGCCGACGATGTCCCCGCATTGACATTGATCGCATGGTTGACCGGTCCCGTATCGACATTGGCACGCAATCCGACCTGCGCCGCGGTCCTCTCATGCTTCTGGTTGTTGCGCCGCGACAATCCGTTGAACTCTCCATCCAGATTCGTCACGCGAATGTCGGAATAGAGATAGCGCGTGTTGCTGGTCCCGATGCCCGCCTGTGCATAGGCCGTCAGGTTATCAGTGATATCCACTTCGCCCTGCACGATCGCATAGCGCGATTCCGAATCCCAGAAGCCCCAGCTCGGCATGTAGTTCGCGCGTGCGTCCGGCGGCGTCGGAACCGCGCGAAGTCCGTTGATATCGACGAAGCGGGTCATCGCCGTGACCCTGTTGTGCTCGTAGCCGATATCCGCGGACAGCCGCACGCGCTCGCCGCGATAGTCCAACCCAAGGAAAGCGTTCCCGACTTCCTGACTCTGATTGGCCAGCTCGGTGCTGCCGCCGTTGTAGCTGCCGTTGAAGCGGACGCCGAACTCCTTGAACTCGCCAAACCGCCGGCCGACATCCAGATGCGTGCCGAACTGCGAAATCGACGAATAGGTATTGGTGAGCTGCGCGAACGGCACTTCGCCGGCACGCTTGGTCACGAGGTTGACGCTGCCGCCAACACCGCCGCCGCTTGGCGGCATGCCGTTCAGCAACGCGGACGGCCCCTTCAACACCTCCACCCGCTCGATCGCCGCAAGCGACGACAGCGAGAACGCCGAGGCAATGCCGTACAGGCCATTGATGCCGTATCCCTCGCTGCCGACGCTGAAGCCGCGGATATTGACCCGATCGAAACCGCTGAGACGCGGCACGGTAACACGCACCGACGGATCGTTCGCGAATACGTCGTCGAGCTTGCGCGCTTGCTGATCCTGAATGGTCTGTGCCGTGTAGCTCGTCTGGTTGAACGGCGTATCCATCACGCCGCGATTACCAAGCAGACCAACCTGGCTACCGGACGCAACTTGCCCGCCGGCATATGCCGCCGGCAGCGCGCCGATCATGCCGGTCGGGGGCGTCGCGGGTACGCGGCGTTCCACGGGCCGAGGCGTTGCCCGCGGCGTGACTGCGGCATTTCGGCGCGGCGCGACACGACGGACCGCACGCGGCGTCGGCGCATGCACTTCAACGGCGGGCAGCGCTTGCGACGTCTGCGCAATGGCGCCCTCACCGGTGTCCAATAACAGCGCAACCATACTGGCTGCAGCTAAAAGGGTTTTCCTGTGAAGTGTAGTCCTGCGCATCATTTGAATAGTCGCCCCAAAAAACATCGTCGACTTCTGTCGACTAACTCAAAGGGGCCTACAGGATGACATGGTGCGGTCACAATGCGGCGCGTCTAGATTCTATCTAATGCTTCACGCCGCTTCATGCGCGCAACGCCGCATGCAACTCACTACCGTTCGCATGCGATTTGACACAGACGATGAATTCTGCAGGACTTTGTTTTACTCTGGAACCTTGCAGACTATCAGATTGGATAGCAACGCGCTCGCATGCCCTCGCGCGCAATCACGATCATCACTGGCGCTTTGACGTGACGTGAACGTGCCCGACCTGATTGGCCTGGGACGTAAACCAGACCACACCATTCGGCCCTTTCGTCATGCCGAAAGGCTGCGCGTTCTCCGTCTTTAGATCGAAGAACGTAACTTCACCCGCTGGCGTAATGCGCCCGATCTTGTGAGATTTGAAAGCAGTGAACCAGACATTCCCATCGGCACCCGCGGCGATACCAATGGGGCGCGTTTCCGCTGGCAATGGAAACTCCTTGATCTCGCCGCCTGTAGAAATTCTGCCGATGTGATCGGAGCCATTCATGGAAAACCAGAGATGACCGTCCGACCCAACCGTGATGTCGCGCGGGCGTGACTTCGGATTACCCAGCGGAAATTCAATGATCTTTCCTGTCTTGACGTCGAGTCGTCCGATCTTCCCGGCCCCGCTTTCCGTGAACCACAAATTCTGATCCGGACCTGTCACCACGCCGTAAGCTTCGGCATTCTCCGTCGGGATTGCGAATTCCAAAAACTCACCGGTCAGCGTCACGCGGCCGATTTTATTCGCCGCCATTTCCGCAAACCAGATCTGGCCATCGGGACCGACCGTAATGCCGCGCGGCCATGATCCCGTGTTGAATTTCGTGGGTGCCGTGGCCCGTGAGGGGATCGCAAATGTTCCGTTGAATTCCCCTTTGGTCGAGATCCGGCGAATGGCGTTCTCTTCGCGTGACGTGAACCAAAGATTGCCGTCAGGGCCAGACGTGATCCCCTGAATAACTCCGACCTGATCGCCCGGAACGCGAAAGGAACTCATCTCGCCGTTCGGCGTAACCCGAAAAATCTGATGCTTGATGACTTCCGTCACCCACAAATTCCCATCAGGGCCGACGACGATCGCCTGCGGGCGCTGCCCCTCTCCGGGAAGTGACTTCTCGATCAGAGAGATTTCATCCGCCTTGGTCCCGTTCGGAGCAAATGCGGCGATCAAGGCAAAAGCAACGGTAGCGGCGCGGAAGCCTAGAACCTGCATGTCGACTCCATATCGGCGGTTTCATTTCAGTGCTGATGCATGACGACATCGCCGACGCTGCGGCATTCGGGCGCAGGCAGCTGCAACATCTCAAGCCGCATGTCATCGGCAAACGAGATGCGGACCTACAGGACGTCAGGGTGCGGTCACAATGCGGCGCGTTTAGAATCTATCCAGCCGTTCACGCGAGATCATGCGCAGCCGGTCACACACAACCCGCGTCATCGCGGAGTGCTGACCGCGCCTCTACTTCTGGCCTGCGACCACCGAGAGGAACACCTGGCGCACGTCAGCCTGCGTCTCACGGACGCGTGCTTGCAGCGAAGAGAAGTCCGGCTCGTTGCTCACGCGTGCGAGCATGCGCAACAGATCAGTGCCTGCGGTCTCCGGCTTGAACTTATCGCTCACGCATAGCCGCAGCACCTGCGTGAGGTCGTGATAGAGCCGCACCGCCGGCCGCAGCACATCGACAGCAGCCGGCGACAGAATGCCCAGTCGCGCCGCATTCTCCAGCACCTGTTGCGTACTGATGCTGAGGATCTCGGTCTTCGCTGCGGCATGCACCAGCTGCAGATATTGCGCGATGAATTCGATATCGACCATGCCACCCGCGGCATGTTTCAGGTCCCAGATATCGTCTTCGCCCTTCTCCTCGGCGATGGCCTGACGCATCTCGGCAACATCGTTGGCGATGATCGTGGTTTCACGCGGACGCGTCAGCACGTCGCGGATGACCCGTTCGATCTTCTCGCGGAACGCGGGCGTCGCCGAAATCACCCGCGCGCGCGTCAGCGCCATGTGCTCCCAGGTCCAGGCCTCGGTCTCCTGATATTCTGCGAAGGAGTCGATGCGCGACGCCAACGGACCAGCCCGGCCCGACGGACGAAGCCGCATATCTACCTCGTAGAGCACCCCATAGTTAGTGCGCGTGGTGAAGGCGCTGATCAGGCGCTGCGTCAGCCGCGCGAAATACTGCGCGCCGTGCAGCGGGCGCGGTCCATCGGAGTCCGGAGCGTCGTGATCGAAGTCGTAAATCAAAATCAGATCGAGATCGGACGCCGCCGTCATCTCGCGGCTGCCGAGCTTGCCCATGGCCACGATTGCGGTCTGCTGGTCCTTGATGCGGCCGTGCTGGGCGACGAACTGATCGAGCACCAGCCCGTGCAGCGTATGCGCAATGCCTTCGGCGACGTCGGCGAACGCAATTCCGGCCTGCTGCGCCGACACCGTGCCCGACAGAATGCGCGTGCCGATCAGGAACAGGCTCTCCTGCCCGAACAGCCTCAGACGATCGAGAAACTCTTCATAGGAATTGGCATCTTCGAGAGTCGCCGCAAGACGCGCCGACAATTCGCGCTGGTCCGGCATGGCGCCGAAGAAGCGCGGATCGATGAGGCCGTCCATGATCTGCGGCTGCCGCGCCAGCATGTCACCCAGACGCGGCGCCGCGCCAAGTACAAGCGCCACCAGCGCGACGAGATCGCGGTTCTGGCTGAGCAGCGAGATCAGCCGGCCGCCGCGCTGCAACGCCTGCAGAAAGCGGTCGAACGCGACGACCGCAAGGTCAGGCTCCTCGGCATCGGCCAGCCCGACGATCAGCGAAGGCACGAATTCCATGAATGCTTGCCGCGTGCCCTCATATTTGAGCGCGCGATAGTCATCCGTCATCCAATGCTGCACCGTCTCCGCCACCATGGCAGGCTTGCGGAAACCGAGCTTGGTGAAATGTTCGAGCAGCCGCTGATCCGTTGCCCCCGCTTTGTAGTCGACAGCCGGAAGATGGACGTTATCGGTGGGATCGCCTTCGAACAGGCGGCCATAATGCCCCTGCACGCAATTGAGATGCCCGAGCAAGTCACTGGCAAATGACTCGCGGCTGTCATAGCCGAAGAAGCGCGCAAAGCGTTCCATGTCACCGACGTCATCGGGCAGCGAGTGAGTCTGTTCGTCGGCCACCATCTGCAGCCGGTGCTCGACACGGCGCAGGAAATCATAGGCGAGCGTCAGTTCGTCGCGCGCCTCAAAGGTGATCCAGTTGCTGGCAGCGAGAATGTTCAGCGCCTCCAGCGTCGGTCGCACGCGCAATTCCGGATGGCGTCCGCCGGCAATCAACTGCTGGGTCTGCGCGAAGAACTCGATCTCGCGGATGCCCCCGCGCCCGACCTTGACATTGTGGCCCTCGACGGAGATTTCATTCTGCCCGCGAAACGTCTGCATCTGCCGTTTCATGTCATGGACGTCGGCCAGCGCGGCGAAATCAAGATGCTTGCGCCACACGAACGGCGCGATCTCGGCCAGCAGGGCCTCACCGGCCTTGAAGTCACCGGCGCAAGGGAACGCCTTGATCATTGCCGCGCGTTCCCATGTGCGCCCCTCGCGCTCATAGTAATGCAGCGCTGACGCGGTCGAGACCGCCACCGGCGTTGAGGCCGGATCTGGCCGCAGCCGCAGATCGACGCGGAACACATAGCCGTCGCCGGTGCGCTGCTGCAGCAGCCGCGACACGCCCTGCGCAATACGCACGAAGAATGAATTCGGCTCGATATCCTCGGCCAGCGTATGCGCCTCGAGATCGAAGAAAACGATCAGGTCGATGTCGCTCGAATAGTTCAGCTCGCCGGCGCCCATCTTGCCCATGGCCAGCACGATCAGGCCGCTGCCCTGCTCCGGATTCTCCGGATCCGGCGGCAGGATGCGCTTGCGTGCCGCGTCATGGCGCAGCAGATAGCGCACCGTCGTCTGGACGGAGGACACAGCGAGATCGGTCAGCGCCCGCGTGACCCGCATCACCGGCCAGACGCCACCGATATCGCACAGCGCAATCAACAAGGCCGCTTCGGATTTCATGCGTCGCAGCAGATGCATGACATCGGGATCGCCGCCAGCGGCAGCGACATTCGCCGAGGTCTCGGCGATCAGAGTGGTGAGATGGCGATCGGGATCGCAATGCAGCAGCCGCAATGCACGTGCGGCATCGGCACGGATCAGATCGAGCAGATAGGGCGACGCCTCGGCGATGCCGAGCAGGATCGCCCTGGCATGCGGAAATTGGTCGGCGATCGCACGAAATGCGGCGGCATCGTCCGGCGCGATATCGGCGAGCCATTCGCCGAAGCGCTGCTCGGCATCGGCGGGGGCGAACAGCTGCGGTCCGCTGACGAATTGCGCGGCCAGCGGAAGCTGGCCCTCGCCTGTTGCGGCTGAAGTCATGCCGACTTCTGTGGCACATTCCCTGTTTGACCCGCAAGGCCTTCGGCGGCCACTGCCGGCAGCGCCAACGTGACCCGCAACCCTGGATGATTGTCGCCGAGCTGCAATTCACCGCCGTGCAGCGTGGCCACGGCAGATGCGAGGCTGAGACCGAGGCCGGAACCCGGCAGTGTACGGCTTGCTTCCAGCCGCACGAAGCGCTCTACCGCATGTTTCCGGTCGGCTTCGGGGATGCCGGGACCATGATCGGACACGCTGAGCAGCACCTGATCGCCCTCGCGCCGCGCCTCGATCACGATGTCCTTGGCAGCCGCAGCGTCCGCGCTATCGGCATTCTCGTCCGTGATCGCAGGTTTGCCATATTTGATGGCGTTTTCGACGAGATTGGCGAGCGCCTGGCTGATCAGTTCACGATTGCCGCGCAGCGGCGTAGCCGCGGTCTTGACGGTCAGCGTAAGATCGCTGTCTTCAGCAAGCGGTTCATAGAGCTCGTGGATGCCCTCGGCCACTTCAGCAGCGTCGAAATTGTCCATATTGCCGCGCGCCTGCCCTGATTCAGCACGTGCGATCATCAGCAGCGCATTGAAGGTCCGGATCAGGCCATCGGATTCCTCAATGGTGCGTTCCAGCGCCGTGCGATATTCGGCCTCATTGCTGGATCGTGCCAGCGCCTCCTCGGCCCGATTGCGCAGCCGCGTGAGCGGCGTCTTGAGGTCATGGGCGATATTGTCCGAGACTTCCTTCAGTCCTGTCATCAGCGCTTCAATGCGCTCCAACATGGCATTGAGATTTTCCGCGAGACGGTCGAGTTCGTCGCCGCTGCGTCCGACCGGCAGACGGCCAGAGAGATCACCCGCCATGATACGCTGGGTGGTGCCGGTCATGGCGTCGATCCGCCGCAGCACGCGGCTGGCGACGAAGATGCCGCCGCCGAGTCCAAGGACGACGACGATCAGCACCGACCACTTCGCGGCATCGCCGACGATGTCGAACAGACGCCGGCGTTCCTCGAGATCATGGCCGATCAGCAGCCGGAAGCCGCTGCTCAATTGCGTCACCTTCACCAGTGCGCGATGGTTGGACGAGTCGGGATCGTCGAGCCGGCGATAGGCGGTCTCGGACCAGCCCGTGGTCGCCATCACGCCGGGCGCCAGTGAGGACACGTTGCCGGCGATGGATTGACCCGCCGGTGTCGTGATCAAATAGAGGTTGGCGCCAGGACGCAGCGCCCGGTTCTCGATGGCGCCCACGATTCCCCGCAAGCCGCGCCGCCCGAATAGATCGCTCAGCTCGATCATTTCGTCATCGACCGTGGTCGTGATCTGATCGTTGATCAGCCGGTGTGTATTCCAGGCGAAATAGCCGAGCAGCGATGCTGCAAACAGCGCGAACAGCAGCAGATAGGCCAACGTCAACCGGAAGGCCGTCGTGCGAAACAGTTTACCGATAGCCGTCACGGGTCACGCTCGGGACGTGCGGAAATGGAAGGTTCTGGAAGTCATGCCCTGTTCTAGCAGGCGCAAGCTGTAACAAACAGGGCATGAATATGAGATGTTGGTAATGTCGCCGTGCTGTGGGAATTTTATCTTTCAGCCGGTTCACTCCGGAAGGCCGGCCTTTCGCAGGCCTTCCGATGCAAGTGCGAAGTCCTGCGGTCGCCGCACCAGCAGCCAGTCGTCAATATTACTGAGCCGCAATGTGGGATCGAGCCGGCGCACATGGCCCATCGCCTCACGCGCCTCTTCCATTCGCCCACCCAGAGCATGCGCGGCCGCCTGGAATGCGGCGACACGGAGAATGTTCGGCACCTCGCGCGACGCCTCCCGCAAGCAATCCAGCGCGACATCGAAGCGTCGCGAATAGAGATGCGACATCGCGATTCCCGTATGCATCTGGAATGTCTCGGGATCGAGCGGACTGAGCCGCATGGCGCGTGAAAAATAGGCGATGGCCTCGTCATGCTCGCCGAGCGAAACGCGTTGATAGCCCCCGAGGTACCAGATCGTCGAGAGATTGGGATTGAGCACCAGCGCACGATCGACATAGGCGACGCAGGCATGCAGGTCGCCGCCGAAATGTGGCCAGGCATGGCCGCCGCGTGTCAGCGCGACCGCGTCGTTCTTGCCAAGCGTCACAGCGCGCTCGGCAAGCCGCGCCGCTTCACGCCCGTCAGCCACACGATCGGAAAGCCAGCGGTTCATCTTGCGCCAGTAGAAGCATCCCGCGGCCATCCCATAGGCCGCAGCGAAGTCGGGATCGAGCTCGATGGCTTTGTAGAAATTCACCAATGCCGCATCGATCCCGTCGCGCGTCGACGCATGAAAATTCGCCAGCCCACGGAGATAGTAGTCATAGGCGTCGAGGCTATCGGTCGGCTTCCGCTTGGCGCGTTCGATCTCAGCGGATTCAAGCTGCGGCGCGATAGCGCCCACGACGCTTTCCGTAACCTGGTCCTGCAGATCGAAGATGTCATCGACGACGCTCTCGAAGCGCTCGCCCCACAGATGCATGCCCGTGGTGGTATCGACGAGCTGTCCGGTGATGCGCACACGGTTCGCCACACGGCGCACGCTGCCTTCCAGTACATAGCGCACGCCAAGTTCGCGTCCGACCTCGCGGACGTCCACGGCACGGCCTTTAAACGTGAAACTGGAATTGCGGGCGATGACGAACAGCCAGCGAAGCCGCGACAGCGCGAGGATGATGTCCTCGACCATGCCATCGACGAAATAGTCCTGCTGCGGATCGCCGCTCAGATTGAGGAACGGCAATACTGCGATGGACGGCCGATCGGGCAACGTCAGCGCGGCGTCCGGGTTCGCCGTCGATGTGGCGTGATCGGCAACCGCCGCGTCAGACTGCGCCGGCATTGCCGTCTCGGTCACATCGCCGACGAAACGAAAGCCCTTGCGCGCCACCGTCTTCAGCAGCCGCTGTTCATCGCCGCTATCGCCCAGCGCCTTGCGTACCGCATTGATGTGACTGGCCAGCGTCGATTCGGACACGATCCGTCCCGCCCACACGGCATCGAGGAGGGCATCCTTGCTGACGACGTGGTCGCGGTTCTTCACCAGATGCAGCAGCAGATCGAAAGCCTGCGGCGTGATCGCCACCTTGTCGCTGCCATGCGACAACTCTCTGCGGTCGGGATCGAGGACATAGCCTGCGAACAGATACGGCACTCGGCGCTCCATGACTGCCTGCGTTTTCGGCCGGCGGCAATGAACCGTCAAGACCTTCAGGAGGCAACAGAACCGACCCCACAACTGGCCTGTCGCGCGCCATCGGCAGCGACGTGCCAGCCGGCCCTTTCTGAACGAACATCCAAGCGAAACTCAAGAGAAAACGAAGGTTGCGGCAAAGTCTTCCTGTGCGCCGCGGCGCATGGTCCGCCCACACGATCGTCACCGTGTAAAAGGGAGAAAATACCATGAAAATCGTCGTCATCGGAGGTAGCGGCCTCATCGGTACGCAGGTCGTGAGCGGCTTGAGAAAGCAGGGCCACAAGGTCTTCGCCGCCTCGCCGTCCACAGGCGTCAACACGCTGACACGGGAAGGACTGGCCGAGGCCATGTCCGGGACAAACGTCGTCATCGACGTGGCGAATTCGCCGTCATTCGAGGACGAGCCGGTGATGGAATTTTTCCAGACATCCAGCCGCAACCTGCTCGCGGCGGAAAAAGCCGCAGACGTCCAGCATCATCTGGCCCTGTCTGTGGTCGGGACCGAGCGCCTTCAGGCTAGCGGCTATTTCCGCGCCAAGCTGGCCCAGGAGGATCTCATCAAGGCGTCCGGAATGCCCTACACGATCCTGCGGGCGACGCAGTTCTTCGAATTCATCCCCGCCATCGTGCAAGGCAGCGTGGACGGCGACGTGATTCGCCTGGCGCCGGCCCTGATCCAGCCCATCGCATCTGCGGACGTGGCAGCCGCCCTGGTGGACCTGGCCCTGGGCACCCCGGTGAACGGCATCGTCGAAGTGGCCGGGCCAGAACCGCTCCCGCTCGACGCACTCGGGCGCAGATATCTGACGGCAAAGCAGGACCCACGCCAGGTCATCGCCGACATCCACGCGGGTTATTTCGGCACGCCGATCAATGATCGCTCCCTGACGCCCAATGCCGGCGCACGCATCGGAGCGATCCATCTCGACGACTGGCTCAAGGGCTGATCGACGCAAGCTGCCTCTCCGCCAACCAAGGACCGACCATGACCGACGACGTTCCGCGCTCGACACCCTCCCGCCGCGATCTGCTCGCAGCTGCCGCCGTCACCGCGATCACTGCCGGCTTGCCCTCGATCGCCGAGGGCAAGGCCGGGGACAAGCCAACCAAACCTCACGCTCACAAAGGACATCGCACCATGAGCACCATCACCACAAAGGACGGCACCGAGATCTATTACAAGGACTGGGGCAAGGGCCCGGTCGTCACCTTCTCCCACGGCTGGCCGCTCAACGCGGACGCGTGGGACGGCCAGATGCTGTTTCTCGCCCAGCATGGCTACCGCGTCGTCGCCCATGACCGCCGCGGTCATGGCCGCTCCAGCCAAGCCTCGAATAACAATGACATGAACGGCTATGCCGACGATCTCGCCGCAGTCATCGAGACGCTCGATCTGAAGGACGCGACGCTGGTCGGCCATTCCACGGGCGGCGGCGAAGTCGCACGCTACATCGGCCGCCACGGCACCAGGCGCGTGAAGAAGGCGGTGCTGATCGCGGCGGTGCCACCGATCATGCTGAAGACACCAGCCAATCCGGAGGGATTGCCGATCGAGGTGTTCGACGGCATCCGCGCCGGTGTGGCCGGAGATCGGTCGCAATATTACAAGGATCTGGCGCTTGCCTTCTACGGCGCCAACCGGCCCGGCGCGAAAGTCTCGCAGGGCACGCTGGATCAGTTCTGGCTGTGGAGCATGCAGGCTGGCGCGAAGAACGCCTATGAGAGCGTGAAGGCGTTCTCGGAAACGGACTTCACGGAAGACCTGAAGAAGTTCGACATCCCTACCCTCGTCCTGCATGGCGAGGACGATCAGATCGTGCCCGTGAAGGATTCCGCGGTGAAATCCGCCAAGCTGATCAAGGGTGCCAAGGATGTCTATTATCCCGGCGCACCGCACGGCATCACGGCGACCCATGCGGATCAGGTCAATGCCGAGCTGCTGAAATTCCTGAAGAGCTAGCACAAGCAACCTTCACGGTCCGGTAGAGCGAGGCGACGAACATGCAACAGATCAATGGCAGGCAACTGGCGGGAGTAACCGTCCCCGATACGGCCATCATCGCCAGCGCGATCGACCACGCCCGAAACAGTTGCGAACCGTACCTGTTCAACCATGTCGTCAGGTCATGGTTGTTTGCGGTGCGGCTCGCTCAACTGCAGAACATCGAGCACGACGGCGAGGTTCTCGCCGTCGCAGCACTGCTGCATGACATCACGCTCAATGAACGTTTCGCCGGGCCGCGTCGCTTCGAAGTGGAAGGCGCCGACCTCGCGCGTCTCTTTGCACGGGAGCATGGCTTCGACCGAAGCCGTGCACAGTTGATCTGGGATAGCGTTGCGCTCAATTCCACGCCGTCGATTGGGCTGTTCAAGGAAGCGGAAGTCGCGCTCTGCACCGCCGGCATCTGCTTCGACGTCGTCGGCTTGCAATATGAGCTTATTCCACCGAGCGAAGTTGCGGCAATTGTCGCGGAATTTCCACGTTTGGGAATGAAGCAGAAAATGACCCGCTGCTTCTGCCATATCGCCCGGACCCAACCCGGCACCACTTACGACAACTTCCTTCGCGATTTCGGCGAACGTTTCGTGGCGGGCTACAAGCCAAGCTCCGTCGTCGAGCGGGTGATGGGCGCGCCGTTCGACGAAGAACAGCCATAGATGCGCGACGCGACCGCTGCTTACTTCATGCCGTCGCGGACCATATAGCCGGCACCGCGGATGGTATGCAGCAGCGGACGCTCGAAACCCTTGTCGATCTTCGAACGCAGGCGCGAGATATGGACGTCGATCACGTTGGTTTGCGGATCGAAATGATAGTCCCAGACATTTTCCAGCAGCATGGTGCGGGTGACCACCTGCCCGGCATGTTTCATGAGATATTCGAGTAGCCGAAATTCGCGGGGCTGCAGGATCAGTTCCTGGCCACCGCGCGTCACGCCATGGGACAGCCGGTCGAGTTCGAGATCACCGACGCGATAGGTCGTCTCTTCGGCGGGACCGCCCTGGCGGCGCGACAGCACTTCGACGCGCGCGAGCAGCTCGGCGAATGAATAAGGCTTCGGCAGATAATCGTCACCGCCGGCGCGCAGGCCCTTGATGCGGTCGTCGACCTGGCCCAGCGCCGACAGGATCAGTGCCGGCGTCCGGTTACCCTTGTCGCGCAGACCGCCGATGACCGAGAGGCCATCGCGCTTCGGCAACATGCGATCGACCACCAGCACGTCGTAATCGCCGGAATCGGCGAGCGCGAAACCTTCCTCGCCATCGCTGGCGTGATCGGCGACATGGCCGACCTCACGGAAAGCCTTGACCAGATAATCGGCGGATTCGCGGTCGTCTTCGATGATGAGCAGACGCATCTGGGGATCGGATTCGCTGTGAATATTGTGAGTCTCGGTCACCATGGCGCGCACCGGGCTTTCATGCAAGGCGGCGGAATGCCCGCCGGTTATCCTTTGGGGCAGAAAGAAGAATAGGCGGTGAAGCTGGGGGAAACTTCACCGCCCATTGACCTTTCAACGGAAGGGGGCTGTTTTCCATCGAAAGGAAGCAGTGGGAGCGAGTTTGTGGCTCGCCCCCTGGAAAGAGCCGTCAGCGGGGGCGACTATGCCGGCGACACTCTCCGTTCATGTGCGGTGATCAGCTCTTCGCGAGGGGAACGGCGACGAACTTCGAGGAGCCGTTCGAGCGAACCCTGATCAGCACGCTATTCTTGTTGTCGTTGTGCGCGGCGACAATCGCCTCGCGCACATCGCCGGGATTGGTCACACTCTTGCCGGCGACTTCGAGAATGACGTCGCCTTCCTTGAAGCCACGCTCGGCAGCGGCGCTCTTCGGATCGACGCCCGTCACGACGACACCGTCCTTGCCGGC
This sequence comes from Tardiphaga sp. 839_C3_N1_4, assembly GCF_051811045.1. Taxonomy (NCBI): domain Bacteria; kingdom Pseudomonadati; phylum Pseudomonadota; class Alphaproteobacteria; order Hyphomicrobiales; family Nitrobacteraceae; genus Tardiphaga; species Tardiphaga sp. 839_C3_N1_4. The sequence continues at coordinate 1,611,543 of NZ_JBPWQD010000001.1, forward strand.
ACCAGCGACACTGCTCGCGGGCGAGACCGTGAGGCCAAGCCGCGGCACGTCGCTGCCGCGCGCCGACGATCCCTTGTCACCGCTATCGACATCGGCCTTCGCCTCTATCGTGTTCGGCAACTGGCCGAGGGTCATGGACAGAACCTTGTCCTCGCCCTTGTGTAGCACGTTGATCTTCACCGTGTTGCCCGGCGCGAAGCCGCCAATGGTGCGGGCGAGTTCGCGTGCATCCTTGACCGGCGTGCCATTCACCGCGGTGATGACGTCACCCGACTTGATGCCGGCCTTGGCCGCCGGACCATCCGACTGCGGCTCGGCGACAAGCGCGCCTTCCGCCTTCTTCAGGCCGAGACTGTCGGCAATGTCCTGCGTCACCGGCTGGATCTGCACGCCGATCCAGCCACGCGAGACCGACCCCTTGTCCTTGAGCTGCGCGATCACCGTCTTCACGGTGGAGGCCGGAATCGAGAACGCGATGCCGACGCTGCCGCCCGAGGGCGAATAGATCGCGGTGTTGACGCCCATCACCTCACCAGAGGTGTCAAAAGCCGGACCACCCGAATTGCCCTTGTTCACGGGCGCATCGATCTGGATGAAATCGTCATACGGACCGCTGCCGATGTCCCGGCCCGAGGCCGAGACGATGCCTGCGGTCACGGTCCCGCCAAGGCCGAACGGGTTGCCGACTGCCAGCACCCAGTCACCGATCCGCGGCTTGCCGTCGGCGAGCTTGGCGAACGGGAAATCGGTGCGGCCTTCGACCTTGATCAGTGCCAGATCGGTGCGCGGATCGGTGCCGATCACCTTGGCCGAATAGGTCTTGCCGTCATCGGTATTTACCTCAACCTTGTCGGCGCCATCGACCACGTGATTGTTGGTTACGGCGAAACCGTCAGCCGAGATGAAGAAGCCCGAGCCCTGACCGCTGACGACGCCGCGGCCGCCGCGCGGACCACCGCGCATGCCCGGGGGCACGCCGTCCTGGCCGAAGCGCTTGAAGAAGCGCTCCATCGGGGAGCCCGGCTGGAACGGCGAGTCGCCGTTGTTGTCGTCATCCTTCGATGCGACCTTTTCCTTCATGTTGACCTTGACCGAGATCACCGACGGCTTCACGCGCTCGACGATATCGGCGAAGCCGACCGGCTGCGCGGCCTGCGACTTGACCTGCTTGTCGACCTGCGCATGCGCAGTGGTAGTGAAGATATCGACCGGACCGTTGGAGGGCGACAGGCCATAAGCGGCAACACCAAGGCCCGCAACGACCGACGCCATCAGCGCGAATTTACGCGCAGAGAACAGCGAACGGCGGGACGCCTTGTAGGACGGCAATTCGGAAAAATCGTTGGGGCGGTCGGACATCGAGAAAATCTCCAGAGCAACGGCGCGGGGGGCAAGGCGCCTTGTGTGGTCTGAAGATGGAGGTTTCCACCTTACCGCGGGCTGGCAGGGGAATTAAGGTTTGGTAATCTGGGAGATGCAGGTGTGGCGGGGTGACGCAGGGAAAAACGCGCCTGAATCACCCCGATATCGGCAGATGCAGCGGCGGTATCAGCCGGTCTTTTGACCCGTCTCCGGGAACAGACCGGCCAGGATTTCGCCGGCCATGTTGAAGGCTGCAACGCCGCGGAACAGCGCCGCGATTCCGGCGCTTGCGTGCAGTTCCTCGAGCGTGGCCCCGGCCTTGATCGCAGCCTTTGCGTGATTGGCAGCAGCTTCGGACGTCTGGACCAGCAGGATCGCGAACGACATCAGTTGCACTGTCTTCTGATCCAGCGCCGTCGGCGTCAGCGCCGCAATCCGCCAGTCCTCCAGCGCCGTGACCAGAGCGGGATCGACCCGCATGCCCAGTTCCAGCCGCTTGGCGATCTTCGGCGGCGTGAAGCCAATCATCCCCTCGTAGCGGGATTTCAATTCGTCGAGCTCAGCAATTTTCTTCGTCATATGATTCCCGTTTTCAAATCGATCTTGAGGTCCCTACTCGACCTTGGCACCCGCTGTCTTGACCACTTGGCCCCATTTTTCCGACTCGGCGCGCAGAAACGCCGCGAACGCGTCGCCTGACAATGTGCCGGGCTCGGCGCCGACATCGGCGAGACGCTTCACCATGTCGGGGTCCTTCAGCACCTTGGTCACCCCGTCGATCAGCACCTTCGTCACATCCGGCGGCATCTTGGCCGGCGCGACGAGGCCAAACCATGACGACGCCTCGAAATTCGCGACACCCGCCTCCGCCATGGTCGGCAGCTCCGGGAACAGAGGCGAACGTGCTGCGCCGGCGACAGCGATCGCGCGGATCGTGCCGCCCTGAACCTGCGGACGAACCGCCGGCATATTGTCGAACATCATCGGGATCTGACCCGCGATCAGGTCATTCATTGCAGGTGCCGCGCCGCGATAGGGCACGTGGACAATATCGATGCCGGCACGGGCTTTCAGTAACTCGCCCGCCAGATGATTGGTCGATCCCAAGCCGGACGAGCCGAAATTGAGTTTGCCCGGCGACGCCTTGGCGAGCGCGATCAGCTCAGCCACCGTCGTCGCCTTCACGCCGGGATTGACGGCCAACACGATCGGAACCGATGCGATCAGTGCCACCGGCGTGAAGTCCTGCGCGGGATTGAAGGGGAGTTGCGCATAGAGCGACTGATTGACCGCGAGCGGTCCGGGCGCCGTCAGCAGCAACGTATAGCCATCAGCGGGCGAGCGCGCGACTGCATCCGCGCCAATGTTGCCGCCGCCGCCGGCACGGTTATCGATCACCACCGGCTGTCCCCAGAGCTCCTGCAGCTTGGTGCCGAGCAAGCGGGCAACGACGTCGTTCGATCCACCGGCCGGAAACGGCACCACGATCTTGATGCCGCGTTCGGGAAATCCTGCATGGGCCACCTGGCCGACCAGCGAAACCATGACCAGAGCCACCAGTGCAGAAACCACGTGCCGCATGCGAACCTCAAAATAATCGATTTTTCTTGCTTCGTCGATTTTATGTTGGCACTACTTAAGGCTGTCGTCAAATCGACTGATTGCCACCGTTTATTTTCAGCGAACAAAGATCGCTTATTTGAAGGGAGTTGCCACGATGAGTGCGCATACGCCTGGCGCCCCACCGAAGCCCTGCCCCGGCCCCGACCGCCATCCGAAGCGTCCGGCATTCGTGATGCCGCGTGGTGCCTGCGATACCCATGTCCACGTCTTTGGTCCGCAGGCCGAATTTCCGTTCAGCGAACAGCGCAGCTACACGCCCGAAGACTGCACCTATGACGACCTGATGCAGCTCCACGAAACGCTCGGGATCGACCGCGCCGTCATCGTGCACGGCGGTGCTCACGGCACCGACAATAGCGCGACGCTCGCGGCCCTCGACCTCAATCCGCGACGGCTGCGCGGGGTTGCCGTGATCCCGTCGGGCCTGCCGCAGCAGGAGCTGGAAGACATGCACCTCCGCGGCATGCGGGGCTGCCGGATGTCCACCGTCGTCAGCGGCGGCGCATCTTTCGCGCATTTGCGCGGCCTCGCGGACGAGACGTTCGATTTCGGCTGGCATCTCGTGCTGCATTTCAACAGAGCGAGCGAACTGGTCGACGTCGCGCCGCAACTGATGCAGGTCCGTAGTCCGTTCGTGCTGGATCACCTCGCCCGGATCAGCGCTGCGGAAGGCGTTGACTCCGAACCGTTCCGAACCTTGCTGGGATTGCTCGACACCGAGCGCTGCTGGATCAAGCTCGCCAGCCTGTATCGCCTCTCTGCAGAGCCCTATCCGCATCGCGACATGCTGCCGATGATCGCGCGCGTGGTCGAAGCGCGCCCCGACCGCATCCTCTGGGGCAGCAACTGGCCGCATCCGATCTGCCCGGTCGCGATGCCGAACGATGGCGACCTCGTCGATCTCATCCCGCTCTGGCTGCCGGATGCCAAAGCGCAGCAAATGGCACTGGTGGATAATCCGGCTTCGCTCTACGGTTTCGGGAGCATCGGATAGGCCATCATGAGCACCGCACGCACCACCACGGCCGGCGCGATCCCGACCACATTGTCCACCACGCTGGTCGCCCGCTTGCGGGACTCGATCATGCGCGGCGAGCTGATGCCCGGCAGCAAACTCAATCTCGATCGCCTGCGCACCGCTTTCGGCGTCAGCCTCAGCCCGCTGCGCGAAGCGCTGTGTCGTCTGGAGAATGACGGGCTCGTCGCGCTGATCGACCAGCGCGGCTATCGCGTCACGCCAGTCTCTGCGAGCAATCTTGCCGAGATCATCCGGCTGCGCGTCGAACTCGAAGGCCTCGCCGTCAAGGAAGCCATCGAACATGGCGACGTCGCCTGGGAAGGACGCGTGCTCGGCTCGCTGCATCAGCTTAGCCGCTGCAAGCGCGGCTCACGCTCGGCCGCCGAACAGGAAGCCTGGGAGATTGCGCATCGCGCCTTCCACGCCGAACTGATCTCGGCATGCCAGATGCCGCTGCTGCGGCAGTTCTGTGCGACGCTGCACGACCAGAGCGATCGCTATCGTCGCATCTTCCTGAAGAAGCATCAGCCGGATCGCGATGTGCCTGCAGAACACACGGCCATGGCCCATGCGATGATCGAACGGCGCACCCGCGATGCAACGCGGATCTTGAAGGAGCACATTGAACGCACGGGTCGGAATATCCAGGCGGTGTTACCGGCCGAATAGACCGCCGCGGCAACAGCTCCACTAGGTCGATGTCGTCTCGTTCTGCGCCGCGATCAGCTTTTCGATCCGCGCCTCTTCCTCGGCGGTGAGTTTCATCACGGCATCATCATCGCTGCCGCCTGCACTCCCGCGCCGCCGGTTGTGCCACCACAAGGCGAAGCCACCACCGATCAGCACCAGTGGCGTCAGCAGCCACAGCAGCAGCGTGTGCAGGTTGAGCCGCGGCTTCAGCAGCACGAATTCGCCATAGCGCGCCACCAGGAAATCCAGCACCTGCTTGTCGCTTTCGCCGGTGGCGATGCGCTCGCGTACCAAGAGACGCAGGTCGCGCGCCAGCGGCGCATCGGAATCGTCGATGGACTGGTTCTGGCAGACCATGCAGCGCAGCTCCTTCGACAGGTTGCGCGCGCGGCCTTCCTGGGCCGGGTCCTTCATGATCTCGTCCGGCTGCACCGCATGGGCGAGCGGCGCACCGAGCAGGAACATGACGGCGATGAGGCTTGCGACAATGCGTGTCACGCCGTCACTCCGCCGGCTGCAATGCGCGCGATGCCTTTGCCGGCTTCGGCGCGCCGACGCGTAGCCGCCGGTCGGACAGTGACAGCAGTCCGCCAAAAGCCATCAGCACCGGTCCCCACCAGATCATCAGCACCAGCGGCTTGTGATACATCCGCACGGCAACCGCGCCGCCCGCGGCTTCCTCCCCGAGCGAAATATAGAGCTGGCTGGCGCCGCGCGAGAGCAGCGCGGCTTCCGTGGTGGAGGACTGCCGCGCCGCGAAGTTGCGTTTCGACGGTGTCATCTCGCCGATCTCGTCACCACCGCGCGTCACCCTGAAGCGTGCGATGCTCTCACGGAAATTCGGCCCCTGCCGCTGCGTCACATCCTTGAGCGTGAGCTCATAGCCGGCAAGCTTCGCTACATCGTTCGGCTGCATGGTGCCGATATATTCAGTATTCCACGTGCTCTCACAAACGATACCGATCAGCGCGACGCCGATGCCGGCATGAGCGAAGGCCGTGCCCCAGGCGGCACGCGGCAATCCGCGCGCGCGACGGAATGCGGCGCCGAACGGCAGGCGAAACAGCATGGTGCGCTCGGCGATATCGACGATCGATCCGGCAATGACGAACACGCCGAGCCCGATCGCCAGCGGTGCCAGCGCCGCACCGCCCGTGGTCCATGCCCAGATCAGTGCCACCGCCAGCAGCGCAGCAATACCCGCCGCCATCAGCCGCTGCGTGACACCTCTGAGATCGCCACGCTTCCACGCCAGCAACGGCCCGAACGGCATCGCCAGCAGCAGCGGCACGAACAGCGGCCCGAAAGTGAGATTGAAGAACGGCGCGCCGACCGAGATTTTCTCGCCGGTCAGCATTTCCAATGCCAGCGGATACAGCGTGCCGATGAACACCGTGGCGCAGGCCGTGGTGAGGAACAGATTGTTCAGCACCAGCGCGCCTTCGCGCGAGATCGGCGCGAACAATCCACCCTGCTTCAGCGACGACGCGCGCCACATATACAGAGTCAGGCTGCCGCCGATGAACAGGCACAGGATCAGCAGGATGAACACGCCGCGCGTCGGGTCCGTCGCAAAAGCATGGACGGAGGTGAGGACGCCAGAGCGCACCAGGAAGGTGCCGAGCAGCGACAGCGAGAAAGTCAGGATCGCGAGAAGTATGGTCCAGACCTTCAGCGCATTGCGCTTCTCCATCACCACGGCGGAATGCAGCAGCGCGGTGCCGGACAGCCATGGCATCAATGATGCATTCTCGACGGGATCCCAGAACCACCAGCCGCCCCAGCCAAGTTCGTAATAGGCCCAGTACGAGCCCATCGCGATGCCCAGTGTCAGGAAGATCCATGCCACCAGTGTCCATGGCCGCACCCAACGCGCCCAGGCGGCATCGATACGCCCTTCGATCAGCGCGGCGACGGCGAAAGAGAAGGCGATGGAGAAGCCGACATAGCCGAGATAGAGCATCGGCGGATGCACCGCGAGGCCAATATCCTGCAGCACCGGATTGAGATCGCGGCCCTCGAGCGGCGGCTGCGCCAGCCGCAGGAATGGATTCGAGGTCATCAGGATGAACATATAGAACGCCGCAGCGATCCAGCCCTGCACCGCCAGCACATGCGCGCGCAGCGACAGCGGCAGATTATTGCCGAAGGCGGCGACGAGCCCGCCGAACAGTGCGAGGATCGACACCCACAGCAGCATCGAGCCTTCGTGGTTTCCCCACACACCGGTGATCTTGTAGAGCAGCGGCTTTGCGGAATGCGAATTCTCGAACACGTTTGCGACGGAGAAATCCGACGTGACGTAGAGCGTCGTCAGCGCGAGAAACGACAGCCCCGCAAACAGCAACTGCGCCAGTGCCGTGGAGCGCGCGACATTCATCAATGCGGGATCGCGCAGGCGCGCACCGACGATCGGCACCGTCGACTGGATGAGCGCCAGCGCGAGCGCCAGCACCAGTGCGTAATGTCCGGCTTCGGCAATCACTGCGTCACCACGGGCTTGGCAGCGCCCTGCGACATTACCGGCTTGCCGTCAGCGCCTTCCTGCCACCGCCCCTGCTTTTTCAGCGCGTCAGCGACTTCCTTCGGCATGTAGTTCTCGTCATGCTTCGCCAGCACGGTGTCGGCCTTGAACACGCCCGACGCATCCATCGCGCCTTCGGCAACGACGCCCTGCCCCTCGCGGAACAGATCCGGCAGGATGCCCTTGTAGTTCACCGGCAGCGTTGCTCCGCCATCGGACACCTTGAAGCTGACAGCCAGATTGTCGCCGCGCACCAGCGAGCCCTGCTCGACCATGCCGCCGAGACGGAAGCGCTTGCCGACCGGGATCTGCTTTTCGGCAACCATCTGCGGTGTCGAGAAGAACACGATGGAGTCGCGCAGCGCGTTGAGCACGAGCCCGGCCGCGATGGCGAGCACCACGAGCGCTCCACCGATCATCGTCAATCGTCGCTGCTTGCGCGTCATTGGAAGTCACCCATCCAGCCCGGAGTCTTTCAGGCCATCGTTCAGCTTGCGCAGCCGCTCGGCGTCCGTGCCGACCGCCTCCCGTGCATCCGCCAGCGCGCTCTTTGCCTTGTCGCGCTCACCGAGCACCATATAGGCACGCACCAGCCGCAACCATCCCTCGACGTCGCTGCCGTCCTGCTTCAGCCGCGTGGCAAGGCGGTCGACCATGCCTTGGATCATCGCATTGCGGTCGCCTGCATTCATGCCCTGTACCGACGCGATCGTATCTTCCGACAGCGCCGGCAGGTTCGGGCCTGATTTCGGAGCGCTGCCGCCGACGCGCGCCAGAGCCGCCGTGACCACCGGACGCCACGGCGCATCCGCAGGTCCCTTTGCCAGCATGTCGCGCCAGATCACCGCAGCGTCGCTGCCACGCCCATCCTGCTCGGCCGCGAGGCCCAGGAAGTAGCGTGCCTTGACCTCACCGGCATCGAGCGCGACAGCGCGTTCGAATTCGGTCTTGGCATCCGCGGTGATGACACCATTGGCGGCCATCGCCATGGCCTCGCCGAGATCGGCGCGTCGCGCAGCCGTATCGCCGGCATAGGTGATCGCATTGCGGAACGCGCGCACCGCGTCGTCGGTACGGCCGATCTTCGCCAGCACCGGTGCCAGCACGGTCCAGCCGCGACCGTCGGTCGGGTTTTTCTCGAGATGCTGCTCGACCTGTGCGACGAGATTGTCCAGCGGCTGGGTGGGACTCGGCGACTGATTGCGCGCGGCGAGCGGAAAGTCCGGCATGGCAGGCGAACCGAGCGGCAGATAGAAGCCGACGGCCAGCAGCGGCAGGCCGATCAGCGCCACCAGCGCCACCGCGCGGCGAAACCCAGGACTGCTGCCCACGGACGCCGCGCCCTCCGCATCAACGGCCGCCAGCAGACGACGGCTGATCTCGACACGCGCCGCTTCCGCCTCGGTCGGCCCGATCAGGCCGGCGGTGGTATCGCGGGAGATTTCGACGAGCTGATCCCGGTAGACGGTGGCCTCGGTGCCCCCCGCATCGGAGCGGGTCCGGCCAAGCGGCCACAACACGGCGAAAGTCGCCGCGGCGGTCATCAAGGCGAACACAAACCATAAGGCCATCAATGGGTTCCGGCGTAGTCTTGAGTCGATCTAAACGACATCTTTGCCGGGTTACACCATGACCACCGACGCCGCGCAATTGACTTTTATGCCATCGCGACGTCCGGCGGCTTGTTCTGGATCAAGGATTGCGGCGGCTGCGAGCCCGCTTTCCGAGTAACGCCCCTCCGTGACGTGGATGTTCTCCGGGAAGCCCCATCGACGCGATTGACGAAACCGCTATCGGCCCTGTCGCGCGCCGACAAAAGCCGCGGTTATTTCATCCGGTGCAATGATGAAGTGCGCAGAGCGTGCATTCTCGCGCGCCGGATCATGAAGCAACTTGCATTCGCTGAACGGGAATGAACCCGACCACGAATTCAGGATCAAGATAATGAAGCTCTATCACCATCCACTGTCCGGCCACTCTCATCGCGCGCATCTGTTCGCTTCGCTCCTTGGCCTGCCCCACGAACTCATCGAGGTTGACCTGAAGTCGGGCGCACACAAGACGCCGGATTTCCTTGCGCTCAATCCGTTCGGTCAGGTGCCGGTCCTCGATGACAGTGGCACCATTGTCTCCGACTCGAACGCCATACTCGTTTATCTCGCCAAGGCATCCGGCCGAGCCGAGTGGCTGCCCGATGACGCGAAGGGAAGCGCGGCCATCCAGCGCTGGCTGTCTGTCGCTGCAGGCCAACTGGCCTATGGTCCTGCCGCTGCACGGCTGATCACCGTTTTCGGCAGGAACTTCAATCCAGAGGAAGTGATCTCGCGTGCGCACGCCTTGTTGGCACTAGTCGAAGCGCATCTCGCCGATCGCGACTGGCTCGTTGGCAATGGTCCGACCATCGCGGATGTGGCGCTCTACAGCTACATCGCAAGCGCGCCGGAAGGAAATGTCGATCTGTCCGGCTATCCGAAGGTGAACGCCTTCTTGCGCCGCATCGAAGCGCTGCCCGGCTTTGTGCCTTTCGCCAAGACACCCGTCGGCCTCGCGGCTGCGGCTTAACTGCGTGTGTCGGGCGTATCCAGGCATACGCCCGACACCGCTAACGAGAGCGGACCGATGACCGACACCATATCGCTATCAAAACTGGACATCTGGCACGCCGGCGAGAAGGCGATCCAGGAAAAGGTCGGCGTTTCGGCTCATATGGATGAGCTCGGCAAGCGTATCGTGCGCGATTACATGCCGACGCAACACCGGGATTTCTACGCCCAGATCCCCTTCATCGCGCTCGGCAGCGTCGACGGCGCAGGCGACGCATGGGCCACATTTGTCACCGGCAAACCCGGCTTTATCTCATCGCCAACAGCGCAATCGCTCGATATCGATGTCGTCAGGGAGCCAAGCGATCCCGCCAGCGAAGGTATGCACGAGGGCGATGCAATCGGCCTGCTCGGCATCGAACTCCACACGCGCAGACGCAATCGCGTCAACGGCATCATCGGGCCGTCGGACAATGACGCCATTCATTTTGACGTCGACCAAAGTTTCGGCAATTGCCCGCGCTACATCCAGCTCCGCGATTATGAATTCGTCCACGATCCACGCGAACTGTTTACGGGAAATATCGAAGAGAAAGCCGAAATCGACGCAACGGCACGCCGCATGATCGAAGCCGCCGACATGTTCTTTGTCGCGTCCTATGTCGAGCGAGAATCCCGTCGACAGGTCGACGTCTCGAGCCGCGGCGGCAATCCCGGTTTCGTGCGCATTGCCGACGACGGCACGCTCACAATCCCGGATTTCGCCGGCAATCTCTTCTTCGCCACGCTGGGCAACATCCTCGTCAACGGCAAAGCCGGGCTCTTGTTTGTCGATTACGCGACCGGCGACGTTCTGCAGATGACCGGTGACGCCCGCGTCATCCTGGACTCGCCAGAGATCGCCGCCTTCCAGGGCGCCGAGCGCCTTTGGCAATTCAACGCGCGGCGTATCGTTCTTCGGCGCGGTGCCCTGCCCCTGCGCTGGGCGTTCCAGCCGGACGGATGGGCGCCGAGCACACTCATGACAGGCAGTTGGGAGCAGGCGGCCGGTCGTCTGCGGGCTGCAGAACTTGCGACCAAATGGCGGCCGTTCAAGGTCATCAACATCGTCGATGAGAGCGCAACGGTCAGGTCGTTCCATCTGGAGCCGACTGACGGCGCCGGCCTCCTCCCTCATCGCGCCGGACAGTATCTCCCGATCAGACTGCCCATTGACGGAGCGGAAAAGACCGCCATCCGAACCTATACGCTGTCGGTCGCGCCTTCGGATCACGTCTACCGCATCAGCGTCAAACGCGACGGACTGGTATCGCAACGGCTGCACGACGGCATCAAGGTCGGCGACGTCATCGAAGCGCGGGCGCCGGCCGGCGAATTTACAATCGATGCCGCCGAGGAGCGGCCGGCGGTGCTGCTGGCGGGTGGCATCGGCATCACACCGATGCTCGCGATGCTACGGCACGTGGTCTATGAGGGCCTTCGAACGCAGAAAGTTCGGCCGACCGTCCTGGTTCAGGCAGCCCGCGCGAAGCAGGATCGCGCTTTCGGGAGCGAGCTGGACGAACTCGAAAACTCGGCAGGAGGAGCCGTCCGCATTATCCGCGTTCTCGGCGATGTCGCGGATGCCGACGAAGGCACCGACTACGACGCTGCAGGGCGCATCGACATCGCCCTGCTGTCACGCTTCATGCCGATGGAGGACTACGATTACTATCTCTGCGGACCTTCCGGATTCATGCAGTCGATCTATGACGGTCTTCGTGCACTGAACATCGCTGACAACCGTATCCACGCGGAGGCATTCGGCCCCGCGTCACTGGTGCGAACCGTCGACAGCCCGGCGACAGCACCGGCGCGCCGGCCATCGTCGTCGACATCGGTGCATGTGGTGTTCGCGGAGTCTGCGAAGGAAGCGCGCTGGACACCTGTGTCCGGCACGCTGCTCGACCTCGCCGAATCCCGAGGCCTGAGCCCCGATTTCGGTTGTCGGGAGGGACATTGCGGCACCTGCCGAACGAAGCTTCTGGCGGGAACGGTCACCTATGTCACAGAACCTGCCGCTGCGGTGGCCGACGACGAAGTGCTGATCTGCTGCGCCGTCCCGGCCGCACGTGACGGCAGCGAAATCAATCGCATTCAATTGGCGCTCTGATCTCGGGATGAGGCGATGTGGATGTCACGTCGCCCACGAGCCATTTCGCATCGCCTGGCCTAGCCGGCCCGCTTCGGCTTGCGCTCGACCACGACCATGGCCTGTTCGGCGGCGCGGCTCATCAGCGAGGCGTATTCCTGGCCGAACAACACCTGGCAGAAGCGGATAGCGGCCTTGGCCTGCATCTGCCGGTAGCTACGGACGCGGGCATCGCCGGCGCGCAGCGACTGCACCAGCGACTCCGTGGATTTCTCGACATATTGCTGCAGGTCGGAATAGGTCCGCAGCGTCACCTCGTTGATGGCCAGTTCGCTGGCATAGGTCCGGCACACCGCGACGAAATTGATCAGCGCCACGGTCTCCTCGACCTCGGCGAAATCGATCGTCGCCGTCGCGGCAATATCCTTGTCGGGGCGCTGGCGCAGCAGACGCCGCACCCTGCCCGGCACGCTCTCGATCTCCGACTGCAGCGTCGAGGAAATCTCCACCCGGATCGCCGCCATCTGGCGCCCCCAGGTCGAGTCGTTGCGCATGTCGAGTTCGGTGCGCAGGCCGCGCACGCCGTCATGAGTGATCTTGAGATGTTCGGGCGCGCTGTCGAGCTTGCCACGCCTGATATCGGAGCGCAGTTCGGCTGCGACGCGATTGAGATCGGACAGCGCCATGGTCACGGCAACGCCATAGGGCGTGGCGGCCACGCGGATTTCATCGTCCGAGGCCGCGATCTTCACCGCCAGACGAATGATCTGCCATGGCGCCGCCAGCCGCTGCATCACCAGCGAGAGTGCGAAAGGCAGCACCTGCGGCGTGGTCAGCGTCGGCACGTTCAGCGCGCTATTCACCGAGGCGATCTGGCTATCACCGAAGCTGCGCAGCACGCTCGGCAGCTTGCCGGCAAAACCGTCGAGTTGCTCGCGCGCCTTCAGCACCGCGCCGATGGACGGCAGGTCCTCGACAGCATGGGTCGGCCCGATGCGGGCCGCGCCGCGATTGCCCGACGTGGCAGCGGTAATGGCGGCTGCTGCCGCCTGCTGGAATTTCTTGACGGCACGTTCAATGTCAGAAGCGCCCGGCTCAGGCGATGCAGAAACGGCCGCTTCGAACTCGCGCACGGCGTCTGCGGCGTCGCGCTCCAGCCACTGCCAGATCGGCAGCAGCGAGGCGCGCCGGATCTGTCCGGGCCGGACATTGCCGACGCCTTCCACCAGGAACGGCTCGAGCGATTTGAAGACGAGACGGGTCGGATCCTCGACCCGCGGGCGCACTGCATTCTCGTGGCCGCGAACCACGCCGCGCAGCAGGTCGAGCACGAAATTGGCGACCACGACGTCTTCGCCGCGCTCGATCGCGCGCTCATATTCGCGCATCAGCAGCATCTGCGACTGCTCGGGCAGTTGCGCCAAATACTCCCGCAAGCGATCGATCGAGGTTTTGTTCATGCAGCCTAGGAATCCGTGCTTTCCGGTCGATCTACAACCGAAAATCGCCACCGATTTTTGTAGCAGGCGCCCCGTTAAGAAGGCGTTGAGGAACCGGGATCAGGCCGCCGCCCAGGTGCCTTCAGGGCTGCGGCAGGCGGTGCCGCGGGCGGTCTTGAGGTCACCATTGACGGTGACGGTGTGGGAAAAGCCGCGGCATTCCCGTCCCTTCTGGTTGTAGGCCGGTCCGGCAACGATATTGCCATAGCGTCCCGACGTGGCGTTGCGCCACGGGACCGGCGCGCCGGGTGCACCGCGGTCGAGGGCGGCGATCTGGGCCTCGTAGGCCAGCCGGCGATCCTCATCGTTCAACTGCGCGCCCAGCTTGGCGCCGATCAAGCCGCCAAAGGCGGCATTGGTCACCGCCGCCGCTGCGTTTTCCTCGGACAGGCCAACGGCCGACTTGGTGCTGCTATAGGCCCGGGCGATCGTATCGGTGCCGAGGCTCAGCCCGCCGTCCGACGTCGTCACGTCGCACCCACCCAGCGCCAGCGCAACAGCGACAACACAGAAGGCGTTGAACTTGACCATGGACCGCAGACCCCAAACGCAAACCGGAACACAGGAAACGTCAAAGACGTTACGAACGGGATAATTCGGGCGACAACGGGGCGCAAGAAGGCCGGAACTCAGACACCCGGCAGCACCAGTTCGGCCCGCAGCCCGCCGATCGGCGCCTTGCCAAGCGTCAGGCTACCGCCATACAGCGCTGCCAGATCGACCACGATGGACAGACCCAGACCTGACCCCGGCTTGGTCTCGTCGAGCCGCTGGCCGCGGCGCGCGACCTGGGCGCGCTCGGTATCGGACAGCCCGCGTCCGTCGTCATCGACGATGATCCGCAGCTTCGACGCCGGATCGGCACCACCGGTGCGCTCGACCTGCACGCCGATGGTGACGTGGGAGTCCGCCCATTTGCAGGCGTTGTCGACGAGGTTGCCGACCATCTCCTCGATGTCCTGTTTTTCACCACGGAATTTCGCCGCGGCATCGGCCTCAAGGTCGATGGTGATGCCGCGATCCCGGTGAATCTTCTGCATTGTCCGGCACAACGCCTCCAGCGCCGGCGCGACATCGGTGACGGTGCCGACGATGGTGACGCGCGCCGCGATCCGCGCACGCTCGAGATGATGCGTCACCTGATCGCGCATCACATCGGCCTGCTCCAGCACCTTGCTCGCAAAGGCGTCGATACCACGGCTGTTCGCCTCGTTGACGATCACCGACAGCGGCGTCTTGATGGCATGGGCGAGATTACCGACATGGGTGCGCGCGCGCTCGACGATGGCGCGGTTGGCATCGAGCAGCGCGTTCATCTCGCCCGCCAGAGGTGAGATCTCGACAGGGAATGTGCCCTCCAGCCGCTCGGCACGGCCGGACCGGATATCGGCAATGGCATCCGACATGCGCTTCAGCGGCGCAAGGCCGAAACGGACCTGGAAGATCGTGGTGAGCACAAGCACGATCGAGAGTGCAGCGAACGTGCCGCCAAGATAATAGTCGAAGGTGCGGGTTTCCTCGAAAATCTCGGTGGCGTCGCCGGCGACGCTGATGCGGAATTTGCCGTCGGCGCCGAGATCGACGGGACGCTCCACCATGCGCAGGCGCTGGTCTTCCGGCCCGTCAACATAGCCCTGGCGGATGCCCGACGCCGTCAGCTCGATACCTTGATCCTCGAGCTTGGGCAGCTTCTTGTCCCACAGCGAGCGCGACGCCCGCATCTCGGTCTTCGCGCCTTCGGTGGGCGCGATTTCCCAGTACCAGCCCGACAGCGGCAGTTCGAACAACGGCTCACCGAGCGATGGCGCATCGTGATCCGGCGCGTCCGGCGGATTGGCGACTTCCGCCACCAGGGTACGGAGATAGAGATTGAGGCGGCGATCGAAGGCGCGCTCGGTGGCGCTGCGATAGACCGAGGACAGGACGATGCCGGTGATCAGGAGGATCACCACCACCCAGGCCGTCGCCGACAGGAACAGCCGCGTTGCGAGCGAGCTGTTGCGCATCAGCGCATGATCCCGGAGATGATCACGGCTGCGGCGGCGTGAGCAGATAGCCGAGGCCGCGCACGGTCTGGATGATATCGACGTCGAGCTTCTTGCGGATACGGCCGACGAACACCTCGATGGTGTTGCTGTCGCGATCGAAATCCTGATCGTAGAGGTGCTCGACCAGTTCGGTGCGCGAGATCACCCGGCCGGTATGGTGCATCAGATAGGACAGCAGCCGGTATTCGTGTGATGTCATCTTGATCGGATTGCCGGAGACGCTGACGCGGCCGGTGCGGGTATCCAGCGACACAGGTCCGCAAGTGAGCTCCGACTGGGCGTGACCGGTGGAGCGGCGCAGCAGCGCGCGGATACGGGCCAGCACCTCTTCGAGGTGGAACGGTTTGGCGACGTAATCGTCGGCGCCGGCATCGAAGCCCTGCACCTTGTCGCTCCAGCGGTCGCGCGCGGTGAGGATCAGCACCGGCATGATGCGGTTGTTGCGGCGCCAGGCTTCCAGCACCGAAATGCCGTCCATCTTCGGCAGGCCGATATCAAGCACCACGGCGTCGTAGGGCTCGCTGTCACCGAGGAAATGCCCCTCCTCGCCATCGAAGGCGCGATCGACGACATAGCCGGCATCGGTCAGCGCCGTGGTGAGCTGACGGTTGAGATCGGGATCATCTTCGACAACGAGCAGGCGCAAATGACTTCTCCGCGTTCACAATCCGAATTGATGCCCGGACGCGTGAACACTCCATGAATGGCGACGGCGCCAACCTTACTTTTTCTTCACGACCGCTTTCACCAGCTTCTCGACCATGCCGGGTGAATCCTGCCCGGTGAGTGCACTGACCTTTTCGCGGGTACGGCCGCTGATATAGACGCCTAGCACGCCGAAACGGAACCCCCAATAGGTCACCAGCAGCGCCGTGGCATTGACCAGCGCATTGATGGTCTGGATGTCGCCGGTCCAGAATTCGTGCATCAGAACACACCACAGCGCGGCGCATTCTACCGTCAATTCCAGCGCATAGGCCGGCCGCCACCAGCGCTGCAGCGGATCGTCGCTGGCGATCTCGGCGCGGATCGTCGCCTGGGTCTCTGATATCGCCGCGCGCTGGGCCTCCGCCTCGGCGCGGATCATGTCAGCCCAGTGCGCCTCGGCTTCAGCCAGCTTGACCGGATCGGCCGCGGGGAGCGCCGCCTGCACCGCCGCCGGCGTCAGCATCACCGAGCCCACCGCCTTGGCGAGGATCTCGCCGGCCACGCCGCCGAGCGGACCGCCCAATGCCGTCCCCAGCATCGGCGCCCCCAGCGCAATCACCTGTTTGGCAAGGTCACCCCAGTCCATGGTCATGTCCTCCGGAAAGCCGCGACTACAGCGGCAATGAAAGCGGAAAGATTGGTGGGCTTATTGGTGGGCTTGGCTGTCGGCAGTTCGGGCGCCAGCGGCGGCGATGCGATCACGGGCGGTAGCCCCACGGACGGCGCTGGCGCCAGCGACACATCGCGCAGCGCAGCCTTCCATTTCGCCAGCCACGCCTTGCGCTCGGCGAGGCCGATGGTGCCGCCATTGAGCCGACGGGTGACACCGACGATATCGTCGGCTTTCGCGAATGGCAGGCAGCCGCAATTGATGAAATCCGACACGGCGCAAGTGAGGAAGTAACGCGGATCGATCAGGTAGTCGGGTTGGCTGACCACATCGATCCCCGTGGCCTTCTTGACCCGCTCATAGCCTTCGCGGCCCGTCGTCTGCGATCCGCCCCGGCCGCGGAAATTCCAGCCGTCGTCGGAACCGACGCGGTTGCCCATGCGGCCGTTATAGACCTTGTTGGCCAGCGCCCGCGGATTGCCGGCATAAGGCTGCGCACTCGCCATCGTCGGAAACCGCGACGGCCAGACCTGCATCATCCGCCCGGCGCTGTAGTTCATGTTCTCGACGACATCGCGCCCTGCTCCGCATTCGTGTGATATCTGCGCCATCACATGGGCGGCGAGCAGCGACGTGGTGATGCCATAGCGCGCAAACACATCGGGTGCCGCTGCGATGATACCCGCACGCAGTCCGGCCATACAGCTGTCGCCTTGCGGCCACAGACGCATCAACGCCTCAGCGAGTGACGGCTGCTGCATCGATCTCTCCTGCTCATTTGAAGATGGACAACCCGGCCGCCGGGCCAATCGGTCGGCGACGGCGACGCTCGCGCCAACACGCGCAACAAAGTTGCAGCGCCGGCAATGTCGCTGTGAAGAAGTTGTGAAAAACTGCTATTCTTTGATAGCGAATCGCTTTTTGCATTCGGGGCACCTTGTCAACGCGATCTCTCGTTTTGCGTCTTGCCCAAGTCCGATACGACATTTGACCCGTCGAATTATATGAGCTGGGGAGCGTCCATTGCCTATCGCGTTTCATCAGATCAAACAGTTCACCGATTGCTCCGTCACCGCAGATCCGTCAGGCTTCAATATTCAGACCGGCGACCAGCTATGGTCGTTTGCGGCTTTTCTGCCGGTGCTATCGACATCGCGGCGACCCGGAGCAGTCATCATCGAACTCGAATGCCAAGTGCGCAAAGGCATGATCGGTGTCGCGCTGGTAAACCGCGCCCACGAATTCCTCGGCTCCGAACAAGTCATCACCATCGATGACGCACCGTCCATCTTGGTCGAATGCGACCGCGCCGACCTGATGCGTGGCATGATCTTCCGCAACCTCAGCCCTGACGGCCGCAGCGAGGCGCTGGTGCGGAACATAGAAATCGCGCCTTCAACAACCTGAAGTTCCACAATCTAAGGTTTACCTCGCCAAATTCTCCAGATAGCGTTGCGCAATCTGAGGGTGAGGATATTGCGTGTCAAAATTATTGAGCGATCAGATTTCCATTATAGGCAGCAACGCCAGATGCATATTCGATATCGGATCGCATACAGGAGCGACTACCCTAGAGTACTTGGACCATTTTCCGGAGGCGAGACTGCTAGCGCTGGAGCCTGAGCCTAGTAATTTTGACACGGTCTGCCGCACTCTCGCTCCATATTATGAGCGCGTTGACATACTCGACGTTGCATTGGGCCAAAGCGACGGACGTACGGTGTTCCACGTTAATTCTCATAACGGAACACACTCGCTGTTGCCCATCGGGGACATCAGCTATTGGGCGGCGCCCGAAAAGGAAATCGCGAAGATAGAGGTCAGGATGCGCTCTCTCGACAGCATCGCCGCGGAGAGGAACATTGATCTAATCGACATCGTAAAGATGGATATTCAAGGGGGGGAGTTGCTCGCCTTGAAAGGCGCTACGGAACTACTCTCGAAGGCGAGTATTTCGGCACTCGTCCTCGAAGTTGAGTTTAAACCTCTATACGATGGGCAACCCATGTTCTGGGATATCTGCGCCTATCTTCAGAATTTTGGATACTCCTTCTACAATCTATACGAGCCCTTCTATCACCCTCGCAATGAGCGAACTCTTTGTTGGAGTGACGCAATCTTTTTGAGCCCTCGGCTCTGTCAGATCTAGGCTGCGTGGCTGGTGGAGCGCGTTCATGAGTATTTTTAAAGAATTTCTTCGGCGAGTGCGAGAAGGCAAGAACTCGGCAATAGACGTAGAGGGTCTGCTAGCTGACTTTCGAATATCTCATAGCTCATTGAATGATCGAGGAATCATTGTCCATGGACCAATAGGTCCCAGTCGCGTCTATCTAGCAGCAATTGGTCAAACACGCCTCCCCTCTAACACATCACTCTTATCACTCGTTCAGGCTGCGGAGAAACTTGGATTTGCGATAGCTCCACAATCGGACGATTTTGGCGAACTGGTTGCAGTTACAGAAGCGACCAAATTGTCGCTTAATTCGGCACCCGACCGCTGGGTGGAGAAACTTCTTGGCAACAGCCCAAAAGAATATCTGGCCGCACTACATCCAATGATCCGCGAAATATCTCCGATCATTGAAGAACAGATGGTGGCAACACTTCACAAAACGGCCTACCCAAAAAATTTCGTATTCGAGTTCGCCAATGTCTGCAATTTAGCTTGCCCAATATGCCCTCGCCATCACCGAGCAATTCCAGACGCACTTATGAGCCTAGCTTCAGCGAAAGACGTTATTCGCGACCTGGCAGAGGTGAATGAAGAGCTCACTTTGTACCCATATTATCTCGGGGAGACGCTCATTCACCCCGACTTCATCGAATTGGTCGACTTCATTCTTGAGTTCCCAAACATCCAATTGAACATCGTTTCAAATGGAATTCTTTTAGATAAGAAAATCTCGGAGAAGCTACTTTCTCGAAAGATCAAGAGTTATCATTTTTCCCTTCATGACTGCGACACCGCGCTGCACGAAGGCGTCCACCCGAGGCATGCCATATCGGCTCGAAACGTACTGGACTTCCTAAAGATGGCGGAGCCGATCCGCACCAACATTTGGGTTGGCGTATCCATGGTCCCAATCCAACTGGATGAACGAGCGGTCGAAGAATTTCGCGAATTTTGGCAGCCAGTCGTAAATGCCGTAAACATCTATGCGTATCTCACGCCGGAACGGCGCATTTCCGACCCTGCGATCGAGGAAGCTTTCTCCGGCTTTTTTCTCCCCTGTTCGTCCCCATGGGTTCAGCCTGTTATCTCCGTTGATGGGACCGTACTTCCGTGTTGCTGGGACTACGAGCACACAATGAAGATGGGAAACGTCTTCGAAAAACCTTTTAAAGAAATCTACGAGGGAGCCCCCTTTAGGGAACTCCGGCAGGCATCATTGGACAAAAATCTGGATCAGTTTCCCACCTGTGCCAGCTGTTCAAAATGGATCGACTATCTGCCGTCATTCCGGCCCGTCGATATGGAGCATTTCATGTTCCAAAGTACGGGTACCTATCTTTCTTTCCAGACGAAGGACATACAGCCACATATCGTTCACGAACGGCAACGAGAGCTTCAGATCGAAGGAAACGGTAGACAGCACCTCCCGATCCATCGCGCAGGGCGTCCACAAGCGAGGCGCGGATTTCTGCGGTAACTCGCGCCACTCGTCGCTCAAACATCAGAATTTGTCCGTGCATGTGCGTACTAGCTTGCTAGTTAACTTCCTCTATCTCGATTATCTAGCCATCCGAGAGAGACAAGCCAAAGCGAATTTCCAGATCCTATATTGCTCACACCCCGCAACTGGCCGCTGGCATTGGTCTCGATTGCTAATTCGCACATAAAGTAGGTGCCTGCGACGTCGGCTCTCATGTTCCCATTCCCCGCAGGCACATTCGACGTTTGCGTCATCTCGTTCGGTGAATGCCACAAAAACTGCACGCCGCTCACCGACGTATTCCCGAACAGCGCCCGGAATTTCGCTTGCACCTTCACGCCGGTCGGAACGCTCAGCGTGTAGAGCGCGGAGACATTGGTGGGGCTGGCGGCGGCGTAGTCGTTGACGGGCTGGTAGCGCAGGAACAGGTCGCCGTTCTGGTAGACGCGCAGCCAGTTGCTCGAAGCATCGGTGAACAGCGAGAAGATGCGTCGGAACAGTGTGTAGGACGGCGGCAGCACCGGATGCGCCAGCGCGCGATGGGCGCCGCTGCCGGCGCTCGTGGTCGTGATCACCGCCCCGCCCTGCGAGGCCGACACGGTGAAGCTGTCGGCGCCGAGCACGCTGCGAACGAAATAGCGCGTGCCGGCGACGAGGCCTGCCGGCAGCGTGCCGGATGTCGCGAACATCACGGGTGTATTCGGCTTGAGGCCATGATCGATCCAGGTGACGACCGAGGGCGCGGCCTGCGAGATCGTAACTTCAGCGGCGGTGCCGGGCGCAAGCGACACCAGGACATCCACCGCCCCGGTGTCCATGCGCTTGATGAGATGCGCATGATACTGCGTGCTGGCCGTCAGCGTTCCGGCATCCAGAGCGCCATTGCCGCTGCCTGCCGTCCAGGCTGCGCCCGTCTTGCTGAACGTCTGGCCCAGCGTCATCACGTCGCTCTGGCTGCTGTCGGTGGCAACACCCGCCGAGACGCTAAAGATCGCCGCCCCGGCCGTCGAGAAGGTCAGCCCCGACAGGTAGCCACGCAGGATCGAGGCAAGGCCCGCATTGCGCTGCGCCTGGTTCTGTTGAAATGGCGTCAGCGCCTGCGCGGTCGCATAGGCGATGCCGCCGTTGGCGCCGCCGAGAACGCGCCATCGCCCTGCCGTCCCATCATAGCGCAGCAACGCCGCCTGGCCCGCCGCGATTGCGAGATCCGATCCGGCAAACCGGTTCGCCGCCTGCGACGCCGCGTTCTCGCTCAGCAGCGCCAGCGCAGAGTCGCCGACATTGATGACGCAAAGGATGCGCCCTTCCACGCCACCGCCGATGCCCGACACGTTGCGCGCGACATCGGACGACATCTGCAGCACCGCTGCCGTGCCAAGTCCCGCCGGCGCGTAGTCATGGGCGTCGGCCACGATGGGCGGTGGTGCGATCACACTGGCCAGCGCCACGCCGCCTTGCAGCCGCAGCATCGCGTTGCCGGGATCGATGGCGAAAGCCTCGCGCCAGGCGGCGCCATCGGGCGAGACCTTCAGCTTGAACGCGGCATCGCCGACCAGCCCGAACTCGGCGCGGCCGGAATAGGCGTCGGAAAACACCATCGAGGCGGCGTCCGCAGACGTCTCGCGCGACACCTGCAGGCGGATGTCGCCGCTCCCGCCACCGGCCGCGTCGATGGCCGCGAACAGCGCGGCATTCGACTTCACGCTCAGACGATTGCCCGCATCAGCCTCGGTATTGATCCCGAAATGAGGGACGCTATCGAGCGACGGCGTGCCGACATCGCGCCACAGTGCGCCGTCGAACACCATCATCACGTCATCGGCCACCGACCAGACACACCAGCCGGCTTTCGGGACAAGAAAAGCCCAGGTACCATCCTGCCATGTGGCGATGGCCAGCCCATGGCCGCTCCAGGCCCCCGATGCCCCGGCCGCCACGATATGCCGTGCGCCCTCGGCCGGCGACGCCGGCGGAACGGTCCGCGTCACATCGCGCACCGAGATCTGGATCGCCGCGTCGAGAATGCGCAGCGCCTCGTTGTGGGTGACGTGTTTCTGCGCCTGCCCGCTCTCGATGAAGGGCAGCTTGAGATTCGGCGTATCGGTCATGATTGTTCTCTCGATATCGCAGCGGTCATTGCGAGGAGCGAAGCGACGCGGCAATCCAGAAGCAACAAACGCAGGAAGACTGGATTGCTTCGCTTCGCTCGCAATGACGATCAAATTGGAATTATGAGCTCGGAAAAATGTCCGGCGCCAACCGTGCCGGAGAGCTGCGCGACGCGCAGATGCAGGCTCGGCTGCGGCGCGCCGAAATCGGCGACCTCGTCGGCCACCGCATAGAGCGCCTGCGCTGTGGTGCAGGCGATGCTGCGGACGACGGAGCTACCCGAGAGAATCTCCAGCCGGTAGGCCTCGCCGTCCTCGCCGAGGGGCACTTCGGCATTCCAGCCATCGCCATCGAGACGCGTGCGCCTGATCCATGAGATGTGGATGCCATCGAGCTTGCGCGCGGCCTTCATATGCACCGGCGCCAGCGGTAACAGCGCGCTGCGATCCGGCGTCAGCACCAGCGCGACGGCCGAGGCATCGTCATGGCTGCGGCCGTTGCCGACCACGCGCAGCGATAATGGCCGTTCGAGTGCGTCGAGTCCCCGTGCGATCGGTACCAGGCTTCTGTCCAGTATCACGAACGGCGCACCGGCCGGCAATAGCGCTGCCATCGCGGATTCCGACCCCGCCTGTCCGCGCAGCAACCGCGACAGACGATAGGTGTTGGCCTCGACCAGTTCGGCATTGGCAAACTGGATGATCTCCCAATCGCCATCCGCATTCTGCACGGCTGCGGAATTGCTGCCGCCGAGCACCCGCGCATCCGACAGCGACGCCAGCGCGCCGCCATGGAGCCGCACGCGGCATGTCGTGGCATTGTCCCATCGTGCGGTTGGCCCGGCCGGCAGCGCATCCAGCGTCTCGCCGATCACAGCAGGCGTCGCCGCGACCGCAGCCACCTGGAAACTCGCGCCGTCCTTCGATTGCCAGATCACCACCGAGCCCGGCCACGGATTGGCGAAGACAGCGAGCCGCGTCAGCACGTCCGCATTGCCACTGTCGATCACCGGCAGGTTCAGCGCGATCGCCTGCACCGGCCCGAGCGCCGCCGGCACCGGTGGCAACTTGATCTCGGGCGCCAGCAGCGGCACGGCAAACACGTC
Source organism: Tardiphaga sp. 839_C3_N1_4 (assembly GCF_051811045.1). NCBI lineage: Bacteria > Pseudomonadati > Pseudomonadota > Alphaproteobacteria > Hyphomicrobiales > Nitrobacteraceae > Tardiphaga > Tardiphaga sp. 839_C3_N1_4. The sequence continues at coordinate 1,635,166 of NZ_JBPWQD010000001.1, forward strand.
GGGATCGATACTGCGCGCCGTCACCTGCCGCGCCTGCGTATCGACGAGCCCGCTGATCTCGAACAGCCGTCGCCGTCCGTTCAGCGTCAGCGCAATGACATCGCCGGGTGCGAGCGCCAGCGCCGTCATGCCGACCGCGAACTCCGCGCGCTCGCGCCCGGCCCACAGGTCCTGCAACCAGACCTCGGCGCGCTGCGTCGCCGCCGTATCGCTGGTGATGACGGCGAGATCGGCGTGCAGCATCCGGCTGGCGCCGCCGGTGAGTTTGCGCGATGACACCGCCGAGCGCCGATAATCCGTCAGCGCATCGCTGAAACCGATGCTGACCTGACGGGGCAATTCGGTCTCCTGCGCCCGCACCAGCCGCGCCAGCGCGCCATCATCCGGCGCCACCAGATCGTCTTCGGTGAATTCCGCCACGGGCGCACCGCCGCGCGGGATGAAGCGGAGCGTGCCATCTGCCGCCGTCGCATCGAAAGCATAGGCCACCGACAGCGGCTCGATCATCGCGCGCGGCGCCATTGGCCGGTCCACGACATAACCATCGCAGCCGCCGGCCAGCGCCGAAGCATCGATCCCGGCTATGCCTGCATCCGTCGCGAGCCTGTCGACCAGCGCATCCAGCGGCGCGCCGCCGAGCCGGCCATTCAGCCAGTGGCCGGTATGCCAGTTGGCGCCATCGCCCCAGATGTCATCGGCGGCCGGAAAGATCGGATAAGGCCGCGAGTCCCAGGTCCAGACGTGAATGGCCGATACATCGATCATCCGCCCGCCATAGAGTGGCGACACCGGATTCTCCGCGTCGCTTGCGCCAAAGGCTGGATCGAACATAGAGAGCAGCGCTTCCAGATGGCGCCGCTGCATCAGGTCGTCGCGCGCGCCGCTGGAGAAATACGGCGCAGAGTTCTCCGACGATTTCGGATCGGGAAACACGCTCGGCTGGTTGGCGCCCTTGTCGACGGCGGGACAGCCGACTTCCGTCAGCCAGATCGGCTTGCTGCGCGGGACCCATGCGGTCGAATTGCCCAATTCCGCATGGCCGACGCGCTCGTGATGGGCATTGCCCCACCAGTTCCAGAGATCCTTGACGCGATGGATCCACGGCTTGCCGAGCCCGTCGGTGATCGCAACTCGGTCCTGCGCATCGCGCGCGTTATCATCCGGGTAGTACCAGTCATAGGCCTCGCCGCCCGCCACATTGCTGCGCAGATAGCCGCGATCATAGATCGTGTCGGAGAGATCACGATCGAGATGATCGGCTTCATCGCGCCAGTCGGACAGCGGCGCATAGTAATCGATCCCGACCGCATCGATGGCGGCCGATGCCCACAGCGGATCGAGCGGAAACCTGATCTCCGACGCATCCACGGTTGCGACATGCGCGCCATATTCGGTCCAGTCGGCGCCATAGGTCACCGCCGTGCCGCCCCCGACGATCGCCTTCACGTCAGTTGCGAGCGCAATCAGTTGAGCCACCGCGGGATAGATGCCCGACGCCGAACGCACGCGGGTCAGCCCAGGCAATTCCGAGCCGATCATGAAGCCGTCGACCCCGCCGGCAAGCGATACGAGCTGCGCATAATGCAGCACCATCCGGCGATAGTTCCAGACACCGACTGCAAAGAATTGATCGACCTGCGCGCCGGCCGTTGCGGTGCCATCGGGCGAGCCCGGCTGGCCCGGCGCGGGATCGCAGGTGATGCGGCCGCGCCAGGGATAGGCCGGTTGCGCGCCCGCCCCGCTCCACGGATCGGGCAAACCATTGCCGGATGGCACGTCCATGATGACGAACGGATAGAACGTGATCTTCAGCCCGCGTGCTTTCAACTCGCCGATCAGATGCATGACGCTCTCATCGGACGGCGTGCCGCCGAACGCCGCGCGTCCGTCGATTTGCGACACCACATAGGACGAAGGCCGCGTGACGCCAGCCACCGACCACGACAGCGGGCTAGTCGTCTTGGCGGGATTGTCGATGCCCGGCCGCACGGCGCAATATTCGGCGCGCAAATCCGAACCGAACCACGCCACGACAATGGCGACACGTTGCAGGTTCGGGCACAGGCCCTGCAGATCGTCCAGCGCCGCCACCACATCGGACCGTGCCGAGCCGTGATGGCGGTTCTCCGGCGCGGATTGTCCGGGGCCGAGCAGTTGCACCACCGTGGACGGTTCATAGCCGAATTCGGTCGTGCCGGGGATCAGCGTCACCGCGCGCACCATCGCTTCGAGCAGGCCGATCGGCCGGATGATCTCGAAGGACAGTTGCGGAATCCGGTTGCCGAAATTCGCCAGCGGCAAGCGCTCGAACACGACATAAGCTAGCCCGCGATAGGCCGGCGCGTTCCCCGCGCCTTCCTTCGCGACAATCAGCCCGTCCGGCATCTGATCTTCGGTGCCGCGATAGACGCGAAAATTGATACCGTCGAGATCGAGCGGCTTGCCGTCAGCCCAGATCCGCCCGACGCGGCCGATCACGCCGTCGCACAGGCCCACCGCGAAATTCGCGAAGTAACTATAGGTCGTCGTCGTTGTCGTCGGCCCGCCGCCGAGACCCTTGCCGCCGTCCGTCGGCACCGTCTCCAATGTTGCGACTTCCTCTAGCGGTGTCGCCCAGATCACCTGGCCGCTCAGCCGCGCACGGCCATAAATGCGCGGGATCGGCGCGCCCTCGGTGGACGCCATCACATCGAGATCGGCGAGCTGCGGCCCGCTTGTGCTCTGATCACTTGAGCCGAATAGCGCGCTATCGATCGCGCCACCCAGCGCCGCACCGGCGAGCTGGCCCGCGATCGCGCCAAGCGGGCCGAACATGCCACCGATCGCGCCTCCCGCAGTCGAGAGAACCAGTGTGGACATCAGCTCACTCCGGGAAAGCGGAACGCATAGGCCAGACGACGGTGCCACCACGGCGTCAGCGCGACCTCGCAGACGGCCGCGCCGTCATGGGCGTGGATCATCGTGCCCTCGCCGCTGGCAATGGCCGCATGCTTGGCCACATAACCGTCGCGCCAGCGAAACAGCAGGACATCGCCACATCCGAACCCATCGATTCCGATGGGCACGAGATGCCGCAACGCCGCCTGTGCCAGCGCCTCCTCAGCCCGTGCCTCGGCCCAGTCCGGCGCATAAGGCGGCGGCGCTTCCGGCTCATCGCCAAGGCAATGACGCCAGACGCCGCGCACGAGGCCGAGGCAGTCGCATCCGACATGCTTCACCGAAGCCTGATGCTGATAGCGCGTACCAATCCAGTCGCGCGCCTCGCTGACAATGGCGGCGCGCGTGAGCGTTTCGATCATGTTGTCTGTCCCGCAATCCATAACTGCACTGCGCGCCACGTCACTCTCTGACCGCATTTTGCGACGACACATCTTGTGATCGGCTCTCATTCGATCGAATGACGCTTCGCCTCGCGCGCCGCTGCTAGCAGCATGCCCGGCGCGCCCGCTTTGCGGCGAGGCACGATGCACAAGCAAGAGGAAACGAGAGCAATGACACATGTTGGAAAGTGCTTCTGCGGCGCAGTCGAACTGGAAGTGGATGGTGCCCCGGAAGCGATGGGCTATTGCCACTGCAGTTCATGCCGTTCGTGGTCCGGCGGGCCGGTCAATGCCTTCAGCCTGTGGAAGCCGAACGCCGTGCGGATCACCGCGGGCGCCAAGCATGTTGCAAGCTTCCAGAAGACACCGCTCAGCCAGCGCCAGTATTGCAGCAAATGTGGCGGGCACCTGCTGACCAATCATCCGACGTTCGGCCTGGTCGATGTCTTTGCGGCGACCATCCCGACACTCCGTTTCGAACCCGGTGTCCACGTCAATTATGCCGAGACCGTACTGCCGATGAAGGACGGCCTGCCGAAGTTGAAGGACTTTCCGGCGGAGCTCGGCGGCTCCGGCGAGGCCGTCGCCGAATAGACATCACGCGCGAGGTCCCATGAACGATCACATGAATTGCAAAGTGAAGTGCAGACTGTTCGGGGCGGCGCTCATCGCCGCCCTCGCCGCGTTGACGCATCCGGCCGCGGCTCAGGTGCCGTCCGAGATTGCCGAGCCGGATGCCACGATCGTCGCGATCTATCACGCGGAGGGCGCGCAGGTGTATGAGTGCATGGCCGCCTCCGACGGCAAGCTCTCCTGGACGTTCCGCGAGCCGATCGCCACGCTGCTGTCCAATGGACTGACCGTCGGCCGCCACTATGCGGGCCCGCATTGGCAACTCACCGATGGCAGCACGCTGGGCGGCAAAGCGGTTGGCCGCGCACCAGGTAAAACCGCGAGCGACATTCCGTGGCTCAAATTGACGGTGACTGACCGGCATGGCGACGGCAAGCTCGCAACGGTCGACGTGATCCAGCGCATCAACACCAAAGGCGGCGTTGCCGCCGGCCCCTGCGACGATGCCGGCCAGTTTCTCAGCGTGCCCTATTCGGCAGACTACGCGTTCCTGCACAAGGATTGAGTGTTCCGCATCGGTTGAATTTGGTTCGAATGACGGCGCCGCAAGCGCCGTCATTTTGCTATCAAGGACCGATCGGCGCACGTCCCCGATTTTCGATTTATTCCGCGCATCATCCGGAAAATATTTCGCACGCTGAAACACAGCTTCTGCGCGTTCAGCAACGACATCGCCGCCGGAACCACGTAGCTTTCCAATCACGCATCGTCGGTGTGCCGGCATAGGCACGCATGCAAAGGTGCTGGCTCACCTTCCCGAGAGATAGCTGCAAATGACGTCAGTGACTCCGCTCTGGCCGATGGCCGCCCGGCTCGCATCGCCTGATCTCGCAGAAGGCGCAGAACAGCTCAGCGACCTGATCGGCTGTATCTACGACACCGTCCTCGACTCGTCGTCCTGGACGAATGCGATCGAGCGCGCGATGCAATTCGTCGGCGGCGTCGGCGCCAGCCTCTACACCAAGAACGCCGCCATGCCGTCGGGGCATATTCTCCACGTGGTCGGCATTTCCGCGGACTATCAAAGCTCCTATTTCGACAAATATGTTACGCTCGATCCCACCACGACCGTGCAGTTCTTCGCGGAGATCGATGAGCCGATCGGGATCGAGGACATCCTGCCTTACGCGGAGTTCAGAGAAACCCGCTTCTACAAGGAATGGGTGCAACCGCAGGGACTGGCGGATTGCATCAATTCGGTGCTCGACAAGTCCATCACCAATGTTGCCATGTTCGGCGTGTTCCGGCATGAGCGTGACGGCGTCGCCGACGAGCGCGCGCGTCACCGTATGCGACTGATCGCGCCGCATATCCGCCGCGCCGTGATGATCGGACGGATGTTCGATCTGAAAGCCGCCGAGGCCGCGACGCTGGCGGATACGCTCGACGGGATGAGCGTCGGCCTGTTCCTCGTCGATTCCGCCGCGCGCATCGTTCATGCCAACTTTGCCGGCCATGCCATGCTCGATACTGCGGACGTCCTGCGCGCCTCCTCCGGCCGCCTCAGCGCTCGCGACAGCCAGGCCGATCGCGCCTTGCGGGACGCCCTCGCCGTCGCCGGTGAAGGCGACAGCGCGCTCGGCACGCGTGGAATCGCCATGCCGCTCGTCGGCAGCACTGGCGAACGATACGTCGCCCATCTCCTGCCGCTGACATCGGGCGCACGGCGACAGGCCGGACTGGTCTATTCGGCCACGGCGGCTTTGTTCGTGCGCAAGGCGGATATCGACGCCACTTCGCCGCCCGAACTCATCGGCAAAACATTCCAGCTCACACCGTCAGAGCTTCGTGTCCTGCTGGCGATCGTCCAGGTCGGCGGCGTGCCGGAGGTCGCTGCAGCGCTCGGCGTCGCCGAAACGACGATCAAGACGCATCTCAGCCGCCTGTTCTACAAAACCGGAACCCGGCGGCAGGCGGATCTGGTCAAGCTGTTCGCCGGCTATGCGACGCGCGTGATCGGATGAGCGCCAGATAATTTGCCGCGAGTTCGCCGTATCGGGTCGCGATACGCCGATCGTGCAAAACGGCTTAAGGCCTTACCTGAAGGGCTGGTGACGTTGCGGCGCAGAACAAACACAAGATCCTGACTGAGTTGCGCGACCAGCGCGTTCGCTCACCAGACGATGCGGAAGCCGCCAGTGCCCTTGTAGCTGTGGTTCGCCGCCGCATCCTCAAGGCTCGCGCTATAGGAGACCTCACCGAACACTGCGTAGCGGCCGTTGGCCCAGCTATAGGTGCCGCCGCCGCCGATGCTGCCCCACAGCCGATCTTGCGCGCTGGCGAAGCCGGTGCCGGCGACATCGACACGGGTGCCGTCGAGGAACTCGTAGCGCAGATTGCCGATGCCGTAGATATCCGAGCGCACGATGCCCGCGCCGTCGTTCCAGGTCTTCTGGTGGTTGAGCGCAAGTCCGGCGCGGCCGAGCAGGCTGTCGCCGTCGCGCAGGGACACGGGTGCACCGAACCGATCGGTGAAGCGATCGAACTCGGCCTTCGAATAGGATAGCTGCGCCTGCGGCGTCAGCGACCAGCCGTTGCCGACAAAGAACCGCTTGCCGGTTTCAGCGCTGAAGGCATAGCCCACCCCTTCATTGCCGTGGGTCATGCTGCCGGCCAGCACCGAGGACAGATCGCTGCGATAAAACATCGATTGCGCCTGGCCGTCGACATAGAAGCCGTTGTCGCCGAACCATGTCAGCGTGCCGCCGACGCCCGCTCCTTCGACGCGAATCCGGCCATTGCCGAAGGCCGATGCGATATTGGCGGTTGTCAGGCCATATTGCCCGGCGAGACCGACGATCAGCCTTCCGCGCTCGTTCTCCATCAGGAGACCGTCGAGGCCCGCCTGCACTTTCAACTGGTCGGCTTTGTAGGTGGAGCCTGTGGTGGTGGACGGCTGCAAATCGGATTGGCCGCCTTCGATGCGGCCCCAGAACGCCGTGGGCGTCGGCGACGGCTCACCTGCCGCCGGTGCGACTCCGGCGCGCGCCATGGCATCGCTGCCGCCCCAATAGCGATTGCCGACGCGCTGCTGCATGGTCGGCAGCTCGTTCATGCCGAGCAGCACCTGCGCATAATTTTCGTAAAGCGGAACGCCGGGCTGATAGAGGGGACCAGCCGGAGCAGCCGGCGGAGGATTGATCAGACTGGAGCGCAGATACCAGTCGCCATCGGTTGGCGTGCTGACGCCGTTCTTCTGCAACGTGTAGGCATATGCGCCGCCGACCACCGCCTGCTGGCCCTGAATGACGTAATCGCCGAGCAGCGAGAACGCGCCGTTCGACGCGCCGCCGACATCGATGATCTTGATGCCTTCGACGGTTTGCGCGCCGGTGCCGCCGAGATTGATCACCCGCACATTGGTGCTGCCTGCGGTGTTGCCCGTGACGACAAGCCGATCGGTCGGCGACGCATCGCCACCGAGCGCCGTCTCGATCTGCAACGTTCCGCCATTGCCGGTGTAGTTGCCGGCGACGGTGAGCGTTCCGATGGAATTGCCGGGCGCGACGATGCCTGCGTTCGATGTGTCGCAGACCGTGCCGGTGCCTTGCAGCGTGCCGCCGGCCAGCACGTTCATGGCGCCGCAGACGCTGCCGTTGACCGCGAGCGTGCCGCCGCTCACCGTCGTGCCACCGGTATAGGTGTTCACGCCTGAAAGGGTCTGCATGCCGCTGCTAAGCGTCAGTCCGCCAGTGCCGGAGATGATGCCGGAGAACTGATCGTTCGCATTGGTGATGGTCAGGTTCTTTGCGCCGAGCGCGACGGCACCGCTTCCTGCGAGACTCTGGATGCTAGTGCCCGCCGCAGTAATACCCGAGACATTGAAGGTTGCATCTGCGACCACGCGGCTTGATGCGCTAATCGAGCCAGTACCGGTAAGCGCAAGAGTGCCGGCCTGGATCACCGTCGGGCCCGTATAATCGCTGGATACCCGGAGATTTAATGTGCCGGCACCGATCTTGGTCAATCCGCCGACACCGGAAAACCCGGCGCCCGCGCCCACAGTGAAAGCCTGGGTGTCAACGGTCAGGCCGCCCGCAGCGATATTGAGGTTGCCTGGCAAAAATCCGCTGATGAAGAAGTTGTTGTTTATCCTGGCTCGCAGAATGGCGTTATCGAAATTGACCTGGCCGGTTCCAACACCGGCGCGCGACAGGTTATTGGTCTCGAGCGTGCTGCCACCATTGATGTTGAGCGTACCCGTGCCGCCGGCGAAGGTCCCCAAAGTGACCCCTGATTGGGCCACAACTGCAGCGCCGTTCTGAATGTTAAGGGTACCATTGCCACTGGCGCCGAGGTTGATCTGGCTGCCGGATGTAATCCACTGCGATCCGGCTCCCGTGACCGTCACGGTGCCGTTGCTTCCGCCCGCGACTCCAATCACAAGGCTCGCGCCGTTGCTTGTCAGCGTGCTGCCGTTCTGAATCGTCAGATTGCCAAACGATCCAGTCGTATTGCCGACGAATATTTGACCGGTCGTGCCAACAGCGGGACCGCCCACGCCGAGGATGGTCGGGTTTGGCGACGTCGTGTTAATGTTGACTGAGCTGCCGGCGATTGGGGTTGTTCCGCCCGACCAGTTGGTCCCGACGGTCCAGTCATTGCTCGTTGTTCCGGTCCAGGTTTGAGCCGCGGCCGATCCTGCGGAGAGAGCCGTCAGCGCCGTCGCTGACACGCCCGCCAGGAGCAAGCGAAGCATTTGCGTTCGGGCATTGGCGGATGGAGATAGCCGGGTGCGATTCGGACTCTTGTGGCACCCGTCGTCCGACTGTCGCCCGATCGTCGCAAATCCGATGCATTCGCGCACGCGTTATTCCACTTCGATCGAATCCACACCGTTCGAGGATGCGGATGTTTGTTGTCGTGCAGTCCGCGATGGACACTTCCGAAGCTAGATGAGCCGCAACAATCGGACAATAATCGAAGCGTGTTCACGCTGAACAAACATGCGGCCTGTGCCGTTTGCGCAACGAAAGACGCTTAACAAAGCCTTTCGAGATCGGATGCGGTTGGCACATCGCAAGCTCAATCTATCAGTGCGTGCGCTGGTTCGATGTCTCTCGTGTTGGAACGTCGCCACACACGCAACAGACGAATGTGAAGTCGCATCAGCCGTTCGTAGGACGCTTGATATCACTGCTCCATCGATGATGAGCCACGACAAGCGCATCACTCATCCGGATGGACCATCAATGGCATTACTCGAACGTCTGCTCTACGCCGCCGCGATCGCGTGCTTCGTGATCGTTCACACCATCGCCCTGCAACGAATCGATGCCGTCGCATCACATGCGACCCACACGCCATCCGTCACCCTGCAGGGGACGGATTGATCGTGCTCATCCCCACCCGTCCCTGGCGTCGGGTAACTCATGACGAAATCGTCGCCGGGAATATCGGAGAAGCCGCGGACATTATCGACATTGCCGATACACCAAGAAGCTGTTCGGGGCCGGAGAGCGACCGACGAGTCGGCATCACCGCTCGCGCCTTGCCCCAGCGGTTCATGGAAGCGACGGTGTTATCGACACTAGCTCCGGACGAGATCGCGGCCTTGTTGCTCGAGCCAGTCGCAGAACACGGCGATGTGTGGATCGGTCCGTCGCGCTTCCGGCAGATAGGCGAAGTAGCTTCGCGCCGAGAGACTGATGTCCGGAAACGGCGTCATCAATCGCCCGGCCGCGAGATCATCGGCGACCAATGCGGTCGGACCCATCGCCACGCCGAGTCCGTCGATCGCTGCCTGTATGGTCAGATAGAAATGATCGAAGGTCAGGGATGCCTCCGGGCGAAGGGCGGGCTCTCCGGCCTCAGCCAGCCAGTCGCGCCATAGCCGCGCCATCGAGGAGACGTGAAGCAGCGTGTGACGCGACAGATCGCGGATATCGGTCAGCGGCGCCCGATCCAGGATGGCCGGACTACACACCGGCAGCCGCCGCTCCCCGAACAGGAAACGCGAGGTGTAACCGGGGAAAGTGTCCGGGCCACCTCTGATCACGACATCGAACGGCTCTGCCAGGGCGTCGATCGTCTCGTTCGACGTGCTCAAGCGTACCTCGATGTCGGGATGCTCCGCACGAAAAGCGCCCATCCGTCGCAACAGCCATCGCAGACTGAAAGTTGCGAGAGCGTTCACATGCAGCACGATGGATGGCGCGTCATGCCGTCTGGTTCGATGCTGCTGCACGGCAGCCGAAATACGATCGAGCGCCGGTCCGAATTCGGTGAGCAATGCTGCGCCGGCAGGCGTCAGCACGACCCGGCGGACCGAACGCCGAAACAGCGCCGGAGCACCCAGCCAGTCTTCCAATAGCCGGATCTGCTGACTGACGGCGCCGTGGGTCACGCTGAGCTCAACGGCCGCCTCCTTCAGACTGCCGAGGCGGGCGGCGGCTTCGAAGGCGCGGACCGCATTCAGCGGCGGCAGACTACGGCGCGGGACAAAGGTGGACATACTTGAGAATTTCTAACCCATGACCTGAGTATTACTGATTTGTGACAGCCTGAAGTCTAGTTCAGAGTGACTTTAGCAGCGCCTTGCACGCCGGACACCAGCTCTGGCGCACCAATCTTCAGATTTTCTGCGACTGCGGAGCGTGCGCCGGAAGACCCAAGAAACAGCACATGACCCACAATGAGACCACGGCATCCACCACTACGGCTCCTGCGAACCGGACCCGCGCCGCACGAACGCTTGCGCTGACCGGGCTCAACCACGCTTTGCACGACGGCTTCACGGACGCGATCTATGTATTGCTGCCGATCTGGCAGACCGAATTTGCGCTGAGCTATAGCGTCCTTGCGATCTTTCGCGGTCTTTATTCCGGCACCATGGCATGTCTGCAGATTCCGGCGGGGCATCTGGCGGAGCGGATCGATGCCAAATTCATTCTCTGCTGCGGCACGGCGCTATCGGCGTTGGGCTACGCTCTCGCGGGCATCTCCGGTGGCATCGTCGGACTGAGCTTTGCGCTCGCATTGGCAGGCGCAGGCTCGAGCACCCAACACCCTCTGGCGTCCGCCGCCGTTTCACGGGCTTATGGGCGCGCTGCGCGCAGGCCGCTCGGCATCTACAATTTCACAGGCGATCTCGGAAAGGCGGCCATCCCGGCGCTGATGTCTCTGCTGCTTGTCACCATCGCCTGGCGCCATGCCGTGTTTGCGCTCGCTGCCGCCGGCATCGCCGTGTCTGTCGCCATGGCCGTGTGGATGCCGGCCGTGGGCATGGGGCATGCAGCAGATGCGAAGGAACGATCCAGCAAGACCGGTCGAGGTCGCGGCGGATTCTATTGGCTCCTGGCGATCGGAATGCTCGATAGCGCCGTCAGAATGGGCTTCCTCACCTTTCTGCCATTTCTCCTGATTGAAAAAGGAGCTTCGCTTCCCACCAGCGGTTTCGCTCTGGCACTTCTCTTCATCGGCGGAGCCGCCGGCAAGTTCGCTTGCGGCTGGCTTGGCGACAGGATCGGCACCCGGCGCACCGTTCTCTTCACCGAAGCGGCCACTGCGCTTCTGATCCTCAGTGTTTTGGTGCTGCCACTCATCCCGGTTATCGTCGTTCTGCCGGCGCTGGGGGTGATGCTCAACGGCACGTCATCGGTGCTGTATGGAACGGTTCCTGAACTGACCCCGCCCCATCGCACTGCGCGTGCCTTCGCCCTGTTTTATACCGGCACCATCGGCGCGGGCGCCGGTGCCCCGGTTCTCTATGGTTTTCTGGGCGACGCGTTCGGACCCGCAATGGCAACGGCCGCGACCGCGATGACGGCGCTGGCGATCTGCCCGTTCATGATCCCACTCTCAAGGCATCTGAGCGATGACGTCGAAATCGGTCTGGCATCGCACTCATCCGGACGGCCTATAGCGTTTTCGAGCGAAGTGGAGACCGGTTCGCGTCAAGAAAACGCGTCAAAACAAAAAGCTAGAGCCTGGTTCTGATTCAATCAGAACCAGGCTCTAGATTATGATTTCACCACCACATCAAGGTTCGCAAAATGGATACCGTCTCACAGGCGCCGCTCATTCTGATAACGGGTGGAAGTCGTGGCGTAGGCGCCGCGACTGCGCGGCTTGCTGCCACGCAAGGTTACGATGTGGCGATCAGCTTCGTCTCCAACGAAACTGCCGCCCTTGCGGTGGCGGCTGATGTCGAAGCTGCAGGGCGCCGGGCTTTGACGGTCCGCGCAGATAGTGCAGATCCAGAGCAGGTCGCTCAATTATTCGCGGCGATCGACCGAAAGTTCGGCCGGATCGACGTGCTGGTGAACAACGCCGCGATGCTTGCGCGGCAGTCCCGGCTGGAGGATCTTGGATTCGAGCGGATGCAGCGCATCTTCGCGGTCAACTCCATCGGCCCTATCCTTTGTGCACAGCAAGCCGCAAAGCGGATGTCGTATCGCCACAACGGGCGGGGCGGTTCCGTGATCAACATCTCGTCGGCTTCGGCCCGGCTCGGCAGCCCCGGCGAATATGTCGACTACGCTGCATCGAAGGGCGCCGTCGAGACATTCACGACCGGCTTCGCCAAGGAAGTCGCGCGGGATGGGATACGCGTCAACTGCATTCGCCCGGGGCACATCTACACTGACATGCATGCCAGCGGCGGAGAGCCGGGACGAGTCGATCGCGTCAAGGACTCGATCCCGATGGGTAGAGGCGGTCAGCCTGAAGAGGTTGCGCGGGCGATCCTGTGGCTGGCAAGCGCCGAGGCTTCCTTCGTGACCGGCACGTTCCTCGATGTCACTGGCGGCAAGTGAGCAACAATGTACGGCGCCAGGCCCTGCCCGAAACGCCCTCCTGATCGAAACCGAAACTTTCTCCGGAATAATTGCGGGCGACATTCGCGGTGAGCTCGCGCATATCGGCCACTCGCTAGGGCGTGGACTCATAAGCGCGCAGCCAAATTCGAATGGCTGCGAGCTTTATGAAGGCGAGGTAATTTGCGGCGAGTTTGTCATATCGGGTGGCGACGCGCCGGCATTGCTTTATCCTATTGAAGAAACGTTCCACCAAATTGCGTGCCTGATACAGATATGGGCTAAAGCAGATTGGGTCTCTGCGATTTCGCTTCGAACGAATGTTAGCCCACGCACCTCGGTTACCGGCGAATGCCCTAATCCAGTCTGCATCGTACCCTCGATCAGCCAACAACATCGCGCCTGATTTTAGATCAGACAGCAGCTCGGTGACGAGCCGGTTGTCGTGGGCCTCACCGGTCGTCAGTTCAAGGCGAACCGGCATTCCGTTGCTATCGACGCAAGCGTGTATTTTGGTCGTCAGCCCACCTCTTGACCTGCCGATCAGCCTTGTTTCGGCCCCTCCCGCGCAGCCGCCGTGCTGATATACGCGGACAATGGAGGTGTCGATCATCTGGACAGAGCCATCATGGGTTTCCGCGAGGGCCTCCATGATCGAGTCCCAGATTCCAGCCATCCGCCAACGAACAAACCGGTTGTAGCAGGTCGTGTAAGGCCCAAAGGTCTCTGCAGATCGCGCCATGGAGCTCCCGACCGCAATATCCAGAAGATGCCGTTGAGGACCCTCCGGTCGTCGACCCTCGGCACACCCCGCGGCTTGTTCGGAAGGAACGGCCTGATGGCAGTCCACTCAAAGTCCGTGAGTTCATATCTCATGATTCGAGGCCCCGGTTCGGAAGCTTGAATCATGTCTATCTGAGTGTTCGCAACACCGAACGGCAGGTCCGAGATGGGTCGGATAGCGGACATGCTGCCGACATGTCAAAAGCGACGCGAATGCACCCGGGCCGACATGCTTGCCACCCCCGATACTCGCCCGCATGAACCAAACCGCAGGACCGGGCCACTAATGCACAGCAGTTTGGCCGGTTTTCATTGCCATCGCTTTCGGCCGTGGCACGGTTCGGACGTCACCTTGGCGGATTGGAATCGTCAATGCCCCTTCTCGATTTGCTCTACCTCGTTGTCGTCGAGCCGCTATTGCCGCTGCTTGCCGGCGCCGGCCTGTTCATGCTGACCCGTTCCCACTTGATCGCGGCAGGCCTGTCCGCCCTCGGCTTCGGCGCCCTGGGAGCCTTGTACTTCTCTCGTTTGTCATTGAACGGCCCTTTGTCGGGCGCGCTCTACGGAATAGGAATCGACGGCGTCGCCAGCGGGTTAGTGGCGTTGGCCGGCAGCGGCTATGTGCGCCTGATCGGAGCGGAGGCGCGACGCCTCGGCACGCAGCGCACGGCAATCGTGCACGCCGTCGGCATCGCCTTCGCAGCGACGGCATTTGTTCTGCTCTTCGTGACGCATGGCTCAGACCAGGTCGGGATCGCGCTCTATCTCTTCATGCTCGCGTGGTCGCTCGGGGCCGCGGCTGCAACCGGCAGCTTCGGCGGTGTCGTCGCCACGATGGCGTTGGCGATGGTCGCCATGGTGCATGGCATCTGGGGCGCCGCAATCGCCAGTGGTGTCCGCGATGCCGGCCAAGCCTATATCGCGATCTTCATCGTGCCGCCGTTGCTGGTGCCTGTTCTCGCGATCGCCGCCTTTGGCAGGTGGCTCGGCGGCGCCCTCCGAGTGCGTGGAAGCCTTGGGCGACCAGGATAGGTGGGCCGCGCGGATTAATGTCGCCTGTTGGCACAAAAGGGACCTGAGGCGATGTAGAGCTTGAATCTGCAATGTGCCGAATAGCGGAAACGGGTTGAGCTTGCTTGCGAGCCTCAATTTATGAGTACACGCTCGAACCCACTCATCCCCCGCCCGTCCCCGGCGTCGGATAGCTCATGACGAAGTCGTTGCCGGGGATATCGGGGAAGCCGCGGAAATTATCGACATTGCCGAAGCGATCGCGGCAAGTCGCCAGCGTCTTGTCGCAGCCGGCCGTGACGGTGAATGCATCGCCGGCCGCGATCGGCTCCGCCATGGCCTGCCACAGCGACAGCCGCACATGGCCCGCACTCACGCGATGCTGCTTCACCTCCATGGCGAGTCCGGCATTGGCGCCGCTCGTCCATGTCAGACGCCCGGCAGTGAACAGATCGTCCGCGAAGGCACCGAGGCCACTGACGGAGAACATCGATGTGCCCTCGAGCGCCTCGACCGCGCCAGCCCCTTGCCAGCCTGCGAGATTGATGCGGCATTTGCCGTCGCCGAGATCGGCGCCACATCGCGCCGTATAAAGCCGCCCGCTCTCCTGCGACAGCAGTGCCGCGAGCCCGCGCAATTCGGCAATGAATGCGGTCCCCTCACGTTTCACTTCGCCGAGCGTGCCGCGCGCCGTGAGCACGCGCAGCGAGGTGTCGCTCCAGTCCACCAGCCAGGTCTCCACCTGCGCGGCGTCGTAGCGCCCCGCCGCGAGATCCGCGTCGGTGAGGATGTCGTCGTCCAGCGCACCGGCGATATCGCCGCCATCCACCGACAGATCGAAGCGGCTGGTCGCTTCCGAAGCCGCGAGCCCGGTGCCGGCGCGATAGGTGACGCCATCGATGACGAGATCGCAGTCGTGATCGGTGAACCCCGCAATGACGCCATCGCGCCGCGTCAGCTTCCACACCTGCGCCAGTGTGGTGACGCCGGAATCGAGCCTGGCCTGTAAGGCTGCGGGGATCGCTCTCATAGCCGGATCTCCACCAGCGGAATTTTCGGGATTGCACCGGCGGCAAAGGCCGACAGATCGACTTCGAGATAATCCGTGTCGAACCGCACGGGCACATCGAACTGGAAGCCGGCGGTGATCGCGGCACCTGTCGTGGGAATGTGGCCGCTGGCGAATGTCACGAGCCCGCTCGTCGCATCGCAGGTGAAGGCGCTGCTCGCGATCTCGTCGCCGGCAACGGCAATCCGTACGCTGCCATCGACGGGCTTGGTAATCGGCCGCTGATAGGGCGCAAAACTGCTGCCATAGGTCTTCATCAACTGAAACGACGCGGTCGCGCCGTCGCCGATCCCGATGCCCTGATCCTCAGGCGAGATCGCGCCGCCCGATATGTTCGACGTCTGGTCGAGCCGGTCGCGCCAGCGAAAGCCGTGCAGCCGCCCGCGCCGTTCCTCGAAGAACGCCACAACGCTCTGCAGCGCCGCCAGCGTCCTGATGCCGTAGCCCGCATCGTAGCGACGGCGCGAATGCGCCCAGCGCGCGTTGCGCTCCTCGCGCCCGGAGCCGAACGACACGATCTCCGTGCGTCGCTCCGGTCCGCCCGCGCTTTTCAGCGCGATATCGAGCGGAAACAGGATGTCGTGAAAGGCTGTCATGCAAGTGATCCATCACAGACTGCGCTGTCCGCGCGCCACCGCCCGCGCGATCTGGCCGGTCACGTAGTTCTCCGAACGACGGAAGCCGTCGAGATCCGGCGTCGCGATCTGCACGTTGATCGTGTTGCCGCCGCCCTGCGTGGCGACGCCGAGGCTGCCATCCGCGGCACGTTGCAGCGGCATGATCGCTTCCGGCCCGGATTCACCGGCCAGACCCGTGCCGCCGCCGGGCATCGGGAAATAGCTGGGCGTGCCGATCACGCCGCCCGACGCGAACGCCTTCACCGGACTGCTGACACCAGCCTTGCCCGCGCCGCCGAACAGGCTCGAGACCAGCGAGGAAATGCTCGATGACATCGCGCCCGCGCCGGCCTGCAGCGCGGATTTCATCGTCAGGTCCGACATTTTCAGCGCCAGCGACTTCAGCACGTCGTCGAACTTCTGGCCCGATGCGACCGAACTCGAAAAGGCCTGGGTCATCACTTTCGAGAACGTCGTCGCAGCGGATGTCAGGCCGGCGGTTTTCACCGTCATGCTGTCGAGCGTGCCGGACGCCGCACTGAGGTCACTGGTGTCGCTCATGCAAGGTCTCTCCGGAATCCGGAAACTGTGTCATCAGGTCATTGAGCGCACCGCGATCCATCGGCGTGGACACCGGCCCACGCACCGCCGCGATGGCATACGCCAATTCGCGCGGCGTCATCCGCCAGAACGCATCCGGCGACAGCCGCAGCACGCCGAAGCCGAACTGCATCGCCTCGGCCCATGGAAATGGCGCAGGCTGTGTCATCGCGCGGCCTGCGGCGCGTCGGTGAACGTGGCAGCGATCAGTTCGGCGGCGATGCCGACAAAGCCTGCGGCGCCGCCAGGCACCGTCATGGCCGCAACCTCGTCGTCACTGGTGGCCTCGCCTGCCCCGCGCAACCCGGCGCCGATGATGCGGATGAGATCGCGCGCCGACATCCGCCCGGAGCCGAAACGTTCGGCGAGTGCCGCGAGATCATCGGCGCCGAAGGCGCTTTCCAGCTCCGCCAGCGCGCCGAGCGTCAGCACCAGGTTGCGGCTGCGGCCGCCGAGTTCGGCGGCAATCTCGCCGCGCAATCTGTTGGGCATGGTGATCTCCTCACACCGCCGCAAAGGTCAGCGGCCCCGCCGATTCCAGCGCGAGATCGAAGCTGACTTCGCCGTTGTGCTCGCCTGCGAATTCGAGACTCGCGATCTGGAACAGGCCGGTGATGGTGCCGAAATCGGGCACCAGCACCTGACAGTTATTGATCGTGCCGTCGAAGAACGCCTGCCGTACCAGTGCATCGGAGGCGCCGTCCTTGAACAGGCCGCGGCCGGAGATCGACGCGCGGCGCACGCCGGCGCCAGCCAAGAGCTCGCGCCAGCGATCGACGGATTCCGCATGGGTGATGTCGACGATCTCCGCATTGAAGGCGATGCGCCGGCTGCGTAGCCCCGCCACCGTGACGAATGCCGTGCCACTATGGATCTTGATCAGCAGATCCTTGCCCTTCTGCGCGCCCATCGCGTGCTCCCTTTATACAATAGCGTTTTCAAGCGAAGTGGATGCCGGTTCGCGTCAAGAAAACGCGTCAAGCAAAGATCACTGCGGTTCCGTGATCGCGCGAAACCGCACCACGGCGTGATAGGTCCGGCCATCGGCCTCGCGCCGGATATCGGCGATGGCAAAGCGCAGATTGACGAGGCGATGCCCGCTCGGCGTCAGCGGCGCGTCGTCCAGCGCCTGCAGCAGCGCGCCGGTGATCACATGCGCCTCCTTGTGGCCGCCCTGCCGCGACCAGGCATGCAGCGTGAGCTGATGCTCCTGCACTTGGCCGTCATCGGCGGAGACATCGACGATGCGCGCATCGCCGAGCGTGACATAGGGAAACGCCACATTCGCAGGCGGCTCGTCATAGACCCGGTGACCGCCGAGCGCGAAACCCAGCGCCGTGTCAGCCTTGAGCGCATCAAAGATCGCCGCGCGCAAGGCGACGTGAGCTGCGGGCATGATAGGCTCCGTGACAGCAAAGCGTTTTCGAGCGAAGTGGATGCCGGTTCGCGTGAAGAAAACGCGTCAAGAAAAACGTCAGTCGATGCGCCATTCGGCGTCGATTTCGACGAACCTGCGGTCGTCGATCTCGTGCAGCGCGGTGATGCGATAGATTTTCGCGCCGTCGATGAAGCGATGCCGCAGGGTCAGCGCAAAGCCGCTGCGCAGAACGATGCGCAGATGCACCAGTGCGCCATCGGCGTCGGCCTCGACCTCGCGCGTCATGCGCGCCGGCAGCACCGCGGCCCAGACGGTGGCGACGGCGCTGTAGCTGCGCGCAACGCCGCCCTGTCCGTCATCGGCCTCATCGGGCGCCTCGATCACCAGCCGCGTCTTCAACCGTCCGGGATCGATCATAGCGACAGCCCCCGATACGGCGCGATCAGCGCGTGCAGACCTGCAGGCTGCATCGCAGTGCCGCCGCCGATCGCCGCGAGACCGCGATTGTCGTACCAATGCGCCAGCAGCATCTTCAGCGCGTGAATAAGGTCCGCCGGCACATCGCTCGCCAGCGCGCCGAAACCGCAGATCACATCGAGCTCGATGCCGGCGACATGGCGCCCCGGTGCGGGCAGTGCCCAGCACGGCGCGGCGATGACATTGGCAGCGCTATCGACGACGAAACTCTCGACCTCCAGCGCATGGGCCATGCCCGCCGCATCGAACATGCGCGCCGCGAGCAGCGTCTTGAGCGGCCCGATACGAAGCATGATGCGTCCATCCCCGGGCCATGCATCCAGCACGAACCGCCAGGTCTGTGTCAGCAGCGCACGGCGTGTCAGCGCTTCCACATGCGCGCGGGCGGCGGCGATCAGCGCGGTGATGACTGGGTCATCGTCGGCATGTTCGACACGCAGAAATTGTCTGGCCTCGGCGAGCGACAGCGGTTCGCTTGCCGGCGGCACCAGCAGAATGGCGGACATGGGGGATCTCCGGGTGGCTCGTGTGACCAATCAGGGAATTGACATCGCGGGTCCGCGGGGCTGACATCCCCGCCATGATTCAGACAGGTTCCCGCATGCCGCCGCGCCTACGCGCGACGCGGCGCTCTCTCGCCATTGCCCGCAGCGCCATCGTTAGCCTTGCAATCGCGTCACTATCCGTCCCGGCCTCCGCCCTCGTCGGCGGCGCGAGCGTGCGCGATGACGAGATCGGCCGCGCGGTGATCACCATTGTCGGTTCGCGCGGCAATTTCTGTTCGGGCGCGCTGATCGCGCCGACCCTGGTGCTGTCGGCAGCGCATTGCGTGACGCCCGGCGCCAGTTACAAGATCGTGCTCTATGACGCCCAGCGGCAGCCGCAACTGCTCGCGGTGAAACGCGTCGCCGATCATCCCCAGTTCAATGCGGAAGGCATCAAGGCGCATCGCGCCAGCGCCGATGTGGCGCTGCTGCAGCTTGCAGATCCCTTGCCCGGCAAGACCGCGCTGCCGCTCGGCGTGCCCACCGAGCCCTTCGCCGCCGGGCAGAATTATCTCGTGGCCGGCATCGGCGTTGCCGCGCGCGGCGACGGCAAGAGCGGCGGCACCGTGCGCGCGGCGCAGCTCACCTCCACCAGTCATCCCGGCAAATTGCAGATAAGACTGGTCGATCCCGCGACCGACAATACGCGCGACGGCCTCGGCGCCTGCACCGGCGACAGCGGCGGGCCCGTGCTGCAACAGCAAAATGGCCGCAACATCGTGATCGGCGTGGTGTCGTGGTCTACCGGCGCCAAGAGCAGCGCCGGCTGCGGCGGCCTCACCGGCGTGACGCCGCTGACGCTGTATCGCGACTGGATCCTGCAGACGGCACGCGCCTGGGGCACGCCGCTCTGATCGCAGGCGCCATTCAGGCAACGCTGCGCAAGCAAGCGCCGCGCAAGGCAAGTGTCGTTAAGTTCCGTGAAAGGTTCTCCGCTATGATCCGCGAATCATGGGAGTCTCCGACATGCTGCGCCTGCTCATCCCCGCCGTTTCCGTGGCCATTTCAACCGCTGCCCTGATCGCGGGCGCGCAGGCCGCTGACATGGCCGGCCAGGGCCGCATCGGCCGCCTGTTCGACGAGCCGGTGGTGAAGAGCCGCCGCGTGGTGGTGGTCAAGGACGAAAAGCCGATGGAAGAGCCGATCGTGCAATATGCGCCGGAGGTGGATATCTCCTCCATCGTGCATGGCTATTACGGCAAGCCGAATTCCTATTATTACCGCAACTATTACGGCACACCGTCCGAAACGATCTTCAGCCGCGCGCCCTATGGCTGCGGCTATTACGGCTATTGCTGAGCGCCGCGCGGAACAAGCACGCCGGCCGCGGACGTCTCAGACTGCGACAGCGTTTTCATGCGACAGCGTTTTCATGCGACAGCGTTGTCATGCCACAGCATTGCCTGCGACATTGTGATATTGGCGTCTCTCATTCTTGTGAACTGCATTTCCGAAACGCCTCCCTAGCTAGAGGGGTGCTTCAGAGCATCACGGGAAGCCGGTTATGGGAAAAGAAGAAAAGACCGAAGCCGAACTTGAGGAAATGATCGCCCAGCGCATCGTTGTCGGCGGCGTCTATGTATCGGTCCGCAGGGATGCCCTGCTCGGCTGGCGGCCGATGGTGATCACCGCGCCGAAACACGCCACCTATGCCCAGCAGCTCGCCGACGAAGTGGCCGTGGAACTCCGCAAGAAGTTCGTGCTGAAGGATTGAACCTGTCCGCACCAGGAATTCCGGGCGCATGGTCCCATGCAGCAGTATCGCCTGCGGCAGCAGCCCATGCGCCCGTCTCGCCTAGTCCTTCTTCTCGGTCACATTGCTGATCGTCTTGACGCCATTGCTCTCGGTATAGATCACCGTGACGCGCTCGCCGGCATGCAGCGACTCCGGAACCGTGCGCAGCCTGAATTTCTCCACCGCGCCCGGCGTATTCGCGCCGACGGTCTCGCCAGCCGGCGCCTGCTTGATCACCACTTCGCTGGTAGTGCGATCGAGGATGGTGACGACCCCCGTGAAGGTCTGGTCAGCAGCTTGAGCTGCCGATCCCGCAAAGGACCCCATCACGGCGATTACCGCCGCACACGCGACGCGTTCGGTCAGTCTCATTGTCGTTCTCCCAAGCCTGCGTGAATGGAGGTAACGACGGCAGCGGGGGAATGGTTCCGCAGATTGGCGGAGTGTCAGTGTTATACCGGTTTGAATTCGCCACGATCCAGATAGAGCAGCGTCAATCCGGCCTCGCCGGCATGCGGGAATTCCTTCCGGTCCCGGATCGATTGAAGGACCTCACGCGCCTGTTCTGGAAAAATCGCGAGCGTCGCCATTGCAGCTTCCATACGTACCTGAGGATCGCGATGACTGTAGAACCTCGCCAGGAACCGTCGCTGGTCGCCCTCTCGCGCTTTCAGCTCTTTCCTCACCGCATCAATCCTCCAGTAAAGCCGGTTCGCTTGAGCGGTTTGATCACCCATGATCGCCTCACCTTTGGCTATCGCGAGGGCCAAGAAATCATCGGCGAGCTGTTCTGTTGGCACGCTTTTTAGATCTTTTGTGGTCATGGTTTCAGCACCTCATACAGGATCAGAGCTTCGCGCCCGACACGCATGCGTTCCTCTAGACCCTTATCTGCCAGATACTCCCGCGGTGACAGGCCACCAAATTTGTCATTCTGCCGCCCATACCAGCCTGTGATATCATAGTGCTTCAGCGTCGAATTCTTACGAGATTTTCGCGTGACTCGATTTCACTTCGCGGGAATCCCCAGCGCTCGGCCGCTGTTCGCTCTGCAATATGATGAATCTCCGTGCCCGGCCGGGGCTCATCAACCGCATCCTGCAGCTCCTGCATCGTTCGCGCCGGATCGCGATAAGTCTCAATCTCGGCTGCTTTCTCCTTGATCCACTCTACCTCATTCAACGCACCGAAATATGCATCGACTGCCAAACCCAAACCCAGCGCCCGGCCAATCCAACTCGCGGCGGACCGCAGGAAAGTTGAAGGCGATCGTGAAGGCTTCGTTTCTGGAATTTCCGGCGGATCGCCAAGCGGAGGACCCTGATTATGTCCGATCCCTGGAGGACCCGCTGCAGCCAACAGAAAACTGTCGAGATCATTCCCGAAGCCCGAACCCGAGTCGCCCTCTCCATCGCCTAGTCCTGCGTCTCCAACGCCTTCCCTGCGAGTGATATAGACGCGAGGTCTTTCCGAGCCACTCGTCCCGAACGTGAATTGCCCCCCGCCTTCCTCGCCCTCCGGAATTCGCGGCTGACCTTCATACTTTCGCGCCAGCGCTGGATAGACATCGGCCTTCTCGCTTCCCGGCTTCAGAAATCGCGCAGCGTGCGGATTCAAGTAGCGCGCCGCATCGGCCCGCATGAAGCGCTGCAGCTGATGCCGCAGATAGACGTTCTCGCGCATGACCATGCGAGTCATCCCGGCTATTGGTGAGATAAAACAAAAAGCCGGCCCGCGGGCCGGCTTGGACAAAAGCGTGGGATGGAGTGAGAGGCCCGCCCCTCAGCTCGCCGCTATTTTCAGCAGCTTGATCGCATCGAAGTCCTGCACCCAGCCCCCGACCCGCTTGGTCGTGTAGAACAGCACATAGGGCTTGGCGCTGCAGGGATCGCGCAGCACCCCCACGCCCTGGCGGTCCACGATCAGGTATCCCCTCCGGAAATCGCCGAAGGCGATGGAGAGCGAGCCGACGGCGACATCCGGCATATCTGCGATACACGCCGCGCTTGTCAGATCAGCCTCACACAAGCTCTTTCTGGCAAACATCCATCGCACAACCGTCGCCATCGCTCTCGCGCAGTGACGCGCTGATCAGAAGGAATGCCCGTCGTGCTGCGCCCGCTTGTCTTCGCCTGCATCGCTGCTGCTGTGACGCTGCCGGCGGCAGCCGCCGATCTCTCGGGCACTCCGCGCTATGGCCATGGTCAGGTGGTGGAGCCGGCACCGCTTGTTGGCGGCGGGCGTTTCCTTGCCGTCGAATCCCCGCCATTCGACAAGGTCACCACTTATTCGTCCCCGGTCGGAGCTCCAATTCAGGTTCACCGCTATTTCGGCCCGCCGCAGGTTTCCTACTACTACAGCCACTATGGTGTGCCGCCGGAGCTGCTTGTTGGCCGTCAGCAATTTGGCTGCAACTACCGCTATTGCTGAACCAGGCAATGGCGGGCGACGGCACATCGCCCGCACCGATCGCCCGCCCTCAGCTCACCGCAAACTTCAGCAGTTTGATCGCATCGAAGTCCTGCACGCCGCCGCCCACCCGCTTGGTCGTGTAGAACAGCACATAGGGCTTGGCGCTGTAGGGATCACGCAGCACGCGGACGCCGACGCGATCGACGACGAGATAGCCGCGCTGGAAATCGCCGAAAGCCAGTGCCAGCGCATTCGCCGCGATGTCCGGCATGTCCTCCGCTTCCACAAGCGGGAACGTCATCAGCGTGGCGCGCCCTCCGGCCTGCGCCGGTGGCTGCCAGAGATAGGCTCCGGTGGAGTCCTTGAACTTGCGGATGGTCGCCTGGGTCTTGCGATTCATCACGAAGCTGCCGTTCTGACGATAGCCCGCTTTCAGGCTGTAGATCAGATCGATCAGCACATCCGATGGGTTGGAAGCCGCAAACGCTCCCGCCGCGCCGGAGGCGATGTAACCGAGATTGCCCCACGCCCAGGATGCATTGGCCACCGTGGTGTAGCTGAGAAATCCCTTCGGCTTGTTGACGCCATCGCCTGCCACGAAGGCCGCGCCTTCCTGCATGGCGAAGACCAGCTCGACTTCGGAGGCGATCCACTGGTCGAGATCGACCGCGCTATCATCCAGTAGCGTCGCGGTCGCTGCCGGCATGGCGTAAAGCTCCATCGCCGGAAATGACAGCGCGTCAAATGTCGCCGACGTCGTCTGCGTCCGCGCGTCGGTTTCGCCGACCCAGCCCGTCGCCGGTCCCGCGGTCATGAACGGCTTCTTGTAGACATTGCCCGAGATCTCGCGCACCGACGCAATGCTGCGGATCGGCGAGATCGCCATCACACGCTGATTGATTGCGTGTTCGAGCTCGACCGGCACAAGATAGCCACCGTCAGCATTGCTGCCGACCGACATCGCCTTGGTCTCGATCTGGCGCAGACCATCGACATCGCCGACACGCACATAGGCATCGAAGGCACCCTTGTGCTCGCGCGCGACGCCATCGCGCGGCTGCCGCCGGATGCCATCGATCGAGGGCCGCGCCTGGCGTAGCGCCAGATCATCGAGCCGCCGATGCTGCGCATCCAGTGCCCGGTTGATGCGATCGACCTTTTCCTCCAGCAGCACATCACCGCGCTTGTGCTCGATAACAGCCAGTCGCTCGTCATTTGCGGCCTTGAATTCCTCGAAGGTCTGACGCAACTCGTCATAGTCGTCGCGCACGCCGGTCGAGAAGCCGGCTTTATGTTCCGGGGCAGCATCAGTGATATCGAAATTCATCGGCAGATCTCCATTGAGGGGTAATGGGGGGGGGGTGATGGAACAGAGGTCGCGCGAAGAGAGCCGCGCCAGCACGTTGACGCGCGCCGCGAGGGCTGCGAGACTTGCTGCGCGCGACGTCGAATTTGATCTGGTACAGTGAACCCGCGGGCGGGGTATGGTGTTATCGCCCGGTATGGTGACCAACACGGAGCTGACGTGATGCAACACGCTCAACCACCGATGACGAAATACGAACAGTTCCTGCAGCAGGCGAACGAACAGATGCTCGCCTTCGAGCGGCGCGAAAGTGAATTCCGCAAGAAAGAGCGTGCGGAGCGCGCGGCGGAACTGCACCTGCCGATTTCGCGCAACGAACTGCACTAGGTCCGCTCACGGTTTTCAGGTTTCGGGCGAAATGCGACACAGGCGGTCACCGCGCCGAGGGCCTGCTTGCGATCGGCGCGAGAGCGCAGCGAACAGGTCTGAATAGGCCCGCCTGCTTTGCGCCCGCGCCGTGCCACCGGCGCCGGTGCATCCGTGGCGCCGGTGATGCGTGTAAGATTTAGACTTGCGAGATTTGTCCAGTCGCGCTCGGCCTGCGCGCGCAGCCGCGACATCGGCGCCTCCTTCACGGCACTCACCCGCGCGCCGTTCAGCAGCGGGAATGTGACGATGGACACTTCCCAGAGATCGACCTGATAGAGTTTGCGCACCCGCGTCTTCGGCTCGATCTGGCCGCGCTGGGTGCGATAGCCGATCGACAATCCGTCCACCGCGCCGGCCTGCAGCAGCGCCAGCAATTCGCGGGCGCGTGTCACATCGGGGATCAGCCGGCCCCGCGCCCATAATCCGCGCAGGTCTTCCTTCATCTCGAGCCAGACGCCGACGGGCTCCGAGGGATCGTGCTGGAACAGCATCGGGATCTTTCGCAAGCCCCGCTGCTTCAGCGTCTGCGTGAAGGCGCCGGGCATCACCATGTCACGCGCCTGGTCGATCTCGCCGAACAGCGAGGCATAGCCCTCGATCACGCCATCCGGCGTGAGTGCGAGGCGCGCGGGGGATGGCTGGGGTGATGGCCAGGGAGATGGCAACGGGGCATGCATCGGCGGCCTCGCAACATGCGGGGGAAGAAGAGCGACAATCGATGTCAGGAGTGTCCCCTCCCTCCGGCGCAGCTTCGGCGTGCTTGAGGCAGGGAGAAGAAATCGAACTACACTTTCGCGCGCCGCGCAGGCTTCCGTCGCGCCGCCGGCTTCACCCGCGACTTCACGGCCTGGGCCTTGCGCTGCAACTGATCGAGATGGGCGAGAAATTCTCTGAAGACGCTGAGATGATCCTTGCCCGCTTTGGTCTCCGGGCGGATCGAACGCATCACGTCGTGCAGACTGTCCATGGATGATCCCTTTCAGATGTCATCGGTGTCGTCGCGCATGCGGTGGCGGCGATGCGCACGGCGGTTGAAGCGCGCGAGCTGCCGCACGAATTCGTCGAAGCGGCGCGAGGCGCCGGCGAGTTCGCGCAGTGCGAACAGGGCCGCGGCGCTGGCCACGCTCGCCCACAGAAACAAAGCGAGATGCGCGAGGTCGCCGCGCTCGGTGAAAATGCGGATCAGGTCATCCATGGCGATTGTACTTCCATCTTGCGTGCGCACCCGCTGCCGCGGTCGCGCGCCGTCGAACCTTTCGGCTGACGCCGCCGACCAAGCAGCAACGCCGTCCCGGCTCCCTCGCAATCCGAGCACGACACATGCACCCGAACGCACGATCAGGCCTGTCCTTGCGCCTATCCTTGCGCCTGCCGTTTTGCCGCACGCTGATGGCAATGGCGCTGGCCGCCAGTGCCGCCGCGACGCCGACTTATGCCACCGCCGCCACACTGGCCGGCCCGGGCGGCGATTACGCCATTTGCCTGAAAGGCCGCGGCACGAAGGCGATGGCCGCCTGCGACCGCGCCATCGGGCTCGACTATTACCGCGGCGGCGATCTGGCGGCGCTGCATCGCAGCCGCTCGCTCTTGCATGAGAGCTATAGCGAAACGGATGCAGCCATCGCCGACGCCGACACCGCCATCCGGCTCGAGCCGGACGACGCATCGGGCTACGCCATGCGTGGCCACCTCTGGCAGGTCATGAAAGTGTATGACCGGGCCATCGCCGATTTCAGCGCCGCCATTCGGCTGCGGCCCGACGATGCAGACTTCTACAAGAACCGCGGCAGCATCTGGTTCGACACCGCCAAGCCCGACCAGGCCATTGCCGATTTCGATGCCGCGATCCGCCTTGCGCCGGACGACGCCTCCGCCCATGAGAGCCGCGCCCGGGCCTGGAAGGACAAGCACGATCTCGACCGGGCCATCGCCGATTACAGCGAAGCGATCCGTCTCGATCCCACCAATGCCGTGACAGTCTATTGGCGCGGCCGCACCTTTGACGACAAGGGCGACGGGGACCGCGCCATCGCCGATTTCGAGACAGCGATACGGATCAGCCCGGACTATCCCAGCGCCTATAACAGCCGCGGCGTCATCCACTACATGCGGAACGATCTCGACCGCGCCATCGCCGATTTCGGCATGGCCATCAGGCTCGATCCCGCCTCCGAACTCTATCTGTTCAACCGCGGCGCGGCCCTGATCGACAAGCACGAGCCACTGCGCGCCATCGCCGATTTCGATGCCGTGCTGACGCACACACCCGACAATGCCAAGGCGCTGTATTACCGCGGCGTGCAGAAACGCGTGACCGGCGACGCCGAAGGCGCACTCAACGATATCGCCGAGGCGACCCGCATCGATCCCGACTGGGTCAAGGCACAAACGACGCACTAGACGGCTCTGCGGGGAGCCATGACGCCCTCAGCGCCGCGCATCGGCCATCTCTAGCGATCGCGGTGGACGTCCCAGAAATTGGTCACGCCTTCGTCGTGGTTCCTGCCGCTGGGCGGCGCGCGCGGCGTGTGCAGGAAGGAGCGATATAGAACGGCGAGGATTCCGATCAGCAGCAGCAGCGGCAATACCCAGTCCGGCATCGGCATGTCCCTTCGTGTGTTGCTAGGCCGCGAACAGCGGTTCCATCGGCTGGCCGTCGAGATCGCGCAGATCGTAAGCGGCGCCGAGCGTCACCAGCGCATGATGCAGCAGGCCGAACGGATCGGCGGGAATCCCGAGGCCGAGCTGTTGCTGCAGCAGCGGGCGATTGGTTTCGATGGCCGGATCGTTATCAATGGCGTCCGCGTCCAGGTCAGCGCCCTCGTCATCCAGCATTGCGCGCATCGCGGCCACATCACCGTCGCAGGCCGATGCGATCTGTTCCCACCAGGGATGTTCGACAACGAGTTCGAGGAATTCCTGCAGGCTGGCCGCGACGATGCCGGCCTGCCCTTCGCTCGTCAGGTGCAATACATGCTTGATATCGCCGACCAGCGCGAAGACGCCGCCCGATCCGTTCTGCCCGACGACCTCGAATGGCTGCAGCGCGGTGACATCGATCCAGACCGGACCGTGGGATTGATTGTCCGTGACCGTGAATTCGAACGGCCACAACATGTCGCGCAGCGCCTGGCTGGCGCCGAGCATCGCCGGTGTCACAGTCATGGCGATCGCTCCGTCCGCGTCGTCGCCGCGCGGCGCAGGCGCCAGAACCACACCAGCAGCAACCCACCAGCACCGATGCCGACAAGACCACCAATCACCAGTGCCTGCACGCGCTCAGCGCCGGATGACGACAGTGCCACGGCCGCGCCGGCCACGAGGCAGGTCGCTCCCACGGCGTCCCCGACCCACGGCCATCGCGCTGTCACCCAGCCCCAAACGAGCTCGGCAAAAAATTCGACGACGGTTTCGATGATCGAGGACATGGCAGCGTGCCGGTTCAGTTGCGTTACCGGGTTAGGCGTCGCGGCGCGGTCTTTGGTTCAAGAGGTCACATCCACCTCAAGGCGCCGGCGGCGCAGTGATCTCGATCAGCTCCACCGGCCCGCCCGGCATGTTGTCATCGAACACGCCGATCACCAGCCGGCCGGTTTTCCAGGCATAGGTGTCAAGATTGCTGCGGCCCTGTTTCAGCAGCGGCCCATCGGCATGGCGATCATGGCCATGCACCACATGGCGCGCGCCCTCGCCGGCATCATGGCCGGATGCGTCATCATCCGCATAGCGCTTGGTCATCAGCAATACCGGGTCCTGCTGCGCCAGCGGCAGCGCGGGATCGACGCCGGCATGGACATAAATGCGATGCGCATCCATGTGCCACAGCGGCCGGCCATCGAGCCAGTCGATGTCATGCACCGGCACATCGGCGACGTCGCCGCCATAGGAGGCCAGCGCGGTATCGCCGCCTTTCGTCATCCAGTTCGCCATCGCCACATCGCCGCGCAGCGCCGCGACCATCAGCGCATCGTGATTGCCCTTGAGCATCGCCAGCCGCAGGCCAGGTGCCACCCCTGCCCGCAGCCGCGCAATGACGCGGCGCGAGTCCGGGCCCTTGTCGACATAGTCGCCGAGCACGATCAGCGTGGCGTTTTCACCAGCCCGATGCGTCTCGATCTCAGCCAGCGCGCGATCAAGCAGATCGCGCCGGCCGTGCAGATCGGGGATGACGTAAGTGAGGGGCATGCGCGTATTCAGCCAAATCCCAGCTTGACTAGTGACGGAGCAAACAACTACCTTCAGTTGCATTCCCGCCGAATTTGCTTTGAGCCATGCTATATCCCTTTTTTGGATTTGAGTTCAGTGGCACGGCCGTATTTGGTGCCATTGCAGCCTATGTTTTGCTGAGCCTGTTCGCCATCGTCTTCATTCCGAGACGCGCGGTCCGAGCACCGATTACTAAGCGCCGCCCCTCACTAGATGCGCAAGCAAAACTGATCGAACTCAGATCCAAGGTACGACAGAGTGTCCTCCAGGTCGTGGGCGGCGTCACCGCCGTTTTTGCGTTTATTGTCACGCTACAGCAGATTAGACAGAATGAGGATACGTTCAAGGGAAAGAAAGCCGATCTGTTTTCCAAGTCGATCACCTCACTGTTCGACGAGAAATCGCACCTCAACAGCCGGGCGGGCGCAATGTATTTGTTGTCTTATGTCGCGCGAAGCGACCCCAGCTATCATCGAACAGTATTTGATACTTTGGCCGGGCACATCATTCTGATGTCCTCCAAGGCCTGTCGGAGCCAGACCGTTACCGACTCCAAAACGTATCAAAGAGAGCCGCAGATCCAACTTGCTCTGCGCATCATCGGCGAACGCAATCCGGACCACGATCCAACGGGAAAACGGTTCAACCTTGAAAATTCCTGTCTGGTCGACGTTGACCTCCGCGACGAGGTCAACGTCGTCAAGGGACTTCGAAAGGCCCGCCTCTCAGATTCTCACCTGCTCAGAAGCGACTTCACCAATGCGGACCTTAGCGGGGCTGAACTGAGACGTATCAAAGCAAGCGATTATATGAACAAGGAACAATGGACCGTGGCTATCGGCTTTGAAGTCAATCGCGGTGTCGACGGTGATCGGCGCGGCGCTATCGACTATGCAACAGATCAGCAGCGACGTCAGTTCATCACTATGTTTACCGGCGCCAATTTGGCCGGAGCGGATTTTCAAGATGCCGAGCTTGCTGGCGCCGACTTCAGGGAGTCTGAGCTGCAAGGCGCAATATTTCTCCATGCCAATATTGCCCGCGCCAGTTTCGTGAAAGCGAAGAATATTGAGCCTGACCAGATGATGAAGGCTTGTGTCGGGCAACCCGGGATGGACGAACAGGAATTCGAGGCGCAGCAGCCTTATTTTTCAGCCGCATTTCTCAAGCAGCTTGGAGGTAAGCGTATTCCAAGATGCAAAGCAGAGGATGATCACTCTCCAGACTAGTCCCGCAATATCGAGCACTTTTTTATCGAGCCAGCAAGTTATCATGCCTACGGATCCATAAGCCATGAATGTTAGCCCGCCCCCTATCCCAGCCGATCCCCGCCCTCCACCGGCGCATAGCCCACCGCTTCGCGCTTCTCGTTGAGCGTCAGGAAGTCCGCGCTGCTGACGCGCTCCCACAGCGCGGTGCGATCGGCGGCGAGCGCGTCCACGCGGTCGGTGTCGATGTCGACGCGGATGCCGTCGCCGAACGCAGGCGCCAGCCATTGCGCCAGCGCGTTGCCGGTGCGCGCCGCCAGCGGCAGCACGGTCTGGCGGAAGAACACGCGGTTGGCTTCCTGGAAATTCGCGAATGTGTTGTCGCCGGGAATCCCCAGCAGCATCGGCGGCACGCCGAAGGCCAGCGCGATCTCCCGCGCCGCGTTGTGCTAGGCGTCGAGGAAATCCATGTCCTTCGGCGTCAGCGACATTGCCTTCCAGTCAAGCCCGCCTTCCAGCAGCAGCGGCCGCCCGGCATTCGCCGCGCCCTGATAATTGCCCTCAAGCTCGCGCTTGAGGCGATCGAATTGCGGATCTGACAGCACCGATCCCTCCGGCCCTGCATAGACCAGCGCGCCCGAGGGTCGCGCGGCGTTATCCAGCAGCGCCTTGTTCCATTTCGACGACGCGTTGTGGGTGTCGAGCGCAGTCGCGGCAGCATCGATCGGCGCCAGGCCGTAGTGATCGTCGAGCGGATGAAAGAAGGTCAGATGCAGGATCGGCGGCACGCTGGACGCCTGCTGATCGAAGCGTACACTGCGGCCGCCGACGCTGTAGTCATAGGCCTCGGCCCAGCCATCGCTGCCGGGTACGACTTTCATGCGATCCGGCCGCAGCGCATAGAGTTCGCGGACCTCGTGCTGCCGCGCCTGCGTGTCGAGCGTCACGGCTTCGACATAGGCATTCCCGGCGAGCAGCAGATGCGCATAGAGCGTCTCGAAGAACACGCCGCCATCCTGGCGCGGGTTCGGCCGCGTCAGCAGTTGCGCCAGCGGATGCGCCTCGCGTTCCTGCGCGCCATCGAAGACGAGAAAGCTGCAGGCCGCGGCATTTTCCGCGATCAATCGTACGGCGCGGTGCACGATAGCATTGGAGAGATAGCCCTCACGCGCCAGCGCAGCAAAATCCTTCGGCGTCCAGCGCGCACGCCCGCCGCTCTCGAATGCGAGCACGCGCGCGGTGCGCGACGCCTTCGCCTCGGGCGCCGCCAGATAGGCTTTCAAGCGATCGAACATGATATGATCCCCCTCAGTGGTGCAAAGATACGAGGCTCACAACACCCTGATCCTCGGCCCACCGCCATGCGGCACCAGCGCCAGCGACGCCACGGCCCACACCATGGCGTCGAGACGATCCGGCGAGTGCCCCGACGACAATCCCGAACTCGCGAAGTCGCACATCTCGTCTTCGAGCGCAGCAAAACTGCCGGCATGCTTCACGCGCCCCTGCTCGTACAGTGTCGCCACCGGCTCGGCGCGCAACCATTTTCCGCGCAAGGCGCGCACCGGCGTCACCGGCACGGTGTGATCCACCTCGTTGATCACGCTGCGCACCATCTCGCCGCCCTGGTTGACTTCCACCACCAGCGCATCGGCCTCAAGCCTGCGCCACAGCGCGATGGCCTTGTTGGCCCACGCGGTCGGCGTCACTGCCGAAACGGTGTCATCGGCCATCACATAGACGATGCCGTCCTCGGCGATCCCCGCTGCGACGATGCCGCAGGCATCCGCACGCTTGCCTGACGACACCGGCGGATCGACAGCCACGACGATGCGTCGGAGCGGCGGCACCTCGCACACGCGGCATTGTTCGAGCAGCGCGCGCGACCACAATGCATCGGGCCGATCCTCGATAATCTCGCCGTCCAGTTCCTGCCGTCCCAGCCGCGTGCCGGCATAGCGGCCCATCACGCTCTGCAAGAAGGTCGGCGCGAGGTTGAACGCATTCGCCACCGTCGCGGCGCGCGTCGTCGCCGTCGTCGGATCACCCATCAGGCGCTTCAGCAGCGCGGTCGGTCGCGGCGTCGTGGTGATCATCTGCCGCGGCTGGCTGCCCAGCCGTAGTCCGAATTGCAGCATATCGAAAGCGGCTTCGGCATAGCGCCACTTCGCCATCTCGTCGGACCAGGCGCAGGAGAATTGCGGGCCGCGCAGGCTCTCGGGATCCTCTGCAGAAAACACCTGTGCGACGGCGCCGTTGCTCCATTCCAACCGTTTGCGCGACGGCATCCAAACCGGGCGCTCGTGCCTTTCATGAATCTCCATCAGGCCGGACACGCCTTCGATCATCACTTCGCGCACGTCGTGTTCGGTTTCTCCGACCAGTGCGATGCGCCCGGCCTTCTCAGATGCAAGCGGGGCGCGGCCCATTGCCTGTGCGCGCACCCACTCGGCACCAGCGCGGGTCTTGCCCGCACCGCGGCCGCCGATCATCAGCCAGGTCAGCCACGGCGCGCCATTCGCCGCCAGTACGGGCGGGAGCTGGTGCCGATGCGCAAAGACGTCCCAGCGCTCATTCAGGAATCCCATCTCGCCTCGTGTCAGCCCCGCCAGCAGAAAGTTGCGCCCCTCCTCGGAGGCGTTTTGCAAGACGTTCAGAAAGTCTTTGACGGAGTTCGTCGAGGTCTCGCGGGCGGTCGTCATCTTCTGCAGACCCTTGCTCGTCGTCGACGCGCGCCTTCTTCAATTCGATCAGCGTACGCGCCAGCACCGCCAGCGTGCGGGCGCGACGTTCGGATTCGGTGCGCAGCGCTTCATCCCCGCCTATGCGCCCGACGATGTTCTCGATTAGATCCAGTTCGCGTTCGATGACTTTGGTGACACGCTCAACCAATGAACCGCGCGATCCGGGCTTCGCCCTATCATCGGACGTCATGTTGTCAGCAGGTGCGTCATCAATTGCATCGGGCAATACGAACGCCGGGGTTTCCTCAGTACTCACGACAGCAGCCCGCGCCGGCTTTCTCGCCGGGCGGGCCATTGGCTTTCTGACCATGTTGGGAACTCTTTGCTGCTGTCAGTCGATCATGCCGGACTGACTGAAATTGATCGGCAGATCCCAGGAACCGATCACGTCCTGAAGAACACAAACCAGACCACGCCAAGGATCAGCACAGCGAGGCCGAGGCTGATCGCCAAAAGCGCGAGGATCGACGGGCCCGGTTCGGCCTGGCGTGCCTCTGTCGCGGATTCGACGATCTGTTCGTTTTCCTTGGTTGCCGAATTCCTGATTACCATGGCACCCTCATTTCGCTTGCTGTTGGACGCCGTCATGAAATTTCTAGCGGCACCGTATGGAAAGCAACGCCGGATTGAGGTCGATGTTCCGGGCCATTCACCGCAACTACTCAGCAACGGCGTTTCCTGCGAACCCACTTGTGGAGCATGCCGTAAAGCTACTTCGACAGCGCGACGCTGTCAAGGCTAAAAATCCTATATTTTGAATTTAGTCCTTAAATCGGAATTTTATCCGCGCAATCAACGCGCTGGCTATCGCGGCGGCTGCGACCACGCCGCTCCCGGCGCTCCGGTGATCTTGCCGGGATAGTCGATATTGACCACGCAATTGCCGCGCAGCTCGGCCGCAGCCTGCAGACACTGCTGATAGTCGAAGAACCGGCAGATCTGCGGCACACTCCCCGGCCCGCGAGGGCCGCCGGTCAACACGCAGAACGGTGGAATCCCTGAGCGGGCTGCGACCGATGGCCGCGCCTGCGCAGACTCCACGGTCCGCAACGCGACCGACGCGATGGTGAGCGCAGCCACGGTCCATACGAGCCCACGAATCCATGTTGTCATCGATGCGTCCCTTACGAACGGGCGATCACTTACCGCGCGCGCCGGCGACGTTTTGGCGCCGGTTCCGCAGCAGCTCCGCCGCGATACTCGACATTGCCCACACAGTTGCCTCGCGTACCGACTGCAGCATTGATGCATTGCTGGTAGTCCGAAAAGATGCAGTTGCTCACATAGGAGGATTCGCCGTTGGCGCCACTCTGGGCGATGCAGAATTGCGCACCAGCCGCCGAGGCCGGTGTCGCTCCCGCGAGGACGAATGCCGCAAATCCCAAACCGGCAAATGCCGAAAGATTCAAACGCGAATTCAATGTCATGATGGTCATCCATATGAAAATGCGCAGGCTCCAGGCCCGCGCACGATCATATAGGGTGCAGCAGCACAATCGATAGGACATTCACGACATTGCGTTTCGACAAGACAGCCATGTCCTTTGTCGATTGCAATGGCAGTGCGCCGGCTCCGGCCGGTCTTCGCTGCTCTATTTCAGCGACGTATTCACGGCGGCATAACGCCCGTTCAGCGTGGTGCCAAGGCCCTGCACGGCGACGATGATCGCGAGGCTGATACCGGCAGCGATCAGCGCATATTCGATGGCCGTTGCACCGGACTCATCGTCAATAAATTTCGAAATCAAACGCAACACGGAAATCTCCTCATACGGCCGCGGATTTCTTCCACGCCGTCCCCTGAAAACTGCACTCAACCTAAGCGGCAGAGGTTGCAGGAAGGTTCATGAACAGGATCAATTATGAATTAATCATGCGGTAACTATGTGTGAGCTCGCCCGGGGCAGCGAGACTTGGGAGTATCGTGGAGCCGGGTATCGTCTGCATTTCAGCTTACGCTTAACCAGAAGTGTCGAGGCTTGTCCCAATGGCATTTGAACCTGTCGCAGGCAGCCAATCCGTTGCGGCGTTTATTCCCGAATTCAAAGATCTTGTCGTAGAGGTCATGAAGGAGTGGAAGGTCCCGGGCCTCGCGGTCGCTATCGTGCAAGACTTGGAGGTTGCGTTCGTCGGGACCTACGGCCTTCGCGATATCGAAGCCGGCCTGAAAGTCACGACGGATACGCAATTTCAAATCATGTCGGTCTCGAAGTCGTTCGCTGCTACGGGCCTGGCTCTGTTGGTTGACGAGCAACGCGTGGATTGGAAGAAGCCGGTGCGGGAATACATCCCGGAATTCCGGCTCTACGACGCCGTTGCGAGCGACCGCGTCACGGTGCGCGACCTGCTATGCCACCATTCCGGATTGCCACGTCACGATTGGATCTGGCTGCCCGGCGATCTGTCACCCGCCCAAATGCTGGCAGCGCTGCGCTATCTCGAACCAAGCGCCGACATTCGCAGCGCCTTTCAGTACTCGAACCTCGGCTACCTCATTGCGAGCA
Source organism: Tardiphaga sp. 839_C3_N1_4 (assembly GCF_051811045.1). Classification (NCBI taxonomy): domain Bacteria; kingdom Pseudomonadati; phylum Pseudomonadota; class Alphaproteobacteria; order Hyphomicrobiales; family Nitrobacteraceae; genus Tardiphaga; species Tardiphaga sp. 839_C3_N1_4. The sequence continues at coordinate 1,670,899 of NZ_JBPWQD010000001.1, forward strand.
TGGTGGCCGAGCGCGTCAGCGGCCAGAGCTGGGCCGAATTCACCCGCTCGCTGACCGACAAGCTGGACATGAAGGTGACGTTCACTGTGGAGGAACTTGCCGCAGCCACCGACGCGGCCGTGCCCTACGGGATGATGGGAGACATTTGTCAGCGCACGAAACTCTGGCCCATCAGCGTGCCGGCTGCGGGCGGCATGAGCACGTCGATTACAAGCTTCGCGAACTGGCTTTGTTTTCATCTCGGCCAGGGCGCGTTTGAAGGACAACGTCTTCTGTCATCCGGCTTGATACAAGAGCTCCAGAAGCCGCGCGTGCATGTCGGGGCAACCGGCTTCGCCGAGTACAGCGATGTGCATTACGGTTTCGGCTTCCGCTCGCACTGGTATCGCGGAGAGCGCGTCGTGTGGCACGGAGGCGGCTTCACCGGCACGAACGCGCTGATGATGATGTTGCCCGATCGGGGCGTCGGTGTCGCAGTGCTCGCCAATAATGGCATGGCTCCGATACTCGCTCCGCACATCCTCGCGAATTATGTCTTCGACCGCGTCTGCGGCAAGGAACCGGTACCCTGCTTCGATCGCTTCCGCGAGCAACGCCGCAAATTCGTGACGCAATACGAGGCCTGGCTGCAGGCCGGCAAAGCCGCACCGACGCCGGCCACCCAGCAGCCCCGTGACCTCGCGGATTATGCCGGTGACTACGAGCATCCAAGCTACGGCCGCATGACGATCACGCATGCCGAAGGCAAATTACATTGGGCGTTTCGCGGCATGTCGGAGCCGCTCACGCATCGAAACTCGGACACGTTCGAGCTCCCAGAGGCGCCCAAGTCGCCCGGCGGCCTGATGCCAAGCCGGCTTTCCCTCTCATTTTCCACCGGCCGCGACGGGGATATTGCGAGTGTAGCAGTCCCGTTCGACCCGCTGGTCAAGGACATCGTCTTCACACGCATTGCAGCGGGACATATCTGAAGTCGGCTTTTGGCCATCGCGTCATTTGCGACGCGTGCATCAAACGCAGTCTCGCCCGGCCCCAAACCGGCAGATCACGGCTACTTCTATTCCGAAACCAGTGACGGCTTCGCCTTTGCCGGCCCTGCCAGCGGGCGTTCTTCCATCAGCAGCAGGAACAGTGTCGAGAGCGCCAGCAGCGCTGCCGCGGCTTCGAACACGTAGCGGAAGGCGGTGACCATATCGCTGGCTGCGATTGGATGCGCGCTGCCGGCGTGTTCGCCTGTGATCGAGATCTCCGTGCCCAGCGCCATCAGCAGGATGGTCGTGAAAGCGGCAACGGTGAACGACGCCATCAGCGCGCGGAAGAAGTTCATCGCGCCGGTGGCGGTGCCGATCTGTGGTCGCGGCACGGCGTTCTGGATCGAGACGAGGCTGACGGGAAACACCGTGCCAAGTCCGATGGAGAACAGGCCGAGCATCGTCAGCAGCGCCCAGAGCGGCAGCGGCGTCATCAGCGCCAACAGCAGGCCCATCAGCGCCGACATGGCGGTGCCCGCGATGGCCACGCGCTTGTAGTGCTTGGCCTTGGTCATCATGTGGCCGGCAAAAGCAGCGCCGCCGACCGACACCGCCGCGATCGGGATCAGCGCGACGCCGGCCTCGCCTGCGGTCAGGCCGTAGACCACTTCGTAATAGAGCGGCATGTGCACGGTGAGCCCAAGCATCGCGCCCATGGCGCAGCCGCCGGCGGCCATCGCGAAAGGCACCACCGAGCCCGACATCAGCGGCAACGGCAGGAACGGCTCATCGTGATGGATCGCATGCCAGATGAAGGCGAAAGCCATCACCGCTGCAGCGCCGATCATTGCGACGATGGTCGGCGACGCCCATGAAAATTTGGTGCCGCCCCAAGTGAGCACCAGCATGAAGACAACGGCCGAGGCCATCAGCAGCAGGCCGCCGAGCCAATCGACCTTGCGCCGGCGATGGAACACGGGAAGCTTCTTCATCTTCGGCAACAACAGCGCCAGCGATCCGACGCCGAGCGGAATGTTGATCCAGAAGATCATCGACCAGTGCAGATGTTCGGCGAACAGCCCGCCGATGATCGGGCCGCCGATGCCGGCCGCCACCCACACGCCGCTGAAATAAGCCTGATACTGGCCGCGCTCACGCGGCGAGACCACGTCGGAAATCACCACCTGCACGATGGGCAGGATGCCGCCGCCGCCGAGGCCCTGCAAAGCGCGCGCGATAATGAGCACGATCATGTTCGGCGCCAATGCGCACATGATCGAGCCGACCATGAACAGCGACATCGCGGTGATGATCATGGCGCGGCGGCCATAGATATCGCTGAGCGTGCCGAACACCGGCGCCACCGCGGTCGATGCCAGCAGATAGGCGGTGATGACCCAGGACAGGTTGTTCACGTCCGCAAATTGGCGACCGATGGTCGGCAGCGCGGTCGCGACGATGGTCTGGTCGAGCGCCGCCAAGAACATGGTCAGCAGCAGGCTCATCAGGATGGTGCGGACTTCGGCAGGGGTCAGCGGCGCCTTCGCGAGGAGTGGTGCGTCGCCGGGTTCGATCACTTCTGTGGGGATCCGCGACAGTTCCTGCGCGATTTCGTCCGACAGGAGCTCATCCGACGAGATTTCCTCGGGCAATACCTGATCATCGGCCGCTGACCGGCTCTGTCGCTCGAACTTGTTCATGAAACTTCGGATTCAAGGACTTGGGAGGTAACCGGAGAGCCAGATTGGCGCGAACTCCCGCGCACAGACTCTCTTTGGAAGAAATCTATTCCCCTGCCCCGTGCAGCAACAGTTGTTTCCTTGCATGGGAGCGTCCCGCGGCGATCATCTGACCGTCATATGCGCGCGATCGGACACCGCGCGCCGCGGATTCTACGCCGGCCGCTTCTTCAGCTTCGCCTTGCGCGGCAGCAGCGCCGGCCAGGTCACGATGTGATCCTGCAACTCGTCGTCGGAGATCGTGTCCTCGCTGCCCTCGACCCGCCCCCGCACCGAAACACCGGCCTCATGGACCGTGTCGGCGCTGCCGGAAATCAGCGGATGCCACCAGTAGAGATCGCGCCCCTCGGCCGCGAGCTTGTAACCGCAACTCGGCGGCAGCCAGCTCAGAGTGCGGACATTGTCGGGGGTCAGCCGCACGCAATCGGGAACATGGTCGGAGCGGTTCGGATAATCCTTGCAGGCGCAGAGGCCGGCATCGAGCAATCGGCAGGACACATGGGTGTAATAGATCTTGCCGGTATCCTCGTCTTCTAGCTTCTCCAGACAGCAGCGTCCGCAGCCGTCGCACAGGCTTTCCCACTCGGCGCCGGACATTTCTTCCAACGTCTTGGTTTTCCAGAACATTCCCTCCTGTGCGGAAGGACGCGGGGGACGCGCGGTCATGCGATTTGAATCGATCCAGGTTGCGGCGAAACGCCCTTCTAGGAGTTGCGATGCCGGCTCTGCAAGCAACATCGTGTCGGCCGGCTCGCAAACAAGGGCAAAACCCGGATGTCGTTAGCCCTGCTGCGCGAATGACGAGCAATGCCATTGGTTTATCCGCCCTGCTCGGCTAGAACTTGAACGACTCTCCGGCGGCCGCAAACCTGCCGCCGGGTTGCCGCATTATTTCAGCATGACGTCCGCGCGGTGCCGGTGGGTGCACGCGAGCGCTGCAACAAACCAAGGGCCCCTGTGCCTCAGATCGTGCCATCCCGTTGGAAGACCAAGTTCCGGCATTTCCTGCTGGATCTGGATGCGCGCATCGATTCCGGCCTGTTCTCGTCCGGCCGCGGCACCCGCGAACTCTGGGAACGCTACTCCACCTTCATGGACCGCTTCTATGTCGGTCGCTGGAAGCGCTGGGTGTTCATCGAGCCGCTGTCGGAAATGGCCACCATCGGCCTCGGCGGCCTGATCCTGATGCTCGCTTTGGCGCAGCCGGCGTTTCGCGAAACCGCTGATGAAGACTGGCTGAAGAAATCCGACCTCGCGGTCACGTTCCTTGATCGCTACGGCAATCCGATCGGCAGCCGCGGCATCAAGCACAACGACTCCATTCCGCTGGAAGACTTCCCGGACAACCTGATCAAGGCCACCCTCGCCACCGAGGACCGCCGCTTCTACGATCACTTCGGCATCGACATCGCCGGCACCGCGCGCGCACTGGTGACCAATGCGCAGGCCGGCGGCGTACGCCAGGGCGGCTCGTCGCTGACGCAGCAGCTCGCGAAAAATCTGTTCCTGTCGAACGAGCGCACCATCGAGCGCAAGGTCAACGAAGCGTTCCTGGCGATCTGGCTGGAAACCCGCCTGACCAAGAATGAAATTCTGAAGCTCTATCTCGACCGCGCTTACATGGGCGGCGGCACGTTCGGCGTCGACGGCGCAGCGCATTTCTATTTCAACAAATCCGCGCGCGACGTGAATCTTGCGGAAGCCGCGATGCTCGCCGGCCTGTTCAAGGCGCCGACCAAATACGCGCCGCACATCAACCTGCCCGCCGCGCGCGCCCGCGCCAACGTGGTGCTCGACAATCTTGTCGATGCCGGCTTCATGACCGAAGGCCAGGTGTTCGGTGCGCGGCGCAACCCGGCCGTGGCCGTCGATCGTCGTCAGGAAATCTCGCCGAACTACTATCTCGACTGGGCCTTCGACGAGATGCGCAAGCTCGTCGATACATTCCCGAAATCCTATGTCGAACGCGTCTTCGTGGTCCGCACCGCCATCGACATGAATGTGCAGCGCGCCGCCGAAGCCGCCGTGGAAAACCAGCTCCGCCAGTTCGGCCGCGACTATCATGCGACGCAGGCCGCCACCGTGGTGTCGGACCTCGAAGGCGGCGTCCGCGCCATGGTGGGCGGACGCGACTATGGCGCAAGCCAATTCAACCGCGCGGTGGACGCGATGCGCCAGCCCGGTTCGTCATTCAAGCCCTATGTCTACACGACGGCGCTGCTCAACGGTTACAAGCCGACCTCGATCATCCTCGACGGCCCGGTCTGTATCGGCAACTGGTGCCCGCAGAATTACGGCCACTCCTATTCCGGCAATGTGACGCTGACGCAGGCGATCACCCGTTCGATCAACGTCGTGCCGGTGAAGATCTCGATTGCGCTCGGCAAGGGCGCGCAGAATCCGGCCAAGGCCGGCCGCGTCAAGATCGTGGAGACCGCGCGCCGCTTCGGCATCACGGCGCCGTTGCTTGATACGCCGTCGCTGCCAATCGGCTCCACCGAAGTCACCGTGCTCGAACACGCCGTCGCCTACGCGACTTTCCCGAACAAGGGGCGCTCGTCGAAGCCACATGCCGTGCTGGAGGTGCGCACCGGCGCCGGCGACCTCGTCTGGCGCTTCGACCGCGATGGTCCGAAACAGTTGCAGGCGATCCCCGCCTCCGTCGCCGCCGATATGGCAGGCATGATGAGCCACGTGGTCAGCGAAGGTACCGCGCGCCGCGCTGCACTGGACGGCATTCCGACAGCAGGCAAGACCGGCACCACGAATGCGTATCGCGACGCCTGGTTCGTCGGCTACACCGGCAACTTCAGCTGCGCAGTCTGGTACGGCAATGACGACTACTCGCCGACCAACCGCATGACGGGCGGCTCGCTGCCGGCACAGACATGGCACGACATCATGGTCGCCGCCCATCAGGGTATCGAGATCAAGGAAATCCCGGGCGTCGGCGCGGGTACCAAGAATCCCGCCGCAGCCGTCTCATCCGTGATGGCCGCCAACGCGCAGGACGCCAAGCCCGGCCCGCCGCCGGTGCTGACGCGCCGCGGCGCCGACGTCCTGCTGCGTGTCGAGAAGCTGCTCGACGACGCCAGCAAGACCGCCGGCCGCACATCATCCAACGAACCGTTGAAGCCCCGCGCCTCCTCGGCGCTGGCCTTCCCCGAGAGCTACGCGTCGGCGAATGATGCACCGGATGCCAAGACGACCACATCCGCAACCGCCCCCGCGTCGCGCAAGAACTGAAGCTGCTATCATGACGGTGCGCACGTGCGGCTGATCTTCCTCACGCTTCTGGCGCTCGCGATCGCCACTGCTGTCGGTCTCGGTCTGACCTGGACCACCGCGACCCGCGGCACAGACCTTGGCACGCTCACCATCGGTGCCTGGACTGCGCGCCCGCGCACGGGCACCAGCGAGATCGATCCCTATGCGCGTGCGTCCATTGCACGGTCGGGCGAATTGCCGATCGGCACGGGCGACGGCGTCACCTTTACCGCCACCACCGACGACAAGAAGAAGCCGCTGGACGGTCGCTGCGATATCGTCGTGTCAGGCGTGACACCGGCCGCACGTTTCTGGACGCTCTCGCTCTATGACACCAAGGGCCGTCTGGTGCCCAACACATTGCAGCGCTACGGCTTCACCAGCCAGGAAGTGGTGCGCAATGCCGACGGCGCGTTCGAGATCCGCATCGCTGCACGCTCCCGCGCGGGCAACTGGCTGCCGACATCAGCGCTGGAACGCTATGTGTTGATGCTGCGGCTGTACGATACGCCGGTTGGCGTTGCCACCCGGACGCAGAAAGACGCACCGATGCCCGCCATCGCCACGGTGAGCTGCCCATGATCCGGCTGATGTTCGCGCTCATCGGTGGTGTCGTGCTTGGCGGCATCGTGCATCTCGTCAGCGTGCTGGCGCTGCCGCGCATCGCCACGCAAGACGCCTATTCGCGGCTCTCCTCGGTCACCAAGGAGAATACGGTGTCGCCGCTGCCGCAGACCGAGCCGGCCAATGCGCTGCTGCCATTCATGGACCCGGCCTTCGCCATGGCCGTCTGCCGCTACGACCTGGCCAAAGGACCGATCAAGCTCACCGTGCCGGTCAGCCAGTCCTACACATCGGTGTCGTTCTACACCCGCAGCGACGTCGCCTATTATGCGATCAACGACCGCTCCGCCGGCCGCCGCGTCATCGAGCTCGATCTGATGACCGAGGCGCAGCACGAGGCCCTGCCCGAGGAAGAGGACGTCACGTCCGCCGACCGCCTCATCATCGACTCGCCGACCGCGACCGGCCTGATCGTGCTGAAGGCGCTCGCCGCCGAACCCGGCCTGATGATCCAGGCCCAGGCATCCCTCGCCGCATCGAATTGTCGGGTGCAGACCGATCCGCCGGCTGCGCCGGTGAAGGGCAAGCGCTGAGCGCTCGCTATCGCGCCATCAGCTATACCGAGCTATCCCGTTGCCAGCGGCGTGCCGATATCCGCCACGAGCTTCACGAGATCAGCCTGCCGTGACCTGCCGGTCTTGGCGTAGATCCGGTTGAGATGCGTCTTCAGCGTATTCTCCGAGATCCCGAGCGAAGCGGCGGTCTGGGATGGGTTGAACCCTTTTCCGGCACTCACGAGCACGCGCGCTTCGGCAGGCGTGAGCTCGAACAGCGTTGTCAGGACGGCCTCGGGCATCGGAGAGGCCGAGGTCGTTGTCGAAACGAAGACGGCCGCACATGCGGGGCGGAAAGCGGCGCGCGCCGTACCATCCGTCAAAGGCAAGACATAGGCGACAGCGGGCGGTTGTCCTGCCGCCGACACCGGCAGGCCAATGCCTTTGGCGCCGAGCGAGAGGTCCGATGCAGCGCTTGCGATCGCCTGCAACAAGGCATCGCCCATCAATGCGTTCTGTGCCTGAATGGTTCGCCCCTGACGCAGGATCGGACCATCAGTTGCGAACATGCGTTCGGCGCTTGCATTGGCATGGAGCACAGATCCGACCGCGTCGGTCAGCACGACCGGCACTGCAAGGTTCTCGAGGGATTCGCGAAACAGATGCGCCGTCACGCGCACGTCATCGAGCAGGTCGCTGATCATCGCAGCCCTGCGCAAATGCGGAGACAGCAAGGTCAGAAACCGTTGATCCTGGGCAGACACGGCAGCCTTGTCCGCCCAGGTGGTGCAGCCGAGCAGACCGATGCGATCCGGCGTGTGGACAAACTTGACAATGCACCCTTCCCGCAATCCCTGCGGTCCGGCCCAATTGCGAAAGAACGCGGTCTGCTGCAATTCACTTTCGGGCATCAGCGAGAGCGTGGATACGGGCGTATCGATATCGCCGACAACAGCAGCTTTCAGGCCCGGAATATCATCGAAACTGTAGTCCTGCAGCGCGCGCATGCGCTCGGCATCCCAGGGCGACTGGGCAGCAAACCGGCCGTGATTGTCCGACGTGCCGGCTAGTGCGATCGTGGTGTAGGCCGCGTCCATCGTCTGCGTGATGCGGGTGAGAACACTCGACCATCCCTCACGGTTCAGAACGCAGTCGTAGATATCTCCGATGATTGAAGAGAGTACGTCATTGTCGACAACGTCCATGAACATTCCAAATCCGTGATTACGCGCGCTCTGGTGTGGCAGGGCGAGATCGAAGTCAATTTCCGGACGCGCACACGCAGCATATTTTACCACATCATACTTCGGGGTGATGACACGGAATTCCGCAGCGCTTAGCACTGGCGAAGGCGATTCCGGACTTTCGGGGGCGCATATGAGGGGCCTGCTGTCCGGTGGTCCTGCATGGAAGTCACGTCTCGAAGTGCTGGAGAGCTCGATGTCGAAATCTGCTAAATTGGCCCTGTGATCGGCTGCGTATTGTCTGCTTCAACGCCCGCGCTAACCGCGGACAATCTCGCTCAACCGCACTACAAGGCGCCCCTCGTTGCGCCGGCTCCGTGGAGCTGGACCGGGTTTTATGTTGGCGCCCATGCCGGATATGGCTGGAACGATGCGAAAGTTTCGCTGGTCCCCGGCGCCACCTGGGGAGCCGTGGTGGGCAATGGCTGATCGACAACGGCAGCCCTGCCCTCCAAACATCCGGTGCGCTGGGCGGCCTGCAAGCCGGTTACAATTTTCAGACTGCCAACTGGGTGTGGGGCGTCGAAGCGGACTTCTCGTTCGCAGACATCAAAGGGGGCCGAAGCACCGGTTCATTGGTCCGACCTCCGGCGGCGACGTTGGCAGACCGCTCATTCACCGAGCATGACAACGTGAAATGGGTTTCAACATTCCGCGGGCGGCTGGGCTACGCCGTACAACAAGACCTGCTGGTCTACGCAACCGGTGGCCTCGCGGTTGGACGTCACGATTTCTCGCAAGCCGTCGTTCGATCCGTGGGTTTCAGCTTCAATGATATCCGCAACTCCGTAAGCGAGACCAAAGTCGGCTGGGCGGCAGGCGCCGGCCTCGAATATGCGCTGTCGCGCAACTGGTCGGTCAAAGGAGAGTATCTGTATATCGACTTGGGCAAGGTCGGCACGACCGGGGACAGCAACACGGCGCCCGGTTTTGGCCTCACCATCAACAGCTCAAGCCAGGCCACACTGCATACTGCGCGCGCGGGGTTGAATTATAAATTCGACTAGGACGATCTGCCGCGACCATTTCCCGCGTAGAAAACGTCTAGGGACCCCTCTGGCGTAATCTGCCTGCAATCTCCCGCAGCGAAGCTCCGCATCCATCGCCGACCCACGAATCGGCGCGAATGCGGAGCCTCCATGCAACACGACCAAGAGCCGTCCCATACGGCCGTCACCTATCTCCTGTCCCTGATCTGGTGGCCGCTGCTGTATTTCGGGGCGCTGCTCGGTGCCGGTATGGCTTTCGCCAGCGATGCCCCGCTGTTCTGGTTCAATGTCGTCTATGCCGCGCTTCTGCTGACGATTGTGCTGCTCGAACGCATGACGCCGCATCGCGCCGAATGGCTGGAGCATGATGGCGAAACGCTGAATGATCTCGGTCACACGCTGCTGACCAAGGGGGCGGCGCAACTGGCCGTCGCGGCGACCTCGATTGTGCCGATGGCGGTGGCGACCGTGACGCGTGCAGACGATCACGCCTCGCATCTGTGGCCGACACAGTGGCCGCTGATCGCGCAGGTCGTGCTGGCGCTGGTGATTGCCGAATTCGGCCTCTACTGGTCACACCGGATCGCGCATGAAAACCTGTTCTTCTGGCGCTTCCATGCGCTTCATCACAGCGTGGTCCGGCTCTGGGTGGTGAATACCGGACGCTTCCACGTGATCGACTCGCTGATCAAGATGGCGCTCAGCCAGGCGCCGCTCTACCTGCTTGATGCGCCGTTGCCGGTCTTCCTCTGGGTCGGCGCGGTGACGGCCATCACCGGCCTCCTGACCCATTGCAATGTGGAGACGCGCACGGCGCTGTTCGATCCGATCTTTGCGACGCCAAAACTGCATCGCTGGCACCATTCGAAAACGCTCAAGGAAGGCAACAGCAACTATTGCGAGAACATCATGGTGTGGGATCATGCGTTCGGCACCTATCTCAATCCCGCCAAGGCGTCGCCGGATCGGCTCGGCATCAGTGGCAACGTCGCATCGGATTTTTTGGGACAGATCGTGCAGCCGTTTTCGCGCAAGGGCGCGCGGCAGATTCTTGGCCGCCAGACCAAGCCGGATGATCAGGTGAAGCCAGTGGAAACGTCCGACGCCGTGGCGCGGATCAGCGAAGCGTAATCCGCCCTACGCTTCCAGCCCTACACGTCCAACTATCCGCCGACCTGAAGCACCTTGCCGGGGCGCACTGGCGTGAGACTGCCGGCCACGGCCGTAGTCTGCGCCGCCAATTCGCCGATCAGCATATCGGCGCTGGACGCCATGCCATCGGGGGCGTGGATCACCATGCGTTCCAGCGCCCACTTATAGGACGACACCCGGCGCTGCAGGCATTGCTCGACCCACTGCACGATCAGCGCGTTCTCATCCATGCGCGCGATGGCGTCGACGCGCTCCTTCGGCTCCAGCGCCGACACCAGCTTCAGGCTGGCATTGCGCTTGCGATCGAGCTCGACGACTTTCGCAGCCGTCGCATAGAAGGCTTCGAAGCGAAGGATGTCGTCGCGCGCGTCATCCATCAGCACGCTGTAGCGCGACGTATGCGAGCGATGCGGCTCGTCGATCAGCAGCCGGCCATAGGCCGTGCGATCGTAGGTGACGTTCTGCCGCCATGGCGATGCGATCGGCTTGTAGTCGCCGAACACACTCTTCCACAGGGGGCGCGAATGCGGCGGCTCGATCAGCGGATAAGCGAGATCACGCATCTGGCGCTCCAGATCGGTGAGCTGGAATTCCGACGACTTCAGGCCGACGCTGCCGGTCGCCTCGACACCGATCCAGCGATGCATGTCGTCGGTCACCGCATTGTTGCGGGTACGACCGAAATCGCCGCCGGCGCAGCCGCCGAGCGTGCTGCCGATCAAACTCGCAAATATGAAATACGGCACAAGAAACGACGTCTTGCGCCGAAGCCGTATCCGGTTCGGATGGGATATCGCCGACATCAGAATAATTCCGGGGTCAGGAACGGGCGCGGCGCTTGCGGCGGCGTCCCGGTGCGGTGCCCTCTTCCGGGCCGCTGCCACCATTGCTGTCGTCGATCTGACGTTCGATTCGGATCACCGGCAGGATCAGGATTTCCGCGGAGGTTTCGCGGGGAGATGGCGCCACATTCACACCCAGCCGTCGCGCTGCCGCATCCGCCGGGAACTTGATGATGGTGCTCATTATCCAGTCTCTCCGCGCCGCTTCGCCCGTTTTGCCGACGCACGGTCATTAAGGACATTCATGGTTAATGGCATGTTAACGCCGCGCATCGTCGGGAAAACGGCTCGCAGACACCGCGCGATATCAGCAGATGCGCATGCAGCTTGCGCCGCATGATTGAAGCGACTCGTCGGAATGAGATCTGCCTCGGCCAACGGCCCATGGTTAAACACATATTAATGCGTCTGCGATAATTTGAGGCAAGGTTCCCTTAGTAAGCGTATGCCATGCCTGCCTCACCTCCGATGTTTCCGGGCTTTGACGGATTGCTGACGCTCTCGCGTCGCGAAGGTGTGGACGTGCGACCGACCTTGCTGCGCGTGCTGACGGATCTTTATGTCCAGGCGCCGAACCATACGATCGACGAAGAGAAACAGTTCGTCGAACTCACCGCGCGCCTGATCGATCAGGTCGATGACGCAACCCGCGCCGCGGTGCGCGCGCGGCTGTCGATCTATCCGAACACCCCGCGCGCGATCCTCAACCGGCTCAATCTGCACCCGACCGAACCCGGCCAATCGGTGCCGCTCGCGCAGCCCATTTCCGCCGCGGAATCTCCCGCGCCCACCGTGAAGCAGCCGAGCGAAGCGCAGATGCGCGTCGCCGCCAATATGGCCATGGCACCCAGGGACGCGTCCGAGATCAGTACGCTGTTCTTTGCCGCGTCGAGTAGCGAGCGCGCGCAGATCCTGCATAATCTCGCCGAAACGCCGCTGCGGTCGTCAGCCCGTATTCCCCAGGCGCGCGCCGCCCGCGCCATGCATATCCTCGAAATGGCCGCCTTTGCCGAAGACCGCGACAACTTTGCGCGCGAGCTGAGCGAAGCCCTGATGCTCCCCGCCAGCATCGCCGAACAAGTCGTCAACGATCCCGGCGGCGAGCCGCTTGCCTGCTGCGCCAAGGCACTCGGCATGAAGAGTGAAATCTTCCAGCGCGTGCTGCTGTTCCTCAATCCGGAATTCGGCACATCGGTGACCAATGTCTACCGGATCGCGCGGATGTATGACGTGCTCAGCGAGCGCTCGGCACTGATCATGGTCGCCGCCTGGCGCGGCGCTCATATGGCAGCGACCCGCGCCAAGTTCCGCCCCGCACTCTATGACGATGAACGCCAGCGCGCACGGCCGAGCGCGCCGCAGGCACGGCTGAGCGTTCAGCCGGGCGAGGATGTCACGCGCATCACGCGGAATTCGTCGGGCCGTTAAAATTGAAGCAGTGAAGGCGTCGAGAAAGATACGCTTTTGTACCAAGCTGCCCCGATGAGCGTTTTGCCTTTACCCATATGGGTTCGAAACACACGCAGAACCATCCTATGCGTCGGCATCGGATGGCCCCCGATTGCCTATATGATATCCCTCGACCATGCCGCAGGCGGAACTTGGTTCGCTATAGGCAGCATATTTCTGGCAATAGTCTTTCTTCCGGGGGTTCTGCTTCTAACCTTCGTGCTTCCGACTTACAGAAGCAGAATCATTGCAATTCCCCCGCTTCTACTTTTTATCTTCTGGCTGATATCCCGCCAGTCACACACCTATGACGGCTTCTCGCTACCGGTCCCAATGGTGCTTTGGTTCTGCAGTTTCATGGCCATCGCGATGCTTATTCCGCAATGGTCGAGCATTGAGTTGACCACCCGACGGCTCTTTCGGTGGCAAAGCAATTGGCGCTAAAGAGTTGCCGCTACCCCTTCGCCAATTCCAGAAAATGCCGTCCGGCCTTGTCCTCGGTCTCGACGATCCAGACGTCGGGATCGAACGAGATTTCCTTCTGCAGGCGTTCCTCGATCTTGCGCTCTTCAACGGGCTGAGGCGGTGACGGCGCGAAGACGCGATCAACAGGGCGGCTCTCGTCATAGGCGCTTTGCGGCGCCGGCGTGTAAAGCATCGCGGTGCCATCCAGCAGCGCAACCTTCACGAACACGGCGCCCGCCTCCTCCGCACCACGACGGCGCACGGCGCCGAACACGCCCTCGGTCTGGCAGCGGCGCAAATATGCGGCCACCCATATTGCTGACTTCAATCTCATGGAATCGACGATAAGCCAGCCGCAGGGCTGGCGCTAGTCGATCGCGCGTCCGGTGACGGTGGCGAGTTCGCGCACCATGCGATCGGACACCTGCCCGGTCACCGGAAGCTTGCGTTCGCGCTCGAAGCGCTGGATCGCAGCCGCAGTGTCCGAGCCGACATTGCCGGTCGGCTTGAGCTGACCATAGCCGTATTCGGTGAGCGCCCGCTGAACAGCGGCGACACGGCGCGTATTGGTGATGAGATCGCCAAGCGGATCGGTGCGGGTCGCATTCGGGATCGCCGCAGGCGGGCGTGCCACGGCGCCCGTGGTCGCCGGTGACGCCGGTGGTGCCGGCGCCTTCAGGAGATTGCCGACCGGATCAGCCGCGCGCTGTTCGACGGGCTTTGCCGCGAGCGATGGCTTCGGCTCATTGGCGCTGTTCACCGGCTTGGAATCCAGCATGCGGGAATCGAGCTTGGTGTCCGACGAAGCAGCATCCAGCGGACGCGGCTTGGGCAGCGGATTGGCGACCTGCGCCGGTGCCGGAAACGCAACGACGGTGCTCGAACCGAACATCGGCGACGGATGATGGCCCTTCTGCAGGAAAATGGCATTGGCGATGATGGCGCTGACCGCGGCGAATGCGATCAACCCTGCGAGCATGTCCTTCGGGCTGTGCAGCAGCACGCGCAGGACGATGCCGCGCTCCGCGGGCTCATCGACGATGGCGACGGCGCGGCCGCGTTTGGACTTGATCGCTTTGGAACTGGCTTTAGGCACTCTTCTTCACCTGATGGGCTTGGTCGGACGGCGCGGTGCGCGCCGCGGGATTCAAGATCGCGATATTGCTGACGTGTTCAGCCTGCGGCGTAAACTCCAGCGGCAGCGCGATTGTGATGGTGGTGCCTTCGTCGATCCGGCTCTGCACCTGCATCTCGCCACCATGCATGCCGACGAGGCTCTTCACAATGGACAGGCCGAGGCCGGTGCCCTCATGGCGCCGCTGATAGGTCTTGCCGGCCTGGAAGAACGGATCGCCGATGCGGGCGAGATCGTCCGATGCAATGCCGACGCCGGTATCGCTGACGCGCAGCATCAAGCGTGATCCTTCGACGCCCGCTGCCACGGTGACGCTGCCGCCGCGCTCGGTGAACTTGATGGCATTGGACACGAGATTGAGCAGTATCTGGCGGAATGCGCGCGGATCGCCATTGACCTCAGGCAGATCCTTCGGCGCATCGGTGATGAGATCGATGCCGTTCTCGCGCGCCTTCAGCGCCAACAGATTGCAGCAATTGATCAACGTCGGACGCGGCGCGAAGGGCTCCGGCGAAATCTCGAAATTGCCGGATTCCAGCTTCGACATGTCGAGGATGCCGTTGACCACCGACAGCAGGTGCTGGCCGGAATCGTTGATGAGCTGGGCATATTCCTTGCGCTTGGTCGCATCGAGCATCATCAGCTCTTCCTGCACCAGCATGTCGGAGAAGCCGATAATGGCGTTCAGCGGCGTGCGCAGCTCGTGGCTCATGGTGGCGAGGAAGCGCGTCTTGGAGGCATCGGCGCGCTCGGCTTCGATGCGGGCCTGCGCCAGTGCCTCTTCCTGCAGTTTGCGGTCGGTAACATCGCGCAGCACCGCAACGACTTCCGCATCGGCACTGGGCGACGAGATATCAGCGCCCTGCTCCATCGGCCGGCAACGCATTTCAACCCAGATGAATTCGGCGCCAGACGGGCGCATGCGATCATTGCCGCGCACGACATCGCGGCGCAGGCGGAATTCGACGCTGCGGGCTTCGCCGCCGCGCGCGGCGTCAGACAGAGCCGTCAGATAGGCCGGGCGATCCGCGACATGGACGCGATCGAACAGGCCATGGCCGAGCAGCCGCTGCGCCGGGGCGCCGACCAGTGCTTCAGCCGCCGGCGAAATGAACTGCACGGCGCCATTGTGACGATGACGCGAGATCACGTCGCTCATATTGCGCGCCAGCAGGCGATAACGGTCTTCCTCGACATAAAGCAGCGAGACGCTGGTGCGCGCTAGCGACTCCGCGCCGAAGGCGAGACCGGCAGCGTAGATGGTAGCGGACGCGACGCCGAAGGCCATGAACACGCCATGGCCGGCGACACCGGCTTCGGATACGGGCAACCAATCGAGGCTGGTCAGCACGATGAGAATGCCGACGCAGGATAGCGCCAGCGCCGATGCAAAGGCGACGATACGGCGCGAAGCCGAGAGTGCCGCCTCGATCGGCACCACGACAAGCCAGATCGCCGCGAACGAATTGATGCCACCGGTGGAGATCGCCATCATCATCACGAGGCCGGCGAGTGCGACGGACGACAGCACCTGTGCGCTTTCATAGCGGCCGGTACGCGACAGAAAATATGAGCAGAGGATCGGCGCCATCAGCCAGGCGAAAGCCGCGACCTCAATCGCGTTCGGCGCGCCGCGCAGCGCGAGATAGACAGGAAAAGCCGCAAAGGCCGCAAGGCTGCCGAGCAAACGCGGCGCCATGAATGCACGATGACGCGCACTCGTCAGCGCATCGTAGCGCACTGAAGGGTGCAGCATGGCATCAAGGCAGTCGCGAATGATGGTCGATACTGTCACTGCTCTCGCTTCGGCTTGATCGTCAAATTCAGACGCGCCGAAACGCCTCCTTTTATCGTTGCGCCAACGTGTCAGAGCGACATTAAGCGAACACTAAAGTGACCGCCGCGTTCGCCATGCCTAACGTGTAAGTGCTGATTTAAGAGGAGTTTTCGCGTTTCCATTCGACAACGATGGTGAACGAGACGTTTCAATCGCGGCGCCCATATGGTTTCGAAAGTGTGCATCCCCAACATCGTGTCGGAAAACCCACGCGCCGCTCATCAATGGAAAATTTACGCCAAACCGAATGAAGCGAATTTTCGTCGATTTAACCGCATCGCAAATACTTGCAATTTATCGACTGCTGCTAACTTCGATCCCAATTGCGACAAATCGCAACGGTTCGAAGAGACTAACGGGGTTCGCGATGTTCTTCCTGCTTCGCATGGCATTCTGGCTCGGGCTCGTGCTCGTGCTGCTGCCAAGGGACAAGACGCCAGAGTCGGACAAGCTGCCTCAGATCGGCGCGTCCGATGCGGTATCGGCTGCGAGTGCGGCAATGTCCGACATGGCCCAATTCTGCAAGCGCCAGCCGGCAACCTGCGAAGTCGGCGGCCATGCGGCCACCGTGATCGGCGAACGTGCCAAGGACGGCGCGAAGAAAATCTACCAGATCATCACCGAGAAGAAGCCCGATACCACCGGATCGATCGGTGGCGAAGGCGAAAATCAGGGCGCGGTCGCCATGGCCCGGCCCGACACGCTCACCCAGGACGACCTCGCCGCCGAATGGCAGCCCCCCACCGTTGCTCCCTAAACGGCTGATTGCGGCGGATAATTACCGCAAACGGCGGTCGCTTTCGGCGCTGTTCGTCCCTATATAGGGCCTGACATTGCTTGCAGGCCCCGATGACCACGATTGACGATATCCGCGATAATTTCAAGCTACTCGAGGACTGGGACGACCGCTACCGGTACGTCATCGAACTCGGGCGCAGCCTCACGCCGATGCCGGATGAGGAACATTCCTCCGCCAACAAGGTCAACGGCTGCGCGAGCCAGGTCTGGCTGTCGCGCCAGGTCGCCCGCGACCACGGCACGCCGGTGCTCAGCTATCTCGGCGACAGCGACGCGCATATCGTTCGCGGGCTGATCGCGATCCTGCTGACGCTGTATTCGGGCCGCAAGGCCGAGGATATTCTGGCCACCGACGCCATCAAGGTGTTCGACGAGCTCGGCTTCAAGGAACACCTCACGCCGCAGCGCTCCAACGGCCTGCGTGCCATGGTCGAGCGCATCCGCCGGGACGCCACGGAGACCCTGGCAGATGCGAACCAGGGCGTGACCCCATAGGTTCGAGCGTCCGCAGGCGCTGCGCCAAACGCCCGCCAGGGATCCACTGATAGGAGCGCAGCTGAGGCACGCTTACCGGGCTTCAGCCCCAAGCGCGCCCGACCGAGCCCTCGCCTGCAGCCGGGACACCGCCTCGGCGAGAGGAACGTCGGCCTGCGAGCCGTCGCGCTCGCGCAGGCTCACCCGGCCGTCCCTCATCTCGCGCCCGCCGACGATAGCCATCACCGGCACCGCCATGTCATGCGCCGCCACGATGCGCCGCGAGAGGGTATCGGCACCGTCATAGGCAACGGCCCGGATCCCCGCATCCTCGAACGCCGCCACGACGTCAGCGCCGTATCCGGCCTGGTCTTTCGAAATCGGCGCAACCGCGACCTGGTCCGGCGACAACCAGAAAGGAAGCACGCCGCCGTGGTGCTCGAGCAGGATCGCGATCATGCGGCCAAGCGATCCGAAG
This sequence comes from Tardiphaga sp. 839_C3_N1_4, assembly GCF_051811045.1. NCBI lineage: Bacteria > Pseudomonadati > Pseudomonadota > Alphaproteobacteria > Hyphomicrobiales > Nitrobacteraceae > Tardiphaga > Tardiphaga sp. 839_C3_N1_4. The sequence goes on from NZ_JBPWQD010000001.1 coordinate 1,688,857, forward strand.
ATAGCATGGTGGATCATCAGGGGCCTCGCGCGGCTACCGTCGGCGGCGATGTAGGACGCGTCGAGCCGCTGCGGGAGAACGCTGTCGAGCTGCACCGTGCCGCACTGCCAGGATCGTCCCAGCCGGTCGCGCAACGCGAATTCCAGCTTCGGTCCGTAGAACGCGCCTTCGCCAGGATTGATTTGAGGCGCGAGGCCGCATTGCCGCGCGGCATCGCCGAGCTTCGCCTCCGACCAGTCCCACGTCGCGTCGTCGCCAGCGCGCACCGCCGGACGCGTCGACAGCGCCACTTCGTAGTCGGGAAAACCAAGATCGCGATACACCTCGCCCAGCAAAGCGATGAAGCGCGCGACTTCGTCCTCCACGTCCTGCTCGCGGCAGAACACATGCGCATCGTCCTGCTCGAAGGCGCGCGTTCGCATGATGCCGTGGAGCGAACCGGATGGCTCATTGCGGTGGCAAGCGCCAAATTCGGCATAGCGGATTGGAAGCTCGCGCCACGAGCGCAGACCCTTGTTGAAGATCTGCACGTGGCAAGGGCATGACATCGGCTTCAGTGCCATCGTCTGCTCGCCGTCTTCGACCCGGAACATGTGCTCGCGGAATTTGTCCCAGTGGCCGCTGCGGCTCCAGAACTCCTTTGGCAGCAGCTGTGGTGTTTGGACCTCGGCATAGCCGGCTTGACGCATCTTGCGCCGGAGATAGTCCTCCAGCACCCGATAGATTGCGTAGCCACGCGGATGCCAGAACACCATGCCCGGCGCATCGTCCTGTAGGTGCCAGAGTTTGAGTTGTATGCCGAGATTTCTGTGATCGAGATCGTCCATTGCTGTGTCCTTACGAGGGGAAAAGCGCGGACGGGGATCATCAAAAACAGAAAAGGCCCCGTCCGTCGCCGGCGGGGCCTTTTCTGGTTGAAGTACGCTTGTCTCTAGCGCGCGCGACCAGAAGGCGATCCGCCGTGAGCGGTCGCCGTGGTGGTCAATGCAGCTGATCGAATCTCGTTCATGCGCTGTATATGGCGGCAAAACGCACAGGCGTCAACGCAAGCCGCTTGGCGTCGCGGAAACGATGATGCGCGGGCCTGTGAGCGCGGCCAACGACCTGGCCGCCGTCAAGCTCGCATCCATCCGCATCTGGCTGCGTGCGATTGAGTCCATGGCCTAGCTCTCGAACGCCGCATCATCTGCGAGCCAGGTTCGCACTTGCGATGGCTGTCCCCTGACCTCACTGGCGAAGCCGTAATGCCGCGCGAGGCGATCCAGCGCGAGTTGCAACACGACCTTGGCGGAGCGCGCCGGCCAGTTGCGTTCACGCTCGACGTCTTCGAGGCCGCGCAGAAAACAGCACACGTCCATCAAAACCCCTGAAAATTCGGGCCCGCAGGCCTCCAGCGCCTGACTGACGCGCTGGCGCGACGTCACCATGACGTCCGTCATCTCGCCGGGACTGCTGCCGGCCCCGCATGGTCGGCCGCCGGTCGGCGCGGCCCAGTTCGCCGTCATGCGCGGCGCCATGTTGCCGCGCGTGAAATCGGCGCGCAGCTTTTCGCCGGCGATGAACTGATGCGGGCTGATCATGCTGCGGCCATCGCGGCCCTTGCGCCGGGCCAGCCAGCCGAGCGGGCTTTCACTGTCATTGACGAGGACGCTGGCAACGCCGTCCTCGGTGAGTATCTGCCGCGTTTCCAGCGACAGATGCTGCGCGCGATGGTGATCGACGTGATCGGGATGCCTGGTGGTGCTGCGGGACGTTTTCATCGGGGCGACTCCATTTAGGATAATAAGCTCACATCCTGAATGGCCCGGCAAGTAGAATTTTAGACTTTATTCCTTTGTGGGCTTTTATTCAAAAGAACCAGTGCCTTCGCACGATCGCTCGAAGCTGCGGCGTTGAGAAAGCAGGTTTCCGGCGGCGACTGCGATTGATACGCGGCCGGCGCGCGCGCAGAGTTCATCGCAGTCCTCGGCCACGACCTGCGGGCAAAGCCCACTCCCGTCGTCCGACAGATCATTTCCAGAATTCGCGGCACGGTATCGATGCGCGGGATGGCCTCAACGTCTGCTTGAAAGTCTCTCGTCATACCCGCCAAGTTCACGTACCGCCTGCCTGTGTTGTCACACACCAATTGCGCGTGGCGGGAGATGTATCCCGCATCCAGACGTAGAACTTTCTTCGTCTCCGATTTGTTCTATATTGGTTCCTGCGGATGGAACCTGACTTTATTGCTTAGCTTTACTTGTGCGGATTACTTGCCCAGATCGCTTGCCCGGGTCACCTGTCAGGTCACTTGCGCCGGCGGCGCTGCTGGCCCAGCCCCATTTTCTTGGCGAGCTGCGAACGCGCCACCGCATAGTTCGGCGCGACCATCGGATAGTCGGCCGGCAGTCCCCACTTCTCGCGATACTGTTCCGGCGTCATCGAGTACTGCGTGCGCAGATGGCGCTTCAACGACTTGAAGCGTTTGCCATCCTCAAGACAGATCAGATATTCGGCGGTCATCGATTTCTTGACGGACACGGCCGGCTTGGCCGGCTCTGCCGCGACCTCCGGCCGGCCGTTCGACACCCGCACCAGGGCGGCGTGAACCTGACCGATCAGCGCCGGCAGTTCGGACGCCGGTGTTGGATTGTGACCGACATAGGCCGACACGATCGTCGCCGTGAGATCGATGAAGCTCTTGCCGGCGATGTCGTTCATGGTCCGTCGTCTTTCAAGGATTGGAGCCGCACTTTACTTGACAATCATGCGGGCATTACAGCCACAAGGGCAATAACAACGTATAGCGCGCCGGTTTCATTCTGCGTGCAAGATTAGTCGAGATCAGCTGAAAGTGACCGCCAACGGAAATGGCTGAACGGCGTCAGCCCCTGTTGTCGAGATGCTCACGCAACTCGTCGATCGAGGCGAAGCGCATCATGCCTTCGGGCATCTGCGCCTCGATGGAGCCGTCGGAATACAGCGAATAGGCCATGCCATCGACGACCCCCGATTTCAGCACGGTGACGTCCGGTGCTTGCGGCGGCTCTTCAGCCGGCGTCGGCGGAACGTAACGATCCGGGATCAGCGCGGCATCCGGCAGCTTGTCGCTTGGCGAGGACGAGGTACGAGCGGCGCGGCGGATCGCGTCGGAGCGCGACCGATCCGGCTGCGGCCAGGCATCCTCGAAACTCTTCGGCTGCTCGGCGGGCGCCTCCGGCGTTGGCATGGCCGCCTCGAAAGCGGCTGCGGCTTCGGCCCTCTCCCGCTCCCGGCGCGATGACTGGAACAGCAGATTGCGACGCTTCGGCTCCTCAGGCACCGGTGCTTCGGCAGCAGCGGAGGCAAGCCGCTCACGGTCGCGCAGCACTTCGTCCTGCCACGGGGGAACACCAGGCTCCGGAACGGCAGGTCGCGCGGCCGGCTGGTCGCGGCTGAACAGCGGGGCCGGCGCGGGCGCGTCATCCGCCTCCTCTGCGTCCTCCCCCGGAACCGGCGGCAGGCTCAGTTCCCGGCGCGACGACGGAACCGGTTCATCGATCTCGACCTGCGGCCGGAACTTCTTCAACTCCTCAACCGCAAGCGCCATGCTGACCATGATCAGGCCGGTGCAGGCCCCGACCGTCCCGGTCAGGATCAACGTGTTGCCGAAGCCGAATTCCTTGACCGGAATTCCGAAGCCGATCGCGGCAAGGCCCGCCAGAATGACCCCGATCCCGGCAATCAGCAGCAATTTCATAGTCTTCGAACTCCTCGACGGACACCTCGCGAGTCTCGTCACGGGTGCCACGATAGCGTCATATTGCGTGCACCGCCAAACGGCATTTTGCGTTCATCCCTTGTACATCGGCCAGGTGGTAGGTTTTGAGAGAGTTTTCTTCCACCGGAGACAACAGGTTTGGGACAGCCCGCGCCGATCTATCCCTAAACGGTAAAGCTTTTACCTTGTCCTGTTTGTTGCAACGCATTAAGAAACTTCAGCCACAATTCTCAATTACTTCAAAAGAGAAGTGCGCTATATCGATGCCGGGGAAACGAGGCTCAAAGAGCGCTAAAGCCGAGCCATTGGGGACACCGGGTTATCCATCGCCATGTCATCGATTACGACTGCGGCCATCGACACGCCAGTAAGGCGCTCGGTGGAACGGACGTGTGACGACCTCGCCATTCTGGCGCTTGTCGTTGTCAGCATCGTCGCAAGCTTCACGTTCCGGGACTACGGTCTCGGATGGGACGACTATACCCACGCTGAATATGCCGATCTTCTATTGAAGATGTACGGGTCGGGCTTCACCGACACCGGCGCTTTGTCGTTTGCAAACCTCTACATGTATGGCGGCGGCTTCGATATGGCGGCCGCGCTGCTGCACAAGATCATCCCGCTGGAGCTGTTCGAGACGCGACGCCTGCTCGGCGCGATCGTCGGCGTCATCGGCCTCGGCGTCACCTGGCGTCTCGGCCGTCGGGTCGCCGGCCCCGTGGGCGGCCTCGCCGCGCTGCTGCTGCTGGCGCTGTGTCCGACCTTCTACGGCCATATGTTCATGAACCCGAAGGATGCGCCTTTCGCCGTGGCGATGGTCATCCTGATGCTCGGGCTGGTGCGCCTTGCGCAGGAATATCCGAACCCGTCGCCGCGCACGGTCCTGATCCTCGGCCTCGGCGCCGGCTGCGCGATCGGCTGCCGCATTCTCGCCGGCCTTACGCTGATCTACGCAGTGATCGGTTTCATGCCGCTGTGGATCGAGGATGTGCGTACCAACGGCGTCCGCGAGAGTGCGCATCGCTTGCTGCATGTGCTCTACGTGCTGCTGCCGGGCCTCGCTTTCGGCTATCTCGTCATGGGCCTGATCTGGCCGTGGTCGATCCTGGAGCCCGCCAATCCGCTGCGCGCACTGGGCTACTTCTCCCACTTCTTCGAGAAGCCGTGGAAGGAGATGTTCGACGGCGCGATGATCTCGGTGCCGGACATGCCGTGGTCCTATCTGCCGACGCTGTTCGCGCTGCAGCTTCCGGAAGTGCTGCTCAGCCTCACCTTCGGCGGCATCGCGCTGACCATCATGTCGCTGTCGCGCGACACCGTGCCGGCGCGTCGCAAGACCATCCTGTTGATGCTGACCTTTGCCGCCACATTGCCGCTGGTGATCGCCATGGTGAAGCGCCCGGCGCTGTATAACGGCATCCGGCATTTCATCTTCGTGCTCCCGCCGATGGCCGTGCTCGGCGGCGCGGCTTTCGCGGCGCTGATGGATTGGCTGCGCGTCAATCATCGCGGCGCGCAAGCGGCTGCCGTCGCCGTGTTCTCCTTCGGCCTGATGCTGCCGACAGCCGAGATGATCCGGCTGCATCCGTATCAGTACACCCACTTCAACTACATCGCCGGCACCGTTCGCCAGGCCGATGCGCTGTACATGCTGGACTATTGGGGCCTTGCGCTGAAGCAGGCCTCCGACGCGCTGCGCGAGCAGATCATCGAGCGCCAGGAAAGCCCGCCGGTCGGCCGCAAGTGGAAGGTTGCCGTGTGCGGCCCGCAGCGTCCGGCACAAGTCGCGCTCGGTCCCGACTTCACCATCGGCTGGGACAGCCAGTCGGCCGACTTTGCAATGACGCTTGGCGAGTTCTACTGCAAAGGCCTCACGGCCCCCGTGATTGCCGAGATCAAGCGCGACGACGTCGTCTTCGCCAAGGTCTACGACATCCGCGGCAGCAGCATTTCGAGCCTGCTCGCGATCCCCGCGCCTTAGCGTTCCGGCACCATAGGCGCCGGAACAACAGAAGCTCGTGGGTTTCAACGCGCCGCCTGAAACCTGATGTCGCCGTTGTTCAGAAAACACGTCTTGCTGAACAGGCCGAGATCGACAGGATTCGGCAACCGAACATCGTCCAGATCGGGATATGGCTTCACGAAGGGGTCGTAAGACCGGTGGATCTGCGAGATGAAGACGAAGATCAGCCCGCGTTCCCTCGCGAATGACTGCAGCGCGCGCACCTGCACCATCAAGGCCGGGTTCTCGCGTTTCTGATCGAGCAGTTGCAGATAGTCGATCACCACAAGCGTGCCGCGCGGCGCATCCGCCAGTTTCCGGGCGACGTAGTCGGCGCAGATGTCGTCGGAATTGTCGAATTCGAACAGAGTATCGAAACGCGCCCGCTCCACACCGATGGCACTGAAACGGTCCAGCACGTCCTTTTCAGCGTATTCCAGCGAGAAGAACACGCTGCGATGGCCGGATCGCATCGCCTCCACGGCGAGCTTCAGGCTCATCAGCGTCTTGCCATGGCCCGGGCGCGCGCCGACCAGCACGAGATCGCCCGGAGACAGTTGTTCGAACAGTTTCGCGGCGGGTGTCACCGAAGACATCCGCGCTACGAGCAGGCTCCAGGCCGCAAAGCCTTCTCGCACGGCGATGCGGTCGAGTGCCTCGTGCAGCGGAATGTTATCGGTGCGGGATAGAAGCCTGGCCTTGCGCTTCAATTGATAAACAGGCGCAGAAAGACGCATTGTGAGAACCTCCTGGTGCGAGCGTTGTCACAACCCCTCCTTATGCTTGATGCTCGAACAGTTGGTTCGGTGATCAGAGAGCCCGGTATGATCGATACTTTCCCGCTGGAGGGGGGAGGCGTGGGCCGCGCCAGAATCAGAGTGTAGCGCAATCCCCTTCCCCGCGAAATTGCAGATATCCAATCGCTCGCCATCAATTCTCCCTCTTCGCCCGCGAATGACACGCCATGATGATCAATCGACGAACATTGCTGGCGGCTGCGCCGGCGCTCATGGCCTGGCCGGCCTTTGCCAAAGAAGCTGCAAAGGACGCACCGGCGGCGTTGCAAGCCTATGAACGCGACACCGGCGGGCGGATCGGCGTCTATGCCGAAAACCTGAAGACGGGCGCAAAGATCGCGTGGCGCGCCAATGAGCGCTTCGTGATGTGCAGCACGTTCAAGGCATCGCTCGCCGCCTGCGTGCTCGCCCGCATCGACCGCGGTGAAGACAAGCTCGATCAGATGATCCCCTATGCCGCCGCCGACCTTCTGCAATATGCGCCGGTCGCGCGCGACAATCTCGCCAAGGGCGCGCTGTCGGTGGCCGACATGTGCAAGGCCATCGTCGAACTCAGCGACAACACCTGCGCCAATATGCTGCTGGCGCGCGTCGGCGGTCCGGCCGCCCTCACCGCCTTCTGGAACAGGACCGGCGACAGCGTCTCGCGCCTCGATCACAACGAACCGCTTTTGAACCGCTCGCGTCCCGGCAATCCGCAGGACACAACCACACCTGCCGCCATGGCCGGCAATGTCAAACGCTTCGTCACCGGCAATGTGCTGACGCCCGCATCGCGCGATCGGCTCACCGACTGGATGGTGAACTGCAAGACCGGCGACAAGCGCTTGCGCGCCGGACTCCCGAAGACATGGAAGATCGGCGACAAGACCGGCAATAACGGCAAGGACGCCGCCGGCGACATCGCCGTGACCTGGCCGAAGCCGGACCAGCCCGTCGTCATCGCCGCCTATACGCAGGGCGGCACGCCGACGGCTCCACAATTGGAGACGGTGTTCACGGCGATTGGCGAGATGGTCGGGCAGAGGCTGGGATAGGCTGCACGGCGATTGCAGCATCCGGCTTTGAACGCGACATCGTTCCGATGACAATCCCGCCCAGGATCATGGCCATGGCGGCGATCAGCGACAGCTCGATCGCCTCGCCGAGCACTAGCGCGGAGATCGCAACGCCCATCACCGGCGTTGCCAGCAGACCGAGCGATGTAATAGTCGCCGGCAGGCTGCGGTTGATGATCACCATCGCCCAATGCGCCAGCGCCGTGCCGAAGATCCCGCCGAACAGCAGTGCTCCCGCAAGTTCGCCCGTCCATGCGATATCAGGGACACCTTCACGCATGAGCGCCAGCGTGGTCAGCAACACGCTCGCGAGCAGCGCCTGCCAGAACACCAGTTGAAACGGCTCGGAGATCCAGCGGTGGCCGCGGACATAGACGATGTTCGCCGCCCAGCACAAAGCCGCGAGCAATAGCAGCCCGCTGCCGATCAGCGCATTGCCGTTGCTCCAGTCGAATGCCGACGGGTTGAACATGACGGCGATGCCGGCAAGCCCGAGCACGATGCCAATCAGACGTTCTCTCGGAACGGGCTCGCGCAGCAGCAGCCAGGCGGCCGGCGCGACCCATAGCGGCGTAGTGTAGCCGAGCACGATCGAGCGCCCGACCGGGACGAATTGCAGGCCGAAGGCAACCAGCACCGAGAATAGGCCCATATGCAGCACCGCGACACTGACGATCACAGGCATGTCGCCACGCCGCGGAACGATGAATTGCCGGCGCGCGAGCGTAATGGCCGCCAGAGCGAGCGTGGCAACGATCGCACGGATGGCCACCGACCACACCGGCGAAATGTGCTGCACCAGAAATTTCGTCAGCGTCCAGTTCAGCCCCCACATGGTCACGACGACGGCAAACAGCAGCAGCGCCGTGCGGCGCGATGGCGGATGTTCAGACATGGCTTCATCTCACGGCTTCGGTGCATGGCGCACTCGACAGACCGATGACACTAGGTTTTACTGGTCCCAATCAAAGATCCATTTCTGTAAAAATGACTGAGCCAGTTTGATGGACGACATTCTCGCGGGGCTGATCGATATCGAGCGCGGGTCCGCAAGCGGCGAAACGTTGACGCGGCAGCTCTACGATCAGCTCCGCGCGTCGATCCTGAGCGGCGCGCTGCCGCCGGGCCATCGCCTGCCGTCGAGCCGCGACTGCGCGCTGCAGCTCGGCCTCGCGCGCAACACCGTCTCGACCGTCATCGATCAGTTGGCCATGGAAGGCTATCTCGACGTCGCGCAGGGACGACGCCCGACGGTCGCCGCCGCCGAGCGCAAGGCGCTGCTCACCGGACGCAACATCGCCGGCAAGACGCCGAAGCCGCTCGGCCTGTCGCGCTGGGCCGAGCGCGTGCAGAAGTCGGATTGGCCGTTCATCAACAAAGGGCGGCCACTGCTGTTGGCTCCGGCGCTGGCAGATGCGCGGCTGTTTCCCCACGACATCTGGGCGCGCTGCCTGCGCCGCGCGGCGCGACGCGGATCGACCGGCGATCCCGCCATCAATCGCGCCTCGTTGCGCAACGCCCTGCTCCGCCATCTCATCGCCTATCGCGGCGTGCGGGCCGAGGCACGACAGATCATCCTGATGCCATCGGCGCAGTCTGCGCTTGAACTCATCGCGCGCGTGCTACTCGATGCCGGCGATCTCGCCTGGGTCGAAAGCCCCGGCTATGGCGGCGCATATGCGGCGCTCAATGCGGCCGGCGCGACCATGCGCGGCATTTCGCTGGATCGCAGCGGCCTCTCCATCAAGGGCCGCCGCGATCGCCCACGGCTTATCTTCGTGACGCCGTCGCATCAGCATCCCACCGGACGGCTGATGCCTGTCAGCCGGCGGCAGCAATTGCTCGCATTTGCCAATGACATCGGCGCGGCGATCGTCGAGGACGACTACGACAGCGAATTCCACTATGACGGCCGCCCTGTCGCCGCCCTGCAGGGCCTCGATGACAATGGCCGCGTGTTCTATGTGGGCACCTTCTCGAAATCGATGTTTTCGGATGTGCGCAGCGGCTACGCCATCGTGCCGCCGGATCTTGCCGACCTGTTCGAAAAGGCGCAGCGCCACGGCAGCCATATCGTGCCGGCGCCGGTGCAGGATGCGCTGGCCGAATTCATCGACGACGGTCACTTCGCGGCGCATATCCGCAAGATGACGCGTGTCTATCGCAGCAGGCGCGATCACCTGCTGCAGGCACTGCAAGTTCATGCCGGCGATCACCTGACGATCGAACCGCCGGCCGGCGGCATGCAGTTGCTCGCCCATCTCGATCTCGATCGCGACGACCGCGCCATTTCGGCACGACTTGCCGAGCTCGGCGTGACCGGCCGCCCGCTATCGATGTATTTCACCGGACCTGTGACCAGCCAGGGATTGTTCATGGGCTTTTCCGCCTGGAACGAACAGGAGATCGACAAAGCCGCCGCCATCGTCGGGCAGGTCCTGCGCGACACCGCCACGCCGCGCGGCCGCTCCGGCAAAGTGTCGAAGCGGCCCAAGAACTAACACCGCCTTACGCGGCTGCCGCCAGCTTCTTCTCCACCGCTAACGCCGCCGGCAGCGGTCGCCACAGCACCGTCATTTCCTGGATCAGACCGGCATCGTTCAGACGCCAGTAGTCGACACCGTCGAGTTGTTCCGTACCGACGGTGATGCCGAAGAAGGCGGACACGTGTTCGGGGCCTTGTAGCACTTCGCGAAAGTCGAAGCTGTCGACGACACCCAGCAGCGCCGTGACCACCGGCCGGATTGCTGCCTTGCCCCTGAACGGCTCGGCAGCGAGCGGCGTCTTCAGCACGATGTCGTCGGCCATGTGACTGAACATGGCGTCGAGGTCTTTACGCTGCATCGCTTTGGTGAATTCATGGATATGCGTGAGGTTCATGGTCATGATCCTTTCGATCATATTAGAAGCGGCTTGCGCCGCTCACTCCGCCGGTGTGGGCACGATGATGCCGAGCTTTGTCGCGATACGTTGTGCGGTTGCCTCGCGCTGCGCGGTCATGCCGGCCACGGCCGTTCGTGCCTGCTGCAACACGGCAGCCGGCGCCGTCTCCGGCGTACCGCTGTTGAACGGCGGCTCCGGCGCATATTCCATGTAGAGCTGGATGCCCTTCGCCACGTCGTCGCCGCGCAATTCGGCGGCCAGACGCAGCGCGCCATCGATGCCGGAGGTGACGCCGGCAGCAAAGATCCAGTCGCCGTCGATCACCACGCGCTCGTTGACCGGCGTCGCACCGAAATAGCGCAGCAGATGAAACGACGCCCAATGCGTGGTCGCGCGGCGCCCCATCAGCAGGCCCGCAGCGCCGCAGATCAGCGCGCCGGTGCAGACCGAGAAGACGCGCGCGTGTCCGGCCTGTGCGCGGATCCAGTCGAGCACGACCGTATCCTCCATCAGCGCTTCCTGACCGAAACCGCCGGGCACATGCAGCACATCGAGCTGGGGCGCATCGGCGATGGCGGCATCCGGCGTGATACGGAGCCCCCTGTGGTCGCGCACGGGATCTGCGGTCTTGCCATAGATACGATAGGTCGTGTTCGGAATGCGCGACAGGACTTCGAACGGGCCGGTGAGATCGATCTGGTCGAGGCCCTCGAACAGCAGCGAGCCGATCTGAAGATGCTGGTCTGTCGGGATCATCGGTTCCTCCGAATATTTGTGAATGGACAAGCCGACCCTAGCCAGGCACACTCTGGCGGAAATGCCAAAGACCCCTCGTTCTCCGCCAAACACCGTTTCGACGATCCCGCGCGCCATCGACGTGCTGGCGTTCCCGATGGTGCAATTGCTCGACGTGTCCGGCCCGCTGCAGGTGTTCGCCTCGGTCAACGAGATCATGCAGCGCCAGGGCAAGCCCGCGCCCTACAAGCTGCGCGTGATCGCGCGTGGCGGCCATGGCGTCACCGCCTCTGCCGGCCTCGGACTGGCTGCAAGCGATCTGCCACGCCACGCCGAGCCGATCGATACGCTGCTCATCGCCGGCGGTCCCGGTGTCCATGCCGCGGCGTCCGATCCCGCGATGGTTGCCTGGGTGCGCAAGCGCGCGGCCAAGGCGCGGCGTACCGCCTCGGTCTGCACCGGCGCCTTCCTGCTCGCCTCGACTGGCCTGCTGGACGGCCGCCGTGCCGCGACCCACTGGTCCTGGTGCTCCGAACTCGCGCAGCGCTTTCCCGACGTGCATGTGGAGTCCGATCCGATCTTCGTGCGCGACGGCGCGTTCTGGACATCGGCCGGCGTGACTGCGGGAATCGATCTCGCACTGGCACTGGTGGAGGAAGACCTCGGGCGCAGCGTCGCACTCATGGTGGCGCGTCATCTCGTGGTGTTTCTCAAACGCCCCGGCGGCCAGTCGCAATTCAGCGCGGCATTGTCGCTGCAGACCGCCGACGACAAATTCGGCGCGCTGCATGACTGGATCGGCAAACATCTCGCCGACGACATTTCGCTGCCCATGCTGGCAGAACAGGCCGGCATGAGCGAACGCAGCTTCAGCCGGCACTATGCGGACGCCACCGGCATCACGCCCGCCCGCGCCGTCGAGCAGTTGCGCGTCGAAGCCGCACGGCGGCTGCTCTCGGAAACGAAACTGCCGGTGAAACGCATTTCGCAACGCTGCGGCTTCGGTTCCGAAGAGACCATGCGGCGCAGCTTCCTGCGATTGCTTTCTGCCACGCCGCAGGACTATCGCGCGCGTTTCAGTTCCTGAATGTCGCGATCGGGCCTTCTGCCACCCTGGTAAGCATGTCTGCCGCGCAAACCGTCCGGCTTGCTGCCGCAACAGGGCGGGATTAGGCTGGGATCAGCCAAACGCCAAAACACTGCCAGTCAATCCGGGAGCACTCAACATGTCACCAGCCGAAGCCCGCCTCAAGGAAGTGCCGTCGCATATGAGTGAGGGCGAATGGGCCCAGCGCGTCAATCTCGCCGCTGCCTATCGCCTCGTTGCGCTCTACGGCTGGGACGATCTCATCGACACCCACATCTCCGCCCGCGTGCCCGGGCCCGACCATCACTTCCTGATCAATCCCTATGGCCTGATCTTTGAAGAGATCACGGCATCGTCGCTGGTCAAGGTCGATCTCGACGGCAACCAGCTCTCCGAAAGCGAATACAGCATCAACCCGGCCGGCTTCACCATCCATTCCGCGATCCATGAAGTCCGCGAAGACGCCGGCTGCGTGATGCATCTGCACACGCCGGACGGCACGGCCGTGGCCTCCTGCATGGAAGGCCTGCAGCCCCTGAACCAGACTGCTCAGCTCGTGATCCCGGAACTCGCCTATCACGACTATGAAGGCGTCGCGCTCGATCACGACGAGCGCCCGCGCCTGCAGAAGGATCTCGGCACCAAGAACGCCATGCTGCTGCGCAATCACGGCACGCTGACCGTCGGCCGCTCGGTCGCCTCGGCCTTCGAGCGCATGTATTATCTGGAACGTGCCTGCACCATGCAGGTCCGCACCCGGATGCTCGGCCCGACCGCCTATCCGGTCGACCAGATCGTGATCGACAAGAACGCCGAACTGGTCTCGAACCCTGAGAGGTCGGAGCTGCGCTCCACCAAGCTGGTCTGGCCGCCGATGCTGCGCAAGCTCGACCGCCGCGATCCGTCTTACAAGACCTGAGATTTGGTGCTATAGAGGGGTTACATACCTCTACACAGTGATTCAAAACGCCGTCCAATTCCGGGCGGCGTTTTTCTTTGTTCTGGTTTTCTCGTCATTCCGGGGCGCCCGCACCTGCGAGCGAACCCCGAATGACGAGTGCGCATCACGGCCGCATGAACGCAAAGTCCGTATCGGGATCGCAATTATCGGCGACGAAACGCAGCTCCGACTGGACGTCAGCCGCGGTCCTCGTCTCCAGATATTTCGAAACCACGAGATTCACGAGAGAGCGACAGACGCTGTCCTGATCGACCCCGGCGGCCTGCGCTGCCGCCATCGCGGCAGAGAAATGAGTATTGGCGATTTCGGATGCAGACACGGCGCTCTCTCCCTCTTTTGTTTGTCTTTCGATCAGGAAAGCCTGACGCAAGCCTTGATGTGGGTCAACGCGAAGGCATGCTCGTCATTCCGGGGCGCGAACGCCGCTTGGCGATCGCGAACCCGGAATCTCGACATCGGAATCTCCGACAGTGCCAGGCTACATCGGGATTCCGGGTTCGCCCGCAAGAGCGGGCGCCCCAGAATGACGAATGCGCGGCTTACTTCTTCACCTCAGCCAGCGCAGCAATGATCCGCGCCCACGACCGGATGCCCTTATGGAAGCTCTTGAGGTCGTACTTCTCGTTCGGCGAATGGATATTGTCGTCATCGAGGCCGAAGCCGATCAGGAGCGAGTCCAGACCGAGCATGCGCTTGAAATCGGCGACGATGGGAATCGATGCGCCGGAGCCGATCAGCAGCGCCTGCTTGCCCCATTCGTCGGTCAGCGCATCGCGCGCAGCGGCGAGCGGCTTCATGTTCCAGTCCAGCGCGATGGCCGGCGCATTGGAATGATCGAGAAACTCCGCGCTGCAATCGCCCGGCAGTTGCGACGTGACGAAAGCCCGGAACGCATCGCGGATCTTCCCGGGGTCCTGGCCCTCGACGATGCGGAACGAAACTTTCGCCGAAGCATGGGAGGCGATCACTGTCTTGGAGCCCTCGCCCGTATAGCCGCCGACAATCCCGTTGATGTCACAGGTCGGACGCGACGTGATCTGTTCGATCAGTTCGCGGCCCTTCTCGCCGGCCGGAATAGAAAGACCGATCGGCTTGAGGAAGCTCTCCGCGGTGAGACCGAGGCCCTTCCACTGCGCCAGAATATCGGCCGGTAAGTCCTTCACGCCATCATAGAAGCCGGGAATGGTGATGCGGCCATTGTCGTCGTGCAGCTTACCGAGAATATTGGTCAGCACGCGGATCGGATTGCGCGCACCGCCGCCATAGATGCCGGAATGCAGATCGCGATTGGCCGCGGTGATCTTCACCTCTTCATAGACGAGCCCGCGCAGCGACGTGGTGATCGCTGGGGTACTCGGGTCCCACATGCCGGTGTCGCAGACCACCGCGAAATCGGCGGCGAGATCTTTCTTGTTGGCTTCGAGGAACGGCACGAAGTTCTTCGAGCCGACTTCCTCCTCGCCTTCGATGCAGATGGTGAGATCGATCGGCAGCGAGCCCGTGACATTCACCCAGGCCCGGCAGGCTTCCACGAAGGTCGAGAGCTGGCCTTTGTCGTCCTGCGCACCGCGCGCAACGATGATGTCGCGGCCATCGGCATGTTTGGTGACCACCGGCTCAAACGGCGGACGATGCCACAGGTTCAGCGGATCGACCGGCTGAACGTCATAGTGACCGTAAAACAGAACATGCGGCCGCTTGCCGGTGTTGCCCTTGGCGGTGGCGACGATGGCCGGATGGCCCGCGGTCGGCCGTACCTCGGCGTTGAAGCCCAGGCCCTCGATCTCGCCGGCCAGATGCTTTGCCGCCGCCTTGCAGTCCTCGGCGAAAGCCGGATCGGCGGAAATCGACTTGATCCGCAGCAGCGCGAACAACCGCTCCAGAGCCTTGTCGAAATCGGCATCGACGCGATCGAGAACGGATGCAAGCTGCGTATTGGACATGAGCGAATTTCCTTAAGCGTGATGGTCCGGAACTTCGGTGGAATCTAGCAGCACCGGCGGGTGGTGCATATGCCAGATCAGGCCGCCTGCCAGCAGCGCGGTCGCCAGAAGATTATTGCCCCAGGCCTGCAGCATGGCCGGGAAGACCGGGATCGACAGCGCCATCAGCACGCCAACGATGCCAAGCAGCCACCATGTCCCGCTCCGTACATTCGGCCTGGGATCATCGGCGGCGCGATGCATCAGCACCGTGAGCGGCAGGAACAGCCACATGAAGTAATATTGCCGCGCCAGCGGCGATGCCACCGTCATCAGGCAGAACAGGATGCCGAGTTCTTCGGCACGTGAGCGCGGCGTGAGTTTCGATCGCGGCAGCAACGACCAGATGAAGCCGAGGCCGATCAGACCGGAGACTGCGAGCACGATCAGGTTCGCGGTCTTGTAGCTGACATCGATCACATTCATCGTGGCCGATCCACGCTTGCGATCGTCCTGGAAATAATCGATCGGCCGCACCAGGCGATGCGTCATCGCGATGATCGACTGGTTGACCCAGGACCAGTTCTGTTCGTCGCGCTGCCCGAAGCCTTTCTCGGAGCTGGAGCCGACCATTTCGGTGTACCAGGTCTTCACCTCGGCAGCATTGCGTTCGAAGCCGCGAAACGGCGCCGGCACCACATAGAGCAACAGCAGCGTGCAGATGATCATGCTGGCCGAGGCCGCCCAGTGCCGCCGCCACAACAGATAAGGTAGCACCGCCACCGGGAACACCTTGATCGCGGTTGCCAGCGCGAACATGCTGCCGCCGAGCCACGGCCGATCCTTCTGCATCCACCAGAAGCCGAGCAGCATCATCGCCAGCAGCACCAGATTGGGCTGGCCGAGATCGTACATGTCGAACACGAAGGTGATGGTCGCAAAGCCCGGCAGCGCCGCGAGCCACGCCGTTGGAATCTTCTTCGAGCCGGTCATTGCATTGGAGAGCTGGCTGGTGATCGCCCAAGCCGCCGAATTCAGGATCGAGAGCAAGAGATAAAGCGGGACCTTGCCGAACCAGCTCGGGAGCGCCAGCAAAACCGCCGACAGCGGCGGATAGATGAAATCCAGCGCGCCATTGGTCTTCGCTTCATATAGCGGCGCACCATGCAGCACCTGTCGCCCGGCCCAGAACCACAGCGCGTAGTCCTTGGTCTTGCCGTGACCGAAGATTTCCGGGACGAGCACGTCCGCCGTCAGCAGGACGCAGGTCAGAAGAAACAGTACGTCCAGCGGCTGCCGCAAGGACGGCCACCGCAAAACCGGCATGTCGCCGTCACTTTTCGTCACTTCGCAGTCCCGTTCAAAGACCCGCCGGCACGGCGCGGTTCAGACCGCGGTGGGTAGCAGATGGCGCCGCGACCTGCAAAGCCGCGGGCGGGTGCATAATGGACAGTCTGGACGGTCCTTACCGCTTCAAAATCCCGCCCAGCGTCCCGCGCACGATCTCGCGGCCGATCGAGCTTCCCAGCGAGCCGCCGATCTGCTTGCCGACATTGGCGACGATGCCGCCGACGACCTTGTTGGTCACGCTGCGGGTGACGCTGCGCGCAATCACCTGGCCGGTGGAGAGCCTGTTGCGGCCGGTATTGGTGCCGAAGATGGTGCCGACGATGGCACCGAGCTGGCCCAAAAATCCACCACCGCCGCCACCACCGCCCGCCGCGTCGCCGGCCTCGGCGGGCGTCGCCGCCGTGCCGGCGATGCGCTTCTGCAGTGTCTCGTAGGCGGATTCGGAATCGATCGCGGTGTCGTATTTGCCCTTCACCGGGCTGGCATTCATGATCGCCTTGCGCTCCTCAGGCGTGATCGGCCCGATACGTGCGGTCGGCGGACGCACCATGATGCGTTCGACCATCGCAGGCGTGCCGTTGCCTTCGAGGAACGAGACCAGTGCCTCGCCCTTGCCGAGTTCGGTAATAACCGTGGCCGTGTCGAGTTTCGGATTGGCACGGAAGGTCTGTGCTGCCGCCTGCACCGCCTTCTGATCCCGCGGCGTGAAGGCGCGCAAGGCGTGCTGAACGCGGTTGCCAAGCTGGGCGAGTACGCGATCGGGCACATCGATCGGGTTCTGGGTGACGAAATAGACACCGACACCCTTGGAGCGGATCAGGCGCACCACCTGTTCGATCTTGTCGAGCAGTGCCTTCGGCGCATCGTTGAACAGGAGATGCGCTTCGTCGAAGAAGAATACCAGCTTGGGCTTCGGCAGATCGCCGACTTCGGGCAATTCCTCAAACAGTTCCGAGAGCAGCCACAGCAGGAAGGTTGCATAGAGCCGAGGGCTCGACATCAGCTTGTCGGCGACGAGGATATTGACCATGCCGCGGCCGTCGCGGTCGGTCTTGAGAAAGTCTTTCAGCTCCAGCGCCGGCTCGCCGAAGAATTTATCGGCACCCTGGTTCTCCAGCACGAGCAATTGACGCTGGATGGTACCGATTGTCGCCTTGGTGACGTTTCCGAAGCTCAAGGCCGACTTGCGGACATCGGCAAGCGGATCGACCTCGTCCTTCTTCGCGGTCATCGGCACGATGGCGTCGAGCAGTGCGCGCAGATCCTTCATGTCGAGCAGCGTCAGGCCGTTCTCGTCGGCGACGCGGAAGGCGACGTTGAGCACGCCTTCCTGCACATCGTTGAGATCGAGCAGCCGCGCCAGCAACAGTGGCCCCATCTCCGAAATGGTCGCACGCACCGGATGGCCCTGCTCGCCGAACACGTCCCAGAACACGGTCGAGAACTGATCGGGCTGGAACGTCAGCGCCATCTCCTTGGCGCGCTGCAAAATGAAGTCCTTGCCCTCGCCGACTTCGGCGATACCCGAGAGGTCGCCCTTGATGTCCGCAGCGAAGACCGGCACACCGGCACGTGCAAAGCCCTCCGCCATCACCTGCAGCGATACGGTTTTACCTGTTCCCGTCGCGCCGGTAACGAGACCATGGCGATTGCCGAGGGCCAGCGTCAGCCATGCCGGTTGGTCGCCCTTGCCGATGAAGATCTTGCCGTCGGTATCGCCTGACTTCAGTTCGGTGGTCGCCATCGGATCGCCTCTGTCGCACGCATCAAGAAAAAGATTTCAAAAAAATTTGCGGCTCACCATGATCTTACCGCATCTTGGCGAGCGATTGAAACGCAAAGCGTTCCCGCCACACCTGAAACCCGTCCGTTGTTTCTACTGACGAAACGCAAGCCATATTTTTTTGCTGTTTCCAAAGTACGGCGCTGTCGCATCTGCGAACAATTGACCAAAATTTCACGTTTGCTCTTGCATTGGTGCAACACTCGATACGCGATCACACTGAATCGCACGTCGGGCGAGTTGGCGCGCTTGTAATTCGAATCGCAGCGGCTCAAGATCACTTTTCAACATAAGGGCATCGGCACTCAACCGGTGTGAGGCGGGGCATCATGGACGAATTAATCAAAGCGCTGACCGCAAAGGTCGGCATCGATGAAGCCGTGGCTGAAAAGGCTGTCGGCATTATCTTGGGGTTCCTGCGCAAGGAAGCACCGGCCGCGCCGGTCAATGCGCTCATCGAAAAAATTCCGGGTGCGGATGCAGCCATCGCATCGTCAGAGGGCGGCGGTGGATTGAGCAGCCTGATGGGCGGCGGCATCATGGCCCTGGGCAGCAAGCTGATGGGTCTTGGCCTCGGCATGGGCGAGATCCAGAGCGTCGCGCGCGAACTGTTCAAGTTCGGCCGCGAGAAGATCGGCGCCGATGCCATGGACGAGATCGTTGCCGGCACACCTGGCCTGAGCCAGTTCTCCTGACCGTCTGTTACGTCAGCAGCCGCGCGTAAGCGTCAAGCATCTTCATACGTCTGAGTACCATGACATATCCCATCTCCAAGATTGACGGTTTGACGGCCTTCGCCGCGACCAAACTTAAAAAAGCAGGCATCCGCACCATGGAAGGGCTGCTGGACGCCGCTCACTCTGCCAAATGCCGCAAGGAACTCGCCGCCAAGACCGGGTTCAGCGAACAGCAACTGCTCGAATGGGCGAACCTCGCCGACTACCTGCGCATCCCCGGCATGGGCAAGGCCAAAGCCGAACTGCTCCGCGCCTCCGGCGTCAACACGGTACGCGAATTGACCCACCGCAACCCGTCCCGCCTCGCTCAGGCGATGCGCGAGGCCAATGACAAGCGTAAGCTGGTCCGGGTGATGCCCTCGGAGAAGTCGGTCGGCGACCTGATCGAGAAGGCCCGCCAGCTGCCACTGAAAATTTCGTACTGAGGCAACCCATTCTGTCAGCGAAGGCGCGACAGCGCTCCCTCTCCCCGCGCTTTGCGGGGAGAGGGGTGGGGTGAGGGGCGAGGCACACGACCAACCTCTGCTAAAGATCTCTCGGATCGATAAGGCGTTAATTCAAACCGACCCGCGGGTGCGGCCTCTGTTCTTTCTATCGCGCATGGCCCCTCACCCGCCGCGAAGACGCGGCGACCTCTCCCCGCCTAGCGAAGCTTCGCTTCGCAAAGGGGCGGGGAGAGGTTAGGCATCCCCCACCTTGACTCCCTCCCCCCGACCGCGCAAAGCGACCTCATGATCGCGCGTCCGACAACGTCTGCTCCGACGGTCCACCCGGTGCTGGCCGCGCTGCTGGCATCGCCGGTGCCTGCCGTGATGGGCATCCTGAACGTCACCCCGGATTCCTTCTCCGATGGCGGCCAGTTCGATGCCCCGGAGCGCGCGCTGGCGCAGGCGCGGCAGATGATCGCCGAGGGCGCCGACATCATCGACATCGGCGCCGAGTCCACGCGGCCCTATGGGTCCCGGCCTGTCACGGCAGATGAAGAATGGGCGCGGCTCTTGCCGGTGCTGGCCGACGTCGTCGCGCTCGGCACGCCGGTATCGATCGACAGTATGAAGGCGTCCGTCGTCGCCAAAGCGCTCGCCGCCGGCGTCGCCATCGCCAACGACATCTGGGGCCTGCAGCGCGATCCCGACATGGCGCGCGTCATCGCCGAGCACAACGCGCCTGTGGTCGTCATGCATAACCGCGACGACGTCGATGGCAGCATCGATATCGTCGCCGACATGAAAGACTTTTTTGCGCGCTCGCTGGAGATCGCCGCCAGGGCCGGCATCCCCGCGGGCCACATCGTGCTCGACCCCGGCATCGGCTTCGGCAAGACACCTGAGCAGAGCATGATTGCGCTGGCGCGGTTCGACGAGCTGACCAGTTTCGGCCTGCCGGTGCTGATCGCCGCCTCGCGCAAGAAATTCATATCGACCGTCGTGCCGTCGGAGCCGCAGCGGCGCATCGGCGGATCGCTCGCCGCGCATCTGCTCGCGGTGCGGCACGGCGCGAAAATCGTCCGCGCCCATGACGTCGCGGAAACCGTTCAGGCCCTGCGCGTCACCGCAGCCATCGAGGACTTAAGATGACCGACATGATCTTCATCAAGGGCGTATCCGTGCATGCCCATCACGGCGTGCTCGATTACGAAGGCGTCGTCGGGCAGCGCTTCGTCATCGATCTCGAACTCAATGCCGATATCGACCTTGCCTCGCGCACCGACCGCCTTGCCGATACCGTATCCTATGCCAATGTCGTCGCCACCGCGATTGCCGCGTTCAAGGATACCAATTACAAGCTGCTGGAGCGCGCCGCCGGTGCGGTGGCCGATGCGGTGCTCGCGGATTTCCCGCGCATCAGTTCCGTCAAGGTCACCGTGCACAAGCCGCACGCGCCGATCGCCGCGATCTTCGACGATGTCGGCGTAGTGCTGCGCAGGTCGCGGGCGTAACCGATGGCCAGCGTCCTCATCGCACTCGGCGGCAATGTCGGCGATGTCCGCATGACCTTCCGCAAGGCGATCGGCAATATCTGCGGCATGACGCAGGCCGCGCTGATCGAACGCTCGGCAGACTACAGCACGCCGCCGGTGGGCGATGTGCCGCAGGACCACTTCGTCAATGCGGCCATCGAGATCGAGACCGAACTCGATCCGCACGCGCTGTTGTTCACGCTGCACAGGATCGAACACAAATTCGGCCGCAACCGCGTTGCCGAGGGCCACTGGGGTCCGCGTCCGCTCGATCTCGACATGATCGCTTATGACGACGTCGTCATCGCCAAGCCGGAACTACACCTGCCGCATCCCCGCGCCACCACCCGCGCCTTCGTCCTGGTGCCGCTGGCCGAGATCGCCCCGGACCGGGTGATATCAGGCAAGACCGTAAGCGAGCATCTCAAGGCCCTCTCAACCGACGGCATCGAGCGGCTGCCGGATCTGGATTGAGCGCCGGCCCTCTAACCTCTTCCTCGCATCCCGTGCACAGCGAAGCTTCGCTAGGCGGGGAGAGGTCGCCGCGCCTTCGCGGCGGGTGAGGGGCAGCGCGCCGCCCTATCGTCACGACGTCATTCGCGGATCCCACCGTGCGATCCGCTCCGACCAGATTGGTTTAGCTCTGTGCCCCGCCCCTCACCCGTCGTCGCTGCGCGACGCCACCCTCTCCCCGCATTGCGGGGAGAGGGAAGAACGCCCCAATTCCGCGCAGGGCCATGCCCGAACAGGCATTGGCAACCCCTTCTCGGCATGGCATTTTCCGGCTCAACAACGAAGCAATACCGGGAGTGAAGTTCCTAAATGTCGACTCCGACTGACGACCTGCGGCTGGCCGCCGATTTTGCGCCTGCGACCTATGACGACTGGCGCAAGCTCGTCGATGGCGTGCTGAAAGGCGCGCCGTTCGAGAAGCTGATCAGCAAGACCTATGACGGCGTCAAGATCCAGCCGATCTATCCGCGCGCCCGGGATGCGGCGCCGATCGCCGGCCGCCCGCCCGCGGCCCCATGGCAGATCATGCAGCGGATCGACCACCCGGATGCCGCGAAATCGAACAAGCAGGCCCTGCACGATCTGGAAAACGGCGCCACTGGTCTCACGCTGGTGTTCGAAGGTGCCAATGGCGCGCGGGGTTTCGGCCTCGTCGCCTCGCCTGAAACCATCGAGACACTGTTCGACGGCATCTATCTCGATGCCGGGATCGGCATCGAACTCCATGCCGGTCCGCAGTCCCGCATGGCCGTGACGCATCTGGCCGACTACATCAAGACGAAGGGCATCGATCCCGCCACATGCGATATCCGCTTTGGTCTCGATCCCATCGGCGCCACCGCGGTGTGGGGCACCAGCGCCTATAACTGGTGGGAGATGGCGCCCGCCGTCACCGACACCATCAAGAAGCTCGCCGCGCAAGGCTTCAAGGGCCCGTTCGCCGTTGCCGACGGCCGCATCATCCACGATGCCGGCGGCTCCGAAGTGCAGGAACTGTCCTACGTCCTCGCAGTCATGGTGTCCTATCTGCGCGCGATGGAAGACCATAACATCCCGCTTGAGACGGCCCGCAGCATGGTCTATGCGCGTCTCGCGGCTGATGCCGATCAGTTTCTCACCATGGCGAAATTCCGCGCGCTGCGCCTGCTCTGGGCGCGCATCGAGGAAAGCTGCGGCCTGACACCGAAGCCGCTCTTCATCGCCGCCGACACCGCATGGCGCATGCTCACGCAGCGCGATCCCTATGTGAACATGTTGCGCGCGACCATGGCGACCTTCGCCGCCGGCCTCGGCGGCGCCAATTCCATCTGCGTGCTGCCGCATACGCTGGCGCTCGGCCTGCCCGACGGTTTCGCGCGCCGTGCTGCGCGCAACACCCAACTGGTGCTGCTGGAAGAGTCCAATCTCGCCAAGGTCACTGATCCCGCCGCCGGCGCCGGTGGCATCGAGGCGCTGACGCGCGAACTGTGCGACGCCGCATGGGCACAGTTCCAGGACATCGAAAAAGCCGGCGGCGCCTTCCCGGCGCTTGGCAACAATCTGATCCAGCCGAAAATCGCCGCCACCCGCGCTGCGCGTCAGGCCAGCGTCGCCAAGCGCCGCGAAGTGCTCACCGGCGCCAGCGAATTCCCGAACCTGCATGAGTCCCGCGCCACCGTGCTGAAGGTCAAGCCGATCCCCGGCAAGCCCTATGGCAAGGACAAGATCAAGTTCAACCCGCTCGAACCGATCCGGCTGGCCTCGCCCTTCGAGGCGCTGCGCGACAAATCGGATCATCTGCTGGCGCGCAAGGGTGCCCGTCCGAAGGTCTTCCTGGCCAATCTCGGCACGCCCGCCGATTTCACGGCCCGCGCGACCTTCGCCAAGAGCTTTTTCGAGACCGGCGGCATCGAAGCCCTCGACAGCGACGGTTTCTCCGATCCGGCCGAACTCGCCAAGGCCTGGAAGGCCTCAGGCGCCGCACTGGTATGTATCTGCTCGTCCGACAAGCTCTATGCCGGCCAGGCCGCACCCTCAGCAAAAGCGCTTCAGGCCGCCGGCGCGAAGCATATCTATCTGGCAGGCCGCCCCGGCGACCTCGAGGCGCCCTTGCGCGACGCAGGCGTTAGGGATTTTATCATTGCCGGCGGCGATGCGCTGGCGATGCTGGTGCAGGCCTGGAGCCTGATGGAGTAAGCCATGACGGCAACGGCGAGCAAACCCGCGCTGACCGGCGGCTGCCAATGCGGCGCGATCCGCTTTGCGCTGTCGGCTGCGCCGACCCGGGTCAGCATCTGCCATTGCCGCATGTGCCAGAAGGCCACCGGCGCGCCATTCGCCTCGCTTGCCGATATCCCGAACGAGAATTTTGCGTGGACCCGCGGCAAGCCAGCGGCGTTCAAGTCATCGTCAATTGCGGAGCGCGACTTCTGCGCCAAATGCGGCACGCCGCTGAGCTACCGCGCCATTGGCGGCACCAAGATCGAGATCATGACCGGCGCCTTCGACCGGCCGGACCGCGTGGTGCCAACTCAACAGTTCGGAAGCGAGTCCCGTTTGGGCTGGGTCGGCAACGTGTCGAACCTGCCGAGCAAGACGACCATGCAGAATTTCGGACCGGAGAAATGCGCCAGCGTGTTCAGCTATCAGCACCCGGATCATGATTGAGATGATGGGAACTGACTCATGTCTCACCAAAACGAGCTGGATAAACTCGAAGCGGAGCGAGCCCGCTTGCAGTCGATGATCGACTATCACAATCCGACAGTCGATTATCGCAATCCGTCGACTTCCACGACGACCCCGTCGTGGGTCGTCGGGTTGTGTGCCGGAATGCTCTTACTCCTCGGGTGGATTTTCGTGTCCGGAGTGATAGCAGGTGAATACAGTTTGTTGAACGTTGTCGCGCTGACCATCGTCCTGGCGCTCATGGCGTTGACCGGAATGCGCAAGATAACCGTCTTCGGCATTCCGATTACAGTATTCGAACTCATCTTTCTCGTCCCCGGCGGACAAACGGCCGGTGAACCCCAAATACGCCAACGCCTCGCTGACTGCGAAACAAGAATCAAGAAATTGAAGGAACGCCGCTCGTGAGCAAGATTCCAAACTTCGCCGAGATCGATTTCGCCACCCGCGCTGCCGGCGCGCCATCGCAGGGCGAGCCGTGGCTGACGCCCGAAGGCATCCTGGTGAAGCCGGGTTACGGCGAGGCCGACGTGAAGGGCATCGATTTCCTCGACACCTATCCGGGCATCGCGCCGTTCCTGCGCGGCCCCTACCCGACCATGTATGTCAACCAGCCCTGGACGATCCGGCAATATGCCGGGTTTTCCACCGCGGAGGATTCCAACGCCTTCTATCGCCGCAATCTCGCCGCCGGCCAGAAGGGCCTCTCGGTCGCCTTCGATCTCGCCACCCATCGCGGCTATGACAGCGATCATCCGCGCGTGTCCGGCGATGTCGGCATGGCCGGCGTGGCGATCGACTCGATCTATGACATGCGCACGCTGTTCGCCGGCATTCCGCTCGACCAGATGAGCGTGTCGATGACCATGAACGGCGCGGTGCTGCCTATCCTCGCGCTCTATGTCGCCGCCGCCGAAGAACAGGGCGTGCCGCCGGAGAAGCTCACAGGCACCATTCAGAATGACATTCTGAAAGAGTTCATGGTGCGCAACACCTATATCTACCCGCCGACGCCCTCAATGCGGATCATCTCGGACATCTTCGCCTACACCTCGCAAAAGATGCCCAAGTACAATTCGATTTCGATCTCCGGCTATCACATGCAGGAAGCCGGCGCGACGCAGGATCTCGAACTCGCTTACACGCTCGCCGACGGTGTCGAATATCTCCGTGCTGGCCTCGCCGCCGGTATCGATGTCGACCGCTTCGCACCGCGCCTGTCGTTCTTCTGGGCAATCGGCATGAACTTCTTCATGGAAGTCGCCAAGATGCGCGCCGCGCGGCTGCTCTGGGCCAAGCTGCTGACGCAGTTCAATCCGAAGGATCCGAAGTCGCTGTCGCTGCGCACCCATTGCCAGACCTCCGGCTGGTCGCTGACCGCGCAGGACGTCTACAACAACGTGATGCGCACCACCATCGAGGCGATGGCGGCGACGCAGGGCCACACCCAGTCGCTGCACACCAATGCGCTCGACGAGGCGCTGGCGCTGCCGACCGATTTCTCGGCCCGGATCGCCCGCAACACGCAACTATTCTTGCAGCAGGAAACCGGCACCAACCGCATCATCGATCCGTGGGGCGGTTCCTATTACGTCGAGCGCCTGACGCATGATCTCGCGACCAAGGCCTGGGCGCATATCCAGGAAGTGGAAGAACTCGGCGGCATGGCCAAGGCCATCGAGGCCGGCGTCCCCAAGCTGCGCATCGAGGAAGCCTCGGCCAAGACCCAGGCCCGCATCGATGCCGGCCGTCAGGCGGTGATCGGCGTCAACAAGTTCAAACCCGAGAATGAAGAAGCGCTCGACGTGCTCAAGGTGGAAAACTCCACCGTGCGCCGGCTGCAGATCGACAAATTGAAGAGGCTTCGTGGCGAGCGCAGCCAGACCGATGTCGATGCCGCGCTGGCGGCGCTGACGCGCTCGGCCAAGGACGGCAACGGCAACCTGCTGGCGCTGGCCATCGACGCCGCCCGCGCCAAGGCCACCGTCGGCGAAATTTCCGACGCGATGGAGAAGGTGTTCGGCCGCCACCGCGCCGAGATCAAATCCATCACCGGTGTCTACAAGCGCGAGGCGTCCACCATGAACGACAAGGTCCAGAAGGTTCAGGCGCTGATCGATGCCTTCGAGGACGCCGAGGGCCGCCGCCCGCGTATCCTCGTCGCGAAAATCGGCCAGGACGGCCATGACCGCGGCCAGAAGGTGATCGCTTCGGCCTTTGCCGATGTCGGTTTCGACGTCGATATCGGGCCGCTGTTCGCCACCGCCGACGAAGCCGCGCGGCAGGCCGTCGAAAATGACGTCCACATCCTCGGCCTCTCCTCCCTCGCCGCTGCTCATCTCACCGCAGTGCCGGAGCTGAAGGCCGCGCTCAAGAAACAGGGCCGCGAGGACATCATGATCATCATCGGCGGCGTCGTCCCCCCGCAGGATTACGACGAACTCTACAAGGCTGGCGCCGAGGCGATTTTCCCGCCGGGCACAGTGATCTCCGAGGCCGCCGAGGAGCTGATCCACAAGCTGAATGCGCGGCTGGGGCATAGCGAGGCGGCGGAGTAAGGGTGTTGAAGACATTTGCGCTGGTCGCCCTCACCTCTCTGTTCTTCGGTGGGGCAACCCTCGCCGCCGAGCCGACACCCGACATCCAGCTCAAGGCCAAATACACCGAGGTTGCCGTCTTCTTCGATGCCGCGATCAAGTCCGATGCGCCGCTGCTGAAATATCTTACCTCCGCCAGCAATGGCTGGGCTGCGAAGACGCTCAAGGAACTGGCCGAGCAGCGCAAGGACATGCGGGATCTGCCTGCGGACATCCGCAACCGGCCCTGGGAATCGGAGCGCAGCTATACGCAGAGCTCGCTCGTCTCCGGCCGCTATGTCAGCATCATCCGCGCGGACTACAACTACACCGGCGGTGCACATCCCAATCGGGCCAATGACACGCTGCTGTGGGACAGGCAGGGCGGCAAGATGATCAGCATCCGCCCGTTCTTCAACGAACTTGCCGATGGTGGGCCGGCGATGACGGCGATCCGCGATGCAGTCGTCGCCGATCTCAAAGTCGAGAAGAAAAAGCGCGACAACGACAATCCCGACATGAGCCTCGTCGATGCGCTGGAGCCGAAGCTGCTCAAGATCGGGCCGGTATCGCTGGCGCCATCGACATCGGCCGGCAAGAGCTCCGGCCTCAGCTTCCATTACGGCCCCTATGCGGTCGGCTCCTATGCCGAAGGCGATTACGACGCCTTCGTGCCATGGGAGAAATTGAAGCCCTATCTGTCGGCGGAAGGTAGCACGATCTTCGCCGGCGAGCGGCCGAAGGACGACGACAAGGGGCCGCAGTGACGACAGCGCCCCTCGACATCGACGCCCTCGCCAAAGGCCTCCGCGCCGGCAGCCGCGCCGCGCTGGCGCGGGCGATCACGCTGGTCGAGAGCCGCCGCGCCGATCATCAGGCCGCCGCGCGCGAACTCGTGCAGGCGCTGCTGCCCGACACCGGCCGTGCGTTTCGCGTGGGGATCACCGGCTCGCCGGGCGTCGGCAAATCGACCACCATCGATGTGCTCGGCATGTATCTGATCGAGCGTGGCCACAAGGTCGCGGTGCTGGCCGTCGACCCCTCCTCGGCACGCACCGGCGGTTCGATCCTCGGCGACAAGACGCGGATGAACGATCTCTCCGCCCATCCGAACGCCTTCATCCGCCCCTCGCCGTCCTCCGGCACGCTCGGCGGCGTCGCGGCGAAAACGCGCGAGGCCATGTTACTGTGTGAAGCCGCCGGCTTCGACGTGGTGCTGGTGGAAACCGTCGGCATTGGCCAGTCGGAAACCGCGGTCTGCGACATGACCGATTTCTTTCTTGCGCTGATGCTGCCCGGCGGTGGCGATGAGTTGCAGGGGATCAAGAAAGGCCTGATCGAACTCGCT
Source organism: Tardiphaga sp. 839_C3_N1_4 (assembly GCF_051811045.1). Taxonomy (NCBI): domain Bacteria; kingdom Pseudomonadati; phylum Pseudomonadota; class Alphaproteobacteria; order Hyphomicrobiales; family Nitrobacteraceae; genus Tardiphaga; species Tardiphaga sp. 839_C3_N1_4. The sequence goes on from NZ_JBPWQD010000001.1 coordinate 1,716,975, forward strand.
GACATGATCGCCATCAACAAGGCCGATGGCGACAACCTGAAGCGCGCCAATATCACCGCTGGGGATTATCGCGGCGCGCTCCATATCCTCGCGCCGCGCTCGGAGCACTGGCATCCGCCGGTCGTGACCTATTCGGCATTGACCAAGACGGGTATCGCCGAGCTCTGGGACAAGGTCGTCGCGCATCGCACGGCGATGAACGCGTCCGGCGATTTCGCCGCCCGCCGCCGCGAGCAGCAGGTAAAATGGATGTGGACCATGCTGGAGGATCGTTTGAAGGCGCGGCTGCGCAGCGATCCCGGCATTCGCAGCAAGGTCAAACAAGTCGAACGCGACGTCGCCGACGGCATGATGACGCCTGCCGTCGCGGCGGAGGCGATCGTCACGCTGTTGAAGGATTGAGATGAGCAGCGCCCCGCGCATCCTCATCACCGGCTTCGGCCCGTTCCCCGGCGCGCCGTTCAATCCGACACAGGCGCTGGTGCGAAAACTCGCAACGCTGCGCCGTCCTGCTTTCGCCGACGTCACCCGCATCGCGCATATTTTCGACGTCACCTATGCCACCGTCGACCGCGAATTGCCCGAGCTGATCGCGCGCCATCGTCCGGATGCTCTGCTGATGTTCGGCCTCGCCGCGCGCACGCCCTATATCCGGATTGAGACGCGGGCGCGCAACGCGGTGTCGATGCTGTGGCCCGATGCCGGCCACACAACGGTGCGCCGCGCCAGCATCGTACCTGGCGCCGGTGCGCAGATGTTCGGCCCGCACACGGCGCGCCTGTTCCGGGCGGCCCTCGCCAGCGGCGCCGACGTGCGCCCCTCACGCGATGCCGGCCGCTACCTCTGCAATTACCTGTCCTGGCGCGGCATCGAGGCTACCCGCGCGCCGAACGGGCCACGCCTCGCGGCCTTCGTCCATGTGCCACTGCTGGCACAAGACACTGCGTCGCGTCGCATGACCTCCGACGAGCTTACCGATACCGGCGAAGCGATCCTGCTGGAGATGATCCGCCTGACCCGGGTCAAACTGCGTGAGCCAGCCCGGAATTCCGGGGTTTGAGACCGCCGAGACGACGCCCCCGACTATTCTCTGAACATTAATTCATAAATTGGGGAAATTCCGCCGGTTTCCGCGACGCAGCCATGCCGAAAGTCAACTTGTGCATCGCAGCATGAAGACCCTAATGGCGAGAAGCTCTCAAGGACAGTTTTGTGACCGACATCAACGCCGACGCGCCCCTGGCGGTGTCATCGACCCATAGCCCAATGAAATTTGGCGAATTCGTCGTCGTGATCGCTTCGATCATGGCGCTGAATCCGCTTGCCATGGACATCATGCTGCCGGCGCTGCCGCATATCGGTGCAGCCTTCAAGGTTCCTGATGCCAACCACCTTCAGACCGTCCTCTCGGTCTTCCTGCTCGGCTTCGGCGTGGCCCAATTCGCCATCGGCCCGCTGTCGGACCGCTACGGCCGGCGTCCCATCCTGCTCGGCGGAATGGCCGTCTATTGCGCTGCGAGCGTGCTCGCGCTGTTCGCACCGTCGTTCGAAATCCTGCTGCTTGCCCGCCTGCTGCAGGGCGTCGGCACCGCGGCGACGCGCGTGATCGCGGTGTCGATCGTCCGGGACTGCTATGCCGGCCGCCGCATGGCCAGCGTCATGTCACTGGCCATCATGGTTTTCATTTCCGTGCCGGTCATCGCCCCGTCTCTCGGCCAAGCCCTGATGGTTCTCACGGAATGGCGCGGCATCTTTGTCGTGCTGATGCTATACGGCCTGCTGACGCTGGCCTGGAGTGCCTGGCGCATGCCGGAGACACTGCCGGTCGCCAAACGCCGCTCGCTCGCCATTCGTGATGTGCTCTATGCCTATCGGCAAACCGTCAGCCATCGGCAGACGCTCGGTTACGGCCTCGCTGCCGGCATCCTGCAGGGCGCACTGTTCGCTTTCGTGTTTACGTCGCAGCAGGTGTTCACCGAGATTTTCCATCTCGGGCCATATTTCCCGCTTGCCTTTGCTTCCATCGCTTTCGGCGTCGCTGCGGCCAGCTTCTTCAACTCGCGCGTCGTCCATCGCCTTGGCATGCGGGCACTCTCCCACGGCGCCCTGCTCGGTTTCGTCACTGCTGGCGCGGCGATGTTATTGGCCGTGGCGATGGGCTTCATGCCGCTATGGTTGTTCATCGCGCTGTCGATGCTGATGATGTTTGCCTTCGGCCTGATGTTCTCGAATTTCACCGCACTGGCGATGGAGCCGCAGGGCCACATCGCCGGCACGGCCTCCTCGCTCTACGGGACGCTGACCACGCTGCTGGGTATCGCCATCGGCACGGTTATCGGCCAGCACTATGACGGCACTCTACTGCCGCTCGCGACCGGCCTTTTTCTTTGCACCCTCACTGCATTCGCGGTGATCCTCGTGGTGGAAAAGGGCCGCCTGTTCAAGCCTCACAAGATGGTGAGCTGAACGCTCTCGCGACGCAGCCGAATGGCCGTCGCGCAATTTTGAAATGTCTGGGAATACGTCGGGGCGAACCCGGCGCCGCCATGAACGTTATCAATTTTTACCGGAGCAATCCGATGCCCTACGCACTCTTCTGTGACGACGCGAAACTGAGTAAATCCTATCCGACCGAAGCCGACGTGTGGAAACTTGCCGCCGAGAGCGGCCTTGTCACCGATGTCGAAGCCAAGAATTCGAAGCCGACACCGCGCCGCGTGCTCGACAACGACTACGAGATCCGTCCCTGCCAGGCAGAGCCCGGCGAATGCCCGGAAAAGAACGAGCGCGACGCCCAGGCCGAGAAGGACTTCCAGCTCGCGCTGACGGGACGATAACAGCACGACCTCGCGCAGGCCCGCGCGAATGTCATTCCGGTCATGTAGCAATAGACTCTTCGGCGTGACGCAGGGATGGTGACGGTGCTCCGTTCAGCTTCTGCATTCACCAGGGGATAGCGCCCATGACGAGGCGTCCAGCCGCGGCAACCAGAGCCACGTAAGTAAAGAGCATCCCGAAGCCGCGCACTGGCGCGGATGCCCGAAACATGCCGATCGCATGCAGCAGCCGCCCAAATGCAAGCGTTGCTCCGGTGGCGACGACCAGCCAGACCGGGGCGGCATGAGCCTCGACGAGGCCCAGCGAGATAACCCCGAGAGGCACGTACTCGATAAAATTCCCTTGGGCACGGATGCGTCGGCGCAGCGTTTCATCTGCGCTGTCGCCTATCATCTCCCCGACCTTTGCGCGGCGAAGGGAAACTGGCAGTGACAGAGCGACAAGGGACACGGCGAAAGCCGCCACAAAGATGGACGTGACAGGAAGCTCTGTCATGGCTGGCGCACGCTGTCGATGATCGCGCCGCCATCGGCGGTGATGCTGTTCATGTTCATCTCCTTCGATGATTGTTGTCGTCTTGGTTGTCGTCTGCGCGTCAGAACATCGCCGCCAGCACATAGGGCGACGGGATGTCGCGAGCCGCGTTCTGCGTGACAAACGAGGTGACGAGCAATGCGAGGCCGATCACGGCGGGCAACGCGGCGCCGGGTTTCCGGACGGCGACATGCGCCAGGCCGGCCAACAGCAGATGATAGAACATGCCCGCATAAGCGAGATCGCTGAGCGCCACGTTAGCGTGCAACAGGATTGCTGCCGGGCCCAGGATCTTCACGATGATCATGAGTGGCACGAGATAAGCCGGGTATCCGAGGTCGGCCAGAGCCTGCCGAACCCAATTCCCTTTCGTGAGGTACATGAAGGCGGAGGTCAGATACAGCAGGGCCAATAGCGCCGTGCTGATCCAGTAAGTGTAGATCGTGGCCATGTGGTTGTCATGATTGCTGGCGGGACAGCAACATCCTTTCGACGTGTTGATTTGCCTTGCAGGCGCCTTTGCGCAGCGCCCTTGCGACATGCATCGAAAATGTCGAACAAGATTGATTTTCACAAGTAGGATGAATAACTTGATGCAAGTATGGAAAAGCAGACTATGGCCAATAAAGAGAAAAACATGCACGAAGAGATGCGGCGCGCCTTCGCGCTGCTCTCAGGCAAGTGGAAGCTTGAAATCATGTGGCTGCTCAATCAGCGGGTCTACCGCTTCGGAGAGCTGCGAAAGGCGATCCCCGGCATCACCCAGCACATGCTCACGGCACAACTCCGCGAGCTCGAATCCGACGGTCTGATATCACGCACGGTGTTCGCAGAAGTGCCGCTCCGGGTCGAATACGAGATTACGCAGAAAGCGCGCGGACTCGGCCCCACGATGGAAGCGCTGACGGCCTGGTGGAACAAATATGGAAAGACCGTCCCGGCGAAGCCGAGCGCCCGTGGCCGCAAGCCTAGGGGCGGCTGAATCCTGCGACACGGTCTGTCGGGGGCGCAGGGAATCCCGTCCCACACTCGTCATTCCGGGGCGCGCGAAGCGGCGCAGCCGCGTAGTGCGAACCCGGAATCTCGAAGTGTTTTGCTGAACATGTTGGGATTCCGGGTTCGCGTCCGGCTCGCGCCGCCCGCGCCCCGGAATGACAAGCTTGGGGCGGCAAGACAGCACCCAAACATATTTTCCTATTTACCGTTGACAACATCCCTATAAGGTTTATATTCCCCTTCGTCCTGCCCCACCGAGAGGGGCGATCGCGATCGTCACGTTCGCGGGGTGGGATGCGGTGGACGCCGGAGATGCGGCGTTACGCGGTTTGGGGGTGACGTCTGTCTTCGGGCAGGACGGATCTGCGCCAGCACTGCCACTGGCAAGAAGACGGCTGGCCTTGAGATCGAAAGACCTCTGGACAGTGTGACGGACGACCAAATCGAAACGCGTTCGGCCCAGTCGCTTGAGGCTCCCTTCCCATCGCCTTGGGACTTTAATTCGGTGATCGGATCGTTCGCTGAGGCAAAGTGCAAGCAACCGAAAAAAACACCGCAGGCGGAACGTCGGGCACTTGCTCGGCGCCTCCGAAAGTCCTGATGCATTACCCCCTTGCGGAAGACCGCATTCGCATCAGGCCTAAGGGTGCAACGGGCACCCGGCGTTCCGCACGCCCTCTCGCAAGGGGGCGGGAATGCAAGAGACGACGGCGCCCCCGCGCCGCAAATAATTGGGGTGATGGCGCATGTCTGAAGAGCAGTGGCTGTTTGACAGTTAAATCCGTGAAGACGTGACGCGCTATGGGCGCCACACACGCCGTCATGCGCGGGCTTGTCCCGCGTATCCACGTCTTGGCGACAAAGGAAGACGTGGATGGCCGGAACAAGTCCGGCCATGACGACCGAAAACGTAGCGCGAGGCCGTCGGCAGGTGAGCGCCTCATTAACCCTACCCTGCACATTCATCGCGGCCGCTCTCGCCTGGCAACGTCACACGCATCATCTTGCGTTACGCCATCAGCGGACATCCACCGGGACCTTGAACCATGGACCTGCATCGCCGCCATCTGCTGACTGCGTCCGGCGCGGGTCTCGCTGCCGGCGCATTTGCCGTATCGAGCGATGCGGCGCGGGCCGCACCGCTGACGTCGACGCTCGGGCGCGACGCCACGCAATATGGCGTGCGCGCCAATAGCCAGGACGACCAGACCCGCGCATTGCAACGCGCCATCGACGAGGCGGCACGTGCGCAGGCACCGCTCGCATTGCCGCCCGGCAACTATCGCACCGGCATGCTCAGGCTCGCGCGGGGCTCGCAGATCATCGGCATGCGCGGTGCAACGACCCTCACCTTCAGCGGCGGCGCGTCACTGCTATCAGGCGAAGGCGCGGACTATGTCAGCCTCAGCGGCCTCACGCTGGACGGCAACTTCGCCAAACTGCCGCCGCGGCGCGGGCTGCTGCACATGGTGCAGGCGCGCGAACTCCGCATCACCGATTGCACCGTCACCAATAGCGGCGGCGCGGGCATCTGGCTGGACAACGCGGCGGGCGCGATCACCGGCAATACACTTACCAACATCGCCACCACCGCGATCGTCTCCTTCGATGCGCAGGGATTGATCGTCGCGCAAAACACCATTTCCGGCACCAGCAGCAACGGCATCGAGATACTGCGCACCGCCATCGGCGATGACGGCACGCAAGTGATCGACAATCGTATCGAGGACATCAAGGCCGGTCCCGGCGGTTCCGGTCAGTATGGCAACGCCATCAACGCATTTCGTGCGGGCAATGTCATTGTGTCCGGCAATCGCATCCGCAACTGCGACTACTCGGCCGTGCGCGGCAATTCCGCATCGAACATCCACATCACCGGCAACAGCGTGTCGAGCGTGCGCGAAGTCGCGCTCTATTCGGAATTCGCCTTCGAGGCTGCGGTGATCGCCAACAACACTGTCGATGGCGCAGCGCTCGGTGTCTCCGTCTGCAACTTCAACGAGGGCGGCCGCATCGCTGTCGTGCAGGGCAATATCATCCGCAACCTGCTCCCGAAACGGCCGATCGGCACAGCTCCCGATGACGATGCCGGCATCGGCATCTATATCGAGGCGGATGCCAGCGTGACGGGCAATGTCGTCGAGAACGCGCCGTCATTCGGCATGATCGCGGGCTGGGGCAAGTATCTGCGCGATGTCGCGATCACCGGCAACGTCGTGCGCAACAGCTTCATCGGCATCGGTGTATCGGTCGCGCCGGGCGCTGGCACCGCGCTTGTGAGCAACAACATGATTTCAGGCGCGCCACGCGGCGCCGTGGTCGGCCTCGACCATGCAAAGCCGGTGACCCCTGACCTCACGGCGGATGGCGCACAGCGCTATCAGCAGGTTGCGGTGTCCGGCAATACGGTGCGCTAAAGCGCTGTCCGCAGCATCGGATAGCGCGCGCTGATCACCAGAGGATCGAGCGCCTTCTGCCAATCCAGATCTGCCGGCGTCACCGTCGCCTGCCGAGGCGGCGCCCGCTGCAACAGGGTTTCGATCGGGATCAGGACGGGCGTAGCCGCTTCAGCCACCGGCTCGATGTCGGGCTGCAGTGGCGCAACCGCAGGCGCTGCTATCGCAGGAGCTGCAATGGCGGGAAGCGCGACGGCAAGAGCTGCGACGGCAGCAGGCCGAGGCTCAGCGGCGCGCGGCGCCCGGTAGATCACCCCTTCCGAAGACAGAACGCGCCTCACGGCAGCTGTCTCGCCCTCGACCATCAGCCGCCAGCGTTCAACCGCTTCCTTGGCTTCCTGAATGTTGTCGAGAAACTCGGCTTCGCTGTGAAAACGGCGCCACCGCCCGCTCTCGAACAGTTCCGTCAAGTAATCCAGCCGGCTCTCGGCAAGAGCACACCAGCGCTGGGCCAGAGGCCGACCGATGCCGGCATGCGGGTAAGGAAAATTCAGGTGAGATGACATGGAAATGTCCGCAAGAGAAAAAACGGACGCAAAGCAACAAACGAATCACTCACCAATACTTGGAGAGTTTCTGTGGAAAAGTTTCCCCGGTCCAGCGCGATGTGGTCAAACCTGAATAATTGCGTTGGAAACACGTGAAAAAGCCCCGTCAAACCTTGAGTATTGCAGTCAAGCCTTGCTTGAGCCTTGCTCGACGCCAAGCCATGCACCGGCAATCTATGACCTGAAGGTTAAAATTTTTGGTTAACAAAAACGAAAGACCCGCCCGGGGGGACAACCGGGCGGGTCAAACTATACCGGCGCGAATGTTTGGGCGCATGCGCCGGATACGGCCTCGTTGGGGAGGGAATGCCGCTCCCACATCCATATGTCCGGTCCACCCGGCCAAACGTTCAACGATCAGGCGATTATTTTTGGACGTCTGACGCCATCGACGGCGACGACGCCTCGACCGCACGTGTCGTCGGCGCAGGCGCGGTGACGACAACAGGCGTCACAGGCGCAGGCGCTGTCGCCACGGGTTGCTGAGCGCCCTGCACTGCCGATACCGCACCATAGGCATCCGCTGCGCCGGCACCGAACAGGTCGTCACGGCCGGGCGCACCAAGATCACGCGCGGTTGTCATCAGGATGCTGCGGATCTCGTTCGGCCGCAGTTGCGAATTGCGCTCGATCATCAATGCGGCGAGCCCACTGATGTAAGCCGCCGAGAACGAAGTGCCGGACGTCATCTGGTACTTGTTGTCCGGCGCGGGCAGGAAAATATCGACGCCCGGCGCAGCTACCGCGATATGACTGCCACGGTTCGACGCAGTGAACAGCCTGTCATACGCATCGGTGGCGCTGACAGCGATCACGTTGGGGTTTGCAGCGGGATAGAGCGGCGGCGATTTCGGCCCGGCATTGCCCGAGGCCGCGACCATCACGATGCCCTTGCTGGCTGACGCCGCAATACCGCGTTCGATCAGCGGATCCTGCGGGCCGGCAAAGCTCATATTGATGACCTGGGCGCTATTCAATGCCGCGTGATTGATACCCTTGAGGATCACGAAAGACGAACTCTCGGCACCGCCCTGCGAAACGCCAAAGGCGCGAATGGCAAGAATGCGCGCGCGCGGCGCACTGCCCATCAGCCGCGCATGCGATACGATCGCCCCCGCAATGCCAGTTCCGTGGACATGCGCCCCTTCCTTGCTGCCAAGCGCATCGAACGAACCCGCGATGGCATCAGCGAGTTCGGGATGCGCGACGTCGATACCGGAGTCGATGACAGCGACCGTGACATTGGCACCGGCGGACAGCTTGTGCGCCTCGGGCAGACGAAGCTTCGCCAGCGCATATTGCGCAGGATCGCCCTCACCCGGTGCCGGCGTTGTCACCTGGTCCTGCAGCACATAGCGGAAATTGGGTTGCACAGCGCGCACGTCGGCTTCGGCGCGCATCTGGGACTCGACAGTCTCGACCGAACGGTTGTCGGAGATCCGGAACAGGCTGATATTGGCGCCGATCAGCGGAAAATCCTGCGACGACAGACGCTCCAGGCGCAGACGGCGCGCCAGCGCATCTGTCTGGTCGGGCGTCAGCGCGCTGTCGAGTTCGGCAATGATCTGCCGTGGGACATAACGCGTGTTCAGGGCCGCCTGCGGGCCGTTGCTGCGCGGTCCACCACCAGCGTTCTGACTGCGCGGCGTCGGGCCGCCGCCGAGATCAGCAACGAATGGTTTCTCGTTGCATTCGCCGGATGCCGCGCGATTGGCATAGGCGCAACTCGGATAGGTGTTCGGCGAATAACGCACATAGGGAATGGTCGGCAGCACGCCCACGATCTTCGGCGGCGGCGTACGCCCTGGCCGCGAGGATATGGGCGGTGTCCGGCTGGCTATCGTCCCGACCGCCGCCCCGCGCGGGCCGACGCTGGTGATACCGACGCGACCGGCAATGGGTCCGCGGCTCGCGATATTCGGGCCACGGCCAGCGATGCGGCCTGCGCCGGCAGCGATGTTCGGATTGATGCGCGGCGTTGTGCTGGGAGCGATCGTGGGAACGCGCGATCCGATATTGAGGCTCGGCGAGCGCATCATGCTCTGCGCGCCTGCGACCGAAAGGCCAATCGGCCATGCGACGGCGAGCGAAAGCACAGCGGCCGTGCATTTCATCATTGGTCCGGAGGCACCACGATCATGTCTCATGGAACAGGCCTCGCACGCATAATGCGGATCGGATCAACCGACGGCGCCTACTGCGCCTGAACCGCCATGCTGACGATCTTCTCGTTCTCCAGCCGGCGGATCAGCCCGGCGATCTGGTCCTTGGTCATCACCCGATTGCCGAACTGCAGCCGGAACAACCCGTCCTTGCCGCTATCGACAATCGTGCCCTGATAGCCATCGAGCAGCGCTGTGATATCAGACACCCGCGCAGTCGGCGCAAAACGGACGAACAGGCGCGTCGGGGCTTCTACAGAAACCGGTGCCGGCGCGAGCGACCGGGTGACAGTGGTCGGTGCACTCGCTGGCGACGGCGCAGCTTCATAGGACGCGGTCTGGAATGTGCGTGTGTCGCGCTGCATCAGCACGGTGCCAATGACACCCGCCTGCAGCATGATCGCGAGCGCGCCAACGGCGGCCGAAGCCGCCAGCGTCCGCGGCGAAAGCGATGCGAAAAATCCGGAAATCCGCGCCGACAGACCGACCGATGTCGATCCACTGCGTACCGGCTCGGCGTCAATCGCAGCAAACAGCTTCTGCATCGCCCGTGAGGACGGCGCACCGAGGCTCTCATTGAGGCCAATGGTCTCCGCATATTCTTCCTGGATCACGGCATATTGCTTCGCCAGTTCCGGATCCTTGGCCAGTGCATCATCGACGCGGCGAGCATCACGCGCGTTGAGCGTGCCCGCGGCGTGCCAAGGCAGCAATGCCTCGATCTCGCCTGGCTCCTGGGTCGGCACTTTGTTGCTCATCGCCATCATGGCCAGCCTCGTTCAATGCCGGCTGCCTTGAGCAGATCGGCTAATTTCTTGCGCGCATAAAACAGGCGCGTCTTGACGGTGTTCTCGGGAATTCCAACGATCTCGGCCACCTCTTCCACGGACTTCTCGTGGTAATAGACGAGATCGACGATTTCCCGATGCTCGGGCGAAAGAGATGTCAGGCACTTCCGCAACGCGTCACTGGTATCCTTTTTCTGAACCGACACTTCGGGATTATCGGACGTATCCTCGATCGCGTTGGCCGTCTCGTCGTCCAGTTCGGCGTCCTTGCGCTTGCGCAGCGCGGACAGCGCCTTGAACCTCGTAATCGCCAGGAGCCAAGTCGAGACCGCCGAACGGCCTTCGAATTTGCCTGCCTGCCGCCACACATCCAAGAACACCTCGCTGATAAGATCCTCAGCAATCTGTTCGTTCCGCACCAGCCGAAGGCCGAAGCGAAACACCCGGACATGGTGCCTGCCATAAAGCACCTGCATGGCAAGACGGTCGCCTTGCGCAATCCGGGCGATCAGAATCTCATCCGATGCCGCCTGTGTTGCACTCACTGCCCGTCTCGCAATGTTGGTCTGAATGAGGATGTAAGAGGTTCGATTGACAAGATAAAATCTTCTCGAAAGGGCAGGAATATACCGGTCGCGGCTGTTATAACCGCACCGAACGGGCTTTTACCGCCCTTTTCTTGGGCGGAACGGGTAACAGGTAGCATAATGCTGGGGCATTTCCGACCCGAACGCCAGCGATTCACACGGCAACCTTACCAAGTCGTGGCTTCCGGAACAGCCTTGAGACGGCGGAACCTGCATTTTGCAGCCATATCCCGAAACCCTCGTCAATGAATACCGTAACTTATCCTTGCGGCTTGTCCGCCACATCAAGTCAACTCGCCCGCCCGTCATCGGTCCGGGCATTTTTACTTAAACAACAAAGCTATTCTTGAAACCTTCTGGCAGTCCCGCTGGACGCGACCTGTCAACATTTGTCGCCGAGGGCAGCTAATGAGTAGCCGGTTACCAGATTTGGCTCACGGCAATAGATACCAAACCTAAAGGCTTTGAGCACTAGAGTTCCATCAGCAAACCCCATCGATGGGCTCAATGACCGCAGCCGCTTCATCAGTCTTGAATCCAGTCAACGGCGACTTCGAAGCCGTCGATGGAGAGTTGCGGTCTGATATGCTGGCACGTCGCCTGAAGCGGCGGCGCCAAATGCTCGCATTGGCGGCCGCCAGTCATGCCGTCAACGTCGTGCTGCTTTTCGTCTTCCTTGCAGCAGGCACCATCGATGGCACGATCGTCGCGGCCTATGCCGGCTGCGCTTTTGCCTCTGTCCTGATCTTCCTCGCGATCTCCGAAAGCGGCCTGACGGATGACTGGCGCGATCACTTCTTCGCAGCGCCCTACACGGCTGTCACTTACGCACTTCTGCTCGCCTTCGTTTACACAGCGCCCAATGTCGCCGTCGTGTTTCTCTGCGCATTGTTTCTTGTGGCCAATGTCATCGCCTTGCGTACCTCGCCCCGTGAAGGTGTCGGCGCGTGGAGCGTCATGACCGGCGGCCTCGCACTGCTGTATTTCTTCGTCGATCTGCCCTTGACGTTGCCCTCCGGCAATTCCCTTGAGCGCTTCGGCACCTTGCTGACATTCTCGATGACCATCGCCCGCAGCATGTTCATTGACATTTTCTCCAGCTCGCTACGCGATGCGCTGTTTCGGCGCCGCGTTGAGCTCGAAGCCGCCTACAAGCGCATCGAAGAGCTCGCAGAGCTCGACGAACTGACGGGATCGTTCAATCGCCGCTGCATCATGCGACTGCTCGACGACGAAATCATCCGCGCACAACGCAGCAATACGCCCTGCACGGCCGCGCTGATCGACCTCGACTGGTTCAAGCGGATTAACGACAATTTCGGGCATCCGACCGGTGACGAAGTGCTGCGCACCTTCGCCATCACCATTTTCGCCAATATCCGCAGCATCGATAAATTCGGCCGCTATGGCGGCGAGGAATTCCTGCTGGTGCTGCCGGACACGCCGCATGACAAGGCCGTGCAAATGCTCGACCGTTTGCGGGGGATTGTCGAAGCCCTGGATTGGAGCGCATTTTCCGACGGCTTGATCGTGACGATTTCGGGCGGCGTTGCGACTTTGGGTCCGAACGACACGCCAGACACCTTACTCGCACGTGCTGACAGCGCACTCTATGCCGCCAAGGAGCGCGGACGAAATCGAATTGCAAGCGCTTGAACGAATTTCACGACCCCTGGCCGCAACATATTAGCGGCAGGACACGATTAGAATTACGGGATTTGATTTATGTCTTCGAAGTCACCGTTATCGGCAAATTTACTCGACGAACTTGACGCCGCACTGGCCCACGGAACGGTCGCTCGGCGCGTGGAAACGCTGCGCCGTGTCACGGATCTGTTCGTCAATAATGCCGTGGATTACTCCGACGCGCAGATCACAGTGTTCGACGACATTTTCGATTGCCTGCTGACGCATATGGAAGCGTCTGCAAGGGCCCTTCTAGCCGAGCGATTGGCACCCGTCTCTGTCGCACCGCCCCGGGTCGTCCGAACCCTTGCATTCGACGATTTGATCGAGGTCGCCGCGCCCGTGCTCTCCCAGTCGGAGCAGCTCGACGACCATGCGCTGATCGAGAATGCACGCACCAAGAGCCAGGACCATCTGCTGGCGATTTCAACGCGCAAGGTCCTGAGCGGCGCCCTGACGGATGTTCTCGTCGAGCGCGGCAATGACGCCGTCGTCACCAGCACCGTCAACAACCGCGGCGCCGACATTTCGGAGCGCGGTTACAATACCCTCCTCGCGCGCGCTGACGGCAACGACACGATTGCGACGTGTGTTGGCCTGCGTCCCTCCATTCCGCGCCACCACTATCTGAAGCTCGTCGCCAAGGCGTCGGCCTCGGTTCGGGCGAAGCTGGAAGCCGCCCGCATACACCACACCGCCGACATATCTCTGGTGGTTCAGCAGGTCGCGCGGCGGGCTCGCTCCGCACCAGGCAGCATCAGTCAGCAGACCGTCATAGCCCATGGTCTCGTGCGCTCGCTGTTTGAAGACGGTCGGCTGGATGAAAACGAAGTGGCGAAATTCGCCGAAGCCGGCAAGTTCGACGAGGCTAACGCCGCGCTCGCCTGCCTAGCCAACGTGCCAATCTCCGTCGCGGAAACCATGATGGTCGAATCCCGCAGCGAGGGCATTTTCATTCTGTGCAAGGTCGCGAATTTTTCGTGGAAGACGGTCAAGACCATCATCAACATGCGCGAGCAACTCGCTGGAGCGCAAATGTCTGACAGCGCGACCGACCGGGAGACCTATGAGCGCCTCCGCATCTCCGCGGCGCAACAAGTCCTACGCTTCCATCGTATGCAGCAGGCGACGTCCGACCTACCTGCCGCCTGACGTTTGTCAGTCGACATGTTTCCACGCGAATGGCCGCAGTCTGGCCATTGCCACCGAGCGCCGCAACGCCAATTGCGCTGAGCAGCCATTCCGTCAGCAGGCATCGACTTGCCGGTGAAGGCGCTGATAGTGATGCCTCGATCACGGCGAACAACGCCAGAACGGGTAGGCATCAAGCAGGGCGGGATTCATGCGCGTCTTGATTACAGGCGCCGGTGGCTTCATCGGCAGAATGCTCACTTCTGCACTGCTTCGAGCAGGCGCGCTCTCCAATGCTGCGGGCACAAGCGAAACAATCGAGGAGCTCCTCCTTCTCGACACACATTTGCCGCCCGCATCCGACCCACGTGTGAGGCACCTGCAAGCCGACATCGACGCACCCGATACGCTGAAGAAAATCGCAGCATGGAAACCCCATAGCGTGTTCCATCTCGCCGCTGTGCTGACCAGCGCCGCAGAACAGGACCCGACGCGCGCGCTGGCGGTGAATGTTTCGGCGCTGGCGGAATTGATCGACGCCATCGGCGCGAAGGATGCTCCGCCCCGCCTGATCTTTCCAAGTTCGATCGCGGTCTTCGGCGGGTTATTGCCTGATCATGTCGATGACGATCATTTGCAGCGCCCACAAACGTCCTATGGCACGCACAAGGCCATCGCCGAATTGATGCTGGCGGACGCCACGCGTCACGGAATGGTCGATGCACGTGCCCTGCGCCTGCCAATCGTGCTGGTGCACCCCGGCCCGCCAACACAGTCGGTATCTGACCGTATCGCAGGCATCGTTCGTGATGGCGTCGCCGGAAAGCCGTCGATTTGCCCATTGCGCGCGGACACGAAAGTGCCGGTCGTCTCGGTCGAGACCGTTGCGCAGAATTTGATCACGCTTCACAATGCCGATCCAGCCAAGATGCGCGGCAAACGCGCGCTCAATCAGCCTGCTTTGACGATCAGCATGGAAGACATTATTGAATCGATCGCACGTGTCACCAACACCACGCCGAACGTGACCTATGCCCTCGATCCCGATCTCAAGAAGATCGTCGATAGCTGGCCGAAAGGTTTCATCTCCACCCGCGCGCCATCCCTCGGCGTCGTCGCTGACAAGAGTTTCGAGGACATCGTGAGCCAGTATCGCCAGCGTCTTGCCGAAAAATCTGCTGCATGACCGAACCTGCAGTCGACATCTGCATCATTGGCGCCGGCTCATCCGGCATTGCCGTTGCCAAGGCCCTGTACGACAAGGGGCTCAGTTTCGATATCTACGAGAAGGGTTCAAATATCGGCGGGATGTGGCGCTACGGCAATGACAATGGCCTGTCTTGCGCCTATCGCAGTCTGCATATCGACACCAGCCGCAGCAATCTCGGCTATTCCGATTTTCCGATTCCAGCCGACAAGCCTGATTTCCTGTCACACCAGCAATTGCTGGATTATCTTGAAGCCTATGCTGACCGGTTTGGCGCACGATCTCGCATCCGCTTCAACTCCGAAGTGATCTCGGTCGAAAAGACCGACGACGGCTGGCGCGTAACGACGAAGGAAGGCACCCGCGAATACAAGATGGTGATTGTCGCCAACGGCCATCTCTGGGATCCGCGTTGGCCGACCTTCTCTGGCACATTCAACGGCACGGCGATTCATTCCAGCCAGTATCGCACCGCGCAGCCTTTCGAGGACAAGAAGGTGCTGGTCGTTGGCATCGGAAATTCGGCCGTCGATATCGCCGTCGATCTTTGCAAGCGCGCCAGCAGCGTCGTGCTGTCCGCGCGAACCGGCGCCCATATCATGCCGAAATACATGATGGGCATCCCGATCGATCGCTGGTCGGCCTTCTTCGCGCGCAAGCTGAAATTCTCGACACTGCTGACACGCATGATCATGGCACGTCTGATCTATCTTGCCGTCGGCGATCAGACCCGCTTCGGCGTGCCAAAGCCGAAACATCCCATGTGGCGCGAACATGCGACGTTGAGCCAGGAGTTGCTGCCTTATATCGGCCATGGCTGGATCAGCATCAAGCCGAACGTCACCTCGCTGGAGGGGGACGCCATCGCCTTCGCCGATGGTACGCAGGAAAGCTTCGACGCGGTGATCTACGCAACCGGTTACAAGACCAGCTTCCCGTTCCTCGCGCCCGAGATCTTCTCGGTGCCGGAAGACGGTGGCATGGTCGATCTCTATCGGCGCATCACGCCGCCGAACCAACCCGGCCTGTTCTTTGCCGGATTGGTCCAGCCCATCGGGCCGACCATCCCGCTGGTGGAAATCCAGGCCCGGTGGATCGCAGCCGTGCTGACAGGAAAAGTCGCCCTGCCCAGCCCCGGCGATATGGCGCTGGAGGTCCGCGACTTTCACCAGAAGAAGATCAGCACCTGGCTGAATTCCCCGCGCTATACGTTGGAAGTCGATTTCAAGGACTATACCGGCGAGCTAAACGGAGACATCGCGAAGGCGGCGAGCGGCCGTCCTGCGGCCGTGGCATCGGCCTGACCGGATTCATTTTCCGCGAAACGCGTGGCTCACGCGCCGTTCAATAGCGCAGTACTTTCGAACCGATAGCTGCACCCAGCGCCGCCACGACGAGGGCTGCGAGCGTGTACCAGGTTGCGACAAACAGCGGCGAGTCGTCCGCGCAATGCGCGGCGTAAAACGTCGCCCCTAGCCCGGCTGACATCAATCCAGCGAGCGCACCAGCAACGGCGGGGCGTGACGGCGCGCCGTGGCGCAGCGCGATCATCGCGCCACCGAGGATCGGCAGCGACAGCAAGGTGATCGCCGCCGAACACAGCGACGAGTTTCTGCCGATAATGCGCACCATCATCGGCGCGCGCTGCGGCATCGTCATTTCGACTATCAACGCGACGATCAGAATAAACGGCGACAGCAGCAACAGCCAGATCCAGCGGCCCAACGACGCCTCGGGCCGGGACAGATGGACACTGATCACGATGGCTGGAATGGCAAGCGCCAGAGTCACCAGAAACTTCGTATCGAAGAACGGATTGCGCATGGCCGACATGAAGTCCGGGCGAATGCCAAGCGTCACCAGCAACATCGCCGCCACGACCGGCAGCGTGACCAACAAGGCCATCGCGAGCTGCGTGCTCACGGGACGTGCCCTTTGATCGTTGTCGGCAGCCAGCGTCTGAATCAGGCGATCGGTATCCATAGTCAATCCTTTCGCAGCTTGGCTGCGAGGCTCGCGAGCCCACGATGCAACGCCACGCGCACGGCGCCTTCGGTCATCGACAATTTCGACGCCGTAGTCTTGATGGATGCGCTCTCCACCGCGATCGATCGCAACACGTCGCGCTGCCGCGGCGGAAGATCGGCGAGATGATTGGATATCTCGACGGTGGGCAATGTTTCAGCTGGCGGCTCGCTCGGAATCGTCTCGGCAAAATCGTCGATATTGACGAAGATCCGACGCCCGCGCCGGCGGAGCGCATCGATCAGTTTGTTGCGGGCGATCGCAAACAGCCACGGCGCAAACGGCGCGTTCGTGTCCCAGGTTTGCCGCTTCAAATGCACCGCCAGCAAAATATCCTGCACAATATCCTCCGCCTGATCGGGCGGCTGGCCAGCCCGTGACAGGCCCTGCCGCGCTCCGGCACGCAGCACGGGCGTAACCGACTTCAGCAGGCGATGATAAGCAACGCTATCCCCTGCATTGGCCGACCGCATCAGATCGGTCCATTCGTCGTCACGTCCGCGCACGCGCGCTCCTAAAGCCAATTCGGCGGATAATTCAGTTTGTTACGCCAGCTGAGAGAAAAATCACGGAACCGTGAAACCCTTGCCTGCGCCCCACACCCCCGAGCCGAAGATTTCAAAGACATCCGGCTCATAGCATCGAACCGTCAGAGTGACATCCGTCGCCTTGATTTCAAAGGCAGATTTTTGCTGACGCCTGTGGAGACAATGATTGCGGCGGTGTTCATGCCCCGTTTTTGCCGGACTCGTCCGAAGATTCCCTTTTTTTGCCCCGGTGTGAACACCTGCGCAGTTTCCCTTGCGACCATTGGGGGCCGGTATTTTGGGGAGATTTCCATGAACATCAGAGCCAGCGGGCGTGCTGCATTGGTCATCGCAGCCGGATTGTGGATCTGCACATCGGCACCGCTTCACGCGACCGAAAACGACACCGCGGCATCCGAGCCGGCCGCAGCGGTCGGCAGCGCCGCAGACACATCCGCCGAACCAGCAGCGAAGGCCACCAAGCACCGCAGTGCCAGGAAGAGCGAAACGAAATCGCGCAAGTCCGACCGGCAGGCAACCAAGGCGTCGAAAAAATCGGCTGATGAGGACACCGCCAAGACGGAAGACGCGAAGCCGGGAAGCAGCGATACTGCCATCCCGTCATTGGTCGCCAATGCCAATGCGCAATGGCCCTCTGAGACCGCAGCCACCAACACCTACAACATGTCATCGCAAGCAGGCAGCGCGCTTGGCCAAATCGGCGGCCAGCAGGAACAGCCCGCAACGACGTCGCCGGATTCCAGCGCCAGCAACGCGCAGCTCGTTGCCGCTGACCAGCTCAACGACCTCGATCGTGCCATCAGCAACGACAAGCCGCCGCTGACGCTCGCAAAGGCCACCATCGATACGCCGGCACCGGAAGTCGCCACCGAGAGCAGCACGACCTGGGACAAGACCTCCCTTGTTGGTAAGATCTTCATCGCATTTGGCGGTTTGCTGACCATGGCCTCTGCGGCCCGTATGTTTATGGCTTGAACCCCATCCCCCGAGCGGGCAAATTGCGCGGGGCTGCCGATCCTGGCAGCTTCGGCAAAAAATCCGCGGGATGGAACATGAGCAGCTACGAACACCTAATCGTTGAGCGCAAAGGCGCGGTCGGCATCATCACGCTGAATCGCCCGAAGATGCTGAATGCGCTTTCTTTCGGTGTGTTCGGCGAAATCAAGATCGCCATCGACGAGCTGGAAGCCGACACCGCCGTGGGCTGCATCATCGTGACCGGCAGCGAGAAGGCATTTGCCGCCGGGGCAGATATCAAGGAGATGCAGCCAAAGAGCTTCATCGACATGTTTTCCAGCGACTTCACGTCAATCGGCGGCGACCGTGTCGCCACCTGTACCAAACCGACCATTGCTGCCGTCTCGGGCTATGCGCTCGGTGGCGGCTGCGAACTCGCCATGATGTGCGACATCATGATCGCCGCCGACACAGCCAAATTCGGCCAGCCGGAAATCACCCTCGGCACCATTCCCGGCATCGGCGGCACGCAGCGCCTCACGCGCGCCATTGGCAAATCGAAGGCAATGGACCTTTGCCTGACGGGCCGCATGATGGATGCGGCGGAGGCCGAGCGCTCTGGCCTCGTCAGCCGCATTGTCCCAGCCGACAAGCTGATGGAAGAAGCCATCGCCATGGCGGAAAAGATCGCCGCCATGTCGCGCCCGGTGGCGACGATGGCGAAGAACGCCGTCAATCGCGCCTTCGAGACGCCGCTCACCGAAGGCCTCAAGGTCGAACGCGATCTGTTTCACGCGACATTCGCGCTGGAAGACCGTTCAGAAGGCATGGCCGCCTTCATCGAGAAGCGGAAGCCGGTCAACAAGAACCGCTAGGCTCAGCCGCCGCGCGCGAGCGCGGCGGACACAAGCACACGATAGGCACGTTCGGCCCATGTGGCCGGACGATCGAGCCCGAGCCGCGCCAGCGCCGCTTCATCTGACGCACTTGGTGCGTGTGTTATGCCCTGCCAGAACAGGCCTGCGAGCCGTTGTGGCGACACCGATGCCGCGCTCAGGACCTGCAGCGCAGGGATCAGGCGCTGCTCCACATCAGTGAAATCGCTGCCAAACGGGAACATGGGCAGCAGACCGGCGTCCCGCGCCGGCCTGAGCGCAGCGGAAATCCGCTCAGGTACATTGTCGCGATACGCAGGAGGAATGTCATAGCTCTTGGGAAGCTTTCCAGCCTCCTTGGCTTGTCGGATCAGTTCCGGCTGAAAGCGCGAGTCCGACACCTGCAGCATGGCCGCAATCACATCGGCGTCTGATTTTCCGCGCAGATCGGCGACTCCATACTCAGTCACGATGATATCGCGCAGGTGTCGCGGGATCGTGGTGTGACCATAACTCCAACGAATATTGGAGATAGGCTTTTTGCCGGCACGTGTCGCTTCAAGAGTCAGGATCGAGCGCGCGCCGTCCAGAGCGAAAGCCTGTGAGACGAAATTGTACTGCCCGCCGACCCCGCTCACGACCTGGCCGTTCTCGAGACCGTCGGAGATCGCGGCGCCCATCAGCGTCGCCATCATCGTGTTGTTGACGAAGCGCGCATCGACGCGCGCGCGTCGTTTGGCATCTTCATCACCGTAGAGTTCGTTGGTGAATGACACCGGCATCATCTGGATTTTCGCCAGACGCTCCGGCGTCATGTCGCGCAGCGCCTGATAGAATGCCTTGGGCCCTAGAAAAAATGCGCCATGCACGATGGTGCCATCCACCTCGCGCTTGAGAATGCCGGCGTCGATCAGGCCGAGAAATGCTTCGAACAGCATTTCACTGACGCCATAGAGGCCACGTTCGAACGTCGCGACTTCCTTTGGAGGCGCGTCGGGGGCAAGACGCTGCATCAGATTGCGAAACGCCGCATTGTCGCGGTGACGAACGATCAGGCCCTGCGCCAGCGCATCGCCCACTTGCCCAATGCCGATCTGCAGCGTGCCGCCGTCGCGCACCAGGCCGGCAGCGTGCAATCCAATCGCGTATTTGGTGTCGTTGACCGGTTCGGACGGGGGCGCAAACAGCGGAAATTCAGTCTCCGGACCTTCGAGCATCGCGTGAAACTCATCGCCGGTGAGATCACCCTGCCCTGGCATGAAGGGCAATTCCGAATTGACCTGACCGATCAACTTGAATGAGACACGCCCTTCGTTGCGCGCCCGCATCAGATCAAGCGTGGTGTCGGTATTGCAGCTCAGGCTGTAGCGCGCGGCACCATCGACCACACGCTTCGACACCAGTTGCGTGATCACGTTAAGCCCACGCGTCAACAGATAAGACGCCGCATGAGTGTAGTTCGCTGAAATATAGTGTTGCTGTGCGTCGGCGACCCGCAGCCATTTTCCCGCAAGGAAGAAGAATTCGTTGACCTGAATGTTTGGCGGGAGCTCGCCTTTGTGCAGCGCGTTTGCATAAGCGAGATTGGGATAGCCCCCGAACAGCCGTTCGATCACCGGGTTGATGAAGCGCTTCTCCAGCTCGCTGGGTGGTCTCGGCTTCTCCAGTGTCAGGGCAGAGAAGAACGTCAGCCTGATGCTGCGATCGGCCAGCGCGCGCTGATAGAGCGCATTGATGATATGGTTGGCCTTGCCAAGCCCGAGCGGCAGCCCGACCACGAGCGTCGTCCCGACGTCGCGAATGATGTCTTCGGCGATGGCGTCGGGGTCAGTGAATATCTTGGGCATAAGCATTCCGGCTGAGCAGGATCGGCAGCTCCTCAGCGCAATCGCGCAGCAAAGCCGGACAGAGTTACCACTGCGTGCGGTTATTCAGAAATGTGCCCGACATGCAACACACGCGGCCATGTGAAGCGGGTTTATTCGTCGCATTCACCGAGCGCCTCATCCACCCTAGGGTCCTGATCAATCAAGCAAATCGGGGCAGCCAAATGCCCTGTGGGGAAAGCGCAAAAGCCCGGAGGTTCTTCGCCGGATGGTTTGCCTGCAAAGGCAACGCCCTCTAAACATACCTAGACGTCAGCGGGGGCGGACGTCCGAAGATTGCTTTGGGATAATATGGTTCGTCACGGCATATTTGGCCTCGCCGCAAGGCGCGCGCTTCGGACAGGCATGGCCCTGAGCCTGATTGGCTATGGCATTTTTGCTGCGGTCGATGCCCGTGCCGAAACGGTGTCGGAAGCCCTTGCCAAAGCCTATCAATCCAATCCGCAGCTGAACGGCGAACGGGCTCGCCAGCGCGCCACCGATGAGAACGTTCCGCAGGCGATGGCCGGCTACCGGCCTCAGGTGGCAGCCACGCTGAGCTATGGCCTTCAGGCCGTACGCAACCTGCTCGTAGACAACACCATCCAGGGCGCGACGCTGAAGCCATGGACCATCGGCGTCACGGTCACCCAGACGCTTTATAACGGAAACAAGACAGCCAACAGTGTCCGCGTCGCGGAATTGCAGGTCCAGTCCGGCCGGGAAGCGCTGCGCAATGTCGGCCAGGGCGTGCTGCTCGATGCTGTCGTTGCATATACCAATGTTCTCGCCAACCAATCGCTGGTTGAAGCCCAGCGCGCCAACGTCACCTCCCTGCGCGAAACCCTCGGCATCGCCCAGAAGCGGCTCAACGCCGGGGACGTCACGCCCACCGACACGTCACAGGCCGAAGCGCGACTGGCACGTGGCCAGGCCGATCTCAACGCCGCCGAGGTCAATCTCGCCATCAGCCAGGCGACTTATACGCAGGTGATTGGTGCTGCACCCTCGCGGCTCAGTCCGGCGGAACCGATGGATCGGCTGCTGCCGCGCAACCGCGACGATGCCGTCAATCAGGCCTTCAAGGCGCACCCCGCCGTGCTGGCAGCCGGCTACGATGTCGATGTGGCGACCACGACGATCAAAGTGGCGGAGAGCAGCCTGTTGCCTACTCTGACGCTGCAGGGCAGCGCCAGCAAATCCAGCCAATCGGATCCGACGCTTGGCACTTTTGGCACCGACCAGGCTTCGATTGTCGGCCAATTGACTGCGCCGATCTATGACGGCGGCCTCGGTGCTGCGCAGACGCGCCAGGCCAAGGAACTGTCGTCGGTCAGCCGCTTGGTGCTCGAACAGGTCCGCAATCAGGCCCGCACAGCAGTTGTCGGTGCATGGGTGTCAAATGAAGGCGCCAAGACCGCTGTCAGCGCTGCGGAAGCCGAAGTACGCGCCGCTGGCGTTGCACTACAGGGCGTACAGCGCGAGGCCCAGGGCGGTCAGCGTACCACTGTCGATGTCCTGAACTCACAGCAGGATCTCGTACAGGCAAAGGCACGCCTGATTGGCGCGCAACGTGACCGGGTCATCGCATCCTATTCGCTGCTCAGCGCAATCGGCAGGCTGGATGTGAAGACGCTTGGGCTGAACACGCCAGACTATCTGCCAGAAGTTCACTATCATCAGGTGCGCGACGCCTGGCACGGGCTGCGCACGCCCTCGGGGCAGTAAACTATCCGGGCGAATTCTTCTTCGCCATCGCCGTGGTCATCGCAGCGACAAGCGATGCGAGGTCGTAGGGTTTGCGTACAATCGGCACGTCCTCCATCGACGCCGGGATCAGGCTGGTTTCGCCATAGCCTGTGGCGAAGACGAAGGGGATGCCCCGCTCGCGCAATGCCTGAGCCACCGGCACCGAACTGCCATTGCCGAGATTGACGTCGAGGATGGCCACATCAGGCCTCCTGATCGTCAGCGCGATCAATGCCTCCTTGACCGAAGATGCCGTCTCGACCGATGCCGCGCCCTCGTGAGTCAACATGGTCTCGACGTCCATGGCAATCAGAAGCTGATCCTCGACCATCAACACCTTCAAGCCGCGCATCGACGCCATCGGCTTGTCGTCCTCGCGTTGGGCGCGCACGTTGCGCGCCGCCACCGGCGCGGGCCAGACAACGAAGCGCGCCGGGATGAGCAACCGCACGCGCGTGCCGGCCGGCTCATAATCGACATCGCTTTCACCCCCGAGATCATAGGGAATGCTGCGACTGATCAGCATCGATCCAAAGCCCGGCCGCAATGGCGGTGTGACAAGGGGGCCGTCGCGCTCAAGCCAGTGGATTTCGCAATCGCCGATATCGGTGCGTTTCCACTGGAGCGACAAGCGCCCCGTGCTTACGGAAAGCGCACCATATTTGGCGGCATTGGTGGCCAGTTCGTGCAGCACGAGTGCGAGTACTGAATAGGCTCGAGCGTCGAGCGAAACATCGGGACCGGCCACCTCGATCGCTTTTACCGACTCGCGATACGGCGAAAATTCCGCATCGAGCAATCCCTTTAACGCACCGCCACCGGCGCCGCGGATGACCTGATCATGCGCAAGCGACAAGGCCTGAATACGTCCCTTCAGGGAGGCGACATAATCCCCGATGCTGCGGCCATCCTCGACCGGGTGCGAGACCAGCGATTTGATCAGCGCCAGAATATTCTTGACGCGATGATTGAGCTCCTCATTCAGCATTTTCTGGCGCAGGTCGGCCTTGTGCCGCTCATCCGCCAGCAATTCGTTGTGGCGAAGCACCACTTCCACCAAAGCCGAGCGCACGGCCTCGGCGGTGTCGCGCTCGTTTTGCAGCCATGGCTGTGACTGGCGTTGCACGATCTCCTTCCAGATCGCGAAGCTCTTGCGCGGCGTCAGCCGATCGCCCAACGGGCCAATTTCGTATGTCTTGTTGGGATCGCCTGCCCAATTCAGGGTTTGCGTCACTTCGCTGCGAAAGAACAGAAGATAGTCGCGCGGCAACTGCGACAAGGGCACCGCCAGCACGCCGGAGACGGTAGCGGCATAGTCTTCAGCCGCCGGTAATCGATCTGACAATGCGCTCGTCGCCCACACCCTGCCCTCGGCCACCGAATTGATGAAGCCCATCAGCACCGGCACTGCCGCAGCCGGCGGCGCGGTGCCATAAGACGTCCAGGTCTTGTTGAGATATAAGCCAATGCCGTCACATGGCATCAGTACGCTAAAATCGCGAATGCTTTCCTTGAGCAGATCTTCGACATCGCCATGATGCGAAACATTATGCAGCAGCTGATCGAGATAGCGACGTGCGCTTTCGCTAGCGGCCAGCTTGCGTTTTTGAAGAAGCCCGGCCAGTTGCATGGAAAAGAACTCGCCAAACATCTCTGCAGCGACGCGCTTCTCCATGGAAAGCGCGCGCGGTGCATAATGATGGCAGGCGATCAGCCCCCAGAGCACGCCGTCGTGGATGATGGAAATCGACATTGACGCACCGACGCCCATATTGCGCAGATACTCGCAGTGGATCGGCGAAACGCTGCGCAGATGTGCAAAGGACAGGTCGAGCGGTTCACCGGACGTGTCGAACTCCGGCTCAATGGCCACGCGCTCACCGCTTGCATCCGAGACGATACGCACCGTGTTCTGGACGTAAAGCACCCTCGCCTGCTGCGGGATGTCGCCAGCCGGGAAGTGCTGTCCCAGAAAGCTCTCGAGATCGCCGCGGCGCGCCTCGCTGATCACCCGGCCGGAGCCATCATGAGCGAATTGATAGACCATCACCCGGTCGTAGCCGAGTGCGCCACGCAGCAGCCGCGCCGCATTGTCGAACAGCACGTCGAGATCGTTGCATTGGCCGATGCGGCCGATCAGCAAGCGCGACAACTCCAGAGGCGGTGTCGCTTCGCTGGCGTCCACAGGCTCGAATTCGATGATGTTGACGCCCTTGTGCCGATGCACAGCGACGTTGAACGCGGTCGGCGAATGCGCGACCTTAAAATCGATCAGCAATCCCGGGCGCTGCTGGTTGCCCCATTTGGCGATGGCATTGCGAATGTCGTGCGCCGGCCTCTCGCCGATCAGATCATCCAACCTGCGGCCATTTATGTCGCCTGATCCCACACCAAGCATCGCGCCGGCATTGACCGAATGGCGCCGGACCATCCCGACGGAGCCATCGCAGGCGAGCAGACAACCATAGGGTTGAACACTGCCGGGGATGTGGATTGGCTCGCGGTCGCAATTTGTCAGGTCGACAGAGGCGATCTTGGTGAGCATCAAAAAGTCTCTGAAAAGATGCGGCGCTCGAAACGACGGCCGCCAGCATGGCACGGCTGCACGTTTGAAAAAAGATCAGCAAATAAAGCGTTCAAGAGCACCTACCGAAACGCACACGGGGGCTGGAATAGCCCGATGGGAAACCGGTCAACGGGCAAGCGCCGGTTTCGATCCATGCCGAGGCCGGTTTTTTGGATATGGGCCATTGGGCTGCCTCAGGGACAGCCCGAGCAGCTCCCGTCGCAAGCCGGTTTAACGCGCCCGGCTTGAGAAGAACGAGATCAGCACCGGCAGGGTGATCAGGATCACCAGCGGCGCCAGCATCATGCCAGTGACGACCACGACCGCGAGCGGCTTCTGGACCTGAGACCCGATTCCCTCCGACAGCGCCGCCGGCAGCAGGCCGACGCCGGCTACGATACAGGTCATGAGCACTGGCCGCAGTTGCAGTTCGCCGGTCCGGATCACAGCCTTGATGCGCTCGTAGCCCTCGTCGATCAGCTGATTGTATTGCGACAGGATCAGAATGCCGTCCATGACCGCAATGCCGAACAGCGCGATGAAGCCAATCGCCGCCGATACGCTGAACGGAATACCCGTGATCAGCAGACCAAGCACACCGCCGAAGATCGCCATCGGGATCACGCTCATGGCCAGCAGCGTGTCGGCCATCGATCCAAAGTTGAACCAGAGCAGCACGCCTATCAGAGCGAGACTGATCGGCACCACGATGGAAAGCCGCGCGATAGCGTCCTGAAGATTGCCGAACTCGCCCACCCATTCGGTCCGCGAGCCCGGCGGCAGCTGAACGAGCGCGGCGACCTTGTCCTGCGCTTCCTGAATGGCGCTGCCGAGATCGCGTTCGCGTACCGAGAACTTGATCGGCAGATAACGTTCCTGGTTCTCGCGATAGATATAAGCCGCACCCGAGACGAGATTGATCGACGCCACTTCACTTAGCGGGATCTGCGCGATCGTGCCGTTTGGACCGGGTGCGCCGATGCGCAAATTCTGGATCGCCTCAGCGCTACGACGATATTCCGGCGCTAACCGCACCATGATCGGGAAATGCCGATCGCTACCAGGCTCATAGAGATCGCCTGCAGAGTCGCCGCCGATGGCTACCTTGATGGTGGCGTTGATATCGCCCGGCGACAATCCGTAGCGCGCGGCCTTGGCGCGGTCGACATCGATCTGGATTGTTGGTTGCCCCAGCGATGTGAACACGGCGAGGTCCGTCACCCCCTGTACCGTCGACAGCACGGCCTTGATCTCATTAGCCGTCTTGGTGAGCGCTTCCAGATCGTTGCCATAGAGCTTGATCGAGTTTTCGCCCTTCACGCCGGAAACCGCTTCGGACACGTTGTCCTGCAGATATTGCGAGAAATTGAATTCGACGCCGGGGAATTTCGTCTGCAATTCCTTGAGCAAACGCGCCGTCAGCGCATCCTTATCCTGCGGCGCCGGCCATTCAGAGGCGGGCTTCAGCGGTGCAAAGAATTCCGCGTTGAACAGGCCAGCCGCATCGGTGCCGTCATCGGGACGGCCGTGCTGCGAGACGACGGATTCCACCTCGGGCTGCTGGCGGATCAGCCTGCGCATCTCGTTGACGTAAGTGTTGCCTTCCTGCAGCGAGATCGTCGGCGGCAGCGTGGCGCGGATCCAGAGATTGCCCTCTTCCAGCTTCGGCAGAAATTCCAGGCCGAGGAAACGCGCCATGAAGAAAGTCACGACGACAAGACCGATCGCAATGCCCAACACCAGTTTACGGCTCACGACCGCCCAATTCAGCACCGGCATATAGAGGCGGTGAAGCTGGCGCATGATCCAGGTTTCGGTCTCCTGGACATGCGCTGGCAGAATGATCGCGCTCAGCGCAGGCGTGACGGTGAATGTCGCGATCAGGCCACCGGCGAGCGCATAAGCGTAGGTCCGCGCCATCGGCCCAAAGATATTGCCTTCAACGCCGGACAGCGTGAACAGCGGCAGGAACGCGGCGATAATGATCGCGGCGGCAAAGAAAATCGAGCGCGACACGTCAGCGGATGCGCTGAGGATGCCATGCTTCTTCATGCCCATGATGGTCTCGGGCGAGATGTGGCTACGCTCCGCTTCGGAAAGCTCCGTTGTCTGGGTCAACCGTCGGAAGATGGCCTCGACCATGATGACCGTCCCATCGACGATCAGGCCGAAATCGATGGCGCCTACCGATAGCAGGTTGGCGGATTCGCCGCGTAGCACCAGAATGATGACAGCAAAAAACAAGGCGAACGGAATAGTGGCGCCCACGATCAGCGCGCTGCGCAGGTTGCCGAGGAACAACCACTGCAGCAGCACGATCAGCAGGATGCCGACGACCATGTTGTGCAGCACCGTATGCGTGGTGGTGTCGATCAGGTCCTTGCGGTCATAGATGCGTTCGATCCGCACGCCGGGCGGCAGGATGCCTCCGCGATTGATCTGTTGCACCAATTGTTCGACGCGCGCGATGGTCGGAGAACTCTTCTCACCGCGGCGCATCAGAACGATGCCCTGGACGATATCGTCCTCCTGATTGAGACCGGCAATGCCGAGGCGCGGCTTCTCGCCGACCGACACCGTGGCGACGTCCTTGACCAGAACCGGATTGCCACTGGTCTGGGAGATCATCGTATTGGAAAGGTCGTCGATCGACCGAATGAGGCCGACGCCGCGCACCACGGCCGATTGCGGGCCGATATTCACGGTGTTGCCGCCGACATTGATATTGGCGTTGCCGACGGCGATCAGCAGTTGCGGCAGCGTCAAGCCATAGGCAACGAGCTTGCTGAAGTCGACCTGGATTTCATAGGTTTTGGTCTTGCCACCCCAACCAATGACGTCGATAACGCCTGGCACCGCGCGAAAGCGGCGCTGCATGATCCAATCTTGCAGGGTCTTGAGATCGAGTACGCTGTAGTTCGGCGGTCCCACCAGACGGTAACGGAAGATTTCACCCACAGCAGAGATCGGCGAGATTGTCGGCTGCGCATTGCCCGGCAAAGTCCCGAGTTGCGATAGCCGGTTCAGCACCTGCTGCAATGCTTCGTCATAGGTATAGTCGAACGAAAACTGCAGTTTGACGTCCGAGAGGCCGTAGAGCGAGATGGTGCGGATCGTCTTGAGGTTCTTGATGCCCGCGACCTGCGCTTCGATCGGAATCGTGATGTAGCGCTCGATTTCCTCGGCAGAGAGACCGTTGCTCTGCGTCACAATATCGACCATCGGCGGGGTCGGATCGGGATAGGCTTCGATGTTCAGCTGATTGAACGCGAACAAACCGCCGACGAATACGGCGACGAACATCGCCACCATCAGGAAGCGACGGTCGACGGCCAGGGCAACAAGACGATCCATCCAGATCGGACCTTTCAGAAGAGCCGAAGCTGGGAGTTAGCTGGCGGAGGCCGCGCGATCGATAAACAGGCTGCCTTTGGTGACGATGCGTTCACCGGCTTTCAGGTTGCCATGGACCTCGACGAGATTGCCATTGGTCATACCGGTCTTGATTGTGCGCAGCTCGATGGTCTTGTCGTCATGCGCCACCCAGACGCGGACCTGATCGCCTTCATAGATCAGCGCCGTTTTCGGCACGCCTATCGTTGGCTGGTCGCCAGGCGCGTAGATCGTCACGGTGGTGAACATTTCGGGCTTCAGCAAACCGTTGCTGTTGTCCAGCGTAGCGCGGACCAGCAGTCGGCGCGTCGCGGGATCGAGCGCTGTCGCGACATAGCTGATGCGGCCAGTGAGCACGCGGCCCGGCAGCGCCAGTGCGGTGAAGCTCATTTCCTGACCGATCTGCACGGCAGCAGCTTCGGTCTCACGTACGAAGGCCGTGAGCCACACTGATGAGAGATCGCCGATCACGAAAACCGGATCGGCAGCGCCGGCGCTGATGTATTGGCCGGGGCCGATCTTGCGCTGAACCACCGTGCCTGCAAGCGGCGCATAGATCGTCGTTTCCGGATTGATGCGGCCCTTCTCCTGAAACGCCGTGATGGCGTCTTCCGAGAGGCCAAGAATACGCAGGCGATTGCGTGCGGCTTCGAGTGCCGTGTCGGCGGTGCGCAGATCGTTCTGTGCCTGCAGCAGCGTGGCCTGGCTCTGCTGATAGTCTTTCAGCGGCACAGCCTTGCCTTCGAACAGGTCGCGGGCGCGCTTGTCCTGGATCTGTGCGAGGTCGAATTGCGACTTCGCCTTGTTGAGCGCCGTGGTCGCGGCAACGAAATCATTCTGCGCGCCAACGGTGTCGGCCGCTTCGATCACAAAGAGCGGTTGGCCCTTTTCGACGTGGTCGCCTGGTTTGGCGAGCAGCTTGGTGACGCGGCCGGCATAGGGTGAAAAGATCGGGGTCGAGCGGTCTTCATCGACGGCGATCTTGCCCTCGGTGACGTGTTCGGCACGGAAGGCACGCACGGTGACCGGCTCGATGGTCAGGCTGGCCCATTCCGACGGCGACGTCGTATAGCGCTGCGGATTCTTCCGCGACTGGCTCGAAACGTCGGAATGGCCCTTCGACGGGGTGGACAGCCGCGCGTAGCCGATGCCTGTGGCGACCAGCATGGCAGCAATGCAACCGCCCGCAATCAGGCGCTTTCCGCTAAACAGCTGAGATCGTTGATCTAAATTCGTCACTGTCCAGTCCTTGGTAGGAAACGCACTTATTCCGCGGCGATTTGTCCCATTCACGCGCTAATAGTGCGCATCTGGGCGTTCAGACAATCTAAAAACGCGTGTGCACTTACGAATCTTCGTTAAAATTTTGAAATCCTGCGAATGGGTTTCAATTGCCGGACGGCCATACCGCCGGATGGCTGCCGAGGGGCATGGCCGGACGCGCCCACGATGCCGGGGTTCGCGATAACACGGCTGCATGACGGACCGCCGACAACTGGCCAAATCCGGACGGCATATCCTCAGTAAAGGCTTTGACCATCTCTCCCTTCAGGTCTTCGACCGCGAGACCCTCCGCGATCCTTCCCATATCCCACAGCCATTGACCGGTGCGGGCAAGAGAGACCTGCACGTGCCAGCTGCCGCCTTCGCGCGCCTGACGTGCACGTGCGATCATGGCGCCGAATGCCATTAAGTAGCCTGTGGCGTGATCAAGCATCTGGGCCGGTAACTCCCTGGGCCCATCGACGCCGGCCGCCTGCCCTTCGGCATGGTTGAAGCCGGTCGCGCATTGGACAAGGGAGTCGAAGCCGCGGCGCCCGGCCCATGGCCCGGAACGGCCATAGGCGGAGAGCGAGACATAGACGATACCGGGACTGACACGGGCCGCCTCCTCCGGCGAGAAGCCGAGCGCCGCGAACGACTGCGGGCGATAGCCCTGCGAGAAGATATCCGCCTGCGCGAGCAATCCTCGTAAGGTGTCGCGCCCCTGCTCGCTCCGGAGATCCACGAAGCTCGAGAGCTTGCCGCGGCCGGTATCGACGGTGAGCCACGGGATCGCCGGCAGATCTGGACTGGAGACCAGCATGACATCCGCGCCATGGGCCGCAAGCGTACGACCAGCGACGGGACCGGCGATGACGCGTGAGAGATCGAGTACGCGCAGACCGGCAAGCGGCCGGGCGCCGATCGGCCACAGCTTTGGTTCGGCGTCACCGATCCGGGTGATCTCGACCAGCGGCAGTTCAGCAACAGCTGTGGCCTGCGGCAGCGCCATCCATTCGTCGCGCGATCGCATCAGCGCCACGACACCGCCGGCCGCATAGGCCGCGGTCTCGAAGGCCTCGCCGTTCCAGTGCATCAGAGCGGCCTGCACGGCTTCGCGCTCCGGCGCGCATGACAGCACCTGGCAGACAGCGTCGCGATGATGCGGAAAATTGGTATGCAGCCGGACGAATTTTCCGTCGCCGGTCTTGTAGACACCAGCGATTACGTCCCAGGCGGGCGGCGGCGGGTTACCGTCGCAGCGCAGATAGCGCTCGCTGCGGCACTCGACGATGGCGTGGCGCATGTCGACGGCGACAGTCTGCGTCTGCCCACTACGTAGCCGCCAGATTTCGGCAGCGGCCATTCCAGCCGCAGCGATGCTGACCTGAGCGGCCGCACCGACATGGAATGAAGATGGCAATTGCGGGTCATTGCCGGTCAGCGCGACACGCTGGAGCGCCGCAATATCACCGCCAACCTCCCGCCAGAGGTCGGCGAGCAGTTCACGAATGCCGTACATCAACGCTCTCCCCCTTTCCCACGACATCGATTCAGCTCACGCTTCCAGGTGACCACATCCGTCATCGCATCATCCTGTACAAGCATGGAGGAGAGACCATGGCCACCATCGATCCATTGACAGCCGGTGCCGTGGTGCTGGCCACGGCTGCCACCGACGCGGTCTATGTGATGTTCACCTCTGCGGTGGTGGCCCGTCGGCGCATACCTGCGGCCACCTGGAGCAGCGTCTGGTATGTACTCTCGTCCTATGCCGTCATCAGCTATACCGAAAACTGGATGTATGTGGGTTTCGCCGCCGTCGGTTCATGGATCGGCGCCTATGCCACTATTACTTTCCTGCACCGGCCACCCGGCGGACCGCCAGTCGGTGCATCACCTGAATAGGTAATATCGGCTGAATGGTTTCTGAACGGCGCTTAATGGAAATCCCGCGAGCGCGGCAGTATCCGGACATTGCGCGGATGGCGAATGCGCTGGGCGGGATTGTCGGGATGCTCGCGGCGATCGTCATTGACCGGTTCGGGGCCTGACAGCATTTGTCGGGGTCCGCCAAGCGCATCGTTGCCAAGATACTTCAGGTCGTCCGAGCGATCGATCAGCCGTTCGGCAACCAGATGGACGACCTTTTCTGGACTACTCTGGATGCGCCCCTCGACCAGGATGAGTCTGGAACCCATCACCTCCCTGCGGAACTGCTCCATCACCTTCGGCCATACCACGATATTGGCGATACCGGTCTCGTCCTCCAGCGTCATGAAGACAACGCCATTGGCGCTGCCCGGCCGCTGCCGCACCAGCACGACGCCGGCACAACGCACGCGCCGTTTGTCATTGGCATCCACAACGCTCGCGCAAGTCACCACTTTTTCCCGTGTGAAATTCGCGCGCAGGAACTCCATCGGATGTCCCTTCAGCGACAGCCGGATGGTCTGATAATCGGCGACCACCTGTTCGGGCAAAGGCATCTCAGGCAGAGGCTTCGCATTCTCGTCTGGCTGCTCCCGCGCGGTCGCGACTTCGAACAGCGGCAGTGCCACGTCATCGGGCAATCGCCTCACCGCCCACAGTGCGGCACGGCGATCCAGGCCGATGGAGCGAAATGCATCGGCATCGGCCAGCATGATCAGCGCACGTTTTGGCAAAGCGGTATCGCGGGCGAAATCTTCCAGCGAGGTGAAAGGCTGTCGCTCTCGCGCGGCAACGATGCGCTTGCCCCAATCTTCTCCCGGCGGCTTGCCAGCTTTTTCACGTTCGCGCTCCTCATCCGGATCCGCCCATTTGAATCCGTCGATCTGGCGAAAGCCGAGGCGAACGGCGCAATAGTCTCCGCCTGGTTCTTCCAGCGTATTCTGCGAATGACTGAAGGACACATCGATCTCCCGCACATCGACGCCGTTGTCGCGCGCATCGCGCACGATCTGCGATGGCGCATAAAACCCCATCGGCTGTGAGTTCAACAGCCCGCAGCAGAATGCATCGGGGTGGTAGTGCTTCAACCATGATGAAACATAGACAAGCTGCGCGAAGGCGGCCGCATGGCTTTCCGGAAAACCATAGCTACCGAAACCTTTGATCTGATCGAAGCAGCTCTGGGAAAATACCGGATCGTAGCCGCGGTCGACCATCTTGCCGACCATCTTCGCCTCGAACGTATGCATGGTGCCGACATTGCGGAACGTCGCCATGGCGCGACGCAGACCATTGGCCTCTTCTGAAGTAAAATGTGCCGCTTGGATGGCAATGCGCATCGCCTGCTCCTGAAACAGTGGCACGCCAAGGGTCTTGTGCAGGACATTCTTGAGTTCGTTCTTGTTGCCCCCTTTCGGAAATGGATATTCGATATCATCAGGGTTCATCGCCCGCCGCTTGAGATAGGGATGCACCATGTTACCCTGGATCGGGCCCGGGCGAACAATCGCGACTTCGATGACGAGATCGTAGAAAGTGCGCGGTTTCAGGCGCGGCAACATGTTCATCTGCGCGCGACTTTCGACCTGAAACACGCCGAGGGATTCACCGCGCTGGAGCATCGCGAAAACTGGCGGAGCATCGTCGTCTTCCGCTTTGATATCTTTGAGTTCGTACCGCCTACCCTTATGGTGAAAGATCAGCTCGAAACAGCGGCGGATGCAGGTCAACATGCCCAGCGCGAGCACATCAACCTTCATCATCTTCATCGTGTCGACGTCGTCTTTGTCCCATTCGATGAAGGTGCGGTCGTCCATCGCCGCATTGCCGATCGGCACATAGGTGTCGAGCCGGTCCTGCGTCAACACATAGCCGCCGACATGCTGCGACAGATGGCGCGGAAATTCGATCAGCTCGGTGGCAAGCTCGACAGCGCGCACGATCATCGGATTGGACGGATCGAGACCGGCCTGCTTGACCTGCATCTCGTTGAGGCCCTTGCCCCAACTGCCCCAGACAGTATCGGCCAATGCCGAGGTGACGTCCTCGGTCAATCCCAGCGCCTTGCCGACATCGCGGATTGCCGAGCGCGGCCGGTAGTGGATGACGGTGGCGATGATTGCCGCGCGATGACGGCCGTATCTTTTGTAGACATACTGCATCACCTCTTCGCGCCGGACGTGTTCGAAATCGACGTCGATGTCCGGCGGCTCAAGCCGCTCCTTGGAGATGAAGCGCTCGAACAAAAGGTCGACCTCGGCGGGATTGACCGAGGTGATGTCCAGCATGTAGCAGACCGCGGAATTGGCTGCCGAGCCCCGCCCCTGACACAGGATGTTCTGACTGCGCGCATAGCGCACAATGTCATGGACGGTCAGGAAGTAATGCGCATAACCGAGCTCGGCGATGAGCGCGAGCTCCTTGCGTAAGGTGGCTTCGAGCGTCTCATCGACACCATTCGGGAAATGCCGGGCATATCCCTCCCAGGTCAGATCCGCGAGATGCTGCTGCGCGGTTTTTCCCGGCGGGACCGGTTCGTCGGGATATTGGTATTGCAGTTGGCTCAGTGAAAACGTGATGCGATCGGCAAAACGGATGGTCTCGCGGATCGCATCCGGATAATCGCGAAACAGCCGCGCCATTTCAGCAGCCGGCTTGAGATGCCGCTCGGCATTCATTTCCAGCACGCGGCCGGCCTGCTCGATGGTGGTCTTTTCACGGATACAACTGACCACGTCCTGCAGGATGCGGTGATTTGGCGTGTGATAGAGCACGTCATTGGTGGCGATCAGGGGCACACGCGCAGTGGATGCGATGCGCTGCAGCTTTGCCAGACGACGCTTGTCATCCCCGCGATGAAACGGACTGGCGCCAAGCCAGATGCCTTCCGCCGGCAGGCCCGATAGTGCATCGAGCGTGCGCAGGACAAGATCACTGTCGATCCGATAGGTCGGCATTAGAACAAGCAACACCCCTTCGCTAAACTCCGCGAGATCGCCGAGCTGCAGCAGGCATTCACCCTTGTTGCCACGCAGCTTGCCCATGCTGAGCAACCGGCACAGTCGACCATAGGCAGCGCGATCGCACGGATAGGCAAGGATGTCGGGCGTAGCGTCATTGAAAACCAGCCGCGTGCCGATCAGAAGCTTCGGTTTGTAGACCAGATCCTTGTGGTCCAGCTCGGCAAAGGCCCGCACCACACCGGCCATGGTGTTGTGATCGGCAATGCCAATGGCATAAAGCCGCTCGGCACTGGCCTGATGCACATAGTTCTGCGGATGCGACGCGCCGCGCAGGAACGAAAAATTGCTGGTGACGCCAATTTCAGCATAGTCAGGCGCGCCAGCGCCGCCCGTGCTCATGCGAACAGTCCATGCACGAACCATTGCGGCGAAACGACTTGATCGTTCGCATCCCTGATCTCGCCATACAGCCCGTCGCGAAAGAGCCAGAAGCGTTGACCTGCCTCATCCTCGACACGAAAGTAATCGCGCGTCGGCTTCGCCTCCTGCGCACGCCACCACTCCATCGACACACGCTCCGGACCTTCCACATGAACGACGTTGTGAGAAACGCGTCGCCAGGTGAACTTCTTCGGTGGCTTGTCTGGAAACTCCGCGAGCGGAACATCGATCAGTTCGGGCTGCTCGAACAACCGTAACGGCCGCAAAGGCGGCTCGTCTTCACGCGCCGGCCATGCTGCCTGCATGGCGGCAGCCAGATGATGCTGTGCCGGCACACCCAGCATCGCGCGTTCCGGAATGTGGCTCTCGACAGGCAGATAGACCAGCACACGTCGCGGTCCGATCCGTGCTGCGATACGGTCGATCAGATCGGCCAGTTCATCGTTTGCATGCACATTGGCATCGAGGTCGCGTTGCTGTTGCACGACAATCTCGGTGCGGCTGGCCGACAGGCGAATCATATCGAAACCGAAACCGGGATCGAGCGGATCGGCAATCGCGTCCAGTCGCTCGCGGAACAACCGGTCGATCACCTCGCCCTTGGTCACCGGCAGGCCGGTTTCGGCGGTGATCACCCGCACCGCGCCATCGGTGCGGAAGAACGCCGCTTCCAGCCGCCGCGCGCCCTTGCCCTGCCTGTCCATCGCATCGATCAGCGTGCGTGCCAGCTTGGCCAATGTCAGCGTAATCACGCCATCGGTGGCAATCGGTTCGGCGAAACGTTGCTCGACGATATAATCCGGCAGCGGCTTGCGCGGCGAGATCGGTGCATCGCTTTGCCCCAGCGCCTGTTCCAGCAGCGTCGTGAATTCCGCGCCGAAACGTGCGGTGATTTCGGGACGCGAGCGCGAAGCGACATCCCCGATGGTCTTCAAGCCGGCACGGCGCAATCCACGGATGATCGCCTCATCGGCGCCGAGCGTGAACAGCGGCAGCGGCGTCACTGCCTTGGCCTCCTCGCCCGCGGCGACGATCCGGCCATGTGCATATCGACTGAGCGTGCGCGCGCATGTCGATGTCCCCGCAATCGCTGCACTGACAATAAAACTCTGCCGCGACAGCGCCGCGCAGAGCAGCTGCATCAGTGCGGCCTCGCCACCGAACAGATGGGCACAGCCGGTGATGTCGAGAAACAGACCATGCGGCAGATCCAGCGCCACCAACGGTGTGAAGCGGTCGCACCAATCGGCGATGTCGGTCAGTACCTGCGTATCGGCGACAGGATCAGCATCGAACACCTGAATGTCCGGACAGACCGCACGGGCATTGGCGAGCGGCAGACCTGGTTCAAGGCCGAGCTTCGCCGCGGCATCGTCCAGCGCGGAAATCTGCAGCGCATTGCTTTGCTTGGCGACGACAATACTTGCTTGCAGATTAGCTGGCGCGCCGTTGCGCGCGAGCTGACGTTTGATGCGATCGGTTGGCAGGCGCGGCAGCCACAGGCTGAGGATGCGCCGATGTGTCACGGAAAACGCACTCATCACACTTCCATTCCATGATCCATTGCCCGTTCGGGCCGTGACGATTTCGAACCAGTTGCACGTCGAGCATGGGCACGCCCCATGATTGCCAGGGCCTGAATGGCGGCGAATGCGCGGAGCGGATGATCCAGCGCGTCTCTGCCGTACTCGAGACCGGAACGCCTGCAGTCCGCAGCAACAGGCACGTGACGCCCGAGCCCCGCGCTGCCAGCGTGAGTTTGCGGCTGGCGACCAAGTCGAACTGCTTGCTGTCGCCCCAGGTCTCCAGCACGACGCTGCCCAGCGCATCGCAGGCCAGCGCATCAGCCGTGGTCCGCAATGCCGTCTCCACATCGGGCGCGCGCACGGTGACCAGCAAGCGCGGATCGAGACCGAGTTCCCGCCAGCCGCTCATGGCCAGCGCGCCGCATTCGCGTTCGGAGAAATCCTGCCGGATCCACAGCAGCGGCCGCTTTGCCGAGACACGATGCGCGAGGGCCGCGACAAAGCCCGTGGCCGCCGCGCTGTGACGGCCTTCGGCGAACACCTCATGCATCGTGCCACGTGCGAGCCCGCCTTGCAGCGCCGCGTCCGCCTCGGCATGACCGAGCGACACGCGATCCGGCGCATAGGTATCGCTGTGGGTCTCGATGCGCTCGATACTGCCGCGCAATTGCGCGAGCGTGGCCATGCGTGCGCCGGTCATGCGCCGCTCCTCGAAATTGTTTTGCCGTGGCGGGTTTTTAGTGAACCCATTGCCGGCCCATTTGTTCATGATATGTTCTAATATAAAGCTAAGATGGCAAACCAAGTCAATCGGGATCATCAGCCACTTTTTTAGCATTTGAAATCAAAGGGATTTTTGAACATGGACGTGAAGCGCAAGCTGGAGATCCTGGCGGATGCCGCGAAATACGACGCGTCCTGTGCGTCCAGCGGTACCGAGAAACGGGACTCCCGCGACGGCAAAGGCATCGGCTCGACCGATGCAGGCATGGGGATCTGTCATTCCTATGCGCCGGACGGCCGCTGCATCTCGCTGCTGAAGATCCTGCTCACCAATGCCTGCAATTACGATTGCCTTTATTGCGTCAACCGGGCCTCCAGCAATGTGACGCGCGCCCGCTTCACCGTCGACGAAGTGGTGCAACTGACGCTGGATTTCTATCGACGCAATTACATCGAGGGACTGTTTCTTTCCTCGGGCATCATCCGCAGCGCCGATTACACGATGGAACAGGTTGTCGCCGTCGCGCGAAAACTGCGCGAGGAGCATCACTTCCGCGGCTATATCCACCTCAAGACCATTCCGGAAGCCGACGATGCGCTGATCACCGAGGCCGGCAAATATGCCGACCGGCTCTCCATCAATATAGAGGTGCCGGAAGAAGACAGCCTCGCGAAGCTGGCGCCGGAGAAAGACGTCCGCGCCATTCGTCGCACCATGGGTCGATTGCGGTTGAAGCTCGATGAAGCCCGCGAAGAACGCAAGCCGACGCCACGCGGCAAAGTCGGGCCGCGTTTTGCGCCGGCCGGCCAGAGCACGCAGATGATCGTCGGCGCCGACAGCGCCAATGATTCAACCATCATCCGGACCTCGGCCAATCTCTACGGGTCCTACAATCTCAAGCGCGTCTATTACTCCGCCTTCAGCCCGATCCCCGATGCCAGCCGTTCGCTGCCGCTGCGCGCCCCACCGCTGATCCGAGAGCATCGGCTGTATCAGGCCGACTGGCTGATGCGCTTTTACGGCTTCGACGCCGACGAAATCGTCGATGACAGCCACGGCATGCTGTCGCTGGAGATGGATCCGAAGCTCGCCTGGGCGCTGCGACACCGCGAGCGCTTCCCGCTCGACGTCAACCGCGCCAGCCGCGAAGACCTTTTGCGCGTGCCCGGCTTTGGCGCCAAGGCCGTGCAGCGGATCATCGAAACGCGCCGCATCTCGTCGATCCGCGTCGGCGACCTCGCTCGGCTGCATATTCCGCGGAACAAGGCACTGCCTTTCATCGTTCTTCCGGATCATCGCCCCGCCGTGAATTTGCTGGACAGCGCAAAACTGGCGGAGCGGTTCAAACCGAAGGCAACCCAATTGGGATTTGGATTCTAGACTTTCATTTCAGGAGACCCGATGCACACCATCGTGCTGGAGAGCGACACCGACTTTGAAGGCTGGCGCAAGGCGGCACGCAAACTGGCGCTCAACGACATTGCTCCCGGCGATGTGACATGGACGGTTGCAGGCGCCGAGCCTGAATTGTTCTCTGCCTCGCCAGCAACGTCGCTATCCGACGCTGCAAAAGGCACGTTCAACGTTCCGGCCAAATTCGTCGAACTCGCCGACACTGCGATCCTGCATCGCGATCCCGAACGCTTCGCCCTGCTCTATCGTTTGCTGTGGCGCCTGCGCGACAATCCCGATCTGATCCATGTCGCGATCGATTCCGACATCGCTAAATTGCAGGCGATGGCTAAGGCTGTCCGGCGCGACGAGCACAAGATGCATGCTTTCGTACGGTTTCGCGAAATCGGCCGCGAGCCGAATTCGCATTTCGTCGCCTGGTTCGAGCCCGAGCATTACATCGTCGAACTCGCCGCGCCATTCTTCGCGCGGCGCTTTGCCGACATGGCGTGGTCGATCCTGACGCCGGATCGCTGCGCGCATTGGGACGGCCACGCGATTTCCATCACGCCCGGTGTCAGCAAGGCCGATGCGCCGACCAAGGATCGGCTCGAAGAGGTATGGCTGACTTATTACGCCAACATCTTCAATCCGGCGCGGTTGAAGACCAAGGCGATGCAGAACGAGATGCCGAAGAAATACTGG
The DNA here is from genome assembly GCF_051811045.1 of Tardiphaga sp. 839_C3_N1_4. NCBI lineage: Bacteria > Pseudomonadati > Pseudomonadota > Alphaproteobacteria > Hyphomicrobiales > Nitrobacteraceae > Tardiphaga > Tardiphaga sp. 839_C3_N1_4. The sequence continues at coordinate 1,756,832 of NZ_JBPWQD010000001.1, forward strand.
CGCAACCTGCCCGAAGCCGCGCTGATCAAGCCGCTGATCGCGCAAGCTGAACGCATCACGGGTGACATGATCGCGGCAGAAGCCAGCGCGCCCAAGAAACCGCAACGTCGGGAGGAGACGATGGTCAAGTCGCATGCGACCAAAATGGCCGAACATACCGGGAAGGAAAATCTTGCCGCATTGCGCGACGAAGCCGCCGACTGCCGTGCCTGCCATTTGTGGAAAGATGCGACGCAGACTGTATTTGGCGAGGGACCACAACATGCATCGGTGATGATGGTTGGCGAACAGCCCGGCGACAAAGAAGACCTTGCCGGCAAGCCATTCGTCGGACCGGCCGGGCAGATGCTCGACAAGGCGTTGAAGGAAGCCGGCATTGTCAGGGACAAGGTCTATGTCACCAATGCCGTGAAGCACTTCAAATTCGTGCCACGTGGAAAATTCCGTCTGCACCAGAAGCCAGCAACGCCGGAAATCAAGGCGTGCCGTCCCTGGTACGAGCGCGAAAAAGCGTCCGTGAAACCCGAGCTCGTCGTCGCGATGGGCGCGACAGCCGCGCAAAGCGTGCTCGGCAAGATCACGCCGATCGGCAAGACGCGCGGCCGGATCATCGAGGCTGACGACGGCACGCAGGTCTTGGTCACCGTGCATCCGTCCTATCTGCTGCGCCTGCCCGATGAAGATGCCAAAGCGCGCGAATACGCGCACTTCGTCGACGATCTGCGGATCGTCGCCGCGCATCTCAGCAAATCAGCGCGCGCTGCCTGACGGTCAGATCACGAATTCACGCATCACACGCCGCGTATCCATCTCGAATTCGAGATCGACCACCGGCGGCCGCGCAAAATGCCAGGTCATGCCCTGCCGCGACGCACCGCGCTTGACCAGTTCATCGGCCACCACGGGATGGAAATCCTGCACCGTGTAAATCTGCGTTGCGGTGGTGTCCTTCCACGAGAAGCCGAAGGTGCCGAGGCGTTCTTCCATATTGCTCATGGTCATCCGCGTTTTCTCCCGGAACGCGTCCGGCGAGGTCTCGCGATAGCGCGTGATGCGCTCGGGATATGTGCCGGGACCGCCCCGCGCTTCAGCGCCGCCGGCGATCACGAAACTCGATTTGGCGCCCAACGCCGGCCGCGTGAACGAGAACGCGTAAAACGACGGTTCACTCGGCGGATCGATCTCGAGGCACACATTGCTGCGCGCGACGGGATTGTTGGTGCCGTCGAAGATGCCCCATTCAGCAAGCGTCTTGACATAGTGCTCGTTGAACTTCCGAAAGCCCGCTTCGTCGACCACTGCAGGCGAGCGCAGTTCGCAGGCGCAGAACGATGTCAGCGGGCGATCGGCCGCGAGAATGTAATCGGCAATACGCGCGAACCCATCGGCCAACGGCAGCCATGTGTCGAAACGCACGCGCTCGATCTCGAAATCCGCATTGGCGGCAACGCCGCTGGAATACTGAAACACTGCGGGAATATAGCGATAATTGCCGGCCGGAAAATCGCGCGTCATGGGGTGGGTCCTGTGGGGGCAATGCGGGCCGCCAAAAGATAATGGCGGATCGCATGAAGCGATCCGCCATCCAACCTCAAACCATGTGGCCCCGCAAGCTCAGCTTCGCAAGGCCGCGTCGGTGCGATCAAGCTGTCCGCGTGTGCTCCAGATCGAACTCCTCGATCTGCTTGGCGCGTTCCGTTTCCTTGCTGGCGCGGTGATCGGTGGCGACAGCGACATACACCGCGGGCAGCACGAACAGCGTGAACAGCGTGCCGATCATCATGCCGGAGACGACCACGAGGCCGATCGAGAAGCGGCTCGCAGCGCCTGCGCCCGCTGCAGTCAGCAGCGGCAGCAGGCCGGTGACCATCGCGGCCGTGGTCATCAGAATCGGACGCAGACGCACGCGGGCGGCCATCTCGATGGCCGAGCGACGATCGAGGCCTTCCTTGAGCTGCAACTCGTTGGCGAACTCCACCATCAGGATGCCGTGCTTCGAGATGAGGCCCACCAGCGTCAGCAGACCGACTTGGGTATAGATGTTGATCGTCGCCAGACCGAAGAACAGCGGGATCAACGCGCCCAGGATCGCCATCGGCACCGTGATCATGATGACCAGCGGATCGCGCAGACTTTCGAACTGCGCCGCCAGCACCAGGAAGATGATGATCAGCGCGAAGCCGAACGCCACCGCGAGCTGGTTACCCTCCTGCACATATTGCCGACTGTCGGCGAGATAGTCGTGGTTGAATCCCGAGGGCAGTTGCTTGGCCGCCCCTTCGAGGAAGTCGACCGCCTGCCCCACCGTCACGCCGGGCATCGGCACCGCCTGGAAGGTCGCCGAGTTCAGCTGGTTATAGTGCGACAGCGCGTTCGGGTTGGTGCCCGTTTCGACCTTAACCAGCGTCGATAACGGCACCTGCTGACCCGTGATCGTCGGCACATAGTAGTTCGCCAGCGAATCCTGCGAGAGCCGCATGCCGCGCGGCACCTGCGGGATCACCTGGTAGGAGCGCCCCTCGAGGTTGAAGCGGTTGGTGTAGTTGCCGCCGAGCAGCGTCGCCAGCGTATTGCCGATGCTCGACATCGTAATGCCGAGGTCGTTGGCCTTGGAGCGATCGATGGAGACGCGCACCACTGGCTGATTGAAATCGAGATCGCTGTCGCTGACGATGAACAGGCCGCTCTTGCGCGCGGTGTCCTTCAACTTGACCATCTCTTCATAGACCGACTGGAAACCGTTGGTCGAGCTGATCACCATCTGGATCGGCAGACCGCCGGGACCGCCCGGCAGCGCCGGAAGGTTAAATGCGAAGGCGTTGACACCCTCGATCTTGCTGAGTTCGGCCTGCACCAGCGGCTTCAGCTGCGTGGACGAACGCTTGCGCTCGTCCCACGGCTTCAGCAGCATGCCGGCGATGCCGTTGCTCGGACCGTTGGTGCCGTTGATGATGAAGCGCAGATCGGTTTCCGGGAACTTCTTGAACGCCTCATCCATGCGATCGCCGTAGAAATCCGCGTAGTCGATATTGGCGTATTTCGGTGCCTTGGTCACCGCAAACAAAATGCCCTGATCTTCCTCGGGCGCCAGCTCCTTCGACGTATTCATGTACATGAAGCCGACGAGACCGAGGATCACAACGGCGAACATGGCCGTGATGGGGCGATAGTCCAGCGAGCGATCGAGCTGCCGGCCATACCAGCGCGTGGTAGCGCCGAACACCTTGTCCACCTTCTTGGCGAACCAGCCCGGCTCTTCCTGCTTCAACAGCACCGAGCACATCATCGGTGACAGCGTCAGCGCGATAACGCCGGATACGATCACCGAGCCCGCCAGCGTGAAGGCGAATTCGCGGAACAGCGCACCGGTCAAACCGCCGATGAAGCCGATCGGCGCATACACCGCCGCCAGCGTGATGGTCATGGAGATGACCGGGCCAACGATCTCGCGCGCACCTTCGAGCGACGCCTGCACCGGCGATTTACCCTCCTCCAGATGGCGGTGGATGTTTTCCACCACCACGATGGCGTCGTCGACCACGAGGCCGATGGCGAGCACCATCGCCAGCAGGGTCAGCAGATTGATACTGAAGCCCATGACGAGCATGAGGCTGCAGACGCCAACCAGCGACAGCGGGATCGTTACCACCGGAATGATGACCGAGCGGAACGAAGCCAGGAACAGGAAGATGACCACGATCACGATGCCGACGGCTTCGATCAGCGTGTGCTCGACTTCCTCGATCGACGACGTGATGAACTTGGTGGAATCGTAGGCGACCTTCATCTTCAGCGATGGCGGCAGGTTACGCTCGAGTTCGGGGAACAGCGCGCGCACGCCCTTGACGATGTTGAGCGGATTGCCGAGCGGCGTCGACTGCACGCCGATAAAGATCGCGCGCTCACCACTAAACGCCACGCTCGCGTCCGTACTCTGCGCGGCAAGCTCGACGGTGGCGATATCTTCCATACGGACAAAGCCGCCATCCTTGGCTTTCACCGTCATGCGCTTGAATTGCTCGACGTTCTGCAGGTCGGTATTCGCCGTCACATTGGAGACGATGTAATAGCCTTTGGTCTGCCCCGCTGCCGCCTGGAAGTTGTTGGCGCGGATCGCCGCAGCGACATCGTCCGGAGATACACCGCGGCCCTGCATGCGCAGCGGATCGAGCCACAGGCGCATCGCGAAGGTCTGACCGCCGAGGATTTCGGCCGACGCCACGCCGTCCACCGTCGACAGGATCGGCTGCACCGCGCGCGTCAGGTAGTCGGAGATCGCCGAGCCGGACAGTTCCTCACTGGAGAAGCCGAGATACATGACGGCCGTGGTCGAACCGGTCGATTTCAGAATGACGGGGTCGTTGGCTTCCTTCGGAATCAGGTACTTTACCGAATTGACCTTCGACAGCACTTCGGTGAGCGCGGCATTGGGATCGACGTTGAGCTTGATATAGACCGAGATCAGGCTCTGGCCCTGCGTCGATGCCGACGTCATGTAGTCGATGCCTTCGGCAGCCGCGACGGCCTGCTCGATCGGCGTGGTGATAAAGCCCTGCATCAGGTCCGGCGACGCGCCGGGATACACCGTGGTGACGGTGATCACGGTATTCGACAGTTTCGGATACTGACGGATCGGCAGGCTGGTTGCAGCCTTGAAACCGATCAGCAGGATCAGCAGGCTGACGACCAGCGCCAGCACCGGGCGCTTGATGAAGATATCCGTGAAGACCATTGCGGTCGCTCCGTCATCGGCACCATCTGCCGGCCATCACAGGCCGCGCGACGATGCGAGAAAATTCATTCAGATGAACCGGGACGGACCGCATTTCGCGGCCCGTCCATCGGGTTTCAGTTCAGCGGCGGCTTCGCCGGAATCTGCGGCAATGGATCGGTCGAGATCGACACCAGCGCACCGGACTGCAACTTGAGCTGTCCGACCGCCACGACGCGATCACCGGCTTTCAGGCCCTGCGTGATCACTGCACGGCCATCGATGCGGTCGCCAGTGCGCACAAAGGTGCGCACCGCCGAGAGCTCGCTCTTGCCATCGTCGGTCTTCTTCTCGGTGATCAGGTAAACCGAGTCACCATAGAGCGTGTAGTCGACTGCAGTCTCCGGCACGGTGATGACAGCCGGTTTGTTCGGCAGCACCACGGTGGTGGTCGCGAACATGCCCGGCTTCAGGATGCCTTCCGGATTCTGCAGCGTCGCCTGAACACGAATGTTGCGCGTATCCGCGCTGATCTGCGGCTCGATCGTGGTGATCTTGCCCTCGAACTTGCGGCCCGGATAAGCGTCCACCGAAATGCGCACAGCCTGACCGACCTGCAGCTTGCCGGAGTCTTTTTCCGTAACCGTGAAGTTGTTGTAGACGGCGGACAGGTCGGTGAGCGACACGATCTGCGTGCCGGCCGTCAGGTACTGGCCGACTTCGACCCGACGCGTGCCGAGCACGCCGTCGAACGGCGCGCGCACCTGCTTCTGCGAAATCACCGCTTCGGTCTTGGCGATATTGGCCTGTGCCTGATCATATGCCGCCTGCGTGGTGTCGACGGTGGCCTGCGGGCCAACCTGACGCTCGGCGAGCTGTTTGGCGCGGTCGAGATTGATGCGTGCCACGGTGGCAGCCGCCTTGAAGTTGGCGAGGTCGCCCTGGTCCGGTCCGTCGAACAGTTGCACCAGCGGCTGGCCGGCCTTGACGGTCGCGCCCGCGGTGAACTGGATGTCGGTAATGCGGCCGTTGACGTCGGAGGTGACGTTGACCTGATGCACGGCGGCCAGATCGCCGACGGCGCTGATCAGGTTGGGCACGACCTCGGACTTGGCATCCGCAACACTCACCACAGTCGGCGGGGGCTTCATGGTGGCGAAGAACTGCTTGATCATGTGGGCGCGGAATGCGTTGAAGCCAACCAGGCCGCCCACCAGGATCGCCAGCAGGATGCCGACAATGATGAACCAACGCACCATCCGCGGACGCGGACGGGGCTTCTCGACAGTCGCGCGCGGCGCCGTAGTGCTGTTGGGTTCGGTCGTGAGTGTCATGTCATGCGCTTTCTGTCGTAGTCGCTGGCATCAGGTACGCCGGAAGCTCGCGATCGATATACATCGCGATCGCCGTGTCTTTCAGTCCGATACCGCGGAGAATAAACTCACAAAGTTGCCGCTCGTTGTCGGCGGTGCTGGCATAAGGCAAACAGGGAACCGAGGGAAGGCGCGATAACGCCGCCATCATCGCAGTGTGGTGCGCAAACCAGAAAAGACCCATCGGCTCTTTTCCGATCCGGACCGCATCGCCCGTCCGGACAGCGTCTTCAAGTGACGCCGTAAAGGTCGGGCCGATCAGTTCGCCGATCTTGTCGAACAGCAGCCGGGCGAATTCGCCGTCCTGCAACTGGCTGATGACCATTAGCCGCAGGCGCTGCGCCTCTTCATGATCGGGATCGGGATCGCGCGGAATGTCGAGGAAGTGCCCGACCATGCCGCGAATCAAAATCACCAGCGTCTCGGTCGACGGCGGCAAACCGAGCAACTTGTTCAGTGCGGGATCGGCTTCGCATTCCTCCGCCAGGATCTCGGCATAGAGCGCCGACTTGGTCGGGAAGTGCTTGAACAGCAAGCCTTCTGAAATTGACGCCGCAGCCGCCACGCTCTTGGTCGTCGTGCCGGCAAATCCATTGCGCGCAAAGCATCGCTTCGCCGCGCTGAGGATCAGCTCGCGCCTGAGGTCATGGGTCATTCGAAGTGTGCTCATAGCGTCGTGAGTAAGCACTCACCTCTATTCGTGTCAAGAAAATGGTGCGTTGCATCCGGAGAATGACTGCAGGTGGTATCTGGCCGCCACAGTGTTGCATCCTCACGACGCAAATGCGCCCGAGCTATGCGCCCCCCTCAAGATGAGGGGTGGCAGCGCGCCGTGAGGCGCAAAGGGTGGTTTCTGTCGCGATTCGCTCCACCGGAACGCCGGTAAGCTGCAACCGCGCAACGCCTCACGGCGCGCCACACCGCAGACAAGTTTACGCAGTCTGCGACTGCTATGGGCGATTTCTGTTCCTGGGGCCGCGCTTCCTGGGACGCGGCCTCTGCAGGTTTCCCCGCTTTGGCCTGTCAGGTTCGTGCGTTTCGACGCTAAACCGTGCTTTACACCACCGTCTTGTGCCGCTCGATACAGGTCGTCAGCACCTCGTCCATCGACTTGCTCCACCAGTTCTCCGAGAAGATCTCGATCTCGGAATAACCGGCGAAGCCCTGCGCTTCCACAGCAGCACGTGCGCTGCGGATATCGATGACACCGTCGCCCATCATGCCGCGGTCGTTGAGGATATCCTTCGTCGGCACCAGCCAGTCGCAAACGTGAAATGCGAGCAGACGGTCCTGCCCTGCCCGCGCGATCTGCGCGTGCAGCTCCGGATCCCACCAGATGTGATAGACGTCGAGGGCGACGCCGAGCATGCCGGTGCGGTTGGGATCGAGCCGGTCGCAGATATCAAGCGCCTGTTCGGTGGTGTTCACGCAGGCGCGATCGGCCGCGTAAGCCGGATGCAGCGGCTCGATGGCCAGTGGCATCTTCGCCTGCCTCGCATATTCCATCATCTCGGCGATGCCGTCATCGACCTGCGCGCGCGCATTGATGATGTTCTTCGAGGGCGCAGAGCCCGGCCGCGAATATTGCGGCAACCCGCCGACCACGAGCACGATGCATGGCGAGCCAAGCGCCACGGCCTCGTCGACACAGCGGCGGTTGTCGTCGCGCTGCTGCTGGCGATGGGCTTCGTCCGAGACGAACATGCCGCCGCGGCAGTAGCCGGACAATTCGAGATCGTGATCCCGCACCGCCTTCACGGCCTTGTCGAGCCCGACGGCCGCCACCTGATCGCGCCACGGCGAGACGCCGCGGATCTTGTGACGTGCACAGGCCTCGGCGATGGCGACGAAGTCGCCCTGCTTGCGGACTGTCGCCGTGTTCAGCGACAGCCAGCGATGGTCATTCGAGAAGTCACGCATCTCAGGCTTCGATCCCGCGTGTAGCCATGATCGCCTTCATGCGCTGCGTCGCCAGTTCGGGATTGGCCAGCAGACCTGCCTTGTCGGCGAGACGGAACAGTTCGGCGAGATGCTGGGTCGAGCGCGTGCTCTCCTGCCCGCCGATCATAGTGAAGTGGTCCTGATGGCCGTTGAGATAGGCCATGAACACGATACCGGTTTTGTAGAACCGCGTCGGCGCCTTAAAGATGTGACGCGACAGCGGCACGGTGGGGCCGAGCACGTCGTGGAAGCCGGCCTCGTCGCCTGCCGCCAGACGCGACAATGCATAAGACGCGGCCGGCGCGATGGCATCGAAGATGCCGAGCAGCGCGTGCGAGAAGCCCTTGTCGTCGCCGGCGATCAGTTCCGCATAGTTGAAATCGTCGCCAGTATACATCTTGACCTTGGGATCAAGACGGCGACGCATGTCGATCTCGCGCTGCGCATCGAGCAGCGACACCTTGACGCCGTCGACCTTGGCGGCGTTACGGTTGATGACATCGACCGCGATATCCATCGCGGTGTCGAGGCTCGACGTGCCCCAGTAATTCGCCAACGCCGGATCGAACATGTCGCCGAGCCAGTGGATGATCACCGGCTGCGCCGACTGCGACAGGATGCGGTCATAGACGCGGCCGTAATCCTCGGCGCTCTTGCCGAGCTTGGCCAGCGCACGCGACGCCATCAGGATGATGCGACCGCCGACCTTCTCGATGGCTTCGAACTGCTGTTCGTAGGCCTTGATCACGTCATCAATCGACCTGGCATCCTCCACCGCGAGGTGATCGGTGCCGGCGCCCGAGAATACCAGCGCGCCGCGCGGCTTGGCCGCCGCGACGGAGCGCGTGATGAGTTCGAGCGAGGTCGGCCAGTCCATACCCATGCCGCGCTGAGCGGTGTCCATCGCTTCTGCGACGCCGAGACCGAGATCCCAGACGTGTTCACGAAATGCGATGGTGCGGTCCCAATCGATGGTCTGATTGAGCCACGGATCGCACTCCGCCAGCGGGTCGGCGACGATATGCGCCGCCGAGAAGGCGATGCGGTTCAGCGCGCCTTCCAGCTTGGCCGGAAACGTGCGCGATGCTGCGAGACGATAGGTCTCGATCGAACGATCGGCCTTCGGCAGTTTCAGCGACAGCGACGACGCAGTCGACGTGGGCATGACTGGCTTGTTCATGGCGAACCTCAGACCTTGAGTGCGGGAACGTCGATCCAGCGGCGCTCCTTCCAGCTTTCCAGCGCGCATTCGACGAGCTGCACGCCCTTGGCGCCTTCGAGCAGCGTGTACTTGTAGGGCGCATCCTCACAGACGTGACGGATGAACATTTCCCACTGCTCCTTGAAGCCGTTGTCGTAGACGGCGTTGTCCGGAACCTTCTGCCAGTCGGCATAGAAGTCGTGGGTGCGCTTCTCGTCGGGATTCCAGATCGGGCGCGGCGTCGCCTGACGGGCCTGGATCATGCATTCGGTGAGACCGGCAACGGCTGAACCGTGGGTGCCGTCGACCTGGAAAGTCACGAGGTCATCGCGATAGACGCGCGTGGCCCAGGACATGTTCATATGCGCGATGACGCCGCCCTTCAGCTTGAAGGTCGCATAAGCCGAGTCGTCGGCGGTCGCCGTGTACTTCTTGCCCTGCTCGTCCCAGCGCGCCGGGATGTCAGTGGTGCCAAGGCAAGTGAGGCTCTCGACTTCGCCGAACAGGTTGTCGAGCACGTAACGCCAGTGGCAGACCATGTCGAGGATCATGCCGCCGCCATCTTCGGCGCGGTAGTTCCAAGACGGGCGCTGGGCTTCCTGCCAGTCGCCTTCGAACACCCAGTAGCCGAATTCGCCGCGCACTGAGAGCATCTTGCCGAAGAAACCGCTGTCGCGCAGCATCGCCAGCTTCTTCAGACCGGGCAGGAACAGCTTGTCCTGCACCGTGCCGTGCTTGAGACCCTTTGCGTTGGCCTTCTTGATGACGTCGAGTGCCGCCTCGAGATTGGTCGCGATCGGCTTCTCGCAATAGATATGCTTGCCGGCCTCGATGGCGCGGTTGAGCAGGCCCGGGCGTGCCTGCGTGGTCGCCGCATCAAAGAAGATGCTGTCGTTCTTGTCGGCGAAGGCCTTGTCGAGATCGGTGGTCCAGCGCTCGATGCCGTACTTTTTGGCGAGGCCTTCGATCTTCTCGGCATTGCGGCCGACCAGGATCGGATCCGGCATCATGCGGTCGCCGTTCTTCAAGGTCACGCCGCCCTGCGCACGGATTGCAACGATCGAGCGCACGAGATGCTGGTTGAGACCCATACGGCCGGTGATGCCGTTCATGATGATGCCGAGGCGGTGGACAGCCATAGTCAGGACTCCTGGAGAACTTTAGTTTGAGAATGATCGGATGAAGCGAGCTGGAGCGGCGCCAGCGCCGACCAGTCCGGATGTGCGCCGGATGCAAATCCGGCGGAGGTCAGCGATTCCGTGAGGAGATCGCCGTCGTGAATCGATAGACGGATGGTGTCGCCGTCCCTGCTGTAGAGGTCGGGATGCGCCGTCAGGAAGGCCTCGGCTTCGCCAGCCGGCGCGGTGCCGAAACCATCGACGTAGTGATGGCCGTTGCGCTCGGCATGGGTGACGCCAATCAGCGCACCGAGCGCCAGATCCTGCTGCACGCCGAGGCCGGCCTGGCAGGTGAGATCCTCGCCGGTGATGAAATGGTCGACACCCTGCGCGCTCCACGCGGCAGCACGGGTCGCATTCGCAATCGACTTGTAGAAGCCCTTGCAGGATTTCGACGAAATGCCGCGATAGCCCAGCGCCTTGACGGCGGGGAATGCGTCCCAATTGTCGTCGGCTTCGTCGATGATGAAATTGCGCGACGACAAACTGCCGAGCGGCGACTCGCGCGTGATGTCGCGCGGCATGGGCTGTTCGATGTAAAGTAGCTTGGATGCAATCGGCGCCAGTGCGCTGTCATTGTCGAGGCGATCGACCAGCGCGCCGAGCGCGTTGAGGTCGGCATATTGCTCGTTGGCGTCGAGCGTCACCTGATAATCGTATGGCAGCATCGTCAGTGCGTCGCCGATCCGGGTCAAACGTGCGGCATCTGCCGCGGGATCGCCGTTCATCTTGAGCTTGAAGTAACGCGCTCCACTGTTCTCTCCGGGGTCGGCGACACCGCCCTCGCCTTCGATCACATCATCGAGGCCGACGGTGTGGCGCAGCGCGACGCGCTCAAGCCGGTGACGGCTGGCCAGGAACGTCGCGATGTCGTCGGCGCCGAGATCGGGAGCAAGACGCGCGGTAAGACCGGCGACGTTGGCCTTCATGCCCGTGAAGAAATCCGTGCCCAAGCCACGTAGCAGTGCGTCGAGCACAGCCTTGTCGATTTCCGCCGGACCAAAGCTTGCAGCCAGCGGTGGAATGTCCAGTTCGGCGCAGGCCTTCATCTGGTCGCCGATGCAGGCCGCATGCAGACCAAAGGCCGAAATGAAACCCGACTGCGCGCGATAGAGCTCTTTCGCGATTGCGAGCGACTGCCGGAGCTCATTCACGGTGTCATCGATAGCGAGATGCGGCCGCTTGTCGAACCACTTCGGCACCATCAGCTCGGCGGATGCGCCGACGAACACGCCCCTGCCCTCGACCTCGAGCTCGACTCGCACGAAAGCCTGCGGCGCGGCATTGACCGTCACGGCGCCAAAGCGAAACGGCCGCACGAACGCCACGTGGCGCTCGAACAGCGTAATGTCTCGCAAGGCGATCCGTGCCGACATGGACATGGGCCTTAGTCCAGTGTGCTGTTGGTCATGAAATGCTTGCGGATGCGCGCGACCAGATCGGTGAAGATCGGGTTCGACATCGCATCGAGCGTGCGCTCGCGGCCGAGCGGCACGTCATAGATCGCGGCGATTCCGCCGGGGCGCTCGGTCATCACCAGCACCTTGTCGGCGAGGAACACTGCTTCGGGAATCGAATGGGTGATGAGGAGGATTGTCTTGCCGGTGGTGCGCTGGATACGCGACAGCTCGACATTCATTTTCTCACGCGTCATGGCGTCGAGCGCGCCGAACGGCTCGTCCATCATCATGATCTTGGGATCGTGCACCAGCGCACGGCAGATCGAGGCGCGTTGCTGCATGCCGCCGGACAGCTGCCACGGTAGCTTCTTTTCGAAACCTTCGAGGCCGACCATTTTCAGCAGCTGCTTGGCGCGGTCCATATACTGCGCGCGCGGCAGATTCTTCATGTCGATGGGCATCAACACGTTGTTGATGATGTTCCGCCACGGCAGCAGCAGCGCATTCTGGAACACGATTCCGACATCGCCATGGGGCTCGGTGACCTTGTTGCCATCGACGTGGATTTCGCCTGATGTCGGCGCAAGAAGGCCCGAGATCAGTTTGAGCAGCGTGGACTTGCCGCAGCCGGACGGGCCGACCACGACAAAGAACTCGCCGTCATTGATATGGAAGTCCAGGGGACGCAGCGACTGCACTTGGCCGTCGCCGGTCCCATAGGTCTTGGAGACGCCGGAGAGATTGATCCCCGACGCCTTCGATGGTGCGGACTGCTCGGATACGACGCGAAGATGCGCACTCGGTTGATCGACGCTCATGGTCCTCATCGCTGCAGTCATTAAGGCTAGTCCTGTTGGTTTCGTCAGTTCGGTCGAGATCGCCGGGCCGATTACTTCGGCAGATATTCGTTGGTGTAGAAAGCCTTCGGATTTTCCTTGGCCTTGGCTTCCAGACCGCCGTATTCGACCATCAGCTCCACCGAGTCCTTCATGTTCTGGTCGGTGACCTGGAACGGGCGCTTACCCTTGGTTTCCGGCGTGGTGTAGAGCGGGATGGTGAGCTCGAAGCCCTGGGTCAGGGTCTCGATCTTGCCGCCCTTCGGGTTGGCATCGAGGATCGCCTGCGCAGCAGCCTTCGGCTCCTTCGACGCAGCTTCGACGGCCTTGGTGGTGGCCGACATGAAGCGCTTCACAAGATCCGGATTGGCCTTGGCATAGTCGGTATTGGTGATGATGCCCGACGACACCAGATGAATGCCGTAATCGGCGAACTTGATCGGATACACATCCTTGCCGGTGGCATCCTTGATCTTCATGGACTGGTCCATGACGTAGCCGAGCAACAGGTCAGCCTGGCCGTTGATGACGGCGTTGAGCTTGGTCTGGCCGTCGCCGGCGACGGTCTTGAAATCGGATTCCTTCAGGCCCGCCTTCTTGAGGAACAGCGGCCAGATTTGGGTCATGGAATCCGCCGGCGTAATCGCCACGGTCTTGCCCTTGATGTCGTCCGGCTTCTTGATGTTCTTGTCGACGAAGCCCATCACCGACATGGCCGAGGTCTGCAGCAGCACGCCGGTGGCGATCACCGGAGCGCCCTTCACGGCCGCGCGCATCATGGTGGGAACGTCGACATAGCCGAAATTCACGCTCTTGGCAGCGACAGCCTGCACGGTGGCAGCCGAACCGCGGCCTTCCTGAATGTCGAGATCGATGCCTTCGGCTTCATAGATGCCCTTGGCCTTGCCGTAATAGAACGGCGAATGCTCGCCATAGACATACCAGTTGAGCATCAGCGTCACCTTGTCGGCCGCAGCGGCCGGCGTGGCGAGTGCAAGCGTGACGGTGATCGCGGCAGTCGAAACAGCAGTAACCCATTTCAGCATTTTTAGCCTCCCATTGAAGCAGGTGATCGCGGCCCGTTTCGCCGGACCGCTTGTTTGGAATTGCAGGTCCCGATCAGGACCCGATGAAGACATCCGCGCGCTGACTGACGTGCCAGGGAATCGCAAAGCGTTCGATACGATCGACCAGCCAGAACAGAATGACGCCGAGCAGCGCGAGGATGACGAGAGCCGCAAACATCGTCGGCAGATCGAAGGTGCCGATCGAGCGCTGCAGCACATAACCGATGCCGGAATTGGAGCCGACGAATTCACCGACCACCGCACCGACAACGGCGAGCGTGACCGACACCTTGAGACCGGAGAAGATCGCCGGCAGTGCGTGTGGCAGGTTCACGGCGCAGAACACGCGCAAGCGGCTGCCCTTCATGGCGCGGGCGAGATCGACCATATCGGGATCGACCGACTTGAAGCCCTGCACCGCTGACACCACGACGGGAAAGAAACCGAGCAGAAAGGCGGCGATGATCTTCGGCACGATGCCGAAGCCGAACCACACCACGAACAAGGGCGCGATGGCGACTTTGGGAATCGACTGCGAGAACACCAGCAGTGGATAGACATAACTCTCGACGGTCCTGGAGCCGGCGATCAGCATGGCGATCGGAATGCCGAACACGGCCGATGCGAGAAAGCCGAGCAGCGTGGCGTAGGTCGTCGGCCCTGACTGCGCAAGCAGTTCGGGCCAGTCGGTGTAGAGCACCTTCACGACGTCGCCGGGCGCAGGGATCTGATAGGCGGGAATGTTGAAGATGCGGATCGCCAGATCCCAGCCGACAACGATCATCACCAGCAACAGGAATGGGCGCAGCCATGAGGCGTTCAGCAGCTTCGATACACTGCCGGGTGCTTTCTTCTCACTCACGCGTCTCGTCTCCCAGATGCCGGCTTCGCGGTCGCATTTAACTCGTTGGATAAATACAGCGCATGGCTTCGCCGTTGTCAATTGGGCGCTTAACTAGCGAAAATTATACAATGATTTCAGGCGCTTTGGCGGGCTGGCGTGTGGACAACCGGCGCCGGCGGGAGCTGGAATTCGGCCACGGATCGGCCGGTGAGCGCCGCCAGAACGAGCGCCACCATATGCGCCAGCCGCTCGTCCCTCGCCTCTTTCGCGAGGAGATCCCTGCCGAAAATCACGCTGAGCGTGGCGTTGTTGCCGATATAGAAAAAGCTCAGCGCAGCGATGGAAATGTAGAGCTGCACCGGATCCATCGCGACCTTGAAATCGCCTGACGCGACGCCGCGCAACACCACCGTGCGGATCATCTCCACAAAGGGCGAATGCATCGACTTCACCTTGGTGGAGCGCTTGATGTGCTTTGCCCGCTCCAGATTCTCGGTGTTGAGCAGCGCGAGGAATTCCGGGTTGCGGATAAAATAGTTCCAGGTGAAGGCGATCAGGCTCTCGATGGCCTCGGGCGGATCGAGATGTTCGAGATCGAGCGTGCGTTCTTCGGCGCGGATCTGCTCATAGGCACCTTCGAGTACCGCAAGATAGAGCGCATCCTTGTTGCCGACGTGATAGTAGAGCATGCGCTTGTTGGCGCCGGCCTGTGCGGCGATGCGATCGACGCGCGCACCGGCGAGGCCCTTGCTCGCGAATTCCTTCTTGGCAGCCTCGAGAATGCGCAGACGCATCCCTTCCGGGTCGCGCTGCCACTTCAATGCTTTCTTCGGAGCTTTTTTAGTTGTTTTTGCCAAACCCGGATCCCGTCGCTCAGCTAAATGACGCAACAGCCGCACGTCTATCGCGTGTAGCATGCGTTTGCCCGCTTGAGAACAAAGCATGTTCCGGGCCATATGCGCAAACGGGCATCGCCTTTTGCGGGCGCCGTCGCTATCACTGCCCTGCCCCAACCGGACCTGCTTGTGCCTGCCATCATCACAGACCCGTTCTTCTATGCCGTCGCCATTCCGGCAGTGATTTTCCTTGGCCTCTCCAAAGGCGGCTTCTCCGGCGTCGGCATTGCCGCCACGCCGCTGCTGGCGCTGTATCTGCCGCCGCTCGAAGCAGCCGCCTTGCTGCTGCCGGTGCTGATCACGCAGGACCTGATCTCGATCTATGTCTATCGCCGCGAGTGGGACGGATCGAATCTGAAGATCATGTTGCCGGGCGCGGTCGCCGGCATGACGCTGGCGTGGCTGCTCGCCTCCTATATATCCGACAATGCCGTGCGTATCACCGTCGGTCTGATCGGCCTCATCTTCGTGATCGATGTCTGGCGCAAGCGCGCGAGGATCGAACCAACGCGCATGGGCCCGGCCGGCGGCGTGTTCTGGGGCGCGGTATCTGGCTTCACATCCTTCATGACCCAGGCCGGCGGCCCGCCATTCCAGGTCTATGTGCTGCCGCAGCGGCTGCCGAAGCTGGTGCTGGTCGGGACCACCACGATCTTCTTCGCCGTGGTCAATGCGCTGAAGATCGTGCCCTATTTCGCGCTCGGCCAATTCCACGCCGGCAATTTCGCGACATCGCTGGCACTGCTGCCGATGGCCATCATCGCGAACTTCATGGGCATCTGGCTGGTGAAACACACGCCGACCAACCTGTTCTACAACATCGCCTATGCACTGCTGCTGGTGATCTCGCTGGTGCTGCTATGGCAGGGCTGTTCGGTGTTCTTCAAATAAGCGACGAGCTCAGCTCACACATCCTTCCCCGTCCGCTCGATCAGCAGCGTCGGAATTCCGCAGGTGCCATCGCGCAGGCTGACCACGCGGGTGCCCGGCTTGCGGCCATTACGCACCTCCGACACGTTGACATGCGCGGCGAGCAAGCGCTCGCGGACGGCATCGACGTCGGCAACGCGCCAGGTCATACCCCAGAGCTTGTCGCGATTCTTGTCCGCCTTGTCGTCGGGGCGATGCACGACCTCGACGATCAAATCGCCGCAGCGGAAGAACATCAGATGGCCCCACTCCGGATTGGAGCGATCCAGCGCCATGTCGAGGCCTAGTCGCGCGCCATAGAGCGCCGCGGCGCGCTCCGGATCCTGCGTGGCGACAACGATATGGTCGAGGCCAAGGAACGGCGTATCGCCCACCGGGGACGACACCGGGCGCTCGTCGGACAGTTCGAGAAAGAATTGCCGGACGCCGCGCGTCGCGTCCGTTGCCGCACGGGTACGCTTCCAGGAGAGTGTGGCGCCGGTCTCGGTATCCCTGCTCTCGACCTCGGCGATGGGATCAGGCTTCAGCGCCAGGCGATCGAGCCGGCGATGCATCTTCGCGATATCGCCAGTCCGGAAACAGATGCTGGCCAGCGTCGCACCCTGCTCCGGCAGCACGGCCCTGATGCGATCGGCGGCCGAACCGTGACCGACAGGCGCCATCAGCTCGACCGACATATTGGCCACCGTGAAGATCGCCATGGCCGCACCGTCGCTGGTGCTGCGCCAGGCAGGCGCGCGGGCGAACAGGGTCTGATAGGTGGCGATCCCCACCTCCAGGTCCTCCAGCAAAATGACGACGTGATCCAGCCCGGTGATCATCGCATCCCTCCCCTCTTCGTGGCGTTGTTGTGATCGAACTATGCCAGTTTTCGAGCCGCAATGCCGAAAACCAACTCCGCCCGGCTGCGGCATCCTGCGGCATCGCACAATTTCGGTGGTGACCTCGTCGCAGGCGCTGTTAAGCTGACTGATGCGCCGTCTCCGGACGGGTGCAGCCATCCCTCAGGCGAGACGGACGGATTCATGAAGGCACTCTTTATCGGACAGACCTATATCGACGTCACGTTCATCACCGACCATATGCCGACCGGCGACGAGAAACACGTCGCCTCCGACTATGCCGTGTCGTTCGGCGGCAATGCGGTCACCGCCGCCTTCTGCTGCGCCAAGCTGGGCATCGTGCCCGATCTGATCGCCACCGTCGCCAATGACTGGCTGGGCCGCATGTTCATGGACATGTCGGCGAAATACGCCATCGAGGTCCATCCGCGCAAAGTGGCTAGTTCATCGCTGTCCTTCATCATGCCGAAAGACGGCAAGCGCGCCATCGTCCGCTGCCGCGACGACGAGCATATCCATCCGTTCCCGCTGCTCAATCTCGGCGCTTGCCGCGCGCTGCATATCGACGGCCATCAGCCCGATGCCGCAATCCACTATGCGAAACTGTGCCGCGAAGCCGGCATTCTCACCTCACTCGACGGCGGCGGCTTACGCACCAACACACACGAGCTGCTGGAATTCATCGACGTCGCCATCGTCGCCGAACGTCTCTGCGAGCAGATGGATCTAACGCCGGAGAAGATGCTCGACTATCTCAAGAGCCGTGGCTGCCGCGTCGGCGGCGTCACGCTCGGCGAGAAAGGCCTGCTCTGGTATGACGAAGCAGGCACAGTGCACACACTCCCCGCGCTGCCGATCCCGCGTGAGAAGGTGATCGATACCAATGGCGCCGGCGATGTCTTCCACGGCGCTTACGTCTATTCGTATCTGGCCAATCCCGGCCATAGCTGGGCCGAGCATTTCAAATTCGCGCGGGCCGCATCGACCTTCAAGATCCAGCGGCTTGGCAATGAAGCGGGCCTGCCGACATTGGCTGACATCGCAGCGGTGCGTGAGGAATATCGGGCACAGGTGTGACCACCATGAGCCGGATTGTCGTCGCCGGCAGCATCAATATGGACGTGGTCGCGACTGCTGACCGCCATCCGGCAATCGGTGAAACCGTGGCAGGCCGCGAGATATTGTATTTTCCCGGGGGCAAGGGCGCCAATCAGGCCGTTGCTTCGGCGAAACTTGGTGCAGCGACCATGCTGATCGGCTGCATCGGCGCGGATGCCTTTGGCCGCGACACCAGGGCATTTCTGGCCATGCAGGGCGTCGATCTCGCTTACGTGCGTGAGGTCGCTGGCGCCGGCACCGGAACGGCAATCATCACCGTTGCGAATGCCGACAACACCATCATTGTGGTTCCCGGCGCCAATGCGCTGGTGAATGCGGCCAATGTCGCCGCGCCCCCACTCCGGCAGGGCGACGTTGCCGTCAGCCAGTTTGAGATTCCGCTGCCAGCCATCACGGCTTTCTTCGCACGGGCTCGCGCGGCCGGCGCGATAACGATTCTCAATCCGGCACCGGCGATGCCGATCGACCGTGAGCTCTTGGCTCTGGTCGATGTCTTGATCCTCAATGAAAGTGAGCTCGGCCTGCTCGCAGGTGTCGAGCTGCATGAGACAGATCCCGATGCGCGATTTGTCGATGCCGCTTCGACATTACAGACTGATCATCGGCCGAACATCTGCATCACGCTGGGCAAGCGCGGTGCGATCGCGCTGATCGACGGCCAAGCCCACCTCGAAGCCGCCCGCCTCGTGAAGGCGATTGACACCACCGGCGCCGGCGACTGCTTCGTCGGCGCTATAGCCGCACGGCTTGCGGATGGACATTCCCTGCAGAGTGCCATTGGCTATGCCAATGTCGCCGCGTCGCTTTGCGTACAGCGAATGGGCGCCGGCCCGTCGATGCCGACAGCGAAAGAGGTGTCAGCGGCAGCCGGTTAGCGTCAGCCCTTCCCCTTTGCCGTCATAAAATCGAAGTCGCAGCCGTCATCGGCCTGCAGGATCGTGGTGTGAAACAGATGCGCATAGCCGCGCTTCGCCCAGTCCGGCGTCTTCGCTGGCGGGAGCGCAGCCTGGCGCTTCGCAAGCTCGGCATCGTCGACCAACAGATCGATGGATCGCTTTGCCACATCCAGCCGGATCATGTCGCCATTCTTCACCAGCGCCAGCGGACCACCCACGGCGCTTTCCGGCGTGATGTGCAGCACGATGGTGCCGAAGGCTGTGCCGCTCATGCGCGCGTCGGAAATGCGGACCATGTCCTTCACGCCGGCGCGGGCCAGTTTCATGGGGATCGGCAGATAGCCGGCCTCCGGCATGCCCGGTGCGCCCTTGGGACCGGCATTGCGCAGCACCAGCACGTCATCCGCAGTCACATCGAGATCGGGATCGTCGACGCGGTTGGTCATGTCCTCGACGGACTCGAACACAACGGCACGGCCGGTGTGCTGCATCAGCTTCGGCGACGCGGCGGAATGCTTGATGACGGCGCTGCGCGGCGCCAGATTACCGTGCAGGATCGCCAGCCCACCTTCGCGCTTGATCGGATTGTCCTTCGAGCGGATCACGTCCTGGCCCGGCACCTCTTCGGCATTGGCAACGATCTCGCGCAGCGTCTCGTCGGTGACAGATTTTGCATCGAGGTCGATGAGATCGCCGAGCTGCTGCATCAGCTTGGGCACGCCGCCCGCGTGATGGAAGTGCTCCATATAGTGATCGCCTGACGGCTTCAGATCGACCAGCACCGGCACGTCGCGTCCGAGTTCGTCGAAAGCGGCGAGATCGATCCGGTTCGGCGTGCGGTTGGCCATGGCCGTGAGATGAATGAGGCCGTTGGTAGAGCCGCCAATCGCCTGCAGCACGACCTGCGCATTGCGGAACGAGCCCGGCGTCAGAAATTCGCTCGGCTTCGGCCCCTTGTTCTTCGCGAGCGTTGCGGCAACCTTGCCGCTGGCTTCTGCAGAGCGAAAGCGCTCCGCATGCGGTGCCGGGATCGTCGCGCTCATCGGCAGCGACAGGCCCATGGCTTCGGTGATGCAGGCCATGGTGGAGGCCGTGCCCATCACCATGCAGGTGCCGACCGACGGCGCGAGGCGCGCGTTCACATCGTCGATTTCCTGCTGGTCGATCTCGCCGGCGCGGAACTTGCCCCACATGCGCCGGCAATCCGTGCAGGCGCCCAGCACCTCGCCTTTGTGATGGCCGACCACCATCGGACCCACCGGGATCACCACCGTCGGCAGATCGACCGACAGCGCCGCCATGATCTGCGCCGGCAGCGTCTTGTCACAGCCGCCGATCACCACCACCGCATCCATCGGCTGCGCCTTGATCATCTCCTCGGTATCCATCGCCATCAGATTGCGCAGATACATCGAGGTCGGATGCGCAAAGCTTTCGCCGATCGAGATGGTCGGAAACACCATCGGCAGCGCGCCGGCCAGCATCACGCCGCGCTTCACCGCTTCGATGATCTGGGGCGAATTGCCGTGACAGGGATTGTAATCGCTATGGGTGTTGGTGATGCCGACGATGGGCCGGTCCAGCGCATCGTCGGAATAGCCCATGGCCTTGATGAAGGCCTTGCGCAGGAACAGCGAGAACCCGGCATCGCCGTAACTGGTCAGCCCCTTGCGCAATCCGTCGGCCATGTCGCGTTCCCATTCCAAGCTTGTTTTGAATGCTTCTTATGAAGCCGCCAAAATTCTTGTCAATGTGCGGGACGGACTGGCTGTGCCCCTATTTCGGCTCCCACACCTTGCTGAAATCACCAGCGAATTCGGCACTGCAAAACGCCCCGCCCTGATAGAAATCACCGACCGGATCGGGTTTCATCCTCGCCTGTTCCGCCATTGCGTGTTCGCGATGATCTTCGGCTTTGCCAGTTGGGCGATAGCCGAGCTCATAGGCGCGGGAGTTATCCCACCAGGCACGCTCGTTATAGGAGGCGCCATACAGCACCTCGAAATGGATGGCGGGATGTTCGAGGCCGATCTGGCAGAGCTGCACCAGATCCTCCGGCTTCAGCCAGATCGACAGCCGGCGCTGGTCCAGCGGACGGTCGCCGAAATTGCCGATCCGCAGACACGTCACCGACAGCCCGTATTTATCAGCATAGAGCGAGCCCACCGCTTCGCCGAACACCTTGCTGACGCCGTAGCGGCTGTCCGGCCGCGCCGTGACATCCGGGGGAATCTTGCTGTGGCGTGGATAGAAGCCGACCGCGTGGTTCGATGACGCGAAGATGATGCGCTTGACGCCCTTCTTGCGCGCAGCCTCGAACAGATTGTAGCCGCCGATGATATTGGCCTGCAGGATGGTGTCCCATGGCCCCTCCACCGAGAAACCGCCGAAATGCAGGATGCCGTCGACGCCCTCGCAGATCGCCTCCACGGCGGCGAGATCGGCCAGATCAGCCTGCTTGAAGTTCTCGGTTGGCTTGAGATTTGGCGGCGTTGTGAGATCGCTCAGCACGAGGTCCGGATAGATCGGCGGCAGCAATTCGCGCAAGCGCGTGCCGATTCCGCCAGATGCGCCCGTCATCAAGATCTTCATTCCGTCCCTCGTGATGTTGTCAGTTGTCAGACAAGTATGGCGCGGCGCGGGCGCAACGGCAAGGCAGTGCAAACGGCATTGCTTGCCGCTCACCCTCGCCGATGTTAGCAAACACATCCAAGGAAACGACAGGGAACGAGACGCCAATGTCCGACACATCATCGCCCGGTTGGCGCCCGGCGACCTATTATCCCGATCCCGCTATTCACGCCCTCGATCCCCGCTTCGAAAAATACTGGATCAAGCTCGGCGCCATCGAACGCATCGCCACCGGCATGCGCTGGGCCGAAGGACCGGTATGGTTCGGCGACGGGCGATATCTGTTGTGCTCCGACATTCCCAACAACCGCATTATCAAATGGGAAGAGGAAACCGGCGCGGTCAGCGATTTCCGCAGACCGTCGAATTACGGCAATGGCAACACGCGAGATCGCCAGGGACGCCTGATCACCTGCGAGCACGGCCGCCGCATCACCCGCACCGAATATGACGGTTCCATCACGGTACTGATGGATAATTTCGAAGGCAGAAAACTGAACTCACCGAACGATGTCGTCGTGAAATCCGACGGCTCGATCTGGTTCACCGATCCGCCGTTCGGCCTGATGAGCGACTATGAGGGCAACAAGGCGCCATCCGAGATCGGACAGAATATCTATCGCATCGACGGCGATACGTTGACGTCCACCATCGTCGCCGATGATGTGCTCGGCCCGAACGGACTGTGTTTTTCACCTGACGAGAAGCTGCTCTATGTCGTGGAATCCCGCGGCGTGCCGAACCGCAAGATTCTCGCTTACGACGTTGCCGCCGACGGCAAGACGTTGAAGAACAAGCGCGTACTGATCGATGCGGGCCCAGGCACGCCCGACGGCATGCGTTGCGATATCGACGGCAATCTGTGGTGCGGCTGGGGCATGGGCAAGCCGGAGCTCGACGGCGTCTTCGTCTTCGCGCCCGACGGCGAACAGATCGGCCGCATCGCGCTGCCCGAGCGCTGCGCCAATGTCTGTTTCGGCGGCGTGAAACGCAACCGGCTGTTCATGGCATCGAGCCAGTCGATCTATGCGGTGTATGTCAACACGCAGGGGGCGCTGGGGGGATAGGCACGAACCTCTCTATTGTCGTCCCCACGAAGGCGGGGACGATGGTCGATAGTGATGTGCCAGAAACAAAAACGCCGGGGCGTTACCGCCCCGGCGTCTATCAGTCACGAAGCTGTTGCTTCAAATGCGCGGTCTTACGCCGCGGTGTAGCCTGCGATCGCCTTGACTTCGAGGAAGTCCTCGAGACCGTGCTTGCCCCATTCGCGGCCGTTGCCCGACTGCTTGTAGCCGCCGAACGGCGCGGTGCGGTCGTTCGGAGCACCCTGCAGGTTGACGTTGCCGGCGCGGATGCGACGGCCGAACTTACGGGCGTTCTCGACCGTGTCAGCCGAGACGTAGCCAGCGAGGCCGTACGGGGTGTCATTGGCGATGCGGAGCGCATCGGCTTCGTCCTTGGACCCCATGATCACGAGCACCGGCCCGAAGATTTCCTCGCGCGCGATGGTCATGTTCTCGGTGACGTCGGCGAAGATCGTCGGACGCACATAGAAGCCCTTGTTGACGCCTTCCGGCAGGCCCGGGCCACCTGCGACCAGCGTGGCGCCTTCCTCGATGCCCTTCTGGATCAGGCCCTGGATCTTGTCCCACTGGCCGCGATTGACCACCGGACCGATGACAGTGCCGTCGGCACGTGGATCGCCGGCCTTGGTCTTGTCGGCCTGCGCCTTCGCGATGGCAGCGATTTCCTTCATCTTCGCCTGCGGCACGATCATGCGGCTCGGCGCGTTGCACGACTGTCCGGAGTTGTTGAACATGTGCGCGACGCCGCCGGTGACGGCCTTCACGAAGTCGGCGCCGTCAAGGATCACATTTGGCGACTTGCCGCCGAGCTCCTGGCTGACGCGCTTCACGGTGTTCGCGGCGCGCTTGGCAACGTCGATACCGGCGCGGGTCGAACCGGTGAAGGAGATCATATCGATGTCCGGGTGTTCGCTCATGGCGACGCCGACGTCGGGGCCCAGACCATTCACGAGGTTGAACACGCCCTTCGGCACGCCGGCTTCATGGAGGATTTCCGCGAAGATCAAGGCCGAGGTCGGGGTGTATTCCGACGGCTTCAGCAGCATGGTGCAGCCGGCGGCGAGCGCGGGAGCGACCTTGCAGGCGATCTGGTTCAGCGGCCAATTCCACGGGGTGATCATGCCGACGACGCCAATCGGCTCCTTCGTGATCATGGCAGCGTTGTGCGCCTCGTCGAACTTGTAGGTCTTCAGCACGTCGAGCGTGGCGACGAGGTGACCGAGGCCGGCACCGGCCTGCAGCTTCTCGGCCATCGGCAGCGGAGCGCCCATTTCGTCGGAGACCGACGCGCCAATATCCGACATGCGGGTCTTGTAGACCGCGATGATCTTTTCGAGCAGCGCGATGCGCTCTTCACGGGTGGTCTGGGAGAACGTCTCGAAAGCGCGCTTGGCAGCGGCGACAGCCTTGTCGACGTCAGCCTTGGAGCCCAGCGCAATGTCGTACATCGCATCTTCAGTCGCCGGATTCACGACAGGGGTGGTCTTCTTGACGACGGGATCGACCCAGGCGCCATCGATGTAGAATTGCAGGCGGTTGACCATTGGTAACCTCTTTGATTTCGGGAACGTCTGTCGTCGGAAAACGCTGTGCAGCCGGGTCTATCTGGGAAGGAACGACACGTCCGGCAAGCACCCTTGCGCGGTCATTTCGCCTCATGAGCCCGTCATGCACGGGGTGCCGCGTGAAAGCAGCAAATGCATATAAATCCAGCCGCGTGGCAGGAGCAAGGCCCCGTGATTTGCGCGCGTTCTAAAATCGAAATGTCGTAGCTTGCCAGCAAAGCGCAGTGTGCATTGCAACAAAATTGACCGAAAAATCAGCGCGACTTTGCGCGGACGGCAATAGGCGCATCCGGATCGGCTTCATCATCGGCCATGGTGGAAATCGGCGACATCGGCGTGTCACGCAGCCGCTTCAGGCCGAGATGGCGCTCACGCAGGATGACGAAAATGCCTGCGCCCGCGACGATCACCGCGCCGCCAACCACATAGGGCGTCGGCACCTCGCCGAACATCCAGAAGCCGAGCAGGAAGGCCCACAGCATCGCCGTGTAGTCGAACGGCGCCAGGAAGGACGCCGGCGCGTAGCGATAGCTTTCGGTGAACAGCATCTGGCCGAGGCCACCGGAAATGCCGATGCCGACCAACAGGGCCAGTTCGAAATCCGTCGGCCAGCGCCAGCCGAATGGCGCCGTGAGCAGCGACGCCGCCATCACGATCAGCGTCATGAAGATGACGATCGCGGATGAGGACTCCGTTGCGGTCAGTCGGCGGATC
This sequence comes from Tardiphaga sp. 839_C3_N1_4, assembly GCF_051811045.1. Classification (NCBI taxonomy): domain Bacteria; kingdom Pseudomonadati; phylum Pseudomonadota; class Alphaproteobacteria; order Hyphomicrobiales; family Nitrobacteraceae; genus Tardiphaga; species Tardiphaga sp. 839_C3_N1_4. The sequence continues at coordinate 1,782,064 of NZ_JBPWQD010000001.1, forward strand.
TGGATGGTCGCACCGCCTGACGAGAAAGCGTTGAGCAGTGCCAGCGACAGACCAATGATCATCGACGTGGTCAGCGCCGCGTGGTCGTGGAAATACGGCGACAGCATCAGGATCACGCCAGAAAACCCGATCGCCACCGCCGACCAGCGATAGGCATGGACCTGCTCTTTCAGGAAGATCGCGGCGAATACCACGGTGATCAGCGGCGCGATGAAGGCAATGGCAGTGACATCCGCGATCGGCAATCGCGCCAGGGCGCCGAAGGTGCAGAACGTCCCGATCACGCTGAATGAACCACGCACCAGATGCGCGGAGACGCGGTTGGTACGCAGCGCGCCGCGCAACTGACCGCGCAAGCCGAAGAACAGCACAATCGGAATCAGCGCAAACAACCCGCGCGCAAACACGATCTCGCCGAGCGGCACGTCGCTGCCGAGATAGCGCCCCTGCGCGCCCATGATGGCAAACGCCATGGTGCTGGCAATCTTCAGCGACACGGCTTTGAAGATGTTCATGAGTTCGGGGAAATGGAGATCGGGGGAATCGTGGGGGTCTTCATGTTGCAGCACACAATCACGTGAGCCTCCTCACGAAAACCGCCGATGCGACATGGCTTGGCGGGTTTCCATGCAGGGCTGCACCTCGCCACAACCCAACCTTGCGCGGGCGGCTTTAGCCCTTTTTGGCAGGCCTTGGCGGCCCCTCTACCGGGGGCAGCGACTTCAGATAGAGCGCCATCGCCGAGCGGTCGTCTGCGCTCAACTGGGAGGTATTGCGGATCACGCGGGCCATGGCGCCGCCGGCGGTGTCGCCGTCCGGGGTTTGTCCGGTTTCGAGGAAATACGCGATGTCCTTCTCGCTCCAGTCGGAGAGGCCCTTCTGGGTGATGTTGGGCACCCAGCCCTCGCCGTCGGGGTTCGGACCTCCGGCAAAGCGTTGTGCCGTCACGATGCCGCCCAGCGCGTTGCGCGGGCTGTGGCACTCGGCACAGTGGCCCAGCGCATTGACCAGATAGCTGCCACGATTCCACTGCGGTGACTTCGACGGATCCGTCACGAACGGCTTGCCATCCAGGAAGAGCAATTTCCAGATACCGAGGCTGCGGCGGATGTTGAATGGAAATGGCACCGCATGATCCGGCGCCTTGCTGGCCACTTGCGGCAGTGTCTTCAGATAGGCAAACAGATCCCTGATATCCTCCACCTTCATGTGCTGATAGGACGTGTATGGGAACGCCGGAAAGTAGTGCGAGCCGTTCGGCGAAGTGCCTTTCATCAGTGCCGTGACGAAATCAGCTTCACTCCAGCGTCCGATACCGGCGGCAGGATCAGGCGAGATATTGGGCACATAGAATGTACCGAACGGCGATGTCAGCGGGAGCCCGCCCCCGAGCTTGAGCCGATCCTGCTGCGCCGGCGTCGCATGGCATGACGAGCAACCACCGGCATTGAAGACCACCGCGCCGTTGCCGGGATTGGGCGTGTGCGGCGGGAGCGTGCTCGCAGCCACTGTCACTGGGATCGTCAGCCACCAGAACACGCCAAGACCGATAATGGCCGCGATAAATGCGAGAATGAAAAGCCGTTTCAGCACGTGCATGTCCAATCGGTATCCTGGTCAAACTTCAGCACATAAAGCGCGTCGAACAGCCGCTGCCGGAACGAAACCGTGATCCATCCCTTAGACCCTTGGGGGAATGAATTGGCGTATCGGATGTTTCCAGCCATGACGACCTCACCATCATCAGGGAGAAAACCATGTCACCTCGTTCGATCATGCTCGCGTCCCTCGCGCTCGGCGCCAGCATCGTCCTCGCCAGCCCCGCTTCCGCCGATAAGATGAAGGCGACGCTCGACGGCGCCTCCGAAGTGCCCGCCACAACCACCGCCGGCAAGGGCACCGCCGATATCGACTTCGATCCCGCCACCAAGAAGCTGACCTGGAAGCTGACCTATTCCGGCCTCACGGGTCCTGCGACCATGGCGCATTTCCACGGCCCCGCCGAAGCCGGCAAGAATGCCGGCGTCGCCGTACCGATCACGCCGGCCACCAGCGGATCCGAAGGCAGCGCCACGCTGACCGACGCACAGGCCGCCGACCTGTTGGCCGGCAAGTACTATGTCAACGTCCACACTGAGGCCAACAAAGGCGGCGAGATCCGCGGACAGGTGACGAAGTAACATTCGAAGCGAAGATGGTTGAACAAAAGGGCGAGCGCTGCGGCGTTCGCCCTCTCATTCAGAGTTCACAATTGAGTTCAGACCTTTAGCCTGAACGTCTCGTGGCAGCCGCCGCATGCCTTGCCGATGCCGCCGACATTCGCCTTGAGGCTGTCGAGATCCTTGATCTTGGCCTTGGCGTCGGTGACGGCCTTGGCGAAGGTGACGATGTGGGCATCGAAACCGGCCTTGTCTTCCCAGACCTTCGGCGACGTCGAATAGTCACCCTCGGCCTTCAGACCCTTGGTGCTGTCCGGAAACAGTGTCGGCAGCTTCTTGGCGGTTTCGTCCAGCACGGTCAGCGCGGCCTCGACCGCGGCCTGATCATAGGGCTTGTCGCCCTTGGCCATCGCGCTGAGCGTGCCGCCAAGAGCGCGACCATTGGACTTCATCAGCGTCTGGCGTTCCTTGACGATCTCCTGCTGGGCCGAGACCGCCCCCACACCCAACAGCAAAGCTCCGACAACGAGAAGCGCACGTTTCATCAACCAATACCCCTGTTTGGAATTCAACTAGGACTAGTTCGCAACATGTAGATGAACCCCGCCGCCATCCGGCTATTCCCGGCGGCGGCGCTCTACAGCGTGTGGAGCCGTTCGTGCTCGCGGATCGCCATCCACACCCGCTCCGGGGTTGCAGGCATGTCGATGTGCTCGATTTTGTATTCGCGATAGAGACCATCGATAATGGCGTTCACTACGGCGGGACAGGAGCCGATGGCTCCGGCCTCGCCCGCCCCCTTCACCCCCAGCGGATTGGTCACGCAGGGGATATTGTGGGTCTCGAACGAAATCGGCGCGCCGTCGGCCGCGCGCGGCAGCGCATAGTCCATGAAAGTGCCAGTGACCAGCTGGCCGTCCTCGGGATCATAGACCGCCTGCTCCATCAGCGCCTGGCCGATGCCCTGCATGGTGCCGCCATGAACCTGGCCGGCCAGCAGCAACGGATTCAGCGTGACGCCAAAATCGTCAACGATGACGTAATTGACAATGGCGATCTTGCCGGTCGCGGGATCGATCTCGACTTCGACCAGATGGGTGCCGTTCGGAAAGGTGCCGTCGGCGCTGCTGAAGGTTTCGGACGCATTGAGCTTCGACGGATTGGCCTTCTTAGCGAGATCGGCGAATGACACAGAGCGGTCGGTGCCGGCGATCTTCACCACGCCGCCATCGATTTCTAGGTCCGCGGCGCTGGTTTCCAGCACATCCGCCGCGAGCTCCTTGAGGTTGATACCGAGCTGCCTGGTGGCGCGCTGCACGCTGACGCCACCGGTCGGGATCGATGCGGAGCCGCCGGTGCCGAGACCGGTCGCGACCTTCGCCGTGTCGCCCTGAATGATGTGCACGCGATCCGGCGTCACGCCGAACTGTTCGGCAACGATCTGCGCGTAGGCCGTGTGGTGGCCCTGTCCTGTGGATTGGGTGCCGATCAGGATGGTGATGTCGCCATCAGCGCCAACAGCAACGTTGGCGGTCTCGTCGCCCATGGTGCCGCAGACCTCCACATAGGTGGCCATGCCGATACCGCGAACCAGGCCCTCTTTCTTCGCAGCCTTGGCCCGCTTTGGAAATTCCTTCCAGTCCGCCACATCCATCGCGCGTTTCATATGCGCGGTGAAATCGCCGGAGTCGTACACCTTGCCCGTCGCGGTCTTATACGGCATCGCCTTCGGCAAAATGAAATTCTTGCGGCGGATCGCATCCGGCGTCATGCCGAGCTTGCGCGCGCATTGATCGACGAGACGCTCGACGACATAGGCCGCCTCCGGACGGCCGGCGCCACGATAGGCATCCACCGGCACTGAATTCGTGAACACCGTGCGGACGCGGCAATGGAATGTCTGGATATCGTAAAGACCCGGCAACATGCCGGCACCGCCATGCGGAATGTACGGCCCGAAGGTCGACAGATACGCGCCCATGTCGGCCATCAGGTCGACATCCATGGCGAGAAACTTGCCATCCTCGCTGAGCGCCATGCGTGCATGGGTAACGTTGTCACGGCCCTGCGCGTCGCCGAGGAAGTGATCGGTGCGGTCCGCCGCCCACTTCACATTCTTGCCGAGCTTCTTGGCGGCAAAGGCCACCAGCGCATATTCACGGTAGGGAAACAGCCGCGTACCGAAACCGCCGCCGACATCGGGACAGATCACGCGCATCTTGTCCTTGGGCATCTTCAGCACATTATCGCAGAGGATGTCGCGCAGACGATGGCTGCCCTGGCTGCCGATGGTCAGCGTCATGTAATCGCGCTTGGCGTCGTATTCACAGATCGCCGCGCGGGTCTCCATATAGTTGATGATGACGCGCGGATTGACGATCTTCACTTCGGCAATCACGGGTGCCTTGGCGAACACCGCATCGACCGCCTTCTTGTCGCCGATCGGCACATCGAACAGCACATTGCCGGGATGCTCGGCCCACACCTGCGGCGCGCCTTTGGCGACGGCATTGACCAGACCGTTCACGGACGGTAGCGGCTTCCAGTCGACCTCGATCGCCTCAATCGCATCGCGCGCCTGCGCGACAGTCTCCGCAACCACGAAGGCCACGGCGTCGCCCACATGGCGGACTTCCTTGGCAGCGAGGATTGGATAATCCGGCCCGGTGAAAGGATGATCTTCGAGATTGAACAGGCACGGCAGACCGCCGAGGTCCTTGGTGTCCTCCGCCGTCAGAATCGCGGCGACACTTGGAAGCATGCGCGCCTTGGTCACATCGATGGTGAAATGAGCATGGGCATGCGGCGAGCGCAGCATCAGGGCATGCAGCGCGACCGGCGCATGATCGTCGGTATAGCGGCCACGGCCACGAATGAGGGCGTCGTCTTCTTTGCGCAGGACACTCTGTCCGACGCCGAATTTGATGGGGGCCATCGTTCCTCCGCATGCAGTTTAGACTCAATCTACACTGCGGGAGGACGGCGGCAAGTGGCACGGGGCGTCACCCTGCCCGACTTTGGGACACGATGAAGCGAGCTATCTGGCGCGGACCAGGCTGCGCAACCAGCTTTTGCCGAAAAGCGTCAGGACCAATGCCGAATAGACCAGGATGGTCACGATGATGAGAACTCCCAGCGTCGCTTCGTCGCGGAGGCTGGTGAGGCTGGTGAGGCCCGCGAACTGCTCCGCCGCAAGACGCGCGGTCCCCCATAGCGCCGCAGCGAGGACCACGCCGGTCAGCGCGAATTTGCCGAGCGCCAGCATAAAAGCGCGATCGAATTCGAGATAGCCGGCCCGCATGGCGAAGAAGATGACCAGCAACAGATTGATCCAGGCTCCTGCCGCGGTGCCAAGCGCGAGGCCGATCTGCGCCAGAGGTCCCATCAGCAGAATCTTCAGCGCGACGTTGACTGCGATGCCGGTGAGCGCGGCAATCATCGGCGTCGTGGTGTCCTTGCGGGCGTTGAAAGTTGCAACCGCGCTGCGGATCATCACGAAGGGGATGAGCGCAATGGCATAGGCGGCGAGTGTCGCCGCAGCGACGGCAGCATCAGCCTTGGTGAAGGCCCCGCGGGCAAACATCGCGCGCATGATGACATCGGGCACCACGAGGAATGCAGCGACGAAGGGCAGCGAGAACAACAGCGTGAACAGGAAGGCGCGGCGCTGCGCGCCCATGGCGCCGACATGATCGTCTGCCGCCATCCGCCGCGACATTTCCGGCAAGAGTACCGTGCCGATGGCGATGCCGATTACCCCGATCGGCAACTGGTTGAGACGGTCGGCATAATACAGCGCCGACAGCGCGCCGACCGGCAGGAAGGTCGCGATGATGGTGTCGGCAAACAATGCGACTTGCGTGCCCATGGAGCCCAGCGTCGCCGGGCCGAGCGCGCGGAAGAAGCCGCGCACGTCCTCGTCGAGACGCAGCGGCGCAAAACGAGGAAGTCCGCCATGACGCTGCAAGTCACCGGCGAGCAGGAAATACTGCAGAAAGCCCGAAATCAACACGCCCCAAGCCGCCGCGTGACCTGAACTCGGAAAGAACGCGGCCAGCGCCAGCGTCGCCATCATGGAGACATTGAGGAAGATCGAGGCCGCCGCGGCACTGGCAAAGCGCTGCATGACGTTCAGCATGCCGCCATAGAGCGTCACCAGCGTGATCAGCAGCAGATAGGGAAAGGTGATGCGTGTCAGCTCGATGGCGAGATGACGCTGCGCGGGATCATCGGTGAAGCCCGGCGCGAGGACGCTCATGGCCTGCGGCATGAACAAAATAGCCAGGATGAGCAGCACGACCTGTGACGCAAACAGCAGCGTGAAGATGCGGTCGGCAAACAGATGCGCCGATGCCGGGCCGCCCTTACCGGTCACATGGGCATAGGCCGGCACAAAAGCGGCATTGAACGCGCCTTCGGCGAAAATAGCGCGGAAGTGATTGGGCAGTCGCAGCGCCACGAAGAAGGCGTCAGCCACCGGCCCGGCACCAAGGATCGCCGCGAGCATGATGTCGCGCGCGAAACCGGTGATCCGCGAGAGCAGCGTATATCCGCCGACGGTGAAAATGCGTCCCAGCATCAGCCGCTTCTACAGCATGAAGCGGCGGTGCAAAACGCTCAACTTAGGTCGCCAGCGCGTCGCGCACAGCCTGGATGACGCGGTCCTGGGTGGCCTCGTCGAGATAGGCGTGCACCGGAAGACTGATGACGTCGGCCGACAGCGCCTCGCAGACCGGCAGACCGCCATCGACAACCGGATAATCCCTGTAGGCGGTCTGCATATGCATCGACTTCGCGTAATAGATCGCAGTCGGCACGCCCTGTGCCTTCAGCGCATTGGCAAAGGCGTCGCGGTCGGTGCCCTTGGGCAGGCGGATCACGTAGCAGGCCCAGATCGACGTATTGCCTTCGGCGACACGCGGCACCGTGACGATATTGCCAAGGCTGCGGGCGTAGCGGTCGGCTACTTTGTTGCGGGCGGCGATTTCGTCGTCGAAGATCTTCAGCTTTTCCAGCAGCACCGCGGCCTGGATGGTGTCGAGGCGGCCGGTAATGCCGAGGCGGATATTGTCGTATTTGTCGGAGCCCTGGCCATGGATGCGGATGCTGCGCAGGTCCTCGGCGAGTTGGTCGTCATCGGTGAAGATCGCGCCGCCGTCGCCGAAGCAGCCGAGCGGCTTGGCCGGGAAGAAGCTGGTGGTAGTGGCCAGCGCCGAGGTGCCGACGCGCTTGCCCTTGTAGGTCGCGCCGAAGGCCTGCGCGGCGTCTTCCAGCACGAACAGCCCCTCAGCCTCGGCGATGGCGTTGATCGCGTCGAGATCGGCGGGCTGGCCGAACAGATCGACCGGGATGATCGCCCGGGGCTTCAGGCCGGCCTTCCTAGCCGCGGCAATGCCACGTTTCACGGACTCTGGGCTGATGTTGAAAGTGACGTCGTCGACTTCGACAAATACGGGCGACGCGCCAACCAGTGCCACAGCCTCGCCGGTGGCGCAGAAAGTGAAGGACGGGCACAGCACGGCATCGCCCGGGCCGATCTTCTTAGCCATCAGCACCATCATCAGCGCGTCGGTGCCGCTGGCGCAGCTGATCACATGCTTGGCGCCGCAATATTTGGCGAGTTCGGCCTCTAACTTGGTGACTTCCGGGCCGTTGATGAACTGGCAGTGATTGAGCACGCGGGTGACCGCCTCGTCGATCGATGTGCCGAGCCGCTGACGCTGCGCATTGAGATCGATGAAGGGAACGGGGTCGATACGGGTGTGCTGGTTCATGATGCCTGGCCTGCAGAATGTCGTCTTGAAGTCTGAATACTGGAAACCGGCGCATGCTTGCGCCGGGTCGCGCTTGCGTCAGCCAACCACCTTGCGGGGCGCCGGGCGTGATGCCGTGGCCGCGCGCTTCTTCGGCGCTTCCAGGCACTGGATCGCGATCTCGAGGGAGGCGACGCCCTCCTCGCCGGTCACAGCCGGCACGCCGCCGGTGCGCACCGCATCGAGAAACGCCATCAATTCGGCGCGCAACGGCTCGTCCTGCCCGACCGGCAGATGGCGCATCGAATAGCTGCCATCGGTCTTGAAGCCGAAACATTCGGTGACCTGCCGGGTCAGCAGATCTCCCATCACATATTTGCCGCGCGTTGCGACCGTGACGGTGCGCGCCTTGAACGGCGTCAGCCAGTTGGTGTTGATATGGGCAAGCACGCCGGATGCCGTGCGGAACTGCAGCAGCGCGATGTCTTCGCGCTCGGCGACGGCGGAGGCGAGCTGCGGCTGCACCTCGACGATGTCGCTCTCGGTGAACCAGCGGATCAGGTCGATGTCATGCACGGCGAGATCGATGACAACGCCGACATTGGACATGCGCGGCGGGAACGGGCCGACGCGTGTGATGCCGATCGACAGAATATCCTCGCCCTCGATCGCCTTCTTGATGGTGGCGACGGCGGGGTTGAAACGCTCGACATGGCCGATCATCAGAGTCACGCCAGCCTTTTGCGCGGCATCGACGATCTCGCGTCCCTCTTTCACGGTCGATGCTATCGGCTTCTCGACCAGGACATGGATGCCCTTGGCGATGCAGGCGAGCGCAACTTCGTGATGCAAGTGAGTGGGCGCTGCGATGGTCACGGCATCGACGCCAGCGGCCAGCAGTGCGTCCAGATCGGCAAAGGTCTTGCAGCCGATCAGTTTCTCGGCGCGGGTGCGATGTTCGAGCATGGGATCGACGATGCCGACCATTTCGATGCCCGGCAGCCCGGCCAGCACGCGGCCATGATTGGTGCCCATGACACCTGCGCCCACGACGCCGACACGCAGCGTGCGCACCGCATCCTTCGCTGCGGAAGTTTCTTTCGACACCATTCAACAAACCTCAGAATTCTTAAGAGCCGGCGCGGCGATTCACCATACTTGCGCCGTGAGTTCTCCTAGCATGCCCGCCACAGATGTGGCGATTGCCCCGCGGAGCTACCCAAACACGTTTTGATTCAAAGAATTACACCAAGTCGTGAGACCGGCCAACCGCCCCTCATTAACCCGGCCCATGGGCGCCCCATCCATTGATATGACAGCACTTTTGCTGCATCCTTGGGATGTCGCGACGCGCTGTTATCACCCGCCAATCGAGAGAAATTCCATGTTTCGGAAGCCGGTCGTCGCGCTGAGTCTCGTCATAAGCACTCTGGCGGGAACCGGTTCCGGAACCGCCCTTTGGGCGCAGACGCCCTCGCCGGTGCCGCCTGCAGCGACACCGTCTGTCGTCGAGCGGACCGCCAAGGGCCCGACCGCGCGCAACTTCCAGGTCGGCGTTTATCTTAACGTCCAGCCCGACTGCACCTCGGGCACCCTGCCCGCTTTGCGCATGGTGACCCCACCTGCGAACGGCACCGTCAGCATCAAGCGCGGCAAGGTGAGCGCCACCAACTACAAACAGTGCCTCGCGCTCGAAGTGCCAGGGTTCATCGCCTTCTATCAATCGAAGGCGGACTTCGTCGGCAGTGATGAAGTGACCATCGAGGTGAAGTATCCGGCCGGGCGCACGGAGGTGCAGCGGATCAGGATCGATGTGGGCGGGAGTGGCAGCGTTCCGGCGGGGCCGAAGACACCGGCGGGGCAGAAGATTTAGGTACACCAACGAGTTCAATCATACGTAACCAAATGAAAAGCCCCCGATCATCGGGGGCTTTTGCAATTCGTTGAAGCAACACGGCCGGGATCGCCAGCCGCGTCGGTCATCAGACAGTCATTGAGTGATCTGTGTTCTTGAACACCATGTTCACGATATCAGCATTGCTGGTGCCATAGCCGACCAGCGTTGCAACATCATGCGTGTTGCCGGAGAAATTGCCGGCACCGGTCGTATCGACCTGCACGAGGACATTGCCTCCGTTCTGCGTCAGATGAACGTAGTTATTGATGTTCGAACCATCCGCTTGCACGCCAGCAATGCCGTCGAGCAAGCCCGATATATCGATCTTGTCGCCTTCGGCGTTGCTGAAATCGAGGATCGAATCGAGGTTCGCCGCGCCAATGTGACCCGCACCGAACTTGAACGTGTCGGCTCCCGAGCCGCCCCGCAAGACGTCGTTACCAAGCCCCCCCATCAAGATATCGTCTCCGGCTCCGCCCTGGATCAGATCATTCCCGGCACCGCCCGACAGTGTGTCATTCTGGCTGCCGCCGAAGATCAGATCCTTGGCGCCGCCGCCCGTGATCACGTTGGCAGCACCATCCTCGCCCGCAATGAAGTTCTGCGCGGACGACGCGGAGAGGTCGATCGTGCGGGCACCGCCTGCGTTACTCGGATCGGCGTTGCTGATGGCGTAGGAGGAGGTACCTAGGTCGTAGCCGTAGACCGAGCCACCATCGAATGCGATCGATTCGATCGAATTCGCGCCCGACGAACCGCCGTCAAAATGATTCATCACCGTGACCTGCTGGCCATTGTACTGGATCACCAGATCGCCGTGCGTGGTGCCGTTGTTGTTGTCCGTCGCCGTGAGCATCGACATCGCGGCACCGTGCGTTGCGATGAAGATCGCATCGGTACCGCTGACGTCGGTAATCCGATCGGTCCCGTCGGTCATGCCGAAAGCGTAGACGTCGTTGCCAGTACCGGCGCTGAGCGTGTCATCGCCATGTCCGCCAACGATCAGATTATTGCCGTTTCCGCCGGCGAGGATATCGCTCTGGTCTCCGCCGAAGATTAAATCATTGCCGCTGCCGCCAGTGATCTTGTTAGCGGTATCAAGTTCGCCGGCAACGAAGTTGTTTCCAGATGACAGGGAAATCGTGCGGTAGCCGTTGACTTCGGACGGATCCGCAGTGAGGCCGTTCACGATCGCATAGTCGCTGGTCCCGAGGTTGTAACCGTATACCGAACCACCGTCGAAGTTGATCAACTCGACCTGGAAGCCATTCATATAGAAATGGTTCTGAATCGTGACCTGTTGGCCGTTATACTGGATCACCAGGTCGCCGTAGAACGTATTGGGATCATTGTCATAGGCGAACAGACCGGACATCGCCGCGCCACCTGTCTTGATGACGATACGGTCGAAGTCGCTATTGCTGGCCCAGTAATCATTGATCGTGTCGTTGCCGTCGGCGAGGCCAAACACATAGGCGTCGCTTCCGTTTCGACCGCTCAGCGTGTCGTCGCCGAGACCCCCGACGATCAGATCGTTGCCGAAACCGCCGGTGATGGTGTCGCTGCCGCCGTTACCGAACAACAGGTTGTTGCCGTTGGAATTGAGAGTGCTGATGGTATCTCCCGCCTCCGATCCAGCGATAATGACCATGCCAGCGGTCGTGGTCGTCATTGCGCGCGACACAACATAGGCAGACGACGAAAGCGAGTACCCCAAGTAGCTCCCACCATTCTGAAATTGGAAACTCTCGAACGTATTATTGTTGCTGCTGCTGGTGAAGACATACTCGTCAAGCAGTGTCGCATACCCCGTCGCAGAACTGGTAGACCAGCCAACCTCAAGATTGTTGCTGCTCTGCAGGAAGTTCAGGTTTGTGAATGTCGTAGCCGACGACGCGTTGATGCGAAGCGTATCGCCGCTACCGCCGTTCTCGAAGTAAGAGACGTAGCCGGAGTTCAGCGTAACCTGGGTTGTATCCGTGCTCCCACCGCTTGCCGTAGTGTCAGTACGATCCGTCCCGTCGAATGCAAGAGTCATGGTACGGGCCGTGGCGTCGCTCATGCCAGTTGCGTCCTTTACCTTGAAGGTGAAGGTGCCACTGCCGCTAAAGTTATTATCCTTCGGCGCAAAACTCAGCATGCCGGCAGCAATGTCGGCCGCAGAGATGAACTGGTTAGCCGTGACCGCGGAACTTCCATACAGCAGTATGCCCCGGCTGCTGCTGATCGATAGCGATGTAATGGTCACGCCCGCGGCTACGTCGCCGTCGGCATCGCTGTAGCCGAAATCGCTCAGCGTCAGGACGCGCGTCACGTCTTCGGTAATAGCGAGCGTACCTGCTTGACCCGTCGGTGCGACCGGCTCGTTGGTGCCGTTGATCGTGATCGTCACCTGCTGGGACGTGGTGCCGCCCTGGCCGTCATCGATCGTGACCGTATAGGTCTCGGTCAAGGTCTGGCCTGCGTTCAGGAACTGGATCGCACTGTCAGCGATGCTGTGTTTCCACGCGACTGATCCCTGTCCGGTCCCCGTGCTGTCGGTCGCGTTCAATGTCAACGAGCTGGCATTTGTCAATGCGGTGATCTGGGCCTGCGACAGCGAGCCGCCCGACCATGTGAACGTCGGCCCACTCGCCGCGACGGTGTGGGTGTCCATCAAATCGGCGTCGGTATAGGTGATCGTTCCCGCGTTCGTTTCGATCCCCTCGACGATGTGCTTGGTTCCCGCCTGGACCGAAACTTCGTCAATGTCGGCGCCGTTCACGCCCGTGGTGGCGAAGGACAACACGGTCGATGTCGACGTCGCAGTAAACGTCACCGAATATTCTGTCCAATTCGGGACGACGTTGCTCGTTGTCCAGACGGGTGTTCCGTTGACGCTGACGCTGAACGGCGTGCCGTAATTGTGCATGAAGAAGTCGATCGTGTAGGTCGTTCCGATCTGCGTCGTGATGGTCTGGCTGAGCGTCGTGTTTTGATCGAGGTAGGCTGCATCGACGCTGCCGTTGGCGCCGCTGCCATAGATGTGCGCCACGCCGGCACCGCTGACGGTCCACGGCGTCAGCACAGGATTGTAGATGTTCGGCAATTCGAAGGTCGGGTTCTGGACCAGATTGACGATGCCGACCGACGCATCCTCGGTTGCAAAGCCGGCCTGGGCCGACGAGGTGATGACCGGCGCCGCGTCGATATGCTTGGCAAGCGTCACCGTCACGTTCTGCGTATCGAACCCGCCATGGCCGTCGTCGATCTTCAACGTGTAGGTCTGATCGACAGAATTGGAGGACAACGCCTGCAGGGCACTGTCGCTGGCGTAGAAAGTCCACTTGACCTGATGGGTGGCCTCATCGACCGTCGACACGAAGTTGCCGATATAGTTGCTTCCCACCGGCGTCGTGACCGTTACCGAGTGAACGTCCGACACATCGGCGTCGCTGAACGCGATCGTTCCGCTGGTCGCTTCGTAATGCGTAGCCGGCGTCAGCGAAACCGCGTCAAACCGCCAGGAATCGTAGGTTGCAGGATTGTTGTTCGGATCGTCGACGGCGAACTGAAGGGTGTCGTGTCCTGTCCCCGTGACCGTGGCGGTGAAGGTGTGATAGCCGCCTATAGCCTGACCAGTTGCAACGGCCAGGACCTGCGTGCCGTTCCAGTTCACGAAGACATGGCCACCGGGGGTCGTCGACACCGTATAGACTTGGAAAGACAAGGTGTATTGGAGACCCGGAAGCGTATCGACGACCTGCGTCAATTGCGTCTGGATGCCTGTGACCTGGCCAAATGAGTTGGCGGTGAAATTCCCCGAACCATCAGCCGGGAAGTTCGACGAGAAGGCCGCGCCACCTGCCTGGCTTGCAACGGTCCATCCCGTGCCCCCTGACTCGAAGCTGCCGTTGACCAGCGCGCTGGCTGGCAACGCATGTACCTGCCCCGTCACCGTGCCACCGTAGGTCCCATTGACGAGATCTGGCGCATGGTTGTTGTCGGTACCAAGGATGTTCACGGTCAAATCATGCGCGGTGCCGTCGGCCGAGTGGACCGTCAGCTTGTCGGTGTAAGTCTGACCCGCGACGAACTCGCCATGCGCCGAGTTCATCGTGTAGGTCCAGGTGCCGTCGGCATTGACGTTGAAGACGCCGTAGTTGTTGCTGCCTGCCGCGTTGGCCTGCGGCACGAGCGTGTCGGCGCCGTCGACGTCATTGACAACAAGCGTGCCGCCGGTCGACTGGGCCACGTTTGACTCGGTCAGACCCGTCGTATCGATGCCGGTGAACACCGCGGGATCGTTGCCGCCGGTGATGTGGAACGTCAGGAAACCGCCATGGGCACTGTTGCCGTCCGATGCGCCGTACTTGAACACGTCAGTGGCTGATACGCCCGCTCCGAGCGCATCGTAGTTCGCATTGGGCGTATAGGTGTAGGTGCCGTCCGGATTGATCGTGAGATCACCATAGACGCCGTGCGCAACCGTCGTGGCGCCGTTGAGATAGGTCGGGCCTGACTGCGCATCTGGCCGGATCGTGATCACCGTGAGCGGGTCGTTCTCTGCGTCGTGATCGTTGGCCAGAACACTGCCGGCGAACGTTTTCACCGTACCCGCGTCGATAGCCGCGGTATCGGTCAGGTTCTGATCGTCGTCGACCGGGACCGGAGTATCATTAACACCGGTGAGGTGAACCGTCAGGTACTGCGCGACATCGCCGCCGTTACCGTCGGTCGCGACATACTTGAAGACGTCGGTCTTCTGGACGCCATCCGCCAGCGCATCGAAGGCGGCATTCGCTGTATAGGTGTAGCTACCGTCCGAATGCATCACGAGATCGCCGTAGATGCCATGCGAAGTCGCATTGCCGCCCGGAGCGATGGCGATGGGACTTTCATCGGTCGGGACGCCGTTCGCCGCCCGGATGGTCTTGACGCTGAGCGTGTCGCCATCGACGTCGTGATCGTTGCTCAGGATATTGCCGGTCGTGCTCAGCAGCCCGGCGTCCGTGCCCGCCGTTTCGGTGAGCGTCGCATCGTCCGCCGTCAGCACCGGCGCATCGTTAACAGGATTGACCGTCACTGCGATCGTGCCAGTCGACGTCGCAGTATCGGTTACGAGGCCCGTGGTGAGCGTGGCGTGATCGACGACCGTCACACTTACACCGAGGTTGAACGTACCGTTGTAATTGGTGGGTGTCGTTGCGGTGAGGTGCGCGAGGTCGATCCCGGCAGGATTGTCGATGACCCAAACGCCGCCCTGCAGCGAACCCTGATTGAAGGTCGTCCCGGCGGGATAACCGCTGAGTTCGATATGGGTGGCCTTCTCCGAACCGTCGGTATCGCCCAAGGCAATGTGGATGGCAAAGGCGTTGTCTTCGTTGCCGCCCGAGGCCGTCAGCACCGCCGCGTCGGCGACGGGGCGAACATTGACCGTGATGGTGCCCTGGGTTGACAGGGTTCCGTCGGATGCCTGATAGGTCAGGACCACGATGCCGCTACCGTTCACGGTGGGCGTTACGGTCAGATCACCGCTTTGCGTCAGACTCGCCGATGCAAACGGCCCCAAGAAGCCACCGAGATTGCCGACCCTCTGGAGGGTACTGCCCTCGGGATCGCTGTCGTTCGCCAGAACGTTGACGCCCGTCAGGATCTGATCTTCATTGATGGTGTAAACGTCATTCACCGTCACCGGCGCATCGTTGGCGCCGTGGATGGTGACCGTCACCACTTGCGGCGTGCCATCCGCGGTCTTGACCGTAAAGGTGTCGGTCAAGACCCCACCAGCGCCGAGCGCCTGAACCGTCGGATTGGCGTTGTTGAGCGTATAGGTCCACACGCCCCCAGCAGTCAGCGCATAGGTGCCGTAACCACCCGTTGTGGCCGCACCGGCCGCGACCGCCTGGAACGTATTCGGCGTGTTGTCGACGTCCGTATCCGTCAGCGTGCCGGTCGCCGTCGGCGTGCCAACAATGCCGTTGTCGACGCCACCAGCCTCGATCACACTTCCGGAGGTAATGCCGGAGATCACTGCGGCATCGTTGGTGCCATTGATGGTCACGGTCACCACCTGCGACGTGCCATCCGCCGTCTTGACCGTGAAGGTATCGGTCAGCGTGTTACCAGAGTTCAGCGCCTGAACCGCAGGATTGCTGTCGTTGAGCGTATAGGTCCACACCCCGCCGGCAGTCATCGTATAGGTGCCGTAACCATTGGTCGTGCCGGTCGCGGACGACACTGCCTGGAAGGCGTTCGGCGTGTTGTCGACGTCGGTGTCGGTCAGCGTGCCCGTCGCAGTGGGCGTGCCAGCCGTCGCGTTGCTGACACCGCCGGCCTCGATCACACCGCCGGTGGTCGTACCCGAAATCACCGCAGCATCGTTAGTGCCGTTGATAGTCACGGTCACCGCCTGCGACGTGCCATCCACCGTCTGCGCGGTGAACGTGTCCGTCAGCGTCTGGCCGACATTGAGCGCCTGCACCGCGGCGTTGGCATTGTTCAGCGTGAAGGTCCACACCCCGCCTGCGGTCATCGTATAGGTGCCGTAACCGTTGGTCGTACCGGTCGCCACCGATACAGCCGTGAAGGTGTTCGGCGTATTGTCGACATCGGTGTCAGTCAGCATGCCTGTCGCAGTAGGTGTGCCGGTTACCGCGTTGTTGACACCTCCGGCCTCTATGACCGAGCTCGTGATCGTGCCCGAAATCACTGCCACATCGTTGGTGCCATTGATGGTGATCACAAGTTGGGCGGTATCGGTCAGATTGCTCGGATCCTTCACCGTGTAGGTGAAAGTATCGGTCAGCGTTCCACCGACATTCAGCGCCTGGACGGTGCCGTTGTTATCGTTGAGAACATAGGTGTAGCTGCCGTTAGCATTCAGCGTCAGCGTGCCATAAGTGCCCAGCAGCGACGAACCAACCGTGCCGGACGCGCCGCTGCCGGCTTCCGTACCGGTCCGAACGGCAGAGACGATCAGCGATGCGCTGGGAGTCTCGGCATCGGTGTCGTTGCTCAGCACATTGCCGGTAGCGTTGCTGCCGCCGGTGCCGTTGGCCACGCCGCCCTTTTCGGTCGCCGCGCCGGTGTCGTTCACCGCCAGCGGTGCGTCATTGACAGCGATCACATGGACGACAGCCGTTCCGGTATTGGAATTGTCGTGTCCGTCATTGACGGTGATCTGGAACGAGCGATCCGTCGTGGACGGATTCTCGCTGGTGCTGGCGTATTTCACCGCCTCGATGGCCAGCTCATAGGCCGCCTTGGTCGCGGCCCCGCTGAAGGTAATGGTGATTGCGCCAGCGGATTCCGCCACCAGGTAGGACACGCCGTTCACGGTGCCGGTCGAACCGTTCGACAGAGCCGTGCTGTTGATCCAGAGCTGATCACCCGCTTGCTTGTTGGTCAGGACAACTGTGGCCGACGCCATGTTTGCATCGTCGACATCGGACAGCGTCGCGTTGGTGATAATCGCGACCGCCGAGCCGTTCTCGGTGAAAGTTGGCTCGTTGCTGTAGGAGATATTGACGTTATCGAGATAGACGTAATCGCTGTCGCCAAGCCCACCCGACGCCACAAAGCGAATCGTCGTTGTGCTCGAACGGTAGGCTGAGAGATCTATGCTGGCGCTCAAGAAGCCATTGTCGTCGAAGTTTCCACCACCGATCACAGCAATTTGCGTGAAGTTCACGCCATCGGTCGAGACCTGCACGAAAACCTGGTCACTCGAACTATCGAGATCAACGCGCCGATAGTCGAAGGTCAGCGTGGCCGATGACGTCCCACTGAGATCGACCGTGCGTTGCAAGGATGAATTTGAACCGTCGCTATCACCCAGTCGGACGTAAGAGTTACCGCCGCTGGATGAAATTCGGATGTCGCCGTTGCTTGATGAGTTGTTGTCGCCGACTTCGGTCCAGTTGGTGGTCCACAGGTTCGGGCTGCCGGTCGAGCCGGTATAGCCGCCGCTCTGGAAGCCGTCGCCGATGCTGCCGCTGCTGCCATTGGTCACGGTCAGCACAGGCGCGTCATTTGTGCCGGCGATGTTGATCACAACCGTGGTCAGGGTGCCATCCGCTGCGCTGACAGAGAACGTGTCGGTATAGGTCTGACCGACCTGGAACTCGTCATGGGCGTTATTAGCGGTGTAGGTCCATGCCCCTGCAGAGGTGATGGAGAACTTGCCGTAAGTGCCGTTGACATTGTTCTGGGCGACAAAGGTCGCAGGGTTGTCGACGTCAGTGATCGTCAGCGAGCCCATGGTGCTGATGGACGCAGCCGAATTGGTCTCGGTGAGGTTCACCGTTGCGGAAGACACAACTGCAGCGTCGTTGGCACCGTTGATGGTAACGTCGATCTGCTTCGACGTACCGTCCGCCGTTGTGACGGTGATCAGGTCGTGAAGCGTGCCGCCGTTGTTAAGGCCCTGAACCGTGCTGTTGGCGTTGTTCAGATTATAGGTCCAGGCGCCGTCGGCACCGATCGAGAAGGTGCCGTAGCTGGTCGTGACATTGCTCTGCACCGTGAAGATCGCAGCATTGTCCACATCGGTCACGTTGAGATCGCCGGTCGCAGTCGGGATTCCGGGCGTAGCGTTGGCAACGCCGCTCGCTTCCGTCACCGAGCCGGTGACGTTACCGGTGATGACAGCCGCGTCGTTGGCGCCATTGATCGTGATCACGAGCTGGGCTGTGTCGGTAAGACCACCCGCATCGCGCACCGTATAGGTGAAGGTTTCGGTGACAGACTGACCGACGTTCAGAGCCTGGACCGTGCTGTTCGTTTCCGTGACCGTGTAGGTGTAGCTACCGTCGGAATTGAGCTTGAGGCTGCCATACTGGCCAGCCAGTGACGAACCGACTGTACCTGCCGTGCCCGTGCCGGCTTCTGCGCCGGTGCGAACGGCAGAAATGACCAGCGAGGATGTCGTGTTGTCGACATCGCTGTCGTTGGTCCGCACATTGCCCGTCGCGGTGACACCGCCGCTACCGTTGCTGACGCCGCCCTTTTCGGTGGCGCTGCCCGTATCGTCGGTCGCCACCGGTGCATCATTGGCACCGTTGATGGTGATCGTGAGCTGGGCCGTATCGATCGCACCGCTCGGATCCCGGACCGTATAGGTGAAAGTATCCGTGATCGTGCCATTGACGTTCAGTGCCTGCACCTGCGCATCGGTCTCGTCGATGACATAGGTGTAGGTCCCGTTGGCATTGAGGACCAGCGAGCCATGCGCGCCGGTCAGAGTCGAACCGACGGTCCCGGTGCTGCCAGCGGTGCCGACGCGCACGCCGGAGACCACCAGCGAGGTCTGGAGATCGTCGACATCACTGTCGTTGCTGAGCACGTTGCCGGTGGCATTGCTGCCGCCGGTGGCATTGGCAACGCCGCCCCTCTCCGTAGCCGAGCCCGTGTCGTTGATGGCAACCGGCGCATCGTTCACCGGCGTCACATGGATGGTGACAGTCGACGTATCGGACAACGCCGGGCCGCTGCCGTCATTGCCGCCGTCGTTGAAGGTAACGGTCACCGTACGATCTGCTCCGGTCGGGTTCTCAGAGGTCGACTGATAGGCGAGAGCCTTCAGCACCGTTTCCACATTGCCGTCGGTGGCGCCGGCCGCGAGGCTGACCGTCATGTTTGAAGTGCCGTAACCGCTCACGGTTCCGACCACGGTGAAACCAATCCAGATGACATTGCCGACCAGCGAGACGCCGCTACTACCGGCGAATACCAGCTGGTCGCCGCTGACCGCGGTCGCACCGAGCGAGGCGGTGATCGAACCGCCCACGAAGCTCGACGGGCTATCCGGATCGGTCACAGATGCAGTCGGCATCAGCTTCAGCGCGCTGCCGTTTTCCGTGTAGCTGACGGAATTCGAGTTCGGCGCCAGCACCGGCGCTTCGTTCACATTGGTGACGGTGACGTTGATGGTCTGAACGGCCGTACCCCCATTCCCGTCCGACACGCGAACGTCAACCTCGTAGGTGTTGTTGCCGTTGGTGCCGCCAACATCGGTCGGATTCTCGTAATCGGGCGCGTTGACGAAGCTCAGGGCGCCTGTAACCGGATTGATCGTGAACTTCGCGCAGTCGGTGCCTGCGGTCTGCACAATCGAATAAGTCGGCGTGCCGCCATCCGGATCGGTCGAGGTCACAGTGGTGACCGCCGTGCTATTTTCAGCGACCGAAACCGAGCGCTCGGAACCGCCGGCGATCACCGGCGCATCGTTGACCGGCGTCACATGGACGGTGACGGTTGAGGAGTCGGACAGTGCGCCGCCGCTGCCGTCATGGCCGCCATCATTGAAGGTGATGGTCGCCGTGCGGTCCACGCCGGTCGGATTGTCGGAGCTCGAATAGAACGCCAGGCTGCGGACGACAGTCTGCACATCAGCCACATCGGCATTCGAATTCAGTGTGATAGTGACGGACGTACCGCCGAAGCCGCCGGCCGAAATCGTGCCGATCGTCGTCCAGCCGCCGAAGCCGTTGGAGATCTGCACGTTATTACCTTGCAGGCGCACATTGCTGTTGTCAGCAATCTGCAGCTGGTCGCCAGCAACGGTGTTGCCGAGCGTGACGGAGATGAAGCCGCCATTGAGCGAGGTCGGGTTGTCCGGATCGGTAATCACTGCGTTCGACAGCAGCTTCAGATCGTTACCGTTCTCGATATACGAGACTTCACGCGTTTCCGGCGTGATGACGGGCGCATCGTTCACCGGGTTGATGGTAATGGCGATCGTATCGGTGTCGCTCTTGGCGCCCCCCACGCCATTATTGCCGTTGTCGTTGGTCACGATCGTTAGCGTATCAGCGCCGTTGTAGTTGTCGGACGGCAGATAGCTCAGGCCGTTCAGCGCGGAATTGATTGCCGCAACCGTGCCTGTGACGGTTACATTGCCCGTGCCATTTCCGGTCACGGTGAGACCGCTCAGACCCGACAACGTCAGATTGCCGTGCAGCACCGACAGCGTGACGGTTTCGTTGCCACCGTTGTGATCGGCATCCGCGATCGAGATCGCGTTGTTATTGCCGGAGCTGAAAACGATCGCCGTGTCTTCATTCACAACGCGCGCGGTCGGAACGGTGTTGGTCGGCGCGTCGTTCACCGCGGTGACGCTGATGACCAGATTGGCGCCGGCGGTGTCCTTATCGCCATCGATCAATGTGTAGGAGAACGTTTCGGTCGTGTTGGTCACGAGCTGGGACGGCGCGTTGTAGCTCCAGGCGCCGGTCGAGAAGTTGAAGTTCAGGTGACCGTTGATGCCTGTGTCGATCGACAACGCATTGCCGGAGATCGTACCGGTTTCCCCCCCACTCTTGGTGATGGTCGACGAGCCGTTCCAGGTATAGGTGACGCTGCCGATCATGATGGACAGAATCCGCCCGCCATCGGCGCCGAAGTGGTCATTGCTGAGAATATTGCCGGCAACCGAGGTCGGCAGCGTCGGCGTGATGGTTCCGAGCAGCGCCGGATCGTTGGCCGTTGTGATGATCAGCGGTGAGCCGGGATAGGCGACATCGTTGAGGTCGGGATCGTTGGCGCCGATGCTGTTACCCACGCCGACGGCGTAGGACGTCATGCTCTTGCTTTGCAGGAAGCTTTCCCATGCAGCACGTTCCGTGCTGTTGAGACCGCCGCTACCTGTCGGCTGGCCATCGGTGAAGAAGTAGACCGAGGTACCGCCAGACGGAATCGTGGCGCCCTGGATTGCGGCCGTGGCGTTGTCGTAGTCCGTGCCACCGTTCGTTCCCGGGAACGAGTTGCTGTTGATATACGCGATCGCCTGCGCCTTGGTCATCCAGGACGAGGACGTGGCGTTGTCCGAGAATGTCACAATCAGAACCTGATCGGCATTACTCGTATTCAAGAGATTAATGGCTGCAGCCTTCGCCAGCGCAAGGCGCGACGAGAAACCACCCGAGCCATCCGGATCGTCACTCATGCTTCCCGAGCGATCGAAAGCCAGAATGATATTGCCGGTGCCCACAGCCGGCGACGCTTCCGCCACCGTGGCGGTTTCGCCAGCGGCAGTCGGAGCATCGTCGTTGACGGTGACCTTGAAGGATGACGTGGCCGTATCGCCATCGCTGTCCGTCGCGGTGAAATTGAAGGTCAGGTCGATATTGTCTTCGGTTGTCGTATCCGGATGGTCGAGCTTGCCCTTGAGCGTAAAGATGTACGAACCGTCGTTCTGGTCGGACAGCGTGACGCTGAACACTTCCGCCGTACCGGCCATGCCCTTCAGCACCGTGCCGTTGTTGCTGATGACATAGGTCAGCTCAACGCCGCCCTGAGAGAGATGCTGCGAGGTCAGCGCAGCCGTCGTCGCGCTATCGAAGGTGACGGCGCGATCGCCGTTCACCGACGCGCCGCTAACGCCGCCGTTGACGGAGCTGTTGCCGTCGTCGGCGCCCCACGAAATGCCGAGCTTGCCGCCCACGGTCAGTCGGCTGCTGTCGGTATCGACCGTCACATCAGTGATCGGCACAAGGCCATCATGATTTCCGGCGGAGAGATCGTCCTCATCGACTCGCGATGCAGCCGGGCTGCCGATGGTCGGAAGATCGTCGTTGACGGCGACCGCAAAGGTGGAGGTCGCCTTGTCGCCATCGCTGTCGGTGGCGATGAAACTGAAGGTCAGATTGAGATTATCTGCCGTGCCGTGGGTCGGATGATCGAAGCTGTCGACAAGCGTGAAGATGTATTTACCCGAACCGTCATCCGACAGCTGCACCGTGAACACGGTCGCGCCGTTGGCCTTCGCCGTCAGCAGCGAATTACCCGAGCTGTAGCTATAGACCAGAGACGTACCGTCATGGGTCAGATGAAGCGCGTTAAGTGCCGTATTGGTCGCGTTCACATCGAACGTCACGGCGCGATCGCCGTTGACCGAGGAAGCACCGGTAATGCCGACATTGCCGAGATTGTTGCCGTCGTCGGCACCCCAGGAGATATTGAGTTTGCCGCCGACCGTCTTGCTGTTGGTGTCGGTATCGACGCTCGAGTCCGTGATGATCGACAGACCTGACACATTGCCGAGCGCACTGTCATCGGCCTGGGTCGATGCCGGAGTGCCGATCACAGGGCTATCATCGTTGACGGCAACATCGAACGTCGCAGTCGTTGCATCGCCATCGGAATCCGTCGCGATGAACTTGAAGGTCAGGTTCAGATTGTCCTCACCCGAGTGGTCGGGATGGTCGAGGTTACGCGTCAGCGTGAAGATGTAGGAGCCGCTGTCGACGTCAAACAGCTTGACGTTGAAGATCTCTTCGCCATTCGCCTTCGCAGTCAGGGTCTGGCCGTCGGCACTGATCTGATAGCTCAGCGCCGCTCCGTTATGCGTCAGGTTCAGGCCAAGCAGCGTCGTGATATTCGACGCGTCGAATGTCACGGCGCGATCGCCGGCCACCGGAGCGCCGGTGATGCCGCCATTGACGACCGTATTGGAATCGTCGCTGCCCCAGGAAATGTTGAGCTTGCCGCCGACTGTGCGGTTGTTGTTATCGGTGTCGATGGCACTGTCCGTGATCAGGCTGAGCCCGGCCGGATTGCCGAATGCGTCCTCGTCCGCCTGAGCGGACGCAGGTGTCCCGATCGTCGCCTTGGTGTCTGCGACGGTGATCGTGAAGGTGCGATCAACCGTATCACCATCGCCATCGATCGCATGCGCCGTAAAGGTGAGCGTCAGGCTGTTGTCGTTACCAGCGCCTACATGGTCGAGATTCTGGAACAGCGTGGCAGCGAAGGCCGGATTGACCAGACCATTCAGCGCAACGATGAAGACCGGATGGTCCACAGTGTCGCCGACCTTGTAGGCGACGAGCTCTTCATCAACACCGTTGGCCGCGAGGCGCACAGTGTAGGCAAGCGCAACACCGTCCGAGGTCAGACCCTGCGGAACGATGGCCAGGCCATTGGAATCCTTTGCGAATTCAAGATGGGCCGAACCACGATCATCGGCATTCCAGTCGATGCCAAGGTTACCAAAGGTCGACGAGACTGTCGGCAGCCCCGCTTCCGTGAGCGCGCCGATGTCGGCATTACCGACCAGCAACGGCACGTTGTCGGTAACGACAATGTTGAAATTGGAAACCGGCGTGGTGTCGCCGTCGCTGTCGGTCGCGGTGAAACCGAACGAGAGATTGAGCGACGTCCCGTCGCCCGTCTTGTGATCGAGATTGTCGTAGAGCTTGAACGTGTAGCTGCCGTTGCCGAGATCCGACAGTTGCACGCTGAACACGCGTGCAGCATCCGATGGCGAGGTACCGAGATTGCCGCCACCGACTCCGATATAATTGGTGCCGTCGAAACGATAGGCCGTCAGCCCGGTGCCGTCAGCCGACAGCACATAGATCAAGGCAACGCCGTTCGAAGTCAGACCGCTCGGTGCCGTACCGGCGAGCGCGGCATCGAAGGCGACAGAGCGATTGAACGCGCCGGAATTGTTGTCGTCCGCGCCCCACGAGATATTCAACGAAACGTCAGACAGAGTCTGAGTCAGGAAGGTATTGGAGAACTCGGTGCTGGTGGTTTCTGCAATCGTCTGATCGCCGATCTTGCCGATCGACGGAGCGTCGTCGTTGACCAGAACCGCAAATGAAGTGGGAATGCTGTCACCATCGCTGTCAGTCGCACGAACCGCGAAGTTCAGCGTCACGTTGTCTTCGACCGAATGCAGCGGGTGATCGATGGTGCCGGTCAGCGTGAAAGTGTAGGAGCCGCTGTCCACGTCGGACAGCGCGACGTGGAAGATCTCTTGCTCTCCTGCCGAGGCGATCAGCTTGGTGCCGTCGGCAGAGATTTGATAGGTGATCACGGTGCCGTTGTGGGTCAGGCCCAAGGCCGACAGTGCGCTCACATTCGACGCATCGAAAGTAACGGCGCGGTCACCATTCACGGGCAAGCCCGTGATGCCGCCATCAACGACGCTGTTGCCGTTGTCTGAGCCCCACGAAATATTCAGCGCATGAGTGACCACGGTCGCCTGCCCGGCGACATCGCCGACACCGCCTGCCACGCCGTTGGCCAAACCGTCTTCATCGACGATGCCGACCGCCGCCGCCGTCAGGCTGACATTGGCGAGGAAGGTGCCGCTGTTATCGATGGCGCCCGTTTCCTTGAACGACAGCGTGTTGCTGGTGCCATCGGCAACGACAGTCAGATCAATGGTCTGCATCGCGCCGGTTTGTGGCGAATAACTGCCAACTAGGGTGCCGTTCCAATACACTTCCAGATGTGCACCATACGGCCCCGTCGCTTCGCCGATCGCGAAGGACAGATGATAGGTCTGGCCGGTGGTCATGTCGCCAATGGTCTGGGACAGAGTCAGGTCGCCGGGCGAGGCTTCCAGATCCACCATGTGACCGCCATTCGGCAAGGTCGCACCTAGATAGCCACTATTGACGCGCTCGAGACGGTCGCCGGTGATGGTCCAGCCGGTGACATTGGTGCTGTAGTTGCCCCAGCTCGCGACGCCCGACCAGTCGCCGGCGGAGAAGTCGCCATTGACAATCAGATTGACCGGCGTGGTGACTGGCACCACTGGCGCGTCGTCGTTGATCGTCACCGAAAAGCTCGAAGAGATCGCGTCGCCGTCGGCGTCGCGCGCCGTGAAATTGAATACCGGCGTCAGATCGTCTTCAACGCCCGAAATCGGGTGATCGAGATGACCCAGCATCGTGAAATTGTAGGAACCGTTGCCCTGATCGGACAGCGTGACGGTGAACACCTTGTCGCCATCGAGACGGCCTGAACCCTGATAGGCCGTCAGCGTCGTACCATCGGTCGACAGGATATACTGCAGCGCGACGCCATTCGACGTAAGGTTCTGCGCCTGAAGCGAACTGACGGCATTGCTCGCAAAGACCACCGAACGGTCGCCAGCACTACCAGTGAAGCCGCCATCGACCACGTTATTGGCGTCGTCCGCGCCCCACGCGATGTTCAGCGATGCAGTTGCGGTCTTGGCTTCGCCAGCGAGATCGCCGGACGCATAGGTGTCGCCGGCATTGCCCTCCTCATCGACAAACTGGGGCGCGACGCCTTCGGAGGTGAAGGACGGAGTTTCGTCGGTAATGTTGACCGTGAAATTCGCTGGGGCCGTCGAGTCACCATCGCTGTCGGTCGCAATGAAGCCAAATGTCAGCGCCTGGCTGCCTTCGGAGCTGCCCCGATGGTCCAGATTGTCCAGCAAGGCGAAGTCGTAGCTGCCATTTCCGCTGTCGGACAACTGCACGGTAAAGATGGTGCGCGCGCTATGGCCTTCGGTAGCAGCAGTCGTTGCCGTCAGCAAAGTGCCATCCGCGGAGATCGTGTAGATGATCGTCGCGCCGTCGGAAGTCAGGCCGAGGTTCTCGAGAGCGGTTTGCGTCGCAGCGGTGAATGTGACCGAGCGATCATGCGTAGCACCCGGGGTGTTCGGATTTTGATTATCCGAACGCCAATCGATGTGCAGTGATACGGCGCCGGTGTCCTTCGGCGTAAACGAACCGCCGACCACCAGCAAAGAGGGCATGTCCTCGCCACCTTCGCTCGGCGGCGTTTCGCCGTTGCCTTCGCTCAGTGTGCTTGCGTCGGCCGGACCGGTCACAACCGGCACCGTATCCGCGATCACCGCATGCAGCGTGCCGTTGACCGTATCGCCATCGCTGTCCGTCACGGTGAAGTTGAAGGCTAGATCGATGTTCTGGAACGTGGCTGAACCATTGTCGTGATCCAGCGAACGATACTGGGTGACGACATAGCTGCCGCTATTGCTGGCGTCGGACAGGGTCACGACGAAGACGACGTTGTTGGCAATCCCGCCTTCGCCACCCTCGCCTTCACCGCTCGGCGTGCCGCTCTGCTGCAGGCTGGCAAGACTCGTCGGTGCCGTGTCGCCGGTATAGGCGACCAGCACAGTCCCGTTTTCGAGCAGCACGTAGTGCACCGTCTCGCCATGCGACGTCAGCGTGCCGATCGCCGTCGTGCCGTCGCCAGCGGCCGTCACCTGCGTGTTGGCAAACACGACCGAGCGATCGCCCGTTGCGCCGGTGGTCGCGGATACGCCGCCATCGACATGATCGTTATAGCGGTCGGCGCCCCATGAGATGCCGAGTGAGCCCGTCTGCGTCGCTGGATTGCCGGACAGCGGATCCGTCAGCGCGGCATCGGCAGGCGTGCCGATCACCGGCGTATCGTCGTTGATGCCGATCGGAATCGCGACGGCCACAGTGTCGCCACTACCATCCGTCGCGATCACGTTGATCGAGAGATTGATCGTGTCTTCGGTGCCATGGATCGGATGATCGAGCGGACGCAACAGCGTGAAGGTGTAGCTGCCCTGCAGCGATGAAGCATCGAGGGATACCGTGAAGACCTGATTGGCAGCGACATTGAAATCGCCACCGACATAGCCGATCAGCACGGGCTGGCCGTTCACGGTGGTGAAAGCGAGCTGAACGGTCTGACCATCCGAGGTCAGGCCGGCCAGCGTCGGCTGATTGAGCGAGAACGCGAAGCTGCGATTCGAACCATCGGTACCGAAATCGACATTGAGCGAACCGGTCACGGACGTCGCGGTGCCGCCCGTGTCACCGGTGCCGCCGAGATTGCCTTCCGCAAAGCCGTCTTCATTCAGCGTCACAGCCGTCACGCCGCCCGGAATCGGCGACGGATTGGGCGTTCCATCTTCCAGCGGATCGAAGCCGCCGCCAGTGTCTTCGCCCGTCAACAGCGCGAGACGCGCGCCCGAGGCACCGAGCGCACCAACGGTCGCATCACCGAAATTCGCGCCGCCCGTCGGGCCCGTTGCACCGCCGGCTGCGGGCAGAACGGACTGATCAGTGGTGATCGGAAATGTTTGCGCGAACTGCTCGCCTGTCAGCGTGCGATCGGAGCCCATGTCGAATGCGAGATCGGTGAGCGGCTTGCCCATCGAGTCGAACACTGGATCGACAGTCACCGTCGACTGATTGTCGAAGAGGATGATGAGCTTTTCACCGACCCTGACGAAGGTCAGCTTCTCGCTCGCGATATCAGCAAAATCGAGCTTGGTGTTCCCGTCTAGATGAACCGAAATCGCCTGCCCATTTTGCGGCTTCTCGAGCTTCAGGTTCTTCGGAGACTGCGGGGTCTGCGTGGTGGAACCGGCGAGCTGCGCGAGCAATACGGGAGCGTTCATGACTACAACCTCAAGCTGATCGGACCGAAAAACGTCCAAGTCCTGCGAGGGTTAAAATATTCTTAAGAACGCAGAGACGTCAATGAATACCTGTAAAATTTGAAGCGTTTTCGTTGCATTGGTTAAGTTCAAAAATGAAACAGCGAATTAATAAAGATGAACCGCTCGACAGTAATACTTCTTCTAGACAGTCTATTTTTGGGAATGTCCGGAAAAATCCACAAATCACGGCGTAT
Source organism: Tardiphaga sp. 839_C3_N1_4 (assembly GCF_051811045.1). Classification (NCBI taxonomy): domain Bacteria; kingdom Pseudomonadati; phylum Pseudomonadota; class Alphaproteobacteria; order Hyphomicrobiales; family Nitrobacteraceae; genus Tardiphaga; species Tardiphaga sp. 839_C3_N1_4. Next base: position 1,810,257 of record NZ_JBPWQD010000001.1, read on the forward strand.
CTATTGTAAAAATAAGAAAGTATTCGAAAAAACGACTTATTTTATACTTTGCAAGATGACTTCTCATTTCGCACTGAACAACGAAATCAGCTCACAACCACAGGCACCTCCGCCAATATTGGACGGGCGGCTGAATTTGCTTTCGCGAGCCGATATCGACAGCCGCGCGAACCGTCGCGTAGTGGTCGCCCTTCGCGAGCAAATTTCGAAATGGGACAGTTGCTTAAAGCGCATTCGCATCACAGCCAGATGGCAAGGTCGCCATTTGCAGTGCGCATTCCGCGAATCTCTGGGATCGCGGACTTCTTCTCCGGGCACAGACGTGAATCAGCAAGCTGCGCAGATACGCAACTCGCTATCGCAGGACTGCTATCGCAGGAGATAATTGATAGGATAAAAGTCTAGATGCGGGTAACGACGCACGCGACCGGGCTATACTTGGCCCGATACAACAGCGCGTGCTCGCGAATGCCATCCAGCCATACGCCACGGCCTGCATAGCGATATCCTTCACCCATCGGGATCAGGCGAACAGGCATTGCACGGTGCGGTGTCAGGTACAGATGGCCGGTGACGATATCACCGGGAAAGGTCACACGGCCGGAGGTCAGCTTGTAGACCGCCCCATTCTGACAATCGACGGAGAAGGCAGCGCCTGGAAGCAGGCCTTCGGCATGCGAGACAGTTGCACCGGAAGCCATTCCAGCCGCCACCAACAAACCCAACAGCGTGTGCTTGAAGCGCATCTCAATCCCCTCGTCGACCTCACCCTGGCGCATTAAGAGCCCAAGATGCACGGAAGTACAAGATCGCGAAGCGCATAAAACGTCGATATCAGGCCGATTGTCGACGTTGTGTTGTCGAACTATCTCAGAGCGCCAGCGGCAAGGAAGAGCCGCCGCCGAAGCCGTCCACCTCGGCCGCGGGCAACATGTCGGTCTCGCTCTCATGATGCGGACGCGCGGCATAGGGCGCGGCGAACAGGCTGACGCCTTTGTGGTCGATAGCGAAAAGCGGCATGAAATGCGGCAGATCACGTGTTTCCGACAGTCGGGAGTAGCGATTGTCGAGAACCAGCCAGCGGCCATCGACACGGACGGTGAGCACCGCATGGTCCTGGCGCACCGCCATGTCACGCACCAGCATCATCTTGATATCGGCCTCCGGCACGCCCGTTGCGGCGAGCATGGCGAATTTGGCGATCGCATAGTCTTCGCAGTCGCCGATACCCGCGGACAGCGTCTCCAGCGGCGAACTCCACAGATCGGCGACGCCGTGCTGCTGATAGTCCCCGACATAGCGGATCGCATAGTTGACGTCGCGATTGATCGCCTCGACGCGTGTGCGCAGATCCAATTCGGCAGCGGAACGCGTGACGGCGACAAACTTGCGCGCACCGGCGACGCAGTTCTCGCTATCAGCCTTGCAATCCTCGATCGATTTCAAGTCGGCGCGCATACGCGCTTCCGCACCGCGCCATTTCGTCCATAGCAGCCCTTCAGGCGCGCGGAACGTGAACAGGCCGAACGGCTCCTCGCTCGTGGCAGGCAGGATCGCGGCCGGAGACGGCGCATCACTGATCACCTTGGCATCTGATCCCTGCGGCGCGTCCAAGGATGCGAGTTCGATATTGCCGGGCTTTGCACGGTTCTCGCTGTCCCGCTTGGCCAGCACCTGGTTGATCGTGAAGAACCGGACCGGCGGCGCGGTCATGCCCGCGATCGGCGTGTCCATCACGGAGCGCTCAAGCACCGTCTTCTTCGCGCGTGATTTTGCAAATGCTCCATCGCAAGCGCTGACGCTTACGACACCGGCGAGCACAAACCCCAGCGCACGCGGGAATGCCCGCGCCTGATCGATACGCAACATGACTGACGCCCCGTTGTCCGGAGCATCGGCCGACGTCATTGCGTCGATCCCCGTCCGGATCTTGTGGCATCAGGGATAAATCGGGGGCTGCTTCAGGCCGGTTAAAACACGTCAACCTGTGCGGGTATGTCGTTGAACGCGCTCAATCGGCTACCAACGCATTCGCTCGAATTTTAGCGAAACCTGCGTTTTAAGAGTTCGTTGACTCTGACGGGCTGGGAGCAAGGTAACATACGGAGCAGCGGAAATGCTCCGTAGCGCTATCAGCGTTCGCGAAACGCCTCATCACGCAGCATACGCGCAGGCTTCACGAGATAATCCAGCACCGACTTCTTGCCGGTCAGGACTTCCACTGTCGCCACCATGCCGGGAATGATCGGCAGCGGCTGCTCGGCAGTGCCGAGGTGGTTCTTTTCGGTGCGCACCATGACGCGGTAGAACGTCTCGCCGCGCTCGTTCTTGTCACCCTTCTCGTCGGTGATGGTATCGGCGCTGATACGTTCGACCCGGCCGTGAAGCGATCCATAGACCGAAGAGTCGTAGGCGCTGAGCTTCACCACCGCCTCATGGTCCGGACGGATGAAGGCGATGTCCTGCGGACGAATGCGCCCCTCGACCAGCAGCGTATCCTCAAGTGGCACGATCTCCATCACGCTGGCGCCAGGTGCAACGACCGCACCAATGGTGGTGACGTTAAGTCTGTTAACGATGCCGTAGACCGGCGACCGCAGTTCGGTGCGCCGAACGCGATCCTGCGCGGACTTGATGTTTTCGTCGAGGACCGCGAGATCACCGCGCGATTTCGCGAGATCATCTTCCGCCGTGGAACGAAATGCCGTGGTGATATTCAAAAGCCGCGACTGCGCTTCCTTCACGGCGGCCTCGGTCTTGACCATGGTTGCCTGCACCACCGCGAGCTGACCGCGCATGTCGGTGGCCTGCCGGTCGGACCGCAGCATCTCGATCTCGGGAACGACCTTCTGCTCATAGAGCCGGCGCGTCAGCAAGGTTTCGCGGGTCAGCAGCGTCAGCGTCTCGGAGAAGCGGGTTTCCGACGCACGGAGCTCGTCGATTTCCTTTTTCTTCTGCCATTCCTGCTGGGCAATCACGTCGATGTCCTGCGCAAGCTTGCGCATATGGGCGTCGAATACGCTGCGTTCGGTCTGAACCGCACGCGGTGCAAGCTTCGTGAGTTCTTCCGGAAACTCGACGTTGGTCTTGCCGAAGGTCTCTGCTTCCAGTCGGATCACGCGGGCAGCCATGGCACCGCGCCGCTCGCGGATTTCGCCGAACTGCGCCGCGAAGTTGGTATCTTCGATGCGCGCCAGCGGCTGATCTTTCCCGACGATGGCGCCTTCCTGAATCAGCAATTCGCTGATGATGCCGCCTTCGAGCGATTGCACCACCTGGGTCTGGCGCGACGGCACCACCTTGCCATTACCGCGCTTCACTTCATCCAGCACGGCGAAGTGTGCCCACAGCAGGAACACGACGAGCAGACCGGTGACGGTCATCAACAACATCCGCGCCGTACGCGGCGTACGCATTTCCATGGCCGCACGAACGTCGTTCGAAAATGCGAAATCAGACTGCGACATTGACCGGCCTCCCCGCGGCTTGAGGAGCCTGCGGCTGCGGGCGCAAGCGCGTCAGGATCTGATCGGCGGGACCGTCGGCGACGATCTTGCCGTTGTCGAACACGAGAATGCGATCGACTAGCGACAGGAGCGACGGGCGATGCGTCGAGACGATAATGGACATCTCACCCTTGGCGAGCGTCTTAAGGCGATCGAGGAATTCACCTTCACTGCGCACGTCGAAATGCGCAGTGGGTTCGTCGAGAAACAACACGCGCGGCTTGCGGATCAGCACACGCGCGAGGCCGATCGCCTGTTTCTGGCCGCCCGACAGGCTACGGCCGCCTTCGGCAACCATCATGTCGTAGCCCTGCGGATGACCGGCGATGAAGGTCTCGACGCCGGACAGCCGTGCAGCCGCGAGCACTTCCTCATCGGTCGCATCGGGACGGCCCAGCGTGATGTTGTCGCGCAGCTTGCCATAGAACAGATCGGTATCCTGCAGCACAAAACCGATGCCGGCGCGCAGGTCCGCCGGGTCGTATTGCCGGATATCGATGCCATCGATCAGGATGCTGCCTTCGCTCGGCGGATAGAACGCCGTCGCCAGACGGCCGACCGTGGTCTTGCCTGAGCCGACTCGGCCGATGATGCCGATCTTCTCGCCAGGCTTCACGTGGAAAGAGATGCCGTCGAGGGCTTTCGCCGGGCTGTCCGGATAGGAAAAGCTGACATTGCGGAATTCGATGCTGCCCTTCGTGATCTCGCGGGCCACGAAGATCTTTTCCGGCGGCCGCTCGCGCTCCGTCGCCATCAGGCGATCGATTGACCGCAGGGCCGACATGGTCTGTGTCGCGCGCGTCATCACGGCCGCGATGCCGGCGATGGGACCGAGAATGCGGCCCGACAACATATTGGCCGCAACCAGCGCACCGACCGACAGTTTGCCGTCGAGGATGAGGAACACACCGACCACGACCAGCAACAGGCTGCAGAGCTGCGTCGCCACGCTCGCACTGGTCATCGCCAGCGAGGACCAGAACTGCACGCCTTCGCTGGAACGTGCCGTCGCTGCGACGGAACGTTCCCACACTGTCTGGACCCGGCTCTCGCCAGCAACTGCGCGAACGGTCTCGATGCCATTCAGCGACTCGATGAGAATGCCGTGACGCGCAGCCGACTCTGCCTGCAGGCGCTTCATCGCACGATCGAGCGGCCGCTGGATCAAGAGACCGACGAGGATCATCACAGGCAGCATCGCGAGCGGGATCCAGGCCAGCGGGCCGGCAATCACGAACAGCACTGCGATGAAGATGATCGCGAATATCATATCGGTCGCCGACACAACCGTGCCTGACGTGAAGAATTCGCGGACCGAGTCGAAGTCGCGCATCTGATTGGCGAGAATGCCGACCGAGGGCGGACGCTTGTCCATCTTCAGCGCCATCACATGTTCAAAGATGTTCGACGCCAGCACCACGTCGATCTTCTTGCCGGTCATGTCGATGATGCGGCTGCGGACCACCTTGAGCAGGAAATCGAAAGCGATCGCCAGCGACAGGCCGATACCAAGCGCGACCAGCGACGGGATTGCGCCATTCGGGATGACGCGGTCATACACGCTCATGGTGAACAGCGGCGCGGCGAGCGCCAGCATGTTCACGATGAAAGCTGCAATGGCGACATGGCTGTAGTTCGAGCCGAACCGGCTGACGACAGACCAGAACCAGTGCGCCTTCGGCAGATCGCCGGCGGCGATCGCGCGCGGATCGCTGACGGACGCCGGACGGACGAAATAGACGAAGCCGGCATATTTCTCTTCGACGGCTTCGATCCGCTCCATGGCGATCGCACCGTCACCGACGGGGGTTGCCAGTGTCAGACGGCCACTCGCCAGATCGATGCCGCGCAGAATCCGCGTCGAACCATCGTGAAACAGAAGCACAGCAGGCAGGACCAGCGCAGGGATATCCTTGAGCGGTCGCTCGTTCAGTTCGGCCTCGAGGCCCGCCCGCTGCGCCGCGCGCTCATACAGAGCCGTTGTCAGCACGCCGCGCTCGACCGGGAGACCGGCAAGCAGCGCACTGCGGCTGACAGCTCTGCCGTGGTGAGCGGCGAGATAAAGCAGGCTGTCCGTTAACGGATCGGCATGCTGATGCTCGACCTCCGCTACGGGCGCAGCCGGCAGGTCCATTGCAATATCGAACTGGGGTGAGCGAATGTTCAATGCAGCCTCGGAAATTCCAGGCGCCTTGTATGACCCGTGCGCGGATCTACTGGCCTTACAAAATATGACTTGCCAGCTTTACAGGCGATCCTTGCGGAGCGCCTGTACTATTTCGCGGTTCAGACGAATTGCTGAACTTACGGTAAACCCGACCGCGGATTATGAATCTGCGTACTTAACTGGTTAACGGCGCCCCGCAGAAGCATCGGCCGACACGCTGCCCTGCCCGACCTGGCCCGATGTCACGAACAATGCGTTGGCGTTCGACAGATCTTGCGAGGCCCAGCGATCACCGAACAGCACGGCTTTCGGTTCCAGCGCCGGTGCGAAAGGCGAATTCCAGGTCTGGAAGGGCAGAACCGTATTAAGCGGTTCGGATCCCGGCTCCGGCGCCGTCAGCAGGATCGGCGGCAGGCGATACGGGATAAGACCGGATGCACGGCTCTCGATCGGCTCAGACTCCGGCGGCTTGCCGGTCTTCAGATAGGACAGCAGCTGTCCCATGGCCGCCAGCAACTGATAGTCGGCGAACACGGTGACGCCGCGTGCAGACACCAGCGAGACGTTGGCGTTGAAGTACTGGTTCTGCGAGTTCAGCAGATCGATCAGCGTGCGCTGGCCGAGCTCGTATTCCTTGTTGTAGGCTACGAAAGTACGGCGGGCAGCTTCAACTTCACGCACCAGCGCTGCTGCACGCTCCGTCGTGATCGTGCGCGCAGCCCATGCCTTGTCGAGCGACTCCAGCGCATCACGCTGCAAGCGTGCATGGCGCTGCTGCTGCTCGATCATGCGTTCGCCAGCTTCGGCGCGCTTCCACGCATCCTGACCGCCGCGGAAGATATCCCAGCTCACAACAACCTTGCCGCTGACTTCGTCGCGATTACCCGGATAGGTGATCGAGTCCTTGCCGCGCAGCGCGCGGCCTTCCAGGGCGACGTTCGGAACGAATGCGCCGGCGGTCGAGTCGAAAGCACGCTTGGCCGCATCGACATCTGCACCAGCGGCGCGGATCGTCGGATTGTACTTGAAGGCGACGTCGAGCGACTCGTTCTTGGTTGCCGGCATATCCGGCAAGCGACCGGGGAAACGCACATTGAACGGTTCAAGACCAACGGTCTTGCGATACTTGGCGCGTGCATAATCGAGGCTGAGGCGGAAATCCGACAGCACGGCTTCCGCTGCGGCTACACGCTCTTCCGCCTGCTGGGTATCGCCCTCACCGGCGCGACCACCAGCGAAACGCGCACGGACATTGGCGCGCAGTTCGAGATGAACCTTGAGATTTTGTTCGGCAAGCGCAACCAGTCGCAGATAGCGCGTCACATCGACATAGGCTTCAGCCGCATCGAGCGCGATCAGTTCGGTCCGTTCAAGCACCCGGAACGCCGCAGCATCCACGCGCGCAGCCTGACGCCAGATGTCGTTGATCGACGCAAAGCCGTCGAACACCAGCTGGCGCACCGTTACCGACGCTTCGCTGCCGTTGACATAGGAGCCATTGCCGGCCGGCGCAGGAACGATCGCCCGGTTCAACATCTCGGGGCCGGTATTCGCCTGCAGCCTGATCTGAGGCAGCAAAGTACCTTGGCTCTGGCGAAGTTCGGCTTCGGTGGCACGGCGATTGGCAGACGCCTCGCCGACACCTGGGTTCGTCTTTACCGCCTGATTGATGGCGTCAAGAATGAAAAATGGCTCGGCTGCATGAGCGAACTGGCCGCTCGATCCTAGCAATACAACTACAAGGAAAATCTTTGCGATCTGCTTCATGGATTGAGCGCTAACAAGAAACGGAACTTGCCGCAATCCGAAAGCCACATTTTGGATCGAAAACTGACTCATTGTTGCAAGAATGCATTACCTCGTCCGGAGGCGGCACGGTCCGCTTATCCGTCACGGCACTGTCATTTTCGTCCCTGATTTCAGGCGTTTATCAATGCCTAACAACAGGTTAACACGATTTCGTGAGTGGCAGAACCGCCCCCAGGACGATGAATGCGCGCTGGGCGGGCCAGAGCGCGCCCAATTGTGGCAATCATCGCTATTTCGTAAAATGGAAAAAGATACGACATGAAGGGATCGTGGTAACCCCTCACCGGCACCAATTCAGGCGAATGCACGCTGTGGGTGCATTGATTCGGGCGAGTATCGCCCGGCGGCCGCTAGTTCCGCTTATAGTCATCCTCGATGCGAACGATGTCGTCCTCGCCAAGGTAGCTGCCCGTCTGCACCTCGATCAGCTCGAGCGGGATTTTACCAGGGTTTTCCAGACGGTGCGTGGCACCGAGCGGGATGTAGATCGACTCGTTCTCGTGGACGGTCTTGATCTGATCGTTGATCGTCACCTTCGCGGTACCACGCACAACGATCCAGTGCTCGGAGCGATGGTGGTGCATCTGGAGTGACAGCCGCTCGCCGGCTTTCACCACGAGGCGTTTCACCTGATAGCGCTCGCCATCCTCAAGGGCCTGCACAGATCCCCACGGGCGATGCACCTTGAGATGATCCTCGGTGACCTGCGGCGCCGTGACCTTCAGCTTCGCCACAAGCCGTTTCAAGCCGTTGGCATCCTTCTGACGGGAAACCAGCACGGCGTCGTGCGTCGCCACCACCACGAGATCGTCAACACCCTCCAGCGCCACCACCGGACCATCGCTGGCCACATTACAGTTGCGCGAGTCCTCGAACACCGCCACGCCCTGCGCGGCATTGCCCTGCGCATCCTTGTCGGACAGCTCCCACACTGCGAGCCACGAGCCGACATCCGACCAGCCGCAGGACACCGGCACCACAGCCGCCTTCGTCGTCTTCTCCATCACGGCATAGTCGACAGAGATCGATTTTGCCTTCCCGAAAGCGTCCGCATCGAGCGTAAAGAAGCCGAGATCGCGGCCGGCCTTCGCCACAGCGCTGGTGATGGTCTCGACACTATCGGCGTCGACACCACGATATTCATCGAGCAGCATCCCCGCCCGAAACATAAAGTTGCCGCTGTTCCAGAGATAGCCGGCCTCAATATAACCGGTTGCCGTCTGCAGGTCCGGCTTCTCGACGAATTTGGCGACGCTCTTCACCTTGTCAGAAAGCGATTGGCCTGGTGAAATATAGCCGTATTCGGTGGCCGCACGCTCCGGCTGCACGCCGAACGTCACGATATGCCCGGCATCGGCAACCACCAGACCTGCGCGGCACGCCGCCACGAAAGCCGGGACATCACGCACCACATGATCGGCGGCAAGCGCAAGCACGACCGCGTCCTCATCGCGGGTCTGAGCGAACGCGGCACCGGCGGCAATGGCCGGACCTGAATCGCGCCGAGCCGGCTCGAGCAGGATGTCTGCATCGAGCCCGATCTCGGCGAGTTGTTCGCGCACCATGAACCGATAGGCGGCGCTGGTGATGACAATGGGACGATCGAACAAGCCAGCATCGGATACGCGAATCACCGTGTCCTGAAAGGTCGAGCGCGGTCCGAACAATGGCAGAAATTGCTTCGGGCGCCCCTCACGCGACGACGGCCACAGGCGCGTACCGGCACCGCCACACATGATCAGGGGAATAATGCGCTTGCTCATCAGTCGCTCTCAACCCTTCGCGTTCAGATTACCGTAGTGGCTGCGGTACCACGTCACGAATTGCCGAATCCCCTCCTCGATCGAGGTATCCGGCTTGAAGCCGACGTCACGCATCAGATCGTCCACATCGGCAAAAGTCTCAGGCACATCGCCCGGCTGCATCGGCAGCATCGTCTTGATCGCCTCAAGCCCCAGTTCCTTCTCAAGAACCGAGACCACATGCAAAAGGTCCTCTGGCTTGTGGTTACCGACATTGTAGATTCGCGCTGGCGCCTCGTCCTCACTACCGGTCGGCACATGATCAATCAGCCGCCCGATAGCACCGACAACGTCGTCGACATAGGTAAAGTCGCGTCGCATGTTACCGTGATTGAAAAGCTTGATCGGCTGCTTGTCGAGGATCGCCTTGGTAAACAGGAAGATCGCCATATCCGGCCGGCCCCATGGACCGTAGACGGTGAAGAAGCGCAGCCCGGTGGTCGGCAGGCGATAGAGATGGCTGTAGGAATGCGCCATCAACTCGTTGGCCTTCTTCGTCGCAGCATAGAGACTGACCGGATTGTCGACCCTGTCGCTGACGGAGAACGGTTTCTTCTTGTTGGCGCCATAGACCGAGGATGACGACGCATAGAGCAGATGCGCGCAGCCATTGTGCCGGCATCCTTCGAGGATATTGAGAAAGCCCTCGAGATTGGCATCGGCATAGGCGTGTGGCTGCTCGATGGAATAGCGCACACCCGCCTGCGCAGCGAGATGAATGACAACAGGGAATTTGTATTCGCTGAACAACGCCGAGATCGCGGGACGATCTGCCAGATTCGCCCTCACAAAGGTAAAGCGGGGCTGGCCCTCCAGCAGCTTCAACCGCGCCTCCTTCAGCGCCGGATCGTAATAGCTGTTGACGCTATCGAGGCCAACGACCGTGCGGCCTTCGGCCAGCAGTTGCCGCACCACATGGAAACCGATGAAGCCCGCAGCACCGGTGACAAGAATGGGTTGTTCAGACATCGTGTCCCCAGACATTCGCCAGGAATCGCCACATTGCATGACGATCCGTGTCGCATTCCATTAGCCATCCATACGATGATGCTGAAATACCTTGGTATCGCAACACCCGATTGCGTCAGAAGCGCGGCCTTCGCCGCTAGCTATGCCGCAAAAACAGGATAAGAAGAGCCCTCGTGCATAACTCCGAACTATTTGTCTCATTGCGACCCAAATCTTCCCTGCAACGCATATCATTCCTGCGACCAATGTCATCCCGATGTCGTCATTCGAACTGATTACGTCCTTCGTCGCTCTGGTTGTGGCCGCGGTTCTGTCCGCGGTTTGCATCAAGGCCATTCATCCGCTGCTTATCCGCTATGCAATGGCGCGACCGAATGCCCGATCGTCCCATAAGGTGCCGACACCGCAAGGCGCCGGCATCGCGGTGATATCAGTCACTCTGCTGGTTGCCGGGCTCTCCATTGCAGTTCTTCCCGTCTCAGCGACACCGGCACTGTGGGTACTGTTCGGTGCAACGATCCTGATCGCGACCATCGGCGCGATCGATGATCTGCGTCCGATTTCGGTGACGCCGCGACTGCTGCTGCAAGCCGTCAGTATTGCCGCGATCCTGTTTGCCCTGCCCCCCCCACTGCAGATCACACCGGACCTGCCTCTCTGGATCGAACGCGGCTTGCTGCTGCTGGCCGCACTCTGGTTCGTCAATCTCGTGAATTTCATGGATGGGCTCGACTGGATCACAGTGGCCGAAGTGATTCCGATCACCACGGCGCTGGTGCTGATCGGCTTCTCCGGGCAACTGCCGTTATCGACGGCGCTCATTGCCGCTGCGCTTTGCGGCGCCACACTCGGCTTCGCGCCCTTCAATCGCCCAGTGGCGAAGATGTTTCTGGGCGACGTCGGCAGCCTTCCCATCGGGCTCTTGCTCGCCTGGTGCTTCCTGCAACTGGCCTATGCGCATCATCTGGCTGCCGCCATCCTGCTGCCGCTGTATTACCTCGCCGACGCGACCATCACCCTGCTCCGGCGGCTGGCAAAACGCGAGCCGGTATGGCTGGCGCATCGCTCGCACTTCTATCAGCGCGCGACGGACAATGGCTTCGCCGTGATCGAGGTTGTGCGAACGGTGTTCGTTCTCAATATCGGCCTGGCGGCACTGGCCGTGCTGTCGATCTATCTCCGCTCAGGCGTCGCCGACGCAGCTTTGCTTGTACTTGGCAGCGTCGCCGTCGCCACCGCATTGCGGGCATTCTCGACGCCGCGCCGCTGACGCAGACTTACTGTGCCGCCGCCCGATATTCCGGCACCGCATCCTTAAGCGTCGCCACAGCGACCTCGTGTTGATCCGCGTCAATGGCTTTCCGCAAGATCGCAAGCCAGCTGTTCAGCGTCTCCAGCGGCAGCTCGTTCGGGCGGGCAGCGACGATGCCGGCGATGCCGATCTCGCTGGTTGGCTCCTGCTCGGCGAACAATATCTCGTTGAGCCGCTCGCCCGGTCGAACACCGGTGAACACGATATCGATATCGTAGCCGGGCTGAAGACCGGACAGCCGGATCATGCGGTCGGCGAGATCGACGATCTTCACCGGTTGCCCCATGCTGAGCACATAGACCGACGCATCGGCATGCTGCGCGTTCATCGCATGGGTTGCAGCAGTGACGACCAGATCGCAGGCCTCGCGGATGGTCATGAAGTAGCGCACCATATCAGGGTGCGTCACCGTCACCGGCCCACCGGCTTCGATCTGCGCCTTGAACTTCGGCACGACGGACCCATTCGACGCCAGAACATTACCAAACCGCACCGAGATCAGCCGCATGGGCGATTTGGCAGCACTGCCGCTAATGGCGTCGCCATCCAGCGCCTGGCAATACATCTCGGCAAAACGCTTGGTGAGGCCGAGCATCGACACCGGCTCGATCGCCTTGTCAGTCGAGATCATCACCATCGCATCAGCGCCCGATGCGAGCGCCGCATCGGCGACATTCACAGAACCGAAGATGTTGGTCTTGACGCCCTCGCCCCAGTCGCGCTCCAGGATCGGCACATGTTTCAGCGCGGCTGCGTGAAACACCGCATCCGGCTTGAAGGCGATCATCAGTTGATAAATGCGCTCGCGGTCCCTGACATCGGCGATGCGGCCCTCGATCGCTGCGCTGGTGACTTTGGCCGCCAGCTTTTCCATGGCCGCATGAAGCGCCGGCTCCGAATTCTCGATAATGAGCAGCCGTGCAGCGCCGAAAGTGATGACGCGGTCGCAGATCTCGTAGCCGATCGAGCCGCCACCGCCGGTCACGACGATCGCCTTGCCGCGCACGAAATTCTCCAGCCGGGCATAGTCGATCTTGACGCTCGGTCGCAGCAACAGATCCTCGACTGCCACCGGCGCCAGTTGCGGCGTATCGCGGCTTTCCTCGAGCGACGGAATCCGGCTGACTGTCAGCCCGAGCTTGCGCGCACGCATCAATACCGACTCGGGCAACGCCTCTGCTTCAAACGCCGACGGCGTCATCACGATCCGTTCGATCGGGCGTTGCCGCGTGCTGAAGTCATCAACGACATTACCGAGATCGTCGATGCCGCCGAGGACCGGCACGCCTCGGATCGCCTGTCCGCGATCGGACATCGCCGGCGACAAGATACCAACCGGCCACATGCGCTTGACGGCACCGCTCTCAATGCCGCGCAAGAACACCTCGGCATCGGCCGCACGACCAATCAGCAGTGCCGGTGACGCATCCATCGCGCGCGCCTGATTGCGCGTACGCGTATAACGGAAATAGCGATAGGCCAGTCGCGATCCGCTCAGAAAGAAGATCTGGATGAACCAGTAGATGATGATCGTTGTCTTGCCGAGGAAGAACGTGCCGTACACGTTCGGCGCCAGGAAGATATAGTCGAGCACCAGAAGCGCGCCCGTCAGCACCGTGGATGCCTTGATGATATTCAGCAGGTCGGGCAGCGAGATGAAGCGCCACTTCGTTGTCGTCAAATTGAACAGATAGCAGACGAAAAAGCTGAAGACGACGAAGTACGGCAGAATCTTCAGGAGCAGCGGCAGCCGATCCCACAGGTTCTCGCCGTCGAAACGCAGCACGAAGCTGAGGACGACCGCAGCCGCCGTGACGATGGCGTCATGCGTCGCAATCATCCAGTTGCGAGCGGAAAACTGTGTAATTCGTGTCATGACTGTCCGCTGCGCGCGCGCTCGACCAGCGACGTCGTACTGTGGCCTTGCAGGATATCGATCAGGATCACCTCTCCGCCGTTGGCGGCGACAACCTCATGGCCAACCACCTGCTCCCGCGTGTAATCGCCGCCTTTGACCAGCGTCGCCGGCGCGATCTGCGTAATCAGGTTCAGTGGGGTATCCTCTTCGAAAATCACCACCAGATCGACGGCCTCTAGCGCCGCAAGCACTTCTGCACGGGCGCGTTCGTCCTGCACCGGGCGCCCCTCGCCCTTCAGCCGCTTCACGGACGCGTCGCTGTTAAGACCGACGATCAGGCGATCGCAAGTCGCGCGCGCTGCCGTCAGAACCTTTACATGACCGGGATGCAGGATGTCGAAACAGCCATTGGTGAAACCAATCCGCAATTGCTGCTTGCGCCAGTCGGCCAGTTGCGCATTGAGCTCAGTCGATGCCACGATTTTCTCTTCAGCAGCCAGAAACGCATGCGGCAAAATCCGGCGGCGCAATTCGGACGGTGTGACCACCGCCGTCCCCTTCTTGCTGACGGCGACCGCTGCCGCGGCGGTTGCCGCCCGCAATGCCGCTTCCCAGTCGGCCCCGGCGGCCAGCGCCACAGCCAGCATCGCCGCCACAGTGTCGCCGGCGCCCGAGACGTCGCGCACCTTGACCGGCAACGCCGGCACATGGATGGGCTCGCCATCGCGCGGCACCAGCGTCATACCATGCTCGCTCTGGGTCACCAGCATCGCGGCGCAGTCCGCCAGAATCATCGCCTCCTGCGCGGCAGTCGCGATATTGATGTCGCTGTCAGCGCGGCTGCGCGTTGCCTCGGCGAATTCCTTGCGGTTAGGCGTCAGCAGCGTCGCGCCGCGATAGATCGCAAAATTTGCGCTCTTGGGGTCGACGATGACGCGTTTGCCGAGCTTCTTCGCCGCATCGATGACGTTGCGGATCACCCGCGCGGTCAGCACGCCCTTGGCGTAGTCGGATAGCAGTACGATGTCGACGCGCGCGAGTTGCGGCAAAATCGTATCAATCAATTGCTTCTCGATGACCGCAGATGCCGGTGCAGCCAGTTCCCAGTCGGCGCGCAGCATATGTGTTGAGAAATGCTCGGACACGAAGCGCACCTTGCGCGTCGTCGGACGCGATGAATCCGTAACCAGCAATGCTTCGATCAGAGGCTCCTGCGCGAGCGCATTCTCGAGCGTTGCGCCGGCATCGTCCTCACCGACCAGGCCGACAAAGATGCATTTCGCTCCGAGGGCTGCAATATTGCGTGCGACATTACCGGCACCGCCGATATTGATCTCGCTGCGCTGAACCGCGATGACCGGCGCAGGCGCTTCCGGCGAAATGCGCGACACCTCGCCATAGACGAATTCGTCGAGCATCAGATCGCCGACACAGAGCACCGTCTGATCGGCAATCGCGTGCGACAGGGCGTCGAAATCAAACATCACACCGGTACCTGTTGCGCGTTCAGCGGAAGCGATCGGGCTGATCGAGAAAGCCCTTCACATAGTGGGAGACGGCATCTTCCAATGTTGTAAAACCGCCGTTGTAGCCGGCGCCGCGCAACCGATCGACTTCGCTCTGCGTGAAGTACTGATAGCTGCCGCGAATCTGCTCGGGCATGTCGATATAGTCGATGTTCGGCCTGGTGCCGAGTGCAGTGTAGGCAGCCAGCATCAGGTCCTTGAAGCTGCGCGCGGTTCCCGTCCCGACATTGAAGATGCCGCTGACACAAGGCGACGCCAGCAGCCACATCATCACGCGAACGACGTCCTCGACATAGATGAAGTCGCGGCGCTGATCGCCGTCCGCAATGCCCTCGCGATGCGACTTGAACAGCTGAATACCGCGGCCGGCCTTGATGTCGTCGAAGCGCCGCGCCAGCACGCTCATCATCGAGCCCTTGTGATACTCGTTCGGCCCGAACACGTTGAAGAACTTCAGACCGGCCCATTGCGGCGGCATCTTCTCGCCCTTGGCGACGCGCTCGGCGACGGCGAGGTCGAACAGGTGCTTGCTCCATCCGTAGAGATTCATCGGCCGCAGTTTCTTGAGTTCCGGAACGGTCTGCTCGTCGCGAAAACCGTGCGCGCCGTCGCCATAGGTCGAAGCGGACGATGCATAAATCAGCGGCGTCGCAGTGGCCGTGCACCAGTCCAACAAGCGCATCGACAGCCGGAAGTTCGTCTCGATGACCAGATCACCGTCGGTCGCGGTGGTTTCCGAAATCGCGCCGAGATGAATGACCGCATCGAGCTTGCGGCCCTTCAGCCAGTCCATCAGTTCGGTTGGCGGCACCACATCCGCAAGTTGCCGCTTGGCGAGATTACGCCATTTTCCATCATGGCCGAGCACATCGGAGACGGCCACGTCCGCGCGGCCGGCGTCGTTCAACGCGGCCACGACATTCGATCCGATAAAACCGGCCCCTCCGGTCACAAGCAGCATGAAGTCCCCGATCTCATGATTGACCCACCTTTGCCTCAACCCTGCCCCACAGGCAACTTGGGCGCAGGGATGTCATAAAGACCGTGGGGACATATTTGGAAGCAACCCAAATGGCTTTACCTGCCGGAACGGAGCGGGTACCGACTTGAGCCGGATGTTGCCCGCGGTAGAACAGCGAAGTCCTTGAAAGAATGAACGTAAATTCCCCATACCAGGGCGTGACGGTCGATCCGGACGATACCCGGCCGATCCTGATCGTGCCCTATATGTGGATCGGCGATTTCGTCCGGGGTCATACGGTCGTCCGGGTCCTGAAAGAGCGCTGGCCGAACCGGCCGGTCGATTTGCTGGTGACCAGACTGGTCGCCCCGCTGGTCGACTACATGCCGGGCGTGCGCTCAGGCATCGTCTGGGACCTGCCCCGCAGCCAGCTTGCGCTCGCCAAACAATGGGAACTGGCCGCCACCCTGCGCGCTCGGAACTACGGCACCGTGCTGGTGATGCCGCGGACCTGGAAATCGGCTCTGGCACCCGCTCTGGCCGGCATCCCGGAGCGCATCGGCTTTGTCGGCGAGGCGCGCTTCGGCCTGATCAATCAGTGGCGCTGGGGCGAAAAGAAGCTGCCGCGCATGATCGACAAGAAATGCGCGCTGGCGCTGCCAGATGGCACGCCGCTCCCGCCGGAATGGCCGGTGCCCCAGTTCCGCGTGCCCGCTGATGAGATCGCGCGCTGGCGGCAGGCCAACGGGCTGGGAACCGGTCCGGCAGTGGCGCTCGGACCCGGCTCGGTCGGTTCCTCCAAGCGCTGGACCTATTACGCCGAGGCAGCAAAACTGCTGGTCGCGCGCGGGCTGGACGTCTGGGTCATCGGCGGCCCCGGCGAGAAGGATCTCGCCAATGAGATTATAGCTGCCGCTGGTCCTCGCGCTCGCGACCTCACTACGGGCGACCTGCGCAATGGCGTGATCGGCATGGCCGCCGCCAATGTCGCCGTGGCTAACGACTCCGGCCTGATGCATATTGCTGCGGCTGTCGGGACGCCGACCATCGGCATTTTCGGACCGACCAGCCCGCAGCTCTGGGGACCGCTCAATCCGCTGGCCGCGACCGTGCAGACCAAGACCATCGTTCCGTGCCAGCCGTGTCACAGGCCGGTCTGCACCATGAACAACCATGCCTGCATGCGCGACATTCCGGCCAACGACGTTGCCGCGATCGTTCAGGACGTGATGGCCGAGGCATCCAACAGAAGCGCGCAGATATGACGACCCCGCAAACAAAACCCGCAGCGTTTCTCGATCGCGACGGCGTCATTAATTACGACGACGGCTATATGGGCACGGCCGATCGCATCCGCTGGATGCCGAACGCGGCCAAGGCCATTCGCCGGCTCAACGATGCCGGCTATTTCGTCTTCCTGTTTTCGAACCAGTCGGGCGTCGCACGCGGCTATTTCACCGAAGACGAACTCAATACGCTGTTTAAGTGGATGCGTTCCGAACTCGCCGCACAAGGCGCCCGCATCGATGACGTCCGTTATTGCCCGCACCATCCGGCCGGATCAGTTGCGGGCTATCTGGAAGATCATCACTGGCGCAAGCCGAGCCCCGGGATGATCCTCGATCTAATGCACCACTGGCCTGTGCAACGCAAAGGCAGTTTTGCCATCGGCGACCGCGATACGGATATCGAAGCGGCCAAGGCCGCGCATCTACCCGGCTTCCTGTTTGCCGGCGGTGACTTGGACGCGTTCGTTGCGGATATCCTGCAGGGTCAGAGCAGCCTGCGATAAACTTCCGCAATTCCCCGCGCTTCCGCATCGAGGCTGAACTTGTCGAGCACACGCTGGCGCGCATGTACGCCCATGGCTGCAGCGGCACCGGGTTCGCGCATCAGCGGCTCCAATGCCAGCGTGAGTGCCGCCGCATCGCCGGTCGGCACAAGCTTCCCGGTCACGCCCTCCTCGACCACAATCTCCGCGGCGCCCGCACGCGTTGCGACCAGTGCTGCTCCTGCAGACATCGCCTCGATTAATGTCAGACCGAAGCCTTCATTGCGCGAGGTAAATGCGTAGATCGTCAGGCGTTGATACCATCGCTCGACCTCTTCGATCGGCAACTCACCGGTGATGACGATGCGCGCCTGCAGACCGGCGTCGGCGATTTTCTTCTTGAGCTCATTGGCAAAGCCGATCTGGTCCGGCGTGATTGCCCCGACAATGACGGCGGTGAAATCCGGATAGCGCGGCAACAACTCGCACATCGCATTGACGAAAAGATCGGTTCCCTTCTGCGCACGCACCCGGCCGAAGCAGCCGATCGCATAACGCCCCGGCAGGCTCGCTTCTGCAAACGCAGCCGTGCGATCAACGGGGGGCGCATAGCGATCAGTATCGACACCATGCGTCACCACCGTCGCAGACCGTTTCAGATATGACGCGGAAATGTCGCTGGTCGCGATGATGGCATCCATCCGGCTGATCAGCCAGCGTGTGATCCAGGTATGATGGCGCTGCGCTGCCGAGGTGAAGAGCAGTTTCATCGGCCACCCGAGCGCCTTGAGCAGAACGCCGGCAATCATCTCGTTGTTGCGCCGCGCGTGCCAAATCACAGGCTTGCGGCGCAGCCACAATTTCACGAGATCGCCGATATCCATGCGCGCAATGCCGGCGGGCGCGTCGGATCCAAGCCAAGCCGCGTCAAACATGTCTGCGAGTTTCGGCGCCACCATGCGATTGGTCGCCGTCACACCGGAGTAGCGCCAGTGCAGATTCGTGACGATCAGCTGCAGTTTATCGGCCGTTTTGCCCGCAATCGGCACAGGTGACTCCATTTCGCCCGATTTCCTATACGCAACATTAAGCATAGTGGCCAGTTGCCGGCCGTCGAAACCCACTCTTCATCCCGGGCGCGATAGCGTTCCCAAAACGGGAGAGTGAGTAAATCCAATGACCGTCCTTGTCACCGGCGGCGCCGGTTATATCGGAAGTCACATGGTCCATGCGCTGGTGGAAGCCGGCGAGAGCGTGGTCGTGATCGACAATTTGTCGACGGGCTTCTCAACATATCTCCCCGAGGGCGTTCCGCTGTTTATCGGCGATGTCGCTGATGAGAACCTTGTCGAGGGCGTCATTGCTGCCCATGGCATCGACGCCATCATCCATTTTGCGGGCTCTGTCGTCGTGCCGGAATCGATGCGCGACCCGCTTGCCTACTATCGCAACAACACGATGACGACACGCAACCTGCTCAGCGCGGCAGTGAAATGCGGCGTCAAAAAATTTATCTTCTCATCGACCGCTGCTGTCTACGGCAATCCCGATTTCACGCCGGTGGCAGAAGATGCCCCAACGCGTCCGCTGTCGCCTTACGGATCATCGAAGCTGATGACCGAGATCATGCTGCACGACATCGCGCCGGCCTATGGCATGGAGTTTGTCGCGCTGCGTTACTTCAACGTCGCCGGCGCCGATCCGCAGGGCCGCACCGGTCTGGCCACCATGGGCGCGACGCATCTGCTCAAGATCGCCGTCGAGGCCGCCACCGGCCAGCGCAGCAAGATCGACGTGTTCGGAACCGATTACCCGACGCCCGACGGAAGCTGCATCCGCGACTTCATCCATGTAAGCGACCTCGTTCAGGCCCACCGCGCCGCATTGAGCTACCTGCGCGAAGGCGGCGCATCCACGACCCTGAATTGCGGCTATGGCCGCGGCTATTCGGTGCTGGAAACCATCGAAGCCGTGCGCCGTGCATCCGGCCGAAATTTCGCGGTTCAATACGCCCCGCGCCGCGACGGCGACATCATGACCATGATCGCCGATACCACCCGAATCCGCGCGACGCTCGACTGGACGCCCCAATACGACGATCTCGAAACCATCGCCCGCCACGCGCTGGCCTGGGAAGAGAAGCTCGCCCGCGAGCGCCATGGCATCGAATTGATGGCGAAATCGGCCTGAGTAGTTAGATCAGCGCCGGCACTGCGTCGGCGTCTCGCCGAAACGCCGACGAAATCGCTGATTGAAGTATGAGATCTCGTTGAAGCCACTGGCTAGCGCGATTTCACTGATCTTCAGCCGATCACCCTGCTCGTTCGTCAGCAAACGCATTGCATGTTGCAGACGGCGCTCCAGAAGGCGTTCGGTGAAACTCGATCCGGTATCTTGCAGAAGGTCCTGGAGATAGCGCGGCGACACATCCAGTCGGCGCGCGACCTGCCCCACCGAGAAACCCGGCTCCGCGAAATGGCGATCGATCTCGGCGATGATTTCCTGCGTTCGCGACGCGCGCAGACCGCGCATCGACGCAAGTTGTGCAGCGTCGCCGCGGGCACCTAGCGCGAGCGCCGTCAGATCCAGCAATGTCGTGCTGATATGGCTGTCGAGCTCCGCATCATGCGGATCGCGCAGCAGATCGACCGAGATGTCGATGTAGCGTCGCAGATGAGCCACGGCTGCGCGCCGTTCGTCGAGCGGCTGGATCAGGAGATCGTCGACATTTCCAATGAGAGGCAACAGGCGCTCCCTACTGACGGTCAACGTCGTCGACGAGAAATCCGCATCTGATCGCAAATCTGCCGGACGTCCGTTCGTGCCGAGAAAAGCGCAGTCTGACGACAAGGCCGTTTCGCGCCCCACCTGATCGACGACCAGCGTCCCCTCGCCTCGATGAAACATCAAACAGAAATCATCGTCCGGCCCGCGCGAGATTGCCGTTCTGGATCGTCGGATTCGACTGAACGTGCCGCCGAACCGGGTGACCCGCACATTCGAATAATCTGCCCAGTGCACGAAAGCCGAGAATGGCCGATCTTCAGCACGTGTGATGTCCACGCAGCAGGTGAGCGCTTCCATGTTCTCGCACCACAGCGCGAATTTCTGGTGATCCAGCAATTCCGGATCAAATCCATCTGAGACGAAACTGGCCTGATGCATATGTCCAACTCATGTCCGACGAATAGTGTAGCAACACAGAACAAACTCATCACGAAAAATCTCGGCAGAGCGGCGTTCTGTAACCGTAGTTGTATAGTGCGCATATGTGCTGTTGCGACAACGCCACATCGACGCGAAGTTTGGTGACGGTGCGCGAGAACTAAAATCTGCTACGCGCGTGAACAAGACCTCTCCGCCAGCCCTGTCATTGTGCACGTGGAAGCCGCGAGTCCCGGCATCATTCGCAGATGCCTTGGCTCGACGACACTTCACATGCGATCGCCGATGACGGCGAAGCATCGGAAATCACTTGCCGTGCGCAAGAAACTGAGGGGCCTGATCATGAAGAGATTATTCGCTGGCGCAGCACTGCTTGTCGGTGCAGCCGTTCCTGCCGTTGCGGCCGACATGCCTTATCCGGTGAAGGCGCCAGTCGCGCCCGTCCAGGTGTTCTCCTGGACTGGCTTCTATGTCGGCGCCAATGTCGGTTTTGGCGGTGACAAGTTCGACTATCCATTCCAGGCTACCCAACGGCAGTTGCAGGCCGAGGCAGCCGCGCGCGTTGCCAGCACAAGCGGCAATTTCAGCCTGACCTCAAGCGGCTTCTTTGGCGGCGGACAGGCTGGCTACAACTATCAATACAATGGTGGCTTCGTCATCGGCATCGAGACGGACTTCCAGTGGTCCGGCATCAAGGGTCGCTTCGAGGGCAATCAGACGCTGAACAATAACGGCGTGACCACGTCCGCGGCATTCGGCACCGGCTCCGAAGTCGAATGGTTCGGCACGATTCGCGGACGGCTCGGCTATGCATGGGACCGCGTGTTCCTGTACGGCACCGGCGGCGGCGCCTATGGCCGGGTCAACACCAACGGGAACTTCACTCTGACCGGCCCGAATGGTGTGCTCGGCCAGGTTGTGGCGGTATCGGCCGGCCAGACACAGTGGGGCTGGACCGCCGGCGCGGGCCTCGAATACGCATTCGCCCCGCAGTGGTCGTTCAAGACCGAATATCTCTATGTGGACCTCGGCCGGAGCACGCTGTTCTCCACTGCCGTCAACGACGTCGCCAATGGTTTCTCCTCCAACTCCAGCATCTCGGTCGATACCAGGTTCCACACCATGAAAGCGGGTGTGAATTACCGGTTCTGATCGGGTTACACCCCGCCAACCGGAAGCACGGCGCGTACCCGTCGCGTGCCGTGCTTCCGAGAGATTCTGGGACCAAAACGGCCCGAATCCGGCGGGGGACGCCATTGAGCCAACGGGTTAACAAAGTCTTGGCAAGCCCGATTTTGACTTGAAAAACCGCGATTTAACGGGCAATCAGGCGGCTGTTTCGCAAGCTGACCGGGCTCCCTGGCAAATCCCTGCCCGGCGCCGTCGCTGGACCGCGGATGGCCAAGATTACTCGCAAAGTCACTGACGATCCTTACGGCGCCTGGGCGCTGATCCGCCGTCTGATCGCCGAACAGGCGGTCACCTATTGGCGGCGCTACCTCTTAGCCTTCCTGCTGATGGCCGTCTCCGCCGCGACCACCGCGGGCGCCGCCTATATGCTCGGTGAGGTGATCAACCAAGCCTATGTGGACAAGAGCATCGAGCGCATCGCGCTGTTCTCGGGTTTCGTGGTGGTGATCTTCCTGATCAAGGGCGCCTCAACCTACGGCCACACCGTGATTCTCTCGAAGATCTCCAACGCGATCGTCGCGAACAATCAGCGCCGGCTGTTCGCCAAGCTGATGAACGAGAGCATCGGCTTTTTCTCGGAGCGGCATTCGTCGGAATTCCTGCAGCGGCTCACTGCCGGCGCCAATTCGGTGACGCAGGTGCTCAGCCTGCTGATCAACGCCGTCGGCCGTGACCTGCTGTCGCTGATCGCGCTGGTCGGCGTGATGGTGATGCAGGACCCCTATATGGCGCTGTTCGGCTTCCTCGTCGCGCCGCCCGCGATGCTGGTGCTGCGCAAGCTGGTCCGCCGCATCAAGGGCCTCGCGCGCAACCAGTTCACCGGTACCACCGAAATTCTGGAAGTGATGCAGGAATCGCTGCAGGGCATCCGCACGGTGAAGGCCTTCACGCTCGAAAAGACCATGCAGCAACGCATGGAAGCGAGCATCACGGCTGTCGAGCAGAACGCCAACAAGATGGCGCGCGTCTCCAGCCGCTCCAGCCCTCTGATGGAAACCCTCGGCGGCTTCGCCATCGCCGCATCGCTGATGTATGGCGGCTATCGCGTGGTCGCGATGGGCGCAACGCCCGGGCAATTCTTTTCCTTCGTCACCGCCTTCCTGCTGGCCTATGAGCCGGCGAAGCGGCTGGCACGGCTGAACATCGACCTCAACAGTCAGATCATCGGCGCGCATACGCTGCTGGAAATCGTCGACAGCCCGGCTTCCGAACCGAATGACGACCACAAGCCGGCGCTCAAACTAACCGATGCGCGCGTCGAGCTGCATGACGTGACGTTCCGCTATCGCCCCAACGAGGTCGTGCTCAACCGCATGAGCTTCGTCGCCGAGCCCGGCAAGGTCACCGCGCTGGTCGGTCCGTCCGGTGGTGGCAAGTCCACGGTGCTGGCACTGCTGCTGCGGCTCTACGAGGTCAGCGAAGGCGACATCACAATCGACGGCCAGTCGATCGGCCAGGTCTCGCGGCGCTCACTGCGCGGCCAGACCGCCTATGTCGGACAGGATGTCTATCTGTTCCGCGGCACGATCCGCGAGAACATCGCCTTCGGCAAACCCGGCGCCACGGAAGACGAGATCGTCGCGGCAGCCAAGGCCGCCTGCGCCCATGATTTCATCATGGGCTTCCCGCTCGGATACGAGACCCCGGTCGGCGAGCATGGCGCACAACTCTCAGGCGGCCAGCGCCAACGCATCGCCATTGCGCGCGCGCTGGTGAAGAACGCGCCGGTCATCCTGCTGGACGAGGCGACAGCGGCGCTGGATTCCGAATCCGAAAAATCGGTGCAGGAAGCCATCGAGCATCTCTGCCAGAATCGTACCACGATCGTCATTGCGCATCGCCTGCACACCATCATGCATGCTGATGCCATTCTGGTGGTCGAGGGTGGCGAGATTGTCGAGCGCGGCCGCCACGACGACCTGTTGCGCCGTGGCGGGCGCTACGCCTCGTTCTTCCGCTTGCAACATCGTGATGCTTCGCCGCTGGCACCGCTTGATGCGTCGGCGTAAGACTTGCTTCTGTTTTCTGCCGCGCAAGCGCGGCATCCGTTTTGATCCCCGCCTTCACAACCAGCCCGAGAGCCGTCCATGACCGCATCGTTCGTTATCGCTCCTCCGCCGCAGGCCGCCATCGCCGTTCAGGGCGAGACTACGAAATTCCCGGTGCGCCGTGTCTGGTGCGTGGGCCGCAACTATCTCGAGCACATCCGCGAACTCGGCAATGACGAGCGCAACCCTCCCTTCTTCTTCGCCAAGCACGCCGACATGATCGTGCCGGATGGCAGCGAGATCCCTTACCCGACGCTGACCAAGGACATGCAGCACGAGGTCGAACTCGTCGTCGCGCTGAAGAGCGGCGGCCTCAACATCTCGCCGGAAAAGGCGCTCGATCACGTCTGGGGCTATGGCGTCAGCGTCGACCTCACCCGCCGCGACTTGCAGACAATTTCGCGCAAGAAGGAGCAGCCCTGGGAGATCGGCAAGTCGTTCGACATGTCGGCACCCACCGGCGCGCTCGTCCCCGCTTCGAAGGTCGGCCATCCCTCCAAGGGCAAGATCTGGCTCTCGGTGAACGGTACCGAGCGTCAGAAGGGCGACCTGTCCGAGATGATCTGGAACATCGCCGAGATCATTTCCAAGCTGTCGCTGCAGGTCGAACTCGGTGCCGGCGACGTGATTCTGACCGGTACCCCGGCTGGCGTGGCCGCGCTGCAGCCCGGCGACAAGGTCGAATGCGGCGTCGATGGCATCGGCACCTTGAAGTTCGAAATCACCAAACCCAAGTAAGGCACGCACGCCTTCATTACGAAAGGCCGCGCATGATGCGCGGCCTTTTTCGTTTCGGCTCCATCAGGGAAGCTATCCATGCCGCTCGAACTAGGTCTCGACACGTTCGGTGACGTCACACGTGGCGCAGACGGCGAAATGCTGTCACATGCACAAGTCATCCGGAATGTCATCGACGAGGCCGTCCTCGCCGATCAGCTCGGCGTCGACTTCTTTGGTGTCGGCGAGCATCACCGTGCAGACTTTGCCGTATCGGCGCCCGAAGTCGTGCTCGCGGCCATCGCCGCGCACCAAACGCATTCGCCTCGGTTCCGCTGTGACCGTGCTGAGCTCCGACGATCCGATCCGCGTCTTCCAGCGTTTTGCCACCGTGGATGCTGCCTCGAACGGTCGCGCCGAAGTCATTCTCGGCCGCGGCTCGTTCACCGAATCCTTCCCGCTGTTCGGCTTCAAGCTCGACCAGTACGAGACGCTGTTCGAGGACAAGCTCGATCTGTTCGCAGCGCTGGCGTCCGAGCCGGAAGTAACCTGGAGCGGCACGACCCGCCCGCCACTCACCAATCAGCGCGTCTATCCGCCGATCGAGACCGGCAGGCTGATGACCTGGATTGGCGTCGGCGGCAGTCCTGAGTCAGTCGTTCGCGCGGTGCGCTATGACCTGCCTCTGATGCTGGCGATCATCGGCGGTGAGCCCGAGCGCTTCAAACCCTATGTCGATCTCTATCATCGCGCCTATGCCGAGATTAAGCGACCCGTGAAGCCGATCGGCGTGCATTCGCCGGGCTATGTCGCTGCCAGCGACGAGCAGGCGCGTGAGGAACTGTGGTCTGATTACAAAGCAATGCGCGATCGCATCGGCAAGGAGCGCGGCTGGCCACCGATGCAGCGCCGCGAATTTGATCAGGAAGTCGAACACGGATCGCTCTATGTGGGATCGCCAGAGACCGTGGCGAAGAAGATCGCGAAAACCGCGAAGGCGCTCGGCATTTCGCGCTTCGATCTGAAATACAGCGCCGGGACCCTACCGCATGAGAATCTGATGAGCTGCATCGAGCTGTATGGGCGCGAGGTTATTCCGATGGTGCGCGAAATGCTGGCTTGAGGCTGCCGCTCCGCCGTCTGTCGGCGCGCGCGCATCCGTCTTGCATCGTCGTGCCATTCAGGCGCGTCGATGCGGAGCGATATCAGGAACGGTAAGTCCTGATGTGTTGCCAAAGCGCAATGCGCGCATTAGATATATGAACAACTTTAGGTTTATTGCGTTTGCGGGTCAGGAGGCGTCCGATGGGCACCAAGTTGAGCTTTGCCTTTTGGTGCGCAGCGCTGACCATGATCGGCGGCAACGCCTCCGCTGCTGACATGCTGGTCAGGACCCCTCTTGATGCGCGCGCGTGGATCAATCCCATCCTCATCGCGAATACGCAGGTCGGCCTTGGCGTTGTCGGGCATCGCGTCGACTACAACGAGACGACATCGCAAGCTCCGCGCTTCAGCAGCGAAAAAGGCTGGCTGCCGGGCCTGCAACTTGGCGTATCGGCCATGGCTCCCATCGGCGCGGTGACCAACATCTACTTCATGGGCGTGTTCACATGGATCGCGGGAAAAACGGAATACGGCGCGTCAGGCGGTCCCGTAACCAAGGATTTCAGCGGCGCCGATATCAGAAACCTGGATCTTCGGTTCGGCAAAGGTTTCGATGTCGCTGCTGACTGGATGATTACGCCCTATCTCGGCGCCGGCTATCGCGGATGGGAACGCAATCTAGGCAACGGCAACAGTCCTTCCGGATATCGCGAACTCTATGAGCACGGTTATGCCGGTGGCGGGTTGCTGGTTCAATGGGCCGCGAGCGACAGGATCGTTTTATCCGCCTCCGGCTTGATCGGAACAACGCTTGCCCCGAAAATGACGACGTCGTTCAACGGCGGCGTGCCTATCAATCCACTGACCTACGATCTGGGCAGTTCAACCATGTATATGGCTGGACTCTCGGCAGATTACGCCATTACGCGGGAATGGCACGCAAATGTGGGTATCGACTTTCTCAACTTCCGATATGGCGCATCCGCCGTGGCATTTGACGGCTCGCTGGAACCGGACAGCCGGACCTCGAATTGGACCATCAAGGCGGGCTTTGGCTACAGCCTCTTCAAACCAGCCGTGATCACGGCAAACAACTGACGATCGAACCAGCAAAAAGCCCCGGATCGCTCCGGGGCTTTTCTTATTCAATACGGCAAACCAAACTCAGTAGCGGTAGTGATCCGACTTGAACGGACCTTCCTGCTTCACGCCGATATAGTCGGCCTGGTCCTTGCGCAGCTTGGTCAGATTCACGCCGATCTTGGCGAGATGCAGCATCGCGACCTTCTCGTCGAGCGACTTCGGCAGCACGTACACTTCCTTCTTGTACTTGCCGTCGTTGTTGTTGGCATAGAGCTCGATCTGCGCCAGCGTCTGGTTGGTGAACGACGCCGACATCACGAAGGACGGATGACCCATGGCATTGCCGAGG
Source organism: Tardiphaga sp. 839_C3_N1_4 (assembly GCF_051811045.1). Lineage (NCBI taxonomy): Bacteria > Pseudomonadati > Pseudomonadota > Alphaproteobacteria > Hyphomicrobiales > Nitrobacteraceae > Tardiphaga > Tardiphaga sp. 839_C3_N1_4. The sequence goes on from NZ_JBPWQD010000001.1 coordinate 1,837,595, forward strand.
TTCACCAGGCGGCCTTCCGACAGCATGATGATGCGGTGACCGTCAGGGAACGTGATTTCGTCGACTTGCGGCTTGATGTTGTCCCACTTCAGGTTCTTCAGCGACGCGATCTGGATCTCGTTGTCGAAGTGACCGATGTTGCAGACGATGGCACGATCTTTCATCGCGCGCATGTGCTCGATGGTGATGATGTCCTTGTTGCCGGTCGCGGTGACGAAAATGTCGGCCTGGGGCGCGGCGTCTTCCATCGTGACGACCTGATAGCCTTCCATCGCCGCCTGCAGCGCGCAGATCGGATCGACTTCGGAGACCATCACGCGGCAGCCGGCCTGGCGCAGCGAAGCAGCCGAGCCCTTGCCGACATCGCCGAAGCCAGCGACCATCGCGACCTTGCCCGACATCATCACGTCGGTGCCGCGGCGGATGCCGTCGACCAGCGATTCACGGCAGCCATAGAGATTGTCGAACTTCGACTTGGTGACGGAGTCATTGACGTTGATCGCGGGCCACAGCAGCGTGCCGGCCTTCTGCATGTCGTACAGGCGATGCACGCCCGTTGTGGTTTCTTCCGAGACGCCCTTGATGCTCTCGGCAATCGCCTTAAAATAGCCCTTCGGCTTTTCCTTGAGCTGCTTCTTGAGCAGCGCGAAGAAAACTTCCTCTTCTTCCGAAGCGGGCTTGTCGAGGAACGCCGTGTCGCCGTTCTCTGCCTTGAGGCCGAGATGGACATACATGGTGGCGTCGCCACCGTCATCGAGGATCATGTTGGGGTGACCGCCGCCATGCCAGTCGAACAGCTTTGCGGTGTAGTCCCAGTATTCGGTCAGTGTTTCACCCTTGATGGCGAACACCGGAATGCCGGCAGCGGCGATCGCGGCTGCGGCGTGATCCTGAGTCGAATAGATATTGCACGAGACCCAGCGGATGTCGGCGCCGAGTGCCTTCAGCGTCTCGATCAGCACGCCAGTCTGAATGGTCATATGCAGCGAGCCGGCGATGCGGGCGCCCTTTAGCACCTGCTTCGGGCCGTATTCCTCGCGGGTGGCCATCAGGCCTGGCATCTCGGTCTCGGCGATCGAGAGCTCCTTGCGGCCGAAGGCGGCGAGGTTGATGTCTTTGACGATGTAGTCGGTGAAGCCGTTGGGGGCGGTCATATTTGAATCCTTGTTCCTATAGTGCGAGAGGTTCTCGCGGACGCTCATAACTGCGCCCTCTCCCCTCGCGGGAGAGGGCTGCACAGACGGTCACGACATACTCGGTTCGGAGAGGGGCTGGTCGTAGGCCCTCTCCCGCCTTCGCTTCGCGACGGCACCCTCTCCCGCTGCGAAAAGCTTCGCTGGGGTAGAGGGAAAGTAAGATCAGACGTTACGTTTCAGCGCATCGACGAGGTCGGTCTTCTCCCAGGAGAAGCCGCCGTCGGCATCCGGCGTGCGACCGAAATGACCGTAGGCCGACGTGCGGGCGTAGATCGGCTTGTTGAGGTCGAGATGCTTGCGGATGCCGCGCGGCGTCAGATCCATCGCGGCAGCAACGGCCTTCTCAATGGCATCGTCAGCGACCTTGCCGGTGCCATGGGTGTCGACATAGATCGACAGTGGACGCGCCACGCCGATAGCGTAAGCGAGCTGCAGCGTCGCCTTGTCGGCGAGGCCTGCGGCAACGATGTTCTTGGCGACGTAACGCGCAGCGTAAGCAGCCGAACGGTCCACCTTGGTGGAGTCCTTGCCCGAGAATGCACCGCCACCATGCGGGGCTGCGCCGCCGTAGGTGTCGACGATGATCTTGCGGCCGGTGAGACCTGCGTCGCCATCGGGACCGCCGATGAAGAACTTCCCGGTCGGATTGATGTGCCAGATCGTCTTGTCGCTGATCCAGCCATCCGGCAGCGCCTTGCGGACGTAGGGCTCGACGCGTTCACGCACCTGGTTCGAGGTCATGTCCTCAACGAGATGCTGATGCGAGACGACGATTTCGCGCACGCCGACCGGCTTGCCGTTTTCGTACTGCACGGTGACCTGGCTCTTGGAGTCCGGACCGAGCACCTTTTCGGTACCGGCATGACGGGCTTCCGAGATCAGGCGCAGGATCTTGTGCGCGTAGAAGATCGGCGCCGGCATCAGCTCGGGCGTTTCGTTGGTGGCATAACCGAACATGATGCCCTGGTCGCCAGCGCCTTCTTCGGCATTGGTCGGCTGCTTGGCATCAACGCCCTGTGCGATATCGGCCGACTGCGGATGCAGCAGAATCTCGACGTCGGCGGTCTTCCAGTGGAAACCGTCCTGCTCGTAGCCGATGTCCTTGATGGCGGCGCGAACGACGGCTTCGATGTGGTCGTTGGTGACGGTCGACGGACCCCGGGTCTCGCCGGCGATCACAACTTTGTTGGTGGTAGCGAGGGTTTCGCAGGCAGCGCGAATATCCCAGGGATCGATGCCCGCCTTCGGGCCTTCGCGGAAGAACAGATCGACGATCTCGTCGGAGATACGGTCGCAGACCTTGTCGGGATGGCCTTCGGAAACCGATTCACTGGTGAAGAGATAAGACGCGCGCATCAACTGGTCCTCTTTATTTGCGCCGGGTACGGCAGCCTTCGTCACATTGTTCCGGAAATGTCAGTCGCGACGCCGCGAGATGACGTAGGATTCGTCGTAGAACCAGAGACCGTTGTGCTTGCGCAGAACCTCTCGGGTGGCATCCAGGTAACGGCCGCTCTGGGTTACTTCCGTCAAACGGTCATCCTCGATTTGAGCCACGTAGACCGCCGCGTTCCACGCTGCAAAAGCCGTCGAAGTTCCGATCGATCCGGTCACCTCGTTCGGCAGCGCCTCCATGGCGTAGCGAAAGATCGACCGCTGGTCGGAATAGGCATTGAAGTTCAGATCGCGGCCGGCTGAGCCCAGCTCATATTTCACCGCCCGCAATAGCTCATGCCGGCTCACGGCGAAAGGATTTTCTTTGGGCCAGACGGCTTGAACGATCTCCATACCGGGGTCCTGCCCATGCGAATGGATACCGATCAGCCGCCCACCGGCCCGCAGTGCCCGAGCCAGCGGCGCCATGATCCGTTTGGCCCGAAATTGCACCGAAGACTTCGCCCGATAGGGCTGGGAGGCGATAATCAGGTCGAAATTGGCCTCCGTGCGCCCTGCCCGCGGGATAATCGAATCCAGCAGGAACCTGTGATCCTCGCGATAGACCACCAGCGCCACGGGCCGTTCATAGGTCGGCATGCCCGATCTGGGGTTGATGCTGGCCCGCCAGTTGTCCTCAAGAAAAGCTCCAAGTCCGGCGATCTGGTCGGCGAATTCGCCGGACGAAGCGCCCCGCAGCGGAACCTCGTGCCAGATCATGGCGGCGGCAGCGGCCGGCGATGCCGGGGTCAGTGTGGGCGCCTCGGCATAGTGCATGTTGGTCAGGACGAAGACCGTGGCGGGATGTTCGAACAGCCGATCCGGCACCTTGTCCAGCGTCAGCCGGACGTCCTCAAGGCTGAGCTCCTTGCCGGCGATATAGAACGGCATATGCGGAAAACGACCGTGCATCGAGCGCATCACCCGCGCCAGCACCGTGCCGTCGCCAACGCCCGCATCGAACACCCGCAGCGCTGGCGGGCGCGGATGGATGCTCGCCAGTTCAAGCCCGACGCGATCGGCAATCACCCGCTTTTCTGAGCAGGTATGGACGAACAGCAGGTATTTCTGCCGGTTCTCGAAGAAGCGGAAATTGCTGCGCGGATCGCGCCGTTCGATCGGCGGCTCCAGCCCGCGTGGCGGCGGCACGCCCTCTGGCATCGACTGGGCGATGAAGGCCTGGATCCGCTCCAGCGTGTCGATGGTGATGCGTTTGCCCTCGCGCAGGCGGTTGACCAGCTTGCCGTCGTTGACGGCCCGTCGACCGAAGGTCGACTCCGCCATTTCCGCCTGTCGGCAGAAATCCGAGATGATTCCGAGGATCTGATCGTTCTTCATGTGCGGGGATGTGACCGGAAGTGGGCAGAATTATGCTTGGCCCACTCTATAGCACAGCCTGCCCACAGATGAAATGCCCGTTCGATCCACCTGCCGTCGTGTGAAAGTAGCGTGCTTCTGCTAGGATGTGGCAAGTTCAAATTCTCGCCTTCCGACTACTCAAAACGGGCTTTCCCCATGCGCATTGCGATGATTGGCACCGGTTACGTCGGCCTTGTGTCCGGCGCCTGCTTCGCCGATTTCGGCCATAACGTGATCTGCGTGGACAAGGACAGCAGCAAGATCGATGCCCTGCTCCGTGGCGAGATCCCGATCTTCGAGCCCGGCCTCGACGCGCTGGTGGCCAGCAATGTGAAAAGCGGCCGGCTCGGCTTCAGTCTCGACCTCAGTGAGGCCGTGAAGACGGCGGATGCCGTGTTCATCGCGGTCGGAACCCCGTCCCGCCGCGGCGATGGCCACGCCGATCTCAGCTACGTGCATGCCGCCGCGCGCGAGATAGCCGCCAACCTGCGCGACTTTACCGTTGTGATCACCAAATCGACCGTGCCGGTCGGCACCGGCGACGATGTGGAACGCATCATCAGGGAAGCCAATCCCGACGCCGACGTCGCCGTCGCGTCAAACCCGGAGTTCCTGCGCGAGGGCGCCGCGATCCGCGACTTCAAGCATCCCGACCGCATCGTTGTCGGCACCGACGACGAGCGCGCACGCACGGTGATCTCGGAGATCTATCGTCCGCTTTATCTCAATCAGGCGCCGATCATGTATACGGGCCGACGCACGGCCGAGCTGATCAAATACGCCGCGAATGCGTTTCTTGCGACCAAGATCACCTTCATCAATGAAATCGCCGATCTGGCCGAGCGAACCGGCGCGGATGTCCAGGACGTCGCGCGTGGCATCGGCCTCGATAACCGCATCGGCGCGAAGTTCCTGCATGCTGGTCCCGGCTTCGGTGGCTCGTGTTTTCCGAAGGATACTCGCGCACTGGTCAAGACCGGTCAGGACTACGACGCGCCGTTGCGGATCGTCGAGGCCGTCCTCACCGTCAACGATAACCGCAAGCGCGCCATGGCCCGCAAGGTCTCTGCCGCGCTTGGCGGCAATCTGCGCGGCAAGACCGTCGGCGTGCTCGGACTGACGTTCAAGCCCAACACCGACGACATGCGCGAGGCGCCGTCGATCCCCTTGATCACCGCGCTTCAGGATCTCGGCGCAACCGTGCAGGCCTACGATCCCGTCGGTATGGAACAGGCCAAGCACGAACTGCCGGATATCACCTATTGCGACGATGCCTATGCATGCGCGACTGGCGCCGACGCGCTCGTGATCGTGACCGAATGGGAGCAGTTCCGCGCACTCGACCTCGCGCAAGTGAAGCAGAAGATGAAGCAGCCGGTCATCGTGGATCTGCGCAACATCTACCGCCCCGAGGAGATGGAGAAGGCCGGTTTCACCTATGAAAGCGTGGGCCGCGGCAAGTCCTGAGAGCTCATCGTCAGGAGACTGAAATGCAAATGCCCGGCAAAAGCCGGGCATTTGTGTTGGCGAGCCGCCGGTCAGGCGACAGCGGGCTTACTTGCCCCAGAGCTCGTTCGCGACATCGACAGCGAGCTTGAGCTTGGCCCACTGCTCTTCCTCGCTGAGGATATTGCCTTCCTCGGTGGAGGCGAAACCGCATTGCGGCGACACGGCCAGCTGCTCGAGCGGTGCGAACTTCGAAGCCTCTTGCAGACGCGCCTTGATGTCTTCCTTCTTCTCGAGCTCGCCGAACTTCGAGGTGATGACACCGACCACGACGACCTTGTTGCCCTTCGGCAGGAAGCGCAGCGGTTCGAAACCGCCGGCACGATCCGAATCGTATTCGAGGAAGTAGCCGTCATAGTTGGTACCGGCGAGCAGCGTTTCAGCCACTGGCTCGTAGCCGCCCGACGAAATCCAGGTGGAGCGGAAGTTGCCGCGGCAGACATGCGTGGTGATCACCATATCCGCAGGACGCTCGGCGATCGCGTAATTGATGATGCGCGAATAGATCTGCTGCAGATTGTCGGCATCCTCGCCGCGCGCACGGACCTTGTTCAACTCATCTTCCGAGCAGAGATAGGCCCAGACCGTGTCGTCGAACTGCAGGTAGCGGCAGCCGGCGTCGTAGAACGCCTTCACCGCCTTGCGGTAGGCTTTGGCGAGATCCTCGAAGAACACTTCGATATCCGGATAGACTTCCTTGGAGATCGCCTTGCGACCGCCGCGGAAATGCAGAACTGCCGGCGACGGGATGGTCATCTTGGCGGTGACGCCGGCGGTGTCGCAATGCTTCTTCAGGAACTTGAAGTGCGCAAGCATCGGATGATCGTCGGGGAAATCCACCTTGCCGATCACACGCACCGAGTCGTGACGGGTCTCGACGCCGGTGAACTGGATGCCGGTGTCGGGGTGATAGAGTTCGCAGCCGGTCAGTTTGGCGAGGAAGTCGAAGTGCCACCACGAACGACGGAACTCGCCGTCGGTGGCGAGTTTGAGGCCGGTCGAGGCCTGGCGATGCACAACCTTCTCGATCTCGATGTCTTCGACCTTGCGCAGATCGTCAGCCGAAATCTCCCCCTTCTCCAGCTTGGCGCGTGCTTCCTTGATCGATGCTGGCCGCAACAGGCTGCCGACTTCGTCGGCACGGAACGGGGCTTTGGTTCTCTGCATAGTCGTTACTCCAGAATGCTCGGTTTGCAGATCAGCCGGGTGTACCGGCCGTGTGTTTATTCTTGCTGCCGGCCGCGCCGGCGACGCCGAGGAAATGCTCCAGCACGGCGGGATCGGATTTCAACGCTGCACTCGTTGCATCATGCACGATGGTGCCGCGTTCCAATATCACGACACGATCGGCGAGCCCGAGTATTTTTTGGGCATTCTGTTCCACGATGATGGAACAGATGCCGCCGGCGCGTGTGATCTTGCCCAGCGCTGCCAGCAATTCATCGACGATGATCGGCGCAAGGCCTTCGGTCGGCTCATCCAGCAGCAGAACCTGCGGATTGAGCGTCAGTGCACGACCGATGGCCAGCATCTGCTGTTCGCCGCCGGAGAGCTGGTTGCCGAAATTGTTCTTGCGCTCTTCGAGCCGCGGAAACATCTCGTAGATCTTCTTGACCGTCCACGGGCCGGGCTGCGCCACGGCGGTCATGTTTTCTTCCACGGTGAGCGAGCGGAAGATATTGCGCTCCTGCGGCACCCAGCCAATGCCGGCGCGGGCGCGCTGGTCCGGCCGCAGCGACGTGATGTCCTTCCCGCCGAGCTTCAACGTCCCGCTGAAGCGGCGGGTGACGCCGACGATGGAATTGATCAGCGTGGTCTTGCCGGTGCCGTTGCGGCCGAGCAGTGCCAGCACCTGGCTTTCGCCGAGTTGCAGCGTCATCTTCGGAATGACCACGGCTTCGCCGTAGCCCGCGCGCAGGTCACCGATGTCGAGAAGGTCAGACATCGGCGCCCTCGCCCAGATACACGGCCTTGACGCGCGGATCGCGCGCCACTTCGTCCGGTGGGCCTTCCACGAGCATGGCGCCCGCGACCAACACAGAGATGCGATCGGCAAAGGAGAAGACCAGATCCATGTCGTGCTCGATCAGCAACACGGTGACGTCGCGCGGCAGGCTGGCGACGGCCGAGAGAATATCGTGACGCTCGCTTTCCGGCACACCTGCAGCCGGCTCGTCGAGCAGCAGCACACGCGGCTTGGTGGCGATGGCGACGGCGATCTCAAGAAGGCGTTGCTTGCCATAGGGCAATGTCGCCGTCGGCTCATTCATGACGTCGAGCAGGTGAAAGCGCGCGAGGTTTTCCGCGATCGCGTCATTGACGTCACTGCGGGTGCCCATGCGACGCCACCAGTCGCTGCCATGACCGAGATGTTCGGACGCAGCGAGACCGACGGTCTCCAGCGGCGTCATGTCGGGATAGAGCTGGTTGATCTGGAAGGTCCGCGACAGCCCGCGCAACACGCGCTTGTGCACCGGCAGTCCGGTGATGTCGTCGCCTTCGAGCAGGATACGGCCGGAATTGGGCTTGAGCACACCGGTCAGAAGATTGATCACGGTTGTCTTGCCGGCGCCGTTCGGACCGATCAGCGCATGGCGCGCGCCGGCCTCGATCTTGAGCGACAGATCGCGGGTGACCCGGAGCCCGCCGAAGGACTTTTCGAGATTGACGGTTTCCAGCGCGATGGTCATGGCGCCTCACCTTCCGGCGCAACGACCGGCGTCTTGGCACGGACGAACTTGCTCGCGATCAGCCGCGGCAGAAACAGCGCCCAGCGATGCATCCGGTCGCGGCCGATCAGCACGATGACCACCAGCACGGCGCCGATCCAGAACTGCCAGTATTGCGGCGTGATCGTTGAAAACAGTTCCTGCAGCAATTTGAAGATCACCGCACCGATCAACCCGCCATAGAGATAGCCGGTCCCGCCAATGATCAGCACCAGCATCAAGTCGGCCGAGCGATCGAAGGCAAAACCATCGAGCGAGGCGAGCGCAGTCGTTTGCGTCGAGAGTGCACCGGCGACGCCCGCATAGAAGGCGGCGATGGTGTAGATCGCGATCAGCCGGCGATTGACGGGAATGCCGATCGCCGAGGCGCGCAGTGGATTGTTGCGAATCGCTCGTAGCGACAGGCCGAACGGCGAATGCACGATGCGGCGCGCCAGCAGGAACAAGACGAACAGCACGCAGAGGCAATAGATGAAGCCGACCTTGCCGAAGATGTCGAAGGAGAACTGGCCGAGTATCGGCGCCATCTCGATACCCTGAAGGCCATCGGAACCGCCGGTGATGTTTGAAAAGCGGTTGGCGAGTTCACGCAGCAACAACGCGATTCCGAGCGTCACCATCAGCCGCGTCAGATCCGAACCGCGCATGACGAGGAAGCTTGTCACAAAGCCGAGCGCCATCGCGGCAAGACCAGCCACGACCAATGCAATCACCGGTTCGGTGACGATGCCGTGCAATGCGAGCAGTCCCGCCGCATAGCCGCCGAAGCCGAAGAATGCGGCGTGGCCGAGCGAAACGATGCCAGCATAGCCGAGGATGAGATCGAGCGAGAGCGCGAACAGCGCGAGCCAGGCGATCTCGGTGAGGATCAGGTAGCGGTTCGGAAACAGCAGGATGCAGCCTGCGGCGGCGAGCCAGAACACGACTTCGGGCCAGCGCCATTGCGCGCGTGCCATGGCGAAGGTGCCGACTTCCGGATGGGTGGTGCTGTTGGCTGTCATGACGCCCTCACCGCGCTGCCGTACGGCCAAACAGGCCGTTCGGGCGCCAGATCAGGATCACGATCATCATGGTGTAGATCACGAAGGCGCCGAGTTTCGGCACGTAATATTTGCCGGCGACATCGCCGATGCCCAGCAGCAGCGAGGCCAGGAACGGCCCGGTGATGCTGGACGAACCGCCGACCGTCACCACGATCAGGAAGTAGATCATGAACTTCAGCGGGAAGTACGGATCGAGGCCAAGGATCTCGGCGCCAAGTGCGCCGCCCATGCCGGCCAATCCGCAACCGAAGGCAAAGGTCAGGGCGAAAACCTGCGGGACGTTGATACCCAAACCCGACGCGGCGCGCGGATCGTCGACCGCGGCGCGCAGCCGGCTGCCGAAGCGCGTTTTCGACAGGATCATCTGCAATGCAATGGTGAGCAATCCGCAGATCACGATGATCATCAGGCGATAACGGCCGACGCCAAGGCCGAACAGATTGATCTGACCCTGCAGATAGTCCGGGAGATGGATGAAGGTCTGCGCTGAGCCCATGAAGTAGTCCATCGCCGTCACGGACATGAAGACGAGACCGATGGTGAACAGCACCTGATCCAGATGGCTGCGCGTATAGAGATGGCGATAGAGAGATCGCTCAAGCACGGCACCGATCGCCGCGCTCACCACGAAAGCAATCGGCAATGCCGCGAAGAATGGCAGGCCGGCGCGATTGACCAGAATCGCGCAGGCATAACCGCCTGCCATGGCGAAGGCGCCGTGCGCGAGATTGACGAAGTTCATCAGGCCCAGCGTCACCGCCAGCCCGCACGCCAGCACGAACAGCAACATGCCGTAGGCGACGCCGTCGAACAGGATGGTGAGAAGGGTCATGGGACGGTGCGAACTTTCTTTCTTTTCCCTCCCCCTTGCGGGGAGGGTGGCCGGCCATCAGGCCGGTCGGGTGGGTGGTGCCGCATAAAGAGCGGCGCGTGGGGCGCCCCCACCCTCCCCCTCCCCCTCCCCGGGCAAGTGCGGGGGAGGGGAATTATCGATGACGGAGCTTACTACACTTCGGAAAAAGTGTCGCTTACTTCTTCGTCTTGCCGGGATCCTTCACCGCCTCGAACGTCGCGAATTCGATGTTGTAGAGTTCGCCGTCCACCTTCTTGACCTCACGGATATAGATGTTCTGCACGATGTCGCGGGTCTCCGGATCGATCGAGATCGGGCCGCGCGGGCTTTCCCACTTCATACCCTTCATCGCCGCGATCAGGCTGTCGCCGTCGGCCTTGCCGCCGGTCTTCTTCAGCGCCTCATAGACGAGATGGATGCCATCCCAGCCACCGACCGCCATGAAGCCCGGGCGGGTGTTGTAGGCCTTCTTGTAGGCCGCAACGAACTCCTTGTTCATCGCCGAGGGATGCGCTGCCGAATACAGATGCGCGGTGACGGCGCCAAGCGCTGCATCGCCCATGTTGTTGAGCAGGTCGTCGTCCATCACGTCGCCGGGTCCGATCACCTTGATGCCGGACTTGTCGAGGCCACGCTCGGCATACTGCTTCATGAAGTTACCGCCCTGTCCGGCCGGCACGAACACGAACACCGCGTCGGGCTTTGAGTCCTTCATGCGCTGCAGGAACGGCGCGAAATCGGGATTGGCGAGTGGCACCTTGACTTCTTCGACGATCTCTCCACCGCCGGCCGTGAAGTGTTCCTTGAAGAATTGCAGTGCGTCGTTGCCCGGTGCGTAGTCGGAGGTCAGCGTCGCGACCTTCTTGATGCCGTTCTTGGCGGCCCAGTCACCGATGATGGTGGAGGACTGCGCCAGTGTGAACGAGGTGCGCACAATATAGGGCGAGCGCTCGGTGATGATCGAGGTGCCAGCGGCCATCACGATCTCGGGCACCTTCGCCTGGGTCGCGAGCGGCGCAGCGGCGAGCGCAGCCGGCGTGACGCCGAAGCCGGCGATGATGTTGACCTTCTCGTTGACGATCAGTTCCTGCGCGAGGCGCTTGGTGTTGTCAGGCAGCGCCGCGTCATCCTTGAGGATGATTTCGACCTTCTTGCCGGCAACGGTGTCGCCGTTCTTCTGCTGATAGAGCTTGATCGCGTTATTGATCTGCTGGCCGGTCGAAGCCTGACCGCCGGTCATCGGCACGATCAGACCGATCTTGACGGTCTCCTGCGCCTGCGCAAAAGCGCCGATGGACAGCACGCCGACAGCAGCCACGGTCGCGGAAATGAAATTCCTCAGCATTAATTCCTCCTCTGTAGGTGATGCCGGCTCTTCAAGGCCGTGAAGTCATAGTCCCCATACGCTGTCGCCCGCGATGATGATCGCCCGCGATAACGGAGCCATGTTGACCTGTCAACGGCTGGGTTGACAACACAACGCGGTCTGTTGAACTGCGTAATTCCGACGCATCGTGGCATGCTGCTAAAGTCTAGCCAAGCATTCACGGGCCGCTCGATTTCCGTTCATTTCAGATTGCAGATCGTATCCAGATGACAAAGCCGGTGATCAACCATGGACGATATGTACCGGCGCTCATCAATTTCCTGGGCAACAAGCTCGCCGCGGGTGCTTCGAGTGCCTATCGGCGCGAATTCGGCGTCGGCGTCACGGAATGGCGGATCCTCTCGAAACTCGCCAGCGAAGACGCGTGCACCGCACAACAGATTTGCCAGTATTTCGACCTCGACAAGGGTCTCGTTAGTCGCACCCTTAAATCTCTGGTCGATAACGGCAGCGTGACAGTGACCGATCTGGCCGGCGACAACAGGCGCGTCGTCATCCTGACCAAATCCGGCCGCGCGCTGCATGACCGGATCATAGAACTGGCGCTGGACCGTGAACGGGTCCTGCTGGATTGCCTCGATGAGAAGGAAGTCGAAAAGTTGATCGACATGCTGGGCCGCCTGCTGGCACAGGCACCGGCGGTCAACGCGGTGCAGGTTCGCAAACCCGCTGCATCGAAGCGCAAGACCACGGCGTGAGACGACAGGGCTGAGTGCGGCCACGCGCCGTCCTTGCCCGCGCCTGAGCACGTGAGTGGCAGTCCCGGTGGTCTCCCTCGACAATGAGGGAGATGAAGCGCCGAAAGGCGCGACTTGGGTACAGTGCCGCAGCGTAGTGTCCGGATCGCCGGACAGCAGAGGCCGCGGAAACGCCTTTCGACGCTCCATCGTGGCGATTTCTGTCCCCGGGACCGTTCTTCCGGGCAATGGCGCAGACCTCCGCAGTCCGCTTATCCCGACGGTTTCCCGCCGTTCACCAATGCCACGTCCAGCCAGCATGAGTGGCAGACCCCCGTAGTGGGGCCGGACGGTGACCCAAGGCCTCCCGAGTGCGAAAGGGAACGTCTCCCTCCCGCCCGCAGGCGCCACATCCCGCCCCGCGCTAACAAGCGTCCCTGGCAACGCCCCTCAAAGTGGGACGGGATGCAGGGGAATATAATCTGAATTGAAGCGACGTCAAGGATTATTTTCAGATTTCTGCCGAACGAATGCGCGCAGCGCACCGCGCCCTCGGCACCTGCTACCACGTATAACGCGCAACACCCTTGCCGGCATAGCTGCGCGTCACCTCCGAGAACTCGCCCTCGAACGTCGCCGCGAGCGACAGGCCGTTGCTCCATGCCAGTTCGGCCGAGGCCGTGGTCAGCGCCGCATCGCGTGCCGGCGCTGCGCCTGACACCGTGAACGATGCGCCGGGCAGCGACTGGAACGTGGCCGCCACGCTGCGATCGCTGTTGAAATCATGCGCCCATGCCGCGCGGCCACGCAGCGTCAGGATCGCATCGTTGACGGCGAAGGACTTGTCGGTGCGCAGGCCGAGTTCGCTGCGGGTCGATGTCACTGTCTTGCCGGCGTAGTTCAGCGCAAAGGTGCTGGCGCCGCCATTGACGGTTTCCGTATAGGACGGCAGGTCGAATGCGATCACCTGCGCAGCTGCGTAAGGCGTCACGCCGACGCCGCCGAGCCATGAACTCACAGTGCGGTTGCCGCCTTCGATACGCGCCGAATAGGAATTCGCACTGAATTGCGCATGCAGGCGATCAATGCCGGCGACGGTCACGATGCGATCGGTGGTGATGTCCTGCCAGCCATAGGCGGCCGCGGCGGTGATATAGGCGGACGACACGCTGTGGCGCACGAAGGCGCCGGCCTGGAACAGGTCCGAATGGCCGCTGCCGCCATTGGCCACCGAGAAATTGGTGCCGCCGCCCGCAAGCGAGAAGCCGGCGATGGTGGTCGGCGACAACAGCACATCGGCGCCGACAGCGGTGCCGCCGATGCTGCTGCGCGCGGTGTTCGATCCCGTCGCCGCATTGCCGTCGGTGGTCTGCGATCCGCCGAAACCCGACGCCCAGACGCTCCAGCGCGTCTCGAAGGACGGCGCGCGCGGCGGCGCCTTGGTCAACATCGCGAAGGCATCACGCGGCTTGCGCGCATCCGCGTAGCCCATCGCGCCCGGCGTATCAAAGCCCCTGCCCGCCGTGAACGGATCGGTCATCATGCCCATGAACTGCGTCATGGCGTTGAATGTCGTCTGCTGCGATCCCGTCGCGGTTTCCCCCGAGGTCTGCGTCAGCGCGTTGCGCAGTGCATCGCCGGTGAGCGCAAACAGCGCGTTGAACTGGCTCGGCATCGTGCCGCCGCCCGTCAGCGCATTGTCGATGGCAGTTGCGACGGCCTTCTGATTGCGGCCGGCACTGTCCGGCAGGTTCGGGCTGAGCAGGCCGGGATCGACGGTCAGCAACACGTCGTTGCCCACATAGCTCAGCCGCGCATTGCGCGCGAAGCTGTTGACCACGGTTGTCGTGTCGAAACTGCCGCTGATCGTGCCGGCAGTCAGGATCGTATAGGTCGTCGTCGCGGCGATGCGCGCAAGCGGATCGACCGCAACCTTGCCGGCAAGCGTCGCGGTGCCGGTCACGATGGTCTTGTCGGATGATGCTCCGGAGATCTGCACCAGATAGGTCGATGCCGCCGTCATCGTCAGGCTGCCGCTGACGGTGAGCGTGCCGATCGAGTTGCCGGGCGCCAGCGTGCCGCCATTGATCAGCGTGTCACCGACAAAACCGTTGCCGCCGAGCGTGCCGCCTGGATTCACCGTGGTCAGCGACGACGACGCGATCGAACCGTTGACGCTGAGCGTGCCGGCGTCGACCGTCGTCGTGCCGGTATAGGCGTTGATCCCGCTCAGCACGGTGTCGCCCGCACCGGTCTTCACCAGTTTGCCCTGGTCGGCGCCGCTGTCGGAAATGACTCCGTCGAAGCTGTAGAAGTTCGAGCGATTGAAGATCAGCGTGCCGCCGTTGGTGACATCGCCGACAATCGAACCGGTGGTGCCGCCATTGCCGATCTGCAGCGTCGAACAGAAGCAGATCGCGGTGCCGCCGGTATAGGTGTTGGCGCCGGTCAGTGTCGTGACGCCGGTGCCGTCGATCCACAGCGACATCTTCGCCGCCGCGCCATCCTTGATCACGCCGGCAAAGGTCGTGCTGCTGTTGTTGAGGCCGACGACCAGAACCGCATCGGCGGCGTTGGCATTGGTCACGCTGCCGGCGCCGGCCAGCGAGCCGATGAACTGGAACGGGCTGTCGAGGGCCAGCGTGGCGCCGGCCGCGATCGTATAGGCGCTGTCCGGGCTGAGCGAGCCGCTCGCGAGCAGCGTGCCGGCAAGAATATTGGTGGCGCCGGAATAAATGCTGTTGCCGGTGAGCGACAGTGTGCCGGCGCCGGTCTTGTTCAATGCGCCAGGCGTCCCGCCGCTGTCCGCGATATTGCCGGACAGTTCGAGAGTTCCGGTATCGACCTGCTGGGTGCCGCCGCCAGTGCCCAAAGCAATGCTGCGCGCCGATGAAAAGCCGGCAGTCGTCTGCAGCGTGCCGCCGGTGAAGGTCAGCGCCCCCGCTGCGCCGCCGAGATTGGCATCCTGCGCGACGCTAATCGTGCCGCCGGCAAAGGTCGTGCCGCCGGTGTAGGTGTTGATCCCGGACAGGATCATCGTGCCGGTGCCGGTCTTCACCAGCGAGCCGCCGGTGCCGCCGTCGGCGATGACGCCGGTGACGTTGGTGGAGAAGTTGTTGCCACCGACCGTCAACTCGTTTTGGCCCAGTCTGAAAGTGCCGCCGCCGTTGATCGAGCCGGCGCTGAGCTTGTTGTCGCCAAGGGGGCCCGTCGATCCGCCGAAATCCGTGGTGCCCACCGCGCCATTGGTGATTGCCGCGTTGCCGGCCGTGCTGGTGTTGATGAATTGCAGTTGGAAGTTGTTGGCGATGGTGGCACTGCCGGCCGTGCTGGAGTTGGCGAAAGTCATTACGCTGTTGTTGGTGATGTCGACCGAGCCGCCGTTGACGACGATGCCGGCACCGACGAAAAAGAGACTGCTGCCGACGGTGAAGCTGTAAGACGAAGCACCGGCATTGAAGGTCCAGCCGCCGAGGGTCGTAGAGGCCGAAAATGACAGCGCGGCGACGCCGGACGTGCCGAAGAACGCGGTGCCGGTCGGCACCACGGCCGGGCCCCAGTTCGCTGCCGTGTTGAAGTCGCCCGAGCCAGGCACGCTCAGCCAGGTTGCGTCCTGCGCCGCCACCGGCAGCGTCGTCAGGACCAGCGCCGTTGCGGTGACAAGGTGGGCGAGCCAGCAGCGCGCCACTCGTTGATTCAAAACCCGCATCGCTACCCGCCACCCGTTGCAATTTAACGCAGAGAGCGCGGTGAGTTCATGCACTCGAATCCAATATGGCATGATGCTACCGCGTCGTCGCCTCATTATTTCTCACCGCAAGCGACTGGAGGAGCTGGTCGGCTTTTGCTGGCGCACTGAGGCCGCCCGGCCACGCTCGGTAATATTTGACCATTGATTTGCCTTCAATTCTCGGCAAAACCCGTCGCAGATCTGCTATATTCCGCAGACCACCTCAAACCACGTTGCCATCATGCCAGTAGCCCGCCGCGTCCCCGCTTTTGTCTGTCTTGTACTGCTGTCCTGCAGCCTTGGCGGTTGTGGCTCGATCAGTTCATTCATGGCCGGCGGCATGGCCGACCTGATCCCGGCATGGGCTGGCGGCCTGCCAGCGGACGCGCCGCCGCGTCCGGGCTCTCCCGAATACGAAGCCTATGCGAAGCGGCACGAGCAGCAGCAATCCGGCGCCATGACGGGGCCGGACCCCGCCACATCGCCCTCTGCAGAGGCTGTTCGCTGATCGCGCTATCGTCCGACGCCGCGACGGCGTCGCTCAGTTCATGAAAACGACGGTCTTCTTGCCGTTGAGGATCACGCGATCCTCGAGGTGATACCGCACGGCGCGCGCCAGCACGCGGCGCTCGATGTCGCGGCCCTTGGCCACGAGTTCTTCCGGCGTGTCGCGATGGCTGATGCGCTCGACATCCTGATCGATGATCGGACCTTCATCGAGATCGCTGGTCACGTAATGCGCCGTGGCGCCGATCAGCTTGACGCCGCGCGCGTGGGCCTGGTGATAGGGCCGCGCGCCCTTGAAGCCCGGCAGGAACGAGTGATGGATGTTGATGCACTTGCCGGACAGTTTCGCCGACATCTCGTCCGACAGGATCTGCATGTAACGCGCCAGCACCACGAGCTCGGTTTCGGTCGTGCCGACCAGATCCCAGATCGCCTGCTCCTGCTCGCGCTTGGTCTCCTTGGTGATCGGCATGTGGTGGAACGGGATGTCGCCGAAATCGAGATCCTTGAAGGCGTCGCGCGGATGGTTCGAGACGATCGCGGTCGGGATCATGTCGAGATCGCCGGTGCGCCAGCGATACAGGATATCGACGAGGCAGTGATCGGACTTCGACACCAGCAGCATGACCCGGCGACGGGTCGCTCGGTCCCGCATCTGCCAGTCCATCTTGAAGCGCTCTGCAATGGCCCCGAAGCCGGTCTTCAGCGCCGCCAGCTCGACGTTCACATCCGCGGCGTTGAATACCACGCGCATGAAGAAGTGGCCGGTCTCGACATCGTTGAATTGCTGGGCATCGAGAATGTTCTGGCCATTTTGGGCTAGGAAGGTCGATACCGCGGAAACGATGCCAGGGCGGTCTGGGCAGGACAGGGTCAGGACGAATTGATGGGACATGGCTTATAAGAACCTGGGGCGAGCTGATCTGCTTCAAGTGAAGCGGAAATTGGAGCCCTGCTCTATCATCCGCGACGGCCTTGCGCCAATCCAATTGCGCGCTGCAATATGGACGTCATTGCCAGCGAATTAACGTGCGAAAACAGGCAGAAAACAGAGATGGCTGACAAGCTCAACGGTTACCGCATCCTGATCCTGGAGACCCGCGAGGAAGCGCAGTTCTCCCGCCTGCTGACCGAACAGGGCGCCAATGTGCTGCAATGTCCGATGTTCACCATCGAGGACGCGCCGGATCCTGCCCCGGTCGAGGCCTGGATCGGCCGGTTCATCGCTAACCCGTTCGACGACCTCGTTTTAATGACCGGCGAAGGGCTTCGCCGGATGATGAAAATCGTGCGTCAACGCGGCATCGAAAAAGAGTTCGTCGCCGCGGTCGGCAAATCACGCAAATTCGCACGCGGACCGAAACCCGGTCGCGCCTTGCGCGAAATCGGACTCGAGGCTGACGTCACGACCGAGAAGCCGACCTCCGAAGGCGTCGCCGAGATGCTGTCGCGGCTCGATCTCAAAGGCCATCGCCTCGGCCTGCAGCTCTATCCCGAGAAGGATCACAGCGTTCTGATATCAGCGATCACCGCGTGCGGCGCCGAGGTCGATACGGTGCTGCCTTACGTCTACGACTCCAAGGCTGCTGAAACGAATATTCTCTCGGCCATCGACGAAATGGAAGCGGGCCGCGTCGATGCCATCGCGCTGACGAGTTCGGGTCAGGTGCGTCGCCTCGTCGATGCTGCGAAGGCGCATGCCCGCGAGGATCAATTGCGCAGTGCACTTGCGAAAACACCGATCGCATCGGTCGGTCCCGTCGTGTCGGACGAGTTGAAATCGTACGGCCTCGAAGCCGACATCTATCCGGCCAATGATGCGTTCTTCATGAAGCCACTGATCTCGGCAATGTCGATCGCGCTCGACAAGGCTGCAGCGCGCGCCGAATGACTTGACGCCCGCACACATCTCGACATGATGCCCCGACACATAAAAAAATGATCGGGCGGAAATGCCAAACTTGCCATTATCGGATTTGCGTGTCGCGGAAATCGGATCCGGCGACACGCTGGATTACTGCGGCAAACTGTTTTCCGATTTCGGCGCCGAGGTCATCAAGATCGAACCATCGGGCGGCGATCCTGCGCGGCAATATCCGCCACTCGTCGATGCCGGCGACGGCCGCCGCGAGAGCGGATATTTCGCCTGGCTGAATACCAACAAGCGCAGCGTCATCGCCGATCTCGACAAGCCCGATGATGTGGCGCGTGTTCGCGCATTGCTTGCGACATGCGACCTGCTGCTCGATGCACGCGCGCCTTCGGAGATTCCGAACTCACTCCTGACGCATGATGATCTGCGCAAGGAACAACCCGGCCTCGCGATCACCGCGATCTCGTGGTTTGGCGAACACGGGCTCTACAGCACCTATCAGGCAACGGACTCCGTCTGTCGCAGTCTCGCGGGCAGCGTGAAACTGGTCGGGGCGCAGGAAGGCCCGCCGGTGCTGCCGCGCGACGGCCAGATCGCCGTCATGGCCGGCCTCACCGCTTTCATTCCGACGCTGGCCGGCATGTATGATCGCAACACCGGCGCGCGGCGCTTTGCCGTCAGCGCACATGAGGCGATGCTGCAGATCAGCGAGTTCGATACAGGACTCGCGCTGGAAGTCGGCTTCACGCGGCCACGCATGGCCATCAACCGGTTCGGCCGCGGCTATCCCGTCGGCAATTTCCCGACCAAGGACGGCTGGCTCGGCATCACCGTCGTGACGCCGGCGCAATGGGCTGCGTTCTGCGTGATGCTCGGCCTTCCCGAACTGGAGACAGAGCCGCAATTCAACGACGGTCTCGCGCGCACCAATAATTCGAAGGCGCTGTTCGATATCTTCCAACCCATCCTGATGCACAAGAGCGCAAACGAATGGTTCGAGATGGGCATCGAACTCCGTCTTCCGCTCGCGGTCGTGCCCGACATGGAGACGCTGCTGAAGCAGCAATACTACCGCGATCGCGGCGCCTTCGCGAAAGTCGAGATTGGAACGGCATCCTTCGATGCGCCGGTGCTGCCGCAGACGCTAACCGGCTCGCGCCCCAAACCGAATGGCCGCGCGCCATTTGCCGGCGATGACACGATCGACGCCCTCCCTACGCATCAGCGCGTGGCGACACGGCAGGCAACGCCGGACGATCCGCAGCCGTTGAAAGGTCTGCGCATCATCGATCTCACCATGGGCTGGGCCGGTCCATCGGCAACACGGCAGATGGGCGATCTCGGCGCCGACGTGATCAAGGTCGAGTCCTGCCAGTATCCGGACTGGTTTCGCGGCACCGATCCGCGCGGGCCGTATTTTCCGGAACGCACCTACGAGAAGATCTACTGGTTTCAGCAGATGAACCGCAACAAACGCGGCATCACACTGGATCTCACCAATCCGCGCGGCAAGGAGCTGCTGAAACAACTGCTCGCCGGCGCCGATGCGGTGATCGACAACTATGCCGCCGACGTGCTGCCGCGCATGGGTCTCGATGCGGCGGCGATGCACAAGATCAATCCGCGTCTCGTCGTCGTGACCATGCCGGCCTTCGGCATGACCGGTCCATGGAGCGGCGTGCGGGCCTATGGCTCGACGCTTGAACAGGCCTCAGGCCTTCCCTCTGTCACCGGCCGCGAAGGCGATCCGCCGACGATGCTGCATGCCGCGCTCGGTGATCCCTTCGGTGGCGTCAGTGCTGCGGCAGCCCTGATGCTCGGCTTCATGCATCAGAAGAATACCGGCCTCGGCCAGCACATCGATCTCAGTGCGACAGAAGCCCTGCTACCTCTTGTCGCGCCCTCTGTCATCGAGCAATCCGCCACCGGAAAATCCGGCCCTCGCATCGGCAACCGGCATCCGCGCTTCGTGCCGAATGGTTGCTTTCCCTGTCTCGGCGAAGATCAGTGGATCACCATTGCCGTGCGCAGTGACGACGAATGGCGAGCGCTATGCAAGGTCATGCATCGCACTGACCTGGCCGATGACACCGCACTTGCCACTGCGGAAGGACGCCGCGCCGAAGAGGACCGTATCGAGGTCGCGGTCCGGCACTGGACGACGACCGTGCGGCCTGACCTCGCGATGGTGACACTGCAGGACGCCGGTGTGCCTGCCGGTACCGCGCGGCTGCCGCTAGACTTGGCCGGCGATCCGCACCTGCTCGCAGTCGGACATTGGCAGCCCGTTACCAAGGTATTTATGGGCCCGCATCTGCTGCCCTCCGTTGCCTATCGCGAAGGCAGTGCGAAACTGCCCTACCCGATTGAGCGCCTGGCGCCGACGCTCGGCCAGCACAATGAGGAAGTCCTGCGCGACGTCCTGGGCCTCAGCGCCACCGAAATCGACGAATTGCGCGCCGCGGAAATCATTGGCGACACAGCGATATCCAAGAAAGCGAAGGCTGCGCCTACGACCAAGTGAGGCTGCAAGTGAGGCTTGCAGCTTCTACCGCCTTGGCTCACACTCTCGACCTAAGGCCAGCGACGGATGGATCAAAAGATTCGGCGTCGCGACAACGGCCAGCACAAATGCTTCCAGGGAGAAACACCATGCGCAAACTAGCCCTCATTGCGTCCATTGCGCTGCCGATGCTCGGTGGCACGGCGATGGCGCAGGAGACCGTGAAGATCGGTTATATCGATCCACTCTCCGGCGGCGGCGCCAGCGTCGGCGAAGTCGGCCTCAAGACCTTCCAGTTTCTCGCCGATGAGCTGAACGCCAAGGGCGGCATTCTCGGCAAGAAGGTCGAGATTGTCCCACTCGACAACAAGACCAATCCGCAAGAGAGCCTGATCCAGGCGCAGAAGGCGATCGATGGCGGCATTCGCTACATCACCCAGGGCAACGGCTCGTCGGTCGCCGGTGCGCTGTCGGATTTCGTCACCAAGTTCAACGACCGCAATCCCGGCAAGGAAGTCCTGTACTTCAACTATGCCGCCGTCGATCCGGTGCTGACCAACGAGAAATGCAGCTTCTGGCATTTCCGCTGGGATGCCAATTCAGACATCAAGATGGAAGCGCTCACCAACTACATCAAGACCGTGCCTGCGGTGAAAAACGTCTATCTGATCAATCAGGACTACTCGTTCGGTCAGTCGGTGCGCAGCCAGGCGCGCGCCATGCTCGGCGCCAAGCGGCCCGACGTGAAGATCGTCGGCGACGAACTGCATCCGCTGCTCAAGATCACCGACTTCGCGCCCTATATTGCGAAGATCAAGGCCTCCGGCGCCGACAGCGTCATCACCGGCAACTGGGGTCAGGATTTTGCCCTCTTGCTGAAGGCTGCGGCTGACGCGGGCCTCAAGGTGAGCTGGTTCACCTATTACGCCGGCGGCACCGGTGGCCCGACCGCTATCAAGCAGGCCGGCCTGAACCATCAGGTGTTCCAGATCGCCGAAGGCATCCCGAATCTCGGCCATGCCTCGGCCGACGTGTTCGAAAAGGCACTGCGCGCCAAGTATGACTTCAGCCTGTTCTATCCGCGCGCTGTGAACGAGATGCGCATGTTCGCCGCGGCCGCCGAAAAGGCCAAGTCGCTCGAGCCGGTGAAGGTGGCCGCAGCCCTCGAAGGCATGGAGTTCGAGGTGTTCGACGGCGGCAAGGGCAACATGCGCAAGGACGACCATCAGTTCTTCCAGCCAATGTACATCGCCTCGTTCGGCGAACGCACCGACAAGGAGCCGTTCGACGAGGAAAAGACCGGCTGGGGCTGGAAGTTGGCCGCCAAGATCGACACGCCGCAGACGGTGCTGCCGACCACCTGCAAGATGGAACGGCCGTAAGCGCGCAAGCGGACGCGATGCGGATGGCCAGGGCGCCAACCACAAACGCCGTCATGCCCGGGCTTGTCCCGGGCATCCACGCCTTAAAGTCACGACCGCAGGAAGACGTGGATGGCCGGGACGGGCCCGGCCATGACGGCGTTTTTTCTATTCTCATTCGCGGCCAGTTAGACACCGAGGTCCTTCGTGCTTGAACTGATCGTCATCTCCACGCTCAACGGCGTTCTGTACGGCATGCTGCTGTTCCTGATGGCCTCGGGCCTGACGGTGATCTTCAGCATGCTCGGCGTGCTGAACTTCGCCCATGCCAGTTTCTATATGCTCGGCGCATTCTTCGGCTTCCAGATCAGCCGCTGGTTCGGCTTCTGGCCGGCGCTGATCCTTGCACCGCTGCTGGCCGGCGCGCTCGGCGCCGCAGTCGAACGCTATGGCCTGCGTCACGTCCACAAGAACGGCCACGTCGCCGAGCTGCTGTTCACCTTCGGGCTTGCTTTCGCCATCGAGGAGATCGTGCAGATCATTTGGGGCAAGAGCCCGGTCGATTTCCGCGTACCGCCGCTGCTCGACTTCCCGGCCTTCACGCTGTTCTCCACCAACTATCCGGCCTTCAAGATCTTCATGCTGGTCGTCTCAATCGTGATCTTCATCGGATTGCTGGTGGTGCTGAAGCGCACGCGCATCGGCCTGATCGTACAGGCGGCGTTGACTCATCCGCATATGGTCGGCCATCTCGGGCACAATGTCGGTCGCATCTTCATGCTGGTGTTCGGCGTCGGCACCGCGCTCGCCGCCGTCGCCGGCGTGATCGCAGGCCCGGCGCTGGTCACGCAATCCAACATGGCCGGGCTGCTCGGGCCGATCCTGTTCGTCGTCGTGGTCGTCGGCGGCCTCGGCTCGCTGCCTGGTGCCTTCATCGCATCATTGCTGATCGGCCTCGTGCAGACTTTTGCTGTGTCGATGAACGGCTCGCTGGCCGGCGCCTTCGGCCCGCTCAGCCCAGACTATGCCGCCACCTGGCTGTCCGACATCTGGAACGTCACCGTCGCCCAGATCGCACCGATCATGCCCTATCTGCTGCTGGTGCTGATCCTGATCTTCCGCCCGATGGGCCTGCTGGGAACACGTGACACATGAGCGACGCCACCGCCAAAATTCCGGCAACTATCGCGCCGCCCCGCCCCGCCGCCTCCGACCGGCTGAAATTCTACGGCATCTGGATCGCTGCCGCGTTGGCGCTGCTGGTGCTGCCGAAACTGTTTTCGTCGGGCGGATCGCTGACCACCTTCAGCCTGATCGGCATTTCGATCATCTTCTCGCTGTCCTACAATATCCTGCTCGGCCAGACCGGCATGCTGTCGTTCGGCCATGCGGTCTATTACGGCCTCGGCGGTTTTCTGGCGATCCACGCCATCAACATCATCGCCAGGAACAAGTTCGCGATCCCGCTGCCGCTGGTGCCTTTGGTCGGCGGCGCGGCTGGCCTCATCTTCGCCATGCTGCTCGGCTGGGTGTCGACGCGGCGCTCCGGTACGGCCTTTGCGATGATCTCGCTCGGCGTCGCAGAACTCGTGGCGTCGTCGGCGCTGATCCTGCGCACCTTCTTCGGCGGTGAAGCCGGCGTCTCCGCCAATCGCACCAAAGTCCTGCGCCTGT
Organism: Tardiphaga sp. 839_C3_N1_4; assembly: GCF_051811045.1. Classification (NCBI taxonomy): domain Bacteria; kingdom Pseudomonadati; phylum Pseudomonadota; class Alphaproteobacteria; order Hyphomicrobiales; family Nitrobacteraceae; genus Tardiphaga; species Tardiphaga sp. 839_C3_N1_4. The sequence continues at coordinate 1,861,427 of NZ_JBPWQD010000001.1, forward strand.
TCGACTGGAGCTTCGGCCCGCAGATCCAGATCTACTATCTCGTCGCGGCCTGGACGCTGATTGCCGTCATCGCGATGTATGCCCTCACCCGCACGCCGCTGGGGCGCATGTGCAACGCCGTGCGGGACAATCCCGAACGCGTGCAGTTCGTCGGCTACGATCCGCACATCATCCGCTATATCGCCTTCTGCTTCTCCGGCCTGTTCGCCGGCATAGCGGGGGCGCTAGCCGCGATCAATTTCGAGATCGCCAATTCGGCCTATCTCGGCGCCGTGCAATCGGGCACCGTGTTGTTCGCCACCTATATCGGCGGCGTCGGCTTCTTTATCGGCCCGATCGTCGGCGCGATCTTCGTCACGCTGCTGTCGCTCGGCCTCTCCGATCTCACGCAGGTCTGGCAGCTCTATTTCGGCCTGATCTTCATCGCCGTGGTGATGTTCGCGCCCGGCGGCATCACCGGACTGCTGATGATGCACCGACCGCTGCTGAAAGGCGGCACGCTCAGCCGCGTGCTGCCAAGCTATCTCGTCGCCTTCGTACCGACGCTGGCGATGATCACCGGCCTCATGCTTGGGATCGAGACGATCGTGCATTTCACCGTCAATCCCGGCGAGGATTCCCACATCAAGGCGTTCGGCATCCCGTTCGACGCGGCGAACCCGGCGATCTGGGCCGTTGCGGCTGTATTGCTAATCGGCGGCTTCCTGATTGCGCGCAAGACATGGGAGCGCGTCGCCAGCAGTTGGGACGACGCCCTCACCGCCGCGCGCGAGAAGGGAGTGGCCGCATGAGCACCGCCATCGAACTGCGCGGCGTCGAAAAGACCTTCGGCATTACGTCCGTGATCCGCAACGTCAACCTGACGGTCGCGCAAGGCGAACGCCACGCGCTGATCGGCCCCAACGGCGCCGGCAAGTCGACGCTGTTCAATCTGATATCAGGCTATATGAAGCCATCAGTCGGCAGCATCCTGCTGCGCGATCAGGTGATCTCCGGCCTGCCACCGTTTCAGATCAACCGCCGCGGGCTGTCGCGCAGCTTCCAGGTCACCAACGTCTTCGCCAAGATGAGCGTGTGGGAGAACCTGCGCTGCGCCGTGCTGTGGGCCACCGGCCACCGCTACGCATTCTGGAAGAATGTCGACAACCTGCCCGAGGTGCGCGACCGCACCGCGCAGATCCTGCAGGATATCAACCTCGTATCGCGCCGCGACGTCCCCGCGGGTCTCTTGACCTATGCCGAACAGCGCGCGCTCGAAATCGGCATCACCATTGCGGGCGGCGCCGATGTCATCCTGCTGGATGAGCCTACCGCCGGCATGAGTCACGCCGAGACCGAGCGTGCCGTGGCACTGATCCGACGGCTGACCGAGGGGCGCACGCTGCTGATCGTCGAGCACGACATGAGCGTAGTGTTCGGCCTCGCCGACCGCATCTCGGTTCTGGTCTACGGCCAGATCATCGCCTCGGGCACGCCGGAGGAAATCCGCGGCAATCCCAAGGTCAAGGAAGCCTATCTCGGCGAGGAAGTGGCGTGATGCTCCAAGTTCAGGACCTGCACGCCTATTACGGCAAGAGCCACATTCTGCAGGGCGTCGACCTACATATCGATGCCGGCGAAGTAGTCTCGCTGCTCGGCCGCAACGGCGTCGGGCGTTCGACCACCGTGAAGGCCATCATGGGCGAAGTGCCGCCACACGGCACAATCACCTTCAAGGGCACCAATATCGCCGGCCTGCCGAGCTTCAGGATCGCACATCTCGGCCTCGGTTATGTGCCGGAGCATCGCGACATCTTCCCGGGCCTCACGGTGCGGCAGAACCTGATGCTGGGCATCAAGGACCCGCGTCATCCCGGCAAGTGGAAGCTCGATGACATGCTCGGCATGTTCCCTAACCTTGCCGCCCGCGCGGACACCGCCGCCGGCGTGCTGTCCGGCGGCGAGAAGCAGATGCTGACGATCTGCCGGACGCTGATGGGCGATCCTGAACTCGTGATGATCGACGAGCCCACCGAGGGCCTTGCGCCGATCATCGTCCAGCAGGTCGGCGATCTCATCGCCGAGATCGCGCGCCGCGGCGTGGCGATCCTGCTGGTCGAGCAGAAGCTCTCGATCGCGCTGCGCATCTCGCACCGGGTCTATGTGATGGGCCACGGCCGTATCGTGTTCGAAGGCACCCCCGCCGAACTCAAGGCCAATGACGCCGTGCGCAGGGAATGGCTGGAGGTCTGAGCGCTCTTCCTTACCTCTCCCCGCTTGCGGGGAGAGGTCGATGTCCGCGTGCGAAGCATGCGGGCGTCGGGTGAGGGGGAATCTCCACATGCTTCGAGCCCGCTGAGAGTCCCCCTCACCCGACCGCGCTTCGCGCGGCCACCCTCTCCCCGCAAGCGGGGAGAGGAAACGCGCCACCGCTGCGTCCTAGCAACGGCCTAATCGCCGTAGCTGCCCAGTCTTTCAAGATCGACCACTGTCACGCCGCCATATTCGAGCCGCAGCAGACCCTCCTTCTCCAGCGTCTGCAGACACTGGTTGGCCTTCTGCCGCGAAATGCCGGTGATGGCGCCAAGCTCTTCCTGGGTGATGTCCAGATGCCTGGTCGCGTCGCGATAGAGGATCGGGTTGAACAGCGAGGCAATGCAGCGCGCGAGACGCCCGGTGGCATCGAGCCTGCGGCCATATTCCGTCAGTGCGATGAACTGACCGAGCCGTTCGTTCAACAGCGAGACCAGGAAGCGGTTGAAGCCGACACTGTTCTCGAACAGCCACATAAATGCCGGGCGCTCCATGAATGCCAGCTTGGAGTCGCGTAGCGGCACAATGTCGTATCGTCGCGGCTCGTTCTTCAGCACGCTGCCCTCGCCGAACCATGCGCCGGCCGTGAGGCCGGTGATGCTGACCTCCTTGCCACTGCGCGAGATCGTGCCGATCTTCGCCAGGCCGCTAACAACGCCGGTCCAGTATTCGAACTGGTCGCCGCGCATGCAGACGAATTCATTCGCCTTGAACGACTTCTCGACGATGCCCGCGCGCGCGACCTCGATCTCCTTCTCGTTCAGGTCCCGCGCCCAGGCCGCGATGCGCTTGAGATGATCTGCAGCAATCATAGGGTCCGCTTCACTTCGAATGTTGCAGCGCAAAAGAACGCTCGCGCGACAAATTGGCAGGCAGATTGTCCGCCGCGAGACATTTCAGGATACCGATTTGACGTAGGGAAGACCACCGCGAAAGGTCATTAGTAGAATGGCTTAGCGTAACCGGGCGATATAGGCTCGGGACCATCCGAGGAACGTGGATAAAGAGCGCGACAAGCGCCGTATCTGGGAGGATTTGAGTGGCGGTTGCTCTGGACGTGCGCGGGGTGTCACTGCGCTTTGGTGGCGTTCGCGCGCTCACCGATGTGAGCTTCGCTGTCAATGACGGCGAGCTGTTCTCGATCATCGGGCCGAACGGCGCCGGCAAGACCTCCATCGTCAACTGCATCTCTGGCCGCTATCGCCCAACCGAAGGCCAGCTGTTCTATCACGGCAAGGATATCACAAGCCTCAACCCGAATGCCCGTCCGGGTCTCGGCATCGGCCGCACCTTTCAGAACCTCGCGCTGTTTCATCATATGAGCGTGCTCGACAACATCATGGTCGGGCGCCATCACCTCCTGAAGAACAACTTCCTCACCGGCTCGCTGTACTGGCTGACCGGCGCGCGCAAGGAAGAGCTTGAGCATCGCCGCAAGGTCGAGGAGATCATTGACTTCCTCGATTTGCAGAGCGTGCGCAAGGCGACCGCCGGCACGCTGCCCTATGGTCTGCGCAAACGCGTCGAACTCGCCCGCGCGATGGCGCTGGAGCCGAATCTCATCCTCCTCGACGAGCCGATGGCCGGCATGAACTTCGAGGAGAAGGAGGACATGGCGCGTTATATCGTCGATCTCAACGAAGAATACGGGATGACGGTGATGATGATCGAACACGACATGGGCGTCGTGATGGACATCTCCCATCGCGTGATGGTGCTGGATTTTGGCCGCAAGATCGCCGAGGGCGATCCGGCTGCCGTGCTCGCCGACCCGCACGTCAAGCGCGCCTATCTCGGAGAAGAAGACGAAGCCCTCGTCGATCCCGACGACACGCCTGTCGCTGCGGAGAGCGCCGCATGATGGACTATGCCGGACGCGTCAAACAGGCAGATACCTATCCGAAGCTGCTGCGCCTCAATGCCAAAGAACATGGCAGCGAGATCGCGCTGCGCGAGAAGGATTTCGGCCTGTGGCGGGAGTTCACCTGGAACGATTACCATGCCCGGGTGAAGGATTTCACGCTCGGCATGGTCGAGCTCGGCATCGCCCGTGGTGATGTCATCGGCATTATCGGCGACAACCGGCCGGACTGGGTCGCTGCCGAGATCGCCGCGCATGCCGTCGGTGGCATGAGCCTCGGTCTCTATCGCGACGTGCTCGATGAGGAAGCCGCCTATCTCCTGAACTATGGCGAAGCGAAGATCGTATTCGCCGAGGATGAAGAACAAGTCGACAAGCTGCTCACCCTCGCCGACCGCGTCCCCGCCTTGAAGCACATCGTCTACAGCGACCCGCGCGGGATGCGGAAATATGACGACCCGCGCCTGTTGGAGGCCGACAGGCTCGCCCAGATGGGCCGCGACCGCGCCACACGCGAACCCAGGCTCTACGATCAACTGGTCGATGCGACGCAGGGCGAGGACGTCGCGATCCTCTGTACCACGTCGGGCACCACGTCGAATCCCAAGCTGGCGATGCTCGCGGCAGGCCGCGTGCTCGGCCACTGCGCAGTGTATCTGTCGTTCGATCCGAAGGGACCGGATGACGAATATGTTTCGGTGCTGCCGCTGCCCTGGATCATGGAACAGGTCTATGCGCTCGGCAAAGGCCTCCTGAGCCGGATGAAGGTCAACTTCGTCGAGCAGGCCGATACCATGATGAACGACTTCCGCGAGATCGCACCGACCTTCGTGCTGTTCGCGCCGCGGGTCTGGGAAGGCATCGCGGCCGATGTGCGTGCCCGGGTGATGGATTCGTCGCCATTGAAGCAGAGCCTGTATGAGATCGGCATGAAGTCGGGCCTTTCCGCACTCGCGCAAGGCAAGCGCTCGGCCGTTGCCGATACGCTGCTGTTCCGTGCCCTGCGTGATCGTCTCGGCTTCACACGGCTGCGCTCGGCCGCCACCGGCGGCGCGGCACTGGGCCCCGATACATTCAAATTCTTCCGCGCCATGGGTGTGCCGCTGCGCACGCTCTATGGCCAGACCGAAACACTCGGCGCCTTCACCCTGCATCCGCCGGACGCCGTCGATCCCGACACCACCGGCATTGCCATGGGCAGCGGCATCGAAATCGAAGTCCGCGATCCCGATGTGCAGGGCGTTGGCGAGATCGTGGTGAGGCACCCCAATATGTTCCTCGGCTATTACAAATCGCCCGAGGCCTCCGCCGCCGACCTGCGCGACGGCTGGATGCATTCCGGCGACGCCGGCTACTTCAACGGCAACAAGCAACTCGTCGTCATCGACCGCATCAAGGATCTGGCGCAGACCGCGCGCGGTGAACGCTTCTCGCCGCAATATATCGAGAACAAGTTGAAATTCTCGCCCTATATCGCCGAGACGGTGGTGCTCGGCGACAACCGCGATGCGCTCGCGGCGATGATCTGCATCCGCTTCTCGATCATCTCGAAATGGGCCGAGAAGAACCGCATCTCGTTTACGACCTATACGGACCTGTCGTCGCGCCCGGAGGTCTATGAGATGATCCGCAAGGAAGTCGAGACGGTCAATGCCACGCTGCCGCCCGCGCAGCGCATCGCCAAATTCCTGCTGCTCTACAAGGAGCTCGACGCCGACGACGGCGAGTTGACCCGCACCCGCAAAGTCCGCCGCAGCGTCATCAACGAGAAATACGCCGATATCATCGACGGCATCTATGGCGGCGCGCGGGATATCCCCGTCGACACAACGATCCGCTTCCAGGACGGCACGTCGCAACGCATCCGGACGCGATTGGTCGTGGTGGACATGGCGCGGGATGGCGCGCGCATGGAGGCGGCGGAATGAGACCGACAGCATGAACACGCAGTTCCTCCTCCAGCTTCTCGTCAACGGCCTCGTGGTGGGCACGCTGTATGGCGTGGTCGCGATGTCGTTCGTGCTGATCTACAAAGCCACCCAGGTCGTCAATTTCGCACAAGGCGAATTACTGCTGATCGGCGCCTGGGTGTGCTGGACACTGCTGACCAAATATCAGGTACCGTTCTGGCTCGGCATGCCGATGACACTGGTGTTCATGTTCGCCTTCGGCATCCTCGTGCAGGTCGTGATCCTGCGGCCGCTGATCGGCGAGCCGATCATCTCGGTGATCATGGTGACCATCGCGCTGTCCGCCGTGTTCCAGGCGGCGCTGAAGTGGATCTATGGCGTCAACCCGCAGCCGTTCCCGCGCGTCTTCACCAGCCAGTCGGTGACGATAGGTAGCCTACAGATCCAGACCGTCTATGTGATGAGCCTGGTTGTCTCCGTCGCGATGATGATCGGCATGGCGTGGTTCTTCAAAGTGTCGAAGTGGGGCCTCGCGATGCGCGCCACCGCGTTCAATCAGCAGGTGGCGCAATCGCTGGGCATTTCCGTCAAAACCGTATTCGCGATGGCCTGGGCAATCTCGGCCATGGTCTCCGCGGTCGCCGGCGTCGTCGTCGCCGTCGTCAACGGCGTGTCATCCGGCCTGTCGATCTACGGCATCAAGGTGTTTCCGGCGGTCATCCTCGGCGGCCTCGACTCCATTGGCGGCGCGGTGGTCGGCGGCATCATCATCGGGCTTCTGGAGAACTTCGCGCAGTTCATCGACAGCGAATATCTGCACTGGGGCAATCTCTATGAAGTGGCGCCGTTCTACGTCCTCATCATCATTCTCATGATCAAGCCTTACGGCCTGTTCGGCACCAAAGACATCGAGCGGGTGTAACCATCATGGCCAGTCCCTCCCTCATCCCGGCCGGCGACTTCCGCACCAGCTATGCGGTCGACACCACAATCTTTCCGACCACCACCAGCCGCAACGCGGCGATCCTCGGCGTGGTGCTGATCAGCTTCGCGCCGCAACTGCTCAGCGAATACTGGCTCAGCCAGCTGATCACGATCGGCATCTACGGCATCGCGGCGCTGGGGCTCAACATCCTGGTCGGCTTTACCGGCCAGATCTCCATCGGCCACGCCGCCTTCTTCCTGTTCGGCGCTTTCACCTCGGCCTATATCTCCAACTACTATCCAATCCCGGTGTTTTTCTCGATTCCCATCGCCGGCGCGGTAACGGCCATCGTGGGACTCATTTTCGGCCTGCCGGCAGCTCGGCTGAAAGGGCTTTACCTCGTTATCGCCACGCTGGCCGCGCAATACATTCTGCTCGACTTCTTCTCCCGCGCCGACTGGTTCAGCGGCGGCTCGGTGCCGGCGACGGCCAAAGCGTTCTCGATCTTCGACTATACGCTGCGCGGCGACCGGCAGTATTTCTATGTGGTGCTGGCCTATGTGGTGGCGAGCTATCTGCTGGTTACCAACCTGATGCGCTCGCGCGACGGCCGCGCGCTGGTGGCTGTGCGTGATCACTATCTCTCGGCCGAAATCATGGGCATCAATCTCACCAAATATCGCACGCTGTCCTTCGGTCTCGCGGCGTTCTTCGCCGGCATCGCCGGCGCGCTGTACGCGCATAACCAGCTCGTGGTCTCCAACGAGGGTTTCGGCATCGAGCGCTCGATCCTGTTCCTGGCAATGGTCATCATCGGCGGTACCGGCTCGATCATGGGAACGCTGATGGGCACAGCCTTCGTGGTGCTGGTGCCGGAAGCGATGGAATGGATCAGCATGGAGCTGAAGGGCGGCGTCATCGACAAGGCGCTGGCGCTCAACAACAACCTGACCTTCCTGCGCGAGATCGCCATCGGCGTCATCATCATCGCCTTCCTGGTTTTCGAACCCGATGGGCTCGCGCATCGCTGGCGACAGATCAAGACCTACTGGAAACTCTACCCGTTCTCGCATTGAGAACGGGACAGACTGGACGACACGACAAATTATAAAAACCAACGGGAGAATGCTCATGACGATGAAATCATTTCTAACGTCCGCATCCATTGCCCTGCTGATCGCGGGCGCCTCCGCCGCTGCGCAGGCGCAGATCGCCGTCGGCCACCTCGCCGATTATTCCGGCGGCACCTCCGACGTCGGCACGCCCTATGGCCAGGGCGTGGTCGACACCTATGCCTGGATCAACAAGAACGGCGGCATAGGCGGCAAGCAAGTCAATCTCGATAGCAATGACTATGGCTATCAGGTGCCGCGCGCGATCGCGCTGTACAAGAAGTGGTCCGGCGCCGACAAGGTCGCGGCGATCATGGGCTGGGGCACGGCAGATACCGAAGCACTCACCGGCTTCCTCGCGCAGGACAAGATCCCGGATATCTCGGGCTCCTACTCGGCGGCACTGACCGACCCGACCGGTGCCGGCGGCAAGGCCAAGCCCGCGCCCTATAATTTCTTCTATGGCCCGTCCTATTCGGATGCACTGCGTGCTGAGCTGACCTGGGCAGCGGAAGACTGGAAGTCCAAGGGCAAGTCGGGCAAGCCGAAATATGTCCATATGGGCGCCAACCATCCCTACCCCAACGCGCCGAAGGCCGCGGGTGAAGCGCTAGCCGCCGAACTCGGCTTTGAAGTGCTACCGCCGCTGGTCTTCGCACTCACGCCCGGCGACTACTCTGCACAGTGCCTCAGCCTGAAGAGCGCCGGCGCCAACTACGCTTATCTCGGCAACACCGCGGCTTCGAACATCTCGGTGATGAAAGCCTGCAAAGCAGCCGGCGTCGACGTGCAGTTCATGAGCAATGTATGGGGCATGGACGAGAACGCCGCAAAGGCTGCAGGCGACGCTGCCGACGGGGTGATCTTCCCGCTGCGCACGGCAGTGAGCTGGGGCGGCAACGCGCCGGGCATGAAGACGGTGCAGGAGATTTCCAAGATCTCCGACCCGTCGGGCAAGATCTATCGCCCGGTGCACTACATCGCTGCCGTCTGCACCTCGCTTTACATGAAGGAAGCGCTCGACTGGGCCGCGAAGAACGGCGGCGCCACCGGCGAGAACGTCGCCAAGGGCTTCTACCAGAAGAAGGACTGGGTGCCGGCCGGCATGGAAGGCGTCTGCAATCCCTCGACCTGGACCGACAAGGATCACCGCCCGACCACCAAGGTCGATCTGTATCGCTCGAAGGTTTCCGGCGCGACCGATGGTGATCTGAACGACCTGATGGCCAAGGGCACGATCAAGCTCGAGAAAGTGAAGACCGTTGAGCTGCCGCGCAAGCCGGAATGGCATGGCTGGTAGTCCTCCCTTCTCCCCGCCCGGCGAAGCGGAGCTTCGCTAGGCGGGGAGAAGGTGGCGCGGACGTAGTCCGCGTCGGATGAGGGGGAGCCTCCGCGGGCTCGGAGCAAGTGGAGAGTCCCCCTCACCCGCCCCGGCTTCGCTGCGCTACGCCGGGTCGACCTCTCCCCGCAGGCGGGGAGAGGTTAGCACCAGCCGATCTCAGGAGCGTCATTGATGCAGACAGCTATCGACACCAGCGCGCAAGTTTCAACAGCGCTCACCCCCGCCCCCCTGCTCGACATCCGCAACATCGAGGTCGTCTATGACGACGTGATCCTCGTGCTGCGCGGCTTGAGTATGGAGGTGCCGAAGGGCGCGATCGTCGCGCTGCTCGGTGCCAACGGTGCCGGCAAGTCGACCACATTGAAGGCGATCTCCGGTCTGTTGAAAACCGAAGACGGCGAAGTCACGCGCGGCGAGATCCTGTTCGATGGCGCGCGCATCGACGGCATCGATCCCGACAAGATCGTCCGCCGCGGCATCTTCCAGGTGATGGAAGGCCGCCGCATCGTGTCCGACATGACCTCGCTGGAAAACCTCCGCCTCGGCGCCTTCACCCGGCGCGACAACGAGGTCGCCTCCGATATCGACATGGTGTTCGATTATTTCCCGCGCCTGAAGGAGCGCACCGGCCTCGCCGGCTATCTCTCCGGCGGCGAGCAGCAGATGCTGGCGATCGGGCGAGCGCTGATGGCGCGGCCGAAGATGATCCTGATGGACGAACCCTCCATGGGCCTGTCGCCACTGCTTGTGAAAGAGGTGTTCGCCATCATCAAGAAGATCAACCGTGATCTCGGCGTCACCATTTTGCTGGTGGAGCAAAATGCCCGCGCGGCGCTATCGGTCGCGAGCCACGGCTACATCATGGAACAGGGCAAGGTGGTGCTCGACGGCACCGCTGACGAACTCCGCGATAATGAGGACGTGAAGGAGTTTTATCTCGGCGGCGCCGGCGACCAGCGCAAGAGTTTCAAGAACCTGAAGAGCTTCAAGCGACGCAAGCGATGGCTTTAGTTGCTCACGGTCCCGCAGGTCGCGATGCCGGTCTTGCGCGCAAGGATCGCACGAATGCGGCGCGACACCAGCAACAGGATGACGAGCACAATGACCAGGGGCATGGCAATCAGCACACGGTTGAGCGGCACTGGACCATCATCGAGCAACAACGCCCGTCCGGACGCACCGAGATACACGTAAAACACGATCTGCGGCAGCGTGAACAGGAAAGTGACCAGGGCGAACGGGAGCAGTCCGATATTTGTCAAACCGAACAGATAATTTTGCACCGAATTGGGCAATGGTCCGCCGAACCGCATCAGTGCGACGATCCGCCAGCCCTCGTCATCGACGGCCTGGGCAACGAGGCGCCAGGCCGCATGTTTCTCGGTCTGCCGCTCCACCCAGCCGCGCAGAACGGAGCGCGCCAGCATGAAGGCCAGAGCGGATGCAGCCGCGGCGACTGGAAGAATGACGACGAGAGAGCGCAAACCGAATGCAGCACCGGCGCCGAGCACGACGAATGTTCGCGGGACCGGCAAAAACGAAGAGGCAACCACCAATGCGGCGAGCACAACGGCAGCAGGAAGATCAAGTTGGCCGAAGCTTTCGAGCCATTGGACGATACGTTCTGACGACATGATTTCCCACTAGCACGGCGCCACAGGCTACCGGAATAACCGCGACGACACCAAACCACCAGGACACACCCAGATGCGCCACTTCGACACACTCGAAAATTGCGATCCGTCGCAGCGCCAGGCCAATCTGTTTTCGCGCCTACCGGATGTGCTGCGCCACGCGATGCAGGCGCCCGCCTATGCGGAGCATCTCAAGGGCATCGATCCCGCTGCGATCGTCAGCCGCGCCGCGCTGGCGCAATTGCCGGTGCTGCGCAAATCCGACCTGCCGGCCCTGCACAAGGCCAGCCCACCGTTCGGCGGCTTCGTGTCAGGCGCGACCGGCTCGTTCGGCCGGTTGTTCACCTCGCCGGGGCCCATTTTCGAGCCGGAGTCGAAACAGGCCGATCCCTGGCGCGGCGCGCGGGCGCTCTATGCCGCGGGTTTCCGCGCGGGCGACGTGGTGCTGAATACTTTCAGCTATCACCTGACCCCCGGCGGCTTCATCTTCGACGGCGCCGCGCGGGCGCTGGGCTGCGCCGTTATCCCCGCCGGTCCCGGCAATGTCGAGCAGCAGCTGGAATTGATCGAGGCCTATCGTCCATCAGCCTATAGCGGCACGCCGGATTTCCTGAAGATCCTGCTCGATGCCGGGAAAGCCGCCCAGCGCGACATGTCATCCATCAAGCGCGCCATGGTGTCCGGCGCGGCCTTCCCACCCTCGCTGCAGGCCGAGATCGCATCGCGCGGTGTCGAGGCCTATCAGGCCTTCGCCACGGCCGACCTGGGCTTCATCGCCTATGAGAGCACCGCCCGCGATGGCCTGATCGTCAATGAGGACCTGATCCTGGAAATCGTGACCCCCGGGACCGGCGCGCCTGTGGCCGAGGGCGATGTCGGCGAGATCGTGGTGACGTCGCTGGATCCACACCACCCGTGGATCCGGCTGGCGCTGGGCGACCTGACGGCCGCCCTGCCCGGCCCCAGCGCCTGCGGCCGGAGCAATATGCGCATCCGGGGCTGGATGGGCCGCGCCGACCAGGCCACCAAGGTCAAGGGCATGTTCGTGCGACCCGAACAGGTCGCCGAAATCGGCAAGCGGCACCCGGAACTCGGCCGGCTACGGCTGGTCGTGTCCCGAGACGGCGAGAATGACGCCATGGTGCTGAAAGCCGAAGTGGCGGCCCAGGACAAGCCCGGCCTGCAGGAAGCCGTTACAGCCACGCTCAGGGCCGTCAGCAAGCTCGGTGGGGCCGTGGAGCTGGTGGCGCCGGCCTCGCTGCCTAATGACGGCAAGATCATTGCGGACGAGCGCGGGAACTGACCGGGCGGGACTGCCGCGGCGCATCATAAAAAGCCGGACTTCCCCGGGCGATCCTGCTATGCAGCCGCCCAGATCGAGGATGCCTGCTGCCGTGAGACTGATTTTACCACAAATTGTCGAGACCTGGCTGTCGCGCCCCACGGTGTCGAAGATCATCAGCTTCGGCGTGATTGGCCTCGGCAACACCCTCATCGATCTCGCCATCTTCACCCTCGCCTATCAGGTGCTGAAGCTGCCGCTGGTGCCCGCCAATGTCATAGCGTGGCTGGTGGCCGTATCGTGCTCCTACGTGATGAACACCATGATCACGTTCCGCGCCGAATCCGGCCGCGTGCTGCGACGAAAGGATTATCTCAGCTTCGTCGCCTCGGGTGTATTAGGCGTGATCGCAACCACCACCACGCTGGTGGCGCTGTCGCACTTCATGCCGGTCTATGCCGCCAAGCTTCTGGCCATTTTGGTCAGCTTCATCGTGAACTTCACGATGTCGCATTTCGTGGTGTTCCGGACCAAGCCGACGGATCCGAACGAAGCCATCCGCTAGATCGCACAGGCAGTCAGGCGCCGAGCACCCGTTCGGCTTCGGCAACCGCGCATAGAATATGATAGAAGGATGACGCCGGGATCGCATCCACCAGCGAGCGTCCCTCACCGTCGAACTGATCGTACCAGCCGCCTTTGACGGGATGCTGCAGATAATATTTGTCGAGCCGCATCAGCGCCGCCCGTGCCTCGTCGGCTGCGCCCTCGACGCCTGATTCCGCCTGCGCGACGAAGGCCTTGATGATCTCGGTCTGCGGCCAGCAGCGCCGTGTTGCCTTGACGATATTGCCCTGGGCGTCGCCTTCGTCCACCAGACAGCCGGTGGCGTCACGATAGCGCAGCGCGGATTCGAGCAACGCGGCACGCTGCTTGCCGGTCGGGCAGCCGGTGATGCGCTCGAAGCCCTTGAGCAGCCAGACCCATTCGGCCTGATGGCCTGGCTCGACGCTGACCGGCTCGATCCGCGACCAGTCCTGTTCGAAATATTCGCCGAGCACACCCTTCTTTGCATCGAACAGATTCGACGAGAACAGACCGAACAGATCGCCGGCCCGCGCCTGGAATGCCTGATCATGGGTCGCGTCAAAGGCGGTGATGAAGGCCTCCAGCAGATGCATCTGCGGATTCTGCCGACGCGGCATCGAAGCCGGCACGCCCTCGAGATAACCGCCATCTGGCGAGCGCAGTTGCGTATCGATGAACTGCATCAATTCGTCGATCTCGGCGCGCACCTCTGCATCGCGATCCAGCTGATAAACCGTCGCCAGTGCCAGCAGGACGAAAGCGTGGTCATAGGTGTCACGCAGCGGGTTCAGCACCGAACCATCGGGCGCGAGAATATGCACGAAGCCCGGCTTGCCATCCGGCGCCTTCGCCTTGGCCAGCATGTAATCGAGACCCTTGCGGGCAATCTCGGCCCCCTGCGGATACCATCCGAGCTGCGCCGCCTTGGCGAAACAGTAGATCTGGCGAGCCTGAACGCGGACACGGCGAGGGGCGGATGTGTCGGGCGTGCCATCGGCAGCAAGACGTTCGATGAAGCCACCGGCTTGTGCATCCCAACCTTCCAACGACCAGAGCGGCAGTGCATCAGCGACCATCCGGGATTTGAGTACGCCGACAATATTGCCTGTGTTGGCGTTCGGATTCGTCATGCCTGCATGCTCGCTCATTTCAACCCTTGCGATTGTAAACTGCCATCGAAGGTACTCCTATCACCTTCATGAGGCTTTTGCTTGGCGGATGTTCCCATACTTGCCCGAACGAACCAAACCGTTGTAGCTGTCCAAGGCGGGGCGCACAGTATTTGCGTCCATCAGCAACCACCCGAATCCCGTTCTCTCTCTCTTCATGAGCTTGCGCGCTCAAAGGACATCTCACCAACGTGGCATTAGAGCGGACGATCAAAGTCGGAATTGAAATGAGGGTCATGGCCGGTCCGATGACCGGGATCGGCAATTATTCGTTTCATTTGATTCAAGCGTTGTTGAAAGATGAGCCGCGCCTGCACTTTTCGGGATTCGGCCTCACGTCATGGCTATCGCTCGACGCCGGTGAACTGGACCGCCTCAGCGCTTCGAAAGAAGCCGCGCGCGCAAGCAAGCCTGCCGCCAAAGGCATCGGCCGGTTGCGAAATCTTGCCGTCGAGAAACTTCGTCAATCGAAGCTGGCGCCGGCAATCTATCGCGCGCAATTCGTGCGAACCGTGAAGCGACAGTCGTTCGATCTCTTCCACGCCTTCAATTTTCTTCCATTCGCAGATCCAGGCGTCGTCACTCTTCCCGTCGTCTACGATCTCTCCTTCGTTCGCTATCCGCATACGCATCCACGGGAGCGCTTGCGGCGGCTTGAACGGCTGCCTCAGTTTCTCGAGGATGCACCACTCGTGCAGACGATCTCGGAATTCAGCAGGGACGAAATCACCAGCGTCTTCGGCTGTCCGAAGGACAAGATCATCGTCGCCCCCCCCGCCGCTAGCGATATCTTTCGACCGCTCGGTCCTGAGATCGTGCAGTCGCAGCTCGCGCAAATGGGAATCACCGGGGATTATTTCCTTGCCGTCGGCACACTTGAACCGCGCAAGAATTTGCGCACTCTGATCCAGGCTTTCGGCCGGCTTTCAAAGACGGAGCGCGCGGCGGCGCCCCTGCTGATCGTCGGTGGCGGTGGATGGGGCGCGCTGGAGCTTCCGCCAGAAACCGAGGCACTTCGATCAGAGGGAAGTCTCCGATTTCTGGGGACGGTGTCCAACGCCGAGCTCAGGACCCTGTACGAAGGCGCACTCGCACTGATGTTTCCATCGATCTATGAGGGCTTCGGCATGCCCGTGGTGGAAGCCATGGCCTGCGGAACCAGGGTTGTGCACAGCTCGGGAACGTCCATGGACGAGATTTCCGACGGATTGGCCATCAAGGTGGGAGCGCTCGACATCGACGCGTGGACTGCCGCATTCCGCGCCCTGACCGATTCGTCCGAAGCAACTTTGGATGGTTCCACGGCGTTGCGCGCGCGCGCAGCTCACTTTGACTGGCATCGCAGTGCCGCCCGGATCAAAGACGCCTATACGACACTCGTGAACACCTAGCGTATCGCCACGATCCGCGATTGGCCGCCCCGACGATCCATGCACAGGGCTAAACCATATGGACTCGGTAACAGAGATCATTATAACGGCCCGCGTGTCAGGGTCGTGCGGGCACCCCTTTGCCTTGATCCGGAAGCAGATTTCGCCGTAGCTCCATTACATTCATCTATCGGTCACAAGCCCGATTTGGATGTTTTTCCCATCGACGTCAACCCAATCGCCTCGCTCAACCGTTCCCTGCCTGCGAGGTGAGTTTTCATGAGATCAAAATGAACTCCGTGAACCAGCCTCCGCGCATTTCGATTATCGGTCTCGGCAAGCTCGGGTCGCCGATGGCAGCCGTGATGGCAGCCAAGGGCTTCGACGTCATCGGGCTCGATCTAAACGACAAGCTGGTCAACGCGGTCAATCAGGGCCAGGCAGCGGTCGATGAGCCGCAGCTTCAGGAGTACATGGACAAGGCGCGTTCACGGCTTCGGGCAACCCATTCGTGGGACGAAGTCGTCCAGGGCTCCGACGTCACATTCATCATCGTTCCGACTCCCAGCGGCAACGACAAGCTGTTCTCGAACAAGTTTGTGCTGTCGGCTGTGCGCTCGATCGGTGAAGCGCTTCGCAGCAAGAAAGAGCGCCACGTCGTGGTCGTGACGTCCACCGTGATGCCCGGCTCGACCGGCGGCGAAATCCAGAAGGAACTCGAAGACGCGTCCGGTCGTGTCGTCGGTCCGCAGCTCGGTCTCGCTTACAATCCCGAATTCATCGCCCTCGGCACCGTGGTGCGCGACATGCTGCGCCCGGACTTCATCCTGATCGGCGAATCCGACACCACCACCGGTGAAATGCTCGAACGCCTCTACAAGCAGTCCTGCGACAACGACCCGATCATCCGCCGCATGAGCTTTGTGAATGCCGAATTGACGAAGATTTCGGTCAACACCTATGTGACGACCAAGATCTCCTACGCCAACATGCTCGCAGAGATGTGCGACAAGCTTCCGGGCGCCGACGTCGATGTCGTCTCCACGGCTGTCGGCTCCGACACCCGCGTCGGATCGAAGTATATCAAGGGCGCCATCGGTTACGGCGGCCCCTGCTTCCCCCGCGACAACAAGGCGTTTGCGGCGCTCGGCCGCATGATCGGCGCCCGCTGCGATCTCGCCGAAGCAACCGACAAGATCAACGATCACCAGATCGAGCGCCTGATCGGTGCGGTTCAGGCCCACGCCGAACCGCCGAGCCGCGTCGCCGTGCTCGGTCTGTCGTACAAGCCCGATACGCCCGTGGTCGAGGAAAGCCAGGGTGTCGCGCTCGCAGCCCAGTTGAGCGCAGCCGGTTATGTGGTGACGGTCTACGATCCGCTGGCCATGCAGGCCGCCGAAGTCGTTCTTGTCGACCAGGTCCTGTTCGCGAATGATCTGGCCGACGCCGTCGCCGCCGACGTCATCGTGATCACGACCCCATGGCCGCAGTTCAAGGGCCGCAACCTGTTCGATCTGGGCGCCAAGCCAAAGGTGATCATCGATCCATGGCGCGTGGTGAGTGCCGAGGACGTGCCGGCTGGCACGACGCTGGCCCGCATGGGCTACGGCAGCCGCTAACAAAAAGGGCCGGCCCGGACATTGTCCCGGCCGGCCCGTTCATTTGATGAGCGAACGCTTCGTCGCGAGGTACCGCCTAACAGCTTGTCGCCTCGCTCGGCACATCGATCTACGAACTTTTCGGGCTCGCATCGCCTATACGGGAAACCTTGATCGATTGAACGACGCCGCCGGCACCGCCAAGCGCCTGCAGGCGGATTTCGACCGGCACGCTGGCGTCTGTCTCGTTCGGATGAAGTTCGAACGCCACGCGGCTGTTGCCCTGCGCTCCATTACCACCGATCTCGCCGGTGGCACGCACTGCGTCGTCGGAGACCACCTCGGCGCGCAGGAACGGCCGGTCGCCCTTGCCCTTGAACTGGATCACTGCCTCATAATGCCCTGGCTTCAGGGCACGCGATCCACTGTTGGCGATCGGCCCGCTCTCGCCTGAACCGACAGACAGCGCTCCGCTCGCAGTCCAACGACCGAAGAGACGGCGCATCTTAGTGCTCCCCTGCGGCGAAACACCGACAACCGAAGCGCCCAGCAGCCAGTCGACATCTGCGGCAGGATAATCCATCCAGGGTGAATCCTGTACGGAATCGCCCAGCCGCCGAATTCGCAGATACTTGATCCGGCCACGATGCCCCAACGCATGGATGAAGAATTCGACGGGGATCTCGCCATCGGGCGACTCGTCGACATGCACCTCGAATTCACGCCGGATTTCGCCGGCGCGCGCGTCTTGCCCGGTGATGAAATCGGCGCACCGGACGCGACCCTTCGAATGCACGCCGAAAAACAGCCAAGGCTGATCGGCCGGCGCTGCCGTCTCGAGACCAATCAACATCTCATAGCGTCCCGCCATGAGCAATGCCTGGGGACCGGTGGCAACCGACGACCGAGGGCCGGCAAGCAGCATGCGTGCGGTGCTGAGCAGGTTACGTGCGGCGTAAGCGACGTCCCGCTTGTCGGATTTGCGCGCACCAGCCGCGGCGATCAGGAAGCGGGCAGCGTCGGGCAGCAGATCCTTCGCTCCGCCGGCAACGGTAACGCTCAGATCCTTTCGCCAGCGGCCCACCGGACCGAGGCGGAAAGCGGACAGCCAGTCCGAACCGCCACCCAACGACCGAACATCCGAAAACGAGAAACTCTCGACGCGCTCGCAAGTCAAGGACAAGACGGTCAATCCAATGGCCCGCGACGCGACGACTCTGGTCTGCAGCAGGCTTGCCGACTGGCCAAGCAGCATCTTGTCGGCTTCCAGCTCGAAGGAGACCTTGCCTGCGGCAACATCCGCGAACCGAATGGGCACATAACCGAAGTTGTATTCGCTGCCGATGAGCTCGATCACACCTGCCGGCGCATGCGACGGCGCATAGGCAGGCAACTGCCCCGACAGCTTGAATTCAATCCGGTACACCCCCTTGGAGAGATGCTGGTATGGGCCAAAGCAGATCATGCCGGTTGCGTCTGGCCGCGCACGAATGACTGTTCCTTCCCGCTCCGCAGCGTCCGTCGGGCGAAGCAGCGCGGTCCAGTCCTGCGGTCCCACGATCGGAGGCAGCACGAAGCCGTGACGCATTCTGGTCGCGAATGGCGTCAGGCCGGCGGCCACGTTCGCCGCGACCAGAGATTCATAGGGCGTATGAATGGCGTTCAGCGATACCACGCGCCGGGGGGCTTTCCCGCTCGCCATGCTGGCGCGCTCTGCTTCCACCGTCTCAAGGAACAGATAGGTCAGCATGTTCTTTTGCGTCGACGTGAGCTGTGCGCCGATCTTCGGCGCACCGAAATCGATCACGAACGCACCGGCGCGCGCGAACAGATCCACCTGACTCACCGCAATAACGTTAGGAATGTCGTTCAGATTGCTGCCGCGGGCCAGTGTTTCATCGACCAGGATCGGCTGGACGAAGCCCTGCTTCGCCCAGACTTGGGCGAACATTTCGAGCGTCTCGCGCCGGATTCCCATCCATCCGATCACCATCGTCTGCACATTGGCGGTGATGAAGATATCTAGCAGGAATGAGAGGATATGCTTCGGATCGTAGTCGACGAAGCCATACGACTCCGATGAGTACTTGACGATCGGCGGCTTCTCCAACGGCGCTCCGATGGCGGAGCGCAGCGCTGCGACGTAACCGGACGAGAAACCGCCGGACAGCCTGACCTCTTCGATATCCTCACCATTGCAGCCCCAGATGTCGGACTGCTCGGGAACGCCCGGCTCCTCAACATTGTCGATGAAGCGCCGCCAGTCATTTTGCGTGCGCGAATGGCTGTGCATCGGCGTGATCTGCCGGGTGTGGTCGCAGTGATAGCCGTAGACAAGTTCCCCGAGATCGCCCACCGTGCCGTGCACGAGATAGAGACGCTTGGCGATGTTGGAGTCGACGTGCCAGCCGAGGAGCATCTCCTCATGGAAGCCGTCGTAGCGGAACAGATCGGAGCGCTCCATCAACTGAAAGTCGCCGGGACCATCGTAAAGGATTGTCTTTGCACCGAGGACGATTTCGTTGAGGTGCAGCGTCGTGCCCCAGTCCTTGATCATCTCGATCGCGCCATGAGAGTTCTGGCGGTCGAGCCCCTCCCACAGCGTCTCGGGAATCTCCAGGCGTGGCGCGTGATAGAAACCATAGGGTAGATCGCGCGATATGTCGGACAGCGACCACTGTCCGGTCTGCGGCACGAAAATCATGTCGGTATTGGTCGACAGGATCCAGCGGTTCGCCGGGTTTGAACGGCGGACGGCGACATTGCGTGAGATCGGCTCCAGCGCGACGAGACGCGTCTTGCTGCGAAACCGTTCATGGATGCCCGGCCGGACACGCAGGATGCGCAGCCGCTTGCGCGCCAATGGCGTTAGCGTGTCCTGAATGGCTTCGGGGAAAGTCGGGAAGTCGTCGGGCGTATTGTAGTCGACGAACAGGATCTCATCGTCATCATCCGTCAACAACTCGGCCATGCAATTGAAACTAAGCGCCGCGCGCTTGTGCAGGTTGTATCCGTAGCTGTCATTGCGGCCGTAAAGAACGATGGAAATCATGAAAGCACAACTTTCCTGAGACAGGTACGGTGCCGCCGAACTGGCGGCGAAAATATGTTGCTGTCGAATAATCCAGTTGTACTTCAGGAAGCAAGTCGTCTGACCGGCAATCCAAGGAACATCGTCTTATTCTGTCGATGACCACCGCATTTCCAGTGCCCCGCAGGACAGTCCGGCATACAAATCTTCCACCTCGGTAACGTGGACTATAATCTCCGCGAAATACACATGGAAATGCTGGTTTCCGCTGAAACCGGGAACTCAGGACGGTGCCAAATAAACAGGCCGTTCAATGAGATAGCTTTCCAACTCAACCTCCACCGCGCGCCGCGAACGACAGTGAACTGAGGCGCTTTTGTGGTTGGCAATCCAGCGCTGATCGACTAGCTTCCGCCGAAATTTCGTCCCTGACAGACACCCCAATTCATAGGTTCCCATGAGCAACTACAAGCTGGAAAAGAATGATCCCGTGCTGATCACGGGAGCCGGTGGTTTCATTGGTGGCCATCTCGTGTCGGACCTGCTTGGCCGTGGCTTCACGCGCATTCGCGCTGTGGATCGCAAGCCGCTGAAGGACTGGTACCAGCATTTCCCGGAGGTCGAGAGCCTCGTCCTCGACGTAAGCCTGCTCGACGATTGCCGGAAGGCGACCAAGGATATGGTCAACGTCTTCAATCTCGCTGCCGACATGGGCGGCATGGGCTTCATCGAGAACAACAAAGCGCTCTGCATGCTTTCGGTGCTGACGTCGACGCACATGCTGATGGCAGCACGCGATGCCGATGTGAAGCGCTTGTTCTATTCATCATCCGCTTGCGTCTACGCCGCCGGCAAACAAACCGATGCAAACGTCACCGCGCTCAAGGAAGCTGATGCCTATCCGGCCATGCCGGAAGACGGCTACGGCTGGGAGAAACTGTTCTCCGAGCGCATGGCGCACCATTTCATGGAAGACTTCGGCATCCAGAGCCGTGTCGCGCGCTACCACAACGTCTACGGCCCCTGGGGCACCTATGATGGCGGCCGCGAAAAGGCCCCGGCCGCGATCTGCCGTAAGGTCATTCAGGCCCAGTTGTCTGGCTCCAACGAAATCGAGATCTGGGGCGACGGCGAGCAGACCCGCAGCTTCATGTATATTGATGATTGCGTTCAGGGCACCAAAGCGATCCTCGAAAGCGAAATCCTGTATCCGATCAATCTCGGTTCCAGCGAGCTCGTCTCGATCAACCAGCTGGTCTCGACGGTCGAGACCATTTCCGGCGTCAAGCTGAAGCGGAAGTACAAGCTCGACGCGCCGAAGGGTGTCCGCGGGCGCAATAGCGACAACACGCTTATCGTGTCCGAGCTCAACTGGGAGCCATCGGTCAAGCTGATCGACGGCATGGCGAAGACCTATGCCTGGATTTACGACCAGATGGCAGGCAGCGCCAACTCCAAGCAGCGCAATCTGACCTTCGTCAGCTAAATCGCATCGGGCGAATGATCTTCTCGCCTTGCTTTGGCACCAACATGAGCGTCGACCGTGACATTCGGCCGGCGCTTTGTTTTGAATATGTATTTACATCGCCGCGCCGTCGAACTTTGCTGCGCGACGCACGGGATGAGCAATAGCGCCACCTGAATATCGCTTATCAATAATAAGGGGCCGTGGTAGGGGTCGATCATGGAAATGCTTGGTCACCGCGGCGCGTTCGCTGCATTCATCGCAAAGTCTCTCAAGGACGAAGATTTCGTACTGGTCGACGTCGGATGCGGCGGCGGCATCGACGGAACATGGCGCGTGTTTGGTGACCACCTCGCTGCCGTCGGCTTCGATCCGAACATCGACGAGGTTGAGCGCCTTCAGCGCGCCGAGACCTCGAAGAAGATCAACTACAAGGCTGCATTTGTGGGCGTGCCGGCAGAAAATCCGATCAGCATTCGCCGCGGCGGCCGACTGCCCAATTCGCGCAATCCATGGAACCGGTTTGCGGTGAACCGGACCATGAGCATCATGGCCGAGCAGATCAAGAACTTCTCCCCCACCGAAAAGGTCGAGATTAATGCCTGGCCACAGGCAAAACTGACGGAGCCGGACAGGCTATTCCTGCCGGACTATCTCGATCAGATCGGCTTCGGTTCAGTTGACTTCATCAAGATCGATATCGATAGCGACGACTACGACGTTCTGCAGTCGCTCGAGGAAAGCTTGAGCAACCGGCGTATTCTGGGACTTTGCGCAGAAGTGAATTTCTACGGATCGGATGATCCGACCGAGCACACATTCCACAATACCGATCGCTTCATGCGCAAGAACGGCTTCGATCTGTTCGGTCTCACGACGCGATCCTATTCGGCGGCTGCGCTTCCGCACCGCTATGAGCTCCGCATGCCCGCACAGAGCATCGCCGGCCGGCCCTATCAGGGCGACGCGCTCTATCTTCGCGACGTCGGCAGTGAGGAGTGGAGCAAGTCCGCGCCGTCTTTCGGACCGGAAAAACTGTTGAAGCTCGCAGCCCTGTTTTCACTGTTCGGCCTGCCCGATTGTGCGGCGCAGGTTCTAGTCACCTATCGCATCCGGCTGCAGCCCCTGATCAATGTCGATGCCGGCCTCGATCTTCTTGTGGCGGAAACCGATCTCGGCGCGTCCACCGGCATGAGTTACAAGGAGCTCATGGCGGCCTTCGAAGCCAATCGTGATATTTTCTACCCCGGGAACTCGTCGAACGCGCCTGCAGCCGGCATGGTGCAAAGCGTGGCGCCTGCACACCCCCCTGCTCCCGCCATGACAAGGCTGCATCCGCGCCGCATTGCACGCGCGCTATTGTCGCGTATCGCGCCCCGTAACTGACAGAGGCCGCGGGCCATCGGGTCGGGCACGGACGACAGAACCGGCTTCCGCGCCTCAGGCCCGCGCCCGCTTCAACCGACCGGCTCTGTGGCCGATCTGCGCTAACGTCCCAGGTTCTGCAAAAGGGTCGGCGACAAATAGAGTCGACCAAGACTACAAATCGGTCCCAGCGAGTTTAAAGAGGCGTATTGATCATGGACAAAGCAATTACACACGTGCCTGGCCATGAGCCGATCGAAATGGTGGCCTATTACGAGAGCTTCACCGATTACTATCCGTACTGCGAATTGCAGACCAAGCGCTGGTTCGTCGAAACGGCACAGCCGGATTGGACGATTTTCGATATCGGCGCCAATGTCGGGTACTATTCGATCCTGATGTCACGGCTCTGTCCGCAGGGACAGATCCACTCCTTCGAGCCGACCTCCACCATTGAGCTTCTGAAGAAGAACGTTGCCCATCACGGCCGCACCAATATCACGCCGCATCAGATTGCCCTCGGAGCACGCTCGGGACGACACGAAGACGGCATCTTCCGCATCTGGGGCAAGGATGCGGAGAAGCAGGAATACGACTTCCTGACCCTCGACGATGCCGTCAAGCGGCTGAACGTCAAGCGCCTCGACTGCATCAAGATCGACGTCGACAGCTTCGACTTCGAAGTGTTGCGCGGCGCCGAGAACACGCTGCGCAAATTCAATCCGTGGGTCGTTGTCGAGCTCAACCATGCGCTCGACAAGCGCGGCCAGAGTGCGAATGAGGCCCTGGAATGGCTGGTCTCGCAGGGCTTCCGCAATGCGCTCGTGCTCGACCACGAAAACTTCGTACTGCGCCGCGCCGATGCGCCCGCGCCCGCCACCGGCGGCCTGTCGCTCAGCTTCGAACAGCGACCGATTTTCATTGAGAGCCAGTTCAAGAAGGATCGGCCCCTTCCCGAATTCTTCAAGCCCGCGCCCCAGTCGCACAACGATGGTAAGGTCAGTGGCAAGCTCGGCACGGCCGAAGGCGTGACACTCGACCTGATCGCGCCGCGCTGGTCGTATGGGCTGTCATTCGTCCGCAGCACCGGCTATGCCGACCTGAAGGAGCCGATTGTCGTCGAAGTCGAACTGGAGGTGAAGACCGGTTCGCTCGGCATCGGCTGCGTTGGCGAGGACTACTCGACCTATGCCGGCGTTGAAGTAGCGGTCAAGGCCTCTGGCGGCACGCAGAAGATCTCGCTTGCTGTGCCCAAGCCTGAGCTCCTTCATGCCATCGTCTTCCGCAATGTCGATGAATTCGAGACGTCTGCAACGGCCCGCATCATTGATATCCGCGCTTTTACAGGAAACACCGTCGTGACGAGCTCGACCGCTTTCGCGCTGCGCAACGATATCAGCACGCTCACCCAGGGCGATCTCAAACGCATGGTTTCGATACCGGCCGAACCTGCGGCCGCCGATCTAACGATCGATATCGTACCCTCGGAGACGCTAGGCTCCTATCTGGGCTATGCAGAGAACTTCATCACGCCTTTCAAGACCTATTACCGTCCGCTGTCGTCGTTCAAGATGGAAATCGACGACGCGCCGATCCTGAAATATCTGTACAGAAACGCCCAGCCCAAGCGTCATCTGGAATTCGGAACGTGGCAGGGCTTCGGTGCTACGCTCTGCGCCGATGCCTGCGACGCCGAGATCTGGACCCTCAATCTTCCGGAAGGCGAACGCAGCCAGAGCGGAGAGATGGTCTATTCGTCTGGCCAGGATGCATCCGATTCCGGCGACATGATCGGCTGGATGTACCGCGCCGCCGGACATGGCGCGCGGGTGCATCAGATCCTCGCAGACAGTCAGCAGTGGGATACGTCAGGTTTCGAAGCCGGTTTCTTCGACAGCGTGCTGGTCGACGGCGGTCACACTCCCGACGTGGTCAAGAACGATACGGAGAAATCGCTCCCACTGCTCCGGTCCGGTGGCATGATGCTGTGGCACGATTTCTGTCCAGATCAGGACACCGTGGAGGCACTTTCGGCCAGCCGCGGGGTTGTGACGGGCGTCACCGAAAATCTGGCCGCCTGGGCACCTCATTTCAGCAAACTTTTCTGGATTCGCCCGAGCTTCCTGCTCATCGGCATCAAGGCTTGATGTGAGGCCCTCGTCCACGGCACGAGGGGTGATTGGTTGCACTAATTTAAATTCGTTGGGCCGGGGGGCTTGAATGTCTTTTTCGATTGCTATGCGGCGACCGAACCGCGCTGAACTGATCGAACATCTGCTCCCGCTCGCAATCTGCTTTGGATTCGCTCTCCTGATCGTGTCGACCGCTTCGACACTGATTCTGCAGGCCGGCTTCCTCGATCCCTATGTCTATGCCGGTTACGTCAACGACTACTTCGGAACCTATCACCGATACGGTCACACCTACTATTCGTCGCGTATCGCCTATATTCTTCTCGATCGTGCATTCCTGCTTGTGTTCGGCCAGACCAATGGGCTGTTTCTGTGCCGTCTGCTGGTGCTCACCTCGGCAGCCTATGCGGCCTTTCGGATAGCGCAGCGCTATTTCGGCTTCGCCACGGCGGTCCTCACAATATCCTGGCTCTGCTTCATTCCATGGCTGCTTCGCTCGATTTCGTGGACGCACTATGATGGATTCGCGACGGTCTACTTTCTGGTGGCACTCGCATTCATTCTCGTTCCTCAACGCCATCGCGTTCCGGCCTATGTCATCGCGGGCTTTTCGCTCGCTCTCGCCGTCAACTGCAACCTGCATCTCCTGATGATCGCTGGTCTCTTCGTCCCCAGTTGGTTCTGGATGAATCGAAAGATCGGCGTTCTTCCGGCAATCCGCCTGACGCTTGCGATCATCTTCGGCTTCATCGCCGGCTATGCCATGCTCCAGGTGCTGTTTTCGCTTGCGACCGGCACTTCGCGCGTCTTCATTGAAGCCGCCGCGTTCAATTCTGCACGCACCCTTCTCGGCGGGCAGATGTCGAACTGGTTCCATTCGCTGAGCAACATCATTGCGATCGGCAACCTGATCTTCCTGCTGCCGATTTTCTTCTGCGTCGCCGTCATCCTTGCCACGGCGCTGAATAGGTCTGCGCTCCAGCAGGAGCAGCGTGACTTCTGCATCGGCGCGGCGCTGTACATTACGCTTCTCACCACCGCCGTGTTCGGCCTGCATTTCATGGGCCATGGCTGGCTGTCGTTGTTCTATTACGTGGTCTACCTGCTTCCCGGCTGTCTCCTGGCTCTGATTGCCATCGCCGGAATAGCCTCAACCCGTACGCCGACCATTTTCCGGGTCATCTGCATCGGCACCGCCGTCGGGCTCGCGGGACTCTGGTTTGCGCGGCAGGCCATGCCCCCCACGATCCCCAACGACATACGGATCTGGATTGCCCTGGCTGCCATCACAGTGGTGCTCGCCCTGCTCCGTCCACGGATCACCTCGGCGCCAGCCCTGCTCGCGGGCCTGATCGTGTCCACCACCCTCATGTTCTATTGGCAGCCCCGGGTCATAATCCAGTACGCGTCCTGGCCCGGCCTCAAAGAGAACGCAGAGCTTGAAAAGGACGTCTATGCGGGCGCGGTATTTCTGCAGAAATTCGTGCGAACGCACGTGCCGACGCCTACGGCAATCGGATTCTGGTACAGCAACGCGCCAGAGAACGTCAATTTGAACTCGATGCAATCGATGTTTCTCTGGGGTTACAGCCGCGTTCAGGGCTTTACCGGTCCGGGCATGCCGGTGATCGACGACGCCGTCAGGCAATCCGTGCATCAGAAGCCGTTCATCGGCGTTATCGCGCGTAACGACAAGGAGCTCGACGAGGCCTTCGCAGCACTGAAGAGCATACCCGCGAACTTCACCGAGATCGCGCGCGCGTACTACACGGCGCCCGTCGAGTCCTACGTGATCGCCATCGTCGAGCTTGCTCCCGTCGCGTCGCCCATAGGCGCCCGGATCGGGGAACTCGCCCTCTATCCCATCATGCCTCAGAATGGCGGCGCGATCGGAATCGCTTCCAACGGCATCGCCTTGACAATGCCCGCATGCCAGTGGTGCTACGGAGCAACCGCTTTGTTGTCCCCGGAGCACATCGAAGGGCTGCAGCACATCATCATGCGGGTGACCCTGACGGTCAGCGAAGGCCAGATCGGAATTGCAACCGCAACCTCCGACAACATCAGCGCGCTGCAAAATCCTGTATCGGTCGGCGTCCGCGCGATCGATCAGACCGTCGATATCAGGCTTCCGATTCCGGCCAAAAATCCGACCCTTGTTTTCAGAAACGAGTCACCCAACGGCATCAGCCGGGCGACAGTTCGGTCGATCGAATACTACAAGGAAAACTAGGCCCAGAACGCCGGATCAGGGCCCGACCGCACCCTGTTCCTTGGATGGAAAGACAAAATACTTCAGCAGAAAGAAAATCGGAATCGCAATCACCACCCCTAGAACGGCCTGAACCAGAAAGTGACTGAATCCCAAATAGGTCGTCACCCACTCCAGCAGAACGAGATTCAGGGCCAACGCGAATATGTAGACGCCCATATAGCGCACGAACTGCCAGTTCAGGTGATCGCGATCCCGGAAGACAAATGCCTTGTTGAACCAGAACGCATAGACCATTCCGAAAACAAAGACGATCACCACAGCGGTCTTGGGCCCTACCCCAGCCAGCGCGAGCAGAACATAGAGCAAATAGTAAACTGCGTTGCTCTTCAGCCCGACGATCACGAACCGGACGGCTTGCAGGCGCGCCCCGTCGTCAGCAACAAACGCCTTGAAGGCGCGGGAGAGCGCACTCTCGCCGGGACCAAGGTCGCTCATTTGCTCTGCGGCTTGCGCGCGATTGCAATGAGGCTGGTGCCGGCAGGAAGCGAATATCCGCTGGAGATCGCGCCAATCTCGAAACCGGACAGCGAGCCGATCAGACGGGAGACGAGCCCCTCCTTGTGATGGGTGACCGCCTGATCAGCCGAAGTTACTTTCCTCCGGCCAAATCTGCTCGGCAGAGTGCGCAATAGTAATAGTGGCAAAACCAGCAGTAGAAAGAACCCGCTCACCTGAACAATCTGAAAGCCGGAAACTTCAAGCACTGAAGCCAGCCCCGACCGTGTATAACGCCTGTAGTGACCGGCATATTCGTCGTCAGCAGACCATAGCGCCGGTTGCGCTGGAACTGAAATATAAACAAACCCACCGGGCTCCAGAGCGCGTAGACAGGCAATCAGGAACTCCTTGTCATTGGGTACGTGCTCAATCACATCGAAGAGTCCAATTGCTGGCAAGCTATCAGCAGCAAAGAGATCATCAGAAAACGCACTATTGACGACCGTTAGCCCGCGTTCAGCGGCAATCGCGGCTCCATCCACGCCTGGCTCCACAACCACGGTGGAGACGCCGGCCTGCTGGAGCCCAAGCGACACAAAGCCATTGCCGCCACCAATTTCTAAAAGAGGTCCCGTCTTCGAGAAGCGCTTCACAACCGCCGAAATGATCCTGTTTCGGTGACTGAACCAAAAAGATGAGCTCTCGACATTGGCAAGCGCCGTATGAGCGCCGCCCGGATATGAAACTGGCGCCACATCCGATGCGCACCAGAAGTTTGGGCGCACCTCTGTCAGGCCTGATGCGGTCCTACGCAGAAATGCATTGAGGTCATTGTCCATCTTCATAAATTCCCAGCCGCGCCATTCTCGAGCTCAAGAACAATGTCGGCATCCGCGACACGAACGACATAACCGGCAGAATTTTCAGACAAGATCGTACCCGGCTCAACTAAGGATGGCTCCAGAATTTGCGTGAGCCGACGGACCCGACGCCCCCCCAGCAAAGCCAAAGGCCAATCTCGCAACGCGTTAACATGCCGTCGGATCTGATCAGCGCTTTCGTTGGTATCTATTTGGAATGCCGCCTCATCCAATCGAGGGTAAGATGTCGCAAACCGGGAATCCTGTTCTTTGAATACCAGCGTTTCACTTCGAAATTGATTCACGATGTCCACCGACATCTTTCCGGCCACGTGAGCTAACCTATGGCGTAAAAGGGTCTGGGTCTCGTTCGGACCGACATCAATCGATGCTTGCATGCAGATCGGCCCATCATCGACCCCTTCGGTTAATGCATGAGCAGATACTCCAGCCGATTTGTCGCCGTTTCGAAGTGACCAGAAGAACGGATTAGCCCCTCTGTTATGCGGAAGTAATGAAGGGTGAAGATTGATCGCCGTTTTGAAATTCTGCAACACATTGCGACGTATAATCCGATGATAGGTCGCAACTAATAGTAACCCATCGCTACACGAGGCGAACGACTGATCATCCGGTGAGCACGTATTCCAAGGCACGTCGCTTGAAGATGCAAGATCACCAATGAAGGGAATAGGCTCGTAGGGATACGCGCCTTTTTCTTCTCGGGTGATCAGCAGGTCCGGTCGAATTCCGCGATCCAACAGGGTCCGCAAAACAACATTTCCTAAGCCAGTCAATGCGAACAGAACGAATTTCACGCTTTCTCCGCCTCCAACTTTCTGCGGTCATCTAGACTTCAGAACTACCTTAGATTCCCCGCCGCAATTCAGGAGAAGATCAAGAGCTGAGAGATGAGAAATAAACTCTCCATGAAGCTGCGGATAGATGGGATGGGTATATCCGTGCCACCTCACCTCAATACCATGATCGGAGAACAGCCCTACATCAAGATAGTCACGTGCTGCATCGCCAGTTAGATATTTGGTCGCACCAACGAGCTCACACAATTTCAGCAGCCTTTCGTTCTTATCTCCGGCGATTCCAAGCTCGGACGAACGAAGCATGCGGGTCTCAATTCGGAACGCCTGTAACAACATGTCTGTCATCGCCAAATTGAGATCCACGAGGGATTCCCATTTTCGATCGATGACTTCCGTCAGTTTTGGCAGCCAGTCCTTGAGATACGGTGCCGATGCATACATTTGCTTGATCGTCGCCAAATGCTTGCGTTGCCAGTTCTGCTGGGGGTCAATTCTCACCTCGTTTATCAACTGGCCGAACTTTCCTGAGTGAAGAACCGGAACGGTAAGCCAAACGGGCCCATTGAGAGCCTTGACGCGATTCCTATTCCGCCAACCATGCTTATCGAACGGCACGTCATCATAGTGAACGAAATAGTCAGCTTGTGTGACCTGATCAAAATATCCGAGCCATGGCAAATATCCCGGTTGAAGAACTGCAAGGGTGGTCACAGCAGTGACCATGCTATGGAGCCATGGCACCAGAACATGCCATCAGTTTTCTTCATCATCGTCACCACCTCTGCGTTAGCGCGTTAACTCACTGATCACATAGAGCGGACGACGCTTCGTCTCCTCAAATATCCGCCCGATATAAATGCCGATAATTCCGAGTGCGATGTTGGTTATCCCCCCGATGAACAACACTGCCGTAAACACGCTGGGCCAACCCGGAAGAGGTTTTTCGGGATACATCACCTTCTCGAAGAGAATCGCCGAGCCCATGACGAGGCTTAAAAGCGCTAACAAAAAACCCAACGAAATCGACAAGTAGAGCAGTCTGGTCGAGAACCCGATGATGAGCTTGAGAGCCCAGAACACTCGCCTTTTGATGTTGTAGTTGGTTGATCCAGCTTGGCGGGTTCCGTGTTGCGCAAGAATGCTGGTCTCGGGAAAGCCAAGCCACGACAACATGCCACCATAGAATCGCGAAGATTCAGGCAGTGATCGAAAGGCGATGACTACCTTTCGGGAAATAATCGAAAAGTTTCCATATAGCCGGTTGTACTCTTGTCCCGACAAAAGATTCAGAACCTTGTAGAAAAAGAGAGCGCCTCCTCGATACAGCAGCGACTCTGGTCGCAACTGCCGTCTTACAAATACGACATCAAAACCTTCGAGCGCCTTTGCATATAGCTCGGGAATTACTTCCGGCCGATCCTGCAGATCGGAATCCATTACAATAACCCAATCGCCCTCAGCCTTATCAATTCCGGCGGAGATAGCCACGTGCTGGCCGAAATTGCGGGCGAACCGCAATCCGAGAACGCGAGGCTCATTCGAGCTTGCTGAGCGTATGGCCTCCCACGTCTCCCGTTTACTCCCATCATCGACGAGTATGATTTCGTAGTCGTCGGTGATATCGGCGACCGCTAGCGCAACTCTGCTGGTTAGCGCTGCAACGGTGCTCAGAGGCTCGTTATAGACCGGGGCTACAATAGATAGATGAGGCATTACCGCTCCAACACCTGCACAATTCGAGCCGATCGGCGTTTAAATCAAGGAAATTCCGCTCGCGAAGCGAGTTCGCTCACCTCAATGCATCATGATCTCGCCGGACGAGGTCTTGATCGGGATCTCACGCATCCACTTCTGCTTCTCCCACCAGGACACGTTGTTCCGGAACCAGTCGATGGTGCGGGCGAGGCCCGTGTCCCAGTCGACCGCGGGCTGCCAGCCAAACTGCTTGGCAATCTTGCTGCCATCGCCGGTGTGTCGAAGGACCTGGCCCGGCCGATCACCGATATTCACGATCAGCCCGGGATCGCCGCCCATGGTGCGAATGATCTCGGCCGCGATGTCGCCCATTCCGCGGTCGATACCACTCGCTACGTTGTACACTTCGCCCGAGATCTGCTCGACGGGTGCATGCATCAAAACATCAATGGCACTTGCAGTGTCGTCGACATACACGAAATCGCGGGCCGCCGATCCGTCCCCATGGATGGTGAGCGGAGACTTCGTCAGCGTATTGGTGATGAAGCGCGGGATTGCCTTTTCGAGATGCTGCCGCGGGCCGTAATTGTTGAACGGACGCACGATGACAGCGGGCAATTTGTATGTCGACCAATACGAATAGACCAGACGATCTGCCCCGCATTTGGCGCTGGCATAGGGGCTCGCGGGATTGAGCGGATGATCCTCATCGATCTGCGGCAAAACTGCTGTGCCATAGACTTCCGACGTCGAGATATGGATGACGCGCTCGATTCGCTTCGAATGCTTCAGCACGGCATTCATAATGGTCTGCGTGCCGATTACGTCGGTCTGGAAGAACAACAGATTGTCGTAGATCGACCGCGTGACGTGAGTCTCGGCCGCGAAATGCACGATGATATCGGACTGTCCAACCAGTGTGTCCATCAGCTCGGCGTTGCAGACATTGCCATACCAAAACGCGAAACGGTCGTTGTTCATCGCGTTGACATCCGGCGGCAAGTTATCAACCGAGCCGGCATAAGTGAGCGCGTCCACCACTATGATCCGGTAATCGGGGTAACGATCGTACAGATATCGCACGAATCCCGACCCGATAAATCCTGCGCCGCCTGTCACCAGCACGGTCTTGCGCGACTTCTGCAACTCAATACCCCCAGCCATTCTACTCTCCAAAAATCTCAGCGAACGTCAGCCGGCCGCCGCCTGAATACAGTATTGACGATCAGCGCGAGGCAGCCGACTGCTCTCGCTCGATCATCGGTACGATCTGATTGAGCACGGTCTCAACGACATGCGTCTGCTCATCCTTCGTCAGGGACGGAAACAGTGGCAGGCTGATCGCGCCAGCGCCCCATGCCTCACTGACAGGATAGGCGTTCGACGCAAAGCCGTATTTCTCGCGATAATAGGTCACTGTGGGAACCGCGCGATAGTTTACCGTCACGCCGATGCCGTGCTCGCCCAGAACCTGAATGGCATCGTCCCTGATGGATGGCGGCACGTGGATGACGAACAGATGGCGGGCATGCCGCGAATTACCGATGGTCGACGGCAGCCGGATCGGCGCGTCCGCGAAAGCGCGCTCGTAAACGGCAAACAGGTCGTCGCGCCGTGGCAGTCGTTGATCGATCGTATCGATCTGCGCCGGGAGCAGGCAGGCGAGCAAATCCGGAAGATTGGCCTTCATGCCCATCTGCTTCATGTCCCAGTGCCGGTAGCCACCGAGCTTGAAGCGGTCGATCGCGCCCGCCGACATGCCGTGCATCCGGGTCTGCAACAGCCGCTCGTACAGCGCCGTATCATTGGTCACCAGCGCACCGCCCTCGCCGCAGGTGACATTCTTGGTGGCATAGAACGAGAAGATCGCGCAACTCGAGCGCTTGCCAGGCTTCTCACCGTTCAATTCGCCTTCGAAGCAGTGCGCAGCATCTTCGATAATGGTGATATCGGGTCGGTCTTCCAGCGCGTCCTGCAGCGCGGCGATATCGACCATCTGTCCATACAGGTGCACCGGGATGATCGCGCGGGTACGCGGCGTGATCGCTGCGCGAACGCTGTCCGGATTCATCAGCAGTGTCGCGGGGTCGACATCGACGAACACGGCCTTCGCGCCGATCAGTTCGGCCACATTGGCGGTCGCAATGAACGTCTGGGCAGGCACGATGACTTCGTCGCCGGGACCGATATTGAGAGCCAGCAGGGTGGCAACGGCACCATTCGTCCAGCTATTGACGAGCAACGCATGCTTGGTGCCGAAATACTCGCAAAGCCGATCCTCGACGGCACGACCGACATTTCCCGAGGTCAGAAACGGGGTTTGCAGAACGCTCGCAACGGCGCCGGCGTCGGCGGCCGTCAGGTCATGCCGATAGAAAGGTACGTTCATCCAGAAGGGTCTCCCCGCCACCAGGTTTTCTGCCGCTCTCATACAGCAATTCCCGCAGGAGTCGAAGGCCGAGGCCACCGAAATCCGTTCCATTAACTGGAAATCCCTAGATTCATCATCCGCTTGTGGCCCCCGAGCTCATAAGCCGGTTTGATTGTCGGGCTGAACCGGATATGACATCCCCGGTCTCACAAATGCGTCCTAGCAGGACCGCTCGGGCCCGCTCCTTCGGGAACTCAGATTATGAAAGGGTTAGCTTTGCCGAACGATCACGCGACCTCCAAGCCGCGAACCGTGGAGCGCAGCAGGACCCCGATTTCGCCCTGGGTCAATCTCGAGGCGGTTTCGGCCATCATGCCCGGCGGCACCGAACCTGTGACCTATCACGCGATCGGTCAGGCCGATTACGTCCAGGTGCTGTGCCTGCATGAAAACGGCTCGGTTGTACTGGTCCGGCAATATCGCCCGATCGTCGATTGCTGGACCCTCGAATTCCCCGGCGGCCTGCGGGACGGCGACGAGTCGGCCTCCGAGACCGCCCGCCGCGAGGTTGAGGAAGAGACTGGCCTCACCGTTCTGCACACGGTGAGCCTGCTGGACTGCTTTGCCGACGTCGGCCGGATGACCAACCGCGTCTACGGCTTTGCGGCACTGGTCCGCGGCGACTTTCACCAGACCGAGCCCGGCGTAGAGGCGATGTTCGTGGCCGGCCCCGAATTACGTCGGCTGGCGAACGAGGGACAGCTCGCAATTCCGGGCAATCTGGGCCTGCTCTATCTGGCCGCGGGCAATCCCGAGCTACCCATCATATGCGAGCAGCATGGAATTAGCGAACCGCCCTGGATGATGATTTAGATACAAGCTGCGATGCCCCGTGGCACGACGCCTGCCCAGCATAAGGCCCACCGATGTTCGATAATATCTACAATCATGGCTTCGCACGCGTCGCGGTCTGCATTCCGCAGGTCAAGGTTGCCGAGCCTGCCGCCAATGCGGCCGAGACGATGCGGCTGGCCCGCGAAGCCCATACCATGTCATGCGCCCTCGCCCTATTCCCGGAACTTGGCATCTCCGCCTACACGAACGAGGATCTGTTTCATCAGGACGCCCTGCTTGAAGCGTCCGCGCGCGAGATCAACGGCATCATCGAGCAGAGCCGCGATCTGATGCCCGTGCTGATCGTCGGAGCGCCCTTTCCTCTTCAGGGTCGCCTGTTCAACTGCGCTTACATCATTCACCGCGGCAAGCTGCTGGGCATCGTCCCGAAATCCTATCTGCCGAACTATCGCGAATTTTACGAAAAACGTCACTTTGCCGCGGGATGGCTGCAAGGGTCGCGCGTCGTACAATTCGCGGGACAGGATACGCCGTTCGGCACTGACCTGATCTTCTCCGCGAAGGACATGCCCGACTTCGCTATCCATGTGGAAATCTGCGAGGACGTCTGGACCCCCGTCCCGCCGTCGACTTTCGGCGCGCTCGCCGGGGCGACCGTTCTAGCCAATCTCTCGGCGTCCAACATTACCGTCGGCAAAGCCGACAATCGCCGGATGCTGTGCCGTTCGCAGTCCGCGCGGTGCATTGCCGCCTATCTGTACTCCGCATCAGGCCCCGGCGAATCCACCACCGATCTAGCGTGGGATGGACAGGCAGCCGTGTTCGAGCTTGGCGAGCAGCTCGCGGAAGCCGAGCGCTTCCCGCAGGAGTCCCAACTCATCACCGCGGATATCGATCTTGAGCGGCTGCGTCAGGAACGCATGCGTGTCGGATCGTGGGGCGATTGTGCGGACTCACAGTCCGACAAGGTGACAGCCTTCCGGAAAATCGAATTCGCACTTGCGCCTCCCGTGGAGGACCGCGTCTGCCTAAACCGAGCCATCAACCGCTTCCCGTTCGTGCCGGACGACCCCAAGCTGCTGGATGAAAGCTGCTACGAGGCTTTCAACATCCAGGTCCACGGTCTGGTCACGCGCCTGCGAGCGACCGGAATGACCAAGGTCGTCCTCGGAATTTCCGGCGGACTGGACTCGACCCACGCTCTCATTGTCGCCGCCAGGGCGTTCGATCGTCTGAACCTGCCGCGTCAGAATATCCTCTGCTACACGTTACCGGGCTTCGCGACGTCCAAGCACACCAAAACCAACGCGCATGCCCTGATGAGCGCCATGGGTGTGAGCGCCGAGGAAATCGATATCACGCCGGCCTCGCGACAGATGCTGAGCGATCTCGCGCATCCCAATTCGAAGGGACTGCCCGACTACGACGTGACATTCGAGAACGTTCAGGCCGGTGCACGCACCTCCTTGCTGTTCCGCCTCGCCAATTTTCACAACGGCATCGTTGTCGGCACCGGCGACCTATCCGAACTGGCGCTCGGCTGGTGCACCTATGGCGTCGGCGATCACATGTCGCACTACAACGTCAACGCTTCGGTTCCCAAGACGCTAATCCAACACCTGATCCGCTGGGTGGCCGACCGCCGGGAATTCGGCGACAGCGCATCGACCATCCTGCGGTCGATCCTTGCCACCGAGATTTCGCCCGAGCTGGTTCCCGGTGACGGTGACCATCCTGCGCAAAGCACCGAACAGATTGTGGGCCCATATGCCCTGCAGGACTTCAACCTCTACTACATCACACGATTTGGCTTCCGGCCGAGCAAGGTCGCCTTCCTGTCCTGGAACGCTTGGCGCGATGCGAAGGCGGGCGAGTGGCCACCCGGCATGCTGGAGCAGGACAAGCACTCATTCGAATTGACGGTCGTCAAGAAGTGGCTGCGGACCTTCGTGTACCGGTTCTTTCAGATCAGCCAGTTCAAGCGCTCGGCCATTCCGAACGGCCCCAAGGTCGCATCAGGCGGCTCACTATCGCCGCGCGGCGACTGGCGCGCACCCAGCGATTCCTCGGCCAGGATCTGGACTGCGGAACTCGACGCAAATGTTCCGGATAAGGCCTGACAACGTCTAGTCAGGCCTGCTTGCATTGGCTTCGTCATTGCGGCAGTGGTATCAAATGGCTACCAAAACGGTGTCCGGCCGGCCGTTTCAAAAGACATTTTGACAAGGCTCTTTGAGAGATCTGCAGTTGTTCGGACGCGTCCCACCCATCTTTCAGAACCTTGCTCGGCGACGCTATGGCGCTGCACTGATCAGCGCCGGCATTCCGCTCGGCCTTGTCCAGCGACTTAACAAGGCATCAGGACGCGGCACTACAGCAGAGCGCAGCGCACGTCTTGCACGTTTCCTGACGGTCAAGGCGCTGGTTCGCGCCGGGCTGATGAAGCAGCCGGTGCCGGTCAATCCGCGGGTCAAATCCGCGGGCGCATTGCAGGCAGCCGTCCCGTATGTCGGCGGCCGCACGCAGATCCGCGCGGTGCATCAGTTTCATTCCGGATCCGCCGTAGGCGACGCGGTGACGAACTCGCTCTTTCTGGTTCAGCGTCTTCTGCGTGGTCTCGGCTATGAGAGCAAAATCTTCGTCGAGCACCGCGACCCGAGATTGTCCGACGTGCTTTTTTTGGCGGACGACCTGCCCAATCACGACGACTACGTTCTGATTGTCCATCACTCGATGGGTCATGGCATTCTCGACTTCATCCTGTCGCTCGATGCCCGCAAGATCCTGATGTATCACAACGTGACGCCGCCAGAGTTTCTCGGCGATGCGCCATGGATGATCCCCTATTCCGAACTAGGCCGACGGCAACTGGTCGATATGCGTCCACATATGCTGGCTGCGCTCGCAGACAGCGAGTTCAACATGCTGGAGCTACAGCGTTGCGGCTACGAGAGCCCCGCGGTCAGTTCGCTTCTGTTCGATCTCGACACGTTGCGGCCGCGTGACGCCGGGCAGCCTCCTGCCAAACCGAACGTGACGAACGCCGATCCGTTTACGGTGCTGTTCGTCGGGCGGGTGACGAAGTCAAAGGGACAGGCCGATCTCGTCGACGCCTTCGCGGAATTCGCACGACGATATGCTCGGCCATCGCGCCTTGTCATCGTCGGACGCTTCGACTCGATAGAGGACGCCTACCCCGCCGAAATTCGCCGCCGCGCCGCGCAACATCATCTGGATGAGCACGTTATCCTGACAGGCGCCGTCTCCGATGAGGAACTGCATCGCTGGTTCAATACGGCGCACGCCTATGTATCCCTGAGCTACCACGAGGGCTTCGGCGTTCCGCTGATCGAGGCCATGGCGCACAGCCTGCCGGTTATTGCATGGCCCTGTTCCGCGATCGCCTATACGATCGCGGATGCAGCCATCTCTTTGACCGAACGTTCTGCCAATGCGGTGGCGGACGCTTTGATGCAAC
Organism: Tardiphaga sp. 839_C3_N1_4; assembly: GCF_051811045.1. Classification (NCBI taxonomy): domain Bacteria; kingdom Pseudomonadati; phylum Pseudomonadota; class Alphaproteobacteria; order Hyphomicrobiales; family Nitrobacteraceae; genus Tardiphaga; species Tardiphaga sp. 839_C3_N1_4. The sequence goes on from NZ_JBPWQD010000001.1 coordinate 1,899,296, forward strand.
TCGCAACAGATCAGAACTTTCGGGACCGGGTCGTCGCACGCCAGCTCGCCTTCATCAGTCGATATGAGCTCAACCGTCATGTCCCGGCGCTGCTGCGCGCACTGGCAGCGGCCGGCGCGAGACTACCGCTCGACCCCGATACGAGGCGTGGGATATTCCGCAATCTGCACACAACATTCGTCGGCCATGTACAAGGCGCCTACAGCCTCGCCGCCGTGAATCGGTCCATGGCGACGACGATGGAAGCTGAACGTCCGGGCCACCAGCGCGTCATACCCTGGGAGAACGGCCCCGTCCCGGACTTCGGCGATGAATCGGCGGCGCAGGCCAACATCATCGCATCGCTGGTGTCACGCGACGAGCCACCGACAGAACCGCAGATCGTCATCAGCCAGCATTATCCCATCTACGTGCCGGACGTGCCCGGGCACAAGTTTGCGATGCTGTTCTGGGAAGAGTCCCTGCTACCGCCGGCCATCGTGGAGGCGCTCAATGAGGACTTCGAGGCCATCCTGGCTCCAACCACATTCGTCACGAAGTCGCTGATCGACTCCGGCGTCTGGCGTCCGATCCTCGATGTCGGCTATGCGCCCGACCTGAGCGGCTATCGCAAGATCGGCCTCGAGCGATCCGCAACGCTTGCCGAACGGCCGTTCACCTTCTTGCACGTGTCGTCCTGCTTTCCCCGAAAGGGCGCAGATGTCCTCATCGCCGCCTATGCGAAAGCTTTTCGCCGGGAAGACACGGTGCGGCTGATCATCAAGACCTTCCCCAATCCTCATAGCGACATCGCCGAACAGGTCGCCAGACTGAGGCGTGAAGATCCGGAGATCGCGGATATCACCGTGATCGAACAGGACTTCGACGACGATCAGATGCTCGCGCTGTTTCGCGACGCCGACGCCATGGTGCTGCCGACCCGCGGCGAAGGCTTCAACCTTCCGGCCGCGGAAGCCATGGCGGCAGGCATGCCGTTGATCGTCACCGGCTATGGCGGCCACGCGGACTTCACGTCATCGGACTATTGCCGCTTCGTGGCATTCCATTTCGCACGCTCGGCAAGCCACGTCGCCGACAATTCATCCTTGTGGGTCGAGCCGGACCTCGACGACCTCACAGCCGCCTTCCGCGAAATTCACCGGGAGCGTCTCGACAGCAACAGCGCGTCAAGGCAGAAGGCCCGGCGCGCGGCCGCCGATATCGAACGCTCGCTGGCGCAGGCACCCTGGGTCGAACGTCTGGTGAACGGCGCCGTGGACGTCATCTCCACACGCGCCAAAACACTGCGCGTCGGCTGGATATCGACCTGGGACGTAAAATGCGGCGTGGCCGAGTATTCGCGCTTCCTGCTCGACAGAATGATTGAGAAGACCGCTCCGGACGCGATCAAGCTCACGATCCTGAGCGACGACCGGACACGGGTCAAAGACGGCGCCACCAGACCGCAGATCGTTCCCGCATGGACCATGCTCGAAGAGAGCGGCGTCATGGATCGTCTGGCGCGCAGCGTGTCAGTCAGTGATCCTGAGGTTCTTGTCATTCAGCACCAGCCCGGCCTGATATCATGGCAGGACCTCGCAAAGCTGCTCCGGGACACACGCCTCGCCACGCGGGTTACGGTCGTCGTGCTGCACTCCGTCCCGACCCTCGCAAAGCTCCCTGAAGACGAACGAAACTCGATCATCGCGGCGCTTCGCCGTTCGACGCGCGTTCTCGTTCACCAAATCGCCGACCTCAATCGCCTCAAGGATTGGGGCCTGATCGCCAACGTCACATACTTCCCGCATGGCGCACCGCAGCGTTTCAATGCTTCCGAAGCTCGCCAACTGATCGGAAGCAGCGCACCGGTCATCGGCTCTTATGGCTTCTTCCTGCCCGGCAAGGGGCTGTCGAAGCTCATACACGCTTTGGTCAGCCTCAGGCAGAAATGGCCGAACATTCGGCTGCGGCTCGTCAACGCCGAGTATGAATCGGCGACATCCACAGACGAAATCGCGCGCTGCAAGGCGCTGGCAAAAACGCTTGGCGTGTTTGAACTGATCGAGTGGAAGACGGATTTCCAGACCGACAACAACAGCCTTGCCCAGCTCGCAGAATGCGACCTGTTGATCCTCCCCTATGATGAGAGCCCGGAATCCGCCAGCGGCGCCGTTCGCATTGCGCTGGCCAGCGGCACTCCGGTCGCTGTCACGCCCGCGGCCATCTTCGACGAGTTGGGGACCGCAGTCGTGAGGTTCGATGGATTTGAGCAGGACGCCATCGACCGCGGCATCGCGCAATTGCTGGGCGATCACGACGCGAGGAAAAAAATGCAAACCAATGCGGCCACATGGCTAGCGCAGCGCAACTGGCAGGTTCTGGCGAGCCGCTTGAACGGCATGCTCCGCGGGCTCCATGCGAGCCGCGCCATAGACCGGTCCTAGCCGCCCTGCAGGATGCGGATCCGCTCATTCACCATCATGTCGACCAGCGCATCGAAACTGACTTTCGGTTTCCAACCAAGCCGCGCAGTCAGCTTTGACGCGTCCGCCTGGGTAAAGGGTGTGTCGACGTTGCGCTCCAGCGCCTGATCGACGACCACGTGGTCCTCCCAGTTAAGGCCGACATGGCGAAACGCCTGCTCGCAGAATTGCGCGATCGAGCGACTCTCGCCAGTGCCGATGATGTAGTCGTCCGGCTGGTTGCTGGTAACGATCAGATGCATCGCCACCACGACATCGCCAGCGAAACCGAAATCCCGGCGAACATGGATATTGCCGAGATGCAGCTTGCCTTCGGCAACGATCGGCCGCTCGCGTTCATCTAGCTCACGAGTCTCCCGCATTCCCAACGAGATAGCCGCCGCCGCATGGGCGATTTTCTGCGACACGAAACTGAGCCCGCGACGCGGGCTTTCGTGATTGAACAAAATGCCGCATGACGCGTGCAAACCTCGCTGTTTGCGAAATGCGCCGACGGTCCGATGCGCGAATGTCTTCGATATTCCATAGGGCGACTGCGGATTGAACGGCGTGGTTTCGCTCTGGGCCTGCCCATGTTCGCCATCGAACATTTCAGACGTCGAGGCTTGAAACAGCCGGCATGAAGAACCTGCCTGAGCCAGCAGGTCGCAAATGCGCTGCGGCACCAGAGCATTCAGAACTGCCGTCTGCTCCGGGTACTGCCACGACAATCCGGGGCGCGTGATCGCTGCAAGATTGTAGATCTCATCGGGCGAAGTGTCGCCGATCAATCGCTTCAGAAATTCGCTGTCAGCGATGTCGCCAGCGTGCCAGGTGACCGCCGGTCTGGTTTCGACAGCCCCGGCCGGATCGCGCGACTGCGCGTGCACGTGATAGCCACGCTCAAGCAACAGCTCGATCAGATAGCTACCGTCCTGTCCGGACGCACCGGTCACCAAAGCTGTCTTGCTCAACGGTCATTCCGATCGAAATCCGGGTTCAACATTTTCAGCGTTTCACAGTTTTTTATCGCAGGACCTGCGTTGTCTCGTCAGTCTAGCGGAATGATACCGATAGCGGAAACGCCCAACGTACCGTTACCCGCAAAGTGCGTCCGGGCCTCGAGATTGATCACGTCACTGGGAAGATCGACGTCGACCGTCACCTCCTGCCCGACCTTGTCGGTTGGGGCAAACGTGCCTTTCGCCAATGTACGCATGCCCTTGCCGGCATCCGGCACTACGACGTCCCATTCCTGCTGACCGGAGCTCGGACCGTATTTGAAGACAAACCTGTATTTTCCGCGCGACAGTGACGCATAGGGCCCGAAGGTGAGATAGCCCGTCTTCGATTTGCCGTCCGCCAGGCGGCCTTCACCGCGGATCGTATCTCCCTCGATCGTCGAAGAAAGCATCGATGCCGGGATCGCAGAACTCTGTTTCTGAAACTTTGCGAAAACGGCGGGAAAGCCGATCCGGTTCGTTACCTCGAACTGCGACACATAAAATGTACTGCTCGATGCGCCCAGACGGAACGACGCGATCGGCTCGATCTTGTCCACATTCGGCCCAAGCAATCGCGCGGCCTCATTGGGATCCTTGATGGTCGAGCTAAGCAAAAACACCTTGCTCTTGTACCACATCGCCTGCGGCGGAAGCTCCGGAAAATTCTGTCCGTGCATCCACCATGCCCGCTCGGTGAAGGTGCTGATCACACAGGCAAGAATAGACCCATAGAGCGGATCCTTGTCCGACGTAATGAACCGCGGAAGGTCATTTCCGGCCAGCAACCGAATGAGCGCATGGGCTTGATAGATCGTCTCGTTCTGTGCGAACGGCCACACAACGAAGAAACGCGCGACAATGACGACAACCAGCGCGGCTGCCATGATCGCCGCCCGCCGCACATAGAAACCCAGACTGAGGGCCAGCGCGATCACCGCCGCCAGAATGCGTCCATCGACGAGATGCTCATCGAGATGCAGGCGCAGATTGGCTGCTAGCGCGAGGACGCAGATCGCAACCACGGAACTGGTAGCCCAACGCGGTAGCGTCCCCCCGATGAGAAACGGCAGACAGAAATACGACGCTGTTAGGAAGAAGGTCATGCGCAAACCTTCACGCATGGTGAAGTTCGAAAAGCCTGCCGCATCGACCGCAAAGAGTGCCGCATAGAGGACGACGACAGACGACAGCCAGACGATGGCTGGACGTTCGAAGCGCACCCGGCCGAGCAGGTTGAGGATCAGCGCCGCTACGGATGCGAGCCAGATGCCAAAGTGGACGGTGACCCAGGGACCATTCCGCAGCAGCGCAAACGGGGATTCCCAGCTCGGATTCGTCTTCAACTCGATCTTGCCGACCGCCAGTTGCTCAAAGAGGAAGAAGAAGCGGCTGCCCCAGATCGCCTTGTTCAGAATGCCGAACAGCAACTGCGCAATGACGGCGCCGACCACGATCCCGGCAATGGTCCAGTTCATGCCCCGGCGTGTGCGTGCCTCCGGGATGCGATACCAGACATAGGCCAATGCAGGCGCAGCGAGGATGGTCGAGCCCAAGTGAATGAACAACATGCAGGCAAAGGCAAATCCCGCCAGCGCCAGTTTGACGAAACGTCCCGCCTGCTCCTTGCCCGCCCACGTCAGCGCGGCCATACCGATGGTGAAATAAGCGAGAACGCCGATATCGACATAGTTCCAACCATAGCCGCGAACGAAGAAAACATCCGTCGCGAACAGCGCAGTGACCAGCATCGCCTTCTGGCGGTCGAAATTCGCAGCGACGAGATAATAGAAACTGGCGGTCGTCACCGCATAGCTCAGGTAGGCCAGAATGAACTTGGCCCATGTCTCGGAGAACAGCGAGAAGATGATGTAGCCGGGAATGAGGTATGGCAACCGGGTCTGGTAGTAGTTGTTGCCGATGAAGGCATCGACATTGCGGTACTGCCCCAGCGACGTGAAGTGGCCGTAATAGAACCAAGTGTCGATATCCGCGACGCGATTGCCCAGCACCTCATAGTTCGCGAGAACCACGACAATCGGAAGAATGGCGAACAGAGCAAGGATGACGCGAGACCCGCCAGAGGACGGAAGCAAGGATGGCAAGAAGGAGGTCCGCGTCATAGTCACCTTGTCGTCTTCAGGTCCTGTTTCGGCGGTCGTTCAGCGCGAGAATCTCGATCGAAAAACCGCCGACATCACGCCACTGGCGTCGCCGAACTCAACTCGTTCCGTGTTTAGTCGCAACGATACTCAGAAATGTGTAGCTGATCCGCGACAGGTCTTCATCGACATACGCTGATAGTGACACGGCGGCGCCCGGGAAGAGCGCCTTGTAGCGCTCAGCAGTGCGGACATACTGGCCGCGATCCCAGTCTAGCAGCGTCTTCCGGAACAGCGTCTGTCCGGGAATATAGCATCCGTCCAGCGTGAAAATTCGGCCGCCCGGGCTCAGCGCGGAGACGGACGCCGCCAGAAGATTGCGTGCTTCGTCGTCGGTCAGGTGGTGCAACAACCCGTTCATCATGATGATATCGACAGGAGTAACTTCGGCCGCTGCAGCCTCGTCGAAGATCTGGCAACGATAGCGATCCTGCGGCTGCTGCGTTTTTCGCGCGCGCGCGATGTAGCGCTCGTCGGTGTCGAAGCCGAAATACTGAGAGGATCTCGGCAGAAAATCCCGCAAGTAGCCGGGACCGCAACCCACGTCGACGATCCGGGTATCCTCCGCGATGGGCAGATACCTCTGCATCGCGGTCAGGCGCGCGCCAAAGAAGCCACCGGCCCTCTGAAAGCCTTGATAGATTTGAGGAATCGCAAGAACGTCACGCAGATCAGCCACTTCATCGTCCTTAGAAAGCCGCGTCGGTTCTAGGTGGAAAGACCCAGTAATTCAACAGCGTGAACGTCAGGACCGGCGCCACGACGATCCCCGAGGCGATGACCGCATAGATCGGCCATTGCATGACATTGGCGGCAATGTAGGAGACCCCGGATACAACCGACATCACCCCGGCCTGGGCGACGCCGTATTTGACCATCTGGCGTTTCCAGGAACCGCCAACCAGAAACGTGAAATTCCTGTGCATTAGAAAGCCCGCCGCAAGGCCCGCGAGGTAGCCGACGCAAGACGCAGCAGAACTCGGCAAATTCAGAAACCGTAGTGCTGCGAGAAATCCGGCAGCATAGACCATGCCGTTGAACAGACCGGAAACCGAAAACCGCACGAGCAACAGACCAAGACGGCGACGATCAGCCGCACTCGGCATTAGCATCAAACGTGGCCCATCGAGAAATATTGAGCACCCAGCGGGAGCCTTCCGAACGACTGATCCAGCATGCGCGTTACCTTGTTGAATGACGGGATGGTCAGAATGAAGCGCGACCGGACATCCTTGAAGCCGCCATTCGCGAGCAACCCTTCGGCTTCAGCGCTCTTCAGAAGAATAGCGTCCTTGTCAAACACGCAACGATTGACCACGCGCATCGTCAGCGGGTTAATGGGATTGTGCTCGAAGATGACGAAGATGCCGCCATCGCGCAGCACGCGCCTGGCGTCTTTGATCAGCGCCGCCCGCGCCGCGACGGGAATATGATGAAACACGCAGACGGCGAACACAACGTCGAACGAGTTCTCCGCGAACGGAATATCCGAGCCATCGAACGCCTTGTAGTTCACATCGGCATTTCTGGTCGTGGCGATCTTGATGCTTTCGCTCGAGACGTCGATGCCCGCAAGCGACCGGAGCGAAGGCCGGAGCAGTGCGTGATAATTTCCAATCCCGCAGCCGAGGTCTAGCACGTCGACCTCTGTCTTGCCGAAGGTCTTGAGCAGAATGTCCTTCAGATACTCTGCCTTAACCCGCGTAAAGTAATCGACGTCCAGCCCCGAAAACGCCAACGATTCGTTGACGAGGGACTTGTAGTCGTTGCTATAGGGATCAAATTCTGGGGCGCTCATGGCGTTATCCTACGACCATTTCTTCCACGGAGGATTCTCGGACCAAAGCTGCTCGAGTTCCCGCTTGTCGCGCAGCGTATCCATGGGTTTCCAGAACCCGGAATGTCGGTACGCGACCAGTTGTCCGTCCTTGGCCAGCTTCTCGAGCGGCTTGCGCTCCCAGATCGTGGTCTCATCCTCAATATAATTGAGCGCTTCCGGCTGCAGAACGAAGAAGCCTCCGTTGATCCAGCCCATCTCCGCATGCGGCTTCTCCAGAAATTCATCAACGCCGCCACCTGCATTGATGTCGAGAATGCCGAAGCGACCCGGGCTCGGTACGGCAGTGATCGTAGCCAGCTTGCCGTGCTTCTTGTGCGCGTCGATCAGCGCTGCGATATCGATGTCCGAAACGCCGTCGCCATAGGTCACGCAGAAGGCTTCATCTTTCACTAGATGACGAACTTTCTGAAGGCGCCCACCGGTCATTGTTTCAAGACCGGTATCGATGACGGTAACCTTCCAGTGTTCTTGCACCGACGTCGACAGGTATCGAATGCTTCCCGTCAACGTGTCGACTTCGATGTCGTTTTCTTCGAGGCGATAGTTCGCGAAGTAGCGCTTGATCATCGAGGCCTTGTATCCGCCGCAGATGATGAAATCCCGGATACCGGCGGCATCATACATTTTCATGATGTGCCACAGAATGGGGCGGCCGCCGATCTCGACCAACGGCTTTGGCCGGAGATCGGTCTCCTCCGAGAGTCTGGTGCCCAATCCGCCGGCGAGAATAATGGCCTTCATTTGGATCGAATCTCCATGTTCTCTTCATGCTCGATAGCAAAGGAATCGATGCGGTCGGAGACAATTGCAACGGGACCGCCGCGTACGGTGCTGAATATTCGGCCGATATATTCACCGAGCAACCCGACGAAGGCTGCGTTCAGCCCGATGGAAGCCAAGGTCAGGAGAACTAGCGTCGTAAAGCCGCGCGGATCGGTTCCGCTGGTGAAGATATAGTCAATCAGATACGCGACCATCAGCAGGATTGAAATGCCGCAGACCGCGAAGCCGAACATCGTGATGTATTGCAGCGGCTTCGTCGACTGGCTGCACACGCCGTCGATCGATAGCGTCAGCAGCTTGAAGAAATTGAACTTGCTCTTGCCGACGGTTCGCTCTGCACGGTCATAGACGATGCCGGCCTGCGCATAGCCGATCGACGCGATGATTCCGCGAAGATATGGCGACCGATCCTCGAAGCTGCGTAGGTGCTCGATGACCGAACGATCGATCAGGCGGAAATCGCCCGCATCGACAGGGACTTCGACTTCGCTCAGCATTCGCAGCAGCCGGTAGTGTATCTTACGCGCCCACAGCAACGCGAGATTTTCCTTGCGCTTACGGCGGATGCCATAAACGACCTTGAAACCGCGCTCCCACTTCTCGAGAAACTGCGTGATCAGTTCGGGCGGATCCTGCAGGTCGGCATCGACCTGAACGGCGGCATCGCCTCGGGTATTCAGCAAATTGAACAGGATCGAGCGCTGGAAGCCGAAATTACGCGAGAACTTGAACACGCGAAGCCGAGCTTCTGCTACCGCATGTTCGGCGAGCTTCGCAAATGTTTCATCGGTGCTGGCATTGTCGGTGACGACGAACTCGAAATCATATGCGGGATTATCGCGGGCAACGCCCTGCAGACGCAGGATCAACTGGTCGATATTTCCCTCTTCGTTGAGAACGGGTACCGAGATAGAAATCAGCCGCCGTTTCGTTTGCTCAGCAGTACCGTTCATGTTCTCGCTCGAATTGTCATACCGTCGATCGCCGCACGTATTCCGCTCGCCAATGTGTGAGCGGGCTTCCAGCCCGTAAGCTCAAAAAGGCGCTGCGGGTCGCCTGCAAAACAGGCAACGTCGTCCGGCCTGGTGCCGATATCGCCGAAACCAAGCAAAGAGCGCGGCGCCCCCAACGTATCCGCAACCGTCTCGGCAAACGCGCGCACCGTCTGCGCATCCCCCGAACTGATATTGACGACGACCTGCGGCTCTCGTTTGACGCACAGCGCCAGTTCGATCAGGGCCGCAACTGCATCGTCGACATATAGCGCATCCCGGCGCTGCAGGCCCGCCGACAGCCGCACGCGCTCATTGTTCTGTAGACTATTCACCAGACTGGGCAGCAGCCGGTGCGGCGCTTCTCCGGGGCCAAATACGCCAAACAGCCGCCCCACGACAAGGGGCAAACCGAGATCTCGCGCCATGGCCAGCGCGCAGAGGCTCGCGGCGGCCTTGGAAGCCCCGTACAGCTTGAACGTTTCGAGAGGCTGCTGCTCCGTCACCGGACTGGTGACGCCCGCGAGGTCGTATTCGCCCCCGCTGCCGCTGATGACCGCAGCCTTCGCCCCGCAGAGTTTGGCCTGCTGCACCACACTCCGCGTCACATCGACATTGACCCGAAACATGGCCTCTGCGTCGCGCTCGGTAGGGTTGACGCCATAGCTAGCCAGATGGAACACGAGATCGAAGGACCGGCCGGACAAGGCATGCGCAATGGCCGACGGCTCGAATTCCGGCACTACGATAGTCGCGCTCACACCATCGACGGGAGTATCGGAGCGCTGCAGCGAGGTGACGGCATAGCCCAGCCCCGCAAGATGCCGGGCCAAGTGGCGACCGATGAAGCCGGTCGCTCCGGTTATCAAAACTGCGCCGGAATGGGTCAACGGTTCGGCGCCATCATGTTCTGGAACGACTTGATTTGCGCGAATGTCATATCGCGTGCGCGCGCAGGAGCTTCGTAGTAATCCCTGTACCAATCAACGGTCCACGTCAGCGTGTCTTTGACCGCGAGACGCGGTCGCCAGTTCAGGCGCTGGAGCGATTTCTCGATATTCAAGCGCAGCAATTGCGCCTCGTGCAGCGCCGCGCGCTCCACTTCCACCGGATGCTCGGGCAGCTTCCACAACGTCAAGGCCAGCTTGACGAGTTCGCTGACGGTCAGTGTGCTTTCAGCCATCGGGCCGATATTCCAGGCGTCGGCAATATCGCGCTCATCGGCAAACAGTCGCGCGCCCAGCTCCAAATAGCCCTCGCACAGTTCGAGAACATGCTGCCAGGGCCTGACGGCGGCAGGATTGCGCAGCTTCAGCGGTTGCCGCGCGGCCAGCGCGCGCACTATGTCCGGGATTATCCGGTCCGCGCACCAGTCCCCGCCCCCGACAACATTGCCGCCACGGGCTGTCGCAATCAGAGGCACGCCACCAGCGCGATGAAAATTGCGCTGGTACACATAAGCGACCAGCTCCGCGCAGGCCTTGCTGGCGCTGTAGGGGTCGAGCCCGCCCAGCCTGTCACCCTCGACATAAGGATGATTTTCTTCCTTATTCAGATAGACCTTATCGGTTGTCACGCAGACAACCGCTTTCACTGAGCTGCATTGTCGGCAGGCATCGAGCACAGCCGCAGTGCCAACGACATTCGTCGCAAATGTTTCAATTGGGTCGCTGTACGACTTGCGGACCAGCGGCTGCGCGGCGAGGTGAAAAACAATTTCCGGTGCACAGGCCTCGACGGCCTGCCTGACATCGGCGGCATTACGGATATCGATGATCTCCGAATGCATCAGATCGCCAAGACCTATCGCGTTGAACAGGTTGGGAGTTGTTTCCGGCTCGAGGCTCATGCCGTAGACATCGGCACCGAGCAGATGCAGCCAGCTGGACAGCCAGCCCCCCTTGAATCCGGTATGGCCGGTGACCAGTACCTTGCGGTTCCTGTACACAGTTTCAAATTGGGACGACATCGTCTCTCTCGGTATTCCGGATCGCGGACAGGCTCCGGCCCAACCGCCCTCAAATTCGCACAATCTACCGCGAAGGCTTACCTGCTTATGGGCTCCGCGGATATGCTCACAGGTAAAAAATCAGTGGGATTGCATGGGATTTGATCGCCATGCTAAGGCGTGCCGGTCCGATCAAAATAGTTGATTTGACTGGCAAATTGACTATTCACTGGGGTTGCAGTCGACAGCTCCCATCGCAACAATCTGAGACCCAATCTCCCTTAGCAGAGCGGCTTGCACCATGTCTTCTAAAACCGCATTGATTACCGGTATCACCGGCCAGGATGGCGCCTATCTGGCGGAACTCCTGCTGGCCAAGGGCTATGCGGTGCACGGCATCAAGCGGCGAGCCTCGCTCTTCAATACTGATCGGATCGACCATCTCTATCTCGACCCGCACGAGCAGAATTTCGACCTCACGTTGCATTATGGCGATCTGACGGATTCCTCTGCATTGGTCCGGATTGTTGCCGAGGTGCAGCCTGACGAGATTTACAATCTCGCGGCCCAGAGCCACGTGGCCGTGTCGTTCGAGGAGCCGGAATACACCGCCAATTCGGATGCGCTCGGCGCGCTCCGCATGCTCGAAGCTATCAGGATAGTGAAGCGTGAGAAGACCACTCGCTTCTACCAGGCATCGACATCGGAACTCTATGGCTTGGTACAGGAAATTCCTCAGAAGGAGACCACCCCCTTCTATCCGCGATCGCCCTATGCAATCGCAAAACTGTATGCCTACTGGACCACGGTCAATTACCGCGAGGCCTACGGGATCTATGCCTGCAACGGCATCCTGTTCAATCACGAGTCCCCTCTGCGCGGCGAAACGTTCGTCACGCGCAAGATCACGCGCGCACTCGCGCGCATCCACCTAGGTCACCAGGAGCGGCTGTATCTCGGCAATCTCGACGCCAAGCGCGACTGGGGACACGCCCGCGACTACGTCGAAATGCAGTGGCTGATGCTACAGCAGGAGACCGCGGAAGATTTCGTGATCGCGACCGGTGTCCAGCATTCGGTGCGTGATTTCGTCGACCTTGCGGCCGCCGCGATCGATCTCAAGATCCGGTGGGAAGGCACCGGCGTCGATGAAAAGGGCTACGATGCCGCATCCGGGAAATGCATCGTTGCCGTCGACCCACGGTACTTCCGTCCCACCGAAGTTGCGACCCTGCTAGGTGACGCCTCGAAGGCCAAGCAGAAGCTCGGTTGGCATCCGAAGACCACCTTCGAAGAACTCGTGACCGAGATGATGACGGAAGATCTCAAGCTCGCAAAGCGTGACGAGCTGATCAAGACCCACGGCTTCCGCTACTTCACGCGCCGGGAATGACGGCTGATCGCTTCGGCACATGGCTCGAAGCACTCTCGATCGTCATAGAGGCTCTAGACCCCGCGCGGTCCCTGCAACAGACGTCTCCCTTTTCGCTCCGCTCTGTCTGAAGCCATTCGTGGCGGACGTCCCTCGGATAGGATAGTCCGTCTCCGACTGAAACATCTCATCATGAAAGTCCTTCACAGCTACAAGATCTATCGACCCGACGTGGATGGCGGCATCCCATTCGTGATCGCCGAACTGTGCAAGTTTCCGCACGATAAGGTTGACAACGCTATCCTCGTCGCTCGCCGCAAGGGCTTGTCACGCGAATACGAGAATGATGGCGTGCCAGTGGAAGCCGTGACGTCTCTCGGAACGTTTTTTTCGACACCATTGGCTCCAACATTTCCACTTCGACTGCTGCAGCGCGGGAAGTCCTGCGACGTTGTCGTCCATCATGCTCCTTTCCCGCTCTCGGATCTGGCAGTTGCCCATCTGCCCGCAAGCACGGCGCTGATCGTCTACTGGCACGCGGACATCATCGGCTTTTCGCTGCTCAGCAAGCTGGTCACGCCGGCGATCATGGCGACGTTGCGCCGGGCCGATAAAATCGTCGTCAGCCATGAATCGACGGCGCAAAGCTCACCGATCTTGGCAAGCTTCCGCGAGAAATGGGTCGTCGTTCCCTACGGCGCCGACGTTGACGCCTGGAGCAGTTGCACGGCTGAAGAGCAGGCCCGCGCGCAGGAGCTGAGGCAACGGTATCCTCGGATGATCCTCGGAATCGGCCGCCTTGTCCCCTATAAGGGATTTAAGCATCTGATTGCAGCGCTTAGCGACCTTGATGCGCAGCTTGTACTCATCGGCGAAGGCGAACTGCGCAGCGAACTCGAACAGATGGCACTGAGACTGGGAATTGCGGATCGTGTGACATTCGCCGGCCGGATACCAACCAGCGAGGTTAAGGCCCATCTGTATGCCGCACGCGTCTTCGCGTTCCCCTCGGTGACACCCGCTGAAGCGTTTGGTATTGTCCAACTTGAAGCGATGGCGGCCGGATTGCCCATCGTGAATACTGCACTCCCCACCGCCGTTCCGCACGTCGCCAGGGATGGTCAGGAAGCCATCACCGTGCCGGTCGATGACGTTGCGGACCTGACGTCGGCGCTTGAACGTATCCTTGACGATCCCTCGCTGGCCAAGCGTCTTGGCGATGCCGGTCGCAAGCGGGCACACGAAGAATATGGCCGGGAGCGGTTTCTCTCCCGCATGAAAAACGTCTACGAAGATGCAGTTCGCCAGCGTCGCTCGGGGCGATGACGAAAGATCGGGTATCTCTACACATGTCACAAACGCTGCACGCACATAGCAGTTCAAACGCCCCCGTTGTCAGCCACAGCGGCGGCGACAACGCACTGTCGACCGCGACCGAAGACATCGTATCGGGACTCGGGATGTGGCGGCTTTGGGTGCGGCTCGGGTGGAACGATATCCTCCAGCGCTATCGCCGATCGCTGTTGGGACCGTTCTGGCTGACGGCCAGCATGGCCATCATGGTGGTCGCGCTCGGCGTCGTCTATGCCGAGCTCTTCAAATCGCCGATCGACGAATTTCTTCCGTTCCTCTGCGTGGGACTTCTGGTCTGGACGTTCCTGTCCAGCTTTCTGACCGAGGGCGGCACCCTGTTCACGGGCGCCGAGTCCTACATCAAGCAGATCCGGCTGCCCTACACGGTCTACGTCTATCGATCGACCTGGAGCAAGTTCGTCATCTTCGCTCACAACTTCGTCATCTACTTCGGCGTGCTACTGTACTTTCAGATCTGGCCCGGGCCCGTGATGTTGCTGGCGATCCCGGGACTGTTCTTCATCGTGCTCAACGGCGCGCTCGCCACCATGTTTATCGGAATGCTGTCGGCGCGCTTCCGTGACATTCCGCAGCTCATCAATTCGATGGTTCAGATTGTCTTTTTCATCACCCCGATTTTCTGGAAGCCGGAGCTACTGAAGAACAAGGCCTTCGTTGCCGACCTGAATCCGTTTTTCCATCTCATCGAGATCGTTCGCGCGCCGCTGCTTGGCACCGCACCATCCATGAAAAACTACGTCGCCGTTCTACTGATCACGGCGATCAATCTGACTGTTGCGGGTGCGTTCTTCACACGCTTCCGTTCACGTATTTCCTACTGGGTCTGACAGTCATGCGTATCGCCGGAAGCACATCCGCAAATGAGACGTTGCTCGCGCTCGACAACGTCAGTGTTTCATTTCCGATCTATCATGGCGGTTCTCGCTCATTGAAAAAAAGCCTACTGTTTCGCGGCTCTGGCGGACAGCTCGCCAGCGACGCCAATCAGCGGATCTCGGTCGAAGCGCTGCGGAATGTGACGCTCAACATCGAGGCCGGCGACCGCGTGGCACTAATTGGTTCCAACGGCGCAGGAAAGACAACTCTGCTGCGTGTGATGGCCGGCATCTATGAGCCTGTTGCGGGCATCGTACGGACCCAGGGACGCATCTCTCCGATGTTTGACATCAGCCTCGGAATCGACGGTGAGGTCAGCGGCTATGATAATATCAGGTTACGAGGACTCATCCTCGGCCTGACGGCTCAGCAGGTTGAAGAGCGGATCGCCGAGATCGTGGAGTTTACGGAACTCGGCGACTATCTGGATATTCCGGTCAGGACCTACTCATCGGGCATGATGACGCGTCTGACATTCGCCGTTGCCACCTGCTTCGCGCCCGAAATCCTGCTGATGGACGAATGGATCGTCGCCGGCGATGCGGGATTTCTCGCAAAGGCTCAACACCGTATCGAATCCTTTGTCGAAAGCGCCAACGTGCTCGTGCTGGCATCCCACAGCCCGGAGATTTGCAAACGCTGGTGCAACAAGGCGATCTGGATGGACAAAGGACAAGTTAGAGCGATCGGCCCGGTCGACGATATGATCGAGGCCTATACGTTCGACAAGGAAATTGTCTGAGCGCCTAGGCGCGCAAACATGACTTCGCTCACCCTCGCATGTTGTATCGCTACAGGTTATCGAAGCGCGGACGAAAACCGCGTGGATTCCAACCGAAATCCTCACGCGCGGGCCTAGCGTCAAAAGTCATGTCTTTCGACATCCGGGTTCCCATGGAGGCGTTCGCATTCGGGAGCCAGCGCTGCAGCAAGAAGAAAGCCACCCGCCAAAGCGCCACCGGCACCGGAACGATCCGTCGCGGCTTCCCAAGTCCGTCAAAGATCCGGCCCACCATTTCGCGGTAGCTGATCGTATCTCCCCCCGGCAGCGCATAGGTGTTGTTCCAAGCCGCCCGACTGGCTGCGGCTTGAAGCGCACCAACGGCCAGGTCCTGCGCGTGCACCGGTTGCCGTAGTCCTGCTCCCCACCCCGCCAAGGGCAGTACACCGAACTTCGCTATCAACCGGGCAAGTCGCGAAATATTCGCATCGCGTCCTTCATCGTAGATGATGGTCGGGCGTAAAACCGTCCATGCGATGCCTCGCTCTTCGCAAAACGCAATCGTCGCCGCCTCTCCTGCAGCCAGCCGTTGAAGTCCCTCACGCTCGTATGCCACATCGGAATTAAGCTTGGTAACGACGCTGGAGGATGTGAAAAGCACGAGGCGCTGAACGCTCGGACCTACCAGATGAGGGAGCCCGGCGGCGAGCGAGCCCGCATGGGCGGTACAGTATATTGTGGAAAAATCAGGGAGAGCCAGTGCCGAAAGGTCGGTTAGATCGCCGCGAAACCAGCACACGTTGCGGGCATCTTGCGCCGGCGGCGAACGCGACAATGCAAACGGCATTTCCCCGGCCTGCAGCAGTTGTTCGACAATGTGTCCCCCGACGACGCCGGTGGCGCCTAGCACAATGCTTCGCATAAGTGTCTAATACCTTTCGGGCCATCCTATTTGACACTATGGCCCCGGAATAAAAGTCTGATCACACCGTCCGCACCCAGTACATCGGATCGAGTACTTTATAAATGCAATCGAATGCGCCTGCAGCTCCATTGGACACCAACCGGAACAACCAGTTGGACGGCCTTAGAGGATACGCAGCTCTCGTCGTCGTCGTGTTCCATACCATTCTGGGCATCGACCCGACCCAGATTTCCCGCATTCTCTATGAGAGCATTCTAAAGATCGATGACACCTACGGGCGTGCGACAAAGATCGTACTCAAGCTATTCAACGGCGAGACAGCAGTCGTTATTTTCTTTGTTCTCAGCGGAGCCGTTCTCTTCAACAGCTTGCGGAACAATACTGAACGCTTCGCACCGATGTCGCTTAAGTTTTTGGTGCGCCGTTTCCTGCGTATTTATCCCGCGCTGTTCGTCTGCCTTGTCGCTTGTGCAGTCGTGTTTCCCCCCGCAGGCATTCCTGTCTCATTCGACAGGTTTCTCCTGAATGCTACGCTCTACGAAATAACGATCAACGGTGCGACCTGGACGTTGAACGTCGAGTTCATTGCAGCGATCTTTCTTCTGCTCGCTTATGCCGGGTTCCGGCTGGGCGGCGAATGGGGCCTGTTTGCCATATCGCTCGCCCTTGTTGTGATCTTCAAGGCCGCCTGGCTGAAACCCTACATGATGTACTTCAAGCAATTCTGGGTCTGCTTCGCACTCGGCGCGCTGATCCCAACACGAGCTGGCGCCTGGATCGCGCGTTGCCTGCCGTCGTGGGGCTGGCTCGTGGCTCTTCTGATTGTGATCATCTTCAGATCGACCCTTCAGCACGTCGCTGCGGCAGCGCTGGTGACCGCACTCTATTACGGCAAGGGCGGCTCATTTGGCGTTTTCCTTGAAAGACCCGTATCCGTCTTTCTCGGACGAATCAGCTACAGTTTCTATCTCTTCAACGTCGTCTTTCTCGAAGTCATCTGCCACTATCTGCGCAGCCAGCCATGGGCAGTAGCTCGCCCGATTGAGGTCGGACTAGCGACTTCTCTTGTTATCATCCTGCTGACGATCCCGGTCGCCTGGCTGTCGGTCAAGCTGATTGAGGAACCCTCGATCCGCCTTGGCCGCCGCCTGACGTCTACCCGACCGGATCGCCACGCCCCCCCTGCATTGACCCAGCCGATAGAGTCACCGGAGAGACTGGTAACGCCGCTGCACTCAGTCCCCGATCGCTCACCGCAGGCTTCCTGAGCGGGCTTCCGTTCCATTGACGAGGGCATGGCCGGTCGTTGATATGCGACGACTTTGCCGGATGAAGGTTTCCGACGACGGCATGGCGATAAAGGCCCGGTAACTGATGAACAAGCGCATTATTCCCCTGATCATGTGTGGCGGAGCCGGAACCCGGTTGTGGCCGTCATCGCGCGAAGGACGTCCGAAGCAGTTTTTGCCTCTGTTCGGAGCCCGCTCGACCTTTCAGGATACGATACTGCGTGTCTCGGACCCCATTTTATTCGAGCGTCCCATCGTAATCACCAGCGCCTCCTATCGCTTCATGGTACGTGAGCAGCTCGATGAGATCGGGCTCGACGCCGATGTGCTGCTCGAGCCCACGCGCCGCGATTCCGGACCGGCGATCGCAGCTGGCGCCGCCTTCGCGCAGACACGCGACGAAGATGCTGTGGTACTGGCGCTTGCCGCCGACCATGTCGTTACGGACACGCCCGCCTTCGTTGCTGCCTGCCGTCAGGGACTGGTCGCCGCCGATAGCGGTCATATTGTGACGTTCGGCGTCAAGCCGGAACGGCCGGCCACGGAATACGGCTACATCTCGCCGGGACGGCCGATCGCTGGCGATGTGAAGAGTGTATCCAAATTCGTCGAGAAGCCCGACCTCGCAACAGCAACCGGCTATATCGAGGCCGGCTATCTCTGGAACAGCGGCAACTTCATGTTCCGCGCGGCGATGCTGCTGGACGAATATCGCAACGTTGATGCGGATAGCGTTGAAACCATCGCTGAGGCTATCGAGAAGGCCGGGCGTGACCTCGGCTTCTTCACCCTCGATGCCCGCGCCTTCGGCAAGGCGAAGTCGATCTCAATCGACTATGCGGTGATGGAAAAGACCACACGGGCCTCCGTCGTGCCGGTGTCCTGCGGTTGGTCGGATGTTGGTTCATGGCTTGCGGTCTGGGAGCTCTCTGCAAAAGACGCGCAGGGCAATGCTGCACAGGGCGTCGCAGTGTTCGAGGACTCGCGCAACTGTCACGTCGCGAGCGATGGCCCGGTGGTCGCACTGGAAGGCGTCGACGATCTTGTGGTGGTGGCGACGCAGGACGCGGTCCTGGTATCGCGCCAAAAGGATGCCAATGGCCTGAAGCGCCTCGTTACGAAGCTGAGGGTGGCCGCACCACAAGTCACTGAAGACCATCTCAAGGTACATCGCCCGTGGGGGTCGTATCAATCACTCGTGGATGGCGCGCGCTATCAGGTCAAACGTATCGTGGTGAAAGCGGGCGAGAGACTGTCGTTGCAGATGCATCACCATCGCGCCGAACACTGGATTGTGGTGCGCGGTACAGCCAGAGTGGTTGTCAGCGAACTCGTCAAGATCGTTCACGAGAACGAGTCGATCTACATTCCGCTCGGTGCCATCCACCGGCTGGAAAATCCCGGCAAGATTCCGCTGGAGCTGATCGAAGTACAAACCGGCAGCTATCTCGGCGAGGACGACGTCGTCCGGATCGAGGATGACTACAAGCGCGTATAAGTCCAAGCAGAATACCTTCAGACATACGCAAAACTCCAAATACTGCCCGAGTATTCAACCAGTTATGCGGATGCTCAAGCGATCACGCGAGCTCCTCCAAAACTGCAACCATTTGTAGCGTTCCGGTCCCAAGGATTTTCGCACAGCTTACCGGGGATGCAGGCCACCCCATGCCGCTCCGGGGCATGACAAGCCTGCCGGTTTGCGCGAAAGGTAAGGCACCTTCCGACCTCCCGCCCCACGGAGCCCTCTGAATGCCCTTCCCGCGCGCCTCGCAGGCCCTCTCCCGCTTTACCGTGCTCGACCTGACCCGGATCCGCTCCGGCCCGACGGCGGTCCGGCAGTTCGCGGATTGGGGCGCCAATGTCATCAAGATCGATGCGCTGAGCGACGACGCCGGTTCCGAGCAGCCCGGCGGCCCGCGGCAAGGCTCGGACTTCCAGAACCTGCACCGCAACAAGCGGGCCATGACCCTGAACCTGAAGGACCCGCGCGGTCTCGCAGTGTTCAAGCGGCTGGTCGAGAAAGCCGATGTTGTGGTCGAGAATTTTCGCCCGGATGTTAAGGCCCGACTCGGCATCGATTATGAGAGCCTGAAGGCGATCAATCCCGGTATCGTCTATGGCAGCATTTCGGGCTTCGGTCAGGACGGCCCCTATCACAAGCGGCCGGGGTTCGATCAGATCGCCCAGGGCATGGGCGGCCTGATGTCCATTACAGGCGCCCCTGGCGAGGGCCCGATGCGGGTCGGCATTCCCGTGGCTGATCTCACCGCCGGGCTGTTCTGCGCGCTGGGCGTGCTCACAGCGCTGCTGGAGCGCGATGTCTCCGGCCAGGGCCAGTGGGTCCAGACCTCGCTGCTGCAAGCGCAGATCTTCATGCTGGATTTCCAGGCCGCCCGCTGGCTGATGGAGCAGGACGTGCCCAAACAGGCCGGCAACAACCACCCGACCAGCATTCCCACCGGCGTGTTCAAGACCTCCGACGGTTACATCAATATCGCCACCACCGGCGGCAAGATCTGGGAGCGTTGCGCGCAGGCGGTCGGCGCCCCCGAACTGATCACCCATCCTGATTACGCCACCGGCCCTGCCCGCTCGAAGAACCGCGACGCCCTCAACGCCGCGATCAGCGCCTGCACCGAGAAGCGGTCGACCGAGGAATGGGTCAACGACCTCAATGCCGCCGGCGTGCCCTGCGGTCCGATCTACTCCGTCGACCAGATGTTCGCCGATGCGCAGGTCAGGCATCTGGGCCTCGCGCAAGACGTTCCCAACGACCAGAATCGCAAGATCACGCTGGTCGGTCAGCCCTTCACGCTGTCACGTACGCCGAGCCACATGGCCGCGCGTCCGCCGGAAGTCGGCGAGCAGACGGAGGAGCTACTCGCCGAGTTCGGCTTCGGCGCCGAAGAGATCGCCGAATTGCGACGAGGCAAGGTGGTCTGAGGCCGCGAGCTGTCAAATACTGTGAAAATTAACGTCATAGGCTGCATTAATCGGGAGCACATCTTCGTCCGGGTGCAGTCGATCGGAGATCGTGCTGCGCCTCGAACCCGCCGGAAAGCTCCATGACCGCACCGCACCGCGTCGCTATCCTGATCCCCTGCTTCAATGAAGAGGTCGCAGTCGCAACAGTCGTGAACGATTTCCGGAAGGCACTGCCCGCCGCCGCGATCTATGTCTACGACAACAACTCGACCGATCGCACACGTGAAGTCGCGTCGCAGGCGGGCGCGGTTGTTCGCAGCGAGCCCCGTCAAGGCAAGGGTCATGTCGTCCGCCGCATGTTCGGTGACGTCGATGCCGATGTCTATGTTCTCGTCGATGGCGATGCGACCTACGACGCGACATCCGCGCCAGCTATGATCGAAGCGCTGTTGAACGATCGACTCGATATGGTGGTGGGCCGCCGCATCGAACAGCAGGTTGCCGCCTATCGCCTTGGCCACCGCACCGGCAACTCGCTCCTCACCGGCTTTCTGTCAATGACGTTCGGTCAGAACTTCAAGGATGTGCTGTCGGGCTATCGCGTCTTCTCGAGACGCTTTGTCAAATCCTTCCCGGTGCTGTCCGATGGTTTCGAGATCGAGACTGAACTGAGCGTTCATGCGCTGCAGCTCGCGCTGCCGGTCGCTGAAATCGAGACGCCCTATTTCGCGCGACCGCAGGGCTCCATCAGCAAGCTCAGCACGTGGAAGGATGGCTTCCGGATCCTCGGCACCATCATGAAACTCTATCGTTCGGAAAAGCCGCTGCGCTTCTTCGGCACAATTGGCCTCTTCTTCGGCATCGTCTCCATCGGCCTCGCGATTCCCGTCACCGTCACCTATCTGGAAACAGGTTTGGTGCCTCGGCTGCCCACCGCCGTGCTCTCGACCGGCCTGATGATCGTCGGCGTGCTCTCATTTTCGTCGGGCCTCGTGCTTGACACCGTCACCCGCGGACGCCGCGAGATAAAGCTGCTGGCATATCTCGCGCAGCCGTCACTGCCGGATTAGGCCTCCATCCAGCCAGGCGCGAGCACGACTTACGTCGTCACCGGCGTCGGCCGCCAGATGCGTGCAACGGCCGCAAAGGCACGATCGATCACCGGCCAGAACAGCAGCGTAATCGCCAGCGTGGTGATGGTGCCAACGAGGCCATTGGACCAGAACACGCCGACGCTGCCGCCGGAGCCGATCATGGCGAGGCGGAATGCATCCTCGGCGCGGCTGCCAAGCACCAGCGCCAGCGTGAATGGCGCCAGGGGAATGCCGATCTTCTTGAAGACATAGCCGACCACGCCGAAGCCGAGCATCAGCCAGATGTCGAACATCGCATTCTGGATCGCATAGGCGCCGATGGCACAGGACACCACGATCATCGGCGCCACCGCCGCAAACGGCACGCGCAGGATCGAGGCGAAGACCGGAACGGTCGTCAGCACGATAACGAGACCGACCACATTGCCGAGATACATCGAGGCGATCAGGCCCCAGACGAAGTCCTTGTGCTCGACGAACAGCAACGGCCCGGGATTGAGCCCCCACACCATCAGGCCGCCCAACAGGATGGCTGCAGTGCCCGAGCCGGGAATGCCCAGCGCCAGCATCGGCAGCAGCGCTGCGGTGCCAGAGGCGTGGGCGGCCGTTTCCGGCGCGAACACGCCCTCGATACGGCCTTTGCCGAAGCTCTCGGGATCCTTGGAGAAGCGCTTGGCGAGATTGTAGCCCATGAAGGAGGCCGCGATGGCGCCGCCCGGCGTGATGCCGAGCCAGCAGCCGATCACCGACGAGCGCAGCAGCGTCACCCAGTATTTCGGCAGATCCATCCAGACCTTGAGCACCGTACGCAGGCTGATCTTGGCGGCGTGGCCACGCAGCGCGAGGCGTTCTTCCATGGTCAGCAGGATTTCGCTGATGCCGAACAGGCCGATCACCGCGACGAGGAAGTTGATGCCGCGGAGGAGATTGTCCGAGCCGAAGGTCATGCGCAGATTGCCCGACACCGTGTCCATGCCGATGCCGGCGATCAGCAGGCCCAGCGCCATCGAGATGACGGTCTTGTGCTTGGCCTCGCGGCCGAGACCGACGAAGGAGCAGAAGGTCAGCAGATAGACCGCAAAGAATTCCGGCGGGCCGAATTTCAGCGCGAAGGATGAAATCATCGGCGCCAGAAATGTGATCAGCATCACCGCTACCAGCGATCCGATGAAGGACGAGGTAAATGCCGCCGTCAGCGCTTCCGCAGCCTTGCCTTGCTGCGCCATCGGATAGCCGTCGAAGGTCGTGGCCACCGACCACGCCTCGCCGGGGATGTTGAACAGGATCGAGGTGATGGCGCCGCCGAACAGCGCGCCCCAATAGATGCAGGACAGCATCACGATGGCCGAGGTCGGATCCATGGTGAAGGTCAGCGGCAGCAGGATGGCGACGCCGTTTGGGCCGCCGAGGCCCGGCAGCACGCCGACAAAGATGCCAAGCACGAGACCGACGACCATCAGCGAGATGATCTTCCAGGTCATCAGCACGGCAAAGCCGTGCATCAACAGTCCGAACGCTTCCATTTCAGTAGTCCTAGCGACCGAGAGCCGATTCGATCGGCCCCTTCGGCATGATGACGTCGAAGGCGACATCGAAGGTGACGAACATGATCGCGGTGAACACGAAGGCGGTGAGCAGCGACTTCCACAGCGCGATCTTGCCGACCATGCGCATGAAGCCGGCGATCAGCACGAAACTCGCGACATAGATGCCGAGAAACTGCGTGGCGAGACAAAACAGTGCGGTGGGAATGAACACCAGCGCCACGCGCCGCAATTGTGCGCGGGTGACGAAAGTGCCGGAACCGCCACTGCGGGCGAAGAAGGTCGCGATCAGTCCGTAGAGGCTGGCGCCGCCGAGAATGACCGAGAGATAGAACGGGAAGTAGCCGGGCTGAGGGCCGGTGGAATCCCAGGCGATGCCGGTGCGCCAGTTGTCAAAGCCAAGCATGATGGCCAGTGCCAGCAAGACCAGCGAGACGATGATCTCGATGGTGCGCGTGCTGACGACGGAGGGAGAGTCGTCCTCCGGAGCGGTCGGATCTTCGACGATGATTTCGAGGTCGGTGTTGGACATTGGCATGGTTTCTGAGGATGGAGAAAGGATGCACACTCGTACATCAAAGAAACTTGTCATCACCCGCGAAAGCGGGTGATCCAGTATGCGGAACCGTCAGTGGCTTTCTCGCTGTCGATGTTTACTGGAGGCCCCGCTTTCGCGGGGCATGACATTCGTGGCTTACTTCGCCACGAATCCCGCTTCGGTCATCAGCGACTTGTTGAGCGCATCGTCCTCTTCGAGGAACTTGAGCATCTCCGGCCCCTTCAGGAAGATCGGCTTCAGCGCCTGCTTCTCCATGTAGTCCTTGTATTCGGCCGTCTTGGTCACCTTCTCGAACAGGTCGACATAGAAAGCCTGCTGCTCGGGCGTCACCTTGCCGGGCAGGAACATGGCGCGCAGCATCAGATACTGCACGTCGAGGCCCTCTTCCTTGCAGGTCGGGATGTCGTTCCACGACTGCGTCTCGGTGACCTTGGTCTTGTAGGAGATGCGTTCCTTGTCGAACACGCAGAGCGCGCGCACCTGACCGGCGCGCCAGACTTCGAGATTCTCGCTGGGGTTATTGACGTTGGCTTCGGTGTGATTGCCGACCAGCTGCGTCGCCGCCTCGCCGCCCGACTTGTAGGGCAGATAGGAGAACTTGGCGCCGGTCTGCTTTTCCATGAACACGGTCAGCACATGGTCTTCACGCTTGGATCCGGTGCCGCCCATCTTGAACGGCGACGATGCAGCCTTGGCCGCCGCGATGAATTCCTTCACCGTCTTGGCGCCACCCGCATTGTCCCACAGCACGAACTGGTCCATCGCGACGACGGACACCGGTGTGAGGTCGCGCCAGTTGAACGGAATCTTGGCCGACAGCGGCAGCATGTAGATCAGCGAATAGGCGATCAGCACCTTGTTGGCGTCACCGTCGCTGGACTTCATGTAGATCAGCGCTTCCGCGCCGGAGGCCCCGCCCTTGAGCGACACCACCACCGGCGCCTTCATCAGATTGTTCTTCTGGATCGCGGCCTGCATCATGCGCGCCATCTGGTCAGAGGCGCCGCCGGCGCCCGCTGCAACGACGATTTCGACGGGCTTCGTGGGCTCCCAGGCGATGGCCGGCGATGTGGCCGATGAGAGGATGGGCGCACTGGCGAGCACGGCTGCAAGCGCAGCTGTGGCCCTGATCGACTTGGACATTGGTTTCTTCCCTGTAGAGACCGGCGGGCATTGGATGCCCGCCATTTTTCATTGGTTCTATTGTGCGGGGATTTTCGTGAGACTTCAAGCGTGCCGGGAGCGGGCCTGGACTGACTTTGGTCAGGGGCGGTGCGTGCCGGCCTCCAACGGCTATTTACAGACCTCTCCGACGTTGCTCCAAGGCTCTCAAAGTGTCATCACCGTGACGCCGCACAACCTCGTCCGTCCAGCGAAACCATAGAACAGCAGATTTGGAGCGAAATCGCAGCATATGCTTGGCTAATCAACACAAATTGGAAGCGGCTGCTTTCTTTCCAAGACCAGCGCGCTAAAGTCGGTTGCACAACCATCTGCCGTATCTTTGATTGGAGCTTGAATGAGTATTTCACTGCGTGACGGGCTCGAACGCAGGCGCTGGAATAATTTCACATGGTCGAGAAATTTGTCTCACCCTAAGGTGATATTTGATGTCGCACTGATCTGTTCCATTCCACTTTTCCAAGCGCTGATAAACAGCAGCTGGATGTTTAATTCTTATGATTGGCTCGATCCGTGGTATTATCACGGGTATGGCCTCAGCTATCTGTGGCCGGATTTCCATAACGATTATTATAAGGCCGCACGCCTTCCTTGGATCTGGCTCGAGTTCGTCGTAAGAAACTTCTTCTCCCCAACGGCGGCGAGTTGGCTTCTTCAAATAAGCCTGCTCGCTGCCGGCTCGTCATTTCTCTACGCAGCTTTTTCAAGGCTGGTTGGGCGCTCATCTGCTTTCATTGCAGCAGCATTCTTTGCGTCAAACTATTTCGCCCATGCCAGCGGCGGCGCTGACTATCAGAACACCCTGGCAGGTCCGCTATTCGCCATGAGCTGGTGGATGACGATCAGGTCTGCACAGGATGGTTACAGACCCCTTGGGCTATTTCTCACTGGCGCAGCCTTCGCCGCGACCGTTCATACCAATATCGTTTTCGTCAACCTCGCGCCCATCCTGATTGCTCAGTACGTTTTTTGTTATCGCGAGCGGTTCGGCCGAATTCCGTCAATATTGCCGACCGCGATGCTAGCAATATTTGGAGCCATTGCGCTCACCGCATTTATGGGACTTGTGAACTGGCTTGTCGGCCGCGATTTCTTCTTCTTCATGAAGATATTCAACCTGGCATCTTCTTTCGTGAAAGACAGCTCACAGCAAAAGGCCTGGTGGAATCCTTGGACCACGGGTTGGTACTGGACGGCGGTGCATTTAGGGCAATTCACCGGGGGCATGATTTTGGCCGTTGCAGTTTGTGCCTGTGTCGCTCTTCGAAAGTCCGAAGCGACGACGAAAGAACGGAACGCTGTCGTTCTGGCAATTGGATTTTTGTACGCTTGGATACTTTGGCTGTGCTGGCAAACCGCTGGCCAGACCGCGCTGGACTGGGGCTATTTCGCCTACCCGATCGTCTTGCCTTTGAATGGAGCAATCGCCGCTTCGGCGGCAATATGGCTCAGGCTTCCAGAAGTGGGAACGAAGGCAGTTCTATGGAAACTCGCCACGCTCGCTCTGTTCATCGCGCCGATCCTCATCCCGCAGCCACTATTGGCGCTGTGGAAACACAACACGACGTTCCTGTTTTCGGCGGCGTTCTTTGCTCTGGCTTTGGGCGCGGCCCTCTTGGCCGGCCGACGGATACTGGGAGGTCTGGTCTTCGTAGCCGCCCTATCCTACGGGCTCGCCTTATCGTATCCGTGGATCAATATCTTCATGCCGAGTTCCTGTCAGATCGGTCACCATATCACGACCATCGTCGACAACTCGCATCGTTATCTAAGACAGCGTGGCTACACTTTCAGTAGCGTCTTTCTCTGGGGGGACATGAATGAGGACATAGCGGCCGGCGCTGGATGTGTTGGAACGCAGAGCGTCGTAAAGCTGAAATATATGGCAAGCGCTATCAGAGCGACGGGGTTCTCATTCCTCGCGGACGGCGTCATGGATCAGGTCGACATCCCGGCTGAGCGTATTGCTGCTGTCGCAGAGGGGAAGCATCTTATCGGGTATGTCACCAATGATAGATCGCGCGTCGAGAAACTAGCGGCGGCATTTCAGGCATTGGGTCGGCGAACGAGTATTATCGATCCAAAAGACTTCGAATCCGGACCGATCCGGGTCCAGATTTATCTCTTGCAGATTTCGACTTAACGGATCCGGCCGGTCATGAATATCAGGAACAACGATACCGTGCAGACCTTGTTGCGGTTCGTGGTAATCGGCGGTCTTTCTACACTGACATACCTGCTGATCTCGATCGGGCTCGTCAAAGCTCTGGGCGTTCGGCCCTCGATTGCATCAATTCTGGCAATCCTTTGCGGGTTCGTTGTTTCATACGTTGGACACCATCAGTTCACATTCCGTATGACCGGCCGCCATGCAGTTCACTTGCCGCGCTTTGGCGCCATGCAGGCGACAATTTTCATCGTGTTGGGCTCTCTCAGCACATTCATATTAGAGCATCATCTGGCGGACCCGACGATGACATCCCTCGGAATCGCAGCAGCCTGGCCGCCTATCAGCTTTTTGATCAGCCGACTTTGGGTTTTCAAGCATGCGGCTTCAAAGTGAGAACCGGAAGTTCGATCTTGAATACACGAGAGCTCCGCTTTGCCGAGGCGTTTTTCTCGACACTGCAGACCTATTTGCTTTGCGGCAATCGGTCCTCGTTGGCATCCTATCAAGCGTTGCAAGTTACCAAGTGGCTGAGGAGTCGCAGGCTGATTTGAAGCACTCAGTTCAAGTGATCGAACGTTCCGAAACGGTCATCGGCAATTAGTGGGATGCCCTTGATGCTGAGCAGGTCGAAAAGCTGGCAAAGCGACCGTGCAATCCCATTTAAGGAGAAAGTCCAGGTTGTGCACTTGAATTCACTGGGGAAATTCATTTGCATCGAGCATCGCCACGACCTTAGAACAGCTAAATGGAAGGCAAGTATAGCACAGCGGCGGCTTTAAGTTGCCGTCGAATATCGTCGTGGAAATTCTCGTCCATGATCGACCCTGTTGGTGGGTAGAAGCACGGAAGAGTCGACCGAGAATTTTAAATTTGTAGGCATTTGACCTTAGCTGCCTAAAAGATAGCCGCCTGGTCGACCCAGATCGTGACGTACTCCCCACCATCGCCTAAACGGACCGTACGCCACAGGGGCAGCGACGGTCATGGTGAATTCTCAGATCTTGGGAGTTTACGCGCTGAGATTGCGAATATAATTTGCCTACAAACTAGGGGTAACATGTTCCGAATAGCCTTACGCTTACTGCCTCCTGCGTTGCGAAGAAGGATTAGCCGCGTTCGCCAAATCCACCGACTGAAAGACAGCCATTTTGATCTTTCGAAGTATCGGACATGCCGATCGTTCGAGGGGATACATGTTGCTGTAGCAGGCGTGTTCAGCGCGGGCAGCGGACTAGCGCGAGCCGCCGAACTGGTAGCAAGAACACTTGAAGACCGAGGATCGATCGTAAGCCGCATAGACTTAACCTCGTGTTTGGGTCTTACACCCAGCCCCAATGCCACCTCATACCTTTCCCCTGCAGACTGTTATAATCTGAACATCTCGGACGTCGTTTTCGTCGCCAACCCAGATCAAGCAGCAATTGCTACATTTGATAGGTCGTGGTTGGTCGAACGCACTATCATCGGTCACTGGATATGGGAGATCGAAACGCTACCTAAGTTTTGGATCAAGGCCACACGCACTTACGACGAGATTTGGGCGCCTACCGATATTCTGCAGAAGTGCTTCGCGAAAAATCTTCGTAAATTCTCCGGGCCGATCAAAGTTGTCCCATACTCGATCGCATCAGAACCTTTCCCGCTCGTCGATAAGCAACACCGGGCGGCAATCCGTGCCGACCACGGCATTTCAATTAGCTCGTTTGTTGCCGGTTATTCATTCTCGGTAGATTCCAACTACTATAGAAAAAATCCAGAGGACGCGGTGAGGGCTTTTTTCGCCGCATTTCCCGTGCGAGGCACCGAGCAGCTGCTTCTGCGTTGCAATGATCTTAACCACCGACCATTCGAAAGAAAGATGCTGGAATCAGTGATTGGCGGAGATCCACGAGTCCAGATATTCGATTCATCAAACCGAATAAGCATAGCTGATTTCTATTCGCTCATTGATGTATACGTCTCACCGTCTCGCTCGGAGGGTTATGGCCTTAATCTCGTAGAGGCATCTCAATGCGGCTTGCCAGTCATCACCGGCGGCTGGAACCTCGCAGCAGAAGTTCGCGATCTGCCGGGCCTCGTCGAGGTGCCGTTTACACTCATCCCCTTGAAAGACCCCCAAGGTCACTACGCGGACCTTACGGGGGCAGTTTGGTCCGCCCCCGACATTTCAGCTCTCGCTCAAGCCATCTGTCGTTCCAAAGAGTTGCGATTTTCCGCTTAGTTAAGGGAGCAAGACGACCACACACGGCGATCGACGTCGGCAGGACGTTCGGGGGCGCCTACCCACCGCCCGTTCCGACATCAGTTGTGAGTGAGAAAGCGTGGACATGATCAACAGGGCATTAGCGTTCCAGACTGATGGGATACCGCACGATGGTGCGACCGAAAGTTTGCCTACGCTTGGTCTAGGCAAGAGATCGCGCCCGCCCTACTAGAAGCCAAGGTGGTACAGAGAACCATCGGCGTCGGAAATTGCCGTTGAACGCGAGCCTAAATCAACCTATCAAACTTGGATCATGGTTGCGTTGGCTTCGAGATAACAATGACAAACGAAAAATTTTGGAAGATCCCGCTTTGGCTCGGCGTGCATCAGCATATAAACCGAATAGTTCGCGAGCCCGACAAGAACATTTGCACATCAAGCAAGGTCCAAGGCTCATATAGTCTAGTTTATAAAATTCCGGGGCCGATCAAAGCTTGCCGTTCCGACCTCACGGTGACCTTTGATGCCGACGTACTCTCGGGCGTTATTGGGTTCGGCGCCATCCAAAGTGACGGCTCGTCATTCCTGGCTGAGACGGCCTGCGAAGCCGGCGCGCAACCGGCTGCGTTTACTATTCAGGCGGACGATATCGCAAAGCTCGCTAACTTGGTTATTCGTAATCTCGCATCCGGCGACTCACAGTCTGAATTTGTGGTCAGATCAATCACGGCCGAGGCGGCTTAGCTGACTCGTACTACAGGGCAAGGATGACGCCCTCCCCGCCATCAGCTAAAATAGCGGGATGGCATAAGCAAAATCATGGCATTCCAAGCTGCTCGACAAGCCGAGGATGGGCTTTGTTGGAGAGGATGACTTACAAAGCCAGACGTTGAAGCGCAGCGTATCATTCTTTAAGTCAGGACGCGCAAAAGGCGGCTAGCGCGGAGACCGCGAAACGCACCTATTTGATGTGATCACAGCACTGTTAGGGTCGCAACTGATCGAAACCGTCGTGCCGCGCCGACATTTCGCGGCTCATTTGCCCTGCCAGTTCGGCTTGCGCTTGTTCAGGAACGCATCCATGCCCTCGCGGAAATCCTCGCTCATATAGGCCTTGAGCACGAGATCCTTGCCCTCCTCACGGGTCAGGGTCGGGCGCAGCCGACGCACGGCTTCCTTGGTCACTTCGAGGGTGATCGGCGCATGGCTGGCCACCAGTTGCGCGAGTTCCAGCGCGCGGCGCTGCAGCGTCTCGACATCGGGCACGATCTCGTTGATCAGGCCGAGCGCCAGCGCCTCCTCCGCCTCGATCAAGCGTGCGGTGAAGATCATGTCCTTGGTGCGGGCCGGTCCGACCAGCGCCATCACGCGGCTGATATTGGACATCGACAGGCAGTTGCCGAGGGTGCGGGCGATCGGGAAGCCCATGCGCGTGGCCGCGGTGCCGATACGCAGGTCGCAGCAGGCGGCGATGCCGGCGCCGCCGCCAGTGCAGGCACCCGCGATGGCGGCGATGGTCGGCACCCGGCAGGTCTCCAGCGCGGTCAGCACACGGTCGATGCGCGCTTCGTAATCGAGCGCGTCCTGCGCCGTCTTGAATTCACGAAACTGCGAGATGTCGGTACCCGAAGCAAAGGCCTTGTCGCCGGCGCCGGTCAGGATGATTGCCTTGATCGAGCGGTCCTCATTGGCGGCCTGGCAGATCTCCGCCATCCGCTCATACATCGAGAACAGCATGGCATTGCGCGCCTGGGGGCGATTGAAAGTGATCTTCGCGATCCCGTTCTCGACGGAATAGAGCAGGTCTTCAGTGGCGGGCGTTGGCGCGTTCATGTGATTCGTCCTCTGGTGCAGCATTCCGCCGCAACATATTGAAAAGGCTGGAGCGATTATGCTCCAGCCTCCAGTAGATTGTTAGGCCTCAAGACGGGAATTCGTGGGCTTTAAGCCACCGCCGCCTTGGTCATCGGCACCACGCTTTTGCCGGTCAGCACATCCATCGCTGCCATCACGCCGCCAGCGCGGTGCGGGACCTTGGCGACTTCGAGACCCATCTCGACGCCGGACAACGTGCCCATCAGCATCAGGTCGTTGAAGTGGCCGATATGGCCGATGCGGAAGATCTTGCCCTTCCATTTGTTGAGGCCGGTGCCGAGCGACATGTCGAAATTGTCCAGCACGACCTTGCGGAACTTGTCGGCGTCATGTCCGTCCGGCATCAGCACGGCCGTCAAAGCCGGCGAGTGATCATGCGACTCGATCGAGACCGTCTCGAGACCCCACGCCTTGACAGCGGCGCGAGCGGCAGCGCCGTGACGCTTGTGGCGCGCGAACACGTTGTCGAGCCCCTCCTCCTCCAGCATCGCCACGCCTTCCTTCAGCGCGTAGAGCAGGTTGGTGGCAGGCGTGTAGGGCCAGGAGCCGAGCTTGTTGGCGGCAATGATCTCTTCCCAGTCCCAGTAGGAGCGGAAGGAGTTGTTGGTCTTGGAGGCTGCGAGCGCCTTCTCGGAGACGGCGTTGAAGCCGAGGCCCGGCGGCAGCATCAGGCCCTTCTGCGAACCAGCCACGGAGACGTCGATGCCCCAGGCGTCATGTTCGTATTCGAGCGAGCCGAGGCCGGAGACCGTATCGACCATCAGCAGCGCGGGGTGCTTCACGCGGTCCATGATCTTGCGGACATCCTGCGGATGGGTGACGCAACCGGTCGAGGTCTCGTTATGGACGATCATCACCGCCTTGATGGCCTGCGACTTGTCGGCAGCGAGACGCTTCTCGATCTCGGCGAGATCGGCGCCGTGGCGCCAGTCGCCCGGCACGAAGTCGATGTCGAGCTTGAACTTCTCGGCGAGGCCGCGCCACAGCGTGGCGAATTGGCCGGTCTCGGCCATCAGCACCTTGTCGCCCGGCGACAGCGTGTTGACGATGGCGGCTTCCCAGGCGCCGGTGCCCGAGGACGGATAGATCATGACCGGCTGCTTGGTCCGGAACACACGCTGCATCGCAGCAATGACATGAAGGCCAAGCTCGGCGAATTCGGGACCGCGATGGTCCAGCGTGGGCATATCCATCGCCCGCAGCACCCGGTCGGGTACGTTGGTCGGGCCAGGAATCTGCAGGAAATGCCTTCCGGTGTGCACGGTCATGTCTCGTCCTTCCCAGGGAGTCCATTTTTATTGAAACGCCCGGATAGCACCTTTCAAACGGCTTGTCCCGCGTCTGGTATACCAGAGCGCCGAAGAAAAACGTGGGGCAGCCATGAGGATTTCTTATCCCTCCCGTATCCCCTCCTTGCCACCGCCGAAGCACGGCACCTCCGGGTTGCCAAGCCGGAATCCGGATGCAAGACAGGGCGATAGAGGGACAAGGCTGGAATCCATGGCGAAGGCGGCAATCATTCGGAGCACGGCTGCAGACAGCGCGCTGGCTGCAAGGCTGTCACGCGAAGTCTCCGGCGACGTGTTCTTCGACCCGTTCAATCGCGGCCGTTATGCCACCGATGCCTCGTTCTACCAGATCGTACCGTTCGGTGTGGTCGTGCCGCGTACCATCGACGAGGCGCTGCGCGCGCTGGCGATCTGCCGCGACGATGGCCGCATCGTTACGCCGCGCGGCGGCGGCACCTCGCAATGCGGACAGACCGTCAATGACGGCATCGTCATCGACCTCTCCAAACATCTCAACAAGCTCATCTCGCTCGACGTCGAGAACCGCACCTGCATCGTCGAGCCCGGCATCGTGCTGGACGATCTCAACCGGCAGCTCAAGAAACACGGGCTATGGTTTCCGGTCGATGTCTCCACCGCGTCACGCGCCACCATCGGCGGCATGGCCGGCAACAATTCATGCGGCGGTCGCTCGCTGCGCTACGGCACCATGCGCGACAACACGATCGCGATGGATGCCGCACTGGCCGATGGCAACCTGCTGCATTTCGGCGAAGTAAATTCCGGGGACGATGCGCCTGCCCTGTTTCGCGACATGCTGGCGCTCGGTGAGCGTGAAGCGACCGAGATCGCTGAGCGCTTCCCGCAGGTGCAGCGCCGTGTCGGCGGCTACAATCTCGATGCGCTGACACCGCGCAAGACCGCCAACAACATGGCGCATCTCCTCGTGGGCTCCGAAGGCACCCTCGCCTTCACCACGCAGGTCGAACTCAAGCTGTGGCCGCTCATCGGCAGCAAGGCGCTCGGTGTCTGTCACTTCGGCAGCTTCTATGAAGCGATGGATGCGACCCAGCATCTGGTCAAGCTCAAGCCCATCGCGGTCGAACTGGTCGACCGCACCATGATCGCGCTCGGCCGCGACATTGCGATGTTCCAGCCGATCATCAAGAGTGCCGTACGGGGCGATCCGGATGCACTGCTGATCGTCGAATTCGCGGAAGAGGATCAGGCCGCCAATGCCGCCAAGCTGAAAGAGCTCGGCGACTTGATGGGCGATCTCGGCTTTGGCTGGAACAACCCGACGCGCAAATGGGGCGGCGTCGTCGATATCACCGAGCCTGCTCTGCAATCGGGCATCGCCGAATTCCGCGCGGCCGGCCTCAATGTCATGATGTCGATGAAGCAGGACGGCAAGCCGGTCTCCTTCATCGAGGACTGCGCGGTGCCGCTGCCGCATCTGGCCGACTATACCGAACGCCTGTCCGCAATCTTCAGGAAGCACGACACCACCGGCACCATGTATGCGCACGCCTCGGAAGGCTGCCTGCATGTCCGCCCGGTGCTGAATCTGAAGCTCGACAAGGACGTCAAGGCGATGCGCGCCATCGCCGAAGAAGCCTTCGCGATGGTCCGGGAATACAAGGGCTCGCATTCCGGCGAGCACGGCGACGGACTCGTGCGTTCGGAATTCCACGCCGAAATGTTCGGCGAGCGGATCATCGGCGACTTTGCCGAAGTGAAGCATCGCTTCGATCCGCAGAATATCCTCAATCCCGGCAAGATCGTCGATCCGCCCAGGATGGATGATCGTTCTCTGTTTCGTTACACGCCGGACTATCGCGTCGGCGAACTCAAGACCGCGCTCGACTGGTCGGCATGGCCCGGCGCTGGCGGCGGCTTTCAGGGCGCCATCGAGATGTGCAACAACAACGGCACATGCCGGAAGTTAGAGGGCGGCGTGATGTGCCCGTCCTACCGCGCGACGCGCAACGAGAAGGATGTCACCCGCGGCCGCGCCAACACGCTGCGGCTGGCAATCTCCGGCCAGCTTGGCCCGGATGCGCTGACGTCGGATGCCATGGCCGACACGATGAAACTTTGCGTGTCGTGCAAGGCCTGCCGCCATGAGTGCCCGACCGGCGTCGATATGGCCAAGATGAAGATCGAGGTTCTGGCCGCGCGCGTCACGAAGCACGGCCTCACGCTACGCGATCGCCTCGTCGGCTATCTGCCGCACTATGCCGCACTGGCCGCCCGAGCTGCGCCGCTGGCGAACTTGCGCAACAAGAGCCCGCTGCTGCGCAACCTGCTGGAACGCTATGCAGGGATCAGCGCCAAACGCAGCCTGCCGGAATGGCGCAGCGATGTATTTCACAGAGATGCCGACGCCGTCGGCCCGGCAGATGGCCGCGAAGTCGTGCTGTTCGCCGACACCTTCAACCGCGCCTATGAGCGCGAGAATCTCGACGACGCGCTGCGTGTGCTCACCGCGGGTGGCTATCGCGTGCATCTGCCGAAGCCGGCGGATCGCAGCAGCCGTGCACTCTGCTGCGGCCGTACGTTTCTCTCGGCAGGCCTCATCGATCAGGCCCGCGCCGAACTCGACCGTCTCGTCACCACCTTTGCGCCCTTCGCGGCACGCGGCGTCCCCATCGTCGGCCTTGAGCCGAGCTGCCTGCTGACGCTACGCGATGAATTGCTGTCGCTACGTTCCGACGATACGGCCAGGAGCGTCAGCGCGCACGCCATGCTGTTCGAGGAATTCCTGGTCCGCGAGGCCGAGGCCGGCCGGCTGCAACTGCCGCTGAAGCCGATCGCGCCGAAGGCGATGGTTCATGGCCACTGCCATCAAAAGTCATTCGGTGCGTTCAAACCGGTCGAACAGGCCTTGCGCCTGATCCCGGATCTGAAGGTCGAGACCATCGAATCCAGTTGCTGCGGCATGGCGGGCGCGTTCGGCTATGGCGCCGACACCTATGACGTCTCGATCCAGATGGCCGAGGCGTCCTTGCTACCCGCCGTGCGCAAGGCCGACGCCGATACGCTGATCGTTGCCGATGGCACCTCCTGCCGCCACCAAATCGCCGACGGCGCCTCGCGCCATGCCCTGCATGTCGCGCGCGTGCTGGCCATGAGCCTCGACGGCGCCGCAACAAACGTCCATTCTTCCACGCTCAACTAGGAAACAACCGATATGGCCGACCTCACCCTCGATACAGCCCGCAAGATCATCGATGGCGCTCTCGCCAAGGTGATCGAGATGAAGCTCAAGCCGATGGTCATCACCGTGCTCGACGCTCGCGGCTGCGTGAAGGCCACCATCGCGCAGGATGGTACCAGCCTGATGCGCGGCGAAGTCGCTCACGGCAAAGCCTATGGCGCGCTGGCCATGGGGCTCGGCTCACGGGCGTTGTTCAAGCGTGCCGAGGAACAGCCGTTCTTCATCGATGCCGTGAATACCATGGCACGCGGAGCGCTGATCCCGGTGCCGGGCGGCGTTCTCATTCATGACGCATCGGGCAGCCTGCTCGGCGCCATCGGCATCTCCGGCGATACATCGGACAATGACGAGATCGCAGCCGTCGCCGGAATCGAGGCGGCCGGCCTCAAGGCCTCGACCGGCTAGAACGGCATTGTCCCGACCACCGCATCCCCCGATCGACGACAGCGCGCTCCGCCCGCTGATCGACCGTATCGGGGATGCGCATGTGCAGGCACGGCTGGAGATCGAGACCCATCGCGATCACCAGCTGTTCGGCCAAGGCCGCCTGTTCTTCAATCTCGAGAACTGGCTCACCGCACCGCCGATCGTCCGCACCGCGCTGCAACTCGCCGGCCTCTATGGCCGCGCCCGCCGCGAGGCTAACCGCGTATTGGTCCGCGAGAATATCGTCGCCTCACCGCGCCTGCCCGCCGCGTTCGACGGCTTCACGATCCTGCATATCAGCGATCTCCACGTCGATCTCAGCGAAAACGCGCTGCGCCACCTGATCTCCTTCGTCGGCGATCTCGATTACGACATCTGTGTGCTGACCGGCGACTATCGCGGAAAGACCTATGGGCCGTATCAGCGCGCCACCGAAGGTGTCGGTGAACTGCGCACGAGGCTGCGCGATCCCGTCTATGGCGTTCTCGGCAATCACGACAGTATCCGCATGACGCCGGCTTTGGAATCAATGGGCATCCGCATGATGTTCAACGAATGCGACGTGATTACCCGCGGCAATGACAGCATCTACATTGCCGGTGTCGACGATCCGCATTTCTATCTCGCCGACGACATCCCGAAGGTTGCATCGCAAATTCCGACGGACGCCTTCTCGATCCTCCTGTCGCACACGCCCGAGACCTATGCCGAGGCGGCCGAGCACGATTTCGATCTGATGTTGAGCGGCCACACCCATGGCGGCCAGCTCTGCCTGCCCGGCGGCTACGCCATCAAGCTGGAGGCCGTGTTGCCGCGCCATATGGGCAACGGCGCGTGGCGCCATGAAGGCATGGCCGGCTATACATCCGTCGGCGTCGGCACCAGCCTGCTCCCGGTGCGACTGAACTGCCCTCCGGAAGTGACGCTGCACCGCTTACAGAGCGAGCGCCGATAGCGCGCCGAGGCACTAACGTCGCAACCATAGACTGCGGACACATTTACCTGCGATTAAGCATAAACATCCATAGTCAGCCTTGAGGCTAACGTCATGGGTGGCTCAGATGGCTTCGTTCAACCAGATTTTGCGTTTGGTCAGCCTGCCAATTGCGGGCGGCGTTTTCCTGATCGCGGTTCAGCTCTCGACCGGCATGGGATTTCGATAACCGCCGCTTGCTCTGGCGGCCGCCGTCGCACGCATATTACTTCCCTGGCCACACCGGCTTGCGCTTCTCGCCAAACGCCTTGAGGCCTTCTTTCGCATCCTCGGTCATCGACAGGATCGCGATCTGGCTTTCGGTATAGGCAATACTCTCGTCGAACGACATCGCGGCGATGGCGCGCATGGCATATTTGCCGCGGCGGATCGCGGTCGGCGACTTGTCGGTGATACGGCCGATCAGCCAGTCGACCTTGCTGTCGAGCTCGGCCGCCGGCACCACGTGATTCAGCAGGCCAGCGCCAAGCGCGGTCTGCGCGTCGAACGGCTCGCCGGTGATGCACCATTCGTTGACCAGGCGACGTGGCGCAATGGACTGCAGCAGTGCCAGCACCTGCATCGGAAACACGCCGACCTTCACCTCGGGCAAACCGAAGATCGCGTTGTCCGCGGCCACCGCCATGTCGGTCATGCACAGCAGCCCCATGCCACCGGCCATGCAGATGCCGTTAACGCGCGCAATGGCGGGCTTGGTGGCGTTTTGCGACAGCCGCATGAGATCGGCGAGATCACCATTGGGCTTGGAGAAATCCATCGAGAAGGCCGCACCCGCATTCGCCAAATCAGCACCGGCGCAGAACGCCTTCTCGCCCACGCCGGTCAGAACGATCACCCGTATGCCCGCATCCTCGTGGGCGGTGCGATAGCCGTTGGCGATGCCGGCGATGACATCGCCATTCATGGCATTGCGCTTCTCCGGCCGGCTGATGGTGATCCAGAGTGCGGCGCCCTTCTTCTCCAGGATTACGCTATCATCGGCCATCGGTCTGCTCGCTTGGTTGAAGTTGATGCGGCTGGTATAGCCGCTCAGAAGCGGCGCGCCAAACCCAGCGCGTCGCCGGCGCGGTTCTCAGACTCAACCGCACGCAGGTAGCCCTCGCGCTGCTGCAATCGCACCCAATAGGCTGTGACACTCGGCCCGAATTGCGATGCAAGCCCGAGACGATTGGCCAGCAGCAGTGCATAGCCGACGGAAATGTCCGCGGCGGTGAAACGGCCGGCGCAGACATAGTCGTTGCCGGTGGTGATGGTCTCGATCATACGCAGCCGTCCAAGAAAGAACTTCGAATAGTCCTCGACCACCTGCGGATGACGGCGCTCCTCCGGCTCAAGCTTCGAATAACGCAGCACCAGCGCCTGCGGGAAGGTCAGTGTGGCCTCGCCGAAATGCAGCCAGTTCAGGAACGCGCCGTAGTCCGGCTCGTCGATGCCGACGGCCAGCGGCGTCGGACCGTATTTGGTCACCAGATATTGCGCGATCGCCGCCGATTCCGTCATCCGGATCTCGCCATCGAGCATCAGCGGGATAGTACCGAGCGGATTGATGCCGAGATATTCCTTGGCAAAGACACGCGGCGGGAACGGCAGCATTTTCAGCTCATAGGGCAGCCCGAGCTCTTCAAGCGTCCATAGCGGGCGGAACGAGCGCGCGCGGGCGCAGTGATAGAGCGTGATCATCGGGCGAGACCTCCAAGCTGGCACGGACTATCGCCGTGCTGCCAGCCAATGAGAAGCAGCCGCGACGCTTCGTCAAGTCTTGCCCTTCTTCGTCAAGACTCGCCCCTCGCTACATGGTCCCGGCAGACCGGTTTCGTCCTCCCCAATCGACGACACCTGTCACCACGCGCACGTCACCGAGACCGATCACGGCGGCTTCGCGCCTCGGTTGCAACTGATGCGGCCAGCGGAAACGCTCCTCCACCGACAATGACCAGGTGTGTTCCAGCGGGTTCGGCACCGCATGCAGTGGATGATAGAAATTGAACGTGTAGGTCAGAAGGCTCAGCGTATCCGCCGGACCCAATCTGAAGATGAAGTAGCAGACGAGCACCGTGAGGTAATAGACCGGGAAGATGCGCAGCGCCCGGCGCATATAGAAGTCCTTGAAGGAGATGCGGCCGGTCTTGGCCCGTTCGCGCAGCAGCAAACGCGTGATTGGGTAAACACCACCACGCCAATCCCCCGAAAGCCGTCGAAAGCCGGAAATTTCTCTAGCCGCTTGGCGACGCCTGCATTCTCCGACATTGCGATCTCCCCGTTTGAACCGGGGATAGCAACGGTGCGAATAACGAGGGTGAAGGCGATTTACATGCCTACCACCTCAGGCGAAATGTTCGGGCTTAACGTGAATGTCCGTTTGCGCGGGAGTATTAGGGTCGACGCCGCCGCGTTTACCACAATCAGGACAATCTTCACTGCGAATCCAGCGCCGCTTACGATCCGTTAAGCATCTGGGAACAGGCTGGGAACGATCGAAATTGACTCAACTTGTATCGGCAAGTGTGAGGGCAGCAGATGACCAGGGTTCAATATCTCAGGGAACAAGCGATCCGCGCCGAACGGTTGGCAAAGACTATTCTGGATGCGGTCACTGTCACGCGACTTGTCGAAGCATCGCACGCATATCGCCAGGAAGCCGATCGCCTTGAGCAATACGAGGCGAGCGATCAGGCGACAACGATGTGGATGCCTCACTAGCGTCAAAAAAGACTGAGCGCCTGCTTGGCGCGGCCCAGATCTCAGATCACTGGGCCGCCAAGTAATAAATGCAACGTCGCTGTTTCATGCTCACACCCCATCTTTGCTAAAAGATTAGAGTGTTGCGCCGACCGGTTGAGCCCGTCGCCAGAAGCGGACATCATATCCAAATGCGGTCGCTCTCACGAAGCCGACTGCCCTTCTCAGCTCGTTCCGAGGTCGATGTTCTTGAGCGGCAAATTCCGGACTCGTTTTCCGGTGGCAGCGAAGACAGCATTCAGCACTGCGGGTGCAGCGACTGCGATCGTCGGCTCGCCGACACCACCCCAGAAGCCACCTGACGGCACCGTGATCACTTTCACCTCCGGCATCTCGTCGAGCCGCATCACGTTGTAGCTGTCGAAGTTCTCCTGCTCGATCCGGCCGTCCTTCACGGTACACTCGCCATAGAGCATTGCGGAGAGACCATAGACAAAAGAGCCTGCGATCTGCGCCTCGATCTGCTGCGGATTGACGACATGGCCGGGATCCGTGGCGGCAACGATCCGGTGGATCCTGAGGCGCCCCTTGGTCACCGAGACTTCCGCCGCGGCGGCGACATAACTGCCAAAACCCATCACCTGGGCAAGGCCGCGATAGACGCCCGCCGCCGGCTTGCTGTCCCAGCCGATGCCCGTCGCAGCCGCTTCCAGCACGGCGAGATGCTTCGGGTGATTGGCCATCAGCTTGCGCCGGAACACGAGCGGGTCCTGACCGGTGGCATGGGCCAATTCATCGACGAAGCATTCGAGATAGACAGCGTTCTGATTCAGGTTCACTCCGCGCCAGGCGCCGGGTCGTACATGCGGATTGTACATCGCATGATCGATCAGGAGATTCGGGAATGTGTAGCCGATCGCCATTTCGGCACCGCCCGGCATCAGGCCCTGGAATGCGAAGGGATCGCCATTCGCCGTCATGACCGACGGGCGCATATAGGCCATGATCGACTGGCCGGAAATGCGCATATGAAGCGCTTCGACATTCCCCGCCGGATCGAGCGCCGCGCGCATGCGACACTGGGTGACCGGGTGGAAGCGGCCCTGCACCATGTCTTCCTCGCGCGTCCACATCATCTTCACGGGCACGTCGGGGATCTGCTTGGCGATCAGCACAGCCATCCGCACATAGTCGGTGAAGAGGCGTCGGCCAAAGCTGCCGCCGATCCGCATCGGATGAACCATGCAGGATTCGATCGGCAGGCCGGACGCGGCGGCCACGGCTTCGAGCGCCGCTTCGGCGACCTGGGTGGGGCCCCACATCTCGCAGCGTTCGGGCGTCCAGCGGATGGTAGCCGACATCACCTCCATGGGGGCGTGGTTCTGGTACGGGAAGCTGTAATCCGCCTCGATGATGCGGCTTGCCTTGGCCAGCACAACTTTCGCATCGCCCGTCTTGTTGCCAACGAAGTTCGTCTCGGCGGAAAGCCCTTCGCGCAACTTCGCGGCGATAGTCTCGCTCGAAACCTTCGCACTATCTCCCTCGTCCCAAACCACTGGCAATGCGTCGAGTGCGGTCTTGGCGCGCCAGAATGTATCAGCGACCACAGCGACGGTTTCGTCGTCGACGCGCAGCACATGCTTCACGCCGCGCATCTTGGATACGGCGGCAGCATCAAAGCTCTTTAGCTTGCCACCATGTACGGGACACGCCTTCGGGATCGCCACCAGCATGCCGGGCATCCGGATGTCCATGCCGTAGACCAGCGAACCGTTCAGCTTGTCGCGCGTGTCCAGCCGCTTCAGCGGCTGTCCGGCGATGGTCCATGTCTTGGGATCCTTGAGCTGGACCTGCGCGGGCGGCGCGATCTTGTTCGCGGCAGCGGCGACAGCTCCATAGGTCGTGCTGCGCTTGCTTGCCCCGTGGGTGATGATGCCCTTGACGACGGTGCATTCCTCGGGCTTGACGCCCCAGCCTTGCGCCGCGGCCTGGACCAGCATCGAACGGGCGGCGGCACCGGCCGTGCGCACATATTCCTGCGAGCCACGGATCGCGCGCGAGCCGCCGGTGGACATGTCGCGCCACACCTTGCCGCGCTTCAGGTTCTCATGCGGCGATACCAGGTCGAAGCCGACCTTGCTCCAGTCGCATTCGAGTTCTTCCGCGACAAGCTGCGCAAGGCCCGTCAGCGACCCCTGCCCCATTTCGGCGCGGGCGATGCGGATCTGGATGCTGTCGTCAGGATGGATCACCACCCAGGCATTGACCTCGGCAGTCGCCCCTTGCGCCGCAGCGCTCATGCGCGGCGGGATCGTGAAGCCGAGCACGAAGGAGGCAGCGGCGGCACCGGCGAGGAAACCACGACGTGAGACGCTGGTGGGCGCAACAACGCGACGGGAAAGAGTTTTCGTATTCATTGTCACGATTCCCTCAGCCCTTGTTCGCAGCCATGCGCTGCGCTGCGAGTTGCACGCCGGCCAGCACCCGCGGATAGGTGCCGCAACGACAGATGTTCGAGATCTCCGAGCGGATATCGTCCTCACTGGGCTTCGCATTCTGCGCGAGCAGTGATGACACCGCCATGATCATGCCGACCTGGCAGTAGCCGCATTGGGCGACATCGAGTTCGGCCCAGACCTGCTGCACCGGATGCGGCTTGTCGGCACCGAGTCCTTCGATGGTGACGATCTTTTGATCCGCAGTTACCGCGCTCACGGGCAGCGCGCAGGAGCGCGTCGCTACGCCATCGACATGCAACGTGCACGCGCCGCACTGGCCAACCCCACATCCATATTTCGTTCCGGTGAGACCGATATGGTCGCGGATCACCCACAAAAGGGGCGTGTCGTCTTCGACATCCACGTCGAGTAGCTTGCCGTTGATGTTGAGTCTGGCCATTCGGGTCTCCCGATCGGGTTCAATATTGCGATTGCTAATTGGGCAGGGTCAGGGTCTGGAGATAGCTCAGGATACTGGCGCGGTCCTGCT
This sequence comes from Tardiphaga sp. 839_C3_N1_4, assembly GCF_051811045.1. Taxonomy (NCBI): domain Bacteria; kingdom Pseudomonadati; phylum Pseudomonadota; class Alphaproteobacteria; order Hyphomicrobiales; family Nitrobacteraceae; genus Tardiphaga; species Tardiphaga sp. 839_C3_N1_4. Next base: position 1,942,171 of record NZ_JBPWQD010000001.1, read on the forward strand.
GGACTGACACCGCAGACGTTACGATCGCTACGCCGATCGAAAGTAAACTGCACTTCACCATTGCGTATTACGGTTTCATTTTCGGTTGACTGGCACCGTGGTGCATCCGGTACTGCTCGTCGGTCACCTTCTCGAGCCAGTCGACCGACTTTCCGTCCTGAGCCTCGGCAATTGCGATATGGCTCATCCCCGACGATGCCGAGGCGCCGTGCCAGTGCTTGACGCCCGGAGGGATCCAGACCACGTCGCCCGCGCTCATGGTCTGGATGTCGCCACCTTCATGCTGAACGAGCCCGGCGCCGGTGACGACGATCAGCGTCTGCCCGAGCGGATGCGTATGCCACGCAGTATGGGCACCGGGCTCAAAGGTCACGATGCCGCCGCCGATGCGGGCTGGAGCGGTGCGCTGGAAACGCGAGCCGACGCGGACCTTGCCAGTGAAATTTTCCGGAGCGCCGACACTGTCTGGCTGCGAACCGCTCCGGAGAATCTCGACCTCGCCCTCGGCCTTCCTGGCTGGCGCCGTAGATTTGACGGTCTCGAATGCCGCTTTCGCAAGCGGCACCGCCGACATTGCCTTGGGCCATCCGGCATAGAATGCCAGATGCGTGATGGTTTCCGAGATCTCGGCTCGCGTCAGCCCGTTATCGATGCCTCGCGACAGATGGAACGGCAGTTGCGCTGCTTCGCCTGTCGCGATCAGCGAGGACATCGTCACCAGACTGCGGTCGCGCGGCGACAGATCGGGTCGTCTCCACAGGTCGCCAAACAGGACATCGTTGGTATAGGTCGCGAGTCCGGGGATGACATCGCCAACCGCGCGGTCCACCGACGCTGCGCGCCGGGCTTCACTCTCAGCGTCGAGCTTGATCCGCTCGCCCGCAGCAGCGACGAGGTCAGATCGAGCAATCCCGCGCTTGTCGAACACATCCTTCGCGACGGTGACCGCCGATATGGCATTCGGCCAGCCCGAATAGAACGCCAGATGCGTGATGATCGCGGCGAGCTCGCCGGGCTTCACGCCATTGTCCAAGGCCCGATTGAGATGCCCCGTGAGTTGCGCGGTCTTTCCGCCGGCGATCAAGGCCGCCACCGTGACGACGCTGCGGTCGCGCTGCGACAGGCCGGGACGTTCCCATACCTGACCGAACAACAGTTTCTCGGTGTAATCGGCGAGTTCGGGCGTGCTGCTTCTGACGTCGGCTGGGGCTTTAACTGCGGCCGTCTGCCGTTCCTGCGCAACGGCTTCTCCGATCATCGTCGAAAGTGCCGTTGCCAATATCGCGGTCATCTTCATCCGTGGTGCTCGTCAGGTGGGCCGAAGCAGGACTCGGTCCTTCACCGGTCAGTGTAACGAGGCCCGCGGAGAACGATTAGGTCACACCCACGGCATGGACTTATGTCTCCGGCTCATGAATTCCGCGCCGAATTGTCACAGCATTCCGCGTCGATCGCCTAGCCGGCGGCTTTTTTTGCCCCGCGCTGCAACCAACGGGGCTCACGGATGTTGCAGCATTTGCTGGGTGGCCGTCCATAGGAGCGCATCCATGTGTGATTACAGCCTGCACGCGGTCGCCAACCGTCCCGCAGAGGTGGCGGATAGGTTGGTATCGGCAAGATTTCCTTCGACGACAACTAAAGGGTTCGCAAGCTTCGACGATCCAAACGTTGCGGTATGCCTTCGCCCTGGCACCGAAATCGCATTTGAAGAAAACGTCCGAGTCGATGGATGGGTGTTTCGCCGCAACGTCAACGATCGACTAGCCCGTTTTCGCCAAATTGACATGGGCCAATATCACAATCACCACGACGCACTGGAATTCTCAAATGGCAGGATTGTTCTCGTCACAGACCTGAGGCCCGGGCAGAAGGCAACCGTGCTGCAATTACCGGTCAGTCACGCAATCCAGAAAACCAAGACCGCTGAGCCTGCAGCGACGCCGCGGGTCGCCCGGAGCGCTCCCTGACGAGCCATATCGCCAGTAAGTAGAAGAGACCCGCCGGCGCTACTCGGCGGGTTTTCATTTCATGGGTAGGGCCTTCGACGCCTGGCGACGGCCGAACCGCAGACCGCCATAACCCGCTCGAGACCCTCGGGCGTTTTTTTCTTTGGCTCCCTTGAACCTTTTGGCCACATCCATCGTACCAATTTGTGCTGGGGATTTGAGGGCCCAGTGTTGAGCCAACGTCGCCGGGGCGATCATACTCCGCTCCGGGCGGCGTTGCGCGTGCGATCCCCACTCGCCCTCACCCGCGGGCTTTTGCAGGGCCGCACGCCATCGGCTAGAATGGCGGAATGACGAACACAAAAACATGGCAGTCCAAGCTGCTCGACGAACCCAGGATCGGCTTTGTTGAAGAGCACGGTTCGCGCGTGGCCAATGCGGAGCGTGCCATGGTCGTCGAACAACAGCAGAAACCGACGCCGCCCCCGCCGCCGCCGCCGCCGAAACACGATCCACTGGCGAAGATCCTGAACGAACCGCGCGTGGGCTTCGAGACTATCCATCGATCCGCCCCCAGGTCGCCCAAATGAAAGAGCCGCCCACTGAGGCGGCCCTACGGAAGAGCAAGTTATGCCGAACTGGTTAGGGCCGCTTCTTGCGCTGATCCTCCTGGTTGGGTTTGTCGGCTTTGCTAGGGTACGAAGACGAAACCAAATGATGACAACTCCGAGCCGTGGACAAGCGGAGACGGAACTCATCACGGCTCCGACGGCCATTCCTAGGCAGCCATCAAAATCAGACCGCTGCCATTTTCAAACCAGGCCATTGAGGTCGAAAACTGGCCAGGACGAATAGTCTAGAGCTTCGCTTGGACCGTCCAGAACGATGCATCCTTATCGGACAGATCATTGTGGATGCTGCTGTCGCTCGGGGCGTGGGGACGCAGCCGCCAGGCCTCCGAATTGATCTCCATTTCGAGCTCGTTGTGCGAAGCGGAGATCACCTTACCTGACACCCGACTTTTGTTTGGGTATTCGAGCGCAAGAATTTCTCCCGGCGCGACCGATCTGGCGACGACAGAAATCACAGTACCGGTTCTGATATCTTTCTCGTTGATGTAGGCGCTGAGCATCGACAAACTCCCATTGCTACTTGGTGACTGGACTTGAATGCAAAGCGCGCCGCACGACGGCACCAGAATGCTGTTTCTCCACATGTAGGAACGTGCACGCATCCCGGCGGTTCCATCTGGCCACCTCCCGCAGAGGGCTCGGGGCCAATAGAAAAATTCGGTCCGCGGTTTCGCTCGGGTTGGCAAGGATCTCTGGAAAGGTCGCTACAGCGCGCCGAGGAGGCTCAAAGGGTTTTCGACGTTTTGGGCCTTCGTGGCTTAGTCGTCCGGCTGATGGCTAAGCAAAAGACATAACGGGTGACGAGTCAGAACGGCGGACAACGTCCGGTCAGAACGACTGACCACCGAAATTCTAACAATCTGATTTGTTGAGATTTTTTGGTGGGCGCACTAGGGCTCGAACCTAGGACCCGGTGATTAAGAGTCACCTGCTCTACCAACTGAGCTATGCGCCCGGATCCAGATCCGGATATCCCCGTGGGGACGGCGTCGTTTAGCAAAGCGATCCGGGGATGTCCAGCGACGCTGTCACAAAAATCGCACCGTTTTTCGCAATCGCGAAAATGCGAAAAAGCCGCTGGATTTCAGCGGCTTCTTCGTTGTTGCGACCGTGAAAAACTGCTCCGGATCAGAGCCGTTCGGCGCCCGGCGCGGGGTTGCGCTCGAATCTGTCGCCGCGGCCGCCGGGACCGCGATCGTCGTCATCGCCGAAACGTGGGCGGTCGACGCCGGGAGGGCCGGATCCCTCGCCTTCGAAGCTGCCGCGCTCGAAGCCCGGACGCGGGCCGCGGTGACGCCAGCCCCCCTCCCCGCCGCCGAGGCCGCGATCCATATGGGTCAGCACCGCCAGTCGGCGCTTCTGGCCGTCATCGAGGGTCTTGTAGAGCGGGTCGGCGGCATCGGCGATCTTCTTCAGCGCGGCGGCCGTTGTGGCCATGTCGCCGGCGCGCTGCTGCAGGCGGGCGACCGGATTGTCCGGGGTGTCGGTCCGCTTCGCGTCGTCGTCGCGGTTCTTGCGCTCTTCCATGCGCGCATTGGCGCGGTCGATGCGCAGCTTGGCGAAATCGCGCACCGCGCTCTCCACCGCCGGCCACATCTTCTCCTGGTCCGGCGTCAGCTTGAGCCCGGCCTTCACGGCAGCAATGCGCGCATCGGCGAAGGCAGCGCGGTCTTCCGGATTCATCCGGACGTGATGGTGCGTCCATGGACGGTGCTGGGCATAGACAGCGGTAGAACCGGCGATCACGGCGACAGCGGCACCGGCGAGCAAGATCTTCTTCATGGCAACCTCCTTCGGAAAGTTACCCGAAGATGATCCTGCGATGCCACGGGTTCAACTTACGCTTTGGCCATGTGGTGTCGCGATGTGTTGTCGCAATATTTATAGCCGCAATTTCGTCACAGCATCCCGAGAACGCGCGGCAGCCACAGCGAGATCTCCGGGATGAAGGTCACCGCAACCAGGAACATCAGCATGGTCAGCAGCCACGGCCACACCGCGATGGTGAGTTCCGTGATGCCCATCTTGGCGATGCCCGACGCCACATAGAGATTGAGGCCCACTGGAGGATGGCACATGCCGACCTCCATATTGACCACCATCAGGATGCCGAGATGCACCGGATGCACGCCGAGCTTGACGGCGATCGGAAACAGGATCGGCGCGGTGATCAGCACGATCGACGACGCCTCCATCACATTGCCGGCGACCAGCAGCAGGATGTTGACGAAGATCAGGAACGTCCACCAGTTGACGCCCATGTCGACGATCCAGGCGGTGAGCTGCTGCGGAATCTGCTCCGATGTCATCAGGAACGAGAACAGCACCGCATTGGTGATGATGTAGAGGATCATCGCGCTCATGCTGGCCGAGCCGAGCAGCACCCGCGGCACGTCCTTCAGGCCCATGTCCTTGTAGACGAACACCGCGATGATGAAGGCATAGACGGCGCTGACCGCCGCAGCCTCCGTCGGCGTGAACCAGCCGCGATAGATGCCCCCGAGCACGAGGAAGATCAGCAGCAGCCCCCAGATGCACTCGCGGAACGCCTTGAAGCGCTCGCCCCATGACGCCCGCGGCAGCCGCGGATAATCGAACTTCCAGGCGCGATATACCGTGGTGGCGCCGAGCAGCGTCGCCAGCATCAGGCCGGGAATGACGCCGGCGATGAACAACTGGCCGACGGACGCCGAGGTGACGCGCGCGCCATCGGGGCCGAGCGCGACGCTGCCGCCGGTCGCTACCGCATAGATCACCATCACGATCGACGGCGGGATCAGGATGCCCAATGCCCCCGACGTCGTGATGACGCCGGCGCCGAACCGCTTCGGAAAGCCCTGCGCGACCATGGCGGGCAGCAGGATCGAGCCGATCGCGATCACGGTCGCCGGTGACGAGCCGGAGATCGCCGCGAACAGCGCGCAGGCCATCACGCCGGCCAGGCCGAGACCGCCATACCAGTGCCCGACCATCGAGGTCGCGAAATTGATCATGCGGCGGGCGACGCCGCCATGGGTCAGGAAATTGCCCGCGAGGATGAAGAACGGGATCGCCATGATCTCGAAATTCTCGATGCCGGTGAACAGTTTCAGCGCCACCGCCTCGATCGGCACCTGGGTCAGGAAGAACAGGAAGGTCAGCACCGTCAGGCCGAGTGCGATCGAGATCGGCATGCCGGTGAGCATCAGCGCAATGAGCAGTGCGAAAATGAACAGCGTGGTCATCGGGCGCCCTCCGGCGTCGGACCAACCGCCGTGTCGACGTCGATGCCCTCCACATGGGTGTGATCATGATGCGGCAGATCGTCGAAGCGGAAATAGCTGTAGGCGACCTGCAGGAAGCGGAAGCACATCAGATAGGAGCCAAGCGGAATGCAGAGATAGACGATCCAGCTCGGCAGTTCGAGATCGGGCGATGTCTGGTCGGTCTGCGACAGACCCATCACGAAACTCGCGCCCATGGTGCCGATGATGCCGGTGAACAGCGCGCCGCACAGAAGGCCGAACAGGATGGTGCCCTTGCGCCATTTCGGCGGCAGTTGCAGCACCAGCACATCGACGCCCACATGGATGCCGGTGCGCACGCCGTAGGCGGCGCCGAACTTCGCCATCCACACGAACATGTAGATGCAAAGTTCCTGCGCCCAGGACAAATGGATGCCGGCGAGAAATTTATAGGTCGCCATGGCGCCGGGCAGATTGCGATACGACACCACGAAATCGGTGGTGTAGCGATGCGCCACGGCAACGAAGATCACGACCGTCGCGGCGCCGATCAGCGTCGCGATCAGGGTTTCCTCGAGACGATCGAGGATGCGTAACAAGAGCCGCACGAGATTTGTCCCCTTCCCCACATTCCGTCATGGCCGGGCTTGTCCCGGCCATCCACGTCTGCCCCGTACGCTTCAAGACGTGGATGCCCGGCACAAGGCCGGGCATGACGACGTTGAGAGTGCGTCCGTGCTCAATTGGTCTTCGCGTTGGCTTCTTTCTGGAACGCCGCAATCAGATCCTTGCCGACGCGCGACGCCATGTCAGCGGTTACCGGCTCCAGCGCCTTCATCCATTCGGCGCGCTCTTCCGGCTTCAGCTCGTAGAAGGTGGTGGTACCGGCCTTCTTCATCGCGACGATGGCGTCGTCGTTTTCCTTCTGCGACAGGCCGTTGGCGTAGGCGGTAGCATCATCCATCGCCTTCTCGACCTGCGGCTTCACGTCGGCCGGCAGACCGTCCCAGAACTTCTTGTTCACGATCACGGCGTAGCCGATATAGCCGTGGTTCGAGAGCGTTATGTGCTTCTGCACTTCGTGCATCTTCTGGGTATAGACGTTGGACGGCGTGTTCTCGTTGCCGTCGACGACGCCGGTCTGCATCGCCTGATACACTTCCGAGAAGGCCAGCACCTGCGGGATGGCGCCGAGCGCGCGCATCTGGGCTTCCAGCACCTTCGACGACTGGATGCGCAGCTTCATGCCCTGGAAGTCGGCGACCTTATGCATCGGCTTGTTCGAGGTCATGATCTTGAAGCCGTTGTCCCAGTAAGCGAGACCCTTGATGCCCTTGGGCTCGAGCTTCGCCAGCAGGCCCTTGCCGATCGGCCCGGTGGTGATGCGGGTCAGCGCCGCCTTGTCCGGCAGGATGTAAGGCAGGTCGAACACCTCGAATTCCTTGACACCGAGCGGGCCGAACTTGGCGAGCGAAGGCGCCAGCATCTGCACGGCACCGAGCTGCAGCGCCTCGACCTCTTCCTTGTCCTTGTAGAGCTGCGAGTTCGGATAGACCTCGACCTTCACCTTGCCATTGGTGTATTTCTCGGCGAGTTCCTTGAACTTCTCCGCGCCCTGCCCCTTCGGCGTGTTCGGCGCGACGACGTGGCTGAACTTGATGACGATGGGTGATTGAGCGGAGGCCGGACCGGCCAGCGCGAGCGCTGCGATCGACGCTGCGGCCAAAATAAACTTGCGCATGATGTTCTCCCTGTTGGCCGCGCGGAGCTGTTTTAAGAAGTCGCTGCGCTTGGATGCCACAGGGAGCTTTATCGTCATCGGCAATCAAACGCCATCGCTCCCTTCGCAGGGGTTGCAGCAAAAGCTTTACTGCAATGCAAAAACGCGGCGTCTTGCGACACCGCGTTTCATTGCGCGTATAGGTTTTGGGAAGCGATCAGCTCGCGGCAGCAACCGGCGCCGGCATGTCGCGCGCCCGCTTCATGACGATCTTGTTCAGCCCGCCGAGATAGGCCTTCGCCGAAGCGACCAGCGTGTCCGGATCGGCCGCACGCGAGGTCATCGATCGGCCTTCATGGGCCAGACGCACCGACACTTCCGCCTGCGCGTCGGTGCCTTCGGTGACGGCGTGGACCTGATACAGTTCCAGCTTCGCCTCGTGCGGCACCAGCGCCTTGATGCAGTTGAACACCGCATCGACCGGACCGTTGCCCTCGGCCTCCTCGATCTTCACCACGCCGTCGATGTTCAGTTTCATGGTGGCGCGCTGCGGACCGTGGGTGCCGGCGATGACGGTCAGCGACACCAGCTTGATGCGATCATGCGCGGCAGTCATTTCCTGATCGACCAGCGCTTCCAGGTCCTCGTCGTAGATGTCCTTCTTGCGGTCCGCCAGGGCCTTGAAGCGCACGAAGGCGTCTTCCAACTGGTTCTGGCCCAGCTTGTAGCCCATCTCCTCCAGCTTGTGGATGAAGGCATGGCGGCCGGAATGCTTGCCCATCACCAGCGAGGTCTGCTTCACGCCCACCGTCTCCGGCAGCATGATCTCGTAGGTCTGCGCGTTCTTCAGCATGCCGTCCTGATGGATGCCGCTCTCATGGGCGAAAGCATTACGGCCGACGATCGCCTTGTTGTACTGCACCGGGAACGAGGTCGCAGCCGAGACTTCCTTCGACGCACGCATCAGCATCGTGGTGTCGATGTTGTTCCAGTACGGCAATTTGTCATTGCGCACCTTCATCGCCATCACGATCTCTTCCAGAGCGGCATTGCCGGCGCGCTCGCCGATGCCGTTGATGGTGCATTCGATCTGCCGCGCACCGCCGCGGATGCCGGCCATCGAATTGGCGACGGCCATGCCGAGGTCGTTGTGGCAGTGCACCGAGAAGATCGCCTTGTCGGAATTCGGCACGTTCTCGCGGACGCGCTTGAACAGGTCGTAATATTCCTCGGGCACCGAATAGCCGACGGTGTCGGGGATATTGATGGTGGTCGCGCCGGCCTTGATCGCCGACTCGACGCAGCGGCACAGGAAGTCGAATTCGGTGCGGGTGCCGTCTTCCGACGACCATTCGACGTCATCGGTGTGGTTGCGTGCGCGCGTCACTGACGAGATCACCAGATCGTGGACGGCATCCGGCTCCATCTGCAGCTTGTACTTCATGTGCACCGGCGAGGTGGACAGGAAGGAATGGATGCGGCCGCGCTTGGCCGGGCGGATCGCCTCGGCGCAGCGGTCGATGTCCTTCTGGCCGGCGCGGGACAGGCCGCAGACCACGGCATTCTTGGTGCGCTTGGCAATCTCGTTGACGGCTTCGAAGTCACCGTCGGAGGCGATCGGGAAGCCGGCCTCGATGACGTCGACACCCATGGTGTCGAGCATCGCGGCGATCTCCAGCTTTTCCTCGAAGGTCATGGTGGCGCCGGGGCACTGCTCACCGTCGCGCAAGGTGGTGTCGAAAATGATGACGCGGTCCTTGTCGGACTTGTCCTGAACGGACGGGGTGGTCGAAGTCATGAGATATTCCTTAGGTCGGGGCGCACTTGTCTGGGCGCCAGAGGGAGCTGATGGTTCTGAATGTCATGATCCCCTGAGTACCCAGGCCAAACGGCCCAGACGGCGCTCAGGGGCAGATAAGCAGAAGCAGCCCGCCAAGAAGGAGGTTCGAGCGCAGCGCAGCCGGAATCGCGTCGGGACCAGCGGCAACAGCCACTCCCCCGGAAACTCCAACCATGTCGCTGCGAATCAGCATTGCCACACCTTCAGGCCCACATCCTCGGCCAAAACCAGTCTCAAGGAAAACCCTTGATGGTTCGTTGCCGACGAGGGCCTGCGGTCGTTCTAGACGACAAATGCCGGCGCCTGCAACGGCTAAGAGGGTCAGGAAGACTGACCTAAATCCTCCTGGGTGACGCTCGGGCGCATGGCCGACTGGCCTAGCCAGAACCTCGGAACTGGACGTTTTCCCAACCACCCTTTTGCCCTAAGACCGAACGGCAATTGCGAGGACAGGACGATGACTTTCGCTAGGGGATTATCCGCTTTCCCGATCACGCCGATGAATACGAATGGCAGGGTCGATACGCCCGCGCTGCGGCGGCTGGTGGCACCGCTGGCGGCGGCCAAGGTCGATTCCATTGGCCTCCTGGGCAGTACCGGGTCGTATCCGTTCCTCAGCCGTGACGAGCGCCGGCGCGCCACTGAAGCCGCCATTGCGGAGGTGAACGGCCGCGTCCCCGTGCTGGTCGGTATCGGCGCGCTACGCACCGACGAGACGATCGAACTCGCGCGCGATGCCAAGGCGGCAGGCGCCGCTGCAGGCCTGCTCGCGCCGGTGTCCTATACGCCGCTCACCGAGGATGAAGTCTTCGAGCACTTCAAGGTGGTGGCCGGTGAAAGCAAATTGCCGATCGTGATCTACGACAATTTCGCCACCACGCATTTCAAGTTCACGCCCGACCTCGTCGGCCGCATCGCACGTATTCCCGGCGTCATCGCGGTGAAAGGCACCTCCCCCGAAGCCAGCCTCGCCGCAGATCACCTGAAGCAGATGCGCGCTGCCGTGCCATCGGGTTTCTCGGTCGGCTATGCCGGGGACTGGAATTCGATGGAGACGCTGCTCGCCGGCGGCGATGCCTGGTATTGCGTGGCGGCGGGCCTGTTTCCAAAGAGCTGTCTGGCCATCACCCGCGCGGCGCAGGCCGGCAATGCCGACGAAGCGCGCCGCCTCAACGGCGCGATGCAGCCGCTGTGGGATCTGTTCAAGCAATTCTCCAGCCTGCGCGTGATGTATGCGGCAGCCGAGCAGATGGGGATCACCGATGCGAAGCCACCGCGCCCGGTGCAGCCGCTGACGGATGCGGCGCAAGAGAAGGTGGCAAAGGTGCTAAAGGAATTGAAGCTGAGTTAAACCAGCCCGCCGTAGCTGTCGTCCCCGCGAAGGCGGGGACCCATAGCCACGGTCGAACTAATCAAAACGGCAAAGTCGCGACGACAACGTACGAACGGCCTCTTCGGCGTGTATGGATCCCCGCCTTCGCGGGGATGACAGCCAGAAAATATCACGTTTTCTTCGCCACTTTCTTCTTGGCCTTCTTCGCCACCTTCTTCTTCGCGACCTTCTTCACCACAGGCTTGCCTTCCCGCGGCGGCCCTTCCTTCTCCAGCGCCTCGCGGATCAGCGTAAAGTCCTTCTTCGCCTCGCCGTCCACGGTCGGGAAGTGCAGGTCCAGCTTCTCCAGCGCGTTGACGATGGCCGAGCCGATCACCACGCGTGAGAACCATTTGCGATCCGCTGGCACCACATGCCACGGCGCTTCTTCGCAGGACGTATGCTTGATCAGGTCCTCATAGGCCTCCTGATACTTGTCCCATAGCGCGCGCTCGGCGATATCGGCCGATGAGAACTTCCAGTTCTTCGCCGGCTGCTCGAGACGATCGAGGAAGCGCTCGCGCTGCTCTTCCTTGGAGACGTTGAGAAAGAATTTCAGCACCACGGTGCCATTGCGCGCCAGATACTTTTCGAAAGCGGTGATGTCCTCGAAGCGCTCGCGCCAGATATCCTTCGTCACCAGCTCCGCCGGAATTTTCTGCTTGGCGAGAATCTCCGGATGCACACGGACGACAAGACATTCCTCGTAATAGGAGCGATTGAAGATTCCGATACGTCCGCGCTGCGGCAGCGCGATGCTATGGCGCCACATGAAATCGTGATTGAGTTCGTTCGACGACGGCGTCTTGAACGAATGCACCTCGCAGCCCTGCGGATTGATGCCGTCGAACACGCTTTCGATGGCGCTGTCCTTGCCGGCGGCGTCCATACCCTGGAAGATCAGCAGCAGCGACCAGCGATCCTGCGCATAGAGCTTTTCCTGCAGTTCCTGCAGCCGGCGGCGGTTGGCCTCGATGATCTTCTTGCCGGTCTCCTTGTGCAGCCCGCCGCTGGCATTGGTGTCATGCGCCTTGAGGTGGAAAGCCTTCGACCCGTCGATGCGATACGGCTCGATATAGGACTTCAACGCAGACACAACTGGCTTGGCAGACATGAGATCGGCAACTCCGGGACACAGGAGCTGCAAGCGTAGCGTGCCGCTCCCAGCAATACCAGCAGATCACATCGCCGGCGTCAGTTGCGCTGTCATAAACGCTGTCACAAACAGCGGCATCGTCGGGGTGTAGTCGGCTTCGCTGCGCACCAGATGAATTCCGCTGAGCTCCGGAGCGGCCTGACCGGCAAGATTGGCCTCGATGATGCTGCGCAGCGTCTCGCCCGGCTGATCCGCATCGAGAAGACGCATCATCGCCACCGAGAAGTCCGTCACGACGCAAGACCAGCCAGCGTCGGCGCGGTAATCGGCTTCTGTGAGGCCGAGCTCTTCCTCGACTTCACGGGTCACGCTGCCGGCGATATCGACCACGTCGCCGCGCAGGTCGTCCAGATCAGGCGTGCCCGCCGCAAAATAGATACGTCCGGCATTGGATGTATGTTGCCCCATCTCGCCGAGTACGAAGGCGCCGTCGCTGGCACGCAGCGCACCCATGCCAAAGCCGTTGAACACATCCGGATCGGGACAGCGCCAATCCCGCCACGCCAGGAAGCTCGCAAAATCGGTCTCGAAATATTCCGCGCGAAACTGATCGCCGGTGAACTGCGCATTGCGCGCCAGCAACACGCGCCCATTGAACAGTTGCGGCTTCTCGGCGCGCTTGCTTGCGAAGTGAGCGTCGATCTCGTCCCGCCGCTCATGCGCGAACGGCCACTGCCAATCGCTGCGCGTGAGGTCGAGTTGCGTGACGCGGTGGATGACCGGCGTCATCATGCGCAGAACCTACTTCGCATTCGTCCCCATCGTCTTGGTGAACTGTTCGACATATTTGTTGGTGTAGGTCTTGCTCACATCGATATTGGCCTTGGCCACCTCCGGCGAGCCCTCGCTGAACACAGCTAGCACAGCCGCCGCGCCCTTCGGATCCATCAGCCCCGTTTCCGAATACATCGGGATCGTGTTCTTGAGCGCGGCGAGATAGAGCTCCTTGTCCTTGCCGACGATGCCTTCCGGCATCTTCGCCATGATCTCTTCCGGCGTATGACTGTGGATCCATTTCAGCGTATTCATGATCGCATTGGTCAGACCCTGCACTTCTTTCTCGTGTCCCTTGACCCAGGCGGTCGTCGAGTACAGCGCGCCACCAGGATATTCGCCGGAGAATACGGCCAACGTGTCTTTCTGCGTCCGGGTATCGCTGAGAATCGTGAGGTCTTTGTGACTGCCCTGCAGCACGGTGACGGCAGGATCGAGCATCACCGCGGCTTCGATCTGCCCCTGCTCCATCGCCGCTACCGCCGTCGCGCCGAGGCCGACGCCGATCACGGCGGTACCGGCCGGATCGAGGCCATTCTTCTTGAGCTGATACTTCAGGAAGAAGTCTGTCGACGAGCCCGGCGCACTGACGCCGACTTTCTTGCCGGCGAGATCCTTGATCGACGTGATCTTGCCGGTGTGCTTCGGCGACACCACCAGCACGAGACCGGGATAACGGTCATAGACGACGAAGGATTGCAGCTCCTGCTTCTTGGCGGCAAGATTGACGCAATGATCGAAATAGCCGGAGACCACATCGGCGCTGCCGCCGAGCACGGCCTTCAGCGCATCGGAGCCGCCCTTGAGATCGACCAGTTCAACCGCGAGACCCGCCTTCTCATATTCGCCGAGCTGCTTGGCCAGCACGGTCGGCAGATAGCACAGGCACGCCCCGCCGCCGATCGCGATGGTCACCTTGGTTTGCGCTGCAGCGGGATGAACGAGAAACAGCGACAGAAGGCCCGCAAGGAAAAGACGTGTGGGGAATAAACGGCTCAAGCCGGTTTTTATGTTTGTTGTCATTGTTTCCTCCGCTGCTATCAGGCGCGGAGGATAGATGAGCCTCTGCCGGTTGGAAAGCCGGCACTGGTCAACGGACATTCCGCGACATAGCATCCGCGCGGCAAATCACTGTCATCCAGGGGGAACGTTCATGAAGCGCATCACCGCAACACTGTCGATCACCGCCGCCTTCGCCGCCGGCTGCCTGATCACGCATCTCGTGCCCGAGGGCATCACGCCGGCACATGCCGCGGAAAACATCACCGCCCAGGTTATCCATGTGCCCGAGCTCGTTGGCGACGCGCTGGGCCCGGCCTCGCCCACCGGCTTCCGCTCCAAGATGTTCATGCAGGCCGACGGCGCGACCATCTCGGTGCAGGACGGCAATGTGGTGAAGCACATGCATCCCAACACCAACGAGATCCAGTACATACTGGAAGGCACCGGCACGGTGTGGCTGGGCGACAAGGAAGTTCAGGTCAAGGCGGGCGATCTCATCATCATCCCGAAGGGCACGCCCCATGGTGGCACCAAGCCGGATGGCAAGCCGTTCCGCGCCATCGCCATCAAGACCCCGCCGCAGGCACCGGACGACACCAAGCCGCTGCCGTAAGTAGCGACGCTCTATCCACCGTCATGGCCGGGCTTGTCCCGGCCATCCACGTCTTCTCTTGCTTGCGGCCAAGGCGTGGATGCCCGGGACAAGCCCGGGCATGACGATCTCTAACATGCGGAGGGTCCGCGGCAGCTAGTTTCGGCCCGAAGCGCCATCCGGCTTCCACACCAGCAAGCGCTTCTCGACCACCGATACCAGCACATCGATGGCGATCACGAAGGCCGACAGCACGAACATCCCCGCGAACACGCCGGCGACGTCGAACGTACCTTCCGCCTGCTGGATGACATAACCCAGCCCCGCCGCGGAGCCGAGATATTCGCCGACCACGGCACCGACCACCGCGAAGCCCACCGCGGTGTGCAGCGACGAGAACATCCATGACAGCGCCGATGGCCAGAACACATGGCGCATCAATTGCCGCTCGCTCATGCCCAGCATGCGGCCATTGGCGAGCACTGTCGGCGAGACTTCCTTGACGCCCTGATAGACGTTGAAGAATACGATGAAGAACACCAGCGTGACGCCGAGCGCGACTTTCGACCAGATACCAAGCCCGAGCCACAGCGCGAAGATCGGCGCCAGCACCACGCGCGGCAGCGCATTGGCCATCTTCACATAGGGATCGAAAATCGCGGCGAGGCGCGGCTGGCGCGCGAACCAGAAACCGATTAGCACGCCCAGTGTCGAGCCGATGACAAAGGCCAGCACCGACTCGAGCAGCGTGATGCCGAGGTGCTTCCAGATAATGCCTGACGCGAACCAGCTAACAATCTGGCTGCCGACATCCCAGGGGTTGGAGAAGAAGAACGGCGGCAGCAGGATGCGGCCGAGCACAGGCACGGTCGTGAGCAGGTGCCACAGCCCGATGACGACCACGGCGACGAGCACCTGACACAGCAGCAATACAGGACGCGTCATGACGCGGCTCCCATACCTGCGGACTGCGCGTAGCCCTTCATCACCTCGTCCTTCAGCACGCTCCAGATCTCGCGGTGAAGCGCGTGAAAGTCCTTGTCGAGCCGCACTTCGAAAATATCGCGCGGCCGCGGCAACGGCACTTTCCAGTCGCCGATGATGCGCGAGCCTGGCCCCGCTGACATGATGACGACGCGGTCGGCCAGCGCGATCGCCTCTTCGAGATCGTGAGTAACGAACAGCACCGCCTTCCGATCCCTGCTCCACAGATCGAGCAGTAGGTTACCCATAACCTGCCGGGTCTGCGCATCAAGCGGCCCAAACGGTTCGTCCATCAGCAGGATCTTCGGATTACGGATCAGCACCTGCGCAAGACCGACGCGCTTGCGCTGGCCGCCCGACAGCATATGCGGATAGCGCCCGGCAAACGCACCGAGCCCCACCGAGGTCAACCAGTCCTGAGCCCGCGCCAGCGCTGTGTCGCGTGCTATGCCGGCGATCTCCAGCCCGATGGCGACATTGTCGAGGGCGGTCTTCCAGGGAAACAGCGCATCGGCCTGAAAAAGGTAGCCCGCCTGTGCGTTCAGTCCGCCCAGCGGCTGACCGAAGATCCGGACAGCACCGGAGGCTGGCGCCAGCAGCCCGGCAGCGACATTGAGCAATGTGGATTTCCCGCAGCCGGTCGGCCCGACGATGGCAACGAACTCGCCATCCGCGACCCGGAGTGTCGCCTTCTCCACCGCCGTATAGACGCGGTTGTCAGCAATACCGAACGCCACCGTCGCGTCATCAAGCGCCACCGCCATCGATGCCGCGGCCCCACCTGCCTGCACGCGCGTTCCCCAAAGTGTTTTTGTTCCGCCACTGGCTTAGCGCTGCATGGCGGACAATTCAACGTCTGGGCCAAGCTTGGTGGGTTGCCACGGCTGTGATAGTCCGGGACATGACCTCCGTTGCCCCCCTGATCGCCTTCCAGCATGTCAGCAAGAGCTTCGACGGCGGCCGCATTCACGCCGTCGACGGTGTCTCGCTCGATATCGCGGAGGGTGAGTTCCTCGCGGTGGTCGGCGGCTCCGGCTCCGGCAAGACCACGCTGATGCGGCTGGCTAACCGGCTGATCGCACCGGACGCGGGACACATCACCATCGCCGACGAGAACGTCGCACAGGTCGATCCCGTCGAACTGCGCCGGCGCATCGGCTATGTGTTTCAGAGCGGCGGGTTGTTTCCGCATATGAGCATCGCCGACAATATCGGCATCACGCCGAAACTGCTCGGTACGCCGCCCAAGGAGATCGCCGCGCGTGTCGATGAACTGCTCGATCTCGTGCGCCTTGACCGCGAGCAGCATCGCGACCGCTTCCCGCACGAACTCTCCGGCGGCCAGCGCCAGCGCGTCGGCGTCGCGCGGGCGCTGGCCGCAAGGCCGCGCATCGTGCTGATGGACGAGCCGTTCGGCGCGCTCGATCCCCTGACCCGCGATGCGCTTGGCGACGACTACCGCGCGCTGCATCACAAGCTCGGCCTCACCACCATCATGATCACCCATGACATGACGGAAGCGATCCTGCTCGCCGATCGTGTTGCGGTGATGCGCTCCGGCAAACTGCTCGCGGAGGGCACGCCCACTGAGTTGTCCGAAAGCACCGATCCCTATGTCGGCGAGTTGCTGGGCACACCACGCCGGCAAGCTGAACGACTGCAGATACTGCTGCCGAAGGATGGTGCGGCGCCCCAAGGCGGCGCGACATGAGCCTGTTCACCGATCCGCGCTGGAGCGACGCGCTCGGGCATCTGCCGGATTATCTCGGCAGCCATGTCCGCGTCAGCCTTGCGGCGCTGGCGCTCGGTCTCATCATCAGCCTGCCGCTGGCCATTATCGCACGGCAACGACCGGTGCTACGCAGCGCGCTGCTCGGTGTGGCCAGCATCGTGCAGACCATTCCGGGTCTGGCATTGCTGGCCCTGTTCTATCCGCTGCTGCTGGCGCTCGCGGCATTGTCGGCGCAGTGGCTCGGCTTCAACTTCTCGGCTTTCGGTTTCCTGCCCGCGGTGCTGGCGTTGGCGCTGTATTCGATGCTGCCGGTGCTGCGCAACACAATCACCGGATTGAACGGCATCGACCCCGCGCTCACCGAGGCCGCGCAGGGCGTCGGCATGACACCGCGGCAATCGCTGACCATGGTCGAACTGCCGCTGGCATTGCCGGTCATGATGGCCGGCATCCGCACCTCGGCGGTGTGGGTGATCGGCACCGCGACGCTGTCGACGCCGATCGGCCAGACCTCGCTCGGCAACTACATCTTTGCCGGATTGCAGACGCAGAACTGGGTGCTGGTGATCTTCGGCTGCGTTGCCGCCGCCGTGCTTGCGCTGGCCGTCGATCAATTGCTGGCGCTGATCGAGACCGGCATCCGCCTGCGCAGCCGTATCCGCACCGCCATTGGCGCGCTCGGTATCGCGGCACTGGTGATCGTCACACTTGCGCCGTCATTCGCCCGCTCCGGCACACGTGTCGTGGTCGGCGCCAAGACCTTCACCGAACAATACATCCTGGCCGCGCTGATGTCGCAGCGGCTGCAGGCCGCCGGCCTGCCCGCCACCACGCGGCAGGGCCTCGGCTCCAGCGTGATCTACGATGCGCTGGCCTCCGGCGATATCGATGTCTACGTCGATTACTCCGGCACGCTGTGGGCCAATCAGTTTCACCGCAGCGAGATCTTGCCGCGCGAACAGTTGCTGACCGAGCTGAAGACGACGCTGGCGAAACAAGGCATCACGCTGTTCGGCGAACTCGGTTTCGCCAATGCCTATGCGCTGGTGATGCCGCGCACAAAAGCGCAGGCGCTGGGCATCAAGACCGCAGCCGACCTCGCGGCGCTGAGTGGCACCATGACCATCGCCGGCGATTACGAATTCTTCTCGCGGCCGGAATGGGCGGGGCTGAAAGCCGCCTATGGCCTGTCGTTCAGGGCGCAGCGCACGATGCAACCGGACTTCATGTATGCCGCCGCTGCCTCCGGTGAGGTCGATGTCATCGCCGGCTACACCAGCGACGGGCTGATCGCGAAATACGATCTCGTGGTGCTGGACGATCCAAAACATGCGATCCCGCCCTATGACGCGATCATGCTGCTGAAGCCGAAACGCGCGGACGATGAGAAGCTGCGCAGCGCGTTGCAGCCGCTGCTCGGCAAGATCGATCTGCCACTGATGCGCGAGGCCAATCTGCGCGCCGCTGGGAATGATGCGACGAGCTCGCCGGAGAGTGTGGCCCGGTGGATGTGGGACAGGATGAAAAAGTAGGATGGGTAGAGCGTCTTCGCGAAACCCATCAATGGCGAGCCACGAAAGCGATGGGTTTCGCTGCGCTCTACCCACCCTACGAACTCCGATCTACAAATTCTTGATCATCCCCGCATCGATCAGCAACCGATTGAACCGCCGCGCTTCCGCGCCGTCCTTGCAGGCGTAAAACAGTCCCTTGCAGCGAAGCATGATCTTCTTTTGCTCCTCGAAGGACGGGTCCAGCGGAATGCCTGCAGCTTCCTGGATGACCAGCGGCAGATACGGCCCGTCGATCGTGTCCATCACCGTCGCGCTCTTCACCGGTTCGAAATTGATCGCGTCGATGGCGTAATAGGTCGCATAGTAGCGCGGGTCGTAACTCTGCAGCTTCTTGCCGAGGCCTGCTTCATCCATGTTGGGATCGAGAATGCCCGGCGCGAATTCCGGCTGATGATCGCCATAGCGTACGATCAGAAACGGCTGCGCTGGAAACTGCTTCTTCAGCTTCGCGACGAACGCGCCATAGTGATCGACGCTCATCGCTTGCCGGCGCAGATATTCGTCGACCACCGGCACGTTGCCGGGCGCTCGCCAGCCCGGCATCATGTCCGGGCGAAACCTGGTTTCCCACGGAAAGTGATTGGCGGCGAGATAGACGAACATGAACAGCGGATTGGCCGGCGGCTGCTCGGCCATCAGGCGCGCCGCTGAATCGTAGAAGAAGCTGTCGGGCTCGACGCCCCTGGCGCCGAGATCCTTGGCGTCATAGAAGCGCTCGACGCCAGTGGTGGTCTGGAAGCTGCGCGCGCTCATGAAGGCGCCGAAGGCCGGATAGAGCGAGATAGTGCTATAGCCGCAGCGGCGCAGCGCCAGTGGCAATCCGCGCTCGACGCGGCCCGAAGCGATGCGCGTGACGAAATAGGAGAACGGCCCGAACGAGCGCGACGAGAGGCCGGCCAGTACGTTGTATTCGGTGAACCAGCTCGGCCCGCCATTGCTCTCGGCGAGAAATTTGCGCGCCTTGCCATCCCATGAATTGAAGTGGCTGCCATAGCCTTTCGGCGTCTTCACGCCGGCGGCCTGACGGATGTCGAAGGACGACTCGTCATGCACCATGATGATGTGCGGACGACGTCCCGCCGGATGGCAGGAATCCTCCAACGGCAACTTCAGCCGCTCGGTGATGACCGCGTCGGACTCCATGAAACCGTAGCTGCTGAAGTCCGACACGGCGGTGACGCCGGAGCGCGCGAATTTCGACAGATAGCCGTCATCGTAATAGCCGCGCCAGGCTTCATCGGGCCAGGCCAACGCATATCCCGTCAATGCGGCGAGGCAAGCCGTCAGCGCGGCCAGCGCCGGCAGCCGTCGGATGCGGAACGGATCGAGCCACCACAGCGCATACATCAGTGGCACCACCACGACGGCAGCGCCAATGGCGGACCAGCGCAGGTTCGGAAAGATCGTGAACAGGAAGGCAGCGGTATCGCGATCGATCACCATCAGGTCGACGAAGTTCGCGGTCATCTGCACCACGTCGTGCTTCAGCCGCGACAGCAGCACGAGGATAACGACCAGGGTCAGCGACAGCGCTCCCGACAACGCGGGACGGCGCAGCAGCGCAATCCAGAAGAAGTTGAGGATGGCCCAGGCCAGCCCAAAACCTACCCGGCCCACCAGATCGGTCTCGGTCTGGAACATCACCAGCAGCGCGCCGAAATGCGGCGCAGCCACGGCTAACAGCCGCCACACGCTGGTCGGCGCGGCGACAGCAGTTGTCGAGACGCTGGGTACTGGATTGAGCGGAGGCGCCATGGCGGCACGCAACACCACCGGCGAAGCCTCGGGCCTGGGCTGGCGACGGCCAGAGGGCGCATGTCGCAGCCGGAAACTGCGATATGTCATTAATTTGTAATGTAATCGTCACGAACGAGCAATGAACTTGGCTCGAACGGGATCGACGGAACCAGCAGATACCCTGCCCTCACCGCTGCAGCCGGCCGGGTCAGAGATCTTTGATCAGCCCCGCATCGATCAGCCAGCGATTGAACCGGCTGGCTTCGTCGCCGCCCTTGCAGCCGTAGAACACGCCCTTGCAGCGGAGCATGATCTTCTTCTGCTCGATGAAGGACGCATCGAGCGGCACGCGTGCGGCCTCCTGCACCATGAGCGGCAGATAGGCAGCATCCAGCACCGGCAGCGCCGATGACAGTTCGGGCCGGTAGTTCAGCGCGTCGATGGCGTAGTAGGTCGTGTAGTATCTGACATCATGCGTCATGATCCGGTCCGCGCGCTTCGGCTGCGGCAGTTCGGGCTCGAGCAGTTTTTGCGCGATCGCGGGCTGATGGTCGCCGAACCGCACCAGCAGGAACGGCTCGGTCGGATGGTCCTTCTGGAGCTGCGCGACGAAGGCCTTGTAGTCCGCAGCCGTCATCGCTTGGCGGCGGATATATTCGTCCACCTCAGCCGCATTGCCCGGCGCCTGCCAGCCGGCGGGCGTGAGGTCGTCGCGATAGGTCGCGGTCCATGGGAAGTGATTGGCGGTGAGATAGACCAGCACGAAGACCGGCTGGTCGGTCTTGCTTTCGCGCGCGATAAGATCCCTGGCCTGATCGAAATAGAACCTGTCGGGCTGCATGTCCTCGCTGACGCCCATCGCCGCCATGTCGATGAAGCCATCGATGCCGGCGCCCTCTTGGAAGCTGCGCGCGCTGAGGAAATTGCCGTAGGTCGGATAGAGCGAGAAGGTCTTGTAGCCGCAGCGCTGCAGCGCCTGTGGCAGGCCACGCGAGATCTTTCCGGCGGCGATACGCGTCACATAGAATTTCAGCGCACCGAAAGAGCGTGCCGACAGTCCGGTGAAGATATTGAACTCGGTGTACCAGGTCGGGCCGCCGCTGGATTCGGTAATCAACGCGCGCTGCTGGCCGTCGGCAGATTTGAAATAATCATGATAGCCCGCCGGCACCTTCACGCCTGGTGCCGCCGACACGTCGAAGGACGACTCGTCGAGCACCATCACGATGTTCGGCCGCTTCACGCCGGGCTCGCAGGTGGTCATCGGCGACGCCTGCGCCGAACTCACGAGGCTCTTGGAGTCCGCCTCGATCCAGCCGGTTGCCGTCAGATGCGAGACCGAGACGACGCCGGAGCGCGCCAGATTGGAAATGTGGTTGACGCCCTGGAACGGCTCCCATGGCTTCTCGGGATTGGCCGCCGACAGACCGACTATCCCCGCCAGGCAGGCGCCCGCACAGGCCAGCGCCGTGCGGCGGCGCAGGCGGAACGGATCGGCGCGCCAGATCAGCCACAGGATCGGCAAAGCGACGGCAACGGCGATCAGGAGCCAGGTGCGCAGCTGCGGGAAGATCGAATGCAGGAACGAGATCGTGTCGCGATCGATGATCAGGAAATCCAGGAAGGTCAGCGTCAGTTGCGTGATGCCGAACTTGAACTGTGACAGCACGATCAGCGCCGTGACCAGCAGCAGCGACAGCACCGCGCTGACGCCGGGCCGCTTGAACAACGCGAGGAACAGAAAATTCAGCAAGGCCCAGGTGAGTAGCGCCAGCGTCATTGCGAACGGGCCGTATTCGACCGAGGCCAGAACATAGAACGCGAGCGTATGGATCGCAGCGATCAGCGCCGTGCGCAGCGGCCAGTGCCGAACATACTGCCAGGCGGCCGCCAATCGCTCCTTGAAGCGGCGGCCGGCTTGCGCCGGAGAGACTGAGATCGGCGACGGCAGCATGGCTTGCCTGCGAACACCCGGCAAGAAGACTGCCCTGTCTGGCGACGACCAGCCGGCTCACACCGCGACCGGACCCTGCGGAATGTCACAAAATCGTAATACAGGCGTCATGAACGGACAATGAACCTTTCGACGCAGAAGGTGCCGGTCCGGGCGCCGCCTGCCGTCGTCATCCCTCGCCTACCGCACTGCGGTTGGCGTCTCGCCCTTGATGATCTCGCCGAAGCGCTGCCAGCGCTCGCCCTTGAAGCTCATCATCTGGAACTGGTCGATGGGCGAGAAGTCGGTCGGGCTGGTGTTGACCGTCACGCCCGGCAGCAGCCCGTCGAGCTGCACGTTCTTGAGGTTGGCGGCCTGTTTCATCAGGTTCTCGTGGGTGAGATCGTCGCCGCACTGCCGGAGCGCCTCGACCATGGTCTGGGCGATGCTGTAGCCGGACAGCACGGTGCTCTCCATCGCCTTCCCTTCCGGAATGTACTTTTCGACATAGGCGTAGAATTTCTGCATGCCCGGATCGTCCTTCCACTGCGGGTCGGTAGGATCCTTGGCGAAGGTCGCGGACACCACGTCCTGCGCATTGTCGAGGCCCGCCGGACGCAGCACACTGCCGAGCGACGAACTCGCATTAGGCACGATGTGCAACGGCTTCCAGCCGAGCTCGGCAACCTTCTTAATCGACTGCGCGGCGAACTTGCCGGTGGCGAAAGAGAAGATCGTATCGACGCCGGCCGCCTTCAGCTTGACGATGTGGGAGTCGACGGTCGGCTCGGAGACCTCGTAGCTCGTCTCCATCACGATCATTGTTGAGGCCTTGTCGCCAAGGCCTTCCTTCAGTCCCTTGACATAGTCCTTGCCGAAATCGTCGTTCTGATAGAACACGCCGATCTTGGCATCCGGCTTCTCCTTCAGGAGATACTTCGCATAGGCCGCGGCTTCGGCGTGGTAGCTCGGCAGCCAGCCCATGGTCCACGGAAACTGCTTCGGATCGTTCCAGCGGGTAGCGCCGGTCGCGAGAAACAGTTGCGGCGTCTTCTTGGCATTGACGTATTTCTGGATCGCGGCGTTCGCGGCGGTACCGACATTGCCGACGATGGCCATCACCTCGTCGCTCTCGACCAGCTTGCGCGTCTGCTCCACGGTCTTCGGCGGCGAATAGGCGTCATCATAGGAGATGAAGACGATCTTGCGCCCGTTGATGCCGCCCTCATCGTTGATCTTCTTGAAATAGGCGCCGTAGGCCTTGCCGAGAATGCCGTAGGCTGAGGCCGGACCGCTATAGGGCACCGTGTTGCCGATCTTGATTTCGGTGTCAGAGGCGCCGGGGCCGTATGTCTTCTGCGCCAGTGCGGGGCTTGCTGCCATAGCAATCGCAGCTGCGAACGCAGCCATGGTGCTGGCGGCCGCTGGCGCGGCCCTGGAAGTCGTGGTGATACGCATTTTCTGTCCTTCTTTTGCGTTTCCATAAGTGACGGCCGTTGCCGTATTCGATCCGAGCCTTCCCGTTTGTCGGGATTGTTGAACGGCTCGTCAGATGCGTGTGTTCGTCGTGATCAGTCCTTAACGTCGGAGTCCGTGGCGCCCTGCTCGGCCAGCGCTCGCACGTCTTCGGCGGCGGTCTGCACGTGGCGATGCACCAGCATCGTGGCTGTCGCTTCGTCGCGCGCTGCGATCGCCGCAACGAAAGCGCGGTGATCAATGAGCGAGCGCTGGCGGATCTCGGCGGAGGCGAAATAGCGGCGCCGCCAGCCCGTGCTCATCAGCATCAGCGGCGTCAGCGTGCGCACCAGCACGCGGTTCTGGCTCGACGCGACGACGGCGAGATGGAATGCCACGTCCTCATCGGCGAGGTTGCTGCCCTTGGCGACGAGCGCCGCATAGGTGTCGAGCAGCTGATGCAGCTTCGCGAGATCGGCGTCGGTGCGGCGCTGGCAGGCCAGCCTGAACGCCTGTTCCTCGCAAAGAATTCTGGCCTCGGTGACATCGCGCGTCACCTCCGCGCTGAACGGCAGGCCAAGGTCGGCCTGCAGCACCAGCGCATCGAGCCCGCTGTCTTCCAGCGCGTTGCGCAGATAGATGCCTGATTTGGGCTTCCGCTCGGTGATGCGCATGGCATCGAGCACCGCCAGCGCCTCGCGGACCGATCCGCGCGTCACCCCGAACCGCTCCGACAGATCGCGCTCCGACGGCAGCCGATCGCCTTTCGCCAGCCGGTGGTGCCGGACGAATTCGAGCATTTTCCGGACGGCGTCGGACGTATCGGTGCTGACTGCGGCAAACATGGGTTGACCCTACCAATCTGGTAGGACCAGATCAAGACAGGTAAATGCGACCCATAGGCGCGGCAAGACAGGTCTCGGCCGTCTTCCCAGTCTTGCGGATGCCATCTCCGCAATATAATACCTATGGTAGCAGCCAGCCAAACCGCCCTCATCGTCATCAGGATAACCACGCCAATGTTCGTCCCGTCAGGACGCCATGATGCGGGCCTGCGCGATACGCGCACCCGCTCGATCGCTTCGGCCGTATCGCTGGTACTCGCCGCACTCGTCCTTGTCGCGTTCGCGGCGCAGGTACAGGCGCGCAGTGTCGCTCATCCACCTCATGAATGCGCGAGATCCGAAGAACCGCATTGCATTGCTCTGCGGGCACGCGTGCGAGCCGCCGAAATCGCCCGCCTGCGAGCAAGCATTACCTATCGCATCCTCGGCTCCGTCCAGTATCCGCCGCAGGCGGCCATGGAGGGTGAAGGCGGCATGGCCCTGGTTCATTTCGTGCTCTTGCCGTCCGGCAGGCTGACGGACATCGGGATCATCAGGAGTTCGGGATCTGCAGCGCTCGACCGCGCGGCCCGGCAGGCCGTCCAGCTCGCCAGTCCCATCCCTCTCGGTCCCAACGGCCTTCCGAAAAAGAAGCTCGTTTTCACTGTGCCGATCAGCTTCAACAGCAGATAGCGATCACGAGGCCTGCATGGATGCGACGACATCAGACACGCTGACCTGCTTACTGCTGCACTTGGATCCGAGTATTCCCGAAAGTCCCGTCGTATGACCCGTCGTCACGCGCCTTTTCTCGCAGCCCTGTTACTCGTTCTTGTTGCACCTCTGCTTGGCCCTCCCGAAGCGAACGCACAGTCCTCCGCGCCCAGCCGACGGGGCCCGGCCATGGCGGAGTGGCGCCGCGGCGTCGATATCAAGATCAATCGCACGGCCCGCAATCTCGGCAGGCTGTCGGTGCGGGGACAAACCGTCGTCGGCTTTCGCGTCGACCGCAGCGGTCGCCTGATCGAGTCAAAGGTTCTCCGCAGCTCCGGGGATACCGAACTCGACGGTGCGTTCCTCGCCGTCGTTCGCGTGGCTGGCCCATTCCCTCCTCTTCCCTCCGGCTATCCGAGCCCGACACTGGCAACTGCGATCACGATGACGTCCGGGCCGCGCAAAGGTGATTTTCACGGCATGAGGCCGCTCAGACCCTTCCCGGCCGGTTTCTAGAAGCCAGCTCGCTTGCGCGACGCCAACCCAAGTTGGCGGCCGACAATGCGATCCAGCCAACGCCTTGGCAGCCAGCCGGCGACGAAGGTCTGGACCGGCTGCAGCCACCACGCGTAGCTTCGGACGGGATGCGGTCAGCACCCTGTGGACCAGTTCGGCGATCCGCTCCGGCGGCAGCCCGTTCTTCGCCAGCTTCATCAGCATCTCGCGCAGCTTCGTTAGCGCCGGCACAAACGGCGACGAATCGAAGCGCGCCATATCGATGGCCTCGGCCTTGTCCCAGATCGGCGTGCGCACGGCCCCCGGCGCGATCACCAGCACATCGATGCCGAACAGCATGAATTCGCGGCGCAGGCTTTCGGCCAATCCCTCCAGCGCGAATTTCGAGGTGCTATAGGGCGACAGCAGCGGATTGCCGAACTGGCCAGACACCGAACTCATCATCACGATGCGCCCGCGCGCGCCCGTCAGCGCGGGATCGGCGCCAAGCAGCGGCGCGAAAGCCTTGGTGACGATCACCGGGCCCATCACATTGATCTCGATCTGCGCGCGAAATTCATCCACCGCCAGATCGAGCAGCGCGCCCGGCACCGCAACGCCGGCATTGTTGACGAGGCCCGCCAGCGTCTCGCCGTTCAGCGCGGCGCGTACCTGCGCAGCGGCGGCCAACACAGCGGCCTCGTCGGTTACATCGAACAGCAGCGGGATGAAGTTTGCGCCGAACTCGGCTTGCAAGCGCTCGGCATCGGCCTGCCTGCGCACGCTACCGAACACGCGAAAGCCACGCGCGAGCAGAAGCTTCGCCGTGGCGTGGCCGATGCCCGTGGAGACGCCGGTGATGACGATTGATCGCATGAAAAGCACCTGAGATGTGATGGCCCGTAAATTCGGCCGGGACCGAGACCGCATCGCCGCGGTCACGGCGAGAGTTACGGATCGCGGCCTCATTGGTTTTTGACGATCGGCACGCTCTTGTCGATCTGCGACAGCAAGCCGCGCAGGCTTGATGCATATTCGAACGGAATCGCTGTTCAGACAGGCTTTGCGATCCCATCGACGAACAGCGTGATGATCGCCTCGGCCATCTGATCCGCCTCGGCATCCACGACACCCCAGCGCGGAAAATGTCCGTCGATATTCATGCGGGCGAAGCCATAGACCAGCGCGCGACCTGCGATCTTCATGATGCGGAGATCCGCGGAGCGCAACTGGCCCCTGTCCTGCGCATCACTGAGCAATTGCCCGGTCATGTCGATCAGTTCGGCATTGTCCTCACGCACCACCGCCGACTGGTCATGGGCGAAATACTTCCCGCTCGAGATCACCTCGAAATGCGCAGGATTTTTCATCGCCCAGCGCAGATAGGCCAGGCCAAACGCGCGAAACCGAACCAGCGGATCCTCGGAGGACGTTTCGGCGATCGCGGCAGCAATCGCACTACGGAAGCGGCGCTGAGCCTCTTCGGCCACCGCGCTCATCAGGTCATTGCGGCTGGGGAAGTGCCGGAACGGCGCTCCCGGCGAAACTCCGGCACGGCGCGCAGCCTCGCGCACGCTGACGGCATCCGCGCCGCCCTCCTCGGCCAGTTCAAGCGCCGCCGCAATCAGCACACGGCGCAGATCGCCGTGATGATAGGTCTTCGGCGATGTTGCCGTTCGCCCCTTCGCGGCACGTGGCACGACCGATGGCCGGGCGGCTCGTTTTCGCACAGGCGGCTTCGATGCTGATCTGGACGGCGGCGGCTTTGCGGACTTGGACATGCCTCAGCATAGCATCACCGTATCGTGAATGTAATCACCGATTACACAATTGACTGGATCGCCCGCCCCAAATGTAACTGGTGATTACATATGGCAACACAGGGGAACGTCATGACATCAGGTCGTCGCAACTGGTTCGAAGGCTGGCGGCTGCTCGCCGTACTGACGCTGGTCCTCACCGCGCTCAGCGTCTGGATCGCCGGCATGCGCGGCTTCGAGGTCGACGGCATCAGGATGGTAATCCGGTTCACGGCGCGCAGCTCGCTGCTGTTCTTCTGCCTCGCTTTCGCAGCATCCGCGCTGGCCCTGCTGTGGCCCACATCCGGCACGCGCTGGCTGCGACGCAACCGCCGTTATCTCGGGCTGACCTTCGCAGCGTCTCACGCCATCCACGCTGTCGCCATCGGCTGCTTCGCCGCGGTGGCGCCCGCTGACTACGCTGCGGCAACGACGCCCGCCTCCTACATCTTCGGCGGCATCGGCTATGCCTTCATCATCGCGATGGCGGTAACGTCATTCGACCGGACGGCGGCCACGATCGGCCCGCGTGCATGGCGCATCCTGCACACGACCGGCATCTATTATCTCTGGTTCCAGTTCATGGTGAGCTTCGGCATGCGCATTCCGCAAATGCCGAACTATGTCTGGTTCCTGATGCCGTTGATTGTGGTGATGGCACTGCGGATCGCAGCTGCCGTGCTGAAACGTCGCCGGGCGCGCGTGGCAGTGCCCGCAAACTAAAACGGGACCGCGTTGCCGCGATCCCGTTGGTAGCTGTGATTTTGAAAAGCGCTTAGTTCTTGGTCTTGTCAACCAGCGCCTTTTCCTTGATCCACGGCATCATGTCGCGGAGCTTGGCGCCCACTTCCTCGATCGGATGCGCGTTATTGCGCTGGCGCGTCGCCTTGAACGAGGCCTGGTTGACCTTGTTTTCCAGCATCCAGTCGCGGGCGAACTTGCCGGACTGGATGTCGGTCAGCACGCGCTTCATCTCGGCCTTGGTCTCCGAGGTGACGATGCGCGGGCCGGTGACGTATTCGCCGTATTCCGCCGTGTTGGAGATCGAGTAGTTCATGTTGGCGATGCCGCCTTCATAGATCAGGTCGACGATCAGCTTCAGCTCGTGCAGGCACTCGAAGTAAGCCATTTCCGGCGCGTAGCCGGCTTCCACCAGCGTCTCGAAGCCGGCGCGGATCAGCTCGACGGTGCCACCGCAGAGAACGGCCTGCTCGCCGAACAAATCGGTTTCGCACTCTTCCTTGAACGAGGTCTCGATGATGCCGGCGCGGCCGCCGCCCACTGCCGAGGCATAGCTCAGGCCGAGGTCATGGGCGTTGCCCGAGACATCCTTGTGAACCGCGATCAGGCAGGGCACGCCGCCGCCGCGCTGATATTCCGAACGCACGGTGTGGCCGGGGCCCTTCGGCGCGATCATCAGCACGTCCAAGTCTTCACGCGGATCGAGCAGGTTGAAGTGCACGTTGAGGCCGTGTGCGAAGACGAGCGCAGCGCCCTTCTTCATGTTGTCGTGCATGTGGTCGCGATAGATGTCGCCCTGCAATTCGTCCGGGGTGAGCATCATCATCAGGTCGGCCCACTTGGCGGCCTCGGCAACTTCCATCACCTTGAAGCCGGCGGCTTCCGCCTTCTTCGCGGTGGCCGAGCCCTTGCGGAGCGCGATCACGACGTCCTTGACGCCGCTGTCCTTGAGGTTCAGCGCGTGGGCATGGCCCTGGCTGCCATAGCCGACGATGCAGACCTTCTTGCCCTTGATCAGGTTCAGGTCGGCGTCGCGATCGTAATAAACTCGCATGGGTATTTCCTCTCTTCAGCAACTATATTTCAAAGCTGCCCGTTCGAACGGGTCACCACCGCGTGGTGGATGACCATGAATTGCCGCCGGTTTCTAGGGCGACGGGTGCCGCGAGACAAGCCCGCGACGGTGATTTTACGCTGCGCGTCGGGCTCATAGCTCGACCAGCACCGGATACAGGGAGGCCAGCAGCAGCAGCCCCATGACGATATTGAACGCCCTGACCGCGCCAGGCGATTTTACCAGCGATTGCAGCGATGTGCCGCACAGCACCCAGGTGACGCAGGACACGAACCCGAGCAGCAGCGACAGGGTGACCTGCAGCAGGATGTTCCAGGGATAGTTCGCAATCGCCGCATAGGCGGTGATGGTGCCGATCACCATCACCCAGCCCTTGACGTTGACCCATTGAAACAGCGCGGCGCCGAAAAACGTCATCGGCCGGCGCCGTTCGGCGTCACCGGGATTGGGCGGACCGGACATCCCGATCGCAAAGGCGAGATAAACGAGATACGCCGCGCCGGCATATTTCAGGATGGTGTGCAGCACCGGATAGGAGGTGAAGACCGCCCCCAATCCGAGGCCCGTGACGGCGACCATGAAGGCAAAACCAACGGTGACGCCGAAGACATGCGGCAGCGTGCGACGAAAGCCGAAATTGAGCCCCGACGCGAGCAGCATGATGTTGTTCGGGCCGGGCGTGAAGAACATCACGATGGCGAACACGATAAAGGCGAACAAGAGTTGTTGCGACATGACCTCAAACCACCTCGACAAGAATGGGTGGGCGCTTCGACAGCAGCATCACCGCGATGCCCAGCACAACAACGATCATGCCGGCGAGACGCAGCGGTCCAAATGTTTCACCGAACGTGACGCTCGACGCGGCCGCGCCGATAAACGGCACCAGCAGCGCGAATGGCACGACCTGTGCGGCGGAATAATCACGCAGCAGCCGGCCCCAGATCCAGTAACCCAGCGTGGTGCCGACTACCGCGAGAAACAGCACACAGGCGAACGCCTTCAACGAGGCATGCGTGAGCGACTGCCACGTCGTGCTAGCGCCATCGACACTGAACAGCACAACGAGCAGCGGCAGTAGCGCGACGAGACTGATCCAGGCGAACAGGTCGAGCATCGGCACGCCCTGCGCGCGCCGCAGCAGCAGATTGGAAAACGCAAAGCTCACCGGCGCGGTCATCAGCACCATGAAGGGGAACACGCTGAAGTCATAACCGACCGTGAAGCAGATCATCAGCAGCCCGCCCATCGCAATGACAATACCAATCACCTGCTGCCGCGTCGGCAATTCCCGCAGGAACAGCGCGGCGGCCCCAACCGTGAACAGCGCCTGGCTCTGCACGATCACCGAGGTCAACCCCGCCGGCACGCCATGCGCCATGCCATAGGTCTGCGCCAGAAACTGCGCCACCAGCAGCCAGCTTGTCGCGACGATCAGCAGCCATGACAGCTTCGGCTTCGGCAGGAACAGGCACGGCAGCGCCGTGATGCCGAAGCGCAGCGTGGTGAGCAGCGTCGACGACATCTCGTCGACCGCCATCCGGGTCAGCACGAAGCCGACGCCCCAGATCACGGCCACTGCGACGGCCAACGCGATGTCGAGAGGTTTCATGACTGCGATGCGCGGAGGCTACATCCCCTCCGGTCCGCGGCTGATGGCGGCGACGCCGGTGCGCGAGATCTCGACGAGGCCAAGCGGCCGCATCAGGTCGATGAACTGGTTGATCTTGCCGGTATTGCCGGTGATCTCGAACACGAAGCTCTCGATGGTGGCGTCGATGACGCGCGCACGAAACGCTTCGGCGAGGCGCAGCGCCTCGACGCGATGCTCGCCGGTGCCGCGCAGCTTCACCATGGCAAGCTCACGCTCGATGGAGCGGCCGGTCAGTGTCATGTCGACGACGCGGTGCACCGGGATCATGCGATCGAGCTGATGCTTGATCTGCGTGATCACCATCGGCGTGCCCGTGGTGACGATGGTGATGCGCGAGACATGCTTGTGGCTCTCGGTCTCCGAGACCGTGAGACTTTCGATGTTGTAACCGCGGCCCGAAAAAAGCCCGATGACGCGTGCGAGCACGCCCGGCTCATTGGCGACGAGCACCGTCAGCGTATGCGTCTCGTTGGGATCGTGACGCTCTTCCATGAAATAGGCGGAGGCAGGCTGTTCCATTGTCGTTGTCTTTCCAGAACTTATCAAACCAGCGCTTTACCGCCGGCGAAGGCCGCAGCCGTGGCTTCGTCATTCGCTTCCAGCGGCAGCAGCATTTCGTTATGGGCCTTGCCCGACGGGATCATCGGGAAGCAGTTCTCCAGCGCCGCGACGCGGCAGTCGAACAGCACCGGCTTCTTCACCTTGATCATCTCCTGCAACGCGCCGTCGAGATCACCGGGCTTGCTGCACAGGAAGCCGACACCGCCATAGGCCTCAGCAAGCTTGACGAAATCCGGCAGCGCTTCGGAATACGAATGCGACAGCCGGTTGCCATGCAGCAGCTGCTGCCACTGGCGCACCATGCCCATATACTGGTTGTTGAGGATGAAGATCTTGATCGGCAGTTCATGCTGAACCGCCGCCGACATTTCCTGCATCGTCATCTGCACCGAGGCGTCGCCGCCGATATCGATGACCAGCGAGTCCGGATGCGCGACCTGCACGCCCAGCGCCGCCGGCAGGCCATAACCCATGGTGCCCAGACCACCCGACGTCATCCAGCGATGCGGCTCCTCGAAGCCGAAGAACTGCGCCGCCCACATCTGATGCTGGCCGACTTCGGTGGTGATGTAGGTGTCATGACCGCGCGTCGCCTCGAACAGCCGCTGGATCGCGAATTGCGGCAGGATCACATCGTCGTTCTTCTTGTAGGCCAGCGAATTGCGCGCGCGCCAGGTGGCGATGGTCTTCCACCAGTCCTTGGTGTCCGGCTTCTTCGCCTCGGATTTGAACACCTGCAGGATGTCGCCCAGCACATTGCCGCAATCGCCAATGATCGGGATATCGACGCGGATATTCTTGTTGATCGACGACGGATCGATGTCGATGTGGATCTTCTTCGAGTTCGGCGAGAACGCATCGGTCCGGCCGGTGATGCGGTCGTCGAAGCGCGCGCCGACGCACAGCATGACGTCGCAGTCATGCATCGCCATGTTGGCTTCGTAAGTGCCGTGCATGCCGAGCATGCCGAGCCAGTTCGGGCCGGACGCCGGATAGGCGCCGAGGCCCATCAGCGTCGAGGTGATCGGGAAGCCGGTGACCTCGACCAGTTCGCGCAGCAGCTTCGATGCTGCGAGGCCCGAATTGATAACGCCGCCGCCCGAATAGATGATCGGCTTCTTGGCGCCCGCCAGCATCGACACCGCCTTGCGGATCGCATTGGCATCGCCCTTCACGCGCGGCGAATAGGAGATATGGACGTCCGACTTGCGCGGCGGATGATAGGTGCCGGTGGCGAACTGCACGTCCTTCGGCACGTCGACGACGACCGGACCCGGTCGGCCCGTTGTCGCAACGTAGAAGGCTTCATGCAGAACCTTGGCGAGATCGTTGACGTCGCGGACCAGCCAGTTGTGCTTGGTGCAGGGCCGCGTGATGCCGACCGTGTCGCATTCCTGGAACGCGTCGTTACCAATGAGATGCGTCGGGACCTGACCGGTGATGCAGACCAGCGGGATCGAATCCATCAGCGCGTCGGCTAGCGGCGTCACCATGTTGGTGGCGCCCGGACCGGACGTCACCAGCACGACGCCCGGCAGGCCGGTGGAGCGCGCATAGCCTTCGGCGGCATGGCCGGCGCCCTGCTCGTGGCGGACCAGAATGTGCTCGACCTCGGACTGCTGGTAGATCTCGTCATAGATCGGAAGCACCGCACCGCCGGGATAGCCGAAGATGTGCTTGACGCCATGATCAGCAAGCGCGCGCACGATCATCGCTGCGCCGGTCATCTGATTGGGATCGTGAGGCTTGCTGTCGCTCATGGTTCGCTCCGGATGCGCTCTGCGGCGCGGCTTGGTCTGGATAGTCGCTGGGTTCGGAAAGCTTGAAGTTCAGACAATAAAAAAGGGCCCGTTCAGGACCCTGTGCACACCGCTCGGTTCGTGGGTAGCCGTCAGCTACCCCCGGCGGTGCGCCAGGGTACCACGATAATAAGGAGATTTGTAACTTTGTTGCGCACAGGATCAGTCCGACTTTTCAAAACTTGCGCGGAACATAGCCAGCAAACGGGGGATGTCAAGGGAAGTTGCTGTGATCGCGCTGATTTTGAAGCCTAGCTGGGTCTTCGGCGTTCGGCGAGCAGAAAAATCGGGCGGGCTGGTATGCGCCCTCGGGTTTCGAAGGCACCGCCCCTCAACCGCCATGCCCGGCGCATGCCGGGCATCCACGCCTTTGGCCACAAGCGAAGACGTGGATGGCCGGGTCAAGCCCGGCCATGACGGTGCGTTAGTTACTAACGCCGGTGGCCACCCTCGCCCCCGCCTCCTCCGGCGTCACCCATGCGAACTCCGGCAGTTGATGCCGAAACCAGGTGAACTGCCGCTTGGCGTAGTGCCGCGTATCCGCCTGCCCGACCACGCAAGCTTCGTCGCGCGAGATCTCGCCGCGAATATGCCGGATCAGCGCTGGCACGCCATGCGCTTTCATGGCCGGCAGCAGCGGGTCCAGACCGCGTGCCGCGAGCGCCGCGACCTCGTCCAGCGCGCCCTCATCCAGCATACGCTCGAACCGCGCATCGATCCGCGCATAGAGTTCATCGCGCTCCGGCGTGAGAAAAATCGCGGTGAATGTGCCCGGCGGCAGCAGCGGCGGCAGGCCCTCGCCGTGCCAGTCGGCGAGCGAACGTCCGGTCGCTTCCACGACTTCCAGCGCGCGCGCGATGCGCGTGCGGTCGCGCAGATTGAGCCGCGCGGCGGAGACCGGATCAACCAAAGCGAGCTGCGCATGCAGCGCCTCCGGCCCATCCCTTTCCAGGCGCGCGCGTACATCGTCGCGCACCTCGGCGGCGACGGGTGGTACGGCCGAGAGCCCGCGCGTTAGCGCCTTGAAGTATAGTCCGGAGCCGCCGATGAAGATCGGCAGCCTGCCTTGCGCCCGCACCTCGGCAAGGACGCGCGCGGCTTCATCCACCCACGCCCCGGCGGAGAAGTTCACGGCAGCATCGACACTCCCGTAGAGCCGGTGCGGCGCCAGCGCCTCTTCCTCAACCGTCGGCCGCGCGGTGAGCACGCGCAGGTCGCGATAGACCTGCATACTGTCGGTATTGATGACCACGCCGTCCCGCGCGCGCGCCACGGCCAGCGCCAGCGCCGACTTGCCGCTGGCGGTCGGCCCTGCGATAAGCAGCGCTCTGTTGTCTGGCCTGGAACTCACGTCATGTCTCTCGTTGCGACCCTGATCTGCAACCCCGCCAATCCCGCTCTCGATAGCACGGTGGTCGACGGTCTGCGCGCACTTCTGCCGGGCGACACCGAAGCGCACTGGCTGAGCGACGGCGTCGCCGCCGACATCCTCTTCACCAGCGACCACAACGTGCTCGCGCTCGGCGACCGCCTGCGCGCAGCCCGCGGCGACATGCCGATCGACGTTGTCGTGCAGCCTGTCAGCGACCGGCGCAAGAAGCTTTTTCTCGCCGACATGGATTCCACCATGATCGGCCAGGAATGTATCGACGAGCTCGCCGACTTCGCCGGCCTCAAGGCCCATGTCGCCGCCATCACCGAACGCGCCATGCGCGGCGAGATCGAATTCGAGCCGGCGCTGCGCGAACGCGTTGCGCTCCTGAAGGATCTGAAGGTCGACGTTGTCGACGAGGTCCTGGCCTCGCGCATCACGCTGACGCCCGGCGGCCGCGAGCTGGTGCAGACCATGCGCGCCAATGGCGCCTATACGTGTCTGGTCTCCGGCGGCTTCACGCTGTTCACCAGCAAGGTCGCCGAGCTCGTCGGCTTCCAGGAAAATCGCGCCAACGTGTTGCATGTCGCTGATGGCAAGTTGACAGGCACCGTCGCCGAGCCGATCCTCGGCAAGGCTGCGAAACTCGCCACGCTGGTCGAGCTGCGCGAGTCCTTCGATCTCGACAATCTCGACACCATGGCCGTCGGCGACGGCGCCAACGATCTCGCCATGATCCAGGACGCCGGTCTCGGCGTCGCCTATCACGCCAAGCCTGCCGTGGCAGCGGCGGCGGCAGCCCGGATCGATCACGGCGATCTTACGGCGTTGCTCTATGCGCAGGGCTACAAGCGCAGCGAATTTGTGAGCTAGAGCCTCACTCCGAAAGCCCCGGTTTTCGGGCAGGATCGCGCTCCTGCGAGAAAGCCGGCTGTTTCCGTCGTCCCGGCGCATGCCAGGAGCCACGACCACCGTTAGCATGGCGAAGCGGCAGTCACGGCAGCGCTCTCATCCAAGAGCTCAATTGTCGAGCTGAAATCCCGATTGTTTGACGACCGGAGCCCAGCGCGCTGTCTCCTCCTGAATGCGGCTCGCAAGCTGCTTGGAATCGAGCGTGTAACTGTCAAATCCCATTTGCTCGAGAAATTCTGCGACCGGCTTCGCCTTCATCGCGGCGTGAACCATTTGCTGCAATTGTTCGACGATCGGCTGCGGCGTCTTGGCGGGCGCGAAGAGCCCGTACCAATCAACTCCGGTGACCTGGTCAAAGCCGAGTTCGGCGAATGTGGGCACATTCGGCAAGAAGCGCGATCGCTGCGCGCTCGTGACCGCGAGCGCGCGCAGCGCTCCTGATTCTACATGTTGGCGAATGTCGCCGGTCACCGCCATCGATGTCGGCATCGTGCCCGACAGCAGGTCCGGCACAATCGCCGCCATTCCGCGATAGGGCGCATGAGTCATCTCAATGCCGGCCTGCTGGGCAAACGCCCAGCCCTGGAAATGCATGATCGAGCCGGCAGCCGGCGTGGCATAGAACGTCTTGTTGACTTTGGCCCAGCCAATAAAATCCCGCAGTGTCTTGACCGATTCAGGAACGGCCTTTCCGACGACGAAGGTTTGCGCATTCGAGCACACTGGCGTGATCGGAATAAGATCCGCGACCGGATCATAGCTCAGCTTCGTGTAGACATGCGGAAAGATGACGATCGGCGAGGATGGCGAGAGTACGATGGTCGTGCCGTCAGGCGTGGCAGTTTTGGTGGCGTCGATCGCGATGCGACCACCAGCGCCGGTACGACCTTCGACGATGACCGAGTCGGCAAAATTCCCGCCGAGCTGATCGGCGAGCCGGCGGCCGATCACGTCGAGCGTCCCACCAGCCGCGAAACCAACCATGATCCGGGCCAGCGATGGTCGCGCCAACGCGCGACCACTCCAGAGTGCGGCTGAAGCGGCGACGCCCTGCAAGAGATGGCGGCGTGTCATGGGCATGGGTAATCCTCCGGACAAGGTCAGGTGCGGGATTGGGGCAGGTAGGCGATAGCCTTGATCTCGATCAGCAGATGCGGATGCGGAAGCTGGTGAACGGCGACCGTCGTCCGCGCAGGACCGTCGGAGCCGAAAAATTCGGCGTACACGTCGTTGTACCCGCCAAAGTCGTTCATATTGACGAGGAACGTGCTGACTTCGACGATATCGGACAGTCCGCCGCCGGCCTCGCTTATTATCCTCGCAATATTCTCGATCACCGCGCGGGTCTGTAACTGGATATCGACCGTCACCGTTCCCATGGCATCGGCGCTCGCGCCGGCTATCGTGTTATCCGCGCGTCGCGAGCTTGTTCCGGAAACGAAGACCAGGTCACCGGCACGCTTGAAGTGCGGATAGCGGCCGCGCGGCGTTGCCATGCCCTCCACGACAACTGCTTGAGGATCGGTCGTCATGTTGCTCTCGCCTCGTCGCACGTCATGCAGCATCTCGCAAATTTGTACGTATACGTCTCTTATCAAAAGCTAGCGATTGCCCCGACTACTGTCAAGAAAACGGAACTCGCACCGACTACACTGAAGTCAGCAGAAGTCACCGCTCGTATCGAAGAAGCCGAAGTATGCTGCTATCTTGTTGGGCTTTCTACGCAGTGCTAGAGCGTGAACTGCCTATTCGTGCATCGCGATGTGATCGCTCGTACGGCAATATCTGCAGATCGTGTCGGACCACCATGACCAGAACAACGACCAAACGCCGAACCAGGATGTCGGGCTCATCGCGCAGAACGGCGACCGGCAAGGCTTCCGCATCGTCCCTGCCTTCCCGTGGCGCCGAGGCCGCGCTGACGGCGCCGGTGCGGTCCATCCTCGACCGCTTTCGACTCGAAGACGTCGTGTCGCATTTATTGCGCAGGGCACATTTCGCCGCTGAGGAACGGTTCTCGCGCGAGTTTGCCGATGAGCAAATTACCCCGCGGCAGAAGGCGACACTGGTTGCGATCTACCAACGTCCCGGCCTCAGCCAGAACATGCTTGCCGAGCATCTTTTCTTGGATCGCAATACCGTCGCCGAAATGGTGAAGCGACTGGTGGAGCGACACCTGCTTGAGCGGCGACCGGCGCCCGGAGATCGACGTGCCTATGAGCTGTTTCTGGCACCTGACGGTGCAGCCATGCTGAATCGCGTCATGACACGGGACGCGTCAGTCGAGCGAGCTATCCTGCAAAGACTCCCCAAGGGAGCCGAAAAGCAATTCATGAAGTGTCTTCGGCTGATCGTTCAGACGCCACACTAGCAAGCGCCGCTGCGCGGGCATCATGGCGCATGGCACAGGTCGTCCGGGGCAGAGAGGCCATCGATACCAAGCCCAGCAGGGTCCGCATTCGTCCGCGTATCGTCCCGGCGTGCCCTGGAATGACAGTTTTTTTGGGGGATGCGGAGCCGCATCAAACATTTTTTCCTATCTCTCCTTGACAATATCCTTATATAGATTATTTTCTTATTCGTCCTACCCCTTCGAGAGGGGCGATCGCGATCGTCACGGTCGTGGGGTGGGATGCGGTGGACGCCGGAGATGCGGCGTCACGCGGTTCATGGGGTGACGTCTGTCTTCGGGCAGGACGGATCTGCGCCAGCACTGCCACTGGCAAGGAGACGGCTGGCCTTGAGATGGAAAGACCCCTGGACAGTGTGACGGACGACCAAGTCAAAACGCGTCCGGCTTACTCGCTTGAGGCACCCTGTCCCTCCGCCCTGGGACTGTAATTTTGGTGATGGGATCGTTCGCCATGGCAACGCGCAAGCAACCGAAAAAACACAGCAGGCGGAACGCCGGGCACTTCGCCCAGCGCGTCCGAAAGTCCTGATGCACTCACAATTGCGGAAGACCGCATTCGCATCAGGCCCAAGGGTGCAACGGGCACCCGGCGTTCCGCACGCCCTCTCACAAGGGGGCGGGAATGCGAAACACGACGGCGCCCCCGCGCCGCAAACACTGGGGGTGATGACGCATGTCTGAAGAGCAGTGGCTGTTTGACAGTTGAATCTGACATCGCATGACGCGCGAACGCCAAAATCAAACGCCGTCATGCCCGGCGAATGCCGGGTATCCACGACTTGGCCACAAGCAAGACGTGGATGGCCGGAACAAGTCCGGCCATGACGTGGGGATAGAACAGACAACCACTCTCCCCGCTGTGCGCGGCAACGCCGCGCTTGAGGGAGGGAGAAGAACCGCCCTACTGCACGCTCAGCGCCACGAAGCGCAGCTCGCCTTCGGCATTCGACACCAGCAGCAGGACCGACTTCTTGCCGTCCTTCTTCAAGGCATCGACGCGCTTCTTCACGTCGGCGGCATTGGTGACCGCTTCCTGCGCGACTTCGACGATGACGTCGCCGGCAGCCAGGCGCTTCTCGGCGGCGTCAGAGCCAGCATCGACGCCGGTCACGATGACACCCTTCACGCTGTCCTTGATCTTGTACTTGGTACGCAGATCCTTGCTGAGACCCGTGAGGTCCAGGCCCAGCGCCTTCTGCGTCGCCGGCTTCTCGGCTTCCGGCGTGGCCTTGATCGAGGCCTGCACCGGCTTGTCGTCCTCGAGACGTCCGAGGGTGACCTGCTTGGTCTCTTCCTTGCCCTTGCGAATGATCAGCACATTGACGGCCTTGCCGACGGCGGTGCCGGCAACGATGCGCGACAGGTCCTTCGGTTCCTTGACGTCACGGCCGTCGAACTTGATCACCACGTCGCCGGGCTCGAGGCCGGCGGGCTTGGCCGGGCCCTTGTCGTCGACGCCGGCGATCAGCGCGCCGCGCGCCGGCTTGATGTTCAGGCTTTCTGCGATCTCGTCGGTGACCGGCTGGATGCGCACACCGAGCCAGCCGCGGCGGACTTCCTTGTATTCGCGCAGCTGCTCAATGACGCCGACCACGGTCTTCGACGGCACGGCGAAGCCGAGGCCGATGGAGCCGCCGGTGGGCGAGATGATCAGCGTGTTCACGCCGACGACTTCGCCATCGAGGTTGAACAGCGGACCGCCCGAATTGCCGCGATTAATCGAGGCATCGGTCTGGATGTAGCTGTCATAGGGGCTGTTGTTGCTGATCTCGCGGTTACGCGCCGAGACGATGCCCGCAGTGACGCTGCCGCCGAGCGAGAATGGATTGCCGATCGCGATCACCCATTCGCCGAGCCGCAGCTTTTCACTGTCGCCGAACTTCACGGCGACCACCGGCTTCACCGGGGTAAACTTCAACACCGCCAGATCGGTCTTCTTGTCGACGCCAACCAGCTCGGCCTTGATCTTGGTGCCGTCATTCATGATGACGTTGATCTCGTCGG
Organism: Tardiphaga sp. 839_C3_N1_4; assembly: GCF_051811045.1. Taxonomy (NCBI): domain Bacteria; kingdom Pseudomonadati; phylum Pseudomonadota; class Alphaproteobacteria; order Hyphomicrobiales; family Nitrobacteraceae; genus Tardiphaga; species Tardiphaga sp. 839_C3_N1_4. The sequence goes on from NZ_JBPWQD010000001.1 coordinate 1,982,207, forward strand.
CGCCGTCAATGACGTGGTTGTTGGTGACCACAACACCCGAGGCATCAATGATGAAACCGGAGCCCAGCGAATTGGTCTTGCGCGGCTGCAGGCCGCCATTCTTGTCGCCGCCCGGGCGGCCGCCGCGGTTCTTGAAGAAGTCGTCGAAGAACTCTTCGAACGGCGAGCCCGGCGGCAGTTGCGGCATCGCCCCGCGGCCACCGCCCTCCCCCTTGTCGCTGTTCTTCGCCTCGACGGTCGAGGTGGTCGAGATATTGACCACGGAATCGATCACCTTCTCGGCAACGTCGGCGATCCCGTCCGGCCCGCGGGCCGAGGCCGGCGCGGAAAACGCGGCGACCGCGGCGCCGAAACAAAGCGCCGTCAGCAGCGGACGCAGGCCGCTATACGGTGCACGGCGCGAAACGAGGCTCAGAGAGGAATGAGCGATGGACATGTCGGAAACGTCTCCAAAAGAGAGTCGGCAAATTTGACTGAGAGTGCGCCCGAACGGCGACATCGCGCAAGCCTTCGGGCGGGCCATCCGGCTGGCCCATCTGGGACGGGGATTGCGGCGGAATGCAGACGTAAGCGTGCACGATCGCGTTGATCTGCAAGAGCTTTTTCGGACGCGCCGGAGAGATCACGAGTGGCGGCTAGCGCCGAATCGCCCAGATCAGGATCAGGCCACCGACGGCGGAGACCAGACCGGCGATACGCAGGATATTGTCAGGGCTTTGCAGCGCGCTCTTCATGGCGCGGCGCATCCATCCGGGAAATGCCAGGAACAGGATGCCTTCGAACATGAACAGGATTCCGATGCCGATGAGGAAGTCGGCAAACGCTATGGACCTCATCTGACGTCAACTCCCCGAACCTTCGCACCCTGGCCGCAGTTTCTTGGCAGTTTTCTTGGCGCTTTTCTGAAAACAAATGAGGCGCACCACGATGGCGCGCCTCATCCTTAGATCAGAGTAGGAGCGAACGCAAAACAGGTATCCGCGTAAGCTTAACCAGCGACGCCGTTACTGCGGCTTTGCCGCGGGGGGCTTTCCCGACGGATTGGCGAAGAAGCGGAAGAACTCCGAATCCGGCCGCAGCAGGAAGCGGGTGTCGTTGCTCTTCAATCCGTTCTCGTAAGCGGTCATCGAGCGATAGAACGCGAAGAACTCCGGATCCTGGCCGTAGGATTCAGCGAACAGACGGTTGCGCTCGCCGTCACCGGCACCGCGGGTCTGTTCAGCGGTCGAGTTGGCATCGGCGATGATCACCGTTGCTTCACGATCGGCCTTGGAGCGAATCTCCTGCGCCTTCTGGCCACCGCCCGCGCGGAATTCAGCGGCTTCCCGCTGACGCTCGGTCTGCATCCGCTGATACACCGCCTGGCTGTTCGCCTCCGGCAGATCGGCGCGGCGGATACGAACGTCCACGACGGAGATGCCGTAACCGTCGGCTTCCTTGTCGAGCTGCTCGCGGATCTTGTTCATCAGGTTCTCGCGCTCGTCGCGCACGATCTGGATGAAGGTAACCTCGCCGAGCACACGACGCATCGCGGCGTTGAGCAGCGTGGTCAACTGGATGTTCGCCGCCTGGATCGACCCGATGCTCTGATAGAAGCGCAACGCGTTCTTGATCTTGTAGCGGGCGAAGGCATCGACCACCAGACGACGCTGGTCATTGGCGATGATTTCCTGAGCCGGGTTCTCCAGATCGAGGATACGCTTGTCGATCGAGATCACGCTGTCGATGAACGGGATCTTGAAGTTCAGACCGGGCTCGGTGACCACGCGGACGGGCTCACCGAGTCGCACCACGAGGGCCTGTTCAGTCTGGCGCACCGTATAGATCGAGCCGAAGCCCACGATGACCAGCACCAGCACTACAATCAGTGCAACGATACCTGAGATGCCGGTTTTCATCGGGTGCTCCCGCTCTGCTGAGGCTGACCAGATGGCGCCGGAGGCTGACGCCGCGGCGTCAGTTCATTCAAGGGAAGATAAGGCACAACGCCCTGCGAAGCGCCGGCGCCCTGGCCGCCGTCATAGACTAGCTTCTCGGCACCGCCGAGGATCCGCTCCATGGTTTCGAGATAGATACGCTGACGGGTCACGTCCGGCGCCTTCTTGTACTCGTCATACACTTTCAGGAAGCGCGCGCTCTGGCCCTTGGCTTCGGCGATCGCCTGTTCGCGATAGCCTTCGGCGACCTGCAGTATCTGCGCAGCACGACCGCGCGCATCGGGAACGACGCGGTTGGTATAGGTCTGGGCTTCGTTCTGCAGACGCTGGGCGTCGGCCTGTGCCGCCTGCACGTCACGGAATGCATCGATCACCTGTGCCGGCGGATCGACCTTCTGCAACTGGACCTGCTGGATCAGGACGCCGGCGCTATAGCCGTCGAGCGTCTTCTGCATCAGTTCCTGCACCTGGGTTTCGGTGGTGGTGCGTGCGCCGGTGAGGATCGGCTGAATGTTGGCGCGGCCAACGACTTCACGCATCACGCTTTCGGCGACCGCTTTCACGGTGCCTTCGGGGTTCTGGATGTTGAACAGGAAGTTGCCGACACCGTCGGGCTTGATACGCCACAACACGGTGAAGTCGACATCGACGATGTTCTCGTCGCCGGTCAGCATCAGGCTTTCTTCCGGCACATCCCGGATGGTGCGGCCACGGCGACCGGTGTCTTCCAGGATCGACATGCCGACCGACAGGGTCGATACGCGCAGCGCCTTCGGCAACAGCACGGTCTCGATCGGATAGGGCAGATGATAGTTGAGGCCGGGCTGCACGGTGCGGACATGCTTGCCAAACCGGAGGACGACACCGAGCTCTTCGGACTGCACGCGGAAGAAACCGGACAGACCCCAGATCACGAGCGCCACGGCGAGCACGAGCGCGATGCCCATGCCGCTGACGAAGCCGCCGGGCAGCATCGACTGCAGACGGTCCTGCCCCTTGCGCAGCAGATCCTCAAGATCAGGCGGCCTCGGTCCGGACGATTGCGGACCAGAACCCCAAGGTCCCTTCGGACCAGAGCCCCATGGGCCTCCGCCTTGATTCTTCCACGGCATTCAACACTCTCCTCTGCGCGGCCGGACATACCGGTCTCGCCACGTCTGCATGGCTTTATAGGGGACGCCCCCAGCTCTTACAACGCGGGGTTCTTGATCGCTGGAGCTATGCCGGAGGTCGCAAATGTCAATGTTAACGGGCGGAAAACGCGGTTAACGGGGCGCTCTCCGGCAATATGTCACATAGGAGAAATCGACGCTGTCCTCGCCCGCCGCAGCGTTCCTGACGCGCGCAACTTCTTCCCACACAGTGAGATCAACCGGCGACATAAAGGTATCGCCGGTCGGCTGCGCGTGAACTTCGGTGACTTCGAGACGGTCGGCGATCCCCATCCATTGGGCATAGATCTCGGCGCCGCCGATCACGGCAATCTCAGTGACCAAACGCCGCAGCGCATCGCCAGTCGCCACCGCGCGTGCATCGGCAAGCGATGTGGTGACTACGGCGCCTGCGGCCTGATAGCCCGCATTGCGCGTGATGACGATATTGGTCCGTCCCGGCAGCGGCTTCGGAAACGACTCGAACGTCTTCCGGCCCATCACGATGGGCTTGCCAATGGTAAGCGCCTTGAAGCGCTGCATGTCCGACTTCAGCCGCCATGGAATAGCATTGCCCTGCCCGATCACGCCATTCTCGGCGACGGCATAGACGAAGACGACCTGGGGGGCAGCCGTCGTTGCGGTCAAACCGCAACCTCGGCCTTGATGTGCGGATGCGGATCGTAGCCTTCGAGGGTGAAGTCCTCATAGCGGAACGCGAAGATGTCCTTCACATCCGGATTGATCTTCATCACCGGCAGCGTGCGCGTCGGCCGCGTCAGTTGTAGCCGCGCCTGCTCCAGGTGATTCGAGTAGAGATGCGTGTCGCCAAGAGTGTGGACGAAGTCGCCGGGCTTGAGACCCGTGACCTGCGCGATCATCATCGTCAGCAGCGCATAGGAGGCGATATTGAACGGCACGCCGAGGAAGACGTCGGCCGAGCGCTGATAGAGCTGGCAGGAGAGCTTGCCGTTGACGACATAGAATTGGAAAAGACAATGACATGGCGGCAGTGCCATCTGATCTATCTCGGCCGGATTCCACGCCGTTACGATCAGCCGGCGCGAGTCCGGATTGCGCTTGATCATGTCGATGACATTGGTGATCTGATCGATGCTCCGTCCGTCGGGCGCCGGCCACGAGCGCCACTGCGATCCATAGACCGGACCGAGATCGCCATTGGCATCTGCCCATTCATCCCAGATCGAGACGCCGTGGTCCTTGAGATATTTGATGTTGGTGTCGCCTGCCAAAAACCACAGCAGCTCATGGATGATCGCCTTCAGCGACAGCTTCTTGGTGGTCAGGACGGGGAAGCCATCGCTGAGCTTGAAGCGCATCTGATGGCCGAACACCGACAGCGTGCCTGTGCCGGTGCGGTCGTGCTTCTCGGCACCGTCGCTCAGGATTCGCTCTAGCAGGTCGTGATACTGGTTCATGGTCGATCTTGCGGGCTCGTGAGCGGGCGAACTTATCGCCTCGGCCGGTGGTCGGACACGCCGATTCCCGGATTATACCCGAAAAAGTGTGTCCCTGCCCCGCAAACGGCAAGGGCTGTATCCGTGAGGACCCAGCCCTTGAAATCAATTGGTTAGCCGGTTCCCGATCACATTGCGGGCTTGAGCACCGCTGACCACTTCTCGACTTCGCTCTTCACCAGCGAACCGAGCGCAGCCTGGGTGCGGGCTTCCGGCTTCGGAATGTCCGACCCGAGATCGAGCAGACGCTTCTTGACGTTCTCGTCGTCCAGCGCCTTGGCGGCCGCGGCGTTCAGCTTGGCGGTGATCGCGGCAGGCGTGCCCTTGGGCGCGAAGATCGCGTTCCAGGCCGAGGCCTGATACTTCGGCAAACCGGCTTCGATGGTGGTCGGGACGTCCGGCAGCGACGGGTTACGATCGGGCGTCGCGATGGCATAGGCCTTGATGGTGCCGCCCTTGATCTGCGGAACCGCATTGACGATCTGGTCGCACATATAGTCGACCTGACCACCGACCAGCGCGTTCATCGCCGGACCGGTGCCATTGAACGGCACACCGGTCGGCTTGATATCCAGAACCGAGCTCAGCAATTCGCAGGACGAATACGACACAGAACCGACGCCGGCATGGGCCATGTTCAACTTGTCGCTATTGGCCTTCACATAGGTGACGAATTCCTTGAGATCCTTTGGCGCGAAATCCTTCTTCGCCAGGATCAGAATCGGCGTGCCGGCCAGCAGCGCGACGGGCTCGAAATCCTTCTCGGGGTGATAAGCGAGCTTCGGATACAGCGGCACGGCCGCAGCATGGGTGCCCATGTGGCCGGTGATGATCGTGTAGCCGTCATTGGCCGCACGCGCTGCACGCGTCGCGCCAGTCGTGCCGCCAGCGCCGACGACGTTCTCGATGATGATCTGCTGGCCGAGCGTCTTCGACATGTCCGCGGCGACGATGCGCGCGATCACGTCGGTCGGGCCACCGGCCGCGAACGGCACGATCATGGTGATGTTGCGGGTCGGGTATTCCTGCGCCTGAACAGCGGTTGCCAGTGCACCAAAGCCGGCGACGGCCGCCAGGCCACTGATCGCAACTCTGCGATTGAACAGCTTCATTTGATTTCCTCTCCGAGAATATTTTTGCCGCGAAATGCCGACAGTCGCGGGACTGAATATAAGCAAAGGCCCGAAGTCTATTCGACTTCGGGCCGTGGCGTAACGACGCAGATGCGTGGAGAGCTTCGTCAGCTCTCGGATTCGACGAAGACTTCGTCGCGCTTCTTTCGCAGTGCGGGAAGCACAGCGAGGATCAGCAGGAACGCCGAGATTGCCATCAGGGTCGCCGACAACGGACGGGTGAAAAACACAGTCGCATCGCCGCGCGAGATCAGCAGTGCACGACGCAGGTTCTCTTCCATCAGCGGACCGAGCACCATGCCGAGCAGCAGCGGCGCCGGTTCGAAGTCATGCTTGATCAGCCAGTAGCCGAGCAAACCGAATATGCCCGCGAGCACCACGTCCATCGGTGCGTTGTTCACCGAATAGATGCCGATGCTGCAGAACACCACGATCGACGGGAACATCAGGCGATACGGCACACGAAGCAGCCGAACCCAGATGCCGACCATCGGCAGGTTGATGACGAGCAGCATCAGGTTGCCGATCCACATCGAGGCGATCATGCCCCAGACGAGTTCCGGCTGCTTCTGCATCACCTGCGGACCCGGCACGATGCCATGAATGGTCATCGCGCCGACCATCAGAGCCATCACCGCATTCGGCGGAATGCCGAGGGTGAGCAGCGGGATGAACGAGGTTTGCGCTGCGGCGTTGTTGGCGCTTTCCGGCGCCGCAACGCCTTCGATCGCTCCACGACCAAAACGCTTCGGATCCTTCGACAGCTTCTTCTCAAGCGTATAGGCCGCGAAGGACGCGATGACCGCGCCGCCGCCCGGCAGAATGCCGAGAATGGAGCCGAGCACGGTGCCGCGCAGAATTGCAGGCGCAGAGTCCTTCAAATCCTTCTTGGTCGGCATCAGGCCCGTGACCTTCTGCTGCACGAGCTGGCGATCTTCCTCACCGCCCGCATCCAGGTTGCGGATGATTTCAGCAAAGCCAAACAAGCCCATGGCGACCGTGGCAAAGCCCAAGCCGTCAGCAAGTTCAGGAATGTTGAACGACATGCGCGACGCGCCAGTTTCGATGTCCGAGCCAACCATGGACAGCAGCAGACCGAATACGATCATCGCGATCGCCTTCAGCACCGAGCCCTTGGCAAGCACCACGGCAAAGATCAGGCCGAGCACCATCAGCGAGAAGTATTCTGCAGGACCGAAGGCAAGCGCGAGCTTGGTCAGCGGCGCGCCGAGCACAGCGATAAGAACCGTCGCAACGCAACCCGCAAAGAACGAGCCGATTGCTGCAATCGCGAGCGCCGGACCGGCACGGCCCTGCTTCGCCATCTGGAAGCCGTCGAGCGCAGTCACGACGGAACCCGCTTCACCCGGAATATTGACCAGGATCGACGTAGTCGAACCGCCATACTGCGCACCGTAATAAATGCCGGCGAGCATGATCAGCGCGCCGACGGGCGGCAGACCGAACGTGATCGGCAGCAGCATCGCGACGGTGGCAATGGTGCCGATGCCCGGCAGAACGCCGACCAGCGTACCGACCAGCGCACCGATCAGACAGAGCAGGATATTGATCGGAAGCGGGATCGACATTCCGCCGAGGAACGCCGGCGTCCACTGCACGAACTGGAAGACGGTGCTGAAGCCAAGACCGAGATTCGAAAAAAGATCACCCATGACGCCCTCGTTCTTAGCGGATCAGAAATGTCGGCCACATCTGCAACGGCAGACCAAGCGCGTACGGGAACAGCAAGGCGCAGAAGCCAGTGAGGCAGGCGCCCACGATGATCGTTTCTTTCCAGCGCGTCTCGGGCGTACCGAGCGCAGCAATCAGAAAACTCGACATCGCCGCGAAGATCATGCCCATCGGACGAATGCCGACCGCGAAAACCAGAATGGCCAGCGCCACAAAAAACGGACCGCGCCAGTGGAACTTGGAGAGCCCAGGGCCTTCTGTGAAAATGCCGACAACGGTTACGGCTGCACCAAGACCGAGCAGCAGAATGCCGAACATCCGCGGCGCGGTACCTGCTCCGAACGAAAAGCCATGCATGCCCTGGAGATCGCTGGATGCCCACAGAGCAAATGCAGCAATCGCCACCAAAGCAAGGCCGCCGATAAAATCTTGAGGGCCTTTGACCCAGCTCGGTAAGATGGATTTCTCCGGCGCATGGCTCGGCGCATCACTCATTGGTACGTTCCCCTGTCACGAGCTTTTAGCCCAAACAACATCGTTCGGAGACCGCCCAACGGCTCCGTGGTCAAGCTTGCTAGCGATTTTCGTCAGAGAACGCCAGCGAAACCAAGAAGGCCCCCGGCAACTAACAACCATAGCGGGTTAAGCCGCGTGGCAAACGCCAAAACGGCGGCACTCCCCGTTACCAGAAACGCCATCCAGGTGGTGTCGGAAGCAAAAAGCAGAACCAGCCCGCTCGCGCTCATGAGGCCTATCGATAAGGGGACCAGCGCTGCCTGTACGATTCCTGGCCATTGCGCGTGGCCCGACCGCGCAAGCAATTGGCTGACAAAATAAGCAAACACGGCCGTTGGCCCGCACATGGCGAGTGTTGCAACCATCGCGCCGAGGATGCCGGCGACCTGATAGCCGATCAGCGTCACAATGAGAACGTTCGGCCCCGGCGACAGCTGCGAGATCGCAAACACATCGGCGAACTGCTTGTCAGACATCCAGTGGTTGACGTCGACCGCGAGCCGATGAATTTCGGGAATGGCCGAATTGGCGCCGCCCACGGCAAAAAGCGACATCAGCCCGAACGACCAGGCCAGCGTGACAAGCGATCCGGGGGTGGCGTCGTTCATGCTGCCACCCGCCGTCGCATCAACATGGTCAGGCCGATACTGACGGGAATCGATACCAGAAGAACGGTCGGCAATGGCCATCGCATCACGCCAACGGCGACGAAAACGGCGGTCAGGAGCGCCAGGCTGACCGGCTCACGCTTCTTCAGAAGAGGCAGCATCATTCGGAAAATTACCGCGAACAGCAGTCCGACGGCAGCGCATGAGACGCCGGCCAGTGTGCGCCGCAGCACTTCGATATCCCCAAAGCGTGCATACAGGATCGCCAGAATGGTCACGATGATCACGGGCGGACCTAGCAATCCCGCAAAGGCTGCAATGGCGCCAGGCACGCCGCGAAACCGCGATCCAAAGACAACCGACAGATTGACGATATTCGGCCCGGGCAAGAAGTGGCAAAGCGCAAAAGTCTCGTTGAATTCCTCGGGCGTCATCCAGCTATGCCGCTCGACGATCGCCCGGCGCGCCCAGACCAGAACGCCACCGAAACCGGCCAAGGACATCTTCGCAAAGGCAAGGAATAGCGTCAGCAGTCCCGGCGGCGATGCCGACGCGAGTTCCGCAACTGAGGCGTCAGCCTGTGGTGAACTTGGACGCATGGTCCAGAACTAGAGCCATCCGCCCATCGGGCCAATCGATTTTTGCCTGTTTCCACGCCAATCGGCGGTTGAAATGACCGCCCGGCTGTATCGCGTCCAATTTGCGTCATATATAGAGGGCGCCAGCTTTTCCGGCTGCTGACCTCGGGTCAAGACCGGGATAGAATAGATAGAACAGTATGTGACGCGAGTCGGCCTCCGACCTCGCCCTCACTCCATATATGGCCATGACCAAGACAAGCGACGGGACCGACCGATGGCAACCGATCATATTCGATACGATGTGCTGGCGCGCGACGCCCTCCGTGGCGTTCTGCGCCGCGTGCTGATCGACGCTGCCGAGCATGGCCTGCCGGGCGAGCACCACTTCTTTATCACCTTCGTTTCAACGGCCGACGGCGTCAAACTGTCGCCGCGCCTGCTGGCCCAGTATCCAGAGGAAATGACAGTGATCCTGCAACATCAGTTCTGGGATCTCGTGGTCACCGAAGATCGCTTCGAGGTCGGCCTGTCCTTTAACGGCATCCCCGAGCGTCTCGTCGTGCCGTTCAACGCCATCAAGAGCTTCTACGACCCTTCGGTGCAGTTCGGCCTGCAGTTCGAAACCGAAACCGCTGCAGAGACCCCGGCTGCCGGTGCGTCGTCCGCAGCCACTGCGGCATCTGCTCTCGCCGCCCCTCCGGCTCCGCCCGCGCCTGCTTCAGAGGAAGAACCGCCAAAATCGGGCGAAGGTGCAGAAGTCGTCCGTTTAGACCGCTTCCGGAAAAAATAATCGCAAGACGTTGTAAGGTGCCGGGGCCGCGTTCGCGCGGCCCCATTCTTATGCGCCGTACCCGCCAGAAGTCTCTGCAGGGAGCGCGGCATCGCAAGGACCGTACCCATGGCCAAATCCTCGAAGACCTCCGCCACTGCCACCACCCGCACCGAAACCGACAGCTTCGGTCCGATCGAGGTCGCAGCGGATCGTTATTGGGGAGCACAAACGGAACGGTCGCGACAGAATTTCAAGATCGGTCACGATCGCATGCCGATGCCGATCATTCGCGCGCTCGGCATCGTCAAGCTGGCAGCGGCCGAAACCAATCGCGAACTCAAACTTCTCGAGCCCAAGCTTGCAAAAGCCATTGTGAGCGCAGCGCGCGAAGTCATCGATGGGAAGCTGGATGATCACTTCCCACTGGTCGTCTGGCAAACCGGCTCCGGCACGCAGACCAACATGAATCTCAATGAGGTCATTGCCAATCGTGCGAACGAACTCCTTGGCGGTGAACGCGGAACCAAGAAGCCAGTGCATCCCAATGACCATGTCAACATGAGTCAATCGTCCAACGATTCGTTTCCGACTGCGATGCACATTGCGGCAACGCAGGGTATTGTTGAGTACCTCATCCCCGCACTAAGCGAACTACATGCTGCGCTGCGCAAGAAGGAAAAAGCCTTCGCAAAGATCGTGAAGATCGGACGCACACATACACAAGACGCGACGCCGCTCACGCTTGGGCAGGAATTTTCGGGCTATGCTGCACAGATCGAAAGCGGCATCAAACGTTTGCGAAGCGTCGTGAAGGATCTCTACCCGCTCGCCCAAGGTGGAACTGCAGTCGGGACGGGCCTCAACTCCAAACCTCGTTTTGCGAAGTTGTTCGCGAAGCACGCAGCAACAATCACCAAGCTGCCTTTCATTACTGCACCGAACAAATTCGAAGCACTCGCATCAAACGACGCCTATGTGTTTGCACACGGTGCGATCAACTCGGTTGCAACTAGTCTATTTAAAATTGCAAACGATATCCGGCTGCTCGGATCCGGGCCCCGTTCCGGACTTGGCGAATTGATACTTCCGGAGAACGAGCCTGGCTCATCGATTATGCCTGGAAAGGTAAATCCGACACAATGTGAAGCAATGACAATGGTATGCTGCCAGGTATTCGGCAACCACACGGCAATTACGGTAGCCGGCAGTCAGGGGCACTTCGAACTCAATGTCTACAAGCCGGTGATGGCCCATTGCATGATGCAGTCCATCCAATTGATTGCGGACGTTGCGCGATCCTTCACAGAGCACTGCATCGACGGAATTCGCGCCGATGAAAAACGAATTCATGAGTTGATGGAACGATCACTGATGCTCGTGACTGCACTCGCACCGAAAATCGGTTACGATAACGCAGCGAAAGTAGCTAAGGTTGCTCATGCAAACGGAACGACATTGAAGGAGGAAGCGCTGCGGCTCGGTTTTGTTAGTGCAGCAGAGTTCGATCTTCTTGTTCAGCCGGCCAAAATGATACATCCTGGGTAAGCAAGAATATTTGCTCACAGCTTGTTGAGAATAACTCCAGAAGGAAATAGTTATAATCCATATCTGCTAAATGGTTAGAATGGTCGCATATCAGACGCGTTTTTCCTTGTGATACAGCAGAAGGTGATCTGGTTACGCTTCGTAGATGACTTCATTTTTCTGCGGAGCTTGTTTGGAACTACGGAGAATATTTTAGGATGGATACCGAAACCGCATTCACCCTCGTCTCGTACAACTACTGGATGGTGAAGACGACGTTTCCCACCCCATCATTTTTTTAAAGATAGGAGCGATCATGGGTGACCTGATCAATCTCAATCGCTTCAAGAAGCGCACTGCACGAGAGGAATCGGCAAAACAGGCCGATATAAACCGTGTGCGCTTCGGACGAACTAAGTCAGAACGAACATTGCAGGAGCAGCGCACAGTCCGTGCGAACAACGTGCTGGATCAGCATCACATCGATGGCGAGGACGCATCATGAAATCGCCCGTAGTTAAGAGATCGATCGTTGTTGCGGGTCACAAGACCAGCGTGAGTCTCGAAGAGGCGTTCTGGAACGGCATGAAGGAGATTTCGAATCTTCGCGACATGACGCTTTCCGAGCTGGTTGGTGAGATCGACACAAACCGTCAGCAGGGCAATTTGTCGTCCGCGATTCGGCTGTTCGTGCTCGATTACTTCCGTACACGTGCCGTTCCGCAACAGCGGATGCCGGAGCACAATCTCTCGGCGTAAACACAGCCGACCTTAAGCGAATCGCTTCGCCGCCGGTTGTGTTCGCTGAGTCATCGTCAGAACGTCGGCCGCGCCGAACTCGCGGTCGGCGGTGTCAGTACTAGCGGAGGCGCGGGCCTCAGCCTTGGTGCGCGCGCAGCACCGGGTGCCGGACGAATTTCAATGGGTGCTGGCAGCGGCGCAACCTGCTGACTTGCAACAGGCGGTGTCGCAGGACGAGGCGTAGCAGCCTTCGGTGCAAGACGGCGCGGATCGCGACCGGGAAGAAGCACATCGGAGGGCGCAGAGGCTGTCGGTGGATCGCTCGCAGGCGCCTGCGTGTCGACGGGCAGCGAGGCGGACGGCGGAGGAACGGCAACGGGCACAGCCGCCGGCGGCAACTCACCGCGCTCAAGCGAATCAAGCCGGCGCGTCTCGCGATCGATTGCGCGCACTGCGAGCCAGGATGATAGCGCCGCCACATCTAGCGTGCGATCGAGCTTGTCAGGCGTCCCCACCGCGAAGATCTGAACTTCCGGTCGAACGCTCGACGTCCCCGCGCTCGTGCCGGTCAATGTCGCGCGCATATCCACCTGGTCGGCAACGATATCGTAACCTCCGGACACAATCGCACGCCCTCCTTCGCCATCGAGTGTCGTCGCACCAACGCGCAGACGGCTGTCCTTGATACTGAACGGCACCTGCACCGAAGCTACGGACAATGCACCGCCGGTGATCGCGGTATCGACGATCTGACGCAACTTGGCGTCATTCGTCGCCTGCCCGGAATCGCTGGCGCGAATGGCAATGTCGAACGCACGTGGATCGAGGCCATTGATGCGCGCCCCGTCGATCGTCAGCAATCCACTGCCGGACAATGCGCCTTCCAGAGCCGAGGCACTGCGCCCCTGACTGGCCAGCGTCATCCGCAGCGACGTCTTGCCCGCGGGCATTGCCAGTGAGCGATAGCGCAAGGCTACTCCGTCTACACCAGAGAATTGCACGCGAGCCCCAAGTGCATATCCGGTGATCGATGGCTTGAGATCGACATCAGCCGTGATTTCGCCGCCACCGACAGACCCTTTGATCGTATCGATCGTCAGGGCCTGGCCATCACTCTTCACAGTGCCACTGATGGGACGCAATTCAACACCGCCGGGCAACGTCCCGCGCAGCGCCTGAAAGGCCAATTGCCCGCGCCATCCCTGCAGCACACCATGCCCGAGCGGATCCGTGGCGTCGCGACCTCTCGTGCCTATAGCAAAGCCGAAGGCCGGCCCGAGTTCGATCGCATCCATGCCGATCTGACCATCGATGGCTTTCTCGGCGCCCAGCGTCAGCGCAATACGGCCACGCATGCGCGAGCCGGCCAGCGTGCTGTCGATATCTTCAAGCGTGACCTTGTCGCCGTTCAATGTGAGCCGCGATGACAGGCTGACATTCTGCGCGGCCGCATCCGACGGCTTGAGAGCGACCAGCGGCGCCAGATTGGCGCGGCGTATTGCAAGCACAAGCGACGCTTTCGGTGATCCCGCCCAAGGTTCTGCACTGCCCTGAACATCGGCATCGACATCCGCGCCGGACAGTTTTGCCGTGACGCGCAGCGGCGCGCGCCATTGCCCTTTTGCCGATCCTTCGAAATTCACAATGGCGTCGCTTGCGGCGATCACGTTACTCAGACCCAACAATGCGAGAAGTTGCCCGCCCTGCCCGACCAATTTGGACTCGAGTGCCACATCGCTGCGCGACAGCTCATTGAGGTCGACGCCACGCATCGCCGCGAGGGGAGCAGATGCGGTCAACGTCGTCGTCCCCTTCACCTGCGACGCATCGATATCGAATACGGCGCGCGCATTTGTGCGATCGGCGCGTTGTTGATCCTTTGCCAGATCGAGCGACAGTTTGACGCGAACCGCGCCGGGCGTCGCGATCATGGCGCTGAGCCGCGACGCAACAGACGGCGCCAGCGGCGCGAGCATGTTGCTGATCAGACTCATCGATACGGATGTGGCGTTGAGTGTCAGTCCGCCCGTGGCTTCCATGCGATCGAACGAAGCGCGGCCGTCGAGCATCAGGCCGGTGGCTTCACCGATTTTGAAGCGATCGACCGAGATCATCTTTGGGCTGTAGGCCAGTTGCGCCACGAACGGGCGCATCTCCTGCCCGGCCGACACAGCACGCGCGATATCGAGTGACACCTGCCCTGCATCTGGCCACTCGGCCTGCGGCTCGCCAAGCGATCGGATCAAAGCCACCGCAGCGTCAAGATCGAGCCGGTCGGCCTTCAGGTCAGCATCGAAGCGGGGGCCGCCGGCGGCTGACGGATACGAATATGCAGCACGACCTTCGATCGTTCCACCGTCGATCTCCGCCTTGAGTGCCTCAATGGCCAGGCGATTGGAGGCCGAAGTAATATTGCCGCGAATGCGTAGCGGCTTCTGATTGCGCAAGCCGATATCTGTTCGGCCCTTGAGCCACGCAGCAAGCGCATCCGGATCGGACGACTCGACCGCGATGGCGCCCTTGAAGCCATCCGATACACCTGGCTGTGCTGCGCCGCCACTCAACGTAACGCGGGTCGCGCCCGGCGCACGAAATTCGAGACGATCGACGATCCAGGTAGCCGCATCACTGCGCAGGTCAGCGCCGATATTCTGCACGGGCTTTCCGCCGAGCATGATCTGCTCCACGCCAATCTCGATCTGTGTCGCCAAGGGCGCCATCGGCATGCTCGACAACAGTCTGCGCAATGCCGGCAATGGCGTCACCGCATCGTTGGTCGCATTGTCTCTGGAAAGCAGGCGGTCGGCATCAAGCTGCTTTGCCGATAGCACCGCATGAAGCAGCGGCGATGTGCCAAAGCGCATGTCGGCGAGACCAGCAAACCTGAACGCGGTCTCTTCCGCGCCATAGCTGGCTTCAAGCGTTTCCACATGCGCAGCCGCCGGATCGGCCTTGACCTTGGCGAAGACTCGCCACGGCGTCGGCGGTTGATCGCCCGCGCCATTCACCTTCAGGCCGGCTGGGCTTGCGAGAGTCAATGCGCCGTCGAAGCGTGGCGTGCGATTGTCGAAGTTGAGCACGCCATCGAGATCGACGGACAAGGGCTTCTCGCCGGGGTCGACAGTAAAACGAACGCGCGTGCCGTTGCCGTCACCGGTCGGCCCGGAGGACAAACGGAACGGATATCGCGCGCCCGACAACAGGAAATTGCCGTCGCCGCGCATGGCGCCGGCCGCCAATGAGCGAACATCGCCGCTGAAGGCGACATCGTAGAATTCGAGCGTGCTTTTGCTCGCAGCATCATGGAGTGCGGCACGACCGGTGACGTTCAACCGATCTATCGCCAGCGCGCCAAGATTGAATGGCCCTGTGGAAGCCGGAAGTTCGATACGCCCCTGCGCATTGAGGCCGAGATCGACCGCAGCGCCGCCGATGGTGAGTTCTGTCGCGCGCCATTCGCCGCGCATCAGCGAACTCAGGCTGAATTCCACATCGAGATTGACTGCACGGATCCTGCCGAGATCGTTGGGACTGCCCACCGTGATCGACTGCAGCCGCAGCGACGGCGCCGGCAGCAGCCGCGCCTCCAGCCCGCCGCTGACGCGAACGGGCGCACCGACCACGCGCGTGGCTTCAGCCTCGAATTGCGGGCGGAACTGATTCCAGTCGACGAAATAGGGCCCGACCAGAGCAGCAACCAGCGCCAGGATGAATGCAATTGCCAGGCCGAGCAGTGTCGTCTGCACCGAATCTCCCCTCAAGCGTTCCAGCAGAATGTCCGCCTGCCTGCCAGGCAAAGTGCTTTGCAGCACGTCACCGGGCAATACGCCTTACAGACGTTGCATGGCCACGCAGAAATACGCGGGAACGCATCTATTTATAGAACCAACTGTGGCGAAGTCACAGCACGCAATACATGGCCAGATCAGTCATCCCTCGCCATCCGTTTGCGGCGCATCGCCCGGCTTCGATCAAGTCGAAGCACCCTGCTCCAGCGGTTTTGCGGCGCCATGGGCGCGGTGCAAACGTCCGGCCACCGCCCTCACCTTGCCCGGCGACGCCATCCAGACCGCGAAGGTCGCAAGGAAGCTGACTGCGATTCCAAGGGCAAATGCAGGCGTATAGGTACCAAAGTGGTCGTGCAGGACACCCGTCACCAAGGGACCGGCGGCGCCGCCGGCCAGCGCGGCCAGCATGAGCGTGCCGAAAATGCTGCCGAAATGCTCACCCTGGAAAATCTCGGAAACCACGGCGCCCATGATGGACGTCACGCCATAGCCCAGCAGGCCCTGCGAGATCACCATGACATAGACGAGCGCCAGACTCGGCACGGACTCCAGCGCAATCAGGGACGCAAAGCAGATTGCGAAACCGACACCACTGACGGTCCAGATCCATTCGCGGCCGATGCGATCGGACAGATGGCCCAGAAATATCTGGCCGGGCACACCGAACAGACTGACCATACCGAGCGCCCAGGCGGCGACACCCGGCGTAAAGCCGATGTCGAGCAGATACTTGGTTTGATGGACCTGGACGGCATACCAAGCATACAGCCCACCGAACAGGCCGAGCGCGAGCCACCAGAACCGCGCCGTTCGTATGGCGCGTGCCAGGGTCCAGTCGATACTGGCCCAAACCGGGTCAACCACATTGGATACATGCTTCGCCGACGAGGTCGGCGCCTGATCGCCGTCCGGCAAGAGCCCCATGTCCTGCGGGCGTTTGCGCAGCAGCAAATTGATCGGCACGAGCACGACCAGCACCACGAGCCCGACCGCTGTGCAGGCCGTGCGCCAACCGGTCTGCTCGATCATCACCTGCACCCAGGGAAGCACGGTCACAGAGCCGATGCCGACGCCGGCGAATGCGAGGCCGACCGCGAGGCCGCGCTTGCGGCTGAACCAGTTCGGCAGAAACAGCGATTGTCCGGAATAGCCGAGGCAGACGCTGCCTGCGCCGACCAGAACGCCGATAGTCAGATAGAGATGCCACGGCTGCGTCGTCAGCGGTGCCAGCAACAGGCCAGCAGCCATCAGTACGGTGCCAAGTTCCATGACGGCTCGCGGGCCGCCGCGGTCCATCAGTCTGCCCATCAGCGGGCTCATGATCGCGGAAATCAGAAAGCCGAATGAAAAGGCACCGGCGGTGACGCCACGGTCCCAGCCGAACTCCTGGAGAATTGGCGGGAAGAACAGCGAGAACGATGTCCGCGCATTGACCCCGATGGCCATGGAAACGAACGTGACGGCGACGATGACCCAACCATAGAAAAACGGTAGCCGCATCGGATGATGCCTTTTTTATTGGACGCATTCTGCGTCAAAGCTTTTTGATCGCACCTTCCGTAGCCGAAAAGCGCAATCCATGCTGGTATATAATTATATCTACAACTTTAAACTTTTTAAGAATAGTTAAGCATTATCGCTGCTGCCGAATTTTCCTGCCCGCATTCGGCCTGACCGGATGCGGCAATCTGGCGTCACGCCTGCGGCAGGATTTTCCCTGGATTGAAGATATTGTCGGGATCGAGCGCCTTCTTGAGCGCCCGCATCGCGTCGAGCGCCTCATTGCCCAGTTCGGCCTGCATGTACTTTTGCTTGCCTTGCCCGATGCCATGTTCACCCGTGCAGGTGCCCCCCATCGCCTGCGCCCGTTGAGCGAGGCGATGCATGAAGTCCTCCGCGCGGGCGACCTCATTGGCGTCATTGCGATCGCAGACCATCGAGCAATGAAAGTTGCCATCGCCGACGTGGCCGACGATGGGCGCCAACAGGCCGAGGCGCGCGAGATCCTCTTCCGTCGCAGCGACACATTCCGCGAGTTTGGAAATCGGCACGCAGACGTCGGTGGCCGCAACGTCGGAACCCGGCCGCATGCTCTTCACCGACCAGTAGGCATCGTGACGGGCCTGCCAGAGCTTGGTGCGATCTTCCGGCTTCGTCGTCCACGAGAAATCGCCACCGCCGCATTCCAGTGCGATCTCGTGAAAATTTCGCGACTGCTCGGCCACTTCGGCCTCGCTGCCATGAAATTCCAGCAGCAGCAGCGGCGTTTCCGGCAGCGTCAGCTTGGAATAGGCATTACAGGCACGCACCTGCGCCTCGTTCAACAGCTCGATCCGTGCGACGGGAATGCCGGTCTGGATTGCTAGAATCGTTGCCTGACAAGCGCCTGCCACCGTGGCGAACGAACATGACGCGGCAGCCATGGTTTCAGGAATGCCACGCAGCTTGACGGTCAACTCGCTGATGATACCCAGCGTGCCCTCGGCGCCGACAAACAGATGCGTCAGATCATACCCCGCCGAAGATTTCTTCGCGCGGGTGCCCGTCTTGATGATCTCACCATCGGCGCGTACGACCTTGAGCGCGAGCACATTGTCGCGCATCGTCCCGTAACGCACCGCGTTAGTGCCGGAGGCGCGCGTCGACGCCATGCCGCCAAGCGACGCATCGGCACCGGGATCGATCGGGAAGAACAGGCCTTGATCGCGCAGATTTTCGTTGAGCGCCTTGCGCGTAACGCCGGGCTGAATCACGCAGTCGAGGTCTTCGCTGTGCACTTCCAGAATCTGGTTCATGTCGCGCATGTCGATGCAAATGCCGCCTGCCGGCGCATTGACCTGACCTTCCAGCGACGTGCCGGTGCCGAATGCGATCACCGGAACTTTGTTCGCTGCACAAATCCGGACCACGTCCTGGATATCCGCGGTTTCCTGTGCGAACACGACGCCATCCGGCGGCTGGTTGGCAAGCCATGTCGTGGTATGGCCATGCTGCTCGCGAACCGCCTGCGACGTCACCAGCCGATTACCAAAACGCGCCGTCAGCGCTTCAAGCGCCGTGGCCAAGGCCTTCGGCTCCGGACGTTTCAAATTGTTCGCAATGCTAGCCACAGCAGTCCCTCCGACGCGGCGGGACCGTGGCAAAGGTTGTATAACGGGTCAAGAGACGTGAGAGCGGGACAGGAATTACAGATGATTGAGCCAACCGACGATCTGCTGCTGCAATCCGTCCCTTTCCGGGCGCATGTCATGCAGATCGAACCGCAATGGATCGACTATAATGGCCATCTCAACATGGCCTATTACAACGTGCTGTTCGACCGGGCGATCGACGACCTGTGGCTCAAGATCGGGATCGGTCCCGAATATATGAGGGCGCGCAACAACTCGACCTTCACGGCCGAATGCCATGTTCGCTATGTCAGGGAAATCCATCTCTGTGATCCTGCACAGGTGTCGATCCTGGTTGTCGCCGCGGACGACAAGCGCATTCACACCTTCAAGGAGTTGCGCCACGCCACCGAGGGATGGCTGTCGGCGACGTCGGAAAACATGACGCTCCACATGGACATGACGGCCCGGAAGGTTGCGCCGTTTCCGCCTGATATCAGCGCCCGCGTGCAGGCGCTGGCCAATGCGCACCGATCCGTAGATCGTCCCGAGGGCATCGGCCGATCGATCGGGATGCCCTCGAAGAAATAACCGTCAGACGCGCGT
This sequence comes from Tardiphaga sp. 839_C3_N1_4, assembly GCF_051811045.1. Classification (NCBI taxonomy): domain Bacteria; kingdom Pseudomonadati; phylum Pseudomonadota; class Alphaproteobacteria; order Hyphomicrobiales; family Nitrobacteraceae; genus Tardiphaga; species Tardiphaga sp. 839_C3_N1_4. Next base: position 2,001,844 of record NZ_JBPWQD010000001.1, read on the forward strand.
GCGGCCGCGGACGAGGCCGACAACGGCCGAGATCAGGAACAGGACGATGGCGATGAAGAAGATCGCCTTGGCGATTTCGATGGAAGCGCCGGCGATACCGCCGAAGCCGAGAACGCCGGCAATGAGAGCGATAACGAGGAAGGTAACGACCCAGCTGAACATGGCACAAACCTCAGTTTCTGGTTTTTGACGCGGCATTCGCCGTCGCGCTTGATGCTGAAACAAGCCGGAGCGAAAACGAAAGTTCCCGACCCACGTACCAGCCAACACCACGCAAACGAGAGCGCTCCTGCGTGCCAACGGGCGCCAGATGAGCCCCATGCGGGGATAAGTCTGTCGCCAGAAGCCTCTCGCTCCTATATGCCCTCCTATCCTGCTAAGAAGGCTCCCCTTTAAGGCCCCACGGTGCCAACGTGGGCGGAATACGATTCGCATGAGTGACGCACGCAAAATGCCCGCCAACGATCTCCCTGCCTACCAACCGGCGGCGGGCGGCATTGGCGCGCGTGCGCGCGCTGCTGCGGCGCCAGCGGCACAGTATCTGAGCGGGCTCAATCCGGAGCAGCGCGACGCCGTCGAGACGCTCGACGGCCCTGTCCTCGTGCTCGCGGGTGCCGGCACCGGCAAGACCAAGGTTTTGACCTCGCGGATCGCCCATATCCTTAGCATGGGCCGTGCGCGGCCCGGTGAAATCCTGTCGGTGACCTTCACCAACAAGGCCGCGCGGGAGATGAAGCACCGGCTCGGCATCATGCTCGGCCAGGCGGTCGAGGGCATGCCGTGGCTCGGCACCTTCCACTCGATCGGTGGCCGCATCCTGCGCACCCATGCCGAACTGGTGCAGTTGAAATCCAATTTCACGGTGCTCGACACCGACGACCAGATCCGACTGCTGAAGCAGCTCTTGCAGGCTGACAATATCGACGACAAGCGGTGGCCGGCGCGGATGCTGGCCAACCTGATCGACGGTTGGAAGAACCGCGGACTGACGCCATCGCAGGTGCCGTCAGGCGAAGCGGCCGTGTTCGGCAATGGCAAGGGCGGCAAGCTCTACGCCGCCTATCAGGATCGGTTGAAGACCCTCAACGCTGCTGACTTCGGCGATCTATTGCTCGAATGCATCAGGCTGTTCCGCGAGCATCCGGACGTGCTGAAACAGTATCAGCAGCGCTTCAAATATATCCTCGTCGACGAATATCAGGACACCAACGTCGCGCAGTATCTGTGGCTGCGGCTGCTGTCGCAGGCGCCGGGGCAGCGTGTGCTGCCGGAAGCGGACGCGCCATCAGCAGACAACAAACCCTCCGCACCGCTCAAGAACATCTGCTGCGTCGGCGACGACGATCAGTCGATCTATGGCTGGCGCGGCGCCGAGGTCGACAACATCCTTCGCTTCGAACATGATTTTCCCGGCGCCAAGGTCGTCCGGCTGGAGCGCAACTATCGTTCGACCGGCCATATCCTCGCCGCCGCATCGCATCTGATTGCGCATAACGAAGGCCGCCTCGGCAAGACGCTGCGCACCGAGGACGTCGACGGCGAGAAGGTCACCGTCACCGGCTCATGGGATTCCGAGGAGGAAGCCCGTGCGATCGGTGAAGAGATCGAACAGTTGCAGCGCGAGGGCAACAAGCTCAACGACATCGCGATCCTCGTCCGCGCCTCGTTCCAAATGCGCGAATTTGAAGATCGCTTCGTCACGCTCGGCCTGCCCTATCGGGTCATCGGCGGCCCGCGCTTCTATGAGCGCGCGGAAATCCGTGACGCACTCGCCTATCTGCGCGTGATCAATTCGCCCGCCGACGACCTTGCTTTCGAGCGTATCGTCAATGTGCCCAAGCGCGGCCTCGGCGATGCCACCGTGCAGATGCTGCACGACCACGCCCGCCGGCGCCGCATTCCGTTGTCCGAGGCCGCACGTCAGGTCGTCGAGACCGACGAGATGAAGCCGAAGGCGCGCGGCAGCCTGCGCGACCTGATGATGAGCTTCGAACGCTGGCGCAAGCAAAGCGAGGTCATGCCGCATACCGAGCTTGCCGAAGTCGTGCTCGACGAAAGCGGTTACACCGACATGTGGCAGAAGGATCGCTCCGCCGATGCTGCCGGCCGCCTTGAAAACCTCAAGGAACTGGTGCGCTCGATGGAGGAGTTCGAGAACCTGCAGGGTTTCCTCGAACACATCTCGCTGGTGATGGATCGCGAGGGCGGTGCCGACGAGGATGCCGTGTCGGTGATGACACTGCATTCCGCCAAGGGGCTCGAATTCGACAACGTCTTTCTACCGGGCTGGGAAGAAGGCCTGTTTCCGCATCAGCGCGCGCTCGACGATCAGGGTCGCGCCGGGCTCGAGGAAGAACGCCGCCTCGCCCATGTCGGCATCACCCGCGCGCGCCGCCGCGCCAAACTCTATTTCGCAACCAACCGGCGCATTCATGGCACCTGGAACACGACGATGCCGTCGCGCTTCCTCGATGAATTGCCGGCGGCTAATGTCGAGATCACGGAATCAAAGGGCGGTTCGGGCTGGGGCGGCGCCGGAGGTTACGGCGCATCGCGCTTCGACAATGTGGAGTCCTTCGGCTCAAGCTATTCGACACCGGGCTGGCAGCGCGCGCAGGCCAACCGCTCGCGCGGCGGTGGACAAGGCGGCAGCGGCTTCAGCGAAGGCCAGTCGCCTTTCGGCGGCTCCTCTTCATCGCGAAACAAGCGGCCGATGACTATCGAGGGCGAGTTGATCGCGAAGTCCACCGGCACGGAGTCCGACTTCACGCTGCAGGATCGCGTCTTCCACCAGAAATTCGGCTACGGCAATGTGACCAAGATCGACGGCAACAAGCTCACCATCGTGTTCGAGAAGGCGGGTGAGAAGAAGGTCGTCGACAGTTTCGTGGAACGCGTCTGACAATGCCGGTCTACATCGCGCTCATTCAGAAGGATGCCAGCGGCATCTTCAACGTTTCCTTTCCCGACCTGCCCGGCATCGTCACCTCCGGCGACACCCTCGATGAAGCGATCGAGGAAGCCGAGGAAACGCTCGAATACGCGGCCGGAGACTGGCGCAATCTGGACGGCTCGAGCGGCCTTCCGACGCCGCGCACCATCGAGCAATTAACCAGCGACCCTGCATTTGCCGATGCGGCCGACGGCGGCACGATTGTCGAGATCGACTACGAAGCCGCAGAATAGCCCTAAAATCGCCTGTTCCGCGATTGCGCCGGCGCATCTTCATTCCTATGTACGCACCCCGCGCCCGACAAAGCCGTTTCGGCTGCGCCGTTCGTGCGTCCCGGTATGACCGCCCGGTCCTCTGCCTTCCCCTTTTCGAACGATCATATCGCCGATGTCACCCATCATTTCCGTTTCCAATCTGACCAAGAGCTATGCCTCGGGCTTTACGGCCCTGAAGGGTATCGACCTCGATATTAACCGCGGCGAGATCTTCGCGCTGCTGGGGCCGAACGGCGCCGGCAAGACGACGATGATCAGCATCATCTGTGGCATCGCCAATGCCACCTCCGGCAAGGTCATGGTCGATGGTCACGACATCGCCCGGGACTATCGCGCCGCGCGGTCGCTGATCGGGCTGGTGCCGCAGGAACTGCACACCGACGCTTTCGAATCGGTTTGGGCCACGGTCAGTTTCAGCCGCGGCCTGTTCGGCAAACCGAAGAACCCGGCGCTGATCGAGAAAATCCTGAAAGACCTCTCGCTGTGGGACAAGAAGGATAACAAGATCATCACGCTGTCCGGCGGCATGAAGCGCCGCGTGATGATCGCCAAGGCGCTGTCGCACGAGCCGCAAATCCTGTTCCTCGACGAGCCCACCGCCGGCGTCGATGTCGAGCTCCGCAAGGGCATGTGGGAAGTCGTGCGCACGCTACGCGCCGCAGGCGTCACGGTGATCCTCACCACGCATTACATCGAAGAAGCCGAGGAGATGGCCGACCGCATCGGCGTCATCAACAAAGGCGAGATCATCCTGATCGAGGAAAAGACCAAGCTGATGGAGCAGCTCGGCAAGAAGCAGCTCAAGCTGTATCTGCAAGGCAAGGTCACGGAGATTCCAGCCAGCCTGGCTCACTACAACCTCGAACTGGCAGCGGACGGCCATCAGTTGATCTACAGCTACGACACTAAGAGCGAGCGCACCGGGATCACTAGCCTGCTCGGCGATCTCCGCGAATCCGGCATCCGCTTCTCCGATCTCGACACCACGCAGAGCTCGCTCGAAGACATCTTTGTCAGCCTGGTGAGGAAGTAACATGAACTTCAGAGCTGTCCGCGCCATCTATCTGTTCGAAATGGCGCGCACCTGGCGCACCGTGCTGCAGAGCATTGTCTCGCCGGTGATCTCCACGTCGCTGTATTTCGTGGTGTTCGGCGCCGCGATCGGCTCGCGCATCACCTCCATCGAGGGCGTCAGCTACGGTACCTTCATCGTGCCTGGCCTGGTGATGTTGTCAGTACTCACGCAGAGCATTTCCAACGCCTCCTTCGGCATCTACTTCCCCAAATTCACCGGCACGATCTATGAATTGCTGTCGGCGCCGGTGTCCTATGTGGAAGTTGTGCTTGGCTATGTCGGCGCCGCCGCGACCAAGTCGATCCTGCTGGGCCTGATCATTCTGGCCACTGCCGGACTGTTCGTGCCGCTGCACATTCTGCACCCGTGGTGGATGCTGACCTTCCTCGTGCTCACGGCCGTCACATTCAGCCTGTTCGGCTTCATCATCGGCATCTGGGCCGATGGTTTCGAGAAACTGCAGGCGATCCCGCTGCTGGTGGTGACGCCGCTAACCTTCCTGGGCGGAAGCTTCTACTCCGTCAGTATGCTGCCGTCGGGCTGGCGGACCGTCACGCTACTCAATCCGGTCGTGTATCTGATCAGCGGCTTCCGCTGGAGCTTCTACGAGATCTCCGACGTCAGCGTCGGCTGGAGCATCGGCGTCACCTGCATGTTCCTGGTGATCTGCATGTTGGTCGTCTGGTGGATTTTCAAGACCGGCTACAAACTGAAAAACTGAAATCGCTGATAACAAAAATGGCCCGGTTTGAACCGGGCCATTTTCATTTCAAATCAATATCCGCTTAGCGATAGCAGCGGAATTTGCCATGGCGGTTGTAATAGCCGCGGCACTGTGTCCGTCGACCCTCGGGAATACCGAGCACGCCCTTGACGCCGCCCACGGCCGCGCCGACGCCAAGGCCAACTGCGCCACCGACCACACCGCCGACCGGTCCGGCGGCGCGATTGCCGTCACGGTAACCTTGGTTGGCACCCTGCTCACCACCCCTGAATACGCCCTGCGCCTGCGCAAAATGCGGCATGGCGACCAGAGCCAGCACGCCCGCGGCGAACGCCAGGCGGGTCTTCATCGACGAACTGATCGGCAATACAGCGGTCTTAACGGTCATCTGGAGCTTCCCTCTGAGCGGCGAGAATTCGCCGCTTGCAATTGTGGGAGGGCAACGCGTGACCTAGGAACCGGTTCCATCTGCCTCCATGAGAAGCTTCCTATCGCGCATCCACGGGTCGGGCCGAGCCCTCTTTCGGCCCGGTCGCCGCCTTGGTGCCGCCTAGCCCAACATTAAGGATGCACGAAACTGTCACTGGCACGCGGGCCGCCCGATATGCATATTGGGTGCGGGACGGTAGGCGGTACAACAGGTTACGGCCCGGAGGCCAAGGTAAGATGCGTTCGTTTTATATGACCCTTGCGGGTCTCGCCGTTTTCGCCGCCACCAGCACTGCGCAGGCCAAGATTGCCATTACCGTCGACAAGGATGCCCAGCAGCTGACCGTCGTGCAGGACGGCGTTGAGAAATATCGCTGGCCGGTGTCGTCAGGCATCCCGTCCTATGAGACCCCGAATGGCAGCTTCCAGACATTCCGCATGGAGGAGGATCACTTCTCCAAAGAATTCGACGACGCGCCAATGCCCCATGCCATCTTCTTCACCAAGAAGGGCCACGCCATCCACGGCACCGATTCCGTGAACCGCTTGGGCTCGCCGGCCTCCCACGGCTGCGTCCGGCTGTCGCGCGAGAACGCCGCGACCTTGTTCGCCATGGTCAAGGCTGACGGGGTGCTTAACGCCACCGTCACGCTGACGGGCTCCTCGCAGGTCGCGCTCGCCCGCAATCCGCGCCCGGCGAAGCCGTCCGCCGTCGCCCGCCGTGATATCGCTCCTGCCTCACCGTCCTATGACGCCGCCGGCAATCCCATGGATCTCACGCCGCAGGTCGTGGCACCGAACCGCCGCGTTGCGCGTCAGGTACAGGCGGCCGATGATGATCGTTACATCTATCCGGCCGATGGCAATGACGGTCAGCGTTATCCGGCTCCTCCCGGCTATCGCCGCATGACGGAAGCCGAGACCCAGCAGTATTACGCCAATCGTGGCTATTACAGCCGGCAGTCTCCACCGCAGGCCTACGCGCCGCGGCCGTATCAGCCACGCGGCTTCTTCGGCGATTACTGAGCGAACATGTGTGACGCGTTTTGTTGACGCGAACCGACGTCCGCCTCGCTTGAAAACGCTTTAGTTGTCTCCGTCCCGTAGCCGGCGCCACACGGCGCCGAGCACGTTGGAGTAATCGTCGGTCCAGACCCGCTGATCGTCGTTCGCCTCAGTCAGGGCCCATTGCGATGACGTCGCGATGGAGCCGACATCGGCGGCGTCATGGGCCGAGATGACCACGTTGGTCGAGAAGATATATTCGTTGTCGCGGCCGGAATCCTCCGAATAGACCCAACTCTTCATGTCATTGGCATCGGCGATGCCGACCACGACACTGGCGAGTTCGAGATGCCGGTTCGACACATGCATGACGACGGCGCCCTGCGGGGCGAGCTTTTCCTTGTAGATCTCCATCGCCTCCTCGGTCGCCAGATGGATCGGGATCGCATCCGACGAATAGGCATCGACGATGATGAGATCGTAGACTCCGTCAGGCTCCTTCGCGAAGGTCAGCCGCGCATCGCCGATCACCGGCTTGACGTCCGGCTCGCACTTCTGGATGTAGCTGAAATATTTCGGATCCTTGGCGGTATCGACCATCGACTGGTCGATCTCGAAAAACTTCCAGTCCTCACCCGGCGCTGACGCACAGGTCAGCGAGCCCGAGCCGAGCCCGATCACCGCCACGCGCAGCGGTGCCCCCTTGCGGGCGCGCACCGCCGTGATCGCCTGCCCGATGCCGCCGTCCTTGTAATAATAGGAGATCGGCTCCGGCCGGCCGGTCACCGGCGTGCCATCGTCGTTGAGATATTTCTCGGCGCCATGGATCGTCGTGCCATGCATCAGCACGTGATACTGGTTGTTCGGCGTCACCACGATCTTGTGCACGCCGAAGAAACTACGCACGGTTTCGACCCGACCATCGTCCGCCGGGTAGAAACGAATCAGCGCCAGCGCAAGAACAGTGATCGCCACGAGCTTGAGCCGGTCGGCCCGCAGCAGGATCGCAACGATCATGCCGAGGACGGCAACGACGCTGACGACATAGACGCGTTGGGTATCGATCCACGTGAACAGCTTCCCGGTCGTGTAGCTCGGCACGATCAATGCGATTGCGGCAACCACGAGCGCGATCCAGTACCAGCGCGCCCAGCCGGAATAGCGCTCCGGCAAAGACGGCCGACACAGCACGGCAAATGCAATCAGGATCGGATATTCGGCGATCCATGAGAATGTGAACGGCGCGATGAGGCCGGCAAACAGACCACCGACCATGCCGCCGAACGACAGCGCGACGTAGTAGCCCGTGAGATACCGCGCCGCCGGACGCTGCCGGGCCAGTTCACCGTGGCAGGCCATGGCGATGATGAAGAAGGCCAGCAGATGACCGCCGAGCGTGAGCAGAAGATTCTGTTCCCCACCCACCGCGAGCAACACGATGACGCCGGCAATCGCCAGCGGCTGCAGCATGAGAATCCACGCATGCGGCAGCAGCGGCCGCGACTGGAACACCAGCACCCAGGTCAGCAGATACAGCGACAGCGGCAACACCCAGAGCAGCGGCGCGGCTGCAACGTCGGTCGAGATATGCGCGGTGACCGCGATCAGCAAGCCGGATGGGACAGCGGCAAGGAAAATCCAGCGTGCACGCAGCGCCCAGCTCGGCGCCGGCGCGTCGATGGCATCAGCACCCGGTGCAGCGACAGCAACCGGCGGCGACTTCAGCAGCAACACGCCGCAGCCGGCGATCAGCAGGATCAGCAGGCCATAGCCGGACGTCCAGATCAGGTTCTGCGTGCGCAGCGAAAACATCGGCTCCAGCAGCACCGGATAGGTCAGCAGCGCGAGAAAGCTCCCGATATTCGACGACGCATAGAGGAAATATGGATCGTGGCCGTTGGGATGACCGGTGCGCACGAACCAGGCCTGCAGCAGCGGATTGTTCGCAGCAAGCGCGAAGAACGGCAGACCGATCGACACCGCGAACAGGCCGAGCAGCCAGAACGCATAGCCACTCTCCGGCGGCGTGCCCCAGCCCGATGCGATGGACAGCGGCAGCGTCAGCAGCGCAACAACCAGCAACAGGAGATGAATGACGACCGGTACCAGCCGGCTGCGCAGCTGCATCAGATAATGCGCATAGGCATAGCCACCGAGCAGCAGCGACTGGAAGAACACCATCGCCACCGACCACACCGCCGGCGAACCGCCAAGCCGCGGCAGCACCATTTTGGTGAACAGGGGCTGCACCGAGAATAACAGGAGTGCGCTGGTGAAGATTGCCGCGGTGTAAACCACCAGAAGAAGCCGATTGCGGGAGGCCGAGTTTGGGGCGGCGACGGGCTGCGACGAACTCATGAAGGCTCCAGCATATTGTGCGGCAGAAAAGCGAGAATCCGGCCGGTAACCGGCGGGCGGGAATGGAGCATATGGCACCGTTTCGGGCAATGCGCGCTAACTATGGAACCACAATCGTGATGGGCGGCCTTGTGCCGCGCGCGCGCCTCTTCGATAAAGAGGGCCCCTAGCAGGCTTTTTGAAGCGGACATGTCAGACACCGACGTTTTGATCATCGGCGCCGGCCATAATGGCCTCACTTGCGCGGCCTATCTCGCCATGAGCGGGTTGCGCGTGAAGGTGGTCGAACGACGTTCGGTAGTTGGCGGCGCCGCGGTGACGCAGGAGTTTCATCCCGGCTTCCGCAATTCGGTCGCGGCCTACACTGTCAGCCTGCTCAACCCACAGATCGCCTCCGATCTGAAGCTTGCCGAACACGGCCTGCGGATCGTCGAGCGCAAGGCGCAGAATTTCATCCCAGCGCCGGACGGCAGCTATCTCCTCACCGGCGAAGGCCGCACGCAACAGTCGGTTGCCAAGCTCAACGCGCGCGATGCCGAACGGATCGGCGCGTTCTCGCATGAGCTCGAAGTCATTGCCGACGTGCTCAGGGATTTCGTGCTGCGTTCACCGCCGAACGTCGTGCAAGGTTTCGGTCTCGGCGCGATCAGCGAAGCCATCAATGCGCTCGGCACCGCCAGGATTCTCAACGCACTGACCATCGAACAGCAGCGCGTATTGCTCGATCTGTTCACCTGCTCCGCCGGCGAGATGCTTGACGACGTTTTCGAGCATGATCTGGTGAAGGCATTGTTCGGCTTCGACGCCGTGGTCGGCAACTATGCGAGCCCCTATGCCGCCGGCTCGGCTTACGTGATGCTGCACCACGCCTTTGGCGAGGTGAACGGCAAGAAAGGTGTCTGGGGCCACGCCATCGGCGGCATGGGCGCGATCACGCAGGCCATGGCCGCCGCGGCGCGCTCGCACGGCGTGCAGATCGAACTCGACAACGGCGTCCGCGAAGTGCTCGTGGAGAACGACAAGGTCGTCGGCGTCATCCTCGACAATGGGGAGAGTATCCGCGCGAAATATGTCGCCTCCAACGTCAATCCGAAGCTGCTGTATACGCGGCTGATGCCAGCGGATGCGCTGCCCAAGCCATTCCTCGATCGCATCCGCAACTGGCGCAATGGCTCCGGCACATTCCGGATGAATGTCGCGCTGAACGCCCTTCCCTCGTTCACCGCGCTGCCCGGTAACGGCGATCATCTCTCTGCCGGCATTATCATCGCGCCGAGTCTCGCCTACATGGATCGCGCCTGGCTCGATGCGAAGCAACACGGCTGGAGCCGCCAGCCGATTGTCGAAGTGCTGATCCCCTCCACTCTTGATGACAGCCTCAGCCCACCGGGCCAGCACGTCGCCAGTCTCTTTTGCCAGCATGTTGCGCCTACACTCCCGAACGGCGCATCGTGGGATGACCATCGGAACGAGGTCGCCGATCTGATGATCAAGACGGTGGACGACTACGCACCCGGCTTTGCCGCCAGCGTTATCGGCCGACAGGCACTATCGCCGCTCGATCTGGAGCGCGACTTCGGCCTGCTCGGCGGCGACATCTTTCACGGCGCGCTCAGCCTGAACCAGTTGTTCTCGGCCCGCCCGATGCTCGGCCATGCGGATTACCGCGGACCGCTGAAGGGCCTCTATCATTGCGGCTCCGGCGCACATCCCGGCGGCGGCGTGACGGGCGCGCCCGGTCACAATGCGGCCAAGGCGATCCTCAGGGACCACCGGGCGCTGTTCGGCTGAGGACATCCTGTGGATAAGCCTGTGAACAGGCGGTGGATGATCCCTGAATAAGCCTGGGCGGAAGCTCGGGAGGACGGCGGTATAATCGGCTTACAACCCTGTGCGCAGCCGCTGTATCGCCCCTGTATCCCCGCCGGTATAAACCCTGTACCAAGCGCGCCTCAGCTGTGCAGACCCTGTTTACAACGCCACCCGGACCCGCGATGACCACGCCCCAAGGAACCAGCCGCGCCACCTTTGCTGTCGGCGACGAATTCAGCGCCAAGCGCATCGTCGATCTCCTCACCGAGAGTTTCGAGGAAGGCCAGGCCGCGATTGCTGCATTCGAGAGCCCCGAGGGCCGCTGGGACGTCACTGTCCATTTCGCCGATCCGCCGGACGAGGCGTCGATCCGCGACCTCGTCAGCCTCGCCTCGGACGACACCGTGGCGGCAAGCATCGTGTTCGACAGCATCGAGGCCAAGGACTGGGTCAAGGAGAGTCTCGAAGGCCTCGTTCCCGTGCGGGCCGGCCGCTTCATCGTTCACGGCCAGCACGACCGCGACAAGGTGCGCCCCAATCAACTGGGCATCGAGATCGAAGCGGCGTTGGCTTTTGGCACCGGCCATCACGGCACCACGCGCGGCTGCCTCATCTATCTGGATTATGTGCTGCGTGCGAAGGCGCCGAAACGCATGCTCGATCTCGGCACCGGCACCGGCGTGCTGGCCATCGCTGCCGCGAAGGCCACCAAGCGCCGCGTGCTGGCGACCGATATCGACCCGATGTCTGTGAAGGTGGCGCGCGAGAATATGCGGCTCAACGGCGTCGGTAATCTCGTCGATACTGTTTGCGCAACGGGCTTTTCCTCGCCGGCTTTCGGCGATCGGGCGCCGTTCGATCTGATCCTCGCAAACATCCTCGCCAATCCACTCCGCGCGATGTCGACCGACATGAGCCGGCATCTCACGCGTAATGGAATGGTGATCCTGTCCGGGCTTTTGCCGCATCAGGCGATGAGCGTGATCGCCGCGTATCGCGCCCGCGGGCTGGTGCTCCGCAAGCATCAAATCATCGAAGGTTGGAGCAGCCTTCTTATGCAGCGAACAGGCTGATACGCCATTCGTCATTTTCCGAACTCCGGAATAACGACGGGCGATCTGGCTAAAGCTGACGGCGGAGTTTGCTACTTCGGGGGCGGCACGTCGCGGCGACGGAGCGTTGCATTTTCCAGCCGCTCGACCCGCGTCACGCGGGCTTCGACGAAACGGCCCAGAATCTGGATGATGCCGCTGCGTTGATGTGGCTGATTGGGCGGCGTCTGGGTGGACTGCACCTGGGTAGGCTGGGAATGGCCAAGCGTGGCGGGTGGCGAAATTTTCTCGAACGTAAAAGCAGGCATTGTGTATCCCCTCTTCGTTGAGTTGAGACACTCTGAATGGCCAAGCATCGCACCGACAACACAAGCCGGGGGACGTTGTTCCATCCGGTTGAACACAACCATCAGATTTCAAGCATAACTTGTGCCAAATCTGCGCAACCCTGCCCCTCGATTGCAGGCCTGACAGCGCACCCATAGGATGATCCCGCGATGTTCGAAGCCCATTTCCAGACGTTCGAAGAGCCCGAAAGCGGCGTGGCGCTGACTGCGCGGCTGGCCGCATTTCGCGAGGAATTGCTGCGCCGGAAACTGGCAGGCTTCGTGATTCCCCGCGCCGATCAGCAGCAGAACGAATATGTACCGCCCTCCGACGAGCGGCTGGCCTGGCTCACCGGCTTCACCGGATCGGCCGGCATGGCGATCGTACTGCTGCAGGAAGCCGCGGTGTTTGTCGACGGCCGCTATACGCTGCAGGCGGCCAAACAAGTTGATGTGAATGCGTGGAGCATCCAGTCGCTGGTCGAGCCGCCGCCGGAAACCTGGCTCGCCGACCACCTGAAGCCCGAAGATCGCCTCGGATTTGATCCATGGCTGCACACTTCTGCGGCAGCCGAACGGCTGGCGGCCGCCTGCGCCAAGGCTGGTGCCGAACTGGTGGCAGTTGACAGCAATCCGCTCGATTCGGTGTGGGCCGAGCGCCCGGCGCCGCCGCTCGGCGCGGTATCGATTCACCCACTCAACTATGCCGGCGTTTCCGAAGCCGACAAGCTCGCCCAGATCCGCGGCGAGATGGAGCGCCTGCGCGTCGATGCGCTGGTGCTGTCGGATTCCCATGCGGTCGCCTGGGCCTTCAATATCCGCGGTGCCGACGTCTCGCATACGCCGCTTCCGCTGTCCTATGCGCTGGTGCCGAAACACGGCCGCCCGCAGATCTTCATCGATCATCGCAAGCTCTCCAACAGCACGCGCAACCATCTGGAGGTCTCCGCCGATGTGCAGGAGCCGGGTGCACTGACTGCGGCGCTCGCAGAGCTCGCTGCCTCCGGCGCGTCCATTGCGCTCGACAATGCCACCGCCGCCGATGCGCTGAGCCGCTTGATCACAGCCGCTGGCGGCAAGCCCGTGCGCGGCAATGATCCCGTCGCGCTGCTCAAGGCCGTGAAGAACCCGGTCGAGGTCAAGGGCACACAGACCGCGCATCGCCGCGATGCTGTGGCACTGGCGCGCTTTCTCGCCTGGATCGACCGCGAGGCGCCGAAGGGCAAGCTCACCGAGATCGACACCGTCGAGGCGCTGGAGACATTCCGTCGCCAGACCGGCGCGCTGAAAGATGTCTCGTTTCCGACCATCGCCGGCACCGGCCCGAACGGCGCCATCGTGCATTACCGCGTCACCCGCAAGACCAATCGCCGTATCGCGCTGGGCGATCTCCTGCTGATCGATTCCGGCGCGCAATATGAAGACGGCACCACCGACGTTACCCGCACCATCGCCATCGGCGAGCCGACCGACGAGATGCGCGATCGTTTTACGCGCGTGCTGCGCGGCCATATCGCCATTGCGCGCGCTGCGTTTCCCGATGGCACGACGGGCGCGCAGCTCGATACGCTGGCGCGCCAGTTCCTCTGGCATGCCGGCCTCGATTTCGCCCACGGCACCGGACACGGCGTCGGTAGCTATCTGTCTGTGCATGAAGGCCCGGCGCGGATCTCCAAGCTCGGCACCACGCCGCTCAAGCGCGGCATGATCCTCTCCAATGAGCCCGGCTACTACAAGACCGACGCCTTCGGCATTCGCATCGAGAATCTCGAACTGGTTGTCGAAGCCCATATCGAGGGCGCCGAGCAGCCGATGAATGCATTCGAGACGCTGACACTGGCGCCGATCGACCGCCGGCTGATCAATGCGCATCGCATCAGCAAGCGCGAACTCAAATGGATCAACGACTATCACGCCCGCGTCCGCCGCGAGGTGATGCCGCTGCTCGATGATGAAGCGACGCGTGTCTGGCTGGAAGCGGCGACCGAGCCGCTGACGCAGCCGCAATGAAAACCGTCATTGCGAGGTCAGGGAAAGCTTGCAGCTTTCCCCTTAGCGAAGCGACGCGGAAATCCAGAGGCCACAAGACTGGATTGCTTCGTCGCAAGGGCTCCTCGCAATGACGAACATAAACGAAGAGACCAATCCCACGTGAATTACAGCCCGCCTTTTCCAAAAGTCGACGCCGTCGATCTCTCCAAATCGCGGGTGATGCTGCTGTTGCTGGTGGTGATGACCGGCATCGCGCCGATCTCGCTCTATATGCTGGTGCCGGCGCTGCCCGAACTCGCCCGCACTTTCGGCGCCGACATCTCGATCGCGCAGATGACGGTGTCGCTCTACATGGTCGGGCTCGCTTTCTCACAGCTGATCATGGGGCCGCTGTCGGACAAGTTCGGCCGAAGGCCAGTGCTGCTTGCGGGCCTCGGGCTGATGGTGATCGCCGGCATCGGCTCGAGCTTCGCCATCTCGCTGCCGCAACTCATCGCCGCGCGGTTCTTTCAGGCGCTCGGCGGCGCAACGGGCATGGTGATGAGCCGCGCCATCATCCGCGACCTTTATCCGCGCGAACGCGTCGGCGCAATGATCAGCCTCGTGATCGCGGTGATGATGATCGCGCAGATGCTGAGCCCCCTCGCCGGCGGTCTCTTGGAAACCGGCTTCGGCTGGCGCGCGATCTTCTATGTGGTCACCGCGTCTTCGCTGATTGTGACGCTCGCGATCGCATTTTTTCTGCCGGAGACACGACGGCGTGCTGCCAGCGACAGCGGCGGCGGTGGCTTTATCGCCGACTCGCGAGTGCTGCTGCGCAGCCGGACCTTCATCGGCTATCTCCTGTGTTATGTCGTGGCCTCCTGGATCATCTTCACCTTTGCCGGCGGCGGCCCCTATGTGGTCGTCACGCAGATGGGCCGGACATCCGCCGAATATGGCGCATGGTTCGCGACCTCCGGCCTCGCTTACCTCGTCGGCAATCTGTGTTGCGTGCGCTTCGCGCCGCGCCGGACCATCGAACAACTGATCTGGTTTGGCCTCGCGCTGCAATTCGGCGGCGCCATGCTCAATGTGGTCTGGGGTCTCACCGGCCTGAACCAGAATCCGGCCTGGCTGTTCCTCACCCATATGGTCGTGATGTTCGGCAATGCCTTCGTGATGTCGAACGGCGCTGCCGGCGCCCTCAGCATTCGTCCGCAGGCCGCGGGCACGGCATCCGGCATGATGGGCTTCCTGCAGATGGGATTGGGCTCGCTGTGCTCGCAATTCGGCGCCTGGCTCGGCGGCCATTTCGCAACGCCGGTGCCGCTCAACATCGCGCTCGTCGTGCTGTCCTGCGGCTGCGCAGCCGCGATGATCTTCCTGGTCCCCCGCCGCAAGACCGTGGTGACGGAAGAACTGATCGAGCAGGCCGAAGGCGAAGAGAGCGGGTTGTTGTAGGCGCCTTTTCTCTCGACGTTATGGCCGGACGGCGCGAAGCGAACTTCGCGATGATCTCAGACCTTTCCCCCACGTCATGGCCGGGCTTGTCCCGGCCATCCACGTCTTCCTCTTTTTGCGGCCAAGACGTGGATACGCGGGACAAGCCCGCGCATGACGGCTGAGTATGCGATGACGGCTGCGCGTCGTTGCCTATTCGAATTTCAAACAGCCACGGTGCTGCAAACATGCGTCATCGCCCCCATTGTTTGCGGCGCGGGGGCGCCGTCGTCGCTTGCATTCCCGCCCCCTTGTGAGAGGGCGTGCGGAACGCCGGGTGCCCGTTGCACCCTTGGGCCTGATGCGATGCGGTCTTCCGCAAGTGTGAGTGCATCAGGACTTTCGGAGGCGCCGAGCGAGTGCCCGACGTTCCGCATACGGTGTTTTTTCAGCCTGCTTGCACTTTGCCTTGGCGAACGGTCCGATCACCAAAATGATGGTCCCACGGCGGAGGGACAGGGAGCCTCAAGCGAGTAAGCCGGACGCGTTTTGACTTGGTCGTCCGTCACACTGTCCAGGGATCTTTCCATCTCAAGGCCGGCCGTTTCCTTGCCAGTGGCAGTGCTGGCGCAGATCCGTCCTGCCCGAAGACAGACGTCACCCATGAACCGCGCGACGCCGCATCTCCGGCGTCCACCGCATCCCACCCCGCGAACGTGACGATCGCGATCGCCCCTCTCGATGGGGCAGGACATAGGAGAATATAAACCTGATAGGGATGCTGTCAACGGGAGATAGGAAAAAATGTATGGCGCGAGTCCCGGCCCCAAGCTTGTCATTCCGGGGCGGAACCGGCGCCGCAGGCGCAGGGACCGAGCCCGGAATCCCGACAAGTTTTGCGCTGAACACTCCGAGATTCCGGGTTCGCGCCGGCCCGCTTCGCGGTCCTTTGCGCCCCGGAATGACGAGCGTGGAGCGAGGCGCACCGGGAAATGCCAGCGTGCGACCGCCCCTACCCCCCGATCAGCGCCAGCCACTCATCTTCCGTGAGCACTGCAACGCCGAGATCGCGCGCCTTGGTGAGCTTCGAGCCGGCATCCTCGCCGGCCACCACGTAGTCGGTCTTCTTCGACACCGAACCGGCCACCTTCGCCCCAAGACGCTCGGCACCCGCCTTCGCCTCGTCGCGCGTGAACTTGGTCAGTGAGCCCGTGAAAACCACGGTCTTGCCGGCCACCGGCGTATCGGTCTTGGCCTGTGCGACGTCGAGTACCTCGATCTCGCCGAGCAATTCGTCGAGCGCCTTCACGTTACGTTTCTCGGCAAAGAACTCGACGACCGCGTCTGCGACGATTTCACCGACGCCGTCGATGGCGTTGAGGTCGGAATAGGCTTCGGACGTATTCTCTTCAGTCCCCTGCCCCGCAGCCGCGGCCAGCATCGCCTCGCGAAACGCGGCGAACGAACCGTAGTGCCGCGCCAGCAGCTTGGCATTGCCTTCGCCGATATGGCGGATGCCGAGCGCAAAAATCAGGCGATTGAGTTCGATCTTGCGGCGGTCGTCGATGGCCGCAAAGAGATTGCGCACCGACGTCTCGCCATAGCCTTCGCGGTCGCGCAGTTTCTTGTTGGCGCGCTCGTCGCGTTTGGCCAGCGTGAAGATATCGACGGGATGCATGATGATGCCCTCGTCGTAGAATTCCTGGATCTGCTTGTCGCCGAGGCCGTCGATATCGAAGGCGAGGCGCGAGACGAAATGCTTGAGCTTCTCGACCGCCTGCGCCGGACACACCAGCGCGCCGGTGCAGCGCGTGACGACTTCGTCATTCTCGCGGATGGCGTGGCTGCCGCAGACCGGACACTTGGTGGGAAATTCATACGACTTTGCGCTCTTCGGGCGCTTGTCGAGGACGACATTGACGACCTGCGGGATGACGTCGCCGGCGCGCTGCACGATCACCGTGTCGCCTTCGCGAATATCGACGCCGTCGCGCAGCGGCTGGCCGTCATTGCCGATGCCTTTGATGTAATCAGCATTGTGCAGCGTCGCATTCGACACCACGACACCGCCCACCGTGATCGGCGTCAGCCGCGCCACCGGCGTCAGCGCGCCGGTGCGGCCGACCTGGATGTCGATCTTTTCCAGCACCGTCGTCGCCTGCTCGGCGGCGAATTTATGTGCGATGGCCCAGCGCGGCGCGCGGCCGGCGAAACCGAGGCGCGCCTGCCAGTCGATGCGGTCGACCTTGTAGACGACACCGTCGATGTCATAGCCGAGCTTGGCCCTGATCTCGCCGATGCGGCGATAGAAGGCGAGCGCGTCATCAACGCTCTTGCACAGCGTGATCTCGGGATTGACGGTGAAGCCGACCTTGTCCAGCCACGCGATCATCGCATGCTGGGTCGGCTGATCCATCGGATAGTCCGACATCTCGCCCCAGGCATAGGCGAAGAATTTCAGCGGACGTGACGCCGTGATCGCCACGTCCTTCTGGCGCAGCGAGCCGGCCGCGGAATTTCTGGGATTGGCAAAGACGGTGTCGCCAGCCTCTTCCTGTTTTTTGTTGAGCGCGAGGAAGTCGCTCTTGAGCATATAGACCTCGCCGCGCAGCTCGCATGCGGCGGGGATGTGCTTGCCCTTCAGCGTCGTTGGAATGTCCTTGATGGTGCGGACATTGGCCGTGACGTCCTCGCCGGTGAATCCGTCGCCCCGCGTGGCGGCGCGGATCAGTTCGCCATTCTCGTAGCGCAGCGACAGCGACAGGCCATCGATCTTCGGCTCGGCGACAATGGCCGGGATCTCATCGAGCTTGAGGAAGCGCTGGATCCGCTCGACGAACTCGGTCACTTCCTCATCGCTGAACGCATTGCCCAGCGACAGCATCGGCACCACATGCTGCACCTTGGCAAAGCCGCGCGCGGGCGCTGCGCCGACCGTCTGTGTCGGCGACGCGCCGGTGACGAGATCGGGAAACTTCGCCTCGATCGCCTCGACCCGGCGACGCAGCGCGTCATACTCCGCATCCGACACCGTCGGTGCGTCGTCCTGATAGTAGCGCTTGTTGTGAGATTCCATCTCCAGCGACAGCCGCATCAGCTCGATCTTGGCTTTGGGCTTCGTGAGCGTGGAGATGTCGGGGGGAATTTTTGCGGGTTTTGCCATACGCGGTCACCGATGTTCGTCATGGCCGGGCTTGTCCCGGCCATCCACGCCTTGAAGCGCTGTTGTAAAGACGTGGATGCCCGGCACAAGGCCGGGCATGACGGAGTACAATGGTGAAACAAGGCGCACGTCGCGGGTTCCGGGTTCGCTCGCAAGCGCGAGCGCCCCGGAATGACGTTCAAATCAAGCCGCGCCCTTGAGCAACCGCTCCGCCGCGGCCCGCGCCTCGGCGGTAATCTCCGCGCCCGCCAGCATCCGCGCGATTTCCTCGCGGCGGTGATCCTCGGCCAGCGTGTTGACGCGCGTCGCCACGCGCTTGCCCTTGTCGAGGGCGTCCTTGGAGATCAGCAGATGCTGGTCGGCCCGAGCCGCGACCTGCGGCGCATGGGTGACGGCCATCACCTGGACCTTGCCGGCGAGCCGCGCCAGACGGGCGCCGATGGCGTCGGCCACCGCACCGCCGACACCGGTGTCGATTTCGTCGAACACCAAGGTCGGCGCGGAGCCCTTGTCGGAGAGCACGACCTTCAGCGCCAGCAGGAAGCGCGAGAGTTCGCCGCCAGAGGCGACCTTCATCATCGGGCCCGGGCGGGTGCCAGGATTGGTCTGGACCCAGAATTCGACGCGGTCGATGCCCTGCGGGCCGGGCGCCTGCGCATCGCTATCGACCTGGGTGATGAACTTGGCGCGTTCCAGCTTGAGCGGCCCGAGTTCGGCGATGACCGCCTTGTTGAGCTTCTCTGCGGACTTGACGCGCGACGCCGAGAGCTTGGTCGCCGCAGCGCTGTATTTCCTGTCGGCATCCGACGCCGCGGTCTCCAGTCCCTTGAGCTGGTCGGCGCCGGCATCGATGGTGGCGACATCGGCAAAGTATTTCGCGGCCAGCGCGGCGAGCCCGTCGACCGGTGTCGAATATTTCCGCGCGGCGCCGCGCAGCGCGAACAGCCGTTCCTCGATGCGCTCAAGTTCCGCAGGATCGAAATCGGCGGCGATGAGCGCGGCGCTGAGATGCTGGTCGGCTTCTTCCAGCGCGTTGATGGCGACGTCGATCGCTTTCACCGCGGGCTCGACCAGCGACGGCGATGAACCGGCGCGGCGCTCCAGCCGGCGCACGGCGGCGGCCAGTGACGAGATCGGCGAATGATGGCCGGACACGGCCTCCTGCGCCTCGCGCAGGTCGGCCGCGATCTTCTCGCCCTGCATCATGCCGGTGCGGCGCTCCGCAAGCTTGCTCTCCTCGCCGTCCTTCGGATTGAGCTTCTTCAGCTCATCGGCAGCGTGGCGCAGATAATCGGCATCGCGGGCGGCGCGCTCCATATTGGCGCGATGGGTCTCCAGCGCCGCATAGGCGGTCTTGCGGGCGTCCCAGAGCGTCTCCAGCGCGGTGACGTCCTTCTCCAGCCCGGCGAAGGCGTCGAGCAGCCGGCGATGCGTGGCGGCGTCCACAAGGGCGCGCTCATCGTGCTGGCCATGGATCTCGACCAAAGCTGCGCCGACCGCCTTCATGGTCTGCACGGAGATCGCCTGATCGTTGATGAAGGCACGGGTGCGGCCATCGGCGAGCTGCACACGGCGCAGAATCATCTCGCCGGAATCGTCGTCGAAGCCGTTGTCTTTGAGAATCGCCAGCGCCGGATGGCCCTTGGCCAGGTCGAACACGGCTGTCACCTGGCCCTGCTCGACGCCGTGGCGCACCAGACCGGCATCGCCGCGGCCGCCAAGGGCCAGCGCAAACGCATCGAGAAGAATGGATTTGCCGGCGCCGGTTTCACCGGTCAGCACTGCAAGACCGCGGGAAAACTCGATATCGAGCCGTTCGATCAGGACGATGTCACGGATCGACAGACGGGCCAGCATGGGAGGTCAGTTCCTAACCGAGGCCAAATCTCTTGAAGGCCTTGCTCAGGTAAGACCCCTTGTTCTCGCTCGGCTCGAGACCGCCGGACTTTACAAGATTGTAGGCGTCTTTGTACCACTTGCTGTCAGGAAAGTTGTGGCCAAGCACGGCGGCAGCCGTCTGCGCCTCGCCGACCACGCCGATCGCCATATAGGCCTCGGTCAGGCGCATCAGCGCCTCCTCGACGTGACGCGTGGTCTGATACTGCGTCACCACCGTCTTGAAGCGGTTGATGGCGCCGGTGTAGTTGCGCTTGTCGAGATTGTAGCGACCGATTTCCATTTCCTTGCCGGCAATCTGGTCGCGTGCGCCTTCCAGCTTCTTCTTCGCCGAGGTCGCATATTCCGAGGTCGGATATTTGCGGACCACTTCCTCAAGCGCAGCCATCGCCTTTTCGGTGCGGCCCTGGTCGCGCGAGATGTCCGGGATCTGGTCGTAATGCGAGGCGGCGATCAGATACTGCGCATAGGCCGCATCCGGGCTGCCGGGATGCAGCGTGACATAGCGTGTCGCCGAGCCGATGCAGGTGTCGTAGTCGGCAGATTCGTAAGCCGCATAGGCCGACATCAGCAGCGACTTGCGCGCCCATTCCGAATACGGATGCTGACGATCGACTTCCTCGAATTTCTTCGCGGCGGCCTTCGGATCCTTGTTCTGGTTCATGAGGTACAAACCCTCATTGTAGAGCTTGTCGGCGGGCTCCTCGACGAAGGTGTCGTCCTTGGTGCCAAACTTGTCCCAGATCGCGCCGGTACCGCAGCCGCTCAGCGGCACGGCCAGCACGATGAGGCCCGCGGCGAACCGCGCCTGGCGGCCGAAACGGGCGAGCAGTGAACCACTGGATTCGAGCGTAATGCGCTGTGCCGACATATATCTGAGACCTGACGCCTTCATGCGGTGCCTGCGCGGTTCGCGCACAATCACGGACCAACCGGATATGCGCCCGCAGCTTCGCTTGGCGACCGCGTGCTCTATCTACCCGAATGACATCCGTTAACCAACCGGATACGGAGCCATTTCGCCCGGATTAAGGCGAAGGATGTGGAGATACAGGCGGTTATGGTTACCGGGGATGTCCCGATGCACGCAAAGGTCCGCGCTCGCGCAAAAGCGCAATGCAAAATACCGGCAGTAGGTAGAAGGAGGCCGAAAGCCCGATCTTAGGAAACGTCCGGGCCGAAGGCCGGGGCGATCATGCCGCCAAGCATGCCCGACGTGACATCGGCGCTGGCGCGGCCGCGGCGGACAGGGACGGCATCGGCTTCGACGATCTTCCAGGCGGACCGATCGGCCATCAGGGCGCGGAGCACGGCATTGTTGAGCTTGTGGCCGCCGCGCACGGAGCGGTAGGCGCCGAGGATCGGCAGGCCGGCCAGTGCCAGATCGCCGACGGCGTCCAGCACCTTGTGGCGGGCGCATTCATCGCTGTAGCGCAGGCCTTCGGTGTTGAGCAGCTTGTCATCGTCGAACACGACGGAATTCTCGAAGGATGCGCCGAGCGCGAAACCGGCGCTCCAGAGGCGGGCCACGTCGTTCATGCAACCGAAGGTACGTGCACGGGCGATATCGCGGCGGAAGGATTCGGGATTGAGATCGAGCACGTAACTCTGGCGGCCAATCACCGGATTGGCGAAGCTGATTTCGACTTCGGCGCGGAAGCCCGCAGCGTGGGGGCGGATTTCGCCGAACGAGTCACCGATGGCAACCTGCACGGGTTTGAGAACCTGAATGAAGCGGCGACGGGCGCCCTGCTCCACAACGCCGGCCTGATCGATGGCGGCGACGAAGGCGGCTGCGGAGCCGTCCATGATCGGCACTTCCGGTCCATCGACTTCGATGGTGGCGTTGTCGATGCCCATGCCGCGCAGCGCAGCGAGAACATGTTCGGCGGTGGAAACGATTGGGCCTTCACGATCGCCGAGCACGGTGGCAAACTCGGTGGCGATAACGGATTTGGCGTCGGCCTGGATTTCGCGATCAGCACCTTCAAGACCGGTGCGAACAAAAATATAACCTGCATCGACGGGCGCAGGTCCAAGCGTGAGACTGACAGGCTTTCCGGAATGGACGCCGACACCGGTAACGGTGGCTTGCGATCCAAGCGTTGTCTGTCGGCTGAAAGTCATAAGGTACCCACCCAAGTAGCCTCTCGTCATGAGAGGGACTCTCTCAGTCGAACCTTGCGGCCTCCTGAGTCCCCGAGTCGCAGTCACATTAACCCCTGCCACAAAGTGCGCCAACTCACGCTTTTTTACCGATTGTTACCCCACCTTTGCCGCAATCAAGCCAGGGGTTTACCAATATTTCTGCCGGTTCCACGTCTGTTTCGAACCTTGGCAGAGCGCGTCGGTAAAGATTAATGACTTACTATCAATAGGTTAAGAAATCCTGCGCCTTTTGGCGGCTGTAACAAACGAAAGCCCCGGCTGATACAGCCGGGGCTTCTGTCGTCGTCACGATTGTAACAAAGGTCAGCTGGTCTGGCGGCGCAAGAAGGCCGGGATATCCAGATGGTCGTCGCCCTGTGGCGCCGGCGCAACAGGTGCCGGGCGACCGTGCGAATCGAGGCCCTGCGGAGCCGGACGGCGGGCGTATTCGGACACCGGCGGCTCGTTGCCCATCTGCTGGGCGACGCTGCGCTGTGGCTTACGCTCGGGCAGCGGCGGCATCGGAGCCATCGGCGGGGCCGACGGACGACCGGAGACCGGCGCTTCCGTTTCCTCGTCGCGGCGGCCGAGACCGACATTGGCCAGACGCTGCAGCAGCGACAGACGAGCCTTCTGCGGTTCCTCTTCCGATTCGCCGCGTGCCTGACGGATCTCGTTCTGGGCCGGCATCGGCAGTTCTTCGAATTTCGGCATCCGCGGAGCGCGCAGCGGAGCACGTTCGGCCGATGGCGGAATGAACTGTTCGGGGATCGGCGCTTCGACAGGGGCTTCCTGACGCGGCGCTTCCGGGAACAGCGAGGGCTTCTGCGCGATCGGACGTACCATCACGTCGCCATACTGCTGCGGCGCAGCGGCTTCCGGAGCCACGGCAGCGGCGATGGCGGCGAGCGCGGCACGCTCATGGCTGGTCGCCGGCGCACGGGGCGCAGCAGCAGGCGCCGGAGCGCCGGCAGACTTGGCAGCCGCTGCGGCAGCGAGACGCTGGTTGTCAGCGCGAAGACGCGCGGTCAGATCGGCCAGGCGGGCATCCGGAGCGCCGTTGCCAGCAGGAGCAGCAACGGCCGAGGTCACGGTGGTGACCGGAGCCGAGGAATTGCGGGCCAGCATGGCCTGCTCGATGCCGGTGGCGACGACCGACACGCGGATCACGCCATCGAGGCTCTCGTCGAAGGTGGCGCCGACAATGATGTTGGCGTCGGCATCGACTTCTTCGCGGATACGGGTCGCGGCTTCGTCGACCTCGAACAGGGTCAGGTCCTTGCCGCCGGTGATCGAGATCAGCAGGCCGCGGGCGCCCTTCATCGAGCTATCGTCGATCAGCGGGTTGGCGATCGCAGCTTCCGCCGCGGTCAGCGCGCGCTTCTCACCGGTAGCTTCGCCGGTGCCCATCATCGCCTTGCCCATCTCCTTCATGACTGCGCGCACGTCGGCGAAGTCGAGGTTGATGAGGCCTTCCTTGACCATCAGGTCGGTGATGCAGGCGACGCCCGAATAGAGCACCTGGTCGGCCATTGCGAAAGCGTCGGCGAAGGTGGTCTTCTCGTTGGCGACCCGGAACAGGTTCTGGTTCGGGATGATCAGCAGCGTGTCGACCACCTTGTGCAGCTCGGCAATGCCGGCTTCGGCCGTGCGCATGCGGCGCTGGCCTTCGAAGTGGAACGGCTTGGTGATCACGCCGACGGTGAGGATGCCCATGTCGCGCGCGGTCTTGGCGATGACGGGAGCTGCACCGGTGCCGGTGCCGCCGCCCATGCCGGCGGTGACGAACACCATATTGGCGCCGGTCAGGTGATCACGGATTTCGTCGATGACTTCCTGCGCGGCGGCCGCGCCGACGTCGGGCTGCGAACCAGCACCGAGGCCCTGGGTGACCTGCGTGCCCATCTGCACGATGCGCTGGGCCTTCGACATGGTCAGCGCCTGTGCATCGGTGTTGGCGACGACGAAATCGACGCCCTGCAGACCGGCGGTGATCATGTTGTTGACGGCGTTGCCGCCAGCGCCACCGACACCGAACACGGTAATGCGGGGCTTCAGCTCGCTGATATCAGGAACGTTGAGATTGATGGTCATGAGGTTGCCTCTCGATTACGCGCGCGTTGTGTGGTCATGCCATTGGCCGGTGGCCGATGGCGTCGGAGATGGAAAAAACACTGGCCGGAAAAATTTCATCAGAAGCCCTCTCGAAGCCATCGTCCGACCTTTCCGAAATAACCGTCACTGGTCCCTGTCTTGAGCTGCCGCGTATGCCGCGGTTCGACATGTTCAAGATGAGCGAATTGCGGATAGACCAAGAGGCCCGACGGCACCGCGAACGAAGCGCTCTTGGCTTCATTGGGCAGCCGGCCGAAGCCGAGTGGTCGTGCAATGCGAACGGACCGTCCGAGGATCTGGCTGCCGAGTTCGGCAAGGCCCGTGAGCTGCGACGCGCCGCCTGACAGCACCACGCGTGCGCGCGGTTCTGCAGCGAAGGGCGAATCCGCCAGCCGGTCCCTGACCATCTCAAAAATCTCCTCGGCACGCTGACGCACGATGTTCGCGATCGTGGCGCGGGATACGACCTGCGGAAAATCGCGATCGTTATCACCAGCCGTCGGCACGTTCATGAGTTCGCGCGCATCGGAGCCACCCGTCAGCACCGTGCCATATAACGTCTTGATTCGCTCGGCATCCGCGATGCAAGCACCAAGTCCGCGCGCAAGATCCATGGTGATGTGTTGCCCGCCGACCGCAAATCCCGAGGCATGCACGAAGCGTCCGCCGGAATAGGTCGCGATCGTTGTCGTACCTGCGCCCATCTCGACGACGGCAGCGCCGAGATCGGTCTCATCATCGGTGAGAACAGAGAGACCTGCGACGTAAGGCGCCGCAGCCATGGCTTCGACATTGAGATGGCAGCGCTCGACGACCAGCATCAGGTTACGTGCGACCGTCGCGTCCGCAGTGACGACGTTCATATCGACGCCGAATTGCGAGGCTACCATGCCCTTGGGATCGCGAATGCCCTTCACGCCATCGAGTGAATAACCGACCGGCAATGCATGGAGCACCGTGCGGCCCGGCGGCGTTGCGTGGCGCATGCCGGTCGAAGTGACACGTGCGATATCGGACGCCGTGACCGCGCCGCCCTTGATATCGGCTGACGCTTCAATCAGTTGGCCCTGCAGGCGACCGGCCGAGACCGACAGCAAAACGGATTCGACGCGAACCTTGGCCATACGTTCGGCCAGCGCCACCGCCTGACGGACGGCCTGCTCGGCCTCGCCCATATCGACGATCGCGCCGGACTTCACGCCGCGCGACTGGATCTGGCTGTAGCCGATCAGTTCAACCGCATGGCTGCGGCCGCGCAGAGCTTCGTTCGGCGCAGATGGCCGCAGACGCGCGATCATGCACGCGATCTTGCTGGTGCCGACGTCCAGCGACGCCACCAGCGCGGTGCGATTGGCCGCCATCTGACGCGTTTTCGGCGCTTGGTTGCGATCGAGACCGGTCATGCCGCGCCAGCCTTCTTCTTGGACTTGTCTTGTGCCTTGAACAGGTCTTCGCGCGCCTTCGCGGCGTCTTCTGACAGCCGCACGGTCAGCCGATCCGATAGCCGCATGTCGATGGCGACGATGTCACGCGAGAACAGGCGATCTTCCTTGTCGAGCTTGCTGAGCATGGCCAGCGCGTTGCCGACGTCGATTTCCGGGAGGCGGATGTCGAGGCCATCCTTCAGGCGGAGATTCCAACGGCGCTCACCGACAAAGATCGCAGCCTTGGTGACTGAGCGGACCTGCGGGTAGCGATCCAGCAGCGCGAGAAAATCCCTGGCGTTGCTGTCGGCGCCCTTGCCCACCACCAGCGGCAGCGACATGAAGCGGCGCGACACGTAGTTTTCGAGAACGGCACCGTCATCGGCGATCACCGAGAGACGACCGTCCTCCTGCCACAGCGCAAAGGCCGTGCGCTCGGTGACATCGATCTGCAGGCGATTCGGATACAGCTTCAGCACATTGGCGTCGGCGATCCACGGATTGGCCTTGAGCTTGTCGCGAACAGCCGCGGCATCGAGGAAGAACAGCGAGGAGCGACCATTGACGCCGCCGATGGCCAGGATCTCGTCCTGGGTCAGCTGCTTGCGCCCGTTGAGAATGACGGAGGCAATGCGGAAGCCGGCGGCATTGGCCGCGGCATTGCGCGTATCTTGGAAAGCGGCGACGACCTCATCGACATGGCCACCCTTGACCACGCCGAACGCAACGCTGCCCGTCAGCATCAGCACGGTGGCCGCAATGCCGACGCGGCGCGGCACGTAACGCTCCAGCATTGCGATGAAGCGATTGGAGCTCTGTTCGCGGACGGCAGGCTTGGCGGCACGAAAACGGGCCCAGAAGCGGGCGAGCGGGCTCAGCTGCTCACGCAGCAGAATGCCTGCCCCAAGGGCAGCCATTTTAAGATCAGCTTGGGGCCTCAAGGGTCGCACCGACCGAGAGAGGCGTCCTCCACCATCCATACCACGAGCTCGTCACAGGTTATGCCCGCATTGGCGCGGGGCCAAATCACAGGCCATGACACGGGTGACGTCTCGGTCATGCCAGAATGGATTCAAGCCTTTGAAAAAGGCCGGTTTTCCATCGATACGCGTCGTCACGGAATCCCCGCAAAGCTCACGCCTCGGCAGCCAAGCGCAACACGCGCCGCCAGCGTTAACCTTCGGCCTTCCTGGTAAACAAAGTGTAAAGGGGATGGGCGCAGAGCGCGATTTGATGCGGCTGTGGAAGACTTTAGCCGAGGTGTGGCTGACCTGCCCGAGGGAACTGCGGCAGCTTCATGGCCGGCATCGCCGGGTTGCGAGAATTAACGCGGGTGATCGGGTTGCGGCAATGCTCGCGGTTGAAACTCCGTCATGCCCGGCCTTGTGCCGGGCATCCACGTCTTCGCAGCGAAGTAAGGCGTGGATGGCCGGGACAAGCCCGGCCATGACGGAGTGAGATAACTGGCTGGCTAGCCACCTGCCCGTTTCACCGCCAGATCGATCTGCCCGTTCAGGAAATCGACGAAACTGATCCCCTGGGCATTCAGCGCCTTGGGATAGAGCGAGGCTTTGGTCAGGCCCGGAAGCGTGTTGGTCTCCAGATAGACTGGGCCTTTGGCCGACACGATGAAGTCCGACCGCGAATAGCCGCGGCAGGACATCGCCCGGTGCGCCTTGACCGCGAAATCCATGATCGCTGCCGCAATCTCCGGCGTGAAACGCCCGGGGCAGATTTCCTGCGTCGATTTGGCGAGATACTTCGCCTCGTAATCGAAACCACCGTCGGCCGGAATGATCTCGATCGGCGGCAATGCGATCAGCGAGCCATCGGCCTGCTCGAGCACGGCGCAGGTCGCCTCGACGCCGGCGACGAACGGCTCGATGACGTAGTCTTCGGTCTTGGCCGCGTTGCGCACGGCAACGAGATCCTGTTTCGCATTGACGAACATCAGGCCGTAGCTCGATCCGTCACGCGCGGGTTTCGCGATCAGCTTGCCGTATTCGGCGAGCGCCGCTTCCATGTCGTTCAATGCGACACCTACCGCGATGGGCACACCTGCGATGGCCGCGAAGCGCTTGGCGCCGACCTTGTCGAAGGACAGATTGGATGACGCCGAACCGGAACCGGTGAACGGGATGCCGCGCATTTCGCACATCACCTGCAGCTCGCCATTCTCCGCAGCGCCGCCATGCATGCCGAGCACCAGCACACGGTTCTCGGCTTGGGCCTTGTCGAGCGCCTGCGTCAGCACGCCGATGCTGCTGCCACCGGGCTTGAACGGGTCCTCGAACGGACGATCATGGGAGAGCAGCGCCGTGCCCGACGTCTCGTAGACGCGGTCGTCGGCATCCCAGAACCACAGATCCGCATCGGGCAACGCGCTGTGCAGGGCCTGTGCGGAGGCCACCGACACCAGACGCTCCTTGTTCAGGCCACCAAACATGATGGTGATCCGCTGAGGTCTCGCCTGCTCCGTCATCGTGTCGTCTCCGAACCCATCCGCGAATCGCGCCTTTGCCGACAAGGCAATAGCATCACGCTAGCCGAGTCATATAATGCCTTGTCGGAGGCGGTTTTGCGAGCCCGCCCCGCGGTGACATGGAAGCGACCTGATGATCAGAGCCTGGCTCGAACTCTCTACCTTCGGCATCTTCGCGACGCTCGGCACCATCTATTACGGAGTCGCACTGATCCTCGTGGGGCTGACCTCCAGCCGGCTGCTGTCGATGCGGCTGAGGTCCATCCACGGCATCGTCGCGCCTTTCTTTTCCTCGGTGGCCATCCTGTTCGGCCTGCTCACGGGCTTCCTTGCCAGCGACGTCGGCGACCGCAACCGCCAGGCCGTCCGCGCCGTTCAGATCGAGGCCGGCGAGCTACGCAACATCCATACGCTGAGCGTGGCATCGGTCACTGACATGTCCAACATACGCGCCGCGCTGAAGGCCTATGTGACATCGGAAGTGACGGAGGAATGGCCGGCAATGCTTCTCGGCCTGAAGTCGCCGCGCACCGATGTGGCCTATGACAGCCTGCTGCGCGAAATCAGCGATCCCGCCATCACGCGCGACGCCAGCAACACAGTGCATGGGGCGCTGATGGGCGCCTCGATCCGCGCCGGGACCGCGCGCAACGACCGGCTCAGCCTGTCGACCGACCACACCAACGATCTGAAATGGACGTCGGTCCTGCTGCTCGGGCTGATCACGCAACTGGCGCTGGCGCTGGTGCATTTGGAACGTCCGCGGGCCATGCTCGCGGCGCTCACGGTGTTCGCCAGCGGCGCCATCGTCGCGCTCGGCATTATCGCGCTGCAGGAACATCCGTTCGACGGCGCCTTCCGCGTCGCCCCTGCGCCACTGGAAAATCTGCTGAGCATCAGCGAGGCCGGGCCTGCGTCGGCACTACCGCCACCGCCGAAATAGCAGCCAAAGCGTTTCCGAGCGAAGTGGTGCCGGTTCGCGTCAAGGAAACGCGTCAGACATATTGTGCTACGGCGCAACGCCGATCCGCTTGATTTCCCAATGCAGGTCGATGCCCGACTGCGCCAGCACGCGTGCACGCACGGTCTCGCCGAGCGTTTCGATATCGCTCGCCGTGGCATCACCGGTATTGATCAGGAAATTGCAGTGCATCTCCGACACCTGCGCGCCGCCGACGCGCAGGCCGCGGCAGCCTGCAGCATCGACCAGCTTCCAGGCGGAGTGACCGGGCGGGTTCTTGAACGTCGAGCCACCGGTCTTTTCACGGATCGGTTGCGCGGTCTCGCGATGCGCCTGCACCTCGTCCATCCGCGCGCGAATGGCTGCCGGCTCTGTAATCGTTCCGCGAAATCTCGCCGAGGTGAAGATGATCGACGGTGAGACGCCGGAATTGCGATAGACGAATTGCATGCCGGCATTGTCGAAGACGTGCTTCGTGCCATCGCGGCCGATGCCGGTCGCCTCGATCAGTACATCCTTGGTCTCGTCGCCATTGGCGCCGGCATTCATCCGCAGTGCGCCGCCGATCGATCCGGGAATGCCGAAATAGAATTCCAGCCCGCCGACATTCGCTGCTGCCGCCGTTTCCGCCACGCGCTTGTCGAGCGCGGCCGTGCCCGCGCTGACGATATCGCCTTCGGCTGATGTTGCACCGAAGCCGCGCGGGCTCAGGCGAATGACGACACCTTCGATGCCGCCATCGCGCACGATGAGATTGGAGCCGACGCCGACGACGGTGACCGGGATCTCGCTCGGCAGCTTCGACAGAAAGTAAGCGAGGTCATCCTCATCCGCCGGCGTGAACAGCACCTGCGCGGGGCCACCGACGCGGAACCATGTCAGCGGCGCAAGGGACTCGTTCGCGAGCAGACGCCCGCGCAGATCGGGCATCGTAGCTTTGAGATGGGGTGTGATGTCGGGAAAGCTAGCCACGCTTAGCCCAGCGCCTTCAATTCGCCCGGCAATGCGTAAGCCCATTGCGTGATGTTGCCGGCGCCGAGACACACGACCGTATCGCCACTCTTGGCGACACCGGCGACCAACCCCGCAAGCGCCGCCGACTCCTGCAGCGGGATCACCTCGCGATGGCCGTGGGCGCGCAGGCCGAGCACGAAATTGTCGCGATCGATGCCTTCGATCGGCGCTTCGCCCGCGGGATAGACGTCGGCGACGATCACCGTGTCAGCGTCGTTGAAGCAGGTGCAGAATTCCTCGAACAGCGACTGCAGGCGGGTGTAGCGATGCGGCTGCACCACGGCGATGACCTTGCCCACGGTGCTTTCACGCGCGGCGCGCAGCACGGCGGAAATCTCCACGGGATGATGGCCGTAGTCGTCGATAATGGTGACGCCGTTCCACTCGCCGGTCTTGGTGAAGCGGCGCTTGACGCCGCCGAAGCCGGCGATGGCCTTGCGGATCGCCTCATCGGACATGCCGAGTTCATGCGCGACGGCAATCGCCGCCGTGGCATTCAGCGCGTTGTGACGACCGGGCATCGGCAGCAGCAGATTGTCGATCTCGTGCGATGTGCCAGCCTTGCGATCGCGGAACGCGACCTTGAAGCTTGAGCCGCCATTGGCCGGCTTGAGGTCAACCAGCCGTGCATCGGCCTGCGGGTTCTGTCCGTAAGTGATGATGCGGCGATCCTCGATCTTGCCGACGATGCTCTGCACCACGGGGTGATCGATGCACATCACGGCGAAGCCGTAGAACGGCACGTTCTCGACAAAGTGGCGGAACGCGTCCTGCACGGCGTCGAAGGTCTTGAAGTGATCGAGATGTTCGGGATCGACATTGGTGACGATGGCGACATCCGCGGGCAGTTTCAGGAAGGTGCCGTCGCTCTCGTCGGCTTCGACGACCATCCATTCACCGGCGCCGAGCCGCGCATTGGTGCCATAGGCATTGATGATGCCGCCATTGATGACGGTCGGATCGAGCTCGCCGGCATCGAGCAGTGCCGCCACCATCGACGTGGTCGTGGTCTTGCCATGGGTGCCGGCGATCGCGACGCAGGACTTGAGGCGCATCAATTCGGCGAGCATCTCGGCGCGGCGCACCACGGGGATGCGCTGGGCGCGCGCAGCCATCAGTTCCGGGTTGTCGCGCTTGATCGCGGTGGAAACGACGAGCACGTCGGCGCCTGATACGTTATCGGCCTTGTGGCCGACATGAATGGTGATGCCCTTCTCGCGCAGACGATTGACGTTGGCGCTTTCGGAGGCGTCGGAGCCCTGCACGGTGTAGCCGAGATTGCACAGCACCTCGGCGATGCCGCTCATGCCGATGCCGCCGATACCGACAAAGTGAATGGGTCCGATTTCGCGCGGCAGTCTCATGGGGTGTCTCTATCGTTCGTCATGCCCGGCGGCGCGCCGGGCATCCAAGCTCGTTGGAGCAGATGACTCCTTCAAACAGACGTGGATGGCCGGGACAAGCCCGGCCATGACGAAAAAGACGGAAATTTGGCTTGCGGATCAGGCGAATCCGCCTCGAGCACCCTATTCCGCCGGTGCTGGAACCACTGCCGGTGCGCGATCCGCGCGATTGGCAATGAGCGCCACGGCAACCCCGGCCAGCGGCGCGAGCGCCGCAACCCATGGCACCGCGTTCAGACCGCCATGCGCGATCACCGCGCCGCCAAGCCAGGCGCCGATGGCATTGCCGAGATTGAACGCGGCAATGTTGAAGCTCGATGCGAGACTCTGGCCGGCGCCCTGGGCCTGACGCAGCACCGCCATCTGCAAGGGCGATGCGGTGGCGAAGGCCGTGGCACCAAGCAGCGCGATAGCGATGATGACGGCGACCTGATTATGCGCGGCGAAGGTGATCAGCACGAGCGTCACGGCCAAGGCCAACAGGCTGCCGAACACGCTGCCCGCGGGCCAGCGATCGGCAAGACGTCCACCGGCGAGATTGCCGACGATGGCGCCGGCGCCGAACACCAGCAGGATCGGCGACACGGCAGCATCCGAGAAGCCGGAAATCTTCGTTAGGATCGGCGCGACATAGGTGAACAGCGCGAAGATGCCGATCCAGCCCAGAATTGTTGTGAGCAGACCGAGCAGCACCTGGGGCCGCGCCAGCACCGCGAGATCGTCGGACAGCTTGCTGTGTTCTTCCGGCGCCTTGACCGGTGGCACCAGCAGCGCCACTGCGGCCATCGCAACCATTCCTACCAGCGTCACCGCGTAGAAGGTCGCGCGCCAGCCGAAGCCCTGCCCGAGCCACGTCCCGAACGGGACACCGAGAATGGTCGCCACCGTCAGGCCGGCGAACATGATGGAGATCGCCGAGGCCTTCTTGTTCTCGGGCACGAGACTGGTTGCGACCACGGAGCCCACGCCGAAAAATGTGCCATGCGCGAAGGCCGTCAACACGCGGGCCGCCATCAGGCTCCAGTAATCCGGCGCCAGTGCGCAAGCGAGATTGCCGATGGTGAAGATTGCCATCAGCACCAGCAGCACGGTTTTGCGCGGCCAGCGGCTGGTGGCGATGGTCATGATCGGCGCGCCGAGCACGACACCCAGCGCATAGCCTGAGATCAGCAGACCCGCGGCCGGGATCGACACGCCGAGGTCGCCGCCGACCTCGATCAGGAGACCCATGATGACGAATTCGGTGAC
The DNA here is from genome assembly GCF_051811045.1 of Tardiphaga sp. 839_C3_N1_4. Taxonomy (NCBI): domain Bacteria; kingdom Pseudomonadati; phylum Pseudomonadota; class Alphaproteobacteria; order Hyphomicrobiales; family Nitrobacteraceae; genus Tardiphaga; species Tardiphaga sp. 839_C3_N1_4. The sequence continues at coordinate 2,035,121 of NZ_JBPWQD010000001.1, forward strand.
GCCAATTCCGAAGGCGCCGGCGGTAAGCGCGTAGAGTGCGAGAGGCATAATCGTATCCCGTGCGTGAAACGGGCCAGATGCCCGACAACGGGAGATGTGGACCTCCTGACATTGATGAGATAGACGTGGCATAGGCACAATATTTATGAATTGAATTCATTCAATAGATTGAAACCAGATGTCACGACTGGACGTCAACCGCTCCGGCGAGATGGAAGTGTTCACCCGGGTGGTCGAACTCGGCGGCTTCTCCACGGCCGCGCGCGCCTTCCGGATGACGCCGTCCGCCGTGAGCAAACTGGTGGCGCGGCTGGAAGCGCGGCTCGGCGTGCGGCTGATCAACCGCTCGACGCGCAAGCTGCAACTCACGCCGGAAGGCAGCGCGTTTTATGAGCGCGCCTTACGCATTCTCGACGAGATGGGCGCAGCCGAACGTGAAGCCGCCATCGGCGCAACACCATCAGGCCTGCTGCGCGTCAACACCAGCGTGCCGTTCGGCCTGCGTCTGTTGCTGCCGCTGCTACCGGACTTCGCGAAGCGCTATCCCGACATCAAGGTCGAGGTCGTTCTGACCGATCTCGTGGTGGATCTGCTCGAAGAGCGCGCCGATGTCGCCATTCGCGTCGGCTTGATGCGCGAGTCACGACTGCTGGCGCGCAAACTCGGCGAGAGCCGGATGGTCGTGGTCGCCTCGCCCGGCTATCTCGCCGAGCACGGCACACCAAAGACGCCGGACGATCTCGCTGACCATAATCTGCTGCGCTTCGGCTTCGCCAAGTGGGAGAACGGCTGGCCGTTCAAGATCGGCGGCGAGACAATCGCCGTGATGCCGTCAGGCAATGCCCTCGTCAGCGACGGCGAAGCGATGCAGCACCTCGCCGTGGCCGGCATGGGCGTCGCGCGGCTCGCACGTTTTCATGTCGAAGCCGATATCAAGGCCGGTCGGCTGGTGCCGGTGCTCGAAGCATTCAATCCCGGCGACATCGAACCGATCCACGCGGTGTTTGTCGGCCATGGCGGACAGTTGCCGGCGCGCGTGCGGGCGTTTCTGGATTATCTGGTGGAGACGGTGAAGCTGTAGCGTTTCAGCATCTCGTCATCATGCCTCCGCTGTGCCCATCAACTGAAAGGCGCTAATCGGCGGAGGCAGACCCGGCGGTTTCTCGCCCGTGAAAAATGCAGCGAGATACATCTTTCCAAGCAGATGCCTGGTCTCCAACGCGTCGGGCGCCAGCCGCCCGTCGCGTAAGGCTTGCTGGAATTCCGTAAGTGTAGGAGCCGAGAGATCCGTGTCCGGCACCAAGCGCGACGCGGTTGCTACGGCGCTGAACTGGACGCCCGCATAGAACAGACGGGTAAGCGCGCGCATCAGTTTGAGTCGATCGCGCAAGCTGCGATCAGGCGGGTGACCAAGCCATGCCTGCAAAAGCACCTCTTCGAGTTCAGGTGACGGCGCAAAGTTATCGAGCATGGTCGCCATGTCGACGACCGGGTCGTTGCAATAGGCCGACTCCCAGTCGACCAGCCACAGACGCTCGCCATCGAACAGAAGGTTGCGCGGCAGGATATCGTTGTGGCTGGAAACCGCCTCATCGCTATTCCACGTATAGGCGCCGCGGAGGTCTGCCAGACGCTGCGTGTGGGCATCGAGCACACCAGGCGCAAACAGATTTGTGCGGCAGACATGGGCCCACAGCCGGGCGGTGATATCCGGATAATCGACGAAGCGCCCGAACCTCGGCGTCGCCTGCAGGCGACGCAGCATTCCTCCCAGAGCTTGCGCCAAAGCGTGAGGACCGCCGGGATAGGACTGCAGAGGCTGTTCGACGATGAAGTCCATCACCGCCACGCGGGCGACCTCGTCCACATGATAGAGCCGCGGCGCGATTCCTGCCTCTGCAGCGATGCGCATCGACGTATATTGGTGCGGATTACGCAGCGGACTGGCAAGGCCCTCCATCCGCAACACATAACGGCGGCCGCCGGCATCAACGCGATAGACAAAAGCGCCCGAGACGCCACCCGGAATCGGCCGGATGAAATCGATGGTTGCAGAACCGACGGTCGCCCTGAGCGCAGCCTGCGCGATCTCGCGGTGCGTCATCGGAATATTGGAAAGATACTCTCCGCTCATTGTCCCCCCGGCGAACCGCGTGGGGACAACGTGTAGCAGAACCGATGACCTAAATCTTCGCGACCTTGGCCACGAGGTCCGCCAGCCGTTCCGCTGCATCGAGCCGGCCGACCTTGCGCGCACCAGACGCCATTGCAGTCAGCCGCGCCGGTTCGCCGGCCAGTGCCGAGATTTCCGCTGCCAGACGATCCGGCGTGAAATCGGCCTGCGCAATACGAAGCGCACCGCCCGCATCCGCGAGCACGCCGGCATTGGCGAACTGATCCTGATCCAGCGCGCCGGGCAGCGGCACCAGAATGGAGGGCCGGCCGATGGCACCGAGTTCGGCGACGGTGCCCGCACCGGAGCGCGAGATCACCAGTTGGCTTGAGGCGAGACGCGCAGGGAGATCGCCGAAGAACGGCGCGAGCTCGGCCTTGATCTTAAGCTTGTCGTAGACGGCACGCACGCGGCTCATGTCTTCGTCGCGCACCTGTTGTGTGAGCACGAGGCGATTCCACAGCGCGGGCTCGAGACGCTCGATGGCGCCAGGCACGATATCAGCCATGATGCGCGCGCCCTGGCTGCCACCGACCACGAGCAAGCGGAATGGTCCGGTGAGATCCGGCGCCGCGTAGGGGACGGCAGCAGCGGCGAGGATCGCCGGGCGCATCGGCGTGCCTGTTGTGGTGGTCTTCTTCGACAATTCGGGATCGCGGTCGAGCACGCCGGGCAGCGATGTGGCGATGGCGCTGACCTTGCCGGACAGCATGCGATTGGCGCGCCCCATCACCGCATTGGAATCGTGGATCAGGCTGGGGATGCCGAACAGGCGCGCGGCGAACAACGGCGGCACTGTCGGATAGCCGCCGAAACCGATCACAGCCGCGGGCCTCAATGTGCGCATCAGATTCAGCGCCATCACCGTGCCGGCGGCGAGCATGACGCCGGTGCGCGCCAGCGAGATGGGATTGCGGGAGCGCACCGTCTCGCTCGGCACCACATCGATCATCTCGCGCGAGAACAGCCCGCTATATTTCAGCGCCCGCGCATCGGTGACGAGACGCACGCGCAAGCCCCGCTTCATCAGCGCGACGCCGAGCGCTTCCGCCGGAAACAGATGTCCGCCAGTGCCGCCCGCCGCAAGCAATATGAGAGGCGCGGTACTCATCACGCGTAAGTGCGCGCGACATGGGCGTCGATCGCCTCGACTTCAGTGCGCGGACGCATCCGTGTCAAAGCCAGCAGCATTCCGACGCTGTAGGCCAGCGATATCATCGACGAACCACCATAGGAGATGAAGGGCAGCGTCATGCCCTTGGCGGGGATCAGATGCAGATTCACCGCCATGTTGATTGCGGCCTGTACGCCAAACAGGATGGCGAGGCCCGAGGCCGCGAAGCGCGAGAACAGATCTTCGGTAGCATAGGCGCGCGACATCGCGCGGATCACGATGAAGGCGAACAGGCTGAGCACGGCGAGACACAACAGGATGCCGAATTCCTCGGCGCCGACGGCGAAGACGAAGTCGGTGTGGCTGTCCGGCAGGCTGCGCTTGGCGATGCCCTCGCCCGGCCCAAGGCCGAACCAGCCGCCATTGGAAAACGCTTCCATCGCGGTATCGACCTGGAACGTGTCGCCCGAGGCTGGATCCATGAAGCGTTTGATACGGCCGGCGACGTGCGGCACCAGGAAGTAAGCCATCAATAGCCCGCCCGCCGCGGTGGCGCCGAGGCCGAACACCCAGACCATCCGCATGCCGGCAATGAAGAACAGCGAACCCCAGGCCATCAGGATGAGCATGGTCTGACCGAAGTCAGGCTGCATCACCAACAGCGACACCAGCATCATCAGCAGCACGATCGCCATCGAGGTCGCCGGCATCTCCGGCTTGCGCGCGGATTCCGAGAACAGCCAGGCGGCAATGACCACGAAGGCCGGCTTGGCGGATTCCGAGGCCTGGATGTTGATGCCGAGAATGGTGATCCAGCGCTTGGCGCCTTTCACTTCCGGCCCGATCAGCAAGGTCGCCAGGATCAGCACGATGGAGATCGCGAACACGACAAGGGCCGAGCGGCGGATCTGCCGCGGCGTCATGAAGGACACGCCGATCAGCACGATGACCGACGGCACCAGGAACAGGATGTGGCGATTGAAGAAGTGGAACGGATCGAGCCCGATGCGCGTCGCCACCGGCGGCGACGCCGCCAGCGACAGGATCACCCCGGCCAGCATCAGCGCGATGATCGCCGCCAGCAGCAGGCGGTCCACGGTCCACCACCATTCGCTGAGCGGTGTGCGTTGTTCGCGAGAGATCATAAGCGCGTCCTGCGGGTCGATGAACTCCTATCGATGGGCCATCGTGGTTGCCAGACGGTTAATGGATTGTGAAAATTTGGCCCCATTCAGGGCGGCCAGCGACGGGCTGTGACTGCAGGGTGCGTGAAATCGGAATAGTCGATGACGAGATTCGCGCGGTTTTGCGGGTCATTCTCTTGAAGATACAGACGCTGGCCTTCGATATAGCGCCGGTTGGACGCGGCATCCACATCAGCCGATCCGTATCCGGGGCCGCGACCGGCGCCGCGCGGGATGGTGATGGCGAATGGCGCATCCAGAAAAATCGACAGGTCCCAGACGTCCCCGAGTTCCGGGCGGTGCAGAAAAATGCCATCGAAGACGAGGACAGCATCGGGATCGGCAATCGACCAGCAAGCGGCGACCGGGGCGTTCACGGTGTGATCGAAGATAGCAGGGCAATAGACGCGCGAGCCGCCGGGTCCGAGAGGGTCGAGCAGTACTTTCCGCAACTCAACATAATTGTAGGAGTCCGCGTAAAAGCCATGTGGAGAGGTTTTCCCCTGCCGGTATCGGATCTCGCGCCTGTTGTGAAAGCTGTCCACGGAGGCGCGGATAACGGGCCGTCCGAGCGTGCCGATTACACGCGCGAGCGTGTCCGCGAACACCGTCTTTCCTACACCGTCCACGCCATCGATGCCGACGCGGAGGATCGAGCCCGTCGCATGATGCCGAATAAATTCGGCGATCTCTGCGATCAGCGGCGACGTGTCCTTGCGATCATCCGACGGCTCAATCATCAACGCCCCCTGCACGGTGCGATCAAATGACCTCGACTGTTGGCTCCCAACAGCCGCGTGATATTCCCTCGACTGAGCCAGAACACGTCGGCTGATACTGGATCGTGAAGATCGCGCCTTAAACCGCCCTCACCCCATCCAGCGCCAGCACCAGTTCGCGAAACCGGTCGCCGCGGATCTCGAAATTGCGGAACTGGTCGAACGAGGCGCAGGCCGGCGACAGCAGCACGACCGGCTCAGTCAGCCCGGCGTCCGCGGCATCGCGCGCGGCATTGGCAACCGCGACGTCGAGACTGACGCTGATCTCATAGGGCACCTTGCCGTCCAGCGTCTGCGCGAAATCGTTGGCGGCTTCGCCGATCAGATAGGCGCCACGGATACGCGGGAAGAATTCGGCCAGCGAGGTGATGCCGCCTTCCTTCTGCTTGCCGCCGGCGATCCAGAAAATGTCGTTGAACGACGACAGCGCTTTCGCCGCAGCATCCGCATTGGTGCCCTTGGAGTCGTTGACGAACAGCGTCGTGCCCTGGCGCCCGACCTGCTCCATGCGATGCGCGAGGCCCGGAAAGCTGCGGAGGCCCTTTTGCAGTACGGCAGGACTGACGCCCAGCGCCAGTGCCACAGCCGAAGCACAGGCGGCATTCTGCGCATTGTGCAGTCCGCGCAGCGAGCCGATGCCGGCGATATCGACGAGATCGCTCTGCGCGCCGCCGGCATTGCGCACGATGGTGCTGCCACGGATGGTGAGGCCATCGGCCAGCGGATGTTCGACGGAGACGCGAACGACGCGCTTGCCGGATTGCTCGATGCGGTCGGCGGCCTTGCTGCACCAGTCGTCATCGACGCCAATGATCGCCGTGCCACCCGCCTGCACGCCGGCGACGAGACGCTCCTTCACCGCAGCGTAGTGCGCCAATGTGCCGTGACGATCGATATGATCGGGCGTGACATTGAGCAGGATGCCGACGGACGGATCGAGCGAGGGCGTCAGGTCGATCTGATAGGACGACATCTCGATCACATGAACGCGGCCGGCGCGCGGCGGCTCCAGCGACAGGATCGCGGTGCCGATATTGCCGCCCATCTGCGTATCGAAACCGGCCTCACGCATCAGATGCGCGACGAGCGCCGTCGTCGTCGATTTGCCGTTGGTGCCGGTGATGGCGACGAACGGCGCATCGGGCGCATGCAACTTGCGTTCGCGGCAGAATAGTTCGATGTCGCCGATGACCTCGACGCCTGCTGCTTTCGCAGCGACGACTGTCCAATGCGGCGCCGGATGCGTCAACGGCACGCCGGGCGTCAGGATCAATGCGGCAAAGGCACCCCATGCCACCGTGCGCAAATCGGCGGTAATGAAACCGGCCTGCGTGGCCGCGACCATCCTGTCGATGCTGTCGTCACAGGCGATGACTTCGGCGCCGCCCGCCTGCAGCGCGTGGCAGGACGCGAGGCCGGAGCCGCCGAGGCCGAACACGGCGACTGTCTTGCCGGCGAAGGATGTGACCGGGATCACGATCTCACCGCAGCTTCAGCGTGGAGAGGCCGACCAGCGCCAGCATCACCGAGATGATCCAGAAGCGAATGACGATCTGCGGCTCGGTCCAGCCCTTCTGCTCGAAGTGATGATGGATCGGCGCCATGCGAAATACGCGCTTGCCGGTAAGCTTGAAGGAGGTGACCTGCACGATGACCGAGACGGCTTCGAGCACGAACAGACCACCGATCACGGCAAGCACGATCTCATGCTTCACGGCCACCGCGATGGAGCCGAGCATGCCGCCCAATGCCAGCGAGCCGGTATCGCCCATGAAGATCGAGGCCGGGGGCGCGTTGAACCAGAGGAAGCCGAGGCCTGCGCCGAGCACCGCGCCGCAGAGTACAGCGAGTTCGCCGGTGCCCGCGACATAGTTGATCTGCAGGTAGTCGGAGAACACCGCGTTGCCGGCGAGATAGGCAATCATGCCGAACGAGGCCGATGCGATCATGACCGGCACGATGGCGAGACCGTCGAGACCATCGGTGAGGTTCACAGCATTGCCGGCGCCGACCACGATGAAGGCGCCGAACAGCACGAAGAACCAGCCGAAATTCACGATCACGTCCTTGAGGAACGGGATCACCAGCGAGGAGGACAGCGGATCGCGGCCGAGCTTGACGAAGGCGAAACAGGCGGCGCCCGCAATGATGAATTCGATCAGCAGACGCGTGCGACCGGCAAAGCCCTTGTGGCTCTGCTTGGTCACTTTCAGATAGTCGTCATAGAAACCGACAAAGCCGAAGCCGAGCGTCACGGCCAGCACGATCCAGACATAGGGATTGCGCGGATTGGCCCAGAGCAGCGTGGAGACCACGAGGCCGGAGAGGATCATCAGCCCGCCCATGGTCGGCGTGCCCACCTTGACCAGATGCGACTGCGGCCCGTCGGTGCGGATCGGCTGGCCCTTGCCCTGGCGCAGACGCAGATTGTCGATGATCCAGGGTCCGAACAGGAACACGAACAGCGCGCCGGTCACCACCGCGCCGCCGGTGCGGAAGGTGATGTAGCGGAACACGTTGAACACCGGCACGGTGCCCGCGAAGTCGATCAGCCAGTAGAACATTCAGTCCGCCCTATACCGCGGCGTCGTCGAGCGCGGCGTTGCCGGGAAAGCGCTTTTCGAGCGCGGAGACAATCGGTTTCATCTTCGAGCCGAGCGAACCCTTGACCATGATGGCGTCACCGGCGCGGATCACGGCCAGCACCTGCGATTCGAGCGCCGCCGCATCTCCGGCATAGCCGCCCCGCTTGCCCGTGGAAAGAGTGTCCCAAAGATTGCGCATCAGGGGACCACAGCAAAATACCAGATCGATGCCGTTAGACTGGACCGCATCCAGCAGCCCGGCATGAAGTTTCGCGCCATCGGCGCCGAGCTCGAGCATGTCGCCGAGCACAGCGATACGGCGGCCCTTCGGCCCGATGGCTGCTGCGCCCAATACATTGATGGCCGCCGCCATCGAGGCCGGATTGGCATTGTAGCTCTCGTCGATCAGCGTCGCCTCGCCGCCTGACACTTCGAGCACGTGGCGAACGCCCCGGCCCGCAGCGGGCACGACCTGCGACAGCGTCAGCGCGGCATGCGCCAGATCGGCCCCCATCAGCGACGCTGCCGCCAGCACCGCGAGCGAATTCATCGCCATGTGGCGGCCGGGCATACCGAGCTTGTAGGTCACGTCATGGCCGAGGATATTGGCGTGCACCGCCGAACAGGTCGGATGCAATGAGACATCGAGCAGCCGTGCCTCAGCCTTCTCGTCTGCGCCGAACGAGACGATGCGCGAGACACCGGCCTTCTTGGCGCTCTTCTGCAACCGCGCGAATTGCGCATTGTCGCGATTGAGAATCGCGACGCCATCGGGCTCGAGCCCCGAAAAGATTTCGGCTTTCGCATCCGCGATCGCTTCAACACCGGCGAAGAATTCCAGATGCACCGGCTCGACGGTGGTGATGACGGCGTAATGCGGCCGGACCATCTTCACCAGCGCCTCGATTTCGCCGGCATGGTTCATGCCGATCTCGAAGATCGCGAAACGTACATCGGCGGGACAACGCGCCAGCGTCAGCGGCACGCCCCAGTGATTGTTGAACGACGCGACCGAGGCATGTGTCTTGCCCTGCGCTTCCAGCACGCGGCGCAGCGCTTCCTTGGTCGAGGTCTTGCCGACCGAACCGGTGATCGCAATGATCGGCGCTTTCAGACGTGCACGCGAGGCGATGCCGAGTTCGACGAGCGCTGCGAGCACGTCGTCGACCACCAGCAGGCGCGCATCCGCGGGAAACTTGTCACGCTGCGCGGCTTCGACGACAGCAAGACCAGCACCGGCCTTCAGCGCGGCCTCGACGAAGGCGTGGCCGTCATGCACGTCGCCCTTGATCGCAAAGTAAGCCTCGCCGGGCTTGATGGTGCGCGTATCGATCGAAATGCCGGTGATGCCGTCGGGCAACGCGCCCTGTTTTGTGGCGCGCATCGCATCTGCCATCGCGGCCGATGTCCAAAGAAACTCGCTCATGCAGTCCTCTTGGCAAGCGCCGCTGCGGCGGCCTCGTGATCGCTGAAGGGCAGCGTGCGGTCACCGACGATCTGTCCGGTTTCATGGCCCTTGCCGGCGATCAATAGTGCATCGCCGGGCTGCAGACCTTCGACAGCCACGCGGATGGCCTCGGCGCGGTCGCCGATTTCGGTGGCGCCCTTCGCGGCCGCCATGATGGCCGCGCGGATGCTTGCGGGATTCTCGCTGCGCGGATTGTCGTCGGTGACAATCACGCTGTCGGCATTTTCGCTGGCGATCTCGCCCATCAGCGGCCGCTTGCCGGCGTCGCGATCGCCGCCCGCGCCGAACACCACGACGAGCTTGCGCTTGGCATAGGGACGGAGCGCCTGCAGCGCCTTCGCGAGGGCATCCGGCTTATGGGCGTAATCGACGAAGACCGGCGCGCCGTTGTGCGCACCGACCTGCTCGAGACGCCCCTTGGCGCCCTGGAGATGTTCGAGCGCGGCGAATGTCGCATCGACGTCGCCACCGGTGCCGATGACAAGGCCGGCCGCAACGAGCGCGTTCTCGATCTGGAATTCACCGACCAGTGGCAGCTTGATCTGATGGCTCTTGCCGCGATGCTCAAGTGTGAGTTTCTGCGCGAAGCCTTCGACCGTGGCATCGACAAGGCGAATACCCTCGGCTGCACCGTCGCCCTTGCGGCCGACTTTCATCAGGCGCAAGTGGCGCGACTGTGCAGCATGGATCACCTGCGGCGAATGCTCATGATCCGCCGCGATCACGGCGACGCCACCGTCCACGACCAGATTGAGGAACAGCCGCAGCTTGGCACTGAGGTAGTGCGCGACGTCCGGATGGTAGTCCATATGATCGCGCGACAGATTGGTGAAGCCGGCGGCAGACACACGTACGCCATCAAGCCTGAACTGATCGAGGCCGTGCGACGATGCTTCGAGCGCGAGATGCGTCACGCCCTCGCTGGTGATCTCGTCGATCTGCTGGTGCAGCGAGATCGGATCCGGCGTCGTGAGCGAGCCATAGACGGTGCGCTTCGGCGACACGAGACCGATGGTGCCGATGCTTGCTGAGGCATATCCGAGACGGCCCCAGATTTCGCGCGCAAAGGATGCAACCGATGTCTTGCCCGACGTACCCGTGACGGCGGCGATGACCGCGGGCTGGCGCGGATAGAATTTGGCGGCAGCCAGAGCCAGCGCAAGGCGCGGATTGGGCGTGCGCACGAAGGGCACGGACAAACTGTCGGGCTTGTGGGCACCGGCGACGGCGACGGCACCCGACGCCAGTGCCTGCGCGATGAAACGCGAACCGTCGGTCTTCGCACCTGCCAGTGCGAAGAACAGATCGCCCGGTTTCACTGCGCGGCTGTCCACAGCCAGTCCGGTGACGGTGACATCCCTTGCGGACGGCTCCATCACGGCATCAGGGTTGAACAAATCGCGTAGTTTCATGCTGCTCCGGGCAGGCCAGATCGAGTGACACATCGGGTTCCGCAACGCCACGCAAACCGCATTTTGCACCTGCTGTAAAGCGCAGATGCGGCGTTACTGAGTCACCTTGGATGTCGCAAGAATAAGGCGGTCGGACGGCGCCAGATCGAAGCGCGGCTCGAGCCCCAACAGCGGCGCGATACGGGCGATCACGTTGCCGCCCGTCGGCACCGCATTCCAGCCCGAGGTGATGAAACCATGGGTTTCCGGCAGCGCCTTCGGCTCGTCCAGCATCACCAGCACCTGGAATTGCGGATTATCCATCGGCAGCACGGCGGTAAAGGAATTCAGCACCTGCTTCTTGGAATAGCGGCCGTTGACGACCTTTTCGGCCGTGCCGGTCTTGCCGCCGAGATAGTACCCCTTGGCCCTGGCTTCTGCCTGCCGCGCCGAACCGACCTCGGCATTCAGGCGCATCATGTAGCGCACCTTGTCGCTGGTCTCTTTCTTGATGACGCGCTTGCCGATCTCCCGCGCTTCCTCTTCGGTGCGCTTCAGGAAGGTCGGCGGGATCAGCAACCCGCCATTGATCATCGCATTGACGCCCATCACCGCCTGCAGCGGCGCCACGGCCATGCCGTGACCGAATGCGATGGTGATGGTGTTCAGTTCACCCCAGCGTTTCGGCACGATCGGCATCGCGCTTTCCGGCAGTTCGGTGCGCAGGCGATCGAGCTGGCCGACTTTCTTCAGGAAGGCCTTGTGCGCTTCGACGCCCTGCCCGAGCGCGATCTTCGCAGCACCGACGTTTGACGAGAAAGTGAAGACTTCGGCGAGCGAGATCGGACGCGGCACCGGATGGGTGTCGTGGATCTTGAACTTGCCGTAGCTCAGCGGATAGCGCGCGTCATACATCGTATTCAGATTGGCCTTGCCGCTGTCGAGCGCCATCGCCAGCGTCAGCGTCTTGAAGGTCGAGCCCATTTCATAGACGCCGGTGGTCAGGCGATTGATGCGGTCCGGATCGTGCGCTTCCTTCGGATTGTTCGGATCGAAGTCGGGCAGCGAGACCATGGCGACGATCTCGCCGGTCTTCACGTTCGACACCAGACCCGACGCCGCCTTGGCGCTGTATTTCGCCTTGGCCTTGAGCAGTTCATCGCGCAGCGCGTGTTCGACGCGCAGATCGACGGCGAGCTCGACCGGCTTCTGCAGACGATCCGAAGCAAAGCCCGCGCGATGCAGATCGGCAAGGCCATTGCTGTCGAGCCATTTCTCGATGCCGGCAATGCCCTGGTTGTCGATATTGGTCAGGCCGATCAGATGCGAGACCGCCGCACCGCTCGGATAGACGCGCTTGTTCTCGCGCAGGAAGCCGATGCCCGGAATGCCGAGGCGATGAATGTCGCGCTGCTGCTGCGGCGTGATCTCGCGCTTCAGCCAGGCAAAGCCCTTCTTGCTCATGATCCGCTCGCGCACTTCGGCGCCGTCGAGATCGGGCAATGCGCCAGTGAGCAATTCGACCGCTTCGTCCTTGTCGATGATACGGCGTGGCTCCGAGAACAGCGATGGTGACTTGACGTCGGTCGCAAGGATCGCGCCATTGCGGTCGACGATATCGGGACGCGCGGTGGCGATAGCGTCACGCGTGGCGCGGCGTTCGGCATGGGTATCGCCGTTGACGGCAAACATGATCAGACGCACGGCAATGATGCCGTAGACGCCGCCGAACGCGATCATCGCAAGACCAACGCGCGCGCGTGCCTTCGCCGCACGGTCGACGTTGCGCCCGTAGAGCAGGCTGCGGATCAGACGTTGGCGCCAGGGCTCCGGCGGCCGGGTGATCGGTTTGTTCGCGTCGAGTTGCGGACCTGTCACTGCGGATCCTCCGGCGCCGGCAGCGAGCCGGTCACGATATCCGGATCGATGGTGTGGATCATCGCGCCGATCGGATCGGGCTCACCGGGCTTGGCAAAGTTCGGCGGCCGATCCGGCAGATTCTTCAACGTGTCGAATTGCTGCGCCGTCACCGGCTGCAGCTTGAGATGACGTTCGGCCAGCCCCTGCAGCCGCATCGGCGCATCCAGCTTGGCCCATTCGGCACGCAGCGACGCAATTGCGTCGCGCTGTTCTCGAATATCGGCGTGCAGGCGCAGCACTTTCTCGGTGCGCACGGTGGATTCCATCTTGATGCGATAGACATAGGCGGCGGCGAAGACGAGAACGGCGATCACGAGAAGGTGGATGATCCGCATAGTCAGCCTCCCCTCAACACGGAGGCGAGCGTCGGCCAGCCCGGCAACGGGCCGGCATCCTGCGCCGGCGCATCGGTGCGTTCGGCGCCGCGCAGCTTCGCGGACCGCGCGCGCGGATTGGCCTTGAGTTCTTCGTCGCCAGCGGTAATCGGGCGCTTGTTGACGAGCGAGAAGCGCGGCTTCGATTGCGCGACCTCGGGCAGATGCCGCGATCCGCCGCCGGTCTTGCTGCGCTCGGTGATGAAATTCTTGACGATGCGGTCTTCCAGCGAATGGAACGAGACCACCGACAGTCGACCACCCGGCTTCAGCACGCGCTCGGCAGCGGCGAGCGCGGTATGGAGTTCGTCGAGCTCCGCATTGACGAAGATGCGCAGCGCCTGGAACGTGCGCGTCGCCGGATGGATCTCGCCGGGCTTGGCCCACACGACTTTCTGCACGATATCGACGAGCTGCTTCGTCGTCTCGATCGGCGCTTCCTTGCGCGCCGCAATGATCGCGCGCGCGACGGAGCGGGAGTGCCGCTCCTCGCCGAAGATATAGATGATATTGGCAAGATCGGCTTCGGAGGCTTTCGCCACCACATCGGCCGCGGTCGGCCCGTGCTGGCTCATGCGCATGTCGAGCGGTCCGTCGAAACGGAACGAGAAGCCGCGTTCAGCCTGATCGATCTGCATCGACGAGACGCCGACATCCATCACGACGCCATCGACGAGCGGCTCGCCCTGGGCAGCACACACATCGGCGAGATTGGAGAAGCGATCCTCGACCAGCGTGAGACGGCCGTCAGACGCGTCGACCAGATCGAAACCACCGGCGATGGCCGTCTGGTCGCGATCAATGGCGATGACGCGGGTTCCCTCGGTCGCCAGGATCGCGCGGGAGTAGCCGCCGGCGCCGAATGTGGCATCGACATAAATACCACCGGCGCGCGGGCTCAGCATGTCGACGGCTTCCACGCCGAGAACGGAGATATGTCTTGTATCGGGCGTGCTCATGCGCGCGCCTGCCGGAAGCGCGCAAACAGCGCGTTCCGTTCCTTCGCATCGAGGCGCAAAATCAAACTGGACACGAACAGGCCCATGTCGCCTCAATTGTCGGCGCGGCGCCCGGCTTTTCTGACCAAAAAGCCCGATCGCCGCACGATTGCGGGTTCCATTCGACGCGCCGCCCGCGTTTTGCGCGAGGCAGGCCTGATGTCCGCATGGATTCTTCGGGATTGCCATGGGATCAGAACGCCGGGATCTGAGCGTCAAAATGGAACTTTGGCCGCCCTTTTCAGGTTGGCTCTTCACCACTCAGTAACGGCACTTAGCGTTAAGAAAGCGTTGATGGGTTGGAGAGCAGTCGATCAATTACAAGTGCCGGTTTCATCGTAGTGCTGATGCTTTAAGCCCACAGTGGATAAAAATGGGGCAAAACTGTCATGCAGTCGTTGCATAGCAAGGTGCCGGTCGAGGATAGTACGCGCCTGCGGCGCAACCGATATGTGCTGCTGTTCTCGTGACTGATTTGAGTTTTCTGATGGCTTCACCTTCGTCCGCACCCGCTGGATCCGACTCCAAGCGTCAACGCGCCCTCCCGATGCCCAAGGGCGCCGCGGACATGCCGACCTTTACCCCGGATTCATCCGTCGTTTCCGATGTGATCCCGTCGCCGAATTTCGGTGACCGCAACAAGGGCCTCGTGCCCGACATGATCGTGCTGCACTATACCGGCATGCCCGATCCGGAAGGCGCGATCACGCGCCTGTGCAGCGCGGGCACCGATGTCTCCGCGCATTACATTGTGCTCGAGGATGGCCGCATCGTGCAGACGGTGCCGGAAGCCAAGCGGGCCTGGCACGCCGGCGTCGGTTTCTGGGCCGGCGAAGAGGATATCAATTCCTGCTCGATCGGCATCGAGATCATCAATCGCGGTCATGACTGGGGCTATCCGGATTTTCCAAGCCGGCAGATCGCCGCCGTCACCGCGCTGTGCCGCGGCATCATGCTGCGTCATGACCTGCAGCCGCATCGCGTGCTCGGTCATTCCGACGTCTCGCCCTCGCGCAAGAAGGATCCCGGCGAAAAATTCCCGTGGCACTCGCTGGCCAATTCCGGCGTGGGCCACTGGGTGATGCCGGCGCCGATCGTGCGCGGCGAAACCATGAAACTCGGCGCTGCGGGCGACGACGTACTGGCGCTGCAACATGCAATGGCGCGCTATGGCTACGGCATCGAGACCGATGGCCAGTACAATGCCCCGACCATGGAAGTGGTCACCGCCTTCCAGCGCCATTTCCGTCCCGAGCGCGTCGATGGCCTCGTCGATCATTCGACGCTGACCACGCTGCAGGCCCTGCTCTCCAGCCTGCCCAGCGAAGCGACAGCCTAGATCTCCGGATCGGTCATCTCGTCCAGCTCAGCCAATCGCCGCGCGTAAAGCCGGCGCAGCGGTGCCAGTTGCGTGGCCGCGCTGGCCCGATAATACGCATCGCGGGCAGCATCGCGCCGGCCGAGACGGCGCAACAGGTCGGCGCGCACCGCCGGCAGCAGATCGTAGCCGTCGAGTCCGCCTCGCGCCTGCAATGCGTCGACCAGATTCAAGGCACGCAGCGGACCATCGACCATCGCCACCGCCGCAGCATGGTTGAGTTCGATCACCGGCGATGGCCTGATCCGCAGCAGGACTTCGTAGAGCCCGGCGATCTGCGGCCAGTCGGTGGCTTGATAGCTTGGCGCCCGCGCATGCAGCGCCGCGATCGCGGCCTGCACTACATAGTCATCGGGTCGGCCCGGAGCGTGCAACGCGTCCTCGACCAGCCGCAATCCCTCGGCAATCTGTTGATGATCCCACAGCGACCGATCCTGCGCTTCCAGCAGCACCATATCGCCATCCGCCGTTGCACGACCGGAGCGGCGCGCGTCGTGCAGCAGCATCAGCGCCAGCAGGCCTTTGATCTCGCGTCGCTGCGGCAGCAGCGTATCAAGCAAACGAGCTAGCCGGATTGCTTCCCGCGCCAAGTCCGGCCGCATCAGATCGTCGCCTGACGTGGCAACGTAGCCTTCGGTGAAAACCAGATAGATCACGGCCAACACGCCGCGCAGGCGCTGTTCGAGCGCATCTCGCACAGGCACTTCATAGGGAATTCCGGCGATGCGGATCTTCTGTTTGGCTCGGACCAGACGCTGCGCCATGGCGTCTTCGCCAATCAGAAACGCCCGTGCCACCTGAGCGGTGCTCAATCCACAGACGGTCCGCAGCGTCAGCGCCACCTGCACCTCCGCGGCGAAAGCCGGATGGCAGCACGTGAAAATCAGCCGCAGCATGTCGTCGTCGAGAACGGCGTCATCACAGCGATCGTCATTTGCGCACGCATTCAGCAACAGCTCATGCGTCACCTGTTCCCGCTTGTCGCGAAACGAGACCAGACGCCTGACACGGTCGATCGCCTTGTTGCGGCCGACATTGACAAGCCACGCACGCGGATTTGCCGGCGGCTCGGCGGCTGGCCATTTTTCAAGCGCAACCGCAAAAGCATCCTGCAACGCATCTTCAGCCAAATCGAAATCGCCGACGAGACGGATCAGCGTCGCCAGCGCGCGACCCGCCTCGTTGCGAAAGATCCTGTCGATTTCGGCTGACGTCATGGCGTCAGTTATAGGCCCAGATCGGCCGCACCTCGATCGAACCGATCCGCGCGCTGGGAATCCGCGCCGCAATCGCCAGTGCGGCATCGAGATCTTTCGCATCGACCAGATAGTAACCAGCGAGCTGTTCGCGCGTCTCGGCGAACGGACCATCGGTGGTGAGCATCTTGCCGTCGCGCACCTGCACCGTGGTCGCAGTGGTCGTCGGCTGCAGCCGGTCAGCTGCCTTGAAATTGCCGCTCTGGACGATGGACTGGGTGAACGCGCCATATTCCTCAAGCATCTTCTTGCCTGTGGCGGCGTCCATTTTCGCGTACTCGGCTTCGTTCTGGTAGATCATCAGCAGATACTGCATTGCGTTCTCTCCTCTTGAGCGGCGCCATTCGCCGTGACATGGGCATGATCGGGTCCGAAAACTGGTTTCCATTTTCCGGGATCATGCCGTCAGTCGAACGAACCGGCAGCAGAACGACATCTTCAGGATAATTTATTTTGGCAAAGACTGCGCGCGTTCCTGGCTTGACGCCACGGCCCTGAGCCTCCATGCCTGTGCCGTCAGTCGGCTGGACGGCCGCTCCCGCTACGGTCGAAAGGCTGCGGGAGAGGAAAGTCCGGGCTCCATCGACATACGGTGCCGGATAACGTCCGGCGGGGGTGACCCCAGGGAAAGTGCCACAGAGAACGAACCGCCTCGCCTCCCTCCGCAAGGAGATGGTGCGGTAAGGGTGAAAAGGTGCGGTAAGAGCGCACCGCGTATCCGGCAACGGAAACGGCATGGCAAACCACACCGGGAGCAAAACCGAATAGGGACGGCAAAGCAGTCAGTTCGCTCACCTTGAGCGATAACACTGCGGGGCAATGTCTTGCTCGCTGTCCGGGTAGGTTGCTTGAGGCCATAGGCAACTATGGTCCCAGAGGAATGGCCGTCACGTATTGCCGGTGCAAATCGGCGATGCCCTACAGAACCCGGCTTACAGGCCGGCTGATAACTTTCTGAACAACGAAGGGCCCGGCGCAACACGCCGGGCCCTTCGCCAGTTTTGGCGCCGATGACCGCACCGAAATCTGCTTCAGTCCCGTCCTGCCTGAATGATCGCCTCTGCGAGGCGTGCAGGATTGCTGAAGAACATTTCATGGCTGCCCGGACATTCGACCAGCCGAAACAGACCAAGACGTTCGGATAGTCGCGGATGCCATGGCAGGCTGTGTGGCAGCGCAATGTCCTGCTGACAATTC
Organism: Tardiphaga sp. 839_C3_N1_4; assembly: GCF_051811045.1. Lineage (NCBI taxonomy): Bacteria > Pseudomonadati > Pseudomonadota > Alphaproteobacteria > Hyphomicrobiales > Nitrobacteraceae > Tardiphaga > Tardiphaga sp. 839_C3_N1_4. The sequence continues at coordinate 2,052,938 of NZ_JBPWQD010000001.1, forward strand.
ACGTAGGATTTCCCGACCGCAAGTTCGGCGAGAGGCTTGCTCAGCGAAATCTTGTCGGTGAATGTCTTGTAGGGATGCGGATTGAGTTGCTCATAGGCTGACTTCGCCAGTCCGAAATCGGCATCGTTGATGAAAGCGTCGCGCCAGATTTCGAACGGCAGCATCACCGCGTTGTTGTTGGCGGCAGCGATGGAATCGAACAGGCCAAGGTAATGCGGCGGCACCATGTCGTTGAGCGACTGTCCGTCCAGCGGAACGAAGGCGTTGACATAGACCAGGCGCTTGATGCGTTCTGCCATACGGTCCGCGACGCCCGAAATCACCATGCCGCCATAGCTGTGTCCGACAAGGCGTATGTCCCGCAGATTTTCTTTCTCCATATAATCAGCGATCGAAGCGATAGCCTGCGCAAGCCCAACTGTGCTGCGGTCGTCATTCGCGTTGTTGCCAGCGACCGTCGGGCAATGAACGACATGCCCGCTCGCCCGCAGATGACCGGCGACCGCGTCCATCTCCTTCCCCGTGTGCCAGGCGCCGTGAACCAGGACGTATAGATCTGCCATGCACTCCTCCCGATGTTCCCCGGACATTCATAAACGCCGACATGCCGGGCAGATGGCCGGATTGCGCCAGCCCAATCGACGATTTGCGTCACAGGCTATCGTCGGCGCCTGAACTCGCCGGGGGTCACACCCAGATATTTGCGCCACTGGCGGATAAAATGTGATGGATCTGTCAGGCCGACCTTCTGGCCGATGCCACCGATACTCACACGGTCGAAGCGCGGCTCGGCCAGCATCTTGCGGGCCATTGACATGCGGCAGTCGGCAAGCAGCCCGCTAAAGGTTACGGACGCACTGGCGAGACCGCGATGCAGCGTGCGCTCCGAGATTTGCAGTTGCGCGGCGATCGACGCTGCAGTGAGGCCGGGCTCGGCATAGCGTTCGCTCAGAGCGCGACGAATCCGATCAATCAGCGCGAGCGTGCCAGACGTCTCTGTCGTCGACCGCGTCACATCGCCTTCCAATGTCAGAGCCAGCAGGGCTCCCAATTGATCGACGAGGAGAGACGCCGGCAGCGGACTGCGAACGGCCAGTTCCGGTGACCATTGCCGGACGAAGCCGCTCAGTGCCAGTCCCCAGCCAGACTGTCCATCAATCACCCGGCCGAGATGCTGCTCGGGCGCGGTAAGCCAGCGCTCGACCCATCCCATCGGCAGCTCCAGCGAAATCGTGTCCGACGTCACCGGAAAATGAAATTCATAGGGGCGCCGCGAATCCACCAGAAGAAGATCATGGGGGCGCAACATCGCCGTTCTCTCGCATTGCGTGGCCGACCAGTTCCGGTCGGTCTTGCAAAGCAGATAGTAAAAATTGGACTGGCCGCGCGAGATGGCGCGTCTGGTGCGATAGACATGCTGGGGATCGCCTCGAACTTGATTGACCCCAATCACATCGAGCTGCCCGCGCTGTAGTTCGGACGCAAAGCTCGCGGACGCCAGGCTGGCGATATCCATCTCCAGAAAGCCTTCGCAGACCGCGGAAATCCAGTAATCCAGCCGTCGTTCCGGCTCGACGAGAGCAGTCGACCATGTCTGAATGTCCGGCGAGCAATCCATCGTCGAGCCCCAATACGGTCTATACTGGTCGCAGGATCGACAGAGTGTTGCGCAAAGCAGGAACTGTCAACGACATCCGATTTTGCGACGACGGGCGCCGCCGTGCGGGTGTCGCCACGATCGGCTCGCCCACGGGGGACGAACGCATTAATGCGAACGAGGGCCAACGGCGGCCCCCGTTCCTTCCTGATATCATTCCGCGGCGGCGGTGCGATCGAGATCCAGTACCTGCCGTTCGAACAGGCCGCGATAGATGCCGTTCGGCCGGGCCGTGAGCGTCGCATGGGTGCCCTCTTCCGCGATGTGCCCGTGATCGAACACCAGAATGCGATCGAGGCTGCGCACCGTCGACAGGCGATGCGCGATAACGATCGAGGTGCGACCTTTCATCAGCCGCTCCATCGCCTCCTGGATCAACGCCTCCGACTCTGAATCGAGGCTCGATGTCGCCTCGTCCAGAATCAGCACCGGTGCGTCCGCCAGGAATGCACGCGCCAGCGCGACACGCTGCCGCTCGCCGCCCGACAGTTTCACACCGCGCTCACCGACCAGCGTGCCGTAACCTTTCGGCAGCCGGGTGATGAAGTCATGCGCATTCGCCAGCCGCGCCGCCTGTTCAATCGCCGCCATGCTGGCGCCGGGCCGGCCATAGGCGATGTTGTCGGCGAGCGAGCGGTGAAACAGGATCGGATCCTGCTGCACGATCGCAATCCGGCTACGCAACGATTCCTGCGTGACATCGGCGATGTTCTGACCGTCGATCATGATCTGGCCACCCGACACATCATAGAGCCGCTGGATCAGCTTCACGAAGGTCGTCTTGCCGGAGCCCGAACGCCCGACCAGACCGACGCGCTCGCCGGCGCGGATGTCCACCGACAGCCCGTCATAGAGCGGCGTGGCATGACCTCCATAGTGGAACGTCACGTCATCGAACAAAATGCGCCCGCCGGTGATCGCAATCGGCTGGGCCTCGGGAGCATCGGCGATGCCGAGCGCGACATCATGAATCGCGACAAGCTCCTCCATGTCGTTCACCGAACGCTGCAGGTTGTTGATGTGCATGCCGACATCGCGCAGATAGCCGTGGATCACGACATAGCTCGTCAGCACATAGGTGACATCGCCCGCCGTGGCCTGACCTTGCAGCCACAGCCACAACGCGCCCCCGATCACCGCCGTACGCACGCAGAGCAGCACTGCGAGCTGCACTGTGCTCGTGGTGTTGTAGCGATACCATGTGCGCGCCACGCGCACGCGCCAGCGGCCGACGACCTGCCCCAGCCGACCGTCTTCACGACTTTCCGCACCGAAGGATTTCACCACGGCGTTACAGGTCAGGGCATCCGCCAGCGTACCGCCGACCTTGGTGTCCCATGCATTCGACACGCGCGCAGCCGGCGCGATGTAGCGCGTGGAGAACCACACGGTCATTGCGATATAGGCGACCGCACCGACGGCGATGACGCCGCCCAGCGCAGGCCAGTGCCAGCCAAGCAACAACATCGAGCCGAGCAGCACCACCAGCGACGGCAGCAGCGCCATCAGCAGCGTGTCATTCAGCAGATCGACCGCCCACATGCCACGCGTGACTTTGCGCACCGTGGAGCCCGCAAAACTGTTGGCGTGCCAGTCGGTAGAGAAGCGCTGCACGCGCGCGAAAGCCTCGCGCGACAGATCGGACATCATGCGCAGCGTGAACGGAACGATGGCGTGGATGCCGAGCAGCCGCAGCAGCATCGACGACGCGCCGAGCGCCACGATGGCGCCGAAGGCGACATAGGCCGCATGCCGCGCCGCCGGATCGGCGCCGCCTTTGGTGACGGCATCGACCAACTGGCCGGAAAACAGCGGCATGAACAGGTCAGCCACCGTCGCGCCGAGCAAACCGGCAGCGGTCACCGCGACACGGCCGGGCTGCCGGAACCAATGCCGGATCACGAAAGGGATCACCACGCGGATAGCGGCGGCGCGGTCTTTGGGCTTCAGAGTCATGACTTCATCCGGCAGCGCCCCTGCGCAGACCGGCTCCATGGTTTGACGCGCAACGGGCAGACCGAGCGCGAGCGTCCTAAAAGTACAGAAACGGGAAAGATCAGGATGATCGGGACATCAGGCCCGACCGGCAGAGGCGGAACCGGGGCTCAACGAGCCCGCATAAACCCGCATGCGTGCACCGAACCGAGAATTCCGGAGAGCAGATCAATCGACTTCATGCAGACTCTCCCTCGGGTTCGAGCAATGGATAATGATTTTATAGATGTGCCGCCGACTTTTGGCAACATGATGGCCGGCAGGAAAGCGTCGGCTGGCGATAGAACCGCTCCAGCCGCGCCTAGTGCCCGCCGCCTGCATTGGCGGGATTGCTGGGCTTGTTCAGCAGCATCACCATGAGGCTGAGACCGACATAGAACACCGACAGCGCGAAGAACGCGTCGCCAAAGCTCATCACCACGGCCTGGCGATGCACAATCTGCGACAGCTGCTTCATCGCCATGCGCGACGCGTCACCCATACCCTGGAACTTCTGGGTGAACATATTGAGCATCTCGACCGCCTGCGCATTGCCCCAGGTGACCTTGTCGTGCAAACGCGTGATGTGGAAATCAGTGCGGTGATCGAGCACAGTATTGATCAGCGCGAGGCCGAGCGCGCCGCCGAGATTGCGCGTCAGATTGAACAGGCCGGAGGCGTTCTTCAGCATCTGCGGCGCCAGCGTGCCGAGCGCAATGTTGTTGATCGGCACCATGGCCATCATCATGCCAATGCCGCGCAGGATTTGCGGCAGCAGCAATTCGTAGAAATCGAAATCGCGCGTCACCCATGTCATTTGCCAGGTGCCGGCAGCGAACAGCACCAATCCCGTCATGATGAGATAGCGCATGTCGATCTTCTGCATCAGACGTGCCACCAGCGGCGCCGTCAGGAACATCGCAACGCCCGAGACGAACATGGTCTCGCCGATCATCAGCGCGCTGTAGCCGCGGATCTCCGCGAGATAACGCGGATAGAGATAGGTCAGGCCGTAGAGCCCGATGCCGACGCAGAATGAGAACAGACAGCCGAGCGCGAAATTGCGATCCGTGAAGGCACGGATGTCAACGATGGGCTCCCGCGCAGTCAGCACGCGCCAGAAAAATGCGATGGCCGACAGCAGGCAGATGACCGCGAAGATCGCAATCGACGTGTCCTGGAACCAGTCGTTACGCGGCCCCTCTTCCAGCACATATTCCAGCGAGCCGAGGAAACCCGCCATGAAGCCGAGGCCCCACCAGTCGAAATGATCGAGCAGTTCGAAATGCGGCTCGTCGAAATCCACCAGCGCGAGCACGCCGATGGTGATGCCGATGCCGGGGACCACGTTGATGAAGAACAGCCAGTGCCATGACAGCGCATCGGTGATGTAGCCGCCCACCGTGGGTCCGATGGTCGGCGCCAGCGTCGCGACGAGACCGATGATCGGGCCGACGATGTGGAATTTGGAGCGCGGAAACACCGTATAGGCCGAGGCGAACACCGTCGGGATCATGCCGGCGCCAAGGAAGCCCTGGATCGCGCGCCACAGGATCATCTGCTCGATCGACGAGGTGAAGCCGCACATCAGGCTGGCGAAAGTGAATCCGGCGGCCGAGATCGCAAACAGCAACCGCGTGCCGAGTGCGCGCGACAAAAAGCCGGACAGCGGAATCGCGATCACTTCCGCAATCAGATAGGCCGTCTGCACCCACGAGACTTCGCTGGACGACGCAGACAATCCGGCCTGGATTTCAGACAGCGAGGCCGAGACGATCTGAATGTCCAGGATCGACATGAACATGCCGAACACCATGATCAGAAACGCGATCAGGCGTTTCGGCGCGACATAGTCCGCAGCCGGAGTGGCCGGCGGTGCGCCTGACACGGTGGTGGTCGTGGACATCTGCTTGTCCTGACTTAGCGCGCGGGTTCTGCACCCGGCTTGGTGTTGACGCGGACATAGACCGACATGCCGGCGCGCAGCAGGTTTTCCTTGGCGACATCAGCCGGCACCCTGAGACGCACAGGCACGCGCTGCACGATCTTGGTGAAGTTGCCGGTGGCGTTATCCGGCGGCAACAGCGTGAACACCGAGCCTGCGGCAGGCGCGAGGCTTTCCACCGTGCCTTCGATGGCGCGGCTGCTATCGGCGTCGAGCTCGATCGAGACCGGCTGGCCCGGCTTCAGGCGGCGCAACTGCGTCTCCTTGAAATTGGCATCGATATAGACGTCGTTCAGCGGCACGACATTGCCGAGACGCTGACCCATCGAAACGAAATCACCGGTCGAGATGAGACGGTTGGAGAAGATGCCATCCACCGGCGACTTCACGGTGGTGAAGTCGAGATCACGCACGGCCTTGTCCAGCGCGCTCTGCAATTCGGCGAGCTGTGCGCGGGCTTCGTTCTGCTGTGCCTTCGTCACTTCGACGCTGCTCTTGGCCGCGTCGACGGATGCCTTCGCGGCCTTGACGGCAGCCGAGGTCTGGTCGCGGTTCGACTGCGAGGTCTCGTAGACCGAGCGCGAAGCAAAACCCTGCTTGCTGAGTGTTTCCTGGCGGTCGAATTCAAGCACGGCGCGATTGGCGGCGGCATCGGCCGATGCGAGCTGGGCCTGCGCCTGCTCGACGGCGCTTTCCTGTGCACCGACCTGACGGCCGATCCGTTCGATGGTGGCCTTCTGGGTGTCGATCTTGCGCTTGGCGGCGTCGACAGCGATGCGATAGTCACCGTCATCGATCCTGAAGATCACCTCGCCGGCCTTCACTGCCACGTTGTCGCCCGGCAGGATCTGCGCGATGTGGCCCGAGACGCGCGCTCCCAGCGTGGTGTTGCTGGCGCGGACATAAGCGTCGTCGGTCGAAACGATGAAGCGGCCGACCAGATAGTAGTTGATGCCGTAATAGACGCCTGCGACGGCGAGCAGCGCGCCAACGCCGAGCAGTACTTTTTTCTTCTTGCCGGATTTTGGCGCAGCAGTCTGCGCGGTTGCGGCTGGTGCTTCCGTGGCGGGTTGTTCAGGTGCGGGCGCATCCGCAGGACCGCGGGCCGCGGGTTCATCCGCGGCGGGCGACACGACGCGTACCGGCGCGCTGTCAGCCTCGCCTTCGGGGCGGATGATACGGGCAGCCTGGTCGCGTGGTCCGGCCATTCCGGCCTCCTCAAACGTGAGAATGCGGAGACCATCGGACAGGCCGGGTTCTCCGCTTGCTGCGGCAATATGTAAATTGACCGAACGGTTCGGTCAAGATATAGTTCGGCCAGTTCATCACGATTTTGCGTTATTCCGGTTTCATCGCGGGCGATATCCCGTTGATTCATCGAACAGGCTGAACGAATGGTTGCCTCCCACCCTGCCCCCCTCTCGCCTGTCGGCGAGGAAGACAGCGCCAAGCGCCGCCAAATTCTCGACGGCGCGCGAAAAGTCTTCCTGGATCTGGGCTTCGACGGCGCCAGCATGGGCGAGATCGCGCGTGCCGCCGGTGTCTCCAAGGGGACGCTTTATGTCTATTTCACCGACAAGAGCGCGCTGTTCGAGTCGATCGTCGAGCAGGAGAAGCTCGAACAGGGCAAAGCTGTCTTCAATCTCGATCCGGAACGCGATGCGGTGACCACGCTCGGCGAGTTCGGCCGCGCCTATATTCAGTTGCTGTGTCGGCCCGGCGGCGGCTCGGCGATCCGTACCGTGATGGCGATCGCGGAGCGCATGCCCGATGTTGGCAAACGCTTTTACGAAGCGGTGCTGGCGCATGCGATCCGGCGCGTCGCGGACTATCTGGATGCCCGCGTGGCGGCGAAGGAGCTCCGGATCAAGGACACCGAGTTGGCGGCAGCGCAGTTCATGATGTCCTGCCAGGCGACGCTGTTTCAGCCCTTCATCTTCCAGGCCAAGCCGACTCCGACGCGCGCGGAAATCGACAAGGTCGTCGACAGCGCGGTGCAGATGTTCCTTGCCGCCTACCGCATCTGACGCGCTCGTCTATTCGTTCTCGTAGAAGTCCTCGTCATCGGGCGATTTACGCGTCGACTTCTTGGCCGTGCGGCCGATCGAGCCGGTCACGCCGCCGTAGTCACTGTTGCGGCTGGCATAGGGGTTGCGGCTTTGCGCGCGTGCGGCAATCTCCTCGCCCGACACGGCAGCCGGCTGGCAGATCACCGGGCGCTTGGGCCGGCGCATCAGATCCACGTGAATGTGATCGTAGTGATAGACGTTGGAGCCCGGCGCCAGCACGGTGTTGAAGACTTGGCACGCGCCGCCCTGGATGTCGCGCAGGAAGCCCTGCTCTTCCGGCATCCCCTTCCAGCCTGCCTTCACCGAGACGCTGCGACCATCGGCGAGCACGAAGGCGGAGATATCGAGCGCGTTGCCGAATGCGTGTTCGGAGATGTGTGCGCGCGAATTGCCGTTCATGCCGCGGCACGAATAAGCGGAGATCTGCTTGATCTCGGCGACACGGGTACCAAACCAGCGCATCGCTGCCGGCTGCACGGACTCCGCGAGCCACTTGTCGAGTGCCGAGACGATCGGACAGGCCAGCGTCGCCGTCGGTTTCACGACGACGGGGCCAACCGAGCCCGTGACATTGCCCTGTCCCGGGCCGAGACGCTGCGGGGCATAATCCTGCGGCGGCTGGCTCTGCTGCACACCTGAACTATAGCGGCCGTAAGGCGCGCGCTGCTGCGGCTGCGGTGCCGGCATCGTTTGCGGCGAACCTTCCGGCGGCAGTTCGATTTCGTCTTCATTGTCCGGCGGCACGCCCGGCGCGTTCAGTGAGATCGGCCCGTTATTGGCAGCGCCGCCATAGGACGAACCGCCATAGGACGGCTGCTGCGGCGCGGCTTGCGGATAGGAATTCGGATAGCTGCTGGCGGGGTGCGCCATGGTCTGTGGCTGCTGCTGGACCGGCCAACGCGGCTGGCCTGCACCGCTGATGCCGCCAGGCGGCCGCAAGGTCTCATCGGCAAAACCATAGCTGCTGCTGGCCTCGCCAAGGGCTGCGACCTTCAAGGGAAATTCAGCGCCGCAAACACCAGGCCCGGAAATCGGGTTGATCCGAACGAGATCAGCGCCCTCTTTCACCGTGCCGGATTTGAGACATGCGACTTCTGCCTCGGCACGCCATGGTTCACGTTCCTGGGTCTGAAACAGACCGCGTCCGCAACCCGCAAGCGAAACAAGGACGACGGAGCCGACGAGATACAAACGAACTCTGCGCGTCATTCGCGCAAGGTGGTCGAAATGTTTTAAAGACTCTTCAACGCATTGAATTCACGTTTGATTTACCATGTTGCCGACGCTCATACGGCTACGGCCGCAGTTGGTCGACTTCCTTCTCTTTTCTGCGGGAACGGACTGCCAGCTTTCGCGTTACTCAGCGCGACAACGTCAAAGGGAGGGTTCCCATGACTATGTTCGGCCAACTCAGCGTTGTGGCCGCCTATGCGGCAATCGCCTTCGTCGGCGCTATCGTATTTGGCGTGCTGTAGAGCCCTAATCCCATAAAGCTTTCTCATCCATGGCGTCCGCTCTCCCGAGCGGGCGCTTTTTGCTGCCGTAACCTGCCAATAGCCGATTGACAGTTTGACGCAGGCCGGGGCCTGATACCCCCGTTGCGAGCGCTTGCGCATCAGCCGGGACGATCGCCCGCGCAGTAGACCAGCGCCGAATTCAGAAGTCAGGAAACGCCTATGCGCAAATTCTTTGCCGCAGCCATTGCGGCTGTATCACTCGCCGCTGCACTTGCAGCCCCTGCTGCGGCGCAAACCCCGATCAAGATCATGGTTGGCGGTATCGACAAGCAGATCTATCTGCCGGCGAAACTCGCGGCGCAGCTCGGCTTCTTCAAGGAACAGGGGCTCGACGTCGAGCTGTTCAACTCCACCTCCGGTTCGCAGGCGGCGACCGCCCTGCTCGCGCGCGAAGTGCAAGGCGTGGTCGGCTTCTACGATCACACCATCGACCTGCAGTCCAAGGGCAAGTTCATCACCTCGGTGGTGCAGTTCGCCGTCGCGCCAGGCGAAGTCGTGCTGGTGAAGGCTGCCGACGCCGACAAGCTGAAGGATCCCGCCAACTGGAAGGGCCAGACGCTCGGCGTCACCGGTCTCGGCTCTGCCACCGACTTCCTGACCCGCGCGCTCGCCGCCAAGGCGGGCCTGAAGATGCAGGACTACACGCTGGTGCCGGTCGGCGCCGGCGATACGTTCCTGGCTTCCATGCAGCAGGGCAAGATCGTGTCCGGCATGACCACCGAGCCGACGGTGGCGCGCGCGGTGAAAAACGGCACGGCTAAAGTCGGCATCGATCTGCGCACACCGGAAAGCACCCGCGCTGCACTTGGCGGCGATTATCCGGCCGCGTGTCTCTATATGGACCGCGCCTGGATGGAAGCGAACAGGGAGACGGCACAGAAGGTCGTCAATGCCTTCGTGAAGACGCTGAAGTGGATGAACAGCCACTCGCCGGAGGAAATCGCCGCGCAGATGCCGAAGGACTATTACGCCGGCGAACTCGATCTCTATGTGCAGGGCCTGAAAGAAGGCAAGCCGCAATACTCCGTAGACGGCATGATGCCGGCGGGTGCGCCGGAATCGGTGCTGAGCGTGCTGAACAGCTTCTCGCCCAACCTCAAGGACAAGACCATCGATCTCGCCAAGACCTACACCACGGATTTCGTGGTCAAAGCCAACGCGACGAACTGAGCATGTCAGCAATTGCATCGCCCTCCGCCGTCGCGCTGAAGAACGTCGCGCGCCGCTTCGTCACGCCTTCGGGTGACGTTCTCTCCGCGCTGGAGGATTTCGACCTCAGCATTGCGCCCGGCGAATTCATGGCCGTGGTGGGCCCGACCGGCTGCGGCAAGTCAACGACGCTCGGGCTGATCGCCGGGCTCGCCCGCCCGCAAGGCGGCGAAGTCACATTGTTCGATGCGCCCGTGACCGGCGTCGATCGCCGCGTCGGCTTCGTGTTCCAGCAGGATGCCGTGTTTCCATGGCGCGACGTGCTCGGCAATGTCATGGCCGGGCCGCTGTTTCGCGGCGTCCCGAAAGACAAGGCGGAAGCCACCGCGCGCGACTGGATCATTCGTGTCGGCCTGAAAGGCTTCGAACATCACCATCCGCATCAGCTCTCCGGCGGCATGCGCAAGCGCGTGGCGCTGGCGCAGACCTTCATCAACAATCCGCAGGTCCTTTTGATGGACGAGCCATTCTCCGCGCTCGACGTGCAGACTAGGGAATTGATGCAGGAGGAACTGCTGCAGCTGTGGGCGCAGGCGAAATCCGCGGTGCTGTTCGTCACCCACGATCTCGACGAAGCCATCCTGCTCGCCGATCGCGTCGCCGTGCTGACCACGCGACCGGCGCGGGTAAAGTCCGTCCACACCATCGACCTTCCGCGTCCACGCGATGTCGCGACGCTGCGCTACGATGAACGTTTCATCGCCATTGCGCGCAAGATCTCTGACGACCTGCGCGAGGAAGTACTGCGCGCACGGGGCGCTGACGCGCGGGGACACTGACATGACCGAGACAACAGTGACCGCCCCCCTCGCCACCGACGGCCGCATCGAGACCGCCGTCCAGCGCCTGCGCCGCCATCAACGCCTGGTGCTGGCGCTGCGGCTTGCCGTTCTCGTATTCCTGATCGGCGGCTGGGAATTCGGCGTCCGCCTCGGCGTGATCGATCCGTTCTTCTTCGGCCAGCCATCCGGCATCGTCACCAAGCTGATCGACTGGACCGAAAACGGCACCTCGATCGGGCCGCTGTGGAAACAGATCTGGGTGACGATCTACGAGGCCGGCGCCGGCTTTCTGATCGGCTCGGCCATGGGCATCCTGTGCGGCATCGCGCTAGGACGTAACCAGCTCCTGTCGGACGTATTCTCGATCTACATCAAGGTCGCGAATTCGATCCCGCGCGTCGTGCTCGGCTCGATCTTCATCGTGGCCCTCGGCCTCGGCGCGGCATCGAAGATCGCGCTGGCCGTCGTGATGGTGTTCTTCGTGGTGTTCGCCAACGCCTTCCAGGGCGTGCGCGAGGCCGACAAGAACCTGATCGCCAATGCGCGCATCCTCGGCGCCAGCAACTGGCAGATGACCCGCGCGGTGGTGCTGCCCTCAGCCCTGTCCTGGATTCTCGCGAGCCTTCATGTGTCGTTCGGCTTCGCGCTGGTCGGCGCCATCGTCGGCGAATTCCTCGGCGCCCGCGAAGGCATGGGGCTGCTGATCGCAACCGCACAGGGCTCGTTCGATTCCAACGGCGTGTTCGCCGCGATGATCGTTATCGCGATCGTGGCACTGCTGGCCGAATGGATCCTGACCATGATCGAGAACCGGCTGCTGACCTGGCGCCCGGATACCACCGTTAACGAGTGACCACCGAAGCCCGGCGCGCTTGATTCAAATCGGCGCGCCGACGGTCATTCCCGATGCAACAATGTTGCCCCTATCCCCTGCGACGACACATTTCCCCGCCGCGACGAAACCGTTTTGCAGAATTGACGCAAATCTCCTGAAACGGCCGCTGGGTACATCTCCTGCCAACGAGGCGCCGAACGGGCGCTCATTCACAGGCGCTCAAACGGAGATTCCCATGATCACCCTCGCTTCTTTCGAACGAAAAATTCGCCGTGCTGCCGTCGCCATCGGCGCGCTCCTTGCCGGCGCATTCTCCTTTGCCCACCCGGCAGCCGCAGCGCCGCTGCCGCTGTTTCCGTTCTTCATGGCGCCGCCGGTCCAGAGCGAGCCTGCGCCCTATATGCAGTCGCCGCAGGTGGATGACGAACGCCAGGCCATCGAACAGCCCGCGCGCTTCAGGCGGCAGATCGTCAACTATCCGACCCGCGAGGCCCCCGGCACGATCATTGTCGATACGCCGAACACCTATCTTTATTACGTACTCGGCAATGGCCAGGCGATCCGCTATGGCATCGGCGTCGGCCGCGATGGTTTCACCTGGTCCGGCGTACAAACCGTGACCCGCAAGGCCGAATGGCCGGCATGGACCCCGCCCGCTGAAATGATCGCACGCCAGCCCTATCTGCCGCGCCACATGGCCGGCGGCCCCGGTAACCCGCTCGGCGCCCGCGCCATGTATCTCGGCGGCACCATCTATCGCATCCACGGCACCAATATGCCGGAGACCATCGGCACGCAGGTCTCGTCGGGCTGCATCCGCCTCACCAATCAGGACGTGTCGGATCTGTATTCCCGCGTCACAGTCGGCACCAAGGTCGTCGTGCTGCCGATGGATCGCCGTGCAGACAGCGCAAGCGGCAAGCGTGGCTAAAGTCGGGCACGGTTCATAACTGGCGCGCATCACCACAGCATTGTAATGTCCCCGCGTTTTCGAGCGGGGACATCATGCGTCTGAAACCAATTCTCATCGGCGCGGTGCTGGTCGCCGTCTTTTTCGTGGTCGCACTCAAGGTGATGGACTATGTGGCTCCGCGCGGCACTGGCCCGGCGCCGGTGCTGGTCGCATTGCCGCCACTGCCGCCCTCACCCGCACGCAGTTCAAGCATCATCGCGCCGGTCGCCATTGCACTCACCGCGATCCGCGATGCCGCCGACCGCGGCGCGCCGCGCAGCTTCAGCGGCACGGCCGACAATCCTGTACAGCAATTGCTACAAGATGCCGATATCAAGTGGACCGCCGCACGCGGCCCGATCGCGGCGACCGGCGCGCAGGACACGCTGACCATGTCCGCGCCCCTGACCGGCGCGCTCAATGTCACCGGCGCGATATCGACGAATGTGCGCGATGCGCTGGGCGGCGCGCTCGGCAACCTGCTCGGCGGCAATGTGGCCAAGCAACTTGGCAACATCAACATCAAGAACGTCAATGCCAATGCGGAAATCCGCGGCAATGTGGTGGTCTCGGCGCAGCCACGGCTAACCCCGAACTGGCGGATCGACCCGAACCTGGCCGCTCAGGTGACGCTCGGCGATACCAATGTCGCGGTCGCCGGTGCCCGCATCAATGTGCCCGCGCAGGTCAAGCCGATGATCGACAATGCGGTGAACGAGCAGATCATCGCCCTGCAGCAGCGCCTGCGCAACGATCCCGCCTTCGAGCAGAATGCCCGGCGTGAATGGGCCAAACTCTGCCGGTCGATCCCGCTGCAAGGTGCGAGCGCATTGCAGAACCTGTTCATCGAACTGAAGCCGACGCGTGCCGTCGCCGCCCAGCCGCGCATCGATGCCAGCAATTTGACGCTGACACTCGGCGTCGAGGCCGAAACACGCGTGACCTCAACACAGACGCAGCCGAATTGTCCGTTCCCTGCCACACTCGCCATCGTGCCGCCCGGCCCCGGCAAACTCAGTATCGGTGTGCCCGTGGACATGCCTTTCACTGAACTGAACAAGATCATCGAGGCGCAGCTCGCCGGCAAGACTTTCCCGGAAGACAATTCCGGCGCGGTCGCAGTGACGGTGAAGAAGGCAACTGTTTCCGCATCCGGCGACCGCCTGCTCATCTCATTGCTGGTGAATGCCAAGGAGAAGCAGAGCTGGTTCGGTCTTGGCGGCGAAGCAACCGTCCATATCTGGGGCAAGCCTGCGCTCGATCAGGCGGCACAGACGCTGCGCTTTACCGATCTGGAACTTGCCGTTGAATCAGAAGCGGCCTTCGGCCTGCTCGGCGCGGCAGCTCGTGCAGCTATGCCATTGCTACAGAATACACTGGCCGAACGTGCGACCATCGATCTGAAGCCCTTTGCCTCGAACGCACAAAAGAAGATCGCCGCCGCTATCGCGGATTTCCAGAAGAACGAAAACGGCATCCGCGTCGGCGCCGAGATCAGCAGCCTCCGCCTTGGCGGGATCGCCTTCGACTCCAAAACGCTGCGGGTGATCGCGGAGGCCGACGGCGCCATCAATGTGAATGTGACGGCCTTACCGGGGCTATAGATTTAACGCGATGACGCGGCGAAGAGCGCACCCGCGAAATGGGCGCGCTCTTATCGTTGACTTGCTGCCTATTAACTCACGTTGTCAAAACGTGACGCAAAAACGGCCTACATCGCATACTTGAACTCAGGTATCGCCTTCAGTTGATCCTTGCTGGCACCGCTGAGCACCGCATGGTCAGGGTACCAAGGATTCGCCTTGGCGGGCGTAGCGGCCGCGGGCGTAGCGGCCGCCGGCGTAGCACCCGTGGTGGCTGCACCCGTGGTCATGCCGCTAGGGGGCGAGGTTGGCTTCATGCCCGACGAACCGCCAGTTGAAGACGCCATTGTTGAGACCGGCTCGTTCACGAATTTGATCTTGTCATAAGGCACGGCGATTAGGTGTTCGCCGACGCCAAGAAAACCACCGACGCCGATCACCACCGCCTTGATGTTCCCCTGCTTGTCGGTCAGGAGATCGTTGATCGAACCGAGGCTCTCATTGGCTTCGTTATACACGCTCAGACCGACCACCTTCGATGTACGCCAGTTGCCATTGAACGTCGTATCAGATGCGGTGACCGGCGCAGCCGCCGGAGTTGTGGTTGTCGTTGTTGCGCTCGGGCTCTGCGCGAAAGCTGCAGTCGCCAACAGCGCCGAACCAACGATACCCGCCGTCATATATTTCTTGAACATATGTTCCTCCTGTCGTTGTGGGTGGTACAAAACCAACGCGGAGATACAATGACTGTTCCGGTTCCAGCCAAAATTGGGCGTTAGAATTCGCCCCAATAGGGTGCGACGCCATAGTGGCGATGCAGCGCCTCTTCCTGCGACCTGTCGCCCCAGTCGAACTCGCGTTTCTCGGTGAACGACGGCGCGCTGCGCAATTCCTCTTCGCTGATATCAAGTTGATAGGCGTCGAGCGTGCGATTGAAGGTCAACCGCACCCAAGGCAGTGGCAGTAGGTTCGAACCGAGGCCGAGAAACCCGCCGAAGCTGAGAATGGCGTAGGACACTTTGCCGCTGATCTTGTCGATCATCAGCCGCTCGATATGACCGATGCGTTCGCCGCTCGGACGCCGCACGGCTGTTCCCTCGATCCGGTCGCTCGCAATCAGGCTATGCGGCTTCGTCATGACGTCGGGAGTCATTGTCGCCTCCATAAATCAATTGAAGGGGTAACAATGCCCGGACGTGTTCCTTGTTCCGGCAATAGCGCGAAAGTGACGTACACAAAAGAAACCACCACCCTTCCCTTGCGGGAAAGATGGTGGCGTCTACCTGGTCGTACGCGTCGCGGTCTTCGTATCAGGTCTGGTAGTCGATCAGCAGCGCGGTGAAGGACGCCTTGCTGCTGGATGCCGTCGTGCTGGTCCCGCTCGCGCTATAGGCACTCGAGGACGAGGCCTCCAGCGATTGCTTCAGCGAGTCCAGGAACTGCTTCATGATATCGGAGATACTGGTCGCACTGTCCGTATCATCGGTGCTGTCGGTGCTATCGGCGCTATCCGACGGCGGACGGCCGCCGGGACCACCGGGAGGTGGACCGCCGGCACCGCGAGCGCCGCCAGCTCCCCCCGGGCCATCGGCAGAGGCTGACTGGAACACGCCCTGCAATTCGGTGGCCTGGTCGGAGGTCAGCTTGCCGCTGGACACCTGGGCACTGATGAGATCGTCGATCTTAGATTTCATATCGTCCGGCGACGGCCGGCTGCCGCTGCTCTGGCTCGAACGGTCGGCCTGCAGCGAGGAGTCGATATCGGTTAAAGCAGAGGACAGCGCATCCTGATCGCCGCTGCTGATCTTTCCGGAGGAAAGCTCGGCCTGCAGCTCCTGCTGCAGTTTTTGAAGGGGGGATTGGTAGGAACTGCTGGACGCAGCCGAGATAGAGGTCATGATCTGCTCCAAGGTGCTTGCTTAGTGCTCGCAACTTGCGGTTAACCTTCTTAACGAGGTCTTGTTATCGCCTTGCTGACATGTTGCGGGTTGTTGCGCCCCAGACACCAGCAATAGTCCGAAACAAAAAACTTCTGCAGCCCGCGCCGATCCCGGCCAAAAGAGTTCGCATGGCAAACGTACCGAACATCCTGGTCGTAGAAGACGACCGCGAAACCCGTACGCTGATCGCGAAGTATCTGCGTACCAATTCCTGCAACGTCACCACAGCTGCCGACGGGCGCGAGATGGAAAAGGTGATGGCCGACACCCGTGTCGACCTGCTGATCCTCGACGTGATGCTGCCCGGCGAAGACGGCCTCAGCCTGTGCCGCAAGGTGCGCGCCGAGTCGCAACTGCCGATCATCATGCTGACCGCGCGCGGCGAAGACGTGGACCGCATTCTCGGCCTCGAAATGGGCGCCGACGACTACCTGCCAAAGCCCTTCAATCCGCGCGAATTGCTGGCACGCATCAATGCGGTGCTCCGCCGACAGGCCACGGCGCTCAATGCGAGCGCTACGCCGAACGCCACGGCGCTGTCATTTGCTGGCTGGCAGATCGATCTGCGCCTGCGCGAATTGCGCAATCCCGAAGGCGCCCGCGTCGCCATGACCTCGGCCGAATTCGATCTGCTGCGCGCCTTTGTCGAGCGCTCCGGCCGCGTGCTGTCGCGCGACAGCCTGCTCGATCTCACGCAGGGCCGCAGCGCCGGATCGTTCGAACGCAGCATCGACGTGCTCGTGAGCCGTATCCGCCGCAAGATCGAGATCGACCCGCAGGACGCGCAAATGATCAAGACCGTGCGTTCGGGCGGCTACATGTTCACGCCGACTGTGGAAGCGGTCGCCACGGCGACGACCAACTAGTTTCATCAGGATGTTCAGCGTCCTCAATCTGCGTCGGATCAGCGGCCAGATCACCGCCCTGGTGGTGATGTCGATCGTAGCTATCCACATCGTTCTCTCGCTGCTGTTCACGCTGATGCGGCCGGACCCGAATGATCAGGAGCGGGATCGTGGCCACGGCGAGTTGATCGCGATCGTTCGCTTGCTGAAGGCGACACCGATCGCCGATCGCCCGGAACTTCTGGTCAATCTGAAAAACGCCTTTCCCAAATTCGATATCCGGCCAGTCCCTCGGGATGCAACGATCACGACCGACAATGGCCCCGACTATCCGCGTCACAGCTTACGCCGGCTGCTTGGTTCCGACGCGCGACTGCTGACGATCGGTGACTCGCCGGACCGGATCGGGATCACCCTCCCGGACGGCGACATGTTCTCCTTCAGTAGTCTGCCGGAGCGACGACCAGGCTTCTTTCTGGGCGGTCCCTGGGTTCTGACGTTTCTGTTCGTGGTAATCAGCCTGACCCTGCTGGGCCTGTGGGCGGCCCGCATGCTGTCCGCGCCGCTTTCGGCCTTTGCCAAGGCAGCGGAAGAGTTCAGCCTGAACGGCTCGGCTGAGCCCCTGCCCGAGCGCGGCCCCGAAGAAATTCGCTCGGTGGCACGCGCGCTGAACCGGATGCGCGAACGCATCGGCACATTGATCGACGACCGCACCAAGATGCTCGCCGCCATCAGCCATGATTTGCGTACGCCGATCACCCGTCTGCGGCTGCGCTCGGAATTCATCGAGGACGACGGCCATCGCCGTCACATGCTGCGTGACCTCGATCAGATGCGCTCGATGCTCGAAGCGGTGCTATCGTTCCTGCGCAACGACCGCCGGCTGGAGGAGATGACGCTGACGGATATCGCCACAACCCTGCAGCTGATCGCCGACCAGTTTGCCGACATCGGCCATATGGTGACCTACCAGGGCCCGTCCCATGCCATGGCGATGGCAAGACCTGACGATCTGCATCGCGCAGTGACCAACCTGGTCGAGAACGCCGTGAAGTTCGGATCGGAAGCGAATATCTCTCTGACGATGTCCGAGGGCGGCGCCATCATCGACGTCGCCGATGATGGTCCTGGCATTTCGGACGCACAAAAGAGCGCGATGCTGCAGCCCTTCGTACGCGGCGACGACGCCCGCAACATGGATCATGAAGCTGCCGGCTTCGGTCTCGGCCTGTCGATCGCCCGCGCCGTAACGCTGGCCCATGGCGGCGAATTGACATTGCTGGATCGCCAGCCGCGTGGCCTGATCGTGCGCATCACGCTGCCGGCACGCGATACGGACAGAGCCGCAGCGTAGCGCTCAGTTCGCCTTCACCGCAGGCGCAACGCTGTGGACCGCACCCGGTTTGCGCAGATGAATCGTGGCGATGTCATCGCTATAGATCTTTTCCCAGCCATCGACGCGATCGAGCAGCTTGGTCGCCGCGCTCTGGGTTCGCAGCAAGGTCGCCTCGATGTCGTAGTCCTTCAGCAGCCGGAAAAGATCATCAGGCTCGATCAGACCGCTGGCATTGTTGTGATCGACCATCAGCTTTGTCCCGAACAATTCGGTACGGCCGTCGATGAAGGTCGGTACGCCACGCGCGATCAGATAGCCGCCGAAGTCGTAGTCGTTGAAGACGCGGCTGAGCTTGAGTTTCTGGAGTTCAGTCACGGCCTTTGCAGGCGCAGCCGCCTCGCGCGGCATGTAGCGCTGCATGGACGCCAACACGAATGTGCCTGCGATCAGACAGATCGTAATCCCAGCGAACAACAGGCCGCGCTGCGGCGATACATGATTGGCCTCTGGCCGCTGCGGTCCGCCGATCTGCAAGCCAAGCGGCGTCGCCAGGACCAGCGGCGCCAGCAACGCCAGCACTTCCGCGTTGCGCACATGGCTGAGCGCCATGAACACGAAGCCGATCACGAGCACGATGCGCATCGGCGGCAGCGTGATGCCGCGCCATAGCGCCAGCGCGAACGCCACCAGCACGGTCAGTTCCAGAGGCCCGGCATGATTGAAATTCGCAGGCCGCCACTCGCCGATCAGCGCCAGCGCTTCACCGAGATTGAGAATGCGACGCGACGCCAGCAGCGAGTCCCAGCCGTAAGGAGTCACGCAACTTGCTGCCAGCGCGGCAATGCCGAACAGCGCCCAGCGCAGCAGCAGCGCGCGCTGCATCGTCTTCGGTGCATGCCAGATCGCATCGATCCCGATCGGACCGATCAGCGCCAATCCGAGAATGAAGCCGCCATGCAGGTTGGCCCATAGCGCCATCAGCGGCAGCAGCCAGAACGATGGCACGCTCCTGCGATCCATCGCATTTACGAGGCCGGCGACCCATGCCACCATCACCGGCATCGCCAGCAGATGCGGCCGCGCGACAACGTGCCCTGCCATCAGCGCCAGCGCCGTGGCAACCAGCACTAGCGTTGCTGTGGTCGGCAGCCGTTTGTCGAGAAACCGTGTCAGCATCGCGATGGTCACGGCGACAGCGACAGCGCCAAGCACCACGGGGCCGGTCCAGCCGGCCACACCATAGACCAGCGCATAGAGCACCTGCGCTAGCCACTGCGTGGAGATCCATGGCTGGCCTCGCATCGTGAAGGAATAGATGTCGGTCTGCGGCACCGCGTGGTGATCGAGAATCCACTGCCCCACTGCGATCTGCCAATAGGTGTCGGGATCGTTGAGCAGCGCCTTGCCCGCCGCCAGCAGCAGCGCATAGACCGCAATCCCTGCCCAGAGCGGGAGCAGCCCGTGCATCGTCTTGCGGGTCACGACGGAATGGGTGGCGGACATCGTCATGCTCGGCATGCCCCTGGAAAACCGCAAGAAAAGCGCTGGAATACCGCAGCAAACCACGACAGGGCATAATTTGGGGTAAATATCGGGCCGAACTGGCGAATCTGGCCTACAGAAAGACTCAATTCGAGCCCTCATCTCGGATAATTGAATCGGATGGTTTAGGCCGTCTGAAAGACTGCCTCCGCTACTGGCGGAGAACGAAGTTTTCGAGACCATTCATGAAACGTATTTCTCTGTCCCTGGCGACGATTCTGGTTGTTGCCGCGCTTCCGCAACTGGCATCCGCGCAGCAGCGTGCCGACTACGACGCCATGGTTGCCACCCATGCCCAGGCCAATGGCGTGCCCGAGGCGCTGGTACATCGTGTGATCGTGCGCGAAAGCAAGTATCACCCCAATCTGATCGGCCGCGGCGGCACCATCGGCCTGATGCAGATCAAGCTCGCGACCGCCCGCGGCGTTGGCTACACCGGCACTGCCGAAGGCCTCCGCGATCCCAACACCAATCTCACTTATGCGGTGAAATATCTCGCTGGCGCCTACCGCGCCGCGGACGGGAATCACAACCGCGCGGTGTCCTACTATGCCGGCGGCTACTACTATGCCGCGAAGCGCCAGCGCCGTGACGTTTCCGCGCCGCCGCATCAGCCGATCTTCGCCAAGGATGCCGAGCGCCTGCACCTGCAGAACACGGCCAATGCCAACGCGCAGGCTCCAAAGCCCTAATTGTGCGTGATCAGGTGGAATCCTGGGGAATTCCTGGGGCGCGTTGACACGCCCATCCATAGGTTTACATTAGAGTCGTTCCGAGGGGGGCTCCGACGAGGAGCTGAGATACCGCAAGCTTGCACTTTTCCGGTTCCGGAAGAGACGCGCGAGACCGCGGTGACCCTTTGAACCTGATCCGGGTCATGCCGGCGAAGGGACAGGGATGTTTCAGACTACGCAATCTCCGCGCGGGGACTCTCCCGTGGCGGGTCAATCGATATCAGTCATTGGCGCTGGCATTGCCGGCGCTTGGCAAGCGTTGATGCTGGCCAAGGCGGGCCACGCCGTGACGCTGCATGAGCGCAGCGACCAGGGTATGCGCGACGCCACCAGCCATTGGGCCGGCGGCATGCTGGCGCCCTGGTGCGAAGCCGAGGTCTCCGAGCCCGTCGTCTCCCGCCTGGGCTTGCGCGCACTCGATCTGTGGCGCGAGGAACTCCCCGACACACCGTTCAATGGCTCGCTGGTCGTTGCGCATGCGCGCGACCGCGCCGATTTCGAGCGCTTCGCGAAAATGACCTCCGGCCATACGCGGCTCGATGCGGCAGGCGTCGCCGAGATCGAGCCCTCGCTCGAAGGCCGGTTTCGTGACGGGCTGTTCTATCCCGGCGAAGGCCATGTGGAGCCGCGCCGCGTGCTCCCGCAACTCCATGCGCGGATCACCACCGCCGGCGGCATCATCAAATACAACAGCGAGCAGCAGCCGAAAGATCTCGACGGCCTGGTAATCGACTGCCGCGGGCTTGCGGCACGTGATGATGCCAGCACGCCGAAGCTGCGCGGCGTCAAAGGCGAAATCATCATCGTCGAGACCGACGAGGTGCAGCTCTCGCGCCCCATCCGCCTGATGCATCCGCGCTGGCCGCTTTACGTGATCCCGCGCGCGAACAATCGCTTCATGCTCGGCGCCACCTCGATCGAGGGCGAAGACACCGGCGTCAGCGTTCGCTCCGCGCTCGAACTGCTCGGCGCCGCCTATGCGGTGCATCCGGCCTTTGCCGAAGCGCGCATTCTCGAATTCGGCTCGGGACTTCGTCCGGCCTTTCCCGACAACCTGCCGCGCATTGCGATCGACAAGAACATGATTGCGGTGAACGGCCTCTATCGCCACGGCTTCCTGCTGGCGCCTGCGCTGGCGGAGCTGACGCTCAACTATATCAAGCGTGGCGAGATCGACAATGAGGTGATGCAATGCAAGTGATCGTCAATGGCGAGCACCGCGAGATCGAGGCGTCGCATGTCGGCGCGCTGCTGCAGGAACTGGACTATGAAGGCACGCATTGCGCCATTGCGCTGAATTTCGACGTGGTGCCACGCAGCGCCTGGGCGCAGACGCCACTGAAGGCCGGCGACGAAATCGAGATCATTACGCCACGGCAGGGAGGCTAATTCCTGATGGTGAGTTTTTACGGCAAGGAATTCAAATCCCGCCTGCTGATCGGCAGCGCGCTCTATCCGTCGCCCGCGATCATGCAGGACGCGATCCGCGCCTCCGGCGCCGGCATCGTCACCGTGTCGCTGCGGCGTGAATCCGCCGGCGGCAAGACTGGTGATGCGTTCTGGTCGCTGATTAGAGAGCTCGACGTTACCGTACTGCCGAACACCGCGGGCTGCCGCAGCGTGCGCGAAGCGGTAACGACCGCAAAGCTCGCGCGCGAATTGTTCGGCACGTCCTGGATCAAGCTTGAAGTGATCGCCGACAACGACACGCTGCAGCCAGATGTGGTCGGCCTCGTCGAAGCTGCCGATATCCTGATCAAGGACGGCTTCGAGGTGTTCCCCTATTGCACCGAGGACTTGAGCGTCGCGATGCGTCTGGTGGATGCCGGCTGCAAGGTGGTGATGCCATGGGCGGCGCCGATCGGCTCGGCGCGCGGCATCATCAATGCCGATGCGTTGAAACTGCTGCGCGACCGCCTGCCTGACATCACACTGGTCGTCGATGCGGGCCTGGGCGCGCCGTCGCACGCCGCCGAAGCCCTCGAACTCGGCTACGACGCCGTGCTGCTCAACACCGCCGTCGCCAAGGCGGCCGATCCCATCGCCATGGCCAATGCCTTCCGCCTCGCCGTCGAGGCCGGCCGCACCGGCTTCGAGGCGGGCCTGATGGGCGCGCGCGACTTCGCTTCTCCTTCCACTCCAGTCATCGGGACACCGTTCTGGCATGCCGTATCCTGACCGTTTCTATCCCGTCGTCGACACCATCGCCTGGGTGAAGCGCCTGACCGCGCTCGGCGTCGGCACCGTGCAACTTCGCGCCAAGGATCTCGACGACACCGCAGCCACCACGCTGTTTCGCGAGGGGCTGGCCCTTACGAATGGCACGAAAACGAAGCTTGTGGTCAACGACTACTGGCGCGTCGCGATCGACCTCAAGGCGCAGCATCTGCATCTTGGCCAGGAAGATCTGGCCGACGCCGACGTGGCCGCGATCCGCAAGGCCGGCATCACGCTGGGCCTCTCGACCCATGACGAGGACGAACTTGAAACCGCCTTGCGCGCGAAGCCGGATTATGTCGCGCTGGGGCCGATCTTCTTCACCACGCTGAAATCCATGCGCTTCGCGCCGCAGGGCATTCCAAAAATCTCGGTCTGGAAGAAGCGCATCGGCACCCTGCCGCTGGTCGCGATCGGCGGCATCAAGTTCGAACAGGCCGAGGAGATCTTTGCCGCCGGCGCGGATTCCATCGCCGTCGTCAGCGACGTCACCCAACACGCAGACCCGGACGCCCGCGTCCATCAATGGCTTGGCGCATCCGCCAAAGCCGCCTGACATTTCAAGAACGACAACGGAGGATTAGTCCATGAACATCCGCTCCAATCCCGACACCACCCTGCCCGCCGTCACCACCGGCAACCTGCCCTCGTCGCGCAAGATCTACGCGATCCCGGAGAGCGCGCCCGACCTGCGCGTGCCGCTGCGTGAGATCATCCTCTCCGAAGGAGCCGGCGAGCCGAACCTGCCCGTGTATGACACGTCGGGTCCCTATACCGATCCGGACGTGCTGATCGACGTCAATAACGGCCTGTCCCGCGCGCGCCTCGATTGGGTGAAGGAGCGCGGCGGCGTGGAGGAATATCAGGGCCGCGAGATCAAGCCGGAAGACAACGGCAATGTCGGCGCAGCGCATGCCGCGAAGTCGTTCAAGGCCTATCACAAGCCGCTGCGCGGCGTCGGCGATGCCATGATCACCCAGTATGAATTCGCCCGCGCAGGGATCATCACCAAGGAAATGATCTACGTGGCCGAGCGCGAAAATCTCGGCCGCAAGGTCCAGCTCGAGCGCGCCGAGGCCGCGCGCGCCGATGGCGAGAGCTTCGGCGCCGAAGTGCCGCTGTTCGTCACCCCGGAATTCGTGCGCTCGGAAATCGCGCGCGGCCGCGCGATCATCCCCTGCAACATCAACCACGCCGAACTCGAGCCGATGATCATCGGCCGCAACTTCCTCACCAAGATCAACGCCAATATCGGCAACTCGGCCGTGACGTCGTCAGTGGAAGAAGAAGTCGACAAGATGGTGTGGGCGATCCGCTGGGGCGCCGACACCGTGATGGACCTCTCGACGGGCCGCAACATCCACACCACCCGTGAATGGATTCTGCGCAACGCGCCGATCCCGATCGGCACCGTGCCTATCTATCAGGCGCTGGAGAAGTGCGACGGCGATCCGGTCAAGCTGACCTGGGAGCTCTACAAGGACACGCTGATCGAGCAGTGCGAACAGGGCGTCGACTATTTCACCATCCATGCCGGCGTGCGCCTTGCTTACATCCACCTCACCGCCAACCGCGTCACCGGCATCGTCTCGCGCGGCGGCTCGATCATGGCCAAGTGGTGCCTGGCGCATCACAAGGAGAGCTTCCTCTACACGCATTTCGAAGAGATCTGCGACATCATGCGCAAGTATGACGTGTCGTTCTCGCTCGGCGACGGCCTGCGCCCCGGCTCGATCGCCGACGCCAATGACCGCGCACAATTCGCCGAACTGGAAACCCTCGGCGAACTCACCAAGGTGGCATGGGCGAAGGGCTGCCAGGTGATGATCGAAGGCCCCGGCCATGTGCCGCTGCACAAGATCAAGATCAACATGGACAAGCAGCTCAAGGAATGCGGCGAAGCGCCGTTCTACACCCTGGGACCACTGACCACCGATATCGCGCCGGGCTACGACCACATCACCTCGGGCATCGGCGCTGCCATGATCGGCTGGTTCGGCTGTTCGATGCTGTGCTACGTGACGCCGAAGGAACATCTCGGCCTGCCCAACCGAGACGACGTCAAGGTCGGCGTCATCACCTACAAGATCGCAGCGCATGCCTCGGATCTCGCCAAGGGCCATCCCGCCGCGCAGCTCCGCGACGACGCGCTGTCACGTGCGCGCTTCGACTTCCGCTGGCAGGACCAGTTCAATCTCGGCCTCGATCCGGAAACCGCCGTCGCCTATCACGACGAGACGCTGCCCAAGGACGCCCACAAGGTCGCACATTTCTGCTCGATGTGCGGACCGAAGTTCTGTTCGATGAAGATCACGCAGGATGTGCGCGACTATGCAGCAACCCTCGGCGACAACGAGAAGGCCGCACTGAACCTCGGCGGCACGGCGACAATGGGCATGAGCATGTCGGGCGTGATCGAAGACGGCATGGCCAGCATGAGCCAGAAGTTCAAGGACATGGGCCAGCAGGTCTATGTGCAGGCGCAGGCGGTGAAGGATAGTAACAAGGCGCTGTAGGCCTTCATTGCGATCAACAATCTTTCGTTGTAGACCCCGGCTTGAGCAGTGCCGGGGTCTTTTTTATGTCGAACACTTCGCCTGAAGATCTTTTGCATCGCATGATGACGATGAGCGAACATGACCTATCCGATCTTACATCGGCTGTGAATGCGGCGAATCTCGGCGCCGCCGTGACCATGGCAACAGCGGCCGGAAGCGCAAAGGATATCCTTTGGCAGCAACTTGTGCGAGCCGGCTGGTTAGTAGCAATAACGGACGTCTGCATTGAACGAACGAACCTGTTCAAGGTGCACCAAACCGGCGTCACCCCTCTGAGACGGTTGACATCGGAATTGTACAGCAGGAGGCAGCAGCAGATTTTGACCGAGATCAATGAGAATCTTCAAATGCAGAGCCCGAGAGAACGTCGCTTTAAACTTCTCGTTCCGTCGAACTCCAGTTACTTGGGAATCTCCGGCAAAGTTGGCTCAACTCCCGACACAGGAATTTTGACCGGAAGCCGTCAAGGATGCGCTCGAAATTGTCTTCCGAGATATATCAACGACCTGACCTTCACAGTTGCAAGACCTGAAGGGTCACGCGAGCAGCTACAAAACTTCTATCTTGTTGAGGAAAGCCCAGGATACTTCTTTATTTTATCCTCAATTCTAGCAGATTTTCTTCGCCAGCAATTTGATCCAAGTGACATTCAGATCGCGCCCGTCCAGCTTAGGCACAGCAATGGAGCAGCGGTAGAGGAACGCTATTTCGCTGTAAAGATTCTTAAAACCGTCGACTGCATCGATCCGGAAAATTCGTTCGGAAGACGAATACCGTGGGGCGATGATCGTCTACCATTTACCGAATGCACCGTCTCTTACGACCTAGAGCAAAGCGTCGCCGCTGATTTTGCCAATGTTGGCAAGGAGCAATACGTATCTTACCCGGATTCAACCGAACAAGTTTTCAATGTCCGCTTGCGCGAAAGCAACATCGCACTGGGGGATCGTCTTTTCTACCCAGCACTATGGCCAGGATTCTTGATTGTGGAAGAGTCCTTTGGACAGGCACTGGCACAGCTCTGCTTCGGCGGAACTCCCGGCTATTATTTTTGGATGTTGGATTTGGAGAATGTTTGCGAAGGGCATCGGCAGCTTCGGATCGCTCTTCGTTAGAGAAAGTGTAAAGGTCGGAGCCCGTGAACCCATCATAACTCCACCGCACCAACGCCATGATGGCGGCATAGCGCCATGCGCGGCCAAGTCTGGCTGCGATCGCGTCGCTCCCTTAATCTTCGCCGCTGTCACGAAGCATGCCACCTTAAGGCGTTGGAGGCCTGATCGATGGTTTCCTTTCGCGCATTCGTTGTTGCTGTCGGTGCGGTGCTCACTCTCACCTCAACCGGCATCGACTGCTGACAAGATGATGATGAATGCCATGGCGGCTGGATGGTCGAGCGGCCCCTCCTCGGCTGCTGCGCGACTACAACCAGCTGATCGAAGCCTATAACCGCGGTGCCAATATCTAGCGCGGCCCCTGTGCGCTTATCGAAACGCCGGGTTTCAAGGCGCCGAGGCAGACAAAGCGATTTTTTGTTGCAAAGTTCCGGCGGTACACCCAATGGTACCCACTCATTAACCTTTCGTTAACCAATCGCGCCCAACCTGCCGCAACGCAACGGCTGGGGGCTGTTCGTTCTCGATGTTGTTGCTTCGCGTAACGAAGCAGGCGTTGATCGGGAGATACCCATGATCCAGGAATCCCTTTACGAGTCCCTTGGTCGCCCGCGTGACGATTCGCCGGCTGAAATGGACATGTTTGCGCCCTCGTCAGATCCCAGCGAGGTCGTGACGATGCTGATCGGCGCGACAGTTCATGAGGTGGAACGCGAGCTGATGCTGCAGACGCTGGCGCGTTGCGACGGCAACCGCACCCACGCCGCCCGCGTGCTTGGCGTCTCCGTCCGGACCATGCGCAACAAGATCAGACAGTATTCGGCCGATGGCGCGGCCGTGCCGGCACATGGATAGCTGATGGCGCTATTGCAGGAGCGTGCTGGCATCCAGCACCCATGTGGAGCCCTGCAGCCGGCCTTCGGTCTGCATCTCGACATCGACCAGATGCGCCTTCGGCTCAAAGCCGCGAATTCTGACAGTGAGCGGCCTGGTGAATTGCCATGCCTCGCGCGCCTGCAGCAGGCCATCCTGATACGACGCCAGAGTTTTTGAATCGCCGGCTTTCTTCAGTGCCTGCCATCGCGCCAGCTTCGCGCGATCCTCGAACCAGATCGAATCCGGTTTTACCTGCATGGACGCCCCTAGGCGTAACTCGCCGGCATGCGTTGCGCTCGTGAGGGCCAACAAAGTCAGCAGCGCCAGATATGATTTCATATGTCGTTACCCGTTGCCCTGATGAGAGCGTAAGTCGCCGCGAATCCCGTTCCGGTTCGACAGGGCTCGGCAATTCGCGGGCGCACCTTGCGTAGACCTGCTACGCTGCCTCGTCACACATGAGCGCGAGGCCTGATCATGCCCATCCAGCACTTCCCGCCCCCTCCCCGAATCAAGGCGCCGCCGCTTTCCTATGCGGCGCGGGTCGGCGATCTCCTGTTCGTCTCCGGCATTCCCGGCTTCGACGCTGATGGCCAGTTGCCGGAACAATTCGAGGCGCAGTTCGGATTTGTGGTGCGCACGATCAAACGGGTGCTGAAGGATGCCGGCACCGACATCTCGCACCTCGTCAAAGTCAACGTGCTGCTGACGCGCGCGACCGACGTGGCTCCCATGAATGCTCTGTATGCCGAAGCCTTCGGACCACCGCCCTATCCGGCGCGCACCACTTGCGTGGTTCAGGCGCTGCCCAATCCGGCGATGCTGATCGAGATCGAGTGTGTGGCTTCGCTACCGTGAGGGCGCTCATCGGCCGGCCATCGCATCCTTCACCGTCTCGCTGACGAAATCGGCGGCGCGGCGGAACGCTGTGTCGGTATCGCCTCGGAAGGTGACGGCGCGACGCATCACCAGCTGCTCGCGCTCGACATCGAACAACTGCACCTCGCCCCATTGCACCAGCGTACTCATCTTGCGGATGCCACCATAGACCAGGTAACGCGCGCCGTCGCGCCGCGCTGCGGCGACGAGATCGTCGGGCGCCATGCTGACGGCAGTGCAGGCGGGCTGCGGACAGGCGGGGCGCACCACGCGGTAGTCGCGCTGCGCCAGTCCGTCGCGCAGCAGTGCAGCAAAGATGGTCATGCGGTCGCGATGCTGCGCGGATTGGTCAGCCTCCTCGCCGGACGTGTCGCTATAGTCGAAATCGGCCACCGCGACGGCGAGCTGTCCGGCAGCCGCGGCCGGCGACGGTGCTCCCAGCAGCGCTACCGCGCCGCACAGCAACCGCAGAACCTGCCCTCTCCGCATGTTCTCCTCCCTGATTTTCTGTTCGCCGCCACGCCAAACTGCGCGGGTGCCAGCAGGTCAAGCGACAGCCGATGCTAGTCCGCATGTGGTGAAGCGCAACCGGCAATGTCTGTGGTGCCATGGCAGCAGCGGCGAATTGAAGCCGTCATCCATCCCCTGTTAAAAGCGGCCGGACAGAATCAATACGGAGTGTGAGGCGTGGCAAAAGATACGATCAGCCAAACCGGATTACGCGGCCCCCGCGGCGAACCGGGGCTTCCCGGCCCGCAAGGCCATCCCGGACGGCCGGGGCCGGAAGGCGCGCAGGGCAAGCCGGGCCTGGCCGGCAAAGCCGGCGCCAATGGCAAGCCGGGGCCGCAGGGCAAGCGCGGTGAAGCAGGCCCTCAGGGCAAGGCTGGCGTCAATGGTAAGGCTGGCGCCGACGGCAAGCCCGGTCCGATCGGACCACAGGGCAAGGCCGGGCCGCAGGGACCACGGGGTGAACAGGGCCTTCAGGGCAAACCCGGCGTGCAGGGTGAAGCCGGGCCGCGCGGCGAACAGGGTCCTCCCGGCACGCTGCCAACCCTCGAGCAGATCATGCCGTGGCTGCACATGGTGTTCGATGCCTGGGAAGACCACCGCCAGATGCGCGCACGCGAAGCGCAGGAGCGCGAGGAAGCCCTGCGGCTTGAGCAGCAGCAGGAAGTCGTCGAGCGTGTCGCTGCGCTGATCGAAGCCGACACCACAGCAACCGACGAGCCGGCTGACGACAATGACGGCGAGAAGAAAAAGAAGAAGCGCAAACACAAGAACAAGGACGACTGACGCATCGTCCCCCAAAGCGGCACGGACATGGTCCGTGCCGTCCTGCCCTCGCCTACATGGTCCGCTGCGGCGCGGTCTGCAGCAACTCCTGCAATTGCTGTTTGTAGAATTTCGCACCGCTCGTGGTGAGATGACCACGGGTCTCGGTGCTCGCCGGGATCAGCAGCAGTTTCGCATGTTTGATCCGCTTCAGCGCGGCATCCATCAACCCGGTCTCCGGCGGATTGCGCTCGTCATCGGCAGCGTTGATCGCGAGCACGACGGATGTGATCTTCTCCAGACCTGCTGATGGATTGTAGTCGCGCGACGATTCCCACTGATAGATGAAATCATTTGCATCGGCGACAAACGGCGCCTTGAGCCGGTCATCGACATTCTTGTCGGCGGCCTCGCTGGTCGACGCCAGCATCTGATAGGCCAGCGTGCCGCCAGCTGTTGCGATGCCATACATCACGCTAGCAAATTTTATCATGCCAGGCTGCGATGTGTGGTTACCGCCCTTGTAATCCGGATCGGCACGCACGGTCTCGATCATCATGCGCCGCATCATCCAGTTTCGCGCGCTCATCTCGGTCGGTTGCGACGCCATCGGCACCAGGATGTCCATCACATCAGGATACTTCGTACCCCAGATCCAGGCATGCATGCCGCCCATGGAATTGCCGATCACCATCCGCACATGCTTGATGCCAAGCCCTTCGATCAGCAGCCGGTGTTGGGCATCGACCATGTCGTCGTAATTGTACTTCGGAAATGCTGTCTTCATCCCGTCAGAGGGCTTCGATGATTTGCCGTGGCCGAGCGCATCGGGAATGATGATGTAGTATTTCGTGGCATCGAGCGGCTGGCCCGCGCCGAACATCTCGCCCGCAAAAGCAGGCGTCAACATGTTGAGCGCCGAACCGCCGGTGCCATGCAGCACCAGCACCGGCTGGCCGTTCGGCTCACCTACTGTCGTGTAATGCAGCTTCAACTCGGGCATCACATGGCCGGTATGAAACTTGAAATCCTTCGCGATCCAGTCGCCCTGTTTTGGCGCAGGATAATCGGCGGCGAACGCGGTCACGGCAGCAAGCGAAGCACATGTCACAACAGCAGCAGCGCACAACGCGCGCATAGAACGGCTGGGCATCGTCATCCTCCCCGGCGCAGCCATTTGATCAGGCCGCTTGACACAGATGCTAGCATGGCACCATGACCCAGCAGACCAACAGATCGATACTGCAGCGCAGCGATCCCCAGTTCGTCGCTCCGGGTATAATTTTTGGGCAGGCATCGCCGCCATAGCTCGGGCTTAATCATCGCAAGAATCCGAGTCGTCCCGTGCGGCACCCGGCGTCCGCGCGTGATGCAACACCGATGTGAGGTTCGCATGCGGGGATTGATTCAAGTGGTGCTGCTGGCAGCCCTCACCGTGATGGCGACGACCGCTCACGCCATCGATCGCGGCCAGTTCAACGATGTGCCCGACGATATCCGGAACTGGTTCAAAAGCGTCATCAGCCCTAATGGCGTGCCGTGTTGCGATATCTCCGACGGCCATCGCACCGAATATGACGTCCGCAACGGCGCCTATTGGGTGCCGATCGAAGGCATATGGACGGAGGTGCCGACGCGCGCCGTGATCCGCGATCGCGGCAACCCCGTCGGCGAAGCCGTCGTCTGGTATGTGCGCCATCGCGGCGAGATCATCATCAGCTGTTTCGTTCCAGCTGACGCCGTGTGATAACGATCACGAAACGGTGCCAGGGTGCGGCCTTGCAATCCACAGGCAATCGGGCCCAATTTGAGGCTAATTCTGCGCGCGGCGCGTTAGGTCATTCTGGCCTCGCCGTCACCTCGCCGCGGGCACTACAGGATGAAGAGAGACTGATATGACGGAAGTGACCTATGTGATCGTCGAGCATGATGGCGGTTGGGCCTATAAGGTTGGCGCCGTCTTCTCCGAGCCGTATGCGACGCACGCACTCGCCAGCGCAGCCGCCAAGCGCGCCGCGGCCGAGCAGAGAGTGCCGGGACGCACCGAGGTGATTGCCTATGAGGACGAAAAAGGGCAGTGGCACGAGGAAACTGCCTCGGGCAGTGATCGTCCCAACACCCACATCATCGACAAGGCCTGATCGCGAAGACAGGTGAATGATCCGACTGACGTCAACGCGTCCAATGGCGCCGGCATTCCGTATCTCGCCATGCCGGAGAAGTTGTTGCTCATCACGCCCGCCTGGGCGCCCTTCGCACGCGAACTCATCATCGCCAGCGGCGTCATTGAAATTGCAGCATCGCTTGCACTCGTGACACGCACGCGGTTGCGTTGGTGGGCCGGCGTCATCGATTGGCCCGAGCCACACAAAGACGCCACAGGCCCATAGCGAACGGGCCAAATCAGCAAGCAGCATACGTTAGGGATTCACATGGTGACTCCGGCGTCGGTTGCGGTGCTGTCTGCGCGACTTTTCCGCGAGGCGCCAGCATGCTAGTTTTGCACCATCAAATTGCATCGGGAGAGCAGACGTGACCGACGTCGCAGCAGACGAACTCCGCACCATTTATCCAACGCCGCATCCGCGCGTGATCGCCAAGGCGCGACCGACGCTCGACATGCATTCCAGCAAGTTCATCTCGCTATCCCCGTTCTGCGTGCTGGCCTCGTCGGGCCCGGACGGCACCGTCGACGCCTCACCGCGCGGTGGCGGCGTCGGCTTCGTTCGGATTGCCTCGCCGACCGAGCTGCAGATGCCGGATCGTCCTGGCAACAATCGCATCGATACGTTCCAGAATCTGATGGCCGGCAGCGGCCATGTGCAGCTGATCTTCTTCGTTCCGGGCATCGACGACACCTTGCGTGTCAGTGGCGTCGCCAGGCTGATTAAAGATCCGGAACTGATGGCGTCGATGGAAGAGTTCGGCAAGCTCCCGCGCGCAGTGTTGAGCATCACCGTGACCGAAGCCTATTTTCATTGCGGCAAGGCACTGATGCGTTCGAAGCTGTGGTCGCCTGAGGTGCAGGTGAAGCGCTCGGTGATGCCGAGCATCTCCGAAATGGTTCACGACCAGACGAAACTCGGTGAACCGATGACCCAGGAACAGATCGACGTCGCCTATCGCCAGCAGTTGTAGCTCGTCAGCCTCGTCCGGATCCAAAAGGAGCGCCGGCAGCCGCGGCCATCCACGCACAACCTCTATTTGAAATTATCACCTAAGGTTGTATAATCACGACGCTTGGGGAGAGCGTTGTGCGTGGCGTTGCGTTGATCCAGTTGATGACGGTCGCGGGCCTCATCCTAGGCGGCTGCGTGCGTGATCCATTCGTGACGGAACGGGACGAAACCTATGCCGGCGAATGGTTGATCCCGCACCAGATCGACCGCATTACCGGGGCCGAACTACCGAGCGCCTATGTCTTTGCCGAAGCATCAAACAGCAATGTGGATTTTCCACGCGTCTCGTCATTGCTGCTGACATGCATCGATGGCGCGCCGCTGATCCGCTTCGCCTTTGATTTCAAGATCGGCAGCAACCGCAACACGGTGCTCGGCTATCGCTTCGATGGAAAACCTGGTCACGACGACGTTGGCTCGCGGGTCGTGCGGGGAAACCAGATCATCGTCATCGAAGACAAGGCGGAAATCGCAACCTTCGTCAGCGAGCTTGCCGGCGCGAAGACACTCTATGTCCGGATCAGGTCGATCAACGGCGGCCGGACAGCCGTCGAATATCCGCTGGAGGGATCGACTGCGGCGATCCGTGCGGCATTCGCGAAATGCGATATGCCGAAACCGCCCCTGCCGGAACAGGGGCGGACGACATTGTCCGGCGTCTATTGAGCCGCCACAAACGATCCAGGCTCAGAACTCGCTCTCAAGGCCACCCATGTGCTTCTGGGTGTAGAGATCGATGCCGATCCGCTCGATCAGATCGAGCTGGGTTTCAAGGAAGTCGATGTGACCTTCCTCGTCCTTCATCAGCTTTTCGAACAGATCGCGCGAGACGTAATCCTTGACGCCATGGCAATAGGTGGCGGCTTCTTCATAAAGCGTGCGGGCGCCAATCTCGGCGGCCAGATCGCATTCGATGATTTCCTTGACCGTCTGGCCGATGCGCAACGGATCGAGAACCTGCATGTTCGGGAAGCCGTCCAGGAAGAGAATGCGATCGGTAAAACGATCCGCATGATTCATCTCTTCAATGGATTCCTTGCGCCACATCTTGGCCATGTCGACCAATCCCCAGTGATTCAGGAGCCGGAAGTGCAGCCAATACTGGCTGATCGCTGTGAGCTCACTGCGCAGGCCCTTGTTGAGGAATTCGATGACCTTCGGGTCGCCCTTCATGATGTTCTCCTGTCTGCCGAACCCGTCCGAAACAGGCCCTCATCTAAATTTAGAATCCTTCTAAATCAGATTCAACAACAGGACAACCCTTCTTTGCCCAATTCGGCAAGGGGCGTGAAAAAGCTGGAAAGCTGTAGAATTTATAAGAGCTTAGGCTGCCGCTTCGATCGAGGCAATATCTGCCAGTTCGATATGCGCATGAGTCTCGGTGTGAGACTGCCCATGAGCCGCCGTATGCGGACAGCCGGCACAGCAGGATTTGGCACAAGCGCCCAGCGCTTCGTCCATGATCTTCTTGATCGTCCGTACGCACCGTCCGCACTGGGCGCTGCAGCCGAGGCATCCATAGACCTGCCCCGGCGTACGCGGCGGACGCGCTCCGGCAACGGCACTACGGACATCATGGTCGGAAAAGACGTTGCAGGAACAAACGATCATGAGATGAAGGCGAACTCGCAGGTCAGGACCCCTCTTGGATATGGAAGAGGCCGACCCGATGCAAAAGGAAAACGCCGACTTTGAAGCTATTCCAAACTACTGATCGCATGGAAGAAATTGGAACGAATCTAAAATTCGTCTGAGCGCTCGCAAGCCCGTGATCAGAAGACGGCTAGCCGACAGAATGCCCCTATCCAGCAACCGCCTGCGCCGCGGCATGCCCTTGGGGAGGGTTACGGACCTCCGTCCGGAATGGCTTTAATATCAAGATGTAACCTGGATCGCGCGGTCCCGTTCATTGATCATTCAAGTGAAGTATGAAACTTTTCGCGTCAGGCAGCGCTATGTGTGAGCGAAGCCCGATTGAGAAAGGGAATGCCATGAAGAAAACTCTGATGGCCATTGCCGCCGTTGCCACCCTGGCCGTTTCCGCCATGGCTCCTACATCGGCAAGCGCGCAGCATTGGCGTGGACATGGCGGCGGTGGCGCGGTGGCTGCAGGTCTGATTGGCGGCGCCCTGCTTGGCGGCGCGATCGCTGCCGGCTCGGGATACTATGGTCCCGGCTATTACGGTCCCGGCTACGGCTATTACGGCCGTCCTGCCTATGTGGCCGGCCCGGGCTATTACGGCGACTGTTTCTGGCAACGTCAGCGTTTCTGGGACGGCTATGGCTGGCGCATTCGCCGCGTCCGCGTGTGCGGCTGAGATCGCGGGATCATGTGATCTCTGAGATCACTGTGATCTCCTGTCACGCATCGGAAACCTACGACATTTCCAGTGCGTGATGCTTGCAATGGCCCGAAAAAACCGCTTTTTCGGATCACTGACTGGCTAACGTTTACATCGAATTGACGGTTGGGCGCTTCTAAGTGAGACCGCCAGTTCGAATCGCAGCGTGAGTAGACCTTTAACCGTGCGTCGCTTGCGGCGCCCTTCTGGAGAGACTTGAGATGAAGAAGACGATTTCCGCCTTGCTCGCCGCCGCGACGGTTGCCGGTTCGCTGGTTGCTGTTGCGCCTGCCGCAAAGGCCGACGGTGGCCGCATCGCCGCTGGCGTTGCCGGTGGCCTGATCGGTGGCGCTCTCCTCGGTGGCGCCATTGCAGCCAGCCGTCCGGCTCCGGCCTATGGCTACGGCTACGCCCCCGCTCCGGTGTATGTCGAACCGGAATGCCGTGTCGTCCGCCAGCGCGTCTGGGACGAATATCGTGGCGTCTGGCGTTCGCGCCCGGTCGAAGTTTGCGATTGATCTGACCTGACGACCGCGCATTCGTGCGCACGATCCAAATTCAAAACCCGGCCGTTTACGCGGCCGGGTTTTTCGTTGGGCGATTGAAGGCCCGACTATCTTGCGTTCATCGCGCGCAACACCGTCTCGCTGGGCCAGCAATCGACCTTGAGGCCCGCTGACTTCTGATAGGCGCCGAGCGCGGCGCGCGTCTTCATGCCGGCCTTGCCGTCCATCTTGTCGGCATAGAGACCAAGCTTCGTCAGGTGCCGCTGCATGGCCTCGACATCGGTGCTGCGCAACTGGTTCGAGGCCGACCACGGCGTCGCAAAGGGCTGCGCATTGGCCATCCGGTCGCTGAGATGGCCGACGAACAGAACATAGAGATCGGAGAAATTGTATTCCTTGATGACGAAATAGTTCTTCGTTGTCAGGAAGGCCGGGCCATAGATGCCCTCCGGCTGCAGCAGCGACGCCGGCTGCGCCTGCTCCGCCGCGCTGAGCTTCTCGCCACGGACCGGAATGAAGCCGGCACGAATCCACTCCCCAATCGGCCGGGTGACTTCTGGCACACCCATCGTACAGTCGGCATTGGCCGGCGCACGCACTTCATAGGCCCAGCGCAGACCGCGCTGCCAACCCTTGTTGGTGAGTTGCTGCGCCGCTGATGCCAGCGCATCCGGCACCGACTTCCAGATATCGACATGGCCGTCGCCGTCGAAATCGACGCCGTGCTTATCCAGTTCCGACGGCAGGAATTGCGTGAGCCCCGTCGCGCCGCCCCAGGACACGCGCAGATCCTTGCGCGATACGTCGCCGCGCTCGATCAGCTTCAATGCCGCGATGAACTCGCCGCGATACTGGTCCTTGCGGCGGCCGACATAGGCTTGCGTCGCCAGCACGCGAATGCCGTCATAGGGCAACGCATACCGACCGTAATCCGTCTCGCGCCCCCAGATCGCCAGAATGATTGTCGCCGGCACGCCGAAGCGCTGCTCGATGGCGGTGAGTGTCGCGCGGTGTTTCTGCAACAGCCGCTGCCCCTCGCCCGCCAGCCGGATGACGCTGGCCTCCTTCACATAATCCGCAGGCACCTGCACGAATTCTGCCTGCGACGGCGCACCGGTGGCAGGACGGCCGGGCAGAATGAGATCCGGAAGCTTGTAGTCCGGCTCCAGCCCGCGTGTGGCCTCATCGAAGGTTTTACGCGAGACGCCAGCCTGTTGGGCTTCGGGCCAGAGCGAAGCAATGAAGGTGGTGAAGCCGGCGTCAGGTGCAGCAAACGAATGAACCGGAATGATCACCAGGCACAGGACAACGACGACTGAGAGCGGTCGCAGTGTCGTCCACATGCCCGGCTTCATCTTCAATGCGCGTGGCCTCCATGGCCGTGCTTGCCGTGACCATTCTCTGGCGGATGCGAAGCAACTCCGTTCGAGAGCTTGTCGACATAGGCAATGCCGACGGCCGAGAGAATGAACACTATGTGGATGATGGTCTGCCACATCACGCCGGTCTCTGTGTAGTTCGTCGTGCGCGCGCTGGTGCTGCCCAGATTGCCGGCCTCGATGAAGGTGCGCAGCAGATGGATCGACGAGATGCCGATGATCGCCATCGCCAGCTTGATCTTCAGCACGCTCGCATTGACGTGGCTGAGCCATTCCGGCTCGTCCGGATGGCCGTTCAGATTAAGCCGCGACACGAAGGTCTCGTAACCGCCGACGATCACCATCACCAGCAGGTTGGAAATCATCACAACGTCGATCAGACCCAGCACGACCAGCATGATCTGCTGTTCGCTGAAGTCGAACGAGTGCGCGATGAGATGCCAGAGCTCCTTGAGGAACAACACGACATAGACGCACTGCGCCACGATCAGGCCGATATAGAGCGGCAGCTGCAGCCAGCGCGAGCCAAAAATCAGCGCAGGAATCGGTCGCATCGCCCCGCCTTTTCCTCTGGGTGGCAATGGCGTTTCTGGCGTCATGGACATGGGGGCTCGCTATGGGTCGAATCGGAATGCAATGGAAGCGCCGATCTTATAGCGGCGCGTACTGGACGCGATGATGTCGTGAATGCGCGGCAACTGGCCGCATCAGCTATTTGACAGCGACGATGAAGATCCGCGGAAATTTCAGCAGAACCTTGCCATCCGCCTGCGGCAAATAGCTCGCGGCGATGCGCGCGGTATACTCAGCGATGTAAGCCTTGCGTTCCGGCGGCTCGAGCGGGTCGACGAACGGACGCAAGCCCGTTCCCTTCACCCATTCCACGATGGCGGCGGCATCGGCGAGCGCATGATTGTAGACGGTGTGCCAGATCTCGACGCGTGAACACAGTGGCTGCAGCGCATCGTAATAGGCCCCGGGTTTCGGCAATGAGTCACGCATCTCCGCAGCCTTCGAGAGCTGCGCGCGCCACGGCTCGAGATAGGCGACCTCGCGCATCAGGATATGCGAGGGCTCGTCGAGATTGTCCGGCATTTGTACGGCCAGCACGCCTCCATCAGGCAAGGCACCGACCAGACGCTTCAGCTGCTTGATGTGATCCGGCACCCACTGAAACACGGCATTGGCAAACAAGACATCGGAGCCGGCCGGCGCTACCCAATGGGCGATATTGGCCTCGATGAACGTCTGCGCGGGCAGACGTTCCCGTGCCTGTCGCAGCATATCGGCCGACGTATCGACACCGATGACCGATGCGTCGGGCCAGCGATTGACCAGAAGCTCCGTCGAGTTGCCAGGCCCGCAGCCGATGTCGACGACCTTGCGGGCATCGAGAAGCGGAATCTGCGCGAGCAGATCCCGTGCCGGCCTGGTTCGCTCATCCTCGAACTTCAGATACTGCTGCGCGCTCCAGTCGGCCATTTTAGAGTTCTCCTCAGCGCGTCAGTTTCTTGTATTTCACGCGATGCGGGATGATCGAATCCTGCCCGAGACGACGCATCTTGTCCTTCTCGTAGTCCTGGAAGTTGCCTTCAAACCATTCGACATGGCTGTCGCCTTCGAAAGCGAGCATATGGGTCGCGATACGGTCGAGGAACCAGCGGTCATGGCTGATGATCACGGCGCAACCGGCGAAGTCTTCCAGCGCCTCTTCCAGCGCACGTAGCGTGTCGACGTCGAGGTCGTTGGTCGGTTCGTCGAGCAGTAACACGTTGGCGCCGGACTTCAGCATCTTGGCGAGATGCACGCGGTTGCGTTCACCGCCGGACAATGCGCCGACCTTCTTCTGCTGATCGCCGCCCTTGAAGTTGAACGACGAGCAGTAGCCGCGCGAATTGACTTCCTTCTTGCCGAGCAGGATCAGTTCGTTATTGCCCGAGATTTCTTCCCAGACAGTCTTCTTGCCATCGAGCGCATCGCGCGACTGATCGACATAACCGAGATGAACGGTCTCACCGACGGTGATCGTGCCGCTGTCCGGCTTCTCCTGGCCGGTGATCATCTTGAACAACGTGGTCTTGCCGGCGCCGTTCGCACCGATCACGCCGACGATACCGCCCGGCGGCAGCTTGAAGGTCAGATCGTCGATCAGCACGCGATCACCATAGGCCTTGGTGAGACCTTCGAAGTCGACGACGTTGTCGCCGAGGCGCTCGGCCACCGGAATGGTGATCTGCGCACCCTGGGTCTGCTTCTCGCTGGCCTTCTTGAGCAGCTCGTCATAACGCTGGTAGCGCGCCTTCGACTTGGCCTGACGTGCCTTGGGCGACGAGGCGATCCACTCCTGCTCGCGTTCCAGAGTCTTCTGATGGGCTGCGTCCTCGCGGCCTTCCTGTGCCAGACGCTTCTGCTTCTGCACTAGCCAGGACGAGTAGTTGCCCTCGTAGGGAATGCCGCGGCCGCGATCGAGTTCGAGAATCCAGGACGTCACATTGTCGAGGAAGTAGCGGTCATGGGTCACGATTAGGATCGCACCCGGATAGTTGCGCAGATGGCCTTCGAGCCACGACACGGATTCGGCGTCGAGATGGTTGGTCGGTTCGTCGAGCAGCAGCAGTTCGGGTGCATCGAGCAGTAGCTTGCAGAGCGCGACGCGACGGCGTTCACCACCGGAGAGCTTGGTTACGTCGGCATCGTCAGGCGGACAACGCAACGCGTCCATCGCCTGGTCGACCTTGCTGTCGAGATCCCAAAGGCCCTGGGCCTCGATCTCATCCTGCAGCTTGGTCATCTCGTCAGCGGTCTCTTCCGAGTAGTTCATCGCCAGCTCGTTGTAGCGATCGAGAACAGCCTTCTGCTTGGCGACGCCAAGCATGACGTTCTCGCGGACGTTCAAAGACGCATCGAGCTGCGGTTCCTGTTCGAGATAACCGACGCGGGCGCCCTGCGCGACCCAGGCCTCGCCGGTGTATTCCTTGTCGAGGCCCGCCATGATCTTGAGCAGCGTCGACTTACCGGCGCCGTTGACGCCGAGCACGCCGATCTTGGCGTCCGGGTAAAATGACAAATGGACGTTATCCAGCACCTTGCGGGTCGGATAGGCCTTGGTCAGACCCTGCATGAAGTAGACGAATTGGCGAGCCATCGTGATCCTTGAAAACCGTCGCGGGCGTGAAAAATGGGTTGTGGCTGATGTAGCGGCGTGGCCCCGAAAGGGCAACCGGGGGTCTTAAGGATTTGGTAACTCTGCACTTCTTCGAGGCAGCCATTGTGACAATTAAAACCGCTTTTTAACGACTTCCGCCAAGAGTGCTGGCAGGGCGATCAATCATGCCCCTCGCGACTGAAGTCGCGGGCAGACAGGCGGAGCCTCGTCATGGCAACCATTACATCAGTCCCCTCTCCCGCCGCCGCCGAAACCCGCGCGGCGCGCCCAGGCCTACTCCACGAAATCCGGACGTTCTGGCAGCTGTTCTTCGTCGCGGCCTTCGATCCTTACCGGCCCGAGCAGCATTACATGCGCGGCCCAGGCCCCGCCTGTCGCGCCAAGGACCCGTCCGCGCCTGTCCCGCCCTCACATTAAGCTGATCGCACTGCCGCCGACGATGCAGACGCTTGCGCGCGCCCGCGAGGCGCGCAATGTGTCCATCCCCTGACGGCCTCACCTGCCGTCATCACCACACCGGATGGACGATCC
The DNA here is from genome assembly GCF_051811045.1 of Tardiphaga sp. 839_C3_N1_4. Lineage (NCBI taxonomy): Bacteria > Pseudomonadati > Pseudomonadota > Alphaproteobacteria > Hyphomicrobiales > Nitrobacteraceae > Tardiphaga > Tardiphaga sp. 839_C3_N1_4. Next base: position 2,093,878 of record NZ_JBPWQD010000001.1, read on the forward strand.
CATGACGCGGCTGCGCTGTGCAATTCTCGACGACTACCAGAACGTGGCTCTGACGCTTGGTGACTGGAGCGCACTCGCCGACCGCATCGAGATCACCGTCTTCGACAAGCCGTTCGCCTCAGCGGACGAAGCGGCTGCAGCGCTGAAGGATTTCGAAATCATCTGCGCCATGCGCGAGCGTACGCCATTTCCGCGCGCGATGTTCGAGGCGCTGCCGAAACTCAAGCTGCTGATCACTTCCGGCATGCGCAATGCCGCGATCGATTTTGAAGCCGCCAAGGTTCATGACGTCACCGTCTGCGGTACCGCGATGGTGGGCAATCCGACGGCCGGCCTGACGATCGGCCTGATGCTGGAACTGACCCGCAAGATCGGCTTTGAAAACGCACGCATGAAGGCGGGCAAGCCCTGGCAGGTGACGGTCGGCGAGGACATCGAAGGCAAGACGCTCGGGATCATCGGCCTCGGCAAGCTCGGCAGTCAGGTCGCTGGCATCGGCCGCGCGTTGGGCATGAAGACCATTGCCTGGAGCACCAATCTGACGCCCGAGGCCTGCGAAAAAGCCGGCGTGACCTACGCGACCAAGGAAGAACTGTTCGCCCAGGCCGACATCATTACGATCCACCTCGTGCTGAGTGATCGCTCGCGCGGATTGGTGTCACGGGCGGATCTCGCACGCATGAAACCAACCGCCTATCTCATCAACACAGCACGCGGCCCGATCGTGGATGAAGTCGCACTGCTCGAGACCTTGCAGGCCGGGAAAATTGCCGGTGCAGGTGTCGACACCTATTCCCATGAACCACTGCCGCTCGACAGCCCGCTGCGCAAGCTCGACAACGTGGTGATCACGCCGCATCTCGGCTACGTCACCGCCGAAAATTACAAGCGAATCTATGCAGAGATGATCGAGGGCATCGGCGGCTGGTTGAACAGCGCCCCCGTCCGCAAGCTCAACTGACGCAAGCGTTCACTGCATAAAAGAAAATGGGCGCCGTGTGATCACACGGCGCCCGTTTTGTTGAAATCAGCTGAAAGAAATCAGCGAATGCTCACCGGAGCCGGTAGCGGCTGAACCGATGTCGGCTGGGTACCGGGCAGTGGCGCTGGAGCAGCGCTGGCGCTCGGGCCGGGCACCGGCTGCGCGGAGGCGGTCGTTGCCGGAGCCTTGCCCGGCATTACCACCACGCGGGTACCGACCTTGACACGCTCGAACAGATCCGAGACGTCGTCGTTGAGCATGCCGAAGCAGCCCGACGACACCGACTTGCCGATGGTCGACGGCTGGTTGGTGCCGTGAATACGATACACGGTGGAGCCGAGATACATCGCGCGGGCACCGAGCGGATTGCCTTCGCCGCCGGCCATAAAGCGCGGGAGATAGGGCTGACGCTCGATCATCTCGGTCGGCGGATGCCAATCCGGCCACTCCGCCTTGCGAGTGATCTTCTGCACACCGTTCCAGGTGAAACCATCGCGACCGACACGGACGCCATAGCGCATCGCGCGGTTGTTGCCGAGCACATAGTACAAATAGAAGTTCGGCGTATCGACGACGATGGTGCCTGCGGGCTCCTTCGTGACGAAATTGACTTCCTGCCGGCGGAACTGCGGCGGCAACTGCGCCGGACCGGTTTCTGGCTGATCTTCCGGAGGCAATGAAGCCACCATCACGGAGCTGCCATTGGCGCCCAGACCCTGCCCCTGAACGGAGCCGGTCACAGGGGCACCCTGCCCGCCCATGCCTTCAGGCGGACGCACTGCGCCATCACCGTTGCCACGGTTCGAATAGACCACCGCCGGCGGCGCCATCGGGCGACCGTAACGCGGGTCGTCGGGCGACATCACCGGGCCCTGCGGCATGGCGCGATCGGAATAAACCGGGGCAGCACCAGCAGGGCGACCGTAGCGCGGATCATCCGGAGACATCACTGGGCTCTGGGGCGCAATTCCGGGCGCGGACAGCCCCGTCATCGGCCGACCACCGCGAGAGGGCGGCGCGTCATCTTCGTCGAGTGCGTCAAAGTCCGGCATGGCGTCCAGCGCGCGATCGGCGCGCGAATTGGCCGGATAGCCGCCCGAGGGGTAGTTGGGGTCGGCCGGGATCGAATAGCCGCTTGGCGTGCCCACAGGATAGCCCTGCGCCACCGCGAGCGAATGACCCGCGACGCTACCGAGAGCCACGGTCGCCAATGTCGTCAAAACACGCTTGATCATCATTGCCCTTGTATAAGCTCAAGCAAAAACCGGAACATGCTGTGAGATCGCGCAGGATAGCGGCGCATTCAAGACAATTCCGGAAAAAAGCTTCCCATTTCGGTCATATTCGCGAGATCACACGCCGGCGTGGCTATCTTGCCTCACCCCCGCTGAAATCATTGCTCAGGAATGCGTCCTCTGTTGTGCATCTCACTTTTTAACAAACGGTTCCTGAGGCCGTGCGTTATCCTCAAATGGTCCTGATTCGCGACGCTTTGGCGGCAGCCGATTCTGCGGAACGGGCCGCTTCCAGTGTTGTCACCGCGTCCCCGTCGTTCGAAAGCCTTCCACGGTCTGTCCGAAGGCGGAACTGCCATTCATGCTTCCGGGTTTCCGATTTCTGTTCGCAGCCGTCCTGCTCACAGTCTCGTTGGTGGTCTTCGGCCTTGGTGCCGCAGCCCTGCTGCGCTCTGCCCATCAGGAATTCGCGACCATTCCGACCAGGCGCGCGGCGCCGACCGTCTTTGCGCAGCCGCCCGGCGAAGCTCCGCCGACATTGGCCATGCTGCGCGTCGAGGCACCAGCCCCCACCCCTGAGACTGTCGCGCCGCCAGCGGTCTCCGTGACATCGGCGGCAGAACAAGTGCCCCCCATCGCGGCTCCCGCTGAGCCGGAAAACATCACCTTGCCCGAGACCGCCGCGCCCCCGGCGACGCCGGCCGTACCGATTGTCGAGATTACTGCCCCGGTGGCGGCGACGCCGAAGCCTGAGGTTGCAGCGAAGTCGGAAGCAACGAAGATCGAAGAGCGGGAACCTCTAACGACGGTTGCCGTCGCACCAGCGACCTCCGTCGAACCAGTTGCTGCCCCTCCTCCCGAGCCTGCCACCGTTCCAGCACCAGCCGCCGCAGCAGAGGTTGTAGCAACGCCAGCGGGGCCACAGCCAACAGCCACGCTGACCGATGACGACGCAAGACTGTCTTCGACGAAAATCGCGATGCTGGGCGGACCGCCCGTCGATACCGAGTCGGTTCCACTGCCGAAAGCGAAGCCTGCTGCAGAGCCCGCCAAGAAGATCGTGAAGAAGCACATCGTCGTCAAAAAGCGGCGTGTGGCCGCCCGGCCTATGGCGGCCGCTGCACCACAGCCAACCGACCCGTTCGGATTGCCGGTCGCGCGCTGACCTCGACCCCGGTTACGCCGGTCCGGTCGCGACGGGCGGACCGTCGGGCTGCCCCCATTCCGACCACGAGCCGTCATAGAGCGCTGAACCGCGCACGCCGAGACGATAGAGCGCCAGCGTCAACACCGCCGCAGATACGCCCGAGCCACATGTGGTGACGATGGGCTTGTCGAGATCGAGCCCCGTGCCGGTGAAGGCTGCGCGCAACTCTTCAAGCGGCTTCATCGTGCCGGTCGCAGCATCGAACAGCAGGTTGTAAGGCAGGTTTCGGCTGGCGGGGATGTGACCGGAGCGAATGCCCGCACGCGGTTCAGGGACACTTCCCTCGAAGCGATTGGCGGCACGCGCATCGATCAATTGCTCTTTGCGCGAATCCAGATTGGCAACGACCTGCGCCTTGCTGCGGATATACGACTTGTCGAGTGTGGCGCTGAAAGTGCCAAGCTTCGGTGACGCCTTTCCGGTTTCCGTCGCGCGACCTTCGGCTTTCCATTTCTTCAACCCGCCATCGAGCACCTTCACATTGGCGTGGCCGTAAGAGAGGAACATCCACCACGCCCGCGGCGCCGCGACCCAGCCACCCGCATCATAGGCGACGACTGTATCACCAGAGGAAATGCCTAGCGCACCGACATCGCGCGCAAACTGGTCGGCATCCGGATACATATGCGGCAGCGACACAGAGTGATCGGAGACTGCATCGACATCGAAGAACACCGCTCCGGGAATGTGTGCCGCCAGATAATCATCGACCGGCAGCGGCAGCACGCCTGGCATCTTGAACGACGCATCGATGACCTTCACCTTGGGATCGCCGAGATGCGCGGCGAGCCATTCGGTCGAGACGAGAGGATCAGTGCTGGATGTCATAGTCTCGTTCCTGCGTTGCCCATTTCAGGTGTCGTTGCCAGACTTGATCCGGCAATCCATCTCTTCGGAAAGAAAGACGGGCACGCGGGTCCAGCCCGCGTGTGAAGACGGCGTTATGATTTGGCCTTCGGCTCGACCTTCTCGACCACGCCGCCCGCATTGCGCCAGGCGGTGAAGCCACCGCCCAGATGCGCCACTGGCTTCAGGCCCATATCGGCCGCCGTCTTCGCTGCCAGCGCTGAGCGCCAGCCGCTGGCGCAATGGAAAATGAACTTCTTGTCTTCCTGGAAGATCGGCTTGCCATAGGGACTTTCCGGATCGATCCAGAATTCCAGCATGCCGCGGGTGCAGGAGAACGAGCCCGGGATCTTGCCTTCGCGTTCGATCTCGCGGGGATCGCGGATATCGACGATAACGACATCCGGGCTTTCCACCGCTTTCATTACATCCTCGACGCTCATGGTCTCGATCTGCGCGTTGGCTTCGTCGAGCAGCGCCTTGTAGCCGCGGGTAATCGTCTGCGTCATGCTTTCCGCACCAGTTCCTTCATTGCGCCTTCGAGACCTTCAATCGTCAGCGGATACATCCGTTCCGAGAACAGCCGCCGAATGATGGTCGTGGACTCCGAGTAGTCCCAGTGCCGCTTGGCGACAGGATTGAGCCACACCGCATTCGGATAGGTCTGCGTGATGCGCTCCAGCCAGACCGAGCCGGACTCTTCGTTCACATGCTCGACCGAACCGCCGGGCACCATGATCTCGTAAGGCGACATCGAGGCATCGCCGACGAACACGATCTTGTAGTCATGGGCATATTTGTGCAGCACGTCCCAAGTCGGCGTGCGGTCCGTGAAGCGACGTTTGTTCTGCTTCCACACGCCTTCATAGAGGCAGTTGTGGAAGTAGAAATACTCCATGTGCTTGAATTCGCTCTTCGCCGCCGAAAACAGTTCCTCGACTTGCTCGATATGCGAATCCATGGATCCGCCGATGTCGAAGAACACCAGCACCTTGACCGCGTTGCGCCGTTCCGGCCGCATATGGACGTCGAGATAACCGTGATTGGCGGTCTCCCGAATCGTGGTGTCGAGATCGAGCTCATCGGGCGCGCCGGTGCGGGCAAACTTGCGCAGACGGCGCAGCGCCACCTTGATGTTGCGGATGCCAAGCTCGACGTTGCCATCGAGATCCTTGAACTCGCGCTTGTCCCAGACCTTCACCGCGCGCCGGTGGCGGCTCTTTTCCTGGCCGATACGGATGCCTTCGGGATTGTAGCCCTCAGCGCCAAACGGTGAGGTCCCGGCCGTGCCGATCCATTTGTTGCCGCCTTGATGACGTTCCTTCTGCTCTTCAAGGCGCTTCCGCAGGGTTTCCATGAGCTTGTCCCAGCCCATGGCCTCGATCTGCTTCTTCTCTTCCTCGGTGAGATATTTCTCGGCGAGCTTCTTCAGCCACTCGGCCGGAATCTCCGCCTTTTCCATGGCATCGAGCAGGCTTTCCAGCCCCTTGAAGACCGTGCCGAACACCCGATCGAACTTGTCGAGATTGCGCTCGTCCTTCACCAGCGCTGCGCGGGACAAATAATAGAAATTCTCTACCGACTGATCTGCGAGGTCGGCGTCGAGCGCCTCCATCAGCGTGAGATATTCGCGCAGGGTCACCGGGACCTGTGCATCGCGCAGCGATGTGAAGAATTGCAAGAACATGATTGACAGATTGCCCGACCACCCGCGTCCGTCAAGGGCCGGATGTGGTAGAAGCCTACACAGCTCCGTGGCTCGCCATCGCGGCGCACATCCGAAATAAGCGAGATTTGTCAGTCAAACCGGGGCGAATTCCGCTCCGCGGCATGGTGAAGCAATCGCTTTTCAGATTGCAGGTATTTGTTTCAACAATTCCCGCGTCAGTAACCACGCAACGCGGTGTCCCGCCATCGGCGGGCATTCTTAGCTATCGTGAAAGCAACGACGGCCATGGTGATGGCCTGTTTTGCAGTCAACATAGAACCGAATGACCGTGCCCACGACACCGATCAGCAGTTCGCCGAGCCGACTCTCCGCGCCAGGTGTGATCGTCACGCTGTTCGTGCTGGCGATGAGTGCGTGCGTGCTCGGGCTTGTCGTCTGGAAGGCGCTCGATGCCCGCCAAGCCGTGCTGGCGCAAAGCGAGACCGACAGTCGAAACCTCGCACATTCGCTGGTCGAACATGCTTCGCGCTCGATACAGGCCATCGATATCGCCGTGAGCGGGATGGCAGATCTGCTGAAGTACCAAAACCCGCAGCCGGATCGCTTCAACACGTTTCTGGCCAATACGGCGAATGCACTGCCACAGCTCCGCGAAATCGGTGTATTCGATACGCTGGGGAACTGGCGTTATTCCTCGTTGCCGGAAACGCCAACGCACAATAATTCCGACCGCGACTATTTCATCTATCATCGCGATCACACCGACTCCAATATCAGGATCAACGCTCCCATCACGTCGCGGCTAACCGGCCGCTCGTCAATCATCCTGTCGAAGCGGATCGACGGGCCCGACGGCACCTTCAAAGGTGTGCTGACGGGCGCAATCGACAACCAGTACTTCAGCGATTTCTACAAAACATTCCAGATCGGCGAGAGCGGCGGCATCAGCCTGATCCGAAGCGACGGCATACTGCTGATTCACTGGCCATCGATGGAAGTTGGGAAGGACCTCTCCGGAACTCAGCTCATTCAGACCCGTCTGAAACAGAGTCTGGCAGGCTTCTACAAGATCGATTCGCCGTTCGACGGCATCACCAAATATTTCAGCTACGAGCAAACCACGCAGTATCCGCTGATCGTCACAGTCGCGATTCCGGAAGATCAGGTGTTGGCGATATGGAAGAGCAATCTGCTCTCCGACGTTATCGTTGCTTCAGTCCTGCTCTGCACCGTGATCCTGCTCGCCGCCCTGCTATCGACCCAGTTTCGCTTCCGGCTCAACATGGAACACGCGCTCCGCGAGCGCGAGTCCCACTATCGCCTGCTTGCCGACAACATCGCTGATGTCATCATTCTGCTCGATCGCTTCGGGAACATCGTCTTCGTCTCCCACTCGGTCGAACTCGTCCTGGGACACAGTCCGAACGAGTTGCTCGGGCGGTCCTGCTTTGAACTGGTGCATCCGGACGATGTCGAAACCGTGAAGGCTGCCAGCGCGCAGCTTACAGATCTCACCGCAAACCGCACGGTGATCTTCAGGACCTATCGCCACGACAAGTCACTGGCGTGGGTAGAAGTAAACTTCAAGCTGGCCATGCGCGCGACGGATCGCGAAAAGGTCGAGATTGTCGGCGTGCTGCGCGACGTCACCTTGCGCAAGAGGATGCAGGACGAGTTGACCGCGCTGAATTCCAAACTCGCCGAACTCGCGACCACCGACGGGCTGACGGGACTGGCAAACCGGCGCACGCTCGACGGCTTTATGCGCCGCGCCTATGAGCAGCATGAGCAGATGTCGGTGCTGCTGATCGATGTCGACAACTTCAAGGGCTACAATGACAGCAACGGCCACCAAGCCGGCGACGAATGCCTGAAACGCGTCGCATCCGTCATCGCCGACGCCACGATCAATACGCCGGCATTGTCCGCACGCTATGGTGGCGAGGAGTTCGCCATCGTTTTGCCGGACGTATCCGAGGCCGATGCGATCACTATCGCGGAAGCCCTGCGCCTTCGGGTCAGGGCATTGGAGATTCCAAATATAGCATCAACCCGTGGCCACCTGTCGATCAGCGTCGGCGTCGCCAGCCGGAACAGCCTGACCTCGAACGAAGCCGTCCTGGTCGGCGAGGCCGATCTGGCGCTTTACGAGGCCAAACGACGTGGTCGAGATTGCGTTGTCGCCAATTCAGCGCTGCAACGCGAATATTTCAGCGCGGGCTTTTCGCACAACGGCTGATCCGCCAATTGCCGCCAGACCGCCCGGCTTTTCCCCGCCATGATATGTTCTTCGTCATCGCAAAGGGTCCCGCGAAGTGCCCGGAATGGTGGCTGGACCTGACCGATAATTCAATTAAACTTCGCCCGGAAACGTGCCGGCTGGCCAAATTGGCCAACGGCTGATGATCACAACAGGAATGGCGCGTCATTTGATGTCGCCCGCGAAGGATTGATCCATGGGAATTCTCGCAGCATTGCTGATCGGTGCCATTGCCGGCTGGTTGGCCGGGTTGATCGTTCGTGGCGCCGGCTTCGGCCTGCTCGGCAATATCGTGATCGGCATCATCGGCGCACTGGTCGCTGGCTGGCTGCTGCCGCGATTGGGCGTCAGCCTTGGCGTCGGGGCGATCCGCGACATCATCAACGCCACCATCGGCGCGGTGATCGTGCTCGTAATCCTGTCGCTGATCCGGCGCTAACGTCGCATCCCCTCACTCTGCGATCGCCTACCGCGATTCCCATCATTTTCGGCGGCGCGCGTCCGCGCGACAAGAAGAACAAGGCAAAGTCTCCATGAAATTTACCGGCACCGAAAACTATGTCGCGACCGATGATCTCAAGGTCGCGGTCAATGCCGCCATCGTGCTCGAACGCCCGCTGCTGGTGAAGGGCGAGCCGGGCACCGGCAAGACCGTACTGGCCGAAGAAGTCGCCAAGGCGCTGGGCGCACCGCTGCTGACCTGGCACATCAAGTCGACCACAAAGGCGCAGCAGGGCCTGTACGAATACGATGCCGTCTCGCGCCTACGCGACAGCCAGCTCGGCGATCCCCGCGTCTCGGATATCGGCAACTACATCAAGCGCGGCAAGCTGTGGGAAGCTTTCACCCATGCAGAGCGACCCGTGCTGCTGATCGACGAAATCGACAAGGCTGACATCGAATTCCCGAACGACCTTCTGCTCGAGCTCGACCGCATGGAATTCCATGTTTACGAGACCGGCGAGACCATCAAGGCGGCAAAGCGCCCGATCGTGATGATCACATCGAACAACGAGAAGGAATTGCCCGACGCGTTTCTGCGCCGTTGCTTTTTCCACTACATCAAGTTCCCCGACATCGACACCATGAACCAGATCGTCGAGGTCCACTTCCCCGGCATCAAGCATCGCCTCGTCGCCGAAGCGATGCGTATTTTCTTCGAGGTGCGCGACGTGCCCGGCCTCAAGAAGAAGCCATCGACGTCGGAACTACTCGATTGGCTGAAGCTGCTGGTCAATGAGGACATGTCACCCGAAATGCTGCGGGAGCGCGACCCGCGCAAGCTGATCCCGCCGCTGCATGGTGCGCTGTTGAAGAACGAGCAGGACGTGCACCTGTTCGAGCGGCTGGCGTTTTTGAACAGACGGGAAGTCTGATCCAACATCGAGGTATACAGCCTTCACGAAAAACCGCCCTTACGGGCGGTTTTTTAATACCTATTCACAGGTTAACCGATTTCAGTATACATAATCGGTTCTCATCCTCACTTTATCGGAGTATCGTCCCCTTCAAATGCCAATCCTGTATACAGACAGGACTCAGGAATTGCGCCACGGAGGAATACGATGCCCGCTTCATTCCCGCTGAACGCCTGGTACGCCGCCGCCTGGGATGCCGACATCAAGCACCAGCTTTTCCCGCGCATGATCTGCGGCAAGCATGTGGTGATCTACCGACGCTCCGATGGCGGCGTCAGCGCGCTGGAGGATGCCTGCTGGCACCGGCTGGTGCCGCTCTCCAAGGGACGTCTCGAAGGCGACACGGTGGTCTGCGGCTATCACGGCCTGAAATACAACGCGCAAGGCCGCTGCACCTTCATGCCCTCGCAGGAGACCATCAATCCCTCCGCTTGCGTGCGCTCCTATCCCGTGGTCGAGCGGCATCGCTTCATCTGGCTGTGGATGGGCGACCCGGCGCTGGCAGATCCGGCACTCGTTCCGGACATGCACTGGAATGACGATCCGGAATGGGCCGGCGACGGCAAGACGATTCACGCGAAGTGCGACTACCGCCTCGTGGTCGACAATCTGATGGATCTCACCCACGAGACCTTCGTGCACGGCTCCAGCATCGGTCAGGACGACGTCGCTGAATCTCCTTTCGATGTCACCCATGGCGACAAAACCGTCACTGTGACGCGCTGGATGAAGGGCATCGAAGCGCCACCATTCTGGGCCGCGCAGTTGCGCAAGCCCGGTCCCGTCGATCGCTGGCAGATCATCCACTTCCAGGCGCCGAGCACGGTGAATATCGACGTCGGCGTCGCACCGGCGGGAACCGGCGCGCCGGAAGGCGATCGCTCGCAGGGCGTCAATGGCTTCGTGCTCAACACCATGACGCCGGAAACCGAGACCACCTGCCACTATTTCTGGGCCTTTGTGCGCAACCACCGCATCACTGAGCAGAAGATCACCACGGAAATCCGCGAAGGCGTCTCTGCAATCTTCCGCGAGGACGAGATCATTCTCGAAGCGCAGCAGAAGGCGATGAACGAGAATCCCGACCGCGTCTTCTACAATCTCAACATCGATGCCGGCGCGATGTGGTGCCGACGCGTGATCGACCGCATGGTGGCGAAGGAAAGCACGCCACCCAAACTCCAGGCGGCAGAGTAAAATCATGAGCGAACGCGATACCGAACGCTCCGTCTCGCAGACCGTCCGCGCGCAGCTCGCACTGCGCGACATGATCCTGTCCGGTACGCTGCGCCCGGGCGAGCGCATCAGCGAATTGCAGGCTGTGGATATCACCGGCGTGTCGCGCACGCCGGTGCGCCTCGCGCTGGTGCGGCTGGAGGATGAAGGCCTGCTGCAGGCGATCCCGTCCGGCGGCTTCATGGTGAAGGCGTTTTCCGAGCGCGACATTCTCGACTCGATTGAGCTGCGCGGCACGCTGGAAGGCCTCGCCGCCCGCTTCGCTGCGGAGCGCGGCGCCAGCGCGCGCAATCTCGAACCACTGAAGGAATGCCTGTCCGATCTGGATCAGTTGGTGCGGCAGGATCCGATCTCGGTCGAGGCCTTTTCAGCCTATGTCACCATGAACGCCCGCTTCCATGCGCTGCTGACCGATCTCTCCGGCAGCGCGCCGGTGATCCGGCAGATAGATCGTGTGTCGGCGATGCCCTTTGCCTCGCCCAGTGCCTTCGTGATGGCGCAGTCGGCGCTGCCGGAAGCGCACAACATCCTGCTGATCGGCCAAGAACATCACCGCATCGTCGTGGATGCCATCGAAAATCGCGAAGGGGCACGCGCTGAGGCGATCATGCGCGAACACGCGCGGCTCGCCGTGCGCAATCTGCGGCTGGCACTGCGCAATCGCAATCATCTCGATCTGCTGCCTGCACTGGCATTGCTGACCTCGACACCGGCGGATTGACGGAGACCTTTCATGCGTTTTGCAGAACACTGGATGGGATGCCGCGTCGAGGCCACGCGCAATGTGGCGCCGAACATTCGCGAGATCACGCTGAAGCCGGATACACCGCTGCCGTCCTACCCTCTCGGCAGCCACATCAATGTCAGCCTCCTGATCGACGGCCAGCCACAGACGCGATCCTATTCGCTGGTGGGAGAACGCAGCAACGAGTTGCTGCGGATCGCTGTGCGGCTGGCACCGGATAGCCGTGGCGGCTCCAAAGCCATGTGGGCATTGCAGGCCGGCGCGCGGCTGGAGATCTCCAGCCCGTCATCGCTCTACGACATCGACTGGAATCGCGGGACATACTGCCTGATCGCTGGCGGCATCGGCATCACGCCGATCACCGGCATTGCCGCAGCGCTCCACAGCAAAGCCATCGATCTGCAGCTGCATTATGCCGTGAAGGCTCGCAACGAAGCCGCCTACCTCGAAGAACTATCGACGCTGCTCGGCGACCGCCTGACGGTGCACGCCAGCCATGAAGGCGCACGACTGGATTTCGCCGCGACCTTTGGCGCCCTGCCTCCCAATGCGATCGTCATCCTCTGTGGCCCGATGCGGATGCTGGAAGCCGCCCGGCGCGAATGGAACGCCGCCGGGCGCGCCCCGGCTGATCTGCGCTATGAAACCTTCGGCTCCAGCGGTCTCCTGCCAACTACGGAATTCCGCGTTCGACTGAAGGGCAGCGGCGCGGAGATCGTGGTCCCGCAGAGTCGCTCGATGCTGGCAGCGCTCAACGACGCCGGCTTCGAGGTGATGTCGGACTGCGAACGCGGCGAATGCGGGGTCTGCGCGATCGATGTTCTCGCCATCGACGGCGAAATCGATCATCGCGACGTGTTCTTCAGCGATCACCAGAAGAGCGGCAACACGAAGATTTGTCCCTGCGTCTCGCGCGTCGTCGGCACGGTGACGGTGGATACGTTGTATCAGCCGGACGCTGTCTGACCGTCAGCATTCACCGCGCAGCGACGCAATCATCGACATGATCGCGAGCAGGATGACCACGGCGCCATAGACATAGGCCACGACGGCCAGTCCGGCATATGGCACAGCCACGCCTGCAGCGAGTGCCGGCAGGCTGAAGGCCAGATAGGACAACACATAGAACGCCGCCAGCAAACCGGCGCGCTGATGCGCCTCGGCGGTCGGAAGCAGCGTGCTCAGCGAGCCGGCGAATGACGCGCCGAAGCCGAAACCTGCTATCACCGAACCAGCAAACAGCATCGCAACGCTGTGCTGCCAGATGCCGAGCAGCGAGACGAGGACGCCCAGCGACAGTGCGGCCGTGCCAATCACCAGCAACCGCTGCGCCGGAAGCTGCCGAAGGGCGGCCACGGTCAGTGCTGCAGCGAGCATCAGGGTCGCGACCACGACGCCGCCGACCCAAGGCGCGGAGACGCCCATCGTTGTTGCGACCACCGTGGGCATCAAGGACAGGCTGAAGCCGCCCAACGCCCATGTGGCGACGGTGGCCGGCGCAACGCGCAGCAGCGCGGCGCGCGATTGCGCGGGCACGCGCACATGCGGCCGCAGCGAGGCCAGCGCGCCGGATTTGCGCGACACGGTCTCGGGCATCACGAACAGCAGCACAATCATCACGGCCGTCAGCGCGAATAGAACCTCATAGACCAGATGCAGCGGATCGGGCGCGAAGGTGACGAGCGCCGCCGCGCCGAGCGCGCCGACCATCAGGCCAAGAAAGGCGGTAACGCTGTTGAGGAGCGGTCCGCGCTTGCGGTCGGTATCGAGGATCGCAGCGCCCAATGCCGTTGTCGCCGTGCCGACGCACAGGCCCTGCACGGCACGCGCGAGGATCAATTGCTCGACGTCACTGGCATAGGAGAACAGCACCATTGCGATAGCATTGAGCAGCAGACCGCCGAGAATGACCGGACGACGTCCGACATAATCGGACAGGCCGCCGACGGTCAGCAACGCCGCCAGCAGGCTGATCGCATAGACCGCAAACACCAGCGTGATCATCAGCGGCGAGAGGTGCATCGACTGTTGGTAGAGCCGGTACAGCGGCGTCACCGCGCTACTGCTGGCCGCGACCAGTGCGGCCCCGGCAAAACTGAATGCCGTCATGGCCGACGGCTTCAACACCCAACCGGCTCTGGCGGGTGATGCTTGAGCATTGGAAACACACGTCTTTTCGGCGCCACCTTGCATAGCTCATTCCTAAAAGCTAAATAGTTGCATTAGGCATCTAGGTCGCCCGAGACCTTAATGCAAATATTTTGCGTTAAGAATCTCATTTTTTACAGATGGCAAGACTGCCGGAGAACAAAGTGACGGCGAAGGAACGAGTCCGGATCGGTGGACGCAGCGCGCGTATTCAGAACGCCGTGCATGATGCTGTCCGCAAATTGGGCGCTCTTTCCACCCGAAACCAGATCACCGTGCCGCAGATCGCTGCCGAGGCTGGCGTGACGCCGTCAACCATCTATCGACGCTGGGGCGACCTCTCCGCGCTGCTTGCCGACGTCGCCGTGGCGCGGCTGCGGCCGATCACGGATCCCGACGACACCGGCGCGGTCGAAAGCGATCTGCGCGCCTTCATCGAGCAGTATGCCGAAGAGATGTCGTCTCCGGTCGGCCAGGCGCTTATGCGGGACGTGCTCTCGGCCCTCAAGGAAGGACTGCCCAGCGCCTGCGCAGGCTTCACCTGCGATCACCTCACCACCCTTAATGCACGCGCCAAAGCGCGCGGCGAGACGCCGTTCGATATCGACGAGGTGATCGACCATGTGGTGGCGCCGATCATCTATCGCGCGCTGTTCAGCGAACAAATACCGACATCCGATTATTGCAATCGCCTGATTGACCGGATTTATCCGCCTGCCCGCAAGCGACGCACCGCCAGCTGATCGTCAGTGCGGCTTCTCGTCCAGCTGATAGGTCAGATGCGCCTTCACCGTCGGCCATTCGCCGGGCAAGATACTATAGACAACCGTGTCGCGCAGCGTGCCATTCGGCGCGATCTGGTGATTGCGCAGGATGCCGTCCTGCTTGGCGCCGAGTCGCTCGATGGCGCGACGGGACTGATGGTTGAAGAAATGCGTTCGGAATTCCACCGCGATGCAATCCAGCTTCTCGAACGCATGCCCGAGCAACAGCAGCTTGCACTGGGTGTTCAGCGCGGTGCGCTGCACCCACTTGCCGTACCAAGTCGAACCGATCTCGACCCTGCGGTTGGCGGCATCGACATTCATGTAGGTCGTCATGCCGGCGATCTTACCGTCGGCATCCTTCACCGTGAATGGCAGCATCGCGCCTGATGCCTCCAGAGCGAGCCGACGGTCAATCTCGGCGCTCATCTTTTCGGGCGTCGGGATCGCCGTGTACCAGATCTTCGAAAGGTCGCCTGACTTGGCGGCCTCAATCAGACCATCGCAGTGATCTTTGGCAAGAGGTTCGAGCCGGGCGTGAGGGCCAGAGAGCGTTACAGGTTCAAGCCACGGCATCGATCGTTCCTTCGTTCTAGACGCGCGATCGGACGCAAAACCGGCTTCCACTTTTGCTGATCGCGCTCAGGCTACTTGTTCAAGAAATTCAACGGCAAGCCACCGCGCGGCCAATCCATTGCGATCAGCTCGCCCTTGCCTGACAGCGTGATATAGGCCGTCTTCAGCTCGGGGCCGCCGAATGCGATATTCGTGGTGACGCGGTCGCCAGTTTGTATCTGTTCCACCAATTTTCCATCCGGCGCAATCACCGAGATGCAGCCGCTGACCAAAGTTGCAACGCAGACATTGCCGCAGGCTTCAACCGCGAGAGAATCGAACATCTGGTAACCGCCAAGGCCCGCAATGGGACGGCCGCGCTCGCCGCGATAGATCACATCAGCCGGCTTCACCTCACCGGGCGCACCGATGTCATAGGCCCACAGGCGCCCGGTCGGCGTCTCGGCGATATACATGGTCTTCTCGTCGGGCGAGAGGCCGATGCCATTGGCCGGCAGCACGCCGATCACCTGCTCGGTGATCTCCGCCATGCCGGGCTTGATGTAATAGGCGCCCCCGACATCCATGTCCCGCGCGCGCCGCTTGCCGAGTTCGCTGAACCACAGCCCGCCCTGCTTATCGAAGACGAGATCGTTCGGGCCTTTGAGGTTGTGCTCACCGCATTTGGTGAACAGGGTCTCGATCTTGCCACTCACGAGATCGACCCGTTGGATCGAGCCGCCGATATATTCATGCGGTTCCGGCGCATGCGGCATCAGCATGCCGCGCGATGGCACCCAGCTGAACCCGCCATTGTTGGTGATGTACATCTTGCCGTCAGGGCCGAGCGCCGCGCCGTTCGGCCCGCCGGGAATTTTCGCGACCACTTCCTTGCGGCCATCGGGCCAGACCCGCGTCAGTTGCTGCGCACGGATTTCGACCAACACGACAGACCCGTCCGGCATCACTACCGGGCCTTCGGGGAATGCGAGATCGGTGGCGAGGACGCGGATGTTGGGGCTGGACATGGAAACTCCCTGACATTTTCTTGGTTTGCTATGGCGCCTTTGGCGAGTGACGCAACGTGACCGAAGTAGAGCAAACATGTCCGGCGCTGCCAAGCCGCGCAAATGCATGGCCACTTGCGTGGAATTTCCATTCGGCTTTAGCTGCGACCAACGAAAACACAAAAGCCCAGGGAAACCCGATGCCGACCGACACAACAGTTGCGCCTGAAACCGATGACGAAGTGCTCTACTCTGTCGCCGACGGCATCGCGGCCGTCACGCTCAATCGCCCGCAACGGTTGAACACGATCTCACGCGAGATGCTGTCGCAGCTCAGCGATCTATTTCTGAAAGCGGACGCTGATCCCGAAGTCCGCGTGGTGATCCTGACGGCCAACGGCCGCGCCTTCTGCGCCGGGCTGGACATGGCCAGCGCCACCAAGGGCACCGGCATCGGCTCCGCCAATGACGCCAACAACAGCCGCACCACGCTCGATCTCAAGACCGCGCCCCCGATCGTGATGTTCAACATGGAGAAGCCGACCATATGCGCCATGAATGGCGCCGCTGCCGGCTATGGCATGGACGTAGCACTCGGCTGTGACATGCGCATCATGGCGGAGAGTGCCAAATTTGCCGCGGCCTTCGTGAAACGTGGCGTGGTGCCTGAATCCGGCGGCACCTGGTTTCTGCCGAGGATGATTGGCTGGGCCAAGGCAGCCGAGCTGATCTTCACAGGCCGCACACTGTCGGCGCGCGAAAGTCTCGAAATGGGCCTTACCAACGAAGTGGTTGATGATGCAGAGTTGATGACGCGCGCCAATGCAGTGGCGGCCGAGATCGCTGCCAATGCGCCGCTCGCAGTGCAGGCTGCCAAACGCATGATGCGCTCAGGTCTGTCCGAGAGCTTTGGCGACCACGTCCATCACGTGTTCCTGCAATTGCTGCCGCTGTTTCGCACAGCGGATTTCCGCGAAGGCATGGCGTCGTTTCTTGAAAAGCGCCCAGCCAAATTCACCGGCAAGTGAGCGCGACGCACAAACATATCGACGCGGTGTTGTGCGCCGCGTCATGCTTTGCTGATTAAGTCAGCTTTCCAACTTCAAGGCTTGGTGCATACTCCCGGCATTCGAGCCGCATCACAAAAACCTGCGTAGACGGGCTGATGCGGTTGATCGAACCACAGGGAGGACACTTGACCATGCAGCATGACTGGAAAGTTCTGCGAGTGACTTTGCTCGCCGGCGTTGTCGTAGCGCTTACGTCCACCGCAAGCCACGCGCAGAAGAAATACGATACTGGCGCCACCGATACCGAGATCAAGATCGGCAACATCATGCCGTATAGCGGCCCGGCGTCCTCCTACGCGACGATCGGAAAAACCGAGGCCGCCTATTTCAAGATGATCAACGAGAAGGGCGGCATCAATGGCCGCAAGATCACTTTCATCAGCTATGACGACGGCTACAGCCCGCCGAAGACGGTGGAGCAAGCGCGCAAGCTGGTCGAGAATGACGAAGTGCTGTTCATCATGAACCCGCTCGGTACGCCGGGAAATACGGCGATCCAGAAATACATGAACACCAAGAAGGTGCCGCAGCTGTTCGTCTCGACGGGCGCCGCGAAATGGGCCGATCCGAAGAACTTCCCATGGACCATGGGCTGGCAGCCGAGCTACCAGGCCGAGGCGCGCATCTACGCGCAATACGTCATGAAAAATCATCCCGGCAAGAAAGTCGGCGTGCTCTATGCCAATGACGACTTCGGCAAGGATTACATCATCGGACTGCACGAGGGGTTCGGCGATAAGGTCAAAGATTACATCGTCTCTGAGGTGCCTTACGAGACGGCGTCACCAACCGTGGATTCACAGATCGTGCAGATCAAGGCAGCCAATCCGGATGTCTTCATCAACATCGCCACGCCGAAATTCGCTGCACAGGCGATCAAGAAGGTCGGCGAAATGGGCTGGAAGCCCGTTCACATCGTCACCAATGTCTCGGCATCTGTCGGCAGCGTGATGAAGCCCGCGGGCTATGCCAACTCGCAGGACGTGCTCAGCGCGGCCTATATGAAGGATCCAAAGGATCCGACATGGAAGAACGATCCCGGCATGCTGGAATGGTCGGCCTTCATGGACAAGTACTATCCCGAAGGCGACAAGGAAGACGGCGCCACCGTGTTCGGCTACGGCGTCTCACAGGGTATCGTCCAGGTACTCAAGCAATGCGGCGATGACCTCACCCGCGAAAACATCATGAAGCAGGCGGCGAGCCTGAACATGGAGATCGGCATCTATCTGCCGGGTACCAAGATCAAGACCAGCGCGACCGACTTCAGCCCGCTGGAGCAGCTTCAGATGCAGCGGTTCAAGGGCGAAAGCTGGGAGCTGTTCGGACCGCTGATGTCGGGCGAGAAGAACTCGTAAGCGATACGCTCCGGCGTCCCCTCTCCTGAGCCAGAGGGGACGCACGCGTGCTGAGTCACGCGCTCTCGTTGCTGGCTCCCTCTCCTCAATCGTGCATACTCGACGCAAGCTGCAGCGATCGACGGTCCATTCAGATAGACCACACTGCGGAAAAATAACGTCAGAGGAAACGATGCACAGGACACTGGCTCGCGGGATGTCTCTCGCGCTTTCCGCACTCATGTTCGGCGCGCTCGCTACGCCATCTCACGCGCAGAAAAAATACGATCCCGGCGCCAGCGATACCGAGATCAAGGTCGGCAATATCATGCCCTATAGCGGGCCGGCATCCTCCTATGCCTCGATCGGAAAATCCGAAGCGGCGTATTTCAGGATGCTGAACGATCAGGGCGGCATCAACGGCCGCAAGATCAATTTCATCAGCTATGACGATGCCTACTCGCCGCCGAAGACGGTGGAACAGGCGCGCAAGCTGGTCGAGAGCGACGAAGTGTTGCTGCTGTTTAATCCATTGGGCACCGCGACGAACTCCGCAATCCAGAAATACATGAACATCAAGAAGGTGCCGCATCTGTTCGTGTCATCGGGCGCCTCGAAATGGGCCGACCCAAAGCACTTCCCGTGGACCATGGGCTGGTCGCCCAGCTACCACAACGAGGGACGTATCTGGGCCGCGTGGATCCTGAAGAACCATCCCGATGCCAGGATCGGCGTGCTGTTCCAGAACGACGACATGGGGAAGGACTATTTCAGCGGCGTACGCGAAGGGCTCGGCGAGAAGGCGGACAAGATGATTACGGTGCAGGCGAGCTTCGAGACCAGCTCACCGACGGTGGATTCGCAGATCGTCCAGATCAGGACCGCCAATCCCGACGTGTTCCTGAACATCGCCTCGCCCAAGTTTGCCGCGCAGGCGATCAAGAAGGTGGCCGAGCTGAACTGGAAGCCGGTGCAGATGCTGGTCAACGTGTCGCAATCGGTCGGCTCGGTCATCAAGCCCGCCGGCTTCGACAATGCGCAGGGCGTGATCAGCGCGGCCTATATGAAGGATCCCACCGACCCGCAGTGGAAGGACGATCCCACCATCAAGGAATGGCTCGCCTTCATGGACAAGTATTATCCGGACGGCGACAAGAACGACATCTACACGCTGTACGGCTTCGGCATCGCGCGCACGCTGGCGCATATCTTGGAGCGATGCGGCGACACGCTCACGCGGGAGAATGTGATGAAGCAGGCCACAAGCCTCGATTATGAGGTCGGCATCTTCCTGCCCGGTACCCGCGTCAAGACCAGCCCAACCGACTACAGCCCACTGCAGCAGTTGCAGATGATGCGTTTCAAGGGCGAACGCTGGGAACTGTTCGGACCCGTGCTGAGCAGCGAGTAGGACGAGAGCGCCCTACTTCGCTGCATCCTTGGCAGGCGCTGGTGCATCCTTGGCCGCCGGCGCGTCTTTCGCGGCAGCTGGAGCTTCCTTCGCAGCTGGCGCCGGCTTCCTTTGCGCCGCCTGCAGCTCCTCCACCGTTTTCTGCAGAGCGACAACGGTGGCCTTCAGCGCCTCGACCTGACGGTTGGCCGCATCAAGGCGCTGTTGCTGATCAAGCCGCAGCTTGCCCAACGTCTGCTGCAGGAAATTGACGTTGCTTTGCAGGCAGCCGGTGCGGCGCTCCATGGTCTTTTCGACCGTGCAGATCTCGATTCCCGGCACATCCTGCGCCTGCGCCTTGGCGGCGCCCAAAATGGTCAGCAATGTCATCGCAAGGATTGTTCGGCCGCGCATCGTTTTCCCCATCATGTCCGTCATGCCGCCAAGACCAAGCGGTGCTGGCGCCCGGCTGTCAACCAGGTGTGATGGGAACGAAGAAGATGTCCGCCCGTTCCTTGGACCGGAGCACCTCATGGCGACGCGTGAACGACGGCTGGCCGAATTCGATGGCCAGGGTGATCCTGAGCCTGATCAGGCGGTGCAAGTGTTGTGCGAGGACCACAGCGGCACCTATCAGCTGCCCTTCCCTTGCCAGTTCATCGATGGCGAATGGCGCAATGCCGAGACGGGCAGCATGGTCGAGGCACGCGTTGTCGGATGGCGGCTGCCACGTACCGCGTGATGGCCGTGTGCCTGCCTTTAGGAGACGGCGGTGCACTGCGCCGAGCGGCGCTTACGCGTACAGATAGCCGACAGGCTTGCCCTCGGTTCGCAGGGGACGGATGTCCTTCTGTGTAATGATCTTGGCCGCCAGGCCGTCGATTTCATCGCGCTGGGTCGGCGTCCAACTGCGCAGCTGCTCCATGCCCTTCAGAAGGCCGAGCCGAAGGACTTGCGTATTTTCGCCCATCCCGATGAGACTGGTCGAATTCTTGCCCGCCGTCACGACATCACCGGCCGCAAGTTCGAACGTCTTCCCAGCACTATCCACGAATTCGGCCGTGCCGCGAATGACGCGATAGATGACAACCTCACCTCTCGCGAAAGAAGCGGCATCCACGGCCGCCGCGGAACTCTTCGGCAAGAGGGACTTGCCATGCGGATCGGTTGCGATGATGTGACCGGTGACAAGATGACCGCTCGGAGCCTCGATGCCAATATCGCGCACATAGACGGGCGCCGCCGACTTGATGGTGTCATCAGCCAGCAGCTTGAAGAGCGCGTCCAGTGCCAGCGGATCCTGAAGCCAGAAGCCTGCATCGTCCGGGCGATCATGCAGCGCATGGGTCCAGGCCATACGTGGCGTCTCGGCTTCGTTGATCTGATCCGGACCCACGATTGTCGGGTTCGGGAAGGTCGTCGGATCGGTTACGAAGGCTTCGAGAAACTTGCCGGAGTAGCCCATGGAGAGGGGATCGGGCACCACCGTCTGCGGCGTCTTCAGGTTCTCCTCGGTAGACAATCCCGACCAAGTGTAGAACAGCTGACGATGCACGATCGCGCTTTGCAGCATCACTGCGCCAGGGCCGACATTGTAGAAGCGCCCATCGTAATCGAAGGTGAACATGCCCGACGTGACCAACACGAGCTGGAAGCCGCCTGGTGGCAGGTGAAGATGGAAGTCGGTAGGGCCGGTGTCTTCGCGATAGATCGGCAGATTGGTCGCGACCTCATGAAGGAGGAAGGTTTCGTTGTTGGCGTGAAAGCCTTCATTCGCGCGGCTATAGAGTGCCTGCGGGCGATAAGTCGCCTCATATGTCGTGTCTTTGTGCCGATCGATCGCTACGAAATCCCCAGGATTCAGGCGCAGAGGATCGCCGTTCGGGTGCTTAAGCCCAGGCCATTTGAGGTCGATCGCGGCATGTACATTCATGAAGATCCTCCATGTGTCTAAAAAACACCCGGGGACCGAACTGTGATTGGCGTCCAATCGATCGGCAGCCAACGCAATGCGGCTCGCGAGAAATTGTTGCTATGCGAAAATCGCGCCAGCTGGCGTCAAAGGCGTTTTGATACCAATCGCGCTCGTTAGCAGGTGATCTGGCGGCCAAACCGCGCAAATCCCCGGGCGAGCGCTACAAATTCTGGATACAAGTTGAGCACGCCCTGCCCGATCCGTAAGCCGGCACGGCGTTGCCGAACTATCAATCAGTACTCAACCTCGAGCTCTTCGATATCGGTAGGCTCCTGCCTGGCCGCGGCAATCCATTCCTGCATTTCGGGCAGGTTCATCACCATGCTGGCATAGGCTGATAGCTGCGGATCGAGCTTGACGTCATAGGTCGCGAAGCGCGTCACCACCGGCGCATACATGGCGTCCGCCATGCTGCGGGTGCCGAACAGGAACGGCCCGCCGGACTTCGACAGACACTCGCGCCAGATCGTGCAGATCCTATCGATATCGGCTTGCGCGCGCGACCAGACCTTGAAGTTCGGAAAATGCCCCTTGATGTTGACCGGCAGCGACGCCCGCAATGTCGTGAAGCCGGAATGGATTTCGCCCGAAATCGAACGGCAATGCGCCCGCAGGATGCGGTCCGCCGGCAATAGCATTGCTTCCGGCATGATCTCGTTGAGATATTCGGCGATTGCCAGCGTATCCCAGACCACCGCCCCTTCATGGCGCAGGCAGGGCACCAGGATCGATGAGGACAACAACAGAATCTCGGCCCTGGCGGAGGCATCGTCCGGCGCCGTAACGACCTCGTCGAACTCAAGGCCTGAGAATTTTGTCAGCAGCCACCCTCGCAATGACCACGACGAGTAATTCTTGCTGCTGATGGTGAGTGTCGCGTTGGCCATGACTTAATCCCCTTACGCCCGAACCCAGACAGCCCGTCAGCCCTCGGGTAACCGGTTCCCCGCTGCCCTTTGCTTGTGCTGCTTTAATTTTGTTCAGCAAACCACGTGCCAGTTTTCCAGACGAATTGACTCTTCTCTGGCTTCAATATTGCATAGCAACGAAGCAGGGATAGCTCCGGATGATGTCAATGATGTATCAGGCCTACCAGAATCACATGGATCTGACAGCACCTTGGCGTACCGGTGCGGCTGCCGCATTGAAGTACCTCAATCTCGTCCCGGCCGGCACGTCCGAGAAGCTGTTCGGCCGCCTCGCGGCAGCACTTGAGCTGATCTCACGCTCCGCCCTCACCTATCATCGGCCCGAATTCGATATCGGCAAGGTGATGGTCGGCAACAGCGAGCATGAGGTAACGGAAGAAGTCACCTTCAAAACGCCATTCGGATCGCTGCTACACTTCAAGAAAGAGAATGCACCGGAGCAGCCACGCATGCTGCTGGTGGCGCCGATGTCCGGCCACTTCGCGACGCTGCTGCGCGGTACCGTGAAGACCCTGCTGCAGGATCATGACGTCTATATCACAGACTGGCATAACCCGCGCGACATACCGCTGGATCAGGGCAAGTTCGGCCTCGACGAATATACCGAGCACCTGATCACATTCATGAATGAGCTCGGCCCGCGTTCGCACATGGTCGCGATTTGCCAACCATCCGTGTCGGCGCTGGCTGCAGCAGCGATCATGTCGGAGGACAATCACCCTGCGCGCCCGGCAAGCCTGACGCTGATGGCGGGCCCGATCGATACGCGCATTCAGCCGACCAAGGTCAACGAGTTCGCCAAGAGCAAATCGTTGAAGTGGTTCGAAGACAACATGATCAATTACGTGCCATTCCAGTGCAAAGGCGCGTTCCGGCAAGTCTATCCCGGCTTCATTCAGTTGACGGCATTCGTCTCGATGAATCTCGAGCGGCACATCAAGTCACATGTCGATCTCGCCGATCATCTGGCCAAGGGCGAGATCGAGAAGGCGGAAGTCATCAAAACGTTCTACGATGAATATTTCGCCGTGATGGATCTGCCAGGAGAGTTCTATATCGACACCATCCGCGACGTGTTCCAGGAGCATTTGTTGCCGCAGGGCAGGCTGACCTACAAGGGCCGGACCGTGAACTGCGCCTCCATCAAGCGCATGGGGCTGATGACGGTCGAGGGCGAGAAGGATGATATCTGCTCGATCGGCCAGACTCTGGCAGCCCAGGATCTCTGCACCGGCGTGCGAGCCTATCGCAAAGTCCATCACATGCAGGCCGGTGTTGGTCATTACGGTGTATTCAGTGGACGCCGCTGGAACAACGAGATCTACCCGCTGCTGCGGGATTTTGTTCACGTGAATTCCTGAAACCCTGCGTTGTATACAAATAGTCGGGCGCTTCACCCAAATTGGTGACGCGGATGTCGCAGGAATAACCTACGTCGATACCGGGAATCGTTTAGCGGCCGCGTCAGTAACATGACAGCGGTTTCCTATTACCGCTTCGGCGGACCGTGTATTGACGACTGCACGATTTTCTCCGGACATACTTACGCATCAAGGCCGGCCATCGTGCCGGCCTTTTTCGTGGATTTTTCAGGCGTCCCGGTCCGGGATCAATTGAACTCGCGGCTGACCCAGAAGCCGAACCAGGTCCACCTGCCGCTCGACGCCGGTTTTCAAGAAGACGGATTTCAGCTGGGTCCGCACGGTGTTCAGGCTGACGCTCTGCATTTTCGAGATGGCGGTGACTGAATTGCCATCGATCAAAAGGCTGGTGATCCGCGCTTCGGCCGGCGTCAAATCGAACAAAGCCTGCAGAAGCTCCGGACCCGGGCTGCGCTGCTGGGTGATCGGCGTCAGGAGCAGGATAGACACCGCGCCCGCAAAAACATCCAGGCCAGCCAGACGGAGCGGCAACACATGTGCGATCAAGGGTGAGCTGTGCTCAGTCCCAGAAATTGGAATTGAACGGCCCGTCTTCGACAGAGACAAGGGCTTGGCCAGCGCCTCGATAAACATGGCCTGAGCGACCTGCGAGACGAACTGCACCTGATCCTGCGCGCCAGTGCCGACAATCGTCGTGCTGGAACTGAACCCAGGATTGGCCGCGATAACGCGCCCCTCCTGACTGACCGCAGCGGCAGGAAGACCGATCATCTGAAGTGTCGCAACCGCCGTGCGGGCGCGCTCGAAGCCCAGCCGACCGGACAGCACCGCTGCACGGGCCAGATGGGGCCGGAGGCCATCCAGTTGATCCGCTACTGCGCGTTCAATCGGCCCTTTGGCGTAAGCCTTCTCCACCGAAATCACGAGCGTATCACCGGAGGGAGACCGTACCGAGGTACCGGCACACCAGCCGAGGCCCGCCGGCCGGAGAATGTCCCGATAGAAGCTCTCATTGTCGAGTTCTTCCATTGTGAACCGGTCCAGGTCCGTCAGAAACCACGGCTCGTTTTCCACGATTAGTCTGGCGCTTCGCGGATTCTTGGTCGCGTACGGACTCTTGGTCCAACGATCGATCCGCTCGCGAATCTTCTCAGATGACGTCCACCGCGGAACACCCGGCGCGGACGCGAAAATCATGGCGCCTTCGGCATCTGCCAACTCCGCCAAGCGATCAAACACCTGCGGCCAACGCTCCGGCAAAACTCCCGCTTCATAAATCTCGTCAACGAGCGTTTCAAAATTCACGGATGTATCCAGCAAAACGATTCCCGCCGGCTCGCGTCTCGGTCATCACAGTCAGAAAGCAGCGCTCTATCACGCAACACCACAGGCGCTAGACTATTCCCGAGACCATTCGGGAATCTGCGATCGCGATGCTGATGTGCGCGAAATGCCACTTTCGCCACCCCCGTTCGGGAGGCGAATGGCATTGTCTCAGTCTAACTAGACCGGTCCCGCGCTGCTCGCCAGTGTAAAGCGAGAAGTTTTACGCCGCAGGTGCTTTTGCTGGTGGCAACTCCCGCGGCAAAATCAATGCGGCGACGATCACCAGCGCCGACAAGGCGGCAAAGGCGTGCAGCATCATGATGAAGCCACCCTGCTCGTACAACCATGCGACAAGCCCGACCGAGGCTCCCGCTGCGGTAAAGCCAACGAAATAACGCACGGCATAAGCGCGCGACCGCCACTCCTCGCTTGTATACTTGCCGACGATCGCCTCATTGACGGTGATCTGCCCGAACAGACCAACGATGATTCCGATCGCGACGACAATCAGTGAGATGTTCGACTGCGACGCTGCGAAATACAGAAACGGCGCGAGCACTAGCGACAACGGAATGCTCACCGCCCTCAGCGAGTGCTTATCGATCAGCTTGCCGATGTTGTACTGGGTGGCCGCGCCGAAGACATAGACGCAGGCGGCAATGATGCCGAGCAATGCCGGGCTGTCCGTCATATCGGACAGACGCTCGGCAAACAGTTTTGGCAGCGCGACGGTGATGGCGTTGAAGACGGTGGAGATCGCGACCACCGTGACCAACAGTGCAAGGATCACACGCCACATGTCGGACTTCGCGACGCGCGCTTGCGCCGAGGCCTGTTTGAATCCCGAGCGATCTTCATGCGCGACCTCGCGCATGAAGACAACGCCGGCCGCAACGGTGACCAGGCCGGGAATGATGAAGGCCCAGCGCCAGCCGAGAAACTGACCGAGTACGCCGGTGATCAGTGCGGAAGATGCCACGCCGAAATTGCCGAACACGCCGTTGATGCCCATCGCACTGCCAAGCTTGTCGGCATAGGAGACGATCATCGCCGTGCCGACCGGATGATAGATCGACGCGAATAGGCCAACCGAGAACAGCGCCGCACCAAGCTGCAAAGGCGTCTGCACCAGGCCGACAGCCATCATCGACAGACCAATGCCGTAGAAGAAGATCACCATCATATGGCGACGGCTCCAGCGGTCCCCGAGCCAACCGGTCACCAACGAGCCGGCCCCAAACGCCATGAAGCCCGGCGTCGCATAGGGCAGCAGCTCGGTATAGGTCATATTCATGGCCGGACCCATCACGAGCACCGCCGCCGCAAAGATCAGCATCGCGTAGTGATCGATGAAATGGGCGACATTAACGAGGGTGATGACCCGGCTGGGGACGTTCATGAATCGATTCCTTGGCAACCTTGGAATGCCGTTATATGAGCTTGCTCTAACGGGATGTTGCCAATGAATGTCGCAGAACCGCCAATCCTGGACTTATCCGAGCGACGGCGCTCTGCGACCGACGGCGTCCACATCCTGGCGACGCGCTACCGCAAGGGCATCCGGCTGGACACCCATGCCCATCGCGAGGCGCAACTCGTGTTCGCCGCTGCGGGCACTATGCAGGTCACGACTCCGAAGGGCCGTTGGCTGGTGCCACCGGACCGCGCGGTCTGGGTTCCGGCCCACCTGCCCCACGCCATCGATGTGCTGGCCGACATCGAGATGCGTTCGCTGTATTTCAACGTCGATTGGCTGGCGCGGGACCGACGCAATGGCGATCTCGCAGCGGAGTTCGTGGTGCGCGTGTCGCGCCTGTTACACGAGTCGATCCTGGCGCTATTCGATGGGCGCGACGACGTCACGCGCAATCGGCTGTTGATCGAGATTGCCATGCTCGAACTGCACCAAGCCGGCGATCCCGCGACCTTCATGCCGCTGCCGCAAGAGCCGCGCTGCCGACGCGCGGCGGAGATCATGCTGGCCCATCCGACGCAGACTTACGAGATCGAAACACTGGCACGCGCCGTCGGCACGTCCGCACGCACTTTGTCGCGACTTTTTGCGGCAGAGACGCAACTGAGCTTCAAGAGCTGGTGTCAACGCGCCCGGATCGCAGAGGCGATCGAACGACTATCGATGAACCGCAACGCGTCGGTCAAGCAGCTCGCTGCCGATCTCGGCTATGCCAGCTTCTCGGCGTTTTCGCACGCGTTCCGGCAAGTAACAGGCAAGAGCCCGACAGAGTTTATCGAGGCTAAGTAGCGCCGCTTAACGCGGCACCACCGCAGTCGCCTCGATCTCGACGCGCGCAGCGAGTTCGACCAGCCGCACGACCTGCACCAGCGCCATGGCCGGATAGTGCGCACCGAAGATCTCGCGATAGGCCTGACCGAGTGCTTTGAGATTGCCGAGATATTCTTCCATATCGACGACATACCAGGTCAGCCGCACGAGATGCTCGGGCTTCGCGCCACCTTCCGCGAGGATGTCGGAAATGTTCTGCAGTGCCTGACGCACCTGCGATACAAAATCAGGCTTCAGCTTCTCCTCGGCGTCCCAGCCAATCACGCCACCGGTCACGACGATGCGGCCATCTGCCGTCATGCCGTTGGCATAGCCTTTGGGCTTCGGCCAGCCACTCGGCTGCAATGCGCGCGAAACGGATGCTGCAACATCGCCCTTTGCGTTTGGCACCACGGTCAATGTCGGGCCCTTTGGTGCATTCACCGGGCAATCCTCCCTGAAAGAAACGTCTTCAAACTTATGCAGCAACGGTCGGTGACGCGCCCGCCGCGGCCTGCTGGCGAAGCGCAAAGCGCTTCAGCTTGCCGGTCTCGGTCTTGGGCAGTTGCGTCACGAATTCGATGGCGCGCGGATATTTGTAAGGCGCGATCTCGCGCTTCACGTGGTTCTGCAACTCGGTCGCCAGCGCGTCGCTCCCCGCTTGACCGGGAGCCAGAACGACATAAGCCTTCACGATCATGCCGCGGTCGGCATCGGGGCAACCGACAACGCCGCAATCGACCACGGCTTCATGGGTGAGCAAAGCCGCTTCGACATCGGGGCCAGCGATATTGTAACCCGCCGACACGATCATGTCGTCCGAGCGCGACTGGTACCAGAAGTAGCCATCCTCATCCATCAGGAAGGTGTCGCCGGTGATGTTCCAGCCGTTCTGGACAAATTTGAGTTGACGCGGATCGGCGAGATATTTGCAGCCCGTCGGGCCCTTCACGGCGAGACGGCCTAGCGTGCCGGGTGCCACTTCGTTGCCTTCGTCGTCGATGATCTTGGCGACATAGCCGGGCACCGGCTTGCCGGTCGAGCCCGGACGGATTTCTTCCTCAATGGCGCAAATGAAGATGTGCAGCATTTCGGTGCCGCCGATGCCATCCATCAGCTTGATGCCAGTTGCCTTCAGCCATGCATCATAGGTGCCCTTCGGCAGCGTCTCGCCGGCGGAGACGCATTTGCGCAGCGTCGAGAGATCGTACTGGTCGATCTTGCCGAGAATGGCGCGATAGGCGGTGGGCGCGGTGAAGCACACCGTCACCTTGTGCTTGGCAACGGCCAGAGGCAGCTCGTCCGGGCCCGCCTTCTCGAGCACCACAAAGGACGCGCCGATATGCAGCGGGAACAGTACGCCGCCGAAACCAAACGTGAAGGCCAGCGGCGCCGAACCGATGAAGCGATCTTCCGGGCTGGCACGCAGCACATTGCGCGCAAAGCCATCGCACACCGCGAGCATGTCGCGATGGAAATGCATGGTGCCCTTCGGGTCGCCCGTCGTGCCCGAAGTGAAGGCGATCAGGCAGATATCATCCGAAGCTGTATCGACGGCGGTGAATTCCGGGCTCGCCTCGGCGATCATCTTGTCGAGTTCGGCTTCGCCAGTGCCCCAATAGACAACGCGCTTGAGTTCGGGCGAAACCGCCTTGGCCTTCTCCATCTCGTCCGACAGCTTGCTGTCGCACAACGCCAGCGAGATCTTCGCCTTCTGCAGCGGATAGGACAGTTCCTTGGCGCGCAGCAGCGGCATGGTCGACACGCAGACGCCGCCGGCCTTGATGATGGCGAGATAGGTCGCAACCATCATCGGATTGTTGGCGGAACGCAGCAGCACGCGGCCACCGGTGACAAGGCCGAGCTTGCCCACCAGCACGTTGCTGATCTTGTTCACGAGTTCATAGAGCTCGCGATAGGTGTAGCTCTCGTTCAGCCCGATCATGCACGGCGCATCGCCGCGCCCTTCTGCGACCCAGCGATCGAGAAACGGCACCACGCAATTGATGCGCGGCGGATAATGAAATTCGGGCCGCGTGAACAGAAACTCCGGTAGCTGTTCCGGCGGGGGCATATTGTCCCGCGCAAACGTATCAACATGCGCCGTATAAGGCTTTGTCAGCTGAGTATCAGCGGCCATTGCAATGCTCCCGTCACGTCAGATGCCCGGCAACGTCATCCAAATATCATTTTAGACTTAAAACAGTTTTCCGCAACTGCGGAGTCTTGCGGCACGCCGAAATTTTCGGCGGAGGATGCGAATTTGCGCAGTTTGTTTAGGCAACCGCGCCTAAAGCGTGGCCAGCGCCTTCAGCCGCAGCACCATGGCGGACTGCGGATCGGCCAGCGGTGCCACGGCGGTAAAATGATTTGCGCCGGGAAGCGCTTCGAAGCGCGCGGGAATATGGACACCCCAGGCGTCGACGATGCTTTGGCTCTGCCGCAAATATTCGACACCCTCGTCGCCACCAACCACCGCATCGAGAGACCCACGCGAAGGCACCGGCCAGAACAACGGACTGACCTCACGGGCGCCGGCATCGTTCAAATGCAATGCATTGTTAATGGACGTCGGCACCAGCGGCGCCAGATCGAACAGCCCAGAGATCGCATAGGCGCCGACAATCAGGTCCTGCGGCAGCGCGGAATCGAGCGCACACCAGTCCGTCGCCAGCATGCAGGCCGCGAGATGACCGCCCGCCGAATGGCCCGACACGACGAGCCGCCGGCCGAGCTTCGCCAGTTCGCGGGTCGCCGCACGCATCTGCACGATGATATCACCGACCGAGACGTTCGGGCACAAATCGTAGCTGGGGATCGCCACGCTGATGCCATGGCTATTCAGCCCCCGCGCCAGATGGCTGAAGTAAGAGCTGTCCAGTGCCTGCCAGTAGCCACCGTGAATGAAGACGACAATCGGACCTTTGTCGCCGGCGGGGAAGTAGTCGATCGTGTGCCGTGCGCCTGAGCCATATGGAATGGCACGCATCAGCACGCCGCTGTCGCGATAGGCTTTGGCGTCTTGTGCCCAGCCGGCAATCAGCGCAGAGCTTTCCGGGACTTTTGCGCGATTGTTGTATTCGGCTTCGAGATCGATCACTGCACTCACCGCGTCGCGTTTACGGCGCCTTGCCGTTCGCTGCCTTTTGCGCCGCCTTCTGCGCGGAAGCCTTGGTCTTGGCGAGCAGCCGCATCAGTTCGCGAACATCCTTCGGCGCCAGATCCGTGAAGATTTCGGCGATCCAGGTCTCGTGTTCTTCGGCCATCTTGCGGAACTCCGCGCGGCCAAGTTTGGTGAGCCGGATCACCTGCACCCGGCGATCGGTGTCGGAGGTGCGGCGATCGACGTGGCCGGATTCGACAAGACGCTCGACCAGGCCGGTCACATTGCCGTTCGACACCATCATCCGCTTCGAGACATCCGACAGGGTCATACCGTCGGGCACTTTGTCGAGCTGGGCCATCAGATCGAAGCGTGGGAGCGTGACATCGAAGCGTTCGCGCAAGCGGCTGCGGACTTCACCCTCGATCAACGTCGTACAGGTCAGGAGCCGGAGCCACAGGCGCAGCTCATCGCCGTGATCATCGGGAAGTTCGACGGCCTTGGTCTCGGAATCGAGAATCATGATGCAATCTTACCTGCTTGAAGCTCCTGCGGCGGCCGAGAGACCGGCAATCCACAATCTCGTACCGCCCCATACCGATCCTTTGACCTTCAAGGAATTTCCGTCCGACCGCAAGCCAAAACGCCGCAGCCTTGACCGCCGTCGATTTTGAATATTTCTTTAAGGTTCAAATAAATTGGCCTACGGTTTGCATAGCGTATTCGGCTGATTTCTGACGCCTGGAAGTCATTTACATTGCTTGCGGGTGCGCCCGTCGTGAGCATAATCTAGGCAAAAGAACAGAATTCTGGGTTGGCACGTTTTTCGGCTGCCTGTCGCGGCCGAGTGGAGGAGAAGTTAATGAAGCAGTCTCTCAAATTGGCCGGTTTGGCCGCCCTGATGATGAGCGTTTCGGCCATCCCGGCCATGGCGCAGGAAAAGATCAAGGTCGGCGTGATCGTGTCGCTGTCGGGCGCCGGTGCTGTGCTCGGCCAGCAGGCGCGCGACGGCTTCAACCTCGCCGTCAAGGATCTCGGCGGCAAGATGGGCGGCAAGGATGTCGAAGTCATCGTCGTCGATGACGAGCTCAAGCCGGACGTCGCCGTCACCAAGGTCAAGGGTCTGCTGGAGCGCGACAAGGTCGACTTCGTGGTCGGCCCGATCTTCTCGAACATCCTGGGCGCGATCCACAAACCGGTCACCGAGAACAAGACCTTCCTGATCTCACCGAATGCCGGTCCGTCGAGCTACGCGGGCAAGGAGTGCAATCCGTACTTCTATGTGACGTCGTATCAGAACGACCAGATCCACCAGATCCTCGGTAACGTGGCCCAGAAGCGCGGCTACAAGAAGATCTACCTGATGACCCCGAACTATCAGGCCGGCAAGGACTTCGTCGCCGGCGTGAAGATGGACTTCAAGGGCGAGATCCTCGAGGAATCCTTCATCCCGCTCGGCACGCTCGACTTCCAGGCCGAGCTCTCCAAGATCGCATCAATGAAGCCTGATGCCGTGCTCACCTTCATGCCGGGCGGCATGGGCGTGAACCTCGTCAAGCAGTACAAGCAGGCCGGCCTGCTCGACCGCATTCCGTTCTTGTCGACCTTCACCGTCGATGAATCGACGCTGCCGGCTCAGCAGGACGCGGCGATCGGCATGTTCGGTGGTTCGAACTGGGCGCCGACCCTCGACACTCCGCAGAACAAGAAGTTCGTGGCAGAGTACGAGAAAGCTTATAACAGCGTGCCGGCGACCTACGCCTTCCAGTCCTATGACGCGGCCATGCTGATCAATAGCGCAGTCACTGCCGTGAAGGGCGACCTCTCGGACAAGGCCAAGGTGGCTGCAGCCATGAAGAAGGCCGACTTCCCGTCGATTCGTGGCGGCTTCAAGTTCAGCAACAACGGCTATCCCGTTCAGGACTTCTTCCTGACCAAGGTTGCCAAGCGCGCTGACGGCAAGTTCCAGACCGAGATCGTCGAGAAGGTGTTCTCGAACTACGGCGATCGCTACGCCAAGGACTGCGCTGCGCAGTAATCGCCCTGGCGATCGCTCATCACCGGGCCGTTGCCGCGAAGGCGGGACGGCCCGGTGTTTTATCGGCCCGTGTTTATCTCAGTATAGAAACCAAGTTATCTGATGACCCTCACGCTTGCCCTCGTCCAGATCCTGAACGGCCTGCAGTTCGGATTGATCCTGTTCCTGATCGCCGCCGGCCTCACGCTGGTGTTTGGCGTCATGGACTTCATCAATCTTGCACATGGCGTGCAATACATGGTCGGCGCCTATCTGGTTGCCGCCTTCACCACCATGACCGGCAGTTTCGTCGCCGGCCTCGCACTGGCGCTACCTGCTGCACTGATTTTCGGGCTTCTGCTGGAGATCCTGATCTTTCGACATTTGTATGATCGCGACCATCTCGATCAGGTGCTCGCGACGTTTGGGGTCATCATCTTCCTCAATCAGGCCGTCAAATACATCTGGGGCGCAGCGCCGCTAAATGTTGCAATTCCTGACGCGCTGTCGGGCGCGGTCGAAATCACCGACGGCATGCTCTATCCGGTCTGGCGTCTCGTCATCATCGCCGTCGGTCTGGCTGTCGGCCTCGCGCTCTATCTCGTCGTCAACAAGACCAAGCTTGGCATGCTCGTGCGTGCCGGCGCCAGCAACGCTGCCATGGTCTCCGCGCTGGGCGTCAATATCCGCCTGCTGTTCACCATCGTGTTCGGCGTCGGCGCCATGCTCGCGGGCTTCGCCGGCGCCATGGTTGCGCCGATCCTCTCGGTAGAGCCCGGCATGGGCGACAACGTGCTCATTCTTGCTTTCGTGGTGATCGTCATCGGCGGCATCGGCTCGATCCGCGGTGCCTTCATCGCGGCGCTGCTGATCGGTCTCGTCGATACGCTCGGACGTTTCTTTGCGCCCACGCTGCTCAAGCTACTGCTCGATCCCTCGGCGGCCAGCCAGACCGGCCGCGCCATTGCGCCGATGCTGATCTATATCCTGATGGCTGCGGTGCTGTTCTTCCGGCCATCCGGCCTGTTCCCGTCCAAGCAGTAAGGGGAGCAGACCATGAACAATCTCGTCGACCTCGACACCCCCGCTTCGCCTGCCCTCGCAACGCCTCCGCGTGCCAGCCGGGCCTATCTGCTGCCGCTGATCGTGCTTGTGATCTTCGCCCTTGTGCCGCTCTCGGCACTATGGGGATCGCAGAGCTTCATCCTCGCGCTGGTCACGCGCATCATGATCCTGGCGCTCGCCGCCATGTCACTCGATCTGCTGATCGGCTACGGCGCCATGATCTCGTTCGGCCATGCCGCCTATGTCGGCCTTGGCGCCTACAGCGTCGCGATCCTTGCCAGCCACGGAATCACCGACGGCTTCATCCAGCTTGCGGTGGCGCTCGGCGTCTCTCTCCTCTTCGCTCTCTTCACGGGCGCGATCTCGCTGCGGACCAAGGGCGTCTATTTCATCATGATCACGCTGGCTTTTGGCCAGATGCTGTTCTTCCTCGGCACTTCGCTGGCTGCCTATGGCGGTGACGACGGGCTGACGCTGGCATCGCGCAGCATGTTCTTCGGCTCGAAGTTCTTGAAGAACGATGTGGCGATGTATTACGTCGCCTTCGGCGTGCTGCTCGGCGCTTATCTGCTGCTCCGCGCTATCGTCGCGTCCCGCTTCGGTCGGGTGCTGCGCGGCATTCGCGAGAATCCCGTACGTATGGAAGCGATCGGCTTTGCGCCGTATCGTTATCAGCTCACTGCCTACGTCATTGCCGGCATGATTGCCGGCGTGTCGGGCTTTCTGCTTGCCAACCAGACCGAATTCGTCAGCCCGGCCTATACGGCCTGGCAGCGCTCCGGCGACCTGATCTTCGTACTGGTGCTCGGCGGCCTCGGCTCGCTGCATGGCGCAATCATCGGCGCCGCCGTGTTCAGCCTGCTGGCAGATATCCTGTCGCATTACACGGAAAACTGGGCACTGATCTTCGGACCCATCCTCATTCTCGTCGTGCTATACGCCCGCGGCGGCATCACCGGATTGTTCGGGAGCAAATCATGAGTAGCGCTCCGCTTCAGTTGCAGAACATCTGCAAGAACTACGGCGCCCTGCGCGTCACCGACGACGTATCGCTGAACATCGAGGCGGGCGAATTGCACGCCATCATCGGCCCCAACGGCGCCGGCAAGACCACGCTGATCCACCAGATTTCCGGACACGCACAATCGGACTCCGGCCGTATCATATTCGACGGCCAAGACGTGTCGCGGTTACCGATGGCAGAGCGTGCGCGGATGGGCCTGGTGCGCTCGTTCCAGATCACCTCGATCCTGCCGCGCTTCTCCGCACTGGAGAATGTCGCCATCGCCGTTCAGGCACGCAGCGGCTCGAGCTTCAGCTTCTTCGGCAATGCGTCGAAGGAATCAGCGCTGAACGACACCGCCATGGCGCTGCTGTCGCGCTTCGGCCTCGCCGCTCGCGCAAGCGTGCCGGCCGGGCAGATGTCGCATGGCGAGAAACGCCAGCTCGAAATCGCCATTGCACTGGCGGCGCAACCAAAACTGCTGCTGCTCGACGAACCGCTCGCCGGCACCAGCCACGATGAATCACAGCGACTGATCGACACGCTGCAGGAGCTGCGCAAGGAACTTCCCGTCGTGCTGATCGAACACGATATGGACGCCGTCTTCGCACTGGCTGACCGCGTCTCGGTCCTGGTTTATGGCCGCATCATCGCGTCCGGCTCGCCGCAGAGCATCCGCGACAATGCAGAGGTGCGCACCGCCTATCTCGGCGAGGAGGCCGCCTGATGCTTTCAGTTTTAAATCTCCAGGCTGCTTACGGCGCCGCCAAAGTTCTGTTCGATATTTCGTTGAATATCGGCACTGGTGAGGTCGTGACCCTGCTCGGTCGCAACGGCATGGGAAAGACGACCACCATCAACGCCATCATGGGGCTGATTCATCCGACTGGCGGCACCGTCACCTTCGACGACAAACCGATGGCCGGGCTGCCGTCCTATCGCATCGCCCAGGCAGGCATCGGTCTGGTGCCCGAAGGCCGCCAGATATTTCCCACACTGACCGTCGAGGAAAACCTGGTCGCCACCGCCGCCGTGCGGCATCCGCCGGCACGCTGGACGCTGGACAAGATCTACGAGCTGTTTCCGCGCCTCAAGGAACGTCGCAGCAATCTCGGCACGCAGTTGTCGGGCGGCGAGCAGCAGATGCTGGCCGTCGGCCGCGCGCTGATGACCAATCCGAAGCTGCTCATTCTCGATGAAGCCACCGAAGGCCTCGCCCCGCTCATTCGCCTTGAGATCTGGAATTGCCTGAAGAAGCTCAAGGCCGAGCGTCAGTCCATTCTGGTCATCGACAAGAATGTCGATGCGCTCGCCGGCTTCGCCGATCGTCATGTGGTGATCGAAAAAGGCCGTGTGGTGTGGACCGGCACGTCCGAACAACTGAAGAGCGACTCCACCGTGAAGGACCGTTTCCTCCACGTTTGATCAACTGTTTTCGAGTACCACCCGACGCGTCGTAATGCGTGACCCAAGGAAGGACCAACCATGAAAACCGAGATCGCCGGCATCACCCGCGCCAATGAAGGCATGCAGGGCATCACCTGGAACATCCTCGGCCAGACCTATGTGCCGAAGAACTGCACCGAAGATTCGTTCTCGTGGCACGCCACCTTCCCGCCCGGCACCTTCGTGCCGCCGCACATCCATCCCGACCAGGATGAGTATCTCTACATCCTCGAAGGCAAGCTCGACTTCTTCCTCGGCGGCTCCGAAACTTCGGCCACGCCGGGCGATCTGGTGCGCCTGCAGCGCGGCATTCCGCACGGCATCTTCAATAAGTCGGACCAGAACGCCAAGGTGTTGTTCTGGGTGTCGCCGAGCCGACGCCTCTATGACCTGTTCTGGGCGATCCACAACATGAAAGAGCAGAAGCCCGAGGACGTGGTGGCGCTCGCCGCCGAATACAACATCCACTTCCTGCCGCCGCCTCCAGGCGCGTAAGCGCGGCTCTTCGTTCAGGCCACATACCATCATCGACGTCATGGCCGGGCTTGTCCCGGCCATCTACGTCTTAAGCGGCGTCCAAAACGTGGATGCCCGGGACAAGCCCGGGCATGACGAAAGCTAAATTCTCGATTTGCAGCGAGCTAGATCAGCCGTTCACCACGGCAAGCCCGGGCTGCGCCGCGAATCCAGCCTTGTGCGCATAGCCCTTCACGATGGCTTCACGCTGCGCGTAGCTCAACACGTTCTCGACATTGTCGAAGCCGTCCGGCGCGATCTGCTCCACGGCGTCAATGACGCCTTCCGGACCGCCGCGGCGGTTGGAGCGCACGATCTCGGCCGTCATTGGCAGGCGCTTGCGCTCATAGGCCATCAACGCCTGGCGCGGATGCTCGGCATGAGCCAGCGAGTCGGCCAGCGCGCGCGCATCGAGGATCGCCTGTGAGGCGCCGTTGGAGCCGACCGGATACATCGGATGCGCGGCGTCGCCGAGCAGCGTCACGCGTCCGCCCGACCAGTACGGCAGGGGATCGCGGTCGCAGCAGGGATATTCCCAGAACTCCGGGGTCGCCGTGATCAGCGCGGGCACGTCGATGTGCGGCACGTTGAAGCGCGCCACATGCGGCATCAATTCGTCGCGCTTGCCTGGGCGTGACCAGTCCTCGCGACGCGGCGGTAGCGTGCCACCCTCGCCGGTTTTCACCAGTACAGCCCAGTTGGTCAGCCGGTTGCCCGCAGTCTCACCTTCGGCAATCGGATAGACCACGACTTTGGCGTGGAGACCGCCAGCGACGATCATCGAGTTGCCGGTGAGGAAAGCCGGCCAGTCGCGCGCACCACGCCACAGCATCAGACCGTTCCAGACCGGATGTCCTTCATTCGGGAACAGCGTGCTCCGAACCTTGGAGTGGATACCGTCGGCGCCGATCAGGATGTCGCCGCGCGCTGTCTCGACATGATTGTTATTGCGATCGAAGAAATAAGCGGTGACGCCACCTTCGTCCTGCGTGAAGTGACCGAGCCGACGACCTGTGTGAATCGCCTCTGCGCCAAGGCGCTCTTCGACAGCGCGATGGATCACGGTCTGCAGACGTCCGCGGTGGATCGAGAATTGCGGCACGTCATGACCAGCGCCGTAGCCGCGCTGCTCGCGCCAGACTTCCTGGCCGTGACGATTGAGATAGTGCAGCTCGTCGGTGCGGATCGCGACCGCATCGAGCCGATCAAGAAGGCCGAGACCGGTGAGTTCGCGGATCGCGTGCGGCAGCGTGTTGATGCCGACGCCGAGTTCGCGGATGGTGTCAGCCTGTTCGTAGAGCTCGCAATTGATGCCCCGCGCCCGCAGCATCAAGGCGGTGGTCAAACCGCCAACGCCGCCGCCCACGATGATTGCTTTCATCAGCCCAACTCCACTTGACGCAACGCCGAGAATTTAGCCGCTAAACTCGCATGCCCAGTCATTCAGCTGCAAGTGGCTTTGCCGCCTCCGCACGCATCTCGGCGCGGGTCTTCGGCTTAGCCTTAATTTTCAGGTCTTCGAAATCCTGCTTGTCCCTGACGCTGTTGCGGAAAATCTGGTCCTTGCCGGGCATATATTGGGGCGGGCAATAGGCGTCTTTTGCACCATACCAAGCGGCCGCCTTGATGGTGAAGGACGGGTCGGTCAGGTGCGGACGGCCAAGTGCGACGAGGTCCGCACGGCCGGCGGCCAGGATCGTGTTGACCTGATCGGCGGACGTGATGTTGCCGACGCACATGGTGGCGACGCGGGCCTCGTTGCGGACCTGATCCGAGAACGGCGTCTGGAACATGCGGCCGTAGATCGGACGCGACTCCTTGACGGTTTGTCCTGTGGAGATATCGGCGAGGTCGACACCGGCTTCGGCGAAGGCGCGTGCGATCTGCACCGCATCGTCACCGGTGTTACCGCCTTCCGCCCAGTCGGTCGCAGAGAAGCGAACCGACATCGGCTTATGAGCGGGCCATGCCGCACGCATGGCCTCGAACACTTCGAGCGGGAAGCGCAGCCGGTTCTCAAGGGAGCCACCATATTCATCGGTGCGCTTGTTGGTCAGCGGCGACAGGAAGCTCGCCAGCAGATAGCCGTGCGCCGTGTGCATCTCGAGCATGTCGAAGCCACAGCGGTCGCCACGGATCGTGGCGGCCACGAACTCTGCCTTGACGCGGTCCATACCAGCGCGATCGATCTCTGCCGGCACCTGACTATCCGGATAATACGGCAGCGGCGATGCCGACGTGATGTCCCAGGCGCCCTCGGACAATGGCCGGTCCATACCGTCCCACATCAGCTTGGTTGCGCCCTTGCGGCCGGCATGGCCGAGCTGCAGACAGATCTTCGCAGCCGACGTCGAGTGCACAAAATCGACGATACGCTTCCACTGCGCTTCCTGCTCGTCGGTCCACAGACCGGCACAGCCGGGCGTGATGCGCGCGTCGCGGCCGACGCAGACCATTTCAGTGAAGACGAGACCGGCACCGCCAATGGCGCGCGAGCCGTAATGCACCAGATGGAAATCGTTCGGCACGCCCTCTTCCGCCGAATACATGCACATCGGCGACACGACGGCGCGATTGGCAAGCACCATGTCCCGCATCTTGAACGGCTGGAACATCGGCACTTCCGGTTTCTCGACATCGACGTCGAAGCCCTGCGCACGCACTTTCTGCGCAAACGACTTGTCGACTTCCTTGACGAAGTCCGGCGCCCGCAACGTCAGGTTATCGTAGGTAATCGCCTTGGCGCGGGTCATGACGCCGAAGGCGAACTGCACGGGGTCGAAGTCCCAAAAGCGGTCCACGTGCTCGAACCAGACCAGCGACACGTCCGCTGAATGCTGGATCTTCTCGACCTCCTCGCGGCGACCGTGTTCGTAGTCGTGCAACCCAGCCTCGACAGTGGGCGCCTTCGCCATTGCATCATGCAGGGCAATGGCGTCTTCCATCGCCAGCTTGGTGCCGGAGCCGATGGAAAAATGTGCCGTCGCCTTCGCGTCGCCGAGCAGCACCATATTGTCCTTGACCCAGCGCTTGTTGCGGATCATCGGGAAGTTACGCCACATCGAACGGTTGATCAGCAGCTTGTGGTCGCCGAGGAACCACTTGAAGATCTCATGCATCCGATCGGCGGATTCCTGCTCGCCGAGGCCTTCCAGGCCGGCGCGCTTGAAAGTTTCTGGATCGGTCTCGAAGATCCAGGTCGACCGGCCTGCTTCATATTGGTAGGCGTGGGCAATGAACGGACCCCACTCGGTCTCCTGGAACAGGAAGGTGAAGGCATCGAGCGGCTTGGTTGAACCCATCCAGGTGAACTTGTTCGAGCGCAAGTCCACTTCGGGCGCGAAGTGCTCGATATATTTGTTACGGAAGTGGCTGTTGATGCCATCAGCCAGCACGATCAGATCGGCATCGGCGAAACGCGCTTCGTCGGTGATATCGACTTCGAACAGCAGATGGACGCCGAGTTCGCGGGCGCGATCCTGCAGGATCATCAGCAGCGTGCGGCGCGAACAGCCGCAGAAGCCGTTACCGCCGACGCGGTGGACAGTGCCGCGGAAGTGCACGGCGATATCGTCCCAGTAGGCGAATTCCTGGGTGATGCGCTGATAGCTCGGAAGATCGTATTTCTCGAAATTGTCTAGGGTGGCGTCGGAGAACACCACGCCGAAGCCGAAGGTGTCATCGGGACGGTTGCGCTCATAGACCGTGATCTCCGCCTGCGGTCGCTGCTTCTTCAGCAGGATCGCAGAATAGAGACCCGCCGGCCCGCCACCGATAATCGCGATCTTCATGACAGCCTCCGCAGTCGTGCCTGGATGGAGATATTTTAAACCTAAAATAATTCCTGGCAAGCCTGACAAACCGGCAATTCGCCAGCTTTGATGCACATCAAATTATCAATTTCCACTCCGTCATGCCCGGCCTTGTGCCGGGCATCCACGTCTAAGCCGCAAATAAGAAAGACATAGATGGCCGGGACAAGCCCGGCCATGACGGCGCACTTATCGCCTTTAATTACCCTCAAACTTCGGCTTCTGCTTGTTCGCGAAGGCGTGGAACGCCCGGGCAAAATCCTCGGTGGTCATGCACAGAGCCTGCGCCACGGCCTCAGCTTCGATCGCCTCTTCCACCGACATGGCCCATTCCATCGACAGCATGCGCTTGGTCATGGTGTTGGCATAAGTCGGCCCCTCGGAAATCTGCTTGGCCAGCATCTGGGCCTGCGCCAGCACCTCCGCCGGCGCAACGATGCGGCTGAAGAAGCCCCAGCGCTCGCCTTCCTCGGCCGTCATGAAACGGCCGGTATAAAGCAGCTCGGACGCCCGGGACTGGCCAATGATGCGCGGCAGGATCGCGCACGCACCCATGTCGCAGCCGGCCAGACCTACCTTGTTGAACAGGAATCCGACCTTGGTGCCGGTCGCCGCGAGCCGCAAGTCGGACGCCATCGCCATGATCGCGCCGGCACCGGCGCAGATGCCTTCCACCGCCGCAACGATCGGCTGCGGAGCGGCGCGCATCGCCTTGACCAGATCGCCGGTCATGCGCGTGAAGGCCGTGAGATCCTTGGTATTCATCTCGATCAAGGGACCGATGATTTCGAACACGTCGCCCCCCGACGAGAAATTGCCGCCGGCACCGGTGACGACCACAACCTTGACGTCGTCATCCATCGCACAGGCGCGGAAGAAATCCGTCAGCTCACGGTAGCTCTGGAAGGTCAGCGGATTCTTGCGCTCGGGCCGGTTCAGCGTCACCGTGGCGATACCATCTGCCACGGCCAGCAGGAAATGCTCAGGCTTGAACTCGGCCAGCGGCAGCGTGACGGGATTGGCGACCTTGTTCTTGACCATGACTGACATATTGGCTCCCAGTAATTTGTTCGGTTCTTGTTGTTGCGGTTCGATCAGACTTCGCCGCCGGCGACGGCGATGCTTTGGCCGGTGATGGAACTGGCGCCGGCGCCGCACAACCACAGGACCGCATCGGCGACTTCCCCAGGCGTCACCAGACGGCCCTGCGGATT
The DNA here is from genome assembly GCF_051811045.1 of Tardiphaga sp. 839_C3_N1_4. Lineage (NCBI taxonomy): Bacteria > Pseudomonadati > Pseudomonadota > Alphaproteobacteria > Hyphomicrobiales > Nitrobacteraceae > Tardiphaga > Tardiphaga sp. 839_C3_N1_4. Next base: position 2,135,819 of record NZ_JBPWQD010000001.1, read on the forward strand.
GTGCTTCGCCAATTCGGCAACAGCTTGTTCGCGCGTACGGCCAGTCTTGCTCATGATGTTGTCGATGCTGCCTTCGAGCAGGTCGGTTTCGGTAAAGCCGGGGCACACTGCATTCACAGTGACACCGCTTTTCGCGACTTCCAGCGCCACCGAACGTACCAGACCGACAACGGCGTGCTTCGCAGCGCTATAGGCGCTCACATAACCATAGCCCTTGAGGCCAGCCGTCGAAGCCACCGCAACGATGCGGCCGCTCTTGCGCTTGACCATCTCGGGCAGCACGGCCTGCGTCGCATAGACGACGCCCATGAAATTGACGTCCATCATGCGCTGGAACAGCGCTGCATCCGATTTCACGAATGGCGCAGACTCCGCAGCGCCCGCATTCGCCACCAGAATATCGATCGGCTGGCGTTTCGCGGCATCCGCAATCACGGCGTTCAGCGTGGTCTGATCGGACACATCGGCGGCAACAGCATAATGCGCGTCGCCCGCCGCGACGACCTCATTCAGCACGGTGAGATTACGCCCCATGATGGTCACGGTCGCGCCAGCCCGCACGAGTGAGGCTGCGATGGCGCGGCCGATGCCGCGGCCGCCGCCGGTCACCAGAGCGTGGGAGGAGCGAGACAGTCCGGACATGCATCACCTTCCGCAGGCTCGCCATGAGCCTGCCCGGATATTATTTTATACTTCAAGCTTTTGCAAGAAACGGGCAGGCCATGCTGCTAGCGGCTGCGGCGGAGCGTATCCGACGGGGTCTCGCCGTAACGGGCGCGATAGACGCTGGCCATCCGGCTCGGATGGGTAAAGCCAAGATCGAAGGCCATATCAATAACGCGCTCGCCCGGCGCGGCCCGCAGCAGTCGTGCATTCAAATGCGTTAGCCGGATATCGAGCAACGCATCGGAAATCGACATGCCGAAATGCTTCTGAAAGCCGAGCTGCAGCGAACGTATCCCGATGCCAGCTGCGCGCGCGAGCCGATCGAGATCGAGCGGCTCAGTGGCATGAGCCTCAAGATAGTCCCGTGCCTTTCTCAGCACTGACGGCAGCGGACCAAGGCGCGCCAAAGAGCGGTCGATAGTGGCGGTGAGCGTATGTCTCTGACCGGTCAGCAACAGTCCGATCACGGAGTCACGCAGGGTCGCCGCCATCATGGGCGAGATCTGCTGACCGGGTCCACGGTGCTCCGCTAGATGGACGAGGTATTCGATCTGGGACCGGATTGCGAGACCGAACGGCGTATTGAGATCGACCTCCGGATTGAACTCGATGACCGCTCCGGATTTCTCCGCCAGCGCCGCCGCGCGCTCCTCGACGAGCCGTCGTTCGACCAGCAGGATCAGCTTGGCGCAATCGTCCTGCCAAACCATCTTCGTCGGCATGGTCGGCGACAGCAAGGACGCGGAGCGCCCTGCCGACACCTCAATCGTCCGGCCGCCAGTATTTATCCGGGCACCGCCATGCATCGGGATCTGCAGCAGGAAGAAGCGATCGAGACAGCCGGGATCGATCGCCACCGAGCCACCATAGGAGACGTAGTTCACCGAGAAGCCATCGAACGCCGCACAGTTATGGAGCGCATGAAAATCTGGCCGGGAGCTCTGTAACGGGTCCAGCGCATGCGGACAGAAAATACGCCCGATCGAGTCGGCGGCTTCGTCGATATCCCTGGTGAAAACTCGAGAGAATGCCGCAAGCCTTGCGGCGCGGGTCGGCTGAGCATTCCTCGATACGGCTGCGTCCAACACCATGGTCCGATCGCCTGCGTTATTTGAAACCTAGACTATCCATGTCGCATCACGCCGCATAGTCGGCGCCGCGCTGCAAATATTGCCGTGCTGCACAACGAATGCGCAGGCCAGCACGTGCGAGAGAGGCGTGTGCAGCGCAGCGTGGCCGCCCCTTCTCTGCACCGGTAATTATTTCGTCGTTTGGATAGCGGATTCGTTCAGCGGCTAGAGACAGACCGGCAGGTCACGCAGCATCCTTGCAGACGTGAAACCCAAGGGAGCAATACCATGGCGGCACTTGAAAAAGGCATCACCCAGAACGGCACGGGATATGGCGGCACCACGTGGAACATCCTCGGGCAGGTCTATTTCCCGAAGGCGGTGACCGACTCCACCTTTGCCTTCGAGACCAACAGCGATCCCGGCCAGTTCGTACCGGTGCATATCCATCCGACCCAGGAAGAGTTCATCCTGGTGCAGGAGGGTATTCTCGACCTCAAACTCGACGGCCAGTGGGTCCGCGCCCATGCCGGCGATCTGGTCCGCCTGCCCCGCGGCATTCCGCATGGCTATTTCAACAAATCCGACAAACCTGCCCGGGCCCTGTTCTGGGTCTCGCCGACGCAGAAGCTCGAAGCCCTGTTCAAGCAACTGCACAATATGAGCGACATTGAAGCCATCGTGCGGGTCTCCGCTGAGCATGAAGTGAACTTCCTGCCACCGGAAGCCAACGACTAGGCGTCAACAGCCGACCCCAGCTTTAACGCATCGCGGACGTTCCGCGCAGACACCCGTCTGCGCGCGTGAGCCCGCACGTCCGCCATACAGCGCTGCATTCAGACAGGAGACGAGCCATGGTCAAACAGAAGAGTGTTTGCGTCATCGGCGCCGGCATCGCCGGCCTCGCAGCCGCCAAATCCTTCATGGCGCACGGACACAAGGTCACCGTGCTGGAACGCAGCGCCGATCTTGGCGGCGTCTGGGAGCCCGCGCGATCCTATCCGGAGGTGCAGACCCAGAGTCCCAAGGAACTCTATCGCTTCACCGACAAGCCGATGCCGGCGAGCTATCCGGAATGGCCGAAGGGGCCGCAGGTCCATGCCTATCTAACAGACTATGCACGCGACTATAATCTGATCCCACTGATGCGCTTCAACACCACCGTCATCAGCATGAATCGGCGCGGCGATGGCCTCCCCGGCTGGACGCTTGAGACACGCGATGCGGCTGGCAACACCGCGCAGGAAACATTCGATTTCGTCGCGGTCTGCACCGGACAATTCAACGAGCGCAAGGAACTGCATCATCCCGGCGAAGACAAGTTCAAGGCCGCCGGCGGTGTCATCCTGCATTCGGCGGAGCACACGGATTCATCCATCGTCAAAGGCAAAAAGGTCGTCGTGCTCGGCGGCTCGAAATCGGCCACCGACATCGCCGTGCATTCGGTCAATGCCGGCGCCAGCGCCGTTACCTTTGTCTATCGCGAGCCGGTCTGGCGCATTCCCTATTTTCTCGGCGGCCTGGTCAACTTCAAGCGCATCCTCTATATTCGCGCACAGGAGGAGATGTTTCGGGGCTGGGGCCTGAGTGCGCTCTCCCGGCTCAATCACGCCATTGCCAAACCCTTCATCTGGGCCAACTGGCGCGGACTGGAGGCCATGTTGAAGACCCAGCTGAAGCTGAAGAAGTGCGACATGGTACCGGAAGGCCGCATCGAGGACGGTATCAACTGCTCGGTGCCGATCGCCACGCCGAACTTCTTCCCGATGGTTGCCGACGGCCGCATCAAGGCTATCCGCGGCACCTTCGATCACTACGATGGCAAGACCATCGTGATGTCAGGCGGCCAGCGCGTCGAAGCTGACGTTGCTGTGCTGGCTATTGGTTTCACGCTCGGCGTACCGTTCCTGCCGCAGCAATATCGCGACAAGCTGATCCAGTCCGACGGGCAGTATCGGCTGTATCGCGTGATCGCCAATCCGGATCTGCCGGACATGGGATTTGTCGGCTTCAATTCCAGCTTCTGCTCGGTGCTGACAGCGGAAATGGCCGCCAACTGGTTGGTGCGCTATGCCGACGGCAAGCTGGCGAAGCAGCCGACGGCAGCCGAGATGCACCAGAACATGGACGAGATGCTTCATTTCAAACGCGTCGAACGGCCCGCGGCCGGCGTTTATGGCGGACTTTGCGTGGCACCTTATCACTTCAAGCATTTCGACGAATTGCTGGACGACATGGGCGCCACCAGCAAACGGCGCGGCGCGCTGGTGGAGAAATTCACACCGCCGGACGCCGATGCCTATGCGCGTTTTCTCGCCTCGGCGCCGAGCTACAAGGCGGAAGCGACAGCCGCGTGATCATGAGGCGAGCCGTGATCGACTCGCCTCATCAGCTCACTGTGCCTGGGCAGCCTTGATCAGCTCGCGACCGATGATGACCTTCTGGACTTCGGTTGCGCCTTCATAGATGCGTAGCGCGCGGATCTCGCGATAGAGCTCCTCGACTTTGACACCCGACTGCACGCCGAGACCGCCGAAAATCTGCACAGCACGGTCGATCACTGTCTGTGCCGCTTCGGTCGCGAACATCTTGGCCATGGCGGCTTCGCGTGTGATGCGCGCGGCGCCCTGATCCTTGGTCCAGGCGGAGCGATAGACCAGCAGGGCCGATGCATCGATGGACGTGGCCATCTCGGCAAGACCAGCCTGCGTGAGCTGAAGATCGCCGAGCGTATGGCCGAACATCTTTCGCGTGACCGAGCGATGCAGCGCCTCGTCGAGCGCGCGTCGTGCGAGGCCGAGCGCGGCTGCACCGACCGTAGAACGGAACACGTCGAGTGTCGCCATCGCGACCTTGAAGCCTTCACCGTCCTTACCGATGCGGTTCGCCAGAGGCACGCGGCAATCCTCGAATTTCAGCGTCGCCAGCGGATGTGGCGCGATCACGTTGATACGTTCCGAGATGGTGAAGCCGGGTGTATCCGCGTCGACAACGAATGCGCTGATGCCGCGCGCGCCGGATTCGCCAGTACGCAGGAACACCACATACTGGTCGGCAATGCCGCCATTAGAGATCCAGGTCTTGAGGCCATTGATGCGGACATGATCCGAACCATCAGGCACCGCCGTCGTCGTCATCGCAGCGACATCCGACCCTGCATCGGGCTCTGACAATGCGAAAGCCGCAATAGCCTCGCCACTGCCAACGCGCGGCAGATAGCGCGACTTCAAGGCCTCCGAGCCGAACAGGCTGATCGGGCCGGTGCCCAGTCCCTGCATCGCAAACGCAAAGTCTGCGAGACCAGTCTCGTAGGCCAGCGTTTCGCGGATCAGACACAGCGAGCGCACGTCAAAGGTCGGAAACATTCCGCCGTGACTCGCCGGCACTGCCGCACGCAACCAGCCTCCATCACCAAGCGCCTTCACCAGACGCTTGCAGGAGCCGTCGACGTCATGATGATCGACCAGACCGGGCAGCGTCGCCTTGGCCCAGCGCGACAGGCCCGTGGCGAGTTCGCGATGATGGTCTTCGAAAAACGGCCAGGACAAAAATGACTGATCGGACATGGCTTCCTCCCTGGATGCGTCGGCAATCGACATTGTTTAAACCTAAAGAAATTTCGGACAAGGGCGATTGCCGGGCACCACACCATTGCCAAGCCTGCGATGCATTATCCCTCGATTGGAGGCGTGACCGGAGAAACCGGCCGTGCCTCCGGATGAGGCAATCCACAACCCTTTAAGTCTAAAACTATCGCTTTTCATATATCTCGGACATGCTAGGATCACCTTGTCCGACAGCACAGGAGGCCTATGCGTGCCAAATTCTGCAGCCCTGACGACGAAGGACGGCCGCTTCGGTTTTGAAGCCAAAGGCTCCCCCACGGCGACACCGCTGGTGTTTCTGCACGGGATCGGCGGCGCCGGCCGCGGCTGGCGTAACCAGCTCGAGGCGTTCGGCGACCGCTACCATGCCATCGGCTGGGACATGCCGGGCTATGGCGGTTCGAAGCAACTTGAGACCCCCAGCATCCCAGCCTTCGCCGAGGCGCTGAAGGAGTTTCTCGCGCAGATCGGTGCCGTGAAGCCCGTGCTGGTCGGTCATTCCATCGGCGGCATGATCGTGCAGCGACTGATGGTGGACTATCCACACATCCCCGGCGCCATCGTGTTGGCGCAAACCACTTCCGCCTTCGGCAGCTCCGACGGCGAATGGCAGAAGAACTTCATCGACGCGCGGCTTGGCCCGCTCGACCGCGGCGAGACCATGGTGTCGATGGCACCAAAGCTGGTCGCCGGCCTGATTGGTGACGATCCCGATCCCGCCGGCATTGCGCTGGCGCAGGACTGCATGGCCTCGGTCAAACCCGACACCTATCGCGCCTCGATGAAGGCGATGATCGGCTTCGATCTCCGCAAGAACATCGCGGATATCAAAATACCGACTTTAGTCCTATCTGGATCGAAAGACAACAACGCGCCCGCGAAAACCATGGCCAAGATGGCCACACTCGTGCCGGGCGCGACCTATGTCGAACTTGAAGGCGTCGGGCATCTCGCCAGTTTCGAACGCCCGCGCGAATTCAACGAAGTGCTCGCCGACTTCCTCAAAACCAGCCACAACCTTTCGGGGTCATCCTCATGAACAAGCCTGCCAGCAAGCCCGATCTCAACAGCATCGTTCTCGACAAGCCGATGTTCGATCCGAAGGCTTATCGTCTCGACGACGAACAGGCCGGGCTGATCGCCAAGGCGCGCGAGCTGGCGCAGGCTAATTTCGCCGGTCGCGCGGCGAAGTGGGATACCGAAGCCACCTTCCCGCTGGAGAATTACAAGGACCTGCACAAGGCCGGTCTGCTGGGTATCTCGATCCCGAAAGCCAATGGCGGTTCGGGCGCCGGCTATCAGACCTATTCGCTGGCTGCTGCCGAAATCGGCCGCTATTGCGGCGCGACTGCGCTGACCTGGAACATGCATGTCTGCTCGACGCTGTGGTCCGGCCCGCTGGCCGACGACCTCGACATGGATGACCAGATGCGCGCCGAACAGCACCGCCGCCGCGCCATCCACTACAAGCGCATCGTCGAAGACGGCGCGATCTATTCGCAGCCGTTCTCCGAGGGCGGCGCAGCGGCCGCAGGCGGCGTTGCATTCGGCACCGAAGCCAGGCCCGTCAAGGGCGGCTGGATTGTCAACGGCAAGAAGATCTTCGCCTCGCTGTCGGGCTTCGCCGATTACTACGGCGTGCTTTGCACAGAGGTCGCTGAGGGCGAGAAGGCTTCGCGCCGCAACACGCTGTATCTGGCGATCTCCGCCAAGTCCGAAGGCGTCTCCGTCGTCGGCGACTGGGATCCGCTGGGCATGCGCGGCACGGTGTCGCGCACGCTGATCTTCAAGGACGTGTTCGTTCCGGAAGATGCAGCGCTGATGCCGCGCGGCGTCTACTTCCAGGCCGCGATGCGCTGGCCGCACATGTTCCTGACGCTGTCGCCGACTTATGTTGGTCTCGCGCAGGCATCGTACGATTTCACCGTGAAGTATCTCCGCGGCGAAATCCCGGGCATGCCGCCAGTCAAGCGCCGGATGTACCCGACCAAGCAGATCGCCGTGGCGCAGATGCAGATCAAGCTCGAACAGCTCAAGTCGACCTGGTTCCAGGCCGTGACCGAAGCCTGTGCCAATCCGAGCAAGGAGCAGGTGCTGCGTGCCTACGCCGCCCAGTACACCGTGATGGAAGGCGCCAACGAACTCGCCGCACTGGCGATCCGCACCTGCGGCGGTCAGGCCATGCTGAAAACGCTGCCGCTGGAGCGCATCTATCGCGACAGCCGCTGCGGTGCGCTGATGTTGCCCTGGACAGCCGAACTGTGTCTGGATCGTATCGGCCGAGAAGCACTCTACGAGGCCGGTGAGAAAGACGAGTAATCGTGGATCTCTCCAGCCTCATCGCCCGCAATGCCGCATTCACGCCGGACAGGCCCGCGATTCATTTCGAGGGCAAGACGCTCAGCTATGCCGCGTTCAACGCCCGGATCGAGGCAACGGCGAAAGCGTTGAAGGCAGAATGCGGCGTCGGTCGCGGCGATCGCGTCGCGATCCTGAGCATGAACCGGCCCGATTATCTGGTTCTGCTCTATGCCTGCGCCCGCCTCGGCGCGATCATGGTGCCGCTGAACTGGCGCCTCGCGGTCGCCGAACAATTGTTCATCCTCTCTGACGCCTCCGTGAAGGTGCTGGTGCTGGAAGAAGGCTTTGCGGCGATCCTGCCATCGCTTGCGAAGGACTTGCCGGATACCCGCGTGATCGCGCTCGATTTCGCGCCACCCGCACCCGGCCAGACATTCGACGATCTGCTGTCATGCGCATCCGGTGACGGTCGCAATCCGCATACCGACCTCTCCTGCCCCCTGCTGATCGTCTACACGTCGGGCACCACCGGCCGTCCGAAAGGTGCCGTGCTGCGCCAGGAAGCGCTGCTGTGGAATGGCGTGATGAGCCAGCACATGCACGGCATCACCTCCGACGATCACGTGCTGACCGTGCTGCCGTTCTTCCATGTGGGCGGCCTCAACATCCAGACCACCCCGGCGCTGCATCATGGCGCCACCGTGACGATCCATGCGCGCTTCACGCCGGACTCCACATTGGCCGCGATCGTTCAGGATCGGCCGACACTGACCGTCTGGGTCCCCGCGATCATTCAGGCGATGAGCGAGCATCCCAATTGGGCTGCGACCGACGTGTCCTGTCTCAAGGCCGTCTCCACCGGCTCCAGTATCGTGCCGCCGCATCTGATCGAGCGTCTGACGGCACGCGGCATTCCCGTGCTGCAGGTCTATGGCTCCACCGAGACCTGCCCGATTTCGGTCTATACGCGGCTTGGCGGCGACCTGTCGCGCACGGGATCGACGGGTTTGCCTGGCCTGTGCTGCGAGGCCATGATCATCGACGACGACGGCCATGAACTTCCCGCCAATGCCACCGGCGAGATCGCGGTGCGCGGCCCCAACGTGTTCTACGAATATTGGGGCAACGAGGCCGCGACGCGCGAGGCGCTGCATGACGGCTGGTATCGCACCGGTGATATCGGCACGCGCGACGATGACGGCTACTTCTGGGTCCACGACCGCAAGAAGAACATGATCATTTCCGGCGGCGAGAACGTCTATCCCGCCGAAGTCGAACGCGTGCTGCTCGAACATCCCGATGTCGCCGATTGCGGAGTCGTCGGCGTGCCCGATCCCAAATGGCAGGAAGTGCCCGTTGCCTATGTCCTGCTGCGGCCGAATTGCAGCGTGAGCGCCGAGGCGCTGAAGGCCCATGTTCTGACGCAGCTCGCGCGCTACAAGCAGCCGCGCGACATCGTATTCGTCACAGATTTGCCGCGCACTGCGCTCGGCAAGGTGCAGCATTTCAAACTGAAGCAGGACAATCCTTCGTAGGATGGGTAGAGCGTGTTCGCGAAGCCCATCAACGACACGGCACAGAGCGATGGGTTTCGCTTCGCTCTACCCATCCTACGCTAGAACTTAGAGGACGAAGATGAAGATCGCAGTATTGGGTGGCGGCAACGGTTCCTTCGCAGCCGCTGGTGATTTCGCTCTGCAGGGCCATGACGTCCGCCTCTGGCGCCGCGATGCCGAGGCTGTGGCCGAACACAAGAAGGCCGGCTCGCGTATCAAGGTCAAGAATGCGCAGGGCACGCACGATACGCAATTGACGCTGGTAACGACGGACATTGCGGAAGCGATCAAGGACGTCGAACTGATCCTGTGCCCCGCACCCGCCTTTGCGCAGCCCGATATCGCCTGGCGGATCGCCCCGCACCTCAAGGACGGCCAGGTGGTCTATCTGCCGCCCGCGACCTTCGGCTCGATGATCTTCGCCAAGGCTGCGCATGATGCCGGCAACAAGGCCAAGGTCGCCTTCGCCGAAACCGGAACGCTGCCCTGGCTCGCGCGCAAGCACGGGCCGTTCGAAGTCGCTATCACCATCCGCGCCAAGCGTCTGCCGACCGGCGTATTCCCGCTGTCGATGTCCGACTATGCCTGCAAGGTCATCGACAAGGCCTTCCCCGGTGTCATCGAGCCATGCGGCGATGCGCTGTCCGGCGCACTGATGAATGCCGGCCCGATCATCCATCCGCCGCTGATCGTGATGAATGCCGGGCCGCTGGAGCATTTTCCGACCTGGGACATTCACAAGGAAGGCACGCAGCCGGCGATCCGCCGCGTCACTGATCAGCTCGACGGCGAGCGTATCGCGATCCGAGAGGCCTTTGGCTACAACGGCGCGCATTTCCCGCTGGCGGATCACTATGCCAAGGAAGGCGAAGAGTGGATGTATGGCCGCGGCTCGCATGATCGCCTCACCGACAGCGGTGACTGGCGCGAGCACATCGTTCTCACCGAACATCGCTACATGCGTGAGGATCTGCGCACGGGCCTGTCGTTCTTCCTGTCCTGCGCCACGCTTGCCGGCATCGAGACGCCGCTGGTCAAGGCGTTCCTCGCCATCGGCGGCGCGATCTGCGGCGAGAACTTCCTGCAAGGCGGCCGCACGCTTGAAAGCCTCGGCTTCGGCGACCTCGATCAGGCCGCGCTGCTGAAGGTGCTGCGCGAAGGGTTCGCTGCATGAGCCCCCGTCCCGCCATCGCCTGTCTCGGCGCGGGTCGCATGGGCCGCGGCATCGCCGTCGCCTTTGCCTATGCCGGCCACAATGTCGCGATCGTCGACTTCAAGGCGCGCGACACGGACAAGTTCAGGGCGCTCGAAGCCGAGGCGCTCGGCGAGATCCGCAAGACCTTCGCCAGCATGGCGCGCTTCGGCCTGCTGACAGAAGCCGATATCGAAACACTGGTGTCGCGCGTCAGTGTCGTGCCGGAAGCCGGCGCGGGCGCTGCGCTGAGCAATTCGGCGATCATCTTCGAGGGCGTGCCGGAGGTGCTTGAGCAGAAGCGCGAGGCGCTGGCCCGCGCATCGAAGCTCGCGGGTCCAACGCCGATCATCGCGTCGACGACATCGACCATTCTGGTCGATGACATTTCCAGCGCCGTCGAGCATCCCGAGCGTTTTCTCAACGCGCATTGGCTTAATCCCGCCTATCTCGTGCCGCTGGTCGAAGTCTCACCCGGCGCCAAGACCGATCCGGCGATTACCGCGCGCGTCAAGGAACTGCTCGAAGGCATCGGCAAGGTGCCTGTCGTGTGCTCGGCCTCGCCCGGCTATATCGTGCCGCGCATCCAGGCACTGGCGATGAACGAAGCCGCGCGCATGGTCGAGGAAGGCGTCGCCTCGCCGGAAGATCTCGACAAGGCAATCAAATACGGGTTCGGCTTTCGCTTCGCGGTGCTGGGCCTGCTCGAATTCGTCGACTGGGGTGGTGGCGATATTCTGTATTACGCCAGCAAGTACCTCACCGGCGCGCTGAACAACGATCGCTATGCGTCGCCGGAGATCGTCGGCCGCAACATGGCCGAGGGCAAGATCGGCCTGAAGACCGGCGAAGGCTTTCTCAATTACGAGGGGCTCGATATCGATGCCTATCGCGAGGGACGGCTGTCGGCGTTTGTGGATTTGCTGAAGCACTTTCAGCTGCAGAAGCCGCCGGTGCTTTGAAGATTTAGCTCGTCATTCCGGGGACGGACTGACGCCACAGGCGGCAGGACGGAGCCCGGAATCTCGACATGGGATTCTTCGGGAGCCAAGCCATCCCGAGATTCCGGGTTCGCGTCCGGCAAGTGCCGGTCACGCCCCGGAATGACGACCGAGACGGCGCTATACTTCCGGGAAGCCCCTCAGCAGATAGCTGCGCAGCCAGTGCAGCAGGCTGTTCAGGATCAGGCCGAGCATCGAGATCATGATCAGCGGCACGAACATGTCCACGGTCTGGAACGTACGCGCGGCCTGCACCAACATGTGGCCGAGGCCATCGGTCGAGGTGATCATCTCGGCGAGGAACACCACGATGCAGGAGATCACGAGGCCGATGCGGCAACCGGTGAGGATCGACGGCATGGCGGCCGGCAGCACGACCTTGAACAGGATTTGCCAGCGCGGCGTCCCGGCGGCCATCGCGGACCAGATCAGCTTCTGCTCGACCATCGACGCGCCGTAATAGGTCGAGAGCAGAATCGGGAACAGCGCGTCGGCGGTGACCAGCGTGATCTTCGAGGCATGATCGAAGCCGAGGATCAGCAGCAGCGCGGGATAGAGCGCGATCTTCGGGATCGGCGCCAGCACGCGCACCAGCGGCTTGACCACGGCATTGACCGCCGGGCTCACCGCCGCAGCAAGACCGATGAACACACCGACGACCACGGCGATGCCAAAGCCCGCGAACAGCCGGATCAGTGTCGCGGCGATATCGTGCAGGAAGTCGCCGTTGAAGAAGTCCTTCGCGAGCTTTCCGAACACGGCGCCCGGCGGCGGCAACAAGCTCGTCGGCGCGAAGCCGAACGAGATCAGCGACTGCCACAGCGCGATGAACAGCACGATCGGCGTGATGCCCAGCAGAACCGAATTGACGCGTTCCTGGTTCATGCTGCGCTCACGTAAAGCTGAGAGGCATGTCGTCGCGCGGCTGCGACCAGCGCACCAGCGACAGACGGAGTTTCTCAAAGGCCGCATCGAAGATGATGCCCATGGCACCGATGATCAGGATCATCGCAAACACGGTGTCGTACTGCGCCATGTCGAGCGAGTTGAACAGGATATTGCCGGCACCGGACTGACGCGCGATCATCTCGGAGGTGATCATGGTGATCAACGCCAGCACGAGACCGGTGCGGCAACCCGTGAGAATTTCAGGTAGCGCCGCGGGCAATACGATGCGGAGCATGCGCATTGGCGCGGACATGCCCATCGCCGCGCCGGACCACAGCATCTTTTCTTCGACGGCTTTGGAGCCCTGGAAGGCGTGATAGATGATCGGCAGGCTGACGCCGAGGAAGATGACAAGAATCTTGGAGACATCGCCAACGCCTATCCACAGCATGATGATGGGCATCAGCGCTGCTTTTGGCACCGGATAGATGATCATCATCAGCGGATTAAAGAAGGCCGCGACAGCCTTGATGCGCCCCATCAGCAAACCGAGCGGGATCGCAAACATCACTGCGAGCACGAGGCCGATGGTCATACGGCGGATGGAATCGAGAATGTTCAGCAGCGATCCCTTGTCCCCGAGGATCGAGGGAATGGCCTTGATCGACTCCAGCGCCGTCGGAAAGCTCTCGGTATCCAGCCGCAGCGAGGCGATCTGCCAGACACACAGCAACCCGATGCAGGCGAAGACAGGCGAAAGTGTCTTGAGCACCCCGCGCATCGTTATCGCAGATCGGCCCATCACAGATGGTCCTTGCCGTCGTCGATCATCTTCTCGATATCGACGATGTATTTCTGGAAGCGCGCATCAAGCAGCAGATCGGCACGTTTGCGCGGCCGCGGTAGATCGATATCGACGATCTCCTTGATGCTGCCCGGCGAGCGCGACATCACGATCACCTTGTCGGAGAGATAGACGGCCTCTTCGACCGAGTGGGTGACGAACAACACCGTCTTGCGCTGCGTATCCCAGATGTCGAGCAGATCGTTCTGCAGCCGCGTGCGGGTATGCGCATCGAGCGCGCCGAACGGTTCGTCCATCAGCAGCACGGCAGGATCATAGGCCAGCGTGCGCGCGATCGCGACGCGCTGCTTCATGCCGCCGGAGAGTTCTTTCGGATAGAAATTCTCGTAGCCCTTGAGGCCGACCATTTCGAGCAGCTTGCGGCCGCGCGTTTCGGCCTCAGCCTTCTTCATGCCCTGCTGGCGCATGCCATACATGACATTGCCGAGCACGTTCTTCCACGGAAACAGCGCGAATTCCTGAAACACCGGACCGCGGTCCGGACCCGGTCCCGTGATCGCCTTGCCCTTCACCTTGGCAACGCCATCGGTCGGCTGCACGAAGCCACCGACGATATAGAGCAAGGTCGACTTGCCACAGCCTGAAGGTCCGAGGATCGAGACGAAGGCGCCGTCTTCGATGGTGAGGTTGATATCCGATAGCGCCAGATGGCTTTGCTTGCCGGAGGTCTGGAAGCGCTGCGAGACGTGATCGATCTCGATCATCGCTGAAGCGGGTTTGCGGCCGGATAAAGGTTCCGACTCGGCGTGAGCGTCCGAGCGTAGCGACACCACCTGCATTCCCGGTCCTTCATTTGCCATGCACGCATTGCAATCACGACGGCCCGACTGTGTCCATCATGCTGACGGACGCAGCGTAGCCGGAAACTGCAATTACTTTAAGCTTCAAATTTATGCGGGCAACGCCTTTTTGCTAGTCAGCCCCTGCTGCAAACAGGTCAGCGTCCCGCACCGGGCCTTTCGACGCGTTTTCCGCGTTTAGTCGCGGAAATACGGCTCCACAGGGCCCGACAGCTTGATCAGCAGCGGATTGCCGTACCGGTCCTTTGCCGCGCCGGCGGGCACCTTCACCCAGCCTTCGCTGACGCAATATTCCTCGACATTGGTCTTCTCGGCGCCCTTGAAGCGAATGCCGACATCGCGCTGCAGCACTTCGGCATTGTAGAACGGGCTTCGCGGATCGGTGGACAAGCGATCAGGCAGATCGGCTGATGCATTGGTGTTGTCGGTCATAGCAGCGCCTCGATTTTCTCTCGCAGTGATTCAGGTTTGGCGGTCGGCGCAAAACGCTCGACGACCCGTCCGGAACGGTCGATCAGGAATTTGGTAAAATTCCATTTGATTCCCGAACCCAGCAATCCGGACTTTTCAGATTTCAGGTAATTATACAATGGATGCGCGCGAGCGCCATTCACGTCGATCTTCTCAAACAATGGGAAGGTGACGTGGTAATTGGTCTCACAGAAGCTCTCGATCTGCCGGGCATCGCCGGGCTCCTGCGCACCAAACTGATTGCAGGGAAAGCCCAGCACGGAAAATCCGCGCGGCGCAAAATCCTGCTGCAGTTTCTCCAGCCCCGCATATTGCGGCGTGAATCCGCAGGCGCTGGCGGTATTGACGATCAGCAGCACCTTTCCTTCGAACTGCTTCAGCGCGACCGGTTCACCGGACAGCGCATTCGCAGAGAAATCGGAGATGCCGGTCATCGCACTGATCCCTTCTCAGGCCGGAACAGGATCGCAAGGCATCGGCGGGGTGCCACCGGCCTCGATGGCTTCGCCGGCGAGCAGACACAGATCCTCGCGGTAACGGCCAGCCACGACCTGCACGCCGGTCGGAGCACGGCCGACAAGACCCGTGGCCACGCTCAGCGCCGGCAGGCCCATGAAGGGAATGCCGATCTGCGGCATCTGCGCAGCCCAGACCCGATCAAACGATTCCTGACCCTGCATGTCCAGATGATCCGGGAACGGCAGTTCGCCGGACATCGGCATCAGCACCACGCTGTAGGTCTGCAGGAACAGCTCCCAGTCGCGCACGAAGGTGGAGCGGCGTACCAGCGCCCGTGACAGGCCGCCATTCTCGAAGTCCTTGAGCTTGTCCTTCTGTCCGCGCAAACAGACGAGTGCTGCGGGATCGCCCTCGCGTTCGGCCGCATCCAGCATGCCCTGATAGCCGTCGCCGAACCAGAGCTGCGTCTGCAAGGCGGCGGCCTCGCGCAGCGCCGGCGTGTTCTCGACTTCCTCAACGATCCACCCTGCCCGCTCCAGCCGCCTGCCGGCATCGCGCACGGCGGCTTCGACATCGGCGGTGATAGCAAGCCCGTCAGGCCGCAGGCACATGGCGGCGCGCTTCTCGCGCGTCGGGCCTTCGAGCGGCGCCGGCACCCACCAGGGATCACGCGCATCCGGCTGCGACATCGCGGCGAGGCCAAGCCTGATATCGTTGACGGTGCGTGCCAAAGGACCGGATACCGCGGTGATCTGGCCGGAAATGATGCGCTCGGGTAGCGCCTGATTGTAAGCGGCAATGCGGCCGAGCGTGGGACGCAACCCGTGCACACCACAGGCATAGGCGGGATAGCGGATCGAGCCGGCGATATCCGTGCCGTGCGCGATGTGTCCGATACCGGCCGCGACTGCGCTGCCTGCGCCGCCTGACGATCCGCCCGGCGTCAGCGAGGGATCACGCGGGTTTTTGGTATCGCCATAGAGCTGATTGGTGGTGAACCAGCGATAGGAAAATGCCGGGCAATTGGTGCGGCCGATGATGACGGCGCCGGCCTTCAGCAGATTGTCGATCACCGGGCTGTTGGTCGTCGCGACGATCTCGTTCTGGATATTCACGCCGTTCGAGGTGGGATAGGTCGCGTAGTCGATATTCACTTTGACGGTGATCGGCACGCCGCCGAGCGGACCGACATCCTCTCCATCAGCGATGGCCGCATCGACCGCATCCGCCCGTGCCAGCGCCTCATCGGGCCGATGGTCGACGACGGCATTGATGGCAGGGTTCACAGCATCGAGCCGTGCGAGGCCAGCCACCGTGGCCTCCCTGGCGGACACCTTGCGGGTACGAATGAGTGCGGAGAGGTCAGTTGCCGACAGGCGCCAGAGATCGTTCATGCAGTGCTCCATTGCTTGTCGCTTGTTAACGCAGGCGGCCGGAGATTGCCAATCAGGCGCACTTTCGCCATCTCGCGGCGCCGAAGCGTCCGAGTTTTGCGCATTCCTTCCCGCCCGCTTGTGAGAGGGCGTGCGGAACGCCGGGTGCCCGTTGCACCCTTGGGCCTGATGCGAATGCGGTCTTCCGCAAGTAAGAGTGCATCAGGACTTTCGGACGCGCTGGGCGAAGTGCCCGGCGTTCCGCCTGCGGTGTTTTTTCAGCCTGCTTGCGCTTTGCCTTGGCGAACGATCCGATCACCAAAATGATGGTCCCACGGCGGAGGGACAGGGAGCCTCAAGCGAGTAAGCCGGACGCGTTTTGATTTGGTCGTCCGTCACACTGTCCAGGGGTCTTTCCATCCCAAGGCCGGCCGTCTCCTTGCCAGTGGCAGTGCTGGCGCAGATCCGTCCTGCCCGAAGACAGACGTCACCTCCAAACCGCGTAACGCCGCATCTCCGGCGTCCACCGCATCCCACCCCGCGAACGTGACGATCGCGATCGCCCCTCTCGGTGGGGCAGGACGGAAGAGAATATAAACCTTCTAGGTATTCTGTCAATGGAGAGCAGGAAAAAATGTTTAGGCGCTGTATTGTCCCACGCTCGTCATTCCGGGGCGGCTGCGCGCCTTCGCGCAGGCGAACCCGGAATCCCGACATGTTTTGCGCTGAACACTTCGGGATTCCGGGTTCGCGCTCTGCCGGCTTCGCCGGCGACGCCCGCCCCGGAATGACGAGCGTGGATTACGCCGGAATGACCAGGAGTGGCGTATCCGCCGCTCCTGGTCACTTCACCCTTGCGAGGAAATACGCCAGCTCCACGATCTGCGCTTCGGAAATCGACTGCATCACATCGGCCATCGTCGCGTCATAGCCGTGGCGGGAGTTGTCCTTGTATTCGCGCATGGTCTTGGCGAGGTAGTCCTCGCGCTGGTTCGCAATGCGCGGGATGTTGTCGCGGCCGGAGAAATCCGCGTTGTGGCAGCTATCGCAGCGGAATTGCGAGGTCAGCGCCTTGGCGGCCTGCATCCGCGCGGGATCGCCCGCCTCCAGCGCCGCCGGCTTCGGCAGCGTGGCCAGATAATCCGAGAACAGGCGCAGATCGTCGTCGGTGAAATCCTTCACCATGTCGTTCATCGGCTCCGCGACGCGGAGCTTCTCGCGAAACATGTAGATCTGGATCAGGGAATAAGCCGGCTGCTGCGCACCGAGCGACGGCGTGTTGTCGGTTTCGGAAACGCCCTTCTCGCCATGGCACGCAAGGCACGGCGCGGCGCGCTCGGTGATGGGTTCGGCACTCAGTGACGGCGTGACGATAGCGGATAAACAAAGCGCAGACATGGCAAAGACAGCTAGCAGGCGCATCGGGTTCTTTCTTTATGCCTCTCACTCGTCATTCCGGGGCGCGCTGAAGCGACACCGTCGCGTAAGCGCGAACCCGGAATCTCGACATGGATGAACACTTCTGGATTCCGGGTTCACGCGCGAAGATGCGCGTGCCCCGGAATGACAGTTTGCGGCAGTGAGCGGCGGCGCGCGACAATGACGGCGCCGCCACGCCCGCTATTTCGCCCCCGCCACCTTCTGCTTGCCATAGGTGATGCGATAGATCGCGCCGTTCCAGTCGTCGGACACCAGCAGCGAGCCATCCTTCATCTGCAGCACATCCACCGGGCGGCCGACATATTTGTTGTCCTCAATGAAGCCGGTCAGGAACGGCTCGACGGACTTCACCGTGCCGTCCTTGTTGAGCTTCGCGACAACGACGTCACCGCCGAGCTTCTGCGTCTTGTTCCAGGAACCATGGCGCGCGATGAAGATCGCGTCCTTGTAGGCGGCCGGGAACATCTTGCCGGTGTAGAATCGCATGCCCAATGCCGCCGTATGCGACCCGAGCAAGCCGACCGGCGCGGTGTAGTCGGCGCAGGACTTGCCCCAGCCGAATTCCGGATCGAGGATATTGCCCTGCAGGCAGTAGGGCGCGCCGAAATCCTCACCCGCCTTGGTGACACGGTTGAGTTCATCCTCCGGCACCGCTTCCGACATCCAGTCGCGGCCGTTGTCGGTAAAGTACATCTGCTTGGTGGTCGGATTCCAGTCGAAGCCGACGGTGTTGCGGACGCCCTTCACATAGATTTCGGCGCCGGTGCCATCGAGATTCATGCGGCGGATCTGGCCATGGGCCTCGTCATGCAGCACATTGTTGCCAGGCTGGCCGACCGGCACATAGAGCTTGTTGTCGGGGCCGATGCCGATGAACTTCCAGCCATGGGCTTCGTCCTTCGGCAGATTGTCGTAGATCATCACCGGCTTCGGCGGATTTTCGAGATTGTCTTCCACCTTGTCGATCTTCGAGATCTTCGACAGTTCGGCGATGTAGAGCGTGCCGTCCTTGAAGGCGAGACCGTTCGGACGATAGAGGCCGGAGGCCAGCACCTTCACCTGGCGCTTGCCGTCATTGTTGATGACCGCATAGACCTTGTCGACAAGACGGGAGCCAACAAACACCGTGCCCTTGTCGCCTTCGCGCATCGAGCGCGCATTGGCCATGCCGGCCGCATAAACCTCGATATTGAAGCCCGCGGGCACTTTCAGTTTGGCAGTCGGCAGCTTGTCGGCAGCGGACGGAATCGGCGGCGGCGCGACGGGCGCGAGCTTGGCTGCGGCAGCGCCATCGGGACGACCGATCAGCGGCGAGCCGGGCGGCAGCGCCGGTGCAGCGGCAACGGCCGGTGCTGCGGGCGCCGGAGCGGCAGCCTGTGGTGCGGCCGGCGCCGGTGCAGGAGCCGCTGCGGGAGCAGCAGGCGCTGCACTTGGCGCGGCTGCAGGAGCCGGTGTTGCAGGTGATGTATCGGACTGCTGGGCAAAGGCGCCGCTTGCAAAGACGCCGATGAACGCACCGGCAAGCAATGCCCGGCGCGCGGACGTGTAAACACTCATGGATCTCTCCCCTTTTTACGGAAGCCTTCTCTGCTCGCAGCACATGAGATGCGCCGCCCCCGAGGCTTTCCGGATCGCACTGTTGGATATTTTTATGTCGCCGCGCAATCAAAACATGGCGCGCGAGCAAGTCTGCACGGATTCCCGCGATCGACTAGAGCCTTTTCGGTTCTGATAGAATCAGAACCGAGGCTCTGGCTTTTTGTATTGACGCGTTTTCTTGACGCGAACCGGTGCCCACTTCGCTCGAAAACGCTCTAATGCCGCGTTGCGGACTCATCGGTGGCATCGAGCAGTGCTTCGGTGAACGGAAATTCAAGCACGATCTCGCCGTCCTTGTCCGTGACTTCCAGCACCGCTTTGAGCAGATCGCTCGGCGTGCCCTCGGAGCGCAGCAATTGCAGGATCATCGACCGCGCCACATCCCAGGCATGATCGGGATCCCGCAGCTCCTCGCCTTCGGGATCGACCACCAGCTCGTCGTTGATGCGTGTGTTGAAGAAATAAAGCGGCATGGCAATTCTCTTGGCACTGGGCTTGGGCGCGGACGCAGAAGACCTCAGACCACGCGAATATCCCGGAAGATGCGGCGGGCTGAGTACGAATCGATGCCTTTCAACCAAAGGCCCTCGCTATCTATGGAACGTTCTCGCCTTTGCAATGTTGCACCGCAATTCGATTGTGCATTGCACGCATATTGTACCCCCGTCGCTTCACATTGTGATGACGAAGTTGTTGGCGAACCTTTGAGCAGGGAATAGAGTTATGGTTATGCAGTACCTGACTGCAGAGAAGCGGGAGAGAAATATGGCCTGGAAAGCACCTAAGATCGTCGAAGTTGCAGTCGGCATGGAAATCAACATGTACGCCTGCGCGGCGCGCAAGTAAGACTTGAGCTCAAGCTAAGTTTTGGGGGCGCCTTCGTTGACGACAGGCGCCCCGCGTCTTTTTACGAGACGCTAATTGGCATAAATTACAAATAGCCGGATTCAGGGCGATCTCATGTTGCGTGTTGTCGTTCTTGGAGCCGCGGCCGGCGGCGGTGTTCCGCAATGGAATTGCGGATGCCGGATTTGTCGCGCGGCGCGCAATGAGCGGCCAGACCTGCAGAGCGGTCAGGCCTCGATCGCGGTGTCGGCCGACAATGCCAACTGGTTCCTGATTAATGCCTCGCCCGACCTGCGACAACAGGTCACCGATACGCCCCAGCTTCATCCCCATCCCGATCATGTCAGACACTCGCCGATCGCAGGTGTGATCCTCACCAATGGCGAGGTCGATGCGGTGGCCGGGCTCTTGTCGATGCGGGAAGGTTCGCCATTTACAATCTATGCGCACACACGTGTGCTGGCGATCCTGAAAGCCAACAGCATCTTCAACGTGCTCTCGGACAAGAACGTGCGCCGCGAAGCCATCGGCATCGATACGTATTTTGAACCGAAGTTGCAGGATGGCGCGCCATCCGGCCTGGAGGTGCTGCCCTTCACCGTTCCCGGCAAGAGCGCGTGGTATCTCGAAGGCCAGGCGCATCCGGCGGGCGAAGATGGCGACGGCGATACGCTGGGTCTGCGGATCGCCGAGAAGGCCACCGGCAAGCATTTCTATTTCATCGCCGCCTGCGCGCGGGTGACGCCCGAACTGAAGACGCGCATCTCCGGCGCGCCGCTGGTGTTCTTCGACGGCACCGTATGGCGCGACGACGAACTCATCGCGGCGGGATTGGGCCAGAAGACCGGCCAGAGCATGGGGCATCTGTCGATGTCCGGCGCGGATGGCGCCATCAGTGAACTGGCCGATGCCGGCATCGCCAGAAAGTTTTTTCTACACATCAACAATTCGAACCCAGCGCTGCTGCATGATTCCACCGAGCGCGCCGCATTGACCACCGCCGGCTGGCAAATCCCCGGCAATGGCATGGAGATCACGCTGTGAACGCCCCAAGTGCAAGCATGATCGCTGCAAACACGATCGGCGACAACGCCATTTCCGCCTATTCGATTTCGCCAGGTGTGCCGCTGGACAATACCGCGCAACTCGAAGAGACGCTGCGCCATATCGGCGCGACGCGCTATCACAGCCTGCATCCGTTTCATAAGCTGCTGCATGGCGGCAAACTCAACAAGGGCCAGGTGCAGGCCTGGGCGCTGAACCGCTACTATTACCAGAGCACGATCCCCATCAAGGACGCGGTGGTGATCTCGCGCTTCCGCGACCGTGCGACACGCGTGGAATGGCGGCACCGGATCGAGGATCACGACGGTGATACCGGCGCAGAAGGCGGCATCGAGCGCTGGCTGAAGCTGACCGAAGGGCTCGGCCTCGACTCAGCCTATGTGGAATCCACCGAGGGCATTTTACCGGCGACGCGTTTTGCCGTGGAGGCCTATGTGCATTTCGTCCGCGACAGGACGCCGCTGGAGGCCATCGCCTCGTCGCTGACGGAACTGTTCGCACCCAACCTGCATGAGGAGCGCATCTCTGGCATGCTGAAGCATTATGACTTCGTCAATCCGGACATCATGAGCTATTTCAGCCGCCGCCTGACCCAGGCGCCGCGCGATGCCGGCTTCGCGCTGGATTACGTCAAGCAGCATGCCAACACCCCAGCGGAGCGCCGCGCGGTGTGCAATGCACTGATCTTCAAGACCAATGTGTTGTGGGTGCAGCTCGATGCGCTGTATCATGCCTATGTCGATGGCCATGTGCCGCCGGGCGCGTTCGTCCCGGCCAAGTAAGAAGGCAACGATGACGGAGTTGCGCAGCAATCGCCGGATCAGTGTCAGCGAGGCGAGCAAGCCGATCTTGCCGCGCCACGCCCGGCTGAAGTTCGACGAGACGCGCCAGCGCTGGGTGATCCTGGCGCCGGAGCGCGTGCTGGCGCCGGACGATATTGCCGTCGAAATCCTGCAGCTTTGCGATGGCGAACGCAGCGTCGCCGATATCATCGATCTCCTGGTCGCCAAATATGCCGCGCCGCGCGACGATATCGGCACCGATGTCGTGGCCATGCTGCAGGACCTCGCCGACAAGGGCTTTCTCACGCAAGCGCGGGAGAAGACATCATGAGCCCCACCCTCACCGACGCCAGTCCCGTCTTCACCGATCCCGCCGACAGTCTCGCGATCATGGAGCGCACGCGCTCGACTGCGGAGACATTCGGCATTCCCCTCGCCGTGCTGGCCGAACTCACCCATCGCTGCCCGCTGCAATGCCCATATTGCTCCAATCCGGTGGAACTCGATCGCGGCAGCACCGAGCTGACCACCGACGAATGGAAGAAGGTGCTGTCCGAGCTCGCCGAAATCGGCGTGCTGCAGATCCACTTCTCCGGCGGCGAGCCGACCGCGCGCAAGGACATCGTCGAGCTGGTCCAGCACGCGACGGATGTGGGCCTCTATTCCAATCTCATCACCTCGGCGGTGCTGCTGACGCGCGACAAGCTCTCCGCGCTCGCCGATGCCGGGCTATGCCATGTGCAGATCAGCTTCCAGGGCAATGAGCCCGTGGTGGCCGACCGCGTCGGCGGCTATCGCAATGGCCACGCGAAGAAGCTCGAAGTCGCCAAATGGACGCGCGAGCTCGATCTGCCGCTGACGGTGAACGCCGTGATGCACCGGCAGAACCTGCATCAGCTCGCCGACATCATCCAGATGGCGGTCGATCTCGACGCCGACCGGTTGGAGGTCGCGAATGTGCAGTATTACGGCTGGGCGCTGAAGAACCGCGCCGCCCTAATGCCGACCATCGATCAGATCGACGAGACCAGCCGCATTGTCGAGGATGCGCAAGTGCGCCTGAAAGGCATTCTCGATATCGACTATGTCGTCCCGGACTATTACGCGCTGCGCCCGAAGAAGTGCATGGGCGGCTGGGGCCGGCAGTTCTTCAACATCTCTCCGGCCGGCAAGATCCTGCCGTGCCATGCCGCCGAGACCATCACCGGGATGGAATTTGAATCCGTGCGCTCCAATCATTCGATCGCCTGGATCTGGCAGAACTCCGAAGCCTTCAACCGCTATCGCGGCACCGGCTGGATGCCCGAGCCGTGCCAGAGCTGCGCGTTCAAAGAAATCGACTTCGGCGGCTGCCGCTGCCAGGCCTTCGCGCTGACCGGCGATGCCGGCAATACCGACCCCGCCTGCACGTTGTCGCCTGTTCACGCCGAAATCTTCAAAATGGCAGAGACGGAATCCACTGAGGGCCGCGACCGTTTCATCTATCGCAACTTCAAAGGCGGCACGCTGGAGCCGGACGCGGACGACGTCCATGGCCGCTGATGTCCCTGCCCCGGCGAGCGCGGACCTGTTCGCGCCGCTGACCTCGGAACATCTCGATGTCGGCGACGGCCACGCAATCCATGTGGAGAGCGTCGGCCGCAGGGACGGCATTCCCGCGGTCTATCTGCATGGCGGCCCCGGCTCGGGCTGCCAGCCCGATCATCGCCGGCTGTTCGACCCGCAGCGCTTTCACACCGTTCTGTTCGATCAGCGCGGCGCCGGCCGCAGCAAGCCGAAAGGCAAGCGCGAAGCCAACACGCTGCCGCATCTGATTGCGGATATGGAAACGATCCGACAGACATTCGGCTTCGACAAATGGCTCGTGGTCGGCGGCTCCTGGGGGGCGACGCTGGCACTGGCCTATGCGCAGGCCCATCCGGATCGCGTGACCGGCATCGTGCTGCGCGCAACGTTTCTCGGCACGCGGGAAGAATTGCATGATGTCTTCAACGTCATGCTGCCGCGGCACTATCCCGGCCTGCATGGAGATTTTCTGAGCGTCCTTCCCGAAGCCGAGCGCACCGATCCGCTGCCGAACTTCTATCGCCGCATTCTCGATGCTGATCCGACCGTGCATGTCCCGGCGATCCGCGCCTGGGGCGGCACCGAAGCCATCCTGTCGGAAATCGCGCCGAAGCGCGCGCGGCTCGACCGTGCCGAACTCGGCAACACCACGCGGCCGATGCCGGCCACGCCGGCAATGGAAGCGCATTACTTCAAGCACGACTGCTTCATGCGGCCGCAGCAGCTCATGGAAGACGCCGGCAAACTCACCGGCATTCCCGGCGTCATCATTCAGGGCCGTTACGACTTCCTCTGCCCGCCCGCGACATCGCACGCCCTGGCCAGGCGCTGGACGAATGCCGAGGTGCGCATCGTTGAAAGCGCCGGTCACAGCCTGTATGACCCCGGCATGCGCGACGCGGTGATGAAGGCCATCGCCGATGTGGCGTCGAAATTGAAATAGGACTTCTGGAATGCCGATCAAAGGCACGGGAATGCTGATGACGTCGATGGATATCGACGCCAGCCATGAGCAGGAATTCAACGCGTGGTACGACCGCGAGCATCTCGCCGAGCGCGTCGCCATCGAGGGCTTCAATGAGGCGAGGCGCTATGTGGCCGTGAATGCCAGGCCGAAATATCTCGGCCTGTATTCGACCAGGACATTCGACGTCCTGGACAGCGAGGCCTATCGCACGGCGCTGGCGAACCAGACCAAGTGGTCGCTGACCAATATCGGCCGCTTCCAGAACATGCTGCGTTCGGTGGCGCGGATCACCGTCAGTCGCGGTCAGGGCCGCGGCGCGGCGCTCGGGCTGGTGCGCATCCGGCCACCCGCCGAAGGCGCTGACAAACTGCGCAGCGCCATCGAAGCGCAGCTCGATCCGGGCGATATCAACGGCATCATCTCGATGCATCTGATGGAGAGCGATCCCCGCCTCTCGAAGCCGCTCACCGACGATCCCGCCGCGCCCAATCCTGCGGCGCGCGACTGGTATGTGATGATCGACGGCACGGATGTCGAAGCCGTCGCTGCGACCATGAAGGGCCGCTTCACTGCGGCCATTGCAGCGGCAAAGGCAGAGCTGATTTCCGAGGGGACCTACCGGCTGATGTGGGACCTGGCGAAGAGCGATCTTTGATTCACGGTCGACGCGGCCTTTCTGAACCTCGCCCCGCTTGCGGGGAGAGGTCGGAGTCGGCGCGCAGCGACGGCTCCGGGTGAGGGGGAGTTAGAGGTGAAGCTCAGCAAAAGCCCCTCACCCCACCCTCTCCCCGCAAGTGCGGGGCGAGGGAGTGCATCGACCGCGCCCAGCGTCGATTGAACGCATCCCGCTTCTGACGCGACCAAGGTGAACTGGCCCGCACCGGGCCGCCTCACCTTGCGAGACGTCGATGACCATCCGTGCGCTGTCCCTTGTGGTTCTCACTGCCGCTTTGATCATGAGCGGCCCGCTGGCTCGTGCCGAGGACGAGCCGGCCAAGGTCGATGCGGTGAAGGCAGCCGAATTCAACAAGCGCATGTTTGGCGGCCCGCTGGGTCCGAAGCTGACCTATGCCTGCTTCGTCCGGCGTTACGACGCCGAGCATCTGGCACGGCATCCCAAACAGAAGGTCAGCACCATGAAGCTGCTGGTCGTCGCCGGGCATCCGCCTGAAGAAAGCTACACGCCCTACTCGTTTCGGCTCGGATTCAAATATCACCATCGCAAAGGCGACTGGGATTCCAGCGGCTCCTGCGGCCAGATCCAGGACACCGACAAGGGCCAGGAAGTGAAATTCGCATGTAGTGTCGATTGCGATGGCGGCGGCATTGCGATCGGCCTGGCCAAAGACATCGACGCAACGCTGGTCCGCGTCGAGCGCGTACGCATCTGGCAGAACAGCAAGCCCGATGAAGAACCCGGCACCGACGCGCTCACCGGCGGCGAGGACGACAAGATTTTCCGGCTCGACCGCACGGACCTGAAGGAGTGTGAATCGTTGATCACGGACCGCAAGGAACTCGCGGCGATGCGCAGCAAGTGAGCGTGATTGACGCCAAATCGGAGCGAACCATGAATCGACGCAGCCTATTGTGGACCGCCCTGTCGTCGGTCGGCGCGGGACTATTGGCATCGCGAGCGAATGCCGTGACGGCCGACGAGAAGCCGCCCGCCAAGCTCAAGGTGGTCTATCATCTCGCCGATGCCGACCGGGTGAATTTCGCCCTCGGCAATATCCAGAATCATTTCGACGGCGTCGGCGGCCCCGACAACGTTACCATCGCGCTGGTCGTGCTCGGCCCGGCGCTGAAGTCATTTGCCCGGGCTTCCGCCAATCCCGACATTACCGCGCGGATCGGTAAATTCGCCAAGACCGGCCTGCAACTGGCCGCCTGCAGCAACACCATGAAGGCGCAGGATGTGACGCTGGACGGCCTGCTGCCGGGCTTCACCATCGCCGACCGCGGCGGTGTGGTCAAAATCGCAGAGCTGCAGTCGCAGGGCTATCTGTATATCCGGCCTTAGGCATCGCTTCGGACGAGCATGTTGGAAATTAGAACTCGTCATGCCCGGGCTTGACCCGGGCATCCATCTTTATGTCCGCTGGAGGAAGTTGGATGGCCGGGTCAAGCCCGGCCATGACGCGGAGAGGTTCGCGATCCGTATCTCACTGCACCGCAGTCGCCCGCGCGAATACCCCACAAAACCGACGCACAAAATTTACACAATCGTCATTTCACGCACCGTTCTGGCCAAACACGGAATTGCGATCCGGCTCCCACGACCAGAATGGAACCGTTCGGCTTGCCATGCGTATGGGTTTGGGGCGATCATTGGAACCGGGCCGCGGACGTTTCGCGCGGCGATCGGCCTTTTGATAATTGTAAGCAGAACAAGGCATCATGAATCCCGTCAAAGCACTCGAATCCCATGGTCAGGCCGTCTGGCTGGACTTCCTCGCCCGCGGCTTCGTCGCCAAAGGCGACCTCAAGAAGCTGATCGACACCGACGCCGTGAAAGGCGTGACGTCGAACCCGGCGATCTTCGAGAAGGCGATCGGAAGTTCGGACGAATATGATGCCCCGATTGCCGAGGCGCTGAAGTCAGGCGACAAGTCGCCTGCCGACCTGTTCGAGCACATTGCCGTCGAGGATATCCAGCACGCCGCCGATGTGCTGAAGCCGGTCTATGACAAGATGAAGGGCGACGATGGCTTTGTCAGCCTCGAAGTCTCGCCCTATCTCGCCAATGACACCAAGGGCACGGTCACCGAGGCCGAGCGCCTGTGGGCAAGCGTCAAGCGCCCGAACCTGATGGTGAAGGTGCCGGCGACGCCGGAGGGCCTGCCCGCGATCCAGCAACTGATCGGCGAAGGCATCAGCATCAATGTGACGCTGCTGTTCGCGCAGAAGACCTATGTCGAGGTCGCCGAAGCCTATCTGAGCGGTCTCGAAAAGTATGTCGCCGGGGGCGGCGATCCCTCGCATGTGGCGAGCGTCGCCTCGTTCTTTGTCAGCCGTATCGACGCACAGGTCGACAAGCAGCTCGACGACAGGATCGCCAAGGCCAATGATCCCTCGGAGAAGGCGCGGCTCAAGGACCTCAAGGGCAAAGTCGCCATCGCCAATGCGAAACTCGCCTATCAGGAATACCTGAAACTGTTCGCCGGCCCGCGCTGGGGAAAACTCGAGGCCAAAGGCGCCAAACCGCAGCGCCTGCTCTGGGCCTCCACCGGCGTGAAGAGCAAGGACTATCGCGACACGCTCTATGTGGAAGAGCTGATCGGCAAGAACACCGTCAACACCGTGCCACCCGCCACGCTGGACGCCTTCCGCGACCACGGCGAAGTGCGCGACAGCCTCGAAGAGAATGTCGAGGACGCGAAGAAGGTGCTGGCTGATCTCGCCAAGACCGGCATTTCGCTGGACAAGATCACCACCGAACTGGTGATCGACGGCGTCAAGCTGTTCGCCGATGCGGCCGACAAGCTGTATGGCGCGGTGGCGCACAAGCGCGCGACGTCGCTGGGTAACGGGATCGGATCGCAGAAGCTGGCACTCGGCGACGGCATCACCAAGAAGGTCGCAACCTCCACCGAAGAGTGGCGCGGTTCGGCGAAGATCCGCCGGCTCTGGCACAAGGACAAATCGGTCTGGACCGGCGCCGATGAAGACAAGTGGCTGGGCTGGCTGAACAGCGCTTCTGCCGAGAAGGCCAAGCTCGCTGATTATGCCGACTTCGCCACATGGGTGAAGGCGCAGGGATTCACCGACGCCGTGGTGCTCGGCATGGGCGGCTCGAGCCTCGGGCCGGAAGTGCTGGCGCAGACTTTTGCGAAGGTCTCGGGCTTCCCGAAATTGCATGTGCTGGATTCGACCGATCCCGCACAGGTGGCGGCCATGGGCAAAGCCGTGAAGATCGCCTCGACGCTGTTCATCGTCTCCAGCAAGTCCGGCGGCACCACCGAGCCGAATGTGATGAAGAACTATTTCTTCGACGAGGTGACCAAGGCGGTCGGCGCCGACAAGGCCGGTTCGCACTTTGTCGCCGTCACCGATCCCGGCTCGTCGCTGGAGAAGGTCGCGAAGACGCAAAAGTTTGCCCGCATCTTCCATGGCGATCCGACCATCGGCGGCCGCTACTCGGTGCTGTCGCCGTTCGGCCTCGTGCCGGCCGCTGCGGCGGGTGTCGATCTTACCAAACTGCTGGATCTGACGCTGTCGATGGTCCGCTCCTGCGGACCCGACGTGCCGCCCGCTGAAAATCCCGGCGTGCAGCTCGGCCTCGCCATGGGCAATGCCGGGCTCGATGGCCGCGACAAGGTCACCATCCTCTCATCGAAGAAAATCGCCGATTTCGGCGCATGGGCCGAACAGCTCATCGCCGAATCCACCGGCAAGGATGGCAAGGGGTTGATTCCGATCGATGGCGAAACGCTTGGCGAGCCCTCCGTCTATGGCACGGATCGGTTCTTCATCGACCTGCGCACATCGGGCGAGGACGACAAGGTACATGACGACAAGCTCGCGGCGCTGGAGAAAGCCGGTCATCCCGTTGCGCGCATCGTGATGCCGTCCATCGACCATCTCGGCCAGGAATTCTTCCGCTTCGAGATCGCGACGGCCGTTGCCGGCTCCATACTCGGCATCAATCCGTTCAACCAGCCGGATGTGGAAGCCGCCAAGATCAAGACACGCGAGCTGACACAAGCGTTCGAGAAGACCGGTTCGCTGCCGCCGGAGACGCCGGTGGTGTCGTCGAAAGAGGCCGATCTCTATACGGACGACAGCAATGCCGAACTGCTGAAGAAGGCCGGCGCCGATGGCGATCTGACCTCGTGGCTAAAGGCGCATTTCCGCCGCGTGACGCCCGGCGACTACATCGCCCTGCTCGCTTATGTCGAACGCGACGGCGCGCATATCGACACGCTGCAGCAGATGCGGATGGCGGTGCGTGACAAGAAGAAGGTGGCAACCTGCGCCGAATTCGGACCGCGCTTCCTGCATTCCACCGGCCAGGCCTATAAAGGCGGGCCGGATACCGGTGTATTCCTGCAGATCACCGCGGACGATGCCAAGGATCTCGCCATTCCCGATTACCGCGCCTCGTTCGGTGTCATCAAGGCGGCACAGGCGCGTGGTGACTTCGGCGTGCTGACCGATCGCAACCGCCGCGCCTTGCGCGTCCATCTCAAGGGCGATCTCAAGGCCGGACTTGCTGTTCTCGACAAGGCGATTACTGCCGCATTGAACTAAACGACGACCCGCATGGCCCGGACATTGCTTCGGGTCATGCGCAATTAATAAAGGACATCACACAATGCAGCTCGGCATGATCGGTCTCGGCCGAATGGGCGGAAATATTGTCCGCCGCCTGATGAAGAACGGTCACACCGCCGTCGTCTATGACAAGGACGCCAAAGCCGTCAGAGGCCTCGCCTCCGAAGGCGCCACCGGCGGATCGTCGCTGGAAGATTTCGTCAAGAAGCTCGACAAGCCGCGCGCGGTCTGGGTGATGCTGCCCGCCGGCAAGATCACCGAGACCACCATCGATGCGCTGACCAGGCTGCTGGAGCCCGGCGACACCATCATCGATGGCGGCAACACGTTCTGGCAGGACGATGTCCGCCGCGGCCAGGCGCTGAAGGAAAAGGGCCTGTTCTATATCGACGTCGGCACATCCGGCGGCGTCTGGGGCTTTGAGCGCGGCTATTGCATGATGATCGGCGGCGACAAGGAAGTGGTCGACCGTCTCGATCCGATCTTCAAGACACTGGCGCCGGGGATCGGCGACATCCCGCGCACGCCGGGCCGCGATAACAGCGATCCTCGCGTCGAGAACGGTTACATCCATGCGGGCCCGGTCGGCGCCGGGCATTTCGTCAAGATGGTCCATAACGGCATCGAATACGGATTGATGCAGGCCTATGCCGAAGGCTTCGACATCATGAAGAATGCCAATATCGAGGCGCTGCCGGAAGCGCATCGCTTCGATCTCAATTTGCCTGACATCGCCGAAGTCTGGCGCCGCGGCAGCGTGATCCCGTCATGGCTGCTCGACCTCACCTCCATGGCGCTCGCCAAGAACGAGACGCTCGATACCTATTCCGGCTTCGTCGAGGATTCCGGCGAAGGCCGCTGGACGGTGAATGCCGCCATCGACGAGGCTGTCCCCGCCGAGGTTCTGACTGCTGCGCTGTTTGCGCGGTTTCGCTCCCGCAAGGAGCACACATTTGCAGAGAAGATTCTATCCGCGATGCGCGCCGGTTTCGGCGGCCACAAAGAGCCTGATCAGCATCCGGATCCAAAACGGCAGGACGCGCCTGATATCATCAAACCAAAGGCGTAGCCCGCATGACCGAGATACAAGCTCCAGGCCCTGCCAAATCCAAGAAGAAGCCAGATCCTTGCGCATTCGTGATCTTCGGCGTCACCGGCGATCTCGCCCACCGGCTGGTCATCGCGGCGCTGTATAATCTGCAGGCGGCCGATCTTCTGCCGGAGAAGTTCTGCGTCGTCGGCATCGCCCGCAAGGACATGACTGGCGCGGAACTCCGCGACGACCTGATGAAGGGCCTGAAGCAATATGCGACGCGCCCGGTTGATGACGCCATCGCGCAGAAGCTGCTCAATTGCGTCACCTGCATCGAGGCCGATCCAAGCGAGCCGGAATCCTTCGATCGCATGCGCGAACAGCTCGACAAACTCGAGGAAGCGCGCGGCACCGGGGGCAATCGCCTGTTCTATCTAGCAACGCCGCCGTCCGCCTTCGCGCCGATCGCGCGCCAGCTCGGCCGCACCGGCATGCTGAAGGAGAACGGCTCCTGGCGTCGCCTCGTGGTCGAGAAGCCGTTCGGCACGGACCTCGAATCCGCGAAGAAGCTGAACAACGAACTGCTCGGCCTGATGAACGAGCAGCAGATCTACCGGATCGATCACTATCTCGGCAAGGAGACGGTGCAGAACATCCTGGTGCTGCGCTTTGCAAATGGCATGTTCGAGCCGATCTGGAATCGCAACCATATCGATCACGTGCAAATTACCGTGGACGAGAAACTCGGCGTCGGCCATCGCGGCTCGTTCTACGACGCCACAGGTGCGCTGCGCGACATGGTACCGAACCATCTGTTTCAATTGCTATCGCTGGTCGCGATGGAGCCCCCCGCGCGGTTTGAGGCCAATGCGGTTCGCTCCGAGAAGGCGGAAGTGCTCGCCGCCGTCACCACGCAGACCGAGGCCGAAGCACTGCAGAATTCGGTGCGCGCGCAATATGTCGCCGGCCATGTCGGCGATGCCGACATTGGTGATTATCTGAAGACCAAGGACGTCAAGGAGGGTAGCACCACCGAGACTTATGCAGCGATGAAGCTGTCGATCGACAACTGGCGCTGGGCCGGCGTTCCCTTCTATCTGCGTACCGGCAAGGCACTCGGCATCAAGCGCACCGAAGTCGCGATCAAGTTCAAGCAGGCCCCCTTCGCCATGTTCCGCGATATGTCGGTGGAAAGTCTCGCCGAGAACTTCCTCGTCATCGCCGTGGAGCCGAACGAAGGCATCTCACTGAAGTTCAACACCAAGGTGCCCGGTCCGGCCGTGGAGATCGACGGCGTCGAGATGAAGTTCCGCTACAAGGACTACTTCCAGGCTGCACCAGCCACGGGCTACGAGACGCTGATCTATGACTGCATGATCGGCGACAACATCCTGTTCCAGCGCGCCGACAGCGTGGAAGCCGGCTGGCGCGCCGTGCAGCCGTTCCTCGATGCCTGGAAGAAGGCCGGCAAGGATGGGCTGAAGACCTACAACGCCGGCAGCGAAGGTCCCGAGGAAGCCAACGACCTGCTCAAGCGCGACGGTCGTAGCTGGCGCGTGCTGAGCTGACGCCATGACAGCGCCCAATCGCCATATCGTCGTGGTCGAGGATGCAGTGGCCCTCGCCGAGGCCGCGGCCGAACGTCTCGTCGAGCGCATCGAGGCCAATCCCGGCCGCATCGCCATCTGCATGACCGGCGGATCGAGCCCGAAGCGTCTCTATGAACTTCTCGCCACCGAGCCTTACCGCAGCGAAATCCCCTGGGATCGCGTGCACTGGTTCATCGGCGACGACCGCTTCGTACCGTCAGGCGATCCACTCAACAACATGAGCATGGCGCGCACTGCATTTCTGGATGCATGCGCACCACTTGCGAATGTGCACCCGATCAAGACCCACGCGGCCAATCCGGATGAAGCCGCCGCGCTCTATACGCGCGATCTGCAGTCTTTCTACGGCACCGACAAGCTCAATAAAGCCAAACCGCTGTTCGATCTGGTGTTGCTCGGCGTCGGCCCCGACGGCCACGTGGCGTCGCTATTTCCAAGCTATCCCGCCATCGCGGTGACAGATCGCTGGGTGGTCGGCGTGCCCGAAGCGCATGTGAAGCCGTTCGTGCCGCGCGTCAGCCTGACGTTGCCGGCACTGGCCTCAAGCCGCGAGATGCTGTTCCTGATGAGCGGCGAGGACAAGCGCGCGATCCTGACGCGCGTGCTGAAGGGCGAGGATCTGCCAGCCAATCGCGCGCGGTCGGACGGCGAAACCGTGTGGCTGTGCGACAAGGCCGCCCTCCCGGACGACGCGCGTGGCTGACACCGTGCCCAAAACTATAGTACCCAAGGCTCTGGTGGTGATGGGCGTCTCGAGCTCGGGCAAGAGTTCGATCGGAAAGGCCTTGGCGGATCGTCTCGGTTGGCGTTTCGCTGATGGCGATGATTTTCATCCGCCGGCGAATATCGAGAAGCAGCGTGCCGGCCAGCCGCTCACCGACGACGATCGCTGGCCCTGGCTGCAGAGCATTGCCGACGAAATCGACCGCGTCACCACGTCTGGCGAGAAAATCGTGGTTGCCTGTTCTGCGCTCAAGCGCGCCTATCGTGATCTGCTGTTGCACGGCCGCGACGACATCCGCATCGTCTATCTCGACGGCTCCAGGGAGCTGATCGCCAAGCGCATGGCGGCGCGAAAGAATCATTTCATGCCGCCGACGCTGCTCGACAGCCAGTTCAAGACGCTGGAAGTCCCCGGCCGTGTCGAGCGCCCGATCAAGGTGTCCATCGATGACGATGTCGACGGCATCGTCTCCGCCATCATCAAACAACTGCCGGCCTGAAGGATCAGACCATGACCAAGATCGCTCTCGTGGTGTCCGATGTCGACGGTACACTCGTCACCCACGACAAACGCCTCACCGACACGGCCAAGGCGGCCGTGAAGAAACTGGAAGACGCCGGCATCGGCTTCACGATCACGTCGAGCCGCCCGCCCGTCGGCATGCGCTTCCTGGTGAAGCCGCTGGGGATCACGCTGCCGATCGGCCCGTTCAACGGCAGCTCAATGGTGGACGGCGACCTCAATCCCATCGTGCAGCACCTGATCCCAGAGGCCGCCACCAAGCGCGCCATCGAAGTATTGGAAGACCACGGCGTCGATATCTGGATTTTCACCAATGACGAATGGGTGATCAAACGCGACGACGGCAAATATGTGCCGCATGAGCGCGACACCATCCAGCATGAGGCCGTGATGGTGGATGACTTCTCGCCCTATCTCGCCAAGGCCTGCAAGATCGTCGGTGCGAGCGCCGACTTCCCGCTGCTGGAACGCTGCGAGGGCGTCATGCAGAAGGCGCTGGGCGATACGGCTGTCGCCGTGCGCTCGCAGAACTATTATCTCGATATCACGCCACCTGACCAGAACAAGGGCACCTTCGTGCAGGCAATGGCGCAGCGGCTGGGCATCTCCCTTGAAGCCATCGCCACCATCGGCGACATGCGCAACGACCTGCCGATGTTCAAGGTGTCGGGCATGTCGATCGCCATGGGCAATGCGAGCGACGATGTGAAATCGCAGGCGACGGATGTGACGACATCGAATGAGGAGGAAGGTTTTGCGGGAGCGGTGGAGATGATTTTGAAGAGGAATGCGGGGGGATAAATAAAACGCCGCCGTTAATGGCCTCCCTCCCCCAAGCGTAGCGCAGTGGGGTCTGGCGGACGAATTCGTCCGCCATGGGTCGGCCGATAGGCCGGGGTGGGGTCTATCAGCAGGCGACAGAGTTTTATGGACACACCCCACCCGTCTGGCCTTCGGCCAGCCACCCTCCCCACTGCGCCCGGCTACGCCGCGCTTGAGGGAGGGAAAAGAAAGAGCCCTACTTCGCCCGCTCCACCTTCTTTTCCTGCGGGCGCTTGGCGCTCGCCAGATTATGCGCCACGGCGATCAGCGCGATATGGGTCAGCGCCTGCGGGAAGTTACCGGTCTGGCGTTTGACGCCGCTGTCATATTCCTCCGCCAGCAGGCCGACATCATTGGCGATCGCGACGACGCGATTGAAGAGTTCTTCCGCCTTGGCGATCTCGCCCATCTTGATATAGGCCTCGGCCAGCCACAGGCTGCAGGCGAGAAACGCGCCCTCGGCTGGCTGCGCCTCGCCGGTGACCCCGCGCGGATCGTGGCGCAACACGAAACCGTCGCGTATCAGATATTTCTCGACCGCAGCGATCGTGCCCTTCACGCGAGGATCGTCGGCCGGAAGAAAGCCCAGAGCCGGCAGCAACAGAATGGCGCCGTCGAGCACGTCCGAGCCATAGGATTCCACGAAGGTGTTTTCGCGGGGATCGAACCCCTTCTCGCAGACGTCGCGGTGAATCTCCTTGCGCAGCTCCTTCCATTTGTCGACGGGGCCTTTGAGATTAAAGGTCTCGGCGCTCTTGATGGCGCGGTCGAACGCAACCCAGCAGCCGACTTTCGAGAGCACATAGTGCTTGCCGGGGCCGCGGAGCTCCCAGATGCCGTGATCGGGCTTGTTCCAGACCGAGGCGAGATGTTCGAGAATCGCGCATTCGACCGCCCAGGTGTCGCCATCGAGTTCTAGTTTGGCGACGCGGGTCTGATGGAAGGCATCGATCAGTTCGCCATAGACGTCGAGCTGCAATTGCGCATGCGCGGCATTGCCGACGCGCACCGGCAGCGCGCCGCCATAGCCGGGCAACCAGTCGGCCTCCCATTCGAGCAGGCGGCGCTGGCCCATGATGCCGTACATGATCTGCATCTCGGCCGGTGCGCCGGCGACGGCGCGCAGCAGCCAGCGATGCCAGGCGCGCGCCTCATCCGTGTAGCCGCTGTTCATCAGCACCAGCAGCGTGAGGGTCGCATCGCGCAGCCAGCAGAAGCGATAGTCCCAGTTTCTGGAGCCGCCGAGCTTTTCAGGCAGCGACGTGGTCGGCGCCGCGACGATGCCGCCGGACGGCGCATAGATCAGCGCCTTCAGCGTGATCAGCGAGCGCATCACGAGATCGCGGTGCTCGCCTTTGTAGGTGCAGCGGCTGCTCCATTCCTTCCAGAATTCCTCGGTGTCCTTCAGCGCCTCGTAGACATTGATCGGCGCAGGCACTTTGAGATGCGACGGTCCGTAGGTCAGCACGAACGGGATATTGTCGCCCTGTTTGACTTCGAATTTCGCGACGGTCGTGAGGTTCTCGCCATGGGTCTCGACCGGCGTATGCAGCACGGTCATGTCGGGCCCGCAAATCGCCAGCACTCCGCCATCCTTGTCGCGCTTCACCCACGGGATGGCCGCGCCGAATCCGAAGCGGATAATCAGTTCCATGCGGACCGTCACCGTGCCGCGATCGCCGCGGACGATGCGCACAACGTCGGAGGCGGCGCCGCGCGGCGGCATGAAGTCGATCAACGTGATGGCGCCGCCGTCGGTCTCCAGCGTGGTTTCCAGGATGAGGGAGTCGCCGCGATAGCGCCGTTTGCATGCCGTGATCGGAGCGTCGGGCGTGATTTGCCAGCGGCCGTGATCCTTGGTGCCGAGCAGCGCCGTAAAACAGGCGTCGGAATCGAAGGCCGGCCAGCACAGCCAGTCGATCGATCCGTTGCGGTTGACGAGAGCGGCGGTCTCACAATCGCCGATCAGCGCGTAATCTTCGATATTGCTGTACAATGTCTTTCCGCCACCTGACAAAATTTACGTCAATGCGGACAAACTCCTGTCCGCGGTTGCAATGTGCAGCGCGTCACGATCGATCGACGTGGCCATGGTCTCCACCGTGGCCGGCAGCCTCTGCCGCCAGTTCGGATGTTCATTGATGGTGCCAGGAATATTCGGCTGATCAATCACACCCAACAGGTCTTCCAACGCGACGGCCAGCAAACGGGTCCGCGTGCGCGCGAGAAAGTGAGCGACGGCGTAGAAGTCTTCGGTATTGATGCCCTGCGCCCGCAGCGCCTCGCCGAGCTTCTGCAGCGCATAGCGGCGGGCATCGTCGCTCTCGCCGGGATCAATGCCCAGCGAGCGTTTCAGCTGCAGATCGTGCAGGCTGCGCCAGCCGGCATAGGTCGGCAGATCATGGGTGTTGAAGGTCACCAGCGCATTCGGTGCGTAATAATCAACGCCCCTGAACGCATAGCGTTCGTCGCGTTCGAACATCATCACCAGATACGACCAGATACCCCAGGATGCGAGATGATCGCGGAAGCCGTCCGGCACGGTACCGAGGTCCTCACCGATCACCACGCAGCGATTGGCGACGCTCTCCTGCGCCGTCACGGCGAGCAATGCTTCCAGCGGCATCTTTACATAGGCGCCGTTATCAGCGTCGTAGCCGTGCGGCACGACGTAGAGGCGATTGAGACCGAGCACGTGATCGAGCCTGATGGCGCCGGCATAGCGCATCGAGGCACGCAGCATGTCCTTGAACGGCGCGAAGCCCTGCACTTCGAGGCCTGCGGCGTTGAAGCCCGCGAGACCCCAGTTCTGTCCGGCGGGCTGCAGCCCATCAGGCGGCGCACCGACGGAGAGATGACGCGAGATCGCGATCTGCTCGTTCCAGGCATCGAAGCCGCCGGACTGCACGCCGACGGCGACGTCCAGATAGAGGCCGACGGGCATGCCAAGCTTCGTGGTCAGATCGAAACACGCCTTGAGCTGCAGGTCAGCATTCCACTGCACATATTCGATATAAGCGACTTCCTTGCCGTCCGGCCCGGCGCGGAAAGCCTCGCAGGTCGCATCATCGGGCAACAGCCATTCCGACGGCCAGTCCCACCACGCGGTCTGGTGCTGATGGCGCAGTACTTCGAAACAGGCAAAGCGCGTCAGCAGTGGCGCGCGTTCGGCGCGGAAGGCGGCAAAGGCTTTCTGACGCTCGGAAGTCGGATCGGCACAAAATGTCTCAAAGGCGGCAAGCATCGCTGCCGACTTCGTCGCAGCGATATCGACATAATCGACGAACTTGCTGGCGCGCAGATCGGCAAGCCTGTTGCCGCTGTCACCTGCGGCATATTCGGGCAGCGCCTCGACGTCGATATAAAGCGGGTTAAGAAACAGCCGGCTGTTCGGCGAATAAGGGCTGCATTCGGCCGGCCGGTCATCGAATAGCGCATGCAGCGGATTGAGACCGACGCCGCCGGCGCCGATATCGGCGGCCAGTCTGATCAGGTCCTGCAGGTCGGTGAAATCGCCGATGCCCCAGTTGCGCTCGGAGCGCACGCCGTAGAGCTGCACGGCGAGAATCCAGGAGCGTTCGAAGGTGCCGGGAAAGGCCTTCGACGGTGCCACGATGAAGGGCGCTTCATCCGGGAATTTCCTGGCGTCGACCAGCCTGAGCCTGTGCACACCGACCGGCAGATCGCGCGGCCAAGTGATCTCGCGCCCCTCCGTCGTTCCCTCGGCGATAACCTTAACCCCGTCGAGAATTTTCCAGGTCAGGGGAAACGTGGCAGCCTCATTGAGAACCGTGCGGGCGCCCTCGCCGGCCCGGACCACGACCGGGCTCTCGACGAACCGATGCGGCGTGCGCACCGGCATGGCGTCCAGAATGATCTTCAGGGCGGCTTCGCTGGTCGTATGCCACTGGCCCTGACCGTCATGAAAACCGGTCTGGATTCCGAGTTCGGCAGCTTTGGTGAAAAGGTCCATTCGGCACGCTGTTTGCAGAGCAACAATCGAAAGTTGCTGGGAAATTTCTGAATTTGCGGAAGAGGATAGCCGATTTCAACGCGTCGATCTAAGCTGAGTTCCATGGGGAACCAAACCCCTGTCACGGGGCTTTGTATATGATCGCACCGTCTCTTTTTGAAAAATCGAACAGGGACGACACCTCATGATGGCATCACCGTGAACAGAACATCCCAAATCGTGGACACCGCCGGTATCGGCGGGGCTTTCCATATCGAAAACATCTATCCGATCATCGACGCTGGCCGCTTCCCGGTCAAACGCATCGTGGGCGAACCCGTCTCGGTCTATGCCGACCTGTATCGCGATGGTCACGAGATCATCGCCGCGGCCATCGTCTGGCGCCGTGAGCAGGACCGCGAGTGGAATCGGGTCCCGATGACGCTGGAGGTCAACGACCGCTGGGGCGGCTCGTTCATTCCCGATGGCATTGGACGCTATGTGTATGCCATCGAGGCCTGGACCGACGAATTCGCGACCTGGCGCCACGGCTTCGAACTGAAGCTGAAGGCTGGACAGGATGTCACGCTGGATGCGCTGGAAGGCGCCGGCCTGATGACCAAGGCGCAGAATGGCGGCCCAGAGGCTTCGACGCTCATCGTCAAGCAATGCGAGAATTTTCTGCAGACCGGCGACAATGAGCCGCTGCTGTCACCTGAACTGCGCACCGCCATGGCCGAGGCCCAGTTACGCCCGGACCTGACGCGCTCGCCTTTGCTGCCGCTGATGATCGACCGTGAACGTGCCCGCAACGGCGCGTGGTACGAGATGGTGCCGCGCAGCCAGAGCACGGTGCCCGGCCAGCACGGCACGTTCCGCGATTGCATCGCCCGCCTGCCTGACGTGCAGGCCATGGGCTTCGACGTGCTGTATTTCACGCCGATCCACCCCATCGGCAAGACCAACCGCAAGGGCAAGAACAATTCACTGACCTCCGAGCCGGGCGATGTTGGCAGCCCCTATGCCATTGGCGGGGCCGAGGGCGGCCATGACGCATTGCATCCGCAACTCGGCACCATGGAGGATTTCCATGCGCTGATCGCTGCGTGCAAGGAGCACGGTCTGGAAGTCGCGATCGACGTGGCCGTGCAGTGCTCGCCGGATCATCCGTGGGTCAAGGAGCATCCGGACTGGTTCAAGCGCCGGCCGGACGGGTCGATGAAATATGCGGAGAACCCGCCGAAGAAATACGAAGATATCCATAATCCCGACTTCGATTGCGAGGATGCGGGATCGCTGTGGAACGCGCTCCGCGACATGCTGCTGTTCTGGTGCGATCAGGGCGTCAAGATCTTCCGCATCGACAATCCGCACACCAAGCCGCTGCGGTTCTGGGAATGGGCGATCCATGAGGTGCAGATCAGGCATCCGGACGCGCTGTTTCTGGCGGAGGCCTTTACGCGTCCGAAGCTGATGAAGGGCCTCGCCAAGCTCGGCTTCTCGCAGAGCTACAGCTATTTCACCTGGCGCACCGCGAAGTGGGAGATCGAGCAGTATCTCAACGAGCTATGCGGCTATCCCGAGCGCGAATTCTATCGCCCGAACTTCTTCGTCAACACGCCGGACATCCTGCCCTATCACCTGCAATCCGGCGAAGCCTGGATGTTCAAGGCGCGGGTGGCGCTGGCGGCCGCGTTGTCGTCGACCTACGGCATCTATAACGGCTTCGAACTGCTCGAACACGAGCCGATCCCGGGCAAGGAAGAATATCTGAACTCCGAGAAATACGAGATCAGGACTCGCGACTGGAACGCGCCGGGCAATATCAAACCCTACATAACCGCGCTGAACCATGCGCGCCGCGCCAACACGGCGCTGCAGCAGACGTCAAACCTGCGCTTCATGCCGGTCGACAACGACAACATCATCGGCTTCGTGAAGCAGTCGGTCGACGGCACCAATACGGTCGCCGGCGCCATCGCGCTGTCGCGCGATCCCTATGAATTCTGGCTGCCGATCGACACGCAAGTCACGGTCGATGGCGAGAAACGCAACGTCGCCGCCGTCGAAAACATCATCACCGGCGAGCGCCATGGCGTCGAATGGGGCGGCATCCGCCTGCGTCTCGACCCCCAGCGCGATCCCGCCGTCTTCTTCCGTTGCCTCGCCTGAAAGCGTCACCAATGAACGTCATGACCGAAATCGACGCGAAAACGAAACAGCGCGCAGAGGAGATCGACAAGCTCTGGTACAAGGACGCCATCATCTATCAGCTGCATGTGAAGACCTTCGCTGACAGCAACCATGACGGCATCGGCGACTTTATCGGCCTGACCGAGAAGCTGGACTACCTGCAGGACCTCGGCGTCACCACCATTTGGCTGATGCCGTTCTATCCGTCGCCTGGCCGCGACGACGGCTACGACATAGCCGACTATGGTTCGATCCATCCCGACTTCGGCACGATGAAGGACTTCAAGCGCTTCATCCATGAAGCCAAGCGCCGCGGTTTGCGTGTGATTACCGAACTCGTCATCAATCACACCTCGGACCAGCACGACTGGTTCAAACGCGCCCGCCGCAGCCCGGCAGGCTCATCCGCCCGCAACTGGTATGTCTGGAGCGACACCGACCAGAAATATCAAAGCACCCGGATCATCTTCACCGATACCGAAAAGTCGAACTGGACCTGGGATCCGGAGGCCAAGGCCTATTACTGGCACCGCTTCTTCTCGCATCAGCCGGATCTGAATTTCGACAATCCACGCGTCGTCTCCGCCGTGGTACAGGTAATGAAACGCTGGCTGGATGCCGGCGTCGATGGATTCCGTCTGGACGCGATCCCCTATCTTGTCGAGCGCGACGGCACCAATAACGAGAACCTGCCGGAGACGCACAAGGTCATCAAACATCTGCGCGCCGAGCTCGACGCCTATGCGCCGGGCAAGCTGCTGCTCGCGGAGGCCAATCAGTGGCCGGAGGACGTGCAGGAATATTTCGGCAACAGCGACGAATGCCACATGGCATATCACTTCCCGCTGATGCCGCGCATCTATATGGCGCTGGCGCAGGAGGACCGCTTCCCGATCACCGACATCATGCGGCAGACGCCGGACATTCCGGGCGACTGCCAATGGGCGATGTTCCTGCGCAATCACGACGAGCTGACGCTGGAAATGGTCACCGACGTCGAGCGCGACTATCTGTGGTCGACCTATGCCAACGATCCGCGCGCGCGCATCAATGTCGGCATTCGCCGTCGCCTGGCGCCCTTGATGGACAACGACCGCCGCAAGATCGAGCTGCTGGATTCACTGTTGCTGTCGTTCCCCGGCACGCCGATCATCTATTACGGCGACGAGATCGGCATGGGCGACAATATCTATCTCGGCGACCGCAACGGCGTACGCACACCGATGCAATGGGCACCGGACCGCAATGGCGGCTTCTCGCGCGCCGATCCCGCGCGGCTCTATGCACCGCCGATCATGGATCCGATCTACGGCTACGAGTCCGTGAACGTGGAGGCGCAGTCGCGCAGCCTGTCGTCACTGCTGTCGGCGACCAAGCGGCTCATTGCTGTCAGGAAATCGACGCTGGCTTTCGGCCGCGGCACCATGACCTTCATCCGCCCCGACAACCGCTCCGTTCTCGCTTATGTGCGCCAGCTCGGCGACGAAGCGATCCTCTGTGTCGCCAACCTGTCGCGCGCAGCGCAGGCCACCGAACTCGATCTGTCGCCGTGGAAGGAACGCGTGCCACTGGAAATGCTCGGCCGCACCAAATTTCCGCCGATCGGCGATCTGCCTTACATGATTACGCTGGCGCCTTACGGCTTCTACTGGTTCCAGCTGCAGCTCCGCGATGTCTCCGAACATTCGCAGCCGCCGGTGGTGCCAGAATTCGAAACGCTGGTGGTGCCGCTTGGTTCGACCTGGATGACTCTCGCCCGTACGCGCGGCGTGTTCGAGCGCGACGTGCTGCCTTCCTTCCTGGCACGCAGCCGCTGGTATCCGGAGCGACAGCCAAAGGCGATCCAGCCCGTACTCACCGGCGCGATTCCGTTCTGCGAGATCGGCGACAACCGTCCATGGCTGGTGTTTTTTCAGACCACGCAGCGCAATGTGGCGACGCGCTATCTGCTGCCCATGCAGATCGAGTGGACCCGCTTCGACCGCGAACGCTACAATCCGAAAGCCTTTGCCGCGGTTCGTCAGGGCGCGCGCGAAGGTACCCTGCTCGACGTCGCCACCGACCACATCTTCATTGCGCTGCTGCTGCACAATCTGCGCACATCGCTGACGGTCGAGGAAGAAGGCAATCGCCTTGAGTTCCGGCCGACCACGAAGCTTGCCGAAAAGCCTGCTGCCTCGCTCGAGAATATCCGTGCGGTGGAAACCGAGCAGTCCAACAGCACCGCTCTGGTCGATAACGACTATGTGGTGAAGATCTATCGCAAGCTGCAGGCCGGCATCAATCCGGAGATAGAGGTCAGCCGCTTCCTGACCGACATCGCCGGCTTCACCAACACGCCGGCTCTGCTTGGCAGCGTCGAACTGGTCGAGGGTGATCAACGCAGCGCCGTCGCCATCGTGCATGCCTTCGTCCAGAATCAGGGCGATGCCTGGACGGTGACATCGGCCTATCTCGACCGTTTCGCCGATGAGCAGCGCCTGCTGGCGGTGGATGACCACGCCCCGCACAGTGAAGAGCAGGTGCCGTATCTGCTCTATATGTCGCAGACCGGCCGCCGCGTCGCCGAGATGCAGATGGCGCTGGCCAGCCGCGACGACATCCCGGATTTCAAGCCGGAGCCGACGTCGCCTGACGACATCAAACTGTGGATCAGCGAAATCGTCACGCGCGCCGAGCCGGTATTCAGTGCGCTCGCCCAACGTCGCAATGCTGCAAAGGATTCGGATCGCGCACTGATCGACCAGGTGCTGGAACTGCGCCACGGCTTGCGGGGGTGGCTGACCGAGCTGCTGCCGGAGAATATCGATGGACTGAAGATCCGCCATCACGGAGATTTCCATCTCGG
The DNA here is from genome assembly GCF_051811045.1 of Tardiphaga sp. 839_C3_N1_4. Classification (NCBI taxonomy): domain Bacteria; kingdom Pseudomonadati; phylum Pseudomonadota; class Alphaproteobacteria; order Hyphomicrobiales; family Nitrobacteraceae; genus Tardiphaga; species Tardiphaga sp. 839_C3_N1_4. The sequence continues at coordinate 2,179,312 of NZ_JBPWQD010000001.1, forward strand.
CCAGATGCTGATCGTCAAGGATGATATCTTCATCATCGACTTCGAGGGTGAACCGCGCAGGCCGATCGATGAGCGCCGCCGCAAGGCGCCCGCTGCACGTGATATCGCCGGGCTCATTCGCTCGATCGATTATTCCGCAACGGCAGCGCTGGAACGGGCGCTCAAGGTCACTTCGGACGAAACCGGCAAGCTGGCTGCCGCACTGGACGCCTGGCGGGAACGTGCCACCATGGCATTCGTTGACGCCTATCGCGAGACCATGACGGATGTGCGGCTGTGGCCGGCAGACGCGGGGGCCACCAAAGAAATGCTGAACTTCTTCCTTCTGGAGAAGGCGCTTTATGAAATCGAATACGAACTCGCGCATCGGCCAGATTGGCTGCGGGTGCCACTGACTGGCATTCTGCGCATTCTGAACCAGTATTCTGAGGAAGCCGTATGACCAATTTGCCCGCCGAGGCTTACGCAATCGTCGAAGGCCGCCACTCCGATCCATTTCACTATCTCGGCCCCCACAAGGAAGCCGACAAGACGGTCGTGCGTGCTTTCCTGCCGGAAGCTGTGAAGGTCGATGCCATCGATGATCACGGAGCGACGACCGCATTGGAGCGTGTGCATGATGCCGGGCTGTTCGTCGGCGCGCTGGCCAATGGCTCGACTAAATATCAATTGCGTGCGCGCTATGGCGACAGATCCGTCGATCTTGAGGACCCCTATCGTTTTCCGCCGATCCTGACTGAATTCGATCTCTATCTGCTCGGTGAAGGTACCCATCAGCGGCTCTACGACAAGCTCGGCGCCCATCCGATGGTGCTTGAAGGCGTCAGCGGCGTCGGCTTCGTCGTGCTTGCACCCAATGCAAGGCGTGTCAGCGTGGTCGGTGATTTCAATTTCTGGGACGCGCGGCGTCATCCTATGCGCGTGCGCGGCCCCGGCTACTGGGAGCTGTTCATCCCAGGCGCGACGCCCGGCGATCACTACAAGTTCGATATCATCGGCCCGCATGGACAGTTGACGCAGAAATCCGACCCGATGGCCTTCGCCGCCGAACTGCGGCCCTCCACGGCGTCGATCGTGCTCGACGAAACCAGGATCCCGCAACCGCGCCCTGCCCCAGATCACATCAATGCGCTGAACAAGCCGATGTCGATCTATGAGGTGCATCTGGGCTCGTGGCGCCGCAAGGGTGACAATGAATGGCTGACCTATCGCGACCTCGCGGAGACGCTGCCGCGCTATGCTCGCGATCTCGGATTCACCCATGTGGAGTTCCTGCCCGTCAACGAACATCCGTTTGACGGCTCGTGGGGCTATCAGCCGACCGGCATGTATGCGCCGACCAGCCGCTTCGGTACGCCGGCAGAATTCGCGTTGCTGATCGACGCCTGTCATGCTGAGGGGCTCGGCGTGCTGCTCGACTGGGTGCCCGGGCACTTCCCCGACGATCCGCATGGCCTCGGCAATTTCGACGGCACTGCCCTTTATGAACATGCCAACCCGCTGCAGGGCCGGCACATGGACTGGGGCACGCTGATCTACAACTACGGGCGCACGGAGGTGGTGAACTTCCTGGTGTCCAATGCGCTGTTCTGGCTCGAGCGCTACAATGTGGATGGGCTGCGCGTCGATGCCGTGGCCTCGATGCTGTATCTCGATTACAGCCGCGAAGCCGGCGCCTGGATTCCGAACAAATATGGTGGCCGCGAGAATATCGAGGCCGTCAGCTTCCTGCGCCGCTTCAACACCGAAGTCTTCGCCAAATTTCCAAATGCGACCACTGCAGCGGAGGAATCCACTGCATGGCCGCAAGTATCGCGTCCCGTCGAATTCGGCGGACTGGGATTCGGCTACAAGTGGAACATGGGCTGGATGCATGACACGCTGAATTACATCAGCAAGGATCCGATCTATCGCCGCTTCCAGCACGGCGACATTCTGTTCGGGCTGCAATACGCCTTCTCGGAAAATTTCGTGTTGCCGCTATCGCATGACGAAGTCGTGCACGGCAAAAAATCGATCCTTGGCCGCATGCCCGGCGACGACTGGCAACGGTTCGCCAATCTGCGTGCGTATTACGCCTTCATGTTCGGACATCCCGGCAAGAAGCTGATGTTCATGGGCTGCGAATTTGCCCAAGAGCGTGAATGGAATCACGACACGTCGCTGGACTGGCACCTGCTGGGGCAGGACAAGCATGCCGGAATTCATTCGCTGATCCGCGATCTCAACGAGCTGTATCGCAACCAGCCGGCACTGCATGAACTCGATTGCGATCCCGCCGGCTTCGAATGGATGATCACCGACGATGCCGGCAACAACGTCTTCGCCTGGCTGCGCAAGGGCGCTAACCCGCGGACGCAGTGCCTCGTGGTCGTGAACTTCTCACCGAACGTCTATCGTGATTACCGCGTTCGCGTGCCGTTCACCGGCACCTGGCGCGAGGTTCTGAATTCCGACGCCGCGCATTATGGCGGCAGCAATGTCGGCAATTCGGGCGAAGTCATTGCCAAGGGGCTTGTCCCCGAACTCAGTCTGACCCTTCCACCGCTGGCCGCACTCTTTCTCGTACCGGAATTCTAGAGCATGAGACTATCCGCCGGCACGCCCTCCCGCCTCGGCGCAAGCTGGGACGGACGGGGGACCAACTTCGCCTTGTTCTCTGCGAATGCCACCAAGGTCGAACTGTGTCTGTTCGACAGCCAGGGGCGGCGCGAGCTCGAGCGCATCGAACTGCCGGAATATAACGAGCACGTCTTTCACGGCTATCTCAACGATGTCTCGCCGGGGCAGCTCTATGGCTATCGCGTGCACGGCCCCTATGAGCCGGAGCATGGGCATCGCTTCAATGCGCACAAGCTGCTGCTCGACCCCTATGCCAAGAAACTGGCCGGACGTCTCGTCTGGAGCGATGCACATTTCGGCTATCGCACCGGCTCGTCGCGCGAGGACCTCTCCTTCGACCGCCGCGATAATGCGCGCGGCATGCCCAAGGCCGTGGTGGTCGATGAGACCTTCAACTGGGGTCGCAAGGAAGCGCGCCCGAGCGTGCCGTGGGAAGACACCATCATCTATGAGGCCCATGTGAAGGGCCTGACGCAGACCCGCAAGGACGTGCCGCCTGGGCTGCGCGGGACATATCGCGGACTGTCGTCGCCGTCGATGATCGAGCATCTCAAACGGCTTGGCGTCACCACCATCGAGCTGCTGCCGGTGCACAGCTTTGTCGATGACCGCCGGCTGGTGGAAATGAAGCTGGTGAATTACTGGGGTTACAACACCCTCTCCTTCTTCGCCCCGGAAGCGCGCTACGGCACCGACAATCCGCTCGATGCGTTCCGCACGACGGTCGCGCGGCTGCATGACGCGGGCATCGAGGTGATGCTCGACGTGGTCTATAACCACACCGCCGAAGGCAATCATCTCGGCCCGACGCTGTCCTATCGCGGCATCGACAACGCCTCCTATTACTGGCTAATGCCGGACAATCCACGATTCTATGACGACTTCACGGGCTGTGGCAGCTCGATGAACCTTACGCATCCGCGCGTGTTGCAGATGGTGATGGATTCATTGCGCTACTGGGTCGAGGTGTGTCACGTGGATGGCTTTCGTTTCGACCTTGCGACCACGCTGGCGCGCGGACCGAACGGCTTCGATCGCAATAGCGGCTTCCTCACCGCGATCCGGCAGGACCCTGTTCTCGCGAACGTCAAAATGGTCGCCGAGCCCTGGGATCTCGGCATGGGCGGCTACCAGGTCGGCGCGTTCCCGTCGCAATGGTCGGAATGGAACGACAAATATCGCAGCGCCATGCGCCGCTACTGGAGCGGCGAAGGCTCACTGATTGGCGAAGTGTCCAGCCGCATGACCGGCTCGTCTGATGTGTTCAATCATGACGGACGCAAGCAACGCGCCGGGATCAACCATGTCACCGTGCATGACGGTTTCCCGCTGGCCGACCTCTTTGCCTATAACGAGAAGCACAACGAGGCCAATGGCGAGGACAATCGCGATGGCTCCTCGGATAACCTCAGCAACAATTTCGGCGTCGAAGGCCCGACCGACGATCCCGAGCTGCTGGCGCTGCGTCGACAGCTGCGCAAGAACCAGCTTGCCTGTCTGTTTCTCGCGCAGGGCGTGCCGCTGCTGCTGGCTGGCGACGAGGTCGGCAATACGCAGGGCGGCAACAACAATGCCTATTGCCAGGACAACGAGATCGGCTGGGTGACCTGGGACAATCTCGGCGACAAGGACGACGATCTCACCGACTTCATCGGCCATATGGCGCAGCTACGACAGCGCTTTCCGCAGATCACCACGCAACGCTGGCTCGACGGCCGCCGCGCCGACGGCAGCTATGGCGTGCTGTGGCTGACCCCCTCGGCCGACGAGATGACCGAGACCGACTGGGCGTTTCCCGACGGGCGCTTTCTCTCTTATGTACTCAGCGCTTCCGGTGAAAACACCAACCCGATTTTCATCGTGCTGAATGCGGCGCCCGAGGGCATTCCGTTCAAGCTGCCGAAGATGCTGGAATACAAGAACTGGCGGCAGGTGTTGAACACCGCTGACGAAAAGCTCTCCATCGCTATCCTGCCTCCCGGTAGCGACATCGATGCGCCGCCGCGCTCGGTGCTTGCCTTTGCGGGGACGCCGGCATGAGCGCTCATTTGTTCGGACCACGGCTGACTGAGAAAGGCGCGATCTTCCGCCTCTGGGCACCGGCTGCGCAACGCGTCGACGTGGTGCTTGGCGATCAATCCCATCCCTTGAAGCCCGGCGATGACGGCTGGTTCACCGCGGAGGTCGCAGGTGTCGAGACTGGCGACACCTATCGCTTCAGGATTGACGACAAGACCGACGTGCCCGACCCCGGCTCACGCTTCCAGCCGGATGATATCAATGGCCCGTCGCAAGTCATCGATCACGGGACATATGCGTGGCGCGCAGCGGACTGGCGTGGGCGGCCGTGGGAAGAAACCGTGCTGCTAGAAACCCATGTCGGCACCTACACGCCGGAAGGCACCTATCGCACCATGATCGACAGGCTCGATCATCTCGTCGCCACCGGAATCACCGCGCTTGAGCTGATGCCGCTCGCGGATTTCGCCGGCAAGCGCAATTGGGGCTATGACGGCGTATTGTGGTACGCGCCGGATGCGATGTTCGGCCGCCCCGAGGACCTGAAGGCCTTGATCGACGAAGCGCATCTGCGCGGGCTTATGGTGTTTCTCGACGTCGTCTACAATCACTTCGGACCGGAAGGGAATTATCTCGGCCTCTATGCGCCGAATTTCTTCGGCGGTGCCGATACGCCATGGGGCTCGGCGATCGACTATCGTCTGCCGCAGGTCCGCGCTTATGCCATCGAGAACGCCGTGGCATGGCTGCGCGATTATCGCTTCGATGGGCTCAGACTCGACGCCGTTCATGCCATAGTCGAACAGGGCGAGATCCCGATGCTGCATGAGCTGAGCCGCGAAGTCGGCAAGCTCGTCGCCGATACCGGCCGGCACATCCATCTCGTTCTGGAAAACGACGACAACCGTGCCACCCTGCTCGATCCCGCCACCAACCCGCCGTGCGGCCAATATCGCGCACAGTGGAACGACGACTATCATCACGCCTGGCACGTGCTTCTGACCGGCGAAGATAACGGCTATTACAGCGACTACGCGCAAAAGCCGCTCGATCACATCGTGCAAGCGCTGGGCTCCGGATTCGCCTATCAGGGACAACCCTCAGCGCATCGCGCAGGCGCTGAACGCGGCGAACCATCAGGCGAACTCGCACCGGCGGCCTTCGTGAATTTCCTGCAGAACCACGACCAGATTGGCAACCGCGCGCTTGGCGATCGGCTGGAGACTTTGGCCAAACCCGAGGCCATCGAAGCTGCACTGGCCATCACATTGCTGGCGCCGATGGTGCCGATGCTGTTTCAGGGCGAGGAATGGGGCTCGAAAGCGCCGTTCCCGTTTTTCTGCGATTTCGAAGGCGATCTCGCCGATGCCGTGCGCAATGGCCGCAAGAAGGAATTCGCCAGCGCCTACGAAAAGTATGGCGACGAGATCCCCGATCCGCTGGACGAGAGCTCCTTCTGCTCGGCCTTCATCGATTGGGACAATCGCGAAACGACGGCGGGCAAGAGACGGCTGACGCTGGTTCGCGAGCTGCTCGCGCTGCGCAAGCAGCACATCGTGCCACGCCTCGCCGGCGCACGCTTCGGCAAGGCAGAGGCTGATGACAATGGATTGCTGACCGCGTTCTGGAAGATGGGCGACGGCAGCCGGCTGCATCTTGCGGCCAATCTATCCGGCACAGCGGTGACCGCGACACCGCCGACCGGCGGCACGACGATTTGGGGCAACACCAGCACCGGCGTGGGGACGCCGTGGTCCGTCATATGGCGGATCGGAGACACATAATGGCCCCTGCGATTCCCGTCGCGACCTACCGTATTCAACTCACCAAGGATTTCGATTTCGATGCCGCCGCGGGCATCGTGCCCTATCTGAAAGCGCTCGGCATCACCCATCTCTATGCCTCGCCCTTCATGAAATCACGCGCGGGCTCGACTCATGGCTATGACATTGTCGATCACACCAAGCTCAATCCAGAGCTGGGCGGCGACGAAGGTTTCGAGCGCCTGAGTGCCGCGCTGAAGGCCAACGATATCGGCCTGATCCTCGACTTCGTGCCCAATCATGTGGGCGTGCATTTCGCTGACAATCCGTGGTGGCTCGACGTGCTGGAATGGGGACAGACCTCGCCGCACGCCGTCTCCTTCGACATCGATTGGGACACCCTTCCCTATCGCGCACGCGGCGGCTTGCTGCTGCCGATCATCGGCAGCTCATATGGCCAGGCGCTGGACAATGGTGAGATCGAGCTGAAATACGACGCCGAGGAAGGCAGCTTCTCGGCCTGGTATTTTGAACATCGGCTGCCGATCGCACCGGAGCGCTACAGCGAGATGCTGCGCACCATCGTCAAGGAAGCCGATGCCGGCAACACGCCAGCCGGCCGGGCAATGCTGACACTGGCGGCCAAGCACAAGGGCCTCCGCCATCCCAACCGGCGGGAAGCGCCGGCTTTCAAGCAGCAGCTGGTGTCGATCGACGGCGCTGCCGAGGTTATCACGCGCGGCCTCGACGCCTATCGCGCCGGGCCGGATCGGGCCGCCCAGATTCAAGCCATGCACATGTTGCTGGAGCGCCAGCACTACAAGCTCGGTCAGTGGCGCCTGGCATCGAGCGAGATCAACTACCGCCGCTTCTTCGACGTCAATACGCTGGCTGGTCTGCGTATCGAGGACGCCGATACGTTCGAGGCGATCCATTCGCTCGTCAAACAGCTGATTGCCGAAGACAAGCTGCAGGGGTTGCGGCTGGACCACATCGACGGCCTTCACGATCCCTCGCAATATTTCCAACGGCTGCGCCGGCTGATCCGCGAGGCGCATGGCAACGGTACCAAACCATTCTATGTCGTGGTCGAGAAGATTCTCGGCGAGCACGAGAAGCTGGTGCCCTTCGCCGGTGTGCATGGCACCACCGGCTATGAATGGCTCAATGTGATCACGCAGGTGCTGGTCGAAGAAAAAGGCCTGGAACCACTGGGCGAAACCTGGCGACAGGTAAGCAATGTCTCACCGAAATTCGAACCGCAACTGGTGGAAGCCAAGCGCCGCGTGCTCGATACGCTGCTACTCAGCGAATTCACCGTGCTGACGCGTCTGCTGGCACGGATCGCCAACGGACATTATTCGACACGCGACTTCTCCGCCGACACGCTGCGTCAGGCTTTCGAACTCTACGTGCTGCATTTCCCGGTCTATCGCACCTATCTCTCCGCCGCCGGCCCATCGGCCCTCGATCGGCAACTGATCGCCACGACCATCGAGAAGGCTCGCGCCGAGTGGTTCGGCGCCGATGAAGGCTTGTTTGACTTCCTGCGCGACGCTCTGACGCTGGACCTGCTGAAGCCCGGCCGCCCCGCGCATAGCAAGCCGCGGGTACGACGCTTTGCATTGAAGGTGCAGCAGTTCACCGGGCCGACGATGGCGAAGTCGCTCGAAGATACCGCCTTCTATCGCTATCATCGCCTGCTGGCGTTCAACGAAGTTGGCGGCGAACCGGCAGCGGAAGCGATACCTGTCGCCACGTTCCACGAGATAATGATCACACGCGCGCTCGAGCGGCCGCATGGCATGACCTCGACCGCCACCCACGATACCAAGCGCGGCGAGGATGCCCGCGCGCGTTTGCTGGCGCTGGCCGAAATGCCCGGTGAATGGGCCAGTGCGGTCGGTCGCTGGAAGTTGCTGAACGCGCCGCATCTGGTTGTTGACGGCGAGATGCGCGCGCCCTCCGCAGCGTTCGAGTATATGTTGTACCAGGCGCTTATCGGCGCCTGGCCGCTCGGCGGGCGGGACAATTCCTTCCTCGAGCGGATGCAGGCCTATGCGCTGAAGGCGGCGCGCGAGGGCAAGCAGGAAACGAGTTGGCTCAACCCGAACGACGCCTATGAGAAGGGTCTGCGCACGTTTCTGGAGCGCATTCTCGACCCGGCCCAGTCGCCGGAATTTCTTGCAGCGCTTGAGACCTTTGCCAAACGCACATCGCTGATCGGCGCATTGAATTCACTCAGCCAGATCACGCTGAAAGCGACCATTCCCGGCATGCCAGACTTCTATCAGGGCACCGAATTCTGGGATTTCTCGCTGGTCGATCCCGATAACCGCCGCCCGGTGGATTTCGCCGAACGCGCGAAAGTGCTGAAGGCACTGCACCAACCGGATTGGGCAGCGCTGGCGCAACACTGGGATGATGGCCACATCAAGCTCGCCTGGACGCGCGAGCTGTTGAAACACCGCACCGAGATGGCAGCCGTCTTCACCGATGGCGATTACGAACCACTTGAAGTGACCGGACCTCATGCCGCGCACATCATCGCCTTTGCGCGGCGGCATCAGCGCGACGCGGCGATCGTCGTGATCCCGCGCGTCTTTTTCGAAGCGACGCAGGGCGGGCGGCATTGGCCGGAGACGACGGCGTTCGACGCAACCGTGATCGCGCCCGGCTACCTCGTTGAAGGTTCTCCGCCGAAGAATGGCACGAGCGAGCTTTCCGTTGCCAAACTCTTCAGGCAGCTTCCGATGGCGATCGTGAAGGCACATGCTGCGCCGAAACGCATTCGTTCGACGCGTTTGCGATAGCACACACGACAAGGCCGCCCGGGATCGATGGCCGGACGGCCTGGCGGATGTCGTGCCGACTCGAGAAAGGTCGGTTCCCTTCCTCCGCGTGCTCAAAGCTTTTCATCAAATTGTTTGCGAGTAGTTTACGATCAAACTCGCGTGCGCCGCACTATCGCACGGCATTTTTATGCTGCACAGCAGCAGGCATTGAAGATGCGTGAGATTTTCTGCACGCAGCAATCGCCGGTTCAACTCTTTTTCGTGAGCAGCAGGTTTCCGCGCGATTTGATCGCTGCCTGCGCCACCTCGGCGAAACGCTGCAGCAGCCAGGGCAGCACCACTTCGACGGTGACATGATCCTCGGCCACATCGACATGACCGGACGCCGCCTGGCCCAGGGCATGGACGCGGAAGATCATCCGGTCGCCGTCCCAGCGCTCCTCGTCAACTTTCAACATTGGTACATTAGTTGCTGCGCGTGTCAGTCCTGTCTTGAGCCGGCGCGCAGCTTCCTCGCGGCCGAGGCTGTGAGGGATAGAGACGACGAGCGGTGCAGACATCAAGGGATCCTTTGTTAGTTCATATGTAGGCGCGAATTCGTCCAGCGGTAGTCGCAATGAAGGTTTCAACCCTGGAACCTTGCGGGCGCCTGCGCGTTTTTACCGCATGAAGGCAGCCGGCTCGTCCGTCTGCCAGGCTGAGGAGACATTCATGTCCATTGGTACGATTATTCTGATCATCCTGATTATCGCCTTGCTCGGTGGTTTCAGCGGTATCGGCGGCGGTCCGTTCTACGGCACCGGCTATTACGGCGGCGGCGGTCTCGGCCTCATCGTGGTAATTCTGCTGATCCTCCTGTTGCTTGGTAAGCTGTAAGAGCGGATATTGATTTTAAGGCGCGCGATCCGGAAGGATCGCGCGTTTTTCCATGCGCGTACGCTCTCCCCGTCATTACCCGCGAAAACGAGTAATGACGGGGAGAGTCATTTCATTTTTCCGATCGCAGCCTTGATCGACGACGCAGCATCCTCGTAACCCGTCCACGACTTGCTCTTCGCCAGCAGCGCCGGGACGCTGCGCACAGTGAAATTCTTCGGATCCAAATCTTTACGCAGCTGCGCCCATGTCAGCGGCATCGACACCGTGGCCCCCTTTCGCGCCCGCGGCGACAGCACCGAGACCGCGGTCGACATCCGGTCGTTGCGCAGATAATCGAGGAAAATCTTTCCACCACGCAGCTTCTTCGACATGTTGAGCAGATAGCGCTCTGGGTCGTCACTGGCCATCTGCTGGCATACGGCCTGCGCAAACATCTTCGCCGTCTTCCAGTCAACCTTGTCCTTCGCGCCGTGCAGCAGCGGTGCCACCACATGCAGGCCCTTGCCGCCGGTTGTCTTGCAGAAACTCTCCATGCCGAGACCCGAGAGCCGTTCGCGCATCTCGCGTGCCGCATCCATGACGGCAATGAACTCCACATCAGGCGCCGGATCGAGATCGAACACCAGACGCCCCGGTGTATCCGGCGCATCCGGCGCGCAATTCCAGGGATGCAGTTCGAGCCCGCCGATCTGCGCGACGGCCGCGAGACCCTCGACGCGATCGATCTGCAGGTAAGGCTTGCGGTCACCGGAGACTTTCACGAGTTCGAGCAGGTTCGATGTCCCAGGCATTGCGTGGCGCTGGAAGAACTGCTGCCCATCGATGCCGTCGGGTGCGCGCACGATCGAGCACGGACGGCCCTTGAGATAGTCCATCATCCAGCCACCGACGGCTTCAAAATACGCCGCGAGATCGCGTTTGGTGACCGGCTCGCCATCGCCAGCATCCGGCCATAGCTCCTTGTCAGGCTTAGAGATCGCCACACCCATCACGACCATGGAGCCCGCTGCCGCCTTTGCTGGCACGGCTTTCTTTGTGGAGGTTTTCGCTGGCTGCTTCACACCGCGCTTCGGCTTCGGTTCGGCGAGCGCGGTCTTCTTCGGCGTCTCGGCCTCGACCTCATCGGCCGGCTTGTCCTGCCGCAGCCCCTTGAACGACGCCTGACGCACCATGCCGGCGCCGGTGAAGCCAGCAAACTCGATCTCGGCCACGAGTTCGGGCTTGAGCCAGTGCACGTCCCGGCCACCCGGCGGCGTCTCCTTGCCGCCGAACGGGCTGGTCTTTGCCGCCGCTTTCTTCAATGCGGGCATGATGCGCGTGACTTTGTCCTGGCCGAAGCCGGTACCAACGATCCCGACATAAGCGAGATGGTCGCCTCTGTTGACGCCGACCATCAGCGAGCGGAATTTTCCCACATTGCTCTTCCATGCACCGATCACGACCTCATGGCCCGCGCGGCATTTCGCCTTGGTCCAGTTTTGCGAGCGGCCCGACAGATAGGGCTCCGACAATTTCTTGGAGACGATGCCTTCCAGCGACAGTTTGCAGGCCGACTGCAGGATGGCGTCACCACCGCTCTCGAAATGATCGACATAGCGAATCAGATTTTCCTTGCGACGACCGCGGGCTTTGTCGAGTAGCGCCTTCAATCTCTCCTTGCGATCGCCGAGCGGCAGCTTCCGCAGATCTTCACCTTCGGCGAACAGAAGGTCGAACGCGAAAAAAATGAGGGTATCGGTCTCGCCATCCGACAGCGCCGCCTGCAGCGCCGCGAAGTCCGGGGCACCATTGGCATCGAGGCCGACAATTTCGCCATCGATGATCGCGTCCGGCAGGCCGGTGGCTTCTTTGGCGATGGCCTGAAATTTGTCGGTCCAGTCGAGCCCCTTGCGTGTCTTCAGCGTGGCCTCATCGTCTTCGACGCGGAGTTGCACGCGGTAACCGTCGAACTTGATCTCATGCACCCAGCCATTCTCGGAGGGCGGCCGCTCCACGATGGTGCAAAGTTGAGGTGCGACGAAGCCGGGCATCTTTGCGACCTTGACCGGCTTCGCCGATGGTTTGGCCGCTTTCTTTGTCACGACTTTCTTCGCTTCAGTCTTTTGTGCAGCTTGGCCAACATCAGCCTTGGTCTTGCCGACCTTGCTGGCGCGCGCATCGGCAGCACTGCCCTCGCTGGAATCCCAGATAGCATCGGGTTTGATCTTCGCCGTCCTGGCGATCATGAACGGTTTTGGCGCCTTCCCTTTTCCTGACGCGATGACGCTCATGGTCCGGCCGGACGCAACTGACTTGTCGTTGTCGAGGACAGTGTTGGCCTTGCCCTCCTTCACGAACTCATCGCGATGCTTGATCAGCAGCCAGTTGGTCCGCTTGCCGCCATTGCGGTCATGCTTCATGCGCACCAGCACGAAGCCACCATGCAGCTTCTCGCCATCCAGCGTGAATTTCAGATCGCCCTTCTTGAGGCCCTTGTCCGGGTCGTCGCTCTCCCAATAGCCGCGGTCCCAGAGCTGCACGGTGCCGCCGCCATATTGTCCCTTGGGAATTGTGCCTTCGAAATCGCCGTAATCGAGCGGATGGTCCTCGACCTCGACAGCAAGGCGCTTGTCGGCGGGGTCCATCGATGGCCCGCGCGTGACGGCCCAGGACTTGAACACCCCGTCCATCTCCAGCCGCAGATCGTAATGCAGCCGCGTGGCATCGTGTTTCTGGATCACAAAACGGCGACGCTTCGCCGGCGCGACCACGATCTGCCCGGAGGGCTCCTTCGTCTGCGCGAAATCGCGTTTCCGGCGATAAATCGATAGCTGCTTGTCGGCCAAGGCAAACCTCACTCAACGCGTCATAAGCCGCAGGATCCGGCCCGGAACCAAAACCGGGAACTACCGTTGAAGTTCCTGGAAATCCACGCCAGCGCAATGCTTTGCGGCCTGCGTGCTTCATTTTTGTCGATCGAGTTGGAGGACGAGTATGGCCCCGCCCCGCGCCTATTGGAAAGGCTCTCTCAAGCTGTCGCTCGTCACCTGCCCGGTGGTGCTGTATCCGGCCGCGACCACGATCGAGAAAACCAAATTCCACATGATCAACCGTGAGACCGGCAATCGGCTGAAACAGCAGATGGTGGATGCCGAGACCGGCGACGTCGTGGAGAAAGAGCAGAAGGGCCGCGGCTATGAGATCAGCAAGGGCGAATATGTCGAGATCGAGAAGGAAGAGCTCGAAGCCGTGCAGATCGAAAGCAATCACACCATCGATATCGATAATTTCGTGCCGCGCGACGAGATCGACCGGCGCTATCTGAACAACCCCTATTACATCGCACCCGACGGCAAAGCCGGCGCCGATGCATTCGCCGTGATCCGCGATGCCATGAAGGACAAGGACCGCGTGGCGCTGGCGCGCATCGTGCTCACCAATCGGGAGCACATCATCGCCATCGAGCCGCTCGGCAAGGGCCTGCTCGGCACCACGCTGCGCTTCCCCTATGAAGTGCGCGACGAGGAGGACTATTTCGACGATATCAAGTCGCCGAAGATCTCTAAGGACATGATCGACCTTGCGGTGCATATCCTCGACAGCAAGGCTGCGCATTTCGATCCCAGCAAGTTCAAGGATGAATATGAGACCGCGCTGAAGACGCTGGTGAAGCGCAAGGCCGCGGGCAAGCCGGTGAAGGTCGTCGAGAAGGAGGAGAAGCCGGACAACGTCATCAACCTGATGGATGCGCTGAAGGCGAGCCTCAAGGGTGGCAAGGGCAAGTCGACCAAACGCGCTTCGTCGTCACGACCACATGTGGCGCGCAAGCGTCCGGCCAAGAAGGCCGCGCGGTCATCGGCGCGGCACCGCAAGGCAAGCTGAGCGCATGAAGATTTTTGGAATGATCATAGCCATCGCTCTGATGTCGACCGTCGCAGCGCAGGCGCAGCAGCTGCAGACACGGGAATGCAACGCCTCGAATATCGCCTTCGTCGCCGAAGCCATCGCCAAGATGGCCGATGGCAAGCAAAAGAAGACCGCCTCCGACGAGATCGGCCTGGCCAGCGAAGCAATGGCGGAGGGCAAGGACGATGAATGCAAGGACCACCTGCTGAAGGCGACACTGCAGACCAAGTGAGCAGATACAGTCATGGCCAGGCTTTCCCGGCCATCTACGTCTTTTCTCCCGCCAAGACGTGGATGCCCGGGACAAACCCGGGCATGACGAAGATTGGTTCATATTCGTCGATCAACGTACATCGGCGGAGCCTCAGGCCTTCGTCGACTTTCGGGGTTTTTTGGCCGCTTTCTTTTTCCCCGCCGTCTTCTTGCTGGCTTTCTTCACCGTCTTTTTCTTCGGTGCCTTCGGCACTTTCTTGCCCTCGGCGCGAGCCTCGGACAGGCCGATGGCAATCGCCTGCTTCTTGCTGGTCACCTTCTTGCCCGAGCCCCCGCTTCGCAATGTGCCGGCCTTGCGCTTCTCCATGGCCCGCGCGACCTTTGCGGCGGCCTTCTTGGAATATTTCGCCATTCCATGCTCCCTGTGATCGAAACGATCAATCGCCATCGCGAATGATGGTTCCGCGTGGGTGATGTGCGAACGAACGCACTTATGAAATCCCTATAACGCGGCACCGCCGCTCATCTCGTTTTCAAACGGGCGGCCGATCATCTTGCAGCCATTCGCTCAAGCGAATGAACTGGAGACTGCAAGTGATCACCATCGAACCTCCCTCGTGTAGCTCATCCCTCGTTTTTATAGGCAAGAATGGCCGCGGCCAGTGGGTCGCGCAGGAACAAAACGGTCTATTCGGCGGGTTGTTCGTCAGCCGCGCGAATGCCGTGCGTTATGCTCTGTTCGAGAACGGCCATCGCCCCGAAGCTATCATTGAGACGGCGGGCCTCATCGAACTCGATATGAACGCCCTGCCTTTCACGGCAGCAACCTCTGTCGAACGGTTGCAACAACGGCGCGTCGCCTGAGCTTCCCGCCATGTCCACAGTTGCTCTTCGGGCTCATGCCCTCCCGCAAGCTCATGCCTCCCATCGCGCCAACGACTGGCTGCACGGCATCGTCGCTGACGTGCCGACACCGTTTGACACGCATGGCGCGCTTGATCTCGTCACTTTCGCGCGGTTGTGCGAGCGTCAGGTCTGCGCCGGCGCCAGCGCCATCGTCATCGGCGAGAGCGCTGGCGAAGCCAACACGCTCACCTCGAACGAGCGCGCCACGCTGATCCGGACTGCCGCCGGCATCGCCCGCGGGCGCATCCACATCATTGCCGGCGCGGGATCGAACTGCACCAGCCGCGCCATTGAATCGACGCGGCTGGCATGGGCCGCCGGCGCCGATGCCGTCATGTCGGTCGTGCCGTATTACAACCGCCCGACGGCAAGTGGCATCGCAGCGCATTTCCGTGCGATCCTGGAGGCGACATTGCTGCCGGTCATTGTGCATGACGCACCGTCGCGTTGTGCTCGTGCGCTGACCGACGACACGCTCATCGGTCTCGCCGCCTCGCCACGATTGATAGGCCTGCGCGACGACACCGGCGACGCCGGGCGACTGGCGCGATTGCGGTCGCTGCTGCCAGTGGGTTTCCGGATGCTGACGGGACAGGACACCGCAGCCCTGCCTTATCTGCTGCTCGGCGGCGACGGCGTTGTCTCCGCGATGGCCAATGTGGCGCCGCAGCTCTGCCGCGGCATGTATTACGCGGCCCGCCAGGGATGCCCGCGCTATGCGACGACCATCTCCGACATGCTGGCGCCGCTCGCCACAGCCCTGCCGCCGGAGCGGGTCACATCGGCAGTGAAATATGCATTGACCTTGCGGGGCCTGGGGAGTGCCGTCGTGCGCCTGCCGCTGACCGAGCTGACAGATGCCGAGCAGCAGCAGGTACACACGGCGATGGACGCGATCTGGGCACAACCCGACGACGCGCCGCCCCTGCGCCGCGCCCGCTAGGCTTGCGGGCGCTCGTTCTTCTCACGACATTTCGGGCCGGGTCCGCGCATATAATGCGCGGCCGGCCGATAGACAGCAGGTCCAATGACGAAACGCCATAGCCGGGCGAGAATGCCCGGCATGATGGTCGCATAGGAGGCGATACGCGCGAACAGCGCTGCAGAACGGTCTTCCCTCATGGCACGCTCCGGCGATCCGGAAGCACCGGCGTATCGGCGGCGCGCACACGGACGCGCGCCAGTTCACGCCGCGCGCGGCGCATCTTGTCGGCCACCAAAGCCATATGGATGGCGGCGAAGAAGCCCTTGATGTGGTTACGCGTCAGCCTGATGGCTACGCAGAGCCGCTTCCATTGGATATCACTGGAGTGATGGACGATCGGCGGCTGATTGCGGCTGATGAGGTAGCTGCGGTAGGCGCTGTCGGCCGAGAAATCGTGCAGCTGGGTATCGCGATTGTAGAACATCGTCATGGTCGTTGTCCGTCTTCTCAAATCCCTGGCGCATGAGCGCGTCGGGATGCCTGGAAGATGCGGACATCGCCATATGAAATCGAGACGGGCAGCCGCGCCTGTTCATAGGCGCGGCATAAAGATCAGGCTAATGGCCCGAAGCCCGTAGGATGGATAGAGCGAAGCGAAACCCATCAATACAGTACGCGGATAATGATGGGTTTCGCTCCGGCACTACGCGCCTGCGCTCTACCCATCCTACGACCCGGCTCTTGCTACGGCTCAGCTCTTGGCCATGCAGTCTTCGATGTAGAACCAGCGGTCGTCGCCGGCGAGGCCCTTGACCTTGACATCCTTGCGGCAGGCCTTGAGCTTGCCCTTGTTGGCGCTCCACTTCGCTTTCATGTCCTTCAGACTCTGCTTGTTCAGCTTCATCTTTGCGGGCGCAGGAGTTGCCGGCGTCGCAGGCGCCTGCGCCGAAGCAACGCCCATTGAAGTCACAACGAACAGTGCGGCCACGAGGCCCGTAGTGATGCGTGTCATCGTTATCCCCGAATGTGCTTGTTTTGAAGATTGTTCGTCAGATGTGAAACGGGACCGGAAGCTTTCGCTGCCGGTCCCGCGCAGGTTTTACTGGAAGATACGCGCGGCGCTCTGCAGCGTCAGCCAGACGCCCCAGCACAGCGGGACACCGACAAAGGCCCAGAAGGCAATGGCTGCGCCGTCGAAACCGCCCTTGCCAATGCCATAGGAGCCTCCACCGGCCGACGCCGCCTCGGCGCCCTTGGCCTGCAACTTCGCGACTTCCTCCGGCTTCATAAACCAATGCGGCGCCAGCGGCTTCACCAGCATGTTGCAGATCAGGCCGAGCACCAGCATGCCGGCGAGGATGTACATCGTGAAGTCATAGACCTGCGCCCGCGGCACGCCGGCGGCGATCTGGAATTCACGGATGTAGTTCACCACCACCGGACCGACGATGCCCGCAGTCGCCCAGGCCGTCAGCAACCGGCCGTGGATCGCACCCACGAACTGGGTGCCGAAGATATCGGCGAGATAGGCCGGGATGGTCGCGAAGCCGCCGCCATACATCGAGAGGATGATGCCGAAGGCCAGCACGAACAGGACCTTGCTGCCCATTGCCGCGAAGGTCGGCACCAGTGCATAGAGCACGATGCCGAGAATAAAGAACGTGTAGTAGGTGTTCTTGCGGCCGAGCTTGTCCGACAAAGACGCCCAGAAGAAGCGGCCGCCGATGTTGAACAGCGAGATCAGACCCGCGAAGCCGGCTGCGATGCCGGCAATCGCAGTCTTCTGCGCTGCCGAGAGTTGGCTGAAGGAGAGGTCGGGCGCGCCGATCAGCTTGCCGGCGAAGATTTCCTGCAGCATCGGCGATGCCATGCCGATGACGCCGATGCCGGCGGACACATTCAAGCAAAGCACGCCCCAGATCAGCCAGAACTGCTTGGTCTTGTGCGCATTGTCGAGATGCACGTGACCGGTGGTGATCATCGCATTCGCGGTCGCTGGCGGCGTCCAGCCTTCCGGCTTCCAGTTCGGTGGCGTGATGCGATAAGAGAACGCGCCAATGGTCATGAACACGAAGTAGATGACGCCCATGGCCAGGAAGGTTTGCCAGACACCAACATCGGTCGGGGTCTTGAAATAGTTCATCAAGAGGTTGGCGAGCGGCGAGCCGATCATCGCGCCGCCGCCAAAGCCCATGATGGCCATGCCCGTCGCCATGCCGCGACGATCCGGGAACCACTTCACCAACGTCGATACCGGCGAGATGTAGCCAAGGCCGAGACCGATGCCGCCGATCACGCCAGAGCCGATCCACAGCAGCCAGAGCTGATGCGTGTAGACGCCGATCGAACCGAGCACGAGACCGCCGCACCAGCACATCGCCGAGACGAAGCCGGCCTTGCGCGGACCGACCCGCTCGAGCCAGCCCCCCCAGATCGCGGCGGAGACGCCGAGCAGCACGAAGAACAGCGTGTACATCCAGCCGAGGCTGGCGACCTTCCAGTTACAGGTGGTGGTGAAGAGCTCGGTGGCGAGGCTCATGCCGTCGCACACTTCCTTCGACGCGGGTGTCGTGATCGCCTGAGACAGCGGCAGCCAGAACACACTGAAGCCGTAGGCCATGCCGATACAGAGATGAATACAGAGTGCAGCAGGTGGAACCAGCCACCGGTTGAAGCCGGCGGTCGCAATGATGCGTTCGCGTTCCAGCAATCCTGGCTTGGTGCCAGACAGTGTTCCGGCGTTGCCCACACTTGTCATGAAAGTTCTCCCCTGCAGCCAACCCTTCTGAGCCGGTCTGCGATTTGAAAAAGTCGCTTCGTCAATTCCCCTGCAGCGCGCGGACAAAGATTCACGCGCACTCGCACTTTAGAACAGGGCCAGAAGCGACTGCGGGAGTCGATAGTCCAAAGGTATCAGGAGCGAAAATTTCTCAATGATTTCCACTGCATCGCAGCAATTCAATCGCGATTTGCAATCGCAGCATTTCGTTTTTCGATGAAGAAGATCATCACATCGCCGCTGCGTTCAGAGGTCTCGATCTGATCACCGCTCTGCTGGATCAACGCGGGGATGTCGATCACTGCCAGGGGGTCCGTGCAGTGGACTTCGAGCCGGTCGCCGACCGACAGTGCCTTCATCGCCTTGCGCGTCATCAACGCCGGCAACGGGCATTTCAATCCGGTCAGGTCGAGCTTGGTCACAGGCATCGCGCGGTTCCACTTGGTGCAACTGGTTATATCGGGCTGGCGTCAAATGTCATATGCAGCGGTATGGCGATGACGAACACATATCCGGCCACTCTGGGCGTGCTTCTCGCGGGCGGTCTGGCTCGCCGGATGGGCGGCGGCGACAAGCCGATGCGCGAGATTGGCGGCACGACGATCCTGGCCCGCGTGATCGCGCGCGTCGCACCGCAATGCGACGGACTGGTGCTGAACGCCAACGGGGATCCCGCGCGATTTGCGTCCTTCGGACTGCCCGTGATTGCCGACGACGTCGCGGATTTTCCCGGCCCCCTCGCCGGCATCCTTGCGGGTCTGGAATGGACGGCCGCCAACCGGCCGGACGTCACATGGATGCTCAGCGTCGCCGGCGACTGCCCGTTCCTGCCGCGCGATCTTGTTACCCGTTTGCATCACGCCCGCATCGCGGAGAATGCGCAGCTTGCTGTTGCCTCGTCCGCAAGACAGTCGCACCCCGTCATCGGCTTGTGGGACGTCTCCCTGCGCCGTGAGTTACGGCACGCGCTCGTCAATGACGATATCCGCAAGGTCGGACGCTGGACGGCACGCTATCGTCTCGCCACCGTGGAATGGCCAGCCGATCCCGTCGATCCATTCTTCAATGCCAATACGATGGATGACATCGCGGAAGCCGAGCGGCTTGCATTGCTCGACGACCGGGGCTGACCTAAGCTCACTTCCATCACGCGGCCGAAGTGTCGCGACATATGGGAGAAACTTCATGCGCGGTACTTCGCTGTCCGTGATATCTGGTCTTGCCTTCGCTCTCCTCGCATCAACCGCCTCGGCGCAAATCTCCGACGACGTCGTCAAGATCGGCGTGCTCACCGACATGAACGGCCCGGCCTCGACGCCCTCCGGCCAGGGTTCGGTGACGGCCGCACAGATGGCCGTCGATGATTTCGGCGGCACCGTACTCGGCAAGCCGATCAGCATCATCATCGGCGATCATCAGTTGAAGCCCGATGTCGGCGCATCGCTTGCGCGGCGCTGGTACGATGTCGATCAGGTCGATCTCATCGTCGACGTGCCGGTGTCTGCCGTCGGTCTCGCTGTGCAGAACGTCGCCAACGACCGCAAGCGCCTATTCATCACCCATTCGACGGGCGCTGCGGACTTCCACGGCAAGTTCTGCTCGCCCTATACGATGCAATGGGTATTCGACACCCGCGCGCTCGCCGTCGGCACCGCGCAGGAAGTGGTGAAGCGCGGCGGCGACAGCTGGTTCTTCATCACCGACGATTTCGCCTTCGGCCATGCGCTGGAGCGCGATGCATCTGCCGTCGTCACCAAGACCGGCGGAAAGGTGATCGGCTCGGTGCGTCCGCCCTTCGGCGCGTCGGACCTCTCGTCCTTCGTGCTGCAGGCGCAGGCCTCGAAGGCCAAGATCATCGGCATCGCCGGTGGGCCGCCGAACAACATCAACGAGATCAAGACCGCCGGCGAATTCGGCGTGTTCAAGGGCGGCCAGCAGATGGCCGCGCTGCTGGCGCTGATCACCGACATCGACTCGCTGGGGCTACAGACCGCACAGGGCCTGCTGCTGACCACCGCCTTTTACTGGGACATGGACGACAAGACCCGCGCCTGGTCGAAGCGTTTCTTCGAGAAGACCAAGCGCATGCCCACCATGTGGCAGGCCGGTGTCTATTCGTCGACCATGGTCTATCTCAACGCCATCAAGGAGGCCGGCACAGACGAACCGCTGAAGGTCGCCGCCAAGATGCGCGAGAAGCCGATCGAGGATTTCTTCGCGCGCAACGGCAGGCTGCGCGAGGACGGGTTGATGGTGCACGACCTGATGCTGGTGCAGGTCAAGTCACCCGAAGAGTCCAAGTATCCGTGGGACTACTACAAGATCCTCGCAAAGATTTCCGGCGAGGAGGCATTCGGGCCGCCGGACCCGGCTTGTGTGTTGGGGAAGAAGTAGACGACCAACTACTTCGCCACCCCGATCTCCTTGAAATACTTCAGCACACCCGGATGGATCAGCGCCACATCAGGCGCTGACGCCACCGTGTTACTAGCCGTCGTCTCCTTCGCCTGTGCGAGTCGTGCGCCCAGCGTAGCTTCGGCGCCGTGCAGCGTCTTCGCCAGCCGATAGGCGACATCATCCGGCAGCGTTTCGCGCGCCAGGATGTAGCTCCACGAGCCCACCGATGCGATCGGCGCCGGCTGGTTCGGATAGCTGTTCGCTTCGACCAGCATCGGCTTGAGGAAAGCGTGCTTGGCACGAATCTGCGCGATCTCCGCCGCATCGGGCGCAATGAAGCGGGCGCCGCCGGGGCTTTCGCTCATCGCCTTGAAGCCGGGCCAGCCCAGGCCTGCACCCCATAATGCGGCCACGCGGCCGTCCTGCACCATCGCCGGACCGTCGCCCGCGCGGTCGAGATAGACCGCCTGAAAATCCTTGTCCTGATCGAGGCCGAGTCCGTCCAGCACATAGCGCGACAGGAACACGAGGCCGGAGCCTTTCGCACCGAAGGCGATCGGCTTGCCGACAAGATCGCGGATCGTCTTGTAGGGACTGTCGGCACGCACCACGAACATGCCGGGGTTGGAATACAGCGCCGTAATGATCTTCAGCTTCGTCGGCGCCCGGCCGATGCCCTTGAACGCTTCATAAGCAGGTTCACCGGCCACCAGCGCAAGATCGAGCTGGCCGGCTTCGAGCAACGGGATGTTCTCGGTCGACCCTTTGGTGTTGCGCGTCGCCAGCGTCAGCGACGGATCGGCCTTGTTCATGACCTCGGCAAAGGCATCGCCATAGAGCGGGAAACCGCCGCCGGGCGTCGCCGTACCGAGACTCAAGCTGAGAGGGGTGGTGGTCGGCATCGGTTTGGCTCCCTCCAGCGCAATGGCCGTTGTGACAGTCAGGAATGCTGCGCAAACAAGCGGCATCATTTTCATGGGGTACCTCGACGTCGTTCGGCCTGCATCGTTCGACCAAGCTTGTAGGCAAAATCCGAATTCTATGAAAGCATGGCGGTAACGGGCGGCAAGCCCGATCGAACGACGTCGCGCATCAGCGCTGCGATTTCCATGTCTGGGAGGAACTATGATCGCTTTTCTGCGTGCTGCTGCGCTGTGTCTCGTCGGCTTCGCGAGCCTTACCACGACGACCCTCCCCGCCTCTGCCGCCGGCTATCCCGATCGCCCTGTGCGCTGGCTAATCGGCTTCGCTGCCGGCGGCCCTGTCGATATCGTGGCGCGGATCATGGCACAGTGGCTGTCGGATCATTTCGGCCAGCAATTCGTCGTCGAGAACCGCGCAGGCTCCGGTGGCAACCTCGCCGCTGCCGCGGCCGTGACCTCGGCGCCGGATGGCTACACGTTGCTGTTCGTCGCGCCGAACAACGCAATCTCGGCCTCGCTCTACAAGAAGCTGCCCTATGACTTCATCCGCGATACCGTGCCGGTCGCCAGCATCATGCAGCTCACCAATATGCTGGTGGTGTCGAATGGCATGCCCGTAAAAACGGTCCAGGAGTTCATCGACTACTGCAAGGCCAATCCCGGCAAGATCTCCTATGCGTCATCGGGCAATGGCACCTCGGTGCATATGTCAGCCGAATTGTTCAAGGCGATGACCAAATGCGACATGATCCACGTGCCCTATCGCGGCTCGGCGATCGCCTTTCCTGACATCATCTCCAACAAGGTGCAGTTGATCTTCGACAACCTGCCCACGGCGCTCGAACAGTCGCGGGGCGGCACCGTCCGCGCGCTCGGCGTCACCTCGCCGCAACGCTGGCCCATCGTGCCGGACGTCCCGGCCATTGCCGAGACGGTGCCAGGCTTCGAGTCCATCGGCTTCTACGGCATTTCCGCGCCGAAGGGCACGCCGCCCGAGGTGATTGCCACCCTCAACAAGGCTGTGGGCGAAGCGCTGAAGGATCCGAAGCTGATCGCACGGCTCGCCGAGACCGGCGGCGTGCCGAAGCCGATGACGCCTGAGGAATTCGGCAAGCTGGTTGCCGCCGAAACCGAGAAGTGGCGCAAGGTGGTGGAATTCGCCGGCGTGTCAGTCGACTGAGCCAAGGTCGGTTGATCCCGGGGCGACTGAGCTAGACACTCACGGCGACCATGGCGGGCAGCAGCTCCGAGCTGCTGACCGCCCCGGCGACCAGATAGGCGAAGCCCAGCAAAGCCAGGAAGCCGAGGAAGAACAGCGCAAAGAGGATGATCGAGAGCTTCTTGGCGAAAGCCGAGATGTTGGCGAGGCCGAGGCCGCCGGCAATCAGGGAAATGATCAGACAGATGACAGCCCAGCGAAACACCCGCGCCTCCCAACGTTGAAATTGCGCAGACAAACGCCACCGCCCGGCCAAAGTTCCGCCCCCGGGAACGCGGCATTGCCCACAGGCGATGGCCGATATAAGGAATGCCTGCACCGCCGTCCCCGGTTCTCACGCCCGCTGGACGCCGGCGGGGCCTGTAGCTCAATGGTTAGAGCCGACCGCTCATAACGGTCTGGTTGCAGGTTCGAGTCCTGCCGGGCCCACCAATGATTTCAGATAGTTGGTATCGGTTCACGAAGCACTGAATTTCGGCTGCCAACGAATCCGCCAACGAAACAGTGCGTGTTTTGTCTCCGGTATCCCCCACCTTCGTTCTTGGCTAAATCACCCAGCGAGACATCGACCATGTCAACGTCATTCACGCTTCTTCTTGAACGACACCACATGCCCTGGTTCCGGACGTTGCGGCAGCGCGGGCTGTTTAGGCTTCGGCGGATCGTCAGGAAAGAACCGCTTCCAGCGATAGGCCGCGTATCCGTAGAAATAGTCCCACCAAGTTTCAGTAATGCTGGCGTCACCCCACGGCATAGGATCTGGCTCTCCGCCATCGTCATCCTGAGGGATAGCGATCGGGATCGGTCCACTCGTCAACGATGTCGATGAGCTGAACGATGTTGTCGGCAGAGAAGACCCCGACGAGGTCGCGGGTCTCGATTATTCTAACGAGATAGGTTGGCATGCCATCTTACCGGCCCCGGTAAGGTCTCCCGAAACTTCATGATAACATGAGGGATCGCGCGGGTCACCTCGGCGAAGATGGTAGGATGGAGTATGTTAGCAATCATCTACGCCGGAGCTCTTTTGGCAATCCTCCTCTGGTTCTCATTGCTGGCCTACATTGCACAGCCTCCGCACTCACGAATAGCACCACCTCGATCAAGACGAAAAAAACCCGGACTACGCCGGGTTTTCAGTTTGGTCTTCTGGAAACTAGATAAAGCTTAGTAAGCCCAGTTGCCGAGCTTATAGTTCACGCCAACACGAACGATGTGGTCCTTAAACTCCGAGTTCGAGACCTGGCTCAAGCCAGCAGCACCGGCGACCTGAACAAAATTGGAGGTGCCTTGTGTGCCGAGGTCCATATAAAGATACTCGGCCTTGGCCGTCCAATTGTTATTCCAAATACGGGTTTCGATGCCGCCGCCGACCGTCCAACCACCCTTCACGCTTTTAACAGATGATCCAGCGATAAAGGGAACGCCGTTCTCTGGGATGCTGCTGAAGTTGCGCTGTTCGGTTTCACCGTAAGCATAGCCGCCAGTGACGTAGAGAAGCGTGTCAGGCGTCGCGGTCCAACCAAGGCGTCCGCGGACCGTTCCGAACCAATTCAGGCGTGTCTCAGCTGAAATGGTTGCTGCTGGTGGGCCAAAGAAGGCACCGGAAATAACCGAGCTACCTTTTTGATCGGCTGCCTGAATGTCGGCCTCGATGCCAAACAGCCAATTCGGCGCAAACATCTTGTTCCAACCAATCTGGCCGCCGCCGATGACGCCGTCAGCTGTGAGCCTATCCGACGAAGCCAAAACAGATAACGGAGGCGTAAACGGAGCGACGAGCGAGTTGGTCGACGGCGATCGGCTGATGCCATAACCGACGTTGCCGCCAATATAAAATCCTGACCAGTCCCACATCGGAGCCATGGCGGGCGCCTTGGTGTATGGGCGTGCTGCCATATCAGCGGCAGAGGCCGACACCGTGCCAAGTGCGATAAGTGTGGCCGCAGCCAAAATGCTCTTCATAAGTTCACTCCCAAGATAAAAACTAAAAATCCAGTGATGGAACCGTGGAGGAGTCTGGGGATGTTGGCTGTAGCGGGGCAGCAACACACAGCTTGTTGGTCCGCCAATTACGTCAGTGGACCGTCATTTCAGCGTTATTAATTCTCGCGCGGGCTGCAGTCGGCTGAAATTAGGAGCCGAGCAACTTCTGCCGGTCCAGCAGTACAGTCGCGGCGGCTGTTATGCGGCTAGCCCGGACGGTCGTTAATTTCGCGATCCTAGGAGAACGATGACGCTCTCCCCGCCATCGGGTAAAATGGCGGGATGCCGGAACGTTACGATCTGCAAGCCGTTCGTTCATCCATGACGGCAAGGTGCGGCCACAAGGATGTGTCCGATGCCAGCCGATCAAGAAACAGCCGTCGCCCCTCACGAAACTCCACAGACCGATCACACTCCTGCCCCAGCCAAAATGCTGACAATCGGCCTCGTCGTTTGGCTCCTCGTAGGCGGGTTAGCAGTGTTAGGCGCGTATGCCTTCCTCCTTCGAGGTTGATGAAGCCGCACCTGGACCGATGGCCCTACGACCTCAATCCTTAGGTGGCTCACGGAAGCCGACGCAAAGACTATGCGGCTTTGCGTAAAAATACTGCGCCTCCCGGTGATAGCGCCGGCCATCTCGTCGATTGCCTTGCAATGCGCGAGCAGCAATCGAGTGTGGGTTCGGTATCCACCAAGCACTCGGGATTCTCTTTCCAAGAACGGCTCGGCGTTCACTGGCTGCGAAGTCTACATAACGAGGTCATCTTCGGTGGACAGTATGGAGAGGACGAACCCGCTGGCGTTCACAAGAACCAGCGTCTGCGTCTCTCTCCGGAAAAAACTAGCGCGAATAACAGCGGATTCTCGGTGTCTTGCGAAATCGAGTCGTTCTCAAAGCGAAAAACGGGGGTATCGAGTCGTTCTTAAAGTCAAAATCGAGTCGTTTTCAAAATGCGGGATCGTGGAATCTCAACGAGATAGCCGAGTCGTTCTCAAAGTGGCCACACAGACTGTTGGTATCGGTTCACGAAGCGCTGAATTTCGACCGCCAACGAAACGGTGCGTGTTCTGTCCCCGGAATCCCCGCCTGTCCTCGCCGCAATTATGGGGGCTGCTTTCCTTGCTGTTGTGGCCTGGACAGTGCTGCGACGACACAGACTGCCTATCGGCGCGACTGTTCAAGACATGGTCGACGCCCAACGGCGCAAGAAGTCCTGACGCCAGTGGAACCGGCTCGTGGCCCCGCGGTCATGTAATAAGAATGGTTAGACTTTAAGCAGCATGGCTGAACGCATATTGCGGCCGCAGGGCGGGGCTAAGGGGTCTCAGTGCTCGTTGACCGCAGCGCCGAGCTTGATCAGGCTCAGCGAGCGGTTGGCGGTCTCGCGCAGGCGGCAGTAGCTCGCACTGCCCCGGTACATGCCGGGCTCGACTTTGTCGAAGACCGCGCAGAAGCGATCACGCGACGCGGCGAAAGTTTTCTCCGAGTCCTGGACCGCCTTGATCACGTCGGCGAACCCGCCGGCCTGAACCTTCTTTAGCGTCTCATTGGTTTTCTGCGTCCAAATGGCGAGTTCGCGCGCCGCGCAGGCTTTCCATTTGGCGACGTCGTCATTCGCGCCGTCTGCCGCTTTGATGCAGGGGTCGGCGACGAGCCCGACGCACGCGCCGCCGAAACCGCCGGTTTCCTCCGCGGTCTTCAGGCAGGCATCGATCACTTTAACGTCGGCGGGCGCGGTGCCTTGGGCGAAAGCCATCGATGCGAGCGCGAGGCTTGCGGCGAGCATCGCGGCGGCAAGTTTGAGCTTCATTGGAGATCTCCGTTCGCGACTTTGGTCTTCGAAGGCCCAGCGTTGGTTCAGCTGAATGTGAAATATGACGGCGGCCTCGATTAAATCACGCGCCGGCGCGCCGTCGGCAACGCTGGGTTCATGCGACTTAGAAGTTGAACAAAATCCCCTCCAAGACAGACCAAGGTAGCATGAAGCGCTTTCTGATTTTCGCGGCTCTCTTCCCGCCTCTCGGGATGCTTGTTTTCAACGCCCCTGACGTGGTCTCGAAAGGCATTCCATCGAGCGTAGATCTGTTGGCATGGCTGATTGCGTCGTATCCGATTGCGACTATCCCGGCGTTGTTGATGGCGGGGGTGGACCGGGCACTATCGAAAAAGCCTCTCCACGTTTTGAAAACGACGGCCGTGGGAGGTCTGATGTCCGCGTCAGTCCTGATCTTTCTCTGGAGTGGGTTCGCGGAGTTTTGGTCAGTTGTGATGGCCATTCTTTTAGGAGCAGTTCCAGCCGCGGTGTGTTCTTGGCTGTCAGATAAATCAATAAGAAGCGTAAATGCATGAGCGGCCTGGAGTCACGACCAATCCCAGTGACGCTCTATTCAAAGATTGATGAGCGCCCAACCCCATGCAGTTTTTCTTCTATGAAATTGTCGCCCGCGTTGTTGCAGCTTATTTGTGTTTCGATACCTACCGCACACTTCGCCGCGGGCTTACCGACGGGACATTCGTGCCCTTCGAACCCGATGGGGTGAACTGGATTTTAGACTCGTTTAGGGACCGAGCTGCACTGGCCGTTCATCGCGACGCCACTCCAACGCGGTTTTGGGTATCCATCGGCCTGGAAGTGCTGCTTCTCCTCGCCTGTCTCTACGTCGCTATATTTGGCTGGTCGCAGACAGGCGCCTGATGAGCCGCTGCATCTCCGCGCACACGACCAATGAACAATTGCGCAACCACAACGCGTTCCATGCCGTATGACATAGCCTCGATCAAATGCTGAAATTTACAACCAGGGCCTAGCCGATCTATTTTGAGCGGCCGGCGGCATTTCCGCTGGACATCAAGTAACTGCCCCAAGCGATGCCCGCGCTTGGGGCTTTTTCCCGCATCGACTAAAGTGGCCGGCATGAAAGCAGACAGTCGGCTGGCAGTGTTTTGTCTCGTGTGCTTCGCTATCCTGATAGCGGGCATCATGGTGGAGAAATACTGGGATTGCCGCCTCGGGACGAAGCTCTCCCAAAACGCGTGGGGCTGCATGAAATTTAGATACGGACGGTGCACTCATTTATATCACCTGCAAAACATATCGACTTGAGCAGAGCATGGGCCGGGCTAGGCTTGATTTCGCAACGACGCGCTCAGACCCGGACCATCATGCCTAAGAAGCCAATTCCCGCCGACGAGCTGATCTGGCTCTTTCACGAGAAGCTTGCAGGAACGGCCGTGCCAAGCGCCACGATTGCAATTGTCCCCGGTGGTAATAATTGGACGGCGCTGACTAACGCTGCCGACTGTCGGCGTCACCCTGAACTTGCGACCACCGTGGCGCGCATCCAAAAGCAGCTTCGCTCCCGGTACAGCCTGAAATCGGTTTGATCTGCCTTTGTGAGCAGGAACTAAGCTGGCAACTGCCTGTTCTATGGTCTCACCGACCAAGGCGGCATTTTGACCAATACGAACGGGTTTGACCGACAGAGCGCCCAAACGGGCGACGAACGAAGCCTCATCAAAGGCCGTTACTGTCGATCGATCTTGAAGGTCGCCGCGATCAGCACCGACCATGAAGCCCGCATTCTGCTTAACGGCCTGGCCACCGAGCAACCGACGCCGCACGCGTCTGCTGCGATGACCGACGCCGAACGAGCCGCCTTGGCCGCGATCCGCGAGCTTGCCGGTCATCAGCACGCCAGAAGCGCGCCCGAAGGCTCCAGCGAGTGGATGCGTGCCGCGCGAGCAATCCAGTTGTGGCTGAACGTTCAAGATCAATAGACATCGTGCGCGCGTCATGCGGGGAAATGACAGTATGGCCTAATCAAGCGCCAGACCGGTGCTACTTGCGTGCACTGGCGCGATCCCGCCTGCCCTCTCGACAACAATAATATTGAAGGGCAAATTCTCCCTAGGGCGAGGGCCACGATGTCTGCTATTGGGGCAAACTGAGAAAGGACGTTCGGGCGGCCAAGCGGCGCGCGCCTACGGCGCCGCTCAGCTCACGGCGCTTCGCCGACCAAGTCGTTGATCGCGCGAATGTCGGCTCGTTAGGATTTAACGGACATGTACATTGCGCGCTCGTACGGACGCGAATGACTCCATCCGGATATCGCAAGCTTGCGAAGCACAGCCAAGTCTCGCGCTTTGGCCGGACAGAACACGCTTATCGCGACAGTCCGAGTACCGCCCGCGGCAGAATTACACGTCAAAACGCGCTATGATACTTAGCCTGCAACCTGGGAGGCGGCCGACATCAGCTCTCGGGGGGTCGGAGCTCCAAACATGCGACGGCCATCCTCGGGAACTTCGGTAAAGCTCCAGCGCACGATACCCTCCCGATCAAGCAGGAATTGGCCAAAGAGTTGGCCATGGCCAGTTGCCTTCATGTGCTCGTCGGCCTCGGTCATTTCGTAGCCGTCCTTATTGTTAAGGAGATCAGCCGCGGCCATTGGATTCATCGGCTCGGGCAGCTCGCCCGGCATGTCTATCCGCATGGTCATAACAGCGTCCATCCCTATCTTGTGCGGCCACTCGCTTTCACTCTCCGTAAACTCGAGATTGGGCAAGCCAAACGCGCGGTGCGAAACGCGCTCGGGGTCGGACGCGGCGAGCAGATTGGGCAACGGATGATAACGGAAATAGAGCCGCGCACGCTCGATTGGCGTGTTGACCACCACCAGACTCTCGACGCCTTTCTCGCGCAGGGCTGGGTCAAGTTGCGCTTGGGTCGCGAGATGGCGCCGGCAGAACGGGCAATGCAGGCCTCGGAATAAGCCGACCAATACTGGGCTGTGGCCGCGAAAGTCATCAAGCGCGATCTTGCCGTCGCGTGTGATCGCATCCAGCACAATGTTCGGTGCGCGGTCGCCCGGGTGGAGTGGCCCATCGACATGATGTTCGGACATGGTCAACCTCCTTCGGTTTGCTAATCAAGAAATGGCAGTACGATCAGAGCTTCAGGATCAAGCCCGTGGAGGGCGCAAACATCGTGCGCCAAAGCGAAATACCGCTCGGCCTCAGGCATGTCGCCTCGATCGAGGTTCAGCGTTGCAAGACCATCATAACATGGAAAGAGCTGCTGTGGCTCGCCCGTTTCGCGCGCCACCTCAATTGCCTCATTGTAGCAGCGGGCCGCAAGTTCCGGTTGGCCATGGCATTGATGAATTTGTCCGAGCACAATCAATGGAACAGCGAGATGCTCGCGCTGATCGAGTGCACGGTCGAGTTCGATGGCCTTTTCGGCAGCCGGCACGCCTTCGTCGGCACATCTGTCCGTGAAAGTGCAACAGGCGACAGCGAGATTGGCAAGAAGACGCGCCTGAAAGCCGAGATCTCCGATACGGCGCGCGACATCAAGGCCGCGCCGGCATACCTCCATGGCTTGAGCCGGATCGACCATCGTGTAGAGCACACTAAGATTCGTGTAACCGCGACAGGCTGCGCTGAGGAGGCCAGCGGCTTCGGCGACTGCGACGCTACGCTCCACCTCGCGTACGGCCTCCCGGCTTCGGCCCAGCCGCGCCAGTGCACCCCCTTTGGTATTGAGCGCCTCTGCGGTAGCGCGAGCCGCCTCAAGCCCGGCTTGTATATTTACGTCCGGCGGCACGGATTGAGCGTAACGCAGCGCATCGTCTGCCCATCTCGCAGCCGCGGCGTGATCGCCCGTGCGAAACGCGAGGTGGCCGCGCTCTTGCAAGAGATGCGCCCACTCGATCGGCGCATCCGTTCCCTCAAGCAGCGCAGCCGCCTCGGCGTAATGCGCCTCCGCCTTGGTTCGTTTGCCAGCGTCCCACATCAATCGACCAAGCTTGCGAAGTATTCGCGCCGCGGCGGCGCGGTCCCCGGCCGCGCGGTGGGCCCCCAATGCCGTCTGGTAATGTTCGTCGGCCGTGTCACGCCGGCCTGCCGCTCCACACAGGTCGGCAATTCGTTCGTACAGCACAAGCCGTTCCGGTCCTTGATCGCCAGAGGTCAACAAGACGGCGAGTGCCTGCTGATAAAGGCGGATGGCGTCATCGTTGGCGTAGATCGCGCGCGCTCGATCACCTGCTGCGCTCAGGTAATATGCGCCCTTCGGCTTGCTCGCACTGAGGCTGAAATGATGTCCCAGCAGCGTAAGGTCTTCGAGCCGCTCGGGATCATCCCCGCACACCCGCTCCAGGGCAGTGCCGATCCGCCCATGCATCTCAATACGCCGTTGCAGAAGGAGGTTTTGGTAGATTACATCCTGAAGTAGAGTTTGCGTGAAACGATAGGATTGCAGCGAAATCGAGCTCGCCCCCGCGATCTCCTCGACGATCTCGGCGTCGCACAGCAGCTCAAGCCCTGCCTCTACTTTTACCGGGTCGGTTGCCGTGGCACCGAGAAGAGCAGCATCAAAGCGCGGGCCGATGACCGCTGCCTCCTGAGCCAACCGACGCACGTCGTGTGGCAGTCGGTCCACTCGCGCGAGCAACAAGGCCTGAATGCTCGCCGGGATGTCAGCGGCCGCTTCATCGGACTTGATCTGCCAATGCGAGCCGTCACGCGCTAAAACGCCAGCTTCGATAAGACCGCGTATGATTTCTTCAACGAACAGCGGATTACCGCTCGCGCGTTCAAGAATTCGATTGAATAGATTTCCGGAATATCCATTCCAACCGTGACCGAAGAACGCCGCGAGCAGCTTTTTTCCGTCAGCGACGCAAAGGGGTGCCAGCCGGAGCGTTGTATGGCTAATTCGACTTGACTCGAGCGGATCCATTTCAAGCGTCGGTCGGTGTGTGAACAATAGCATCAGCCGCCTGCGCTCCAGCCGATCCATCACGAACCGCAGCACCTCAAGCGACACGGCATCGGCCCAGTGCAGGTCCTCGACAATAATCAGGAGGGGCGATATGGCCAGACGCCGTTCGAAGACTGTGCGGATCGCGAAAAAAATCTGTCGCCGGAGCTGTTCCGGCTCAACATGCTGCAAAGCGGCATCGGGGTCGCCGAGACCAAGAACATAGAAATAGAGGGGCATCAGCCGCTCGATTTCTTCGGTCGCCAGGCCAAGCTCCGACAGCGCTTCGGCCAGCTTGGCCTGCGCCTCTGCCGCCGAAGCCTTGTGCGCGATGCCGTAGGCACTGCGCAGCACCGCGGCGAGGGTACCGTAGGATTGCTCACCCAGGGGCGAGCAAACGGCCCGTCGGATCGCCACGCTCGCGAAGCGGTCATCATCGCGAGCGCGGGTAACGAACTCATTCATCAGGCGCGTTTTTCCGATGCCGGCTTCGCCGATCAGCCGCACCAGTTGAGCAGCTCCGCCACACGCCAGATTAAGGCACCCCATCATACGGGCGATCTCTGCGTCGCGTCCGATCAGCGGCGCGCTAAGGCCCAGTATTTCGAGTCCTCGTGCCGCACGTGGTGTGTCGAGAGGTCCCCTGAGACGATGTACCAGGACGCTGCCAACCTTGCCGCGAAGCGCAACGTCGCCAAGTGATTCATACGAGAATGCATGCCGCGTGAGGCGGTAGGTGAGCGGCCCCACCAGCACTTCGCCCGGGGCTGCCATCGATTGCAATCGCTGAGCGGTATTCACCGTGTCACCGGTCACTGAATAGGATTTGGCAGCGCCCGCGCCAAGTCCCCCCGCAACCACGTGCCCGGTGTTGATACCGATATGGAGCACGAGCGGCGAACCTGCGTATGCCTTCAAACGTTCTCCCAGGTGCGCCGTTCGCTTGATCATGTCGAGGGCCGCGCGGAGCGCCCGCTCAGGGTCGTCTTCGTGCGCGGCCGGCGCACCAAACAGTGCGAGCAGCGCATCGCCGATGAATTTGTCCACGAAGCCGCCAAAATTTTGCACCGCTGCCGTTAATTCCTCAAACAATTCGTTCTGAAGAGTCTGCATGACTTCCGGGTCGAGCCGCTCGCTCATCGTGGTAAAGCCACTGAGATCCGCAAACAGCACGGTAACGGTGCGGCGGTTCGCTTCGGTATCGACCTTGTGGGGTGTTCGCCGAGATGCTCGCTCGATCTCGACAACCGGGCTCGGCGTGAGCGCTGGTCGATCAGGCCCTACCGGAATCGTCGGTGATGACGCCTCCCGTCGGTCGCCGGCATTATAGGCGTCATCGACGTGGGCGCCACATTTCGGGCAATACGTAAAATCGGGTGCGCATACATAGCCGCAACTGGGGCACGAGTTCGGCTGCTTTGCACCGCACTTCGGGCAGAAAGCAAAGCCGCTCTGAACCTCGAAACCGCAACGAGAGCAGGTCATGGATCAAGACCTCTCGGGAGTCGCGATGGCGCGATCTGATCTTGGACCTCACCGAATGGGCCCTAGATCCTTGGTAAGAATGGCCTCACAGCGTCGGAAGAGCAAGCGGGGGTTCTAGTATGGACGACGAGGATCATAGCGCTGAACTTCGGCCGCCAGATCCGCCAATGAAACGGTGCGTGTTCTGACCCGGGGAATCCCCCACCTTCGTTCTTCGCTCAATCACCCAACGAGACATCGACCATGTCGTTATGCATGATCGTCTGAAGGCCGCGATTGTCCCACTTGATGACGACACAGCTCCAGGTGTTCTCAGTAACGGTGCCGGCGTCGCCTACGTCGTTCTTCCAATGGACGCGATCGCCGATTTTCAGTTTTCTCGATTGATCGCCGGTCATGGACACAGCCTTTTCAGTGCATGTTAATCGAGAGAACAGCCGGATATCGGATTGCCCGCCCAGGCAGCGCCAGCCGTGATGGAGATCAAAGCCGGAGCCACAAGATGGCAGTGCCGTGGGGCGACGAGCGGCACCGTCACGTTCAAGATACGTGTCAGTGTGAGAATGGGTCCAGCAAATCGTCAAGCCCGCTTCTTAAACGGCGCCACATGGTCACTTCTCACCCGCTGAGAAGGTGATGTCGAATTGCAACGGCCCTCGCTGTTCCGCTCGCTGGAACCGAGATGCCGCTTCGTTAATCGGGGTCTGTATGTTTTGTTTAGTACGCCGGAGGGGGTTTTAAGTACCAATCGATTTTGGAATGCTCCGGCAGCCGCCGTGCGAAAATGCCGGCGGTTTTTTATTGCGAACGAGATTTTCAAACAGGCTACTGTGAACGCTGAACCGACCGCGCGTTCGGTTCGACGCGGTCCGTCCGCATGCATGAGCAAGATCGTCCAGGCGAAAAAAGCCACCCACTGAGGCGGCCCTATTTTGCGAACACGAGCGTCGCGACTATCGCAACGGGGATTAGCCCCAACACGATGACGAACACACTAAAGATGCGGTCGAATGCAGAGGACGCGCTTAGGCGCGACGCCTTGCGGGCGATCTATCGGCAGCTCTGCAAGGGTGGCGTATTGGTGTGCAACATCCAACGGAATGCAACCTCACCGATCGGGGTGGTCAGTCGTATCCTGAACTGGGCGTATCCAAGAAGCCCCGAAACACCCTGACTTTGGATCAATTTTCGAGAGTGCTGTCGGATCAGGGATTGAGGTAATTGTGAGCACGTATTCCCGGGTTTTCTCGCGGTCGCGAAAGGCGTAGCGCATCTGGCCCGCCCCATTTATGAGTTCCCGCCAAGGAGCGATGTGTCTTCGCAGCTATCGCTGCCCCGCTGACGAGATCCTCACGCTGTAAAGAGGCTGCTCGCTGGCGTCCAACACTTCAAGCCGCCATTCGTCTCCCGGGCGAAAGCCTCCGTTAAAACCCTTCATGAGCTCGCTACAGGTCATGGTAGCTTCCTCCCAAGCAGCTTCATCGCTTTCGAGCTCAAGGCTGATTGCCGCCATCCGTATTCGGTTGGGCTCAATGATGTTGAACGAATACAACGGCATCCGATTCTCCCCGGCCACCCAGTTATATCAGGTTGCACATCGATAAGTCGTAATTACGACATATAAATTTTCAGCACCTTCTGCGACTTGGCGACTTCCTTGTCCATGAATGTCGTAATCCGGACGGAAGACATGGGTTGATCCGTCTAAAGTGACGGAAGCGGAGGCGGTTCTCGGACGCCGGTATGATGACCCCGCGCCTACGGCCCAGACCGACCGGGCGGGATAGCAAGTGTCCAGAAATCCGCTCGACAACAAATTGCTGGCGAGTCTGCCACGTTTGGACTTCGACGCACTGATTCAGCGCTCAGCAGTGATCGAATTATCGCAAGGAACAATCGTCTGTGAAGCAGGCGATGAAGCGTCCGAAATTCTTTTCCCAATTTCTGGCATGATTTCACTAGTCGTGGTCATGAAGAGCGGCAAAGCCATTGAGACCGCAACAGTCGGTAAAGAAGGCGTCGTGTCTGCAATGGCGGGGCTAGGCATCTATGTATCTCAGGTGAGAGCAGTTGTTCAGATCTCCGGGTCCGCCTTGAGAGTGCATGCAGCGCCATTTCGCAAACTTGTCGCAGCGTCGCCGTCGATTGGTGATCTTTGCATTCGCTACAATGAGACACTTTTAGCACAAGCGCGCATCACCACCGCATGCAACGCACTCCATGCTGTTGAAGCGCGCTTTTGTCGCTGGTTGCTTCAGACCGGCGACAGGGCCGGCCCCGAGAAGATCACGCTTACGCAAGAGTTCTTATCGGAGATTCTTGGTGTACGGCGCACTTCAGTTACCGATGTTGCAAGACGGATTTCTGAAGCCGGCATCATAACCTATTCGCGGGGAGTCATTACGGTTCTAGATCGCAAGCGGCTCAAGGAATTGTCGTGCGAATGTTATGAGACGATGCGAGAGCAGGCACCGGCGTAAGGCCGGAGCACCTCCACAAAAATGATGCGCTCAGGATCGGCCTTCTGGAGCTCAACTGGGTGGTGGACTTGGGCTCCGGGCCTGCGTCACCCGAGACCGTCCTTCGGAAGTGGTGCCCCCTGACGCCATACTGGCTGGCGATGCAGGTTTCCTCATGCCGACGTTGATCGAAACCTCCCAATCGACAAACTTCTGGGCGGATGCCAGCGATATGAAAATGCACACAGCAAAGCGCACGCTCAGAGCAGGCAGATCGTTGAGGTTCCTTGCGTCGTGACGCGAATTATCGATGAAAAGCTTGATGCCCGGAAGCATCGCTTTGGCTCGGCGCTAGAGCGACCTACGCGCTGTAGTTTTTGCTACTTTTGTATCAGGGAACTACACTTATCTTTACAACGTTGGATCAGTGCGACCGTAGCTCTGCTGAATGGCGGAGTGGTTAGTGGCGGGTTGAAACCGAGGACGTCGATGGCTCTGACGAAGCCCCAACGAGAAGCGATCGCCACGGCTGCACGATTGAGATCCATGTCTCGAAGGTGCAAAAAATTTGCTAAGTTTGTCGGATATCGGTCAGTATCAGATCGGCTGAATGCGTTGGCGATGAAATACCAGGAACAAGCTTGGGCAGTTGAGGAACGCGCTGGATTGCACTCGAACGGGAGCGATCCTGTCGGGCCTCTGTGATGATAAGTTCCAAGCCCCCTCGCGCTGTTTGATCAGACACGAGATATCTCGCGTGCCGTCCGGGGAGTAGACCGAGGGCTTGGGATATTTCCGTTGCCGATCGGCTAGCCGGCCTGGCGCGCTAGATCCCCACCCAGCGCCGAGCCGTCGATTTAAGTGTGAGCACCGGAAGGGATTCGGATGAAGCGCACCGTCGCTTCCATATAGCCATACGCTAGCGCAACAGCGTTGATCGCCTGGCTCCAGATTTTCTCCTGGCTTTAAAATCGTATCTCGGAGTTGCCAAAGCCCTATCCAAGACGATGATCGCGCGCTTGATCACGGCCTTCAAGGCAGCGTGCAGTTGCTGCGGGGCATGCCGGCACCCATTGCGTATTGCCGGCTCTGTGGCACGATAAAGCGAATTTCAGCGGTCGGTTTGTGTACAAATGATCTTTGAACCAATTCGATTGATGCCAGAGGCGCCCGGGCAAACCCCGGCGAAGAACCGCACGATCTTTTCTCTCCTGGCGGCGGTCAGATGGGTGCAGCGTTACGTTGACAGCGAAGCCAAGACAACGCCGCGGTGGACGAAGCTGATCGCTGTTCTGAATGACGCGACCGTCGGGACAATTGAGCCACCCGACGTTCGAGCCGCGCTCCATGTCGCTTTGATGGCTGAAGGATGGGCGATGCCGGACGAGCTTGAGCAACCAGATATATTCACGTCCGGCCGAGCGGATTCCCCGTAACATCGGCCGGGATCGCAGATCCACGGTGGAGGCGCCACCTTCAAGTGGAGGCTGGTATCTGCCATAGTGCAAGCTTCACTGCTCGGAGAACGCTCATGTTGTTCCCTGTCGGTAGTCGATGGCTCGCAGCGATTCTTGCGCTGACATTTTGCACCAGCCCGAGCGCCGGCGATGTGCTCTTCGAAAATGTTCGCATCTTCGACGGAAGAAACGCCACTCTTTCCGCCCCATCGCATGTGCTGGTCAAGGGCAATGTCATCGAGCGTATTTCTACGGCACCGATAACGGTCGCAGACGCTCGGCGTGTTGCAGGAAACGGGCATACGCTGATGCCCGGCCTGATCGACAATCATTGGCATGCGATGTTGATAAGAGTGACGCCGGCACAGGCTTTCGGTGACGTCGGCTACAACAATCTACTGGCCGGCAACGAAGCGACTGACACTCTGATGCGCGGCTTCACCACAGTTCGTGATGTTGGCGGGCCGGTGTTCGGCCTCAAGCGTGCCATCGACGAGGGCATCGTCAAGGGCCCGCGCATCTATCCGTCCGGCGCCATGATCACTATCACGAGCGGGCATGGGGATTTCCGGCAGCTGACCGATCTGCCACGCACGATCGGCGGCATGCTCACCCGCATGGAGCAGGTCGGTGGCGCTATAGTTGCGGACAGCCCTGACGAGGTGCGCGTGCGCGCGCGCGAACAACTCATGCAGGGCGCCTCCCAGGTCAAGTTGACGGCGGGCGGCGGCGTGTCGTCCCCCTTCAGTCCGGTCGACGTAACCACTTTCACCGAGGCCGAATTACGCGCCGCCGTTGAAGCGGCCGAGAATTGGGGCACATATGTCGCCGCGCACGCCTTTACTCCGGCCGCGATCCAGAGAGCCGTCGCCGCTGGCGTGAAGTGCATCGAACACGGCATGCTGATGGATGAGGCGACCGCCAGGTTGCTGGCCGAGAAGGACATCTGGTTGAGCTTGCAGCCCCTCCCCGAGGATCTGAGGCTTGGCTTTCCGGAGGGGTCAGTCCAGCGGGCCAAGGCGGATGAGGTCTGGCCCGGCATAGCCAGGTCTTACGAGTTTGCCAGGAAGTACAAGATCAAGACGGCGTGGGGCACCGACGTGCTGTTCTCGCGCGCGCTGGCGCAGCAACAGGGCGCAATTCTGGCCTCGCTCACACGCTGGTACACCCCCGCCGAAGCGCTGGTCATGGCGACATCGACAAATGCCGAACTGCTGGCGCTGTCCGGCAAGCGCAATCCCTATCCCGGCAAGCTCGGCGTCGTGGAACAGGGCGCGCTCGCGGATTTACTGCTTGTCGACGGCAATCCGCTGGACAACATCAACCTGATTGCCGATCCCGCGAATAATTTCAAAATCATCATGAAGGACGGCGTCATCTACAAGAATACTTTGAGCAAGTGAGCCTATGCGCAGCCTCCTCTTTCTTGTCGTCATAGTGATCGGCCTCGCATCGCCTGTCCGTGCTGCGGACGATGTCGCGGCGGCGCAGAAGATCATCCGCTCCCAGGCCGATGCGCTGGTGCGCGACGACGCTGTAGCTGCCTATGGGTTCGCAGCGCCCGACATCCAGAGCATTTTCACCGATCCCGACAGTTTCATGGACATGGTGCGCAACGCCTATGCGCCCATCTATCGCCATCGCAGCTTCGAATTCACCGAGAGCAATATGTCCAGTGGCATCATCGAGCAGAAAGTCCATATCGTCGATACCGATGGCGTGCCGTGGGATGCGCTTTATACGGTGGAGCCGCAACCTGATGGCAGCCTGAAGATCAGCGGCTGCATGTTGCTGAAGGTCGGCCAGGCTGTGTGACACCTCACAGCGGCATTCACATTCGCACCTCACATCATCTATAATAGGTCCTGCACGTCTCTCGTCCTACGGTTGCTTCCCGGGTGAATCTGTTGCGGTACCTGTCCCTCAGCACACTGTCTCCCATTGTCCTGGGCAGCCTGTTGGCGTGCGGGGTGTCGACCATCGCGATGGCCGACGTGCGTCGCCTGTCCCTGATGCCCGATCCGCGTGGTGAATTCATCCGGCTCTGTGCGCCCTTCATGGTGTCGCGCTATGCGCATCCCGAGGCGATCTGCGACTGCGTCCGCACCGCGCTGATCAACGAGATCGGCGATCGCGATATTCTCGACGCGATCCTGTACGGGGTCACCGAGCGCGGCGTCCCCACGCTGAACGAGAACTGGCTGCCGCCGGACAAACGAACCTTGATCCCGCGGACCATGACGGCGATTGCCGAGCCGACGCTTGATTGCATGTTCGGTAACGGCCCGGTCAAACGCGCGCTCGAAAACGTACCGATCGATGGACTTCCGGCGATGCCGCCAGTGCAGGATCTGACGCCTTAAGCGACAGACGCGCCCGGCGCGAAAGCCGTGCGGCGACGCGCGCGCAACATCAGCGCCGTGATGATAGTGACGTTGAGCGCATTCCAGGCGAGGCCGTTCATGAACGCTGCCGCGTAGGAGCCCGTGGCGTCGAAGATGACGCCGGACATCCAGCCACCAAGTGACATGCCACCCACCGTACCCAGGATAACGATGCCGACACGCGTAGCCGCCTGCGAGGCCGGCATCGCCTCGCGGATGATAATGGCATAGGCCGGCACCAGACCGCCCTGGAACAGGCCAAACATCGCCGAGATAATGTAGAGCGAAGCCAGACTGTCGAAGAACAGATAGAACAGCAGCGCAAAGCCCTGCAGCAACGAGCCAATCAACAGTGTGCGAATGCCGCCAATACGATCGGCGAGGAAGCCCGAGCCGACACGGCTGACGATGCCGCAGGCCAGCATCAGCGACAGCATCTCGGCGCCGCGTGTCACGCCGTAGCCGAGATCCCCGCAATAAGCGACGATGTGGACCTGCGGCATCGCCATGGCGACACAGCAGCCAATGCCAGCCACGAAGAGAAGCGTCGTCAGCGTGTTGTTGCTGAGCTGGAGATCGACCTTCGGCGGCGGCGCGTTGACGTGACTGCGTCGTGTGGCCGTGCCCATCTGCACACGCAGAACCGCGAGCATCAGCAGCATCAGGACGGTCGTAACGACCCCGACACTGATATGCGTCGAGCGCCAGCCGAAAGTCAGAATGCCCCAGCTGACAATGGGCGGCCAGAGCGTGCCGCCAATATAGCTGCCGGTTGCAGCGACAGTCACCGCGATGCCGCGCCGGCGCTCGAACCAGTGCGACGCCTCCGCCATCAGCGGTCCGAAGGTTGCCGACGACCCTGCCCCTATTACCACGTGAATAAGATTGAACTGCCAGAGCGCCGTGGACTGCGACGCGAAAAGATAGCCGGCGCCCATCAGCACCGTCGCAAGCGCGATCGTGGCCACGATGCCAAACCGGTCCGTGAGCCTGCCGGCGACCACGCCGCCGAGGCCGAAGCCGACCATGGTCAGGGTAAAGGCCAGCGACGCCGCGCCGCGGCTGGCGGCGAAATCGGCCTGGACGGCCGGGAGCGCCACCACCACCGACCACATGCCGACTGACCCGAGCGAGCCGATGATCAAGGCAAGCGACAGCCTGGTCCAGGCCTGACCGGAGTCAGGCAGGAACGGCGCCGAATCTGAAGTGGGGGTCGCGATGGTCACGGCGGCAACATCCTCGGCGTGTGCCCGCAGGTCAAGCGATCTGCCGAAGGATTAGGCATGCAGAAGCAGCGCAACAGACCCGTTCG
Organism: Tardiphaga sp. 839_C3_N1_4; assembly: GCF_051811045.1. Lineage (NCBI taxonomy): Bacteria > Pseudomonadati > Pseudomonadota > Alphaproteobacteria > Hyphomicrobiales > Nitrobacteraceae > Tardiphaga > Tardiphaga sp. 839_C3_N1_4. Next base: position 2,220,484 of record NZ_JBPWQD010000001.1, read on the forward strand.
GCCAAAACTGGCTCCGGGCTGGTGGCAAAGCCGCGCAGTAACGCCTCGTTAACCCTTTGCTAACCATACACACGGCAAAAATTGCCGAGTGGAGTCGCGTCTCGTCAGCCGACCGGGGGAATGCCCGTGGATGCCAGTGCGGTGCCTCACTTGCGGATCGGCGGCCCTTCGGCCGCTGCGCAGACGTTCGGCAGTCGCGAACGACATTCGCGCGGGGAAGCGGCATCGATGACGGATTTGATCGCGGGTCAGGGTCTGGGGGCACCCAAGAGCGGCGGTTTCGACTTCGCCAGCATCAGGACGAACGTCTTGCGCGGCGATATCGGCCTCGCATTTGGCGTTCTGATCATCCTTGTCGTGCTGATCATGCCGCTGCCGGCGATCGTGATGGATCTGTTCCTCGCGATCTCCATCACCATGTCGGTGCTGATCCTGATGACGGCACTGTTCACCCAGACGCCGCTGGAATTCTCGTCGTTCCCGACCGTGCTGCTGATCTCGACCATGTTGCGGCTGTCGCTGAACCTGGCATCGACCCGCCTGATCCTGTCCCATGGTCACGAAGGCACCGCCGCCGCCGGCCACGTCATCGAGGCGTTCGGCAATTTCGTGATGGGTGGCAACTTCGTCATTGGCATCGTCGTGTTCGCGATCCTGGTGATCGTGAACTTCATCGTCATCACCAAGGGTTCGGGCCGTATCGCCGAAGTCGCGGCACGCTTCCAGTTGGACTCGATGCCCGGCAAGCAGATGGCGATCGACGCCGATCTGTCGGCCGGCCTGATCGACGAGGCCACCGCCAAATCGCGCCGCAAGGACCTTGAAGACGAAAGTGGCTTCTTCGGCGCCATGGACGGTGCTTCCAAGTTCGTCCGCGGCGATGCCATTGCCGGCCTGCTTATCACCGCCATCAACGTCATCGGCGGGATCATCATCGGTGTCGCGCAGCAGGGCCTGTCGTTCTCGGAAGCTGGCCGCACCTATACCTTGCTGACCGTCGGCGACGGCCTGGTCACACAGGTTCCGGCGCTGATCGTCTCCACCGCCGCAGGCCTGCTCGTCTCGAAGGCCGGCATTACCGGCGCCGCCGACAAGACGCTGATCAAGCAATTCTCCGGCTATCCGCAGGCGCTGGGTATGTCGGCCGGCGTCATGCTGACGCTGGCGCTGCTGCCGGGCATTCCGATACTGCCGTTCCTCGCACTCGGCGGCGGCGCAGCCTACCTCGCCGTCACCGCCAACAAGCGCAACAAGGTTGCGCGTGCCGAAGTCGCGCATCAGGCCGCAGCGCCCGCCGCCGCCGCAGCAGCGCAAGCCGCCGCCGCGGACGAGCCGATTTCCGCATCGCTGAAGATCGACGATCTCAAGATCGAACTCGGCTACGCGCTGCTGCCGCTGGTCAATGGCCCGGACGGCACCGATCGCCTCACCGAGCAGATCAAGGCACTGCGCAAGTCGCTCGCCGTCGAAATGGGTTTCGTGATGCCGTCGGTCCGAATTCTGGACAACGTGCAGCTCGAAGCCAACACCTACATCATCAAGATCAAGGAAGTGGACGCCGGCACCGGCCGCATCTGGCCGAACCAGTTCATGGTCATGGATCCCGGCGGCAATCAGGTCAATGTCCCGGGCATTCACACCACCGAGCCGACCTTCGGCCTGCCCGCCACCTGGGTCGATGCCGGCCTGAAGGAAGAAGCCTCGCTCAAGGGCTACACCGTGGTCGATGCCGCCACGGTGCTGTCGACGCATCTGACAGAGCTGCTGAAGGGCAACATGTCGGATCTCCTGTCTTACGGCGAAGTGCAGAAGCTGTTGAAGGACCTGCCGAAGGAACAAGGCGAACTGGTCAAGGACATCGTCCCGTCGCTCATCACCGTGTCGGGCATCCAGCGCGTGCTGCAATTGCTGCTCACCGAACGTATTTCGGTGCGCGATCTCTCGACCATCCTCGAAGGCATTGCCGACGCCCTCGCCTTCTCGCGCAACCCGTCGACCATCGTCGAGCATGTACGTGCGCGCCTCGCGCGACAGATCTGCGCGCAGAACACGTCCTACAACGGCTACCTGCCGCTCATCGCACTGTCGGCGCAGTGGGAGCAGGCCTTCGCGGAATCGATCATCGGCACCGGCGAAGAACGCAGTCTCGCGATGCAGCCATCGAAGCTGTCGGAATTCATGACCACCGTGCGCGATCGTTTCGAACAGGCCGCGCGTGAAGGCGAAGCGCCGGTGCTGGTCACCTCGGCCTCGATCCGGCCGTTCGTGCGGTCGCTGGTGGAACGGTTCCGTGCGCAAACCACCGTGCTGTCCCAGGCGGAAATCCACCCCCGCGCGCGCCTGAAGACCGTCGGAAGCGTCTGATTCGGCGCCAAGAGGCTAGCAACCTTGCCCGAAACCGATGTAAATTCGTCACAGACAAGAGATTTGCCAGAATGTCGCAGCCCGAGGCCATTTCGGGGCGACGATGCAAATCATACCCAACACTCTGATAATAAATAATAATCTGTGAATTTCAGGACCAGGCTGGGTGCTTCAATCGCGCCGGATCACGTCTTATCACTGCCTTGTGATCGACTATTTGGAACGGAACGGCCCAACACCACGTTTCCTATGCGTGATGAGTTGAACCTGCCGACGCGGACACGACACAAACGGTCGTAGGCAGAGTAAGACGGCAGGGAGCGTTTCCAATGAACCACTCGATTTACAGCGCGGATCGCATGACCCACCTCAAGGTGGTGATCGTTGCTCTGGTCGCCGGTATCTTCGTGGCAGGCTTCGGAATCTCGGCCCGCATGAATGCTGACGAAGGCTACAGCCAGACCGCCAGCGCTCGCGTGATCAAAGCAGGCCAGCCGGTTGCTGTCACCAATTCGAACGCCAGCATGGTCCGCTAAGGAATTCAGGAATTCGCGTGGCGATGTCCCCCAAGGTCGTCAGGTGAATACATGAAGCTCCACTTCCCCCCGAGTGGACTTCTGAATGGAAAACGCCCGCTCCCCACGGGCGTTTTTCTTTTGTGGGTAGCTTTGTTTGCGACGTCATCTGCACCGCGATCACGGCGTAACGGATCTGTAAAGCGCCTTCGCGAAAGCCACCCTACGACCTCCCTGAATTTGAATGTCAAACAGCCACTGCCCTTCGGACATGCGACATCGCCCCTGTTGTTTGCGGCGCGGGGGCGCCGTCGTGTCTTGCATTCCCACCCCCTGTTGAGAGGGCATGCGGAACGCCGGGTGCCCGTTGCACCCTTGGGCCTGATGCGAATGCGGTCTTCCGCAATTGTGAGTGCATCAGGACTTTCGGAGGCGCCGAGCGAGTGCCCGACGTTCCGCATACGGTGTTTTTTCGGTTGCCTGCACATCTGCCATGGCGAACGGTCCCATCACCAAAATTAGTGTCCCAGGGCGGAGGGACAGGGAGCCTCAAGCGAGTAAGCCGGACGCGTTTCGAGTTGGTCGTCCGTCACACTGTCCAGAGGGTCTTTCCATCCCAAGGCCGGCCGTCTCCTTGCCAGTGGCAGTGCTGGCGCAGATCCGTCCTGCCCGAAGACAGACGTCACCCCCAAACCGCGTAACGCCGCATCTCCGGCGTCCACCGCATCCAGCCCCGCGAACGTGACGATCGCGCTCGCCCCTCTCATCGGGGCTGGACGAACGAGAATATAATCCATATAGGGATGATGTCAACGGGAAATAGGAAAAAATGTTTGATCGCCGTCTCGCCACCCCACACTGTCATTCCGGGGCGCGGGCGCGCCTTCGCGCGCGCGAACCCGGAATCCCAGCATGGGAATCTCCACACAGCGCAAAACACTCTCAGATTCGGGTTCGCATTGCAGCGGCTGCGCCGCTTTCATGCGCCCCGGAATGACGAGTTCCCTCACCGCGCCGGCGGCACGGTCTCGATCAGCTTGCCGGTGAACACGATCGGGCCGGTGGCTGCACCGGTCGGCGAACCGCCTTCCGGCTCGACGGTCACGGCATAGGTAGCCTGATTGACGACGTCGGGATCATAGGCAGCGAGTGCAGCGCGCGATGTGAATTCATTGCTGCCGATCACGCCGAGCGAGCGCGGGCGCTGCAGCTTGTCGGACACAATCCAGAGCTCGTAGCTTTTGCCGGCCTGCGCTTCAGCCCCAACCTTGCGCACTGTAAAGTTTTTGGTCGCCGCATCGACAGTAAGGATGAATGCGGGCGACGCAGCGTCGGTCTGCAGCAACGCGACGTATTGCGACTGAGCCGCTGCTGGCGGCGCGACCGGCGCGGGCGCCTGCGCAACCTGCTGCACTGCCTTCGGGCGTAAACCTGCCGGCAGCAATTCGGGGCGATAGGCCTGCACGGCGATCAGCGCAACAAGCATGGCGGCAATCGCTGTCATGCCGGTGGCAACACCGCGCCAGCGTTTTGCCTGGACCGAGAAATCAATCACGTTCGAACGATCGAGCGTCGCACTATTAAGATTCGAAGGATCGATCGCAGGCTGCTCAGCAACGGCCGCCGCTGCAGCGACAGGCTGCGGCGCTTCCGGATGCACGATCGCTTCTTGCGTACCGGCCAGACCGATCGCAACGCGGATTTTCTCCCAGACTTCAGGACGCGGCTCGACAAGGCCGACCATCTGATTCAAAACGCCAAGCTTGCGCTCCCACGCCTCGACCACAGCGGCAAAATCCTTGTCGACGGACATCATGGTCTCGACCTGCACGCGCTCTTCGGCACTGAGCGTGCCAAGCGCATATTCCGCGGCAAGCGCGATATGGTCTTCGCTATAGGCCATCATGTCAGTCCCAGACACTCCCGGATGTCCATCATACTGCGGCGCAGCCACGTCTTCACTGTATTGACCGGCGCTTCGAACTTCGTCGCGAGTTGTTCGCGGCTCCAGCCATTGTAGTAAGCAAGCAGCACCAGTTTCTGGCGGTCCGGTTCAAGCCGGCCCACGCACTCCAACAAGCGCTTCAATTCTTCGGTCATTTCCTGACGCGCGAGCGGGTCAGGTGTATCGGCTGCCACTTCCATTGCAGCCGGCTCTTCCTCGATAGACGTTTCGCTTCTCTTGCGAACTACATCGATGGCCCGGTTACGAGCGATCGACGCCATCCACGTGATCGGCGAAGCAACACCGGGATTGAATTGCCCGGCGCTGTTCCAGATCTTGACATAGGCCTCCTGGATGACTTCCTCCGCGAGATCCTGTCTGCGCAAGATACGGAGCACGACACCAAAGAGTTTCGCGCGCGTCGCCGCATAGAGTCGCTCGAAGGCGACTTCATCCCCTTTGGCAACTGCGGCAAGAAGCCAGACCAGTTCAGCCGGCGTCAGCATTACGTCTCCCCAACCTCAATATACCTTTCGCCTTACGGAGGTGCCGCCCGGCGGTATTCCCTGTCGTAACATAGATTATAGCAAGCGGGCCATGTCGCTGTTTATGCTGTGGATAGACCACAAACAGCAAACCCGGACCTCGCGGCCCGGGCTTGATGACTTCAATCTTTGAGGCTCGTTGGCTCGCCGCTTCTGCGGATCAGGCCACTGCGCCGATGCGGGCACGCATCAGGCCAATGCTGTCGAGGTCGGCCTGTTCGCGTGCGTTCTCTTCGTCGCGTGCACGGGCCTGGTCGCGCTCGTCGAGCAGTTCGACCTTCTTGAGTTCTTCGAAAGCTTCACTCAGCAATGCCTTCGCGTCTTCGAGCTGCACGCGCAGCTCATCGGCCGACCGTGTCAGGTTCTCGCGACGTTGAATCGCAGCCTTGGCGTAGGTCGGATAGGCAAAGTGAGTGGGATCCTGAATACCGGCGCGATCCTGCTCGGTCTGGATCTCGCGCTCGAGATCGACCGACATGCGCTGGAAATCCGCAATCATGCCTTCGATCTGATTGACCCGTCGGCGCTTCTCATCGACCTGGAACTTTTTCAGGCGGATCAGTGTGTCACGTGACTTCATCGACTCATACTCCCCAGAAGTCCCAGTCTCAACGCGGGACACAACCGGACAACCGCAAGGGGCTGACCGGCCGAAATTCTTCTCTGAGGGTCATGATGGCCTGACAAAGTTAGCGTTCCGTTTCCAAACCACCAACGATTTGTTGCAGTTGCTGATAGCCTTGGGCCAGTCCGCAGACTTCGTCCTTGCGTTGCCGCAGGAATGCCTCAAGCGGCTCATGGAGCCGGATCGCCTCGTCCACTTCCGGACTGGAACCGGCGCGATAGGCGCCGAGCCGGATCAGCTCCTCCATATCGGAATAGGTCGCCATGATCTGCCGGGCCCGCGTGATCGTCGGCAAATAAGCCGGGTCGCAGGACCGCGGCATGGTTCGCGACACCGACTTCAGGATATTGATAGCAGGATAGCGGCCTCGCTCGGCGATACCGCGTTGCATCACGATATGGCCATCGAGAATGCCGCGCACGGCGTCAGCAACGGGTTCGTTGTGATCGTCGCCGTCGACCAGCACCGTGAAGATACCGGTGATCGAGCCTTCGTCGGTGCCCGGCCCTGCCCGCTCCAGCAGCTTCGGCAGTTCGGTGAACACCGTCGGCGTATAGCCTTTTGCAGTCGGCGGCTCGCCGACGGACAGGCCGATCTCGCGCTGCGCCATGGCGAAACGCGTGACCGAGTCCATCATGCACATGACGTCCTTGCCCTCATCGCGGAAGAACTCCGAGATCGACAGCGTCAGATAGGCCGCTTGGCGCCGCATCAGTGCAGGCTCGTCCGAAGTCGCCACGACCACGACGGCGCGTGCGAGACCTTCTTCGCCCAAGTCCTCCTGCAAGAACTCCTGCACTTCACGGCCACGTTCGCCGATCAGACCGATGACCGAGACGTCGGCATCGACATTGCGTGCCAACATGGACAGCAAGACCGACTTGCCGACGCCGGAGCCCGCAAAGATGCCCATGCGCTGGCCGCGGCAGCAGGTCAGGAAGGTATTGAGCGAGCGCACCCCGAGATCGAGCGGCGCGCCGACGCGTTTGCGAGAATGGGCGGGCGGCGGAGACGCGCGATACGGCATTGGTGCCGGCCCCTGCAGCAACGGCCCCTTGCCGTCGATCGGCTCGCCCATCGCATTCACGACGCGGCCGAGCCAGGCGATCGAGGGCCGCACCTGGCTGGCAGCATTGGCGATCACCGCCCGGCAGCCGCGGCGTACGCCTTCCAGTCCGGCGAAGGGCATCACCACGGCGTTGTCGCCACTGAAACCGATCACCTCGGCGGGGATGGAACGGCTTGTGCCGGTCTCGATGGTAATTCGGGCACCGACCGACATCGCATGGATCGGCCCGGCCACCTCAACCATTAACCCACGAACACCGACCACCCGGCCGTAAATATTGACGCCATCGAGGTCAGTAATCTGTTCCGCAAGGGCTTTCATTGCAAAACCCTTAAGTTTCGCTTCATTGCCGGCTCGGCCTTAACCCCGTGTTTACCCGCATCGTTAATCATTACGTCACTGTCTTGGATGACTGAGAGCATTCGCGCCATCAGAATGAAGGGGCGAGTCGATGGAGTCGGTTAAGTCCGGCTCTTAATGTGGAGCTTGAACGGGTACGGGTACAAAAAGAGTCTTTGCTGCAACATCTTATGGCGATTCGACAAAAATTGCACGATTAGAGCTTGCGCTGAAGAATCAGGTTTTGTTAACCATATCCAGTCAGGATCCGAATCAGTTGTTCGTAGGCGTTTTTTGGTGCCGCAAGTATGGCGGCCGACCTGACGCCCGGAGCGGCGACTAAAGGGGACTGGCATGCGCGTTTTGCTAATTGAAGATGATAGCGCCGTTGCGCAGTCGATTGAGCTGATGCTCAAATCCGAGAGTTTCAACGTCTATACGACGGATCTCGGAGAAGAGGGCGTCGATCTCGGCAAGCTCTACGACTACGATATTATCCTGCTCGATCTTAATCTGCCGGACATGTCCGGTTACGATGTGCTCAAGCAGCTGCGGGTGTCCAAGATCAAGACCCCGATCCTCATTCTCTCGGGCCTCGCCGGCATCGAGGACAAGGTCAAGGGTCTCGGCGTTGGCGCCGACGACTACATGACCAAGCCCTTCCACAAGGACGAGCTGGTTGCCCGCATTCATGCGATCGTGCGCCGCTCCAAGGGCCACGCCCAGTCGGTCATCCAGACCGGCGACCTGGTGGTCAATCTCGATACCAAGACGGTGGAAGTCGGCGGTCAGCGCGTCCATCTGACGGGCAAGGAATACCAGATGCTGGAGCTGCTCTCGCTCCGCAAGGGTACGACCCTCACCAAGGAAATGTTCCTCAACCACCTCTATGGTGGCATGGACGAGCCCGAACTGAAGATCATTGACGTTTTCATCTGCAAGCTGCGCAAGAAGCTGGCGAATGCTTCCGAAGGCCGCAACTTCATCGAAACCGTCTGGGGCCGTGGCTATGTGCTCCGCGAGCCGCACGAAGAAGAGATCCGCATCCCGGCTTGAGTTTCAAGCCGGCTTGAGCGTCACTCCCCGAAAGTTCTCACGAAACCCCGCCCTCACCGGCGGGGTTTTTGTTTGCGTGGATGAACTCTCCCATTGCTCGCCGAGACGAATACAATGAGCGGTATCGAGCGATGTCGCTTGAAGCGCATTCGGGGGCGGAATGGTTCTGCAATCTCTGGTCGGGCTGCCGGCCTTCCTGGTCTATTTCTGCACCGGCATCGTCGCCGTGATGCTGTATCTGTTCGTCTATCTGCGCGTGACCGCACATGACGAGTTCGTACTGATCCGCAAGGATTGCGCGCCGGCAGCGATCGCGCTCGGGCTCAGCCTGCTCGGCTTCGTGCTGCCGGTGGCCAGCGCCATCGTCCATTCCGCCAATGTCATCGACTGCCTGATCTGGGCGATCATCGCGCTGATTGTGCAGATCGCCGTCTATTTCATTCTCCGCATTCCGGTGCCGCAATTGTCGGATCGCATCGCCAATGGCGAGATGGCCTCGGCCCTCTGGCTCGGCCTCGCCTCCCTTGCCGCCGGCGTGCTGAACGCCGCCTCCATGGTGTATTCGCCATGACAAGCGAGCCCGCAAAGAACTTCGGCAAGCGCCGTCCCGTGCAGCCGATGCCTGAGGAAGCCCCGTCGCGCAAACGTTCCAACCATGTGGCGCTCCTGCTCATGGGCACGATGGCCCTGGGCGGCGGCGCCTATGCGCTGATGCCGAGTGAACATTGCGACCCGAACCGCGCTGCCATCGCCGGCCAGCAGCAGGAGTGTCAGCAGCGCAGTTCGTCGTCATCCTCCGGCGGCCATGGCTATTCGGGAAGCAGCAGCTCATCCGGACGCAGCAACTTCGCCAGCACCGGATCGTCATCCAGCAGCGGATATGACGGCTCATCATCCAGCAGCAGCCACGTCACCCATGGTGGCTTCGGCTCCTTCGCCTCGCATTTCTCCGGCGGCGGCTAGTTTCTCATGCAACGCATCGCATGTTCCGAGCGCGACGATTGGCAGGCCACCGCGGCCGCGACGGGCTTCGTATTTCATACCGAGGCCGGCGACCGCTATTGGGATGAGCGCGCCTACTACGCTTTCACGCTGGATGAGATCGAGCGTCAGATCGAAGCCCCGACTGCCGAACTCAACGCGATGTGCCGCGAGCTGGTCAGCCGCGCGGTCAAGGATGAGCGCTATCTACGGCTGCTGAAGATTCCGCAGGCTTACTGGACCTTCATCGCCGCAAGCTGGCAGCGCAACGATCCGAGCCTTTACGGCCGTTTCGATTTCCAGTTCGACGGCAAAGGCCCGGCAAAGCTGCTCGAATACAACGCGGATACGCCAACCTCACTGTTCGAGGCCGCGGTGTTTCAATGGACCTGGCTCGAACAGGCGATCGAGCGCCAGATCATCCCGAAGCGGGCGGATCAATACAACTCGCTGCATGAGCGCCTCATCGGAGCCTGGCGCAAGATCGGCACCGACAAAGCCATTCATCTCGCAGCCACCATGGACAATGCCGAGGACCGCGGCACAGTACAGTATCTCGCCGATGTCGCGCAGCAAGGCGGCCTCACACCGGCGCTGATCGACATCAAGGACATCGGTTATGCCGATAGCGGGCACTTCGTCGATCTCGAGGACCAGCCGATCGACCTGATGTTCAAGCTTTATCCGTGGGAATGGATGTTCCGCGAGGCATTCGGCGGCCGTCTGAAAGGCGCATCGACGCGCTGGATCGAGCCACCGTGGAAAGCCATTCTGTCCAACAAGGGCATCCTGCCGCTGCTATGGGCGATGTTTCCGAACCACCCGAACCTGCTGCCGGCCTATTTCGACGATGATGCTGCAGCCGCTGAGCTCGGCACATCCTATGTGCGCAAGCCGCTCTATTCGCGCGAAGGCGCCAATGTCACGCTGGTGAGCGGCGGCAGCGCCATCGATGCGCAGCCCGGTCCCTATGGCGAAGAAGGTTTCATCCGGCAGACGCTAATGCCGCTGCCGAACTTTGCGGATCAGTATCCGGTGCTGGGCAGCTGGCTGGTCGAAGACGTGCCATGCGGGCTCTCGATCCGCGAGGATGAGAATCCGATCACCGGCAACATGTCACGCTTCATTCCGCACGCGATCCTGTGACGGAGCTCAGCGCGCCGGCGCAGCAGCAGCCTTCAGACCCACAGGCGTCATGCTCGGCACGATCGACGGTGCGGCACGGACGACGTTCGGACGGTACAGGCCACGCTTGTCGGCATGCGGCTTGAACGCGTCGGTCAGACCGACAACGGTCTCTGCGGCGCCCAGCGCCAGGAAGCCATCGGGCTCCGTACACTTGGCCAGACGACCAAAGATCTGCGTCTTCATCTCCTGATCGAAATAGATCAGCACGTTGCGGCAGAAGATGATGTCGAACTTGCCCATGCTGGAGAAGTCCTGCAGCAGATTGAGCGGCTTGTACTGGATCATCGACCGGATCTCCGGATTGATCTGCCACATTTCGCCGGTCTGCTTGAAGTATTTCACCAGCAGCTGGATCGGCAATCCGCGCTGGACTTCGAACTGGGTGTAGATGCCCGACTTCGACTTCTCGAGCACCTGCTGCGAGATGTCGGTACCGATAATCTCGATCCGCCATCCGGCGAGCTGGGCGCTCATTTCCTTGATGGTCATCGCAATCGAATACGGCTCCTGACCGGTCGACGCCGCCGCACACCAGATCCGCAGGCTCTTGCGGGCCGCGCGGGCCTGGATCATCTCCGGCAGCACGACATCGCGCAGATGGTCGAACGGGACCTTATCGCGGAAGAAGAAGGTTTCGTTGGTGGTCATCGCTTCGACCACGTCGGACGCGAGCGTGGCTGCGCCGTTCTTGATCTTCTGCACCAGCTCTTCAAGACCCGACAGGTTGGCCTTGCGTGCGAGCGGCATCAACCGGCTTTCGACCAGATACTGCTTGTCAGCAGACAGATCGAGACCCGAACGCTCCTTCAGAAACTTGCGCAGGAAATCATAGTCTGCCGGTGTCATGACCGATCTCCCGAGAAAAGACGAACCACTTTCGAACCGATCTGATTGAGCGGTAGGATAGCCGAGCAGATGCCCGCATTGGCGGCAGCGCCGGGCATACCCCACACCACGCTCGATGCTTCGTCCTGCGCGATGACGTTGCCGCCGGCCGCAACGATATCCTTGCCGCCGCGCATGCCGTCCGAACCCATGCCTGTCAACACAACGGCGAGAATGGCGCCGTGCCAGACGTCGATGGCAGACGTGAACAGCGGATCGACAGCAGGCTTGCAGAAGTTCACCGGCGGACCGTCATCGAGCGCGATGGCGATGTTGGCGCCCTGCTTGACGGCGCGCATATGCTTGCCGCCCGGCGCGAGATAGATCTGACCGGCCTTGACGAGTTCACCATCGACACCTTCGCGAGCCGGACGCTTGCTGGCCCGGGCGAGATGTTCGGCGAGAATGGTCGTGAAGGTCGGCGGCATGTGCTGCGTGATCAGAACAGGCACCTTGTCGATCACGGCGCCGATTTCGGCAACCAGCGTCATCAGGGCCTGCGGACCACCCGTGGACGAACCGATCAGCAGCGCGCGTGGCATCGTGGCACTGAAGGGACGCTTCACGAGCTGCGCCTGCGCGGCGACTGATGACACGGACTTGAAAGACGGCGCAGCCTCGCGGGCCGCGGGAGCCGGCACGATGGACGGCGTCGTCGCTGACTTCAGGCGCCGAACCTTCGCGCCAAGATGACGGATCTTCTGCAGCAGGTCGTGTTTGAAGACGTCGGCTGCGGAAATCTCCCGGGTGCTCTCCGGTTTCGGAATGTAATCGGCGGCGCCGAGCGACATCGCCTTGAAGCTGATCTCCGCGTTCCGGCGGGTCAGCGTCGACGCCATGATGATAATGAGATTCCGCTTCTTCGCCAGCAGCTGCGGCAGCGCCGAAATGCCGTCGAGCTCCGGCATTTCTATATCGAGAATGGCAACGTCGGGATTGATGCGCTCGATCTGGTTGACAGCATCGAGACCGGTGCGAAGTGAGGCCGCGACCGACATATCCGGCTCGGCTTCGATCCAGCGCGAAATCAGGCCGCGAATGACGACAGAGTCGTCCACCACCATGACTCGCAGTGGTTCATACCGCGAATCGACGACAGGAGGACTTATCACATCAACACTCATGAACTCACCGGACGCAACACAACGCGACAAATGCACTGACAAAACAAATGCACAAACAAAAAGGCAGGCGCCGGAAGTGGAATACGCAATTCCGGCGTAAAAGTTAGATCAGGCCGACTTCCTGAAACTTCGCCGACACGATTTCCTTGTCGAACGGTTTCATGATGTATTCGTTCGCGCCGGCATGCAGAGCGCGCGCGATATGGGCCACGTCGTTCTCGGTCGTGCAGAACACGACCTTCGGAACGTCGCCGCCAGGCATGCGGCGCAGGTTACGCAGGAATTCGTAACCATCCATCACCGGCATGTTCCAATCAAGCAGAACAGCGTCCGGCAAGTTCTGCTTGCAGATTTCGAGCGCTTTCTCGCCGTCTTCAGCTTCGGTGATCTCGAAATCGAGACCTTCGAGAATCCGACGGGCGACCTTACGGATGACACTGGAGTCATCGACAACCAGACATGTCTTCATGTGAGCCTCATTTCCACCGCGGACAAAATTGTCCAAGTGCTGGTCTTAGGCGGCCAGCTTGTCGGGCGAGATTTCAAGAATACGATCGACGTCGAGCACAACCATCAACTGGCCATCGAGACGATGGACACCATCGGCCATCTTGGCCATCCGGGGATCCAGATTGACCGGATTCACTTCACGGCTCTCATCGGCGAGCTTCAGGACTTCGCCGATCGAGTCGATCAGCAAGCCGTAAGATTCACCGCGGAGATCAACGCCCACCGCCATCGGCGGCTTGCCGTCTTCGTTCTTCGGCAGGCCGAGACGCGAGCGCATGTCGATCGCGGTCACAATTCGACCGCGCAGATTAAGCACACCGGCGACATCGCTGGAGGACAGCGGCACGCGGGTCAGGCGCTCCGGCATGAACACGTCCTGGACGCGCGAGATCGGCATGCCGAACAGCTGTCCACCGATCATGGTGGTCACGTATTCGGTGATTGCACCGTCGGCGATCGGAGCCTTGGTCGTCGTGGTGGCAGTAGTGGTGGTGGTCATTGCGATTTCCCTCACGCAGCCTGACGAACTTCAGTGGTCTGTTCTTTGAGCGCCGCGATCAGGCCGGGGCGATCGAACTTGGCGACGTAGTCATGGAAGCCTGCGAGGCGACCGCGCTCGATGGCAGCCGGAGAGATCATCGCCGAGAGAGCGATGATCGGTGTGTGGCTGAGTTTCTGATCGGCACGGATGGTCTCGGCGAATTCGAAGCCGTTCATGTCCGGCATTTCGATGTCGGTAAGGATCACGTCGACCTCCTGCCCCGAGCGCAGGAATGACAAGCCTTCCTGGGCGTTGGTGGCGACGCGTACCTTGTAGCCGGCAGCCTTGAGCACGGGCGAAAGCATGTTGCGGAAGAACGCGGAGTCGTCGACCAGCAGCACCGATTGGGCGGTTGCCGAGACGCGCATTTCCTTGCGGCTGAACCAATCGGCGAAAGCCATCGGCAGGAAGTGACCGACGTCGATCACTTCGGTCGCGAGACCCTTGATCACAGCGGAGCCGAGGATACCTTCGCGACCGCTGGCCACTTCGATATGCAGGCGCTCTTCGACGATATCGACGATTTCGTCGACGACGAGACCCATCGAGCGACCGTCGTCCGCGAAAACGAGGATCGGCTGGGTGCCCGACGTACGGACGGTCACGCCTTCCATCTGCACCAGCGGCATCAGCTGATCGCGGTACTGGACCATGTAGCGGCCGTTCGACAATTCGACCTTGTCGACGCCCACTTCTTCCAGACGCGTGACGAGACCGAGCGGCACGGCCTTCGGTTGTGCCGAGCCGGCGCGGAACACGAGCAACGATGTCAGCTGTTCTGCATTCATCGCGCGCATCGCGGCATTCTCGTCGGCGATCTCGTGGGCGTTCGACGCCAGAGCACCAAGCTCCTGCGCGATACCGTTCGGATCGACGATCATGATCACCGCGCCATCGCCAAGGATGGTGTTGCCGGAGAACATTCCGATGTGACGCAGCTTGGTGGACATCGGCTTGACGACGATTTCTTCGGTGTGGAAGACGCCATCGACAACGATGCCGAAGGTCTGGTTGCCCACCTGGGTCACAACGATGAAGCCGTTCTCCGGATCGGCCGATGAGCCGTCATCGATCTGCAGCAGCTTTTTCAGATGCATCAGCGGCAGCAGCTTGTTGCGCAGACGGAGCACCGGGGTGTCCTTGATGCGCTCGATGCGATGTTCGGAATTGGCGCGCGCACGCACCAGTTCGACGACCGCGAGCTGCGGGATCGCGAAGCGATCACCACCGGCTTCGACGATCAGCGCGGACACGATGGCCAGCGTGAGCGGGATCTTGATGGTGACGCTGGAGCCCTCGCCGGCCACTGACTTGATGTCGATGGTGCCGCCGATCTGATCGATATTGGTGCGCACCACGTCCATGCCGACGCCGCGACCGGAGACGCTGGTGACGGCGGCCGCAGTCGAGAAGCCCGGTGCGAAGATGAACTTATGAATCTGCGCTTCCGACATCTTCTCGATATCGGCTTCGGTGGCCAGACCATTCTGGATGGCCTTCGCCTTGATCCGCTCGGTGTTGAGGCCACGGCCGTTGTCGGCGATGCAGATCAGAATGTGGCCGCCTTCATGATAGGCGGACAGACGGATCGTGCCCTGCTCCGGCTTGCCGTCGGCAGCGCGCTCAGCCGGCGTTTCGAGACCATGATCCGCGGAGTTGCGCACCATGTGGGTGAGCGGATCCTTGATCAGGTCCAGCACCTGGCGATCGAGTTCGGTATCGGCGCCGTGCATCTCGAGTTCGATCTGCTTGCCGAGTTCGCCGGCCAGATCGCGCACGATACGCGGCAGCTTCTGCCAGGCATTGCCGATCGGCTGCATACGGGTCTTCATGACGCCGTCCTGCAGTTCGGCCGTCACGGTGGACAGGCGCTGCAGCGGCACCTTGAATTCGGTGTCTTCATGACGACGGCTGATTTCCAGCAGCTGGTTGCGGGTCAGCACCAGCTCGGAGACCATGGTCATCAGATGTTCGAGCGTGTCGACGTTCACGCGGATCGACTGGTTAGCAACCTTGTCGGCTTCCGGCTGGTCGACTTCGACAGCGGTCTTTTTGGCAGCGGGCTTCGGCGCGGCGGCCTTGGGAGCTGCAGGCTTCTCGGCAACCGGAGCCGGCGGGGCAACGGGCGCTGCTGGCGCAGGCGCGGCAGCTGCCGGCGGTGCGACTTCGATGGCGGTTTCCTGGAAGGCGCGCTCAAGCTCTTCGAGCGAGACTTCACCGGGGCGCAGCTCACGCTCGAGGGTCGGAACGATCAGCGGGGCCGACTCGGCCACGACAGGCGCTTCCGGTGCGATCGGAGGTGCGGACTCAGTCATCGATTCCATGCCTTTTTCGACCATGTGATGCAGTTCGCCGATTAGATCTTCGTCGACGCCTTCAGGCTCCACTTCCGTGGCTTCGAGCTGACTGAGAATTTCCTTGATGCGATCGATCGTGGTCAGGATCAGCGTAACCGCTTCTCCGGTGACCGGCATTCCATCGCGGAATTTGCCCATGAGTGTCTCGGCGGCGTGGGCCAGGGCTTCGAGACGGGGCAGTCCGAGAAATCCGCACGTGCCCTTGATGGTGTGAACCAGGCGAAAAATATTATCGAGAATTTTCGCGTTATTCGGATCCTGCTCGAAGCGGACCAGCTGATTGTCAACCGTATCCAGGCTCTCGTTGGTTTCCGTCAAAAACTCGCGGAGAAGATCATCCATGAAAATAGGCCTTCACACTCCAGGCTCGCGACTTTCGCTACGCCTTTCGAAGTCTGGCTACTTTCCCCGCAAAGCGTTTAATATTAGTTGAGCATTCCCAAAAACAATGAATGCGACATTTAGCTATATGCTCGCACGCGTACGAGCCCGCCAAACGGCGGACTCGTAAAGAGTTCATTAAGAGTTGAATGAGTTTGCGATCAGATCGCGGTGACGACGATGGCGTCGCCTTCGGGCACCAAGGTCACCTTGAGGCCGCAAGCCTGCGCCAGCAGCCGCGTGTAGTAAGGCTGCACGGCATGGGCATCGATGCTGCCAACTTGTTCCGAGGCCAGCATATCGACGATGGCCTGCGGCAGGCGTGCGTTGAGGCCTGCAGCGGTGATCTTGAAACCCTGCGGCTCACCTTCGCCGATGCCATCGATCTTGAGTACGCCGCCGCGCGGGATCGTCTGCTGTGCGATGACCAGCATGTTGAGCAGCAGCTTGACCTTGTTCTTCGGCAGCAGAAGCCGCGGCAGATTCCATTCGATCTTGGTCTTGGCGTCTTCAAGATGACCGCGCGACATGGTCTGCGCGTCGCCGAGATCGATCTGCGCGCCGGCCGAACCGGCGGCGCCGAAGGCGAGCCGGCAGAACTGCAGGCGGGCCGATGCGGTCTTGGCGCTCTTGCGGATCAGATCGAGCGCGAATTCCTTGTCTTCCGGCTTGGGATTGTCGTCGAGCACTTCGAGCCCGTTGACGATGGCGCCCACGGGGCTGATCAGGTCGTGGCAGACCCGCGAACAGAGCAATGCCGCGAGTTCGAGGGCATCGGGGGCCGGACCTGGCGTTGGAGTGTCGGACATGAAATGCGCTCCTGGGGCCACACAGAATGAACGGCGAATCAAGCATTTGCTTTACGGTTAGATACACCGCAGATGGTGGCGCGACCACAACAAGGCTGGCACAGTCCACCGGTGCAACGCCCACGCGTAGAAATGAACGGGGATGACATGCAGGGGATGAAGGCTAGTCGATGACGGATGATTCGCGACCTCGCATGGATGCCGCGCGGGCTGCCACCCTGATGGAGCCGCTGACCGAGCTCGCCGCACAGGCCGGCGCCGCCATCCTCAAGGTCAACCGCAATGTCATGACGGTCGACGGCAAGGCCGACGGCTCGCCCGTGACCGAAGCCGATCTCGCAGCCGACCATGTGATCGGCGAAGGACTGGCGCGGCTGTTTCCGGGAATCCCGTCGCTGTCCGAAGAGCGCCTCCACCTCGCCACGCCCCCCTATGCCGGCACCCTGTTCCTGATCGACCCGCTCGACGGCACCAAGGAATTCGTCGCCGGCCGTCAGGAGTTCACCGTCAATATTGCATTGATCGTCGATGGCGCACCATTGCTCGGCATCGTCGGTGCCCCCGCCCTCGGGCTGATCTGGCGCGGGCTGGTCGGCCGCGGTGCCGAACGTGTCGAACTCGCACCAGACCTGTCCATCCGCAAGGTCACACCGATCCAGACCCGCGCTGCGCCTGCTCCGGGCGCAGCATGGACCGCTGCGGTCAGCCGTTCCCATGGCGACCAGCGAACCGAGGCTTTCATCGCCAGCCGCCCCGGTGCTGTCAGACAGGAGTTCGGCTCAGCGCTGAAATTCTGCCGCGTGGCGGAGGGCCAGGCCGACGTCTATCCGCGGCTGGCGCCGACTTGTGAGTGGGATGTGGCCGCCGGCCATGCCGTGGTGGTGGCTGCGGGTGGCAAGGTGACGGACACCTTTGGCAAGGCGGTTCGCTTCGGCGGCAACCGGGAAGACTTCATTGTGCCGGAATTCATCGCCTGGGGTGACCCCACCGCGAGCACGCGCGGCTGAACCCGCATTATTTCGCCAGGATATCCTGCACGCCCGGCCAGCGCTTGCGCGCGCCGGGCAGATATTTGGCCGGTGCCGCAGCAAAGGCGTCGCGGGTTTCCTCCCGGCCGAACAGATAAAGGCGTTCGCCCGTAATGAGCCACAAACGCGGATTGCCGGCGAAGGCGACCCCGCGGGCGACATCGACCGGATCATAGCCACCGAATTGCGGACCGTAGATGTCCGGATGCGCGGCGAAGGAGGCGCGGTTGCCCTCATTGCGGAAGCGCCAGACGGTGCCCTCTTCCGACATTTCGAAATCCGGCTGCCCCAGCGTCGGGCGGCCTTCGGTGAAATAGGCCACCGGATCGAAACCGCTGATTGCGAGACCCGTATACCGGTCAGTGACCACGCGTTCACTGGTCGCAGCCTGCGCGCCCGCCGGGACGAGAGCGGCCGCCAGCAGCAGAATCAAGGCAATTCCACGGCTCCAGCCTGACAATTCCCGCCGTTGTGCCGTCATAGTTGATACCGATAGTATAGGGAGTCGGGGACAATGACTGCAGAGTTAAACCGTGCTTCTCAGCATCCGGTTAAAGCCGCGGTCGCAAATTTGAAATACCAGGGGTTCTTTTCATGACCTTCGCATCACGCCTGGCAGCGGTCGCGCTCGCCACGTTCACGCTCGCCTTCTCGCCGGCTTCTGCGCAGCAACCACCGCGCGGCCAGGCCGCACCGGACACCTATCGGTCCGAAGAACTCATGACGGCCGGCCATCGCTTCTTTGGCAATGTCTCGCGCGGCCTTGCTTCGGTGATCGAAAAGGCCGTCAGCCAGTGGGGCCTGCCGAACGGTTATATTCTGGGCGAGGAAGGCAGCGGCGCAATCGTGGCAGGCCTGCGTTATGGCGAAGGCACGCTCTATACTAAGAATGCCGGCGACCTGCGCGTCTACTGGCAGGGTCCCTCGGTCGGCTTCGACTGGGGCGGCGACGGCGCCCGCACCATGACGCTGGTCTATAACCTGCCCGCCACCCAGGCGATCTATCAGCGCTTCGCCGGTATCGACGGTTCCGCCTACATCATCGGCGGCTTCGGCATGACGGCACTGACTGCCAACAACGTCGTGTTGGTGCCAATCCGTTCGGGTCTCGGCCTGCGGCTCGGCGCCAATATCGGGTATCTCAAATATACCCCCAGCGCGACCTGGAACCCATTCTAGGCCCTCGATCGCGCAGTCCTGCGATCAAGCGCTTCTGAACGGCTGAATAAAGGTTAACGAGGCGTTACGCTGTCTTTGCCGGCGGTGCCATGGCATGGTAACCGCTGCATTTTGAGAGCGTGGGAGCATTCGTCATGGTTGAACCGATCATGTATCTGGCGATCGGTTTTCTGATCTCGATGCTCTGCGGCCTCATGATCATGCCGCTGGTGCATAACCGCGCCGTGCGCCTCACCACCCGCCGGCTCGAAGCCGCGACACCGCTGTCGATGGCGGAAATCCAGGCCGACAAGGACCAGCTGCGCGCGGAATTCGCGATGGCGGCGCGCCGGCTGGAAATGAGCGTCGACCAGCTCAAGAACAAGACCACCAGCCAGCTCGCCGAACTCGGCAAGAAGTCCGACGCCATCAACCGCATGAAGCTTGAGCTCGGCGAAAAGAACGCCACGATCTTCGCGCTGGAAGCCCGTGAAGCCGCCGTGAAGGAAAAGCTCGGCCTCACCGAGGCCGACTTCACCAGCAAGACGGAAGCGTTGCGCGCCGCCGAACAGGCCTTGAGAGACAAGCAGAGCGAACTCGCCAAGCTGAACCACGACCTCTCGGACCGCTCCATGGTGGCCGACACCCGCCAGGTCGAACTCATTGCTGTGCGCGCGCAGGTCGAGGAATTGAAGGGCCGCGTCGGCGATGCCGAAAAGGAATTCGCCAATACGCAGCACCGGCTGGAACTGCAGCGCGGCGAATCCGACACCGCGACGCGCGAACTCACCGAGGCGCGCGCGCGCGTCGAGAATCTCAGCCAGCGCGTGACTGATCTCGATCAGCAGCTCACCATTCAGGTGCGCGAAGCCGAACAGCTCGGCGCCCGTGTCACCGATCTCGAGAGCCAGCTCTCGACCCAGAGCAAAATCCTGGCCGAGCGCGATTTCGAAAACAGCCAGCTCCGCCAGGCCTATGAAGCCGCCGAACAGATCGCGCGCGACCTGCGCGTCGAGCTCGCCGCCATGAACGGCGCCAAGGGATCCCCTGTCCTCGAGAAGCTGCGCGCCGAGAAGGCCGCCGTGGAGACCGAGCTCGCCGCCGCCCGCGAGGAGCGCGCCAAGCTGCAGCGCGACCTCAACGGCGTCCATCAGCAGGCCGAGAGCGCATGGGCCACCGAGCGCATGGAAAACGCCCTGCTGCGCGAGCGCATCAACGACATCGCCGCCGAAGTGGCCAAGATGGCGATGACGCTGGAAGGGCCGAATTCCCCCATCGAGGCGATCCTGGCCGCCGAACCGGCCCCGACAGCCCAGCCGCGCCCGGCCAATGATGCAGGTTTCCCCCCCAACAGCACCCTCGCCGACCGGATCCGGGCGCTGCAGTCCCACGCCTCCCGCGCCACGCAGCCGGGCTAAATCGCGGGCCGGGAACCCGGATCGGCCGCCCGGCCGGACGGGGAGCCCCATTGTGCGGACTTATTGTTAGAACTTGCGGCAGGGTTTGCTTGACACCCCCGCCCCCTATTCCCTAAATCGCGCCACTGACGTCAGTCCCCGCCGGGCCATTACCGCCCGGCCTTTTGGTCTGTACGGCATCCCGGGCGCATAGCTCAGCGGGAGAGCGTTCCCTTCACACGGGAGAGGTCCAAGGTTCGATCCCTTGTGCGCCCACCATTTAAGCCAATGATATTAAACGAATAATCCGACGCCGACTGGCATACCAACGGTCGCGTATCAGCACTAATTGGCAGAACGAAGCATGATTTGGCGTGCAAATCCGTGCAAATCCGTGCAGTGCGTTCTTGGGTCGTTCCCAGCTTCAGTGGCCCGCAAAACCTTCCGCGCCTCACCTGTTTAGGTGACGGCCAAGCAGTCGCCCCCATGACATGGTCGGTTTTTTGATCGGGGTTCGGGTGGCTTATTTTTCGGTATTGGTCTGGGGCGTGCCGTGCGAAGTCGTCACCGATCAGAAGTCGAAAAGCGTCTGGATTGCCAGCGGCACCTACGTCAAAGCGTCCCACACCCTCAAAGCTCGAACTGAAAGTGCTGCCGTGACGCGCTGGACCGAATGGGCAAGCTCCTACAGGGACGAAGGTCACTATTAGCAGTCACGACAGATGCCATCAAAGGCACTCGGTCAGTCCGGCCTATCGACCGGCCGTGCTGTCTTCTTACCCAGTCGTAGGAAGTTCACACCAAGCTGGTCGCCGTTCACCCAAGCCAATTCGCAACGACGAAACGCGAGGCCCGTGGTGGAAAGAAGCATGAAGAACTCTTTTAGGTTCAACCCGCTAATTGGCGATTTGGTTATGAGTTGAGCGCCGATCTCGGAAACATCTTTCAAGATGCACTCCCGTCGCCACGTGCCATCAATCGCCATGATGTGGACGTCGAAGCCGCGCGCAAAAGTAACGCGATGCGCTTTGCGATTTTCTACTTCCACCATGGCTAGCACCAGTCCTCGAATAAAATCGAGAGTTGACCCAGCGCGGTCCGAGGTTCGGTCCAAGTCGGCAAAACGCCGGACGTCGCCATTCGCGGCTCGGTCTAATATCAAAATAAATTCTCATAATCCTGCGGCACGCAGAACGAGCCGCAGCGTCATGTAAATACCACCGCCTCGTTAAAGAACATTGAACTCAGTCCACCCGACGCCAGCACGGGCTTTTTTCTGCTGGCCACACTGCCGGAATTTTCCGGCCAACCAAAAGTCAAACATGAACGACCAAAAATCTGAATGCACCGACGACCTCATTACGCGGTTAAAGGCCTCGGGCCGCTTTCGCCGTGACAAGCACGCCGCCTTCCCTCTCGACTCGAGAAATCTACCTGCCGCAGAGATGCTGGAGAAATTGGCGAGTGAAATGACACTCAGCGATGAAGACTGGGCGCTGCTAGAGCCGCATCATCTGTCAGACGCTTGGCCACGAGCGATCAATCTCGCGGCTCGTCAGGTCAATTTCAGCCGTTAGGTTCGACGGCACGCCTCACACCATCGATCAATAGCTTCAACAGAGCATCTTGTGGAATGGTGACGGCGTTATAGGTCGCGTTCCTCACTGTGCGGAACGTGCCTGTATCTTCGTAGAAATAAATGAGGCCGCAACCCTTGGGGACGTCTTCCTTTTCAATGAGCCCTCTCGGGGTGCAAAAGATTACAGCTCCTGCATACTGTAAGTATTTCTGCCACTTCCCGCTGGTCACATCCGAACGAAAGTCAGCGGCCGAAATCTTGCACTCGTAGGCCGTAGGCAGCGGTCGGCTGTAGCTTTTCAAGATTGTGTAGACGTCAGGACGCGGCGAACCAGATGGCCCAAGCTGCATATCCTCCCAAATCATCCGGTCAGAATTGACGCTCAGATGTTTGGCGAGAGCGGTCATAAGACCGTCGTGGGTTATCGATGGAGGTGTGATTGCATCCATGCACCTTCTTTCTGTTGTTTGGCCTATGCACCGAAGAGATAGGCCGGACGGCAGGTTTCTTATGCTTACCGTCCTGGGCCGATGAGGTGCATGTCACCGGCCTTACCAGGATGCTGAGTCCAGACGTTGTATACGTCAATTAGAAAGTTTCGCCGCCCGCCGCGATGCGGTTAGTTCGACTGCAATTTTATCGAGACCATTCAAAAATACGAACGCGAGGAACATCAGAGGGAGGCCGATGTAATCGTCATATGCGACGCCCAGCCGATGGCCTTGGATGAAGAAGTAAATCTCTTTGAGCGCGAGAAACGCCATCGCACTCACGCCTATCACCGCACCCATTCTATAGGCGAAAACGAGCTGTTGAACGCATAGGTTTTCAGCGAGGGCCATTGCGGACAATTGCTCGGGTCTCCGCAACAGGGCATAGAAATAATGAACTGTACAAAGGGCGGCATATACCGAAGTTGCGACTTGGATGGTCATTTTCCGTGAGAGACTTTGGAACGATTGATGGCCGTGATTAATGCGAAGGCGCCTGCCCCGTAGACGGCCGCGTTCGCTACCCACGCTACAGCGACACCCCAAAGAGATTCCTCTCCCAGGATTTTCCAGAAAACGACCGCTGCGGCCAAGCCTGGGGCTCCCGGGCCAAACCATCCGAGACTACTTGGTGTCACCAGAAGTATAGCCGAGATAATCATCCCGACCGCCGATGCGATGATAAGGGCTTTTCTGTTTGTCATGCCCTTTAGTCATTTCCAGCCTCAAATGGTTCATAAGGCCCCGCCACGCACCCTAAAATCACGTGCGGTATACTCGATTTTGAATCATGCTTGTCCCTACTCCTCACATCAGGGACATCATCATGCTTGAGCGCATCAGCTTTCAGCTTGCGAATAACCGTGGGCGATACACCCACTTCGTCCACGACGACGGCACCGTTGCCAGCCTCTACCCGCTCGAAACTATCTGTGAAGCTCGCGTCGGCCTCATATGCGAGAAGGAGTTTCCCAGCGAGGCGCAGTACGACGCGGCGGAAGAACTTGCCAGCTTCGCGGTTGGCATTGACACAGAACGAGTCGGCCTCTGCCGCGTTGCTGTGACGAAGAGATCACACGCCATCCGATGACTTGACGGATTCCCGCGACGCAGATTCTATCGCCTTCAACGATTGGGGGCGAACATGCGCGATGACCGGCTTTTGCTGGATTACTTCAGCAACACGAATACCAATCCGATTGCGCATCAGGAGAAGTGGTGGGTGACGGGAGCCGTCATTCTTATTGTCGGGCAGCTTGCCTTTTGCGCCGCCGCCATCTGGTTTCCGTAAACCCCTCCGTTTCGGCTGGAGCCCGGCCCCATCTTGCAGTCAGACCGCGCGCGCCTATTTAGGAATCTCTGACGGTCGAGCCTTCCAGGGCTCCCGGCGCGAAAGGCCTTGCTGTCCCCCTCAGCGAGGCCTTTTGCCTGTCCGTCAACGTTCAGACTTTACTAACCATGATTTTAGTCCCCGCGGTTGCAGCGGAACGGAACCATTTGCCTCAAATTGTATTGGCGATTGGGGGACACCAATGACCGATATTAAAAATCTGCGCGATAAGGCCGATAGAGCCGAGCGCCTCGCTCGTACAGTTGGAGACAGCCTGACCATCGACAGGCTGATGAGCCTGTCTGCCGAATATCGGCAAAGGGCAGATCATCTTTCAATCACGCCTGCGACGGCGCTCGCCATCGAGCCGGTTCTCGGCAAAGCCAACTGATTTACTGGACGCCCGTCCGCCTTCGGCGAACCTCCCCACGGCCACCCGCCCAAAGGCGTCAGCAGGCCGCTTGGAGACACTTTGGCATCGTCGAGAGTTGGGAGATTGGATGGGCACCCGTCGCCCAGCCATAAGGCCATTTCGTCGCAGGGCTGAACCTTTCCCGCCACAGGACGTCTACCTAGCGTGGGTGGTCCCCCAAGCGCCCACATCCCCAAGACAGTAGAGAGCCCCGTTTCCCCGGCGGGGCTTTCGTCTTTTCAACTGGCGCGCACCCTGCGCATTCTGGTGCCCCTCAGTGGCCTTTGCCGCCTACTGCGCGCCAGCTATGGCCTTGTATTCTCTCATTGTTCTTCGGAGCTAGTACCTTCGCACGGGAGAGGTCCAAGGTTCGATCTCTTGTGCGCCCACCATTATTCCAGAAAATTCAAATACTTAGCGGCCTTATTCCCTCGAAGTGTGCCCCGGAAAAGCTGGGGCACAGCAGGGGCACACTCGTTTCGGCGCTTGATCATCGTGGATTGGCCGGCGCAGCTCTCTAGCCACCAAGTTAGACTTTCGTGAAATCGGGCTTTCGCTTCTCTGCAAAGGCAGAGAAGGCCTCGCGAGCTTCCGCGCTCTGAAGCCGCTCTTTGAAAAGAGCGCTCTCTTCAGCGATCCTTTCAACCATTTCCTGCTGCTCCCGCATCAAAAGCTTTGTATGGCGAAGTGCGCCTGTCGGACGCTGCGTCAAAGTCAGGGCGGCGGTCGCCGCCCTCGCACGAACATCGCCGATAGGGACAACGGCATTGGCAAGTCCGCATTGAAGTGCGGTTACCGCATCCATCGGCTCTCCCAACGCGAACATGGCATACGCCCTCACGTGCCCGATCCGCGAAGGGAGCAACCAACTCGACGCGGCTTCGGGCACCAGCGCCAGGTTGACGAAAGGCGTGATCAGGCGCGCATTCTCCGCCAGGTAGACCAGATCGCAATGCAGGAGCATCGTGGTTCCGACACCAACGGCGTTTCCCTGGACGGCCGCGACGAGCGGCTTGGTCGCCTTTGCTAAATCGCCGATAAAGCGAAACGCGGGACTGTCAGTGGTTTCGTTTGCCGTGGACTGGGCGGCAAAGTCCGCCAAGTCGTTGCCGGAGGTGAAGCTGTCGCCGTCGCCCTGAAACAGAACGACCTTGACGGCAGGATCCCTTTCGGCGCGTTCGAGGCCTTCCGACATCGCGTCGTACATCGCTCCGGTCAGCGCGTTCTTCTTCTCGGGACGCGAGATCGTGAGCGTCATCACGCCATCGACGACATCCGTCTTCAAATGATCCGTCATGCCATCGTCCTCAGCTTGCGGCGCGCAGGGGTTCGCAGGCAGAGGCGTTAAGAAAACCGGTCAAGCGCTGGCGGATGATGCTTTCGGCGTCCGCCATGATGCGATCGATCAGTTCCTTGACGGTCGGGATGTCGTTGATGAGGCCCGCAACCATGCCGCAGCTCCAGGCACCGGCGTCCATGTCACCGTCGACCATGACTTTCGGATATACGCCTGCCACTTCGTTAATGATGTCGCCGATGACCAATGAGTCGCCCTTAGCGCGTTCGGTTGCGATCAACCGCTCGACGCCGGCGTTGTTGAGAACGCGCTCGGTGTTCCTCAACGAGCGCATCACTAGACGCGTATCGAGTTCCGACGCCTTCACAATCGCATCCTTGACGTTCTGATGGACGGGCGCCTCTTTGGTTGCCACGAACCGGGTGCCCATGTTCATGCCCGCAGCGCCCATCGCGAGCGCCGCAACCAGACTACGCGCGTCGGCCATCCCTCCCGATGCAACGAACGGGATCTTCAGTTCTTCGGCAGCGCGCGGCAGCAGAATCATGTTTGGCATGTCGTCTTCGCCGGGATGGCCGCCGCATTCGAAGCCGTCGACGCTGACGGCGTCGCAACCGATCTTCTCTGCCTTTAACGAATGGCGGACGGATGTGCATTTGTGGATGACTTTGATGTCCGCCTCCTTCAGGGCCGACATGTACTGCTCAGGACTTCGGCCCGCGGTTTCGACGGCCTTGATGCCACCTTCCTTGATCGCGGCGATGTATTCCGGATATGGCGGGGCGTCGAACGTCGGCAGAAACGTGAGGTTCACGCCGAACGGTTTGTCGGTCATGTCGTGACAGCGCGCGATTTCCTTCGCGAGGTTCTCGGGCGTCCGCTGGGTCAATCCAGTGATGATGCCGAGGCCACCGGCGTTCGAGACGGCCGCGGCGAGTTCGGCAAAGCCCACATAGTGCATGCCGCCTTGAATGATGGGATGTTCGATCCCGAACAGGTCTGTGATCGCGGTTCTCATGATCGTCTCCGACTCTCGCTGTTTAGGTTTCTTATTATCAGTGAACGATTTCGAGCAAACCCGCGGCGCCCATCCCGCCACCGACGCACATCGTGACCACCGCGTACTTCGCCTTGCGACGACGCCCCTCGATCAACGCATGACCCGTCAGTCGCGCGCCGGTCATGCCATAGGGGTGACCGACCGCGATGGAACCGCCGTTGACGTTGAGCTTCTCGGGATCAATGCCGAGCTTGTCGCGGCAGTAGATAACCTGGACCGCAAATGCCTCGTTCAATTCCCAAAGGTCAATGTCGTCGATCGTGAGACCATGACGTTTGAGGAGACGCGGAACGGCGAAGATCGGCCCGATGCCCATCTCGTCGGGCTCGCAACCCACCGAGACGAATCCACGGAAGATTCCGAGCGGCTTTAGGCCCTTTTGGGCGGCGAGCTTGTCGCTCATGACCACGGTGGCGCTGGCACCGTCCGATAGCTGGCTCGCGTTGCCGCCGGTGATCGTGTAACCGGGGCCCTTCGCGGGCTTGACCTTGGCCAACCCCTCGGCGGTCGTGTCGGGACGCGGGCCCTCGTCCGCCGAGAGCGTGATCTCGTTGTAGGAGATGGCGCCGGTCTCCTTGTTAGTCACGACCATCGTCGTCTTGATCGGCGCCAGTTCGTCATTGAAGCGGCCGGCCTGCTGCGCGGCCGCGGTGCGGCGCTGACTTTCGAGACTGTATTCGTCCTGCGCGTCCCGAGAGATGTTGTAGCGTTTTGCGACGTTTTCGGCCGTATCTAGCATGGCGATGTAAGCGTCGCCTTTGATCGCCAGAAGCTCCGGATCGACCGCGTGCCACTGGTTCATGTGCTCGTTCTGGACCAGGCTGATGGATTCACCGCCTCCGCCGACCGCGACCTCCACGCCATCGAAGATCACCGACCGAGCGGCAAGCGCGATCGCCTGAAGCCCCGACGCGCACTGTCTGTCGATGGTGGTGCCGGCGACCGTGACGGGAAGACCGGCGCGAAGCAGAGCCTTACGCGCGATGTTCGACCCCGTCGTACCCTGCTGCATGGCGCATCCCATCACGACGTCCTCGACTTCTCCACCGACGATGTTCGCACGTGCGAGCGCAGCCGAAATGGCGTGTCCCATCATGGTCGCACCTTCGGTATTGTTGAGCGCGCCCTTATAGGCCTTTCCGATCGGGGTGCGGGCGGTCGATACGATTACGGCTTCGGTCATTTATTATTTCCTTGGCTGGATGGGACGGGCGTGACCGCGCGTCATGCGGCGCGGGCGAATCGCATCAGATGGAAAGCGGGGTCGCCGAACTGGATGTCGATGGCGCCGATGCGCTTGAAATAATGACCGACCTTGAGCTCGTCGCTCATGCCCATGCCACCGTGCAGTTGGATCGCCTGTTCGCCGATGAAGCGCGCAGCATATCCGACCTTTGTCTTCGCACCGGAGGCGAGCTTCGTGACATGGGCGTCGTTGGACGCCAGCGTCAGGGTCAGATGCTGCATCAACGAGACGGCTTCCTGCAGCGCGATAAACATGTCGACCATTCTGTGCTGCAGCACCTGAAACGATCCGAGGGTCACGCCGAATTGCTTGCGGGTCTTGCTGTAGTCTAGCGTCGCCGCATTCAGCTCGGTCATTGCGCCTATAGCCTCGGCACACAGTCCGCCGATGCCGCGGTCGCGGCAGCTCTCGAGCGCGACGACTCCCTGGCCTTCGCGTCCGAGCAGGTTGACCGCCGGGATGCGAACATCCTTCAGCGTGACCTCGGCGGCGCGCCTGCCGTCGACCGTCCGGTAGCTTTGCATGTGTAGACCGGCCGCCCGGCTGTCGACGATGAACAGGGACACGCCGTCACGATCGCCATCTCGGCCGGACGTTCTCGCGGAGACGATCAGACGGTCGGCCCACGGAGCACCGATCACGGCGGCTTTCGTTCCCGACAGGACGTAGTCATCACCACTTCGGTCCGCAGACACCGATACCTTGTTGAGGTTGTACCGAGATCCCGGTTCGGCCCAGGCCAACGCCCACGTCGCCTCGCCCGCTGCGATCTCGGCGAGCAATTCCCCGCGTTGGTCGTCGGTCCCCAATGCCTCGATTAGCCCTCCTGCCAGCACGACCGTCTCGAAATATGGCTCGACGACGAGGCTGCGGCCGAACTCCTGCATAACGATCATGGTCGTCAGCGGGCCGTTCCCGAGGCCGCCATATTCCTCCGCGAACGGTGCCGCCAGAAGACCGAGGTCGGCGAACTTTGCCCACACCGCGCGACTCCAACCATCTTCGCCCGCGACGATCTTCGCTCGGTCATCGAAGCCGTATTCATCCTTCAGGAAACGTTGCACGCTGTTGCGGAGCAATTCCTGGTCTTCGGTCAGTTCGATGTCCATGGGCGCCTCTCCTGGTGCGGGTCAAAGACCGAGCACGGCTTTCGCGATGATGTTGCGTTGAATCTCGTTGGATCCGCCGTAGATGCTGAGCTTGCGCGAGTTGAGGTATTTTTCCGCCGACGTATGCCCATAGTCAGGCCCGGGCATGAAACGGTTACCGCTGACGGAATGCTCCCGAAGAGCGACGCCGTAGTTGCCCATCGCGCGGTGCGTGAGGTCGGTAATGCGCTGGAATATCTCGGTGCCTCTGATCTTGAAGAGCGATGCGGCCGGGCCGGGATCGATACCGCGCGACATCTGCGCGACGACCCTCAATTCCGTCGCTTCGAGGGCCAGCACATCCAATTCGACACGGGCGATCTCACGGATGAACTCCGCGAAACTCGGATCGTCCTCGGGAATTTCAGCCCTAACGATGTCCTTGAGTCGCCGCAGGTACCGGGTCGAACGACCGATACCCGCCATACTGGTGCGTTCGTTGCCGAGGAGGAATTTTGCGTAGGTCCAGCCCTTGTTCTCCTCGCCGATCAGATTCTCGATCGGCACCCGCACGTCCTCAAGGAAGACGTCGTTGACCTCGTGCGAGCCGTCGATGGTGATGATCGGGCGCACGGTGACGCCGGGCGTCTTCATGTCGATCAACAGGAAGGAGATGCCCGCCTGGGGCTTTGCGGACGGATCGGTGCGGACGAGACAGAAGATCCAGTCCGCGTGCTGCGCGAGAGTAGTCCATGTCTTGTGCCCGTTGACGACGTAGTGATCGCCGTCGCGAACCGCCTTGGTCCTGACGGAAGCTAGATCCGACCCCGAACCCGGCTCCGAGTAACCTTGGCACCACCAGTCCTCGCCCGACAATATGCGCGGCAGGAACCTCGCCTTCTGCGCCTCCGTCCCGAAGGTGTAGATGACCGGGCCGACCATGGTCACGCTGAAGGCGAGCGGCGGAAGCGTTCCCGCACGCGAGGTCTCCTGCTCCCAGATGAAGCGCTGGGTCAGCGACCAACCGGGGCCGCCATATTTCTTCGGCCAGAGCGGCGCGATCCAGCCCTTCTGATGGAGGATCCTGTGCCAAAGGAGCGATTGCTCTTTTGCGAGATCCGTCTCGGGATTCGCGACACGCATTTCCTTCGGGTAGTTTTCCGAGATGAAGGACCGAGCCTCGTTACGGAATGCCGCATCTTCGGCCGAAAGGTTGAGCTCCATGGCGAGCTACCATTTCTCGCCGAATGGACGAATCTCATGCTCGAAGGTCCATGCGTCGCGCGGTTGCTGGTAGAGGGACCAATATGCCTCGGCGACCGCAGCCGGCCGCATGAGCCGGTTCGGATCGAGGTTTTCCATTGCCTGCGGCCCTTCGCGGCTGGTGATCAGCTGCCGCACCCATTCCGTGTCCACGCTGGAGTCGATGATCAGGTGCGCGACATGAATGTTCTTGGGCCCGAGTTCCCGGGCCATCGATTGCGCGACGGCTCGGAGACCGAACTTGGCGCTCGCGAAGGCTGCGAAACCGTTGCCGCCGCGCAGGCTTGCCGTCGCTCCGGTGAAGAAGATGTTCCCCTTGCCGCGTGCCAGCATTGCCCGCGCTGCCTCGCGCCCAGCGAGGAATCCCGAATAGCACGCCATTTCCCAGACCTTGCGGAACACCCGCTCCGTGGTCTCGACGATCGGAAAATTGACGTTGGCGCCGATATTGAAGACGCACACCTCCAAAGGAGCATGAGCGTCGGCATCGGAGATGAATTTCACCATCTCGTCTTCCTTGCGCGCATCGAGAGCCCGTCCGAACACGGTCCCACCGGCAGCCTCAATCTCCTTGATCAGCGGCTCCAGCTTCTCACCCTGGCGCCGGCCTACGAATACCGTGAAGCCTTCGGCAGCGAATTTCTTGGCGATCTCGCCGCCGATGAAGTCACCTGCGCCGACGACAGCCACCGTTGCATTGCGTTTTTTCACCTGAATCTCCTGGATACGAGTATGTCGCGACGAATGCCGCCTCAATCTGCTTGGCTGCGCAGCGATTCCGCCAGCTTGTGCTTGAGAATCTTGCCCGTGGATGTGGCCGGCAGCGCCGGCAGAACGATGATTTCCGATGGGCGCTTGTAGGATGTGAGCTGAGGCCCGACATGCGCCATCAAGTCGGAGGCCGTTGTCCCGGTCCCCTGAAGAAGCTGCACGAAGGCAACGACCTCTTCGTTACCATCCACCTGACGGCCCACCACCGCGCACTGCACGACCGAGGCATGCGTACTCAACACCGCTTCGATCTCGGCGGGGTAGACGTTGAAGCCCGAGCGAATGATCATTTCCTTGGTGCGGCCGACAATGAAGAGACAATCCCCCTCGAAGCGGGCCAGATCGCCGGTGTTGAACCAGCCATCCGGATCGATCGCCTTCGCGGTCAGATCCGGCGCCCGATAATAGCCGCGCATCACATTCCGCCCGCGGACATGGAGCTCGCCGACCTCGCCGGCAGTCTTGTGCGATCCGTCGAGACCCACAATCCTGGCCTCGACACCAGGCAGCAGCGGGCCAACCGCCTGATCGTCGCGCGGCGCATCAATACGCACGCCGGATAATCCGGGTGAGCACTCGGTGATGCCATAGCCGTTCAACAGTGAGAGCCCGAGTTCGCGCTCGACGCGCGACTTCAGGTCCAGGTCGAGCGGCGCACCTGCGACCGCAATAAGACGCAAGGAGCCTCGATCGAGCTTGGTCAAACCGGTAACCGATTTGTATTCCAGCAATCGCTGATAGGTCGCCGGCACGCCATTCAGGATCGTGATGCCTTCGTCCGAGATCGCCTTTGCCAGTGCGGCCGGATCATACTTGCTTGCCAACCGGACGGGCGCACCCGTCATCAAGGTCATCACCAGCAACGAAATGCCGACGATGTGCGAGATCGGGAGAACGATGTACTGCTTGTCGTCTGGCGTCATGCGACGGATGTCGGCCGTGGTCTTGGCGCTGAACAGCAGATTCTCGTGCGTCAGCATCACGCCTTTGGGCGTGCCGGTCGTACCCGACGTATAAATGAGAACGGCCACCTGATCTTTCGGGCTGTCCTCCACTCGCTCGGGTGACGTGCCCTCGTTGAGAGCGGTAACGGCCACCTCCGATAGCGAGCCGATCCGATGCGTTTGGGCTTCATACCGCGCGGCATGGCTCGCAGCTTCCTTGGACACGCCGACCGTCAGAAGCACACGGCGTGCGCCGCTGTGATCCCTGATCTGATCCAGCTCACGAGCGGACAGCCGTGGATTGACGACGATCGCCCAGACATCGAGGCGACTTGCCGCGAGCAGCAGACCTGCGAGCGGAATGCTGTTTTCGCTGACGATCATCAGGCGGTCGCCGGGCCTGATGCCGAGCTTGGTGAGGTCAAAGGCAATATCCGCGACGGCCTTATGCAACTGACCATAGGTCATGCTGTCCCCGTCGTCGATCAACGCTATTCGATCGGGTGTTTCGACAGCATGGCAATCAATGACCTGGTCGATGCGGCGCGGCAACGCGGAAAGTATGCGCGCTGCCTCATCGGTTTCCACCGTCTTCAACATCTTCGTCCTCCCGGAAATGAGCTGCTTCATCGCAGCTTCTAGATCGTATGGTCGGGTAACCTAGGCCGTCCTCGTTTTCAGGACAGAAGCCTGCTCCACGATCGCCTCTTCCACATCCCTGAGACTGTCCTTGCCAAAGAACATCTCGTTGCCGACGAAGAAGGTCGGCGACCCGAACGATCCGCGGGCTACCGCGTCATTCGTGTCCTTGATCAGTTTCTGCTTGACGTCGTCCTGCTGCGCACGCGCGATCAGCCTGTCGATGTCGATGCCCGACTCCTTGAAAGCCGCCACGAATACCGCCGGATCGTCCATCTTCTTCGGCTCTTCCCACATGTGACGATAGGCAGCCCTGAAATACGGATCGAACAGACCTTCGAACTTTGCCGCAACGGCGCCGCGCATGAGCATGAGCGTGTTGACCGGGAAGAACGGATTGTTCTTGAACTTCGTAATGCCGTGCCGCCGGATGAAGCGCTCGGATTCGAGCCTCTGATATTCAGGTTTGTTCTTGATCCCGCGCAACGACTCGGCTGGCGACATGTTGCCGGTGGCTTTGTAGATCCCGCCCAACAACACCGGGATATATTCGAATTTGACGCCGGTGCGCTGCTCGATTCCCGAAAGGGCAGCTTCCGCGAGATATGCGTTCGGGCTGCCGAAATCGAAATGGAATTCCGGCTGTGGTCGATCGGTCAACGGCGCCTCCTCTTTGATCTTGGCGGGCGGGATCAAACTTCCACCGCGACGTGGACGCTAAAGTTCTATTTTAGAACTGTCAACGCAAAAACGGGCTTTGGAAACTGGAATCCCGAGATGCGTATTGTTTTGAGGTACGTACCAAAATAGAATGGGATGAATACCCAGGTCCGGAGACGCTGAATGAAATGGGATGCACTTGAGGAGGAGCCGTGCTCGCTGGCCCGCACCGTCGCGGTGATTGGCGACCGCTGGACCTTGATGATCTTGCGCGAATGCTTCCTGCGCAAGCGCCGGTTTGACGCCTTCCAGACTTCGCTGGGAATTACACGGCACCTTCTGGCCGACAGGCTCAAGAAACTCGTACGCTTTGGCGTGCTCCGGCGTATTCCCTACATGGATGCACCCAAGCGGTACGAATATATCCTGACGCAAAAGGGACTGGACCTCTATCCGATCATCATGTCGGTCGTTCATTGGGGTAATGTGCACATGGTCGACTCCCGCGGCCGGCCGATGCTTCATGAGCACAAGTTGTGCGGCAAGCACTTCGATCCGCTCATGATCTGTTCCGAATGCGGCGAGCCGGTGCTTGCCAAGGAGGTCCACGTCCATCCAGGACCTGGCGCTCGCGAAGCTGTAGCCCCCAAGCCCCACATTTCAAAGGCCCGCACAACCAAAGCCAATACGAGCAAGGCCAGTCGCGCGTAAAGTACCAGGTCCGTGCCGAAGTCGGCGCGGACCTCGTGGCGACCTCATCATTCCGAAGTCGCATCAAGAAGACCGCCGAACTGCTCCCAGGAAGTTCCACTCCAGCGCTGCAACTGAAGCTGGGTATAGGCCATGCTGTTCTGTGGTCCGGTATTGATGGTAATTCCCGGCATCAAGGTCGGCAGGGATAGATCTCGAATATTGCGCGCCTGCTTTACAATATTCTCGCGGGAATAATCGCCAGCGCACTGTTTGAGAATCTGCTCCAATATCTGGCCCTGCTCCGTGCCGTACACATAATTTGCATCACCGATGTCGGCGCCGGGCAGATATTGCGCGAAGTGAGACTTGTACCATTGGATGTCGGCATCATTCTCCCATTTCTTGTCGCTTGGGTCCTTTGCGATGGTCGCCGCGACAATGCCGATTGCCTTTTCGGGCCCCGCCGGCACGATTGTCGAAGCGACCGAGCTCGAAACATAGTTGATCAGGAACAGCGGCTTCCAGCCAATGTCGAACGCTTTCTTGATAGCCTGCGCGGCGAATTTCGGCGTGCCGGCAACAAGGAATGCTCCGGCGCCTGATGCTTTCAGATTCACGACATGCGTATCGACGGTCGGCTCGCTCAGTTCGTAGGCGGACGCCACGACTTTCTTGTCGAAGCTGTCCTTCAAATATCCCTTGAACGCAGCGAGGAAGTCCTTCCCCAAATCGTCATTCTGGTAGAGCAGCGCGATCTTCGCATCCGGCAGCGTCTTCGTGATGTATTTCGCGTAAATCTTCCCCTCGGTGTCGTAGCTCGGCAGGCCGGTCGTCGTCATCGGGAATTCTTTGAAATTCGTGAACTTGTTGACACCGCTCACCACAAACAAATGGGGCACTTTCTTCAAGTTTACGTATTTGATGGTGGCCGCGATTCCCGGAGTGCCCAGCGGACTGAACATGAAGGCAACTTCATCGCTTTCCACCAGCTTACGCGTCTGCTCGACCGTTTTTGGCGGGCTATAGGCGTCATCATAGGTAATGAGATTGATCTTCTTGCCGCCAATGCCACCGCGATCGTTGATCGAGTTGACATAGGCAATGAGCCCCTTGCCGGTATTGCTCAGCGGCGACGCCGGGCCGCTGAACGGAAAGGTGGCACCGATCTTGATTTCGGTATCCGTGACACCGACAGTCTCGGCTCGCGCCTGCAGTCCGAACAGCATCACTGCCATTGCAACGCCAACAAACATTCTTCTCATCATTGTCTGCTCCCTCCTGTACCGCAAGCTTGACTGCCTGCCATTTGAAATTCTCGAATGAGGAGTTCCCCCGGCGCTGCTGCACGAGAAACAGCACTGCTGCGCAGGAATCTGTCGATGACCGCGAGCTGACGTCCCGATCGACGGCCATCTCCGCCGCGCTGTAGCTCGTCAGGGCAGAGACCGGCCAACCCCGGCGCCGCTGCGTCGTTCAAACCGGGCGGCCCTCGAAATGAATTTGGCTGAATCGATCTATCCGATGGGCCGTTGACGCACGATCCCATCGGGACCGATCATCGCGCCACGCCGCGCCGCGCGCGGCATGCGCCGCCATCGGCATCACAGCCGACCTTCGCAGCCTTGCGAGCAATCCAGACCGTCAACGCTGTCGTGATCCGACGCATCATACCCTCCCCTTGCTCACCGCGATTTTAGCGGCGGCATGCAATCATTTGATCGCAATTATTGGTCAGCGACCTTGGTGATCAAGGTCAGTTCTTTTAAAGAACTTGTCAATCGCAAAATGACCGCCGCGCAAGTGGCGAGCTGACGCGACGTGGCCGCTAGGTTTTTCGATCTGCAATCGCATGCCTTGCAAGCTCGATCCAGACTGGCGCTTCCCGCGCATAGAGCTCGCGCGTCGCCTGCATCGACATCGGTCCTTCATCGATTCCAAACGTCTGGAACATCGTCCTGACCTTTTCGGTCTGCGCCGCCCGCATGATGAGATCCGACAGGCGTTCGACAATGGCCGTTGGCGTACCGGTGGGCACCGCGCAGCATTGATAGGTCAGCAGTCCGAACAGCGGCGAATCCGCCCCCTGCTCGGCAAACGTCCTGACTTCCGGAAAGGTCGTGAGCCGCTTGCGCGGCACAGCGACGACTGCACCCGACCCGCTCTGCAGGACCGGCTGCGCGCCGACGATCGTACCGACACCGCCGTCGACCGTCTGTGCCAGCATATCGGTGAACATCGGTGCCTCACCACGGTAGTGGATCGGCTCGATGTTCAGGCCATATTGCTTGTTGAGCGCGAGGATCGTGAGGTGCGGAGGTGAGCCGACCCCGAACGTTCCGAGCGTCATGCGCCCCGTCGCGCGTGCATGACGAACGACGCCGTCGAGGTCGGTGATGCCCAGCTGCTTGCGCATGATGAGCGGCAGTCCACCCGTCGGCATCGCCGAAACCAGCTGAAAATCCTTATCCGTGTCGTAGGCAAGATCTTTGACCAGCACGCGGTTCACGGTCATCGCGCCTGACGTATTGAACAGGATGGTATAGCCGTCCGGCGCTGCCCGCTTGACCTCGGCCCCGGCAATCGAACCGAGCGCGCCGGTCTTGTTCTCGACGATCACCGGCACGCCGGTCTGGCTTCCGATGAACTCGGCATACATCCGCGCATAGACGTCGGTCTGTCCGCCCGGGGCGAAGCCAACTACGATCCTGATCGGTCGCTGCGGCCAGGCGTCCGCCGCCGATCGTGCGATCGACGGGACTGCAACCGTGGACGCCGTTGCGGCCAAGAAAGACCGGCGCGTTATTTTCATCCTTCATCCTCCCTCTGATAGGCGTCGTCATTTTTCGGTCCGCGTCATTGAGGCCTGTTCGGATGCGGATCGTCGTCTTGAGACCGGCGTAATTTCGCTTATGCGCGGCCAGTGTCGCCGGTGTTACGGCTGCAACGCCGCCCGGTCTTGTCGGAGCGATTAGCCCGGCTTGTTGGCCGCCGAGGCATCCCGATAGGCGGGGCGATTCAGCACACGGTCGAGATAGGGCGTCGCGCTGTCGCAGATCGCCACCTGATATTCGATGGCCCAGGTCAGACACGTGGTCAGCAGGATGTCTGCGGTGGTGAACTGTTCGCCCAGGAGATATTCCCGCCCGTCGGACAGCGCGGCATCGACGTGCTTCAACTGCTTCCTGAAATACTCCGCAGCCTGGGCGACAACGCCCGGTGCATCACCATAGATGTGAGACAGTCCCTTGATCTGCCCATGCCGCCTCATGACGTACAGGCTCGTGGAATCCAGCTCGGTGACGATGAAGAAACACCATTCGAGCCACTTCGCGTAAGTCTCGGAGTCTTTCGGAATGAGGGAGGCGGCCTGGTCGGGATAGGTCTTGGCTAGATAGGCGATGATCGCAGCGCTCTCGCCGATGACGAGCGTGTGGTCCTGCAACAGCGGCACCTTTTGCCGGGGATTGAGGGCCGTATATTCCGGCGTTTCGGTCTCCCCCGTCCGCGGCAGGATCGGCTTTCGGGTATAGGGAAGCTTCAATTCATGAAGCGCCCAGTGAGGTCGGATGGTCCGGCTGGTGCCAACGCCCCACAACACGAGTTCCGGGTTCATCACCATTTCTCCGCAGCCGGCCGAAGATCGAGCTCATGCGTCCATCCGTCTCGCTTCTGCGCATGGGCGAACCAATAGGCTTCCGCAATCGACGCCGTTGTGGTGAGGCTGTCGGGCTGACGGGCGGCAGGATCCAGGCCACGGCTCCTCATCCGCTCATGGATCGCCTCACTGTCGACGCCGGCATCGATCAGCAGGTGCACGACGTGGATGTTCTTCGGTCCGAGCTCTCGCGCCATGGCCTGCGCAACGGCCCGCAGACCGAATTTCGCTGCCGAGAAAGCGGCAAAGCCGCTGCCGCCGCGCATGCTGGCCGTCGCGCCGGTGAACAGCATCGTGCCGGCGCCGCGCGGCACCATATGCTTCGCTGCCTCACGTCCCACCAGGAAGCCGGCATAGCAGGCTAGTTCCCAGGCCTTGAAGAACAGCTTCCCGGTCGTTTCGAGCAGTGGCTTCTGCACATTGGATCCGGCATTGAACAGGCACACCGCGATGGAGCCCATCTCATCTTCCACCGTCTGGAACAGCCGCTGCACCTCCTCCTCGTTTCGGGCGTCGATCGATCTGGCGTGGACATCGTGGCCCTGCGCGCGCAGCTCCTCGACCAGGCCCGCAGACTTTTCAGCATCGCGCCGCGCGATACAGATCGCGTATCCCCCCTGTGCAAATCGCCGCGCGACGGCCGCACCAATTGCATCCCCCGCTCCCACCAGGAGCGCCACCTGCTTCTTGTCAGTCATGTCAACGTCCCTCGCCTTCAATTCGGACGACCTTCGACAGGGTCATCTCGGTGATTGCCGCATCGTCGAATCCAAGATCACGCAGAATCTCCCGACTATGCTCGCCAATGCGTGGTGCCGGCCCGCCGAT
Organism: Tardiphaga sp. 839_C3_N1_4; assembly: GCF_051811045.1. Classification (NCBI taxonomy): domain Bacteria; kingdom Pseudomonadati; phylum Pseudomonadota; class Alphaproteobacteria; order Hyphomicrobiales; family Nitrobacteraceae; genus Tardiphaga; species Tardiphaga sp. 839_C3_N1_4. Next base: position 2,259,257 of record NZ_JBPWQD010000001.1, read on the forward strand.
GGCCGCCGGGCGCTCTTCGAACCGGGCCGCCGGTTTCGGCTGACGGACGCGGCCGACGGACGGCTGCTCCAACTCTTGGATGATGCCGCGCGCCACCACCTGCTCGTTGGCGACGATCTCGCTACGGCGCAGCACCGGTGCACATGGCACGTCCGCGGCGTCCAGCCTGGCAAGCCATTCGGCCGTGGTCCGGGTGGCGATGTATTCCTGCATCTTGTTGATGCGCGCGGTGGCATTGACCGAGCGCCCCGCAGGCGTCGCGAACCTCTCGTCCTTGACGAGCTCAGGGTCGTCGGTGGCGCGGCAGAAGCCCTGCCACTCGGAATCCGAGATCGTGCCTGCGGTGATATAGCCGTCCACGGTCTTGAAGATCAGATCGGGGCGATCATTAGGATCCGGCGACGAGGCCTCCGCGCCGACGACGGTGTGTTGCATCATGCCTTCGGGCCACAAGAACGACAGCATGGCGTCCAGCATCGCGACCCGAATGTGATCGCCGCGTCCAGTCTTCTCGCGCGCATAGAGCGCCGAGGACACGGCCTGTGCCGTCAGCACAGCCGTCGTCTTGTCTGCGACGATGGTCCGTATCATCTGAGGTCGGTTGGTGCCGGCCTGCGACTGGATGTCGGCGAAACCCGACAGCCCCTGGACGATCGGATCGTAGACGCGTTTCTTGGCGTATGGCCCGGTTTCACCGACCCCGCTGATCGATACGTAGATGAGGCGCGGAAATTGGGCCCGGAGTTCGTCGGCTCCCAACCCGAGACGCTCCATCGTCCCCGGGCGAAAGTTCTGCACGAGGACATCGGACTGGGCGACGAGCTTCTTGACGATCCGCGCACCGGCTTCGCTTTTAATATCGAGCGAGATCGAGCGCTTGCCGCGGTTGGACGAGATGAACAGCGCCGAGAACTGCCCGGCCTTGTCGATGGCAGCCCGGCTGCGGCGCGTGATGTCACCGCCCAGCGGCTCGATCTTGATGACCTCAGCGCCTTGGTCCGCCAAGAACATGGTTGCAAATGGACCCGACACGACGCTGGTCAGATCGAGTACGCGAACTCCCAAAAGAGGCCCTGGCATGCGTTCCATTCCCACTGCATTCGGCGCACGACGCACCGTTGAGTGGATCTGTTAGAAGAACGCGGGCGACCAGGCTTGCCAGATAGTGCCGGATCTACGTGAAAGCGACATTGCTTTCCCACTTTGCTAATGACGCGCCGCGGCGCGAAAGCTCGACGGACAAAGACCTGTGTGCTGTTTGAATTTCGTCGTGAAATGCTGCGAATGGCTGAAGCCAACCGCAAGGCCAATTTCCGTCAGCGAACACTTCTCACTAATAAGAAGGTGTTTGGCGCGCTCAATGCGCCGACCGATGACATACTGATGCGGGGTATCGCCGGTGCTTTCGGAAAATGCCCTAATGAAATGTCGAGTGCTCAATCCGACCAGCGATGCCATCTCCATCAATCCGATCGACCGACCGAGGTTTTCCTCGACGAACTCGGAGATCCTTTTAAGATTGCACTGGGTGAGACCGCCTCGGTCGCCAAGCGGCGTCTCGGTGCCGCTCATCCGCTTTAGAACAGCGAGTGTCTGGATTGCCCACCCCTCTGCCATCATCGCATAGACATCGTCGTCATGATGCGGCTCGCTGCACAGTTCTTCCAGTCCGAAGGCGATTGCGGGATTATCGAACCCCAGTCTCGGCGCCGCCGCAAAGCTCGGAAGTCGTTCCGATATGAACGTCCGGTCGAAGAACACGACTGTATAATCCGACCTTGCCGATGTGACGGTGAATTCGCCGTCGATCTCCAAGCCAGCCGGATAGACGGCCAAGTTGCCGGCAAGTTGCTGGTCGAACGACTTACCATCCATCTTGCCGCGCAGCTTCCGCGCACCCCTCCTATAGAAGAAGAGCGCTAGTTCTGGCTGCTTGAAATGCCATTGAACCTGCTTCGACACGTCCCTGCGGAAGCTTTCAATCCGGATTACGGGCGTGCGGACGACGGTGTTAGACAGCACGCGACCGCCGACGATCCTGATGAATTCTCCATTCTCGGATACATTGCTCATGCGACTGTCTCCCCTGCGCGTCGATGCACAACTCGCTCGGCAACCGCAACGCCTGGATGGCTCGAGATGAGGATGCTGTTTCCACGCGACCGGGCACAACATCGCTCCGTTGGAAGTCCATCGGACTTCGCGGACAGACCGCGCATCTATTTCCTCCCGACGGTCATTCAGGTGACCGTCTTTGACAATCGGCTCAAGCGGAGACGATCCTGCTTTGCAACCTCTTGCTCGAAGATTATAGTTCTATTTTAGAACTGTCAATTTTCGAACAGTGCGCGACGGGGGGAGACTCTTCATGACGATCTTAACGCCGGTTTCGGTCGAAACGGGAACGGATGAATTGCTTTGTCATATCGACCGTCGGGTCGCCGTGATCACGCTCAATCGCCCGGCGGCCCGCAATGCGCTGTCGGACAAACTCACACCTGCCCTGCGCCGGATGATCGCATACTGCTCGACCGACAATGGCGTACGCGCGGTGCTGATCACTGGCGCCGGCGAGGCTTTCTGCGCGGGTGGCGATGTGAAAGGCATGGGCGACCGCAGCAGCACAGGCGAACTGACCTTTGGTCAGAAAGTAACGCGTCTGATCGAACGTCAACGCACTTTGACCGGCGCGCTGTTCGAGATGCGGAAGCCGACGGTCGCGGCCCTTCCCGGTGCGGCTGCAGGCGCAGGCCTCTCGCTCGCATTGGCCTGCGATATCCGCATCGCAGCGGAGCAAGCATTCGTCAGTACGGCCTACGCTAGAATCGGGCTGAGCGGCGATTACGGCATCGCCTGGCTGCTCACGCGAACCGTGGGAGCCACCCGCGCAAGAGAACTGATGTTGTTGTCCGACAGAGTCGATGCACAGCGCTGCGAAACTATCGGATTATTCAATCGGATCGTAGCGGCCGATAGGCTTGCCGAAGAGGCATTCATGATCGCGTTGAAATTGGCGGATGGACCCACTGAAGCCTACAGTGCCATGAAAGACAACCTGGACGAGGTGCAACACCTCGGCTTCGCCGCATCTTTAGACAAGGAGGCCGAGCGGCTGGTCCGCTCCGCGCAGACCGAGGAGCACCGCGAAGCCGTCAGAGCGTTCGTCGAAAAGCGTCCAGCGGTGTTTCGGTGAGCGCAGATGGCAGACAATACGCGTTGCCTGAGATGCCGTTTCCAGATGTCTTTAGATCGACACTGCAAATACGACGACGGGGTCGAGGTGAGAGTCTACTTATGCAAGATCTGCACGTATATTCACGTCGAGACCGCAAAACTCGACGACCCTCATAACTGGCACGGCGTGCACTATGTCATTTGACGCCGACCACTTTTCGTTCGCCTATTCACCGCTCTTCCACATCTAACTGTACACCACCGCGAGTTCGACACTGATACCGAGGACTTGCGACGATGTAGACCTACACCAGAGCCACGACCGACGTCGCGAGCAATGAAGTATGGGTCCAGCTTACAATCGCCAAGAATTAATCGCACGGCAGGCTATCGCTAGTTGAAACCAACGTGTTGATGCTGTGCGGCTATCCGAGCGGCAACGATGCTACGACGGTGATTTCGTGGGTCAACGATGTCCGCTTTGCGCCAGTACCGGACATTGCTCGCTGTGAATCAGGCAGCCGCCGCGGGTCAGACGCAAGGTGGGAACTTTAGTCCAGTGGCTGAAGGGCCAGATCGGAGCTTCCATCACCTTAACGGCCTAGAAAATCCGAAGGCAAACAAGCATCTTTCCTGACCAACTAGGAGTCGGGGCGTCGGTCGCGCTTTGATGATAGCCGTTGCCATTATCCTTTGGGCGCGAAACGCCCAGATAACATGCACCTTATCCAGATCGCGATTGCTCGCGAAACTGCCGCGGCGTCACGCCGGAAATTCGGCGGAAGGCGCGGCTGAAATGTGCCGGATCCGTGTAGCCGGACGAAAATGCGATATCGATAATCCTGGAATCCGTTTCGCGCAGAAGCTTGCTCGCATTTTCATATCTGACGGTATCAAGCAGATCTGAATAGCTCAGGCCGACATGCGCAAGTTTGCGCTGAAAGCTGCGAGTGCTGACGCCCGCCATTTCAGCGACTTCAGCAAGAGCCGGAATTCCGTCGTCCAGATAGGACGGCAGCATCAGCTTGAGCAGCTCAACGATGTCATAGCCGGACGGGCCGTCCTCGTAAGCTTGCGGCGCAGGGCTCACGTCTTTCCGACGGTTGGTGAGACTGAGATACGAGATCGGCACGTCGATCCACGCGGCATGCTGGCCTGACAGGAACCGCACATTGGGCCACAAGGATTGCGTTGCGGGCCGCGGCGTGTAGCGCGCTTCAAAGGCGATCGTCGCCGGCATCCAGTCCCGCCCTGCGAACTGCCGGACGATGTGTATGGAGAAAATGTTCTGGATCCATTGCAGATGCTCCATATGCAGGAGCCCGTTTGTCCCCGCGAGCGTGGTGCAAATCCGCGCGTGATCGTCATCGTGCTCGATCCACATGCTCAGGATTGTATCCTCCCGCGGCGCCCATGTGCAGGCATGCCGCAGCGCAACGAGCAGTGTCGGAGAGTGAGCGATCAGGGCCCGCGTTTTCTCGCGCATATGGGAGAAATGCAGCCGCTGGCTGGCCAGGAAGCCGAATTCTTCAATGCCCTGGCTTCTCCGGGCGGTTTCCATGAAGCGGATGGCCGGCATCAGTGGGACATAGAGATCGCTCTTGTCGACCAGAGACGACGGAAGCCGAAACTTTGTCAGAAGCGAACTCGTCGGCGCACCGGTCTCATCGAGAATCCCGACGAAGGGCAGAAGAAACTGGCAGCGCGTCAAAGGGATGTTGGCCATTGGGTCTCGTCGCGATCATCAGTCGTCACTCGTCATCAGCCACAATTTCATGGGAATCGCTACTGGCGAGCCCGGAGAATATCACCGTTCCCTTGCCGGCACCTGTCGGTGTCGACTTGCAGTGGCCGTCGCGTCGTGTGCATTGCGACAAGAAGTCACCTGCCAATGACATGACCGATCGCGATTGGCGCGAAGTGGCAAGACGGCCGGCCGTCGTCTGCACGAAATGACCCGGACAGGGTGCACCTGTCGATCGGAAGGCAACCGGGCCGGCCGCAGGCGTCGGCTTCCCCGAAGAGTCCGCCCCACGGAACGTCAGCACTGGCCCGGCTTTGCTTTCACCTTCCCAATGAATCCGACAAGTAAACTGGAACCACCATATTGAGAACGCTGACCTGCGCCGAAACAGCTCAGACGGATTTGCGATCGGAACGTGTGCGAGACGGCATGGTCTTCGTGAGTGCCGGAACGTTCTGGATGGGTTCGGATCGGCACTACCCCGAAGAGAGACCGGCTCACCGCGTCAGTGTCGATGGGTTCTTCATTGACGAGACTCCCGTCACCAATACTCAGTTTGCCGAGTTCGTGGCTGCAACCGGATATCGTACGGTTGCCGAATCCGTGCCCGATCCAAAAGACTATCCCGGCATACTGTCGGAGATGTTGTATGCGGGCTCGCTGGTTTTTCGTGAGCCGACCGGGCGTGTCGGTCTTGATGACTGGTCGCAGTGGTGGTCGTTTCTTGAGGGTGCCAACTGGCGCCGTCCCTATGGTCCGGTTAGCAGCATCGAAGGACGAGATGATCATCCCGTCGTCCACGTCACCCACCAGGACGCGCTGGCGTATGCACGATGGAAGGGCAAGAATCTTCCTACAGAAGCCGAGTGGGAGTTCGCCGCCAGAGGAGGCCTCGAACAGGCCGAATTCGCATGGGGAGCGGAGCTGATCCCCGATGGCCGGCATATGGCCAATACCTGGCAAGGATCGTTTCCGACAGTCAATCTTGAGCAGGACGGATACTCCCGCACGTCGCCCGTGAAAGCCTTTCCGCCTAACGGATACGGCCTCTACGACATGATCGGAAACGTCTGGGAGTGGACGTCCGACTGGTACTCCGCGCAGCACGAAACAGACACGACGAAAGCCTGCTGCGTGCCCAGCAATCCTCGCGGCGGGCATGAGTCTGCCAGCTACGATCCATGTCTTCCCGAAATAAAAATCCCGCGGAAGGTCCTCAAAGGCGGCTCGCATCTGTGCGCTCCGAATTATTGCCGCCGCTATCGGCCTGCAGCCCGCCATCCGGAAGCAATCGATACTTCGACAAGTCATGTCGGGTTCAGATGCGTTGTTCGAAACGGAGAATCGAATGAATAAGCCTCTTAATAACCATCTCAGGGCACGCTGGTTGGGCGTGAGTACGACTCTCCTGCTGTTGGGAACACCTGCTGTCGCCCAGGAATCGTTGCCGTTCCCGCCCACGCCGTCAGGAAGCAAGGCTGGTCCGACGATCGCGCAGTCGACCTACAACCCCGTGCCGGAGAAATCGCGCCTTCCGGCCAATGCACCGAACATCGTCGTGATCATGCTCGACGACGTTGGTCCGGCGCTCCCCAGCACCTATGGTGGCGTGATCAAGACAGACACGTTGAGCCGTGTTGCCGAAGGCGGCGTATCGTACAATCGCTTCCACAATGCCGCGATGTGCTCCCCAACGCGAGCAGCGTTGCTGACCGGACGTAATCATCACCGTGTCGGGTTTGGCCAGATCGCAGAACTGGCAAATGACTGGGATGGCTACTCCGGCCATATCCCGGCTACATCCGCGGCCGCGCCGAAAGTGCTTGGCTATTACGGCTATGCGACGGGCGCTTTCGGAAAGTGGCACAACACGCCGGCTAACGAGACCACAGCCGTCGGTCCCTATACGAACTGGCCAGCAGGGCGGGGAGTCGGTTTCGACTACTTCTACGGTTTCCTTGCCGGGGAATCCTCGCAATGGGAGCCCGCAGTCGTCGAAAATACGGTTCGCCTGGATCCATCCGCGGGCAAGAAAGAATATCACTTCACCGAGGACATGACCGACAAGGCTGTCTCATGGATCAAGCAGGTCCATGCGCTGACGCCGGATCGTCCGTTCTTCATGTACTGGACCCCTGGCGCCTCCCATGGTCCGCATCACATTTTCAAGAACTGGGCGGACAAATATAAGGGCAAGTTCGACGAGGGCTGGGATGTCATGCGCGAGCGCGTCTTCGCCCGTCAGAAAGAACTCGGATGGATTCCGAAAGACACCGAGCTGACGCCGCGGCCGAAAACGCTTGCCGCGTGGGCCGATATCCCCGAGGACGAAAAGCCATTCCAGCGTCGGCTCATGGAAGTGTTCGCCGGATACACGGAGCACGCGGATGCCCAGGCCGGCCGGCTGATCGATACGCTCGACGAACTCGGCATTCGTGACAACACCCTCATCTTCTACGTCTGGGGCGACAATGGCTCGAGCGCCGAAGGTCAGAACGGGACTATCAGCGAACTGCTGGCGCAGAATGGCATTGCTTCCGAGATCAAGGATCATCTCCGCACCCTGAACGAACTGGGCGGCCTGGATGTGCTCGGATCGCCCAAGGTCGACAACATGTACCATGCCGGCTGGGCGTGGGCTGGCTCTACGCCTTATCAGTCCACAAAGCTGATTGCGGCGCATTTCGGCGGGACGCGCACGCCGATGGCAGTTTCCTGGCCGACCAGGATCAAGCCGGACAAGACGCCGCATCCGCAGTTTCATCATGTCAACGATATCGTGCCGACGATTTATGACATCCTGAAAATCACTCCGCCGAAGCTTGTCGATGGCGTCACCCAGGATCCGCTCGACGGCATCAGCATGGTCTATTCCTTCGGGGCGCCAACCGCGCCTGGACAGAAGAAGGAACAGTATTTCGAGGTGATGGGCAGCCGCGCGATCTATAAGGACGAGTGGATTGCGTCCGTGTTCGGACCGCGCATCCCCTGGCAGGCAGGTGTCGATCCAGCGATCGTGAAATGGACGCCTGAGAACGACGTGTGGGAACTCTACGATCTCCGAAAGGACTTTTCGCAGGCGAAGGATATCGCGTCTGCCAATCCCAAAAAAGTCGAGGAGATGAAGAAGACGTTCGATGCGAACGCCAAGGCGAACAAGGTCTATCCCGTCGGCGGCGGCCTGTGGTCCGTTGTCTTCCATCCCGAAGACGCGCCAGCCAATCCGGCCAAGTCGTTCGACTACACGCAGGAAGTCGTTGCCGTTCCGGAGTTCACCGCACCGAAGCTCGGATCACGAAGCAGCCTTGTCAGCATCGACGCAGAACTGAAGCCGGACTCGAAGGGCGTGCTCTACGCACTGGGCGCGATCTCGGGCGGGCTTTCGCTGTGGGTCGAAGACGGCAAGCTCAGCTTTGAGTACAATCTGTACGAGATCGAACGGACGAGGCTCGATACGACCGCTCCGCTCCCGACCGGAAAGGTCAAGATCGAAGTCGAAACACGCGTGGCCAGCAGCGTACACGCTGGTCCTCTCGACATCGTCATCCGCGTGGACGGCAAGGAAGTGGCCAAGGGCCGGGTGCCTCGCTCAACCTCGCTCGGGTTTACTGCCAATGACGCTTTCGACGTCGGCCGTGACAGTTATTCGCCGGTCTCGTTCGCGTATTATGACCGCAAGCCATTCGCGTTCAACGGAAAGATCAACCGTCTACGGGTTGAGTATCTGAACTGAGTGGTTTGATCCCATCAAGTCATCGTCGGCCGGGAGCGGAGATCGAAGGTGTTCGCCGTTCGCGGTCGAGAACGAACGTCACTACCCCTGCAGATAACGCCTGCTGAATCACGAAGGAAAACTCAATGATGAAGAAACTTGCACTTGCGTTGGCGTTTGCGTGCGCAGCACCGCTGGGCTCGGCTCAAGCCCAAACCGAATTGAAGGCCTATGCCGATGCGGATGGTTACATCAACGTGCAGAAGCTGACTTGCGCGCAACTCGCCGGAACGTATCAGGAAGACGCGAACTTTCTCGGCGTCTGGTACAGCGGTTGGTACAATGGCCTCGGAAAGAAGTCGTCCATCAACTTGCCCAGAGTTCGAGAAGGCATTCACGAATTGATCGTCTACTGCAAGGCCAATCAGGGCACGACGATCATCAAGGCCATCGACGTTCTTCTGAAGGCTGAAAAGGTCCGCACTGCCAAATGAATGGTGGTCTCCCCATCATTCCGGCTTGCCGGCCCAGCTAACTCACAAGTAACAGGAATCATCTCTTGAAAAGCCAATCCAGAACGCCCTTGAATGCGGCGCGCCGTTCGATCCGCTCTGTTGCCGCACTCCTGATCGCGTCGGGTTTATCTGCGACATGCATCGGAGCTGGCGCTGCCCACGCGGATGATGCTGCATCCATCCTGCGCGCAATGTCCGACTACATCGCGAATCAAAAGAATGTTTCGATATCGTATGATTCCGATATCGAGATCATGACCCCGGACATGCAGAAGATTCAGTTTGCCAGTTCCGGGCAACTCACCCTCCATCGGCCGGACAAACTCCGCGTGACACGGACCGGCGGCTACGCCGACGTTGAGCTCGTATACGATGGCACCAATTTCACCGTTTCCGATCGTGCCCGCAAAATCTACGGGCAGATGCCAGCCCCCGGCACGATCGACCAGCTCGTCGACCGCATTCGTGACAAATCCGGCATCGAGGCGCCGGGTGCCGATCTTCTTCTCGCCAATTCCTATGCAGCCTTGATGGATGGAGTCTATGACGCCAAGCATATCGGCAGGGGCATCATCGACGGCCATGAGTGTGAACACCTGGCTTTCCGTACGCCGGATGTCGACTGGCAGATCTGGATAGAACCAGGCGCGACGCCGATTCCGCGCAAATACATCATCACCACCAAAACGGTGACAGGCGCGCCTCAGTACACGCTCCGAATTGGCAGCTGGAAAACGAGCCCCGACACCACTGCCGATGCATTCGCTTTCAAGCCGAACGCAGACATGAAGAAGCGCGAGATTCAGAATCTCGGCCATATCGATGAGATTCCCCCAGGAATCAGCCCCAGCGGAGAGAAGAAATGACTGGATTGAAAAGCAAGCTGCTGAAAATCGCTCTCGGAACGAGCGTGGCCATCCTGTGTCTGTCGGTCAGCGAACAGGCATCGTTCACGCGTGGCGGTACCTTCATGACCTCGGCTGAGGCACTCATCGGAGCTCCGCTGACACCCTTGAGTTACGCCGGCGTCGCACGGCGAACGACGCGCCGAGCCATCGTTGGTGGAGCCATCGTGGGCGGAGCAGTCGCGGGTGCGGCCATCGCAGCTGCGCCACCCGCTTGCGTTCAGGCGGTCGATGTCTACGGCCGAATCTATAACCGGTGCTACTGATCGCACGCTGACCGAGGGCTATTTCAGCAGGTTGTTGCTGTCGATCCACGTCGAACAGTGACTGCTGCGGTGTTCTCAACGTTACTGAAATAGCTGGAGCGCGCTTGCATCGGAAAGCGCTCCAGCTTTTTTGACGCATCCTGTCTCAGAGCGAATGCGTTTGCGCTGGAATGGCCCCATTCAAGATCGGGTCCCTTAGCGTGGTGTAGCTTTTCGATGTAAACGCAACACCATGCGAATAATGTAAGTAGCGCGGGGATTCGGTGTGACGAATATCGATTTGCGCGTATGTTGATCCGGTTTTGATTTGTGCTGGTTTGCCACGCGGAGTTTGTTGATGCGCTTCTCTTTGACGATGACGGTCGCTGCCAGCGCCATGCTGTGCTGGTCACACACGCCAGTCATAGCAGCCGAAGGCGGCGTAAGTGTCTTCCTGCTCGGGTCACACGCAACCGGCGCAGGCATTACGCCGCCGCCCGGCGTCTTCTTTCAGAACGACTTCTATTATTACGACGGCAAACTCGGCGGCGGTCGAACTCTGCCGACCGGTGGTCTTCTCGTTGCAGACGTCTCGGCCCAGAGCTGGATCGAATTGCCAACAACACTCTGGGTTACACCTGCCAAGATTCTCGGCGGCAATCTCGCATTCTCATTGACGGTGCCCGTTGGTGAGCCACGCGTGAATGCAAATCTGCTGGTGAACTCGCCTCGCTTCGGGCCGATCGGTGTCGGCGTGACGGACAAGAATGCTAACCTCAGCGACTTCTTTCTCCAGTCATTTGTCGGGTGGCAGTCGGGCAATTTTCACTGGCAGCTCGGCGTCGGCGGTGTGATCCCGTCCGGAACATATGTCGCCGGTCAACTGTCGAACGCCTCGCTGAACAGACCCGCGCTCGACGTCTTCGGCACTTTCACATGGCTAGATTCTGCCATCGGCTGGGATCTCTCCGCCGCGGTGGGCGTCACCTTCAACCAGACCAACACGGCGACCGACTACAAGAGTGGCGATGAATTCCACCTCGAATGGGCAGCAACCAAATACATCACCAAGGAATTCACGCTCGGGCTCGTCGGTTACTATTACCAGCAACTGACGGCGGACTCCGGAACAGGCGCGAGGCTGGGCGCCTTTGAAGGTCGTGTCATCGCACTCGGCGGCTCGATTGGGTACACGTTCGAGGTCGGGAAGCTCCCGATTTCAACGCGCCTGAAAATCTATCGTGAATTCGATGCCGTGAACCGCATGGAAGGCACTGCCGGATATTTTACCGTGTCTGTGCCCGTCGCGTTGGATACCAATGTAATGGCGCTCGCCGATGGGCGCTCGATAAAAACCAAATTCTAGCTCCTTCAACTGGGAAGCCTCCAGGCTTGTTCTTTGTCGATGTTCTGAGGAACGATGGATAGGATTGATGACGGGCATATCAGCCAGGACACACCGGCTCACAAATTTCGAAGAACTCAATGCCGCCGTTTATGGAGCACGCATCAGCGGGACGTAGAGATCGCTAAATGGCTTGACCGGTCACGATTGGCGCGAAGTGGCAAGACGGTTGGCATTCGTCTGCACGAAATGACCGGGTAGGATTCGCCTGTCGATCAGAGGCAATCGGGCCGGACGCAGGCATCGGCGTCCGCGAACAATCCGCTCCACGGAATGTCGGCACCGGCCCGGCTTTGCTTCTGCCTTCTCAAGGAATCCGACAATTAGACTGGAACCACAATCTTTACCGCCTCGGCTTCGATTGCTTTTTCACGGGGCAACTGGTTGTGCCGAAAAGTCAGGTGGCAACCATGTTCAGAGCACTGAACATTGCAGCAACCTACCGTTTTTGATCGGCGGCTCTGACTTACCTTCTAAGGGGCGGCTCGGTCAGATGGCGGGGACCCGCATTCGGGGAAACTCAGTCGCCTGACGATCCCGGCACTCTTGAAATGAATAGGGACTATCCATGACCGCAAACCTGGTTCGATCCGCAGGCGCATCCATCTTCGTGCTGCTTATGATTTGCGGGCAGGCCGTCGCGCAATCGAACGAAGCCCAACCGAAGGTCACCGATCCCCATTTCAAGATAGCGCCCGGTTATCTGAAGCCGGCCGACCTGCCGAACAGCCTGGTCCTGCTCGGTCCGCCCCCCGAGCAGGATTCGGCCGCGCTTGCCAGGGACGAAGAAGCACGCAAGGCAACGCTCCTCCTGCGCGGCACCGACCGCTGGAAGCAGGCCTCCACCGACGCCGATCTCGCCTTCCCGCAGGCCGCCGATAATTTTTCCTGCGCGATGGGCATCAAGATCGACAAGGAACAGACCCCTCGCCTCTATGCCATGATGCAGAAGATGCTGTCCGACTTCGGGCTGTCGACCTATGGCGTGAAGAACAAGTACAACCGCACCCGCCCCTTCGTCGTTCACAACGAAGCCACATGCCGGGCGGATCAGGAAGCGATCCTGCGGACAGACGGCTCCTATCCGTCGGGCCATACCGCTGCCGGCTGGGGATGGGCCCTCGTCTTCGCGCAGATCAATCCCGAACGTTCCAACGAGTTGTTCACCCGCGGCATCGCTTTCGGCCAGAGCCGCGTGATCTGCGATGCGCATTGGCAGAGCGACGTCGATGCGGGCCGCATCATGGGGGCAGCGACCTTTGCGCGCTTGCAGACCAACGCGACCTTCGTTGCCGACCTCAAAGCTGCGAAGGCCGAAGTAGAGGCAGCGAAGACAAAGCATGCTATGCCAGCACAGGTTTGTGCGGCCGAGACAACGGCCTTGTCCACGCAATAAGCGGATCTCAGTTTTGAGCAGCGGGCGTCTTCGACTGATCCATGGATGGCTTCTGGTTTGCGCCCTCGGCTTGGGCGCGACCAATGCTGCCTTCGGCAAAGACGACACCGATCAAGCGGCTGAATTCACCGCGCCAAGCGTCTATCTGGATCTCCGGACCACCTATGCGACAGCCCCCGGCGGCGCGATCGGAATCGGCTTCGGCAACACGTCGCTGTTTTCGGTTCTGGGGGCGATCGCCCTTGCGGCCGGTCACACGCCATCGACCGTGCCGACCCATATCAAATTGCCGACGGTGCACGCGGTCACGGTTGATATCCCGCTGACCGTCGACTTGAACGATCGGGTGTCGGTTTATGGCGGTGTTTCCGTGAACGCCAACACGATGCCGCTCGGCGGCTGGACGGATATCGACATCGCGAGCTGGAACGTCGGCTTCCAGGCCGATCTCTACAAACAAAATGGCGGCGCGCTCCCCAGCGTCACCGTGCAATCGACCATCACGCAATCGCTGCCGGTCGGCCCGTTCGCGACGACGAATTTCAATAACGTCATCGAGTTCGACTATGCATTGGACGAGGATCAAACGAGGGGATTTCTCGTTGGCATCCAGGACACCCGCGTCGTGGTGCAAAGCGCATCAGCGGAGGTCCATCCGAGTATGATCGGATATGCCGGTGGCTACTACCAATGGCCCAGCAACTGGAAAATTTCCGCGCGCGTCGGCGTGCAATCATTCGGCGGCGTCGAGCTCTTGAACAGAACGCTGATCCAGCCCTTTACCCAACCCGTCATCCGCCTTGACCTCGACCGAATGGACGACAACGACAATCGCGTGTTCGGTGTGATGGTGCAGATTCAATGGATCCCGCAGCCGTCCTATCAACTGACGTTCAGGACGCCGCTCTATCTGGCGGGTAACTAGCCAGTGCCGAGACCTCCCGCATGCGGTTCCGGATGTCTATTGGCGCGAAATGGCAAGACAAGTGATCCGAGATGCTCGAAACGCTTCGGAGGAATTTGCCTGCCGATTGTGCGTTGATCGTTTAGATCGCATTTGAGCTTCACCGTGCCGCGCCTGTGGAATGCCCCCTGCGTCGCCAGTCAGATAGAATGAAGGGGTATGTCGATGTTTCGCTCGGTTGGGATCGGTTTCGCATTGGCTTCGGTTGCACTGGCCGGAGGAGCGTTCGCCCAGGCTCCGGACGGCAAACTGCCTGTCACCGTCGATAATTTTGCCCGCGCGGAGACCGACCGCTACCTCGCGGTGAATGCAACGGCCATCGGCGGGCTGGGCAAATTTCAACACTCGCGGGAGCCCGTATCCATCGATAAACAAGCGGTCATCCGAATGAACCGGGATACGCTGTACTCGTTTGCGGTGTTTGATCTTGCTGGCGGGCCCGTAACGCTCTCGCTGCCCGGCACGGGCAAGCGCTATATGTCGATGATGGTGGTCGATCAGGACCACTACCTGCCAATCGTCGCCTATGGCACGAAGCCGGTGACGCTGACGCAGAAATCAGTTGGTACGCGATACGCCTTTGTCGCTGTCCGAACGCTGGTTGATCCCAACGATCCCAAGGATCTCGCCGAGGTCCACAAACTTCAGGATGCCATCAAGGTCAGCCAGAAGAAGACAGGCACGCTGGACCTTCCAAACTGGGATCAGGAGAAGCTAACCGACATCCGCAATGCGCTGCTCGCGCTGGCAAAATATCAGACGTCGTATCACGGTTCCTTTGGAGCCCGTGGCCAGGTCGATCCGATCCAGCACTTGATTGGCACGGCCTCCGGTTGGGGTGGCATTCCGGAAAAGGACGCCATGTACCCGAGTTTCACTCCCGCGAAAAACGACGGCAAAACGGTCTACACCCTCGATGTGCCAAAGACCGTGCCGGTGAAGGCTTTCTGGTCGATCAGCGTCTACAACGCAAAAGGCTTCTTCGAGAAAAACGCCTACAATGCCTATTCGATCAACGACATCACCGCGAAGAAGAATGCGGACGGCTCGGTCAAAGTCCAGTTCGGCGGCTGTGACGGCAAGATCCCAAACTGCTTGCCGATCGTTGAGGGCTGGAACTACACCATACGGCTTTATCGCCCTGAACAGCCCATCGTCAGCGGCAAGTGGAAACTTCCGGAAGCCCAGCCTTTAAACTGAGACTTATCGGGCATGCGGCGACCTCGCGAGGGCGCGCGGACAAAGCGATAGACAAATCCGACTGTAACGGGACAATCGATCCGTCTTAGAGAACTGGTTCGCTACATCCAGACTGACACGGGGCGCCTCGCGCGGCGACTTTTCCCCGCACGCACACCACGCCGTTATGAATTTGAATCGGTTCGGAAGCGTCCGCACCTTGACGGAACGATGTCCGCTTTGCGCCAAAAGCGGTCATTAGCGGCGGACGCGACGAATGGAAGACGATGACTTGCTCATGAACTCAAGCGGAAACCTGGAGCATCAGCCTATTCTATCTGTTCAGCCGGAATTCCTCGGCCGTAACGACGGCATCTCGGGCATCCCGCCACTCTCGATCGGCACGTGGAAGATGCTGGGGCACCAATCGACGTGGTCTATGTCGACAGGATCGTTGACTATCTGACAAAGCACTAGTGACGAACAGCGTAGGACGATATGGGAGACCCCCGTCGGGGCGGTAGGCAAACGCCGCGTCATATGCGCCTAAATCATGGATGCCGAAGCTCCGCGTGAAAAACAACGGCAGAGTAAGCCGAGGTTACAAGCCAGCTTGAGAGGTTCCCGCCCGTCAACTTCTCACCGGGATCCTAGCGCCTTTAGTTTACTTGCATTTCTAGCACCCCTCTTCTTCCACCACACATACAGCCCGGTATAAGCACTAATAGCGAGCACGAGGCCGATCACGGCGACGAAGATGCGAAACGGCAGGCCGAAGACCTTTGCCATATGTAGCGACTGCAGCCATCGGCTCACCGTGTCGCCCGAATATTCGCCGGTGGGAATGCGCGTGCCGAGCAGGGCGCCTGTCCGTGCGTCGATGAACACGCCGGTCTGACCGCGATCGTTCTGCACGTCCCGCGAGGTATTCGCATAGTAGATGAATGCGTCCAAGCCGCGATTGTAGAACATCTGACTACGAAAATTGACGGTGAAGCCTTCCTTCGCCGCGACGTCATCCATGGTCCGGACGGCGATGTCATAGGCCTGTTGCCAACCGAGCAGTAATTTGCTCACATCCGCCTTACGGCGCTCCGGCGCCTTCCTGAATTCGAGGAAGGTGGCCATCACCGGCGTATAGACCTCTTGCCGCAGATTGAGCATCACGCTCGACCAGGCAAACAGGAACAGCACGCCCCATAGCCACAGGCCGGAGGCGCGATGGATGTCGTAATGCAGGCGATAAGTGCTGGCATTGCGCTTGATCAGCCAGGCCGGCTGCCAGCGCCGCCAGAACGGCGAAATCCGCGGAAATGTCGACACGATTCCGACCATGCAATTCACCGTCCACACCAGCGCGACGATGCCGAACAACCATTCGCCGTAAGGCTTCGGCAGCGCCAGCGCATAATGGAGCCGATAGATGAAGCCGATCAGCGTGGTGCGGTCGAACGGTGTCGCGCCGTATTTGCGGATGCCGAGCAGGCGTCCGTCATAGGGATCGAAAAACGCCTGATCTACATCGGCCAGCTTCGGATCGCTGCGCGTGAGGTTGAAGCGGACCGAACGATCGGCCTCGCGCAGAAACGGAAAGCCGAAGATCTGATAGCCCGGCAGCGCCGCGACGGCCTGCGCATGCAGCTCGAACGGACCCAGCATGGCAGCGGGCTGCCCCTGCGCATCGACGCGCGGCTGCACCACATATTGCTCTGGATTGACGAGGGCCTCGAGCTCCTTCTCGAAGGCAAGCAGGCTCCCTGTCACGCCGGCGATGATGAGAAACACCGCCGTGAACAGGCCCGTCCACTTGTGGATGAAGACCGAGAACGAGATCATGCGCGCCATGCCTCAAGCCGCGCGCAGGCCGGGCGTCGAAGTGATCCGGTCATGCATGCGTTCTTCGTCGTGCCTGTCACGTTCCCGGCATGCCTCGCATCAGAAGCGGAACGTGGTCGATGCGAGATAGGTACGCGGTGCGCCGAGATAAATCTGTCTATCCGATGAACTGGTCATCCAGAAGGCGCTGTTGGCGACGTTTTCCACCGCGAAGCGCAGCGTAATCGGCTTACCGTTCCAGGGCGATGCGAATGTGTAGCGTGCGCCAAGATCGAACCGCGTCCAGTTGGGAATCAGGAAGCGGTTAGCGGCATCCGCATAGGCATCGCCGAAATGGATGGCGCGACCTGTGAGAGTCAGGCCGTTCACGAATGGCGTATCCCATTCGGTGCCGAGGCTGACCTGCACATCGGGGATGCCGAGCGCCCGCTTGCCGTCATTGGTGCCGTTCTGGGTTCGCTCCTGACGGGCATCCATGAAGGAGGCGCCGCCGAGCAAACGCCAGCCGGGTGTCAGTTCGCCGAAGGTGTTGATCTCGACGCCGCGATTGCGGTTCAGGCCGTCGATGGAGAAAATCGGCAGCGGCGTGTTCGGGAGCGAAATCTGTGCCGGCTGGGAGATGTCATAGGCAGCCACCGTGGTGGTGAAACGGCCCCAATCCACCTTTACGCCCATTTCGTGCTGCACGGATTTGTAGGGTGGGAACACCTGCCCCGAATTCTGGAACGTGGTGTCCACGATCGTGCCCATTTGCAGGCCTTCGATATAGTTTGCGTAGACCGACACATTCTCCAGTGGCTTGATGATCAGCGTGTAGGCCGGCGACCAGGCGGCCGAATCGTAGCCCGACGCGGCGGCGCCGGTGACCGCACTGAAGGCTTCCGACGCGACCTCCTGCCGACGGATGCCCATGGTGAACTGGATGCGCTTGTTCCATACCGACATGGTGTCGGCTATGCCATAGCTGTTCAGCGAGCTGGTGTTGGCTTTGACCACCGCCGCTAGCGGGATCGCTTGGAAGGGGGAAGGCGTGGGATTATAGATGTTCGACGTTACCGGCGTGCCATTGGTGCGCGAGCCGTCGATCTGGTTGCTCCACATCGTGGTGTTGAAATTGATCTCGTGCAGCACCGGACCTGTCTCCACCGTGGCGCGGAAGCCGGCCTGTTCGGTGTGGTTGTGGCGGTCCTGCCGGTTCACGAAGGGCGATGCCGTGGTGTCGCCGCGGGCATTGATGATGGTTGGATTGGAGATGATCGGCGTGATCGCATTGTCGAAGAAGCCGCCGCCGCCATAGATGGTCAGCCAGTCGGTGACGTCGACTTCCGCCTGGAACAGCGCCGCCGTGTTCTCGCCCTTGATGCCGGTCCAGGACGGATTCCAGAAATTGGTCGGCGAGGGCGCGGCCGGCACGCCGGGCAGCGTGGTCGCCAGCGTGTTGCGCGCGCTCAGCCCGCTGCCCTCGAACTGATTGTAGAGAATGTCGGCGGAAACGCGCACGCGCTCGCCGCGATAGTCCAGCGCCAGTGCGTGGGATTCATCGCGCAGGCTTTGATTGTCCACCTCGGTCTTGCCGTCGCGATAGCTGCCGTTGTAGCGGATGCCGTATTCATTGTGCTCGCCATAGCGCTGGCCGACATCGAGATGCACGCCGCCTTGGCCGCGCGAGGCGAAGGAGGTGGTGAGTTCCGCGATCGGCTCGTTGCGTGCGCGCTTCATCACGAGATTGATGGCGCCGCTGACGGAGTCGTCCGGCGACTGGCCATTGAGCAGGCCATTGAGGCCCTTGATGACCTCGACGCGCTCGACGGCATCGAGGACGTTGAAGTTGTTGTTGCCGATCAGGCCGAAATAACCGTTGAAGCCGACGCTGGAATTGCCGAGCAGAAAGCCGCGGATCACCGGCTGCTCTCGGCCGATATTGCGCGGCAGCGCAGAGCCCACCGCGGGATCGCTGACTAGAACATCGGCCAGCGTGCGCGCCTGCGTATTCTCGACGAACTCCCGCGTATAGGTAGTCTGGTTGAATGGCGTATCGAGGACACCGCGATTTCCGAGCAGGCCGAGCTGACCGCCGCTCGCCACCTGACCGCCTGCATAAGAGGGCGTGAGTGCACCGACAGTGCCGCGTCCAGGCACGATATAAGGCACGGGCGTAGTCGGCTGCAGCGGTGCCGCCGCACGGCGTGGTGCACGGTTAGCCGATGCGCGGCGTGATGGCGTGACGCGGCGCGTGCTTTGACGCGACGGAGAATCAACCGTGACGGCCGGGAGCACGGTGGACTGGGCAAGAGCCGGGCTCGCCAGATCAATCGACAATGCGAGATAACTCACCGCGCCGAGGCAGACGGTCCGAGCCAGATTATTCACGTTCACGTTCAGGCACCCCAAGTCATCGCCAGCTTCTGCGGCGTTTCCAGAGTGCGGTCTAACCTATTGGAACTTTCGTCATAGAAGATGGAAGGTACAAGCAGTCTAAACATCCGATTGGGTTTCCGTTTGTTGCCGCCACGACACGACGAAACCCGCGTGGGTTGCAGCAGGTCGCGTGATCTGATGTGTTTCTCGAACCGTTAAAAAGTTGCGGCACCGATAGTCCTGTTCATTGACCGCCGGTCGACGCGCCCAGGCCTCTCGCTCGCATTGGCCTGCGATATCCGTATCGCAGCGGAGCAGGCATTCGTCAGTACGGCCCATGCCAGAATCGGACTGAGCGGCGACTACGGCATCGCCTGGCTACTCACGCGTACCGTAGGAGCCGCCCGCGCAAGAGAATTGATGTTGTTGTCCGACAGAGTCGACGCACAACGCTGCGAAACGATCGGACTATTCAATCGGATCGTACCGGCCGACAGGCTTGCCGAAGAGGCATTCACGATCGCGCTGAAATTGGCCGATGGCCCCGCTGAAGCCTATAGCGCCATGAAAGATAACCTGGACGAGCTGCAACAGCTCGGCTTCGCCGCATCTTTGGACAAGGAGGCCGAGCGGATGGTCCGCTCTGCGCAGATCGAGGAACACCGCGAAGCCGTCAGGGCGTTCGTCGAAAAGCGTCCACCTGTATTTCTGTGAGCGCAGATGGCAGCTAGCGTGCGCTGCATGAAATGCCGATCCCCGATGATTTTGGATCGGTACTGCAATTACGACGATGGTGTCGTCGTGAGGGTCTACCTGTGCAGCGCCTGCATATACATCCATATCGATGCCGAAAAGCATGACGAACGCTGCAACTGGCACCAAATGCACCACCTCATTTGAAGCCGACCACGTCGTTCATTTTGTTAGTAGCTTCCCTCCGGTCGTCAACTAAAGTTGGCCAAGGCCCCGCAGCCATACGGCAATCCGGTCAAATGCGGAACTGATCACGCTCAGATTGCCGCGACTCATAACCGCTGGTGGTCGGCACCTGCGCCACGACCGCACGGAGGCGC
This sequence comes from Tardiphaga sp. 839_C3_N1_4, assembly GCF_051811045.1. Taxonomy (NCBI): domain Bacteria; kingdom Pseudomonadati; phylum Pseudomonadota; class Alphaproteobacteria; order Hyphomicrobiales; family Nitrobacteraceae; genus Tardiphaga; species Tardiphaga sp. 839_C3_N1_4. The sequence goes on from NZ_JBPWQD010000001.1 coordinate 2,279,763, forward strand.
CGATCGGTAGCGTTTCCAGAAACGAAATTGCCCGCCGCCAATCGGCGATCTGCCGCCAGGGGTCGACGTCCTGACGCGGTTCTCCGCCGCTGCGCCCGAAGCCACGGTGGTCATGCAGCAGGACGACGAAGTCCTGCCTCCGCGAATGAGACGGCGAACGGCTCAAGCCCGTGGTGGATCGAGCCGCCAAGACCATGCGCCATTGTCACAGCCGGGAAGAGCCCCTTCCCGTCGGGCACGAACAGCCATCCATGCAGAAATGCCGCTTTCGGCCGGGATCGAGACATCGAGCTTGCTGGTCATGAGACGGCACTCATCCAAGGAGGTTGCGAAATCGAAGTCCGGCGGCTTCGCTGCCCCCGAACTGGCAGAGCTCGGACTACTTCCGAAACTTCGAGATGTTTTCGCTCAGCCAACCGGCGACGGACCGAGGTTCGTGGCCCGTCAATGCCTTAAACGTTGTTGTCGTTTCAGCAATTACCGACTGGTAAAAGAGGCGGTCCAATCCGAGCAGCACGTCAGCGACAAACTCGCTCAGTCCTGAGGCAAGGAGCTTCTCGCGCTGCTCTGCAGGGCTTCGCTGCTGATATGTGACGGTCCGACCAATCAGTTTTGATATTTCTTCGGCGACCTCGGGCATGCTCACGGCCCGCGGACCGGTCAGGTGGTAGACGCGCTGAGAAGTGGGGTGGGCGTCGTCCAGAAGCGCGACGCGCGCGGCATCGGCGACATCGCGTGTATCGATCAGGTTGACCACTCCGGCGCCCGCCGCGCCGCCCCATGCATCATTCGCAATTGGAGTGCCTGCGCGCGCCAGGATGTCGACGAACGTCGACGGCCGCAAAACCGTGTAGCCGATGTCGACGGTCGCAAGATGCGCCTCGATCTGCATGTGCCAATCCATCGGATGCAGCCGCGAGGGCGGACCCATCGTGGACAATTTCACGATTTGACCCACGCCTGCAGCGACCGCCGCATCGATCAGGGCGATCTCGTTGGCAACCTGCCGGGGGGACGTGCCATGAGCCAAAAACAGCCTGTCGGCGCCACGCAGAGCTTCGTCGAGGGTCGATGGCGCATCGAAATCCACTGCCGCGATGGTAGCGCCAGCGGGTAAGCCTTCCGCATTCGGATTTCTCGTTAGCGCCACTAAATCGAGAGGTTCTGACGCCAGGCTTGCGATCAGCGCGGATCCGACGCGACCCGTGGCGCCGGCGACGGCAATGCGGGGGCGGCGGTCGTTGGGCTGAGAGTGCTTGAACATGGGAGCATCCTTATGTATCTTGGAATGATCGGTCCAACATTCTTGGAACGACCATTCCAAGATGTCAAGCGAGTACCTGATGAGCGGAAAGCCCCAGTTCGATGACAGTGCAGTGATCAACTCCGCGATGGAGGTGTTCTGGCGGCACGGCTACGCAGCGTCGTCGATCGACCAACTGACGACGGCGATGGGTCTGTCGCGATCCAGCATGTACAAGCGCTTTCAGGACAAGGACGGACTGTTCCAAGAAGTGCTTTCGAACTACGCGCAGCGCGTCCTAAAGCGCATGAACGCGATTCAAGCCGGCACGAAGCGCCAACAGCTGGAGGCGCTGCTCCACGAATTCTTGCCCACAGCCGGCAAGACGGCCCGCCCAGCCGGCTGCATGCTCGCGCGTTCCTGCTCGGAGATGGCCGATCTTCCGCCGGCGAGCCAGGCGGTGGCGCGGGAGGGACTCACGGGCCAGCGCACCATCCTCAGCGGAATTTTGCGGGAAGCGGTCGCAAACGGAGAATTGGCCCCGGGATCCGACATCGACGGTCTGTCGTGGCACTTCCTCGGTGTCCTGCACGCTTCGATGAACTTCCCGCAGGCTGGCGCCACGCCTGGAGAGCTCCGCCGAGTCGTCGACCTCGCCATGTTGGCATGGCCGTTGATAGAAGACGCCACGATGAACCCACGCCGACGGCGTACTAACAACTAGTCTCCTAGCTATAAAATAGTTTTTATAAGAAATCGGGAACGAGGCCATCAGACCAAAGCTGTGATCAAGTCTTGGCGAGCGACGCATTTTTAATAGCTGAGCAACGGCGCCAACCTTTGGAGATGTCCGCTTTGCGCCATAAGCGGACGTCGCGTATGCAGAACACCCCAACGGGAATCTGAACGAAGTGATGACGATAGACACGCTAGTGTGCGGTCGGCTGTTCTCGATCCGGTTCGACGTCCGAGGAGTTTCGAAGCAATATGGCTCAGGGGCCGGCGACTGACATTTCGTCCTTTGCCAGATGGGGTATGCAGCCCCTGCTCAAATATATCGTTGCTTAAACTGGCTGCTAATTCACTGTTGCCAAGTACAAACTGGAATCAAAATAGTCCGCGGCCCGAATCGCCGTTGTGACGCCAGCTTCCGCCACGAAGAAATCGCTGACTTGCTGCAGCCATTTTGTAACCGTTCCGTCGGCATAAAGCCGTTTCCACTCCCGTGACGAGAACATCTTTTGCGCCTTAAGCGCCTCTGCTATGTCGGCAATCGAGGCGTTCTGATAGTGCCGCTGGTGAAGAGACTCCGCTGCGGCCTTGGGATTCCGCAACATGTGGTCGTTGGCGGTCGCCCAGCCTCGGATGATTCGCTGCAAGACGTCCTTGTTCGCGGCATAATACTCGTGCCGCGCGACCCAGCCGCCGACTACCGCCGACTGCGGATAGAAGGCGGACGCATCCACCAGCTTGATGGCATCCGGCAGCTTGTCGCGGACGCTGAGGTTAAACGGCACCCACAACGCGACGACAGGCACCTCTCCGGCAATGAACGCGCCCACGGCTTGCGACATGCTGCTATTGATCACTTGAACATCGGCGAGGCCAAGCCCGTTGGCGCGCAAGGCGCGGTCGAGAAAGATATGCGCCGTGGTCCTCGTTGTTGTCGCGATGCGCTTGCCGCGGAGGTCGGCGAAGGATTTGACCCCGCGGTCCGGGCGCACCCAGAGCTGCGCGGTCGCGATCTCGATATCGTTGATCAGAAAGCCGCGGCCGGCGCCGAGCGCGAGATAGTTTGAAATCACTCCGCCTGCCGACAGCACGTCCACCTCTCCCCGCGCCATGGCCTCGAACACTTCCGGCCCCGTATTGCGCTCGACGAGCTCAAAATCGATACCCTGCTTGTCGAACGAACCAAGATCGAGGCCGGTGAAGATCTGGCCGTCGACGGCGACGACATGGAGGTATCCCAGCCGAACGCGTGTTCGCGCTTGCGCGACCGCAGGAGCGGCAAAGGCGGCGCCTGCCGCAAACCCACCGGCCAGAACCTGGCGCCTGTTGAAAGGACGGAGCAGGCGCGTCATTGCATCGCCCCGCTCGCAACGCGGCGCGGCGCTTGCAATTCCACGCGAAGCCGTTCCGCATGGTATTGCGCAACGCCGTCGCCGGGATACTGGGCAAGAAAGTCGGTGACCCCCACGAGTGCCACGGCCGGCTGATCCTGCCGGATCGCGGCATAGACGGTTTCCCAGCGCTGGCAGAAGGCATGCTCCGAAGCTCCATCCGCCTCGCAACGTAGTTCAAAGATCCGCACGGCCTCCGCAAAGCCCTTCGGTTTGATCTCGTCGATGCTGCGGAAAGCAAAGCGTCCTTCGACGCGCTCCTTCACGGCGGCGCTGACCAGCACCTGTGTCCCATAATTTTTGTTGAGCCCTTCCAGACGCGCGGCGAGGTTAACGGTCGCGCCGAGCGCAGTGTAATTCATGCGGTCGGAGGAACCGACATTGCCGACGACCGCATCGCCCGCATGCAGACCGAAGCGGGTGCCATAGGTGGGCCACCCGGCGTCGCGGAACTGCTCGTTCAGCTCGTTATTGCGTTTCACACAGGCGAGTACGGCCTCGCAGGCATGGACGACGTGGTGGGGATCATCGTCTGGCGCGTTCCAGAACGCCATCACGGCATCGCCAATGAATTTATCGATCGTGCCGTGATATTTCATGATAACCTCGGACAGCGCCGCGAAATAGCGCGACGTGAAGATCATGACTTCCGACGGATCGGCCCTTTCCGTCTTGGCCGTGAAATCAGCGACATCGGTGAAGAGCACGGTGACTTCCCGCCGCGTTCCCCCGAGCTCGATCGACGCTCCGGACTCGATGAGTTGCCGCACGATCGGCCTCGGCACAAAACTGGCGAAGTTTCGTATCACAGTCCGCGTCGCAAAGACCGAGCGGCCGAGCTCGTTGATCTCGTCGATGACCGAATGCAGGCGCGGGCGATCCGCGAGCATGAAATGCTGGATCTCGTCGGTCTGTTGGGCGAGGCTTCGCAGCGACCGCGCGAGCATGGAGCCAAGCCAGATCGCCAGTGGTAGCATGCCGAGCACAAAACCGAGAGCCAGCGCAAACAGGCCGCGGCGCTCTGAAATGATCTTTGCGAAAAATTCGTCGAGCGGCGCGATCACAGCGAGCTTGATACCGGCATTGCCCCCTGTCTCGATGCCGTGGAAGGCGGCGACATAGGTTCGTCCGGCATCGTCCGCAAAAAACTGCTGAGACACACCGCCCTTTCGCCACGTCTCAACCGCCTGCGAAAGACCGGGCAGCCTGATCGCACTCATTGACGGCAGCTCGTTGCCGCGCTCGGGAATTTCCTCCATCAGCCGGCTCATCTCGGGATGCGCAACGATCCGCGCCGAATCATTGAATAGAAAGGCAACCCCGGAGTGGCCGAGCCTTTGCTCGTCCAGCATCACCTCAAGGCGATTGAGCAGGAGATCGGCGGCCACCACGCCGCGGCGGCCCTCCTTCAGCGCTGTGCGTAAAGTATAGCCGGGCTGGCCGGTCGCAAAGAACACATACGGCCCGGTCAGCAGTGTTTTCTCATCCTTGAAGGCCTCGACGTACCAGGGCCGCTGACGAGGATCATAGGTCGTGGGGCCCTTGGTTTCGGCAACCTGGATCAGGTTATCCGATAGGAAGATAGTGGCGGGCGATGGTGATGCGTTGCCGGTGCGTGAAATGATGACCACGCAGAAGGCGGCATCCTCATCCACGCCGAGGCCTGCACGGAAAGCCGGCTTGGCGCGGTCGATCACATCCATTTCAAGAAATGAGCCATCCTCATAGCCGACATAGAGATTGAAGATCTGTGGATTGTTGCGCAGCATCGAGGCCATCAGACTGTAGAGTCGCGAATTGTCGTCGATCTCCGCCGATTGGATCGACGGAAGGCCGGCGAGAATTTCGAGGCTGTCGCGCACGTTGCGGAATTTCGAATCGATCCGATCGGCGCCGAGCTGCGCCACCTTGTCGATAAAGGTGCTCGCCGCCGTCAGCGTGATCAGCGACACACGGCTGAAGCTGAGATAGACCAGCGTCAATCCGACCAACAGCACCACCGCCACGAACAGCGTGACGATGGATGTGCGAAACCCGATACGAAGTGGGCGCCGCTCTGCTGAACGCTTGATGGTCATCTCAGGACTCAAAACGGATTGACATAGTTCAGGATCGCTATCTGTCTCAACAGCACCTTGCGGATGATATGCGTCGCCTTGACGTGGTCGGTGAAGATCGCGGCCTCCCCGGCGCTTCCCGCCGGCAACTGCGCCGCAATCCCGGCGTCATCGAGCTTCACGCGCGCGACGAACGGCGCGGACTGGATTGCTTTCGGCATCACGGCAACACCCGACGTCTGGGTCTGGCCCGTGGCGACAGCCTGCAGAATACTTTCCACCCGACCCGTATAGATCTTGCCTGGGAGGAACTTGAACGTGACCTCGACCGGCTGGCCGCTTCGCAGATATCGCGCATCGTTCTGCGCGATTTCGACGCCGATAATCGTATCCGACGTATCGATGAAGGCCATCACCGGCGTCAGCGGCAGGTTTGCCACCCGCGCACCCTTGCGCAGCGCGAGATTGGTCACATAGCCATCGGCCGGCGCGCGCACGATGGTCTTGTCCAGATTCCATCGCGCGCTGTCGCGCTGTGCACTCAGCTGATCGACCTCCGATTGCCGCTGCTCAACATCGAAGCCGCGCCCGGCATCGCGCTCAAACAATTGCGTCATCTGGGCGAGGCGCATGTCCGATAATTTCAGTTGCGCTTCGATCCCCCTGACCTGGGCCTCAAAGGGCACCGGATCGATCCTGAACAGCACATCACCTGCCTTGAGCGGGGTGTTCGCGGCGACCGGAACATCGATCACCTCGCCTGCGACGTCCGGGACGATGGAGACCGAGTGGCGGACCACCAAAGCAGGCCCCTGCGGCGCACCCCATCCCATCGGAATGAACAGCAACAGGTTCAAAAGCAGGAGGACAATGAAAGGAGAGCATTTCCAGAAAAGGTTGAAGCGAACCATGCCGGTTCGCACAAGAACGAACAGCAGCACCAGATAAACCGCCATGATTGCGATCATCATGACTGCAACTCCCTCTTGCTGGAGGCAGGCACGTCAACATAGGCCCAGATCAAGGCGACCGGCCAAAGCGCGAAGCCGCAGATCAGCGTGACCCAGCCCGCAACCGTCACTGCCTCCGCCTGCGGATGACCGCGGGCCTTCGCGATGTGTCCGGGCAGCCAGCCGGCGATGCAGAACACACCGATAACGCAGACGGCCAGAATGATTAGAACGATCCAGGCGAAGATGTCGTAGCCGCTCATCCAGGCCTCCTTAATTGACGGCTTGCGCCTCCGGGAATTTCCATTTCCCGCTGAGGATTTCGGCGCGCGGACGATAGAGTCGCACGGTGTAGTTCCAGCCCTTCATGATGGGCAGGCAGTTCGGGATTTTTCCGTCACAGCCGCCGAACTGGATGCTCACCGAACCATCGGCATTCTTTTTTGAGGTAATGTTGTTGAGCGAATAGGCGTTGTACTGGTTCTTCTCGTAGTAGCCGGCGGCATTGTAGAGACTGACGGACCAGAACGCATCGACCGGCACATCCTTGACGTTGAGCTTGTAGATTGTGCTGCCGTCATTCTTCGATGGCGAGAAGCTGAGATAGGTCGCGTCCTTATCGGGATTGCCTCCCCAGCCCGCGGACGTACCGATCAAATGCCTGATAGGGTCGACCTGCCCTTTGGTACCGAAGGCATGCGAGAAGCCGCCTGCATATTTCGCCAGCACCAGAAGCGCGTCGTGGATCTCTTTCCGGGCGGCCTGATCCCAATTCGGCAGGTCGAGCTTCCCTTCACTTTTCTGGCTTGCCTTGATCGCGTCTTGCAGATCGTGAACCTGCTTGAGGTCTTCGGGATTGTTTGGATCGACGAGCGTACGGACGCCAGCCACGGCGTACCGCGTGCCCACATTCTCCTTTGTCAATTTGTGCGATCCGGCACCGTAATAAACGGCCGGAACATAATGGTCCTCGTTAATAATTTGCAGCGACATAAAGCGCTTGCCCGCGTTCGGCATCGTGACGGTCGCAGGCCCCGCGTCGAGGTCAAACACAGCAAAAGAATAGAGCGTATCGCGATTCAGGCGAATGACCGTCTGATTATCTATGCTTGCAGGCTCACGGTTATGCTTGAACTTTCCCAAACTTCCTTCTTTGAGAAGATTATCGATATAGGCGTCGGACTCAGCACGGGAAAAATTATCCAGCGTGACAGGCACGGTGCTACCCGCTGGGGATTGAGCCTGCGCGGCAACGACTTCGGCGCACACCAATCCTGAAACAAAAAAGGTGATAAGTATCTTCATGACAAAAATTCCTTTCGTGTTCAGTTCACAGCCTGCAACAGCGAAGTCGCCTGCAATTACCGCCTTCTCTCACATCACCGCTTCACCAGTGGCGGCGGATAATAGGTGCCGTTCGCCACGCCTTCAGTCGGGCGATAGAACCGGAATGTGAGGCGGTACTTCTGCCCTTTCGGCGTCGGCAGCCAGTTGCCGTCAGGCGCATCGGCAGGCTTCTGATCGGCAAAATAGAGCGTCAGCGAACCGTCCGCGCCGTATTGCAGCTTCGACTGGTTGTTGATCAGAAACCGGTTGATTGGATTCGGCAGCACGCGGAAACGGTGACCGTCCACGGCGATCACCGACCAGAAGAACGTCGCATACTGAGCCGGCAGCCCATCCTTCGGAAAGGTCAGTGTATAGACGTTGTCACCGCTGATCTCGGCTCCGGCCTGATCGAGGCTTCCTCGATAGTAGAGAACTTCCGGCTTGATATTGGCCCAGATGCCGCCGTTGTTGACCAACGTTCGCGCCAGATAATCGAGGCCATATTCTCCAACAACACCGGGACGTGCCCAGCCGTTCTGCACCGTGCCGTGGCCGATGATGGCCCCGGCCTTACCCAAGTCGGCGAATGCACGGGTACGGATCACCTGATCCACGCGCGCGCGTTCGGCAGGGTCCTTGATGGCCTTGGCGATGGCGCGAGCCTTCTGGCCCAACGCTTCCAGCCCGACGCTGAGATCAACCTCGCTGTCGAGTGCAATATCGGCTGCCTCGAAAGCTTCGACGCCCGGCAATGTCTCAAGCTCGAATATCGGCGTCTTGGGAATGTCCGGAAGTTTCGGCGCGCCTGTTGCCTGGAACTTGAACTGATGTTGCAAGGCGATTGCCGCCTCCGGATCGGAGCCAAGCTCGACCCGGGCAAGCACGCGAGAATATTTCACCGGCAGATCGATGCGCGTCGCTCCCGCAGGGATCGCAACGTTCGCGCCCCTGAGGCACATGGCAAACTCCCCGAACGGCCGCTTGGGAAAGAGGCGCTCATTGATGTTGGCTATTGTCTCGCCCCAGCCATTGAGGAAGTGGACCGTGTAGTAGCGTCCCTCGACCTTCGGCACGCTGACGATGGTGCAACTGCTGTCGTCGACAGCGACCCAGGCTTCGGAGTAGGCAACATCAAGATTGGGGTTGGGCCAATCCACGGCGCCGGGCTTGCGATGCACCAGCTCGTTCCATTTAAACCCTTCCTGGAAATCAAGTTGCTGCTGACGCGTGACCAACAGCCGGCCGAGAAGATAGATATACGCGTCACTGATATCCTGATCCGTGATGCGGGCGGGTTGCGGTTGGGCGTTCGCCGCCCATGCCGTCGTCAAAAGCAGAGCGAATGCTGCGCAAACAAATCTGTTCATGACCCACTCTCATCCATGCCTATAAAAACCGTCACGGCTCGAAGGCAAAAACCTTCTTCCAGTCCTGCTTCATGTCCACGACGGTCCAGCCTTTTGCCTTCGCCTCCTCCCATGCCTTGTCGAGTTGTCCGATCTTCGACGGGCGGTCGTAGGCATATTCGCGCGCGGCATCGGTGTGATGCACGATGCCGGCGAACCGCGGACCGCTTCCCGCCATGGTCCATTGCAGCATCTGATGGTCGCCGTCGGAATTGCCGAAGGCGAAGATCGGACGGCGGCCGATTGTCATGTTGATGCCGGCAGGTTTCCCCGGCCCATCGTCGATGAACTGCATCTTCGCCGTCTTCAGCAGCGATGGCCTGCCCGCGGCATCGAGCTGATATTTCGTGACGCCGGTTGAGCCGACCACCTGCTCGGGCGGAATGCCGTAAGCCTTTTCGGCCCATACCCGCATGAACTCGACGCCGCCGCCGGACACGATGAACGTCTTGAAGCCGTTGGCGCGCAGGTAGGCCAGCAATTCGACCATTGGCTGATAGATCAGCTCGTTATACGGCCGGTTGAAACGCGGATGTTTTGCGGTTGCGAGCCAGTCGGCGACGGACTTTGCGAAATCATCCGTGGTCATGCTACTATGCGCCGCGGCCACCAGCGTCAGCAGGCCCTTCTCGCCCTGTTCCGCCAGCGCCTTCCTATCGCCGGCAAGAAACGCCATGAACGGCTGCTGCCGCTTCCATTCGGGATGCTGCGCCGCCATCGCCTTGACGCGGTCGAGCGCAAATGCGGCCTGGAAATAGACCGGCTGCTCGCACCACAGCGTGCCGTCATTGTCGAACACGGCGATGCGCTCGGCGGATTGCACGAAATCCGCGCCGCCCTGCGTGGTCACTTTTGCGACAAAATCGGTGATAGATTTCTTCGCGGCGGCATCGTTCCACGAGGGCAGCGGATCGCTTTGTGAAACAGCGCGCTGGCTCAAGAACACGCAAAGCAAACTGGCGATAAACGAAGCCGAGACGCAGCGGCGAAAGAAAAAATCTATTTTCCCGGTCATCGATAGACCTCACTCGATCGAAAGTTGTCAAAGCAGGGAGCCAGCTGGTACGACACCAACTGGCCCCCACAATTGCTGCATCTACTTCTCGATGCCGCGAGCCTTGAACGATTGGTCGATCGCCTTGTTGACCTCCTTGCGCACCCCCTCAACATTAAAGCTCGCTGGACGTTGGCTCGGCGGGTACTCGGCGAACGTCTGCAGGAAGGCAGCGGCCTTCAGCTGCCCCTTGACCATGAGGTAATCGTTCTTCGCGAGCCAGTCATAGTATTGATCCGATACCACGTCGGCGCGTTCATAAGGATCCATCCGAAGATTGTAGAGCTTTGGCACACGCAAGGTCGCGAAGGGGTTCGCCCAGACTACGAAGCCGCCCGGCATACGCTGCTCGGAGAAAACCACCTTCCAGTCGTCATAACGCATCGCGACGAGATCGCCGTCGTCGTTGAAGTAATAGAACTCGGTACGCGCGCTCTTGGGCGATTTCCCTGTCAGGTAATCGAGCTGGTTGAAGCCATCGAGGTAGTTCTTGAAGGTGGTGGGATTGCTAGCCGGCTGCCATCCCTTGAGCAGCCGGTCCTTGACGTCGGTGTCGCCGGCGGCCGCGAGCAGTGTCGGGAACCAATCCAGACCGGAGACTATCCCGGTGGAAATCTCACCGGCCTTGATTTTCCCAGGCCAGCGAACCATCGCCGGGACGCGGAACGCACCTTCCCAGTTGGTATCTTTTTCGCTGCGAAACGGCGTCGTAGCAGCATCGGGCCACGACCATTGATTAGGGCCATTATCGGTCGTGTAGATGACGATGGTATTGTCGGCGATGCCGAGATCGTCGATGGCCTTCAGGAGTTTTCCGACATCGCCGTCATGTTCGACCATGCCGTCAGCGTACTCATTCCCGACCATTCCGCTCTGTCCACGCATCGAATCGCGCACATGTGTGAAGGCATGCATTCGTGTTGCATTCATCCAGGTGAAGAACGGCTTGTTGGCCTTCACTTGTCGCGTCATGAAATCGACTGCGGCATCCGACGTCTCGTCGTCGATCGTTTCCATCCGCTTCCGGGTCAGCGGCCCTGTATCCTCGATCTTGCCATCGGCATAGCTGCGGATCACGCCGCGTGGATGATATGCCTTGAGGAAAGCCGGATCGTCTTTTGGCCAATAAGGTTGCTCCGGCTCCTCCTCGGCATTGAGATGATACAAGTTGCCGAAGAACTCATCGAAACCGTGATTGGTCGGGAGGTATTCATCGCGGTCGCCGAGGTGATTCTTGCCGAATTGTCCCGTCGCATAACCCAGCGGCTTGAGCGCCTGGGCAATCGTGATATCCCCCTTCTGGAGGCCAACAGGAGCACCGGGTGCGCCGACCTTGGAGAGGCCGGTACGGAGGCAGGATTGCCCCGTGATGAAGGTCGACCGGCCCGCCGTGCAGCTGTTCTCCGCATAGTAATCGGTGAACATCATGCCTTCCCTGGCAAGGCGATCGATATTCGGCGTCTTGTAGCCCACCACTCCGAACGAATAAGCACTGATGTTGGTCTGGCCTACGTCGTCGCCGAAGATGACGAGGATGTTCGGCTTGCGTCCGGACGGCGTGGCGGGTGCTGGCGCCGGTCCTGGTGTCGGCGCAGCCTTTTGCGTCTGGGCCTCTGCGGCCGTCGTCATCGCCGCCATGGCCACCAGCGCCGATGAGCCCAGCAGAATATTCCGGCGGCTGAGAGCGTGATTGTCGGCCTCGTTCGATGGCGCTTCGAGTTGTTCCCGGTCTTTCGCACTGCTCGTCATTGCACTCTCCGTTCTTCCCAAAGAAGTTGAAGGTCATTGCGTAGCGAGTTTCCTTGTCACACAGCGGAATCCGACATGACTGGTCGAGGTGTCGACCGGTTCGGCGTGGCGCGCGGCCGGCCGATAGCGGCGGCAATAATTTGGCGCACACAGATGCGAACCGCCCTTGAGTACCTTGCGGGGAATTCTGATGTTCGGCTGACAGGCGTCGTAACTTTGATCTTCGCGGCCGCCACGCGGATTTTCAGGAATGCAGCACGCCTTCGGCGCGTCGGCTTCGTGTTTCGGTGAGTACCAATCGCTGGTCCATTCCCAGACATTGCCGATCATGTCGTGAACGCCATACCCGTTCGGCGGAAAAGCCGTCACAGGCGAGGTGCGCTCAAAGCCATCCTGACCAAGATTCTCCCGCGGGAATTCGCCCTGCCAGGTATTGGCCATATGCGCACCACCCGGCGCGAACTCGTCGCCCCATGCGAACTCTGCGCCGTCGAGGCCACCACGCGCGGCGAACTCCCATTCTGCTTCGGTCGGCAATTCCTTGCCGGCCCATTTTGCGTAAGCGAGCGCATCCGAATACGAAACGTGCACGACAGGGTGATTGTCGTGCACGTTGATATTGGTCTTGGGTCCGTAAGGATGGCGCCAGTCGGCGCCTTTCATGAAGGACCACCACTCGGCCCAATTGCGCAGATCGACCGGCTGACGCGGCGGGGTAAACACCAGCGAACCTGCATAGAGCATGTGAGGCAGTGCGCCGGGATAGTCCTTCGGATCTGGCGGAACCTCGGCGAGCGTCACATGCCCCGTGGCTTTGATGAACTGCTTGAACTGCCGGTTGGTGACAGGCGTTTGGTCGATCCAGAAGCCATCAACGGTCGCGCGATGACTTGGCGCTTCCTCTGGATAATGATGATCCGATCCGATGCGGAAGGTTCCGCCCGGAATCCACATCATGCCGTCCATTCGCAGATCGTCCGCTGATTGATCGCTTCGCTCGTTATCAGCCCGCAACATCGTCATGCATTCCCAACAACCATCGACTATCGGCAAACATCCCAGAATCCCTGTCTCCCGCTAGGATAGGTGTAGTACCAGCAAATAGCCGGACCCTGGCGGGGACACCGCCCACGCGGCCGCCGTCGCTGCTGTCACGAAACCGATGGCAGCACCTGCCGCGATCGCACCGCCGGGCGGCCACCTGTACCACCCGGGGCGCACCCAGCGACCAGTCCGAACGGCCGGGCGAACGACCGTTGATCGGCGCACAACAGCACCGCCGCGCGGCCCGACGACGGCTCGGCCTCTGTGCACAACCACGACCGGGACAACCACTGACGTGTCGTTGACTTGTAGTTTGTGCAATGCGCCATGACCGGGCATGGCGGCGGTCGCTGGCGCAAGTTGAACCACGACGAAGAGTTCCGCCACGAAGAAAATCGCAGCATTCCGGCGAAGCCTTGAATCGTCGAAGGTCATGGTGTCTGTCCCTTCTTGTTTCAACGCAAAGAAATTTTAGCAAAGAAAACCCTGGCCGCGTCAATGCTGCTCACTTGATGGCCAGCGAGGAGCACACTATGCGCAGGATCTGAAATTGGGATGTGCAGTTTGTGCCAAAGTTCTCGATCGTGCCGTCAAGGATTAAGGGGACACTCGTCACGGCTCGCAATTTTGCTAAAAGTCAGCACGAGTTTTCACGCCAGACTTTGGAGGTTGTTGTTCCGCAGAAATTCCGTTTAGATTGCAATCGGCCATATGCGCGGTCGCACGCAGATTCCTTTGGGCGGAGGTATGATGCGATATAGTTCTCGTATGATTTTTGGCTTCGGTACGATGCTGCTTGTTGCTGCTGCCGCCGAGAATGCAAAAGCGGCAGAAGGCGCGGTCGGTGTCTATCTGCTCGGTGCTCGCGGCCCGATGGCCGGCTTTACACCGCCCCCGGGATTATACTTCCAGGACGACACGTATTTTTATGACGGCAAGATCGGCGGTGGGCGAACGCTCCCGTTCGGAGGCTTGCTGGTTGCGAACGTTAGCGCCACGACCTGGATGAATCTTCCAACCACGATCTGGGTGACGCCCGCGAAAATATTCGGCGGCGATCTGGCTTTCTCCGCCACCGTGCCGACATTTGGCGAACCGCGGGTGAACGCGGGCCTGCTGGTGAATTCACCGCGCCTGGGGCCGATCGGCGCGAACGTTAGTGACTCAGAGCTTAATGTCAGCGACTTCCTCGTAAGCTCTTTTGTCGGATGGCATTCGGGAAATTTCCACTGGCAGCTTGGCGTGAGCGGAATCATCCCTTCCGGAAGCTACGTTGCGGGCCAGTTGTCCAATGCGTCGCTGAATAGGCCCGGGGTAGATATCTACGGCGCGCTGACATGGCTCGACCCGACAATCGGTGTTGATTTATCCATGGCGATGGGCGCCACGTTCAATCAAACCAACCGGGCGACGGACTACAAGACCGGCGACGAGTTCCATCTGGAATGGGCCGCCTCGAAGTACATCACCAAGGAATTCACTGTCGGCCTCGTAGGCTATTACTATCAGCAATTCACCGGTGACAGCGGCAGCGGCGCGAGACTTGGATCGTTCGAGGGCCGTGTCATCGCGCTCGGCGGAACTGTCGGATATACATTTGAAGTTGGGAAGTTGCCGATTTCTACGCGCATCAAAGTCTATCGTGAGTTTGATGCGCAAAATCGCATGGAGGGCACATCGGGTTTTTTCACCGTCTCGCTGCCCCTGGCCGCCGATTCCTCGGTGAAGCCGATGTCATCAGCGATCAAGGCCAAGTTCTAGATGGATCTTGGGTGCTTCACCCCTGTTGGTGTCCTATTGAAAGGGACGACACAATGAGTGAGCTTTCGGTGACAACCGCCCGCGTGAGTGACTTCGAGGGTTTTCGCGAGGCAGTTCACGGCTCCCACGTGGACGTGATGCAACTTGAGCGCGGCAAGCTACGAGGTTCTCTGACCCACGTCGGAATTGGAAATTTCTCTCTCAGCATTGGATCATTCTCAGCCGGAATTCGAACGCAGCGAACGTCGAATGAGCAAAAGCTCATCATCGGAATGCTGCTGGGATCCAGCAATCGTGTAACGCACTGGTCGTACGACATGCAGCCCGGCGACGTTCTGGTTATTCCGCCGAGCATCGACCATGACGGCAGGTTTTTTGGCGCCTCCTCTTACGCCGCCATTCGTCTGGATTTGACGGACGTCGCCAGCATCTTCGGCGGCGCAACAGATTTGGCCGATCCCGCGACATGGAGTGTAAAGAACCACTACACGGCCGATCCACGCATCGGCGCAATTGCGATTTATAGATTGCGCAAGATCGCTTCGCGCCTCGCGGATTCGACTGGCGACTTTCCTGATCAGTCGGCCGATTTCTGGAGACGGTCAATCACGGATGCCATGATGGCAACTGTCCTGCATTCACTGCCGTCGGACACCGCGAGGCTACACACATCCGCCACCGCGCTGGTCCGGAACGTCGAACATTACATCGATACGGCGGGCACGAGGCCAGTCCATATCTCGGAGATTTGCACCGAGTTCGCCGTATCTCGTCGAAGCCTTCATCGAGCATTTGACGAGGTTCTGGGTATGGGACCGGTGACGTTCCTGCGCCACAAGCGCTTGTGCAACATTCATTCCATCCTGCGCGAACGCGATCCGACGCAAACCACAGTGGCCAAAGTCGCAATCGAACATGGATTCATCGAATTGGGGCGTTTCGCCTATTACTACCACACGCTTTTCGGAGAGCATCCGTCGAAGACGCTCGGCGCTCGTCGCACTACGCGATCACTCGCCGTTGCATGATATTACCAGCTTTGATGCGCTCCATAAGTTCGAGAGTTTTCTTCACAACAGTATCGGCAGCGTAGAGCAACCGCGTCCGCGCTCTGAACATGGCGAGACGTCATCGATTCTCCGCTATGACCTTTTGCGTTCCTATCGCAGGCTCCGAAAAACCAGGAATGTTCGCCGCGAGGCTCAAGCTGTTCGCTTATGGGTTAAAGCTCACACCAAGGCCTTGCTGGAGTCTCCATCGCTAGCGATGCCGGCGCGCAATGTCCCAGCCTCCGCTTTGCGCCGAGAGCCGCCCTCAGGTCACCTCTAGTCTTTTAGGCCGTATGACCTGACCCGGCCAATTTGCGGGGCACGGGCTCAAGTCGAAGCCCAAATTTCCCCGCGGGAAGAAATGTGCGGCCGCGCGCCAACTTGGAGGAAGCGCGCGACCGCGGCGCCGCGAGAGCTACGACAGCCTCGTGGCGGACTACTTGCGGCGAACCGCTATCGTGTTTTGGGGCGAAGCCGGATTCGCTACCCAATGATCGCTTTGACCTCCAGATATTCTTCGAAGCCGAAAACCCCGAACTCGCGCCCATTGCCGGACTGCTTGTATCCTCCGAACGGAAGGCTGCGGTCGAATGCAGCGCCGTTGAGGTAAACACGTCCCGCGCGGATGCGATTGGCGACGGTGCGCGCTCGGTTGCGATCACGCGATTGCACGAAGCCCGCTAGTCCGAACGGCGTATCATTGGCAATCTCGATGGCCTCGTCCTCGCTATCATAGCTCATGATGGACAGCACAGGACCGAACACCTCCTCGCGCGCAATTCTCATCGACGTCACGTCGCCGAACACGGTAGGGCGAACGTAGTATCCGCGATTGAGCCCCGCCGGCCGACCCGTTCCGCCCGCTACCAGGGTCGCGCCCTCGTCGATGCCGGACTGGATCAGGTCTTGCACTTTCTGGAATTGTGACTGGCTCACCAAAGGCCCCATGGTGGACGCCGGATCGAGCGGATCGCCGAGGCGGATGCTGCCGACGGCTTCACTTGCCGCGGCGAAGGTTGCGTCGCGCTGTGCGCGCGGAATCAGCATGCGCGTGGGCGACTGGCAGTTCTGGCCAGCATTTGTGTAGCAGGCGTGAACGCCCTGTATCACGGCAGCTTTCAGATCGGCATCCGGAAGGATGATATTGGCGGACTTTCCGCCCAGTTCCTGCGCGACACGCTTGACCGTATCCGCCGCCAGCTTGGCCACCCTGACACCGGCGGCTGTCGATCCGGTGAATGACACCATGTCGATCTCGAGATGGGCGGCGATTGCCTCGCCCACCATCGGACCATCGCCGTTCACCACATTGAACACACCCGCTGGAATGCCGGCGTCGTGCACGATCTCGGCGAACAGCATGGAGCTCAGCGGTGCGATCTCACTCGGCTTGAGAATGACCGTGCAGCCGGCGGCCAGCGCTGGCGCGACCTTCGAAGCCACCTGGTTCAACGGCCAGTTCCACGGCGTGATCAGGCCGCATACACCGATCGGCTCGCGACGAACGACCCCGCCTCCCATCGGTTCTTCGAACCTGTAGTCCGCAAGCACGCGCGCAGCTTCCTCGAAATGAAACAGCGCAACGGTCGCCTGGCGCTCCGTCGCAAAGGTGATCGGCGATCCCATTTCCAGCGTCATCATCCGCGCCAGTTCCGGCAGACGTGCCCTGAATCCCTCGATGATCTTCTGAAGATAGACGAGGCGATCTTTCACGCTCACGTCGGAATATGTCGCGAAGGCGCGGCGGGCGGCCTCCGCGGCCCGGTCCACATCCCGGCGGGAGCCCAGGCTGATCCGCGCGAAGGCCTCCTCCGTCGCAGGATTGAAAACTTCAAGAGTTGACGGTGTGACGGGATCCACCCAGGCGCCGTCGATATAGAACTTCAGCTTGTCCATCTTCTCCATCCGTAGTGCCTACATAGCCATTGTGTTTGGAGCTCGCGGCCCCGCCGTCGCTATCTCGCCGCAACTCCCGCCGCCGAGTGCTTTAGAGGTGCCTGCCCTCGTCCACGGGCACGACGATCCCCGTCGAGCTCGTCAGGCTGACGATGCAGGCCATCACCGCTCTTGCGACATCATCGGGCGTCGTGATGCGGGCAAGCGGGAGTTTTTCGGCGACCCGCTGCAACTGTTCCCGCGTCCGGCCGGCGACGAAATCCGTATCCACGCCGGCCGGCGAAATGGAAAACACCCGGATTTTGGGTGCGAGCACTTTCGCGAGCGCGATCGTCAACGCGTCGACGCCCGCCTTGGCGGAGAGATAAGCGAGGCTGCTTCCCAGCCCGGTGCGGGCGGCAATGGACGAAATGTTCACAATGGCAGCGCCGCTGCCGCGTTCCAGCAACGGACGGAAAGCGCGCACCATGGCGAAAGGCCCCCGCAGGTTGACGGTCACGGTCCGGTCGAAGATCTCGTCGGTCAGTGCGTCAAGATCTTGGGCGGGTACTGGCGTCGTGGCGCCTCCACAATTGACCAGCACATCGAGCCGGCCATACGCCTTCTCAACCCGCGCCGCCGCTTCGGCGATGGAGGATGGATCGTCGATCGCGATGCACAGAGCGAGATGCCCGGTGCCCTGCAGCCCGCTTACGACATCTTCTGCCAGTTCCTTGCGGCTCTTGTAGCCGACCACGACAGCCGATCCGCTGGCCGCGAGGCGTGCCGCTGTCGCCTTGCCGATCCCGCTGCTGCCGCCTGTGACGAGCGCCACTGTGGGAGTCGATAGCGCGGGAACATCGATGTGGATCACGTCAGTCACTTCATCACTCCCGATCGTCAGGCGGCGTGCCTGCACTCAGCGCAAGCAGGACAACGTTACACTGCGCCATGCCTGCCTCGTTCTTGCTACATTGCAATTTTTGCCGCCTCGATCACCGGCCGCCACTTGGCGAGCTCGGCCGCGACGAATGCCTTGAGATCGTCGGGTGATCCGCCGACGCCCAGCAATGCATTCTGCCCGAGAATAGCCTTCCCCTTTTCACTCTGGAGAAAGCTGTTCACGATGCTGTTCAACTTGGTGACGATCTCCGGCGACGTCCCGGTCGGCGCGACCATGGCGTACCACGCTGATGCCTCGAAGCCCTTGAAGCCCGTCTCCTGCACCGTCGGCACGGCCGGCAGTTGCGCGGCCCGCTGGCTGGTCGTGACGGCAAGCGCCTGAACTTTTCCCGAAGTGACCAGCGGCACATAGGTCGGCATGAAGTCGATGACGATGTCGATCTGACCGCCGAGCAAATCCGTCATCAGCGGTGATGTGCCGCGATACGGCACGTTGGTCATCTTGACGCCGACGGACCTCTGCACCAGTTCCGACGTGATGTGCCCGAGTGTGCCGTTGCCGGGATGTCCCACATTGACCTTGTCAGGGTTCTGTTTCGCATAAGTAATCAACTCTTCGAATGTCTTCGCTGGAAAGTCGGCGCGCGCCGTTACAATGAGCGGGGACTTGGCGACGAGAACGACCGGCGTGAAATCCTTTTCGGAATCATAGGCCAGCCCCTTATACATCAGCTTGTTGAGCGCAATCGGCGCAGGCGTGCCGAACAGGAGCGTGTAGCCGTCAGCGCTCGCCTTGGCCACGGCCGCACCGCCAATGCTGCCGCCTGCCCCCGCTCTATTGTCGACGATGAATTGCTTGCCGAGCGCCTCGCTCAGCGCCTGGCCAACGGCGCGCGCGAGCGTGTCGACGGCGGATCCTGCGGGAAACGGCACGATCATGGTGACCATCCGCTCCGGCCATCCTTGCGCGACAGCACTATGGATGGGCGTCAGGGCGAACACGAGACCGCATAGGCCAGCTAACAATGCACGCATGTTTCCTCCGATTTATACAGAGCGGGCTGTGCCCGCTTGTTCGGCGCCGTCTTCCGCAGCGCTTTCCCTGTTCGATGTCCTACAATCAAACCGCTATCGAAGTTGCGGAATGTGCCGCCGTTCCGCTGTACGGCACGGCTTGCTCACGCGCTTGCGTGAACAGCCCCCCCGGCACATCTGCCGGGGGCTCTTGTTTTCACACCGACCCGGTGGTCGATCAGGCTCAGAACGACCGCAGGATCTGAACCGCGCCGTTGTAGAGGTTCTGATCGCGTATGGCGTAAGATGTGCCGGCAGGCTTGCCGACGACGTTGCCGGTGTAGGTGCCACCCAGGCTCTGATCCAGGCGGCTGTAGATGAATTCCGCCGAGAGCGTCAGATTTTGAACGGGCGTCCAGGCTGTTCTCGTGCCGACCTGCGTGGTGGCAAAGTCGAAGTTGTTGGTGGTCCCGGACAGAACGCCGGCGGACGAAGCCGCTGCCGAGGACGAACTGGTGCCGAAGCCCCGCGTGGTCGAGGCGAATGCCCCTGCCAGCAGAGCGTTGCCCGCATCACCGTAGGAGATGTGGCTGTAGTTGGCGAACAGCGAGGTGCGCCACGCCGGGTTCCAGTAATGCTCGAAGAAGCCGCTGACTTCCCAGGCCGAGCTCTGCACGATCTGGCCGCCAGGTGCATAGACGCCATCGAGAACGTAGCCGAAGCCGACCGTGTTGCCATCGAACTTGGCGAACCGGCCGCCGCCCAGCGTATCGACGGTGCCCGCGAAGACGTATTTCGCGGCGCCCTTGGCGTAGGAGGCTTCCAGCTTGAGGCTGTCGCCCGCGCCAGTTGGCAGGTTCTTGAACTCGACAGCGCCGCTTACGGCGAAGCCGTAGGCATCGTCAGGGTGGCCGGAGGGTTCATTGGTGTAGTATTGAGCCGTCGCCTGATGAAGGGCTGCAGCGAAATGCAGCGTGCCCCATGCCTGATCGAGACGCAGATTGCCGACAACGTCCGGCATATGGTTGCCGCCGGCGGCATTACCGAGGAACGTATTGGATGACGAACCGTAGAATGCACCGGTGAACTGCGAGGCACCGGGCGCCACGATGAACGTGTTCACATTCCACAAGCCGGCATTGCGATAGGGCGACGCATTCTCGAGCGAGATGGTGCCGGAGACGCCGTTGCCGAACGACGCCGTATAGGCCAGCTGCGGGATGCCGGTCGCATTGTTGGAGCCCGCGAAGAAGCCGGAGGCAATGGTCGGCTTGGCGAGCGCCCATTGCGGGTCGAACTGCGAGACGGCCTTACCGAAGGTGAAACCTGCGAACTGGATGAACGCGAAATCCACCTCGACGAAGCCGCCGGCGATGCTTTCACGTCCCTGCGCGAAGTCGAAATGAATGTTAGAGAATGTGCGAAGCAGACCATATTCGGTCGCCGTGCGCGTATCCGTGGTCAGCGTCAGGCGCGGCTTGGTGTTGAAGTAATCTTTTGTGTAGAGATTGTTGCCGCCAGCGCCACCGAACCAGTACGGCACGTCATAGTTGCTCGCGGCATTGAACGCGGTATCGATGCGAAGTGCACCGCCGATCTTGATGCAGGTGTCGGTGCCCGGGATGTAATAGAAGCCCGCGCCGTAAAGCGAGCAGATCTTCACATATTCGACCGCCTTGGCCTTCACAGGAAGATCGGCTGCGTGTGCACCGCCGATTGCGAGAATCCCTGCCGCCGAGCCGAGAACAAGAGTCTTGATAGTCGTCGTCATTATAGCCCTCCGAATTGCCTTCGTTCCCTCAGTTAAATCTTACTTCGCCGTGCATCGCCGCTCGCGCTCTTTGTTCGCGAGGGCGTAACACCGTTTTGATGTAAGATATTGATGGGGTGATCAGTCTGTCAACGACGGCAGCGAATTTCGGGCCAATGATGAACGGAGTGTGTCATTCGCGTTGCATTGACGCACAAATGAAGGGCGCCGTTTCGTCATCGCGAACAACTATCAAAACTCATGCGTGCCGCGCGTCGAGAACGATGATCGCTATCCCGCCAAATGGAGTTCGTATCGCCTCGCTGCGACATTGCCGGCGATCGCTTTAGTGAGTCGCTTCGCAAAATGGAGCGGGTGCTGCGGCTCACGCGCGTAGCGATATCATTAGGGGTGCAGGACAGCGCATCCGACATGGTCGGCGTATGAATGTCGTCGTTATTGTCGAGCCTGCGTCATTTGGTCCCGCACCGGATGCGAACTGCTGTTCGACGCCCCCTGTCAGCTCACCCCGCCATCGGCGATGATCGTCCGCCCGGTAAGCCATTTCGCCTCCGGCGATGCCAGAAACAGCGCGACACCGGCAATGTCATCGGTTTGCCCGATGCGCCCGAGCGGCGTCATCGCCGCGAT
Source organism: Tardiphaga sp. 839_C3_N1_4 (assembly GCF_051811045.1). Taxonomy (NCBI): domain Bacteria; kingdom Pseudomonadati; phylum Pseudomonadota; class Alphaproteobacteria; order Hyphomicrobiales; family Nitrobacteraceae; genus Tardiphaga; species Tardiphaga sp. 839_C3_N1_4. Next base: position 2,301,721 of record NZ_JBPWQD010000001.1, read on the forward strand.
CCCCGCGCCGCGCTCGGCCAGTATCTGCGTCGTCATGTCGGTCTCGATCACACCAGGAGCGATCGTGTTGACTGTGATCCCGCGGGGGCCGAGTTCCTTGGCAAGCGCATGCGACAGCGCGGCCACCGCCGCCTTGGAGGCCGCATAGATCAAGGTGGTCGGGATCGGCCGGGTCGCGAGTGCGGAGGAGAAATTGATGATCCGTCCTCCCGGCGCGGTCAGATGCGGGAGTGCCGCCTGAATAACAGCGATCGTGCCGAGGACATTGGTATCGAAGGTAACGCGAAACAGTTCGGAGTCGATCGCCTCGAACGGTCGATATTCCGCGATGCCGGCGCAATTCACCAGAATGTCGAGATGCCCGAACCGCGCAATGACCTGCGCGACCATCGCCCTCGCATCGTCCGGATTGGAAATGTCACCGGTAACGCCGATGCCTTGCGCTCCCAACGCGGCGATATCACCGAGTACCGCATCCGCCGCCGCGGATTCATTGCGGTAGCCGATCGCCACGCGACTGCCCGCGCTGGCAAAACGCCGTGCGATCGCAGCTCCCATGCCGCGCGAGCCGCCCGTGACCAGTACGACCTTGCCGCTCAACGAATCCCGGTCGGTCCGCCCTTGATTGCTGATGCTCATGACCTGCCTTTTGCGGTGGGAGTGACTGCTGCGGTGCTGGCGTGCGACGCCATGTCTTCGACGGCCTGCTGCAGTCGCTTGCTCCATTGCAGCAGATACACTTCGCGGCCGTCGGCATCGACACGCGGTGCTGCGTAAGCGACGAACGGTTCAAGAGCTGTCATGCCGAGATACTCGATCATCAGGCGCTGCGCTGGCCACAGCACGGTCCGGATGTCGCCATAAGCGTCGCCAGCCGAGAACCGTTGCCGAGTGCCGCCGGTGCTGAGGCACAGCAGCCCGTACTTGTCGGGAAAGAAACCGCTGGCAAAGCGGCGACCATCGGCATAGGCGAAGCCATAAGCGAGAACGCGATCGAACCAGCCTTTCAGAATGGCCGGCATGCCGCCCCACCAGATCGGGTAGAGCCAGACAACGAGATCGGCGTCGCGAAAGCGCTGCTGCTCACGCGCGAGGTCGGTCGCAAAACCGCCCGTGCCGTACGCATGGGCCTGTTCGGTCTGGTAGTGAAACCGCTCCGCATCCGCCACTGCATTGAAATCGTGCCGCCCGGCAACCGGGTCGAATTGCTCGGCATACAGATCAGATACCACCACGGTGTGGCCGGCCTGACGCAGCGCCGCGACACCGGCATCCTTCAGGGCGCCAGTGAACGACGTCGGCTCGGGATGTGCGTAGACCATCAAGACATTCATCGCGATACTCTCACCGGCATTTGCCTCGGATCAGGCGCTCTTCGCCCTGCCGGCGAACAATCCGCTCGGGAAGAACAGGAGGACGATGAGTAGCACTGTCAGCGCCACGATGTTCTTGAAACCGGCGCCGAAGAACACGATGGCGCCGGACTGGATGACACCGAGAAAGATGCCGCCGACCAGCGCCGCCGGCGCGCTCCCGAAGCCACCGATGATCGCCGCGATGAAACCATTGATGCCGAACGGACCGCCGACGCTGTAGGCCGTATATTGCGTCGGCGTGATGAGAATGCCGGCGGCGGCGCCCAGCGCGGCGCTGAGTGCAAAGGAGACAATCAACATGCGCTCGACAGGAATGCCCAGCAGCGCCGCCGCCTCGCGATTCTGCGAACAGGCTCGCAACGCCCGCCCCATCCGCGTGCGGTTGAAGAACTGCGTCAGTGCGAACACCATCAAGGCACCGCATCCGAGCACCCAGAACAGCTGATAGCCGATCGCGATCGGCCCGATCTTTAGCGGCCCGCCGGAGGTGAATTCCGGATAGGTCCGCGGCTGATCGCCCAGAGTGAGAATGACGACCTGTTCGATCAGAAGCTGGATGGCCAGCGTCGCAAGAATGATCGCGAACAACGGCGCCTTGCGACGCCACATCGGATTGATGATGGCGATCTGAACGAGAACGCCGATGCCCGCGACCAGGATCGTGGACAGTACCGCCGAAACATAGATCGGCAGGCCGAATTGCGTCAGCAGCGTATGTGCGAACATGCCGCCGAGCATGACGAACACGCCCTGCGCGAAATTGACGATGCCGCTGGCATTGTAGATGACGCAAAATCCGATCGCGACCAGTCCGTAGATCAGTCCGATACCGACGCCGTTGACGAGGCTCTGGACGAGTTCGACTGCGCTAGGCATGTGCTGCCTCCTCTACGCCGAGATAAGCGGCAATGACTTCGGGATGAACCTTGATTTCGTCCGGCGTGCCTTCGGCAATCTTCCGGCCGAAATCGAGCACAGCGATCCGGTGTGCGATTCGCGTAACCAGACCGACGTCGTGCTCGATCAACAGCACCGTGGTGCCCTGGCGGTTGATCTTCTGGATGATATGCGCGAGCCCATCGGTCTCCTGCGTATTGAGACCGGCGGCCGGCTCGTCGAGCAGCAGAAGTCGCGGCCTGGATGCCAACGCGCGCGCGACCTCGAGCAGACGTTGCTGGCCATAGGGCAGCAACTCGGCATCGAGATCAGCGTGCGCGCCAAGCCCGACGAAATCGAGCAATTCGCGCGCCCGTTCGTGAACCTCGGCTTCCTGCCGGCGAAACCAGGACGGCCGCAGCAGCGCAGCGGCGACGCCGCCCCGGGTGGCGAGGTGGCAACCGACCTCGACATTCTCGGCGACGGACATGCCCTTGAACAGTTGCACGAGCTGAAACGTCCGGATCAGCCCCATGGCGGCGATCTGATCCTGGCGCATGCGCGTGGTGTCGCGGCCATCGAAGGCGATGCTTCCCGAGGTCGAATTGAGGAATCCGGAGATCATGCTGAAGAATGTGGTCTTGCCCGCGCCGTTCGGACCGATGACCGCGAACAGGCTGCCCTGAGGGACTTCGAGATCGATCTCGTTATTGGCGAGCAACCCGCCGAAACGCTTGGTCAGACCTTTGACCTTGAGGAGAGCCATCGTCACGCCTCCCCTTTGTCTTTGCGCTGGCGAAACAGTCCGCCGAGCGCAGAGAGGCCCTTGGGCGCATAGATCAGCATCAGCAGCAGCACCAGCGCATAGGCGATGTCCTGGAAGCGGCCGGTGCTGCGGAAGATTTCCGGCAGGAGGGACGCAACGATGGCGCCGACGACCGGACCGATCAGCGTGCCGACGCCACCGACATAGAGCATCGTGAAGGTCACGATGACCATCTGCGGGCCGAACACTTCGGGACTGATGAAGCCGACCGTATGCGCGAACAGCGATCCGGCCGCCGACGCGTACAGTCCGGCGATGACGAAGGCGATGAGCTTGAAGCGCGAGATGCGAATGCCGAGCGCAGCGGCGCCGTTCTCGCTTCCTGAAATGGCGCGCAGTCCGCGGCCAAAGCGGGAATCGCGCAAACGCTGCGATATCCAGAAGCCGACCAGCAGCAGCCCGCCGAGACAGAGCAGCTTCAGCCTTTCGTCCTCAACGGTCAGGCTGCCGATGCCGAGCGGTGGAATGCCGGCATAGCCCATATAGCCCTGGGTCAGGCTGGTCCACTGGACCGAGATGTCATAGGTGATGAGGCCCAGCGCGAAGGTCGCCATCGCGAGATAGTGGCCACGCAGACGCAGGGTGGGATAGCCGATCACGAGCGCAGCTATTCCCGCAACGCCCATCGAAGCGATGAGGGCGAGCGCAGGCTCCCAATTGTACTGCACGCAGAGAATGGCGCTGCCGTAGCCGCCGATACAGGCAAAGGCGTTCTGGCCGAAGGATGCCTGGCCCGTATAGCCCATGAAGAAATTCAATCCGAGGCAAAAGATGCCGTAGATCATCGCGAGCTGCATCACCGTCAGCAGGTAGCCGCCATAAACGAGGACGGCGACGAACAGCAGCGCTCCGGCCCCGAGCAGGCCAAGGGAGAAACGATCCAGACGTGCAACCGGCTTAGGTGAAGTAATAGCGAGCGAGGTCATGATGCGATTCAATCTCCTGTGTCGGCAACTCGGCCCGAACGCTTCCAGAGGCAAGAATATAAACACGCTGGGCGAGCTTGAGCGCCAGCGGCGCTTTCTGCTCGACCAGCAAGATGCCGAGGCCCTCCTTGTTGAGAGCACCGAGTGTCGACAGAATTTCAGAGGCGACGCGCGGCGCGAGGCCAAGCGACGGCTCGTCGAGAATGAGCAGCTTCGGATCAGCCATCAATGCACGGCCGACGGCCAGCATCTGCTGCTCGCCGCCGGACATGGACGACGCGGTCTGGTCGATGCGTTCGCGCAGCCGCGGAAACAGGGAAAACACCTTCTCCAGCTGCCGCTCGCTGTGGGCCTGCGGTCCGGACAGTTTGTAAGCGCCGAGTTGCAGGTTCTCCCGCACGCTCATGTCGCCGAACAGGCCGCGCCCTTCCTGCACCATGATGATTCCGAGCCCAGCCAGTTCATGGGTGCGCAGATGGGTGACGTCCCGACCGTTGAAGATAATCTGACCGGTGCTGGCGATCAGCCGCGTGATGGCGCGAAGCAAGGTGGTCTTGCCCGCTCCGTTCGGCCCCAGAATGGTGACGAACTCGCCCGGCGCGACATGGAGCGCAGTCGACCGCAGCGCTTCGATATGACCGTAGCGCGCCGTCAGATCGCGCACGGCGATCAGCGGGGTGATGTCCGCTGTCGCCGTCATTTCTTGAGAACCAGAACGCCGTCCTTCACGGACGCGATCACATAGGGATTCCTGGTGATGCCGATGTGGTTCTCGGCGCTGAAGTCGTAGGACGCGCCTGCACCGTCGTAATGGCCGAGTTTCTCGAAGGCATCGCGCACGGCCGTCCCGTCGGTCGAGTTCGCCTTCTTCATGGCGGCGGCCATCATCATGATGGAGTCCCAGGCACGCGAAGCCTGCGCGTTGTCGGACTTGCCGAATTTTGCCTTCATCGCCTTGACGAACGGCTCGGCGGCCGCGCGTGCAGCGGGGTCCGTGATGACGCTGATGTCATCGGCCGCCACCTGGATGAGCGGCGACGGAACCAGATACTGGTCGCCAAGCACCTTGCCGGCCGAGAGCAAGATATCGAGCTCGTTGATGCTGCCCAGCATCAGCATCTTGGTCAGGCCGAGGCTGCGGATGTTGTTGGCGACGGTGACCACCGCATTGCCCTGCCCCAGCATGATAATCGCGCCGGCGCCGGCCGCATTGATGCGCCCGATCTGGACGCTGAAGTCAGCGTCATCCTGCTGGTAGGACTCGTTGGCCACGACAGTCAGTCCGAATTCCTCGGCACCCTTTTCCGCCAGACCGCGCATCAGCAGGCTGTAGGGGCTCGGATCGGAGAGGATTCCGACCTTACGGATATCGGTCTTGTCCTTGAGATACTGGTAGCGCGCATCCACCTCGAATTTGGGCGGCGGCAGAAACTGGAAGGCCCACTTCTGCTCATCGGGCTGGCGCGGCAGAATGGAGCAGAGAAACATCGGCAGCTTGGCTCTGGAGACGAAGCTCGCGGCGGCAAAGTTTCCGGCCGAAATGCAGCCGCTGTCGAAGGCAGCGACCTTGTCGTCTGTCATCATCTTGCGATAGACGACCACCGCCTGCTGCGGCGTCGACTTGTTGTCCTCGATCACCAGTTCAAGCTTCTTGCCGAGGACACCGCCCTGCGCATTGACCGCCTCAATGGCGATCTGCATCCCGTCGCGCCAGTGACCGTCGGTCGCCGAGCCGTATCCCGTCAACCCTAGCGACGATCCGATCTTGATCGTCTGCTGCGCTGACGCTGGCAGTGCCAGCGTGAGCGCGAACAGCGTGGCGCAAATCGACGCCTTGCGTGGTCTCATGTTTCCGTCCCTGTCTGTTTTTCTCAGCTTGAATGCTGATTGCAGATTGATTGGTCTAGCGCGTGCTCATCCAACCTTGTCCCGGACATCGCGCAGGCCGGCGGTCGCCGCCTGGCGCAGGAAGCCCTGGTCCGACGAGAGCACGAAGACGCTGGCGCCAAGCGAATTCAGCCAGGCGGCCTCGCTCGCATTGCCGACATAGACGCTGATCGGCTTATTGGCCTTGCGTGCGGCCTCCGAGATCCGCTCGACCGCGCGCAACACATCGGGCGGGTCCTTCGATTCATCGCCGAAGGCGGCCGTCAGGTCGCCCCGCCCGATAAACAGCGAGTCGACGCCATCGACGGCAGCGATGGCATCGATCTCGTCCAGCGCCACCGGATCCTCGATCTGGGCCACGAACACCATCCGGGCATCCGAATCCGCAATGTGCCGCCACATCGGTATGCCGGAATAGCGACCCGCGCGCGTGCTGGTCGCAAAGCCGCGGCTGCCGCCGCGATAGCGCAACATCGCCGCAACTTCGCGCGCATAGGCCGCGCTCTTGACATGAGGGACCAGGACCCCGGTCGCGCCGCAATCGAGCACCGAGAGAATGGCCTCGGGTCCCGGCACCCGAACCAGCGCCGGCGTGTCGGTTGCCCGTGCAGCCATCAGCGCGGTGTCGCTGCTGGTACGATCGAACGGCCCGTGCTCCTGATCGATCACGACGAAGTCGTAACCGATCTCACCGAGGATTTCGGTGCCATGACCGGTCGGTGTCTTCAAAAACGTGCCGACAAGTTTCTGACCGCCAAGCAGGCGCTGCCGGAATGTGGAAGCAGTTATCATCTTTGATAATCCTGTTGCCGTTGCTGGGTGGGCTGCCGATTACAGCATCGGATATTCGTCGGCGTTCAGGATCCAGCCGGGCTTCTGCGAGAAGTCGAGCCGCGGCGGACAGAAGATGTCGACAAGCTGGTTGAAGTCACTTCCACAGGCCTCAGTGGTGTGAATCGAGGGCGGCGGGATGACGGCGATGGACGGCGTCTTGCACAGTTCGTGATCGTCCTTGCGCCAGTTCTTCTTGTTGATCGTCCAGGGCCAGCGCAGATGGTGAATGAACTCCCCCTCCACCGCGAGCGAGCACTGCTCGAAGTCGTCGTGATGGTGCGGCGACAGTTTGCTGGGATCGCGGGGGCCGTTATAGCCGTCGAGATAGTTCACCATGATGGTCGTACAGCGCCAGATACGACCGAAGCGGCCCGGCTCCGGCGGCACGTCGAGACTGTAGACGCGCAGACGAAAGCCGTCTTTCGGCGCCGGCCACGGCTCCAGCGGTGCGACGTAAGGCTTGGCCGTCGCATAGGAAGCCGCATTGGCGCATTTCGCCGCGAGATCCTCCGACCGCGTGGTGAAGATGCGAACGATCTTGCCGGCTTCGATGATCTTGATGCTGGAGTGTCCAGGCGGCACAAACGCCAAGGACCGCCCATTGACGCGCTGCGTGCCGTCCGCCGTGGTAATCTCCACGACCACCCTGGGATCGGACAACAGGACGGCATATTCGTCCGGCTGCTCCTCGCGCGCCAGCACGCCGCCCGCCTTTCCTTCCGTATGCACGAGCAAGAAGTTCTGACCGCGCCCATACCAACTCTTGCCTGACGGCCCATCTTCCTGCGGCGGCTCGTCATAGAAGCGGAGATATTCCGCCTGGCCGAAAGGCCCCGCAGGCGCTGCGCTTGCAGCTGCGGGCGCAAGCTTGGCCCTCGGATCGGTCGTGTCGTACATATGGGATCTCCCTTGATGTCAATTCTGGGAGCCGGCGTTTCACGATGTGCCGGCCTGAGATTGTGCCTTGTCCGGAAAGCTAACTGGCCCTCGCCGCGGCGACGTCCGCTTCGATACCGAGCGCGCGCGCGGTGTTGCTGGAGACCATCTTGCGGATCTGATCGTCGTCGTAGCCCAGATCCATGCAGAGCCTGATGCCGCGGCGGAAGCCATCGAGCGGACTGAACGTTCCGGTCTGGCCGAGGTCGGAGCACAGCATCGTCTGCTCCACGCCCGCGGCCTCGATCTGGTCGCGCAGACCCTCGGCCTCACGGCTCTTGAACTTGCAGCCGTCGAGGAACATGCAGAGCGAGTGCTCAACGAAGGCCCCCATCGCCGCGATGCCTTTGACGTCATTCAACGACGCATCGACGATATCCTCGGGATGGGTGAACACCAGACGCTTGACGCCCCGGCGCTGCGCCTCTTCGAAGATCACCCAGGTCTCGCTGACATGCAGGTGGCCACTCGCGAGCACCATGTCGTTGCGCGCCACGATGTCGATAATTTCCTTCATGTCGTCGCGCACCGACTTGTCGTCGTTCAATACCGGAATCGCAGTGACCGGTCGCATCCGCTCGGTGGAGGCCGGATGCACCCATTGAGCAGACGCCTGCCATCGCAGATGGTTTGCGGCGGCCAGCGTGGGAAGCCAGACGATCCTGCCGCCCAGCGCGGCGGTGTGTTCAACCGCATAGGGGTTGAGACCGCCCACCACATTGTTGAGCACGATACTGGAATAGATCTTCGTCTTCAGCTCGGGAAAGTGCTGCCGGATCAATTCGGCCGTCATGACGCCGCTGTAGTCGTGATCCTTGGTGACGACGGCGGCGAAACCCGCCTGCGAAGCCTGCTGAAGCAACGTGACGTGGTCGATGCCACGCGGCGCGATAGACGGCCCGCTATGCACATGCGGATCAATCGCACCTTTCAGCAGCGCGTCGATGCGCGCCTCGACCTTGGGGTCAGCTTTCTCTGTCATTCCCTCACCGCATTTTGTCCGACCGCCCGCAAAGACCGTCGATTTCGTTGATGTTCGCGAGAGCAGAACATCGTTTCATTTTAAGATACTGGCCGACGCGACGTCGTGTCAATAGTTTCCGGGACTGCGATCGCGAACCTCCACGCATCAATCACATTGCACTTGCAATCCACTCCGCTACGTTGTTCAGCACTCGGGAACATGAAGTTGAGAAACGATGAGCGATTCAGGATCAAGCGGCGTCCACTCCGTGCAGTTGGCTATCGACGTGCTGGAGGCCGTTGCATTCTCGGACGATGAACTGGGCGTGACGCAGATCGCCGACCGTCTGGGCATGACGAAGGGATCGGTGCATCGGCATCTGCAGACGCTGGTCGACCGCGGCTATCTCGCGCAGAATTCCAGCACCTCGCGTTACAGCATCGGTCCGAAAGGCCGGCTGCTCGCCCGGCATGCGCCGGATGCGGATCTCATCCAGCTCGCGGAAGGACCGATGCGGCAGTTGCGTGATGCCCTCGGTCATTTCGTCGTGCTCTCCGAGATGACGCCGCGCGGCGCGTTGATCCTGCACAAGCTGTCGGGCACGGCGGCGATTGAACTTGGCGTCCGGCCGGGCAGCGAATTGACCTTCCATGCGTCGGCGCAGGGAAAGGTTCTGCTCGCTTTCGCCCCCAGCCCCATGAGAGCACGCGTCCTCGCGCAGCCGCTGCAGCGCTTCACCGACAAGACCATCGTGTCGGTCCGCAAGCTCGAGCAGGAATATCTGGATATCGTGCGTCTTGGATTTGCCTCGGCACCCGAGCAAAGCTTGATCGGAATGAATGCGATAGCCGCACCAATCTTCGACGCGCAGGACGCCTGCATCGCTTCGATCGCCATCGTGGCATCGATCCAGGTCCTGCCGGAGAAGACACGGCCGTCCGACGTCGCCCAGCTCATCGAGGCTGCGCGCCAGATCTCGCACAAGCTCGGCCATGGCCGCGGCGCGCATCAGCCACCGCCCGTCAAGCGCAGCGCGCGGACGGCGCGCCCGCGTTAAAGCTGATCGGCAATGTATTTTCTCCAGTTGTCGGTGCGCAGCGGCATGTCGGCGAAGGTCTTACGCTGGTCTGCCGCCTTGCCGATCAGTTCGGCAGCGGTCATGCCCTTGCCGCGCAAGTAAGCGTCGAGTTCATCCAGCGCGGATGACAGCACGGCAGCGCCGCGCAGCATCACGACCGATGCCATCTCCACCGCGCTGGCGCCGGCGAGCATCATGCGCGCCACATCAAGACCCGTGCGTGCACCGTTGGTCGCGATCAGGGGCTTGTCGCCGCCAAGTTGTTGCCGCGACACGGTCAGCCAGTGACATGTCAGCGGCAGATTCCAGTATCCACCGACGCCCAGCGTCGTTCCCAGAAACGGCTGCATCGTCTCGACATCCGGTATGAAGCCGAGCAGCCGCCCGGCCATGACCACGGTTTCGCCGCCTGCGCGAAATGCGGCATCGGCCAAGTCCGGCACGCGCTCGCTCTGTCCGGTGATCTTGACCCACAGCGGGATGCCGATCGCCTGCTGTACCGCCGACACGATCATGGACACTCGCTCGGGATCGAGCTCGGTGGACACCACGCCTTTGGCCTGGCTGGCATAGGGTGTGCCGATATTGAGCTCGAGAACGCGCACGCCGGCCTGTTCGACCTGCCTGGCCATTTCGACCGTCCGCGCGACATCCGCAACGATCAGGCTCGCGACCGCATAGGCGTCCACTAGTCTGGATTCGCGATCGAGCCGAGCCGTTTGATCGAGCCATGCATCGAAGCTCTGCGGCGTCAGGCCGGAGCGACAGGCGATGAATGCCGTGTCAGGCGCATTCGGCGTCCACGCCATTTCGCGCCACTCGCTGTCGAGCAACATATATTCCGCCCGCTGCAGCTGATCACGACCACGCTCGGATTCGTTGACGGACTTGACCACCACCGCGCCGACACCGGCGCGCAGCGCGCGACGGACACCTTCGGGGTCGATATGGTGCTCGGCTGATCCCGCGATCAGCGGATTCTTGAGGGCCGTACGACCGACGGCCACGTTAAGACGCGTCATCCCGCCAGTCCTCTCAGTGTTCCGCAAGGCGGGTGGGAAGGCCAATGATCTCGCGCGCCTCGCGGGGTGATGCGATCGCTCCGCCGAGCTCCTCGACGATGCGACGGGCCTTCTCCACCATGGCCGCATTCGATGGCGCGAGCTGTCCGCGCGACAAATAGACGGCGTCTTCCAGACCGACACGAACGTGTCCGCCGCACAGATAGGATTGCGCGACATTGTGGAACGACGTCTTGCCGATGCCGATTGCGGTGAACTGGGCATCCGGCGGCAACATGTTGCGGGCGTAGATGACCGTCTCGGGACTTGGCTGAAAACCATAGCGAACACCCATGACAAACGAGCAGAGTACGGGCCCGTCGAGTGTGTTGTCCTTCAACAGATCATGCATCAGTGCGATATCGCCGGAATCGAACAGTTCGATCTCCGGCTTGACCCCGGCTTCGCGGATCACCTTCGCCATCCGCCTGACATTACCGGGCGTATTGATAACGACTTCCCTGCCCGAATTCATGGTGTTGAGATCGAGGGTACAGATATCCGGGCGAAGCGCGGCAATGTGCTCGACGCGTTTTTCAGGCGCGATCAACGTCGTTCCCGGCGCTGCGACGCGCGGCTGGTCCGTGGATGGAACGAAACGGCCGCCGGGCCCCGTAGTGATGTTGAGGATCAACTGGATGTTTTTCGCGCGTATCCGTTCAACGACATCCCGGTAATAAGCGAGCTCCATCGAAGGCTTCCCGGTGGAGGGGTCTCTTACATGGATATGCACGATCGCGGCGCCGGCCTCGGCCGCCCCGAGACAGGCCTCGGCGATCTCCGCCGGCGTGATCGGCAGATGCGGTGTCTGTTTCGGCGTGGTCAGATTGCCGGTGACGGCACAAGTGATGAATATCTTTTGACGCGGCGCCTGCATCGCCCGTGCTCCTGTTCGTTCTGCGACCGTCGACATGACGGCCGATCTCATTTCAATTTATGCGGTGATGCTTTTTGGCAGCGCCGTACCGTTAAGACGGCAGACGCTCCGGCGATCCCATTTCCTCTGCGAGCGCGTTCAACGTCGCGGACAATGCGCGTGGAATAGTGATCCGGCCGCCATCGTTCTGGCGCTTGGTCCAGCTGCGTTCACCCGGCGTACGTGGCGGCACCTGCGCACGCGACCCGCGAATTTTCGCAAGCTCGGCGGACGCTTCATTGCGGAAGCTTTCTGCCGGCCGGAAGTGTTCGATATCGATCGCCAGAAACAGCAGCGAGCACAAAAACGGCTTCGCGAGATCGCCATAGAGCGGCGCAACCTCGTCGCCGCCCGGCCCCTGTGACAGCAGGCTGCACATCAGATTGATCGCCAGCGACAGGCCGAAGCCCTTCGCGCCGCCCGACGGCAACAACATGCCGTCGATCGCGGCCTTGGCATCCGTCGTGGGCTGGCCGTTGCGGTCGACGGCCCATGTCGGCGGAAGCAGCTTCCCTTCGCGCTCATACACGCGGATCTTGCCGAGCGCCGCTTCACTCAGCGCCATGTCCAGCACGAATTCGGGCCCGTCGGACACCGGAAGAGCGATCGAGAGCGGATTGTTGCCGACCAGTTTCTCGAGGCCGCCCGGTGCCGGCATCATCGGCTTTGTGTTGCACATGGCGATGCCGACGCAATCCCGCGCACTTGCCTGGCGTGTGTACCGGGCCGCCGCGCCGAAGTGAAAACTGTTGCGAACCGCTACGACGCCGACACCCGTTTCTTTACTACGCTCTATGGCCATCTGCATGGCCGCGTCACCCGCCAGATGGCCGAACATGCCCTGCGCATCCAGCACAGCCATTGCCACGCGGCTCTCAACCACGATCGGCTTCACAGCGGACGACACGCTCCCGAGGCGAAGCCTACGAATATACATGTCGGCCTGCGACAGACCGTGCGACGGGAGACCTGCGACATCGGCATCGACCAGCGCGCACGCCATCTGACCGGATGCCAGCAATGGGAGACCGGCGCGCTCGAACAGATCCGCGAGAAACTCCTCGGTCGCCGCGACCGACATTGACAGGACATCACTCATCACGTCGTCTTTCGTGCTCTAGTTCGATCGGTCATCCGGCACCACATAGGCAAGCGCCGGATCGACAATCAGCACGACCTTGCCGATCTGCTCATTGGCATCCATCAGCGCATGCGCCTTGGCCATGTCCTCCAGCGGAAATGCGGCGCAGATGTTGAGCCGCATCCGCCGATCCTCGAGCAATGGCCAGACCTCGCGCATCAGGGCCTTGGCAATCCAGCCTTTGTATTCCGGCGGACGCGGCCGGATCGTGGACCCCGTCAGCGTCAGCCGGCGGCGCACGATCTGCCGGACATTGATATCGGCGCGTTCGCCGAGATGACTCGCGATCAGGACAAGACGGCCATCGAAGGCCAGCAGTTCCAGCTCCAGATTGGTGTAAGGACCAGCCTGCGAGTCGAGGATGACGTTGATGCCCTGCCCCTTGGTCGCCTCCACCAGGGGCTTGACCCAATCGCAGCGATAGTCGAGCGCGATCTCCGCGCCGAGATCGCGACAGATCTGACGCTTCGTTTCCGACCCGGCCGTGGCGAAGACACGCGCGGATCGCAGCAGCTTTGCGATCTGGATGGTCGCCATGCCGACACCGCTGGTACCGCCCTGCACGAGGATGCTCTCACCCTCCGCCAGCTTGCCGAGCAGAATGACGTTATTCCAGCAGGTGAACAGCACCTCGGGGAGCACCGCAGCTTGCGCGAAGTCGTATCCCTGAGGGATCGACATGCATTGCACGGCAGGCACGCTGCAATACTCCGCATAACCGCCACCTGTGACCAAAGCGCAGACTGCACTGCCGACCCGCGGCCAATTCACATCCGGCGCTGTCGCGACCACAGTACCGGCGATATCGAGGCCTGGAATCTCCGTTGCACCGGGCGGCGGCGGATAGAGTCCGCGGCGCTGCTGGATGTCCGGCCGGTTCACGCCAGCCGCCACCACACGCACCAGCACTTCGCCGCGCGCCAAAGTCGGCAAAGCCTCTTCGCCAAGCGCCAACACTTCGGGACCGCCAAAGCGGGTGATCCTGACCGCCCGCATGTCCGACGGAAGCGCCGTCATGACACGGCCTGCCGGCGAGCGGCAGCAGCCGCAACAGTGACCTCGCTCTCGCCGTCCGTCTTCGGCAGGACGCGCCATGTCAGCAACATCGCGAACGCGCTGACGGCCAGCAGACCCAGGCTGAGGGCGGGCACCGACATCGCAGCCAGCGCGCTACCTGACAAGCTCGCGACCCACGGCATGAGATTCTGCGCGGCAAAGCCGCCGAGGCTGCCGATCGTGCTGATGGCTGCAATCGCGGCCGCCGCATGCGCCCCCTTGAAGATCTGCGACGGCAAATACCAGAAGCATGGAAACATCAGCGAGACGCACGGCGTGCCGACCGCGAGCGCCACATAACGCATCCAGTTCTCGGTCAGCAGGGTCGAGGTGAAGAACGCTCCCATCCCGCACAGGGCGATCACCGCCATGCCGATCAGGACTGTGCGGTGCTCGCGCAGATGGCGCGGGAGCCAGACGAGAACCGCGGCAGCCACAGCCCAGGGCAGTGCATTCAGCACACCGTTCTGCGTGCCGGTCGTGCCGAATCCTTTGACGACCGTTGGCAACCAATAGATGATTCCGTAAAGCGACAGCGTGATCAGCGTGTAGACGAACGAAAACCACCACACCCTTGCATCGATCAGGACGCGGAGCGGATTGGTATGCATGGTGGTGGCAATTTCATCGCGGCTGAGCGCGTCTGCCAGCCGCGCCTTCTCCTCGGAGGACAGGAAACCGGCCGTCTGCGGATTATCGGGGAGATAGCGCATCACCAGAACGAACAGCAGGGCCGCAGGCGCACCGGTAGCGATAAAGACCCATTGCCAACCGGCGAGACCAAGCATGCCGTCGAAATCCAGCAGGATACCGCCAAACAGCGAGCCGAACATGTTGCCGAGTGGACTGCCGATGGTGAGAAGCGCCACGGCCTGCACGCGGTAACGCTTGGGGAACCAGAGCGTGAGGTAGAAGATGATGCCCGGATACGCCCCCGCCTCGGCCACGCCGACCAGGAAGCGTACCGCCGCAAACATCGAGCCGGTCATGCTGAAACCCAGCAGTACCGTCAGCATGCCCCATGTCAGCAGGATGCGCGCAAACCAGATCCGCGCACCGAACCTGTGCGCGGCCAGCGCGCTCGGGATTTCAAAGAACGAATAGCCGATAAAGAACAGCGAGGACGCCAGCCCGTACACGGTCTCGGACATGCCCAGGCTGCTGGCCATCTGCAGTTTGGCGTAGCCGACATTCGACCGATCGATCACGGCCAGCATCATCATCGCCATCACAAGCGGCATGACCCGCCACATGATGCGATTCATCAGGGCTTCTTCGCTTTCGCGATCCACGTTCATGATTTCCTCGTCGATCTTGTTTGCCGACCTTCGTTGGTCGTTCTTGTCGGTCAGGATTCTATTGAGCGGCGCGCTTCGCCGGCAGATCGAGAAATGCCGCCGCGTTCTCGCTGATCAGTTTCTTGATCGAGGCATGCGGCATCTGCAGATCGAGCAGCATCTGCGTGATACTGCGGAAACCATCCACCGGACGCTGCGAACCGAGCAGGCCGAGATCGGACGACAGAATAGTATGTTCCACGCCGGCGATCTCGATGAGGTGGGCCAGATCGTCCGCGCTGAACTTCTTGGACTTTCCTTCGATGAACATGCAGATGGAATGTTCCATCGTGACGCCGAGCGCGACCAACTGGCGAATATCGCTATCGGCGAAGCCGACCACATAGGTCGGATGATTGACCATCATCTTCTTGACGCCGCGGTGCTTGGCCTCCTCGAACAGGACGTGCTGCTCCGAGACGTGGAGATGGCCGCCCGCCAGGATGATGTTGGCCTCCGCGATCAGGTCGATGACCTTCCTGGTGTCATCGGTGAGCTTGCCATTGGCGTCCAGCGCCGTGAGCGGGATCGGATCCAGCATCTTCTGGGATGTCTTCGGGAAGTTCTTGGCCTGACCGCTGGCCTGAACGTTGATGTGGTTCGCCGCCGAAAGCGTCGGCATCCAGACGATCTTGCCGCCGAGCTTGATCGCATGATCGACCGCGTGCGGATTGATGCCGCCAGACGCATTGTTCAGCGCCACGCCCGAATACAGGTGAACACCGAGCTGCGGAAACAGCTTTTCCAGAATGATGGCGTGCGCCATCCCGGGATAGAAGTGATCCTTGTACAGCACCGCGCGAAACCCAGCGGCGGCAGCGTCCTGCATCTCCTCATAGTGATCGAGTATCCGCGGCATCGCGGCGGGCCCGCTGTGGCAATGCAGATCGATCGCATCGACCAGCAGCTCCTCGACCTCCTTCGGACGCGAGAGCGGCGGGAGCGCGACAGTGTCAGGATATGAAACGGAATTCTCGGCCATGATGGCTGCCCTTCAGTGGATGCTGGTTCTGAGAAAATGGCGATCTGCCGGTGGATGGCGGGGCCGCAACCGACGCCTCATCGCGCGACACGTCCGGGTCGGCCCGCGCACGACAGATCGCGACAACGCCTGACGTTTTCCGGACATGGCAGGTGAACTGACAGCCGCGCGATATTAGTGCGGCGCGACGACGCCATTGGCGCCCTGACCTCTCCGCAAGACACGGCACTTCCTCCCACGACACGGTTGCGCTTCGGTGGCCTGAGCGGACACCGGCGCATTCTGTTGGGCGGATATTGCAACCAGCCGGGCCATTTGCCATATCTATTCGCCACCGTTCCGCAGAGTGGAATCTTGGTATGGCCCCACGTTCGCCGAAAGTTGAAGCAGCAGCACGCACGCTCATCCTGTTGGAGGAGCTGAATCGGCATCGCGTTGCCTCGATCCAGATGCTTCATCTCGCGACAGGTCTGCCGAAATCGACCATCGTGCGGCTGATGAAATCGCTTTGCGCGATGGGCTATGTCGCTAACGACCGCAGACAAGGTGGCTACGCTGTCACCTCACGCGTTAAATCTTTGAGCAACGGCTTTCACGGCGACCCGCTGGTGGTCGAAGCCGCGCGACCGTGGGCACTGTCCTTTACGTCACAGCATCAGTGGCCGTTGGCGATCGGCGTTCTCGACCACACATCCGTGGTCGTGCGCTTCAGCACCATTGCGGACAGTCCGGTGTCGCCGTTCCACGGAACGATCAACATGCATCTCAGCCTGCTGCGCCGCGCATTGGGCCGTGCCTATCTCGCCTTCTGTCCCCCTGCGGAGCGCACGATGTTGCTCGACCTTCTTTCACGATCGACGGATGATGAAGATCAACTCATCGGCGATCGTGCTCAGACATTGTCGATGCTGCGATCAATCCGGAAGCAGGGCTACGCCGAGCGGGATCGCGCCGTCGACCCTCGCTCATCCGGGACGATCGCCATCCCGATCATGAGTGGAGACAAGGTGCTTGCGACCGTTGGCATGACTTATTTCATGTCTGCAATCGATCGACGTGAATTGCTCAAAACCTTCCTGCCCAGCCTTAAGACCTTGGCAGAGAACATCTCTCGAAGCGCTGCTGCCCTCAAGTGAATACGATCAATAACAACCGCGATTTCCACGAAGGTCGCTGGACCCGATGATCGTGACGCCACGTCAAATACGTGTCAGATCAAATAGGTCAAATTTGCATCTCGACGTCAGCTCTGCGCCACAAGCGGACATGGTCGATATGTTAGCCCCACGAGATCATCGCAGCATGTCTCTACGCGCCAAACCGCCCCGCATAAGCCGGCTAACTCAAGGTCTTGAAAGGCACCCTGATCGCATACAGGCCATCGGTCCTTAACAATTAGTGCGCCTTGCTAGCAGGCTTCTTCTCCCACCGCTTTCCTTCCTTGATTGCGACATCTTGCGATAAAGGAATTTCGGAAGAACGGCGCTTATTGCTCCGCAAGAAGACGAACACGGAAGCCAATAGAAACGCGGCTTGCCCGGTGAACATGCAAAGAAGCGTCTTCCAAACAATCTGGCCTTCGACATTAGCTGAGAGTACAATTGCTGAGAAAAGCATCGAGCCTAGTAGCGCAAAAATTGCGATGCCGCTCCGTCCAAGCAGACCGAGCGCAAAGCCAGCCAGCCCGTTGATTATAATCAGCATCATGATGACGCTCATGTCAGCTCTCGCCGCCTAAGCAGAACATTAATGCGTCCCAAGCTAAATTTTGTGAGGCAACTATCGAACTAACGGAACTACACCCAGAGTCCAGAATATTCGATTCCGCGGCGCAAAATCTTGTTAGCATTCGCGGTAGGCGCCCATGTTTTGGACACATGGGGCGAGCGTGCATCTGATGCGCGTGATTTCAAGGAATCAGAAGCGAGCTTCCGCAGCCACCCTGTAGTCGGATACGGTCTGCGGGACCGATCGGATAAGAGTGATAAACTTCAGGAAATCAACAGAGGGCGCGTTCGAGACGTAGATCATATCCCGATCCCGCATGATAAAATCTGAGATGAGAAAGTAACCGGATGGATCTTCGAGGTCTGCCCGATACACTGTCGGGACAAGCGGGCCGGGATGCAGGCTGACGTCTACGCCCATGCGCTCAAGCGCTTGGCGCGACTCAAATCGATAGAGAAATACCGCTGCCGCTTGCGCGCGGTCATCTTGAAGACCGCCGGCCTTGGCGAGAGCATCTCCGAGAGACATACGGTACGAGTCGAACGGGAAGCGACGATCCAGGGGCCCAAGAGTCGTTGTCTGACCAGTCGCACCGAAAGCCAGGAAGTAGCGCGGACGACGGGTAACAGTCACGACGTCACCGGGACGAAGCTGAATATTGTTATCCGGGCGCTCGTTCACAGCAACGAGCAACGCGCTATCGATCTTCCCATCTCTTTGAATCGAGATGATGCTTTCAAACGCCGGTGCCTTTGTGCCGCCCGCCCGGGCAAGCGCTGGCAGCAGCTGGATGCCACCAGGTTCGATCGGAATACGAGCAGGGGTATTCACCTCGCCAAGCACGCTGATGCTGTTGGAGATTCGATCCGCGACCGAAACAAGGACCTGAGGATCAATCGCACGGCCGCTTAGCTTACTCTTGATCTCAAGCTGCACATCCTGCGGCGACCGGCCCGCAGCCTTGATGGCGCCAGCATAAGGCACAGTGATGTTGCCGGCCAGGTCGACCTGCTGACGTGGCAGCTCCACAGCGTTGCCAGGCGCGGCATTGCCTTCGGTCGACGTGAACAAACCGCCCCGCTGGGCCTCATAAATTGTGATGCTGACGACATCGCCGATTCCGAGCGCAACACTCGTCTTTGCGCGTCCCCGCATGTTGCTAAAGAGCCGCCCGCCATCTTCGGAATTCAAATGCGTAACCACCTCGGGGCGGAGGTTAACTACAACATAGCCGACGGTCGAATTGGGGTTACCAACGGTGTCGACCGACTCCTTGAAGACCCTAGCTGACGGAGGACCACTGGACGGAAGCACTCCGCCCGCACAGCCTCCCAACAGTAACGAGACAAATGCCAGCCCTGCCAACACAGGCCGAGGCCGCGCGCAATTCGAGGAAAGCGTGATCCGTAAACCGCCCTTAGAATTGATTGGCGTAGACGTATTCATTAAAGGGGCAGCCTTATTGGCAAGAACGCAAACGCATTTCTGAACAATAGCCTGCAGATGCCGTACCAAGGCAGGTCAGACTCGTCCAACCCCTTTGAACTACCAGTGCTTTTTTATTGGGAATGGAGGATTTCAGGCAACATCGGTTAATCGATGATGACCAAAGACGATTAACGAACGCTTATGGCTGAAAACTAAAAATAACATACTGATATCATTGGGAGTCTTGAGAGCAGAGGTGAGAGACGCCAATGAGCCAGCCAGCGCCGCGGATTCATGCCAATCGAATAAGCACAGTTCACCCGACGAGCTCTCAAATGATACTTTCAGGATGCCGCTTTATTAAGCACAACGCCTAGCATTTTCTCATAGACCATTGGCGCCGTAGACAGGGCACCAATGACTTCGTCGTACGAGGTCTTTCTCCACTCCACAACGAAGACGAATTTTTCGATCAGAGGGCTGATGGCCCTGGCATCCACCGCTTTGGTTAGCGGCGGCAAATCGATGATAATGTAATCGAAGTTCTCCTTGGCCTTCTTCAGCAACAAATCCATCCCGACCGACGAGAGTTTCTCCGCCGTGTGAATCGGTCTTTCCTGCGTTATCGCTGGCAGGAATTTCAATCCCGTTTCACCATCTTGCCAGAAAAATTCATTGGTATCTTCAGGACGTCCGATCGCATCGAGTAATCCGGTTGCCGCCGTTGGAGCCAGCGCACGCGTCAGGCCGGCATCCCTCAGACCGCCGTCTATTAGCAACACATGATTGCCGGCATGCGCCACCAGATGAGCGAGATTAGCAGCAATTGTGGTTGCCCCCTCTTCAGGCATTGCTGAAACAACGCCAATGACCTTCGACTTCCCGATCAATCCGGCGTGATCAGCAGCGACCCTGATCGTGCGAAGAGTTTCAGCAAAGCGCGAGAATGGATCATTAATGACGTAGCGCGCAATTGACTCGCCTGGGTCGAGGTCGCGGGCCGGAGCATCGGTCTTAGGCTCTCCCAAACCTAGTATCTTCGGTCCCGACCTGCGCAATTTCCTCCCCGCTACGAACGGCAACGCTCCGAAACAAGAAACGCGTAGCGTCGACTCGACACTCTCAGTCGAGCGGAACGTCCGATCGAGTGCCTCGCGTCCAAACGCAGCGGCCGCGCCGGCCATCAAGCCAAGCGCGCTTGCGATACCAAGAATGATGCCGCCCTTTGGATTGCTCTTCTTTTCTGGCGGCGTCGCAATCGTGATAACGCGCGCTTCCGTGGAAGGAACCGAAGTTTGCTGATTCGACTGCACATACTTTTGAAGAAACGAGTCAAAAATCGCGCGATAGCTCAGCGCTGTGCTTTCAAGTTGGCGTAGGGTCACCTGCGCCTTGCGCGTCAGCGCTTCGCCTTTGATCAAGGTATTTACGTTTGCAGTGATCGCTTGCTGACGTAGCAGGGCAATTTGGTAATCGCTTTTGTTCGCCTCGGCAACGCGGCTTACTTCGTCGGCCATCGACCGCTCGAGGCCAATCATCACGTTTCGCAGGTTGACGGCGGCTCCGTGTTCGCGCCCGTACTTTCTCGACAGTTGTGCTTCTTGCTGCTGCATATCGAGATATTGTTGGCGCATTCGGTTGATAACTTCACTTTTCAACGTATCCGCGACCGCAGCGTTAGTGACACCTTCGGTCATGACCACGTTCACACGATCCAGTCGTGCCTTGGCCTCCGCAACCTGCCCTTGAACGAGCACCAGTTGCGTGTTCAGTTCGCCTAACTGCTGTTCACTAATGAGGCCCTGCTTGGTATCGACGATATTGTTCTGCGATTTGAAATCCTGCACGGCGCTTTCAGCAACGAACGACTCTTGCCGAAGTTCAGCAATTCGTTCACGCAGCCAGTCGGCAGCTCTCTTCGCCTCGCTATACTTTGCTTCTAATTGACCTGCGATATATGCATCCGAAAACGCATTAGCGATGACGGCAGCCTTCTTCGGATCGCGGGCGCGAAAGCTGATCTCGATGACGTAGGTCAATCCAACCCGAGTGACTGTCAGATTCTCGAGCAGATTATCGACCGCAGCACGCGAAACCCGGCTTTCGCTCGGATCGGACGATTCCGTGAAGAGGCCAACAACAAACCGGATAACAGTCGCCACTGGAGAGCCGCCTGGCGAAGTAAAGTCAGGATCGTTGGCAAGATCCAATTTCTTGGCGACAGCAATCGCAACGCCTTCCGATCGCACCACCTCGACCTGGCTCTCGACGGTCATGGCATCCAGAACCCCGTCGGACGCGCTGGCTTGCTGCGACGACAGGAACTTTGACCTCGTCGCGTCCAGCATCATGCGCGCCTTAGACGTGTATAGCTTGGGAGACGTCATATAGACGGTCGCACCAATGCCCCAGGCGAGGGCGAGGCAGCCTATGACCAACCAACGGTTTCGGCGGAAAATTGCCAGGAAGCCGGACAGGCTCAGACTTCGATCGCCAAAAGGCGGCGCCTGATTGATCTCTTGGTCAACACGAAACGAATTTCGATGCAATTCGAGCACGGCATGCTCCCTTACT
The DNA here is from genome assembly GCF_051811045.1 of Tardiphaga sp. 839_C3_N1_4. Taxonomy (NCBI): domain Bacteria; kingdom Pseudomonadati; phylum Pseudomonadota; class Alphaproteobacteria; order Hyphomicrobiales; family Nitrobacteraceae; genus Tardiphaga; species Tardiphaga sp. 839_C3_N1_4. The sequence goes on from NZ_JBPWQD010000001.1 coordinate 2,323,647, forward strand.
CTGACACTACTTCACATACTGCGCGTCGTAGAAAGCATAGAAAGGCAGTTGGACTCGAAATCTTCTGAGCCGAACCAAATAGTAAGCAAGGACGGTGCCAGATATCGGCCACGACCTCACTCAGATATCTCCACCCTCGTTCCTTCTTAGATATCCATGGATTTAAACATACGTTCCGGGATCGCCCGGATAATGAACATGATGCCTCGCCAGACACCCAGTACGTAGAGTACGTCCTTCTTCTTGCGGTGGGCACTGATAATGGAACTGGCAACCTGCTGCGGACTCGCCGTCAGAAGCGCCGGAAGCGCCATTCCCTCAGTCATTCGGGTGGCGACAAATCCAGGCTTGACCGTGAGCACATGAAGTCCGCTCGATCCGAAGCGATTACGCAGACCAGATAAGAAAGCCGTAAAACCAGCCTTGGCGGAACCATATGTATAATTCTTCTTGCGTCCCCGGTCTCCCGCGACCGAGCTAATTCCAATGATGCACGCGCCTGGCCGGTCCGCCATGAGATTGGCGAACGCCCCGAGCAATAGGGACGGAGCAACATAATTTACTTGCATGATGTGGTTAGCAGCAGCCGCACTGCTCCATGCGGCCGCTTCATCGCCGAGAACGCCGGCAACGGAAATGACGGTACCGGGAACCTCCGTTAATTTTCCAAGCAGTGCTTCGCGCTGCCCCTCGTCAAGAATATCAAGCTCCATGAGCTGCGCGTCTGCCTTATATCGATAGAACAGATCCTTCACGTCGGGCTCTAGCCTGCTGACATCTCGCGCGGCGAGAATGAGCGAAGCGCCCGCCTTGGCATACTCCGCCGCAATCGCGCGTCCGATATCGGACGCGGCACCCACGATCAAAACAGGCGAAGCGATCATCATTAGATGCCCAGTCGGTCAGAGAGTAAGGAACGCATTTTGCGATCTGGATCGAACCGTTGCCGTACAGCCGCAAATTCAGCGATCCGCGGATATCCACGCTCCAGCATGCGGGCTCCCATCCTGGCATCCTTCGCCAGATAGATCCGCCCCCCGTGATCATCGACGATGCGATCAAGTTCCAGGAGCATGCTGAAAGTTCTTGCTCTAATGGGATAATCGAGAGTCAGCGTGTAGCCCTCCCGTGGAAACGAGAGTGGACTATTCCGTTGTCTACCACAGAGCTTCAATACGGAGAGAAATGACCCCAGCCCGTAGTCAGAGGCGGTCCGAAGGATCGCGCTTATCCCTTCGAAACTGCTCTCGCGTGGAAATGCCACCTGATACTGAACGAAGCCCGCACGCCCGTAGATCCGATTCCATTCCGCGATACTATCGAGAGGGTAGAAGTAAGGCTGGAAATTGATCAACGAGCGCCCGAATTTGCGCGATCCGACATAGAGTGCATTGAAGGCCGATACGCTAAATCTGTTCAGAGTCATTCCGGGAAGGTCGAATGGTACTTTTCGCCCGTTCGGAAGCTTGGCGGAAAATGGCACAGATGCCCGATCCTTCGGCAATTCCGCCGCCGCCAGATGCTCTCCCGTGAACACAACCGAACGGCCAAGCTTGTCACCCTTTGCCAAGCTATCGATCCATGCGACCGAATACGTTGCCGAAAGCGAGTTCTCCAGGACGTCGAAGGCTTCTCTCAGGTTGTTTGCACGGATCGTTTCTTGAACGATCAGGTCCGTCTCGATGCGCAGCATGCGGAAGGTCGCGCGCAGGATGACGCCGGTCAGTCCCATGCCGCCGATCGTGGCATTGAACAGGTCGGCATTCTCATCATCCGCACAGCGCAACGTCCGTCCATCGCTAACCGCGAGTTCAAGAGACTCGACATACTCGCCAAAACTTCCCGCACCATGATGATTCTTTCCATGGACGTCCGACGCGATCATGCCTCCCACGCTCACGTATTGCGTGCCCGGCGTAACGGGCGGAAACCAGCCCTGCGGCACGAAGACGTTCAGGATGTCGGCGAGAAGCACTCCCGCCTCGCATGTCAGGCGCCCCGTCGCGTCGTCGAAAAAAAGAATGCGGTTGCTGCCCTCCATCAGCAGCGTCATCTGCGAATTCAATGCCGCGTCGCCATAGGCGCGCCCGGCTCCGCGAGCGATCAGGCTTGTTGTTGAAGCCATCAACTTTATGACATCAGCTTCGCCGCGCGCCTTCCGGGCTGTGCATGGCAGCACAGGATATCGTCCCCATCCTGAAAGCATCATACCGCCGCCTCAAAGACAAATCGCCGATCGAGGTGGTACTTGATGACATAGCCGATCGTGAGTCCGATCGTGCCGCCGATCATCAGTCCCGCTGTCGTCGGCACGATGAAGAACGCCACAGCTTCAAATATCCAAAAGATGGCCGTCGTCACTAGTCCCATCGCCGTATACATCGAGAACTTGCGCGCATGAGAGTTAAGGTCGCGGCTGCGGTCCTCGAAGATATAGCGCTTGTCCAGCACGTACTTAATCAGAAGGCCCGCCAGTGTACCGCCGGCGAGTACGACAAGCAGCCGAAGCTGGTCAGCGACTCCCTGCTTTACCAACAGCCAGTTTAATGCGTTCTGCGTCCCGAGGTTGGTCGCCATTGCTATGATGCAAAAGACGACATAAGTCGCGATCAAGCTATGAGTGGATGACTTCATAGGCTGATATACACGACGCCGAGGCATACCGCTCCGACGCCCAGACTGACCCGGTCCCGCGCAGCGAAGACGATGGGATCATCATCCATCTGTCCGCGATGAGCCTTGAGCAACATCCGGCTCGTCCAGAACAGCAACGCCACGCAGATCAGCAGAAGTCGATGCGGCTTGTTATAGAGGTTTACGACGGCCTCGCTGTTCAGGTAGAGCGCCATCACCAACGCCGACAAATAGCCGCTGGCAGCGGCCATGGACTCGATCACCGGCAGATCGTCGAGCCGATACCCTCGTCCGCCCGGATCGCCACGTCCACTTTTAACGCGATCGACTAGTTCACCGGAACGCTTCACGAGGGCGAGGCTGAGGAACAGGAAAATAGAGAACGCTTCCAGCCACTGTGAGATCAGCACGCCGGTCGCCACCGATCCGCCGATCACCCTCGCGGCATACAGGCACGCAAGCGCGATGACGTCCACCAACACTTTGCGCTTGAGCCAAAAGGAATAAAGCGTTGTCAAAACCAGGTAGCCGGCCAGGACAATCGCAAAGACCTTCGGCAAAAACAATGTGAGGGAGAACGCCGCAAGCAGCAGGCTCGGCGCCATCACCGCCCCATGGATGATGGGAACGCGCCCTGAGGCGAACGGACGATGGCGCTTGCGCGGGTGCTGCCGGTCGGCTCGCAGATCGAGCAGATCGTTGAGTATATAGACTGCGGACGCGCACAGACAAAAACTGATGAAGGCGAGGATCGACCCGAACCAGGTCGTCAACAGGACGTGCCCAGCGATAGCGGGAACAAACACGAGCGCATTCTTCAGCCATTGATGCGGGCGCAGCGCCGAGATGTAATCGCGAAGGCCCGGCTGGGACCCGACAATCTCCACCACGCCGGGCTGGCAGCCCGAAATCCCGGAACGCCACGCGCCACGACCGCCCGCGACGATCGCAACGTTGCAGGTGCTCCAGACCTTGAGGTCCGCCCGGCTGTCGCCAACATAGTCGAACTGAGCCTTGCCAAATCGCTCGCACAAGGCATCCGCCTTGGCCGCACCAGACAGGTTGATCGTGCCGTCCGATCCAAGCACACCGTCGAACAGGCCGAGGTGATCGGACAATGCGGATACGAGCTGCGCATCTGCCGCAGACGCGAGATAAATCTTCCGCCCTCGAGCCTTTTCACCGTGAAGGAAGGTGATGACCTCTTCCCGCACGGGCATCAGCGAGATATCGATCTCGGCTTCGCTCGCCAGCCGTGCCTTGAAGGCAGCCTTGCCCTTCCGCAACTCCGCCAGTGCCAGCAGCGCTCTCCATGGCTTGCGTGAAAGCAACGCAAGAAATGTCTCGACGAGCAAATCTGTCTTCAGGAGCGTTCCGTCGACATCGACAATGAGCGGAACCGACATACCGGACAACGACGCTTCTGCTAAGCCCATACGCCCTACTCCAGCTCGCCTCACAGTATTTCAGGTCGTCTCACATCAATTCGTCTGCATCTCGTCTCGCGTTGCGCTAGCCCATCGAGGCCCCACCTGCCGCCGCCTTGGACTTCAGAGCGCATCCCGCAGGCCACACGGAATCGGCTTCTCTGCATTCCCCGCAGGTGCGACCGGAAACATGTTGGCGGCCACATTGTTGAAAAAATCCCGAGCCGGGACTTCAATTAGATTGTACGTATGACGCGACACGAAGATCACGATGACGAGATAGCCAACCGCTACGAGATCCAGAAACCAGGGACCGCCCACCGTGAGAACATCGAACGGCGCTCCGTCATGAACGAACTGCGCGCGCAGCGGCATATGCAATTTTTGCTCCAGCGCCCGCGTCAGCGCATTGAAAACGGTCAGGACAACAAAATGAACCAAGTAAATCGAATACGAAATCTCTCCCATGCTCTGAAGCGGCCGCCACATGAGCCCGCGCGACACGATCCCGCCCCCGCCCGCGAAGACAAAGACAACCGCTCCAAAAAGGATTGGGCTCACGAGCGCCAGCTGACTGCGGGATGACACCGAAACCAGAATGACCATCACGACAACGATTGGGATCTCGAACCACGACACTACACGTATCCCCAACGGCGGCATCATGCGAAAGAGCCGGTAAACGAAAACGCCGACGAAGAATTCGCACATACATCGCGGAACAGCAGTATAGAGCGGCGGCGGCCCGGCACGCTGACCGATCAAGATGTAGAAGACGGCAGCAGCCAGCGCAGCCGCTACCCCCGCAATCACCACCGATGGCCGTCCGAACGCCACGCAAATACTTGCGAATGCTGCATAGACGTAGAATTCAGTACTGATGCTCCAACTCGGCAGGTTCCAGGTGAAGTCCGGGAAGAAGCCAAGACCATGCAGCAAGAATACATTATAGATGAGCGCCTCCACGCTCGTCCGCCCGGCAAATGCAGGCGCGCCCGCACCGAGGCCAGCAAACTTCATCGTCGCGTACTTCAGGACCTCGCTTGCGACCAGAACAAGCGTCGTGACGATATGCAACGGCCACAGCCGGCCGAAGCGACGAATAGCGAAACGAAAAAATTCGTCTTTGTTCGAGAGGCGATTGCCATAAGCGTGAGTAAGAACAAAACCGCTCAGGACAAAGAAGAAATCGACGAATACGTCCGCCTTTCGGACAAAGGGAATATCAAAAAAATGACCTAAAACACTGAGATGGAAAACTGCAACCCCGATGGCTGCTATACCACGCCAGCCGTCTAAAGCTGCGAAACGCAATGGATCCTCCTAAAGGAAAATTCCACTTCGAGTAGGCTATCGAACGCGTACAATTTTCGGCAAGTACATATTATATGCAGGAAACGCCTTCATTTACGACATCTCCAGAAACTACACTTCCGAGTTTGTTCGGATGGAACCGAGACACTTTTCCTGCAAAATTAGCCTTCCGCAGGTTTTTCTTCGGAAGCGCGCGATGTCCTATAGCGCATCGCTCGCACTGCGGACCGCGCCCGCGTCGCGCGCGGTGCCTATGTTCGCGGCGATTTGAGGCGAGCCAATCCACCGAACGATGCCAATACCAGCACAATAACGAACTGGCGCTCCACCGCCTGGGTGACAATCATGGGAGCGAGCAACGCGACGCATGCGATTGCAAATGAGAATGATGAAACTCGAATTCGTTCACTTCGTGCCGCATAAATCAAACCGATGAGTGCCATTAGCTCGAGGCCGTAGAATGCCATCAGGTCGAGCTTTGGGCTGACATTACAGCCATAACGCTGGCCCGGGACACAGCCCTCTCCGCCAATCAGGCCGGTGGCGCGCTGCATCGCCCGGATCGCTACGCCCGCCGGATCGGCGCGGACCTCCTCCATGGCCATTTCCTTGAATATGCGGCGCTTGTTTTCGTCATGGAGCCACTGCTCGTATCTTCCCTGGGGCAACAACATGGGGCGCGGGTATGTCACCTTGTCACCCGCTTTATACCGCCGCTCCATTTCCGCGAAGAGCAGTTCATCCGCCTGCGGTCGCTCATGATTCCGAAGGAACACATTGTTGTTCCGTGCAAGATTTTCCTCGGCCGTGGTCGCGAACAGCACCACGCCGTTATGGATCATCGCCTGCGCAGCAACGTAGGGCCCGGCGATCAGGGCAAATGCCACCACAAAATGGAACCGATACCGGATCCTGAGCAGAGCGAGTATCACAAGATAAATGGCCAGCACCGCAACGAAAGCGTGTGTCAGACAAGCCATCGCGAACAATGCCCCGCAAAGCACATATCGGCTGGGCTGTCCCTGCGTGCCAACGGAGAACAGGCGATACTTCACGATCAGAAATATCGCTGCGCCAAGCAACAGGAGTACCAGGCTTTCAGGACGAATTTGAAAGTAATAATGTGTTCCGACAACGAACAGGGCGACAACGGCGATACCGATATAGCGGCCCCATGGCTGCGCTATCGCGGCGATCAGAAACCCAAAGCCACCATAGGTCAGCAATACATTAATTCCCCGAAGAAACCCCACACCGCAGTTCGTTAGTGCCTGAATGCCGCCCATCAGCATCGGATAGAGCGGTGGCCAGATTCCCCCCGCATAGAATGTGCCGATGGTCTCGAGATTTGCATTTCCGCGGACAATGCTGGCGAACGTCATTGACCGCTTGAAATGGTCATGCTCGTCCGAGAACGTCTCGACAACGCCGAAAATGCCGTTATGCGCAAGCATCGCAAGCGTCAGGACAAAGGCAATGCCAAGCAGGACGAATGAGCCTCCCGGCTTGATATAAAGAGCTGCGGCGCGAGCCATCTCTTTGACGGCGCTTGCGTCATTCGAAGAACTCGTCTCGGCCTGCATGATTGCCTCAATCTGCCCTGTTTACCTTGAACTTGCCCATTCGCCGGCTCCGCCAGGCCAGGTTTCTCACTGCTGCAGGTGTGGACTCCACAAGCGACCGAAGGATCCAACACCGGCCGGAAACAGGAGCCTGTGCACTGGCGGCACGCTGCGAATGGCGACAGCAACACCCACAGCGATTGCAATCGTCAAAGCGAGTGTCACAGCGCCTGTCACCCAAGGTCCCCAACTGGTGACCAGCACCGCCGGCGAGATCGCGCGGATCCCGATATAGATCGGCTGGTGAAGCACAAAGAGCTCGAAGGACATCCTGCCAAGCCCGCCGAACAACCTTTGCACCGGCAATAACCGGCTGACGGCCATGAGGGTAACAAAGGCCCATATCTGGATGAGGTCGAGTGCAATCAATTTCAACGGCGTTGCGATTGAGGGCACAAAGATCATTCCGACATTGAGCGGATGACCACGATTGATCAGCCCCGTCGCGAGCATGAGCGTCAATGCAATCGCGCCAAGGCCGATGAGCATCCACACTGGTATTCGGCGTCGCCCAAGATCAAGGAGCGCAATTACCATTCCCGGAAACAGCAGCAACGCCGCAATCGGCCACCCGAATGGCGTGACGTATTTCAGACTCTCCGGCAACAGACCTACCAGACTGTGTGCAAAAGCCGCGACGGCCAGAACAGGCCATAGTTGCGCGCCTGCGATCGGTGCCACGAGCATCATCGCGAAACGGATACCGATCAGCGCTGGCAAGAACCAGAGCAGCTGAAGGCCCGTCGCGTGATCGAAGCCGCGCGCGCTCATGGCAAGCACGGCTTCGGCGACCAGCATGGGTACTTCGGTCAATGAGCGACCGGAGAATTTTACAAAGATAACTGAGTAGACGAGTGTGAACACCACACATGGCCAGCCGTAGCGGATGATCAGGTCGAGTGGTTTTGCCCGCCCCCACGCCTGCCACGGCCTCAGGAACGGCAAGTACAAGAACATCGCGACGTGAAACAAATACAGAAAAGCCCGGAACTCCGGGCTCGCGTATTCCAGGCTTTTGTTATGTCCGAAGATGATAAGGAAGATGCAGATACCTTTGAACGCATCAGTCGACGCCGATTCCAGCCTTCCAGCACGCGGCTCCTGCTGCGACTTCTGCTCATCAATGACTTCCGGCGTCGGATGAGTTGCGGAATAGGTCATAGGTCCTTTGCTCCGTCGAAATCGGTCGCCGACCCAGGGCATGACGCCCACGACGCAATACATCCGGTGTCAAGCAATCGACATGCCAGAGCTGGCCTCACTATTGCATGAGTAGTTCATCTCGAGCTTGAGAGGTGCGTATGCCGGACCGTAGCTGGGAGAAGGAATCTCGTTCGTCGGGTTGGCGCGAATTCCACTGCGCTGCGTGCGGGAGCCCATCCATCCGAATTCCCAAGCTTCTCCGGGAAGATCAGGAAGTGAGATGTCAGCGCTGCGATTTCGTGGTGTCGACGTGGGGCCGCTTTCGAACGTCGATCGAGAACAATATTAATTGATGCGAGACCGTTACCGACGACGCTGCCTGGCTCCCGTCGGAGCCACGCGGCACTCTTCTTGCAACGCTATCCCCGGGGCGATCCTTCCATTCTCCTTAATCCATCGCATCGCGCTTGAGCCGTGCGACCGACTGCGGATGAGCGAATGTCTATTCGAGACCTCCGCGTTGAAGAGAATGACGAGGCGAAGTTCGCGCAGATATGCGTCATTGGAGCTGGCTTTGCCGGTCTCGTCGCATCACTACGTCTCGCAAAACAGGGCTATTCGGTTGTCCTGCTTGAAAGCGGCTATCAGACGCTCGAACCCGACATCGACGAATTGAATCGCGCAGACACCTCATCGACGTCATATGCTGGCGCCATGACGGGGCGGCTTCGCGGTCTCGGAGGTACATCACGTCGATGGGGTGGGCGCCTTCTTCCTCTAACGCCGCACGACACTGGCCCGCGTCCACACCTGTCGCTGGACGGCTGGCCGTTCCCGATTCATGAGCTCGACATCTATACACCAGAAATCGAAGACCTATTTGGCCTGGACAATAGTGCGTTCGAGGGAGACGTCCTTGATGGGATAGATCCTAACTCTGTCATTCCACGATGCGACCCGGACATTCACATCCGGCTACCGAAATGGCCAAATTTTCGGCGCCGCAATATTGGTCAGCGGCTGCAACGGCAGATCACACGCAGCTCCGCACTTCAGCTTTATCTTGGAGCAACAGTCTGCGGTCTGGGGGTCGATCCAGCAACGGGCCGGCTAACGTCAGTCGAAGCCCGCTCCCTCAGCGGTCGCAAACTCACAGTCAACGCGGATCAGTTCCTCATCTCGGCGGGCACGATCGAGACGACGCGGCTTCTTCTGATTCTAGATCAGCAGTCGCAAAATCGCGCGTTCGAGAGATGCAACGCGTTAGGCCACTATTTTCAAGATCATATCCGGCTCGAAGTTGCCCGGCTTCTGCCGACCGACGATGACCGGGTGACCCGCCTGTTCGGCTATGATTATTGGGGAAGCACCCGTCGGAAGCTCTACTTCCAGCTCAGCGATCAGGCTCAGGATGCGAACGCCGTCGCCAGCGCCTATGCCGAAGTCCGGTTACACATCTCCGACGGCACACCTCTGGATCGGCTGAGAGCACTCGTTCGCGATTTCCAGCGGCACGAGATCCAGCATTCGCTGCGTAAACTCCTTTATCTCTTGGTCGACCGCGATCTGCTTACAAACCTTGGCCTATGGCGCGCATTGACACAGCAGACATTTCTGCCGCCCGCCGCTGAACTGCGTCTGGATGTCCGGATTGAGCAAATCCCCGTCTACGACAATCAAATCACACTATCCCAGAAACGTGACAGGTTCGGCGTTCCGCTTCCCAAATTGGAATGGGCACCCGGTGAGACCGAGCTCCGGACGTTTCTGCGCACAGTGCAATGTCTGAGCAATTTCTGGATTCGTGCGGGAATCGAGCCCCTGTGTCCGGTGATCTGGAATCCGGGTGTTTTAGAGGGAACCCTGTCGCTCTCGGACTCCGTCGACACCTCTCATCCGTCAGGTACGACGCGCATGGGCACGATGCCAGCGGAGTCCGTGGTCAATGCAGATCTACAATGCCATGCAATCCCCAACATCTGGATCGCCAGCGCATCGGCATTCCCAACTTCTGGCAGCGCCAATCCAACTTTCACAATCATACAGCTGGCGCTCCGGGCCGCCGATGGAATCGTAAGGACAATGCTATCGGGAGGCTGACGCTGGCCATCCGCGCCTGCTTACGAAAGGAAGCCGATAGTGCGTTTTCTTGTCAGGGGTATAGCCGGCTTCATCGGCTTTCGCGTTGCACGTGAACTCATCAAGCTGCGTCATACCGTCCACCGGTCCCGCGAATTGGCAGGGATTCTGCATATCAGGCTATGAGGTGCCGTTCGCGCGTCGCTTCAAATATGTTCAATTGCCGGATTTTTCGTTTTCTCGAGTAAAAGAGGTTTGAACGATGGATATTACGGTAGTCGGCGCTGGATATGTCGGACTTGTTTCGGCAGCTTGTTTTGCAGATTTTGGCCACTCGGTAACTTGCGTGGATACCGACGCCACGAAGATTGAGAACCTCAGGGTCGGCACCATTCCAATCTTTGAACCCGGACTGGACGATCTCGTCACCCGCAACGTTGCCGCGGATCGACTGCACTTTACGACGAATCTCAAAGACGCTATCCAAGGAGCAGCCGTCATCTTCATCGCCGTCGGCACGCCATCAAGACGCGGCGACGGCCATGCGGACCTGAGCTATGTCTATCAGGCAGCGCGCGATATCGCGGGAACCGCCAGTCGCTATACGATCGTTGTGCTGAAATCGACGGTACCGGTTGGAACCGGCGATGAAGTCGAGAGCATAATCCGGTCGGCACGTCCGGACCTCAAATTCTCGGTCGTTTCCAATCCCGAATTCCTGCGTGAAGGTGCTGCGATCGGCGACTTCAAGCGGCCGGATCGCATCGTGATCGGCACCGAGGACGAGCGTGCGCGCGACGTCATGAGTGAGGTATATCGCCCTCTTTTTCTCAATCAGTCGCCTATCTTCTTCACGGAGCGACGCACTTCCGAGTTGATCAAATACGCATCAAACGCTTTTCTGGCGGTCAAGATCACATTCATCAACGAGATCGCAGACCTTTGCGAGCTGGCCGACGCCAATGTCCAGGACGTCGCGCGTGGCATGGGCCTGGACAACCGGATCGGCCAGAAATTCCTGCACGCCGGTCCCGGCTATGGCGGATCATGCTTTCCAAAGGATACGGCGGCGCTCGTCAAGACGGCGCAGGACTACGGCGGATCGCTACGTATTGTCGAGACCGCTGCCGCCGTAAACGACCAGCGGAAGCGCGCCATGGCCCGGAAGGTCATCGCCGCCTGTGGCGGCTCCGTCAAAGGCAAGACGATCGGATTGCTGGGACTGACTTTCAAACCCAATACCGACGACATGCGCGATGCTCCATCCATCGCGATCGTTCAAGCGTTGCTCGATGCTGGCGCGACGGTCAATGTTACAGATCCCGTGGGAATGACGCAGGCCCAGGGGGTCATCAGCGGAGTGACGTTCTACCCGGATGCCTACACTTGCGCCGACAACGCCTCCGCCCTTGTTTTGGTGACGGAGTGGGACGCCTATCGTGCACTGGATTTTCCACGCCTTCGCGAGCTTATGCATCTGCCTATTCTGATTGACCTCCGGAATGTCTACCGGGCGGCCGAGATCGAACGCCACGGTTTCATTTACAATAGCGTCGGTCACAAGCCTGCGCGGCCCAAGTCTTTGCTTCGCGCCGTCGGCTAGACAGCACTACGGGCGCCTGGGCTGTCAGTCAGCCTCAGTCGACCGACACAACGGGCAGGCCGACCACGGGCCTGCCCGCCCGGATCTTGATCAGTGAGAATATTCTACGCCGAGCCCAAACCAGATCCTCGCCGAGAATCCGATCCGGCAATAGCGACATCGTCACCGCAAGCACGATGACGAATGCCATTGCCCCCGCGCCATGCGACAGAAGCCAGCCAAACCGAGAGAAGGACCATATCGCCGCGATATCAGCGAATGCGCCGACGCCAGCGATCCCAACGGCGCGCAGGTGCACGAAGGCGATGCTTGCCCAGCTGAGGTCAACAAGACGCCGAGCCTGCAGAACACTCACCACGTAGAATATCCAGATCGCAACAGTAAAGCCGCTTGCGACTCCGACCAGCCCGTGCCGAGATCCGACCAGCAAGCCCACGCTCACAAGCACAAGATAGAGCAATTGACGAAAGGCAACGCTGTTGAAACGCCCCTTACTGAGCGCTAGCGACTCCGAGATTTTGTAGCTGGCGCGGCCTGAAAATGCCAGGAACAACACACTGGTCACGGGGATCGCGGCCACCCATTGAGAACCGAACAGGATACGAATGATCGGCTCGGCATGGATGGCAAGCCCAACGCCAATCGTGACGTAAATAGGCAGCAGCACGGACAGCATGCGTCGAAAGAGCAACGTTACACGCTCGCTATCCTCCTGAACTCCCGACAGACCCGAGAACATGACCCGCTCAACCGTCGTGGAGAACAATTGCGTTGCCATGGAGAATAGACTGCCGGCACGTGAGTAAAGCCCCAGTCCATCCGCCCCGAAAAGTCGTCCGACGATGACATTCGGGCTCGAAAGCGCGCCCCAGTTCAAAAGCCCGCTGGAGACGGAGGCGCGCCAGTCCCTGATGAAATTCCGATCTGTGATGCGCCAAACGAATTTTCGAGGCGGGCCGGCTGCGCGGCCAACCAGGACCAGCTCGGTCAACGCGGCGAGAATGCTCGGGATCACCAAAGCCCAAATCCCGAATCCCAGCGCGGCAAGCAAGATGGCTACGACGGAGTAAGCGAATATGTTCGATAACAGCGCGGCAACCGTGACCTCCCGATAGCGATGATCCCGCATCAGCAACCCGATGGCAGGCGCCGCCATCGCCTTGATCGGAATGATGACAACCGCAGCTAACAGTGGCCATTCAAGCCCTTCTATCCTGAAAAACCCGGCCACCCACGGCGACGCAACGGCTGCCAAAGCACCGAGCACGAGGCCGAATATTGCAGACAGACTGAAAACTGCATTTCTGAGATCAGCATCGACCTGTGTCCTTTGAATGATGGGAGAGACAAACCCGCCCTCGGTCAGCGCATTGCCGAGAAACAGAACGACCGTAATCGCGGCCATCATGCCAAATTCACGCGGTGACATCAGTCGTGCCAGTGCCACTGACGACGCAAGCCCGGAGAATGCCAACCCGAGGCGCCCGATCATCAGCCAGCCAACGCCGGTACCGAGCCTTCGTGTGAGGCTGCCGCCGGAGGATTCCCCACGCACGTCCATCAGCGAAACGTCCCTCCAGTATCAACTGTGTTACGGTTCACGACGCCACCTCGCTAGCCCAGATAGATATCCGCTGGATGCAGTCGCGGCCGGACATTCCCCGAAAATTTAACGCCGAAAAAGAATGAGCCATTTGCACCGTCGATCCGCCGCTGCTCGGGGATAAATCGATCCAGCATGACGAAGGCCAGTCCTGGAGCTGCCAACAAATTGCCTAGCGTCTTTGATCGCGTGACCGCCCTCCAGAACTGACGAACCGCCCAGTAGAGCGAAAGACCGGGCCCACCGAGAGTGCCGCGATCGATTGCCTCGAACTCGCGGAAGAGCAGCCGATGCCCGCTTTCGCTAAAACGCCAGAAATCATAGGCACCCTCGTGAACATGCTGCAGGAATGGTGTTTCCGCATAGACGAACCCGCCGGGCTTCAGCACGCGAACGATCTCGGAGACCACCCGGACAGGATCCACGACATGTTCTAGCACGGCCTGAATGCAAACCAGGTCGACACAGCCCGATATCAATGGGATCGAGTGAGCGTCGGCGACGAAGAGCGTATTGTCGCTCGGATAGATGTCGAATGAGACGACGCGCAATTCGGTGTCACTATAAAGCGCGTCCGCTCCCTCTCCCCTGGTTCCGCCACCAATCACCAGAACGACCGGCTTGGCGACACGCGCCTTGATCTCCGCCGCTACCCGCTTGTAGTTCCGCGCGCTTGTCGCCGTGGACACATAGAGACTTTTCGCGAACCGTCTGAAAAGGGAGTGTCGCTTCCGGTCCAGAAGCGGGCGAAATCCCTCATTGAAGTCTTCCGGGCGCGCCACACTGGTGTTGAAATCAATTAGTATCGGCTGCCCATGAATGCGGCGGACGGCTTCTTCCGTTTGGATCGCGTCGCCGCCACTAGTGCCAATAGCTTCCTTCAGGAACAGCGGCGTCTCCAGAGATTCAGGACGCCTGAGCAAATGAGCGATCTCGGTGAGGCTAGCCAGCACGGTCACGTCCCCTTTTTCTGAGGGTTGAAAGATCACTAGGCTTCATTGACCTGAGATGTCTCGCGAGTGGTCCTTAGTCCGACAGACGCGCCTGGCTCGGACAGGGCACGATAGAGTTCAACGTAGCGCATCGCGACTGACTCAAGATCGAACGTTCTCTCCGCGTGCTGGGACAGCCGCCGCGACCACTCCAGCCAGATTTCCGGGTCGAGTGCGTAGGCCTTGCGAACAGCAACCGCAATGTCGACCTCGCTACCGCTCACCGAAAACAGCGGATAGTTCTCGAACGGAATCACGTCGCGCGCACCGCTCATATCCGTAATGATTGGCACGACGCCGGCCGCGAGCGCCTCCAGCAGCGCGTTAGAGAGGCCTTCAGAGCTTGAGAGCAGCAGCAGAAAATGCGAGCGGTGAAGAAGTCCGCTAACGTCCGTAATGGCACCGAGCAGCCGTACATCTAGCGGATTTCTCGCACTTTTCAATCTGGCTTCGATCGCTCCCTGTAAAGGTCCCTCACCGGCCAGCATCACCGATGTCCCCTTCGGCGCCGGTACGGACTGGAGGCCCGCAATCATCGGCAACACATTCTTCTCGGGAGACAACCGCCCAACGAAGCTGAATACTGCCGCGTCCTTGATACTTTCGGCCCGCGCTGCCTGCGTCTCCTCAATGCGCGCTGCGAAACGAGTGAGATCGACACCGTTCGGGATCGACGCGATTGCAAATGGGGATACGCCATGTGCCTTCAGATCGTCTTCGATCTGCTTACTGATCGCAATAAACCGACTCGCATGCCTAACCACAAAATCGACACCAGCCTTCCCGAACAGATACTTCCTCCGTCCGATCACCACGAGATCGTTTTCTTCTCCGCCAACGCCCAACTTCAAGACCGATGGCAGCTTCAGGAACTTGCTTGCGACCGCGGCAACATAGGCGTTGATCCGGAGCTGGTGCGCGTGAACGACTTTAATGTGCTGGCGATGCCAGAATAGCCAAAACAGTGCCTGAACCGCCCAGAGCAATGACGACAACAAATGGCGACCGGCGAGCTGCGGCGGCGACGGACACCAGAACCGGATCACTCGGATACCGATAGCACCATCATCGAGAGCGACACCAGGTACGCGGCTCGACAAGACGACGACATTCTCTCCACGACCTTCCAGCGCCCGAGATAGGCTCAAGCACTGCTTTTCCGCGCCGCCCATGATCTCCACGAACTGACACGTGAGCATAACAACAAGGGACTGGCGATCGTCCTGCTTATGCCGCAACCACATAATGGAGTACTCCGACTCAAAGCAGTCGTTCAAAAACAAGCATACGCTATGCCAACTAATATCGACGCGAGAGCAAGCAAACCGCCGCACGAAAGACTGCGCAATACTTCATATCCCGCCGCCATGACAGTTAATGGTGGAACTCAAGACGATGCCTGCAGAGCAATCGCAACGTCCACATCTTCGGCGGCGACTGCCGCGAAATCTCGCAAAGCATCCATAGCTTCTTCGTCACAGGTCATGTCATGCCGACGAACCTACGCTTTTGAAAGCAAACACCGCTAAACTTTTAGTCTTGACGTTAAGCGCCTTCACAACCCTGAATAGGGCCGCGATATTTTCTTCCGAACTACCAATTTCTGACTATCAAGAATTACGCTCAGCGACCTCGACTGCAGAACGATACAAAGCGACGCCCCATGCGGGGCTTCCACTTTCTATCTTTTTCAATGCAACGCGTCGGTAGCAACTATGGCATCGGTATCAGAGTTCCACGGGCCACAGCTCCTCTTCAAGCCGAGCTATCGACTTCCGCTATCGTATGAAGCATGGGGCTACGCGCTCGCAATAAGCGACGCCTGCGCCATCGTCCTGACCGGCTGTATCTCCGTACTGACATATGCATACTTCTATTCTCACGCCCAAATTCCAGTTTTCAGCGAATTGAGCGCTCCGCTCGGCGCGAGCTTCATACTTGGCGGTTTGTATCTCGCCTCGGCACAAGCACGAGGGATATATCGCCCGTCATCGTTGCTGCGAAACGGAACCACGCTAACCAAAATACTGACGAACTGGGTCGGCGTCTTTCTCTTTGGCTCTCTGGCGGCGTTTCTGCTGAAAATCGGCGATCAATTCTCGCGAGGCGCTCTTATTCTTTACTTCGTGACCGGCGCCGCAGCGCTCGGAGTCGTAAGGTATTCCGCTGGACGTCTTCTAACGAACGCGCTCCGCCACGGCGGCCTCAAGCGCAAGCGGATCGCCCTCATCCAGGATTCCGACCTCCACGTTCCGCTATCGACAACCAATGATATCATTCACTCTCTGTCGCAGCATGGTTATGAGATTGTTAGAACTTATCCGGCCAATGATCTCGCGGACACCTTGGGCCAGAAAAGCGCGCTAGCCCGCGAAGACCTCCTCGATCTTAACCGCGACGGAAAACTCAACGAGATTGTCATTTGCACCGGCGCTATAAATTCGAAGCAGCTTACAACACTGATGCATCAACTGCGTCGCATCCCCGTTTCCGTGAAATTGATCCCGCATAGTGAGCTACATTCCCTTCTGCAACGGCCATTGGTCGACATTGGAGCCGGTGTTGCTGTCGAGTTGCAGCGCCGACCATGCTCAACGTTCGAACAGACCATAAAGCGCCTGATTGACGTTACTTTGGCCGGAGCCGGGCTACTCGCTCTGTGCCCAATGATGCTGATGATCGCGGCACTGATCCGCCTGGATAGCCCGGGACCCGTATTCTTCGCACAAAGGCGCACTGGCTTTAACGGCTGCGTGTTTCGGATTCTCAAGTTCCGCTCAATGACCACCGCAGATGACGGTAACGTTATCCGTCAAGCATCGCGCGGCGACGCACGCATCACAAGGATGGGTGGCTGGCTCAGATCGACGAGCATCGACGAGTTGCCTCAGCTCATCAACGTTCTCCGCGGGGAGATGTCGATCGTCGGACCTCGCCCGCATGCCGTTGCGCATGACACGATCTACAGCAATTTGCTCGATAACTATGCGCTTCGCTACCGGATGCCGCCGGGCATTACGGGATGGGCGCAAGTCACCGGCTATCGCGGGGAGACGGCCACTACGGACCTTATGGCCAAGCGCGTGGAGCAAGATCTCTGGTACATCGAAAATTGGAGTCTGGCTCTCGATATCAAGATTATCTTTCGAACTATCTACTCGGTTATGAAAATTCGCGATGTCTACTGATCTACGGGGACGTCATTTAGCGTTCCCTGACTCGTTTGCCATTTTACGTTTTCTCTTCCGGAGAAATCGACATGTACAATACGAATCCGCATCATGTTCTTCACATCATCACTCGCCTCGTTGCGGGAGGAGCTGATGAAAATACAGTCCTCAGCTGCAACCATTTTGCTCAACTGGGGCATCCCGTCACAATCATCTATGGTCACGACTTCGATCCGAAGATGATTGCCCGGTTGCATCCGGCGGTGAAAGCCATTCAAGTCAAGTCCCTCACCAGAAGCATCAGCCCGATGCGTGATCTGCGTGCCATGCGCACGATCAGGCGCCTGCTGTGGTGGCTCCGTCCGGACGTCGTACATACGCATACCAGCAAGGCTGGCGTCATCGGACGCATGGCGGCAATGAATATCCCAAGCCTCGCCGTCGTTCACGGAATCCATATCCTCGCTTTCATCAATGTCGGCTGGTTGCAGCGCCAGGTCTATGTTGCTCTGGAGCGTGTCACCGCATCATGCACCCATGCTTTCGTCGATGTGAGCCCCGGCATGATGGAACTAGCGCTCGCGCATGGCGTCGGCACCCCCGATTTGCATTATATCGTGCCCAGCGGCATGGACATTGACGCCTTCCGGAGCCGGCAAGCGCAGCACGTGCGCATCGAAACTCCGACGAGCCGTCCGCGCCGACGAGTTGTCTATCTCGCCAATTACGAACGGCGTAAGGCTCATCGCGAGTTGATCGACGGTGTCAGTGAGCGAAGGGCACAGTTTAGCGACACGACATTCGTGCTGGCCGGTACGGGCGCACTTGAGGCTCCGTTGAAGGAACACGTGTCCAATCTTGGTCTTCAGGAGATCATTGATGTATGCGGATACGTTTCGGATGCACCGGCACTGCTCGAGACGGCAGATCTGTGCATCTATTGCTCCGGTAGAGAGGGCCTGCCGCGGGCCGTCGTTCAGTACTGTGCCAGCGGAAAACCTGCCGTTACTTTCGACCTGCCGGGCATCGAGGTGATTGTGAAGTCGGATTATAACGGCATGGTCTGCAAGCAGGGAGACTTTGATTCAATGCTGTCAGCCGTCCGCAGCCTGCTCGATGACCCGCTTCTTCTTGCCAGCATGAGTTCAAATGCAAAATCCATCGATCTCGAAAAGTGGTCGACTGCCAGTATGGGTGTGTCTCTAGAGACGATTTACCAAACTGCCATCATGCGAGCGCGAGCCATTGTACAATAACTCCTTCAGAGGCCGATTTGAGATTACACCGCGAAGCATCGTCACGGTCGGCATTGTCTGTTCGCTCGGCGCACTTTTCATGGGGCTGGAGCTGCGAACCCCGGTCGGCACGCTGAAACCCATCGACATTGTCACCTTGGGTCTTACTGCACTGTATCTATGCACGACGCATCCACGTCACATCAGAACCAGTGCAGGCATGCTCCTTCTCGTCATGTTTTATCTGGTTTCGACGGTTCCGGCACTCTGGACTGGTGAACTGGTCTACATCAGCAAGCGATTCTTACAGATCACGATTCTCATCTCTCTTGGAATTCTCATCTGCAATATCGACACGTCCGGCCTGCGACGTTGGCACTACCAGCTACTTCTCGGGCTTCTGGCCGCGACGATTGCATTCAACGTCATTTGGCATGTCTCGCATGGCCATATCATCGTTTGGAAGCAGCTGGGCGATCCGAAATCGGCCTTTCTGTTTCTCCCGATGTGCATTGCGATCGGCCTCGTGATCGGGGCACTGCCGACCAACCGCTTCTGGCTCTCGATCTGGGCTCTGCTTTTTGTCTTGATTCTGATGTCGGCCGAGCGAAAGGCGCTGGTGCCGTTTCTGGCCGTCACACTCGCGATTTTCCTCAATGTCCGGAACTTGGGCGCTCTCGTTCTGGCTGCGGCCGCGGGTGCTCTGGCCATGGCCTTTACGGACATTCTGACCGACGGACAGATATCACAGCGTGTCGGCAGTATATTTGTCGAGCAGGACCGAAATGAGATCTGGTACGCGATAGAAGGCGGCTTACCTTCCTCCATTAGCGATACCGCTCGCAAGCTTGGCACCGAAGTCGCGTGGGCGATGTTTTCCCAGAACCCGTTCCTGGGCGCAGGTACTGACGCAACCGGCAATTTCGCACGAACATATTTCGCAAACTACCCCCCGTATTTGCGGGCAGCCGTGCACAATGAATTTCTGCGCATGCTGGCCGAGAACGGGATCCTCGGTACGGGGATCGTACTCGCTGCGCTTGGCCGTTCGATGGTCCTTGGTATTCGTGATGCCGTCTGGATGAGGCGCCGCTTCGGCGACTATGCCTATATTCGAATCCTGTTCATCATCTTCATCCCGGTGCTGACCTACATGTGGTATGAAGGGTCCGGCACCGAGATGTTCGTGATTATCGTCTTGATTACCCTGATGCCGGACTTGCTGCCCAATATTGTCATGCGCGCGCGGGTTTACGCGGAGCAATGCGCCGCAGCCGCCCGCGCGCAGCATACGATCGAACCCGGAAAACAGTATCGGTATATCATGGAGAACGGCGCCACTTGAGTTGGTGGCGACATGCAAGCACGAGGCCTGACGCAGATAATCCGGTTAGAACGTAGTAGTGAGTAGTCGTATGAGTGTTTCCGTTATCGTTACCTGCTTTGACGAGGGACCTTTTCTGCATGCAGCCATTGCCAGCGTGCTCGAGCAAAGTCGCGCTGACCTGATCGACCACATCGTTATCTGCGACGACGGGTCGGACGCAGAGACCCAGGCGATCCTGCAGGAGCTCCCCGCGCGCGATCCCCGCATATTGATCTTGCCGGTCGCCACAGACAAGATCCAGGGCACACGCGGCGTGTCGCTCAACCGCAATCGTGGCGTCGCGGTCACCGATAGCGACTATATCGCCTTCCTGGATGCCGACGATCTCTGGCGATTGGACAAACTCGAACGGCAGCTTTCCATCTTCGACGCCATGCCGGAGACCGCGCTCGTCTATACTGCATTCTCATTATTCTGGTCGGACAATCGCAAGCCGCCCGAAGTCGCTCCGCTCGTTGACCTTACCCTTCAGTCCGATCAGAGCCTGGCATATTTCATGGACGACCCCCCTATCGTCCCGTCTACGGTTCTGATGCGGCGATCATTATGGGACAAGCTTGGCGGCTTTGACGCAGCACTGGAAGTATTCGAGGACACTGAGTTCTTCTTCCGTGCAACGAGGCTGGGTCGGGTTGCAGGGGTGAAGATCCCTCTGGTCGACAAGCGACTTCACGAATCGGCCATGACCTCCAAACGTAACCAGTTGATGAAGCATCACGCTTACGTAGCGTTTCATATCGCCGCTCAGGATCCACGGCTACTTCGCTACGCAGCCAAGCGACTATCCGAACGTGCGCGAAAGCTCGGCAATCTGGAGGCGCTGGACGGCCGCAGCGAGAGCGCCGTGAATCTTCTGACGTCGGCGATCTATTTCAACCCGTTCAATCTGCGAGCCTTGCTCACCCTCGCATTGCACTATTTAGGCGGTGAATCGGCCATGAGAGCCGTAAAATTAACGCTGTCACGCGCGAGCCGATCATGACCGAGCAACGCCGCGTTATCTACTTCATCAATGGCCTCACGCGAGGTGGCGCCGAGATCGGGTTGCGCAGCCTGTTGGAGAACGGCCTTTTCGAAGGTTACGACTTCCGGGTCATCATTCTGCATAGAGGCTCCGCCGAGCTCAGGCGTGAAGTCGGGGCTTTAGCGGGCGAAGACCGAATTATCGAAGCCAGCACGTCGCCGAAGCTGACAATCCGCGGCTGCGTCATCGGAATGTATCTGCTGTTCCGGACCATCGTCACCTTCCGCCCGGACTCCGTCATCTTGTCACTTAAACAGGCAAACATCATCGGCCGGTTCGTTCTATATGCATTTCCCAAGGTCAAATGCATCGCCTTCGAGCACATTGCTGAGCTGGAGCGCGGACGCGCGGTCGCGTTGTATAGCAAGCTTCTGAGATTGACTTCCGGTCGCGTCGACAGCGTTTGGGCAGATTGCACCACGACATTGAATGCAACGCGCGTTTATTTCAAACCGCGACCGCGTGAGGAAAAAGTCGTCCCGCTGTTCCTTGCCAGTGATGAAGCACCGCTGAAGAGCTGCTACGAACTCTCTGGCCCCGCGCGGATCGTAACCGCTGGTCGCCTGGTCAGTCGAAAACGCGTCGATCTCCTGCTCAAGGCAATTCGGATTCTCGCCGATCGTGGTCGTATCGTCGTTCTGACCATCTATGGCGAAGGCCCCATGAAATCCGCATTTCAACAATTGGCGAACGAGCTTGGCATTGGCCAACAGGTCGAGTTCGCCGGTTTCAAGCATAAATGGTACGCCGATGCGGCTGAGCACGATCTCTTTATCCATATGAGCGACGAGGAAGGATTCTGTATCGTCGTCGCCGAAGCCATGATGGTGGGCTTGCCCGTTATCGCAAATGCCGTGGGCGGGATACGCGACTACTCTTGCGACGGGAGGACGGCGGTTCACCTGGCATCGATGGATCCGCGGTATGTGGCCGATATTATTGGGAGACATCTCGACTGCGAGAATCATCGGCAATATTTGGGCAATTGTGCCGCCGGCTGGATCAAATCAACATACCAGCGGGAGCGAGTGAAGGAGCTGTACAGGAGCGTTGAATTCTGAATCTCCTCCCGCGGATTGTTCCTGGGTTGACCGACCACGGTCGATTCATCAATCGGCGGCAGGGCCCAGAGACAACTACGCGGTTCAATCTATTTTCTAATGTTGGATTTTCCAGTTTCTGTTTTTTACGAGGCACGTCTTCTAATGACAGCGGCTCAAGTTTTTGTTCTTGAGATCGACGGCAAGCCGACGCTTGTATTTGACGCACCTGATGCGGATATCGCTGGTGCAATGTGCGCCGACGATCTGCTTAGAACAGATCTCGAGTCGATGACCACCAATGGCGAGGCGATTTGCGCCCCTCATTCCCGCCTCGCATACCGCCCTGCCTCTCCACGGGAGATCTCGGCCTTTGAGCACGCGCATCTTCGTGCTCCCGCGTCTGATGAACCGACTATGGTATTCCTTATCAATGTCGATGGGATCGTCATGATATCCGTCGACCCTTCCGCTTGAGTCCAATGATCACCGATCCGATTTCTCCAACGGGCGTCTACTCATTGGAAATGCCTTTCGCGAACATGGGGGCAACGTGACGGATCCATCGAATAATGCTTGGTCGGTTGAGGACGATCAGAGATTGAGGGAACTCGCTATAGCGGGCCGATCCAATCTCGAGATCGCGCAAGACCTGGACCGCACCCTGGCCGCCGTCAAACGACGGGCCAGTTCTTTGGGTGTTCCGTTGGGCAGGGCCGGACGCGCGCGCCCCGGCATCTCGCGGTTTGGATAAAGCGAGCGCGCTTTAGCTCAAAATCGGGAGAACGCGCGCGGCCGTCAATATGACGCGGCACGAATGCGCATTAATGTTTCAGGGTAGACAGCGACGATAAGTCGATCGATGCGCGACAACATACTGACGCAACGATTGGCCGAGACGACAAATTACGTGCCTCATCACGCCGCTTCAGGATCGCCTGCTGCGCATTTATGGCCATCCTCAAAGTGGCACTGATAACTTCACCCGAGGGCGTCGCGCATTGCCCAACGGGTCGATCAATGTCACGATGACAGCTTTATGGCGGTCTGCGTTTAACGGCCTAGCCGAGAACCGAACTCTTCGTCCAACCCTTGCTTAGGCGCTCCGCGCTTGGTCGTCTTAGGGACAGATGTAACTCATGGGCTTTGATCGTCGTGGCAGCTCGGGTGCGTCCAATTTCTTTCGCTATTTCCTCCGGCGGCATGGTTCCCGCCAAGTGGTGAAGCATTGCAATTTCGTCGGCAGTCCAAGGCCGGTGTAACATGGCCATCTTTACCTCCTAATACTCAACTCAACCCAATGCCTAATACGCTGCAAATTTCATTCCAGACTTCGGAATTGAACCGTAAGCAACCATGCGTAATCATGGTTGATGGGCAAATCTCAGCGGAGATCTGGTGGACTTTTCAAGGTAACAAAATACAGAACATCGCATCCGCCTGATCGGATGTTACTACTCGTCTATGAATTTTAGACGAAATCCGCCTCGCACCGTTGGTACTGTCTCGCCAACGAACATATGGCTGCTCGCGACAGAACTGCCCACTCGCTCGTGTGAGCGCAAATCCAACGCAAGCTGGTATCCTCAGGACAATCGCGACATTTGATCAGAAGCGGCGTCGCCGCTACGAGGCACGTCGCCCATGCTCGCCGATGCGCCCAAGGTCCATAACAATTTTCACGGCACGGTTGGGGAAGCTCAATAAGCTATTTTATCTTGGCACATACCTGACACCCGCGTATCGGCAGATGTTCGCTTTGCAATAGCATCACCCATTCGCTAATCGACGAACCCAGTATCTCTGGCCGCCCCTTCTGCGTTTTCGGACTTTGGGAAATTCCGAGGCGATCTTCGCTGCGCTCGATCACCGTGCGTGCTGCGCCAACCTTGGCCTATCGAATCGTACGCCCAGCGCATCGAGGCGTTCGCGAACTGATCCGCGATATGGACGAACGCTTTCCATGGTGAAAGCTTTCACACCAACCTTCGTCAGTAGCTCTTTGCGGCCCAGCGACATCGTCATCATGGACAACCTGGGACACCACAAATCCGCGGCCACCCGGCAGGCCGTCAACGCCGCCAAATCAAGGCTTTTATTCCCCTCCGCCAGCCGAGCAGCCGACGCACGACCTCATAAGGCCAAATGGCAACCGGGATGCACGTCGGAAAAGTGCGCTGACGCGACTCATTCAAGTCTGGATGGCCGCAATTGCCGTGCGTGTCGCGTTGCAGCTTCATGCTAAAATATCAGCGTGGATTCGCGATGCAGCCTTTCACCTTGCCCCTATGAACGCTTAAGCAGACCAGCTCATGGACCCGCTCGACAGCCCCAATTCCAGGCCAGCGCGTCTGGCAGCGCATTCATCACCGCAAGGAATTGCGGCTGATCTTGTTGCAGTGCTGGTAGCCGTGACCTCGGGCGAGCCTCGTGTTCTAACGATCCAGGATCAGCGCGCCCTGCCCTCCGGGCCTTTCGAACTCGCCCATCGTTCGCTGCAATCGGGACTCCGTGCCTGGGTCGAACGGCAGACACGGTTGCCGCTCGGTTATGTCGAACAGCTCTACACCTTTGCCGATCGCGATCGCGCTGGCGCCATTGGGCAGCATGTCATCTCGATCAGCTATCTTGGCCTGACCCGAGAACAACCGGCATTCGGCGAACACGAGGCCAGATGGCGCGGCTGGTATGATTATTTCCCCTGGGAGGATCATCGTGACGGCCCACCGCCGCTGATGGAGAAAGCTCTGCAGCCAGGGCTCAAAGCCTGGGCTTCTGCAGCATCCGACCGGGCGGCGCAGCGCGCTCGTCGGCAGCGTGCGGCAATGCTCTTCGGTTTCGAAGAGCACAGCTGGAACGAGGAACTGGTTCTGCAGCGATACGAACTATTATACGAGGCGAGACTGATCCCCGAGGCGACACGCGGCAATTCCTCGACATCCACGTCTACCCGTGAGGGTCTATCGAACACGCCGGGTCACCCCATGATCCTGGACCATCGCCGGATTCTGGCCACCGGAATTGCAAGACTCAGGGCCAAGATCAAATACCATCCTGTCGTGTTTGAATTGATGCCGGAGACATTCACGCTGCTGCAATTGCAACGCTGTGTTGAGGCGCTGGCCGGACGGCAAGTGCACAAGCCGAATTTCCGCCGCCTGATAGAGCAGCAGGAACTCGTTGAGGAAACTGGCGAAACCAGCCAGGACACCGGCGGACGTCCTGCAAAACTCTTCCGCTTTCGCCGTGCCGTCCTTGCGGAACGCGCCGTCGCCGGGACCAAACTTCCCGTCTCGGGGGCTTGACAAGACTTATACTCCATTACAGTATAACATATGCTCAACGAGAGTATATGCCATGCTGTCGATACCCGAACTACGTCCTTCGGAACATCTCTATGCGAAAGTGCGCCACGCGATCCCCGCGATCGAATGGTCGATGCTGTCAGAAGATATCGACGCGATCATCGCGTTGAAGCAAAGCCGCAACGCGGTCATCCTTGCCCACAATTATCAGACACCGGACATCTTCTACTGCGTCGCGGACATTGTCGGCGACAGCCTCGCGCTGGCGCGTGAAGCAATGCACGTGGAGGCCGACGTCATCGTTCTCGCCGGCGTTCACTTCATGGCTGAGACGGCCAAATTACTCAATCCGTCGAAGACCGTGCTGATTCCCGATCGCGGTGCCGGCTGCTCGCTTGCCGACTCCATCACGCCCGAGGACGTGAGGCTGCTGCGGCAAAACTATCCCGGCGTCCCGATCGTGACTTACGTGAACACTTCAGCTGCGGTGAAGGCCGAGTCGGATATCTGCTGCACCTCGGGCAATGCCAAGGCGGTGATCGAGTCGCTTGGCGTTGAACGCGTGATCATGCTGCCGGACGAATATCTGGCCAGGAACATCGCTGCCGAGACAGCCGTGAAAGTTATTACCTGGACCGGTCATTGCGAGGTGCACGAGCGCTTCAGCGCCGAAGAGGTGCGCCAATTGCGCGAGAACCACCCTGGTATCGTCGTACTCGCGCACCCCGAATGCCCGCCGGACGTCTTGGCGGAGGCCGATTTCGCCGGCTCGACGGCCGCCATGTCGTCCTACGTCGCAAGCAAACGACCACCGCGGGTCGTGCTTCTGACGGAATGCTCGATGAGCGACAATGTCGCCATCCAGTATCCGGACCTCGAATTCATCCGTCCGTGCAATCTTTGTCCGCACATGAAGACAATCACGCTCGGTAACATCCGTCACGCGTTGGAGACGATGCAGCACAAAGTCACGATCGACGACAGTGTCGCAGCGCGCGCACGCCTCGCGGTCGAACGAATGCTGGCCGTCACATGACAGCGTTGCACGATACGGACGGCGCTCCCCTCATCATCGGCGGCGGCATTGCCGGACTCATGACCGCCCTGGCGCTGGCGCCGCGGCCAGTATTGCTCCTGACCGGCGCACCGCTGGGCTCGGAATCGTCGAGCGCACTCGCACAAGGCGGTATCGCTGCCGGTATCGGGGCGGATGATAGTGCTTCGCTGCATCTGGCAGACACACTCGCCGCCGGTGACGGCTTGTGCGACGAGACCATCGCGGCCTCAATCCTCGCCGCAGCGCCCGCCGCAATCGAACAATTGGCGCGGCTCGGCGTCATTTTCGATCGGGATGCCAGCGGCAAGATAGTCCTCGGCCTCGAGGCCGCGCATTCGCGCCGCCGGATCATCCATGCCGGGGGTGACGCAACAGGCCGGGACGTTATTCGAGCCCTAGTCCGCAAGGTCCGCGAGACGCCTGCGATCACGGTGATCGAGGGGGCTACGGCACAGCGCCTGGTCGTCGAAGACAACGCAGTGGTAGGTCTTCTTGGCCATACCGGTCGAGGACCCGTGCTCTTTGCCACCGATCGTGTCGTCATCGCGACCGGTGGCATCGGAGGTCTGTTTCTGCATGGGACGAATCCGGCTGGATCCTTTGGCCAGGGCCTCGCGCTCGCAGCCCGCGCCGGCGCCGTCATGGCCGATCTTGAATTTATCCAATTCCATCCGACGGCGCTCGACAGCAAGTCCTCTCCACTGAAGCTCATCAGTGAGGCCGTACGCGGAGAAGGCGCGATCCTCATCGATGGGAATGGCGATCGCTTCATGGCCGGTGCCCCCGGTGCCGAGCTTGCGTCCCGCGATATCGTTGCACGTGCGGTCTGGCGGCACATCGCGGCGGGGCATCGGGTTTTTCTCGACGCAAGGGCCGTGAAGGGCCTCGACTTTGCGCGGCGTTTCCCGGCGATTACAGCGCTGTGTCGCGACGCAGGAATCGATCCTGTTACGCAGCCGATCCCAGTCCGTCCCGCTGCGCACTACCACATGGGCGGCATACGGGTTGACCAGAACGGGCGGACCTCCGTCGACGGCCTGTGGGCCTGCGGCGAAGCTGCCTGCACTGGCCTGCATGGTGCAAACCGGCTTGCCAGTAATTCACTCCTCGAGGCGGCCGTGTGTGGCGGCTGGGTTGCCCAGAATATTGCCGCAACGACCTCCACCCGGCGGCGCCAGCCAATGTTGCCCGATGGAGTAACAGACAGCGACCCAAGTTTGGTGCGCCCTATTCTGTCGCGTGCCGCAGGCGTGTTGCGCGATGACGAAGGCCTGCGTGCCGCCGCTCGCGCGCTCTATTCCCTCGCAATCTCGCAGCAAGCTGCAAGCGATCCCGCAATTGTCGGCCTGATGATCGTGATCGCTGCCTTGCGCCGCCAGGAAAGCCGTGGCGCGCATGCACGCACCGACTTCCCGAAGCACACGGGTCTGGCACAGCGTTCGACGCTGCGCCTTGATGACGCGCTTCAAACCGCGCGAGAGGACATCCCGGAACTCGTCGCCTAACCCAAAGGATCGCCATGACGCCCTCGCCGCTCCCCCATGTCATGATCGAGCCATTGGTTCGCATGGCGTTGCTTGAAGATCTCGGACGAGCTGGAGATCTCACGACCGATGCGATCGTGCCAGCCGACAGACGCGCCACGACACTTCTTGTTGCGCGCCAGCCCGGCGTGGTGGCCGGGCTCGACCTGGCTCGACTCGCCTTTCAACTGATCGATCCCGCGATCAAGATGCATATCGAGCGCAACGACGGCGCAGTCCTGGCGCCCGGCGACGTGATCGCCACGATCACCGGCCCCGCGCGAGGTATTCTCACCGCTGAACGGGTTGCATTGAATTTCCTGTGCCGCCTGAGCGGCATTGCGACGGCAACGGCGTCCGTGGTTGCTGCGGTCCGAGACTACCAGACGAAAATTGTCTGCACGCGCAAGACAACGCCCGGGCTGCGCGCCATCGAAAAATATGCGATCCGCGTTGGCGGTGGCAGCAATCACCGGTTCGGCCTCGACGATGCTGTGCTCATCAAGGACAATCACGTCGCCATCGCCGGCAGCGTAACCGAGGCGTTGAAGCGGGCGAACACCGGTGTCGGCCACCTGGTCAAGATCGAACTCGAAGTCGATACGCTCGATCAGCTGCGCGAGGCGCTCGATCACGGTGTAGACGCCGTTCTTCTCGACAATATGGACCCGGCGACGCTCACGAAAGCCGTCGCAATGGTCGCAGGTCGGGCGGTCACCGAAGCCTCTGGCCGCATCACACCCACGACAGCGCCACACATCGCTGCGACCGGCGTCGATCTGATCTCAATCGGCTGGCTCACCCATAGCGTCAGCGTTCTCGACATCGGGCTGGATTTCAAACGAGACGATTTGAAGATGTGAGTGAGGTTATTGATGTTGTTGCGGTCGAACTCAATATCAACAGAAAGCCTCAGCAACTATCCCGATTGCAACTTTGTACCAGTAGCTTCGTCGATCCCGCGCTGCGCGGCCTTCGTCCTCTAGCCCGCTTCTCTCGGGAGATCGAAAGCATCGGGTCTTTTCACTGCTCCGCAGTAAAATGCGCGCCCGATCAGTAAAGGCATCGTCAGGTTCTAACTTCGCGTGGCGACGTTCTTCAACGCCTGAGCATCGAGAAGGACAAGTGTACGATTCTTGACCAGAACCCAGCCGCACTCAGCCCAAGCGGATATGATTTTATTTGCGCGCTCCCGCGAAATGCCCACCATCTCGCTGACGCTCTGTTGCGTCATATTCACCACAAGGGATCCATCCATTTGCACATTCGGCTCCGCAAACTTTATGACGATATGGGCAAGACGAGCCTCCAGGCCGTGAAGGATCACCTCTTCCAGATGCTCGCTCGTCCATCTCAGGCGGGCACATAACAAATCAATGAACTTGGCAGCCAAAGCCGGCTCGGTTCTAACCAGGGGGATCAGATCGCGCCGCGCAATTCCCCAGATTTCACAATCGCTGTTCGCGATTGCATCGGTTGTTCGGTCGAGGCCATCCAGAACGGCAATCTCGCCAAATGTCTGACCGGCACCGATCAGATTTAACACCGCGCTCTTACCGTCAGGAGAGGATGCACACATCCGCACCGAGCCTTCCACAACTCCGAACAGGCATGTCCCAGGGTCTCCGCGTCGAAAAATGTAGTCTCCCCGTTCGAAGGTCTGGAAAGACGCGCGATGAAACAGCTGGGCAACCGTCTCGGGCGCGAGGTCGCTGAACATCGCGTTCATACGTATGGCCGCCTGACGGCCCGCTGATCTCGCTGCCTTCGCTTTCGACACCGCGATGTTCCCTGTGCTCCGCACCGGTCCCAAATCAAGGTCTGTTTGGACGTCCGCACCGATCCAGCCGGCCAGCCCCGATCCGCACAGCCAATGGTGAGCCGGGACCTGGCGCCTTTGTGTCTCCTGTTTTCGCGATGCGCTGTACGTCCGGACGATCGCAAGCAAGCTGCGAGATCATCAATCCCGAGATCAATCGTGTCACCTGCGGAGCCGCGACACTTGTCCCATTCATCGTCACAACGGAACCGCTGCGCGTACCGGCGGCAAGCAGATTCCTGTGTACTGGCGACTCGTCTCCAACTGCCGACACATCGGGGCTTCGAACGGAGGATGCGCCATCTGATGTCGCACGCCCTCCGGCCCCCGAATACTCACTGACGGCCTTGTCACTGCGACGATATGCACCCACGACGATCGCGTGCGTCCCTGTTGCCAATGCGTTGATCGTACTTTCCCTCCGTACCGGGCTGGAGCCCTTGTCATCTTGGTCTGGTCGCCCGGCAAGATCGAAGCGCACGTAATTCTCGTCTTCAAGCCGAGATTGCCGCCCTGACAACGGATAGCCAAATGGCGTGTCGCCGCGCTGAACCCAGACATCGACTGTCGTGGCTACGCCCTTGTTTTTGAGTTCGATCAGCCACGTCCCGGACGGCGCGGTCAGCGG
The DNA here is from genome assembly GCF_051811045.1 of Tardiphaga sp. 839_C3_N1_4. Taxonomy (NCBI): domain Bacteria; kingdom Pseudomonadati; phylum Pseudomonadota; class Alphaproteobacteria; order Hyphomicrobiales; family Nitrobacteraceae; genus Tardiphaga; species Tardiphaga sp. 839_C3_N1_4. The sequence goes on from NZ_JBPWQD010000001.1 coordinate 2,354,252, forward strand.
GGGCATTGCGAGATCAGCCGTGGGGGCCACAGCAAGGAATATCTGCGATCGCTCCCCGACTGCAGTATAGTATTTCGCGAAAAATCGGAGCTGGCCTGATATGCGCCACTGCCAGTCCTGGTTAGCCCCAATCCAAGGACTGCGCTGGTTGGTCGGAGTGGTAATCCTGATGGCGATTTCGGGTTGGGACTTCTCTGTTGCCTGTTTGGGCAGCCACAGCTCCATAAAGCTGTTGGCCTTATTGTCGGGCTGCACGCGCCACTGCAAGCGTTTGTGCGACTGGCCAGGGACCGATGCCTGAGGCAGTTCGACCAAGGCATGACATCGCGCCAGATAGTGATTTCCGGCTGGCAGAACGACCCTGAGCGGTGCGGTGCGTGACGCTATCAACTCATCGATCGCAGCTTCGAGCTGCGACGTGCCGTCGTGCGGGCCTGCAATGGTTCCATAACTCAAATTGATGACCACAGGGATTGGCTCCGTTCCTTCGGCCGCCGAAATCTGATCCGCACGACTGAGTACATAGGAGATGGCGGCGTAGACATTCGGAGTCAGGAATGCGCCCGACGTCTCCTCTGTCACCCACTTCGGCAATTGAACGCCGATGATATAGGGAAGCTTGGGATCTTCGGGAACCGCATCCTTCGGATCGAGCCCGCAAGCAATGTCCATGACGTGCGTACCGTGCTTGGCGCGGCGAGCAACCAGCTTCTGGCCGGCCAACCGATAGAACTCCTCCTCATCCAGCAATCCAGCATGCGTGCAGGAAGTCAGCAGCCGATTGATCTCGTTCTCCTGCAGCTCGCGCCCCCAGCCGAAGCCCGTCGGCATGCCTGTATTTGTGTGATCATCCTGGTTCCAGAAGTACTTCACCCGCGATCGGCCATTCCGAAAGCGGAATCTCTCATGCGCGAATGCCAATCCGTCATCGATAATCGCAACAATTGCCCGCCGCGACGGCCTTGTGGCAAGCAACGGCTGCTCGATCGGGTCCGTCTTCTCGAACAGATGTGTCGTCGGCGTTCCAAGCTCGATTCGATTGATCGAGGGCAGCAGGGGCGCAAACCGTTTGGCCTCTCCGCGCGATACGTTGCCGCCAACAATTGCGGAAAGAGCTTCGCGCCTTGCGATCGCCATACAGCATGTTAGATCGGCACCTCTCAGCGAGGGCGGCGCCCCCTGATAGACCGCAGGAATTCGAATGAACTGATCCAGCCCCGAGCGCACGACGGAACGGGCAAGGGCTTCTGCTGGTCCATCAAGCTCCAGCAAGACCCAGAACCACTCACCCGGGAGATAAGCGAACTCCGTCAGCACTGCCCATTCGAGATAAGGTGAAACCCGCTTCCGTTGTTCTGCCATAACGCACACCTCGCGAATGCTATCGCCCTACCGCCATTTCCCAGCAACTACTTCACCTCTGCAAGCGCCGCGTCCCACAGCCACTTCATAATCGGTGATACAGCTGGCGGCGTGGAGGCGAGCAGATCGACATAGGGCGGATCAATCAGGGGGCTCAGCTTTTCCTGTCCGTTTGCTGGATTATAGAAATCATGGAAATTGAAGTCCTGAGTAGCTCCGTATCGCCCGCCGTCAAAACGCCAGGCGTTGAACCTCGGCCCACCTTTCGCCCGCAGAATGAAATAGCGGGCAAGCGACAGTCCAAGCACCTGACCGGCCGCAGTGTCGACCGGGAAATGGACACCGGCCACTGTGCGGTTGACCGCGATGCGTGCTGCCTGTCGCATCAACTGCTCACCTAGTCTCGGTTCGCGCCCGTACAGCTCCCACAGGATGCGCGCAATCATGTGATTTTCGGTTGAATGGCCGCTCGGAAATGTCCCGTGGCCCGGCGTCAGAATGATCGGTTGAACCTGAGACGACAGCTCATACGGTCGCCAGCACGCCAGAGCATGCTTGATGCGCATTTCCACCGCGGTCGCAAACCGAAGCGCAGCATCGAGCAGCTCTATCGTCTTCTTGGTGCGATCCGGATGTAAGTTCACCACCGAACTCCAGAACGCATATTGAGGGCCGAGCTGGGTCACGATTTCCGAAACACGATCCTCGCGAAGATCGGAATATTGATCCAGAAACTCCAGCTGGCCTTTGAAAGTGTCGACGGACGGGCGAATCAAAGTCGCGATCCGGCTCGATTTCGCTTTGGGGGACGGATCTGTCGCTGTGGTTTGAACATGGAACTGCCAGACCGTGACCGACTTCTCGCTCGGTGTCCGGGAGACGTTCTTGCCCTGATGCTTGTAGCTGAATCTCTCTGAGTGAGTTGTAAAATGGAGGTGCGACAGCAGTTCGAAGTCGATGACCGACGCCCGCACCCACGGCTCCCAGAGCGCGAGGTTCTTCTTGTCGTCCAGCGCACGCGGCGACCGATTGACGGTCTGACCGAGCCAGCTTCCGACGATACCGTCGCGGTGCTTGACGAGTGCATCGGCAACCAGCGGCGACCCATAACTGCCGTAGGGCCCGGCTCCAGCACCGCCTGCGCCGCCTGCCCCTCCGGCACCGCCCGCTCCCCCAGCACCACCGGCGCCGCCTGCGCCCCCCGCACCTCCTGCGCCGCCTTCAGGACCCATCGTGCACATGTTTTCGCTCCCGTTTTGCTAATTCGGTACACCAGCTCCCTGCAATGCGCTCGACCAGATGCGGCCGGTTTCATATCCCCCACTGGGGTGACGCTCGCGATATTTCGCGACGGTCAAGCCCGGCTCTAGTTTCATCAGTTCGGTCACCGTCTTCCGCGCCTCTTGCTGAAGGCCGAGCTGCCATTGCGCGATCGCCAGCGCGCGAAACGTGGATGTATGCGTGCGATTTGCGCGCAACGAACGGTTCGCAAGATCGATGGCGCGCTTGTATTGCCCGGCGGAGAGAGCAGCCGTTGCGGCTAGGGAATCGTAGAAGTATCTGTGAGGGTCGAGCGGCGACAGTTTCAGCGCGTGCTCGGTGTGTTCGACGGCCGACTTTCCTGCATCCTTGAAGGCGAGAAGCGTTCCCTTTAGCAGCCACGCCATCCCATCGTTGGGATTGACGCGCAGCGCGAGGTCATATTGCTCCTGCGCGACGTCAAACTGTTTCAGCAGATTGGTATGAGCAAAGCCCATAACCACCAGCGCGAGGGAACAGCGCGGATCGGCACTCAGCGCTCGCCGCCCGCAATCGAGCGCCAGTTGCGTATCCGCACTCCAGTCATCAGTCCATCCCTGCTGGACCCGCAATATGTGCCACTTCGCCATCCATGCCCATGGTACGGCCTGCCGGGGCATACGCTCGGTCAGGACCTGGAGCATCTGACGCGACCTGTGAAAATCCTGCACCGAAAGGCGATGCATGAGCGCGATCGCCCCCATCAACAACGTGTAGCTCTCGACGGTCGGGAGTGATTGCGACTGTGCACGTTCAAGCTCGCGCGCCATGATCGCCAAGCTGACCGCCGTCACAATGCCCGCGACAGCACCGTCCTTTCCGCTGATCAAAGCTGTCGCGCTACAAACGAACGAGTCAGACCAAACGATTGTCAGATTCGACGACGATGCCAGTTCGAGGTTCACCCGCAGCTTACTTCCGGCCTTGCGGTAAGAGCCCGACAGAACGTAGTTCGCCGTCAAATAGCTACTGATCTCCTCGACTGAACTATCCCGCCCGCGAAAAACAGAAGTCGACAGGCGCGAGATGACGTTCAGCTCCGATGAACGCGAAAGCGCGGATATGACTTCGTCGGCGAGCACTTCGCCAATGACCCGATGTTCCGGACCATCATCCAGCCCGGTAAAAGGCACGACCGCGACAGTGGCGCGCAACTTCGGCATTGATACAGCACCTGGCTCGATCACGGGTCGCGGCCCCGGCGGGCCGATACGATACGCTCGAACGGGTTCATGCACATGTTTAAGGTAACAAGCTCCCAAATCCTCGACGTCGGCATCCAATACAGGCACGAGTTGGTCGCGAACATCGGCCGATACAACAATTTCCCCCGGCCCCGCTAAACTTGTGAGTCGGGCTGCAAGGTTAACGTCAGCCCCGTAAACATCGTGCTCGTCAGCAAGAAGATGACCGACGTGAGCTCCTTCACGGACGAGGATATACTGATCTTGCGGAACGCCTTCATTGATAACCGCACACGCATTCTGGACGGCAAAGGCAGCTTTCACTGCGAGGGGAGATTGAGGGAATTCCATCAGGAGCCCATCCCCAAGGCTCTTTACAAGCCGCCCCTCGAACCGCGGCAGGATATCTTCATCTACCGTTTTAACGAGTTTACGCCATCGCTGTACGGTGCTGGCCTCGTTCTCTTCCATCAATCGCACGGACTCGACCACGTCCACGAAGAGCAGTGTGCGCACCACCCATTCCGGATTCTCGAACGCGAGTGAAGCGCTTGATCTAGCCATCAGCCTCGCTGGTCACTGTTCTGATCCGCACTCTTGTGCACTAATGCGCACAAACTCAGTATCACAGGCGGATCGCACTCAATTTTTCTCGCCAAGAACTTGTTAGCTTGAACAACGGCGATTTCAGGACGCCGCATCTGACAACTAGATTGCACTCACGTCGCGACGTGAGTTGACTTCGATACGCCAGCCGTCGTCTTCAATACGTGCCGCCGGACCGAATGGTGCTATCCCGATCATAGACCAGGAGTTCTTCAGCCGGCAACTGCGACCTGCGCGTAGCGATGGCGCCTCCGACCCTGACGACGGATGCTTATCGTTAAAGCCTGAAACGATCTGCTTCACGATGGCGGGGACTGCGGCGGTCTGCCCAACCACGATCGCACACATGAGGACGACGCAAATCACTCCGGCCCTAATCATCAAGCGGTGGTATAATCGACGATAGGATTGCTCCAGTTCATCTTCCAATGCACTCATGATTGCCTCCAGATAAGGCACATAGCCTTACTGCGTCCCGCTGGAGGTGGATGTGACGAGCGTCACATCTCGGGATGATTTTGTCTGATTGCCGATCCTCTTGTCCCGGCCTCGCCGCCCGTTGAACCAAAAGATGGCGTATCAGGCTACGCGTGGCTTCGAGGAAGCGCAGCGTACTCTTGGTCGTAGCTGGCGTAGGATTCCTTGAGCGTCGCCAGATTGAGCAGCATCGTCGCGACCAGCGCGTTTAAGCTGTCGAAGACTTCGGTGCGCACCCACAGGCTCTCGGTGCGCTTGCTGCCGGACATCGCGACGACCTTGCGGTCTAAGCGGTAGTCTTCTCCAACGAACAGCGGACCTAGCCGCAGCCGAATTTCCTGATCGGCGAACAGGCCGACTGCCGGCCCCTTGACCGGTAGCCGATCCTTCTTGCTGCCGTGCTGAAACAACACGCTGAGCATTTCCATCGGAATGATCGCGCGTCCCCATGGCGAGTTGCCTGCGCTCTCGGGCGCGTAATATGGCGACGGCTCGGTGATCACCTTGAGCTTCTGTTCCAGCGAGAATGGATAGAGCTCGCCCATGTTCTGATCGAAATCCATCCGAACCGTCTGCGATGCCGTGGTCATGCCAAGCTTGATGTCGCGCAGGATTACGGCATCACTCAGCGGCTTCAGCTCGGTGAGTCGGATATCCAGGGCGGAGGGCGGCGCGTCACTGCCGATCGATGCACTGCCGCGCAACACCTCGGTGCCATCCCGCTTCACCATCCTGATCGTGCAATAATGCCCGCCATCGATCGGCTTTTCGACAATGGCCTGCACCTCCTCGCCCTCAAAGGCGGCAGCACGATAATGCGCCGAGATACAGCCCGTCTCGAACCAGTCCTTGCCCCACAGTCGTTCGCAGAGCGGTGCAAACTGGCTGAAATGGGTCGGCCCCTCGATGGTGCCGCCCTTGAAGCCGAGCTTCTGCGCGGTGGCATCGTCATGGATGGATGCGTGAGAGTCGTAAGTCTGCGCATGGAGCATCTGTCGGGGTTGTCGCCACGGGCCGATCAGTGCATTTCCGGCATCCTCAATTACCGTATCGAATGCTTTTGATATCATCGGAAACTCCTCCGAGAATGTGAGCCGTCGGTTCGTTGTGGCTACCAGGTATCGACACAGGGGCGCTTGCGACCCTCGCGTTGCGGCGGCTTCGGCACCGAACGCAGGCCGGCCATCACCCAGCGCCGCGTCTCGGCGGGGTCGATGACATTGTCGATCTCGAACACCGAGGCGATTGAGGTCGCCTTGCCGTTGGCATAGAGCTCGGCGACTTTGTTCTTGTAATAGGTCTCGCGCTCCACCGGGTCTGAGATCGCCTCCATCTCCTTGCGGAAACCGAGCCGCACGTAGCCTTCCAGCCCCATGCCGCCGAATTCGCCGGTCGGCCACGCCGCCGTGAAGAACGAGGCGTGGAAACCACCGCCGATCATCGACTGCGCGCCGAGCCCATAGCCCTTGCGCAGCACGATGCCAAACAACGGCACCGTAATGCTCGCGCCGGTGACGAACATGCGCGCGACATGACGTACGATCGCGGTTTTCTCTGCCTCCGGTCCGACCATGAACCCCGGCGTATCGCAAAGCGACACGATCGGAATGTCAAACGCATCACAGAGCTGCAGAAACCGTGCGGCCTTGTCGCCAGCCGCCGCATCGATGGCGCCGCCGAGATGTTTCGGATTATTGGCGATCAGACCGAATGGCTTGCCCTCGATACGAATGAACGCCGTGATCATGCCGACGCCGAAATCGCGCCGGATTTCGAGCACCGAGTCCTCATCAGCGATCAGATCGATCACCGCGCGAATGTCATAGACGCGCAACCGGTTCTCCGGGATCGCACGGCGCAGCAGCCGCTGATCGGGCGCACGCCATTCTGTCACAGCGCCCTGGAAGTAAGACAGATATTTCTGGGCAGCCCGTGTCGCTTCCTCCTCGTCCTCGACCAGAATATCGACGACGCCGTTCGGCGACTGGAACGACACCGGCCCGACTTCGGCCGGATGATAGACGCCAAGGCCCCCGCCTTCGATCATCGCAGGACCGCCCATGCCGATCGAGGCGTTCTTCGTGGCGATGATAACATCACAACAACCGAGCATCGCGGCATTGCCCGCAAAGCAATAGCCAGACACCACGCCTATCACCGGGACGAGACCCGACAGCTTGGCAAACTGCACGAAGGACGGGCCATCGAGGCCCGTCATGCCGAGCCGGTCGGTATCGCCGGGGCGACCGCCGCCGCCTTCGGCGTAGAACACCAGCGGCATCCGCCATTGTTCAACCAGCGACAGCATGCGGTCGATCTTCTTGTGGTTCATATGGCCCTGGGTGCCCGCCAGCACCGTGTAATCATAAGAGATCACCATGCAGCGAGCCTCATGCTCGCCGAATTTGGCGGCATTGACCGTGGCCGTGCCGGCGACCAGGCCATCGGCCGGCGTGTTCTTGATGAGATCGTCGACCGCGCGGCGCCGCCGCTGGCCGGCGATCGCGAGGCTGCCATATTCCATGAAGGAGCCGTCATCGACCAGTTGCGCAATATTCTCGCGCGCGGTGCGCTGATTGGTCTTGCGGCGGCGCTCGACCGAAGAGGGCCGGTTTTCATCGAGCGTGATCCCCTGGCGAGCAATCAGTTCAGCGAGATCCGGCCGGATGTGGTCGAGATCAATCTCCGCTTCCTCGGTCGCCAGATCGCCGGCAACGTCCTGCGGCTCGATGTAAAGTATGGGCTCGCCCTGCATCAGCGTGACGCCATCGGATGCTGCGATCCGGATGATGCGACCGCCCTGCTCCGCAGTCACCAGATGCTCCATCTTCATAGATTCGATGATGGCAAGTTGCTGGCCGGGCCTGACAACATCGCCTTCGGCCACCGGGATGGACACGACCGTGCCCTGCAGCGGCGCCGCAACCGCGACCGATCCTTCCGGCGCGGGCTGCACGACGCCGGAGGGCGTCCGCACATCAGCGGTTGATCCGCTGGCGCCGAAAAGCGGCTTGCTCGCTGTCTGTGCGGCCCCGACCAGCTCGGCAACATTGCGATCGATGAAGCTGGTGCTGATCCGATTGGCCTGGAAGTCGGCATTGGCCAGGATCGCCTGCATCAGCGGGATATTGGTAGCGACGCCCTCGATGCGAAATTCGCGCAGTGCGCGCGTGCCCTTGGCGACCACATCCATCCACTTCAACGGCGAATGGACGATCACCTTGGCAAGCAGCGAGTCGAATGCCGCACTGGTCTTGTAACCGGCATAACCGAACGTATCGACACGCACGCCCGGGCCTGATGGCAGCTCGAAAATCGCGAGCGTGCCGCCGGTCGGCTTGGTGGCGCCGGTGGCATCCATGGTCTCCATATTGATACGAAGCTGCATGGCGAAACCGCGCGGGCTGGGCACCGACGCCTGGTCGAGGCCGAGCGACGCCAGCGTGGCACCACCGGCGACGGCGAGCTGCGACCGCACCAGATCGACCGATAGCACTTCCTCGGTCACGGTGTGTTCGACCTGCAGCCGCGGATTCGCCTCGATGAAGGCAAAGGCGCCATCGCCCTCGCCGGCTTCGCCATCGACCAGAAATTCGAAGGTGCCGAGGCTGTCATACTTGGCTTCGGCGGCAAGCTGTTTGGCTGCCTCGACGATCCGGCTGCGCAGCTTGTCGGACAGCGACGGGCTCGGCGCGACCTCCACCAGCTTCTGATTGCGGCGCTGGATCGTGCATTCACGCTCCCAGAGCTGGCTGATATCGCCATGGCGGTCGCCGATGATCTGCACTTCGATATGACGGGCATCGCGGATCAGGCGCTCGACATAAACGCCATCGCTGCCAAATGCCGCCTTGGCTTCAGACTGACAGCGCGCATAGGCGTCGTCGAGATCTGCGGCGCGTTCGACCACGCGCATGCCGCGCCCGCCGCCGCCGGCCATCGCCTTGATCATCACGGCGGCATTGCTGCCGAGCGACGCGAAGAACGCCTTGACCTCGTCGAGCGTCGACGGGCCTCTGGTGCCCGCGATGATCGGCACACCACAGCGCTTGGCGAGTTGCTTGGCTGCGACCTTGTCGCCGAACAGCTGCAATGCCGCGGGGGACGGGCCGACAAAGGTAATGCCCTCTTCGGCGCAGCGGCGGGCCAGATCGGCGTTCTCGCTGAGAAAGCCGTAGCCTGGGTGCAGCGCATCACAGCCGGTGGCTTTCGCGGCACCAATCACGCCTTCGATGTCGAGATAAGCACGCGCACCACGGCCGGGGATTTCCGTGGACTCGTCGGCAATCCGTACATGCAGCGACAGCGCGTCATCGGCTGGATATATCGCGACGGTGGCAAGGCCGGCATCCGCCGCGGCGCGCGCGATACGGATGGCGATCTCGCCGCGATTGGCGATCAGTAGCTTGCGAAAGGGCATCAAAACTCTCCGTGAACAACAGACGCGATCCGGGGCGGCATCGACCGCGCCCGGGGTCATGTAATTTTCGATCTACTGCGACGCGTTGGCGTCGAGTTCCTGCTTCTTCACCTTGCCGGTGGCGGTCATCGGCAGCGCGTCGATAATGCGGATCTCAGGCACCTTGTAGACGGCCATCCGTTCGGCACACCACGCCTGCAGTTCGGCTGGCGTGATGGTGCCCCTCTCTTCCGGCTTGAGCTGGATGAAGGCGACCGGCACCTGCCCCTTGCTGGCATCTTCGCGGCCGACAACGCCCGATCCGAGAACCTTCGGATGCTGGCCGAGCAGCGCCTCGATCTCCGGCGGGAATACGCTCATGCCCTTGACCTTCAGCATCTCTTTGCGACGACCGAGGAAATGCAGGAAGCCGTCGGTATCGATAGTGCCGATATCACCCGTCCGTAGCCAGCCATCGATCAGCGACTCCGCGGTCGCCTGTGGCTTGTTCCAGTAGCTCTTGAGCAGCGATGGCGTCCGCACGCGAATCTCGCCCTCGCCTCCAAGCGGCACGAGTTCACCTGTCTCGAAATCGGTGATTTTGAATTCGGCGCCCGGGACGGGAAGACCGACAAAGATCGGCTGCGACAGAAGATCGAAATCATCGTCCTGGAAGCCAGCCGTGAGGGTGTTGGATGTATGCGTCTCCGTCATCCCCCACGAAGCCTCCGTAAGGATCGTTCCAGTGAGATCCTTCCAGCGTTTGCGATAGGCTGGATTGAGCTTCTTCACGAACGAGACGACACGCACCTGATTAAGCGACGACAGGTCGAATTCCTTGAAGTGCGGATGATCCATCAGCTCGACGGCGCCATCGACCGGCATCGCAGTGACATTGACCTTGTAGCGATCGATTGCCGACAGCGCCCCGATCGCGTCCCAGCGGGCCAGCAGGACAAGCGTTGCGCCCGTAAACATCGGGAAGATCAGGCCGAAATTCTCACCGGCAATCCAGAACTCAGGGAAAAACGACAGGAAGACACTGTCCTCGTTGGCGACCACCGAGATGCCATGATTGGCCGCCGCCGTGTAGACCATGTCGCCCTGGGTATGCACACAGCCTTTGGGCATGCCGGTGGTGCCGCCGGTGTAGTTCAGCGCGGCCACATCGTCGAGCGCTGCCGGCGGCAGCGGCTTCGGCGCCGGCAGCACAGCCAGTGCCGGCAACAGATCGGTCGCACCGGCGACAGCAATACGTGGCGCGCGGATCGAGTCAGGAACCGGAATGGTCGGCCTGGCCGGGATGACATCGGCGAAGCTAGTGACGATCACCTCGCGCAGTTTGGTCTCGCCACGCACCTGATCAACCACCGGCACCAGCTGGTCGAGCGCCACGATCACTTCGGCATCGGTGTCGTTGAGCTCATAGGAAAGCTCGAATGCGCGCGACAGCGGGCTAACCGGCACATGGATGGCACCGAGCTTGAGAATGCCGAAGAAGACGATGTGGAACTGCGGGCAATTCGGCAGGAACACGGCGACGCGATCACCCTTGCGCACGCCCTTTTCCATCAGCAATGCGGCAAAGCGATCACTCTGCGCGTCGAGATCGGCATAGGTGGTGACGTGGCCGTAGAAGATCACCGCCGGGTGCTCGGGCCGGCGCTTCGCCCAGGCGCGTAAATATTCGGTCAGCGCGATTTCGCCATGCGGATATTGCGGCTTGTTGGGCGTGCCCTTGGGCCAGGCCTTGGCCCACAGCTCGTGCAGCCTGGCGAGATATTCAGTTTCTTTGGCGCTTGCGGTCATCACCGTCTTCCTTGTTTTTGGTCTTGTGTCAGTTGTGTTTCATTGTCGGATCGAGCGCGACGCGCAGCGATTCACCCAGTGTGTTAAAGGCCAGTGCGGTGAATAAGATCGCTAGGCCGGGCGGATACATCTGCTCGGGCGCGATTTCCATGTTCTGGTAGGCGCGCGCCAGCATCGAACCCCAGCTCGGATCCGGCGGCTGGATGCCAAGGCCGAGAAAGCTGAGACTGGCTTCAGCAAGCAATGCCGCTGCGAGCAGCAGCGTAACCTGAACGATCACGGGCTGAATGGCATTCGGCAGCACGTGGCGCCACAGGATGCGCGGCGTCGATCCGCCGAAGCAACGCGCGGCATCGACATAAAGCTCATTGCGCACCACCAGCGTACGCGCCCGGACCAGTCGCGCCAGTTGCGGCGAAAACACGATCCCCACCGAGATCATGCCATTGGTGAGACCGATGCCGAGCGCCCCCGTGACCGCGATCGCCAGCACGATGGCCGGGAACGACAGGAAGCTGTCGATGACACGGCTGATCACCGTGTCGACCCAGCCGCCGAGATAGCCGGCCAGGATGCCGACCGGTACGCCGATCAGGACGGCGATCGTGACCGCGAGAAAACTCGCATAGAGCGATGCCATGCCGCCATAGATCAGGCGACTGAGCGTATCGCGCCCAAGATCGTCGGCGCCGAGCCAGTGTTCTCGCGACATGGTCGCCAACGCCGCGTCGAGATCCTGTGCGGCCGGCGCGTATGGCGAGATCCACGGGCCGAGGACCGAGATCACGAACAGCGCAACGAGGAAGGTGAGGCTGAGCGCGCCGCGCAGGTCGGAAACGAACCAGCGCAAAAAGCCAGACAGACGTCGCGGCCGACGCTCGTGCGCCATCACAGCATCCGTCATGACGAGATCCTCGGATCGAGGACGCTGTAGAGAATGTCCGTGAGCAGATTGAGCGTGACGACGATCAACACCATGGTGAACACCACGCCCTGCACCACCGGGAAATCGCGGTTCATCGCGCCGTTGACGATCAATCCGCCCATGCCGGGAATCGCGAACACCGCCTCGACCACGACGGTCGCCGCAAGCAGGCGGTTCGCGAGCAGGCTGACGACGGTGAGCAGGTTGACGCTGACATTCTTCAAGCCGTGACGCCACAGGATGGACGATGGCGGCAAGCCCTTGGCGTGCAGTGTGCGAACCTGTTGCGACGACAGTATCTCGACGAGTGACGACCGCAACTGCCGCGCCACCTCGGCAATGCCGCCGGACGCAAGCGCCACCGCCGGCAGGATGGCATGACTGAGCGACGCCCACGGATCTTTCATGAGCGATACTGCACCTGTGGCCGGCAGCCAATTGAACTGCAGCGAGAAGAACGCCACCAGCAGCATGCCGAGCCAAAAATTCGGCACGGCGACACCGAGTGAAGCAATCGCCATGACGAAGCCGTCGATCCACGAGCCGGGCTTGGTTGCCGCGGCAATGCCCAGGGGGATACCGACCAACATCGCCATGAACAGCGCGAGGGCGACGATCAACAGCGTATGCGGCAGGCAGCGCTGGATCGAGGTCAGCACCGCTTCGTTGGAGATCAGCGAGCTGGAGAGATCGCCATGCGCCGCCTTCCAGAGCCATGAGCCATATTGCAGCAGGAACGGCTGGTTCAGGCCGTAGAGCTCGCGGATTTCGGCGATCCGCTGCTCTGACGCATTGTCGCCAGCAAGCGTCACCGCAACATCGCCTGGCACCAGCTTGAGCAGGCCGAACACGATGAAGGTCGACAGCACCACCACCGGGATTGCCTGCAGCAGGCGACGACCGATGATGCGGAGACGTCCGGAATTCAACATGCGCAATTCACACCACTTAAGGACGCCGCGATGATCGCGGCGCCGGTTGCTGTGTCGGGCGGATTAGCCGAGTGAGATGTTTTCGAATTTTGGCTTGCCGAGCAGATTGGGCTTGAAGCCCTTCACCTTGGCGGACAGCGCATCGAGCTCGAACTGGAACGCGAGCGGCGCCGACAATGCGTTCTCCACCGTGAACTTCTGGATCTTCGCAAACACTTCCGCGCGCTTGGCGAGATCTTCGCTGACACGGCTTTCCTGGATCAGCTTCGACAGTTCGGGATCAGCAGTGCGCCCGGCATTGTAATAGGCGCCTTTATCGAATCCGAGCGCATAGGTCATGCTCGGATCGGGACGCCCGGTCCAGGCCGATACCAAGAGATCGAACTTCTTCTCCGTGGCGAAGAACTGCGCACTGATTTCAGCGATGGTGCCGCGGGTGAATTTGAGACGGATTCCGGCCTTACCGAGCTGGTCCTGAATCACCTCGCCGCGCCGCACGGAATCCTGATCCGTATAGCCGCCGATGGTCAGTTCGAGGCCATCCTTGTAACCGGCTTCGGCGAGCAACTGCTTCGCCTTCTCCGTGTTGTACGGATACAGGCCGGCGACGTCCTTGTTGAACGCCCAGTGCGAACTCGGCAGCGTCATGCGTGCCGCCTCGCCCAGACCGTTCAGCGCCGCCTTGACAAAGGCATCGCGATCGAGCGCAAAATTAATCGCCTGACGAACCTTGAGATTGTCTAGCGGCGAACGCGCATAGTTCAGATAGAGCTGAATGCAATACAGCGTCGGTGAACTCACTGTCTCCAGATTCTTGGCACGCTCGATCACCGGCTTCAGACGCGCCGGCAACTGGAATGCCATGTCATTCTGGCCCGCGACAACCGAACGCAAGGCGGTAGCGTTTTCCGGAATGATGTTGAACTCAATGCCATCGAGATAAGGCCGGCCCTGGCGCCAGTACTGATCATGGCGCATGACGACGATGATCTCGTTGTCGTTCCAGCGCACGAATTTCCATGGGCCCGCGCCGACCGGCTTGCGGTCAGTTTCGTTGCCAAGCACCTTGATATTGGTCGGCGACACCATCATGCCGGCGCGATCCGACAGGATGGCTGGCAGCGCCGTATCCGAGTTCTTCAGTTTCAGCGTGACCTGCAGCGGGCCGGTGACCTCGACCGCGTCTACGCTGGAGAGATCGGGCTTGATGTTGGAGCGCTGGTCGGAGCGGTTGCGTTCGAGATTGAACTTCACGGCTTCCGCATCCATTGCCGTACCGTCGTGGAATTTGATGCCGGGGGTGATGTCGAGCACCATGGTCTTCGGATCGGGGAACGACCACTTCGCCATGCCGGGCTTCGGCTTCAGCGTCTCGTAGTCCCACTCCACCAGCGTGTCATACATGGTCCACAGGATGCTGTGATCGGAGCCGGCGCCACCTGTGGCGGGATCCAGCGACGACGGATTGGCCGGTGCAGCGACTTTCAGCACGCCACCTTTCTTGGCTTCCTGCGCCCAGGCAGGCAGGCCGAGCGCGCCGGTGACGACGGCGCCACCCATCAGCGCGAGAATGTCACGACGGCGTAGTGTCCGCGTGCCGAGATCGATGGTGGTCATTCGAAAATCCTCCCGTTGATTATGATGCGCGTTGCGCTTTTTGATTGTCTGGCGGTGGACCGTCTGCCGTGGCGAAATGGCAGGCCACGCGGTGTCCAGGCTTGACGTCGCGCCAGGCTGGCACTTCTTTGGCGCAACGCGGCTGCACCGAAGGGCAGCGCGTGCGGAAGCGGCAGCCGGATGGCGGTGCCACAGGGCTTGGAATTTCACCCTCGAGAATGATGCGGCGATCGACGCGCAGATGCGACGGCAAGGGGACGGGCTCGGCCGAGAGCAGTGCGCGCGTATAAGGATGCAGCGGATGTTCGACGACGTCCTCGGCCGGGCCGAGCTCCATCAGTTTGCCGAGATAGGTAACGGCAATGCGATCCGAAATATGCGAGACCACCGAGATATCATGGGTGATGAACACATAGGTCAGGCCGAATTCCCGCTGCAGGTCGGCAAACAGGTTGAGCACGTCGCCGCGAATGGAGACGTCGAGCGCCGCGACCACTTCGTCACAGACGATGACCTTCGGTCGCAGCGTCAGCACGCGCGCGATGTTGACGCGCTGTTTCTGGCCGCCGGACAGCTGGTGCGGATAACGATCGGCCGCCTCGTCTGCGAGGCCGACACGCTCAAGTACCTCGATGCCGCGGCGGCGGCGCGAGGCGTGATCGCCCTCACCCATGATTTCCAGCGGCTCGACCACGCTATCGATGATGGTCATGCGCGGATTGAGCGCGGCATTCGGATCCTGGAAGATGATCTGGTAATCGCGGCGGTGCTTGCGGAACGCGCTTGTGCCGAGGGCAGCTGGATCGGTGCCGTCATGCAGGATCTGACCATGACTCGGCGGCAGCAGCGACACCAGCGCGCGGCCAAGCGTGGTCTTGCCCGAGCCAGACTCACCGATGATGCCGAAGGTCTCGCCAGCGCGGACCTCGAAATCCATACCGTCGATCGCCTTGACAGTGTTGCGGCCATCGCGGGTCGGAAACAGGATCCGCAAGTCACGCACCGCGAGAATCCCGCCGCTGTCGCGATTGTGGTTCCGCATGCCTGACATCAATTCACCGCTCCCGGCAGCACGAGTTCGGGAGCACGCCAGCAGCGCGCGGCACGACCATTCCCGATCTCGACCATCGGCTGGTTCTGCGCGCAACCCGCAACGGCGTGTGTGCAACGTGATCGGAAGCGGCAGCCGGCCGGCATCGCATTGGGCGACGGTACGCGGCCGGGGATCGAGGCCAGCACACCACGGCGCGGGCTGAGGCTAGGTAGCGAGCGCAGCAGTCCGGATGTATAGGGATGACGCGGCCGCATCAGCACGTCGTCCACCGGGGCATCCTCGACGACTTCGCCCGCATACATAGTGATCATGCGGGTGCAAGTCTCGGCGACGACGCCAAGGTCATGGGTAATGAAGATCAATGCCGTGCCGGTGCGCTCGCTCAACGAACGCAAGAGATCGGTGATCTGCGCCTGCACGGTCACATCGAGTGCCGTGGTGGGCTCGTCGGCCACCAGCAGCTTCGGCTTGCAGATCAACGCCATCGCGATCATCACGCGCTGGCGCATGCCGCCCGAGAGTTGATGCGGATATTCGTCGCAGCGCCGCTCCGGTGCGGGGATGCCGACCTCGCGCAGCGCCGCGATCGCGCGCTCCCGCCCTTCTGCACGGCTGACGGGAAAATGGACGCGATAGGCTTCGCTGATCTGGTCGCCAACCGTGAAGACAGGATCGAGCGCGCTCATAGGCTCCTGGAAGATCATCGCGATCTCACGGCCGCGCACGGCGCGCATGCGTCGCGGCGACAGCGTGGCCAGGTTGGTTCCGTTGAACAGGATATCGCCCTGGATTCGCGCGGATTGCGGCGGAAGCAGCCGCAACAATGAGAGCCCCGTGACCGTCTTGCCGCATCCACTCTCACCGACCAAACCAACGCGCTCGCCCGGCGCGATGGTGAAGTTTACATTGCGAGTGATCGGCAGAGCGCCTTTCGCAGTCGCGAAAGACAACGATAGATTCCGCACTTCCAGCAGCGGCTGCGGCGAAACACCCGCATCGGGCATTCCGGCAACGCCTGCTGCCGTGGGAGCGGAGATGTCGATCGCGCCTGTCATCGCGCTTCGCCAGCCGGAGCACGACCCATGACGCCGCGCATCGTCCACTGCTGCAGGGTTTGCCGGTGCTGCACTTGCATACACGGATGAAAGCCGCAGACGCGTGTCTGTTGGGGTGTTGTCAGTCGGACATGCGCCGACGCGAACAGAGCCGCCATGTTCACCTCCCTTGCCATCCCTGTTCTGCAGATCTTGCATCGGGACGTTCCATCGCGATCCGGCTTGAGCCGGTATGTATTGAAGCGACAGTAACCCAATGAAGGGGCATCGACTGTCAATTGTCAACAATTGACTTCTACAGTAGACAGGACCGTATGACGCGGCAAGCGTGCATCGACAGGAGGCGGCCATGGCAGCGACACTTCGCAGGCCATTCAATAACAACCAGCACGACGTCGAACGGAGATTTGCGCCGCGCACGATCCCCGACCAGGTTGCGGAGGAACTCGGTGCCGAGATCGTCTCCGGCCGTCGCAAAGCGGGCGAGCGTCTTGTCGAACTCGACTTGGCACGCGATTTCGGCGTCAGCCGTGGCCCAATCCGTGAAGCGATCCGCATTCTCGAGCGCCGACGCCTGGTCGACATCTTTCCGCGGCGCGGCGCCTATATCAGGCCGCTGTCACTCAAATCGGTGGCTGACCTGTTTAATGTCCGCACCGCACTGTCGATGCTGGCAGTGCGCACCATGGCGACCACGCCGGTCGAAAGCTTCATCGACACATTGGCGCGCCGCTGCGACGAGTTGAGAGTCGCTGTCGAGATCGATGATCCAATGGCTTTCGCACACACCACGACGCGGGCGGTAAAGACCATTGCGCGCGGCTCGGGCAACGAACTGCTCGTCGAACTGCTCACCGATCTTGCCAATCAAACCGTATGGGAAACCATATGGAAGACGCCGCTGGACTATCAGACCCGCGACATCCGCCGACTCAGCGCTGACCTGATGGCATCGACATTGAAGGCGATCCGGCAGCGCAAGCCGAATGCCGCTGTCACACATCTCGGTCAGCTTCTGGAAAGTGATCGCGACCGCGCCTTGTCCACTCTATCGCGCATTCGCGGAGAGACATTCGACCTGAGTGCGTTAACACATAGCGATGGGCACGATATTATGCCGGCCGAGATTGCGCCTGCTCCGCGCGGGTGAAATTCGACGGGTCGGCAGGCTCAGACCGCAGCGACTCGCAATTCACCAAGGCAAAAACGTAAGGTGCACACGGGGCGTCAGTAACGCCCCGTGTGCCATGTCCACCGCTAGACGAAGCGGAAGTCGTCAGCGGTAAGCGACGCCAAGCTGGTATTGGCGAGCGTAACAGCGTGGTTTTCATCCAGCGTCACCACGATGCTGCTGCCGACTTGGGCGGTGTGAGACATCACATCGGCATAGTCGGAGAACAGATCGCTGGAGAACTGGATGAAGTCCTTGGAAGCTCCACTCGCGGCGAAGTCGGTGATCATATCCTTTCCGAACCCGGCGGCGAACACGAACACGTCGGAGCCAGAACCGCCAGTCAGGATATCGTCGCCGGCTCCACCGTCGATGATGTCGTTGCCGGAGCCGGCATTCACCTTGTCCGCACCCGCACCGGCCACGATGATGTCGTCGCCCGAGCCGGCATCGATGATGTCGTTGCCGGAGCCGCCATCGACGCTGTCATCGCCGGACCCGGCCTTCAGCGTATCGTTGCCAATGCCGCCTGACACCACATCGTCACCGGAACCGCCGTCGATCGCGTCGTCACCCACGCCGCCGCTGAGTGCATCGTCACCCGCACCGCCATTGATGGTGTCGTTGCCGGCACCGCCGTCGAAGGTGTCGTCACCGTTGCCGCCGGTGATCTGATCATTCCCCGTACCGAACAGGATCGACTCGATGCCGGTGAAATGATCGGTTCCGATCCCGGCACCCGTCACCGTTCCGGCCGCGTAGTTGACCGTCAACGCTCCGGTCGCATCCGACAGGTCGAGCACATCATAGCCCGCTCCGCCGTCGATCGTGTCGTTGCCGGCACCGCCGCGCAGGACGTCGTCGCCGTCGCCGCCGTTCAGAACGTCGTTGCCCGCGCCACCGATCAGCGTGTTGGCACCGCTGGTTCCGATCAGAAGATCGTCATAGCCGGTCCCGATCGCATTCTCGATATTGCTGAAGTGATCGGCGCCGGCGAGATAGCCGGGATAGTAAGCGAGCCCGGAGGCAAGATCGACCGTCACCTTGAATGTGATCTGGCTGTAGTCGATCGTGTCGGCGCCGTCGCCGCCGTCATAGGTATCCAGGCCGCCGGTGCCGAGGAAAGTATCATTTCCGCTGCCGCCGAACACGAGATCATTGCCGGCAGAACCGGTGATCGCGTCGTCGCCGTTGGTGCCGACCACTAGCTTCCAGGCCCCATCGACAAAATTGAGCTGCTCGACATTACGCAGCGTGTCGATCCCGTCCGGCGCACCATTGCGCAGGTCGGTGACCTTGATGGAGCCGTCCGCGTTCAACGCGTAGCCGTGGTTGTTGAACGTTCCCGTGTAGAAGACGGTATCTTTCCCTTCACCGCCATCGATGCTGTCATTGCCGCCATCACCGTGAATGGTGTCAGCTCCAATGCCGCCGGCGATATCGTCATTGCCGGATCCGCCCTTGATCAGGTCATCGCCGTCATTGCCATAGAGCGTATCGTCGTCAGCTCCACCATCGACCTGATCGTTGCCTGCGCCGGCATAGATGTAGTCGTTGCCGTTTCCGCCGCTGAGGATGTCGGCACCGCCATATGCGTAGTCCATGGCCATCGTATCGCTGCCGTCGCCGCCATCAATCTCGAAGCCGCCAGCCGAGGTGGAGAGAGCGACGTCGTCGCCGGTCCCGAGCAGGATCTTGCCGGTCACCGTCGCACCGACATAGAGGTTCACCTGGTCGTTGCCGGCGCCCATGTCGATCGCCGATCCACCGGTCGCAACGATCGAACCGGAGTTGTTCAGGGTATCCCTGGCTCCGCCCATCGATACGCCGCCGATGATCCGACCCGTGCTGTTGTTGCCGACGAAATCCTCATAGTCACCAACCAGATTGATCGCCTCATTGCCGCGCAGGTCGAAGCGGGCAGCGTCTTCCGCAGAGACGCCTTCCGGACCGTGACCGTCGCCGCGGATCAGGCCATCATTCACAATCGTGGATACACCCAGGGCGTTGCTGTTGCTGGAATTGTCCACCTGGATGGCGCGACCGTAACCGTAGATCTCGCCCGTGGCGCTGTTGACGACAGAGCCTCCACCCATGGCGATGGCCTCGGAGACGTTCGGCTCGCCGTCATGATGCCCTTCGGCACCGAGACCGGAGATACGGCCGTAATTGAGGACCTGCACCAGACCATCGACATCGATGGCGTCGCCATCGGAGTCGGTGAGTTCGGCAGAGCGGCCTTCCATAATGCCGTGATTGGTGATGAAGACCTTCTCGGCCTCGGAGCCGCCATTGTCGATGTTCACCGCCGAGCCGTTGCGACCGATCATCGTGCCTGAGTTGACAACGGTCACGGCATTGTCGCCGGTCACGACATGGCGCGAGCCCTCCATCAGACCACCGGCATAGTTGTTGACCTTGCCGCCGGTATCGCTCTGGAAGTCGATCAGGTCGCCTCCGCCGACGAAGGTCGGATCGGTCGTGATCGTGCCCCAGTTGTTGACAACCCCGTCATTGCCGGGGCGGATCACATCGGTGTCGCTGCCGTACTGGCGGATGATGCCGCCGGCAAGGTTGTTGATGACCGCCGAGGCTCCGGCGCCATCGAAGTTGCGGAAGTCCAGGACACGACCGCCCGCTTCCATGACGCCGGCATTGTTGATGGTGATGGCCGCATCGGCGTGTCCCGCCTGTTGCGGGTTCAGCGCTCCGCGCACGGTGCCGCCCGTTGCGTTGTTGAAGACCAGCGACCCCGTCGCACCGGACGTGGTGTTGAGCACGCGGCTCGATCCTTCGATCAGGCCGGCGTTATCGACCACGGCGGCGCCACCTCCCGACCAGGTGATGGCGGTGCCGGCGATCAGCTTGCCGCCTGCGGCGATCACCAGCGTGTCGGCACCGTTGCGCGTCACGCCGGATTCCAGCGTCGCTCCGTCTTCCACCGTGACATGGTCGTAACTGACCGTGGAGCCCACGGTCCAGGCGCCACCATGGACCAGCAGATTCTCGACATTGATCACCGTCGAGCCATCCAGCGAACCCGTTCCGCCGCCGACCAGCTTCACCGTGTCGTTGCCTGCACCGCCATCGATCGATGCCGGCGCGTAATCGTCGGTCGAGACTTCGATGACGTCGTCGCCGTCGCCGCCGGACGCGATATCGCCGGCTCCGGCAATCAACCGGTCGTTGCCTGCGCCGCCATCCAGCGTATCGTACCCCTCGCCGCCGTCGAGAACGTCGTCACCGGCGCCACCAGAAAGTGTGTCGTCACCTTCGCCGCCTGCGAGAACATCGTTGCCAGCATCGCCGCTGAGGGCGTCGTCACCCTCGCCACCGGCGAGCGTATCATTCCCCGCACCGCCGAGCAGCGTATCGTCGCCTTCGCCGCCGTCGAGGTTATCATCACCGCCAAGACCTGTCAGCGTGTCATCGCCTTCGCCGCCGGAGATCGTATCGTTGCCGAGTGCGCCGGTGAGGATGTTGTCATCGTTGTCGCCGACCAGCACGATCGGCTGCACGGAGAGCACCGTATCCGACCGATAGTCGAGGTTCTGGATCCGTGTGTCATGCGCGCGGTCGGTATCGAGGACATCGTAGGCCGTTTCGGAATAGTGCGCCGCGAGATATTCGGCGAACGCGTCCTGTTCGGTGCCTTCCGCCGCGAAGTTGGCCACCTGACCGGCATCGGGCACGAGATTCGGAGACAGGTTCACAACATTGGCAAAGGCCGAATTAGCCGCAATGAAGCTCGCGAACGGATAGCCGTCGCCGCCCGTGAGCAGGAAGCTCAGCGTCACGACCCGGATCGCCATATTGGCATCGACAACGAGTTCGCCGTTCTCGACCAGAGCAAGAACGGGATTGCCGTTCTCGTCGATCAGCGCTGCCGACTGAATACGGTTGCCGGCCGGGCTATCCTTGTCGAAGGAGTAAGCGATGCCGCCGACCTGTGCGAACTGACCGGGGGTGGCGCCATTCGCAGTCGCGGCCACCGCATGCTCCAGCACTGTCAGCAACTGCGTTGCCGTCACGGTCACCATGGACAGGGCATTGTTGAACCGCAGCGAGTTGGCGATGTCGAGCTGCGAGATGTCGCCCTCTTCCTTGCCGACACCGGGATTGGCCGATGGTGGGTTCTCCTGGGCGACGCCGCCCACTGCGGAGACGCTGCCGATCGAATCGCGGACACCGCCGCCATTCTTGATCGAGACCATCACCGTCGCATCGGCCTTCTGGGCGTACCAGAGATTGGCGTCGGCCGTGAGGTCGCCCAGATTGGTCTCCTCGGTGCGAACCTCGCCGCGACGGCCTTCCAGATAGACATTGGTGCTGCCGAACAGATTGTCGTCCTGAGCGTCGATCACATTGCCGACGCCCTGGGCGATGTCGTTGACGAGATCACCCTTGCTGCCTTCGGCAAACGGATTGGCATCCGCCGCATCGATATCGCCGTCGCCGTCGACATCGATGACATCGTCATAAAGATCGGCGACCTCTTCGTCGGTGGTCGCATAAGCACCGCTGACATTCGGATCGACGCTGCCCGCGATGACATTGCCATTGGCGTCGAAATCGACCACCAGCCGGCCGACATAGGAGTATTCGCCATCGGTATTGACGATCAGCGTGGTGTTGCCGTCGGCATTGTGGGTCACGATCGGGTAAGTGCCATCGGCGGTGTCGCCTGGACGCAGCGTATCCTGCGCATCGGCAAGCAGCGTGTTCGACCCGCCCGAGATGATGATGTCGACGCCGTGCAGCAACGGTGCAAGCGCCTGCTCGAACGCGATCTGCTGGAGATGGCTGACCAGGATGATCTTGTTGATACCCTGGGCGATCAGGCTGTCGATGGTCGGCTGCAGGATCGCAGCAAGTGCGACCATGTCGTCAACATCGTCGCCGATCACTTCGACGCCGCCCGTCGAGGAAATGCTTTCGACGATCTGGGTGGTGGCACCCACCACGCCGATCTTTTCGCCGCCCTCCTCGATGATGGTTGCAGGCGCGATCTTCTTGCCGATGCCGGCGGCCGGCGGGAAGCCGGTATAGTTTTCAGCATTCTGGATGAGACTGGTGTAGAGGCCGGCGAGATTGGGATCGCCCGAGAAATCCAGATTGGCAGATAGAAACGGGAACTGTGCGCCCGGGAAGCCGGCAGTCTGCCGCATGATCGCTGCGAGCGGGTTGGTGCCGGCGTCGAATTCGTGATTGCCGATCGCCGAGGCCTGCACGCCGATGATGTTCAGCATCGAGATGTCGGCGCTGCCGAAGCCGGGCGTGATGTTCAGCGTGCCGCTGGCAAGACCGTAATAGGTCTCGAGGGCGGTCTCATATACTTCCTTCAGCGAAGCGTCGCTGCCAGCACTGAAGAACGGGCTGGGGATGAAGTTGTCGCCCGACGACAGCGTGATCGAATTCGCCTGTGTCTCTTCGAGGTAATCGACGATGGCGGCAAAATTGCCGGCACGATCGACCGCATCGAGACCGGCCTCGAAATCCGACGCATGCAATATCTGCAGCCTGTAGGTCGACGGCGTCTGGTTCTGGTTCAGATCGAGGCCAACGATGACCGGATCGTGGTCGGAAACGCGGACATTCGTATCGGCATCGAAGATCGCCGGATCGCGCGAAAAGTCGGTGTTATAGTCGAGGGCATCGGCCTCATCGGCATTGATGTGCCAGGTAGTCACGCCAGTAACCTGCGACGACAGGCTGTCATTCGCGAAAGCATAGTCTAGGGTGCCGGTCTGACCGTCGAAGACATAAGAATAAGCATCACCCTCGCGATCATGCAGGTTCTCATAGCCTGCATTCTCGATGATGCCCGTTGCCTGCTCCTTGGCGTAGCTGTTGAAATCGCCGAGCATCAGCACGTCGCTGTCGCCGGAACCGGTCGGGTCGCTATTGGCCCAAGCGGTGAGCGCAGTCGCCGCGAGTTCGCGCTGGTTCTGCCAGTTACCCTGACCGTCACCCTGGTCAGCGTCGAGGCCGGTGCCGGTGCCGCTCTTGGATTTGAGGTGGTTAGCGATTGCGGTGAAAGTTTCTCCGGTGGCGATCTGCTCGAACGTCACCGCAAGCGCATTGCGGCTGGTATTCGCGCCGTCGAAGATATGCCCGACGGAGCTCTGGCTCAGCAGGCCAGAAAGCCCGAGTCCAGGCAAATCGGCATCGTTGAGGATCGCGACCGTCGTCCCGTCCGCGATTTTCACATCCGCGGTCTTGTAGATGAAGCCGACAGCGATGGCATCGCCACCAACAAATTGCTGACCGGGATTGACCCAGGCATAGGTGCCGGGACCCGCAGCGGCATTGAGCTGGCCGACCAGATATTCGATCGCATTGCCAGACGAACCCGGCAGAAAATCGTTCTCAAGCTCGGTCAGCGCCAACACGTCGACATCCATTGCAAGAATGGTATCGACGAGCTTGCCAGTCTGGCGGGAGAATTCGACGGCGTCGTTGGCGCCGCGCGGCTCCTGGCCGATGGCGGTGCTGGCGCCATTATCCAGCGTCTTGAAGAAATTCAGGACGTTGAAGCTTGCGACCTGGAGCGTACCGCCGACGTCATCGGGCGCAGCAGTCCGCGGCGCGGCGCCGTCTTCGAACGTATTAATGCCGTTCTCGACCGAGCGGACCCGCCAGGTCGCGCCCGATGCGGCATTGCCAGCCCACTGATAGTCCAGCACGCCAGTCAGCCCGGTGATCGTGTCTCCCATCCGCGGCGCAGTGGCGGTGTTGTAGGTCGAGCCGAAACCATCGAGATTGCTGATGGCCGCGTTCTGCGCGTTCAGGCCGTCATCGTAGGTGATGGTACGCGAGCCGAGTTCGGCCAGATAGGCCTGGTAGGCTGCAGCGTCCGGCGCATTTTCCTGAGTGAACTGGGCCGGGCGATCGCCTGCTACCAGCTTGATTTCATTGAAGCGATCGAGGTTGAACTGCTCGGTGATCACGAGCGTCTCTGGCAGCGTGACCAGCATACCCTCATAGGCTTCGAGGTTCGGCTGATAGTCGCCGTCCTGGCTCAGCGTGGTGTCGGCACTCGGCAGATCGATCACGGTCGCCATCGTGCTGATATCGGCAACTGCCCCCGCTTCAACCACGGAAATGTTGGTCGCGGTGAGTTCGGTGAGACCGAAATACTCGCTGATCGAGCCGGTGACACGGACACGGTCGCCGACGGCCACGTCACCGTTGCCGCCGAATACGAAGATGGCTTCGGAGGTCAGGACATTACCGTCGGAGTCGGTCACCTCTTCCTGAACATAGAAGCCGTTCAGGTTGCGGCTGTTGTCGCCGTCCCCGTTCTGGAAATCGCCGACGACGATGGCTTCGACGGTGACCGTCTGGCCGACCATTCCGCTGGTGGCGCCCGTGCCCTGGATGGCGCTGATCTTGGTGATAGCGACGTCATCATTGACGATGGTGCCGGTGGCTTGTGCGGTACCGATCGTGGTCGCCACGGCGGCGGAATTGGAAGCGCTCTGAAGCGTCAGCGTGAAATTTTCATTCGGCTCGCTGGTGGTGTCACCGGCGACCATGACGGTTACCGTTGCTGAGCCCTGCCCAGCCGGAATCACGCCGCTAAAGCTGCTCGGCACGCTTCCGACGAAGTCCGATGCGTCGGTCTGCGCAGAGGCAATAGTTCCGGAGAATGAGACATCGCCGTCGGTGCCACCACTGCGCTCCACGGTGAATTGATAGACCGTCGAGCCCCTATTGCCCTCGTCATGCGAGACCGACAGCGTGCCTGCAGAAAAGCCGACAGTCTGGCCTGGGACCGGGGTGCTGGCGTTGCTCGTAACGCGGATATCGTCGATCCCGACCCACTCGTCATTGCCACCGGCATTGGCGGTGAGGATCCGGACCTGCAAGTCCGCGTGCCCATTGACTTCGGACGGCAGCAGCAAATTGAAAGGCGTCACTTGAGTAGCGGCATTCGCGGTAGTCACGTCGGCAGCGTAGCCACCCGGCACATTCGTCCAGGTCCCGGTTGAACCGATCCGGTACTGCACCGCAATTGGCTGGGACGCATCGTCTGCGCTGCCGTCGAGATCCCGCGCATTGAAAGTCAGTCGCACATTATCGCGGCCGCTCGCATCGAGATAAAGCACGAGGCTCGGTGCGTCGGCAGTACCCGAGCCGTTCAGCGCAATGGTCGGATTGGCAACAGCGAATTCCGCAACGCCGCCATTGGTAAGAGAATTCGGGGCGGTCTGATTGGCGATCACATCGACAGCGCCGAGCGCAGCGCCGGTCAATGTCCGCGGATCGGTGCCAGTTGGCGAACCAGCGTTGATGTCACCGAGATAGCCGACGATCGATGGAACGGAAGACCAATTGTCATCGGCGCTGATCGCGCCGGCATTGGACCAATCCTGGACGAGATCGCTAACGGCAAGAGCGTGATATGTCGTTGACATGAAATCTGCTTCCATCATTGAGGCGCGCGTCGAACATCGCTCGCTCCGCAAATGCGAAGACGCGCGACCGACCGCCTGTTGGTTAACGAAAAGTTAATGCGACGGATGTAGCCACGTCGATTTAACAGCCGCGTGACTGGTTTCTAACGTCGCAGTGAAGCCCCGCGCCGACAGCCCTTTTTGCTCGACTCTACAAAGGCGACACATAAAATCGCGACATCGTGCCACACCAGCAAAAGTGCAAAGCGTTGCGCGTTGCTCCACCTCGGATTGGTAGCAGCTCGCATCGAAGGACGATGGAACTGATCGAGCGACACTGAATTCGAAATCTCCAACGATCACGCGGCAGACAACGCTCGAAGTTCACGTACACGATGCGCAAGAACAAATGTGTTTGCTGTTGCAGTGTCTTGCCGCGCAACATCGCTCGTAATTCGTGTGGCCGATCGAGCGACTGCATCATTGCACGCGCACGCAGTCCACGCGCTGTCACGTAGTTGACGCTGAAGCCAGATAACGAACTCGATCGGCGCGCATCGCTGTCGCTTACTGGCCCAGGTGAAATATGACCACAGCATTTTCGGCAGACAGAGCAGCCGGATCGAGACACCGAGACCTTCCGGGCGCTGCTCTCGCTTCTTGTCGCAGCGCATTCCTGTCTGTCGGGTTGTTCTCCGCCGTGGTCAACATCCTGATGCTGACCGGATCCATCTACATGCTGCAGGTCTATGACCGCGTCATTCCCTCACGTAGCATTCCTACTCTCGTATCGCTGTCGGTTATCGTAATTGCGATCTACGCCGTGCAGGGCGTATTCGACTGGCTGCGCCAGCGGATCCTCACACGCATCGGAGCTGCACTTGATGGTGCATTGTGGGAGCCAGTGAATTCCGCCATTTTGCGATCACCGTTGAAGTCCAGCCGCGGCGGCGGTGTTCAACTCGCGCATGATCTGGATTCAGTGCGCGGGTTCCTGTCCGGCCTCGGGCCGACAACGCTGTTCGATCTGCCATGGATGCCGCTATATCTCGCCGGGTGCTTCCTACTGCATCCGTATCTTGGATGGACCCTGGTCGGCGGCGCAACCATTCTGTTCGGCATTGCTCTTCTCACGGAAATTCTGACGCGGAAGCCCACGCGAGAAGCATCCCGCAATGCCGCCATACGCAACATCCAGCTGGAGGCCGGACGCCGCAATGCCGAGGTCGTCGCCGCCCTCGGCATGGAGCGACGCGTCATCTCACGCATCGGCGCAGCCAATGCCGATCAGATCGCCGCTCAGCAGAACGGTTCCAACATTGCTGGTGCACTTGGCACGCTGTCGAAGACCCTGCGGTTCATCTTGCAATCGGCATTGCTCGGATTAGGCGCTTGGCTGGTAATCGAAGGACAGGCCAGCAGTGGTGTCATGATTGCCTCCTCGATCATGGGCAGCCGTGCGCTGGCTCCCGTCGAACTGGCGATCTCGGTTTGGCGTCCTTTCGTCGGCGCCCGCCAGGCCTGGCAGCGGCTACGCGAAGCGCTGTCGTCTCAAGACGAGAGCCCTTCTGCCGTTGCGCCGGAACGTGCTCAACACATTCTCACGGTCGATCAGGTTTTCGTCGCCGCGCCGGGTGGCACCAAGGCCATCGTTCAGAATGCCACGTTCCAGCTCAAGGCCGGCCAGGCTGTTGGAATCATCGGACCGTCAGCGTCAGGCAAATCCACGTTGGCGCGTGCGCTGGTCGGGATCTGGCCTGCTGCGCGCGGCGAGATCCGCCTCGATGGCGCAACCCTCGACCAGTGGCCCGCGGAAGTTCGGGGCGGCTTGATGGGCTACTTGCCGCAAGATGTCGAACTGTTCGACGGCACGGTGGCTGAGAACATTGCCCGTTTCGATCCGGAGATGGATGGACCGACTGTCATTGCCGCCGCGAAAGCCGCCGGCGCCTATGACATGATCCTCAACCTGCCAAAGGGCTTCGAAATGCGGATCGGCGAAGCCGGCGCTGCCCTCTCTGGTGGGCAGCGGCAACGGGTAGCGCTTGCACGCGCGCTCTATAGGGACCCGTTCATGGTGGTGCTCGACGAACCGAATGCTAATCTCGACGTCGAAGGCGACGCTGCTTTGACTCAGGCAATCAAGGGCGTACGTGAGCGCGGCGGAATCGCCATCATCGTCGCGCACCGCCCGGCGGCTCTCGCAGGGGTCGATCTCGTGATGACGCTCGCCAATGGCCAGGTCCAGGCATTTGGTCCGAAAGATGAAGTCCTGCGCAAGGCGCTTGCTTCGCAACACCCTGCAAACCAGGTGGCGCCACAGCCGGTGCACGAAGTTCGCATGACCGCTGACGGCCGAAGCTGAGGAAACCTGATGCCAAATTCTGCAGCGTCCAACCCAAGCCGCCCTGATCCCTTCCGCGATATCCAGCGCACTACATATGCGGGGCTGGCTATACTCGCCGTGGCGATCTCCACCGCTGGCGTCTGGGCGGCAACCGCGCCACTCGCGAGCGCGGTGATAGCGCCCGCACAGATCGTCGTCGATAGCAACGTGCGCAGGATTCAGCATCCGACCGGCGGGGTGGTCGCCGAAATTCTTGTCAATGACGGGGACCGCGTGCGCGCAGGCGACGTTCTGGTCCGGCTTGACGAGACCATGACGCGAGCCAACCTGGCGCTGATCGAAAACCAGCTCAACCAGTTCTGGACGCGCCGAGCGCGGCTGCGCGCGGAACAGGATGGCCGCGACGCTTTCGTGATACCGGGCGAGCTTGCGGACCGTATCGAGTTGCCTGCGATCGCCGAGATCGTCGCCGGTGAGACAAGCCTGTTGCTCAGACGACGCGAAGCCGTCAGCGGCCAACAGTCGCAACTGCGCGAGCGCACGTCGCAGATCGGTGAGGAGATCCATGGCCTTGCCGCTCAGATCGAGTCGAAGCGCGAACAGATCCGGCTGATCCAACGCGAACTCGAAGGGGTTCGCCAGCTCTTCGAGAAAAATCTAATTCCCTACGCACGGCTGACCACACTCGAACGCGAGGCTGCGCGATTGATCGGCGAGGAAGGGCAATTGATCGCCGAAACGGCGCGGGCCAAAGGCCGCATCACCGAGACAGAACTACAGACCTTGCAGGTCGTGCAGGATCAGCGACGCGAGATCGCGACCGAGCTACGCGAGGTGGAGATCAAGATAGCCGATCTCTCCGAGCGCCGGATCGCGGCGGTCGATCAACTCGCGCGCGTGATGCTGCGGGCGCCACAGGACGGGATGGTTCACCAGAAGACGATTCATACGGTGGGCGGCGTTATTACCGCGGGCGAGCAGTTGATGCTCATCGTTCCGGAGAAAGATTCTCTCGTGGTCGAGGCGCGGGTCGATCCGCAAATGATTGACCGCCTCCGATTAGGTCAATCCGCGAAGCTGCGTTTCACCGCATTCGATTCCGCTGTCACGCCGGATCTCAACGGAAGACTTACCCGCATAGCGGCCGATCTCACAAAAGACCCGCAGTCCGGTGTGTCCTATTATGTCGCGCGTATTGCCCTCGTCGACGGAGAACTCGCCAAGCTCGGCCAGAAGGCACTTGTCCCGGGTATGCCGGTCGAAGCCTATATTCAGAATGGCTCCCGTACGGCATTCTCCTATCTCCGCAAGCCAATCGAGGACCAACTGGCTCGCTCGTTCCGTCACGACTAAATCGAATCGCATCGGCCTCAACGCGGAAGCATCGAAGAACTGGCGAATGGTTGGCGGACTTGCTCTCGTTTTCATCGTCGCGACCGCATTCCTTCTCATTCGCTGACGCCCGCTTTGGCGAAGACAAGCTGAAGTCGCCGCTTTCGCCGGCGATCGTCGCCGCGGCCAGGTATTTGCGGGGATATCACGAGGGACCGAGGCCGATGCAGATCGAGGAGCTGCGCACTGTCGTCGAAGTGTTCGGCGAGATGCAGTCCGCCCTGCGTCGCAGGCAACTGGTGACGATCAGATCGCCACCGACTGCACAACTGGCAACGACAAGCCAAGAATGATGAAGGCCGCCTGACAGCCTAATCCACCGCTCTTGCTGCTCTACTGAACCCAAGCCGCGCTATCTGCGACTAATCGGCATGCCACATGCCCTGACGCGCGCCTGGACGAGATTGATGGACTGGATCGAAAATGCCGTCCACTTCGTGGACTGGCTGACGGACGACCCATCCCCGACCAACAAATTTCTGGAAGAGCCGCCAATCAAGGAACGAGCCACCCTCGACAAACGCTCGACGCGCTAGCGCGCGATGTCACACGGATTTCAGTTGACCGAGACCGATCGCCGGCCACGGGAGCCGCGCCAGCTTGCTGGCGCATAGGGTAGCGCCGTGTATGACGATAAGCGCCTCACCGCTGCGGCACCACGCGACACGCGGTTCTTCGGCGCAAACATCCATCCGATCAGGCCAAGCGTCGTTTTGCACGCCGCAGGCGCGGACGCTGCCATCGGTGTCGCCTTCAGTCCAAATTGTCTGGGCATTCAAACCTCCATCCCTGGATTCCGATTACGCCAAAAGGGCGTTCCGAATCCCAGCCGAGATTGAATTTATACACCGCGAATCTTGTGGCGCACTTGCGCTGCATCAAGTCACCAATCAGTGCAGAACGGCGTGCACCATCTGGTCATCGGACGGACGTGCGGCCATCTGCGCGCGCAGCTCGGCCAGTTCGGTCTCGAGCTGCTGGTTGACGAGAATGAGCGCAGCAACGGTGCCACGGGTGTCGCCGTGGCAGGCGGCGATGAGATCGTCGACTTCTGCGTCCAGCTTGGTCATTGAAAAAATCTCCTGCCGCGCTTTCGGTTGCCTTCAATAATCGGCTAAGCGTTGCGTCAATATTAAACGATACCGGAGTCCTCGGCGTCATCGCCAACGTGCATGAGTACCGGTTAAGAGCGCCTTTCCGGGCTCAAAGAATCCACAGGCGACTTTCTGCAATCGGTTTCAGCGATCCGCTTCAATCACCGCGCTGCAACCGCGCGTTGATCGCAAAATCACCTGTTTCTGATTAGTCATAGTCCGCCGAAGCGGCTACCGCCGTCAGGCCGATCACGATGCAAATTCAAGGACATGCCAATGATGAACGATGGTCGCCCGTTCGGGCTTTATATCGATGGCCGGTTTCAACCAGCTTCGACCGGCCGCACCATCAGGATCGAGAACCCGAAGGACCGCAGCCATCTGGCCGATGTCGCCGAGGGCCACGAGAAGGATATCGACCTGGCCATCGACGCCGCCGAACGCGCCGGCAAAATCTGGGCGGCGACGCCTGGCGCAGTCCGCGGCGACATCATGCACCGGGCCGGCGAGCTGCTGGCCAAGAAGCTCCCTGAACTGGTGACCATCGAGGTCGACCAGATCGGCCGCGCCCGCCGCGAGATGAGCGCGCAACTTGGCCGGCTGCCGGAATGGTTTCGCTATTTCGGCGCGCTGGCGCGCACCCATGAGGACACCGTCCCGCCCTTCGGCGGCAACTTCCTGAACTATACCCGCCGTGTCCCGCTGGGCGTCGTCGGCCATGTGACGCCATGGAATCATCCGCTCCTGATCCTCACCAAGAAGATCGCGCCGTCGATGGCAGCCGGCAATACGATGGTGGTGAAGCCGAGCGAACTGGCACCGATCACGCCTCTGCTGCTGGGCGACATCTTCAAGGAAGCCGGCGTGCCCGACGGCGTCTATAATGTCGTGCCCGGCTACGGCGCCACCGCCGGCAAGGCGCTGACCACCAGCAAACGCATCAAGAAGATCGACCTCACCGGCGGCACCGAGACCGGCAAGATGGTGGCATCACTGGCCGGCGCCAACCTCACCAAGGTGGCGGCCGAGCTCGGCGGCAAGGCCGCGGTCATCCTGTTCGACGATACGCCCATCGAGCGCGGCGTCGCGGCTGCACTGTTCGCGTCCTTCATCGCAACCGGCCAGACCTGCGTGCAGGGTGCTCGGCTGTTGGTGCAACGCTCCGTGCATGACGCCGTCGTCGCCGAACTGGTGAAGCGCACCAATGCGATCCGGATCGGCGATCCGCAGGACATGGCGACGCAGATGGGCCCCCTCGTCTCGGCCAAACAGCGCGAACTCACCGAGCGCTACGTCAAAATCGGTCTGGAAGAAGGCGCGACGCTTGCCGCCGGCGGCAAGCGCCCGGACGGCAAGCTGTTCGAGAACGGCTACTATCACCAGCCGACCATTTTCACGAATGTGGCGGGCAATATGCGGATCGCACAGGAAGAGATCTTCGGACCGGTGGTCGTAGTGATCCCGTTCGACACCGAAGAGGAAGCGATCGCGCTGTCCAACGGCACCGAATTCGGTTTGGCCACCTCGATCTGGACCCGCGACGTCACCCGCGCCCACCGTGTGGCGCATCAGCTCGAGAGTGGCATCGTCTGGATCAACGACCACCACCGCATCGACCCCTGCTCGCCCTGGGGCGGCTTCAAGATGAGCGGCATCGGCCGCGAGAACGGCATCGTCGCCTATGAGGAATACACCCAGATCCAGAACGTCATCGTCAATCTCTCGGATGAACCATTCGACTGGTACGCCGAGGACGGCAAGGAGAAGCGGTATAGCTAGGGGCTTGGCCTCCTCACTCTAGATCGTCATACGCGGGCTTGACCCGCGTATCCATCTTTGCCCCACGCGCCGAAAGTTAGATCGCCGGGTCAAGCCCGGCAATGACGTGGGGAGAGATCCGTGAAAACCTCTCGTTCCGCAGCTGTCTAACCAAACCCCGCCACCGCATGCGGCACATACGGCGCTTCAAGGGCAGAAATCTCCTCACTCGTCAGCTTCAACGACAGCGCCGCCACCGCATCTGTCAGATGCGCAGGCTTCGATGCGCCGATGATCGGTGACGTGATGCCCTTCTTCTGCAACAGCCAAGCCATCGCGACCTGTGCCTGCGGCACGCCGCGCACCTTGGCGACGCCAGCAACCTGCTCGACGATCTTGCGATCGGAAGCCTCGGACTGCACGTAGAGCGTCTTGCCGAATTCATCACTCTGCTGGCGCTCGCTCACCTCATCCCATGCACGCGTCAGGCGCCCGCGCGCGAGCGGGCTCCACGGCATCACGGCGATCTTTTGATCGGCGCAGAGCGGCAACATCTCGCGCTCTTCCTCGCGGTTCAGCAGATTGACATGATTCTGCATGCTGACGAATTCGGTCCAACCGTTCAGCCGCGACGTATAGAGCGCCTTGGAGAATTGCCACGCATACATGCTGGACGCACCGATATAGCGGACCTTGCCGGCTTTCACGACGTCGTGCAGCGCCTCCAGCGTCTCCTCGATCGGCGTGTTCTTGTCGAGACGGTGGATCTGGTAGAGATCGATATAATCAGTGCCGAGCCGGCGTAAGCTATGATCGATCTCGGTCATGATCGCCTTGCGCGACAGGCCCATGCCATTCGGCCCCGGTCGCATGCGATTGAACACCTTGGTGGCCAGCACCACGTCATCACGCCGTACGAAATCCTTCAGCGCGCGGCCGACGATTTCCTCCGACGTGCCATCCGAATAGACATTCGCCGTGTCGAAGAAATTGATGCCGAGCTCGATGGCCTGCTTGATCAGCGGCCGGCTGTTCTCTTCATCCAGCGTCCACGCATGCGCGCCGCGATCGGAGACGCCATAGGTCATGCACCCCAGACACAGACGCGAGACATCGAGGCCGGTATTTCCAAATTTGACGTAGTCCACGGCGTTTCTCCCTCGTTGTTTTATTTGCGTTTGACGAATTCTGCGAAGGCATCGGCATAATCGGGATGCCAGCGCGACAGCGCCGGGCGATTCTCGACGACGTCCCCAATGGCCCACAACATGCGGCGCTCGTCGAGCGCGCGCGGCACGTCGTTGTCCGGGCACAGGATATAGAAGTCGTCGGCTTCGAGCCGTTGCATCATGAAGTCCACCGTCTGTTCGGCTGTCCACGCCGCATCCGGCTTCTCAGTGCGCCCGCCGGCCGCGAGCGGCGTGAAGACAAAGCCGGGGATCAAAAGATGCGCGGAGACCTGACAGCCATCGGTATTGCGGAGCTCATGCGCCAGCGCCTCGGTATAGGCCTTCACGCCGGCCTTGGAGACATTGTAGGCGGGATTGCCCGGCGGCGTGGTGATCCCCTGCTTCGAGCCGGTATTGATGATCAGGCTCGGCCGCTTGCGCGCAATCATCTCCGCCGCGAAGGCCTGACAGCCATTGACGACGCCCCACAGATTGACGCCGATGAGCCGCTCCCAATTGTCGCGCGGGCCGAGCGCCGAGGTCGGCACCTGGATGCCGGCATTGTTCATCAACACGTCGCAGCCACCGAAGCGCGCCTGAACATCGGCGGCTAGTCTGGTCATCGCGCCGACGTCACTGACATCGACAGCGGCCGTCATCACATCGTCACGCCCGCCGCGCGCCACACCGGCGATCTTGCCAGCCGCATCAACCAGACGATCTTCGCCCAAATCTATGATGCAGATGCGCAGGCCGAGCCGCGCAAACGCAATTGCTGCGGCAAGGCCGATGCCGGAGGCGCCTCCCGTAATGACGGCAACAGAACCGGGGGACAGAGCAGCGTGGGGCATGGTGCACTCCAGCAATTCGGGATTTTAGAAGGCGTCCAATCGATCGGGATCGTGATCGGGACAAATGAGCGTGGCGCTCTCAATATCACGCACGACACTAATCCGCATTCACGACACCGCGAACGAATTCACGATCATGAATTGGTCGCGAAGACCTCCCATGCAAGTCGTTTCGGGTTCCCCGCCTTTACCCGTTTCGCGAAAACGATATATTCCACGCGCTACAACGGCACTTCAAACAAACGTCCGGGAGGATCACATTATGGGCTTGATGCAGCCAATCTCTGCCACCGCGCACCCCTACGCGAACGGCTCCTACAAGCAGATGCTGATCGACGGCAAATGGCAGGACGCCCAATCCGGCAAGAAGTTCGAAACGCATAATCCAGCCACCGGTGAACTGCTGGCCACCGTCGCCGAAGGCGATGCTGGGGATATCGACCTTGCGGTCGCCGCCGCCCGCCGCGCCTTCGAAGGCCCATGGAGCAAGGCCAAACCCTACGAGCGCCAGGCGCTGCTGCTGAAATTCGCCGACCTTGTCGAGAAGCATTTCGATGAACTCGCTCTGCTCGATACGCTCGATATGGGCGCGCCGGTCATGCGCACTTTCGCTGGCAAGCAGCGCATCCTCGGCATGCTCCGCTTCTATGCCGGCCAGGCCACGCTGATCTACGGCGAGACCATCGAAAACTCACTGCCAGGCGAGATCTTCTCCTACACGCTGAAAGAGCCCGTCGGCGTCGTCGGCGCAATCATTCCGTGGAACTCGCCGCTGTCAGCCAGCATCTGGAAGATCGGCCCTGCCATTGCCACCGGCTGCACCATTGTGCTGAAGCCAGCGGAAGAAGCACCGCTGACCTCGCTACGCCTCGGTGAGCTGGCATTGGAAGCCGGCTTCCCGGCCGGCGTCATCAACGTCGTGCCAGGCTATGGCGAAACCGCCGGTGCCGCGCTGGCCTCGCATATGGACGTCAACAAGGTCGCCTTCACCGGTTCCCACTTCACGGGCCAGTCGATCATCCGCGCCTCGGCCGGCAACCTCAAGCGCGTGTCGCTCGAGCTCGGCGGCAAGTCCCCGAACATCGTGTTTTCGGATGCCGACCTCGATGCCGCCGTTCCCGGCGCCGCCATGGCGGTGTTCGCGAATTCCGGCCAGATCTGCAGCGCCGGTACGCGCTTATTCGTCGAAAAGAAGATCTATGACGAATTCGTCGGCCGCGTCGCCGAATTCGCTGGGAAGTTGAAGGTCGGTAATGGTGCCAATCCCGACACTCAGCTCGGGCCATTGGTCTCCAAGGAACAGCTCGATCGCGTCACCGGTTATCTCACCACCGGAAGCGGCGAAGGCGCCAAGGCGCTGTCCGGCGGTGGCCGCCTGATGGACGGCGAACTTTCGAAGGGCTTCTTCGTGCAGCCGACCGTGTTCGCCAACGTCCAGGACACCATGAAGATCGCGCAGGAAGAGATCTTCGGGCCGGTGATTTCGGCGATCTCCTTCACCGACATGGACGAACTGGTGCAGCGCGCCAACAACACGACATTCGGTCTCGGCAGCGGCGTCTGGACGAGGGATGTCAGCAAGGCGCATCGCCTCGCGAAATCCCTGCAGGCAGGCTCGGTCTGGATCAATTGCTATCAGGCGATGGATCCCGCGGTGCCGTTCGGCGGCTACAAGATGAGCGGCTATGGCCGCGAGTCCGGCGTCCATCACATCGACGAATATCTCAACATCAAGGCGGTCTGGATCAACACCTGATCGCCGCTGTCCTCGAAAGAGAAAAGGCGCCGAGCAACGAGTTCGGCGCCTTTTTTGCGCCGTCATTGCAAGGAGCCCTTGCGACGACAATTGGCGATTAAGCAGCCGGCGCGGCACCGTATCGATCGCGCAGCTTGCGCTTGAAGATCTTACCGGTCGACTCGCGCGGCAATGCCGCGTGGAAGTGGATTTCCTTCGGCACCTTGAAGTTGGCAAGCCGCTGCTTGAGATAGGCCTGGATCTCGGACGAGGAGAGCTGCGCATCATCTTCGAGTTCGACGCAGCCGACCAGCCGTTCGCCGAACTCGTCATCCGGCACGCCGAAGACTGCGCAGTCGCGCACGCCGTCCATACCGATCAGCGCATTCTCGATCTCGGCGGGATAAATGTTCACACCGCCAGAGATGACCATGTCGCGCTTGCGATCGCACATGAAAAGATAGCCATCCTCATCGAGATAGCCGACGTCGCCGACGCTAATCAGGCCCTCACGACCGGCTTCCGCCCGCGCGTCGGGGCGGCCCTGATAGTCGAAATCCGGCACCGAGGTCTGCCGCATGAAGATTTCGCCGGGCACGTTGACCGGACATTCCTTGCCATCGGCGTCGAAGATCTTGACCACGCCGCCCTCGATGGTGCGGCCGACCGTGCCCGGCTTCCTCAGAGCTTCTTCCGACGAATGCCAGATCGGCACGCCGGTCTCGGTAGAGCCGAGATATTCGTTGATCACCGGTCCCCACCAGGTGATCATCGCCTGTTTCACATGGATAGGACACGGCGCTGCGCCATGGATGATGAAACGCAACGATGACAGGTCATAGCGCGACTTCACCTCGTCCGGCAGCCGCAGTAGCCGCACGAACATGGTCGGCACCATATGCATATTGGTGATGCGATGCTTTTCCGTGAGCTGCAGCAAATCCTCGGGTTCGAAGCGCGGTTCAAGGACGATCGTGCTGCCGTGGCGGAATGCCATCAATCCGTAGGAGCTCGGCGCCGAATGATACATCGGCCCGTTCATCAGGATGATCTGATCTTCATTCGGCTTCAGCCCATAGGCGATGCCGCCGACGCGCTCGGATGCCGCTGCCTGTTCAGGCGTCATCGGCGCACGCGTCACGCCTTTCGGACGGCCGGTGGTGCCGGATGTGTAGAACATGGTCAGCGCGCGCTTGGGAGCGTTCTCCATCGGCGCCTGCTGCTCGCGCCAGATATCGAAGTCGGTGCAGCCGGCAGGCACTTCGGTCGCGGCCTCGGGAATGCCATAGGCGGCGGAGATTTCCGGCGGCGTGCGCACGACCAGAAGCGGCAACCCCTTTGGCAGGCTTTCCGCGATCTGCGGCAACAGGTCGGCGTGGCAAACCAGCAGCTTCGCGCCGCTGTCAGCAAGAATATAGCTGACCTCTTCACCTTTCAGATGCCAGTTGATCGGCACCACACGTGCGCCGAGGGCGCCAGCGCCGAAAGCCGTCTCGAACAGGGCGAAATCGTTACGCAGCATCATGCCAACCGGCGCATCGGCGCCCGCACCGAGGCTCTTGAATCCGGTCGCCACCCTGGCGATGCGCTGCATGATGTCCGGATAGCCGATCGCCCGGTCGCCGCTGATAATCATAGTCCGCCCTTACTCTGTTCTTCGACGAAGCCATTGCCGGCTTCGATCTCTTTTCTGTCTATGTGATGGCACAGTCGCTCACTGATCGTCGAGCAATTCGCCAAAGCCTTCCCAGTTCTTGCCGTTGAAACGGCGCAGCCGCAGCTGCTGGAACGAAAGATAGTCGTCCTTGTCAGTATTGACTGTGACACCTGACAACAGCAGCGGCAGCTTGACGTTCTTCATTGATGTCGCCTGACGCAGAATGTTCTCCCGGCTGACATCGTCGCCACACGCCTTGAGGATGTGCGTGATAAGGTGCGCGTTCAGGAACCCCGTCGCATAGTTGGTATTGCGCGGGTCAGCCGACGGCAGGCTTTCCTTCATGAAGGCGAAATAGGCCTTCACGTCCTCGTCGTTGGCCCATGAAGCGTCGTTGATGTCTTTCTGATAACTCGACGTGATCAGGCCGGTGGCGTTGTCCAGACCTGCCGGTTCCAGAAAGGTGATCGACGAAGCGGACGTGGGGACGAACATCAGGTCAGGCTTCCAGCCGATCTCGGCGACGCCCTTGATCATCTGCGACGAGAATTTTCCGACGACCGCGCCGAACAGGACATTCGCCCCTGACGACTTGAGCGCCGCGAGCTGCGATGAGATCGTCGGAGCGCTGGTCTCGTAGGTCGCCTCGGACACGATCATATTCGCGGCCTTGTCGCCCAAGGCCCGCTTGAAGCCGGCCACATAGTCTTTTCCGAGATCGTCGTTCTGCGCCAGAATGGCGATCTTCGCATCCGGCTTGGTCTTCAGGATGTGCTTGGCATAGACGACGCCTTCCGATTCATATGCGGCCATGCCCGGCATGGTCCACGGGAATGCCTTCGGGTCGGCCCATTTTGTCGCGCCTGATAGCACGAACAGTTGCGGAATCTTCTTGCTGTTCAGGTAGCGATGCACCGCGTTGTTGGTCGCGGTACCGAGTGTCCCGAACATCATCAGGACCTCGTCCTGCTCGACCAGCTTACGGGTCTGTTCCACGGTCTTCGGCGGCGAATAGGCGTCATCGAGGCTGATGAACTTGATCTTGCGCCCGTTGATGCCCCCGTCGGCATTAAGCTTGGCGAAATAGGCTTCCTGCGCGCGGCCGATCACGCCGAAGCCCGACAGCGGGCCACTATAGGGCAGCGTCTGCCCGATTTTTATTTCTTCCTTGGTGTTGGCGGTCGCCTGCGTCGTTGCATGCAGACCTACGGCAAGAGCAAACAGCCCAAGCGTCTTCAGCATCACTGATGCCATGATTGTCCACTCCCGTTTTGTTTTTATCGGGCCGCGCTTATGCGCGTGCCCGTCTCGCAAAGTCCGAGGTCGCCTCCGCATATTCGTTCTTCAGACGGTCGACGAGTTCAGCCACCGACGGTGCATCGGTAATCTGGCCGATGCCCTGGCCACAGCCCCAGATATCCTTCCAGGCCTTGACCTTCATGTTGCCGCCGGAACCGAAATTCATCTTGGTCTTGTCGGCCACCGGTAGATTATCGGGATCGAGACCGGCGGCTGCGATGGACGGGCCGAGATAGTTGCCGTGAATGCCAGTGAACAGGTTGGTGTAGACCGTGTCATGCGCGGCGAATTCGGTCAGCGCCTTCTTGTAGGCCGGGTCGGCATTGGCTTCTTCGGTCGCAATGAAGCGCGTACCCATATATGCGAGGTCTGCGCCGAGCGCGAGCGCCGATGCAATCCCGTAACCGTCCGAGATTGCACCAGATACCAGCACAGTCCCCTTGAACCACTGCTTCACTTCGCGCACCAGCGCAAAGGGCGACAGCGTGCCGGCATGGCCACCCGCACCGGCGCAGACCAGGATCAGTCCATCGACGCCCTGCTCGGCTGCCTTGCGCGCATGCTTGACGTTGATAACGTCATGAAACACGACGCCGCCATAGGAATGCGCGGCTTCGACGATTTCTGACGGCGGACGCAACGAGGTGATAATGATCGGAACCTTGTGCTTCACACAGGTCTCCATGTCCTTCATCAGCCGATCGTTGGACGCGTGGCAGATCTGGTTCACCGCATAGGGCGCAACCTTCTTGCCGGGATTCTTCGCCTTGTATTCGCCGAGCTCATCCTCGATGCGCGTCAGCCACTGATCGAGCACTTCCACCGGCCGCGCATTCAGCGCTGGAAACGAACCGACGATACCGGCCTTGCATTGCGCAATGACGAGTTCAGGACCGGAGACGATGAACAGCGGGGAACCGAGCACGGGCAGCTCGAGGGTGCCATCGAGAGCTTTGGGGAGCGACATAGGCGTTTCCTTATATTTTTATAATCGAACTATAGGGGTTGACCGCCCGCGCGTGTTGTTCGAACTTGAACAATTAGCCTTCCGGATTTGATCACATGGACTGGGATCTCTGTCGCACCTTCAATGCCGTGGTCGACGCCGGAAGCTATCTCGGCGCGTCCAGGCAGTTGCGCACCAGCCACCCGACCGTCAGCCGCGAGGTCGCGGCGCTGGAGAAGCAACTTGGCACCAAGCTGTTCGTGCGCTCCGACGAAGGGCTGGTGCTGACTGCCCGCGGGCGACGGTTTCACGAGAACACCAAGGCGATGGCCGAGGCCGCGCTGAAGGCGGAAGCCGTGGCCGGCGCGTCGGGCCAGAGCGCACGTGGCGTGGTCAAGGTGTCGATCGGACCGACGCTGGCGAATTTCTGGTTGATGCCGCATATCGGTGCTTTCATCCGCCAGCATCCGCATGTCGAGATCCAGCTGGTGACGCATCCCTTCCCGGTCAGCGTGCGCAAGCGCGAAGCCGACATCGTGCTGCGGCTGTATCAGACTGGTGAAGAAAATCTCACCGGACGGAAAATCGCCAAGCTCGGCGTCGGCTTCTATGCGTCACGTGACTATGCGGCGAGATACCCGCTGCCGGAGCAACGCGGTGCGTGGAAAGATCACACGGTCATCGGCTTCGCGGACAAATCCTCGAACTCGGAACTGGGGCGCTGGAGCGACCACGTCACCAAGGACGCCACTGTCGCCATCCGCTGCTCGTCGCAAGCGGATATGCTCGCAGCGGTCCGCGCAGGAATCGGCATCTGCGTACTGTCATGCATTGTCGGCGACGCCCATGCGGATCTGATCCGCGTGGCGCCGCAGAAGCTGGCCAGCCTGTCCGACATCTGGCTGTTGGCCCATCCGGACCTCGTCGATCAGCCGTCGGTGCGCGCCGTGCTGGAATTCATCACTGCCTGCGCGCGCGACGACCGCGCGCTGTTACGCGGCCGATGATGTCGCGCCCTTGCCGGGAAATGGCGCCGTACGGCTGACATAGCGTCCTTCGCCTTTTCCGCCGATGAGCTTGCCGTCGCGCGTAATGAATTTCCCGCGCAGCATCGTTGCCACCGGCCAGCCCGTAATCTGCAGACCTTCATAAGGTGTGTAATCGGCGCCGTGATGCAGGTTCGCCTGGGTAAGCGTTGCTTGGCGCTTCGGATCCCACAGCGCGATATCGGCATCGTAGCCGATGGCGATGGAGCCCTTGCCGGTGAGGCCATAGGTCTTCGCATGATTGGTCGATGTCAGCGCCACGAACTGGTTGAGCGTGATGCGGCCCTTGCTGACACCTTCCGAGAACAGGATCGGAAGGCGCGTCTCGACACCGGGAATGCCGTTCGGAATCCAGCGGAAGCTGGTACGCGCGTTGGGTGGTTGCTTGCCCTGCACGTCGTCATAGCGAAACGGGCAATGATCCGACGAGAAC
This sequence comes from Tardiphaga sp. 839_C3_N1_4, assembly GCF_051811045.1. Taxonomy (NCBI): domain Bacteria; kingdom Pseudomonadati; phylum Pseudomonadota; class Alphaproteobacteria; order Hyphomicrobiales; family Nitrobacteraceae; genus Tardiphaga; species Tardiphaga sp. 839_C3_N1_4. Next base: position 2,396,268 of record NZ_JBPWQD010000001.1, read on the forward strand.
AGTGTGAATACGCCCTGCTGCAGACCTTCCCAGCACGCCTGCTGGCTGGCGAGATCGCGCGGTGGCGGCGAGCAGACATATTTCGCCCCCTCCATACCCAGATCCTTCAGATCCTCCTCGGTCAGCACGAGATATTGCGGACAGGTCTCGCCATGGATCGTCAACCCGCGCATCTGAGCGCGGCGGATCTCTTCCATGGACTCCCGATTGGAGACATGAACCACCACCATCGACACGTCGACCAGTTCTGCCAGCGAGATGGCCCGGTGCGTGGCTTCGCGCTCAACGACGATAGGCCGCGACTTGGCGTGAAAATACGGGCCGACATTGCCGTCGCGTTCGAGCTTGTCGACCAGAAAACGGATGGCGTCGTAATTCTCCGCATGAACCTGAACTAGTGCACCGGCTTCACGCGCCACGGCCAGTACCTGCAAGATCTGCAGATCGCTCAGCGCGAGGTCTTCATAGGTCATGAAGACCTTGAGCGAGGTGTAGCCGTCGGCGATCAAGGCTGGCAGCTCCTGCCCGAGTACCGCTTCACTGGGATCGGCGATGATCAGGTGAAAGGAATGATCGATATGGCAATTCTGATCGGCAAGCGTGTGATAATTCTTCAACGCCTCTCGGATCGGTTGGCCCTTCGCCTGCAGACAGTAAGGCATCACGAAGGTGTTGCCACCGAAGGCCGCCGCGCGCGTCGCGCTCTCGAAATCATCGGCCATGACAATGCCCGGACCGGACGGCTGCGCAATATGAACGTGGCTGTCGATACCGCCGGGCAGCACCAGCAGACCGGTTGCATCAACCGTCTCGTTCGCCTCGGTCAGCGCTTCGCCGATGGCAACGATGCGGCCGTTCCTGATGCCTACATCGGCTTTGTAGGTTTCGCTCGCGGTTGCAATGGTGCCATGACGAATGACGATATCGAAAGCGGTCATGAGCAAAACCTCATCACTTCAGCAACGCAGGGTGCATACAGACAAGTATTAGACTTTCTGAAACAGCGATCCCCATTGGGTGACGCGTTTGGTATCGACGCCAGCCATCTTCAGGCATTTCCAGACCACGGTGGCGATGGTGTCATAGACCGGAATGCCCGTTTCCCTTTCCAGTTTCGCCGTGGATGGTGCAACTCTCAAATTGGTGCAGATGATCGTGATAGCGTCTGGCTTTTCCTTGGCCACGTCCCGCGTCATATCCTCGAGTTGCACAACGGGCACTTCGGAGAACGAGAAGTTATCCTGCAGGCCGAGATGGCGTTCACCCTGGCACGCAAAGCCCAGCTTTTCATAATTCTCCAGAATCTTGGCCTGAACGTCGTCCAGATATGGCGTCACGTAACCCAGACGCTTCACCTTTTGATGCTCAAGAATCTCATTGAGAGCCAACATCGACGTCGTCGCAGGAATCCCGGTCGCTGAGGTGATCTGCTCACACAGGCGGACATCCGCCTCAAAGCCGAGCCAACCAGAGGATGTTCCATTCCAGCCGATGACATCGACCTTCGCATGAGCCAGCAATTCTGCGGCCCGCAGGATTTCCGAATTGTCGAATTGGGCGAGCGCCTTGTTCGACAGCGCGATCTCCGTGACCTTGAAACGCGAGAAATGCGCCGAGACCTCGGGCAATTCGCCAAGCATGGCAGTCGTGATCGGCTCCAGCGCCGTGTTCGACGAAGGCGTCAGCATTCCGAGAAGCACACGTTTGGTCATGGATGATCCAGAGTTTCGAGGGATGGTTTCGTCCGTTCAGATCGAAGCAGATCGAGAACGTGACGTTTGATTTCGTTGAACTGCGGGCTGGTGATGTCGCGTGGCCGCGGCAGGTCCAACGGGATGATTTCGCGGATACGCCCCGGGCGGGCGCTCATCACGGCAACATGCGTGCCCAGCGTCAGTGCTTCGTCGATGCCGTGCGTTACGAAAACGATCGTGCCCTGGTGTTCCTGCCAGATCCGGACGAGTTCATTCTGCATATCCATCCGGGTCTGCTCATCGAGCGCGCCGAACGGCTCATCCATCAGGATGACCTGCGGATTCATCAGCAATGCACGGGCGATGCCGACACGCTGATTCATGCCGCCTGACAGTTCGGACGGATAATGATTTTCAAATCCCGTGAGCCCGACCATGTCGATATAGCGCTGTGCTGTTTCGCGGCGCACCGCCTTCTGGCCGCCGCGCAGCAGCAGGTGGAAGCCGACATTCTCCCAGACCGGGAGCCACGGCATCAGGTTGGCCTGCTGAAACACCACGCCGCGCTCCGAACCGGGCGCCGTGATCAATTGGCCATCGACGGTGACGGTGCCGGATGACGGCTTCTCGAAGCCTGCGATCATATTGAGAAGCGTGGACTTGCCGCATCCGCTGGGGCCGAGCAGACAGAGAAACTGGTTCTTCTCCACCTTGATATTGATGTCGTCGAGAGCCGTGACATCGGCCTTGCGTTTCGCGTCCTTGAAGACCTTGGAGACACCGGAGATTTCGATCGTCGCCATGACCTAGCTCTCCCCGCTCTGGATCGTCGTGTTGCGCTGCCAGTGCAGGACGCGCGCCATCACGAGACGGATGCCGAAATCGCTGAGAAAACCGAGCAGGCCGATACTGGCCATCGCAGCCAGCACAAGGTCGTAGCGTAGGAAATAATAGGAATCCCACAGCACATAGCCGAGACCGCTTTTCACAGCGACCATCTCCGCCGTCACTGTCAGCATCCAGGCCGAGCCGATGCCGATCCGCAGACCGGCAAAGATGCTGGGTAGTGCGGCCGGCAGCACGATGAAGCGCAGCAATTGCCGATTGCCGCCACCCACCATCGCGCCGGCGCGGATCAGATTGCGATCGCAGGTCTTCACGCCGTGAATCGTATTGAGCAGGATCGGAAAGAACGCACCGAGGAACACCAGGAAAATCGCCGGCTTGTTGGCGATGCCGAACCAGATAATGGCGAGCGGAATCCACGACACCGGCGGGATCGGCCGCAGCGTCTGCAGCGTCGGCTCGAGGATCACCTCGACAGTGCGGGACCATCCGATGGCGACCCCGACCGATACGGCCAGCGCCGTAGCAATGGCGAAACCCGCAAGAACGCGCGACAGGCTGGCGAGCATGTCGAACAACCAGTTGCCGCTATAGGTCTGGGTATTGCCGTCGGTGCCGAATACCCAATCCGCCCAGGCCCACGCCACGGTCGACGGGGCCGGCAGCAGTGCTGCTGGCAGCGCACCCGATCGGGAAAACGCTTCCCAGCCGGCGAGGATCAGAACCGGCACGATGTACCGATCCAGTCGTCTGAACATTACGAGGGCCTGGTACATGACCGGGCTCAGTAGCCGAGTTCGGATTTCGGCTTGCCCGTGGCGGCCTCCAGGAAGCGGTAGTCCATGTTCTTCTCGACAGCCGCCGAAACGTCGGAATTGATGTATTTCAGGTCGCGCATCATCGCCGCGATGGCGAGCGCCGATACGCGGTACATCTTCGGATCCGGATCGAGGTTTTCGACAGCGCCAGTGGCGATAGCCTTGTCGAGGCCGGTGATCTTGGAGATCACTTCGATTAGGGCACCCTTGTCCGCCGCGACGAATTCATCGACTTTCACAACCGCACGCACGGTCTCTTCGAGCTGTTTCGGTTTGTCCTTGACGACATCCGACCGCGTCAGAATCAGGTTGGTGAGCTTTCCCGCCGCTTGATCATAGGGAAGGCCGAACATCTTGGCGGCCTTGGCCTGAAGGATCTGGGTGGCGAAGGGCTCCACGGTGCAGATCAGCTCGATTTCACCGCGACGCAGCGCCTGAAGGTGATCGGAGGGATTGGGAATGTTGACGAACTGCACATCCTTGTTGATGTCGATGCCCTGCTTGGCAAAGGCGCCGCGCATATGAATGTCCTGCGCGTTGCCGCGGGACGCCGCGACGCGGAATGGCTTTCCCGCTGTCTTGTAGTCAGCGATGACTTTCTTGAGCGAAGCCCAGTCATTCGGAACGATCGACAGATCATTACCGACCAACATTGCCGAACCGCCATTGACCTGCCCGGAAATAGCGACCACGTCGAAACCCTTGTCGAGCGCGATCGCATAATGAAGATAGGTCACCTGCGCGACGTCGATGTTCTTCGAGACAAGCGCAGTCAGCGCATCCGTGCCTGTGTTAAATCCAACCGCATCGATCTGAACGCCCTTGGCATATTGCGGGGTGAGTGACATCGGTGTGCAATGCGCACATTTCGCATAGCCGAGCTTGATCACCGACTCGGACTGGGCCACCGAGGCCGGGGCAATCGATGCCAAACAAAGCGCAATCAGAATGCCGAGCAGATTTTTCTTCATCGTCGCAATCTCCGGAGCGGGTGGCGGTGAATTCACGATACGTCCACCACTCAGCAAGCCTCATGCCAATCCGGATACGATATCCAATCGTAAAATTATGTAGTAATATCAAATACTATGAATTATTATTATCTCGACTTCGATGCTGCATTTTTGGGCGAAGGATGTCGTTTGGAGGCAGCCTCGCCACCCGAGAGACTGAACCATGAGTGAGATTGCCCCACGCGCGAAGCTTCGGACGCGCTTCAAGCCGACACGGCTGAAGCTCTCCTCGGATCATTCGAAACGGCCGCTGGACCGTATGTCGCTGCACGATCAACTCGTCGCGAAGGTGCGCGAAATGATTGTCGATGGCGAACTCCAGGCCGGAGCCCCTTTGCCAGAAAAGATGTTGTGCGAAACGTTCGGCGTATCGCGCACACCCTTGCGCGAAGCATTCAAGATACTGGCCTCCGAAGGGCTGATCGAACTGCGCCCTCACCGCACCCCTGTCGTCACCCCGGTCGACAGGGAAGAAATCGCAAACAGCTTTGCAATCATGGTCGCACTGGACGGCGTTGCAGGCGCCGACGCCGCAATGCGCGCGACGGATGAAGATATTGCCCGGCTCAGTGCGATGCACGACCAGCTTGTTACCCTTCATCGCGAAGCATCGCGCCCGGCCTATTTCAGGCTGAACCAGGACATCCATATCGAGATTACCAGGCTCGCCAAAAATCCCGTGCTCCTCAATATCTGGACGACGTTGAACGCGAATATCTATCGGGCACGGGCCACCGCCAATTATGATGCGGCACGGTGGACGGAATCCGTAAGGGAACACGAGGCTTTCATGGCTCTGCTTCGCGCGCGCGACGCGCAAGGATTTGCGGCCTCCCTCAGTGCGCATACGCGCAAGACAGGCGATGCCGTTCTTGCGACATTGAAGATTGCAACCGACGCGAAGACCTAGCAGGCCTCTATCACGACGAATAAAGCCTGAGCCCGTATCGCTGCACACCGCATAATCGCCAAGCGCCTGCAAAACGTGCTTTGGGCATGGAGCGCGATGGTCCAAACAGGGGCGAAGGACCGCCCCGCGGTTCATAGGCTGATCGATGAAGATTCTCGTTTTTGGCGGCACCGGCTTTGTCGGATTGAATATCGCGGAAGCTCTGTTGAAGCGCGGCCATGTGGTGACACTATTCGACCGTTCGGGCCTGCCACCGGCGGCGCAGCCTGCCTTCGCTGACTATGGCGACAGGCTTTCGGTGATCGTCGGCGATGTGCTTGACCGAACGCTGGTCGACCGTGTCATCGCAACCGGCTTCGATGCGATTGTTCTCGGCGCTGCGATCACCGCGGGTACGGAGCGCGATGCCGCCGATCCCGAAAGCATCCTGCAGGTCAATCTGATGGCGCAGACGCCGATCCTGATCACCGCGCGCCGCCATGGCGTCAAGCGCGTGATCAATCTGTCGTCCGCTGGAGCATACGGCACCTCCGCGTTCAAATATCCTGTTCTTGACGAGGAACTGCCCTGCGATCCCGTCTCGCTCTACGCCATCACCAAATTCGCATCCGAGAAGGTCGCGGCCCGCCTCGCCGCGCTCTGGCAAACCGATTTCATCAGCGTGCGGCTCAGCGCCGTGTTCGGACCATGGGAGCGCGCAACGGGCGTGCGCGATACACTCAGCCCGCTGATGCAGATTTTCACGGCGCAGGCGAAGCAGAGCGCCGCCATTCTGGTCCGTTCCGGCGTGCGGGACTGGATCTATGCGCCCGATGTCGCCGATGCCATGACGTTGCTGATCGAGGCGCCGAAAACGCAGTATCGCCTCTACAACATCTCAACCGCCACCCCGTGGTCGGCGCTGGAATGGGGCCAACAATTGGCCGAATCCAATCCGGGCTTTGTTTGCCGCCTGGCGAGCACCGGCGAAACTCCAACCATCGATCTGCACAGTGACAGCGACAGGGCACCGCTATCGGTCGTGCGATTGGAGCAGGAATTCGGGTGGCGCGCCAAATTCGGCTGCGCCGACTCAGCCGCGGATCTGATCGACTGGTCGGCGCGGCACAGCATAGGGTAACGACATGAGGCTTCAGGGACGTACAGCAATCATCACCGGCGGAGGCTCCGGCATCGGTCAGGCCAGTGCCAGGCTGTTCGCGCAGGAAGGCGCGTTCGTCGCGCTGGTGGATCGCGATGAGGCCGCATTGAAAGAAACGCTGGCGACGCTGCCCAATGCAACCGAGGCGTCGATGCATCTCGGCGATGTCGGCGACGGCGATTTTGCGCAGGCCGTGGTCGGGGAGATCGTCGCGCGGCGCGGTCAGCTCGACGTGTTGATGACCTCAGCCGGCTTTTCCTGCGGCGGCACCGTGGTGACCACGGCTCCCGAGGACTGGGACGCCGTGTTTCGCACCAATGTCGGCGGCACCTGGCTGTGGGCGCGTGCAGCCGTCCCGCAAATGCAGAAGCAAGGCAAGGGCTCGATCATTACGCTGGCTTCGCAGCTTGCGATCGCCGGCGGCAAGGGCAACAGCGCCTATATCGCGGCGAAAGGCGCTATTATCAGCCTGACGCGTACCATGGCGGTGGATTTCGCCACGGACGGCATACGCGTCAATGCCATCGCGCCGGGTGCCATCGACACGCCATTGCTGCGCCGCAGCTTTGCGCGCCATGCCGATCCGGAGCCCGTGCGCGACGCTTCGCGCAACCGTCATGCCATGAAGCGCTTTGGGCTCGCCGAGGAAGTCGCGCAAACTGCGCTGCATTTAGCCAGCGACGCATCCTCCTTCACGACCGGCACCGTGCTGCCGGTCGATGGCGGATGGCTCGCGGCATGAATGACGCGCTCAAGGCGCTGGAAGCGCAGGTCCGCGACGATCTCCACAAGATCGCCCATCCGAACATGCCATGGCTGCAGCCGAAATCCGCGCCGGATGGCACGCCCGCGCTGGACGTCCTCATCGTTGGCGCCGGCCAGGGCGGCGTCACGGCGGCCTTCGGCCTGCTGCGGTCGCAGGTCACCAACATACTCGTTGTCGACAAAAGCGCCGAAGGCCGCGAAGGCCCCTGGCTCACCTACGCCCGCATGCCGACGCTGCGCAGCCCCAAGCACTTCACCGGCCCTGATCTGGATATCCCCGCCCTCACCTATCAGTCATGGCACGAAGCCATGTTCGGGAAGGATCACTGGCAGGCGCTCGATCGCATCCCACGCGGACACTGGGCGGACTATCTGCTGTGGTTCAGGCGCATTACCGGCGTGCCTGTACGCAATGGCTGCGAAATCCTGGACATTGGGCCTGCCGCGAACGGCTTGCTTGCAGCGACCGTACAGAGCGCCGACGGTATTGAAGTCATTCATGCGCGCAAGATCGTTCTGGCCACTGGCCAGGAAGGCATGGGCGACTGGATGATTCCGGAGCAGCTCCGGCACCTGCCATCGTCGCTTTGCGTGAATGCATCCGCGGATATCGATTTCGAAGCCCTGCGCGGCAAGACCATTGCCGTGATCGGCGCCGGCGCATCCGCCTTCGACAATGCGGCAACCGCGCTCGAAGCCGGCGCTGAGGTGCACCTGTTGTGCCGTCGCGCGGAAATCCAGATCGTGCAGCCCTACCACTGGCTAACCTTCCGCGGGCTGCTCCGTCACTTTAGCGAGCTCGACGATGTCTGGCGCTGGCGCTTCATGCGCCGGCTGATGGACTTGCGCGAAGGCTTCCCGCAGCCGACCTGGGATCGCTGTGCGCGACATGCAGGCTTTCACCTGCATGAGAACGCGCCCGTTCAGTCGGCACAAAAAATAGGCAACCAAGTTACATTGCAGACGCCACAGGGTACCTTCACGGCGGACTTCGTGATCTGCGGAACCGGCATCGACATGGATTTTGCGACTCGCCAAGAATTGCAGAACTGCGCGGGCAATATCGCGATCTGGTCTGATCGCTTCCAGCCGCCGGACACCGAGCTCAGCCCACGCCTCGGTCGTTTCCCCTATCTCGGCGACGATTACGCGCTGATGGAACGTGTTCCCGGCACCACGCCGTGGATCGCCGACATTCATCTTTTCGCAATTGCGTCCACCATGAGCTTCGGCCCGTCGGGGTCATCGATCAATGCGATGACCACCGCGATTCCGAAACTGGTGCATGGTCTGACGCGCGGCTTGTTCCGCACGGATATCGAGCGATACTGGACCGCGTTCGAGGCCTATGACGTTCCACAAGTGACCATTGCGAGGCAGCCGGAAGCTGCGGCGAAAAGCTAAAGGACCAAATTATCCCGGGCGGGGAAAGTCCTCCGCTTGGCACCTATCGACTGTCATTTGGCGCGTTCCTTGCTTCAGTGGATGGGTCGCTCGGCAGGTCAGGCACTGACGAGTCCGTTCAGAGTTTCCGTCGAATTCAGAGGATAGGGTTATGGGACTGATCTATTCCAAGCAGATGCTCGGCGCCGCCGCAGCGCTGGCATTTTTCACCGCCGCCATTCCTGCCAAGGCGCAAACCCGTGCAGAAACCCTGCGCTACGTGACCGGCGCCGCCGTCAACACGCTCGATCCCAACATTCCCGGCTCGACCCGCGAAGCCTTCGCTGTCAGCCTCTCAACCTATGATCGTCTGGTGTCGTTCGGCCGCAAGCAGCTCAATGGCAAATGGGTGTTCGATCTCGACACCATCCGCGGCGAGCTCGCGGAGTCCTACACCGTCAGCCCGGATGGTCTGAAGATCACCTTCAAGCTGCGCAGCGATGCAAAATTCCAGGACGGCTCGCCGGTCACCGCCGAAGACGTGAAGTGGTCGCTCGACCGCACCGTCACCGCCAAGATCCTAGGCAAGGCGCAGCTGCTCACCGGGTCGCTCACAGATGCCAGCCAGTTCAAGGTGATCGATCCACTGACGTTCGAAGTGACATTGCCGCAGCCGGACAAACTGGCGCTGCCGAACCTCGCCACGGTCTATCCGATCATCATCAATTCGAAACTCGCCAAGGCCCATGCCACCGAGGAAGATCCGTGGGCACAGGCGTGGCTGAAGGAAAACACCGCCGGATCCGGTGCCTATATCGTCGAGACCTTCAAGCCCGGCGAGCAGGTCATTCTCAAGCGCAACGACGCCTGGAATCGTGCCGCCGGCGACAAGCAGGCCTTCTTCAAGCGCCTGATCATCCAGTCGGTGCCGGAGCCCGCAACGCGCGCCAACCTGGTTGAGAAGGGCGATGCCGATATCGTCATCGATCTGCAGGCCAGCGATGCGCAGGCGCTCGAGGCCAAGGGCAAGCTGCAGGTGATCTCGACGCCGCAATACAACGCCATCACCTTCATCTCGATGAACAACCAGATGCCGCCCTTCGACAAGCCGGACGTGCGTCGTGCCGTGGCCTATGCGCTGCCCTATGATGACATGTTCAAGGCGGCACTCTTCGGCCGTGGTGATTTGCTGGCCGGCGCGACCTGGGCCGACGGCAAACCGCCATCAGGCGCATTTCCGATCAAGCAGCCGATCAAGCTCGACCTCGAAAAAGCCAAAGCTTATCTGAAGGCCGCAGGCTATCCGGACGGTTTCTCGACCACGTTCAGCTTCAATGTGGGCCAGTCGGCAACGGCTGAGCCGATGGCTGCGCTGCTGAAGGAATCCCTCGCCAAGATCGGTATCAAGGTCGATATCCAGAAGCTGCCGGATGCGCAGATGTCGACGCAGATCACCGAGAAGAAGCTGCCCTTCTTCACCGAGGGCATCGTTGCCTGGCTGCCGTCGACCGACTACTTCTACCGCAACTTCTACACCGGCAATCAGCGTTGGAACTACTCTTCGATCGACAATGCCGAGCTGACTGCAGTCGCACAGAAAGCGCGTTTCGAGGCCGACAAGGCCAAGTACGAAGCCGACGGCAAGGTGCTGAACGCCATGAACTTCGACCTGATGCCACAGATTCCGCTGTGGCAGCCGAGCCAGGACGCAGTAATGGCGTCGAACATCACGGGCTACACCTATCAGTTCCACCGTCAGGTCGATTACCGCGACCTTAGCCGGAAGTGATCGTCCGAGCACCATGCGAGCAAATCCCGGAGCGCCATTCTGTGGCGCTTCGGATCTACGCAGCTTGCGAACTTAGCCGTAGCGAGCTGCCTATGACTACGAGTAACCGATCATGACGACACTGGGCGCAACAGCCATCCGTGCAGCGCGACGCTTCGCATCCTCCTTGCCCGCGTTGTTCGGCGTGCTGATCTTCACCTTCCTGCTGATGCGCGTGTTGCCCGGCGATCCCGCTGTGTTTTTTGCCTCCGGACCGAACTCCGGCAAGGAGGAGATCGAGACCATCCGCAAGCAGATGGGTCTCGACAAGCCGGTGCCCCAGCAGCTGTTCCTGTATCTCTACGACGTCGGCCGCGGCAATCTTGGCCGTTCGCTGATGACAGGCCAGAACGTCACCAAGGACTTGCGTGAGCGCCTGCCCGCCTCCCTCGAACTGACCTTCTCGGCACTTCTGATCGCACTTGTTCTCGCAATCCCGCTGGGTGTCCTTGCAGCGCTTAAACCAGGATCGCTGGTCGATCACGGCGTGAGGCTATTCTGCGCGCTCGGGGTCTGTGTCCCGACCTTCGTGTCGGGCCTGCTGCTGATCTATATCTTCTATTATCTGTTCGGCGTGGCGCCCGACCCGACCGGGCGCGTCGATATTTTCACTACGTTGCCGCCAGCACATACCGGCTTCCTGTTGATCGACTTTGCGCTCGCCGGCGACTTCGATGGCTGGTGGGCCGCATTCAAGCAATTGATCTTGCCGGCCTGCACCATGGCGCTGTTCGTTATCGCGCCGTTGGCGCGTATCACCCGCGCCTCGATGCTGGCCTCGCTCGGCAGCGACTTCGTCCGCACTGCCCGTTCCGTCGGCCTGTCGTGGTGGCGGATCATCGTCACCTATGCGCTGCGCAACGCCATCCTGCCGGTCATCACCATTGCCGGCATCGTGTTTTCGACCATGCTCGGCGCCAATGTGCTGGTGGAGAAAGTGTTCTCCTGGCCCGGCGTCGCCTCCTACGCGCTCGACGCACTACTGTCGTCGGACTATGCCCCGGTGCAAGGCTTCGTGCTGTTGATGGCCTCGGTTTTCGTTATCGTCAATCTCGTCGTCGATGTGCTCTATGGCATCGCCGATCCCAGGATTTCCATCGGATGAGCAGCGCAACACTTCAACACGCCGCCTTCATCCTGCGCGGCAATCCCATCACCGGCATCGCAGCCGTCGGCGCGTCTCTGCTGATCTTTGTCGGTATCTTCGGCCCGTGGATCGTGCCCTATGATCCCATCGCATCGAACGTTCAGAATGCGCTGATGCCGCCGAGTGCTGCGCATTGGGCTGGCACGGACCAGCTTGGCCGCGATGTGTTCAGCCGCATCATCGTCGCCGCGCAGCTCGATCTTGCCATCGCCGTCTCCGCCGTCGGCATCTCCTTCGCGCTCGGCGCCGTCATCGGTGCCCTCTGCGGCTATTCGGGCGGCAAGCTGGATCGCGCTGTTGGCCGCTTCGTCGATGTGCTGATGGCGTTCCCGCTGTTCGTGCTGGCCATGGCCATGGTCGCCGCCCTCGGCAACCGCGTCGAGAACATCGTCATCGCCACCGCCATCATCAACCTGCCGTTCTACATCCGCTTCGCACGTGCTGAAGTGAACGTCCGCCGCAACCTGGGCTGGGTCGAGGCTGCCCGCGCCTGCGGCGACAGCCATGTCTCCGTGGTGTTGCGCTTCCTGTTGCCGAACGTCCTGCCCGCGATGGTGGTGCAGATGTCGCTCAATCTCGGCTGGGCCATCATCAATGCTGCCGGTCTCTCCTTCATTGGTCTTGGCGTGAAACCGCCGACGCCGGAATGGGGCATCATGGTTGCCGAAGGCGCGCGCTTCATCTCCACCGGCAAATGGTGGCTGGTCGCCTTCCCTGGCCTGGCGCTGATGCTCGCCGTGCTGTGCTTCAATCTGCTCGGCGACGGGTTGCGTGATATTCTTGATCCGAGACAGCGAACGTGATGACGACACCAAAACCGCTGCTCGATATCGAAAACCTTCAGGTCACCTTCTCGACACGCCGCGGCCCGGTCGAGGCCGTGCGCGGAATCTCGCTCTCGCTTGCCGAGGGCGAGACGCTCGGCATCGTCGGCGAGAGCGGCTCTGGTAAATCCGTCACCGGTTTTGCGATGACGCGCCTGCTGGACGCGTCTGGCAAGATCTCCGGCGGCCGTATCTCGTTCCGCGATCGGGACATCACGAAGATGAGCAGCGCCAGCCTGCGCGAGATGCACGGCGCCGCCATGGCGATGATCTTCCAGAATCCGCGCGGCGCGCTCAATCCGATCCGCGCCATCGGCCAGCAGATCGCCGATGCCATTCTGGCGCATCGCAAGATCTCCGCCTCCGAAGCACGCGCGCAATCCCTCGAATTGCTGCGTGCGGTGAAGATCCGCGATCCCGAAAAGCGCATGAACGCCTATCCGCACGAACTCTCTGGCGGCATGTGCCAGCGCGTCATGATCGCCATGGCAATCTCCAGCAATCCGGCGCTGCTGATTGCCGACGAGCCGACCACCGGCCTCGACGTCACCACGCAGAAAGTGGTGATGGATCTCCTCGCCAGCATCGCCGCTGAGCGGGGCATGGCGACGATCCTGATCACCCACGATCTCGGCCTCGCCGCCCGCTATTGTCGCCGCGTCGTCGTGATGGAACAGGGCAGACTGGTCGAGGAGGCCGACGCCTTGACGCTGTTCCGGTCGCCGCAGCATCCCTACACCCAGCGGCTCGTCGCAGCATCGCCGACAGCAACGTCGCGGGTCGAGGATCTCGTGACCGATGACGAGAAGCTGCTGGTACCGGCGGTGCCCGTCCCACTGCCGCCGAAGCCGGTGCATGGCACCCCGCCACTGCTGGAAGTTCTCGATCTCGTGAAGCGTTTCGACGACGGCACCGTCGGCGTTGCGAATTTCTCGATGGCCATCGCGCCCGGCGAAAGCGTGGGCCTTGTCGGCGAATCCGGCTCCGGCAAGAGCACGACCTCGCGCATGATCTGTCGTTTGCTCGATCAGAGCGAAGGCATCATCAATTTCAACGGCCAGTCGATCAGCCATATTCCAGCACGCGACTTTCACCGCGCGCCTCAACGTCGCGAAATCCAGATCGTGTTCCAGGACCCGAACGACAGCCTCAATCCGCGTTTCAACGCCTTCGACTGTATCGCGCATCCGCTGATCCGTCTGCTTGGCATGAGCAACGGCGCGGCGCTCAAGCAGCGTGTCGCTGAATGTGCCCATCGCGTCGGTCTGCCCGCAGACCTACTGGAGCGTTTTCCACATCAGTTGTCGGGCGGCCAGAAAGCCCGTATCGGCATCGCTCGGGCGATTGCCTGCCGGCCGAAGCTTCTGGTGCTAGACGAGCCGACGGCCGCGCTCGACGTCTCCGTTCAGGCCGTGGTGCTGCAGCTTCTCGACCGTTTGCGGCGCGAAGACAACCTCGCCTTCCTGTTCGTCAGCCACGACCTCAACGTCGTGCGCATGATGTGTCAGCGGACCATCGTGCTGCGCAACGGCGCCATCGTCGAAGAAGGCGAGAGCCATCAGTTGTTCGACAGCCCGAAGACCGACTATACCCGCGAGCTCGTTGATGCAGTTCCGCATATCGAGATGATCGCCGCGGAAAAAATGGCCGCCGGCGCCTAGCCGCGGGTGCCAGCGGCTAAACGCCTCAACGGACGGCCTTGTCCGGTTCCATTGGCGTAACCATACCGACTATAGTGTGAGTTGTACCGGCGCCGGATACCTTGCATCCGCGCCTTATCTCGCAGAACATAAGACCAAGCGTCCCCAATGACGCAATAAAATCGGGAGGATTCCGTGCGGATCAAAGCCGTTCACGTTGCCTTGCTTGCCGTCATGGCGAGCTGTTCTGGGGTCACAACCGGCGCGCACGCCCAGTGGCCGCAGAAACAAGTCACCTTCATCGTTCCCTTCGCCGCCGGCGGCGGCACCGACGCCTTTGCGCGGCCACTGGCGGCGCAACTCGACACCCAACTCGGCAAGCGCGTCATCATCGAAAACCGCGCCGGTGCGGGCGGCACGGTCGGCGCCTCGGCAGCGGCCAAGGCGGCGCCCGACGGTTACACCTTCTTCATGGGCGCCGCGCATCACGCGATCGCACCGTCGCTCTATCCCACCCTCGATTACGACATCGAGAAAGACTTCATCCCGGTCGCTTTGATCGCACGGCCACCGCAGGTCATTGTGGTCAATCCCGACAAGGTCGCCGCCAAGACGCTCGGTGAATTCGTCGCCTATGCGAAGGCCAATCCGGACAAGCTCTCCTATGGTTCGGCCGGCGCCGGCACCACGCATCATCTGGCCGGCGAGCTGTTCAAGATCCTGACCCAGACCAAGATCCAGCACGTGCCCTATCGCGGTGCGGGCCCGGCGATGCAGGACCTCATCGCCGGTCATGTGCCGGTGGTGTTCGACGGTCTCGGCTCATCGGCTGCGCCGATCCGCGCGGGACAACTCCGCGCGCTGGCGATTGCCGCCCCGAAGCGCGTAGCGGCATTCCCCGATCTGCCGACCGCGGCGGAAGCCGGCTTGCCGAATTATGAAGTCGCCACCTGGTACGGGCTGTTTGCGCCCAAGGGCACACCGCCCGACGTGGTCGAACGCATGGCCAAGGAGCTGAAGGCTGCGCTGCAAGTCCCTGCGATCAAGGAAGCCTGGGAGCGCAACGGCTCCGATGTGCCGGATGTAGCCGGCGCTGAGTTCGGCAAGATGGTGTCGACCGAAGTCGCGCGTTGGCGCAAGGTCGTGACCGAGGCCAATGTGAAGCTGGACTGAATCGGCAGAATGACGAAGCCCGCCAGGCGTAAAGTCTGGCGGGCTTTTTTATGCGGAAGCGACTTCCGCCTGCCTGGCGCCTGGACCAGCAAACATCGCACGGCCCGGAATGGCATCCAGCAGCGCACGCGTATAGGCATCGCTCGGATTCTGGAAGATCTTCTGCGTTTCACCCTGCTCGACAATCTCGCCGCGCCGCATCACCACGATGCGGTCGGCGATTTCAGCGGCGACGCGCAAGTCATGAGTGATGAAGATCATCGCCAGGTTCATTTCCTCGCGCAGTTCGGCGAGCAGCTGCAGCACCTGCGCCTGCACCGACACGTCGAGCGCCGAGACGGCTTCGTCAGCCACAAGCACCGACGGCTTCAGAGCCAGCGCACGCGCGATACAGATGCGCTGTCGCTGACCGCCGGAGAATTCGTGCGGATAGCGGTTGGCTGCGCTCTCCTGTAGGCCAACGCGGGCCAGCAGGCGCTTGGCATCGGCCATGGCTTCCTTGGAGGGCGTGCCATAGGCAATCGGGCCGCCGGCAATCGCGTCGCCGACCTTCTGCCGCGGATCGAGAGCCGCGAAGGGATCCTGGAACACGATCTGGATCTTGCGGCGCATCTGACGCAGCCGCTCGCCGCGCTGTGATAGCAGATCTTTGCCGTCGAAATGCACTGAGCCGGTATCAGGCTCGATCAGCCGCATGATCAACCGACCCAGCGTGGACTTGCCCGACCCGGACTCGCCGACGATCGCCACGGTCTCGCGCGCCTTCAGACCAAGCGAGATATTCTGCACCGCATCGGTCCGGCGCGGCGGCAGGAACATGCCCTGTTTGGTGATGAAGGTCTTGTTCAGGCCAACTGCATCGAGCAGCGGCTCACCCGTGATCTTGCGATCGGTCCTGGTCAGCGAGCGCGCACCCGGAACGGCGGCGATCAAGCTCTTGGTGTAGTCGTCCTTCGGATTGCGCAGCACCTCATCGACGGTGCCCTGCTCGACGACACGGCCGTTGCGCATGACCACGACGCGATCGGCGACGTCGGCAACGACGCCGAAATCATGGGTGATCAGCAGCACGCCCATACCGCGCTCCGACTGCAGCTTCTTCACCAACGCGAGAATCTGCTTTTGCGTAGTGACGTCGAGCGCCGTGGTCGGTTCGTCGGCCAGGAGCAGCGCTGGATTGTTGGCCATCGCCATCGCGATCATGATGCGCTGACGCTGGCCGCCCGAGAGCTGGAACGGAAAGCTGCGCGCGAGCGCTACCGGATCCGGCAGGCCGACGTCGCGGATCAGTTCCTGCACGCGTGCATCCACCGCCTCCTTGGACGGCATCGGCTTGGTGTGCGTGATGATCGATTCCGCAATCTGCTGGCCGACACGGGCCAGCGGATTGAGCGCGCTGAGTGGCTCCTGAAAAATCATCGAGATGGCGCCGCCACGCAGCTTGCGCATCGTGGGCTCGTCCGCCTTGGCGATGTCATTGCCATTGAAGCTGATGCTGCCCTGCGCAACGCCGGTTCGGTCGGGCAGCAGTCGCAGGATCGCATGCGCAGTCATCGACTTGCCGGAGCCGGACTCACCGACCAGACACACGATCTCGTTGCGGTTGACGGTGAGCGACACGTCTTCGATTGCGAAAGGACGATCAGCGCCCGGCGGCAAGCTGATGGAGACGTTCTCAATGGCAAGCAGTGTTTTGTCGGTCATGAATACTATCGCTTGCGTGAGATACGGGGGTTTAACGTGTCATTGAGACCTTCGCCCACCAGATTGATGGCGAGCACGGTGAGCAGGATGGCGAGACCAGGAAACACGCTCATCCACCAGGCCTGACGGATCACGGTGCGCGCAGCACCGATCATGAAGCCCCACGACATCAGATTGGGATCGCCGAGACCCATGAAGCTCAATGAGCTCTCGATCAGGATGGCGCTGGCGACCGCAAGCGATCCGGTGACGATGATCGGAGAGATCGCATTGGGCAGGATACGGCGCAGCACTACGGTCAGCGGACGCTGGCCCTGGCAGACCGCAGCTTGAACGAATTCGCGCCCGCGCAGCCGCATGAACTCCGCACGCGTCAAGCGTGCCAGCGGCGGCCAGCTGACAATGCCGATGGCGAAGATGATGTTGGAGATCTTCGGCCCGATGGTCGCGACCAGCAAGATGGCGAGAATGAAGCCCGGGATGGTCTGGAACAGCTCGGTGATACGCATCATCACCTCATCGACCTTGCCGCCGAAATAGCCGGCGGTTGCGCCGATGGTGACGCCGATGACCAGCGAGGTTAGCGTCGAGATGACGCCGATGATCAGCGAAATCCGCGCGCCATGCGCGATGCCAGCGGCCACGTCACGGCCGAGCATATCGGAGCCGAGCCAGAGCCCTTCGCTGAACGGCGGCTGGAACGGCGCGCCGACCATGTCCCAGGGGTCGTCAGGAAACAGCCACGGCGCCGATACCGCGAGGAGGACCACCGCGAAGAGGACGAACAGACCAATCATCCCGGTGGGATGGCGGAGAAACGATTTGAGCGTAGACATCATATAATCCCGTTCACGATGCCGCACGCACGGAGACGCGCGGATCGATCACCCGGTAGATCGCATCAGTGAGAAGATTGAGCGCAATCACGATCACCGACATCACCAGGAACACACCCAGCAACACCGGATAATCGCGCTGCAACAGCGCGTCATAGATGAGACGGCCGAGACCCGGCCAGGCGAACACGGTCTCGATCACCACCGCACCACCCACCAGCGCACCAGCCTGCATGCCGGCAACGGTGACGATGGGCAGCATCGCATTGCGCAGGATATGTCGAATGATGATGCGGCCCTGCTTCAGGCCCTTGGCCTTGGCGGTCTTGATGAAATCCTGATGGGTTACGTCCAGCACCGACGAGCGCATCAGGCGGGTGTAGATCGCGAGATAGACGGCCGCGAGTGACACCGCCGGCAGGATCAAATGCCAACCGATGTCGACCATGCGCTGCAGTGCGGTCATCGGCACACCGATGGTCACGTAACCAAACGCCGGCAGCCAATCGAGTTGCACCGAAAACAGCAAAACTAGCATCAGGCCAAGCCAAAACACCGGCGTTGCATAAAGCAGCAACGACACGACAGTCAGCACCGTGTCGGACCACTTGCCGGCGCGGACACCGGCCAGCGTGCCGAGAATGATGCCTGACAGAAGCGCGAGAGTGAAAGCCGTCGCCGTCAGCAGCAGTGTCGCCGGCAGACGTTCCAGAATGAGCGACGCCACGGTCCGCTGCTGGCGATAGGAATAGCCGAGGTCCAGCGTCACGACGCGCTTCAGATAGGTGGCGAGCTGAATCGGATAGGGCTTGTCGAGCCCGTATTCAGCGCGCAGCTGCGCCAGAAGCTTTTCGTCGGATGCGCCGCTCTGGCCGGCGATCACCTGCGCGGGATCGCCGGGTGCGGCGTGCACCAGAATGAAGTTGAAGGTCGCAATGACCAGAACGACCGCGACGAATTTGACAATCCATCCCGCGAGCGCGAGGGCGACCGCGAAAACGCGACCGCCTTTTGCATCGACCGATACCGCCGTCATCCGAAGCTCACGTCGTCGAACGATTCATGCACGCCGATCGCTGTTGTAGTCACGTTCTTGAGGCGCTTGTCGATGAAGGTGGGATAGGCCTGCTCGAACATCCAGACCACCGGCACGTCCTCGACCAGGATCTTCTGCACCTGGCTGTAGAGTTCCTGACGCTTGGCCTCGGATGTAGAGGTTGCGGCTTCCTCGAACAGACGGTCGACTTCCGGATTGGAATAGCCTGCGGTGTTCGAGAACAGGATGCCCTTCTTGATGTTCGACGAAATATAGGTGCGCGATACGCCGAGCGCGGGATCGCCGAACTGATAGACCAGGTTGCCGGTCATCTCGTAGTCCCAGTTGCTGAACTTCTCGGCCCAGCCACCGACATCGGTATTCTCGATCTGCACATCGATGCCGACGCGGCCGAGCGACTGACGAATGAATTCGGCAGCGCGCTGATAGATTTCGCCGTATGGCGGGGTCAAATACTTGATCGTCACCCGCTTGCCGCCGGCACCCGGCTTCAGACCCATCTCGTCGAGCAGCGCCTTCGCCTTATCGAGCGAGTAGTCGTAACGCTTGACGTCCTTCTCGTAGAACCTGGTCGCCGATGACACCGGACCGGTCGCAACCTTGGGCAGACCGAAGTAAACGCGCTGTGCCATCGATTTCAAATCGAGCGCATAGGCAATGGCCTGACGGAAACGCTTGTCGTCCATCGGCTTGATGCGGTTGTTGAGCTCGAGCCACTGATGCGGTGCGAAATATTCGTAGCCCTTGGTGGTCATCTCGAAATTCGGCAGCTTCGACAGCCGTGCCACATCGAACATTTCGATGTCGTTCCACTGCGTCAGCTGGATCTTGCCCTGCTCCAGCGCGACGGCGCGCGATGCCGAGTCGGGAATGATGCGGTAGATGATTTCGTCGAGATACGGCTGATCCTTGCGGTAGTAGCCTTCGTGTTTGACGAGATGAACATGCGAGCCCTTCACCCATTCCTTGAGCTTGAACGGGCCTGAGCCGATCGCCTGCGCATTCGCCGGGTTCTTGCGATATTCGGTGCCGTCATAGATATGCTTGGGCACGATTGGACCGGTGGTGCAGTCGAGCGCCGTCAGGAACGGGGCAAAGGTCGACTTCAGCTTGAATACCACGGTGAGCGGATCCGGCGCGTCTGCTTTTTCGATACGCGAGTAGATCCCGCGCGCACGCGCATGGGTCTCCGGCAGCAGCTTGGTCATCGAGAAGATGACGTCGTCAGCCGTCAGCGGCTTGCCGTCATGAAAGGTAATGCCGGGGAACAGTTTGAACGTATAGGTCAGGCCGTCCGGCGAGACTTCCCACGACTGTGCGAGGCCCGGCATCGGCTTGAGGTCAGGGCTGTAGCGCAGCAGGCTCTCATAAATCTTGCCGCCCAGTGTCAGCGTCGGCTGCTGCTGGTTCAGCGCCGTGACGAGAATCGGAGGCTCAGGCTGAATGATCGTGTTCAGCGTGCCGCCCTTGGTTTGGCCAGCGGCACGGGTGATGCCAAGGGGGATACCCGAGAGCGCAACCGCGCTCACGCCCATCAGCTTCGCGAATTCACGTCTATTCATAGCCTCTTCCTTTAACATTGACACCTGACAGTGGCGGTGGCCGGACGCTTGCACGTCCGGCTACCGCCAAGCCATCAAGTGACTTTCAGTAACTTCGACTTCAACCGAGCGTCACGGCTCCAAAAGTCTCGTGCACACCGATGCCGGTGGTGATGACGTTCTTCAACCGCTTGTCGATGAAGTTGGGGAAGTCTTGCTCGACCATCCATGCGATCGGGACTTCTTCTACGACGATTTTCTGCACGGCCGTGTAGAGTTCCTGACGTTTTGCGTCAGAGGTCGCCACGGCGGCTTCCTCGAATAGCCGGTCTACTTCCGGATTGGAATAGCCCGCGATATTTGAGAACAGAATACCCTTGCGGATATTCGCCGTGATGTAACTACGCGACACGCCTAGCGCCGGATCGCCGAACTGGTACAGCAGATTACAGGTCATCTCGTAATTCCAGTTGCTGGTGCGCTCAGCCCAGCCGGCAAGATCGAGATTTTCCAGTTGCAGATCGATGCCGACGCGGCCGAGCGACTGCTTGAAGAATTCGGCCGAGCGCTGCCAGATTTCGCCATAGGGCGGAACCAGGAATTTGATGCTGACGCGCTTGCCGTCGGCGCCGGGCTTCAAGCCCATTTCGTCGAGCAGAGCTTTCGCCTTGTCCAGTGAGTAATCGTACTGCTTGACATCCTTTTCGTAGAACCGCGTCTTCGACGAAACCGGTCCGGTCGCGACCTTGCCGAGATTGAAGAACACGCGCTGCAGCAGCGCCTTGCGATCGACCGCAAACATGACGGCCTGACGGAAACGCTTGTCGTCCATCGGCTTGACGCGAAGATTGAACTCCAGCCAGAAATGCGGCGCGAAGAACTCGTAGCCCTTGGTGGTCATTTCGACATTGGGCAGCTTCGAGAGACGCGCCACGTCGAACAGCTCGACGTCGGTCCACTGCGTCAATTGGACCTTGCCCTGTTCGAGCGCGACAGCGCGCGACGCGCCGTCCGGAATGACGCGGTAGATGATCTCGTCGAGATGCGGCTCGCCCTTGCGGTAATAGCCTTCATGCTTGACGAGATGAACGTGCGAGCCCTTGACCCATTCCTTGAGCTTGAACGGGCCCGAACCGATCGCCTGCGCGTTGGCAGGGTTTTTGCGGAAATCGGTGCCGTCATAGATGTGCTTCGGCACGATCGGCGCGGTGGTGCAATCGAATGAATTGAGGAACGGCGCGAACGGCGCCTTCAGCGTGAACACCACCGTGAGTGGATCGGGCGCTTCGGCCTTGTCGATGCGCAGGAAGGTGCCGCGCGCACGCGCGTGGGTTTCGACGAGGACCTTGGTAACGGAGAACACCACGTCTTCCGACGTCAACGGCTTGCCGTCATGGAAGGTGATGCCTGGAAACAGCTTGAACGTATAGACGAGGCCATCGGGTGAAACGGTCCAGGACTCAGCGAGACCGGGCAGCGGCTTGAGATCGGCGCCGTAACGCAGCAGGCTCTCATAGATCTTGCCGCCAAGGGTCAGCGTCGGCTGCTGCTGGTTGAGCGCGGTCACCAGGATCGGCGGCTCGGGCTGGATGATCGTGTTGAGCGTACCACCCTTGGTCTGACCGACGGCGCGGGTGACGCCGAGGGGAATTCCCGAAAGCGCAGTCGCACTCAAACCCAATAGCTTCGCGAATTCACGTCTGTTCATCTTAATTCCTTTGTAGCAAAGATATTTGAAACGTTCAACGTCATCCGAAGCTCACCGCCCCGAACGTCTCGTGCACCCCGATCGCCGTCGACAACACGTTCTTCAGCCGCTTGTCGATGAAGTTCGGATAGTCCTGCTCGAACGTCCAGACCACTGGAACGTCCTCAACGAGAATTCTCTGGACCTGGCTATAGAGCTCCTGCCGCTTGTCATCGGACGTCGCCACGGCTGCTTCTTCGAACAGGCGATCAACCTCCGGATTAGAATAGCCGGCGGTGTTCGAGAACAGGATGCCCTTCTTGATATTCGACGAGATGTAGGTGCGCGCCACACCGAGCGCGGGATCGCCGAACTGGTAGACCAGGTTGGCGGTCATATCGTAATCCCAATCGGCGAACTTTTGCGCCCAGCCGGCGATATCGGTGGTCTGCAATTGCAGATCGATACCGACGCGCCCGAGCGACTGGCGCAGGAATTCGGCGGCCCGCGTATTGGCCTCGCTGACCGGCGAGATCAGATAGCGCAGCGTGACGCGCTTGCCATCCGGACCCGGCTTCAGCCCCATCTCGTCGAGCAGCGCTTTCGCCTTGTCAACGGAGTAGTCATAGGTCTTGACGTTCTTGTCGTAGAACCGTGTCTTCGACGAGATCGGGCCGGTCGCCAGCTTGCCGAGCCCGAAATAGATTCGCTGCAGCATCGCCTTGCGGTCGATCGCATGCATCACGGCCTGACGAAAACGCTTGTCGTCCATCGGCTTGATGCGATTATTGAGTTCGATCCATTGATGCGGCGCAAAGAACTCGTAGCCCTTGGTGGACACCTCGTAATTCGGCAGTTTCGATAGCCGCGGCACCTCGAAGAATTCGATATCGCCCCACTGCGTCAGCTGCACCTTGCCCTGCTCGACCGCCACGGTACGCGACGCACCATCGGGGATCGCGCGGTAGATGATCTCGTCGAGATAGGGTTCGCCGGGCCGATGATAACCTTCGTGCCGGACAAAATGGATGTGCGATCCCTTGACCCATTCCTTGAGCTTGAACGGACCGCAGCCGATTGCCTGCGCGTTGGCGGGATTCTTGCGATAGTCGGTCCCCTCATAGATGTGCTTCGGCAGGATCGGCGCCGTGGTGCAATCCAGCGACGTCAGGAACGGCGCGAAGGGCGACTTCAGCGTGAAGATCACCGTCAGCGGATCGGGCGCTTCCGCCTTCGCGATGCGCGCAAATGTCACGCGACCGCGCGCATGGGTTTCCATCAGCACCTTGGTCATGGTGAAGATCACGTCTTCCGACGTCAGCGGCTTGCCGTCGTGAAACGTGATGTTCGGGAACAGCTTGAACGTGTAGGTCAGCCCGTCCGGCGAAACCTCCCAGGATTTGGCGAGGCCGGGAATCGGCTTGAGATCGAAATCGTAGCGCAGCAGGCTCTCATAGAGTTTGCCGCCGACGGTGAGGGTCGGCTGTTGCTGATTGATCGCCGTGACCAGAATCGGCGGTTCAGGCTGGATGATCGTATTGAGCGTACCGCCTCTGGTCTGCCCCGTAGCGCGGGTGATGCCGAGCGGGATGCCCGACAGCGCCGTAGCGCTCAGACCCAGCAATTTCGCAAACTCACGTCGATTCATTCAGCTCTCCCGATGGACACAGAGGGTTGAACGTCAGAGTTGCACTGACGCGCAAGGATGAGCTTGCAAAATTCAAGCCGCCGCCGTCGCCGGGCCGATCATCATCGCGATCGGGCCGGCCTTGCCTGAGAACCGAGCTTGTTCCGCGAATGAGCAGGCATTCAGTATCCCAGTGCCGGATCGACGCGGTTGAGTAGAATCTCTCCAGCCTTGAGACGGCGGATATTCTCGGCAATCTGCTCGGCAATGACGCGCGGTTTGGCCAATCCGGCCATATGCGGCGTCACCAGAATGCCCGGTTCCGTCCACAGCGGATTGTCCGGTTGCAGCGGCTCCTTGTCGAACACATCAAGAATTGCGCCGCGCAGATGGCCCGATCGCAATGAGGCAACGAGGTCTGGAACGTTCAGATGCTCGCCGCGGCTGCAGAGAATAAGTGCCGCCCCTTTCGGCAGGCGGGCGAAGCGGTCAGCATTCAAGATTCCCAACGTGCTTGGCGTCAGCGGCAGCAAGCAGACCAGAATGTCGGTCTGCGCCAGGAAATCGTCGAGCGCGGCGTCGCCGGCGAAGACGTCCACACCCTCGACCAGCTTCGCGGAGCGCGACCAACCGGAGACCTTGTAGCCGACCGATTTCAGCAGAGTGGCAGCCTGGATTCCGAGGGTGCCGAGACCGAGGATACCGACGCGCTTGTCGGCGGCAGCGACCTGGTCGTAGCGATGCCAATGACCATTGCGGGCATTGGCGGAGACGCGATCAAATTCGCGGTGAAAATACAGCGTGCCCCACAGCACATATTCAGCCATCGCCTTGCCCAGCAGCGGATCGACGATCCGGCAGAGCGGCAGGTCAGGCAGCGCCGTATCGGACAGCACATTGTCCACACCGGCGGCGATGGAATGGATCAGCCGCAAATTCGGCATCGTCGCCATCACGCCCACGGGTGGCTTCCAGCAGACCACAACCTCCCCGTCCAGCGCCCCCTCTTCCGGCCAAGTGGTCACGATGGCGCCGGGAACCACCCGCTTCAGGTGGTCCTCCAGAAAGCCCATGGTGTTGGAGAGGGTTGTCATGAGGGTAATGCGGGTCATCGAATTCCTGCGTGTGTTTCTGCCATTGGCATGAAGCCTGCTTTGAGAATGGCAACGTCCGGAACGATGCGCTCAAAACCTCTATCCCAAGGTACGATGTCGGCGCATCATCTCCGTCTTCACAGGGTCAGGATTTGTCGCGTATGGGCCATATCTCTTCAATTTCATGCGCCACGCCGCGCCAGCGTGTCGCGCCGCCGGCCATGGTGAGTTTTTCCGGCTTCGAGGCCAGCGGCCGCCGCGCCGATGCACTGCAGGGCGCACAACGCCCGGTCGTTGCGATGGCTGCCGAATTCTCCTCGGGCGGCGTTGGTGTGCGGCACAGCCACCGCCGCGCGCAGTTCCTGCACGGCCTGACCGGGGTCATGACCGTGATCACCGAGACCGGTAGCTGGACCGTATCGCCGCAGCACGCGCTGTGGATCCCGCCCGGCGTCGTCCATCAAAGCCGCTGCTGGGGCACCGTGCAGCTCCGCACCCTCTATGTCGAACCCGAAGCAGCCAACGGCCTGCCGACCTCGTGTCAGTTGATGGAAGTCTCCTCGCTGGTGCGCGCATTGCTCAACGAGGCCGTCACCTTCCCGACCGAATACGACATGGCGGGCCGCGAAGGGCAGATCATGAATTTGATGCTCGCGGAAATCGGCCGCATGCCCGCGGTGCCGCTGCGCGCGCCGATGCCGCAGGACCGCCGCCTCGCGCGAATCTGTGAAGCGATCCTGCGCGAGCCCGGCAACAATCAGGATCTGGAATCCTGGTCGCAGATCGGCGGCCTCGGCCGACGGACGCTGACACGGCTGTTTCGCCGCGAGACCGGCATGAGCTTCGCCGAATGGCGCCAGCAGGTGCGATTGATGGAAGCGCTGTCGCGTCTGACCATGCGTGAGCCGGTGACCAATGTCGCGCTCGATCTCGGCTATGATAGTCCGAGTGCCTTCAGCGCCATGTTCCGCCGCTCCATGGGAATTTCACCGCGCGACTATCTGCGCTGGAGCGAACAGACGGCGGACTTGGCAACGTAACCGACGCGCACCACCTCAGGATTCGACCGCTGGCCGCGCTTCCATCGTAGCGCGCAATCGGCGAATGCCGGCTTCGATCTCGCGGATGTCGTCGTCGAGTTGCCCGAGCAGCACGCCGAAATTGAAGTCGATTCTGTTGCGGACCGATGCTGCCAGCGTTTCGCGGTGCACCTTGAGATCTTGCAACGCACTCAACTGGTTTGTGTCGACATAGCCGGCAACGACCAGCTCAATCGCGCTTTTCACTGCGACGCTTTCTTCTCGGCTTCATCGAACTGGGCCTTCAACCGCGCTTTAGTCGCTCGAACACCGGGGAACGGTGCTCCAAGTCGGCGCGCCTGGATCTGTACGGAACTCTGCGGTCGTTTCATAATCACCGCAGCTCTCGCCAGCGATATTTTACGAGCGATAAGCCCTTTCAGAATTTCAATTTGTTCGTCGTCCCAACGATTTTTCGCCATGTCGTCTTATGAGTGTCGCTACAATAATTTGTCTGCACAGTCGCTGACCTTAGCAACGCAAGCTCACAAATTTTGTTCCCGACACAGGCCTCACCTCGGGTGACGGCGGCGGAAACCAAGTCTGACTCTTAGGGGTTGCTCGTCAGTCCCTGATGAAAAGGCTCCGGAGTACTCCGGAGCCTTTTTGGGTCTGGCGGCTACCTATTCGGTAGCAAGGTATTTGTCAGCTGCGGTGATACCCGCTGCTTACATCACCACTTCGATCAGCTTCGGCCCCTTCGCAGCGATCGCGTTGGCGAGCGCCTTGTTGAAGTCGTCGACATTGGACACCGAAACGCCGGGGACGCCCATGCCCTTGGCGAGCGACACCCAGTCGAGCGCCGGGCGGTCGAGGTTGAGCATGTCGAGGGCGCGTTGGCCGGGTTCGCCAGCGTCGACGCCGGCGAATTCGCCAAGCAGGATTTGATACTTGCGATTGGCGAACACGATGGTGGTGATGTCGAGCTCTTCGCGGGCCTGAGTCCACAGCGACTGCAGCGTGTACATCGCGCTGCCGTCACCGACCATGCAGATCACCTTGCGGTCCGGGCAGGCCACGGCGGCGCCGGTGGCGACCGGGGTCGAGAAGCCGATCGAGCCGCCCATGTTCTGCAGCCAGTCATGCGGCGCCGCAGCAGCGGTCGGCGGGAAGAAGCCGCGGCCGGTGGTCAGCGACTCGTCGACCATGATGGCGTTTTCCGGAATCGCATAGGCAATCGCCTGCGCAATCGTTGTGTGGTTCAGCGCGCCGGTCGGCTTCACCAGTTCGGCGAGCTTCTGCGGCTTCACGTCCGATGGCTTGGCGCCGAGCGCGCCGGCCAGCGCTTCGAGCGCAGCGATCGAGTTCTCGCCGCCTGCGGTTATGCGATGCACTTCGCAGCCTTCCGGCTTCAGCATGCTCGGCTTGTTCGGATAGGCGAAGAAGGCCACGGGATCGTTGGCTTCCACCAGCACGATGTTCTTGAAGTCCTTCAGCAGCGGAAGTGCGGCTTCGATCACATAGGGAATGCGATCGATGGAGAAGCGGCCGCGGCCGCGCGCCATGCGCGGATTGTAGGTCTGGCCCATCACCTTGCAGCCGGTCTTGCCGGCGATCTGCTCGGCCAGCGCCAGGCCCTTTTCGGTCAGCCCCTGGCCGGTCATCAGCAGCAGCGTCGAGGCGCCACCGTCTTTCATGATCCTGGCGGCGGTCTCGACGGCCTGTGCCGAATAGCCGGCGCTCTGCTTCTCGGCCGGCACCGGGGCCACGCCGTCGGCCGCGCCCCATGCAGTGTCAGCGGGCAGGATCAGCGTGGCAATCTGGCGATCCTTGGCGGCGGCAATTGCTGCGGCGCCGTCCTTGGCCACCGACTTGGAATCCGGCGAGGTGTGCACCCACTGCGACATCGGACGGGCGAGGCCCTCGATGTCCGAGGTCAGCGGCGCGTTGTATTCGATGTGATAGACGGCGTGCTGGCCGACGATGTTGACGATGCCCGAATTGGCCTTCTTGGCGTTGTGCAGGTTGGCAAGGCCATTGGCGAGGCCGGGGCCGAGATGCAGCAGCGTCGAGGCCGGGGTGCCCTTCATGCGGAAGTAGCCGTCCGCCGCGCCGGTAACGACGCCTTCGAACAGGCCGAGCACGCAGCGCATGCCTTCGACGCGGTCGAGCGCCGCGACGAAATGCATTTCCGACGTTCCCGGATTGGCAAAGCAGACATCCACATTGCCCGCCACCAATGTCCGCACCAGGCTTTCCGCACCGTTCATCGTCTCACTCCGTTTGATTCAGGGTCGTATCTCGGTTTCTTGATCTCGGGGGCTGATGAACCATTGTTCGGAGGGCCCGTCAAAGGGTCCGAACGCAAGGCTTCGTTGTGAACGCCGCGGGGCGGGCTGAACGCCAGTTATTATCGCTCCATCCGGGCTGCCCTCACACGGCCGTGGCTTGCGGATCGGGGCGATTTATGGCCTGTCTTGGGCCTCAATTTTTTCTGGCGAGGATCATGATGAAGCGCCTTTTTGCTCTCTTTTTTGCCGCAGCCGCGTTCACCACAATTGCGTTTCCTGCCGATGCACGCGTCCGCAACCAGCCGCCGGCACAGGACTTCGAGGTCGACGACGGCCCGTCGCTCTCCAACTTCTTCTCCAATTTCGGCAATGGCGGCGGCAACAGCTCCGGCCCGATCCAGCGCCAGACCGTGGGCTTCCACAGCAATTACGCCCCGGGGACCATCGTCGTGAACACCGCCGAGCGCCGGCTCTATCTGGTGCA
This sequence comes from Tardiphaga sp. 839_C3_N1_4, assembly GCF_051811045.1. Classification (NCBI taxonomy): domain Bacteria; kingdom Pseudomonadati; phylum Pseudomonadota; class Alphaproteobacteria; order Hyphomicrobiales; family Nitrobacteraceae; genus Tardiphaga; species Tardiphaga sp. 839_C3_N1_4. The sequence continues at coordinate 2,424,790 of NZ_JBPWQD010000001.1, forward strand.
GCCGGGCGGCCAGGCGCTGCGCTACGGCATCGGCGTCGGCCGCGACGGCTTCCGCTGGGGCGGCGTCCACCGCGTCACCGCCAAGAAGGAATGGCCGAGCTGGACCCCGCCGGCCCAGATGCTCGCCCGCCGGCCCGACCTCCCCCGCCACATGCCCGGCGGCATCGACAACCCGCTCGGCGCCCGCGCCATGTATCTCGGCTCGACGCTGTATCGCATCCACGGCTCCAACGAGCCGGAGACCATCGGCCAGGCCGTGTCCTCGGGCTGCTTCCGCATGACCAATGACGATGTGACCGACCTCTATAACCGCGTCTCGGTCGGCGCGACGGTCATCGTCAAGAACTGAGCTTGACCTGAGAACGAAGGCTTCCTGCGGGAAGCCTTCGAATTGTCCGCGGGGGCGGCACTGAACGCTTGCGCAAATACGCGCATTGCGAGAACTTGAGTAATAATGCCCGCCCCGACACCAGATCGATTCATCGTCCGGACGATTGCCGCGCTGCTGGCGCTAGCGTCTTTGACGACCTTCGTGCCACAGCCGTCTTATGCCGGTGCGAATGAACCGCCCGCCGTTACGGCGCGCCAGCGCACCGAGAAGAAGATCTTTACCGACAGCGAGATCATCGACGGTTTTTTCAAGACCGCCTTTGGCGCCGAATATCACCTCGCCGGCCGCGTCGACCGCATCCGAAAATATGAGCTTCCGGTGCGGGTCTTCGCCGAGGGCCGTGCCGACCGCAAGGCTCAAATCGCCAAGGTCGTGACCGACATCGCGCGCCGGGTGCAGCATCTCAACATCGCCATGGCGGACAATCGCGACGACGCCAATGTGCTGGTGAAGCTGGTGCGCGACCGCGATCTCTATCGCACCATCTCGACCTTCTACGGCACCGACCGGGCCAACGAGATCCGCGACTCGCTGGACCCGCAATGCCTGTCCGGCTTCCGCAAGAACGAGGCCTTCGAGATCGAGCGCTCCGACGTGATCCTCACTGTCGACAATGGCGACTTCGTCTTTCTCGATTGCGCCTATGAGGAATTGCTGCAGTCACTGGGCCCGATCAACGATACTAATTCGGTGCCGTGGACGATGTTCAACGACAACGTCCAGATGGGCTTCTTCGACGTCTACGATCAGTACATCCTCAACATCCTCTACGACCCCCGCATCAAGGCCGGCATGACCGTGCAGGAGGTCAAGGACGTGCTGCCGCAGGTGCTCACCGATGTGCGGATCTGGGTAAGCAAGGTGAACGAGCTGCAGGATTAGCGGCGCTTCTCTTATCCCTCCCCCCGCGCGAAGCGAAGCTTCGCTAGGCGGGGAGGAATTCCACAAACGCCTGCGCGCCATCGCAGATTCAACTGTCAAACAGCCACTGTGCTTCAGACATGCGTCATCACCCCCATTGTTTGCGGCGCGGGGGCGCCGTCGTCGCTTGCATTCCCGCCCCCTGTGAGAGGGTGTGCGGAACGCCAGGTGCCCGTTGCACCCTTGGGCCTGATGCGAATGCGGTCTTCCGCAAGGGTAATGCATCAGGACTTTCGGACGCGCCGAGCAAGTGCCCGACGTTCCGCCTGCGGTGTTTTTTCAGCCTGCTTGCACTTTGCCTTGGCGAACGGTCCGATCACCAAAATGATGGTCCCACGGCGGAGGGACAGGGAGCCTCAAGCGAGTAAGCCGGACGCGTTTTGACTTGGTCGTCCGTCACACTGTCCAGAGGGTCTTTCCATCCCAAGGTCGGTCGTCTCCTTGCCAGTGGCAGTGCTGGCGCAGATCCGTCCTGCCCGAAGACAGACGTCACCCCCAAACCGCGTAACGCCGCATCTCCGGCGTCCACCGCATCCTGCCCCGCGAACGTGACGATCGCGATCGCCCCTCTCGGTGGGGCAGGACGGAGGGGAATATAAACCTGATGGAGATGCTGTCAACGGGAGGTAGGAAAAAATGTTTAAGCACTGTCCTGCCGCCCCATACCCGTCATTCCGGGGCGCGAGGAGGCGCCGAAGGCGGCGTATCGCGAACCCGGAATCTCAGCATGGGAGTCTTCAACCGCCCAAACATGTCGGGATTCCGGGTTCGCGCCGGCCCGCTTCGCGGTCCTTTGCGCCCCGGAATGACGAGAGAGAGAGAGAGAGAGAGCCCCCTCACCCCCGCGGCTTCGGCGTGAACGGTCCCTTCGGCGCATTGCCGATCAACGACACGACGATCAGCGCCGCCATCGCGAACCAGAAGGTGAGCCAGAAGCCGTCGATATAGGCCAGCGTATTGGCTTCGCGCTGCACGAGGCTTGCGAGCGTGCCAATGCCGCGCGCTTGTGCGAGACCCTCACCATGGCTGGCGAAACGCCCGGTGAGTTTGGCAAGAATGCCAACGACATCGGCATCGCCGCTGGCGACATGCTGGCCAAGCAGATTCGAATGGATCTGCTCGCGCACGCGCAGCCAGGTGCCCATCAGCGCAATGCCGATCTCGGCGCCGCCGAGCCGCATCACCTGGATATAGGCTGCAAAGGCCGTGGCACGCGAGGGATCGGAATTCGACAATGCGATAATGATGATGGGGAGCAGCGTGAAGCTCTGCCCGAGCGATTGCAGCAACACCATCGGGATGAAATCGCCAAGCGCCCATTCATGGGTGAGTTGCGTGCCCAGCAAGGCCGCGCCGGCGAATGCAGCGAGCCCGATGATCAGCGTCAATTTTACATCGTAGTAGCGAATGAGCCAGATCGAGAGCGGCACCAGCACGATCATCGGCACGACGGCGTAGAGCAGAAACAACATGCCGGACTGTTCAGGCCGGAGTTGCGCGATGTTGGTCAAGAAATTCGGCGCCAGCGACGAATTGGACAGGCTGGTCAAGGTGTAGAGAATGATCGTCAACAGCGCGAGGCCGATATTGCGCGACAGCAGCACTTCGGCATGGGCCCATGGCCGCTTGACCAGCGACTCATTAATGAAGAAGCCGACGGTCAGGACCGTCCCGCCTGACAGCAGCGCCACCACGGTGCCCGAGCCGAGCCAGTCCAGCCGATTGCCCTGATCCAGCCCGGCATAGATCATCGCCATGCCAGTGCCGAGCAAGAGCATGCCGCCCCAATCGGCCTCGCATAGAACGAACCGGTTGACCGGCTCGCGCGGTGTGCCGAGCCAGACGAACAGCGCGAGCAGCGGCGCGATGATGACGTCCTGCCAGAACATCCACTGCCAGCCGAGGTGATCGACATAGAAGCCGACCAGCGCGGTGCCGGAATTGAGCGAGAAGCCGACGCGGATGGCATAGATCGCAATGGCCGGCAGCCACCATTGCATCGGCAGATTGCGAAAGATGATCAGCAGCGTTGCCGGCACAAAGGTGCCGAGCAGCATGCCGTGCACGATGTTCAGCACCAGCAGCAGATTGTAGTCGCGCACCAGCGGGATCACCAGCGAGATCGCCGCATAGACCAGAGCGGGAACGCCAAGCACGCGGCGCAGCCCGAATACGGTAGCCATCCAGGCCACCGCCGGCGCGATGAAGATCTGCGACGCGGTGCCCGCCGTGGACAGCCACGCGCCTTCATCGAAACTCAGCCCCAGCGCCCCGCGCAGATCGGCGAGGCCGATGGAGAAGATACGTGTATCGAAATTGGCGAGGAACGCGCCAAGCAGCACCGCGCCGACCGCAAAGATCGGATGGTGCGAAACGCCCCCGGTCGAGACCGGGCCGCTTTCGATGACCTTACTTTCCGCCATTGCCGGCCGCCGGCGCGTCGGTGTTGATGCTGGCGGTCACCGACATGCCCGGCAGCAACCGGTCGAGCAGCGGCTGCCCCTTGTCGAGCGTGATGCGGACCGGCACGCGCTGCACGATCTTGGTGAAATTGCCGGTGGCGTTATCCGGCGGCAGCAATGCGAATTGTGATCCCGATGCCGGCGAGACCCGCTCGACGCGGCCGCGCAAGGTCTCCGCCGAGAACGTATCGACCACGATATCGACGGGCTGACCGGGCTTGACGCGCGTGAGCTGCGTTTCCTTGAAATTGGCGATCACATAGACGTCGGGCAGCGGCACGATGCTGATCAGGCTGGAGCCGATATTGACGTAATCGCCCGGCTGCACCTGACGCTCGCTCACCACGCCATCGAAGGGCGCGACGATCTTCGTGTAACCGAGGCGCAGCTTCGCGGCGTCCAGCGTCGCCTTGGCGCCGAGCAGATCGGCGGCGCGCTGCTTGCGCGTGCCCGCGAGCACTTCGAGCTGATGCTTCTGGGCGGCGATGACCGCCCCGCTCGCCTTCACATCGGCCTGCGCCTTGGCGTAGGCGGCGGTCGCCTGTTCGAAGCGCTGCCGCGTGCCGGCCTCGGTCTGCGTCAGCGAAGCCTGACGTTCCTTCTCCTGCTGCGCCTGCACTTCGAGCGCCTGCGCAGACACGCGCTGCGCTTCGGCCTGCGCGATGGTGGCATATTGCAGCTCGACCTGATTGGCGAGATTGTCCAGCGCCGCCTGCGCACCGGCGACGCCGGCTTCGGCCTGCGCCACCTGCGCCTCATAATCCGCGGGATCGATCTGGATCAGGAGATCGCCGGCCTTGACGTGCTGGAAGTCGTTCACCGGCACGGCTTTCACGGCACCGGCCACGCGGCTCGACAGCCGCGTCGTCTGCGCGCGGATATAGGCATCGTTGGTGGTCTGCACCGCGCGGTTGCCCATCCAGATGTCCCAGCGTGTGGTGGCCAGAACGATGAAGACAAGCGCAGCAGCAACGGCCAGCAACGGAATCGCCAGACGACGCCACGCTAGCTGCGCGGGCGTCAGCGCAGCAGGCTGCGCGGGTGTCGGCGCCGCAGGCTGTGCGGGCGGTTGCGCAGCCGGTTGCACCGGTGGCGGCGCAACAGGTTGTGACGGCGCCGGTTGCGGCGTTGGGGATGCATCAAGCTGGGACATGTCTTCCTCGCAGCGACCTGAGTGACATTATGTCTCATGTCGTCGCACCCGATTCAATCGCCCGATATCGGCAATCCATACCGGTGCCGCAGCATTCGGGTTCGATTCGTACCAAAGACCGCAGGTTTATATCTTTTTGCGGCGTGGCGGCCTGTCGTCGCCACGCGATGGTGCCGGAGTATCCGTACCACGCGGCTGCAGATAGCGTTGCAGCGCAATGGCGCGCTCGCTGGATTCGACCAGGCGTTCGACGCTCCCCAGCAATTGATGAAATTCGTCCGCATTGAGACAATCGAACTGCACGTCGTTGACCTGACGCTGCGTCGGATTGAGGCTTGCGAGCAGTGCGTCGCCGGCCTGCGTCACCATGAGACGCAGGCGCCTGCGATCGGCGGGATCCACCAGCTTGTCGAGCAAGCCCATCTGCTGCAGCTTGTTGGACACCGTGGTGACGAAAGCGCCGCTGAGATGCAGATGCGCTGCGAGCTCGCGCACGCTGACATCGCCTTCAGCGCCCAGATATTTGACCGAGATCAGCACGGTGTATTCGATCCCAGCCAGGCCGATCGCGGCGGCGTGCCCCTCACGCACGGTCTCGTGTCGCGCGAGGAACGCCAGCAATGTGTGCACGAGTTGCCGGAATGCATGATCGGAGCCATCGACCAGCAGCGCCTTGCGCGATGTGGTCAGCGCCGGCGCCGGAAGCTTTGCCTTGAGTGCGGTTTTGGCGCCCATCTTCACCGCGGCCTTTTCGGATTTGCGCAGTGCCGGCGTCTTGGAGAGCGGCGCAACCTTGGAACGAGACATACCGCTTCCCAGTGAACGATCCGCTACAGGATTGGCTGGCGCCCCCTGCTTCGTCAAGCGATTATGCATACCTTCTGAACGAAGCTATTGATCAAATGCATTTACTGCGTCAGGATCGGTGCCAAATCTGACGGGAGAACATCATGAAACTCGATATCAGGCGCCTGCTCTCTTTCACCGACCACAAGGAGGTCGAGGCCGGCCACCGGCACGAGCAGCCGCTGCGCCGCGTCACCGCCGTGGCCATCGTCGCCAACCCCTATGCCGGGCGCTATGTCGAGGATCTCTCCGAAGCGACCGCCGCCAGCGTCGAGGTCGGCGCCGTGCTGGCGAAGCTCGCCGTCGAGGCGATGGGGTCATACAAGGTCGAAAGCTACGGCAAAGGCGGCGTCGTTGGCCTCGGCGGCGAACTCGAACATGCCAATGCGATGCTGACCACAACTTTCGCCACGCCGCTGCGCGAGGCCGTGGGCGGCGCCGAAGCCTGGATCCCCTCTTTCACCAAGCTCGCGGCCCCCGGCTGCCTGATCGATGTTCCCCTGGCGCATAAGGACGCGCTCTATGTCCGCTCGCATTACGACGGCGTCTCGGTGACACTGCCACCCGACGCGCCGACCGCCGATGAAGTTGCGCTGATCGTCTGTCTCGCCAATCGCGGGCGGCTCAATGCGCGGGTCGGCGGATTGAATGCGAGGGATATCGGCGGCAAGGACGGCTTGCGCTAGGCTGCAGCTTCGTGCGGCCTTGGACGGCCTTGAGATTGCGGAGACGGGTATGAAAACGGCCATCGTCAATATCGGCACCATCGTCACCGGCAATCTCAAGACGCCGTTCGCCGACGGCGATGGCATCCTGATGCAGGACGGGCGCATCAGCGCGATCGGCACGTTGTCATCGGACCAGGTGTCATCGGCCGATGTGGTGATCGATGCTGCCGGCACCACAGCGATTCCCGGCCTGATCGACAGCCATGTGCACATCGCCTTCGGCGATTACACGCCGCGGCAGCGCGTCGTCGGTTATCTCGAAAGCTACGTGCATGGCGGCACCACGACGTCGATCACCGCGTCCGAAGTGCATGTGCCCGGACGCCCCAAGGATCCCGCGGGCGTGAAGGCGCTGGCACTGGCGGCGCGCGCCTGTTTTCTCGACTATCGCCCCGGCGGCATGCGCGTGCATGCCGGCTCGATCATCCTCGAGCCGGGACTCACAGAGGCCGATCTGGAAGAACTGGTCAAAGCGGGCCTGTGGCTCGCCAAGGCCGGCTTCGGCGCGTTCGAGACGCCATTCGACTATGCGCCGTTGATGCTCGCCGCACGCAAGCTCGGCATGGTCACCACCATGCATACCGGCGGCTCATCGATCCCCGGCTCATCGGGTATCTGGGCCGAACATGTGCTGAAGTCCAATCCGAGCGTGTCGTTTCACGTCAATGGCGGACCGGTGGCGATGCCGGAAGCCGGCTTTGCGCGGCTCGTGAACGAGAGTGACATCGCGCTGCAGCTCTGCACCGCCGGCAATCTGCGCACCGCGCTGCTGACGGCGAAGCTGCTCGACGAGGCCAAACAGCCGGAGCGCCTGCTGATCGCGACCGACACGCCGACCGGCAGCGGGATCATGCCGCTCGGCATGTTCTACACCATCAGCCATCTCGCCAGCCTGGGCGGCATGCCGCCCGAACAGGCGATCGCGGCGGCGACGGGCAACAATGCAACGGTCTATCGGCTCAACAACGGATTTCTGAAGACCGGCAAGGATGCCGACGTGGTGCTGATCGACGCCTGCGCCGGCGGCTCGCAGGACGATGCACTCTCGGCGCTCCGCAATGGCGACGTGCCGGCGGTGAGCGCCGTGATCACCGACGGCGTGCCGCGCTTTGTCGGCCGCAGTCGTAACACACCGGCGGGGATGCGGAATGTCCGCGTGGCGGAGACGAAGCTGCCGCGGGATTTCTCAGGAGCTGCGGCGCATTGATCGGGATTGCAGGGAAGCAGCGGCACGCACCGTAGGCTCCCTCTCCCCGTACTGCACGGGGAGAGGGGTGGGGTGAGGGGCGAAGCACAAGACCCGCCGCGTTTGATCCCTCGCAGATCGGCACGTTCTCCGAACTGCACACACTGCGCTTGCATTGAACGCCGAGAATGGCCCCTCACCCGCCGCGAAGACGCGGCGACCTCTCCCCGCACCCAGCGAAGCGTCGCTTCGCTGGGTGCGGGGAGAGGTTAAGGAAGCGACTGCGCTTTAGTTGCTGCCCTTGAAATCCGGCAGATCATATTTCGCCGTCATATTCTCGGCCATGCCGCCCGCCCGCTCCCAGTCATAGGTGCGATAGCTGTGGCCGCGGGTGACGAACTGGGCGCCGGCATAGAACATCTCGTATTGCAGATGGCGCGAGGCGAATTCGGAGCCGACGGCGTCCCAGGTCAGCTTCAGCAGCTTGACGCGGTCCTGGCCCGACATCGCCGGCGAGATCTGGGTCAGCCCGATAATATCAGCGATTTCCGGATTGCTGAAATCATCTACCGAGGACGGCAGCATCAAGAGCGCGCCGCCAGCGAGTTCGCGGATGGTCGAGATGATCTGCGGATACATCTCCTGCGATTGCACCTGCGCTGCATAGAGCAGATGCTTGTTCGGCAGATAGTAGTCGCCGCGCATCGCGCCGCCGGCTTCCATGCCGAGCACCATGCCCTCGATCAGCGCTGCCTGCGAGGCCAGCTTGCCGAGCGTATCGACCACGGGCGGGAAATTGATCGTGCCAATGGTCTTGGCGATGCCGCGCGCAAGGCCGACCAGGAAACGCAGCTTCACCGACAGACGGATCTGCGCCTGATAGTTCTGATAGACATGGGCTGGCGTATCATGGAGCTGGGCGCGGCACATATCGGTGTTGCGGAGCAGGAACACGCGCTCCCATGGCACCTTCACGTCGTCGAAGAACACCAGCGCGTCGTTCTCGTCATAGCGATAGGCCAGCGGATTGTCGTACTCGTTCGGCGCATGGGCCTCGAAGCTCTTGCGCGACAGCATCTTGAGGCCCTTGGTCCCCATCGGCAGCGCGCAGGAGAACGCCAGATGCTCCTCGCCCGGCCGCAGCGGCTGGCCGGAACCGACGAAGATCTCGTTGGCCATGATGGCTGACGTGGCGAACAGTTTGGCGCCGCGGATGGTGATGCCCGATGTATCCTCGTCGACGATGTGCGCGACCATGTCCTGGGCATTCTTGCCCTGATCGCCGAACGCCTTGGAGCGGTCGCCCTGCACGTTGTTGATCACATAGGTCAGGAACAGGTCGCTCTTGCGGGCGTAGTCGTACCAGTCGCGGAACGCCTGCGCGCGTTTCGGATCGTAATTGTCGAACACCTCGATGCCCATCATCATGCCGGACATGGATGACGCCACGTGATCGGGCGAGCGGCCGAGGAAACCGCCGGACAGTTCGGCCCACTCCACCAGCGCCTTGCGGCGCTCGACCAGTTCCGCGTAGTTCGTCGGCAGTTGCCAGGCGCGATTGACGCGGCGACCGCCGCCGATATCGAAGGTCATGCGTTCGATATTGGCGGGATCGGCCTGATAGTCGTACAGCGCGCCGGCCGAGGCGACCGCATGGCGATAGGCCGGATGGGTCGAGACGTCGTCGACCTTCTTGCCGTCGAGATAGACCGCACGACCGTCGCGCACAGCGGCGACATGCTCGGCGCCATTCTTGACGCCGGCAACTGCCGCCCCGGATCCAAATGCCTTGTTCATCACTTTTCTCCGTCACCTGCTGCCGGCGGCGCGCCGGTCATCTTCATTAATAGCTATCATCCGAAGCTATTTCAAATCCGTTGTCAAGCGGGCCTGTGGCGTTCGCACCTTGCATCGTTCGTCGTGATTGCAATTACCGCACGAAGCCGCCAAGCTCGGGCAAGTTTTGATACATGGGATCATCACGTGGCCAAATCCGCAGCGCGCTCCACTTCGATCGGCAAATCAGTGATCGGCAAGTCCGTTGGCAAGGAGATCAGCAAGAAGCCTGCCACGGGCCGGCCGGCCTCCCGCGCTGCACTCACGGTGTCCCGTCCGGAGCTACTGGTGGACGGTTCGGATGCCCAGTTCCGCCGCCTCGTTCACAGCCTGTTCGGCTTCCTGGTCCGCCACCAGACATTGCGTGAAGGCCATGCCGCCGTCATCGGCCTCGCCGGCATTGAATACACGACCCTGATTTCGATCCGGCACCTGTCGGCGCAAGGCGACGTCCACGTGCGCGCCGTCGCCGATCACCTGCATCTGAGTGGAGCCTTCGTCACCACCGTGACCAACAAGCTCGAAACCAAAGGGCTGATCACCAAGACCTCGCACACCGGCGACCGCCGCCGTATCAGCCTCGTGGTGACACCGCATGGCGCCGAATTGCTGGAACGCCTCGCCCCCACCCAGGCCCAGGTCAACGATGTCCAGTTCGGTTGCCTCGGCACCCGGGAATTCCACCAGTTGCTGGACATGGTGCAGCGGCTCGTCGATTCCAGCGACCGCGCCATTGCGCTGCAGCGTTATCTGGCCGACACCAATGTGAAGCAGCTCTCGCCCGAGGCGCATTCAATCGCCGTCGCCAAGCGCGGCAAGCCGCGCAAGGGCTGAATCCGGGCTAGAATCTGTACACGCGTCAGGACCGGCTGTTGCGCCCGGCCAAGGCCCCGGGATAGCCACAGCCCGGGTCGCCATTGCTGCGACAAAACGGCGCCCGTGCGCGCAGTCCCTGCCCGGCCACCGGCGACACGGGAGTCAGCCTCGGCTTGCCCGCAACATTCAAACACCCGTGAAACAGGCAGTTGCGCGCAATCCCGCCCGCCACAGATTGCTGCATTTCCGGGCTGCACTGCCGCATAAAATAGCTTCTTAAGAGAACTATTTTATAAAGATACTCAGAATGACGATTGTCAAAGCCTGAAATTTATTGGACGATCCGACCAACGCTGTCATTCCGCTGTCACAGCTGGCGATGGCACATGGCGTGCATAGAAATCTTTATCTGGATTATGCTGCGGATCACCGCAGCAAAAGCATCAGCAGAAGAGGACGATCGTCGATGTCACGGATCAAATCGAATTTGCCGCGCGTATTGGGCACAGTTGCCGCCGTCACGCTCTCCGCCATGGTTGGCGGTCAGGCATGGGCGCAGGAAATCGCCATCGGTGCGGTGGTGCCAAGCTCCGGTCCGTTCGCCGAGTGGGGCCGCAGCAACACCGTGACGCTGAAGATGCTGGAACAGCAGACCAACGATGCCGGCGGCATCAATGGCGCCAAGCTGAAGATCACCATTCTCGACGACGCCGCCAAGCCGGCCCAGGCCGCAAGCTCGCTGCGCAAGCTGGCCGGCGACGAAAAGGTTCTCGCCGTGGCCGGTCCGCTGACCTCGAGCGCCGCCGAAGTGACCTTCCCGGTGGCCAATGAAATGAAGGTGGTCTCCACCTCGCAGGCCTCCTCGAAGCCGGGCGTGGCGAAGCTCAACCGTCCGTGGGCGTTCCGTAACACCATCGACGAAGGCGTGCTCGCCAAGACCACCGTGCCTTTCTACAAGAAGGCCTTCAATATCAAGACCGTCGCCGTGATCTTCGACGCCAAGGACGCCACGGCTTCCACCGTGGGCAAAGTGATCATGCCGGCTGTGCTGAAGGCCAATGACATCATCGTCGCCAACGAGAACGATCTGCTGTCGTTCAACACCGGCGACCTCGACGTCTCCGCACAGGTCACCAAGCTGAAGGCCCTGAATCCCGACGGCGTCGTTGTCAGCGCCGATTACAGCCAGGCCATCACCGTGCTGCGCGAAATGAAGCGCCAGGGTCTGATCAAGCCGGTCGTCGGCGCCACCCAGTTGATCTCTTCGGCTATTCTCAAGGCTGCGCCGGAAATCCCGGTGATCGCGCCGGCAACCTTCTACGCCACCATGACAGGCCCGGCACCGGAGAAGTTCACGGCAACCCTGACGCCGCTGCTGCGCAAGGAATCCGGCCTGCCGAAGGACATCGAGCCCTCGATGTATGACGCCAACATCTACGAGATCGTCTCGATGTATATCGACGCGATCAAGAAGACTGGCGTCACCGGCAAGCCGGCCGATCTCGAAGCCGACCGCACCAAGATCCGCGATCACCTCGCCAAGCTCGAAGGTTTCGCCGGTCTCGGCGGCCCGATCGGCTTCAATGACGACGGCGACGCGATCAAGGCCTTCTACGTGCTGCAGGGTCAGAACGGCGCCTGGGACACCAAGGTCAAGGGCTGCAGCTCGGCGCCCGGCCACCCAGCCTGCTGATCTCTCACATTATCCACGCCGCTGCGGCCGGGAAGTCCTCCCGGCCGCAGTCATGATGACGACCACCTGATTTAACGATTGCGATTCCCATGCTGATACAGCAACTCGTCAACGGACTGACGCTCGGAGCGGTCTATACGCTTCTGGCGCTGTCGTTCTCGCTCGTGATGGGCATTCTCGGCATTCTCAATCTCGCGATTGCCGAACTCTTCATGATCGGCGGCTATCTCGGCTTCACGCTGATTACCGCAGGCTTCCCGCTTCCGGTCGCCGTACTCGGCGGCATGCTCGGCGCAGCCGTGATCGCCATCGCCATCGAGAAGATCGGCTACCAGCCGTTGCGCGACGCGCCGCTGGTGACGCCGATGCTGTCAACGCTGGGTTTCTCGATCATCCTGCAGAATGTCGCCACCAACATCTGGGGCTCGGATCCAGCCCAGCTCCCCGACGAATATTTCGGCAAGCAATATGCGCTCGGCCCGGTCAATATCGGCGAGATGCAACTGATCGTGCTCGTCGCCACCGTCGTGCTGGTCGCGCTGGTTGCCTATATCGTGCAGAAGACCCCGATGGGCCGCGCGCTGCGCGCCGTCGCCGAGAATCGCGAAGTCGCACGAATCCTGGGAGTCTCCGCTGACCGCCTGACCATGCTGGCCTTCATCCTGTCGGGCTCGCTCGCCGGCGTCGCCGGCGTGCTGATCGCGCTGCATTACGGCACCATCACGCCCTATCTCGGCGTCGAGATCGGCCTCAAGGCGATCGCCGTGATGGTGATCGGCGGCACCCGCCAGATCTGGGGCGCGCTGGTCGCGGGTCCCTTGATCGGCATCGCCGAAGTGCTGACCGTCGCTTATGGCGGCTCGCAGGTCCGCGACTTCGTCGTCTACGGCTTCATGATTTTGATTTTGTTGCTGCGTCCGCAGGGCCTGCTTGGCGGCGCGCGATCCGATCAGGGGCAGCGCGTCTGATGTCGACCTATTACGCAAGCCTGCTCGCCGAGTCCGGCATTCTCCTGCTCGGCGCGCTCAGCGTCTATATCATCCTCGCCACCGGCCAGCTCTCGCTCGGCAATGGCGCCTTCATGGGAATCGGCGCGTATCTGTCGTCGTATCTCACCGTCGCGCTGAACGTGCCGCTGACGCTGGCCCTGGTGATCTCGGCGATCGCCGCCGGCATCATCGGCGCGATCGTTGCCTTCCCCGCGCTGCGGCTGAAGGGCATCTATCTCGCCATGGCCACCGTCGGCTTCGGCGAAATGGTGCGCAGCTTCTTCCTCAATTTCGACGCGATGGGCGGCTCCGGCGGCTATCGCGGCATGCAGCACATCTCCGTCGGCTATGTCTGGCTGTGGGCCGGCGGCATCCTCATCGCGGTGATGTTGCTGGAGCGTTCGCGCGTCTGGCTGGAAATGCAGGCGGTCCATGACGACGAGACGGCCGCGGGCCTGATCGGCCTCAACACCACGGTGACGAAGATCGGCGCCTTCGGTGTCGGCGCCGCGGTGGCCGCGATCTCCGGCGGATTGTTCGCGCATCACAACGTCTATATCGAGCCGGCGAATTTCGGCTTCGACCGCTCGATCGAATTCGTGCTGGCCGTGATCCTCGGCGGCTCCACCGTCGGACCGGGCTCGCTGGTCGGCTCGTTGCTGCTGGTGTTCCTGCCTGAATTCCTGCGCCCGATCGCCGACTGGCGCCTCGCCGCCTTCGGCACGCTGCTGATCGTCGTGCTGCTGGTACGGCGTCAGGGCATTCTCGATCGTTCGCTGATCCGTACAATCACCTTCCGGAGGGCTGCGGCATGAGCGACGCGCTGCTTCAACTCACCGGCGTCACCAAGACGTTCGGCGGCATCCATGCGCTGTCCGGCATGGTTTGCGAAGTGCCGGAAGGCAAGATCGTCGGCGTAATCGGTCCGAACGGGGCCGGCAAGACGACCTTGTTCAACACCATCACCGGCGCCTATCGCGCCGATGCCGGCGAAGTCAAACTCAAGGGCGTCGACGTCACGCAGTGGCCGTCCTATCGTATCGTGCGCGAGGGCATTGCCCGCACCTTCCAGAACATCCGGCTGTTCGGCAGCATGACGGTTTGGGAACATCTACTGGTGGCGCAGCCGCACAGCGAGAGCGCGTGGCGACGTCTGCTGCCGATCTCCTGGGCCAATCCGGCGGCGCAGGAGCGCGCCGAGGAAGTGATGGAGTTCTTCGGCCTCACCGAACTGCGCGACCGCCCGGCCAAGTCGCTGCCCTACGGCATCCAGCGCAAGGTGGAGATGGCGCGCGCCGTCACCGCCAGGCCGAAGCTGCTGCTGCTCGATGAGCCCGTCGCCGGTATGAACCATGACGAGGCCGAGGAAATCCGCTCGCTGATGATCCGGCTGCGCGACACCGGCCTCACCATTCTCCTGATCGAACACGACATGAATTTCGTGATGCGGCTCTGCGATTATCTCTATGTCCTCGATTTCGGCGTGCTGATCGCCGAAGGCAGGCCCGAGGACGTGCGCGCCAACCCGGTCGTCCTCGACGCCTATCTCGGAAAGGACGACTGATGCTCACGATCAAGGGCCTGGAAGTCCGCTACGGCGCCATCACCGCGGTGCGCGGCGTCGATCTGGAGATCAGGAAAGGCGAGATCGTTGCGCTGCTCGGCGCCAATGGCGCCGGCAAGAGCACGATTGCGCGGTCCATTGCGGGACTGCTGCCGTTCCAGGGCGAGATCGCCTTCGAAGGCGAGAGACTGACGCCGGGAACCGCCGAGAAGAATCTGCGCCGCGGCATCGCGCTGGTGCCGGAAGGCCGCGGCATTCTTGCGCGCATGACGGTGCATGAGAATCTGCTGATGGGCATCTACACCCGCAGCGACAAGTCTGCCGCGATGGCCGATGTGGACAAGATGCTGGAGCGCTTCCCGATTCTCGGCAAGCGCCGCGACGGTCTCGCCAGTCTGCTCTCCGGCGGCGAACAGCAGATGCTGGCCATCGGGCGTGCGCTGCTGTCGAAGCCGAAGCTGCTGCTGCTCGACGAGCCGTCGCTCGGCCTGGCCCCGCTGATGACGGCGAGCCTGTTCAGCATGATCGCGCAATTCCGCGATGAAGGCCTGACGGTATTGCTGGTGGAGCAGAAGGCCCGGCAGACGCTGAAGATCGTGGACCGGGCCTATCTGCTGGAGACCGGACGCGTGGTGACGTCAGGTTCGGCGGAAGCGCTGATCAACGATCCGACATTGTCGGAGGCGTTTCTGGGCGGGACGCATTAGATCCCTGCGCCACACTCGTCATTCCGGGGCGTGACCGGCCTTGCCGGACACGAACCCGGAATCTTGAGATCGGTGAAACTCCGAAGAGCCAAACACTCCGGGATTCCGGGTTCGGCACGTCGCCTGCGGCGCCGAGCCGCCCCGGAATGACGAGTGTGGGGTGATGACGCGTCTGGGGCGCTACGCCCCATACCGCGCCAGCACCGGCCAAGTCTCGACGCCATTGTTGTGTCCGACAACCTGATAGCCCGCGTGCAAATTCACCGTGGGATCGCAATGCGTAGTCAGCAGCAACACGCGGCTGCCGAGCTTCGGCGCGGCGCTGCCCGCCGGCATGGGCATGGTGATCATGCCGTGCTCGTCGCCGCCAAAACGATAGGTCGAACCTTCCGGGGCGCCGATCATCAGTGACGGCACCGGGCCATTGAATGCCATCGCCTTGACGCCGGCATCGACGGTGAATTCGCCGGCGCGATTGACCGACGTGACCGTCGCGAGAATGAACAGACTTGGATCGTAAGGCAGCGCACCGCCCTCGTGCTCCAGCTTGCCGTAGTCGGAATCCATGAAGACATAGGAGCCGACCTGCAACTCGGTGAAAGTGCCCGTTGCATCATAGGCGCAAGCTCCCGTGCCACTGCCGGTGACGATCTCCGCCTTGATGCCGGCTTCCACCAACACGTGCAGATGCTCGTCGAGCATGGCGCGCACGCGCGCAGCGCCTGCCCTGCGCTCCTGCGAGTCGATCATGTGCTGGACGTGACCGGCAAAGCCCTGAATGCCGCCGAATGTCATGCCCGGCGTGGCTTCAATCAATTGCGCCAGCGCGAGTGTCGATGCTGTGTCAACAACACCGGTGCGGCGCTGGCCGACATCGATATCGATCAGCACCTGCAGCGGACGGCTGCCGGCATCGAGCAATTCGTGCAGCACGTGAATCTGGTCGGCATGATCGACGACGATGCTGATGTCGCTGTGATCCGCGACAGCGGCCAGACGCGCGAGCTTCGGCCGGTCTGCGACCGGCGAGGTGAGCAGCAGACCTGTGATGCCAGCCTGCGCAAAGGCTTCGATCTCGGCGACCGTCGCGCAGGAGATACCCACCGCTCCGGCTTCGATCTGCAACTGTGCGATGCGCGTCGACTTGTGGGTCTTGGCATGCGGGCGAAGCGCAACGCCATTCGCTTTGGCAAACTCCGCCATGGCCGTGATGTTGCGCTGAAGCGCCGACGCATCCAGCACCAGCGCAGGCGTCTGAATATCGGCGAAGGCCGGCAGATTGGGATCGAGCATGTTTGGCATCACAGCAGCTTCGCGCCGAAGTTCTTCGCGGGGTCCATCTCGGCAGCGAGCCTGCCTGACGGCGTCGCGGCCTTGCCGCCCTCGCGCTGCATCAGGCGTCCCTCGCCCGGCTTGCTGGTGAACCTGTCGCCATCGACCAGCACGCGGCCGCGCAGCAGCACCTTCTCGGGCCAGCCGGTGACCGTGCGGCCGGAGAACGGCGAGAAGCCGGTGAGATCGTGCATCATCTCGTCCGTCAGCGTCACCTTGCGGCCGGGATCCCAGATCGCGATGTCGGCATCGTTGCCAATGGCGATCGAACCCTTCTTCGGCAGATTGTAGATCTGCGCCGGGGCGGTGGATGTGAGCTCGACGAATTTCGACAGGCCGAGGCGCCCTTTCGACACCATCGCGTCGAACAGCAGCGGCAGGCGCACTTCGAGACCAGGCAGACCGTTGGCGACCTGCTTGAATGTCGGGTTCGGCCCGGCGCGCAGCTTGCCGGTCTCGTCATAGCGATAGGGCGCGTGATCCGACGAGATCAGTTGCAGATCGCCGAGCGACAGCGCCTGCCACAGCGCATCCTGATCGTCCGTGGTGCGCGCCGGCGGGCTGCACATCCACTTCGCGCCCTCGGCGCCCGGCTTGTCGAGATCATCAGCGGTGAGAAACAGATATTGCGGGCAGGTCTCGGCGAAAATCTTGACGCCGCGGCCCCGCGCCTCGCGAATCACCGCGGCGCCTTCGCGCGTCGAGACGTGGAAGATCATCACCGGCTGATCGAGCAATTCGCTGAACGCGATCAGCCGCGTGAAAGCTTCGGATTCCGACACGCGCGCGTGGCTGACGGCGTGATATTTCGGCGCGGTGTAGCCCTTGTCGATCAGCCGCTTCACCATCCAGGCGATGACACCGTGGTTCTCTGCATGGACGCAGACCAGCGCCTTCGCCTCGCGCGCGGCGGCGAGGATATCCAGCAGCTTCTCGTCGTCGACCTTGAGCCGGTCATAGGTCATGAAAATCTTGATCGAGGAATGGCCTTGACTCACCAGTGCCGGAATATCCTCGGCGATGACCTTGTCGGTGACGTCAGAGACGATGATGTGAAAGGCATAGTCGATCATCGCGCCCTTCTTTGCGAGCGCCGTATAATCGCTGACGACTTCCTGCACATCCATGCCTACATGCTGGGCCGCAAAGGAGATCACGCTGGTGGTGCCACCGAAGGCCGCGGACCGCGTCGCGCTCTCGAAGGTGTCCGCATTCATGATGCCGGCAGCGGAGAGCTGTTCGATATGGGCGTGGGCATCGACCCCACCGGGCAGCACCAGCCTGCCTGTTGCATCGATCTCTTTACGGCCCGCTGCAAGTCCGCTGCCCAGCGCCACAATGGTCTCACCGGTAATACCGACATCGGCGGCAAACACATCGCTCGATGTGGCGACGGTGCCACCGCGGATTACGAGGTCGTAGACGGGATCGGACAAGGGCAGAACTCCAGGATTAGATCGGCTATGCGAACATTTTACAGGCTTTGACGGTCGGCACTTTCCGGTAATACTGCTGTCCTGACAAGGAGCCGAATATGCAGCGCCGCAAGAAGATTCTGGTGGTCAATCCGAACAGCAATCCGCAGGTGACGCGCAACCTCGCCGAAGCACTGCAACCGGTGATGTTCGAGGCCGGGCCCGAGATTGAATGCATCACGCTGGCGGAAGGACCATTGGGCGTGCAGACGCAGGCCGATCTCGAAAGCGTCACGATACCGCTGAGCCGGCTGGTGGCCGCCGACAATTCCGCCGATGCCTTCGTCATTGCCTGCTATTCAGATCCCGGCCTGCATGTGTGCCGTGAGGCGACGGAGCGGCCGGTATTCGGCATCGCCGAATCCGGCGTGCTGACTGCGCTGTCACGCGGCGACCGCTTTGGCGTCATCGCGGTGGCGCAGGGCTCGATCGGCCGGCACATGCGTTATCTCCGCCAGATGTGCCTGATGGATCGCTTCGCCGGCGAACGACCGCTCAACATGACCGTGGCGGAAGCGGCTTCCGGCGACGACACGCTGGCGCGCATGATCAAGGTCGGCCGCCAGTTGAAGGACGAGGACGGCGCCAATGCCGTCGTCATGGGCTGCGCCGGCATGTCGCGTCATCGCAGCGCGCTCGAGGATGCGCTGGGCATTCCGGTGATCGATCCGACCCAGGCCGCCGTGAGTATGGCGATCGGCACGGTGATGTTTCAGTAGAATTTGCGCGTCCCGACCGCGCGCAAAGCCCTCTCAGCCGTCATGGCCGGGCTTGTCCCGGCCATCCACGTCTTCGCTTGGAGCCAAGACGTGGATACCCGGCATACGCCGGGCATGACGGAGTTTAGACGAGCAGCTGCAAGGAGTGGGTAAGCAAGCGCGTACGTCACTTACTCCGGCGGCAGAACCACGCCGGTCTGGCTGGTGATCCGGCCATAATGCTCGATGCGCCGATGGCGCTTGAAGTCGAAGATGGTGTCCTTGCCGAACTTGGTGTCGTCGAGATCGATGGCGCAAACCAGCAGCTCATCGCCTTCGGTCTTGGCTTCGGCGAGAATAACGCCATTGGGATCGACGATCAGTGAACCGCCGATCAGGGGATGACCGTCTTCGTCGCCGGCCTTGGCGACAGCGACAACGAAGGTCGAGTTCTGATAGGCGCCGGCCTGCACCGACAGGCGATTGTGGAACAGGCGCTGCTCCGGACCCTCGACCGACTTCTGCGAATTCACCGATGGTGTGTTGTAGCCGAGCACAATCATCTCGACGCCCTGCAGGCCCATCACGCGGTAGGATTCCGGCCAGCGTCGATCGTTGCACACCATCATGCCGAAGATGCCGCCCAAAGCGCGGAAGACGGGAAAGCCGAGATCGCCCGGTTCGAAATAGCGCTTTTCCAGATGCTGGAAGGCACGCTCGGTATCGAATTCCACATGGCCGGGCAGATGCACCTTGCGATATTTACCGACGATCTTGCCGGTCTTGTCGGTGAGGATCTGGGTGTTGAAGTGATGGCCGTCGGGCGTCAGCTCGGCGTAACCGATGGACAGCGCGATACCAGCCTTGGCGGCGGCATCGAACAGCGGCTGGGTCGCAGCGTTCGGCATTTCGGACTCGAACCAGGTATCGACCTCCTTCTGGTCAGTCATGTACCAGCGCGGAAAAAATGTCGTCAGCGCCAACTCGGGATAGACGACGAGGTCGGCGCCCTTCCCCCTGGCTTCGTCCAGCAGCACCAGCATGCGCTTGACCACAGCCTCGCGGCTTTCGGCTTTCTGGATCGGGCCCAATTGGGCGGCGGCGACGGTGAGCTTACGCATAAAATTATCCGGGTTCGGGTTGCGTTCGGTTTGTACCAGAACCGAAAGCAATGATCGAGCCAACACGAGGCCCTTCCGCACAGATGGGACCGGGGCGGCCCAGCCAAGCCTGATCCGGGCCTTCGCACCCATGACTCATTTGGCCCGGAACACAACACGATTGATCCGGTTGTGCTGACACCCGATGCCCTCGTCCAAACATTGGAAGAATCATGAAACGCAGCACCCTTATTGCCGCGAGCCTGTTGCTCGTGTCCTCCGCCCTCGCCCCAGCCGTTTACGCGCAGTCCGTCGGCGAAAAGACGGGAGTCAATTCCGTTCTCGGTGTCAGCCCGAGCACCCCTGATTTCGTCAAGCAGGTCGCGATCAGCGACATGTTCGAGATCCAGTCCAACACACTGGCAGAAAGCAAGGGAAATGCCGCCGAGAAATCCTTTGCAGCCATGATGGTGAAAGATCACACCAAGACCAGCACCGAGCTGAAGGCGATGGTCGGCAGCGGCAAGGTGAAGGCCGAACTTCCGGCAGCGCTCGACAGCGCGCATCAGAGCAAGCTCGACAAGTTGAAGGAACAAAGCGGCGCTGACTTCAGCAAGAACTTCAATTCGGTCCAGGTCGACGCCCACAAGGACGCGGTTGATCTGTTCGAACGCTACGCCAAAAGCGGCGACAACGCCGAATTGAAGGACTGGGCCGGAAAGACACTGCCGGCGCTGAAGCATCATTTGGAAATGGCACAGAACCTCGGCAAGTGACGCCTGCCCAACGCCGAACTCCCTGAGGCCCGTCAATACAATCGCCGCCCCTTTTCCCGGAAACTTCTGCGAGACATCCCATGGCCAAATCATCGACGCCCAAGAGCGGCACCACCAATGCAACGATTCACGATCAGACACTCGTTCGCGGTGAAGGCGGCGAACTCCATCAGATCGCCGGACCGGACGACGCCTTGCTGACGACGGCCCAGGGCGGCCCGGTCTTCGACGATCAAAACTCACTCAAGGCCGGATCGCGCGGACCGACATTGCTCGAGGATTTTCACTTTCGCGAGAAGATCTTCCATTTCGATCACGAACGGATTCCCGAACGCGTGGTCCATGCACGCGGTTACGCGGCGCATGGCTTCTTCGAAAATTACGGTTCACTGGCCAAGCATACGCGCGCCGATCTGTTTCAGCGCGCAGGCGAGCGAACCCCGGCCTTCGTTCGGTTCTCGACGGTCGCGGGCAGCAAAGGGTCGTTCGACCTCGCACGCGACGTGCGCGGCTTTGCCGTTAAAATCTATACCCAAGAGGGCAACTGGGACCTGGTCGGTAACAACATCCCGGTGTTCTTCATCCAGGATGCCATCAAGTTTCCCGATCTGGTCCATGCCGTGAAGGAAGAGCCCGACAGTGCTTTCCCGCAGGCGCAGTCGGCGCATGATAACTTCTGGGATTTCATTTCGCTGACGCCCGAAAGCATGCACATGGTCATGTGGCAGATGTCGGACCGCACCATTCCCCGCTCTTTCCGTTTCATGGAGGGGTTCGGCGTCCATACGTTCCGCTTCGTGAACGCCAAGGACGAATCGACCTTCGTCAAATTCCACTGGAAGCCGAAGCTGGGTCTGCAATCGGTGCTGTGGAACGAGGCCGTCAAGATCAACGGTGCCGATCCGGATTTTCATCGCCGCGACCTGTGGAGCGCGATCCAGTCCGGAAATTACCCGGAATGGGAGTTGCAGGTGCAGCTGTTCAACAGCGAATTCGCCGACCAGTTCGATTTCGATGTTCTCGATCCGACCAAGCTCATTCCGGAAGAACTCGTGCCACCGATTGCCATCGGCCGTCTTGTGCTGGACCGTATGCCGGATAATTTCTTTGCCGAAACCGAACAGGTCGCGTTCATGACGCAGAATGTTCCGCCCGGCATCGACTTCACCAATGACCCGCTGCTGCAAGGCCGCAATTTCTCCTATCTGGATACACAGCTGAAGCGGCTGGGAAGCCCGAACTTCACCCATATCCCGATCAATGCTCCGAAATGTCCGTTCGGACATTTCCAGCAGGACGGGCACATGGCGATGCACAACCCGGTCGGTCGCGTCAACTACCAGCCAAATTCGTTCGGCGTAGGCCCACGCGAGTCAACCGCCAAAGGCTTCAAGACGTTTGCTGACATAGAGCAAGGCGCGAAGCGCCGGCTGCGCGCGGAAAGCTTTGCGGATCACTACAGCCAGGCACGGCAGTTCTTCATCAGCCAGACTAGGGGCGAACAGCACCATATTGCCGCGGCCCTGACTTTCGAATTGAGCAAAGTGAAGACGCCGGTGATCCGCGAGCGCATGGTCTCGCATCTCCTGAACATCGACGAAGGCTTGGCCAACAAGGTCGGCACCATGCTGGGTCTTCCGACAATGCCGAAGCCCGCCGATGCAGCGATGCCAACGCGGCAGGATCTGGCGGAGTCGCCGTCACTCAGCATCGTCCTGAAAGGCCCGCAGCGTTTCGAGGGCCGCAAGCTCGGCATCCTCGTCACCGACGGGGTCGATGCCAAGCTCCTCGCCGCGCTGCAAGGCGCGGTGACGGAGGCCGGCGCGACATGCGAGATCATTGCGCCGAAGGTGACCGGCGTTGAAGCCAGCGATGGCAGCTTCATCGCTGCCGACCAGATGATCGATGGTGGCCCTTCTGTTCTTTATGACGCAGTCGCCTTGCTCCCGGCGGAGGCCGGCATCGACGACCTCCTGCAGGAGTCGACGGCCCGCGACTTCGTCACCGACGCCTTTGCCCACTGCAAGTTTATCGGACATTCCGAGGCAGCCGAGCGGTTGTTTGCGAGGGTGGGAATCTCGGACGACCTCGATGAAGGCGTGGTTGCGCTGGGCAGCGCCGACGACGTGGCGGGCTTCATGGACAAGCTGGCCAAGCTGCGGCTCTGGAGCCGCGAACCGAGCGTCAAGATGCGCTGAAGCGTGCGGTTGCCCGCCCCGTGTGCGGGCTGGCATAACTTTTGAGCAAAGCTTTCAGGTCGAAGCAATGGCGCGGCATTTATGCTGCGCCATTGCTATGTCTTGCAAGAATTCTCTGAGGCGCCGTAGCATTAGGGAATGACTTGGCCGCCGGTTATGCCCTAGGTTGCGCGGGCTATGCGCTGGTTCCATCTGCGCAGGCACGACGCAGGAGACTTCGACACCATGACCCGCCTGGAAATGACCCGCCGCACGGCGCTGCTGACATCAGCCGCCATTGCCGCCAATGTCGCGAACCCGCTACGCGCCTTCGCGCAGGAAACGCCCCGCAAGGGCGGCGTGTTCAATGTCCATTACGGTGCAGAACAGCGTCAGCTCAACCCCAGCATTCAAGCATCCACCGGCGTCTACATCATCGGCGGCAAGATACAGGAAGCACTGGTCGATCTCGACGGCAATGGCCAGCCGGTCGGTGTGCTCGCGGAGAGCTGGGAATCCACACCGGACGGCAAGACGATCACCTTCAAGTTGCGCAAGGGCGTGACCTGGCACGACGGCAAGCCGTTCACCTCGGCCGACGTCCAATTCACCGCCATGAACATGTGGAAGAAGATCCTCAATTATGGATCGACCCTGCAGCTGTTCCTCACCGCTGTCGAAACGCCCGACGCGCAGACCGCGATCTTCAAATATGAGCGGCCGATGCCGCTCGGCCTGCTGCTGCGCGCGCTGCCGGACCTGGGCTACATCTCCGCCAAGCACCTCTATGAGGGCAGCAGCGACATCCGCCAGAACCCCACCAACCTCGCCCCCGTCGGCACCGGCCCCTTCAAGTTCGTCAAATACGAGCGCGGCCAATACATCATCGCCGAGCGTAACGAGAACTACTGGCGCCCGAACGCCCCCTATCTCGATCGCATCGTCTGGAAGGTCGTGACCGATCGCGCCGCGGCCGCCGCCCAGATGGAAGCCGGCGACATCCAGTACAGCCCGTTCACGGGTCTCACGATTTCGGACACGGCACGGCTCAGCAAGGACAAGCGCTTCATCGTCTCTACCAAGGGCAATGAAGGCAACGCGCGCACCAACACCATCGAGTTCAATTTCCGCCGCAAGGAGCTTGCGGATATCCGCGTTCGCCGCGCCATCGCGCATGCGATCAATGTGCCGTTCTTCATCGAGAATTTCCTCGGCGACTTCGCCAAGCTCGGCACCGGCCCGATCCCCTCGGTCTCCACCGACTTCTATCCGGGTCCGGACACGCCGCAATATCCCTACGACAAGAAGAAGGCGATCGCGCTGCTCGACGAGGCCGGCTTCAAGCCAGGCGCCGGCGGCACCCGCTTCTCGCTGCGCCTGCTGCCCGCCCCATGGGGCGAGGACATCTCGCTGTGGGCGACCTTCATCCAGCAGTCGCTCGGCGAAGTCGGCATTCCCGTCGAGATCGTCCGCAACGATGGCGGCGGCTTCCTGAAGCAGGTCTATGACGATCACGCCTTCGACCTCTCAACCGGCTGGCACCAGTATCGCAACGATCCGGCGGTCTCGACCACGGTCTGGTACCGCTCCGGCCAGCCGAAGGGCGCACCCTGGACCAACCAGTGGGACTGGAAGAACGACGCCATCGACAAGGTCATCGACGACGCGGCCACCGAAATCGACCCGGTCAAGCGCAAGGCGCTCTATGCGACCTTCGTCAAGGAAGCCAACACCGAACTGCCGGTGTGGATGCCGATCGAACAGATATTCGTCACGGTGATCACCGCAAAGGCGCGTAACCATTCCAACACGCCGCGCTGGGGATCGTCGAGCTGGCACGATCTTTGGCTTTCCGCCTGAGCCAAACTTCGCCACAATAGCCAGATGCGCATCCTGAGCCTTGCGGGGCGGCGGCTCGCCGCCTCGATACCCACACTATTCCTGATCCTGATCGGCGTGTTCCTGCTGCTGCAATTCGCACCGGGAGACACCGTCGATGCCATGATGGCGCAGATGGGCGGCGGCGATGCCGCGACCGCCCGCGAGCTGCGCAAGTTCTACGGGCTCGATCTCTCAATCCCGATGCAGCTCGGCAACTATCTGTGGCGGCTGATCCGCCTCGATCTCGGCTTCTCCTCGATCTATGGCAAGCCGGTGGCGACCGTGATCCTCGAACGGCTGCCGCCGACGATCCTCTTGATGACCGCGTCGCTGTCCTTTGCGTTTTTCTTCGGCCTGCTGCTCGGCGTCATCGCCGCACGCGGCGTCAACAAATGGCCGGACACACTGATCTCCACCCTCGGCCTCGTCTTCTACGCCACGCCGTCGTTCTGGTTCGGCCTGATGGCCATCGTGGTGTTCTCGATCTATCTGCAGTGGCTCCCGGCCGGCGGCTTCGAGGATATCGGTGCCGTACAAACCGGATTTGGCCGCACCGTCGATATCGCGCTGCATCTGATCCTGCCGACGCTGACGCTGGGGCTAATCTTCCTCGCGATCTATCTGCGCATCATGCGCGCCTCGATGCTGGAAGTGCTCAATCTCGATTTCGTGCGCACCGCGCGCGCCAAGGGACTCGACGAGACCCGCGTGGTGGCGAAGCATGTGCTGCGCAATGCATTGCTGCCGATGGTGACGCTGATCGGTCTGCAGGCCGGCACCATGCTCGGCGGGTCGGTCGTGGTGGAGAGCGTGTTCTCCCTGCCGGGCCTCGGACGTCTCGCCTACGAATCCGTCGTGCAGCGCGATCTCAACACGCTGCTCGGCATCGTCTTCGTCTCGGCGCTGCTCGTGATCCTGGTGAACTTCCTCGTCGACCTTCTCTATGCGCGGCTCGATCCGCGCATCCAGGCGGAGGCGTGAGATGATGGACGCGATCAAGCGCTATTTCCGCAGCCCGGCCGCCGTGGTCGGCCTTCTGCTGTTGCTGGTGGTCATCGTGATGGCCATCACCGCGAGCTGGATCTATCCGCGCGATCCGCTGGCGCTGGCTGGCCGGCCGCTGATCTGGCCGTTCTCCAATCCGCGCTTCCTGCTAGGTACCGACAATTCCGGCCGCGATATCGCCGCGCAAATCTTCTACGGCGCGCGCATCTCGCTGCTGATCGGCGGCGTGGCGACTGTCATCGCCGTGGTCATCGGCGTGCTGATCGGCGCCTTTGCCGGCTACTATGGCGGCTGGGTCGATACGGTGCTGATGCGCATCACCGAAGCGTTCCAGACGCTGCCGAACTTCGTGCTGCTGCTGGTGCTGGTCGCCGTATTCGGCTCCACCATCACCACCGTGACAATCGCCGTCGGCATCGTGTCATGGCCGGCACCGGCGCGATTGACGCGCGCGGAATTCATGTCGCTGCGCAGCCGTGAATTCGTGCAGGCCGGACGCACGCTCGGCATGAAGGACATTCAACTGATCCTCGGCGAGATCCTGCCCAATGCGCTGCCGCCTGTCATCGTCTATGCCAGCGTGGTGATGGCGCTATCGATCCTGCTGGAAAGCGCACTCGCCTTCCTGCGCCTGTCCGATCCCAATGTGGCATCATGGGGCAACCTCATTGGTCTCGGCCGCGACGTGCTGCGCGTGCAGTGGTACGTCTCCGCGATCCCCGGCATCGCCATTCTGCTCACGGTGCTCGCGGTGTCGCTGGTCGGTCAGGGCCTCAATGACGCGCTCAATCCGAGACTGAAAAGCCGATGAGCGCCGTGGACAATCCGATCCTCACCATCGACGGGCTCAGCGTGAAGCTGCCCAAAGGCGCCGACCGCTCCCACGCGCTGGACGGCGTCTCGATGGCGATTTCTGCCAACGAGATCGTCTGCGTGGTTGGCGAGTCCGGCTCCGGCAAGTCTGTCATGGCCAATGCCATCATGCGGCTGCTCCCCGGCGAAGTCGCCATCGATGGCGGCCGTGTGCTGTTCGAGGGCAAGGATCTTGCCAGCGCCAGCAATGCCGAGATGCGCAAGGTGCGCGGCGCCGGTATCGCGATGATCTTCCAGGAGCCGATGACCGCGCTTAATCCGCTGCGCACCATCGACGACCAGATCGGCGAGATGTTCGAGATCCATACCGAGCTCTCGAAGGCCGACATTAAGGCGCGCGTGCTGGCGCTGCTGCAGGATGTGCACATTCCCGATCCCGCGCAGGCGGCGCGTGCCTATCCGCACGAACTCTCCGGCGGACAGCGCCAGCGCGCCATGATCGCCATGGCGCTCGCGCTCGATCCGCGTCTCCTGATCGCCGACGAGCCGACCACCGCACTCGACGTCACCACACAGGCGCAGATCCTGAAGCTGATCAAGGAATTGCAGACCCGCAGGAATACCGCGGTGCTGTTCATCACCCACGATTTCGGCGTGGTCGCCGAGATCGCCGACAGGGTCGTGGTGATGCAACACGGCAAGGTGGTCGAACAAGGCGCTGTGAAAGATGTGCTGACCAATCCGCAGCATCCCTATACGCAGCAACTGATCGCGGCGGTGCCACCGCTGACGGCGCCACCGCCGCGCGCACTGTCCGACGACATCATCCTGACGCTCGACAACGTGTCGAAGACCTATCGCAATGGCGGCTTTCTCGGCCGCGGCGTGCGCGTGACCCATGCGGTGAAGTCCGTCTCCCTGAAACTGCCGCGTGGTGCGACGCTGGGCATTGTCGGCGAGTCAGGTTCGGGCAAATCGACGCTGGCGCGCTGCATCATCAGGCTGATCGATCCCGATGGGGGATCGATCGTGTTGGAAGGCAAGGACTGGGCGAAGCTCACGCGCGACGAGGTGCGCCGCGAGACCAAGCACATTCAGATGGTGTTTCAGGACCCGTTCGCCTCGCTGAACCCGCGCCGCAAGGCCGGCGATCTCGTGGCCCAAGGCCCGATCGTTCACGGCACACCGCGCGCTGAAGCGATGGCGAATGCGAAGGAACTGTTCAGGCTGGTGGGCCTCGATCCCTCAGCCATCGATCGTTTTCCTCACGAATTCTCCGGCGGCCAGCGCCAGCGTATCGGCCTTGCCCGTGCGCTCGCGCTGAAGCCGGACGTGCTGGTGGCCGATGAGGCCGTCT
Organism: Tardiphaga sp. 839_C3_N1_4; assembly: GCF_051811045.1. NCBI lineage: Bacteria > Pseudomonadati > Pseudomonadota > Alphaproteobacteria > Hyphomicrobiales > Nitrobacteraceae > Tardiphaga > Tardiphaga sp. 839_C3_N1_4. The sequence goes on from NZ_JBPWQD010000001.1 coordinate 2,452,696, forward strand.
CCGCGCTCGATGTGTCCGTGCAGGCGCAGGTGCTGAAGATGCTGCATGAATTGCGCGAGCGGCTTGGGCTCTCGATCGTCTTCATCACCCATGACCTGCGCGTCGCCGCGCAGATCTGCGATCTCGTCGCGGTCATGAAAGACGGCGAAGTCGTCGAGCATGGATTAGCCGGCGAGGTGTTCGGCAATCCGCAGCACGCCTATACACAGGCGCTGCTGGCCTCGATCCCCGGCGGCGATTTCGCGCGCAGCCGGAAGCCAGTGACGGTGTGACTTCCCCCGCCCCGCAAGCGGGGCGAGGTTAGAAAGGCGCCTATGCCATCTCCTTCGCATCACGTCGCCGGTAGACCAGCAGCATGAAGGGCGCGAGCAACCGCATCAGGCCGTGCGCTGCGATCGGCACCGGCTCGGAGAATGGCAGCGCCAATTCGCTTTCCGGCACACCGCGCACCACCTTCGAGAATTCATCGCCGAGCGCCACCGACAGCGCGACACCGCGGCCATTGCAGCCGGTCCAGCCATAGGCATTGGGCCCGAGTCTGTGCATGCGCGGCAGGAAGTCCGTGGTCATGCCGACATAACCGTTCCAGACATAATCGAACTGGACATCGCCGATCTGTGGCCATAGCCGTTTCAACCGTTCGGCCACCATGACTTTCAGCCGCTCCGTCTTGTCGCCGAGCCCGACCACATTGCCGCCGGTGACCAGACGATTGCGCGCGTCGTAGCGCGCGAAATAGAGTTCGCCATGGGTATCGGACATCGACTGCCGACCGGGGATGATGGTCTTGCGTGCCTCGTCGGACAGCGGCTGTGTCGCCATCTGCCATGACAGCACCGGCATCACCTCGCTGGCGATGTCTGGCGAAAGCTGTTTGGAGAACTCGCCAGTATAGGCATTGGTGGCGACGATCAGGCTGCGCGCGCGGACCTCGCCGTTCTTCGTCTTGACGATCCAGCGATCGCCCTTGCGCTCATAAGTCTCCACCGGCGAGCGCGCATAGATGCGGCCGCCCTGCTCCAGCACCACGCGCGCAAGGCCGCGCGCCAGCGCCAGCGGATTGATATGGCCACCGGTCTTATTCCAGAAGCCGCCGAACCACGCGTCTGAGCCGAGCATCGTGCGCATCTGCTCGCGCGACAGCAGCTCCACCGGCGCGCCATGTTTGGACCACTGCCGCACGCGGCGCTCGGCGATCTTGATGCGGCCCGGCGAATGCACCGGCTGGATCCAGCCATTCTGTTCGGCCTCGGCCTGGATCTGATAGCGGCGCGTGAGATCGAACAGGATCGAGGCGCTGTCGCGGATCAGACCGACGAGACGCTCGCCGGCCGCGCCATAGCGCTTGATGATGTCTTCGGGATCGGGCCGCGACAGCGTCGGGATCACCTGACCGTTGTTGCGCCCGGACGCGCCCCAGCCCGGCTCCATGGCCTCGACAACCGCGACATCCACACCGGCCTCGCGCAGATGCAGCGCCGTCGAGAGCCCCGTGAAACCACCGCCGATGACGACCACATCGGCTTCGACAGTGCCCTTCAGCTCCGGCAAGTCCGGACCCGGAGGCGTGACGCCGGCCCACAGCGACTTCGGCCAGGGCACATTTGCGGTATCCATCATCACGCCTTTCTGCAGCATCAATCATGCATTGCGCCGCGCAACCGAACATAACCGTTCTCTTGCGGCGCTGTAGCATTCTGCATAGTTTACGCGCCTGATCCATTGCAAGGTAGTGAGCACGTGACGCTGAAAAACATCGCTGGAATCGACCACGCCGTGGTCGTCGTGAAAGACCTCGACGCCGCCGCCGCGAACTGGAAGAGCCTCGGCTTTACGGTATCGCCGCGCGGCACCCACAGCGCCAAGATGGGCTCCGGCAATTACACCATGATGCTCGGCCCGGACTATGTGGAGCTCTTGGGTGTGCTGAACGAGACCGAGCACAATGCGCCGACGCGGGCGTTTCTCGCCAAGCGCGGCGACGGCATCGAGCGCATCGCCTTCACCACCACCGATGCGGCCGTGGGCGCTGAGGAAATCCGCGCGCGCGGCTACACGCCGATCGGCCCGACCGATTTCGAACGCCCGGTGACGATGCCCGACGGCACGCTGAGCGCGGCGAAATTCGCCACCTATCAGTGGCCCTATGAGGAAGCCCCCGGCGGCCTCCGCATCTTCGCCTGCCAGCACAAGACCCGCGAGACCGTCTGGATCCCCGAGCTGCAGGTGCATGCCAACACGGCCAAGCGCCTGAAGAAAGTGTTCATCGTCACGCCGGAGCCGGAGAAAGACGCGCAGCATATGGCGAAGCTGATCGACGGCGCTGCGCGCACGGAAGCCGATGGCGCTGTCATCGTGCCGTCGGGCGGTGATCGCGCGGACTTCGTATTCGTCACCAAGGATGTGCTCGCGAAACACTTCCCTGGCACATCGCTCGCGGGCATTCCGGAGCGCGGCGGCATTGCGCTGGTGTTCGGCGTGGCTGATGTTGCAGCGGCTGAGACGGCTGTCGGGTCAGCGGGTGCACACAGCGATGTCGGCGTCGTCGTGCCGCCGAGCAAGGGCAATGGCGTGCTGCTGGCGTTTGTGAAGGATTGAGAGGGCGCGCTGCCCCCTCCTCGTCATCCCCGGGCTTGACCCGGGGATCCATCTTTTTGAAGACGACGGATGCGAAAGATGGATGGCCGGGTCAAGCCCGGCCATGACAGCGTAAAGCACGATCGCCATTGCTCATCGTTACTATAGCAACGATTAGGCCCGCACGGGCGCTTCACCCAGATCCCAGAACAACCCGGCCATGATGTTCAGCGCTTCTTCCGTCACCGGCAGGAGAATGTGCTCATCGGGCGCGTGCTGCGAGCAGCCGGGATAGGAATGCGGTACCCACACGGTGGGAAGCCCCAGAATATCCGTGAACACGTCATTGGGCAGCGAGCCGCCGAAATTCGGCAGCAGCGCCGGCGCGCTGCCCGTGGTCTTGCGCACGGACTCAACGGCCCAGCCGACCCAGGGATTGTCGATGTCGGTACGTGACGCCGAAAAATATTGCGACTGGCTCACCTTGATATCAGCGAAGCCGTTTTCAGCGAGATGCTTCTGAATGGCCGGCACGACATTCTCGATATCGGTGCCGACGACGAAGCGCAACTGCAGCACCGCGCTCGCCTTGCCGGGAATGGCATTGGCGGGATTGCCGATATTGCCGGCATTGATCGCCAGCACTTCCAGCGTGTTCCAGGCATAGAGCCGTTCCGCCGGCGACAGACCGTCCTCGCCCCAGTTCTGGGAGAGTGCCGGTTCATCGGCGGATGGCGCGACGATCACATCAGCCAGCGCCGTGCGCACCTGATTGGAAATGCGCGGCGGCTTCAATGCATCGAGCAGGATACGACCGTTTTTGTCGACCAGCGTTGCAATCGCTGAAGCGAGAATCGTCGCGGGATTGGCGAGCAGCCCGCCCCAGTTGCCGGAATGATGCGCGCCGTCACGCAATTCAATATCAAGATGGATGCGGCGGCCGCCACGGCAGCCAAGGAAAATCGTGGGCCGCTCGGCCGAGAGACGCGGCCCGTCGGAGGCGAGAAACAGATCGGCCTTCAGCGCGTCGCGATTGCTCTCGCAGACTTTCGGCAGATCGGGTGAGCCGATCTCCTCACCCATCTCGATGATGAACTTGGCATTAAAGCCGAGCTTGCCACCGCGCGCTTCATGCACAGCCCGGAGGGCCGCGATGTTGATCGCATGCTGCCCTTTATTATCGGCGGTGCCGCGGCCATAGACGCGTTCTCCCACCGTCGTGCAGCGCCACGGATCGAGCCCGTCGCGCCATTCGCCTTCCATGCCGGGGACCACATCGCCATGGCCATACATCAGCACGGTCGGCAGGTCGTCGCTCTCATGATAGGTCGCGAGCAGATGGGGTCCGCGCCCCGATGGCGACGGGATGATGTCAGTCGTAAAGCCGAGCGCCGTGAAAGTCGGCGTCAGCTCCTGTTCGAGATAGGCCCGCAGATCATCGGCGCGCTTGTCGCTTTGGCTTTCGGTCTTGTAGCCCACCATGCGATCGAGCGTGGCGAGAAAATCACCCGACGTGAACTGCGCGTTGACCCGCGCGATGGCATCCGCCCGTGTCATATCAGAGCGACGCCATCACGGCTTCAGCCTCGGTCAGCAGCCGATCGGCGTTCGCTTCGGTGAAGACCAGCGGCGGACGAACCTTCAGCACATTGGCATGAGGGCCTGTCGCCGAGATCAGCACGCGACGCGCGCGCAGACCATTGACCACGGCCGATGCAGCCGCAGCATCCGGATCCTTGGTGCTGCGATCCTTCACGAGTTCAACGCCCACATAGAGGCCCGAACCACGGACATCGCCTATCTGCTGATATTTCTTCGCGAGCGCGTGGAAGCCGTCGCGCAGGATCTTGCCGACCCGGAGCGAATTCTCGACCAACTTCTCGTCGCGAATGACATTCAGCACGGCCTGTGCGGCCGCCATCGCGACGGTGTTGCCACCGAACGTGTTGAAGTAGCGGTTGTCGCGGCCGAATTTCTCGACGATCTCCGGCAGCATCACGGCAGCAGCAACCGGATAGCCGTTGCCCATCGGCTTGCCCATGGTGATGATGTCAGGCGTGATGCCGTGGCGCTGATAGCCCCACAGCTTCTCGCCGCTGCGGCCGAAGCCGGATTGCACTTCATCGGCGATGAACACGCCGCCGGCCTTGTGCACGACATCGAGCACCGGCTTCAGCACATCGGTCGGATGCGAGAAGATGCCGTCGGACGAGAACATCGAATCCGCGATGAAGGCGGCAACACCGGCACCGCGGCGCTGCAGGTCGACGATCTGCTCGGAAATCTTCTCGGCCATCCAGGCGCCAATCTTCTCCGGCGCGATGCGATAGGAATCCGGTGCCGGGACGCGGCGCACGAAGGTGCCGAGCGGCGAACATGGCCCGAGCGACGGCGAGAAGCCCGCGGTCAGCTCCGAATTGCCGTGATAGGCCTCCTCGGTGATGATGATGCCCTGATTGCCGGTATGATGCTTGGCCATGCGGACGGCGAGATCGTTAGCTTCCGAGCCGGTACAGGTGAACATCGCATGGCGCTTCGGCCCCTCGAAAGTGCCGAGCAGGTCTTCGGCGTAATCGAGGATGCCTTTCTGGATGTAGCGCGTGTGGGTGCAGATGGTCTGCGCCTGCTGGGTGATCGCATCGACCACGCGCGGGTGGCAGTGGCCGACCGAGACCACGTTATTATAGGCGTCGAGATATTCGTTGCCCTCTGAATCATAGAGCAGCACGCCCTTGGCGCGCGCGACCTCGACGGGGTTGCTGTAGAACAACCGATAGGCCGGGCCGAGCAGATCGCTGCGTCGCGCGACGAGCTTGCGGCTCTCTTCGGTGAGGCCGGTTGCCGTGGCGGGGTCGAAGCCGTTGACCATCTTGCCGCGCGGGGCGCTGGTGGTGGCGGTCATGTTGTTGTTTCCTCTGGAAGCAGGGTCGGATGTGGCGGAGATTATCTGGCGAAGTCCATCAACTGATCGGAGATCTCGTCCATCGAGCGGGCGATGAACCAGTCCATCTGCACCCAGGTCTGCTCATTGTTGCGCAGGACATAGGCGGCGACGGATGGCACCCGGTTGGCCATTGCGTTCGACAGCAGCAGGCGCGTCGCCAGTCGGGAGAAGATCAGATGCGGAATGAGGCTGAGTTCTTCCGCGGTCAGATCGGCGACGGAGAGATAGCCTTTGAGGAGATCGCGGCCGTCCGCAAAGACATCGCCGTCCATCGCGACGGGCAACTGATTGAGCATCGCCGTCGAGGCGTCGATGGCAATCGCAGTGCGGACCGTATCGCCGAAATCGATGATGCCGCTGACGAAACCCGGCAGCGACGCATCGACGACGACGTTGGAGCGGGTGAAATCATTATGCAGCACCTGGGTGCGGCATTGTTTAAGTCGGGTTTCGATGGCGGCGAAGCGCTCCAGCGCAGCCTCGACCTTACGGCGCTGGCCCACCTCAGTGATTTCCGCGAGCAGATCGCGCAGCGTCAGCAGGTTCTTCACGTCCCATGCGACAACCCGGGAATCCGACGGATGGCTGAAATCCGCCAGTGCGAGGCGGAGCCGCGCCAGCAATTTGCCGATCTCGGCCCTGCCCGACGCAGTGGACGGCACCTCACTCAAAGGCTGGCCTTCGAGATAGGACATCATCCGCACCTGCCGGTTCTGACCGGCGCGATCCAGATAATTGAAATGCCGCTCGCCCTTGTCGTTGGGAATGACACGCGGCACCGGCAGATCGGGCGCGCGTGCCGCGACGTGATCGAGAACCTGCACCTGCAGATCAATCTCGGGAATATCCTCGATGGGGTTCGCAACCTTCAGGATAAAGCGCGGCCCACTTGCCGGCGCGATCCTGAACGTATCGTCCTTCTCGGTGGCAAAGCGTGTCGGCCGGCCTTCGATGCCAAACCGCTCGCGGGCGAGGTCGACGGCCTCAGCATCCGTCATATTTATATACGATGCCGCGAGTCCGCCCTGCATTGCACCCGGACGCGCGGAAGACTCAACTGTCACCTGAACTGATCCATCTCGATTCGGAACCCGGTACGTCGCGACCGGTACGTGCGACCATAGCAACGCTGTTCCCGCTTGTCAGGGTGTCCACGCGGATGCGAGCATTTTCGATGAATTAAGCCCGTATTTTCTGCCTTTGCTGCCCATTTGGGCACGGATTCCACAGAAGCCACTTGGCATACACGCCGCATCGATCAACGCCTATGGCGCTGGCTGGCCGGTGATACAGCGGACAACGGCGTAAGCGCCGTTGGGGGCGGCCTTGGCTATTTGCCCCTGACGGCACCAGGCCGCACATCGCTGATTGGCACACAGCTCTTCTTGCGACGCTGGTTGTTCGGCGCACCTTGTACCTTCAGCACCTTGCCCGCCGAACACGAACCGTTGTCGACGAACACGGTCGCATACGGATCCATCATCAGAGGTTCGAAGGAGAGAAATTTTTGCGCGAAACACGGCTGGGCGACGGCCGTCAGGAACAGTCCAAGTAGAATAGTACGCACGACGATTATCTCACATAGATGACGAGACCGCCGATTATCACCAGGGCCGCGATCGCAAGAATATGGGCGCATGCAATCGAAACCGCCTCGATGGCGGAACCGACCTTCTGCCTGAGCTTCGACTCCTTGAATCGGAGCATAGGCATGCGAGACGCCACTTGCGCCTTGAAACGAGAGTCAGTCAATGAGCAGTCCCCAAATGCCGGCGCAAGATGTGTCCCACTTTGCCAGCAAGCAAAGACTTGCGGTCAAATGAGGCGACAGTGAGTCAGGGTAACAGCCGACAATGATCGCCGGGATTCGCGGGTCAGTTGGATTCCATGATCCATGCCCTACCCGCCTGCGCGACGGACGGCGCCACGTCGCGGCCGCAAAACTCCGCAGCGCGCTCGAATTGTTCCTGAATTTCCGATGTTACCACCCCATTTGCGGCATCGAGTTCCCGCAGCGAGATGGTCGATGTGAAGGTTCCGGCAAAACAGCTGCAGAACTTTTTGGAATCGCTCGAAGGTTTGTTCGGCCGCTTGCGAAAGTGGTTCGAACAGCTTGTTTCCAGATTGTTCGCCATCTGATCGATTTCGTTCGCATAGATCGGCGAGGCGATCACGGTGGCAAGTGCCAGTATAAATGTAGTTTGTCTCATAGTGCGATCATAACCTCGGTACTCCAGCAACGCATCGTCACTCTCGCGTCATCCTCAGGTTCCACGGGAGAAAGCTCGTGCTCACGCGCCTGTGTTCGGTATTCCGACATTCTGGGTTGAATTGTTGCAATTGTGACGGTTGAACGAATGAGCCGCATTGGCGATGTTCGCAAATGGGGCGGATGCCGAAACTGATTGTGATTCTGGCGATCTGCGGTCTGAGCGCCGCATTATTCGCATATTCAATCGGTTCTCTGCTACGCGACGATCTCGGCATTTTCAGCAGACATGTCAGGTCGATAACGCTACACTGTCCGGGATTGATTGCGCTGTTGCTTGCGCTCGAATTCCTGAGCACCAACTGGACCACGCCGTTGCAGGATAGCGGCATGCCCCATAGGGACGCCTTCATGGACAAGATCGCTCCGCATAAAGTCACGAAGGCCGATATCGTCTTCTCGGTCGGCCGCGGCCTCGTGATGGCTGCAGCCATCATCGGCGCCACATATTTCCTTGGAAGCTGGTATCTCGGCGGCAGCGACCTGGAATCGATCTACCAGACTGAAAGCTATAACGACGCCTCCACGACACCGCGAAGCGAACATGCGACTGCGCCCGGCACGACGGAAGAAGCGACGCAGTAAGACACTGCGCGCCTCCCCGTATCTGCGCAGATGCGCGAGCTAGTAAGCCACTGCTTGCGGCCGCCCGATGCCGCTGTAAAGAAATCCGTTCCGCGTCACTTCATCCGGCGAATAGATGTTGCGGAGATCGATGATCACCGGACAGGCCATGATCGCCGCCATCTCCTTGAGATCGAGCGCGCGGAACTGCTCCCATTCGGTGACAATGACCATGGCGTGACAGCCGCGGGCACATTCATATGGGCCTTCGCAAAAGGTGACGTTTTCAAACACCTTCTTCGCCTGCTCCATCCCGACAGGATCATAGACCCGCACTTCCGCGCCCATATCCTGCAGCGCCGTGATCAACGGGATCGACGGCGCGTCGCGCATGTCGTCGGTGTTGGGCTTGAAGGTCACGCCGAGAATGGCGATGGACTTGCCGCGCAGATTGCCGCCGAAGGCATGCGCGACCTTGCGCGCCATCGCGCGTTTGCGCTGGTCGTTGACGGCAACCACGGTCTCGACGATGCGCAGCGGCGCTTCGTAATCCTGGCCCGTCTTGATCAGTGCCAGCGTGTCCTTCGGAAAACACGAGCCGCCATAGCCCGGTCCGGCGTGGAGGAACTTCAGGCCGATCCGGTTGTCGAGGCCGATGCCCCGCGCGACTTCCTGCACATTGGCACCGACCTTCTCGGCGAGATCGGCGATCTCGTTGATGAAGGCGACCTTGGTCGCCAGGAACGAGTTGGCGGCGTATTTGGTCAGTTCGGCCGTGCGGCGATCCGTATACATGATCGGCGACGAGTTGAGATGCAGCGGCCGGTAGACTTCCGCCATGACGTCCTTTGCACGCTGGTCGCTGGAGCCAATGACGATACGGTCGGGATGTTTGAAGTCTCTGATAGCCGCGCCTTCGCGCAGGAATTCCGGATTCGAGACCACGGCGAATTCGGCCTCCGGGTTTTCCTCGCGAATGATGCGCTCGACCTCGTCGCCGGAACCGACGGGCACCGTCGACTTGTTGACCACCACGGTGAACTTCTTGATGGCCTTCGCGATCTCGCGCGCCGCTGCATAGACATAGGACAGGTCCGCATGACCGTCACCGCGCCGCGACGGCGTGCCGACGGCGATGAACACCACCTCGGCCGCACCGACAGCAGATGTGACATCGGTAACGAATTTCAGCCGCCCCTGCTTGGCATTGCTCGCAACCAGCGCATCGAGGCCAGGCTCATGGATCGGAATCTCACCGTTGTTCAGCGCATCGATCTTTCCCTGATCCGTATCGACGCAGGTGACGTGATGGCCGAAGTCCGAAAAGCACGCCCCCGACACGAGCCCCACATAGCCAGCGCCAATCATGGCAATTCGCATTGCATGTCCTGTCTTGTAAACAGTCCGCGGTCAGAACGACCCGGACATCCCCCGAGAATTCCGCATGCGCCTCAGCTGTTGAGGATCAACTCGCCGTCGAGATGCTGCGGAAAGAAAAAGAAGTTGTTGACGTAAGCTTGCCCGGGTTTACGGCCACCATTGGGCAGCAGCGCATCGGCGTCCTGCATTTCCCCGGCGTTGAAATGATCGATGGAGATCACCTCGTCGTCCTGAAGGAAGAAGCCGCGATAGGATTTGTCGCGAAAGAAATCGAACACCGAGCGCGTCGCCTCGGCACGGTGACGATCCTCTGCCTCGACAAGGAAGACCGGCTGGCACCGGTCGATCAGGCCGACGGCACCATGCAAGACGCTCAACTCGTGCCCCTCGACGTCCACCTTCACGAAGGACACGTCCTCGCGCACGACACCATCGAGGCGCGCCAATGGAACATGCGTGGTGATCAGTTGCTTCACCGACGGCTCATACTGCTGTTCAAGCGATGCCCGCCCGTAAACAAGGCCATCCTCGCCTTGCGGCGTATAGAGCTCGGCATCACCTTCATGATCCGAGAGAGCCACTTCATGAATGCGGACATTGGACGCGGAGGTGCGCCGGAGCAGATCGGCCATCTCGTGCGACGGCTCGAACGCATGGACCTGACCCGACAGCCGCGCCAGTTGCTGGGTATAGAGACCGCAATTGGCGCCGACATCCACCGTGACAGCACCCTGCGGCACGATCTTGTCGAGATAGGCCAGTTCACGCTCCGCCGATTTGGGACGCTTCATGAAGCGCCAGCGCAGATACATCGACGGGAAAGCGTCTTTCAGGAGTTGCTTGGTCCGTTGCGTCGCCGTCATGGCTGTCACCCTTCGTTCGAGGCTGGTTTCAAGGCAAAAAAATTCCGGGCGCCGGACGGGGGTCCGCCAGCGCAATGCCTGCGATGTGTGGTGTGATCGATGCCGCCGCTCAATCGGTCGTGGGCATCAGAAGGCATTACCGGAGAGGAATTCGCGCCGAACAGTCTGCACGATGATCATGATGTCCATACGCATCGACCATTTCTCGATATATTCGAGGTCGTAATCGATGCGCGAGATCGCCCGGGGCGCCTCGACAGTGCTGCCGCGGCAGCCGCTCACCTGGGCCAGACCGGTGATGCCGGGCCGTGCGCTGTGACGCGTAAAGTAATACGGCACGAGATCTTCATAGAGCACGTTGGCGGCCAGCATGCCCGGTACATGGGGCCGCGGCCCAACCAGAGACATATCGCCCTTGAGCACATTGATAAGCTGCGGAATTTCGTCGAGGCTGGTCTTGCGCAGCAGCTTGCCGATCCGCGTCACCCGGGCGTCGCCTTCGACCGTCTGCTGAATGCCGCGCTTATCGCCGGCATCGGTGCGCATCGAGCGGAACTTGTAGATCTTGAAGAAGCGGTTGCGGTAGCCGTAGCGATACTGGGTAAAGAACACCGGTCCCGGCGAGGTCGCCTTGATGATGATTGCAATCGTGATCAGCAGCGGCGCAAGAAACAGCAAGGCCGAGCCCGCGGCCACAATGTCGAACAATCGCTTGGCAATCGACTCCGACGGCTCGCACCGGGCAACCTGGTTCGTCCGGCGGCTGCGATAGGCGCTGTTGCGATAGGACCCGTGGCCGGCAAACTCGACCGGCCGCACAGAAATGAACTGCCGCTCCTTCCAGAGCGGTGTCACCTTGTTGCGATCAAAACCAACTGAAACTGTAGAGGCCATGCTCTCGCTCCCTGCTGGAACTTTGGTGCGCGATAATCGAACAGAAACATGCCTATGTGGCAGGCATGCGAATTCAGAACCCTTCCCTTCGACGAACATTCGCAATTGCGAAACCATCTTCGTCGATCAGCAAGAACCTTCATCACTGAAGATTTCTTAACTGTGCGAACGAATTAGGGCGGCAAAACGGTATTGGCGTGTAACATTACGCAGTCGCAATATTGATATAATTGTGCGGCGCGCAAAATTCGTTGTGCACGGAAGCGCTTAGATCGTTTTGTCCGTCTGTTGCGCTGCATCACGCTCACAGCAGCCATGCAAAATAATTACACGACGCAGATCGATGAATTGCATCGCGTCGCTGCGAGATCGGGTGCATGATCTTCGCAATTAACAAATCGCCACCAAGCGGCAATCGATTCGAGCTTGATTTTTCACTCGATACTAAAGCGCGCCCATTATGTTGCGCACTGAGACTGCTCACTCCGCCAGATATTTCGGCATCGCCATGGTCGCTCGACGAACACCTCAGATGACTACAGGGGACATTTCATTTCCCCCGCGCGCGATCGCCGTGGATAAGGCGGCGATCTCGAGCCCTGTGGATAGTTCTGCCAGCGATGTGCGTAACGCATCTGGCCGCAAACTGCGAAACAGACTTCTTCTTATCAACGCGGCCGTCTGGGTCGTTGTGATCGTCGCGGTTCGCATCATTTTCTTCTGAGCTCATCGCTATCCCCAAAGCTTTATGAGTCCCAAGGCGTTGCGCGGCCGATTGAATTTGACCGCGACGGTTCCCTGATCGTAGCTTGCGCGAAATGTCGCGCTCCCTCTCCAGGTCAGATTCGAACAAGGCGGCACTGCCGCCCGATACGCGTATCTATGCCATCGGTGATATTCACGGCCGCGCCGACCTGCTGCAGGAAACCATCGCGCGCATCGATGAGGACATCCGACGTCGCCCGATCACCTATGCGGCGGAAGTCTATATCGGCGATTACATCGATCGTGGCGCAGATTCGAAAGGTGTGATCGATTTGCTGGCAGTCCGCATGGTGCACAACCATGCAATCTGCCTACGCGGCAATCACGAAGCCATCATGGAAGACTTCCTGGAGGATGCCAGCGTGCTTGAGCACTGGCGCCAACTGGGCGGACTTCAGACTCTCGCGTCCTATGGCGTTTCTCCATCGCGCACGGCAACGGCGCGCGACGTGCAGAAAGCCTTTCACGCCGCATTCCCTCCGGCGCATGACGCTTTCCTGCGTTGCCTGCGGAACAATATCAGATGCGGCGACTTCCTGTTCGTTCACGCGGGCATTCGTCCCAATGTACCGCTCTCGTCTCAAGATCCGCATGATCTGATGTGGATCAGGGACGAGTTTCTGGATTCCAAGCGCGATCATGGCGTCTATGTGGTGCACGGACACACGCCGGTTCCCCATGCAGATATTAGAGATAACCGTGTGAATATTGACACAGGTGCGTGGCGCAGCGGCATCCTCACGTGCATTGCCATCGAAGGCACAGAAATTCTGGTTCTCTAAGAAGACATTAGTACGCAATCTGCGCACTCTCTGAGTACGCCACATTCTTTCGCCGTTTTTTGCCGGACACTCTCGCGCAATTGTCGTCTGCATCAATTGTCATCGAATTGATGCAGATGATCACATTGATGTTGTGTTGGGGGTCTACCATGTTGCGAACGAACCGATGCGCCGGCATTTTGATAGTACCGGTGCTTTCATTTTTCCTTGCTGGCGTCGCTCCGTCGATCGCGCTCGCACAGGACCAGCGGGTTTCTGCGGCTTCGCCGTCAGGCTCCTATCTTCTTGGACCAACTGACAGGATTCGTCTGAAGGTCTATGGCGAAGCTGATATCACCGGTGAATATGAAGTCGACAGCAACGGATTTGTATCGATTCCCCTTGCGGGCCACGTGAAGGCCGCTGGACTGACCACACGGCAATTAGAGAAGGGCATCTCCTCCGCGTTGGCCAAGGGAATCGTGCGAGACCCACGCGTGAATGTGGAAATCGCGCTGTATCGACCCTTCTATATCCTCGGCGAAGTGAAGAAGAGTGGCGAGTATCCTTATCGCATGGGCCTGACCGTGATGGATGCCGTCGCGACCGCAGGCGGGTTCACCTACCGTGCCAATGAGAACAAAGTGTATTTGCGGCGGTCGGGCTCAACCGTCGAAGAGATCTATGCGCTCGATTCGCCAGTCTTGGTATTTCCCGGCGACAATGTGCGTGTCCCAGAACGATACTTCTGAACTCATCATTTTTGATTTTGTCTGATGTGTAGTGACCGATGCGCGCCTTCATGTCGCGCGTCGCCATAGTCTCGACTTTTTGCGGTGCGTATTCTTGTGCAGTGCGACGAACTTTACTTCGTACTTCGCATTGTGGGCAGCAAAGAGAAGGGCGTTTCATCAGACGAGTGTTGAGTGCGCTAGTGGGGGCGCGACATTCATCACGGGCTTGCTGAGTTTGTAAGCGCCGGGATGAATTTCTAAGCGGCAATCAAGTCTCGACGACAATTCGATAGCGGAGGAATGCATGTCCTTCGCAAGGGATGAGTGATGAAATGTACGTTTGTATCAGCAGGATCGGATGCGATCGGCGAAGGACCGGAGGGGCTGCGGCCGATTCCCGTCACGCGCCGCGCTCTCCGTATCGCGCCATGGCCGGTCACGGCGATTCTGCTTGGTATTGCATCACCCGCCAATGCCCAGGCGATCCCGGCAACTAGCGACGAGCTCGCGCCGCCCTGGAATGCGCAACGGATTTTCGAACCGTCCGCGCTGCCCGATCTGGTCGACCGGGATAACCGCGAAGCAGTAGCGCCAGAGGACATGCCAGTAAAAAAGCGACAGCAACCTGGTTATGAACCCGTCGGCATCCGCCAGGGATCCTGGATGTTCAACCCGTCGCTGATGACGGGCGCGCTCTATGACAGCAATGTGTTTGCCTCGAACACCCAGAAGCGTGGCGACGTCGCGGCAGTGATCGAACCCAGCCTGCGTGCGCACACGCTGTGGGAGCGACATGGCATCGACATCAAGCTCAATTCACGAACCACGGCCTATAATGAAAATTCGAGTCTCGACCAGACCGATGTGAGCCTGAAGGGCGCCGGCTGGATCGATATCGCCAACGACATGGTCGTGCTGGGCAGTTTCCAGATCGCGCACCTCAATGAGGGCGTGGGTTCGCTGAGCTCGCCCTCCAATGCCGTGACACCGACGCCTTATAATCTGATGTCCGGCGACCTGACCGTTCGCAAGGAATTCAACCGGCTGGCGACATCGATCGGCGCACGCGTCGACTCCTACGATTACGGCACAGCGCGTGCGCAGGATGGCAGTCTGATTGACCAGAGCAGCCGCGATGGCCAGATCTATGCACTTCACGGTCGCGTCGATTATGCGTTCTCGCCTGTGCTCGGCTGGTTCGGCGGCGTCGAAGGCAACCAGCGCAACATCCGCGGCGTGCCCGGCCAGACGCTCGACTCCACCGGTTATCGCGCTCTATCCGGCTTGACCGTCGGTTTCGGCAATCTGCTCCGCGGCGAATTCGGCGGCGGCTATGTCGAGCAGCGGTTCGACAATCCTCTGATCGGCACCGTCGACGGACCGTCCTATCGCGCCAAGCTCACATGGAGCCCGACGCGATTGATGGACATCCACGTCAAGGCAGAGCAACTGGTCACGCAGACATCCGATACCAGCTCGACCGGCGTGCTGGCCAATGCCGTGCAGGTCGGCGTCGACTACGAACTGCGTCGCAACGTCATCCTGTCGCTGGCGGGCGCCTATGAGATCGATCGCTTCTTCGGCCAGGCCCGCAAGGATCGCGTGACCACGACCAATGCCAGCGTGAAGTATCTGATGAACCGCTTCAGCGCGATCTCGGCCTATCACCGCTACACATCGCGCGACAGCGATATACCCACCTTCAGTTACGACAAACATCAGGTAGGGCTCAATGTTACAGCGCAATTTTGACCAGCCTTATCCGGCGGCACCGGAACCGGTTCCGACCGCCGTTGCCGGTTGGCAGGCGCCGACCGTCGATCTCCGGGAAATGGCGCGCATCCTGCGCCGGCGCTGGCGCGCGGTCCTGCTGCCCGCCGCCGTGCTCGGCGGCATCGCCCTCGCTTATGTGGCGACGGCAACCACACTCTATACTGCGAACTCCACCGTGCTGGTCGATCCCCGACGCGCCAATGTGGTCGAAACCAATCAATCGGTGCTGACCAATTTCGGCACGGACGATGCGACCATCGAGAGCCAGACGCTGCTGATCCAGTCGCTCTCGATCCTGCAGCGCGTGGTCGACAAGTTGAAGCTGACGCAGGATCTCGAGTTCATGCCAAAGCCCGGCCTGCTCGACCCGATCCGCAATCTGTTTCGCAGCGACAGCCCCGTCGATGGCGTGAGCCCCGAAGACGCCGCGCGTGCATACTCTATATATCTGCTCCAGCGCCGCATGAAGGTGACACGACAAGGCACGACATTCCTGGTCGATATCGCCGTCAGCTCGGAATCGCCGCAGAAAGCCGCGACCATCGCCAATGCGGTAGCTGACGCCTATTTCGAGGAACAGGTCCGCGCCAAATTCGACGCGACGCGCATCGCAGCCAAATGGCTCGGCGGCCAGATCGATGCGCTGAAGAATCGCGTCGTCACCTCCGAACAGGCCGTCGCGGATTATCGTTCCGCCAATAACCTCGCGGTCTCGCAGGGCGTGACCGTCAATGACCAGCAAATCACCGATCTCAACAGCAAGCTGATTGCTGCCCGGGTGCAGACCGCCGAGGCGCGTGCCAAGTTCGATCAGGTGCAGCAATTGGCGAAAACCGGCGGCGATGCCGGCGGGCTCAATGCCGCCGTCTCCTCGGAGATGGTGAGCAAGCTGCGCGCGCAATATGCCGATATCGCCAAGAACGAAGCCGACCTGACCAGCAAATATGGTCCGCGGCATCCGCAGGTGGCCAATGTGCGGGCACAGCTCAAGGACACGCAGCGGCTGATCAACGAGGAAATCGGGCGAATCGTGCAGGGCACGGCGCATGATTATGACGTTGCGAAATCGCGCGAGGCGTCGCTGCAGGACAGTTTCGACAAGTTGCAGGGCGTCTCCAGCACGTCCGGTCAGGCCGTGGTCCGGTTGCATGAGCTGCAGCGCGAGGCCGAGGCCAACCGCACGCTCTATGAGTCATATTTGGCGCGCTCGAAGGAGACGACGGCGCAGGAAAGCCTGGAGATGCCGGACTCCCGCATCGTCAGCTTTGCCAGCATCCCGCTCAAGCCCTCAGCGCCGAAGACGATGCTTATTCTCGGCTTTGCCATTCTGCTCGGCCTCGGCGGCGGCACCGTGCTGGCATTCCTGACCGACTATCTCGACGGACGGATCAAGACGCTGGAACAAGCCGAAGAGATTTCGGGCGTTCCCGCCCTCGCAGCCTTGCCGTCAATCAGCAGCCGCGAACTCGCCGGGCGTGCCAAACGCGGCCGCACCGAACTCGGCAATTACGATCCACGCACCATGCGGCTGCTGCCGGCTGCATTGCAGCCACCACTGATGCGCTATGCCATTGAGGAGCCCGGCACATTCTTCGCCGAAGCGATTCGTGCCGTGCGTCTGGCGATCCAGCGTGCGCGCAAGATCGACACGGTCAAGGTCGTGCTGGTGACATCGGGCCTCGAAAGTGAAGGCAAGACGACCTTCGCCGGCAATCTGGCACTGTCCTTCGCCACGCTGGGCATCAAGACGCTTCTGATCGACGGCGATCTGCGCAATCCCGGCCTGACACGTGCTGTCAGCCCCAATGCCGATGCCGGCCTCCTGCAGGTGGCGACTGGCGAAGTGCCGCTGGAGCGCGCCATCCTGCTCGATCGCAGCACCGGCCTCTCGATTCTGCCTTCCCCCGCGATCAAGGATGTCGATGCCATCACCGAGTTGATGTTCTCCGAGCAGATCGTCGAAATCCTCGACCGCCTGAAGTCGCATTATGAATTGATCATCATCGACTCGCCGCCGTTGATCCCGCTGGTCGACGGCCGCGCGCTGGCCGAACTGGCCGACCGCATCCTGCTGGCCATGGCCTGGAATCAGACACCGCGCGAGGTCGTCGCCCACACGATGGAGCTGCTGGCTCCGGTGCATGATCGCATCCTCGGTACCGTGCTGACCCAGGTCGATCTCAGCAAGATCCGCTTCTACGACTATTATCGCAGCTCGGCCTATCTGAAGCCCTATGGTGTCGCCGCCGCCAGTGCGGGGGCCGCGCGTTGACATTGACCCGAACCGCACCGCTCAGGCTGCATCGCAACGGCGCCCTCGCCGCGGCGGGTCCGCGTGCGCGCGTTCCGCAACGACGTCAGATCGTCAATACGGCCCAGCTCATCAATTTCATGATCATGTGCGTCCTGCTGGGCGCCATCGTCGCAATCTTCACACTGTCCGGCGGCGTTCTGACCAATCTCAAGATCCACTACCTGACACCCGGCGGCAATTTTCTCGAGAAATTGCATCCCGGCACCTATGCGACATTCATCGCGACGCTTCTGCTGCTGATGCGCGACGGTGACCCGATCGGCGAGATCAACCGTGCCTTCACGGACGCCAAGCTTTTGCTGGTGCATCTGTTCTGCTGGTTCGTCCTGCTGATCCAGATGTTCGTGCTGGAACGCCCGTTCACGGTCATCATCGACACGTTCCTGCTGCCGGTCCTGCTGTGCCTGCTGATCTGGCGGCTGACGCCGGCGCAGCGGCGGCCGCTGGTCTGGGCCATCCATGCGACGCTGCTGCTCAACATCCTGATTGGCTATTACGAATATTTTTCCGGCCATCGCATCATTCCGCTGACACTCGGCAGCGTGCTGGTGGTCGGTGAATGGCGCTCGGCTGCGCTCCTCGGCCATCCGCTGACGGCCTCGGGCATCGTCGGCGCCTATATCATGGCGCTGGTGCTGCGACCGGCCATCTGCCCGCCGATCATGATCCGCGTGCCACTGATCGCCTTCAGTCTGGGCTCACTGATGGCCTTCGGCGGCCGTACCGCGCTGATGACGGTATTGCTCGTGTTGGCCTGCCTCGGTCTGCTTGAGACGATCCGGCTGATCCGCGGCAAGCGCGTGCCGCTGTTGTTCGCTGTCGGCGCAATCTGCTTTCTTTTTGCGGCGGCAGGCGTCGTGTTTGCTGCGCTCTATCTCGGCATCTTCGACAAGATGCTGTTGCGCTTCTCGTCGGACAAAGGCAGCGCCCTGGCGCGCTTTGCGACCTTCGACATGCTCAATCATTTCCAGTGGAGCGAACTGATCCTCGGACCCAATCCGGTTCGCGTGAACGCGCTGCAGTCGCAGCTCGGTCTGAATTATGGCATCGAGAATTTCTGGGTGTCCTGCATCGTGCAATTCGGCCTGATCCACACCATCCTGATCACGCTGGGTCTGACCTGCTTCTTCATCGAACTGCTGCGCCGGTCGGACCGCGCAGCCTTCGCCATCTTGCTGCTGATCCTGATGATTGCAGCAAGCTCGGTGAGCTTCTCGTCTAAGAACATCCAGCTCGCGCAGCTCGTTCTTCTCATCGCGCTGCTGTTGCCGCGCGAACGCGCGCCGGCCGTTGCGCCACCCCGCTATGTCCATCAGCGGCCGCCGATGGCGGCCCCGCATGTCCGCGCCGTCCCCCGGGATCAGGAGTTTGCATGACTATCTATGTCGATCACACCCATCTCGGACGCCATGTGACCGGGCTCGAACGGATTACGCTGGAGCTGTTCTCGGAACAGGCGCTGGCGCCGCTCGATGTCGTGCCCGTCACCTCGCGCGGCACCGGTCAGATGGTGGCGACGCAGACTTTCGGTCTGCCGATGCGCCTGACGTCTCCCTCGTCATTCCTACTGTGCCCCGGCTTTCCGCCAAGCCCGCTGCTGCGGATGTTTTCATCACGTGTGCTGCCCTATATGCACGACGACTTCCTGCTGACGCGACAGGCCGATCTCAATGCCCGCGCGCGACTCTATATGGCGACACCCTTCAAGATCGCGCTGAAGAACTATCCGCGCTTCCTGACCAATTCGCGCGACACCCAGCGCAAGCTCGCCGAGCATTGTCGCCCGGACGCCGAGATCACGCTGTATCGCCCGCCGGTGCGCAACGTGTTCAAGCTGGAATCCGCCGAGCGCACCGAGCGCGAGCCCGAGACGTCGCCGCTGCGCGTCGTGGCGCTCGGCACCGTGGAGCCACGCAAGAACTTCATCGCTGCGGCCAATATCGTCCGTGAATTACGCCAGCACGGTTTTCCCGGCGCCACCCTCGACATCGTTGGTCGCAAGGGCTGGGGCGATGACTGGAAGACGCTGGAACGCATGTCCTGCGTCACCTTGCATGGCTATCAGTCGTCCGAGAACGTAACGCGCATTCTCAATGAGGCCGATGTTTTCCTTTGCACCTCGCATGATGAAGGTCTCGGGTTGCCGCTGCTCGAAGCCCAATATGCCGGCCTGCCGATCGTGGCGCCGAATGCGCCCGTCTTCCATGAAGTACTGGGCACATCCGGCGTCTTCATCGATCCGTCGGACCACGGCACCGCAGCGTCACAGATCGGCGGGGCTATCGCGGCTTCGCAGTGGCGCAGGCAGTATGTTGCGGCGGCTACCGAGAACCTCGCGCGCTGGAACGCGCTGGCGGCGAGCGACCACGACGTTGTCATCGACCTGATCGCCGAACTCGCTGGCGGGCAGTTGGCCGGCCGTCGTCCAGCGGCGAAGCCCAACGTCGCGCATTAGGATCGACGCCGGCGTCCATGCCGGATCGGGGCACGCTCGGTCCGTTCAACAGGGGATATTGCTTCTTGCAGGATATCGACACCAGCACACGACATCTGGACGGGCTGCGCATCGTTGCGGCCAGCGCCGTCGTGATCCTGCACTATTCGGATTACATCAAGGAATTGCCAATCGGTCGCTTCATGGTGGACCACACCTGGCACTTCAATCTGTTTGTCGATCTGTTCTTCGTCATCTCCGGCTTCGTCATTGCCAGCCAGTATCTGGCGAAAGTCGGCTCACCCACCGCGGTGGGCCGCTTCCTGTGGCGGCGCCTCGCGCGGATCTATCCACTGCATCTGGCAACGCTGGCTTTCTACATAACGATCGCACTAGCGCTTCATGCCGGCATCGCCAAGACCGACAACCCGGCACGTTATCCATTCTCCGATCTGCCGGCGCAATTCCTGCTACTGCACGCCATCGATGGCGACCGGCTGACCTTCAATTTTCCGAGCTGGTCGCTGTCGGCCGAGTTCTTCTGCTACGTGCTGTTTCCGCTGATGGTGCTGACGATCGCGCGGAGCAGGACGGTGATTGTGGCCCTCGTCGTGCTGCCGCTGCTGGCCAACAGCATCTATGCCGTTGCCATGAGCACCGAGCCCTGGCCGGACTGGATCAACAAAGGAGGCGCGTTTCGCGCTTTGCCTGCCTTCAATCTCGGCATTGCCTGTTGGCTGTTTCGCGACCGGATTGCGCGGCTTCCGGCGCTACCGGGCCTGCTGACCACGGCCCTCGTCTTGTTCCTGATCTTCGGCGCGCAGCTTCCGATCATGGCAGCGCTGGCAGTCATCTATCTCATCGCCGTACTCGCCATCCATCACGATCTTTCCAGCCAGACCACCCTGTTCTCGCGCCTTGGTTTTGAGCGCTGGTCGTCGCTGACCTATTCCTCCTACATGCTGCATATTCCGGTCGCGACCGTCGTTCTCACGCTGGCGGCACGCTTCCTTGCCCCCGTCATTCCCGGCGGCAAGCTGACGCTGGTGCCGCTCGCCATTGCCGTTCTTGCCGCTGCTAGCATTCTGTCCCTGCGCTATTTCGAGACGCCGATGCGGCGCGCTCTCAATGAGGCTTACGATCGCCATTTCAGCACGCGAATTGCCGCGGCGACGGTGCCAAGGCAGACGTGACTGATGGTGGATGCAACGCAGACAATGTCCGGGACGGCGCGGCCGCTGGCTCAAGCGAGGGCGGCCAGCCGGGATATGGCCATCGACAGCATGCGCGGCCTCGCCATTCTGATGGTGATCGGTATCCATTCGCTGCAGCAACCGCTCGATGCATCGTGGAAAACCATGCTCGACGCGGCGCTGCGGCCCTGTGTGCCGATCTTTCTGTTCGCATCCGGCTATCTGACCGCGCTGTCGGGCCGCGTCCCGCTCAGCAAGCGCGTCATGGCCGCATTGATCCCCTACGCAATCGCTTTCGCTGCGGCCTATCTCTACATGGCGCTGCAGAATCCGGCGATGGATCACCGCCCAACGACAACGGCTGCCCGCTTCGTGCTCGCTTACGTGTTCGTGTATTATTATGTCTTCGTCTATCTCGGTTGTACGCTCATGCTCTGGCTGACCCTGTGGTTCGCCCATCGTGTGCCGTCCCAAGCCGATGAGCGACTGCGCGTCGTCCTGATGCTCGCCCTCGTCTTCGGACTGATCATCGGCAGCTATGTCGATCCCTTGCTGATCCAACGCGGGCTTTCCGAAGGACTGATCGAGGAAGTGCGCATGCGCGATATCCCGTTCTGGTTCAGCTTCGTGGCCCTGGGAATGCTGGTCGCCGGATCGATGGCGCGGCTGGCCCTTCCGCGGACGCGCCTGACGCTGACCGCTGCGGTACTGCTGGCCTATGTGATCTATGCGGCAGCGAGACTGCTCAAGATCGGCGACGCTGCCGATTATGATTCGATGGCGTTCTTCGGCTATGCCGCGGCGCTCTGCGTGCTATTGCTCGCACTCGGCTTCCGTGCGCCGGTCCTGGCCATGCTCGGATCCGGCAGCTACTTCATCTATCTCTGGCATATTTTCATTGTCATGGCCTTGCGCGATCATGGCGGGCTGCGCCAGTTCGGCCCGGTTGCGGGGACATTTCTGATGTATGCAATCACCGTCGCCTTGAGCCTTGTCGCGTTGCTCGCCGTGCAACGATGGGCGCCGCCGCGCGCGGCCCGCTGGCTCGGAGCCTGACCATGCTGCTGAAACGCACGATCCTTTATCTTCCCGCCCAGATCGTCGGCCCGTTGTTCCAGCTGGTCGCGATGATCGTGTGGACCCATGTGGTCAACGAGCATACGCTGGGTGTGATAACGCTGATTACGGCGACGCATGAACTACTGCAGATCGCGTTCCTGGCCTGGTGGTCGCAATATGCGCTGCGCTTCTTCGGCCGCTATCAGGACGGCGAACAGGCCGAACGCTTCTACCGCACCGAGAATGTCGTCATTCTTGTTTCGCTGGTGCTGCAGAGCGCCGCCGTCATCGGCGTGCTCTATACAGTCATTGCCACGGACACCAATCCAGCGCTGCTCGGCGCCACCGTCGCTTACGTCATCAGCCGCTCTCTCAATCTCTATATCGCCGAACGCGCCCGGGTCCGGCACCAGATCGGCGTCTACTCGATCCAGCAGATCGTCGGGCCGTCGATCGGCTTCATTCTCGGCCTGGTACTCATCAAGTTGATCGGCCCATCGCCGGAATGGCCGCTGCTAGGCTATGCCGCCGCGCAGCTCTTTGCCGCTTTGGTCGTCCTGCCCCATATCGGCTACAGCCGCCGCCTGTGGCCGATCGACCGCGAGATCATTCGCCATGCGGTGAGCTATGGCATCCCCCTGATTATCGGCGGCGCGCTAGGCTGGGTCGGCCTCAATGCATCGCGCTTTATCGTCAACGACATGCTCGGCGTCGCCGCCGCCGGTCTCTTTGCCGTTGGTTATGGTCTGGGCCAGCGCGCCGCGGCAGTGGCTGCGATGCTGGTGACGGCAGCGGCGTTCCCGCTGGCGGTCAAGAGCATGGAGCAAGGCGGCAGCAAGGCCGCAATGCGCCAGCTTGCCGACAACAGTGCACTGCTCATCGGCATTCTGGCGCCGAGCATTGCGGGCATCTTCCTGCTACGGGCCGAGATCGTGCACCTGCTGATCGCCACGCCGTTTCAACAGGTGACGCTGGCAATTCTGCCTCTCTCGGCCCTGGCCGGTTCGATCCGCAACATCCGCGCCCATTTCGGTGATCAGGTGTTTCTCCTGCACAGCAGGACCCAGCTCATGATCGTCGTCTCAAGCATCGACGCACTGGTGACGATTGTGGCGAGCTTCATCTGTATCCACTATTGGGGGCTCGTTGGCGCAGCCGGCGCGACAGTGCTGTCCGCCATCGCTGCGGCATTGACCAGCTTCATCATCGGCTTTTCGAAATTCGGCCTGACGCTGCCCTGGGCGCATCTCGCCCGCATCGTCCTCGCAACCGGGGCCATGGCGGCGCTCCTGACGCAACTGCCGGAAGCGCCAAACCATGTCTTGTTGGCGGCACATGTCGCCGCAGGCGCGGCGATCTATGTGTTGGTCCTTGCCATCCTTTACGGACCGACGTTGCTTCGAATGCTGCGCCGTCAGCCGCAACTCTCCGAGCTCTGATGTCTTGAAACCGTCACGACCGTTTGGCGGTCTCCAGGGCACGGGCCATTGCGTACCACAGCGGCTTTTTCTGCATGTTCTCATCAAACGGCAGCGGCCGTGGCAGTCGTTCTGCGAGAGGATTCTTCTTTCTCGCGGCATCCGTATAGAATGAATAGTGATCGGACAGCTGCCACGCGATCACGGCCTTGACCGCGGGAACCTGCAGCACAGTTTCGAGGAATTTCCCGCCGGTCTCCGCGATCATCTTGTCCCGCGTGGCCACGTCATCGGGGAACGTGTCGTCACGGACATCGAACTCGGTGATATAAATGTCGACCTTGCGTTCGGCGAGCGCGTGGACGAATTCCAGAAATCGCTGGGGATCGTGCGGATAGCGCGGCTGCAAGTGGCCCTGCAGGCCGACGACATCGAGCCGGACGCCGGCATGCTGCAATTCATCGACCAGACGCAACAGTCCGGTGCGCACCGCGAGACCGACATCGTCATCGCGTTCCGCCTGTGCCTCATTGAGCACAAGTTTAGTCTTCTTATCCACAGCACCGGCCCGCGCGAAGGCGCGCCTGATATAATCAGTGCCAAAGGCATCGTACCACGGGCCAAGGCGATAACCGCCGGGGGCCTTGTGACCGGGCCAGAACGGCTCATTCACGACGTCCCACGACTGCAATTGGCCGGCATAACGTCCAGCGACTTCATCGATATAACTATCGAAGAAGGCCTGACGCTCAGTATTGCTCATGGACTTGATCCATTGCGGAACCCATTCGTTCCAGATCAGACAATGACCGCGCATGGGAATGCGATTGCTCGCACAAAATTGTAGCAATCGATCAGCGCTCTCGAATCGTTTCGGACCCGCCATCGGCGCAAGCGTGCCCATTTTCAGAGCGATATCCGTCGTTATAATTTTCGTTTGTGTTGTGTAAAGCTCACGATATCCCACATCCTTGTCGATCACCGGCCCCGCAGCAGCGCCGAACATCAAACCATTTTTCGCCGCAATTGTACCAAGGCTCTGCGTTTGAGTCGCGCCGACTGCATGTCCTTGCATAGCAACTGTCGCGCCAGCGATGACTGCGAGCGACTTTCTCCTTGAACATTCGAACATATCCACTCTCCATCGATTCAAAATCGTGACTGCTATCTTTTCCATGTTGCGCGACAGCATCGCCATCGTTGCGTCGCAATAGTTCGTTTTGATGTCCATGATGTCGAGGAGATGATTTTCGACTCACTTTTCTTTGCTGCATCGGCAGCAAGCAGGTGTGCACTTCGTTCAAGCGTACCTCGGCTACATCGTCATCAGGGGACCGACATGTCGAAGACGCAGGCGCCACACGCCAAAAATCTCACCGTTGACGGAGTCACCGTGAACGTTTCATCGCTCGACGAAGCCGTTTTATCGATCGTAGAAGCGGCCGAACGCGGCGATAACTTCAGTGTATGCACGCTCAATCTCGATCATGTCGTACATCTGCAACAAAAGCCCGATTTTCGCGCAGCCTATCGGCGTGCACGCTTCGTGACTGCGGATGGCTTTCCGATCGTCGTTCTCAGTCATCTGCTCGGCAAACCTATTTCGCGAACAACCGGCGCTGATCTTGCCGCTCCCTTGTGTGAAGCTGCAGGCAAGAAGGGACTTCCCATCTTTCTGTTCGGTTCCGACAGGTCAACGCTGGACAAGACTGCAGCGGAATTACGCAAACGATATGAAGGCTTGCAGATCGTCGGCACCTTCGCGCCTGGCCGCAACTTTGAGGCCTATTCAGCCGAGGCCGATACAGCAATTGCACAGATCCGTGCATCCGGCGCAAAGCTTTGCTTCCTCGCGCTGGGCGCACCCCGACAGGAAGTGTTTGCGTCGCGCTGTATCGACGAGCTGGACGGCACCGGCTGCCTGTGTTTCGGCGCGGCGCTCGACTTCATCGCGGGTACACAGGTTCGTGCACCGATGTTCACCCAGCGCACCGGTCTCGAATGGGCCTGGCGCATGTTGCGGGATCCGCGCCGCCTTGCGCCCCGTTACGCACGCTGCGCTGCCGCCGTGCCGCGTTTGATCGCCAGTACGCTTCCACAAATCCTGAATGCTCGCATGAGGAAAGCCGCATGACCTCGACACTCACTCTGGGTCTTCGCGCCCGGAACGCCGCGCCGGCCAAGCAACGCTATCAGATCTGCCTCATCCACCCGTTCGATCCGCGCGGCCAGAAGGTGGGTGGGTTGGAGACCTATATCCGCGACTTCATCACATTCCATCCCACGGACACGGACATCCTGTTCGTTGGCGTGGATTCGATCGGCGATCTCAAGCTCGGCGAAGTGCGACGTCTGACTTTCCGCGGGCGCGACTTCGACTTTCTCCCGATCCTGCACTATTCCGACCAGCAGGCCCGAGAGGCCGCGCGCACCATCCGCTCGTCGCTGACCGGCCAGTTCTTCATGGCCTTGCTGCGCTATTTCGGCCCGGTCTCGCGGCTGATCCGGGAACGCGGCTGCACAGTCGATCTTCGCCGTGTTGAATTCTCTTGGCTGCCGACGCTGCTGCGGCGCCCCTTCATCCAGATGCTGCATGGCGAGGGCGCGCCGAAGCTGCAAATGGATTCGCTCCTGAAGAAATATTCGTTCGTGCACAATATCGGGGAGCGTTTCGCGGTCACGACCAGCGCAAAATTTCTGTGCGTGAACCCGTTCATCACCGAACGGCTGCAAAAGACCTATCCCGGCCAGAGTGGCAAGATCGATACGCTATGGACCTGGGTCAACACCGACATCTTCAAGCCACAGCCGTTTCCGGCGATGACCGAGCCGTTCCGAATCATCTTCGCGGGGCGCCTTGACGAGTTCAAGGATCCGCCGTTGATGTTCAGCACCATCGCCCGCCTGCGCGAGCGGCTGCATGGTCATCTCGAATTCCATTATATAGGGACCAGCGATCCGCATCGCTTTGCCGAATTCGCCGCTATCGAAGACATCACGATCCGGCATGGCTTCAAGGACGCCGTCGGCATGGCCGCAACACTGGCCAATGCCCATGCAGGCATCCTGACGTCGGAATTCGAGGGCATGCCACGCTGCGTGCTCGAGACGCTTGCGGTCGGCCGCCCGGTCGTCGCCGTGCACCTGCCGCAGCTGGAATCGGTGATCCATGATGGCGAGAGCGGCTACCTGATTTCCCGCAGCTCATCCCGCGACGAGATGATCGAGAACCTAGCCCAACGTTTCCTCGATACCCGCGATGCGATCGGCACCGGCGAGATCAACCCGGCGCAGGTTGCCAGCGCGATCGATAATTTCACACCAGCGACACAGCTGGCGCGCGTCTTTACCTATCACCAGGACATCCAGAATGCGCGCAACATGACCATGACGCCCTCCGCGGCACACTGAGGTTATTTGTGAATATCCTGTTGCTATCGAGCGAATATGCTCCCGCACGCGGCGGGATAGGCACCTACGCCCACGAGATCGCATTGGCCGCAACGCAGCTCGGCGCGCGGGTGACGCTGGTCGCTCCCGATTACGCACAGGATATGTCAGCCGACGATCGCACCATGCCCTTCGCAATCCACCGCTTCAGCGGCGGATTGCATTCGGCGCGCGATCTGCCCGCCAAGATCATGCTGGCGCGCAGCCGCATCGGTACGGCTCCGTTCGATGTGGTGCATGCCGCCGACTGGCCCTTCTTCATTCCGGTCGCACTCGCGCGCGGCCGCACGCCGGCGCGGATGCTGATGACGGTGCACGGTACAGAGATCAACGAGACGCAGACGCCACTGAAGCGACTGGCGATCCGCTTCAGTGGTGTGTTCGGGCCACGCACCGAGGTCGCTGCCAACAGCAACTTTACACGCGAGCTGTTCCGCAAGAGATTCACGATCGACGAACGCCGCATCCATGCCATTCGCCTTGGCGTCTCCGATTTCTGGTCCGGCCGGCGCAGCGACCGCGCTGCCACACGCGCGATCTATGACATTGCGCCAGACCGGGTCGTCATAGTCACCGTGGCGCGGCTCACGCGGCGCAAGGGACATCACCTCACGCTCGCCGCACTGGCGCAGCTTCCTGACGAATTACGTCAGCGCATCACCTGGCTGGTCATCGGTCCGCAGGGAGAGGCTGACTATGTCGATGAGCTTCGCGGCATGATCACGGCGTCGGACTGCGACATCAGGCTGCTCGGCGCACTATCGAATGAAGAAATCCGCGATATCTACGGTGCGGCGGACTTCTTTTGTCTGACCGGTGTGCCGGATTCGTCCGGCCGCGTCGAAGGCTTCGGTCTCGTCTATCTCGAGGCTGGTGCCACAGGCTTGCCGAGCGTCGCGAGCAATATCGGCGGCGTACCCGATGCCGTGCTCGCCGGCCAGTCCGGCCTTCTGGTCGCCCCCCGCGTCGACATGATCACCCATGTGATCCGGCAACTGGCCGAAAACGATGAGCTGCGGGCGCGCCTCGGCGCTGGCGCCACCGCACATGCGCGAGATCTGTCCTGGGAACGCTGTGCCGCGGAAACTTATGGTTTGAAGCGGCCATCACCATCGGAGGATGCCTTGCAGACCGGATCGGAGCTGAGGGCATCGGCATGAAAAAATTTGCTGCCATTGTCACTTTGCTCGTGCTCGCCGCAGGTACTGCGCAGGCCGACAACTGCAACAAGAGCCGGGAATATCTGCTCGGCGGTCTTGCAGGCGATCTGACCATGCCGCCCCAGGCCTATGAAGGCCTGTTCAAGGTCTGCACCGCGACGGCGACGATGCCGAACGTCAAGGATGCCTACATCCTGAAGGATGGGGCCATCGCGGTGATTCCGAAACAGGACACGGTGGCCGCCACCGCGGCGACGCTGTCGCGATTCTGCGATGCCAACCCCAGAGCCACGCTACGCTTCATCTCCGCCAAGGAGCTGGTGCTAACAAAATCGACATCGGGCATTGTGCAGATGTCGTCAGGCTCCGCAACATCGTGCAAGAAGATCAAGGGTCTCACCTGAGCCAGAGGGAAATGCCGCCATGCTGAAGCGCATCTTTCGCTCCTCGTCCGAGACATTCCGGACACGCTCCCCGGAACGCGATCGCATCACCGATGAACGGCTGGTTCTTGCCATTGCGGCGAC
Organism: Tardiphaga sp. 839_C3_N1_4; assembly: GCF_051811045.1. NCBI lineage: Bacteria > Pseudomonadati > Pseudomonadota > Alphaproteobacteria > Hyphomicrobiales > Nitrobacteraceae > Tardiphaga > Tardiphaga sp. 839_C3_N1_4. Next base: position 2,481,775 of record NZ_JBPWQD010000001.1, read on the forward strand.
CATCGACTCCGGCCTGCGCAGTGCAGAATACGAGCATGACGGCCTGAAGCGGCGACTGGAAGACGTCATCTCCATCGCCGCAATTGTCGGCGGTAACGAGATCGAGGACGTCAACAGTCAGTCGGATCCGCGGGCGGAACTTCTGCAAAAATCGGACGACGAGATCCGCATCGGCGAAGCACGGCTGCGGACGCTCGAAAACAACATCGAGCATTTCAGATCGCTGAAGCGGGACCTGAGACGGCGTTTCCCAGGCATCAATCTCGATGCGGCCGAGCCGGCGCCAAAATAGCGGTTTTCCACCGATCAAGATTCGGCGGATCAGCACGCCACGCGCCGATCAGCGACACCACCACACCCTTCAGGGTGATCGATGCCTCGTAGCCGAGTTCGGTGCGATCGGGCATACTGACTGTGTAAATGTTATCCCTCACCTCGCTGCTGGTCGCCACCCGTACCGTGATCGGCCGCGCATGCCTCAATCCTGCCCCAGGGCTTCGCCCAAGGGGACCGACCGGAGTATCCGCTTCCATGACCGATCGCGCCGACGCCATTGCCGCCAAGATCGAGACCTTCATCCGCACCGAGGTCGTTCCCTATGAGAAAGACCCACGAACAGGCGCGCACGGCCCGAGCGACGAACTGGTGCAGGAGCTGCGCGACAAGGCGCGCAAGGCCGGCGTTCTGACCCCGCACATTCTTGCGGATGGATCACATCTGACGCAGCGCGAAACGGCTATAGCCCTGATCAAATCCGGCCTTTCGCCGCTAGGCCCGCTTGCTTGCAACACGATGGCGCCCGATGAGGGCAATATGTATCTGCTCGGCAAGGTCGGCACCGCCGAGCAGAAGACGCGTTTTCTGGAACCGCTGGTGTCGGGCAAAGCACGTTCGGCATTCTTCATGACCGAGCCGGCAGACGAAGGCGGCGCAGGCTCCGATCCGTCGATGATGCAGACCACCTGCAGGCTCGATGGCAATCACTGGGTGATCAACGGGCGGAAGAAGTTCATCACCGGTGCGGAAGGCGCCAAGGTCGGCATCGTCATGGCGAAGTCCGACGACGGCGCGTGCATGTTCCTCGTCGATCTGCCCGATCCCGCAATCCGCACCCTGCGCGTGCTGGATACGATCGACAACTCGATGCCCGGCGGCCATGCGGAGATCGAGATCGAAAACCTGCGCGTCCCCGCAGACCAGATGCTTGGCGCCTCGGGCGACGGATTCAAATACGCGCAAATCCGCCTCAGCCCGGCGCGCCTGTCACATTGCATGCGTTGGCTGGGTCTTGCGATCCGCGCCAACGAGATCGCGACCGACTATGCCTGTCGTCGCCATGCGTTCGGAAAGCCCCTAATCGATCACGAAGGCGTCGGCTTCATGCTGGCGGAAAACCTGATCGACATCAAACAGTCGGAACTGATGATCGACTGGTGCGCCGATGTGCTCGACACCGGCTCGCTCGGCACGGCCGAAAGTTCGATGGCCAAGGTGGCCGTGTCGGAAGCGCTGATGCGGATCGCCGATCGCTGCGTTCAGGTGATGGGCGGCACCGGTGTGTCCGGCGAAACCATCGTCGAACAGGCCTTCCGCGAGATCCGCGCGTTCCGCATCTATGACGGTCCGACCGAAGTCCACAAATGGTCGCTCGCCAAGAAGATCAAGCGCGACTGGAAGGCGGATCAGCAATGACGCGCACGGCGAAAGCCGTTGCTGTTTGATCGAGTGCTGCGACCATTTAGGGATGGCGTCAGGAGGTCGATGGCCATCCTGAGGCGGCGCGCGGGTGCCGAAATTGCCAGACGTCTCGCTTGAGACAGCCCCCCAATCAGCAACCCCGCCCCGAACCTGCTGACCGGCAGGTCAATGACGTTCTCTCGTACAATCAATTCCGAGAAAACTCTCCTACATTCACCGCCGTGCCAGCAGGCTTCTTCCGAACATGGTGCCATCGCATCTGCGTGCTGGACCATTTTGCTGATTTCCTGAAGTGTAATTGCGAATTGTTGAAACCGCGACACTTGGCTCGCACAAGCCGGCATTGAAGAAACACACCATGAAGACAGCAAGATTTTTGCACGTCGGCGCGCTCGCGTTGGGCTTTGTCGCGGCGACTATGCAAGGCGTTCGAGCCGAGACGGCCCAACTCCGTATCGCGCAGCAGTTCGGGATCGCCTATCTCCCGCTCATCGTCGCGAGCGAACGAGGCTTGATCGAGGACGAAGCCAAGGCGCTTGGCATCACGCCGCCGAAGATCGAATGGCTGCGGCTCTCGGGCGCCGCATCGATGAATGAAGCACTGATTTCCGGCGGACTGGATTTCGCGACCGCCGGCATCACGCCGATGATCCTGACCTGGGACAAGACGCGGACCACCGCCAAGATCATCGGCGTCGCCGCCTTGGGATCAATGGCCAATATCCTGACCACCAACAATCCGAACATCAAGACACTGGCCGACTTCACCGAGAAGGACCGCATCGCGCTGCCGTCGGTCAAGGTCGGCTTCCAGCCGATCGTACTGCAGATGGCGGCCGACAAGGCGTTCGGCAAATACGACAAGCTCGACGAACTCACCGTCAGCATGCCGCATCCGGACGCAACGGCGCAGATCCTGTCGGGTCGCTCCGAGATCACGGCACATTTCACGTCGCCACCGTTCTCGCAGCAGCAACTCGCCAGCGGAAAAGTGCACCAGGTGCTGAACAGCTACGACGTGCTCGGCGGCCCGCATACGTTCAACGTGGTCTATGCCACCACCAAATTCGTCAATGACAATCCGAAGACGATCCAGGCCTTCGTGCGCGGCCTCGACCGCGCCAATGACTGGATCAAGGCCAATCCGAAGGAGGCCACCGCGCTATACATCAAGGCGGAAAACTCGAAGCTTGCGCCGGATTTCGTCGAGGGCATCATCCGCGACAAGAACATCAACTTCACGACAATTCCCGAAGGCGCGCAGAAATTCGCCGACTTCGAGGCCAAGGTCGGCCTGATCAAGCAGGCGCCGGCGTCGTGGCGGGATCTGTTCTGGTCCGGCCTCGGGGAAAAGCCGGGAAGCTGACGTGAACGTCGCGCCGCGATCGGCTGACTTCGTCGGCGACGCCGTAACGGCGCCGCTGCTGGCGCTCGACCATGTCAGCATCAGCTATCCCACCCGCGACGGCATCCTCACGGCCGTCGAGGATGTCAGCTTCACACTGTCGGCCGGCGAGCGGCTGGTGCTGCTCGGCCCGTCCGGCTGCGGCAAGTCCACGCTGCTGCGCGCAGTCGGCGGTTTTCTGAAGCCAAGCACCGGCGAGATCCGGCTACACGGGCGGCCCATCGATGCGCCCGGCCCTGACCGCATGACGGTGTTTCAGGAATTCGACCAGTTACTGCCGTGGCGCACGGTGCTCGGCAATGTCCGCTACGCACTGCAACGCGGCAAGTCGCTGCCGCGCTCGCAGGCGGAAGAGGTGGCGCGCCACTGGCTCAGCCGCGTCGGGCTGAAGAATTTCGTCGATACCTATCCGCATACGCTGTCCGGCGGCATGAAGCAGCGCGTCGCCATCGCCCGTGCCTTCGCGCTCGAGCCGGCATTGCTGCTGATGGACGAGCCGTTTGCGGCACTGGATGCGCTGACGCGCCGGCAAATGCAGGACGAACTGCTGAAGCTGTGCGAGGAGACCGGCAGCACGACCCTGTTCGTCACTCATGGCATCGACGAGGCAATCCGCGTCGGCACCCGCATCCTCGCACTGACGCCACATCCCGGCCGGCTGGCCGCGACATTCGACGTGCCGCCCGACACTCGCATCCGCGGCACCGCGCGCTTCGCCGAGTTGGAACGACAGATCCAGCAGAGCGTTTTCGCCGACCCGGAAACCGAACATGTCTGATATTGCTGCGCCGAAACTGGTGCGCGCGCCCGCTTTGCGGCGCGTGTTCGATGGTACGCCGTGGCGCCGCGCCGTGATCCTCGCGGGCTTTGCGCTGATCTGGGAGCTTTATGCGCGCTGGCTCGACAACGCGTTGCTGCTGCCGACCATGGGCGCGACTTTGTCGGCGCTGTGGGCGGCGATCGTCTCCGGTGAACTGCCGGACCGCACCCTGACGTCGCTGCGCGTCCTGATCACCGGCTATGCGCTGGGCGTCGCCGTCGCCGCGGTCCTCACCACCCTCGCCGCACTGTCACGCTGGGGCAACGAAGCGCTCGGGCTGCTGACATCCATGTTCAATCCGCTTCCCGCCATCGCGCTGCTGCCCGTTGCATTGCTGTGGTTCGGCATCGGCACGCCGAGCCTGATCTTCGTCATCGTCCATTCCGTGCTGTGGCCGGTGGCGCTGGCCTGCTATGGCGGCTTCCTTGCCGTGCCGCCGACGCTGCGGATGGCTGGCCGCAATCTCGGCCTGTCCGGCGGCCGCTTTGTCGTGGAGATTCTGGTGCCCGCGGCATTTCCGCAGATCCTGTCGGGCCTGCGGATCGGCTGGGCCTTCGCATGGCGGACCCTGATCGCGGCCGAACTGGTGTTCGGCGTCAGTGCCCGTTCTGGCGGTCTCGGCTGGTTCATCTACACCAGCCGTGCACAGTTGGAGACGGCCAGCGTGTTCGCGGGACTGCTGACGGTGATCCTGATCGGCCTCGTCGTCGAAGGGGTTATCTTTCGCACATTGACGCGGATCACGGTGCAGCGCTGGGGCCAGGAGCAGGCCTGAGCGAGCAATCTGCGGCGGCAATACCGGAAGCACAACGTTCTCCGGATGGCGGCATTGTGCAGAGCGATCAACCCATGATCGTCCCGGTTTTTGGAATTCCCCAGATCGCCTGCTTGGGACTCTAATGCGTCATCGGTGATGGCGCCTTTCACGCCCCAATGCAGGACAACGACAATGCATGCCAGACGAATGATCTTGAAAGCCGCCATCGCCATGGGTCTCGGCGTGGCTGTCGTCTCCGCTCCCACGCTGATCGGTTCCGGATCAGCGCACGCGCAAGAGAAGACCGTCCGGATTGGCTTCCAGAAATACGGCAAGCTGGTTCTGCTGAAGAGCAAAGGCAGCCTTGAGCCACGCCTGAAGGCGCTTGGCTGGTCCATCAAGTGGACGGAGTTTTCGGCAGGCCCCGCGCTGCTGGAAGCCATCAATGTTGGTGCGCTCGATTTCGGTAACACCGGCGAGGCGCCGCCGATCTTCGCGCAGGCCGCCGGCGCACCGATCCGCTATGTCGCCTACGAGCCGCCAGCGCCCAAGGGCGAAGCGATCCTGGTGCCGAAAGGCAGTCCGATCAAATCGGTCGCCGAGCTGAAGGGCAAGAAGGTCGCACTCAACAAGGGCTCCAACGTTCACTATCTCCTCGTCAAGGCGCTGGAGAAAGCCAACGTCAAATATTCCGACATCACTCCGGTGTTCCTGGCGCCGGCTGACGCGCGGGCGGCGTTCGAGCGCGGTGCCGTGGATGCCTGGGTGATCTGGGATCCGTTCCAGGCGGCCGCTGAAGCCGCGATCGAGGCGACAGTTCTCGCCGACGGCACCGATACCGTGTCGAACTACCAGTTCTATCTGTCATCGCAGAAATTCCTGGAATCCGATCCAAAGGTGGTCGATGCGATTCTCGAAGGCCTGCGGGAAGTCGACGACTGGGCCAAGACAGACATCAAGGCCGTGGCCGAGCAGTTGAGCCCGTCGGTCGGCCTGCCGGTTCCCGTCCTGGAGGTCGCGCTCAAGCGGCAGGCCTACGGGATCAAACCGATTGATCGCAAGGTCATCACCGAGCAGCAGCAACTGGCCGATACGTTTCTCGCACTCGGACTGATCCCGAAAGCCATTGCCGTAGCCGACGCCGCCGGGACACCCGCACCATGACCGCTGCCGACGACGCTCTCAAGATTCTCTGGTTCCTGCCGACCAGTGGCGACGGCCACTATCTCGGAACCACGGCCGGCGCGCGCGAGGTCGATTTCGACTATCTGCGGCAGATTGCGCGTGCCGCGGACAAGCTCGGCTATTACGGGGCCCTGCTCCCCACCGGGCGCAATTGCGAAGACTCCTGGGTCATCGCATCGGCCATCGCGCCGTGGACGGAACGATTGCGCTATCTCGTCGCGGTGCGACCCGGACTGCAGTCGCCCACGGTAGCGGCGCGCATGACTGCCACGCTGGATCGCCTGACCAACGGACGGTTGCTCATCAACATCGTGACGGGCGGCGATGCCGTCGAGAACAAGGGCGATGGCGTCTTCCTCGATCACGACGAACGCTATGAGGTCACCCGTGAGTTTCTGAATGTTTACGCGCGGGAGCTCGCCGGCGAAGCCGTCACTGTCGCGGGCAAGCACATCACGGTCGAAGACGGCCGCATCCTCTACCCGCCGATCCAGACGCCCCACCCGCCGTTCTATTTTGGCGGATCGTCGGATGCCGGGATCGATGTCGCCGTCGATACCGTCGACAAATACCTGACCTGGGGCGAGCCCCCGGCGCAAGTCGCGGAGAAGATCGCACGCGTGCGCGGGATCGCCGAGCAGCGCGGCCGCAAGATCACGTTCGGCATTCGGCTGCATGTCATCGTCCGCCATACCAACGAGGCGGCATGGAAGGCCGCCGACGAACTGATCGAGCATCTCACCGACGACACGATCGCATCCGCGCAGCAAATTCTCGGGCGAATGGATTCCGTCGGCCAGCAGCGCATGTCGCAATTGCACGGCGGCCGGCGCGACCGGCTCGAGGTCAGCCCGAATCTGTGGGCCGGTGTAGGCCTGGTGCGCGGCGGCGCTGGCACGGCGCTGGTCGGCGATCCCGCCACGGTCGCCGCACGCATCCGCGAATATCAGGACTTCGGCATCGATACGTTCATCCTGTCTGGCTATCCGCACCTCGAAGAGGCCTATCGGTTTGCCGAACTGGTATTCCCGCTGCTGTCGCTGCAACGGACCGACAATGTCCGGCAGTTCCGTGCCAATACCGGCCCGTTCGGAGAGCCACTCGCCGATCACCGCCGGGCGATTGCAAAAGTTTGACGCGCCACCGGTCTTGATCTCAGCGGCGCAACGACGCCGCGGCATCTGGAGGACACCACGTGACGAAACAGATTCGCCTCAACGCATTTGCCATGAACTGCGTGGCGCACCAGTCGCCCGGCCTGTGGACGCATCCCGACGATCGCTCCGGCGACTATAATCGCCTGCCCTACTGGCTCGATCTCGCGCAAACGCTGGAACGCGGACGGTTCGACGGACTGTTCCTTGCAGATGTGCTCGGCGTCTACGACGTGTTCGGCGGCAATCCGGACGCGGCATTGCGCAATGCCGCGCAGGTGCCGGTGAACGACCCGCTGCTGCTGGTGTCAGCGATGGCTGCCGTCACTGAGAATCTCGGTTTCGGCGTGACCTGTACGCTGTCTTACGAGCCGCCCTATCCATTCGCCCGCCGGATGTCGACCCTGGATCACCTCACCGATGGCCGCATCGGCTGGAACATCGTCACCGGCTATCTCGACAGCGCCGCCAAGGGCATGGGCAAGGCCAGCCAGAACGCCCATGACGACCGCTACAATGTCGCCGAAGAGTATATGGAGGTCGTCTACAAGCTGTGGGAGGGCAGCTGGGAAGACGACGCCGTGCAGCGCGACAAGGCGCGCGGCATCTTCACCGAGCCGTCGCGTGTTCACCGCGTCCAGCATTACGGCGAGAACTACACGCTCGACGCCATCCACCTCTCCGAGCCGTCACCGCAACGAACGCCGGTGCTGTATCAGGCCGGAACGTCGCTGCGCGGAAAACTGTTCGCCGCGCAACACGCCGAATGCGTGTTCATGTCCGGTCCGTCCGCAAAGGTGATCGCGCCGCGCGTCGCTGCGATCCGCGCGCTTACGGCAGAGACAGGGCGCGACCCGTCTGAAATCCTGATGTTCAGCATGATGACGGTGATCCTCGGCCGCACCGAGGAGGAAGCCGCCGCGAAGCATGCGGAGTATCGTCGCTACATCAACCATGAGGGCGCCCTGACGCTGATGTCCGGCTGGACCGGCGTCGATTTCTCGACCTATGACCTCGACCAGAAGGTGGAGCACGTCCACAACGAGGCCGGCCGCACGGCGATGGACAATATCACCCGCGCCGATCCCGATCGCACCTGGACGGTGCGCGAGGTTGCCGAGCATGTCGGCATCGGCGGCATCGGGCCAATCGTGGTCGGAACGCCGGAGCAGGTGGCGGACGCCATCGAGGACTGGGTCGCGCAGACCGACGTCGATGGCCTGAACCTCGCCTTCGCGATCTCGCCAGGAAGCTTCGAGGACATCGTCGATCTCCTGGTTCCGGAACTGACCCGGCGCGGCATCTACAAGAGTGCCTATACGCCCGGCACGCTTCGCGAAAAACTGTTCGGTGCGGGTCGCGCACGGCTGCAGGTGCCGCATCCAGCCTCCTCGTTCCGCCCCGCGCTGCCATCCGCTATCGCCGCGGAGTAACGGCCCGAACGACTCGACGTCGGCCTTCCGCCCGGGCTGGCACCAAAACAGCAGAAGGATCGACGCATGCGGGGCGCTCTGATCATTCCGGGCCTTCACGGCTCGCCGGACGGCCACTGGCAGACCCTGTTGCAGAGCCATACGCCGTTTGCGCGCCGCGTCGAGCAGGACGACTGGGACGCACCTGTGCTCGATCGCTGGGTGGAGCGACTTCTGTCGAGCGCAGATGCCAATCCCGGCGCGATCGCAGTCGCCCACAGTCTCGGCTGTATCCTCATTGCCCATGCAGCACTGCGGGTGCCGGACATCAAAATCGGCGGCGCACTTCTGGTCGCACCGGCCGATGTGGAAACGAACACCGACGCATTCCCGCAATTGCGCAACTTTGCACCGATGCCGACGACATCCCTGCCGTTTCCGAGCATCGTCGTCGCCAGCAGCAACGATCCCTTCATGTCGCTGCAGCGAGCGCGCATGCTGGCCGAGAGCTGGGGCTCGGACTTCGTCAATATGGGCGATGCCGGCCACATCAATATCGCGTCGGGCTTTGGCTGGTGGCCAGCCGCGCATGGCATGGTGGACGCTCTCGTTGTGACAGCCGACGCGGCACAACAGCGAAAGACCCGGCTGTTCAGGGACATGCCAGGCAAACGAATTCCGGCGGCTTAGGCGTCATTTGCGTCGTCATTGCGAGAAGCGTTTGCGACGAAGCAATCCAGTCTTCCTTTGTAGCTTTCTGGATTGCTTCGCTGCGCTCGCAATGACGAACTCCTGGACTAGTTTCAATCAATCATGCTCTGGAAAGGTCAGCTATCGCCGCATTTGCAGACGAACGCACGAAAGCACTCTCGATGGCGGGGATCGATGACAACAAGGCCCTGGTGTAATCATCGGCCGGGTTGGAAAACACCTGATCGACCGGTCCGGATTCGACGATCCGCCCGCGGTGAAACACCAGCACACGATCGGCGATATGCTGGACGACGCCCAAATCGTGAGAAATGAAAAGCAGCGCCGTGCCGAGGCGCGCCTGCAGCTCGCTCAGGAGGTCCAGCACCTGCGCCTGGATCGAAACGTCGAGCGCCGACACCGGTTCGTCGCAAACGATGATGTCCGGCTCCGCCGCCAGCGCACGTGCAATGGAGACACGCTGCCGCTGGCCGCCCGACAGCGACCGCGGGTAACGACCGAGATGCCCCGCGTTCAGACCGACCTGCTCGAGCAGCGCGACGATGCGGTCGCGCTTTGTGCGCGCATCGCCGGTCAGGTTTTCGGCAATCACATCGGCGACCCGGTAGCGCGGATCGAAACTGCTGAGGGCATCCTGCGGGATATATTGCAGCCTTGCGCGCAGCGCGCGCCGCTCGGCCTCCGCCACCCCGGACCAGCGCTGCCCGAGCAGGCGCACCTCGCCCTCGTCCGGCGCAAGCAGGCCGAGCACGATCTTGGCGCATGTCGACTTGCCCGAACCGGACTCGCCGACAATGCCTACGACCTCACCGGCCTTTACAGCAAAGCTGACCTGGTCCAATGCCGGAAGAGACGGTTCGCGGCCCGCGGTCCGCCGCGATACGTATCGCTTCGATATGCCGTCCACCTGCAGCACCACGGCGTCATCCGATGGCTTGCGGGCCGGAAGCGGCTTACGGACGATGATCGACCCGTTTGCGCTGCCGCCTTCGGCGCCGGCGACGTCAAACCGCGCGGAGGCGAGCAGATGTCCCTTTGAAGCAGCGGATGGAATCGCAGCAAGAAGCTGGCGCGTATAGGGATGGCGCGGACGGCGCAAGACATCCGCCGTAGCTCCGCTGTCCACGATGCGGCCGTCGCGCATCACGATCACCCGATCGGCGATTCCGGCCACGACAGCGAGATCATGGCTAATCAACAGCAGCCCGGCGCCTTCCCGCACGCGCTCGGCCAATACGGCAAGCACCTGCGCCTGGACGGTGACGTCCAGCGATGTGGTCGGTTCGTCTGCGATGATGAGATCCGGGTCGGCCGCAATGGCCGACGCAATCAATGCGCGCTGGCGCAAACCGCCGGAGAGCTGATGCGCATATTGTGCAGCTCTATGTTCGGGATCGGGAATGCCGACCTTGCGGAGCACATCGGTGACACGTGCGGCAACTGTTTGTCGCCCACGTAATGTCCGATGCGCGGAGAGCGCCTCGCCGACTTCCTGGCCGATAGTGCGCAGCGGATCCAGCGACACCAGCGCGTCCTGCATGACAAGGCCGGTGACCGTGCCGCGCAGCTTGCGCCAGTCGGCTTCGCGAAACTGCAACGCATTACGGCCCTTGATCTGGAAACGGTCAGCGTCGATCTCGGCCCCATCGCCGGACAGGTTTAGCAGGCTGCGTGCGGTAATGCTCTTGCCCGATCCGGACTCGCCGACCAGCGCCACGCATTCGCCGCGGCGGATCGTCAGGTCGAAGTTCCGGACGATAGGCGCGCCGCCATTGGCGCCAGCAAAACCAATCGAGAGCCCCTCGATGTCGATCAGCAGATCATCGGGCTGCGGAACGACCAGATATGGTTTGTCGGTCATGCCAGCCGTCCCTCGAACCGTTTCTGGATGGCATTGCCGACCAGCGTGAAGGCGATCACGGTCAGTGTGATGGCGAGGCCGGGAAATACGCCGGGCCACCACGCCACGCGCAGCACGTCGCGACTCTCCGCCAGCATCACGCCCCATTCCGGCGTCGGAGGCTGCGGGCCGAGCCCCAGAAAGCTGAGGCCCGACACCGCGAGGATCGTATTGCCGATATAGACCGTCGCGATCACCGGCACGGCGACCAAGACATTCGGCAGCACGTGGCGGATGAAGATCTGCCAGCGGCCGAGGCCATAGACGACCGCATGCGTCACGTAATCGGCATCGCGCACCAATTGCGTTTGGGCACGGATGACGCGACCGAATTTCGGAATGCCGGCAATGCCGACCGCGATGGCGATGTTGAGCATACCCTGCCCCAGAAACGTGACCACCAACATCGCCAGCAGCACGCCGGGGAACGACGACAGCACGTCGAACACGCGCGACGTGGCCTCATCGAGAAAGCGGTTACGCTGTCCGGCGAGAATGCCGAGCACGATGCCGAAGGCCAGGCTGATCGCCATGCCGCCGAGCCCGATCAGGAGCGAATAACGCGTGCCGTGGATGGTCCGCGCGAACACGTCGCGGCCGAGCCGGTCGGTGCCGAACAGATGCTCCCAGCTCGGCGGCTTCAGCCCCAGCACGTAATCGCCGATCAGCGGATCGAACTGGGTGAAGGCGCGTGGGAATGCTGCGGCCAGAAGCAGCACGAACAGGAACGCCAGCGAGATCGCAAGGCCTGGCGACAGCAATCGCGGCGCGATCACGGCCGCCGTCGTCACCGGTTCCACCGCACCGGGCGGGTTAACCTGCGGGTCGAGCGCGACGGACAAGTCCGCGAGCGGACGCGTTTGAATGTTCATTGCGCCCTCAGTCTCGGGTCGATCAGCAGATACAGGATGTCGAGCACAGTCGACGCAGCGACATGGATGAAAGCGGCCAGCAGCACCACGGCCAGCACCACCGGTACGTCATGGGTCAGCACGGCGCCGAGCGTCACGGTGCCGAGACCAGGGCGTCCGAAAACTTTCTCGGTGATCACGGCGCCGCCGAGCAGTCCGCCGATCAGCCAGCCGCCGAGCGTCACCGCCGGCAACAAGGCGTGCCGCAACACATGGCGCGCGCGGATCATGAGCTCGCCGACGCCGCGCGAACGCACCGTGGTGACGAAGGGCTGATCGAGCGTCTTCTCCATCGCCTCGCGGAGCACCTGCGCCAGGAGGCCCGCCGTCGGCAATGCCAGTGTCAAGGACGGCAGCACAATCGATTTCCAGCCGCTGGCCCCGGACACCGGAAACCAGCGCAGCGTGAACGAGAACGCAATCAGCAGCAGAATGCCGAGCCAGAACACCGGCGTCGACGCGAATACCAGTTCCAGAAAGGATGCGATCTGGCGCGAGATGCGCCCACGCCCTGCCGTGAGCAATGCAAGCGCGACTGCGATCACGATGGCCAGAAGTCCGCCGAGCAGTGCCAGTTGCACCGTCGGCATCAGTTGTGATCCCACCACCTCGGTGACGGGCTGACGCAGCACATAGGATGTTCCGAAATCGCCCTGCAGGATGCGCAGAAGAAAATCCAGGTACTGCGCGGGCAAACTGCGGTCGAGCCCCCACTCCGCCGCAATCGCCTCGCGCAGCCCTGGATATTCCAGATCGCCCGCCAGGATATCCTGGATGCGCCCCGGCAAGGCGTGCAGCGCCAAGAATGCCGCCGTTACACTTGCCCAGGCCACCACGAGACTGGTGAGCAATCTGGAAATGATACGAGACCACATGATCTCGTCTACTTCGCCAGCCAGAAGTCATAGGCGCTCGATGGCGAGTCCAGACCAGCCTCGAAGCTCAGCCCGTTGACGTTGTTCTTCGCCGCCAGGAACCAGCTCGGAGCGAACATCGGCACGATGAAGGCCTGATCGACGCCGAGCTTCTGGATTTCATCCGTGAGGGCACGCTTCTTCGCCACGTCGGTCGCGCGCAGCGCTTCATCGATCAGACCCGTGATCTGAGGATCCGGATTGGCGATGTTAGAGTACAGAAAGCCCTTGGAGCCGAGCATGTCCCACAATTCCCGCGCGGGATCCGATGGATTGTCGGTGTTCGGATAGATCGTCCAGGTACCATTGGCGTTGTTCTTGGCATACTCGCCGGCGGTGATGATGCGCAGGTTGAGATCGAAGCCGATATTCTTGCGCAGCGCGGCCTGGATGCCCTGGATCAGCACTTCGCGGTTGTCGCGGACATAGGGCTGCGGATAACCGACGTCGATCTTCAGGCGCACGCCGTTCTTGGCGCGGAAGCCTTCAGAATCGCGGCCGGTCCATCCGGCTTCGTCGAGCAGCTTGTTGGCGCCTGCGATATTGTTGCCCCATGCACCGACCAGCGCCTTGTTATAGGCCGGGTTGGCGGGGCCGATGATGGACCATGCACGCGGCACCGTACCGAGATAGACCTGCTTGACCAGCGGTTCGAGATCGAAACCGTCTCGCAGCGCGCGCCGGACCCGCACGTCATCCGCGGGCGGAATGGTGTAGTTGATGTTGAACGTGAACGACGTGCTGGCGCCGGACGGGCCGGTCAGCAATTTGAATTCGGCCTGATCCGCGAACAGCGCCACGTCGGTCGGCTGCACGCCTTCGATCAGATCGACCTGTCCCGACGTCAGCGCCCCGGCCCGCACTGCCGCCTCCGGCAGGAACCGCAAGGTCACGCGATCGAGATAGGCCGGACCGGTATGCGCGGCATAACCCGGTCCCCACTTGTAATCCTTGTTGCGCACGAACACCGCCGACTGGCCGCGGCTGTAGCGCTCGAACACGAACGGCCCGGTGCCCGCCAGCAGTGGCCCGCCGCCGCACAGGTCGCCTTTTGCAAGTGCCTTCGGCGAGATGATGCCCAGTTTGACGTTGGACGTGGACTCCAGGAATGTCGAATCCGGCTGCGTCAGGATCAATTTGACGACATAGGGCGACACGACTTCGGCGCGATCGAAATATTGCAGCAGCGCTACCGCGTTGGTGGCATTCTCCGGCTTCTTGACGAAATCGTAATTCGCCTTCACCGCCGCGGCGTCGAACTTCTCGCCGTCGTGGAAGACGACGTCCTCGCGCAGCTTGTACGTATATTCCTTGCCGTCCGGCGAGATCGACCACTCAGTCGCCAGCCATGGCGCGAAGGTGCCGTCGGTCTTCTTGCCGACCAGCGAGTCGATATAGTTGCGCGCCACGAAAAACGCGGCCTGCTGGGAGGCGCGATGCGGATCGAAGCAGCTCGGCTCGGTCGCAACGCCCCATGTGATGGCGCCGCCCGAAACCGGCTTGCCCTCCTGCGCCTGCGCAAGCTGCCCGCCAAGCATGACCGACACGATGGCAATCGACGCGCGCGCCGAAATACTAATCTTCCTCATTGGGGACCGTCCGTTGGTGTTTTTGACTACCAACCGCGGCAGCAACGTCTCGCATTTTCTGAAGTGATCAATGACATGGAGTTGCCACTTCATCTGAGCGCTGCAACGCGGTAGCAATTTGTAGCGCGATCTAAATCTGCAATCCGCGCAAAGACAATGCACTTCACGCGATCTCACCGTCGCGACACCAAGTTTGAAAGATCATTCGCGATGCGATGCGATCAGTGGGCGAATGTCATACGCGCGAGCCCGAAGACAACTGGATCGCTCTCCGCATCGCCCATCAGGAATGCTCCATGAGTGAACGCAAACTGCATCTCAACGTGAACCTGCTCCATTCCGGGGTCTATGCATCGGCATGGCGGCTACCTGAGAGCGATCCCGGAGCATTCTATGACGTGCAGCACTATGTAAATGTCGCGAAGATCGCCGAGCGCGGAAAATTCGACGCGATCTTTCTCGCCGACACGCCGGCCATCACCGACCGCATCGACCTGCGGCCGTTTCAATCCATGGAGCCGACCATCGTTCTGGCTAGCGTGGCTGCCGCGACCACGCATATCGGCCTGATCGCCACCGCATCCACGACCTATAACGAGCCGTATAATATCGCGCGGCGCTTCGCGACGCTCGACCATGCGAGCGGTGGCCGCGTCGGCTGGAATGCGGTGACCACGGCGGACGCGTCTGCGAGCCGCAATTTCGGTCTGTCGAACGTGCTCGAACACGGCTTGCGCTATGAACGCGCGAAGGAATTCGCCGAGGTCGTGCACGCGCTGTGGGACAGCTGGGAAGACGATGCCTTTGTCGGCGACAAGGCATCAGCGCGCTTCGTCGATACGTCGAAGGTTCACGCCATCGATCATCGCGGCACACATTATACTGTAGCCGGTGCGCTGACCGTGCCGCGCTCGCCGCAGGGACGGCCGATTACCGTACAGGCCGGGGGATCCAGCGACGGCCGCGACCTCGCCGCGGCACAGGCCGATGCGGTGTTCACGCTGTCGCAATCGATCGAGGATGGTGTCGCCTATGCGCGTGATCTGCGGGCGCGGGCCGTCGCCTATGGCCGCCCGTCGGATTCCATTGTGATCCTGCCGGGCCTCGCGACCATCATCGGCAGCACCGAGGCCGAGGCGCAGCGACGGCAAGACGAATTGTGGGACCTGGTGCCGATCCAGTACAGCCTGTCGCGCCTGGCAGGAACACTGCATGTCTCGCCCGACATGCTCGAACTCGACAAGCCACTGCCGGACATTCCACTGCCCGCTAATGCCAACCAGACGATGTTCAAGGGCACCGTCGCCATGGCCCGCAAGGATAATCTGACGGTGCGGCAACTGCTCAAGGCGCTGGGCGGCGGGGTCGGCCATCGCATCATCGTCGGAACACCCGAGGCGATCGCCGACGATATCGAAGCCTGGTTCAGGGCCGGTGCCGCCGATGGCTTCAACCTGATGCCTGACGTCTTGCCGACTGGTCTGGCCGTGTTCGTCGACGAAGTCGTCCCGCTGCTGCAAAAGCGCGGCATCTTCCGCCGCGACTACGAGGGTACAACGCTGCGCGAGCACTTCGGACTCGAACGCCCGCCCAGCCGCTATGCAAAGCGTCCCGCAGCGGCCGTCACGGCGTGATATCACCGCATGTGACTGCTCCCGCCGCGATCGACGGGAGCAGTCATGGTCGCGCTAGCCCGTCCTATGGCGCGTGGAACACCAGCGCGCGCAGCTCGATGCTCTCGCGCGGCGGCGCATCTGCAGGCGCGGTCGGATCGGCAAATGCCGTGTGCGGAGCGAAACGCGCGACGCCGTCTTTGCCCGAATCATAGCACTTCAGCAGCAATATCTCGTCGGGCGTCATATCCGGCACGTAGTACCAGCGATGCTGCGGATTGAATTTCACCGCGTAGGTTTCACCGACCCGGTGCTGATAGACCAGATCCGATCCGACGAGTTCGTCGAAGCGAACGGTCCGCGCATCGGCGACCGCCAGCGGCGAATCCTTGAGAGGCCCACGGATCGGACGCCACAGATTGATGATCTGCACCCGACCCTGGAGCAATTCTTCTGCGTCTTCTGGGAGCAGATCGCGGACACGTTGCGGACCCGATCTATCCGTATGATCGACATGCACCCGGGCGACAGGCTGGCGCGGGCCGTCGCCGCGGTCATTGACGCCATCGACGCGCTTGCGCACGGTATGATCGAAGATGAAGACACGGCTCGCGCCGGTTATGTCCTTCAGCAGCTTCTCGGCTTCGGGATAGTAGACGCCCCTGACGTTCTCATCATCGTAGAAATCGGAGACCGCGCTGTGCTGGTGCGCCACCGCGAAGCCGTGTTCATCGAGCGACCACTGACCGATGCTCGGCCGCGCATCATGGATCGCAACCGCGTGCGGCTCCGGCTCCGCAGTGGAACGCGGCTCCCCAGCAGGAGGATCGAATGTATAGGTACGAGGGCGGCCATTGATCGGCGCCAGGTAATTCAGATCCGCGGTGACGAATGCACCGGCCGTGATCTTCTCGTTGAGCAGTCCCATGATCGTTCTCCCGATTGACATGGGCTCATCACATATTTCATGCGGCCCATTTGATTCAATCTGATCCCGGAGACCCACCGCGCCAATGGGACGCTTGAAATAAGAACGTCATTTCCCTGCGGCACAGAAACAGATGATGCGATTTCAGCATTGACATCGATTGCAGATATTTAGTGTTGCGATCACGATGATCGTGAACAGCGTCCGGAACCGACGTTCCTGCGCAAGCGGAACATCGCGCGCATCCGCAGGCATTTACGCCTCGTGACCGGCGCTCCGAAAGAAGGATTGGAAGCCGTTCGGCTCAACTTTGGAATTCCCAAGCGCGCTGCGTGGAGCATTAATGGCCACCTTCAGGAGTCGAATTGATGCCACATCCGCCCCTTCTCGCCGTCGCCATCGCAACCGCTCTTGCGCTTGCGACGGCCGTCGAGACCTATCACGCTGCCCGTCAGCCCAGGCCTGACATGTCCCGGAATGCCGCGGCCACAGCGACGCCAGCTCAGCAACTCGATCGCGCGCTGCAGGCACTCCGCCTCGATGCTGCCAGGGATAACGCATCAGCCATGTAGACCGGAGAAGGGACCAAGGCATGTATCTCGGAAAGATGATCGCTTTGGTACTGGGACACGCGACGTTCCTCAGCCTGTTCGTGTGGTGGTTTCACTAAGCGAAGATCAAGCCTTCCGGCAGGACCGCCTGCGATATCAACCTAACCGCGCGACGCCTTCAGCAAAGCTGCCTCCCCCCTCACCCGCGGAAAGATGTGCTCGGCGAAACGCTGCATCTCGCTTTCCAGCGGCTGGAATTGCAGCATGAACAACTCGATGCCGACAGCATGGAACTCGCGGATGCGGGCGGCGACCGTATCGTAGCTTCCCACCAGACCGGCAGCGGTGCCGCCATTGGTGCCCACCCGCGGCGACTTCTGCATCGTCTGCATCATCACAACCTTGGGATCGGTATTGGCACGCTGAACGGCCTTCATCGGCGCGTCCTGCGCGGCGAGCGCCAAGAGACGCTGATGTGCCTGCTCGGCTTCAGCGTCCGTTTCACGCGCGATCACGAAGGCCGACAGGCCGAAACGCAGCGGCGCACCGAGCCGCGGTCGTGCCGCGACATTGGCGATCAGTGCCGCGACATCGGCCAGCGGCTGGCCGTTGATGAACCAGACATCGCCATGTCCTGCCACCAGATCGCGCGCCGGCTCCGACTCGCCACCGACATAGATCGCAGGCCGCGCGCGGTAGAGATCCTTCGGCCGCAGCGCGTAGTCTCGGACATCGAAATTTTCGCCCTTGTGCGTCAGCCGTTCCCCGCTCGTCAGTCGCGCAACGATCGAGATCCATTCCTTGCCATAGGCATAGCGATCGTCATGCTCGGCAAAGCCGATACCGGCTTTCTCCAGCTCGGGCTTGTTCCAGGCATTGACCAGATTGAGCGCAAAGCGGCCGCGGCTGATATTCTCGATCTGCAGTGCCATCTTGGCGAGTACGACCGGATGAAACAGATAGGGCTTGATCGCCGCGATGATCTCGATCCGGCTGGTCAGCGCAGCCAGTGCCGCTGCAGAGCTCCAGGTCTCGAGTTGATCGAGATCCTCCTGATGCGGATTGATGGTGTGCTGCGCGATCAAAGTCGAATCGTAGCCCAGTGCCTCGGCCTGCAGGACCAGTGCCTTGTTGCGCTCCCACGATGCATCATACGGCTCTTCGGGATCACGATGCGCCGCCCGTGGCCCATGCACCGGCGCCCAGACGCCAAATCGAAGAGGATTCGTGCTCATTGTCTGCCTCATATTCAAGTCGCTCTCGCTATAAGACGACCCGCGCACAACAATGCAAGCACCGCCGTGCACTCATGGCATCGGCGGCAAAATGGCGCGGATCGAATGAGAAACTTCTTCTTCGCATGACGTGTAGCACCACAAGAAAATTCCACTGCACTTCGGGCCGATTGAATTTCAAGGCAACACGCAGCTTCATTTTCCAAAAACAAGCACTGCAAAAGATCGTTCACCTCTCAATCGCGTCGCTCGGATATCAAACTGATCTAATATCGCATGGAGAATGGTTTCGCCGAAGAAACTGAAGACGCTGCGCTTTTCGTTGCTCTATCATCGCCGCTGAATTTCAGAACTGCAGCAATGGATGGCAGGGTGAGCAACGTCGACTACGTCATTCAACAGGAGTATCGCGCACCCGCAACGCCGGCACCCGCGCGCCACGCTTCCGCCAGTGCCAAACCCGGCCTGAAGCCAAATCTGATCGTTCTGTCCTGGATCGCGCCCGTTATTCTCATCGTTGTATGGGAAGCGCTGGCGCAGGCCGGTTGGCTGTCGCCACAAGTCCTTCCTGCCCCCTCAAAGGTGCTACGCACAGCGTGGAAACTGACCTTGTCCGGATCGCTGCTGAACGATCTCGGCGTCAGCTTGCTGCGTGCGGCCGCCGGCTTTGCAATCGGTGGCAGCATCGGCTTCATCCTCGGCACGCTGGTGGGCTTCTCGCGCATCGCCGAAGCATTGATCGATCGCAGCGTGCAGATGATCCGCGCGATCCCGTTCCTCGCCCTCGTCCCCCTCGTCATCGTCTGGTTCGGCGTCGGTGAAGGACAGAAGATCTTTCTGGTCTCGCTCGGCGTCGCCTTCCCTATCTATATCAACACCACGCTCGGCATTCGGCAGATCGATCCGAAGCTGATCGAGCTCGGCCGCGTGCAAGGATTGTCCACCCTGCAATTGATCCGGCGCATCATCCTGCCCGGCGCGCTGCCGTCGATCCTCACCGGTGTCCGCTATTCGCTGGCAACGGCATGGCTGGCGCTTGTGGTGGCCGAGACCGTCGGTGCGCAATCGGGCCTCGGGTTCCTCGCCATGGACGCCCGCGAATTCCTGCGCACCGACGTGATCGTGCTGACCATCGTGATCTACGCGCTGATCGGGGTTGCCGCCGACTCCATCGCCCGGCTGCTCGAACGCAAATTGCTCGCCTGGCATCCGAACTACGGCAAGGGCGCACGATCATGAGCCCGACATCCGTGACATCTGGCGAAAACGCCGTAACCGTGAGCGGCCTGACGCGGGCCTATGGCCCGCGGGTGGTGATCGACAGGCTGGATCTCCGCATCGGGCGCGGTGAATTCGTCGCGCTTCTCGGTGAGAGCGGCTGCGGCAAGACGACGTTGCTACGCGCCCTCGCCGGTCTCGACCCGATCCAGGGCGGACATATCGATGCGCCCGGGCGACCTGCCGTGGTGTTTCAGGAACATCGCCTGCTGCCCTGGGATGCGCTCTGGCAGAATGTCTCGCTCGGCCTTCCAGGCGCGGATCCGCGCAAGCGCGCCGCCGCTGCCCTAGTTGAGGTCGGACTCGGCGACCGGCTGGATGACTGGCCGCGCAATCTGTCTGGCGGACAGGCGCAGCGCGTCGCCCTCGCCCGCGCGCTGGTGCAGGAGCCCCGGCTGCTGTTGCTCGACGAGCCCTTCGCAGCGCTGGACGCGCTGACGCGAATTCGCATGCATGTGCTGGTCAAGGAGCTGGTCGCCCGCCACCAGCCCGGCGTCCTTCTCGTTACACATGACGTCGATGAGGCAATTGCTCTGGCCGACCGAATTCTGGTGATGCGCAACGGCGTGATCGCGTCCGAGCACCGCGCCGATACTCACGGCGGGCCGGCTGCATCCCGCGATCGACTGCTTCGCGAACTCGGCGTCGCCACCAATCTCCAGGTCGCCTGATTCCACCTCACAGGAAGTTTTCTCATGTCAAAACCGTTCTTCACATCGTCACGCCGGGATTTTCTCAGTCTCGCGATGGGGGGTGTCAGCGCCTATGCCGGCATTCATCTCGCGAGCCATGACGACGCCATCGCGCAAAGCACCGGGCGAAAGACCGACAAGGTCCGTCTCACCTGGGGCTATCACGGCCTCACACTGATCGCGAAGGAGCGTGGCGAGTTCGAGAAGGCACTCGCCCAGCATGACATCAAGGTGGAATGGCTCGGCCCATTCCCGAACCACGCGCCGACCTTACAGGCAGTGACCGGTGACAGTGCTGACTTTGGCTTTGGCGGTAGCACCACGCCCGCGCTGGCGGCCATCATCGCCGGCTCGCCGCTCGTCTTCACCCAGTTCGTGCTCTACGAGCCGCGCACGACGGCGATCATCGCCAAGGATGATTCCGGTATCAACAAGGTCGAGGATCTGGTCGGCAAGTCGGTCGCGGTCAACCGGTCCGGGCTTGGCGAATTCCTGCTCATCGCAGCGCTCGAGAAACACAAGGTCGACCGCTCCAAGGTGAAATTCGTTTATCTCAACCCACCGGACGCAGCGCCCGCGCTCGCATCCGGCAAGGTGGATGCCTGGTCGATGTGGTCGCCGGGCGTCGACATCGCGCGGCTGGACTACAAGGCTCACGACGTTTTCCTTGAGGGACGCGACCTGCCGTTCCAGATCGACTTCTCCTCTTACGTGACGTCCCGCAAGTTCGCGAAGGACAATCCGGCCGTCGTGCGGGCGCTCAACGCGGCCTATGAGAAGGAAGCGCAGTGGGTCAACAAGAACACGACCGACGCCGAGCATCTCATCCAGAAAGTCGCGAAATATGACGACCGGATTCGCGACCAGTTCATTGAGCGCAAGCGCAACTACACGCTCATCCCCGTATCGGACAAGAAATTCGTCGGAGAACTGCAAACCGCAGCGAACTGGCTGACCGAGCGAAAGGTCCTGCCCGAGTCCGTCGCCGTCTCGGATCATCTGGCCAGTCTTTAAGCTTCTATCGCCGCTCGATCCTTCCCCTGGAATCGCCGAGAAAGAATCCCATGAACAAGCCCACACCGCAGCACTCGTTCGACGTGTCGCAGCCGATCCGGATCGGCTCGTCCGATCTGCAACAGTTGTTTGATCACATCGCGCAGGGCGAGGCAGAACGCGAGCAACACCGTGTCCTGCCTTACGACATCATCGAGCTGATCCGCCGATCGCGGATCGGCGCGCTCCGCATTCCCAAGGCCGACGGCGGCGGCGGCAGTACGGTGCGTGAACTGCTCACTGCAGTCATCAGGCTGGCGGAAGCCGACGCCAATGTCGCGCATATCCTGCGCAATCACTATAGCGTGGTCGAGCGCCTACTGGCCTCGCCGCCAAGCGCGCAGAATCGCAAGTGGCGCGACGACGTCGCGGCTGGCGCCATCATTGGCCTCGCCACCACGGAGCTGGGCAGCTCGCAGGTGGGAGACATCGCTCCGGCCACCACCGTTACGCCGGATGGCGATGGCTACCGCCTTAACGGCACCAAATATTACAGCACCGGTACGCTCTACGCGGACTACGTGCTGGTGCGCGTCGCCGATGGTAACCAAGCGCTCGCGACCACGATCATTCCGGTTAAGCGCGAGGGTATCGAGCTGGTCGATGACTGGGATGGTTCGGGCCAGCGCCTGACCGGAAGCGGCACCACGCATTTCCACAACGTCCGGGTCGAAGCGGCCGAGCTCATTTTCGATCAGCCCAATATCGGCTATGGGGCCGCCTATCAGAACACGTTCGCGCAACTCTATCTGACGGCCATCAATGCTGGTATCGCCGCAGCCATCCTGCGAGACGCCAGCGACCTGGTCAGGCGGCGCGCACGCAGTTTCTATTACGCGCCGACTCTTCACCCGCGCGAAGACCCCATCCTGCAACAGACCATTGGCCAGATCGCAAGCAATGCGTTCGCGGCAGAAGCAACCGTGCTGGCCGCGGCCGACGCGCTTGACGTATCGAGCAATGCCCCAAATCGCGAAGATACCAAGCCGGCGCTGGATGCCGCCCTCGCATCGTCCAAAGCCAAGATCGTCGTCGACGAACTGGCCATCCGCAGCGGCAGCCTGCTGTTCGATGCCGGCGGCGCATCCGCGACCAAGAAGTCCGACAATCTTGACCGCCACTGGCGCAATGCGCGGACGCTGTCGTCGCACAACCCGGTGACTTACAAGGCACAGGCGATCGGCGCCTATGAGATCAACGGCACGCCGCTGCCAGCCAAGGGCTTCTTCTAGGCAATCCGGAACGCTGCGACATCGCAGCGAGCGCGATACATTCACTTCATTCCCAACCTGGACACATGATGAAAGCTGCATCTCGATTTCTCATTCTCTCCCTTTCAGCGCTTGCACTGTCGTTACCCATCCTGCAGGCCAACGCCGCCGACAAGCCGCTCAAGATCGGCGTTTCGGCAGGGCCCTATGGTGACATTCTTCGCGAGGCCGCGCGGCTTTCCGAGAAAGAGGGACTGAAGGCGGAGATCATCGAGTTTAGCGACTGGAACCAGCCCAATGCAGCGCTGCAGGCAGGCGACATCGACCTCAACAACTTCCAGCACCGCTTCTATCTCGCCAATCAGTCGAAGGCGCGCGGTTACAAGCTCTCCGCCCTCGATGAATCGATCCTGGTGCCGGCCGGCGTCTTCTCCAAGAAGTACACCAAGGCCTCCGACATTCCGGACGGGGCCAAGATCGCCATCCCCAACGATCCGACCAATGCAGCGCGCGCATTGTTGCTGTTTCAGACCGCTGGACTGCTCAAGTTGAAGACCGATGCCGGCCTCTCGGCGAGCATTCTCGATGTGACTGAAAATCCGAAGAAGCTGCAGATCGTCGAGATCGACGCGGCCCAGTTGCCGCGGTCGCTCGACGACGTGGCAGCCGCCTTTGTGTCATCCAACTACGCCTATCTCGCCGGCCTGGACCTCAACAAGGCGCTTGCGGCCGAGACCAACGTCGTCGAAGCCAAGCCATATTATACCCTCGTCTTCGCCGCGCGTGACGATCGCAAAGACGATTCGCAGATCAAGAAATTCATCTCGATCTATCGTTCGCAGCCGGTGAAGGATTTCATCCGCACCAAGTTCAACGGCTCGATCCTCGCCGCCTGGTAATCCCAACGGGAGGACAGCTCGCCGATCCTCCCTGACGCGATGTGGCATGGCCCGACCACGGGCCGGGCCTGTCGGGACAGCGGCAGCGTGCCAGCGCAGCGGCTATGCAACCATCATCGCGGACTGATCTTGCTGCGCACCGATGCCTGCGTCACGAAACTGTTGGGCGGCACGTCTTCGGTCAACCAGACATTGCCACCGATGGTGGAGCCGCTTCCGACCACGATGCGTCCCAGAATGGTCGCGCCCGCATAGATGATGACATCGTCTTCGATGATCGGATGGCGCGCATTGCCCTTGATGGCCTTGCCCTCGTGATCGGTCGGGAAGTGCCGGGCTCCAAGCGTTACCGCCTGATAGATTCGGACGCGATCGCCGACGATGGCAGTTTCGCCGATCACGACGCCGGTGCCATGATCGATGAAAATGCTGGCGCCAAGACGCGCGCCCGGGTGAATGTCGATTCCCGTTGCGCTATGCGCCAGCTCGGCGATCAGCCGCGCCACCATCGTCGCCCCGAGATTGTAAAGCAGGTGCGCGACGCGGTGATGGATGATCGCCACCATGCCGGGATAGCCAATCAGGATTTCGGGGAAGCTCGTCGCAGCAGGATCTCCCACGAAGGCGGCCCTGAGATCGCTGACCAGCCTGCCTCGAATCTCCGGCAGCCGGGCGGCGAAGTCGCGCGTCAGCGCAACGGCATCCTCGAAATGTCGCTCGGTCGGCGCGCCGTCGGAAACGAAAGTCTGCCCGCGGTAGACTTGCTCGAGCAAGCCATCCAGTGCGGCGCCCAGTTTGCCTTCGACAAACGCATCGATGCTTTCGGTGCCGAAATCGGAACGGCCGTAATGCCGGGGAAACAATGCCTCGGTGAGGCTCTTGAGCACCTCCGTGAGGGCTTCGCGCGACGGCGCCCGTCTGCTCGGCCCACGCTGCCAGATATTGTGGGCAACGTCGCGGGACTCGCGCAGCCCGGCAACGATCATACCCAAGTCCCAAAGTGGCGCCGGACCGTCCCGACCTATGTCTTGTTTGACGTCGTCGGCAACCCTCGACATCGCGGCTCCCCTGTTGCGATCTCATACAGCTGCAACTGTGACTCATGAGCCGAGGACAAGGAATTCCAAAAGTGCCCCATTTTCGATACGTCCATGCTTCCTTCTCACGCGCCGACCTCACGTCACGTGCCCTTCGCTTCCGATACCATCGCGGTCAGGCACTGAACCAGCGTGCGCACAGCTCCAAAGCCTGTGCACGCTGTGTGGCGGAACGATTTCACGTCGGTCGGATGGCTGCTGCCGTCGCCAAACAGCCGTTCGTTCGCCGCATATGCCTGCGCACAGCATCGTCGTCGTTGCGATGACGATAAATTTGGATGGCCATTTCATTGACGAACGACCGCCGCCGTCGGATATTCGTGACATAGATTATGCACTTCGGAATGCCTGCATGACCGCATATGAGACAACAGTAGTGAGCCAGTTGCGCAAGCGCGTAACCCGCCGCTGCGTGTCCGCGGCCACCGGCGCGTGTTGTTGATTCCGGCGTAAAGCTCACACCGAACATCCCATCACTCACGGATAGGATCGCTGCCTCGGCGGCGAACAGAACGCGCATGTCCAATGCCTATGTCATCGAAGTCTTCAATCGCACTGCCGGAATCGTCGTCGCCGAAGAGCGCGGATTTCGTTTCTTTTCATCAGAACCTGCCTTCGACACGCTGGAAGGCGACCATTTCGGATCGGCCCGTGCAGCGGAACGCGCGGCGAAGGCACTCATGGACCAGCGAAGTCACAAGGCTAGCCAATCCCGCATCGCCACGGCCCGCTGAGTTCGAGACTGTCTTGGCCTGACCAGAATGATAATCAGCGCGCCGAACGAACAAAATTGCCTGGCGCAGACGGCATGGAGAATATTACTCCACGCCGGAACGCCCCGGCGCGCTGATCATCATTATTTCTGGCACGCGCTTGCGTAGACCGGATTTATCGCCTTGTTATCTGCAAATGTCGCGTTGGAGAACGATGATGCGTGAACTATCGGCGGAAGCCCGGTTGCATAACCGTGCGCGCGCGTCGTCGAACCGCACAGCGGTGCGCCTGCATACGGCCGCCGTTTACGGCGCATTTGCGTTGATCGCAGCCATCGTGTTCGGCGCAACATCGGTGCGCCCATTTTGACAACGGCACGGGACGGTGAGCCGCACGCAAACATGCGGTCCCATCGTCAGAGGACATCATGAGCGATCGTTCGGAGTTTCTTTGGTACATCCCGAATGACGTGAAGGCAGGTCACCGCGGCGACGTCGTCGATCCAAACCACAACAGCGTTGAGACGCTTGCCGACCAGGCGCAAGCGCTGGAACGTCATGGGTGGAAAGGCGCGCTGATCGGAACCGGCTGGGGACGGCCGGACACATTCACCGTCGCCTCAGTGCTGGCGGCCCGCACGACGAGTTTCGAGCCGCTGATAGCCATCCGTCCGGGCTATTGGCAGCCGGCGCATTTTGCATCTGCCGCAGCCACACTGGATCAATTGAGCGGTGGCCGGGTTCGCATCAATATCGTCTCCGGCAAGGACAATCTGGCGGCTTACGGGGATGACGAAGCCGACTCGTCGCAGCGATATGCGCGGACCAAGGAGTTCATGCGCATCGTCCGGCGGCTGTGGACCGAAGAAAACGTCACCTATTCCGGCGCACATTTCCGCGTTTCCGACTCGACTGCGGCGCCGCGCATCATCCAGCGCGGCAGTCGCCGACATCCGAAACTGTATTTCGGCGGGGCGTCGGACGCGGCCGAGCATGTCGCCGCAACCGAAGCCGATGTCCAGCTGTTCTGGGGCGAACCGCTCGGTGACGTCAAGCAGCGTATCGAACGGCTCAAGAGCTTGAGTCAGCACCTTGATCGCGATCTCCCGCCTTTGGAGTTTGGTCTCAGGATCACGACGCTTGTCCGGGAGAGTTCGGCCGAGGCCTGGGCTGCGGCGGAAGCCAAGGTTGCCGACATGGCGAGCAAAGCAGGCGCGGGCTGGAACGACCACGGGCCTGCCATCGCGATCGGCCAACGGCGACTGCTCGACCTGCAGGCCCGCGGCGACGTCCTCGACGACAATCTCTATACGGCACCAGGAAAATTCGGCGCAGCCGGCGCCGGCACCACCTGGCTGGTCGGTTCGGCATCCGAAGTGGCCAGCTCGCTGCAGAAATACCGTGATCTCGGAATCAAGTATTTCATCCTGTCCGACACGCCCTATCTGGCGGAGATCGAGCGGCAAGGCAGAATACTCCTGCCTTTGCTTCGGGATTGATTCATGGAAATCGAAATCTGACGACCATTATATAATTGAAATAATTATATAATTTCTGCGGACACCGTTAGGCTCAATCGTGCCGAGGTCCGCTTTGCGAATGCAGCGCCAGCTCCCGCCGGATCGCTTTCGTCCCGACACGGTAAGCCAGGCGGATATCGCTGCCCCGTTCGCGATACTCTGGCGCGCAAATTTAATTGCAGGGGCCTGCCGTAAGTGATTGAATTTTCAGCAACTCGACTCAACTAATGATGGAGATACTTTCGCCAGCGAGGTTACTGCCATGCTTGCCGAGAAGTTTTTTCTGGTGCTCGAGACAATCAGAAGTCACGCCTCCGATGATAAGCCATCCGGTGGTAGATCATCTTCAGTCGTGACCGGTCACGTACCGCAGATCCCGATCAAACCGCCGAGCGAAAAGCAAACTAAGGCCGCCGACTGAGGTAGCTTTTCGCTTTTCACGAATGTGGGCGTTCGCACCATTCGAACAGCCCTGAGTCCCGCTGGTCCCGATCGATCCGGAAATTGCCGTCGTAATTTACCGCGTCATTCCATCGCCATCTTGGGCACGTCTTGCTAGTGTCATAAAATATGATGCGTGCTTCCGATGGAGTTACCATTGAACGCCCAGCAGCCAATCGTGCCCGATCCTGCTGGCGCAGCAATTGCTGTACGACCGGGTGAACAGGCGGAAATCGAACTCAAGCTGCTGGCGCCGCAAGCTATCCTAGAGAAGCTGCGCGAGATGCCCGTCATCGTACAGCATGCGCGCAATCGCGGCGTGGTCCGCCAGCTAGAGACAGTTTATTACGACACGCCGGAGAGAGCGCTGTTTCAACGCGGCATGTCGCTGCGCGTGCGACGCAGCGGCAAGCATTTCATTCAGACGCTAAAGCTGCTGCCCGACGTCGGGCGGCCGTTGGCGCGACGACAGTGGGAAACACCGGTTGACGGCATGACTCCCGACCTGGCGCAGCTTCCTGTTGCCGAGATTGGCGATCCGCTGACGACGCTTACGCCCGATGCGCTCGTGCCAGCGTTTGCGACAAGAGTTCGCCGACATGCACGGCAGCTCGATCTGCCTGATGCGTCAGTTGAGATCGCCTTCGACGTGGGGACTATCGAGGCCGGCACGCGTCAAGAAGTCCTGTCCGAGATCGAGCTCGAATTGAAGAGCGGCAACGCCGGCGCGCTGTTTGATCTCGGAACGCAGTTGCTCGACGCGGCGCCACTGCAGGTCGGCACACGGAGCAAGGCAGAACGCGGCTATGCGCTGGCGTTCAATGTCGTGCAACCGGCGGCGAAAGCCGAATCCGTCAGCATCACTGCCGAGCACGCGGTTGACGACGCCATTGCGCTGCTGGGGGGCGCTTGCTGGCATCATCTCCTGCGCAATCATGCGGTGGCAAAGGAAGGATCCGACCCCGAAGGCGTGCACCAGATGCGCATCGCTCTGCGCCGTCTGCGCACGATCTGTGCGCTGTTCCGGCGCGAGATCCCGTCGCCCTCGTTCGAGGCAATCAACAGCGAAGCACGGTGGCTGATGCGACAGCTCGGCCAGACCCGCGATTGGGACGTTTTCGCGACCACGATCGTTTCTCGCGTGGCGACGACAACGCCGGAGATCGACTTCGGCGGCTTGCGCGACGCAATCGAGCGACAGCGCAAGTCGAACTACAGCAGCCTGCAGGCGGTTCTCGACGATCCGCGCTACAGCAGTTTTCTGCTTTCGCTCGGGCACTGGGTCGAGCGCCGCCGCTGGCGCAACGATATCGACAGCGATGCGCTGGCTGTCCTGTCGCAGCCGATGCCGGCGCTCGCCGACAAAATTCTGGCGCGACAGCAGCGGAAGGTGCGCAAGCGTGGCACGCACTTCCGGCAGCTCGACACCGCTGCACGGCACAGTCTCAGGATCGAGCTCAAGAGGCTGCGCTATGCGGCGGAATTCTTCTTGCCACTTTACGCCGGCCATGCGCCCGCCAAGCGCTACGTGGCTCGGCTCGCCAGGCTCCAAAAGAGTCTTGGACGCGTATGCGACATCGCAAGTATCCGCGGATTGCTCGGTTCCGTCAGGCAAGGCGATCAGGCCGCACTTCACCTCGCCATCGGCACGGTGACCGGATGGCAGGCCCGTGACGAGATTGCGGCCGCGACAACGCTGCGCAAGAAATGGCGGCGCTTCAAGGCGACGCCGACATTCTGGGGCCGGTAAATTTCGTCGCGCTCGTCTACGGACATGACAGCGAGCACCTAAAATTGTGCGACAAACGGCGATTTTCAACCGAAACCAGACCCGCAGTAGTCAACACCACCGCTGCCCGGATTCGTGATTTTGCTTTGAATTGGCTGAAAAATGGCGCTCCGTAAGGGATATCACGGAACGGAAAGAAACCAATTTCCCCAATAAAATCAATAGGCGAACCTGCCCTATGTTGGGCATGTAGGACGTCATGTAGGACGTCGCAAAAACCGTTTTGTTCACGGTCTATCTGATCACCGCGACGCCATCCCCCTCCGCGAGGCGCAACTTATTCTCGCGGATTCGATACAGCCGCCGGGCCAAAAAGCTAGGGTTGCAACCGATACCGGACGACGGAAAGATCCTCTAAAGCCGATGGCCTACGCTAAGGCCGCATGGATGACTGAAATCCCTAACCGCCGGTCATTCGTTCGTTTAGCGAGCAATGTGATTGCGCTCGCCGCGGTCGGCGCCGCTGGCATTCGCTTCGTTGGGAGCGATTGACGCGTTCACGGCCTCAATAAGAATCATCCCGGCAGCTCATCCTGATCGCATCGATTTCATTCACGTTCGGAAAGTCGATTGGCATTCGCCATTTCGGGCCCGCTTTTCGCGTTTGCCTATGCGTCTTCGGCCTTTGCACAGTCCGGGCCAACGCCTGACGTTACCGACAATGAAATCGTCGTCGGGCAGACAATGCCGTACGGCGGACGCGACTTCCAGCGCCAGTAGTAGCGAAAGCCGGCCTTGCGCCAACGCCCAAGCGTCTTGGGCCGGATGATTGTGAGAACTTTCAGGATGGCTGGAAAGCAGCTTTATTGGACCGTGATCGCTGCCATCACTTTCTGAGCACGAAATGACGCTGCCGGATTGACAGGACTATCTGTCGATATCTCACGAGCTCCATAGGTCCGTTACGCTGACGATAAGACCCTTCGATCCCAGAGCATTTAACGCGATATTGTGAACTGTCTCAGTCGGAGCACTGCAGAGTTCACCGATGACCCGGACCGACAGGTCGTCAGCCGCGCGCGATAGGGCGGTGAAGACGACACAGTTCTGCGTCATCATTCCACAGATCAGCAATTCGTCGGTTTTCGTTAAATGAGACAATAGTTCCGTCTCTTGGAAAGCGTCGGCGAACTGTTTGATGACGACAGGAGCATCGGCTGCAGCTGCAAGAACGGCTGGTCGGATGGCACTACCTGGGCCGTTTGCCGCGAACAAACCGGCGTCTGCCTTCGACACGTGTCGAACGAGGACGACGTTGTCTCCTGAAGCTCTTGCCCGCGCGATGGCGGACACGATGCGAGCCTCAATTTCATCGGGCTTCCATAGTGGAAGAAGGCCACCGGGGAAATATTCGTTCTGGACGTCGATCACGAGAAGCGTGCGGGTCATAATGGGGCTCCTGAGGTTTCAGCGACCTTTACTCGCGCACACCAGCGTCCGTCAGTGGCCCGATGGACATTTTTGGTGTAGATCGGGCCAATGCGAATTGCCGTCCTCGCCTACGATCACATCAGTCCTTTCATGCTGTCCACGCCGCTCGCAGTGTTCGGCGAACCGTTCCTGGCCAGCGGTCATCGGATCGACGTCTGCTCAAACGAGCCTCGTTTAAAGACCGCAGGCGGATTGACGATCGAGGCGAGCTATCCGTTGGAGGCGGCCCGCGAGGCTGACGTCGTGATCCTGCCGGGCTGGCGGAACGTCGACGAACCGCTGTCGTCGGATATCATCGCGGAAGTGCAAATGGCAGGCGAGCGCGAGGCGATCGTCGTCGG
Organism: Tardiphaga sp. 839_C3_N1_4; assembly: GCF_051811045.1. Classification (NCBI taxonomy): domain Bacteria; kingdom Pseudomonadati; phylum Pseudomonadota; class Alphaproteobacteria; order Hyphomicrobiales; family Nitrobacteraceae; genus Tardiphaga; species Tardiphaga sp. 839_C3_N1_4. The sequence continues at coordinate 2,513,023 of NZ_JBPWQD010000001.1, forward strand.
CCTTTGCCTCGGAGCCTTTGGTCTGGCCGAAGCCGGCTTGCTCCATGGACGCCGCGCGACAACGCACTGGGCTCAAGCGAAGACGTTCGCGCTACGTTATCCCACGGTCGACGTCGATGCCGGCGCACTCTTTATCGACGAAGGGCAGATATTGACCTCGGCGGGCATCGCATCCGGGCTGGACTGCTGTCTGCATCTGCTCGCCCGCATGTCCGGGCTCGGCGAAGCCAACCGCGTCGCCCGTCACCTCGTTCTTGCGCCGCAACGCTCGGGGCAGCAACCGCAGGTGCTTGAGCGCCCGGCGATCGGATCGTCCTCCGATCGGCGTGTCACCGAAATTCTGGAAGGGCTGCGCGCAGATCCGACCCGGACGCCGTCGCTCGACGAACTGGCGGAGCGTGCCGGCATGAGCCGCCGAAGCCTGTCGCGTCATATCCGCTCGCGGACCGGCGGCAACCTCGGACAATGGCTGAAGCAAGTGCGCCTGTCGCGCGCCCAGGAGATGCTGACATCCGGCGTACATGGCATGGAAGATGTCGCCCTTCGCAGCGGATTTCCAGATGCGCACGCATTGCGGTCAGCATTTCGTGCCGAGCTCGGGCTGACGCCGACGCAATGGATGGCGCGGCAGAAAATCGGCTGATCGCAGACCAATCGATCTGGAGCTGGCGATCGCCAGAGCTCCGTCATTCTAGAACCTCAATGACACGAAGATAGTTTTCGCCTCTCAATGATGGCGGCAACATCTCGATCATTTTCGATAACGTTCATTAGCCGAAATGAAATTCTTGTTCTTGCTGAACGAAGAGCGCACTCAATCGCGGATTGCGACGTCGGTCTCTCAAGGAAGCGATAGTTCTTTCTTCACCCCGCGCCATTGCGGCGTGTTTGTCCTCCGCTTGGAGCAATATCTGAAATTGCCAGAGCGAATGTTGTGGGCAAACATTCACGATAGCTTCTGACGCCTTGCGGGCGTATCTCGATTTGCAGCGGAGATATTAAATGAGCGACAACGCGCCTCGCGTCGATGCACGCACAGCGGACGCCGTCGAGCTCGATGCAGATGTGCTGGTGCTCGGCGGCGGCCCGGCCGGCACCTGGGCGGCAATCAGCGCTGCCGGCGAAGGCGCGCGCGTCGTGCTCGTTGACAAAGGCTTTTGCGGGACCTCCGGCGCCACAGCACCATCCGGCACCGGTGTCTGGTACATCGATCCATCGCCTGACAAGCGCGAGGCCGCGATGACCAATCGCGAGAAGATGGGCGGCTATCTGCAGGATCGCCGCTGGATGTCCCGCGTCCTCGACCGCACCTACGACCAGAGCAACAGACTGGCGGAATGGGGCTATCCCTACCCGACCGATGACAGCGGCCGATCTCAGCGCAATTCGCTGCAGGGGCCGGAATATATGCGGCTGATGCGCAAGCGCACCAAGGCCGCGGGTGTCACGATCCTGGATCACAGTCCGGCGCTGGAATTGCTGGTCGATGAAGCCGGCGCCGTCGCTGGCGCCGGGGGCCAGCAGCGCCAGGACGGAAAGCCATGGCGCGTGCGCGCTGGTGCCGTCGTCATCGCGACGGGCGGATGCGCCTTCCTCAGCAAGACGCTGGGCTCGAACGTTCTCACCGGCGACGGATATCTGATGGCCGCCGAACTCGGCGCCGAGCTGACCAGCATGGAGTTCTCCAATCCCTATGCGATATCGAGCGCATTCGGATCGGTGACCAAAACGCTGTTCTTCGGCTGGGGCACCTTCACCTATGAGGATGGGACGCCGGTGCCGGGTGCTGCGTCGAAGGGCGGCCGTTCGGCCATCGCGCGCGCATTGCTGCAGGGTCCCGTCTACGCGCAGCTCGACAAGGCCGATGCTGACATTCAGGAGGCCATGCGCGTCTCGCAGCCGAACTTCTTCCTGCCTTATGACCGCACGGGCGTCGATCCTTTCACCCAGCGCTTTCCGGTCACGCTGCGTCTCGAAGGCACGATCCGCGGCACCGGCGGCCTGCGCATCGTCGATGACAGCTGCGCCACCACCGTGCCCGGCCTCTATGCCGCCGGCGATGCCGCGACGCGCGAACTCGTTTGCGGCGGCTTCACCGGGGGCGGCAGCCACAATGCGGCGTGGGCGATGTCGTCCGGCTACTGGTCGGGCCAGGGCGCGGCACGTTACGTCAAGGGCACGCGCCGTATCCGCCGGAATGCAACGGGCGCCGGCACCGTGGGCCTGCAGGAAAGCACGCGCCCGACATTGAACGGCGCGACCCTTGCCACAGCCGTGCAGAACGAGGTCTTCCCGTACGAGATCAACTATTTCCGCGAAGCTGGTCGCCTGACGGCATCGCTCGCGCGCCTCGACACACTCTGGCACGACGCCACCAAGGCAGGCGCTGTGTCGGGCATCGACGCGGTCCGCGCGCGCGAAAGCGCCGCGATGCTGGCGACGGCACGCTGGATGTATCGCAGCGCGCTGGCGCGCAAGGAAACTCGTGGCATGCATCGGCGCGACGACTTCCCCGAGCAGGATCCGTCGCAGCGCCACTACATCACCACCGGCGGCCTCGACGAGGTCTGGACAGCTACCCGTCCGCACGCCGAAGCATCTCTTGCGGAGGCTGCAGAATGATCGAGGTCATCGATTCCGAAACTTGCACCTCCTGCAATATCTGCGTCCGCGTCTGCCCGACCAATGTGTTCGACAAGACCGACGGCATGCCCGTCATCGCCCGGCAGGACGACTGCCAGACCTGCTTCATGTGCGAACTCTACTGTCCGGAAGACTCGCTCTACGTTTCGCCCTTCGCGGACGAGCCGGTCAGCCTCGCAGCTGCGGAACTCAAGCAGTCCGATGTACTCGGCAGCTATCGACGCGCTGTCGGCTGGACCAAGGAAACGCGGGATCAGCGCGGCATCGATCGCAGCTATCGACTCTTCGGCCACTGACAATACCCGACGGTGTCGGACGCATTGCGCGTCCCGGAGCTTCGCATGAACGTCAGATCCGTGGCCGTCGACCGTGTCGTCGATCGCTTTCCCGCCGTTCGCCGCATCTGGACGGCGCGCGCGGTCGGCCATCGGCTGCTGCCGCTTGCGATTCCACTGATCATCCTGATCGCATGGCAATGTGCGGCATCGCTGCGGCTTCTGCCGGTGCAGATCCTGCCGCCGCCGCTACTGGTGGCGACCACCGCCATCGACCTGATCCGTGGCGGCGAGATCGTCGACGGGCTTCGCATCAGCCTGTGGCGGATCGGGATCGGCTTCGCCATCGGAGCTGGCGGCGGCCTCGTCTTCGGCGCGCTGCTCGGCCTGTCGCGCACCGTCGAGGCCTATTGCGGACTGACCTTCAGACTGCTCGCCCAGATTCCGTCGCTCGGCTGGCTGCCGATCCTGCTGCTGATCTTTGGTCTCGATGAGACGCTCAAATTCGTTCTCATCGCGAAGGCCAGTTTCGTCCCGACCGTCATTGCCACGTCCGAAAGCGTCAAACAGATCCCTGCCCCGTTTCGCGAGGTTGCGCGCGTGTTGCAGCTGCCGGCGCGATCCTATCTGCGCCGCCTCGTTTTGCCTGCAACCATTCCCGGTATTTTCGGCGGCCTGCGCACTGCCTTGAGCCATGCATGGATCGCGCTCATCGTGGTCGAGATGCTCGCCGCCACCGAGGGCGTCGGCTACACGATGGTGTGGGGACGCACCCTGTTCCAGATCGACATCGTCATCGTCGGCATGGTGGTGATCGGCCTGATCGGCCTCGCCATGGATACCGGCCTTGCGCGTATCGAGCAACGACTGCAGCACTGGGAGGCGCGCCCATGAGCGGCGCGATACCTTCCGAAGCTCTGCGAGCAACGCGCGGCGGCGCATTGCCGTGGTCGCGCGGTCTGGTATTGCCGCTCGCCCTCGCGCTCGGCTGGGCCTGGGCGGTACATGTCGGCTGGCTGTCAGGCCCGCTCGCCATTCAGCCCGAGCGGATTCTGCTCGCACCGTTCGACGATGCGGCCGGCCGCGAGATCTGGCGAGCGATCGCCGCCAGCGCGCTCCGTTACGCCGGCGGTGCCGGCATCGGCATCGTGCTGGGCCTCGCGCTAGGCACTGCGATGGGCCTGTCCTCCACCGTCGAACGGGCGAGCGGCGGCTCCTTCCATGCGCTGCGCCAGATCACGCTCTTCGCCTGGATTCCATTGCTCACGGCCTGGTTCGGCAACGGCGAGGCCAGCAAGATCGTCTATATCGCGCTGTCAGCCTTCTTTCCGGTCGCACTGAACACCGCCACCGGCCTGCGCAACGTGCCGACATCCTATCGCGAAGTGTCGCGCGTGCTCAGCCTGTCGCGCCGGCAAGAAATCCGCCGCGTGCTGCTTCCCGCCGCCCTTCCGGCCATCACCATCGGCATCGAGATCGCACTGATCAGCGCGTGGATCGGCACCGTCGGCGCGGAATATGCGATCGGCAACGGGCGCGGCATCGGCACCTTCGTTTCCGAAGGGCGTGAACAGTTTCGCATGGACATCGTCATCATCGGCGTCATCGCGCTCGCGGCCACCGGCTATCTGGCGACACGTGTGTGCCGCCGGCTGTCGTCGCTGGCCTTGACGCGCGCCTCCGGCCTCACGTGATGGAAACCGCATGACAGAATTCACCGAACTCGCGATCCGGCATGTCACCAAGACCTATGTGGTCGACGAGACGCCGCTGCCCGTGCTGCAGGATGTGTCGCTGTCCGTGTTGCCCGGCGAATTCGTCAGCATCGTCGGCGCCTCCGGCTGCGGCAAGTCCACGTTGCTGCGTCTCATCGTGGGGCTCGACGACGACTATCGCGGCGAGATCCTGCTCGGCGGCACGCAGGTGAGCGGCCCCGGCGCCGACCGCGGCATCGTGTTTCAGGATCACCGGCTGTTTCCGTGGTTGACGCTGACAGAGAATGTCACGCTTGCGCTCGATGCCTTTCCGCTGCCGACGGAAGAAAAAGCGCGGCGCGTCCGCGACTCCATCGCGCTGGTCGGTCTGTCCGGCTTCGAGTGGGCACGCCCTGAGCAGTTATCCGGAGGAATGGCGCAGCGCGCCGCGATTGCGCGTGCGCTGGTTCGGCGGCCTGCAATCTTGTTGCTGGACGAACCGCTTGGCGCTCTCGACTCGCTGAACCGCACGCGACTTCAGGACGCGCTGCTGGACATCTGGGAGGCGCAGCGGACCACCGTGATCATGGTGACCCACGACGTCGAGGAGGCCGTCTATCTCTCGACCCGCATCGTGGTGATGGAGCCACGCCCCGGCCGCATCCGCAGCGTCATCCCGGTTGAACTGGCCGCACGCGACCGCGCCGCGCCCGATTTCCTCGCGCTCAAGCAGCGCGTTCTCGCCGATCTCCGACACTGAAACCAGGAGCAACCATCATGGATAGGATCACGCGACGCAGTTTCACCGCTGGCGCCGCCGCGCTGCTGGCAGCCGGCACAGTGGCCCGCGCCGCCACCGATACGCCGGAGACGATCCGCTTCGGCGCCTTCGGTGCCGGCTTCGGACAGCCCTACGGTGTGGCGACCTTCGGCGTCGCCCAGGCCAAGGACTTCATCGCCAACGAATTCAAGGACACGCCGGTCAAGCTGGAATGGACCTATCTCGCGGGCACCGGACCGGCAGTCAATGAAGGCATCGCCAACGGACGTATCGATTTCGCTCAGTACGGCGCATTGCCGAATGTGATCGGCCGCGCCAACGGCCTGCCCACCCGCGTGCTCTTGAATTACGGTCCTACCACGATCTTTGGCGCCGCACGCAAGGGACTGCCTATCCATTCGATCAAGGATCTCAAGGGACGCAAGGTCACCTTCCAGAAAGGCACCATCCTGCATTGGGCGTTCCTGCGCGCGCTGCAGGCAAATGGCCTGACGGCCAAGGACCTGACCGTCGTTGATCTCAAGACTGCCGATCAACTCGCTGCGCTGGCCGCCGGCAGTGTCGATGCCAGTATCGGTTCGAGCTCGGTGCTGTCGCTGCGCGAGAAGGGCATCATCGATATCTTCTACACATCGAAGGACATCGGTCCGAAGGCCACCGGCTTTGGCGGCATTCTCGTCACCGATCAATTCCGCGAGAAATATCCCGACGCGACGCGCCGCGTCGTCACCGGCCTTCTCAAGGCGGTCGCGTGGATCGGCGACGAAGCCAATCGCGACGAGGCGTTGCGTATCTGGTCGAAATCCGGCACGCCCTACGAGGCCCTGCAGGAGGAGTTCCACGGCCAGTCGCTGAAGGAGGCGTTCAATCCGCTCGTTGACGAATTCCTGCTGGCCCAATTCCAGGATGTCGTCGATTTCTCCAAGTCCGAAAAGCTGATCCGCAGCGATATCGACGTGAGGGAATGGGTGCTTGCGGCGCCGATCAACGAGGCACTTGCCAGCCTCAAGCTCGAGAAATTCTGGACGCCGCGACATGCCGATGGATCGCCGAAAGCATAAGGCAACGATTCCGGTTGTCCGGATCGTACTGGGTGGGAGATTGTGATGATCGATTTTCCGCTCAAGCGACGCTATGAGCGCGATCCCGTCGATCTCGACGAAGCGGACACACGGGCGGCATTCGACGCCTGCGACGCCATTCCATTGGCGATGCGGGCGCGCGCGCAGACCTTGCGCTCGCTGGACCGCTGTGTCCGGCTGCGGCGAACACTGCGGACACAGCGCCCGGATCGTCCGCAACTGCGCTCCGCCCTCAAGGCCGAGCAACGCGTGCTGGCCCTGATCCGCCAATGGGCGGACGGCCAACGCATGCGGTGAAGTGAAAAGCCTCCGGCGCGCTACCCTAAGAGTAGGTCCGTTGTTCTCCCGACACGCTTTCGGACAGAAGCTTTATCCAAGAAATGCAGCATATCCGAAATTGCCGCTGGCCCACCGCGCAACGTATCTTCTGCGCATATGCACAGTCCGCTCACCATTGCGGCGAACAATGCGACCGCGGCTCATCCAGCACAGGAGCCCGGACCGGCTCGCGGTGTGCCGGCGGATGCGGCGCGCCGAAGCACGGATATTTGCGACCGACGACATCGACATTTGGCCAACCAACCCAGGATCCGATACGTGACAATTTCCCGCCGAGGCGTTCACCCTCCTTCGCTCAGCCGCCGCAATCTTCTGATCGGCGCAGGCGCTACGGCCGCCACCGGCCTTCTCGGCGCTCCGGCCATCGCGCAGACGCATAGCAAGGCCGTGCTCGCCTATGGCAGCACCGGCTACACTTGGGCCCTCCCCTATGTCGCCGAAGCTGCCGGCCTCTGGGAAAAAGCCAATGTCGACCTCACGACTTCATCCTTCGAGACCGGGCGCGACGCCATGCAGGCACTGCTGTCCGGCTCAGCCGATTTCTCAGCCTCCACGGATACGCCGCTGGTGTTCGCTGCACTGACCGGACTGCGTCCCGTCGCCGTGATCAACTACAGCCGCTACTCGCGCGACATGAAGCTTGCAGTGCGCAAAGGTGGCGCTATCGATCCGAAGAATCCCGCAAGCCTCAAGGGTCGCAAGATTGCCACCCGCATCGGCACGTCGGGCCAATTCTTTCTCGCCAAATATCTCGAACTCGCCGGCCTTAAACTGCAGGACGTCACCGTCGTCGATCTCGCGCCGAATAACATGACGACGGCGCTGGCGCGCGGCGATATCGATGGCTTTGCCTGGACCAGCCAGACCGTCGGCGTGGCACAGAAGCAGTCGAATGGCCAGGTCGATGAAATGACGCTCGACGGGATAGAGAAATATTTCCAGAGCCACCAACTCCTGCTTACCACCGAGCGCGTGCTTAAGGAGAAGCCGGATTTGGTCAACACTGCGGTAAAGGTATTCCTGCAAGCCGAAGCTCGCATCGCCAGCGATAAGAACTGGCCGCAGATCATCGCCGACCGGATCAAGACGCCAGCCGGCGACATCACCGAGGCAACCTCGACTTTCACTTTCAAGCTCACCTTCGACGATCGCTTCGTCGACGATCTCGTTAGCCAGGCCCAATGGGCGATCGATGCCGGACTTGCTAAGCCCCCGAAGGGCGAGTTGCGTCCGCTGCTGCGCAGCCTTGTCGTCGATTCGCCGGTCAAGGCTGCGCAGCCAGACCGCGTGACCCTGACGTGAGCCGAGGTACTGCATCGCTGATCGACGTCTCAGGCGTTTCGCAAATCTATGCGGGACGCGACGGTGCTCCCACCTGGGCGCTCCGCGACGTCTCGCTGCAGATCGGCGACGGCGAGTTCGTCTGCCTGATCGGGCCGTCGGGCTGCGGCAAGACCACGCTGCTGCATCTGATCGCCGGCTTCCTGCAGCCGAGCCGCGGTAGCGTCGCATTCCAGCAGCAGCCAATTCTGGGCCCGGGCCCCGACCGCGGTGTCGTGTTCCAGGAATATGCACTGTTCGCCTGGATGACGGCGCGGCAGAACGTCGAATTCGGCCTGCGTGCCAAGCCACTGTCGCGCGGCGCGCGCAGGCAACTGGCGCTCGATGCGCTCGGCCGCGTCGACCTGCTCGCCGCTGCGGACAAATATCCGCACGAACTTTCCGGCGGCATGCGCCAGCGCGTCGCCGTCGCGCGTGCGCTCGTGGTCGAACCGAAAGTTCTGCTGATGGACGAGCCATTCGCTGCCGTCGATGCGATGACACGGCAGACCCTGCAGGACGATCTGCTGCAGCTGTGGAAAGAAACCGGCGTCTCGGTCGTCTTCGTGACCCACAATATCGACGAGGCGATCGTCCTCGCCCAGCGCGTCGTCGTGATGGCGCCTCATCCCGGCACCATCGTCTCGGAGCGCATCATCGACGCCGACTATCCCCGCGACCGCGGCTCGACAGCGTTCGGTGAACTCTACGGCTCGATCTCCGGCGAACTGACCAATGGTACGCGAAGGGCCGCATGACGACGATTTCAGATATCGATCTGGCCGACGATGCGCATCCGGCGTCGCCCTCCTTCGAGGCCCAGTTCCGTGCCGCCAATGACCGCGCACGGCGGAAGGCTCAGCTCACGCGTCTGGCCTTGAACATCCTCGGCCTCGTGCTGTTTATCGCCATCTGGGAAGCGATCCCGCGCTATTCGGACTGGGTCAACGAAGTCTTGTTCCCGCCGCCAAGCACCGTGTTGCAGGCCTTCATCCCAATGCTGACGTCGGGCGAGATCGGCCGCAACATCGCCATCAGCCTGCAGCGCGCCGGGCTCGGCTTCGTCATCGCGCTCGCTTCGGGCATCGGCCTAGGCCTCGTCACCGCGCGTGTTCGCTGGCTGCAATATCTCACCGAGCCGCTGCTGCACGGCTTTCGCGCCATTCCGACGATCGCGCTGGTGCCGCTCTGCGTGCTCTGGTTCGGCATCGGTGAACCGTCGAAGGTGGTGCTGGTTGCATGGGGCGCATTCTTTCCGATCTGGATCACCACCTTCATCGGCGTGCGTGACATCAATCTCATCTATCTGCGCTCGGCCGCCTGCCTCGGCGCCAGCCGCCGCGACACCTTGCTGCTGGTGGTGTTGCCGGCCGCGCTTCCCTTCATCCTGTCGGGCATCCGCCAGTCCATCGCCGTATCATTGATCGTGCTGGTTGCCGCCGAACTGTCCGGCGCATCGGCCGGTGTGGCCTATATGATGTCGCAGGGGCACCAATTGTTCCGCGTCGACATCATGTTCATCGGCCTCGCGCTGCTCGGCACCTTCGGCTTTCTCGCCGACCGCGTCTTCGTCGCGCTCGCGCGCTGGCTGTTCCCCTGGTACGCGGCGTCATGACAACGCCTGCACTGCGACAGCGGATCTTCGAGAATGCGAAGATCTGGACGTTCGACCGCGAACGGCCCACCGCGCAGGCCATCGCGATCGACGGCAACGTGATCGTAGCCGTAGGCGACCGCGACGCCGTGCGCGACGCCGCGCCGGATGCTGAACGGATCGACCTGCAGGGCGCCTGTATCATTCCGGGCTTCAACGACACTCATGCGCATATGGAGCGTGAGGGGCTGAAGACGCTGCGCCCCTCACTCGCCGGCGCCAGGTCTGTCGGAGACATCCTCGCGCGCATCCGAAATGCCGCCGCCAACACGCCGCCGGGCGAATGGATCGTCACCATGCCGGCGGGCACACCGCCCTTCTTCTTCGACGGCGTCTCCGCCCTCGCCGAGCAACGCCTGCCGAACCGCCACGAACTCGACGCCGCAGCGCCCAATCATCCCGTTTATATCCAGGGCGTGTTCGGCAACTGGGGCAAGCCGCCGGGCCACTCGGCACTCAATACGCGCGGGCTCGAACTCAACAATATCGGACCCGACACACACCCGCGCATCGGCGGCGTGGAGATCGAAGTCGATGCGCAGGGCGCACCGACCGGCATAATCGTCGAGCACAACAACCGTCCGACGGTGGAATTAGACATCCTGCCCGCGGTGCCGCACTTCGGCTTTGCCGACCGCCTCGAAGGTGTCCGCCGCTCGCAGCGGCTCTACAATGCCAAGGGCACCACCAGCATCTATGAAGGCCACGGCTCCGCCGCCGAGACCATCTCGGTCTATCGCCGGCTCTGGGAACTCAACGAACTCACTATCCGCGCGGGCCTCGTGCTGAGTCCGAGCTGGAACGACCTGATCGAGGCTCGCCGCATCATGCGCGACTGGCTCGCCACCGCACGCGGCAGCGGGCTCGGCGACCGCTGGCTGCGCGTCTCCGGCATCCATATCGCCTATGGCGGCGATCCCGTCGTCGCCTGCTGCGCCCGCGCGCATCTGCCCGACACTGGCTGGTCTGGCTTCGTCGAACAGGCGGTGACGCCATCCGACTTTCGCGAGGCCTGTTTCCTCGCCGCCGAATTCGACTTGCGCCTGCACACCATCGTCGGGGACCAGCTGCACGAGATCGTCCCCGTGCTGCGGGCGGTGAACGAGCGACATCCGATCGCTGAACGCCGCTGGGTCATCGAACATATCGGCCGTGCGCGGCCTGAGGACATCCGCGCGCTCAAGGAGCTCGGCGTCTATGTGACGACGATCTCGACTTATTATCTCTGGAAGGGCGGCAGCAAATATCTGAACGAGGCCGATGGCGGAAATGGCGTCGTACCTCATCGCGCCATCCTCGATGCCGGTATTCCCCTGGCCATCGCCACTGACAATATTCCCTATGATCCGTTCTTCACGCTGTGGACCACCTGCGCCCGCGAGGAGCGCTCCACCGGCCGCGTGATCGGGCCTGATCAGCGCCTCGATGCGCATACGGCGCTCGAACTCTTCACCGCCGCCGGCGCTGCGCTCACTTTTGACGAAGGCTGGAAGGGCCGCCTGAAACCCGGCTTCGCTGCGGATCTCGCGGTGCTGTCCGATGACCCCACGACACTGCCACCGGCGGAGCTGAAGGATCTCTCCTGTCTGCTCACAATGGTCGACGGGCGCATCGTCCATGACGTATGCTGATGCCGCAAAGCGCGTATAGTCCGTCGCCATGACCGACGCACCCCGCTCCATCATCCGCCTGTCGCATAACGAGAGCCCGTTCGGCCCTTCGCCGCGCGCACTCCGTGCCATCGAAGAGAACCTTGCCCATCTCGACCGCTATGTCAGCGCCGAGCTGGACCAGCTCACTACCGCCATCGCCGCGCATGAACGTATCGCGCCGGAGCAGATCGTGCTCGGCGAAATCCTCGACGTGCTAGGGCTGTATCTCTCCGCGCAAGGCGGCCCCGGCGGCGAGTTCATTTATTCGGAGCCGGGCTATACGGCGCTGGTCGATGCCGTCGCGCCAGCCGGCGGCAAGGCCATCGCCGTGCCGCTGGATGATCGGCTCAACAACGACCTTCCGGCCATTGCCCGCCGGGTGAATGCGCAGACCCGCGCCGTCTATCTCGTCAACCCGCACAATCCGAGCGGCACTGTTAGTCCAGCCGAGGAATTCATCGCATTCGTCCGCGATCTATCGAACCGCGCGCTGGTGATCGTCGACGAAGCCTATCTCGACTACACGCCAGATCCGGAACGGCGCGCCGTGGCTGGCCTCGTGCGTGACGGCCATCAGGTCGTCGTATTCAGGACTTTCGCCAAGATCCACGGCCTCGCCGGTCTCGCCATCGGCTATGTGCTGGCGCCTGCCGAGCTCGCCCGATCGCTCAGGCAGATCGGCATTGGCGCGTTTCATGGCCTCAACCGCCTCGGCCTGGTCGCCGCTCAGGCAAGTCTGGCCGATCGCGAACATATCACCGCAGTGCGCACCGCGGTTGCCGCCGAGCGCGAGAGTTGGCACGCGTTGTTTCGCGCGAACGGCGTTTCCTTCTCTGCAGCGCAGGGCAATTTCGTGTTCTTCGATGCCGGCCAGCGACACGGTGATGTGACTGCAGCCCTTGCGGCGCGGGACATCGCGATCAAGCAATCCTATCCCGCGCTGCCGACCTGGCTGCGGATATCGATCGGCCTGCCCGATGACAATGTATTGGCGCGCCAGGTCGTCGCCGACAGCCTACGCTGATCACCAACAATGGCACCGAACGCCGGCAGGCGTATTTCAGAAGAAGTACGGCCACCAGCGCGCGCATCAAAGCGTGCGGAGGAAGGCGACGACCGCCACGCAGCATCCGGATAACGCGGATGCACCGCTTTCGCGGCATTCCGCGCCCACACCTCGCCGCCGCCGATCTGGCGAGCAGGCGTCGATCTGCTCTCTGAGAGAATGCTTTCGCAATATCTTTGTTCTCGAAAACTGCGCATGACAGTCGCCGCAGTTCGAATATCGCCTCGCAGCTCAATTCGGCAATTAATTGCTGCAAGGCGAATGTCGCGACGCCTACCCATTGTCTTGTCAAGCACACAAGGGGATGAGGCATGGCAATCCAGAGCGCTTCTGGTCAAGCGAATGTATCGGATGCAACAAGCGGCGCAGACGTCGCATTTCTTTCCGCTGTCGAACTTGTTGAGCTTTATCGTCAGCGAAAACTGTCACCTGTCGAAGTCACGCGCGCAATTCTCGATCGCATTCAACGGCTGGAGCCGAAAATCAATGCATTTGCCTTGCTTGACGCAGACTCTGCACTCGCATCCGCTGAAAGATCTGAACAACGTTGGCATCGTGGTGAACCTGCAGGTCTGATCGACGGTGTTCCGGTTGCGCTGAAGGACCTGATCCTGGCGAAGGGTTGGCCAACGCTGCGCGGCAGCCGCGCGGTCGATCCGAACCAGGAATGGAACGAAGATTCGCCGGCGACCGCGCGCCTGCGCGAGCACGGCGCCGTCGTGCTCGGCAAGACCACCACTTCCGAATTCGGCTGGAAGGGGCTCGGCGACAGCCCGCTGACCGGCATTACCCGCAATCCCTGGAATACGGCGCACACACCGGGCGGCAGCAGCGGCGGCTCGGGTGCGGCGGCGGCGATCGGCTTCGGCCCGCTGCATGTGGCGACCGATGGCGGCGGCTCGACGCGGCTTCCCGCTGCACATAGCGGCGCCTTCGGCTTCAAGCAGACATTCGGCCGCGTGCCGGTCTATCCGCCGTCGCAGAACGGCACGTTGTTTCACGTCACCCCACTCACCCGCTCGGTGCGCGATGCCGCACTGCTGCTCGACGTCATCGCGCGGCCCGACCTGCGCGACTGGAATGCATTGCCGCCGCAGGACGTGGCGTGGCAGAGCGGGCTTGAGGACGGCGTCAAAGGTTTGCGCATCGCTTATAGCCCCGCCCTCGGCTACGCAACGGTCGATCCCGAAGTCGCAGCCATCGTCGACAAGGCGGTGAAGGTATTCGCTGATCTCGGCGCCATCGTCGAGCGCGTCGATCCCGGCATCGAGGATCCGCTGCCAATCTTCCTGACTTTCTGGCAGGCCGGCGCCGCGAAACTCGTGGACAGCTTCGCCCCGGAACGGCGCAATCTCAGCGAGGCCGGCCTACTGGCCGCAGCCGAACAGGGCCGCGCGATCGGCGTCGTGTCCTACGTGAAGGCCATCGATCAGCGTGAGGCGCTGGGTCGGCACTTCAGTCGCTTCCATCAGTCCTGGGATCTGCTGATCACGCCGTCCACGGCATTTCCTGCTTCAGCCATCGATGCATCGCAGGCCGATCTTGCCACGCGGCCCATTCGCTCGCCCTTCACCTATCCGTTCAATCTGACGCAACAGCCAGCGGCATCGATTCCGGCCGGACTGACCGCGGCGGGTCTGCCGGTCGGCCTGCAACTGATCGGTGCGAAATTTGATGATGCGAAGGTCCTGCGCGCAGCGCGGGCATTCGAGATCGCGCGGCCCTTCGCAACACCGAAGGATCCCACGTGAGCTACCCTGCACCTGAAATCGAACTCGATCTGCCGACGCTTTCGGCCGCCTATGCGGATGGATCGCTGGCACCTTCGCGAGTCGTGGAGTCGATCCTCGACACGATCACAGCGCGCGGGGATGATGGCGTCTGGATCGGGCATGTCGGACGCGACGCGGTTTTCGCCCGTGCGCGTGAACTCGAAGGACAGTCGACCTCCGATCGCGCGGCCGCATCGCTCTGGGGCGTGCCTTTCAGCGTGAAGGACTGCATCGACGTCGCCGGGCTTCCTACGACATCGGCCTGCCCCGACTATTCCTATGTCCCCACCCGGCATAGTCCTGCGGTCGCGCGGCTGCTGGCGGCCGGGGCGATCCTGATCGGCAAGACCAATATGGATCAATTCGCCACCGGGCTCGTGGGCGTCCGCTCGCCCTATGGCGTGGCACGCAACCCGTTCGATGCCGACTACATTCCGGGCGGATCGAGTTCGGGTGCCGCCGTCTCGGTCGCGGCCGGCCTCGCCAGCCTGGCGCTCGGCACCGACACCGGCGGTTCGGGCCGCGTGCCCGCCGCGCTCACCAACGTGGTCGGTCTCAAGCCGACGCGCGGCCTCATCAGCGGTGTCGGCACGGTGCCGGCCTGTCGCTCCATCGAAACGATCTCGGTGTTCGCGCTCACCGTCGCCGACGCGCAGGCTGGCTTCGACGTCATCCGCGCCCATGATCCGGAAGACCCGTTCGCGCGGCCGCTGACGCTACGCGAAGCGGACGCATGGCCGTCGTTCCGCTTCGGCGTGCCCGCGGCGCCCTGGCTAGAGTTCTTCGGCGACACGGCGGCGGCCGCACTGTTCGATGCCGCCGTCGCGCGCCTCACGGCGATCGGCGGCATGCGCGTCGAGATCGACTTCGCGCCGTTTCGCGAAATCAACGACATGTTGTTCCTCGGCCCGTGGCTGGCCGATCGCTACGGCGCGCTGAAGCCGTTCCTTGATCGCGACATCGATGCCGTGCTGCCAGTCACTCGCGACATCCTGCTGGGCGGTGCGCGGATCACGGGCGCGCAGGTCTTTGCCGGTCAGCAGCGTCTCGCCGAACTGAAGCAGAAAATCGACGCCGGTTGGCGCGACATCGACGTTCTCTTCGTGCCGACGACGCCCACCACCTACAGGATCGGCGAGATCGCGGCCGATCCCATCACCCTCAATGCCCGTATCGGCACCTACACCACATTCGTCAATCTGGCCGATCTCGCCGCAGTCGCCGTGCCCTCGGGTTTTCTGCCGAACGGCCTGCCGCAAGGCGTGACGCTGATCGGCCCAGCTCTGTCCGACCGCAGCCTCGCACGGCTGGCCGGCCGGTTTCATCAGCATTCCGGACTGCCGCTCGGTACGCGCGGTCTTGGCATCGCGCCCCCATTCTCAACAAGGAGCTTGTGACGTGACGAATTCAGAACGGTTTTTCAGCCATGCCAGGCGATTGGCCCGCACCGCGTTGGTGCTGGGCGCGGCATTCGTTGCCTCGGCTGCGACGGCGCGCGCGGAGGATGTGACGATCGGCGCCGGCCTCTCCATGGGTTGGGGCCAGTTCTTCGTCGCCGATCAGGCCAAGACCTGGGACAAGCAGGGCCTCACGCCCAAGACCACGATCTTCGCCAGCGGCCGCCTCGCACTCGACGCTCTGGTCGGCGGCGGCGTGGTGGTGGCGACCGCAGCCGAAACGCCGGTGCTGTTCGCGAATCTCAACGGCCTGCCGGTGCGCATCATCGCCACGCTGAATCGTCAGGAATCCTTCGACCTTGTCGCCGTCAAGGACATCAAGACGATCAAGGATATCAAGGGCCGCAAGATCGGCTATTCGCAAGGCACCAACGCGCACTACTACCTGTCGAAGCTGCTGAAGGAAGCCAATCTGACCTTCGCAGACGTCACCGCCGTCAGCCTCAACCCCGGCGACTTCGTGACCAGCCTGTCGAATGGCGCGGTCGATGCATTCATCTGGACCGAGCCGCATATCTCGCTCGCGCTCAAGCAGGGCGGCGACAAGTTCCATGCGATCCGCTCGCCCGGACTCTATGTCGGATTTTCTACCGTGATCGCGCTGCAATCGACCATCGACAAGAATCCCGACCTGCTCGTGAAGGTGCTGAAGTCGCTGATCGATGCCAACGACCTCATCAAGAAGGATCCGAATGCCGCAGCAGCGCTGATCGCCGAGCGCATCAAGGTCGATCCGGAGATCGTCCGCAACTTCCTGCCGCGCACCCGCTTCAATATCGATCTCGAACGCGCGGATCTCGTCGCCGAACTGCAGACGCAGGCGAAATGGGCGATCGACAACAAGCTGGTGCGGCCGGACGTCAAGGTGCCGGACTTTAACACCGTCGTAGTCGGCTCGCTGCTCGACAAGGCGCGCGAGAAATAGAAACGGCGTCACCGGAGTCGTCGCATGAATGTGAGAGTGGACGTTTCCACGGCATCCGCGGTCCAGCGGCCGCTCATCGCCTGTCACGAGCTCGGACATGTCTATGACTCCGGGCGCGGCCGCACGGTCGCGCTTGACCAGGTGTCGTTGACCATCCAGCCCGGCGAATTCGTCTGCGTCCTCGGCCCGAGCGGTTGCGGCAAGACCACGCTGCTCAATATCCTCGCCGGCTTCGTGCAACCGTCGCATGGCGAGGTGCTGATCAACGACCATGCGATCGCCGGGCCGAGCCCCGAACGCGGCGTCGTGTTCCAGGACTACTCGCTGTTTCCATGGTTGACCGCGAAGGCCAATGTGGGTTTCGGCCTGCGCATGGCCGGGCGCCCGGCCGCGGAGCGCGAGGCCGTCGCCAGCGATCTGCTCCGCCAGGTCGGACTGCCGGAGGCTGGCGACAAATATCCGTTCGAACTGTCCGGCGGCATGAAGCAGCGGGTAGCGATCGCCCGCGCGCTGGCGACGCAGCCGGCACTGCTGCTGATGGACGAGCCGTTTGCCGCGCTGGATGCCATGACCAGGGCTTCACTGCAGACAAGGCTGATCGACCTGCAGCAGCAGAGCGCGCAGACGATCCTGTTCGTCACGCACAATATCGCCGAAGCGCTGGTGCTTGGCACTAGGCTGATCGTGATGTCACCGAATCCCGGCCGCGTGGTCGAGGATATCGTGATCGATCTCGAACGGCCGCGGCGGCGCACCACGCCGGCCTTCAACGAACTCTACGACCATGTGGCCCGCGCCATCGGTCTCGACACGGCAGAATAGGCGATGGCATTCAAGCTGAAGCGAAACACAGTTGCAGGCGCGTTCGGCACCGTCGGCTTCTTCGCGATCTGGGAGGCGATCAGCCGCAGCGGCCTCGTCAACAACATCATGCTGCCCGCACCAACCGCCATCGTGCTATCGGGCTGGGAGCTGCTGGCATCCGGCGAATTGCTACGCCATCTCGGCGCCAGCCTGTGGCGCTCGCTGCTCGGTTTCGTTGTCGGCTCGGTCCTCGCTATTGCAGTCGGCGTCGCGATGGCGCAACTGCCGCTGCTGAACGCAACCCTCAACCCTCTCGTGCAGATGTTTCGCGCCATTCCCGCACTGGCCTTCGTGCCGCTCGCGATCTTCTGGTTTGGCATCGGCGAACTGTCCAAGGTGTTCCTGATCGCCTGGGGTGTGTTCTTCCCTGTCTGGGTCAATACCTATCTCGGGGTGCGCGACACCAATCCGCTGCTCGGCCGCGCCGCGGCGAGCCTCGGAGCGCGGGGCTGGCGCAAATTCGCCTTTGTCGTCATTCCCGGCGCCCTACCATTCATCATTGCCGGCCTGCGCGTCAGTCTGTCGGTCGCGCTGGTGCTGCTGGTCGCCTCCGAACTCGCGGGCGCTGCATTCGGCGTCGGCTATCTCATCCAGATGTCGCAGCAGGTGTTTCGCGTCGACTACATGTTCGTCGGCCTGATCGTGCTCGGCATCATGGGTGTGGTTGCCGATTTTCTGTTCGAAGGCGCCGTACGCCGCCTGCTGCCCTGGTATGGCGCTGAGAAGTCGCTGCGCGGAGCGGCCGGGAACAGGAAAGAGCGCAAGCTGGCGGAACCAGCCGCCTGATTTGGGCACACCGCGCGGAAAGCAATTTATTGCAAGCCGTGTCGGCGACCGACGGTTACAGATCGATGCAAAGCTGGAGATTGCACATGCAACCGACCGAAGTCGCATTGATCGAAGACTACACCGTTCTCGCCGTCACCTGGGACGACGGCGAAACCAGTCGGCTGGATGCGGTAACCCTGCGCCAGGCCAGCCGGGCGGCGAGCGAGATCCGGCGCCAGGCCGAGGGCGTGGAGCTGATACTGCCGCCGGCGTTTCGCATGCAGAGTGTCGAGCCGATCGGCAACTATGCGCTGCGGCTATTCTTCTCCGACGGGCACGATCGCGGCATCTATCCGTGGGTGTATCTGCGCGAACTCGCCGGCCACGCAGCGTAAGGAACAGGCTATGGATGAGATCAAGCAAGGCCTGTCAGAAATCGAATGCGACGTGCTGGTGATCGGCGGCGGCACCGCCGGTCCGATGGCTGCCTACAAGGCCAAGCGCCGCAATCCCAAGGCGCGCGTGGTATTGCTCGAAAAGGCCAACGTGAAGCGGTCAGGCGCTATCGCCATGGGAATGGACGGGCTCAATAATGCCGTAGTGCCGGGCTTTGCGACGCCGGAGCAGTACACCAAGGAAATCACCATCGCCAATGACGGCATCTGCGATCAGGCGCCCGTCTACAAATATGCGTCGCGTTGCTTCGACGTCATCCAGGAATTGGACAGTTTCGGCATCAAGTTCCAGAAGACTGAGAATGGCGATTTCGACGTCAAGAAGGTTCACCATCTCGGCTCCTATGTGCTGCCGATGCCGAATGGCGAGACGGTCAAGAAGGCGCTGTATCGTCAACTGCGCCGCGAAAAGGTGCTGATCTCGAACCGCTACATGGCGACGCGGCTGTTGACGGCGAAGGACGGCCGCATCGCCGGCGTCATCGCCGTCAATACTCGCAGCGCGGAATTCCTGGTGCTACGCGCCAAGACCGTGATCCTCTGCACCGGTGCCGCCGGCCGTCTCGGCCTGCCGCAGTCCGGCTATCTCTGGGGCACCTACGAGAATGCGACCAATTCGGGCGACGGCTATGCGATGGCCTATCATGCCGGCGCAGGGCTCGCGAATATCGAATGCTACCAGATCAACCCGCTGATCAAGGACTACAACGGCCCGGCCTGCGCCTATGTGGCCGGTCCGTTCGGCGCCTATACGGCGAACAGCGAGGGCAACCGCTTCATCGAATGCGATTACTGGTCCGGCCAGATGATGCAGGAGTTCTACAACGAACTGCAGTCGGGCAAGGGGCCGGTATTCCTCAAGCTCAACCACCTGCACAGCGACACCGTCGGCCAGATCGAGGCGGTGCTGCACAAGGTCGAGCGGCCGTCGCGCGGCCGGTTCCACGAGAACCGCGGCACGAACTATCGCGAGAAGATGATCGAGATGCATATCTCGGAAATCGGCCTGTGTTCGGGCCACAGCGCCTCCGGCGTATTCGTCGACGAATTCGCCCGTACCACCGTCACGGGTCTTTATTCGGCGGGCGACATGGCAAGCGTGCCGCATAACTACATGCTCGGCGCCTTCACCAATGGCGCGGTAGCCGGCGAACATGCGGTGGATTTCGCTGCCGAGGTCGACTTCCCCGATTATGACCGCGACGATGTGGTGCGCGAGCAGGAACGCGTGCTGGCGCCGACGCGGCGTGACGACGGCATTCCGCCGAACCAGCTCGAATACAAGGCGCGCCGCCTCGTGAACGATTACCTGCAGCCGCCGAAGGTCACTGCCAAGATGCAGATCGGCCAAGCGCGCTTGGCGGAAGTGCGCGACGATCTCGACAATGAGATGGTGGTGCGCGACTCGCACGAGCTGATGCGCGCGCTGGAAGTGTCGTCGATCCTCGACTGCGCCGACATGGCGGCTTACGCCTCCTTGTTCCGCACCGAAAGTCGCTGGGGCCTCTATCACAACCGCGTCGATTATCCCGAGAAGAACGACGAGGACTGGTTCTGCCACAGCATCCTCAGCAAGCGGGACGGGCGCATGACTGCCGAGAAGCGTGCCGTCGAGCCCTATCTCGTCCCGATCGATGAGAGCGAACGCGACGCCTATGATCGCCAGCGCATACGCCAGCACGCCTGAGACGGAGCATCCATGCCCATTGCCTATGCACCCACCACCGTGCCCGTCGTCGTGGACGATGCCAAATGCATCGCCGACAAGGGCTGCACGGTCTGCGTCGATGTCTGTCCGCTGGACGTGCTGCGGATCAGCGACCTCACCGGTAAGGCCTATATGAAGTATGACGAGTGCTGGTACTGCATGCCATGCGAGACCGATTGCCCCACCGGGGCGGTGACCGTCAACATCCCCTATCTGCTGCGCTGACATGTCTGCATTCGAATCCTTCATTGACGTCGCCGAGATCGCAGAAAATCTGCAGAGTCCTGATGCCTCGGTACGCCGCCTCACGGTGATCGAGATCGCCGAGACGGCGAGTGACGAGGCCGTGCCGCATCTGGTCACGGCCATCAGCGACACGGCACCCGAGGTCAGGCTGCAGGCCGCGCGCGCGCTTGGCGAGTTTGATGGGCTTTCGGTCGCGCAGGCGCTGGTGCGCGGCGTGACGGATGCCGACCGTGACGTCGCGTCGGCTGCCGCAGAGAGCCTCGCCGAACTGCGCGATGCTGCGGCCGATGCAGCCCTGCTGCCGCTGGTGTCGCACCAGTCGGCCTTTGTTCGCGAAGCCATATTTAGAGCACTGAAGGAGCTGCGGAGTGCGATCGCCCTTGGCCCGGCCATCTTGGCACTGCAGGATGTCGATCCCGCCGTGCGCGTGCAAGCGGTGGGCGTGATCGGCTATCTCAAGAGCAACGAGACCCTGCCGTCGCTGATCAGTGCGGCGCGCGATGCCGATGCGCAGGTGCGGCTCGCTGCGGTCAACGCGCTGTCCTTTGCCCGCAATGCGGTTGCTGCGCAGGCGGCTTCGGGCGCGCTGGCCGACGACGCCTGGCAGGTACGCGCCGCCGCGGCCGAAACGCTCGGCCGGATCGGCGAGACTTCGGCTGCCGCAGCCGTGAGAGGCGCGCTCGGTGACACGTTCTGGCAGGTGCGCCAGAAGGCGCTGCAATGCCTCGGCAAGCTGAAGGCGCGGGATGCCGTCCCAGCCATTCTCGGCATTCTGGATGATCCCCTACCCTCGTTGCGCAAAGAGGCAGCTGCGGCCCTGGGCGACATCGGCGATATCAGCGCACAGGCACCGCTCGCTGCGCATGCCGCCGATATCGATCCGGACGTGCGCAAGACCGTCGCCTGGGCGCTCGGCCGACTGCTTGAGCGCTAATCCTTCAGCAGTATCTGTTCGAGCTGGTCGAGGCGGTGGATGCGGATAACGCCGCCATCGATGGAGACGATGCGCTTGGCGTGGAACCGCTTCAGCATCATCGTGACCCACTGCCGGGTCGAGCCCACCATCGCCGCGATCTGGTCGTGCGTCACCTTGCGGTTGATGACGACCGCGTCGCCGTCGGCCACGCCATAGAGCTCCGAGAGGTTCAGAATGTATTGCGCGAGGCGCTCGATCACCGACCGCGTGCCCAGCATCTGCGCCATCGACGAATAGCATTTTCCCTTGGCAACCAGCCCGTCGATTAGCGCCAGCGCGAAAGTGGGCATGCGCAGCAGCAGCGCCTGCAATGTCGCGCTGGAGAGATGCGTGATATCGCAATCCTCGATGGCGACGCCGGACCACATATGGGTGCCGCCGCCGGAAATCGCCGGACCACCGATGAAGTGGCCGGGCGTCCAATAAGCCAGGGTGATCTCGCGTCCGGTCGGCGCGGTGTAGAACACCCGGACCTGGCCGCGCTCGATGATAAAAATTCCCTGATGATGCGCGCCCTGGCTGAAGATCGCCTCGCCTTGCCGCATCGTGAATTGGCGTCCGCTCTCGCGGATCTGCGCGCGCTCCTCCACTGTGAGGCGGTCGAGAAAATGGGCGCCATCGTTCAGGTCGTCGATCGTCTCGCTCATGAACAGCGCCGAAAGATCGCTCTGCCGCATAGCCGGCGCGGTTACGATCGAGCGACCGGATGCAACGCCCGTGGATGACGGTGATGTCCGGCATGCGTGCCCGCCACGCAAGGTCACGGCGGTTGCGGGAAGATACGCCTCACGAGAGTCCGAAAGCGTTTTCAGGCTGGCCATCGCATTTTCACTTGTGCTGAAGGTCTTGAAGCGAGGCTAATGGTGCGGCGCAGAGGAAGTCCACTCTTTTGAGCATCTCCAGATCGACTTGAAACGCCTGATGCGCGGATCGACGAAGCACGAGGGAATTCATCTGTAATGCATCGAACTCCTGCAAGATAATTTTCGGCGCCCCTCGCAGGCGCAACGCCGCGTCATGTTCGCTCGCCTGCGACGCCGGCGCGCATCGCAACTAATTGCTTCAGCGGCATCGTGCGCCGGTTCAACATCCGGGCGGAGCGTATCCGATCACTCGGATAACCAGGGGACATGCCATGAAACGATTTGGATTGGGGATTATTGCGGCCTTTGCGATGACGTGGGCAGGAACCTCGAGCGCCGAGACCATCCGCGTCGCACTCGGCACGCAGGATACGACGATCAATTGCGCCACCGGCGGGCTGATCGTCCGCGAACTCAAGCTGCTCGAGAAATATCTGCCCCGGGACGGCAAGTACAAGGACGTCACCTACGACATCCAGTGGAAGAACTTCACCAGCGGGGCTCCGCTCACCAACGAGATGGTGGCCGGCAAGCTCGATTTCGGCGCGATGGCGGATTTCCCGGGTTCGCTTAACGGCGTCGCGTTCCAGAAAGCCGGCCGCCGCAGCCTCTTCATCATCACGCTATCCGGCAGTACCAAAGGGAGCGGCAATGGCATTGTCGTTCCGACGAGTTCGCCCGCGCAATCGATCGCCGACCTGAAGGGCAAGACCATCTCGGTGCCATTTGCGTCGACGTCGCACGGCATGCTGCTACGGGCGATCAAGGCGCAGGGCTGGAATCCCGAGACCGACGTCAACATCATCACCCAGGCGCCGGAAGTCGCCGGCCCCGCGCTGCAGACAAATAAGATCGAGGCCCATGCCGACTTCGTTCCGTTCGCCGAATTATTCCCGTGGCGCGGCTTTGCCCGCAAGATCTTCGATGGCTCGCAGGCGGATGCGCCGACCTTCCATGGCGCGCTGGTCGATAGCGAATATGCGGACAAATATCCGGAGATCGTGCAGGCCTATCTGAGCGCGAGCATCGAGGCGGACCGCCTGTTCGCCGCCGAGCCGGAGAAATACAGCGAACTGATCGCCAAGGTAACCGGCATCGAGGCCGAGGTGAACTATCTGTTCCACGGCCCGCTCGGGCTGCAGACGCGCGGCCTGACCTGGAAGCCTGAATATCGCCAGGCGGTGCAGACCTCCATCGATACGCTGAAGCTGCTCAAGCGCGCCGATGGCGATCTCGATATCGACAAGTTCGTCACCGACAAATATATCCGCGCGGCCTTCGTCAAGGCCGGGCGCGACTATGATGCGGAGCTCAAGGATTACGCTCAGCTCGCGCTGAAGGCGAAGGACGCCCTGACCGGTGCCGAGATCACCGATGTCAGCCGGGTCGCGCAGATCTGGGTCAAGGACGAGCCGTTGGTGCGGCACTATACATCGCCCGAGAACGCCCTGAAGGCTCTGGCGGCACTGGAAAAGGACGGCAAGAGCGCGCGGGTCGTCTACGCGCAGGATCGCGAAAGCGGCATCAAGCTGTTCGCGCAGCAGGCCTGGTTCGTGCGCGCGGCCAATGGCGAACTCGGCGCCTTCCTGTCGCGCGGCACCGCCGAAAAATGGGCCGCGGCCAAGGGCGGCCAGGTGGTCGATTTCGCCGGCGCGCGTGAAGCCGTGGTGGTGAGCCGCTGATGGCGACGGCGACGGGATCAGGCGGTATGCATATGGGCCGCCTGCTGGTGCAGGTGGGATCGATCCTGGCCTGCATTGCGTTCTGGCAGGTGGCGTCCACCCTGCGCCTCAATCTCGGGATCGTCACCTTCCGTAACGTGCCGCCGCCGACCGAAGTGCTGCAGTCGCTGATTGTGCTGCTGCAGTCACCCAAGCTGCTGGCGCATCTCGGCAGCAGCCTCGGACGCGTCTTTGCCGGCTACGGGGTCGCGGCACTCTTGGGAATTCTGCTTGGCTTTGCCATCGGCCGGTCGCGTGCAGCGAGCGACGTGCTGCTGCCGCCGCTGGAACTGCTGCGCCCGATTCCGGCGGTCGCCTGGATCCCGCTGTCGATCCTGATGTTTCCATCCTCGGAACTGTCGATGATCTTCATCACTTTCATCGGCGCGCTGTTTCCCATCGTGCTCAATACCATTCACGGCGTTGCCAATGTGGATCGCCGCCTGGTCGCTTCGGCGCGAAGCCTCGGTGGCAGCCGCGCCGCCATCCTGTGGGAGATCGTACTCCCGGGCGCGGCGCCAAGCATCGTCACCGGCCTCGCGATCGGCATGGGAACATCGTGGTTCTGCCTGGTGACGGCGGAGATGATCTCCGGCCAGTTCGGCATCGGCTATTACACGTGGGAATCCTACACCTTGCAGAACTACGCTGACATCATCGTCGGCATGCTGGTGATCGGCTTGTTCGGCATGGGCAGCAGCTGGCTGCTGACGACGCTCGGACATGTCCTGATGCCCTGGCGAAGCCCGATGGTGGCGCGATGAAGGCACCGCGGGTTAACGGCCACGGCGTCGGCCTCGGACGAATTGCGATCGAGGACGCATCGATATCGCTTGGTCATGGCGACGATGCCTTCGAGGCGGTCGCCGGTCTCGACATCTCTGTCGCGCCCGGCGAGTTCGTCTGCATCCTGGGGCCGTCGGGCTGCGGCAAGTCCACCCTGCTCGGCGCGCTGGCGGGACACGTAGCAAATACCAGCGGTAGCCTTACCGTGGACGGACAGGCGATTACCGGCCCGAGCCCGGATCGCGGCATCGTGTTCCAGCAGCACACCCTGTTCCCTTGGAAAAAGGTGCGTGAAAATGTCTGCTTCGGGCCGAAGATGCGCGGCATCGGCAAGGTTGCGCGGCGACAGCTCGCGGACGAATTGCTCGCGCTGGTCGGGCTATCCGGCTTCGAGGAGTTTTATCCGTCACAGTTGTCAGGCGGCATGCAGCAGCGTGTCGAGATCGCGCGCGTACTCATCAACCAGCCGCGCGTACTTTTGATGGACGAGCCGTTTAGCGCGCTCGATGCCCAAACCCGATCGATGATGCATGAGTTGCTGCTCGACATCTGGACCGAACGCCCCACCACGCTGATCTTCGTCACGCATGATATCGAGGAGGCGCTGTTTCTCGCCGACCGTGTGATCGTGATGAGCCGGCGCCCTGGGCGGATCGTCGAGGATCTGCGAGTGCCATTCGCGCGTCCACGGCCGGCTGATATTGTCACCGAGATTGAATTCGCGCGTCTGAAGCGGCACTTGCTTCTGCTTCTCCGTCCGGATCAACAGTCTACTGCGCTGTCTGAACACCAGAGCGAACACGCGTTGGCGCCGAATTAGTTGGCGAGCCGCTCTTGTCGCGCAAGGCCGCCATCGCAGAATTCGACTATACCCTGCGGGGCGCGAGTTGGCCGCCGTACCGAGCTGCGCGGTCCCTGTGCCGAGACGTCGCCTCTAAGCCAGCGCAAGGAAGGCGAATAAAACTGTCCGAAACCGGCAGCGCGGAGAATTCTGAACCGCTGACTGCACCACAGACAGAGCGCGTATCGCTATTTTCTCCGCCCGCTTGAACGCGGAAGCAACCTGCCTTGAAATAGGCAGATGACCGATTGGAGAAAGACCGTGCGAGATCTATCAGCCGAAGCCCGCTCACATCTTCGTGCCCGTTCGTCGTCGAACCGCGCCGCGGTAAGGTTTCACACCGTCGCCGTCTACAGCTCTCTGGCGTTGATCGCCGCCATCGTATTCGGCGCGGTTTCGGTGCGCCCGTTCTAGTTCCGACGTCGCGTACCCCGGGATCTTGCGTGTTTGGCTGGCAGACAACATTCGCGATCCGGCGCTACTGCAGGTGATCCAGAGGAGCAATTGGGATGAGCGACCACCCGCCGATTTTGCGGCAGTCATTCTCGGGCTGGACGGCTTTGTTGCCGGGACTCATCCCTGCATTCCTGTTTGTGACAATTTACGGCATGCGGCGCGCATATGATCTCGTGGGCGCAATAGCGGCCTCATTTTGACGCGCAGCATCGTTGTCATCCGTCTTTGGCAGGATGAACACCAGGTTGGTGATAGCACCGTGGCAGCGCCGGCCCTTACCTTGCTGACCACATGGGCAGCCCACAGCGTCTCCTCTGAGTTGCGCGCACCATCAACATTTCGGACACTAATGACGTGTCAGCGTTGAGCCGGCTCGGGCGCGATCGGCAGCGAAGTCGACGACTTCAACGTCTTGACCACATAATGCGGCCGCGTCGACTTGATCCGCACCAGTGCGTTAAGCTGACGATGGAATTCCTCGAATTCGGATGCATCGCTGACGACGATGCGAAGGCAGTAGTCCACGTCTCCCGCCATGCGATAGCAAGCGACCACTTCCGGCATATCCTTGACGACCGACGAGAATTTTCTGAGCCAAGCCTCCGAATGATCGTCGCTCTGGACGTCGAGAAATATTGTCATATCCAGACCGACCGAGGATGGATCGACCAGCGCAACCTTGCCGACGATGACTCCATCGCCCTCCAGCCGCTTGATGCGCTTCCAGCAGGGCGTCGCAGACAGCCCCACGATATCTCCAATGTCGGCAACCGACAGTGACGAATTCTCCTGGATCAAGGTGAGGATCCTGCGATCGATGGCATCGAGACGGCGACCGATCGGCGGTTTCGTTACATCAACATCAGTCATATGCGCCGCCCGCAAGGATCGGAGCTAAGGGTCGGTGCGTCGGTATGAAAGAAGAACAATCCGTCTGGGTGGCTGTCGTACAAGGGCGTTTCGACGACCCGCAAAATGGTTTTTGGATTCTGCGACATTTTATAAACTCCTCGATGGCTGCGCGGTTTGCTTCCAAAAATGGTGGATCGAACCGTTCGACCCTTCGATCTCGTGTGATACTGTCATGCCGGCACGCGCATGCGGCCGGGCGCGGCGAGCCGGATCAGCACGCGCGCTGCCGCGTCGAGAAGAAAGCCAAGCAATCCGATCATGAGCACCATGGCCATCAACTCGGAGTAAGCGAGCCGATCGCGGGTATCGAGGATGAAATAGCCCACTCCCGCCGACACCCCGAGCATCTCGCAGGGCACGAGCACGATCCACACGACGCCGATCGCCAGCCGCAGCCCGGCCAGGATATGGCCCAGCACGCCCGGGATGATGACATGACGCAGCGTCTCCCAGCGCGTCGCCGACAGGCTGCTGGCAAGGCGGAGCCAACTCGGTTCGAGCCGTCGCACGCCTTCCGCGGTGTTCAGCAGGATCGGCCAGACGGCGGCGAATGCGAGCAGGAAATAGATGGGGCGATCACCGATGCCGAACACCATGACGGCGATCGGCATCCAGGACAGCGGCGAGATCATGCGCAGAAACTGAAACGCCGGTGATGTCGTCGCATCGAGACGTTGCGAGCGACCAACTGCGAGGCCGATCGGCACACCGATCAACAGCGCGAGGCCGAGGCCGACCAGGACACGGCGCAAGCTCACGAGCAGATGGATCGACAGGTCAGATTGCGTGAGCAGCGTCAGCAGACTGGCGAACGCTGTGCCCGGCGCGAAATGACGCACGAAACTCCCTTTCGGGGGCAGCAGCTCCGTCCCGATCCACCAAAGGACAATCAGGACAATCAACCCGCTGGTGCCCAGCACCACCGTCGATAGCCGCACAGTCCAACGCGAACGCGCAGCGCGGATGGACCAGCGTCGCCTGCTCCCGTCACTGCTTTGCGCATCGAGTCCGGCCGGCGCGATGCCGGCCTCCAGGCTGCTCGTCACGCGACCACTACTTCCGTTCGCGTGAACGATTCCGGTAGCCCAAATGCGGCCATGCCGCCTGCTGCGGTCACCGCAGCCTGGACGAAGCGGTCATCCACAAGCTCCCGTGCCGCGGTTGCGGGATCGAGCCTGTCGAGGAACGCGCGGTCGCCTTCGATCAGCGTGTCCTTCAACCGACGCACCAGCTCCTCGGTATAGCTCGGATACGGATAGGGCTGGAAATCGATACGCCGCTCACGCCACACCGCGTTCCGGATCGCGCCGGATTTGAGATAGGCGGCATTGTCGGCCTCGGGCGGCGAGAGAACCTTCTCCAGCACCGCCGTCGTATGCGGCGTGTACTTTTGGGCCCCCTCCTTGGACAGCAGCGCGGCGGTCTCGGCGCGGTTCTCGCGGGTCCAGAGTTGCGCCTTGACCATGGCGTTGACGACCTTCTGCGACCATTCCGGCCGCTGCTGCAGATCGCGCTCATGCATGAAGACAACGCAGCAAGCGTGATCCTTCCAGACGTCGCCGGTGAACCGCAGGATCTTGCCGACCCCCAGCGTCTCGGCCGTGGCATTGAACGGCTCAGCGACGATAAAGCCAGCAATCTGATTGGACGCGAGCGCCGGGACCATGTCGGCCGGCGCCATGACGACGAGGTTGACCTCGTTGGCTTGTGGCGCTCCGGTGCGCTTGCTCACCGGGATCAGACCGTTCTCCCGTAGCAGCGCCTGCAGAACCACGTTGTGGATCGAATACCAGAATGGAATGGCGACGGTCTTGCCGCCGAGTTCCTTGACGCTATTGATCTGCGGCCCGACGCTGAGGCCGGATCCGCCGGTATGATTCCAGGCCACGACCTTGGCCGGCGCCTGGCTGCCGAAACGTGCCCACACCGTCATCGGCGACAGCAGGTGAACAACGTTGACCTGACCGGAGATGAATGCCTCCAGCACTTGGGCCCAGCTGCGCAACATCACCGGCTTCTCGGCCTTGAGGCCTTCGGCTTCGAAATAGCCCTTGCCGTGAGCCACAAGCAACGGCGTGGCATCGGTGATCGGGAGATAGCCGATGCGTACCGGCGCATCCGCTTCCTGCGCCCTCGCCTCATAGGCACGCAGCAACGGAAGCGCCCCCGCCGCGGTGAACAGTGCCGACAGTTTGATGAGTTCGCGGCGCGAGAACTGATCCATGGACATGCGGTTACCTCATTCAGTTGCGGCGCGATGCGCCTTTCAAGGCCTTAAGAATGTCGATCCGGATGGCGCCGAGTTCTGCGACATACTCGTCGCGCGGCTTCGGTAGCTCGATCACCCAGTCGCCGACCTGGCGCGCGGGCGCGCCGCCGAGCAGGATGATCCGGTCGGACAGCAACAGCGCTTCGTCGATGTCATGTGTGATGAGGACGGCCGCCGTCTGGTGATCGCGAACGACTTTAAGCAGCAGATGCTGCATCTCTTCCCGCGTAACCTCGTCGAGCGCGCCGAATGGTTCGTCGAGCAGCAGGATTTCCGGCGTGCGCGCAAGGCAGCGGGCGAGCGCTGTGCGTTGCGCCATGCCGCCGGACAGTTGATCCGGATAGAGGCGGCGGGCATGGCCGAGACCGACCTCGTCGATGGCGGCATCCACACGCGCGCGACGCTCGGGCGCCGACAGCTGCGGCTGATGCTTAAAATCGAGACCAAAGGCGACGTTGCGCTCCAGCGACAGCCACGGCAGCAGGCTCGGATCCTGAAACGCCATCGCGACGCGTGGATGCGCGCCGTTTAGCGGGCTCCCGCGCACCTGTACCGTCCCACCGGTCGGCTGCATCAGACCCGCGAGCACGCGGAGCAGACTGGATTTCCCCACCCCACTCGGCCCCAGAATGCTGACGGTTTCACCGGCACGAAGCGACAGGCTGAAGTCTTGCAGCACGTGTTCGCCCGCCGGCGAATAGCGGAGCGCGATATCGGCAGCTTGCAGCAGGGCCTGCGTCATGCGTTCTCGACGATCGCTTGACGCCGCTCGTGTTCGCGCAGCACCGTCTTGAGCTGCACCAGGCTTGGCGTGATGATCGGCACAAAGGCCGCCTCGCGCAGCCGACGCTGGAACGACCGGCCGGGCTCCGACAGATAGGCCTGGCCGCCAGACGCCGCGAGCTCGAGCTGCACGGCCCCTGAGACAATGGCAGCGAGTTGCAGCCGAAGCCGGAAAAGCGGGGCTGGCGCCGCGATGAAACGCGCATCGAGCAATCCTGCCGCCAGTTGCCCTTCCGCGATATCGAGGTCACGCGACAACGCGTCGACCTCGGCTGCAAGTACGTCGCGATTCCTGTTGAGCCTAAGCTCAGTCTCCGCCAGCGAACGCCTCGCAAGACCGATCGACATGGCGCATTGCAGACCGAGAAATGCCGGACGGACCTGCGGCAGCCACACGCCGGCATCGGGATGGATGATGTCATCTTCGCTCACGCGAACGCCGTCGAGGTCGACAGCGGCCGTGCTGGTGGCGCGCATTCCCATCAATGCCAGATCGGGCGAGCGCCTCACCCCCGCGTTGTCCGACGACAGGCTGGCGACGAACGGCGTCGATCCGCCTTCGCCCTGCACTGCTGCCGCGACGTCGAAGCCCGCCGCACGCAGATTGGTCACCCATGGCAGCTTGCCGGTAACGGTGCGCACGCCGTCCTGTGCCGCGGCCTTGATCTGAAGCGCCTCGACGCCCGACAGAAACTTCATCGCATTCGAGAGCCCGGTCGCGCCCGCGCGGCGCCCCGACAGCAGGTCCGGCAGCAGTCGGTCCCGCAGCCTTTCATTGGGACTCTGGAGCAGATATTCGATGAATGTTCGATGCCCCCAGAACACGAAACCCGCTGCCAGAGAATGGCTGGATACAGCGGCTATCACTCCGACGGCATCGTTGATGTGACCACCCAGACCGCCTTGCGCGCGCGGCACGCCGATGCGCAGCACATCCGCGTCTGCGAGCCGTGGCAGAATGCTCGCCGCGCCGTCCGCTCGCTCATCGAGATCATCAGCGTTGGACGCGATCCAGCTTTTCAATTCGGTTGGAAGTTGCGCCATCGACACTGGCCCGGCAGACTATTCGGCCGCGGCCGCCGACGCGTTCGTCCAAGCGTAGGGACGCAACTCGTCGTTAAGCGGTGGTTGTCCGAGATTATTGGCGAAATTGCACAGTGTCGCGAGGCTGACGCCAAGCACGACCTCCAGAGCATTGGCATCGGTGAGGCCGGCGAAGCGAAACGCCGTTACCTCGGCGTCGGAAACCGCACCGCGGCTCCGAATGACG
The DNA here is from genome assembly GCF_051811045.1 of Tardiphaga sp. 839_C3_N1_4. Classification (NCBI taxonomy): domain Bacteria; kingdom Pseudomonadati; phylum Pseudomonadota; class Alphaproteobacteria; order Hyphomicrobiales; family Nitrobacteraceae; genus Tardiphaga; species Tardiphaga sp. 839_C3_N1_4. The sequence goes on from NZ_JBPWQD010000001.1 coordinate 2,544,601, forward strand.
GCGCGTGTGAAATCGGCAATGGCATTCAGTCGATCATCCGGAACCTTTCGGCTGTCGCGCAGCGCTTCGACCACCGCCTCCGAGAGCCCGGCTTTCTTGTAGGCGACCGCCGTATGTCCGGCGACGCAGAAGCCGCATCCATGCGTTGTCGCCGCCGTGATCTGCACAACCTCGCGCTCTGCCAGGCTCAAACCGCTCCGCACATTGATGGCAGATACCGTTTGATAGGTTTCCAGCGCGGCCGGCGCATTGGCGAGCAACCGCACAAGGTTGGGAAGAAAGCCGCTATTAATCTGCGCGGTCTGCAAGCCAGCCTTCGCAGCATCCGGGGCGTTCTCGATGGTGAGCAACGGAAGTCGGGACATAGATGCAGCTCCGCTCGCATGATGCCGGGCAATGATGCCTCATCCATCATCAACTGGCGCCAGTTGTAGCGACTTCGCCTGCGATGCAAAGGCGCCAGCGAAAAAGAGTAAGTCTTGATCGCGTCAGCCAAGTTTCGAAAAGAGACATGCCGTAATCTGGCGATTGGCGCAGCATTCCGACTGCTCATCGAAACACATCGCATCGCGCTCAGTCGCGCCGGTACAGGCATCAATCCTGCACGCACAGACGCCGCCGCGTCGTCCCGATTTGCAGCTCGAATCAACGGGGCGATCCAGTCGTCGTATCGCGCTGAAGGACGCGACTACACGTATACCGACGTCTGCTATAGCAATCGAATATCCAATATCACGGACACATTCGCCATTGGGATAGCCGTCCAGCCGTCTTCTTGGATAAAAGCGCGACGGCAGGACATTCTCCAATTGAACCTTATGTCAGCACGTTTAGTTTTCCAACAGCAGGCAGGACAGATCGTTTCTGCTGAATGAATTGGAGACTGACAATGAACGCAGCAATGCAGATGATGCCGATGCCCATGATGATGGGCGGCATGATGAATCCGATGATGTCGGGTAACATGATCAACCCGATGATGGCCGGCGGCATGATGAACCCGATGATGATGGGTGGCATGCCGATGATGGGCTGCCAGATGAAGTGCACCATGACCGCCAACGGCATGACCTGCGAAATGATGCCGATGGATCCCGCCATGAAGGACATGTTCATGAAGTGCTGTGAGAACATGATGAGCATGATGCAGATGGGCATGCCGATGATGATGAATTGCGGCGGCATGATGATGATGTGCATGCCGATGAAGACAGCGGCCTGATCGGCCTCTCTTCGCTGACAGACATGGCGGGCTGGCTTTGTCAGCTCGCCATTTTCGTTTCTGGCGGCCCGATTGCTACGACGCGATGTCCGCATAGGTCATGACGAGATAGAGCACGGCCTCGCTCGCGACGAGATTTCGGTAGACATGCGGCACGTCCGCTTCGAACAGGACGGCGTCGCCTTCGGCCAAGGTCTGCGGCTTCTCCGATCCCACGGTAAGTTCAATCACGCCCTTCACGACCACCAGATTCTCACGCGTCCCAGGCGCATGCGCCTCTGCCGACTCGCGATGCAGAGCTGCGATCTTGAGCTCGTAAAATTCGACGTCGTGATTTCCCTCAAACGGAAACAAAGCACGCGAACTGAACTGCCCCTGGCTCGACGTGAGCAGCTTCGCCTCAGAACGCCGCAACACCACCGATCCACGCGGCGCCTCGGAATGCAGCAGGTTTGCGAACGGAACGTTCAACGCATTCGCGACCTTCCACAACAGCCCGATCGTCGGCACGCTCTTGCCGGTCTCTATCTGGCCGAGCATCGCGCGGCTTACGCCCGACTGCTTGGCAAGCCGTTCCAGCGAATCTCCACGACGGGTTCGCAGGCGCCGCACATTGCGACCGACAATCGCCGGAAGATCCGTTGGCATGTCGGGCGCAGCTAGATGGTGAAGCTGGTCGTCAGCGACAGGGCTCAATCTACCGTCGCTCACAAAGCGTCCCGATTTGTCGAAGCGGTTGCGGCCATCGGGACTGGCATCCAGACCATCATCGGCCAGAACCAGTAGACCGCTCCCTGATAGAAATTGACTTGCTCTGACGGAGCGCTCGACTCGCGAACTGCAGTCTTGCGCGCCCGATAGGCGCTGAGGTCGATTACGTTTGCTGAACTATCTGTCACGCAATTTTCCATATCTTCAACAGCTTGACCGATATGGTATTGATGTCGGGGCTCGAAACAAGCCGCCGGAGAATAAAACAACAGACGTGCTGGAGGGCGACGCGGCAAAGCAAGTTATACTAGGCACGCGGCAGGCTGCAGCATACCTCACTCAGATGTAGTTTCAGTTGTCTGATCTTACCCGTGCGCTTCGCCACGATCACGGCTGCATGCCGGATAGCGTGCTTCTCCGCCGCAGGCATGCACCGGCCATGATATCTGCCTCGCCGCCCAGGCCGGACTTGCTTGCCGGAAGTGTCGTGGGCCTTGCCGATCCTCGCATCGGTGTGTCCCGGATGAGTTCGAGTTCGGGATACGCCTCCCAATCGAGCGGTCTTCGCACCTTCCCGCATGATGCCGTCAAGTGACGAGTAAATCCTCAGGAGTTCGCTCAGGCAGGATCAATCTGCTGCTCGGACATCCGGCGTCGCGATCGGCGGCCTTTGCGACGTGATCGCCTGTTCGAGATGATCGAGACGATCCTGCCCCCAGAAGGGTTCGTCGCGATAGAAGTAGAAGGGCGCACCGAACAGCTTCCTGTCGACAGCCTCGCGCGTCAGGTTCACCTCGCGCTCTTGCACGGCAAGGTCGTTGGCGCCGGACAGCAGCCGTCGCCCGTCGAGACCGCTCTGATCGGCCAGACGCACCAGCGTCTCGGCATCAGTAACGTCCAGTTCATCGGCCCACACCGCCTTGAGCCCGACATGAACGAAGGCTGCTACGTCGCGACCCTCGGCAATTGCGACCAGCAGCATGCGATGTCCGAGCGACGGGTCGGCAGGATAAAACTTCGGCCATGTGACGAGCGGAATGTTGCGGATCGCCTTCCAGCGCTCCATTTCGACGAGCCGATAGGCCTGGCGCTGGAGCGGCCGCTCACGAACCGGCTTGCCGCCGCCCGCCGCAAACACCGTCAGCAGATCGATAGGCTTGTAGACAACGTCGACGTGGTGGCGTCTCACGATGTCCTGGAACACCAGGCTGCCGATGTAGGACCACAGCGAGATAAAGCTGAAATAGTAATCGATCCGGGGATGTTGCTCGGCCATGCCGTGTCCTTCTGAAAGTAAAACCTAGATTCCAAGATAAGCGGCGCGAACCGACGGATCACGCAATATCTCTGCCGCAGTGCCGGCCGCAACACTGCGGCCCTGATCAATGACATAGGCATGATCGGCGAATTCGAGCGCGGTTGCCACATCCTGTTCCACGACCAGCAGGCTCGTCCCCGCCGCATTCACCTTGCGCAGCGCCTCGATCAATTCATCGACTACTTTTGGCGCCAGTCCGAGTGACAATTCGTCGATCAGCAGCAAGCGCGGCGCCGCCATCAACCCGCGGCCGATCGCACACATCTGCTGTTCGCCGCCTGATAGCGTAACGGCATCCTGCCTGCGCCGCTCACGCAGACGGGGAAATAGGTCGAAGACGCGCTCGATGTCGGCGGATATCGCCCCGCGATTGCTGCGGCCATAGGCGCCGAGCATCAGATTATCTAGCACCGACAGGCCGGCGAACAGGCGCCGTCCCTCCGGCACATGTATCAGGCCACGGCGGACGAAATCCAGCGGCGACGCTGCCCTCACCTCCTCACCGTCGAACACGATCGTGCCGCCGGTGGGTTGCAGCAATCCGGACAAAGCGCGCAGGATCGTGCTCTTGCCGGCGCCGTTCGACCCGATGAGAGCGACGACATCGCCCTGCGGAATAGCGAGATCGACGTTCCAGACCACCTGCACGTCGCCGTAGCCAACCGCGAGATGACGGACCTCGAGCAAGGTCGCGCTCATGGTGTGATCTCCTTCTGCAGCCTGGCAAAGCGCTTACCGAGATAGGCCTCGATCACCCCTTCGTCCTGCATGACCTCGGCCGTCGGGCCATCGGCCACCAACCGGCCCTGATGCAGCACCAGCAGCCGGCTGCAGGACCGTGACACCACCTTCATCAGATGCTCGATCAGCAGAACGGTAATGCCCTTGGCGGCGATATCGGCGATCAGGCGCAAGGCATTGTCGATTTCCGCCGCATTTAGGCCGGCATTGACCTCGTCGAGCAGCAGCAGCTTCGGTTTCGATGCAAGACTCTTCGCCAGTTCCAGCCGCTTGCGGCCGGCAAGCGTCAATGCTGACGCCAGCGTATCGGCCTCACGCGTCAGCCCACAGAAAGCCAGATGCAGGTCGGCATCGCGGCTGGCCTCCTCGCGCGTCGGAACACCCCCGGCAAACAGCGCGGCAGCAGCGACGTTCTCGCGCACAGTCATACGCGGAAACGGCTGCACGATCTGGAAAGTGCGCGCGATGCCCGCGCGGGCCACAAGGTCCGGTCGCAATCCACCTATCTGCCGTCCGGCGAAATCGATTGTCCCCGATGTCGGCTTCAGAACGCCTGTAACGACGTTGACGAAGGTCGTCTTGCCCGCGCCGTTCGGACCGATGAGGCCGATGATCTCGCCTTCCTTCAGTGCCACCGATACATCGTCAAGCGCCAGCAAGCCTCCGAAGCGGCGCGAGAGATGGTCCATCGTGAGAAGTGTGCTCATCGCGGCTTTCTCCGCATGATCGCGGCAATGGATGACAGCATCCCACGGCCGCGCAGCGCTCCAAGGCCGCTTGGTAGGAACAGGACCAGCGCCACCACCAACAGGCCGAGGAAGCCTGCGTGGAATTCGAGACTGTTGCGCCAGATCAGTTCCTCCAGTCCGAGGAAGACGAAGGCCCCGATCACCGGTCCGGCGATGGTACCGACACCACCGAGCAGGGCCATGATGATCGGCTTGACCGAGAGTGAGACATCATAGACGTCGGATGGATCGATATAGCTGACCCATGACGCATAGATCGCGCCGGCGATGCCGATGAACAGGCTGGACAAAGTAAAACCGATGACCTTGGCGCGCCGGGTATCGATGCCGATGACCTGCGCGGCGTCCTCGTTCTGGTCGATACAGCGAAGTGCGACACCCAGCCGTGCCCGATCAATCCAGATCGATGCAACAACCGCTGCCACCGCGACGACGCTCATCGCCACGAGAAACAACTGCGCCTGGCTGTTCGAACTACCGCCGAGCAACGGCACGTTCAGGCCCATGCCGCCACCGGTCAGCGACGTCCAGGAATTGGTTACCTCGCGAAGCACGTCAGCAACGACGAGGCTGCCGATCGCGAAATAGTGCCCGCGCAGATGCAGGATCGCGAACCCGAGCGCGGTCGCGAAGACGGCCGTGAACACACCGGCACCGATCCAGGCGGCAACTGCCGGCACACCCGCCGACGATGCAAGGCCGCCCGCATAGGCGCCAAGCCCGAAGAAGGCTGCTGTCGCGAATGACGGATAGCCGGAGAAACCACCGACGATGTTCCAGGCGACGGCCAGCGTCACATACATCGCGACCGTAGTGGCGAGGCGCAGCACATAGTTGTCGCCAAATGCCAACAACCCAATGAACAGCACCAGCCCGGCGGCGACCAAGAATATCCTCCAGCGCATCAGTTGAACCCCTTGCGGCCCAGCAGCCCGGTGGGCCTGACCACCAGCAACACCAGCAAAAGGAGGAAGGAGATCGTCAGCGCATTCTCAGGCCCGATGAACAGCGCGCCAAAACTCTCGATCACGCCCAGCGCAAAGCCGCCCGCAACGACGCCGGGGATGCTGCCAAGACCGCCGAGCACGCAGATCACGAACGCCTTGCCGAGATATCCGCCGGAGGACACCGGCGAGATCGGAAAGATGGCAGCGAGCAGCGCGCCGGCCGATCCCGCCATGAAGGTTCCGAGCGCGAACGCGATTGCATAGGTACGCTTGACGTCGATGCCCATCAGCGACGCGGCATCACGATCCATGCGCACCGCCACGATGGCGCGGCCGAGCTGGGTGAAACGCAGCAGCAGTCCCAAGGCGACGACGAGCACCAGCCCGACCGCTGTGGCATAGACGCGGTCGATGGGGAGGATGATGTCGCCGAACTCGAAAACACCAAGCGGCGGATTGAGATTGATCTTGCGGTAATCGGCCTTGAACCCGGCCAGCATGGCATTGTCGAGAAACAGGTTGAGTCCGAAGGTCAGCACCAGCGTCATCAGCACCGGTCGTCCCATCACCGGATTGATCGCGATGCGCTGGATGACATAGCCGAGCACGAAAATGATCGCTCCCGCCAGCGGCGCGAACAGGAACGGGCTGATGCCGAACGATTGATGGGCGAAGAAAGCCAGATATCCGCCGAGCACGATCAGCGACCCATGCAGGATGTTGATGATGTTGAGTACGCCCCAGACCAGCGAAAAGCCGGCGGCGATGCAGGCATAGAGCCCACCTAAAGCCAGTCCGTTGACCAGCACCTGTATCCAGAGCATGTCGATGCCTCAATGCAGAGGCCGTGGCAGAACGCACTGCCACGGCCTCGCAAGCGTCAGAAGATCAATTTCCCGGGGTCGCCCGGAAATCGCTGGTGGCGATGTCGGCGGGATAGACCACCTGCACCTTGCCCTGCTGGATCTGATAGACTGGCGGGATGTAGGAGTTGGCGATACCCGTCGGGCCGAACGAGATCAGTGCAAAGAAGGTCTTGAAGCCGCCCTTCGCGAGTTGCTCGCGGACAGCATTGCGATCCTTCGAGCCGGCGCGTTCGACGGCCAGCTGCAGAATGACACCGACCGCCGCGCCTGACGCCTGGGTGAAATCTGGCTCGGCACCATATTTGGTCTTGAATTGCGCAACGAAATTCTGCGTCGAGCCGAACACGTCTTCGCTCTTGTAATTCAGTATCGGATGAAACCAGCTCGCGGTCGTGACATTCTCCGACAGCGGGCCCACAGCATCGATCCACTCCTTGTAGGCCGGGCCATTGATCAGCGTGTAAGCCTGCCCGCCGACCTTCAGTTCTCCGGCCTGCTTGCGGGCCAGAATGAGGTCGTTGATGTAGCCGGTCACCACCACCCAATCGGGCTTGGCGGCACGTAACTGCGTCAACGCAGAAGAATGATCCAGCGTGCCGATCGGATATTTCTCGAAGAACACGACCTCGAAGCCGCGCTTCTTGGCGCTTTTCTCGAATTCATTGGCCAACGACAACGGATAGAGATCGTTGCGCGCCAGAATCGCGATACGCTTCACGTTCGGCAGCTTCGCCTTGATGAGATCCGCGATCGGTTCGCTCAGCGTGCTGTTGTCGGTATAGAGGCCGAACAGGTTCTTGTACCCCTGATCAAACACCTCGGCCGACGACGCACTCGATGCCAGCAGAGGTACGCCCGCTTTCTCGGCCACCGCGCTCACGGCCTTTGCCGCACCGGAGCCGAACGGTGAAAACAGGAAATCGACCTTGTCGTCGGTAATCAGCTTCTCGGCGAGCTGGACCGCCTTGGGCGTCGTCGACTGATAATCGTAATAGACCAGTTCGATCTTCAGCTTCTTCTCGCCCGCCTTGATGCCGCCGGCCGCGTTGACCTTCTCCTGCCAGAGCTCATAGCCCTGCTTCAGTTTTGCGCCTTCCGGAGCCAACGCACCCGTCAGCGGAAGCGGCGCGCCAATGCGCAGGGAATCTTGCGCGCTTGCGATGCCCGCCTGCAACACAATGGCCGCCGCGGCGGCCAGCAGCGAATGTCCCAACTTCATGATCATCTCCTTATGAGTTCCGCGGCATGTCTCCGAGCGCAAATGAGATGTCAATGTGCTGCGCGGAATAAGAAATTCCTACTTTCAACAACGACCGCGCCGCTTTCGATGATCTCACGCGAGATGGAATCTCAATGGATTTCGACTACAGTTGAGTAATCATAGCATGCACGCAATGCGCTCTCACCATTTTCGAATGCCGCCGATCAGGCATCGCGGCACGCCGGTATCCGGGCTTCACCGGCATCAACCGCGCGGCAACAGGCCGAGCCGGCGACCGCTCCAGAGCGTGACCGCCATGCCGGTGAACAGCGACGCGCCGAACACCCAGCCCGACAACGCACCGGCGGTGATGCCGGAGAACAGGGTGCCGACGGTGCAGCCGAGGCCGGTCATCGCGCCACATCCCAGCAAAACGCCACCCGTAAGACCGCGCAGGACGTGGTCGATCCGCGGACGTTGCGGCTTGAACTGCCCGGCCACCAGTGCCGCGGCCAGCGATGCGGCGACCAGTCCCAGCACGAACGCGCCGTTCGGCGACAGCAGCGCGTCGCGGACGACGGCAATACAGCCGCGCAGACTATCGAGGCCTTGCAGGCGCGTGGGTACAAGTTCCAATGCGCCTGCAAGCTGCCGTGCGCGGCTGCCGAGTTCGGCCGTGACCCCGAGTGGCGCGACGCGCAGATACGACATGGTCGCGAGCACACCGATGATGGCGCCGCCAATCCATGCCGGCCAGCGATCAACAAAGATCGCGGTCACCCGGTCGCGTGCGCGCGCATGCTCGGCCGGTTTCTGCGGAGTCGATCGCGTCACGGCATAGGCGATCAGGCCGAGCACTAGGCCCGCGACCAGAAGATGCCCGGCATAGCCAAGCGTCCGCGGCAGCCACACCACCGGCGCATCTGCAACGGCGGCAAGATAGACGGTGTTCCAGCTGACAAAGCCCAGCACGAAGCCGATAATTGTGCCGATGAGTGCGAATGGCGCTGTGGGCGATCCCTCGCTGAGCCGATAGAGATGCGCGCTGACGCAGGAACCGGAAATCGCCATACCCGCGCCGAACGCGATTCCGGCAGCCACGAGCGCGAAGCTGACAGGCCCGATGAACGCATCCGGCGGCAGCCGCCCGGTGCCGGCATCCGGCAACCATGCACCGAACACCAGCGTCGTGCCGATCAGGCCGACGGCGAGCGCCACGATGAGACCCAGCACGCCCTGCGGTGCGCGATCATCGAGCCATTCGCGAAACATGCAGAAGAAGCAGAACCTCGCGCGTTGCAGCACGATGCCGAACGCCGCGCCGAACAGCAGCGAGATGGCGAGTGCCGGACTGCCCTGCCCGTGCAGCACATAGGCGGAGACGCCGATTGCCAGCACGATAGCAAGAGCGACTGTGACGGAGACCTTGCGGTCTGCAAACGCAGCAGGCGCCGGGTCGATACCCGGCGCCTGTTCGTCACGACGTGAAGACCCTGTGAGGGTTTCCACGGATGTGCCGTCGGTCACTTGCCGCTCCAGACCGTACCCGCAAGGTTGACTACGGGGACGCCGACCGAATTGCCATATTCGGTCCACGAGCCGTCATAGTTCTTGACGTCATAGCCAAGGATCTTCGAGAGCAGGAACCAGGTGTGGCTCGATCGCTCGCCGATCCGGCAATAGACGATGATCGGCTTCGATCCGTCGATGCCAGCGGAGGCATACAGCTTTTTCAGCTCATCGGCGGATTTGAAGGTGCCGTCTTCGCTGACCGCGCGGCCCCATGGCACGTTAAGCGCGCCGGGGACGTGGCCGGCCCGCACCGTCAATTCCTGCGAACCGGGCGGCGCAAAGATCTTGCCGGAATACTCATCGGCAGAGCGGATATCGACAATTGCAGCATTCTTGCTGTCGGATGCCGCGCGAATATCGGCCAGGCGCGCACGCAGCTTCTGGTTCGGCTCGGAGACCGTCAGCTTGCCCGGCTGTACCGATGCATTGCGCGTATCCAGCGGACGCTTGTCGGCTTCCCACTTCTTGCGGCCGCCATCGAGCAGCTTGACGTTCTTGACGCCATAGACATCGAACACCCAGGCACCCCAGGCCGCGAACCAGTTGTTGTTGTCACCGTAGAGAACGACGGTGGTGTCCTGATCGACGCCCAGCTTGCGCGTCAGTTCCTGGAACTTCTCCTTTGAGGCGATGTCACGGGTCACCGTATCGACGAGGTCCGTGTGCCACACCACATTCTGGGCGCCGGGGATATGGCCGCGCTCATAGATGCCCGGCTCGACGCTAACTTCGACGACGCGAACCTTCGGATCGTTCAGATTCTTCTCGAGCCATTCACCGTTGACCAGCGGGCTGCTGCCTTGCGCGAATGACGCTGTCGCCAGTGCGACGGCGCCAAGGCCCACGGCCAGCGTGGTTGCGATAATCGATTTCAGTTTCACAATCATTCTCCATCAATGGGCAGAGCACAGGGCTGAATATCAGTTGCCGAACGTCGCCCCCGGCCGACAAATTTCCCGAATGCATCTCCTCACTGCACCAGCAGCGCGTCAATTGACCGTCTGACGCAGCCAAAAATGGCCTTCTCGCAAATGTCGGAATCGCCGAATGGATCGAATGTGCGAGCTCATTCACCCGGAATGTCCTTCCAGTCGTGGCAACCTGTCGCAGGTCGCTGCAAGCGGTGACAGCGCGGACGGTTCTTCGCTGCGCTCGCAATCACGCGTACGGCGATGGAACGGTCAGAACTACTTATCGTCGGGGGTCTTATCGACGCCATGCCACACGCGCTGGTGATCGGCATGGGTCTGCAGATAGGCACCGTCCTTGTAGTGCGTATCGTAGAATCCAAGGTCGATATGGTGCGCCTGGGTATAGGCCGCGACGCCGACACTCGGCTGGGTACCGGGGAATTTTCCGTAGGTATCGTAGATGTCCTGCGCCAGCGTTCCGAGATAGCGTACGAAGGCGGGACTATAGGCATCGGTCCGGGACTTGACGCCGCCATTGTCGAGATAGGGACCCGGGCGCTGCGGATTGTGGTTGCCGCGCGGGCCGAATTTACGCTCGGCAAAGCGCTGTGCTGCCACATGCATGTCCGGCACATAAGGCGGGATCAGCGGCTCAAAGAAACCATCGAGGCCGATCGGGTTGGGCTGCACCCAGCCGTCGCGGCGATCGAAACGGAAGCCGTAACCATCGATACCCTTGGGCGCGAAAGCGCCGAGGATCGCTTGCGTGTTGATGCCTGAAAACAACCAGCCGCCGAGTCCCATTGCCTGCATCACGAGGTGGACGTTGTACGCGGCAATGGACAATTCGGCCGTCGTGCTGGTTCTGGAATTGCCCTCGATCACAGACAACGGCACCGAACGGTCGCGCCGCAATATGCCCGCGTCGATCAGGTCGGCGGGGTTACCGAGCACCCGGCCGGATTTCGGATCGGTCACAACCGCACCCTCGCCGGTTCGAATCCAGAGTTGGTTGAACGTGGATTCCACCTGATCGCTGATCGGAATGATCAGCGTGCTGCCGGGCTTGTTGGCAACCCATCGGTTATGTGAGGCGACATACGGATATTCCGGCGGAAACTCGATGCGACGATCGCTGAGCTTGATGATATGCGGCCGCAGCCATTCGGCTAGGCGTGCCAGATCATCGACGCCGGCATATTCTTGGATGGCGGACGCATCGAGGTCGCGAAACCGGGTGATATAGGCGCCGCTGTCGTCGTTGATGAGGATCTCGGAGCCGTGCGTGGCCGCGCCGCTGGGAAAGGTGCGTCCGATCGGCCTCACAGTGTAATTACAGCCTGTATCGGGCTCACCCACCTCGGTATGGGGAATACCCAGATTCCAGCCGCTGATGCCGACGCCTACGGCGATCAGCACGGCGCGCTCGATTTCGCTCAACGGCTGCGGCGGCAGCTTCGATGTATAGGCAAGAGGCCCGTCCGGAATCGACATGCCGACGCCGAAACGGCGGGAGCGTCGTCCGAACAGCGCATCGAGCAGCGGAAAATTCGCCAGACCATTCAAGGCGGCGGAACGGTCTGGCGATGTCATGTGAAACTCAGATCAGGCAGCGATGGCGGATTTCGAGAATGCCGCACGCGTGATGGCGCTGAGCTTCTCGTTGGCTTCGAAATAGGTGATGGAGATGTTGGTTCCACCACCAGCAGCCAGTCGCTCGCGCAGATTGCCCTCGCCCCACGCCTTGGCGCTGTCGAGGTCGTCGAACAGATAGATGCCGCCACGCAGCTTTTCGGTCGTGTTCGAAATCCAGACCTTCCACTGCAGGCCAGCCACGTTTTTGGCAATGTTCTCGGCCGACTCGATGCGCGCGGCGTCGGATTGCTGATCCTGCTGAGCGCTGGGCGTGTAGTTCACCTGAAGAATGATGGCCATGTCGATGATCTCCATGTTGAGAGGCAACGGAGGAATGAGATCACAACCGGCGTAGACAATGCACTCATATTGCTCGCATGCTCGGCAATATTGTTCGATGGATCGCGTATCACTTGAAGTTTTCGCCTCTTCGCCATTTGTGAGATAGAGCGGATTTAGGTGCGAAAAACTCATCCACGAACTTCGCCCGAGCGGCGCACTTATTCTCCGCCGGCCGCTTTGATCTCCGTCAGCGGGTTGCGCGCTACACTTCGTCTCTCACACGCATCAACAAACCAATATCCGTCTCGTTATTTCGGGATAGCGCTCGCCTAGACTTCGAGCGCCATCAACGAGGAGCGAGCAATATGATCAAGCCATTACTACGGATCGCACGAGCAGCGGGTCTTCTGGCTGCCCTGACCGGCGCGGCATCCGCGGATCAGCCACTCAAGATCGCGACGAGCGCCGGACCGGTCGGCCAGTTGGTCTCCTTCGCCGCATCGCTGGCCAAGGATAAGGGCCTTGACGTCAAGGTGGTGGAACTGACCGACTGGATTGTCATCAACGAGTCCGTCCAGAGCGGCGATACCGACGCGAACCTGTTTCAGCACAGCACCTATCTTGCGATTCAGAACAAGCAGCGCGGCTTCACGCTGGCTCAGGTCGATAAGGTCGGCGTCATCGCCCCGGTCGGCCTGTTCTCGAAAAAAGTGAAGAGCCTGAGCGAGATCAAGTCCGGCGACAGCGTTGCCATTCCCAATGAGCCGTTGAACGGCGCGCGTGGCCTGATCCTGCTCGAGCGCGCCGGCCTGCTCAAACTCGCGCCGGGCAAGGGCTTTGCGGTCAGCAAGTTCGATATCGTTGAGAATCCAAAAAATCTGAAAATCGTCGAACTGGACCCGGCACAGACCTACCGGTCATTGGACGATGTCACGCTCGGGCTGGTCAACATCACCTATCTGATCCCTGCTGGCGGCGATCCGAAGTCCGCGCTCATCATCGACAAGACCATCGATGACGGGCTGGTGCTGCGCTTCACGGCGCGAACGGACAAGAAGGACGATCCACGGTTGGCCGCCTTCATCAAAGTCTTCAGGTCGCCGGAGGTCAAGCGCTATATCGAGGAGAAATTGCCAGCCTTTGTTCCGGCCGGTTTCGACAGCTAGTGTTGATCCCGCGAGGCGCAACGTTTAAGTCCGCGCCTCGCTTGCCTCCCAACCAGGAATCCCATGACCACCCGCCGACCGCTTCGCTTCAATGCCTTCAACATGACCGCGCCGAGCCATAACTGGGCCGGGCTCTGGTCTCATCCGCGCGATGCATCCATCGATTACAACAATCTGGATTACTGGATCGACTACGCGCGGATCGCCGAACGCGGGTTGTTCGACGGCATCTTTCTGGCTGACGTGTTCGGTGTCTATGACGTGTTCGGTGATAGTCCAGACACAGCCGTGTCGCACGGCGTGCAATTGCCGAATGCGGACCCCACGCTTCTGGTCTCGGCCATGGCGCTGGTCACCAAGCACCTCGGCTTCGGCATCACGTCCAATATGTCGCTGGAGCATCCCTACCAATTCGCGCGGCGATTTTCGACGCTAGACCACCTGACCCGCGGCCGGATCGGCTGGAATATCGTCACCGGCTATCTCGACAGCGGGGCGCGCGGCATGGGCTTTGCGGCCGGTCGTGCCCATGACGACCGTTATGATGTCGCCGAAGACTTCCTCACGGCGGCCTACAAATTATGGGAGGGCAGCTGGGAGCAGGACGCCGTGCGTCGCGATCGTGCCACCGGCACGTTCACCGATCCAACGAAGGTTCACACCATCCGCCACGACGGCCCGCATTACCGCGTCGATGGCATTCACCTCTCCGAGCCCTCCCCGCAACGCACGCCATTGCTGTATCAGGCTGGCGCCTCGAAGCGCGGGCGCGCCTTCGCCGCCAAGCATGCTGAAGCTATCTTCCTGAACGGCCAGACCAAGCCGATCCTCGCCAAGGCCGTGCGCGACATCCGGACGGCCACAAAAGACTTTGGCCGCGATCCCTACGACATCCGGCTGTTCGCCGGTCTGACCGTGATCGTTGCGCCAACCCGCGCGGAGGCGAACGATCTTCATGCGGAATACAGCCGCTATGTCGACCAGCAAGGGCAGCTCGCGCTGCTCTCGGGCTGGACCGGCATCGATTTCTCGACCTACAGCCCGGATCAGGCGCTGCAATATGTCAAGAGCAACGCGATCCAATCGATGGTCGAGAACCTCACGCTGCGCAGCGAAACGCCGCTGCGCGTCGGCGATCTCGCCAGCCTAAGCGCGATCGGTGCGCGAGCCCCCTTCGTCGTTGGCTCGCCGCAGGACGTCGCGGACGAGCTCGCCGACTGGGCCGAGCAGACCGATATCGATGGCTTCAATCTCGTCCGTCTGGTGGCTCCGGAATCGCTCGAGGCATTCGTCGATCTCGTGATGCCGGAGTTGCAGTCACGCGGGCTGTACAAGACCGAATACGGCGCGGGGACGTTACGCGAGAAGCTGTTTCCGGGTCGAGGCGCCCTGCTTCATGGCACGCACCCCGGCGCGCAGTTTCGCCGCTGAGGGCCAGCAGGCCTGTCGCACCTGAACAAATTGTCGCGAAGCCGCCACGCTGGCGTGGCGGCTCCAGACCTCCATCACCACGACGGCAGATAAGCGCCCTTGAATCGCGTCAGGATGAACTGTTTCACCGGTTCTGAGTGATAGGCATCGACCAGCTTCGCCACCCATGGCTTGCCTTTGTCCTCTTCCCGCACGGCGATAATATTGACCCACGGACTTTCCAGCGGCTCCTTGATCAGGCTGTCGCGCACGGGATCGAGGCCAGCCTGGACGGCATAGTTGTTGTTGATCGCCGCCACATCGACATCTGCCAGCGACCGCGACAGCTGCGCAGCATCGAGCTCGACAAATTTCAGCTTTTTGGGATTCTCCGCGATATCGACGATCCCCGCGGTGACGCTGGTGGGGTCTCGCAACTTGATCACGCCATTCGCTGCCAAAATCTGCAGCGAACGCGCGCCATTGGTCGGGTCGTTGGGAATCGCAACCGTCGCACCATTTGGGACATCGGCAACGCTCTTGTACTTCTTCGCGTAGAAGCCCATCGGAGAAACCGTGGTGTAGGCAACCTTCACGAGCTTCCAGCCGGTCTTGGAGATCTGGTTCTTCAGATAAGGCTCGTGCTGAACGAATTGGCCTCAAGATCCTTGTTGGCCAGGGCCTGGTTCGGAAACACATAATCCGTGAATTCAACGACCTTGATGTCGAGCCCGCGCTCCGCGGCCACCTTCTTGACGGCGTCGAGCACTTCCGCATGTGGGCCAGCCGTGACACCCACGCGAATGGTCGTTGGCTCTTGTGCATTTGCGACAGGTAGACCTGCTGCAATAGTGGCGAACAGGAATGCGGCCACCCCGCCGGTGCGAGCGACCATGGCCAGCCGCAATACGTGAGCCGATTTCATTGACGAGTCCCTTATGTAAGTGTGCGAGATGACGATGACGGCGGCGGGCAACTTTCGCTGCGCCGCCACGCCAATGATTATGAATTTCTCCCGAGCTGACGGAATTCTTTTGTTAGCCCGGTTTGGAAGAGACTTTGCTGCGATCAAGGGAAGAGGCAGCACAAACACGGTGGCAGGCAACCGCCCAGCGCCAGGATCGCACTAACAGCACCGACGGTGGCGCGCCCGCGCATTCAAGCGAAATGACACGCCGCTACGTGGCTGTCTGCCACGGTGCGAAGGACTGGACTTTCCACAGCACATAACTCTTCTGCGCGCGGACACCTGGTATGGAAGTGGCATCCTTCTGGCGGATTATAGGCACTCGGCAGATCGCCCTGCACCATATGCCGCCGCCGACCGAGACCGCCGGTATCGATGCGCGGGATCGAGTCAAACAGCGCTCGCGTGTAGGGATGCGCGGGGCTTGACCACAATTTCTCCCGGGTCGATGTCTCCACGATACGCCCGAGATACATCACCGCGACGCGATCACTGACATATTCAACCACGGACAGGTCGTGGCTGATGAAGAGATACGCCACGCCGAGTTTGGACTGCAGATCGACCAGCAGGTTCAGGATCTGAGCCTGCACGGACACATCGAGCGCAGACACCGGTTCATCCAGGATGATTAGTCGTGGATCAAGCGCCAGCGCGCGGGCAATGCCGATCCGTTGCCGCTGTCCACCCGAGAACTGATGCGGATAACGGTCGGCGGAATCCGCGGAAAGTCCCACTTTTGAAAGCAGATCGGCGATCCGGTCACGGCGCTGCCGCCGATCGCCGATGCCATGAATCCTGAGCGGTTCACCGATCAGCATTCCGACAGTACAATGCGGATCGAGCGAGGCCAGCGGATCCTGGAATACGACCTGGATATCGCGTCTATAGGGCCGCATGCCGCTCCGTGTCAGGCGCGTCAGATCGACGCCGCCCAGCCGAACGCTGCCGCTTTGCGGCTCGACCAGCCGCGCAATCGCCCGGCCGAGCGTGGATTTCCCACAGCCGGATTCACCGACGAGACCAAGCGTTTCACCGGGCTTGATCGACAACGAGACGCCGTCAACCGCCTGCACGGTTCCGCGCGAAGAAGCAAAGCGCACGACGAGATCGTTCACCGTGAGCAGTGGCTCAATATGCGTCGCAACGAGCGGCTGCGTGTTCTGATGCACGGGCTTCCTCAATTCTCAGACAGGCTACGGCGCCATCTGCGCCAACGGGTATCAGCGGCGGCCGCGCGATCCGGCAGGCGTCGACCACAAACGAGCATCGCGCGGCAAAGCCGCATCCATGCGGCATCTCGGCCAGCGAAGGCACCATGCCCGGGATTTCGCTCAGTCGGGTACGAAGGCCGTTGACGTGATGGCGCCCCGGCCGCGCTGCGATCAATCCGCGCGTATAGGGATGCAGCGGCGACTTCAGAAGATCACGGGTAGTGCGCTCCTCGACCTTGCGGCCCGCATACATCACCAGCACGCGATCGGAATATTCCGAGACAACACCGAGATCGTGCGTGATCAACAGAATGGCGGCGCCGGACTCGCGTTTGATCTGATCCAGCAACTCCAGGATCTGCGATTGAATGGTGACGTCGAGCGCCGTGGTCGGCTCGTCGGCCACCAGCAGCGCCGGATTGCAGGCGAGAGCGATGGCGATCATGACCCGCTGTCGCATGCCGCCGGAGAGATGATGCGGATAATCGTTCACGCGGCGACGTGGATCGGAAATCCGTACCCGATCAAGCAATGAGACTGTGCGACCCCAGGCCTTCTGGTGCGAAATGTCCTCATGTGCCGTGATGGCCTCGATGATCTGCTCGCCGATGGTCAGCACCGGATTGAGCGCCGTCATCGGTTCCTGGAAGATCATCGCGATCCGGTTGCCACGCAGCCGGCGCAGCGCCTCGCCTTCAAGGCCAAGAATGTCGCGCCCCTGCAGCTTCACAGAGCGGCCCTCGATGCGGCCGGGCGCCGCCACGAGGCCGAGCAAGGCAAGAGCGGTGAGCGACTTTCCGCAGCCGGATTCGCCCACGATGGCCAGCGTCTCTCCCGCAGAGATGTCGAAGCTGAGACTGTCCACGGCGGTCAGCGCGCCGCCCTTGCGGTCGAACCTGACATTCAGCCCATCGACCGACAGCACTGGCTCGCCCATCACCGACGCTCCTGTTTCGGGTCGACGGCGTCATTGAGGCCATCCCCCAGCAGATTGAGCGCGAGCACCGCAACGACGATCGCCACCCCCGGCAGTGTTGCGATGTACCAATCCGACCGCAGCACTTCGCGCCCGGCGCCGACCATGCCACCCCAACTCACCACGTTCGGATCGCCGAGACCGAGAAACGCCAGACTGGATTCGGTCAGGATGGCCGTCGCGACCATGACCGATGCCGAGACGATGATCGGCGCCAGCGTGTTGGGCAGCAGATGGCGGAAGATAATGCGCATGTCGGACGCACCGAGCGCGATCTCCGCCTGCACCATGTCGCCGTGACGCAGTTTAAGGAATTCGGCGCGCACCAGCCGTGCCAGGCTCGGCCACGCTGTGACGCCGATCGCTCCGACGATGGTCGCGATGGAGGGCTGCAGGATGGCGACGATGGTCAGCGCGAACAGAAACGGCGGAATCGTCTGGAAGAACTCCGTCAGCCGCATCAGCGACGCATCGATCTTGCCGCCGTAATATCCTGCGAAGGCGCCGACACCGACCCCAATCACCAGTGACATGGCGGTCGCCACCGCGCCGATCAGAAGCGAGATGCGCGCACCGTGAAATATCCCCGACGCCAGATCGCGCCCCAGCATATCGGTGCCGAGCGGAAAGCTGGGATCCTGGCCGGGACGCAGGAATGGCTGACCGGCAAAATCCAGGGGATCGCCAGGGAAAATCTGATGGGCAAGCAGTGCCATGGCCACGACGAACCCAAGCAACAATACGCCCACAACCGCCGACGGCTGTCTTGCCGTCCGGAAGAACGCGTTATCCTGCGCGATGCGCGCCGGCGGGATATGCGCAACGATATCGACGAGGGCCATGGTCAGCTGAGCTCGATGCGCGGGTCGAACACAGTGTACAGGAAGTCGATCGCCGCATTGGCCAAGACCACCACGACCGAACTGCACAGCAGTATGCCGAGAAGCAGGTTGAGGTCGCGCTGAAACAGCGCTTCGAAAGCGAGCCGACCCAGCCCGGGCCACGAAAACACGGTTTCAACCAGCACAGCGCCGCCGAGCACGGCCCCGACCTGCACGCCGAGCATGGTGAGAACAGGCAGCAACGCGTTTCGTACAACATGACGATAGGCGATCCGCCCCGGACGAAGGCCCTTGGCGACGGCAGTCCTGACAAAGTCCTGCCGCTGCACGTCAATCATCGCCGCGCGCATCAACCGCGTATAAACGGCCAGAAAGAACAGCCCAAGCGTGGTTGCAGGAAGTACCAGATGTGCCGCGACATCTTTCAGATAGGCCAGGCCGATATAGCCACGCTCGATGCTGGTCATGCCGCCGACCGGTAGCCAGTCAAGCCACACCGAGAAGACCACGATCAGCATGATCCCGGTCCAGAACACGGGCGTCGCATAGAACAACAGCGCAATGGTGGAGATCACGGTATCGGTCGCCCTGCCCGCGCGGCGCGCGGCGGCGATCCCCATCGCCGAACCGACCAGCAATGCGAACGTGATCGACGTACCCATCAGCAACAGCGTTGCCGGGAGCCGCTGGGCGATCAGTTCGAGCACAGGCAAGCCCTGACGGAACGAGAAGCCGAGATTGAGCGACAGAAGGTTGCGCAAATATAGGGCGAATTGCACCGGCAGCGGTTGATCGAGCCCGAACTGCTTGCGCAGCGCGGCCAGATATTCCGGCGTTGCCGAGCCAGCCTCACCTGCCAGCACTTGTGCTGCATCACCCGGCGCTAGCCGCAGCAGGAAGAAATTGGTGATGGCAATGCCCAGCACCACGATCACGAGTTGCAGGGCTCGCCGCCCGAGAAATCTGGCCGATACAGGGATCATGCGCGAGCGTTCAATTCTGCGCCGGCGCCTGATCGAACCATGCATTCTTCAGCGAGCCATAGGACTGGTCCGCCTGCAGGACGACGTCCTTCAGGGCGGAAGAGTGCAATGTGAAGAAGCGCAGTTCGAGCAGTGGCAAAGTCGGCAGATCGCGTTGAACAATCTGCTGGAAACGATTGAAATCTTCAGTACGCTTTTTCGGATTGCCTTCGACCGCAGCGGCCTGGATCAGACCATCGACCTCGGCATTGCGGTAGCCCGACCCGTTCGTCCACGGCGTCTTGCTGCCAAGCCAGCCCGACCAGTATTCACGAACGACGCCAATTTGCGGATCGGGGAAAGCGCCGTTGTAGGAGCTCGAAATGTCGAAGTCGCGGTCGGCATAGACGCGTTTAATGAAAGCTGCGGTGTCCTGGGCGCGGATGTTGATCTCGATACCCACACGCTTCAGCGCCTGCTTCAGATATTCGCCGGTTCGCTTATAGTCGTCACCGTAAGGCAGGAAGTCATGATTAAGCGTGAACCGCACCCCATCAGGCCCGCGCTTGAAGCCGGCTTCGTCGAGCAAGGCTTCGGCCTTTTTCAGGTCGAACGGATATTTAGGCACGCTGGCATCGTGGAATGCCGTCAGTGCCGTCGGAATCGGGCTGACAGCAGGCTTGCCGTAGCCATACCAGACGACCTTGCCCAGCGCTTCCTTGTCCAGAGCAAATGCGATGGCCTGACGGACGCGGACATCCTTGAGATACTGGTTCTCGACATTGAAATCGAGATACAGCACGGGCGACAGCCAGTCATAGCCGCGTGTATCGACCTTTAGCGACGGCAGCTTGGCAAGGCGCTCGACCTCGCGGAACGACACCGGATTGAATGTCGCATATTGCACCTCACCCTTCTCGATCGCCGCTGCGCGCGCCGCCGCGTCGGGAATGATCCTGAAGATGACTTTGTCGAGATAGGGTTTTGCGGGCTCCCAGTAATCCGGATTGCGTTCCAGCAGAATGTATTCGCCCTTCTTCCACTCCTTGAAGACGAATGCCCCCGTGCCGACCGGCTTGTTGTTGTACGCATTGTTCAGGATGTCGGTACCTTCATAAAGATGCTTCGGCAGAATCGGCGCACCGACGGCGTTGAGCACGCTCAGAATTGGCAGCGACGGCTTCGACAAATGAAGGATGATCGTATTATCGTCAGGCGTATCGACCGTAGCGACGTTCTCGAATATCGCCTTGTTGCGCGGATGGATGGTCTTCCAGACATTCTCCAGGCTCCATTTCACGTCCGCGGACGAGAACGGTTTGCCATCATGCCACTTGACGCCCTTGCGCAGGTTGAAACTGATGGTGAGGCCATCCTCCGCAACTTTCCACTCCGTCGCGAGCGATGGCTGCGGCTTCAGCGCCGGGTCGTAATAGACCAGGCCATCGAAGATATTTCCCGCAACGATCTGCGTCGGCGTTGCCGTATTGAATGCTGGCGTCAGGGTGACCGGCTCCGGCTGCACGATGGCCGTCAGCGCTCCACCGCGCTTCGGACCGCCGGCTGCGCATGCCGGCGTCGCCGGCATGACCGCCACGGCAGCCAGCAGGACCGATAGTCGTGCGACCAATGATGTTTGGAAAGAGATTGCCCGAAAAAATTTCATGATGATTGCCCCAGCTCAATTCTGCTTCGGAACGTCAAACCAGAAATCGCGGAAGCTGCCATAAACCTGATCGCCGCGAATGGCCGAGGTCTTGAGATTCGCCGCCTGAACGGTGAAGAACTTTAGCTCGACCAGCGGCAGCGTCGGCAGGTCGGTCAGAACGATCTTCTGAAAGTCCTTGAACAGCGCGATGCGTTTCTCGGCGCTGGCCTCGCCCTGGACCTTCGAGATGATGTCATCGACCTCGGCATTCTTGTAGCCGGAGCCATTAGTCCAAGGGATGTTCTTGCCGACGGATGCCGACCAGTAAGCGCGGGTCACGCCGATCTGCGGATCGGAAAACGCTGCAAACCATGCGATCGAAAGATCGAAGTCACGGTCGCCATAGACCCGCTTGGTAAATGCCGCGGTATCCTGCGTCCTGATCGTGACGTCGACGCCGACACGCTTCAACGCCTGTTTGATGTATTCCGCGGTCCGCTTGAAATCGTCGCCATAGGGTATGTAGTCGATGAACAGGGAGAAGCGGGTGCCGTCCGCGTTGCGCTTGAATCCGGCCTCATCCAATAGCGCATCCGCCGATTTGACGTCGAACGCATCCTTGTCGGCGCTCGCGTCGTGAAACGCCGCAAGCGTTGAAGGAACGGGGCTGGTCGCGGGCTTGGCAAAGCCGTACCAGACCACGTTGGAAATCGCCTTGCGATCGGTTGCACGTGCCAACGCATGTCGAACGCGTGCATCCTTCAGCGGTCCACGTTCGACATTGAAATCGAGAAACAGGAACGGCGACAGCCATTCATAGCCGCTGGTTTCAATCTTGAGGCCGGGCAGCTTGCCGAGCCGTTCGGCGTCCTTGAGCGGCACCGGGCTGAGCGAGCCATACTGGATTTCGCCCTTCTCGAAGCCAGCCGATCGGGCCGCCGCATCCGGAACGACCTTGTAGATCACTTTGTCGAGATACGGCTTTCCCTTGGCCCAGTAATTCGGATTCCGTTCCAGCACGATGTACTCACCGCGCTTCCATTCCTTGAACACGAACGGCCCCGTGCCGACCGGCTTGTTGTTGTTCGGATTGTTGAGAATATCGGTGCCATCGTAAAGATGCTTCGGCAGCACTTGGGCGCCGTTGCTGTTCAGTGAACTGAGGATCGCGGGGGAAGGTTCGCTCAGCCTCAAGACGACGGTGTTGTCGTCGGGGGTATCGACCTGCTTCACCTTGGCGAAGGTCGCCTGATTGCGCGGATGGATCGTCTTCCAGACATTTTCCAAGGTCCACTTCACATCCGCCGACGTGAACGGCTTGCCGTCATGCCAGAGCACGCCCTTGCGCAGGCGAAGGGTGAGCGACAATCCATTCGCCGCAGTCTCCCAGCTCTCCGCCAGCGCCGGCTGAGGGTTTAGGCTGGTGTCGTAGTCGACAAGTCCATCAAAAATATTGCCGCTGACCGTTCCGGTCGGCGCGGCGGTGTTGATGGCGGCCGTGAGGATGACCGGCTCGGGTTGAATGATCGCCGTTAGCGTTCCGCCGGGCTGCGGCGTTTGAGCAAAGCTCACTGCTGGCATCGCCGCACCAACTGCGAAAAACAGACCGACTACTGCGCGACATGATCTATCGGCGATCAAGCGAGGGAGAGCCATCCAACGACGATCATTCTGTGGCGTAGCGGCAACCATTCTTCCCCCTGCTTGATATCGATCTGCAATGTATTGCCTGACGAACGGCGTTTTCTTTGACATCGCGATATATCGACGCCACCGCGATCAATCGTCAATTTCGAATTGCACACGATACCAAGGACAATCGCGCCGCCAACACGGCCGATAGCAGAAGCTTTCTCTTTCACAAGCAGGAACGCCTTTTGGCAGGTCAACATGCGCCGCGATCCACGGCCGCCGACGATGTACCAGCCGTCGCCGAAATCTTCGGCTTCGCACCTTGGGAATACCATTGCCCCGCGTTTGAGATTGCTCAGCGCAGGCTTTTCTTCATCGAACTTGCGTCGAGGAGAATGATTGAACTCTCGATCGTCAATCTTTGGACTTCAAAAATCTTGTTCTCTGACCGAGAGTCGATGCTTGTCGTTACACAAAGGAGCGACTGAAGGCGCGGAGAAAAACGACGGCCTGAAAATATTGGGAGCAGCTGCTTGAGCATCGACAATGACAATATTCGAACCCAGCGGCGGCGCGGCCCGACTTCGGCCATCACGTTCAGTATGCGACAAATAGGCTATCGCGAATGGACGGCTGTGGAGAAACACAAGCTAAAGGGATTGGCCGAGCGAGGCTTGTCCGTTCAGAAGATTGCCAGATCGCTCAAGCGGTCCGTTTGCATTACCCAAGCGATGGCATCGAAATTGGGTATCCGCTTCGGGGATGAATTGGAACTGCGATCAAGTTAGGCATATGCGTTCCAGGATTCATCCATATGATTACCATTTCTCCGACAGCCTCAAAGAGGCCATGCGCATCAATGTTGGCCACGATGAAATTGCGCCCGCGATGTGATTGGACGTCAGTCCGGCAACGCAGGTTGCGCAAACAACCATCCCGGGCGTGCAATTCGTGGAAGGCGCGCAGGGCGATCTCGCACCGTGTTGCCAAAGACCCAGTTACATGAATCGGCATTGCCACTGAAGCGCAGCGCTTTTACTTACTTTCCGAAGCGAAACGACAGAGAACAGAACAATGGCTGTCTATCTGGATCATACCGGCCGCCCCCTTCAGCAGAAGCTGACGAAATCGGACGGTATTCGTTTTCATTATATCCGCGGTGGCAAGGGACCTACCGTCGTTTTGATCGCCGGCTTTCCGCAAAGCGTCTACGCATGGCGGCGCGTCATTCCTCTGCTCACCGATGCCTATGACGTGATCGCGCTCGACCTTCCGGGCCAGGGCGATAGCGACAAGCCGCTGGATGGCTACGACACAGCGACAGCGGCGAAACGAATCAACAGCTTCCTCAAGACCATAGGTGTTGGACGCCATTATTTCGTCGGGCACGATATCGGATCCTGGATCGGATATCCTTATGCGCACGAATTTGCGAGCGAACTGGACGGCGTCGTGTATCTCGACGCCAACATTCCCGGCGTCACGTTGAAGCCTTCCATCGATGTCGCTGATCCGGACTACTGGAAGAGCTGGCACTTTCTCTTTAACATGGTCGACGATCTGCCCGAGGCGCTCTTGCGGGACCGCGAGCGTATTCTCATCGAATGGTTCTTCAACAAGAAGACCGCAAACGCGATCGCAACCTTCTCGAAGGATGACATCGACGAATATGTTCGCGTCTATAGCTCGTTGGGTGGCCTGCGCGGAATGCTGGGTTATTATCGCGCCGTCATCCGCGACATGGATTACAATCGCGGCTTGTTTCAAAAGAAAATAGCTGTGCCTGTGCTGGCGCTGGGAGGCGATGCCGGTAGTGCACCGGGAATTTTCGAAGCTATGCGACCCTTGGCTGAAAATATTCGAGGCGGCGTCATCCGGGATAGTGGTCACTATATCCCCGAGGAACAGCCCGCAGCTCTTGTCGCCGAGCTGAGGGCATTTTTCGAAATTACATCCGCTTCATGAGCGTGAGGCTCCAGCCAAGCTGCGCAGATCCCGAACGGTGACATGCCCGGCCAGCTCCGGTATTCGCTCTGATTTCGAGCGTGCTGTTCCTCGGCGACCGTGTAGCCCCCAAATTGATAGTCGGTGGACCGCTTGCGATCTCTGGTGTCGCCATTACACAAACAAGACCGCGCGCTCAATCAATCTAAACCCGTGTTGGTGTTGGCGGCATCGTGCTCGGACACCAAGGAGTTCAGATCTGCGCGCGAAGACGTTCGATATGTTCAGTCGAAGGCCGTCAAAGCTTTTTCTGCCAGGCGGCGTCACGATCCTTCGTCCAGGCCGAGGTGACGCCGTCATCATCAGCGACGCGATCTACCGGCAGACGGGGCAGAACCAGTTCAGCAAATCGGTACGCCTCTTCCAGCAGCGGCATCCCGGAGACGATCAGCACCTCGATGCCAGCGTCGCGATAATCCTGAATGCGTTTGACGACCTGGTCGGCGCTGCCGATCAGCGCGGTGCCCGGCCCGTGCCTGACGAGGCCTATGCCGGCCCAGAGATTAGGTTCGATTTCCAGTTCACGTAGATCCTTTGGCTTACGTCCACCGTGCAGCGCCGACATCCGCTGTTGGCCCACCGAGTCGATATTCGCGACGTAGGCCTGCGCGCCGGCGATCGCGGCATCGTCCATGTGGTCGTACAGATCCTGCGCGGCAGCCCACGCCTCCGCCTCGGTCTCACGCACAATGACGTAGAGCCGGATACCGAAACTGATCTTGTCGGCGCGGCCGTGGCGCGCAGCGAGATGTTTTACTTCGCGGATCTTGGTCTCGGCCTGCGAGGGCGTTTCGCCCCACGACAGATAGGTGTCGATATGTTTGGCCGCGACTTCATGCGCCGCCGGCGACGAGCCGCCGAACCACAGTGGCACGCGGCGCTGATACGGCGGTAGCGGTAGCCCGGCATCGACTACATGGATGTGGCGGCCCTTGAAATTGACGGTCTCGCCGCGCAGCAGCCCGGTCAGCACCGTCAGATATTCGTCGGTGTAGGCATAGCGTTCGTCATGACTGAGGTGCACGCCGCTCTGCGCCATCAGTTTGGCATCGCCATTGACGATGTTGACGCGAAGCCGACCTTTCGAGAACTGATCGAAGGTCGTGATCATTTTGGCTAGCAGTGTCGGCGACAGCAGCGGCGGATGCGCCGCGACCAGATGCTGGAAGTTGTCGGTGAAGGGGATCAGCGAGGCGCCCTGCACCCAGGCGTCGTGCGAGCCTGTCGCCAACAGCGCGCCGGTGAAGCCGAGATGGTCGACCGCGCGCGCCAGTTGCTGGAAATACGGGTAGCTGAGTTTTCGCGCGCCGTCCGCCCGCCAGGGATAGCGACCATCGGGGCCGGTCAAATACCAAAGAACTTCCATGATGAACCTCGTTGTTTGCAGATGGGCCGGTCAGGCAATCGCGAAGTGGCGGGAATCGACGGTATCGGTGACATCAATCGCGCGCGGGATCAGGCCGAAGCGGGTGAATATGTCGGCGTGCTGCTGCTGCTCGTGCAGGAACGCATCGTCCGGCGCCTCGACACCCCAAGGGCGCGACGTCAAAGCCGGCAGCCATTGCGCCGCGGTGTTGCCGTTCAGCCCGTCGAGCAGCGCTGCGGCTTGCTGCGGATCGGCGGCGACGGCGCGGTCGGAGTCGATCAGCGCGTCGAGCAGCCAGCGCACCGGGCCATTGCGATCCTGTACCAGTTCGCTGAGGCCCCAGTAGACAGAGCGGTTGGAAAAGATCGTGCCCGGCGACGCCAGCACGCGCGTCTCGACGCGGCTGGCGATCTGCGAATAAAGCGGATCGGTCGCGACGATGGCGGGAAGCAGGCCATCGATGAAGGCGTCCTTTGCCGTGATCGGCAGGATTTCCGCGGCGCGCACGTCGCGCCAGGCGAGACCGGCGGCGTTGAGTTCGGTGGCGACAAACTGGGTATGCCAGGAGATCGGCATCAACCCGATGCCTTTGCCAATCAGACCGCGCAGATCGCTAATGCCGCTGTCGGCACGCACCAGCAAGCCACCGCGCTCCGGGCGCGAACCGGACATCCCGAATACGGCGGCCGAAAGCCCTTCCGCCTTGGCGAGAATCGGCGGCGTGGCGCCGGTGCCGGCCAGATGCAGCACGCCGGCCTTGATCAGCGGAATGGTTTGCGCCCCCGCGGCATAGACGAAGAATTGCAGCCCCTTCTCGCGCAAGGACGCTACGGCCTGCGGCCGCCGTGCCAGAATCGACAGCGAGAGGTTTTGCGGGTGGGCTCCGACGACATAGGTCATCGCATACTCCTGATGATGAAGGGAAAGCGGGCCGCTACAGCCGCCATACCCGCGCCGCCCGCCCCGATAACCAGGACGTCGGTTTCGCGATGTGTCGGCGCTTCCGCGCTATCGTCTGATTGAGTCATTCCTACTTCACTATTGCCGACGCACGTCGCAGCGCACTCATAGTTGTCAGGCCGGCGTAGCCATGCCGAGATAGGCATCGACGATGGCCGGAGAATTCGACAGTTCCGACGACGGTCCCTCCAGCACGATACGGCCGCCTTCCAGCACGTAGCCGCGCGCGGCCAGCGCCAGCGCCTTGCGGGCGTTCTGCTCGACCAGCAGGATCGCCATGCCCTGCCCGTTGAGATCGCCCAGCAGCGCAAAGATTTCCGACACGATCAGCGGCGCCAGCCCCATCGACGGCTCATCCAGCAGCAGCACGGAGGGTCCCGCCATCATGGCGCGGCCGATCGCCAGCATCTGCTGTTCGCCGCCGGACAGCAGCCCGGCCGGCTGGCGGCGTCGTTCCTTCAGGCGCGGAAAGCGATCGTAGATCGCCGCCAGCGTGTCGGCGGCACTGCCCTTGCGACCGTAGGCGCCAACCTGCAGATTCTCCTCGACGCTGAGCGGCGCGATCACCTGCCGCCCCTCCGGCACCAGCGACAGCCCGGCCCGCACGATGCGCTCCGGCGCCAGTCCGCCGATAGTACTGCCGCTCAGCCGGATCGTGCCAGCGGACGGGCGCAGCAGCCCGGCAATCGTATTGAGCAGCGTCGTCTTGCCGGCGCCGTTGGCGCCGACCACCGCGACGATCTCGTTGGCGTTGACGCGCAGCGACACGTCATGCAGCACATCGGGGCCGCCATAGCCCGCAGCGAGTCCGTTGATCTCAAGCATCATCGACTCCCAGATAGGCTTCGATCACTTTCGGATCGGCGCGTACCGCTGCAGGTTTTCCGGAAGCGATGGGACGGCCGAGATTGAGCACATGGATCTCGTCGCAGACGCCCATGACCAGATCCATGTCGTGTTCGACCAGCACCACGGTGATCCCCTGCCCCGGCAACGATGCAATCAGGTCACGCAACGCGTTGCGCTCCTGATGAGTCATTCCTGCGGCAGGCTCGTCGAGCAACAGCAGCCGTGGCTGGAGCGCCAGCGCGCGCGCGATTTCGATACGACGGCGGTCGCCATAGGACAGGTCGCCGGCCAGAGTCCTGGCATGCCGGCCGGCCCCCACCTGCTCCAGCAGAGCGATTGCGCGGGCGTCGCCTTCGGCCTCGACGCGGCGCAGCCGCGGCAATCGCAGCAGGATATCGAGCGGGCCTGCGGTCGGCGCATGCAGCGCCAGCACGACGTTCTGCAGCCCCGTCAGATCCGGGATCAGGCGGATATGCTGGAAGGTGCGCGCGACGCCGAGCCGCGCCAGCCGGTTCGCCGGCTTGCCCTGCACCGCCGTGCCATCGAGCAGGATGGCGCCCGAGGTCGGCGCATCGACACCGCTGATGACGTTCATCAGCGTGGTCTTGCCGGAGCCGTTGGGGCCGATCAGCCCGACAATGGCGCCGGCCGGCACCGACAGCGAGACGCCGTTCAGCGCCGCGACGCCGCCGAAATGCCGTGTGACGTCTTGCAATTCCAGCAGCGCGCTCATGCCAGCCTCCGCCGCAGGATGGTGGGCAGCGAGGCCACGCCGGTCGGCAGGTACAGCACGGCGATCAGCATTGCCGCCCCCACCAGGATCTCGCGCATCTGCGCCGAGAACCGCAGCACTTCCGGCAGCACCGTGATGATGGTGGCGCCGATCACCGGGCCGAGCACGTTCCAGGCGCCACCGAGCACTGGCGCGATGGCGGTGTCGACGCTGCGCAAGAATCCGAAATCGCCGGGCGCGACGAACATGTTGAGATGCGCCGCCAGTGCGCCGCCCAGCCCCGCAATCGCACCGGACACCGTGAAGATCGCCAGCTTGAATTGCGCCACGTCATAGCCAGCCGTGGTGACGGCCAATTCGTCGGATGCCACCGCGCGCATCCGCTCGCCGATCCGCGACCGCCGGACGGCCCAAGCAAAGTACACCACCACCACCAGCAGCAGCGCGAGCTGCCACGTCTCGGTCAACTTCGGAATGCCGAACACGCCCAGCGCACCGCCGGTGGCCGCATCCCAGTTCAATGCGATGACGCGCACCACCTCGGTGAAAGCCAGCGTCGCCATGGTGAAATAGTCACCGCGCAGCCGCAGCACCAGCGAGCCCAGCGCGAAGGCCGCGATAGACCCGATCACCAACGATGCCACCAGCGCCGGAGCGAACGCCCAGCCCTGCTGCATTGTCAGCCAGATCGACAGATAGGCGCCCAGCGCCATCAGCCCGCCGGTGGCCAGCGAGAACAGGTTGACGCCGAGCAGCAGGAAGCAGCCAAAAGCCAGCGCCGAGTTCAGCAGGCAGAGATCGATGACGTTGTGATAGGCTTCGAAGAGATCGATCATGCCCGCTTGGTTTCCTGTGTGGCGAACAGGCCGGTGGGCCTGCCGATCAGGATCAGCAGCACGAGTCCAAAACCCACCGCGTCGCGATAGCCCGAGCCGACCGCGACGATAGAGCCGACCTCGACGAGGCCGAGCAGCAGGCCGCCGACCAAGGCGCCCGCGACATTGCCGAGCCCGCCGAGGATCAGCACCGTCAGGCCCTTCAGCAGAATACTGTCGCCCATGAACGGCGACACCGACTGGAACAGCAGCGACCACAGCACGCCGGCGCCGCCGGCCAGCGCGCCCGACACGAAGAACGTCGCGATCCGCACGCGGTCGACGGGGATGCCGACCAGCCGCCCGACGGTCTCGCTGAACGCGATGGTGCGAATGGCGCGGCCGAGATTGGTCAGCCGCAGCAGCAGCGCCAGCGCCAGCACCATCGCCAGAGCCGACCCGATCGAGACGATCTGAAGAAGCTGCAATCGCGCGCCAAACAGGTCCAGCGAGGCGCCGACCAGCGCGTTGTCGGGATAGCGCACCACCTGGGTGCCGAACACTTCCTGCGCCAGGCCGATCAGGATGCGCGCCAGCGCCAGGCTGCCGACCATGCCCATCCAGCGATGCGCGCCGCGCCGCTGCAACGGGCGAAACACGATCAGCTCGCTCAACACGCCGAGCAAGCCTGCCGCGACCGCCGCAGCGAGGATCGCCAGCGGCAACGGCAGTGCGAGCCGCCCGACCACTTCGAGCCCGACATAGGCGCCCCACATGAAGACGGCACCCTGCGCCAGGTTGAGCACGTTCATGACGCCGAACACCAGCGTGAAGCCGATCGCAAATACGGCGTAAACGGCCCCGAGCGAGAGGCCGTTTACCAGTTGTTGTAACAGCATGCCGACCTCAAGCGCCCGGCGCGGCGACGAAGGTCTTGCTGTTGCCGTCGCCGATCAGCACCTTAGGCTGGGCGGTGATGTCGCGATCCGCGGTCCAGCCGAACTTGCCCAGCACGCCGTCGAAACCGGTGATCTCCGCCAGCTTGGCGCGGATCAACTTTCCGTCGGTGACGCTGTCGGCGCGGCGGATCGCTTCGGCGATCAGATAGGCGGCGTCGTAGCCCTGCGCGGCATAGATATCTGGCGTCGAGCCATAGCGCTTCTGGTAGGCTGCTACAAAGGCCTTGCTGCGCGGGCTGTCGTAGCCGGAGAACCAGGTTGCGCCGACAATGATGCCATTGGCGGCGGGGCCTGCCAGTTCGAACAGTTTTGCGGAAATGTTGGCGTTGCAGCCGATGAACACGATCTTGCTGTCGATCCCGAGCTGCCTGGCCTGGCGCAGGATGGCGGCGGCCTCTTCGGCCAGCGTGCCAAGAATGACGGCGTCCGGATTCTGCGCGCGGATTTTGGTGAGCTGCGCCGAGAAATCCACATCGCCGCGCTGGTAGCTTTCGATGCCGACCGGCTCGAGCTTGAGATCGGCCACCGCCTTCTTCTGCACGTCGTGCGCGCCGCGGGTCAGCGCGTCGTCCAGCCCGTAGATCAGCGCGACGCGCTTGATGCCGTGCTTTTTCACGGCATAGCCCAGCACCGTCGGAAACACCTGATCTTCGGGCACGCTGGTGCGGAAGATGAAATCGCCGATCTTGGTCACGCCCGGCGCGGTGTTGGAGCTGGCGATCACGGGAATGCCGGCCTGCTGCGCCAGCGGATCGGCGGCGAAGGCGGAGTTCGACAGCGTCGGCCCGAGAATGGCGACGACCTTGTCCTGCCGGATCAGCCGCTGGAAGATGTTGACGGTCTGGCCGCGATCAGCGCCATCGTCGGAATGCAGCGCATGCAGCCGGATGCCGTTCAGCGTCTTGCTTGCGTTCAATTCGTCAAAGGCCAGTTCAATGGCCTGCTTTTGTTCCGTACCGTAGAGCGCCGCCGATCCGCCGGTGGTCGATTGCACCAGACCAATTTTCGCGACGCGCTCGCTCTGCGCGAAGGCCGATGAACTCGCGATGGCGGCAGCGCCGCCGAGAGCCAGGATGCGACGACGTGATATCAAACCCAACGACATGTCTTCCCTCAATCAAACGAAACGGTAATCGATGATTTGTTGAAGACGGAGCGCGCGGCGGGTGTCAATGCATCGAAAAACTTTGCGCGATTATTCCAGAGATGACGAAGCGTTGAGAAAATTGGCCTGACGATCGGGTGTTTTGCAAAATCGAACTCGACCGCCGTTTTCGGGAAATGATCTCACTATGCTACTCGTGCCCTGACATGCGAGGCAGACCAATCGTGGATATTCTTTATCTCGGCTAGTCCTGATTCACCGCTATTTATCGGCGCAGCATTGAATGCACCCATTGCCGGTTTTGCCGGTCATCTCGGAAATACTGAAAAGAACAGACGTAAGAGCGAGCCCATTTCGTTTCCCAAGCCGCAGCTTGGCGTTGGCGCCGGGTTAATCTCACTCATGTAAACGGCGAACTCATACTGAGCTAGCTGATTACCCACGGCGTGCAGCGTCCCAATGCCAACGCGTTCGTTTCGGCGATGGCGCAAGTTACCAGACATATGGCTTCGGCATCACCGCCAACCTGACGCTCGATCATCCCTATGATTTCGCTCGCCGGTCCTCGACGCTGGACAGCAGAATTAGGTCACACGTCCACTTCCACCTGCAGCACGTCGTTGAAGCGATTGAACGCGCCGCATAGCGCGATGCGCCAAGTCAGCTCTACGATCTGCGGTTCGCTGAAATGCGCGCGCAGACGCTCGAACATGGCATCGCGGATGCGGCTCCAGTTCGATGTAACCGCGATGGCATATTCCACGACCAGACGATCGACCTCGTCCAGTTCCGGATGCTTCTCCCAGTCGAGCAGATTGGCGGCGCCGTCCGGCGTGATGCCTTCCACTGCCAGCTTGGGCGAATGCTGGGCGACGCAGAACTCGCACTGATTGACCAGCGAGGTCGCGACAATGCCGAGTTCGAGATAGCGCTTCTTCAACACGCCTTCGTCGGACAATTCTGTGAGCAGGCGCCACATGTGCTCAAAAATCGGCAGCCGTTGGGCCATCGCACCGGCCTGTTCTGCGAACGGGCCATAGGTGGTCATACGATCCCACAGCGGCTTGAGATGGTCGGGCAGATCGTCGCGGCGCTTGAGGGTGACGCGGGCCATGGGAAACTCCTGGGATCAGTTGATTTTGTTTGCGAGCGCCGAGCGCGGCTCGCGGCCAAAACCGTCGGGTTTGAAGATCAGTAGAACAACCAGCCCCACGCCGACAAGGAACAGCCGGATCGCGGCAAGTTCCGACGCGCCGAGACCGGGCACGAGATCGATCAGGAAGCGGCTGCCTTCGAGCAGGAAGATCAGCGTGAAGGCGGCGACGAGCACACCGCGATTGCTGCCGCGACCGCCGACCACGACCGCCATGAAAGCGTAGGCCGTGATGATCGGACCGAACTGGGTCGGATCGATATAGGTGTAATAAAACGCATGCAGGCTGCCGGCGATGCCGAGAATGGCGCCGCCCAATGCGAAGACACGAACGCGGACCGACAGCACCGATTTGCCGAGCGCCTCGACAACGCCGGGATCGTCGCGCGTGGCGCGCACAAGGCGGCCGAATGGCGAGCGTGCGAGGCCCTGCAGCACGGCATAGACGACGACCACCGCAAGCTGCGCCAGCACGAGGAAGCCGATATCGCCGAACCCGCGCGGCCACTGGTTCTGGAACGGCCGCTCGATGCCGGCCACGCCGAGCATACCCTTGGTCAACCAGCCTTCATAGCTGATGACGAGGCGCAGACATTCGGCAAAGCCGAGCGTAACGATGGCCAGATAGTCTTCCGACAGCCGCACCGAGATCAGCGCACTCACCGCACTCAGCGCAGCGACGCCGATCATCGCAGCAGCAAGCGCAAGCAGCGGCGGCACGCCTTGAACTGTGAGCAGTCCCGCAATGTAAGCACCTAGCATGTAGAGGCCGAACAGGCCGAAATTCACCAGCCCGCCCATGCCCCATTGCAGATTCAACGCGAGACCGGCCAGCGCAGCGATGGCAACCACCGTGAGCGTTGCGATGAGATAGACCGTCATTTCGTCACCCACCGCGTTCCGAACAGGCCCCAGGGGCGAAGCAGCAGCAGCGCCACCATCACCAGGAAGGTGACGATCATCCGGTAGTGTACCGGCATCACCAGTGTCGCCAGTTCCTCCGCGATACCGAGCGTGAGCGCGCCGGCAACCGCCGCCATCGGATTGGCGATGCCGCCAAGAATGGCGGCGGTGAACACCGGCAACAGATAAGTCCAGCCCATCTGCGGCTCGACATTGGCATCGAGCCCGACCAGCACGCCGGACAACGACGCCAGCGTGCCCGAAATCAGCCAGACGCAGGCAACCACGCGCCCACGCGAGATGCCGCGCACGGCGGCGAGATCGGGATTGTCGGCGACCGCGCGCATTATGCGCCCGAGCCGCGTGAAGCGGAACACGATCCAGACCACGGCAAGCGCCGTAACGACCGTCATCAATATGGTGAGCTGCTCGTGATTGAGACGGATGTCGCCAAAGCGGATCGGTCGCGCGACGGCTACGTCATAGGCGCGCGGCGAATTGCCGGCGAAGAAGCGGATCACGTTCTCCAGCGCGATGGCGACGCCCATGGAGGCCACGAGCAGCGTCACGCCGGAGCGATTGCGCAGCGGGCGGAAGGCGAGCCAGTCGATGCCGACGGCGATGACCGCGAACAGGATCGCGCCGACGCTTGCCGCGAGCCAAAGCGGCCAGCCGAGCAGCACATTGCCGACATAAACGAGATAGGCGCCGCAAGTGATGTAGGAGCCGATGGCATAGTTGGCGAAGCGCAGCACGCTGAAGGTCAGCGACAGTGCCAGCGCCGGCAAAGCCAGCAACAAGCCGGTGACGAGGCCATTGATGAGAAGCTGACCCATCACGCGCCTCCGAGATAAAGGCTGCGGATTTCGGGATCGGCCAGCACCGTCGCGGCAGGTGCGGCAAGGCGCACATGGCCGCTGACCAGCACGACTCCACGATCGGCAGCGCCGAGACCGAGGCGCGTGTTCTGTTCGACGATCAGCATGGTGACGCCGGAGGCGGCGACACGTCCGATGATCTCGAACAGCAATTCGGCATTGCGCGGCGACAGCCCCGCCGACGGCTCGTCGAGCGCCAGCACCGATGGATTCGGCATCAAGGCCGCGGCCATTGCCACCATCTGCCGCTGGCCGCCGCTGAGATGACCCGCGGCCGTGCGCAGCTTGGCGCGAATTTCGGGAAACAGATCGAGCACAGCGTCGAGCCGCCCGGCAAAGGTTGGCCCCTTGGGCGCCGCAACGAATTCATGCCCGACCTGCAGGTTCTCCAGCACGGTCATGTTGCGAAACACATTGGCTTCCTGCGGCACGTAAGCGAGACCACGCGCGGCTCGCGCGGGGGCGCCGAGCGCGGACACATCGGCATCGCCCAGTTGCACGGTGCCGGACATCGGCTTGATTAGCCCGACGACGGTCTTCATCAGCGTGGATTTGCCGGAGCCGTTCGGGCCGACCACCACCAGCGTCTCGCCTGCCGCCACCTTGAGGCTGACACCATGCAGGATCGGCTGACCGCCATAGCCCGCGACCACGTCGCGCAATTCCAGTCCGGACGCCAGCGATGTCATGGCTGCGTGCCCAGATAGGCGGAGGCAACCTGCGCATCCGCAATAACATGTTCGAAGCTGCCTTCGGTCAGCACGCGCCCTTCGGCGAGGACATAGACATGATCGCACAGAGCGCGGACCATCCCCATATTGTGCTCGACGAGGCCGAAGGTCGTGCCCTCCTGCCGCAGCGCTTTGACGAATTCGACGATCTCGCCGATCCGCGTCGGGTTCACGCCGGCGCTCGGCTCGTCCATCAGCACGATGCGCGGATCGAGCATCAAGGCCCGGCAGATTTCGAGCAGCTTCTTCTGCCCGCCTGACAGCGCGCCGGCCGGCGCATCGGCGAGCTTCCAGAGATCGACACGTTGAAGCAGAGCGCGCGCCTTCTCAAAGGCGGCATCCTCCTCACGGCGTGCAGCACCGCGGGCGAAGACGAGCGACAGTAGTCGCTCGC
This sequence comes from Tardiphaga sp. 839_C3_N1_4, assembly GCF_051811045.1. Classification (NCBI taxonomy): domain Bacteria; kingdom Pseudomonadati; phylum Pseudomonadota; class Alphaproteobacteria; order Hyphomicrobiales; family Nitrobacteraceae; genus Tardiphaga; species Tardiphaga sp. 839_C3_N1_4. The sequence goes on from NZ_JBPWQD010000001.1 coordinate 2,580,423, forward strand.
CGGACATCGCGGGCTTGGCGACGAGAACGTTTTCGAGCACGGAGAGGCTGGCCAGTTCGCGCGACAGCTGGAACGTGCGCGCGAGACCACGGCGCGCACGCCAGACCGGGCCGTGACGGGTCACGGCCTCCCCGGCCAGACGCACCTCGCCCTTCACTGGGCGCACGGCGCCAGCCAGCACGCCGAACAATGTGGACTTTCCGGCACCGTTCGGGCCGATCAGGCCCGTAACGGCGCCTGCGGCAAGCGTCACCGATGCGCCGGCAAGCGCTGTGAAGCCGCCTTCATAGACCACACTGACATCGTTCGCCTCGAGCATTGCCTCAGCGGATCTCGCCGAGCAGCTTGCTCTCGCCGGACTTGATGACGAAGTGGCCATAGCTGAGATTGGTCTGGTCGCCATTCTTCGCGAACTTGAAGTCCGACGCCGCGCCAGCGTAGCGGAACGGCTTGCCTTCACGCAGCGCCTTCAGGGCCTCGGCGGGATCACCGAGCGACGGTGCATCGGCGTTCACCAGCGCTGCAAATTCGGGACCGAACTTGGTGGCATCCGTGCTCTTGGCCTTTTCGATGGCCAGCGCAGTGAGCACGATCTGGTCGAACACCTGCGCACCGAAGGTCATGATGGTGCCTTCCGGCCTGCCGATCTCCTTCAGATAACGGCTATAGGCAGCCGACTTTCCGACTGGCACCTGCTGGGTCCAGACAATGCCCTCGGCGACATTGGCGCCGACATTCTTGACGAATTGCGGACCGGTCGCATTGCCGAATGCATAGACCTTGCTCTCGTAACCCGAGCGGAAGGCTTCCTTCACGATGGCGCCAAGCTCGTTGATGTAAGCCGCGACGAACACCGCCTCGGGCTTCTTCGCAAAAATGCGCTCGACTTCGGTGCGATAGGAGGGCTGGCCGGCGTTGAACGAGACTTCATCCAGCACCTTGCCGCCGGCATCGGTGAACGCCTTGCGGAACGGCGCGATGGTGCTCTGGGTGAACGGCGTCTGCAGCACCAGGATCGAGGCGCTCTTGATGCCGTCCTTGATCATGGCCTTGGCAAAGCCTTCGCCCCAGCTCTTGCCATTAGTCTGGAAACGCCAGACCAGATTCTTGTTATCGCCGTCGGTGATCTCGTCCGCCGAGCCGTTGACGGTGAGCAGCACATTCTTTTCCAACGTAATCGGCTTGATCGCCAGCGCCACGGCGCTGCTCCACACGCCGCCGATGGAGACGACCTTGTCGATATCGATCAGCTTTCGCGTAGCGGCAACTCCTGCGGTCGGCTGGGTTTCGTCGTCGGCCACGAGAAGCTCGAGCTTGCGGCCGAGCACGCCGCCGGCATCATTGATAATTTTTACCGCCGCGCGAGCAGCCTGCTCTTCCTCCTGCCCGTAAGGACCACCTGTGCCGGTCAAGGGAGCTAGCAAGCCAACGCGGACCGGGCCATCCTGTGCTGAAGCTATGGCAGGCACGGCTAAGGTCGCAACCACGGCCACGGCAGCTAGCAGCGAACGGCGCGGGTAAGAATGGATCAGCACAGCTATTCTCCAGGACTTATAGGCAGGCAGGCGAAAAGCATCTGCGTATAGCAGGCGACTGTCCATGCCTCATTTTTGATGGAAGGCTCATCGATGGCGCCCATCTAGAAGCGCGCAGATTTGCGTCCCCCGATCTTAGACCCGTGTCAATATAGCTTTTCCGAAAAGATAATCTGTTGCGTTATTTTCGCTGCAAAGGAATACAATCGGCGTCAGACGCGGTCGAATAGAAATTCCTTGCCGAGCCATGGACGGGTTTCTTGCGCGAGTACGGGTGCGGCAGAGGCAGTCGCTGCGATGCTCAAGCTCGCGACGCCCACGACATCTCTTCGGGTCACCGATGGGCGTGCAAGAAGCCTGTCGTTCGTGGTCATCTGCAATCCTCTGTGAGAGGAAAAGAAACTCCCCGCAAATGCGATCTTTCCCGTTGGAATATCTTCAGCCCGCTCACAGCGCATGACCTGCAGGCTCCGATCAAAAAGCCGCTCGCGAAGCCTGCTACGACGTCGCTCGTCCAGTGAGCCAGCACATAGATCCTCGTCAGCGAAACACCGACCGACGCTGTCCAGGTGAATTCTCGATAAGGTCTATCGAACGACGATGCCGCGCTCGCAAGAGCGCCCATATGCATCGCATGCCCCGAAGGAAACCCATCATTCGCGCGGCCCGAAATCGGGACACCTAGATATGGCCAATTGCCGTGAGCCTGTCCGGACGGCGCTGGTTGAAGACGTGCTTCAGCACATGCGGAAGGACGCCCGTGACGACCGAGATCGACAGAAAATGATTCCGACCGTACGTGCCCGCTGCGAACCACGCCGGGAAAAAACCAATAGGTGGGAGCTGGCCCTCAATGTCCGCAATGCACCAGAAGCTGCCATTCGAACTCAGCCGGCGGACTGTATAAGAAATTCATGTTTCTTTACAGTCGGCGAACTCTTGAAGCTCGTACGCAGCTGGGCGGCGACCCAACTGGTATTTTAGAGGCGGGTTGATGGCTTCGAGCAGCGTCTATTTCCCCGCATTGCTAATATGCGATTATTGATCGATGCGACTACACTAGAGAGGCTTTGCGCGCTGACGTGTAGGACGACTACCCGAAAATGGGAATCGAACACAATCTAAGTCTTTGATTTCATTCTATTTTTTGTAAAATTATGGCGCTCCGTAAGGGAATCGAACCCTTATTTTAGCCTTGAGAGGGCCATGTCCTAACCGTTAGACGAACGGAGCGTGCGCGGGAGGGGATAGCCGGGAATGGCGATGGCTGCAAGATGCTGCCGCCCCCTCGCCCACTTATATGGTTATGGTTCGCAGGCGAACCCTTGGGTTCGTTTTGGCGAACCTCAGGGCTCGCTGGCGAATTTCAGCGTGCCGGCGGGTTTCAGGCTCTTGGCGTCGAAAGTGCGGATTTCGGTGCTGCCGCCGACGTCCAGCGTCAGCACGATCCGGTCGCCAGCTACCCCCGTGGAGAGGATTTTGGCGCCTTTCGGCAGGGTCGCGGTCGTCGCCGACGTCACAATGCTTCCATCCGTGCGGAAAAGGCGGTAGCCGATCACGACGAGCAGCGCGCCGACGCCCAGGGCGGTGGTCAGGCCCGCGATCAGCATCATGCGGCGGACGCGCGCGATCATGGCGGCCTGTTCAAGGGTCGGTTCGGGCGCGCTATCGGCGGCGGGCTGGGTCATGCAAACACTCGTCTCTTAATTCACGGCTCTCGAAGCAACACGCTTCTGTCAGGTAAGGCTTTACGGAATGAACGATCAACGGCTGGATGTCACGGTGCAGGGCGACGAAGGCTCGACCCGGCTCGATCGCGTGCTCGCCGTGCGCAGCCCGGCTTTGTCGCGGTCGCGGCTGAAGGCGCTGATCCTCGCCGGCCAGGTGACGATCACCCGGTCTGCGCAAGACCCCACCCCCGTGCGCGACCCCGCTTATCATGTCGCTGCCGGCGATACGATCACAATCGACGTCCCGCCGGCCATCGCGCCGGAGCCCGAAGGCGAGGATATCGCCCTCGATATCGTGTTCGAGGACGAGGACATCATCGTCATCAACAAGCCCAAGGGCCTCGTCGTGCATCCCGCCGCCGGCCACGAGACCGGCACGCTGGTGAATGCGCTGATCGCCCATTGCGGCGCGTCTTTGTCGGGGATCGGCGGCGTCAAGCGGCCGGGCATCGTGCACCGGCTGGACAAGGACACTACCGGCCTGATGGTGGTCGCCAAGAACGACGCCGCCCATGCGTCGCTGACGGCGCAATTCGCCGATCACGGCCGCACCAACGAAATGCGGCGCGGCTATATGGCCTTTGCCTGGGGCATTCCGAACCGGCCGCGCGGTACCGTGGAAGCGCCGATCGACCGGCACCCCCATGCCCGCGAGAAAATGGCGGTCCGCGAAGGCGGGCGCGATGCCGTCACCCATTGGGAAGTGCTGCAGGAATTCCCGGATCGCCACGGCAAGCCGATCGCCACCCTGCTGGCCTGCCAACTCGAGACCGGGCGGACGCACCAGATCCGCGTGCATCTGGCGCATATCCAGCATCCGCTGATGGGGGATTCGGTCTATGGCTCGCATTTCAAGACCAAGGCGTCGTCGCTGGGCGTAAAGAGCCGCGCGGCGCTGGAAGCGCTCGACCGGCAGGCGCTTCACGCCTATTTGCTCGCTCTGGAGCACCCTCGCACGGGCGAGATTCTGGAGTGGACCAGCGATCTTCCTCACGATCTGGCGGTTTTACGGGCCCATATGGCCGTGCCAGAATGACGCAGATGCATATAAAAAAGTAAGCCTTTCCAAACGCTTATATGAGCCCCACGGGAACGTGACAGGGAATTCACTTTCAATACGCTTGTAGTAGGGTGTATGTTGCACCTGCGTCAAATGAGACGCGGAACATCGCAGCCAGGGCGGCTTTAACAAAGCGCTCGCTGCCTGGCCCGCCGCTATCGGGGGTCTGAACCACTGGAGGGCATCATAATGGCCCGTACAGCTACCCTTCCGGTTCTCAATGGAGAATCCGGCCTCTCGCATTACCTCGCCGAGATCCGCAAGTTTCCGATGTTGGAACCTCAGCAGGAATATATGTTTGCCAAGCGTTGGCGCGAGCACGACGATCGCGACGCGGCACATCACCTTGTGACCAGCCATCTGCGACTCGTCGCCAAGATCGCCATGGGCTATCGCGGCTACGGTCTGCCGATCTCCGAAGTTGTCTCGGAAGGCAACGTCGGTCTGATGCAGGCTGTGAAACGCTTCGAGCCGGAGAAAGGCTTCCGCCTGGCCACCTACGCCATGTGGTGGATCAAGGCCTCGATTCAAGAGTACATCCTGCGTTCGTGGTCGCTCGTGAAGATGGGCACCACCGCGAACCAGAAGAAGCTGTTCTTCAACCTGCGTAAGGCGAAGAGCAAGATTTCCGCCCTGGACGAAGGCGATCTTCGCCCCGACCAGGTCAAGCTGATCGCCACGCGTCTCGGCGTGACGGAACAGGACGTGATCGACATGAACCGCCGCCTCGGTGGCGACGCGTCGCTCAACGCACCGATCCGTGACGACGGCGAAGCCGGCGAATGGCAGGACTGGCTGGTCGATAACTCGCCCAATCAGGAAACCATCATGGCGGAGCACGAGGAATTCGATCATCGCCGTCAGGCGCTGAACGGCGCCATCGGTGTCCTCAACCCGCGCGAACGGCGCATCTTCGAGGCGCGTCGCCTCGCCGATGAACCGATGACGCTGGAAGATCTCGCCTCGGAGTTCGGCGTCTCGCGCGAGCGTGTCCGACAGATCGAAGTCCGCGCCTTTGAAAAGGTGCAGACCGCGGTCAAGGGCACCATCGCCAAGGCGGAAGCTGCCGCTCTGGAAGCTGCGCACTAACAGGCGCAGCGGATACAACGAATACGAAAGCCGGCGGAAACGACGGCTTTTTTGTTGGGATCGATTATCTGATCGGCTTCGCCAGCGCCTCAGTCCGGTCGCGCTCGGTCATGTCGATCACCGTTTCGACGGGTGCCGTTAATTCATAGACGTAGGACACATCGGTGAAGTAGCGCTTCGCCGTGCCACCCAGCGCTTCCGGCGCCACGCGATCGAGCAGCACCAGACCGAAATCGCTGTCCGGCCGCCGCGTTGCTTCACTGGTATTGAACTCTTCCCAGCGGAAATTGAATAGCCCATCCGGCTCACTGCCCGTAATCTCCCAATGCGCAACGATATGCGGATGTTTGCCCACCAGCGACAGGCCCTCGTCGGAATGCGAGGCCAGCTCAAAGAACAGCAGCGACAGGCTCTGCGCAGCGCGCGCGCTGACAATGATGTCCGGACCTTCCAGTGCGATACGGTCGGCATGCGGGATCGCACGCGCCTCGAACAGGCCCTTGAGCTGCACGCCCTGCCACTGGCTCTCGCTCAACAGCGAGACGACATTCGACATCGCGTGAATGCGGCCGATCAGGAGATCGCGCGCGCTGTCCACGTCGGAGCCGTGACGCAGCGTGCGGGTCACGATGGACTGGATCACCGCCAAAATGTTCTTCACGCGATGATTGAGCTCGTCGATAACGGCGGTCAGGCGACGTTCAAAGCCGATGCGGATCTCTACCTCGCGCCGCAGCCGCAGATTGGCGTAAGAGACATAGCCAAATAGCCCGCAAACAATGGCCGTCAGCGCGAGGCCGAACCCGCCGACGATGATCGCGGTGCGCTGCGCGCGCAGCTCGGTATTGATCTTCGGATAATAGCCCAGCGACCAGTCACGCCCTCCGAACGAAACCGTGCGCAGGACTGCCAGCGCAGGACCATTCCCCACCAACGGGCGCGCCGTTACCCTGCCGTCGTCGTCGGCGACGATTTCGCCATCAGCGACACGCGGATCTTTCAGCGCCACCGAGAACAATGACATCTCGTCATTGGCCAGCATCAACGGTCCGAGTTCATAGGAGAACGACACGAAGCCGGCCGGCGCGGGATTGCCCTCGGACACCACTGGCGTCACCAGTACCAATCCCAGCTGTCCATCGGGCTGCTGCAGCGGCGTGGGATTGGAGGCAACCGGCTTGCCTTCGTTCAGGGCGCGAGCCAGCGTTGGCCCTGTGATGGGGGAGAAGTTCAGGACGCGACCGGCAAAGCCGTCGGTGACGGAATTGCGTGGCTCCACATCCATCAGCACGTCCAGCGGCTGCTCCAGCGCCTTGGCATCGAGGCGATCGTCGTTGTAGTTGCGGATCGTGGGATTGCGGTAGCCGGCACTGGCGAGCTCCGCGCTGGCGGCCGCCAATTCATTCGGCTGCAGGCGAGCGATCCATCCGGCGATGGCGAAATCGGTCTTGAAGGCGTAGATCGAAGACCGCAACGGCTGCAGCATATTGGCCTTCATGACCGTGGGGGCACGAAACAGCCCGGCTGCAACCCGGGCCAGCAATTCGCGCTCGGTCAGACGCTCCTGCACCAGGCTGGCATGGATATCCACGGCCCGGCCCAGCGCGATATTCTCGATCGCCAGCTCCTGGTCATGCACGCGATAGGCCGCAAGGCCGGAGAGCAGAGCTCCGACCAGTGCCAGTAATGCGATGATGAAGCCAAGCCGGACCACACGGATACTCGGGAAATTAGGAGACGTTGCTGCCGGGTCAGCGGCTCAGGAGTATGCCAATCATGCCGGAACAATTTGGTTCCAGCCCGATGGAAATTATTTCCGGACCGGACAAATCTTGAAAAACAGGCTTAACGCAATATCACACGACAGACTGGCCGACGGGCATCGACCAGCCCGTCGTTATAGCCAACTCGATATGAACGCCTCAAGTCGAAGCCCGCTCGTGAGACTACGGCAGAGGCCTTATTCACAAGTCTCAGGCGACTGCCTTGGCCCTAAGACCGCCCTTGCTCTCAATGAATGAGATAATCCGGTCGAGACCTTCCCGCGTCTTCATATTGGTCATCACGAAGGGCCTGACCCCGCGCATCCGTTTGGCATCGACGTCCATCTTCTCGAGCGAAGCCCCGACATAGGGCGCAAGGTCGATCTTGTTGATCACCAGCAGGTCCGAGCGCGTGATGCCCGGCCCCCCCTTGGAGGGGATCTTGTCGCCGGCCGCGACGTCGATGACGTAGATGGTGATATCGGCCAGTTCCGGCGAGAAGGTCGCCGCGAGGTTGTCGCCGCCGGATTCGATCAGCACCATGTCGAGATCGGGAAACTTGACGCGCATGTCGGCGACGGCGGCGAGGTTCATCGAGGCGTCCTCGCGGATCGCCGTATGCGGACAGCCGCCAGTTTCGACGCCAGCAATGCGATCCGCTGTCAGCGAGCCCGAGCGCACCAGATATTCGGCGTCCCACTTCGTGTAGATGTCATTGGTGATCGCCGCGATGTCGTAGCGCTCGCGCATGGTCTTGCACAGCAGGTCCATCAGCGCGGTCTTGCCGGAGCCGACGGGACCGCCAATGCCGACGCGGAGCGGACCGTGAAAACTGGACATGTCAAATGCTCTCCGGGTTGAGGGTATCGTTGCAAATCATGACCTGAACAGCCGCGTATACTGCGTCTCGTGACGCATGCCGGCGATATCAGAGCGGAATGTCGCGCCGCCGAGATCGTCGAGGGATGCGGCCATGGCGCGATGGCCTGTGGTCACGACGACGGGCTCCAGCGCTGCAAGTACGCGCTGGCTGTCGGTCTGACCGAGCGGCACCAGCCGCGCGCCAGCGGAAATCCAGTTCGAGACCACCGCGTGGAAAAAGCCATGCATCGTTGCGGAGAGCGGCACACCATGGGCGGCACTCACAAGCCCGACGGCAACGGGATAGACGATCGGGCTGTCGCATATCGCGATCAGCCGCTCCATACCCTCATGCGACCAGGCATTACGTGCGATCTCAATGAAGGCCTTGCCTTGCGTGGTGGTCTCCAGCTGACGTTCCCTTGATGGCGCGAAGGCGCTGGCGAGTTCGGCAACCTCACGCAATGCCTTGTCGTCGCCGTCAGATGCCGCGCGGTGCACATGAGCGAGAAACACGCCATCGCAAAACCCTGCGCCATCGGACAGCATCGCCGACAACCAGTCCTGCAGGCTGGCGGCATTGGTGATGTCCCCTGCTTCCACCGCCCATTCGATACCGCTGGAATAGGAAAACGCGCCGACAGGAAAAGCCGGCGACAGCCAGGTCATCAGCCGGTACAGCGCAGCGCCTTCGTCGGCAGACAAGGCGGGAGAGTCGTTCAGCGAACTATTGTCCGCCGGTCTATTTGTGGTCATGAGCATGAGAGTGACGATGGTGGTCGTGCTTGCTGTCGTGATCATGGTGATGATCGTGATCGTGACCGCAATGCTCGTCATGGACATGCTCGGCATGACCATGCGCCTGGTGACGATGGTCATGTTCGCCGTGATCGTGGCCATGATGATCATGTCCATGATCGTGATGAGCATGATCGTGATGACCGTGATGCCCATGTGCGGCCGGCTCAGGCGCAGCGGCATAGGCGCCGCCTTCGGGATCGAACGGGGCCTCGATCTCGATCACGCGCGCGCCGAGGCCCTTGACCATTTCCTCGATCACATGGTCGCTGCGGATGCGCAGTCCCTTGGCCATGATCTGCGTCGGCAGATGGCGGTTGCCGAGATGCCAGGCGAGCCGCACCAGATGGCCGGGATCGGTACCACGGATCTCGATCAACGGCTCCGGCGCTGCGACCACCTCGATCAGGCGGCCGTCTTCCAGCACCAAGGCATCGCCGCCGCGCAAGGCGACGGCGTTTTCGAGATCGAGCAGGAATTCCAGTCCGCGCGTCCCCGTCATCGCCATACGGCGACGATGACGATCGTCGAAGTCGAGAACGACGGTGTCCACCGCCGCCTCTTTCCAGTTGTATTGGCCTTTGACCTCAGTCGCGCGGATCATGGAATCTCTCGTTCAGCTTTTTTTTGAGCACGCTCTAGCGCACCACGACGTCAGCCGGGGTGATGATTTCGATCTTCGGAGGCGCGCTGAAGCATTTCACCGCAACGCGGCCGAAGGTCTTCATGTGCTCCTGCGTCCGGTGCGGCACCAGCGCCTCGGCATTCTCCCACTGCTCGACGAATACCATGCGGGTCGGATCGGTGACACTCTCGTGCAGATCATAGGCAATGTTACCCGCTTCCTTGCGGGTCTCGGCGATACAAGCCTTGGCAGCTTCGATCAGTTCGGCGCGGGCTTCGGGTTTCACGGACAAAGTGGCAACGACGTAGATCAAGGGGGAGTCCTCCCGGTTTGTTATTGTGGCTAAGAATGCCGGGACGGACATTAGGGGGGAATGCGAGGGGGAGGAAGGGGGCTTTCGAAGACCCCTCGGTTGTCGTCCCCGCGAAGGCGGGGACGACAACCGAGGTTGCATCAATACATAAAGTACCTCTGCGCCATAGGCAGCACTTCCGCCGGCTCGCAGGTCAGAAGCTCGCCATCCGCCCTCACCTCATAGGTCTCCGAATCCACCTCGATCTTCGGCGTCGCGCCGTTGTGGATCATGCTTTTCTTCGAGATGCCGTCGCGGACGTTCTCCACCGCATAGAGCGACTTCTGGATACCGAGCTTCTTGGCGAGACCGCCGGCCACGGCTGCCCCCGATGTGAACACAACCGACGACTGCGTCAGCGCGCGGCCGAAGGCGCCGAACATCGGCTGATAATGCACGGGCTGCGGCGTGGGAATGGACGCGTTGGGATCGCCCATCGGCGCCGCGACAATCGAGCCGCCCTTGATGACGAGGTCAGGCTTCACACCGAAGAACGCCGGCGACCACAGCACCAGATCCGCCATCTTGCCCTTCTCCACCGAGCCGATCAGCTTCGACACACCATGCGCAATCGCCGGATTGATCGTGTATTTCGCGATGTAGCGCTTGACGCGGAAATTGTCGTTGTTGCCCTTGTCTTCCTTCAGCGAGCCGCGCTGCTTCTTCATCTTGTCGGCGGTCTGCCACGTCCGGATGATCACTTCGCCGAGCCGGCCCATGGCCTGACTGTCCGACGACATCATCGAGAGCGCGCCGAGATCGTGCAGGATGTCTTCGGCGGCGATCGTCTCCTTGCGGATGCGGCTTTCGGCAAAGGCAAGATCTTCCGCAATCGAAGGATCCAGATGGTGGCACACCATCAGCATGTCCAGATGCTCATCGATGGTGTTGCGCGTGAACGGCCGGGTCGGGTTGGTCGACGACGGCAACACGTTCTTGAGGCCTGCGACCTTGATGATATCGGGCGCATGGCCGCCGCCGGCACCTTCAGTGTGGAAGGCGTGGATGGTGCGGCCCTTGAAGGCCTTGATGGTGTCCTCGACAAAACCCGACTCGTTCAGCGTGTCGGAGTGCAGCATCACCTGCACGTCGTAGTCGTCGGCGACGCTGAGGCAGTTATCGATCGCGGCAGGCGTGGTGCCCCAGTCCTCGTGCAGCTTCAGCGCACAGGCGCCGGCATTGATCATTTCCACCAGCGGCGCGGGCTTCGAGGCATTGCCCTTGCCGGAAATGCCGAGATTGACCGGGAACGCATCGAAGGACTGGATCATCCGCGCGATGTGCCACGGACCGGGCGTACAGGTCGTCGCGAAGGTGCCGTGCGACGGGCCGGTGCCGCCGCCCAGCATCGAGGTGACACCCGACATCAGCGCGTGTTCGATCTGCTGCGGGCAGATGAAATGGATATGGCTGTCGAAGCCGCCGGCAGTGAGGATCTTTCCTTCACCCGCGATGACATCGGTGCCCGGACCGACATTGATGGTCACGCCCGGCTGGATATCCGGATTGCCGGCCTTGCCGATGGCATGGACCATGCCGCCCTTGAGGGCCACGTCGGCCTTCACGATGCCCCAGTGATCGACGATCAGCACGTTGGTGATGACGGTATCGACGGCGCCCTGCGACCGTGTTGCCTGCGACTGCCCCATGCCGTCGCGGATCACCTTGCCGCCGCCGAACTTCACCTCCTCGCCGTAGATGGTGAAGTCCTTCTCCACCTCGATGATCAGATCGGTGTCGGCGAGCCGTACGCGATCGCCGGTGGTCGGGCCGAACATGTCGGCATAGACGGAGCGTTTGATTTTCACGGGCATCAGATCAGGCCTTCCCAACGATGGAAGATGAGGAGAGTGGGTTCGAACGCAGCGATGCCGCCGGGGGCGCAGACATCCCGATCAGTGCGCAGCCTGCGCCTTCGTTCATTGACGGCGTGACCCGCGACTTCCATAGCTTCGCGCACCCCAAAAAGGCGCGCGGCGTCGGGATCTGAGACGGAGACCGATATCGTGAGATGGAAGAACGTCTATCCATTTGTTGCGGCATGCCTGCTGTTCGCGCTGACGTCCTGGCTATACATGACCCGCGTCATGTGGCTCGGATTTCCGGATGGCTTCATTGCCGAACTGGACGCTGCCGAGGCGATCCTTGTCACCTGGTTCAACTGGTTCAGCATCGCTCTGGGCATCTGGTTTGTGATCCTTGGCATCCGATCGTTCCGCAGCGATATCGGACGTTGGTCATTGTACAGCTGTCTTCTGTTCGTCTCGGTCGTCCTGATATCGCTGGCCATCGATCGATACTTCCGCTCGTTCATGATGGACAGCGCCGGCGGCTAGGCGTTCAGAGCTTCCCCATCACATCGCCGCGGAAACCATAGATCGTGCGTTTGCCGGCCAGTTCGACCAGTTGCACGTCGCGGCTCTGGCCAGGCTCGAAGCGCACCGCCGTGCCGGCGGCGATGTCGAGGCGCATGCCGCGGGCTTTCTTGCGGTCGAATTTCAGCGCCGGGTTGGTCTCGAAGAAATGATAGTGCGAGCCGACTTGGATCGGCCGGTCGCCGGAATTCGCCACAGTCAATGTCACGGTCTTGCGGCCGGCATTGAGTTCGATCTCGCCGTTCTGGATGAAGCGTTCGCCGGGGATCATGTGGGGCCTCAACGAATGGGTTCGTGAACGGTGACGAGCTTCGTCCCGTCGGGGAACGTCGCTTCCACCTGAATGTCGTGGATCATCTCGGCGATGCCGTCCATGCATTGCGCGCGGGTGATGACCTCGGCGCCGGATTTCATCAGCTCGGCAACGGTACGGCCGTCGCGCGCGCCCTCGACAATGAAATCGGAGATGATGGCGATAGCCTCGGGATGGTTGAGCTTGACGCCGCGCTCCAGCCGGCGGCGCGCCACGATGGCGGCCATCGAGATCAGGAGCTTGTCTTTTTCGCGGGGGGAGAGATTCATGCGAACACTCTGATAGGTTTAGTTGAGCCACATGCGCGGCAGCATCGCGCCTGATCGCCCGAGCACCGCCATCATGTCGGCGCGCAGCTTGGCCGCATCTTGTGCACAGAAGCGGGCCATTGCAAAGCCGTTCCAGCAGGAGATACCGACTTCGCCGCCGGCGCCATCCGTGGCTTCGCGTAGCCGCTCAATGAGCGCCTCGTCACCGGGCACGATGAGCGCCGTGCCAATCGCCACGGCGCCATGTCCGATGGCCGGTCGCGCCAGTTTCGCGGCGATATCACCATCCAGCCGCACGTTTTCCGCGAACACCAGCCTGCCGCCGCGGCGCAGGCGCCAGCGGTCGACGAAAGACCCCGTCTGCATCACCTCGCCCATGGCCGCACGACCGAACACCACGATCTCGCAAAGAAAAAGCGTCGCGCGATCGGCCAGATCGATATCGATGCGCCTGATGGTGCGGGCTTGGTCGAACAGGATGGTTTCCTGCGGCAGCCAGGACAGATGCGCGCCGGCTTCGGCCTTCAGCGCGATATTGATTTCGGCCGCGGGACCATGCGAGCGATAGACCTTCTCGGCGGCCGCCGTGGTCACTGTCAGGCGCGCGCCCTCGCCGGCCGCGATATCGATATTGAAGCGGTCGCCGCCGGCCGCACCGCCGGCGGTGTTGACGAACATCGCCGACAGGCCGTGATCTTCAGGGGACGGAAAGCGCACGCGCAGCGAGCCGGATTCATGTAGCTGGCGGCGGCGAGTCTTGCCCTCCACCAGATGCACGTCGAACCTCACCGCGCCGCGGGCACGGTTGGCGGCGAAGATCGCCGAGGGCGACAGCGTGGTGTTGTCAGCCTGCATGCACTCTCCGGCTTTGAGCCCGCGTTACAGCGCCATCTGGCGGCTGATCTCGGCGGGATCGAGCGTGCTGCGGTCACAGGTGTATTTCACCGCGCCGCGATCCATCACGGCGAAGTTGTCGCCGAGTTCGCAGGCAAAGTCGAGATACTGTTCCACGAGGACGATAGCGATATTGCCGAGCGAGCGCAGATAGGAAATGGCGCGGCCGATATCCTTGATGATCGAGGGCTGGATGCCTTCAGTCGGCTCATCCAGCAGCAGGAGCTTCGGTCGCATCACCAGCGCACGGCCGATGGCAAGCTGCTGCTGCTGGCCGCCGGAGAGATCGCCGCCGCGCCGACCGAGCATCGAGTTCAGCACCGGAAACAGCGAGAACACGTCGTCGGGAATATTGCGGTCGGCGCGCTTCAGCGGCGCATAACCGGTCTTGAGGTTCTCCTCCACCGTGAGCAGCGGGAAGATCTCGCGCCCCTGCGGCACGAAGGAAATACCACGCCGCGCCCGCTCGAACGGCTTCAGCGTCGAGATATCCTGGCCGTCGAAGGTGATCGAACCTGACGAAATCGCCTGCTGGCCGACCATGGCGCGCAGCAGCGATGTCTTGCCGACACCGTTGCGGCCGAGGACACAGGTGACCTTACCCGGCTCCGCCGAAACGGTGACGCCGCGCAGGGCCTGCGCTGCGCCGTAATAGAGGCTGATATTGTCGACTTTGAGCATACTCTATCGCCCCAGATACACTTCGACCACGCGGTCATTGGTCGACACATCGTCGATGGCGCCTTCGGCCAGCACCGTGCCTTCATGCAGACATGTCACCTTGACGCCGAGTTCGCGCACGAAGGTCATGTCGTGCTCGACCACCATGACGGTCTTGTTGTCGCGGTTGATTGCTTTCAGCAGTTCGGCGGTCTGATGCGTCTCGACGTCGGTCATGCCCGCGACGGGCTCGTCCACCAGCAGCAGCTTCGGATCCTGCGCCAGCAGCATGCCGATTTCGAGCCACTGCTTCTGGCCATGCGAGAGATTGCCGGCGAGCCGATCGCGCGAGTCCGTGAGACGGATTGTCTCCAGCACCTTGTCGATGCGTTCGGCTTCGCCCCGGCTGCCGCGCCAGAACAGCGTGCCGCGCACGGAGTGATCGACATTCAGCGCCAGCAGCAGATTGTCGTAAATCGTCTGGCTCTCGAACACTGTCGGCTTCTGAAATTTCCGGCCGATGCCGAGCTCGGCGATCTTGGTCTCGTCGAGCAGCGTGAGATCATGGGTGCCGTCGAAATAGACGTCGCCCTCGTCCGGCTTGGTCTTGCCGGTGATGATGTCCATCATCGTGGTCTTGCCGGCGCCGTTGGGGCCGATGATGGCGCGCATCTCACCGGGTGCCAGCACCATCGACAGGTTATTGATAGCATGGAAGCCGTCGAACGAGACATGGACGCCATCGAGATAGAGCTGCGCCGAGGTGATGCGCTTCTGCCGGGCTTCCGCCTCGCGTGCCGCGACGACGGGATCAATGATAGCAGGCGCGTGGGAGGCCGGCGTTGCGGGGGCTGGCGTTTCAATCACGGTCATCACGCCTTCTCCGCCAGATGAGGTTTGGTGACGCCATCTTCCGCTGCGGCGCTGTCGGCATTCGCGCTATTGCTGGCTTTGCGGCTTTCCGACCACGCATTGAAGGTGCCGATGATGCCCTTAGGCAGCAACAGCGTCACGAGAATGAACAGCGCGCCCAGCATGAACAGCCAGTAGGGAGCAAGGGCGCCGGACGTGAACACCGTCTTGGCGTAGTTGACCACGACCGCGCCGAGCGCCGCGCCGACCAGCGTGCCACGGCCGCCGACCGCGACCCAGATGACTGCTTCGATGGAGTTGGCTGGGGCGAATTCACCGGGATTGATGATGCCGACCTGCGGCACATAGAGCGCACCCGCGACACCGGCCATGCAGGCCGACAGCGTGAACACGAACAGCTTGTAGGATTCGACGCGATAGCCCAAAAATCGTGTGCGGGATTCCGCGTCACGTATGGCGATCAGCACCTTGCCGAGCTTCGAGGTCACGATGGCGCGGCAGACGAGGAAGCCGACGATCAGCGCCAGACAGCTCAGCGCGAACAGCGCCGCACGCGTGCCGTCGGCCTGCACGTTGAATCCGAGGATGTCCTTGAAATCGGTCAGGCCGTTATTGCCGCCGAAACCGAAATCGTTGCGGAAGAAGGCCAGCAGCAGCGCGTAGGTCATCGCCTGGGTGATGATCGACAGATACACGCCAGACACGCGCGAGCGGAAGGTGAGCCAGCCGAACACGAAAGCGAGGATGCCCGGTGCGATCAGCACCATCGCCGCTGCGAACCAGAACATGTCGAAGCCATACCAATACCATGGCAGCGCCTTGTAGTTCAGGAACACCATGAAGTCCGGCAGCAGCGGATTGCCGTAAACGCCGCGCGAGCCGATCTGGCGCATCAGATACATGCCCATGGCATAGCCGCCGAGCGCGAAGAAGGCGCCGTGTCCGAGCGAGAGAATGCCGCAATAGCCCCAGATCAGATCGATGGAGAGCGCGAGGATGGCGTAGCAGACATATTTGCCGAACAGTGCCATCAGATAGGTCGGCACCTGCAGCGGCGAGTCCGCCGGCAGCAGCAGGTTCGACAGCGGAATGAGGATGCCGACAGCGGCGACGATCAGCAGGAAGATCGTGGCGCTGCGATCCAGCGTGCGGGTGAGGAAATGCGGCGTCATGCTTCGATCGCCCTGCCCTTGAGCGCGAACAGGCCGCGCGGCCGTTTCTGGATGAACAGGATGATCAGCACCAGGATGGCGATCTTGCCAAGCACGGCGCCTGCCACCGGCTCGAGAAATTTATTCGCGATGCCGAGCGAGAACGCACCGACCAGCGTGCCCCATAGATTGCCGACGCCGCCGAACACCACGACCATGAAACTGTCGATAATGTAGCTCTGGCCCAGATTGGGCGACACGTTGTCGATCTGCGACAGCGCCACGCCGGCAATGCCCGCAATGCCGGAGCCGAGGCCGAAAGTCAGCGCGTCGACACGCGAGGTCGCGATACCCATCGAGGCCGCCATGCGGCGGTTCTGGGTCACCGCGCGCATCTCAAGTCCAATTGAGGTGTAACGCAGCATCGCCAGCAGGATCGCGAACACGGCAAGCGTGAAGCACAGGATCCAGAGCCGGTTGTATGTGATCGTGAGCTGACCCAGCTCGAATGCGCCGGACATCCAGGAGGGATTGCCGACCTCACGATTGGTCGGGCCGAACATGGTGCGCACCGCCTGTTGCAGCACCAACGACAGGCCCCAGGTCGCCAGCAGGGTTTCCAGCGGACGGCCATAGAGGAAGCGGATGATGGTGCGCTCGATGACGATGCCGAGGAGACCAGCGACGATGAAGGCCAGCGGCACCGCCATCAGCAGCGAGTAATCGAACAGGCCGGGATAGCTGGTGCGGATGACGTCCTGCACCACGAAGGTGACATAGGCGCCGATCATCACCATCTCGCCATGCGCCATGTTGATGACGCCCATCACGCCGAAGGTGATGGCGAGACCGATGGCGGCGAGCAGGAGAACCGAGCCGAGCGACAATCCGTACCAGGCGTTCTGACCGATCGACCACAGTGTCTGCCGGCTGTTGATCGCCGTGACGGCGCTGGCCGCGCTGCGCGCAACGCCGATGGTCTGGTCGCCAGGCAGGCTGGTGAGTAGCGCCAGCGCGTCCTGATCGCCGCGCCCCTTGATGATGGCGATGGATTCGATCTTCTCGGCCTCGGTCGCATCTTCCTTGTAGAGCAGGATCGCGGCGCGGGCCTCGGTGAAGGCCTGCTTGGCGGATTTGTTGGTCTCCTTTTCCAGCGCGGTCTCGATCACCGGCAGCATCGCAGTCTCGTGGCTCTTGAACACCGACTGCGCCGAGGCGATGCGCTTGGCGGGATCCGGCGACATCAGCGTGAGCCCGCCCAGTGCGGATTCGATGTTGCGGCGAAGACGATTGTTGAGGCGCACCGCTGCGGCGCTGGCCGGCACTTCAGCGACGGCCTCGCCGGTGGCAGCGTCAGTCACCTTGCCGTCGGTGCCGGTGAGATAAACCTTCTTGCTGTCGGGATCGGCGGAGAGCCGGCCTTCCTGTAGCGCGGTGATCACAGCGAAAGCCCGCGGATTGCCTGAGGTCGCGATGATGCCCACGGCTTCGTCGCTGTCAGAGAAATCGTCATTGGCGAATTTGGCGACGGCATCCTCGAAAGGACCCGCAAAGGCCGGAATGGCGGTCGCGACGATCAGCAGAAATGCAACAGCGATCGCGCGGAAACGATAAAGGAGATCAGTCACTGGAAAACCCCGGCCGAAGAAAAAAGAGAAGGCGACGGATTCACCGCCTTCTCCAGTTTTGGGAGTCTCGTGTCAGAAGAGTCTCGGGAGGATCATCATTGCGGGCGGAAAATGCCCGCAATGATGGAGAACACAGAACCTCAGAGCGAGATCAGGACCCCTGACCGCCGCACTTGTTGGTCTTGGTGTTGAAGTTGCCGCACTTCTTGCCAACCCAGTCGCCAATCAGGTCCTTGGAGCCGTCGAGCTCCTTCGACCATGCATCGCCAGCCACCAGGGCCGGGGTCTTCCAGACCACGTCGAACTGGCCATTGGCCTTGATCTCGCCAATGAACACCGGCTTGGTGATGTGGTGGTTCGGCAGCATCTTCGAGGTACCGCCGGTCAGGTTCTTGGCTTCGATGCCGGGCAGTGCATCGATGACCTTGTCGGCTTCGATCGACTTGGCCTTCTCGACCGCCTTCACCCACATGTTGAAGCCGATCACGGTGGCTTCCATCGGGTCGTTGGTCACGCGCTTCGGATTCTTGGTGAAGGCCTGCCATTCCTTGATGAACTTCTCGTTCTCAGGGCTCTTGATCGACTGGAAGTAGTTCCAGGCCGCGAGATGGCCGAGCAGCGGCTTGGTGTCGATGCCGGCGAGTTCTTCTTCACCCACCGAGAACGCAACAACCGGAATGTCGGTCGCCTTGATGCCCTGGTTGCCGAGTTCCTTGTAGAACGGAACGTTGGCATCGCCGTTGATGGTCGAGACCACGGCGGTCTTCTTGCCGGCCGAGCCGAACTTCTTGATGTCGGCCACGATCGTCTGCCAGTCACTATGACCAAACGGCGTGTAGTTGATCATGATGTCTTCCTGCTTGACGCCCTTCGACTTCAAGTAGGCTTCGAGAATCTTGTTCGTGGTGCGCGGATAGACGTAGTCGGTGCCGGCCAGCACCCAGCGCTTCACCTTCTCGTCCTTCATCAGGTAGTCGACCGCCGGGATCGCCTGCTGGTTCGGAGCAGCACCCGTGTAGAACACGTTACGCTCGGACTCTTCGCCCTCGTACTGCACGGGATAGAACAGGATGTTGTTCAGTTCCTTGAACACCGGGAGAACCGACTTGCGCGACACCGAGGTCCAGCAGCCGAACACGACGGCAACCTTGTCCTTGGTGATCAGCTCGCGCGCCTTTTCGGCGAACAGCGGCCAGTTCGATGCGGGATCGACCACCACGGCTTCGAGCTTCTTGCCGTTCACGCCGCCTTTCTTGTTCTGCTGATCGATCATGAACAGCACGGTATCTTTCAGCGTGGTCTCGGAAATCGCCATGGTGCCCGACAGCGAATGCAGAACGCCGACCTTGATGGTGTCGTCTGCCGCTTTGGCCGGCGAAAATGCCGACAGGCCCAGAGCCAGACCCGTCGCGGCAGCCATCAGGCTCCGGCGCGACATCGGCTTGGCTATAGCGTGAGTCAAATTGGTAATCATGTGCGGTCTCTCCCTGACGCAGACGAAATCAATGCGGAACGGCCCCACGGCCGGCGCGTTAAGGAGATCGCAAGAAGTGTGCCAGCCCCGGAACACACGTTAAGTGCTTGGGATTGTTCGCTGGTTTCCGATTTTCGCAAAACGCTGAGGCTGGCCTGTTTATTTTTTGTGCAGAAAAATTGATCATGCACACGGCAATCAGCTTAAATAATCACCAAAAATTGCCTCATGTCTAAATTTCATGCAGCGGTATTTTGTCGCTGGTTTTAACCCTCACGCCGATTGACCTTGAATCCGCCGCCTTGCTGTTCCATATCAATCGAACGACCTAGAGAATCATCAGGTCCTTGCGAGCCGCGTGTTCTGATCCCGTCTTTACTCTGATCTCCTCAGGGCAGTTCGACGGTTTCTGGCTTGCCCCTTCAGCTAACCAGAACTGACGCCCCAAACACGCGGGTGTCCCAGACACACTCGCGCGCTCCCTGGCCCCATGGTCTTTGAATCATGGCCGGGCGCCTGCTTTCACTTTGGAAAGATTAATCTTTTGACCACCTTTCAGGAATTCGGCCTCGCCGATCCCATCACCCGTGCGCTTAAAGAAGAAAACTACACCACCCCAACCCCGATCCAGGCGCAGACCATCCCGATTGCCATCACCGGCAAGGACGTGATCGGCATCGCCCAGACCGGCACCGGCAAGACCGCTTCCTTCGCGCTTCCTATCCTTCACCGTCTGCTTGAGAACCGCATCAAGCCGCAGCCGAAAACCTGCCGCGTGCTGGTGCTGAGCCCGACCCGCGAACTCTCCGGCCAGATCCTCGACTCGTTCAACGCCTATGGCCGCCATATGCACCTCGCATCGGCGCTGGCCATTGGCGGCGTGCCGATGGGCCGTCAGGTCCGTTCGCTGATGCAGGGCGTTGACGTCCTCGTCGCCACCCCGGGCCGCTTGCTCGACCTCGTGCAGAGCAACGGCCTCAAGCTCAACATGGTTGAGTTCCTGGTGCTCGACGAAGCCGACCGCATGCTCGATATGGGCTTCATCAACGACATTCGCAAAGTCGTTGCCAAGCTCCCGATCAAGCGCCAGACGCTGTTCTTCTCGGCCACCATGCCGAAGGATATCGCCGATCTTGCCGAAGCAATGCTCAAGGATCCGGCCCGCGTCGCGGTGACCCCGGTTGCCTCCACCGTGGAGCGCATCAGCCAGCGGATCATGCTGGTCGATCACTCCGCCAAGCCGACGATCCTCGCCCAGATCCTCAAGACCGAGACGGTCGATCGCGCACTGGTGTTCACCCGCACCAAGCACGGCGCCGACAAGGTCGTGAAGGGCCTCGAGCGCGCCGGCATCGCCGCCGCCGCGATCCACGGAAACAAGTCGCAGAACCATCGCGAGCGTACGCTGGCCCAGTTCCGCACCGGCGAAATCCGCACCCTAGTGGCCACCGACATCGCCGCCCGCGGCATCGACGTCGACGGCATCACCCATGTGGTGAACTTCGACCTGCCGAATATCCCGGAAACCTATGTCCACCGAATCGGCCGTACGGCCCGTGCCGGACGCGAAGGCATCGCAATCTCGCTTTGCGCGGGCGAGGAAATGGCGTATCTGCGCGATATTGAAAAGCTGATCCGCATTTCGCTTCCGAAGGAAGACCGCCGCACCCCAGGCCGCAACGACGTGGGGCCGTCGCCTTCCCAGAACCGTGGCGGTCAGCGCAACGGTCGCTCCGCCCCGCACGCACCACGCAGCAATGACGGAGCGCCCGGCAAGAACGCGCGCAATCGTCGTCGCCCTCATGGCGGCAACGGCGGCGCATCGCAGCCGAACCGCGATCATGGTCGGAACGAGAATGCGAGACACGAGAATGCACGGCATGAGCCGATCTCACGTCCGGCCAACCAGGCTGGAACCGCGACTAAAGAAGGGATGCAGGGCGTTGCCTTCCTGCACCGCGAAAGCCGACCGAATACAACCCCGAACCGCACCCAGCGGCCACGCTAACAGCCGATCGATCTGGAGCTAACAATGGCCAAAGAAGAGCTGATCCAGTTCGAAGGACTGGTGACCGAAATCCTCCCCGATGCACGCTATCGCGTGCAATTGGACGCAGGACACGAAATCGTCGCCTACACCGCCGGCAAGATGAAGAAGAACCGCATCAAGACGCTGGCCGGCGACCGCGTGACCATCGAGATGTCGCCTTACGATCTCGAAAAGGGTCGTCTGATTTTCCGCCACAAGGACGAGCGTCCCGGCGGTCCTCCGCGTGGCGCACCGCCGCGCGGTCAGTTCCGTCGCCGCTAAGCGCATCCAGCGTTTAAACTGTCGACAGTTTAAAGCGCAACGACAACCCATCCGCGCATCGGATCACTCGCGATGCGCGGATGGGTAAGCGTTCCTGACCGTTCGTGCGCAATCAAAAAATCGTGCGCGTCAGGATTGTTTTGAGGGGGCGCTTCCCCTAATATGAGTTAATCGATTTTCGGCCGGACGACATTATCTATCCCCCGGTGCAGCCGGTCTAGACTGACGACCCTTCCAAAAATTCGATGTCACCAGCCCACATTTGTTGCGTGGGCTACACTATATCTTTGAGAAGGGACTACCCCCATGAGCATGGGAACAGTGAAGTGGTTTAACGCGACCAAGGGCTTCGGCTTCATTCAGCCGGACGATGGTGGTAACGACGTGTTCGTTCACATCAGCGCCGTTGAGCGTGCCGGTCTCGGCACCCTGCGTGAAGGCCAGAAGATCAGCTACGAAATCGTTGCTGACCGTCGTTCCGGCAAGTCGTCGGCCGACAATCTCCGCGCTGCAGGCTAAACGATCACTCGCAAGCTTGATGCTTGCGAACTGATCGACTGAATACGAAAAGGCCGCGCTCTCGAGCGCGGCCTTTTTGCTGAAGCATGATCCGGAACAGTGGATCGACGATCGTTCGCTGCAGCTACAAATACGCAGCGCATGATCGCAAATTACGGCGTGCAGCTCGTCACCATCACGACGCATGACGTTTGCCTTGGTCGCGTGTACATCGCATCGGACAGCGTGAGTCCGCCCTTCGGCACGACCCAGCCGATCGTCGGCACGTATGTATAGTTGGCCTCGCCGAGGATCAGATACTGGTTCGGCAGATAGTTCCCATTGGCGTCCTTGACGATCAGATTGGTGGGAACCGATACGATATCGTTCACTTTCCTGACCACATCATTGCCATTCACTTTCCCGGTGGGAAAATCGCCGCGCGTCCACACCACCTTGGCGATCTTGGTCGACGGATCGATATAGACCTGACTGATCGACGCCTTGAGCTGCGTCTTGTCATAAGGCGTCAGCATCGCATCGGCGATGATGAAGAAATTCGAGACATCGGTTTCCGCCAGCGTCGTGTAGCGCGACGCAAGATCGGCCAGCCCCTGTGAGATCTGGCTGACCTTGCGATCGACGGCAAAACCGTTGGAAACATCCAGCATGCCGAAGAACATCAGGAACATCAGCGGAATGATCATCGCGAACTCGACCGCGGAGACGCCTCTCGTATCGTCTCGCAACAGCAAGGCCTGTCGCCAGGCTGCCAGTGCTGCCATACGCACGCGCATTGTCCCGATCCCTGCCATCACTGCGGCCCGGTAGCCGCCGTCGCGGCCAGCAGGCGCTTGCTGCTCGTCGTTCCACGACTGATATTGGCGATATTGTAGCCCAGGCCAGTCACATAAAGCGGCCACTGATAGAAGCCGCGCACGACCACCGTCTTGCTGGTCGGACAGGCCGGCGGCTGGTAGACGAGATTCGTCGACACATAGTTGCCGCTGGCGTCGATCGGATCCGAAATCGTGATCGCGGTGCCGGGATCGTATGACCGCACATCGATGTCGAGCTTGGTGCAATCCATCAATGCCGATGCGCGCGCGCAGATCGACGTCTTGAAATCGACGGCTGTAGCTGCAGCGGAACACGTATAAACCGACCGCGCAGCATCCTGGACGCCGGTTTCAAGGACCTGCCCCGCCAGAAACACCATGCCGGTTTCCATGATGGCGAAAATCAGCGCGAAAAAGATCGGCGCGATCATCGCGAATTCGACTGCGGCCGAGCCGCCGCTGTCGTGGCCGAAGCGGCGCAGCCGCCTGGCGAGCATCGCCATCGAGATCAGCGGTAACAGCATCTGCAAGTGCCTCGGTGATAGGAAATAGCTACCACCGAGATGTATCGGAAACAGATTGTTGAAGTGTTTCGCCGGATCGAGACAAGACGGCTCGATGGGTTAACCCGCTGTTGACCATGTCTCCGCTGAACGATACCGCATGGGATGCGGCACCATTTGCGCGTTTACGAGATCACAGGTCAGTTGTTGAGCCTGGCGGCATTTCCTGCCGTTATGGCCTGAGTACTGAGAGTCCCGGCCTGCCCAATCGCGGATCTGAAGAAGGTCTCACCGTCACCCAGCCTCACGCGTCGCTGACATTCCGGCGTACAGGTATAAGTCTCACGCTCGACACCACGATAGACGGTGACGAGTTTGTCGGTCGGACCTTCGACCTGAACCAGCCGATCCATCAGGACAGCGCCCGTACGATCCATTGCGATCACATTGGTGGCGCCATAGCCCTTGCCGGTCACCACGACCATGCCGCCGGGCTGTAGCGTCACATCTGCAATCAGGGGGTTGCCGACCACAATGGTGGCGATCTTCTCAGGAAATTTGACGAGCTTGGCCTGATCGACGCTGACCGCGATCAGATCGTCCGCAGGGGCCGCAAGACCGCCCACCGGCAACAGCATGGTCCCTGCCACCAAGGCACGGGCCACAAACACCGCACGCATCCGCGCGCGCTTCGACTGAAACGACATCCTGTACTCCGGGACGATACAAGCCGACAAAAGCAGATACGCAGCGGTGCCGGCGCCCGACATGGCAAATGTGCCGTTAATTGATGAAGGAACTGGAAACGGCGGTGGCGGGGTGCATGATGGACGCTGTCCCGGCTTAGGAAGCCTAGATTGACGGGCCATTGCCCGGCAAACCAATTGGTTTGCCTGAGGGCGCACGAAGGCGGCGAAGCCACTGCAGTTCGAACCTCAGCACTCCAATTGGAGTGGCAGAGAATCCTGATCCAAGCTCGTCATTCCGGGGCGCTGCCCGCACTTGCCGGACGCGAACCCGGAATCTCGGTGTGTTTTGCGCTGAACAGGTCGAGATTCCCAACCACACCAATTGGAGTGGCTGAGGTTCGTCTGCGCGAAGGCGCCCCGGAATGACAGTGTGGGGCGGCAAGCAGCACCCGAACATTTTTTCCTATTTTCCGTTGACAACATCCCCAAAAGGTTTATATTCCCCTTTGTCCTGCCCCACCGAGAGGGGCGATCGCGATCGTCACGTTCGCGGGGTGGGATGCGGTGGACGCCGGAGATGCGGCGTCACGCGGTTCATGGGGTGACGTCTGTCTTCGGGCAGGACGGATCTGCGCCAGCACTGCCACTGGCAAGGAGACGGCCGACCTTGGGATGGAAAGACCCCTGGACAGTGTGACGGACGACCAACTCAAAACGCGTCCGGCTTACTCGCTTGAGGCTCCCTGTCCCTCCGCCGTGGGACCATCATTTTGGTGATCGGACCGTTCGCCAAGGCAAAGTGCAAGCAGGCTGAAAAAACACCGTATGCGGAACGTCGGGCACTTGCTCGGCGCCTCCGAAAGTCCTGATGCACTCACAATTGCGGAAGACCGCATTCGGCATCAGGCCCAAGGGTGCAACGGGCACCCGGCGTTCCGCACGCCCTCTCAAGGGAGGGTGGGAATGCTAAACACGACGGCGCCCCCGCGCCGCAAACAATGGGGGTGACGACGCATGTCTGAGGCGCAGTGGCTGTTTGACTTTGAATGCGCAACGACGCACAGGCGCCAGATGCATCCCTCCCTCAAGCATTGTTTAGCAATGCGCCGTGGCTCCGCCGCTTGGGGGAGAGAGAAGGAAGAGCGCCCTACTGCTTGAACGGATAGACCAGCTGGCCGGTGAATTCAGTGGGCAACGGCTCGCCATCAACACCGTAATTGTCCGGCAGTTCGCCCTTCGGCATGCGGAAGGTCCCGAACATGATGTCCCAGATCGGAAACGTGCCGGCGAAATTGGTGTTGCCGCCGCGCTCCTGCGAGGTGTGGTGCCAACGATGAAACACCGGCGTCGCCAGCACATATTTGAACGGCCCGAGGGTCCAGTTCAGATTGGCGTGCACGAAAGCCGAGTGGAAGGTCGTGAACGGTCCGACCCACAGCATGATGTTCGGCGAGATACCCGCCATCAATAGCAGCACGTCGACGGCGACGGTACCGAGAAACAGGTTGACCGGATGAAACCGTGCAGCGGAGATCCAGTCCACCTCTTCCGACGAGTGATGGATCGCGTGGTATTTCCAGAATCCGCCGCCGTGATACATCCGGTGCAGCCAGTACAGCATGAAGTCGGACGCCACGAGGAAGAAGATCGCCTGTACCCAGAGCGGCATCTGCGCCAGCGGCCCGTGGCCATTGTCGTAGAAGGCGATCAGTTCATCGGCATCGTGAATATTGAAGACGACGGCAGCGCCGACCACGAGGAGTCCGATCCGCACGACGCGGGTGATCAGCGGCACGAAGAACCAGTAGACCACGTCGGTTACGATCTCCGTCTTGCGCCACCAGTGCTTGCCGGGATTGCAGGCCCAGAAATGCGTCAGCACCGTAAAGACCACGGCCAGAGCCAGTGTGATCGGGACCACCTTCATGATGGTCTCACCAAACATATTCAGGATATCGAAGGGGAGTGTCGTCATCGCGGCCTCGCGGTATTCGAAGGCCAAGAGTTACCGCGGTATGCTTAAGGAGCAATGAAGCGAAAAGGACACGCGTGGTGTCATCAAACCCAAGTCATTCTAAAATCGTCTTAAGTAGGTATTTACCGTGCAAAAGAAGAGACAAATGCGACCGACTTTCATCAATCGAATTAACCGCACTGCAATTCCCCACTCCTAGTGTTCCCTCATGGTCACGGTGCTGAGAACGCCGGGGAGACCAGGCATCACGATCGACAGCCACGTGCACATATGGAGTTTTGTATTATGAAGAACCTCGTTTCGCGTTTCATGAAGGATGAGTCCGGCGCCACTGCTATCGAATACGGCCTGATTGCTGCCGGCATCTCGCTGGCCATCATCGCAATCGTTAACGGCCTCGGCTCGAACCTGAATGGCAAGTTCGGTCAGATCAACACCTCGCTCAAGTAAGCGACTGTTACGAGTGCATCAAAAGGCTCCGGTGTCCGGAGCCTTTTTTGTTTCCGAATGCTGCTGACCGTCGCCTCCAGGATCGTTCTGCGTATGAGACACCCCGACATTCCCCGCTCCGTCCTCCAGGGACTTCAGATCTCGCTCCGCGACCCTGCCGGCTTGGTCTGCGCCGCATTGATCCTCGCGCTGGTCGCCGTTGCGATCCGGATCGCCAGCGTTTGGTAAATTCTTTCTTGTTGTCCGATTGTTCATTTCTGCTGGCTAGGTTTTCCGTCGTCGCCGCAACGGGCCTTTGAAGCCATGATCCTCGATTTGACGCGCCTTCTGCTGTTCCCGGGCCTGATGGCCTATGCGGCGATCAGCGACCTTTTCACGATGACCATTTCGAACCGCATCTCGCTGCTGCTGGTGGCGGGCTTCGCCGTATTGGCGATCTTTGGCGGAATGGGTCTGCAGGGTGCGCTGTCGCATCTCGGAGCAGGGGCATTGGTGCTGGTGGTCGCTTTTACCTGTTTCGCGTTCGGCTGGATCGGTGGCGGCGATGCCAAGCTCGCCGCAGCGGCGGGACTGTGGTTCGGCTTCGACCATCTCGTGAACTACCTCGTTTACGCCTCGCTGTTCGGCGGCGCGCTCACGTTGCTGCTGCTGCAATTCCGTCAGTGGCCACTGCCCTACGCGCTCGGCGGCCAGGCCTGGCTGATGCGTTTGCATCACAAGGAAACCGGCATCCCCTACGGTATTGCCCTCGCCCTCGGCGCACTGCTCGTTTACCCCGACACC
The DNA here is from genome assembly GCF_051811045.1 of Tardiphaga sp. 839_C3_N1_4. Classification (NCBI taxonomy): domain Bacteria; kingdom Pseudomonadati; phylum Pseudomonadota; class Alphaproteobacteria; order Hyphomicrobiales; family Nitrobacteraceae; genus Tardiphaga; species Tardiphaga sp. 839_C3_N1_4. Next base: position 2,607,921 of record NZ_JBPWQD010000001.1, read on the forward strand.
GGGTGGGTGAAGACGATCGACCTGGCACGTTTCGCGCTTCACTAAAATCGGAACTTTCTATTAACGCGATTTAGATACCGCTCATTAACCATGCTTTGACGAATAACTGGTCAACTCCCGTTACAGCGGCGGCAGCGTCGCGGCGTAATGTGGAAAGTGAAGCGTATGAATACCGCACGCATTGTGGTCCTCGCCATTGCACTCGGCGCTGGCAGTGTGGCGCTATATCTTGCGAGCACATCGGACGCACCGCCGCCCCCTCAGGTCGCCGAGGCCCCGACAACTGATGTCCTCGTTGCCAAGGCCGATATCGCGCTCGGTCAGGCGCTAGGTCCCGATGATGTCCAGTGGCAGTCTTGGCCCGCATCGGCGGCGAGCACCAACGTCATCAGCCGTAACAGCCGCCCGGACGCCGCGGCGCAAATCGCCGGCTCCATCGCGCGTTCGGCCTTCATTGCCGGCGAACCGATCCGTGAACCGAAACTTGTGCGCGCAAATGGCGCTGGCTTCATGGCCGCCGTTCTGCCGACCGGCATGCGTGCCGTCTCCACCGAAATTTCGCCGGAAACCGGCGCGGGCGGTTTCATTCTGCCGAACGACCGCGTCGACGTGATCCTGTCGAAGCGCGAACGCGGCGGTGATCGCGGCGGCATGGAGGTCATAAGCTCCGAGATCATCTTGAACAATATCCGCATTCTCGCCATCGATCAGGCGCCCAAGGAAAAGGACGGGCAGAATTCAGTCGTCGGCAAGACCGCAACGCTCGAATTAAAGCCCGAACAGGCCGAGTTGCTCGCCCGCGCGCGGCAGAGCGGCACGATCTCGCTGGCGTTGCGGGCCCTGGTCGACGCCAACGCGCCTCCGCCGGTTGAAGATCCCAATAGCGGCAAGCGCGACAGCATTAGCATCGTGCGTTACGGCATCCCGTCGACCGCGACCATAACGAAGTGATCGAGAGGACGCAGGCGATGAAGCGCATCACAACAGGCGGATCGATGCGGGATCTTGCAGCCCACGCGCTGTCGCTCACCGCCATCACGGCGCTCGCGATCAATCCCGTATTGACGCCAGTTTTCGCGGCCGACGCCACGTCTATGCAAGCCGGCAGCGCCGGCCCCTTGAACGCAAAATTCCTGCCGCTCGGCATCGGCAAGTCGATCGTCATCGACCTGCCGCGCGACATCAAGGATGTGCTGGTCGCCGATCCCAAGATCGCCAACGCCGTCGTGCGTTCGGCGCAGCGCGCCTACATCATCGGCGCGACCATAGGCCAGACCAACATCGTATTCTTCGACGTCACCGGCCAGCAGATCGCCGCCTACGATATCGCCGTCACGCGCGACCTGAACGGTATTCGGGCCGCGCTCAAGCAGACCATGCCCAATTCGGATATCCGCATCGAAGGTCTCGGCGATGGCGTAATGCTGTCGGGTACGGCATCGAGCCAGGTCGAAGCGCAGCAGGCCGCGGACCTCGCGGCGCGCCTCGCCGGCGGCATGGACAAGGTCGTGAACAGCATCTCGGTGCGCGGGCGTGATCAGGTCATGCTCAAGGTCACCGTCGCCGAAGTCCAGCGCAACATCGTCAAGCAACTCGGCGTTGATCTGTCGGCATCGATGAGCTACGGGACGTCCGTCGTCAACTTCAACAATAGCAACCCGTTCACGGCGCGCGGCAGCAGCCTGGTCTCCGATAATGCCCTCAAGGCATCCTTCGGATCGACGCCATCCGTCACGGCGACGCTGAAGGCGATGGAAAACGCCGGCGTCATCCGGACGCTCGCCGAGCCCACGCTGACCGCGATCTCCGGCGAGACCGCCAATTTCCTTGCGGGTGGCGAATTTCCGGTCCCCGGCGGCAATACCTGCGATCCCACAACGCGGATCTGTACGACGCAGATTACCTTCAAGAAATTCGGCATTTCGCTGGGCTTTACGCCGGTGGTTCTGAGCGAAGGTCGTATCAGCCTGCGTGTCGGCACCGAAGTCTCCGAGCTATCGCAGGAAAATTCCGTCACGATCAGCGGAACGTCGATCCCGGCGATCAAGGTCAACCGTGCGGACACCACGCTCGAGATTCCGTCCGGCGGTTCGATGGTAATGGCCGGCCTTATCAAGCAGCAGACCAAAGCGGCCATCAGCGGCCTACCGGGCATGTCGCAATTGCCTGTGCTGGGCACGCTGTTCCGCAGCCGGGATTACGTCAACAACAACACCGAACTGATGGTCCTGGTCACGCCCTATGTGGTCCGCGCTGTCGCGCAGAAGGATCTCTCGCGTCCGGATGACGGCTTCGTGGATGCGTCCGATCCGCAGGCCGATCTGCTCGGCAACGTCAACCGCATCTATGGCGCACCGCACCGCACCGAGCCGACCCAACCGATGCGCAGCTATCGCGGCGTTTTCGGCTTCATCACGGATTGAGACGGGGCAAGTATCAGATGACCATGATCAATCACACAGCGATACATTCTTCGCGCACGCGGACTGCCACGGGCGCGCTGCTGTTCCTGACGCTTGCGCTCGGTGGCTGCAAGACCGTTGCGCAGGACGCCACGTCGAGCATACCGGACGATTACCGGCTGCGGCATCCCATCGTTGTCGAAGAACGGGCCAAGACCACCGAGGTCTTCGTCGGCAGCCAGCGCGGCGGCCTGTCTGCCACACAGCGCGCGGATGTCATATCGCTCGGTCAGGACTGGTTGCGCGAAGGCACCGGTGTCATCACCGCGGAGGTGCCGGTCAATACACCGAATGCACGCGCCGCCAAAGAGTCTTATCGTGAGGTTCATTCACTCCTGATGGCGATCGGCGTGCCGCAGAACGGCGTCCTGATGCGCAGCTATCAGCCGAGCGATCCGCGTATGTTGCCGACCATCCGCGTCAGCTATCCGCTGATCGGGGCTTCGGCCGGTCCGTGTGGCACCTGGCCCGACGACCTTGCGTCATCGATCAAGAACAAGGGCTATCTCGCGAACAAGCCGTATTACAATCTCGGCTGCTCGCAGCAACGCAATCTCGCCGCCATGGTCGCCAATCCTTCGGACCTGGTTCAGCCGCGCGCCGAGACCCCTGTCTATGCCGGCCGACGTACCGTCGTGCTGGACAAGTATCGCAAGGGTGAGAGCACCGCGACGACCTATCCCGAAGACAAGACCAAAATCAGCAATGTGGGCCAATGATTAGCTACGCGCAGAAAACCGCAGACGAGCAGCCCTCCGCCGCAACACCCGCGGCAGAGGAGCATATTGCGCCGGCACCGCGCGTGTCGGTGCAGGCGTTCTGCGAGACAGTGGAAACCGCTGCCGCTGTGCAGGCCGCTGCCGAAGACAGGCGTTTGGGCAAGGCTCACATCAAGATCCAGATGGGCGGCATGCCTGCGGCCATCGAGGCCTATCGATCGGCACCGACGCCGAACGTCATTGTTCTCGAGACCGAGCCGCGCGGCGACATTCTCGCTGGCCTTGATCAACTGGCGACGGTTTGCGATGCCGGTACCCGCGTTGTGGTGATCGGCAAGGTCAACGATGTCACGCTCTACCGCGAGCTCGTTCGTCGCGGCGTCAGCGACTACGTGATCGCGCCTGTTGCGACGATCGACGTCGTTCGTTCGATCTGCGGACTGTTCTCGGCGCCGGAAGCCAAGGCGGTCGGCCGCATCATTGCCGTGGTCGGTGCCAAGGGCGGCGTCGGCGCGTCCACCATCGCTCACAACGTCGCCTGGGCGATCGCGCGCGATCTGGCGCTGGACTCCGTTGTCGCCGACCTCGATCTCGCTTTTGGAACTGCCGGGCTGGACTACAACCAGGACCCACCGCAGGGCATCGCCGACGCAGTGTTCTCGCCGGATCGTGTCGACACCGCCTTCATCGACCGACTGCTGTCGAAATGCACAGATCATCTCAGCCTGCTGGCTGCCCCCGCCACGCTGGACCGCGTCTACGACTTTGGCAGCGAAGCCTTCGACTCGATCTTTGACACACTGCGGTCGACGATGCCCTGCATCGTGCTCGACGTTCCGCATCAATGGTCGGGCTGGACCAAGCGGGCACTGATCGGCGCGGATGACATCCTGATCGTCGCGGCGCCGGATCTCGCCAACCTGCGCAATACCAAGAACATGTACGATCTGATCAAGGCCTCGCGCCCCAATGATCGCGCACCCCTGTACTGCCTCAATCAGGTCGGCGTTCCAAAGCGGCCCGAAATCAGCGCCAGCGAATTCGCCAAGGCCATCGAGACACCGCCGATCGTTACGATCCCGTTCGATCCGCAGATGTTCGGCTCGGCGGCCAACAATGGTCAGATGATTGCCGAAATTGCCGCCGGCCATCGCACCACCGAACTCTTTCTGCAAATTGCGCAGCGGCTGACCGGCCGCGGCGAGGCCAAGAAGCCACGAGGATCCTTCCTGGGTCCGTTCCTGGAGAAATTGCGGTCGAAGTAATTCACCGCATGGAGTGTTGTCGTGTTTGGTAAGCGTAGCGGAACAGATACCGATGTCCGGGCCGTCAAGCCCGCCGGCGCGCCGGAGCCCTCTCCCGGCGCGCCGGCTGCGTCTGCGCCACCGGCTGTGTCATCGCCGCCGCTGTCACCCGCGCGCGCCGCACCTGCGGCCCCCGTCATCGCAGAGCGCCGCTCCGAAAATTACTATCAGGTCAAAGCGACGATTTTCGGCGCCCTGATCGAGGCGATCGACCTCGCGCAGCTGGCCAAGCTCGACGGCGAATCCGCGCGCGAGGAAATCCGCGACATCGTCAACGAGATCATCGCGATCAAGAACATCGTGATGTCCATTGCCGAGCAGGAAGAACTGCTCGACGACATCTGCAACGACGTGCTCGGTTACGGGCCGCTCGAGCCGCTTCTGGCGCGCGACGACATCGCCGACATCATGGTCAACGGCGCCGGCACGGTGTTCATCGAAGTCGCCGGCAAGATCCAGAAGACCGGCATCCGTTTCCGTGACAATCAGCAGCTGCTGAATATCTGCCAGCGCATCGTCAGCCAGGTCGGCCGCCGTGTCGACGAATCTTCACCGATCTGCGACGCTCGTCTTGCCGACGGTTCACGCGTCAACGCCATCGTGCCGCCGCTGGCCATCGATGGTCCCGCGCTGACGATTCGTAAGTTCAAGAAGGACAAGCTGACACTCGAGCAGCTGGTCAAATTCGGCGCGATCTCCCCGGACGGCGCCCAGATCCTCCAGATCATCGGCCGCTGCCGCGCCAACGTGCTGATCTCCGGCGGTACCGGTTCGGGCAAGACCACCCTGCTGAACTGCCTCACCAACTATATCGACGACGACGAGCGCATCATCACCTGCGAAGACGCCGCTGAACTTCAGCTGCAGCAGCCCCACGTGGTGCGGCTCGAAACCCGGCCGCCGAACATCGAGGGCGAAGGCCAGGTCACGATGCGCGAACTGGTGCGCAACTGTCTGCGCATGCGTCCGGAGCGGATCATCGTCGGCGAAGTCCGCGGACCCGAGGCATTCGACCTGTTACAGGCGATGAATACCGGCCATGACGGCTCGATGGGCACCCTCCACGCCAACAATCCGCGTGAAGCGCTGTCGCGCTGCGAATCCATGATCACCATGGGCGGCTTCTCGCTACCCTCGCGCACCATTCGCGAAATGATCTGCGCGTCGATCGACGTCATCGTTCAGGCCGCCCGTCTGCGCGACGGTTCGCGCCGCATCACGCACATCACCGAGGTGATGGGCATGGAAGGCGACACCATCATTACACAGGACCTGTTCGTCTACGACATGGTCGGCGAAGACGCCAACGGCAACATCATCGGACGGCACCGCTCGACCGGCATTGGCCGCCCGCGGTTCTGGGATCGTGCCCGCTATTACGGCGAGGAGAAGCGGCTCGCGGCGGCGCTCGATGCTGCTGAAGTCATAGCGCCGAACTGAGGAGCGAATGATGAACATGCAGGCGCTCGCATTGGCATTCATGGCCAGCATCGCTGTCGGCGGTCTGGCCTGGGTTTTTCTCTATCCGCTTTTGTCCGGCGAGAAGAAGGCCGAAACCCGCCGTGCATCGGTCGCGCGGACGGAGCCCGTGGCGCGCCAGGTCGACAGAAACCAGCGCTCCCGGCGCGAGCAGGTCGAAGGATCGCTCAAGGAAGTCGAAGCACGCCTTCAGAAGGAAAAGAAGATCCCGCTCGGAATCCGGATCGCGCAGGCCGGCCTCGACTGGAGCGACCAGAAATTCATGGTGATCTCCGGCATTCTGGGGGGTGGAAGCTTCCTGATGACAATGCTGTTTGGCGGCGGTCTGCTCGCGGCCGCCGGTCTCGGTTTCGCCGCCGGCTTCGGTCTTCCGCGCTGGATTCTCGGCTTTCTCAAGAAGCGGCGCGAGGCGGCCTTCCTCAAAGCACTTCCAGATGCCGTCGACGTCATCGTTCGCGGTATCAAGGCCGGCCTGCCACTGTTCGATTCGATCAAGGTTGTCGCCGCCGACGCGTCGGAACCCCTGCGCAGCGAATTTCTTGCCATCATCGAAACTCAGACGATCGGTATGCCGCTCGGCGAGGCCTGTGCGCGGCTCTATGAGCGCATGCCGCTTCCGGAGGCTAACTTCTTCGGCATCGTCGTCGCGATTCAGCAGAAGTCGGGTGGCAACCTCTCGGAAGCTCTCGGCAATCTCTCCAAGGTGCTGCGCGACCGCAAGAAGATGGCCGAAAAAATCCAGGCGATGTCGATGGAAGCCAAGGCGTCCGCCGGCATCATCGGCTCGCTGCCGCCGATCGTGATGTTGCTCGTCTATCTCAGCACGCCTGAATATATTTCGTTGCTGTGGACCCATCCGACGGGCCGGCTGATGCTGGCGGCCTGCGTGGTCTGGATGTCCTGCGGTATCTTCGTCATGAAGCGCATGATCAACTTCGACTTCTGATGGTGCTGACATGATCGATATCCTGATAGCAAAGCTCCACGACGTTCGCTTCATGACGATGATGCTGGCCGCGATAGCTGTTGCGGCGACGGCTTACAGCCTGCTTACGCCGTTGTTCGCCGGCGATGGCCTCGCCAAGCGCATGAAGGCGGTCGCCAGCGAGCGGGAGCGGTTGCGGCAACGCGAGCGGGACCGCATGGCGAAAGGCGAGAGAGTGTCGCTGCGCCAGACGCCGAAGCAACTCGTCTCCAAGGTCGTGACCGACTTCAACCTCGGCAAGTGGCTGGCGCAGGAAGCCGCGCTCGACAAGCTGGTCATGGCCGGCTATCGCGGCCAGGCGCCCTATATCACCTTCCTGTTCTTCCGCGCCGTGACACCGATCGTGTTCCTCGTCTTCGCGATCCTCTACGTGTTCGTGATCTCGCGGATGGAGCAATCGATGCCCATCAAGATCGGCATGTGCCTCGGTGCCGCCTATCTTGGCCTGCAGGCGCCGATGATCTTTCTCAAGAATGCGATCTCCAAGCGCCAGCTATCGATCCGCCGCGCATTTCCGGACGCTCTCGATCTGCTGCTGATCTGTATCGAATCCGGCATGTCCATCGAAGTCGCATTTCGCCGCGTGTCCATCGAGATCGGCTCACAGTCGGTGGCGCTGGCCGAGGAATTCACGCTGACCACCGCCGAACTGTCTTACCTGCAGGATCGCAAGGTTGCATATGAGAACCTCGCAAAGCGCACCGGACTTGAAGGTGTCAAATCGGTCTGCCTGGCATTGATGCAATCTGAACGCTACGGCACCCCGCTCGGTCAGAGCCTTCGCGTGATGGCGCAGGAAAACCGCGACATGCGCATGAACGAGGCTGAGAAGAAGGCCGCCGCGTTGCCGCCCAAACTGACCGTGCCGATGATCCTGTTCTTCCTGCCGGTTCTGTTCGTCGTCATTCTCGGCCCGACGGGCATCAAGGTCGCAGCGATGCAGTGAGGAGGCTTGACGCCGCCCTCTCAGCCGTCATTGCGAGGAGCGAAGCGACGCGGCAACCCAGACGGCCGCAAGCGAACACTGGATTGCTTCGCTTCGCTCGCAATGACGGCTATTAATTTCGGAGAATAACCTTACGACCGACGCGGTGCGTCATCGTCCCGGGCGCCCAAACGCGGCGTGCCCTTACTGCTCAGCATCTGCTTGAGATAGGCGACATTCGCCGCTGCTTCGTCTGGCGGCAGATCAGCCCTCACGATGGATTCCGCTTCACCGAACCGGCCCTGCAGGCCAACCACGAGACCGAGATTCTGGCGGACGCGCGGATCGACATGGCCGCGGCCCTGCGCGCGGCGCAGCGTCGCCTCGGCCTGCGGCAGATCCTTCGAGAGCATGTAGGACAGACCGAGATTGGAAAGCACGGACGGCTCCTCCGGCCTGATCTTCAGAGCGCTGTCGTAGTAACGGCGGGCTTCGTCATGCCTCCCCATCTGGTCAAGGACGGCGCCTTGTGCCGACAGGATACGCCAGTCCGGATTGGCCGGGCTATGCGCGGTGGTCAGCACATCGAAGGCGCGCTGGAAGCTGCCGGCGTCGGCCAGCGCGCGGCCGTAGCCTGCCAGCAGCGGCCTGTTGCCGGGATTCGTCAGGGTCGCTTGTTCGAACACGGATACGGCCTGGGCGCGCTGGCCATTGGCGCGCAGCGCCTGGCCGTAGCGCAAGGCTATGTCGGCGTCCTTCGGATTCGCCCGGTAGCGTTCGCCATAGACTTCGGCGGCACGGGCGGGATCGGCATCGGCTGGTGCTTCTGCGCGAGCGCCAAGGGAACCTGTGATATCGGACATGCCCGCGGTCTTACAGCCGGCAAGGCCTGCGGCCAGGATCGCGGTCACTGCCACGGTCGTCAAAAGCCGGGCAAGACAAGGGGGCTGACGCATGACAGGTTGACTCAACAATGGAGCGAACGGGCGGGCCGGATGCCTCCAGCAATAGAGTGTTAACCCTAATGGCTGGTTAATCGGCGCAGACTGCGCCATATCCTCCCATACCGTCGCTTGACGCCCTTTGCGCTTCGGGTGTCATTGCCGCTCCCTTTCGCGAGATTCTGCATATGCATTCCGCCTTCGAGACCGCTGCCGCCGCATCCGCCATACCGATCACCTTCGCGACCAAGACAACCTGGCCTGAAATCAGCGCGGCACTCCCCGCGCGGGCGAGAGCTTTCGCCGCGGCCAACGGTTTTGCGGCGAAGCCCGGCGCGTGGCTGGCGCTGCCAGCAGAGGACGGCGCCATTGCCCAGGTGATCTTCGGACTGGAAGACGACGGCGCAACCTTCCGCGACCTGTTCCGCCCGGGGCAATTGCCCGGCCTGCTACCGCCGGGCACCTACCGTTTCGCCAACGTCCCCCACGACACTCGCCTCGCCGTACTCGCTTTCGCCCTCGGCAGCTATCGTTTCGGCCGCTATCGCAAGAATGATGAGCCCAAGGTGAAGCTGGTGCCGCCGGATGGCATCGATGTCGCCGATATCAGCCGCATGGCCGAGGCTGCAGCACTGGCGCGCGATCTCATCAATACGCCGTCGAACGATATGGGGCCGGAAGAGCTCGCCGCGGCCGCCAAGGAACTCGCCACGCGTTTTGGTGCGGACTTCAAATGCATCGTGGGCGGTGACCTCATGCAGCAGAATTTCCCGTTGATCCACGCCGTGGGCATGGCCTCGACGCGCGCGCCACGACTGATCGATTTCTCCTGGGGTGACCCGTCGCATCCGAAGGTGACGCTGGTCGGCAAAGGCGTCTGCTTCGACACCGGCGGCCTCGACCTCAAGCCATCGAGCGGCATGCTGATCATGAAGAAGGATATGGGCGGCGCCGCCAATGTCCTGGCGCTGGCGCTGATGGTGATGGACGCTAAGCTGAAAGTACGGCTGCGCGTGCTGATCCCCGCCGTGGAAAACGCCGTCGCCGGCAATGCCTTTCGTCCGCTCGATATATTCAAGTCGCGCAAGGGTCCGACGGTCGAAATCGGCAACACCGACGCCGAAGGCCGCCTGGTGCTGGCCGATGCACTGGCCTATGCCGATGAGGAGAAGCCGGACCTACTGGTCGATCTGGGCACGCTGACCGGCGCCGCACGCGTGGCGCTCGGCCCCGATCTACCGCCCTACTACACCAATGACGAGACGCTGGCGCTCGACGTCGCGCGCTGCGCCAAAGAACAGAATGACCCGCTGTGGCGGCTGCCGCTCTGGGCTCCCTACGATGCCTGGCTCGACTCCAAGGTGGCCAATATCAACAATGCGCCCTCCGGCGGCTTTGCCGGCTCGATCACATGCGCGCTGTTTCTGCAGCGCTTTGTCGAAACCGCCAGGAGCTGGCTTCACGTGGACATCTATGGCTGGACGCCGTCGGCAAAACCGGCGCGCCCCGAAGGCGGCGAATGCCAGGCGGCACGTGCGATCTATCAGCTATTGAGCCAGCGCTATGGATAAACGAGATCCCCGGCTCACTCCTGCGCGCCCGGACGTGGCTGCGCGATATCTTGAAGGCCAGGTCGAGGCCGCGCGTTTCGTCGACGGCGAAGAATTCGAGGTTGCCGATGGCGTCACCTCCATGCGGCTCCAACCATTCTCCGGCGCCGAAATGAATACGCAGGCCTTGAAGGGCGAGCGCTTCACCATCTACGACCGTAACGAAGAAGGCTGGGCTTGGGGCCAACTCAATGGCGACGGCTATGTCGGCTGGCTTTCGGATCTCGCACTCTATCCACCCGGGCCGACACCGACGCACAAGGTGACCGCACTTCGGACCTTTCTGTTTCCAGGTCCCTCCATCAAGCTGCCGCCGACGGACACGCTGCCGCTCGGCGCGCGCCTGGCCATCGTCAAGATGACCGATGCATTTGCCATGACGAATGCCGGACAGTGCGTGCCAAAGCAGCACGTCGCGGAGATCGATGCGTTCGAGACCGACTTTGTTGCCGTGGCCGAGCGCTTCGTCGGCACGCCCTATCTGTGGGGCGGCAAGAGCAGCCTCGGTATCGATTGCTCCGGACTGGTGCAAATCGCACTGACCGCCGCAGGAACTGGGTGCCCGCGTGACAGCGACATGCAGGAGAGCGGCCTCGGCCGCGCTCTGTCAGACGCCGAGATGCAGCATCTGAAGCGCGGCGACCTAATCTTCTGGAAGGGCCACGTTGCCATCGCCCGCGATGCCGACACCATCGTGCATGCCAATGCGCATCACATGGCAACGGCCATCGAGGACACGAAGAGTGCCATTGCGCGGATCAAGGCAGCCGGAAGCGAGGTAACGAGCGTCAAGCGTCTGGACTAGGCAGCGCGCGCTCGTAATAGTTCTGCAATCGTCCCCGATGCAGCGCCAGCCATTGCAGGGCGCTGACCATCAAGCCGTTGTAAACTGCGCCGCTATCCAGCGCCGCGATCGCCTCGTCGATGGAGACCACGAAAGGCCGGGTATCCTCCGTCTCTCCGACGAGGCCGCCCCGAACAGGCACCTTGCTGCTGTCGACGAAACCGAGAAAAAATGTGACGTACTCATCGGTGAAACCCGGCGTCGGCAGCACGCTATAGAGTTCAAACAAACGCTGCGGCGTCACACCAATTTCTTCGGCGCATTCCCGCGCGGCGGCGGACATCGGCGTCTCATCCCCATCGATCCGCCCGGCGACGATCTCGACCATCTCACCGCGCCCCGTCGCCAGATGCGCCGGTAAACGGAACTGGTGAATCAGCACGACCTTGCTGCGTTCCAGATCGATCGGAATTACTGCTGCCACCTTGCTCGCGCGCAGCACGTCGCGCTGCTGCCGCAACGTCTCATCGTCCGCGCGAATGATGGCGATGTCGTAGCGCTCGTAGGTCATGAAGCCGCGTCCGACCACAGTCGGAGCCGAGACAGCGACATCGGCAGCACGGTCCGTAATGGTTGGACGGTGATCGTTGTCTTTCGTCATCGTATCCTACTGCGCAGCATCCCCGCCCGGCGCCGTTTCGATCCTGAACGCTGCGGCAAACAGCGCGCGAGTGTAATCGGTCTTCGGATTCTTGAACAGCTCAGCCGCCGGACCTTCCTCGACCACCTTGCCATGGCGCATCACGATGAGATGGCTGGCCAGTGACGCGACCACGCGCAGGTCATGCGAGATGAACAAGTAAGTGAGATCGCGCTTGCGCTGCAGCTCGCGCAGGAGGTCCACCATCTGCGCCTGGAACAGCATGTCGAGCGCACTGGTCGGCTCGTCCAGAACGACGAAGCTCGGCTCCAGCACGGCAGCGCGCGCGATGCTGATACGCTGGCGCTGGCCGCCGGAAAACTCATGCGGGTAACGAAAACGCGTCTTCGGATCGAGACCGACATCCTGCAGCGCCTTGACGACACGTGCTTCACGGTCTTCCGCGGACAGAGAGGGTTGATGCACGCTCAACCCTTCGGCGACGATATCGCCAACCGACATACGCGGCGACAGCGCCCCGAACGGATCCTGAAACACGATCTGCATGTCACGCCGGATCGGCCGCATGTCCTTGAACTGCAGACCCTGAATGTCCTTGCTGAGGAACACGATCGGTCCTTGCGAGGAAATCAGCCGCAGCAACGCGAGCCCCAGCGTCGTCTTGCCCGAGCCCGACTCGCCGACGACGCCGAGCGTCTCGCCTTGCCGCACCTTCAGGCTGACACCGTCCACTGCCTTTACGTGGCCCACCGTCTTGCGGAGTAATCCCCGCTTGATCGGAAACCAGACCTTGAGATCGTCCGCCGACATCACCACCGGCGCTTCGGGCCGCGGCGGCGCCGGATCCGGCTTCGGCTCGGCCGCAAGCAGGTCGCGCGTATAGGGGTGCTGCGGCGACGTGAACACCTGCTCCACCGGACCCTGCTCGACGATCTTGCCATTGTTCATGACGCAGACGGTATCGGCGATACGGCGAACAATCCCGAGATCGTGCGTGATGAACAACAGACTCATCCCGAGCCGCTGCCGGATATCGGCGAGCAGAGCGAGGATCTGCGCCTGCACCGTGACGTCCAACGCGGTGGTCGGCTCATCGGCAATCAGGAGATCAGGTTCATTAGCGAGCGCCATCGCGATCATGACGCGCTGGCGCTGACCGCCCGAGAGCTGATGCGGATAGCTGGCGAGACGCGTCTCCGGATCTGGAATGCCGACTTGCGTGAGCAGCTCCAGCGTGCGTTCGCGCGCCTTAGTGCCGCGCATGCCGTTATGCAGTTGGAGGATCTCGCCGATCTGCGCACCGATCGTGTGCAGCGGGTTCAGCGAGGTCATCGGCTCCTGGAAGATGATGGAGATATCGTTGCCGCGGATGCCGCGGATCTCGCGCTCCGACATGCTCAGGAGTTCATGGCCCTTGAAGCGGATATGGCCGGACGGATGTGATGCCGTCGGATAGGGCAGCAGCCGCAGGATCGACATTGCGCTGACGGATTTGCCCGAGCCGGACTCGCCGACAAGCGCAACGCATTCGCCGCGCTTGATCTCGAACGATACGCGATCGACCGCGACCGACGTATTGCCGCCATGGTGGAAGGCGACCGAGAGATCGCGGACATCGAGCAGCGGCTGGTTGATGGCATCCATGCTGCGGCCCTACCTGAATGTCTTGCGCGGATCGAAGGCATCGCGGACGCCCTCGCCGATGAAGATCAACAGCGACAGCATGATCGCCACCGCGAAGAAGCCGGTGAAGCCGAGCCAGGGCGCCTGCACATTGGCCTTGCCCTGCGACAGCAGCTCGCCGAGCGACGGCGAGCCCGGCGGCAGGCCGAAGCCGAGGAAATCCAGCGCAGTCAGCGTCATCACCGAGGACGAGACGATGAATGGCAGGAAGGTCATGGTGGCCACCATGGCATTAGGCAGCAGATGCCGGATCATGATCTTGGCGTTGGACACGCCGAGCGCCCGTGCCGCCATGATGTATTCGAAGTTACGGCCGCGCAGGAATTCTGCGCGCACGAGACCGACCAGCGACACCCATGAGAACAGCAGCAGGATCCCAAGCAGCACGAAGAAGCCGGGCACTAGCACCGAGGACAGAATCAGCAGCAGATAGAGTGACGGGATCGCACTCCAGATCTCGATGAAGCGCTGAAAGGCAAGATCGACCCAGCCACCGAAATAGCCCTGCACACCGCCTGCGGCGATGCCTATGATTGACGAAATGATCGTTAGCGCGAGACCGAACAGCACCGAGATGCGGAAGCCGTAGATCAGCCGCGCAACAACATCGCGGCCCTGATCGTCGGTGCCGAGCCAGTTATATTCAAGGTCGCGGCAGCTCTTGAGGCCCTTCTTCTCGACCACCGGCTTGCACTGTTCTTCGGTCAGCATCCATGTCGGCTTCGACGGCGCCGGCGTCGGCAAATCGAGATTGTGCGTATCGTAGGAATAGCGAATCAGCGGCCAAAGGATCGTGCCGTTCTTCTCGGCGATCAGTTTCTGCAGGAACGGGTCGCGATAATCGGCGGCCGTCTCGAAATCACCGCCGAACGTCGTCTCCGAATAGGTGACGAAAGCCGGGAAATACATCTTGCCGTCGAACTTGATGAAGAACGGCCGGTCATTGGCGATCACCTCGGCGAACAGCGAGATGAAGAACAGGAACATGAAAAGCCAGAACGACCAGTAGCCACGGCGATTGGATTTGAAGTTCTGCCAGCGACGCTGGTTGAGCGGCGAGATGCCAAGCGGGTGACGCGATGGCGGCACTGCTTCGCCAAGCGGCGACAGCGTGGTGGTTTCGACGGGCACGGGCGCTGTGATCGTCATCAGACTTCTCGCGCCTCAAAGTCGATCCGCGGATCGATCCACATATAGGCCAGATCGGACAGGAGATTCACGACAAGACCAACCAGCGAGAAGATGAACAGCGTGCCGAATACCACGGGATAATCGCGATTCAATACGCTCTCGAAACCGAGGAGACCCAGCCCATCGAGCGAAAAGATCGTCTCGATCAGGAGCGAACCCGAGAAGAAAGCGTGAATGAACGCGCCGGGGAAGCCGGCGATGACGATCAGCATGGCGTTGCGGAAGATGTGATTGTAGAGCACCTGCCGCTCGTTGCAGCCTTTGGCCCGCGCCGTCATCACATATTGCTTGCGGATTTCATCGAGGAACGAGTTCTTGGTCAGCAGCGTCATGGTGGCGAAGGCGCCGAGCACCATCGAGATCAGCGGCAGCGTCATGTGCCAGAAATAGTCGATGATCTTCCAATACCACGGGAAGTGGCTCCAGCCATCGGATGTCAGTCCGCGCAACGGGAAGATGCTCCAGAACGATCCGCCCGAGAACAGGATGATCAGCAGGATCGCGAACAGGAAGCCCGGGATGGCGAATCCGACGATGATCACGGCCGAAGTCCAGGTGTCGAAGCGCGAGCCATCCTGCACAGCTTTGCGGATGCCGAGCGGGATCGAGATCAGGTAGGTGATCAGCATCATCCAGATACCGAGTGACATGGACACCGGCAGCTTCTCCTTGATCAACTGCAGCACGGTGGTGTCGCGGAAATAGCTCTTACCGAAATCGAAGCGCGCGAAGTTCCACAACATCAGCGCGAAACGTTCCGGCGCAGGCTTGTCGAAGCCGAACTGCTTTTCCAGGCTCTTGACGAAATCCGGATCGAGCCCCTGCGCGCCGCGATATTTCGAATTCACCGCATCGCCTGCCGCGCCGGGCTGCGCACGGTTGCCGAAGTCGCCGCCGGACGAGCCGGAGACGCGCGATGCGCCTGTGTCGGCGCCGCTGAGCTGCGCGATCACGCGCTCGACAGGACCGCCGGGCGCGAATTGCACCACAACGAAGGAGACGAACAGGATTCCCAGCAGTGTGGGAAACATCAGCAGCACGCGCCGTGCGATATATGCGCCCATGCTATTTGGCCTGCTCGCTTGAAGGTTTTGCGGACGCCCACCACAGATCGGGGGCACCGACGCCGATATATTTCGGCAGATTGGCGGGATGGCCGAACACATCCCAATAAGCCACGCGATGCGACGCCGAGTACCATTGCGGCACCCAGTAACGCCCGGCCCGGATAACACGATCTAGCGCCCGCGCTGCGAAGACGAGCTTCGGCCGCGTATCGGCGGCGATCACCAATTCGACCAACGCATCGACCACGGGATCCGAAATCCCGGCAAGATTCTTCGAACCTTTGGTTGCGGCCGCCTGAGCCGTGAAGAACGGACGCAGGGAGTCGCCGGGTACCGTCGAGAAGCCGAACCGCTCCATGGTTGCATCAAAATCGAAATCGTTGCGTCGCGCCTGGGACTGGACGGGATCGACGAGGCGCGGAGTCGCCTCGATACCCAGCGTGCCGAGATTCTTGATGAAAGGTGCGTGATGCGCCTGCAGCGCGGGCTCGTCATACAAAAATTCGATCTTGAACGGATCGCCTTGTGCCGTCATGCGCTTGCCGTCCTTCATCACGCAGCCAGCGTCGTTGAGAAGTTGGATGGCCCTGCGCAGCAGCGTGCGATCCTGACCCGATCCGTCCGATGTTGGCGGCACATAGGGAGTACCGAAGACCTCAGGCGGCACTTTGTCGCGAAACGGCTCCAGCAATGCGAGCTCTTCCGGCGATGGCGCACCGGTCGCCATCAGATCGGAATTCTGGAACGGCGACACCGTGCGCACATAGGCGCCGTACATGATGGTCTTGTTGGTCCATTCGAAATCGAACGCGTTACCGATCGCCTCGCGCACGCGTGGATCCTGGAATTTGGCGCGCCGCATGTTGAGGAACCAGCCCTGCGCACCGGATGGCGTATCGTCCGGCAAAATCTCCTGCTTGACGCGTCCGTCCTTGATGGCAGGAAAATCGTAGCGCGTATTCCAGATGCGCGACGTGAATTCCTCGCGATACAGGTAACTACGGCCAGTGAAGCCTTCGAAAGCGACGTCGCGATCACGATAGAAGTCGAACCGCACCGTATCGAAATTATAGCTGCCGCGGTTGACCGGCAGATCTGCGCCCCACCAATCCTTGACGCGGTCGAATTCGATGTAACGCCCGACCTCGAAGCGGCCGACCTTATAGGGTCCGCTGCCCAGTGGCGTATCGAGCGTGGCCTCATCGAAATTGCGCTTGTCATAATAGGCCCGCGAGAAGATCGGCATGCCAGCAATAAATAGCGGCACGTCACGGCCGCGCTTCTCCGCAAACATCACGACGAGCGTGGCGTCGTCGATGGCCTCGGCTTTCACCATATCGCGCATCTGCTGCGTGATGATGGGATGCCCTTTAGTCTTCAGTGTCGCCAACGACCACGCGGCATCGCGCGCGGTGAGCTTGCTGCCGTCATGGAAGCGCGCCTCGGGCCGCAGCGTGAAACGATATGTCAGTCCATCGGCAGAAATCTGCACGGACTTCGCCGCCAGACCATACATCGCATCAGGCTCATCACCAGCGCGCGCCATCAAGGTCGCGAAGGTCAGCCCCATACCCTGCGCCCCGTCGTTTTTCAGGATGAAGGCGTTCAGCGAGTTAAAGGTCTGGAACGACTGATTGAACGCGCGGCTCGACGGCACCGTCGAGAAGGCGCCGCCCTTCGGCGCCTTGACGTTGACGTAGTCGAAATTCGGAAAGTCGGCCGGATATTTCAGATCGCCAAAGGCCGAAATCCCGTGTGACTCGTTCGGCGCCTGCGCCAGCGCCGGGCTGAAGCGTGACGCCGCGATAGCGCCGATCCCGAGACCCAGCACGTGCCGACGATTGAGCTGCGCCATGCGCGATGTGCTCCTCAAGAGCGCTTGCCGATCTTGGCGGCCTTGTCGGCGTCGTACCACCAGATGGCGGGGAAACCCGACTGCCCGTATTTCGGTGGCTCAGGCGGACGACCGAAGCGATCCCAGCGCGCGGTGCGGACCTTGTTGTAGGTCCATTGCGGCACCACGAAGTTGTTCCACAGCAGCACACGATCCAGCGCCTTGGTCGCAGCGACGAGATCGTTGCGGTCCTTGGTGAAGATCACGCGATCGATCAGCTTGTCAATCGCAGGATTCTTGATGCCGACGATGTTGCGCGAGCCGGCCATATCGGCAGCCTGCGAACCCCAGAATTCACGCTGCTCGTTACCGGGCGACAGCGACTCCGGCCAGGACGACACGACGATGTCAAAATCCCAGGTCCGCAGCCGGTTCTCATATTGCGTGGCATCGATGGTGCGGACCGACACGCCGATGCCGAGACGTTCCAGCGACGGCTTGAAGAACAGCATCACGCGCTCGAAAGAGGGATCCTCGCCGAGCAATTCCAGCTCAAACGGCGCACCGGTCTTGGCATTGACCAGTTTGCGATCACGGACTTCGTAGCCCGCTTCCTTGAACAATTGTAGCGCTTCGCGAAGATTGCCGCGCACATTTTCAGCACTGCCACCGACCGGATTCGTATAGGGCTTGGTGAAAACCTCCGGCGGCACGTCGGCACGCACCGTCTCCAAAATCTCCAGCTCCTTGCCTTCCGGCAGACCGGATGATGCCAGTTCGGTGCCGTCGAAATAGCTGGAGATGCGCTTGTACTGGCCGAAGAAGATCTGCTTATTCATCTCCTCGAAGTCGAACGCATAGTTCAGCGCGCGGCGAACACGCGCATCCTTGAACTTGTCGCGGCGGATGTTGAGGGCGAAGCCCTGCATGATGCCCGACGAGCGGTTGAGGAATTCTTCGAGGATAACGCGCTTCTCGGCAACTGCAGGAAAGTCATAGGCCGTCGCCCAGTTCTTGGCGCTGTTCTCGGTGCGCCAATCGACCTGATCGCCCTTGAAGGCTTCGAGCGCGACGGTGCCGTCACGGAAATACTCGTAGCGCAGCTCATCGAAATTATTGCGACCGACATTCACGTTGAGGTCGCGGCCCCAATAGTCTTTCACGCGCTCCACCGACACCGAACGGCCCGGCACGAACTCCTTGATGCGATAAGCGGCACTACCGAGCGGCGTCTCAAGCGTGGTGCTGCCGATGTCGCGCTTGGCGCCGGAAGCATTGGTGCCTTCCCACCAATGCTTGGGCAGCACGGTCAGCTGGCCGACGATCTGCGGCAGTTCACGGTTGCCGGGCGCATCGAAGGTGAATTTGATCTCGCGCTCGCCGACCTTCTCGGCCTTCACCACATGGCGGTAATATGCGGAATATTGCGGGTGATACTTCTTGAAGGACTCCAGCGAGAAGATCACATCCTCCGGAATCACCGGCTTGCCATCATGCCACCTGGCATTCGCACGCAACCGATAGGACACCCAGGAGTAATCCTCGGGATGGCTGACGGCTTCCGCGAGCAGGCCATATTCGGTCGAGACCTCGTCCAGTGATCCTGTCGTAAGGGACTCGTAGATCAGCCCGACGGCGCCGGCGATGTTGCCCTTCACGCCGGCCACCGCGATGTTGAAATTGTCGAAGGTGCCGATCGCGATCTGGCGGACGGTGCCGCCCTTAGGCGCTTCCGGATTGACGTAGTCGAAGCGCTTAAAGTCCGCCGGATACTTGATCTCCCCGAACAGGGACAGCGCATGGCGCCATTCTGCACCTTTTGCCGCAGACTGGGCACTTGCTGCATCGATGACGGAGAGGCTGCCCACACCACCGATGACAGGGGCAAGTGCGGCGAAGGCGCTGGTCTGGAGAAGGCGGCGTCGGGAAATCGTCAATGTGCTGAATCCTGTGAACCGAAGCAGTCTATTAGAACGGTCATATAAGGCGAGGGTTCGACCGATTATGCCGGCTTTTCCGCAGGATACCACCCGTCACGCTGGTTGCATCCTAACGCGTTGCGGCCAAACGTCCCGCTTAAGCTTTGGTAATGCAGATACGAAAACGGCCAGGCTGAGCCTGGCCGTTTAATCGATGATAAATTACCAAGGAACAGCGTTACGACACCGTCCTCATTTCGCTGCAGTGGGCAGCGGCACGGGCTTATCGGCGAGAGTTGCCAGATAGGCGATCACGTCGGCGCGCTCGCTATCCTTTTGAATGCCGGCGAAGCCCATGGCCGTGCCCGGCACGGTGCCCTTCGGATTGGCGATGAACTTGTTCAGCTCCTCGAAGGTCCAGGTGCCGCCCTTGGCCTTCATGCCCGCCGAGAAGTTGAACCCGGCCTTGCCTTCACCCACCTTCTCATTGACGACGCCGAACAGGTTCGGGCCAACGCGGTTCGGGCCACCCTTTTCGAATGTATGGCAGGCGGCGCACTTCTTGGCTGCGGTTGAGCCCTTCTCGACCGAAGCCGTCTGCAGCAGCTTCTCGATCGGTTCGGACGGCGCGGCAGCGGCCTTGGCACCGCCGGCAGCCTCTTCCTTCACGGCGATATCAAAACCGGGCTTTTCCATATGCTTCGGTGAAAACACGGCCTGGGCGGTGAAATTCGTCACCATCAGGACCAGGCAGGTGCCGAGAATGGCGCCCATAATCTTGTTGAGTTCGAAGGAGTCCATAGTCGAAAAGCCCCACGCCGTTTTAGGTCATTGGAAGGCCGCTCCAACGGCCTCGACACACTCAGGAATCACGTTCCTGCGGCCCTCGGGCCTGCCGTTTTGAGATAACGGTTTGCCCATCCTCTGGCAACCCGTATAAACGCCGCGCCCTTTGATGTGCATCATACTTTTTCGGGGGGAAGATCACTGGAATCCAAGCCGATTTTGCCATGACAGACAGACGCACCCTGGTGCTCATTCCCGCCCGGATGGCGGCCACCCGCCTGCCCGGCAAGCCGCTGCTCGATATTGGCGGGCTGCCGATGATCGTGCATGTGGCGCGACGCGCCAAAGAGGCCGGTCTGGGCCGTGTGGCCATCGCCACCGATACGGCCAACATCGCGGACGCCGTTAAAGCCCACGGTTTCGAGGCGGTCATGACCTCCCCGGACCACCCGTCGGGGTCCGACCGGATTTTCGAGGCCCTGTGCAAGCTCGACCCGGCCGGACACGTCCAGACCATCGTCAATGTTCAAGGCGACCTGCCCACCATTCCGCCGGGCGACATTAGCGCCGCGGTGCGCCTGCTCGACGACCCCGCGGTCGACATCGCGACCCTGGCGACCGAGATCCACAAGGATGACGAACATACCAATCCGAGCGTGGTGAAGCTGATCGGATCGCGGGCCGGTCCCGACCGGCTGCGCGCACTGTATTTCACCCGCGCCACGGCGCCCTATGGCGACGGGCCCCGCTACCATCATATCGGGCTCTACGCCTATCGGCGTGGCGCGCTCGAGGCCTTCGTCAAGCTCGCCCCCTCCACGCTGGAGGTCCGCGAAAAGCTCGAACAGCTGCGCGCACTCGAAGCCGGCATGCGGATCGACGCCGCCATTGTCGATAGCGTCCCGCTCGGCGTCGATACCCCCGCGGATCTCGAAACTGCCCGCCGCCTGCTGGCAAAAACCTGAGCGACTGATACAAGGCCCGCCATGACCATTCCCAAAAATCAGATCATGAAGATCGCATTCCAGGGCGAGCCCGGCGCCAATTCCCATATCGCCATCGTCGAGGCATTTCCGAATGCCGAGCCGCTGCCCTGCGCCACCTTCGAGGATGCGCTGGCCGCGATCACCTCGGGCGAGGCCGATCTAGGCATGATCCCGATCGAGAACTCGATCGCCGGCCGCGTCGCCGACATCCATCATTTGCTGCCGCAGTCAGGCCTGCATATCGTCGGTGAGTGGTTTCTGCCCATTCACCACCAGATGATGGCGCTGCCCGGCGCGAAGCTCACCGACATCAAGACGGTGGAAAGCCATGTCCACGCGCTCGGCCAGTGCCGCCGCATCATTCGCAAGCTCGGCATCAAGGCCATTGTCGCGGCTGACACTGCGGGCTCGGCCCGCGCGATTGCCGAACGCGGCGACAAGAGCTGCGCCTCGCTGGCCTCGCGGCTCGCGGCAGATATCTACGGGCTCGAAATTCTCGCGGAGGACGTCGAGGACGAGGATCACAACACCACGCGTTTCGTCATCCTCTCCAAAGACGCCAAATGGGCGCCGCAGGGCTCCGAACCGCTCGTCACGTCTTTTGTATTCCGCGTCCGCAACCTGCCCGCTGCGCTCTACAAGGCGCTTGGCGGTTTTGCCACCAACGGCGTCAACATGACCAAGCTGGAAAGCTACATGGTCGACGGTGAATTCTTCGCCACGCAGTTCTATGCCGATGTCGACGGTCATCCGGATGACCGCAGCCTCGCTTTCGCGCTTGAAGAATTGAAGTTCTTCTCACGCGAATTCAGGATCGTCGGCGTCTATCCGGCGCATCCGTTCCGCGCGACTTTCGGCGAGCCGACGTCGTAAGCAATTTCAGGGCGACGCCGGCCTGACATGATCGGTCAGCGCATGCGTCGCCGCCATCGGCGATCCCGGCAGGAATAACTGAACCGGCCGGATCTCATAGACCGCAGTCGGATTGACGCGGCGCAGATCGCGCGCGGTCGCGATGGCGTCCTCGCGGGTGGCGCGATCGACCACATAGAAGCCGAGCAACTGCTCCTTGGTCTCCGCAAAGGGCCCGTCGATGACGACGCCTGCACCGGGTCCGCGCAGGGTGAATGCACCCTTGGTGCCGCCGAGCCGCGCAGCCGGACCCATCTGGCCATCGGCTGTCAGTTTCTCGTGAATCTCGTGAAGACCAGCCATCACGGCAGTGTCCTGATCGGCCGTCCAGGACACGATAACGTCTTCGACGTGATAGGCCAGGATTGCATAGAGCATGGGTTATCCTCTGTTTCTTGGTGGCGCCGCCTCAAGGACGTTTCCGCAGTCCCGATTCCGACATTCCTCTCGAAACCTTACGACGCCTTGCAGATCGACGCATCCACCGCAACCAGCTCGACGATATTGCCGTCCGGATCCGTGACATAAATGGAGCGCCAGCCGATCCATCGGTGTTCGTAGGTGTTCGGCTTGAGACCCGCTTTCGTCAGGGCATCGAGAGCCGGCTGATAGTCCGATAACGCAATCTCCAGCGCAAAGTGATGCAGAGTGGGCGCCCGCAAATCGGGAGCGAGCCACTCCGTGTCATCACGATTGGACGGCTGATCAGCCCGGAAAAGACCAATGATGCGGTGATGGCCTTCAAAGCCATCCTCCACTTTGAGAAATACAATCCGATCGTCGAAGGCGCGCAGCAGACTAAGGCCTAGAACATCTCGATAGAAACTGATCGCGCGCGGCATATCGCTGACACGCAAAACGACTTCGCCAAGGCCACGCGGCGTCACCAGAGGTGCCATCATCCCCTCCTATTGTCGCGGCGCTCGCTGACCTCGCTGCGCCTAGGCTGCTGCTCTCTGCAATTGAAATACATCCGCCAACAGATCATAGGATCGCTTCCGCGCCTCATGATCATACATCGCGGTGATGACCATCAACTCATCGGCCTGGCATTCGCTGATCAGCGGCTGCAGCTTTTCCATGATTGTCGATGGACTGCCGACGAACAACCGTGAGCGATTGCGCGCGATCTTCATTTTTTCGCTGTCGCTATAAGGATAGGCCAGCGCCTCTTCGATACTCGGCAGCGGCGCATATTCGCCGCGGTCGCGGCGCAGGCGATTGAGATCGGCTGACGAGGCGAGACGCTCGGCCTCGGCATCCGTCTCCGCACAAATCACTGCGACGGCGAGAATCGCATGCGGCGCCTGCCGCCAGCCGGAGGACTTGAAGCGCGCACGATAATGCACCATCGCGTCGGCCGCATCATGGGATGCGAAATGATGCGCAAAAGCGAAGCCCATGCCGACCTGCGCCGCGAGATCCGAACTGTAGTCGCTGGAGCCGAGCAGCCAGAGCGGCGGCAGTGGCACGTCATTCGGCATCGCCACAACGTTGTTATAGGGATGACCTTCCGGGAATTGCCGCGTCTCCCACAGTACCAGTTCGCTCAGTCGCTCAAGGAAATCATCGCCCTCGCGGCCGGCAAGACGGTTGCGCAACGCATAGGCTGTTGCGCCATCAGTGCCCGGCGCACGGCCAAGGCCGAGATCGATCCGGCCGGGAAACAGCGCCTCCAGCATCTTGAAGCGCTCGGCCACCATCAGCGGCGCATGGTTCGGCAGCATCACGCCGCCGGAGCCGACGCGAATCTGCTGCGTTACCGCGGCAATCTGCCCGATCATGATCTCCGGTGCCGGGCTCGCGACCGACGCCAGATTGTGATGCTCGGCCAGCCAGTAGCGGACATAGCCGAGGCGATCGGCATGTTTGGCCAGATCGATGCTGTTACGGAGCGCACCCGCGGGCGGCGTGCCTGACGTGACGACCGAGAGGTCGAGAATGGACAATGGGATCATGGCGGCAAGCTAGTGCCTGCGCTGGAGAGGGCAAAGAGCGTTCTGGGCGACACACCCCTCCCCTCAAGCTAGCGGCAAAAGAGGGCGCAAACCGTGGGACATACTGAGCCATAATTTCATACCGATACTACCTGCCCACATTTAGAAAACATCCTCTAAGCAACCATCTGGAGCTAAAATAAGCAAAATATGCGCGTATTTGGACGAACACGACGGCGAGTCCCCTCTGCCCACACATCGAGAAAACCTTGAGATTATCTGGGTTTTAAAACCGATGTTGGGCCAATTCCCACCCCAAAACGGCTCAGGATGGGCTATCTGAATGCCGAACCTAAGCTATCTTGTGCAGTGCGGCCAAAGTCCCCGGGCTTGGCGCTAGAGACAACCGGTACCGCTAATCATGCGGTGGAGTTCGACGCGATGACCGAGATCAACCCGGCCACCCCCACCAAGCTTCCCAATATCTCCTTCGAGTTCTTCCCGCCGAAGACCGAGGAGATGGACCGCACCCTGTGGGACACCATTGAGCGCCTGGCGCCGCTGAACCCGTCCTTCGTGTCGGTGACCTATGGCGCTGGTGGGTCGACGCGCGAGCGCACCCACGCCACCATCGTCCGTCTGCTCAAGGAGACCGCCCTCACCCCGGCGGCGCATCTGACCTGCGTCGGCGCGCCGAAAAGCGAAATCGACGATGTCGTGACCCGCTATCATGAGGCCGGCGTTCGCCACATCGTGGCCCTGCGCGGCGATCCGACCACGGGCATCGGCACGGAATATATACCGCACCCCGACGGTTACAAGACCTCCGCCGACCTGGTCGCCAGTATTCGTAACCGTTATCCCGATATCGACGTCACCGTCTCCGCCTATCCGGAGAAGCATCCGGAGAGCGCCGACTTCGATGCGGACATCGATACGCTGCAGGCCAAAGTCGATGCCGGCGCGACCCGCGCCATCACCCAGGTGTTCTTCGATAACGACCTGTATTTCCGCTACCTCGACAAGGTCCGCTCCCGCGGCATCGATATCCCGGTGCTGCCCGGCATCATGCCGATGCATAATTTCAAGCAGGCGAGAGCCTTCGTCACCCGTGCTGGCACCACAGTGCCCGACTGGCTCGCCGCCAAATTCGACGGCCTAGATCACGATGCCGAGACTCGCAAGCTGGTGGCTACCACCGTCGCCGCTGGCCAGGTGCAGAAACTCGCCAAGCAGGGCGTCTCCGATTTCCATTTCTACACGATGAACCGCGCCGATCTCGTTTTCGCCATTAGTCACCTGTTGGGCTTCCGGCCGAACGGCGCGCAGAAAGCTGCCTGATCTCATGACCGTACCCGTTTCGCCGAAGCGTACCGAACTGCTTGCCGCCGCTGCCGAGCGCATTCTCGTGCTCGACGGTGCTATGGGCACCATGATCCAGGGCCTTCAATTCGACGAGGCCGCATTCCGCGGTGAGCGCTACAAGGATTTCCACCGCGACCTCCGCGGCAACAACGACCTGTTGATCCTCACCCAGGCCGACGCCATCGAGAACATCCACGCGCAATATCTGCGCGCCGGGGCCGATATCGTCGCCACCAACACCTTCTCCTCGACCTCGATCGCACAGGCCGATTACGACCTGCAGGACATCGCCTATGAGATGAGCCGCGAAGGCGCGCGTCTCGCCAAGAACGCTGCCATCACGGTCGCCGCCGAGGACGGCAAGCCACGCTTCGTCGCCGGCGCCATCGGGCCCACCAACCGCACCGCCTCGATCTCGCCGGACGTCGCCAATCCCGGCTATCGCGCGGTGACCTTCGACGATCTGCGCATCGCCTATAGCGAGCAGATCAACGGTTTGCTCGACGGCGGTGCTGATCTCTTGCTGGTCGAGACCATCTTCGACACGCTGAACGCCAAGGCCGCGCTCTATGCCATCGCCGAAATCTGCGAAGCGCGCGGCATCGACGTGCCGGTGATGATCTCCGGCACCATCACTGACAAATCCGGACGCCTGCTGTCGGGTCAGATGCCCGAAGCGTTTTGGAACTCGGTGAAGCACGCCAGGCCCGCGACCATCGGCTTCAACTGCGCCCTCGGCGCCGAAGACCTGCGCGCGCATATCGCCGACATCGGCCGCGTCGCCGACACGCTGGTCTGCGCCTATCCGAATGCCGGTCTGCCCAACGAATTCGGCCAGTATGACGAAAGCCCTGAATTCATGGCCGGGCTGATCGGCGAGTTCGCCGCCAGCGGCCTCGTCAATGTGGTCGGCGGCTGCTGCGGCACCACGCCGGACCATATCGCGGCCATCGCCAAGGCCGTCGCGCCGCACAAGCCGCGCGTTGTACCGGAGATCGCACCGCTCCTGCGCCTGTCAGGTCTCGAGCCGTTCGAACTGACCTCGGCGATTCCCTTCGTGAATGTCGGCGAGCGCACCAACGTCACCGGCTCGGCTAAATTCCGCAAGCTGA
Organism: Tardiphaga sp. 839_C3_N1_4; assembly: GCF_051811045.1. Taxonomy (NCBI): domain Bacteria; kingdom Pseudomonadati; phylum Pseudomonadota; class Alphaproteobacteria; order Hyphomicrobiales; family Nitrobacteraceae; genus Tardiphaga; species Tardiphaga sp. 839_C3_N1_4. The sequence continues at coordinate 2,634,583 of NZ_JBPWQD010000001.1, forward strand.
TCACCGCCGGCGACTACACCGCCGCGCTGCAAGTGGCGCGCGATCAGGTCGAGAACGGCGCGCAGGTCATCGACGTCAATATGGACGAAGGCCTGCTCGATTCCGAAGCGGCGATGGTCGAGTTCCTCCATCTCGTCGCCTCCGAGCCGGACATCGCCCGCGTGCCGGTGATGGTCGACTCGTCGAAATTCAATGTCATCGAAGCCGGCCTGAAATGCGTTCAGGGCAAGCCGATCGTCAATTCGATCTCGATGAAGGAAGGCGTGGAGAAATTCATCCACGAGGCCAAGATTGCGCAGCGCCACGGCGCCGCCGTGGTCGTGATGGCATTCGACGAGGTCGGCCAGGCCGACACGTTCGCGCGCAAGACCGAGATCTGCAAACGCGCTTACGACATTCTGGTCAAAGAGCTGAACTTCCCGCCGGAAGACATCATTTTCGATCCGAACATCTTCGCCATCGCGACCGGCCTCGAAGAGCACAACAATTACGGCGTCGACTTCATCGAGGCGACACGCTGGATCCGCCAGAACCTGCCGCATGCGCATATTTCCGGCGGCGTCTCCAACCTGTCGTTCTCGTTCCGCGGCAACGAGCCTGTGCGCGAAGCCATGCACTCGGTGTTCCTGTATCACGCCATCAAGGCGGGCATGGACATGGGCATCGTCAATGCCGGCCAGATGATCGTCTATGACGACATCGATCCCGAGCTGCGCCAGGTCTGCGAGGACGTCATCCTCAACCGCGATCCCGGCGCCTCGGAACGGCTGCTCGAACTCGCCGAGAAATTCCGCGGCCAGACCAAGCAGGCGAAGGAACAGGATCTCACCTGGCGCGAATGGCCGGTGGAGAAGCGGTTGAGCCACGCGCTGGTGCACGGCATCACCCAATATATCGACGAGGACACCGAAGCCGCGCGCCTGACCGTGGCGCGCCCGCTGCATGTCATCGAAGGCCCGCTGATGGCCGGCATGAATATCGTCGGCGATCTCTTTGGCGACGGCAAGATGTTCCTGCCGCAGGTGGTGAAGTCGGCCCGCGTGATGAAGCAGGCGGTGGCCTACCTGATGCCGTTCATGGAGCAGGAGAAGGCCGACAATCTCGCCGCAGGTATCACCGGCGATGGCCGCAAGAATGCCGGCAAGATTGTGCTCGCGACCGTGAAGGGTGACGTCCACGACATCGGCAAGAACATTGTCGGCATCGTGCTCCAGTGCAACAATTTCGAGGTCATCGATCTCGGCGTCATGGTGCCGGCATCGAAGATCATCGATACCGCCAAGGCCGAAGGCGCCGACATCATCGGACTTTCGGGCCTGATCACGCCGTCGCTCGACGAGATGACATTTTTGGCCGGCGAGATGGAACGGCAGGGTCTGAAGATGCCGCTGCTGATCGGCGGCGCGACGACCAGCCGTGTCCATACGGCGGTAAAGATCGATCCGAACTACCGCGCCGGCGCTGTGGTGCATGTCAACGATGCCAGCCGCGCCGTCGGTGTTGCCTCGTCACTGCTGTCGCCTGAGAAGAGCGTCGCCTATGCGGCCGAGGTGCGGGCCGATTACGCGAAGATCTCGGCGGCGCATTTCCGCGCCCAGCAGGACAAGAAGCGCCTCTCGCTCATCGCAGCGCGCGCCAATGCGCATGTCGCGGACTTCAGCAAGACGGTGCGCAAGCCGACCTTCCTGGGCATCCGGACTTTCAGCGATTATTCGCTCGAAGAACTTGCTGCCTATATCGACTGGACGCCGTTCTTCCAGACCTGGGAACTGTCCGGCCGGTTCCCCGGTATCCTCACCGACAGCGTGGTCGGCGAAGTCGCGACGTCGCTCTATGCCGATGCGCAGAAGATGCTCAAGCAGATCGTCGAGGAGAAGTGGTTCACGGCGAAGGCAACCATCGGCTTCTGGCCGGCCAATGCCGTGGGCGACGATATCCGCCTCTATGCGGATGACACCCGCTCAACCGAGATCGCAAAGCTGCATACGCTGCGTCAGCAGCTCGAGAAGCGCGAGGGTCGCTTCAACGCTGCGCTCTCCGACTTCATCGCGCCAGAGTCGTCGAACGTGCCGGACTATATCGGCGCCTTCGTGGTCACCGCCGGTATCGGCGAGGACATCATCGCCGACCGCTTCAAGAATGCGAATGACGACTACTCCTCGATCCTGTGCAAGGCGCTGGCCGACCGTCTCGCCGAAGCCTTCGCCGAGCGCATGCATGAACGCGTCCGCAAGGAGTTCTGGGCCTATGCGCCGGACGAGGCCATCACGACCGACGACCTGATCCTGGAGAAATATCAGGGCATCCGCCCTGCTCCCGGCTATCCCGCGCAGCCCGATCACACCGAGAAGGCGACGATCTTCAAACTGCTCGATGCGGAGAATACCGCGGGCGTGACACTCACCGAAAGCTACGCCATGTGGCCGGGATCGTCGGTGTCCGGGCTCTATTTCAGCCATCCGGAGAGCTACTATTTCGGCGTCGGCAAGATCGAGCGCGATCAGGTCGAGGAATATGCTGATCGTAAGGACATGAGCGTCACCGAGGTGGAGCGCTGGCTGGCGCCGGTGCTGAACTACATTCCGGGTGCCGGTGCCGAGCCTGCGCCGGTCGCCGTACCAGCGCCGGCCAATGACGAACTCGCGACCCATCCGCCGGGATGTAACTGCGCGGTGCATCTGATGTATCGCGGCAAGAAGGTCGGAGCGAAGTAGATAAGTCCTGATTGAGACGCGCCACTTGGTGATGATCTGCGCTCTCTCCACACGTCATGGCCGGATGGCGCGAAGCGAGCTTCGCGATGCTCTCAGGTCTACCACCACGTCATGGCCGGGCTTGTCCCGGCCATCCACGTCTTATGTCCCTTGCGGCCAAGGCGTGGATACCCGGCATTCGCCGGGCATGACGGCGGGGTGTGGGGTGACGACGGAGCGTCACGTTGCGTCCGATTCAACTGTCAAACAGCCACGGTGCTCCAGACATGCGTCATCGCCCCCATTGTTTGCGGCGCGGGGGCGCCGTCGTGTTTCGCATTCCCACCCTCCCTTGAGAGGGCGTGCGGAATGCCGGGTGCCCGTTGCACCCTTGGGCCTGATGCGATGCGGTCTTCCGCAATTGTGAGTGCATCAGGACTTTCGGAGGCGCCGAGCAAAGTGCCCGACGTTCCGCATACGGTGTTTTTTCAGCCTGCTTGCACTTTGCCTTGGCGAACGGTCCGATCACCAAAATGATGGTCCCACGGCGGAGGGACAGGGAGCCTCAAGCGAGTAAGCCGGACGCGTTTTGACTTGGTCGTCCGTCACACTGTCCAGAGGTCTTTCCATCGCAAGGTCGGCCGTCTCCTTGCCAGTGGCAGTGCTGGCGCAGATCCGTCCTGCCCGAAGACAGACGTCACCCCCAAACCGCGTAACGCCGCATCTCCGGCGTCCACCGCATCCCACCCCGCGAACGTGACGATCGCGATCGCCCCTCTCGGTGGGGCAGGACGAAGGGGAATATAAACCTTGTGGGGATGTTGTCAACGGAGAATAGGAAAAAATGTTTGACCTCGGCTATGCCCGCCCCACCCTCGTCATTCCGGGGCGCGGCGGGCCCTTGCCCGGACGCGAACCCGGAATCTCAGCATGGGAGTCTCTGGTCTGCGCCAAACACTCTGAGATTCCGGGTTCGCACTACGCGGCTGCGCCGCTTCGTGCGCCCCGGAATGACAGTGGAAACTCAGAGCTCGTGCTCTCGGCTTCGCTGAGACCCCGCCCTCAGGCAAACCAATAGGTTTGCCGGGGAATGACAAGCGACAGCTTCACCTGTCGCCATCCGCGCCCACCACACGTCTCGCGGTTACTCCTTATGACTGCCGCGAAATGATCGTTTCAACCGCCTGGCAATGGAACAAAGCGGATGACCATAGCTTGTTGCCTGCGCAATGTTTGCGTTTGGAGGGTTGAAATGAAACGTACCATGATCGCGGCAGCGGCGGCGGGGCTCCTGGGTCTCGGCTTGATGCTTCCAGCGAACGCCATGCCGGTCGGTGGGCTTGCGCCTGCGAGCACCGCCAGCGACATCATCCAGGTTCGCGGTGGCCATGGCGGCGGACATCACGGCATGCATCGCGGCGGGCGTGGACATCACTACGGCTGGGGCCGCGGACGCGGCCATCACTATGGATGGTCGCGCGGACGACACCGCGGCTGGCGCTAACGAACAACAACAGGCGCGATCAACCTGACATAAACATCATGAAGAGCCGCCTGCACGGGCGGCTCTTTCTGTTTCGCGAGCAAATTTTCAATCTTTGCCCGGATCGCTCGCCAATACGCCCTTCACCGCCTGCGCCCAGCCCTTTAGTTTCCGCGTGCGTGTGGCTTCGCTCATGGCCGGCTTGAAGCGGTGTTCGAGCCGCCAATTGTCGGCGAATTTGGCAGGCTCGGGAAACACGCCGGCCGTGAGACCGGCGAGATAGGCGGCGCCCAGTGCGGTGGTTTCCTGAATCATCGGACGGTCGACCGGCGCGTTCAAGAGATCGGCGAGACGCTGCATGGTCCAGTCCGATGCTGTCATGCCGCCATCGACGCGCAGCACCACGGTGGCGGCGGAGACATCGGGCCAGTCGGCGCGCATCGCTGCATAGAGATCCCGTGTCTGGTAGCAGACGCTCTCCAGCGCGGCATGGGCGAGTTCTGCCGGGCCGGTGTTGCGCGTGAGACCGAACAGCGCGCCCCGCACATCGGGATTCCAGTAGGGCGCACCGAGGCCGACAAAGGCCGGTACCAGATAGACCGACTGCGAGGAATCGTTCTGGTCGGCGAGCGGACCGCTTTCGGCAGCGCTCTTGATGATGCCGAGCCCGTCGCGCAGCCACTGCACGGCGGAGCCGGCAACGAAGATCGAACCTTCCAGCGCATAGGTCCGCACGCCATTGAGCTGATAGGCAACCGTGGTGAGCAGCTTGTTCTTCGATTGCACCGGCGTCGTGCCGGTATTGAGCAGTGCAAAGCAGCCGGTGCCGTAGGTGGACTTGATCATGCCGGGCGCGAAACAGGCCTGCCCGATGGTCGCCGCCTGCTGATCGCCGGCAATGCCACCGATAATGATCGTGCCGCCGAACAGATCGGTGCTGCCAAAATCCGACGAGGAGTCCTGTACCCTGGGCAGCATCGCCTTGGGCACGCGCAGCAGCTTCAGCAGTTCGTCATCCCATTCGCCGGTGTGAATGTTGAACAACTGCGTGCGCGAGGCATTGGTGGCGTCGGTGGCATGCACTTTTCCCGCCGTCAGCCGCCACAGCAGATAGCAATCGACGGTGCCAAACAGCAATTCGCCGCGCTCGGCGCGGTCGCGCGCACCGGGGACATGATCGAGAATCCACGCCACTTTCGTTCCGGAAAAATACGGGTCGATGATCAGGCCGGTCTTTTGCGTGATCAACGGCTCTTGGCCGTCGGCCTTCATCTGCGCGCAGATCTCGGCCGTGCGGCGGTCCTGCCAGACGATGGCGCGGTGCACGGCCTGGCCGGTCACGCGATCCCACACCACCACCGTCTCGCGCTGATTGGTGATACCGATGGCGGCAATATCCTTCGCGGTCACGCCAGCCTTCGTCATCGCCTCGCGGCAAACGGCCAGCGTCGAGGTCCAGATATCCTCGGGCTCATGCTCGACCCAGCCGGAGGCCGGGAAATGCTGCGGGAATTCCTGCTGCGCGGAGGCCGCGATCGAGATGTCGGCGCGGAAGATCATCGCGCGCGAGGATGTGGTGCCCTGATCGATGGCCATCACGAAAGACATAGGCGTTTCTTCCCGAAAGATTGTGGTCGCGTTGTGTTGGGAGGGGCAGGCAACCGGATTAGCGCAAGCGCGTCAAGCGGCGGCGGTCAGGTCGCCGAGTCGATCATCATGACCAGAGCGGACGCGACCATCGCCAGTTCGCGCGGCAGCGTCTCGCGGGCCCGCCGCACCATGCCCTCGCCGAGCCGGCCGAAGAAACGTGCCCAGCGCTGCGCGCGCCAATACAGCGAATTCTCGACAGTGACTGAGCGCAGCTTGAACGCCTTGCCGGTGGCCCAGGCGTCGCATTCCAGCTTCAGAGGATCGGCGTAATATTGCGCGATCTTGTCGGCGCCCATGCCATCGGTCGCGAGCCAGTTCGGGATGTGCACGCTGCAAAGCTGCGCGACATCCGTGAACACCTTGTCGGTGCCGCAGCCGCTGCCGGGGCATGGCGACGCAAACGCATCGCCCACCAGCACGACACCCGGCTGGACCACATTGTCGCTCTCATAGAGATCGATGGGGCGGATCCTGATATCGCCGGATATCTTGTAGTCACCGATCAGCGCACGCAGCTTCGGCAGACAGGCGTCAAGCGCCGCCTCCGGCGTCCGGCGCATCTGGCGAATCCAGGGATCGTCAGTCTCGCGATAGACGAACAGGTTGCCGCGCATCGTGTCGCCGATCGGGAACAGCGTGACATAGGCGGTGCGATGAACCGTGGTTTCCGCGAAATAAGTCAGCGCGGGAAATGCAAAGCGGTCGCGACCGACCGGCGCAATATCGAAGCCGACCGAGATCGAATGATTGGCCGAGATGACCGGGCGGCCGATATTGAGCTGATTGCGCAGGCTGACGCTGCCGCCATTGGCGAGAATGACGAGGCGCGCAGAAATCTCCTCGCCATTGGACAGGCCGATGGTCTGGCGATCATCGGATGTGGCGATCGACGTCGCCTTGGCGTGAATGGTCTCGACAGATGACGGGATCTGGCCACGCACGGTGTTGACCAGCGTGTCGTAGAGAAAGCCGTGCTGCTGGCTCGGGCGCTTGTCAATCACGCGCCCGAAACGCGCGATCCAGATCTCGTCGTCATGGGTGGCGGCGCCGAGCACCGCATCGACAAGACCTGTCTTGCGCAGCCGTTCAAGCTGGACGCCGCCGCTGATCTTCTCACAGCGGAGTTCGGGCGGATGGACCTGATGCGGCTCGATCAGTATCGCAGACACACCGGCGCGACCGAGTATCGCCGCAGCCGTCGACCCGGCGAGGCCGCCACCAATGATCGCGATATCCGTCTGCCGCACGGGAACTCTCCAGCTGCGGCTATCCGTGCGCCCGAAATGTTAAAAAACGGGAAAGGATTGAGGCAGGCGGCAAGTGGCTACCGGTTTGTTTCCGACGGTTTCAGACTACCGGAAGCGGAAAAGCGGGACATTACACCGACGCCGTGGTCACGCCGCCGTCGATGACGATGGTCTGGCCGGTCATGAAGGTGGAGGAATCCGAGCCGAGATAGGCGACGGCGCCGGCGATCTCATGGGGCTCGCCGATCCGGCGCAGCGGCGTAGTCGCCGTGCGGCGCTTGAGATTGGCCTCGTCTTCCCACAGGGCTTTCGCGAAGTCGGTCTTCACCAGACCCGGCGCGATGCAATTGACGCGCACGCCCTTGGGTCCCCATTCGCCGGCGAGGCTGCGGCACAGGGCGAAGTCGGCGGCTTTCGAAATACCATAGGCGCCGATCACCGTCGAGCCGCGCAGGCCGCCGATGGACGAGATGATCACCACGGAGCCGCGGCCGCGCTCGGCCATCGCCGGGATCGCCTTGGCGCAGAGCCAGATGTTGCTCTTGACGTTGGAGCCCATGATCTTGTCGAAGGCTTCATCCGCAATATCGAGCAGCGGGCCGTAATAGGGATTCACCGCAGCGTTGCAGACCAGAATATCGATCGGGCCGTAATGCTTCACGGTGCCGTCGATCAGCGCTTCGACTTCATCGCGGCGCGAGATGTTGCAGGGAATGACATGGGCATCGCCGCCATTGGCCTTGATGCCATCGACCACGGCCTGACAGGCATCGGCCTTGCGGCTGGACACGACAACCTTGGCACCGAGCTGCGCCAGCAGTTCCGCGGAGGCCTTGCCGATGCCGCGGCTGGAGCCGGTGATAACCGCGACCTTGCCGGTGAGGTCGAAGGGATTTTTCACGGGCGGTCTCCTGTCTGTTGATTGAAGTGGCGGCGGCGCGCGGTGCCCTCGCCCCGCTTGCGGGGAGAGGGTGGCGTGGACGAAGTCCGCAACGGGTGAGGGGGACTCTCAGCGAGCTCGGAGCGTATGGAGAGCCCCCCTCACCCGTCACTCACATGCTTCGCATGTAAGTGACGACCTCTCCCCGCAAGCGGGGAGAGGTTAGCAGGCAAGCCCTACTCCGTGATCCCGCCCGCCTGCGCGACGCGGCGCAGGTGATAATCGGCATCGCCGAACTGCTGCTCGATCATGGTCAGCCGCTTGAAGTAGTGGCCGATCTTGTACTCCATGGTCACGCCGACGCCGCCATGCAGCTGCACGCCGCCCTGGCCAACGAAGCGCGCGGAGCGGCCGATCTGCACCTTGGCAGCGGCGACCGTCTTGGTGCGTTCGTCGAGATCGGTGAAGCTCGATGCCATCGAGGCCAGGAACGACATGCTGCGCGCGGTTTCCAGCGCGGTGAACATGTCGGCCGCACGATGCTGCAGCGCCTGGAACGAGCCGATGGCGACGCCGAACTGCTTCCGCTCCTTGATGTATTCGACGGAGATCTTCAGTGCCTCTTCCATCGCGCCGACCGCTTCGGCACACAGTGCGATGCGGGCGTCATCGACGACCTGATTGACAATCGACAAGCCATCCTCGGCATTGCCGATCGCGGCGTCAGCGCCGACCTCGACATTGTTCAGCTTGATATCGGCGGCGCGGCTGCCATCCTGCGTCTCATAGCCCTTGATGTCGACGCCCTTGGCATTGGCCGGCACCAGGAACACACCGACGCCCTTGGCATCGCGCTGGCCACCAGCGGTGCGCGCGGTGACGATCAGCGTATCGGCAGTGTCGCCGTGACCGACGACGAACTTTTCGCCGGACAGCACATAGCCCGAACCGCTCTTCTTCGCCGATGTCACGACGTCACCGAGATCGTAGCGCGAGTCGCGCTCGACCTGCGCGAAGGCCAGCGTCTTCGAACCGTCGATCACGCCTGGCAGATGCGCGGCGCGCTGTTCGGCCGAGCCACGGCGCAGGAAGCCGCCGCCGAGCACCACCGTGTCGAGATAGGGCTCGACGACGAGATTGCGACCCAGTGCTTCCATCACGATCATGGTCTCGATCGGACCGGCGCCGAAGCCGCCGTCGTCTTCCGAGAACGGCAGACCGAGCAGACCCTGTTCGGCGAACTTGCCCCAGACATCGCGGCTCCAGCCGCCCTTCTCAGCGCGGTACTTCTTGCGGACCTCGAAGTCGTAAGACGATTTCAGCAGGCCGTCGACGCTGTCCTTGAGGAGGCGTTGCTCCTCCGACAAATCAAAATCCATGGTCTTTCTCTCTCGGATCGCGCGTAACGCGCGTGTGAATGTGTTTGAGCTCCCTAACCTCTCCCCGCTTGCGGGGAGAGGTCGAAGGCGAGCGAAGCGGAGCCTTCGGGTGAGGGGGACTATCCGCGGGCACCGAGCCGGCGGAGGCTCCCCCTCATCCGGTCCGAATGCGCTACGCGCAATCGGACCACCTTCTCCCCGCAAGCGGGGAGAAGGAAGAAATCACAGCCCCAGCACCGCTTTCGCGATGATGTTGCGCTGGATCTCGTTGGAGCCGCCATAGATCGACACCTTGCGGTAGTTGAAATAGGTCGGCGCGATCGGCGAGGCCCAGTCGCCCTCCTCGTTCTGCCCCTCGCCTTCCGGCATGAACGGCAGTGCGAACGGGCCAGTGACTTCGAGCAGCAGCTCGGTGAGCGTCTGCTGGATTTCCGAACCCTTGATCTTGAGGATCGAGGAGGCCGGATCCGGCTTGCCCTTGCCGTGCTTGCCTTCGGCCGCGACGACGCGCATCTGCGTCAGTTCGAGCGCCTTGAGCTCGATCTCGGTAGCCGCGAGCTTCTGGCGGAACTGCGGATCCTCGATCAGCGGCTTGTCACCGGACATCACGCTGGACGCCAGCTCCTTGATGCGGCGGATGCGTTCCTTCGACATGCCGACGCGCGCGATGTTGACGCGCTCGTTGCCGAGCAGGAATTTGGCGTAGTCCCAGCCCTTGTTCTCTTCACCGACGAGATTCTCGGCCGGCACCACGACCTCATCGAAGAACACTTCGTTGACTTCGACGCCGCCATCGATGGTCTGGATCGGGCGAACGGTGATGCCCTTCGACTTCATGTCGATGAGGATGAAGGAGATGCCCGACTGCTTCTTCGCATCGGGGTCGGTGCGGCAAAGGCAGAAGATCCAGTCGGCATGCTGCGCGAGCGTGGTCCAGGTCTTCTGGCCGTTGACGATATAGGTATCGCCCTTCTTCTTCGCCGTGGTCTTCAGCGACGCCAAATCCGAACCCGAACCCGGCTCCGAGAAACCCTGGCACCACCAGTCGTCCATATTGGCGATGCGCGGCAGGAAGTGCTTCTTCTGCTGCTCATTGCCAAAAGTGTAGATCACCGGGCCGACCATGTTGACGCCGAACGGCAGTGGCGGCGGCGCGGGGGTCTTCTGCAATTCTTCCAGGAAGATGTACTGCTTCGCCGCGCTCCAGCCAGTGCCGCCATATTCCTGCGGCCAATGCGGGACGGCCCAGCCCTTCTTGTTGAGCGTGCGCTGCCAGTTCACCAGGTCGTCCTTGCTGGTGTGATGACCTTCCTGCAGCTTCTTGCGCACCGCCGGGTCGAGGCTTTCGCGGAAAAAGGTGCGCACCTCGTCGCGGAATGCTGTTTCTTCTTTGCTGAAGCTCAGATCCATCGGATCCTCCTTGTGAGCAGATTTGTAATTAGTGAACGATTTCGAGCAGGCCGGCGGAGCCCATGCCGCCGCCGACGCACATAGTGACGACGGCATATTTCGCCTTGCGGCGGCGGCCTTCGATCAGCGCGTGACCGGCGAGACGTGCGCCCGACATGCCATAGGGATGGCCGACCGAGATCGCGCCGCCATTGACGTTGAGCTTCTCCGGATCGATGCCGAGCTTGTCGCGGCAGTACAGAACCTGCACGGCGAAGGCTTCATTGAGCTCCCAGAGATCGATGTCCTCGATCTTGAGGCCATGACGCTTCAAGAGGCGCGGCACGGCGAACACCGGACCGATGCCCATTTCGTCCGGCTCGCAGCCGGCGGAAACGAAGCCGCGGAAGATGCCGAGCGGCTTGAGGCCCTTCTGCGCAGCAAGCTTGTCGCTCATGATCACGGTGGCGCTGGCGCCGTCCGAGAGCTGCGAGGCATTGCCGGCGGTGATGGTGAAGCCGTCGCCGCGCACAGCCTTCAGGCCGGCGAGACCTTCCGCGGTGGTTTCCGGACGCGGACCTTCATCCTTCGACAGCGTGATGTCCTTGAACGAGACTTCGCCGGTCGCCTTGTCGACGACGCCCATCTTGGTCGCGATTGGCGCCAGTTCGTCGTTGAACTTGCCGCCCTGCTGCGCGGCTGCGGTGCGGCGCTGGCTCTCCAGCGAATACTCGTCCTGGCGTTCGCGCGAGATGTTGTAGCGCTTGGCCACCGTCTCGGCGGTGTCAAGCATCGGCATATAGACGTCGCCCTTGATCTTCATCAGTTCGGGATCGACGGTGTGGAACTTGTTGGCGTGCTCGTTCTGCACCAGCGAGATCGACTCGCCGCCGCCGCCAACCGCGATCTCGACGCCGTCGAAGATCACCGAACGCGCGGCCAGCGCAATCGCCTGCAGACCCGACGCGCACTGGCGATCGATGGTGGTGCCGCCAACCGTGACCGGCAGGCCAGCGCGCAGCAGCGCCTTGCGTGCGATATTGCCGCCGGTCGCGCCCTGCTGCAGGGCTGCGCCCATCACCACATCTTCGACTTCCTTGGGATCGATGCCGGCGCGCTTGACGGCATGCTCGATCGCATGGCCGAGCAGCGTTGCGCCTTCGGTGGCGTTCAATGCGCCGCGAAAGGCCTTGCCGATCGGCGTACGGGCGGTGGAAACGATAACGGCTTCGGTCATGGGCGAGATCCTCCGGAGGCGGTTTGTTGATTCATGATGGGCGTGGGTTGCAGGCCACGCAAGGCGTGACGCGACAGTTTTCCGACCGCAGTGCGCGGCAAATCGTCGACGAATTCGACCATCGCCGGCAGTTCATGCTTGCCGAGCTTGCCGGCGAGAAATGCGCGCAACTCTTCGATGGTAAACGGCGCTGCGCCATTACGCAGCTTGATGAAGGCCTTGGCCGCTTCGCCGCGATATTGATCGACGACACCGATCACGATCACTTCCTGTACAGAGGGGTGTTCGTAAATCGCCTGCTCGATCATCTGCGGATAGACGTTGAATCCGCCGGAGATGATCATGTCCTTCTTGCGATCGACCAGATAGAAGAAGCCGTCTTCGTCCATATAGCCGATATCGCCGGTGAGGAAGCGATCGCCGACAAATGACTCGGCACTCTCCTGCGCGCGGTTCCAGTAGCCTTTGGTGACGTTCGGCCCCTTGATGCGGATTTCGCCGGTTTCGTTGACGCCGAGCACCCTGGTCGGGTCATCGAGTGACACCACGTCAATCTCGATCCCCGGTAGCATCAGGCCGATCGATCCCGGCTTGTCGAGGCCACCTGGCGGATGGCTGGTGCCGGGCGAGCAGGTTTCGGTCATGCCCCAGCCGCTCTTCAGCGACAGGCCGGTCTTGCGTTCGAACAGACGTGCCACCTCGTCCGGCAGTGGGGCGCCGCCGGAGGCCGCCGAGGCCAGCGACGACAGATCGCGCGTTTCCAGCGACGGATCGCCGGCGATGGCGATCCACATGGTGGGCACGCCAGGAAATACAGTGGCTTTCTTCTTCTCGATATCGTCGAGCACGCGGCTGACATCGAAACGCTGATGCAGCGAGATGATGTCGCCGAGGCTGATACGGCTCAGCAGGATCACCGTCAGCGCATAGATATGAAACAGCGGCAGCACGCAGATGACGCGCTCGATCCGATTGCGCTTGGCCCGCGCCGGCGCGCCCCACATATTATAGATCGAGACCGCCGAGGTGAGATTGCCGTGGCTGAGCATCGCGCCTTTCGGCAAGCCGGTGGTGCCGCCGGTATATTGCAGCAGCGCGACGTCATCCGGCGAAATCTCCGGCCACTGCGCCGGCGGTGTCGCGCCCGCGGTGAAATTGCGGAAGGTGACGATCGCGGGATTTTCCGGTAGCGGCAGCTGCGGATTGTTCACCGCGCCCCAGTCGTCGTCTTCACAGACGATCAACCTATCGAGCAGGCCCTTGTCGAGAAACTTCAGCGCCATCGGCAGCAACGCCGCAAGGTTGCTCGTCACGAGCACGCGTGCGCCGGAGTCTTTCAGCTTGTGCGACAGCGCGATCTCGCCATCGAGCGGCGACAGATGCACGAGACGCGCGCCGGCCTTGAGGCCACCGAAGAAGTGGACCGGATGATCCGGCGTATTGCCAAGGAAGATGCCGATGGAGGAGCCTTTGCCGTAGCCGGCGCGCATCAGCGCGGCGGCAATAACATCGACGCGCGCCTGCAGGTCGTTGAACGAGATTGGCTGATCACGAAATTCGATGGCGGTGCGGTCGCCATAGCGAGCGGCCGCGTTCGCCAGCAAGCCCGGCAGCGTGCCGCGTGCAATGGGTGCGTCCCAAGTGACACCGGGTGGGTAATGCTGCTCGCCGGGATGGGTCATTGAGTAGCCTGCTTACGTAGGGAAGGCACAATGCCAATGTCTCCTCCCCACAAGGGGGAGAAGAACAGGCAGCGTCCGTATCATCTCGATCAACCAGCCTTCGCCAGCGACGCGAAGGTCTTGCCTTCATCGGCGAGCTTCTTCAGCAGCGCGGCCGGCTCCAGCGACGGATCGTTGGTCTGCTTGGCGTAGAACTGCAGGCGCTCGACGATCTGCTTGAGGCCGACCTGATCGGCATAGAACATCGGGCCGCCACGATAGATCGGCCAGCCATAGCCATAGAGCCAGATCACGTCGATATCGCTCGGACGCGATGCGACCTTCTCTTCGAGGATGCGGGCACCCTCGTTGATCATCGGATACATCATACGTTCCAGGATTTCCTGATCGCTGACCGCGCGACGGGTCAGGCCCAGGCTCCGGCAGGTATCGTCGATGAGCTTCTCGACGTCCGGATCCGGCACCGGCGCGCGGGAGCCGGCTTCATACTTGTAGTAGCCCTTGCCGGTCTTCTGGCCGAAGCGACCGGCTTCGCACAGCGCGTCGGCGATCGGCGAGGTGATGCCGCGATCCTTGCGCGAGCGCCAACCGATATCGAGGCCGGCGAGATCGCCCATGGCGAACGGACCCATCGGCATGCCGAACTTGGTGACGACGGCATCGACCTGCTGCGGCAGCGCGCCTTCAAACAACAGCTTCTCGGACTGCTTGGAGCGGGCCGCCAGCATGCGGTTGCCGACGAAGCCGTCGGAGACGCCGACCACGGCCGGGACCTTGGCGATCTTGCGCGCGACGGCGACAGCAGTGACCAGCGCATCCGGAGCCGTCTTGTCGGCGCGAACGATTTCGCACAGCTTCATGACATTGGCCGGCGAGAAAAAGTGCATGCCGAGCACGTCCTGCGGTCGCTTGGTGACAGCCGCGATCTCGTCGATGTTCAGATACGAGGTGTTGCTGGCGAGGATGGCGCCCGGCTTGGCATAGGCATCCAGCGCGGTGAACACTTCCTTCTTGATCGCCATGGTTTCGAACACGGCTTCGATCACCAGATCGACGTCCTTGACGTTTTCGAGACCGACGACACCGTTGATCAGTGCCATGCGCTTGGCCGGCGCGTCGGCAGGAATGCCGCCACGCGCTGCAGTCGCCTCATAGTTCTTCTGCATGATACCGAGACCACGCTTGAGCTGCTCCTCGCCGGTCTCGATCAGCGTGACGGGAATACCGGCATTGGCGAAGGACATCGCAATGCCGCCGCCCATGGTGCCGGCGCCGATGATGGCGACGCGCTCGACCGGACGCGGCTTGACGCCTTCCGGCACGTTCTGAACCTTGGCAGCTTCTCGTTCTGAGAAGAACGCGTAACGCTGCGCCTTCGACTGATCGTCGGCGACCAGCTTGAGGAACATCTCGCGCTCCTTCTTGAGCGCCTCATCGAATGGCACATCGAGCGTCCAGCTCACAGCTTCGGCGCAGGCCAACGGCGCGTTCATGCCGCGGTTCTTCTTGTTGGCGGCTGCAGCCGCATTGGTGAAGATGGTGCGATCGGCGCGCGCGGCGGCGAGCTTGGAATCGTCATTGCGCAGCAGACGCAGCGGACGCTTCTCGGCAATCACCTTGCGCGCAAAAGCTTCTGCGCCCGAGGCCGGGCCTTCGACGATCTCTTCGATCAGACCGTTCTTCAGGGCTTCGGATGCGCTGATCGGATCGCCCGTGACGACCATCTTGACGCCGAGCTCCGGACCGACCGCGCGCGGCAAGCGCTGCGTGCCACCGGCGCCGGGCAGCAGGCCGAGCTTCACCTCGGGCAGGCCGAGCTTGGCGTCTTTTGTCGCCACACGGAAATGACAGCCGAGCGTGAGCTCAAGGCCGCCGCCGAGCGCGGTGCCATGGATCGCGGCGATCACCGGTTTGGAACAATTCTCGATTTCCGAAATGACTTCGCTCAATCCAGGCGACTGCGGCGGCTTGCCGAATTCAGTGATGTCGGCGCCAGCAACGAAGGTACGGCCTGCGCATGCGATGACGATCGCCTTCACGGCAGGATCGGCAGCGGCCGTTTTGACGTTCTCAAAAATGCCGCGGCGAACCGCCGCACTCAGCGCATTTACAGGGGGAGAGTTGATCGTGACGATGGCGACTTCATCATGACGTTCAAGCTTTACGACATCGCTCACGGCATTCTCCTTGGCTACGTTTACTGGTCTGATTTTCTTAGTTTCGCACTGCGAAATTTAATTCCACATCTTGACACGGAGGGTTATTTTGAAGAGCGTCCCTTGTCAACGAGGGCCGTGGTGCAATCGTATGAAACTGACAAAACCAAATTTTGGGAAGCATGAAACGTCCAGCGAAGAATGTGGCGACAGATCGCAATTTCGTCGTCGCATTGGCTCGCGGCCTGGATGTCTTGCGTGCATTTCGCCCCAATGACGGGCTTCTCGGCAATCAGGAGATTGCCGCCCGCACCAAATTGCCGAAGCCAACCATCTCGCGATTGACTTACACACTCACGAAGTTGGGCTACCTTACACCTGTGCCACGCTTCGAGAAGTATCAGCTCGCGCCAGCAGCTATGGCCCTGGGGTATGCTGCACTTGCGAACTTGGGCGTTAAGCATCTCTCGGAATCGTTTCGCGACGAATTGATGCGGCAGACCGGCGGTGCCTGCGCAGTAGGCGCGCGCGATCGGTTGAGCATGATCTATTTTGGACAGAGCAGATCGAGTCTCACCGTCGGCGTTCAACTCGACGTCGGCTCGCGCATTCCCATTGCAACCACGGCGATGGGCCGCGCGTATTTCTGGGCGTTGCCGCCGGAAGAACGCGCCCAATTATTGCGCGAATTCCGCGAACACTACGGACATCGCTGGTCGAAGATGCGCGACGGCCTCGAACGCGCAGGCGAAATGGTCGCGCGCCACGGCTTCGTCATCTCGGCTGGCGAGTGGCAGGACGATGTGCACGCTGCCGGTGTCGCGATGACATTGAATGACGGCACCGGTCCATATGCCTTTAATTGCGGCGCGCCCGCGTTTCGTTTCACGGAAGAGCGCTTGCTCAACGATATTGGACCTCGGCTGTTGACGATGGTAAGGAACATCGAAGCGGCGCTCGGGGGAGCAGCTGCGCCACAATCAAAAAAACTCGACAGCAAAAAAATCAAATCAGGAGGGAAAGTTGCACGTATTGTTGAAGGGCTCTGACAGCCTTCATCGTCGTGACCTGCGGAAAACTTCGCCGCAGCAGACGATCGAGGGTCGCCGCACATGACGCAGGCACAACTCGCAGAGCGCGCGCCCGTCGCATCGACGGCGCCGCTGCTTTCGGTTCGCGACGTCAGCGTCGTGTTCGGCGGCATCATTGCGTTGAACGGCGTCTCGTTCGACATGCAGAAGGGTCATATCCTCGGCCTCATCGGACCGAACGGCGCAGGTAAAACCACGCTGTTCAATTGCCTTAGCCGGCTCTACCAGCCGAGCAAGGGCGATATCCTGATGGACGGCCAGACGATCCTGAATCGTCCGGCCCACAAGATTTCCGAGATCGGCATCGGCCGTACCTTCCAGAACGTCGCGCTATTTCCGAACCTGACCGTGCGTGACAATGTCCGCGTCGGCAAACATGCGCGCACCAACAGCGATATCATCAGCGACTCGCTGAAGCTGCCATGGGTGCGATCAGGCGAAGCTGCGATCAACAAAGACGTCAACGACATCCTTGATTATCTCGATCTGCATGGCGTTGCCGATACGATCGTCAGCGGACTGCCGTTCGGCACCCAGAAACGCGTCGAACTCGCGCGCGCGCTCGCCGCTGAGCCGAAGATCCTGCTGCTCGACGAACCCGCAGGCGGTCTCAACCACGAGGAAGTCTACATCCTTGGCGACCTGATCCGCCGCATCCGCGACGATCGCGGCGTGACGGTTCTGCTGGTCGAGCATCACATGGGTCTCGTGATGTCGATCGCCGACCATGTGGTCGCGCTGAATTTCGGCAAGAAGCTCGCTGAAGGCACACCCGCTGCCGTCCAGAAAGACCCTGCTGTGATCAAGGCCTATCTGGGAGACAAAGACTCATGACCGCGATGCTTCACGTAAAAGACCTGCGTGCGTATTACGGCCAGGTCCAGGCGCTGCACGGCCTCGAATTCGAACTGCAGGAAGGCAGCCTGACCACCCTGCTCGGCGCCAACGGTGCCGGCAAGACCACCACGCTGCGGTCGATCTGCAACATGATCCGCTCCACGGGCTCGATCGAGTTCGAGGGCAAGAAGCTCGACAACAAGTCGACCGAAAGCATCGTGCGGCTGGGCATCGCCCATGTTCCGCAGGGCCGCGGCACCTTCACCACCATGACGGTGGAGGAGAACCTGCAGCTCGGCGCGATCAGCCGCAAGGACACCAAGGCGATCGGTGACGACATCGAGCGCATGTATGCCCACTTCCCGGTGCTCAAGCAGCGCCATACCCAGCAGGCCGGCACGCTCTCCGGCGGTGAACAGCAGATGCTCGCGGTCGCCCGCGCACTGATGCTGCGTCCCCGCCTGATGCTGCTGGACGAGCCGTCCTTCGGCCTTGCGCCCTTGATCGTGCGGGATCTGTTCAAGATCCTCGGCAAGATCAATCGTGAGGACAAGGTCTCGATCCTGGTCGTCGAACAGAACGCACAGCTTGCGCTCGAACTCGCCGACAAGGCCTATGTCATCGAAACAGGACGCATCGTGATGTCCGGCACCGCCGACGAGATCGCGAACAATGAAGACGTCCGTAAATCGTATCTGGGATATTGAGGGGGCGGCCGCCTCTTAGGGGAAACGATATGGAACTCTTTACCAACCAAGTCCTGGCTGGCATCGCCACCGGCGCGATTTACGCCTGTATGGCGCTCGCGGTCGTGATGATCTACCAGGCGATCGACCACCTGAACTTCGCCCAGGGCGAAATGGCGATGTTCTCGACCTTCATCGCCTGGCAGCTGATGCAGTGGGGCATTCCCTATTGGGGCGCCTTCGCGCTGACGCTGATCTTCTCCTTTGTCGGCGGCATCGTCATCGAGCGGGCTTTGTTCAAGCCACTCGCCAAGGCACCGGTGCTGACCCACGTCGCCGGCTTCATCGCGCTGTTCGCCATCATCAACAGCGTCGCGGGCCTGACCTGGGACTTCACCATCAAGCAGTTCCCGTCGCCGTTCGGCTCGTCGCCGTTCCTCGGCAGCCAGCTGATCTCAACGCATCAGGCCGGCATGATCGGCGTGACGCTGATCCTGCTGGTCCTGCTGTTCATCTTCTTCCGCTACACCCGCGTCGGTCTCGCCATGCGTGCCGCCGCCACCTTGCCTGAATCGGCACGGCTGGTCGGTATCAACACGTCATGGATGATCGCACTCGGCTGGGGCATGGCAGCCGCGATCGGTTCGATCGCCGGCATGCTGATCGCTCCGGTGGTGTTCCTTGAGCCCAACATGATGGGCGGCGTCCTGATCTACGGATTTGCCGCAGCCGTCGTCGGCGGTCTGACGAGCCCGCTCGGCGCCGTCATTGGCGGGTTCCTTGTCGGCGTCTTCGAGAACCTCGTCGGCACCTATATCCCGGGTGTCGGTAACGAGCTGAAGCTGCCCATCGCGCTGGCGCTGATCATCACCGTGCTGGTCGTCAAGCCCAATGGCCTGTTCGGCCGCACCATCGTGAAGCGAGTTTGATCATGAGCACCGTTCAAGACGTCTCCACTGCTCCCGTGGTCGCCGCCGTTCCCAAAAAGGCAATGGCGCTCGGTCCACTGGCATCGCTGATCATCCTGGCGCTGCTCATCGTCACGCCGCTGTTCGTGAAGAACTTCATCATCTTCCAGATGACGATGTGGCTGATTTACGCCATCGCGGTTCTCGCACTGAACATCCTGACCGGCGCCAGCGGCCAGTTCTCGCTCGGCCAGAGCGCGTTCTACGCCCTCGGCGCCTATACATCGGCAATCCTCATGGAACATGTCGGCGTCAATTACGCGCTGACGCTTCCTGTGGCTGGTCTGGTCTGCTTCATCGCCGGCTTCCTGTTCGGCCTGCCAGCACTTCGGCTGTCCGGCATCTACCTCGCGCTGGCGACCTTCGCCCTCGCGGTGGCGATGCCGCAGCTCCTGAAGCTCGGCGTATTCGAACACTGGACCGGCGGCGTGCAGGGCCTTGTCGTCACCAAGCCTGATGCACCGGAAATCCTGGCCTCGCTGGGTCTGAAAGTGTCGCAGGACATGTGGCTGTACTTCTTCACCCTCGCGGTCACGATCCTGATCTACATCCTCTCGGTCAACCTGCTGAAGTCGCGCTCCGGCCGGGCCATGATGGCGATCCGTGACAACGAAATCGCCGCCTCTGCGATGGGCGTGGACGTCTCGCTCTACAAGACGCTGGCCTTCGGCGTCAGCGCAGGGATCACCGGCGTTGCCGGCGGTCTCGGCGCCATCGCCGTGCAGTTCGTGGCGCCGGATGGCTACACCATCCAGCTCGCCATCGCGCTGTTTCTCGGCATGGTGGTCGGCGGCGTCGGCTGGCTTCCCGGCTCGCTCGCCGGCGCGGCCTTCATCGTCTTCGTTCCGAATATTGCGGAACACATTTCGAAGGGTCTGTCTGGCGCCGTGTTCGGCGTCATCCTGATCATCATCATCTTCCTGCTCCCGAACGGGGCCAGGCAACTCGCCTATTTGGCACAAGGCTTGATAGGCAAACTACGTAAGCACTGAGGACCTATGAACTGCAGAAACTTTCTGCGCACCGCCGCGCTTTCGAGCGCGGCGTTTGCGTTTCTCGCCTTCTCAACTTCCGCGAATGCCCAGAAGAAATATGACACCGGGGCGAGCGATACCGAGATCAAGATCGGCAACATCATCCCCTACAGCGGACCCGCATCTGCTTACGGCATCATCGGGAAGATGGAAGAAGCCTACTTCAAGATGATCAACGATCAGGGCGGCATCAATGGCCGCAAGATCTCGTTCGTCAGCTATGACGATGCCTACAGCCCGCCAAGGCCGTGGAACAGACCCGCAAGCTCGTCGAATCCGACGAGGTGCTGTTCGTGTTCGGCCCGCTCGGCACGCCCTCCAACACCGCGATCATGAAATACCTGAACGCCAAGAAGATCCCGCAGCTGTTCGTCGCCACCGGCGCGACCAAGTTCGGCGAGTACAAGACCGCGCCATGGACGATGGGCTGGCAGCCGGCCTATCAGAGCGAAGGCCGCATCTTCGCGCAGTATGCGATAAGCGAGAAGCCGAACGGCAAGATCGCCGTGTTCTATCAGAACGACGACCTCGGCAAGGACATGCTGAAGGGCTTCAAGGATGGCCTCGGCGACAAGGCCTCGATGATCGTGGCCGAAGACAGCTATGAAGTGTCGGAGCCGACCATCGACTCGCACATCGTCAAGCTGAAGGCCTCGGGCGCAGACATCTTCATCTCGATTTCAACGCCGAAGTTTGCCGCACAGGCGATCAAGAAGGTGGCCGAGATTGGCTGGAAGCCGATGTTCTTCCAGAGCAATGTCGGCTCCTCCGTCGGCGCTGTGATGCGTCCCGCCGGGATCGAGAACTCCCAGGGCGTGTTGTCGCTGGCTTACGCCAAGGACGCGCTCGACCCGCAGTGGGACAATGACGAAGGCATGAAGAAGTATCTGGACTTCCTGGCTAAATACGCTCCCTTCGCCAACAAGGCCGAAAGCTCGGCACTCTATGGCTATGGTCAGGCCCAGACCGTGGTGCAGGTTCTCAAGCAGGCCGGCGACGACCTGACCCGCGCCAACATCATGAAACAGGCCGCCAGCCTGAAGGACTTCACGACCGACACACTGCTGCCGGGCGTCAAGATCAACACCTCGGCGACCGATTTCTATCCGATCGAGCAGCTGCGCATGATGCGCTTCACCGGCGAAAAGTGGGACGTGTTCGGCCCGCCGATCGACAGCAAGCTCGGCGGGTAAACGTCCGCAAAAAAGCGAACGTCTTACACTCCGTCATGGCCGGACTTGTTCCGGCCATCCACGCCCTTCTAGAGCGCAACCAAGACGTGGATGCCCGGGACAAGCCCGGGCATGACGGCTGATAGAACAGCGACAAAACTGCACTGCAACAAATCGCGCGCTCGAACATTAAAACTGCTTAATAAAACAGCCCCTTACGACGAAAGTCGTGAGGGGCTTTTTCTTGCTAGTTGCAGCGGAAAAGTATTCAATCCGACGCGCCGCAGCATTCAACAAAAACAAGAATACGCGCGGTTTTATCCAGAGATCAGGGAGATCAGAAATGCCTTCGTTCAGCTCGCGTGCAATGACGTTCACGGTTGCCGCAGCCCTCAGTGCGGCTCTTGGCAGCACTGCCTTCGCCCAGAAAAAATACGACACCGGCGCCAGCGACACCGAGATCAAGATCGGCAACATCATGCCCTATAGCGGGCCCGCCTCCGCCTATGGCGTGATCGGCAAGATGGAAGAAGCCTATTTCAAGATGATCAATGATCAGGGCGGCATCAACGGCCGCAAGATCAATTACATCACCTATGATGACGGCTACTCGCCACCGAAGGCCGTGGAGCAGGCACGCAAGCTCGTCGAATCCGACGAAGTGCTGTTCATCGCCAGCTCGCTCGGCACGCCATCGAATTCCGCGATTCAAAAATACATGAATGCGAAGAAGGTGCCGCAGCTGTTCGTGGCCACCGGCGCGACCAAGTTCGGCGACTACAAGGACTTCCCCTGGACCATGGGTTGGCAGCCCGCCTACCAGAGCGAATCCAGGATCTATGCAGCCTATCTGCTGCGGGAAAAGCCCGACGCCAAGATCGCGGTCATGTATCAGAACGATGATTTCGGCAAAGACATGCTGAAGGGTCTGAAGGATGGTCTCGGCGCCAAGGCGGCATCGATGATTGTCGCCGAGGAAAGCTATGAAGTGTCGGAGCCGACCATCGAGTCCCACATCGTCAAGCTGAAGTCGACCAATGCCGACACCTTTGTCAGCTTCACCACGCCAAAATTCGCTGCGCAGGCGATCAAGAAAGTGGCGGAGCTCAGCTGGAAACCAACCTTCATCCAGAGCAATGTCGGCTCTTCGGTCGGCGGCGTGATGAAGCCGGCGGGTTACGAGATCGCCCAGGGCATCCTGTCGGCGAACTACGCCAAGGACGGCGCCGATTCCAGCTGGGACAATGACGAGGGCATGAAGAAATTCTACGCTTTCCTCGCCAAATACGCGCCCACCATGGACAGGAGCGACGGCTCGGTCGTCTATGGCTATGGCCAGGCGCAGACTATCGTTCAGGTGCTCAAGCAGGCCGGTGACAACCTGACCCGCGCGAACATCATGAAGGAAGCAGCCAACCTCAAGGAATTCGCGCCCGACACATTGCTGCCCGGCGTGACGATCTCGACTTCGGCCACCGACTTCTACCCGATCGAGCAGTTGCAGATGCAGCGCTTCAAGGGCGAGAAGTGGGAGCTGTTCGGCCCGATCATCGCGGGCAAGATCGACGGCTGATTTTCTGATCTCTCCCCGCCGATCGAAGCCCAGCTTCGTCAGGCGGGGAGAGATCGCGATCAGTAATAATCCCGGAACGCATCCGCGAGACTGTCGGGCTGCCAGTCGATCTGGTCCGACGCGATCGGATCGTCCGAGAGCAGCGCACTCGCCTGCGTCTTGTAGTCCGGCGCCACGTAATCCGCCTGCGGCAGGCCACGGCGCACGATATCCTGATAGTTCAGATAATTGTCGCGATTGCCGACGAAGGTGCACATGCATTTGGCGGGATCGGCATAGAGATAGCGCGGACCCTTCGGCGTATTGTGCACGACGAAGCGATAGGCCGGCAATTTGCTTAAGGCCGCCTTCCCTGCGGCATCGTTGGCAAAGCGCGCCTTGAAGCCGGCGGACTCCGTGTCGAATCCGACCTTCTGCAGCACCGGCACGCTCGGCAATTCGCGCGCCACCAGCAGCGTGACATCGAGCAGCGCCAGCACCGCGATGACAGCAAGCGCCGTGCTGCGCGGGCGCAAAGGAGAAAGCGTCGTGATCGTCAGTGCGCGCATGTCGCAAAACCCCGGCTATGAGCGCGCATCGCCGCGCTCTGTTGCCGGCGACAATACCGGCCCGCACGCGCGGTGTCACGGTAACGCTGCCGCAGGAAGCAAGGCCGGTTAAAAAATCCATCACGCCGCCTCGCTGGCGACGAGCGCCTCCAAGACGCGCCAATACATTTCGTCCAGCATCGCTTGCTGCTGCTCTGCATTCAGAACGCGCCGTCGTTGAAACAGAAGACAGATCGGCCGGCTGCCTGTGCAATGGTGTGCACGACGACAGGCCTTGATGACGCAAGTGCGATGGGTACGAAGGATGTTCGCATTGCCGCGCTCGATCTCCTCGATGCAGGCGGCGACGATCATATCCGACAGCCGCTTGGCCGCCAGGTCGCTCTTGTCCCTGGCGCGCTGCGCGAGATGCCAGGCGTCGTGTTGCGAGATGATCATGTGAACTCCCGTTGTGACGATGATGACTGGATATGAGTGACTTGGGTGACGGTCACGCGCCGTCCTTGCCCGCGCCTGTGCGCGTGAGTGGCGGTCCCAGGGTTCTCGCTCAAAATGAGGGAGATGAAGCGCCGAAAGGCGCGACTTGGTAACAGTGCCGCAGCGTAGTGTCCGGATCGCCGGACAGCAGAGGCCGCGGAAACGCCTTTCGACGCTCCATCGTGGCGATTTCTGTCCCCGGGACCGTTCTTCCGGGCAAAGGCGCAGACCTCCGCAGTCCGCTTATCCCGACGGTTTCCCGCCGTTCACCAATGCCACGTCCAGCCAGCATGAGTGGCAGACCCCCGTAGTGGGGCCGGACGGTGACCCAAGGCCTCCCGAGTGCGTGAGGAAACGTCTTCCTCCCGCCCGCAGGCGCCACATCCCGCCCCGCGCCAGTCGGCGTCCCGGTAACGCTCCCTCAAGTGGAGCGGGATGAATAAGAATATATACTGGAATAAAAGTCAGTCAAGGATTATTTTCAAAATACTCGCTGGGCGCTAGTGCCGATGGATCACGCGTCATGCGCCCAGCGATACACTCCAGGGATTGCGCTACCCCGCTCCACGTGATCGATGGCGAATGACACGGCGCTATTCCCTCCTGCGAGCTGGAACTCTTGACCGCGGTACGACTTCTCTTTCCATCAGCATCCGCTGCCTCGGGAGAAGACTTCCAATGAACATGTCCGGCGAAAGTCTTCTTGTCATCCTGATCGTTGGCATCGTCGCGGGTTGGCTCGCAGGCCAGATCGTTCGTGGCGCAGGCTTTGGCCTGATCGGCGACCTGATCATCGGCATTCTCGGCGCATTTATCGGAAGCTGGCTTCTGCCCAAGCTCGGTATTCATCTGGGAGCGGGAATCGTCCGCGCAATCATCAACGCAACACTCGGCGCGATCGTCCTGCTTCTCATCATCCGGCTCGTGCGTGGCGGTGGGTTCGCGCGTCGCTACTAGCGATGAAGCGCCCCGATCGGTTCCGCAAGGCGCAGCACGCCTGAGGGATGATCCCTAGCCTAACGTTACCGCGCTTCCGGCTTCAGATATTTCGGAGGATCGTAGCGATCCTTCTCTCTTTTCAGATTGTGCCTCAACAGCATAACCCGACTGTTGCAATGTGCATCCGGGCTACACATTCGGCATTGAACGTTCAGCCGCGCTTCGCTGACACACCACCATGCCTCCGACGTCTGATATCCCCACCCCTCCCATGTCCCGCGTCTCGCTATGTCTGATCGACATCGGGCGCATGATCGTCGGCCTGATCGCGGCGATCATCATCGCGCCTTTGGTCATGGGAGTTCTGCTGCAGCTCAGCCTTCGACCCACCGGCGGACTCGCCGCGTATCTTGGCGCGGTCGCCACCGCGGCTTTGCTGGCTCTCGTTTTCGGCGTGGCGGGTTCATTCAAGGCTACCGCTTTTATCGCCGTGCCTGGAATCCTCTTTGCGCGATGGGCCGGGATCATGTCGCCCGCGATGTGCATGATCGGCGGCGCCATCACCGGCGGCGGCTTCTTCGGCATCAGCGCCTCCGTTGGCTCCTCACTGCCGACCGAATGGGGGCTGATCGGCGCAGCGGCGTGCGGCGGAAGCGTTGCGGCGCTCGCTTACTGGTGGCTGGCGGAGCGTCCGCTGCGGACAAAAGGAGCTCTGGCGCTGCAGCGATGACCCGTTACCGTATCTGACGATCGGCACGTCAACCAGTGCTACTGGCGCAAACGGATCGACCGCCCACGCCTCGCCGGACTTGAGCCACGTCTGACTGATATCAAGCCAATCCGCCAGTGGCAGCAACCGTAGCCCGGATGTCGCGTCGCGCGCCCGATTGAAAAATCCGCGTATTACGCGACGTTTTATGCTCGAGAGGTTTTGCAGCGGCTCCTTTTCGTATCTGCAGCGGTCCTGTCGACAGGTGACATCAATCCGGAGCGAAGCAGCCCCTAGATGCCGCATTTCCCGCGGCATCCGGGTCGCTCCACAACGTTGGTCTGAGAGATCAAGCGCGTACTTCGAAGATCATATTGAAAGGCGTCTCGGTCGCGCGACGGAAGCGCTTGAAACCTGCCTCAGTTGCGACCTGACGCAATTTGCTTTCACCTGCCTGGGCACCGAGCCCCAAGCCCACCTCCTGAGAGAGCGACGCAGGTGTACAAATGAATGTCGAGGCGTGATAGAAAATGGACCCGATCGGGTTGAGATTATCCTTGAGATTGTCATGAGCAAATGGCTCGACGATCATCCACGACCCGTCTTTGGCCAGTGTTTCCTTGACATGCTTGCCCGCACCAACGGGGTCGCCCATGTCATGCAGGCAATCGAAGAAAGCGACCAGATCGTAGTCTTTTGCCGGAAAATCCTTGGCACTGGCCTGCGCGAATTCAATTCGGTCTCCGACCCCCGCTTCCTGGGCCAGGACCTTCGCGCGATCGATTGAAGGTTTGTGGTAATCAAACCCGAAGAACCTGGATTTGGGGTACGCCTGCGCCATCACGATGGTCGAGGCGCCGTGGCCGCATCCGACATCGGCCACCCTGGCGCCAGCTTTCAGTTTGGCTTCGACGCCTTCGAGCGTCGGAATCCAGTTCGAAACCAGATTGGCGTTATAGCCCGGCCTGAAGAAGCGTTCGGTGCCCGAGAAAAGGCACTTCGAATGCTCATGCCAACCAACGCCCTTCCCTGTTCGAAATGCTTCGGCGACCTTGGGTTCGTCGAGATAGGTGGACTGTACGACATCGAATGCACCGGCGAAGAAAGCCGGCGACCCCTCCTCGGCGAACGCCATCGCTTGTTCGGCCGAGAGCGAGAACGCATTTTTTTCAGGGTGATAATCGATGTAGCCAGAGGCGGCCTGGCCGGAGAGCCACTCGCGGACATAACGCTCATGCAGGCCGGTCTTCTTGGCAAGTTCCGAAGGCGTGAAGATATCTCCATCCGCCATTGCCTTGTAGAGGCCGAGACGATCGCCGAGCAGTATACTGGCACCGCCGAGTGAAATGCCGAGGTCGTTGACCAGCTTTCCTACGAGTGCGTTCAGCTTTTCAGGATTTGGTTCACGCATTGCAGCATCCTCCACGTTGTGAAGAACAGCCCTCGTTCTAGTTAAGCACGACTGGCGAATTACAAGTGGGCGCCGAGCGCCACGCGATGTCAGATTCAGGATTATGCGGAATTGTCCGCTGCTGGCGCAACACCTGCGTTCCTTCTAGATTTACTTCTGCGAGTTTTGACATTGCCGCTCAATTTTCACCAATGTTCGGGGGAGATCATCCTTGGCCGAAAGTGAGATTGCGAATATTCGCGCAGTACTGTTGTCAAAGCCCCGCCCGGTCGGATGGGAGCAGCGCCGGCAGCGACTTGATGAAGTCGGGTCGATCTGGCCGGTGGCCGACGATGTCGAGTTGCGGACTGTCGATTGCGGCAATGTCGCGGGGGAATGGTCCTTCTCACCGGGGGCAGATACGACGCGCGTGCTTCTGTATTTTCATGGCGGCGGGTTTTGTTCGGGATCAATCCTCAGTCATCGACGCCTCGTGACAGAGGCGGGGCGGGCTGCTGGCATAAGCACCCTGGCGATTGACTATCGGCTCGCGCCGGAAAATCCGTTTCCTGCCGCTCATGACGACGCGATGAGCGCCTGGCGATATCTGCGCCAACAGGGCATAGACGCCGGCAATATAGTAGTTGGCGGTGACAGCGCTGGCGGCAATCTCACAATTACCCTGATCAACGCCTTGCGCAGCGCCAATGAAGAGTCGCCGGCATGCGCTTGGCTTATTTCGCCCTGGACTGATCTTTCAATGTCCGGGACGACGCTACAAAGCAAGGATCAGATCGATCCGATCATCCACCGTGGCTACCTCGAGGAACTGGCTGACGCCTTTGCTCCGGCATCGCTCGACCGCAGGAGCCCGTTTCTGTCTCCGCTGTTCTCGAACCTCATCGGATTTCCACCAACACTCATTCAGGTCGGGTCAGCCGAAACTTTGCTCGCAGACGCGACACGTTTCGCGGAGGCTGCCGCGATAGCCGACGTCGCGACGACGTTGGAGGTATGGCCCGACATGATCCATGCATGGCCTTTGTGGAATGGCGGTCTTACAGACGCAAGGTTGGCGCTCAGGTCAGCTGGACAATTCATCAAGCATCAATTGTCTGATCTGGTTCCGTAGGGGCTGCGCAAGGATTGCGCCCCAGTCGTCTGCGTTCGTAAATATCGGGGTACGATAACGATCGGCAGCAAAGCCGTCCGCCTTTGGTGCAAAGCGGTCGATCGATCACATTAACATCGTGTTGCGGACGAGATCGCGTCCCGCCGAATTCGTCTGAAATGACCCGAAGCTGACATCGTCGCTATCGAGAGGAGACATTACGGGCGGGCGGTGGCAGCAATTGCAGCGCCAAGACGGTCGAGGATCGCAGCTACTATCTGCGCCGCCGGGCGCCAACACTGATGGATCACCCTTTGGGGGCAGCCCACCCCTGGACACTAACATCCGCCAGAGCCTTGAATATCGCCGGCGTGCGTTCCAGGCGAGCGATCGTTCGTGCGCCTTCGACGGCGGCTACCAATGCCGCTGCGGTAGAAGATGCGCGCGCGGACGTGAAACCGCACCCCCTAAAATGCTCCGCAACTATCTCGGTCGAATCAACAAATCCACGCGCTACCCGTTTTGTCAGATCAGCGTCGAGTGCGGGAAGCTCATTCGCCAGATTTTGCATGAGGCATCCGTACTGGAAATCGGAGGCGACCATTTCGGCGGCGAACGCGCCGAAAATCTGATGAACAAAATTCTGAGCATCGCCCGCCGTATTCGCCGAGATCTTCCGCAATACGGCGATTCTGCTCGCAACGTAATGATCGATTGCTTCTTCGGCGAGCTGTGCCTTGCCGCGCGGAAAGTGAAAGTAGAACGATCCTTTAGGCGAGCCGCTCTCTTGAATGATCTGGTTCAATCCGGTCGCAGTGTAGCCTTGGATGCGAAACAGTCGCTCGGCAGTGGCAATCGCGCGATCGCGGGCGTCGGTCTTACGGGGCATCCGTCAGCATACCATGCCTCGCTTGACACATCTATGGTGATCGCCATACTATGGCGATCACCATAGTAAATATGTCCCGCCGTATCACCGTTATCAAATCGCAATCCAGAAGTTGCACGCGGGCACATGCAGCTCTCCCAGATTGCCGCGCAGGAAATACTCAAATGAGTTCGAGGAACTTCGATTTCGGCAACTGTTCTAGCGAACGGGATCACTGAGATGGCCTCCAGAACCTGCTCACTGATGCTTTTAGGAGCCGCCATGTTCACTGCGATGTTTACTCACGTTGCTTCCGGGGAGACTTCAGACGAGGCTGTCTGGCACAATAAAATCCCGGCCGCTTTGAGCGAGCCTGCCGTTGATATCGATAAGGATCCGAACCTTCTGCACAAGTATGCGGACAATGCGGGAACGAAAATCCACTACGTCACAACGGGATCCAATCAAAAACCGCTGATGGTGTTCGTGCACGGATTTCCGGACTTTTGGTATTCTTGGCGAAGTCAGATCCAGGCATTTTCAGCAAGTTATCAGGTGGTCGCTCTTGATCTGCGCGGGTACGATTTGAGCGATCGGCCGGAAGGCGTCGAGAACTACAAGTTTCCGGTTCTCCTTGATGACATCCGCACCGTAATCAACGCAGAGAGAAACGGCCGCAAGGTCATCCTGATCGGGCACGACTGGGGCGCCGCTTTGTCATGGCTATTCACCGGGCAACATCCGGATCTGGTCGAAAGACTTGTCGTCCTCAGCGTTCCTCATCCTGGCGCCATCACCAAGGAACTGCTCCCCTGGAATCACCCTGTTGCGCAGACGAGGGCCAGCGCTTACGCCACACGGTTCTTCGCTCGAGGCAAGGGCGACAATCTGACTGCGGAAGATTTGGCATACTGGGTTGTAAATCCAGAGGTTAAGCGTCGTTATATTGAGGCTTTCGCAAAATCGTCCATCTTGTCCATAACGGCTTATTACAAAGCCAACTACAGTCTCTCTCAGTTTGCGCTCAACCTCTTCGATCCAACCATGAAGAAAATTTACGGTGCCGTGATCAAATGCCCGGTCTTGCATGTGCACGGAATCGAGGAGAGCCATGCTTTACTGAGCACTCTTGATCTTGAAAAGTCATGGATGGAAAACCCCGACAATCTCACGGTCAAAATCGTTCCTGGAGTTGGCCACTTCATTCAGCATGAAGTACCGGACTATCTTAATGAGACGTTTTCCTCCTGGTTAAAAGATTCAGGACATTAAGCCCAGTATCGCGGTGGTGGATGGTCGATGGCCGCTCCCGGCGCAAAGCGGACACTCAATCTCCAGGATGTTTGCCACAAATATCCGAAGGCTGGCTCCCGACCTGAGCTCCTCGGCGAGATGTCGCTTAACAGGTGCCTGGGGCCCTAGCCCTTCGCAGCGGGTGTCGGTGGCACCGGCAGAATGATTTCAGAAGCGACCTTCCAATCCTTTCCGACGCGAAGCCAATTGATGATCATCAGAAACGGCTTGGCTGTTCCATCCTGTCCCGCATATGAGACCGTGATGTTCATCGGCACGTAGGACTCTGCTACGTCGCGCGTTAGGCCGACAATCTTGAGCTTCGCATAATCTGGCTCAAGCACGACCGGACCGGAGCTACCGATGTCATGCAGCTTTTGATCAATTGCTTCGTTGCCCCAAAAGCCGGCCCAGTTCCCCTCGGAGGGGATCGCGCTCTTCGCCACCAACAGGGTCGAGGGCGATTGCCAAAACATCTCATGCAAAGCCTTGAAATCGTGTTGGTTGGCCAATTCCATCAGTCTGCCGAACTGCGATTTGATAGTGTTAAGGGTCGCGGCATCCAGCGGCTCAGCACTGGCGGCGGGAGCAGCCGTGATAGCCATTGTCGAAAGAGCTATCGTGATGAGGAGGGCAAAACGTTTCTTGTACATGTCGGAATTCTCTTCCAGGTTTAATGGCCATTCGTCTCGCTCGCGTCACGAAGCTGCGTTCTCGCGTTGCGCGATTGCCGCTTTGAGACGCTCACTTCCACCGACCGAAACGTCATCGGGAAGTTTTAGCTTGCACATTCGCGCAGCAAGGTCGTGATTTTCGCATCGAGGTTGCGGGCGACGGCGAGTGCTTCCGTGCTGCCATACGGCAGCAGATAGCTCTCCATCCTGTCATAGGAGAGATGCACGCCATCGGAACGTTCATCAATGAGGATTGTCACTGGAGCGTAAGATCCAGCATCGGGTACGTGTTTGACCATTTCTTTCATGATGAGTGGATTGCCCACCACAAAACGCATACTGCTAGGCGTCTTTGAACTAGATTCGAGACGCAGAACGGCGCCCAAGTCGAATTCCGCAAAGAGCATAAAACCCGTACGGCCGAGCGCGCCCTGCACAACGCGCTCCAATTCCGGGAAGGAATCTGCCGCCCTCGACGCCTTGAAGAATTCGACTATATCAGGCTGCCCGATCGCCGACTTGAATGCGGCCACAACGGCATCGAATGGCTTTGCGCTCGTAAGGCTTAAACGTTCGACTTCGACTTTCTCTATTTTCATTTTATCCTCCGAAATAACTCTCATGGATAGAGTGCGTATGATCGCGTCGACCTCTCGCCGGGGATCATGCGGCTGCCGGTTACGCGTTCAGGAAAGTCCGGACGTGACTGACGAAGATCTCGTGGTGCTGAAACAGGGCGCCGTGGCCTGAATCGGGATAGAGGACCAGCTGCGCGTTGCTGAGTTCTTTGAACATTGCGTAGGCATTGTTTGCTGGAAGCATGGTGTCGTGGCTACCGCTGACCACAAGAGTGGGCTGGCGGATGGCGCGCAGCATGGCGTGCTCGGGATCAGGTGTGGCGCACCAAGTGATCAACGCCTTGGCCTGCGGATCGGTGACCGCGCTCCCGTTGTCGGTGTCCCTATCGTCCTTACGCACCTGCGTCCGCTTCAGGAACGCCAGGCCGGCCGATTGGCTGGCGGACGACGTCGTGAAGAACAGCGGCAGGCGAGGATCCGGTGCATCGGTTTGGGAAAACGCCTCCTGGAGAACCGCTAACAGATGCTCCTCCCCGCCTTTGGGCGCGGTGCCGACGAGGATGAGCTTGCGGACCAGACGTCCGTGCTCGGCAGCGATCTGCTGGGCGACGCATCCGCCGAGAGAAAAGCCCAGCAGGTCGACTTCGGAGATGCCAAGCGCGTTGATGAAGGCGACCGCGTCGCGTGCCATCGCCGCGACATTGTCGGGCGTCTGACCGGTCGAGCGACCGACTCCGGCGTTGTCGAAGGCGATCACAGGGCGATCGGCGGCCAGGACGTTGACGACGGCGGAATCCCACGCATCGATGTTGCCCGAGAAATGCTGCAGAAGCACCAGCGGCGTTCCGGTCGGGGGGCCGAGGCGGCGATAGGCGAAGCGGATTCCGCGGCCTTCCACGTAGCGGGTGGGTGCCGTTTCCAGCGTGGCGTCCCCGCTCGTGATGTCGAGTGCAGTCATGTCATCCTCCGGATGCTTGGCATGAAGTAATCAAGTGGAGACCAGTGCAGCGCTCCCGGCACGCATGCGCCGGGAGCGGTCTTGTCACTTCACCAGCGCGGCCTTTTCAATCACCGCCGCGACTTCCTTCGCATGAACAACAAGCGAAGCATGGCTGCCGGCGACTTCCGTCGTCTGAGCCTTCATCTTGCCGGCGAAAAAATTCTGAGCCTCGGGTGCGATCACCTTGTCCTTCGTGCTGATGACATAGAATGTCGGCTTGTCGCCCCAGGCTGCAATGTCGACGGGCGCCTCGAATGCAACGTGATTCAACGGAAGCTGCGAGTTAGCCAGGTGCGCGGCGATCTCCGGAGGAAGGTCGGCCGCAACGGCCGACGGAAATACCTTGGGATCGATGTAGAGGTTGCCCTTGTCGTCCGGATGAATCGCCGCACCACCTTCGGTCGCGGGACCGCTCTTGGCGAGGTCCGCCAGAGATTGTCCCACGTCGGGCGCGAAAGCGGAGACGTAGACGAGCGCCGAGATCTTGGGGTCGTTGCCGGCTTCCGTGATGACCACGCCGCCCCAGGAATGGCCGACGAGAACGGTCTTGCCGTTCTGCTTCGCCAGGGCCTGTTTGGTGGCATCGACGTCAGCGGCAAGGGAGGTGAGCGGATTTTCGACGAGCGTGACGTTGTAGCCCTTCTTGGTGAGGATGTCGGCAACGGGCTGCCAACTCGTCTGGTCGACGAAAGCGCCATGGACGAGCACGATGTTGTGAGCGGCCCCCTTGGGCAGTTCGGCCGACTGGGCAGAGGCGGCAAATGCCGCTCCGGCCAGAAGGACGGCGGCGGTTGAAAGCAGAAGA
Source organism: Tardiphaga sp. 839_C3_N1_4 (assembly GCF_051811045.1). Classification (NCBI taxonomy): domain Bacteria; kingdom Pseudomonadati; phylum Pseudomonadota; class Alphaproteobacteria; order Hyphomicrobiales; family Nitrobacteraceae; genus Tardiphaga; species Tardiphaga sp. 839_C3_N1_4. Next base: position 2,668,132 of record NZ_JBPWQD010000001.1, read on the forward strand.
TTTCGCATGAATGGCTCCTGTTGGATGACGAACGACGCGAGGTCGGGGATGGCAGGCGATCCAGAAAAGTCGCGGATCATCCATCTGCCTTTTCGGGAGATGGATGACTGCACGATGCGTCCGCGCGCTTCGGCAGGACCTAATATGAAGATGTTTCGGACGGTAGAGCCCAATCGTCCAAGTATTGCGTCGGATCGTCCGCGAGATTAGCATCGCTGCCATGGACATCCTCGCCGAAGTACTCGACCGCGTGCGCCTCGGGGGGACTTTGCTGTTCCACTTCGAGCTCGGCCATCCCTGGAATCTGGCGTTGCCACAACGCCCGTACGCCATGTTTCATTATATCAGTCGTGGCTCGGCGACCCTCGCGCTCGAACAGGGATCAGAACTCCGCATGAACGCGGGCGACTGTGTTGTCATCGCGCGGGGCGAGCCCCATGTGATTTATTCGGATCGCCGAACGACGCCATTTTCGGTTCTCGACTTCGATCGATCGGCCGCGGATCGTGGCGTCGTTCGTCACGGCGGCAACGCGCAGCCGCATGCGACGATGATCTGCGGCAAGTTCACCGTGGCGCGGCCCTCACGCGGCAGCGTGCTGGACTTGCTCCCGCCGGTGCTTCTCCTGAAGCCCACGGAGGACGGCGCGTGGCTCGAGGCGATTCTGCGACGCATGGTGAGCGAGTCGGCGTGTGAGCGTCCCGGCCAGGGCGTCGCGTTGTCACGACTAACAGAAGTGCTCTTCGTCGAGGTTTTGCGAAACTGGATCAAGTCGCTTGGTCCCGGAGAAGGCGGGTGGCTGGGCGCGATGGCGGACCCGCACATCGGACCGGCACTTCGGTTGATCCACGAGCGACCGGATCGGCCCTGGACCCTCGATGACCTCGGGCAACGCGTGGGGCTAGGTCGCTCGGCGTTTTCGGCGCGCTTCACCAAGCTCGTCGGCCAGTCCATGTACAGTTATCTGATAGCGCGCCGGATGTCGGAGGCCGCATTCTTGCTTGAAACAAGCGACGAGGCGATCGCACGGATCGCGACCTCTGTCGGCTATGAGACCACTGCCGCGTTTTCGAAGCTCTTCCATCGACATCACGGCCTATCGCCTGGTCGTTACCGAGCAACGTTGCGCTCTGACGGCGACCGGAGGCAAGAGGACGTCGTCTTGGAAGCAGAAGTCACCGATTGACCCGCAAGCTCTACAACGGGGTTCGGACCGTGTTTAGCTTGTCCATGGTAGGACTCCCAACTTCCTTCGTTATCGCAGCTTACCGAGCCAGAGCGCAGAGAGCGACGGACGATTGCGCACGCCGAACTTGGCGTAGATCGATTTGACGTGGAAATGCGTGGTGTTCGGACTTTGGTCGAGCTTCTGCGCGATCCGGCTTTCCGTGTCCCCGTCGAGCAGTGCGAGCAACACCCGGCGTTCAGCGGGTGTGAGGGGCGCGTTGGCGATGAGCAGACCGTGGCTGAGCAATTGTTCTCGGTGGAACCATCTCAAGGCGCGCATGACGAAGCCCAGACGCTGGCCGTCCTGCACCGTAAAGCGGGGTGCCTGCGCATCGCGAAACACGAACAGGCGAATCCTCACGTCGTCATTGAGCGCAACGCGCACGGAAATGCTATCGGCGAAGCCGACGTCCAGATAGTGCCGCCGATAGTGCTTGCCCTCGAACCATTCCGGCGGAAGCGTTTCAAACAGCAGGCGGACGCGGAACTGCTCATCGCCCGACATGGAAAGGATCTGAGACAGGTCGACGTCGTCGGACCAGAGTGTATCGTACTGCTTCTGCACTGATGCCGCCACCGCCGGCATCGGGTCCAGCACCCTGACGAGGCGCGGACGCCAGCCGAGCAAGGGATCGGCCCGCTTCGGCGAAGGCAATCGCACGACCACGCCCCATAGCACATTGCGTGCCGACAACATGGTACGCAGTGCGGACAGCAGGTGTGTCAGCGCGGCGTCGCCGTCGGCGACTGAGAACTCGGCCAGCTGATCCCAGAGTGCATAGACTTCTTGATTTTGCGGATCGGTGGGATCCGTCGAGAGATGCATGTCATTCCCAATCTGTGCAGGAAGCCGGGCCTGCGCGGTCATACATAAAGCACAGCGAACCACCTTTCTAGGTAGTTCTCAGACGCATCAGTTAGCGCGATATTCAGTACGGGTGCTGGGAAGAACAGATTCTCTCACCGTGCCGATATGGGGGATATAACGATGCGCACACGGCGCGAGCCGGCGTGAAATGCCAGGCGACGACCGGACGGACGCTGTTCTGGCTGCAGTCAACCTCTCCTGACCAGCCGGTTGAGCAACTTGCACGAAATCACTCCCACACGAGAAATACTAACGCTGAGATGACGGTCCGCTGACGTCATTGACGTACTCGATTGCCCCTATGCGCGTTCGCCAGCTTCTGCGAGTCGGCTCTCTGGTGCTGCGTTCTCTCACTATTCGTGACGCTGCGTTAGCCGTCTCGCCGCCGCTGTTTTCGAGGCGATTGACGGGACTTTCTGTCGAAAAAAAATGCGACTGGCGTTTTGGAGTTAAGTTATGAAGTTCGAGTTCGGTTCGACGACAAGGCAAACGGCGCAGCTCACCCACAAGGATTTGCCGCTTCGCAGCGCTTTTCTGAGAACCACCGCGATGTGGCTGTCGTTGTGCATCGTGGCGATCGCCACCGGCGTCGGCGGCGCTCCCGCGCGCGCGGATGGTGGTACGGGCGGAGAAGGAGCAACGGGCGCTTTAGGGGCAGGCAGCGGCGGCGCCGATGATTTGTCGGGTGGAACGGGAGATCCCGGAATTTTCGGCTCTGCCAATGCAGGTGGGGGCGGCGGCGGCGGCGGTGGCGGATCTGGAGGGAACGCACAGGGACCGGGTACAGCCGGCGGCGCTGGCGGTGCTGGAAGTGGTGGTGCCGCGGGAGGAGCGGGGGCGATCCAGGCGAACGCTTCTGCGGGAGATGGCGCCGCCGGTGCAGCCGCGGGAGACGGCGGTGCGGGCGGCGGCGGCGGCTTCAATATATACTACGGCAGCACGTCTGTTTCCACGGGTGGCGGAGGCTTCACGGGAAGCGCCGGAGGTAACGGTGGTGCCGGAAACGGCAGCGGAGGCGGCGGCGGCGGCGGAACGGGCGGTGCCGGTTTAGCGTTGTCAGGAAATGCCACCTACCATGTCTCATTAAGTGCCCAGCGAGTTGCCGGTGCCGGCGGTGCCGGCGGATCGAGCGCGACCGGGTTCGGCGGTTCGGGCGGTAACGGCGGATCCGGCGCGTTTTTCGCCGCCGGCGGAACGGTGAATGTGGACACAGGCTCGCTGTTGAGCGGCGGCGCGGGCGGCGCCGGAGGCCTGGGCGGCGCCGGCAATGGCGCCAACGGCGCAGGGGGGGCCGGTATTTCCGGTACCGATATTACGATCTTCAACAGCGGCACGATCCAGGGCGGACTAAATGGTGACGGCATCACACGGGCAAATGCGATCAGCTTCGCAGGTGGCGCCAACACCTTGACGCTCGGCAATCCGACCGATGGCCTCGTTGGAAATATCGACCTCGGGGGCAGCTCGCTCACCCTCGCCCAATCGACCAACGCAACGCTCGCTGCAATGATTACCGGCTCGGGTGCAATCACGAAAACGGGTACCGGCACTCTGATCTTGTCCGGAGCCAACACGTTTGGCGGTGACGTCAACATCAACGCCGGCGTGTTGTCCATTACAAGCGGCACTAACCTGGGCAGCGGCAATAAACAGATCAAGATGTTCGATGGCGGAACGTTGGCCGTCACCGCCAATGCCACGCTAGCCAACAACCTCACATTTGTGACGAACGGCAATCCCAACTTCGATATCGCAGCGGGAACGACGACCGTCCTGCAAGGCGTGATCTCAAACGTGGTCGGGCCTCTCGGGAACGGCTTCGGCTTTACCAAGACCGGCGCCGGCACCCTGGAGCTGGCGGGGACGAACATTTACTGGGGTACGACCTATGTCAGCGCCGGCACGTTGCGGGCCGGATCTGCCGGCGCATTCGGACCTTTTGGAGTAGTCGACGTGTCAGCCGGCGCGACCGTGGATTTGAACGGCTTCAACCAGACGTTCTCCAACCTGAGCGGCGCCGGCACCGTGACGGGCGGCAACAGCACGATTTCCTTCGTGATGTCTGCCGGTGATCTCACCGTACCGGGATCATCAACGAAGATTACCGGCAATCTCGCGTTCCAGTCCGGTGCATTCTATACAGTTGCCGTCACGCCTGGCACGTCGACATTTGCCAATGTCACCGGCACGGCCACACTTGGCGGCGCAACCGCATTCGTCGTGTACGCCGACGGCGCCTATGTGCAAAAGACGTACAAGATCCTCACCGCGACCGGCGGCGTCAGCGGCACTTTCTCTTCCTCGGTGTCCACCTATAATGCACCATCAAACTTCAGTTCAACGCTGAGCTACGACGCCTATAATGTCTATCTTGGTTTGATACTTAATTTCGCCATTCCAGGCAGCCTGAACGTCAATCAGCGGAACGTCGGCAACGCGCTGACCAATTTCTTCAACACCACCGGCGGCATTCCCGCGGTGTTTGCCAACATGTCAGCAAGCGGCCTGTCGCAAGGATCCGGCGAGACAGCCACCGGCGCCCAGCAGACCACTTTCGACGCCATGACCCAGTTCATGGGCGTGATGACCGATCCGTTCACCGCAGGCCGCGGCACGGCGCAGGCCGGCGCGGCGGGGTATGCGGACGAAACATTGGCCTACGCCGCGAAGCGCGCTCCGAGCGATGCGCTGGCCGCGATCTATCGCAAGGCTCCGCCGATGGCGCCCGCGTTCCAGGCGCGCTGGAACGTGTGGGCGGCGGGCTTCGGCGGCTCGCGCAACACCGATGGCAACACGGTGGTCGGCTCGAGCGACACCCGGTCGAGCATCGGCGGCGTTGCGGTCGGCGCCGACTACTGGTTCTCACCAAATACGCTGGCGGGCTTCTCGCTGGCTGGCGGCGGCACCAACTTCTCGGTAGCCAACGGCGGCTCGGGCCGCAGCGACCTGTTCCAGGCGGGTGCGTTCGTGCGCCATACGGTCGGATCAGCTTACATCACAGCAGCCGCGGCCTATGGCTGGCAGGATATCACCACCGATCGTGTCGTCGGCGGTGATCGGCTGCGCGCTCAGTTCAATGCCAACAGTTATTCGGGTCGCGTCGAAGGTGGCAATCGTTACCTGATGTCCTCGCTGGGCGGCGTCGGTTTTACGCCTTATGCCGCGGCGCAGGTCACGGCACTCGATTTGCCATCCTATGCAGAGACTGCCAGCGGCGGCGCCAACACCTTCGCACTGGCCTATGCGGGCAAGACCGTGACCAGCACCCGCAGCGAACTCGGCTTCCGCATTGACAAGTCGTTTGCCGTGACGGACGCGATCTTGACGCTGCGCGGTCGCGTCGCATGGGCGCACGATTTCAATAGCGACCGTTACGCTTCGGCGACGTTCCAGACGCTGCCCGGTGCGAGCTTCTTCGTCAACGGCGCGGCGCAGGCGAGCGATGCTGCGTTGACGACCGCATCCGCGGAGATGAAGTGGACGAACGGCTGGACCGTCGCCGGCACCTTTGAAGGCGAGTTCTCGGATGTCACGCGCAGCTACGCCGGCAAGGGCGTGGTGCGGTACGCGTGGTGAGACGCCGAGGCGTCTGCTGACAACCTCAGCTCTGATGCGGGCCTTGCATGATCTTCATGGCATCCTTCACGTGGCGCCACTCGTTGGCTTCTTCCACCTGACCTTTTTGCTCGCATGTCAGTGCATTCTGAGCGGCATGAGCGATGGCCACGGCGCCGTGCCGATCAAGCATCTGTCGGGCAATGGTGTGGACTTGAGTTTCGGACATCATTTGCTTTCTCCTGATTTTCCCGAGCCAAAGAAAGCTGGTCCTGCTGGAACCGAACCGGCCCGGTGTCTCTGAAAACGGTGGAACAGCCAATCTCGTTCCCGGAAAAAACAACCGGCCCCGCGCTGGCATGGGCCGGCCATCTATCGCGGCCGCTATGCCATGAATTTCAAACTCGAATTGCGATCGGGCAAAGCATTGTGCACCGCAAATGCAATCATCCGATGTTAAACATCGGATGATTGCATTTGCTCCGAAAACGTGAGATAGGCCACTGACGAAACAAGCGGGGAAGAACACTCGTGGCACGAAGTCCTACGAAATCGTTGGAGCGGGGAAGCAAGCCAGGCCGTATCAATTCGGTCTTGACCACGCTCGGCTGCGAAATCGCGCAGGATATTATCCCGATTGGCGCGACCCTCCCCCCCGAGCCGGAATTGGAGGCGCGCTTCGGTGTTGGGCGCGGCGTCATCCGGGAAGCGATCAAAACCCTCGCTGCGAAAGGAATGGTCAGCGTGCGTCCGCGTTACGGTACGCACGTCTTGCCGCGCCGAGACTGGAGTTTGCTGGATCGCGATGTGCTGGGATGGCTGGTCGGCGGCGGCGAACCGGACCGCGATCTTCTGATGGCCATTCAGGAAGTCCGACTGATCATCGAGCCGGCAGCAGCGGCGCTCGCGGCAACGCGGAGCACCAAGCAGGACAGGTTGCGCATCGAGGCCGCACTGGTCGGCATGGAAACCTCGCACGATCAGGAAAGCGCCATCAAGGCGGACAAGGCATTCCACCTCGCCATTCTCGATGCGACGCATAACCCTGTGTTGCAAGGTTTTCGCGGCGCCATCGATACTATTCTAAGCGCGGTGTTTCTTGTCGCGGTCGGCAGCCCCGGCTGGTTCGAAGACAACCTGCCAAACCACGCGGCCGCGGCACGCGCGATTGCCGCGGGCGATGCAAAGAAGGCCAAGACCGCCATGGAGCAGGTGCTCGACTACACGCAATTCAAGCTCTCGAAGCGTCGCGCGACTGCGACGCCTGAAGGCATAACGCGGGTCTCAACCGCGACGACGAAAAAAAGAAAGAGGAAGCCCCATGTATCGTGACATGATCGGATCGACGCACGTTCTTGCATCGCCGGAAATCGCCATCGTCGCTATTCCCGAGGACGAGCGCGTCTGGGTGCCGCAGGCGCCGGATGTCTGGTTTCGCCCACTGATGCTGAACACACGACAGGGGCAGTGGTGCAATCTGCTGCGCGTACGACGCGCCGGCGTACTATCGCGGCATCTGCATCCCAATCCGGTGCATGGCTTCGTGTTGCGCGGCAAATGGTTCTACCGCGAACACCAGTGGGTGGCGACGGAAGGCTCCTACGTGTTCGAGCCTCCGGGTGAGATCCACACGCTGATCGTCCCAGAGGACGTTCCGGAGATGATCACCTTCTTCAACATCCAGGGATCGATGCTGTATCTCGATGAGAACAACAAGCACGTCGGCTATGAGGACGTCTTCACCAAGATCGATATGTGCCGCGCCCACTACGAGTCCGTCGGCCTTGGCCGTGACTACGTCGACCAGTTCGTGCGCTGATGGCAGACGGTGCCAACATGATCGAGGAGATGCCGTCGGCCGCATGGGCGTCGATCTGGTACGCGGGAAAACGCGTGCTGGTGACGGGTGGAACGTCAGGGATCGGTGCGGGTCTCGCGCGCGGCTTCGTTGAGGCCGGCGCGGAGGTCATCGCGACCGGCGTGAATGCTGCGGAGATCGAGCGAGCGCGTTCGGATTCGGTGTTGCGCGAGGCTCAGGCGCATCAGCTCGACGTTCGCGACGACAGCGCGATCAAGTCCCTTGTCGGCTCGCTCGGCGAACTCGACGTGATCGTCAATTGCGCCGGCGTCATTCGTCGCAGCGAAGAACTCGACCCCGCGGTTTTCCAGTCGGTGGTCGATATCAATCTCAACGGCACCATGCGGATGTGCACCGCCGCGCGGCCACTGCTGGCACGCTCCAAAGGCGCGATCGTCAATCTGGCATCCATGCTGTCGTTCTTCGGCGGCGGTCTCGTTCCCGGTTATGCCGCCAGCAAGGGCGGCATTGCGCAACTGACGAAATCGCTGGCGATCGCCTATGCGAATGACGGCATTCGCGTCAACGCGATCGCGCCGGGCTGGATCGCCACGCCGCTGACAACCGATCTGCAGGCCAGCCCGGAGCGCAGTCAGGTCATTTTGGGGCGCACGCCCTTGGGCCGTTGGGGCAAACCATCGGACCTCTTGGGCGGCGTGCTCTATCTGTGCTCGCCAACGGCATCTTTCGTGACGGGGACGATCCTCGTCATCGACGGCGGATATGCCGTGACGTGACCAGGACGGCGGCAAAGTGCCGCCGTTCGCAGACGAGATTTGAGTACCAAACTGCGTAGCCGAGAGCCTCGCAGATAAAATAAAGCGGCCAGAACGCTGGTCAAAGGGAGGTCGCGTGCTCGTTGCGCCCGGTCAAAAAGTGCGGTCCCGCGTCGCCTGGCGCGGCGTGAACTCGCTGGTGGGCGCAGCCTTGTTCGTGGCGCCCCTGCTGGTGCTCGTCGCCATCTGGGCGATCGTGGTCCCGCTGTTCAATGTCAATCCGCGGATTTTTCCGTCGGTCGGCTCGGTGGCCGAAGCAGCGGTTGCCGCGATCGGCGATGGCTCACTCATCCGCCATATCGGCGCGAGCATGCTGCGTGTCGGACTGGGCACGTTTCTCGGCGTGCTCGTCGCTGTTCCGCTTGGCATCGCCATGGGCGTGAGCCCTGCGGTCTCGGCGTTCCTGACACCGCTGTTTCGCTTCTTCTCCGTGCTTGCCGGCATCGCCTGGATACCGATCGCAACGTTGTGGTTCGGCTACGGCTTCAGCGCCATCATCTTCGTGATCTTCAACGCGGTCTTCTTTGTGGTCGCTTACAACACGCTGCTCGGTGTCTCCACCATTCCGATGACGATCCGCAATGCGGCCGCCTCGCTCGGTGCCGGACGATGGGCGTTGCTCACCGAAGTGCTGCTGCCGGGTGCGCTCCCCAATATCGTGACAGGCGTGCGCACCGGGCTCGGCTTCGCGTGGCGCGGCCTAATCGCGGCGGAAATGATCGCGACCAATGTCGGACTTGGCTACATGCTGTTCGTCGCCCGTGACTTCTATCGCACCGAAGTGATCGTGCTCGGCATGATCGTCATCGGCGTGCTGTGGCTGTTCATCGACCGGTTGCTGCTCGTTCCGCTGGAACGCGCGACGATCGAGCGATGGGGACTGGTGAGGCGCACATGAACATTGCACTAAAATTCTGGAGCGGTTACGTCCGCGCGACGCATCGGTGGCCAATCATCGCGACCATCGTGCCGTTTATTCCCGTGGTGGCGATCTGGAGCATTGTAGCCAATTCAGGCATGTTTCCCCGCGCCTTCTTCCCGGCGCCGGTGGATGTGATGCGGTCGTTCATCTCCCTCACCTACAAGGGAATTCTGCCGGACTATCTGCAGGACAGTCTGATCCGGCTGCTGTTCGGCGCAACCATCGGCGTCGCGCTGGGTATTCCGCTCGGCATCCTGATCGGTTCCAGCCGCCTCGCACATCGCATCTGCTGGCCGGTGCTGTTGTTCTTTCAGGCCATCGGCGACATTGCGTGGCTGCCGATCCTGCTGATCTGGTTCGGCTTCGGCCTCACCACCATGACCTTTGTCATCGTCTACACCGTGCTGTTTCCGATCGTGCTGAGCACCGTGCTCGGCGTGCAGTCGGTACATCGCGATCTGGCCCGTGCGGCGCAGAGCCTCGGCGCTTCGCCGATGCGGGTGCTGTGGGAAGTGACGCTGCCCGGTGCATTGCCGAATATCATCACCGGCCTGCGTAACGGCCTCGGCTATGGCTGGCGCGCGCTGATCGCGGTGGAGATCATCGTCGGCACCAGCGGCATCGGCTTCATGATGTTCGATGCACGTCGTGCCGGCTCAACGGTCGAGATCCTGCTCGGCATGATCGTTCTCGGAATTCTTTGGTACATCGTCGATGCCTGGATCCTTGCGCCGATCGAGCGCGCAACGGGCCAGCGGTGGGGATTGGTTACGTCATGAAAACGCTGTCGCTGAAAAACCTTCGCAAGACCTATTTCGATCCCTATGCGGGATCGCAGGTCACCGCCGTTCAGGATGTCTCGCTTGATGTCGAGCAGGGCGAATTCGTCTCAGTCGTCGGTCCCTCCGGTTGCGGAAAGACGACGATCCTGAACATGATCGCGGGCTTCATCCCCTATACGGGTGGTGAAATCCTGATTGACGGCAATCTCGTCAAGGGGCCAGGTCCGGATCGCGGCGTCGTTTTCCAGTCGTTCGCCCTCTTCCCGTGGAAGACGGTACTGGAGAATGTCGGCTTCGGCCCGAAGATGCGCGGCGTGCCAAAGGACGAGCGCGATCGTACCGCGCGAGAATATCTCGCGCTCGCCGGCCTCTCGCATGCCGCGGATCGCTACCCGAACGAACTGTCCGGCGGCATGCAGCAGCGCGTCGGTGTCGTCCGTGCGCTGGCCAACAATCCGGCCGTGCTGCTGATGGACGAGCCGTTCGCCAGCGTCGATGCGCAGACCCGCATGACACTGCAGGAAGAGCTGACGCGGATCTGGCAGGAGCGCAAGCCGACCGTCATCTTCATTACCCATGATGTGGCAGAGGCCGTGTTCCTCGCCAACCGCGTCGTCGTGCTGTCCAAGGGCCGCGTGCTCGATCAGATCAAGGTCGATCTTCCGCGTCCGCGCGTCTGGGATCAACTGATCGAGGATGAAACCTTCAAGCGTCTATCGGCGCAGGTGCTGCAAATGGTGCGAGCTGCATGAGTATCGCGCGAGATGTCATTCGTTCGACGCGCGGGCGTGTGGTGCTCGCTGTCATTGCCGTGTGGGCCGCGTTTCAGGGCTGGCTGAGCATCGAGGCGCCGGGCAAAATCTCCAAAGAGCTCGCCGGCGCGTCCGACAAGGTCAATATCCAGATCGATATGCCGTTTACGCCGGAGCGTTTTCACGTTCTGGCGTTTCAGAAGTATGGGCGGATCGCCGGAGCCGACGATCATTCCATCGGACTAAGGGGTGTGAAACGAACGGACCTCAACGCGGTTGCCCGGCCTTATTGGGTCACGAGCGTGAGGCCAATCAAAGAGGAGGACTGATTTTGAAACGCATATTATGGGCCTTAACGGCTGTGATGCTGGCTTGCGTGCCCGCACAATCGCAGACATTGACGAAACTGAATGTCGGCATGGTCAGTGCCATCGACATGCTGGCGATCCCGGTGGCACTGGAGCGCGGTTATTTCGAGAAGCAGGGCCTCGATGTCACCATCGCACGCCCCTACGCGACCGGCGTTGATGCGCTGAATGCGCTGCAGGCTGGCGAGACCGAGATCCTGCAGGTCGGCGTTCCGATGATCGGCGCCGTGCTGCGCGGCATGGATCTCGTGGCGCTCGGCAATTACAGCGGCAGCGCCACCAAATCCGGTTCGGATGCGACCATGGCGATCATTGCCCGTGAGGGATCGGGCATCGTCAAGGGTGACCTCAAGAGCCTCAAGGGCAAGAAGATTGCGACCTCCTTCGGCACCATCAACCATCTCTACATCCTGGCGCTGCTGGAGAAGGCCGGACTCAAGCCCGACGACGTTCAGCTGGTCAACACGCCGCCGCCGGATATGACTGTCGCGCTGCTCGCCAAGGGCATCGATGCGTTTTCCGGCTGGGATCCGTGGCCGATCATCGCGCAGAAAGACGTCCCCGGTGCCTTCGAAGTGATCCGCGGGGGCGATGTCATCGCCTATCTCGGCTATGTCGTCTCGCTTCGGTCCTGGGTCGAGAAGAATCCGGAGACGACGGAGAAATTCCTGGCCGCGACCTCACAGGCCGACCAGTGGATGCGCAAGAATCCCAAGGCCGCCGCGCAGATCGGCACCCGCTGGATTCCCGGCCTGAAGCCGGAGATCGCCGAAGCCGCCATGGAATTCAATGTCCAGCAGCTCGACCGGCGTCTGTCGGCCAACAGCTACAAGGCAATGTGGAGCGCACAGGACCGGCTTCAGCGCCTCGGCGTGCTCAAGGCAACCTTTGACGTCAACAAGAATATCGACGCCAAGCCGATCCTGAATGTCATGAAGAAGCATCCGGAACTCTTCGCCGATTTGCCGCCCATTCCGGCTGAGGTGGCTATCGGACCGGATTTCACGTTCAAGCCATGAATAAAGAAGGCGGTCTGCCCAATTACGGACCGCCTTTTTTTGATCGATGCATCATTCGAAAACACCAGCTAGCAGCGTCGCACTTTTGCGACCAGCTCACGTTTGTCCGCAACGTCAACTGCAACTAAGCCAGTCCCAGGCCGCCATCGATAGCAACAACCTGGCCCGTCATCCATTCCGAAGCGGGACTCGAAAGCCTCACGATCCATTCTGCCAGGTCGTCAGGAACGCCGCGCCGCCCGAGCGGTATGCGCGCACGCTCCTGTTCCTTGATTGCCGCAGCCTGTTCCAGGGAGAGCCCCATCATGCCCGTCAGCGCGCCTGATTCCGTAGGCCCTGCCGCCACGGCGTTCACGCGTATGCCGAGCGGTGCAAGCTCCAGCGCCCAGCAGCGGGTCAATTGCTCCAAGGCCGCCTTGCTGGCGGCGTAGTGAGACAGTCCAGCCACCGGCTTGTGACCGAAAGTGCTCGAGACATTAACGATCGTGCCCCGTGTTGCCTTTAGGTGAGGAAGAGCAGCAGAGGCGAGGAGACTTGGGCCGAGCACATTGACGGAGAAAATGTCCCTGATCCGATCGGCTGTCGCGTCTGCCAGCGGAAGGATGGCACCTGCGCCCGCATTGTTGACCAAGGTATCAACCCTGCCCCAAAGATCGACCGTCTTGGCGATTGTGCGCTTGGCATCTTCGGCGGAGGCTGCATCCGCCACCATGCCGGCTATGTTCGCATGCTCGGCAATCGTTTCTTCGATAGGGCCGGGACGGCGGCCGGTCACGAACACCTTGTTGCCTTCCCTTGCGAAGCGCAGCGCCGCCGCCTTCCCTATGCCGGAGCTGCCGCCCGTCACAATCACGACCTTTTCACTCTGCATTTTCAATCTCTTTCTCGCCAAGATGACGCGGCTTGGTCCCGCTACTGTTGTGCAGTTCTTCTGAATCGGCGCCGCTAAAACCAGGGCGCGCACTCATTAGCGAAGAGAACGCGCCCCGGTCCTAACCCGGCAAGCGATCAGTAGTCCCAGGAGATCGGAACCCAGCGAAACGCATCGCCATCGATCGCCACGTGGCCGGCGGACGGGAATGGCAGATGGGTCGCGACCAATAGTTCGCCGCTGGCCGCCAGCTCCCGCAACAGACGGGTCCGCACGCGCGCTGCTTCTTCGGGGTCGTGCTCGAAACCGTTGTGCCAATCGGGTTGGTCAAACCCGACCGTGAACACGGCGTCGCCGGCGAAGGTCAGCGCGTCACCGCCGGATGCCAAGCGGACGACACTGTGTCCGGGCGTGTGGCCGCCGGTCCGACGCACGATGACTCCCGGCGCCAGTTCGTGCTCGTCCGTGAATGTCCGGAAATGCTTTCCATATTCGGCCATGAACCGCTTGGCGGTCGCCCGCAGCGCGTCCGGGAATCCCGGCGGCATTTGGGTGTGAGAGAAATCGGGCGCTTTCCAGAATTCGACCTCGGCGGCAGCGACGTGGATCCGCAGATCCGAACGCAATTGATCCTTCACCCCTTCGACGAGAAGTCCGCCGATATGATCCATATGCAAATGCGTCAGCACGATATCAGTGACGCATGCAAGATCGATCTCGGCAGCTGCCAATCGCTGGATCAGTTGTCCGGCCCGCGGCAAATGTAGGTCCGGGTCCAATCCCAGCCCGGCGTCGACAAGAATGGTCTGCTCGCCACTCTGCACGACGACCACGTTCAGCGGCCAGTCGAAAGCGTCCGGCGGCAGGAACATGTCACGCATCCAGGCGGCCCGGACGGCAGGGTCTGCGTTATGTCCCAACATGGAGGTTGGGAGTGGCAGCACGCCATCGCTGACCACCAGCACGTCGATGTCGCCGATCTTCACTGCATAGCGCGACGGAACCAGTTCGTTACGCCCCGACTTGGCGGGGGCTGATGTCGTATCAAGGTTCATGTGTTTCTCCTTCTGGGTATTTTGCGAGGTGTTTTTCCGAGTGGCTTGAATCGTCTGTGTCATCTGTGGGTCCTCGTGGTTGATCGTGAGAGCTGGCCGCGCTCCTGCATGGAGCGCGGTTCTTTCTTGTGTGGGGTGGCTAGACTTCGGTCACATGCTCCGGATCGGCCGAGGCGAGAGCGGCAGCACGCTCGGGCTTCGGCGGATAAATCCAGACGGTGTTGATTTCCTGCTTGGTCTTCTTGGCGACGTCGCCAACCATCTCGACCTTGCGATTCCAGCCGCGCGTGAACAGTGCGCCGGCTTCGCCAAGGTCGAGACAGGTGACGTAGGCCTTCTGGTGATATGGCCTGGGCGCCATGCGCAATAATTCGGCGGCGGCATTGTTGCCGGCAAAGGCGCCCATCCGCGTCGCATGCTGGCACGACATCAGCGCGTAGTTGCCGACATCGTCGCTGGCCGCTCTGGCAGCATCGCCAGTAGCGAAGACGCCGGGCACCGAGGGTACGCGCAAATCGCGGTCGACCAGCAGCCGGCCGAAATTGTCGCGCTCGGCGGGGATCTGCGTGGTCAGCGGCGCGGCGCGAATGCCTGCCGCCCAGATCACGGTCTCGGTCTCGATACGTTCGCCGTCGGACAGTGTGATCCCGGATGCATCCAGCGAGGCAACGCCGGCACCGAGCCGGGTCTCCACACCGAGCTTGCGCAGCGCCTCCTCGATGATGGGACGTGGACCCTCGCCCATATCGGGAGCGATCGCACTGTTTCGTTCGACGATGATGACGCGCGGCCGGGCGTCCTTGCCGAGGATCGCGCGAAGCCGCGCCGGCATCTCGGTCGCCGCTTCGATTCCCGTGAAGCCGCCGCCGGCTACGACGATGGTGTCGCGTCCGTTCGATGCCGGCCGATCGGCCAGGCTATGCAGATGCTTGTCGAGCGCGATCGCATCGTCGAGATTGTCGACGCTGAAGCCATGCTCCGCGAGGCCGGGAATATTCGGGCGGAACAACCGGCTTCCAGTCGCCACGACCAGCCGATCGTAGGAGAGCGACTGTCGCTTATTGTTGGCGGTCGCGACTTGCACCGTGCGGGACGTTGTGTCGATCGCCTCGGCGCTGCCTTTGATATAGACGACATCGACGGCCTTGAGAACATCCAGCAAAGGCGCCGTCAAGGTTTCGGGCTTCGGCTCATAGAGCCGCGGGCGAATGACCAGTGTCGGCTCGGGTGCGACCAGCGCGATCTCGAGCTCTTCGGGCGAAACGCCCTTGATGTCGCGCAGGCGTGCTGCGGACAATGCGGCGTACATGCCGGCGAAGCCGGCGCCTATGATGACTATTCGCATGTGATTTTCTCCTTGGGTTTAAGTTGCTCGGCAGTACGCGCGTCACCGCCGCCGCTTCTCACCTGCGGCAAATTTGTTGCAATCAACGATGACGCGAAGAAGGGAAACGACGAAGTGAGCCCCTATGGCGGGGTACAGTCCAGCATCGACGCCAGTTGCATGGGACGTTCACATTCGGCGCGGCAGATCCGCGGAACCAGCGGCCGGTCACGGTGAAAGATGATCGGCTGAGCGGACGTCAGCGACCGGTCGTTCAAAACCTGGATGTCGTCGCTTACGATGATGGACAACGAAGGGGTGCTGTCTTGCGCGGTCTGCGCTGGCTTCTCGGCCTCTTCGCCCGTCGATGTCGTCAGTCGAATGGTCAGTGAAAGTCCATATATCAGAGAGCTCGTGACGACTCTCCGTCGCGGTATCATTGCAAGTGGGTCGACGAAGGTCTTCCAGGCCATTGTCTGTCTCCGTCCGTTATTGGCGTGGGCACGGTGATGATCTAGCGGATCGGATCTACAGCTGCCCCAGAGCGATTGACGTACCTGTCGAGAGATTGCGGCTAACGCGTCCGTCGGCGCCAATCGCTTGGACTTTCTCCGGTCAGCTTCCTGAACGCCGCTGCGAAGGCTGTCTGCGAGGCATAGCCAAGCGCCGCAGCCACCGACACAACCGATGCGTCGGTGTCGCGTAGCATGTTCATGGCCTGCTCGAGCCGGTGTTGGCGCAACCAGGCATGTGGCGAAAGCCCGGTGCTTTCCTTGAAGGCACGGCAGAAGTGAAAGCGCGACAGGCCGGCATCCGAGGCCAGGGCGGAGAGAGAGACGTCCGTATCGCTGTCCGAGCGCAAACGTTCGATAGCACGTAGCAGCGTCTTCGGCGCCAGCCCACCCATGGTCTGCTGGAACGTCGTTGGCGCGCCGGTGTGCGCAGCCAGCAGGCGCGTGGCCAGAAGATCCGTCACCTGCTGCCTGAACAGGGCATCCAGGGCCGCATTGCCCTCCAGCACGTCCGCCGCACTTATGAGCAACCGCGATGTGATGGGATCGGGATGCGCCGTTCGCTCCAGAAGGTCGCCAGGAGCAGCGATGTCGGCTTCGTGGGCAACGCGCTCGAGTATTCTGTGCGGAAGATAGAGCTGAACGACATCAACAGGTTTCGGAATATCCCATCGGGAGCTTGATCCCTCTGGAATGATGATCACAACACCGGGACGAAACGTTCCAATCGCAACCGATCTTCCTGACCGCCGCTCCATGCGCTGCATCGAACCGTTGTAAGCCATGATGACGTGATGGGTCATGGGCTCGACGACGTCGTGCAATGGCTCATGTTTCCAGTGGGTGATTCCGGCACCGGAGGAATCCAAAGCCATGTGGAATGGTGTGGTCCCGAGCACGCGGGACATCTCCGCACCGGCAGAACGCCGCTCGGCATGGGACGGAGTTTCCTGGGGCGCCTCAGATGCGGCTACCGGGTCATTCGAACGATCGTGAGGCTTGGTCATGGACGTGCACCTGCATCAGGCGTTCGTGTGCGTCCGATAAGACCTGTACCGCCCATGACGATCATCCTCATGACCTTCCTCCGATTGTTCGGGCCATCCGTGGCCTTGCTCCTGAAAGCACTGCCAGAATGCGCGCGTACGGGCCGGAAAGCCTTGTAGGCACCTTGAATTGCCGTTGAGTTTTCCTTGGCTTCTTGTGCAATCGACGCGCGGACGTGCAGTTTTCATTCAAAAATGATGGCCTGGACACGATCGGCGCGAGCTCAAGCGAGGCGCCCGAACTCGTCGCTGTTGGACCGAAGCCGTTCGATCTGCTGCTCTTTCCGGTCCAGAACCGGGCACAGGCCATCATTGAACCCGACATGCCGCTCCCGCGTCTCATCGGACGAGGAGCCGTAGTCGATGTCCGAGCCAAGTCCCCTTCTGGAATTCATCATGCAGGCGCTGGCGTCGAAGCCGGAAGAGCGTGGCATTCTGTTTTACGTCATGCTGACATTCGCCATCGGCCTCTGCGTTGCCGCGTTGTGGCCATTTGGCGGCACGCAGGGCGACATCCTGACCGGTTACGGGATCGCGGTGGTGGCGGTCGGCAGCGGCGTGTTGCTGGTGAAGTGGTTCTTTCACAGCATCAATTAAGTGCCGGCACAGCTGCCCTCTCGCACGTTCGCAAGCCGTTGCACCAAGGCCTCTACGAGCGCTTTCAGCTCGCCCAGCGCGACGTCGGGAGGCGCCACATCGATGTCATGCACGTGCCAATAGGTCACGCGGTCTTCCCAGCCCGGAAAGCGCTCGGTGAGCAAAGCACGGTGCTCGGCCTCCTTCACGGCCACGACCATATCGGACGCTGCAAGCGCATCATGCGTACAGACCGCCGGCATCCGCGACGCGCCAAGGGGCGAGATGCCATCGACGGTCAGCGCGTCGATGGTCTGTCGCGCCATCGGGCCGACATTGTCCCTGCCCCGCTCGATGGCGAGGGCGTGAGACGTCGCCTCCCAGTCCAGACCAGCGCGGCGCGCCAGGTGATTGAAGAGTTCTTCCGCATAGCGGCTGCGATAGTAGTTGCCGGTGCAGAGGAAGAGGACGGTCCTGGCCATGGCCGAGTGTGTTTTGCGGGGCCTGCATTTGTCAATTGCAGCGCCATCGCCGCTCGCGAGCCCATGGACCCCGCAACCATTTTGCTGGATTGTGCCGGCCTCGCCTTGCGCCAACGAATCATTCCTCGGAGGACACCCCCATGTCGCGCTCGCTTTTCCGCACCACCCTCGTCGCCGCCCTCGCCTTGATCGGCGCAAGCCTGTCCTCCGCGGCTTTCGCCGATAGCGGCACGATCCGCATCAATGTGCTGAAGGGCGGCTGGTTCATCGGCGCGTCGGGCGGTTCGGGCACGCTGACCTTTCGCGGCCGGACCTATCCGCTGTCGATCGGCGGCTTGAGCGCCGGCCTGGTGTTCGGCGCGTCGCAGACCTATCTGTCCGGCCGCGTCAGCCGCATCAACAGCCCGGGCGATGTGGCCGGCGTCTATGGCGCAGGCGGCGCGGGGGCTGCCGTCGGCCGCGGCGTCAGCGCCATCGTGCTTACCAACGAGAAAGGCGCGCTGCTGGAACTCAGCGGTCGCCAGACCGGATTGATGGTCAATGCCGATCTCTCGG
This sequence comes from Tardiphaga sp. 839_C3_N1_4, assembly GCF_051811045.1. NCBI lineage: Bacteria > Pseudomonadati > Pseudomonadota > Alphaproteobacteria > Hyphomicrobiales > Nitrobacteraceae > Tardiphaga > Tardiphaga sp. 839_C3_N1_4. The sequence goes on from NZ_JBPWQD010000001.1 coordinate 2,686,680, forward strand.
GCCTCGCCATCTCGCTGCGGTAAGCAGCGAGCCATAAGCGGAGCGCTGCGGCGCGTTTCAAACATGGCGGGCCGTTCTTTGCGGAATACCGGACCGTGGCCGGCGACCGCGTGCGCCCCGTTCTGAACGCACATAGGCAGGTCAGCTGGCAACCGGCTGACTGAGATTGAACTTGTCCTGCAGCACCAGGGCCGTGCCCAACGCCTGGCTGCGATAGAACGCGTTGCCATCCGTGTCGGCGGAACTGATGCTGACATTCCAGCCCATGCGCTCCTCAAACACGAACAAGGTCATCGCCTTCGGCCAGGGGCCGAAGAGGTGGATCGTCCGCTGCTTGATCAAATCCTCCAGCTCGTTCGCAGTCCTGAGCGGTTTTTCCATGAAACCTCCGGGTGATGTGCACGAGGCTAGCATGCGCCAGGGCGGAAGGATCGAACCATCTCGCCGGAACCATCAGGCATAGAAAGAGGCATCTTCCCGTCCCATACAGCCCAACCTTTGCAATGTACGGAACCGTACCAACCTGTTACTGCGGGGAATGACCATTCCTTTGCCGCGCTCGATCGAGAACGAGCCTGACTATCTCAAGGAACTGCTCGCGAAGGCTGGCGTCGATGCGCAGGCGCTCGCCATCGCGGCCAAGCTGCAGGAAGTGGTGATCGGTGAACTGCATCACCGCGTCAAGAACACCCTTGCCATCGTGTCGGCCATTACATCGCAGAGCCTGCGCACGGCCGGCAGCCTCGAAGAAGCTGCCAAGACCATCGGCGATCGCCTGCAGGCGCTGGCGGTGGCGCAGGATCTGCTGATCCGCGAGACCTGGACCGGCGCGAGCTGCCGTTCGCTGATCGAGAGCGCGGTGCGCGCATTCCAATCCAAGAGCCTCGATCAGTTCACGATCACCGGCGACACCCTCGCCATCTCGTCCGGGCCTGCCATGTCGCTGTCAATGGTGATCCACGAGCTTTGCACCAACGCCACCAAATATGGCGCGCTGTCCACGCCGGCCGGCCGGGTCACGATCTCGTGGTCAACGACGCAGGATACGCCGAAGCGCTTCATCCTGCGCTGGAACGAAAGCGGCGGACCGCCGGTGATCGAACCGTCACGGAAGAGTTTCGGCAGCCGTCTGATCGAACAGGCGCTGCCCGGGCAGCTGCAGGGCGAAGCACGCCTGCGCTTCGATCCCGATGGCCTCAGCTGCGAGGTCAACATTCCGCTCAGCATCATGCAGGAACGCTAGGCGCGAGTGTCACGCCGCAAGCCTGCGAAAGAATGACCTAGCGTCAGTTAAACACCACATTCAGAAAAGCCGCATCGTGATCGATCGCGCGAATGTGCACGCGATGTCACGCCGGTTTCACAAATCCTGAAGATTTTTGCACTGCGTTTTATTCGAATGCGCAAGTCATACTGCGCGTGGCGGGATGTCGCGCAACACCGCATGAAGGTTCAACGCTCTAACTTCAAAACAATGTCACTAGCCGTCATCGACGTTTCATCGCACGGACCAAGATACGCCCCAATGCGTCAGCATGGTCCGCGCAGCTCGAGACGACGGAGTGTATCATGACAACCGACCCGACACCGAAGTTCGACGCAAACTATGTGGCCACGCTGCGCCAGGTGCTGGATATCGCCGTGCAGCAGATCGCCGTACAGCATCGTACGCCGGCGACGAAGGCGATGATGGCGGAGACCATCGTGCGCCATGCGGCCGGCGGCATCACTGATGCCCATGCGCTCGTGTCGCACGCCGTGACCGCAGGCGCGAACGGCGCGCCGTAGCATTGCTGCGCAATCTTTCGCAACGCGAAAAGCGGGAACTGCCACGTATTTGATGGCATGCCGCCACGTCTTCGCCAAACCGGACAGCGAAGTTCCATCGAAGCCGATGGAAAACGATACCGATGATTATGTCAGAAAATTATTTCAGAGATCGCGCGGACGATTGCAACCGCCTCGCCCGCGAGGAGAGCGATCTGGAAATGCGCGGCATGCTCTGCGATCTCGAACTGGACTATCGCGCCAAGGCGCTCCACGCTGCAGCCCATGGCTGGCGCGACGCGCCGCGGTATTTCGAATTGGCTGAGGCGTAGGCCTGTCGCGATTGAAGCTGTCATTCCGGGTCGCGAAGCGGCGCCGTCAGGTGACGTTCGCGAACCCGGAATCTGGATGTAATTAGAACATTTCGGGATTCCGGGTTCGCGCAAGAGCGCGCCCCGGAATGACGAGTTTCAAATTCTACGCTTTCACGAGCCGCACCTGAGTGCCCCAGGGATCGGCGATCGCAATGCCATCTGTGATCGACTCGCCTGACAGACCCGCCGCCGCAAGACGGTGCTTGCGGTCGGCCATCACGGCATTATCGGCAATCCGGAGCGAAAACCAGGCCAGCCCGGTCTCCTGCGCATTGCGCGGACCGCTGCCAGCGCTCTGCCATGTGTTGATGCCGATGTGATGGTGATAGCGACCTGACGACAGGAATGCGACACCCGGCCGGCCAAGCCGCGTCGGCTCCATGCCGATCAGACCCTCATAAAAATTGCGCCCACGCGCGACATCGCCGACGCGTAGATGCATGTGGCCGATACGCAGCGCCTTCGGCGCGGTGTGATATTGATCGCGGGTCGTGTCCGTCTGCGCCACGATATTGTCGATATCGAGCTGGTCGGTCCCCATGGTCACCATGTCGCCGGTCCATTTCCACGCCGACGGCGGCCGGTCCGAATAGACCTCGATGCCGTTGCCCTCGGGATCGGTGAGATAGGACGCTTCGCTGACATGATGATCGGCAAAGCCGTCGAACGGTGTGCGCGCCAGCGCGGCATGGACCAGCCAGCGCGCGAAGTCCGCGCGGCTCGGCATCAGGAACGCGGTGTGAAACAGCCCGGCGGTGGTCTGCGCTTCCAGCGGCGCATCGGGCCGATGGATCAGATGCAACAGCGCCACGCCATCGACGCCGAGCACGACCTCGGTCTTGTCCGCACTGATGGTATCGAGCTTCAGCAGGTCTGTGTAATAGATCCGCATCTTGCCGAGGTCGCGGACGCGCAACGCCGCCGCGCCGATACGCATCGGCGTCTGTTGCGCGAAGGGGAGCGCAGCCGACACGGCCGCGCCAAGATCGACACCGCCCTCGGCACGCACCGCGCCCATCAACGCGGTCTGGCTGGCAGCAAAGGCGGCGAGCTTCATCACCTGTCGGCGCGTGGTCATGCGGGGGGTCCATGGCGGCAGAAGGGGTTCAAGAGCGGATCATTGTGGATAGCAGGCAACCATACGGGGTCAAATCACATCGCTGTAGGCCCAATCCACGGGACCTTTTTTAACATAATGTTACGTTCCGACATCGTTTTGGTAGTTGATCGCAGAAGCGAAGTGAGGAGAACTCACCCCAACTCAAAAATAAAACAGACGGGAAACGCCATGTCGACAGCCCCCCACATCATCCGTGATGATAACCGCGCGCGTGCCATCGTGACGGCGATGGCCTTGTTTGCTGCGCTATGCGGCACCACCGCCCCCGCTTCCGCACAACAGCTCGCCTGCGACGACGGTATCAAGACCGCATTTCATCCGGATGAGGCCACCACCGTGGTGGCCGTGCGGGCGATCAAGAAGGGCGAGGAACTGATCGCACAGGATTCGCCTCGCCCGATTACCATGGCGGCGGATATGTGCCTTGTGAAGCTTCTGGTGGGGCCAGGCTTCACGGCGGAAAAGGACAAGGCTGCGCGCTCCTGGTCCGAGGGCATCGGCATCGAGGTCTGGCTGCCAACACCGGCGAACTGGAATACGCGCATCCGCAATTACGGCGGCGGCGGCTGGGTCGGCGGTGGCCATCGTGATGCCGACAAGATCGGCAGCAAGGTGCCCGCCCTCGTCAACGCCAATATGGGTTATGCCTCGGGCACCACCGATGCTGGACAACCCTGGTATCAGGACGGCTCCTTCACCTTTCTCTCCGACGGCAAGATCAATACCGAAGGGTTTCGCGACTTCTCGGTCCGCGCCATGGTGGAGCAGGCCGTCAAAACGAAAGCGCTCGCCACGCTCTATTACGGCAAGGCGCCGGCTTACACCTATTACGACGGCCACTCGCAGGGCGGCCGGCAGGGTATGAAGATCGCTCAGGACTATCCCGAGCTCTATGACGGCTACATGATCGCGCAGCCGGCGCTGAACATCCCGCAATTCGGCACGACCGCGCTGTATCCGCAGATCGTGATGAAGACCGAGCTCGGCTTCACCGCACTCGACAAGCCGAAAGCCAGCGCCTTCGCCGCCAAGATCAACGCCGCCAACAAGCGCGCCCTCGCCGCCTGCGACAAGGCCGGGCTCGGCTTCCTGCTCGATCCGTTCGCCTGCGACTACGATCCCGCACGCGATACCGCGGCCCTCTGCAGCGGCGAGGCCGGCCAGGGCGTCACCGGCAGCAATGCCGATGCGGCAACCTGTATGAGCATCAAGGAAGCGATGGCGCTCGACAGGATCTGGTTCGGCGCAACGCCCGATGGCAGCTACGACGCCGCGCAGAGCTCCGACAGCCGCAGCGGCAAGGCGCTCGGCACGAAGCAAGTGTGGTGGGCCTTCACGAGGACCACGGCGATCGGCAGCCAGATCACCGGTACAGCCGCCGGCAGCGTGGCCCTGGCCCTGCAGGACGTCCGCTATGCCGCCGACGCCAGCGCCACCAACCCGTCGGACATTCCGTTCAACAACGGCTCGAGCACCGAACGCAACAAGTGGCAGGAGCTCAGCTATGCCGGTCTGGTCGATACGGTGAGCAAGAACCTCGCTTTGCAGCCCACTTTGTTTAGCAATCTCGGCACCGACAATGCGGATCTCGGCAAGTTGCGCGATCTCGGCCGCAAGATCATCGTCTATAGCGGCCTCGTCGATGACGCGATCCCGCCCGCCGGCAATGTCAACTATCACGAGCGCGTCGCCGCACAGATGGGCGGTCATACCGAGGTGCAGAAGTTCATGCGGATGTATCTGCTGCCCGGCTCGGCCCACAGCTCGCAGGGCCGCGCCTATACCGTGGGCGGCCAGAACGATTCTGTGCCGCTGCCGAAACTGCCGGGGAATGCCAACCAGACGCCGACGCGTGAGCAGGATCAGTTCTTCACCGCGCTGACGGACTGGGTCGAGAAGGGTGTGGCTCCCGGCGAAATCGCACTGACGTCGCGCGACAGCAAGTTGAGCTATCCGGCTTGCGTCTATCCGCTGCGGACGGTGTGGAATGGCGGAGCGGTGACGCAGGCGGCGAGTTTCGGCTGCAAGTAGCTGGCACTTTCAACAGCTGTCATTCCGGGTTCGCGCAAGAGCGCGCCCACAGGCGCACCAATTGGTGCGCCTGTGAATGACAGTGTGTGGCTTCTTAGAAGTTACTCGCCCCAGGCCGCGAAGGCGTCGTTGAAGGCACGCTCGCCGGGCGAGCCCTTCTCGATGGCGATGATGGCGCGGCGCTGGTTGGCATAGACCAGCGGGATGTCGAACCATGACCGCTCCTTCAGGAGCTGCAGGTTGCGCGCGCGATCGCTTTCGACATTGCTGAGACCGACCAGGAAGAAGCCGTCGGTGACCTTGACCGCGAGGCCCGCCAGTGGCGTGCCCCTCGCCTGCTCGTTCGACTTCATCAGCACGCCCGGAACGTTGGCGATACCGCCGCCGGCGAAATCGGGCGGCAGCACGAAAGTCAGTTCGGCCGTGTGGCTGGCGGGCAGCGACGTGTCGGTGTTGCGGCGGAACGACATGGTCATCTTGAACTTGCGTTCCGGAATCTCGATGTCCGCGCGCACGGCGATGTCACCAGGCTTGCCGCCGGTGCCCTTGATCTGCTCGGTGCGCCAGACCACCGTGCCGACATATTGCCGGCCCTTCGGCTCAGCCGGATCCTCGTCATACAGAACGACGCGCTGTGCAACCGGCGCGATCTGATCCGACGAGGACGGCTGACCGACGCGATCGGCGATTTTCGGCCGCGGCGCCAGCGGCGCATCCTTGTTGTCGGTGACGACGGGCGCCGAACCGCCGGCGAAACCGCGCACCATCTTGTTGATCGTCGGCCATCCCAGAATCACGGCGCCGATCAGGATCATCACGATGCCGATGAGAAGCGCGGTCTTGAACGGGAAACCGCCACTAACGCGCTTCGGCTTCGGAGGCTTGGGCGGCTTCGCCTTCTTGCCCTTGGAATCCTTGATGCGCGACGGTGGCACCTGCGACTCGTCGCCGGCCTGCTCATCGTAAGCTGTCTCGTCGTAGCCGAAAGCCTCGCTACGCGCTTCCATGCTGGGTTCGAGACGATCGAATTCCGGCGTCGGCGACGGCACGTTGGCGTAGGTCTTGCGCGCCGCACGATTGGCCTGCGCAGCGGCGCGGCCGAGATCGTCCACATCGGCGGTGACGTCGCGGAAACCGCGCATCGCGGCATCGCCCTGGTCGCCGCGATCGTTGCGGGCCGGCGGCGGCGTGTTGTTATCGGAGCGGCGCGGCGTGCCTGATCGTTCGCGGGTTGGCGGACCGTTCGGATCCTGCGCACCGGCATTGGGCGACTGCTGCTTTGGAATCGGCGGCGGATCGACGCGCAAGGTGCGCGGCGGACGCGGCTCTTCCGGGGCACGCGGAGACGGCGGCGGCGGCGTGATCGGCTGACGGCCGCGCGGCGACGGCTCGGCCGGCGTGGCACCGGCACGCGACCCGGCATTACGGAAAGCATCGCCAGCGCGCGGCTTGCCATCCGATGGCGGCCGCGAGGCGTCGCGGGCGCGCTGGGCCGCTTCGGATTCGACCTTGCGGACTGCCTCTTCGAGCGACAGCCGCTCGCGGGTGATCTCTGACTCGCTGAGGGGCGGCTCGACACTGCGCAACTGGGCAATCAGAGCCGTGCGGGCGCGCTCATAGAGCGCGCGCCGCTGCTCACCGGGAGCACTGGGGTCCAGTCCGGCGATGGCACGGGCGATCAACGGGTAGTAATCAGCCATCTCGACTCAATGTTGCGGGTGCATCAATTTGGAGGCTATCCGGTAACAGTTCGTTAAGCCTCAAACGGGTTTTGCACCAGAATAGTATCTTCGCGTTCCGGGCTCGTGGAAAGCAAAGCAATCGGGCAGCCAACCAGTTCCTCGATCCGGCGCACGTATTTAATCGCCTGCGCCGGCAGATCGGCCCATGAACGGGCGTTCGCGGTCGGCTCTTTCCAGCCTTCGATGGTCTCGTAGATCGGCTCGATCCGGGCCTGGGCGCCCTCGCCAGCCGGCAGATAGTCGATTTCCTTGCCGTCGAGCTTGTAGCCGACGCAAACCTCGATGGTGTCGAAGCCGTCGAGGATGTCGAGCTTGGTCAGCGCCAGGCCGTTGATGCCGCAGGTGCGGACAGTCTGTCGCACCAGCACCGCATCGAACCAGCCGCAGCGACGCTTGCGCCCGGTATTGACGCCAAATTCCTTGCCGCGACGGCCGATCTCTTCGCCGATCTCGTTCAGCAGTTCGGTCGGGAATGGACCTTGGCCCACGCGCGTGGTGTAGGCCTTGCAGATGCCGAGCACATAGCCGACCGCGCCCGGGCCCATGCCGGTGCCGGTCGCTGCCTGGGCGGCCACGGTGTTGGACGAGGTGACATAGGGATAGGTGCCGTGATCGACATCGAGCAGCGCGCCCTGCGCACCTTCGAACAAGATGCGCTTGCCCTCGCGGCGCTTGCTGTCGAGCAGCCGCCAGACCGCCTCGGCGTAAGGCAGCAGCACCGGCGCGAACGCGGCGAGATCCTTGACGATATCGGCCGACTTGAATTCTTCGAGGCCGAGGCCGCGGCGCAGCGCATTGTGATGCGTCAGCAGGCGATCGACCTTGTGCGGCAAGGTCTGCAGATCGGCGAGATCCATCAGACGGATAGCACGGCGGCCGACCTTGTCTTCATAGGCCGGGCCGATGCCGCGCTGGGTGGTGCCGATGGCGGTGGCCTTGTTGGCATTCTCGCGCAGTGCATCGAGTTCGCGGTGCAGCGGCAGGATCAGCGTGACGTTTTCGGCGACTCGCAGATTGTGCGGGCCGACATCGACGCCCTGGCCGCGGAGCTTGGCGACTTCATCGACGAAGGCCTGCGGGTCGAACACCACGCCATTGCCGATCACCGAGAGCTTGCCGCCGCGCACCACGCCCGACGGCAGCAGCGCCAGCTTGTAGGTCTGGCCGTCGATGACCAGCGTATGACCGGCATTGTGGCCGCCCTGATAGCGGGCGACGACATCCGCCTGATCCGACAACCAGTCAACGATCTTGCCCTTACCCTCGTCGCCCCACTGGGCGCCGACGACGACAACATTGGCCATTTGGCGCTAGTCCTCTGAAAATACACGCGTCGAAGCGTGATCAGCGCGGAAAACGGTCTGCCGTTTGCCGGATCACGCCCAGGCATCCGCCTAAACGCGGCCAATGATCTTGGTTACCCAAGTCTTCCAGGACGCTGTCTGCGATGCAAAACGGGAATAAAGGAAGCGCGGGGGGAAAACAAGCACGAACGCCCCGAAAATGGCCTCGTTAGCCTCATGCAAACCTTTGATATCCCCTGAAAATCCGGGGCGTTGTGGCGAGATTGCGGCAGCGCTCGCGGCCCGATTACTGAGAATGCCTCTCAATCTCACATGGTCGTGAGATCGGCCATCCCGGTTGGATCTGCCCTCGTTGTGCCGCTGCGTCGCCCTATATGGGTACCTCCGAGCGTTAATCACGCCGCTCGCCCGCAGACGTTGAACGAAATCGCCCGCCGCCCGCCTTACCGATGTCGCGTTCAGGAGTACCAACATGACCCATTCAATCAGGCTGGCGGCGGCCATCGTCACTGCGGCGTGCCTGTACGGCGGTGCTGCATCGGCGCAACAGGCCAACCCGGGCTGCACATCGAGCCAGCCGGCCGGCGGACCGCAAACCCTGCGCTGCGGCGGCGTAACGATCATTGCTGAAAACGGCGCGCGCTTCACGCTGCTCGATCGCGACCGCAACGGCCGTGTCGACGGCGTCGACCTGCAAAGCAAGGCCGTTCTCATCGAGGCCCCCAAACAGAAGGCAGGCAAAACCTTCGAGGTGATGACACCGCAGGCGATCGCCGCGGTGCGTGGCACCAGGTGGGCGGTGGACGCCGAGGGCAGCAAGACCTCCGTCTTCGTCGAGACCGGTCGCGTCGGCGTCAGGCGCGTGACCAGCCCCGGCAGCGTAACCCTCGGCCCCGGTGAAGGCGTCGATGTCGATACCTCGGCGACGCCACTCGACATCAAGCGTTGGCCCGCGCCGCGCGTCACCGCATTGATGGCAAGGCTTGGTCGTTGACAAAGGCTTGGGCGTTAAACGGCCCGGATACGCGACGATGATGAAGGCCAGCAGATTGCAGACACCGCTCGCCATGGTCCTGGCGGGCGTGTGGGCGGCGGCGCTGGCCTTTGGACATAACCGCGGCGATGTCGGCTTTCTCGACAGGCTAGAAGCGACGCTGACCGACCTGCGCATCCAGATCCGCGGCGTGAAGAAACCGCCCGATCTCGTCACCATCATCGCGATCGACGATCGGGTCGCACGCGAACAAGGCAGCTATCCGCTGCCCCGCGCCACGCTGACGACAATCATCGAGGAAATCGCACGCTACAAACCGAAAGTGCTCGCACTCGATCTGCTGCTGGTCGATGGCGGCGCAGCAGAGAGCGATGCCGCACTGGCACAGGCGCTCGGCAAGACCAACGCCGTCATTGCCGCGGCGGCTCTGTTCAGCGAGTCCAAACAGACCGTGGCCACCAAGGAGGCCGGACCTCTCGCCGACCTGCCGGTGGCGTCAGGATTTCTGCTGCCGCTGAAAATCTTCGCCGATCAGGCCACGGTCGGCGTGGTCAATCTCAACACCGATAGCAGCGGCGTGCCGCGCTCGATGCCGATGCTGATGCGCTCAGCCGACCGCGTGATGGTGTCGATGCCGCTGCGCGTCGCATCAGCCGCCTCGCGCGACGATGCCCAGATTGGCGAGTATAATTTCTCCCTCGCCGGCACCCATGTCCCGACCGATGTCGGCCATTTGTTGCCGATGTCTTTCTATGGGCCGCGCGGCACCATCAGGACGATCAGCGCATCGGAGGTTCTGGCGGGCAAACTCCGCCGCGCCGATGTCGAGGACCGCGTCGTCGCCATCGGCGTCACCGTCAGCGGCGGCGGCGATTTCTTCTCCACGCCGTTCGATCCGGTGATGCCCGGCGTCGAAGTCGTGTCCACCGCAATCACGCATCTGCTCGCCAAGGACACCTTGCTGCGCAATACATCCATCCGGCTGTTCGATGCCGGCTTTGCGATCGTCCTGGCGATGCTGTGCATCGCCCTGCTCGCATGGCGGCGCAATGCCGTCGGCCTCATTGCGATCGTCGCCGTGGTCGCGCTGTGGGCCGTGATCAACACCATCGCCTATGGCCATGGCATCTGGATGAGCGCCGCATTGCCGCTGGCCGCGGCTGTGCCGCCGGCGATGGCGTTCGGCGCACTGCAAATCTGGAGCAGCCGGCGCAGCGTGCAACGCTTTGCAGCGCGCAGCGACCTGCTGCGCCAGTTCCAGGCGCCGGGTCTGCGTGACTGGCTGATCAAGTATCCGGACTACCTGTTGCAGCCGGTGCATCAGCATGCCGCCGTCATCTTCATCGATATCTCGCGCTTCACCGCACTCAGTGAGACACTCAACGCAGACGCGGTGCGCGAATTGCTGAAGTCCTTCCACGCGATGATCGATCAGGTGACCCTCGCCCATGGCGGTGTGGTCACAACCTTCATGGGCGACGGCGCGATGATCCTGTTCGGATTGCCTGTCGTCGCCGATGACGATGCCCCCCGTGCCGTGCGCTGCTGTATCGACCTCACGACGCGAACCGGCACGTGGATCGCTGGTCTTCCGCCTGAGATCGCCAGCCAGATCGGATTCAAGATCGGCGCGCATTTCGGCGATATCGTCGCATCGCGTCTCGGCGGCGCCAGCTACCAGCACATCACCGCGACCGGCGATACCGTCAATGTCGCCAGCCGGCTCATGGAGGTCGCCGCGAGCCACGGCGCCAAGGTGGCCCTGAGCGACGACCTGCTGCGCGCCGCGGGAGAGGACTGTGCGGTGCGCGCGACGGGGGCGCTGAGCGGCCCGACCGAAGTCCAGATCCGCGGCCGCAGCGGCGCGGTCAGCGCGTGGCTTTGGCACGACGGCAGCGCGGCGGAGGCTATATCGACCTCAGCGTAAATCGACGCACGCGGCATCGCCGCGATGGAGCCGGAACCCGCTCTGGTCTGGCACGTTTGCTCGAAGACCTGTTACCGTACATCCGCAACCGTATCTGTTTGCGGCCGTATTTCATTGCAGCGTATTTTTGCGATCGGAGCCGCAGCTCCCGGGGTATTCGTGGATCAATCGTTCGGACCTATTCAGGACGCCAATTCATTCTTGCGAAGTTTGCTCGCAGCATCGGGCGACTGCATCAAGGTCCTCGATTTCGACGGCAACCTCATCTTCATGACCGACGGCGGCCAGCGCGTCATGGAGGTCACGGATTTTGGCGCGATCAAGGGGTGCCCATGGCCGGACTTCTGGCAGGGGCAGGGCAATACCGACGCCAAGGCGGCTGTAAGGGCCGCTCAGCTTGGGCGCACCGGACACTTCCAGGGTTACGCCACCACGATGGCCGGCACGCCGAAATGGTGGGATGTCACCGTCACCGCCATTCCCGGCCCCGATGGAAAACCGCATCAGCTGCTTTCGGTGTCGCGCGATATCACTGCATCGCGTGCTGTGGATGTGGCGCTACAGGCCAGCGAAAGCCAGCTACGACTTGCACTCGACGCTGCCGACACTGGAACCTGGGATCTCGACCCGCGCACCGGCTTGCTGCAATGGGACCGGCGCTGCTACGAATTGTTCGGCCTCACCTTCGGCAAGCCGATCTCGTTCGACGTCTTCCTGCAAGGACTTCATCCCGATGATCGCGACGTCACTGAGAAGGCATGCCTGGACGCCATGATGGTGGACGGGCCACAGGCCTATGACATCGAATACCGCACCATCGGTCTCGATGACGGCATCGAGCGCTGGTGTTCCGCCAAAGGCAGGGCTGAATTCGAGAATGGCGTCGTTACGCGCTTCATCGGTACTATTCGCGACGTCGGTAAACTGAAACGTGCCGAGACACAGCAGCAATTGCTGACGCGCGAACTCGAACATCGCATGAAGAACACCATGGCCATGGTCGGCGCCATCGCCAGTCAGACGTTCCGTACCGCAGCGACCAAGGAAGAGGCTCGGACCATTTTCGATGCGCGCCTCTCCGCACTCAACCAGGCACACGATATCCTGACCGCATCGAGCTGGACCAGCGCGTCGATGCCCACGGTGATCGCTGGCGCACTGGCGCCGCATCGAACGGGCGAAAAGCGCATTCGCGTCTCGGGCCCCGAGGTGGAACTGACGGCCAAACAGGCACTGTCACTGGCGCTCGCGCTGCATGAACTCGCAACCAATGCCGCAAAGTATGGTGCATTATCCGTTCCGGACGGAACGATAGATATCGACTGGGCTTGTCACACCGGCAGCGACGGGCCGGCGTTAGGTTTCGCGTGGCGCGAATCCGGCGGCCCCGTCGTCGTCCCGCCGACGCGACGTGGATTTGGCTCACGACTGATCGAAGGCACGCTGTCAGCCGACTTCGGCAGTTCTGTCAAAATCGAATTTTTGCCCGAAGGGCTCACATGTCGGTTCGAAACCAGATTGAGCGAGCTGGCTTCGATACCCGACGAAAGGTGACACCAATTTTGATGGCAGCACTCTCAGATCCCAACGCACGTGACATCCAGCGGCCCGCCGTCCTTATCGTCGAGGACGAGCCTCTGCTCCGCATTCACGCAGCCGACATCGTCGAGGAAGCCGGCTTCATCGCTATCGAGGCCAACAATGCCGACGAAGCCGTGCGAATTCTCGAGAGCCGCAACGATATCGTGCTGCTGTTCACCGACGTACAGATGCCCGGCAGCATGGACGGGTTGAAGCTTGCGCATGCGGTGCGCAACCGCTGGCCGCCGATCAAGATCGTCATCGTGTCCGGCCATTTGCAGGTCGCGCAGAACGATCTGCCTCACGATAGTCGCTTTTTCGGCAAGCCGTTTGAGACGACGAAGATGATTGCGGAACTGCGCGCATTGATCGGCTAGAGCCGGCGCTATTGGACGGGTTGCTCACCCAGGATGGCGCGATCGATGGCGTCGATCACGTTCTGAATCTCGACAAACTTCATGCGAGCCCGTTCCGCATTGTCGCGATTGAAGGGTGCCGCCAGCACTTTCGCGTGCGCATCACGTTCCTCGATCATGCGCATATGCGCCGCCTTGAGCGTATCCAGACGTTCAATCATCTTGATCGATCCTCATATCGGACACTGAAATCGGACGTATGATCATGCTTATAGGATGAAGCCCGCCGGTGATGATCACCGACGGGCTTCAGTCATTCCAAATCTATGAGACGACGCAAAACTTGCCGGTCGAGAAATCCCAGTACATCCGTGGAAATTTCAGGACCTTCAAGCTCAGATCGCGCGCAGATCTTCCGCGCTGGTCTTGCCGCGCATCTTGTCAGCCTTGGCTTCGAAAGAAACCTTCTGGCCTTCATTGAGCGAACCCAATCCAGCGCGCTCGACTGCACTGATGTGAACGAACACATCCTGGCCGCCGTCATCAGGCTGAATGAAACCGAAACCCTTGGTCGCGTTGAACCACTTAACTGTACCGACTGCCATAACTATTCTCCAAGATGTGCGAATGCGCGAGCCCTACGCGACATCGCGTGAGCCCGATCCGATTTCAACGATGTCTTGGGGAATGGAGCCGATTACGGCGCGGTCAACAAGCCAGAGCATATATTCGAATAAGCACAATATAGGTGATTTCAGCCGAATTACAAGGACAATGATTCCAGAGCGTGTTTCACGAGTGTTTACAACGGCGAACTTCAGATCGAAGCTGGCTGCGGAACTCTGATTTACCGTTGCTGCAGTGGGCGCGCGAATGGACAGATCGAGGCGACGCACACCGGTTCTGGCCGAACTTCGCTTCGCCGAGCGACGTCGCGAATTCGACGGGCTCGATCTCGCTACGCGTTTCGAGCTGATCTATCGCACCAATCTGTGGGGCGCTGAAAAATCGCAATCCGGCCTCGGCTCCGAACTCGACGCAACAACGGCACTCCGCCGCGACCTCATGCAATTGCTGCGGCGATTGCCGGTGCAATCCATCCTCGATCTGCCCTGCGGCGATTTCACCTGGATGGCGCAGATGGACCTCGGCGGTATCCGCTATCTCGGCGCCGATATCGTTCCGGATATCGTGGCAGCCAATGCCGCGCACTATGGCAATGCAGGCCATATCGATTTTGCCCGCCTCGATCTCGTCAGCGATACCCTGCCCGCTGCCGATCTGGCGTTGTGTCGCGACTGCCTTGTGCATCTGTCATTCGCCAACATCCACCGCGCCATCGCCAATCTGAAACGCTCCGGCACCTGCTGGCTGCTGACCACGACATTTCCCGACGCATCAGCCAATCGCGATATCGAGGACGGTGACTGGCGCGTACTCAATCTGCAGCACGCACCGTTCCTGTTTCCTGCTCCGTTAGCCGTGATCAACGAAGGCTGTACGGAAGCTGGCGGCGACTATGCCGACAAGTCGCTGGCCCTGTGGCGCGTGGGAGATCTGCCGGACGAGGCGTGATTCAGCTTACACGTCGATACGGCCCTGCATCACCGGCACGCAACGGCCGGAAATGCGAACGCTCTCGACATGTCCATCACGCTTCCGCACCTCGACCTCAATGAGGCTGCGACGCCCCATCTCGACACCCTGCTCGATGGTGATGGCACAAACCGCATCGCGGCGCGGGTCGAGCGTGACGAGATAGGCCGCCAGCGCCGCAGAGGCGCTCCCGGTGGCAGGATCTTCGGGCACGTTGCTGAGCGGGGCGAACATGCGGGCGCGCAAATGATCGATGCCGTCGCCTGTGCGGACATAGATGAAGGCCGAGAAGCGATCGTCGCGGTGCCAGTATGTCTTTCCCGCGACCTCAAAGGCCGATGTATTCGGACGCGCGGAGGCCAGTGCATCGAGACCCGACAGTTCAGCGACAGCGAAAGGCAGGCCGACGGAGACGATGCGCGGCGGATGCGTGTGTGACACGACCGCATCCGGCGGCAGCGAGATGCAGCCGGCCAGCGTCACGACATCGACTGCATCACCGATCTGAACGGATTGCGGCGCGACAAAGCCGGCGCCGATGACCTCGCTGCCTTCCCGCAATAGATCGAGATGGACGAGGCCTGCCTTCTCTTCGAACATCATGTGATCGCCGACAGGCCTGCCAAAGGCCGCGCCCTGGCGGCCGAGCACATAGGCGGTGCCGACATTGGGATGACCCGCGAAGGGAATTTCATCGGTCGGTGTGAAGATGCGAACGCGTGCGGTATGCGCGGGATCATCCGGCGGAAACACGAAGGTCGTTTCCGAATAGTTGAACTCGGTGGCGATCTTCTGCAGCAGCGCATCGTCGATGCCGCGCGCATCCGGAACGACTGCCAGCGGATTGCCGCCGAAACGCTGGTCCGTGAACACATCCACGGTGACATAGTCGATCATCCTGTAGCCCTCACCATTCCGTTACCGCCGGGTTCGCCGACGTAACAGTCGGCGACGCCCCTGCGTATTCGTAGCCATAAACCTAGGTATGCCGGCTGCACACCACCGTCCGATTCACCGCAGCCTCGCCATCCCATAAACCAGACAATGTCATGCCGATCCGCTCCCGTTCGAGCTGACCGGCGCGAGCCCGTCAAGTGCAACATCCATGCTTCCTTCATCCCTCCGGCCAGGACAATCGCCGGCAACCGAATGGTGATACCATGTTGATGAACTCCCTTTCCAAAACGACTCTGCGTGCGATGCTGACAGTGGCCATGTGCGTGCTGACGGCGCCGATGGCGCAGGCTGCAATCGCAGCGCCCGTGAAAGCCAAGAACGTGGTTCTGGTGCACGGCGCCTGGGCCGACGGATCGAGCTGGGCCGGAGTCATTCCGCTGTTGCAGAAGGCAGGCCTCCATGTGACGGCCGTGCAAAATCCGCTGAGCTCGCTGGACGACTCCAATGCCGCGACCCGCCGCGCGCTCGCGTTGCAGGATGGCCCGACCGTCCTCGTCGCACATTCCTGGGGCGGCACGGTGATCAGCGACGTCGGCACCGACCCGAAGGTCTCGGCGCTGGTCTATGTCGCCGCCCGCGCGCCGGACGCCAATGAGGACTTCGTGGCGCTGTCCGGCAAATTTCCGACGGGCGAGGTGCGCGCCGGCATCCAGACCCATGATGGCTACACCCAGCTCTCCGAAGACTCGTTCCTGAAATATTTCGCCAATGGCGTTCCGCGCAAGCAGGCCGAAGTGCTCTATGCCGTGCAGGGCTCGACCGCCGCATCGATCTTCGCAGGCCGCACCACCGCAGCCGCGTGGCACGATAAGCCCTCGTTCTATGCGGTGTCGAAAGAGGACAAGACGATCAATCCCGATCTCGAACGTTTCCTCGCCAAGCGCATGAATGCGACCACGATCGAGCTCAATGCGGGCCATCTCTCGCTGGTCTCCCATCCCAAGCAAGTCGCCGACCTGATCCTCGCCGCCGCAGGCGTCAAGAAGTAGACCTGTCTCTTCCCCTTTACTGCGCGCGTCGGGAGTTACCCGGCGCGCAACGCTTCCATCGATTCAAAACCATGACGCAGATCCGCGTCGCAACAGGAGGACGTCCCATGTTCTCACGGAGAGATCTCATGGCAGCAACAGCATCGGGCATCGTGATGACCGCCGCAGCATCCGCACAGGCCGCGACATTCGGCAATCCGGATCTGCCGCCGCAGGGCGCGATCAACGCCAAGGGGCCGAACAATCTGAGCGATCCCGGCCCGCAGAATTCCGTCATCGCCGGCCAGTTTCCATCCTCGCAATTGCCGCCTGCGACCGATATCGGCGGCATGGCCCTGCCCTGGGCCACGTTCAACAATGCACCGCGGCGCATCCAGAACGGTGGCTGGGCACGGCAGGTGACGCAAGCAGACTTTGCGATCTCGACCACTATCTCCGGCGTCAATATGCGGCTCACCGCCGGTGGCATCCGCGAGATGCATTGGCACCAGGCCGGCGAATGGGCGATCATGACTTACGGCTCGTGCCGGGTGACCGTGCTCGACAATCAGGGCCGGCCTTATGTCGCTGATGTCAATGCGGGCGACCTCTGGTACTTCCCGTCCGGTGCGCCGCACTCGCTCCAAGGTCTCGGCCCCGATGGCTGCGAATTCGTGATCTGCTTCGATGACGGCCAGGCCAACGAATTCAATACGCTGCTGCTGTCGGACTGGATCGCGCATACGCCGCCGGAAATCCTGGCCAAGAATTTCGGCGTGCCGGTCGAAAGCTTCGCGAAAATCCCGCTGCAAAATCTCTGGATCTTCCAGGGCACGGTTCCCGGTTCGCTCGCGGCGGATCAGGCCTCGTCCTATCGCGATGCGGATGTCGCGCTCTATCCGTTCACCTATGCGCTGGGATCGTCCAAGCCGGTGAAATCGACACGCAACGGCGAGATCCGGATTGCCGACACCAGCAACTTCACCGCTTCGGCGACGATTGCGGTGGCACTGGTGACGGTGAAGCCCGGCGGCATGCGCGAGATGCACTGGCATCCGAATGCCGACGAGTGGCAGTATTATCTCGCGGGCCGCGCGCGGATGACACTGTTCAATTCCGGCCCGAACGCCACCACCATCGACTTCACATCGGGGGACGTCGGCTACGTCAAACGCAACTTCGGCCACTATATCGAGAACACCGGCGACACCGACCTGCAATTCATCGAGGTGTTCCGCACGGTGCATTACGAGGAAGTGTCGCTGTCCGACTGGCTGACCCACACGCCGCCGGCTCTCGTCGCACAGCATCTCAACGTGGCACCGGAAGTCATCGCCAAATGGCCCCGCCGGGCGCCAGGCATCATGCCGGCCTGACGCTGCAAGAGCGCACGGGAGGTCTCAGGACTTCCCGTGCCTTCCGCGATCAACCGCCCGACTGTCCGTCGATTGCGACATCGACACCTTCATAGTTCTTGCCGCGAAGACTGACCTTGTCGCCGTCGAATGACAGCATCCATGTCCGCGTGCGGCCGTCCTCGCCGAGGGTCCTGCGCTCGATTTCGAACGCATGTTCGCCGAGCCACCTCCCCTTCACGGCAATAATCCCAAATGCCGTTGGCGTCCCTCTGCGATACAGTCCGTCGAGCCCGAGAGGGCCACTGATTTTCTCAGCCCCTCTCGTGGGATCGCGACTATAGATTTCGAAATCATAGTGCGGATGGGAGCCCACGAATGTCAGCGACAGCGACTTTACAGCGAGAGGATTGGGCGGAAAGGTGTAGGTCTTGCCTGATACCGCCGAGGCGATCGAAGGCGTTTCCTTAACGTCCACCTCTGCCTCCGTCGAAATGGCGCGAACAACGCTTGCGAGTCGCGCAGTGCCGGCGGGGTCCGGCTCTATTGCTATCTCGGACCTGACAGCCTTTGGGATGGCGTCCACGATGTTGGTCACCGGGCAATTGTCTCGGCCGGTCGTCACTGCAACGAGGTCCAGCGCTGGATAGACCATCACAAGCTGACAATGCAGCCCGCTCGCCCAATAGACATTGCCGTCGGGTCGCGCCCAGAAGAAATTCGAATAGCGAAACTCCGGAGCAAAAGAGAGCTTCATGTCCACCGTGGCGTGGCTCACTCTGTCGATCCAGACGGGCGACACCAGCGTCTTGCCCTCCCACACCCCGTTATGCAGATACAGATAGCCGAATTTCGCCATGTCGCGCGGATGCAGCGCCAGGCCGTATCCGCCCGTCGAGATGCCCTGCGGATCGCGCCGCCATTTCCACGCCGTGATGCCCAACGGACCGAACAGCTTCGCTTTCGCATAATCCTCCGCGCTCATCCCGGTCACTTTGGTCAGGATGGCCGATAGCAGATGTGCATTTCCACTATCGTAATTGAAGCCGTCTCCCGGCGAAGCAGCCATCGGACGATCGAGAATGTACTGGATCCAGTCCCGGCTCCGCTCCATGCCGGCCGTCGACTCCAATGAGCCGTTGACACCGGCCCGGCCGTCCCGCGCAAGTCCGGACGTCATGTCCAACAGACTTTGAAGCGTGATCGCCTTCTTGTTGTCATCAAGGTTAGCAGCGCTGCGCTCGCCGAAGAATGCCAGCATCCGCTGGTCCGTGCCATTCAGGAGACCATCCTGCAACGCCATCGATGTCAGCGTGCCGATGACGGCCTTGGTGACGGAATTGACCACATGCGGCAGATCGGCAGTGTAAGGCGCGTAATAGGCATCCAGAACGATCTTGCCATGACGCACGATCAGCACGCTGTCGAAATCGTTGCGGCTTCCGAGCTCCAGCAGTGCTGCGAGCGCTGCCGGGTCCACGCCCTGCTCTTCCGGCGTGGATGTCTGCCAGCCCTGGGTCGGCCACACCGGAGCCGGACCTTCGCCCGCAACCGCGCTGCCGAGGAAGGTCACAAACATGCCCAGGCCGAGCACAAGCTTCAGAACGGGAATTCGTGAAGATCGCATGAAAGCCTCGATGCGAGTTTTAACGCTGCGCGAGGACCATATCTCCAGCTACAGATTGTTCAACCGAATTGCAGCTTCATTCCGCCCGCGGACTTGCAGGTGCGCGATCGCCTAGACAGCAACAGGAACAAGCTTCGCGACGGCGCTGAGCAAATCGGTCTGGGTGATCAGCCCCTGAATCAGGCGGTCCTGATCGACGATGATGACGGCGTGCGTTCGTCCATCGGTTAGCGTCGGAAGCAAGGTCACAGCGGGTGTCTGCATCGTCGCCGTCGCTGCGGGCGACATGGATTTTCCGACATCGCCCGATTCCTTCATCAGCTCGCGGAGGCCGACCGTTCCGACGAGCTGTCCCTGCATGCCTAGGACGGGAAGCGTGCGGACATTATGCAAGAGCAGCCGCGAGCGGGCCAGTTCGGCACTATCCCGCAATCCGACCGTGACGACATCGCGCGACATGATGTCTCCGCACAGGATCGTGCCGTGCGAGCGCAACATGGCCTGCAGTTCGACCTGCCGCAGCAACGTCTCGAGATCGTCGGGGCTTATATCGAAGGTCTCGCTGAGCGCTTCCAGCGCCTTGTCGATATCTTCGGCGCGAAAGCCGACCCGCAGCTCCGGGCTGATGTCCGATGTCTGATGCGGATTTGCTGATGGCACCGGCGCCCTGTGAGGATAGGTCCGCCGCGAGATCTTGTGGAACAGATAGCCCAGCCCGACCAGAAGCACCGAGTTCAGGCCGACGGGCACGAATGGAAACAGATATCCCGATGCGGTCACGATGGGCCCGCCGATGATGGCCGTCAGCGCCGTGGCGCCGCCGGGCGGATGCAGGCAGCGCGCAAAGGACATCGCCGCGATGGCGAGCGATACGCCGAAGCCGATCGCCAGAATCTGATCGGGCACCACATGCGCGACAGCAACGCCGATCAGAGCCGAGATGGTGTTACCGCCGATGATCGCCCATGGCTGGGCTAGCGGACTCGTGGGAACCGCAAACAGGAGCACAGCAGATGCGCCCAGCGGCGCCACGATCAGCGGCAGGCTGGAGCTGTCGCCCAACACAGATCGGCAGATCAGTCCCGTGAGCACGATACCCAGCAGTGCACCCAGGCAAGCAATCATGCGCTCGCCAAGCCGTGCCCCCGCCAGGATGGGGACGAACAGTCGAATACCTGTCTTGCGAGGTGCAACGTCGCTCGAAACGTACCTTGGGTCTTCTCTTTTTGTCATTGAATCGAGACCGGCGCATGGCCCCGCCAGAATGGCGGGCCCCCCTTTGACCACTATGCGCAAGCGCCTGCAATGTTGAATACGACACGCGGGCCTGACGATCGCAATCTGGCAGAGCTATCCCTGCTCGGCTACGATGGCACGGCCATTCGCCCGAACGCGCCCCATCAGGAGGGCGCGACGGCGATCTCAAGGGAGGACCCATGGCCCGCATCGACTACAGCGATCCCGCCGCAGCCAGCGAACGCACCCGCGAGATCCTCGGCAAGAACCGCAATGCCAACATCTTCCTCATGATGGCGCATTCGCCCAGCTACCTCGAACAATATTGCCGGCTCGGCGGCGCCATCCGCAACAAGGGCGAGCTCGATCCCGTCATCCGCGAACTGGCAATCACCCGCACCGGCATTCTCTGCGAGGCGCCCTATGAAGTCGCCGCGCACAAGCGCATCGGCGGCTATGTGGGCGTGTCAGACGAACAGAACGCCGCGCTGGACGACTGGCAGGCGGCGAGCTGCTTCACCGACGTGCAGCGGGCGGCGCTGGCCTTCACCGATGAGATCGTTGCGCTACATCGCCCAACCGACGCGACCTTCAAGGCGATCGCAGCCAAGCTGACGCCGGGCGCACTGGTAGAATTGCAGCTCTCGGTCGGCTTCTACATCATGACCTCGAAATTCCTCGAAAGTTTTGCTATCGACATGCAGCCCGTGTCCGAGATCGTCTGAATTCACCACTGCTTGAGCGCTCCAATTCCCTTGAGTCTCACATGTCGAAAACCACCCGCGCCACGCAGACGCTGAGCAAGCTCGGCGCCGCGTTCACCCTGCATACCTACGATTACGACCCAGACGCCGAGAGCATCGGCCTGCAGGCAGCGGAAGCGCTCGGCATCGCACCGCAACGCATGCTGAAGACGCTGATGGCCGAGGTCGATGGCAAGCCGGTTTGTGTCGTGGTGCCCTCCGACAAGGAGGTCAGCATGAAGAAGCTGGCCGCGGCCTTTCGCGGCAAGAGCGCGAAGATGATGCGCCCGGCCGACGCCGAACGCATGACCGGTTATCACGTCGGCGGTATCAGCCCGTTCGGACAAAAGAAGCGCGTGCCCGTCGCCATGGAGCAGGCGGCATTGTCGGAAAATACGATCTATCTCAATGGCGGCCAGCGCGGGCTGCAGATCGAGATTGCGCCGGAGGCCGCGCGCGCGGCGCTGGATGCGATGGCGGCCACACTGACGGACTGATGCGCATCACCGCGGTTTGAAGTCCCTGTCGGACGGAGTGATCACGACGTGCTGTCGCAGGCGGGAACGGCGATGTAAGCTGCGCATTATCGATTTCGGACCTCAAGGGAGAATCGACATGCGCTCAATCCTGGCAGCAGCTGCACTTCTGGTCGTGATGGGCGCCACGCCCTCCATGGCCCGCGAATATCCATGGTGCTCGCGCACCTCGGCCACCGGCTTCAATCCGAGCTGTACGTTCACCTCCTATAACCAGTGCATGGCGACCGTGAGCGGCCAGCGCGGCGACTGCATGCAGAACCCGATGCTGGCCTATGGCGACCAGCGCCGCGGCAGCCGCGCGATGCGTGGCCAGCAGGACGGTTGGGACAATGGATGGAATAACGGCTGGAACAACAACTGGGATCGGCGCTGATAGCATCATAGGCCAACGACGGATGAGCCGAAGGCGTAATCCGTCGCTGGCATTGCGGTGCCGGAGACGTGGCGGATTTCGCCTCGCTCATCCGCCCTTTCTCATGTCACTTCCGGCCATACGCCCATGCCGCAATCGCGATCGGCAGCCCGACGCCGAACCACGCAAAATAGCGGCCGGGATCGCCGGCGAGCAGCGCCGACAACAAGCCTGCGAGCGATAAGACGCCAATGACGATCGGCGCGCCGAACACGCGCCACCAGTTCGCTCTGTGCTGCGGCGCCTCGTTCATGACGATGGCCCAATCGCTGCCGTCACGCCGGCAGACAGCCGCGCGCCGCGCCTGACCTTGCTGCGCTTCACTGCCCACAGATACAGCCCGCTGCCGAGCACGATGATGGTGAAAACCGTGAGCAGCGCCCAGATGATCTTCAGCGGCATGCCACCATAGTCGCCGAAATGCAGCGGCTGCGAGACCAGTACCGCTTTCAGATAGGTCGGCAGCTCGCTGGAGTCAGACACCTCACCGGTCTCGCCATCGAGCAGCACAGGTTTCACCAGCCGCGAGGTCAGCGGTGTATCGCCGCGCAAAAAGACCGCGAAGTGATGCGTCGATGTGAACGGCGTGCCGGGGAATGCGATGAAGGCTGGATCCATGCCGGGCGTCGTCTTCATGGCATTGCCCACCACCTTGTCCAGCGACGCGAGCTGCGTCGGTGTCGGCTTGCCGGCATAGGGAGCGGCCATGGCAGCCAATTCATTACGCTGCCAGATGCCGAGCATGACCTCGGCATAGGCGTTGATGACCCCGGTGCTGCCGACCACCAGCGTCCAGACGATGGTGACCACGCCAAGCAGATTGTGCCAGTCGAGCCACAGGACCCGGCGCGACTTCTGCTTGCGGATCGCCGCGAAATTCAGACGGCGCGTGAACGGCCAGTACAGCACCACGCCGGAGATGATGGCGATCATGAAGAGGAATCCCATGACACCCATGAACCACTTGCCGGGAAGCCCGAGATACATGTCGGTATGTAGCCGCAACATCACCAGCATCGGGCCGGTGCCGAGTAGGCCGACGGGCTTTGCCGTATAGGCGTCGAACGCTTTCACCACGGTGGTTTGGGGATCCGACGTGACCGACGTGTTGGTGAAGGTCGAGACCATGCCGGGCTCGTCCTTGTCCCAGGCCATGTAGAGCAACACGCTGCCGGGATGATCCGCGATCGCCGCGCGGCCGATGGCATCCAGGCTGAGTTTCGCCGCGCCGGGCACATGCACATCCATCTTCGGCGCGTAGCCGAGCGCCTCGTCGATCTCGTGATGAAAGATCAACGGCAGGCCGGTGAGGCACAGCAGCAGCAGGAAGACGGTGGAGACAAGGCTGCTCCATTTGTGGATCAGCGACCAGATGCGAGCCGTACGCGCTTTCAGGGGATCAATCCTTCTTCAACTACTGAAAATGTCGTCCCCGGCGAGCCGGAGACGACATGAGCAGATCATTTTGACGTGGCGACCGTGCGGCGAGCGGGACGTGCAGCGACCTATTGTCGTGCCGGCTCGCTCGCCTGAGCGGTTACCACTTGTAGCCGATGCTGCCGGTGATGCGGCGGCGATCGCCATAGAAGCAGGCATTCGCACTTGAACAGTTCGCGACGTAGATTTCATCGGTCACGTTCGCCGCATTGACCGCAAAGCGCCAGTTCTGCCAGTCGTAATGAACGGCGAGATCGCCGAGGACGCGTGATGGAACTGAGAGCGTATTGGCCTGATCGGCGAAGGACGAGCCGACATAGCGTACGCCGCCGCCGAAGCCGAAGCCACGGAGCACACCATCCTGGAAGGTGTAGTCGGCCCAGCCAGAAGCGAGCTGACGCGGCGTGTTGGTCGGCACGAGACCGATCAGAGCCGGGTTCGCATCGGCGCTGGTGAACAGATTGTAGTTCGTAAACGAACCAACCACCTTGAAGCCCGGCGCGAGATTGGCAACGGCTTCGAGTTCGATGCCGCGCGAGGTGACTTCACCGGTCTGAAGAGCCGTTAGCGGGAACAGCGGATTGGTAGTCGGGACGTTCTTGCGCTTGAGGTCGAACAAAGCGACGCCGAAGTGGCCATCAAAGCCTACCGGCTGGAACTTCACGCCGACTTCGGTCTGCTCGCCCGTTTCCGACAACAGCAATTGACCCGCCGCATTGACACCAATGATCGGGTTATAGCTGGTCGCATAAGAGACGTAAGGCGCAAGACCGTTGTCGAAGTTGTAGATCAGACCAGCACGACCACTGAACTTGCTCTCGTCACGGCCCAGTGAAGACGCGCCGAAGGCCTGATCGAAGCGAGAATTATTGACCCAATCGTTGCGGCCGCTGAGCACGAGGGTGAAGCGGTCCAATTTGATCTGGTCCTGTAGATACACACCGAGCTGATTTTGCGTCTGGTTTCCATCACGATAGTTGCTGAAACCGGCAGCTGTGCGAATCTGGGGCAAAGCGGCAGCATAGCTGGGATTGACCGCATTGATATTGGGATAGCCACCAGCCAGACCCTGCGTGTCGCTGATGCTATAGTGCTTCAGATCGAGGCCAAAGAGCGCCGTGTGGCTGAGGATGCCAGTGGTGAATCGATACTCGACCTGGCTATCCATATTGGCCTGATCCGCAATGCCTCGGGTGGAGAACCCGTAACGGAACATGTCCCCGGTCGTCGCATTGGCGTAGGTGTTAAATGGAGCCGAGAGGGCACCGAGCGTGAGAGCAGCGTAGTTCACATCAACATGCGAAAAACGGGCATTCTGACGGAAAGTCACGTTATCCGAGAGGTTCCTCTCGAACTGATAGCCCAGCATTTCCTGCTCACGCTTGAAACTGTCGGTCTTCGGATCTCCGCCGTAGAAGCTGGTCGAGATTCGTCCAAACGGCGCATTCGTTACCGTGCCTACGTAAGGCAGGAAGTTGGCTGGACGCGTCTCATTAAAAGAGGCCGAAGCGAGGATCGTCAGCGTCGTATCGACATCCGGCTTCCAGGTCAGCGACGGCGCGATGAAGTAGTTGTTGTTCGGCGTAAAGTCTGTCTGCGTGCCGCCGTTCTGCACCTGGCCAACAATGCGGGTGTAGAGCTCGCCATTGCCCGGAGCCAGCTTGATCGGCGTATTGATGTCAAAGCCAAAATAGGCATTGCCGAAATTATCGACGCCGGTTTCGATATAACGGATCGGCTGAGCTTGCGGCATCTTGCTGACGACGTTGACAAGACCGCTGGGGCTCGAGCCGCCATAGAGGATCGCCGACGGACCGCGCAGGATTTCGACGCGCTCCATGTTGAACGGCTGCAGCTTCCAGCTTGCATAGGAGGTGTAGAACAACTGGAGACCGTCGAGGAACACGCTGTTGTCGTCCGACTTGAAACCGCGGATTAGGAACCAGTCGTTACGGAAATCGGCGCCGAAAGTGCCGGCGGCAACGCCGGGTGCGTAGCGAAGAATCTCGTCAAACTTCGTTGGGTTCTGATCGCGGATCTGCTCGGCGCCGATCACCGAGATCGCCTGCGGCGTCTCGTTGATCGGCATGTTGGTCTTGGTGCCGGTCGAGCTGCGGTTGGCGACATAGCCCTGGATCGGGCCGCGCGGGCTTTCCACGAACACGTTGCTGCGCAGGGGCTGCGCCACCGGACGCGGCGCGACGGCGGTGCGGGCGCGGGGCGTCCGGCTCGGTGTGGCGGCCGCGCGGCGACGCTGCTGCGGCTGGTTGACAACCACCGGCGGCAGCGGCTGCGCGCCGCTCTGCGTGGAACTGGACTGCGCCAGCGACGTATCGAGCGTGACAACGCTGAGCGCGCAGACCGACGACAAAAGTGCGAAACGCGACAAACGAATGGTGTTGTTCAAGGTGATCCCCGAAATCTCATCCGCATCGACATATTCGATGGCGGACGCCCTCATGTGATGGATCGGGGTTAAAGGGACGGCGGCGTCACCGCCAATAGAAGCGTTCCAAACAACAAGCATTCCGCGGCAGTGTGACAACACTGCCGCAGATTTTAATGGTTCTAAATTTAGCGGCTACTTTCTCAGCGAGGTCCAGCCAGGGCGCGACGATTATCTCTGCCCGGAAACATTCGGGACGCCTTCGCGCATCCGATTCTTCCGCGGTGGATAGTTACGCCGCGCGGACCGAGCGCAGGAAGTTGCCGACCTCATGCTTCAGTCGCGTGCTCTCACTCGACAGCGACTGCGCTGCGGATAGAACCTGCGACGAGGCGGAGCCTGCTTCCTCGACACCGCGCTGCACGTCGGTGATGTTCGAACTCACCTGCATCGTGCCTGCTGCGGCCTGCTGCACGTTGCGCGAAATCTCCTGCGTGGTGGCGCCCTGCTCTTCAACGGCCGATGCGATGGCGGACGCGATCTCCGACATCTGACCGATCGTCATGGAGATCTCCTTGATAGCCGACACCGAATCCTCGGTCGCCTTCTGGATGCCGCTGACCTGCTGGCTGATCTCGCCAGTGGCCTTCGCGGTCTGCTCGGCCAGCGCTTTTACTTCCGCGGCAACCACCGCAAAGCCGCGACCGGCTTCACCGGCGCGCGCGGCCTCGATGGTCGCGTTGAGCGCCAGCAGATTGGTCTGGCCCGCGATATTGTTGATCAGCTCGACCACGTCGCCGATGCGTGCCGCGGCCGTCGCCAGTTCTCCAACGCGGTTGTTGGTGTTGTCAGCCTGCGCAACGGCCTCGCTGGCAATGCGCGCGGCGCCCTGCACCTGACGGCTGATCTCGTGCACGGACGACGACATTTCCTCGGTGGCGGAGGCAACCGACTGCACATTGGTGGCAGCTTCTTCCGACGCCGCCGACACAGCGATCGCCAAAGCCTGCGAGCGATCCGATGTTGCCGTCAATGTGGTGGCCGAACCTTCCAGTTCCTTCGAGGCGGATGACACGGTCTCGACAATCTGGCCGACGGCGCCCTCGAAATCGGCGGCGAGCTTCATCATATCCGCCTTGCGCTGTTCGGCCGTGCGGCTCTCCGTAGCGATCTGCGCGACCTTCATGCGCTCGACTTCGAGGCCGTTCTCCTTGAATACACTCAGCGCCGTCATGATCTCCCCAATCTCGTCGGCGCGCTTGCTTGCCGGAACGTCGACGGTAAGGTCTCCTTTGGCGAGCTTGTTCATCGTGGCGATGCTCGCCTTCAGCGGACGCACGATGGTGCCGCGCGCAACGAAATAGCTGAGCACGATCGCCAGCAGCATGACCGCAACGGTCGCATAGACGATGGTCCAGAGCGTGTCATTGGCCGTCTCGAGGAAGTCGACCTTTTTAATGCCCACATAGAGGATGCCGATCACGTTGCGGCTGGCATCGAAGATCGGATCATAGACGGTCATATACGGCTCGCCGAGGATGGCTACTTCACCACGGAACGCGGTCTTGCCGTTGAAGACCGCGTCATAGGCCGGCCCTTTCGCCAGTTGCGTGCCGATGGCACGGGTGCCATCCGGCTTCATCACATTGGTGGAGATGCGGGTATCGTTCATGAAGATCGTGGCGGTGCCGCCGACCAGCGTCTTGATCTTGTCGACCGCCGCGAAATTGCCGTTCAGCGGCTTGCCGTCGGCAAGCAGCTTGCCATCCGCGATGCTGTATTTGTCGCCGCTCTCGCGCAGCACGTTCCAGGCGACGCGCATGTTGGTCTCGACCCGCTCCGTCGCGGATTTGGCGGCGCCCTGTTCGAGCACATATTTGGCGACCAGCGTGATGCAGACGCCGAGGATGAGAATGCCGGAGACCGTCATCAACATGATGCGCGGGCCAAGACCGAGACCCCGGCGGCGGCCGGGTTTGGGTTGAGAGGCGGACAACGGCATTACGATCTCCTGTCGCGCCGACCCCTCGGTCGTGCGCTCAAAGCCGAACGGCTCCAGACACACTCACTGCACAACGTCGACGAGGTATCCGGACCCGCAATTCAAGAAACAAGTTCCATCATTGCGATTCAGTTCTATCGGCTAGCCGTTCGAAAGCGGTTAATGTTCGCCTGGCGGAAAAGGTATAATCGTCTGATTTTGCGTGTTTTTCGGCATCTGAATACCTGAATCGAGGCTCATTCCTGGCGTCCATTCGACGCATCTACCGATGCGCGCTCCGCTGCCGCGCATGGTGCCCGCGCGCCAGCATGACTTGTGCCACCCGGCGAACTGCCGCCTATGAAAGGCTGCATTGACCATCGAGCCGATGACCCCTTCCGCTCCGCCGCGACAAACGATCGTCGGCTGGTTCGCCAACCAGCCTTATCTCCTGCTCAGCCTCACTTCGCTGTTCTGGGCCGGGAACATCGTGCTCGGCCGCTATGTCGCCGGCCACGTCCCACCGGTGACGCTGGCCTGCGTGCGCTGGATCGGGGCCTTTTTCCTGTTGCTGCCCTTCGCCTGGACGCATCTGCGCACGGACTGGCCGGTCCTCCGCGCGCAGCTTTCTCTCATGACCATGCTGGCGCTGACCGGCTTCGCTGCCAATACGGTACTGGCCTATTGGGGCCTGAAATACACGCAGGCCCTGAATGCGCTGCTGATCCAGTCGTCGGGCCCGCTCTGCGTCGCGCTGTGGACGCTGATCCTGTTCGGCGTGAGGCTCACGCTGGCGCAACTGCTCGGCATCGTGGTCTCCATGGCCGGCGTGCTGATCATCATCCTGCGCGGCGATCTGACCGCACTGGCCAGTATCCAGATCAACAAGGGCGATGCGATGCTGTTCGCAGCGCTCCTGGTGTTCGGCATCTATTCGGCGCTGATGCTGCGGCGACCGGTGACGCACCCGATGTCACTGATTGCTTTCACCACCGCCGGCGGCGCGATCCTGACCCTGCCGGTCAGCATCTGGGAACTCAACTCGGGCTCGCCGCTGATCTTCGACACGGTGACGCTGCTGACGCTCGCCTATGCCATGATCTTTCCGTCGGCACTGGCCTATCTGTTCTTCAATCGCGGCATCGCACTGATCGGCCCTAATCGGGCTGCACCATTTCTGCATCTGATGCCGGTGTTCGGCTCTGTATTGGCCATCGCGTTTCTCGGCGAACAGCCGCAACTGTTTCACCTCATCGGCTATGTGCTGGTACTGTCGGGCGTATTCATCGCATCACGGCGATAGACCGAACATCCGCTCCGGCCAGCCAGACATCGGGAGTAGAAACATCTCATGACCGTTTTCTCGCTCGCCCACCTCACCGTGCTATCGCTGGCGCCGCCAGAGATGATCGACGTTGCCGCGCGCTGCGGCTACCGGAGTGTCGGACTGAGACTGATCGCCGTGACCGCGGAAAGCCCCGGCTACCCGCTGATGAACGACAAGGCGATGATGCGGCAAACCAAGGCGCGTCTCGCTGACACCGGACTGCACGTGCTCGATATTGAACTCGTCAAGATCACGCCCGGGATCGACGTCGCGGCGCTTGAGCCGATGCTCACCGCCGGCGCGGAGCTCGGAGCCCACCATGTCATCGTCGCGCCCTATGATCCCGACTTGTCCCGCCTCGCTGACTGCCTGGCGGCCATCGCCGATCTTGCGGCGCGATACGGCATCATGCCGGTGATGGAGTTCTTTCCCTGGACCAATGTGTCGAACCTGCACAAGGCGCGCGCCGTCGTCGAGACCGCAGGCCGCGCCAATGCGGGTATCCTTGTCGATACGCTGCATTTCGACCGCTCCGACAGCAGCCTCGCCGAACTCGACGACATGCCATCGCGCTTGCTGCCGTTTTTCCATTTTTGCGATGCTCCGGCGGAAAAGCCTGGCACGGTGGAAGGACTGCTGCACACCGCACGCGCTGAACGGCTACCACCCGGCGACGGCGGCATCGACCTCTGCGCCATCGCCGCGCACCTGCCGAAGCATATTCCGGTCGCGCTCGAAGTGCCGATGGATGCGCTGACCCGGGAGCGCGGCCCCGAAGAAGTCGCGCGCCGCGCAATCGCCGGCGCGAAGCGCCTGCTGGGAGATTGAGAATCTGGCGAGTAATCTACGCGCACATGCCACCCGCCCGGCATAGCACCTGTCCCGCGCGCGTTATGCCAACGTATGAACGATAACCGGGCCGGCTATCGCTGTGGCTGGTCCAATCAGCAAGGGCGCCAGATTCTGTTCGCTCCACGCGAGCCCGCGTCGGTTCGACTCCTCGGCGCCCGCGAAATTATTGAAGATGCTGATCGCCGTCACCGTATCGTCGGACGCATAGACCACATAATAGGCCATGAAACCTTCGACATCACTGATGATCGGAATGGCACCTTCCTTGATCCTGCGCGTCAGTTCCTCAGCCATGCCGGTCTTTGCCTTGCTCTGACGAATGGCAGCATACATGGGACGCTCCTTCACCCGTAAGCTGCCCGCGATCGCACCTGCCGCGATCATGCATCGCACACACTCATCATCGGCGGGACGAGCAGCAGGGTTTCCCGCGCATAGAACCTACGCCATCCCGCGCAACGACGCCATCTGACGCCTCCCCACCCGCTACGCGCCTCCGATCAATATGCCCACCGCCAGAACGATGACGCCGCCAAGCACCACCTGAAAGACGGCCTGCAGGAACGGCGTATCCATATAGCGCGCCCTGATATAGGCGATGGCCCAGAGTTCGAAAAAAACGACAACACCCGCGATGGCCGTCGCGATCCAGAATGCATTCGGCCAGCTGTCCGGCACGAGATAAGGCAGAGTGTGGCCAAGACCGCCCAGCGTCGTCATCAGCCCGCAGATGCCGCCACGCAGCCACGGCGAGCCGCGTCCGGTCATGGAGCCATCGTCCGACAGTGCTTCGGCGAAACCCATGCTGATGCCGGCGCCGATCGATGCGGCGAGGCCAACAAGGAATGTCTGCCAGTTGTGATGTGTTGCAAACGCGGCCGCAAACAGCGGCGCCAGCGTCGATACGGAGCCGTCCATCAAGCCCGCAAGACCTGGCTGGACATATTGCAGGACGAACATCCGGTGGCGGGTGTTGTCCTCGATCGTACGAACGTCGGACGTCAGGATGGCATTCGATAATTTGGCCGCGAGATGCTCGTGTCCTTTTTCCAGCTCGGCCAGATCGCCCAGCAACTTGCGAACCCCGACATCCGTCGCCTGCTCGGCCGCTTTGGCGTAAAAGCGCTCGGCCTCGAACTCCATCCGCTCGGCCTCCTTGCGGATGGTGTCGAGCGACAGGTTACGCGTAAGCCAGATTGGTCGGCGGCGGATGAAGCCCTTAACGTCTTCGCGCCGGATCGGCGGAAGGTTCGGTCCGAAGCGCTCCTCATACATCTGCAACAGCAGATGCCGATGGCCCTTTTCCTCTTCGGCCATCTCGCTGAAGACTTTCGCGGAATCGGGATAGCGCTCTGCCAGATCCTCGGCGAAGCTGAGATAGATCCGGCTGTCCTCTTCCTCGCTGGAGATCGCAACCGCCAGCACCTCGCGTTCGGTAAGCTCCGAAAACGCCTTCATATCAACGCCTTACATAATTTAGAATTATTCTAATTTATATAGGAGCTGCTTTGCATTTGTCAAAGAGCTTTGCGCCTGCGCGGCGCTGAACCTGTCGCTGGTCGGGAAGCAATAGCGGCGACGAGAAGGACCGCGACGAAACGATCGTGCGTGCTCCGGAGCTCGCCCCGGCATTCGCACCGACCCCAACGCGCAGATGCTGCGGATCAGCGGCCGTCTGCAGGTGCTCTCGCTCACGAACGCGATAAGGTCGACCCGGTGCTACGACGTCGATGCATGGCCTACACCATCGACAGCGCGCCAACCTGAACGGCATACCTTTCCGCTTCCGTGCGTCACCGACCTCCGCTAGTTTGCCCGCAATAAATATGGGCTACCAAGGCCGATTCAGGGAGAAAAGCGGAATGCACGGACTTTCAGTTCTTCGCGGTGTGGCGAGCGCATCGTTTATCGGAGCGCTGCTGTTGGCGACCCCGGAGGCCATCGCACAAACCGCGAACTATCCAAACCGGGCGATCACGCTGGTGCTCCCTTTCGCCGCCGGCAGCGGCACCGACACCA
This sequence comes from Tardiphaga sp. 839_C3_N1_4, assembly GCF_051811045.1. Classification (NCBI taxonomy): domain Bacteria; kingdom Pseudomonadati; phylum Pseudomonadota; class Alphaproteobacteria; order Hyphomicrobiales; family Nitrobacteraceae; genus Tardiphaga; species Tardiphaga sp. 839_C3_N1_4. The sequence continues at coordinate 2,719,311 of NZ_JBPWQD010000001.1, forward strand.
CGACGCGCCTGATCGCCAAGGAGCTCGGCACCGCGCTGAACGCCAACACTGTGATTGACAACAAGGCCGGTGCCAATGGCTCGATCGCCGCCAGCTTCGTCGCCCGCGCCCCCGCCGACGGCTACACGCTGTTCGTCACGACCAACACGACGCATTCGGCCAATCCTTTTCTGCTCAAGACCATGAGCTATGATCCGATCAAGGATTTTACGCCGATCGCGCGCACCGGCGACCTGCCCTTCATGCTGGTGATCAATCCTGAGATTCCCGCCAACTCCGTGGAAGAGCTGATCGCGCTCGCCAAGAAAGAGCCGGGCAAGTACTCCTACGCATCGGGCAGTTCGTCGGCGATCGTCTCGGGCGCGACCTTTGCCCGCCTAGCCAAACTCGATCTCCTGCACGTGCCTTACAAGAGCTCACCACCCGCGCTCACCGATGTCATCGCCGGCCGCGTCAGCATGATGTTCGTCGACGTGCCGACCGGCTTGCCGCACGTCAACGCCAAGGCGCTGAAGTCGCTCGCGGTGACCACGAAATATCGCTCCAAACTGCTGCCCGATCTGCCGACAATGGACGAGGCCGGCGTGAAGGGCTTCGACATCACCTCCTGGCAGGGCTATCTCGGCCCGGCCAACATGCCGAAGGACATCGTCGTCAAGCTCAACGCCGAAATCCGCAAGATCGTCGAACGCCCCGAAATCCAGAAAGACCTCGCCAACCGTGGCATGGAAGCCTTCTCCGGCACGCCGGAAGAATTCGACGCCTTCCTGAAGGACCAGCTCAAGGTGTGGGAAAAGCTGATCACGAATGCGGGGATCGAGAAGCAGTAGAGAAGCAGCCCCGTTTGTCGTCTCCGCCCCTGCCTTTGGCGTGCGAGGCGGAGACGATGGCGGAGAGGCTGTGACCCAACCCGCAGCCGCGGCGACCCCATGCCGCAGCTCTTTCCCCTACTGTCACCCAGTCGTCATGAAATTGTCAGCGCAGCGTAACGCCCGCGCCCCAGAACACGCCGCATGGTCACCACAAAGGAGACAACCATGCGCAGCACATTCCTCTGCTCCGTCGCTTCCCTCGTCATGCTTTCTTCCGCAGCCTTTGCGCAGTCGGAAGGCGAATTCCCAGCCAAGCTCGCCGGCCATGCCGTGCTGCCGGCCACGTCGACCATCGACGCGCCCGCGGACGCGCCGAACGACCTGAAGACCTCGGGCAAATACACCACCGGCAAGCGCGTCGACGCGCTCGGCACCGTGATGGGCAAGTCCTATGAGCGCGCCACCGGCATCTCGCTGCCGATGAAGGGCCAGCCGCTGCAGGGCCATTCCGGCATCAAGGTGATGCCCGACGGTTCGTTCTGGGTGCTGACCGACAATGGCGCTGGCTCGCGCTACAATTCGGCCGACTACATGATCTATCTCAATCACCACAAGATCGATTGGAAGAACGGCAAGGTCGAGCGTCAGGCCACCGTGTTCCTGCACGATCCCGACAAGAAGGTGCCGTTCCGCATCGTCCATGAAGACACCGCCAAGCGCTACCTGACCGGCGCCGATGTCGACACGGAAGGCTTCCAGATCGTCGGCGACAATTTCTGGATCGGCGAAGAATTCGGCCCCTACATCATCAAGGCTGACAAGACCGGCAAGGTGCTGGCCGTGTTCGACACCGTCGCCGACGGCAAGCCGGTGCGTTCGCCGGATCATTGGTCGGTGCAGTCGCCGGGCGCGCCGGGCGCCACCTATACCACCGTCAACCTGCGCCGCTCCAAGGGCTATGAAGGCTTCGCCTCCTCGAAGGATGGCAAGTTCCTCTACGGTCTGCTCGAAGGCCCGATCTGGGATGCCGAGAAGAAGGACTGGGAAAAGGTCGACGGCAAGGAAGCTTCGCGCATCCTGGAATTCGACGTCGCCAACGAGAAGTTCACCGGTCGCTACTGGCAGTACGTGTTCGAACAGAACGGCAATGCCATCGGCGACTTCAACATGATCACCGCCGACAACGGCCTGATTATCGAGCGCGACAACGGCGAAGGCACCAAGGACAAGGCCTGCGCCGACGGCAAGCGCGGTGAAGACTGCTTCCCCGACCTCGCCAAGTTCAAGAAGGTCTACAAGATCGAACTGAACGACGCCAATGTCGGCAAGCCCGTTCGCAAGATCGGCTTCATCGACCTGATGAAGATCCAGGACCCGAACAAGCTGGCCCGCAAGCCGCTCAATGATGGTGTGCTGACCTTCCCGTTCTTCACCATCGAGAACGTCGATCAGGTCGATGCGACGCACATCATCGTCGGCAACGACAACAACCTGCCGTTCTCGTCCAGCCGCGATCCGAACAAGGCCGACGACAACGAGTTCGTGCTGCTCGAGGTCGCCGACTTCCTCAAGGCGAAGTAAGCAACGCGAGCAGGCACTCGCCTGAAACGACGAAAGCCCTCCCGCAAGGGAGGGCTTTTTGCGTTCGAGCTTGATCTACTTTCCTCTCCCACAAGAGGAGAGGGGAAGAAGTGCCTCTACGCAGCACGCACCTTGGTCAGGAACTCGTCCACTGCCGTCCGCAACATGCCGGACTGGGTATCGAGCTCCCTGGCATTCGACAACACCTGCGAGGCCGCCGTCCCGGTCGCTTCCGCTGCGCTGCTGACGCCCCCAATATGTTCGCTGATTTCACTGGAGCCCGCCGCGACCGACTGAATGTTGCGCGCGATTTCCCGCGTGGCCTCGCCCTGTTCCTGGACGGCCGTGGAGATGCTGGTGGTGATCTCGCTCATCTGCGCGATCGTGCCGGTAATGGCGCTGATCGAAAGCACGGCTTCGCTGGTGGACGCCTGCATGGCGGCAACCTGGGCGGAGATCTCTTCGGTGGCCTTGGCGGTCTGGCTCGCCAATGCCTTCACTTCAGAAGCGACGACCGCAAAGCCGCGGCCGGATTCGCCGGCGCGCGCCGCTTCGATGGTCGCATTCAGCGCGAGCAGGTTGGTCTGGGAGGCGATGCTGTGGATCAACTGAACCACTTCGCCAATCTTCTCCGCGCCGCTGGACAGGAGTTGAACGGTCGCATTGGTGCGTTCCGCATCGCCGACTGCCTTGCTGGCAATTTGGCTCGACTGCGAGACCTGCCGCAAGACTTCGCTGACCGAAGCCGACAATTCCTCGGCGGCGGCTGCAACCGTGCTGACATTGTCAGACGACCGCTCCGACGCGGCGCCGACCGTCGATGCCCGCGAACTCGCATCGCTGGCGGTTGCCGTCATGGATTGCGCGGTGGTCTGCATTCCTGCCGCCGCGGTCGATACCGAGCGGACAATTCCGTTGACGCTGCGTTCGAAGTCATCGGCGATGCTCTCCATGGCCGAACGCCGCTCGGCAGACGCGCGCGCCTGCGACTCGGCCTCGATCTTGTCGAGCCCGCGAATCCGGACGGCATTGTCCTTGAAGACCTGGACGGTCGATGCCATCGCACCGATCTCATCGCCGCGCCCGGTCCCGGGAATGTCGTCTTCAAGCGCTCCATCGGCTAGCGTGCGCATCCGCGCACCGAGCTGACCGAGCGGGCGGCTGATGCTGCGACCGATCATCCAGGCGATGCCGCCCGCGACCGCACCAATGGCAAGGATCGCCAAACCGAGCGCCCAGACGATCGGCTTCAACCTGGCGTCGAGATCTTCCAGATAGGCTCCGGCGCCCACATACATGTTCCATCCGGGGATCGCAGCGGCATAGGCAACCTTGCGCAGCGGCTCCGTCTGGCCAGGTTTGACGTAGTCATAAAACATCGTGTGCTCGCCTTTAGCAGCAACACTGTCGCGCCACTCGCGACCGATCGCCTTGCCATTGGTCACCACATCGAGGCGGTTCTGACCGATCTGCTTGGCATCCGGCGACAACACCGTCACGCCGTCCATCATGGAGCCAAACAGGTAGCCCGCGCCGTTGTCGTAGGTCATCGTATTTGCACGACGACCGAATTCAGCCATCGCGGCTTCCTTGGTGAGCTGGCCGGCGTCGACTTGCTTTTGCAGTCCGATCGCCACGCTGCGCGCGGCATCGACGAAGTGGCGAAGCTCCTCGATCCTTGAGGTCATCATCTCGCGCTGAACGAAATATCCCGCGAGAACGCCGGACGCGCACAGACCAAGCAACATGACACCCACCAGAATACCTAGCTTGGGCGTGATCGTCAGATTACTTATCTTCACAATGAGTTCTCCAAAAAAGGTCGCGGGGGCAAATACCAATTGAGGAGAAGAATACCGAACAGACCTTTTTTTGTTCTTTACAAACCAAACCCGCAAATCATCGAGCCTGTGATACTTGATGATGAGCAACGATTGCAGCGCTACAAGAGCTCGCTCTCCGCGAGAGAAGAGGAAAGGCCCTACGCTGCGCGAACCTTCGCGAGGAATTCATCCACCGCCTTGCGCAGGATGCTGGATTGGCCGTCCAGCTCCTTCGCATTCGACAGCACCATGCCTGCCGCCTGCCCCGTTGCTTCCGCCGCTGCGCTGACGCCGCCGATATGAGCGCTGACCTCGCTCGAGCCAGCGGCAACCGACTGGATGTTGCGCGCGATCTCCTGCGTGGCCGACCCCTGCTCTTCCACGGCCGACGAGATCGTCGTGGTGATCTGGCTCATCTGCGCGATCGTACCGGTGATGGCGTTGATCGAGTTGACAGCCTCCTGCGTCGACGCCTGCATCGCTGCAACCTGCGCCGAGATTTCCTCGGTGGCCTTGGCCGTCTGGCTCGCCAGTGCCTTCACTTCCGACGCGACGACCGCAAAGCCACGGCCGGATTCACCTGCACGTGCCGCTTCAATGGTCGCGTTGAGCGCAAGCAGATTGGTCTGCGAGGCGATGTTGTGGATCAGCTGCACGACCTCGCCGATCTTCTCAGCGCCGCTGGAGAGCTGCTGCACCGTCGCATTGGTGCGCTCCGCATCGCCCACTGCCTTGCTGGCGATGTCGCTCGACGCCGCCACCTGACGCAGCACTTCGCTGACCGATGCCGATAGTTCTTCAGCCGCGGCGGCAACCGTGCTCACATTGTCAGATGAGCGCGCCGATGCCGCACCGACCGTCGATGCGCGCGAGCTCGCGTCGCTGGCCGTCGCCGTCATCGACTGCGCGGTGCTCTGCATACCGGCCGCAGCGGTGGAGACGGAACGCACGATGCCGTTGACGCTGCGCTCGAAATCATCGGCGAGGCTCTCCATCGCCGCACGGCGTTCGGCAGCAGCACGGGCCTGGGATTCCACCTCGATCTTGTCCAGCCCGCGAATGCGCACCGCATTGTCCTTGAACACCTGAACCGTTGCGGCCATGGCGCCGATCTCGTCGCCCCGATCGACGTCGGGGATCGCTTCATCCAGCGCACCATCGGCGAGACCGCGCATGCGCGCGCCAAGCCGGCGAAGCGGAATGGTGATGCTGCGGCCAATCATCCAGGCAAGCGCGCCGAGAATAACAATGACCGCGAGTGCCGCGATCATCACGGTGCGCGCACTCTCCCAGAGCTGTACCTGCAAGTCGTCGATATAGACGCCGGTGCCGATGACCCAGCCCCAGGGCTCGAAACCGACGACATAAGAGAGCTTCGGCTGCGGTGCGTCCTTGCCGGGCTTGGGCCACAGATAGTCGACGAAGCCAGCCTTCTGCTTCTTCACGACATCGGCGAATTCGACAAACAGCCGCTTGCCGTTCGGATCCTTGTTGCCGGAGAGATCGCTACCGTTCATCTCGGGCTTGATCGGATGCATCACCATGCGCGGCTGCAGGTCGTTGATCCAGAAGTAATCGCCATTGCCGTAGCGCAGTTTGCCGATACGCGCCGCTGCGGTCTTGCGCGCGGCCTCGTCCGACACGCCGCTACGCTGAATCGTCGCGTATTCTTCCTGCGCGATGCCGAGCGCCAGCTCCGTAAGATGGGTCAATTCGCTCTGGCGCTGCTGCTTGAGGGAGTCGCCGAGGGTGTTCAGCTGCATCCAGGCCAGCCCGGCGAGGCCAAGAAAGCTCAAGCCAATGATGCTGTAGAGGCGAAGGCCGATCGAAATTTTCAAACGATTCATGGGAAGTATCCCTGTAAGGCGCGCTGAAATAAGCGAGTCACCATCGCAGGGTGTAGTTTCGAGTTCGTGAAGTGGTGTGTAGTTCCGTTTTTGCAACCGCGGTTACAGGTTACCTCGAATGCGCTAAAAGTCCCGCCACAGGTAGCTATGCACCTATATGAACTATCATTGTGCAGATTTTAATTTGGTGGTGCAGCGATACGACGCAGCGGCCGAAGCTCAATCGTTCAGGCAAGTCCCAGCCTGGTAGCTCCCCGAGCACAGCGAAGCCGCGCTCGGGGAAGGATTTGACTCAGGCCGCCCTCACCTTGGTGAGGAAGTCGTCGACCGCGGTACGCAGCATGCCGGACTGGCTCTCGAGCTCCCGTGCATTCGACAGCACCTGCGATGCAGCCGAACCGGTTGCTTCGGCTGCGCTGCTGACGCCGCCGATATGATTGCTGATCTCGTTCGCACCGGCCGATACCGACTGAATGTTGCGCGCGATTTCCTGCGTCGCCGTGCCTTGCTGCTCCACCGCCACAGAGATCGTGTTGGTGATCTGGCTCATCTGCGCGATGGTGCCGGTGATGGCGCCGATCGATGCAACGGCCTCGCTGGTCGATGCCTGCATGGCGGCAACCTGCGCCGAGATTTCCTCAGTGGCCTTGGCGGTCTGGCTGGCCAGCGCCTTCACCTCCGACGCGACCACGGCAAAGCCGCGACCGGACTCGCCGGCGCGTGCGGCTTCGATGGTCGCGTTCAGCGCCAGCAGATTGGTCTGCGAGGCAATGCTGTGGATCAGCTGCACGACCTCGCCGATCTTTTCAGCGCCGCTCGACAGGATCTGAACGGTGGCATTGGTGCGCTCGGCATCGCCTACCGCCTTGCTGGCGATCTCGCTGGAGGCCGATACCTGACGCAGCACTTCACTGACTGACGCTGACAATTCCTCCGCAGCCGCCGCAACCGTGCTGACATTATCGGACGAGCGCGTCGAAGCTGCGCTGACCGTCGCGGCGCGCGAGCTTGCATCGCTTGCCGTCGCCGTCATCGACTGCGCGGTGCTCTGCATACCGACTGCGGCGGTCGAGACCGAGCGGACGATACCCGTCACGCTGCGCTCGAAATCCGTGGCCATCGCCTCCATGGCAGCGCGTCGCTCCGCAGCGATGCGGCCCTGTGCATCCGCCTCGACCTGTTCGAGCGAGCGGATACGCAGCGCATTGTCCTTGAACACCTGAACCGTCTTGGCCATCGCGCCGACTTCATCGCCGCGGCCGACGCCGGGAATTTCCTCATCCAGCGCACCATTGGCGAGCGACTCCATGCGCGATCCCAGCATGCCGAGCGGCTTGGTGATGCTACGGCCGATCAGCCACGCGATCGCACCCGCCACTGCGGCAATGGCCAGCATGGCCAGGCCGAGCGCCCAGATGATCGGCTTCAGATGGGCGTCGAGGTCGTCGAGATAGGCGCCGGTGGCAATGAACATGTTCCAGCCGGGAAGCGCCGCGGCATAGCCCATCTTGCGCGACGGGACCTGCTCATTGGGCTTCTGGAATTCGTAGGTCAGAATCTTCGTGCCGTTGGCTGCGACGCCGTCGCGGAATTCACGCGTAATGGCAACGCCACTGACCTTGACGTCGAGCCGGTTGGATCCTGCCTTGAAGCCCGGCAGATGAACCACTTCACCGTCCATCGTGTAGATGAACAGATAGTTGCCGTTGTCATAGGTCATCGGCTCGATACGGCGTACCAGCTCGGCGGTCGCGGCTTCCTTGGTGAGCTTGCCTGCAGCGACATCCTTCTGGATGCTGGCCGCTACGTTGGTCCCGATTTCGACGATCGACTTCAGCTGCTCGGTTCGCGCAGAGAGCATCTCGCTCTTGACCATATAGGCGGCCAGAATGCCCGCGGCGCAGAGGCCGATCATGGTGACGGCCACCAGAACGACGAGCTTGTACGTAATACGGATATTGGCGAGCTTCACGGCTGTATTCCCCCGGGCGTGCGATTTTCGATCGCTGATTCCTCGGAGTAAAATGTATCGGGGTAGTGTTCCCAAATCCTTACACGTGCGGGCGGGGGCAACCTGCCGCGCCGACCTGAATGTGAACATTTTCCGCATAACGAAAAATCCCCGCCTTTCGGGCGGGGATTTCGGCAATGTCAGTTCAGATGAGGGACCTTCAGAACGTCAGCGCCTTGGCCTGTTTCACCTGCGGCAGCGCCTGCACCTTGCTCAGCACGTCGGCCGGCACAACGCCGTCGATCTCCACCAGCGCGATGGCGTCACCGCCCTGCTCGTTGCGGCCGAGATGGAAGGTTGCGATGTTGACCTTGGCATCGCCGAGCAGCGAGGCGAACTTTCCGATGAAGCCCGGCTTGTCCTCGTTGGTGACATAGATCATCGACTTCCCGAATTCGGCATCGACGCGGATGCCCTTGATATCAACCAACCGCGGCTTGCCGTCATGATAGACAGTGCCGGACACCGAGCGTTCCTGCCGTTCGGTGATAACCGTAACGGTGATCAGGCTTTCGTAATCGCTCTGCGCCGCGCGCACCACTTCATCGACTACCATGCCGCGCTCCTTGGCAACGGCCGGCGCGGAGACGACGTTGACGTCGCCGAGCATCGGCCGCAGCAATCCGCTCAATGCAGCAGACGTCAGGGCCTTGATCTTCATTTCGGCGACCGCGCCTTCATAGGTGATCTGCACCTTGGCAATTCCGGTCTCGGTGAGCTGGCCCGCGAACGAACCGAGCTTCTCGGCGAGTTCGATGAACGGCTTCAGCTTCGGTGCTTCTTCCGCGGTGATCGACGGGAAGTTGACCGCGTTGGAGATCGCGCCCGACAGCAGATAATCCGACATCTGTTCGGCGACCTGCAGCGCGACATTCTCCTGCGCTTCGGTGGTCGATGCACCCAGATGCGGCGTGCAGATCACGTTGGGATGACCGAACAGCACGTTCTTGGTGGCCGGCTCCTCGACGAACACGTCGAAGGCAGCACCGGCGACATGCTTACTATTCAGCGCATCGACCAGCGCCTGCTCGTCGACCAGACCGCCGCGGGCGCAGTTGATGATGCGCACGCCGGGCTTCATCTTGGCGATGGCGGCGGCATCGATGATGTTCTTCGTCTTCTCGGTGAGCGGCGTGTGTAGCGTAATGAAGTCGGCGCGCTTGAGGAGGTCGTCGAGCTCGACCTTCTCGACGCCGATGTCCTTGGCACGCTCCGGCGACAGGAACGGATCGAAGGCAATGACCTTCATGCGCAGGCCGAGTGCGCGGTCGGCCGCGATGGCGCCGATATTGCCGCAACCGATCACGCCCAGCGTCTTGCCGGTGATCTCGACGCCCATGAAGCGGTTCTTCTCCCACTTGCCGGCCTGCGTCGATGCGTCGGCCTGCGGGATCTCGCGAGCGAGCGAGAGCATCAGCGTGATCGCATGTTCGGCCGTGGTGATCGAATTGCCGAACGGCGTGTTCATCACGATGATGCCCTTGGCGGTCGCCGCGGGAATTTCGACATTGTCGACGCCGATGCCGGCGCGGCCGATCACCTTCAGGCGCGTCGCCCTTTCGAGAATCTTCGCAGTTGCCTTGGTCGCCGAGCGAATGGCGAGGCCGTCATAATTGCCGATGATCTCGGCAAGCTTGTCCTTGTCCTTGCCGAGGTTCGGCTGGAAGTCGACGTCGATGCCGCGATCCCGAAAGATCTGCACGGCGGCGGGAGAGAGGGCGTCGGAAATGAGAACTTTTGGGGCAGTCATGGATGTGATCCTCGAAATGGGAGCCAGTGTAGGCGCGACAAACGCAGCAGGCTCCTTCTCCCCGTACTCACGGGGAGAAGGTCGGGATGAGGGGCCGCTTGCCGACCCGTGAATGCCGAAGTGAGGTGAACCGAGTGCCTTGCCCCTCACCCGGACATCGCGCTACACGCGATGTCCGACCTCTCCCCGCCCAGAGCGGGGAGAGGTTAAGAACTACGCCGCCTTGGCGAGCGAGGCCTTGGTTTCGGCGAAAGCCCAGTCGATCCACTGCGTGAGGATCTCGACGTCCTTGGCTTCAACCGTGGCACCACACCAGATACGCAGACCGGCTGGCGCATCGCGATAATGCGCGAAGTCGAAACCGGCGTTTTCCTTCTCGACAGCCGCGACCAGCTTCTTGGCGAAGTCAGCCTGCGCGTCCGGCGAGAGCGCGGTGATCGCGGAATCAATAACCTTCATGCACACCGACGTGTTGGAGCGGATCGCGGGATCAGCGGCCAGGAAGTCGATCCACGGCGTCTTCGCTTTCCAGTCCGCGAGCGCCTTGGTGTTGGCGTCCGCACGCGCGATCAGCGCCTTGAGGCCTCCAACCGACTTGGCCCAGCCGAGCGCATCGAGATAATCCTCGACGCACAGCATCGACGGCGTGTTGATGGTCTCGCCGACGAAGATGCCTTCGTTGAGCTTGCCGCCCTTGGTCATGCGGAAGATCTTCGGCAGCGGCCACGGCGGCGTATAGCTTTCGAGACGCGCAACGGCGCGCGGCGAGAGAACGAGCATGCCATGTGCAGCTTCGCCGCCGAGCGCCTTCTGCCAGGAGAAGGTGACGACATCGAGCTTCGCCCAGTCGAGCGGCTGCGCGAAAGCGGCCGAGGTGGCGTCGCAAATGGTCAGGCCTTCGCGGTCAGCCTTGATCCAGTCGGCATTCGGCACGCGCACGCCGGAGGTGGTGCCGTTCCAGGTGAAGACGATGTCCGAGCTCGGATCGACCTTCGACAGGTCGGGGAGTTCGCCATAGCCAGCATGCAGCTTGGTGACGTCCTTGAGCTTCAGCTCCTTGACGATGTCCGAGACCCAGCCCTCGCCGAAGGATTCCCAGGCGATGGTGGTGACGGGACGCGGCCCGAGCAGCGACCACAGCGCCATCTCGACAGCGCCCGTATCCGATGCCGGCACGATACCGATGCGGTAATCTGCGGGCACTTCAAGCACTTCGCGCGTCAGGTCGATCGCGAGTTTGAGCTTGTTCTTGCCGATCTTGGCACGGTGCGAACGACCGAGAGCTGCGTCAGAGAGTTTTTCGGGGGTCCAACCGGGGCGCTTGGCGCAGGGGCCGGAGGAGAAATGCGGCACGTTGGGCCGCGAAGCGGGCTTCGCTGCAGTCATATTCTATCCTTCCAGATAGCTAGCCTCCCGTTGGGGGGAGGTGTCCCGCTGGCGTGGATATGGGAACCAACCCGGAGCGTCAAGCGACTTCCGGGCTATCACGCGTGATTGATGGCGTGACGATATCGCCCGCCGCCGCGTGATCAGCCACGGACGGGGCATCCCCGGGCATCGCGAGATCGACTGACGATGGAGCTTCGGCTGGCATCAAAGGCACATCGTTAAGTAACTCGGAGGCATCGACTACGAGCTGCGCGGCACGGCGCCGGCTGCCGACTTTCATGACGCTTTGATCGTCGACCTTCACGACATAGTCGCTGCCGACCTTCTCGATCGAATAATTGCTCATGAGTCCTTCCAACGTCCCCGCGCACAGGGATACGTCGCCCGTCCCCGCACGTTCCGAAACAAATCCCATCAGCGCTTTGCTGGTTTACGGGTCATTAACCGGAACAACGAGGCGCACAGCCACATGATACCGGCGCTCCTCCTCGTTATTCACCGCTCAAGAGCGAACACGGGCGGTCAATGAAAAAGGCAGCGATTGCGATCGCTGCCTTTGCGTTTGAGGTTGCAGCTCACTCGCTCTTGTGAGCGAAACGCCTATCGTCCGACCTTGCCGGGAAAACCCGGCGCATTCGGATTATCGCCAGGTAAGCCGCTCGGCGACGCGCCGGTGCCGATGCGTCCCGGCGTCGTCGTGTTCGGTGCGCCCGGCTGACTCGTACCACCGCCCATGCCTGTTGTACCCGTTGCGGGAGGCGGCGAGACATTCGGGCTCGGCATCTGTGTCACCGGAGCGCCAGTGATACCATCCGTGCCGGCCCCCTGGGCGGAAGCGAATGTGGTCGAGGCCAGAAGCGAGGCAACGATGATGGCGGAAAGACCGAATCGGGATTGCATGGACAGCTCCATCATTGATTGATGATGATGATGATGATGATGATGATGATGGGCAACCGCTGGCCTCGTTCGTCGTTCCGACACCGCACGGCATGGTGATCGCGCGTGGCCTAGAAGCGGAACGTCATGCCGACATGGCTGTCGGCGAAACCGAGCCGCTTGTAGAATCGCTGGGCATCGACCCGGGTCTGATGCGTCAGCAGCTCGACGAGTTTGCATCCCCTCGCCTGTGCCTCGCCGATGGCCCATCGCACCAGCAGTTCACCGATGCCCTGGCTGCGCAGCGTCGTCGACACACGAACATCCTCGATGAGCGCTCGCGAAGCGCCCTGCGAACTCAAGCCCGGCAGGATGCAGAGCTGCAGGCAGCCAACCACGCTGCCGTCGCCGGCTTCTGCAACCGTCAACTGGATATTTGGGTCATGTGCGAGTTTATCGAAGGCCTCGTAATAAGATTGCGGCAACGGGTCCTCGATCCGCTCGCGGCCACGGCCGAGCGCATCATCAGCCAGCATTACCACGATCGCGACGACGTCCTCGCGGCGCGCAGGCCGTAGCTTGATCTGCGTATTCACGAAATACCCAATGCCTTCTCACTGCCGGCGATCCAGCGCCTGATCGACGCGTAACCGTCGAGATGAAAGCCGCCCTCATGGGCCACGCGCGTATAGGCCAGCAACGACGCGTCGGCCAACGAGACGCGATCTCCCACAAGGAAAGGTGATGTCGTCAGGTGATGCTCCATGCGAGCGAGTGCGAAATAGCCGCGCTTGAGCTTTTCGGGATCGAGATCCGAAATCGCCTTGCCGAGATAGACGATCTGATAGCGGCACACCGCGATATACGGCTCGTGGCTGTATTGTTCCCAGAACAGCCATTCATCCATCTTGGCAGCGTCATAGGCATCGGTCGGGATCAGATCGCTGCCACGCGCGAGATAGCGGATGATGGCGTTGGATTGCGCAAGTGGGCGGCCGTCGTCGAGCACGACGGTCGGCACCTGACCGGCGCCGTTAAGCGCCAGAAACTCCGGCGTCCGGCTCTCGCCCTTGCTGGTATCGACATCGATCCACGCATAAGGAAGTTTGAGGTGATCGCTCACCCACTTCACCTTCAGGCAATTGCCGGAATTCAGATCGCCGTAGATTTTCATGATGGCTGCCCCGCATCATCAGACACGGTAAGGCAGCATTCGTCAAACGGCATGTCAACAGAGATCAAACTCGTGCCGAACGTACGCGACCTTGGCCGGTCAGAACTTGTAGCCGACGCCGGCTCGCACGGTGTTGATATTGGTATCAACCGATGACGTGAAGCGGACGTATTCCCATTCGGCGCGTGCGAACAATCCGCCGATCAGATTGATGTCAACGCCAAGGCCGGCAGAGTAGCCGTAGATGAGATGGCTGTATTGGCCTTCGGTCTTGCTATAGTCGAACGGGATGCTCTGGAAGCCCGGCGCTGCGGCTACATTGACGGCAACCCCGTGAATGCGTGCAGACCGAACGATATCGGCCTGCCCGAGCGCGAGACCTCCGAACATGTAAGGCAAGAACGCTCCCACGGCATAGCCGGCGCGGGCGCGCAGCGTGCCCATATCCGTAATCGACATCTTCGCAGCGGCATCGTAGGTGACGCCGTTGGTATAGCCGAGAGCATCGATGAACGAGCGCCCCATCGAGCCGCTTGCGTCGCCGCCGAACTTGCCATGCAAGTAGCTCATTTCAACGCCGATCACGACGTCGTCCCACTGGCTGTTGTAACCGATAAAGCCACCCCAGCCCTCGCCGCGCTGCGACGTCTTGCCGAGCAGCGGCCATTGTGAGACCTGGCCGGCGGACTCCATTGCGAGACCGTCTAGCAGGCCTCCCGCCAGGGTCCGCGTTGCGCCAGAGAAATTCATGTCGGACTGTCCGATGCCGGCTTGGGCGCCGATATAGAAGCCATCCCAGTCGGATCGCCCCATTGTTCTGCCTTCAGAAAGCGAGCCGCGCAGAAATGGCAGGTCGGCTGCATGAGCCGCTGGCGCTGCGATCGAAAGCACTACGGCAAAGATAAACTTACGCATCACGACAATTCCTCAACTCACCGAACTGTCCCGATCATCCGCTGTTAACCTTAATCATTGGTTGCAATCATACCGTCCGCACAAAACAAAACGGCGCGGGAAGCTCCCGCGCCGTTAAGGTCTCTTAAGATAGTTGAGGCAATCCGCTTAGCTTTAGCCCTTGCGGATCAACGGCGGCGGCGCATAGGCCGGCGGGCTGTCGAGATTCCAGCGCACGCCGAGCTTCAGGTCATGCGAGGTGATGTCCTTGAACTGCATCGCCACACCGCGGGTGAAGCCGTCATAGGTCGAGACCGGTCCGGTCTGGCCATCGCCGAGGTTCATGTAGCTGTAGCCGAGTTCGACGGTCATTGCCGGATTGACCTTGTAAGCCAGGCCCGTGTGCAGGGCCCATGCGAAGTTCCACTTCGATGCTGCCGGTGCGCTGGCATAGCTCGGGAACGGGCCGCCGATGAAGGGCACGCCGCCGGCGGAACCGACATTGATCGCACCGTTATCCGTGTAGTTCCCGATATTGACGCGAGCCATGCCGACGCCGGCGCCGACGAACGGGGTCACGCACCACCAGGTGCCGAGATCGACGTAACCATTGGCCATCACCACCCATTCGGACTTGGTGGCGTTGTAGTTGTTCACGCCGGTACCGACGAGGCCGCTCGACGGGAACGTTACGTGATCGGTGCCCTTGAAGTTCGAATTGCCGCGATACTGGCCGGTGATGTCACCGCGGAACCAGTTATTGAACTGATAACCGACACCGAGCTGGAAGATGCCAGCCGTATCAAAGGCAGTGGTCTGCTGAAGCGAGAGGAGATTGGCGTTGCGACCGTCACCCATCTCGATGTTCTTGACGCGCTGATTGCTGAAACCGATATCGCCGCGCAGGTACCAACCACCGAAATCTTCGACCGGCGGCGGCGCATACATCTGAGGCGGTGGAGCAATGGGCATGTCGGCAGCGAAAGCAGCGGTCGACATCAGGGAAGCCGCGCCTGCGGCCAGAATGAATTTAACGCTACGCATTGGCTTCGTCCTTTTGGGCCAGTGAGACAACTAATGGAGGCCTCACACTCGAAAACTCACAATCGGACGATGACACCAACTCCTTAAGCGGCGCTTAACCCTAACTTTTAAGGTTGATATTTGGTGACGAAAATGCACGCAAATTCCATCAGGCCACTGCGTCGCCACAGTTACTAACAATGTCTTGCTAATCAAAACGCGCTGCAATGCGCCGCGGCATCGCCAGGTGTTAACGAGGACTTACCTGCCAGGAGCCTTCGACTCTGACCGGATTAGAACCGAGGCTCCGGCTTTTTGTTGAGACGCGTTTTCTTGATGCGAACCGGTGCCCACTTCGCTCGAAAGCGCTCCAACGTGAGCTATCAAAATGCGGAAGAGCCGCCTCACCCGATAAATATTCGGACAAGACGGCTCTTCATGTCAGCTCGGCAGTTCGCGCTGGCGCCTCGGCCAGAGCGAACGAACAGGAAGCTTACGCTGCGGCCGCGTGGCCCAGCGCGTCAACGATGGAATCCACCACTTCCTCGACCATCACGCGGTCATCGCCCTCTCCCATCACACGGATGACCGGCTCCGTGCCCGACGGGCGGATCAGGAGACGACCATGACCATTGAGGCGCTGTTCGCCGGCAGCGATGGTGGATTTCACTTCCGCATCATCGAGCGGCTTGCCGCTGCGATAACGCACATTCTTCAGAATCTGCGGCAACGGATCGAACAGGTGGCAAACTTCCGACACCGGCCGACCGAGCTTGGTCACCACGGCCAGCACCTGCAGCGCGGCTACGAAACCGTCGCCTGTCGTCGCATGGTCCGACATGATGATATGGCCCGAGGGTTCGCCGCCGACATTGTAGCCGTGCTGCAGCATCTGCTCGAGCACATAGCGATCACCCACCGCCGTACGGATGAGGTCGATGCCCTGCCCCTTCAGGAAGCGCTCCAGACCGAGATTTGACATCACGGTGGAGACGATACCCGGCTTGGCAAGCCGTCCGTCTTCCTTCCAGCTCTGCGCAATAACGGCGAGCAACTGATCGCCATCAACCAGATGGCCACGCTCGTCGACCATGATCAGCCGATCGGCGTCGCCATCCAGCGCAATGCCGATATCGGCGCGCATCTCGCGCACCTTGCGGCTCAGCGCTTCCGGCGCAGTCGATCCGCATTCCTTGTTGATGTTGAAACCGTCGGGCTCGACGCCGATGGAGATGACGTCCGCGCCGAGTTCCCAGAGCGCCTCCGGCGCCACCTTGTAGGCGGCGCCATGGGCGCAATCGATGACGACGCGCAAGCCATCGAGGCTGAGATTTCGCGGCAGTGTACGTTTGGCGAATTCGATGTAACGATCATGCACCCCGTCGATGCGGCGCGCCCGACCGAGGCTGGCGCTCTGCGACAGTCTCTTATCGAGATTCTCGTCGAGCAATTCCTCGATCTGCTTCTCGACATCGTCCGACAGCTTGTAGCCGAGCGGTCCGAACAGCTTGATGCCGTTGTCCTCGAACAGATTGTGCGATGCGGAAATCATCACGCCGAGATCGGCGCGCATCGACTTGGTCAGCATCGCCACGGCGGGCGTCGGCATCGGCCCGACCAGCAGCACATCCATGCCGACCGACGTGAAGCCTGCCACCATCGCATTTTCGATCATGTAGCCGGACAAACGGGTATCCTTGCCGATCACGACACGATGACGGTGTTCGCCGCGCTGAAACACAAGACCTGCGGCCTGCCCAACCTTCAGTGCCAGTTCCGGCGTGATCAAACCATTGGCGCGGCCGCGAATGCCGTCTGTCCCGAAATATTTACGGCTCATGGTAACCCCCAATGCCCTCGCGTCTTGCGCGAGGACTCAAAACCCTGTCTCAGGCGACTGACCCATTGGCAGCGCCATATATGTGACGGACTTATAAGGCTCGGGCCCCTAAAATCGCTTCAAAAAATATGATGAATCATTACCAAGGCCCGGAACACGTAATTAACGACAAGCCATTGATATTACTTATATACCGCACCTTTGATGTAACGCCTTCGAGAGAACGCCGGCTTACGGAACCCGGCCCAGCTCAGTCCTTTCGCTTGATATGCGCATCCGCCTTTGAATGGGCAGGCTGGGTCACACTGACCGGATCGGAGCCCGGAAAAGTCTCCTCCAACCCTTCGTCCAGCGCAACTTCCAGCTGTCGCTTTTCTTCGTCCGCAGCCGCCTTGCCTGGAGCCTTGCCGACCCCGTGGCCTGCTGGATTTGTCTTGGAGCCGGACATTCTGGCCTCCTTCAATTTCGACGACATCCCGATGACAAGGATGATATGGCGGACCGCCTAACCATGCTAGATGACACCGAAACAAGCAAATACAAGCAAAGACAAGAACGGCTGGGACATCTCATGAAGCATATCACCTGCATCGAAGATCTTCGCCTTGAGCATAAGCGCAACGTGCCAAAGGCGTTCTTCGACTATGTCGACCATGGCTCCTATAGCGAAGACACGTTCCGCGCCAATTGCGAGGATCTGCAAAAGCTGAAGTTCCGCCAGCGCATTCTGGTCGACATCGCCAATCGCGACACCTCGACGACCATCCTCGGTGAGAAGGCCACCATGCCGCTGATCTGCGCGCCGGTCGGCTCCACCGGCATGCAATATGGCGACGGCGAAATTCACGCCTGCCGGGCGGCGCAGGCGGCGGGTATCCCCTATACGCTCTCGACGATGTCAATCAATTCGATCGAAGACCTCGCCGAGAATGTCGAGAAGCCGTTCTGGTTTCAGCTCTATGTCATGAAGGATCGCGGCTTCATCAAGGAGCTCATCGAGCGCGCCATCAAAGCGAGGTGCAGCGCGCTGGTGCTGACTGTCGATCTGCAAGTGATCGGCCAGCGTCATGCCGACATCAAGAACGGTCTGTCCGTGCCACCGCAGCTCTTCAATCTGAAGAATATGATCGACTTCGCCAGCAAGCCCGGCTGGCTTATGCGCACGCTGAAAGCCAAGCGGCGCAACTTCGGCAACATCGCCGGCTTCGTGAAGAACACCGACGATCTCGGCTCCGTCGCGCAGTGGACAGCATCGCAATTCGATGCGTCGTTGAACTGGAAGGATCTCGACTGGATCCGCAGCATCTGGCCCGGCAAGATCGTGATCAAGGGCATTCACGATATCGAGGATGCCCGCGAAGCCGTGAAGGTCGGCGCGCAGGCGATGGTCGTATCCAACCACGGCGGACGTCAGCTCGACGGCGCACCGTCGTCAATCTCGGTACTGCCGGGGATCGCCGATGCCGTCGGCTCGGACATCGAAGTGATGTTCGACAGCGGCATCCGCTCGGGGCAGGACGTGATGCGTGCGCTCGCCCTCGGCGCGAAGTCCTGCATGATCGGCCGCGCCTATATCTACGGCCTCGGTGCCTATGGCGGCCCCGGCGTGACCAAGGCGCTGGACATCCTGCGCAACGAACTCAGCGTGACCATGGGCTTGTGCGGCGTGAATTCGATCGCCGAGATCGACAGGCACGTTTTGGTGCAGTAAGGCCTCGTCAGATCGCCGCGTCGATCCACGCGGCGATCGTATCGACGACTTTTTGCTCGATGCCGTAATAGCCGTGCGGAGACAGCGACCCGCAATCCGTGGACGAGCGCTGATCTCCGCCACTGACCCTGATGACCTTGACGCGCGGCGCGCCGGTCATCGCTGCTGCGATCTTGTCGGCGTCTTCCGGCGGTGCGACATTGCAGCGATCGTCTGAATTGGCGACGACGAGTGCGGGCACACTGACTCGTTCAGGATGCGCGTCGAACACCGTCTCGTGACTGCCACCAAGGCGCGACACCGACTCAGTGAGCACGATACCCGCGATCTGACCGTCACGCAGATTCGCTGCGCCGTTCATCGCCGCAATCGAGCCTTGGCTGGTCCCGAGCAGAAAGACCGGTCCCGGCGCCTGCGCATGAGCCGCAGCGACGAGATCGCCGACAAGTGCTGCATATTGCGGCGAGCTGCGCAGCCCGCGCAAGTTCTGACCATCCACGGTGTCGGGGATCAGCACCGCGAAACCCGCAGCATTCCAGAGCGCGCGCGAGCGGACGACGAAGTTGTTACCGTGCGCTATCGCGCCATCCCGGGCGATGCCTACATCGCCCGCTCCTCCGGGCATCATCACGATGGTCGCGCGTGGATGCGATGGACTGGCGTAGAGCGCGCGCTGCTGATCGCCGCCATAAACAGGTAGGTTCAGCACGCGCTCTGTCGGAGCAAGTGTCTGCGCAGCAACGAATTGCAGCGCAGACAACAACAGAGATGCGAGGATCAGGCACGGTGTGAGGAATGGTCTGCGCAAGAGCTCCTCCGCTGTTTCGAATTTCTTACATCGGCGGCGTCAGCCCATCCAACCCGACATTGACGCGCGCCGTCTCGAAGGTGCCGTCATCCTTCTTGGTAGCGCCCATGATGATGATCTTGGCGCCGGGCTTGAGTTCATCCTTGTTGCCCGGCACGAATGTCACGATCGGCGTGTCAGGCGTCACGGTCACTTTCTTTTCCCCGTCCTTGTACTTCACCGTCACCGTCTGGCCATCGGAGGCCTGGACCTTCTGATCGACGGTGGCATTGGTCATGCTGCTGTTGGGGCGCAGATCCCAGGGGCGCGAACCTTCGCCGGTGCCGCGCATCGCTTCCGGAAAGATATGGATCGCGATGGCCTTCTGCGACCCATCGGCCTGTGGCATGCCGGTCACGCCGATATAGGAGCCGGGCTTCACCTCGGCCATTGTCGTTCTGGCTATGCCGGTGACGGTGACATTGTCCGTCATCTTCACTTTGCGCTCATCGCCTTCGCGCGTCTTGATCGTCAACACCGCGCCATCGACGGCTTCGATGGCACCACGGATGCGCAGAGATTGCGGCTGCTGCGCCGATGCAGCGGAGATCAGCAATGAACCAGCGAGAAGTGAGCCCGCGAACAAGCGAGCCGACGTCGATAAGATCTGAACCATAGGGGAATTTCCTTTGAAGGCAGCGCCCACCGCTGCAGATGGAAACCCCAAGGCCAAATGGCTATTCCCCGCTCACGCCACTGTGAGATCGGCCTCGACGAGGCGACGCAGTTCGGGCGTCACATCGGGGCGCTGCCCGAACCAGAGCTCAAAGCCGCGCACGGCCTGATACAGCAGCATGCCGAGACCGTCCGCGGTGCGGAGGCCCCGCGCGCGGGCGGCGGCGAGCAGCGGCGTATCGAGCGGCACGTAAACGAGATCGGCGACGACCGCCTGGTCAGGCAACAGATCGAGGTCGATGATCAATGGCGGCTGACCGCCCATGCCGAGCGACGTGGTGTTCACCAGCAAGGATGCGCGCGGCAACATGCTGGCGACATTCTCCCACGCCAGCGGCACCACCTGCGAACCGAATTGTGCGGCCATCGCCTCGGCGCGATCGAGACTGCGATTGGCGACATAGACGTGTTTGATTCCGCGCTCGAGCAATCCGAACACCACTGCACGCGACGAACCGCCCGCGCCGAGCACCAGCGCGTCATCGGCATGGTCCCAGTCGTGCGCGCAATGATCGAGATTGTCGATGAAGCCCTCGATATCCGTATTGGTCGCGCGCAGCGTACCGTGATCGTACCATAGCGTGTTGGCGGCCCCGACCGCGCGCGCGCGGCGATCCGGCGCGGTGAGTTTCAGCACGCGCTCCTTGTGCGGGATCGTCACGTTCGCGCCGATGTAACCATGCTTGGACAGGTTCATCACGAATTCGGCCACGCCTTCCGGTGGAATCGATTCGATACTGTAGCCGCCCGGAATATCCATGCTGCGCAGCCAGTGATGGTGGATCAGCGGCGAGCGCGAATGCGCGGCAGGCCAGCCGATCAAACAGGCGGCGCGGGGCTTGGTCTCGTTCGGCATCATCCATCCTTCGCTTCAAGCGGAAGCGTGCGTAGCATGAAAATCATGCAGGGGCTCTTAATCATCCGACAGTTTTGCGGCGCACAGCAAGTCCGACAACCCATGCAGACGATCAATATCGCAGCTGCGAGCAATTGCCGATGCCATCAGCGCAAGCTCGACGTCTCCTGGATCGCTGCAGCGCGTCGGGTCTTGATCTCGCTGACGGCCGCTGCAACATCCGCACGGTATTTGACCAGCGGCGGTCGCGCGCCGTGGGTCAGCAGCGCCCGGCGCACGCCCTGCGAGGTGCCGGTGAGAATCACGCGGACGCCCTGTCGCTTTGCCTTCTCGGCAATGCCCTTGATCGCGTTCGCAGCAGTGGAATCCAGGAAGGGGACCGCGGCAAAATCGATCACGAAAGCCTTGTGGCGATCCGAGAAGCCGTCGAGCACCGAACCAATGGTCGAGGCCGCGCCGAAGAAGAACGCACC
This sequence comes from Tardiphaga sp. 839_C3_N1_4, assembly GCF_051811045.1. NCBI lineage: Bacteria > Pseudomonadati > Pseudomonadota > Alphaproteobacteria > Hyphomicrobiales > Nitrobacteraceae > Tardiphaga > Tardiphaga sp. 839_C3_N1_4. Next base: position 2,740,896 of record NZ_JBPWQD010000001.1, read on the forward strand.
GGTGATGCGATAGACCATCACATCCGGATCGCTCGCCAGTTTCGCATCGTATGGTGCGCGATCGCCATTGGCATCATCCGCGCGATCGGCAGCGACCAGCGGCCCATCAGCCTCTATCCCCGTGATCTCCGCCATGCGGTTGATGAACAGCACGGCGCCAAGCGCGAAGCCGACCAGGATGCCCTCGGTGAGATCGCGAAAAATCGTCAGCAGGAACGTCGCCAGCAGAACCAGCGCATCGCCCCATGACGAACGCAGCAGCGTGATGAACTCATGCTTCTCCGCCATATTCCACGCCACCACCGCCAGCACGGCGGCCAGCGACGCGAGCGGAATATAGCTCGCCAGCGGCGCTGCGATCAGAATGAACGCCAGCAGGAACACAGAATGCAGCATGCCCGAGAGCGGCCCATGCGCGCCGGCCCGGACATTGGTCGCGGTCCGCGCGATGGTGCCGGTCACGCAGATTCCTCCAAACAAGGCTGCGCAGATGTTGGCAACGCCTTGCGCCACCAATTCACAGTTCGACCGGTGCCGCCGCCCGGTCATGCCATCGGCAACAACCGCCGACAAAAGCGATTCGATGGCGCCGAGCAGCGCGAAGGCAATCGCATCGGGGAGGATGGCCTGCAATTTGGCGAGGGACATCGCGGGCAGCGTCGGCAACGGAAACGATTGCGGAATGCCCCCGAAGCGGGTGCCGATGGTTTCCACGGGCAGCGCCAACGAAGCTGCCGCGACGGCGCTCGCGACCACCGCGATCAGAATGCCGGGCCATGATGGCCGCAGCATCCTGAGTCCGACAATGATCACGAGCGAGACGACGGTAACGGCAACGGCCGCAGCGTTCACGGTCGGCAAAGCGGAACCCAGGGCCTCCAGCTTGGGAATGAGATCTCCTGGCTCCTTGCCAGTCAGCGTCAGACCCAACAGATCCCTGATCTGGCTGGCGAAGATGATGACGGCGATGCCGGCTGTGAAACCGACCGTGACCGGATAGGGAATGAACTTGATGTAGGTGCCGAGCCGGAGATAGCCCGCCGCCATCAGAAAAATGCCCGATATCATGGTGGCGAGGATCAGTCCGTCGATCCCATGGCGGCTCACGGTGGCAGCCACCAGCACGATGAAGGCGCCGGCCGGGCCACCGATCTGAAAACGGCTTCCACCCAGCGCAGACACCAGGAAGCCGCCGATCACAGCGGTGATGAGGCCACGATCCGGTGACGTCCCCGAGGCTATGGCAATCGCCATCGACAATGGAAGCGCGACGATTGCCACCGTCAAGCCGGACAAGATGTCGGCGCGCAGATCGGCGATGCCGTAGCCTTCGCGCAGTGCCGTGATCAATTTCGGCGTGAACAGTTCGGCGAAGGTCGGCTGATGCGACCCCCGCGCGCGATTTCTGGAAATGTCCATTCCCGACTCGCCCCTGTCACTCGCCGCGAATCTCGATCGAGGCCGCGGCCCGTTCTCAATCCGTCAGCTTTGGCTCTTCAAGTTTCGGTGGTGGACCGGGCTGTTTCAGCCTCACCCCTCGTCCGCCGGAATCGCTGCGAACGTTCTCGCCGATCAAATCGACGCCTGAGCGATCGAGGGCATCGACAACCTTGATCAGCGAATCCACCACTCCTCTGACGTTGCCATCACTCGCTTCCATGCGCTGAATCGTCGGCAGCGAGACGCCGGCCAGTTCCGCCAACCGCTTTTGATCGATCCCCAGCAACGCCCGCGCCGCGCGCATCTGAAACGATGTGATCAAGCTAATCTTCCTGTTTAGGGAGTCTTATATCAAATATAAAATGGCTTCAATGATGTTTAAAACATCATTGAAGCCGTTTGAAATTGGTATAGCCGGAAAACGTGCAGCTACGGACCGATCCCGGCCAGGTTCGCCACAAAATCATCCACGGCGGCTCGGTCACCGAACCTGATCTTCGCGTTCGGGAATTGCGCGAACAATGCCTGATGTCCGGCAAAGGATGTGGACGTCGTTCGCTGCCAGTAGTCCTCCGCCCATCCGAGAAAGTCGGCATGCTCCTCGGCTGCCGCGCCGCGCCAGGGGCCACGCGCACCAAGACTGTCGCGGCAGACCTGCGGACTCATATCGAGCCAGATCAGCGTCGTCGCACGCGCGAACGCGGCTTCGGCCAGCCAGCCATAGACGCCTTCGATGATCCAGCTCGGCTTGGCAGCAACGGCGGCAACCCGCTCCCTTGCTTCCTCCTCGTCGCGCTTCACTCCGACCCTGTCCAGCCAATGGATATGATCAAGATCCGTGCGTTCGCCACCGACGCGGCTTTCAAGCTGCCGCGCCAGCGTGCTTTTGCCCGAGCCGCTATTGCCGATGATCACAACCCGCGGTCCAAGCGTCATGGGCCACTGTACTAAGCCGCCACCCGATGCGCCGCAACGATCTGGTCGGCGGTGCGGCCCGAGACTTCGGCCATGTGGTCGAAGCTGCGGGTGAAGCTGCCGGCACCGGCAGTGGCCGATCGGAGTTCGACGATCAGGTCGCCGATCTCCGCTTCCGGCAACATCGCGCGCACCGTGTCCCAGCCCGGCCAGTTGTCCCGGGTGTCGAAACCGAGGATCTGGCCGCGCCGTCCAGACAGGATGGCGTTGACCTTGGCCGTGGCCTCGGTGGGACAGACGATCTCCACCGTATGGATCGGCTCCAGCAGCACCGGCTGGCATTGCGGCAGCGCCTCGGTGAAACCGATGCGGGCAGCCGTCCGGAACGCCTGATCGGAAGAATCGACGCTGTGATAGGACCCGTCGGTGAGCGTCACCTGCACGTCGATGACGGGGAAACCGAGCGGGCCACGCTGCAGCCCGTCGACGACGCCTTCCTGCACCGCGGGAATGTAGTTGCGCGGCACCGCGCCACCGACCACCTTTTCCTGGAATGCAAAGCCTTCGCCGCGCGGCAACGGGCCAATCTCCAGCACAACGTCGCCAAACTGGCCGTGACCGCCGGACTGCTTCTTGTGCCTGCCGCGCTGGGTGATCGGTTTGCGGATGGTCTCCTGATAGCCGATCACCGGCGCATGCGATTTGACGTTGATGCCGAAGCGTTCGTGCAGACGCTCCATCGCCACCCGCAGATGCATCTCGCCCTGCCCCCACAACACCACGTCATGGGTCTGCGCGTTATTGACCACCGCAAGTGACGGATCTTCCTCGGTCAGCCGCAACAGCGCCTGGCCGAGCTTGACGTCGTCCTTGCGATCGGCCGACGCCAGCGCCATAGCCAGCACCGGCGACGCAGCCACGACATTCACCAGAGGCGCCGGCGCGGTCTTGCCGGTCGAGATCGTGTCGCCGGTCCTGACATGATCGAGCTTGCCGAGCGCGACGGTCTCGCCCGCTTCGGCCGATGCGCGCTTGCTGTCATGTCCGCCGCTCGCCGCAAGAATGCCGGAGACACGGCCGCTTTCGCCGGACGAGGACAACAATGTTGCGCCATCATCGAGATGACCACTCAGCAAGCGCGCGTAAGACAGCTTGCCGCCATGCTGCAGATGGCTGCTCTTGAACACGTAACCGATCGCATCCTTGCTGTCGGCCACGCCGAGGCGCTTCGCCGTCTCGGCCACGCCGGGTGCCTCATGGCGTAGCGCCTTCATCAGCCGCAGCACGCCGTTCTCGCGCATCGCCGAGCCCAACAGCACCGGACAGATCAGGCCTTCGCGCAATTCGCGCGCGAGATCGTCGAACACGGCGTCGGCCGGCGGCGCGATGTCGTCAAGCAACTGCTCCATCAGCGCGTCGTCATGATCCGCAAGCTTCTCCAGCATGGAGAAACGCGCTTCCTTCTCGCGGTCGAGATCGCCGCCTTCGAGCTTGATGACCTCGGACGCCTTGTGCTCGCGATAGACGAAAGCGCGCTCCAGCGCGAGATCGACGAAACCGGCGACCAGGTCGCCGTTCCAGATCGGGATCTGCCGCAGCACCAGCGGCACGCGCGAGGCTGGCTGCAATGTGGCTAGCGTCTCGCGCACACGCTTGTGGGCGCGGTCGATCTTGTTGAGAAACAGAAATCTGGGAATGCCCAGGTCTTCGAGTTCACGCAGGATCAATTGCAGCTGCGGCAATTTTCGCGCATCTGCCTCGCAAACCACGATGGCTGCGTCGACGGCGGGCAATGCCGCGCGCATGTCATGTGCGAACTCCACCGAGCCCGGACAGTCGATGAATGTGTAGCTGTCCCCCATGAAAGTGGTAGTGGCCGCGGTGAGGCCGACGCCCATCTTGTGGGCTCTGGCTTCCGCATTGGCGTCGCCGATGCTGGTGCCGTTGTCGACACTGCCGGCCCGCGGGATCGCCCCGGTACGGGCCATGATCGCTTCAAGCAGTGTGGTTTTTCCGCTCTGGAAGGGGCCCACCAGCGCAATGCACCTTGCGGCATTGCCTTGTGGACCGCGGGGACTTCTCAGGTCTTGTCCCATTGCCGCCTCCTTGTCTGGAGCTCGGCCCGTGATTGGGTCGGCCATCGATGCTCGACCCGGTCCGGACATTTGGCAAGACGGAAACGTCGCTGCGATGCGGCAGGCACAATCAAATGTGGTGGGATCGCGATACGAAAAATCCGGCTCCGCATATGGCGAAGCCGGATTGGACGCGTTCAAGCGACCGTTGTGGCGATCAGCGGCCCGGGCGCAGTTCCAGGCTTTCGAGACCGGCGGCAACATTGAGACCGGTCGAACCCTGCAGGCTGAGCGGCTGCAGCGCGATCGAATTCTGCGAACCGCCCACCAGCACGTTGGCGCCGAGGCCGACACCGAACGAGGCTGAACCCTGTGCGCCGGCATAGTTGCCGGACAGATCGCCCTGACCGGCATAGTTCACCGGTGCGAACACGGCCCATGACAGTGCGGTTTCCTGGGTGATGCCGAGATCGATACCCACCTTACGGATGGTTGCGACATAAGGCTGATCCGGACGGCCGGTACCGGTAAGGACGCAGCCGAGATTGGTCACCGACCCAACGACGAAACCGACACTGGCGCCGCCGCGGCAATTCAGGACGCCGAGTTGAACGGGCTGCTGGGCTTGCGCGCTGAAGGCAACGAAGGTCGAGGCGGCAAGGCCGAGAAGGAGCGAAAGGCGGCTCATCGAGTGATCTCCGGGTGAACGGTGTGATGCAGGGATCCTTGACGCGGAGGCTTCAATCACATCCGCGTCAACTGAACTATCCATAGCCAATGATACCGCTCAATGACAGCGCCACGCATGTGGCGCGCGCAACAAAAAAGGCCCGCTCGCGCGGGCCTTTTCGTTAACCTTGCCGATCGCTTACACGATCGCAGCAATCACTTAGCGGTGGCTACGATGACCACGCTTGTGGCGACGATGACCGCTGACCGGACCGGTCGCTTCCAGTTCGAGCTGAACGATGCCGCTGGCGACGTTCAGACCGGTCTGGCCCTGCACCGAGATCGGCTGCAGCGAATAGGTGTTGCCCGGACCGCCAACGAGGAAGTTGCCGCCGAAACCGAGGCCAACCGATGCGTTGGTACCAACGCCGCCGTAGCTGCCGGCCAGTGCGCCGCGCGGCACGCGGGTGGTCGGAGCGAATGCAGCCCACTGCACCGTGGTGTTTTCGGTGAAGCCGAGATCAAGGCCGAAACGGCGGATGTTCGCGACGTAACCTTCGGCGCGGCCACCGGCGCTCTGGAAGACGCAATTGAGGTGCGCATTCGAACCGACCACGTAGCCGACGTTCTGGCCGCCACGGCACTCCAGCACGCCAACCTGAACGCTGCCAGGCTGCTGTGCATTTGCGGTCGCAACCGACGCCGCAAAGGCCACGGCCGTCAGGCCGAACATCTTGGAAAGTCGCATAGTGTTACTCCACCTTGGGGATTTTGATAGCGGGGGGACAAGAAGGAAGCGCCGTGTCGAAAACAAGGCGCTTCCTGGAATAAGCCCCGAAATCGTCAAAAGTTTCGGGGCAGGTTTTGTTACCGAAGATTTCCGCAGAAGCGCTGGATGCGCTTGCAGGCATCTTCGAGATCGGACGTTTTCGTCGCGTAGGAGATGCGGAATGCCGGGCCGAGGCCGAAGGCCGAACCCTGCACCACCGCCACGCCTTCGGTTTCCAACAGTTCTGTGACGAAGTCTTCGTCATTGGCAATAACCTTGCCCGAAGGCGCAGTCTTGCCGATGGTGCCGGCGCAGGACGGATAGACGTAGAACGCGCCTTCGGGACGCGGGCAGTTGATGCCCGAGGCCTGATTCAGCATTGCCACCACGAGATCGCGACGCTCCTTGAACACGGCATTGTTCTTCGGGATGAAGTCCTGCGGACCGTTGAGCGCTTCGACGGCTGCCCACTGCGCGATCGACGACGGGTTCGAGGTCGACTGCGACTGGATCGTCGCCATTGCCTTGATGAGCTCGGCGGGACCACCGGCGTAACCGATGCGCCAGCCGGTCATGCAGTAAGCCTTGGAGACGCCGTTCACGGTCAACGTGCGATTGAACAAAGACGGTTCGATCTGTGCCGGCGTGGTAAACTCGAAGTCGTCATAGACGAGGTGCTCATACATATCGTCGGTCATCACCCAAACGTGAGGATGCTTCACGAGGACATCGGTGAGTGCCTTGAGCTCCGACTTCTTGTAGGCGGCGCCCGTCGGGTTCGACGGCGAGCACAGGATGATCCACTTGGTTTTCGGCGTGATCGCCGCTTCCAGCGCGGAAGCCTGCAGCTTGAAGCCGAATTCTGCGGTGCAGACCACGGACACGGGCGTGCCGCCGGCCAACGCCACCATTTCCGGATAGCTCACCCAATACGGCGCCGGGATGATGACTTCGTCACCCGGGTTCAGCGTCGCCATCAGCGCGTTGTAGAGCACCTGCTTGCCGCCGGTGCCGACGATGATCTGGTTCGGCTTGTAGGTCAGGCCGTTCTCGCGCTGAAACTTGCCGATAATGGCTTCCTTCAGTTCGGGAATACCGTCCACGGCGGTGTACTTGGTCTTGCCGGCCTCGATGGCGTGAATCGCTGCCAACTTGATGTTCGCCGGGGTGTCGAAATCGGGCTCGCCCGAACCAAGGCCGATGACGTTGCGGCCGGCTGCTTTCAGCGCACGTGCTTTATCCGTCACCGCGATCGTCGCGGACGGCTTCACACGGTCGAGCGCAGCGGACAAAAACGACATCATCTTCTCCTGAGAAAGGTCGCGGACCCGCGGTCGGCGACGTCAAAATGGCTGATCCTGCTGGGATCGGCGCACCCTAGTGCGTGCGACGTTGCATCGCAAGAAGCTTGGGCAAAAACACATCTGGAAGTGATGCAATTCAGCAAGCGTTAAACGGGGGCCGGTAGCGTCAACCGCACGCCGCAATCGACGATTTGAGCCAAAATGCACCCTTAGAATGATCCGGATCTGGCAGCACATTGAAAGCGGCGCATGGCTGACCCTCGAACGCGTGCGGGCTTACAGCCTGATCGTGCTCGCTCTGGGCATATTGGCCGTCGCCGGCTGGATTGCGGTCTCGGATGGCGTGATCGACCGCAACGGCAAGCCGATCGGGACCGATTTCTCAAGCTTCTATACCGCGGGAGCGCTCGCCCTCGAGGGCAAAGCCCACGATAGTTATACGGTAGCGGCGCACTACGCGCGCCAGCAGCAACTTTTCGGCAGCGATACCCCCTATTACGCCTGGTTCTATCCGCCGATTTTTCTGCTGGTCGCAACTCCGCTGGCAATGCTCCCCTACCCGTTCGCGCTTGCTATCTGGCAGGGCGGCAGCTTCGTATTCTACCTGTTCGTGATCTCGGCGATCCTGAAACGAGCTGCCCTGCCTGATGCGGTCCATCGCTTGTGGCTCCCGGTAGCGATGGCGTTCCCAGCGGCATTCATCAATCTCGGTCATGGTCAGAACGGCTTTTTGACCGCGGGCCTGTTCGGCAGCGCCCTGCTCGCTCTTCCGCAGCGCCCTTATCTTGCAGGCATCCTGTTTGCGCTGATGGCCTACAAGCCGCAATTTGCCATTGTCATTCCGCTGGCGTTATTCGCGGCGGGCCAGTGGCGATGCATTGCTGCAGCAACCATCACCATCATCGCTCTCACGTGTATCGCGACCGCCTTGTTCGGCATCGACTGCTGGATCGCTTTCGCATCCGTTACCGAGACATCGCGTCAGCTCCTGCTCGAACAGGGACAGGTCGGATTCGAGAAACTGCAGAGCGCATTCGCGGCAATACGGATGTGGAGGGGAAATATCCTATCCGCGTATCTCGTCCAGGGCATCGTCTCGATCGCCGTGATTGCCAGCGCAGTCTGGGCGTGGCGCGTCGCACGTGACGCAAATCTCAAGGCCGCAATCCTGTTGATCGCAACCCTTCTCGCTTCGCCGCACGTGCTTGACTACGATCTGATGCTTCTCGGTCCAGCCATTGCATTCATGATCGTAACCGGCTTCAGCACAGGATTTCGCGATTATGAGATCAGCCTGCTCGCATTGACCTGGATCATGCCGCTGCTGACGCGCAGCATCGCCGGCGCCATCGAACTGCCGCTCGGCTTTCTGGTGATGGTCGTTTTCTATATCATCGTGGTGCGGCGCGCACTCGCTGATAACAGCACATCGCAGCACCTTCACACACAGATCGCGGCAGCGTGATCTTCCATTGCGGAATGCTGCCTGACATACATTTTTCTCAATCCAGACTGCCGCAGCCGTTTTCGACTTTTTCCATTCCTTGGGCCTTGCGACAGGCTCGCATCAGCATCATTGTCTAACCGCGATACGCGTTGGCCAATCGCGCAGTTGCCTTGACCTGAAATGAATTGAACATCTGCGAATGTACAAACTCTATTCGATGCAGCGCTCTGGCAATAGCTACAAGGTTCGCCTTGCGCTGGCGTTCCTGGACGCGCCTTATCGCGCCATCGAAGTGGACATTCTGCGCGGCGAGAGCCGTACCCCGGAATTTCTGGCCAAGAATCCCAGCGGCCAGGTGCCGCTGCTCGAGATTGCCGAAGGCCGCTATCTCGCCGAATCCAACGCCATCCTCTGGTATGTCGCCATCGGCACGTCTCTGGCGCCGGAATCGCGGATGGACCGTGCCGAAGCCATGCAGTGGATGTTCTTCGAGCAGCACGCGCTGGAGCCGAATCTCGGTGCTGCCTATTTCTGGCTATGCCTGGTGCGCGGTGGTCGCGACCTGCAGACCCACGCGCTGGAAGACTGGATGGAGCGGGGCTACGCCGCGCTGCAGGTGATGGAGAATCACCTCAAGATCCATGACTTCTTCGCCGCGGGCCAGCTGACCATCGCCGACATCGCGCTGTACGGTTACACCCACGTCGCCGAGAAGTGCGATTTCGACCTGTCCAGCTTTCCGTCGATCCGCCGCTGGCTGCGACTGGTGGAGACCCAGCCGGGCTTTATCTCCATGGACTGGCATCCGACATCGTCGGAATACGATACTTTGGACGTAGTCGCCGACGCTTAGGTCCTGAAATAGCGGGCATAGACGCCGTGAATGCCATTTTCCTGCCATAGTTACGGCCAATCCCGCCCAAATCTCGCCTGCCGCAGCTGCGAATTTGTAGCACGCGGGTGATTCGCCCGCGATTTGAAGGATTTACGGCCATGATACGGTCGCTTCGCGTGGGTGCAGGATTTCAGGCGCGCCCCACGTCCATCGCATCCACCCGGTTGACCCACGCCGTCGCGGCGTCGCTCGCGGTTGGTTGTCTGTCGCTCTGCGTCATTCTCGCCCTCACCGTGATGTCGATCCCGGTGGCGAGTGCGATGCCGCTCTGACGGTCCCCACAACTCATAAACACTCAGCCGCGATGCCGCGCATCGCTTATGCAACCTGCGACTCCGTGATGGAGCCATACCGATGAAAAGGCCCGTGATCTGGGTCACCGTCACGTTGACGGCGGCTATCGTCGTGACCGCGAGCCTTCTGATCGCCACGACCACCCGTGGCGAAAATACCTCGTTCGGCTCGTCGGCCGGCAGGCTCGAAGTACAGACCGTCGCCTGCGGCCTCGCTTATCCATGGGCACTGGCGTTCCTGCCCGAGGGCCGCATGCTCGTTATAGAACGGCCCGGTCGCATCCGTATCGTCTCGCCGCAGGGACAGTTGTCGCCTGCGGTGAAAGGCGTGCCCGAGGTGATGGCCGTCGGCCAGGGCGGTTTGCTCGATGTCATCACCGACAAGAACTACGCGCAGAACACCACGATCTACTTCTGCTACTCGGAACGTTCGGGCAGCGGCGGTCGCACCGCCGTGGCGCGCGGCAAGCTCATCGACGGCGCTGCGCCGCGCCTCGACGACATGAAGGTGATCTTTCGCCAGGACGGCCCGCTGTCGTCGGGCAATCACCACGGCTGCCGTATTGTTCAGGCGCCTGACAGCAACCTGTTTGTTACACTCGGCGAACACTATAGCGGCCGCGATCAGGCGCAGAGTCTCGATAATCATCTCGGCAAGCTGATCCGTATCGCGCCGGATGGATCTGTGCCGAAAGACAATCCATTTGTCGGCCGCGACGGTGCCAGGCCGGAGATCTGGAGCTACGGTCATCGCAACCAGCAAGGCCTCGCCATCAATCCGGCGACCGGTGAGTTGTGGGAGACCGAGCACGGGCCACGCGGCGGCGATGAAGTGAACATCATCGGCAAGGGCAAGAATTACGGCTGGCCGGTGATCGGCTACGGCATCGACTATTCCGGCGCGAAGATCCACGAAACCACGTCGAAGGCGGGCATGGAGCAACCCGTGAAATACTGGGTGCCGTCGATCGCCCCGTCCGGCATGACGTTCTATACCGGCGATCTCTTCCCGCGCTGGCGCGGCAGCCTGTTCACCGGCGCCCTGGCCGGCCAGATGCTGGTGCGGCTACAGCTCAACGGAAACACGGTCACGTCCGAAGAGCGCGTCCTGCAAAATCTCAACGAACGCATCCGCGACGTCCGGCAAGGACCGGACGGCGCACTGTGGCTGCTGACGGATAGTTCGGCAGGACGAATCTTGCGGATTACGCCAGCCGGGAAGTAAGCGGTCGCTGCTACGACCACTTGTGAAAAATGAAGAACGCCCCGAGCGCGATGAAGGCAAAGCCCAGCGCGTGATTCCAGCCGAGCGGCTCCTTCAGATACAGCACCGAAAATGCAGCAAACACGACCAGCGTGATGACTTCCTGCATCGTCTTGAGCTGGGCGGCATTGTAGACTTCGCTGCCCCAGCGGTTGGCGGGCACCGCCAGCCAGTATTCGAAGAAGGCAATGCCCCAGCTCACCATGATGACGAGGGGCAACGAGTGATCCTTGAATTTGAGATGGCCATACCAAGCGAAGGTCATGAAGATATTCGAGGCCAGCAGCATCAAAATCGGTAGCAGCAGCGGCGGAATGGTGAAGGGCATTCGATCGGGGTCCTTTTTAAATCCCGGCGCTAACATTCAGGGGCCGGCGCCGGTTCCGGGCATCGATAGCATTTGAAGCGAACAAGGGGAAAATGATGCCGGGCTCTTCACGCGCCGTTAGCTATACCGCCGGGAAATTGTGGGCCTTTTTGCAACCAGAGGCCAACCTGCGTTTCTTACCTTTGTACGGACACAGGTACAGCCGATGCAGTACGATTGGCGACTGATTCTCGATCCGGGAATTGAAACGGCGATCATTGTGATCGCAGCCGTTGGGATCACTTTGGCAATCCGCCTCTTTCGGCTGCGACGCGCGGCCCGGGCCCGCGAGAATGAGCAGCAAGCCACCGCCCAGCGCCTTTCGGCTGCGCTCGACCGGATCGATATCGGTATCGTGCTTCTCAATGCCGACACCCGCGCCGAATTCATCAACCGCGCCTTCCGCGACTACTTCACGCTCCCCGACGAGAAGGCCGACAGCAAGCCGCCGCTGATCGCGCTGATGTATCACGCGCGCGATATCCACGCTTACGCCCTCCCCGACGACGAAGTCGACAACTTCATCGCCAGGTGCGTCGAGATGATCCGCGCCGGCACTTCCACGCCGACGACGTTGCGCCTCTCCAATGGCCGGGTGCTGCGGCTGAGTTGCGCCGTGCTGCCCGATGGAGGGCGGATGCTGAGCTACACTCCGGTGACCGACCTCATTCGTCACACTGACGACCTCTCCGAGCGCGACTATTATCTGGCGCTGCGTGAGGGCGACGTGTTCGGCTCCCACCGGCTGGATGCAGCCGAATAGGGCGTAACGCCACCTGTGGATATCCCGGGTTGTCATGGCGATGTCACTCGCCCCGGCTAGGCTTCCCATGCAGCCGGTTGCTTCCCCCCGTCGCCAATCGGGTGCTTCCCCAGCGGTCTCCGTCAGTTGCCGCGCTGACCGGGACCGCTTCTTTTTGCCTTGGTTTCTTTTAATTCATGCAACTGACTTTGCCTGCGGAAGTCGGCCCCGGTATAACAAACCCATGATCCGTTTCGCCGCCGTCCTGCTCTCCTTGACCATGCTGACGCTGCTGCTGGCGCCGTTTCAGCTGATCGCACTGGCCTTCGGCCTGCGCTGGCAGCAGAGCATTCCGCATCTGTTTCACCGCGTGCTTTGCGCGCTGATCGGCGTGCGCATTCACGAGGTCGGCAAGCGGACGACGGACACGCCGGTATTGATCCTCTCCAATCACGTCTCATGGCTCGACATCATCATTATCGGCGCCAGGGCGCCCGTGGTGTTCGTCGCCAAAAGCGAAGTTGCCAAATGGCCGGTGTTCGGCTGGCTTGCCAAATTGCAGCGCACGATTTTTGTCGAGCGCGAACGCCGCCAGAAGACCGGCGCGACGGCGCAGGAAATCGGCGACCGCATGCTGTCCGGCGACGCGGTGGTCCTGTTCGCGGAGGGCACTTCCAGCGACGGCATGCGCGTGCTGCCGTTTCGCTCGGCACTGGTCGGCTCGGTGCATCACGCGCTCGGCGATTCCACGCATCACAAAGAGATCACGGTGCAACCGATGTCGATCGCCTATGTCGGCTTCGGTGGATTGCCGGTCGGCCGCGCCTTTCGCGAAAACGTGGCATGGTATGGCGACATAGATCTGATCCCGCATTTCATCGGCATCCTGTCGTCGGGCGCCATCGACGTCGTCGTAAGCTGGGGCGAGGCCGTCGCCTATGACATGTCCGCTGATCGCAAGACCATCACGCGTAACGCGGAAAACGCCGTGCGGCGCATGACATCCGCAGCCCTGCGCGCCGGCCCGCCGCGGAAGACCCCGACCGCCCTGCCCGCGCCCGACGCTCAACCGCCCGAGTCCGCGTCCGCCATCGCCTGAGCGCCCGCGCGACTGCCATGATGCAGAGCGTCTTGCTGCGCGACGAGGCCCGCGCCATAACCCTGGTCCGCGCTTCCCTCACAAGGCACACTCATCATGGAAATCCGCAATCTCGGCCGCTCCGGCCTTCGCGTCTCCGCCGTCGGTCTCGGCTGCAACAATTTCGGCCAGCGCACCGATCTGGAGACCGCGCGCAAGGTCATCCACAAGGCGATCGATCTCGGCATCACTTTGTTCGACACCGCCGACATCTATGCCGGCATGGGTGGCTCCGAGACGGTGCTGGGCGAAGTGCTGGGCGATCGCCGCAAGGACATCGTGCTGGCGACGAAATACGGCAAGCCAATGAGCAATGACGGCAGCAAGCAGGGCGCCTCGCGCCGCTACATCATGAGCGCCGTCGAAGCCAGCCTGAAGCGGTTGAAGACCGACTATATCGATCTGTATCAGCAGCACGATTACGATGCGCTGACGCCCATCGAGGAGACGCTGCGTACGCTCGACGACCTCGTCCGCCAGGGCAAGGTGCGCTATATCGGCAATTCCAACTTCCCGGCCTGGCGCATCGCCGAAGCCGAGATGGCCGCGCGCCAGATGGGCGTTGCACCCTTCGTGTCGTGCCAGGACGAATACAGTCTCGTCGTCCGCGACATCGAGAAGGACCTGCTGCCGGCCGCACAGCATTTCAATCTCGGCCTGCTGCCATTCTTCCCGCTCGCCGGCGGCATGCTGACCGGTAAATATGCCGGCCTGAAGAACGTCCCCGCCGATACGCGCTTCGGCAAGACCCCCTATATGCAGGAGCGCTATCTGAACCCGCGCAACATCGCCTTGGTCGATCAACTGCAGGCCTTCGTCAGCGCGCGCGGCCATTCGATGCTTGAGCTCGCCTTCTCGTGGCTCGCCGCCCGCCCGCAAGTCTCCAGCGTCATCGCCGGCGCATCATCGCCGGAGCAGATCGAGCAAAATGTGAAGGCGGCGCAGTGGAAGCTGACGGCGGAGGAGATGACGGAGATCGACGGGATTACGCTGGCAACGTAGCCCAGCAACGCGCATCACTACAATTTCTGTCATGGCCGGGCTTGTCCCGGCCATCCACGTCTTGACCACTGTCGATTTAGCAAAGGCGTGGATGCCCAGGACAAGCCCGGGCATGACGAGTTCTTCTGTAGCTACCCCACCAATCCCTTCGCCGGCTTCACCAGTGCGCTATCCGGAAACACCTGCTCGGCCAGTGCACGCTCGCTGATGCCGAGGTGATCGTGGAGCACGCCCTTGAAGATCGCGCGCAGATCGGTTGTCGGCGCGAGGTCGCGGGCCTCATACAGTTTGCCATTCGCAAGGCCCGGCCAATCCGCAATCACCCGGCCGCCCTTGATCGCGCCACCCGCAAGCAACGCAATCGTGCCGGTGCCGTGATCGGTGCCGGCGGTGCCGTTGATCTTGGCGGTGCGACCGAATTCGGTGGCGACCACGACAATGGTGTCCTTCCAATGCGGCCCAAGCCCGCTCTCGAATTCCGCCAGCGCGCCATCGAGACCGCCGAGCAATTGCGCGAGGCGCCCGACCGGGCCGCCTTCCTGCGCATGGGTATCCCATCCGTCGAAGGCCAGCGCCGCGATGCGCGGGCCGTCATCGGCAGCCATCAGTTTCGCTGCGCCGCGTGCGACCTGGCGCATCGCCGCCACGGCATTGCCGCCGCCCTTCGGTTTCATCTCGTCGCCAACGGCGATCTTGTCGAGCTTCAGGCCCTGCGACAGTGCCGTCGCCAAAGCGGGATCGCGGTCCTGATAGAGTTGCATCAGCCGCATCGCCGTATCGTCGGCCGCATTGGGCAGATTGACCGGCGCCCAGCCGACAGTCGGCGCGGCGCCGCGCAGCACCAGCGGCGTGGTCGGTCCAATCGCAAGACCCGACGAGACGCGCTCGCCACGCGGTAACGCTTCGATAGCGCGGTTGAGCCAGCCGGACTGCACGCGGCCGGGGCCAGCATAGCCGCTCTCCAGCACATCCTGGCCGTCGAAATGCGAGCGCTCGCGATAGGACGTCGCCACCGCATGGACCACGGCCGCTTTCTTGTCGCGATACATCCGCGCGAATTCCGGCATCGCCGGATGCATGCCGAAGAACGAATCCAGCGCGATGGCCGCGCTGGGTCCGTCCTTCGCCAGCGCGATCGAGCCGTGCAGGCCCGCGTAATCGGGATCGCCGAGCGGCGCGACTGTGGCGAGGCCATCGAGCGCGCCGCGCAGGATGACGACGACAAGGCGCGGATCGCGCGCGTCCGCAGCGCGCGCGAACTTCGGGATATAGGCCCAGGCGGCAAAGGCTGCGCCTGACAGCAAGAACGAGCGGCGCGTCGTGCCGAGCGAGGTCCGGCTTTCACAGCAGTCCATCGTCATCTCCTCTGGAATTCCGGCGACATCAGCAGCAGCGTCAAGGCCTGTTGCCGCGTCTCCGCGCGCGCGATCGTCTGTCGTGTTTCGGATGAGGCCGCCTCGCCGGCGACCACGTCGAGCATCTCGCGCGGATCGATACTGTCGGGAATGCGCGACGAAACCTGCGCCGCGAGATCGAGCCGCAGCTTCATGCCTTCGGGCACCGCCCAGGCGGCATTGCCGTCCGGAAAACCGTTCGGCCCCGGCGGTGTCCAGAGCGGCTGGCCGAGCGTCTGCAGCCCCGCAAAGTAACGGCCGGGATCTTCCGGGATACGTGCCAGCAATCGACCGGTGGAAATCAGATATTCATAGGGCGTGCGGAGCTTGGCCATTGGCATCTGCCAAGCCTCATTGGAATCGAGCAGCGCCAGCGCCAGCGCCTTCAGATCGCCGTCGGTCTTTGTGAACATGCCTTCCAGCCGCGCCAGCAGTGCCGGCGGCGGCGCATCAGCCACGAAATGCTGCGCGAATTTCCTGGCGATGAATTTCGCCGTCGATGGATGGCGTGCGAGATCGGCGAGCGCGGCTTCGCCCTGCGTCACCCCGGTGTCGTCATAGGTCTTGTCCAGCAATTGCTGCGGCCCGGGCTCATGCGCATTGGCGTTGAAGGCGAAACTGCCGGGGGTGCCGATCTTTCCTTCACGGCCCGCAAAGGTCCAGCCGGTGATGATCCGCGCCAGCGACGTCACATCGGCCTGTGTGTAACCACCACCGACGCCGAGCGTATGCAGTTCCATGATCTCGCGCGCGAGATTCTCATTAAGTCCGCGCTTGCCCCTCTCGCCGGCTTTCGAATTCGGGCCGATCGATTGCTGGTTGTCGAGAAAGAACAACATCGCCGGATGCTGTTCGACGGCCTTCAGCATGTCGGTAAATTTGCCGAACACATAAGGGCGGATCGCCTCGCGTTCGAATGAGCCAGCCCACATCCGCGCCGGGTCGCCCTTGCTGGCCGAGATGCAGAAATGGTTCGACCAGAACACGACGAGGCGTTCGACGAAGCCACCCTCGGCAATAGTCGCGCGCTGGATCCGCGCCAGCGCTTCTGCGCGATAGGTTTTCTGCACCACATTGGGCGGCAGCGCGACGGCCGGCGGCGGCTTCGTCGCATCGGGCTGCACGGTCATGGTGGTGTTGCCGGTCATGGCTGGCGCTTCCGGCTTCTTGTCCATCGCAGCCGGCGGCGCTTCAACCGGCACCCGGCCCGGTGTCTTCAGCGCCGCCTCACGCGCCGTCTTCACCTCCAGCTGATAGGCAAACATCGCCTGCCCCAGTTCCGTCGTCGATTGCAGGCCGGGCAATTCCAGCAGCGCCGCATTGGGGCGCGCGAGCTCGGCTTTCACGAAGCCGCGGGGGTCGGAGGCCGCATTGACGATATCGCCGGAGGCGCCGCCGCGCGCGCCAAAACCGAAGCGATTCAGCGCGATCAGCGCACCTTGCGGGTCGCGGGCCATCGGGTTTCCCTCACTCTGCCTTCGTCCTATGATGCATCTGGCCGTCACAGGCGCCACACCCGATATACGGGCGGAACAGATGAACCCGGCATGAAAATCGCGCTGAAATTTGGGCTGCTTTCATGAATTATCGGACAGAAACTGCACAGCCGCTCAGCCGCCGCCTGACTTGTTCGGACTGCGGGACTGAATTCGGCTGCGACCTGTCCGGCAATTGCTGGTGCGCCGAGGAGACCGCGAAACTGCCGATGCCGACCACAGGCGGCGACTGCCTGTGTCGCGACTGCCTACGCGCCAAGGCGGCGGCGCACGCCACGACCTGACGGACGTGCCTGATCCACGTCGCGCGCGATTGCGCATCGGCTCCCGCAGCCTGCCTACACCATGCCCGCGCTGCGCCGGTCGCGATCGGGCTGCGCATAGTAGCTGCGTTTGGCTTGCAGCATTTCCATATCGGCGCGCTTGACCACGGCTTCGAGCCGCTCGCCGGTCCGGCTGGTGGCAATCCCGGTGGAGAGACTCAGCGTCAGATCCGGATAGTATTGGTTGTTGACCTCGATCAGTCGCGCCAGCGAGGCAAGCACAGCTTCGCCGCCGGCAGCATCGACTCCGGGCAATAAGACGGCGAATTCGTCGCCGCCGATGCGCGACACCGTCGCCGGCTTTTCGACCAGTTCGCCAAACACCTCGCCGGCACGGCGCAGCAACCCGTCGCCGGCGGCATGGCCAAGATCGTCATTGGCAGCTTTCAGTGCGTTGAGATCGGCGACGATCACGGTGACCGGTTGCGATCCCTTGCGTTCGAGCCGGTTGAGTTCGTCCACGAAGAACGAGCGGTTCGTGGTGCGCGTCAATACGTCGTGGGTGCCGAGATATTCCAGATAAGCTTCCGCCTTCTTGCGCGCCGTGATGTCGGTCAGCGCGACCTGCACCTGCGACCAGTCGCGCTCATGCCCTGGCAATACTGAAAACTGCAGCAGCAGATGAAGCTTGGTGCCGTCGAGCGCGTAGTTGACGACCTCACGCTGCTGGAACAGCTTGCCCTCCCACAGGTCGATCAGTTGTTCGCGGAAATGCGGCTCCATCTCGTCGCGAAATACATCCGACAATTGACGGAGCAACGTGTCCTTGTCGGGCGCGCCGAACAGTTCGAGCGTGCGGCTGTTGACATCGAGCACGCGGATTTCGCTCATGCAGCGCAAAACGAATTCCTCGTGCACATCCGTGAACACGCGAAAATCCTCGATACCCCGCGCGCGAACGTCGTCCACCAGGCGCTTGACGCCGCTGAAATCCTCGACCCACAGCGACACCGGCGAATGCGCGAACAGGCCGAACGCATAATTCTCGCTCTCCGCGAGGCGACGGCGCGCGCCTTCGCGTTCGGTCACATCCTCGATGGCGATCATCACGCGATCCCAGCGCTCTTCATGCCCGGGAAGAACAATGCCGTGCAGCTGGATGTCGAGGCGCTCGCCCTTCAGCGTGTAGTTGACCGTATGGCTGGAAAAATGATTCCGGCCGCTCCAGAGCTGGGCCAGTTCCGACACGTGGCTCTTGAACGTATCGTCGCGCATCACCAGGCCGAGACTGAGCGTCAGGTGAGACAGGTCGCGCGCGCCGAACAGTGACAGCGTCTTGCGATTGACCTTGAGAATGCGGATGTGCTGCGAGCACTCGCGGACCCGTTCGGGATTGGCAAGCAGGAATGTCTCGATATCGTCAACACCCTGCGCCTGCCACTGCTCGAACAGCGCCTTCACGTCGCTGTAGTCCTCGATCCAGAGCGAGACCGGGGCTAGGTCGAACATCACGGCATCGTCGGCGAGATTGGTAGGCGGAACGGACATAGAGACCTTGGCGCGTGAGACAGCGTGAATCGTTGAGGTATTCCCTTATAGCGAGAGTTACAGGGAATATCCTCGGATTTTCACGAAGGCACCAAGCACCACGAGAACACCGCTGGTATGCGGACATGAATACCAGCGACTGCTCCATTCATCGCCCATAGAGAGAGTGGAACTCAGACCGGATAGCCCGCCGAGTTCCGCGCCATGCCGTTAAAAGCATCAAGCATTTTTTCGCGCCATGCATAGATCGCGTCGTCTTCCGCCAGCAGCTTGAACGGCGAGATCGCGCGCGCCCACTGGAACGGGCCGAATACGATGTAGTCGGCATAGTTTGGCGCGGCGCCGCCAAGGAACGGCTGCGTCTTCAGGGTGAGGCGCATCGGATCAAGCGACTTGCGGAAGGCATCGACGCCCGTGTCGCGATTGGACGCGACCTCTTCCAGCGACTTCTTGAACCGCGCTTCGCGGCTCTCGCGGAAATAGACCTGATCGACCGGACGCAGATGACCATGAATATCCGCGACAATGAACGGGAACATGCCGGCGACCACGACGGTGTCGCCCCACCAGTTCAGCATCCGCCCCATGGCGCGGCCGCCCTCGCCGCCGAACAGTGACGGACGATCCGGATAGGTGTCTTCGAGATAATTGGCGATCGCCCAGGAATCGCTGACTACGTGCTCGCCATCGAGCAGCACGGGCACCTTTTCAGACTGGTGCGGCTTGATCGCGTCCTTCTCGGTGAAACGCCAGGGTACCGACGTCGCTTCGAGGCCCTTATGCGCCAGCGCCATCCGGATGCGCCAGCAGAACGGGCTGAAGGGACGATCTTCGTCAGTGCCGACCAGTTCGAACAGTTGCAGCGCCATGATTGCTTCTCTTAATTCCGGTCTAATTCTTCACGACAGCGGACGTCTGGCCGAACAGCAGCTTGCGCTCTTCCTCGGTGCGGATCGGCGGCTGCCCGAAATTGGGATTGACCTCTTTGGCGATCTCATAAGCGCGCTTGACGGCGGGACGCTCGGCGATGGTTTCGAGCCAGCGCTTGAGATGCGGGAAGTCGTTGATGTCCTGGCTCTGATTCTTGTAGGGCACGATCCAGGGATAGCTCGCCATATCGGCAATCGAATAGTCGCCGGCGATGAATTTGCGGTCCGCAAGGCGCTTGTTGAGCACGCCATAGAGCCGGTTGGTCTCGTTCACATAGCGATCGATGGCGTAAGTGATCTTTTCCTGCGCGTAGTTGCGGAAGTGATGGTTCTGTCCGGCCATCGGGCCGAGGCCGCCCATCTGCCAGAACACCCACTGGATCGCATCATAGCGCACAGCGAGATCATCGGACAGGAACTGCCCGGTCTTCTCGGCGAGATACAGCAGCATCGCGCCGGACTCGAACACCGAGATCGGTTTCGAGCCGCTCTTGGGCGCATGATCGAGCAGCGCCGGAATGCGGTTGTTCGGTGCGATGGCCAGAAACTCGTCCTTGAACTGGTCGCCCTTGCCGATATTCACCGGGATGACCTTGTAGGGCAGCCCCGCCTCCTCAAGAAAGATCGTGATCTTGTGGCCGTTCGGCGTGCTCCAGTAGTAGAGGTCGATCATCGGGTGTTCCTGCGCGTGTTGGATGGCATGCATCCGAACTGAATGCGGTTGCATCGAGTTCGCCAGAACGACCAAGTGAAGTCAATGCCGGCGGAGCACGGGAATGCAGATCCGCTCTGCAGAACGTGAATGCCGCGCTCCCACGGAATGCGGCATTCGTTGGTGATGTTGCGTGAAATCGCAGCGTGCGACTTACATGCCCATGATGGCGATATCCGTCACCTTGCCCGTGACGTCCGAAATCCTGGCGGCCTCGGTCGCCTTGCCGGTGGCGAGATCGACCGAATAGAGCGTGCCGTCCGCCATCAGCCAGGCTTCATTCCTGGTGCCATCCGACCAGATATCGAAGGCGACAGTCGCCGGCTTGATGCCGAGTTTGCCGACCGCGCCGAGGATGCCGTCATTCGGCGGCGCCTGCTTGACCAGCGCGCCGATGGTGCCATCGATGTTGAACAGCGCCGTCTCCTTGGTACCCTTCACCGAATTGGTATAGGCGCCGGCAATGACGTTGGGCTTTTCGCCCTTGTGCATGTCGGTCTCGGCATATTTGTGATCGCCGTCCTTGGTGACCTTGCCGTCGTCGACATTGGCGCGCAGGCTCATGCCGTCCGAGCCCATCACGCGCAGACGATCGGCCACGGGGTTGAAGTCGACGGTGGCGGTGACGCCCTTGGCCAGCATGGTGTCGAGCTTCGACTTCACCGTCGCCGTGCCGTCCGCGGCAATGGTGACCACGGTGCCGTCATCGACCAAGCCATAGAGCATGCCATCGGCCGGCCGGACATCGATGCCGACCAGCGCGCCGGAAATACCAGTGACCTTGACGGACCCGGTCGCCTTCTTCTGCGCGGTGTCGACCGTCGCAATGGTGTCGCCGCCGACCAGGGCTGCGACCTGGGCGGCATTAGCGACGGCCGCGGGGATCAGCAGCAGCGCGGCGGAGGCGGCGAAAAGCGAACGAAATGACATAAGTGGCTCCCTGTGTTTCCGCGATCCCCTCGGGACCGACACAAGGACTACCGGCGGGCCCTCCCGACTGGATGCACGCCCCTGAAAATAAATTCATTTGGGTGCATCCAATTGCGCGCGGCAAAGGTAGACTGACCATGCTAGGGCATGGACATGACTGGGAATGGCACCATTACCGAGACCCGGCGCGACGAAGCGGGCCTCGGCCACGCGCGCGAGGCGCAGCTGTCGGCCGCGCTGGCGCGCTGCGCAGCCGGCGATCGCACGGCTCTGCAGATGATCTACAATAGCGAAGCCCCGAAGATGATCGGCGTCGCTCGCCGTATCCTGTTCCGGCAGGATCTGGCGGAGGAAGCCGTGCACGATGCCTTCGTGCGGATCTGGGGTGCGGCCGCCTCGTTCGATCCGCATCGCGGCTCGGCGCGCGGCTGGCTCTATGCCGTCGTGCGCAACCGCGCGCTCAGCATTCACCGCAACGAGCATCGCTATGACGCATCCGACGACAGCGCGCTCGATATCGACTGCGAGGGGACCGTGACGCGGATGCCGGAGACCTCGGCGCTGCGCAAATGCCTCGAGCGTATCGACCGCCCGCGCCGCGATGTCGTGGTGCTGGCCTATGTCCATGGCATGAGCCATGGCGAACTGGCCGGACGACTGAAGGTGCCCTTGGGCACCGTGAAGAGCTGGGTCCGCCGCAGTCTGTTCGCACTGCAGGAGTGCATGGGATGAGCATGCACGACGACAACACGCGTTCCACCGACGATCTCGCGGCGGACTATGTGATGGGCCTGCTGGAAGGCGCGGAGCTCGCCGCTGCCGAAGCGCGCATGACCGACGATGCCGATTTCGCCAGGGCCGTCAGCACCTGGCGCGAGCGATTGGCCGATCTCGACGCCACAGCCGAAGCGCTCGCCCCCAGTGCTGCGCTGTGGGACCGCATTGCCGACTCCACCAAGGTGAAACCGGCGATCCCGCTGCCCGGCGCCCGTGCCGCGCTGCGCGGCGCAACGCTGTGGGATAATATCGGCTTCTGGCGCAGCACCGGGATCGGCGGGGTGCTCGCGGCCTTGATGCTTGTGGTGATCCTGATCGGCGCGCTCGCAACGTCGCGCCAGCTGCGCCGCGAACTGATCGCCCTGGCGCAGCGCAAGCCGATCTATGTCGCCGTGCTGGTCAACGACGCCACCAGGGAAACCGGCGCCATCGTCAACACCTTCTCCGACGGCCGCGTCGAGCTGATCCCGCTGCGCCCGATCGACGTCCCCGCCGGCCGCACGCTGCAGGTCTGGACCCTGTGGGATCGCGACATCGGCCCGAAGTCCATCGGTCTCACCGGACAGTCGCGGACATTGCAGCTCGATCTGGAAGCACTGCCGGAAACCGTCCCGGATCAGTTGTTCGAGATCACGCTGGAGCCTGAAGGCGGCTCGCCGATCGACCGACCGACCGGGCCGATCCTGTTCAAGGGCAATGCGGCGCGGGCGCTTTAAGCCTCCTCATCGCTCGTGCCGAAGTCATGCCCCCGCGAAATAAGGATCCTGGACGCCATCACTGAGTTGTCGGTTGTGTAGGCTTCTCCGGCTTCGCGATTGAGCCGGTTGGATCAGGGTCCCGGGCGGCTGGACTAGAAGACGATTGCGGTGGACTTTCTGAGGGCTTTGACGGGGGCTGCGCAACTCTTGTGGCTCTCGGTGCAGCGGCACTATCGATGCGATCAAAGCGCTCATTCGGATGACTAAGATTGATCTGAATCGACTGCTTCGTCGCATAGACAGAAGCTTTGGTCATCAGTGCACCGCATTCCGTCTC
Organism: Tardiphaga sp. 839_C3_N1_4; assembly: GCF_051811045.1. NCBI lineage: Bacteria > Pseudomonadati > Pseudomonadota > Alphaproteobacteria > Hyphomicrobiales > Nitrobacteraceae > Tardiphaga > Tardiphaga sp. 839_C3_N1_4. Next base: position 2,764,300 of record NZ_JBPWQD010000001.1, read on the forward strand.
CGTAAGATAGTTCGTGCAGGACCGCCAGATAAAACGACTAACGAGCATAAAGTGCGGCGCGTACGCTTCAACATACGGGTTTGTATAGTTCATGTTGCGAACGAAGTTGCGCCAAAGCGGAAGACTGCCGCCACCTCGGCTTAAAACGTAGTAAACATAGTCGCGTTTCTCGCAAGGCTCCATGTTTGTGAGCGCAGGCGTACCATCCGCGTTGAAAAGACGAGCGGCATCAGTGCTGACATTGAGGTTGCAGGCTTTGTTGAGCGAATCCAGGATGACCCACATGTTCAACTCAAGCGCATCCCTGTACAGCGGCAGCAAGATGAGCGTCGGTCCGAGGCTGGAGAAGCTCAAATTGAGCAGATCATCCACGATATTTGTCGCTTCATTCGCAGCCTTGACAGTGAAGATGGCAGCTTTGGCCGATGCAGACAGAACGGGGAGTTCACCGACAAGCTTATCGCGGATCGTGGCAAGTTTTGCGTTCGTCTTCTCGTTGAACAGCGCACTCAGAGCTAACCGGTAAAGCGCATAGTCAAGCCGTGCCATCTTCTCATCGAAAAATTGACAATTGGCCGGCTCCGCAAAGGCGATAGTTTTGAAAGTGGCACTCGCCGGCGCATCGCTCGCGACCTGCGTCATCCATTCCGTTAGTGTCCGGTTTTGTCGATCCTCACGTGCATCTCCCCGATTTTGGTAGAGGCAGGCATAGGCCTCGAAGGCAACACTCAGGGTCTCCTTCAAACTTCCTTCGATCGCTGCTCGATCTGCTTGATTGTGCCCGCCCTGCCGTGCCGCTGCCATCAAGACGCCGATCAGCATGTAAGATCGAAACAACCGGTGGCTCTTAGTGTGCGCCGTAAACAGGACGTAGTCTTCGACCTCTGCCACTATGCCACCGCGCTTATCGAACTCCGCACACCCCGTCAGCATTGACGCCACCAGAACAAGCGCCGTCATTCGCGCAGTAAAGCGCGTCGGGAATCCTGAAAACATGACCGCCCCCAAGCAAATCTTTGATTTGTAATGAGGTGAAGCTCGCCAGATTCGCGACGCATCCCGTAGTTGATATTTATCAGGACATTTCTTTTGATTGATTTATCCACATCAATCGCTTTTGGGTTGAGTGTCCATTCGCGCGCCTGGCGCAGCACGGCGGCGCCGTCGCTTCGGCGAGGTCCCGACTATCGCCGGAAATCGTCACCGACCAGCTGTTCGAGGTCACCCCGGAGCCCGAAGGCGGCTCGCCGATCAGGCGAACGACCGGGTCGATCCTGTCAAAGGGCAATGCGGTGCGGCCGCTATAGCAGTCGCATTCGCCCTCCGATCGTTTGCCTGCTTATTGAACGTATCAGCCACTGCGCTCGACAAAGGCGTGGCATCGCGGCAGGACATATAGTCTCCTGAAGCTAGTCCTGTTGACTCGATTGATCCATCTTGCGGCGTCGAATGGCGCGTTGCGGAGAGAGTGCATGCGATATTCGACCGATGATCTGCGCGCGGCTGTCACAGCCGGCGTGCTTCCTTCCACGCAGCTCGACGCCCTGCTGGCTTTCCTCACGGCGCGCGTGCCGGAGCAGCCGGCTGCCGGGCCCAAATTCGATGTCGTGCATCTGCTCTGGTACGCCGGCGCGCTGGTGGTGATATCAGCCATGGGGCTGTTCTCGACGCTGGCGTTTTCGCAAATGGGCGGACAGGCTCTGACCGCCACTGCGCTGGTCTATGCCGGCCTGTTCACCGCCGCCGGTCACTATCTCTGGACGGTCAAGAAGCTGCGCACGCCGGGCGGACTGCTGATCGCCGTGGCCGTGGCAATGACGCCGCTCGCCGTGTTCGGCATCCAGGACGCCTACGGTGCCTGGACCGAATTCGGCAGGCCGAAGGCGATGCGCGATTTCTATGTCTGGATCAAGGGCAGCTTCGTCTTCATGGAGCTTGCGACCATCGCGGCAGCCATCGTGGCGCTGCGGTTCTATCGCTTTCCCTTCATCGTCTTCATCATGGCGGTTGCGCTGTGGTTCCTGTCGATGGATGTCGTGCCCTGGATCGCGGGCGCGGGTTATGGCAACTGGGAACTATCGCGCAAGGTCTCCATCTGGTTCGGCCTCGGCATTCTGGTTGCTGCGGTGATCGTCAACCTGCGCCAGCGCAGCGGCGATTTCGCATTCTGGCTTTATCTGTTCGGCGTGCTGACATTCTGGGGCGGCATCACCGCCACGTCGAACGGCACCAATCTCGACAAGGCGCTATACTGCCTGCTGAACGTCGGCTTCCTGCTGATCTCGGTCGCTTTGTCGCGGCGGGTGTTCGCGGTGTTCGGCACCATCGGCATCGCCATCTATCTCGGCGACCTCGCCGAGAAGATCTTCAAGGATTCGATGCTGTTCCCGTTCGCGCTGTCGCTGATCGGCATCGGCATCATTGCGCTGGGGCTGTATGTCCACCGCCACCAGCGCGACATCGGCACCTGGGTCGATGCGCGCCTGCCTGAATCGCTCAAGCGCCTGCGGGCGGAACCGGTCGCCGGACAGGCGTGACGAAGCGGCCCCCTGCAGGACAGCAACTCTCGTCTCTTGAATCGATTATTCTGTTCAGGCATCCTTGCAATCAAGGATAGCACTCGAGGGAGGCCGCCATGGCGTTGTCGCGTCGGACCGTTCTGTTGTCGCTGGCCCTGCCGCTCGCCGTCGTGCTGCCAGCCAGCGCTGCCAGTTTCCTCGTCAGGCTCGATCCCGACAAGGATGGCACCGTCGACATGGCCGAGGCCAAGGCCGCCGCCGGCAAATTGTTCGACCTGCTCGACCGCGACAAGGACGGCACGCTGGACGCCCGCGAGTTGCGCGGCCGCATGAGCAAGAGCGAACTCGCCGCCGCCAATCCGGACAATGACGGCACGCTCGACAGAGCGGAATATCTTGCCGTGGTGGAAACCCGGTTCCGTGCGGCAAACCCCGACAATGACGGCACCATCGATGCCAGGGAATTCGCCACGCCAGCCGGCAAGAAGCTGTTGAAGCTGCTCAAGTAGGGCCCCCTTTTATCGCCACCGGACTCGCCCCATATTCCGCCCATGGCGAAGAAACCCGACACCCCGAAAAATCCCGCAAAATCAATCAAGACCCCAAAAGCCAAGCCCGGCGCCGGCCGTCCCGACGTCAAGCCGATCGGGCCCGCGCTGGCGGAATTGCTGAATCCCGCAATTAATCGCGGCGATGCCGGCATGGGCTCGGGCACCGGGTTGCAGCCGCCGCCGACCAATTCCTTCGAGCGCCGCTCCGGCGGCGAGGCCGCGGTGCATCGCGCGCGCAAATCGACACCGAAGAAATTCGAGGGCGACGAGGGCATGCGCCCGACGCCGTTGCAGCCGTTTCCACAGCCCGTCGTCGCGCCCTATGCGCCGCGGCTGAGCGAGCAGAAGGGTCTCGAGGAAGCGCCGCAGGCCAATTACAACACCTCGGCGGCGATCCCGACGCTGGATCCGGAACTGGCCAGGCAGCTCGGCTACACCACCGAGGAGGACGACGCCGCGGCAATGGCCCGCCCGCCGCGCAACAAGATGGAAGCGCTGGGCGTGCAGGCGACCGCCGATGCGCTGGAAGCGCTGGTGCGCGATGGCCGCCCGGAATTCAAGGACCAGAAGATATGGACGCCGCACCGTCCGCCGCGCCCGGAGAAATCCGAAGGCGGCGTACGCTTCGAGCTGAAATCCGAATATGAGCCGAAGGGCGACCAGCCCACCGCGATCAAGGAACTGGTCGAGGGCATCGACCGCAACGACCGCACGCAGGTGCTGCTCGGCGTCACCGGCTCCGGCAAGACCTACACCATGGCCAAGGTGATCGAGGCCACGCAGCGCCCAGCCATCATCCTCGCGCCGAACAAGACGCTGGCCGCGCAGCTCTATGGCGAGTTCAAGAGCTTCTTCCCCGACAACGCCGTCGAATATTTCGTCAGCTATTACGACTACTATCAGCCGGAAGCCTACGTCCCGCGCACCGACACCTATATCGAGAAGGATTCGTCCATCAACGAGCAGATCGACCGCATGCGCCATTCGGCGACGCGCGCCCTGCTCGAGCGCGACGACGTCATCATCGTGGCGTCGGTGTCGTGCATCTACGGTATCGGCTCGGTGGAAACCTATACCGCGATGACCTTCGCGCTCAAGAAGGACGAGCGCATCGACCAGCGCCAGCTGATCGCCGATCTCGTGGCGCTGCAATACAAGCGTACCCAGCACGATTTCACCCGCGGCACCTTCCGCGTGCGCGGCGATGTCATCGACATCTTCCCGGCCCACTATGAAGACCGCGCCTGGCGCGTGAACCTGTTCGGCGATACCGTGGAGAGCATTGAGGAGTTCGATCCGCTCACCGGCCACAAGCAGGACGAGCTCGAATTCATCAAGATCTACGCCAACTCACATTACGTGACGCCGCGGCCGACGCTGATCCAGGCGATGAAATCGATCAAGGAAGAGCTGAAGTGGCGGCTCGACCAGTTGCACAATCAGGGCCGCCTGCTCGAAGCGCAGCGGCTGGAGCAGCGCACCACTTTCGATCTCGAAATGATGGAAGCCACGGGTAGCTGCGCCGGCATCGAGAACTATTCGCGCTATCTCACCGGCCGCCGGCCGGGCGAGCCGCCGCCGACCCTGTTCGAATATGTCCCGGACAATGCGCTGGTGTTCGCTGACGAGAGCCACGTCACGGTGCCGCAGATCGGCGGCATGTTCAAAGGCGACTTCCGCCGCAAGGCGACACTCGCGGAATACGGTTTCCGCCTGCCCTCCTGCATGGACAATCGCCCGCTGCGCTTCGAGGAGTGGGACATGATGCGCCCGCAGAGCGTCGCGGTGTCGGCGACGCCGTCCGGCTGGGAGCTGCAGGAATCCGGCGGCGTGTTCGTCGAGCAGGTCATTCGCCCGACCGGCCTGATCGATCCGCCGATCAATATCCGCCCCGCCCGCACCCAGGTCGACGATCTCCTCGGCGAGGTCCGCGCCACCGCGGCCCAGGGCTATCGTTCGCTGATCACCGTGCTCACCAAGCGCATGGCGGAAGACCTCACGGAATTCCTGCATGAGCAGGGCATCCGCGTGCGCTACATGCACAGCGATATCGACACCATCGAGCGGATCGAGATCATCAGGGATCTTCGTCTCGGCGCCTTCGACGCGCTGGTCGGCATCAATCTGTTGCGCGAAGGTCTCGACATTCCCGAATGCGCGCTGGTCGCCGTGCTCGATGCCGACAAGGAAGGCTTTTTGCGCTCGGAGACCTCGCTGATCCAGACCATCGGCCGCGCCGCGCGCAATGTCGACGGCCGCGTCATTCTCTATGCCGACCAGATGACCGGCTCGATGACCCGCGCCATCGCCGAAACCGACCGCCGCCGCGAGAAGCAGGTCGAATACAACACGTTGCACGGCATCACGCCGGAAAGCGTAAAGAAGTCGATCGGCGACATCATGAACTCGGTCTATGAAGGCGACCGTGTGCTGGTGGATATCGGCGGCGGCATGGCCGAAGATGCCATCACCATCGGGCACAATTTCGAAGCCGTGCTGGCCGATCTGGAAGTGCGGATGCGCGAGGCCGCAGCCGACCTGAACTTCGAGGAAGCCGCCCGCCTGCGCGACGAGGTCAAACGCCTGCGCGCCACCGAACTCGCCGTGGTCGATGATCCCACCGTCAAGCAGCGCGGCGTCGCCGCGCGCGGCGGCGCCTACAAGGGCGAGAAGAAATATGGCGATGCCGCCAACCTGCCCGCGCGGCTCGACAAGGCCGCACAAGGCAAGGCGCGCGGCAAATACGGCAAGAGTTCATCAGCGGGCGGCGCCTCGTCGAAAGTGCACAAGCCCGGGCTCGACGAGATGGGCATCGCGAACTGGCATGAAGTGAAGCCCGCCCGCGGCAAAGAGGTGGAACGTCCGCGCAAGCCGACACTCGACGAGATGGGACCGGGCACCGAGAGCAAGATCTTCCAGCCGAAGAACTCCCGCGAGTCCGGGCCGGAATTTGGCCCCGCGCCAAGGTCAACCGGCGGCGCGCCGGGGCATCGGGGCGGGTGGAAGAAGAGGTAAGGCGGATGGCGCTACTTGGACTCACCCACGTCAAGAGCGGAGCGCGCGCGTGACATCAATACACTCAGGCGCTCAACAGGACTGTTCCGATGCGCTCTGCGATTAGCGCTCCATTCTGAAAGTTCGCGGTCGAGGTGCGAGATACGATTGTTTCTGGCATCGAGATAATGATTCCAGTCCCCGTCAGAAACTTCTTTGGGCCGGATTATCATTTCCCGCAACTGAATCGCTAGACTCTTGTTGCTAATGGCTTCGGCCGCACGAGCTAGCAATTCTAGCAGGGTCTGCTGATCGGCGAATATATAGGCATCGCTTACACGGTGTTCGGCTATTCTCGCAATTGCCTCCGCACAAGCCACTGTCACATCAGGATAACCAAGCTCAAGAGCATCAATAGCAATAAGCGAAAGTCCATTCGCGCCATCTCGAACAAAATTAGTCCCACTTGCCTGCACTGAATAGAAATTGGAAGCCCAAGACAGCAGCCATTTCATCGCATCTACTACTGAATGTTTATGCCCCTCTCCACTCTCAAGAGGACGTCGGAGCAACCCTAAGTGTACGCGCGCGCTCGCCAGCAGCGCGTCAACGGCCCATTTGCAGAACAGCCCATCACTTACATACATCTGAGAAAGAGTTCGAAAATAATGCCTGGCGTCTTCTGACGCGTGGAGAAACTCGTCATAGGGATTTCTCCAAGAGCTTTTTTCAGACTCTTCAACCTTGCCCGCCACTATTTCCAACAAAAGGGGCAAACTCGCCTCAAATCCTAAATTATGCACCGGAAAGATCTGCAAACTCCGACGCCTGGTAGAATCTGCACTTACTTCAAACGGCACAAACGCAAGCGCTGCGGCGAGTGCCTCCTCCAGTAGGCCACCTCCCTCATATTCTTGACATCTTACATTCAATTCAACCGCGCGAAACAATGCTTCGACCGCTGGATAAGTAATGATGTGGGTGGCCTGCGAATATCCTCCGACAGCAATTTTGGATAACACTTCAAACGCCTGCTGTTCCATTCCACGCGTGTCAACCTCAGCGGACTGACTGAGTAAAAGAGACTGCAACGAACGAACACCTATCAAAACGGCATCGAGCATATTGGCTTTTAACGCAACTTCAATGCATCGACCTAGATGGAAACATCCAGCAAACGCTAACGGGGCGACTTTCTGAGCCGCGAGTTCATCATCAGCAAGCATAGTCATTGCTTTTTTCGCCATCGCACTGGAGGCTTCTACGCATCCGATAACGATTCTTTCGTTCGAAGCAGCCGACGCATCGTTCGCTATGGCGAGAACGCTCAAATAGATTGGATCAAATACATCTTGAATGTCGCTAAGATGGCCAGCAAAGATATTTCGTTGATCAAGATGTAAAACAACACTCCCCTTCCGCGCATCGGCATATTGGAGCGCAACGTACTGCATCGCAGTCAGCACGCTTAGACAAGACGACGTATCGCGCCTTGATACAAATCTATGCGCAAACTCCTCGAATTGAGAACACCAACGCAAAATTACCGTGGGCAACTGCGAATCGCGAAAAAATTGCGCGCGAATTTTGGGCTGAGTTACGTCTGGCGTGGCTAATAGTAGAGCGGAGGAAGCTTTATCCACGACCCACTTTGTCAAAGATAGCTGCTTATCGCATTCGCGAAGTACGATATTGATTGCCGTCTGTGGAATGAGCAAATCTAGCGTTCGCGAGTAAAACCATCGCAAAGCATCAAACGAAAATCCCATGAGCAGCAACTGTATGCAAATCGAGTATTTTGGCTCGATTGGCAGCCAGCCCGCGCCAAGCGCAACCGACGCAAGCGTTGCAGAAACAAGGATGATAAAAACCGAAATAAGTACTCTATCACGTGCATAGAGCTTAAGGATTGACATGGAAAACAGCTCTGCCGCGCGCTGCGCAGGGATAATCGAGAGCGATAGAACCAATGCAAGCGCCGCGCCTATGATTTGCGCAGCAGCTAGATGAATTTCGCTAACCTTAGGCTCTTTTGGGACATCAAACCCCAACAGAGAGGCTGCAAGTAACATCGCTACTAAGGTTGCCACGACTTGCAACGGAAAACGAACAAAAATGGAAGACCAGTTCGAAGCACGAATTCTGAGATTGATGAAGCGAAAGCGCGCCTTGTACAAACTTCTATTCAAAATGACACGGAACACTCCTAGAAACTTCGAAGTGTGAATTTTCATTCTCTTCACTGAACCAGAAATGAGCGACAGAGCATTGGAAAACGCAACGCGAGTGATTGTAAGCAGAGAGGTGCGTCGCTCAGCTCCTTGCTTGTCCGGGTCGTTGGGTAAATAGTTCAATTCATGGCTTCTATCGTGGGAGAATTGAAGCTCGAAACAGGAAGCGGACCGCAACAAAGAAAAAGCAGAACCACTTCTTTCCGTTGATACTACACACTGATCTCCGCTACCAGCCGAGACCTCAATAATCCTCTTACGCCTCCGCTCGCAACACAGCGCAGCCATTTCATTCTGAAGGCTAGTCGACTAGCTGCCGCGGGAGGTTGGCTTGGGAACGCCAGAGGCAAGCTACCGCTTGACCTAATTCCTATAAGACTATATACTCCTCCCTGTCCTGCTCATGAGGGGCGCTTCTCGAGGGCGCTTTCGAAGTGGAGCACGGATACGGCGCCTGCGGACGTGCCTCGCAAGCACGGACTCGGGAGGTCCGGGGTCACCGTCCTGGCCCACTACGGGGCTGCGCCGGAAACGGCTGGACGGGTGCGGGTGAAGGCAGGCGAAAGCCTGTCCGGAACGGAGGACTTTCATTAGTCCTGCCCAGTACCCGGAAGCACGGTCCCTGGAACAGAAATCGCCGTGATGGAGCGCCGCAAGGCGTTGCGCTGCAGAAGGCGAGGCGTCGCAGCCGAGCCGGATTTGGCGACTGTACTCAAGGTGCGCCTTGCGGCGCTCCATTCCCCTCAGTTTTCGAGGGGAGAACGACAGCTCACCTCGGGGCTTTCGCCCGCGAGAACGAATTTGCGTGGCTGTTTGACATGTACATCCGAGCGAACGACGGCGGGCTTCTCCCGCGTCGTTACTTCCCCGCCGGCGGCGCGACGTCGGCGACCTGGCCGCTGCGCTTCAGGGCTTCGGCGACGAAGCCCGACGCCTTCATCTCCTCGACGAAGGCGGCAAGATAGACAACGCCAGCCGTGCGCGGCTTGTCGGCAATGCGCGGCATGGCCATCGCCTGCTGGATCTCCTGGAAGTGCCCGGACATCACGCGCATCTCCGGATGGTCCTTGGCATAGGCATCGAGCTGCTGGCGCACGCCGGCGGCGGCATCGAGCTTCTCGTCGAGAAACTTCTTGATCATCGCGCTGCCGCCGCCGGCATCGGCGCGCAGCACGGTGGCATGCTTGATGGTGCGGGTGAGATAGAGGTCGTAGGCCGAGCCGAGGCCGACCGACATTCTGACGCCGTCCCGGTCGACGTCGTCGACACTCTTCAGCGGCGAATGCGCGGGCACCATGTAGGTGCCCTCGATGATCACATAGGGCGCGGTGAAGATGATCTCCTGCGCGCGCACCGGTTCGATGGCGATAAAGCCGACATCCCAGGCGCCGGCCTTGGCGCCGTCGAACACCTTGCCCGCGGCCTCGTAAGGCACGTAGTCCACGGCCACGCCGAGGCGCTTGGCTAGTTCGGCGGCGAGATCCGCCGAGACGCCGCGGGGCGCGCCGTCGGGACCCTTCTGGGCCAAGACACTATTCCCGTAATTGATCGCGGCGCGGAGCTTTCCGGTGGGGGCGAGATCGCGCAGCACCTCGGGCGATGCCTGAACGGACTGGACCGCGGGCTGGGCGAAAGCCGGGGATGCGGCAGTCATGAACAGCACCATCCATCGTAAAACACGCATCATAGGCCTCCCCGATTTCGGCGCGACCATGCCCGCAAACCCGCCACGCGACAATCGGCGACCCGGGACCTCAACGACAGCGTGACCGGCCCGGTACGCCAACCTCCGTTCGTCACGCGGACGGGATGGCTGATATGCCCGGCCGGGAATGCCTGTTATCGCGTTGCGCGAACGTCTACACTCATGCCCGTGGGCGCAGTGGGGCTCGATCGGTGTTCGACGGTTTTTACAAATGTGACTACCGGGCGGGCGACGTGGTCGGCCGCAGCGTCATGTATTGCAAGGACGGCCGCATGCTGGGCGGCAACACCGCCTTCGCCCATATCGGCACCTATGAGGAAGCCGACGACGGCATCCATGCGGAGATCCACGGCCAGCGCCATCATATCGGCTCGCAGTTTCGCACGCTCTACGGCGACGACGACGGCTCGATCCGCGTCCGCGGCATCCACGACGGCAAGAACTACAGGTTCACGGGCGGCGACGCGCAGGGCAAGGGGCCGGCCTTCGAGTCGGTGATGACACGGCTCGACGAAGAGGACTTCCCGGACACCGGCACGGTAGGCGATGGCGGCATCGCCAACGGGCTGTATTCGTTGCACATGAAAACCCTCGACGGCGTCGAGGACGGGCTGACCGGCGTGATGCTGCTGTTCGACGGCCGCATTCTGGGCGGCGACGCCCGCTTCTATTATCTCGGCGCCTATGGTTCGGCCGGCGGCCGCTGGAAGGGCGAGATCGTCAATCAGGAGCACACGCCCGCAGCCGGCGGGAGCTCGCTGTTCGCCGGCTATGAAGTGGGCATCGGTTTTTCCGGCAGCTGCAGCGACGGCTGCGCGGCATTCGAAGCCACCGCCCTCGCCGGCAAACGCAGCCTGCGCCTGAAGGCCGAGCTGTCGCTGCTGCACAAGGCCTGATGGTTAGGCGCGCGCCAGCACCTTGCGTTCGACGGGATGAATGTCGATGGCGCGCAAGCGGCCCATCCGCAACACGTCGATCTCGATCGTCCGATCGATACGATCGCGATCAAGAATGCGGATCAGATCGTCGACGCCATTCACCGGCACGTGATCGAGACTGACGACAACATCGCCAGGCAACAGACCAGCCTTGAACGCTGGACCGTCGGGATCGATCTGGTCGAGCAGCGCGCCCATGGTGTTCTCGATGCCGGCAAGCACCGCATGGCGGCGCGGGATCGGCGCGGTCTGGCCGGACACGCCGATGAAGGCGCGGCGGACATAGCCGTGCCGGATGATCTCCGACAGCACGAATTGCGCGGTGTTGCTGGCGACCGCAAAGCAGATGCCCTGCGCGCCCTGGATGATCGCGGTGTTGATACCGATCACCTCGCCGCGCGACGACACCAGCGCGCCGCCGGAATTGCCGGGATTGAGCGCGGCATCGGTCTGGATCACGTCCTCGATGTTGCGCCCGCTCACCGATCGGATCGAGCGGCCGAGTGCCGAGACGACACCGGCGGTGACCGTGGATTCGAAGCCGAGCGGATTGCCGATGGCGACCACGAGCTGGCCGCGCTTCAGGTTCTTAGAATTGCCGAGACCCGCATAACGCAACTCGCGCGCGCCATCGGCCCGCAGCAAAGCGAGATCGGTATCGGGGTCGGCGCCGAGCACACGGGCATCGGTGACGACGCCTTCGGTGTCGCGCAGGCGAATATGTTTCGAATTGCCGACGACATGGCTGTTGGTCAGGACAAGGCCGTCCGGCGAGATGACGATGCCGGAGCCCAGCCCGCCGTGTTCGCGGGCATTCGGCGTCCTCGCTCCGGTCTCGACGCGCACGACCGCGGGACCGACGCGTTCAGTCACATCGATGACAGCGTTCGAATAGGCATCGAGCAGCGCCGCATCGTTCGGCACTGCGGCAACGGCGGGTGTCGCGGAATCGTCATCTAAGGGATGTGCGGTGATATCAAGCATGGCGATGCTTCCTTTGACATTTAAATGGCCCCGGCGCGCACCACTGCAAGTGCAGCATGCGCAGTGGACATAGCGGGGCTGCATCGCGCCTTGGCCTCAGTTCTGTTCAAACCGTGACTTTACGCCGCAGCTCAGCACACCTATGTTTTGCGCGCGGCTGTCGATGGTGATGAGCGCTTTTCAAGGGACGAAACCACGATGGCCAAGCAACCCTGGTATCGCATTCTCTATATCCAGGTGCTGATCGCGATCGCGATCGGCGTCACCGTCGGCTACTTCTATCCAGATGCCGGCAAGGCCCTGAAGCCGCTCGGCGACGGCTTCATCGCGCTGATCAAGATGATGATCGCGCCGGCGATCTTCTGCACCGTGGTGCACGGCATTGCCTCGATCGGCGACATGAGCAAGGTCGGCCGCATCGGCGGCAAGACGCTGCTGTACTTCGAGACGGTCTCCACCCTGGCGCTGCTGATCGGCCTCCTGGTCGGCCACTTCCTGCAGCCCGGCGCCGGCTTCAATATCGATCCCTCCACATTGGACGCAAAATCCGTCGCCAGCTATGTCAGCCGCGCCAAGGAGGAAAACTTCGTCAGCCATCTGATGGGAATCATTCCGACGTCCTATTTCGACTCGCTGGCCAAAGGCGATCTGCTGCAGGTGCTGCTCGTGGCGATCCTGTCCGGCTTCGCGATCTCGCATATGGGCAAGCCCGGCGAAAAGATTGCCGAAGGCGTTGATCTCGCGGGCAAGATGTTCTTCCGCATCATCGGCATGATCGTGCAGCTCGCGCCCATCGGCGCCTTTGGTGCAATGGCTTTCACCATCGGCTCGTTCGGCCTCGGCGCCCTCGTCAATCTCGGCTATCTCATCTTCACCTTCTATCTGGCGTCGCTGCTGTTTGTGCTGCTGGTGCTCGGCGGTATCGCGCGTGCCTTCGGCTTCTCGATCCTGCGTTTCATCGGCTATATCAAGGACGAGCTGCTGATCGTGCTCGGCACCTCGTCGTCCGAGACCGTGCTGCCGCGCATGATCACCAAGATGGAAGCCCTGGGCGCATCGAAGCCGGTCGTCGGCCTCGTCATTCCGACCGGCTACAGCTTCAATCTCGACGGCACCAATATCTACATGACACTCGCCACGCTGTTTCTGGCGCAGGCCACCAACACGCATCTCACCTTCGGCCAGATGGCCGCGGTGCTGGGCGTGGCGATGCTGACATCGAAGGGCGCATCGGGCGTCACCGGTGCGGGCTTCGTGACGCTGGCCGCGACGCTGTCGATCATCCCCGATATTCCGATCACCGCACTGGCCATTATCGTCGGCATCGACAAGTTCATGAGCGAATGCCGCGCGCTCACCAATCTGATCGGCAACGGCGTCGCCACCATCGTCATCAGCCGCTGGGAAGGCGAACTCGATCGCCATCAGCTCCACGAGGCGCTGCTGCATCCGATCGATTTCGGCGAAGAGATGGAGCGCCGGCCGCTGGACGAACTGCCGGCAAAATCGGCAGCCTGATCGCCCTGTCTAGGGCACGCGATCCGGCATCAGCGTCGCCGCCGCCTCTGCGCTGGCGTCCGCACCTGACAGCAACAGATACTGCCCGTTCTGCAACGTCGCGGCGCTCGCCACGACGACGGCGCGCTTAGGGCAGATGCCAAGGCAGCTCGTCAGCACCACGCGTGGACTTTTTACGTCCTGCTGCACGCTGCGGCGTTTCAAGTCCGACTTGAGCGATTTGCGCAGTGCCTTGCCATCATCAATTCGACCAAGGCATTTCTTGCAGACGAGGACGGGCGACGCGCGGCGCAAGCGCGCGGTGACGACGGGTTTACTGGCCATTGCTCTTATATAGAAACCGCCTGCTGCATTGCGATCACCCCGAGCGCCGGTTGCTGGTGTTCTGCGTGAGATTGCCGTGCGCCGCCTGCTCGCGAATATTGTGCTTCTCGTCGTCGCGATGACCCTTGGTGTTATCGAGCGTGACCTTCGGCGCGCTGCCTGGCCCCTTGTCGCTACAGTTATCCTCGGGAACGGGCTGGATGTGCTTGGTCATCGGGAATCTCCCCTTGTAGGTCGAGGGCAACGCAGCCGCCCAAACTGCGTTCCTTAACCAGGCTCCGGCACATGAAATCGCCGCCCGCCGTTGAACCTTCTGGCGCCGTTGTTTGACGCATAAAATGTTGAGTGGGGGCGCTGCATGAAAATCGCGTTGCTGATCTTGCTGGGTCTGGTTCTGGGGTTGCTCGGTGGAGCGGCCGTGGGGATCGGAGCCGGTGTTGCTTGGGTCGAATTGTTCAAGACCAGCAATTTCGAGGGCTACAGCGCCATGCTGGTGTTTTTCACCTTTATGCCCATTGGCGCACTCCTCGGCGCCGTCGGCGGGGCCCTTCTGTTTGGCATCATGGCCGCCCGCAATGGCGATGTCGCCGTCGAACGCCTGCCCCTGCAGGATCGCGATCAATCCTACCGGTAAGGTTATGCCGGCCGCATAATGCAGCTTAACGTTTTGGTGAGCAGCTCCTCACCACGAACATTTGTGCATTGCAAAATAATCCGTTGAATTTTAGCGAAATTATATTACTTCAGCTATCAGCAATTTGTGCAGACCGCCGGGGCAACGTTGCCCCGGCGCGCAAGTGTTTCAACCATTTTCAGGACTATCCCAATGACAGAGCATAGCCTCTGGCGTTTCTCGCGCGCGTTGCATCGCGCCATCAATGAACGCCAGCTCGACCACCTCACTGACATCATCGACGACAATATCGAGTGGGCGGTCTACGGGCCGATCGACATGTTTCCGTTTCTCGGTGCGCGTCACGGCAAGGCCGCCGTCCTCGATGTCTGCAAGCAGATCGCCGACAATGTGCGGGTGCATCGCTTCGAGCGTGAGTCGATGATCCTTGGTGACGAGTCTGGCTCCGCAATGATGCGCTTCTCGCTGACCGCGCTGGATTCGAACCGCCCCATCAGCCTGCGGCTGGCGCAATTCGCGCAGTTCAAGGCCGGGCGTCTGACCAGCATGCGCGTGGTCGTGGATACGTTCGACCTGGTCGAACAGGCATTGGGCCGGCCTATCCATCTGCCGAAGATCGCCTGAGCGGCACGGCGATTGCCAATCGCCACGTCCATCCCCAGCGAAATGTTGCGACGCCACAATTCCGCCGGGCCTGATGGTATTATGTGCCAATCGATCCGCGATCTTGCTGGGCAGTGGCACGATGGCTTCAATCAAACCGACATATTGGGCGCTCATCACAGCACTCGGCGGAACCGCGTTGGCTTTTCCGGCTCACGCGCAGAATCCGTGGCGTGGTCTCGTCGATGTTGCGCCGCCTCCCGGTGAAATAGAGTCGGTCGACACCACCCCCACTCCTCCTGCAAACACCCCGGAGCCCGACTGGAGCCTCTTGAACGCCGACGATTCGCCGACGGCGAAGGCATCGCTCCGCGAGAAGCGCTCGTCGCTGATCGTCGGCAGCCCGTCGTCCAGCTGGACCAACAATGAGAACAACGGCGCGTCCGCACTCTCGGTCAAGCAGTCGGTTACGCCGTTCTGGGATACGCGCGTCGGCGCCGACATCAATGTCGCGCGGCAGACCGCGCCACGAAGCGCAGCCGATGCCTATCGCAGTCAGTTCGGCGACGGCACGGCACAGGCCCAATCAGGCGGCGCCGCCTGGGCGGCAGCGACTGCTCCCGGCGTGGGTTCGATCTGGGACAAGACGGCGATCGAAGCGCGTGTTGATCCGGGTGCGGATCAAACCAAACTGGGCACCTCGCTCAGCAAGTCGGTACCCATTGCCGGCGATCAGTATTCACTGACCCTGCAGAGCGGCTACAACGTGATCCAGCAAGGCAATATTCCGGCCATTGGCTATAACGGTCGCCCGACGCGCAGCTATGAAACCGACCAGCTCGCGCGCTTCAACATCACCGATACCGGCACCAGCTTCGTCGCCGGACAATCGCTCGCAACCACCGACGACAAATGGCTGCGCAAGTTCGGCGCCGAGCAGAAGCTGTTTGGCGGCGTCAACGTCTCCGGATCGATCAGCGAGACCGTTCAGGGCGTGACCAACAAGACGTTTTCGGCCGGCTTCAAGCATAGCTGGTAAAGTAAGTTTTAATACACTTTGCCAGATGATTGCCGGCAAAGATCGGCGCCCTGCCCCATATTCGCCGCGATCTCGTCAAAATCCACTGCGCAGATGCACACGTAAATTTGTCATGCGGGGGACCGCGCTCGCTCATTGTGAAGTTCACTTCACACAAACAAGGAAGAGCTGATGAGTGCCATTCGTTCAGAACAGACAGAAGCCAAAGATGACGACAGCAACCTCGCCGCTGTGTCTGAAGTCGAAGCGGGCATCCGCGACTTCGTGCGCAACGATATCGCTTACCTCCGTCGTCCGGTGCCTGGCATGGTGAACAATTCAAGTGAAACCACCACCGGCACCGAAGCGCCGCTGGAAGCGACGACCGAAGCGACCGTCAACAGCGTCAATTCGCTGATCCAGCGCGTCGCCGGCACCTCGCTCGGCGAGATCGAGAAGCTGGTTTCCGAACTGGAGAGCCTCCGCGACCTGCTCCACGCCGAAGGCCAGCGCGTTCAGCGCGAGATCTCCGGCTATGCCCAGCTCAGCCAGGCCGCGATGAAGTCGACCCGCCTGATCGCCGACAATGTCGCTCAGTGGAAGCGTACCGCTGACGGTCTGCGTCACGACTGATCGGCACTAGACCGCCCGAATCAAAAACCGCCGCCCGAAAGGGTGGCGGTTTTTTCGTGAGCCCGTTCAATTGAACTTTATTCGTTTTGTTCCCGACCAACGGTTACGCAGCACCTGCGAACTACTTTTGGGGGAATCGATCCGTGGAGACCATTCGGCCGAACAAAACCGATCCCATTCCGGCGCGCAGCAACGCACCCAGGATGGGGACCATTATCTTGCGTTTTGTCGGATTGCTGTTGGTGGCCGTGGCATTGCTCGCCTGGGCCTGGAGTCGCTGAGGTCGCCATCGACCCCACTCACGAAAAAACCCGCGCAGCTCGACGCGGGTCTGGTTAGCAACTCGTAAAAATTACTCGCTGACGACCGCGCTGCTCTCGAGCGTATAGGCGCCATCGGCATAACCCTTGACCACCATGCACGTGGCCAGCATCACCGCAAGCGTCACGCTCGCGAAGATGAAGCCCACAAATTTCAATCCGGTGCGGTCAGCCATTGTCGTCCCCAAAATCGTCCTACGAAGTGTCGTCTCGGTCGTCATACCCGTGAGTCGCAGATCACGCTCACAAGGTTCAGAACCCCTTAACAGAGTTCGGGTTCCATCGATAAAGTTTGAAATGGTTAAGCCGCGTCGCCCCGTTGCGGCAGGAAGACCGAACCGAGGAAGCTGTAGACCTCCTCGCCGCGCTGATTAACGGCAACGTTCTTCGACTGCAAGATGCCCCAGCCCGGACGCGTTGCCGTCGCGCGCACGGACACAACCTCGCTGCGATAGGTCAGGGTGTCACCCGCAAGAACAGGCCGTATCCAGCGCAGATCGCGAAAGCCCGGAGATGGCCCACCGACTGGAGGCTCTTCGCCCCGCGCTTCGGCTTCCGCCTTGGCGCGCTGGCCATCGGCCACCAGCAACTTCATGCAGATCGATGCCACGTGCCAACCCGAAGCAGCAAGACCGCCGAACAGCGATTTGCGACCCGCCTCTTCATCGAGATGGAATGGCTGCGGATCGAATTGTTCGGCAAACGCCTTGATCGACTCGGCCGTGAACGTGAACGAACCGAGTTCGCGGCGATGACCGATTTGGATGTCTTCCAGATAGCGCATGCTGCGACCTAATTCCCGGCGACGGCTTCACGCCGCCCGATCATGATCGGCGTGATCATCTCGGAAATCATATGCCCCTTGGCGTTGAGTACGCTGAACTTGAATTTGACGATGCCCAAAGTCGGCCGGCTTTGCGATTCGCGTGCCTCGACCACTTCGACATCCAGTGTCAGATCGTCGCCCGGGCGAAACGGCGCAAGCCATCGCATCTGATCGACACCCGGCGAGCCCATCGATGCGGTCTTGTGCAGAAAGCCGTCATAGATCATCCGCATCATCAGCGAGCATATGTGCCAGCCGGAGCCGGAAAGTCCTTTGAGCATCGATGCGCTTGCGGCAACTTCATCGAGATGCATCGGCTGCGGATCGTATTCTTTCGCATAGGCGATAATCTCGTCGCGCGTAATATGGCGCGGCCCGAAGGTCCCGAAGTGGCCGGGCTTAAAATCTTCAAATGTCAGGGTCATAATGGGGAATGCCGTCGAGGAAGCCTGATTGTGGCCGTTATTTGCAGCAATCTCAACCCGGTCGCTTGCATGGCTTTCCCGCGATCCTGCCCGTCAATGTGGTCGGGCCGGGATATTTGAAGCCGTTTCTGAATGCAATTGAATTTGTCACTCATCTACACGGCGGGGGATTTCACCGATGTTCGAATTTCGGGATCTGTTTCAGTGGGACCGTTTCATCACACCCACAATCATCAAGACGTTCTACTGGCTGGTGATCGCACTGATCATTCTGTTCGGCATTTCCGGGATCTTTTCCGGTCTCGCCGCAATGGCCATCAGCCCGTTCGGCGGTTTCGTCCTCGTGATGTCGAGCCTCGCCAGCGTGATCGTCGGCATCATCTTCGCACGCATTGCAGCTGAGTTCGTTCTGATCGTGTTCCGCATCAACGAACATCTCGGCGCGATACGGGATCAGGGGCAAAACCTCGGACAGGATCACGGCCACGGCCAGCAGTACTGAGCGTTAGTTCTCTCCGCCGTCATTGCGAGGAGCCCTTGCGACGAAGCAATCCAGTCTTCGCTTGTGGCTCCTGGATTGCCGCGTCGCTTCGCTCCTCGCAATGACGGGGAGAGGATTGAGAATATCTTACGTGTTGAACCGGAAATGCAGCACGTCGCCGTCGGCGACGACATATTCCTTGCCTTCCAGCCGCAGCTTGCCGCCATCGCGCGCGCCGGCTTCGCCACCGAGCCTGACATAGTCTTCATAGCCGATGGTTTCCGCGCGGATGAAGCCCTTCTCGAAATCCGTGTGGATCACAGCTGCAGCCTGCGGTGCCTTGGTGCCCTGGGTGATGGTCCAGGCACGGGCTTCCTTGGGGCCGACGGTGAAGTACGTGATGAGGTGCAGCAGCGAATAGCCTGCACGGATCAGGCGATCGAGGCCCGCTTCTTCAAGCCCGAGCGTATCGAGGAATTCCACGCGTTCGGCACGTGACAGCGTCGCGATCTCGGATTCGATCTTGGCGGAGATGGCGACTGCAACGGCGCCCTCCTTCGCAGCATGTTCTGCAACCCGCTTCGAATATTCGTTGCCCTCACCGGCCGCACCTTCCTCGACATTGCAGACATAGAGAACAGGCTTGGAGGTCAGCAGGCCGAGCATTCCGAAAGCGCGCTCTTCCTCGGGCTTGCGCTCGAGAAAACGCGTCGGCTTGCCGTCGCGCAGCAGCACCAGTGCGCGCTGGACCAGATCGAGCTGTTCCTTCGCGTCCTTGTCGTTGCCCTTGGCCTTCTTGGTCAGGTTGTCGATGCGCTTCTCGCACGAATCCAGATCCGCGAGCATCAGCTCGGTCTCGATGATCTCGATATCGGCGAGCGGATCGATCTTGCCTTCGACATGGGTGATGTCGTCATCGATAAAGCAACGTACCACATGGGCGACAGCATCGACTTCGCGGATGGTGGCGAGAAACTGATTGCCGAGGCCTTCGCCCTTCGACGCGCCCTTCACCAGGCCCGCGATGTCCACGAAGGTCAGGCGCGTCGGAATGATCTGCTGCGACTTGCCGATCTCGGACAATTTGTCGAGCCGCTTGTCCGGCACCGCGACTTCACCGACATTCGGCTCGATGGTGCAAAACGGATAGTTCGCAGCCTGCGCCGCGGCAGTTTCGGTGAGCGCATTGAACAGCGTCGATTTGCCGACATTCGGCAGTCCGACGATCCCGCATTTGAATCCCATGACCCTGTCCTAATTCTTCGACGGCTTCTCAGCGGAGCCGTTGTCGTCCTTCGACGTGAAACCCTTGGCCTGCATCGTCAGATGCACCTTGTTCTGAAACGACGAGTCCTGACCACCGACCAGCAGGCCGACATGATCGGACACCGCATCGTTGAACGCTTCGAGCTGAGGTCGTTCGGCCTTGGCGAAATCGCTCAGCACGTGATTATGCACCAGCTCCTTGGCACCGGGATGTCCGATGCCGAGGCGCACGCGCCGATAGTCGTTGCCGACATGCGCGGAGATCGAGCGCAGACCGTTATGTCCGGCAATGCCGCCGCCGACCTTCACGCGCACCTTGGCGAATGGCAGTTCGAGCTCGTCGTGAAACGCGGCGATGTCGCCGAGTGAAATCTTCAAATAGGCGGACGCTTCCTGCACCGAGCGGCCGGACTCGTTCATGAAGGTCATGGGCTTCAGCAGGATGACGCGCTCACCAGACAGCGTGCCTTCCGAGGTCTCGCCCTGAAAGCGACGGCGCCACGGTCCAAAACCGTGACGCCGCGCGATATCATCGAGAACCATGAACCCGATATTGTGCCGGTTGCCCTGGTATTTGGCACCAGGGTTTCCGAGTCCAACAAAGAGAAGCATGACGCGGAGCTCCGCGCCGGATTACTTCTTCTTCGCCGGAGCGGCGGCAGCAGCCGGAGCCTTCGCGCCAGCGGCGGGGGCCTTGGCGCCGGCAGCCGGAGCCTTGGCACCAGCAGCGGCGGGAGCCGCAGCAGCGGCCGCAGGGGTCGCAGCTTCTTCACCGTAGCCCGACGGCGGCACGATGGTGACCAGCGTCAGGTCAGCATCGCGAGCCAGCGTCTTCACGCCCTTCGGCAGAACAACGTCGGTGATGTGCAGCGACGTGCCGATATCGAGCTGGCCGACATCGACTTCGAGGAACTGCGGAATGCTCTCGGCTTCGGCCTCCAGTTCGATCGTGTGGGTCACGATGTTGATGGTGCCGCCACGCTTCACGCCCGGAGCGCCTTCAGCACCCTTGATGTGCAGCGGAACGCTGACGCGGATGGTCGCGCCTTCGCCGAGGCGGAGGAAGTCGACGTGAAGCGGGAAGTCCTTGACCGGATCGAGATGGAAGTCGCGCGGAATCACGCGGTGCTTCTTGCCCTCGAGTTCGATGTCATAAATCGTGGTGAGGAACCGGCCAGCCAGAATGCGCTGACGCAGTTCGGCATCATTCACCGAAATCGCCACCGGGGGCTTGTTGTCACCATAGATCACTCCGGGCACTCGGCCGGCGCGACGCTCTGCCCGTGCGGCCCCCTTGCCGCCGACCGGACGTGAGGTCGCCTTCAATTCCTTGACGGTCGCCATCGTTTAAGTCCTTGTTTTCTAAAAGTTAAAGGCCGCAATGCGGCCCGTTTTCACGCTGCAGCAAGCCTCCAGGGGTGCGGGGGCTGCGGACGTGGGCGGCTTCTACCGCCGAAATGCCAAAAAGACAAGGAAATGACAGGCTTTTTCTTCGTCTACGGGCCCCTTCCAGGGGCTTATTTTAGCCGTCCGTGCACGGGCAGCCGATGTCCGGCGCGCCGTGCAGGCCACCGGCAGGCGCCCGCTCAGCCGCCGAGCTTGGCTTCCAGCGCTGCGATCCGGGCCTTCAGCGCCTCGTTCTCCTCGCGGGCGAGCCGGGCCATGTCCTTGACCGCCTCGAATTCCTCGCGCTTCACGATATCGAGGTCGCGCAGAATCTTCTCAGCCTGGTTACGCACAACCGTATCGACCTCGCGCTTGACGCCTTGGGCCGCGCCGGCGGCATCATTCATCAGGCGGCCGATCTCGTCGAAGAACCGATTGTTGGTCTGGGTCATGGCAAGAACTCCGGTCGGATGAACAAACACGCGGGATCGATGTGTGGATCGGCAATAGCGATCCCTCGGGATCGACAATGGCGATCCCGGCCGCGCAGTTCAAGTATCGCCTGCTTTTGGCGTTCACAACTGCAGAAGTCCCTTAATTCGTCACATGCCAATGCTTTACTGGCGCCATCGGGAGCCGTAAGCCCACCACATGCCATTCCTGACCATCGCCTTCCCCGTTTTCGATCCGGTCGCCATCGCGCTCGGCCCCATCGTCATTCGCTGGTACGCGCTGGCCTATATCGGCGGCATCGTGCTCGGCTGGATCTATGCCCGCGCACTGATCAAAAGCACGAAGCTCTGGGGTGGCCCTTCGCCGATCTCGCTACTGGATTTCGACGACTTCATCCTGTGGGTGACGATTGGCATCATTGTCGGCGGCCGCACCGGCTATGTGCTGTTCTACAATCTGGATTTCTTCATTACCCATCCCGCCGAGATCTTCGAGCTATGGAAGGGCGGCATGTCGTTCCATGGCGGCTTCATGGGCTGCGTCTTTGCCGTGTTTCTGTTCTGCTGGAAGCGTGGCCTGTCGGTGCTGTCGCTCGGCGACATCACCTGCGCGGTCGGCCCGATCGGTCTGCTGCTTGGACGCCTCGCCAATTTCATCAACAGCGAATTATGGGGCCGCCACGCCGACGCCAGCGTGCCATGGGCAATGGTGTTCCCCAATGGCGGCCCGCTGCCGCGCCATCCCAGCCAGCTCTATGAAGCCGGCCTCGAAGGCATCGGGCTGTTTCTCATTCTGGCCCTGATGATCCGGGCCGGTGCGCTGAAGCGGCCGGGCCTGATCCTCGGCGCCTTCATCTTTTTTTATGCGCTGGCGCGTATTACGGGAGAATTCTTCCGCGAGCCGGACCCGCAACTCGGATTTCTGTGGGGTGGGCTCACCATGGGCATGCTGCTCTCCGTGCCGATGATATTTGTGGGACTCGTTTTGATGGTGCGCGCCTGGCGAAAGCCGCAGGCATCGCTCGAATTGAGTCCGGGCAAGAAGGCCTGATGTGACCGAACAATCGCCTCTGCAGGATGAAATCAAGCGCCTGATCAAGTCGACCGGACCCATGCCGGTCTGGCGTTATATGCAGCTGTGCTTGACCCATCCGCAACACGGCTACTACATTTCGCGCGATCCGCTCGGTCGCGAGGGCGACTTCACCACGTCGCCGGAAGTCAGCCAGATGTTCGGCGAGCTGCTTGGCCTTTGGTCGGCCTCGGTCTGGCGCGCGATCGGCGCGCCGCCCTTCGTCCACCTGATCGAACTTGGCCCCGGCCGCGGCACCATGATGGCCGACGCGCTCCGCGCCCTGCGCGTGCTGCCGCCGCTGTATCAGGCGCTCAACGTGCATCTCATCGAAATCAATCCGGTGCTGCGCGAGAAGCAGAAGGCCACGCTGTCCGGCACCCGCAACATTACCTGGCACGACAATATCGAAACCGTCCCCGCGGGCCCGTCGATCATCCTCGCCAATGAATATTTCGACGTCCTGCCGATCCATCAGGCCGTGAAGCGCGAAGGCGGCTGGCACGAGCGCATGGTGGATATCGACAGCAACGGCCAGCTGATGTTCAGCGCGTCAACTGATCCGCTACCGCGCTTCGATGTGCTGCTGCCACCGCTGGTGCGCGCAGCCCCTGTCGGCGCGGTGTTCGAATGGCGCCCCGATACCGAGATGATGAAGATTGCCAGCCGTGTGCGCGATGAAGGCGGCGCGGCTCTGATCATCGATTACGGCCATGTCCGCAGCGATGCCGGTGACACCCTGCAGGCTATCGCACAGCATAGCTATGCTGATCCGCTAAAGAATCCCGGCATGGCCGATATCACCGCGCATGTTGATTTCCAGGCGCTCGGCCGCGCGGCGGAGGATGTCGGCGCACGCGTGCACGGGCCGGTGACGCAGGGTGAATTCCTCAAGCGCCTCGGCATCGAGACGCGCGCGTTGACCCTGATGGCCAAAGCCACGCCGGAAGTATCGGAAACGGTCTCAGGCGCACTGAAACGCTTGATCGATAGCGGCCGCGGCGGCATGGGCTCGATGTTCAAGGTGGTCGGCGTCTCCGATCCCAATATCGACACGCTGGTGGCGCTGAGCGACGACACCGGCATAGAGACCCCGACATCATGACTTTCACATCACCTTTGCTGTCAGCCATTCCCGGCCTGCGCCACGCGTTCTTCACGCGCGACGGCGGCGTCTCCGAAGGCATCTATGCCGGCCTCAATGGCGGACTTGGATCAAACGACGATCCCGCGCATGTGGCGGAGAACCGCAGGCGCATGGCGGCGGAGATGGGCGTCGCCCCCTTGCACTTCCTCACCGCCTATCAGGTCCATTCGCCCGATGTCGCCGTCGCCACGGCACCGTGGAATGGAGATTCACGGCCGCGCGTCGATGCGATGGTGACGAAGGTCGAGGGCCTGGCGCTCGGCGTCACGACGGCCGATTGCGGACCGGTGCTGTTTGCCGATCCCAAGGCTCGCGTCATCGGTGCTGCCCACGCCGGCTGGAAGGGCGCCTTCACCGGCGTGCTCGAGGCCACCATCGCAGAGATGGAAAAACTCGGCGCCAACCGCTCCGACATCGTGGTCGCGATTGGTCCGCTGATCCGCCAGCCGAGCTATGAGGTTGGCGCCGAATTCGTCGAGCGCTTCACCCAGGCCGACGCCGGCTTCGCCCGGTTCTTCATTCCCTCGACCCGCGCCGGCCATGCCATGTTCGACCTCAGCGGATTCATCCGAATGCGGCTGGAGCGGGCCGACATTGCCATTATCGACGACACCGGCATCGACACCTATCCCGACGACAACCTGTTCAGCTATCGCCGGTCCGTGCATCGGAACGAGCCGGATTATGGCCGCCAGATCCACGCCATCGTGCTTGAGCGGTAACTCGCGCGTTGACGCGCCGTTATCCTTAACGCGGCCGAACTGCCTCAAACTGAACGTGAATTGTCGGGGAGCAGTGACCGTTTCGGTCACCCTGGAAAGACCTGTGGCCGCGTTGCCCTAGACCTTAACGCATTTTAACGATATCGCTCGACCTGTCCGGCGCCGCTTGCGGCAAACGGACGGAAGTCGGGACGCCCTATGCGATTTTCTGCCCTTACGACCGATCGAGCCAGACCGCGCCTGATCCAGGCTACGCTGTTGCTGACCGTAGCGTTCGGGCTTGCCGGCTGCGCCAATGTCCCCAATTCCGGCGGCGCCATGAATGCGCAGGCCAGCCTTTCCACCGCCTCCGGCCCGACGGTCGCATTCGAGTCCATCGACGGGCCTCCGCCGCAGGTATTCGACCGCATGGTCAACCTGCTGGATAGTGAAGCGCGCCTGCGTAACCTTGCGGTTGTGTCGCGCAAGGAGAGCGCGGCTTTCCGGGTTCGCAGTTATCTCGCTGCCCAAGTTCGCGGCGGCCAGACCTCGATCGCCTGGGTGTGGGATGTCTATGACCGCGACCAGAATCGCGCTTTACGCCTGTCAGGCGAGGAACAGGCCGGTAAAGGCGGCCGCGACGCCTGGGCCACGGCCGACGACCTCGTCTTGCGGCGGATCGCGCAGGCGGGGCTCACCGGCCTCAATGGCATGATCAATGGCACCACGCCCGGCGAGCAGCCACCCGCGCCGCGCGGCAACGGACCCGCCATCGCCAGCACCGGTGAATTGCCCGTGCAGGCCACCGCATTTGCCGAGACGCGCTGACTTCAGTTCACGTTAAGCAGAGGCCCGTTTTTACGCAGGAAAACAGCGGCTAACGGGTTGCCAGCGGATGGCCGACCTTGATATCACCTCGCTCAGCTAGACGAGTTCTTGTGGGTAATCCGATATGCTGAACGTTGTATCCACCAAGCCGCGGGGAGACGCGTCGATGTCGGCCAAGAACGGTTCGATCAAACTGGTCGCCGGTAATTCCAATCCTGTCCTCGCGCAGGAAATCGCGACCTCGCTGAATATCCCGCTGACCAAGGCCAGCGTCCGGCGCTTCGCCGACATGGAAATATTCGTCGAGATTCAGGAAAACGTCCGCGGCTCCGACGTCTTCATTCTTCAATCCACGTCGTTCCCGACCAACGACCATCTGATGGAATTGTTGATCATCACCGATGCGCTGCGCCGCGCTTCCGCGCGCCGCATCACCGCGGTGATCCCCTATTTCGGCTACGCTCGCCAGGACCGCAAGGCCGGTGGCCGCACCCCGATCTCGGCCAAGCTGGTGGCCAACATGATCACCCATGCCGGCGCCGACCGCGTCATGACGCTCGACCTGCATGCCGGCCAGATCCAGGGCTTCTTCGATATCCCGACCGACAACCTCTATGCTGCGCCGCTGATGGTGCGCGACATCAAGGAAAAGTTCGATCTCGCCAATGTGATGGTGGTGTCGCCCGACGTCGGCGGCGTCGCCCGTGCCCGCGGCCTTGCCAAACGCATCAACGCGCCGCTCGCCATCGTCGACAAGCGCCGCGAACGCCCCGGTGAATCCGAAGTGATGAACGTGATCGGCGACGTCGCCGGCTACACCTGCATCCTGATCGACGACATCGTCGACTCCGGCGGCACGCTGGTGAACGCCGCCGATGCGCTCCTCAAATACGGCGCCAAGGACGTCTCCGCCTATCTCACCCATGGCGTCTTGAGCGGCGGCGCCGCCGCGCGCATCGCCAATTCCAAGCTCAAGGAATTGGTGATCACTGACTCGATCCAGCCCACGGAAGCGGTGAGCAAGTCACCGAACATCCGCGTGCTCTCGGTTGCCTCGCTGATCGCCGAAGCGATCGGCCGCACCGCATCGGAAGAGTCGGTATCGAGCCTGTTCGACTAAGGCTCGCGCCTTTACACGATCCCAGCCGCGACCTGACCGCGCAGACGTTCCAGACTGAGCAAGGTCTCGGCGCAGGCGGCGGCAACCTTGAGGCCGCTCTCCGCAAAGTGCTTGCGGAAGAATGCCGCGCGCTCTTCGGTCTCGTGGAAATCCTCCGGCGCCGTCACGGCCGAGAACACCGGGATCTCGGTACGTAGCTGCACATCCATCAGCGCACGGATGACGGTGTCAGCCACGAAGCCGCGGGTGCCGCTGTCGATCACGAGGCCGGCCGCGACGATGGCCGTATAGCGCCGCGTCTTGGCCAGCACCTGGACATGCAGCGGGATCTCGAACGAGCCGGGCACTTCGAACAGATCGACCTGGGACGGGCTGATATGACGCGCCTCGATCTCACTCAGAAACGACTCCCAACAGGGCGCAACAATGTCGCGATGCCAGGATGACTGCACGAAGGCGACGCGCTGCGGCTTGGCGAAGCGCGGATGCTGGACTGCGGATGCCTCGGAGGTGGTGTCGTTCATGGCCTGATACTTTCGTTACGGCCAAACTATGCCGAAACCGAACCAGCCCAGCAAGGCCGTCCACAGGCTGTATTGGGGTCCAACAGGACTCCCACGAGGCCGGGAAAGCTTGCGGGCCGCACGGAAGAATCAATAGTTACCACCCCAACCGGACTCGCGGCGCGCGAGGGCGCACCGCACAGACTCGCAATCCGAGAATCCGATTCCGATTTGTTCTCATTGCGGCGAGATGACCTGTGGATGAGGGCCGGTTTGTCTGTGGATGGATTCGTGGTGCCGTTGCGCAGATTCAGCAAATCACATCACTTCAAACTCGCAAGGTCTGGACGAATAGAACTTGCAGCCTGCAGCGACGCTCCGACATTTTCGCGTACCGGCCAGCTGTTTGCATCATCACATTTCAAGAGCAAGGTCGCGACGGCATGTCACTCCTCGAAGGTACTATCGATTCACGGCTCAATCCGCTCGCCGTTGTCGAGGATATTGCCGCCGATCATAACTGGGCGTTCGAGCGCTCCGGCGAAGACGAAGTCACAATTGTTTCCAAAGGTGACTGGACCGATTACCAACTCTCCTTCACCTGGATGAACGAGATCGAGGCGCTGCATCTGGCGTGCGCCTTCGACATGAAGATTCCGCCCGCTCGCCGCGCGGAAGTGCAGCGCCTGATCGCCGCGATCAACGAACAGATGTGGGTCGGTCATTTCGATATCTGGACTCACTCAGGCATGGTGATGTACCGGCAGGCGCTGGTGCTGCCCGATGGCCTCACCGCGACGACCGCGCAGTGCGAAGCGATGCTCGTCTCGGCGATCCATTCCTGCGAGCGCTACTATCCGGCATTGCAGTTCGTGGTATGGGCCGGCAAGACCGCAGCCGAAGCGATGTCTGCTGCGATGTTCGACACTGCCGGCGAAGCATGACCGACGCGCCGGTCATCACCGTGCCGGATGCGCCCGGTGAGGCCGAACGGCTGGTGGTCGCAAATGCGTTGCTGGCCTACAATACCAAGGCCGTTGGCCCCAACAATTATCAGCCGCTCTCGATCCTGATCCACGATCCCGCAACCGGCGAGCCGATCGGCGGCATCTGGGGCAAGACCGCGTTTAACTGGTGTTTCGTCGAGCTGTTCGTCGTGCCCGAACAATTTCGCGGCCAGGGCATAGGCTCGAAGGTCCTCGCCAAGGCGGAAGAGATCGCGCGTGAGCGCGGTTGCATCGGTCTGTGGCTCGATACCTACTGGTTTCAGGCGCGGAGCTTCTATGAGAAGCAGGGCTATGAAGTGTTTGGCGAAATCCCGGACTATCCGCGCGGCGGCCCGCGCTACTTCCTAAAAAAGAGCTTCGTATAGATCGGTTCAGGCTGTGCAGCCCGCCCCGCAATGATATGGTCCCGGCCGTTCTGACAGTCGGGATTTTGCGATGACCTCCTCCACGACCTCACGCGCGCTCAACACCATCGACGCCCACATCGTGCTGGCCGGCGCCGGGAAGATGGGCGGCGCGATGCTGACGGGCTGGATCGCTGGCGGGCTCGATCCCAAACGCGCCGTCGTGATCGATCCGTATGTCTCCGACGAGATCAAGGCACTCGCGGCCAAAGGCGTCCGCCTCAATCCGGATGTGAGAGACATCGGCGCTGTCGCCGCACTGGTTATCGCCGTGAAGCCGCAGATGTTCGCCGAGGTCGGGCCGACGCTGCGCACAATCGCCGGATCATCCCTCGTGGTCTCGATCATGGCCGGCACCACCATCGCCGGCATCGCCAAGGCCTGCGGCGGCAATGTGGTTCGCGCGATGCCGAATACACCGGCCGCAATCGGCCGCGGCATCACCGTGGCGGTTGCCGCCAGCGACGTATCGCAGGAGCAACGCGGCCTGACCGACGCGCTTTTGCGCGCCACCGGATCGGTCGAATGGGTCGATGACGAAAGCCTGATCGATGCTGTGACGGCCGTCTCCGGCTCGGGGCCTGCCTATGTGTTTCTGCTAGCCGAAGAAATGGCCCGCGCCGGCATCGCTGCAGGTCTTCCGCCTGAACTCGCGATGAAACTTGCACGAGAAACCGTATCCGGCTCAGGCGAATTGCTGCGCCAGTCCGATCTCGACGCAGCGACGCTGCGCAAGAATGTCACCTCGCCCGGTGGGACGACTGCAGCGGCGCTCGGCGTGTTGATGGCCGATGACGGCTTCGAGCCGTTGCTGACACGCGCCATCGCCGCGGCAACGGCGCGGTCTAAGGAACTGGCGAAGTAGTTACACCGGCACCCGCACCACCGCCCTCAATCCGCCCATCGGACTCTCGGCCAGCGTGATGTCGCCACCATGGGAGCGCGCGATATCGCGGGCGATGGCGAGGCCAAGACCTGTACCGCCTTCGTCCTGATTGCGGGCATCATCGAGCCGCAGGAACGGCTTGAACACTTCCTCTCGCATGTCGGCGGGGATGCCGGGGCCGTCATCATCCACAGTCACCGTGAGATAGCGATGATCGCGATGGCCGGTGATGGCGATGTCATTGGCATGGCGCGCCGCGTTCGAGACGAGATTGCCGAGGCAGCGTTTGAAGGCCGCAGGCTTCACCGTGACGATCGGCAGGCCGTGGAACGTGACCGTCGCCTTGTGGCCGTTGCGCTCGGCATCGCTGCGCAATTCTTCCAGCGCCGCCGCCATGTCTGTCGGCTGCGCCTGCTCGCCGCTGTCGCCGCGCGCAAAGGCGAGATAGGCCTCGAGCATGCCGGACATCTCATCGATATCCTTGCGCATGCCATCGACTTCCGGACCGTCCTCGATCAACGCAAGCTCAAGCTTGAAGCGCGTCAGGATGGTGCGCAGATCGTGCGAGACGCCGGCCAGCATCGCCGTGCGCTGCTCCATCGCGCGTTCGATACGCGCCTTCATCTCGATAAAGGCATTGGCGGCACGACGGACCTCGCGTGCACCACGCGGCCGGAAATTCGGCGCCTCGCGGCCCTTGCCGAAACTCTCGGCGGCGTCAGCGAGTTTGAGGATCGGGCGGATCTGGTTACGCAGGAACAGGATCGCGACGATCAGCAGGATCGAGGACGTCCCCACCATCCAGAACAGGAAGATTTCCGAATTCGATGCGTAAGCAGCACTACGCTGGGCGAAGATGCGCATCACGGCATCATCGAGCTGGATGCGGATTTCCACGAGATTGGAGCGGCCCACGGTGTCGATCCAGAACGGCCGCGTGATCTGTCGACCGATCTGGACAGACAGCGCCTGATCGAGCAACGAGAAGAACGGCTTCGGACCGGGCGGCGGCATGTCGCCGAGTGGCAGGAAATCCACCACGAGGCCAAGGCGCTGCTGAGCGATGGCTTTGATCTGCGTGCGGTCCTTATCCTGCGGATAGACCTTGTAGACATCGATCAGCGTTGCGATGTCCTGCACCACGGCCTGCGACAGGCGGCGCGTCACCGTGTTCCAGTGCCGCTCCATGAAGACAAAGGCGACCACCGACTGCAGCAGCACCATCGGTACGATCATGATCAGCAGCGTGCGGGCATAGAGGCCCGTGGGCATCACACTCTTGAAGCGCCGGCCCATCAGACTGTGCGCCGCAGAGACGCGGCCTGCCGCAGAGCGGAGGATGGTGATGCCGGTGTCGAGCGTGGTCATCGTGCAAACTTCATCAAACTATGGCGACGCGACGAGGCGATAGCCGATGCCACGCACGGCCTGCAGGAAGAGCGGATTGGCTGGATCGGTCTCGATCTTGCGACGCAGACGATTGATCTGCACGTCCACCGCACGCTCGTTCACGGTGCCACCGCCGCCGGTGAGTTCACCGCGTGGCACGGTCTCGCCGGGCGCCGCGGCCAGCACGCGCAGCATGTCACGCTCGCGGTCGGTGAGATGGATGATCTCGTCACCCTGGCGTAGCTCACCACGCGCGAGGTGATACACATAAGGCCCGAATTGCAGCGACTCTGCGCGCTCGACTGGCACCGGCGCACTACGCTTCAGGATGTTTGCGATGCGCAGCACCAGTTCGCGCGGCTCGAACGGCTTAGCAACATAGTCGTCGGCGCCGATCTGCAATCCCTCGATCCGGCTTTCCGCCTCGTGCCGTGCCGTCAGCATAATGATCGGCACGGCCGAAGACGTCCGAATGAAGCGCGCGAGCTCGAAGCCGGTCTCGCCTGGCATCATCACATCGAGGATCAGGAGATCGAAATGCAGACCGAGCAGCTTGGCGCGCGCTTCCTTGGCGCTCGGCGCCGTGGTGACGCGATAGCCTTCGCCCGAGAGAAAGCGCGAGAGGAGATCGCGGATACGGCGGTCGTCATCGACCAGCAACAGATGCGGCGCATCGTCGGCCAATGGCACCGGCATTCGTTTGGCCTGAGCTAGCATCATGTCTTGTTTGTCCTGCCGTCAGTTTTGGCGGATGCCTGGCCCAAGATGACCTGCAGCACCTTGTCGGGATCATTGCGGTCGATCATGGCCGAGAGAAACCTGCCGATCGCTTCAACTTCGACCGGCGTAAAATCCTTGAGCGCGCGGTTGATGCGATCGGTCTGCAAACCCGCGAGCTGCGCAACGAGAGCTTCACCCTTGGCCGTGGCGAAAAGAAGCCGTTGCCGGCGATCGGCCTCGCCGGATTTCTGAACGATATACCCTTCATCGAGCAATTGCTTGAGGACACGGCCCAGCGACTGCTTCGTAATACGCAAGACATCGAGCAGATCGGCAACCTTCAGGCCGGGATAGCGATGCACAAAGTGTACGACCCGGTGATGGGCGCGCCCGAAACCGAACTGGTCCAGCACATCGTCGGGATCGCCCACAAAGTCGCGATAGGCAAAGAACAACAGCTCGATGATGTCCCAGCGGGGCGGTTTCGCAGGATCGCCGCTGGATTGCCGCTGGATCGTCTCAAGCGATCGTGACGTCGCGTCCTTGGAATTTACGTCAACCATATTGACATATCTTGGGTTCAATCTTACAAAACTGACCATCGCGACGAAACATTAGAACTCTCGCCGCACGGCCCAATAGGGCCGATCTGAGAACCATACCGGACTTCGGCATGGCGCTAAAGCCTGTCCTCGGTCATCCACCGGGGCCGGAAACGCTTTTGCCGTGGGTCCGCTTGACGTAGAACAACATCGACGCTGCCGCCCCCAGGAGCTGCGCCGTAAGCAGGAGTGAGGTCCATGGGAGTTTCGTTCGATAAAATCGATGGCGCAGCTTTGCTGAAATTCGACATTCAGCCCGCGGCGAACGCGGTGTCCGAGGCGGACCGCGCAGCAAAGCTCAGGGATCCGGGCTTCGGCCGGGTTTTCACCGACCACATGGCTCTGGTCCGCTACAACCAGAAGAACGGCTGGCATGGCGCGCGCATCGAATCCCGCGCGAATTTCCCGCTCGATCCCGCAGCGGCCGTCCTGCATTACGCGCAGGAGATTTTCGAAGGGCTCAAGGCCTATGTGCGTGAAGACGGCGGCGTGAATCTGTTCCGCCCCGATGCCAATGCAAGGCGCTTCAGAAATTCTGCCGATCGTATGGCCATGGCCCCGCTGCCCGAGCCCGTGTTTATCGAAGCGATCGAGCAACTCGTGCGCATCGACCGCGCCTGGATTCCATCAGGCGAAGGCAGCCTCTACCTGCGCCCGTTCATGGTCGCGAGCGAGATCTTCCTCGGTGTGAAGCCGTCTGCGGAATACATATTCGCTGTCATCGCCTCTCCGGTTGGCTCCTATTTCAAGGGCGGCCCCGCCCCGGTGTCGATCTGGGTGTCGGAGAACTACACGCGCGCTGCGATCGGCGGCACCGGCGCCGTCAAATGCGGTGGCAACTACGCCGCGAGCCTGCGCGCGCAGGCGGAAGCCAGCGATCACGGCTGCGATCAGGTCGTGTTCCTCGACGCGGTCGAGCGCCGCTACATCGAAGAACTTGGCGGCATGAACATCTTCTTCGTGTTCGAGGACGGTTCGCTGCTGACACCGCCGCTCGGCACGATCCTGCCAGGCATCACGCGTGATTCGATCATCGCATTGGCGAAGGATAAGGGCACGCAGGTACGTGAAGAGGCTTACACGCTCGACCAGTGGCGTGCCGATGCTGCCAGCGGCAAGCTGAAAGAGGCCTTTGCCTGCGGCACGGCGGCGGTCATCTCGCCGATCGGCCAGGTGCGCTCTGCGAGCGGTGATTTTACCATCAATGGCGGCGCGGCTGGCCCCGTCACGATGGGACTGCGCAAACAGCTGGTCGACATTCAGTACGGTCGCGCGCCCGACCCGCATAACTGGATCCGCAAGGTTCTGTAAGCCTACGCGCCTGAAGACAACAAATGCCGCAGCCCTTCGAGACTGCGGCATTTTTATTTGGCTCAAGTCGCCGGCACGAGCCCGAGTTGCTCGCGCCGGGTCCAACGCCAAAGCATGACCGGTGCAACGACCGCCAGACCCGCTGCTAGCCCGATCCAGATGCCGACGCCGCCGAAGCCCAGCTTGAATGCGAACAGCAGGCTGAGACCCATGCCGAAGCCCCAATAGCCCAATGCGGCAAAGATCATCGGCACGCGCGTATCCTGCAATCCGCGCAGCATCCCTGCAGCCACCGACTGCGCGCCGTCCGCAATCTGGAACACCGCCGCACAAAACAGAAACGACATTGCCGTATCGATGACGACGGCATTGGCGGGATTGCTCAGATCGATGAAGGCGCCAATCAGGAGACGCGGCGCAGCCAGCAACAACATGCTCATCGACGCCATGAATACCACCGCAAGGCCGAATGCAGTCCATCCTGCTCGCGTGATGCCATCGCGATCCACGGCGCCTTTGGCCAATCCAACGCGGACAGTTGCCGCCTGGCTCAGTCCCATCGGCACCATGAAGGAGATCGATGCGATCTGGATTGCAATCGCGTGCGCCGCGATGGCGGCCGTTCCAAACTGCCCCATCAGGAACACCGCCGCATTGAAGACGGTGATTTCGAATGCGAGCGTCGCGCCGATCGGCAGACCGATGCGCCATAGCTTTGCAAGGCGCGGCCAGTCGGCACGCCACCAGTTGCCGAATAGACGATAGCGCCGAAACTTCGGATGCCATCCGACGACGAGCGCAAAGACTGCGAACAGAAAGATATTCGACAGCGTGGTCGCAAGACCGGAGCCGCGCAAACCCATCTCCGGAAATCCGAGATGGCCGAACACTAGCACCCAGTTGGCAGCAGCATTGAACAGAGTGGTGACGCCCGTCACCACCAGTGCCCAGAGTGGGCGTTGCACGGCGGCAACGAATGAGCGCAGCACGATGAAGCCCAGCGCAGGCAGGAAGCCCCACTGCAACATGTGCACGAAGCTCTGGGCGTCGGCAGCGGCCTGCGCCTCCTGACCGAACAGCAACAAGATCGCCTCGGCATGCCAGAGGACGATCCACGCCGGCACCGAGACGATGAGCGCTGTCCACAAACCTTGCCGGAACGTCCGCCGGACATCGCGCACCGCATGCAGCTTACGGCCGATCGCCTCCGCCATCATCGGCGACGTCGCCGTGACAAGACCGATGGCGAAAATCAGAAGCGCGAAATAGAGATTCACGCCCAGCGCCGACGCAGCCAGAGCCTCCGCGCTCACGCGGCCGAGAATGATTACGTCGGTCGTCGTCAGTGCGATCTGTGCCAGATTGGTCAGGATCAGCGGCCAGCCGAGCGCAAGCGTCGCCCGCAACTCGGTGAGCCACAGATCGCGCGTTGGCGCTTTCCGACCGACAGCCAACAGCATGGAATCCTTCACTCGATTTGAGTGACGCGGCTGCAAGGGCTTTCGCGTCAAAATCTGTCCGACAACGATGTCGGACATTCACACATCAAAATGCGCGTGAAGGTGCCGTGATAAACGCTACGGGCGTATTTGGCCAGATGCCGAACTAGCCGACGCCGCGACCTTGCAGCGCAGCAGCGGACACCCAGAACACCTCGCCTTCGGAGTCTTCAGTGTCCAGCCAGATCAACGGCAGATCGGGAAAGGCTTCATCGACATTGGCGCGGCCGCGACCGATTTCACACAACAAACCGCCATGCGGGTTCAGGTGATCGCCAGCCTGTTCAATGATCTTCCTGACGATATCGAGCCCATCATCGCCGCCATCGAATGCCATCGCGGGTTCGGCCAGGCATTCATCCGGCAAATCCGCCATGCCCTGTGCATCGACATAAGGCGGATTGGTGATGATGAGATCGTAGCGGGTATCGCCGAGCGGTTCGAACAGATCGCCCTTGTAAAGCGTCAGTCGCTCGTCGAGACCGTAATCGATGACGTTGCGCATGGCGACGGCGAGCGCTGCGGGCGACAGATCGACGGCGTCGACCTGCGCATTAGGGAACGACTGGCTGGCTAGGATCGCGATACAGCCAGAACCTGTGCAAAGATCCAGCACGCTTTCGATCTCCATGGGATCGTCGATCAGCGATCCGCCTTCGCCGTCGTCACCACTGAAATGCGAATCCAGCAATTCGCCGATAAAGGAACGCGGCACGATAGTGCGCTCGTCCACATAGAACGGCAGGCCGCGCATATAGATCTTGTTGAGCAGATAGGCCGCCGGTTTGCGCGTCGTCACGCGGCGATGAATGATGTCGAGGATCTGCTTGCCTTCGGCCGCAGTTACCCGCGCCATGGCGAAATTCTCGAACTGGTCGGGATGCAGATGCAGGACTTCGCAGACGATGAAGGCGGCTTCGGCCACGGGATCGGTGGTGCCATGCGCAAAAGAGAGCCGGGCCTCGATGAAACGGCTGGTGGCGTAGCGCACATAGTCGAGCAATGTCGCCAGCTCGCCCGGCGCCACCTTCGGGAGGGTCGCCGTTGCGATCTTCTTCACGGAGGTCTTTGCCTTTGCAGAAGCCTTGCGCGCAGATTTCCTGACCGCCTTCTTCGCGATTGTCTTCACAGTCTTCTTTGCCATCAGTTTTTATCCCAGCGCGCCGCGGCGTCGTCATCGTCGGTCTTCGCAGCAATCCAGCTGCTGCCACCGGCGGTTTCCTCGCGCTTCCAGAACGGAGCATGCGCCTTGAGGTAATCCATCAGAAACTCGGCGGCCTGAAACGCCGCCTGGCGGTGCGCCGACGCGGTCAGCACCACCATGATATTCTCGCCGGGCAGGATGCGGCCGACGCGGTGAACGATCGTCAATCCGGTCAGCGGCCAGCGGCTCATCGCCTCGTCGGCATGGCGCGCGATCTCCGCCTCGGCCATGCCGGGATAATGCTCCAACGTCAGCGCCGTGGTTGCGTCGCCGCTGCCACTTAAGTTTTCTTGGCCGCGGCAGATGCCGCTGAATGTGACCACCGCGCCGATATCGGTCCGGCTAGCCGTCAGCGCGGCGATCTCGCTGGAGACGTCGAAATCGGCATCCTGAATGCGGATGGTCACGTTGGAGGTCATGAGATCAACGCAGTCGTTGGTAAATCAGCCGCCGGTCATCGGCGGGAAGAATGCAATCTCGCGGGCGCCAGCGATGACGGTGTCGGGCCGCACATGGGTGTGGTCGATGGCGACGCGGATCACCTTCGGCGTCTCGAATGCATAGGCATATTCGTCGCCGCGCGTGCTCAGCCATCCGATCAGATCGCCGACAGTGCGCACGGCTGCTGGCGGCTCGACCGTCTCTTCGGCCTTGCCGATGCGTTCGCGCACCCAGGCGAAGTAGACAACCTTCATGCATCCTCCGCGATGAGGTGATGAATGCCGGAACGGAAATAGTCGTAGCCTGTGTAGATGGTGACGAGCGCCGAAATCCACAACAGCAGCAGGCCGAGCTGCGTGGTGATCGGGATCACCTGATCGCCGGCCTCGCCGGCCAGCAGGAAGCCGATCGCGATCAGCTGGGCCGTCGTCTTCCACTTCGCCACCTTGGTGACCGGGACACTGACACGGAGCGCGGCGAGATATTCGCGCAGGCCCGAGACCAGAATTTCGCGGCACAGGATCACGATGGCAGCCCACAGGGTCCAGCCATGGATGATACCATCGGCCGCCAGCATCAGCAGGCAGGAGGCGACCAGCAGCTTGTCGGCGATCGGATCGAGCATCCGGCCAAAGGCCGACTGCTGATTCCAGATCCGGGCGTAATAGCCATCGAGAAAATCCGTGACCGCGGCGCCGATGAAGACGGCCAGCGCAACCCAGCGCAGCCATAGCGGGCCATCCATGATCGATTGCGAATAGATGCAGCCGACCACCACCGGAATGGCGGCAATGCGGGTCATGGTCAGGATATTTGGCAGGGACATCGCGGAATTCGCGGCCCGTCTCGTGGTCTCTGTCATCCGTCTTACCAATACTGCCAGAGCGCGGAGGTCAACCGCCAGCGAAGCGGGGCGGCTCAGTTTACCGCAAAACTGCCCCAAGGCATGCGACAGCCAGATTACGTCTCGTTCATCTTCGCGGTCATCGGGCCCCGGGCTGGGGGTGGAAAAAGTCGAAAATCTTGCGGGCGCTCTCGGCCGAGATGCCGGGAACCTTGCCAAGGTCGCCCACCGAGGCCCGCTCGATCTCTTTCAGCGTTCCGAAATGGTGCAGGAGTGCCCGCTTGCGGGTTGGGCCGATCCCCGGGATTTCCTGCAATCCGGCCTCGCGGATGTCCTTCTTGCGCAGTGTGCGGTGCGATCCGATGACGAACCGATGCGCCTCGTCGCGCAGCCGCTGGATAAAATACAGAACGGGGTCCCGGGGCTCCAATTTGATAGCCTCGCGGCCAGGAATGAACATCGTCTCGCGGCCGGCGTCGCGATCCCGCCCCTTGGCCACCGCCATCAGGGTCACATCGGTCAGTTTCAGCTCGTCGAAGATTTCCTTGACCGCATTGAGCTGGCCGCGGCCGCCATCGATGATGACCAGATCGGGCCAGAGCGGCACGTCATCGTCCTTCGGCTTCGCCGCTTCCCCTTCAGCCGGCGGCGCCAGCAGCCGCTTGAAACGGCGCTGCAGCACCTCCTTCATCATCCCGTAGTCGTCACCGGGTGTGAGCCCTTCCGACTTGATGTTGAACTTGCGGTACTGATTCTTGATGAAGCCATCCGGCCCCGCCACGATCATGGCACCGACCGCGTTGGTGCCCTGGATGTGGCTGTTGTCATAGACCTCGATGCGCTTCGGCACGGTGGCCATGCCCGCCATCTTCGACATGCCTTCCAGCAGACGCGTCTGCGTCGCCGTGTCGGCGAGCTTGCGGCCGAGCGCCTCGCGGGCATTGGTCAGCGCGTGGACGACCAGCTCTTTTTTTTCGCCGCGCTGCGGTGTCAGCACCTCGACCTTGAAACCTGCCTTGACACCGAGCGCGCTGGCCAGCAGCTCGCTTTCCTCGATGGCATGCGACAGCAGCACCATCTTCGGCGGCGGCTTGTCCTCGTAGAACTGCGCCAGGAACGAGCCGAGCACTTCCTCCGGCGTGTACGATTTTTCGGCCTTGGGGAAATAGGCGCGAT
This sequence comes from Tardiphaga sp. 839_C3_N1_4, assembly GCF_051811045.1. NCBI lineage: Bacteria > Pseudomonadati > Pseudomonadota > Alphaproteobacteria > Hyphomicrobiales > Nitrobacteraceae > Tardiphaga > Tardiphaga sp. 839_C3_N1_4. The sequence continues at coordinate 2,802,962 of NZ_JBPWQD010000001.1, forward strand.
TGCCCCAGTTCTGGCCGGTGCGGAAGAAGAACACCTCGACACAGGAATAGCCGCCCTCCTGATGGATGGCGAAGACGTCGGCCTCCTCCACGGTGCGCGGATTGATGCCCTGCTGCGACTGGATCGCAGACAATGCCGCAAGACGGTCGCGATACAGCGCGGCGCGCTCGAAGGCGAGTTCGTCCGACGCCTTCTCCATTTCGCCGGCCAATAGCTGCTTCACCGCGCGGCTGCGGCCGGACAGGAAGTCCTTCGCTTCACGCACCAGTTCGGTATAGCCGGGAAAATCGATCTCGCCGGTGCAAGGACCCGAGCAGCGGCGGATTTGATACAGCAGACACGGGCGCGTACGGCTCTCGAAAAAGGAATCAGTGCACGACCGCACCAGGAACGCGCGCTGCAGTGCCGTGATGGTGCGGTTGACAGCGCCCACCGACGCGAATGGACCGAAATAGCGGCCGGGCCGCGACTGCGCGCCACGATGCTTCAGAATCTGGGGTGCCCAGTGATCGCCCGAGATCAGAATATACGGAAAGGACTTGTCGTCGCGGAGCTGCACGTTGAAGCGCGGCCGCAGTTGCTTGATGAGATTCGCTTCGAGTAGCAGCGCCTCGGTCTCGGTCGCCGTCGAGATGATCTCAACCACCACGGTCGCCGCGATCATGCGTGCGATGCGCATCACCTGCCCGGTTGGCCTTGCATAGGACGACAGCCGCTTCTTCACGTTCTTGGCCTTGCCGACATACAGCACGTCGTTGGCCGCATTCAGCATCCGGTAGACGCCCGGCGATGTAGGTGCATGGCGCACGGCATGTTCGATGGCTGCGCGGCCGATCGCCAACGGGCCTTCGGCGACCACGTCGCCGAAATCGTCATCGCCAGCATCCGGGAGCGCGCCGTCTTCCTCGTCGTCGGCCGCCGCGGGTTCCGGTTCGAGGTCGGGTGGCGCCTGCAGGGTCGAGTGGATGCCCTGTCCGGAACTAGGGCTGTCGGAACCTGGCTCTGCCGCGGGCTCGGATGATGTCTCGTGCAGCGGCTCGGTGGGGTCTTGAATCATGAGCCCAATTTAGGCGCTGCGGCGGGTCATCGCCAGCATCCGACCGACCCAAATGCCCGTGCAACAACCGGTTTCCCGGGTGCTCGCAGCAAGCCACAGGATTTTGGCTGTCCGCCCGGGAAATTCGCGGACTGTCAAAAGTAAGACTCTTTTAACGCCAATACGGCGGCGCCGAGGGCCGTTAAGGACCGCTTAATCTAAAACTCTCGATAAATCGTCTCGATAAATGATGGAATTCCGTAACCCTAAGGCTTCGTTCGGCAGATCCCGAGCGCACTCCCTGGGCCGGCAGTAACGCGTATTTTGGAGAGTTGAGATGAGTAAGTTTGCGTTCGCGGCAGTCGCCCTCGTGGCTGCAGGTGCGACAACAGCACATGCGGCGGACATGCCTTACCGGTCGCGCGCCCCCTATACCGTTGCCCAGCCGCTCAACGCCTATAGCTGGGCCGGCCCGTATCTCGGCGCCACTCTTGGTTACGAATGGGGCAGCGTCTCCAACACCGGTGCGAAGCCCTCGGGCATCGCCGGCGGCGTGACCGGCGGTTACAACTGGCAGAGCGGCAACATCGTGTTCGGTCTCGAAGGCGATCTGCAGGGCACCGGCGCCGATGACCGCTTCGCCACCTACAAGTTCTCGAACCCCTGGTTCGGCACCGCGCGCGGCCGCATCGGCTACGCCTTCAACAACGTATTGCTCTATGGCACCGCCGGTCTCTCCTTCGGCAGCCTGGAAGCCGAGCTGAACGGCCTGCAACAGTCCCAGACCTCGGTCGGCTGGACCGCGGGTGTCGGCGCCGAAGTCGGCATCTACCAGAACTGGACTGCCAAGATCGAATATCTCTATGTCGATCTGTCCAAGAACACCTACACGCTCACCGGTACCGACAGCGCGCTCAGCTTCGGCACTGTGCGCATCGGCGTGAACTATCACTTCTAAGTCCGGCTCCGGACGCCTCGCGTCCGGACCACTGCTTCAAGTACTTCGACTCCAAGTACAAGAAACCATCGCCATCCACTCCCGGCCGCGCTGCGGCCGGGATTTTTTTATGGCCCACTCCCAAGCTGGATCCGCCGCTATCCCGTGATGACCAGATTGACCGCTTTGGGGCCCTTGCCCTTTTTGTCGGGCTCGACCTCGAAGGTGATCCGCTGTCCTTCGATCAGGTCCTTCAAGCCGGCGCGCTCGACTGCGGTAATGTGCACAAACACGTCCCGTCCGCCATCGTCCGGCTTGATGAAGCCGTAGCCACGCTCGCCATTGAAAAACTTGACCGTACCGCTCATGCCCATCGGGTCCCTCCCCGCAATGCTCCGCCGCGGCGCTTTCGCGCTGCGACCGACCGGACATTCACTCCACGGAAGCTAGGCCTTGTTTCAATATCGATTTGGGCCACGTCACTCCGCCGCAACCATTCGCGGAAGCGGAACGTAAAGCCAGTCACAATGACAGCAGCTTAATACGGTTCCGCCGGGATTGACTACCGTTTTTGGCGGCGCCGTTTGATAGTTGGAGTTTGCGTAGTTCAGCGCAGGCTGTGCGACGTCAGGGTTTGGCCGTCTCGAGCCGGAAGCGTCCGGCGCCGCCAAGGCCAAGCGGCTTCTCGAGCTGCGGCAGGATTTCCTTGAGCTCGGTAGCAAGCTTCCACGGCGGATTGACGATCAAAAGTCCCGTCGAGGTCAGCGGACCATCCGCCGTTTGCGGTGCAACGCTGAATTCGAGGCGCAGACATCTACCAGGCGTGGCGGATGCAGCGGCCGTCGCGGCAACGTGCTGCGCCAGCTCATCGGTGGCGCGGCGGCTTTTGGCGGGATACCACAGCATGTAAATGCCGGTCGCCCATTTGGCATAGACCTGCTCGAACACTGCAGCCATCCGCGCGAACTCGTTCTTGTCTTCATAGGGCGGATCGATCAGCACCACGCCGCGTCGTTCTTTCGGCGGCACATAGGCCGGCAGACCGATCCAGCCATCGATATCGACCACGCGCGCCTGCTCGTCCCTCCGCAGCGCTGAGATTAGCTTCTTGCGCGCTTGCGGCTCGACCTCGCAGCACACCATGCTGTCCTGCGGCCGCATCAAGGCGCGCGCGATCAGCGGCGAGCCGGGATAGGCTTTGAGTTCGTGCGGCGCATTGAATGACCGGACGATGTCGAGATAGGGCGCGACCAGCGGCGCACTGGCTTCGCTGAACCGCGCCTGCAGGGCGCGCGCGATGCCGGTGGTCCATTCGCCGGAGCGCGTGGCTTCGTCGCCGGTCAGGTCATAGAGCCCGGCGCCGGCATGACTGTCGATGACGCGGAACGGCGCCGGCTTCTCCTGCAGATGCGTCAGGATGCGGACCAGCACGATGTGCTTGATGACATCGGCAAAGTTGCCGGCGTGGAAGGCGTGGCGATAATTCATGCGCCAGCAGTACGCTAGGAATGCCGGTTGAGCTAGCCGCCTCGCATCGGCGGCATCACCACCTGATCGCGGCGGCAGGCGCGGCGGTCAATCTCCTCGCAGGCGCGGAACTGGAGATCCTTGCTCATGCAGACCCGGACCTCGGTCAGGCGGTTTCGATCGCAGGTCACGGCGATGGCCGAATTGCTGAGACCCGGATTGACCTTGATGAAGGCTTCCTCGATTGCGTCAGGCGCAATTGTCTTGGCCTGCTGCAGATCGAGAAACTCGTCGGGAATTTTGACGCCGGCGCGCGCCTTGCGGATGGCTTCGAAATAGGCGCGCTGGCCGAGGCCGGAGCAGGTGCCGTGCTTGTCCCATTCATTGAAGATCAGGCCGGGCGCCGGCATCAGGTCGAGCATCGACTGCATGATATTGCGTGCCAGCCGCGGGGCCGGACGCTCGCAGTAATTCGGGAAGCCGCGGTCATATTGCGGCCACAGGCCATGAACCACGAAAGAGTAAGGCCGGCCGCCGCATTGCATCTGGGCCGAGCGGTTGTTGCCACCGCGCTCCTGGGCCGCCTCGCAGAAACTCGGCGACCACGACAGCGACAATACGTAAAAATCGAATTCGCCCGGCGCGTTCTGCCGGCGGTCCTGTGCTGAGGCCGGATCGACGCTCAGCGCCGCGAGCGCGAGAAACCCAAGCGAAATGACAAGTCGAAATGCCTGAAACATGACGCGCCCCACCCCTGAGAAGGGCAAACCTAATCAGGCATCAAGAACAATTCAAGAACAAAATGGGTTGGATCCGCAAACAAAGCTTAGTGCTTCGCCGCCCGGCAACGCGGGTTATAGGCCCAGTCGCGGTCGAGACCGACGACGCACCATTCCACGCCCTGGCCGTAGCCGGCAAAGCCGCCATCCTCGATGATCGAGTAATGCACCTGGCGCGTCTTGCCATCGGTCAGCATCGCGTCGGCGGTGCAGTAGCGGCGCGGGATGTTGTCGGAGGTCCAAGGGCGGAAGGCCGTCTCGTGGACTCGGCTGAAGCCGGTAATCTGCAGCGCCGAATTCCAGAAGGTGCTTTCCTTGTCCTGGAACTGCGACGAAATCGTCGAGAGACCAGCTTCGCAATCCGCCAGACGGCCCTCGTAGTTCGGCCCGGACAGCCAGAAGTTCAGCTCGAGCAGGTTCGCAGCCTGTGCGCCCGGAGCCAGGGTCATAAGCCCGAGAACGGCGCCGGTAACGGCAGCCAGGACGGCTTTCTTCCAGGATGAAATGAGGTCGCGCATGGGGAATCCGCCGTCTGATGATTGTTCCCGGAACGTGCCGCGAAGCCCGTGCAGGGTCAAGTGCATCGCGGCCACACCCAGCGCACAACTCTGTCAGAACCCGGACGGCGTTCTTTTCAGCGTCGCCGATGCCCTCTAAGGTGCCCATAACGATGGAGACGGTGATGCGAATGATTCGGTTGGCGATTTTGGCTGCAGGTCTGAGCGGTGCGATCATGAGCAGCGCGGCCAAGGCCGACTGGGTGCCTCCATTCAAGGGCAATGACACCGGCGGCATCATCTCCACATCCCTGATCAGCCAGACCGACATTCGGGCCCTGGCGATCGATCATTGCGCGCGTTACGGCAAGGTCGTGAAATTCCTGAGCGCACCGCAGGAATATGGCGCCTACGTCTCGTTCGCCTGCCGCTGGGTGCCCTATGGCGCCTCGGATCGGCCGCTCCGCGTTCGCTACTGAACCTTTTCACGCGACACAGCGTCTCATCGGCTTGGGGAGAACCAAGCATGATGCGACGCTGTGTTTCACTGTTGAATATTTCCGTTTTGAGCGCGACTGCGATGTTGTGGGCAATACCCGCCATCGCCGATCCCATCGAGTTGCCGGCGCGCAAGGCCGGGCTCTGGGAAATGAAGATGCAGGGCAGCGCCGGGATGCCCGGCATGACGATGCAGCACTGCACCGACGAGACCACCGACAAGTTCATGAACACGACCTTCTCGCCGATGGCGAAGGACATGTGTTCGAAGAACGAGATGAAGAAGACCGCGACGGGCTATGTCACGGATTCGGTCTGCAATATCGGTGGCACCACCAGCACGTCGCATGCCGAGATCACCGGCGATTTCAACTCTGCCTATACGATGAAGATCACCTCGCAGAGTTCGGGCGGCGCCAAGGCCAACACTGGCGACAGCACCACGCAGCTGGAAGCCAAATGGCTCGGCGCCTGCAAACCGGACCAGAAGCCCGGTGACATCATGATGCCCGGCGGCATGAAGATGAATGTCAAAGACATGGAGAAGATGAAGGGCATGCACCGGCCGCAATAGAGCCGCGCGCCCGCTGCGCCGATGTTTTCCACCGCTGCGTTCTCCGCTATAGATGATGGTAATCATCCCAATGGCGTGCATGACGCCAGCGACAGGAAACTCCGAAGGGCAGCTCCATGACTGAATTCACCGCATTGATGTCGTCCATGACGCGCTCCGGCGACGGCTGGGCCACCCATGTCAGCGACGACTGGCTACAGGGCCGTACCGTCTATGGCGGTCTGGCCGCGGCACTGTGCATGCAGGCTGCGCTCAATGAATTCGGCGCCGTGCCGCCGCTTCGCTCGGCGCAGATCGCCTTCGTCGGCCCGGCCCCCGGTCCATTGCAGTTGCGCGCCAGCGTTCTGCGCAAGGGCAAATCGACCTTGTTCGCCAGTGTCGATCTTGTCGGCGAAGCAGGCCTCGCGACCCGCGCCATGTTCTGCTTCGGCGCCGCGCGTGAATCGGCTTTTGCCCATGTGGTTACCGGGACGCCAGAACTGAAAACACCGGAGGACTGCCCGGACTTCTTTCACCGTGCGCCGCCGACGCTACGTTTCCTGGAGCATATCGAAGGCCGGCATATGGGGGGCTCGATGCCGTTCAGCGGCAGCGAGGATCCGCAGATGATGCTGTGGCTGCGCCACCGCGAGCCCGGCATCCAGCCGTCGCTGGTGGCGTTACTGGCCTTAGCCGACGCGCCGCCACCGGCAGCTTCCGTCCGATCCACAACGCCCTCGCCGATCAGCACGATGACCTGGTCGATCGACATGCTCACCGACGAGATCACCACCGACGACGGCTGGTGGCTGATCCGCAATGTCGCCGAGCAGATCGCCCATGGTTATTCCAGCCAGGCGATGACGCTGTGGAATCGAAACGGCCGGCCCATCATGGCCAGCCGTCAGAATATCGCAGTGTTTGGATAGTAGAGGCTTACTTCTTCGCCGCGGCGGCTGCGCGCTCGACGAAGGTCTGGCCACCCTTCATCTTATTGTTGAGCGGCGCTTCGTTGATCTGGATGACGACGGCATCGGCGGTGACGCCGAGATTCTTCACCAGCGCCTGGGTGATGTCGAGCATCATGCCCTTCTTCTGCTCGTCGGTACGGCCTGCCGCCAGGTTGATCGTGATCTCAGGCATTGATGTCTCCTTTTATGATTTCACTCTCGTCATGGCCGGGCTTGTCCCGGCCATCCACGACTTTCTCAATCGACCGTATCAAACAAGACGTGGATGCCCGGGACAAGCCCGGGCATGACGATCAACGGATGGTTATGAGCTCCACTTCACGCCGTGCTTGTCGAGAATCTTGCGGACCGCGCTGACGAGATCGTTTTCCGCGATTTTGGTCTGCGCTTCTGCCTGCTTCTGCAGATAGGCGTCACGATCGCCTTCCAGATCCGACAGTCCGGCACCGAGGATCAGATCCTTCAGCATCACTTCGCCGGTCGCCTTTTCGTCGGAGCCTTGAATGATCACACACGGTGAATTGCGCCGGTCGGCATATTTCAGCTGGTTGCCCATGTTCTTGGGATTGCCGAGATAGAGTTCGGCGCGGATGCCGGCATTGCGCAGGCTCGCAACCATCTTCTGATAATCGGCGACACGGTCGCGATCGAACACGGTGACGACGACCGGGCCGAAATCCGGCGTGGTGTCGATCTTGCCGAGCAGCGTCAGCGCCGCCTGCAGTCGCGAGACGCCGATCGAGAAGCCGGTTGCGGGCACCGGCTCGCCGCGGAAGCGCGAGACGAGACCATCGTAACGACCACCGCCACCGACGGAGCCGAAGCGAACGGGACGGCCCTTTTCGTCTTTGGTTTCGAGCGTGAGTTCAACTTCGTAAACGGGGCCGGTATAGTATTCGAGGCCGCGCACGACAGACGGATCGATCTTGATACGATCGGCTTGATAGCCCGCCGCAGTGATCAGCTTTTCGATCTCGGCAAGCTCGGTGCGTCCCTGCTTGTACGCATCGGAGCTATCGAGCTTCGCAGTCGGCTCGCTCGCCGCGTCGAGGCTACGCAACACGGTTTCGGAATCTTCCGCGGCAAGCCCGGCGCCCTTGGTGAAGTCGCCCTTGCCCTCCTCGCCACCATCCCAGCGTCCGGAACCAAGCAGCTTCCTGATCTCGTCGACCGGAAACTTGTCCATCTTGTCGATGGCACGGAGCACGGTGAGCCGTCGCCCGGCATTGTCGTCACCGCCGAGGCCGATGCTCTCCATCACCCCGTCGAGCACCTTGCGATTGTTGACGCGCACCACATAGCTGCCGCGCGGAATGCCGAGCGCTTCCATCGCATCCGCCGCCATCATGCACATCTCGGCATCGGCTGCCGGCGAGCCGGAACCGACGGTGTCGGCATCGAACTGCATGAACTGGCGGAAGCGGCCCGGACCCGGCTTCTCGTTGCGATAGACGTAACCTGCACGGTAGCTGCGATACGGCTTCGGCAGCGCGTCCCAATGTTCAGCGACGTAGCGCGCCAATGGCGCGGTCAGGTCGTAGCGCAGCGAGATCCACTGCTCATCATCGTCCTGAAACGAGAACACGCCTTCATTGGGCCGGTCCTGATCGGGCAGGAACTTGCCGAGCGCATCGGTGAATTCCATGGTCGGGGTCTCGACCGACTCGAAGCCGTAGCGCTCATAGACCTCGCGGATGGTGTCGGTCATGCGCCGGGTCGCGGCGATATCTGCCGGTCCGCGGTCGCCAAGGCCACGCGGCAGACGCGCGCGCAGTTTCTGGGGTTTTTTGGGCTTTTCAGACTTTTCGCTCATAGCGGCGTGGTACCAGCGCAGGCAGGAACCGGCAAGCGCAGCGCTGGCTGCCATGCGTATTTGGCCTGCGTGCTGCCCCGCGGCGCGGCTACCGCCGCCGCGGAACCATCACCCTGTCTCCTCGTTCAATTTGACACGCCGACAACGTTGGCCGACTCAGAATGAGGCTTTCACGATGCCACCGCTCGCAAGCGCCCTGCTGCAAACAGGGCTCGCGCTCAAGCTCAATCAGGTCAAGCGCGCCACATCATCCTATATCCGTGACCGCAGCGAACAGACCCAGGGCATCGCGGTGTCTTACGCGGTTGCTGCCGGACTTTATGCCGCCGCAGGCGTCTTCCTGATCGCCACCTTGCTCGTCGGCGCTGCCGCGCTGTTTCGTTGGGTCGAACTGCGCTACGGGCTGTTTCAGGCCTTTGGCGCAACCGGCGGACTACTGCTGGTGCTCGCTGTCCTCTTCGCCGTCCTTGCGGCGAGCCGGCTGAAACGTCCGGCGAAGCAGTTTCCAAGCTTAGGGAGCCGCTTGCGTGTCGCGATCAATGCGAGCCCCAGCCAGCATGAGCAGACGATCTCGGCAGCACCCCATCGTGCAGCCGCACCCAATGAATTCAGGCCGAGCATACGCCCTGTCCAGTCCTCGCAGAGCAGCGGCCCGGTGAAAGCTGGACTGGTGCTCGCCGCGACGCTTGCCGGCTGGGCTTTCGCCCGGCGCCGCAACCTTGCGCAACCAGCCCCTACCCGCAGACCCGCGAGCAAAGCGAACGCTTGATGGCCGTCCGCCGATCCGACACGGACAGCCTGCTGCTTGTCGCAGCGACAACATTTGCCGTGCTTGCGTTGCAGAGCTTTTTCTCGGCGCGCACCGCAGAGAGGTCCGTTGTCGATGAGCCGCACCCGATCGGCGACAACGACATCCCGCCACCGGCGACATTCACCCGCGAACTCGCCCAGTCCGGCCGCGGCCGCCATTCGGCCAGTCCGCTGCAGATTCCATGGACGGGCTGGAAGGACGTGCTGTGGCGGACCTATGAGCAGATCAATGATGACCGGTTGCTCGCTATCGCGGCCGGCGTCGTGTTCTTCGGCCTGCTCGCCGTGTTTCCGGCGATCACTGCGCTGGTTTCCTGCTACGGGCTGTTCGCCGATGCTTCCACGATTTCGGACAACCTGCAGACGCTGGCGCTGATGCTGCCGGACGGTTCGTTCCAGATCGTGCAGGATCAGATCGCGCGCGTGCTCGCCAATGGCCCGGCCAAACTCGGCCTTACCTTCCTGTTCGGCCTTGCGCTGGCGCTGTGGAGCGCGAATGCCGGTGTAAAGGCCGTGATAGATGCGCTCAATGTCGTCTACGGCGAGCGCGAGAAGCGCAGCTTCATCAAGCTCAATATGCTCTCGCTCGCCTTCACCACCGGTGCCATCACCGCGCTCCTTCTCATGGTCAGCGCCGTCGTTGCGTTGCCGCTGACGCTGGACCGGATCGGTCTCGCAACCGACAGCAAGACGATCATCAGCCTCGCTCGCTGGCCTCTCCTGCTGCTCATTGTCGTGCTGGCGCTCGGCATCCTCTACCGGTTCGGCCCAAGCCGCCCCGGCGCGCGCTGGGAATGGCTCAGTATCGGCACACTCGCTGCGGCCCTGCTCTGGCTTGCCGGCTCGGCGCTGCTGTCCTGGTATCTGTCGAATTTCGGCAATTACAGCGTCACTTACGGCTCGCTCGGTGCCGCCATCGGCCTGATGATGTGGATGTGGATGTCCGCCATCATCGTTCTGTGCGGGGCCGAACTGAATTCCGAGATCGAGCACCAGACCGCCGTGGATACCACCGTCGGACCGGGACGACCGATGGGCGCACGCGGCGCTGCCATGGCCGATACGCTGGGCCGCGCCAGCATCTGAGGTGCAAAAGCACCGGTGGGCAAGTTCTCCCAGCCCTGCTTTCCGAATCAACAATAATGCTAAGCTTCCCCGTACACTTAGCGCGGGAGCGCTCGCGGCCGTGCCTCCGCCGCGCCGTTCAGGAGTTTGGATTTGAGGATGTTGCGCGCGTTATGATCCGCATCTCCACGATTTTTGTCGGCATTTGCATGGTGCTGGTCTCAGCTTCGCTTGGCCTGGTGCTGTATGCGATCGCCGGCATCAGCGGCTACGAATCTGCCATCGTCGCACTGACCGCGCTGACCGTGATGATCCTCTACAACGCCGTGTCGATGCGCATCAAAGACCGCACCGAATCCACCGGCCAGATCACCGATCTGTCGCGCGGCACCGCCGATCTTGCCCGGCAGGTCGCCGAATTCGGCCGCCGCCTCGCCGTGGTCGAGAGCAAGATCGCATCCGCCGGCACAGCCAATCAGGACCGTATCCAGACCGTCGCCGGTGAGATCGGCGAATTGGGCGCGCTGGTGAAGCAACTCGCTACATCGGTCGCCACCCATGAGGACATGCTGACGGCGATGCCCGCCGCGCCGGCGACTGTTTCGGCGGCGATCGCCCCGCCATCGCCACCGGTCAAAGCCGTGACCGCTGCCGATGTGCCGCTCGCCGTCGAGGTCGCCGAAGACACCGTGACACCGACGGCTCCTGCGATCGTCGTCCGGCCGGAGGCAAAGCCGGCGCGCGACAATGCGCAATTCACCGCCATGGTGAAGGATGCCATCTCCGACAATCGTATCGACATCTATCTGCAGCCGATGGTCACGCTGCCGCAGCGCAAGGTGCGCTTCTACGAGGCGATGACGCGGCTGCGCGACGACAAGGATCAGGTGATCACCGCCGACGAGTTCATCGGCCCCGCAGAAGCCGCGGGCCTGATGGGCCAGATCGACCACATCGTGCTGCTGCGCTGCATGCAGGTGCTGCGCCGCCTGATGGTGCGCAACAAGGATGTCGGCGTGTTCTGCAACATGGCTGGCGCGACCCTGTCGAATGCCGAGACCTTCGCGCAATGCATCGACTTTCTCGAAGCCAATCGCGCGCTGGCGCCGTCTTTCGTGCTGGAATTCAAGCAGAACGTGTTCCGCAATCTCGGCCCGATCGAGAGCGAGCATCTCGCCGCCCTCGCCCAGCGCGGCTACCGCTTCTCCATCGATCACGTCACGGATTTGCGGATCGAGCCCCGCGACCTCGCCGATCGCGGCGTGCGCTTTATCAAGGTACCGGCAGCACTCCTACTCGACCCCAAGCAGACGTCGAATTCCGACATTCATCCCGCCGACCTCTCCGACCTGCTCGGCCGGTTCGGAATCGACCTGATCGCCGAGCGAATCGAGGGCGAACGGGCCGTGGTCGACCTGCTCGACTTCGACGTCCGGTTCGGGCAAGGCTTCCTGTTCGCGGCGCCCCGCCCGCTCCGGCCGGAAACGCCGGCCAATGGCGGTGCGCCAAATCCCGCTATCAAAGAACCCGCCAGGGAACTCGCCAAGGCACCCACGGACCCCAATGGCCTAGCGAGATCCGCCCCGACCACGCCTGCGCGGCCTGAGCCGCCGCGCTCCACCGGCAATGCCGCGCTGGCGCGCCGCGCCACCGGCCCGAACTGAACGGCCCTCAATCCAATGACCACACTACGTTTCGCCGAGCGCTTGCGCGATCTCACGGACAATGTCGATGTCGTCCTCAGCGACATCTGGGGCGTCGTCCATAACGGCCTCGAGTCGTTCCCCGAAGCCTGCGAGGCGTTGCATACGTTTCGCGCCAAGGGCGGCACGGTGATCATGATCACCAATGCGCCGCGCCCCGCCGACTCCGTGCAGCGGCAGTTGCGCAAGCTCGGCGTCGCTGACGACACCTATGACGCCATCGTCTCGTCCGGCGACCTCACGCGCAATTTCGTCGCGGGCCGCCCGGGTCAGGCGATGTATCTGATCGGACCGGACCGCGACAGTTCGATCCATCGCGGCCTCGATGTGAAGCTCACCCAGCTCGATCAGGCCGACTACATCGTCTGCAGCGGATTGTTCGACGACGAGACCGAATCCGCCGACGACTATCGCGACATGATGAACCAGGCGCTGGCGCGCAAGCTGACGCTCGTATGCGCCAATCCGGACATCATCGTCGAGCGCGGCGACCGCTTGATCTACTGCGCCGGCGCGGTCGCTGAACTCTATCGCGAGATGGGCGGCGAGGTGATCTTCTACGGCAAGCCGCATCGGCCGATCTACGATCAGGCCATGGCGCTGGCCAAGGCGAAGCGCGGCAAGGACACGGCGCTGGACCGCGTGCTGGCGATCGGCGATTCCGTGCGCACCGATCTCACCGGCGCACATGCCTATGGCATCGACCTGCTGTTCGTCACCCGCGGCATCCATGCCGGCGACTTCGAAGGCATCGAACAGATGGGCGCCGCGGAAGTGAAGGAACTGTTCGGCCATCCACCGAAAGCGCTGATGCGTGAATTGAAGTGGTGAGCTGACACATAGAGTGGGGTGACGCTCTCGGTCGTCATGGCCGGATGGCGCGAAGCGAGCTTCGCAATAATCCCAGGCTTCTCCCCACGTCATGGCCGGGCTTGACCCGGCCATCCACGTCTTCCTTCATGTGTGACTAAGGCGTGGATACCCGGCATGCGCCGGGCATGACGGCGTTTGTGTTGAGCGTTCGCGCGTCACGCGATTTCAGATTCAGCTGTCAAACATTCCCTGCTCTTCAGACATGCGACATCGCCCCTGTTGTTTGCGGCGCGGGGGCGCCGTCGTGTCTTGCATTCCCTGCCCCCTGTGAGAGGGCGTGCGGAACGCCGGGTGCCCGTTGCACCCTTGGGCCTGATGCGAATGCGGTCTTCCGCAAGGGGTAATGCATCAGGACTTTCGGAGGCGCAGGGCAAGTGCCCGGCGTTCCGCCTGCGGTGTTTTTTCGGTTGCCTGCACATCTGCCATGGCGAACGGTCCCATCACCAAAATTAATGTCCCAGGGCGGAGGGACAGGGTAGCCGCAAAGCACTTGGCCGGACGCGTTTTGACTTGGTCGTCCGTCACACTGTCCAGGGGGTCTTTCCATCCCAAGGTCGGCCGTCTCCTTGCCAGTGTCATTGCTGGCGCAGATCCGTCCTGCCCGAAGACAGACGTCACCCCCAAACCGCGTGACGCCGCATCTCCGGCGTCCACCGCATCCCACCCGCGAACGTGACGATCGCGATCGCCCCTCTCGGTGGGGCAGGACAAAGGGGAATATAAACCTGATGGAGATGCTGTCAACGGGAGATAGGAAAAAATGTTTAGGCGTTACTTGCCGCCTCAGACTGTCATTCCGGGCGGCTGCGCGCCTTCGCGCAGGCGACCCCGGAATCCCGACATATTTTGCGCTGAGCACTCCGGGATTCCGGGTTCGCACTTCGGCGGCATTGCCGGCGACGCACACCCGGAATGACAGGGGGAGCCGAAACGCAAAACGCCCGGCAAGAGGCCGGGCATTGCGAAACTCGAAAGCTCTGAGCGAAGCTGCGCGGCTTACGCCGGCACGGTGTCGGGAAACACGGCTTCGATCTTGGTCTTCAGCGTCGCCGCGTTGAACGGCTTGACGATGTAGTTGTTCACGCCGGCCTTCTTGGCGGCAATCACGTTCTCGGTCTTGGATTCTGCCGTGATCATGATGAAAGGGGTCTGCGACAGGTTGGGGTCGGCGCGGACTTCCTTGAGCAGGTCGTAGCCCGTCATCGGCTCCATGTTCCAGTCTGAAATCACCAGGCCATACTTCTTGGTACGCATCTTTTCCAGCGCCATCGAACCATCGCTGGCATCGTCGATGTGTTCGAAACCAAGCTGCTTCAGAAGATTGCGAATGATGCGGATCATGGTGTTGTAATCGTCCACCACCAGCACCGTCATCGACAAATCAACCGCCATCTTCATTCCCCCTGAGGCACGATACGCAAATGCAAAAAATGATATTTGCCGTCAGGCAAACCGTTCCAACCGGGATTGGCGAGTATTGCTGTCCGCGGCTTGGGGCAAGAATTAGCAGGGTGGGTTAAATTTCCAGTTAACCGCCCCATGGCGCGAAATTCGTCAAATTCGAGAAGAAAGCTGATTTTACCTTCGCTTGACTTCGACGTGGTGGGCGCGCCACGGTCCCTCACCCGCCAAAACCACCAACGAATCCAATCATGACGACTGCCTTCACCGTAATCCGCGACACAACGCCTGCGAATGCCATCCCGCGCGGATGCGTCGTGGCAATGGGTAATTTCGACGGCGTCCATCTCGGCCACCGCGCGGTCATCGGTGCTGCGTTACGCATGGCGAAACTGCATAAAACAAGCGCTTTGGCGGTGACCTTCGAGCCGCATCCGCGCAGTTTCTTCAGCCCGAACACGCCGCAGTTCCGGCTCTCTGACGAAGCCGCCAAGCTGCGCCTGCTGGCGGGAACCGGCCTCGCCGGCGCCGTCGTCATGACCTTCGACAAGGGACGCGCCAGCACCACGGCGCAAGACTTCATTCACCACGATCTCATTGAGCGTCTCGGCATCAGCGGCATCGCCGTCGGCTACGACTTTCATTTCGGGAAAGGCCGCGTCGGTTCGCCCAGCCTGCTGGCCAACGAAGCGCCGCGCCTCGGCATCGAAGTCGACATCCAGCCGCATATCGATATCGATGAGCGCCCGGTGTCTTCGACGGCCATCCGCATGGCCTTGGCTGAGGGCCAGGTCACCGAGGCCACGGAGATGCTGAACGGGCCGTGGTTCATTACTGGCGAAATCATCCACGGCAATAAGCTCGGCCGCGACCTCGGCTATCCCACCGCCAATATCCGCCTGAATACCAATTGCGGCCTCAAGCACGGCATCTACGCCGTGCGGGTTGGCCGCGGAAAAGAGCGCTTCGACGGCGTTGCGTCGTTCGGCCGCCGCCCGACCTTCGACAACGGCGCGCCTCTGCTCGAAGTGTTCCTGTTCGACTTCAAGGGCGACCTTTACGGCCAGACACTGGACGTCGCCTTCATTGCCTTCATCCGCGATGAAATGAAATTCGAGGGCATCGAACCGCTGATCCGCCAGATGGACGACGACAGCACCAAAGCGCGGGCCGCGCTGGCAGCCGCACCGGATGCGTTTCCGAAGCTGGGAGACATCGACTGACCAGGACCGAAAAGCAGAAAATGCTGGCGGGCGAACTCTATCGCCCCGGCAGCCCCGAGCTGGTCGCTGACGAGAAAGCCAACAAGGCCTGGCTCGCAAAATACAACGCGCAATTGGACCGGCCTGTGGCCGAACGACGGACACTGCTCGCCGAGCATTTCGGCAAAGTCGGCGCAGACTGCGTCATCCGACCGCCGTTCTTCTGCGACTACGGCTACAACATCCATCTCGGCGACAACGTCTTCCTGAATTTCAACTGCGTGATCCTGGACATCGTCGAGGTTACCATCGGCGATCGCACCCAGATCGGCCCGGCCGTGCAGATCTACGCCGCCGACCATCCGCGGGACGCAGAGACCCGCCGCAGCGGACTGGAATTCGGCCGGCCGGTCAAAATCGGCGCCGATGTCTGGATCGGCGGCGGGGCCATCATCGTGCCCGGCGTGACCATCGGTGACGGAGCTGTGATCGGAGCCGGCAGTGTCGTGACCCGGGACGTTCCGGATGGCGCCACCGTGGCCGGCAATCCGGCCCGGGTGATTGGCAAACGGGGCTAATCCGGCCCTTTGCGATCCTCTCCCCGACTGCTATTGAGTGCCGGATGTCTGCACGGCGCCCCAGCATAAGCATTATCGGCCCGGCTTCCGCCTGAGCTTCGCTCGGCGCAAGACCGGGACCGTCCAGTTTCATCGCGTTTTCACGCGTTTCAGCGCCATTCGAGCAAGCCAGAGCAATTATGTCCGACAAGCCCGCCAAATCCGATACGCACGACTATTCCAAGACCCTCTATTTGCCGCAGACCGAATTTCCGATGCGCGCAGGCCTGCCGACCAGCGAGCCGAAAATGCTGGCGCGCTGGAACGAGATCGACCTCTACGGCAAGCTCCGCGAGACCGCGAAGGGCAAGCCGAAATTCGTGCTGCATGACGGCCCGCCCTATGCGAACGGCAACATCCATATCGGGCATGCGCTCAACAAGATCCTCAAGGACGTGGTGACCAAGAGCCAGCAGATGCTGGGCTTCGACTCGAATTACGTGCCGGGCTGGGACTGTCACGGCCTGCCGATCGAGTGGAAGATCGAGGAAGAGAACTACCGCTCCAAGGGCAAGGTCAAGCCGAACTTCAAGGACGGCGCGGCGATGATCGCGTTCCGCCAGGAATGCCGTGCCTATGCCAACAAGTGGCTCGACATCCAGCGCGAGGAATTCAAGCGCCTCGGCATCATCGGCGACTGGGCCGGCCGCTACGCCACCATGGACTATTTCGCCGAGGCGCAGATCGCGCGCGAGCTGATGAAGTTCGCGGCCAATGGCACGCTGTATCGCGGCTCGAAGCCTGTGATGTGGAGCGTGGTGGAAAAGACCGCGCTGGCCGAAGCCGAAGTCGAATATGAGGACTACACGTCGGATGCGGTGTGGGTGAAATTCCCGGTCGCCGCCGAATTCGGCCGCCTCGCCAAGGCCGCAGTGGTGATCTGGACGACCACACCATGGACGCTGCCGGCCAACCGCGCCATCTCGTTCTCCAGCAAGATCGCTTACGGCCTCTATGAGGTCACCGAGGCGCCGGAGGATAACTGGCTGAAGACCGGCGATCTGCTGATCCTCGCCGACGCACTGGCCGAGAGCGTGTTCAAGCAGGCGCGCGTCACGTCATGGAAGAAGAGCAGCGAGCTGTCCTCGGACATCCTCGAAGATCTGGAATGCCGTCATCCGCTCAAGGGTCTCGCCGGCGGCTATGATTTCATCGTGCCGCTGCTCGACGGCGATCACGTCACCGACGATACCGGCACCGGCTTCGTGCATACCGCGCCAAGCCACGGCCGCGACGACTTCGATATCTGGACGTCGAATGGCCGCCAGCTCACCGAGCGCGGCATCGCGACCACGATCCCCTATACGGTTGATGAGAACGGCACGCTCACCGAACAGGCGCCGGGCTTCACCGGTGCGCGTGTGCTCAACGACAAGGGCGAGAAGGGTGACGCCAACGAGGCCGTCATCAAGGCGCTGGTCGAGCGCGGCATGCTGGTGGCGCGTGCGCGCCTTAAGCATCAGTATCCGCATTCCTGGCGCTCCAAGAAGCCGGTCATCTATCGCAACACGCCGCAGTGGTTCATCGCGATGGACAAGGACATTTTGGACGACGGCAAGGCGAAGTCCGGCGACACGCTGCGTCACCGTGCCCTCGAGGCCATCAAGATCACGCAATGGGTGCCGGCCACCGGGCAGAACCGCATCAACGGCATGATCAACACCAAGCCCGACTGGGTGATCTCGCGCCAACGCGCCTGGGGCGTGCCGATCGCGGTATTCGTGCGCGAGAAAGGCGACGGCTCCGCAGAGATCCTGCAGGACGAGGTCGTCAACAAGCGCATTGCCGACGCGTTCGAGAAGGAAGGCGCCGACGCCTGGTATGCCGAAGGCGCGCGCGAGCATTTCCTCGGCTCGCTTGCCAATGAGGAGTGGAAGAAGGTCGACGACATCTGCGACGTCTGGTTCGACTCAGGCTCCACACATGCCTTCGTGCTCGAAGACCCCGTGCACTTCCCCGGCCTTGCCGGCATCAAGCGCAAGGTAGAGGGCGGTGCGGACACCGTCATGTATCTGGAAGGCTCCGACCAGCACCGCGGCTGGTTCCAGTCGTCACTGCTGGAGAGCAGCGGCACCCGCGGCCGCGCGCCCTTCGACGTCGTGCTGACTCACGGCTTCACGCTCGACGAGAACGGCCGCAAGATGTCGAAATCGATCGGCAACACCATCGAGCCGCAGAAGATCATCAAGGACTCCGGCGCCGACATTCTGCGCCTGTGGGTCTGCGCCACCGATTATGCCGACGACCAGCGTATCGGCGCGGAGATCATCAAGAACACCATCGAGACCTATCGCAAGCTGCGCAACAGCGTGCGCTGGATGCTCGGCAGCCTCGCG
Source organism: Tardiphaga sp. 839_C3_N1_4 (assembly GCF_051811045.1). Lineage (NCBI taxonomy): Bacteria > Pseudomonadati > Pseudomonadota > Alphaproteobacteria > Hyphomicrobiales > Nitrobacteraceae > Tardiphaga > Tardiphaga sp. 839_C3_N1_4. Next base: position 2,821,520 of record NZ_JBPWQD010000001.1, read on the forward strand.
CATTTCCACGACGAGGAGCGCGTAAAGGCAGACGATATGCCGGAGCTCGAGCGGCTGATGCTGCATCGTCTCTCGGAAGTCGATGCCGTGGTGCGGCAGGCCTATACCGATTTCGACTACAAGACGGTGGTGGCCACGCTCGCCGCCTTCATGAACACCGAACTGTCGGCGTTCTATTTCGACATCCGCAAGGACACGCTGTATTGCGACGCGCCGTCGTCGGTGACACGCAAGGCGTCGCTGACCGTGATCGATTACCTGTTCCGCTCGATCGTGACCTGGTTCGCACCCATTCTGAGCTTCACCGCCGAGGAAGCGTGGCTGTCGCGCTACGGCAGCGCGGCCGTATCGGTGCATCTCGAACCGTTCCAGAAGACGCTGCCGGCATGGCGCAACGAGGCGCTCGCCGCGAAGTGGGAGACCATCCGCAACGTCCGCCGCGTCGTCACCGGCGCGCTGGAAGTCGAACGTGCTGCCAAGAACATCGGCTCGTCGCTGGAAGCCTCGCCGCTGATCCATGTCACCGACAAGGCGATCTTCGCCATTCTGGCCGACGTCGATCTCGCGGAGATCTGCATCACCTCGAATGCGATGCTGACCAATGCCGAAGCGCCGGCAGGCGCCTTCGCGCTGAACGACGTGCCCGGTGTGGCCGTGGTGGTGGAAAAGGCCGTCGGCACCAAATGTGCGCGGTCGTGGAAGATCCTGCCGACGGTGGGCGAAGACAAGGAGTATCCTGACGTCACCCCGCGCGACGCGCAGGCGCTGCGGGAATGGAAGGCGCTGGGAGTGGCTGTTTGAAACCAGCCGTCCGCTCCGGGCTGATCGCAGCCATCGTCATCCTGATCCTCGATCAGGCGACGAAGCTGTGGCTGCTCTATGCCTTCGATCTTGGCCATCGCGGCGTGGTCCCGGTCACGCCGTTTTTCGATCTCGTCCTGGCCTGGAATACCGGCATCAGCTACGGCTGGTTCTCCGATTCTGGCCCGACCGGCCAGATCGTGCTGGTGGCCATCAAGGCGATCGCGGTGGTGGCGCTGGCCGTCTGGATGGCGAAATCCGAGACCAGACTGGCCACGATCGGGCTGGGACTGATCATCGGGGGCGCGATCGGCAATGCCATCGACCGGTTCGCCTATGGCGCCGTGGTCGATTTCGCCCTGCTGCACGTCGAAATATCCGGCAAGACCTACAACTGGTACGTGTTTAACCTTGCCGATGTCGCCATTGTTGCCGGTGTAGCGGCCCTGCTGTATGACTCTTTCTTCACGGTACCCGCCGCAAAAGCGCCCTGATCCCAGCCGATACGCAAGGCCAAGGGCGATACCAGCGGAACCGCACCAGGATTCTTCGGATTCTTGCCGATCCGCCAGATATTTGAACAGGATGAACACGATGCGCGAGACCGAAACCGGTTGGGCTCTGCACACTTCATCGGGCGCCTGGACGCGCGCCCTGCGCCTTACCGCCGTTGCCCTTAGCGTTGGTCTCGTGATGTCGGCAGGCGCTGTACGCGCGGCCGATGACGATGACGATGACTCCACCGTCGAACAGAAAGTGATCAAGCAGATCATGACTGGCCTCGGTGGCACCAACATGGAAAACACCGGCATCGACTACCGCGAGCGCTCGCCGCTGGTGGTCCCGCCGAAGATCGACCTGCCGCCGCCGGATGCCAGGGGCCCTGCTCCTGTCGCGAACTGGCCGAAGGATCCGGACGTGCAGCAGCGCCGCGCGGCTGCCGCTGCCGCGAAGACCGGACGCCCTGAAGAAGTCCTGGAAGCCGCGCGGCCATTGACCCCGCGCGAAATGGCGCCGAAGCGCGCACGCGGCGCGTCTGCTGCCGTGGACAATTCCTCGCCGGGCGATCCGAACAAGAACATCGTGCTGAGCCCGAAACAGCTCGGCTATGAAGGCGGCCTGTTCAAGAACATGTTCGGCAGCAACAAGGGTGAGACCGCCGAGTTCAAGGGCGAGCCGACACGCGAGTCGCTGACCCAGCCGCCGGCCGGCTACCAGACGCCTGCCTCGGGCTATGCCTATGGCACCGGGCCGAAGGAAGTCATGAAGAACGATTACAACGTGAACCCGATGACGGGTAAGTTCTGATCGCAGCGCTCCCTTTGCGCCGCCATTCCAAAGACGTCCTTTCACTGCGATCAGCTAGTACGCGCGGATGTGTCCCGCGCGATGGCTTGGTCACGCCTTTCCCCATGCTTTGGAGCTGTTAGCCCCGCCATGACCTCATCATTCCGACTTGCCGCACGATCCGTCGCAGTCGTCACTTTGCTGCTGGCTCCCGCCCTTGCGATATCGGGCGCCCGCGCACAGACGGTGACGGCGAAGCCGCCAACCACGTTCAAGCTCGATAACGGCATGCAGGTTGTGGTGATCGAGGATCACCGCACGCCCGTCGTGACGCAGATGATCTGGTACAAGGTCGGCTCCGCCGACGAGACGCCCGGCAAGTCCGGCCTCGCGCATTTCCTCGAACATCTGATGTTCAAGGGCACCGCGAAACATCCGGTCGGTGAATTCTCGCAGACCGTGCAGCGCGTCGGCGGCGAGGAGAACGCTTTCACCTCGACCGACTATACCGGCTACTACCAGCGCATCAGCAAGGACCAGCTCGGCAAGATGATGGAATTCGAGGCCGATCGCATGACCGGTCTCGTGCTGAAGGATGAGAACGTGCTGCCCGAGCGCGACGTCGTGCTGGAAGAATACAACATGCGCGTCGCCAACAGCCCGGATGCCCGGCTGTCGGAGCAGATCATGGCCGCGCTCTATCTCAACCATCCCTATGGCCGCCCGATCATTGGCTGGCATCAGGAGATCGAGAAGCTCGACCGCGAGGATGCGCTCGCCTTCTACAAGCGCTTCTACGCCCCCAACAATGCGACGCTGATCATCGCCGGCGATGTCGACCCGCAGGAGATCCGCCCGATGGTGGAGCGCACCTATGGCGTGGTCCCGGCGCAGCCGGCGATCCCCGAACGCCGCATGCGCCCACAGGAGCCGACGCCCGCCGCGCCGCGCACGGTGACGCTCGCCGATCCGCGTGTCGAACAGACAAGCCTGCGCCGCTATTATCTGGTGCCATCGGCCACCACCGCTGCGGCCGGCGAGAGCCAGGCGCTCGATGTGCTCGGCCAGTTGATCGGCGGCGGCGCGAACTCATATCTCTACCGCGCCCTCGTCATCGACAAACAGCTCGCGATCAATGCCGGTGCCAGCTACCAGGGCACGGCCCTCGACAGCGCACAGTTTCTGATTTCAGCTTCGCCGAAGCCGGGTGCCGAATTCGCCGATATCGAAAAGACCATCGACGCCGTGATCGCCGACCTCGCAACCAACCCGGTGCCGGCTGCCGACCTCGAACGCGTCAAGACGCAGCTCGTCGCCGAAGCCACCTATGCGCAGGACAGCCAGGCCTCACTGGCGCGCTGGTACGGCGCGGCACTCACCACGGGCCTCAGCGTCGAGGACATCCGTAGCTGGCCCGACCGCATCAAGGCAGTCACCGCCGAGCAGGTGCGCGCAGCCGCACAGACCTGGCTCGACAAGAAGCGCTCGGTCACCGGCTATCTGATCAAGGATACATCTGCGCCGAAGCGCGAGGAGAAGCGGTCGTGAGCATCATCTTCAACGCCGGCCGCCTCGGCATAGCCGTCGCCACCGCCTTCTCACTCGTTACCCTGACGGTGACGCCATCTTTCGCCGCCGCCAAGGTGCAGCGGCTCGTGACGCCAGGCGGAATCGAAGCCTGGTTCGTGCAGGATGCAACCGTTCCCCTGATCGCGATGGAATATGCGTTCGGCGGCGGCGCGGCACAGGATCCGAAGGATAAATCCGGCACCGCCAACATGGTGGCCAGCCTGATGGACGAAGGCGCGGGCGATCTCGATTCCACGACCTTCCGCGATCGCATGGAACGCCGCGCCATCGAGCTCAACTTCAACGCCCAACGCGATTACCTGCGTGGCTCGCTGCGCATGCTGAAAGAGCATCGTGACGAGGCGTTCGACCTCGCCCGGCTCGCTTTGACGTCGCCACGCTTCGACGCCCCCGATGTCGAGCGCATCCGCGCGCAGATCATGTCCGGCCTGCGCCGCGAAACCTCGAACCCGAATTCGCTGGCGACGCGCAAGTTTCTGCAGATGGCGTTCGGCGACCATCCCTACAGCCGACCATCCAATGGCAGCCTGACCGACGTGCCGACCATCAATGTCGACGACATCAAGGCCTACAAGCAACGCATCGTCGCGAAGGACACGCTGAAGATTGCCGTGGTCGGCGACGTCGACCCCGACACGCTCGCGACATTGCTGGACAAGACCTTCGGTGGCCTGCCCGCCAAGGCGACACTGACGCCGATCCCGGACGTCACAGTGGCCAAGCCGCCGCAGAAGGAATCCGTGACGCTGGATGTGCCGCAGACGGTCATCACCTTCGGCAGCCCCGGCGTCAAACGCGACGATCCGAACTTCATGGCTGCCTATATCGTCAATCACATCCTCGGCGGCGGCACGCTGTCGTCGCGGCTGTATCACGAAGTGCGCGAGAAGCGCGGACTGGTCTATTCCGTCAGTGGCTCGCTGCTGTGGATGCAGCATTCCGGCATCTATATCGGCAGCACCGCGACGCGCGCCGACCGTGCCACCGAGACGGTCGATACCGTGACCAGCGAAGTGAAACGCATCGCCGAGCAGGGTCCGACCCAGCGCGAGCTGGACGAGGCCAAATCCTATCTCAAGGGTTCGCAGATGCTGGCGCTCGACACCTCGTCGAAACTGGCCGGCGCACTGTTGCAATATCAGCTCGACAGACTGCCTATCGATTACATCGAGAAGCGCAATGCCGTGGTCGATGCTGTCACGCTCGATCAAGCCAAGGCTGCGGCGAAGAAGCTGTGGGCCGATGGCCTGCTGACCGTCGTCGTCGGCCGCGCGCCCCAAGCCGCCGCAGCGCCGGTGGCCCCGGCGCCGAAGGCCAACTGAGGCGCCGACGTGCAGATCGCGGTGATCGGCGCCGGGGCCGTTGGCTGCTACTATGGCGCCAAGCTGCTGCGCGCCGGCCATGACGTGACATTGGTCGGGCGCCAGATCCATGTCGATGCCATCAATGCACGCGGCCTTCGGTTCGAGAGCGCCGAGTTCGATGGGCTCATTCCGGCGAAGGCGGTGACGCAGATCGCCGATCTCGCGCCGCCGGACCTCGTTCTGTTCGCCGTGAAGTCTGGCGATACGGACAGTTCAGCGGCCGCGCTCAACCCTGTGCTCAAAGCCAATTCCATCGTGCTGAGCCTGCAGAACGACGTCGACAATCCCGAGCGTCTGCGCGCCAGCCTCAGCCAGCCGGTGATCGCTGCAGCCGTCTATGTGGCCTCCGAGATGCCGGGTGCCGGTCATGTGAAGCACAACGGCCGCGGCGAGTTGATCATCGGCGCATCGCCCGAAAGCGAAAGACTGGCGAAGCTGCTGTCCGACGCCGGCGTGCCGACCGCCGTCGCCGGCGACATCGACGCGGTGCAGTGGTCGAAGCTCATCAACAACTGCGCCTATAATGCGCTCTCGGCGGTGGCCGGGATTGCCTATGGCGAGATGTTCAAGGTCCAGGGCGTGCCTGACATCGTCACCAATGCCGTCGTGGAATGCATGGCGGTGGCGCGCGCCTGCGGCGTGTCGCTGCCGCCGGACCTCTTGGACAAGACCCTCGCTCTCGCGGCCAGCATGCCGCTTCAGCAATCCTCAACATCGCAGGATCTCGCCCGCGGCAAGCCGTCGGAGATCGACTTCCTCAACGGCTTCATTGTCCGCAAGGGCCTGGAGCACGGAATTCCGACGCCAACCAACCATGTGCTGCAGGTCATGGTGAAGCTGGTCGAACGCAGCGGGTCGCGGCGCGCCTAGCGGCGCTTCACGGGCTTCGGTGGATCCCAGAGCCGGAAGCCGCCTTTGAATGCATTCGCGTTGTCGCCGCGCCGGGTCTTACGCGGGAGTTTGTCGAGCATCTCCACATTGCCACCGCCGAGCACCGTATAGTCGGGCTCCAGCGCAGCCGTCAGATCAGCAACGACATCAGCCACGCGCTGCCGCCACTTCTTCTTGCCCAGCCGCTTGAGGCCGGCGGCGCCGACATAATCCTCGAATGTCTTGTGGCGATACGGCAGATGGCCCAGCTCCATCGGCTCCAACACGCCATCGATGATCATGGCCCCACCGAGTCCGGTGCCGAGACCGAGAAACAGCATGCGCCCGCCATCATAGCTGCCGACGGCCTGCATCATGGCGTCGTTCACGAATTTGATGGGCTTGCGGAATGCCCGTTCGAAATCGAAACCCTTCCAGCCCGTGCCGAGATTGTGTGGCTCCTTGAGCGGACGATTGCCGGCCACCGGGCCGGGATAGCCGGCTGAGACGACGTCATAGCGCCAGTCTTTGGTCAGCGCCTTGACCTTGCGCACCATTTCCTTCGCGGACAGGTCCGGACCGGATTCGAATTCGCGTTTGATCCCTTCACGGCTGGTCATCACCTTCACATGGGTACCGCCGATATCGATGGTGAGAATATTGCGGGGGGTCTTGGTCATGAGACGTCCGGATTGACTGATGGTGCAACGATAAGCCTTGGCAGGGCGCCAGTTCCAGCATTACCGCTATGTCCCGGGCATATCTTTGCGATCTGCGATCAAGCGCACGGGGGCACCAAGCAAAACGCGGTATCCTGTGCTACGGAGACAGAATGCTGCTCCGGATCACCCGCTCCATCGCCATCGACGAAGACGATATCGATATCGTCTTCGTCCGCGCGTCCGGACCTGGCGGGCAGAACGTCAACAAGGTCTCGACCGCCGCGCAATTGCGCTTCGACAGCCGCAAGCTGACGCTGCCGGAGGATACAGCGATCCGGCTGCGCACCCTCGCCGGCCAGCGTATGACCAAGGACGGCGTGATCGTGATTCACGCCCAGCGCTTCCGCACCCAGGAGCGCAACAAGGCCGACGCCATCGAGCGGCTGGTCGAACTGATGCAGGAAGCCGCCTTCCGGCAGGCGCCGCGGCGGGCCACCAAACCGACGCTGGGCTCGAAGATGCGCCGCCTCGACGGCAAGAAGCGCCGCAGCGACGTCAAGGCCGGCCGTGGCGGGCGTTTCGACGACTGAGCGGCAACCAACGCAACAAGCCAGACCACTTTTCCAGGAATTTCCCGATGGCCAAACCCGTTCATTCCATGATCCGCGTGCTCGACGAAGCGCGGTCATTGGACTTCTACAAGCGCGCCTTCGGGCTCGAGATTGCCGAGCGCTTCGCATTTCCCGATTTTGCGCTGATCTATCTGCGCCACCCCTCCTCGCCCTTCGAGCTCGAATTGACGGTGAATTTCGATCGAACCGAGCCCTATGTGCTGGGCGACGGTTACGGCCATCTCGCCGTCGTGGTTGATGACGTCGCTGCAGAACATGCCCGGTTCGAAGGCGAGAATCTGGCACCCGGGCCACTGCGCGATTTCAAGCATGAGGGCCGGACGCTGGCGCAGTTCTTCTTCGCCACCGACCCCGACGGCTACAAGATCGAGGTGATCCAGAAGGGCGGCCGATTCGCGTAAAGCGTTTTTCGAGCGAAGTGGATACCGGTTCGCGTCAAGAAAACGCGTCAAAACAAAAAGCCAGAACCGGGGAAAAGCGGGTTGCGGCGGGGACATCCGGCACCCGGGGCCATAGAATGGCGCTTCAGGTTCCCTACATAACCCTGCCCCGTCATCACGCCCCGAGATCCATGCCCGTTCGCCAGCTCCCAGAAACCATCGTCAACCGCATCGCCGCCGGCGAAGTGGTGGAGCGGCCGGCCAGCGTGGTGAAGGAACTGGTGGAGAATGCCATCGATGCCGGCGCCAGCCGTGTCGAGATTTTCACCGATGGCGGCGGGCGGCGAAAGATCGCCATCACCGATGACGGCGGCGGCATGACCCACGCCGATCTCACCCTGGCCGTGGACCGCCATGCCACCTCGAAGCTCGATGACGAGGACCTGCTGCAGATCCGCACCCTCGGCTTTCGCGGCGAGGCCCTGCCCTCCATCGGGTCCGTCGCGCGGCTGAGCATCACCACACGCCACGCAAGCGAACCACATGCCTGGTCTCGCACCGTCGACGGCGGCGAGAAATCTGACATCGCGCCTGCGGCACTGTCGCAGGGCACCCGCGTCGAGGTCAGCGATCTGTTCTACGCGACCCCGGCCCGGCTGAAATTTCTCAAGACCGACCGCACCGAAGCGGAAGCAATCCGCGAAGTCGTCCGCCGCCTCGCCATGGCGCGGCCGGACATCGCCTTCACCATGGCCGGCGAAGAACGCGCGCCGGTGACATGGGCGGCGGCGTTGCCCGGCCCGGCCGGACAGTTGACGCGGCTCGGCGACATTCTCGGGCCCGAGTTTCGTCTCAGCGCCATCGAAGTGCGCAGCGAGCGCGAAGGCGTCGTGGTCGAAGGTTTTGCCGCGGCACCATCGCTGACCCGCGCCAATGCGCTTGGACAGTATCTGTTCGTCAATGGCCGTCCGGTCCGCGACAAGCTGATCATCGGCGCGGTGCGCGCGGCCTATTCCGATTATCTGCCCCGCGACCGCCACCCGATCGTCGCACTGTTCGTCACGCTTGATCCGCAGGAGGTCGATGCCAATGTGCATCCGGCCAAGACCGAGGTGCGTTTCCGCAATGCCGGGCTGGTGCGTGGGCTGATCGTGCATGCGCTGAAGGAAGGCCTCGCCCGCGAAGGACGCCGCACCGCAGCCAATAGCGACGGCGCCGTGCTGGACTCGTTCCGCCCCAACTTCGCACCCAATTTCGCGCCGCGCGCAAATGCGAACTGGGACTGGCAGCGCTCGCCGGCCTATCCAGTCAATCCAATGCCGGGCTTCGATGGTTCGGCGGCGTTTGCCGAACGGAGCCAGGCCGCTTTCGATGTCGGCACGCCATCCGCCGATGTGCGTTTCGAGGACGCACCGCAGACCGACCTGATCGACCGGCCGCTCGGCGCCGCGCGCGCACAGGTGCATGAGAACTACATCATCGCGCAGACCCGCGACGGCATGATCGTGGTCGATCAGCACGCCGCCCATGAGCGCATAGTCTATGAGCGGCTGAAGGCGTCGCTGGCCGCCAATGGCGTGCAGCGGCAGATCCTGCTGATCCCCGAGATCGTCGAAATGGACGAGGCCATCGTCGAGAAACTGTTCGACCGCGCCGAGGAACTGGCGAGCTACGGTCTCGCCATCGACAGTTTCGGCCCCGGCGCCATCGCCGTGCGCGAGACGCCGTCGCTGCTCGGCAAGACCAATGCGGCGTCGCTGCTGCGCGATCTTGCCGAACACATGGCCGAATGGGACGAAGCGCTGCCGCTGGAGCGCCGCCTGCTGCATGTGGCCGCGACCATGGCCTGCCACGGCTCGGTGCGCTCAGGTCGGCGGCTGCGGCCCGAGGAAATGAACGCGCTGCTGCGCGAGATGGAAGACACGCCGAATTCCGGCCAGTGCAACCACGGCCGGCCGACTTATGTCGAGCTGAAGCTCAGCGATATCGAGAAGCTGTTCGGGAGGCGGTAGCGCGTCTCACGTATATTTCGGATCGCGCTCGAGCAGCTCGATCGACACGCCCTGCGGCGCGCGGATGAAGCAGATGCGCAGGCCGGGCTTGAGCGTATGCGGCTCCTTGGTGAACTCCACGCCCTTGGCCTTCAGCGACGCAGCCACCGCATCGATGTCCTTCACCTTCAGGCCGAAATGGTCGAGGCCCTGATAGGGCGTGGCCGGCGGCGGGTTGACGCCCATCTCCGGCGTCACGGGGGCGAGGAAGATCATGCCGCCGCCGAGCCTGATATCGATACGGCCAGGGGCACGCAGGATCTCGGCGCCGAGCATGTCAGCAAACCACTGCGCGGTGGCTTCGGTGTCCGGCGTGCGGATATGGACGTGATCCCAAGTGTATTCGATCGCAGACATCGGCGGCTCCTTTTGACGTCTTTTTACACAGATCGCAGAAACGTAAATTCGGTATCGTCATAGGCGCGGCGCTCGAGTTCTTCAAACCCGTCGGGCGCCGCAAAGGCAGCATCCTTCGCCTCTTCCACCACGAGCAAAGCGCCCGGCGTCAGCCAGCCACCATCGCGCAGCGAGGCCAGCGCCTTTTCGGCGAGCTTCATGCGATAGGGCGGGTCGAGGAACACCAGCGAGAACGGCTCGACCGGATGGGCGGGGCCGAGATCGGCGGCATCGCGGCGATACACTTTGGTCACGCCGCCGAGACCCAGCGCCTCGACATTGTTGCGGAGCAAGGCGCGCGCCTCGGAACCGTTATCGACGAACAGCGTGAACTTGGCGCCGCGCGATACGGCCTCGATGCCGAGGGCACCAGTGCCGGCAAACAGATCGAGCACGCGCGCGTCCTCAATCGGACTTTCGTAAGCGTGGATCAGGATGTTGAACAACGACTCGCGCAGTCGATCCGCCGTGGGACGGATCGCCTGCGTCGTGGGCGATGCGATGTTGCGGCCCTTCAGCCGGCCACCGACGACACGCATGGCTTACTCGTCCCGCGGCTTCAGATCGCGCTTGCCGTGATAGCCGCGCTTCGGCTTCTTCGGCGGGCCACCGAAGGTGGCTGCGTCCTCGTTGCGGGCACGCGACTCTTCCGAGCCGGCGCGCTGCACGAGAATGCGACGGCCCTTGCGGTCTTCCACCGTGGAGCGCTTCAGCACCGGCTTCTTGACGATCACCGGATCGAGCGAAACGTCGCCCTTGCTCGGCAGTTGGCGGCCGAAATCGGCACCCGACGCTTCAGCGATCTTCTCGCCGAGCTGCTCGCGCAGCACGCGGGTCTTCACCTCGTCGACCTGGCCTTCCTCGATCTCGCCGAGCTGGAACGGACCGTAGGAAATGCGGATCAGGCGATTCACCTCGAGACCGAGATGCGCCAGCACGTTACGTACTTCGCGGTTCTTGCCTTCGCGGATCGCGAACACGATCCAGACATTGGCGCTCTTGTCGCGCTCCAGCGTCGCATCGATCGAGCCATATTTGACGCCGTCGACCTCGACGCCGTTCTTGAGCTCGTTGAGCTGCGCCTGCGTGACTTCGCCATGGGCACGCACGCGATAGCGCCGCAGCCAGCCGGTCTCCGGCAGTTCCAGCGTCCGCGCGAGGCCGCCGTCATTGGTCAGCAGCAGCAGGCCTTCGGTGTTGAAATCGAGCCGGCCGATGGAGATCAGGCGCGGCAGGCCTTCGGGCAGATGATCGAACACCGTCGGCCGTCCCTCGGGATCGGCATGGGTCGTCATCAGGCCGCGCGGCTTGTGGTAAAGAAACAGACGCGTGCGCTCCGGCGCCGGCAACGGCTTGCCATCGACGGTGATGACGTCGTTGGTCGAGACATCGAGCGCCGGCGAGTTGATGACGCGGCCGTTGACGGCGACGCGGCCCTGCGTGACCCATTCCTCGGCATCACGGCGCGAGCACAGGCCCGCGCGCGACACGACCTTGGCGATACGCTCGCCGGCCTTCTTGGCCGCGGGAACGCGCGCCGGGCGGCGCGCTTCCGGATCGCGTTCGCGATACTCGCCACGGCCACCAAAGGCGGGACGCTTCGCAAAGATTCTGCTGTCGTCCTCGTTCTCACGACGCGGACGCTCATCACTGTCGCGGCTCTCGCTGCGACCATGCTCCTGCCAGTCGGTGCGGCCACGCGGCTCGCGCGGACGATCGAAGCTCGGACGATCTTCACGCGGACGCGAGAAACGCGGACGCTCGCTGTCGCCACGCTCCGGCCGGTCGTCACGCGAACGCTCGAATTTTGGCCTGTCGAATTTCGGCCGATCGAAATTGCGCGCACCATCGCGCGGCGGACGCGCGCTGCGGCTGCCACGATCATCCGAACCGCCTTCGCGCTTCTGCCAGGGTTTCTGCTCGCTGCGATCAGGGCCGCGCTCGAAATCACGCCCACCGCGATCGTTGCGATCACCGCGATCCGGACGATCGCCAAAGCTCTTGCGCGGGCCGCCGCGATCCGGCGCACCACGGGAGAATTTCTTGTCGCCGCCGAACTTCTTCTCGGCGCTGAAGGGCCGGTCGCCGCGCGGACGATCACCGTCGCGCGAGGGGCGCGGGCTGAACGGACGATCGCCTTGCGGACGATCGTTGCGATCACCCTGCGGGCGATCAAAGCGCGGACGCGGACGATCGCCATCGCCGCCGCGGAAGCCTTCGCCGCGCGGCGTATAGGGGCGCTTCTCACCGCCGCCATCGCGCGACGCATAGGGCTTCTTGTCGCCAAACTTCTTGTCGGAGAAACGTCCGGCCGGACGCGCATCGCCGCGGTCGCCACGCGGGGCGCGGTCATCCCTGTTGAAATTCGGACGGTCGCCACGCGGTGCTTCTCCGCGCGGGCTGTAGGGACGTTTGTCACCGCCACCGGCGCGCGGGGAATACGGACGCTTCTCGCGATCGCCGAAATCCTTGCGCGGCCCACGATCCGGACGATCGCCACCACCGCTGCGCGCAGGACGGTCGTCGCGGTTGAAGCGGGCCGGACGCGCATCGTCACGATCGCGACGCGGCGCATCGCCGTAGTCACGGCGCGGCGCGCGATCATCATCGCGCTTGCCGGCGTAAGGCTTCGATCCAAAAGACTTGGCACCAAAAGACTTGGCACCGAACGACTTGCCGCCAGAAGGCTTGCCACCGAACGAGCGCTTCTCGCCGCCGCCAGCACCGGCCGGTTTCGGCGCATAGGTGCCGTCGCGCTTGGCGAATTTCTTCTCTGGTCCACGTGCGGCGCCGGAGCGGCCCTTGCCGGCCCCGCCTTTGCCACCGGGTGGCCGGCCGCGCGAGGGGCCGTTGTTTTTGTCGTTGTCGCGGGGCATGAAGGGTCTCACTGCAGCGGGAGCTGAATTGGGTTGAGCGGTGCGGACAGGGTTCGCGGGCCGAAAATGCGCGCTCATTGGGGCGCATTCTCACGCAAAACCAGTATCCACTTTTGCTGAATGCAACTCCGTAGCAGAGTTTTGCGCAGGAAACGAGCCGTTGACCGCACCTTCTTTCATGGATCTGGCGCTGAAAGCGGCCGAAAACGCCGGAAATGCCGGCGAAGTCCCCATCGGCTGCGTCATCGTCGGGAATAACGAGGTGATCGCCACGGCCGGCAACCGCACCCTCCGGGACCGCGACCCGACCGCCCATGCCGAAGTCCTGGCGATCCGGGAGGCCGCCGCGAGGCTCGGCAGCGAGCGGCTGGTTGACTGCGACCTGTATGTGACCCTGGAGCCCTGCACCATGTGCGCCGGCGCGATCTCCTTCGCCCGGATCCGGCGGTTGTATTACGGGGCAGCCGATCCCAAGGGCGGCGGGGTCGATTCCGGCGTACGCTTCTTCGCTTCGCCTACCTGCCACCACGCGCCGGAGGTCTATCCGTCCGTGGGCGAAACCCAGTCCGCCGCGCTGTTACGAGAGTTTTTTAGAGCGCGGCGCTGAGGCTTTGCTGACAGCCAAGTCAACGGGAACGCGGGTTACTTCGTGCCCGTCTTCGTGGATGACGCAGACGTGGCGCTCATGGTCCTGATGCGTCGCCGGCCGTGCGCTGACTTCGTCGGCGATCACATAAGCCTGTGCAATCGCTTCGGCGTCACTGCGCAGCTCCCGACCAGCATGGTCGCGCTGCGTCGTGCCGTTCTTGAGGTCGAAATAATAGTGCGCCATGGGTACCTCACAGCCCCATCAACGCGTTCCACAACCTTCGGTTCCCCGAGAGGATCACCCCAATACCGTTACTTGCCTTTGCGCTCCCGCGCCACCGCCTGCCAACCGATATCGCGGCGGCAGAAACCTTCCGGCCAGTTGATCAGGCCGATGGCTTCATAGGCGCGGCGCTGGGCCTCAGCGACGGTCTTGGCGGAGGCCGTCACGTTGAGGACGCGCCCGCCATTGGCGAGAATCCAGTCGCCGGATGCCTTGGTCCCGGCGTGAAACACCTCGACGCCCTCGATCTTCTCGGCCCGGTCGAGACCGGCAATCCGGGTGCCCTTTTCATAGTCGCCGGGATAGCCCTTGGCGGCCATGACCACGGTGAGTGCGGGATCCGGGAACCAGCGGAGGTCGAAATTCTTGAGCTGCCCGTCGCAGGAGGCGATCAGGGCTGGCAGCAGATCCGACATCAGCCGGACCATCAGCACCTGCGTCTCGGGATCGCCGAAGCGGGCGTTGTATTCGATCAGCTTCGGACCCTCGTCCGTGATCATCAGGCCGGCGAACAACACGCCCTTGTAGGGATTGCCCATCGCGCTCATGGCGCGCAGCGTCGGCAGGATAATCTCGTTCATGGTGCGATCGCGGATCGCATCGGTAAACACCGGCGCCGGCGAATAGGCGCCCATGCCGCCGGTGTTCGGCCCCTTGTCGCCGTCGAAGGCGCGCTTGTGATCCTGCGCCCCGACCAACGGCAGCGCATGCTCTCCGTCGCACAGCACGAAAAACGAGGCTTCCTCGCCGGTCATGAATTCCTCGACCACCGCTTCCGCACCGGCTGCGCCGAAGCCGCCACCCAGCATCATGTCGATGGCGTCTTCCGCTTCCTTCAGCGTCATCGCAACGACCACGCCCTTGCCGGCGGCAAGACCATCGGCCTTGATCACGATCGGGGCGCCCTGCGCGCGAATATAGGCCTTGGCGGCGTCCGCATCGCTGAAGCGCTCATAGGCCGCGGTCGGAATGTTATTGGCCTTGCAGAGATCCTTGGTGAAGCCCTTGGAGCCTTCGAGCCGGGCGGCTGCCTTGCTCGGCCCGAACGACCTGATACCGGCAGCAGCCAGATCGTCGACGATCCCCTCCGCCAGCGGCGCTTCGGGGCCGACCACTACGAAATCGACCTTGTTCGTCCTGCAGAACGCAATCACGGCGGCATGGTCGGTAACATCCAGCGCGATACATTCCGCCTCTTTGGCGATGCCGGCATTGCCGGGCGCGCACCAGAGCTTGGTCAACAGCGGAGACGCGGCGAGTTTCCACGCCAGCGCGTGTTCGCGACCACCGGAACCGAGGAGGAGAATGTTCATAACCAGCCAGACCAATTGCAATCAAACACGCCCACCATTTAGCACGGCGCGTCGGGACAGCAATCAGTGGTCTGAGTCATCAACCGGCCAAGCGGCCACTCCATCAAGCGACGGCGACATGTGTTTCCGCGCGATAGCGGCGGATCAAACCCACCGTCCAGCCAAGGAAATAGCCGGCGCACGCCCCTGACACCAATTGCCCGATCAGCGGGACGGCAGCACCCGAACCCAGCTTCATCGCAGTTGCGACCGCCACTGCATATTGCAGGAGGAAGACCGACAGGTTGCGGATCAGGGGCAGCCAGCTCCCGGGACGCAGAATGGTGCCGTCCTGCCGATCGACCGTCATCTCGCCGGGACCGACCCACAGAGCGACGGCCGCCATCACGATTGCCGCTGCCAGCCATGCCCCGATCAGATGCAATTGGCCGCCGGCAAAGATCAGCCGCGACAGCCCCATCAGGAGAAACACCATCGGAACGATCAGCAAACGGCGCAGCTGTGTCTTTCGCGGCCGGAGCGACAGGCTTCCGAGCCAGATCAGCAGTGCCAGCAACGCGAATACCCAGATCGGCGTGTTGGTCAGAATGCGCCACGCGATGTCCATGACAATCTCCAGAGCTTTACGTTACTTGCTTTGCACTACTTGCCTTCCGCAGTCGCGATGATCTCACGCAAGGTGGCGACATGCCGCGCGAAGGCGCCGCGCCCGGTCGCAGTGGCCGTCACCGTCGTCTGCGGCTTCTTGCCGACGAACGCTTTCTCGACGCTGACATAACCGGCTTTCGCCAGTGTCTCGATATGTGCGCCGAGATTGCCATCGGTGGCGCCGGTCAGTTTCTTCAATCGCGG
Organism: Tardiphaga sp. 839_C3_N1_4; assembly: GCF_051811045.1. Classification (NCBI taxonomy): domain Bacteria; kingdom Pseudomonadati; phylum Pseudomonadota; class Alphaproteobacteria; order Hyphomicrobiales; family Nitrobacteraceae; genus Tardiphaga; species Tardiphaga sp. 839_C3_N1_4. The sequence goes on from NZ_JBPWQD010000001.1 coordinate 2,837,465, forward strand.
GAAATCCAGCCCCTGTGCCGGATGCAGCGCGTTCAGCGCGGCCATGATCTTGAGCCGCAGAGGCTGATGGATGATGTCGTCGAGCTCTGCCATGTCAGCTACGCCGCATCCAGAGACCGCCGAGCAACAGGCCGCCGCCATTGACGACAGCCATCCAGAGCGTGAACCACGGTCCGGCGAAGAAGTAACCGAGCAGCGTCAGCGCGATCACGCTCATGCCGATCACGACGAAGACACGGCCGAACCAGAACCCTGTCATCACGTAAGGCAACATGAAGTAAGTCGTCCAGAACGCTGCGATCTGCCGCGGCGCCATGTTCCCGAAAACGATACTCCACAGACAGCCGAAAGCCACGAACGCAATAAACGCTGCCGTTGCGCGGGCATCGAAGGTGCTGACGCCTTCGCGCTTCTTGTTGAGGGCCCCGATGATGATCGCGCAGATAACACCCGCGACAATGATGACCGACCAGATGACGGGAGCCGCAGCAGGTGCGAAGAACGAGAGCAGATAACCGATAAAAGTCGCAACGCCCCATAGAATGAGCATCGTGCTGGCATGCCGATAGAACACCGACTGTCGGACCAGCCGACTGAGGCTCTCGATCTCCATCAACGCAGCACTGGCTTCCTGACTGTTGATCACGGTGTCACCTCGTTGCGAGATCGTCGGCAACGACGGCGACGAAACTTGTCGTGCTGACGACGTCCATGTGATTTGCATTGTCTAGGACGCGCACGTCGATATTGGCTTTCGACTGCATCGCCTCGCGATATTTGTCCGCGAACATCAGCTCGTCATCGCGCCCGGCGATGACCGATATGGGCCCGTTCGCCGGATCGAGATCCAGGCGATAGTCACGATGCGTGCCGAAATTCTGCAGCAGCCGAAACGAATATTCGGACGTCAGAATACGTTTCGAACCCGGTTGCACGGCAAAAGCAACCACCGGAAGCTGCGAACAGCATGTCACCCCGAACGACTGCAGCACACTGAGCGCGACGATGCGCGGCACATTCGGACTGGCCCATCCGCCTGCGTTCTCGCGTGTGGAGGGCGACTTCAGACCGAGATAGGGTGACAGCAGAACGGTGCGTGCGAACAGTCCCTGATTGACGGACCCTGCGACGCGCAGCGCAAACCCGCCGCCCGACGAATGCCCGGCGAGCGTCAGTGGCGACGCCAGCCCCTGCCCGCGCAAATGGCCGACGAGATCTGCAAGATCATCGTCGAGCTGGCCGAGATAGGCGATATCGCCGCGGGTCCCCGACGCGCCATGGCCGCGCATGTCGGGAGCGATGCTTTCGACGCCCCGCGCGGCAAGCGCTTTCGCGAGGGCGTGCACCGCCATGCTCGATCCCGACGAGCCATGAATGAGCAGTGCGGCACGGTTCACGGACGGTCCGGATGGCGCGTAGCGCCGGTAGGCCAGATTCGAGCCGTCTCTCGCCTGGAAATACTGCAGCGGCGGCACGCCGCCGCGATCCGCACTGCGCGCCGTGTCCGCAATGGAGGCCAGTGCCTTGGGACGGGACACCGGCACCGCAATCATGCCGGCTAGCACCAGGGCGACCAGACCTGCTGCAGCAAGGAGCCAAACGATGCCACGAACTGCGAAGGTCAATATCCACGCCATAATACCGCCATTCTCTGAATACAGACTACTCTGTACAACAGAGTTATCTGCAATTCAATATCTGATTGGCGTTTTGCGACCGACATCCCTACTTTGCGACGATCCTGAAAGCCGAGATTCGATGCCCAAAGCCGCTGCCCCCCTCACCAATTCCCCCGAATTCACCGTCTCCGAGCTGTCCTCAGCCCTGAAACGGACGGTGGAAGACACATACGGGAACGTGCGGGTGCGCGGCGAAATCTCGGGTTTTCGCGGGCCGCATTCGTCGGGTCACTGCTATTTCTCGCTCAAGGACGAGAGCGCCAAGATCGAGGCGGTGATCTGGAAGGGTGTCCATGGCCGGATGCGGTTCAAGCCGCAGGAAGGCCTGGAAGTCATCGCCACCGGCAAGCTGACCACCTATCCCGGCTCGTCGAAATACCAGATCGTCATCGAGGCCATCGAACCTGCCGGGGTCGGCGCGCTGATGGCGCTGATGGAAGAGCGCAAGCGCAAGCTTGGCGCCGAGGGCCTGTTCGACGAAGCGCGCAAACAGTTGCTGCCGTGGCTGCCGGAAGTGATCGGCGTGGTGACGTCGCCGACCGGCGCTGTCATTCGCGACATCCTGCATCGGCTGGAAGATCGCTTCCCGCGCCGCGTGCTGGTCTGGCCCGTGAAAGTTCAGGGCGAAGGCTCGGCCGAACAGGTCGCCGCCGCGATCCACGGCTTCAATGCGCTAACGGAAGGCGGCGCCATTCCGCGGCCCGATCTCCTGATCGTCGCGCGCGGCGGCGGCTCGCTGGAAGACCTGTGGTCGTTCAACGAAGAGATCGTGGTGCGTGCTGCGGCCGAGAGCATGATCCCGCTGATCTCGGCCGTCGGCCACGAGACCGATATCACACTGATCGATTTCGCCGCCGACAAGCGCGCGCCGACGCCGACGGCAGCCGCCGAAATGGCGGTGCCCGTGCGCGCCGAACTGATGGTGGAGATATCCGGCTTCGAGCGCCGCATGATGCTGTGCTGGCAGCGCGGACAGGAATCCCGCCGCAACGAACTACGCGCCGCGGCACGTGCTCTGCCGGATCTCAGCGAATTGCTCGCCATCCCGCGCCAGCGTCTCGATGGCGCAACCGCATCGCTGCCGCGCGCTCTGAAAGCAAATACACACGCGCATCATCGCCGCTTCGCGCAGGCCAGCGCGGGGCTGACGCTGCGCGTGCTGCGCGCACAGATCGCCCATGCTACGCAGCGGCTGACGGTATCGGGCGAACGCCTGAGCCTCTCCGCGCGTGCATTGCTTCGGCAGCGTCGCGATCGCTTTACTGGCCTTGAAGCACGATTGAAGACCTCCAAGCTCGCCAATGCGCAGGCGCAGCGCAATGCCATCACACGCGACAGGGAACGCGCGCTGCGTCTATCCGAACGTGCCCGCCGTGCATTGACGACACTGGTACAGCGCCAGCAGGCGCGCGTGCAGGCGTCGAGCCAGCTGCTCGGTGCCCTTTCCTATCGCAGCGTGCTGGCCCGCGGCTTTGCGCTGGTGCGGGATGAACAAGGTGCCGCGCTGTATGCCGCCGTCAATATCGGAGCCGGCGCCCGCCTGAGCATCGAATTCGCCGATGGCCGCGTCGGCGTGACCGCCGATGGCGACCGCCCGGCCGCGGCAGCGCGTGAAGCGCAGCCTGCGTCGCCGGCTGCACCGAAAAAGGCGACGAAAATCGATCAGGGCAGCCTGTTCTAGAGGTTGCGCAGGCCGCCTTTATTGGGCGACGCCGCGGCCCTATTTATGCTACGAGTGACGACATTCAGGGCCGGTGACCGATCCGGCAAGACGACTTAGTGACGATCCAGGAGACAGCCGTGCTGAACAAATTTGGCCCCTCGGGCCACGGCGAAGCCCAGTTGCAATATCTCGACGGCGATTTCCGCGTGGTGTCGCCCGGCACCTATGTGACTTGCGCCATCACAGGCGAGCGCATCCCACTGGATGAGCTGAAATACTGGAGCGTCGATCGGCAGGAAGCCTATGCGGTGCCGAATGCGGTGCTGGCGCGGCATTATCCGGACGCAGTGAAGGGTCAGAAGTAAGCTCGTATCGGTCGTTCCGCAGGATGAGCCCGCTTCGCTTAGCCCACCTTACGTTCTGAGCGTCTTCACTCTTGCCTGATTGAGCCGTTCGATCACGAAAGCCTGCAGCGCCGCCTTGTCCTCGAAGGCCAGCGTGACGGCGAATGGCACGATCTCCGCCGCGGCCGGCATGCTGCTGAGCTTGACGATGTCCTTCTCGGTCGTCACCAGCGTGAGCCCATCACGCTTCGCTTGCAGGGCCAGCGCATCGATCTCACCGGGCGCATACGGGTGGTGATCGGCGAAAGCTTTCTCCACAGCCACGTCCACGTCTGCATGACGCAACGTGCGGAAGAAGCGTTGGGGATCGCCGATTCCCGCAAAGGCCAGCACGCGCTTGCCGCGCAGAGCCGCCACTGACGCCTCGTCCGGCACGAGGCGCGCCGTCAACACCGGACCACCCTTGCCCGCGACCAGCGCCGCCACGCCCGTCGCCGCAACACCATCGCCGATCACCACGAGCGCATCGGTGCGTGCGATCTGCAGATCGAGCGGCGCGCGCAAAGGTCCTGCAGGCAGCACACGGCCGTTGCCGAGACCGCGATTGCTGTCGATCACAATGAACGATGCATCCTTGGCGATGGCCGGATTCTGGAAACCGTCATCCATCACGATCACACTGGCACCGGTCGAGCGCGCCAGCGCTGCGCCCGCAACGCGATCCCCGGAAATCACCACCGGCACCTGCCGTGCCATCATCAGCGGTTCGTCGCCGACATCTGCTGCCACATGTCTCGACGGATCGACTTTCACCGGTCCACGCAGTCTGCCGCCATAACCGCGACTGAGCACCACCGGCGTCTCGCCGAGATCGCGCAGCACGTGTACCAGTGCCAAAGTCGTCGGTGTCTTGCCGGCACCGCCGACGTGATAATTGCCGACGCAAAGAACGGGAATGCCGACATCGACGCCCTTGCGCGCCATGCGGCTGCCTGCGACTTCGCCGTAGATGGCGCCAAGCGGCATCAGCAGGCGCGACAGCCATGTCGATGGCGGCCGCCAGAACGCGGGCTCACGCATCCTGCGCTCCCGCTTCGAGCCGGAGCTGCATCAAATAGGGCTCCAGCGCATGCAGCGTACGGTCGAGCGCACCGCTAAGCCGTTCAACCACGCGATGCCCGGCCTCGATCGCGGCATTGCGTGCCGCCTCGTTGCCGAGCATCTGGCCGAGCTGTTTCACCATTTGCTCCGAGGAGTCCGCGAGCTTCGCGCCGCCGGCGCCATCGAGCGCCTCATAGACATCGGTGAAATTGAAGACGTGCGGGCCATGCACCACGGATGCACCGAGCTTCACGGCTTCAATCGGATTCTGCCCGCCATGCGGCACCAGCGAACCGCCCATGAACACCACCGGCGACAGGCGATAGAACAGGCCGAGTTCGCCCATGGTGTCGGCCACGTAAATATCAGTGCCTGCATGCGGCAATTCCTCGCGCGAGCGCAAGGCGACCTGCGCACCTGCCACCGTGATCATCTGCGCGATATCTGCGCCGCGATGAGCGTGGCGCGGCACGATGACCGTTAGCAATTTCGGGAAGAAGCTGGTCAGCGTCTTGTGGGTCTCGAGGATGATCTCCTCTTCGCCGGGATGCGTCGATGATGCGACGATGATGGGGCGACCACGCGTCACCGCCATGAGCTTGTCGAGCTTCACGGCGTCACCGGGCGGCGCCTGCACATCGAGCTTCAGATTGCCTGTCACGACGACGCTGCGCGACCCCAATGCGCTGAAACGCTCGGCGTCGGTTTCGGACTGCGCCAGGCAGATCTCGAAACGGCCGAGCAAAGCGCCGATGGTTGCCGAGAATTTCTGCCAGCGCGGGAACGAACGCTGCGACATGCGCGCATTGATCAACACCATCGGCAGCCGACGCTTGGCGGCGGAGATGATGAGGTTCGGCCAGAGATCGCTCTCGATGAACAGCGCCAGACTCGGCTTCCAGTGATCGAGGAAGCGCGCCACGAAGCGCGGTGAGTCATAGGGGATGTATTGATGGATGATATCGGTCGGAAAGCGCTTGGCAATGATCTCGGCCGAGGTCACCGTTCCCGACGTCAACAGGATGCGCATGCCCAGCGCGCGCAACCGCTCGATCAAGGCCGCTGCGGCCAGCACTTCGCCGACGCTGGCGCCGTGAATCCAGACCAGCGGCCCGGTGGGACGCTCGATCTGCGAAATGCCGCGACGCTCGTCGAGGCGGGCGGGATCTTCCTTGTTTTGTTTCAGCCGCCGCTTGATCAGGAACGGCGCAAGCGGCGCAAGCGCCGCCGACAATCTGCGATAGGCGCGCAGCGTGAGCGGCAGCGCGTTAGGCACGACCCGCACCTTCCGGCCGACCTACCGCGTCATAGGCACGTTGCGTGGCCTCGTTCAGCGTGGCCTCGAGCTGCAGGCGCAGCGCCTCCATGGTGGCAGCGTCGGCATCCGCAGGAACGCTCAGCGGTTCACCGCCGACCAGCGCGCCCCGACCGAACGGCAGATTGATCGTCGTGCGGTCCCAGTTGTTGAGCTGGACGTAGCGGCTGGTGGCCATGGCAAACGGCATGATCGGCCGGCCGCTTTCGCGTGCCAGCATGATGATGCCCATGCCGGCGACACGCGAGCGCTTCGGCACGTCGGCGGTCAGCGCCATATTGATACCGCGCTCCAGCACCCGCACCATTTCCTTGAACGCACCGACGCCGCCCTTGCGATGAAACGCGCCGCCATGATCGCCGGAGCCGCGGACGGTGGCGATGCCAAGGCGCTCGGCAGCCAGCGCATTGAACTCGCCGTCGCGATGCTTCGAGATCAGCACCGCGCCGCGATAGTCCTTCTGCCGGATGAACGGCGTCATGAAGTGTTGGCCATGCCAGAACGCCAGAATGACCGGCATCTGCGGCTCGACGATGTCATAGACATCGACGGGATCGAAGGTGAATTTGTTGGTCTTCCAGACCAGACGCAAAAATTCGGCCGCGAGAAACCCCGCGGCGCGCTGAACCCAGCTGCTGCGCAGCGTGTTTCGGAGCAGTCGTTTCAAGCGGTCGGCTTCGCGTCTTGGCCGGGATCGAGCAACCGATGGAGATGGACGATGAAGTAACGCATATGGGCGTTGTCGACGGTCTGCTGCGCCTTCGCCTTCCAGGCCACGAATGCCGACGCGTAATTCGGATAAACGCCCACCACTTCAACCTGGCTGAGGTCCTTGAAGGTTGTCCCTTTCAGATCAGTGAGTTCGCCGCCAATGACCAGATGAAGCAGTTGCTGTGGTGTGTCCGACATGAATCCTGTTCCTGCAGCGGCCGGCTGCGATCCGATAAGTCAAAGATAGTGGTGCTGCCGGTTAAACCCGGCGGTTCTGGAATTGCTCGACGATGTAAGCATGGCGATCGGCCCCCGCTGCCACCAGCAACCCGTGCGTGACTTCCCGGCGATTATAGAGGATGGGATCGCCCGAAAGCTCGGTCATTCTACCATTCGCTTCGTGCACGATCAAATCCGCGGCGGCCAGATCCCAGTCCCGGCTCTGCCCCCCGGCAAAGGCTGCATCCAGCCGGCCATTGGCGATCCAGCACAAGCGCAGCGCCAGCGAGCCGATTCGCGGATAGAGGGTAATGTCCTGCCGGGGATGGACCATCCGCTCGACCAGAGGCTTCGGGCCCGCCACGCGCGAAAAGTCCATTGCGGAACCGGTCGTAGCCCGAACCGGAACGCCATTGCAGGTGGTGCCCTGCCCGCGGATCGCCAGAAAAAATTCATCTGTGGATGGCGCAAATACCGCGGCCATCACCGGCCGGGCGTCCTCGACCAGCGCGACACAGACACACCAATCCTCGCGACCGGCGAGATAACTGCGGGTGCCGTCGATGGGATCGATGATCCAGGTCAGGCGCTTGCCGAGACGGGACTCGTCATCGGCGCTTTCCTCCGAGAGCCAGCCATAATCCGGCGTCGCCGCGCGAAGCCGCTTCTCGATCAGATCGTTGAGGGCGATATCCGCTTCGGAGACGGGGGAGGATTCGCCCTTGGTCCATTTCCTGAGTTCTGTACCGAACATTGCGAGGCCGAGCTCGCCGGCGGCCCGCACTGTGTCCGCCATCAGGGCAACATCTTGCGCGAGCCGTTTGTCTGTATCGAGATCAGCGTCCGGCAATCGTCAGTCCCTCGACGCGCACGGTCGGCGCGTTGACGCCGTATTTGAAAGTGAGGTCGTTCGCAGGTGTCATCGACTTGAAGATCTCGAACAGATGGCCGGCGATGGTGATCTCGCTGACGGCGTAGGTCAGCTTGCCGTTTTCGATCCAGAATCCGCCGGCACCGCGGCTGTAGTCGCCGGTCACGCCATTGACGCCCGAACCGATCAGATCGGTGACGTAAAAGCCTTCCTTGATATCGGCGATCAGGTCTTCGGGGCTCACGTCGCCCGCTTCCATGTGCAGGTTATACGCGCCGGGCGATGGTGACGACGACACGCCGCGATGCGCGTGGCCTGTCGTGGTCATGCCGAGTTCGCGCGCGGTCGCGCAATCCAGCAGCCAGGTGGTCAGCACGCCGCCATCGATGATGGCCTGCTGCTTCGTCGCAACGCCTTCGGCATCGAAGGACTGCGAGCGCAGGCCGCGCACGCGCAGGGGATCGTCGATGATGCGGATATTGCTGGTGAACAGCTGCTTGCCGAGACTGTCCTTGAGGAACGTGGTCTTGCGCGCGACGGACGCGCCATTGGCGGCGCCGATGACATGACCGACCAGCGAATTCGAGACGCGCGGATCGTACACCACCGGCACCTTGCAGGTCGGCACTTTGCGCGGATTGGCCCGCGCCACCGTGCGCTCGCCCGCGAGTTTGCCGACGCTGGCCGGCGACTCCAGGTCGGATGCATGCAGCGCCGAGGTGAAGGCGTAGTCGCGCTCCATCTTGGTGCCGTCGCCGACGATCGCGGTCATCGACACGCCCTGGCTCGATCGCAGATAGGAGCCGTGGAATCCGGTGGAGGTCACCAGCACCATGCCGCCGATGCCGGTCGAGGCGGATGCACCGCCCGACTTGGTCACCCCCTTCACCGCGAGTGCCGCCGCTTCGGCTTCCACTGCGCGTCGTTCGAGTTCGTTCACCGACGGCACGACGGGATCGAGCAGATCGAGATTTGCAAAGTCGCGCGCAAGCAGCGCTGGGTCCGCAAGGCCGACATATTGATCATCGGGTGCGACGCGCGCCATCGCGACAGCACGTTCGGCCAATTGTGCGACATTGTCGCCGGACATGTCATTGGTGGAGATCACCGCCTGACGGCGACCAACGAATACGCGCAATCCCATGTCGTCGCCTTCCGAACGCTCGGAGGCTTCGACCTTGCCGTCACGCACTTCGACGCCATGCGACACACCGCGCACCGCGACCGCATCCGCGGCATCCGCGCCGGCCTTCCTTGCAGCCTCGACGAGACGCTGTGCCAGCACCGAAAGCGCGGACTGGTCGAGCAGATCGGAATTGTCGGATTTCGTGGAGGCGGACGACGACGCGTTTGGTGAAGAATTCACGAACAAAATCCCAACGTTGAGAGACGATTTTCGACCGGTCCGAAGCGGTGATGGCCGCTGTTAGAGATGTGCCTATTTCGCAGGGACTTCAAGCATTTGCCGTGCCGAAAAGGAAAGAATTTCAGGGCTTTCGCAACGACTCGTCAATCATGTCTGCCAAGCTTCTGTCAATCATGAAGGGCAGTCGGATTCGATTAACCAGCCTTTTTAAGCCGATTCCGAACCGGCTCTGGCAAGCTCTCCCCATCGACCGAAAGCATAATTTCGGCGGGGAGATAAAAAGCCGTGAGGCATCAAACAGCGACAGGTGGGGCCCATGCCCCGGGATCGAGCAGCGCATTGCGGCTCGATCCCCATTCACTTCCGGTTCGTTTCGAGGCGCATGATACCCGCGCCGACGGAGCGATCCGCCATATCGAACTGCACCGTACCCGCGTTGTCCTGCATCGCGCCGTCAGCGGCATGCGCATGGCGATCAATGTGCGCGTCAGCGATTTTCTCGGCGTCACCCTGCGCGGTCTCGACGACGGCAAGATGCTGATGCTCGCGCATCGCGATCCATCGCTATCGATTCCATTGCTGGTCAGTTCCGATCGCGAGGAAATCGACATGGCCTGGCAGATGTGGAGCGAGATCTTCGCACTTCCGCAATTGCCCGAAGAGAAGACCTACGAACCGTCGCAGCGCCGCCGTCGCCGCAATGCGATTCGCGAGCGCCGCCCGAAATTCCTGGTGCGTCGTCGTCCAGGCGCGTTGCTCGGCGAAGCCGGCATGTACAAGGGCGAGCGCGAGATCATCGCGCGACATTAATGAGACAGGCAGGAACCTCCTGCCGCTTCACTCAAGGCAACCGCAGCACCTTCTCCGGATTCATGATCCGGTCGGGATCGAGCGCAAGCTTCACCCGCCGCATCAGATCGAGCTCGACCTCCGACGTGTAGAGCGGCAGCCGGTCGATATGCATGCGGCCGATGCCGTGCTCGGCGCTGATGCTGCCGCCACAAGCCACGCTTTCCTGATGCACGATGGTGTTGGCCTCGTGCGCCGCAGCCTCGCGCACCTGCGCATCGCCGATGTCGTAGGGAAACACAACGATCACATGGACATTACCATCACCGACATGGCCGCAATGGGCGACCTGCGCATTCGGCAGCTCGCGCTGCAGCCGACGCGTGACGCGGTCGATGAATTCCGGCAGCGCCGAGATCGGCACCGACGTATCGTTCGACACCGTGAAGCCTTCGCGCTTGTTGGATTCCGAAATCGTGTGGCGCAGGTTCCAGATTCGGTCAGCCTTGGCCTGATCGGTGGCGATCACCGCATCGCCGATGAGCCCGTCCTCCATCGCTGCGGCCAGTGCCGTCTCGAGGCTTTCCACGGCATTCCAGTCCGCGGCGCTGTCAGCCAGTTCGAGCAGCACATACCACGGTGCTTCATCTGCCATCGGACTGCCGCTCGCAGAACCATGGCGCAGCACGATCTGCAATTGGTTCTGCGACATCAGTTCAAAGGCCTCGACACGCCCGCCTGTGGTGCGCTGCAGATACTGCAATAGCGCAATCGCTTGGCCGACCTCGTCCATCGACACCATTGCCGTCGCCGAAACGACGAGCTTCGGATACAGTTTCAGCACGGCGGCAGTGACGATGCCGAGCGTGCCCTCGGCGCCGATAAAAAGCTGTTTCAGGTCGTAGCCGGTATTGTCCTTGCGCAGCGCCTTGAGGCCATTCCAGACACGACCGTCTGCCAGCACGACTTCGAGCCCGAGCACCTGTTCGCGCATATTGCCATAGCGCAGCACACCGGTGCCGCCGGCATTGGTGGAGATCAGCCCGCCGATCTCGCAACTGCCGACGCTGCCGAGCAGCACGGGAAATTGCCGGTCGTGCTGGTCTGCCAGTGCACGCACATCCGCCAGAATGCAGCCGGCTTCCAGCATCACCGCATTGTTGAGCGGATCGAGATGACGCACGCGGTTGAGCCGCGAGACATTGACGATCAGGCAGTCCAATTCGTCCGGTGCGATCGCTCCGCCGGTGAGCCCGGTATTGCCGGCTTGCGGCACGACGGCCACACCGAAGTTGCGGCAGACGCTCATCAGTGCTGCAACTTCCTCCGTACTTCCCGGCAGGGCTACAGCGACAGCAGCCCCGCGATAACGCGCGCGCCAGTCTTGCTGATAGGAGTCGGCATCCGCACCAGTGCGCACATATTTGCCGCCAATAACTGCGGCCACGGCAGCAAGAAATGCGGCAGGATCAACTTTCAGAGACGTCAACACGCTATCCTTCCGCAGAGCTACTCAGCCTTCAGACCCGCGGCCTGAATGATCGGGCCCCACTTCACGCCCTCGGCTTTGACCTGCGCCTCAAGCTCAGGACCGGTCGAGCCCACCGGATCGCCGCTCAGCTCGCGCAATTGCTTCGCCACGTCCGGATCGGCCACGGCCTTGCGGAACTCCGAACTCAATCGCTCGGCCAGCGCCGGCGCCATGCCGGGCGGGCCGAACACCGCGTTCCATGTATAGGTCTCGTAATCAGGCAGGCCTGACTCGGCAACGGTCGGAATGTCCGGGAATGATGGCGACCGCTTCTTGGTCGTGACGGCCAGTGTGCGGATCGAGCCCGCCTTGATGAACGGCGCCGCGCCGCTGAGCACGTCGAACAGAACCGGGATCTGTCCACCCATCAGGTCGTTCATGGCCGGCGCACCGCCGCGATAGGGCACGTGCTCCATCCTCACGCCCGCCTGCACCTTGAATAGTTCTCCCGACAGATTCGGCGGCGTCCCCACACCGGACGATCCATAGCTGTATTTGCTCGGATCGGCCTTGAGCAGTGCGATGAGTTCCTTGACGGTGGTCGCTTGCACCTGCTTGGACACCATCAACACATTGGGCACCGTGACCAGCATCGAGATCGCCGTGAAATCCTTGACGGGATCGTAGGGCGGCACCTTCGCCATCAGAGGATTGATCGTGTGGGTGGAGATCGTGCCCATCAGCAGCGTCAGCCCGTCGGGTTTCGCGCGCGCGACCCGCGTGGCACCGACCACACCGCCCGCGCCGCCGACATTTTCAATGAGGATGGTCTGCCCGAGCTGATCGGAGACCTTCTTGGCGACATGGCGGCTGACGATGTCGGTGGCCCCGCCTGCGGCGAAAGGCACGACCAGCGTGATCGGACCTTTTGGCAATTCCGCCTGCGCCCAGGCATGGGTGCCAGGAATCATCATGCTGGACGCCGCGACGGCTGCCGAGCGGCAGAACGTGCGGCGCGTGATCTTGCTCGCCATTGTTTCCCTACCCTTGATGATTTTTGTTTCCCACACTGGTTTTCCAGCATTGGGTCTCCTAGCGATCGTCGGAAGGGCGCCGCATCCATAGGGATGAGCGCCCATCCGTTGGTTCAGAGCGGTGCGTGTCCGAGCGCAGCGCGGAAGCGGTTCTTCACATAGACACCATCGCGCGGCGGCAGCACGCGCGGCGGGTTTTCCGCCTTCACCTTGATGGTCGCGAGTTTGACGCCATCGCGCGACGACAGGCGAGTGCGCAGATCGTCCACGCCAGCCATATCGTGAATCTCGCGCGTCCAACCGAAGCCGCAGGCTTGCGCCACGCGATCGAGATTGACGCCAAGCCCGGCGTGGCTGACCTGCATGCCGGTTTCGCCGAAATGCCCATTATCGAGAATCGCGATGGTGAGATTGGCAGGTTTGCGCGTAGCGATGGTGGCAAGTCCGCCCATGCCCATCAGCATCTCGCCATCGCCGGTGATGACCAGCACCGAATGGTCGGGCTTCGCCGTCGCAAGCCCAAGGCCGACCATGGCCGCGCTGCCCATCGCAGCCCAGAGATAGTAGTTGTTGTCGTGATCGCCGGCAGCCATCACGTCATAGGACGGTGAGCCCAAACCGGTCACCACAAGCAGATCCTTGCGGCCGGCCAGCAGCTTCTGCACGACCTCGCGGCGATCGAGCGCGCCGGTTGCGTTTACTTGACCCACTGCTTCTCTCCGATCAAACGCTGCCCCAGGAGCAATGCACAGGCTGCATCGCCATTGAATGCCATCGATGCGGCGCCATGCAACAGCGGTGCTACATCCTGCGGCTCATCGGCGCGCCAGGTCAGCACGCCCATCAGGTTGAGCGCCTTCTCGGTCGCCTGCCCCATCGGATTCTGCCACGCATTGAACTCGGCCCAGTCGCCGCGCATGGTCACGACCATCAGAAGCGGGAAGCGCGTGCAGGCCTGCAGCGCCAGCGTGTTGATACAATTGCCGACACCACTGGACTGCATCAACAGCGCACCGCGCTCGCCGCCGAGCCAGGCGCCCGCGAGATAGCCGATGCCTTCTTCCTCGGTGGTCAGCACCACGGAATTGATTGCATTGTCTTCGTCAGCGAGACGGATCGCCGTGGAATGGCCGGCATCGGGCACATAGACGATGTGCTTGACGTCGGCCTCCTTCAGGATGCGGAATACGTCGTGTCGCCAATCCACCTGTGAACCGGGCATGGGCCCTGCGTCTGACATTCCAGTCTCCGTTGCTTGCAGCATAGCGCTGACTCACGCTTAGCCCAAAGCAGACCGCGCAACGCATACAGATTTGCTTGATGAGATATGCCGAGATTTGATCTCTGGCGTTGCAGCACGCGACAGCGCGCGAATGGTGCGACGCAGCTACGTTTTCTCGGGATCGATCATGTGGCCGACCCAGATATTCCGGGCCACGAGATCGGCCGCGATCTCCGTGAATGTATCGCCGACGAAGCGCGCCGCCGCGCTGACCGAGCGGTCTGCCGGATAGGCCAGCACCAGCTTGCGCGCCGGCGTGGGATTGACCAGCGGCGCCGCGCACAGCACGCCGCTCTCGACCAGCGCATGGATCGGCGCAAGCGGCAAAGCCGTCGAGCCAACACCGTTGCGCACGAGATCGATCATCGCACCGAAGGAGTCCGCTTCGACACTGCCACGCAGTTGGATGCCCGCCTGCCGCGCGCATTCCTCCATGATCCCGCGCAGTCCGTGGCGCAGACTGGGCAGAACAAGTTCTTCATGGGCCAGCGCCGCGAACGGAACGGGCCGATCCATGCGCAATCCCTTGCTACCGGCGCTGACGAATAGCAGGTTCTCCATCATTACCGGCACGATGCGCAGTGAACGCAGCGGCTGCGGATCGTAGGACACCGCGAGCTCGAGTTCGCCGCGCTGCAGCCAGTCGAGCAGATGCCCGGTGAAAGCCGATGACAGCCGGATCGAGAGCTGCGGATGCACCTCCTTGATCTTCTTCACCAGGGGAACGGTGACGATCTCGGCCACGGTCGGCGTCGTGCCGATGGAGACGAGCCCCTTGAACGACGCGCTCTCTTCGGATGTGACATTGCGGATGGCATCGAGCTCGGTCATCACGCGGGTCGCGTGGTTGAGAACTTCGCGGCCGATCTCGGTGATGACCATGCCGCGCCCGTGCCGTTCGAACAGCACGGCGCCAAGTTCTTTTTCCAGCAGTCTGATTTGCCGGCTCAGGGCTGGCTGCGCGATGCGCAGGCGATCGGCGGCCTTGCTCAGGCTTCCCAGTTCGGCCACGTGGATGAGTGTCTTGAGCTGTGCGACGTCCATCTCTGTGGTCCACCAGTGCTTCAGACGGCGCGATTACGCCGCCCGCATGATGGCATCCACGAGCAATCCTGCAAACAGCAGCAGCCCCGCGTCGCGGTTGGATTTGAACAGCCGCAGGCACAGCGCGGAGTCGCTGATATCGGTGCGTGCGACCTGCCAGGCCAGATGCACCGCGAATGCCGCGAGGCCAAGCCATGCCGGCCAGCGTGCGCCTGCCAACAACAGCGCCACTCCGATCAGCAACACGGCAAGCCCGTAGAACAGCGTCAGCGCGGCTTGAGTGCGCTCCCCAAACAACAGCGCGGTCGACTTCACGCCGATCAGCGCGTCGTCCTCGGTGTCCTGGTGGGCATAGAGGGTATCATAGGCGATCACCCAGCAGATCGAACCGGCATAGAGCAGCAGCGCCGTCGCATCGATGCGGCCGAACACCACGGCGAAGCCCATCAGCGCGCCCCATGAGAAGGCAAGACCCAGCACGCTCTGCGGCCAGTAGGTAACGCGCTTCATGAAAGGATAGGCGGCAACGATGCCAAGCGAGGCGATGCCGGTAGCGATGGCGAAAGTGTTGAACTGCAGCAACACCACAAGGCCGATCAGTGCCTGCAGCACCAGAAATGCAAAAGCCTGTTTCGCCGTAACCTGCCCAGCCGGAATCGGCCGCGAGCGCGTGCGCTCCACCTTCGCGTCGAGGTCGCGATCGGTGATGTCGTTCCAGGTGCAGCCGGCACCGCGCATGACGAAGGCGCCGATGAAGAACAGCGCGATCATCTTGGGCAGTTGATGAATATCATGCGCCATGCCGGAGGCGAGCGCCGCCGACCACCAGCATGGCATCAGCAGCAACCATGAGCCGATCGGACGGTCGAAGCGCGACAGCCGCAGATAGGGCCGCGACCACAACGGCGCCGAGCGATCGACCCAGTTGCCGGTCGCATCCGCAACGCGGGCGGCCGCGTCGCTCATCGGAACAGAATGATCTGCCACCCGATCATCGGGTGAGCACGTTGCCGTTCAGCGTATCGAAGGTGGTGCCGCCGCTCTTGCGCGCATTGTTCGCTTCCGGCAGCGATGCCGACGAGCCGAGTACATCGCTCAGACGCGGCGCAGCCGCCGGGCCGCCACCACCACCACCCCGTTGTTGCTGCGCGACGCTGCAGACCTTCTGCCGCATGCCTTCGGTGTTCTTGTGGCCGGTCTTCATCTGTTCGCCGACATTGGGCGGGATGCCGCACTTCTGCGCATTCGCCTCGATGTATTTGATCATCTTGACTTCGGTCTGCGAGAAAGAGGTGATCAGCTTGCAGGCCTCGTCCGGAGGCGCGCGGCGTTCGCTCGCAGCCTTGATGGCAGCGCCCTTCTTTTCGGCGTCCTGGCGCAGGGGCAGAAAGCCCTTCATGCAATCTTCGCCGCCGGGCGGACCTGCCTGCTGCTGCGGAGGAGCGCCGAAGCCGCCGCCACCGATTGGCGCGGCGCCATTGGAGGGAAACGCGCTGGGCGCAGCCGCTGCACCATTGACCGGCGGAAATGGCGATGCGCTGGCAGGCGCGCCGTTCACCGGCGGGAACGGCGACGAACTCGCAGGCGCAGCCGAGCTGTTGCCCGGCAGCGGCGCGGGAAACGCGCCCTGGGCGTGAACTTCGATAGCCTGCATGGCGAATAGGGCCATGGACAGCGGCACAATCAAACGACGGATGATCACAGATATTCCTCCGGCAGCTCAGTGCCCCGATTGATCGGGGGCGAAGCCCATCCTGATTCAGGACTTTCTACGATTCCTGCCAAGCCTTAACAACCCACCAAGAGCACGCGGATTCGGGCGGCAGCACGGCGCAAACCCGCGTTCCCGCATGATAATTCGTCGCAGTTGGGCTAAAGCTCGCCCTCTGAATGGAACATGAACGATGCCGCAAGCCGATTTCCGCAGTCCCCGCCTGTTTGTCGATGCGCCTTTTGCAGCCGACGCGACCATTTCGCTCGACCGCAACCAGAGCAATTACCTCGGCAATGTGCTGCGGCTAGGCTCCGGCGCCTCGGTGCTGGTGTTCAACGGCAAGGATGGCGAATGGCAGGCTGCCATTTCCGGCGGCAAGCGGGCAGACCGCCTGACCCTGCTGACCCAGGTCCGGCCGCAGGACCGCCTGCCCGATGTGACCTACGTGTTCGCGCCGCTGAAACATGCCCGGCTCGATTACATGGTGCAGAAGGCCATCGAAATGGGCGCGGCAGCGCTGCAGCCGGTGATGACGCGCTTTACCCAAGCCAGCCGGGTGAATACCGAGCGGATGCGCGCCAATGTGGTCGAGGCGGCCGAACAATGCGGAATTCTGAGCGTGGCCGCTGTCGCCGAGCCGCTGAACCTGCCCAAATATCTCGATCAGCGGGATGCCAAACGGCTGCTGATCTTCTGCGATGAGGCCGCCGAGGTGGCCGATCCCGTGACCGCGCTGACGGGCGCCCGGACGGCCGCCTCCGCCGGAATCGACGTGTTGATCGGTCCGGAGGGCGGCTTTGCCGACGAGGAACGGGCTTTGCTGCTGAAACAGGCTAATATTCTCCGGCTGGCGCTGGGCCCGCGGATCATGCGGGCCGATACGGCGGCGGTGGCCGCTCTGGCGCTGGTGCAAACGGCCCTTGGTGACTGGAATGGTAACCAAGTAGGCAAATAGCCCACTGCCATGACCCGACATTAAGGCCGCCGGGCGATGGTGGTCGAAACGTCGCAACCGCCATGCTATGGGCTGCGCCAACGACCACTCTGTTGAGATTGCTGGACTTCGAGATGACCAAACCCGCCGCCCCTCGCGCGACCGGATCCGCCGCCTGGGCGGATGCGCTGCTGTTGTCGTTTGCCGAGGCCGGCTACGCCCATGCCGAGCCGGCGATCCTGCAGCCGGCCGATCCGTTCCTCGATATGTCCGGCGAAGACATCCGCAAGAGCCTGTATCTGACGACCGACGCGTCGGGCGAAGAGCTGTGCCTGCGGCCGGATCTCACGATCCCCGTGGCGCGCGACTATCTCGCCTCACCGCAGGCCGGCCAGCCCGCGGGCTTCAGCTATCTCGGCCCGGTGTTCCGCTATCGGCAGGGCACGCCCAGCGAATTCCAGCAAGCCGGCATCGAATCCTTCGGCCGTCAGGACCGCGCAGCCGCCGACGCCGAAATGCTGGCGCTCGGCCTCGAAGCGACGGCCGCCTTCGGCCTCAGCGATATCGAAATCCGCACCGGCGACGTCGCACTGTTCGCGGCGCTGATCGAGGCGCTCGACCTCTATCCGGTGTGGAAGCGCCGGCTGATGAAGGACTTCAACCGCAAGATCAGCCTGACCCACGATCTCGACCGGCTGACCCTCGCGGAATCGCCGGTGCGCAACGAATATGAAGGCGTGCTCGCCGCGCTGGCCGGCTCCGACCGCAAGGCGGCGCTGGCACTGGTCACCGACCTGATGTCCATCGCCGGTGCCACCAATGTCGGCGGACGTTCGGTGGCTGAGATCGCCGATCGCTTCCTCGAACAGTCGACGCTGAAAGGCGGCGCACTGCCGCGCGATGCGCTGGTGCTGATCAAGCGCTTCCTCGCTATCTCAGGCGATCCCGACGATGCCTTGCAGCAACTGCGCAAGCTCGCCTCCGATGCCAAACTCAACATCACGGCCGCCATCGACGAATTTGAAAGCCGCATCGGCTTCATGGCGGCGCGCGGTATCGATACCACCAAGACGCGTTTCTCGACGTCATTCGGCCGCGGAGTCGACTACTACACCGGCTTCGAATTCGAACTGCACCGCAAGGGCAATGGCACCGAGCCGCTGGTAGCCGGCGGACGCTATGACGGACTGCTGACGCAGCTCGGCTCCGCCACGCCAATCCCCGCGGTTGGTTTCTCGGTCTGGATCGAAACCTTGACCCAACACGCCTCCTCGGCGCTCGTTTCCGGGAGCGCGTCATGACCGCACCATTCGTCCTCGCCGTTCCGTCCAAGGGACGGCTGCAGGAAAACGCCGAAGCCTTCTTCACCCGCGCCGGCCTGACGCTGGCGAAGCCGGGCGGCGTGCGCGATTACCGCGGCACCATCGCCGGCTTCGACAATGTCGAAATCGCCTATCTCTCGGCCAGCGAGATCGCCTCGAACCTGGCGCGCGGTGCCGTGCATCTCGGCATCACCGGCGAAGATCTGCTGCGTGAAAGCATCCCGGACGCCGACAAGAAGGTCGCCTTGATCGAAGGTCTCGGCTTCGGCAGCGCCAATGTGGTCGTTGCCGTGCCGCAGGCCTGGATCGACGTCCGCACCATGGCCGATCTCGACGACGTCACCACCGGCTTCCGCGCGCAGCACAATCGCCGCATGCGCGTCGCCACGAAGTATATCAACCTGACGCGCAACTTCTTCGCGTCCCACGGCGTGGTCGACTATCGCATCGTCGAAAGCGCCGGCGCCACCGAAGGCGCACCGGCCACCGGCACCGCCGAACTGATCGTCGACATCACCACCACCGGCGCGACCCTCGTCGCCAACGGCCTCAAGGTACTCGATGACGGCGTCATCCTGCGCAGCCAGGCCAATCTTGTCGCCTCGCGCGCCGCCGACTGGTCGCCGCAGTCTCTGGAAACCGCGCGCATCATTCTCGACCACATTGCCGCGCGCGCCCGCGCCAGCAAATATAAGGAAGTGCGCACCCGCTTCGCCGGCTGCAATCAGGCGCTCCTCACCGAGGCTCATAACCGTTTCGGCGTGGTGTCGCCGTTCGGCGGCCCGACCTCGTCGGGCATGATCACGCTGCACTGCCCGCCGGCGCAGCTTTACGCGCTGAGCAGCTTCCTGCGTGCCAACGGCGCAGATACCGTCTCGGTCGCCTCGCTCGACTATGTGATGGATCGCGAGAATCCGCTGTTCGCCAAACTTGAGGCGTTCTTGCGGCAGTAACGCGCAGCACAGCGTTTCGCCTTGCTGGCGGACGCACCGGCTGATTACCATATGATTCATGAGTATATTTTGGATATCGGAATCTGATCGATGATGCTGGGCAGCGACGTATCGAGCCTATCGACCGATGCCGCGACCGCCGCGGCACAAGGCCTGTCGATCGTTGTGCCTGTTTACAACGAGGCGCCCGGCCTTGCTTTGTTTCACGAGCGGCTGGCCGAGCTTGCGACTACACTGAAAGAACGCCACGGCCTCGCCTGCGAAGTCGTCTATATCGATGACGGCAGCGCCGATGGCACGCTGGCGGTTGCGCGCAGCCTCCAAGCGACGTCGCTCGACGTTCAGGTCGTGTCGCTGTCGCGCAATTTCGGCAAGGAAGCCGCGCTGATGGCGGGGCTCGACCATGTCACCAAGGGCGCGGTGCTGTTCATGGATGGCGATGGCCAGCATCCACCGTCGCTGGTCGAACAGCTGGTGCGCCACTGGATCGTCGAAGGCTATGACGTCGTCTATACCGCCAAGGCGCATCGCGACAACGAGTCCTTCCTGCGCCGCCAGGCCGTGCGCGGCTTCTATGCGCTGATCAACTGGGGCGCGCGGCAGAAAATCCCGGAAGACGCCGGCGATTTCCGTTTGCTGTCACCGCGTGCCGCGGCGGCGCTGCGCCAACTGCCGGAGCGCAACCGGTTCTTCAAGGGACTGGCCACCTGGATCGGCTTCCGCCAGCTCCGCGTCGACTATGAACCGGCCGCACGCGAACATGGCGTGACGTCTTTCAATCCCAAGCAACTGATCGGCCTGTCGATCGAAGGCCTGACCTCGTTCTCGGTGGCGCCTTTGCGGTTCGCCAGCCTGCTCGGTCTGCTGCTCGCCTTCGGCGCGTTTCTGTTCGGTCTGTCGATCCTGTGGGAGACATGGGTGTCGGGCAAGTCGGTACCGGGCTATCCATCGCTGGTCGTCGGCCTGATGACCCTCGGCGGCGTGCAGCTGATCATGATCGGCGTGCTCGGCGAATATATCGGCAAGATCCTGTCTGAGCTGAAAGCGCGGCCGATCTATTTCGTCGCCGAGCACAGCGTGAAGCGCAACACTCCCGATAGCGTGGGGCAAACCACCGACCGGACCGCTGCCGAATGACCGGCGCAGCCCTGCGCCGCATCACACTCTGCGCCGACGATTACGGCATCAGCCCCGGCGTCAATCAGGGCATCCGCGAACTCATTGCGCTTGGACGCCTCAACGCCACATCCGTGATGGTGGTCGGTCCAGCGATTTTGCGCGA
Source organism: Tardiphaga sp. 839_C3_N1_4 (assembly GCF_051811045.1). NCBI lineage: Bacteria > Pseudomonadati > Pseudomonadota > Alphaproteobacteria > Hyphomicrobiales > Nitrobacteraceae > Tardiphaga > Tardiphaga sp. 839_C3_N1_4. The sequence continues at coordinate 2,858,559 of NZ_JBPWQD010000001.1, forward strand.
TGACGTGAGTGCGTTGCAGGACGCCGTCGCCAAGAAGCCGAATTGCGAGATCGGGCTCCACGCGACACTGACCGCCCCGTTTCATCCGCTGACGATGCACTACCGGCCGCTGCTCGATGAACTGTTTCTGCCGCTCGGCAAGATGCTGCGCTTCAGCCTGTTGCGAAAACTTGATCGCGAAGCCATCGAAACCGAACTGACTACGCAGATCGCGAAGTTTGTGACCCTGTTCGGGCGCGCCCCCGACTATGTCGACGGACACCAGCACGTGCAGACCTTCCCGCAGGTGCGCGATGCACTCCTCGCCGCAGTGAAGAAAAATGCGCCGAAGGCCTGGGTCCGCCAATCCGGCCGTGTGCTGCCGTTAGGCCAACGCCTCGATAATCCCAAGGCGCTGCTGCTCGACACGCTCAGCGCCACGTTCCGCCGACGTGCGACGCGCGCCGGCGTGACGTTCAATCCGGGCTTCGCCGGCGCCTACGATTTCACGAAGCACGCCGACTTCGGCGCGCTCATGGCCGGTTTCCTCAACGACCTTCCGGATGGCGGGCTCGTGATGTGCCACCCGGGTCATGTCGATGAAATCCTGATCGACCTTGATCCGTTCACCGACCAGCGCGAGCGCGAATATCAGTATCTGGCTAGCGATGCCTTCGCGCAATTGCTGGTGGCAAACAACGTCACGCTGGCGCGCTAGTCCGCGAACTGCCCGCTCGCCTTGATGATCGGCGCCCAGCGATCGACCTCGCTGTCGAGCTGCTTCTTCAATGCCTGCGGCGTCGCCTGATCCTGGGGCACCGGATCGGTGTTGATGTCGTTGAAGCGCTTGATCAGCTCGGGATCGCGCAGCGATTCCTGCAGCGTCTTCGCCAGCTTCTGCACGATGTCATCCAGCGTGCCCTTCGGCGCATAGATGCCGTGCCAGGCGCCGGCCTCGAACCCCTTCAGGCCGGCTTCGTCGGCGGTGGGCAGGTCCGGCATCGACGACAGGCGCGTCTTCGTCGTGATGGCGTAGCTCTTCACCAGCTTGGCTGCGATCGGGCCGGTGGTGTTGGTAGTCTGATCACAAGTGAGATCGATCTGGCCGGCGATCAGGTCGTTCATGACGGGGCCGTTGCCCTTGTAGGGCACTGACAAGATCTGCTTGTCGATGGCATTCATGAACATCAGGCCGCAGAGCTGCGAGGCCGCGCCGAGGCCGGCATTGCCGAAGGTCATCTTGTCGCCGTTGGCTTTGATATAGGTGATCAGCTCGGCGAGCGTGTTCGGCGGCAGGTTCGGCCTGGAGATGATGGTCATCGGCGCATTGGTGACGAGGCCGATCGGCGCGAAGGCGGTCTTGGTGTCGTAAGGCAGTTTGCGATACAGCGTCGCAGCCGTAGAAATTCCGATGTGATGGATCAGGATCGTGTAGCCGTCCGGCTCGGCGCGGGCCGCGCGGGCGGCCGCGATGGTGCCGCCGGCGCCTGTGGCGTTTTCGATGATGATGGTCTGGCCGAGGATCTTCGACATTGTCGCAGCGGTGACGCGCGCGACGGTGTCGGTGGCCCCCCCGGCCGCGAACGGCACCAGCATGGTGATCGGCCTGTTGGGATAGCCCTGCGCGAAGGCAGCGGAGCTTGCCAGCGTAATCGCAAACGCAAGTGTAGCTGTGGCTTTCATGAGATCCTCCCTGAATATTGTTTTGATTTATTGAAGGCGAACGCCCCGGTGAGGCCGGGGCGTTCGGAAATCGCGTCAGACATTCGAACTATGGATCGCGTCCACCACGGCGTCGGTCACTTCTTTCGTCGTGGCCTTGCCACCGACATCCGGCGTGATGATGCCGGCTTCGCAGACCTTCTCCACCGCACGCATTAACCGCGCGGACGCATCGGGTTCGCCAAGGTGATCGAGCATCTGTGCCGCAGTCCAGAAGCTGGCCACAGGATTGGCGATCCCCTTGCCGGTGATGTCGAAGGCCGAGCCGTGGATCGGCTCGAACATCGAGGGAAAGCGGCGCTCCGGATCGATATTCGCCGTCGGCGCAACGCCGAGGCTGCCGGCCAGCGCGCCGGCGAGGTCAGAGAGAATGTCAGCGTGAAGGTTGGTCGCGACGATGGTGTCGAGGCTCTGCGGCTTCAGCGTCATGCGCACGGTCATGGCATCGACCAGCATCTTGTCCCAGGTGACGTCAGGGAAGTCCTTCGACACTTCGTCGGCAATCTCATCCCACATCACCATGCCGTGGCGCTGGGCATTCGACTTGGTGACCACGGTGAGGAGTTTGCGCGGACGTGACTGCGCGAGCTTGAACGCGTAGCGCATAATCCTGATCACGCCGACCCGGGTGAACACCGACACTTCGGTGCCGACTTCCTCCGGCAGCCCGCGATGCACGCGGCCGCCGCAGCCGGCATATTCGCCTTCGGAATTTTCGCGCACGATCACCCAGTCGAGATCGCCGGTTTCGACACCGCGCAGTGGCGAGGTGATGCCGGGCAGGATTTTGGTCGGGCGCACATTGGCGTATTGGTCGAAGCCCTGGCAGATCGGCAGCCGCAGGCCCCACAGCGTGATGTGGTCGGGCACGTCGGGCGCGCCCACCGCACCGAAATAGATGGCATCGAACTTCTTCAGCTTCGGCAGGCCGTCGGCCGGCATCATGACGCCGTGCTTGCGGTAATAGGCAGAGCCCCAGTCGAAGGTCTCGACATTGAAGGTGACGTCGCCGACCCGTTTCTGCAGGGCGTCGAGCACACGAGTGCCGGCGGCGATGACTTCGGGTCCGATCCCGTCGGCCGGAATGGCCGCGATGGAATATTCGCGCATGGTGAGGTCCCTGCTGGGTTGAACTGGCTCTCGCCACCCTGCAGGCGAGCCGCTCCCGGCTCAATCGCGGTTGTTTATACAAATAAATGATATAATGGTTTGTACTTGTCATGGCCGGGCCTGTCCCGGCCATCCACGCCTTTCTTCGGTGTGGCCAAGACGTGGATGCCCGGCACAAGGCCGGGCATGACGAAGAGGGACCACCGATGGATCTGCACCAGTTGCGCTGTTTCGTGACGGCGGCGGACGAACTGCATTTCGGCCGCGCGGCGCAGCGGCTCGAGATGATGCCGTCGGCACTCGGCCGCTATATCCGCCTCCTCGAGGACGATCTCGGCACACGCCTGCTGACGCGCACGACGCGCAGCGTTGCCCTGACCGATGACGGCGTCGAGTTTCTGAAACAGGCACGCGACCTGCTCGCCCGCGCGGATCAGATTGCGTCGTCCTTCCGCGCACGCGTGCGTGCCCGTGCAGCCACGATCCGCGTCGGCGCAATCGACAGCGCCGCCGCCGGGCTTCTGCCGGCGCTGCTTCACGATCTTCGCGAACGCGCCCCTGACGTTGCCATCAAGCTGGATGAAGACAAGACGATTCGGCTGCTGCCGCGCCTGCTGTCGGGCCGGCTCGATCTCGCTTTTGTCCGGCCGCCCGAGAGTGCCGACAAGCGGCTGGAATTCATGTTTCTGTTTCACGAGACAGCCGTCGTGGCCGTCTCCGAGCGCCATCCGCTGGCGTCGCGCACGCATCTGACGATCGCCGATATCGCCGACGAGCCTCTGATCGTGCCGGAGCGACGGTCGCGGCCGCACAGTCACGACCTGACGATGAAGCTGTTTGCGGAATCCGGGCTGCAGGCCAATGTCGTGCAGATCGCCGACGAGAAGCAGACCATCGTCAATCTCGTCGCCGCCGAAATCGGACTGGCGATCGTGCCACGCTGGACCTCCCGCATGCCCGCACGCGGCGTTCGCTATATGCCGCTAGGCATGGCGGCAATGAACAGGCTTCCGCTCGCCGCGGCGTGGGTCAGAGGGACCCGCGATCCGGCACGGGATCAGATTCTCGACATGCTGAAGGCCAATCTGGCACGCTACGCGCTGGAAGCATGACAAGAGGAAGCACGACAAGGCCTGCCGGTCGTTTTGTCGCATAACTAAATTTAATCCAGGCGGCACTTATTGCGACACAAAGCGTCACTACATCTCCAGCGCGCAAAGCAAGCGCGCTTTGAAGACAGAGGACGCCATGACACCGCAAGAACGCCAACTGGTTGACGATCTCTTTGACCGGCTCAGCAAGGTCGAAGGCGCGCCACGCGATCCAGACGCGCTCGACGCCATTGCGCAGGGCCAGCGCCGCGCCCCCAATGCGCTGTATGCGCTGGTGCAGACCGTATTGCTGCAGGACGAAGCGCTGAAGCGCGCCCATGAGCGCATCCAGCAACTGGAAGGCAACGGCGCCCCCGAACAGGCTGCTCAGGGCGGTTTCCTCGATTCGATGCGGGACGCCCTGTTCGGTCAGGGCCAGAGCCCGAACCAGCCGCGCGGCTCCGTGCCGAGCGTTCGCCCGCCCGAGCCGAGCCGTCCTGCCTGGAACACCGGGCAGGTCATCGGCCAGCCACAGCTACAGGGTGGCTATGGTCAGGGCGGATATGGCCAAGGTCAGGCGCCGGGACAGTTCGGCCAGCAGCAACCTCAGGCTGGCGGTGGCGGTTCGTTTCTGGGTACCGCAGCGGCGGCCGCAGCCGGCGTGGTCGGTGGCTCACTATTGCTCGGCAGCATCCGTTCGATGATGGGCGGCAGCCATCAGCAAGGTTTCGGCGACGCCGCCAATGCCAGCGAGAGCAAGAGCCCGTGGAGCTCCGGTTCGGATTCGTCCGGCGGCAGCCTCGGCAATCAGGCCGGCGTCAATGATATCGGTTCGTCCAGCGGCTCCCGCGCCGGATCGTTCGATCAGGCGCAGGCCGATGCCGATCAGGACCAGGATCAAGACCAGGACGAGGGCGATTACGACGCCATGGATATGGATTCCGACGACAGCGATTTGGCCTGATCGTTTAGACCAGCAACACAAAAACGGCCGCTCTCACGAGCGGCCGTTTTCATGTGACGGGAGATCAATCAGATCACGACAACCCGGGCGCCGACGCCGACGCGGCCATAGAGATCGATGACGTCCTCGTTGCGCATGCGGATGCAGCCTGAGGAAACATTGGTGCCGATTGTCCATGGCTCGTTGGAGCCGTGAATACGGTACAGGGTCGAACCAAGATACATCGCGCGTGCGCCGAGCGGATTTTCCGGACCGCCTTCCATATAGCGCGGCAGATCAGGACGGCGCGCCAGCATTTCCTTCGGCGGCGTCCATGACGGCCATTCCTTCTTCGCAGTGATCGTCTTTACACCGGACCAGGTGAAGCCCGGCCGGCCGACGCCGATGCCGTAGCGCATCGCCCTGCCGCCACCCTGCACCAGGAACAGAAACTTGTTCGGCGTATCGACGACGATGGTGCCGGCGCTCTCGCTGCCCTGATATTCGACCATCTGCGGTTGATACTTGGGATCGAGCGTGGGACGCGCGGGATCTGCCGTCTCTTCCTGCCGATAGACGCGTTGTTGCGGATCCATCGGCGGCAGCAGCGAGCGGCGCTGCTCGTAAGAGTAGTCCGGCTGTTGCTGATAACGCTGGCCCTGCTGCGCCGGACCATCGCTGAACAGAAACTCGATGAAGCCGCCGCCCATGCGCGAGCGTTCGGCATAGGCCGTGCGCTGCATCGGGCGCTGCGGCTGCTGCGCATAGACCACCGGAGGCTCGGCGAACTGCGCCGCGGCTTCCACCGCAAGCGTCTGATGCGATCCAGCGGCGATGAAAGATGCGCTGGCAAGAAGCGTGAGAGAGAACTTTCTGAACATCGACGTACTCTGCACTGTTTCGTCGTGCGCGTTCTCACCTGAGAAGCGCTTTGCACACTCCGACTTAAGGTTAAAATCGCCTCGGTTTGGTAAACACAATCGCCGTTTGGATTCACCACGTCGTCAAACGGCGCAGTTCTATTTGGTAGCGTTTATTTTGAATGAACGCGAAAGCCCCATGGTTAACTAACAGTTTGCACAGCGATTATCGGCTATCGGTGCGATGTTCCCGCGTGAACTTCACGTTAAACTCATAGGTATACGAACGGGGGATTGATTGAACGTTGGGGGACCTGATGTCTGTTCGTCGCAAGCGATTTCGCATTGAAGAAGTTTTCGGTACTGCACCTATGCCCAATGAAGTGGTGGGCAGCAGCGAGCCGATGCCAATGCATCGCGAAATCATGGCTGAGCTCCGCGCGATCCGCGCGCAGATGGGAGCGCCGGCCCGCAACGCCGTGACAGATCAGGTCGGCGCCGCCGCCGATCAGCAGGTTGCGGAAGCACAGGCTCTGCTCGCAACCTACCGCGCTCAGATCGAGCAGTGCGAAAAGCTCAAGATCGAACTCGATCTGATCCACGACGCCATTACCCGCACCAAGATGGAAATCGCAGTTCTTCACGGCAAGAGCTTCGAAGGCGACGAAATGGCGAAGGTCAACGGTGAACTCGGCGCCGTCGTCGGCGGCACCGAAGAAGCCACGCAGCAGATTCTCGCAGCAGCCGAAGCCATCGATAATGCATCGACAGCGCTCGGCAAGGTGACCTCACCCGATCAGCAGAAGCAGATGCTGGAGGAGATCGGCGATAACGTCGTCGCGATCTTCGAAGCCTGTAACTTCCAGGACCTCACCGGCCAGCGCATCAGCAAGGTCATGACCACGATGAAGTTCATCGAAAACCGCATTACTGCGATGATGGACATCTGGGGTGGCGTCGATGAGATCAAGGCGCATGCGCCGGCCAAGGTCGATGACCGCAGCGAAGACGACAAGCTGCTCAACGGCCCGAAGCTGGACGGCGACGTCGGCCACGCTTCGCAGGACGATATCGACGCGCTGTTCGGCTAACGCCGAAACCTGCGCGCAAGGTTAGAAACGACTTAACGCCGGGCCGCAACGCCCGGCGTTTTTATCATCACGAAGCAGACCAGTACGATCAACGCTCCCGCCGTCCCGAGCAGCAGTACAGTGCGGTCCGACAGCGTCTCGACCGCGGATGCCACCACGAACGGTGCAAAGGCCTGCACGAACAGAGCCGGCCGCGCGATACGGCCGATGACGCGCCCATACCCGACCGGACCGAACATCAGAAGCGGCAGCGCACCGCGCGCGATGGTCATGACGCCATTGGCCGCGCCGAAGCCGATAGCGAACAAGGCCGCCAGCGGAAACGAAATCCCTGCAAAGGCCAGCATTGCGAAGGCCGATACTACCAGCACCACCGCCCCGCGCGCGATCCACAGCGGATGGGTGCGCCCCGCCAGCATGAAGTCTGCCAACCGCGATGCCACTTGCGCCGGACCGAACATCGCACCGATGGTCACTGCCGTTGCAGCACTGAGCCCGCCGCGCTCCAGCAGCGCCAGCAGGTTCGACGTCACGCCCGACAGAATGAAGCTGTAAAGCGAGAACGCCGCCGCCAGCAGGATGAACGGCCAGCCTTCCGGGCGCAGGGTTGCCTGCTGGGGGACGACAACGGCGTCCGCCACGGGCAGAGGCGCGACGGCGACGTGGCGCGGCAATGCAAAAGCATGAAGCGGCGCAACGACAAAGGCGAAGATCGCTGCGAAGGTCAGATACGTCCCGCGCCAGCCGACAGCCTCAAGCAGAAGATGGGTCGCCGGCCAGCCGACCGTCGAGGCGAAGCCACCTGCAAAGGTCACGAAGGTGATCTGCCGCCGCGCCGAGGCACCGAAGATGCGCGTCAGCGTGGCGAAGGCGGGATCGTAGAGCGACGCAGACATTGCAGCGCCGAGCAACAGCCAGCAGGCCAGATAGGTCGCGGGATGATCGGCTACTGAAAATAGAGCGAGGCCCAAGGCACCGGCCAATGCGCCCGATGCCATGACGACATTACCGCCGTGGCGGTCGATCAATCCACCAACCACCGGCGACAGCAGGCCCGATACGATCAGCCCCAGCGAAAAGCCCGCCATGCCGAAGGCCAGCGACCAGCCATGCGCCGCCGTGACATGCGGCATGGTCAGCACCGGTGGATAGATCAGGATGCCCCAGGTCAGGATCTGGGTGAATGCCAGCACAAGGACCGCGCGGCCCGGTCCGAAAACAAGGTCGCGCAATCGGTGCATGGGTTCACGTCTTCAAGGGAGTGGCGGGACCCGCCTTACGCCTCAGGTCAGGCCTTGTCAGGTCAGGCCTTGGGTGCGCAACGGACATAGACCATGTTGCCGTAGCGAACCGCAGCGTCCTTGTCGATGAAGCGCGTGACGAGAATCCGACCGTCGAAGGAGACGATCTCGCGATCCTTCTCGCCACCGGCGGGACCGGGCGGGCCGATATAGTTCTTGCCGCTCGGCGAGCCCTTGAGGCGCAGTTCCTGCGGCGTTGCCTCGTCGGCAAGATGCATGATGACCCCGCCGGTGGCGCCCTGGCCGATGATATAGGGCTGCTTGCACTGGCCGCGCGCGGCGTTCTCGGTGCGAACGCGATCGTTGGGATTCATGTAGGACGCCAGACCCCAGCGGCCGACGAGTTCTTCCGAGCGGATCGAGGCTGGCAGTTCCGGCGCCGGCGGGGGCTCCGGCGGCGGTGTCGGCTGCGAGTTCCCAAAGCTGAACCCGCCCAATCCACCAGACGTGCCGCACCCACCCAATGACAGCGCCAAAGTTGAAACGATCGCCAGATGGGCAACCGTGCGGGCGTAGCGTGACCTGATCATATTATCCCCTAGAGCAAATTCCCCGGCTGCCCGTCCCGGCAGCCAAGCGCAAAACACCTGACGGCGCAATGAGGTCGGCAGAATTACGCCGACTCTCCATTATGGTTTCCAGATCATCCTATATTGGCCTCACCAAGGCCTTAAGGCCTCGCTTGACTCAAAAAGCGTCTGGCCATATTTCCCGGACGCTCAATTAGCACTCCCGGAGCGCGATTGCTAAGGGAATGAGCCGGCCGCCCCGAGCGTCCCGGCTGGTTTCCCGCCCGCCTCCGAGATGGCAACGAAATCGCAAACCCTAAAGGGACACTCCCATGGCCAAGACCAAATTCCGCCCGCTGCACGACCGCGTCGTCGTCAAGCGCATCGTCGCCGACGAGAAGACCAAGGGCGGCATCATCATCCCGGACAGCGCCAAGGAAAAGCCGTCTGAAGGCGAAGTCGTCGGCGTGGGCCCTGGTGGCCGCGACGAAGCCGGCAAGCTGATCCCGATCGACATCAAGGTCGGCGACAAGGTTCTGTTCGGCAAGTGGTCGGGCACCGAGATCAAACTCGACGGCGAAGAACTCCTCATCATGAAGGAGTCGGACATCATGGGCGTGATCGCCTAAGCGACTCGCTTCAGCCTCCCCACACGCCGTCATCACCGGGCTTGTCCCGGTGATCCACGTCTAGGCCGCAAGCTCGGCAAGGCGTGGATGGCCGGGACAAGCCCGGCCATGACGGAGCTTTAAACTTCCCAAATTGGAGCACCATCAACATGGCAGCCAAAGACGTTAAATTCTCCGGAGACGCGCGCGATCGCATGCTGCGCGGCGTCGACATTCTCGCCAACGCCGTCAAGGTCACGCTCGGTCCGAAGGGCCGCAATGTCGTGATCGAGAAGTCGTTCGGCGCTCCGCGCATCACCAAGGACGGCGTCACCGTCGCCAAGGAGATCGAGCTCGAGGACAAGTTCGAGAACATGGGCGCGCAGATGCTGCGCGAAGTTGCCTCGAAGACCAACGACACCGCAGGCGACGGTACCACCACCGCCACCGTGCTGGCCCAGGCCATCGTCCGTGAAGGCGCCAAGTCGGTTGCTGCCGGCATGAACCCGATGGACCTCAAGCGCGGCATCGATATCGCCGTCGCCGCCGTCATCAAGGACATCACCAAGCGCGCCAAGCCGGTTGCGTCTTCGGCTGAAGTCGCTCAGGTCGGCACCATCTCCGCCAACGGCGACGCCGCCATCGGCAAGATGATCGCCCAGGCAATGCAGAAGGTCGGCAACGAAGGCGTCATCACGGTTGAAGAGAACAAGTCGCTCGAGACCGAAGTCGACATCGTCGAGGGCATGAAGTTCGATCGCGGCTACCTGTCGCCCTACTTCGTCACCAATGCCGAGAAGATGACCGCCGAGCTCGAGGACGTGTACGTCCTGCTCGTCGAGAAGAAGATCTCCAGCCTGCAGGCCATGCTGCCGGTGCTCGAAGCCGTGGTGCAGTCGGGCAAACCGCTGCTGATCATCGCTGAAGACGTCGAAGGCGAAGCGCTCGCCACCCTCGTCGTCAACCGCCTGCGCGGCGGCCTCAAGGTTGCTGCCGTCAAGGCACCGGGCTTCGGCGATCGTCGCAAGGCGATGCTGGAAGACCTTGCGATCCTGACCGGCGGTCAGCTCGTCTCGGAAGATCTCGGCATGAAGCTGGAAAGCGTCACGCTCGCCATGCTCGGCCGCGCCAAGAAGGTCGTGATCGACAAGGAAAACACCACCGTCGTCAACGGCGCTGGCAAGAAGCCGGCCATTGAGGCCCGCGTCAACCAGATCAAGGCGCAGATCGAGGAAACCACCTCGGACTACGACCGTGAGAAGCTGCAGGAGCGTCTGGCCAAGCTGGCTGGCGGCGTTGCCGTCATCCGCGTCGGCGGCGCGACCGAAGTCGAAGTGAAGGAAAAGAAGGATCGCGTGGATGACGCGCTGAACGCGACCCGCGCGGCCGTTCAGGAAGGCATCGTCCCCGGTGGCGGCACTGCGCTGCTGCGTGCCAAGAAGGCCGTCGGCCGTCTCACCAACGAGAACGCCGATGTGCAGGCTGGTATCAATATCGTGCTGAAGGCGCTGGAAGCTCCGATCCGCCAGATCGCCGAAAACGCCGGCGTTGAAGGTTCGATCGTGGTCGGCAAGATCCTGGACGAGAAGTCCGAGACCTTCGGCTTCGACGCGCAGACCGAAACCTATGTCGACATGGTCGCCAAGGGCATCATCGATCCGGCCAAGGTGGTGCGTACTGCACTGCAGGACGCCGCCTCGGTTGCCGGCCTGCTGGTCACCACCGAAGCCATGGTCGCCGAACTGCCGAAGGAAGCTGCACCGGCGATGCCGGGCGGTGGCGGCGGTATGGGTGGCATGGGCGGGATGGGAGGCATGGGCTTCTAAGCCCTGCCTTTTTCGCTCAACCGCTTTGTGATCGAAGGCCGCCTCCGGGCGGCCTTCTTTTTTGCCCTGATACAATGCGCCTGCGACTTATGGCCTTTCGCCTTGGTCGCGGTTCTGATTCAATCCCGTGATTAATCTCGCATGGGCGGAATCAGATAAATCCGCCCGGAGACACGTCGATAACGTCCAGGGACTTTGGAAATGCGCGCGCTTCATCTTTGTCTGCTCGGCCTTACGGTCACCGCCTCGGTTGCGACCGCCCACCACGCCTTCGCGCAGGTGAAAGCCGCGCCGAAGAGCCAGCCGGCAGGCCCCGAGACGCGCTATTTCACCTCGATCGACGGCGTCATGAACGGCAATGCCGACGTTATCCTGCGCGAGACGCGGCAGGGCAAGGCCGTCACGGCCGCGACGCTTGATATCTGCTATCCCGCCGAGAAGGGCAGCGACCGCAAGGATCGCTTCGTCGCCAATCTCACGGTCAGCGGTTCGACGCTGACCGGCGCAACGCAGACCCAGGTCGACAAGCTGCCGGTAACCATCAAGCTGAACCGCCGGCCGACCGGCGACACGTTCGAATTCAAGGGACAGATCTCGGTCGGTCAAACCAACAACAACGTGACGTCCTCGGACAATTCCGATCAGAGCGAGAAGGAATTCCAGGACAATCAGTCCACCGACGACAATATCGCACCCGCGCCGAAGGATTTCACCGAAGTCTCGCCAGAAGCCATCGCGGTGAAGATCAAGCTCGAAGCGGCGCTCGATTTCGTCCGGACGCTGCGCGGGCAGAATGTCGAAGTCGCACTGAACAGTCTGACCGTGTCCTGCGATGCGCTCCGCGCCGGCGAGCAGGTCATCAGCCTCGCCATCGATCCGGAACGCGCTGCAGCGTTCGTCGCCAAAACCAAGACCTATCCCGGCGTCGTCAATGTCGGCTGGACCACGGGCGCTATCGACATGGATCGTACCGTGCGCTTTGCAGCCGCCGACTGGCGCGATGGCGACAAGATCAATCGCGACAAGGTTGCGACCACGCTGGCGAATGTGCTCGCCAGGACCATGTCCGGCAAACCTGCCGCCACGTCATGGGACGACGAGACCGGAAAGCTCAAGCTGACCTTCAAGCGCCCGAGTCAGGTTCTGCCCGCGCTCGAATTGACCGAGACGGTCGAGGTCAGCGCGATCATCGCTCCCGACAAGCCCGGCACGACGGATAAGCTCATCCTGTGGGTCAGCACGCCGTCAGTAACGACCGCGGATGAGACTTCGGGCGCGAAGCTGGCTCTCGCGGATTCGCCGACGGCCGACGAAGAAAGTGATCCGCGCGATGACAACGGCGCGGTTGCAGCCGTCGCGGCGGAGTTCAAGGCACAGCGTTGGGATGCAGATAATTCGAACTGGAAGTGAGCGCCGCTACTTCCTCTCTCCCCTCGTGGGAGAGGGTGCCTGAGCGAAGCGAAGGCGGGAGAGGGGTAGCAGCAAAACTCAGCGCTTGTGGCCCCCCTCTCCCGTCTCGAACGCACTTCGTGCGTTCGATCCACCCTCTCCCGCTAGGGGAGAGGCGAAGTGGAGCGCCTTCGCAGCTCAAGCTATCAGTTCGTATTCAGCCGAAACCGCAGTGACTTCGGACCGACGAACGTCACACTGTCACCCCGCCGCTGCCAATTGGTGGCTGCGCCGAGATCGGCAAGTAGCTGATCATCCAGCGTGGCCTGCGCATCTGAACAGCTGCGATTATCCATTGCGCCGGCCACGAAGACGACCGTATTGCCGGCGACCGAGAACTGGCCCTTGCCGCCCTTGCACCACAACTCCACCCGCGCCTCGCCGGCATCGCCGATTTCCAGATTGGGAATCCGCTTCGAGCCGGGCTGACGTTGCGCATCCAGAGTCATTTCCATGCCGAATGGAAACTCGTCGGCGGCATGCACAGGGACGGCAATCAGAAACGCAGCACCGGCAAGAGTGGCCCGCAGCAAAGTGGTCATGGCAGTCATATGAATTCTCGGCGTGATGGGATCGGCGACAATGGCCGCGGTTCTACGCGCGGCGGCGCTGGTTGACCAGAACCGTCGGGAAACAATATGGCGCGACAACGAAAAATCCCCGCGGCCTTGCAGCCACGGGGATTCGTCATTGTGACGTTGCGTGCGCCCTACGGCGCCAGAACCATCAGCGTAAACGGATAGACATAGGCCTGCAGCATCACGAACAGGCCGACCATGCAGGCCAGCACGATCGAGTGCCAGAACACGAAGCGCAGGATTGTGCCCTCATGCCCGAACCAGTTGGTCGCGGTGGACGCCACAACGATCGATTGCGCGTCGATCATCTTGCCCATCACGCCACCGGACGAGTTCGCCGCGCTCATCAGGATCGGCGACAGACCGAGCTGTTCGGACGTGATCCTCTGCAGGTTGCCAAACAGCACGTTCGATGCAGTATCCGAACCGGTGAGCGCCACGCCGAGCCAGCCAAGCAGTGTGCCGAAGAACGGGTACAGCACACCGGTGGCAGCGAAAGCCAGACCGAGCGTCGCGTCGACACCCGACAGGCGCGTGAGCGTGCCTATGGCCAGCATCGCCGAGATGGTGATCAGCGAATAGGCGCAGATCTTGATGGTGCGGCCATATTCCACAATCATCTTCGCAGGCGAGAAGCCCATGATGAAACCGGAGATGATCGCAGCCAGCAACATGCCGCTGCCAGTATAGGAGACGTAGGTGAACGCGAACACCGCGCCTTCCGGCGTCGGCTTGGCGGCCACCGGCGGCACCTTGTTGATCATGTTGTGCAGCTCAGGCACTGGAAAATTCCAGGAGAAGATCGGATTGACGATCCCCTTGAACCAGTTGGTGCCCCAGACCAGCAGGATGACGCACAGGATGATCCATGGGGTCAGTGCGCTCCAGACCTGAGCCGAGGTCAGCTTCTCCGTGCTCATCGGCTTCACCGGTGGCACGGTCGACGCCGAGTCGTCATGCTGGCGCAGCGCGGCCGAGGTCCAGATCGTCTTGGGCTGCCAGACCTTCAGGAACAGGATCAACGCGCCCATGGAGATCAGCGAGGCGCCGATGTCGACGATCCACGGATTGATGAAGTTCGAGATCACGAATTGCGGGATCGCGAAGGAGAGCGCGGTAACGAGGATGGCAGGCCAGACTTCCTTCATGCCCTTCCAGCCGGCAAAGGCCCAGACCACCCAGAACGGGACGATCATGGAGAAGACCGGCAACTGCCGACCGACCATCGCGCCCAGAATGAAGGGGTCGAAGCCGGTGACGGTGGCAAGGCCCTGGATCGGAGTGCCGAGCGCGCCATAGGCGACGGGCGCAGTATTGGCGATCAGCGACAGGCCGGATGCTGCCAGCGGCGAGAAGCCGAGGCCGATCAGCACGGCGCCGGTGACGGCCACCGGCGTACCGAAGCCCGACGCGCCTTCGAAGAATGCGCCGAACGAAAACGCGATCAGCAGGATCTGCAGACGCCGATCATTGGTGACGCCGCCTATGGCGCGCTGCAGTACCTCGAAACGGCCGCTGTCCACCGTGAGGCGATACATGAAGATGACGTTGAGGACGATCCAGCCGATCGGGAAGAAACCGGTCACGACGCCAAGTGCCGATGCGCGAAGCGACATGTTGGCGGGCATCGTGAATGCGTAGATCGCCACAAGATTGGCGAGCACCAGCGCAATGATCGCTGCGATATGCGCCTTGACCTTGTTGGTGGCGATCAGCACCAGCAGGACGACCACCGGTATCGCGGCTACAAGCGTCGAGATCGCGGAGCTATTGAATGGATTGTAGACCTGATTCCACATGGTCGTTCTCCCCCTTTATATTATTGCAGCGGCTCGATCGTTATCGATCGGCAAATTGCTGATTGTTCACTTGCGAGGGCATCCACGATCGGTCAAAGCCGATAGCGCCCATAAGCTACGCGAAGGCGAGGCCCCCATGCCTCGCTTTTGGTGATGCTAGGGTGAATCACAGTTTCGCGACAAGGTGCCGCAGGCCATCAAACCAGCTACTTTAGTCTAAACGCTGGAATTCATTTCTGATCTTAAGGGCTTAGAGCCCTCCTCCCGGAGACGACCTGTGAATAACATCCGCTCCACGCTCGCGACCGTTTGGCGGATCGCGGTTCCTTATTTTCGTTCCGAGGACAAATGGGCGGGACTCGGCCTCCTCACGGCGGTGATCGCCATCGAGCTGGCGGTGGTCGGTCTCAGCGTTTTGTTCAATCGCTGGAACAACACCTTCTACAACGCACTGCAGGACAGAAACCTCGACGTCTTCACCTATCAGCTCGCTTACTTCAGCGTGCTTGCGGCGATCAACATCGCACTCAAGGTCTATCAGCTCTACCTCAACCAGTGGCTCCAGATCCGCTGGCGGCGCTGGATGACCGAGCGCTATCTCGGCAACTGGCTCGCCGACGCCAACCACTATCGCATGCAGCTGCAGGGCGACGCTGCCGACAACCCGGATCAGCGCATCGCCGAAGACGTGAAGCTGTTCGTGGAGAAGACGCTCGACATCGGCATCGGCCTGCTGAGTTCGGTCGTCACGCTGTTCTCCTTCGTGATCATCCTGTGGGGCCTGTCCGACGCGGCACCGCTGCATGTGTTCGGTCGGGATATCCCGATCCCCGGCTATCTCGTCTGGGGCGCACTCGTCTATGCCGTGATCGGCACTGCGCTGACGCACTATATCGGCGCTCCATTGATGGCACTGAATTTCCAGCAGCAGCGCTATGAAGCGGACTTCCGCTTCAATCTGGTGCGTGCGCGCGAAAATGCCGAGCAGATCGCTCTGCTGCGCGGCGAACCGGTCGAGCGCCAGCGACTCTCGACCCGCTTCCAGCTGGTTGTCGGCAACTGGATCGACATCATGCGCCGCACCAAGAAGCTGACATCCTTCACGGTCAGCTATCAGCAGATCGCGATCATCCTGCCCTATGTTCTGGTCGCACCGGCCTATTTTGCGGAGAAGGTCCAGCTCGGCGCCGTGATGCAGACCGCGGATGCGTTCGGCACCGTGCAGGGTGCGCTTTCATTCTTCGTCACGGCCTATCGCACACTGGCGGAATGGCAGTCCGGCGTGATGCGCCTTGATGGCTTCGAGACAGCCATTGCCAATGTACAGGCGCTGACGACCAAGGCCGATATCGTTCACGCCACTGAGACCGGCACCATTGACATCGCGCTGAGCGATCTGACGCTCACCCTCCCCAATGGCGCTCCCATGGTGCAGACGCCGGGCTTCAGCTTCCGCCGCGGGGAACGCACGCTGTTTACGGGCCCATCGGGCTCCGGAAAATCCACGCTGTTTCGCGCCATCGCCGGCATCTGGCCATTCGGCAAGGGCAAGATCTCGATCCCCGCGGATGCGGCGATCATGATGCTGCCGCAGCGGCCGTATTTCCCGGTCGGCACGCTGCAGGATGCGGTGGCTTATCCTGCCGGGACCGACGCGTTCAGCCCAGAGGAAGTCGCCGATGCAGTCAGGGCCGTGGGTCTGCCTGCGCTGGCGACCCGGCTTGACGAAGATGGCCACTGGAATCGCATGCTGTCGCTCGGTGAACAACAGCGTCTCGGCGTCGCCCGCGCGCTGCTGCAAAAGCCGCAATACCTCTTCCTTGACGAGGCGACCGCATCGCTCGACGAGCCCTCGGAAGAAGCACTTTATCGGCTGCTCGAAGACAAGCTGCCTGACACGACCATCGTATCGATCGGCCATCGCAACACGCTCGATGACTTGCATCAGCGCAAGGTGTCGCTGACGCGGTCCGGCGATCACTTCGCGCTGGGAGATGCAAAGGCCAGGACGGAAACCGCCTGAGGCGTGACGCGCCCCGCTAAAGCCGTTTCCGTTCCGATGGAATCGGAACGGGGCTCTAGCTTCTTGTTTGACGCGTTTTCTTAACGCGAACCGATACCCACTTCGCTCGAAAACGCTCTAAAGCCAGTGCCGCGGCCAGTCGCGGCCTGCCGCATAGCGATGCCAGACAAACGTGAAGCTCGCGAGCAGCAGCGCGCCGACCAGCACCGGCGCGAGCAGGAACGTCCACGGTAGTGCGTGAGACACGACAAGCAACGGATTGATCCCGGCAGGCGGGTGGAATGTGCCGGTGACATACATCGCCAGCACGGCGAGGCCGACGGCCATGGCGGCGGCCCAGGCATGGGGGCCAGTCAGCTTGAGCACCGCGAGCCCTACCAGTGTCGCGACGATGTGTCCGCCGACCAAAGCGCGCGGCTGCGCCGGCTCGGCTTCGGGTGAGCCGATCACGAGGACGATCGAGGTCGCAAAAGGGATGATGACCAGCGGATAATGCGCAACGGCCGAGAAGAACTCCATCACACCGATGGCAATCCCCGCCCCCAGCCCGGCAACGGCACCGGCCAGCGCATTGCGATGATTGTTGCGACGGATCGTTTTCGCTGCGCGCCGCAACCAGTCCCGATTCATGAAGCCCTATCCCAAAAGAAAAGGGGCGGCAGATTGCTCTGCCGCCCCTTCGATCTCAGTCGAAGTTCTTACTTCAGGTTCGACATCGCGGTCAGGTCAGCCGAGAGCTTGACGATGCCGGTCGCGCCACACCAGCTCGAGCCAGCGCCCGACGGGTTGATCGCGGTCACGTTGTTCGTGCCCGAAGCAGTGAAGTCCGAGGTGAAGGCGTTGCAATCACCCTTGGACAGGTTGGTGTCCGAGTAACGCAGGTCCAGCGTGAAGACCTTGTAGGTGAAGCCGATGCCGATGTTCCAAGTGTTGTAGTCGGCATACTTGATGCCGTTCGGGAACTGAGCGGTACCGTAGAAGGCATCCGAGGTGCCCAGCCACTGACGACCGAACTCACCCGAGACGTAGGAGCCGATGCCGGTCGAACCGAACCAGGTCGACGGCGCGATCACCTTACCGGTGATCGAAGCGTAGGTGCCATCAGCGCCGGTGTTCAGGAAGTTCGGCGAGTAGAAAGCGTTACCGCCGAGCGAGAAGTAGTCGTTGAAGGTGTAGTTCACCTTCGCGTAACCCTCGTAGAAGCTGACGTTCTTCTTCATGACGTTGAAGGCAGGACCAGCAACGTTCGAGCCGACCGGGCACACGCCGCCGCCGCCAACGACGGAGTCGATGCACTGGCCACCCGGATAACCGTAGTACCAGAAGCCGAAGTCGAACGCGGCTGCGCCCCAGGTCGGGCGGATACCGAAGTAGCCGTCGAGCTCCATGGAAGCGCGGTTGGTGAACGAGATGCTCTCACCGGCGACACCAGCGTAGATCTGAACGTCCTTGGTGATGTTGTAGCGCGGCTCGAAGTAAGCTGCGACCGAGCCCTTCTGGCCGTTGGACTGGGTGATACCACGGAACACGTAGTTGCTCATGATCGCGCTGCCGAACGCGATGTCCCAAGGATCGTAGGCAGCCACGATCGGCGGCGCCTTCTTGTACATCTTCGCGCCCAGATCGGCTGCGGAAGCCGAGCTCATCCCCATGGCGAGCACCGCAGCAGAGGCGACAACAATCTTCTTCATGACATTCCCCATCACTTTTGAAACCAGAGGCAGTTCCGTGTCCGAAAGACGGCGAGACCGCGAAATTCATCGACTGAACGCAACTTTGAGGCGCAAAGCCGGAGTGGTGAAGGAAAAAAAACGAGCAAGTGCCGCCTAAATAGGCGTTCTGACGTTTCCGTGAGAGGTTGTGGCGCGGTGTTGCAAAAGCACAACGTTTTTGGAGGGATTCCAGCCCGAAAATACCACCACGGGGAATTACCACTGACTGGGAATTGTGGATTGCCGTCCCTGGAGCGGTTAACAGGTGCCCGGTCAGAGCCTCCGGGCCGACGACCAGTCGAATCGCCTGCAAATTCAGGACACCCGGGCATCGGTTGAAATACGCATGCGCGACAGAGCCAGACCAAGCAAAAACCGCAGCGGCGAGCGCTGCGGTTTTCCGGAGTTTATTGGCGAGTCAGGAACGCCGACTTGATCCGGTCCGACTATCTGGTTTCGTCGTGATCGGGCGACGTATCGCCAGGAGATTCGATTGCCGTCGTCTCGCCTGAAGAATGTCCTTCGACCGGTGACGGATCAGGCTCCGGCGTCGCCCAGCTCGGTGTCTCAGCGATTGCCGGT
Source organism: Tardiphaga sp. 839_C3_N1_4 (assembly GCF_051811045.1). Lineage (NCBI taxonomy): Bacteria > Pseudomonadati > Pseudomonadota > Alphaproteobacteria > Hyphomicrobiales > Nitrobacteraceae > Tardiphaga > Tardiphaga sp. 839_C3_N1_4. Next base: position 2,877,742 of record NZ_JBPWQD010000001.1, read on the forward strand.
GCGACCGGCTTGGGCTTGGGAGCACGCGGCTTGCGCGGCGGCTTCGGCGGCAGCGCAACCGGCGCTGGAGCTTCTGTCACAGCGGGTGCGGGCGCCGTGCTCGACAACAGCGTAGAAGGAACCTTCACGGACTTCTTGGCAGCTTTCTTCGGCGTTGCTTTCTTGGCAGCCTTTTTCGGCGCAGCCTTCTTCACTGCCTTCTTGGCGGGAGCTTTCTTCGGCGCCTTCTTGGCAGATTTCTTCGCGGCTTTCTTGACAGTCTTCTTGGTGGCTTTCTTGGCCGCCTTCTTCACCGTCTTCTTGGCTGATTTCTTCGCAGCCTTCTTGGCCGCTTTCTTCACAGCCTTCTTCGCGGATTTCTTGACTGACTTCTTGGAGGACTTCTTCGCGGGTTTCGCCGCCGTCAAAAGCTTCTTCTGCTTTTTCTTGTCCTTCTTCGACTTCTTGCCTTTAGCCATCGTGGTCCTCCTGTTGGCGCCGATCCAAAAGGGACCGGCGTTTCAAGTCTTCCGCGCCAGCACATGGCCAGTTTAACGCGGGGCCGGTGTCACAAATAGGTGTCACAATTAGATCAGTTCAATCCTGGCCTGGGACCGCCTGTCGCCCAATCGAGTAGCTCAATCGTATGTACGACCGGGACTGACGTCCCTCCGGCGATCTGAACCATGCAGCCGATGTTGCCGGCAGCGATGATATCCGGCTTGACCATCGCGATGTTGGCGACCTTTCGATCGCGCAACCGGCTCGCAATATCAGGCTGGAGAATGTTGTACGTCCCCGCCGAACCGCAACACAAATGGCTCTCTGGGATATCTTTCACCACGAATCCATTCTTGGAAAGCAATTCTTTGGGAGCGTGTGTGATTTTCTGCCCATGCTGCAGCGAACACGCCGAGTGATAGGCGACGACGAGGTCGCTTTGTTTGTCAGGCTTCGGCAGATCCATGGCGCTGACATACTCGCTGATATCCTTCGCCAGCGCAGAGACCTTGGCGGCCGGCGCGGCAAACTCCGGATCCTCGCGCAGCATGTAGCCATAGTCCTTGATAACGGTTCCACAGCCGGACGCCGTGACCAGGATGGCGTCGAGACCGCCCCGGTCTGCCTCCCCGAGCCAGACGCCGATATTGGCCCTGGCCCGCGCCAGCGCATCCCGGTCGCGGCCGAGATGATGGGTCAGCGCACCGCAGCACTGTTCGTCCCGGACCAGCACGACCTCGACGCCATGACGGGTCAAAAGGCTGATAGCAGCCTGGTTGATTCGCGGCGCCAGCACCTGCTGGGCACAGCCCTGCAGGAGTGCGACCCGGCCACGGCGAGCACCGATCGCGGGAAAAACGCTGCCACCCGATGGACCGGCGGCGGGTAACTGCTTCGGCGCCATGGTCAGCATCGCCTTCACGCGGCTAAGCAGGTTCGGGTTGGATTGCTTGCTGGTCGAGGGCAGCAGCGCCCCCAGCGGCCGCGCCAGCCGGGCCATGGTCATGCTCAGGCGAAACAGACCGGGACGCGGCAGCACCCAGGCCAGCACGTCACGCAGCAACCGCTCGGAGAGCGGCCGTCTGTAGTCCTTCTCGATCTTCACCCGCGCCTGATCGACCAGATGCATGTAATTCACGCCGGACGGGCAGGTCGTCATGCAGGCGAGGCAAGAGAGGCAACGATCGACATGCTTGACCACCTCCTGCGTCGGCTTCTGATCCTTTTCCAGCATCTCCTTGATCAGGTAGATACGGCCGCGCGGACTATCGAGTTCGTCGCCAAGCAGCACATAGGTCGGACAGGTCGCCGTGCAGAAACCGCAATGCACGCATTTGCGCAGGATCTTGTCGGCCTCGGCAATATCCGGATCGGCCAGTTGGGTCGGGGTGAATTCGGTTTTCATGTCGCAAGTCTTTCAAGTACCAAGGCCACGCGACATCCGGCCGCGATTGAGAATGGTCTTCGGATCGAAACTGTTACGCACGCGCTCGCCGAGCGCCGCGATGCCTTTGGGCTGCGGATGAAACACGTCAATGGCACGGCGCACATCTTCCGGCGCGCGGATCAGCGTCGCATGGCCACCGGCTGCATTGACCAGCTTGCGGAGTTGCGCTGCTTGCGCATCGGCCGATGGCGGTAGTGCCGCCCAAATCAACCCGCCGCCCCAGTCATAGATGACCTCGCCTTGCGAGCCTTTGGCGATAGCTTGGCCAAGCGCACCGCCGGATGCCGGCGGCGTCACGATGCGCCAGACCGGCCACATCGCACGCGGCCCGCTCGCTGCGAATGGCGTTACGTCACGGACAGCCGCCCACAATACCGCGGACGCAGCGTCTTCAAGTATCCCAGCCACGCCGAATGGCTTCAGCGTCGCGCTCAGTGACACCGCACGCTGCGACGCGGACGGGGTGATGCCTTCAAGGCGGATCAGCGTGGCCGACTGGTCGGGCGACGCGATTTCGCCAAGCGCGCCCTGCGTGGTGCGCAACGCCGAGCCGGGCAGATGCGCGGCACCTGACACATCGAAGGGCGACCCCAGCGCCGCGGTCATCGCCTTGTTCGCTGCGATATCATCGAGTCCGCGCAGCACCAGCGTGCGCTCGCTCTCCGCCCGCGGCATCACCTTGAGGGTCAATTCCGTCATCACGGACAGCGTGCCCCACGCGCCGGCGAGCAGCTTGCAGACGTCATAGCCGGTGACGTTCTTCACTACCCGGCCGCCAGCCTTGTAGCTGTCGCCGAAGCCTGACACTGCATGCACGCCAAGCAGATGATCGCGCGCACCGCCGGCCTGAATGCGCCGCGGCCCGGCGAGCCCGGCCGAGATCATGCCGCCGATGGTGCCGATATCCGGCGTGCCCAGGAGCTGTGACGTGTTCATCGGCTCGAACGAAAACTGCTGATTCTTGGAATCGATCAGCGACAGCACGTCGGCCATCGGAGCACCGGCCTGTACGGTGAGGATCAATTCGTTCGGCTCATAGGACGTCACCGCATTCAGCGCCGACAGATCGAGCACCGCATTGGTCGCAATGGGCTGGCCGATCGTGCGCTTGCTGCCATGACCGATGATTTCCAGCGGCTGCTCGCTTGCAATTGCCGCGCGCACCGCCTGCTCGACGTCCTGAGCGTCTCTGACTTTCAAAATATCCACGGATGCGTCCAACTAAAATCGCGGCAGATCAGGGAAAGCGAGCTTGCCGCCATGTACGTGCACACGGCCGAGTTCGGCACAGCGATGCAATGTCGGGAACACCTTGCCGGGATTGAGCAGACCCTGCGCGTCGAACGCGCATTTGATGCGCTGCTGCTGGTTGAGATCGACCTCGCTGAACATCTCCGGCATCAGGTCGCGCTTCTCGATGCCGACGCCGTGCTCGCCGGTCAGCACGCCGCCGACCTCGACGCACAGTCTCAGAATATCTGCGCCGAAATCCTCTGCGAGCTGCAACTCGCCGGGCTTGTTCGCATCGTACAGGATCAACGGATGCAGATTACCATCGCCGGCGTGAAACACGTTTGCGACGCCAAGACCGTATTTTGCTGACATCTCCTTCATGCGGCGTAGCACCAGCGGCAAGGCCGCACGCGGAATCGTGCCGTCCATGCAGAGATAGTCCGGCGAGATACGACCCACGGCAGGGAATGCCGCCTTGCGGCCAGACCAGAACAGCAGGCGTTCCTGTTCGGAGGTCGATATCTGGCAGGTGGTCGAGCCGCAGCCGAGCGCTATCTTCTCGACGCGCTTGATAAGTTCGTCGACCTCGACGCCAGGGCCATCGAGTTCAATAATTAAGAGCGCTTCGACATCGAGCGGATAGCCCGCATGCACGAACGCTTCCGCGGCATGGATCGCCGGCTTGTCCATCATCTCCATGCCGCCGGGAATGATGCCGGCGCTGATGACATCGGCAACGCACTGGCCGGCCTGCTCGACCTCGGCAAAGCCGATCATCAGCGCACGCGCCGTTTCCGGCTTCTGCAGGATACGCACGGTGATTTCGGTGATGACACCCAGCAGACCTTCGGAGCCGGTGATGATCCCCATCAGGTCGTAGCCCGATGTCTCTGCGGTCTTGCCGCCAACGCGAATGACTTCGCCCGACATCAATACAATCTCGCAGCCGAGCAGATTGTTGGTGGTCATGCCGTATTTGAGGCTGTGCACGCCGCCGGAATTCTCCGCGACATTGCCGCCAATCGAGCACGCGATCTGCGACGACGGATCCGGCGCGTAGTAGAAGCCTGCATGCGCCACCGCCTGGCTGATGGCGAGATTGGTGACGCCGGGCTCGACGACAACGGCGCGGTTGTCGAAATCGATCTCGCGCACACGCTTGAACTTACCGAGACCAAGCAGCACCGCATCGGCCAGCGGCAGCGCGCCACCGGATAATGACGTGCCCGAGCCGCGCGGCACTACCTTGATGCCGTTCTCGTGACAATATTTTAGAACTTTGGAGACCTGTTCAGTCGTATCGGGCAACACGACGACCATCGGCGGCTGGCGATAAGCCATCAACCCATCCGACTCATAGGGCAGCATTTCCGCAGCGCTGGAAATCACACCCTCACCCGGCACCAGCTTGTGCAGCGCAGCGACAATGGCCTCGCGCCTTGCGAGGACAGCCTGATCCGGCGCGGGCATCATGATGGTCATTGAACGCGCACTCCCGAAGATCGCAGCGATCACTCGGCTGCTTTGCCATGAATCAACCACGTCCGTGCGGCTTTGGGTAGCTTACCAAAGTGTGACGTGCCGGGACGCGCGGCAGCCGCCATCGCACTTGTGGACTACTCGGAGCGTGTGCAACAAACTAAGCTGGAAAGCCAACCAACAAAAAGAGCCATCCATGAAGTCTGTCACTTTCGGCGCCCTGATCGTTCTTGCCGCCTCGACCGCCTCCTCCTTCGCACTTGCACAGGACGTCGCCGCCGGGAAATCTTCCTTCAACAAGTGCCTCGCCTGCCACGCCGTTGGCGAAAACGCCAAGAACAAGGTCGGTCCGGAACTCAACGGGTTGAACGGCCGCAAATCCGGCACCGCCGAAGGCTATTCCTACTCGGACGCCAACAAGAATTCCGGCATCACCTGGGATGAAGCGACATTCAAGGAATACATCAAGGACCCGAAGGCCAAGATCCCGGGCACCAAGATGGCCTTTGCCGGCATCAAGAAGGAATCCGAGGTCAACGACCTCTGGGCCTTCCTCGCGCAGTTCGACAAGGACGGCAAAATCAAGCCGTAAGCGCTGAAGCCTTTTGGTTTGACGCGTTTTCTTGATGCGAACCGGTGCCCACTGAAAACGCGCTAGGCGCCGGCCGCCATCTTAGTCGGCAGCACGGCCTGCACCACAAGCCCGCGTGCGCGGGCATCCATCACGCCGACGGCGCGCAGCGCCAGCAGCGTGACGGTCTGCACCGCGTCGCGCAGCTTGGCCTGATCTTCAAGATTGTCAGGCGCCATCGGCCCGACCAGCGCTTCATGCAACGCGCCGAGCAGTGCAGCGGCTGCGAGCGCCGTGTCCTGCGCCGGCAAATGACCGGCGCGAATAGCGGCCGCAATGCGGGATTCGACTTCGCCGGCGATCTCGCGGCGGCTGGCCAGCCGCGACTCCGTCACATCGACCTCGACCGGCTCGGCCAAGATGCCCCACGACAATTTGCGGTGAGAGACGACATGCACGGCCACTGTGGTCACCGCAGCGGCGAGCGCCGATGACGGTCCCGGCGCGGCATCCGCTGCACGGCGGATCGCGGCGAGTTCGTCGCGCGAGACGTCAGCGATGAGTTCGGAAATCAGGTCGGCCTTGGACGGGAAATACCGATAAACCGTGCCCGCTGCGACATTGGCACGAACAGCAACCGGCGCGATCTGAACCGCCGCCATGCCACCTTCGGCACAGGTTTCGCGTGCCGCCGCCAGAATGGCGCTACGTCGCGCCGCAAGTCGCTTCACGACTTGATGGGTCCGTCGGTAAACCATGAGCGTTCTCGTCCCGGGCACCCCTTGGCCAACCTGACGGCTGTCACAAATAAGGCGCGTAACTTCAAGGTTTTGAGCGAGCTGCGAGGTGCCCGCGATAAGAACTGAACACTAGTTCAGACTCGTTGACAAGGTGTTTTGCGCATGGCGGGATTCAACTTTTCGGGTAGGCCTAGCCGCCGAATCCGAGCGCGCGGGCAGCCGCAGCCACTGCCATCCCGGTGATGACGGCAATGAAGTCGTTGCGGCGGATGATGGTCACGGCCATCGCGGCCAGAATGGCGAATACCACCACCGGCCCGCCATTGACGGCCACTGGCAGCGCGGCAGCAACAATGATCGAGCCGGGCAATGCGTCGAGCATCCGCCGCACCCGCGGCGTCACGTTGACGTAACCCATGAGCCAGTAGCCAGCGAGGCGCGAGGCCGCCGTGACCGCGGTCATGACAGCAAACGCAATCATGACATCACTGCGCAAAAATTCCGTCATGCGGGCACGTCCGTCGAACGTTGCGGCTCGGGCTCATCCATCAGCCCGGCACTAATCGCACCGGACAGCGCACCGGCGATGATGAACCACCAGCCGGGCACCAACCAATGCACCACCAGAGCCACGACGCCCGAGACGACCCACGGGATAGCGCGGCGCGGGCCCTTCCAGGCAGGAACCAGCATCGCGGCATAAAACGCCGGCATCACCAGATCGACGCCGTATTTTCTGGGATCGGTGAGTTGTTCGGCCAGCAAGAAGCCGGGGATGGCCGAAAACAGCCAGGTGAAATACAGCACGATGCCGCCGCCGAGATAGAACGACGCATCGGCGCCGCCGTGATCGCGGTAGCGCATCGCCGCGAGCCAGCCACCATCGGTGACCAGCAGCATCGACGGATAGGCCTGCCAGGCCGGCAGCGTACCGAACCACGGCCGCAGTGTCGCACTCATCAGAAAGAAGCGAATGTTCACGGTGAGTGTGAGCAGCGCCAACGTCGCGATCGCACCCGGTGTCAGCACGTCAGGCCATGACTGCATCGCAACAAATTGCGACAGTCCGCCATAGACCGTGGCCATCATCACTTCGACTTCGACGAGCGAGAGGTTCTTCTGCGCACACAGCGCGCCGAAGGCCATGCCGAAAGCCAGCGTACCCGGCAGCATCGGGCCGATGGCCACGATGCCGGGCAGAATGGCGGCGCGTGACCAGTAGGCTGGTGCTTTCGGGATATGGGTGGCGTGCATGGCGCGATCCGTGTTTTGGCAGCATGGGTGCTGCCATCACACGACCGGGTCAAGTCATCGCCGCCTCATGCGCGCCATGCAGCGCTGCGTGAGACGAAAGGCTGAGATCTTTCTAGTGGCGCATGATCCTGTCCGAAAACCGGCTTCCACTTTTCGGGATCATGCTCACTCCCAGCTGAGTGCACCGCCGTTCTGATATTCGATCACCCGCGTCTCGAAGAAGTTCTTCTCCTTCTTCAGGTCCATGGCTTCCGACATCCATGGGAACGGATTTTCCGTCTCAACGAATACCGGCGCGAGGCCGATCTGCGCGCAGCGGCGGTTGGCGATGAAGTGCATATAGGTTTCGCACAGCGCCGCATTCAGTCCGAGGAAACCGCGCGGCATGGTATCCCGCCCATAGGCCGCCTCGAGCTCGGCGGCCGTGCGGATCATGTCGCGGATTTCCTCCTGGAACGCTTTTGTCCAGAGGTGCCGATTCTCGATCTTGATCTGGTTGATGACGTCGATGCCGAAGTTCAGGTGGATCGATTCATCGCGCAGGATGTATTGATACTGTTCAGCGATCCCGACCATCTTGTTACGACGGCCGAGCGACAGGATCTGCGCAAAGCCCGTATAGAACCACATGCCCTCGAAGATCACATAGAAGGCCACGAGATCGCGCATGAAGGCCTGATCGGTTTCGGGCGTGCCGGTCTTGAAATCGGGATCGTCGAGATGCTGGGTGTGCTTGAGCGCCCAGGCCGCCTTCTCGGTGATCGAGGGCACCTCGCGATACATGTTGAACAGCTCGCCCTCGTCGAGGCCGAGGCTTTCCACGATGTACTGGAACGTGTGCGTATGCACCGCCTCCTCGAAGGACTGGCGCAGCAGATATTGCCGGCATTCGGGATTGGTGAGGTGGCGATAGATCGCCAGCACGATGTTGTTGGCGACGAGCGACTCGGACGCGGCGAAGAAGCCCAGATTGCGCTTGATGGCGCGACGCTCGTCCTCGGTGAGGCCGTCGCGCGACTTCCACAGCGCGATGTCGGCCTGCATGGAGACTTCGGTGGGCATCCAGTGATTGTTGCAGCCGGCGAGATATTTCTCCCAGGCCCATTTGTATTTCAGCGGCAGCAGCTGATTGACGTCGGCGCGGCAGTTGATCATGCGCTTTTCATCGACGGAGACGCGGCCGCCGGAGCGGTCGATGGTGCCGAGGCCGGTGGCGTCGGTGGGCGCTTCGGGGAGCGGGATGAATGCGCGGGACTTGGGGGCGGAGGAGGTGTCGGACCAGTCGAGCATTTTGTAGTTCCTTCGAAGATCAATCTCAGCCCTCATGGTGAGGAGCCGGCCGCTTGGCCGGCGTCTCGAACCATGGGAGCTTGGCGCCATCCTTCGAGACGCCGCTGCGCGGCTCCTCAGGATGAGGGACGGAGTGAGTGGATGGAGGGCGCGCCTTACTGGCACGCCTCGCATTCGGGATTGTCGATCGAGCACGCCATCGCGACATTGAGCTCGGGCGCCGTGAGATCCGACGACTTCACCAGGATCGGCGTCGCGCTCGCTTTCACCGGCGCTGCCGACACACCAGCGGAGACCGCATTGAGCTTGCCGTCGGTGCCCTTGAGCGTCGACTTCTCCACATGGGTCGCGCTGCGCGAGCGCAGGTAGTAGGTCGTCTTCAGACCGCGCGCCCAAGCCAGGCGATAGAGCTGATCCAGCTTCTTGCCCGATGGATTGGCGATGTAGAGATTGAGCGACTGCGCCTGATCGATCCACTTCTGCCGGCGCGAGGCCGCCTCGATCAGCCATGCGCTGTCGATCTCGAACGAGGTCGCATAAAGCGCCTTGAGATCGCTCGGCACGCGGTCGATGGATCCGACGCTGCCGTCGAAATATTTCAGATCCGAGACCATCACCTCGTCCCACAGCCCGCGCTTCTTGAGATCACGCACCAAAAACGCGTTCACGACGGTGAAATCGCCCGACATGTTCGATTTCACATAGAGGTTCTGATAGGCCGGCTCGATTGACTGCGCGACGCCGCAGATGTTGGAGATCGTGGCCGTCGGCGCGATCGCCATCACGTTGGAATTGCGCATGCCGGTGGTCTTCACGCGCTCGCGCAATGTGGTCCAGTCGAGCGTCGCGGAACGATCCATCTCAAGGCCACCGCGGGCATCGGCCACCAGGTCGATGGAATCGATCGGCAGGATGCCGCGGCTCCAGAGTGAACCGTCGAAGGACGGATAGCGACCGCGTTCGGCGGCGAGATCCACCGAGGCCGAGATGGCGTGATAGGCGATCGCCTCCATGCTGGTGTCGGCGAATGCGACGGCAGCATCCGACGCCATCGCGAGACCCAGCGTATGCAGGGCATCCTGATGGCCCATCAGGCCGAGACCGACCGGACGATGCTTGAGGTTCGAGCGGCGCGCTTCCGGGATGGTGTAGAAATTGATGTCGATGACATTGTCGAGCATGCGCATCGCTGTCGTCACCGTGCGCTGCAGGCGGGCGTGATCGATGCCCTGCTCGGTCACGTGATGCAGCAGATTGACCGAGCCGAGATTGCAGACGGCGACTTCGTCATCCGACGTGTTCAGCGTGATCTCGGTGCAGAGATTCGACGAGTGGATGACGCCGGCATGCTGCTGCGGCGAACGCAGGTTGCAGGGATCCTTGAAGGTGATCCAGGGATGGCCGGTCTCGAACACCATGGTGAGCATGCGGCGCCACAGATCGGTGGCGCGCACGGTCTTGTAGACGCGCATCTCGCCGCGCGCCGCCTTGGCCTCATAGGCGGCGTAACGCTCGGCAAACGGCTTGCCATAGAGATCGTGCAGGTCCGGCGTTTCGTCCGGCGAGAACAGCGTCCAGTCGCCGTCCTGCTCGACGCGCTGCATGAACAGGTCGGGCACCCAGTTGGCGGTGTTCATGTCATGGGTGCGGCGGCGGTCGTCGCCGGTGTTCTTGCGCAGATCGAGGAATTCCTCGATGTCCACATGCCAGGTTTCGAGATAGGCGCAGACGGCGCCCTTGCGCTTGCCGCCCTGATTGACGGCAATCGCCGTGTCATTGGCGACTTTCAGGAATGGCACCACGCCCTGGCTCTCGCCATTGGTACCCTTGATGTGGGCGCCGAGGCCGCGGACGCGGGTCCAGTCATTGCCGAGGCCGCCGGAATATTTGGCCAGCAGCGCATTGTCCTTCACCGACTTGAAGATGCCGTCGAGATCGTCGGCTACGGTCGTGAGGAAGCAGGACGACAGCTGCGGACGCAGCGTGCCCGAATTGAACAGCGTCGGCGTCGAGGCCATGAAGTCGAACGACGACAGCAGATTGTAGAATTCGATGGCGCGGGCTTCGCGGTCGATCTCGCGTAGCGCGAGGCCCATGGCTACGCGCATGAAGAAGGCCTGGGGCAGTTCGATGCGATTGCCCTGCACATGCAGGAAGTAGCGGTCATAGAGCGTCTGCAGGCCCAGGAACTGGAACTGAAGGTCCCCTTCCGGCTTCAGCGCGGCAGCGATTCGCTTGAGATCGAAGCGCGCGAGTTCGGGATCGAGCAGCTCCGCCGCAATGCCGGTCTTGATATAGGCGCTGAAATATTCGGCGTAACGCGTCGTCATATCGGCCTGTGACGCGTGGGTCGGGCTGCCGTGAACGAAGGACAGAACTTCGGTGCGCAGCTTGTCGAGGAGCAGGCGGGCGCTGACAAAGGTGTAGTTCGGCTCCTGCTCCACCAGCGTGCGCGCGGCCATGATGCCGGCCAGTGCCAGTTCATCCAGCGTGATGCCGTCATAGAGATTGCGGCGGGTTTCCTCGAGCACCGGGGCGGCATCGACTCCGTCGAGACCGGCGCAGGCCTCGTTGACGATCAGCGCCAGACGCGCCGAATCGAGCGGCGCACGGGTGCCGTTGGCGAGCGTGACATGCAGCACCGGTGCGGTGGAGACGAGCGCCGGCTTGGCGGCCAGTTCCTCGGCGCGGGTCCGCGCGCGTTCTTCGCGATACAGCACATAGGCGCGGGCCACCTTGTGGTGCTCGCTGCGCATCAGCGCCAGTTCCACCTGATCCTGGACGTCCTCGATATGGAAGGTGCGGCCTTCACTGACGCGGCGCGTCAGCGCCGCCACGACTTCGCCGGTCAGTTGTTCCACCGCCTCATGGACGCGGCGCGACGCCGCTGCCGTGTGGCCCTCGACCGCAAGGAAAGCCTTGGTCATGGCCACGGAAATCTTGCTGCCGTCGAAGGGAGATACGGTGCCGTTGCGCCGGATGATCTGCATTGAGGGTTCGCGCGCAGGCGCAGCGAGCGTTTCCGGCGACAGTTGAATCAGCGGCGCATGAGCCGCATCGCGTCCGTTGGACAAAACAGAAGATGAAGTAGGCATCGGCAAGACCCCGTGTGATGCATCAAGCAATGGGGGCTGGGGCCGAAAGGACGCTGCAAAATACACGGCGGAGATCCGCCGGCATTGCCTGCAAGCGACCGCTGGGACACCCCGCCCATGGACGTTCTGGTGTCGCGGCAGGTCTCCTGGCTCGCAGGTCAATGTCTGTTTCAGCCTTCCCGACGCTTGCGCATCAGTGACTTCGATCGAAACAGACTCACTGCTTACAGTTGCGGGGGCAGCGCCGGAATATGACGCAAAACAACGTCTTTACCGGCTTCCCTCTTAGCCACCAAGTCTTGCGACAGGGCGGACCGTGACGTCTACATTTGGTGTTACCCGCGGTGAAGTGTCAAGCGAGCATTGGCGCCGAACGCAACAAATTCGGTAGGGCTGTTGGTTCAGTGGACAACCGCTTGCGTGGCGGAAACCGCGGGGTCGTTGGCCGTTTCTGAACGATGCGATTCGTTGTCCGAAAGGACCGTGAGGCGCAAAACACCGTCATCAACCGATGGAGGATGCGATGCGCAACCTGGTAACGACCACTGAGAGGATCAAACTCAACGCTTTCGTCGAGCATCCGGGCGCACTCGCGGCGTTCGAGACGACGGAGCAGACCGCCCGGCGCCGGCTCGACGAGATGCTGAACGAGGCGCTGATGGACAGCTTCCCCGCCAGCGATCCGATTTCTTCGCTGCAACTCGCCTGAGCAGAATCAGACCGCGCGAAAGCTGGCCCGATACTGGCTGGGCGTCAGGCCGAGCCGTCGTACGAACACCTGACGCATATGTTCGGCGGTGGTGAAACCGGATTCATAAGCCACGACTTTCAGCGGCAGATCGCTGCCTTCGAGGCGGTTACGCGCCGTGTCGATCCTAGCGCCTTCGACAAAATCCGCCGGAGTCATCCTTGTTTCCTGCTTGAATGTCCGCGCGAAAGTCCGCGCGCTCATGCCCGCCACATCGGCCAGTTCGTCCACGCTGTGCGCATCGCGCAGATGGGCCATCACATGGGCATGAACTCGCGCGATCGGCGAGCCCGACTCGGCCGGCGGCACCAGATAGGGACTGAATTGCGACTGACCACCCTGGCGCTGCGCGACAACGACAAGACGCTTGGCCACGGCCAGCGCGACCTCCGCGCCATGATCTTCCTGGACCAGAGCAAGACCCAGATCGATGCCTGCGGTGACGCCGGCCGACGTCACCAGGGCGCCGTCACGACTATAGATGCGGTCGAACTCCACATGCGCTTTGGGGAAACGCAGCGCCAATAGCGGCGCATTCTGCCAGTGTGTCGTCACCGTCTTGTCGTCGAGCAAGCCTGCATGGCCGAGCGCGAATGCCCCGGTGCACACCGAACCATAACGCTCCGCATGGAGCGCCGCATTGGCCAGCCACTGTGTAAGCTGCGGATCGGCTTCAGCCGTCGGCAGCCCCGGCCCGCCGGCCATCAGAACCAGATCCCAGGGTTTGTCCGCGTCACTGAACGTCAGATCAGCGGACATCCTCAGGCCGTTCGATGCACGCAGCGGCGCGCAGTCTGCAGCGACAAGTGTGATGTCGTAGCCGTCGCCCGGCGCGACGAAGCCATTGGCCTCCATGAACACATCGAGCGGACCGGCCACATCCAGCGACTGGACGCCGGGGAATATCGCGAGGGCAACGCTCTTCATGGTGAGGCTTCATTCCAATGGCGAGGACAGGCCCAGGTCATTCTGAACAGATAGTCGTCTTGCGGCAGGAAATCACGGGTGAATGGCAGTCTCGAAGGTGGCCGGGCGATTGAGGATACAACGCGCCGGGGCGACAAGGGTGGATGACAATCCAGATTGCAAGGAGCATCCCATGAGCAAGACCATAGCCGGCATCAAAGTGCCAGACAGCGCCCTCGCCCGCCAAGTCGATCAACTGGTGCGCGATACCGAAAGCGATCTTCTGTATCATCACTCCAATCGGGTTTTCCTGTTCGGCGCGCTCGCCGGGCAGCGCAAGGGTCTCAAGGTCGATTCCGAGTTACTTTATGTCGGCGCGATGTTTCACGACATGGGCCTGCAGGCGCCTTATGCGAGCAAGGAGGAACGCTTCGAGGTCGATGGCGCGAATGCTGCCGCGGACTTTCTACGCAACCACAGGATTGATGAGCGCGACATCGACGATGTCTGGGACGCCATCGCGCTTCACACGACACCGGGCATTCCCAAGCACAAGCGGCCCGTGGTGGCGCTCGTGACAGCGGGTGTCGAGATGGATGTGCTGGGTCTTGAGTACGACGCCTTCACCGATCATCAGCGCCACGAAGTGTGTGCCTGCCATCCGCGCGGCCATGACTTCAAGAACGGCATCATCGATGCATTCGCTGCAGGGACGATCCACAAGCCCGAGACCACCTTCGGCAACGTCAAGGCCGACGTGCTCGACCTCCGCGACCCCACTTACAAGCGCGCGAATTTCTGCAGCATCATTCTGAACTCGGCGTGGAGCGAATAGCCTCCCGCACACGCATGGCGATCAACGCTGCCACCAGCAGCGTTGCGCCGAAGCCAGTTGGCGCGCCGAGAAATGGATAGGCGATCAGCAGCGCAGCAGCGAGACCGAGCACCGGCAGTTCGTGACGGCGAAAGCCTTCCGCGAGACCTATACGGGCGATGAAGCCGATGGCAATCGCAAGCACCATCACGTCGTACAGGAAAAGGTAGGGCGTCGTGAGCAAGGCGCCGACTGCCAGCGCAGCGGCTTTCAGCTCGTAGCGCACGCTGCTGCGCCACACCGGCACCAGCGCCGCTACGACAGCACCAATCATGATCCACTGAAACGTCCAGGCCAGCGGCTCGCTACCGTCGAAATAGCGCACCAGTGCGAAGATGCTCTGCATCTTGCCCCATGGCGCGCGGCCTTCGGTAAGGAAGGCCTGCGAGAACATCGGCATCCAGTGAATAAAGGCCTGCCAACTCTCGGTGCCGAAAGCGAGCCACGACACCGCGGCCAGCAGCGCGGTGGTGATGCCTGCGCTGACGAACGCCTTCCATTGTGACACCGCGATCAGCATCAGCGGAAACAGAAATCCGTATTGCGGCTTGTAGCTGAGCAGGCCCAGACAGATCCCCGACAGGATCGGCCGCGTCGGCAGCAGCACCAGCATGCCGCCGATCAGCGCCGCTGTCAGAAATCCGTTCTGCCCGACAAGGCCGTTGGTCATCACCACCGGAAAAGCCGCAGCCAATAAAAGGCCAAAGGGACGACCGACGATCGCACGCATCGCCGCCAGATACGGCACGAAGCTGACTGCAGCCCAGCCGGCAAAGGCCACGGCATAAGGCAGCTTTGCGAGCAGTGCCGCGATGAACAGGAACGGCGGCGGATAGTGCCAGGCGAAATTTCCGGGATAGCTCTGACCGAGAACAGCGATCTGGACCTTTTTCTGGATGTCCCAGTCATAGGCCCAGGCCGGATGACCATCGAGCACCAATCGCCCGGCAGACCACACATTGACGAAATCGGTGGGCGAGCCGAGGCCGTCTTCATAGATCCAGCCGCGACCGTAGAAGGTCGGGAAGAAGGCGAGATGCAACATCGCCAGGATGATGCAGACGACCAACAGCGCCGGCGGAATTGGGCCACGCTCGGGTGTCGAAGTCATCGTGAGCGGCGCTGGCATAGGGTCCCCAATGCGCATCAAGGGCGCCGGGCGACAGTGCCGAGGGAAGTTTGAGGAAGGTTTAAGTGGGACGTGGTCCCCAGATCGGGCCTCGCTCCATTTGAGCTACAGATAACAAAAAACGCGGCCTTTCGGCCGCGTTTTGCATATTTGCGTGTGAACGACTTTACGCCTGCGGCTGCGGCTCCAGGCCACCGTCCGGACGCGGGCGCGGCTTGCCAGCGGGCGGCACAGCCGAGGTGCGCGGGCCCGACGGCTCCAGCACCGACTCGCGGTTCGGCTTCTTGCCATTCAGCAAATCCGTGATCTCGTCGCCCGAGAGGGTTTCGAATTCGAGCAAGCCCTTGGCCAGCGTTTCGAGGTCATCGCGCTTCTCGGTGAGGATCTTGGTCGCTTCGTCATAGCCTTCGGCGACCAGACGCTTCACTTCGGAGTCGATCTTCTGCGCCGTGGATTCCGAGACCGCCTGGGTGCGGTTCATCTGCATGCCGAGGAAGACTTCGTCGTTGTTCTCGCCATACGACACCGTACCGAGTTCTTCCGACAGGCCCCAGCGCGTCACCATCATGCGAGCCAAGCGCGTGGCCTGCTCGATGTCGGAGGACGCACCCGAGGTGACCTTGTTGCGGCCGAAGATCAATTCTTCAGCAACGCGGCCGCCCATCATGATGGCGAGGCGTGAGGTCATCTGCTCCAGGGACATCGACATCTTGTCGCGTTCCGGCAGCTGCATGACCATGCCGAGCGCACGGCCGCGCGGAATGATAGTCGCCTTGTGGATCGGGTCGGTGGCGATGACGTTGAGGCCGACGATGGCGTGACCGCCTTCGTGATAGGCCGTCAACATCTTCTCTTCCTCGGACATCACCAGCGACTTGCGCTCGGCGCCCATCATCACCTTGTCCTTGGCCTCTTCGAACTCGCTCTGCGTCACCATACGCTTGTTACGGCGCGCGGCAGTCAGGGCGGCTTCGTTGACGAGGTTCATCAGGTCCGCGCCGGAGAAACCGGGCGTGCCGCGAGCGATGGTTTTGAGGTTGATATCCGGCGCCAGCGGCACCTTGCGGACATGGACCTTGAGGATCTGCTCGCGGCCGACGACGTCCGGATTCGGTACCACGACCTGACGGTCGAAACGGCCGGGACGCAGCAGCGCGGGATCCAGCACGTCAGGACGGTTGGTGGCGGCGATCAGGATCACGCCCTCATTGGCTTCGAAGCCGTCCATCTCGACCAACAACTGGTTGAGGGTCTGTTCGCGCTCGTCATTGCCGCCGCCGAGACCGGCGCCACGATGACGACCGACGGCGTCGATTTCGTCGATGAAGATGATGCAGGGCGCATTCTTCTTGGCCTGCTCGAACATGTCACGCACCCGGGATGCGCCGACGCCGACGAACATTTCGACGAAGTCCGAACCCGAAATGGTGAAGAACGGCACATTGGCTTCGCCCGCGACCGCACGCGCGATCAGCGTCTTACCGGTGCCGGGGGGGCCAACCAGCAGCACGCCGCGCGGGATACGTCCGCCGAGGCGCTGATATTTGCCGGGGTCGCGCAGGAATTCGACGATCTCCTGCAGGTCCTGCTTGGCTTCGTCGACGCCGGCGACGTCCTCGAAGGTGACGCGGCCGTGGGCCTCCGTCAGCATCTTGGCGCGCGACTTGCCGAAGCCCATCGCCTTGCCGGCGCCGCCCTGCATCTGGCGCGACAGGAAGATCCACACGCCGATCAGCGCGATGAACGGCAGCCATGACACGAGCAGCGACACGAACCACGGCACGTTGTCGCCCGGAGCCTTGGCGGTGATCGAGACCTTGGCGTCATACAGACGCTTGATCAGGGTCGGGTCGCTCGGCGCATAGGTCTGGAAGCTGGAGCCGTTGGTGAAGGTGCCGTGAATCTCGGGACCCTGGATTACGACATCGCGGACGTGATTTTGATCAACTTCGGTGAGGAGCTGCGAGAACGAAATGTCCTGCGAGGCGGTGCGCTGACCAGGATTCTGGAAAAGCGTGAACAGCGCCAGCAGCAACAAAACGATAATGACCCAGAGGGCAAAATTGCGCAGGTTCGCGTTCATCGATCTTCCTTCGTCGCCGCGCGAAATCGCGGCCTTATTCCCTTGTGGGTCGCCACAAGGGTTCACCCTGGGTCGGTCGGATACAATCTAGGTGCGACCGAGGGCGCTGCCAAGGGAACTGGGATGGACTATTTAACGCATCTACGCGCATTTCCGGTTCAAATAATGGCAGTGCTGACAGGGTTTTCCCACGGTGGTTAAGGTACTGTGGGGCCACAGGTAGGTCTTTGCACTCAATGGGCGCGGCGACGCCTCGGCGGCGCAGGAACGATTCTCAGGCGGTCCTGAGTCAGCGTGATCATGGCACCGGCGAGCGTCTGCTTCAGCAGAATACCTTTTCCGCCCGATCGCGCGGCCTGAAACATGGCGAATACGAGCGTTTCGACCTTGCCGAGCTCGGCCGGCCCTTCGTGCCCGACCTGATCGATCATCCGCAGCAACAACCGAACGCGAATTTCCTCCGCCAGCCCCGCAAATGCTCCTGCATCGATGGCTTCGGGCACCCTCCCCGGACTGTGCAGCGCCAGAAACCGCTCTGCCCCGTCGACCATCAGTTCCAGCGCGGCATCGGCACGCCGCAGCCGCGTTGCCAGCCGGGCGAGATTTCGCGAATCGAAGCCCTCGGACGACAGCGCTGGCATCAGAGTCCGCAGCCGCGGACGGGTGTAGTTCGAATCTGAGTTACTCGGATCGGTCACGAAGCCGATTTTCGCTTTGGTCAGCGTCGCAACAAGTTGCACTTTCGCGATGTGCAAAAAGGGACGCGCGAGCTGGATGCCGTCGCGCTCGGTCAGTCGCGCCATGCCCGCGAGGCCGGCGATGCCGCTGCCGCGCGCCATCCGCATCAGCAGGGTCTCGGCCTGATCGTCGCGGGTATGGGCAGTCAGTACATGGAATGCACCGACGCTGCGTGCGGCCTTGGCCAGCAGCAGATAGCGCGCATCGCGGGCCGCGGCAGGCAGCCCGGTTTTCGGCTTGGCGCCGGTCCAGCGGAGAGTGCGGTGAGGAATATCGAGAGATGCCGCGAGCCGCTTCACGTCGCGGGCCTCGCGGGCCGCTTCAGGCCGTAAACCATGGTCGATGGTCACGGCAATAAGGTCGGGGCCGCGTTTGAGCGCACGCCGCCAACGCGCGGCGAGCCACATCAGGGCGACGGAATCAGGACCGCCGGACACGGCAAGGACCAATGCTGGCGCGGACGCCCAGTCAGCGAATAGCTGTTTCGCCATCTGGGCCGAAATCGGCGACTGGTCGTCGTCGGACATGCGCGTCAGAACCGGTTGCGACCCGGCTGATTGTCCGGATCGATCACCTAGCACTTAACGCGTTTTTGCTCGCGATCCACGCCCTGTTTCACGCCGGCCGAGGCACGGGGATATTTCCGCGTCACTTCACCGAAAGCGGCACAGGCCGCTTCCTTTTCCTTCAGCGCGGCCAGCGACTGGCCAAGCCGCAGCAACGCATCAGGCGCCTTGGCGGAGGTGTCGTATTTCGTGGTCACGCCCAGGAATATCTCGGCGGCATCGCGATATTTCTGACGCTGGAAGAAGCTCTCGCCGAGCCAATACTGCGAATCCGCAATCATTGGATCGCCGGGATATTTCTGAGCGAAGTTGCGCATAGTCTCTTCGGCCAGCGCGTAATCACGACGCTGCATATAGCCGATGCCGAGATCGAACTCGTCCTTCGGGGTCGCGCCCGGCGGTAAGGTCGTCAGTGCTGGTGCTGCTCCGCCCGGGGCGGCATTGCCCAGCGGGAGCGGCTCGCCGGCCCCACGACCGCCCTGTGCACCGACCGGCGCGTTTGCGGGCATCGGCTGCTGCCCGCCACCCAGCGCGCGCGGCACGCCCGGCGCATTGGGGTTTGCATTGGGATCGAACGCATCGTTGCGTCGGCCAGCGCGAGGAGCCGGCGCGGGATCCTGAGCAATTGGTGCGGGTGCCGCGATCTGCGGCTGTTGCTGGTTGTAGCCCGGCTGTTGCACGGGAGCCTGCTGCATCGGCGGCTGCTGGACCGGCGCGGCAGCGACATTGGGACGGCCTCCTGCGCCCGCTGGGGCGGCGCCGACCTGCAGCTGCCGAAGCTGATCTTCGAGCTGGCGGTTACGGAATTGCAGTTCTTCATTCTGGCCGGTGAGCTGCCGCAGCTGGTTCTGCAACCGCTCGATCTGCAAGCCCTGATCGGCATCGTCGTCGCCCGATTGCTGGCCGTAGCCCTGCTGACGGGGAGCCGGCTGACCAAACAACTGCGCGGATACGGGCGATGCCGTCACGAGCAGGACAGACAATAACGCAGCGCCGGCGAGCGAATGAGATCTGGATGACATTTGAGCCTGAAAATGACCGGTTTCGCGCCCCATCGGCGCGCATCACGATGAGGATTTCACTACGCCAAAAATGTGACTTTCGACAGCGACAAAGGCGCCTGCCCCAAACAAAAACGGCGCCTGCCCGGGGACAGACGCCGTTTTGTTTGATATCAGACGTCGCTTACGCGCCGGCGTTCAGCACAGTGACCGCACGGCGATTCTGCGACCAGCACGAGATGTCGTTACACACCGCGACCGGACGTTCCTTGCCGTAAGAGATGGTGCGCATCCGGCTGGCATCGATACCGCGCGAGGCCAAGAAGGTGCGAACCGACTGGGCACGGCGAGCGCCCAGCGCAATGTTGTATTCGCGGGTGCCGCGCTCGTCCGCATGACCTTCGATGGTGAAGGAATAGCGGTTGTACTGCTGCAGCCACTGCGCCTGCTTGTCCAGGGTCGCGATCGCCTGCGGCGACAGTTCGGTCTGATCGCTCTCGAAGAACACGCGATCGCCGACATTGACGACGAAGTCCTGCTGGCTACCCGGCGTGGCAGCATTGGCCATCGCGCCATCGCCACCCAAACCATTCTTGTTGGCGCAGGCGCCCATCGACAGCGCCACGGCCAGCACTGCAGCCAGTTTTAATCCCTGGAGGATACGCATCTGATGCTTCATTCCCGGAGCCTCCACGCTCACGCTTTACCCAACTGTCATTCGGTCTACAGGGCGTTGGTTAAGCGAACGTTCCGTCAACCTTGATGAGGTGTTGCCAAAACCGATCAAAAGCCACAGGCCGCGAAAAAGCAACGACGTGGTTAATGGTTGGCAAATGTGGCGCGACGGTGAAGGTTCTGAGAAAGCAGCTGGTTTTAGGCAGAATCCCACTGCAGGGACTGCTGAGAAAGTCAGCAATGGCTGGCGATGGGATCGCCGCCGCCCTTCGCCCTCAGCTGCGGGGCAACACCGCGGCCTGAGCGATATGGAACTCGGATGAATGGAGATCCGGCGCCAGGGGTTCGCTCTTGCGCTCGAACAGAGCCCGCTGCTCGAAGAGACTGGAGCGGAAATGCGGGTAGCGCATAAAAATGCGTTCGCGCACCGCGGCGTAGTCGGCCGCCATCAGGCATAGCGGCTTGGTCAGCGTCGGATAAGGCCGCGGCTCGCACATCGGCGTCTGCAGGAAAACCTTGCGATAGAACGCGCGATGCTCGGCGCGCACGGTTGCCGTCCCGATATCGGCTTTGAAATAGCCGCAGGCGACATAGCCCAGCCGAACCGTCATATAGGGCAGTTCAGGAAACTTGGTGCGGTTGTTCGGGTCGGCCACGAAGCGGTTCGGGTCGACGATGATCTTCCCTTTGTCCAGCTCGGGACGCAGCAAGTCTCCGAATGCATCGACAGCGGGCGTTTCCGGATTATCCGGCGTCGCTACGCTGACGCGCAATGAGCTGGCGAGCTCGCCATCAACGAATATCCCGAAAGTCCATGAATTCGGCAAATCATCGAAACGGTCGGCGAGACGGCGATCCGCCCGAGGCTCGATGGCCCCCTCATGGAGATAGGCTCTATAGCGCAGGCTATAGATCGCCTCTTTCTCAGCTTCGGTTTCGGCAAGACGGTAGTCAACCCGGTCGAGAATATCGCTGCGCTTCGAAGCTTCAGTCGCTTGATCGGCCGAAGCCATCATTCCGTCTCCTACGCACCAACGCCATGACTACGCGAGTAAGGAAAGGTTAAAGCTTTCTTAAAAGTTGTCAAAGGTTCTGCCGCAATGTGGTTAACCCTTTTGGGCTATTCGGCGCGCGAAACGAATGGAAATGGAAGTTCGAGAGTGTGGCCCGCGGCTGGTCAGGCCGGCGCGCGCGTGGCCTCGACATTGGCGCCGGGCTCGATCACGCGACGTCCGTGGGACGCGTCCAGGAGCTGCCTGATCCGGGTCGCAGGCACCGGGCGGCTGAACAGATAGCCCTGGGCCTCGCTGATCGTGCCGTCGGCACTGATCAGCTCGAGCTGCTCGTTGGTCTCGATGCCTTCGACGACAACCGTCATTCCCAGATCGGCACTGAGGCGCGCGACGCCGCGCAGCAGCGTCAACGGACGGTCCGTATCGATCCCTTCGAGGAATGAGCGATCGATCTTCACCTTCTGCAGCGGGAAATTGTGCAGATAGCTCAGGCTCGAATAGCCGGTACCGAAATCGTCGAGCGAAATCCGGCAACCTGCTGCGTGAAGCTGCGCGAGGGCATCGTGGGTCCACTGCGTGTTACGCAGCAGGGACGATTCGGTGATCTCGATTTCAAGACGACGCGCCGGCAGACCGGACACGTCGAGGGCGTAGCGTACCTCGCTCAACACGTCGCGCTGATGAAACTGCTGTGACGAGAAGTTGACGGCAACGCTGACCGCGTCCGGCCACTTCATGCATTCGATACATGCCTTGCGCAAAATCCAGCGGCCAAGATCGACGATCAGACCCATGTCTTCTGCGACGGGAATAATATCGACCGGCGAAACAGTGCCGCGGACAGGATGATTCCAGCGCAGCAGCGCTTCGCAGGTCGAGATGCGTCCCGACTTCAGATTGACCAGCGGCTGGTAGTAAATCTCGAATTCTTCATTGGCGAGCGCCTGGCGCAGATCCAGTTCGAGCACGCGGCGCGCCTCGACCGTCTGGGCCATCTCGTCGCGGAAGAAGCAGAAGGTGCCACGGCCGGAGGCCTTCGCACGATACAACGCCATATCGGCGTTCTTCAAAAGGTTGTCAGCGCTGACATCGGGTTCCGTCAAGGCGATGCCGACGCTGGCGCCGATCTCGACCTGATGATTGTCGACCTCGTAGCGTTCACTGAGCCGTTCGACGATGCGACGCGCCAGATCGGCTGCATCATGATTTGTCTTGATGGCGCGTTGGAACACGACAAATTCGTCACCGCCAAAACGAGCCACGAAGTCATCCGCGCGCAACATTTCGCGCAGCCGATCGGCGACCATGCACAACAGCTGGTCGCCGCATGGATGACCAAGCGTATCGTTGACCTGCTTGAACTGATCGAGATCGACGAACAGCAGGGCCGACAGCGTGGATTGGTCCGAGCTCTTTAGCATGCGGCCGATTTCGTTCCGGAAACTGACCCGGTTCGGCAGCCCCGTCAATTCGTCGAAACGCGCCATGTGGCTGATACGCGCTTCGGAATTGCGGCGCTCGGTAATGTCTTCAAGCAGAACGACCGTGCCGCCGCCGACCATCGGCTGAAACTTCCACGACAATGCGCGTTCACTCTCGTGGGCATGATCAAGGGTCGTGATTTCGGCTGCCTTCGAGCTTTCAATCTCGGTGATGATGGTCATCGCGCTGGCCGACGACACCGTCCCCGCATTGACGCAGAGCGAGACGACTTCGCGAGCAGTCACGCCGCGCTGCACGAGATCCTCTGAAATCTCCATCATCGCGGTGAAGCGATTGTTGAGCACCGCCAACCGACCATCGGCGCCGAACATGCACAGGCCGTTGGGCATGTTGTTCAGCGCCGTATCGAACTGGCCGGCGATGGAGCCGACCCGCTCGGTGGCCAGCAGCGCCTTGACGTAGACGTCATGCAGACGAAGCGTGATCCGGCGCAGGCCGACAAAGAACAAGACGTTCAGAAACGCGAAGCCGATATAGTAGAAGTCACCGTGGATAATCAGTGCCAGCGCCATCGGACCGCACGCCAGCAGCACCTGCAACTGCGCGATCTTCGGACGGCCATAGGTTCGGCCGGCACCGGCCGCGATATAAGCGACGGTCACTGCCGTACCCAGCATGTGCGCGACCGGATCATCGCTGCCGAGCAAAACGACCCAACACCACAGGCCCAACGCGGCTGCATAGAGCGAGCCGCCAACCATGTAATTGAATTCCCAGCGGATCGCCTCGTCGGGCGTCAGCGCGGTCTCGCGCTTTTCATAGCGGCTAAGCTGAAGGGCCCGCAAAGCGCCAATGACGATGATCAGGGCGGCGCATGGCCACAGCAAAGGATTGCCGGTCTTCACCGCAGTCATGACTGCGCCGGTTCCGGCGCAGACCGCACCGGCCAGCATCGGAATCGGGTTCTCGAACAATGAATCGACGAGCGCCGTGTAGATCGACGGCGACATCGATTTGCTGTTCGTCCGGTTGTGGTCGGCGAGCTGCATCGGGCGTAAATGCGTCCTGTTCAGGCGCACATTGGTACCGGGTCCTGATGAAGTCTTTCTGAGGGAACATCGTTAGCGAACTGTTTACGCATTCGCATAAACAGCAAATCTGCTCGTGATTTCAGCGCGGTGGGCAAAGTTTGCCGGGAATAGCCGGTAATCCGCCCGTCGCCGCCAATCGTTTGTTTACGATAGCAATGGCGACCAGGCCGGGTCGGACGCGAAGCCAGGCGTCGGGACCTTGAGCTCGTTGCGGCCGGACACGTCGACCGTAAACAGGGACGGCCCCCCTCCCATATCGCGGAAGAACATGATCACGCGGCCATTGGGCGCGAAGGTCGGACCTTCGTTGTGATAGCCCGACGTCAGCAGCCGCTCACCGGAGCCATCGGGCTTCATGATGCCGATCGAGAACTGACCACCACCCTGCTTGGTAAAGGCGATATAGTCGCCGCGCGGCGACCAGACCGGGGTCGAATAGCTGCCTTCGCCGAACGAGATCCGCTGGGCGCCGCCCCCTGTCGCCGCCATCGTATAGATCTGCTGCTTGCCGCCGCGATCGGACTCGAAGCAAATGCGGCTGCCATCCGGCGAATAGGACGGCGAAGTGTCGATCGCCGGCGTATCGGTGAGACGCGTGGTGGACTTGGAGCGCAGATCCATCACGAACAGGTTGGAATTGCCACCCTGCTGCAGGCTCATGATGACACGCTGACCATCGGGCGAGAACCGCGGCGAGAACGACATGCCCGGAAAGTTGCCGACGATCTCGCGCTGACCGGTTTCGATGTTGAAAAGATAGACCTTTGGATCACCCTGGCCGAATTCCATATAGGTGATCTCTTGCGTGGACGGCGAGAACCGCGGCGTCAGCACCAGATCCGCCCCGCGCGTCAGGTAGCGCACATTGGCGCCATCCTGATCCATCAGCGCCAGTCGCTTGACGCGGCGCTCCTTGGAGCCCGTCTCGTCAACGAAGACCACGCGGCTATCGAAATAGCCCTTCTCGCCGGTCAGGCGCTCGTAGATCTGGTCGGAAATGATATGGGCGATACGACGCCAGTATTCCGGCGAGGTGAAATATTGCTGGCCTGCCAATTGCTGACCGGTGGCGATGTCCCACAGACGAAATTCGGCTTTCAGGCGACCGTCACCCTGACGGGTCATGCGGCCGGTGACCAGCGCCTGTGCATTCACGGTCTTCCAGTTCACGAAGTTCGGCGGCGCGTCGATGTTGACGGCCTTCTCGACGAAGGCGGCCGGATCGATCGGCGCGAACAGGCCGCTGCGCTTGAGATTGTTGGTGATCACCTGCGAAACGCCGACGCTCACTTCATTGTCCGCGCCAGTGCCGGCGGAGAAATTGGGGATTGCGATCGGCAGCGGCGCGACATTGCCTTCCGTGATCTGCACGCGCGCCTGCCCGAAGGCGGTTCGCGCACTGGTGCCCATCAGCAGACCGGTCGCCGCCATTCCTGTGATGATCTGTCGGCGGCTTGGGCGAAACAACATCGGGGGCAATCCATTCTTGTCGGTCATTATTGCGGGCTTTGCTCGGTATTCGTAATCGTCACCAGGAGTGACGTGCTCATGACCGTCGTTCGGTGAAAACGGGTTCGAAAAACTTCCACTCGTCAAAAAACGCCGTAGGCAGTTTATACGGCGCACATTCGATGATCGCACGCAGTGCGCTCTCCTGATAGACGCGGAAATACGGCGTCGATGGATTGCTGATGGCGACCGGCGTCGTTTCCAACGACCCGTCACGCTTCAGCTTGACGCTGAAAATCGACTCGGTCGTCTGCGCTTCGATGCCGCCATAGGGCTTCTTCCAGCAGCGCTCGACCTGCGACTTGAACATTGCGCCCCAAGTGGCGACGTTGTTGCTCGCATTGCCTTTCGCCAAACCCAGAGCCTCGTTCGGATTGAGGTCGGACCCCGTCACCGAATTCCGTGTCGGATCGCGCTTGTCGATCAGCGCCGCGATCTTCGACTGGTCGAACACGCGTTCGGCTTTCTTGGCTTCCGCCTGAGCCTTTGCTTCGGCCTTGGCCTTCGCATCGGCGTCAGCCTTGGCTTTGGCCTCAGCCTTCGCTTTGGCTTCTGCTTTAGCCTTGGCTTGCGCTTCGGCCTTCGCCTTGGCTTCTGCCTGCGCCTTGGCGTCAGCCTCGGCCTTCGCTTCAGCCTCTGCCTTGGCGTCGGCAACCGCCGCTGCTTTGGCTTCTGCCTTTGCCTTGGCATCGGCCGCAGCTTTCGCTGCAGCCTCGGCTTTTGCCGCAGCCTCGGCCTTCGCTGCTTCGGCCGCCGCTTTCTCGTCAGTCTTCGGCTGTTCCTTCGGCGCCGTCTCGGTGATCACCGGCGGCTTCTTGTCGTCGATCTTGCCGACGGTATCCTCGACCGGCGGCTTGGCCTCGGCGACCTTCTCCACCTTCGGCTTCGGATTTTCCTTCTTGCCGGTCTTTTGACCGACCATGGACTGGCTTTCGACGCTGATGTCGACCCCGACGGAATCCTCCGGCATCACTTCCAATGCTCTGGAAGAGAACGTGAAGAGGCCCCACCCGATCACGAACACATGGAGGATCACCGATGCGACGAGTGTCTTGTCGACTCTCGCGATCAGCTCTCCAATCCTGCTCGTCTCCGGTTGTTGCTCCACGATCTTAAGTCCCCTGCTCCGGCAGGATCACGATATTGGCCTTGAACCCGGCCGCCCGCACTGTGCCGAGCAATTTCATCATGTCCGTGTAGCAGACGTCGCGGTCGCCGCGCAGAAACACGGTATTGTCTGTCTCCGAACGCGTCGCCCGGATCGCCTTGATCTTGGCGTCGAGCTCACTCACCGGCACCAGGGCGTCGCCGACATACATTTCGACCGCCGAATTACAGCCGCCGCCGGTACGCTTCACCGACACGGTGAGCGGCGGCGTATTTGCTGACACCGACTTGCCGCCGCTCGCGATCGGCAGGTCGATATCGATGGTCGAGGTCATCAGCGGCGCCGACACCATGAAGATGATCATCAACACGAGCATGACGTCGACCATCGGCGTGACGTTGATCTCGGCCATGACGGCAGCACGCCGGCGCCCGCGCCGACCTCCGCCACCACCGCCCGAGCCCATATTCATCCCCATGACAGGGTGCTCACTTCAAGGTTCAATTCGTCACCCATCAGACGCGCTCGTCGATCTGGCGCGACAGGATCGCTGAAAACTCGTCGGCAAACCCCTCCAGGCGCTGCGCCTGTTTGTTCACTTCTGACGTGAATTTGTTGTAGAAAATAGTCGCCGGGATGGCGGCGATAAGGCCGATGGCCGTGGCAAACAGCGCTTCGGCGATACCAGGCGCGACCACGGCGAGCGATGTGTTCTTGGACGCCGCAATCGCCTGGAAGCTCGACATGATGCCCCAGACGGTGCCGAACAGACCGACGAAGGGGCCCGCCGAACCGACCGTTGCCAGCACCAGAAGCCGGCGCTCGAGGCGCTCGACCTCGCGGGCGATGGAGACGTTCATCACCTTGTCGATGCGCATCTGCAGGCCGGTGAAGGAGCGCGCCTGGCTTTCGAAAGACCGCTTCCACTCGCGCATCGCCGCGACGAAACACGCCGCCATCGACTGCGTCGGCTTGGCGGAGAGCGCGCGGTACAGATCCTCGATGGACTCGCCGGACCAGAAGGCCTGCTCGAACCGGTCCATGGCGCGGCGTGTGCGCGCATACAGGAACATCTTGTCGATCGCGATCGCCCAGACCCACACCGAACAGCCCAGCAGTCCCAGCATGACCGCTTTCACGATCCAGTGGGCCTGCAGGAACAGCGCGATCAGCGAAACGTCGGATGAAGCCAGCGGCAGGGCTGACTGCGCCACATCGGCCGGGTTCATGAACGGTATCCTCTCAACGCAAAAATCCTCAATTTGCCAGCGACTTGCTCATCGCTGGTGTCGCGGCCACGCATCGCGCGCGGCGCGGAACGCCAGTGCAATGTTCTTGTTGTGTCGCATGGAGGGCTTGTCCGAAGCCGGGCCCTAAATTCCCTGCCAACATGTCAAAACAAGGGCTTGCACGCGTTTCTGCGGCTTTTACCAGACGCCAGTCATGGTTAATGCGGAGTTACCAAAGCGTGTTTTGGCCGAGAAATGAAGCGGTATTCGCTTGTTCGTGAAGGGCCCGTGACAAAGCAAAACCGCCCGCCTGAATGATCAGACGGGCGGCGATGTCGGCATCGGGCGAAGGGGGCGCTACCGCCTGACGCCTATCAGTTTCGGGCTGTTAGCCCTGCGGCTGATTGTTATCCGATGGCGGGGTCGGCTTTGGGCGGTGCTGCGCCATGAACTGGTCGAACTCTTCCTTGTCCTTGGCGTGACGCAGGCGATCGAGGAAGTTCTTGAACTCGTGCTGTTCTTCCTCGAGGCGGCGCAGGGTTTCGACGCGATATTCGTCGAAGGCGCGGTTGCCGGAGGTCGGCGGGCCGAAGCCGAAGCCCGATCCGAAGCCTGAGCGCTCCATGCGGTTGCGCATGCGCTCCATCTTGTACTGCATCCGCTCCATCTTGTTCTCAAAACGGCCGTTACGATCCCAGCAACCCATTTTTCTGCTCCCGAGTGTGAAGAAGAGAAGTGCGAGGCCAACCGGCCACCAGACGATAAAACCGAGCACGATCAGTATGATGTGCCATGGTGAGCGCATCTGGTAGGACACCCGATCATCGGCGGGCGGACCCCATCGATTGTAATCTGCAGCGTTGGCCATTTTCCTCTCCATCAGCGGCACCATGCCGCTTGTGAATGTAAATAACATTTACATACGTAGCTCACGGCCGGATTTTGTCAAGGCGACCGCAAGGGGAGCGCCGCGAATTATTTTGGGGCGGTTCCCCAAGGCCCCGATTTGGGCGCCGTGGATGTGTCGGACTTGTGGACGTTTTGGTCGGTTGGAAAGCCCAGCCCGCGCAAATAAATCAGCGCACCGGCCTCCAGCAGGTCGTCCGGCGACATCGGCAATTTGCGCCGCGCGGCATCGCCGCGGCCGAACAGCGAGGCCACGCCGTGCGCCAGCGACCAGATATGCAACGCCATCATCATCGCCGGCGGACGCGTCACACCGGGCGGCGTCAAGGCGGCCAAACGTTCTGCCGCCGCACGGATCACACCGAAGGCACGTTCTCCCGCCGCGGCCAGTTCAGGACTGGAATCTACGGGGATTCCGGATTCGAACATCGCCGAATAGAAGGCCGGTTCAGTGCGGGCGAAAGCGAGATACGCCTTGCCGATCCGCTCGAAGGCCGTGACCGTATTCGGCCGGCCATCGTCCCACGCCGCCGTCAGCACCAGCTCGAACTGCTCGAAGCCACGCTGCGCGATGCTGGCGAGGAGGTCGTCGCGATCGCGGAAATGGCGATAGGGCGCGGCCGCGCTGACGCCGGCCGTGCGCGCGGCATCGGCGAAGGTGAAGCCCGCAGGCCCCTTCTCCGCAATCAGCCCCAGCGCTGCCTGCAGCAGGGCCTCTTTCAGATTTCCGTGGTGATAACCGCGCTCGCCGCGGCTGTCTTTGCGCCAGCTCATGTGAATGGCTTTAACATGAGCCGGGCCAAAAGGTCACACCAAAACGGTGTGACCGGCGCAAATTCCCTCAACAAATCAACGCCCGCCGCATGCGGAAATCCTGCGGCAGGCATGCGGCCGTGTTGCGACGCGACCGTTTCATGCCCGTCGCAGTGATTTTGCCTCAGCCGAGCCGCTTCGCGGTGGTCTGCATCTCCTCGAATCCCGAGGCGACGGCCTGCACGTCCTCCGGATAATCGGCCATTTCCTGCACCTGGCGGACCTCGATCACCTCGTTGGGCGTCGCCGGGCAGCGACTGGCCCAGGCGATGGCCTCATCGCGCGAGGCGACGTCGATCATCCAGTAGCCGCCGAGCACTTCCTTGGATTCCGCGAACGGCCCGTCGGTCACCACCGGCTTGCCGGATGGAAAGGACACCCGCGCGCCCATCGATGGCGGGTGCAGTCCGTCGCAGGTGATGAGCACACCGGCATCTATCAGCGCCTTGTTATAGGCCATCATCGCGGCGACGCGCTCGACATCCTCCGGCACCGTGCCCGGCGCCGCAGTCTCATAGCCGCCGGGGATCATCAACATCATGAATCGCATGGTCACTATCCCTATTGATCTCGTCGCTTATTTCTTGGCGGCTTGCGCGCGCAGGCGTTCTTCCTTCTCGCGCAATTCCGGTGTGAGGGCGTCGCCGAAATCCTCGGCCGCAAACACCTGACGGATTTCGATCTCGTCGCCGGCCGCGAACGGCGCGCGCTTCATCCACGCAATCGCCTCGTCCTTGGAGGCGACGTCGATCAGCCAGAAGCCCGCTATCAGATCGCGCGTCACATCGAACGGCCCCTGCTTCACCGTCGGCTCACTGCCGGTAAACGCGATGCGCGCGCCCTTTGAGGTCGGATGCAGCCCCTCGCCGGCCTGCATCACGCCGGCATTGCACATCTCTTCATTGAACTTGCCCATCGCGGTCAGCAGTTCCGTCGTCGGCATCACGCCGGCTTCGGTATCCTTGTTCGCATGCACGATCACCATGAAACGCATCGGTCTTTCTCCGTTTGAACGTTTGACTGCAAGGATGACGAAGCAGCTTTTGCCAGTCCGACATGATCGGTGAAATTATTTCAGACGTCATGACCGATGGATTTTTTCCTTCAACCATGGTCAGCGGCAATCCCGCTGCAAAGTTGAGCCATGCCGCTACGCAATCGGCCTGGTCCAGGCTTCTACAATTAGCGGATCACAACTGGCCGCGCGTGTGGCTCTCCCGGACGCAATCATCATCCAACCAGCATTTCGAATGATCGACTAGCGCGACGCCCGATTATCTTTCAGCGCATCTGCGAATTCGGTCACGATTGCCTTTATCAGGCGGCCGCTGAATCTGTCCTTTTGCCACAGCGCCGTCATCTCGACAGGAGATGGCTCCCAACTTGTCAGGACGCGAACAAGCGCACCGGATTTCAGCGCTGCTTCGACCAAAAAGAATGGCAGGTTGGCAATGCCGAGGCCTGCAATTGCGGCGTCCACCAATATCGTCTGCCGGTTGGCCGCGAAGCCGATTTTGGGATGGACAGTCGCAGTCACGCCTTTGTCGTTTCGCAGGTCCCATTCGACCAGATCGCGACGGATCGCAAGTGCGGGAATTTCCTTGACGTCCTGCGGCTCGTTCAAACCGGGGTGTGCCGATAAAAAGCCCGGACTCGCGACCAGCACTCTCGGCAAGGTGGCAATTCTCCTGAAGATGAGTTCGGAGTCCGCGACCGGCCCCATCCGAACCACCAAATCGTATCCTTCCTCAATCAGCGAAACTCTGCGATCGGCAAGGGTTATCTCAATCGTGACATCGGGATGTCTGGCCCCGAACCGGATCAAGACAGGCGCAAGCACTGCAGTGGCGATATCGGGCGGCAAGGAAAGACGAATGTTGCCCGACAGTGCGGCGCGTTCATCCTGAACTTCGGCTACCGCCTCTTCAGCGAGCGAGAAGGCCGCACGGCTTCGTTCGAAAAGTTGCTGCCCCTGCTCTGTGAGCACGACGCCCTTCTTCGTTCGCCGGACGAGTCGAACGTTCAAGGTATTTTCCAGCGCCGAGAGTCGCCGAGACAGCGTCGCTTTCGGAATGCCCGTCGCACGCTCGGCCGCCGCGAGCCCTCCCGCCTGGACAATGCGGGTGAACAGCGCAAGGCCGTCGAAATCTCCGAAGACTGTCATGTTCCATTTATGAAACATGATGACGTCATTTTTCAAGCCTGCCGCAGGCTTTGTTTCATTTCTACACTTATGGACGAGCAATGACGCTCTTTCAGCCAAAACGAGGTCAGATCATGCCCAATTACTTCACCCCAGAAAATTCCGCGCTTCTGCTCATCGATCATCAGATCGGCACGATGCAGTTGATCAAGAACATCGACGTCGCCCGGGCCAAGCGCATGTCGCTGGCACTGGCGAAAACAGCGAGCATCCTGAACATTCCGACCGTCCTGACGTCGAGCCAGGAAGATCGCCTGCAGGGGCCACTGTTGCCGGAGCTGCAGGAGATCCTGCCAGACGCCTTCAAGGCGCGCGTCAAGCGCGAAGGCATCGTCAACGCCTGGACCGACGTCAACTTCAAGGCGGCGGTGGAAGCGACGGGACGAAAGAATCTGATCATGGCCGGTGTCACGACCGACGTCTGCCTTGTCTTCCCGGCGATCGATGCGGTGACCGAAGGCTACAGCGTCCAAGCGGTCATGGATGCTTCGGGGTCTCCATTCGAGCTCTCCGAGGATATGTCCCGCCGGCGCATGCAGGATGCTGGCGTTGTTTTAACAGCGACCAACACGATGATCGCCGAGCTCGCTCAGAACTGGGGAACGCCCAATGGGCAAAAACTCATCCAGTTGCTGTTCACCGAAGTGCTTCCGCCGATCAATCCGTAACGCCATCGCGCCCGCCGAAGCCAAGGAGAAAAAACATGACCTCAGCACCAACCATCGAAGGGATCGGCGTCGTCTCGCCCGAAAGCCATCAGGTGCGGTCGCAAGGGCCATTCCAGTTGCGTCGAATCCATCCCGGCATCTCTCTGGGACAGCCCAATGACGCAGGCTTCGGCGGGCTTGGCGTTATCGACCACGCCCGGCTGCGACCCGGCCTCGTCGTGAGGATGCACGAGCATCGCAATGACGAGATCATAAGCTACATGCGCGCAGGCCGCATGCAGCACACCGACTCCGCCGGAAAGAGTGAACTTATATCGCCCGACCGGTTGATGGTGATGAACGCAGGCCGCGGCTTTCATCACGAAGAACGAGTCGTCGGAGACGACCAGATCGAAATGCTGCAGATTTTCGTTCGGCCTGAGGCCGCAGATGAAGAGCCAATCGTTCAATTTGTCGAAGTCGATGAGATCGAGCGAAACGATCAATGGCGGTTGCTGACCGGACCGAAAGGATCGGGCGCCCCGACCTTCGTACGTCAGGCCGTCTATTTGTACGACACCCAGCTGGCGGCGGGTCGAAGTATCGACCTCCCGTCCAAACCCGGCTTTGATCGTTGGCTATATGTTTTCCGGGGCAGAATATCTGCGGGACAGCACGAAGTCGGAACACACACCGCGCTGATGCTTGCCGCGGATCAGGCCGAGATGACTGTGACCGCCGTCCTGGAAGCGGACCTCGTTGTTTTCCTCGTCGATCGAAACGCGAAGTTCTCGCGTGGAGGAACTATCAGCGGCTGATCCGAATGGATGGTTCGGATCTTGTCCGCGCTCATATGATTGCGTCCTTACGACGCCTGCTTCACAAACACCCCATCCCTGTACGCCGCACCGAAATACACATCGATCGACCGGATAAGATCGCCCTCGAAGCCGAAGACTTCGGTGTTGCGAAAGCTCTTGCCGTCCTTGGCGACGCAGCGATAGGTCACGAAAGCCGTATCGCCATCGACGGCGATACGCTCAAGATCATGCTGCGCGATCCAGTCGGTCACACGCCAGCAGCGGGCGAAATAGGTCACCTTGTCGATCCCGTCGTCGAACGGGCTCGTAAAGGTGAAGTCGTCCGTAAACGCATCTTCGACGGCCTTGCGGTCATTGCGCAGATAGGCTGCAAACAGGTCTCGAATGATCCCGGCCTTGTCGGCACTCATGATGCTCACTCCCGCGGAAACATGTGCGCGTACGGCTCCGCCTCCTTCACCACCCGTGCGAATGATGGACGCGCCAGCAGCCGGCCCAGATAGGCCGAGACGTTGCGATGTGCGTCTCCGAACGGGTGCGCCTTGTTCGCGTAGTAGAGCGCCGGCGCAGCTGCACAGTCGGCGAGCGTGAACGCTGTGCCCATTGCCCACGCGTTCGTCGCCATCTGCTTGTCGATCATGCCGTAGGAGGTGGTGAGCTGCGCCCGCGCCATGGCGACGCCGTGCGGATCCTTCTTGTCGGCCGGCACCAGACGGTCGCCGACGATTTTCTGGGTCGGCGTGTGCACATAGAGATCGTAAAAGCGATCGCGCAGCCGCGTTTGCAGGCCGAGATTGCCGTCGGGGATGAAACTGGTGCGGCCGGGGAAATGCCGGTCGAGATATTCGATGACGATGGAGGACTCCGGGACGATCGCGCCGCGCGCATCGTCCTGCAGCACGGGGAATTTTCCGATCGGCCACAGTTTCAACAGCGCCGCGCGCTCGGCCTCGTCGCCGAGATTGACCATATGCGGCGTAAACGGCGTGTCGTTCTCGTACAGAGCGACCAACGTCTTCCAGCAGTAGGACGACAGCGGATGGAAATGCAGTGTGAGGGACAAGGGAACCTCCAGTCGGGATGGATGAAATACATCGCCGCTGCATGAGCCTGGCGAATGATGTCGACCAAGGACGAATGAGCCCTACACGTTCCGACAGGTATCGGCCCATTTTCGCGACAGAGGAGCCAAAATCCTTCCATACGGGCCTTGGACATATTCAGAGCTCGAAAAGTAGAACGATACTAAGCTGGCAACCTGTGGAAACGGTTGTTTGCCGTTCACACTGCCTCACGCGCGCGTTACCGACTTAGCTGAAAATTAGCTAAGGAGCGTAAGCGTGGCCATTTCCCAAACCTCACAGCGACTCTTCGGAGCGTCTGTCGCAGTTCTTATGACCTTCGCGATCGAAGCTCCGGCGCAGGCGCAGAGCCAGCTTCCGCCCGTCGTTGTCGAACAGGCCAAACCGCGTGCCACGCCAGCACGTCCGCAGCGGTCGCAGGCGGCGCGCTCCGCCGCCAGCCGTCGAACTGCAGCGCGGGGGCCGACGGCGCCGGCCGCGACCGCCGCTCCGGCTGCCGCAGCCTTTGAATCCGGCACCGGCCCTGTGCGGGGCTATCTCGCCGGGCAGAGCACCACCGGCATGAAAACCGACACGCCGCTGCGCGAGACGCCGCAGTCGATCACGGTGGTCACGACCGATCGCATGGCCGATCAGGGCGCGACGAGTGTTCAGGATGCCCTGCGCTATATCCCGGGCGTCTTCGCCGACGCCTACGGTGTGGACTCACGCGGCGACTATCCGCGCATCCGTGGTCAGGACCCCAATATCTATCTCGACGGCACGCGCGCGGCGGACGCCTATCGGTTCAACGAATGGCGGCCCGATCCCTATACGGCCGAGCGCATCGAGGTGATGCGCGGACCGGCGTCCGTACTGTACGGCGACACGTCCACGGCGGGCCTGATCAACCTGATCTCGAAGCGCCCGCAGGCGGAAGCGGCGAGCGAGATCGGCGTTCAATTTGGCAGCTTCAACCGCAAGCAGGTGCAGATCGATACGACCGGCAAGCTGACCAAGGATGGCGAGTGGTTGTATCGCTTCGTCGGCGTCTTCCGCGACAGCAACATGCAGACCGACTTCACTAAGGACGACCGCATCGTGCTGGCACCGTCGCTGACCTGGCGGCCGACCAACAACACCAACTGGACTGTGCTCGGCACCTATCAGAAGGACACGAGCGGCAGCTCTACGGCGTTCCTGCCGCATGAAGGCACGCTGTTCGCGGGGCCGAACGGCTTCATTCCGGTGAATCGCTTCGCGAGCTATCCCGGCTACGACAAATACCAGACCGAGACCGGTGCTTTCAGCAGCCTGTTCGAACACAGCTTCAACGATGCCGTGAAAATCACCCAGAACCTGCGCTTCACGCATGTCGAAGGCATCTATCGGACAGCCTACCCGGATTCCTACTCAAATCCCTCGAATCCGTTTCTGGATCCCGAGCACCGAACGGTGGCGCGCTACATCTCCAGCCAGGAAGTGGCCAAGGACAGCCTGACCATGGACAACAATGTCCAGCTCAAGCTGCTGACCGGACCTGTTTCGCACAAGATGCTGTTCGGCCTCGACTATCGCGACCTGAACCAGCGCACACGTTCAGGCGGTGGCTTTGATCCAACACCATTCGATCTCTATGCTCCCGTCTACACCAGTCTTACGGCGCCTGTGTTGTCCGACACCCCCGCGGTGCGGCAAAGCCAGCTCGGCCTGTACGCGCAGGACCAGATGCGGCTCGGCCCCTGGCTCGCCACGGTCGGCGTTCGACAGGACTATGTCAGCAACCGCGTCGCAGGCAGCCCCGACGAAGACACCAAGGCCACAACGGGCCGCGTGGGCCTGATGTATGAAACGCCTGTTGGCTTCAATCCCTACGTCACCTACGCGCAATCGTTCAATCCGATCTTCGGCGCCAATGTCTGCGCCGAGATCTGCAAGGCGCAGCGCGGCGAGATCTACGAGGTCGGTTTCAAGTACAATCCATTCCCGGGCACCGCGATCAACGGCGCTATTTTCGACACCGTCGAGAAGAACCGGCTGGCCTCAGGATCCGTGCCCGATGCAAATGGTTTCATCGCTTCGATCCAGACCGGACAGGTGCGTATCCGTGGCGTGGAGCTCGAGGTCATCACCCAGGTGACACCCGACCTCAGACTGATTGGCAGCTACTCCTATCTCGATGCCAAGGTTGAAAGCGGCGACAATGTCGGCAAGCATGTGGAAACCGTGCCGGATCATCAGGCATCGCTGTGGGGCACCTATCGCTTGACGTCGCTGGGTCTGCGCGACGTCACCCTCGGCGGCGGCGTGCGTTATATCGGCGAGTCCTGGGACGGCACGGATACGCTCCGCACGCCGGACTACACGCTGTTCGACGCCATGATCAAATACGAGACAGGCCCTTGGCGTTTCCAGGTCAACGCCAGCAACATCGCCGACAAACGGCACCTCGCCACCTGCCTCGCGCGTGGCGACTGCTTCTATGGCATCGGGCGCACAGTGCTGGGGTCAGCGACCTACCGATTCTGAGCGGGTCAGACCTGCCACACCCAGATCGCGGCCGGGCTTGTCCCGGTCGTTGTCGTTCTCTAAACAGCCCTGAACGAGCAAGACACAGGGCAGGATATGACCAAAGCTGACGGTAACATTCGCAAGGTTGCACTCGTCACCGGCGCCGCGCGCGGCATCGGCCTTGCGGTCGCCAAGCGCTTTCTCGGCGAAGGCTATCGTGTCGCGCTGCTGGATATCGAACGCGAGCTGCTCGACGCCAGCGTCAAGGCGCTGAACGATCCCGACAACACGCTGGCGCTGCATACGGATGTCTCCGACGCCGCTGCTGTGGATAAAGCCTTTGCCGCCACGCAGGCCCGCTTCGGCCGGCTCGATGCGCTGGTCAACAATGCCGGCATTGCGAATTTCAAGCCCCTGCTCGAGACGACGCTGGAGGAATGGGAACGCATCATGGCCGTGAACCTCACCGGCCCGTTCCTGTGCACCAAGGCGGCGGCTCCCTTGATGCGCGAGCATGGCGGCGGCGCCATCGTCAACATTGCCTCGATCTCCGCACTGCGCGCGTCCACGCTGCGCGTCGCCTACGGCACCAGCAAGGCCGGCATCATTCACTTCACCAAGCAGTCCGCTGTCGAGCTCGCGCTGCTCGGCATCCGCGTCAATGCGGTGGCGCCGGGCCCGGTGGAAACCGCGATGGCCAAGGCCGTGCATACACCGGCGATCCGCGCCGATTATCACGATGCGATTCCGCTGAATCGTTACGGCGGCGAGGACGAACTCGCGGACGCGATCTTCTTCCTGTGCAGCGACCGGTCGAGCTACATCACCGGCCAGATGCTGGCAGTCGACGGCGGTTTCGATGCCACGGGCATTGGCCTGCCGACGTTGCGGCGCGAGGGCATCAACGGCTAGCGAAGGTCAGCGCCCGGACGCGCAGCATCATCCGGATTGCACGGCTGCCGATCCATCGCGCAGCTTCGCCAGCTTAGAGAGATACTAATTCCAGACTAAATGTATGACGCCCCCGACGTCTTCCGGGCGCGGCGTTGCGTGATAAGTCGCCTGCATCACTTGGTAATGGGGTGCGGGCAAATGAAATTCAAATCTTCCACTCATCTGGGATGGCTTGTCGGAGCGGCGCTGCCGATGCTGGCGTTGATCACGACGCCATCGCAGGCGCAATCGCCGCAAGGCAGCACGGCATTGCCAGCCGTGGTGGTGGATCAACCCATTCGCCCGGCCGCACGTGCGCGCGCGACCCGCCCATCGACAGCACGCGCGCGTGCAACGCGCCAGGCTGCGGCGCGCAACAATGCGCCGGTTGCTGCTGCCACCGCGGCTGCCGGTGTTCGCGCGGAAACTGCCACCGGGCCGGTGCAGGGCTATCTCGCCAATCGCGGCATGGGCGGCACCAAGACCGACACGCCACTCCGCGAGACGCCGCAGTCGATCTCGGTCGTGACCGCCGATCGCATCACCGACCAGGGCGGCCTGTCTGTCCAGGAAACCCTGCGCTATGTGCCCGGCGTGACCGCCGATCCGTTCGGCGGCGATGCCCGCGGCGACTACACGTTAATCCGCGGCCAGGAGCCAAGCCGCTATCTCGACGGCATGCAGGGCTCGCGGCTCAGCCAGGTGCTGGAATGGCGCCGCGATCCCTACGCACTGGAGCGCATCGAAGTGCTGCGCGGGCCATCGTCAGTGCTGTATGGCGGCTCGTCCACCGGCGGCGTGCTCAACGAAGTGTCGAAGCGCCCGCAGGCCGAATCCCGCAACGAGATCGGCGTGCAGTATGGCTCCTTCGACCGCAAGCAATTGCAGATGGACTCCACCGGCAAGCTGACCAAGGATGGCGAGTGGCTGTATC
The DNA here is from genome assembly GCF_051811045.1 of Tardiphaga sp. 839_C3_N1_4. Taxonomy (NCBI): domain Bacteria; kingdom Pseudomonadati; phylum Pseudomonadota; class Alphaproteobacteria; order Hyphomicrobiales; family Nitrobacteraceae; genus Tardiphaga; species Tardiphaga sp. 839_C3_N1_4. The sequence continues at coordinate 2,916,273 of NZ_JBPWQD010000001.1, forward strand.
GCTTCGTCGGCGTGCTGCGCGACTCCAACTCGCAGGTCGACTACGTGCCAAACGACCGCATCCTGCTGGCGCCGTCGCTGACCTGGCGCCCGACCAATGACATCTCCTGGACCGTGCTCGGCAACTACCAGAAGGACAGTTCCAGCTCGTTCAGCGCCTTCCTGCCCATCGAGGGCGTGCTGAAGCCCGGCCCCAACGGCTATATCCCGGTCAACCGCTTCGCCGGCGAGCCGAATTACGATCGCTACAACATCACTACCGGCGGCATCACCAGCTTGTACGAGCAGAACTTCGGCGATGCGCTGAAGATCAAGCAGAGCTTCCGCTACAGTCACACCGATGGCGATTACGCCATCATGTATCCGGACCTGTATTCCAACCCGACCAACCCGTTCCTCGACGCCGGCCGGCGTACCGTACAGCGGATCTACTACGCCCGTCAGGCGGCGAAGGACGCCTTCACCTCCGACAGCAATGCCGAAATCAAGCTGCAGACTGGCGCGGTGTCGCACAAGGTGCTGGTGGGCATCGACTATCTCGGCTTGCACGAGAAAACCCGCAGCGGCAGCGGCCTCGATCCGCGGCCGTTCGATCTGTATGCGCCGGTCTATAGCAATTTCTCGGCCTCGCTAACCGACGATCGGCAGGCACAGCAGGGCCAGACCGGCTTCTATGCGCAGGACCAGATGCGGCTGGGACCATGGCTCGCGCTGCTCGGCGTGCGGCAGGACTATGTCAGCTATAGTATCGAGGGGCTGCCCACGCAGAACGACAGGGCCACCACCGGCCGCGCCGCGCTGATGTACGAATTGCCGTTCGGCGTGACGCCCTATGTGTCCTGGGCGCAATCGTTCAATCCGATTTTCGGCGCCGGCACCTGCGCCACGTTCTGCAAGCCGGTGCGCGGCGAGCAGTATGAGGTCGGCGTCAAGTACAATCTGTTCGCCGGCACAGCGATCAATGTCGGATTTTACGACACCACCGAGAAGAACCGGCTGTCGGGCGACCCATCCAATCCGATCTTCTCGATCCAGACCGGCCAGGTGCGGATCAAAGGCGCCGAACTGGAAGTGTTGACCAGCGTCACACCCAATCTCGACCTGATCGGCGCCTATGCCTATACCGACGCGCGGATCGAGTCCGGTGACAATGCCGGCAAGCGCGTCGCCAGCGTGCCGCAGCAGCAGGCCTCATTGTGGGGCAAATATCGCCTGGCCTCGCTCGGCCTGCCTGACGTTACCGTCGGCGCCGGCGTGCGTTATATCGGCGAGTCCTGGGACGGCATCGACGTGCTGCGCACGCCCGACTACACGCTGTTTGATGCCATGATACGCTGGGACAATGGCCCGTGGCGGCTGCAGTTCAATGCGACCAATATTGCCGATACCCGCAACATCGCCACCTGTCTGTCGTTCGGCGATTGCTTCTACGGCATGGGCCGCACGCTGCTGAGCACCGCGACCTATCGATTCTGAGGCCCGGCACCCGCTTCGCTCGAAAACGCTCTAGAGAACGCGGAGCCCCAGCATAAAAAAGGCCAGCGCGCCGATGGATGCCGCCGTGCGCACGTGGTTCCAGCCGGTCCAGACCGACAGATAGCGCGTCCACAGACTTGCCGCCTCGGCGCTGTCGGCGGACGCGACTGCGAGCGCGTCGTTCAGCGGCACGTTGAAGACGACGGTGACGAGGAAGGTGCCGACGGTATAGAGCAGCGCGCCCGTGACGAGGTAGGGTGACGCCGGATGCGACCAGTTCAGCACCGCGATCACAGCGATGATGACGCTGAGCAGGACCGTGCCCATGAAAGCGGTGAGGAACAGCGGACTGAGGATCGTGCTGTTGATCGACTGCATCGCAGCAATGCCGGCCGGCGCCGGCAGCTTGCCGAGCGCGCTCATCACCGTGACCGAGAACACGAAGAACAACCCCGCCATCAGGCCGGAGCCTATCGCTGCCGCAAATGTCAGGCCGAACGACATACGTCCCATCCTCACCTCGACCCTGTCGGTGCTCAGCCTAGCAGTTTTACTACTCGGCGAGCTGCGGCGAAAGTTCGCGCGGGCGTAGCGTGGCGATACTGACGGCAAGCGCACCAACCGCCGTGCAGGCGATGGTCGCGACCATCGGCAGCGAGGTGCCGTCGAAGAACAGCCCGGACACGCCGATCATCACGCCGCCACTGACCATCTGCAGCGTGCCGCCCAGGGCGGAGGCGATGCCGGCGATGGGGCCATGGTTCTCCAGCGACAGCACCATGGTGGACGGGATCACCAGACCAAGGAAGGCGAAGGACACGAACAACAGCGGAATCAGTACGGCAAGGCTGCTGAAGCCGGCCAGCGTGAGCGCCAGCAGCACGACTGCGAAAAACGCATAGGCCGACACCGCCGCCATCACCACGCGGCCCATGCCGAAGCGGCCACCGAGGAAACCCGCGAATTGCGAGGCGCCGATGAAGCCGATGGCATTGACCGAGAAAGCCAGGCTGTATTGCGTCGGCGTCAGGCCGTAGTGCCCGATATAGACGAAAGACGATGTCGCCAGGAACGCAAAGAAGCTCGCCATGCCGAGGCCGCCGATGAAGGTGAGCCCGAGAAAGTGCCAGTCGCGCAACAGTTCGCCGAAGCTGCCGAGCACATTGCGCACACTGCCCGAGATGCGCTCATGCGCGGGGCGCGTCTCCGGCAGCAACGAGGCGACCAGCACAAGGGCAATGACGGCTGCAATGGTCGTTGCGACGAACACTGCGCGCCAGCCGAACGGCACGATCAGCGCACTGCCGCCGAGCGGCGCGAGGATCGGCGACACCGAGAATACCAGCATCACCAGCGACATCAGTTTCGTCGCCTCGACGCCGGTGTGCAGATCCCTGATGATCGCGCGTGGGATCACGCCCATGGCGGCGGCGCCGAGGCCCTGAATGAAACGAAACGCAATCAACCACGCCACCCCCGGCGCCAGCGCGCAACCAATCGACCCGGCGATGAACAGCGTCAGACCCGCATAGAGCGGCGCCTTGCGGCCATAGACGTCGGACAGCGGACCATAGGCGATCTGGCACAGGCCGAAAGCAATGAAGAACGCGATCAGCGTCATCTGCGTTGCCGAGGTCGTGGTGTGCAGATCGGCGGTGATCGCCGGCAGCGCCGGCAGATACATGTCGATAGCGAAGGGGCCGACGGCGGAGAGTAGGCCGAGCACGATGGCGTTGCGGGTAAAGGCGGACATGGGGAAATCTTTTTCTTTTCAGAATCTGGGCAGTGACGCGCGGACTGCGCGCTCCTTCTCCCCGCACCCGTGCGAAGCGAAACTTCGCTAGGCGGGGAGAAGGGTGGGATGAGGGGCAAGGCATGGCGCACCCACAACCATGATTTATCGGATCGCGCTGTAAGACGCGACCCTTGTCTGCAGTGTCTGCGATCAGCTCAGTGCCCCGCCCCTCACCCGCCGCGACGACGTGGCGACCTCTCGCCGCGCGAGTGCGAGGAGAGGTCAGAAAGCGGCGTACGCCTCACATCACTCCATCGCGCAGTTGATCATCCAGGGCGCGCCGAACTTGTCGACACACATGCCAAATCCCTTTGACCAGAACGTGGCGCCGAACGGCATCTTGATGGTGCCGCCCTCGGACAATGCCGCGAACACCTTGGCGCCATCTGCAGGATCCTTGATCTGCAGACAGACCGACATGCCCTGCATCTTCTCGAAATAATCTGACGGCGCGTCCGAGGCCATGATGACCTCGCCATCGACCGAGATCTGGCCATGCAGCACCTTCTTGGCCATCGAGGGCGGCATCTGTTCCGCCGCAGGCGAGCCTTCCACATGCATGATGACGTCGATCTTGGCGCCGATAGCCTTCACATAGAAATTGAGCGCCTCTTCGCAATTGCCGTTGTAGTGAAGATAGGGATTGACCTGCATCGCTCTTTCCTCCGGTTAAAGACTTTGGGGTCGGATCGGGATCATCGCGCGCAAATGGGGATCGCGCAGGTACAGCCCACCCCATGCCATCACGCCGATGTAAAAGCCAAACAACAGATGCGTGAATAGCGGGCTGTCGACGCGCAGGTGCGTCGCCATCGCGCCGCCAAGAAGCCCGGTGAGCAGAATGGCGCCGAAAACGGATGTACGCGGGATCGCGTAAAGCAATGCGCAGAGCAGCGTGAGGACGCCAAGGCCGCGCGCCTGTGCCATGCTGCCGCTATAGCCGAGCTGCTGCATGGTCTCGGTAACCTCCTTGATCGGCACCAGCTTGATGCCGCCATCCATCACCAGGAAGAGGACTACGAGGGTACTGAGGATGCGGCCGATCCAGATTGAGGCACGGGAAATGGGCATCAAATGGTCCTGCGGTTCGAATGGTGTGTTGTCTCAAAGACGAGCGGCGTGGGCGCAATCCGACACCGCCATGAAAATTATTTTGGAGCAGCCGCCTTGTTCTTCGCCTGATTCTTGGCCTTGTTCGCGACTTTCGGTCGCGGTTTGCTCTCCAGCATCAGCCGGTCGAGATGCATCCGGATGTGATCGGCCTCCGCGGACGTATTTGCCAGCGCGATGGCGCGGTTGAAGCTCTCGCGCGCTTCGTCATTGCGGCCGAGCTGCATCAGATAGGCGCCCCGCACGCCGAAAAAGTGGAAGTAATTTGAAAGTTTCGCGGCCAGCGGCGCGATCATCTCCAGTGCCGCTTCGGGGCCGCGCACTTTCGACACCGCCACCGAGCGATTGAGCGTGATCACCGGCGACGGCTGCAATATCTCCAGCGAGCCATAGAGCAGTTCGATCTGCGCCCAGTCGGTGTCTTCCGGCTTGGCCGCGCGGGCATGGAGCGCGGCAATGGCAGCCTGGATCTGATAGGCGCCGGTGCGGCGATGGCGCATCGCCTTGTCGATCAACGCCAGGCCTTCGGCGATCATCTTGCCGTTCCACAGCGTGCGGTCCTGATCGTCGAGCAATACCAGCGCGCCATTGGCATCGAAACGCGCCGCCGAGCGGGCATATTGCAGCAGCATCAACGCTACCAGGCCCATGATCTCCGGCTCGGCCGGAAACAGCTTGAGCAGCAACCGTCCCAGGCGGATCGCCTCCTCGCACAACGGCGCGCGCAGATCGATACTTTCACCTGATGCCGAATAGCCCTCGTTGAAGATCAGATAGAGCATGGCGGCCACGGCAGCGAGACGCTCGCTGCGCTCCGGCCTGCCGGGTGTCTCGAACGGCACATTGGCCTTGGCGACGGCTGATTTCGCGCGGGTAATGCGCTGTTCCATCGCGGCGTCCGAGACGAGGAACGCGCGTGCGATCTGCTTCACCGTCAGGCCCGAGACGATGCGCAGTGCCAGCGCGATCTGCTGCGTCGCCGGGAGCTGCGGATGGCAGCAGATGAACAGCAGCCGCAGGATATCGTCGCGATAGTGCGAGCCGTCGAGCCGGTCGGCGAGCTCGCTTTCGGCATCATCCAGATCAGATATCGCATGGTCGTCGTCCGGCAGCGGCTGCTGCTTCGCGCCGCGGCGGATATCGTCGATGGCCACGTTGCGACCGACCATGATCAGCCACGCCGCGGCATCGCGCGGCGGGCCATTTTGCGGCCAGGTCTTCAGTGCGCGCAGGCAGGCGTTCTGGAACGCCTCCTCTGCAGTGTCGAGATTGCGGAAATAGCGCAGCAACGCACCGAGCGCCTGGGGACGCGCCGAGGTCAGCGCCGCATCGATCCAGGCGACATCCGTCATGGCTGGAACGCTCCGTGAAAGACGCCAATGGGTCGGATCTCATACGCACCGCCGGGATTGGCGCGGCCGAGTTCCCCGGCAATCTCCAGCGCGCCATCGAGATTTTCTGCCTCGACGACATAGAAACCGAGCAACTGTTCCTTGGTTTCGGCGAAGGGGCCATCGAGCACCACCGGCGGCTCGTCCTTGCGCAGCGTTGTCGCCGCGGTGGTCGGCAGCAGGCGCGCCACCGGGCCGAGTCGGCCCTGCTGCGCGAGCTTGCCGTGCACGACGGCGAGCTTCGCCATCACGGCGTCGTCTTCGTCTTTCGACCAGCCGCCGACAACGGCTTCATCATGGTAGCAGAGGATGGCGTAAAGCATGGGGTCTCCTTGGATGAAAGACGGTCGGCATCGTGCGATACCGACAGGTTAGCGGAATTTATTGTGAAGCCGATCGGATTTCGCGCCGAGGGAACCGGCTAGCGCACCGGGCCGCAGAGCAAGGCAATTGCACCTTTCACGATCGCATTCAGCTCAGTGCGGAGAACACCGGCTCGGGCACGGATCGACAGCGAAAACAATATCGCCGACGCCATCTGCGATAGCGCCGCAACGTCCACGGTGTCCGGCATTTCGCCGCGCGTGAGTGCGGTGCGGAAGCACCAGCCGAAGGCATCGTCGACATCAGCAAAACCGCGATAGACCAATTCGCGGATGTCGGGATCGGCAATCGCATCCGAGGCCACGGTCATCACCGTGAAGCAACCGCGCGGCTCCTCACCGGTGAGATAGATGTCGAGTGCCGCATCGAAGAACCGGCGCAGCCGCTCCCGGATATCGATATCGGCCTTGAAGATCTCGGTGACCCGGACAGTGTAGTCGTCCCGATAGCGCTGGTAGCTCTTGATATAGAGTGCGCGCTTGTCGCCGAACGCGCCATAGAGCGACGGCCGGTTCATGCCGGTGACTTCGCTCAGATCGTCCAGTGATGTCGCCGCGAAGCCACCTCTGCGAAACAGCGCCAGCGCCTGCCCGATAGCCACATCGGGCTCATAGGCCCGCGGCCGCCCTCGCCGCTTCGGCCCGGCGGCAGGCTGCGGCGTTGCCACGACAACGGGCTTTTTCTTTTTTTGTACCATTTCGCACTAAATTCCTTGACCGGATCTATATTATGCGAGACGGTACGAAAATCAACCAACGGATCGACCACAACGGTCCGTCAGCTCAAGGAGACTTCCAATGGATCTCTATTTCTCGCCGATGGCCTGTTCGATGGCGACACGCATTGCGCTCTATGAGGCAGAAGCTGGCAGCGCCGCGCAATTCCTCGAGGTCGATCCGCTAAGCAAGGAAGTCCTCAGCGATGGTTCGGATTTCCGCAGCGTCAACCCGCTGGGGCTGGTGCCGACGCTGCGCACCGACGATGGCGCGATCCTCACCGAGAATGCCGCGATCCTGCAGCATGTCGCGGAGCGATTCCCGCAGTCGCCGATCGCCGCCGGTTCAGGCCTGGAGCGGTCGCGGCTGCAGCAGTGGCTCTGCTTCATTGGTACCGAATTGCACAAGGGATTTTTCGTGCCATTGCTCGCCAAGAAGGCCCCGGCTGAGATGAAGGCCTATACGCTGCAGAACGGCCAGTCGCGGCTGACCTATCTCGAGAATCACCTCACCGGACGTGAGTTCCTGCTCGACAGGTTCAGCGTCGCGGACGCCTATCTCGTCACAGTGCTGAACTGGACCATGGTATTGCCGGAGGTGGATCTAAAAAACTGGCCGGCGATCAAGGCCTATCATAAGCGCCTGCGCGAGCGCCCGAGCATCGTGCGCGCCGTCGCTGAAGAGTTCGAACTGTTCAAGGCCGAACAGGAGCGCCACAAGGCGGCGGCGTGATCACGCCACCGCGCGGCGACCGATGATGGCAAAGCGCAGTCGGCTGGAGATCCAGTCGATTGCCGCCACCGCGACGAGGATCATCAGAATCAGGAACGAGACCTTCTGCCATTCGAGCACACGGATCTGCTCAGCGAGCTGAAGACCGATACCGCCCGCGCCGACGATGCCGATGATGGTGGCGGAGCGGGTATTGGACTCGATGAAATACAGCACCTGACCGGCAATAACCGGCAGCACCTGCGGCATCAGGCCGAAGCGAATCTCATGCAGCGCACTGCCACCGGAAGCGCGGATACCTTCGACCTGCTTCTTGTCGGCGGCCTCGATGGCCTCAGAAAACAATTTGCCGAACGCGCCGAAATCCGAAATCGCGATTGCCAGCACGCCGGCGAACGGGCCAAGACCGACGACATTGATCCAGACCAGCGCCCAGATCAGCGTGTCGACGCCGCGGATCGAATCCAGAAAGCGCCTGACGGGAAAGCGCAGCCAGGCCGACGGAATGACGTTCCGTGCGGCGAGCAGACTGACCGGCAGCGCGAACACGGCTGCGAGGGTCGTGCCGAGCAGCGCGATCGACAGCGTCTCCCCCATCGCGTGCAGATAGGCAGGCAGCGACGAACCGGGATTTGGCGGGATCATCATCATGGTGATCCAGCCGAGTTCGCGCAGGCCGGTCCACATCCGCGCCGGCGAGAAATCGAGTTCATTGAGCCCGAAGATGAACAGGGCCAGCGCCGCGACCAAGATCACGGGCGCACCGGCGCGCGAGGCCATCGGTCGGTTGAAGACGTCAGGATAGCGTGCGCGCAATGCGGGGGTGTTGATATCAGGCCGCCCGCTCATGATCTCGCTTCCTTGCCGAATAGACGGCCGCGCAACCAACCGGTCCCGATGTCGATGACGAAGACCGCGACGATGATCATCAGCAGGATCGCACTGACATCGGAATAGTAGAACTTTCTAACAGCAACGACGAGTTCCTGGCCGATGCCGCCGGCGCCGACGAAGCCCATCACGGACGCACCGCGCACATTGATCTCGAAGCGCAGCAGCGTGTAGCTGGCAAAGCCCGCCGCGACCTGCGGCAGCACGGCAAAACGCATGCAGTCGACCCAGCCGGCGCCGGTCGAGCGAATGCCTTCCACCGGCTTCATGTCGATATTCTCGACGATCTCGCCATAGAGCTTGCCGAGCGCCCCAACGCAGTGGATCGCAATGGCCAGCACGCCGGCCATCGGGCCGAGGCCGAAGGCGATCACGAAGATCAGCGCGAACACGATATCCGGCACGGTGCGGCAGAATTCCATGAAGCGGCGCACGACAAAGCGCAGTGGCACCGAGGGCGCGGTGTTCTCGGCCGCGAGAAAATTCAACCCAAAGGCCAGCACGGCACCGATCAGCGTGCCGACATAGCTGATCAGCACGGTCTCGCCGAGCAGCGACAGCCACTTCTTCCAACCCCAGAACCACTCATTGACGTCGGTCCACACCCGGGTGCCAGCCTCGAGCGTGAAGATACGATCGAAATAGCTGCCGAAATTGCCGATCTTCTCGACGAAGGTCCTGAGATTGACCTCGGCCCCCAATGCCGCAACGAACAGCGCCGCAAAGCAGGCCACGACGACAAGCGTCGTGCGTAACCGCCGGCGCGCGACCGCCTTGCGATAGGCGTCGTTCAGCGCAGCGAGTTGCGGAGCCGGAAGGATGGAAACGGCGGCGGACATGATGTGCGGGCCTATCTGGGATCAGACACAGAAAAGGAGCCGGACCATTTCTGATCCGGCTCCCTTCAATGATCAGGCGATCAGGACGCCTTCTTCTTGCGAAGTGCGTCGACGAACTTGATCAGGTCGATGGTGGCGTCCCAATCCTTGGTGGTCGCGGCGTGGAAACCCTTCTTCTGGCCATCTGATAGCTTGTCGAATGCGGCCTTGTCCTTGGTCGGCGCGTCGGTGAAGGCCTTGGCGATAGCAACCTTCAGCTCTTCCGGCAGGTCCGAGCTATAGGCATAGGGACCGTTGATGATCGGGGCCGACTTGTGGATGATGCGGAAGTCTTCCTTCTTCATCGCCGAGCCGTCGGCATTCTTCAGCATGCCCTTGGTCAGCATCTGCTGCAGCGTCGAGTCGTTGTCGTTGGTCCACTGGTTGGCGGCGACATCGACGGTGCCCTGCGACAGCGCGAGCATCGCGTTTTCATGGCTGCCGGTGAACACGACTTTGCTGAAATAGGTGTCGGCGTCCGAGATGCCCATCTTGTCCAGTTCGAAGCGCGGTACGTTGTTGCCCGAGGTCGAGTTCGGATCGACGAGACCGAGGTTCTTGCCCTTCAGATTGTCGACCGACTTGTAGGGGCTCGACGCCTTGACGAAGAACACCGAGTAATAGCCGGTCGAGCCATCGATGTTGATGTCGTTGGCAAACGCATCGGTCTTGACGCCGGTGAGACGGGCGCGTGCGAACGAGGCCGAACCGTAGCTCGCGATATGGATATTGCCCGAGCGCTGACCTTCGATGACGGCTGCGTAGTCATTGGCAATGCGCAGGTTGACTTTCACGCCGAGTTCTTTCGACAGATAGGTGACGAACGGCGCCCAACGCTCGGTGACGCCCGAGGCGTTCTCGGCGGGAACGACGGCGAAGGTCAATTCCGGATACTTGGCTTTGTAGTCTTGGGCCGAAGCCGAGGTGGTGGCGAAAGCCAGCGCTGCGGCGCTGAGCAGAATGGAGCGACGGTTGATCATGACAATCCCTGTTTTGATCTGAGGTGAAACGTTTCTTCTTGGCAGAAAGCGCGTCTATCGCGGCGATGCCATCGTTACGATGACGTCACCACGATAATTTCAACGCACTGCAATCACGCGACGGCAGCAACACCGTATTCGGGAACTCGGGTGGGCGTCGGCACACGCGCCGATCCCATCACCTCGTCAGCTTCGAGATCGTAGAGTTCGCGGGCGATATGTTCGGTGAGCGCAGCCGGCTCACCGTCGAACACGACACGGCCGGCGGACATGCCGATCAAACGGTCGCAATAGGTGCGCGCCAGATCGAGCGAATGCAGGTTGCACATCACGGTGATGCCGAAGTGCTTGTTGATCCGCAGCAGCGCATCCATGACGATGCGGGTGTTGCGCGGATCCAGCGACGCGATCGGCTCGTCCGCGAGGATAATGTCGGGCTGCTGCACCAGCGCCCGGGCAATCGCGACGCGCTGCTGCTGGCCACCGGAAAGCTGGTCGGCGCGTTGCGAGGCGTATTGCGCCATGTCGAACTGTTCCAGCGCCGACATGGCCAGCGCGCGGTCGTCCTCGGGCCACATCTGCGTGAGCGAGCGCCACTGCGGCATCTCCGCCAAGCGCCCCATCAGCACATTGGTCAGTACATCGAGACGGCCGACGAGATTGAATTGCTGGAAGATCATCGCCGAGCGCGCGCGCCACTTGCGCAGATCGCGGCCCTTGAGTGCCGTGACGTCGACGCCATCGAACATGATGCGCCCATCGGTCGGCTCGGCCAGACGATTGATCATGCGCAGCATGGTTGACTTGCCGGCACCTGAACGACCGATCACGCCAACGAATGCACCGGGCTTGATCTCGAACGATGCGTTATCGACGGCAGCCTTGGCGCCGAAACGGCACGTCAGCTTATCCACCACCAGCATGAGGCACTCCAATGACAATAGACATCGCCACCGGTAACGCCCGCGTTTAACAATGATGTGACATGTGCCCTGCGCATACGGGTTATCGTCATTGCGGGAAAAACAAGCCCGAATTCATGCTGACGTCACGACACCGTCACGAAACCGACCGAAGAGGTGCCCGCGCGCCAGCGCACACTCTGATATATCACCCACCGATTCCTCTTCCGTCGCACGAGCGTCACATGGCTGGAAAACAACTCTCGCTCACGCCTGCGGTCGATCCCACCGCGAAACTCGTCGACACCAAGCTCGGCGCCTATACCGAAGTCGGCGCGCGCACGATCCTCAACGAAGTGACGATGGGCGACTATTCATATGTCGTGAATGACGGCCAAATCACCTACACGACGATCGGAAAGTTCTGCTCGATCGCGGCGATGATCCGGATCAATCCCGGCAATCACCCGATGCACCGGGCGACGCAGGCGCACTTCACCTATCGCGCCAGCGCCTATTTCCCCGGTGAAAGCGACGACGCCGACTTCTTTGCCTGGCGACGCGAACATCACTGCACTATCGGCCATGATGTCTGGCTCGGCCATGGCGCCATTGTGCTGCCCGGCCGCAGTATCGGCACAGGTTCTGTGATCGCCGCCGGTGCCATCGTGACCAAGGACGTCGCCCCCTATACGATCGTTGCTGGCAATCCGGCGCGACCGGTGCGGCGGCGGTTCTCGGAGGCAGTGGAAGACGGGCTGATGGAGCTCGCCTGGTGGGACTGGGAGCACGAGATGCTACGACAGGCACTGCCGGATTTCCGCAAGCTTCCGGTCGAGGATTTCTTAAGCAAGTATAAGGGCGTCAAGGCGCCCAGGCAGATGGCAGTGACATGACGGATATCTTCATCGACGGCGGACGCACTTTGCTCGGCCAGGACATCGCCGAGACCTCGCTGCAGATTGGGGGTGGCGTGATTGCGGACATCGGATCGGATGCGCCCCATGGCGCGCTCGGCCTCGATGCGTCCGATCTGCTGGTGCTGCCGGGAATCGTCGACCTGCATGGCGATGCCTTCGAGCGGCAGTTGATGCCGCGCCCCGGCGTCGACTTTCCGGTCGATGTCGCCTTGATCGACAGCGACCGCCAGGCCATCGCCAATGGCATCACCACAGTGTTTCACGGCACCACATGGTCCTGGGAGCCCGGCCTGCGCGGCGCGAAGAACGCCCGCAAGCTGCTGAATGCCATCGAGACGCTGCGGCCGCAGCTCGCATCGGATACGCGGTTCCACCTGCGGCAGGAGACGTTCAATCTCGACGCCGAAGATGAGATCGTAGGCTGGCTGCAGGCCGGTCGCATCAATCTCCTCGCCTTCAACGATCATATGGACATCGCCGGAATCTCAAAGCCGGCGAAGCGCGCGCGGATGGTGGAACGTACCGGGCTGAGCAGCGATGCCTTCGACCAGTTGGTCGATCGCGTGCTGTCGCGCACCGATGAGGTGCCGGCCTCGATTGTCCGCCTCGCCAAGGCGGCGAATGCTGCCGGCGTGCCGACGCTCTCTCATGACGACGCGACCCCTGCCATGCGCGACGACTTCCGCCAACTCGGCGTCAACATCGCCGAATTCCCGATCAATGAAGAGACCGCGAAGGCCGCCGCTGCGGCCGGCGACTTCATCGTATTCGGCGCACCCAACGTCGTGCGGGGCGGCAGCCACACCGGCTGGACCAAGGCGTCCGACATGATCGCCAAGGGCCTCTGCTCGATTCTCGCCTCGGACTATTATTATCCCGCACAGCTGCTGGCCGCGTTCCGGCTGCTCCATGACGGCATTCTGTCGCTGCCGCGGGCTTGGGCACTGATCTCGTCCGCACCAGCGAAAGCTGCCGGTCTCACCGACCGTGGCGAGATCATCGAAGGACGCCGCGCTGATTTGCTGCTCGTCGATGACAGCATCGCAATGCGTCCGCGCATCGTCGCCGTGATCGCGCAGGGCAAGCTCGTGCATCTGACCGATGCCACAAGGCTTCAGCCGGCGCGTGCCATGCACCGCAAGGCTATTGCCGCAGCGTAACGCGGCGGCTCCTCTCTCACTTGAGCATGATCGTTCCCGAAAACCGGCATCCACTTTTCGGGATCATGCTCTATGGTGCGGCCATGAATGAATTCCCGCGCTACGCGCTCTATTACGCCCCCGACGCCGACAGTGCCCTCGCCCGCTTCGGCGCCGAGACCCTCGGTTACGATCCTTTCACCGGCAATGACGTGCTGGTGCCCGGCGATCTCATGATGCAGGCGCCGGACTGGCCGGCGCTGATCAAGGACCCACGCAAATACGGCTTTCACGCCACACTGAAGGCACCGTTCTCGCTGGCGCCGGAAGCCACCGAAGCCGACCTGATCGCGGCCTTCCATGACTTCGCCCGGATGCCCCGTGCCATCCCGAAAATCTCGCCGGTGGTTCGTATCATCAGCGGCTTCACGGCTGTCGTGCCGGATGCGCCCTCCCCTGAGCTCGCCGCATTGGCGCAGACCTGTGTCGAAGGATTCGAGGTGTTCCGCGCACCAATGACGCCGGGGGATCGCGCGCGGCGCAAACCGGAGAACCTGACGCCGCGACAGGTCGAGCAGCTGGATCGTTTCGGCTATCCCTATGTGCGCGACGATTTCCGGTTTCACATGACGCTGACCGGACGGCTTGCTCCCGAGCGCAGCGCAGCGGTGCTGGCGATATTGCAGCAGCGGTTCGCGACACTTGATCTCACCTCACTGCGAATCGACCGCATCGGCCTGTTCCGCCAGACATCTGCGACGTCGCGCTTCCAGGTGCTGCGTCACGCGCCGCTGACGGCGACCTGACGCGTCACGAGGATGCCATCTCGTCCGCCCGTTTCCAGGCGGGAAACGGATCGGCGAGCCCGGCCCAGCCGGAGATATCCATGCCGGGCTTGCCGGGCACGAGGCAGGCATCGAGCCGGCGACGGATGTCGCTCTCATCCATGTCGGAGCCGATGAAGACGATCTCCTGACGTCGGTCGCCATAGATCTCGTTCCAGTTCTTCTTCAGCGACTGCCGCCAATACGGATCGTCCGGCCAGCGATCAACGGGGACATTGGCCCACCAGAATCCCATGCCTTCCGTGCGCACGATGGCGCCCGCCTGGCTGAGCTCCCCGACCCATTGTGGCCGCGTTGCCAGCCAGAAATGCCCCTTGCTGCGGATCACGCCGGCCCAGCTTTCGCGCAGGAAGGCCTGAAACTTCACGGGCTCGAATGGTCGCCGCGCGCGATAAACGAAATTCGTCACGCCGTATTCTTCGGTCTCCGGCACGTGATCGGCAAAGCCATAGAGCTCCTTGTGCCAAAGCGGATGCTGCTGCGCCTTTTCAAAATCAAATCGTCCGGTATCGAGCACACGGTCGAACGGCACATTGGCAAAGTTTGCCTCGATGATATCGGCGTCGGGATTGAGCGCGCAGATGATCTTGCGCGCGCTGTTGCATTGCTCGGGCGTGGCGTCATTGACCTTGTTGAGCACGACGACATCGGCGAATTCGATCTGCTCTACCAGCAGGTCCACGAGCGTACGCTTGTCACCGTCGAGCGCCTCGCCGCGGTCTTGCAGGAAGTCGGTCGAGGAGTAATCCTTCAACAGGTTCACCGCATCGACCACCGTCACCATGGTGTCGAGCTGTGCCACGTCGGACAGGCTGTCGCCGTTCTCGTCGCGGAAATCGAAGGTCGCGGCCACCGGCAGCGGCTCTGCAATTCCGGTGGATTCGATCAGCAGGTAATCGAACCGCTGGCTCTCGGCGAGCGCACGAACCTCCTTCAGCAGATCGTCGCGGAGCGTGCAGCAGATGCAACCATTGGTCATTTCGACCAGCTTCTCATCCGTCCGCGACAGGTTGGCACCGCCATCGCGAACCAGGGCCGCATCGATGTTCACCTCGCTCATGTCGTTCACGATCACCGCCACCTTCAGGCCGTGACGGTTGTTCAGCACATGGTTCAGCAAAGTTGTCTTTCCAGCCCCGAGGAAGCCGGACAAGACTGTGACGGGGAGTTTTTGCATCGAGATCGAACAGTCTTTTAAGGGTACGGGACATTGGGCTCTTCATATTTGTAATGTTATAACATTACAATCCTCATGCCTGTCAACCCGCGCACACCGATCCCGTCGATGCGCTGTCAGCTTTTCTGATTCTGCTGGAAATCATCTGGCGCGGTCAGCTCACGCTCATTGCGTGGACGCTAGCCAGCTCGCGCGATTGTCTCGGCATCCACCGGCTTGGCGAAGGTCACACGGTTTCGACCGCTGGCTTTCGAGACGTAAAGCGCCCGGTCCGCGGCAGGCGTGAGACCGCAGGGGTCGTCGCCCTCGCGGCCAATAGCAATGCCGACGCTGGCGCCAACCCTCAGTTCCAGGTCATCGATGACGAACGGCTCCGAGAGCGTCCGAATGATGCGGCGGCCCAGCAACATCGCCTCCTCGCGATTGCCGACGACGGATTGCACCACGACGAATTCATCACCGCCCATGCGCACCGCGAAGTCGCCGTCGCGCAAAATTCCGCTGAGCCGGCTCGCAACTGCCTGCAGCAGCGCGTCGCCTACAGGATGGCCATGCACGTCGTTGACCTCCTTGAACCGATCGAGGTCGACGCTGTGAACGGCAATGAGACAGCCCACCGCCCTGGCGCGCGCCGCTATGATCGCGAGGCGTTCCTGAAAGCCAAGCCGATTGGCTAGGCCCGTCAGCGCATCGTGCCGCGCGAGGGTCGAGAATTCGTGCTTGAGCGAGATCTGCTCGATATTCTGCCGATAGATGAAACGCACGGTCTCGAAGCTGCCGAGCAGGAACGCGATCAGGATCACGGCATAGAAAGCCAGATTGCTGTCGACGCGGGCCAGCGCTGAGAATGCCGTCGGCAAGGCAACCAGCATCAAGGCCGGCAGCGCGATCCCGGGGCGAACGGAAATCCGGCAGACGATGCCGGCCGCATAGCCGAAGACCAGCGCCGTTGCGAGGAGTTGATGCGCAGGATTCTTCGCCCAGAAAGTCGCCGCGCCAAGCAAGCCAATCAATCCTGCAAAGACGTAGCTGCTCCACGCGTAAAGCCGCTCCCATCGCTCGGCCGCGGCGATGGTGAAGCTGCGTTGACCTTTGCTGCGATGATAGACGCCCTCTGTCGCCACGCGGAAGATCGTGACGATCACTCCGGCTGCACTCAACCCGTAGAACCATGGATTTGCAGAACTAATGGCGACGTGACACGAGACGATGGCCAGTGTGAAGCCGGCGATCGAGAGCGGCACACGCGTCTGGAAGAGCATGTCGATGAGTTCGATCCGGACATGGTCCGGAACGCCTACGAAAATTGATCTCCAGAATCTGACCACGTCGCCTCTCCCCGAAGCACCCGATACCGCCAAAGTCTGAAATTTTCATCGGCGAACTCGCTCAAAATCTAACTGAGTTAATCGGCGGTTACCAAACGTACCGCTTGCCTCGTCGCATCCCCCGAACCTGTGAGCCAGACGGCTGACCCAGCAATGCGCGAGCTGGCCATTTGCCCACTGACGACGCCAACCATCCCTTGTATCCCTTGGCGCCTGCACTCCCAGCGTACTGCTGCCATCAGCAGTCCTGAGCTGTTTCAAACGTCCCAAATTCTGGTAGATGAAGCCGTCCCGGCAATCAGCCGAACGACATTCCCCCAAATATCCACCCGCCCCGCCGCCAGATCTCCGGCGCCGATCAAGTGCAGACGACCGGGCAAAGTTGGCCTCATGAACGACCTGTTGATCAAATTCGGTCTGCGCTTCGAGAGCCCTGAACAGGAAACAAGCTTTGTCCGAAGCTTTGCGCTCGGAGAGCTTCGCCGCGCACAGGCCGCGATGGTGCTTGGTGCAATCGTCTATTGCGCTTTCGCCATCTGGGACCGGATTCTCGATCCCCTCGCATGGACCACGACATTCGCCATCCGCGCCGCAGTCGCCGCCATCATTCTGCTGCCCCTCACCGCGGCACTGTTTCTGCCGCGTGCACGCCGCTGGGCCAAACCCATCTATCTTCTCTACTGCGTCGTGCCGGGCTGCGTCCTCAGCATCATCTATCTGTTCATCGATCGCGGCTTCGAACATTCCACGGCCGGAATCATCATCGTGATCCTGTTCGTCTCGACGCTGCTGCCGCTTCGCCTCCCCGCACTGACGGTTTTCTGCATCACTACATGGGCGTGCTTCATCTATTGCCAGACCTTTGCGACCTATCTGACGGACGGCTTGCGCTTTATCAACAATTTCGAGATCGGCTTTGCCTATGTGCTCTCGCTCTACGCGGTCGGTGCACGGGAATTTCAGGCGCGGCGCCAATTCCAGACATCGCAAGCCCTGCAGGACGAGAAAGAGCGCTCCGTTGCCGCGCTGGTTGAACTGCAGAGTACGCAATGGCAACTGGTGCAGGCCGAAAAGTTAGCGTCGCTCGGGCAACTGGTCGCCGGTGTCTCGCATGAAGTCAGCACGCCGCTCGGCGTCGCCCTGACCACCGCGACCGTTCTCGAAGGTGAGCTGAAGATGCTGACCGCCACAATCGAATCCAGTCAGGTGCAGCGCTCCGCGCTCACGCAGAGCATCGCGCGGCTCAGCGAAGGCATGAAACTGCTGTTCGACAATCACCGTCGGGCTGCGGACCTGGTCCACAGCTTCAAACAAGTCGCGACTGACGAAGCCAACCAGGAACGCCGCGCGTTCGAAATACGTGGCTGGCTCGGCGAAGTCATGAGTACGCTGCAGCCGCTGCTGGACCGCAGCGGCCACACGGTTCGCGTGATATGCGAGGACGGCATCGTGGCCGACACTTATCCGGGTGCCCTCGCGCAGGTTATTCGCAATCTGGCGCTGAATGCCGCGGTCCATGGCTTTCCCGATGGCCGCACCGGTGTGATCGAGCTTGCCGTCTCCCGGCTGGACGATTGCAACATGCGCGTCGTCGTGACTGACAATGGCGCCGGCATCCCACCGGACGATCTGCCGAAAGTTTTCGATCCGTTTTTCACGACACGGCGCGACAAAGGCAGCACCGGCCTCGGCCTGCACATCGTCTTCAATCTGGTCGTCTCGACCCTGAAGGGGCAAATCGATCTGGCCAGCGAACCGTGGCAAGGTACACGGTTCACACTGGACTTGCCGCTGGATCCCGAGAACCCTAGCTCACCGGCGTCGAAGACCGGCGAGTTCCAGGTCAGTCACGGCGCGACGGGACCTGAAGCTCGCCATCGCGCCTTGTCCTGATCGATCAGAAGCCGAGTGCGAGACCGTCCTTGCGGTGGTCCGAGGCGCCGAGCAGCACGCCGCGCTTGTAATCGATCTGGATGGCCTGGCAGCCGCCGATGCCGGTATCCATCATCTGCAGCGTATGGCCGCGGGCGGCCAGATCGTTGCGCACCGCTTCCGGGATGGTCTTTTCAAGCTGCAGCAGATTGTTGGTCGCGAACGAGCGCGGCGCCTCGGCAGCGGCCTGGATGTCCATCTTGCGGTCGATCACATCGGATATGAACTGGGCATGGCCGGTGGCCTGATAATGGCCGCCCATCACGCCGAATGGCATGACCGCGCGACCGTCTTTCATCAGCATACCCGGGATGATCGTGTGCATCGGCCGCTTGCGCGGGCCAAGCGAATTCACATGGCCGGGCTTGGCGCGGAAACTCCAGCCGCGGTGATGCAGCAGCACGCCGGACTTCTTTGCATAGATGCCGCTGCCGAACGGACCGAACAGCGAATTGATCAGTGACACGGCGTTGAGATCGCGATCGACCACCGTCAGATAGACCGTGTCCTTGTGGATGACCGAGTCCCAATCCTCTTCCGCAGAGGCGTGCTTCATGTCGATCTTGGCGCGAAGGTCGCCGATGAATTTGTCCGACAGGAAGCGCTCGACATCGACCTGGCCATAAGGCGGGTCGCAGAAATAGGCATCGCGCGTGCGATAGGCCGCCTTTGTCGCCTCGGCGAGCACATGGATACGGTCGGCCTCGCTCAGATTGGCGATGTCGTAACCGGCCAGCACGCGCAGGA
Organism: Tardiphaga sp. 839_C3_N1_4; assembly: GCF_051811045.1. NCBI lineage: Bacteria > Pseudomonadati > Pseudomonadota > Alphaproteobacteria > Hyphomicrobiales > Nitrobacteraceae > Tardiphaga > Tardiphaga sp. 839_C3_N1_4. The sequence continues at coordinate 2,935,615 of NZ_JBPWQD010000001.1, forward strand.
TCATCAGCGCCGCGAGGCCCTGTCCGTTCGGCGGACATTCGGCGACGTCATAGCCGTGATGATTGGCCGAGATCGGCGTCACATAGTCGGAGCGCTGCTCATTGAAATCATCGGCCTCATGCACGCCGCCGACGGCGCGCAGCGTGGTGATGATATCGTCAGCTACCTGGCCTTGGTAAAAGCCGTTGCGGCCCTCGCGCGCGACCCGGCGCAGCGTGGCAGCGAGCGCCGGCTGGACGCGCTTGTCACCGACCGCGGGGGCATGGCCGCCCGGCAGATATTGCGCGGTCGCGTCGGGATGCAGCTCCAGCTTGCGGCGCCATTTGGCCCAGTCAGCGGACACGCGCGGCGTAATGAGGAAGCCATTCTCGGCGGCATCGATGGCGGCGGCAAACACGTCGGCCAGCGGCTTCGAGCCATGATCCTTGCTGAGCGTGCACCAGGCATCGATGGCGCCAGGCACGGTAACGGTCTCGACACAGGTCTCGGGAATGTCGCGGGCGCCGGACGCCGCATATTTCTCGGAATCGATCTTGGCCGGCGTACGGCCGGAGCCGTTCAGCGCGATCGGCGCGCCGCCCTTCGGCGAATAGAGGGCGAAACAATCGCCGCCGATGCCCGTCATCGCGGGATCGGCCACGCATTGCACAGCGACCGCTGCCAGCGCCGCATCGATGGCATTGCCGCCCGACTTCAGCATCTCCACTGCAGCCAGCGTCGCCAACGGATGCGAGGTTGCGGCCATCCCGTGCTCGGCAACGGCGACGGAACGGGCAACGGCCATGAAATCACGCATGAGAGTCCTCTATCGGTACGAAGCCGCCTGGCGCAGATCGCGCGATGAGGCGGGAGAGATGCGGTCGAGCGCCGAGCAGATCGGCCCCCAGGCGCGCGGGGATGCCGTGTGGTTTAGCGTGTGAATCGGCAGTGCGGTAGCCGTTAGCGCAATAATGATACCGGCAGCTGCCATCGCGAGCGCGATATCGCGCCGCAACCCAACCGTGCAGATCGTTGCACGGCTCCCGGGGCCTATGCGGCCTGCCCGCATCCGCCTGATTACCGCGGCACCGGGCAACGCCGCAAGCAGGGCCACGAGGCAGCAGATCATGTCGCGTGCCTCCCGATCATGGCCTCAGGACTTGTGGCAGCAGGAGCTGGCGACAGTTCCCGTCGGCGCCTCGGTGCTGAGCACACTGCGGCCATCGCGCTCCGGCGCGATATCATGCGCCGGATTCGCCGCGAAGAAGCCGTTCGGCTTCAGCATGAAGCCGGCATATTCCACCGGCATCACCGGGAAGTCTTCCGGCTTGCAGACATGGGTATGTCCGAAGGAATGCCACAACACGATGTCGGTGTTCTCGATATTGCGGTTCTGCTCGATGTAGCGCGGCAGGCCGTCGCCGCCGGCATGGACGTTCGGATAATCGCCGCTGGCGTATTTCTCGGCAGGATCATAGGCCGTCACCCAGACATGCCTGGTGGCGAAACCGCCACGCTTGCGGACGAAACTGCCTTCCTGCGCCAGCATCAGCGGGCTCGGCATCACGGAAAGCTTGTAGCCCGCGGGATTGCCGACGCTGTTCTTGCTGTTCGGGTTGGTGACCTTCCAGTAGCGGCCGCTCTGACCGTCGGCGATCGCCGCCGCATCGCGCTCGCGCGCCAGCGTGCGGCTCTTGAGATCGAACGCATTGCCGTGTGGATTGTCCGTACCCCACGGGCGTTGCGCGAATTCGTGTTCGGTCACGGTGTTGCCGCCGCCGTCGAGGTCCATATGCATGCGGACATTGAAGAAGTGCTGATGCGTCGGGCCGCCGAGATTCTCGTCGACCATGCCGCCCCAAGCATATTTCTGGCCGGGCGCCACCGCCGCCGTCTGGATGATGCCGGTGAGCTTGGCCTCCAACTGGATGGTGCCGTCCTGGTAGAGATACCAGTAGAAGCCGTAGTCATAATTGCCGACGGTCGCGAAGAAGCTAATAACGAGGCGCCGCGAGCGGCGCACTTCGAACAGCCCATTACGGAATTCGTAATGCTTCCAGAGGATGCCATAATCCTCTTCGTGCATGCAGACCGCATTCTTCATCGTGAACGGCTTGCCCTGCTCATCTGCCGCCGGGATGTCGAAATAATGGATGTTGCCGAGGCAGTCGCAGCCGAGTTCGAGCGCGTTGGCGAGCATACCCAGGCCGTATTCGCCGGCATCGAAAGCCGACTTCCAGTAGTGATTGGCGCTCGGGTCGGCGTAAGGCACCACCATTTCGGTGACGCTGGCACGGTGGATGATGGAGCGCTTCCTGTCACCGTCCTGATAGCCAAGCTGGTTCAGCACCAGACCTTCGCGCGGCGTGAAGCCGACACGAAAACTCCACTTCTGCCACTCCACGTTCCAGCCATCGACCTTGAAGCTCGGACCTTCCGGCTGCTCAATATTCAGCGGCTTGATGTCGGTGCGCGGATTGGTGTTCTCATGGGCGCCGTAATTGCGCTTCTTCTTCGGAATCGGAATGACGACTTCGTCATCGAGCAGATCGACCACTTTCTGGTGGATCAGATCGACGACGGCCACGACACCCTCGACCGGATGCGCATAGGCGTTGTCCTTGATGTCCTCGCGGAAGAACGTGACGGCACGCACGATGCGGCGACCGCGCTCGAAATCGCGATCGAAGAAGCCCGACGAGAACGGATCGACCTGCGCCATCTCCATGTCCTTGTCGGACATGCCACGACGGCGCATCGCGTTACGCCAGCCCTCGTCGGACTTGACGATCTGCTCGCACAGCATGAACTCGCCGATCATCACCGGCGGCTGGCCGTAAGGCGCTTCAGAATTCGGCAGCAGCTTGGTATCAACGATCTTGCTGGCCGTGAGATCGACAATGTATTCGGTCGATGCGCCGGTTGCGGAGTCCAGCACCACGATGAAGGCGAGGCGCGGAAGCGGCGTGCCACCGGCATAGGCGCGCAGATCAGCCTTACTCGGCTCTTCCAGCCGCACGATGGGAAAGCGGGCCCGCGCCGACAGTTTGGCATCTCTCCTTACGAGATCGCAGGCCGCCCCGATTTCATCCAGCGACAGCGGGTTGAGCGGATGGAACGGCACCGGCGCAGCCGTTGGCTGAACGATCGCGTCACTCTCGATCTTGGTCATGACCGTCATAGGCAGAACTCCTGAAGGCGCCTAGCGCCATGGGGGATGGGAAGCGTCGAGGGTTAAGGACGCTCATTGCAAGCGCTCCCGGCCTGGGGCTGCCGAAAACAAGGCCTGTGTGTAGGGATGCTGCGGATTGTCGAAGATGTCGGCCGTCGGGCCGCTTTCGACGATCTCGCCCGATTTCATCACCATGATGCGGTCGCATAATTCACCTGCGACTCGCAGGTCGTGGGTGATGAACAGCATCGCAAGACCAAGCCGGCTGCGCAGATCGGCGAACAGTTTGAGCACCTGCGCCTGCACGGTAACGTCGAGCGCCGAGACGGCTTCATCAGCAATCAGAATCTGCGGCTCCGAGGCCAATGCCCGCGCGATGCAGATGCGCTGGCGCTGACCGCCGGAAAATTCATGCGGAAAGCGGTCGAGGATCTGCGTATCCATGCCGACAAGCTCCAGCAGTGTCGCGACCCTGACGCGTGCGACTTCGGGCGTCGCTCCAAAATTGACGACTCCTTCGATCAGCGATCGTCCGACCGAGAGGCGCGGATTGAGCGACCGATAAGGATCCTGAAACACGACCTGAATGTAGCGGCGATGCGGACGCAGCATCTCGTTGGATGCGCGCGCGATATCGGTGCCTAGCAAGCTGATCTCGCCCGATGTCGGCTTCATCAGCCGCGACACGCAGCGCGCCAGCGTCGACTTGCCGGAGCCGGACTCGCCGACCACGCCGAGAATTTCACCGCGGCCCAAAGTGAATGCAGCTTCCTTGACCGCCTGCGTCACCCTGCCCCGGCCAAGGAAACCGCGATGGCCATAGGTCATCTTCAGTGCCTTGACCTCCAGCACCGACGGCATCGGCTCCCGCACCGCGGTCGCCATGCGGATACCCTTGGGTACGGAATCGATCAGCAGACGTGTGTAAGGCTGCGTGGGATTCTTGAGGACAGCGTCGGCGCCGCCGCTCTCCACGACCACGCCCTTCTGCATCACCACGACCTGATCGGCGATATCGGAAACGACGCCGAAATCGTGTGTGATGAAGAGCACGCCGATATTCTTGCGTTTCACCAGATCCTTGATCAGCACCAGGATCTGCTTCTGCGTCGTGACATCGAGCGCCGTGGTCGGCTCATCGGCGATCAGCAGGATCGGTTCGAGCAGCATCGCCATGGCGATCATCACGCGCTGGCGCTGACCACCGGAGAGCTGATGCGGATAGGCATGCATCATCTGCGCGGCATTGGGCAGCAGCATGTCTTCCAGCGCCGCGAGAACGCGCTTGTCGACTTCGGCCTTGGGATGCCGCTTTTCGGAATGCCATTCGATCAGCTCCGCAAGCTGCTCACGCACGGTCATCACCGGATTGAGCGCCGTCATCGGCTCCTGAAATATCATGCCGATGCGGCTGCCGCGTAGTTCGCGCATCCGGTCGGATGTGGCCCCGATCAACTCTTCGCCGAGCAGCTTGATCGAGCCGGCGACAGGCTTCAGCCCTTCAGGGAGCAGGCCCATGACGCTGAAAGCTGTCACTGACTTGCCGGAGCCGGATTCACCGACGACGCAGACGATCTGCCCGAGCGGCACGGTGACATTGATATCCCGGACGATACGGCGTGCCTCGGCATCATGCGTCAGCCCGACGGTGAGACCCGCGACTTCCAGGACGGGCTCGCTCATTTGACGCCTCCCACCGAACGCGCGAGACGGGGATCGAGCATGTCGCGCAGACCGTCGCCAAGCCGATTGATGCCGAGCACGGTGAGCGCAATGCAGATACCGGGGAACAGCATCAGGCCGGGCCTGATTTGAAAATAGAGCCTCGCATCGGCCATCATGTTGCCCCAGCTCGGAATCTCGTCGGGCATGCCGATGCCGAGGAAGGACAGCGAGGCCTCGATCAGGATCGCGGACGAGGCGATATAGGTGGCCTGCACGATCAGCGGCGCAAGAATATTGGGAACAATATGTCTGATAACCAGCACCGGCAGCCGCGTGCCCATACTGACGGCAGCTTCGACATAGGCTTCTTCGCGCACGGTCAGGACGACGCTGCGCACCATGCGGGCGACGCGCGGGATTTCGGGAATGGCAATGGCGATACAGATGGTGACGAGATTGGCGCCGAGCCCGCCGATCAGCGCGATGGCCAGCAGAATCGCGGGAATTGCCATCATGCCATCCATCATGCGCATCAGCACATTGTCGATCCAGCGCACCATGCCGGCGATCAGGCCAAGCGCGCTGCCGGCCATAACCGCGATAACTGCCACCACCGCGCCGACAATCAGCGACACACGGCTTCCATAGATCAGCCTGCTCCAGATATCGCGGCCGAGATTGTCGGTGCCGAGCCAGTTGGCCGCGCTCGGCGGGCGCAGTCGCAGGCGCGGCTTGAGCGCAGCCGGATCCACCGTCCACAACACGCTGGCAAAGATCGCTACCGACGCAAGCAGGATGAGAACCCCGAGGCCGAACAGGATCGTCTTGTTGCGCAACAGTTTAGAGACGAAGGTCCAGACGCCGACAGGCGAAGACGCTGGCGCTATGACGGTAGTGGCGGTCATTGCGCGCTGATCCTTGGGTCGAAGAATGTGTAACTGATATCGACCAGGAGATTGATCGCCACATAGGCGCCGCCGAACACCATGATGATCCCCTGGATCACCGGGTAATCACGCGCCAGCACCGAGTCGACGGTAAGACGACCGAGACCGGGCAGATTGAACACGCTCTCGGTGACGACAACGCCGCCGATCAGCAGCGCCACGCCGATGCCGACGATGGAAACAATGGGCACCGCAGCATTGCGCAGCGCATGTTTGAACACCACGATGGGCTCCGGCAGGCCCTTGGCGCGTGCGGTGCGGACGAAATCTTCGTTCAGAACTTCGAGCAGGCTGGTGCGTGCGACACGGGCGATGAGCGCGACATAGACGAGACTGAGCGTCAGCGTCGGCAACGCGAGGTGCCACAGAAAAACACCGAGACCATTCGAGAGCGGCGCATAGCCCTGCACGGGGAACAATCCCAGCTGCATCGACAGCAGATAGATCCAGAAATAACCGATGGCAAAGGTCGGGACGGCGAAGCCGGTCACCGACGTCCACATGGCGAAACGATCGAACCAGCCACCGCGACGCCATGCCGCGAGTACACCAATCGGCACGCCGACGAGCACCGAGAAAATGATGGTGGTGAGCGAGACGGCGAATGTCGGACCGACGCGCTGGGCGATCAGCGTCGAGACCGGCTGATTGGAGACGATGGAGATGCCGAGATCACCCTGAAAAAGCCGCCACAGCCAGTGCAGGAACTGCACCGGCAATGGTTGATCGAGGCCGAGCCGCGCGCGGATCGCGGCGATCGCTGCTGGATCGGCATTATCGCCGGCAAGCTGCGCCACGGGATCGCCGGACGAGAAGCGCAAAAGAAGGAACGCAATCAGCGCGACCACCGCAAGCACGGGGACGACCGATACGGATCGCTTCAGGAGGACGCCGGCGATCGCCATAACGTTATGCCGTCTTCTCGACGTTCCAGAACAGCGGCGCTGGCGCCCTCACGATGTCCTTGAGAGCTTTGCTGTGTGATACCGGCTGACGGAACTGGCCTCCCGGAATATGCGTCATCACATCATAGGCGCGCTTCTGGATCGCCTCGGCGACGGACTTCTGGGCGGCGGCTTCAGGCTCCAGCGCAAATTTGTTGCGCAGGCTTTCGATCTCGGTGTCTTCCGGCCAGCCGAAGAAGCCGCCATTCTTCCCGCGGGTGTCAAGCACCGTGCTAGCCAGCGGGTTCATGAGTTCAGTCGTGGTGGTGACCCAATGGGTCATCGACCAGCCGCCATTGGCGGTCGAATCCTGCTTGACGCGGCGCGCCAGCAGCGAGCCCCAGTCCATGGTCTGTACCTCGACGTTCATGCCGATGGCACGGAGCTTCTGCGCCGTGACGGTGCTGGAGCCGGACAGCAACGGCGAGTCCGTGCCCTGTAGCATCACGACCTTCTCCCCCTTGTAGCCGCCCTTCTTCAGGAGGTCCTTGGCGCGCGCAATATCCGGCTTGGTGTTCCAGCCAACCTCGCTCGCCAGCGGCGTGGTGACGCCGAACATTGCAGCGGAAGCCTGATAATATTCGGGATTGCCGACCTGCGCATCGAGCCAGTCGGCCTGGTCGCTCGCATACATCACGGCCTGCCGGATTTCCTGCTTGTTGAACGGCTCCGTGAGCCAGTTCATGCGCACCACCGACATGAAGCCGAGTGGATTGTAGTCGGCGACGGTAACGTCCTTTGCGGCGATCAGCGACGGCAGGATGTCGTGCGGCGCGGCTTCAAGAAAATCGATCTCCTTGTTGATCAGCGCATTCGCCGCCGTCTGGAAGTCCGGCATGCTGATCCACTCGTAGCGATCGATCTTGACGATCTTGCCGCCGGCGAGGCCATCGGACGGCTCGTCGCGCGAGATGTAATCCGCGTTGCGCTCATAGACGGCGCGGTTGCCCGGGCGAAACTCCGACGCGATGAAGCGGAACGGGCCGGAACCAACGAACTCCGTGACCGGCTGATCCGGCGCCTGCGCGGCAAGACGCGCCGGCATGATGAAGGGCATGATGCTCGACGGCTTGGCCAGCGTCTGCAGCACCTGACCGTAAGGCGACTTCAGCACCAGCTGGAACGTGCGCTCATCGACGGGCTTCAACTCCGCGACGAAACTCATCATCCGCGAGCCCATGGTGTCGCGCTTGGCCCAGCGCTGCAGCGACGGAATCACGTCGGCCGACGTCACCAGCGCGCCATCATGAAATTTCAGGCCGGAGCGCAGCCTGAACGTATAGGTCAGCTTGTCGGCGGAGACCTCATAGGCCTCGACCATCTGCGGCCGAATCTGGAATTTCGAGTCGGTGGAGAACAGCGTGTCATAGATGTTCAGGCCGTGGTTGCGGCCGGTCCATGCGGTGTTGATCAAGGGATCCGTGGCACGCAGCGGCGCGTGCATGACGGCGCGGATGACCTTGCTTGATTGAGCGCGCGCGATACGCGGCATCATTCCTACGGCAAGACCGGCGGCGCTGACCTTGAGCAACGAACGACGGCTGAAATCATTGAACATGGCGGTCTCCAGGCAATGAGGGTGATGCGCAAACGTCAGATGGTAGGTTTGGACAGCGCTTCGCCGATGGCACGGAACGCCGCAAGCCAGCGATGGTCGATGGCGATATCCATCGGCTTCGGCTGTGCCGCGACCTTGACGATCACTGTATCCGTGGTGGGATCGATGTAGATCCACTGGCCATGGATGCCGACGGCCGCCAGATCGAGCCGTGCGGGATCGATGGTGTACCAGCAGGCGCGATAGCGACCGCTCGGAAATACGAAAGCGAGATCGCCATTGGCGAAAGCCTGCGTATTGCCATTGAGATGGATGTCATCGACCCAGTTGCCCGGTACCACCTGCGTTCCATTGGCGAGGCCGCGATTACGGATCATCTCGCCGAAGCGGGCGAGATCGCGCACCGTCGCGCAGATGCCACCCGCAGAGCGCGACGCGCCATGCGTATCGAGCGTGATATAGGCGTCGTCCTCGGCGCCCATCGGCGCCCAGATGTAGTCGGACAGGATCTGCGCATAGGGCTTGCCACAGGCCTTCTCATAGACCCAGCCCAGCACGTCGGTATTGGTCGATACATAGTGAAACACCTGGCCATGCGGTCCACCATTCGGCCGCAGCGTCGCAAGGAAGCTGCGCTGGTCGCCCTGTGCGGTGCCGTTGGGCAGAACGTCCCAGCCATTGCAGAGGCGATATTTGACGACATCGCCATCCGGGTCGTCGTAGTCCTCGTCAAATTTGATCGCGACGGTCATGTCGAGCAGATGACGAACGGTGCATTCGCCGTAGACCGATGAAGCTACTTCAGGAACATAGTGGGCGATCGACTTATCGACATCGAGCAGACCGCGCTCGACGAGGATGCCGCCCAGCGTGCCGCAGATCGATTTGCTGACCGAGCACACGAGATGCGGCGTATGCGGCGTCATGCCCTCGCCGTACCATTCGCTGACGATCCTGCCGTGCTGCATCACCAGCAATCCGTCCGCGTAGGTCTGCGCCAGCGTTTCGGCGACCGTTGTCTGCTTTCCGTCGGCGACAAAGGCCACCGTGGTGAGATCGCGAACCGATGACGTCAGTGCGCTCGGCGTTGAGGAGCGTCGGATATCCGCCGTCGGCAGCACCTGCCGCGTATTGCGAAAGCTCCACTGGCTGTACGGATAATTCCGCCAGTTGAAGCGGGTTACCAGCGCTTCGGCCGAAGGAGGCGCACCCCTCATGACGTCACTTGGCTTCATCTCGACCTCGTATGGCACCGCAGCATGATAGCGAACCGCCCTAGGGGCCTGCTCGCATGCGGGATCATCGGCGGGGGCGGATTTGGCCGTTATCAAGAATCGGCAATTCTTGCGAAAATCAGCACATGCCTTTCCAGCGGGACTGGCATAGGCTTTGCTTAGATTGACATCTGCACCCTGATTGAGCGGCCAAGAGTGGATCCGGCATGTTGTTGTCTCCTGATGTCTCTGCTGGTGGAAGCGCTGCAATAGCTACGGATTCCTGGCTATTCGACACCGCGAGCGATGACGTCGATACGCATTGCGCCAATCTCGGCCGCTGGCGGCTGGATTACGATCAGATCAGTTGCGGCGCTTTTCGCGGCACTTTCACCGAGGTACGGCTGCCCGGACTTCAGGTGTTCAGGGAAACCACAAGCCAGAAAGTGCGCCAATACGGACTACTCGGCTCCGACAGCTTCGGCATCGCGCTACCGTGGAATACCCAGACCGACATCAATTTCAACGGCGCCTGCATGTCGCCGGGCAACGTCATCACGTGCTTCGATGCAGAAGTCGACATGTGCACACCGCCGGAGTTCGAGTTGCGTGGCGTCGTGATGGACGCGGCGCTGATGGAAAAGACACTGGCTGCTTTGCAGATCGAACTGCCCGACGGCCTCTGGCATCAGTTGAGGGAATTGAAGACGGACCCGGATGCGATCGACCGCGTCCGGCAGTTGCTGGTCTATGCGCACCAGATCGTCGCGCAGACACCGCAAATTCTGGACGACATTGCCGCCCGTCAGCATCTCGAAGACAATTTGCTATCGGAAATTATCGACCTGTTGCCAACGTTGCAGCCTTGCGACGACCTGCGCGGCGGCAATGCGCGCAAGCGTCTGGTCGAACGCGCCTGCGCCTTGATGCTCGCGCGGCCGGACGAGCCGATGTCGATCCTCGATGTCTGCAAGGGCGTCGGTGCCAGCCGCCGCAAGCTGAACTACTGTTTTCAGGACGTGCTCGGCAGCAATCCAATCCACTACCTCCGAGCGGTGCGGCTCAACCGCGTCCGCCGCGAACTCAAGCGATGCGTCGATGAGCAGATCGGTGTGTACGATATCGCGGTGAAGTGGGGCTTCTGGCACTTCAGCCAGTTCTCGCTTGACTACAAGCGCCACTTTGCGGAATTGCCGTCCGAAACCCTGCGTCGGGCGCGAATGCTTCACTCCTAGCGCGCTGGCCCCGCAGGCGAACGACGTGTCGTTGAACGCGCAGTCTCATATTCATCGCGCGTCCGGGCGACCAGCGTCGCTACGGGCTCGATTGCAGCAACACCTGAGACAGAGTGGCCTGCGCTCCAGACATCGCGCCATCGCTTGACCCCGGACGTCGCCTGCCGGCCATAGAGCGCATCGGCGCGTTCTTTGGTCATGTCCGTCGGCAGATCTTTCGGATCAAGGCCCGCGGCGACAATCGAGGGAACCAGCGTATTGGTTTCCAGTCCGGTGAAGGCCCGCGACAGCAGAACATCATCGAGTTCGGACGTGACGAGCATCTGCTTGTACTCGTCCACCGCCATGCTCTCCTCGGTGGCAATAAACTTGGTGCCCATATAGCTGAGATCACAGCCGAGCACCTCGGCGGCAAACACCGCTTGCCCGTCCGACACGCCGCCGGCCAGCACGATCGGCCCCTCCCAGAACGAGCGAGCCGCGCGCACGAACGAAAAACCGTTGACCCAGCCGGTCTGCCCGCCGGCACCCGCCGTCAGCAGGACGAGCCCATCGACTCCCGCTGCAATGGCTTTCTTCGCATGACGGATCGAGGCGACATCGGCAAACACCATGCAGCCTGCATCATGCAGTGGTGCGACGACGGCGTCCGGCGGCCCCACGCTGGTGATCACCATCTCGCAGCCATGCCGGATCACCGTCGCAAGATCATCCTGCAAGCTCTCGCGGCGAATGATGAGATTCGGACAGAACGGCGCGTCGTCCGGCCGGAGCGCGCCGAGAATGCGCCCTATCCAGCCATCGAGTTCATCGTCGGTTCGGCAATTGGCGGTGGGAAACGAACCGATCACACCGGCCTTGCAGGCGGCAATGACGAGATCCGGACCTGACACGCGAAACATCGGCGCCGCGACCAAAGGCACCGACAGCCGCGGCCGAATTATTTCCGCAAACCGCGCAGCACTCGCCTTGCCGCTGGAGTCGTTGATCACGCGGCGGTCATCCGAAGGAAGCGGCATCTGTTTCCATTTCTCTCATTCTTCGGGAGGATAGCCGGAATTTCCCGGCGACCGCTATATGCCGGACGGAATGTCCGGCATGAGGCGGTTACTCCGCGGGCGATGCCACTGCATGCTCCTGCGCCTGGCCCCTCTCGTCCTTCTTGCGGCCCGGAAACAGGCGCTGCACCAACACATAAAGCACCGGCACGAAAAAGATGCCGAGTGCCGTCGCGGTGACCATGCCGCCCGCGACGCCGATGCCGATGGCATTCTGGCTGGCCGAACCTGCACCGGTCGCCATCGCCAGCGGCAGCACGCCGAGAACGAAAGCCAGCGAGGTCATCAGGATCGGGCGCAGACGCTGTCTCGCTGCGTGCAACGTCGCCTCGACCAGCGACTTGCCCGCCGCCTGTTGCTCGATGGCAAACTCCACGATCAGAATCGCGTTCTTCGCGGACAGGCCTATCGTCGTGAGTAGACCGACCTGGAAATAGACGTCGTTGGCCTGCCCGAACATCGTGGCCGCCGCCAGCGCTCCAAGGATACCTATCGGCACAGATAGCATCACGGCGAAGGGAATAGACCAGCTCTCATAGAGGGCCGCGAGACAGAGAAACACGATCAGAACCGAAATCGCATAGAGATAAAGTGTCTGGCTGCCGGTCAACCGTTCCTGAAACGACAGACCCGTCCATTCATGCGTATAGCCGGCCGGCAGTTTCTTCACCTGTTCGTCGACCGCGGTCATCGCGGTGCCCGAACTGGTGCCGGGTGCCGCCTGTCCCTGGATCTGCACGGCCGCCACGCCATTGTAACGCTCGAGGCGCGGCGAGCCGTAGCTCCATCTCTCGCTCGCGAAAGCTGTGAACGGCACCATCGAGCCCGACCCGTTGCGCACATACCATCTTCCGATATCGGTCGTCCCCATCCGGAACGGCGCGTCGCCCTGCACGTAGACCTGTTTCACGCGGCCGCGGTCAATGAAGTCGTTGACATAAGAGCCGCCCCACGCCGCCGACAGCGTCGTGTTGAGGTCGGTCAGGTTGATGCCAAGCGCCGTGGCTTTCGGCTGATCGATATCGAGATTGAATTGCGGCGTATCATCCTGACCGTTCGGCCGCGACTGCGCGACACGCTTGTCGCCTGCAAGCTGTCCGAGCAATTGATTGCGGGTCTTTAGCAGCTCCTCGTGGCCGGCACCGCCGGAGTCCTGCAGATAGAAGTCGAAGCCACTGGCATTGCCGAAGCCCGGCAGCGACGGCGGCAACACGGTGAAGGCCATCGCATCACGAATCTTCGAGAAGACTGCCATCGCGCGTCCGGCGATGGCCTGTGCCGACTTCGCGTGATCCGCACGTTCCGCAAACGGCTTCAGGCTGATGAATGCGAGGCCCACATTCTGACCTTGCCCGGCGAAGCTGAAGCCGCGCACCGCAAACACGCCCTGCACCGTATCCTTCTCATTCTCCATGAACTGGTGCTCGACCTGCTTGATCACGTCGAGCGTGCGGCCGGCGGTGGCGCCCACCGGCAGCTGGATCAGCGAGATGAGCGTGCCTTGGTCTTCGTCGGGAAGGAACGAGCTCGGCAACCGGACGAATAGCAGCACCATGCCGGCGACAACGGCGACGAAAGCGATCAAGGCAGCGGCGGGCCGCCGTACCACAGCACCCGTGGTCTTTTCATAGCCACTCGCAGTGCGATCGAAAGTGCGATTGAACCAGCCGAAGAAACCGCGCTTCTGGCCATGACTCTTCTCGGGCTTTTTCAGAATCGTCGCGCACAATGCCGGCGTCAGGATCATCGCCACCAGCACCGATAGCACCATGGCCGACACGATGGTGAGCGCGAATTGGCGATAGATGATGCCGACAGAGCCGCTGAAAAAGGCCATCGGAATGAACACCGCTGACAGCACGACACCGATGCCGACCAGTGCGCCGGTGATCTCGTGCATCGACTTCTCGGTCGCCTCGCGCGGCGACAGGCCCTCTTCCTCCATCACGCGCTCGACGTTCTCCACCACGACGATGGCGTCGTCGACGAGAAGGCCGATTGCCAACACCATCGCGAACATGGTCAGCGTGTTGATGGAATATCCGGCAATCGACAGTACGCCGAAGGTGCCGAGCAGAACCACCGGCACGGCAATGGTCGGGATGATGGTCGCCCGCCAGCTCTGCAGGAATACAAACATCACGATGAAGACCAGCACGATCGCCTCGAACAGCGTGTGCACGACCTTCTCGATCGACAATTTCACGAATGGCGTCGTGTCATAAGGGTAGATCACCTTCAGCCCCGCCGGCATATTCGCCGTGAGCTGATTGATGCGCGCCTTCACACCCTCGGATGTGGCCACCGCATTGGCACCGGTTGCCAGGCTGATGCCCATGCCGGCCGCCGGCTTGCCATTGTAGCGCGCGACGGCGTCATAACTCTTGGAGCCGAGTTCGACGCGAGCGACATCCTTGATACGAACCGTCTGGCCCGACGTGCTGGTCCGCAGGATGACGTCGTTGAATTGTTCGATTGTCTGCAACCGGCTCTGCGATGTGATCGTCGCATTGAGCTGCTGGCCATCGACTGCCGGGAGCCCGCCGAGTTGGCCTGCGGTCACCTGGGTATTCTGAGCTGTGATGGCCGCGGTGACATCGCCCGGCATCAGATTGTATTTCGCGAGCTTGTCGGCATCGAGCCAGATCCGCATCGCATATTCAGCGCCGAACAACTGTACCTGACCGACGCCCGAAACGCGGCTGATCGGTTCATTGATCGAACTCGCCACATAATCCGCGATGTCGCTGGCGGTCATGCTGCCGTCCTCCGAGACGAAGCCGAGAACCATCAGGAAGCTCGACGACGACTTCACCACGCGCAGGCCCTGCTGCTGCACCACCTGCGGCAACAGCGGCATCGCAAGCTGCAGCTTGTTCTGCACCTGCACCTGCGCAATGTCGGGATTGGCCTCGTTGCTGAAGGTGATCGAGATCTGCACAGTGCCGGTCGAGGTCGAGTAGGACGACATATATTGCAGATAGTCGACGCCGGTCATGTTCTGCTCGATGACCTTGGTCACCGAGTTCTCCGCCGTCTGCGCATTTGCGCCCGGATAGGTCGCGGAGATCGTGATCACCGTCGGCGCGATCTGCGGGTACTGGGCAATCGGCAGCCCGAGAATGGCCAGCAGGCCGCCGAACATGATCAGGATCGCAAGGACCCAGGCAAAGATCGGCCGCTTGATGAAGAAATGCGACATACCGTTATTCCTTACGGGCTATGGGCGCAGCGTCGGGGCCCGCGTCAGCCTGCTTGCCCGGATTCAGGGTCAGGCCGGTGGCGGGATCGACGGTCACCTCGACGGTCCGCGCATTGGCGCCCGGCTTGACCTTCTGCAATCCGTCGATGATCACGCGATCGCCCGAGGCAGCGCCGCGCTCGACAAGCCAGTTGTTGCCGACCGCCTGAGTGACTTCGATAATGCGCTGCTCGACCTTGCCGTCTTTGTCGACGAACATGGCGGTCGCTTGCCCGAGCGGATTACGCGACACCGCACGCTGCGGGATCATGATCGCAGTGCGATCGACACCGGCCACAACGCGCGCACGCACATACATGCCAGGCAATAGCGCCCGGTTTGGATTTGCGAAGATGGCGCGGGTGCTGACCGAACCGGTCGCCTCATTCACGCTGGAATCGGTGAAGCTGTATTTGCCCTTCTGGTCGTAAGTCTTGCTGTTCTCCAGCAACAGCTCGATCTGGACACGACCATCCGGCTGCTTCAACCGGCCGCTCTGAAGCTGCGAGCGCAGCCGCTCCATTTCCGAGGTCGATTGATCGAGATCCACATAGATCGGATCGAGTTGCTGGATCGTGGTAAGCGCACTGGCCTGACTCGCGGTGACTAGGGCACCCGGCGTAATCGACGACTTTCCAATGCGACCGGAGATCGAGGCGGTCACCTTCGTGCGGTCGAGCGCGATCGCTGCGGTATCGCGATTGGCCTCGGCAGCCTTCAGATCGGCTTCTCCCTGCTTGAAGGTCGCCACTGCATCATCGACATCTTGCTGACTGGCGGCATTGGTCTTGAGCAACTGCGTCTTGCGTTCGGCCTTCAGCCGCACGCTCACGAGATTGGCTTGCGCCTTCAGAACCGCAGCCTCCGCGCTTTCGAGCGCAGCCTGATATTGAACCGGGTCGATCTCGTAGAGAAGATCGCCTGCTTTCACTTCCGAACCTTCGACAAAGTTTCGCTTCTGCAGGATTCCCGTAACCTGCGGCCGCACTTCCGAGACCTGATAGGCATTGACCCGGCCGGGAAGCACGGTGGAGACCGGCGCCTCCCGTGTCTTCAGAACCAGAACACCAACTTCGGGCGCCGGCGGAGCCGTAGCTTCCTTCTTCGCCTCGCCGCATCCCGTGAGCGCCAACAAGCCAACCAGGGCGAAAGGGCGCGCAAATCCAAGGCTCATCATCAGTTCACCAATACAAAACGGCGTCCGGCATCCGCGCAAATCGCGGACGACGTCGCCGTTGGAAATATGTGGAAACTCTTCAGTTTCCGTGCAGGAAACTTGGTAGTTTCCTTCCGGGAAGTCAAGCGCTATACTGCGGGGGAAGTCGCTGCTCAAGCGTTTGTGAGACGGCCTCCATTAACGGAATCGATGCGCAATGGTTGCACCAGCAAGTGCGAGGAAGAATCGCGACGGCACTTTGTCGCAGGCAACGCGTCTGCCGCCAGCGGGTCCTGCCGCATCGAGCACTTCGGCTTCGCCATCCGACGAACGCACCGAGCATCTGCTCACGGTAGCCAAAGCAACCTTCACGTTGAAGGGCTTCGCGGCGACCACCATGGATGACATCGCCGGTGCGGCCGGGATGTCGAAGAAAACGCTCTACAAGATGTTCGCCAGCAAGAGCGAGCTGTTCCGCGCCATGCTGCTACGAAGCCTGCCGCAAGTCCGCTTCGGTCACGCGGAAGCCAAAGGCACGCCGATCGACCAGTTGAGGCTATCCCTGAAGCGCATTGTCGATATAGCCCTGGCGCCCGACGAGATCGCGCTGCATCGGCTGATCATCAGCGAACGCCTGCTCTCCCCGGATATCGCCGGTATCTTCGCCGAGGTCATCTTCGAACTGGGCGCCCGGGACGTGGTAGAGGCCCTTAAGCGCGTGACGCTCCGGTCCGAGCTGCGCGATCAGCCCATCAAGCAGGTGTCCGAAATGCTGCTCGGTATCGTGTTCGCCAATGATCATTTCAGGCTGATGGCGGATAACAGCTATCGCCTCAACCGGCGCATGCTCAACACGCGGATCGAGTTGGCGATCGCGATGTTCTGCAAGCCTGCCTGATCACGTATCCGATTTCTTAACCGATTGATCACCATAATCGGCCAAGCTGCGCCATTGCGCGGCATACCGCCGCGCGCCCTTGGACCGGATACGGCATGTTCCAGATGTTCCTGCGGGCTCGTGCCCAGAACTATCTTCGCAGCCTTGTCGGCGAGCGTGAGTTCAGGGCGCGTTCGGCCGAGCGCGATGCCGAAACTGATCGTGAGCGGCTGGATTACGTCCTTTCGGCCCTCGATAGCGCGCTCAGCAATGCCGAAGCCGAACAGGCCGGCCTCACCCGGCGCGTTGACGATGTGCTGGCGCGCGCGGCTGTGACCTTCGGCAATGGGGACGACGAGTATCTTACGCGGGAGAAGCTCGACAGCGATCACCTGGACCTGTTCGAGACCGAAATTTCAAACGGCCAGCGCCGGTTGCGCGACCTTGCTGTCAGCATCTCGCACTTCAAGTTCCTGAAGACCGCCATGCTGTCGCGGTTTCCGGATTACAAAGGGCCGGGGTCGCGGGCGTCATCGTAACGGCAGATGCCTATTCGCTTCGGGCGGAATCCTTGGCATCGCTCCAGCGCCGCTTGAAGCCCGCCGCATCCGGCGAACCGCCATCGCGATTGCGCCGCCGCTCACCGCTGAACGTCCGCATGTGATCGTTCACGAACGACATCAGTTCGTTGCGGAAACGCTCAGCCGAGAATTTCTCGGCCTGCATGCGGCAATCGGCACGCGAAAATGAACTCTCATTGGCCACGAAAGCGCGAACGCATTCTGCAATCGCCTTCGGCTCGTTGGAATCGAAAAACATGCCGGTGCGCAATTCGGGAGAGGCCGAGACCGTCTCGCGCGCACCGCCGCGGCCGAACGCCAGAACAGGCGCCCCCTCGGATTCAGCTTCGACAACGATGATCCCGAAGTCCTCCTCGGCAGCAAAGACGAAGGCACGCGCCGTCGCCATCAATTCGCGCAGCTTCTCATCACTGACAAAGCCGACAAATGTCACGTTCGGGCCGGCGATTGCCTTCAACCGCTCCGCATCCGGGCCGTCGCCTGCAACGATCAGCTTCTGATCCGGCAATTCAGCAAAGGCCTGGATCACGGCTTCGATCTTCTTGTAGGGCACCAGACGACTTGCCGCGAGGAAGTGGTCTCCGATCGGCAGATCAACCGGCAACTTCGACATGGTCACCGGCGGATAGATGACCTTGGCGTCGCGGCCATAGACCTTCTTGATCCGCTTGGCGACGAAATTGGAGTTCGCCAGCATGGCGTCTGGCCCATGGGCCGTGCGCACGTCCCAGATCCGGATGCGGTGCAGCAACGCCCGCGCCAACGCGCTCTTGATGCCAGCGGTGTAGCCGCTTTCATTCAGATAAGCGTGCTGCAGATCCCACGCATAACGCATCGGCGAATGCACATAGGACACGTGAAGCTGGTTCGGGCCGGTGATCACGCCCTTGGCCACCGCATAGCTGCTGGAAATAACCAGGTCGTAGCCCGACAGATCGAACTGCTCGATCGCGATCGGCATGAGTGGCAAATATGACCGATGACGTTTGCGGATGAACGGCATCTTCTGCAGGAAGCTGGTACGCGCCTTCTTGAAGCCAATCTTGGCGCGATCTTCTGGCGTCAGCACATCGAACAGCGTGAACACATCCGCTTCCGGATAGCACTGCAATATCTCGCGCAGCACCTGCTCGGCACCGCCCAGCGTGTAGAGCCAATCGTGGACGACAGCGACGCGCATAGGACCTCAACGGCGGAAACGACGAATGTGGGCTGACCTGAAAATAGACCAATGCGCCCCTTCTACAATCCACTCCTACAACTTGCGTTAATTCGATTGCGAACTGTCGGTAAAAATTGAATCAATTCAGATGTGTTCTGATAACCTCTGCGGAAAATGCTCCCCGGGTCGCAGGACGCGGTCGGTACCATGTCCATCCAGGGCAGAAGAGCGCGCATTCTGGCGCACCATCCGCGCCGTTCAGCATAACGAGAGTTTTTGCGCATGATGACGTTACGCCAGGTTGAAGTGATCCGCGCCGTCATGGTGACGGGCACCATTGGCGGCGCTGCCAAACTCCTGAATGTGTCCGCGCCCGGCATCAGCCGCCTGGTCAAATACACCGAGAAGTCGCTCGGCATCCGCTTCTTCCAGCGCCAGAACGGACGCTACTTCCCGACGCCTGAAGCGCAGAATATTTTCGAACAGATCAACGGTGTCTACAAGAAAGTCGACGATCTCACCGAGATCATCTCGAAGATCGGCCACGGAACGCTGTCGGAACTGCGCATCGGATCGGTTCCCAGTATCTCGCAGGTGATGGTGCCGCGCGCCATCGAGCAGGTGCGGCGGCGTTACCCCGGCCTGCGGATCGACATCAACATTCTCAAGCTTGAGGAGGCCATCGACTATCTGCTGCTCGGTCGCGGCGACTGCGTCGCCATGAGCTATCGGCTCGAACATCCCGGGCTCGACTTCATGCCGCTGGCATCCGGCGAATTGTTCTGCATCGTGCCAGAGGGACACGAACTCGCAGGTCGCAAGCAGGTCTCGGCCAAGGAGATCATCCGGTACCCCCTCATCGGCATCGATCCCAACGATCCCTACGGCCGGATCATGGCGGAGATCTTCGCCCGCAATAAACTCAAATACGACATCACCATCCGGGCGAGATTTGGCACCACGGTCTGTGCCCTGGTGAAGGCAGGGTTGGGCATCGCGGTCATAGACCAGTTCACGGTGGCCCATGGCGGCTATCCCGGCGTCGAGGTGATCCGCATCGTCGAACCCACCCGGTTCGATACCTACGTCGCCGTGAAACGCGGCGCGCCGCTGTCACTGCATATCGAGCATTTCATCGACTGCCTGCGCACCGAGATGCGCGCAGTCGGCTCTCACAAAATTGCCGCCGCAAAGCCGGCCGCGCGCGTCCGTAAAAAATAACATCATGTTATGTTTGTTGTATAACAGGGTAATTGTGTTAGATCGCCGCCGCGCTATCTTCTGTCCTGTTTCTGATGATGATTGACAGTATTGGCCATCCGTTCATGACCTCTGCGACGCCCCATACCCCGGCGACGGGCCAACGCTTCCTTACCGGCCTGCTTGGTGCGCCGATCGCGCATTCGGCGTCGCCGGCGATGCATGAGCGGGCCGCCGACGCCATGGGTGCACGCTGTTACTATCAGCTGATCGAAATCGCCGGTGCCGACCGCAGCGGATTGCGCGCCATCCTGGACAGCGTCCGTCGCCTCGGTTTTGCCGGCATAAACGTGACTTTCCCCTATAAGGAAGCCGTGGTCGATCTGCTCGATGATCTGTCCCCGGGGGCCAAAGCCATCGGCGCCGTCAACACCGTTGTGGTCCGCGACGGCAGACTGACTGGCCACAACACCGACACCACGGGCTTTGCAAGGGCCGCCAGGCAACTGGTCGCCAATTCCAACCATGGCCCGGTCGCGGTCATCGGCACCGGCGGCGTCGGCAAGGCCATCGCCTTTGCATTGGTTGATCTCGGCGTTTCGGAAATCCGGATTTTCGATACGGACACGGCCAAGGCCCGGCATCTCGTTTCCCTACTCCACAACCGGCAAAGCATCCGCGTGGCGGACAGCGTCGATGACGCGGTTCGCGGTGCAGTCGGCATCGTCAATGGCACCCCCATCGGCATGTTGCCCAACCGTGGCACGCCTGTGCCGGATGCGCTGCTGCATGCGGAAGCGTGGGTTGCGGATGCGGTGTATTCCCCGCTGTGGACGCCGTTGCTCAACGCGGCCAAGGCGAAGGGAGCTCCGGTAATGACCGGCCGCGATCTGGCGATCTACCAGGCCGCCGATGCCTTTGAGTTGTTTACAGGATTTGCGCCTTCACCGACTGAAATGGGAATTGCTTTCGACGCCGTCATGGTCAAAAGGTACCCGACACCAAATGCAGCCTGAATGAAGCGGCCGCTCATAAGGCCGCGTCCACAAACACAACAATAGCAACAGGAGGATTCCATGAAGCCAGTGTTTTTGGCGAGCGCCCTGCTCGCGACTGTATTGACCGGCGCTGCCATCGCGCAGTCCGGAGCCCCTATTAAACTCGCCAATGTCGCCGAGCTCTCGGGCGGCGGCGCCACCGTCGGCACCAACTGGAAGAACGGCATCGATCTCGCGATCGAGGAGATCAACTCCAAGGGCGGCGTGCTCGGCCGCAAGCTGGAAGTGACCCACGCAGACTCACAGTCGAACCCCGGTGTCGCCCGCGCCCAGGTTCAGAAGGCACTGGACGCCGAGCCTTATGTGCTGCTCGGGCCCGGCTATTCCGGCTCGGTGAAGGTCACCGCGCCGCTCGCCGCCGAAGCCGGCATCGCGCAGATCATGGGCGGCGAAGCCGCCGAACTGACCCAGGCCGGTAACAAGTTTCTGTTCCGCACCTCCTTCGGCCAGCAGTCGTCGATGCCGAAGGTCGCCAAATATATCAACGATGAACTGAAGGCGAAGTCCGTCGCCATCGTCTGGGTCAACAATGATTTCGGCAAAGGCGGGCGCGATTCCATCAGCAAGGAATTCGCCAAGTACAATATCAAGGTCGCGGCCGATCTCTCAACCGAAGCCGGCCAGGCCGATTTCGCGGCCGACGTCAGCAAGATCAAGGGAGCGGCGCCAGACGCGGTATTCGTCTATGTTAACGAAGAAGAGAGCGCGCGCATACTCAAGGAGCTGAAGCGCCAGGGCATCACCGTGCCGCTGGTCGGCGAAACCACGCTGGTCGGACAGAAGGTCGTCGAACTCGCCGGCGACGCAGCCAACGGTGCCCGCGGCCATGTCGGCCTCACCACCGACGCGCCGGTCGAACTGATCAAGGCGTTCCGCGACAAGTTCGTGAAGAAGTATAACTACGTCCCGGACCATAACGGCCTCAAGGGCTGGCTCGCGATCTACATGATCAAGGCCACCACCGAGAAAATGGGCAAGGTCGATTCCAAGGGCTTCGCCGACGCGCTGCACGGCTTCACCATCACCGCCGCCAAGGAGCCAGGCATCCTGATGGACGCGACCTTCGACGCCAATGGCGACATCGATAGACAGGGTTTCCTGGTCGAGATCGTCGAGGGCAAGCAGGTCGTCAAGCAGGTGCTGCCAAAGCTCGGCAACTGAGGCCTCGCGTACTTAACCTCTCCCCGCTTGCGGGGAGAGGTCGGAGCCGAGCGGAAGCGAGGCTTCGGGTGAGGGGGAGCGAGTGTTTCACTCGCAAGAGCCCCTCTCCCCAGCCCTCTCCCCGCAAGCGGGGCGAGGGAGCGCGCGGCCGGTGCTTTAGCTGCCGGCCATTTGGAGAACCACATGTCCAACCTTCTCGATCTCCTCATCGCAGGTCTTGCCACCGGGGCGATCTACGCGATCGTCGCCGTCGGATTCACGCTGCTGTGGCAGACCTCGCAGACCATCAATTTCGCGCAGGGCGAATTCGTCATGCTGCCGGCCTTCCTGATGCTGGCGGTGATGCATGCCGGTGCACCGTTCTGGCTGGCGATCCTGATCGGCATCGCGCTGTCGCTGCTGCTGCTGGGCCTCGGCTTCAAGATGCTGCTGGTCGATCCAATGCTGCGCCATGGCGTGCTGCCGCTGGCGATTGCGACCATGGCCCTGGCCATCGGTATCAAAGAGGCCGCCAAGCAATTCTGGAGCGCCGAAGCCTCGCCATTTCCATCGATCATCCCGGGCGGTGACATCACGATTTTCGGCCGCGTCGTCGCCCTGCAGAGCATCGGCGTGCTGGTGCTGGCGATTCTCGCAGTACTCGGCCTGACAACACTGCTGAACCGCACCTCCATCGGTCACCAGATGCAAGCTGCCGCGCAGAACCCGACGGTCGCACGCATCATTGGCGTGCCCGTTGAACGCATGATCCTGCTGACCTTCCTGATCAATGCGTTTCTGGTCGCGCTGGCCTCGCTTCTCATCACACCGATCTATCTCGCTAAATTCTCCAACGGCGAAGTGCTCGGCCAGGCAGCGTTCATCGCCGCCATTGTCGGCGGTTTCAATCAGGTCCGCGGCGCCATTGCCGGCGGCCTGCTGATCGGCGTCGTCGACAATCTGTCAGCCGCCTATGTCTCCACCCAGTATCGCGCCGCCGTGCCATTGGTTCTGTTGATCGCGATCATTCTGTTTCGGCCGCAGGGCATGCTCGGCCGCCCCGAGGAGCGCACCGTATGACCGCGGCCAAGTATCTCAAGATCGGCTTCGGCATCGTTGTCATTGCCGCGCTGATCATCGTTCCGATGAACTTCAACCGCTACGGCCTGTTCATCCTCAGCCAGTGGGCTGTGATGACCATCGCCGCCATGGGGCTCAATCTGACGCTGGGCTATGCCGGGCAGGTCTCGCTGGCGCAGGGCGCCTTTGTCGGCATCGGCGCCTATACCGCGGCGATCATGACCTCCAGCGGCATGCCGCTGATCGCGGCACTCGGCGTCGCCATCGTGCTGTGTTTCGTTATCGGCTGGATCCTCGGTTATCCCGCCCTGCGCGTGCAGCATCACTACCTGGCTTTTGTCACCCTCGCCTTTTCGACGCTGGCCTTCCTTGTCTTCCGCAACGAGGATTGGCTGACCAAGGGCATCTACGGCATCAGCAACATCCCTCGCCCGGAGATCTTTAGCTATCCGACGCGACGACCGTTGCCATTCTATTATGTCTGTCTGGGATCGCTCGGGCTCGTCTCACTGGCCGTCTGGTGGCTGATCCGTTCGCCCTGGGGCCGTGCTTTCATTGCGCTGCGCGAAAATCCCGTTCGTGCGCTTTCGCTCGGCATCGACACACGGCGCTATACGCTGATGGCCTTTGCGATCGGCTCCGCACTCGGCGGCGTCGCTGGCACGCTCTATGCGCCGCTGACCCAATATGTCGATCCCGTGCCATTCCACCTGTCGCTGTCCCTCGATCTCCTGATGATGGTGATCGTGGGCGGCTCCGGCTTCTTCTTCGGGCCCTTCCTCGGCGCAATGATCGCTGTGCTGCTGCCTGAATGGCTGCGCTTCACGCAGGGTTACTATCTCATGCTCTATGCCATCGCGGTGATCCTGCTACTGATCTACTCACCCACCGGCATTCTCGGCATTCTCGATCGTTACATCTCCGAACGCCGCACCAAGGCCGCTTCCGCGTTGCGCGCGGTCGCCAAAGCGAAACTGGAAACGGCGCCATGACCGCAGTCCTCGAAGTCAGCAATATCCGCAAGAGCTTTGGCGGCATCACCGCTGTCAACGGCGTCTCGTTCGATGTCCAGGAAGGCGAAATCCTCGGCCTGATCGGCCCGAATGGCTGCGGCAAGTCCACGCTGTTCAACTGCATCCTCGGCCAGCTCACACCGAGCGCCGGCGAAGTGAAGGTCGACGGCAAGGTGGTTACCGGGATGCGGCCGTCGGAGCTGAACGGCCTCGGTGTCAGCCGCACGTTTCAATTGCTGCAGGTATTCCCAAAGCTGTCGGTGCGCGAAAATCTGATCCTCGCCGGTCAGGAACACCAAGGTAACATGCTGTCACGCCTGCTCGGCCCATCCGATGCCGGCCTGACGGAGGCCGCCAATCAGATGATCGGCTTCTTCAAGCTCGACCATCTCGCCGATGAGCCCGCGGGCGGCCTCTCTTATGGCCAGCAGAAACTGCTCGACGCAGCGATGGCCTTCATGGGCGGACCGCGTCTCGTGCTGCTCGACGAGCCTGCCGGCGGCGTCAACCTAACAATGCTCGCGGATCTCAAGGACCGACTCGCGGCGATCAACCGGGAGAAACGCGCCACTTTCGTTGTCATCGAGCACAACATGGAATTCGTGATGTCGCTCTGCACGCGCGTAATGGTGATGGCCGAAGGCAAGGTTCTGGCGGTTGGGCGACCGGACGAAATCCGCGCCAATCCTGCCGTGATCGAAGCCTATCTGGGACATTGAGGATAGTGCCATGAGCGATGCAATCCTGGACGTTCAGAACCTTGTCGGCGGCTACGGCAAGATGACGATCTTGAATGGCACCACCTTCTCGGTGCCGGCTGGGTCCATCACCACCGTCATCGGGCCAAACGGCGCCGGCAAGTCCACGGTGTTCAAGGCGATCTTCGGTCTGCTGAAGCTGCGCGAAGGCAAAGTCGTATTCAAGGGCAAGGACGTCACCGGTCTCAGCCAGCGCGCACTGCTGACGGCAGGCATCTGCTACGTCCCGCAGGGCCGCAATATCTTTCCGGAACTGACGGTCCGTCACAATATCGAGCTTGGTGCCGTTGCCGCCGGCCGCGACATCACCGATCTGCCGGCCCGTATCGAGGCCGCTCTCGACAAATTCCCAGTGCTCCGCACCAAGGCCAAGCAACAGGCGTCAACCTTGTCCGGGGGCGAGCAGAAGCAGCTCGAAATCGCCCGCGGCCTCTTGCTCGATCCACAGCTGGTGCTGATCGACGAACCTTCCATCGGGCTGTCGCCGCTGATGGTGTTGCAGACGTTCAACATCCTGAAGGAACTGCGCGACCGCGGCGTCTCGATCCTGATGATCGAGCAGAACGCACGCTCGGCACTGGAGATTTCCGATTTCGGCATCGTGCTCGAACTCGGCCAGACCCGCTTGATGGACAAGGCCGACCGTGTGCTCAACGATCCGCGCATCGGACAGTTGTTCCTCGGCGGCGCCATGACGGAGACCGCGGCATGACCAAGCGTTCGATCGCCACCGTCTCGCTATCAGGCGCACTGGATGAGAAACTCCGCGCCATCGCTGCTGCCGGCTTCGACGAGGTCGAGATCTTCGAAGCGGATCTTCTGTCCTTCAATGGAAGCCCCAAGGACGTCGGCCAGATGTGCCGCGACCTCGGCCTGACCATCTGCGCTTTCCAGCCCTTCCGCGACTTCGAGGGCATGCCGGAGCCGCAGCGTAGCCGCAACTTCGCGCGCGCGGCGCGCAAGTTCGACCTGATGAAAGAATTGCAGACGGATCTGATGCTGATCTGCAGCAACATCTCGCCGGCCTCGCTTGGCGGTATCGACCGAGCCGCAGCGGATTTTCGCGAGCTTGGGGACCTCGCCGCGCAGCATGGCATGCGTGTCGGCTTCGAGGCACTCGCATGGGGCGCTCATGTCAACGACTATCGCGATGCCTGGGAGATCGTGCGCCGCGCCAATCACCCGTCGATCGGCGTGATCCTCGATAGCTTCCATGCGCTGGCCCCGGCATTTCCCGTCAGCGCCATCGCATCCATACCGGCGGACAAGATCTTTCTGGTGCAGCTCGCCGACGCGCCGAAGCTGGGCCTCGATGTCCTGTCCTGGAGCCGGCATTTCCGCTGCTTCCCCGGCCAGGGCGACCTGCCTGTGGCCAAGTTCATGGAAGCCGTGCAAGCCACCGGCTATAGCGGCGCGTGGTCGCTTGAGATTTTCAACGACCAGTTCCGCGCAGGCTCCGCCGTTCGAACGGCCACTGACGGGTTGCGTTCACTGATCCTGTTGCAGGATCAACTGGCAAAGACACCGGCCGACGCCCTGCAGCCAAAGACATCGACCCGCGGCGTCGGCTTCATCGAATTCGCCGTCAACGAGACCAAGGCGACTGACCTCGCAACGCTGCTCAGCCAACTTGGCTTTCACAAGACTGGCGCCCATCGCAGCAAGGACGTCGAGCGCTGGTCGCAGGGCGCCATCGAACTCGTGATCAATTCTGAGCCGGACGGTTTCGCGCATTCGCATTACGTGACGCATGGCCCCGGCGTGTGCGCCATCGCACTTGACGTCGGCAATACCAAGCAGGCCATGGCGCGCGCGGAAGCGTTGCAGGCGCGGACGTTCTATCAGCCAGTCGGACCGGGCGAGCTGGAAATCCCGGCGATCCACGGCGTCGGCGGCAGTCTTCTCTATTTCCTGGAAGCGGCCGGCAAGAACTGGGACGTAGATTTCGAGCCGCTCAAGAGCGATGCCGATACAGATCATCTTTCCGTCGTCGATCACATCTCGCAATCGATGCCCTATGACGAGATGCTGTCATGGCTTCTGTTTTACACCGGCATTCTCGACCTGCAGCGCCTGCCGCAGATGGAAATTCCGGACCCGGTCGGCCTCGTGCAAAGCCAGGCGCTGATATCAGCCAATCAGTCGCTGCGCATCATCTTGAACGGATCATCCGCAACGCGCACGCTGTCGAACCGCTTCATCTCGGAGTTCTTCGGTTCCGGCGTGCAACATATCGCGTTCTTGTGCGACAATATCTTTGCTGCTGTGGCCGATATGCGCAAACGCGGCGCCAAATTCCTGCGCATTCCCGACAATTATTACGATGACGTGGAAGCCAAATATGGGCTCGATGCCGAGCTGATGGCTGCGCTGCGCGACAACCAGATCCTGTATGATCGCGAAGGCGACGGCGAATTCTTCCAGATCTACACGCCGAGCTTCGATGAGCGTTTCTTCTTCGAGATTGTCGAGCGTCGCAACTATCAGGGATTTGGTGCGGCCAATGCAGGCATCCGGCTCGCCGCGCAAACGCGTGACGCGCGGCCTGTGTCCGTGCCGCGCGCCTGACGAACTCGTTAAGACTTACTTCGGCCGAACGCTTTGATGACCACCGGGACTGCCTGGGGGAGGAATCACCGGCGTATTGCTGTTATCGGAGCTCGGCGCCGGCGCCCGCATCGCGGAATCGACATTGCTCGGCGGACACAAAACGCCATCCGATTTCGCGAGCGTGTCGCCCAACGGCTCAGACCTCTGCCCGGTCGTCGTACCGCTGGGAGTAATCGTCCCCTGCGGGGTCGTTTGTGTCGGCGTGCAATTGGTATTTGCACGCTCTGCAGCTGGTGGTGCGGTCTGAGCGGGTGGCGTAGCAGGCGTTGGCGGCGCCTGCGCGAGGGCAGCGCTGGAACCGGCGATGACAAGACCTGCGATGACAAGCGACTGTTTGATCTGCATCTGGAGCAAACCGCGGGCGCGAATAGAGGTTCCGGCCTCGCGCTGCAACAGTCAGGATTTAATGTAGCGGATCAGCGAAAAATGCCCCATCGGCGGCATCGGCCGGCGCTCGGCCAGCCTGATCCCGCCATGCACCGCCGCCCAATCCACTAGCCGCTTCCACGGGAATTCCGGTCGCCAGCCAAGGCGACGCGCCAAGGGTGCAAAGGCCAGTTCGAAAATCTTGCGCGGACCGCTTTCAGCGCCGATGTGGTTGACCAGAATGAGCTCGCCACCTGGCTTCAGCACACGGACGAAATCATCCAGCGTCGCTTCCGGATCGGGCACGGCAGTGATGACATATTGCGCTACCACGGCATCGAAATGATTGTCGGGAAATGCGAGGTTCTTCGCATCCATGACCGCCAGCGTTTCGACATTGGTGAGATTGTGGGTGCGGACGCGCTCATGCGCCTTGCGCAACATCGGCTCGGAAATATCGACGCCGCAAATCTTCGTGGTGCGAGCGTAATCGACCAGCGACAGACCGGTGCCGACGCCGACATCGAGGATGCGGCCGCCGATGCGATCGGCCTCGATGATTGTCGATTGCCGACCGCTATCGAACACCTTGCCAAAAACGAGATCGTAAATCGGCGCCCAGCGCCCGTAAGCCTTCGCGACCCCTGCGCGGTCGATATCGCCAGCCATGCCCCTACCCTGAACTCTTACGCACGCATCGCTGCGACGGCGGGGACATTAGCATCGCGGGGGGAGGTGCTGACAGGGCTTTTCGCCGCAGCGCTCTTGATGAAGCCGCCGCCGAGCACGCGGGCCTGACCGTCCGGCGCGTCGTAGAACACACAGGCCTGGCCGGGCGACACGCCCTCTTCGCCGCCGACCAGTTCGATCTCGTAGCTGCCATTCACAGCACGCAGCCAGGCCGGCTGCGGTCCACGGGTCGAGCGCACCTTGACGAACAGTTCAAGACCACTGCCCACGGCGCTTTCCAGCCTCCCGCCGCCGATCCAGTTGACGTCGCGCAGCACAATGCGGTGCATCCGCAAGGCCTCGCGCGGGCCGACCACCACGCGCCGGGTGATGGCGTCGAGCTTGATCACATAGAGCGGCGCGCTCGCTGCAATACCGAGGCCGCGGCGCTGGCCGATGGTGAAATGGATAATGCCGTCGTGGCGGCCGATGACATGGCCATCCATATCAACGATCTCGCCCGGCTCGAGCGCATTCGGCTTCAGACGCTCGATCACGTCGGTGTAGCGGCCGGACGGCACGAAGCAGATGTCCTGGCTGTCCTGCTTGTCGGCGACCGACAGATCGAACTGCCGGGCCAGTTCGCGGGTTTGCGGCTTGCTCATGTCGCCGAGCGGAAAGCGGAGATAATCGAGCTGTTCCTGCGTGGTGGCGAACAGGAAATAGCTCTGGTCGCGATCGGCATCGGCAGCGCAGACCATGGCACGCGAGCCGTCAGCAAGGCGGCGTGAGGCCACGTAATGCCCGGTCGCCAATGCCTGCGCGCCGAGATCGCGCGCGGTCGCCAGCAGATCGCGGAACTTGACCGAACGATTGCATTCGATGCACGGCACCGGCGTTTCGCCGGAGGCATAGCTCGCGGCGAAATTGTCGATGACGGACTCGCGGAACCGGCTTTCGTAATCCAGCACGTAATGCGGGATCCCGATCCGCTCGGCCACGTCACGGGCATCATGGATGTCACGGCCGGCGCAGCAGGCGCCCTTGCGGTGGGTGGCGGCGCCGTGATCGTAGAGTTGTAGCGTAATACCGACGACGTCGTAGCCCTGCGACTTCAACAGCGCAGCCGTCGCCGAGGAGTCGACGCCGCCGGACATGGCGACCACGACCCTGGTGTCCTGCGGACGGCCTTCGAGATCGAGACTGTTGAGCATGGTTTCGGTCACTGATGCGACCGCGCTGGCTACAAACCGTCGCGATCAGGAAAACGGAGCCAAATCCCGGAACTTAAGGTCGGTCCGACAATGGTTGGGATATGGCACTTTAATATAGGCCGCCTTGCGCTCAATCAATCACGGCGCCTCGCCAGAAACGGCAATTCTTGCCGCCGGGCAGAAAAGATAATGCCGCGACGGCCCCCAAGCAGGCTCCCTCCAAATCGCAACATACTGATTTATATGAATATTTTTCTTGAACGAGACGTGGCCCGGTCCTTGCTGAAAGGAGGATAGAACTCTTCTGGAAAGGCCACCCGTGGTTAGCGTTACGCAGGATATCGCCTCAACCGTCTCGTTTCAGGGCACGCGTTCGACCTCGTCGCGCGACGATCAGCGGTCGGATGCCGACAGCTTCGGCTCGCTGGTCGACAACACTGCCGTAGTGGCCGATCGCGCCGCAGCCGCCCAGCCTGATCTGCCAGCACCGGCACGGCGCGACGACACGCGCTCCTCGAGCAATGACCGAACACGGCAGTCCGATGATCGCGCCGACAACGCGGCCGCGAATCCGCGCGACCGCGACACCCAGGCAGCCGATGCCGCGCAGGACTCCCGCAAGGCGACGAAGAGCGACCCGAGCGACACGAAGGCCGATTCCAAGGCCGACGCGAAAACGGGCGACAAGACCGACACCAAGGACGCCTCGTCCAAGGATACCGACAAGAGCGCAACGACCGACACCGACGCAACGGCCTCAACCGAGAAGCCCGTCGCGATCTCCGCCGTCGCCGTCGCAATTCCGGTGCCTGCGGCCACGACAGATGTTGCAGTAGCTCCGACAGCGCCCGAAACCACCGGCGTTGCACAGCCTCTCGCCATCGCTGCAGCCGTTTTGAAAGCCCAGACGGCAGTGACCGAAGCTGCGACGGCTGACGCCGAAGCGGCACCTGCAACGACGCCCCCGGAAGCCGAAGCGAATTTCGCGGCACTTATCGCATCCGCGACGCCCGCGGGCGGCAAAGCCGGCGCAAAGAAGACCGGCGCAGCCGATGCCACAACGGCATCAACGGCCGAGGCTAAATCAGAAGACAAGACCAAGACCACCGAGACGACGTCCGCGCAGCCAGCCGACGCGGCCGCAGCGTCGACCGTCGGCAAGGATACCAAGCCGGGCGACAAACCCGTAGATGGCTTGGCAACTGACGCGACCGCCGTTGCACCGGAAGCTGCAAAGCCTGCGGCTGGCGCTGGCCATGAGCGTCGCACCGAACACGTCGCTCAGGCTGCAGTAACGGATGTGACCGCGCCGACCACCAATAGCTTGCAGCAGCAGCCATTGCAGACCGCACCGACACCAATTGCAGCTGCGACCCCGCAATTGACCGCCACGGTCGCCACCAACGCGCCGGTGCCTTTGAATGGCGTCGCCGTCGAGATCGCGCAGAACGCCAAATCGGGCAAGAGCAGCTTCGACATCCGGCTCGACCCTGCCGAACTTGGCCGTATCGATGTCCGGCTCGAAGTCGACAAGCATGGCAATGTCACCTCGCACCTCACCGTCGAGAAGCCGGAAACCCTGACCATGCTGCGCCAGGATGCACCGCAACTGCAGCGCGCGCTCGAACAGGCCGGCCTCAAGACCAACGACAGCGGATTACAATTCAGCCTGCGCGATCAATCGCAAGGCCAGCAACAGAACAGTGGCGAGAATTCGGGCCGCAACGCCCAGCGCCTGGTGATCCACGAAGACGAGTCCGTGCCTGCGATCGCTGCGGGCCGCAGTTATGGCCGCATGCTGGGATCCAGCAGCGGCGTCGACATCAGTATTTGAGGAGCGAACCATGGCAGTTGACGCAACGACTCCACCCCCAGTCGTATCCGGTACCACACCGGTATCGAACTCGAGCAGCAGCTCCGGCTCGACGACCACCGGCATTGCCGATAATTTCCAGACGTTCCTGACGCTGCTGACGACGCAGCTGCAGAACCAGAACCCGCTCGATCCGCTCGATACCAACCAGTTCACGCAGCAGCTCGTGCAGTTCGCGGGCGTCGAACAGCAGCTCAAGTCGAACGATCAGTTGAAAGCCCTGGTCGATCTTGGCAAAGCTACGGAAGCGACGCAGGCGCTCATCTATGTCGGCAACAACGTCGCTGTCGATGGCAGCACGGCGCAATTCAAGACGTCGGCGACATGGAATCTGCTCGCCGACAAGGACTCTACAGCCACCGTCAACATTACGAATTCAGCTGGTAACGTTGTCTACACCGGCAAGTATACGTTGCAGTCGGGCAACGGCACTTTCGTATGGGACGGCAAAGGCAATGACGGCGTTCAGTATCCCGAAGGGGCCTATACGCTGACTGCAACGGGCAAGGACGACAACGGCCGTGATGTTGCTATCTCCACGGAAGTCCAGGGCGTTGTCGATTCCGTCGATCTGTCAGCGAGCCCCGCTCTGCTCTCGATCAACGGCAGCAACTATACCGTCGATAAAATCAAGCGCGTGGTGCGTCCGACGACAACGCCGACGACTCCAACCACACCGACAACCTGACGCTGCGCCGCATCATCTCCTCGGGACGATTATTTCGAACCAAATCCAGTTCTATTCGCATTGGAGTTGTAGGCTTAGGCAAATTTTAAGTCGCTGGGCGTAGATTGTTGAAGTGAGTTCAGTGGTTGAGAGTTTGTGAGTACGCCATGACAGAACCCCATCGCCCGAGGGTCAAATACGTCATCGGGCCTGACGGCAGTCCGTTAACAATTGCGGATCTGCCCGCGCCCGGAACTAAACGGTGGGTCATCCGCCGCAAAGCCGAAGTTGTGGCCGCCGTCCGCGGTGGCCTTCTGTCCCTGGAGGAAGCCTGCAGCCGTTATACGCTGACAGTCGACGAATTCCTCTCCTGGCAGTTCTCGATCGACCAGCACGGTCTGGCAGGACTGCGGACCACCCGCATCCAGCAGTATCGTCAGTAAACGAATCGTTAATATCTCCAATTCGATGAAAACCGGCTCCCTCATGGGAAGCCGGTTTTCGTCATTTGGCCATATTTTTGCCACCCGTTAACCGCCGTTAACCATATCGAAACCATACCCCGGCAAAATTTGCCCAGTCGGTCTTTGAGGCCGAATCTCAGGGGCTGGTTCGTGCAGAGTCTTCTAAGTTTCCTTAAGGGTCTCGGCGCGGCGCGCCTGATGGCGATGGTTGCGGTGACCGCCGCACTCATCGGCTTCTTTGCTTTCGTCATCATGCGGGTCACCACGCCGCAGATGACCACCCTGTTCACGGACCTGAGCGTCGAGGACTCCTCGGCGATCATCAAGGACCTGGAACGCCAGGCCATCCCCTATGAGCTGAAGAACGACGGTGCCGCCATCATGGTGCCGAAGGACAAGGTGACTCGCCTGCGCATGAAGCTGGCGGAAGGCGGCCTGCCCAAGGGTGGCGGCGTCGGCTACGAGATCTTCGACAAGTCGGACGCTCTCGGAACAACAAGCTTTGTCCAAAATATCAATCACTTACGCGCCCTCGAAGGCGAATTGGCGCGAACGATCCGGGCGATCGACCGGGTACAGTTCGCCCGCGTTCACCTCGTCCTGCCGGAACGCCCCCTGTTCTCCCGCGAAGCTCCCGAGCCTTCGGCCTCGATCGTCGTCCGCGTCCGCGGCGCCCTCGACCCGCAGCAGGTCCGGGCGATCCGCCATGTCGTCGCCTCGGCCGTCAACGGCCTGAAGCCGGCCCGGGTTTCGATCGTCGACGAAGCGGGACAACTGCTCGCCGACGGTGCCGCCGACGCGACCATGGAAGGCGCCACCGGCGACGAACGCCGCGCCGGCTTCGAAAAGCGGATGCGGAGCCAGGTCGAAGC
Source organism: Tardiphaga sp. 839_C3_N1_4 (assembly GCF_051811045.1). Classification (NCBI taxonomy): domain Bacteria; kingdom Pseudomonadati; phylum Pseudomonadota; class Alphaproteobacteria; order Hyphomicrobiales; family Nitrobacteraceae; genus Tardiphaga; species Tardiphaga sp. 839_C3_N1_4. Next base: position 2,969,388 of record NZ_JBPWQD010000001.1, read on the forward strand.
GATCGTTTCCTCGGTGGTGGGCGCAGGCCGGGCCCGGGTCCAGCTCACAGCCGACTTCGACTACAACAAGGTCACGCAGACCTCCGACAAATTCGACCCGGAAGGCCGGGTCTTGCGCTCCAGCCAGAGCCGCGAAGAATCCTCCGCCGTCGGCGAGCGGGATGGCCAAGTCACCGTCAACAACGAACTGCCGGGAAATCAGGCGGCCGGCAACACGGGGACGGCGAAGGATCAAAGCAAGAAGTCGGAAGAAACCAACAATTACGAAATCTCCCGCGTCACCAAGACCGAAGTTACCGAAGCAGGCCGTGTCAATCGCATCTCGGTCGCGGTACTGGTCGACGGCAGCTACAGCAAGAACGAGAAGGGCGAGCAGGTCTACGCCCAACGCCCCAAGGAAGAACTCGATCGCATCGCAGCGCTGGTCCGTTCGGCCATTGGCTTCGACCAGAAGCGCGGCGATCAGGTCGAGGTCGTCAACCTGAAATTCGCCGAGGGCCCAACTGTCGTTCCGACGCCGGAGCCGACCGGTTTGCTCGGCATGATGCAATTCACCAAGGATGACGTGATGCACGTCATCGAACTCGCGGTCATGATGCTGCTCGGTCTGGTCGTGATGTTCATGGTCATCCGCCCGCTGGTCCGCCGCGTCCTCGCCTCTGAGCCCGTGCCGGCGCTCCCTGCAGCCAACGCTCTCGCTCTTCCCGACGGTGTCGCTCTCAGCGCTGACGGACAGACCGTCATTCCCGCCAGCGGCCCCAACATGATCGACGTCGCCACCATCCAGGGTCAGGTCCACGCGCAATCCGTGCATCGCGTGGGCGAACTGGCCGATCGTAACCCCAACGAAACCGCAGCCATTGTTCGCGCATGGCTGCAGGAACCGGCGTGATCTGAATGGCATCCGTTCCGCAAACCACCGGCGACAACAGCAGCGACATCGCCAGCGTCGTAGCATCGCTCGCACAGCGCCAGGGTGGCCGTGCGCCGGCGAAGCCGCTGAGCGGCCCGAAGCGCGCAGCCATCCTGATGCTGGCGCTGGGTGAACAATATGGCGGCAAGGTCTGGGCGCAGCTTGACGACGACGAGGTGCGCGAGCTTTCACTCCACATGTCATCGCTCGGCACCATCGAGCCGGAGACGGTCGAAGATCTGCTGCTCGAATTCGTGTCACGGATGTCCGCCTCCGGCGCCCTGATGGGCACTTTCGATGCCACTGAGCGTCTGCTGACCCAGTATCTGCCGTCCGAGCGCGTCAGCGGTATCATGGAAGAAATCCGCGGCCCTGCAGGCCGCAACATGTGGGAAAAACTCTCGAACGTGCAGGAAGAGGTTCTCGCGAACTACCTGAAGAACGAATATCCGCAGACCGTCGCTGTGGTGCTGTCGAAGCTGAAGCCGGAGCATGCAGCGCGCGTCCTCGGCATCCTGCCCGAGGATCTCGCGCTCGACGTCATCAATCGCATGCTCAAGATGGAAGCGGTGCAGAAGGAAGTCATCGAGCGCGTCGAACAGACGCTGCGCGTCGAATTCATGTCGAACCTCTCGCAGACCCGTCGTCGCGACGCGCACGAAGTCATGGCGGAAATCTTCAATAACTTCGACCGCCAGACCGAAACGCGATTCATCACCTCGCTGGAAGAAGACAATCGCGAGGCGGCCGAGCGCATCAAGGCGCTGATGTTTACCTTCGACGACCTCATCAAGCTCGATGCCGGCTCGGCACAGACCCTGATGCGCAGCATCGACAAGGACAAGCTGGGTATCGCACTGAAGAGCGCCAACGAGGAAGTGCGCGCCTTCTTCATGGGCAACATGTCGTCCCGCGCCGCCAAGATGCTGACCGACGATATGGCCGCGCTCGGCCCGGTCCGTCTGCGCGATGTCGACGAGGCACAGGCACTGCTGGTGAATTTGGCCAAGGATCTCGCCGCCAAGGGCGAAATCGTGCTGACCAAGAACCGCGCCGACGACGAGCTGGTGTATTGATGGCCGCCCCCGCAAAATTTCTGTTCGATATGGACTTCGCAGCGCCCGACAAGACGCGTGCGCCCGCGATCACGCCCGCCGAGATCGCGGAGAAGGTCGCCAACGCCGAAGCCCAGGCCTATCGCGCCGGCTTCGATGCGGCCCAGCGCGAAGCCAAGGCCGAAAGCGACCGTCGCGCCGCATTGGCGCTGGAACAGATCGGCGTTGCGATCTCCTCGATCTCGTCGCGCTTCGGGGCCATCGAAGAAAAGATGGAAACCGAAGCGGTCGATGTCGCGGTGTCGGTGGCACGCAAACTCTGCAATGAATTGATCGCCGTCGAGCCGCTCACGGAAGTCATGGCCCTGGTCCACGACTGTTTCAAGAACCTGGTGTCGACGCCGCATCTCGTGGTGCGCATCAACGACCAGCTCTATGACGAAGCACGCGAGCGCATCGAAAAACAAGCCAAGCAGAGCGGCTTCGCCGGTCGCCTCGTCATTCTTGCCGAGCCGGACATCGAGAGCGGCGACTGCAAAATCGAATGGGCGGATGGCGGCGTCGTGCTGGAACGCGCGGCCATCGACAGCAAGATCAACGAACTCGTCGGACGCTATATGGCGTCGCGCAATCAGGCCTGACAGGGCTGTGAGGACTAGAACATGAGCGATCCACAGGTGCCGCTTCCCGACCTCAATGCCACCGATCCCGGCGCAATGGGCGACGTTGGCTACGCTGACGAAGAACAGGTCACGCGCATTGCCGCCGATCTCGAAGCGGTCTTCGACGTTCCGGTTCAGGTATCGGCCGTGCTCGGCCGCTCCAAGATGGGTGTGGGTGAATTGCTGAAGCTCGGGCCCGGCACCGTGCTCGAACTCGACCGCCGCGTTGGCGAAGCGATCGACATCTATGTGAACAACCGCCTGGTGGCGCGCGGCGAAGTCGTCCTCGTCGAAGAAAAGCTCGGTGTCACCATGACTGAAATCATCAAGGCTGAACGCAGCTAATTCGGGACAAACGGCGCCTCAAGGGCGCGACCAGGATATAACAGGAGATCACCATGCGGCTTCTCATCGTTGGTACCCTCAAGGGCCAACTCACCACCGCCACCAAGATCGCCATGGATAACGGCGCCTCCGTGGTTCATGCCGAAGGCCACGATCAGGCGATGGGCGTGTTGCGCGGCGGCAAGGGCGCAGACCTCCTGCTGGTGGATGTCGCCCTCGACATCCGCGATCTCGTGATGCGGTTGGAAGCCGAGCACATCCATGTGCCAATCGTCGCTTGCGGCATCACCACCGATGCCCGCGCTGCGGTGGCGGCGATCCATGCCGGCGCCAAAGAATACATCCCGCTGCCGCCGGATCCGGAGCTGATCGCCGCCGTTCTGGCCGCCGTCGCCAACGACTCCCGCGACCTGATCTATCGCGACGAGATGATGGGCAAGGTGGTCAAGCTGGCGCAGCAGATCGCCGGCTCCGATGCGTCGGTGATGATCACGGGCGAATCCGGCACCGGCAAGGAAGTGCTGGCGCGCTATGTCCATACCCGCTCCAACCGCGCCAAGAAGCCGTTCATCAGTATCAACTGCGCTGCAATCCCCGAGCATCTCCTGGAGTCCGAACTGTTCGGCCACGAGAAGGGCGCCTTCACCGGCGCAATCGCACGCCGCATCGGCAAATTCGAGGAAGCCACCGGCGGCACACTCTTGTTGGACGAAATCTCGGAAATGGACGTACGGCTGCAGTCGAAGCTGCTGCGCGCCATTCAGGAGCGCGTCATCGACCGCGTCGGCGGCACCAAGCCGGTGCCGGTGGACATTCGCATCATCGCAACCTCGAACCGCAATCTCTCCGACGCCGTGCGCGAAGGCACGTTCCGCGAAGATCTTCTGTTCCGCTTGAACGTCGTGAACCTGAAGATCCCGCCGCTGCGCGATCGCCCGGCCGACATTCTTGAGCTGGCGCAACATTTCGCCAAGAAGTATGCCGACGCCAATGGCGTGCCGGTGCGTCCGATCTCCGCCGAAGCACGGCGCGTGCTCACCGCCAATCGCTGGCAGGGCAACGTCCGTGAACTCGAAAACACGATCCACCGTTCGGTGCTGATGGCCAACGGCGACGAGATTGGCGCGGATGCCATCCTGACCCCGGATGGTGATCGTCTCGACCTCGCCAAGACCCCGCCGGCCGTCGCGCACGCCACCATGGCGGCAGAAACCGTGACCCGCGCACTGGTCGGCCGTACCGTAGCCGATGTCGAGCGCGATCTGATCCTGGAGACGCTGAAGCACTGCCTCGGCAACCGCACCCATGCGGCCAATATTCTTGGCATCTCGATCCGCACGCTGCGCAACAAGCTCAACGAATATGCCGATGGTGGTCTGCCGATCACACCGGCCGGAGCAGGCGCCGGCGACTATCGTGCGGCCATGGGCGCGATGTAATTACGCAAAGAACGACAACGACGCGCCCTGCGAATAGCTCGGCGCGTCCTGCTTCCGAAAAATCTTGATCGGATCGCCCGGCGTCAGCTCCTGCCGGGTGAACATCGCATAGGCGTAGAGCGCGAGATAACCGATCGAAATCGCGCCGATCACATAGACGATCCCAATGCCGATCCGCTTCATGCGACCGCACCCCGCCGCACGAGATGGCGGAGCCACAGCCAGATCATCGGGACGACCACGAGTTCGCCGATCAGACTGATCAGGAGTCCCACGGTCGGAAAGCCATGACTGAGCAGGGCCAATAGACGCGCGGCAGCGCCGAATACGAGGATGAAGGTCACGATCGAAATCCGCTCAAAGCGCTTTTCGATCTGCGGGATCGCCGACCAGTAGATCAGCCCGACCGCCACCAGCACGCCCTTGATGAAGCGCACATAGCCTTCCATGGTCACGCCGAGCCTGACGCCCGACAGGCTGGTGCCGAACAGCACGCCGGTCAGGCCGAACAGGATGGCTACGAGGCCGACGATCGCCAGTGCGATCTGAAGCAGTCTGCGTTCCAAAATGGGCTCCTGGGCTCAAGCAGCCTAATAACTGCGTCATGGAACGACAATGAGCAACCGGCCACGTTGGCGCACGCGACTTGGGGTCTCCGGCTTGCGTCAGACGCCTGAATGGTTAGCTTTCCCCGCTGAGTCGCGGCAAAATGGCCGTGCACCGCTTTCCAGAGACGCAATGCCGACCTTTACCCCGCATCAGGATGCCGCGCTGAAAGCCGTCGACGACTGGCTGAAGGCAAAGCCAGGCCGCAACGGCACACCGCAGGTGTTCCGGCTGTTCGGCTTTGCCGGTACCGGCAAGACGACATTGGCGCGGCACGTCGCCGACAATGTCGATGGCGAGGTGAAATTCGCGGCCTTTACCGGCAAGGCCGCGCTGGTGATGCGCAACAAGGGCTGCGACGGCGCATCCACGATTCACTCGCTGATCTATCGCGCCCGCGAGAGCGGCGAGGAGCAGCCGAATTTCGAACTGTGGGACGACGCGCCGGCGTCGAAGGCCAAGCTGATCGTTATTGACGAATGCTCCATGGTGGACGCCGAACTCGGCCGCGATCTCCTGTCCTTCGACTGCCCTTTGCTGGTGCTGGGCGACCCCGCGCAGTTGCCGCCGATCCAGGGCGGTGGCTTCTTCACCGAGACCGAGCCCGACGTGATGCTGACCGAAGTGCATCGTCAGGCCGAACACGATCCGATCGTGCGCATGTCGATGGACGTGCGCGAGGGACGCTCGCTGCAGCCCGGGCAATACGGCCTGAGCGAAATCGTGTCGCGCAAGGCACTCGATCCGGACCGCGTGATGGCCGCCGATCAGGTACTGGTCGGCCGCAACAATACGCGGCGCGCCTACAATATGCGTGTGCGGCAGAAACTTGGCATTGAGGACCTGTTGCCGGTGGCCAATGACAAGCTGGTCTGCCTGCGCAACAACCGCAAAAAGGTGCTGTTCAACGGCGGTCTGTGGCGGGTGAAGGCGCGCGCCGCCTCGAAATCGCAGATCATCACCATGCGAATTTCCCCGGATGAGGATTTTGGCGGCAAGGTCACCAAGGTCTCGGTGCGCGCAGACTGTTTCTCCGGCGGTGTTGAGACGCTGCCATGGGAGCAACGTAAGCCTTACGATGAATTCGACTACGGCTACGTGCTGACCGTACACAAGAGCCAGGGCTCGCAATGGGATGATGTCGTCCTGTTCGACGAGAGCTTTGCATTTCAGGAGAGTCGCGCCCGCTGGCTCTACACGGGCATCACCCGCGCCGCGAAGCGCTTGAGCATCGTGGTGTGACGCCTGCATTTTACAGTTAATCGCATGGGTTGATCTGCCGCATCCCCGATCATTGTGCATTATGGAACCATAAGGCCGCCCACACGTTTCGGCCACTTACGCACAACAAGGAGTTCGATATGCATCCCGCGAAAATCCTGACGATGGCCACGATGATCGGCGCAAGCGCGCTGGCGATTTCTGCACCGGCAACATCCGCGCCGCTGATCAGCCAACCCGGCCTCGCCAGCGCCGTACCGTCGGCCACCGAGAACGTGCAGTATTATCGCCGTTACGGATATGGCCCGCGCTATGGCTACGGTCCTGGCTACTATCGCCGGGGACCCGACGCCGGCGCCGTGATCGGCGGCCTCGCAGCGGGTGCCATCATCGGCGGCGCGATTGCGGCCAGCCAGGCCAACGCGGCATCCCAGCAGAACGCAGCCTATTGCGCGCAGCGCTATCGTTCCTACGATCCGGCGTCAGGCACTTATCTAAACAACGATGGCAACCGTTATCCCTGCCCATAAGCGCTTAGCGCCATAGTCAATTAGAAAGCCGCGGGACACATGTCCCGCGGCTTTCTCGTGCCTTGGTCAAATCCTCACGAACTCGTGTCCGGTATCGCGTAACAAGCGAGATCCTTCTCCGTATCTCCGATATGCCGGCCGGAAATGTCGATTGCGAACCGCAGGCTCCGGTCTAGACTGCCGATATCCGGCCATCGATCATCCAAGAGGACCTGCTATGCGCCGCTCCCTGTTCAGCCGCCTCTCGCTCTGCGCCGTTGCCGGCGCATTGGCGATTTCGACCGCCCTCGTCGCTCCCACTTTTGCTGCCGAAGAGGCTGTCATCATTCCCGCACCCGCAGCGGACACGCCGGCCGCGACCGGCATTCAGACTGCGGTGATTGCGGGTGGGTGCTTCTGGGGCGTCCAGGGCGTATTCCAGCACACTGCGGGCGTCGTTAACGCTGTATCCGGCTATGCTGGCGGCTCTAAGAGCTCCGCCAATTACACAGCCGTGAGCACCGGCTCGACCGGACACGCCGAAGCGGTCGAGATCAAATACGACCCGGCGAAAATCAGCTACGGCAAGATCCTGCAGATCTATTTCTCGGTGGCACACGACCCGACCCAGCTGAATCGCCAGGGCCCGGATTCGGGCACGCAATATCGGTCGGAAATTTTCGCGACGACGCCGGAGCAGAAGAAAGTGGCGGAAGCCTATATCGCCCAGCTCAACGCTGCGAAGGTCTACAAGAAGCCGATCGTCACCAAGCTCGGAATGCTCGAAGCCTTCTATCCGGCGGAGGCTTATCATCAGGACTACCTGACGCTGCACCCGAACCAGCCCTATATTGCCTATAACGATATTCCGAAGGTCGAGAACCTGAAGAAGATCTTTGCCCAGAACTATATCGAAAAGCCGACGCTGGTGAGCGCGTCGAAGGTCACAAATTGACCTGAGCGCTCGCAGCCACGGCCGATCGGGAAGGAGAAAGAATGACCGATACGAAGACGACATCCGGCAAGGTCGAAAAGAGCGAAGCCGAATGGCGCCGCGAACTGACCCCGATGCAGTATGCGGTACTGCGCGAAAAGGCGACGGAGCGTCCGTTCACCGGCGAGTACGAACACGACCATACGCCGGGCACCTTCGTCTGCGCAGGCTGCGGCCAGACGCTGTTCGAGTCCGATGCCAAGTTCGATTCCGGCTGCGGCTGGCCGAGCTTCACGCAGCCTTCACGAGAAAGTCATATCGACGAAGAACGCGATGTGACCCACGGCATGATCCGCACGGAAGTGCTGTGCTCCAAGTGCAATGGTCATCTCGGACATGTGTTCGACGACGGCCCCGGACCCACGGGATTGCGATACTGCATCAACTCTGCGGCCTTGAAACTTCAGCCTAAATAAATACGTATCCCGTATCGAACTGTTTCCATGCCTCGCGCGACTCATCGAAGTCTCGCGGGGCATTTCTGTCAAAGCTTTTGCCTTCTGCCTGTTACTTGAACATGCCTCAGCGGCATGCACGTTTGCGAAGAAGAATAAGAAAGTACCAAGATGTCTACCCGTTCAAACCGTTTGTTGCTTGGCATTGCACTTGCGGGTCTCATTCTCGAAAGTTTGGTGTCCCACCCCGCACTGGCGACCGACAAGGTGTCGCTGTTCAAGGTGATCACGGCCAAGGACGAGATCATTATCGGCATTAACGATGATCAGCTCTCCACTTTCGAAGCCAAGAACGCCGGCGGCGTCGCCAAGCATCTGGTCCAGAAGGGTACGCTGACGGCTTGGCAATACGCGGTGCGCAAGGCTGAGGCGGGGGCGCTGGAGCAGGCGCCTTTGCGGCAGGTGGGACTTATGTCGACTGAGGCACTGCGGGTCGAGCCCTATACGACCCCCCTGAAAATCGTGCCGCTGCCGGATGTGACCGGACAATAGGCAAATATTGCGCTGCGCGCGCCGCTGCCCATGCCTTGGGCGCGCGCTAAGCTCTTTAAATCACAAAGCTATTACGGCAATACCGTCCGCGCACTGCGATTCATCATGCTGTATCGCAGGTGTCGCAATCGGCCAAAACGTGCTTATATTGGGGTCTGTCCTGAAATGATGTTCCGCGCGCCGCCGGATCGGCTGCATTGCGAATGAAGCGTCGTTTCGTTGCGTATTCAGATGAGGTCCCCGACCATGGCAGCTTTCAGCTACAACACCGCAGCCGAACTCTTCCCCGCCGCGATCCGCAAGAAAAAACGTGCCGGTTTCGCCTATCGTCGTTTCGATACGGCCGCCGCCGCTGTCCAGTTCGCGATCGAGGAGCTGCCGGCTGACTCGCTGAACGGCGCCTATCTGCAGGTCGAGGAAGCGCGTTTCGACCAGAGCGGCATTCGCTCGCTCTATGAGAGCCAGGACTTCCCGCTCGAGCGCCGCGTGCGCGCCGAAGAGCCTGCGACCGACGACGCCGACGCAGCTTGAGCTTTACGAATTGAGACGATCGCAGCCCGGACTCTGAACTAGAGTCTGGGCTGTTTTTCGAGCCACTTGCGCAGCATTCTGACGTTGCGGACATTGGCCCGGAACATCACGTCGAACGCATCGCCGATAAACGGCACGATGCCGACAGCACCGTCCACCGCAACATTGCCCAGCATGCGCGCCGTCAGATGCCACGGCGCACCGAGCGCCCGCGCCTCGCGCACCACCCATAGCGAGATCGCCGTGGTGATGATGTCGCCCACGATCGGAATCAAGCCGATCAGACCATCGATGCCGTAGCGGATCTTGGTGCCCGGCACGATGAAGGCGACGTCGAGCAATTTCGCCAGCGCATCCAGCCGCGCCAGCCGTTGCTCGCGCGTGAGATTGGCAAACGGATTGGCGCCCGTTCCGAAGTCGAACCGAAAGCCCTGCACATCCGGCCGAAGTTGCTCGGGCCGAACCTCAAAACCATCCTGATCGATGATCGGACCATGCGCGGACGCCGCCTTGCGCGGGCGGCGGGCGTCGTAAGTGGTTGATTGACCTGTGCTCATCATCGCCATCACATGGGGGACACACGCCAACTCTGCAAGCGGCATCGCGTCACGCCGCGTCGGCTGTCCACCTATTTGCCGCGTAGAAATCCGCCAACCACCGGTTGAATTGCAGGGAACCCGCTGTATTCTCCCCCGCCGAGAAACGGACAGGGGGATGGATCATGCGACGACCCTTGGGTGACGTGTGCCTCGATATCGCAAGCTTCGCCCGGGAGCGTAAGCACGAATTTCTCTCCTACATCCTGCGGCTCGCGGCAGCAGAGGCCTACAAGACCACGGCCGAAGACGACGCGTTCGAGATGCCGATGCCGCGAAGGCTCGCCGCCCGCGAATTGATTGTCGGTTTCTGGGACTGGGACATCAGCAACGACCGCAACTATCTTGATGCCGAGGCTGCACGCTTCTTCAATGTCGATCCCGACAAGGCCGCGCGCGGTCTGCCGAACACGGCCTGTCTCGCGGCGATCCATCCCGATGACGTCGCCCGGGTGCGTGCGGCCGTCGCGGCTGCGATGCGATCGGGCGGCGTGTTTGAGTGCGAATATCGCCTGGTCAGGAACGACCGGGTCAGATGGATTCTCGCGCGTGGCAGTTGCACGCTGGACGGACATGGCCGCCCCGTCCGCCTGCCCGGCGCGATCATCGACATCACCCACGACAAGACGATGAACTGAGGCGATCAGGCCAGCTTGCGGGCGCGGTCGATGGCTTCGTCCATGTTGAGATCCGGCACCATCGACGGCGCTTCCAGATCGCAGATGGCGAAGCGGTTCTTGCCGTCGTTCTTGGCGGCATAGAGCGCCTGGTCCGCAGCCGCGATCAGCCGCTCCGGATATTGCCCGACCTGCGGATGCCATTGCGCAACGCCGATGGACGCCGCAATCGGAATCTCGCCGGGCGCACAGCCCGCGGCGTCGATACGGCACACTTCCAGAATGCGGCGCGCGATGTTTGCCGCTTCGTGCAGCGTCGTCGCCGGCAGGATGATGCTGAACTCGTCGCCGCCGGAACGCGCGAGCAGATCGCCGGGGCGCAGCTTGCTCTGGGTCATCAGCGTGAAGTGACGCAGGCAGTCGTCGCCGGCTGCGTGGCCGTGGCCGTCATTGATTTCCTTGAAGCCATCCAGATCGATCGCCAGCAGCGCGAACGGCTTTTGCGTGCGGCGCGCCAGCGCGCATTCCTCGGTGAGACGCTGCACCAGGTGACGGCGATTGGCGACGCCGGTGAGATCGTCGACCAGTGCGAGTTCGGCGACTTCGCCGCGCAGGCGGTCGATGGCCATCAGGAGGAATCCGAAATTCCACGACATCGCCAGGAACACCAGCACCAGCACCATGGCGGCCTGGAAATTGTTGAAATCGGCAAAGGTCATGTTGCCGCCGATATTCGCCAAAGCGGCCGCCGAACGCACCGCATGCACGGCAACGAGCGTGATCGCGAGCCAGCCGGCGAGACGGGCGCCGGCATTGCCGCCGCCATCCTTGCGCGACAACAACAGCGGCACCGTCATGGCAACGGTGACCGACTGGCCGGCGGAATAGATCAGCACGCGCATCGCCATGTTGTCGTGCCACAACGCGAACAGCAGCAGGCCGGCCAGGCTGGCGCCGATGATGACGGCTTGCGCGCGCCAGCCCGTCGGGCGGCCGTAGAACTGGTTCATGCCGATGGCGGCGAGGCTGGTGGCCAGCAGCAGCAGGCCGTTGCCCAGCACGATGGCGATCAGCGGATCGACGCTGACGCCGCGCAGCACCGAGATGCTGTTGCCGAGCGCCGCGGCGAACGCGGCGGCTGTCCAGTAACGCGCGGCGTGCAGGTTGGGATAGCTGGTCGCCACATAGGCCCAGACCACGCCGAGGGCCAGAAAATTGACGGTGAACACCGTGAACAGGGTGCCGACGTTCAACATCGGCGGCACCCGCCACGTTGTGCGTCGCGCTTCTGCGCGCTGCTGTCGATCCCCGTCATCGCTCTCACCACTCGTTCCCAGCAGGTGGTAAAATGCGTCGGCGACGCTTAACGGAATCTCACTCGCGGCGGATAATCCCCAGTGTGGTTTTGAAAGAGTGAAAGGGAATGGGTTAATCCGACTTTCACCATCGGGGTTCGCCACGTTCGCCCGGCGGCCGCGCGGCCTAACAAAAGTTTAAAACCGCGCGCGCCCTCGCCCTATCGTCCCCTCGCCTATCGGCCGGCCGCGAGGCGATCGGCGAAATAGCCGATGGTCTTGCGATAGATCGTGGCCCTGTTCCACTCGCGCATCGCCTCGAAATTCGCCGTGCCCTCGCCGTAGGGCTGGCCGCCCCGGAAGCCCGCGGTCTTCAGCAGGTTCGCGGTCGAGGCCAGCACGTCCGGCACCGAATGCCTGAGATCCACATGGCCGTTGCCGTCGAAATCGACGCCGTATTTGATGTAGCTAGACGGCAGGAATTGCGTCTGGCCGAGCTCGCCGGCATAGGCGCCGATCAGGTCGCGCTGCGGCAGGTCGCCGCGCTGCAGGATCTTCAGCGCCGCGATCAGCTCGCCCTGAAACAGCTCGGTGCGGCGGCAGTCATGCGCCATGGTGGAGAGCGTGCGGATCACCGGCATCTTGCCGATGTCGCCCTTGCCGAAATCCGACTCGAGGCCCCAGATCGCCACCACGATTTCAGGCGGCACGCCGAAGCGTTGCTCGATGCGCGACAGCAGCGAGGCGTGGCGCTGCATCATCTGCAGGCCCATGGAGATGCGGCCCTGGCCGACGCGGGTCGAGACATATTGCTCGAAGCTCTTGTTGAAGGTGCCGCGCTGGCGGCGATCGAACGACAGCACCGCGGGGTCCTGCGTCACGCCGGCAAAGGCCTGCGCAATCACGCCCTGCGACACGCCGGCGGCGGCGGCCTCCTGCGACATGGCCGCGATAAAACCCTGGAAATCGCCGCCGCATTTGGCGGCCTGCGAGGGTGTGGCCGTCAGCACAACCGAGGCAAAGGACACAGCGGCAATGGCAATGGCGGAGATACGATTGATCATGAAAAACCTGCTGGGTTGGCGATACCGGAGTGTGGCATGACCGGTGTGTCCGAACAACGGCGCCTCTCTTCTCCCTCCCTCAAGCGGCGAAGCCGCGCAGTGGGGAGGGTGGCTGGCCGAAGGCCAGACGGGTGGGGTGATGCAATAAGCTCGGAGTGTGCGGAGGCACCCCACCCCGGCCTCCACTTCGAACGAAGCTTCGCTTCGTCCTCGTTCGGCCGACCCTCCCCACTGCGCAGCTTCGCTGCTTGAGGGAGGGATATCGCGCCCGCCTGCGCGCCATCGCTGATGTGAATGTCAAACAGCCATTGCCCTTCAGACATGCGTCATCACCCCCATTGTTTGCGGCGCGGGGGCGCCGTCATCTCTTGCATTCCCACCCCCTTGTGAGAGGGCGTGCGGAACGCCGGGTGCCCGATGCACCCTTGGGCCTGATGCGAATGCGGTCTTCCGCAATTGTGAGTGCATCAGGACTTTCGGAGGCGCCGAGCGATTGCCCAGCGTTCCGCATACGGTGTTTTTTCAGCCTGCTTGCACTTTGCCTTGGCGAACGGTCCGATCACCAAAATGATGGTCCCACGGCGGAGGGACAGGGAGCCTCAAGCGAGTAAGCCGGACGCGTTTTGACTTGGTCGTCCGTCACACTGTTCAGGGGTTTGTCCATCCGAAGGTCGGCCGTCTCCTTGCCAGTGGCAGTGCTGGCGCAGATCCGTCCTGCCCGAAGACAGACGTCACCCCATGAACCGCGTGACGCCGCATCTCCGGCGTCCACCGCATCCCACCCCGCGAACGTGACGATCGCGATCGCCCCTCTCGGTGGGGCAGGACGGAGGGGATAATAATCCTTATTCCCGAAACGTCAAGAACAAACCATGAACTTTTGGTCGCCGGCCGGGCGGCGCGTCCCGCCGGTAACCACTGCCCGCTTTTGCCCACAGATGCATGCACGCTTTGCGCGCTAAGGCTTTGACTTCGCCTGCGCTATCCCCCACTTAACCGCCATGGCCAAGAAACCCGGTACCAATCCCAAAGGCGAATTCGCCTTCTTCAACGTCTTCTATGAAGACGGCTCGCAGCGCTCCAACCGCCGCGTCCCCTCCGAATTGCTGGGGGGACTCGACGGCGATGAGCCGGCCAAGGCCGCCATCGCCGAGCAGGACCGCGAGATCGCCGAAAAGTCCGGCCGTCCGGCGCTGGAGATCAAGAGCGTCGAGCGCGTGGGCGCGAAGAAGAAGTAGTTAGCTTCGCGAAATCTGCATCTGAATTTGGAATGGCCGGGCTTGTCCCGGCTGTCTACGTTAGGCCGCACAAATCGAAAGAGTTCAACGGCACCGACGTCGCGCTACAGCGATTAACGTGCGAACTTTTCGAGCTCTGCATTCAAGCGGAATGCTACTGCCTCGCGCAGATGCCTTAATTGCCTTAGGATTGGCGCACCCCTTGAACCAAATATCACTGATGCACGTCTGGCGTAGGTCCAGAACGTCCAAGTCCGATAGTCATCGCTGTGTTCGCCAAAATCGACGACCCTTCCAAAACGCTGAACAACGGCCTCAACCTTAATTTTAGACTTCAAAAACGCGCGATCTTTTCCCGGGTACCGCTTGATAAGACTAAACACATGAGCCTTCGCGACGCGAGCAATCTTGCGATTAAGGTTCGCCAGCGTGCTATCCCTCAAAAAAATGTTTTTCCCATCAAATCGAAACCCCAAATACTCAATTCCATTCCTTCCCTGCAAGCCATGCACCAACTCGCACGTTTGCCGCATACCCGTTTTTTTGAACTCAAAGACAGAACACTTTTCTTCTTTGATACGCAGCTTCTTTCCAAACTTTTCAATCTGTTTTCTTGCTTCATTCATAAGTGAAATTCCGGCGGCGGCCTGCCCTGGAATAATAAGTAGAATATCGTCGGAGTATCGCATGTAAGCTCCACCGAGCTTTCGCGTGATGTCATTCATCACGATATCAAACTCAAAAAGATACATATTTGCCAACAGATCGGAGATTGGCGAGCCTTGCGGAATACCGAAAGGCTTGAAGTTTACTTGTATAAGACTCTTTCGGCCGTCGCCGCCTGCGATCTTTTCCCGAAATTGCTTTCCGGTACACAACTGCTTGGGCATTGACTTGAATGGAACAAGATATCCATTGATTGCCTCGCCTTTACTCCCCTTTCGCTTCTCGCCGAACAGGTCCAAGCGCTCATAGACGCTCAATTTCTCTACCACCGAATATCTTGTCACAGCGCGAAACACCCGCTCATGGTCGGGCGGCAGCTTTTTCTGTTTGATAATGTTTGACCATTGAGCACGGAGACGGTCGTGATCCAGATGCTCAAAAAAACTACTGATATCCAAAGCTACGACCGCACAATCGCCAGCAAGACTGATTGTATTGAACGCATCGTTAGCAAAATGGATATTGCACTTACCGGCACCCGTTTCAGTACGCAAACGGCGATATGCCAAGACGCATTCGCTGATCTCAGCCTTAGCAAGCGCAACTTCATAAAGCTGAGAAATCTGATGCCTGTAATAAGATAGTATATATGCGTCAGACCGTGCTGCGTAGCGAATAGGGCGTTCTTTAATTTTCCCAGCTGCTCCTTTCGGAGCGAATTTTGTCCAACGGTTGCTGAACAACATGAAGGGATAGAAGGTGTGCTTTGCGACCCGCTCGGGGTCGGTCGCAAGTGCCATAGCTTCGGGGATGGAAATCAGCGCGTCGAAATGAGGATAGCGTTTGAGATCCCCGGGACGCATTTCCCATTTCGTCAAGCGACGCTCCATCCGAGAGGGGGCGAGGCATTCGGTTGCGGTCCGAATTATCTCCCCGCCCCACACCGTTTGTTACGAGTCGTCACCAACTCTAGATCCGCAACAGATCGATATTCTAGTCTATTATGTCATCCTGGGGCTTTACGCCTTCGGAGCGCATGCGGACTACAACCGACGAGAGACCACATTGGATCAATTACTCATTCAGTTATTCGTCAACATTTGCCTTGACAGTTTCAACCGTCGCTCCGTCCCTCCGAGAAGGTTTGGATAACGCCCCCGCGAAGGAACGCGGGTTCCATTTAGGCACAGATTTTGGCTGTTCAATGGGCGATAATAGGACTTTTACACAACTATCAAATAAGCATCTGAAATCTATATAATAATCGAATCTCGCAATGTTCCGTCTGCCGTTAAATCGCCCAATATGTGACAAATAAACGATAACGCACCGCAAAAATCGCAAGCCAGCTGGCCTCGCATCAAAAGCCGAAATCTGGGTCATCATCTTTGCGAGGAGGCCGATGCGGACGCTCTGGAATTAGTTCAATCGCCTTCTCATAATATGACGAAACCTGATCAAGCCTCGCATCAAGTTCGTCTTTCGACAGAAGTGAGAACTTTCGACTAGTGACCTGACGCAACTCGCGTCTATGCGTGACGAGCCCCTTCGACAGATCAACGATCATGGTGCCTTCGTCGTCGGACTGAAATTCGTATACTAGAGCACTACGCCACATTCTGAGCTGCTCATCGTTCGGACATTCTTCTTGGCGTGGCTGTAGCGCAACCAACCAATTTGAGTTCGTCTTCTTCGAGAAGTATCGACCGATCGCTTCGATCTTAGTCGTTCGACCATTTGGCAATCGATAGACGCTCGGAGCGAGAGAGTTGCCGCTCCATTGATGATTATCCGCAAATCTGACGAACAGTTCGACCGCCTTAAGTACAGATGCTTGCGCCTCGGGATAAACCTTCTGCCGAACAGCATTGCGCAGCGCGGTTTCCGGCAATTCGCGTGTCATTACAATTGGTGCGACTTTGCGCAGCCACCCCAATGTCACCACAGGCGCTGGCGTTCGTCGAAACGCCAAGCAAGCACCCATCGTGGAGGCCCCTGACAAGTGCCAGAACCTGACCAGATCGTGGATAGGCGGAAGATTCTCTGCCATTCGGCAACTCTACCTGAGTCGCTGTAAAGATGTATTTTATCGTCACGTATTCTTGGGTTGCGAAGAAGCCTCTACGCCGCCTCACCTGCCATCTGCCTGTTCGTCATCACCTGCGCCGCGATGATGATCCACGGGAGCACCAGTTCCGGCACGAGATAGGTGATCCACAGGGCATGCGGTTCGGGCAGGCCGACCTTTGATATCGACAGCACGCGGCCGAGGCCGCCGACGAACACCGTCGCCGCCATCAGGAAGACCAGCGTGTTGTGGTCGCGAATGGTCGATGCCGCCCACAGGCCCATGACGCCCGACATCAGATAGATGCCGCCCATGAAGCGATGCACATTGTCGAGCCGCGGCGCGGTCTCGGGCTGGCCCATATACATCTGCAGGGAGCCGCCGAAGATGGCGATGGCGCCGACCAGAAACAGGCAGACCTGGACAACGCGCTGGCTGAGCAGCATCGGCGCGAGTGACGTCATGGCAATGTCCTCGGGTGAAAATGTGCTTCAGGAAAATCGATCGGCAATGCGTGACGCTAACGCGGGACGCGGCACAATCAAAGGGTGTGGCGGAGTTATCAACGTGGGCCGCGTCGTGTGCCGCGCTCCCGCGCGCAGCGAGGTGTGCCAGGCGGGATGCGGACATTCTCCCGGTTCGAGACGGTGCGACCCGAAAGGTGGTGATTGCGGCTGCGCTGGTGACGGCCCCTCACCCGACCGGCTTCGCCGGTCGACCTCTCCCCGCATTGCGGGGAGAGGTTAAGAGCGCGCACGATAAAAGGCGGACCTTGCGGTCCGCCTTTTTTATTCGGTCACCCCCTCGTCGTGGAAAAGTACTTAGGCCCCTCGTCACGCCAGCCTGAGCGTGAGCTGCCGCTCGCGGCCGGCGTGGCGCTGGACGAAGTCGTCGAGCGACGAGGTCACGTCCTCGTAATTGCGGTCGGCGCGGCGGCGGATCTCGCGGGCGACGTCTTCCGACACGTCATCGGCCCAGCGTTCGGCGGTGTTGAAGGCGATCACGCGCTGCGGATCGTTGTACTGGCCGGACATCAGATCGGCGATGACGGTTTCGAGATCGGTCGCCGCGACATCGGCCTCGCGCCAGGCGCAGCCGGCGCGGTCGAAACAATCCAGCACGAGATAGACGGTCTGCTCGCCGGCATCCGGCACCAGCGACGGGGTCCAGGCGCGCGTCATCCCGCCCTCCTGCCCTTGGTCACCCCTTTGGCCACCGGCCGCGCCGCCGTCTTCGCCGGCGCGGGCTCCTTCTTGCCGGTGATCGGCAGCAGCATTTCCTTCTGGCCGGTGGCGCGCTTCGGCGGCTTCTTCGCCTTCGGCTTCGGCGCGGCGCCGCCGCCCTTGAGGCTCTGCTGCAGGGCGGTCATCAGATCGACCACATTGGTGCCGGGCCGCGCCTTGCCATGCGGCTTGATGGCGACGCCGCTGCGCTTCTGGTTGACGAGATCGACCAGCGCGGACTCGTAGCGATCCTCGAATTTGCCGGGCTCGAATTCGGCGGCCTTCTGCTCCACGATATGCCGCGCCAGATCGAGCATGTCCTTGGTGACCTTGACGTCCTGGATGTCGTCGAAATACTCCGCCTCGTCGCGCACCTCATAGGGATAGCGCAGCAGCGTGCCCATCAGCCCGTTCTTCAGCGGCTCCAGCGCGATGATGTGTTCGCGATTGGTGAGCACGAGCCGGCCGATGGCCACCTTGCCCATGTCGCGGATGGTCTCGCGGATCACCGCATAGGCGTCGTGGCCGATCTTGCCGTCGGGCACGAGGTAATAGGGACGAATGGCGTAGCGCGGGTCGATATCGGCCTTCGGCACGAATTCATCGATTTCGATGGTCCGGGTGGAGTCCAGCGCGATGTTGTCGAGTTCGTCTTTCGACACCTCGACATAGGTATCGGTATCGACCTTGAAGCCCTTCATGATGTCGTCGGCCGCAACCTCCTCGCCGGTATCCGCATCGACCTTCAAATACTTGATGCGATGGCCGGTGTTGCGGTTGATCTGGTTGAAGCTGATCTTCTCGGAATCCGACGTGGCGGGAAACAGCGCGACCGGACAGCTCACGAGGGACAGGCGCAAAAAGCCCTTCCAATTGGCACGCGGGGCCATGGCAATACTCCAACTCGACAAACGCTACAGAACGCGGACTCAAGCGGGTCCCGCCCGATTTGTTCCCGGCGCCGGAACCAGTTCGGCAGGCGGGGGTTTGCCCGGCAGTTCACCGGGAGAGCGATGATGAGCAACGAGATACCGAAGGACGAGCCGCGCGAGGACGCCGGCGCGTCGAACAAGCAGACCGATCAGCCGTGGAAGGGCGTTCCTGAAAAGGAGCAGTTCGACCCCAAGCGCGAAAAGCCCGACCTGGAAAAGTGGAAAGATACCAGCACCCATTGAGGCGGCGCAGACAGGCCGCCATGAAGCATACACGTTGCCCAGCCGCGGCGCCGGGCGAGCGACATCATGGCAATGCCCCTCTGAAATCCGATTGGGATGAATTGGATAGGGCAGAATGAAATATCGCAAAGGACCCGACGCGCCTGTCATGCACGCCGGACGGCGCATTCAGCTCCACGGGCGAGCAGAATGCCCGCGCTATATGCGGCGATATCGGCAAAAGCGAAGTATCGCCCTATCAGCAGCACGCCGATGGTCGTCCGGCGAAAGGCATCGAGCCACGGCGTGTGCCAGAGCTGGCTGACTTCGACGCCGGCCGCGAGCACGATGGCGATCACCACGACGATGCGCGGACGCGCATCCGGCCAGCACGCCCGCAGCGCACAATAGACCATGGCGCCCCAGAGCGCGGAGCCGAGATATTTCGCAAGCGTCGGCTGCATGCCAATCGCTGGCCAGCGCGTCAGCAGGCCCACGGCAATGATGAGGATGGCCGCCAGAACGTAAGGCGCGCGTTGGCGGAGGCGCATGTCAGACCGGCTCCGCTTCCCCGCGCAGGCGCGGCCCGCCGGGTTTGGCGCGCGGCACGATGGTTTCCGGCCGGTAGATCAGCGTTACCAGCGTGTAGCTGATGATGAGCAGCAAAAACCATGAGCCCAGCTTGGCAAAGGACACCACCGACCACGACTGCATCTGCGAGGGATAGAGCCAGGTCCGTGTGAAGGTCCCGATATTTTCCGCAAACCAGATGAAGAGCGACACCAGCAGCAGACCGACCAGCAGCGGCATCGTGCGATCCACACGCCACACCTTGAAATACAGCGTGGTGCGGCCGAGCAGCAGGACAGTCGCCGCGAACAGGACGAGCCGGAGATCGGGCATATAATGATGCGCGAAGAAGTTCGCGTAGATCGCGAGGCTCAGCGCGATCATCGCCCAGCGCGGCGGATGATACGAGAAACGAAAATCGAACAAGCGCCAGACGCGGCACAGATAGCTGCCGATGCAGGAATACATGAAGCCGGTGAACAGCGGCACGCCAGCGATCCGGAAGAAACTGGGCTCGGGATAGATCCACGATCCCACCGACGTCTTGAAGATCTCCATCGCCGTGCCGACCACGTGATAGATGACGATCACCTTCGCCTCGTCCACCGACTCGAGCCGCGTGGCGAGCAGTACAACCTGCACGGCCAGCATGCTGAGAAACAGGAAATCGTAGCGCGGCAGCCAGGCGCCCTTGGGATAGAGATAGAACGTCGCGATGAGCAAGAAGACGACGAGGCCGCCGAACAGGCAGGCCCAAGCCTGCTTCATGCCGAAGCGAAGAAACTCATAGAAGAATGAGGTGATGCGGCGCGATGCCAGCCGCTCGCCGATCCGGCGCTCGGCCGCAATGAACAAGCGCAGCGCGGGCCATTCGTCCAGGGCGCGGGACGCTTCGGGGCGTGAGCCGGACATCTGTCTCACACGCACGCCCCGAAACGATGGTCCGCTTAGTTATCCAGGAACGAGCGCAGCTTGCGCGACCGCGACGGGTGCTTGAGCTTGCGCAGCGCCTTGGCTTCGATCTGGCGGATACGTTCGCGGGTCACCGAGAACTGCTGGCCGACTTCTTCCAGCGTGTGGTCGGTGTTCATGCCGATGCCGAAGCGCATGCGCAGCACGCGCTCTTCGCGCGGGGTGAGCGAGGCCAGCACGCGCGTGGTGGTCTCGCGCAGGTTGGACTGGATCGCCGCGTCGATGGGCAGGATCGCGTTCTTGTCCTCGATGAAATCGCCGAGATGCGAATCTTCCTCGTCACCCACGGGGGTTTCGAGCGACAGCGGCTCCTTGGCGATCTTGAGAACTTTGCGAACTTTCTCCAGCGGCATGCCGAGCTTCTCAGCCAGTTCCTCGGGAGTAGGTTCGCGGCCGATCTCGTTCAGCATCTGGCGGCTGGTGCGCACGATCTTGTTGATCGTCTCGATCATGTGCACGGGAATGCGGATGGTGCGGGCCTGGTCGGCGATCGAACGCGTGATCGCCTGCCGGATCCACCAGGTCGCATAGGTCGAGAACTTGTAGCCGCGGCGATATTCGAACTTATCGACGGCCTTCATCAAACCGATATTGCCTTCCTGGATCAGATCCAGGAACTGCAGGCCGCGGTTCGTATACTTCTTGGCGATCGAGATCACGAGACGGAGATTGGCTTCCACCATCTCCTTCTTGGCCTGGCGGGCTTCGCGCTCGCCCTTCTGCACGCCGTGCACAATCTTGCGGAATTCGCCGATCTCAAGACCCGTGAGGGCCGCGAGCTGCTGAATTTCGCCGCGCAGTTCCTTGATGCGGTCTTTCTCAATGGCGACGAAGTTCTTCCAGCCCTTGGCCGAGAGTTTCGAGACGCGGTTGAGCCAGCGCGGATCGAGCTCCGAGCCCTGATAGTTGCGCAGGAAGTCCTCGCGCGCGACGCCGTGGCTGTCGCCGAGACGCAGCAGGCGGCCTTCGAACGACACGAGGCGCTTGTTGATGTCGTAGAGCTGCTCGACGAGTGAATCGATACGCGCCTGGTTGAGGCGCAGCGACTTCACCTCGACGATGATCTCGTCCTTGAGCTTCTTGTACTTGCGCTCCTGCGACGGCGACAGCGAGGGGCCCTGCGAGGCGCTCTCGAGCTGGTTCGCGATGTCCTGTTCCTGCAGCTTGCGCAGCTTCTTGTAGCTGTCGGCGATCTTGTCGAAGGTCTCGACCACCTTCGGCTTCAGCTCGGCCTCGATGGCGGCGAGCGACATCTGGTTCTCGAACTCGTCGTCGTCCATATCGCCGTCGGCAGCGCTTTCCGACGTGCTTTCGCCGGCGGGAGCTGCAGCAGGCGCCGAACGCGGCGGCGCCGGACGGAACGGGGTAGCGGACGGCGGTGCAGCCGGCGGCGCGGCCACGGCTTCGGCGCCTTCGGCCACAGCTTCGCCATCGCCGGTGGGCGGTGCGATCAGCGCCGGGTTCATGTTGTTCTTGGCGTCGGGGCCAGCGTAAGTCGCTTCGAGATCGATGATGTCGCGAAGGAAGATCTTTCCTTCGTTGAGTTCATCGCGCCAGATGATGATGGCCTGGAAGGTCAGCGGGCTTTCGCAGAGGCCTGCGATCATCGCCTCGCGGCCGGCCTCGATGCGCTTCGCGATCGCGATTTCGCCTTCACGCGACAGCAGTTCGACGGTGCCCATCTCGCGCAGATACATGCGGACGGGATCGTCGGTGCGCTCGCCGGGCTCCGACTTCTTGACTTCGGTGACGGCCTTCTGCGTGACTTCGACGAGTTCGTTATCGGTATCGTCGTCCTCGTCCTTGCTCTCTTCCTCGCCGTCGCTGTCTTCGTTTTCGGAAACGTTGATGCCCATGTCGGAGAGCATCGACATGATGTCTTCGATCTGTTCAGGAGAGGTGGTATCAGACGGCAAGACGTCGTTGAGCTGATCGAAGGTCACGAAGCCGCGCTTCTTGGCCTGCTTGATCATCTTCTTGACGGCAGCGTCGGACAGGTCGAGCAAAGGTGACGGCGCGTCTGCGGAGTCCTTCTCCGGCGTGTCAGCTGCCTTGTCGTCTTTTTCCTTGTCCTTGGTCTGCAGCGTCTTTGCCTTGGTGGCCATTCAATGCTCCTGAAACGCGCTCACGCCGGGGGCGTCACCGCCCCGCTATCAATCCAGGGGGCGCTAGCGCCCCGATCCAATCATCGTCACCACTTGACGCACAAAGGGCGGCGCATATCCATCGCCACCCCCGACGTCGTCTTCGCGGTTTTCACTACTTAAGCCCCAGACCCTTAACGTGGAGAGCCTTAAGCCCGGATTAACCCTGTTTTTGCAGCCAAACCATGGGTTTGGCGAGTCTTTTCGCGGTTTGCCCGGGCACCATCCGCAGCAAAGTTGCCTTACGAACTGCGCTGGAACCGCCCCGAGGATTCTCCGAATCCCTCGATCAGCGCCTCGATCCCGTCGACCTCAGCCAACCGGGCCTTCACATCGCGCAACCAGCCGTAGTTCGTTTCGCTCGCTTCTGCGCCCAGAGCAAGCTCCGCGTCTTTAAGCTCCCTAAGTAATGAGTGCCACTGGCGATGCAAGGCAACGAGCTGCGTCCAGGTGGAAAGAACATCCTCGCGGGCCGCGCCGGGCCGCGCCGCCCACACCGCCTGAGTGGTAACTGCCTGCTCAACGTGTTGTAATTGCTCGGAATATCCAGCTTTAACCAGATCTGAACGCATTTGTTCACTTTGCTCGGCCTCATCGCCGTGATGATGCTCATGGGCAAAGGCCGCGATGATCCCGGCACGCAGCCGATGCATCTCGGGATGGGCGAGTTCCAGCGCCGCCACCTCCTCCAGCCGGTCATGCAGCAACCAGGGATGGTTGATCAGCGACTGCACGATCAGCGCCTCGCGCCTGGAAATGGCGCTGCGCTGGCCGCGCATGATCGACGAGGTCGCAAGCTGTGGACTGACCACCTGATAGGGCCCGCGCTGGATGGTCTGGGGTCCGGCATTGGCCCCAAACCGCCCGCCGCTACTGATTCGCCCCGCCGGACCGGGGGTGAACGGGCGCGGAGAACGGGCAAAACCGCCGCCTCCGCCGCCCTGCTGGAAGCCGCTGCGGCCGCCGTTGTTACCGCCGTAGTTACCGCCGTAGTTTTTTGGGCCGGTGCCGAAGGCGCGCTGCAGCCGCTCGGTCATGTCCTGGCGGTAGTATTTCTTCACGACATCGTCGCGGATGCCGTTCGACAATTCGTTGATGCGCGCCTCCAGCGCGGCACGGCGCTCCGGCGTCGCGAAGGTGCCGCCGGCGATCTCGCGCGCCCAGATCAGATCCGACAGCGTGCCCGCCGCCGCCATCACGTCCTCGATCGCGGCGCGGCCGCCAGAGCGCGCGAGGTCATCGGGGTCCTGCCCTTCGGGCAGCAGCGCAAAGCGCAAACTCTTGCCGGGCTTGAGATGCGGCAGTGCCAGCTCCGCCGCGCGCCATGCCGCCTTCTGCCCGGCCTTGTCGCCGTCGAAACACAGGATCGGCTCGTCGGCCATCTTCCACAGCAGCTGCAGCTGGTTCTCGGTCAGCGCGGTGCCGAGCGGCGCGACAGCGCCGGGAAAGCCGACACCGACCATGGCGATGACGTCGACATAGCCTTCGACCACCACCAAGGCTGCGCCGTCATGCGCGGCCTTCCGCGCCATCGGCAGGTTGTAGAGATTGTCGCCCTTGTGAAACAACGGCGTTTCCGGCGAGTTCAGATATTTCGCCGGCGCATCCTTCTTCAGCGCACGGCCGCCAAAGGCGATGATGCGCCCGCGCACGTCGGAAATCGGAAACATCACGCGGTCGCGGAAGCGATCATAGGGCACGGGGATGTCTTCGCCGCCGATCAGCAATCCCGCCTCGACCATGTCGGGTACGGGCACGCCGGCGGCGCCGAGATATTCCTTCAGCGCGAAGCGGTCTTCGGATGCAAAGCCCATGTGGAACTGGAGCTGCACCGCAGGCGTGATGCCGCGATCGGCGAGATAGCCGCGCGCACGGGCGCCTTCGCGCCCCACCAGCGTCTCCGCAAAAAACTTTGCGGCGAGATCCATGACGTCATAGAGCGTCTTGCGGCGCTGCTCATGGCGCGCAGCGTCCGGCGTCGCCGCCGGCAGCGCCACACCCGCCATCTGCGCCAGCCGCTCGACCGCTTCGACGAAACTGGCGCCGTCGGTCTCCATCACGAAATTGATGATGTCGCCGTGCTTGCCTGACGAGAAGTCGTGGTAAAACCCCTTCTCGTCATTGACGAAAAACGACGGCGACTTTTCCTGCTGGAACGGCGACAGCCCCTTCCACTCCCGCCCCGCCTTCTTCAACTTGACGCGCTTGCTCACGACTTCCGAAACCGGAAGCCGGGCGCGCAGATCGTCGAGGAATTGGGGCGTGAAGCGCATGGGCCGTTATCGTGCGATCAGGTTAGGTAAGTGTTGCGGGCTCGGATGTGAGCCTTTTGGGCCTTGGCCCATGAGCCTTGGCCCAGCCGACCATGGATATAGGTTTTCCGGGAGCAGATTTGAACTGGCCGTTATTGATACCGCTATTCACAGGGCCGGACCGGATTGGGTGCGCCACACTCCGACCTCATCCTGAGGAGCGCGCTCTTGCGCGCGTCTCGAAGGATGGCGGGCCATTCGCTGGAGACGCACCCCACATTCATGGTTCGAGACGGCACAAGAGCGCCTCCTCACCATGAGGACGGAGTTTTTGATGAGATTCCCCGCCATTCCAATTGGAATGGCTGAGGTTCGCGCAAGGGCGCGCCCCGGAATGACGTAGGTGTGGCAAGCTTGTTTCAATTTGCTTGAACTCGCCCCGGTTCCACGATCACATATCCCATGTTCACGACATTCCGCGGCGGAAATACCGGTGCATGGCAGGTGATCTCGATCTCGCCCGTCAAAGGCGAGACGCTCAAACCCGTTGCCGCGCTGTCCATCACCCATGCCGACGCCATCTCGCTGCCGCTGCTGCCCTCCCAGACATCCTGGCGCCTCGCCGGCGTCGCCAGCCACGTCCGCTATGTCGAGCGCACCGAGAAGATCGCACTGGTTGCGGCACAGGCCGGCCTCGGCCGCGCCGAGGCGACCCATGGCGCGCTGATCCCGATCAGGAAGAACGCCGCCTGGTGGGACATGACCCAGAACGAGCGCCGTCGCATCTTCGAGGACAAATCCCGCCACATCGCCGACAGCCTGAAATACCTGCCCGCCATCGCGCGCCAGCTCTATCATTCCCGCGATCTCGGCGAGCCCTTCGATTTCCTCACCTGGTTCGAATATGCGCCGGAGCACGCGCAGGAGTTCGAGGATCTCGTCGGCGGCCTCCGCGAGACGGAGGAATGGAGCTATGTGGAGCGCGAGGTGGATGTGCGGGTGGTGAAGGTGGCTTGACCAGCCGCATATACAATCGTATATACGACGATAACCTAACTCTTGCGTAGCAAATTCCCAATTCAGCACCCTATAGCTGCTGATCTAAGTCGGGACTTTGCGATGATAGAGAACCTCGCGCATGTGTTCGTCGGCATTTCAGAGTTCGGCTGGAATCCGGCCAAGCGCAAAAGCAATCTGATCGATCACAAGATCGACTTTGCTCACGTTCGACAAATCTTTGATGGCTACATTTTCGTCCGGAGATCGGATCGTCATGGCGAAATCAGGTACCAAATCTTCGGCTATCTCGAAGGGCGAGAAGTCGCCGTCGCGTGCACGATCCGCGGCACATTCTGCCACATCATCTCGGCGCGCCGCGCGCGAAAAGATGAGCGAAGAAAATATTACGATCGTCTCTAGATACGAACCTATTCGAGGCCGGACCGATTGGGCCGCACTCGACGCACTGACCGACGAACAGATCGAAGAAGCGGTTCGCAATGATCCCGACGCCGTGCCTCTCGATATCGACTGGTCGGATGGCGTCGTCGTCATGCCCGCCAGGAAGAAGGCCATCTCCATCCGCATCGACGAGGACGTGCTGGATTTCTTCAAGAGCGAGGGCGATGGATATCAGGGCCGGATGAATGCGGTGCTGCGGTCTTACATGCTGCAGAAGGCCAAGCCGAAGACCAAGAAACGGGCATAGCTTTATTGTCATTCCGGGGCGGGACCGGCGCCGAAGGCGGCGGGGCCGAGCCCGGAATCTCGACATGGGAGTCTCCGGTAGCGCCAAGCCATATCGGGATTCCCCGCCACTCCAATTGGAGTGGCTGAGGTTCGCGTGCGAAGACGCACGCACCCCGGAATGATGGGTGTAAGGCTGCACGCTGCATGGCACCCATTCAAGACGCCGCACTTCTGGCATGGCATCACATGCGCCATATCTCTCCCACCGCCCCGCCCGCCTGAAAGCCTACATGTCCCATCCTGCCGAACATCCCGCCCGCGACTCCGGTCCC
Organism: Tardiphaga sp. 839_C3_N1_4; assembly: GCF_051811045.1. Classification (NCBI taxonomy): domain Bacteria; kingdom Pseudomonadati; phylum Pseudomonadota; class Alphaproteobacteria; order Hyphomicrobiales; family Nitrobacteraceae; genus Tardiphaga; species Tardiphaga sp. 839_C3_N1_4. Next base: position 2,996,490 of record NZ_JBPWQD010000001.1, read on the forward strand.
GGCGGCTGGCTGATTTTTTCCTTTGCCGTCGCCTGCGGCGTCACCGTCGCCAATATCTATTACGCGCAGCCGCTGGTGGGACCGATCAGCGAGAGCTTCGGGCTCGACCTGTCGTCGGCCGGCATCATGCTCACCATGGTGATGTTCGGCTATGTGCTGGGCCTGCTGTTCCTGGTGCCGCTCGGCGATCTCGTCGAGAACAAGCGGCTGATCCTGATCACGCTGGGCAGCCTGATCGTGAGCTTGCTGATCGCCGCAGCCGCACCCACTGCAGCGATCTTCATCGCCTCGACCTTGCTGCTCGGCGTCGCCGCCGTCGGCACGCAGATGATCCTGCCGGTGGTGGCGCATCTGGCGCCGGAGCAACGGCGCGGGCAGATCGTCGGCACCGTGATGAGCGGGCTGCTGTTCGGCATCCTGCTGTCGCGGCCACTGGCCACCATGGTGGCTGGCTCGTTCGGCTGGCGCGCCGTGTTCGTGATGTCCGCGGTGCTGATGTGCGGCGTATTCGCACTGATGGTGATCGCGCTGCCGCGCCGGCAACCGAAGCATGAGTTGACCTATGCGACGCTGATCCACTCGCTGTGGGACCTGATGCTGACCACGCGCGTGCTGCAGCAACGCTCGGCCTATCAATGCCTGCTTTACGGCTCGTTCAGCCTGTTCTGGACGGCGATGCCGCTGGTGCTGGACCAGCCGCCGTTCTCGTTCGGCCATATCGCCATGTCGGCCTTCCTGCTGTCCGGCGCCGGCGGCGCATTGGTGGCGCCGCTTGCGGGGCGCCTCGCCGATCGCGGCCGCGGCGATCTCGTGACCGTCACCGCGATGCTGCTGGTGCTGGTGAGCTTCGTGCTGACTTGGATCGGCGGCCATACCGGGGGCGCGACGGCGGTCACACTCTTCGTGATCGCGGGCATCCTGATCGATGCCGGCACGCAGGGTAATGTGGTCGCCGGACAGCGCGCGATCTATGCCCTCGCCGGCCATATCCGTAGCCGGCTCAACGCGCTGTTTCTCGCCTGCGCCTTTTTCGGCGGCGCGATCGGTTCGGGCTTCAGCGGATTTGCAGTGGCATCAGGCGGCACGTCGATGATCGCCTTGATCGGCATCGGTGCATCGCTGATTGCGCTGGCGCTGTTCGGGCTGGAAGTCGCCAGCAGACGCAAGGTGAGCTAGAGCGCAAGGAAGCGCCCGGACATAATGCACGTCGTCTCGTCGACCGGCTTGTTGTAGATATAGGTCCAGGCTTCGCTCACGCTGCCATCGGCGAGCGTCACGGCGATCCGCTCACGCAGATACAGCGCCGGCTGCGGATGATCCGGGCCGACGCTCTCATAGTCGTCGAGCGCCGCCATCAGCTCATCCGGTTTGCGCAGGCGAAACAGCTCGCCGAACACGATGTCCGCGGGATCGTCGGAGTGCAGCAGGCCGGGATAATGCGCGATCATATAGAGCCTGCCACGGCACGAGGCTTCACCAAGGAAATCCGCACCGGCCGAAAGCAGCTTCGACATCGGATGATCGAAGCCGCGCATCAATGTGCCATAGACGAAAACGCGATCGGGCATGACGTCAGTCAGACTTTCTCGGCCAGCGCCGCGGCGACATCGTCGCCCGCGGAGACCACATTGATACTCACATCCATGCCGAGAAACGCATCGGCCGAGCCCATATAGGTGCCGTGCAGCGGCACCGCCTGGCGCGGATCGCGCGCCACCGCGACGCGAATGAGATCCTTGCTGCCGATGATGCCATTGGTCGGGTCGAATTCGATCCAGCCTGCGGCCGGCAGATAGACCTGCACCCAGGCATGGGTCGAGCCGCCGCCCACATAATTGTGCTCGCGGTCGCCATGGATGAACAGATAACCCGACACGAAACGCGCGGCGATGCCGAGCCGGCGCAGCGCCTCGATCATGAACAGCGCAAAATCGCGGCAGGTGCCGGATTTGGTCTGCAGCGTATCGAGCGGATGCTGGGTGCCGTGCTCGTAGCGCTTGCGATAGGCGAACTGCTTGCGGATGCCGAGCGTCATGCCGGTCAGAATATTGACGGTCGGCGTGCGACCCTGCGGGTCGAGAAATCCGCGCGCCCATGCCGCCAGTTCACCATCGGGATCGCCATATTGCGGCCGGATGAATTCCTGCAAATCGGGTAGTTCCTCGGCGTCATAGAGGAACGGATAGAAATAGGCTTTGTCATCCGCTGTCAGCGCGAACTCGTCCGACGGCAGATGTTCGATGGTCGCGGTGGATACGAAAGTGAGTTTGCGTGCGTGTTCGTCGAAGGTGGCGATCGCCACCGAATTGCCGAACACGTCATGGATCCAGCGCAGCGACAGCGGCTCCGGCGTGATCTCGAGCTTGCCGTTAAGCATGCGCAGATCATGGCCATCGCGCGGCCGCAGCATGATCCGGTGCTCGCCGAATGCAACGGGATGCGCGTAGCGATATTCGGTCTTGTGATGAATCGTGAGCAGGGGCATCAATGGTTCGTTCATGCGTGATTTGTCCCGTGTAATTTATACGGAAGCCTGCAGAATCACAGACCGGGATGCCGCATCGTTAGGCAATATCGGGAAAAAGCCTTGGACAGAATTTTGGACAGAGCCTTGGATAGCAATCAGGACACATCCCTACGTCTCGGCCCCCAGGAGGTTCCGCCCGTTCTGGAACTCAATACCGCCGGACACTCTCCTTTTCTGTTCACCTGCGATCACTACGGCCGGCTGATTCCCGAGATGCTCGGCGATCTCGGCCTGCCCGAGAGCGAGCTCGTCCGCCACATCGCCTGGGATGTGGGCATCGCCGGCGTGGCCGAGCAAATGGCCCGGGCGCTGGGTGCGCATCTCGTGGCGCAGCGCTATTCGCGGCTGGTGATCGACTGCAACCGCCCGCCGGGCGCCGTGAGCGCGATTCCGCTGATCAGCGAGGCGACCACCGTGCCCGGCAATGACGGTCTCACGTCCGATGAGAAGGCGCGCCGGCGCGAGCTGATCTTCGATCCGTATCACCGCCGCATCGACCAGGTGATCGATGCACGGCAGGCGAAGGGCCAGCCGACAGTGCTGGTGTCGCTGCACAGTTTCACACCTGTCTATGCCGGCATTCCCCGCCCCTGGCATATCGGCACGCTCTATCAGCACGACAGCAAACTGCCGCCATTGCTGCTGCATCATCTGCGCGCCGAGGCCGATCTGGTGGTGGGTGACAACGAACCCTATGCGGTCTCCGACGCGACCGACTACACAATTCCCGTTCATGGCGAAAAACGCGGACTGATGAATACGGGCATCGAGATCCGGCAGGATCTGATCACCGACCCAAGCGGCCAGACCGAATGGGCGGAGCGGCTGACGCGTATTTTTACGGAGATCGAGGCGACGCTGATCACGCCGCGCGCGTCGCATCTGTAGCCTTCGATGCCGGCGTAGACGATGCATCTGCGTGGCGTGAGGCGCCTAGCCGTGCGTCCCGATGAAATAAGCCACCACCACAAATCCGGCAGCGACCGCCCACAGGAAATAGGCCGCGCGGCCACCAGGGCTCAGCGTCGAGTCAGACGGGTTGTCCGGATTGACGAAGACCTTCACGGCGTCATCGTTCTTGTAGTCCATCCCGAACAGCCGCAACTGCCATTGCGGTGGGTTCGGGTTGCTCGTGCTCAAGCTCCCAGCGGACCCGATGTATGCGACGTGCTTGAAACGGTAATTGTATTGCACGTTCCGGGTCTGCATCACCGGCCCGCTGCGACCGGTGTCGCTGTCCCGACTCACATAGGTTTCGGGCGCGCCCAGCTTGACGATGCCGGGCACCACGGGCCACTTCTTGGCCAGGGACCCCTGCCGGTGTAGCGCCAACCCAAACAAGGCAACGAGGAAGCCGAACCCGCAAAGCGCCGTCACAATCGGCGATCGTTTCGGATCGACAAGATGGTCGGCGATGAATTCGTTGATGCGGGCGCCGCCAAAGATGCCGCCGACCACAATCACCAGCACGATGACGGCGGCGATGCCAAGGCAACCGCCGATGCCCTTCGGCATCTCGCGATCGAGTACAGCATCGCGCGGATGCCGCGGGTTGTAGTAGACCATCACCGCGGTGCCGACCGGATAGCGCGCGATAGTTTCCGCGACTTCGAAATTGCCGCGGTCCTCGCCGATGCTGACGCGGTTGTTGGTGAGCTTCTGTCCGCTCACGGTGTATTCGTAGACGATATTCGCAAAATTGCGCTTTTCGGTGCGTTTGCGATCTTCCCGCGTATCGTCGAGCACCTTGACGTCTCGCACTTCGGAGGTCGAGACGATCACCTTGCCGAAGGTCGATGGCCAGTCACTGGCAGCGCGGACCTGTAGATATTTATAGCCGGCGGCAACCAGAATCAGGCCGAACGGCGCGAGTAGCATGGCATAGACGAACCAGGGAATGTCGGGCACGGCGAAACCTCATGGCACGGCGCGGCGCGCCCCGAGGTTTGACGTGACGATGCGGGATAAGGTTCAGCGCGACAAAAGATTCAGCGGGCGCGTGTCAGTGCCAGCCAGACTCCGCCGCCGATCATGAAGCCGCCGGAGATGCGCGACAGCAGCCGCGTCCGCCGCGCCGAGAAGAACTGTCGCGCACGGCCCGCGGCCACCGCATAGACAATATCGGTGAGCGCGGCCGTCACCATGAAGGTTGCACCGAGGATTCCGACCTGCAGGATGTGGTTCTTCTCCATGTCGACGAATTGCGGAATGAAGGCGCCGAAGAACACCAGCACTTTCGGGTTGCTCAGCAGCACCATCATGCCCTGCAGGAAGAAGCCGCCACGCGGCGGTGCCGGCGGCGTATCCGCATCGATGCCCTCCACCGGCGCGCGGACCATCTTGATGCCGAGCCACACCAGATAGGCAGCGCCGGCAAAGCGCACCCAGTCGAACCAATAGCCCATGGTGGCCATCAGCGTTGCAAGCCCAAGCGCAACGATGCCGATCACCACGGCAAGCCCTGCTTGCGTGCCGGCAATGCTGATCATCGCCGCGCGCGTGCCGTAGCGCAGCCCGTTGGCGATCACCAGCGTGACGTTCGGGCCGGGCAGCAGCGCCAGCGCGACGCAGGCAGCGACAAAGGCGAGATAGACTTGCAGGGACATAGGCGGCCTCTCGATATTCTCCGTCATGCCCGCGCTTGTCGCGGGCATCCACGTCTTCGAGTCAAGCAAGACGTGGATGGCCGGGGACAGGCCCGGCCATGACGGTGCTATTGTTGCACGGTCAAAACTAGCACCCAAAGTCGGCAAAACAAATCGCTCTTGCCTGATCTAGACGTGTCTGCTTGCCTGTTACCGCAGCGGAGGATGACGGCAATGATCGACATCAGCAAGTTCAAACCCGCGATCGTCTACACGATCTATGTCGCGTCGACGCCCGAGAAGGTCTGGCAGGCACTGACCTCGGCGGAGTTCAGCCAGCAGTATTTCTCCGGCTTCGCAGTGCAGCTCGAGGGAAACGTCGGCGGCGCGTTCAAGGTGCTCGCGCCGGATGGATCGCTGCATGTTTCGGGCGAGGTGATCGAACACGATCCGCCGCGCAAGCTCACCATCACATGGGATGTGAACTGGCCCGGACTTGTCGAAGCGCTCGGCTCGACACTCGTCACCTATGATCTCGTGCCGTCGGCCGAGACGGTGAAGCTGACGATGACGCAGGCGCATGACCGCACGTTGAGTGACGACATTCTCTCGGGCGGACGCGCAGGCTGGCCGGCGATCCTGTCCAGCCTGAAGAGTTTGCTGGAAACCGGCAAGGTCCCCGCGATCCAGATGGAGCCGCCGCTGAAGCTGCTGGCGGCGCTGAAGGAGATGGGAATCAAGGTGCCGGGGATGTGAGCAGCACGCGCTGTCGCTCCCTCTCCCCGCACTCCGCGCGAAGCAACGCTTTGCTAGGGGAGAGGTTAAGAAAGAGCGCCCTACCCCAGCGCCCGCAATTCCCGCCTGAGCACCTTGCCCGTCGCGGTCATCGGCAGCGACTCCGCAAACTGCACGTGACGCGGATATTCATGCGCGGCGAGTTGCGATTTGACGAAATCCTGCAGCTCGCGCGCTAGCTTGTCACTCGGTTCAAAGCCCGGGCGCAATACGATCCAGGCCTTGATGGCTTCGGTCCGGATCGGATCGGGAATGCCGACCACCGCCGACAGTGCCACCGCGGGATGCTTCAGCAGCGTATGCTCGATCTCCGACGGACCGATGCGATAGCCGGCTGATGTGATCACATCGTCCTCACGTGACACATACCAGAAGTAACCGTCATCATCCTGGATGCCGAGATCGCCTGTCAAAAGAAACTCGCCGGCGAATTTCTTTGCGGTGCCTTCGGGGTTCTGCCAGTAGCCGAGCATGGTGCAGGGATTGGGCTGCCTCACGCCGACAATGCCGCGCTCGCCGCGCGGCAGCTCCTCGCCCTGCTCGTTGACGATACGTACATCGAAGCCCGGCGTCGGCTTGCCCATGGAGCCCGGGCGGATCGGAAACAGATCGGCATTGTTGCCGACGACGAGATTGCATTCGGTCTGGCCGTAGATTTCATGCGCGTCGATACCGAACGTATTGCGCACCCAGTCGAGCAATTCCGAACCGAGCGACTCGCCGCCGGTGAGCATGCTGCGCAGCTTCACGCCATCATGTTTGACATTTGCCTGCCGCATCAGCTTCAGCGCCGTCGGCGGCAGGAACACGTTGCGTATCTTGTGGTCGGCCATCAGCTGCATCGCTGCCGCTGGTTCGAATTTCCTGGCGCGATAACCGACGATCGGCACGCCGTGATACCAGGCCGGAAACAGCGCATCGAACAGCCCGCCGATCCACGCCCAGTCGGCCGGCGTCCAGTAGACATCGCCCGGCTTCGGAAAGAAGCCGTGCACCATCTCCACATTGGGCAGATGGCCGAGCAGCACGCGATGGGCATGCAGCGCGCCCTTGGGATTTCCCGTGGTGCCCGAGGTGTAGATGATGATCGCGGGATCGTCGCAGGAGGTATCGACCGTCGTGAAGTCTTCGGACGCGCCCTCGATCGCCGACCAGAACGGTTTGGCACCGGCATGCGGTGCACTGTCCGTGACGTAGATATCCTGTAAATGAGGCAGCCGCTCGCGGATTTTCGACAGCTTGTCCCAGCCACTCGCGTCGGTGACGATGGCCTTGGCCCCGGAATTGGCAAGGCGGAATTCCAACGCGTCCTCGCCGAACAGCGTGAACAGCGGCACCGACACCAGCCCGGACCGGAACGCCGCGAGATGCGCCACCGGCAATTCCACCGATTGCGACAAAAACACCGCAATGCGGTCGCCGCGCTGCAGGCCATCCGCCTTCAGCACATTGGCGAAGCTGCGCGAGAAAGCCTGCATCTCGTCGAAGGAGAAACGATGCGTGCCGCGGTCCTCGTCCACATAGATCAGCGCCAGCCGCCCGCTACCGTCGGCATGACGGTCGCAGGCCACCGTCGCGATGTTGAATCGCTCCGGCACGTCCCAGCGGAAATTGCGGGCGAGCGTCTCATAATCCGTGGTTTCGACCAGCATGGCAGGCGGCTCCCTGCGGCCTTGCTTGCTTCTTCTCGTTATACCAGGGGAGAAGTCTGAACGGCCGCGGCCCCATTCTTAAACGAGGAGTCCCGTCCGCCAAAGTGCCTTGAAATTCCCGGCCCGGCATGGTCTCAAGCACCCTATTCGGAACCCGGCGCTATCAGCGCCTTCGCAAGCTCAATCCGGCAGAAATTCCCCATGGCACGCAGGTTTTCGGCCGCTTACCAGTCGGAGCCAGTATCCAGCCTGGCGCTGTGGGCGCGGCGCCTCGCGGCTTTCGCCGCCATTGCAGCCCTCACCTCGATCATCATCGTCCGCTTCGGGTTCCTCGAAGTAAAACCGGCACTGATGACCTTCTTCGGCGCGTTGGGATTCGCCGGCCTCTCGATCCTGGTAGCGCTCGCTGGCTTTGCCGCGATCTGGCAGAACGGCTCGCGGGGCATGAGTGTGATCATGGTGGCGCTGATGCTCGACGTCGTGATCCTGGCGTATCCCGGCTACCTTGCGTACCAGTATCGCAAGCTGCCGAAGATCCACGACATCACCACCGACCCCGTCGACCCGCCGCGCTTCGAGGCGCTGGCGCGGCTGCGGACCGGCGACGGCACCAATTCAGCCGTCTATTCCGGCCTCTACTCCGCGGAGCAGCAGCGCACGGCCTATCCGGATATCGAGCCGGTGGAGCTGGAGGTGCCCGTGCAACGCGCCTATGACGTGACGCGCGCTTTGGTCGAAAAGCGCAAGTGGATCGTCATCGACGAGCGTCCGCCGCAGCCGCCGCGCCGCATTGGCCGTATCGAGGCGGTGGCGCGCACCCCTATCATGGGTTTTCGCGAGGACGTCTCGATCCGCTTCACACCCGACGGCGAAGGCTCACGCGTCGATATCCGCTCGTCGTCGCGCTATTTCGAAGGCGACCTCGGCAGCAACGCCGCGCGCATCACCAAGCTGATCGATGACATCAACACCGCCGTCGACAGCGCGCCGGCGCCGAAGAAGGCAGCGACGCCGGCGAAGGCTGCGGCAAAGGGTGTGAAGAAGTAGACTTCGATATGCCGGCCTCTCGCTCCCTCTCCCCGCGCAGAGCGGGGAGAGGGTCGGGGTGAGGGGCGGAGCGCGGGCGCTCATCTCGGTTAGCAACAGAGGGTCGGCGCGATCCGATAGCCTGCAACTGCAGCGATCGAAGTGCCGTGCCCCTCACCCGCCGCGAAGACGCGGCGACCTCTCCCCGCGCAGAGCGGGGAGAGGTTAGATTGCAGCGACGCAGTTATCCCCGCGCACGTTTTTCCACGTTCGCGATCCGCTCGGGCACGCCGAACTCCTGCCGGCAGACATCAGCGAGGACCGCGATCCCTTCGCGGATTTCCTGATGGGTCGGGCTGGCGAAGCAGATGCGAATGTGGCTGTGCGCATAGGCCTTGTCGACAGACCATTCCGGGCCGGGATTGATCGACACGCCGGCCTTGAGCGCCGCCTGGTAGAGCTTCATGGCATCGACATTGGCGGGCAGTTTCACCCACAGAAAGATGCCGCCTTTGGGTTCGTCGAATTCCGCCGCCGTGCCGAACTGCTCGTTGAGCGCATCCATCAGCGTCTCCAGCTTGGCGCGTAGTCCCCGCGTCGCCTTTGGCACATGGGTGGCGAAATGCGGCACGCAATATTCGGCGAGGACCATCTGCTCCAGGGCGCCTGAGCCGGCATCGGTCTTCAGCGCCAGCATGCGTGACATGATCTCCCAGGGCGCGACGATGTAGCCGACGCGGAGAGCAGGCGCGATCGACTTGGAGAACGAGCCGATATGGATCACGCTGCCGCTTGTATCCATCGCGTGGAGCGCCGGCGGACGCTCGCCGTTCCAGATCAGGTCGGCATAGCAATCGTCCTCAAAGATGGGGACGCCATATCTGGCCGACAGCGCCAGCAGCTCGCGGCGACGGCTTTCCGGCATGATGGTGGCGGTCGGATTCTGCACGGTCGGGATCGTGTAGATATATTTCGGCCGGATGCCCTTCGCCTTCAGATCTTCCAATGCTGAGGTCAGCGCGTCCATCCGCATGCCGTCGTCATCCAAGGGGATGCCGACGATATTGACGCCGAGACGGGTGAGCCGGTTGATGGAGCCTTGATAGCAATCACGCTCGATGATGACGGTGTCGCCCTTGGCCAGCAGGCTGTGATTGACAAGGTCGAGCGCCTGCAGCGAGCCGGAGACAACCAGGATGTCATCGGCGCTGCAATCGATGCTCGCATCGCGCTTCAGCTTGGCAGCAATGAAATCCCGCAGCGGCAGATAGCCCTGCGGACCGCTCGCCAGGCCGTAGGTTGCCAGCGTGCGTCCCTCGCGCAGCATGACGGCATTGGCGGCAGCAGTCAGGCCCTCCACCGGCACCTGATCCATATCGTTGTTCCCGCCGACGAAGCTGTATTTGGCGAGACCGGTCCATTTTGCCGCAGCCGCGGGCAGGCCCCGAGGCAGCAATGGCGCGTAGTCGAACCGTGCAGTGGTCATGAACGTCGTCTCCCTGAGGCCCTTTTGGGTACGAAGGCTGCTTTTTATGATGAAGGCTGCCTCGTTGGACCGCCCTCCGCGTGTATCGCGCGCCGAATGCCGGATATTACCCCTTTGCCCTCACGCGGTGCACCATTAGAGTGCCGCCGAAATGTAAAGCTTTTCCGGCAGGGGCATGCACGACTTAATCCGCGACATCACGCTCTGCATCCTGTTTGCGTGGGGCATCGGGCTTATTGCGCATTTCACCCGGCAGCCACTGATTCTTGCTTATCTGATCGCCGGCTTCATTATTGGGCCATTCGGCATCGGCTGGGTCAAGTCGGACGAATCCATCAGCACGATCTCCGAACTCGGCCTGATCTTCATGCTGTTCATGATCGGTCTCGAGATCGATCTGAAGAAGATCATCCGCGCCGGCAAGGTCATCCTGTTCGCCGCGGGCGGCCAGTTGATCGCAGGCTGCGTGCTCGGCGCCGCCTTCTTCATGGCGCTCGGGCTCAAGCTCGGCGGAGGCGGGTTCGATGCGCTGTATCTCAGCGTCGCCTGCGCACTGTCCTCGACAGTGGTCATCGTCAAGGTGCTGTATGAGAAGCGCGAACTCGACACACTGCCCGGCCGCATCACGCTCGGCATCCTGGTGCTGCAGGACATTTTCGCGATCCTGTTTCTGGCGGTGCAGCCGAGCCTCGCCGATCTGCAGGTCAGCGTCATCGCGCTGTCGATCGCCCGCGTCGGCGTGCTGGTCGCCACCGCGCTGATCCTGAGCCGCTACGTGCTGCCGGCGCTGTTCCACCAGATCGCGCGGCGGCCGGAACTGGTGCTTCTGGGCGCGCTGGCCTGGTGCTTCCTGATCGGCGAAATCGCCGAACGGCTGCATCTGTCGCGCGAGATGGGCTCGCTGGTGGCCGGCGTATCGCTGTCGACCTTCCCCTATGCGCTCGACGTCACCGCCAAAGTGACGACACTGCGGGATTTCTTCATCACGCTGTTCTTCGTCGCCGTCGGCATGACGATCCCGATCCCGAACGGCGCCACTATCGGCCTCGCACTGATCATCGCCCTGTTCACCGTGATCAGCCGCTTGCTCACGACCTTCACGCCGCTCTATCTGATGAAACAGGGGCTGCGCGCCAGCCTGCTGCCAGCGCTCAATCTGGCGCAGATTAGCGAATTCTCGCTGGTGGTGCTGCAAACGGGCATCGCCGCCGGCCATATCACCACGCAGACCTCCAGCGCGGCGTCTTTCGCCTTCGTGATCCTGGCGGTCCTCTCCACCTTCGCGATGATGCGCAGCGACCAGATCACGCGCCTCTTGATCGGCCCGATGAAGCGCATCGGGCTGCGCGACCTCGACCACGGCCAGAAGACTCATGACGCCGATCACGCCGCCGGCCATGGCGAAGCCCGCCGCATCGTCATTCTCGGCTTCTTCCGCACCGCCTCTGCCCTGCTCGCCGAGATCGAGCGCCAGAACGAGTCGCTGCTCGACCAGATCAGCGTCGTCGACTTCAATCCCAACGTCTTCCGCACTCTGGTCGGGCGCGGCCAGCACGTGATCTATGGCGACATCAGCAATGTCGACACGCTGGTCCATGCCGGCGTCGGCAATGCCGAGATCATCATCCTCAGCGTGCCGGACTCGCTGCTGAAGGGCGCGAACAACGAGAAGCTGGTCCGCCATGTCCGCTCGATCAACCCCAACGCCAAGATCATCTCCACGGCGGACGTGCTCGGCGACGTGAGCGATATTTACGCGGCGGGCGCCGACTACGTCACCGTACCCCGGCTCAGCGACGCCCATGCGCTGTATGAGGTGATCGAGGCCGCCGATCAGGGCCTGCTGGACGCCAAACGCGCCGACATGGACGCGCAGCTGGCGGAACGGCGAGAAGTGCTGCCTTAACCTCTCCCCGTTCTTTACGGGGAGAGGTCGCCGCGTCTTCGCGGCGGGTGAGGGGCATGGCACGGACTTCACCACATCGACGGAGTTTGCGGATCGCAAGAGCCCCTCACCCCGCCCTCTCCCCGCAAGAGCGGGGCGAGGGAGCGAGAGGCCGGTGCCTAGCCTACCTCCATTCCGCACTGCGAACCCGCATACCGCCCCCCATTTCCGCGGGTTGCACCGCCCCCCGCTCTGCGCCATATGGACTTCACACAGAGCAAGAGTGCATTCATGGCCGACCCGATTTCAGACGTTCTGCAAGCCTTTGCCGCCGGCGAAATGGTCGTGGTGACCGACGATGACGACCGCGAGGGCGAAGGCGACCTCATCGTCGCCGCGTCGTTCTGTACCGCCGAGAAGATGGCCTTCATCATCCGGCATACTTCCGGCATCGTCTGCGCGCCGATCACCACCGAGGATGCACGCCGGTTGCGGCTCGATCCGATGGTGGTCAACAACGATAGCAATCACACCACCGCCTTTACCGTCTCCATCGACTACAAGCCCGATGGCGGTACCGGTATTTCGGCCGATGAGCGCGCCTCGTGCTGCCGCGCACTGGCCAATCCGAATGCCGGCGCCAATGACTTCGCCCGCCCCGGTCATATATTCCCGCTGATCGCTAGAGAGGGCGGCGTGCTGATGCGCTCCGGCCATACCGAGGCCGCCGTCGATCTGTGCAAGCTGGCCAATCTCGCCCCGGTCGGCGTCATCAGCGAATTGATGAACGACGATGGCTCGGTGATGAAGGGCCAACAGGTCGTCGACTTCGCGGCCAAGCACAAGCTCAAGCATGTCACGATCGCTGACATGATCGCCTATCGCCAGGCCCGCGAAAAGCTGATCGAGCGCGTCTCGACCTTCACCACCGACAGCCCGATCGGCCCGCTGCATGGCTATTCGTATCGCTCGCCGTTCGATCCGATCCACCATGTTGCCTTCGTTTACGGCAGCGTCGGCGACGGCAAGAACGTGCTGACGCGCTTCCACAAGCCGAACATCGTGCGCGACGTGTTCTTCGGCCCGGCCAAGATGCAGCCCGTGCTGGAACGCTTCAAGAAGAACGGCAGCGGCGTGCTGGTTTATCTGCGCGATGGCGCCGCGGGCGTGCCCGTCGAGCCGCTCGATGCGCCGAAGTCGGCGGAAGCCGACCGCAACCGGCAGTGGCGTGAAATCGGCGTCGGTGCACAGATCCTGCGCGATCTCGGCGTCACCTCGATCCGCCATCTGACCTCGTCGACCCATGACTACAAGGGCCTGTCGGGTTTCGGCATCGAGATCGCCTGCAACGAACAGCTTGATGGCGATAGTTCAAAGACCTAAAATGCCGTAGCACGCAATGCGCGGGTGCCACCTGAGACGGCACCCTGTTGAGCGAAACAGCGCTTGCGACCAGAACACGCGCAGCCAATGCGCATTACTCAGCCATGATGTGAAAGGGATTTCGATGAGCGTTGCCCCCAAGGCAAAGGACAAGCCGGCCGCTGCAAGTTTCCAGTGGGACGATGCGTTCCTGCTCGATAGCCAGCTCACCGAAGACGAGCGCATGATCCGCGACACCGCGCGCGCTTACGCCCAGGACAAGCTGCTGCCGCGCGTCAACGACGCTTATCTCAATGAGCATACCGACCGCGAAATCTTCAATGAGATGGGCGAGCTCGGCCTGATCGGCATCACGCTGCCGGAAGACTATGGCTGCGCCAATGCCAGCTATGTCGCTTACGGCCTCGTGGCCCGCGAGATCGAGCGCGTCGACTCAGGCTACCGCTCGATGAACTCGGTGCAGTCGTCGTTGGTGATGTATCCGATCTACGCTTACGGCGACGAGAACCAGCGCAAGAAATACCTGCCCAAACTCGCCACCGGCGAGTGGGTCGGCTGCTTCGGCCTGACCGAACCCGATGCCGGCTCCGATCCCGGCGGCATGAAGACCCGCGCCGAGAAGGTGTCCGACGGCTACAAGCTGTCCGGCTCCAAAATGTGGATCTCGAACGCCCCGATCGCCGACGTGTTCGTGGTGTGGGCGAAGTCCGCCGCACATGACAACCAGATCCGCGGCTTCATCCTCGAGAAGGGCATGAAGGGCCTCACGGCACCGAAGATTGGCGGCAAGCTCAGCTTGCGCGCCTCGATCACCGGCGAAATCGTCATGGACGGCGTGATCGTGCCGGAAGAAAACCTGCTGCCCAACGTGTCGGGCCTCAAGGGTCCGTTCGGCTGCCTCAACCGCGCCCGCTACGGCATCTCCTGGGGCGTGCTCGGCGCCGCCGAAGACTGCATGGCCCGCGCCCGCCAGTACACGCTGGACCGCAAGCAGTTCAACCGCCCGCTCGCTGCCACCCAGCTGGTGCAGAAGAAGCTCGCCGACATGCTGACCGAAATCTCGCTCGGTCTGCAGGGCAGCTTGCGCGTCGGCCGCCTGATGGACGAAGGCAACTTCCATCCGGACATGATCTCTGTGGTCAAGCGCAACAATTGCGGCAAGTCGCTGGATATCGCCCGCATGGCCCGCGACATGCACGGCGGCAACGGCATCCAGGCCGAATACCATGTGATGCGCCACGCGCAGAACCTGGAAACGGTGAACACCTATGAAGGCACCCATGACGTGCACGCGCTGATCCTCGGCCGCGCGATCACGGGTATCCAGGCGTTCGGTTAAGCCGCTCGCGCTGTAAATCAACCGCTTCGAAATGCCCGGCCTTGTGCCGGGCATTTTTCGTTTGAGGACTTCAAAACCGGGGCGGCTTGACGCGCCCGGCATCATGTATCATCATAAGTTACATGAGACGAGACAACCGCCTCTCCGCCACGCTGCATGCGCTGCTGCACATGGCCGAGCAGAACCGCCCAATGACCTCAGCCGAACTGGCCATGTGCATGACCACCAATGCCGTGGTGGTCCGCCGCACCATGGCGGGGCTGCGCGAAGCAGGCCTTGTGCGTTCCGAAAAGGGTCATGGCGGCGGCTGGGAGATCGCGCGCGATCTGTCCACGGTGACGCTGAAGGATATCTATGACGCGCTGGGCAAGCCCAGCCTGATGGCGATGGGCATTCATCTGGAAAGCCCGACCTGCCTCGTTGAGCAGGCGGTCAATCACTCGCTCACATCGGCCTTCGCGGAAGCGGAAGCCGTGCTCATCGGCCGCCTTGCGGATGTCACGCTGGCGCAGCTCGCCGCGGATTTTCACGCGCGGGCGGAGGACCATCTCAGCAAAATTCAGAGCAAGATTTCAAGGAAGACAAAATGAGTTTCGATGCCATCGTCATCGGCGGCAGCTATGCTGGCCTCTCCGCAGCGCTGCAATTGGCGCGTGCGCGCCGCAAGGTTCTGGTGATGGATTCCGGCCAGCGCCGCAATCGCTTCGCGGCCCATTCGCACGGCTTCCTCGGCCAGGACGGTCGCGCCCCCGGCGCTATCGCCGCGGATGCCCGCGCACAATTGCTGGCCTATCCAACAGTGCAATGGGTCGATGCAAAGGCCACCGCCGGCAAAGGCCTGGCCGATGAGTTAACCGTCAGCGCAGGGAACGGCGCGCAATACGAGGCCCGGCGCATCATCCTTGCCGCCGGCGTGGTCGATACATTGCCGGACGTCCGAGGTCTCGCCGAACGCTGGGGCAAGCATGTGTTTCATTGCCCCTATTGCCACGGCTACGAGCTTAATCAGGGCCGCATCGGCGTGCTGGCGTCGTCGGAGATGTCGATGCATCACGCCTTGATGCTGCCGGACTGGGGATCGACGACGCTGTTCCTCAACCGCGCCTTCACGCCGGATGCGGACCAGCTCATGCAACTGATGCAGCGCGGCGTCACCATCGAGCGTGAACCGATCAGGCAATTGTCAGGCGCATCCATCGATGTCGAACTCACGGATGGCCGCATCATTCCGCTCGATGGCATGTTCACGCTGACGCGCACCAGTCCGGCGTCGCCACTCGGCGCACAGCTGGGCTGTGCCATGGAAGACGGGCCAATGGGACCGTTCCTGCAGACCGACATGTTCAAGGAAACCACCGTCTCCGGCGTGTTCGCCTGCGGTGACATGGCGCGCGCGACGGGCTCCGTGGCGCTTGCGGTGGGCGATGGCGCAATGGCCGGGGTCGGCGCGCACCGATCGCTGATGTTCGGGCCGGGGCACGCATAGGGCCTACGGCGCCTGACGCTTCCAACGCATGGCAGGCGCGAGATCGGGCCGTTTGCTTTCCCCGCTCCCCTTGCTAGTCATCACGGTCAAGAATTCTGGGAAGGACCGACCATGAGCGACAAGGACACCAGCGCCAACGACGACGTTCCGTTCAATCGCGATTATCCGCTGAAGCCCGGCGTCGTCGATCAGGTCCGCGCAAACGTGCGCCGGGTTCTCTGCAACAACCCCTCGCCTTTCACCTTCACCGGAACCAACAGCTACATCGTGGGTACCGGCAAGGTCGCGATCATCGATCCCGGTCCGGCCAACGACGCCCATCTGCAGGCGCTGCTCGATGCCGTGAAGGGTGAGACCGTGACGCATATTCTCGTCACCCATACCCATAGCGACCATTCGCCGAATACCGCGGCGCTCAAGGCCGCCACCGGCGCCACGGTCTATGCCGAAGGCCCGCACCGCGCCTCGCGGCCGCGCTTCGAGAGTGAGAAACACTCGCCGGAATCCGGCAGCGATCGCGACTTCAAGCCGGACGTGCTGGTGGCGGACGGTGACGTGATCGAGGGCGACGGCTGGGCGCTCGAAGGCGTCTTCACGCCCGGCCACACCGCCAACCACATGGCCTTCGCCTGGCGCGAGAAGAAATATTTGTTTGTCGCCGATCATGTGATGGGCTGGTCGACCTCCATCGTGGCGCCGCCCGACGGATCGATGATCGACTACATGGCCTCGCTCGACAAACTCGCGGGGCGCGACGAAGACCTGTATTTCTCAGGCCACGGTCCGGATATTCCCGATGCGCAGCGCTATGTGCGCTTTCTCATTAGCCACCGCCGCGCCCGCGAGGCCTCGATCCTGCATCGCCTCGGCAAGAGCGAGGCGGATATTCCGACCATTGTGCGTGCAATCTATATCGGGCTCGATCCGCGCCTGACGGGTGCCGCCGGCTATTCGGTGCTGGCGCATCTGGAAGACCTCGTCGCCCGCGGCATGGTGCTGACGGACGGCGATCCGGTCATCGGCGGAAGCTACCGGATGGCCACTTAACCTCTCCCCGCTCTGCGCGGGGAGAGGTCGGCGCGTAGCGCCGGGTGAGGGGCCGATCGCGACAGCAACTACAATCTTGAGCTATCGGGTCGTGCGATCTCCGACTCACCGATAGCAACAGAAACGTGAGGTCGTGCCTCGCCCCTCACCCCAGCCCTCTCCCCGCGCAGTGCGGGGCGAGGGAGCGAGAAGCCGGCGCGTCGATGCCTGTAAGAGGCATCTTCCGTTAAGGCAGGTTCACGATCTCGACCCAGTTCGGATTCTTGCCCACGGGTGTTTCGCCCAACTTGGTCAGGCCGCCCGTCGCCTTGTCGATGGCATAGGCTGTCATGCTGTTCGATAGCTGACCAACTGCCAGCAGATAGCGGCCCGACGGATCGATATTGAATCCGCGTGGCTGCTTTTCCGTGGCGGTCGAGCCGAGCGACGTCAGCGCGCCGGTTTTGGGATCGACACGGAACGCCGCGATCGTGTTGCTGGTGCGTTCCGACGCATAGAGAAACTTGCCGTCCGGCGTCAGATGGATATCCGCCGCCCAGGGCTTGCCCTCGAAGCCCTTGGGCAGCGCGGAGGCGACCTGCGTCTCTTTCTTCAGCGTGCCAGTCGCGGCGTCCCACGGAAATACATAGATCGCCGCGTCGAGTTCGTTGAGCAGATAGACGAACTTCTTGTCAGGCGAAAACACCAGATGGCGCGGGCCACCTTTCGCCTTCACGCTCACGGTCGGCGGATCGTTCGGCGTCAGCTTTCCGGCCTTGGCATCGAATTTCTGCTGATAGATGACATCGCCGCCGAGGCTCGTATGCAGCACATAGCGATTGGTGGGATCGACGATGATGCAATGCGCATTCGGTTCGGTGGCGACGACCTGCTGTGCCGGCGCGATCACGCCATTCGGCCCGATGGCGTTCACCGTCACCTTGTTGCCGCCATAGGACGCGCTGAGCAGGAAGCGCCCGGTGCGATCGACGGCGATATAGGCCATGGAATCGGCCAGCGGCCCGGGGCCGACAAGTTTCAGTTTTCCAGTTTTGGCATCGATATCGAAGGTCACCGCCGTGTAGGGCTCGTTGCGCAAACCGGCATAGAGCCGGTGCTTCTCAGGACTGATGGCCAGCGGCAGCGAGCCGCCGGGCTTTGCCGGCCCCGGCACCGCCACGGTATCGATCGCAGCGAGATTTCCATTCGCCTTCAGTTCGAGAATGCTGATGTTCTGGCTGTCGGCATTGCCGACATAGACATAGGTGGCGGCACTGGCCGATGACATGATGAGCCCTGTTGCTAACGGGAGCGAGACGATCGCCAGCAGCGCCTTCAAACCGGCGCTGGCACGCGTGAATGGCCAACGGCGCGAAACGGAACGAACCCGTGCGAGCATCAACACCTCCCTGCCTCTTTTCATTGGGAGGGATGATGCTACCGCCTTCCGGAATAGGCAAGCTGCGCTGCGGCAAAGTCAGAACCGCGAGATCAGAACCGGCCGGCCACCGTCAGCCGCAGTGCCAGCGGCTCGACCGGATGCAGCACGCGGTCCATGATGCCGGTCTGGCACACGGCAGCAGGCGCCGTCGGCGCCCCGCCACCCGCCGGGAAACACGCGGCGAACAGCGAGTCCGTTTTCAGCAGCGAGCCATAGGCATAGGTGATCTGGTCGGACTTGCTGTCGAGGATGTTGAAGGCATCGAGCTGGATGCGCCAGCCATTGTCGAAGCGGTAACCAACCTGCCCGTTGAGCAGGCCCGTGGCTGGCGAGATGAAGGCCGCGTCTTCAGTCAGCGGACGCGGGCCGAAATAACGATAGCGCAAGGCGCCGAACCAACCGGTCGCTTCGCCCAGCCTTATGCCAGCCGAGGCGATCATGTTGGGGGCGCCGGGAATGAAATTGCCGGGCGCGTTGCCGATCTGCGAGGCCGGATAGCCGTCGAACTCCGCATAGGCCGCCGCCTGGTCGGCATTGCTGCCGCGGAAGCGCGCGCGCGTCATTGCGAGGTCGGCTTCAAGACTCAGCCATGACGTGGGCTTGTAGTCGTTGGTCCATTCGAAGCCGACGCGGCGGCTGGGACGACTGGCTTCAGTGTCACCAGCATCGCCGACGAACAGGATTTCGGAGGCGGAATCCAGCATGAAGAGCGCGATCGAACTGGTCAGCCCTGGAATGAGTTTGGTACGCAGCCCGACTTCGGCGCCCTTTGTCTTGACCAGGAAGGGCGAGCTATCGACCGGCGAACCATCAGACGGCGATTCCTTGATGGTCACACCGCGCGCATCGTTGCTGTGAAAGCCCTCGCCGGCATTCAGGAACAGCTCGGTCTTCGCAAAGGGACCAATCACCAGACCGGCCTTGGGGCTCCCGATGGTCGCCGTGGCACTGCCGGAATTGGCGGGATTGAAGAACGAATTGACCGTGGTGTCGTAATAGTCGCCGCGCCAGCCGATATTGGTGCGCAACCAGTCGGTCCAGAACGTCGTGTTCTGGACGAACACGCCGACGCTGCCTTCCTTCACGCCGTCGTTGCGCGTGGTCGAGAGATATTGCCGCTTGATGGTGTTGCCGAGGCTGACATTGATATCGTCGTAGCGGCTCTGGATGCCGACTTCGGTTTCGTTGCGGAAGCCCGCGATATTGTACTTGAATGTATGCGAGGCATTGATGCCGCCGAGCACGCGGTCGTCATATTGGTGAAACTGATCGCCATTGACGGGATCGCTGAGGAAGAACGTGAAGTTGTTCCAAAGATTGAGCTTGCTCTTGGTGACGTAGAAATCGAGTTTGGTTGCGCTGTCGAGATCGGTTTGCCGGAGGCGGCCGGACAGCGAAAAACGCTCCGAATTGCCACCATCGCTCGGATCGAGCGCGCCGTAGCGGCCGATCTCGCCAGAAGTGATCGCCCGCAGCGGCACCTGATCGGTCGAATTCCACTTGTTGCCATAGGCCATGCCGGTGAGCGAGAAGCCGTTGTCAGCGGTGCCCTGGCTGTAACGGATCACGCCGTTGAGCTTCTGAAGCTTGTCGGGATTGTCCCACGGGCCGTTATAGAGATTGGCCTCGGCGGCCACCAGCAGCGTGCCTTCGCCGACCTCGCCCGACGTGACGCCGAAGGCGCGGTTGTAGCCGAAGCTGCCTGATGTGATCGACGCCATGGTGCGCGCGACACTGTCGATCAGGCTGACATGGATCGCACCCGCGGACGAGAAGTCGCCTTCGTCGGCGAAATACGGTCCCTTGCGGACATTCACCGAACTGATCAGTTCGGGGATGAGGAAGTTGGTATCGGCATAGCCCTGGCCGTGACCATGGGTGCGCATGTTCACCGGCATGCCGTCGATGGAGATGGCGAGATCGGTGCCGTGATCGAGATTTACGCCGCGCAGGAAGTACTGGTTGGCTTTGCCGTCTCCGGAATGCTGGGTGACGATCAGGCCGGGCGCCACTTCGAGCGCCTCGGCCGGGCGCGACAGAGGACGTGCATTGACCTCGGTGCCGCTGATCGTCCTTTCACTGGCAGAGGCGGGCAGCGCCTGTGCCGCACCGGGGGTGACACTCATGCCGCCGGCCCCCAACGTCGGTGCGGCAACATGGCGTGCCGCCGGGCGGCCTGCCTCATTCCCGCTGCGCGGTACGCGCGGCTTCGCCGCATGCCGCGGCGGCGCCTCGACTTCAACCGGCGACAGCACGGTTGCCGGTTGCGCAGGAGACGGCGTGACGGCTGTAAGCAATGAGACCAGCGACAGTCCGGCCGATGGAAAGAGAGAGCGATGCATCGGTCAGGCGGCCGGGCTATGCTGGGTTCAACGGGAACACACTGACATGCCGAGTATGACAAAGTCAAAGATTCATCATACTATTTGAGAGGACCGATGCAGCGCATTACGATCACGCTCGATGACGACCTGATGGAAGAGCTGGATGCGATGATCGCCGAACACGGCTATCAGAACCGCTCCGAAGCGATCCGCGATTTCGCCCGTGCCGGCATGCAGCAGGCCGCACAGGAAAAGGGCAAGGCCGGCGAATGCGTGGCCGCCCTGGTCTATGTCTATGACCACGCCCAGCGCGATCTGTCACGCCGTCTGGTCGACACCTATCACCATCACCACGACCTCTCGCTGGCGACGCTGCATGTGCATCTCGACGGCGACAACTGCATGGAAGTGACCGCGCTGCGCGGCTCCGGCAGCGAAGTACAACACTTTGCCGATCACATCATTGCGGAGCGCGGCGTGAAATATGGCCGCGTGGTGATGATGCCGACGGGGAAGAAGGTGGAGGGGAAGAAGAAGGAGCACAGCCACGGTTAGTTCAAGCGCTGCGGCCGATGGCCTCCCTCCCCCAAGCGAAGCGCAGCGGGGAGGGTCGGCCGATAGGCCGGGGTGGGGGTAGCCCCACACTCGGGCCGGAGTTTGTGGCACCCCCACCCGACCGCGCTACGCGCGGCCACCCTCCCCGCAAGGGGGAGGGAGAAGCAAGATCAATCCCAATCCGGCGCGAAACCCGGATTCACCAGTCGCTGCGTCTTCGGCAATGCCGCGATCGCCTTGCGGTCGTCGTCGTCCAGCGTCACCTTCAGCGCGTCGAGATTGGCCTGCTGGCTCTCCTTGCGGGATGCCTTTGGGATCGCGGCGACGCCGTCCTGATCGAGCAACCATTTCAATGCGACCTGCGCCGCCGACACGCCGTGTTTGGCGGCGATGGTCTTCATCGCGTCATTGTCGGCCAGCCGGCCCTGACCGAGCGGGCAATAGGCCACCAGCGGGATCGACTTGGACCGCAGATAGGTCAACAGCTTCGTCTGGTCGAGCAGCGCATGATATTCGACCTGGTTGCAGGCAACCGGCGCGCCGATCTCTTCCACCGCCTGCTTCATCAGCTTGACCGGAAAATTCGCGACGCCGATGGCGCGGACGCGGCCCTCGTCCTTCAGCTTCAGCAGCGTCTCGAAGATCGCCGGCAGATCCATGCCCTTCGAGGGCCAATGCACCAGATAGAGATCGATGACATCGAGACCGAGCTTCTTCAGGCTGGTGTCGAAGGCGCGCTTGATGGCATCCGGCGCGAGATTCTCGGGCCAGACCTTGGTGGTGACATGGAGATCCTTGCGGGCGATGCCGGAGGCCTTGATGCCGGCACCGACTTCGGCCTCGTTGCCATACATCTCGGCGGTGTCGATGTGCCGATAACCGAGCCCGATGGCACTTTCCACGCCGGCGACGCAGCCGTCGCCCGTAAGCTTGAATGTGCCGAGGCCGAGCTTCGGCACTGAAATGCCCTGCGTGTTCAGATTGTCCATGTCACTTCCTCAAGCATGTCAATTCTTCAATATGGCGAAACCGTCCGAGACGACGGCGCCTGAAGTGTTTGATACGGTGCCAGCCTGCAACGATAAACTCAAATCACCGGGAGAGTTTCAGCACCATGGAAAAGGCATTACGCGGATGGCTCGACTCCCACGGCCTGCTGGCCATCACTGCGGCCGTGCTTGGGATCATCAGCCTGCTGGCCATGATCCTGGTGCTGGGCGGCTTCTGGCTGGCGCGCTAAACGACATCATCTCACGATGTCGCTAATGGGCTTCTGAATGTCGCCCATGGACTGGCGCCGATCCCCGAAATACGCGACACTCCGGGCCTGATCGCCACCCGGATTCTCCATGCGCTATTCGCTGACGTCGCTGCTCAGGCAAACCCTCACTGGCCACAAAGGCTGGACGCCGCAATGGCGCGATGCCGCCCCCAAACCCGAATATGACATCGTCATTGTCGGTGGCGGCGGCCATGGCCTCGCGACCGCCTATTATCTGGCGAAGGAATACGGCCTCACAAATATCGCCGTGCTGGAAAAGAGCTGGATCGGGTCAGGCAATATCGGCCGCAACACCACGATCATCCGCTCCAACTATCTGCTGTCGGAAAACATCTCGCTCTACGAGCTGTCGCTGAAACTGTGGGAAGGCCTCGAACAGGACTTCAACTACAACGCCATGGTCAGCCAGCGCGGCGTGCTGAACCTCTATCATTCCGACGGCCAACGCGACGCCTATGCGCGGCGCGGCAACATGATGCGGCTGAACGGCGCCGACAGCGAGTTGCTGGACCGCGAGGGCGTGCGCAAACTCTATCCGTTCCTGAATTTCGATGCGGCGCGCTTTCCGATCCAGGGCGGGCTGCTGCAGAAACGCGGCGGCACGGTGCGCCATGATGCCGTCGCCTGGGGCTATGCCCGCGGCGCCAGCGATCGCGGCGTCGATGTGATCCAGAATTGCGAAGTGACGGGGATCGATATCGTCGACGGTCGCGCGGTGGGCGTGCAGACCTCACGCGGCGCGATCAGGGCGAAGAAGATCGGCCTCGCCGTCGCCGGCTCGTCGTCGCGCGTCGCGGCGATGGCCGGGATGCGGCTGCCGATCGAAAGTCATGTGCTGCAGGCCTTCGTCTCCGAAGGATTGAAGCCTGTCATTCCCGGCGTCATCACCTTCGGCGCCGGGCATTTCTATATCAGCCAGTCCGACAAGGGCGGCCTCGTCTTCGGCGGCGATATCGACGGCTACAACTCCTATGCCCAGCGCGGCAACCTGCCTGTCGTCGAGGATGTCTGCGAAGGCGGCATGGCGCTGATGCCGGCCGTCGGCCGCGCGCGAATGCTGCGCAACTGGGGCGGCCTCGTCGACATGTCGATGGACGGCTCGCCGATCATCGACCGTACCCATATCGACGGGCTCTATCTCAATGCCGGCTGGTGCTATGGCGGCTTCAAGGCGACGCCGGGCTCGGGCTTCGTCTTCGCGCATCTGCTGGCGAAAGACGAACCGCATCCCGCCGCCAATCGGCTGCTGCTGGATCGCTTTCGCAGCGGTCGCATCGTCGATGAAAAGGGCCAAGGCGCCCAACCGAACCTGCACTGAGGCCCCATGCGCATTCCCTGCCCTTATTGCGGATCCCGCGACACCTCGGAGTTTTCCTATTCCGGCGACGCCACGCTGACGCGGCCCACGCCCGACAATGCCGATGCGATGTTCGACTATGTCTATCTGCGCGACAATCCGGTCGGTGTTCACAGGGAATATTGGTATCACACGGCCGGCTGCCACGCTTGGCTGAAGGTGACGCGCAACGTCTCGACCCATGAAGTGATCGATGCGGTACTCGCGCATGATGAGGCTGCGTCATGAGCACATCGCGTCGCCTCGCAGCCGGTGGATTGATCGATCGGTCCAAGCCGATCGGCTTCAGTTTCGACGGCAGGAGCTATGGCGGCTATGCCGGCGATACGTTGGCGTCGGCGCTGCTCGCCAATGACACGATGCTGGTTGGCCGGTCGTTCAAATATCACCGGCCGCGCGGCATCTTCTCCGCCGGACCGGAAGAACCGAACGCACTGGTGACATTGCGCTCCGGCGCGCGCGCCGAACCGAACACCAAGGCGACCACGGTAGAACTCTTTGATGGGCTGAACGCATCGAGCCAGAACTGCTGGCCGTCGCCGAATTTCGATCTGCGCGCCGTGCATCAGCTCGCCGGGCCGCTGCTCAATGCCGGCTTCTACTACAAGACCTTCATGTGGCCCGCTGCGTTCTGGGAGAAATTCTACGAACCGGCAATCCGCCGTTCGGCCGGTCTGGGCGCACTGAGCGGCCTCGACGACCCAGATACTTACGAGAAGTCGCACGCGTTCTGCGATCTGCTGGTGATTGGTGCCGGCCCGGCAGGCCTCGCTGCAGCGCTCGCTGCCGGACGCGCCGGGGCGCGCGTCATTCTCGCCGAAGAAGACTTCGTGCTTGGCGGCCGCCTGCTCAGCGACACCGCACAGATCGATGGCGTGTCGGCGGCCTCATGGGCGGCGCTGGCGGAAGCCGAACTCAACACGCTGCCAAATGTCCGCATCCTCACGCGCACCGCCGTGTTCGGCGCCTATGACGGCGAATATGGCGCCATCGAGCGCGTCAGCGATCACCTGCCGGTGCCACCGCCCTTCGCGCCGCGTCAGCGGCTATGGAAGATCGTCGCCAAACAATGCGTGCTAGCGACCGGCGCGTCCGAACGGCCGCTGGTGTTTCCCGGCAATGACAGGCCCGGTGTCATGCTGGCGTCGGCTTTGCGCACTTATGCCAACCGTTTCGGTGTCACTCCGGGCCAGCGCATCGCGATCTTCACCACGTCGGATGACGGCTGGCGCAGTGCGTTCGACTTGCAAGCGGCCGGCGCCGAGATCGCTGTTATGGTCGATGCACGGACAGACGTTGCGCCTGACGTGCGCAAACTCGCAGGCACCGCACCTCAATTCCTCGGCGCGCATGTCTCGGACACATCGGGCTATCGCCGGCTCACAGACATCACCCTCACCGACAGCACCGACAAGACACGCAGCGTGGCCGTCGATACGCTCGGCGTCTCCGGCGGCTGGTCGCCGAGCATCGGCATCGCCACGCATCTCGGTGGCAAGGGGAGCTGGTCGGAGGAAAAGTCGGCATTCCTCTGCAACGATCTGCCCCCGGGCATGCAACTCGCGGGAGCCGCAGCGGCGCAATGGACGCTCGCAGACGCCTTGCAACATGGCGCGCTGGCCGGAGCAAAAGCTGCCTCGCATGTCGGCCTTGGACTGCAGGCGCAGAAGCCGATCCTCGCAAGTGACGAAGCAGCATCCGGCAACACTCCGGTCTGGCTGTTCAAGGGATCGCGCCGCAAGGCGTTCGTCGATCTGCAGAACGATGTCACCGCAACCGACGTCGCCCTTGCCGCGCAGGAGGGCTTCCGCTCGGTCGAGCAGCTCAAGCGTTACACGACTTTGGGCATGGCCACCGATCAGGGCAAGACGTCCAACGTCAACGGACTTGCGATCCTGGCCGGCGAAATCAGGCAAACCATCGCCGAGACCGGCGCGACGCGGGCGCGCCCGCCGCATGTCCCGGTCGCCATCGGTGCCTTTGCGGGTCTGCACAGCGGCAAGCATTTCAAGCCGACGCGGCTGACGGCGAGCCACGCATCCTCCGCTGCGGCAAACGCCACCTTCGTCGAAGCCGGCCAATGGATGCGCGCGCAGTGGTTCAATACGCCGGGGGAGACTGACTGGCTGCAAAGCGTTACCCGCGAAGTGAAGGCGGTGCGCTCCGGCGTCGGTATCTGCGATGTCTCGACGCTCGGCAAGATCGCGCTGCGCGGGCCCGATGTCGGCGCGTTCCTCGACCGCGTCTATATCAACACCTTCTCGACGCTGCCCGTCGGCAAGGTGCGCTACGGCGTGATGCTGCGCGAGGACGGTTTCGTGATGGACGACGGCACGACGGCGCGTCTCTCCGCCGATCATTATGTAATGACGACCACCACCGTGAATGCCGGCAAGGTGATGCAGCATCTCGAATACTGCCATCAGGTGCTGTGGCCCGAGCTCGACGTGCAGATAGTCTCCGTCACCGAACAATGGGCGCAAGTTGCGGTCGCGGGGCCGAAGTCGCGCGACCTGCTGCAGGCGCTGCTCGGCGACGCCTTTGACGTCTCCAACGAGACCATTCCGTACATGGCCTGTGCCGAATTCCATGTCGGCACCGTTCCGCTGCGGTTGTTTCGTGTCTCGTTCTCCGGTGAACTTGCTTACGAGATTGCGGCTCCGGCGGGCTATGGCGAAGCGCTGTTCAACGCACTGATGCAGGCCGGCAAGGCCTTCGACGTCACGCCCTATGGCACCGAGGCGCTCTCGGTGATGCGGATCGAAAAGGGCCATGTCGCCGGTTCCGAACTCAACGGCCAGACCGTGGCGCGTGATCTCGGGCTTGGACGCATGATGTCAGTGAAAAAGGATTATATCGGCCGCACCATGGCCGGGCGTGAGGCACTGATCGATCCGGATCGGCCGACGCTGGTCGGCCTGCGGCCGGTCGATCGCAGCCAGCGCCTGCGCAACGGCGCGCTGCTGTTTGCGCGCGATGTCACACCTGCGCCGGACAACAATGTTGGCTTCATCACCTCAACGGCCTTCAGCCCGGGCAACAATCACTGGATCGGCCTTGGCCTGCTGGCGCGCGGACCGGAACGGCACGGCGAGATCATCCGCGCCTGGGACCCGGTCCGGTCAGGCGACTATGAGCTCGAAGTCGTCGATCCCGTCTTCATCGATGCAGAAGGAGCGCGGCTGCGTGCTTGACCTTGCTCACATCTCCGCCTTCGCTGAGTTGCGCTCCATAGGCGATGGCCGCGGCGTGATCGCGCGCGAGCGTCGCGGCATCGCCATTGCGACGGTCATGGCCCGCAAAGGCCAGGGTGCCGCGCTCGCTGCTGCCGTGAAGGAACAGTTCGATATCAACCTGCCACTGGGACCGCACGGTTCCGGCAGCGATGCGACCTCGTTTCTCGGCACCGGTCCCGGCCGCTGGCTGGTGACCCACGATGCGGGCACACCGCGTTTCGTCGATAGCCTTGCGCAGCAGCTCGACGGCCTCGCCTCGGTGGTCGATCAGTCCGATGGCGTCGGTCTGCTCAGGCTGTCAGGTCCGGCCCTGCTCGATGTGCTGGCCAAGGGCGTCGCTATCGATCTCAGCGCCGCGGCGTTTCCCGCCGGCAGCGTGGCGGTGACGCAGATCGCCCATATGGGCGTGACGCTATGGAAGGTCGACGAGGCGCCGACGATTCACATCGCAGTCGCGCGCAGCATGGCCGGCAGTTTCCTGCACTGGCTGGAAGCGTCGGCTGCGATCGTCGGGCTGGCAGTGGACACTTAGGCTCAGTAGCCGCGGCTGCGATCCACCGAGTCTTTCGGCTGCACACCGGCCTGCACGGCTTCGGCAGTGGCGAGAATGGTATCACCGATGGCGGTCATGGTGACCTCGCAGGCGTCATGCGGCGTCAGCACGATCTGCGGATGCGACCAGAACGGATGGTCCTTGGGCAGCGGTTCAGTGTGAAAGACATCGAGTGTCGCGCCAGAGAGCTGCCCGCTTGCGAGCGCATCGAGAATATCCTGCTCGACGGAGTGCTCGCCGCGGCCGACCTGAATGAGATAGCTGCCGCGCGGCATCTTCGCAAACAGGCTTGCATTGAGAATGCCGCGGGTTTCCTCGGTCAGTGGCAGCAGGTTCACCAGCACCTCAGAGCCCGCGAGCATCGCGTCGAGTCCGTCGCTGCCGTGGAAGCCGGTCACGCCGGGCGTCGTCGGCTTGCCCGAACGGCTCCAGACCCGGACGGGAAAGCCCAGCATCGCCAGATCCGAGGCGACGCGTGCACCGATAGCGCCGTAGCCGAGAATGCCGATCGGAACCTCGGACGGGCGGCGTCCGCCGCCGAGGCGCTTCCAGACGTGATCGCGCTGGTTCTGCAGGTAAGTCCCGAACTGGCGCTGGTGATAGATCACGTTCCAGATCACGAAGCCGGACATCATCTGCGCCTGTGCCGGCTCGACCACGCGCACCACGTCGATGCCGTCGCGCAGGCTCGGACAGTTCAGGATGCTGTCGGCACCGGCGCCGATGGAACACGCCGCCTTCAGGTTCGGATAGTGATCGAACGCATCCGCATGCGGATGCCAGCTCACGGCCATGCTGACTGTGGCGGGATCGGTGCCGTCGAGGTGATCGACAAAACTCACCTTGCCGTCGAGCCGGGCGATTTCGTTGGCCAGGTATTTGCGCAGGTTGATGGTCCTGCTCAGGAAAACGCAAGTCACGGGAGACGTCGGCATAAGGTCAGGCGGCCTGGGATGGCGAACTCTGGCCGGGGACGGCGCCAAGCAATTCGCGGGTGTAGGGATGTTCCGGCGCCGCGAACAATTGGGCGGTCGGTTTCAGTTCGACGATGACACCGCGCTGCATCACCGCGATACGGTCGCAGATCTGTGCAGCGACGCGCAGATCGTGGGTGATGAACAGCATCGAGAGACCAAGGCGGGCCTTGAGGTCTTCCAGCAGCTTCAGCACCTGCGCCTGCACGGAGACGTCGAGTGCAGAGACGGCTTCGTCGGCGACGATGATCTCCGGATCCATTGCAAGCGCGCGGGCGATGCCGAGACGCTGGCGCTGGCCGCCGGAGAACTCGTGCGGATACCGATCGAGCGAGCCGGCATCAAGGCCGACCATCCCGAGCAGATCACGCGCACGCTGCATGGCGACCTTGGGGTCGGTGCCGCGGGCAATCGGGCCATCGGTGATGATCTGGCCGACCCGGCGGCGCGGATTGAGCGAGGCGAACGGATCCTGAAAGATCATCTGGATGCGGTGGCGCTGCGCGCGCAACGCCTTGCCTTCGAGAGCTGTAAGATCGACATCGCCGATGCGCACGGTGCCGCGGTCGGCTTCGATCAGCCGCATCACGAGACGCGCGACGGACGACTTGCCCGAACCGGACTCGCCGACCAAACCGACGGTCTCGCCCTGCATGATCGAGAACGTGACTTCGTTTGCTGCCTGCACGCGGCGATCCGGCTTGAACCAGCCGCCTGAGGTCACATAGGTCTTGTCGAGGCCGATGACCTCGACAGCCTTCGCATTTTCATCCAGCGACGCGCGCACCGGCGGGTGCATGGACGGCACGGCAGCCAGCAGAGCCTTGGTATAATCGTGCTGCGGATTCCTGAAGACGGCGTCGATCGAGCCTTCTTCCACGATCTTGCCATGACGCAACACCACGACACGATCGGCGATATCGGCGACGACGCCGAAATCGTGGGTGATGAACATCACCGCCATGTTGCGGCTGCGCTGCAGGTTGCGGATCAGCTTGAGGATCTGCGCCTGGGTGGTGACGTCGAGCGCCGTGGTCGGTTCATCCGCGACGAGCACCGATGGCTCGAGCGCAAGCGCCATGGCGATCATCGCGCGCTGGCGCTGGCCGCCGGAGAGCTGATGCGGATAGGCGCGGATGATGCGCTCCGGATCGGGCAGACCGACTTCCTTCGCCAGATTGAGCGCCTTGGCGCGACGTTCCTTCGGCGTCAGCAGATTATGGGCCTCGAACATTTCCATCATCTGCTCGCCGATCCGCATCAGCGGATTGAGCGCCGTCATCGGCTCCTGGAACACCATGGCGATGCCGCGGCCGCGCACTTCGCGCCAGCCGCTTTCGTCGAGCTTCAGGAGATTCTGGCCCTCGAACAGAACTTCGCCGGTCTCGGTCTTCACCGTATCCGGCAGCAGGCCCATCAGCGCGTGCGCGCACATGGACTTGCCGGAGCCGGATTCGCCGACGACGCAGACGATCTCGCCGGGAATGAGATCGATGGAGACGCCGTCGACCGCATAAGGGCGTTCGGCGCTCTTCGGCAAAGCAATCTTCAGGTTCTTGATGGAAACGGCGGGGGTAGCAGTCATCAGCGGCTATCCTTCGCCAGGCGCGGATTGAGCGCGTCGTTGAGGCCTTCGCCGATCAGGTTCATGCCGAGTACCGAAATCAGGATGGCGACGCCGGGGAAGACCGTGATCCACCAGGCCTGACGGATCACCGTCCGGCCCGCGCCGACCATATAGCCCCAGGACATCAGGTTGGGATCGCCAAGGCCGAGGAACGACAGCGAGGATTCCAGCAGGATCGCATTGGCCACCATCAGCGAGGCCAGCACGATCACCGGCGACAGCGCATTCGGCAAAATCTCGCGCGAGATGATCCAGGTGTTGCTCTGGCCGGTCACGATGGCGGCCTGGACATATTCGCGCGTACGCAGCGACAGCACCTCGCCGCGCACCAGACGCGCCACCGGCGGCCACGAGACGATGGCGATGGAGCCAACGATGGAATAGATCGACGGCTGCAGGATCGCCACCAGCACAATGGCCAGCGGGAAGCTCGGAATGGTCTGGAAAAACTCGGTGAAGCGCATCAGGGCGTCGTCGACCTTGCCGCCGAAATAACCGGCGATGGCGCCGAGCGGCACGCCGATGGTGAGCGCCACGGTAGTCGAAACGAGACCGACCAGCAGCGACACGCGGGCGCCATAGATCAGGCCGGCAAACACATCGCGGCCCAGCGCATCGGTGCCGAGGGTCACCATGGGATTGGTGAAGGGCGGCAGGAACGGCCGCTGCACCATGCGCCAGGGCGAGGTCGGAAAGATCATCTGCCCGAACAGCGCGATGAAGATCGCAATCGTGATGATGACCAGACCGATAAGGCCGCCAGGATTGCGCAGCATCAATTTCCAGAACTTCTTCATGATGCAAACTCGATGCGTGGATCGACCAGCCGATAAACGAGGTCGGTGACGAGATTGAAGATCAGGACCATCGCCGAGCAGACCACAAAGACGCCGAGCAGAAGGTTATAATCGCGTTGCAAGAGTGCCTCATAGAGCAACCGGCCAATGCCGGGCCATGCAAACACCGTCTCGGTGAGCACGGCGCCGCCGACGAGCGTACCGGAGTGGACGCCGGCCAGCGTCACCACCGGCAGCAGCGCGTTGCGCAGCACGTGACGGCGCTGGATGATGTTGTCGCGCAGGCCCTTGGCACGGGCCGTCTTGACGAAATCGAGCCGCTTGACCTCGAGCATCGAGGCGCGCGTCATGCGCGTATAGGTCGCCATGAAGAACAGGCCGATGGTCATCGCCGGCATCACCAGATGCAGGGCCACGTCCTTGACATGCGCAAGCCCGGTGTAGTTCGCGCCGATAGTCTCGTAGCCGAAGCTCGGCAGCCAGCCGAGATAGACGGAGAACAGCAGGATCGACATCAACGCGACCCAGAAGATCGGCGTGGCATAGAACAGCAGCGCCGAGACAGTGATGGCGGTGTCCGCCCATGTCCCCGCAAATCTCGCGGCCAGCGTACCGAATGTGATGCCCAGCAACAGCGATATGCCAAACGCCGTCAGCGTCAGCAGCAGCGTCGCCGGCAACCGCTCGGCGATCAGCTTCGCGACCGGCATCTGCTGGCGGAACGAGAAACCAAGGTCCAGGGTGACGACACCCTTCACGTAAATGAACAGCTGCTCCGGCAGCGGCTTGTCCAGTGAGAACTTTTCACGCAGCTGCTGGACGAATTGCGCATCGCTGGCGCCGGCCTCGCCGGCCATCACCGCTGCGGGATCTCCGGGCGCAAGACGGATCAGGAAGAAGTTCATCACGATGATCGCAATCAGGACGAACACGCCCTTCACGATCCTCTGGGCAACGAATGACAGCATCAGAGGTCCATCGCATTCAGGTCAGAGTACACAAAGAAAACCCGTGACGATCGCAGGGATCGTCACGGGCATCAGGCTGGAAGCTTACTTGTCGATCCAGGCGTCGCGGAAGCCATCATTGACGCCGATACCGGTCGTGATCAGGTTCTTGATCTTGCAGTTCGTGATGGTCGGGAACTGCAGTTCAAGCTGCCAGGCGACAGGCACATCCTCGACGAGGATCTTCTGGACCTTCTCGTAGATTTCCTTGCGCTTCGAATCCGGCGTTGCGACGGCGCCCTCTTCGAACAGCTTGTCGACCTCAGGATTGGAATATCCCTCGAGGTTGTTGAAGAGCTGGCCTTTGGCGATCGCGCTTGTCACGTAGTTGCGGCCAACGCCGAGCGCCGGATCACCATACTGATACAGATAGGTGAACGAGATGTCGTAATCCCATTCGCTGTTCTTCTGGTTGGAGCCGGGAACGTCTGTGGCGATGGTCTCGATATTCATGCCGACGTCGACGAGGTTCTGCTTCACAGCTTCACCCCAACGCGACCAGGTTTCGCCATAGGGCAGCGGCATCAGGCGGACCTTTTCGCCCTTGTAGCCGGCTTCCTTGAGCAGCGCCTTGGCCTTGGCCGGATCGTACGGATATTTCGGCACGTTGTCGGTGTAGAACTTGATCGCCGACGAGGACGGGCCGGTGGCGACTTTTCCGAGACCGTTCCAGATCACGTCGCGCGCGAATTCGCGATCCACCGCGTACATAATCGCCTGACGAACCTTCTTGTTGGCGAGCACGGGGGTGCGGTTGTTGAGCCACATCCAGGCCATCGGCGAGAAGAACTCCCAGCCATCGCCTGTGACGCAGGTGTTCGGCAGCTTGCTGACGCGCGGCACGTCGAAGTTCTCGATCGAACCGCCGGGCAGCACATCGACCTTGCCGGTCTCGTAGGCCACCGAACGCGCGGCAGCGTCCGGGATGATCTGCCAGTAGATGCCGTCGATATAGGGCTTGCCCTGGACGTGGTAGTTCGGGTTCTTCACCAGCTGGATGAACGAGCCCTTCTTCCATTCCTTGAACATGAACGGACCGGTACCGATCGGCGTATTGTTCGCCGGATTGGTCTTGACGTCGGAGCCTTCATAGATGTGCTTCGGGATGATCGGCATCGAGCCGACTTCAAAGATACCGATGAAGGGGCCGAAGGGCTGCTTCAGCGTGAAGACGACGGTGTAATCGTCGGGCGCTTCGACCTTGTCGAGCTGCACGAGGTTGTTGCGGGCACGCGCGTGGGTCACCTTCAGCGTCTCGATGGAGAACAGCACGTCGGCCGCGGTGAACGGCTTGCCGTCATGCCAGGTCACGCCCTGCTTGAGCTTGAACGTGTAGGTCTTGGCATCCGGGCTGATTGTCCAGCTCTCGGCGAGACCTGGCTGCGGCTCCAGTGTCTTGCTGTAGCGCAGCAGGCCTTCATAGATGTTGCCCGAGACCATCTGGGTCGGGCCGTTCTGCACCAGTGCCAGCATCAGGCCCGGCGGCTCTGGCTGGATCACCGCATTGATGGTGCCGCCCATCTTCGGCTCCTGCGCGAGCGCCATCGTGCTCGTGAAAACGAGCGGGCTCACGCTGGCCAGTGCCAAAGCGAATACAAATTTCTTCAACATATCTTTCCCCTTAGTGCCGGCTGGCACGTAACCCAGATCAGTTGACGATGTGTAGCGGAAGTCGGGTCAATTCTTGTAATCGGCGTCCGTGCGCTCGAGCATGCGCTTGAAGGCCTCCCACTCGCTGTCCGGCTTGCCGCCTTCGGTGCCATGCACCTTGTCGTAACCGCGGTCATACTGGCCGGCGGTGTGTGCGGCAATGGCGTGGGACGGGCGAATGACTTCTGCGCCGGTTGAAAGAATCGCGAGCTGCGCGCGGCAGGAGCGCTCCATGTTGAACATCAGCTTGAAGGCCTCGCCAACCGAGCGGCCGCAGGTGAGCAGGCCGTGATTGCGCAGGATCAACACCATCTTGTCACCGAGATCGGCGACCAGGCGCTCACGCTCGGACAGGTCCAGCGCGATGCCTTCGAAGTCATGATAGGCGATTCGGTCGGTGAACTGCATCGACCACTGGTTCAGCGGCTGCAGACCGTCCTTCAGGCACGACACAGCGACACCGGCAACGGTATGCGTATGCAGCACGCATTGCGCGTCGTGGCGGGCGGCGTGAACGGCGCTGTGAATGGTGAAGCCGGCCGGATTGATACCGAGGCCAAGCGGATCGTCGACGACTTTACCGTCAACGTCGACGGTGACGAGGTTGCCGGCCGTCACTTCCTCGAAGCGCATGCCATAGGGATTGATCAGGAAGCGGTCTTGGGTGCCGGGGACGCGCACCGAAATATGCGTGTAAATGCTGTCATCGAGGCCGAGGCGATGGATCAGACGATAGGCAGCGGCGAGGTCGATACGGACCTGCTTGGCGGCATCGAGGGTCGGCGTAATGTTTGCATGCATGTTCACAGGCGCGGTTCCCGGCTTTTTTTAAGATGCGGGCAGGAAACACAATCGCATGGCAGCTCGCAAGATTAAACTGTCGACAATCGACGATTAATTCTTGTACAGGGGAAGAAACGGGTCCCCGCATGCGTTTGATTACTCCTCCAGTTGGTCTGACCGCCCTCGCCGACACCGATCTTGTCGGGCAGGTCGCACGCATCCTGACCCAGGCCATCATCAAGGGGCAGCTGCTGCCCGGCGCCAAAGTCGTCGAAGCCGGCATCGCCCGCGAACTCGGCGTCAGCCGCGCTCCTGTCCGTGAAGCTGCACGGCTGCTCGAGCAACAGGGCCTGCTGGTCTCGCATCCGCGCCGTGGCTTCTTCGTCCGCAAGCTTGAAGCAACGGATATCGACGAGATCTACGACCTCCGCATTTGCGTCGAATGTCACGCCGGCGTGCTCGCCTCGAAGAACATGACGCCTGCCAATCGCGACATGCTGCGCCGGCAGATCGATGTGATGCACGAGACCGCCGGCATCGATGATCATGCCCGGCAGATCGAGGAAGACTACAAATTTCACCGCATGATCTGCGAGATCGCCGGCAGCAAGCGCCTGCTGCGTCTGTTCGATGACCTCGCGTCAGAACTGCGGATGACGATCGGCCTGATCGGCCGACTCTATGACGACCCGCATCGCATCGCGCAGACCCATGAGGCGCTGCTCGAAGTGCTCGAACAGGGGCATCCCGATATCATCACCGCGCGGATCGACTATCACATCGGCGCTGCCTGGCGCGAAGTCGGCAAGCTGGTTCGCGAACTTCCCTCCTCAACAAATGGAGCCGCCACGTGAAGGCAGTGTATTCCGACAAGCACAAGAGCCATGATCCGCAGTTCTTTCTTGTACGCGGTCAGGTCCGTAAAACCACCGAGCAGCCGGAGCGCGCCGAGCGCTTGCTGAAAGGCCTCGCCGACGGAAAACACACGATCGTCGCGCCGACCGAATTCGGCCAGGGCCCACGTGCCCGCGTGCACTCGCCGGAATACCTGCGCTTCCTCGAAGGTGCCTGGGAGGAATGGATCAAGCTGCCGGACTACGGTCCGGAAATGATCGCCAATATCCATCCGAACCGCGTGCCGGGCAGCTATCCGACCCACATCACCGGCAAGCTCGGCTGGCACACCGCCGATACCGCAGCGCCGATCGGTCCGGGCACCTGGCTTGGTGCCTGCGCATCCACCGACGTCGCCGTCACCGCGGCGCAGATGGTGATGGACGGTGAGGACGCCGTCTACGCGCTCTGCCGCCCGCCCGGCCACCACGCCTATCGCGACATGGCCGGCGGCTTCTGCTTCATGAACAATTCGGCCATCGCCGCCGAGCATCTGCGCACGAAGCATGAGCGCGTCGCGATCCTCGATGTCGACGTGCATCACGGCAACGGCACGCAGGGCATTTTCTATTCGCGCCCGGACGTGCTGACGGTGTCGATCCATGCCGATCCCGTCGGCTACTATCCCTTCGTCTGGGGCTATGCCCATGAGAAGGGCGAAGGCAACGGCCTCGGCACCAATCTCAATATTCCGCTCGCGCTCGGCACCGGCGACGACGGTTTCATCGATGCGCTCGCCGTCGCCGAGAAGACCATCAAGTCGTTTGCGCCGACCGCCCTCGTTCTCGCCCTCGGCCTCGACGCCTCCGAACACGATCCGCTGGCAGCCCTGAAAGTCACCACCCCGGGCTTCAAACGCATCGGCGAAGCCGTCGCGCGCATGGGCCTGCCCACGGTCCTCGTTCAGGAAGGCGGATATCTATCCGACATCCTGGGCGCCAATCTGACCTCGACTCTCGCCGGTTTCGAAGCCGCGCGGTAATTCCTCTCAGACGTCATTGCGAGGAGCGAAGCGACGCGGCAATCCAGAAAGTCACAAGCGAAGACTGGATTGCTTCGTCGCAAGGGCTCCTCGTAACGACGGGGAGAGGTCAACGACAAACATTCACCGACCCCAACAACACCCAAGAAAACTCGAAGGACAAACTCGAATGTCGACCAATGCAGAAATCTTCGCGCGTCGCGAAGCCGCCGTTCCCCGCGGCATCGGCCACTCCACCCCGATCTCGGCACAGCGCGCGCTGAATGCGGAAGTCTGGGACGTCGAAGGCAAGCGTTATGTCGACTTCGCCGGCGGCATCGCCGTGCTGAACACCGGCCACTGCCACCCGACCATCATGGCCGCGGTGCGTGCGCAGATGGAGAACTTCACCCACACCTGCTTCCAAGTGCTGCTGTATGAATCCTACGTGACCCTCGCCGAGCGCCTGAACAAGCTGGCGCCGATCGATGGTGCCACCAAGACCGCATTCTTCACCACCGGCGCCGAAGCGACCGAAAACGCCATCAAGATGGCCCGCGCCGCCACCGGCCGCGCCGGCGTGATCGCCTTCACCGGCGGTTTCCATGGCCGCACCCACATGACCATGACCATGACCGGCAAGGTGTTCCCGTACAAGAAGGGCTTTGGCGGAGCCATGCCGGAAGTCTGGCACGTACCGTTCCCGGCCGCGCCGCTCGACGTCACGGTTGAGGAATCGCTCAAGTATCTCAGCTTCCTGTTCAAGGCCGACATCGATCCGGCCCGCGTCGCCGCCATCATCATCGAGCCGGTGCAGGGCGAAGGCGGCTTCCACCAGGCGCCGCCGGAGCTAATGCGCGCGCTGCGCAAGATCTGCGACGAGAATGGAATCGTCTTCATCGCCGACGAAGTGCAGACCGGTTACGGCCGCACCGGCAAGATGTTCGCGATGGAACATTACGACGTGAAGCCCGACCTCATCACCGTGGCGAAGAGCCTCGCCGGCGGCTTCCCGCTGTCGGGCGTGATCGGCAAGGCCAAGATCATGGACGCTGCCGATCCGGGCGGCCTCGGCGGGACCTATGCCGGCAACCCGCTGGCGATCGCGGCTGCGATGGCCGTGCTCGACGTGTTCGAGAAAGAGAAGCTGATCGACCGCGCCAACCATATCGGCGAACGCATCACCACGCGCCTGAAGAAGATGCAGCAGCGCAACGACCTCGTGCCGATCGCCAGCATCCGCAATGTCGGCGCGATGATCGCCTTCGACATCGTCAAGGAGCGCGGTAGCGACATGCCGGACTCCGAAATGACCAAGAAGGTGACGCAGAAGGCGACTGAAGAGGGCCTGATCCTGCTGTCCTGCGGCGTGAACTTCAACACTATCCGCGTGCTCGTTCCGCTGACCGCCCAGGACGAGATCCTCGACGAAGGCATGGAAAAGCTCGAGCGCGCGCTGACCGCCTGAGCCCTCTCACAAGAAAAGGAAAAACACATGGCT
Source organism: Tardiphaga sp. 839_C3_N1_4 (assembly GCF_051811045.1). Lineage (NCBI taxonomy): Bacteria > Pseudomonadati > Pseudomonadota > Alphaproteobacteria > Hyphomicrobiales > Nitrobacteraceae > Tardiphaga > Tardiphaga sp. 839_C3_N1_4. The sequence continues at coordinate 3,034,622 of NZ_JBPWQD010000001.1, forward strand.
CTCGATCCCGCACTTCGCGACAAGATCATCGCTGCCGTCGACAAGGGTTTCGATGCCCAGGTCAAGTTCACGCAGGACATGGTGCGCCACGTCTCCACGCGCGGCAACGAACACACGATGCAGGACTTCATGTTCCGCGCCATGAAGGCGCGCGGCTACAAGATGGAGCGCTTCGAGATGGACCGCGCCGCGCTCGGCCATCATCCCGGCGCCGGCGCCTGGGACGAACTGCACTCGACCGCGCCGATCGTGGTCGGCACGCATTATCCGCGCGAGGAAAAGGGCCGCTCGCTGATCATGCAGGGCCATGTGGACGTGGTGCCGGAAGGCCCGCTCGACATGTGGGCCACGCCGCCTTACGACCCCGTGATCCAGGGTGACTGGATGCAGGGCCGCGGCGCCGGCGACATGAAGGCCGGCTGCGCCTCCAACATCTTCGCCCTCGATGCCTTGAAGAGCCTCGGCCTGCAGCCGGCGGCAACGGTCTATCTGCAGTCGGTGGTGGAAGAGGAGTCCACCGGCGACGGCGCGCTGATGACGCATCTGCGCGGCTACAAGGCCGACGCCGTGGTGGTGTCGGAGCCATCGCATGAGACGATCACCCGCGCCAATATCGGCGTGGTCTGGTTCCAGGTCGAAGTCCGCGGCGTGCCGGTGCATGTGCAGCGCATGGGCACTGGTGCCAACGCCATCGATGGCGCCTATCGGATCATCGGTGAATTGCGCAAGCTGGAAGCCAAGTGGAATGCGACCAAGGACCAGCATGAGCACTTCAAGAACATCGAGAAACCGGTCAATCTGAACATCGGCAAGATCGCCGGCGGCGACTGGGCGTCGTCAGTCCCGGCCTGGTGCAAGGTGGACTTCCGCATCTCGCTGCTGCCGGGCAAGACCGCCGAAGCGGCGAAGAAGGAGATCGTCGACTGCGTCGCCGCCTTCGCGCATCAGGATCCGTTCCTGTCGAACATCCCGCCGACCGTAACCTTCAACGGCTTCCAGGCCGAGGGCTACGAGCTCAAGCCGGGCTCGGATGCAGAAGCCACGCTGGCCGCAGCGCATGAAGCGGTGTTCGGCCAGAAGCCGAAGCCGGAAATCTCGCTCGCCTATCTCGATAGCCGCGTCTACGCGTTGTTCGACAATGTGCCGACGTTGAACTACGGCTGCATCTCGCGCGGCGTCCACGGCTTCGACGAAGGCGTCAACCTGCCCTCGCTGAAGAAGACGACGACGGCGCTGGCGCTGTTCATCGCCGAATGGTGCGGCGTGGAAGAGATCAAGGCCTGATCATTCAGGCCTCAGCCTGAAGACCGAATGGGCGGCGGGGCAATCCGCCGCCTTTTCATTTCTGCCAGCTGCAGATGCCGCCTGTGCGGCACGGCCAGACCTGCACCCGCGTGTCCGCCGCATTGGAATCCAACGGATTGCCGCGACGAACGACCTTCTTCTGCGCAGCGCGCTGCGCCACCGGCTTCACAGCCTGCGTACGCGCAACGCGCGGTGCTGCCTTCGCCGGGTCGGCTTTCACATTCGCCTTCGCATCGGCCTTGGCCTGGATCTGCACCTGCTCAAATGACGCGGGCGGGCCCAGCAGTTTCGGCGACAGCACAGCCTTCTGCAGGTCGAGCAGCAGGTATTCGCCGGGCTTGTAGGTGTCAGCCTGTGCCGCACCAAAACTCGCCAGCAGAGCAATGCTGGCCGAGGCTGCAATCAGATATCTCAAACGCATTTACGCCTCCTGAGGCCGGTTCCCGGCTTCTGGACTAACAATGTCTCTAAGTTAAGCATGGATAACGTTGAATCCAGCCACGAGTTTCCCGGAAAGTGCCTGCGGCGCAGGCATTTCTGGCGGTAAGACTAACCGTCCATGGCGCCCCCGCCGATTGATCCAGCGCAATGCGACCCCGCGCTGCTGCGCCGACCCTCCGCTCAATCAGTTCAGCAGCGGAGACCGCCATGACATCCGTCCAGCCCTATCCCATCGTCAGTAATCTCATCGAACGCATTGGCGACTGGTTGATCCAGCGCCGCCAGCTCAACGAACTCGGTGCACTCGACAGCGGCGAGTTCAAACGCATGGCCCATGAGCTTGGCCTTGCGCCAAGCGATCTCGATACGATCGTGCGCAGAGGCGTGAACGGTGCGGAGGAATTGCCGCAGATGCTCCGCGCGCTCGGTTTTGACGACGCCGCCATTGCCAAGATCCGGCCGCCTGACATGATGGAGATGCGCCACGCCTGCGCCAGTTGCGCGCACAAGCGGGCCTGCGGCGCCGATCTCGCAGCCAAGACGGCGGCGGCGAATTACGAGAACTATTGCGCCAATGCCAACGACATTACGCTGCTGGCCCGGGCTGCGGAGTAGATTATTCTCCACCTTTACTAAAAATGCTCGAAAAGCCGGCCAGGTAAGCCTAATCGGTTAGGTTAAGATTTGGTTTAAGTTGCGACAAAACCCGGCTGGGATAGCGTCGATCGTGTCGCGCAGTGGGGCGCGGAAGTCGCTTTCCAGCCCCGAATTTCAATGCACGGCACGGGACCGCCGTTATTACCTGCGTCGGCGGTCCCACCCCTTGGCAGCCCCGGCTGTACCCAACGCCACCTCCCAACTCGGCCACTTGAGAATGCGCATGTTGCACCTGCTCGCAACTTGCAATGTGCCACCCGCGCCGCAGCATCGTTACATGTCATGCAAGCAGTCATCGCGTCGCAACAAGAAGCGCTTTGTGAATGCTCGCAATTTAATCCGCGACACAGTGTTGCTGCGCGCAATCTTCCTTGACTTGCTCTCGCCGCACTTGGCAGTCTGAGATCACACAAAAAAGCATCGGGCAACGACCCAGATGCCTCTAGGGAGAGACACCATGGACTCATTTCTGAGGCCGCTTGCGGCTGCGAGTATGATTGTTGCTGGCGCCCTTGCTTCCACTACTCCAGCATCTGCCCAGCAAGCGCCGATCAAGATCGGCATTCCGACGTCGGTCCAGTTGCAGGTCGGCCGCGACACCCAGAACGCCGCTAAGCTGGCCATCGAAGAGATCAATGCCAAGGGCGGGTTGCTCGGCCGCAAGCTCGAAATGGTTGTCGCTGACGAGACTGAGAATCCCGAACAGGGCATCGCTGCAATCAAGAAGCTCACCGCCGATGACAAGGTCAACGTGCTGATCGGCGGCTATACGTCAGGTGTGACGCTGGCTCAGCTGCCGCACATCTCCAACGCCAAGACAATCTATCTCGGCGTCGGTGCTGCCTCACCTGCCATCACCGCAAAGGTGAAAACCGACTACGACAACTACAAATACATCTTCCGCGCCTTCCCCATCAACGCGGCGCATCAGGCGCGCGCGCTCGTCGACTTCATCAACGGCAAGCTCAAGGGCGAGATGGGCCTGAAGAAGATCGCCATCGTCGGCGAGAACGCCAAATGGGTGCAGGATCTCGTTCCGATCCTGAAAAAGGGTGCGACCGACGGCGGCACCGACGTGACGCTTGCCGAGTTCTTCGACACCTCGACTTCCGACTTCTCGCCGCTGTTCGCCAAGGTGAAGAATTCAGGCGCGCAGTATCTGATCGTCGTGCTCTCGCATGCCTCATCGGACATCTTCGTCAAGCAGTGGCATGACGCGCAGGTGCCGATCCCGATCGGCGGCATCGACGTCAAGAGCCAGGACGCCGACTTCTTCACCCGCGTCAGCGGCAAGGCCAATGCCGAAACCGTCGGCATGTTCGCCATCCGCGCGCCGCTTACGCCAAAGACCATTCCGTTCTGGGATGAATTCGTGAAGCGCTTCGGCACCGCACCTGTCTATACCGGCATCGGCGCCTATGACGCGGTCTATGTCTATGCCGATGCCGTGAAGCGCGCCAACTCCATCGAGCCCGACGCTGTCATCAAGGAGCTGGAGAAGACTGATCATGTCGGCATCGCCGGCAAGCTGGTGTTCGACGAAGTACACGACGTGAAGACCGGCCCGGGACTGCAGAATCTGCTGTTCGTACAGTGGCAGAAGGACGGCGCCCGCGTTGTGGTCTGGCCGAAGGAAGCCGCTACCGGCCCGATGATCGCACCGCCCTGGATGAGCAACTGACCTGTTGATCGCGATCATCATGATCGCAGCATAACCGCACGGCCGGCGATCCTCTCGCCGGCCGGAAAAAGGGAGGCGCGACCACTCACGCGTTCGCCCTCTTCTGTCCGGTCTTCAACAGCGGGTTCTCATGCTTCAGATTCTGATCTACGGCGCGGTCTCCAGCGCCATCTATGCGATGCTGGCCGTTGGTTTCACCCTGATCTTCGGCGTCGCCCGCATCCTCAATCTTGCCCATGGCTCCTTCTACGCACTCGGCGCCTATGCGGCCTATGTCCTCACCTCGCTGCTTGGCGTTCCGCTCTTCATAGCTGCCCCACTGGCGGTGCTGATCGTCGCCGGCTTCGGCGTGGTGATGGAGCGTTTTCTGGTGCGTCCGCTGCGCTCGTCTCAGCTCGCCGTGCTGATGATTACCCTCGCCGTTTCGCTCGCGGTCGAACAGGCGCTGTTCATCACTTTCGGCTCCGAATATCGCAACGTGCCTTCGTTCGTTGCTGACAAGCTCTCGATCGGCGGCGTTGATATCTCTGGCCAGCGTCTGCTTGCCCTTGTCGCCGGTGTCCTCGTGCTGCTCGGCCTCTGGCTATTCATCCAGCGCACGCGCCTCGGCGCCGCCATCCTCGCGGTGTCCCAAGACCCGGAAGCCGCGCAATATATGGGCATCCCGACCAACCGCATCTTCTCCATTGTGATGGCGATCTCCGCCGGCACTGCGGCGCTCGCCGGTGTGCTGGTGTCGCCGTTCCTCACGGTGCAGCCGACCATGGGCCTGCTGCCGATGGTGAAGGCCTTTGCCATCGTCATCGTCGGCGGGCTCGGCTCGATCCCCGGCAGCATTATCGCGTCGCTGATCCTCGGCTATTCCGAGACCATCGTTGCCTATCTGATTTCGACATCATGGACGGAGCTGGTGTCGCTGGTCGCGGTCGTCGTCACGCTGATGATACGCCCGTCGGGACTCCTCGGGCGACGGGCGGCATTCTGACATGAAACGCATCGCCCCCATCGACATCGCAGGCGGCATCCTCGTCGTCGCCTTTCTCGCGCTGCTGCCCATGTTCGCCGCCAGCAACTATCTCACCGGCGTGCTCACGGTCTGCGTGATCTACGGCATCTGGGCATCAAGCTGGGACTTCATGTCCGGCCTCACCGGGCGCGAGAATTTCGGCCACTCGCTGTTCATCGGCGCCGGCGCCTATACCGCCGGCTTCCTGTCCTCGATCTGGTCGACAAACCCGTGGGTCAGCCTGCCGCTCGGCGTGGTGATCGCCATCGCTTTCAGCCTGCTGGTCGGCTTCCCGACGCTGCGGCTGCGTGGGCCTTATTTCGCGCTGGCGATGCTGTCGGCCTCGGCGATCCTGCAGCGGCTGTGTCTGATCTTCTGGGAATATACCGGCGGCGAGGAAGGTATCTACGGCCTCGATCCCTTGATGAAAAACCCGCTGCATTACTACTGGTTCGTGCTGGCGATTCTCGTAGCTGCAGTGATCACGCTGACGTTGCTGGCGCGGTCGCATTGGGGCCTCCTGCTGCGCGCGATTCGCGGCGACGAGGCGACCTGTCAGGCTGCTGGCATCAATGTCACCTTCTACAAGATCGTGTCGCTGATGATCTCGGCAGGTTTCGCCGGTCTGGGCGGCGCGCTCTATGCGCATTACCAGCTACAGGTGTCACCGCCGCTGTTCTCGGTCGTGGTCTCCATCACGGTGATCATCATGGTCTATGTTGGCGGCATTGGCTCGATCTATGGCGCCGCCGTCGCCGCGATCCTCCTGACGCTGCTCACCGAGATGCTGCGCGGCTTCGGCGAGTACCGGCTGTGGATCTATACGCTCACTTTGATGCTGATCCTGTTCTTCCTGCCCAATGGACTGATCGCGCCGCTCTGGCGCCGGCTGACGGAGCGCCTGCGATGACCGACCTGCTCGAAGTCAACGGCGTGACCAAGCGCTTCGGTGGCCTGACCGCCGTGAAGAATGCGAGTTTTACGCTGAAGAAAGGCGAGTTCACCGGCATCCTCGGCCCCAACGGCGCCGGCAAGACCACGCTGTTCAATATCCTCACCGGCTTCATGCAGCCGACATCAGGTACGATCCATTTCAACGGCGATCTCGTTCGAGAACTCGCGCCCTACAAGGTGGTCAATCGCGGCATGGCGCGGACCTTCCAGCTCACGCGTCCCTTTGTCGGCATGAACCTGCTGGAAAACGTGCTGGTCGCCTGTATGTCGCCGCGCGCCAGTGAGGACAAGGACAAGGAAGCACGCGCCAGCTATCTGCTGGGACAGGTCGGCCTCGGCGGCCGTGACAAGGAGCCGGTGGAGACGCTGCCTTATGGCGACCTCCGGAGGCTCGAAATCGCCCGCGCGCTGGCGACCCGGCCGGACCTGTTGCTGCTCGACGAGCCCTTCGCAGGGCTTGGCAGCAGCGAGATCGAACAACTGGCGCAACTGATCCGCAGGCTGCATCGCGAGGAGAACCTCACTATTTTGCTGATCGAACACAAGCTGCGCGAGTTCATGGCGCTGGTATCGCGCGTGATCGCGATGAATTTCGGCGAGATCATCGCCGTCGGCCCACCGGAAGAAATCGTGAAGAACGAGAAGGTGATCGAAGCCTATATCGGCAAGACGGAGGACGCCCATGCCTCTGCTTGAAGTCGCCGATCTCAAGGTCAGCTACGGCAAGGCGCTGGCCATCGAATCCGTCTCGATCAGGGTCGAGAAGGGCGAACTCATTGGCGTGCTCGGCCCTAACGGCGCCGGCAAGACCACACTACTGAAGGCCATCTCGCGCAGCATCGCCTCGCAGGGCACGTTGAACTTCAAGGATGCGTCGCTGCATCCGATCGAGCCATATAACGTCGTCGCCAAGGGCATTTGCCACTGTCCCGAGGGGCGAAAGCTGTTCTCGGAATTGTCGGTGTTGAAGAACCTGCAGCTCGGGGCTTACCTCCGCAAGAACAATGCCGACGTCGAGAAAGACCTGGAGCGCGTCTTCACGCTGTTCCCGGTGCTGCGCGAGCGGCAATGGCAACAATCGAGCACACTGTCTGGTGGCGAGCAGCAGATGGTAGCCATCGGCCGCGCGCTCATGGGCCGCCCGGAACTGCTGCTGCTGGACGAGCCCTCGGTCGGCATCGCGCCGCGACTGAAGGGGCTAATCTTCGACTCGATCCAGCAGATCAGGAGAGACGGCACCGCGATTTTGATCGTCGAACAGGACGCGACATCGACGTTGCGGATCGCGGATCGGGTCTATGTGCTGGAGCATGGGCGAACGATCCGTGAGGGGACGTCCGCAGAGATTGCCGGAGACAAGTATATCCAGCAGATTTATCTGGGGGTGTAGCCAAGTACTCTCATGTCATCCCCGCGTAGGCGGGGATCCATAATCACGGCCGGCGTCGTTTAGGCGGCAGAGCTACGACTATCTTACTCAATCCAAATCTCAAGCGTGTATGGGTCCCCGCCTTCGCGGGGACGACGGGCTGAGATTTCCGCGAGTAACGCGCTTACGCCTTCCGCGTGTACAGATGAAACCCGCCATAGATGCCCGAACGATCCGCAGCCAGACCTTGGGCGCTGCGCGCCTCATCGCGCTGCCACGTCTCGCGCAGCGATGCATGTTCCGGATCGTCCAGCGGTGACTCGGCACCGGCGGTGCGGAAGATCACCCGGATGCCGTCTTTGCCGGCGCGGTCGATCGCGTCCCACAGCGCACGGATTTCATCCGGCGCCATCCAGTCCTGCGAATCCAGCAGCACGACCGCGTCGATCTGGCGAGCCGGAAGGCTCTCCAGGAACACACGCAGATTGGCATGCACCGGCGTGACCAGAGCGGCGCGGCTGGCGGTGTCCCCGTAACGGCTCTGCTGCAGATACAACGGCAGGCATTTGTCGCCGGGGCCGACATAGCTGCGGCTCAGCGCCTGCCATGCGAAATAGTTGTTGGCGTTCGGATGCACGTCGATCAGGGCGAGCAGACGTTGATGCAGCACTTCGTTGAGCGGCTGGTTGCCGCCCAGCAGCGTGCGCTGCTGGGGTGGGATGCCGAGGCTGAACAGCAGAGCGGGTGTTTTCGTCATCAGGCGAGCGAGCCGCGAATGAAACAGCCAGTGCAGGCGTTCCAGCGCACGCTTGCGCGCCGGCGACTGGGCGTCATCATGCAGCAGCGCCTTCAGATCGATCCGGGCGAGTTTCGCCAGGGTATGCGCAAAGCCGATGAAGCGGCCGAGCGCGCCGTGGCGATAGAAGCCGTCACTGAAGTAACCGTAACGGGGGCGGCCCTGGATATCGCGCTCGTCCCAATAGCCGCGCGCTTCGGCATCGAGCAACGGCCGCAGCCGCTCGCGATAGAGGCCCACATTGCTATCGGATGCGCCTTCGCCGAAGAATTTCCAGAAATCATGATAGTTCGGCAGTGCGCGCAGGCCTGCGAGCTTCAGCTTCAGCAGTGACAGATGCGCTTCATTCAGATCGACCGCATAGACATGCTCGGGCTTGGCCGACAGATAGGACAGCGCATTGCAGCCGCCGCTGGAGATCGTGACAATCGTCGAACCGGGCGCCAGTTTCAGCGCCGCCATGTCGGCTTCGGGATCTTCCCAGATCTGGGTATAGACCAGCCGGCGGAACCAGAAGGCGAACAGCCTGTCCCAGATCGTCGTTTCTTCGCGACCACGGCTATTGCGAACGGCGTCGGCGATCAGATGCGTATTCATCGGCTTCTTGGACCCTTCGAATCGACAATCTGAAATTTTTATCAAGCGCAGACTGCGGTTTTGCGACAGTCATTCTAAATTTCGGCCACTTCCCGCGACGAAACTACTGTCACACCGCTGTCGTGTTGCGATGAAATGGATCGCTCATCCGGATGCGATGAGGTGCGCCATGACGATTGTCTCCGAATACGAGGACGGCGGTCAGCCCGCGTGGTCGAACGAAGCCACCCATCGCATGAACCGGATGTATCGCTGGCAGCGCTTCATCTATGACGCGACGCGCCGGTACTATCTTCTCGGCCGTGATCAGCTCATCGCAGAACTCGTGCCTGCGCGGGGCGCGACGGTGCTGGAGATCGGCTGCGGTACCGGCCGCAATCTCGTTCAGGCCGCCAGCAGATATCCACAGGCGGTATTCTACGGCATCGATATTTCGACCGAGATGCTGACCACGGCCATCGCGTCCATTGCACGCAACGACCTCACGGATACTGTCCGTGTCGCCCATGGCGATGCGACGAATTTCGATCCGGCACGCATTTTCGCCGTTCCGTCATTCGATCACGTCATGATTTCCTACAGCCTGTCGATGATCCCGAGCTGGCAGGATGTGCTCGATCACGCCGTCTCGCAGCTCAAGCCCGGCGGGCAACTGCATATTGTCGATTTCGGCCATCAGGAGCGGTTGCCAAAGATCGCGAGCAAGCTGCTATTGCGCTGGCTGACGCTGTTCGACGTGACGCCGCGCCGCGAGCTTCTCGATGTGCTGAAGACACTCGCGGAGCGTCACCACGCCAATCTCGATTTCAATCGCCCGTTCCGCGGCTATGCGCAATCGGCGGTGCTGACGCTGCCGAAGTAAATTCAGGCGAGCTTGCGTCTGCTCACATTCCGGTAGGCTTCGACGGCGCCGAACAGCGTCAGCGACAGCACGAACGGGATCAGGTGATAGAACAGCCGGAACAGCAGCAACACAGCCAGTAGCTGTTCGGTATGTTCGCCGCCAAGCCCCACCAGAATTGTCGCATCGAACACTCCGATGCCAGCGGGGGCATGGCTGGCGAATCCCAACAGCGTGGCGGCGATGAAGACGACGATTACCTGCGCGACGCCGACATCCATCGTTTCGGGGATCAGCACATACATCGCCAGAGCCGCCGCGCCGAGATCGACCAGACCGATACCGATCTGGAAGAACACGTTACGCCCGCTCGGTACCGGCACCGACCAGTTGCGGCCACCGAGCGTCCGAATGCCGTTCCACGTCCAGCCCACATACGTGATGATACCCACCAGAATTGCCACCGCGATGAAACGGTTGATCTCGGGCGAGAGCTGATCGATCCGGCTGATGGCGCCTGGCTCGTGCAAGGTGCTGAGCGCCAGCGCGGTGAGATTGCCGAGCCAGAAGGTCAGACCCGTCAGGAAGCAGATGCGGGCGACGCCGGCAGGACCGATGCCGTGCGGTGCATAGATCCGGTAGCGCACCGCCGATGACACCAGCAGCACGGCGCCGGTTCCGTGCGAAATCGGATAGCTGGTGAAATTGGCCAGCGCTGCAATCCTGAAGGGAATGTCCCCCCGCCCGATCATCTGAAGCGCCAGCCAGTCATACAGCGTCAGGCTGCCATAGGAGATCGCCACCAGCACCAGCGAGAGCGCGATGCTGCCTGGCGGTACCATGTGCATGGCAGACAGCACGTGGGCGAAATCCACGCCCTTGAGCGCCTTCGTCAGCGCCATAAACGCAATCGTAGCAATTGCTATGCTAAGGAGCGCGCCAAGCCACCTCCAGCTGAGGCGCGTACGCATCAGCTGCATGATATTTTTCAATGCGGGTGGCACATTGTTCTACTTTTCATTAGGTCTGAGCACGCCGTGATTCGCGCATGTGTTCGCGCGTTCTGTTGCACGTCCATGTGACAGCTGCGCAAAAGCAGCGTTTTGGCGCCGCCCAACAATCCGGTGATTTCCAGATTTCGCCCCCGCCATGTCGCATCAAGGTCATGCGGGTTCCGTAAGCCATACGCACTGAATGCACTGATTCATCCAAGCAGGACACCATGTCGACCGAGACCGAATATCAGCTCACCGAAAACCAGTGGGACACATTGCGGATGCTTCGCCCCGCGATCCTGCCACCGGCCAAGCTGAACCGTTACGTTCTCGATCAGCTGGTTGCGATGGGACTGGTTGCGCTATCGGACACTGATCCGGCGCTGACATCCATGGGCCGCGCCGTGGTTCTGCGCGGCTGTCCGCGACTGTGGGATCTGGCGGCCTAAACCGAGGCTTTCGCCGTCAGGGCGCATCCGCCCGCTGAAGCAGAAATGCGAGCGCATCCTCGCAGCGGTCCTCGACCTTGAAGCTGAGAAACTCGTCGGCGCGCGTGCGGCCGAGATTGACCGCAGCGATGGGAATCTCCGCGCGCACCGCCGCTTGCACGAAGCGAAAGCCGGAATAGACCATCAAAGACGAACCGGCGATCAGCATGGCATCGGCCTTCTGCAGGTGGCCGAGCGCAGCATCGACGAATTCGCGCGGCACGTTCTCGCCGAAGAACACGACATCCGGCTTGAGGATGCCGCCACAGATCTCACAGGCCGGCACGACAAAGGATGCGAAGTTGACGCCCTCCAGATCGGCATCGCCATCGGGCGCAACGGCCGCATCGAGGTCCAGCCATCCTGCGTTCAAGCGCCCCATCTCGTGCTGGAATTCATCGCGCTGGATCCGGCGTTCACATCCCATGCAGCGAACGAGGTCGAGCCGGCCGTGGAGGTCGATGACCTTCTTGCTGCCGGCCGCCTGATGCAGCCGGTCCACATTCTGGGTCAGCAGAACTTCGCATTTTCCGATCTGTTCGAGACACGCCAATGCGTGATGCGCATCGTTCGGTCGCGCCTGGCCGAACCGACGCCAGCCAATGAGACTGCGCGCCCAATAACGCTGCCGTGTCAGTTCCTCGCCCATGAAGGCCTGAAAGGTCACAGGCTGCGTGCGCTTCCAGTTGCCGTCAGTGTCGCGATAATCGGGAATGCCCGAATTGGTGCTGCAGCCCGCACCGGTCAGGACAAACAGACGTTGATGGCGATCGACGAAGTCGCGAAGGGCATTGGATGGGGTCATAGGGGAACGATTATCTCTCGGCGGCAGATTATGCCAAGCCGCCACGGACGCGGCACTTGGCACTGCTTATGTGGGGACGGAATTCGGCGAGTCCACCACGCGGGATCACGCCACGGCGTCGAATATCGCTGGCGAGCGGATGAACCAGTTTGTTCATGAGTGGAGACAAGGTGCTTAACCGTCATACTGGCATATCTATGTCGGCGGCTGACACGCGCGGTCCCTTGCCAGAACGAAATCAATGGATGCTGCGCTTGGTCCAACCATAGGCGACCATTGCATCGTGAAGTGCATTCCTAGCGTCAACAGTGCTGACCGGATCTTCGCTCGCAGCAGTTAGCCTGCTGACGACATCGATCCATTGAGGGGACGCGCGGGTTTCAGATCCGACGTAGCGCTGAATCCATCTCAGCGCCGAAACAACCGACAACAGCTTCCGATCACCCGTCGGGGTCTGACCAGGCGCATCAGCAGTCAAAGTGATCGGCGCGAAGATGATCTGCACCGTTACCCCGTCGGTTGGTGGATGAAGTTCCAAGCCGGTGTAGCGCAAAGTACAACGTATCCGCAAAGTCCCAAATTTCAATTTGGAAACAGGCGCCCGTAGGATCGCACTGATGCCCATGAACCGATATGCCAACGAGAACCCAACCGGCTGCTCGTCATCGGACTGTTCAACGTTCCATACATCTGCGCCTCGAACGGGAGGTTCAAGATCACAGCGAAAGTCGATGCCAATTACTAGGTCCGACGCCATGCTTCGACAGGTGGTTCCTGTCCGCCTTGCGCCATGAGCCAACCCTGGCGATGACCAAGCACGCGCAGCCTCAAATATGAATTTACTTGTCGAGCTTGAACACCATCTGTGTCGGGCGCACGAACCGCAATGCGATCAGAAGCAGCGTCATGACCATCACCATGTAAATCACGGCCATGGCATCGATGGAATAGACGGGGCGAACACCACCGGCAAACATATTGTAGAATAACGCGACGACAAGCGTCTGCGATCCACCGCCGCCGAGGAGAAATGCAAGCTCGAAATTCGATATCGTGTTGACCAGCACAAGGACGCCGGCGGTCAGTATTCCCGGTACCATCAGGGGAAACAGAATCCGCCTGAAAATCTGAGCCCGGCTTGCGCCAAGCATTGACCCGCTCCATTCCAGATTGACGCTGATCTGCTCGAAGAATGGCATCAACACGAAGACGGCCAGCGGCACCATCGGCACCAACACTGCCAGAATCACGCCGACGACGGATCCGCCGACACCATACCGATAAAGAGTGGTCGCCAGCGGAATCCCGTAGGTCATCTGCGGGATCACCAGCGGCAGAAAATACAGCAGCAGAATGACCGATTTGAATCGGAAATTTCGTCGCGCAAGAATGTAAGCGGCCGGAAATCCAATGGCCAATGCAAGGAAGACAACGACGACCACGATCAGCAGCGTGACGCCCAATACCTGCCCCAGATCGAAGTTCTTCCACGCATAAGCGAACCAGTCCGTCGTATAGGCCGGCGGCAGCAGGCCGCCGAACCAACGCTTGGCGAACGAGCTCACGACAACATGCGACACGATCCCAAGCATGTTGAGGATGAAACCCACAATGAACAGATAGAGCGAGAGCTTCCACATTCTGCTTCGCATTGTGCAGCCCTATCTCTTTCCGACGCCCATCGTCGCAGCTGGCGACAACCGTCGACGGAACAGGATGATGACCAGCAGTGCTGCCAGCTGACACAGGCCCATAACCACTGCAATCGCGGAAGCAGCCGACATGTCATATTGTTCGAAGGCCTTCTGATAGGCCGCAATGGAGATCGTGCGCGTGGTGCCCGCCGGCTGCCCGAGCATGATGGCGGAGGGAAAGACCGCGAAGCTCATGACGAACACCAGCGCGAATGCGATGGCAAGACCGGGCGCGATGAGCGGCAGCATCACGCGCCGGAAGACAATCGAAGGTGTCGCACCAAGCATCCGCGCCGAGCGTTCAAGGCTGGGATCGATGCCGGATATGTATCCCAGCAGCATCAGGAAGCAGAACGGAAACTGCTGCATGAACAACGCCAGCATGACGCCAGCATAGTTATGGGTCAGAATGAACGGCTCTTTGATAAGCCCTAATCCGAGAAGGACCTGATTGAACCAACCCTGCGAACCATAGAAACCCAAGATACCTTCCGACAGCAGGATCACGCCAAGCGAAATAGGCATGATCAGGATCGTGGTCACGGTCCGTTCCATGAAAATGCCCCGGCGCATGCCGTAAGCCAGCCAAAGAGCGAGCAGAAGGACAACGACCGTAGTGGGGATCGCCAGACTGAAGGTGATCCAGATCGTACCATACTGATAGGGATCGCTGAAGAACGTGAGATAGTTCGCAAAACTGAAGCCGCCAACCTTTTGCGGCCGAAGGCTGAGATAGACACCATACAGAAACGGATAGACGAACATGCAAAGAACGTAGAGCAAGGACGGCAGCAAACAGAAGAATGCCAGCGCGTCGAATTCGCTCTTCTCATCGTTGGCTACGGCGCGCATTATTTTCTCGCCTATTCCGCAGGAAGCAAGACGACCTTGTCGATCGGAAACTGAAGGCCAATCGTGTCGGCGGTTCGTATCGCCTCGGCAGTGCGCAACCAGACCCGGGTGTTGTCATTGATCCGTATGGCGGCTTCCTGTTCCCGACCGAGATACTCGACCACTTCGACACGGCCGCTAACATCTTCGGCACCGGAAGCCACCTCACCGCCCGCCCGGATATCGTCCGGGCGGATCGCCATCACCATATCGGTATCCACGCGCACATCGGCCCCTGCCCGCGCCCGAATGCGGATTCCGTCGCCGACACCTTCGGCGATTCCGTTGGACACTGACGCGATCCTGACCTTGAAGAAATTCCGGAAACCCATGAAGTCCGCCACGAAGACATTCTTGGGCCGGTCGTGAATTTCCTGTGGGGTACCCGACTGCATCAGGACGCCATTGCGCAACACCACAATCCTGTCCGACAGCGACAATGCTTCAGCCTGATCGTGGGTCACATAGATCGACGTCAGCCCCAGCGCGGCGTGAATCTGCTTGATTTCCGCCCGCATCTCGACTCTCAGCTTGGCGTCGAGGTTTGATAGCGGCTCGTCGAAGAGCATCAGGCGCGGATGCAAGACGAGAGCTCGCGCAATCGCAACGCGCTGCTGCTGGCCACCGGAGAGCTGGCCCGGATAGCGCTCCTCATAGCCGGTCAATTGCACCAGTTTGAGCATCGCATCGGTGCGCTTCTTGATCTCATCCTTCGACAGCGGCTTCAAGGTGAGCCCGAACGAGACGTTGTCGAAGACCGTCATGTGTGGAAACAGCGCGTAATTCTGGAACACCATTCCAAACGCACGCTTCTCGGGCGGCAGATGATCGACCCGCGCTCCATTGAGCCTGATCTCACCCTCGGTCGCCGCAATCAGGCCTGCGACGATCGACAAGGCCGTCGACTTTCCGCATCCACTCGGTCCGAGGAAGGTGACGAACTCGCCCTTTCGGATATCGAGTTCGAGGTTGTCCAGCACGGTCTTGTTGCCATAGCGCTTGGTGATTCCAAGCTTCAGCGAGTCCAACGTATCTCCCGACCCGTTCATGTCGTCCCGTTTCTGAGTAAGAAGCAACAAAGCCACCGGCGGGTCCGTACATGCGGACCCGCACGCTCATCGAATTGATTACTTCTTGACCTGGTTTGCGCCCACTTCCCGGTCCCAACGATCCATCGCGTAGCTCAATTCCTTCACGCCAAGCGGCGGGGATACTTTCCACTTGGTGCCGACTTCGTCGTATTCGGGCCGCCAGAACTCCTTCACCAGTTCCTGAATCTCCTTGGGCGCCTTTTCCATGGTGGCCGCGGTGATCGTCGGCCCAATGAAGCCCGGCCAGGAAAGCACCTGCTGCTCGGGCCGGCGCATAAACTTCATGAGATCGAGAATGACGTCGACCTGCTCTTTCGGCACGCCTGTGGGGATGCACCAGTAATGTCCGTCGACCACGAAGGTCGTGTTCTGAAGGATGGTGATCTTGGAGTCCGGCGGGATGACGCTCTGGGCGCGGGGCTTCATGTCCCATTCCATGATGCCGGCAATCATCCAACGTTGCCCCTGGGCGAATTCCTTCAATGTGATCGCGGTGCCCGTCGGATAGTATTCGACGTACTGCCCAAGCTCCTTCAGATAGGCCCAGGTCTTGTCCCACCCCTTGTCGGGATCAAGTGGCTTTGAGTCATTTAGAATGTGCGCCATGCCCAGCACGATTGACCGGCCCGGTCCGCTATTCGCCGGCCGCGCATACATCAGCCGGCCCGGATTTGCCTTCGCCCAGGCCAGCAATTCTTCAGCAGTTTTCGGCGGGTTGGGGACCTTGCTGGGATTGTAGACGAACACCGGTCCGCCGGCGTTGCCCACCGACGGCACCATGTAGTCGCGGCCCTCGTCGTACAGCGCCTTGCCGGCAGGCGTCATCTCATCGCGCGGAAACTGTTTCTCGAAGTCAGGAATCTTGATCAGCTGGTTGTTGGCCGCGAGAAACGCACCACCGTCCTGTCCGGTCAGCACAAGGTTGATGTCCAGCCGTCCGGCATCCTGCTGAGCCTTGATCTTGGCCGGCAATTCCGGCGCCGGCGCACGCTGAATCCTGATCTCCTTGATCTTGTCGGGATTGGCCTTCTTGTAGTTCTCGATGATGACCTGGGTAGATGCGAGATCGCCCCCGGTATCGATGATCGAGAGAACGATGGGCTCGGCGGCCTTCAGAGGTTCACCAGCGAAAGCCGTCACGGCGAGGACAGCCACGGCGCCGGCAAACGGGCGCAATAATGCATTCGGACAGATCCGCATTTCCGATTCCTCCCTGGCATATGCACCCGCGTCGCGCGCGGTTGTCATTTATTTGTAAACACAACATCGACGAGTTAGGCGACATCTGTCAAGCATTGGGAGATCGCAATCGGCCGATCATGAGCAGGACTTGCTGATGTCGCGATGTCGCAACTTGCCCGTCTTGCTCGTTCGCATATCAATCTGTGACTTCATAACCGCCCCTAAGGGCCGACAAGTCGGCGCCTTGAGAAGGTCGGCCATCGGGAGAGACGCATGCCAATTGGAGTCGGCCTGATTGGGCTAGGAATGGCGGTGAAGCCGCATATTCTTTCGTTGCTTGAACTGCAGGCGCAGGGACGGATCACAATCGTCGGCGGATTTGCGCCGTCAGCGGACCGGCGGTCAGCGTTTTCACAGCAGTGGGGCGTTCCGGTTTTCGATAGCCAAGAGGATTTGCTGTCGCGCTCCGATCTCGATCTCGTCCTGATACTGACGCCCCCTGGAACGCATCTGGCGGCCGTGCAGGCTGCAGCCGCATCAGGGAAGCACATTCTGGTGGAGAAGCCCGTCGAGATATCGGTTGCCAGGGGCGAGGAGCTCGCGGCCGTCACGGAGGCTGCCGGCGTGCGGTGCGGCGTGTGCCTGCAACATCGCTTTCGTCCCGCAGCACTACGCCTGAAGGCGGTGCTGGATCAGGGAGATCTGGGCGATATCCTGTCGGCGAGTGCATCGATCCGCTGGTGGCGTGATGACGCCTATTTCCGTCAACCGGGCCGCGGAACGAAGGCTCGCGATGGCGGCGGCGTATTGCTCACGCAGGCCATCCATACGCTCGATCTGCTTCTGCATTTCGTAGGGCCCCACAGGGACGTCGCCGGTTTTGCATCGACCTCGCCGCTCCGAACGATCGATACTGAAGACGTGACCGCGGCGGCCGTGCGTTTCCGGAGCGGTGCCATCGGCGTGCTCGATGCCACCAGCGTTGCGCGGCCCGGCTATCCGGAGCGCATCGAAATCGCCGGCACGCGCGGCTCGGCCTATCTCGAGACGTTCCAGTTGGCCATCCATCGCCACGAAGGCCCGCCAGAGACGGTCGGGACCGCGCAATCGGGCGGCGGAGGCGCCGATCCGATGGCATTCGATCACGGCCCGCATCGGGGCGTGATCACCGAGATGCTGGATGCAATCGAACAACGACGCGAGCCATCCAATAGCGTGCGCTCCGCCCTTCACGTGCAGCGGCTGATCGAAGCCTGGCTGTCAGACGCCGCCGTCCGCGCTTGACCGGACGCCCTCACGGCCGCTCGCGCCTCAGCAGTTTGGCGAGCGCCGCAATCCCGGATTGTCAGCGGCAGTGCACCAACTTGTCAAAAAGATGTAATGTTGCCAAAGACTGGAGCATGTTCGGAGCAAGGACGGGGTGAACATGGGCTCAACGGTCAAACGGGACGACATCATTCCGGAGCGCCCGGCGGTAACGGGAAAGCTCAGCGACCGCGTCTACGATCATGTCCTCAGCCAGATCACGGTTGGAATCTATCCGGTCAATTCGCGGCTTCCCCCCGAGACACGCCTGGCAGATCAGCTTGGCGTTTCACGCCCGGTCGTCCGCGAAGCGCTGATGCGGCTGCGCGATGACGGCGTCGTCGCATCGCGGCAGGGCGCCGGCTCATTCGTGACGCGACGTCCCGCGGCAGACGTTTACAACTACGCTCCCGTGGGAAGCATTGCCGATATCCAGCGCTGTTTCGTATTTCGCATCGGCATCGAAGGAGAAGCTGCCGCGCTTGCGGCGCGCGATCACGATCCGGAAGGTCTGCGCCGGATCCGCGACGCTATCGTGGCACTGGATCAAGTGATCGCGGATGCCGCACTGGGCGTGGAGGAAGACATCGCGTTCCACCGCTCAGTCGCAGAGGCCACCGGCAATCGCTTCTTCGCCGCGACTCTCGCCGCGATCCAGTCTCAGGTGAGCGTGGGCATCACACTCAATCGAAATCTCTCCTTGATCCAGCCTCGCGACCGACTTCTGCGTGGGCAAGAGGAGCACCGGGCCGTGTTCGATGCGATCGCCTCCAGAGATGAAGCCGGAGCGCGCGAAGCCATGCGGTCGCATATCGAGAATGCCCGCAAGCGCGTTTTTGAAGGCGGATAGCTCCGCGCCGCAGGGCTCGCGCGCCCGGGCGGTTGTTCTCAGATGAAATTCAGGAGATTCTCGATCTGCAGCTCGCCGACGAGCCCGTGCATTTCATCGTCCACCGCGCCGACGGCGAACAATATGCCGAGAAGATCAAGACTGGATGGAATGCAATCGTCGCTGACGCAGGCCTCAGCACTGACGTTGTCCGGCATATCCTGCGTCACACCGCAGCGACATCGCTCATGCAGATGGGCACCGACCCGTGCCAGGCCGCCGGCTGGCTAGGGATGACGCTGGAGCAGATTCAGGACAATTACGGACGTCACCACCACCCGGACTTCCAGGAAGAAGCCGCAGAGGCGTTCAGCGGGCGACGCTGATCAAGGTCGAAAACCGAAGGAGGAGTGTACTAAGAAAGAAACGCAGGGCCGGAGGGAATCGATCATGCCGCATCTTCGACCGGCTTGTCCTCCTCCTCGAAATCAACGGAGCCCGTTTCGTTCGCTCGCTCGACGAGCGCATCATATTTCTCTTTCAGCAAACCGGGCTTTTTATCCGCGAAGAGCCTTTTGATAACGAGGTGCGGATTTAGAATTACGGCGTGCGACAGTTTGCCGGAAGCTCCCTCGCGCACACGGATGAAGCCCAACTCAGCTAGCAATTCGATCCGTTCAGCCCATAGCCGCACGGCTCTCTGACCTGAATAGCCCGAATGACGGGCCAGCATGGCCGCCGCTCCGAGGCTGATATACATTTCGTCGTATGCCCGGCACCAAAGCTCGAAATAGGCGTCCGATGCCGGCTTCCCTTTGGTCAGATCGTCGATGATTGACATGATGATCGGAAGGGTTCGCGGGATTGAGGTAAAACCGTCATCTGTATGACGGGTCCATAGATCAGCAGGACGGAGATCGGGCCACAACGTCTTCCGCAGGGCGGTCACCTTCTTTGCGACGCGAGATCTTTTTACCATGTGGCACCTTTTTATGGTCGAGAAGCGGGGCGGCCGAAGTTTGGACCCTCGGCCTAGTCCCTAACCGTTCACGACGCGGGCTTGAATCCGCGCCACCAAAAGAACCCTCAGTGACCTGACGCTAGAATTGCAAAAAATCCCTGCATTATCAAATACTTAAGTAAATCCAGTCCCGGTCAATCGGTGTGCTGGCATCAATTACCAAATTATCTCAGTTGGATCGTATAATCCATCTCGCGTAGATGAGATGTATTAGACCTTTCGAAAAATCGTGTGAGAGAGTGCACTTACGCGAATTTTCCTGTGCTCAGGTAATCGGGTGATTGGGTACTCGGGTGCTCGGGTGCTCGGGTGGACGAAAACCGGCTGGAGCGCGAGCACGGTCGGCCCACCGGCGAAAGTTGTCTCGCGGCTGCGGTCGCGTCTGGCGCGCTGTCGCCGGCTCGGTCTGCAACTCGCCGACCATATCGGCAAGCTCGTGCATTTCGCCGTCCACCGCGCCGGCGGCGAACAATTATGCCGAAAAGATCAAGACTAGGTGGGATACGATCGTCTTTGACGCGGACCTCAGACCGACACCGCCCGGCGCATGCAGCGGCTCGATACTGCCCAAGTCGATCCCGATTTTCTGATGCATTTGTCTCACGGCATAGGCGCCCATTTCAGATCGCTCAAGTCGGAGGGTAGGGCTCTGCCGGAGGATGTCTCGATCCTCGGAGCGGTAAGCTTCACAGTGAGCTGGAGCCATCCCTGCGTTACTGCAACGGTCGTGACGAATGCTTCCCTCGCGTCGCGTGGAGGTTTTCTGAAGTGCTCATACGTCGGAAGTTTCAGTTCGGCGCACAGATCCTTCACAGACGGAGTGCCGAAGTGGATCTCCGCAATAGAATGGGCGAACGCGTTTCTGATTTTGCCGATGTTGACCAAATCTCGACGTGTAATAGGCCCGATGATGCCAAACGCATACGCTATGTCGATACGGCTTCCCATTGAAGCGAGGATGCCACCTTCCATTTTAAAGAGGCTATCCTTCAGCTTTGTTTTCTCTGCGGGCCCCAGGTCGTCCCGCATGATCCTTCCCAATCCCGCACTGAGCGCGGTCTCGACGATGGCCCCACCGACTATTGCAGTCAGACGGTCGCCGGCATGGTCTCCGCCCGCGGCGGCTTCCTTCAGCGCCTTGGTAGCTTCGAAAAAGCCCAGAGACGTTCGTGAAATCTCTTTGATCGACGTCGGCTTAGACTTGTTCGGCGCCATTGCAGCGGTCCCTGTTCGTATATGGAGGGCATCACTATTGCAGGTCGCTCGCCGGTTCTCCAAGAGAAAGGGCGGGCTTGAGCAATGACCCCACAGCTCGCCGGCATCCTCGCCGATCTCGACATCGAAGTGGTGGAGACCCGCGTGCGCCGCGAGCCCGAGCAGACCTCCGCCACCGTACATACTGGCCACACGGCGGCGACTGGCTAATGCAGATGGGCACCGACGCTTGGCAGGCCGCAGGATGGCTAGCGATGACGCTGGAACAGCTGCAGGAGAATTACGGGCATCATCATCCCCACTTCCAGTAAGAGGCCGCAGAGGCTTTCAGCGGGAGCGCTAAGGCTGTTCAATGAGTTGACTGATCAAAGCCGAAACGCGTTCTGGCGGCGCCCTGTCGATATCTGTTGCGAGTTGAAGTGGACGCCTGAAGAATCCCGCGAGAAAAATTAGATACGCTCTATTCCCAAGCTCGTCGGGCGCGATTCTGAATTCTAGTTCTTCATTCGCGCGGTTGTCCCAGATTTGCCGCATCTCTCGACCGAAGAGGTAGATGGGTGAGACTGAATCCGGTGAACGTATGTGTTCGTAAACTTCAAGCCGTCTTATGATAGCTCGCTCAAAACTGGCCGCTGCTTGCTCCGCATCCAACCACCGCGAAAGCGTTTCCGCTTGACCACGGCGAATGCGAAACAGATCGACTGATGCGAGTTCCAAATCCTTGATCCACTATTTGACGAAGTACACTTCAACAGGCAGACCCGCCTCTTGAAAAAGTCCCGCCACGTTGTTCAATTGTCCCTCGGACCTTCCTACACCGTACCTTGCCGACTTGTTCGAAAGAACCCACGGAACTTCAAAACCCGTCTGTTCAAGATATAGCTCTCCAGCAATGCGTGCCACATCCTCGTCCGCCAACATGGGATGCCCCAGCGGTAACAATCGAGAAAGCTGGTCGGTTTCGCGGGGCCGAGCAAACCGACGATCTGGTGACGTAGCTTCGTAACTTTCTTCGATGCAGAATCGCACCCCTCCGTCCGGCGGCACTAACCACAGGAACGTGATGTTTGTTAAGTAGCGCTGCATCACGAGGTTAGTCTCAGCAAATGCACGAATCCCACCAAGCCAATCGCCCGTCGTCGGATTCAAGTCGTGCCAGAAGATGGGGGAAGCGTTGAATTCTGAGGTCTTGCGGGCGCCGGTGATGCAAATCCCGAACAAAACATCGAGATCTTCACCAGCCGCCATTGCCATCAGCAATTGCCTCTAAGTATCCCCATATCGTTGCGTATTTCGTTGCGCGATTCTTAGCTCAAGCGACTAAGTCTTTGAAATCATGGTCGGAGTGGCAGGATTCGAACCTGCGACCCCTGCGTCCCGAACGCAGTGCTCTACCGGGCTGAGCCACACTCCGACTAAGAGCGCGGCTTATAGCCTTGGGTTTCGCATCCTGCAAGAACCCCGGTAAAGAAGCCTGACCAATTTTGAAGACAAGGATCCCCTGCATGGCCGTAGGCCTGACGACCCGGATAAGCCCCGCCGACGCCGCCCATATTGCGGAGGCAGCGGGCTGCCTGCGCGCAGGCGGGCTGCTGGCGTTCCCAACCGAGACGGTCTACGGGCTTGGCGCCGATGCGGCCAATCCGCGGGCCGTAGCGGGGATCTATGAAGCCAAGGGCCGGCCGTCGTTCAATCCGCTGATCGCCCATGTGCCCGATCTCGCCGCTGCCCGGCGCATCGCCCGATTCGATGCGCGCGCGCTGGCGCTTGCCGAGGCGTTCTGGCCGGGGCCGCTGACGCTGGTGCTGCCCAAGGCGGCGGACTGCCCGGTGGCCGATCTGGCCACCGCCGGCCTCGACACCATTGCCATTCGTGTGCCGGCCCATCCCGTGGCCCACGCGCTCCTGCAGGCCTTTGGCGGTGCCGTGGTGGCGCCGTCGGCCAATATCTCCGGGCATGTCTCGCCGACCACCGCAGCCCATGTGCTGAGCGATCTGGATGGCCGGATCGACATGATTCTCGACGGCGGACCGGTTGAAGTGGGCGTTGAATCCACCATCGTCGGTTGTTTCGACCTGCCGATGCTGCTCCGCCCCGGTGGCCTGCCGCGCGAGGCGATCGAACGGGTGTTGGGCCAGCCACTGGCGAGCCCGCCGGACGAACCCGCAAGCGATACAAACCAGCCGCTGGCACCGGGCATGCTGGCCTCGCATTATGCGCCGCGGACACGGGTGCGGCTGCTGGCCGACAACGTGAATCCCGGCGAGGCGCTACTGGCTTTCGGATCGGCGCCGCTGCCGGGCATTGAGGCCGCCGCCGCTGTCCTGAATTTGTCCGAACAGGGCGATCTCGGGGAAGCCGCCACCAATCTTTTCGGCTATCTTCGCGCGCTCGACGCCGCTGCTATGGCTTCGGGCGCGAGCGGCATTGCGGTGATGCCGGTGCCGAACCACGGGCTGGGCGAAGCCATCAATGACCGGCTGCGCCGCGCGGCCGTGTAACGCGAACACGAGACCAAGAAACGCGCCAAGAAAATATCCAAGGGAATAGTTATGAATATCGTCCAGCCGAAGCCGCCCACGCTCTCCCCCGAAACCATTGCGCGCTTCCGGGCCATCGTCGGCGACAAATACGCCATCACCGATCAGGCCGACGTGCATCAATACGTCACCGAGGATCGCAACCTGTTTTTCGGCACCTCGCCGCTGGTGCTGCGCCCAGGCTCGACCGCCGAAGTTGCCGCGATCTGCAAACTCGCCACCGAGACCCGCACCGCGCTCGTGCCGCAGGGTGGCAATACCGGACTCGTCGGCGGCCAGACGCCTTATGGCGGTGAGGTCGTGCTGTCGATGCGCCGGATGGACAAGGTGCGCGATCTGGACACCTCGTCCAATACGATGACGGTGGAAGCCGGCCTCGTGCTGCAACTCGCGCAACAGCGCGCCGCGGAAGCCGACCGGCTGTTTCCGCTGTCGCTGGGCTCCGAAGGCAGCTGCACCATCGGCGGCAATCTCTCCAGCAATGCCGGCGGCACCACCGCCCTCGCTTACGGCGTGGCGCGCGAAATGGCCCTTGGCCTCGAAGTCGTGCTGGCCGATGGCCGCATTCTCAATGGCCTGTCCAAGCTGAAGAAGGACAACACAGGTTACGACCTGCGTAACATCTTCATCGGCGCCGAAGGCTCGCTCGGCATCATTACTGCAGCGACGCTGAAGCTGTTTCCGAAGCCGCGCGCGGTCGAGACCGCCTTTGTCGGCCTGAAGTCGCCGGACGATGCGCTGAAGCTGCTCAGCATCTCGCGCTCGGAGGCCGGTGGCAATCTCACGAGCTTCGAACTGATCGCCGATATCGCTGTGGATTTCAGCGTCCGCCACGGCATCGGCATTCGCGATCCGCTCTCCAGCAAACACGCCTGGTATGTCTTGATGGAATTGTCGTCGGGACGCGACGATGCCCGCGCGACATTGGAGGCGATCCTCGAACGCGGCTTTGAAGACGGCATCGTGGATGACGCCGTGATCGCCGAGAATATCGCCCACCGTCAGGCGTTCTGGAAACTGCGCGAGGAAATCTCGCCGGCGCAGAAGCCGGAAGGCGGATCGATCAAGCACGATATATCGGTGCCGGTCGCTTCCGTACCCGCCTTCATCGCCGAAGCCAATGCTGCCGTCGTGAAGCTGATGCCCGGCGCACGCCCGGTGCCGTTCGGTCATCTCGGCGACGGCAACATCCACTACAATGTCACGCAGCCCAAGGAAACGCTAGGCGACAGCGACGGCCGCGAGAAATTCCTGGCGCGCTGGCACGACGTCAACGAAGTCGTCTTCGACGTCGTGCTGCGCATGGGCGGCTCGATCTCCGCCGAACATGGCATCGGCCAGATGAAGGCGGCTGAGCTGCCCTCGGTGAAGGACCCCGTCGCCATCGAACTGATGCGCAGCCTGAAGGCGATGCTGGATCCGCTGAACATTCTCAATCCGGGCAAGGTGCTGCTGCCGGTGCAACATTGAAAGTTGCCCGGCTCGTCGACACCGACATTCAAGCGGTCGTTCAGCTCTGGCTGCGCTGCGGACTGGTCCGGCCCTGGAACGATCCGGAGGCCGATATCAGGCTGGCGCGCGCAGGCACCAATGCCGACGTCCTGGTCGGTCGCAAGGGAAGGACCATCGTCGCCTCCGTGCTGGTCGGCCATGATGGCCATCGCGGCTGGGTCTATTACGTCTCGGTCGATCCCGACCACCAGCGCCAGGATTTCGGCCGCGGCATCATGAGTGCAGCCGAAGATTGGCTGCGCGAGCGCGGCATCGAGAAGATGCAGCTCATGGTGCGCTCGGATAACACCAAGGTTCAGGCGTTCTACGAGTCGCTCGGCTACGGCGAACAGAAACGCGTGATCTATGCCAAGTGGCTCGACGGACGGCCGCTGACGCCGTGAGCTAGAACAACGAGCCTTGCCCGTCGTCCTCGGCCACCGCGACCTTGCGCGGCGCCCTCGTTGGCTTCACCTGCTCTACAGCGGCCTCTTCCGCCGAGATCGGCAGGATCAGTTGCGCATCGTCATTGGCCACCTTGTTGACGGCCATCGCCACCGGATGCCAGGCGAAGGTGCCGTCTGCCGGCGCAGCGAGCATCGTCATCACGTCGGACGCACTATCCGAACTGCAATCGAGCCACTGGCCGAAATGATCGGGTGCGATCGTCACCGGCACGCGATGGTGCAGTACGGACATGCCCGTGCTGGCTTCTGCAGTAATGATCGCAACCGTGTCGACTTCTTCGCCGTTCGGTCCCATCCAGGTCTCGGCCAGACCTGCGAATCCCATCGGCCCGCCTGCACCTGGGTGGATAAAATACGGTTGTTTGCGTTCACCGCGATTTTGCCATTCGTAATAGCCATCGGCCGGAATCAGACAGCGGCGGCGGCGAATCGCGTTTTTGAAGGCCGGCTTTTCTTGCACCGTCTCGGCGCGTGCATTAATCAGAAGCGTAAACTTCCGCGGGTCCTTGACCCAGGAGGGCAAAAGGCCCCATCGCATCAGACGGAAATGCCGGGATCCGTTTTCAACGATGACAACAGGAACCGGCTGCGTCGGCGCAATATTGTACCTCGCAGGAAAATTCGGTTGCTCACTATAACTGAATACCTGCCGTAACGCTTCCGGCGCTGATGTAATGACAAACCGCCCGCACATTCTCGATCCGCAATCCTGCCTCTTCAGGCGGTTTTAACCCAAAACCCCAACAGTGCGACATATGACCCTGACGGCCATACAACCGGCGCAGCATGACCATCACGATCTGGCCAGTGCCGGTGTCGGCCCCGTTGCGTCAGCTGCCGAGCTGATGGCCGCCAATATCAATCCGCGCACGGGTCTGGCGACCGACTATCTCAATCACTTCAATGAAGCCATCATGTTGCTCGAGCTGATCCCGGACATGCCGGACTGCTATGAGCTGTTTCTGGAATGGCAGCCGCTCAGCTATGCCGAGCACTTCATCAAATCCAACTTCAAGGCCCGCGATCTCGCCATCGCATCCTATGAGGCTGCACGCCCAACCATCCGTGCAGAATTCGATGCGCTGGTCGCGAACATGACGCAGATCCTGATCACGGTCGGTGAAGCCATGCGCACCGTGCAACAGGATCGAACCCGTGCCATGCTGGCCGAACAGGCCGCCGGCTGGGTCAAGCCGATGGTCGGCACCGCCGGCGGCATCATCAACGGCCGCGATCAGGAATCCGACGTCGACAGCATCATGGCGCAATGACCTCGTGACCGACACGCCTCCCGCCCATCCGCAACTCGCCACCAGCGCCGCCATCTTCCGGGATGGCAAAGTGCTGCTGGTCCGCCGTGCCCGCTCGCCCGGCAAGGGCTTCTATTCGCTCCCCGGCGGACGCGTGGAATTTGGCGAATCCCTCGCTGTCGCCCTCGCCCGCGAGGTGATGGAGGAAACCGGGCTGACCATCGACATTGTCGGCCTGTCCGGCTTTCGCGAAGTGCTGCCGAACGACAAGGTCGCCGGGCATTACCTGATCATGTCCTTTGCGGCACGCTGGGTGGCTGGCGAGCCGGAGCTGAACGACGAACTCGACGATTTCCAGTGGGTCGCACCTGACGATCTCAGCGCCTTCAAGACCACCGATGGCCTCGGTCCGATCCTCGCCATGGCGGAAGATCTCGTCGGACCATAGATAACCCCTTGTCGCACCTGCAGCGCTGCCTTGCCTCAGGCGCCTTGAAAAGGCATATCAGCCGGGTTCCGGGACCATTCATGTTGAAGCACCTGCTCATCATTCTGACGGTTGTGACGGTCGGCGCTGGCTCTGCCCGGGCGCAGGACGCGGCTGCGCCATTCGACAATGACTTGCAGCGGATGTCGGAGATTCTCGGTGCGCTGCATTACTTGCGCGGCATCTGCGGCAATAACGAAGGCAACAAGTGGCGCAACGAGATGCAGGCGCTGGTCGATGCCGAGACGCCGTCCGGCGAGCGCCGCACCCGCATGATCGCCGGTTTCAACCGCGGCTATAACGGCTTCCAGCAGACCTACCGGACCTGCACGCCTGCCGCCAGTATCGCGATCCGCCGCTATATCGACGAAGGCTCTCGGATCTCGCGCGATCTCACCGCAAGGTATGCGAACTAGATGAAGCCACATGCGATCGACACTGTCTTTTTCGACCTCGACGGGACGCTGACCGATCCCAAGATCGGCATTACGGGCTCGATCCAGTATGCGCTCGGCAAGCTCGGGCTTCCCGTCCCGACACAGGACGAACTGACCTGGTGCATCGGTCCACCGCTGCGCGCCAGCTTCGTGGCATTGCTCGGCGGCGAGAAAGATGCCGACCGCGGTGTCGAGCTCTATCGCGAGCGGTTCGGCACGACAGGCCTGTTCGAGAACACGCTCTATCCCGGCATCGCAGACACGCTGACGGCGGTGACCGCGCCGGGACGACGGCTGTTCGTTGCAACCAGCAAGCCGCATGTGTTCGCCGATCGCATCATTGACCACTTTGGCCTGCGCAAATACTTCACGCGCGTGTTCGGCTCGGAACTCGACGGCACCCGCGTCGACAAGAGCGACCTGCTGCGCTACGCGCTCGATGAAGCCTCAGTCGATCCGGCGCGAGCGATTATGATCGGCGACCGCAAGCACGACATCATCGGCGCTGCGAATAACGGCATTCCGGCGGTCGGCGTGCTCTATGGCTATGGTGGGCGTGCGGAATTGACCGAGGCCGGAGCGAAGCACCTGGTGGCCTCACCTGCGGAAATTCCGGGTCATATCAACCAGTCGTAGATGGGTAGAGGGTCTTCGCGAAACCCATCAATCACACACGACCAAAAGATGGGTTTCGCTGCGCTCTACCCACCCTACGATAATCGCAATTTCAATGCTTCCCCGCGCCCATATAGCCAAACAGGAATCCCGCGACCTTGCGTTTCTGGATTTCTTCGCTGCCTTCGGTGATGCGGTAGCGGCGGTGATGGCGATAGATGTGCTCGAACGGCTTGTGGCGTGAATAGCCCATGCCGCCATGCACCTGCATCGCGCGGTCGGCGGACTCGCAGCACAGCCGGTTGGCCCAGTAGTTACACATCGACACCTTGTCGGACAGCGTGTGTTCGACCTGCGCCTGAGTGAGCTGGTCCATCTCCCATGCGGTCTTGCGGATCAGGAGCCGCAGCATCTCGGCCTGCGTGGCGAGTTCGACCAACGGAAACTGGATACCCTGATTGCGCGCCAGTTCCTCGCCGAACGGCTTCCGCTCGCGCGCGTATTTCACGCTTTCATTGATGCAATAGACCGCCGCCCCCAGCGAACTCGCCGCCTGCCGGATACGGTTCTCGTGCACGAAACACTGCGCCAGCGACAGGCCGCGGCCGATCTCGCCGAACAGTGCATCATCCGGCACGAACACATCGGTGAACGACACACGCGGATGGTCTGTGGGCATATTGAAGGTCCACATATATTCTTCGATCTTTACGCCTGCGGCCTTGGCCGGCACCAGGAAACAGGTGATGCCGCGCGCATCGCCGTCGTTCCCCGACGTGCGCGCGAACAGCGCGCAATGCGTGGCCACATGCATGCCCGTGGTCCACATCTTCTCGCCGTTGATGACCCAGCCCTTGACGCCATCACGCGTCGCCTCTACGGCCGTCGTCTCCATATGCGTGGCATCGGAGCCGTGTTCGGGTTCGGTGAGACCGAAGGTGATGCGATATTTGCCTGATATCGAGCCCTCGATCATCTCCTTCTGGTCGTCGCGGCCATAGCGATCCAGCATCGTCACCAACGGCAGATTGCCAACAATGGAGTGTTCGTTCTGCAGATCGTTGTGCAGGCCAAGACCCTTGGCGGCGAAATGCTCGCGGATCACGGCCATCCAGAGATTGCTGCCGTCCTTGCCGCCATAGCGCTTCGGGATCGCAAAGCGCAGATGGCCGGCACTGTCGGCGAGATTCTTCGCCTGACGCAACAACTGCTCCCATTCGTGCCGCGGCAGCCCGCCATTGTCGAAATCGGTGCGCGCCCATTCGCGGCGATGATCGAAGAAGCGGATATTGTCATCCCGCTCTTCGAGCGGCTTGATCTCGCGCAGGATGAATGAATCGAGTTCGGCGAGATAGGCGACCAGATCGGCCGGCAGGGAAAAATCCAAGGCGCTCTCCCGATTGTTTTCCGAGCTTTGTTGCTCTTGTTAATCGAGCGATTAAGATGGCATCGTCCGATCAAGTCAAGCGCGGCAAGTCAAGTACGCTTTGGCGTCATAAATTCTGCGTAACGAAAAACAAAAGGGAGGCCGCGATGGCTCTGCAATTCTCAACCGTGACCCGCAAGGGACCGATCACCATCGTGACGCTGTCGCGTCCGGAAGTTTACAACGCACTGCACACCGATGCGCATAACGAGTTGCACGAGGTGTTCAACGACTTCGCTAGCGATCCCGAACAGTGGGTGGCGATCGTCACCGGCGCCGGCGACAAGGCGTTCTGCGCCGGCAACGATCTGAAGTGGCAGGCCGCCGGCGGCAAGCGCGGCTGGAACACGTCGGGCTTCGCTGGCCTCACCGCGCGCTTCGATTGCGACAAACCGATCATTGCTGCGGTGAACGGCGTTGCCATGGGCGGCGGCTTCGAGATTGCGCTGGCTTGCGACCTGATCATCGCGGCGGAGAATGCGACCTTTGCCCTGCCCGAGCCGCGCGTCGGCCTTGCTGCTCTTGCCGGCGGCTTGCAGCGCCTGCCGCGCCAGATCGGCATGAAGCGCGCCATGGGCATGATCCTCACCGCACGCCATGTGAAACCGCAAGAAGGCTATGAGCTCGGCTTCGTCAACGAAGTGGTGCCGCAGGGCGAAGCCCTGAACGCCGCGCTGCGCTGGGCCGAGACCATCTGCCAAAATTCGCCGATGTCGATCCGCGCCTCCAAGCAAGCGATCCAGAAGGGCATGGCGGTGTCGCTGGAGCAGGCCATCACCGAGCAGCGCGACTATCCGGCGGTGAAGGCGATGGCGGCATCGGAAGACTATATTGAAGGGCCGAAGGCGTTCTCGGAGAAGCGCAAGCCGAACTGGAAGGGGAAGTAGCGCCGCGGCGCTTACTTCGGTTCCAGCTCGCGCTTGTAGGAACCATAGTTCGGCTGATCGACGGCGAGCTTCGCCAGTGTCGTCTGCCACAGATGCTCTTTCACACCGGGCGTCGTGAGATCAATGTCGCCTTGCGCAATGCGGTCGGCGAGATCCTGGTTCAACCCGTCGAGCGTGCCATGCACGCCGAGCAGCATCGTCAATCCATGCAGCTCGGCGGCGTCGCTGTCGCCGGCGAGCGTCAGTTGCCGTGTTACCAGATCAAGCGCGTTGATCGCGACACGCAGCTTGAAGGCGGCATGACCTGAGATTTGAGGTGCAATGTCGTTGCGGAGAAAATCCGCGACGGCCTTCACCAATTCGTCCGGCCTCGGTTCGTCCTGCATGTCTTCACCTTGTTTTTGCGCATGATCTGATCCGAAAACCGGTCGCCACTTTTCGGGATCATGCGCGCGGTGCCAATAGTCTGAGCAGATCAATCTCGGTCTCCGACGAGCGCCGGCCGATCATCGCGCGCTCCATCGAATGATCCGGCCCGAGACGAAACCGCTGCATCATCCCGACGCACATCACGCCCCAGCGTAGCGTGCCCATCACTTCCCAGAATTTCACCCGCTGTGCATCGACAGCAATTCCGCCGGCCGCTTCGTAACCAGCGAACAATTCTTCATAAGTACCAAACCCGCCAACCGGCTTGTCGATGACGCCGAAGCGCCATGAATTGACGCAGATCCAGCCGAGATCCTCCATGGGATCACCGAGATGCGCGAGCTCCCAGTCCAGCACCGCGCGGACGCCATCGGGCCCGATCATCAGATTGCCATGCCGGAAATCGCCATGCACCAAAGTGACGCGTTCGGATGGGCCGGGATCGTTGTCGCGCAGCCAGCGCAACGCCAGCTGGAACACCGGGCGCGGCCAGCCAAAACCGTCGATCTCGCGCTGTAATTCGGCGATTTCTGCTGCGGCAGTCATGCGGCGAAGCTGCGGCAGGCTCGCAGCAGGCAGTCCGTGGATCCCGGCGAGGATCTCGCCGCATTGCCGGGCAAGTTTGGGCCGCGCGCCCGCGAATTCATCGTCGCGCAAAATCTTGCGCGGGATGGTTTCGCCGGCGACTCGCTGCATGATGAAGCCCGTTCCCAGATCGTCATCGGGTTTGAGCACATGCAGCACCTTCGGCGACGGTACGCCGGCATCGTGTGCGAGTTGCATCAGCACCGCCTCCGCATCGAGCCCCGCAGCTCGGCCGGGCGCGGCGCCATAACCCGACGGTGCGCGACGCAGGATTGCACCCATAGCGCCATCAGGATGCGTGATGTCGAACGACCACGTCTCCTGGCTGGCACCACCGGACAAACGCTTTGCATCCATCACGCCGGTGGCGCCATTGCACCACGACGTGACGCTGCGCGCGAGCAGCTCCGCGACGGAAGCTGAGCTCAAGGCCTATTTGCCCGTGAACTTGGCCGGGCGCTTCTCGAGGAATGCGGCGACGCCTTCCTTGAAATCCGGCGACGCACCGGCAATCCGCTGAGACTGCACTTCGAGATTGATCTGGTCCTCAAAGGAATTTTCCGGGCTGTCCCAATAGAGCTTGCGGATCAGCGACAGCGCCAGCGTCGGGCCATTGGCGAGATCGTGGGCGAGCTTCATGGCCTCGTCCATCAGCGCGGCGTCGTCATAGACACGGTTGACGAGACCCCACTCCAGCGCCTTCTCCGCCGGCAGCTTTTCGCCGAGCAGCGACAGCTCCACCGAACGCGCCTTGCCGATCAGGCGGGGCAGAATCCAGGTCGAGCCGCAATCCGGCACCAGGCCGATACGACGGAAAGCCTGCAGAAAATAGGACGACTTCGCACAGAGAATGAGATCGCCCATCAGCGCGAAGCTCATGCCCGCGCCGGCCGCCGGGCCGTTCACGGCGGTGACGATCGGACAATGCAGGTTCTGCAGCCGGCGCAGGAACGGATGGAAGGCGGTCTCCAGCGTGGCGCCGGCGCTGCTGCGCGACTTGGTCACCTGATTGTTGCGGCCCTGAAGATTTGCGCCGGTGCAGAAGGCGCGGCCGGCGCCGGTGATCACCAGACAGCGCACATTGTCGCGGCGCTCGTCGATTTCTTCCAGCGCCTCGGTGAGGCCGCCAAGCATGTCGACCGAGACCGCATTCATCACCTCCTGATGATCGAGCTTCAGGATGGCGACATTACCGTCGAAATCGAGGGTGACGTGTTTGAACTGCATGGTTTCCTCACGGGACAGTCCGCGTGTTTATTCCGCGGTGTGGAAGCTTTGTATGTCAGGCAGCATATTTGATTTTTCGGACGCGCTTGTCCATGCTTCCTGGGGAACACCAGCCCACCAACGGACGCACGGCATAACGCGCGCCAAACATGGAAACGCTGACATGGCAACGCCTACACAGATATTCGACCTCAGCGGCCGCGTGGCCGTCATCACCGGCGGCAATGGCGGTATCGGCCTCGGCATCGCGCAGGCACTGGCCACCGCCGGTTGCAACGTCTCGATCTGGGGCCGCAACGCCGAGAAGAACAAGGCCGCAGCTGCCACCATGGCGGATTGCACTGGCAAGGTCGATACGCTGGTCTGCGACGTGACTGACACCGCCTCGGTGAAGACGGCCATGGATGCGACACTCAAGAAATTCGGCCGTGTCGATGGCTGCTTCGCCAATGCCGGCATCGGCGGCGGCGGCCGGCATAATTTCATCGACCGCACCGAAGAACAGTGGCGCACCATGTTCGCCACCAATCTCGATGGTGTCTTCCATGCCTTCCAGGTCGCCGCGCGACATATGACGGAACGCGCCGAGGCCGGCGACAAGTTCGGCCGGCTGGTCGCGACGTCAAGCCTCGCTTCGATCTTCGGCACCGCACGCAACGAGCATTATGCGGCGACCAAGGCCGCGATCAATGCGCTGGTGCGCGCGCTGGCCGTCGAATTGGCCCGTCAGGGCGTGACAGCCAACGCAATCCTGCCGGGCTGGATCAAGAGCGACATGACCGCAGGAATCATGGGCAACGAGAAATTCGTCGCCAATGTCATGCCGCGCATCCCGGTGCGCCGTTTCGGCGAACCGTCGGATTTTGGCGGCATCGCTGTCTATCTGATGAGCAAGGCGTCATCGTATCACACGGCGGATACGTTCGTGATCGATGGCGGGTATACGGCGTTTTAGACGGACAGCCCTTGCTTCCCCTCGCCCCCAGCGGAGCGAAGCTCCGCGCCGTGGGAGAGAGTGGATCGACCGCGACAGCGGTCGAGACGGGAGAGGGCAATTCTGCGTATGCGGCAAGACCCTCTCCCGCCTTCGCTTCGCTCAGGCACCCTCTCCCGCAGCGCGCAGCTTCGCTGCGCTGGGGGAGAGGGAAAAAGCTATAATGCCACAGCTTCCTTCGTCTTTGGCCGCACGCCCACCGTCATTGCAAATCCCTCATAGTCCTTCGCCGCCACATCGTTGCAAATCTGCCGGTAGACGCCGACGCCGCCGATATAGGGCATGAATATCTGCGGTTTGCCGGGGATGTTGGCCCCCATGTACCAGGAATTGGCCTGGGGATAGAGCGTGCCGGCCGCGACCTCATTGACATGCGCGACCCACTTGTCCTCCGCGGGATGCGTCGCCTCGATCGCCTCTGCGCCACGGTCACGCATGTAGCTAAGGCAGTCGGTGATCCAGTCGACATGCTGCTCAATGGACACGATCATGTTTGACAGCACAGACGGCGAGCCGGGGCCGGTGATGATAAAGAGGTTCGGGAACCCGGCGCTCATCAAGCCGAGATAGGTTCGTGGGCCTTCCGCCCATTTGTCATTCAGCGTCTGGCCGCCGCGGCCGCGAATGTCGATCTTGGCGACCGAACCGGTCATCGCATCGAAGCCGGTGGCGAGCACCAGTGCGTCGACCTCGTAATTCTTGCCGCCGGTGCGCACGGCATGCGGCAGAATCTGTTCGATCAGATGGGCCTTGATATCGACCAGCGTCACATTCGGGCGATTGAAGGTCGCATAGTAATCTGTATCGACGCAGATACGCTTTGAACCAACCGGATGATCGGTCGGCTGCAGCAGCCTTGCCGTTTCGGGATCGCTGACGATCTCTGAGATTCTCTCGCGGATAAAATCGGCGGCGGTATCGTTGGCGCGCTGATCCAGGACCAGGTTATTGTAGACGCCCATGAAGGTAAGTCCGCCCGATGTCCATCGCGCGTGATACTTCTCACGCCTTGCATGCTCCGGATCGTCGAGCGCGCCGCGATCCGGAACCGGCTGCACGATGCCGTTCTTGAACTCCTCACGCGCCTGCCGGCGAATCTCCGGATAGTTGTCGCGAAACGATTTGCGCTCATCATCGGTAAGCGGCGCATTGCGCGCCGGCACGCTAAAATTTGCGGTGCGCTGGAACACAGTGAGCTGGCTCGCCTGTTCGGCGATCAGCGGGATCGACTGGATCGCCGACGATCCGGTGCCGATGACACCGACGCGCAGGCCGGTGAAATCGACCGTCTCATGCGGCCAGTTGCCGGTGTGATAGACCTTGCCCTTGAAATCCTTCATGCCCCTGAAATCGGGCGTGCGGGCATTCGACAGACAACCCGTCGCGAGCACGACATGCTGCGCGATGGTGGCCTGTCCATCGGAAGTCGTTACCGCCCATCGATTAGCGCACTCATCGAAAACTGCGGATTTGACCGTCGTGTTGAACTGGATGTCCCTGCGCAGATCATAGCGATCGGCGACATGGCCGGCATAGCGCAGGATTTCAGGTTGCGGCGCATAGCGCTCGCTCCAGTTCCATTCCTGCTGCAATTTGTCATCGAACGAAAACGAATACTGCATGCTCTCGACGTCGCAACGCGCGCCGGGATAGCGGTTCCAGTACCATGTGCCGCCGACATCGCCGCCCTGTTCGAAGACTTTCACATGGAGACCGAGACCGCGCAGCTTGTGCAGCAGATAAAGCCCCGCGAACCCTGCGCCGACGACCACGACATCGATGCGCGCGTTTTGATGTGAGACAGATTGCGGCTGTGCAGCGGCCATGCGTTCACTCCCGTATTTTTTGCTTTGCTTGTTACACGCAGCATTTCCCGCATGACGCGAAAGCGCAAGCAGGAAATCTGGCGTCGTTGCCCCGGTATTTTGCCAGGCGGAATGCCCTCGTCCGCTTGGCATCGCCCTTCCCCATACGCTAGCGTTCATCACGAACTCGCCACATGAAGCGGGTCACAAGAGATTCAGGGAGACACGCCGATGAAGTCGCCAATCTGCGAGATGCTGGGCATCGCGTTTCCGCTACTCGCCTTCAGCCATTGCCGCGACGTGGTTGCTGCCGTCAGCCGTGCCGGCGGCTTCGGTGTGCTCGGCGCCACCGCGCATTCTCCGGAGACGCTGGAGCAGGAACTGAGGTGGATCGACGATCATGTCGACGGCAAGCCTTACGGCATCGACGTACTGATCCCCGAGAACATCTCCACCGCAGGCGAGAAGGATGTCACCTGGAAGTCGCTGGAGCGCCGCATCACGCCGGAACATCGCGCTTTCACCAGGAGCCTGCTGAAGAAATACGGCGTCGATCTCAAGATCACCGAAGTCTCCTCCGATCAGCCGCAGCCATTCGACGGCGAGACTGCACTGCGGCTGCTCGACGTCTCCTTCAACCATCCGATCCGGCTGATCGCCAATGCACTCGGCGTGCCGCCGAAGGCGATGATCGAGATGGGCAAAGCCCATGGCGTTCCGGTGGCGGCACTCGTCGGTGCCAAGGAACATGCGATCCGGCAGGTTGCGGCCGGCGTCGATATTCTCGTGGCGCAGGGCACCGAGGCCGGCGGCCATTGCGGCGAGGTCTCGACCATGGTGCTGGTGCCAGAGGTGATCAAGGCCATCAAGCCGATGCGCGAAGTGCCGGTGCTCGCCGCCGGCGGCATCATGACCGGGCGGCAGATGGCCGGCTGTATGGCGATGGGCGCGGCAGGCGTCTGGACCGGTTCGGTGTGGCTCGCGACCACGGAATCCGAAACCTCCGAAATCTTTCGCGAGAAGATGATTGCCGCCTCGTCGCGCGATGCGATCCGCTCCAGGGGCCGTACCGGCAAGCCCGCACGGCAATTGCGCTCGGTCTGGACCGATGCCTGGGATCGCGGCGAAGACAGCCCCGGCGCGCTGCCGATGCCACTGCAGAGCCTGATCAGCCGCGACGCCTTCGCCTCGATTGATCGTTCCGCAGCCGCGGGCAATGCGCAGGCACGGGATCTGGTCAGCTATTTCGTCGGGCAAGGCGTCGGCCTGATTGACAGCGTCAAGTCGGCAGGCGCAGTTGTGCAGGAATTCAAGGAGGACTTTGCCGAAGCGGCAGAGCACCTCACCATGCTGGTTTCAGAATAGAGGCAAGAGCAAGAACAATGGCAGTATCGAACCAAGCTGAAGACCGCATCCCCGTCATCGTCGGCGTCGGCGAATTCTCCGATCATCCGGGGGAGCTCACGGAAGGTCTTGAGCCGCTCGCGCTGATGATCGAAGCACTGAAGCGCGCGGAGCAGGACTCTGGCGGGAAGCTGCTTGGGGATATCGACTCGCTCGACATCGTGAACTTCCTGAGCTGGCGTTACACCGCGCCGGAGAAGCAGCTCAGCGAGAAGCTCGGCATCGCGCCGAAGCACGCCTATTACGGTCCGGTCGGCGGCGAGAGTCCGATCCGCTATATTCACGAGGCGGCGAAGCGGATCGCGCGCGGCGAATCCCAGGTCGCGGCGATCACCGGCGCGGAATCGCAGGGCACTGCCACCAAGGCCGAACGTGCCAAGGTGGATCTGCCTTGGACTCCATTCGCCAAGGATGCGCCGGAGCCGCTCCGCGGTGCCAACTATCAGAAGCCGATGGCGACCAAGCTCGGCGTGGCCAAACCGGTCACGGTCTACCCGTTCTATGAAGCCGCCTCTGCCGCGCATTGGGGCCAGACGCCGCGGGAGGCGCATCGCGAATCCGGCGAGCTGTGGTCACGCTATGCGGGCGTCGCTGCGACCAATCCCGAGGCGTGGATCAAAAAGGCTTACACACCGGAACAAATCACTACACCGACGCCCGACAACCGGCTGATTGCCTGGCCCTATACCAAGCTAATGGTCGCCAATCCGATGGTGAACCAGTCGGCCGCCATCCTCGTCACCAGCCTTGCGAAAGCGCGCGCCGCTGGCGTGCCCGAGGACCGCATCGTGCATATCTGGGGCGGCGCTTCAGCCGAGGAGCCGCGCGACTATCTCGACCGCGACCAGTATGTGGAGAGCCACGCGCAGAATGCGGTGCTGAAGGTGGCCATGGATCTGGTCGGCGGCTCCGGCAAGAATTTCGGCGCCATCGAGCTCTATAGCTGTTTCCCCTGCGTGCCCAAGATGGCCCGCCGCACCCTCGGCCTTGGCAGCGATGTGCAACCAACCGTGACCGGCGGTCTCACCTTCTTTGGCGCGCCGCTGAACGACTACATGGCGCATGCCGCCTGCGCGATGGTCCGCAAAATCCGCGCGGGGACCAAGACGGGCCTGCTCTACGCGCAGGGCGGCTTCGTCACCAAGCACCACGCATTGGTGGTGTCGAAGGAGGCACCAAAGGAGACGCTCGCGCAGGACACCAATGTGCAGGCGGACGCCGACCGCAACCGCAAGCCGGTCCCGACATATGTCACCGAGGCCTCGGGCAACGGCACTGTCGAAAGCTTCACGGTGATCTACGGCCGCGGTGGCGAGATCGAACACGGCGTGGTGATCCTCCGCACCGCGGCCAATGAACGCGCGCTGGCGCGTGTGCCGGCGCAGGACAATGCGACGCTGGCGTTTCTGATGGATCAGGACAAGACGCCGGTGGGGGCGTCGGGGCCGATCAGCACGGCGGATGATGGCGTGCTGGAGTGGCGAAAGGCGCAGTAAAGCGAGATGACCAAATTCATTCCAAAGGATGCAAACTTCGAGGCCCGTGTGCAGGCGAGCTTCGCGCGCCAAACGGCGATGACAACACTGGGTATCGAAGTCGCTCGCCAGGCCGCCGGCGAAGTCGAACTCAAAATGCCGTACAACACCGCC
Organism: Tardiphaga sp. 839_C3_N1_4; assembly: GCF_051811045.1. Lineage (NCBI taxonomy): Bacteria > Pseudomonadati > Pseudomonadota > Alphaproteobacteria > Hyphomicrobiales > Nitrobacteraceae > Tardiphaga > Tardiphaga sp. 839_C3_N1_4. Next base: position 3,073,478 of record NZ_JBPWQD010000001.1, read on the forward strand.
TTTACGCAGCAGCATGGATTCATTCATGCCGGCATCATCACGACAGCGCTGGATACAGCCTGCGGATATGCCGCCTTCTCGCTGATGCCCGACGATGCCGCGGTTCTGACCGTCGAATTCAAGACCAATTTTCTGGCCCCGGCCCGCGGCGAGCAGTTCCTGTTTCGGGCCCGCGTGCTCAAGCCCGGCCGAACCATAACGGTTTGTGAGGGCCAGGCCTTTGCGGTGGAGAGAGGCGAGGAGAAGCTGATCGCAACAATGAGCTGCACCTTGATGGCGCTATTCGATCGCGAAGGCATCACGCACTAGATAATCGTAAACGGAGGGGGCACTATGCCGGGCATACGAGCCCGGCATAGCGCGGCGTCAACGCCCTACCCCTTCACTTCCTTCTTGTCCGTCTCGGCCGTCGGCTTGCCGTTTTTCGGAGTACCGCTGCCGCCAGTGATACGGACCTTGTCGCCGTCGTTGAGGCCGTCCGGCGGGGCAATGACGATGCGATCGTCGGCGGCGATGCCGGATGCGAGCTCGATGTCGCGGCCGAGATCCCTGGCGATGGTCACGGTCTTGAACAGGATCTTGTCGTCCGGTCCAACGGTTGCGACGCGCAGGCCGCTCTTGTTGAAGATCAGTGCCGAAGCCGGCACATGCAGCGGCGCGGAATCACGCGCGAGGCTCATCTTCACATTGGCATAACCGCCCGGCAGCAATTCGCCGTTGGGGTTGTCGAGCACAAGCTGCATTCGCGTGGTCCCCGAAGCTACATCGACCGATTGCGACGAAGCTTCCACCGTGGCCGGGAACGTCTTGTTCGGATGATCGGGCACGCTGATGATCGCCTTGGCACCTAACCTGATCGCCGGCACATAGCTCTGCGGCACGTCGACATAAACGCGCAGCTTCTTGATATCAGATACCACGAACATCGCGGCACCGGTGCCGGTGCCGCCCGAGATCAGCGCGCCGACGTCGGTGTTGCGCTGGGTCACAACGCCATCGAACGGCGCGGTGATCTTCTTGTAACCGGCCAGCGCTTCCAGACGCTCGACATTGGCTTGGCCGGAATTCACGGCGGCGCGCTTGTTGTTCAGATCGGCAGTGCGCTCGTCGATTTCCTGCGCCGAGACGAAATTCGACGCCACCAGCGTCTTGCGGCGGTTCAGCGTCGCTTCCGACAGCTTGGCGCTGGACTGCTGACTGACGAGATCGGCGCGGGCCTGCAGCAACTGCTGATCGAGATCCGGGGCTTCGATCTCGGCGATCACCTGGCCGGATCTGACCTGTGCACCGATATCGGCGCTCCAGCTCTTCAGATAGCCCGAGACGCGGGCAAAAATCGGCGCGCGGTAATAGGCTTCGAGCCGGCCGGGCAGATCGAGCGACGCGTTGAGAACGCGGGCATCCGGCGGAGCCACAGCCACCGTCGGGATCGCCTGATCGTCGGTCCAGGTCTTCAAATCGCTCTCGGTCTTGGCGCGGGCCATGATGCCGGTGACGACGATGGCGCCGGCGGCGCACAAGCCAATCACTCCGACCAGGCCGAGCTTGCGGCGTGACACCGGGGGGGTCTGCTCAGTGGGCATGCAAAGTCTCCGAGGTAGCCACGTCAGCCGCAGGCTGATTTTCGGGCTGCTGTTTCTTGTGAACCATGCTGAAAACCACCGGCACGAACATCAACGTGGCGATGGTAGCAAAAATCAGGCCGCCGATGACAGCGCGGCCAAGTGGCGCATTTTGCTCGCCGCCCTCGCCCAGCCCCAGCGCCATCGGCGCCATGCCGATGATCATGGCCAGGGCCGTCATCAGTACCGGGCGGAAGCGGACGAAACCGGCTTCGGACGCGGCCTTGATGGGATCACCGAGGATCGCGTAGCGCTCGCGGGCAAAGGAAATCACCAGCACCGAATTGGCCGTTGCGACACCCATACACATGATGGCGCCGGTCAATGCCGGAACCGACAGCGTGGTCTGCGTCGTGAACAGCATCCAGACGATGCCGGCCAATGCCGCCGGCAGCGCGGTGATGATCACGAACGGATCGGACCAGGACTGGAAGTTCACGACGATCAAGAGATAGATTAGCACGATAGCGCCGAGCAGGCCGAACAACAGGCCGGCAAAGGCGCTGTTCATGGTCTGCACCTGACCGAGCAGCGCCACATTGCTGCCCTTCGGCACATCCGCCTTGGTTTCTTCCAACACCTTGTAGATATCGTTGGACACGGAGCCGAGATCGCGACCCTGCGTGGTGGCATAGATCTGCACCATGGACTGGATGTCATATTGCGACACCACGGCATTCGAGGTCGAGCGATTGATGCTGGCAATGCCGCCGAGCATCGGGGAGTTGTTGCTGGCATTCACGGCCGTGATCGGCAGCGTCTCCAGCGCACCCAGCGAATCCAATTTGTATTGCGGCGTCTGCATCACGATGGAATAGGACACGCCGTTATCGGGACTGAGATAATAGGTCGGCGCGACTTGCGACGAACCTGCGAGGTTGACCACGAGGCTGTTGGTGACATCGCGCTCAGTCAGGCCGACATATTGTGCACGGGTGCGGTCGACATCGATGTTGAAGCCGGGATTGTTCGGCGACTGCTGGAGCCGTGCATCGGCAATGCCGGGAATGCGACGGATCTTGCCGAGCAGCTTGTTGGCATATTCGAAGTTCGCCGCGAGATTCGCACCGCGGATCTGCAGGTCAATCGGGGCCGGGGCGCCGAAGTTCAGGATCTGGCTGACGATGTCGGCAGGCAGGAAGGCGAAGCTGACACCCGGGAACTGCCGCGGCAGTTGTTCGCGCAATTGCCGGACATATTCCTCGGTCGGCCTGTGGCCTTCCTTCAGCTTGATCTGGAAGTCACCATCCTGCGGGCCGATCACGCCGGTGTTGTTATAGGTGAGATTGATGCCGGAGACGGGCATGCCGATATTGTCGGTCATGGTCTCGATCTGATCCGGCGGGATGATCTTGCGCACCGCCTTGGTGATATCAGCGAACTGGTTGGCAGTTTCCTCGATGCGGGTGCCGACCTGGGCGCGGACATGCATCAGGATGGCGCCGCCATCGACCGACGGGAAAAAGTTGCGGCCGAGGAACGGCACCAGCAGGAATGACACGCCGACGACGCCGAGGAAGCCGATCACAAAAACGGGGCGCCGCGCCAGCGCCATATCCAGCAGGCCATGATAGCCGCCGCGAATACGTTCGAAGCCGGCCTCAAAGCCACGCTGGAAGCGCACCAGCGGATTGCGGGTCGGCGGCTTCTCGCCGTCATGATGGACATGCCGCTGCAGCAGATACTTGGCCATGGTCGGCACCAGCGTGCGCGATAACAGGAACGACCAGACCATCGCGAACATCACCGCTTCGGCCATCGGCACGAACAGGAAGCGCGCGATGCCGTTGAGGAAGAACATCGGCACGAAGACGATACAGATACACAGCAGCGACACGAATGCCGGCGTCACGATCTGCGCCGCACCGTCCATGATCGAGCTCTCGACGTCCTTGCCCTGCTCCAGATGGTAATTGATGTTTTCGATGGTCACCGTGGCGTCATCGACGAGGATGCCGACTGCGAGCGCCAGACCGCCCAGCGTCATGATGTTCAGCGTTTCGCCAATCATCGACAGCATGATGATGGCGCCGAGCACCGCTAGCGGGATCGACACCGCGATGATGACGGTGGAACGCCAGCTGCCGAGGAACAGCAGGATCATCACCGACGTCAGCAAGGCCGCGATAACGCCTTCCACGGCCACGCCCTCGATGGCGCCGCGCACGAAGCCGGATTGGTCGCCGATATAGCTGATCTTCAACGCGTCCGGCAGCGCCGCGCGATAGTCGATCACCTTCTGCTTGATGCCGGATATGATATCGAGCGTCGAGACCGAACCGGCCTTTAGCACCTGCATCAGCACCGAGCGATTGCCATCCACATGCACGATATTGGTCTGCGGCGGATTGCCGTCGCGCACGGTGGCGACGTCGTCCACATAGACCATGGCGCCGTTGACGCTCTTGATTGGCAGCCGGCCGAGTTCTTCGATCTTCAGCGGCGAATTGTTGAGGTTGATCGTGTATTCGAACTCGCCGATCTTCTGCGTACCGACCGGCGTGATCAGGTTCTGCGCCGCCAATGCATTGGCGACGTCCTGCCCCGACAGACCGCGCGCCTGTAGCGCGCCGGGATTGAGGTCGATCTGGATCTGGCGCTGCTTGCCACCGAACGGGTACGGAATCGCCGCACCGGGCACGGTGACCAGCGGTGTACGGAGCTGATTGATGCCGATATCGGCGAGGTTCTGTTCTGTGAGACCATCGCCTGACAGAGCAACGTTGATGATCGGAACCGTCGAGGCCGAGTAATTCAGGATCAGCGGCGGCGTGGCGCCAGGCGGCAACTGCTTGATCAGCGTCTGCGAGATCGCGGTGACCTGCGCATTGGCGGTGCGGATGTCGACATTGGGCTGGAAGAAGATCTTGATGATGCCGAAGCCGGCATAGGAATTCGCCGTGATGTGCTCGATGTCATTGACCGTGGTGGTGAGTGCACGCTGGAACGGCGTTGTGATACGGCCGGACATCTGGTCCGGCGGGAGGCCGGTATACTGCCAGACCACGCCGATGACAGGGATGCGAATATCAGGGAAAATATCGGTTGGCGTGCGAAGCGCGGCCAGCGGCCCGACAATCAGCAACAGCAGGGCCAGCACCACAAAGGTGTAAGGCCGGGTGAGGGCGATGCGCACCAACGAGATCATGAACGGGTAGTCCTCGATACATTGACGAGAGGGGCACAGCGGAAGACCCGCCTGCCCACGATCGAATTCACCTGTTTAGAGAGATCGTCCGCATCCGATTAGTGAGCCGGGCCGGCATAAGCCTATCGGCTCGGTTCATGAATGAACGGGCAATCCTCTTGCATGAAGGGCTGCGAACGAGTGGTTTCCGCGCCTGTCCACACCAGCAGATTTACCCGACCTGCGACAAAATAGCTAACGCGCCAAGCCTCACGGCAATTCACTTCAGCGGTATTGTTAATTGTTTCCGGTCCGCCGTGGCGTCCGCACAACAGTTTAGGCTTTAAAAGATGTGGTTGCGGCTCGCGACACCCAAGGTGTCACAGGCCGGTCAAGATGAACTATCTGTAATGCGCGCGACGCAAGCAACGCCCTGCCTATTCGGGCAGCCTGCCGCCCCGGGATTGGGCGACATCCATCAGGTCATCAGGCCAAGCGCATCTTCAAAAAAAGCCGGCCCACCGAAATTGCCGGACTTCAGCGCCAGCAGCATCTGGCGCTCCGCCGCACCGACCGCGCGCAACACCGGCACACCGGCGGCGATTTCCGCACCGACCAGAAAACCCGGAATGCCCAAACGATCCACGACAGCGCCGGATGTCTCGCCGCCAGCCACGACGAGCCGTTGTACGCCGGCGCGGACGAGACCTTCAGCGAGATCAGCCATCGCCTGCTCGATGGCATGCCCCGCGGCATCGCGGCCATGGCGCTTTTGCAGCGCCGTCACCTGATCCGGCGTCGAACTGCTGGCGATCAGGACCGGGCCCTTACCCAACCGTTCCTTCGCCCAACCGAGCGCGCGCTGCACTTCCGCGCCACCGGCAATCACCTGTTCGGGATCGAGACGCAGCACCGGCATCACCTGTTCGGCGCGCGCGATCTGCTGTAGCGTCGCCTGCGAACAACTGCCGGCCAGACAGGCTGCAGCGCCACCCACGGGCGTATCCTTGATCGAGGTCGCCGCATTCGCCTTGACGCGCCCTGACGCGACCAGTGCACGCGCGAGACCAAGCCCCATGCCGGATGCACCGACAGAGACGCGATGACCGAGGGCGACCGCACCGATGGTTTCCAGATCGCTGGCAAATACGGCGTCGATGATCGCCGCGCCAAAACCATTCTCCGACAGTCCGTCGAGATGGGTCCGCACCACGTCGGCGCCGCAAGCGACAACTCCGAGATCGACCAGCCCGATATTTGTCGCGCTCTGCCGCGCCAGCACACGGACGAGATTGGAGTCGTGCATCGGATTGAGCGGGTGATCCTTCAGCGGGCTCTCGTTCAACGGCACAGAGCCAACGAACAGATTGCCCTGATAGACCGTCCGGCCGGTCTCGGGAAATGCCGGCGTCACCAGCACGATGTTGTCGCCGGAATCGATCCGCAACGCGTCCATTACCGGGCCGATATTGCCGGCATCGGTGGAGTCGAATGTCGAACAGATCTTGAACAGCACATGGTCCGCGCCGCGGCTGCGCATCCATTTTTCGGCGGCGCGCGATTTCTCGACCGCCCTGCTGGCCGCGATCGAGCGACTCTTCAACGACACTACAACGGCATCGACGTCCGGCAGCTGCAGATCGTCCGCAGGAATGCCGATGGTCTGCACCGTGCGCAGACCGCAGCGGGTCAGCGTGTTGGCCAGGTCGGACGCACCAGTGTAGTCGTCGGCGATGCAGCCCAGCGCCAGCGTCATGCTTTCACTCCGGCATAGGGCTTGAACCAGCCGAGTCCTGCGACCGTGTCGCCGGCCGGGCGATATTCGCAGCCGATATAATTGTCGTAGCCGATCCGGTCGAGTTCATCGAACAGGAACGGATAGTTCAGTTCCTCGCCGGACGGCTCGTTGCGCGACGGCACGCTGGCGATCTGGATATGCCCGATCCACGGCAGCATCTCGCGCAGCCGCATGGTGACGTCACCGTGCATGATCTGGCAGTGATAGATATCGAACTGCAGCCCGAGATTCGGAATCTTCATGTCAGCGATGATGTCGCGCGCGAACATAAAGTCGTTGAGAAAATAGCCGGGCACGTCGCGCGGGTTGATCGGCTCAATCACCACGTCGACGCCATGTTCGCCGAGAAAATTCGCGGCCCATTCAATGGATTTGCGGAAAGCCGCCACGGCCTTCGGATCGCGACGATCAGCGAGACCTGCCATCATGTGCAGGCGGCGGACATTGGTGGCCAGGGCATAAGGCAGTGCCGTGTGAATGCTCTGCCGGAGCTCATCGAATTTGTCGGGACGTGCGGCAAAACCCTTTTCGCCGGCATTCCAGTCGCCGGGCGGCAGATTGAACAGCACCTGCTTCAAGCCGTTGCGCTCCAGCCGTTCGGCAATCGCCTCCGGCGGATGCTCATAGGGAAACAGGAATTCCACCGCCGTGAAGCCGGCGTTCGCCGCGGCATCGAAGCGATCGAGGAATGCGTGTTCGTTAAACATCATGCTGAGATTGGCAGCGAAGCGGGGCATCGATCGTCCTCGTGTTCTTAATTCGGCTCACCCGGCAGCTTGGTACCGGTGACCTTGGCATACATCCGCGCCACCGACGCATCGTCATCGCGGCCCATGCCGGAGGCCGAGGTCATCAGAAACATCTGCAAAGCCGCAGCGGAGACTGGCACGGGGAATTTCGCTGTACGCGCCATGTCCTGGATGATGCCAAGATCCTTGACGAAGATATCGACCGCGCTGCGCGGCGTGTAATCGCCATCGAGCACATGCGGCATGCGATTCTCGAACATCCAAGAGTTGCCGGCGGAGGCGGTGATCACCTCGTAGACCTTGCGGATATCGAGACCCTGCTTGGCGGCAAACGCGATGGCTTCCGAGGCGGCGGCGATATGTACGCCCGCAAGGAGCTGGTTGATCATCTTGAAAGCGGCGCCCTGCCCGGCGGCATCACCGAGTTCGTAGAGCTTGGCGGCCATCGCATCGAGCGCTGGCCGCGCCTTGGCAAAGGCAGCCTCGCTGCCAGAGGCGAGAATGGTGAGTTCGCCCTGCGCCGCGCGCTGTGCACCGCCGGAGATCGGGGCATCGAGGTAATGTCGGCCTGTGGCTTCGAGATCCCCAGCGAGACGGCGGGCGACATCGGGATCCATCGTCGCGGACGATACGAATACCGCACCTTTCGGCAGCGTTTCGGCAACGCCATCCGTCCCGAACAGGATGGTCGCTGTCTGCGCTGCATTGACGACGACGCTGATGACGATATCTGCGCCCTGCGCTGCGCCGGCCGGGGTATCAGCGCCCTGCCCTCCGTCAGCCACGAAGCGCTTCACCGCATCCGCCGAGACGTCGCAGCCGGTCACCGTGAAGCCGGCCTTCTTGAGCGACAGGGCCATGCCATAGCCCATCGACCCCAGACCAATAACGGCGACGCGTGGTTTTTCAGATGCAGGTGACATGCGGCAATTCCTAGGGGTCCTCGATGGCCAGCTTGAGGCGGCCTTGCCTCTCGGTAACACGGCTTGGCCATCATGCCAAAGCGTGGGAAAAAGCATTACGAGGAAATGCCAGGAAAAGACCGAGGACATCCGGTGACTGACACAAAGCTGCGTGAAGAGATCTGCCGGCTCGGCCGCTCGCTGTTCGACCGTGGGCTAACGCCGGGCTCATCAGGCAATATCAGCGTGCGCTGCGATGATGGCGGCTGGCTCGTGAGCCCGACCAATGCATCACTGGGCTCACTCGATCCGGCCCGGCTGTCGCGCCTCGACAGCAACGGCCGCCTCATGTCTGGCGATCCACCGACCAAAGAGGTTCCGCTGCATACGGCGCTGTATGAGACCCGCAGCGCCGCCCGCGCCGTGGTGCACCTGCATTCGACCCATTCGGTGGCGGTGTCGATGCTGCCAGAGATCGATCCGCGCGCCGTGCTGCCGCCGATGACGCCCTATTACCTAATGAAATGCGGCGCGACGGCCCTAGTGCCCTATTATCGGCCCGGCGATCCGGCGGTCGCCGATGCCATCAAGGGCCTCGCCGGTAAATATTCATCCGTGCTGCTGGCCAATCACGGCCCGGTCGTGTCCGGCGACACGCTGGAGGCGGCGGTCTACGCCATCGAGGAACTCGAAGAAACCGCGAAGCTCTACCTGCTGCTGCGCGGGCTCAACCCGCGGCACCTGACGCCGGCGCAAGTGAAGGACTTGGTGGCGACGTTCGGGCTGGTGCTGCCGGCTCATGATGGACATGGGCACTAGTCGCCCACATCCTTCGACAACTTACAGCCCCAGATAAGCCTTCCGCACATCCGGATTGGTCGCGATCTCCGACGCCTTGCCCTGCATCTGGACGCGGCCGGTCTGCAGGATGTAGGCGCGGTCGGCGATCTCCAGCACTTCGGCCATGCGCTGCTCGACGATCAGCACGGTCATGCCGGTGCTGCGGATCTTGACCACAGCCTGGAAGATTTCGTCGACCAGTTTCGGCATGATGCCCTGCGAGGGCTCATCCAGCATCAGGAGCCGTGGCCGGGTCATCAACGCACGGCCGATGGCCAGCATCTGCTGCTCTCCGCCGGAAAGCGTTTCGGCGCGCTGCTCGAGCCGCTCCGACAGACGCGGGAATAGTTCGAACACCAGCTTCAACGGCTCGTCGCGGTCGGCCTTGCCACGATACATGTAGCTGCCGAGCCGAAGATTGTCGTGCACCGACAGCCGTGGAAACAGCCGGCGGTTTTCCGGCACATAAGCAATGCCGCGCGCAGTGATCAGATGCTGCGGCACGCCATTAATCTGCTCGCCATCGAACGTGACCGTGCCCGAGCGCGGACGCTCGGCGCCTGCGATGGTCTTGATCAGCGTCGACTTGCCGGCGCCATTGGAGCCGCAGACGGCAACGATCTCGCCCTTGGCGACGTCGATGGTGACGTCCGAAATGGCGACCAGCCCCTGATAGGCGGTGGTGGCTTCACGCACCGACAGCATGGCGATCCCCGAGATAAGCGCTGATGACTTCCGGATGCCGCACGACATCGGTGGGTTTGCCCTCGACAAGCTTCTTGCCGAGATTGAGCACGATGGCGCGGTCGACCAGCGGCATCACGATTTCCATGACGTGTTCGACCATCAGCACGGTGACGCCGGTCTCGCGGACCTTGCGCACCAATGCCACGCCGGACTGCGCCTCAAGCGGTGTGAGCCCGGTAAGACATTCGTCGAGCATTAGGAGCTTCGGCTCGGTGGCGAGCGCACGGGCGACTTCAAGCCGGCGCTTCTCCGATGGAATGAGATCGCGGGCGAGTTTGTCGGCTCGCGGGGCGAGCCCACAGAACTCAAGCACTTCATGCGCCTTGCGCCGGGCGTCACGCATCTTGTCGTTGCGGATCAGCGCACCAACGATGACGTTGTCGATGACAGTCATCGTCTCGAAGCTCTTCACCACCTGGAACGTGCGCGCGATGCCAAGCGCGCAGCGCTCAGCCGCGGGTAGGCTGGTGACGTCCTTGCCGTCGAACCAAATTGTTCCCTGCGTGGGTGGCAGCACGCCTGCGATCAGATTGAAGAGTGTCGATTTGCCGGCGCCGTTCGGGCCTATCAGGCCGACGATCTCGCCAGTACCGACCGAGATCGACACGTCACTATTGGCGATTAGGCCGCCGAAGCGCTGCCAGACGCCACGGGTCTCTAACAAAGGCGCGCTCATTGCGGCACTCCTTTCGAGGCCGGGCGGCGCGAGAACAGGCCGATCAGACCATCCGGCCGCGCCAGCGAGATTATCACGATTACCGCACCATACAGAATGAGGTCGACGCCGCGGCCGGAGCCGCCGATGAACGAGCGAGTCAGTTCGGTCATCGGGATCAGGATCACCGCGCCGAGCACCGGGCCCCACAGCGTGCCGATACCGCCCAGCACCGCCGGCAGCGCCATCAGCAACGAGAACTGGAAGGTCATGACGCTTTCAGGATCGATATAGGACACGAACTGCGCATAGAACGCGCCGCCGATCGCGGTGAGGAAAGCGGAGACGGCAGCGGCGCCCATCTTGGAATTGAACACCACGACGCCGAGGCTTTCGGCCGCATCTGGATTATCCTTCACCGCGCGCCACCAGAAGCCCCATTTGGAGTCTTCCAGCCACCAGGTGATGAACCAGGCGACGCAGCAGAACACGAGGGCGAAGTAATAGAACGGCAGCTTGCTGCGCGTGAACTGGAACTTGGCCCAGCTATCGCCGCGCACCGGGATGTCGATGCCGAGCGCCGCACCGGCATAGTCCCAGTTGTGGAACAGCAGGAAGCCAATTTCGGCGATGACGATGGTGGCGATGACGAAATAATGGCCGCGCAGGCGGAAGGTCGGATAGCCCAAGGCGAGCGCGATCAGCGCGGAGATGATGCCACCGCCGAGCATACCGAACCACGGCAGCACGCCGAATTTGGTGAACAGCAGCGCCGTCGTATAGGCGCCGAGGCCGAAATAGAGCGCATGGCCGAGCGAAATCTGGCCGCAATAGCCGCCGAGGATATTCCAGGCCTGCGACAGCGCCGCATACATCAGGGTCAGCACCATGATGTTCTGGACATAGACGTCCTTGACGAAGAACGGCACGCAGGCGGCGATGGCCGCAAGCGCGGCGGCGAGGATGAGGTCGCGGCGGCGACGCTGGGTAAAGCTGTCCATCAGATCGATCCGAACAGGCCGCGCGGCCGGACAAAGACAACGAGAAGATAGACGGCATAGATGCCGACCGATTTGAGCGACGGCGGCAGGATCATCGCCGTGGTCGCCTCGACCAGACCGACGATGATGCCGCCCGCGAACGCGCCGAACACGCTGCCAAAGCCGCCGAGCGCCACGGTGACGTAAGCGATCAGCGCAAAGGACGCGCCCACGTCGGGGTAGATGTAGAAGAAGATCGCCATCACGCCGCCGGCGAGACCGATCAGCGCCGAGCCGAGGCCCCAGCCGAGGGCGAACACCTTGTTCTTGTCGATGCCGACCAGCGCCACGGCACCGGCATCCTCACGGGTTGCTTCAAGCGCGCGACCGAAGTCGGTCTTCTTCATGAAAAAGTAGAGCGCACCGAAGGCAGCGATGGAGATCAGCGCGCCGACCAGCTGCGGCACCGGCAGGAATACGCCGAAGATCGAGATCGTCTTGCCGCCGAGCATCGACGCCGGGATGCTGCGATAATCCGGGGTGAAGAAGAACTGCGCGAGGCCGCGCATCAGGATGGCGAGGCCGAAGGTCGCGAAGATCTGCACCATGCCGATATTGGCCTTGGCCCGCATCGCGAAGCGTATGATCACGAGATAGATCACCGCGCCGAACACGAACATGCCGGCGGCCACCAGCGGGATCGACAGCAGTGGGTCGACCGCCCAGAACATGAACAGGAAGAAGGTGAGATACATCGCCAACATCAGGAATTCGCCATGGGCGAAGTTGGTGACGTCCATCAACCCGAAGATCAGCGCGAGGCCGACCGCGAGCAGGCCGTAGAGCAGCCCCATCAGCAATCCGCTGGCAAGGCTCTGGATGATGGTCGCGGCGGTCACGAAGTAATCCTCTCTGTCTGTCGTCCCCGCCTAGCACGCCGTAGGCGTGCGCGGAGCGGGACCCATAACCACCGACATCACAACTGGGCGATGCCGGTCAGACTAGGTGCAAACCAATCCTTCGGAGGATATGGGTCCCCGCTTTCGCGGGGACGACACCGGAGTGTGGTGACGTCGTCGAGTCCGACGACGCCGCTACATGCGTTTAGAGAACACGCCTTACGGCATCGGCCAGATCGCATCCGCCACGGCGGCCTGCGGCGGGAAGATGGTGACGAACTTGCCACCGTTATACTGCAGCAGTACCGGATCGGCGTTGTTGTTCTGGCCCATCTCGTCGAACTTGACCTTCGCCCACGGCATGATCGTGCTCTCACCCGGCATGTCGGTGGCGACCAGCGCTTCGCGGATTTTCTCACCATCGGTGGACTTGGCGCGATTGATGGCGTCAGCCATCACGATCAGGCCCATGAACTGGCGCGAGGAGTAGTCATTGAAGTCCTTGCCGGACTTCTCCTTGAACATGTCGTTGATCTTGCCGACCATCGGACGCTTGGCGGCGAGATCGAGCGAGAAAGAACCGCGCGAGATCACGCCCGGAATCTTGTCACCGACCGCATCATACAGCGCCTTCTCGGAGAAGCCGGCGTCCTGTGCGACGATGTTCTTGGCCTTGTAGCCGAGTTCGCCCATGGTCTTGATGAGCAGGATGCCATCGGTGGTGTAGCTCGACGGCATCAGCACGTCGGCATTGGCAGCCTTGAGCTGCTGCACTTCGGCAGTGAGTGACGGCGAATTGGCGCGATACTTGATGTCGGCGACGATCTTGTAACCGCGGTCGGCAGCGAGCTTGAGCTGCGCATTCGCCGAGTCGGTACCGAAGATCGTATCTTCATGGAACAGCGCCAGCGTCTCGATCTTCTGGCCTTTCTTCTTCAGTGCATCGAAGAAGTCGAACATCGCGGTCGAGAACATTTCGTCATGCGGCGCGGCACGGAAGTAATACTTCAAACCACGGCGATGCAGGCTCGGCGACGAATTGTCGGCCGACAGGAACGGGATCTGGTAGCGCTCGCAGATCTGGCTGACGGTGACGGCGACGGCGCTCTGATAGGTGCCGACGATGGCTGAGACCTTCTCCTGCGTGATGAGACGCTCGGCTTCGGCGCGGCCCTTCTGCGGATCGGCCTGATGGTCGGCGAAGACGAGACGCACCTTGGCGCCGCCGAGACCGGTGAAGCCTTCGCCCTTCGCCATCGGCAGCGCGAAATCGTAATCCTTGTTGATGATGTCAGCAGCCGTTTCGAAAGCCTTCTGCGCGTCGACGCCGATCTGCGCGCTGGCGCCGGACAGCGGATAAATCACTCCAATCACAACTTCCTTGACCTGTGCGCGCGCAGGCTTGGCGAGAGGCAGCAGCGCGGCGGAAGCGGCGCCTCCAAGCAATACGTTTCGGCGAGAAATCGTCATGTCTTTGTCCTTTGTGACCGGCGGCTATCGATGAAACTAATCAAGGTTACGGTAAAGCCCGAAAGATCGGCAAGCTGCTTCTTATAAAACAGCCAAATGCTTATTCTTGAGGTCAGTAACGAGCATGACGCCCGGTGCATGCGTGATGGCAAACGGCACGCTGGCTGCAGCAATGACGGCTTGCGGCGTCACGCCACATGCCCAGAACACCGGGATTTCATCCTCGTTGATGTGCACCGCATCGCCGTAATCAGGCTTGTTGATATCCTTGATGCCGATCGACTGCGGCAGACCCAGATGTACCGGCGCACCATGCACTGCGGGAAAACGCGAGGTGATCTGGACGGCGCGGATCGCATCAGCCGGCTTCAGCGGTCGCATCGACACCACCATCGGCCCGGCGAACGGACCTGCGGATTTGCAGGCGATGTTTGTGCGATACATCGGCACCAGCACATCCTGTTCGATGTGACGGATCGGCAGGTCATCGGCCATCATGGCTTCTTCGAAAGAATACGAACATCCGATGACGAAAGACACGAGATCGTCGCGCCAGTACTTTGTCACCTCGTAAGGGCGATCAATCGCCTCACCATCCTTCCAGACGACATATTGCGGAATGTCAGTCCGAATATCGAGATCAAGACCGAGGGCGGGAATGCTTGGATTGCCGACATCCGACATGCCGATGATCGGGCACGGCTTCGGATTGAGTTGGCAGAAGCGATGGAAAGCCGCGGCCTGGGCTTCCGGCAGAATGACGAGATTGCCCTGGACATAACCCGGGGCCACTCCGGCGGTGCTGCCATATTTGCCCGCGCGATATTCGCGGCGAGCAACCGCGCTGGGCAAGTCCGAGGATCGATCGTCGCCTTGCTGCGCTGCCGAAGAAATAGCCATCTTAGTGTCCTGCCTAATTCTGCCTCGACACGCACTGAAACTCAGGGCTAGTATAATGTCTAATCGTTGTTTTTAATCAACATCCATAAATCCTACTTATCGAAAGCCGGATCGCATCCATGGCGGACTTCAAGGCGCTGGAGACCTTTCTCTGGGTGGTCAATCTCGGCAGCTTCCGCGGCGCGGCCCAGAAGCTCAACACGACCCAGCCGGCAATCTCCCAGCGTATCGCGCAACTTGAGCACGAGATGGGCGTGCGGCTCCTGCAGCGTGACCGCCGTATCGCCTCGCCGACGCCAGCCGGGCGGCAGATGCTGGTCTATGCCGAAAAGCTGATCGGCCTGCGCTCAGAGATGATGGCGGCGGTTGGCGATCGCTCGGCAATGCGCGGCGTGCTGCGGCTCGGCGTCGCCGAAACCATCGTCCACACTTTGCTGACGCGGCTGATCAAGCACGTCAACATCTCGTATCCGAACCTGTCCCTCGAAATCGAGGTTGATATCACGCCGAACCTGAACGCGCGGTTGCAGGCACAGGAGATCGATCTTGCTTTCGTGCTCGGGCCGCTTTCAACATCCAACATTCGCAACCGTGTGCTGTGCGACTACCCCGTCGGCTTTCTCGCCAGTCCTTCACTCGGGCTGGGCAATGATCTGCTCTCGATCCATGACCTTGCGAAATTTCCCATCATCACCTTCTCGCGCAAGACCCGGCCCTACGAGATCGCGCGTTCGCTGTTCAACCGGCCCGACCTGCCACCGATCCGGCTGCACGCCAGCGCGTCGCTGTCTACCGTGATGCACATGGCGATTGACGGCTTGGGCATCGCACTGATCCCGACAGCCATCATCGAGAACGAACTCGCGGACGGACGGCTGCAATTGCTCAATACCAACCTGCAGCTCCAGCCACTGACATTTTCGGCAAGCTGGCTCGCGTCGCCCGACACCGCCGCAATCGAACTCGTCGCAGGCATTGCTGCGCAACTGGCGCAGAACAGCCCATTGGTTGACGAGCCGGCATCGTCGGGTCATTGAAAAGCAGGCCTCTTCAACACAAACTATCGGGACAGACCGCATGACCACGCTTGGCGACAACCTCAAAATCGATTCCGCGCGGCTCTGGGACACCATCAACGAGACGGCAAAATTCGGCGGCACCGCGAAGGGCGGCGTACGACGCCTAACGCTCGGTCCTGAAGACAAGCTGGTCCGCAACTGGTTTCGCAAGGCATGCGAAGACGCTGGTCTGGAGGTGCATGTCGACGCGCTCGGTTCGATGTTCGCGCTGCGCAAGGGCCGCGACATGTCGAAGGCCCCGATCGGCGTCGGCTCGCATCTCGATACCCAGCCGACTGGTGGCAAGTTCGACGGCATCCTCGGCGTGCTCGGCGCGCTGGAAGTCGTGCGGACGCTGAACGATGCTGGCATTGAAACCGAGATGCCGATTTGCATCGCAAATTGGACCAATGAAGAGGGCTCGCGCTTTGCGCCGGCGATGATGGCCTCCGCCGCCTATGTCGGCGACTTCACCACCGACGATATTCTGTCGCGCAAGGACATTGCAGGCGTCACCGTCGGCGAGGCGCTGGATGAGATCGGCTATCGCGGCGAGTTGCCGGTCGGCACACAGAAATTCTCCGGCTTTGTCGAGCTGCATATCGAGCAGGGCCCGATCCTCGAGGCCGAGAGCAAGACCATCGGCGTGGTCGAAGCTGGCCAGGGCGTGCTGTGGTTCGACGGCAAGATCACCGGCTTCGAGAGCCATGCCGGTTCGACACCGATGCCGCTGCGCAAGGATGCGCTGGCGACGCTGTCGGAGATCGTGCTGGCCACTGAACGTGTCGTCAGCAATATCGGTGCGCTCGGCACTATCGGCGAAGCCGTGATCGCAAATCCGTCGCGCAACGTGATCCCAGGGGAGATCGCCTTCACCATGGATCTGCGCAGCGCCGATGCCGGCAAGCTGGACGCCATCGAGAAAGGCGTGCGCGATGCCATCAAGGAGATCGCTGCGCATCGCAAGGTCGACGTTGCCTTCGACAAGGTCTGGCACAAGCCGCCGACGCACTTCAACAAGGACTTCGTCAATGCGGTCGAGACCGCTGCGACGTCGCTCGGCTACTCGCATCGTCGTATCACCTCAGGCGCCGGCCACGACGCCTGCAACCTCAACAACATCATGCCGACAGCGATGGTGTTCATTCCGAGCAAGGATGGCATCAGCCACAACGAGCTCGAAAGCTCGACGCAGGAAGATTGCGCCGCCGGTGCCAATGTATTGATGCATACGGTGCTGGCGCTTGCCGGCGTCGCATCGAAGTAACGAAGACAGACAGGGGATAGTGATGCGGGGTGTATTCGTCGATGCCAGCGAAGAACTGGCAAAGATTCTGGAACGGCTGACGCAGCCGGGCGACATCGCGGTAAAGATCAATCGCGATGAGGATATCAAGTCGGCCGATTTGCCCAAGGTGCTGGACGGCGCCGAGATCGCGATCGTCGATCACACCTATCTGCCGACCGATGTGGCCAAGCAGTGCGCCGGCCTGAAGCATGTCGTGTTTCTCGGCACCGGCGCGCGCAGCTACATGCATATCGAGGAGCTTGCCGGGCTGGGGATCGAGGTGCACCTGATCCGCGGCTATGGCGATACGGCCGTTGCCGAATGCGCCATCGCGCATATGTGGGCTGCTGCGCGCGGCCTTGCCCAGCAAGACCGTGAAATGCGGGCCGGCAACTGGCTGCGCGATGAAGGCATGGAGCTGACCGGCAAGACGGTCGGCCTGGTCGGCTTCGGTGGCATCGCCGCGGAAGCCGCACGCATTGCGCTCGGCTCGGGCATGAAGGTGTTAGCCTGGAACCGGTCGCCGAAGTCCTATCCTGGCGTGACCTTCACCGATCTTGACACGGTATTGTCGACCAGCGACGTGGTCTCTATCCATCTGCTGCTGAATGACGAGACGCGCGGCATGATCACACGCGACCGCATCGCGCAGATGAAGAAGGGCGCGATCCTCGTCAACACTGCCCGCGGCGCTGTCGTCGATGAAGCCGCGATGATCGATGCGCTGAGGTCCGGTCACTTGCGCCATGCCGGCCTCGACGTTTTCGACATCGAGCCGTTGCCGGCAGGCCATGTGCTGACAACGATCCCGAACGTGACGCTATCGGCGCATTCGGCTTTCCGCACGCCTGAGGCGAGTGTGAACTTGATTGCGGCGGCCTGGAAGCATTGCAGAAGGATTGCAGCTTAAGCGCTGCGAACTCCCAAAATGAAAATGCCCGGCTCAAAGCCGGGCATTTTTATGGATGCGCAAGAAGCAGAATTACTCCAGCATTTCCGCAACGGCTTTTCCGCAAGCAGTCGTGTCAGCCTGGCCGCCGAGATCGCGGGTACGTAGCGTCCTTTCGCCAAGCGTACGTTCGATCGCTTTGACGATGGAATCCGCAGCTTGCTTCTCCCCGAGATGCTCCAGCATCATCGCGCCGGACCAGATCATGCCGATCGGGTTAGCAATGCCCTGCCCCGCGATGTCAGGCGCCGAACCATGCACGGGCTCGAACACCGACGGGAAATCACCGGTCGGATTGATGTTGCCGGAAGGTGCGATGCCAATGGTACCGGTGCAGGCCGGGCCGAGATCAGAGAGGATGTCGCCAAACAAGTTGGATGCGACGACGACGTCGAACCAGTCCGGATGCATTACGAAATTCGCGGTGAGAATGTCGATGTGATACTGGTCCCACTTTACATCGGGATAGTTGGCGCCCATCGCCTTCACGCGTTCGTCCCAATAGGGCATCGTGATCGCGATGCCGTTGGACTTGGTCGCCGAGGTCAGATGCTTCTTCGGCCGCGACTGCGCGAGGTCGAACGCAAATTTCAGGATGCGGTCGACACCGGTGCGGGTCATCACCGTCTGCTGGGTAACGAATTCACGGTCGGTGTCCGGGAACATACGGCCGCCGACGGATGAATATTCACCTTCCGTATTCTCGCGTACCACCCAGAAGTCGATGTCGCCGGGCTTGCGGCCGACCAGCGGACAGGGCACGCCGGGCATCAGGCGGACCGGGCGCAGATTGACGTATTGATCGAACTCGCGGCGGAACTTGATCAGCGAGCCCCACAACGAAATGTGATCCGGAATCTTTGCCGGCAGGCCGACAGCACCGAAATAAATCGCATCGTGCTTGCCAATCTGCGCCTTCCAATCGTCCGGCATCATCTGGCCGTGCTTCTCGTAATAGTCGTAGGACGAGAAGTCGTAGTGATCGAAATGCACCTTCACGCGATGCTTTTTCGCTGCCGCTTCAAGGACGCGCAGGCCTTCGGGCATCACTTCCTTGCCGATGCCGTCGCCGGGGATGACTGCGATCCGATATTCTTTTTGTGCGCTCACGAGCAGGTTTCCTTCGCCAGTAATTCGGGCTCAGATGTGGACCAATCCCGGCCCGCGATCAACGCTGCACTGCAATGTTGACCGCTTTTGCCGCGGGGTCCTAATTCTGTCCCAGCCACTCCTGCAATCCAGAGGCATTTCATGGATCTTCATTTGCGCGGCAAGCGCGTCCTGATCACGGGCGCATCCAAGGGTATCGGCGCGGCAGCCGCGGAAGCCTTTGCCGAAGAAGGCTGCGATCTCCGCCTTGCCGCCCGCAATGTGGAGCAGATGCAAGCCGTGGCAGACCGGCTGCGCTCCAGCCACCAGATCGACGTCGCCGTGCATGGCGTCGATCTGCGCAAGCCGGACGATCTGGCCGCGCTGGCGGCTGCCGCCGGCGATATCGACATTCTCGTCAACAATGCCGGCGATATTCCCGGCGGCTCGCTCGACAAGATCGACGAACCGACCTGGCGCCATGCCTGGGACCTCAAAGTGTTCGGCTTCATCAATCTGACGCGGCTGATTTATGCGCAGATGAAGGCGCGCGGTCATGGCGTGATCGTCAACGACATCGGGGCTGCCGGCGAGAAGTTCGACGCCAATTACATCTGCGGCAGCGCCGGCAATGCGGCGCTGATGGCGTTTACGCGGGCGCTGGGCGGAAAGAGCCTGAAGGACAATATCCGCGTGGTCGGCATCAATCCCGGCCCGGTGGAGACCGAGCGTCACGTCACGCTGATGAAGACGCGCGCCAAGACCCAATTGGGCGACGAGAACCGCTTCCGGGAATTGCAGCAGGGTCTGCCGCTCGGGCGCGCCGCGAAGCCGCGTGAGATCGCCGACATGATGACGTTTCTGGCGTCAGATCGCGCGGGCTATACGACCGGCGTGATCTACACGGTGGATGGTGGCTACAGCGCAGGCTGGGGCGGCTAGTCGCTTTTCCTAACCTCTCCCCGCTCGCGGGGAGAGGTCGGAGCACGAGCGGCAGCGAGTGATCCGGGTGAGGGGGAGCCAGTGTTTCACTCACTGGCTCCCCCTCACCCGTCGCGGACTTCGTCCGCGCCACCCTCTCCCCGCAGGCGGGGCGAGGGAAAAAGCGCGCTAACTCAGCGCGCCGGCATGGACCCACCACAGCGGATGAGCGAGCTGGATGGCGCCGGCCGCGCGCTGCGCGTCGGTGTCGTTGCCGAACAGCGCAAAACAGGTCGCGCCAGAGCCCGACATGCGGGCCAAGCGAACGCCTTCGGCATCGCGCAAGGCCGACAGCACCGTGTTGATGACAGGCTCGACCTTCAATGCGGGCGCTTCCAGATCATTGGTTCCGGCATTGAGCGCATCGATCCAGGCATCGAGTAAGCCGCCTTCATTCGGCCAGGTGGCCCGTTTCAACACGTCCTTGACGCCGACACGGAGTTCGCCGTTCTTCAGGCCGAGCTCCTTGAACACATCCTTGGTGGCCACCGGCACGCGCGGATTGACCATCACGCAGGGCAAACGCGGAATGCTGAGCGGCAGCAGGTTTTCGCCCACACCCGTCATCACGCAGGCGTGCGACGGCACGCAAACCGGCACATCGGCGCCGGTCAGGCGCGCCACTTCGAGCACGCGGGGATCGTCCATTTCGAGATTGTTGGCGCGCACCAAGAGGCGGAGCGCTGCGGCAGCATCCGCCGACCCGCCGCCAATGCCGGCGGCAACCGGCAAGTGCTTGTCGAGTGCAAAGCGCCCGAATGTAAGACCCTCGACGCGCTCGCCGAGCAGCCGGGCGGCCTTGATCACGAGATTATCGGCGCTGTCGCCGCATTCCTGCGCGCGCGGACCGGTAGCGGTCAGCGACAGATCGCCGCCCGCATCGAGCGTCAATCTATCGGCGCAATCGGCAAAGGCCACGACGCTTTCGAGATCATGATAGCCGTCAACTCGACGGCCGATGACGCGCAGGGTCAGATTGACCTTGGCGCGCGCATCTTCTTCGAGAACCGGGCTCGTTGAACCGGTCGTGCCCCCAACCATGGAATTAGCCGCCTTTGCCGTCTTCTTTTTTCTTGTCGTTGGATGCGGCCGAGGACGAAGGTTCGTCCGACAGACCGTTTTCCATCTTGGCTTCGATCTTCGGAATCTCTTCGGCTTCCGGCTTCAGATCCTTGGCATGCTGCCACTGGAACTTGGCTTCCAGCTTGCGACCGACGCGCCAATAGGCATCGCCGAGATGGTCGTTGATGGTCGGATCTTCCGGCTTGAGATCGATGGCGCGCTCGAGTTGCTTCACGGCGTCGTCAAAATTGCCAATGCGATAATAGGCCCAGCCGAGCGAGTCGACGATGTAGCCATCGTCCGGACGCTGATCGACGGCACGCTTAATCATTTTCATGGCGTCGTCGAGGTTGATGCCCTGATCAATCCAGGAATAGCCGAGATAGTTCAGCACATGCGGCTGCTCGGGCTGCAATTCGAGCGCCTTGCGCATATCGACTTCAGCCTTGGCCCACTGCTTGGAACGCTCCAGGCAGATGCCGCGGAAGTAGAAATACACCCAGTTCGGCTTGTCCTGGTTGGCGGCGATGACATCGATGCCCTTGGTATAGGTTTCGGAGCAATCGGCGAATTTCTTGCGACCGCGCTCGATATTACCGAGCGCCATAATGGCTTCGAGATCCCGGGGATCGTCGGCGACAACGCCCTTGAGAATCTTGATGCCTTCATCGCTGCGATCAGCCGCATCGAGATCGGTGGCCTGCTGGATCTGCGCATTGCGCTTCAGCGCCGAATTGGCGGGCACGCGCTCATAGACCTTGATGGCCATCTGCGGCTTCTTCACCGACTCGTAGAGATCGGCGAGCGACAGCAGCGCCAACGAGTGGTCCGGCTTGAGATAAAGCGAGAGCTGCAGATAGACCAGCGCGAGATCCTCACCGCCGCGGCGGGTCAGCGACGCGCCGATGCCATAGAGCGCTTCAGCAGCGCCAGCCTGCGGGCTGTCGACCAGCGGAGCCAGTTTCTTGCCGGCCTTGGTTTCGCGGATACCTTCCAGCACCAGCGGGTGACGGGCGAGCTTCTTGTTGAAGGTCTCGTAGATGCCGAGCGCCGCAGCATCGTCCTTGTTGCGCGAGGTCCAGCGGCCATAGGCATCAACCACGCGCAGCGCAGAATCGTCGAGCTTGTAGGCGCGCTCGAAACGGGCGCCCGCATCCTTCTGCTTGTTGGCAAGATCGAGGATCAGGCCGGCATGCAGATCCTTGAAGATCGGATACCATTCCGGACCGGCCAGCTTGTCGATATTGGCAATCGCCGTCTTGCTCTCACCGGCGCCGTAACCGGCCCAGGCCGACAGCAGCGTCGCCACGAGGTCGGTGATCGGGCCGCGAACCGACTGGTTGATATTGGTCTGCGCGGCAGCGTATTTCTTCAGCTTGAGATCGCGCACACCCACAACGAGACGGGCGACGCGGTTCGACTTGTCGATGGTCAGGATGCGATCGGCAAGCTTCACGGCCTCTTCGATATCGCCATCGGCGAGCGAGGAGATGAAAGCGCGATCGAGCAGCTCATTGTTCTTCGGATCGGTGCGCAGAGCGGAGCGGTAAAACGCCGCAGCCGAGGTGGCGTCGCGCTCGACGCTGGCATGGCGAGCGGCCAGATAACTGCCGGCGGTGGTGAGCGACTTCAGATCGCGGGAGGTGGGAAACTGGGCGGCGGAGCTATCGCCGGTATGATCCGGGGTTTGCGCCGGCAGCTGACCGGGCATCGCGAGGACGGCGACCGCGGCGGCAGCGAGCGTCAAACGATTGAAACGGATGGACAACATAGGGTTCGCCTAGCTCCAGGATTTACGGGCAGGATATCGAGCAAGAACGCGAGCAGGACTGCAAGACAGGCTCGGATGCGCGGCCGACCCGGCAACGTAGCGCATGCCGACAATGCCGCGTTTGGCGGTCAATCGCAAGGATCGGGGGCGCGATCGCACCAGTGGCACCTTGAAGCCTATCAGCAATTGGGCCGCCGAATTGCGCCACTGCCCCTGAAAACGCTCGCACTGTGGCGTTATCGTGACCTCCGGCCGGTGTGGCGGCCCGCCGACAGGCGCCGCCGCTCACACAATCGTAATCAGCGAACCGGTTACATCGCCTCGTAGTTCGGGCCGCCGCCACCTTCCGGCGGAACCCAGGTGATGTTGCCGTTCGGATCCTTGATGTCGCAGGTTTTACAGTGGACGCAATTCTGCGCATTGATCTGGAAACGCGGGCCGGTCGTTTCCTCGACCCATTCATAGACGCCTGCCGGGCAATAGCGATTTGACGGGCCGGCAAAGACGTCATGCTCGGACTTCTTCTGCAGCTCTATATCCGCAACCTTGAGGTGGATCGGCTGGTCTTCCTCGTGATTGGTATTCGACATGAACACCGAGGACAGGCGATCGAAGGTTAGCTTACCGTCCGGCTTCGGATAAGGGATCGGCTTGTATTCTTTCGCCGGCTTCAGCGTCTTGCGATCCGGCTTGGCGTGACTGAGCGTACCGAACAGCGAGAAGCCCAGCGTATTGCACCACATATCGAAACCGGCCAGCAGCATACCGATCCGGTTGCCAAATTTGGAAAGCAACGGCTTGACGTTGCGGACCTTGTGCAGGTCCTGACCAATCGCCGAACCGCGCCAACCAGTCTCGTATTCCGTTAGCTCGTCATTGGCGCGACCGGCGGCCAGCGCGGCTGACACCTGCTCCGCGGCCTGCATGCCGCTGGCCATCGCATTGTGCACGCCCTTGATGCGCGGCACATTGACGAAGCCTGCTGCGCAACCGATCAGCGCGCCGCCCGGGAAGACCAGCTTCGGCACCGACTGATAGCCACCTTCGGTGATCGCGCGCGAGCCATAGGCTAGGCGCTTGGCGCCGGCGAAGGTGTCGCGGATCATCGGATGGGTCTTCATCCGCTGAAATTCCTCGAACGGATACAGATACGGATTGTCGTAGTTCAAATGCACCACGAAGCCGACCGCAACAAGGTTGTCGTCGTAGTGGTACAGGAACGAACCACCGCCGGTGTTGTCGTCGAGCGGCCAGCCAAGCGTATGCTGGACCAGGCCCTTCTTGTGCTTGGCCGGATCGATCTGCCAGATTTCCTTAAGGCCGATGCCGAACTTGCCGGGCTCGCAATCCTTGTCGAGCGCGAACTTGGCGATGACCTGCTTGGTCAGCGAGCCACGCGCGCCTTCGGCGAACAGCGTGTACTTGCCCAGCAGTTCCATGCCGCGGGTGAATGAATCCTTCGGCTTGCCGTCGCGGCCGATGCCCATGTCGCCAGTGGCGATACCGCGCACCGCGCCATTGTCGTCGTACAGCGTCTCGGCGGCCGCAAAGCCCGGATAGATTTCGACCCCGAGCGCCTCAGCCTTGGCGCCGAGCCAGCGGCACACCATGCCGAGTGAGGTGATGTAGCAGTGATGATTGTTCATCAGCGGCGGATTGATGAAATTCGGCAAGCGGATGCCACCGGTCTCGCTGGTCAAGATGAACTGGTCGTCCTTGACCTGGGTCTTCAGCGGGCAGTCGGCGTCCTCGCGCCAGTCGGGAATCAGCTTGTCGAGAGAGACCGGATCGATCACCGCGCCGGATAGGATGTGCGCACCGACTTCGGAACCCTTTTCCACCACAACGATGGACAGGTCCGCATTGAGCTGTTTCAGCCGGATCGCGGCCGACAGACCAGAGGGCCCGGCACCGACGATGACGACGTCGAATTCCATGGACTCGCGCGGCGGAAGTTCTTCAGTGCTCATAATCTCGTCTCGGACCCGTTTCCAACCCGTTCAGAACGCTTCTAAGGGCTGTTGTTTCCGATTTTTGACGGAAGAACAACCACCTAAATGCACAGGGGACGTTTCACTGGGCGGCGATCCGGCCTAGATTGCTGGCATGCCTGTGACCTTCAGCCATGACGCCTGAACCCCACCCCAGCGTTGCGCAACTGCTCGCCTTTTATCTGGAGGCCGGGGTCGATTGCGCATTGATGGATGAGCCGGTGAACCGGCTGTCCGACGACCTCCCGCCGCCTGCCCGGGAGCTGTCCGACAGCGCGCCGAAGCGACCACCTCTGAATGGCATACCACCTCCGCCGCCGCGACCACCCGCCCGTGTCGAGGTCGCCCCGGACGTGGCGATTGCCGCCGCCCGGGACGCCGCGCGCACCGCGCCCTCGCTCGAGGTGCTGCGTGGCATGCTGGATACATTCGACGGCTGCGCCCTGAAATCGACCGCGACCCAACTGGTGTTTGCCGACGGCAATCCGCAGGCACGGATCATGTTCGTCGGCGAGGCGCCGGGCCGCGACGAGGACATCGAAGGCCTGCCCTTCGTTGGCCGCTCCGGCAAATTGCTCGATCTGATGATGGGGGCGATCGGGCTGAAGCGCACCGACGTCTATATCGCCAATGTGATTCCATGGCGCCCGCCGGGCAACCGCACGCCGACGCCGCAGGAGACGCAGATCTGCCTGCCGTTCATCCAGCGCCAGATCGAACTGGTGAATCCTGACATTCTCGTCACGCTCGGTAACCCGTCGACGCAGACGCTGCTGCAGACCCGCGACGGCATCATGAAGTCCAGGGGACGCTGGGTCGACTACGACACCGGCACCCGCAAGATCAAAGCACTGGCGACGTTCCACCCGGCCTATCTGCTGCGCTCGCCCTCCTACAAGCGGATGACCTGGATGGATTTGCGATCGATCGCCAAGGCACTGGAAGCGCCGTCGGGCAGGACCAGCTAAGCAAAGGCGTTCGTCTAGGGCGCCTTCGGCCGCACGATCGCCCAGCCAATTCGCAGCAAGGGCTGCCGGCCATTCACCAGACGTTCGAAGGCGCGCGGCACTTCCGGCACGAGGTTGGGAAAGCGCTGCGCGATCTCCGCGGGCGGCGTGCCGATCGTATCTGCTGCGCGCCACACGACGACGCCGCCGGTCTCGGCGAACTTCGCGGGCGTGACCCATGGCGTGCGCGAAGGCACTGCATCGTTCAGCAGATGCGGCCGTGACGCGCTCATGCCGATCAATGCGGCGAGTTGCGCATCGCCGGCCACCGCCGGCAATAGCTTATTGGTCCGGCGCTCGAAGCTCTCACCGAAGAAGCGTCCGATCTCGCGCGCGGGAAGCGCTGTGACATCCTCGGGACCATCGACCCAAGGCAAAATCACGAGGCTGGCGAAAGCTGCCAGTGCCGGTGCAATGATCGCAAAGGCCCAGACCTTGCGCAGCACGCGCTGGCGCCGCAGCGCGATCAGATCGCCCGACGCCACGACGACGGCCAGACCCGACGTGACCAGCGCAATACCGGCGCCGCCGACCACGCGATCAAGGCCGTAGAGCGCAGCGAACAGGCTGCCGAGAAGCCCCGGTACGAGCGCGAAGAAAAACACATAGCCACGCGCCAGCGGATCGACCGGCGGGCGGAAGATGATCGGAGCTTCCTCGGTCTTCGGAACGATACGGCCCCAGTTCATCACCGTCAGCACGATCACGCCCGTGATGGCCGCAAGCAGCCAGGCGATCAGGATACTCCACTGCCGCGCCTTTCCGGCGAGATCATCCAGGTGCGGCAACGCCGGCAGCACGGGCGCTCCTGCCCGGATCACCCAGATGGCCCATGGCAATGTCAGCACGGCGATGACCAGAAGCGCATAGAGCGGATCGAACGAAGCAAGGTTACGCCGACCGCGCGATGTCGCGAGACCGAAGACGAGCGGCAGCGGCAGCAGCCACATCGCATGGGGCGTGGTCAGCAGCAGCAGGCCGGCCTCGATCGACAGTGCGAACCAGGCATTGCGACGACCCTGCCCGATCGCCAGCCAGGCGTGCAGCAGGAACATCGCCCAGAGCGGCCGCGCCAGGATCAGCGGGCCGAATTCGATGCCGGGTGTGCTGAAGGCCGTGACCGTCATGGTGAGCAGCACGGCGATGACGGCCTGAGGTCCGCCGACGATGGCGCTGCCCAGCTGATAGACCGCACGGAAGGTGAGGACGGCGCAGATCTGCGCCAGCAGATAGACGCCAAAGACGTGATTGCCGGCAGCCCGGAAGGCGATATCCGCGAGCCAGAACGCGAGCGGCGGGCCCATATGGGTGCCGACCTGATATTCCCGGCCATAGGCCAGCACGGTGGCGAGATCGCCCGGTGGGCCGCGATAGAGCAGCAGAGGCACGACCAGCCAGATCGCAGCCTGACACAGCACGACGATCCAGAACACCAGCCGTGGCCGGGCGCGGATCAGTTCGACGATCAGGGAGGTGAAACGCATTGAACGTCTGAACCGGCCAGCAAGGAATGAAGCTTGCTCAGGTGATACGGCGCGGAGCCGGGAGAGGCAACCGCCTGAGCGCTCAGGCGGAAATCTCGATGTCGAGGATGGTCTGGGTCTCGATCAGGCCCGCCGCACGGGCGCTCGCCTGGTGTCGCGCACGCGCCGCCGCCACCGGCGCGAACAGGCTGCGGTGATGAATAGTAGGCCCCAATTCGTTCAGCGCAGCCATATGCTGCGGCACGCCATAGCCCTTATGGACCTCGAAACCATAGCCCGGGCAATCCTCAGCGAGCCGGCACATCAGCCGATCGCGCGAGACTTTTGCAATGATCGAGGCTGCTGCGATGGACAACACCAGCGCGTCGCCGCCAATGACCGCCTCGCAATCGGCCGTCGTATCGATCTTGTCGCGGCCATCGACGAACACATGTTTCGGCGCGTCCGGCAGCGACGCGACCGCACGCGCCAGCGCCCAGAGCGAGGCCCGCAGGATATTGTCGCGATCGATCCGGACGGGTGATGCATAGGCGACGCCGAATGAAGCCGTAGCGCAAATTTCCTCGAACAGCGCCTCGCGCTTGCTCTCCGTCAGTTTCTTGGAATCGTCGAGCCCCTTGGGAATGTTGTTCGGGTCCAGAACGACCGCCGCAGCCACGACCGGACCGGCCAGCGGACCTCGGCCGGCCTCATCGCAGCCCGCTACCGGCCAAATGCCTTTCTTGAGCAGTGCACGCTCACGCGTAAAGCTCGGCGCGACCACGATCTTGCGCGGCTTGGCCGGCGCTTTCTTCTTCACATCCCGAATCATGGGGGGATCGTGCTGAAGCAGGCCAACACGCGCAACCGGGAACTCCGAATCGTGCCCGCTATTCAGGTCGGGCCTTAATCGTCCAGATGCACCCGCCGGTCGTCACCGACCTCGATCCCCGGTGCCGTCACCACGTCCCAGGCGTGCCCGTCCGGGTCGGCAAAGTAGCCGGAATAGCCACCATAGTCGGTCTTGCGCGCCGGCTTCAGCAGCGATCCGCCGCAATCGACGGCGAAAGCGAGAACCACATCGACCTCGCCTTCGGAGCGGCAATTCCACGCCAGCGTGCTGCCGCGAAACGCCTGCGGCCTTGGATGGTCGGGCAATGTCGCGTCCTGCGCCAATTGCTCCCACGGAAACAGCGCCAGGACGCTGGCGCCGGTGTCGAAAAAGGCGATGGCATCGCCCGAGGCACGGGCCTTTCGCGTAAAGCCCAGCGCTTCGTAGAACGCAATGCTCCTGCGCATATCCGCGACGCCCAGCGTGATCACCGTCATGCGCGCGATCGGCGCCGGTGGTTTCGTCATCGTCATGCGTGTCACTCCTAGACTCACTCTATAGATCGAAAAGAGGGACGTTGGCAGGCTCTGGTTTCCTGCCAACGTCCCCTCTCCACCACTCCGTACGCTGCGAGACCTGCGGAGTTAGAACAGATTCAGTTGCTGACCGGCACCGGCCGGCTTCTCGAAATGATCGAGGGTGAGTTTCGAACGACGCTTGTTGAGGCCAAGCTTCGTGCAGGCGATCTCGAAGCGGCGACCGATCATCCAGGCCATGGGCCCCGTGCCCTTCATGCGCGTGCCCCATTGCGAGTCGTAATCGCGGCCACCGCGCATTTCGCGGATCAGCGTGAAAACATGCCGATAGCGATCCGGATAATTCGCGATCAGCCATTCGCGAAACAGATCGCGCACTTCCATCGGCAGCCGCAGCAAAACGTAACTGGCTTCCTTGACGCCGGCATGCGCGGCGGCATCGAGAATGCGCTCGATCTCGCTGTCGTTCAGCGCGGGGATCACCGGCGCCACCATCACCGTGGTCGGAATGCCAACCTCGGATAGCTGCCGCAAAGCTTCCAGCCGCTTCGACGGCGTCGAAGCGCGCGGCTCCATGGTGCGCGCGAGCTTCGGATCGAGCGACGTCACCGACAGCGCCACTTTGACCAGATTGCGCTTCGCCATCCGCGCCAGGATATCGATGTCGCGCGTCACCAAGGCAGACTTCGTCACGATGCCGACGGGATGACCGGTCTTCTCCAGCACTTCGAGAATGCCACGCATCACCTGACGCTCGCGCTCGATCGGCTGATACGGATCGGTATTGGTACCGATCGCGATCATCTTCGGCTCGTATTCGGCGGCGGCCAGCTCCTTCTCGAGCAGCGCCGGCGCATCGGGCTTCACGAACAGTTTGGATTCGAAATCGAGCCCGGGCGAGAGACCGAGATAGGCGTGGGTCGGCCGCGCGAAACAATAGACGCAGCCATGCTCGCAGCCACGATAGGGATTGATCGAACGGTCGAAGCCGATATCCGGCGACTCGTTGCGCGTGATGACCTTGCGCGCGGTGTCCGTCGCAACGGTCGTCTTGAACGGCGGCAATTCATCGAGGCTCTGCCAGCCGTCATCAAAGGCGACCCGGGCCTCTGCCTCGTAGCGCCCGCTGTCGTTGGACTGGGCACCGCGGCCGCGCCGCCGCTGCTTGTCGATCGCCACCGCGATCTCGGGAAAAGGGGAAAGCGCACCCGCCGGCTTATCGGAGGGCGCCGGGACCGGCGGGTGCTTGAGGGCAGCGATCTGGCGACTCATGAAGCCACGATAGCGCATACATGGAACAAAGCAAGAACATAGATGAAGTGGCACACGGCCGGGGCACTGTGCATTCTCCCGCCGCCTTGCAGAGGCGGCCGAAAGTCGAACCGCCCCGAAATTGCAGCAGCCGC
The DNA here is from genome assembly GCF_051811045.1 of Tardiphaga sp. 839_C3_N1_4. Classification (NCBI taxonomy): domain Bacteria; kingdom Pseudomonadati; phylum Pseudomonadota; class Alphaproteobacteria; order Hyphomicrobiales; family Nitrobacteraceae; genus Tardiphaga; species Tardiphaga sp. 839_C3_N1_4. The sequence goes on from NZ_JBPWQD010000001.1 coordinate 3,103,600, forward strand.
CGGTGCCGCATAGACTATGACGAAATGATAACGCGGCCACCCCGTTGTTGAGAGGTATTATCCGACACCCATGCTGAGCGTGATCATCCCCACCGAAGGCGTCGAACAGCCCGCTGTTGCCACACTGGCAGCGCTGGTGCCGGGCGCGGCTGCCGGAGTGATCCGCGAAGTGCTGCTGGTCGATCGCGCCGGCACAGACGTCATCGAACGCGTCGCCGATGTCGCCGGCTGCGGCTTCCTGACCTCGCAAGGATCGCGCGCCGCGGCGATGGCCGCCGGCGCCAAGCAGGCGCGCTCGCCCTGGCTGATGTTTCTGCATGCCGGCGCCGTGCTCGATGCGGGCTGGATCGAGGAGACCCAGCAATTCATCCAGCGCGTCTCGACCAGCGAGCGCCCCCGCGCAGGTATTTTCCGCTATGCGCGTTCGCCCTATGACGAGACCAATTTTCGCGATGGCCTGAAGCACCTGGTCCGGATGATCACAGGCCCCAAGGCCGATCAGGGCCTGCTGATCGCCCGCGAACACTATGATCGTCTCGGCGGCTACGCACCCGATGCCCGGCGTTCCGAAGCGCGGCTGCTGCGCCAGCTCGGCCGCTCCTCACGCACATTGCTACGCAGCCGGATCATCGTCGCCTGATCATGGCCGTCCAAGCCCCCGATGCCGTTCAGCCTGCAGTGCTACGCGATCTCCAGCCTGGCGATATCGACTGGGTCATCCGCAGTCACGGCGAACTCTATGCGAGTGAATACGGGTTCGATGCATCCTTCAAGGCGCTGGTAGCCGACATCGCCGCAGAATTCGTCGCAACATGCGATGCCACGCGCGAACGCTGCTGGATCGCCGAGATGGATGGCGCGCCCGTCGGCTCGCTGTTTCTCGTGAAGGCATCCGACGACGTCGCCAAGTTTCGGCTCTTGCTGATCGATCCCAAGGCGCGCGGACAAAAGCTCGGCCAGCGCATGGTGACGGAATCCATCGCCTTCGCGCGGCAATGCGGTTATCGCAGGATCACGCTGTGGACCCAGAGCAATCTCGGCGCTGCGCGAAAAATCTATCAGGATGCCGGCTTCGCGCTGGTCGCCACCGAGCCGCATCGCAGTTTCGGGCAGGATTTGATCGGCGAGACCTGGGAGCTCGCGCTCTAGACCGACGCGCCCTTCGCCTTCGGGCGTCGCAGATGCTCATCGAGCCGCGGCATGATCTCCACGAAATTGCAGGGCCGCGTGCGATAATCCAGTTGCGCGGCAAGGATGCCGTCCCAGCCATCGCGGCAGGCACCGGGCGAACCCGGCAGGCAGAAGATAAACGTCGCGCCGGCCGTGCCTGCCGTGGCGCGGCTCTGGATCGTCGAGGTGCCGATCTTGGCGTGACTCAGCATGTGAAACGCAATCGAGAAACCATCCATCCGCTTCTCGAACAGAGGCTCGATGGCTTCCGGCGTGACGTCGCGGCCGGTGAACCCCGTGCCGCCGGTCGTGATGATCGCGTCGACAGCGGGATCGGCGATCCATCCACGCACGATCGTCCGGATCGCCTCGACATCGTCAGTGACAATATCTCGCTTCGCCAGCGTGTGACCGGCCGATGTCAGCCGATCCGCCAGCGTCGCGCCGGACTTGTCGTCGTCAAGCGAGCGCGTATCGGAGATGGTCAGTACCGCAATGTTGAGCGGCACGAAGGCCTTGGTCGTGTCCGGCTCCATCGCTAAAGCCGATCCGTCGCAAATGTGTTGCAGGCCTGCACGGTGCCTTGCTGATAGCCAGTCATGAACCAGCGCTTGCGCTGTTCGGCAGAACCATGCGTGAAGGAATCCGGCACAACGCGGCCCTGTGCCTGACGTTGCAGCGTATCGTCGCCGATGGCGGACGCGGTCTGCAACGCGGCATCGATGTCACCGGCTTCGAGGAAACCGGGCCGCTTCTTAGATTCGCGATTGACCCAGACGCCCGACAGACAATCGGCCTGCAGTTCGACGCGAACCTGCAGCAGATTGGCCTCCGCCTTGCTGCCCGCCTGCTGCTGCAGCCGTGTCACGCGCGGAATGATCCCGAGCAGGTTCTGAATGTGATGGCCGGCTTCATGCGCAATGATATATGCCGCGGTAAATTTGCAGGCATTGCCGGAGCAGCCGCGAAATTTGGTTTCGACCTGACGGAAGAAGCCAGTGTCGAGATAGATCTTCTTGTCGGGCGGACAGTAGAACGGCCCCATCGCCGACTGCGCATTGCCGCAACGCCCGCCATTGGTGGCATTACGAAACAGCACGATCTGCGGCCCCGTATATTTCTGTCCGCTCTCCTTGAAGATTTCATCCCAGCGATCGTCGATCTCGCCGAGCACGCCCGAAATCATGCTGCCCATTTCATCGGTAGGCGCGCCTGATTTCGTCGGCGTCGAGCGCCGATCGGTCTGATAGGTCGGCGCCTGCTGGCCGCCGGTGAGAATTTCTGCACCGCCGATAAGAATGCGCGGATCGATGCCGAACGCCCAGCCAACGAGGCCAAGCACAATCACCGTGCCGATGCCGAGACCACCGCCACCGCCCGGAATTCCGAAACCACCGCCACCTCCGCCGCCATATCCGCCGCCGCTATCGTCACGACGGTCGTCGATATTGTCGCTGCGACGGAAGTCATCGTAACGCATGAGGTAATTCCTTCATTTCAAGTCGCAGCATTTTAGACCGGTTTGACGCGATCCGAACACCATAACGCAATTGCAGCGCAAAATTTCCATTCCATTAAGCATTAACCTGCCCGGCAAAACTTGCCTAGTTCGAACTCGTTACCAATTAAGTCGATTTTTACTTTGCCCGGTCAATGTCTGCCTGTCGGTTGTTTAGTCCCGCGTCGCCGACAGCGTCGCCTGAGTCAGAGTAATTGAGTCATGGTTGTTTCGCGTCGCGGGGCGTCTGCAAGGGCGCCCCGCTCTCACTTCGAAACCTCTCCGAGCAGCAGCATCGTCATTGGTGATTGCGTCGCAGAGATGTCAAAACTCCCGGCAGGGTCGGTCGATCTGGTGTTCGCAGATCCGCCGTACAATCTGCAGCTGAAGGGCGATCTCAAGCGCCCCGATGAATCCCATGTCGATGCGGTGAATAATGACTGGGACAAGTTCTCGTCATTCGCCGCATATGACGACTTCACGCGCGCGTGGCTCCTGGCCGCACGCCGTATCATGAAGCCGTCGGCGACCTTGTGGGTCATTGGCTCCTACCACAACATTTTCCGCGTCGGCGCGATCATGCAGGATCTCGGCTTCTGGGTCCTCAACGATATCGTGTGGCGCAAATCGAATCCGATGCCGAATTTCCGCGGCCGTCGTTTCACCAATGCGCATGAGACCATGATCTGGGCTGCGCGCGACGAGAACGCCAAGGGCTATACGTTCAATTACGAAGCCCTCAAGGCCGCGAATGAGGACGTGCAGGCACGTTCCGACTGGCTGATCCCACTCTGCACCGGTGACGAACGCCTGAAGGGCTCGGACGGCAAGAAGGTTCACCCGACCCAGAAGCCGGAAGGCCTGCTGGCCCGCGTGCTGCTGTCATCGTCGAAACCCGGCGATCTCGTCATCGATCCGTTCAACGGCACCGGCACCACCGGCGCTGTTGCCAAGCGCCTCGGCCGCAATTACATCGGCTTCGAACGCGACCGCGACTACGCCGCCGCTGCCGAAGCACGCATCGCTGCGATCGAGCCGCTACCGGAAGCCACCCTGGCCCCGTTCATGACAGCGCGCAGTGCGCCACGTGTGGCGTTCTCCGAACTGGTCGAGCGCGGCATGATCTCGCCCGGCACCAAGCTGGTTGATCTCAAGAAGCGTCATGGTGCATTGGTGCGCGCCGACGGCGCCATCATGTTCGGCGACAAGGTCGGCTCGATCCATCGCATGGGCGCGATGGCCCAGGGCTCCGCCTCCTGCAACGGCTGGACGTTCTGGCATGTCGAGACCAAGAAGGGCCTGCGCTTGATCGACGAACTCCGCGCTGAAATCCGCAGCGAAATGGGTGCGGTCTAAAGTCCCCGCCCATGCCACCCGCCGGACGCATGCGCCCGGCCTTCGTCAAAACATCGCTTGCACTCCCCATGAATTCAAAGCACGAGACGACGGTCCGCGCCCGCGGTCCTCGCCTCGCGCTTTGACGTACAAAATCCAGGGAGATTTGAGATGCTGAAGTTTTACTTCAACGGGTCGCCAAACCCGACCAAGGTCGCGCTGTTTCTGGAAGAAGCCGGCCTGCCCTATGAGCCCATCGCCATCGACACCCGCACGGGCGCGCAATTCAACCAGGACTTCCTGAAGGTCAATCCGAACGGCAAGGTGCCTGCGATCGACGACGACGGCGTCAAGGTGTTCGACAGCAATGCCATCCTGCTCTACCTCGCCGAAAAGACTGGCAAATTCCTGCCCGCCAACACCCCGGCCAATCGCGGCGAGATGCTGTCCTGGCTGATGTTCGTCGCCACCGGCGTCGGCCCGTTTTTCGGCCAGGCCGTCCACTTCAAGCATTTCGCGCCGGAGAAGATCGACTACGCGCATAATCGCTATCAGTTTGAGGCGAAACGCCATCTCGGCGTGCTCAATGAACGCCTGGCCGGACGGCAATATATGGTCGGCGACAGCTACACGATCGTCGACATGGATGTCTGGGGCTGGGTGCGGATGACGAACTTCATCCTAGGCGACGAGGGCTTCGCCCAATTCCCCAATGTGAAGCGCCTGCATGACGAGATCTCGGCACGTCCCGCCGCGGCGAAGGCTGTCGCGTTGAAGGACCAATTCAAGTTCAAGGCCGAGATGGACGACGAGGCCCGCGCCGCCATGTTCAAGCATCTGGCGACCAAGGTCGCCTAATCACGAGCCATCCGACGAATGCCGGGCGCAACACTGCGCCCGGCATTTTGTGTTAGGCAGGCACGCGTGCCATCTCTTCCGGGAACGGACCCAGCACCCGCTCGACCAATGCCGTGTCGCAATATTCCTTGATCATGGTGATCTTGCCGTTCTCGACGCGCCACACCATGCAGTAGTCGTTGTCGTAACGATCGCCGGTCTTGGTGATGTTGTCGCCCTTGGCCTCGACCACCACCAGATTGCCTTCCGCAATGAAGTTGGAAGCGACCGTGCGCGGTCGAATGTCGAACAGCGACCTGAAATGTCCCATCAGGCCGTTGAGGATCGCATCCTTCCCCCTGAACGTATGTGCCCAAGAATATTGGCCGACGACGACCCAGCATGCATCATCCGCGAGATGATCGGCGAAGGTCGTGCCGCTGCGGTTGGCTGAATCGTTATAGATCTGCTGGATAAGCTTCTTGTTGTCTGCCGTGCTCATTGTTCTGCTCCATCGCTTGAACGATGACGCAGTATGGGTTGGGGCATCCCCATTCTTCCAATCGATAGTCTGTATGATATATATTCGGCCTATGAATTTGGCCGCGCTTGATCTCAACCTGCTGGTCGCGCTCGACGCATTGCTGCGCGAGGCCAGCGTCAGCCGCGCCGCGATGCGGATCGGATTGTCGCAACCGGCCACCAGTCATGCCCTGCGACGCCTTCGCGATCTGCTCGGCGACCCGCTGCTCGTCCGCGTCGGCGCGCGCATGGAGTTGTCGCCGCGGGCGCAGGCCATGCGAGCACCGCTCGCCCAGACACTGGAGCAGGTCCGCGGACTGTTCGTTCCAGACGTCTTCGATGCCAGCCAGAGCGACCGGCATTTTCGACTGATGATGCCGGATCTCGCCGTCGAATTGCTGATGCCACCCTTGATGAAGAAGCTCGACAGCATCGCGCCGGGCGTCCGGATCAATGTCGTGCCATGGCGCGGCCCTTCGATCATGACGGCGGAATTCGCCCGCAGCCTCGACATGGTGATCAGCATCGGCAACGCCTTCAACGGCTTCCATCGTCAGTTGCTCTATGTCGATTCCGACGCCCTCGCCGTCCGCAAGGGCCATCCGGCGGCGGCGCGCCTGAAGACCACCGAGGGATTTCTCAAAGCTCGCCATGTTGCCGTGGTGCTCCGAGGCCAGAGCGAAGATCTGATCGACGACTGGCTGCACAGCAAGAAGCTCGAGCGACGGATTGCCCTCGTCGTGCCGAGCTATATCGAGGCGCTGCACGTCGCGGCACGGACCGATCTCGTGGCCTTTGTGCCGCGACGCCTGATTGCCGCATTGGCTCAGCCGCTATCGCTCACGACAATTGCGCCGCCATTCGATCCCGGCAACGACGAACAGTTCATGTTCACGCCGACACGCGCGCAATTCGATTCCGGCTCGATCTGGCTCCGCAAGATCATGCTGGAAACCGGCCGCGAGCTCGATCCGCCGAAGCGCCGTACGGCCTGACATATCGCACCCGGTCAAATTTGCCGGCAAAGCTTGCCGGCAGGCAACGTCGCTCAGCAACTGCAAATTCCCAAGTGCTTATGATGTCTGAATATTTCTGATGGCCTGATTTTTGCGTAGTGGGTCGCAAATATCTCGCAGCAAGAGAAATTCAGATGTCGAACTCCATCATCTCCACCATGCAGTCCTTCAAGCTCCCGAACAGGCTGCAGCCGTCCGATAAGGCCGAGAGCGGCCTCGGCAATGCAACAACGGCAGCAAAATCGCCGGAAGAGAAATTTCTCGACTACGCGAAAAAGACGCCGGCGGAAAAAATGCGCGACGCGCTGCTGTCGAGCATCGGCGTGACGGAAGAAGAACTGAAGAACATGTCGCCCGAACAACAGCGGGAGATCGAGCAGAAGATTGCCGACAAGATCAAGGAAGCCGTGAACAAGAAGACCGAGAATGGTGGAAGCGCCAGCGGTTTCTTCACCGATATCAGCGCCTGACAGGCACACCTTCACCGCCAAAGAAATTGGCGCCGCAGTGGCGCCAATTCCAGACCAATCGAAATAAGCGGACGCGATCAGCGCGCGGCGGCCTGGCGTACCAGATTCTGCCGGGCCTCGCCGAGATAGCCGCGGATTTCCTTGGTCAGCAATCCCGACTGCGACGACAGATCGCCGGATGCCACCATGGTCGATGTGGCGAGTTGTTCGGTGTCCTTGGCGGTCGTTGCCAGCGACTGAATGTTGGTTGAAATCTCGCGCACCACGGCGAAGGCCTCATCGATGTTGCGCGCGATATCGGCTGTTGCCGCGGACTGCGCTTCCGAGGCACTCGCGACCTTACCGGTGATCTCGTTCACTTCCGCGATCACGGTGCCGATCTCCGTGATCGATGAGGAGACCTTGTCGGTGGCCGACTGAACCTGGCCGATTTCTTTTTCGATCTCGGCGGTGAAGTTGGCGGTCTGTGTCGCCAGCGCCTTTACTTCATGCGCCACCACGGCAAAGCCGCGACCGGCATCGCCTGCACGGGCCGCTTCGATCGTTGCGTTCAGCGCCAGCAGGTTGGTCTGGCTGGCAATCACATTGATCGAAGTCACGACCTCGCTGATGCGCACCGCAACGGCGCGAAGCACGTCCACATTGCTGGCTGCATCGGCGACGCGTTCGACGGCGCGGCCGGCAATTGCGGCCGAGCGATTGACGTCGGCGCCGACTTCGCTGGCACTGGATGACAGCCGCGCGGTGGCCGAAGCCACCGACTGCATGTTGGCGGACGCCTGTTCGGATGCCGCCGCCACCGATGTGACGCGGGTCAATGTCGAGGATGCACCGGTCCGCAGATTGCCTGCGGTGCTGCTCATCTCGACCGCGCCGCTGTCGAGTGCGGATACGATGCCACTCACGGTGGATTCGAGCTGGCTGGTCTGGCGCTCGAAATTCTTGATGCGGTCGGCGATACTGTCGGTCGCCGCGTTCATCGCCTTCGCGCCGTGCAACAGGCCGCCATGCAATCCGCCCGGCAGGATGCGCCGGTAGTATTTGTTGTCGTTGAGCGCCGCCATCGCCGCGGTGGATTCACGCACGAAGGCATCGCAACCATCGATCATGTCATTGACGCTGTGCAGCAACTCGCCGGTGACGCCGCGCACCGGGATTCCAAGGATACGGGCCTCGAAATCTCCCTGCGCGATGCGCTGACAAGCGATACGCGCCTTTTCGATCAGGCGCGCCGTCTTGCCCATCAGGACAAGCGCGACAATTGCCGCCGCGATCGCAACGGCCTGGCAGACCATGGCTGCGACTAGAAGACCGAAGAACTGAAGTACCAGAGCAAGCACAGAGCCGGCAATGACGACGAGCGTGCTAAGCTGCGCTCTTGAGAGAAAACATAAGTTCGTCATAGCTGACCTTCTGGGATGCAACGAAATCGGTAAGGGCCTTGTAGCCGGCGGCGAGGGATTCCTTGCCGTTCACGTGCCGTTTCTCGATGGCCAAGACTTCGGCATAGAGTGGTGCGATGGTCTTCTTGATAAGATCCGGCGCGGGCACGCGGCGATTGGAATGATAGCCGGCGACCTTGCCGTCGAGGCCGTAGGACGGCGTGACATGGGCGAAGACCCAGTAATGATCGCCATTGCTCGCCATGTTCTTCACGAAGGCGAAGATCTCGCGGCGCTCCTCGACCGTGTCCCAGAGCAGCTTGAAGACACTGCGCGGCATGTCGGGATGACGGATGAGACTGTGGGGCTGGCCGAGCAACTGTTCTTCGGTATAGCCGGCCATCTTGCAGAACAGACGATTTACATAGGTCATGCGACCCTTGAGATCCGTCTTGGATACGATGAGCTCCGAAGCCGGAAAGAAAGTCTCGCGGCCGCTCGGCTTAATCTGGTTGGACATCATTGACCTGTCGGTGACCGATTCACCCAAAAAGAAGTGCTACCGGTATTAGGGAACGCGGCTGAATTTTGCGTTAAGGTTCCGTCCACCATGAATTCGCTGCCGGCGGACGATCCGGACGCATTTTTCCGTCGCGATCGTCCCAGTTGCCGCGATTGCCTTTCCCGTGCCATGACCTCGATCAAATCGAGGGGGAGGCAACAAAATGACCGTTCTCATTGCAGGCGGCGGAATTGGCGGACTGACGCTTGCGCTCAGCCTGCACCAGATCGGCGTGCCATGCCGCGTGTTTGAAAGCGTGCCGGCGCTCAGGCCGCTCGGCGTCGGCATCAATGTGCTGCCGCATGCGGTGCGCGAGCTGATCGAACTCGGCCTGCACGACCAGCTCGACGCGTCCGGCGTGCGCACCCGCGAACTCGCCTTCTTCTCCAAGCACGGCAAGCCGATCTGGAGCGAACCGCGCGGCATCGAGGCCGGCTACAGATGGCCGCAGTTCTCGATCCACCGCGGCAGGCTGCAGCAGATCCTGCTCGACACCGCCATCGAACGCCTCGGCGCGGAGAACATCCTCACCAGCCGTCATTTGACCGGCTGGACGGAAACGCCGGACGGCATTCGCGCCGACTTCATCGACAAGGCCACCGGCAAATCCGCCGGCAGCCATGACGGCACGCTGTTGATCGCCGCCGATGGCATCCATTCGGCGATCCGGCAGAAGCTATATCCGCAGGAAGGCGCGCCGCTCTGGAATGGCCGCATTCTGTGGCGCGGCATCACCAAGAGCGATGCGTTCCTGACCGGCCGCACCATGATCATGGCCGGCCATGAGATCCTGAAATTCGTCTGCTACCCGATCTCGCAGGCACCCGATGCCGATGGCAAATACGACATCAACTGGGTGGCCGAACGGCACATGCCGCCAACCTATGAGTGGCGCCGCGAAGACTACAACCGCGCCGCGCGACTCGATGAATTCCTGCCCTGGTTCAAGGACTGGCGCTTCGACTGGCTCGACGTGCCCGGCCTGATCAGCAACTGTCCGCACGCCTATGAATATCCGCTGGTCGATCGCGATCCGGTCGATCGCTGGACCTTCGGCCGCGTCACGCTGATGGGCGACGCCGCACATCCGATGTATCCGATCGGCTCCAACGGCGCGTCGCAGGCCATTCTCGACGCGCGCGTGCTGACGCGTGAGATTCTTGCGCTTGGCGACGTGCCGGCTGCGCTCGAAGCCTATGAGGCCGAACGACGCCCCGCGACCACCGACCTTGTGATGCTGAACCGCCGCAATGGACCGGAACAGGTCATGCAGATCGTCGAGGAGCGCGCGCCCGAGGGCTTCAATGTCGTGACCGACGTGCTCTCGCAGCAGGAACTCGAAGACATCGCCGCCGACTACAAGCGCGTCGCCGGATTTCAGGTTGAAGGGCTCAACGCGAAGCCGCCGATCGTGACACTGCCGCAATCGTCGCAACTTTCCAGCGCGGGCTGATCCAGCTCGCGCGCCGGCGCGCATTCAAGCGTCTGGATTCAAACTTCAATCCAGGCCATGCGCAATGACCTTGCGCATGACGTTCGGCAAGGCTTCGTCATCCAGTGTTGCGATCGGGACCCAGCGCATGCCCTCCGGGGGGCGGGTGCGGGGTGGGACGTGCGCCGTATAGACGGCGAGCTCCAGAGGGAAGTGCGTGAAGATATGGGTGACCGCGCCTGTTTTGCGATGCCACGCCGTGAGATTTTTTAAGGTCGGCGCCTGCTTCAAGGCGTCCTTGTCATCGTGACCGGCCAGCCACTCCGATGACGGCACTTCGGTCATGTTTCCCAGCAAGCCCTTTTCCGGGCGGGTGCGCACCAGCAGTTCGTTGCCCCGCGTCACCACGAAAGCCGCGCCGCGGCGCAGCGTGCCGGCCTTCTTCGGCAGTTTGCGCGGAAACGTCTCCTGATCGCCGCGGGTCTTTGCCGCGCAATCGTCATTGATCGGGCACAGCGCGCAGGCCGGCTTCTTCGGCGTGCAGATCGTCGAGCCGAGATCCATCAGCGCCTGGGCGCTGTCGCCCGCCCGCGAGGGACCGAGCAGTGTGGCTGCGAGGCCCACAATCACCGGCTTGGATTTCGGCAGCGGCTCTTCCACCGCATAGAGCCGCGACGTCACCCGCTCGATATTGCCGTCCACCGGCATGCATTGGCGGCCGAAGGCAATCGCGGCGATGGCCGATGCCGTATAGGGCCCGATGCCCGGCAGCGCGCGCAGGCCGTCCTCGGTATCCGGGAAGACGCCGCCATGGTCGCGCAGCACGGTGACGGCGCAGGCATGGAGATTGCGCGCGCGGGAGTAGTAGCCGAGCCCTGCCCACATCCGCAGCACATCGTCCTGCGAGGCACTGCCGAGATCGCTCACCGTGGGCCAGCGTGCCAGGAACTTGGCGAAATACGGCCCGACCGCCTGCACGGTGGTCTGCTGCAGCATGATTTCCGACAGCCAGACCCGATAGGGATCGATGCCCTCGCCGGGCAACGGCCGCCACGGCAAGCGGCGGCGATGCTTGTCGTACCAGGCAAGCAGTTGCGCCGGGCGCTTTGCGGCGGCGCTTTCCCCGCTATCCCGTGTGGAAGGTTTCTTTCGTCGGGTGGCGGCGGCTGATAGACTCATGCCGACCATGTATCCAAAACGCCCGACCATGAACAAGCCCGGCTATATCTCGGCGAAACCGCTCTCCGTCCTGCTCGGCGGGGTGTTTGCCGATGCCTATGCCAAACAGGGCTTTGCCTCGCGCGAACTGGTGACACGCTGGGCGGAAATCGCCGGCCAGCAGGTGGCGAACTTCTCGGAGCCGCTGAAGATCCAGTGGCCGCGGCCTGTGGAAGGCCAGCCGCAGGAGCCGGCGACACTCATCCTGCGCGTCGAGGGCCCGATGGCGCTGGAGATCCAGCATTCGTCGGACGCGATCCTGCAGCGGGTGAACCGCTTTTTCGGCTGGAATGCGGTCGGCAAGATCGCGCTGCGCCAGGCGCCGCTGTCGCGGCCGCAGCCTCGCCGCACCGTGAAGCCGCCGGATGCCAAGGCCATCGCCCAGGTTGCGGAAACGCTGCCCGAGGTCGAGGACGACGCCTTGCGCGAGGCGCTCGCGCGGCTGGGCGCCTCGATCAAGCGAAGTTGAGGCTTTCCAGCTCGCCCGGAACCGGCGCGTGCTTGCCACATTTGTGGTTTCAAGTTAGCGAAGCGAACCTTTTCCCGGCGTCCGCCGCCGCTTTGGAGCATTCCTTTGATCATCACGCGCCGTGACTTCACCGCCGCCCTTGCCCTGACCGGCGCCGCAGCAGCCATCGGCCTGTCGCCGCTGCAGCTGATCTCCGAGGCTTTCGCGCAGAACGCCGTCGACGTCGCCAAGCCGGTGTCGCTGCCCGACATGGCGCTCGGCCCGAAGGATGCCGCCGTCACCGTCACCGAATATGCCTCGATGACCTGCCCGCATTGCGCAGCCTTCACCGAGCAGGTGTTCCCGAAGATCAAGGAAGCCTTCATCGACACCAACAAGATCCGCTTCGTGTTTCGCGAATTCCCGCTCGACATCAAGGCCGCCGCCGGCTCGATGCTGGCGCGCTGCATCGCCAAGGAAGACTCGGGCAAGTACTTCGCCGTCATCGACATGCTGTTCAAGCAGCAGAACGACTGGGTGATGAAGGACACCGCCGCGACCCTGACCCGCATCGGCAAGCAGGCCGGCCTCAGCCAGCAGGCCGTGGAAGAATGCCTGAAGGACCAGGCACTGCTCGACAAGATCGCCGCCGATCAGAAATATGCCAATGAAGTGCTGAAGGTGAATTCGACACCGACCTTCTTCATCAATGGCGAAATGCTGAAGGGCGAGCAGTCGTTCGAGGAATTCTCCAAGAAGATCACCCCGCTGCTGAAGAGCTGAGGTCTTCTTGTCCCTCCTCGCCTTTACGCGGGGAGGGATTCCTGAACGCCCGAGCCCTTTCATGACCCCGACCTTCCTCAACTACGCCGCCCTTGGCTGCGCCATCGTGCTGGAAACCGTCGGCACGGCGCTGCTGGCGCAGTCGCAGCAGTTCACGAAGCTCTGGCCGACGTTCGGCATGGCCGTCTGCTACATCCTGTCGCTCTATTTCCTGTCGCACGCGCTGAAGGTGATGCCGGTCGGGATCGCCTATGCGATCTGGAGCGGGCTCGGCATCGTGCTGATTTCGGCGGTGAGCTATTTTGCATTCCGGCAGGCGCTCGATCTCGCCGCCATTATCGGCATCGGCTTCATCCTGACCGGCGTGGTCATCGTCAACGCGTTCTCGGCCAGCGCATCGCATTAGCGCGCTGCCGCGCCATCGTGTTCTCTGATTCCTCGCTTCAAACAGCCACGCGCCCGCAATCTCGCGGCGCTTGCGCGTCCGAGGTGTGAGCAGTGCCCCTCGAACGATGAGGGGTGGCGACGCGCCGTGAGGCGCAAAGGGTGGTTTTATCGCGATCCGCTCCACCGGAACGCCGGCAAGCTGCAACCGCGCAACGCCTCACGGCGCGCCACCGCGGCGATTTCTGTCCCCGGGACCGTTCTTCCGGGCAAAGGCGCAGAGCTCCGCACTCCGCTGATCCCGACGGTTTCCCGCCGTTCACCAATGCCACGTCCAGCCAGCATGAGTGGCAGACCCCCGTAGTGGGGCCGGACGGTGACCCAAGGCCTCCCGAGTGCGCGGGGTACGTCACCCCACACCCGCAGGCGCCGCATCCCTGTCCCACTTCAAGACGCCTCATGAAGCGCCCCTCGCGAACCGGATAAGATTTGATTATAATCTTATAGGAAAACTGTCAAGTGCCCGCCGGGCATTTTTTCGATGCCGGATGCAACTGAAGCCGCGCTCATGCGTTCACGTAGTTCACCCAAAAGGATAGTTCAGTTCCCCTCGTCCAACTCGATGAGCCTTGCCCCATGCCGACACGCGCCAGCCACCTGCCGCATTATGTCGAGCGCACCGCGCTTCAGAAATTGCGCGATACGCCGGGCCTGCTTGCGCCGCATTTGATGCCTGCCGGGCCGAAGACCCTGTCCAAGATGGTCGAAAAGACCTGGATCGCACCGCTGGCCGGCTCGCCGGTGCGCTATCGCATCACGCCCGAAGGCGAAGCCGCGCTGAAGGCCGAAATCCCGACGCCGCGCAGCGCGCAGGCCCGCGCCCGCTGATATCAGGCGATAGCCGCCGGTGATAGTGGCGCCCGCGCGTCAGCAGATCTTAACGGATGGTGCCCTCGCGGATTAACTGTGTTTCCACACATTATCGAAGCGTAAACGCGCGTTAAGGAACGTTTAAGCGCCATCTCCGCATTCTCGTCCCATTAGCGTGAGGGGCGTATCATGTTTGAAAATTTCATCTGCGAGATCATCGGCCTGGCATTTCTCGGCCTCTGCATTGCCGTACTCGGCGCACCGCAACAGCGCCGTCCGAATGGATATGCGCGGGACGTGTAACTCTTCGCGCAGTGCTCGCAGCATTTGCATGCTGTAGCAAAGCAGTGAGACTCACTAATAGCCGAATAGCCGATCTTTCAACTGATCGCACGCGCCGTCGAGGCCGGGAAATAGTGAACCGGCGTTGATGCCCATCATGCTCAACTCACCTAAAACCTCGGTTCGAATCGAGGCAGGCAAATCTATCGCACGCAGGTAGGTTTTCTCTACCGTCTCCTTCGATCTCACATAGTCCTCAACATCTTCCACGTTCGTGACAGTTAGCAACGCCTGCTGAGGAACTAACCGCGGATTGTTGATCGCGATGGCGTCTAGAATTGAAAAATGGGGTCGCGCCGGCGAGAGTTTTTGCAACTGATTCCAATCGGATCGCCACTGCGTTCGATCGAACAAGAAGATGCGAACGCTGCCTTCGGAATTACGAGCGCGCTTAAACGCAAAATAAGCTGCAATGAACGGTGAATAGGTCCAATCTAGAAGGGGCGTCGGATAGCCGTGATGCTGCGCGAGACTTACAAAAGCTCCGTGTTCGATCGGATTCTTGAGATCAAATACGTGTCTCGTTAAACTGCTTAAATGCTGATGCAAAGCAGCCACGTCATCTCTCAAGAACCTCACGAGATCGGTACGCTCTGTCCTATGAAATGCTGTGCATAGTCGCCACTGATTGCTCTCTTGTCCGCGATAAATGTATTGATAGTGCTCAAGACTACGCACGTAATGGCGAAACTCTTCCCAAGAATTCACATCTAGCGGCTCAATATCCGACGGCCTTCTAGCCGTCGATCGATGCAGAATGGCTTCACCGTTGGTATCTATATTCGTCTGCAATTTTACCTTTATCGAATTGCCCGCCCACTCCCAGTCAATATCGGCAGTCGCGGGAAAGGTGACACCAGGAAAGCGCTCACGCAGTAGCGCCCAATTTGAGAAGTCTAGAGTGTGGGGGTCCAGCGGGGTTAGAGGTACACTTGCTGTGGAAAAGGAGCTGCTTCCGATTGGGATTCGAACGAATGCGTTGATGGAAGGCAGATCCATTCGATCATCGAACACATAGGCTTGCACTTCAAAGAAGGAGCCAATCTGATCGATCTCTAGAACGGCAGCACCGGAGTTAGTCCCTGCGTACCGCCCCAGCCAATGGCCTTTCATCGCCTCCCCCTCATTTTATCTAAGTCGATTATCGACCTCGCCTCTTTGCACCCTACAGACCAATCTACCTCAACCCACGCGCCCTATCTCCACTCCCCAAATATCTGCTGGCAGCCATCTGGCCCATTGAAGGAATACGCCGCAGGCGGTCCATCACGGGCGCTCTCACCGCAACGGGCATTTGGAGGCCCCTCCTCCCCCCTTAAAACAAGCCCTTTTTCTCACCCTCCCCCACCTATCCCCCGCAAAACCCTTGGGAAAAGCGGGGTTCCGCGGTTGCGCGGCTGCCCTCGTCTCGCCATTGTCCGGGCCAATGAGAGCCGCGACTAGCGAGTCTCCGTCCGCGCGGCAGATGCATTTATGCTATTGTTCGTGCTGGGGGATTCGCGATTCTCGGGGCTTTTTGAATAAAGTGGCCTGTCGGCTAACCAGAGTACCGTATCCATGAAACTCACGCGCCTGCGCCTGCACGGATTCAAGTCGTTCGTCGAACCGACCGACTTCATGATCGAGCCCGGTCTGACCGGCGTCGTCGGCCCGAACGGCTGCGGCAAGTCCAATCTGGTGGAAGCGCTGCGCTGGGCGATGGGCGAAACCTCGCACAAGTCGCTGCGCGCCGCCGACATGGACGCGGTGATCTTCGCCGGCTCCGGCAACCGCGCCTCGCGCAACCACGCCGAAGTGGTGATGACGATCGACAATACCGATCGCACCGCGCCGGCCATGGTCAATGACGCCGAAATTCTCGAAATCTCCCGCCGCATCGAGCGCGAAGCCGGGTCGCAATACCGCATCAACGGCCGCGACGTGCGCGCCCGCGACGTGCAGATCCTGTTTGCCGATGCCGCCACCGGCGCGCGTTCGCCCGCCCTCGTCCACCAGGGCAAGATCGGCGAAATCATCCAGGCGAAGCCCGAGCAGCGCCGCCGCGTGCTGGAAGACGCCGCCGGCGTCGCCGGCCTGCATGCGCGCCGCCACGAAGCCGAGCTGCGCCTGAAGGCCGCCGAAACCAACCTCACCCGCGTCGAGGACGTGATCGGCCAGCTGTCGGGCCAGATGGAAGGCCTGAAAAAGCAGGCCCGCCAGGCGATCCGCTACCGCGAAGTCGCCGGCAAGGTGCGCAAGGCCGAGGCCATGCTGTTCCACCTGCGCTGGCTGCAGGCGCATCAGGACAATGCCGAAGCCGCGACGCTGCACGACCAGTATGTCCGCGATCTCGCCGAACGTACGCGTGAGCAGGGCGAAGCCGCGCGCATCCAGGCGATCCGCGCCAGCGAATTGCCTGCGCTGCGCGAGGCGGAAGCTGCTGCCGCCGCCGGTTTGCAGCGCCTGACCAATGCCCGCGACATGCTCGACCGCGAGGAAGAGCGCGCCAAGGAGCGCGCCGCCGAGCTCGACCGTCGCCTGACGCAGTTCGAGAGCGATGTCGCGCGCGAGATGAAGCAGTCGGAAGACGCCGAATTCGCGCTGCTCCGTCTCGACGAAGAAGACGCGATGCTCAAGGAAGAGATCATGCAGCGCGTCGAGCTGCGTGGCGGCGTCGATGACCGCGTCTCCGAGGCCGAGGCTGTGCTGGCCGCCGCCGAGCGCACCTTCACCGAACTCACCACCGCCCATGCGGACATGACCGCCAAGCGCAACCAGTTGCAGTCCAATGTCCGCAGCCAGGCCGATCGTCTGGCGCGTCTGGGCCAGGAAATCGCCAGCGTCGAGGCCGAGATCGAGGCGCTGACGGCGCAGACATCGGGCTTCGGCGATCTGGATGAGCTCGCCGCCCTGATGGAGACCTCGCAGGAAATCCTGCTGCAGGCCGAAGGCAGCGTGGCGGACAACGAGGCCGCGCATATCGCGGCCCGGCAGACGCTGGAAGCCTCGCGCGCGCCGCTCAACGACGCCGACAGGAAGGTGCAGCGGCTCGAGACCGAAGCCCGCACGATTTCGAAGATCCTCAACGGCGAGACCAAGAATCTGTGGCCGCCGATCATCGACGGCGTCAGCGTCACCAAGGGCTATGAAAAGGCGCTCGGCGCCGTGCTCGGCGACGATCTCGACGCGCCGGTCGATCCCTCGGCGCCGATGCGCTGGACCAATGCCGGCGACCACGCCAACGATCCCGTCCTGCCCGCCGGCGTGGAATCGCTGGCCTCGCATGTCAACGCGCCGGCCGAACTCGCACGCCGCCTGAAGCAGATCGGCGTCGTCTCCAAGGATCAGGGCGCAGCGCTGGTCTCGCAGCTACAGACCGGCCAGCGGCTGGTGTCGCTGGAAGGCGACGTCTGGCGCTGGGACGGTTTCGTCGCCGGTGCGCATGCGCCGACCGGCGCCGCCCGTCGCCTCGCCGAGCGCGCGCGCCTGACCGATATCGAAGCCGATCTGGAAAACGCCAAGATCGACGCCATTGCCAAGCGCGAAGCGCTGGAAAGCGCCGAACAGGCGCTGAAGGCTGCGGCCTCGGCCGAAGGCGCATCGCGCGACGCACTGCGCAATGCCCGCCGCGACGTCGACCAGGCCCGCGAGCGCCATGCCAACGCCGAGCGCGAGATCAACCGCCATGCGGCCCGCCGCGCGACGCTGACCGAAGCGCAGTCGCGCCTGTCCAACGATCGCATGGAGGCGGAAGCCGCCCATGAGAGCGCGCATGCCGCGCTGGAATATCTGCCGGAAAGCTCCGACGCCGAGGCGCAGCTCGCGACCGTGCGTGGCGAGATCGAAGGCCATCGCCGCGGCGCAGCTCAAGTGCGCGCCGAAGCGCAGGCTTTGGCCCGCGAAGCTGAACTCGCCGACCGCCGCCTGCAGGCGATCATCGCCGAGCGCACCGACTGGGCGAACCGCAAGACCTCCGCCGCCTCGCAGATAGAGACCGTTGCCGCGCGCGTCGCCGAAGTGACTCGTGAGCGCGCCGAACTCGAAGACGCCCCGGCGCTCTATCTGCAGAAGCGCCGCGCGCTGATCTCCGAAGTCGAGAGCGCCGAACAGGCCCGCCAGCTCGCCGCCAACGCACTCGCCTCGGCCGAAAACGCCATGCGCGAGACCGACCGCGATGCCCGCGGCTCGCTGGAAGCGCTCTCCGCCGCCCGCGAAGCCTGCGCCCGCACGGAAGAGCGCATGGAAAGCGGCAAGCGCCGCCTAGAGGACATCGAGCGCGAAATCCGCGACATGCTCGAAGTCGAGCCGGAAGGCGTCGCGGCGCTGGCCGAAGTCCGCCAGGACGATACGCTGCCGCCGTTGGCCGACATCGAAGCCGACCTGGAAAAGCTGCGCCGCGATCGCGAGCGTCTTGGCGCCGTCAATCTGCGCGCCGAGGAAGAGCTCAACGAAGTCGAAGGCACGCATAACGGCCTCGCCACCGAGCGCGACGACCTCGTCGAAGCCATCAAGAAGCTGCGCACTGGCATCCAGAGTCTGAACAAGGAAGCCCGCGAACGGCTGATGACCTCGTTCGACATCGTCAACGGCCACTTCAAGCGCATGTTCGTCGAACTGTTCGGCGGCGGCGAAGCCGAGCTGAAGCTGATCGAGAGCGACGATCCCTTGGAAGCCGGCCTCGAAATCGTCGCCAAGCCGCCCGGCAAGAAGCCGCAGACCCTGTCGCTGCTGTCAGGTGGCGAGCAGGCGCTGACCGCGCTGGCGCTGATCTTCGCGGTGTTCTTGACCAACCCGTCGCCGATCTGCGTGCTGGACGAAGTCGACGCGCCGCTCGACGACCACAACGTGGAGCGCTTCTGCAGCCTGCTGCACGAAATGTGCGCCTCAACCGAAACCCGCTTCATCACCATCACGCACAACCCGATCACCATGGCGCGCATGCACCGCCTGTACGGTGTGACGATGGCGGAACGCGGCGTGTCGCAGCTGGTCTCGGTGGATCTCGAAAATGCGGTGAAGATCCTCGATCAGGAAGTGGCGTAAGTTTCTTCTCTTCCCCTCTCCCCTTGCGGGAGAGGGTGGATCAATCGAGCGAAGCGAGATTGAGACGGGAGAGGGGTTGCAGCGACCTGAGAGCCTGTCCCCTCTCCCGCCTTCGCTTCGCGAAGGCACCCTCTCCCGCAAGGGGAGAGGGGAAGAAAGCAAGCGCGTCCGGCATGACCGCCCCCGATCTCCCCGCCGAACTCACCGCAGCCCTCAACGCCCGCCTGCACGGCTTCTCGCGCAGCGACGCGGCTGCGCGTTCGGACGCGATTTCGAAAACCTATCGCGCAGGCGGTGGCTCCACGACCATCCGCAACGAGACCGACGCACTCGCCTATGCGCTCGCACGCATGCCGGCGACCTATGCGGCGGTCATCGCCAGCCTCAATGCGCTGCAGGAGACACGACCGGACTTCGCACCGACCACGCTGCTCGATTGCGGCGCCGGGCCGGGCACGGCAACGTGGGCCTGCGCGGAGGCATTCCCGTCACTCGCTGCGTTCACGCTGCTCGATGCCAATCCTGCGCTGCGTACACTCGCGCTCGCTCTGGCGCAGGACAGCCACCGTATCCCCGCGATGAACTACACGCTCGGCGACGCTGCCGCGACAATCGCCAACGCCCCGTCCGCCGACCTCGTCATCGCGAGCTACGTCATCAATGAGCTCAACGATGCCGCGCGCCTACGGCTCGTCGCGGCGATGTGGACAAAGACGAATGATACATTGCTGATCGTCGAGCCCGGCACACCCGCAGGATATCAACGCATCCTCGATGCGCGTGCGCAGCTCATCGATGCAGGCGCGCATGTGATCGCACCCTGCCCGCATGACGATGCATGTCCGCTGGTGAAGCCGGACTGGTGCCACTTCAGCCAGCGGCTGCAGCGCTCCCGTGTGCATAAACAACTCAAATCCGCAGAACTTCCCTATGAGGACGAGAAATTTATCTATGTCGCGCTATCGCGCGCGCCGATCGCACAGCGGCCGTCGCGCGTACTCGCGCAGCCGCTCACCACCAAGATCGCGATCACAGCAAAACTCTGCACAGATGTAGGCGTTATCGCCGCAAACGCCCCACGCCGCGACAAGGCGAAGTATGCAAAGTTCCGCAAGCTCGACTGGGGCGATGCGGTTTTCGATTCATCGCCATCATCCGCGGAATAATTCTCTACAGCTGGCGTTTGTTCTCCTGACGCGACTGCGTCGCCATTCATCAGGAGTAACGCTGCAATGACCAAATCATTCGCCGCCCTCGCGGCTCTGACTCTCATGCTCGCTTCGTCCGCCGCTTCGGCGCAGATGCTGAAGACCGCCGACACCGCCAAAGGCAAGACCTTCGTCGATGCCAAGGGCATGACACTCTACACCTTCGACAAGGACGCCGGCGGCAAGTCGATGTGTAACGGTCCCTGCGCCGAGAACTGGCCCGCGCTGATGGCTGCCGACGATGCCAAGCCGAGCGCCGACATGACCATCGTCGTGCGCGACGATGGCAAGAAGATGTGGGCTTACAAGGGCAAGCCGCTCTACACCTTCAAGAAGGACACCGCCGCCGGCGACACCAATGGCGACGGCTTTTTGAATGGTGCCTGGCATATGGCGAAGCCGTAAGCGGCTTCTGCGCTGGAACGACCCGCTAGTCGCGAGATTGCGGCTAGCCCACTGCAAGGCCCCTCACCCGACCGGCTTCGCCGGTCGACCTCTCCCCGCACAGAGCGGGGCGAGGTCAAGGAAGGTGGCGCCGTGCTTACCTCTCCCCGCTCTGCGCGGGGAGAGGTCGACATGCGCGCATAGCGCGGATGTCGGGTGAGGGGCATGGCACCGCCCTCACCTACATTCAGTATTTGCGAATCTCGTTTTTCCTGCGGATAGACCGCTCTCAGAACGAATGCCGGATGCGGCCCATTACCTGATGGGCAACGGCATCGTTGCTGCCGACGATCGCATCATAGTTCACCGACAGCACCGTGAGCGGCGCGAGCTTGCCGGAGAGGCCGGCACCGATCACGCCGCGATCGCGCAGCGCGCTGCCGGTCGCGGTGATGAACGAGCCCGGCAACGTGGTATCGGCAAAACTCGCATTGATGCCGCGCACGCCGTCGCTGAATTCATGCAGCCAGGCCAGCCGCAATTCCGGCGTCAGGACGCCGCCATTCAGCGCGTAGTCATAGGCGAAGCGTGCGCCGACGCTTGAGCGCAGCGATTCCGAACTGTCAGCGCCGACCACCAGCGCGGCAGCGCCACCGCGCTCCGCGAAGCCATCGGTCATCACCCGCGTATATTGCAGGCCGATCTCCGGCGTGACGACCCAGCCGCTGACGCGCAGATCGGTGCCCACCGTACCGCGGATCGCATAGTGATCGCCGCTGAACGCCGCGGTGTTCGTCGTGCCGACTGCCACGCGCGTAGTGTCGTAATCGCTGAAGCCATAGAGACCCATGGCGGTCGCGAACCAGCCCGGGGCCTGATAGGTGCCATAGCCGCCGATGGTGCCGGTCGAGATCTTGGTGTGGCTGCCAACATTATCGATGTCACCGCGGGTCAGCGCGTAGCCACCGAACACGCCGGCGACCAGACTGTCGGTGATGCGCCGGTCGTAGCCGGCGAGCACGTTGACCGTGTTCGACTTGAAGCCCGGTGCGTCAGTGCGTGCGCCTTCGCGCGCGAAGCTGGCGCCCGACGTGATGAACAGGCCCTGTTCGGCAGCGACCGCCACCGGACGCAGACCCGGGAGTGCCTTGGCCACCGGCGCATAGGCCATCGCATCGGCTGCATTGCCGCCCCAGCCGGCATCAGCCAGCGCTGAACTTGCGCTGCCAGGGAATCCCGTCACCGCGGCCAGCGCACGATCCGCACTGAAATTCCTGTCGAACATGCCGCCGTCGAACATCGCCAGCGCATTGCCCATACCAGACATGTCGGTGCCGAGGCCGCCGAGCCGGTTCTGCGTCAGGTGTTGGCCGACCAGCGAGGTCGTCTGGAATGCGTCATTCATGGTCATGCGGCCGAGGCCCTGATAGGCCGCGGGCGTGAGCTGCGCCAGCGCCGCGCCGACATCTGCCGAGCTGGCAACGCTGTCGAGCAGATTGACCACCGCACTGCTGGTGGCGGTGGCCGGCAGATTATCGAGCAGCGAGGCGACGCCCAGCGAGCCCGCACTGGCAAAGGACGCGAACGAAGACGACGCTCCGGTGATCACCTCGAACGACGTATAGAGTGTACCGCCGATATTCACGGTCTGACCGGCCTGCAGCGCGGCGCGCTTGGCGTCGGTGAGGCCCGCCTTGTTGTAATTCAGCGTATCCGTACCAACACCGCCATCGACGAGACCGACGATGCGCGAGCCCTTCATGATGTTGACGGTGTCGTTGCCGCCTTCCATGTTCACGGCGCGGCCGGTGTTGCCGATGATGGTGCCGTAATTGGTCAGCACGTCGGCGCCTTCGCCCATCTGGATGGCGGAGCCGTCGCCGCGGATGAAGCGGGCGGAGCCGGTGCCGGTATAGGTGACGCCGTTGAGGGTGCCGACGGAATTGGGATCTGCCACGCCCGTATTCATCAACACGATCGCGTTCGGATCGGGGATCGCACCATTGCCGATTATCGTGCCGCGGTTAACGATGGTGTCGTTGTCGATCGCCGTTCCGGTCTTGTTTTCAAGACGGATCGCGTAACCGTTGAGACCCACAATCGTGCCACCGAGATTATTGATGATGGTGGTTGCGGCCACGCCGCTGCGATCGACGTTGGTATCCTTGTTGACTACGATGCCGGTGTTCGTCCCGCTGATCATGCCGAAATTGGTGATCGTACCGCCGCCAATGGAAATGCCTTCGCTGGCATTGGCGCGCCCGCCACTATCGAAACCGCCAGCGCCGGTGCCTTCGATGATGCCGTAGTTGATGATGGTTCCGACATTGTCGATATCAACGCCGTCGCCGTCACCATTGATCTGCGCGATACCGTCGGAATTGAAGATGTTGCCGACACCGGCATAGGTGCCGGTGATGCGACCGTAGTTGGTGACGGTGCCGGCGCCGTCGGACCCGACGCCCGAGCCGTTGCGGCCGAGGATCGTGCCACCGGCCGCGTTGTTGACCGTGACGTCGGTGTCCGCGGTAATGCCGTGGCGTGCGCCGGAAATCAGGCCGCCAGCTTGATTGTTGACGACGACGCCAAGATTGCCGCCCGTGTCGATGCCGTCGGACGTGCCGTTGGCACCACCGGACGTATTGGCACCGAAGCTGCGGATGATGCCGAAATTATTGATCACAGCGTTGGCGCCGGGCCGAACCGCATCGTCGGTCATGGCTTCGATCACGCCGGTCGCACGGTTGATGATGGTCATCGATGCCGCGCCAGTCATGCCGCGAAAATCGAGCGCCTGCCCGAGCGCAGCATAGCCGGTACCGCCGGCCTGGATCAGTCCGGCATTGTCGATCACGATGGTGCCTGACGACATCGCAAGATTGAAACGGAACACATCGTTCTGTGTCGAACGCACGATGGCGCCGATATTGTTGAGGAACGTGAAAGTGCGGCCCGCCGTTGCGCCGGTGGCGTCGATGACGCGCCCCGTGCCGGTGTTTTCGATCACGCCGGAATTGGTAACGACGACGCCGGTCGATGCGCCGTTCCACCCGATGGTCGCCGTGCCGCTGGTGGATCGCAGCGTGCCGGAGGCATCGACCGTTCCGGTCTGCGTGCCGCTAAGTGTCTTCGTCGTGGTATCCGTGGTGCCGGCTGGTACCGTGAATGTCTGCGCCTCCGCCGTCATCGGCGCGAACAGCGCCGCCACAACCACGCCCATCGCAAGCCGGCTCACGCCGTTACGCCATTCCAACATCACTCAAGTCCCCAGCCCAAAGGTTAGGGTTTCATTAGGTTTTGCGCATGACGGTTGGATGACGAATGACGCACAGGCGCTAACCCGCAGACAATCTGCTGACGTCTCCGATCGACTGATGCAGCACCGCAACGGTGTAGACTGACAACATCTCCTTCCAAAGTTGTAGCAGAGGGCACACATGACAGGGCGCGATGGAGGAGCGTCTTTGAACGTATTCCACGCGAGCTGCGACCAATCCGTGCCGCGACATGCCTGCGGCCCCTGCTCTGCGGCCGCATGATCGGCTAGGCTTTGGGTTTGATGGTTTCTTTTGGGGGTTCTTACATGTCGACCGGCTGGATCGTTCTTGGCGTCATCGTTGTCCTGATCTTCCTGGCATTTGCTGCCTACAACCGGCTGGTGGCGCTGAGCCAGCGGGTCAACCAGTCCTTTGCCGATATCGACGTGCAGCTCAAGCAGCGCCACGACCTGATCCCGAACCTGATCGAGACCGTGAAGGGCTATGCGGCGCATGAGCGCGGCACGCTGGATGACGTCATCAAGGCGCGCAATTCGGCGATGAATGCACAGGGCCCGGCGCAGGTCGGCGCCGCGGAAAACCAGCTCTCCGGCGCCCTCGGCCGGCTGATCGCGCTGTCCGAGGCCTATCCGGACCTCAAGGCCAATACGAACTTCCAGCAGTTGCAGAGCGAACTTTCAGACATCGAGAACAAGATCGCCGCCTCGCGCCGCTTCTTCAACAATGCCGTGTCCGAATACAACACCGGCATCCAGCAGATGCCCGCGGCCTTGTTCGCCAGTACCTTCGGCTTCCATTCAAAGGAATTCTTCGATCTCGGCGAGACCCGCAAGGAGGTCGAAGCCGTGCCGCAGGTCAAGTTCTGATCCTCAGACCCAGAACACATGCCCCTCCCCGTCATTGCGAGCGCAGCGAAGCAATCCAGAAAGCCACAAGCGAAGACTGGCTTGCTTCGTCGCAAGAGCTCCTCGCAATGACGGCTGCTAGTGAATCCTAGGACTGCATCATGGCCGCCTATGGTCTCTATACGCACATCGCCTCGAACAAGACGCGTTCGATGCTGCTGCTCGCAGGACTGTTCCTGCTGATCTATGTGATGGTGTTCGCCGGCGCCCTGATCGGCGAGGTGGCGGTCAACAGCAACGGCTCGGTCGCCTATTACATCAACGCCGCAACGCGCGACCTGATCAAGGCGTTGCCCTTCGCAACCATCGGCGCGGTGCTGTGGATCATCATCGCCTATTTCGGTCATCAAAAGATGATCGACAGCATCACCGGCAGCGAAAGCGTGACGCGGCAGGAGCAGCCGCGGCTCTATAATCTCCTTGAGAACCTGTGCATCTCGCGCGGCATTCCGATGCCGAAGCTGAAGGTGATGGACTCTGATGCGCTGAACGCCTTCGCCACCGGACTGAACCCCAGGCAATATTCTGTCACGGTCACGACGGGCCTCCTGCGCGCGCTCAACGATGACGAGATGGAAGCGGTGCTCGGCCACGAGCTGACGCATATCCGCAACGGCGACGTACAGTTGATGGTGGTCGCCGTCATCATCGCCGGCGTGGTCGGCTTCGCCGCCGAACTGTTCTTCCGGATATTCATCAATTCCGGCTTCAACTTCGGCAGCAGCCGTTCGTCGCGATCGTCTTCCTCGTCTGACAGCAACAGCAAGGGCTCCGGCGGCGGCGCGGTCATTGTGATCATCATTGCCGTGGCGCTGATCGCGCTGGCCTGGGCGCTGTCGCTGGTGGTGCGCTTCGCGCTGTCGCGCTCGCGCGAACTACTGGCCGATGCGGGCTCGGTGGAGCTGACCAAGAATCCCGACGCCATGATCTCGGCGCTCCGCAAGATCGAGAATCGCGGCGAACTGCCCGGCGCGACATCGGCCGTGATGGAGATGTGCATCGACAATCCCCGCGAGGGTTTTGCCGATCTGTTCGCGACACATCCGTCAGTGGATTCGCGGGTGGCTGCATTGGTGAAATTCGCCGGCGGTCACGATCCCGGCCGGATGGCACTGCCGTCCGATACGGACGCGCCCGGAGAGGCCGACGACACACCGCCGCTGCCGCCGCGCTCCGGCCCATGGAGCAACGGCAAATCGCCTACAGGCAGTGCGCAGGAGCCGCTACAGGGCCCCTGGGGTCGCCACGCTTAAGACTTGTCTCAGTTGGTGGATTTGCGCAGTTCGAGCGCTTCGGTCTTTTCCGGTTCCGGCGTCTTGGCAATTTCCTTGGCCGGCTCGGACTTGATCGATCCAACGGCGTCGATCTTGCTGCTCTCGACGCGCGGGGTCGAGACGCGGGTCACCGTATTGTCGGCACCAGCGGAAGCATCGGCCGAACGGGTGGACGGCGCACGCAGCGAACGCGGGGCCGACAGCGAGCGGGCCATCAGCATCTGGCCGCGGCCGCCCTGGTGGCGGAAATCGCAATAGGCGAAGCCCATGCCGGAGACCGAGCCGCGGAAGCTGCGCTCGTCATTCTTGTTGAGATTGAAACACGGCTCGAACGGGATGCCCTTGATCGAGGCGCAGATGGCCTCGCCGCGGACCTGCAGCGTGTTGCCCGGCAGGCGCATATTGCGCGCCGGACCCGAGCCCGAGAACTGGACAGCGCCCGCCGCACCACCATCGTCGAACACGCGGCCTGCGCCGCGAGTGCCGTCGAAACAGGTAAAGGCAAAGACCTTGCCGGCGACGAACTTGCGGGCTTCTTCAGCCGTCATCGACCCAGCCAGCGCGGGGGTCGCCACCGTGGCGGCAAGCACCGCTCCCAACACATAACGCGCAACCATAGGATACTCCGAACAACCGAGCGCGGATGACCGCCAGATGTCTTTACCCGCTGCTTACCATACCAACCGTGGCAACAATGGAGCAGGTTGGTTGGTAAAGTCTGAACGTCGTTAGCCGATCTTTACCACGATTCGCCCGCGGACCTGCCCGGCCAGCACCTTGGCGCCGGCGTCGATCACTTGGTCCAGCGGAATTTCCTGAGTGATTTCAGCAAGTTTTGTGTGATCCAGATCCGTCGCCAGCCGCGCCCAGGCCTGCTTTCGCAGCTCGATCGGGCACATGACAGAATCGATGCCGAGAAGACACACGCCGCGTAAAATGAAGGGTGCAACCGAAGATGGCAGGTCCATGCCGGCCGCGAGGCCGCAGGCAGCGATGGCGCCGCGATACTTGGTCATCGACAGGAGATTCGCCAGGGTGGTCGAACCGACGCTGTCGATGCCGCCGGCCCAGCGCTCCTTGGCCAGCGGCTTGGCCGGGCCTGAGAGCTCGTTGCGGTCGATGATCTCGCTGGCGCCGAGGCCCTTGAGATAACCCTCCTCCGAGGTCCGGCCGGTCGAGGCGATGACCTGGTAGCCGAGCTTCGACAGCACGGCGATCGCCACCGAGCCGACGCCGCCGGCCGCCCCCGTCACGACGATCGGGCCATCGGCCGGCTTCAGCCCGTGATTCTCCAGCGCCAGCACGCTGAGCATTGCCGTGTAGCCGGCGGTGCCGACCGCCATGGCGTCGCGGGTGGTCATGCCGGCCGGCAGCCGCACCAGCCAGTCGCCCTTCACGCGGGTCTTTTCGGCATAGGCGCCGAGATGGGTTTCGCCCATGCCCCAGCCATTGCCGATCACCTTGTCGCCGGGCTTCCAGTTCGGATTGGATGAGGATTCCACCGTGCCGGCGAAATCAATGCCGGCAATCATCGGGAAGCGGCGAACCACCGGTGCTTTGCCGGTGACGGCGAGGCCGTCCTTGTAATTCACCGTGGACCACTCGACCCGCACGGTAACATCGCCGTCCATGAGTTCGGTTTCGTCGAACTGCGTCAATGCAACCGTGGTGCCTTTGTCAGCCTTGTCGATGCGGACAGCCTTGAACGTTCCCAACACGCGTCTCCCGAATTTTGCTTGTGATTTCAGCTGCCGAATTATGCCGCGTCATGGCGGGAAACGCCACCCGCGCCAGCCGGGCAGGAGCTCTGCAGCCCTGCCCGGCCATAGCGGCGTAACGCGGCGATGATGGCTATCAGGCAGCCAGTTTCCGCGTCGCTGCAATATTGGCGATGGTGGCCGCACAGGCCGTGGCCGCCTCGGTGCCCTTCACGACGAAATGCTCGCGGAAGAAGCGCAGATGCTCGGCGTGCTCGTGAAAGTGTTGCGGCGTCAGCACCGCCGAAATCACCGGCACATCGCTGTCGAGCTGCACCCGCATCAGACCATTGATCACGGCCTCGCAGACAAACTCGTGGCGATAGATTCCTCCATCGACGATGAGCCCGGTGGCGACGATCGCGACATAGCGCCCGGTGCGCGCCAGCAATTTGGCCTGCAACGGAATTTCGAAGGCGCCGGGCACTTCGAATAAATCGATCTGACTGTCAGGCACACCATGCCGTGCAAGTTCGGCGACAAAACCGACACGGCATTGATCGACGATGTCCTTGTGCCAGCACGACTGGATGAAGGCGATTCGCCCGGTCGCTGGTGCAGAGTTGAGGGAAGAGGAGGCTTTGAAGTTCATCACAGGCTGATTCATGGATGCTCTCGCGGTTTGAGACCAGAATCAGGACGTACGGTCACACGCCGAGCATCCGCTTGAGGCGGTGACCCTGCGCATACCCGTTCTCTTTCATCCGGACTATGACCGTCGGCTCCGGCATCGCACCGGATCTGCTGACCCTGACGGTATGACCCGTCAGGCGCTCGCGGGCTCCCGAGCTTGCGCCCGATTACCGCCGGTGGGGATTTTCACCCCGCCCTGAGAACGAAGGCCGCCCCGATCGGAGCGGCCAAGATCAATTTTTATCGCTGGAGATTAGCGAGTCAACAGCAGGCTCACGCCGGCTGTGCAATCGGACGCTTCACCGGCTCTTCGACGATCGGCAGGTTGATCAGCGCCGACAACACGCCGAACAGCACCGACAGCCACCATACCGGCGTGTAGGAGCCGAACTTGTCGAACACGACACCGCCCAGCCACGCGCCGAGGAAGCCACCGACCTGATGGCTGAAGAAGGCAAAGCCGTACAGCGTGGCCAGCCAGCGCGTGCCGAACATCAGGGACACCAGGCTTGATGTCGGCGGCACGGTGGAGAGCCAGGCAAGCCCGCTGATGGCGCCGAAGACGAGCGCCGAGGTGGTGGTCAGCGGCAGCATGATGAAGGCCACCGTCGCCAGCGCGCGGGTGAAATAGATGAAAGAGAGAATGTAGCGCTTCGGCAGTTTGCCCTGCACATAGCCGACCGTCAGCGAGCCGATGATGTTGAACAGGCCGATGATGGCAATCACCCAGCCGCCCACAGCCGCCGGCAAGCCGCGATCGACCAGATAGGCCGGCAGATGCATGGTGATGAAAGCGAGTTGGAAGCCGCAGGTGAAGAAGCCCAGCACCAGCAGCACATAGGAGCGATGGCCAAAGGCTTCCGTGAGTGCGCTCTTGAACGACTGCTTCTGCGCCACCGGCGCGTCTGCAGGCGCGGCACTCGCGGTCGGGGTCGCCAAGGCGAGCGACAACGGGATCACCAGCAACATCAGCACCGCGAACACGGTGAGCGTCGCCTGCCAGCCGGTGTTGTCGATCATCGCCACTGTGAAAGGCGCGAAAATGAACTGGCCGAACGAGCCTGCGGCGGTGCCGGCGCCGAGCGCGATGCCGCGCCATTCCGGCGGCACCAGTTTGCCGAAGGCGGACAGCACCAGATTGAACGAGCAACCCGACAGGCCAAAACCGATCAGCAGCCCGGCGCTGATATTCAGCTCGAGCGGTGTCGAGGAATAGCGCATCATCAGCAAACCAGCCGCATAGAGGAAGGCGCCGACGCAGATCACGCGCACGCTGCCGAACTTGTCGGCGACGGCGCCGGCGAAAGGCTGGCCGATGCCCCAGAGCAGGTTTTGCACGGCGAAGGCGAGCGCGAAAACGTCACGGCCCCAGCCGAACTCCTGGCTGAAGGGCTGCATGAAAAAGCCGACACTGGAGCGCGGCCCGAAGGTCAGCATGCCGATCAGCGATCCGCAGATGATGATCACCAGCGGCGTACGCCAGCCAAAACCAGATGCCGGGCGCGTCGCGCCGTCGATTGCCGCCATGTCGTTTCCCCGGATCAAATTCGGATTGAAAATTCAGCCGGCCCAAGAGCGCAAGCCCGGTCCGGATTGGACAGGAGATTAATGCATTCGCATGGAAATCCCAATGGCGATGACGGGGATTTCGGGAGATGCATTGCTGGGATGCAAGGCCGCGCAGACGTCATCACAGCCCAGGGCCGGGATAACATTCTGCGGAAACCGGAATGGAAAGAGCGATGCCGGCATGGCATCGCTCTTGGCAGGCTCGGAGGTAAAGTCGTGGCTGTTACGGTTTGATTTCGGAGAGCTTGGCGGAGATTTCCGCCGTCTGTGCCGCCGTGCCCCAGCTCGGCGCCTCGCTGCCGTCGCCCCAGTTGCGCGGACGGTAGAAGGAATGCACGCCGGTCTTGTACATCTTCTTCATCTCGCGGACCCAGGACGGGTGCACCCAATAGGCATGGTAATGCGTGGACTTCGCGACTTCCGGCAGCCAGATCCGGCCGTCCAGCGTCGCCTTCGCGATCTTGCGGGCGCGCTCCCACATATCCGGCTCTTTCACGACATCCGGAATGCCGTCGCAGGCGAAGGTGAACTGGCAGGCCAAGCGGCGATGCTTGTTCTGGTAGACGACGCCGCAGACGGTTGTCGGATAGAAGCCGGAGAACACGCGGTTCATCACCACCTGCGCCACCGCCATCTGGCCGCGCACCGCCTCGCCGCGGGCCTCAAAATAGATGGCTTCCGTCAGACACTTTTCCTGCTTGCCGCGGGTCTGCTCGGTGAGACCCATACGTTCGGCCGGCGTCTTCGCACGCTGATTGGCGCTGTTGACCTCGCCCTTGCCGGCAACGCTTTCGCCGCCGTCGGTCGGGTTGATCGCCGCATGCGGCACCACCGCTGTAGCCTTCATGTCAGGATCAAGCGTCGAGCCCGGCATGGCAATGCCCGGCATGGCTGTCCCTGGCGTTACGATGGTCGGCTCTTCGCCGGGTTGCCAGCGCTCCATGGTCTCGACTGATGCGCCGAGCGACGAGCTTCCGAAAAACAGGCTCGCGGTCTTCACAGAGAAGCCGTCCTTGGCCGGCGCCGGCTCGACGGCGATCACCGCTGCATCGGTCTTGGCGTCCTCGGTGGGCTGCACGGGCTGCGATGCGTCGTATTGCGCGAGCGGCGGGGCACGCAGCGCTTCATCGAGTTCGGGATCGAGCGGGGCATGCTCCGCGGATGGCAGTGCATCGACGGTCTTCGCGCCCATCACCGATCTGTTGTCGTCGAATGAATCCTGCTTTGCCGGCTCATCGGGCGCCACGGTCTCGGGCGCGCGGATGGCGAGGCGATCGCCCTTCAGCGAGCGATCCACCTTGGGGAAATCGGCGGCCTCATAGTGGCGGGGCGGCTGCGCCAGCGGATTGCGGGTCAGTGCACCGGTGATGTCCGTCAGCGCTCCGCTGGCGGCGATGCCGGAATTGTCGAGGCTGGCGAGTTGCAAGGTGGGATTGCGCGAGGCCGTACCCATTGGGCGACCGAACGAGAATGTCGCAACCTGAATGGAGGAGACGGCGGGCGCGAACACGCGCTTCTGCCAGCGTTCGGTCACGCCCGGCTGGCGAGCCAGCAGCGAGGCGATGTCCTGATAGCCAGATTCCGTCGGGGCCAATGCGAAAACGCAGAGACCGAAGCCGAAGAACGCGCCACGCGCGCCCTTCGGCCGGTTACGCAGTACTAACATCGATACGCTCACGCAACGCTTACACCAGCATCGCCCTGCACGGCACTAATCTGCACATCCGTACATTTCGATCTATTTCGTTAGTACGGAATCAAAGTTGCCGCGGAGTTAATCGGCGATGCAACGACGCCACACGCAAGCTGTACGAGCGCAGTGCGAAACCATTCGAAAGCCTTGGTAAACCGCGGCTCCACAAAAGTAGTAAACATCGCGTTGACAAAGATGATGAAGAGAAATTTGCGGATGCGTGAAAATGTTTGCGAGTTCCATGCCGACGCACGAACAAACACAGCATGAGGCACGCAATAAAAATGGCCGGGGAACTCCCCGGCCATTTTTCAGATCATGAAATCAGCGAAGCACTTACGCCTGGCTGGAAATTTCCTTGCCGAGCGCAGCCTGTGCTGCAGCGAGACGCGCGATCGGCACGCGATAGGGCGAGCACGACACGTAGTCGAGGCCGATCTCATGGCAGAAGGCTACCGATGCCGGATCGCCGCCGTGCTCACCGCAGATACCAACCTTGATATCGGGGCGAGTCTTGCGGCCACGCGCGACGCCGATCTTCACCAGCTCGCCGACGCCGCTGCGGTCGACCGTGATGAACGGATCGACCGGCAGAATGCCCTTGGCGATATAAGTACCGAGGAAGCTTGCGGCGTCGTCACGGCTGATGCCGAAGGTGGTCTGCGTCAGATCGTTGGTACCGAACGAGAAGAACTCGGCGGTCTCGGCGATCTCGCCGGCCAGCAGACAGGCGCGCGGCAGTTCGATCATGGTACCGACCGAATAGTTCAGCTTGCCGCCGGTCTCCTTCATCACCGCCACCGCAGTAGCATCGATGCGCGCCTTGATGAGATCGAACTCCATCTTGGTGACGATCAGCGGCACCATGACTTCGAGGCCGACCTGTTCGCCAGTGCGCTTGCCCGCTTCGATCGCGGCTTCGAACAGCGCGCGCGCCTGCATCTCGGCGATTTCGGGATAGGCGATCGCAATGCGCACGCCGCGGAAGCCGAGCATCGGATTGAACTCGGCGAGATCACGCGCGCGGTCCGCAAGCTTGCGCGGATCTGTGCCCATGACACGCGCCACTTCCTCGACTTCGCCCTGGGTGTGCGGCAGGAATTCGTGCAGCGGCGGATCGAGCAGACGGATGGTAACCGGCAGGCCCTTCATGATCTCGAACAGCTCGACGAAGTCGGCACGCTGCATCGGCAGCAGCTTGGCAAGCGCGGCGCGACGGGCCTGCTCGTCTTCGGCGAGGATCATCTCGCGCACGGTGCGGATCCGGGTCTCTTCGAAGAACATGTGCTCGGTGCGGCACAGGCCGATGCCCTCGGCGCCATACTTGATGGCGGTGCGGGCGTCTTCCGGCGTGTCGCCATTGACGCGGACCTTGAGCTTGCGGACCTTGTCTGCCCAGCCCATCAGCGTTGCGAATTCGCCCGACAGTTCCGGCTCGATCATCGGCATGCGGCCGGACAGCACATGGCCAACCGAACCGTCGATGGTGATGACGTCGCCCGCCTTGAACACGCGGCCACCGATGCTCATGGTGCCGCGACCGTAGTCGACGCGGACAGTGCCGCAGCCGGAGACGCAGGGCTTGCCCATGCCGCGCGCAACCACCGCCGCATGCGAGGTCATGCCGCCGCGGGTTGTGAGAATGCCTTCGGCGGCGTGCATGCCGTGAATGTCTTCCGGCGAGGTTTCGACGCGAACAAGAATAACCTTCTTGCCGTCGGCCTGCAGCTTGGCGGCTTCATCCGACGAGAACACGATCTCGCCCGAGGCGGCGCCCGGCGATGCCGGAAGGCCCGTGGCGATGACGTCGCGATTGGCTGACGGATCGATGGTCGGGTGCAGCAGCTGATCCAGCGACGCCGGATCGATGCGCGACACTGCGTCCTTCTGCGAGATCACGCCTTCATTGGCGAGTTCGACCGCGATGCGGATCGACGCCTTGGCAGTACGCTTGCCATTGCGGGTCTGCAGCATCCAGAGCCGGCCCTGCTCGACCGTGAACTCCATGTCCTGCATGTCGCGGTAGTGCTTCTCGAGCTGGGTATAGATGCGCGTCAATTCCTTGAACGCCTCCGGCATCGCCGCTTCCATCGACGCCTTGTCCGAACCGCTCTCGATCCGCGCGTCTTCGGTGATGTCCTGCGGCGTGCGGATGCCCGCCACCACGTCCTCGCCCTGCGCGTTGATCAGGAATTCGCCATACAGCTTGCTCTCGCCGGTCGACGGGTTGCGCGTGAACGCAACGCCGGTGGCCGAGGTCTCGCCCATATTGCCGAACACCATGGCCTGCACGCTGACGGCGGTGCCCCACGACTCTGGGATATCGTGCAGACGGCGATAAGTCACCGCGCGGGTATTCATCCAGGATGAGAACACGGCGCCGACGGCGCCCCAGAGCTGCTCATGCGGATCCTGCGGGAAGTCCTTGCCGGTCTCGCGCGCGACGGCTTCCTTGTACTGGCCGACGAGCTTGACCCAATCGTCACCATCGAGATCGGTATCGAGCGTGTAGCCCTTGTTGTCCTTGTAGGTGTCGAGAATGTCTTCGAAGTGATGATGCTCGAAGCCGAGCACCACGTCGGAATACATGGTGATGAAGCGGCGATAGCTGTCATAGGCGAAACGCTTGTCGCCCGACAGTTCGGCCAGCGCTTCCACCGTGGTGTCGTTAAGACCGAGATTGAGGACCGTGTCCATCATGCCCGGCATCGAGGCGCGGGCGCCGGAGCGCACCGAAACCAGCAGCGGATTTTTCTCGTCGCCAAAGCCCTTGCCGGTGATCTTGCCGACGGCCTCGAGCGCCTTCTCCACCTGCGACTGCAATTCCTTCGGATAGGATTTGCCGTTCGCGTAGAAATAGGTGCAGACCGAGGTCGGAATGGTGAAGCCGGGAGGCACCGGCAGGCCCAGATTGGCCATTTCGGCGAGGTTCGCGCCCTTGCCGCCGAGCAGGTCGCGCAGACCAGCCTTGCCCTCGGCCTTGCCGCCGCCGAACGAATAAACCCACTTGCCGGCCTTGATGACGTCAGTCACCGGCTTGCTGGTGGCCTTCTTGACGGCTTTGGTCGCCGAAGTCTTGGCTGTAGAAGATTTGGCCACAACCGCCTTCTTGGATGCGGGAGCCTTTGCAACAGGCTTCGGAGCAACCTTTGCTTTCACAGCCGTTTTGGCCTTCGCCGCGGATTTTGCTGCAGGTTTTGCAGCTGGCTTCTTAAGCGCCTTGCGGGCCACCGAAGCTACTTTGGGCGCAGCCTTCGACAGCTTTGACTTCGCAGGGGCTTTCTTGGACTTCGAGGCGGTTTTGGCCATGGTTCTCAATCAATCCGCGAGAGGAAACGACAGGGAAATGTGCCGCGTTACACCACGTTTCAGGGACGTGGCGCAAGCAGCCCGGAGGTACCGCTGTAGGTAACGGCCGTGTCAGAATTTAGCCGATTTTGAGCAGCTTGAAGACGCCAAGCCCGGCCAGTCCGATGAAGATCAGATAAATCGCCACCACCAGATTCAGAAACCGCGGCATGATCAGAATCAGAATGCCCGCGATAAGCGCGACAATCGGCTGGATGTGAGCTGCCGTGATGACCATGGAGTATCTCCGTGAGGGAATCGATTCGGGTGCGATGCGCCGCGGGGATTTAGCAGCATAAAGACGCCCTGCCCATCAATGGGTTCCCGCATACCTGCATGCAGTGCATCAAAAACCAGCAATTGCGCCTGTGAAATTCCGGAACGATCGCTGGCGGCATGCATTGGCCGACGGTGAATAAACCAGACCAGGCTGGATGGCATTCCGGCATTTGCCGGGCATCGTTCACGAAGGAGACGATCATGCGAAACAAACTTATTGCAGCAGCGGCCCTTGTCGGCGCGCTCGGCGCACCGCTTGCAGTGCAGGCTCAGGGCGTCACCGTCGGTGTATCGGGGGGCGATCGCGTGATCGTCGACAACAACGATCCGGATGGCATCACTGTGCAGGCGCGGCCGGCATTCCGTGAATATGTGGTGCGCGAACGCGTGCCGACCTTCACCGTGCCCGATCGCATCGTCGTCGGCACCACGCTGCCTGAAGCCGGCGTGACCTATTACGACGTGCCGCAGACGGTCGCGACGACGCCGTATCGCTACACGGTGGTGAATGGTCAGACAGTGCTGGTGGAGCCGCGCTCGCGCCGCATCGTGCAGGTCGTCGACTAGCACGTCACGTTGAAAGAAGATTCGTTCGGGCGCCGCGAATGGCGACCGGGCGAAGAAGCCCCGCCCCGGTCATCCCCCACCGGGCGGGGCTTTTTCTTTGCGCGGGACTACGAACTCTTCAGCAGCGACAGGATGTGGTTCGTCGACTTGTAACTCGCCACCGCATTGTCGCGGAAGCTCGGCGTCCAGTTCGACGCGCTGCGTTCTTCATCGCTCATCGCCGAATAGGTATTGAGAATACCCAGGCTGAACTGGCTGGGATCGCCGCTCTTCTGGCTTGCCTGCAACGCCTCGAGAATACTGGTGCGATTGCGTGAATCCAGCACCTGCTTGGCGGCGAAGCTCTCTTCCTTCGAGAACAGACCATCCTGATTGAGCGAGATCGCCGAGAGCGAACGGTTGTCGACGGCGGAGAAATCCGCGAGCTGGCCGGTCTTGCGCCGACTGTCATAAACGAGTTCGCCCTTGCCGGCCTCGAGCGCCGCCTTGGCCTGCGCATCCAGCGCCGCACGCACGCTCTTCGCTACACTCGCGATGTCCGGCACGGGCACGGTCGTATCGGGCTGCGCGAGATAGGCGGCGACGGGATCGTTGGCGATGCCGGACGGCGCCTTGGTCGGTGTCTGCTCGGTCGCCTGAATGCCCTTCAGCACGGCCTCGCGCTGCGCGGACCAGCTCGCCGAGGCTTTCTCCTCGCTGCCGGCGGCATCGAGATAATCCAGCGCCGCCTTGTAGATGCCGCTGGCATCGCCGGTGAGTTTGGCCGTGCCTGCAGCAGGCGCCAGCGCTGCGTTGAACCGATTGCCCAGTTCGGCCTTGGCAACCGTCTGTTCGTCGGCGGTGAAGGTCCCGCCGTTGTTGGTAGCCATGGCATAGAGCGAGCGGCGATCCAGCGTCGAGAGATCGATGGTCAGCTTGCCGTTGTTATCCAGCGGCCCCGTCGCTTTCGCGGCCACATATTGGGCCGCCAGCTTCGCCCGCAAATCCGTGATGACGGTCGCGATATCCTTGTCGGAGCCGGAGCTCGCCAGCTTCGCCCGCGCCGCCTCCGACAGCGTCAGATTGGTCGCCGCATCGGACGAGGACGACGATGCGCTTTCATTGCTGTTGAGCGCATTGGCCAGCGACGGCTGGGCCGTGGCTGCGGCCCGCGCATAGGCGGAGCCGTAATTGGCATAGGGATTGAGGCCGGTATTGACCGAAGTCATGGGGCGATCCTTGGGCAGTCCTGCCCGCGCTGGGAAGCGACGGTTAAGAAACCGTTACGGAACCGGACCATTTCAAGGTGTGGTTAATGGAAGGTAAATGTTTCCGGAGATTGCTGAAATATCGCGCAGGCCTCTCCCCTGTCATTCCGGGGCGCGCGCATCTTCGCGCGCGAACCCGGAATCCCGCAGTGTTCAACCATTTCGAGATTCCGGGTTCGGGTTCGCCGCCTGTCGGCGTCGCTCCCGCCCCGGAATGACAAGAGCCTTAGTCTTGAATCTTCGAGAAATCCGCCACCGCACGCGTTGCCGCACGAATCTCGTTCAACAGCTTCAGGCGATTTTCGCGCACAGCCGCGTCGTCGTCATTGACCTTCACCTTGTCGAAGAATGCATCGACCGCGGGGCGCAGCTTGGCCATGGCGGTCATCGCACCGGCAAAGTCTTCCCTAGCGACGGCGTCGCTCGCTTCCGGTCTGACCTCGGCAATCGCCTTGGCCAGCGCCTTTTCTTCGTCGAGCTTGAACAGCGCGGCATCGGGCGCGCCGTCGAAGGTCCGCTTGTCCTTCTTCTCCTCAATGGCGAGGATGTTTGCCGCCCTCTTATATCCAGCAAGCAAATTTTTGCCGTCGTCAGACTCGAGAAACTTCCCAAGTGCCTGAATGCGTCGCGTGACCATTAAGAAATCGTCACCGTATAAACCGCCGAGTGCGAAAACAGCATCGACCAGATCATGTCGAGCTCCGCGTTCGCGCAAATAGAACTTCAACCGCTCTGCAACGAACTGAACAAAGCTAAAGTAAGCAATAATTGCCCTTGCTGATCGATATCTTTCAGCAACCGTCGGGAATACTGCCCCAGAGGCCCTCAAACTATCCGCGAACTCCTTAGAGACAGAGGCGAGAAGCTTGTTCAAGTCTTCCTCATCTCCATTGAAGGGCGAAACTCGATCCTGCGCTTCCCCAATTAGACGCGTCAGGAAGTCTTGAAATGGCAGTCGAGTGCCATTTTCCAATATAATCCTGATCACCCCGAGAACCGCTCTACGCAGCGCAAATGGATCTTTCGATCCGGTGGGCTTTTCATCTATGGCCCAAAAGCCGACTAAAGTGTCCAGCTTGTCTGCTAGCGCAACAGCAACGCTTACTGGGTCGGTTGGCACGCTATCGCCCTGCCCCTGCGGCTTCCAGTGATCTTCGCTCGCAGCGGCGACCGATGTATCCTCGCCATGGGCCAACGCGTAGTACTTACCCATCAAGCCCTGCAGCTCGGGGAATTCGCCAACGACTTCCGTCAACAAATCCGCCTTCGCAAGCTTTGCGGCGCGTGCCGTCTTCGCCGGATCGGCACCGACCAGCGGCGCGATCTCGCCGGCGAGACGCGCAATGCGCTTGATGCGTTCCGCCTGCGTCCCAAGCTTCTCGTGAAACACGATCTGCTCGAATTTCGGCAGCCGGTCTTCCAGCTTCGTCTTGAGATCCGTCTCGTAGAAGAACTTCGCATCCGACAGGCGCGCGCGGATGACGCGTTCGTTGCCGGCGATGATCGCGGTGCCGCCATCGCTCGCTTCGATATTGGCGGTGATGACGAACTTGTTGGTCAGCTTCTGCGTCTTGGGATCGCGGACCACAAAGCATTTCTGGTTGGCGCGAATGGTGGCGCGGATCACCTCGTCCGGGATCGACAGGAAGTCCTTGTCGAACGAGCCCATCAGCACGACCGGCCATTCGACCAGGCCAGCGACTTCGTCGAGCAGCGCGGGGTCTTCGACCAGCTCATAGCCCTGTGCAAACGTCAGCTGCCGCGCATCGGCCAGAATGATCTCCTTGCGGCGCTCGGGATCGAGCACGACCTTGGCGGCCTGCAGCTTCGCTACATAGTCGTCGAAGCGACGCACCTGGATGGCATCAGGCGCGAGGAAGCGATGGCCGTAGGTGGTCTGGCCGACACTGACGCCGCTGAGGTCGAACTGCACCACTTCCGGTTCTTCGGTCTCGATGCCGAAGGTGGCGACGATGGAATGCAACGGGCGCACCCAGGTCAGCGCGCTCGATTTGATCGACTGCTCACCCCAGCGCATCTGCTTCGGCCACGGGAAGGTGCGGATGATGAGCGGCAGGATCTCGGCCAGCACGTCGACCGTCGGCTTGCCCGGCTTTTCCGTCAGCGCGATGTAGAAATCGCCCTTGGGGTCGCGCTGGATTTTTGCCTCATCGAGCGACGCGAGACCCGTCGCTTTGAGGAAGCCCTGGATCGCGGCTTCGGCGCCGCCGACGCGCGGTCCCTTGCGCTCCTGCTTGAGGTCGGACTGGCGCGCGGGAATGCCGTGCACCGTCAGCGTCAGACGACGCGGCGTCGCAAAGGCCTTGGCGCCTTCATAGACGAGACCTTCGGCAACCAGTCGGTCGGTCACGATGCGGCGCAGGTCTTCCGCCGCCTTGGCCTGCATGCGGGCGGGAATTTCTTCGGAGAACAGTTCGAGGAGAAGATCAGGCATCAGGCAGCACTTCCGGCTTCGGTATGCACCCACGCTTCGCCGCAGGCCTTGGCGAGTTCGCGGACGCGCATGATGTAGCTCTGGCGCTCGGTGACCGAGATCACGCCGCGCGCATCGAGCAGATTGAAGACATGGCTGGCCTTGATGCACTGGTCGTAGGCCGGCAGTGCCATCAGATGTTCTTCGCGCTTGCCGCCCTTCCAGCCCGCATCGAGATACTTCTTGCAGGCGGCCTCGGCCATCTTGAACTGCTCGAACAGCATCGCGGTATCGGCATGTTCGAAATTGTGCCGGGAATATTCCTGCTCGGCCTGCAGGAAGACGTCGCCATAGGTCACCTTGTCGGCGCCGTCGCGGCCGTTGAAGTTGAGATCGTAAACGCGGTCGACGCCCTGCACATACATTGCGAGGCGTTCGAGACCGTAAGTGAGTTCGCCGGCGACCGGCGCGCATTCGACGCCCGCGACCTGCTGGAAGTAGGTGAACTGGCTGACTTCCATCCCGTCGCACCAGCATTCCCAGCCGAGACCCCAGGCGCCCAAAGTCGGGCTTTCCCAGTCGTCCTCGACGAAGCGCACGTCATGCAGCGCGGTGTCGATGCCGATGGCTTTCAGCGACTGCAGATAGAGATCCTGCAGATTCGGCGGTGATGGCTTCATGATCACCTGGAACTGGTAATAGTGCTGCAGCCGGTTCGGGTTCTCGCCGTAACGGCCATCCTTCGGCCGGCGCGACGGCTGCACATAGGCGGCCTTCCAGGGCTTCGGCCCCAGCGCGCGCAAGGTCGTCGCGGGATGGAAGGTGCCGGCACCCATTTCCATGTCGTAGGGCTGCAGGATCACGCAGCCCTGCTCGGCCCAAAACCGCTGCAGAGCGAGAATGAAGCCCTGGAACGAACGTTCCGGGCGCATGTGCGGAGGCAGGGAGTCCATGGTGGTTTCTGGGCCGTTTTTCCGGGGATTCGCCAAGGGGATCAAGGCGGATCAAAGCGCGCGGACCGTATCGGCGCGGCCTTCGGGAATCAAGGCAATGCAGCCGGATTCGGCGGTAACCGGCGGGTAACCGCACCGGCAACTGGCCTGATCCGCAGGGGCAGTCGTTAAGTGCTGCGCGCTATCCTGACGGCATCGATGGGAACGAACCCGGTCATCGGGACTTACCCCAGCGAAAGGCTCGAACAATCCAAGTCGCGCGGGCCGAAGACCTCCAAGTCTTAAGTTGTCCAAATCTCCAGGGCCAAGGGACCTCCAAGCCTGAAAGCCCAACTTTGTCGCCGGTCTCGAGGACGTGCCCCGTCCTCAGGCCGGCGCAAATGTTTTGGGGGCCTGTTTGCGGCTCCTAGCCCGGCCGATAGGCGCCCGTGACGGGATCGCGGCGCAGGGTTGGGACTTCCGTGGTCTCGCTGCGTTCGGCGACCCGCGCCTGGCGGGCTTCTTCCAACTCATGATTGATCCGCTTGGCGGTTCGATAGGCCCAGCGGACAACGGCTGCGCTCCCAAGCGCGCCTGCAAGTGCGACCAGCGGCGGCATCTGTCGATTCCTGTCGTTCATCTCAAGCCCCCTGCCGATAGTCTCGCGCAACCGCCGGATTCCTGCAATTGGCTTTTAAGCCACCAAATGCCGCGCAATACCGTCCTGCTAAAAGCCGTATTTGGACCACAGCGCGCGAGTCTCCAGCGCCGAGATCAGTTGATCCGGTAATTCCGAAAATCCGTCGAGCGAGAGCTGCGAGCCCGCGCCTGATTTGCGGCCGAGCAGACCCGACAACATGCCGGATGGCTGCGCGATCACCGGCATCTGCACCTTGTCTCCATAGCGTGCGCGCAGCACCGAGCGCAGATCGCCGATGGCATCGCTGAGGCCGAGCGCGATGGATTTTTCACCGGCCCAGTATTCGCCCGAGAACAACACATGCTCGGCGCCCTTCAGCCGGGGACCGCGGCTCTCCTTCACGAGATTGATGAAGATGGCGTGGATTTCGCGCTGAAGCGATTTCAGCCGCGCCACATCATCGGCATCTTCCGGCAGGAACGGATCGAGCATCGCCTTGTGCTCACCCGCCGTATAGAGACGCCGCTCGACGCCGATCTTCTTGATCAATTCCTGAAAGCCGAAGGTGCCACCGACCACACCGATCGAGCCGACGATCGAGGATGGATCGACGAAAATTTCATCGCCCGCGCAAGCGATCATGTAACCGCCGGACGCAGCGACATCCTCGACGAACACATACACCGGTAGTTTCTTCTCCGCCGCGAGCTGGCGGATGCGCAGATAGATCTGCCGCGACTGCACCGGCGAGCCGCCCGGCGAATTGATCACCAGTGCGACAGCCTTGGCATTCTTGATCGCGAATGCCTTGTCCAGCAGCCTTGCCACGCCCGCGAGCGACAATCCCGGACGCAGCGGCGTGACGGCGCCGATCGTGCCGGACAGACGCACCACCGGAACGACTGCAGATGCGCGACGGAAACGCGCAGGCAGCAGCCTTGTGATCGCCGCTTTTAAATTGGATTCGCTCATTCAAATTTCCTCGACATTAACCAACTTTTATCACGCTGCTGTCATTGAACCGAGAGACGCTTTCAGCGTTTGAAAACCATAACAGGCCTTTACGCCGCAGCGGGAGAAGACATGAAAATCTATCTGCTCATGCTGATCATCGGTACGCTGCTCACGGCGATCCACTTCACGTCGACGCCGCAGAAACGTTCCGAAACAGCTCCTCAATAAACAACACGCTGACTGCGGCATCGCCTAGAGCGATGTCCGAAGCGACGACCACGGCAGAACAGCCTGCCCGGCCAGCACGCGCTGGAT
This sequence comes from Tardiphaga sp. 839_C3_N1_4, assembly GCF_051811045.1. Classification (NCBI taxonomy): domain Bacteria; kingdom Pseudomonadati; phylum Pseudomonadota; class Alphaproteobacteria; order Hyphomicrobiales; family Nitrobacteraceae; genus Tardiphaga; species Tardiphaga sp. 839_C3_N1_4. Next base: position 3,146,308 of record NZ_JBPWQD010000001.1, read on the forward strand.
ATGGAGATCAGGCGCGCCATCCGCATCCCGCAGCGAGATGCCGAGGTCAATTGCCGCAGGCGCGCGGCCACCCTTCACAGCACGCACCAACACCCTGATCGCCGGCGCGGTCGCATCGCCATGCACCGGCATGATTGCGACGCTGCCGAAGCCGCGGCCCAGCGCCGCCAGCACATCGGCCAATCCGTCCGCGCGCCAGATCAGCGTCAGCACGCCGCCGGATTTGAGCAGCCGCCGCGCGGCGTGAATCCATGTCTGCAGCGTGTCCTCGGTCGCGACATGGGCGATCTCGCGCGATTTGTTCGGCGAGGCGCGATGGCGCGCGGGATCGTTGAAGGGCGGATTCATCAGCACCGCGTCGGCGCTGTCTTGCGGCAAACCTGCGGCAGCGAAAACATCGGCGCTCGCGGCGATATCGAGCGTGACGACATCCGCCGCAACACCGTTCGCCGCGGCGTTTTCTCTCGCTAGTTCAGCGAGTTGCGGATCGATCTCGACCAGTGTCAGGGACACGCCGGGGACACGCCGCGCCAGCGCCAGACCGGCCGTCCCCACGCCTGATCCAAAATCGACGACCTTGTGACCGTCTTGCGCCGACGTTGCAGCGGCCAGCAGGATCGCGTCATGGCCGGCCCGATGGCCGGATTTCGGCTGCCGCAGCCGCAATTGGCCACCCAGGAAGCCGTCCTCCGTGGTCACGATCGCGTCAGCCATCACATCAATCCTGCGGCCGCAGCTCGTGGGCCAGTCCGGCATCCGTCAGCACGCGACGCGCCTGCAGGTCATCGTCTTCATGGACCAGGATCCGGCGCGGAATGATACCCAGCGATCCTTCGATCACGCTCATATTCTGGTCCAGCACCAGATGGTGGATATTCGCGCCATCGAGCAGCGCGCCCACCGCCGAGACCAGCACCACATCGTTCGTCCGCATGATTTCGCGCAATTGGAGGTCGCTCCCTGCCAGTAACCGGGTGTGTATCTATAGGGAAGTCAAGGTTCCGATGCCCTTGCCGCGCCGCTGCGCAGTTTCTATTGTGCGGCCCGATATCGGTCGACGGCAATTCAGCAGATGGGGACACCTGTTTTCAACGTGAATTCGCCCTATTTGAATATAAGCGCTGCCAGTGCCTGCCTTTTTCATGGCCCGACGAAGCGCCCTTGTAATTCGGAGAGCCCAGCGTGGCGGTGATTGTTCCCTTCGAGAGTCACGCGACAGCGTCGATCGACCAGTTGGTCAGCCTTGTCGCCCCTGACATGGAGCGCGTCAATGCGACGATCCTGTCGCGGACCGGCTCGGAAGTCACCATGATCCCCGAGGTCGCCAACCACCTGATCTCCTCGGGCGGCAAGCGGCTGCGCCCGATGCTGACGCTCGCGATGGCCAATCTCACCGGCTACACCGGCGATGGCCATATCAAGCTCGCGGCCTCCGTCGAATTCATGCACACCGCAACGCTCCTGCATGACGACGTGGTCGACCAGAGCGAACTGCGCCGTGGCAAGCTGTCCGCGCGCATGCTGTGGGGCAACGAGGCCAGCGTTCTTGTCGGCGACTTCCTGCTCGGCCAGGCCTTCCGCATGATGGTCGAAGTCGGCTCGCTGCGCGCGCTCGATATTCTTTCCTCGGCAGCCGCCACCATCGCCGAAGGCGAAGTGATGCAGCTCGCCGCCGCCAAGAACACCGCGACCACTGAAGACGAATATCTTGCCGTCATTCGCGGCAAGACCGCCGAACTGTTCGCCGCGGCCTGCGAAGTCGGCCCGGTGATCGCGAACCGTCCGAAGGCCGAGCAGACCGCGTGCCGTTCGGTCGGCATGAATCTCGGCATTGCCTTCCAGCTGATCGACGACGTGCTCGACTACGGCGGCAAGGCCGCCAAGCTCGGCAAGAATGTCGGCGACGATTTCCGCGAGGGCAAGATCACGCTACCCGTGGTGCTCGCCTTCCGCCGCGGCAACGATGCCGAGCGCGAATTCTGGATCAAGGCGCTGGAGCGCGGCGAGATCGGCGAAGGCGACCTCGATCACGCCATTGGCCTGATGACCAAGCACCGCGCGCTGGAAGACACGATCAACCGCGCCCAGCATTACGGCGCCATGGCCGTCGATGCGCTGGCGCTGTTTCCGTCGTCACCGATGAAGACTGCACTGGAGCAGGTCGTGGCGTTCTGCCTGGCCCGCACGCACTAAGGGCCAGACGTCACTGCACCGCTATGACAACCTTCCCCTTCGCACGGCCGGTCTCGACATAGGCCAGTGCATCCCCGGTGTTCTCGAACGGGAACACCTTATCGACGACCGGGCGGATCACGCCGGCTTCGATCAGGGACGTAATCTCACTCAACTGCTGCCCCTGCGCGCGCATGAACAGGAATGAATAGCGTATGCCGAGGCGCTTGGCCTTTTTCCTCACGCCACGGCTCAGCAGGCGTATGACCAGTTTCAGGAACGGGTTCAGACCAGCTTCCGCGGCGAAGGCCGGATCTGGCGGACCGGAAATAGAGATAAGCTGGCCACCCGGCTTGAGTACACCCAGAGATTTATCGAGCGTCTTTGAATCCTGACTGTTCAGCACAAGATCGTAGCCAGACAGGACCTTCTCGATATCCTGTGTGTTGTAGTCAATGACCACATCCGCCCCGAGACTTTTGACCAGTTCGGCATTCTTTGCGCTGGTCGTCGTCGCAACTGTCGCGCCGAGATGCTTGGCGAGCTGGAGGGCAAAAGTCCCGACACCACCGGAGCCGGCCTGAATGAAGACCTTCTGACCGGGCTTCACCTTGCCCACTTCGACGAGCGCCTGCCATGCCGTGAGCCCTACCAGCGGGATGGAAGCCGCTTCCGTCATGGTGAGATTTTTCGGCTTTAGCGCCAGGTCGTCTTCATTGATGGCAATGAATTCGGCGAATGTACCGACCCGATGATCGCGCGGCCGCGCATAGACTTCATCGCCCACCTTGAACCGGCTCGCCCTGGATCCTGTCCTGACAACCGTTCCGGCGACGTCGTGACCCAGGATAAAAGGCGGACGATAGGGAAGAATGAGCTTGAACTCTCCATCCCGAAGCTTGGAATCCAGCAGGTTCACAGCTGTGGCGTGAACCCGGACCAGGACGTCAGTGTCCTGCACCTCCGGTTCCGGCACGTTGGCCAGACGCAGAGCGCCGCCTTTCTTATAGCGATCGATCAAGAATGATTTCATCGGACTAACTTTCGTTTCTGTGGCAGCCGGCAGCGCGAGCCATGCGGCGATACAAGCTTATGCGGGAAGCCCGTTGAATTTCCGAAGAGCGTTGTCGACGAAGGACTCGGGCAGGAAGCGGCGCAGAAAGCGGACTTGTCCTGCAGCTTTTCCAGCGGTGTAGCGTCTCTTGGGCGATCCCGCATTGGCCGCCCTGACGACAGTTTTGGCGACCACTTCGGGTGCATCGCCCTTCGCAACGATCTCGCGCATCAGCTTCTCCGCGTCGGTGCGAACCGTATCGTAAACCGCAAGCGGCCGGTCCGGTCGCGTGATGTTCTCTTCGAAGGACGTGCGGGTCACACCGGGCTCGACAAGCACGATGCGGATGCCCTGCGTTCGCACTTCGTGGTCAAGCGATTCGGAATAGCCTTCGATGGCGTGCTTGGTCGATGCGTAGAGTGCGTTATAGGGCGCGGGAATCAGTCCGAGTATGGAGCTAAGGTTGATGATCCGGCCTCTGCCCTGCTGTCTCATCACGGGCAGAACGGCATTTGTCACGCGTATGGTGCCGAACACGTTCACGTCGAACACGGCTTTCGCCTGTGCCGTCGTGGATTCCTCAGCACCGCCCAACAGTCCGATCCCGGCATTGTTGACGAGAAGATCAATCCGCCCGGCGCGGCTTTGAACCTCGTCAACGACGCTCTGCACGGAGGCATCGTCGATCACGTCGCAGATCAGCATCGTGATCCCGTCCGAGGTATCGGGCATCGGCTTTCGGCTGGTGCCGAAGACACGGTAGCCATCGCGCTGCAGCGCTCGGGCGGTCACTAGCCCGATACCGGAGGAAGCTCCCGTTACCAGGGCAATGCCGCGTTCTGTCTTGCTCATCGGCTTCCGCTTTCATTTTCGCATGGAACATCGATGAACAGTCAGTTACTATCGAATCAATAGTAAGTCACTACTAAAAAGATATCGACATGAAGAATCTTTCGGACCAACCATGCCTGATCGCCCGCAGCCTCGCGATTGTGGGGGACGCATGGAGCATGCTGATCATGCGCGACGCCCATGCGGGGCTGACCCGTTTCGATGATTTCCGCAAAAGTCTCGGGATCGCGCCGACGATGCTGACGGGGCGGTTGTCAGCCCTGACCGACGAAGGAATGCTGGAGAAACGCCGCTATTCCGACCGTCCGCCACGGGACGAATATGTGCTGACGGAAGCGGGCCGCGACTTTCTGCCGGTGCTGTTTGCGATCGGCGCATGGGGACGCAAGCATCGCGGCGGGGGCGACGTCACCCGGTTCTTCGACGCAGAGCGCGGCACCGAGATCGATCCCGTTACCATCGACCGCGTGACCGGCGCACCGGTCGGAACACGGCCCATTCGCGTCGCCGCAATCGAATGAGCCGCACGCAGCATCGCGGCGCCATGGCCGTCGATGCGCTGGCGCTGTTTCCGTCGTCACCGATGAAGACTGCACTGGAGCAGGTCGTGGCGTTCTGCCTGGCACGGACGCACTAAGGCGCCTTCACGCTCCCGATCACGCCACAGCGCGCGCTTTCTCCCGCGCTGCCTCGATATCGCGTGCCGGCGGTGCGCCGAACATGCGGCCATATTCCCGGGTGAACTGCGGCACGCTCTCATAACCGACGGCGAAGGCTGCGCTGCTCGCGGCCGCGCCTTCCCACAACATCAGCCGCCGCGCCTCGATCAGGCGCAACCGTTTCTGAAACTGCAGCGGCGTGAGTGACGTCACCGTGCGAAAATGCTGGTGGAATGACGACGGGCTCATGCCCGCAACATCTGCAAGACGCTCGACCAGTACCGGCCGCGCGAACTCGGTGCGCAACACCGCGACCGCGCGCGAGACACGCTGCGCGTGGCTGTCCGGCCAGCCAAGCCGTCGGATCGCCGGCCCATGGCGACCAGCCAGCAGCCAGTAATGCATCTCCCGCACCAGCTGCGCGCGCAGCACCGGCAATGACGCCGGACGATCAAGCAAGCGCATCAGCCGCAACGCCGCGTCCGCAACTTCGGCATCGGTGGGCTCGACCCGGACACGCGCGAGATCGGCGCTTGGCTCCGCTTTCATCTCGACAACCAGTTCGGCGATCACGGCCAGATCAAGTTCGAACACCAGCGAGAGATAGGGCGCGGCAATGCTCGCCCGTGTGATCTGACTGACGATCGGAACATCGGCCGTGATGATCAGCGAATCCCCGGCAGCGAAGACAAAACTCTCCGTCCCCATGGTCACATGCTTGGTACCCTGCACGACGAGGCAGATCAGCGGCTGGAAGATCGCGTGGACAATGTCGCTGGGTGTGGTTGCGCGCACGGCTGCAAGGCCCAGGATCGGCGTGATCGCGATGCCGGCACTGTCGGCATGGGTCTCTGTGTAACGGCGAACGGCATTGAGAAGCGTGGTCATGAGGCTCAGCCTACATCATCGTAAATGCACCAGCACATGATTTTGGAGGATTAGGCAAGGAACGTCGAGCTTCGGGCAACCAGCCCTAGTTCGTCGGGGCGATATCGGAATGGTCACACCACAGGAGCTGACCATGACCAAGATTACCCTCGTTACCGGCGCCAGCCGCGGTCTCGGCCGCAATACCGCTCTCAACATCGCCCGTCACGGCGGCGATGTTGTCCTCACCTATCAAAGCCGCAGCGAAGACGCACAGGCTGTCGTCTCTGAAATCCAGCGCATGGGCCGCAAGGCGGTGGCGCTGCAACTCGACACCGCCAAGATTGCCGGCCTCGCCAACTTTGCTGGTCGTCTGCGAACAGCGCTGCGCGAAACCTGGTCGCGCGAGACGTTCGACCATCTCGTGAACAATGCCGGACACGGCGATTATGCACTGATCTCCGACACCACCGAGGCGCAATTCGACGGGCTGGTGAACGTCCATTTCAAGGGCGTGTTCTTTCTCACGCAGGCACTGCTGCCACTGATCGCAGACGGCGGCCGCATCGTGAACCTGTCGTCCGGACTGACCCGCATGTGCCTCCCGGGCTACGCCGCTTATGCCGCCATGAAAGGCGCCGTCGAGGTGATGACCATGTATATGGCCAAGGAACTGGGTAGCCGCCGGATCACCGTGAACACAGTGGCGCCCGGCGCGATCGAAACCGATTTCGGCGGCGGCGCCGTGCGTGACAATCCGGACATCAACAAAACGATCGCCGGCATGACCGCCCTTGGCCGCGTCGGCCTGCCCGACGATATCGGGCCTATGATCGCGAGCCTGCTGTCGGCGGGTAATCGCTGGGTGAACGCACAGCGGATCGAGGTGTCGGGCGGACAGGGGCTGTAGACAAAGCAATCCCGGCGCTGACGAACGGCGCCGGGAGACATCTCGCATAATTCAAGTTGCTGGTCTGATTTAAACTCGCGCCACCAACTCCTTGATCAGCGTCGTGATCCGCCCCGTCGGCGATTCCAGCTCTTTCATGATCGAGAAGTGATCCGCGCCCGGGATCTCCTCATAGCTCACCGGCAGACCGTGCTTTGCCCGATGCACGGCGAGGTCCGCGGTCTGCTGGCGCAGGATCGGCAACTCGCCGCCGCCGACCACCAGCGCCAGCGGCTTGTTCGGGCCGCCATCCTGCAGCAGCGGCGACTGGCGTTTCGACATCGCCTCGTCGAGCTTGAGCTTCTCGTTGAGATAGGACGCACGGATCGGCTCGAGATCATAGATGCCCGAGATGGCGACGCCGCCCTTCACTTTCGGATGCGACAGCGTTGTCGATGTGAGATGACCGCCGGCCGACCAGCCGGACACCACGATGCGGTTCGGATCGCCGCCGAGCGAAGGCAGCTTCTCCACCAGCGCATCGACGCCGGCATGCATCTCAGCCACGATCTCCTCCAGCGTCGCGTCCGGCGCCAGCGTATAGCCGATCGCAGCGACGTTGATGCCGTGGGCGATGGGACCTGCAGCGAAGCAGGTGAAGAAGTCCTTCGAGCGCATCTGCCAGTAGCCGCCGTGAATCAACAGCAGTGTCGGCCCGCCATCGGCCGCCTTGATGAAATCGAACCTATTGCGCTCGCGTGGACCGTAGGCAACGTCGAGATGCGCAGGGTACTTCGCCTTCATCGCGTCAGAGCGCTGGCCCCATCCGGCGGCGATGTCGGCGCTGCCCGCAACGGCAGTCGAGTTGTTCAGACCGGCATCGCGCTGTTCGCGCGTCATCGCGCGCCAGTTGGAATCGCCGAAAGGCTTACTCATGGTTGCATCCCTGCATTGTGTGAGGCGACTTGGGTGAAAGAGATCTGGCCTGCGAGTCCCATTTATCCAGAAAATGGTCTACACGGCTACGTCGGGATCGACATCCCAAGCATACGAATTGCTCTGCATCCGAAATTGGAGACGTGCGTGGCCTCTCAGCAAGATCTCATCAAAGCAACGGCCTGCGCCGTGGTCGATCAACTCAATGCCGGGACGGTAACGCCGCTCGACCTGCTGGACGCGCTGGAAGCGCGCATCAAGGAAGTCGATGGCCAGGTCAACGCGCTGCCGATCCTGTGTTTCGATCGCGCGCGCGATGCTGCGAAAGAGTTGATGAAGAAGCCGCTCGGCGAACGCGGCATCCTTGCCGGCCTGCCGGTGCCAATCAAGGATCTCACTGCGGTGGCCGGCGTACGCACCACGCAGGGATCGCCGATCTACAAGGACGTGGTGCCGACCAAGTCCAACGTGCTGGTCGAACGCCTCGAAGAAAACGGCGGCGTGATCTATGCGAAGTCCAACACGCCTGAATTCGGCGCCGGCGCCAATACGTTCAACGAAGTGTTCGGCGCGACGCTGAATCCGTGGGACCTGTCGAAGTCGGCCGCCGGCTCATCCGGCGGCGCCGCGGCAGCACTTGCCAGCGGCACGGCGTGGATTGCCCATGGCTCCGACATGGGCGGCTCGCTTCGCAACCCCGCGAGCTTCTGCGGCATCGTCGGCCTGCGTCCGAGCGTCGGCCGCGTTGCGTCCACGCCCGCCGTGGCGCTCGCCCGGATGGTGAGCGTGCAGGGCCCGATGGCCCGCACCGTGGAAGACCTCGCATTGATGCTCGACGCCATGAGCGGCGAACATCCTGCCGATCTGATCTCGCTGCCGAAACTGCCGACTTTGTTCCGCTCCGCCGTGCGCGCCGGCACCAAGCCGAAGCGCATCGCCTATTCACCGGACCTCGGCATCACGCCGGTGGATCCGGAAGTCGCCGCCCTCACTCGCAAGGCGGCAGAGAAGTTCGCCGACGCCGGCGTCATCGTCGAGGAAGCGCATCCCGACCTGCGCGAAGCCCACGAATGTTTTCATGTGCTGCGCGCCTATGACTTCGCGATTTCGAAGCTCCAACTGCTCCGCGACAAGCGCGATCAGCTGAAGCCGGAAGTAATCTGGAACATCGAGCAGGGCTTGAAGCTCACGGTCGATGACCTGGCGAAGGCGGAAGCGCAGCGTGTCACGCTGGCGGCGCGGGCCTACGAGTTCTTCCAGACATACGACCTGCTGCTGTGCCCGGCGACCATCACGCCGCCCTTCCCGATCGAGCAGCGTTATCTCGCCGAATGCAACGGCACCAAATTCGACAACTACGTGCAGTGGCTGGGCATCGTCTATGCGATCACGCTGACCTGCTGCCCGGCGCTGTCGATGCCCTGCGGCTTCACCTCGACCGGCCTGCCGGTCGGATTGCAGGTGGTCGGCCCGCCGCGCGGCGAAGCCTCACTGCTCGCCGGCGCACGCGTGCTGGAGGACATCCTGGGTCTGCGCGACTCCACGCCGATCGATCCGCGCCTGGCGAAGTAACGGAACTCCGCCCTCATACTCGCTCGTCCTGGCTGACCTTGTGCCAGCCAGGACGATGCCTTTGGGCGGGACCGCCCGGAGTACTGCTACCCTATATAGACTTTTGTCTAAGCCACATTGTCCCACGTCGCGGCTAGTCATGTGCGGCCGCGGCCGGGATGCAGGCATCGCCTGACAGAACGATCCTGCCAGCAGCAATGCATTCCGCGGCATTGGCTTTTCGTGCCGAGCGTGGCAACGGGACATTTCATTTCACGGAATACGAGGGTTCTACGTGGCAGATTCATTCGCACCGCCGGCGGACGGCAAACTCCATTTCGACGATGCTAAAAAACGCATCAAGGCGATCTTCATCGGCTCGATGGGCAATCTCGTCGAATGGTATGACTTCTACGCCTATACCGCCTTCGCATTGTATTTCGCGCCGGCCTTCTTCCCGAACTCCGACCCCGTCGTGCAGCAGCTCAATGCGGCCGTGCTGTTTGCCGCCACCTTCCTGATGCGGCCGCTCGGCGGCTGGCTGTTCGGCTATCTCGCCGATACCTATGGCCGTCGTATGTCGCTGACAATCTCGGTTTTGTGCATGTGCTTCGGCTCGCTGATCATCGCCTGCACGCCGACCTATGCCACTATCGGCATCGCGGCACCGATCCTGCTCGCACTCGCCCGCATCATCGAAGGCCTCAGCCTCGGCGGCGAATACGGCGCCAGCGCCACCTATCTCTCGGAAGTTGCCGATCCCAAGCATCGCGGCTTCTATTCAAGCTTCCAGTACGTCACGCTGATCGGCGGCCAGCTGACCGCGATCATCGTTCTCCTGCTGCTGCAGAAGGTATTCCTCACCGAGCAGGAGCTGAAGGACTGGGGCTGGCGCATTCCGTTCGTGATCGGCGCGGGTCTTGCGGTCTTTACCGCCGTGATGCGTCGCGACATGCACGAGACTGACCAGTTCGTTGAAGCGAAGAAGCAGGCCAAGCCAATGGGGTCGCTGCGCGCGCTGATGGCCTATCCGCGCGAATTGCTGCTGGTTGTCGGCCTCACCGCCGGCGGCACCGCAGCGTTCTATACTTTCACCACCTACATGCAGACCTTCGTGAAGCTCTCGGTCGGCCTCACCGCGGACCAGACCACCACGGTGATCTTTGGCACGCTGATATTCGCCTGCCTGCTGCAGCCGATCTATGGCGCGATCTCCGACCGCATCGGCCGCAAGCCGCTGCTGATCTTCTTCGGCGTTGCCGGCACGCTGGCAACTGTTCCGATCCTGACAGCGTTGCAGGCCACCAAGTCGCCATTCATGGCATTCCTGCTGATCTGCGGCGCCTGGGTGTTCGTGGCCGGCTATACCTCGATCAACGCGGTTGTGAAGGCCGAACTGTTCCCGACCAATATCCGCGCCCTCGGCGTCGGCGTGCCCTATGCGCTGACGGTGTCAATCTTCGGCGGAACGGCGCCGGCGATCGCGCTGTACTTCAAGCAGATCGGTCATGAACAGTGGTTCTACTATTATCTGTCGGGCATGATCTTCCTGTCGCTGCTGATTTACGCCACCATGCGCGACACCAAGCATAAGTCGGCGATGCACCGTCACGAGTGACGGCCGCAGTCTAGACAAGGAGCGTCAGCCATGACCGAGGATCACACCCCGCCGGAATCCAAGCTGACGCAGACCAAACAGCGCTGGGCGCGCGAAGGCCGGTTTCTCACCGGCAAAATTGCGCGCCCGGACGACCAGCGGCTCCCGCCCGGCCAGCACCTGACCCAGGACTGGCCGGTACTGGATCTGGGCATCACACCCGACGTCCCCCGCGAGCGCTGGCGCCTTGATGTCTACGGCGCCGTCGAGACGCCGCTGTTCTGGGATTTCGGCCAGTTCCGCGCACAGCCGCAATCGACCTTCATCTCTGACATCCACTGCGTCACCACCTGGTCGCGTTACGATAACCAGTGGGAGGGGCTTTCGACCCGCGCGCTACTCGATGCGTGCCAACCGAAACCCGAGGCGCGCTTCGTCGTGCTGGAATCCCATGACGGCTACACCACCAACCTGTCGTTGGAAGACTTCGCTGCCGAGGACGCACTGCTGGCGCATTCGTGGCAGGGCTCCCCGATCGAGCGCGACCATGGCGGCCCCGTGCGCGTGATCGTGCCGCATCTGTATTTCTGGAAGAGCGCCAAGTGGCTGCAGCGCATCCAGTTCGTGACTGATGACCGGCCCGGCTATTGGGAAGTCCGCGGCTATCACAACCGCGGCGATCCCTGGCAGGAGCAGCGATATTCGGACGATTGATAGCGACGCGTTGATGGAAACCTGATTGCGCTCGATCAGCTCATTGTGACGCCCGCGAAGGCTGACGCAACGGCTCACTCGTTTTAGCTGTGAATAGAAACTCTATTTCAGCACTTCGCAAACGGTGCGATGGTCCTGACGTATCAGTCCCTCGGTGCGGCAGGAGACTTTCGCCCACCAGCCGTCGAGCGACTCGCGATCGCAATGAAGTTTGACGCTCATGCCATCGGCAAATTCGATCCATTCGGAAAAGCGATGCGACGGCACAGCGATCACCACGGGGATATCGCTGCTGAGCGCACGCTCAATCAGATAAGCGAGCCCCTTGCCCTCGCGCTCCTGCTTGCCGAACCGGTTGATGATGACCAGATCGGCGCCCTCGTCGATAGCGTCGGCGACCTGCGTGCCCGCATTGAGCAATTGCCCGACATCCAGCTTGCAGCCTTTTGCGCCGGGGCCGAGATCCTGAAACAAGCGCACCTGCGCGCCCGTATGCAACATCACCGCTGTGAGCTTCGGCACGTCCACTTCGCGATGTCCGAGCTGCACCAGCCCGACCGGGCGAACGCCCCGCTTGCTCAGATCAGCCGCAAAAACCTGCAATACGGCATCGGGGTCCTGGTCCTTCTCATAGACCAGCGCAGCGAGATCGCATTGGGCATCGAACATTGCGGGATTCCGGTTGAGACCCAGCGCGCCGGGAGCGGCCGGGGACAGCGCAATGCTAGTCCAGAATAGAGGCATTCGAAAGCGCGATCAGGGTGGCGGTCGCGATATATTTATCCGGATACAACGAGGATACCGCCGGGTGGCAGGCTAGAATCTGCGCTTCTTGCCGATATCGCCCTTCAGCGCCAGCAGTTCCTTGCGTGCGGCGGTGGCCGCAGCGCTTTCGATGCCACGATAGCGCTTGATGAGCGTCAGACCGAATGGCGTGAGGAGAGCTCCGCCCCCATTCTTGCCACCTGTCTGGCGCTCGACGGCGGGCTGCCCGCAGATGCGGTTGAGTTCATCCACCAAATCCCAGGCGCGCTTGTAGGACATGGCCATGGTGCGGCCGGCGGCGGAAATCGAACCGGTGGCGTGAATATGTTCGAGAAGCTGGATCTTGCCCGGTCCGATCCGTCCCTCGGAATCGAGGTCGATACGGATACTGAGGGCTGGCACCGGCGGGCTGGTTGATTTGGACATAGCCCAAGTTTACTTCCGTAGACGCAACCTTGCCAGTCCAACAATCAAGGAACGTTTCAGCGTTGGCGGCATTCGGAGCAAACCACTTCGCCCTTGGTCACATGGGCGATGCCGCGACAAACCCACCGCCTAGCCATCGCGTGCAGCGGCCGCCGTGCCAGCTGATAAATAAAATACACATCGAGCATGGTGAAATCGAATCCGTTTGTTCCAGCATAGATAGGGCGGCGCTCTGCAATCAGAACGCCGCCTTTCTTGTATCTGCTATCCGTTTTAGTTAGCCGTGAATTTTCTTCGCGGTCTCGGCGATCACCTTGCCCTGATAACGAGCACCGGCCAGTTCGTTGGCCGAAGGCTGGCGGCTGCCGTCACCGCCGGTGATCGTAGTCGCGCCATAGGGCGAACCGCCCGTGACCTCATCGAGCTTCATCTGGCCCTGGAAGCCGTAATTGAGGCCGACAACGGTCATGCCGAAATGCAGCAGGTTGGTGATGATCGAGAACAACGTGGTTTCCTGGCCGCCATGCTGGGTCGCGGTCGCGGAGAAGGCACCGCCAACCTTGCCATGCAGCGCGCCCTTGGCCCACAGACCGCCGGCCTGATCGAGGAAATTGGCCATCTGCGAAGCCATGCGGCCGAAGCGGGTGCCGGTGCCGACGATGATCGCATCGTAATTGGCGAGATCGTCGATGGTCGCGATCGGGGCAGCCTGGTCCATCTTGTAGTACGACGCCTTGGCGACCTCGGCAGGCACCAGTTCAGGCACGCGCTTGATGTCGACGGTGGCGCCGGCTTCGCGTGCGCCTTCGGCGACGGCATTGGCCATCGCTTCGATATGGCCGTAAGCGGAATAATACAGAACGAGTACTTTGGTCATGGTCAGTCTCCGTTGGATTGGGATGAATAGGTCGGGTTGATGGTTGGTGGGCGCCGTCAGGCCGCGTCCACCAAGACGAGTTCGGAATCTTCAAGCGCCTTGATCGTGACGTTTGCTTCATCACGGATGGCGACACCGTCGCGGGCGTTGACGCGAATGCCGTTGATCTCAATCGCGCCGGCCGCCGGCACGAGGTAGCCGTTGCGCGAGCTACCCAGCGGATATTGCGCGGTCTCACCGGCCTTCAGCGTGGTGGCCAGCACCCGGGCGTCAGCCCGGATAGGCAGTGCCCCGGCGTCGTTCTTGAAGCCGCTGGCAATGGTGACAAACTGGCCGGAGCGATCGGCCTTCGGGAACGGCTTGGCGCCCCAGCAAGGCTGGCCGCCCGTTTGTGTGGGCTCGATCCAGATCTGGAAGATCCGTGTGGTCGATGCCTCCAGATTATATTCGGAGTGCCGGATGCCCGAGCCCGCACTCATCACCTGGACGTCGCCGGCCTCGGTGCGGCCCGTGTTGCCCAGACTGTCCTGATGCGTGATCGCGCCTTCGCGGACATAGGTGATGATTTCCATGTTGGAATGCGGATGAGCCGGGAAACCGGTGTTCGGCGCGATCTCGTCGTCGTTCCAGACGCGCAAGCTGCCGTGGCCCATATTCTCGGGGTCATAATGGCTGCCGAACGAGAAATGGTGCTTGGCCTTGAGCCAGCCGTGGTCGGCGCCACCGAGTTTGTCGAAAGGTCTGAGGTCGATCATGACGAAATCTCCGTCGTTTGATGCATTTGCATCCTGGGCATCTGGATATGCCCTCGCAGATGGCGCATAAATAGAAATGATGGAAACTCATCGTTTCGGATTTTGAGATGCCTAAACTTCCCGATTTCGAAGCGCTGGCGATTTTCGCCAAGGTGGTCGAACTGCGGTCCTTCGCGGCGGCAGCGACCGAGCTGACCCTGTCCAAGGCCACCGTCTCCAAGGCGGTCGGTCGGCTCGAGGATCGCCTGGGCGCGCGGCTATTCAACCGGACCTCACGGCGGCTGGCGCTGACCGACTCCGGCAAGACGCTGGCGGTGAAGGCCGCGCAAATGCTGGCGGACGGCGAGGCGCTCGAGAACGAGGCACTGGCGCAGTCGGCGACACCGCGCGGGCTGGTACGGCTGGCCGTGCCGATGACCTACGGCACCAATACAGTGGCGCCGCTACTGCCGGAATTTCTGGCACAGTATCCGGAGGTCTCCATCGACCTCAGCCTCAGCGACGCGACCGTCGATCTGATCGGCGAAGGCTTTGACGCCGCGATCCGCATCGCGTCGCTGCCGGACTCATCCCTGATCGCGCGGCGGCTGCGTCCGGTGAAGCGCTACATCGTGGCCGCGCCGTCCTATTTCGCGAAATACGGCCGGCCGACGCATCCCATGCACCTCGCCGACCACAAGTGCTTTGGCTACACCTATCTCTCGACACCCGGCGTCTGGCACTTCACCAATGCGGCCGGCGAACAGGCCAGCGTTCGGCCGGCCGGGCCGCTCCGCGTCAACAATGGCGAGGCGCTGCTGCCTGCGCTGATCGCCGGATTGGGGATCAGCGACCTGCCGGATTTCATCGTTGGCGAGGCCCTGGCCAGCGGCCTGCTTGAAGCCGTACTGCAGGACTGGTCGCAATCGTCGAGCGGTGTCTACCTCGTCACGCCGCCGGGCGGTCCCCGCCCCGCCCGTGTCGAAGTGCTGCTGGAATTCCTCGCTGACAAACTCGCCGCTGCCGGCAAGCGCCCACGCAAGACATCAGGCTAGCTCGCCTTCATCATCTGCCCGTAGATGCCGAAATACTGGTCGCGCATATTGGCGATATCGAATTCGGTGACGAAATCCTTCGCCGTCCTTGCGATCTTCGCGGCAAGCTCAGGCTGCGCCGCAAGCGCCGCGATCTTGTCCGCGAGATCCTCGGCGGATCCGACCTTAAATTTGATACCGTTCGAGCCATCCACCAGCAGTTCGGCCGGGCCATCGACATCCGCGGCGATGACGGGCAGGCCGACCGCCATGGCTTCGAGCAGCACCAGTCCGAAACCTTCGAAACGCGATGGCAGGACGAAGATATCGGCCTCGTCCAGCGGACGGCACACATCGGTGCGCCCACACAGAAAACGAATACGATCGGCGACATTCTCGGCGATCGCCTGCGCCTTCAAACTCAGGAGGGTCGACTCGTCGCCCGCCGGCGGGCTGCCGACGAAATCGCAGCGAATGTCGAGCCCGCGCGCGACGCAGAGGCTGACCGCCTTGATCAGGATGTCCTGGCCCTTCTGTTTCGGATAGATGCGGGCCACGTTGATCAGCCGCAGCGGCGAGCCGAAACGGCGTTGCCGCGCCACTCTATCGAATGTCGCGAGCGGGATACCGTTATGCACCTTGAACAGGCGCTTTAGTTTGACAGATTCACATTCACGCTCGACCGCAGCAGAGATCGCGATGTTCCAATCGACGAACCGCTGATGCAGCCGAAGCTTCACGCGGTCCCACGCGTTGACGAGGCCGGTATTGTGAATCGTGTAGCCGACGCTCATCGGACGATACAGTTTACTCAACATGGCGAAGTGCTTGGCGCCGCTGTCATGCGCATGGATGATACGAATATCGTGACGGCGGATGATGTTGAGTAAACTTAGAATGACACGTGGATTGCGGTTCCCGGGTGGGCGCTTGAGGAAGTAGACCGGATGGCCTGTCGCGGAGAGCTCGGCAGCCAGGTCGGGATGGAAAAAGTCGTTGATGACGACGAAAACCTGCGGAATGTCCTCTCCCGGCGTGCAACTGGCAGCGAAATTGATCAGCAGTCGCTCGGACCCGCCCACGGTCAGCGACGAAATCAATTGAAGCACACAACCCACTTTGAAATGCTCCCGGCCCGAATGCCGGGCGACTTCCAAATCCGTCGCGCTCCAAACGGCCCGATTGCGAAATAGCGCCAGGGTTTTTGTCTGTTCGGAGTAATCCATTCCCTATTTCGGCTGACGCTCGTGGCTATTCTGCGGCGCACCAAATGCGCCACGGAAGCGAATTCTGGCGGAAAGACGGCAGAGTTGCGCTGGAATGCGCACGCAGGTTGACGGTGGGCCAAAACACATCAGATTTTCCGAAAGCGCAAAACTTCCACGCCATTTCCCGCAACGCTACATTCGTTGCTTTCGCTCGGCGATATTCAGTCAGCCATTTCATTGACTGAATCCGTGTCGGACGTAGCTTTGATGCTCGCCATTGCATCAGAGAAAGTGACCATGACCACCGCCTCCCCTACGCGACGTTTGCTATCAACGCTCATCGCCACAGCCTTCAGCGCAGCGATCGCCACATCCGCTTTCGCTGCCGATCAGATCACACTGCGCGTCGGCGACCAGAAGGGCGGCAATCGTTCGCTGCTGGAAGCCGCCGGTCTCACCAAGGACCTGCCCTACAAGATCCAGTGGTCGGAATTCCCTGCGGCCGCGCCGATCCTCGAAGCCATCAATGCCGGTGTGCTCGATGTTGGTTACACCGGCGACCTCTCTTTCCTCACGGTCTACGCGGCGGGCGCGCCGATCAGGGCGATAGGCGGCACACGGTCCAATGCGGACACACAGGCGATTCTGGTGCGCAACGATTCACCGATCAAGACCGCTGCCGACCTCAAGGGCAAGCGCCTCGCAGGCACACGCGGCGGCTGGGGCCAGTTCCTGATTGAGGCGACGCTGGAGAAAGCCGGTTACAAGACCAGCGACGCAACTTTCGCGCCGCTCGGTCCCGTCGATGCCAAGATTGCACTTCTCGCCGGTTCGATCGACGGCTGGGCCGTATGGGAACCCTACATCTCCTACGCCGTGCTGAAAGACAATGCACGGGTGGTTGCCGATGGCACGGGCCTGACCCCGACCTTGACCTTTATCGTCGCCTCCGAACAGGCGATTGCCACCAAGCGCGAGGCCGTCGCCGACCTGTTGCAGCGGCTCAACAAGGCCCGCACCTGGTCGCGCGAACATGTCAATGAATATGCCAAAAACACCGCCGAATTGACAAGGCTGCCGGAAGACGTGCTTGCGCGCGCCTACAAGGCGCAGGACACACGGCCGATCGCCATCGACGATGGCGTGGTGAAGGAATTCCAGGAAGCCTCCGACCGCGCCACGCGCTACGGGATCCTGTCCAAGCAGGTCGATGTCAGCAAGGCGGTCGACCGCAGCTTCACGCAGGCTGCGCCGGCGTCGAACTAGCGGGCGGTTGCGCAGCGAGAATGCGCATCGTCGCAATCGCCGCGATCAGCGACAACCCTGTGGCGACGCTGAACAGCGTCCCATAGCCGAGCAGATCGGCAATGCGGCCCGACAGCATCGAGCCGATGAAATAGATGATCAGCTGGGCACAGGCCAGAATCGTGAAGTCGGTGCCCGGCTGATCCTTCGATGCCGCCGCCATAAACAGGCTGTAGAGCGCAACGATCTCCATGTAGCGGATCAGGGTCTGGAATCCGGCCGCGCCGAAAATCGGCCAGATGCCGGTCACGACACCCAGCGCATGCGCCGTGAACAGCGCAAAGCAGATGGTGCGGAGAATGCCGAGCAGGCCCAGCGTCCAGCCAGTGCCGCAGCGTTGCAACAGCCAAGCCGCGCCAGCCGCGCCCACGAGGCCCGCCGTCGTCGCGGCGCCACCCGAGAGATAACCGATCTGTTTGAGCGGCACGCCGGCATCGACGAGGTAGCTGCCCTCCATTGCTTTCACGAGACCCTCGCTCATCCGATAGATCAGTGCGATCCAAAGGATGTTGCGCACCTCGCGGCGGCGCAGGAAGGCCATCACGGAAGGCCGCGGCTTCGACGGATCGATCTGTTCGGCATCCTCCTCGCGCATCGCGAAGGCAGCAAAGAGCGGGATCAGCGAGAAGCCCGCGATGGTCAGCAGCATACCGGTCCAACCGATCTGCGCATAAAGCACGAGACCCAGTGTGCCGCCGATCACCACACCGAAGGCGACAGAACCGCCCTGGATCGCATTGCCGATGGCGCGATCCTCCGGCGCGAGATATTTCGCGGCATAGCCGTCGGTGGCAATGTCCTGTGTCGAGATCAGCAATGAGCCGAACAGGCCCACCGTGATGATGCCCCATACATTGGTTGCGCCAAGCGGGATCAGGCACAGCAGGCTGATGATCACGCCGGTCTGGGTCACGATCACCCAGCCGGCGCGATGCGCGCGCGCGAAGGGACGGATGCGATCGACGATAGGCGCCCAGAAGAACTTCAACAGCAACGGCAGGAACCAGAGACTGAGATAGCCGATCTCGCTGCGCGACACGCCGGCCTCGCGCATAATCGGCGGCAGCGCCGCCGCAAACAGATAGGACGGGATCGCCTGTGCCAGATACAGCCCGCCCAGCACGACGAACAGGCGTTTGCGTCCCATGACGGCGACCGGCGCAGATGCGTTAAGCTCCGCGGTGCTCATGCGAGGCTGCGATGTTCGGCGAGAAAGGCGCGCGCGGCGATCTCGTCCTCGAGCGCCACCAGCGGCATCGGCCAGAGCTTCCGAAACGTCTCTTCCATCTTCTTGTTGGCGCCGGGGCGTACAATCGCCACAGCACGGCAGCGCGCGGAGATATGGCCGCGCGTCGCCTTGAACCACAGCGCCTGCTCCCGCTCGCCGGCGACGGACAGTTTCCCGCCGCCCCCGAACACGGTCAGAAGTTCGAATGGCGCATCATGCTCGCCGACCCGGGCCAGCGCGGCCAGATAATCGCGCTCGTCCGTGTCAGCGTAAGGCGGCAGGAACCGTAGCGTCAGCAGGCTCCCATCAATCTCTAGATTCACCATGATGGCAATTAGAACTCCCTGGGAAGTGGCCTTGGAAGGTTTGGTCTTAGAATGTCTTGCGATAGCCGACCGTCACGGTGCGGCCCCAGGAATAGACCGGCAGGTTGCGCACCGAGGTTGCTGTCGGGTTCTGCAGCTCCGTATCGAATAGGTTGTTGACGGCTGCATAGGCTTCGCCGCCATAGACCGGCCCGCTCAGCGCGGCATTCATCGTAAAGCCGCCCTCGATGGGATAGACCGTATTGGTCAGGTTGATGCCGCGATTACGAGCGGCATAGCCCTCGCCCTCGACGCGCAGCTTGATGCCGTTGTCGAAGCGATAGTCGCCAAAGATCAGACCGCGCACCGGACTGCCGATCCGGTTGTTGGGCAGCCACGAGTCGAGCACACCGTCCTTGTTGGTGTCGTAGCGGCCTTCCTTGTAGCCGATCGTGGTACCCAGCGTGAAATTCCGGTTGATCGCCATCTCGCCGATATATTCGACGCCGTAGATCATTTCCTTCTGCTGCGAGATCAGGTTGGTGACGGGATCGAATGTCACGCCCTTCTCGGAGGTGCTGACGAAACCGGTGATGCTTCCCTTGTAGGGGCCGTCGCCGCCGCGGATGCCGATTTCGTAGTTATTGACGATCTGGGCTTCCGGCGCGATCGAGGTGAAGGAGATGGTCTGGCGTGCCAGCGGCAGGCAGTTCGGCGTCGCTACCGGACAGGCAAAGGCGGTGGATGAAAGGCCGGCGCGGCGCGTATAGGCACCGACATCGGGCAGCGCATAGCCCTGCGAGAAACCGCCGAACAGATCGATCTTGTTGTTGAGCTTGAAGGTCGCGCCGAGATTGTAGGTCGGCGAGGCATATTCGTATTGGCCGCCGATAACATTGAGCGCTGGCAGAACGAAGCGCGTCACGGGCGAGATCGCGGCATAGGCTGCCGGACGCAGGAAGTCGTCGACGCTGAGATCGAAATGCTCGTAGCGAACGCCGCCGCGCGCGGTCAGCCGATCGGTGATCGGGACTTGCACCAACGCAAATCCGGCTGTCGTCACCTGGGTCAGCGGCGTGAAGACATCGCGGCCATCGGTCAGTGTCTGCCATGTCTTGTCATGGACGACGTCGGTACCCCAGGTCACCTTGGCACCGTTCCAGATGCGGTCGAGCGGCGTATCGATCGTCAGATTGACCCCGCCGCGCTCGGAATACAGCGTGGTCTGGTTGGCGGGGCTGGTCGGGCTCAGCGGGTTTCCGGAATAATAGACCAGCGAGTTATAGGGATAGGAGAACTCCGAATAGTTGAAGCGCTTCTTGATGTCATTGTAGAAGCCGACCACGCTGAGATTGCCGAGCACGAAGTCGGTATCGCTGTAGCGCAATTGGAACGAGCGCGAATCTTCCAGCACGCTCTGCCCGGTATAGGGCTTGGTGAAATCCGGCTTCGCATAGGCGCCGGAATAGTCGGTGAGGTATTTCGGCGTCTGGTCGAGATAGAACTGGCTGATCGAGGCTTCGATGCGCTTGCCGCCATCGAAATCGTAACCGATCTTGCCCAGGAAATTGCTGCTGGCGAGACGATCACCACCTCCCTGCCCGAGCATGGCGTCCGATGGCAGCTCGCGGCCCGCGCCATCATACGTCTTCTGCGCGCCGCGACCGCTGCCAACGAACACGTAGTCGACGCCATTGGTGTGCTTGCCGCTGACGCTGGCCGACAGCTCCGGTGCCAGCGAACCGCCGGGATCGGCAGTGAAGGTGCGCAGCGCCGTGTTGACGCTGACGCGCGGACCGCCCGGCTGCGCTTTCTTGGTGACGAAATTCACCGTGCCGCCTGTCGCGCCGGCACCATAGAGGCTCGATGCACCGGCGACCAGTTCGATGCGCTCGACGGAATTCAGATCGATCAGCGACAGGACGCGCGAGACGTCGCGGAGCGGCGTCGTCAGCGGCACGCCGTCCATCAGCACCAGGAGGTCGCGGCCGCGATAGCTTTCGGAAGCGCCGGAGATGGTCTGGTTCGACACCGAAAAGCCCGGCAGCAATTTAGCCAGCAGCGCGGATGCGCTGCCGCTCTGCTTGAGCTGTTCGTCGATTTCCTTTTGGTCGATCACCTGCACAGTCTGCGGAATATCCGAAATCGAGCGCTGGGCACGCGCGGCCGTTACCGTGATCTCGTCGAGCGTGACGCCCGCGCTCTGCTGCGCCACGGCCTGCGATGACATGAGCCCGACGGCGGGGATGAGAAGGAAATGGCTATAACGCATGAGCTCGGAGTCTTCCGTATGTTCGTGGCGACGAAGCACTGGAGAAACCGAGCCGGTCAATTCGACCGAGGCCGCAGCAGTTTGGAATCAATGTAAATTCCAGCCGCGGCTTTACTCTTCTTACGCCTGCGCATTCCGTCTATCGTCACAGCGATACGGCACAGCCCATTGCATGACTTGGACTCGGTGAATTGATAGTCGGACTGGAGCGAACGAAGCGGTTTGGATTCGATGCTGTGGCAAACGCGCATCAGTCGCGGTCTCCATCCTGCGTCGATGCCGCTCCCGATTGCCCTCTCGTCCCGCTCTGGCTGGTTGCCGACGATATCGATGACACCCTGCGCAAACCGCTTGAGAGCCGCCTGCCGTGGAAGACCGTGCAGCGCAATTCGTTGGGATCGTTTCGCGCAGCGCCGTTCCAGTCAAAGGCGATCCTGCGGATGCAGCCGCATCTCGGACTGATGTCGTGTTTCGATCCCGCACCGCTTTGGACCATGCCCGACGACGATAGCGCCACGACCGGCAACGACTCGTCGCAGGATATCCTGGTGCTGCGGCCATCCGATGGCGTGGTGATCGTCCAGCAGGACGGCCAGCGCCAGACATGCATGCCGCGCGAGGCGATCATTCTCGATCCCAGCCGCGCCACCACCTTCATCATGAATGATGTGAGCCGTGTCGATTGCCTGCTGCTCCCCAGCAATGGTCATACCGGGTTGCGCCACATCGCCCATGACAATGGCGGGCTGATCGCGCTTGGCCATTACGCCGCCGCGGTGATGCGCGGCCTGCTGCCGATGAATTCGGCCGCGCTGACCGGCCTCGCCATCGACTACATGAACGGCCTTGTCGCTACGATGATCGATGAGGCCGATGCGCCGGAGCGGCGCGCAGCGCTGCGACAGGACCGGCCGACCATCAGCCTGCTGTCGCTCAAGGCCGATATCGAAGCCAGCCTCAGCCAGCCGACGCTGTCGCTAGAACGGCTGGCCACGACCCATGGCGTCACCGCACGTTATTTCCAGAAATTGTTCGAGGCCGAGGGGCGGACGTTCTCGGATTACCTCCTGGAGCGCCGGCTGGAGCGCGCCTTCCACATGCTGCGCGACGGCAACCGTGGGGATCGCGCCGTCAGCACCATCGCCTTCGAGGTCGGCTTCGGCGATCTCTCTTATTTCAACCGCACCTTCAAGAAACGTTTTGGCGCCACGCCTCGGGAAATACGGGCGCGGTTTGAAGTGATGCTGGTGGGTGCACAGTCACCGATAGTCGACAATTAGCGAGTTGTAGCACGAACAACTCTACTGTCGTCCCCGCGAAGGCGAGGACCCATAGCCTCCATCCTCTCCGCTGAAGTGAAGGCTTCTCCCAACGGTGATCATCGAAACGGGAGTGTTTATGGATCCCCGCCTTCGCGGGGATGACAACAGGGTGTATGGAGGGCCCGCCGCTTAGTCTACCTTCGCCACCGTCGTCCCAGCCCGCGGCAGGATCTCCACCGTGGCCGTGCGCCCTGCGACCAGCGTGGCGCCGGCCGGCACCGGATCGAGTGCGATGCGCACCGGCACGCGCTGGGCGAGGCGAACCCAACTAAAAGTCGGCGTCACATTGGCCAGGAGATTGCTGCCTTCAGCGCGGTCGCGGTCCTCGATGCCGGCGGCGACGCTTTCCACATGGCCGGTGAGCTTGGCGGCATCGCCCATCAGGTGAATATGAACGGGATCGCCGACGTGGATCCGCGACAACTTGGTCTCCTCGAAATAGCCGTCCACATGCAGGCTCGACGTATCGACCAGCGCCATCACGCCCTTGCCGGCGGTGACATAGGTGCCCGGGCGCAGATCCATGTTGGAGATCACGCCAGAGACGGACGCATGAACCTCGCTGCGATCAAGATTGAGCTGCGCCACGGCCTGATCGGCGACGGCCTGATCCAGCGATGCCTTGGCCAGCAGCTGCGTTGCGAGCACCTGCTCCTTCTTCTGTTGCGACACCGCCGCAGTGGTGAGGTCGTTGTAACGCTTCAGATCGAGATCGGCCTGTTCAAGGCTGGCCTTGCGGCCCGCCACAACGGCTTCGGCCTGCTGCAGCGCCAGCGCGAAGCGCGCGCGGTCGATCCGCATGATGACGTCACCGCGGGCCACTTTCTGGTTGTCCTTCACCAGAATCTCGGTAACGAAGCCCGAGACATCCGGCGCCACGGTCACCACATCGGCGCGCACGCGGCCGTCGCGGGTCCACGGCGCATCCATGTAATAGACCCAGAGATAGTGCCCGACGGCGAGCGCGGCGACGACGGCCAGCGCGGTGACGGCGAAACCACGAACGAAACTCACAGCGTTTTTCATGACAGCAATCCAGAGGATAAATAGACCACGCCGCCCAGCAGGCAGACATACAGAGCAAGATCGAACAGCGCGCGATGCCAGACATAACGATAGAGGCCCGAGCGCTCGATCAACGGGCGCAGCAACGCGCCGATGGCGTAAGTGATGACCAGCCACAGCATCAGCGATGGCAACAGCACACCGAACACATCGATTTCATATCTCATGCGGCCACACTCCCGGCACGAAGCCCCGATTCGGGCAGATAGGCCGGTGCCGTCGGAAACAGTCCGCGGCGAATGCCGACAAGCCCGATCAGCGCGTCCGCGCGCCCTGCCCCGCGTTCGCCCATGGCTTCCGACAGCGCGTGATCGACTTTCGTCAGCAGTGGTTCCGGCATCGCACCGCCTTTGTAGTTGCGGAAGCTCGTGGCGAGTTCATCAAGCATTGCGTCCATCGCCTTGAGCGTCCGCAGCGACAGATGATGACGCGCCCGGCGCAGATCGACGATGTTCAGCCCGACGCGCAATTCGCGCAGGTTGTCGACAGCACGCAGCGGCGAATCCTTCAGCGCCGTCAGCCGCGGTGCGAGGAGACCGATGCGGTTCAGCATCAGCCCGGCAAAGGCCGCGCGGTCACGATTGCCGCGCTGTTCGGCAGCCTGCGCGATGGCGATCCAGCCGCGCCGCATCAGCCGCTTCACACTCCATTCGGAGCCGACTGAGCGGATCAACTGGATCGAGATGACCGACAGTTCAGTACCGACGAAGAAAGCCACGCTGGAATTGGCAAAAGTCGCGAAGTCGGCATTGTAGGTCGTCTGGAGCGCCATCAGCGTCGCGGTATTCGCGGCCAGCAGCATGCCGATGAAGAAGGTGGCGGGGCGCGCGATCAGATAGCCGAACAGCAGGAACGGCGGCGCCAGCACGGCCACAAGCAACTCGACATCGGTGATGGCAGGCAGGATCGCGAACAGATAGAGCGCGATGATCACCATCGCGGCCAGCGTCCATTTGGCAAAGCCGCGCAACCCCACCGCGGGATCGTCCATGCTGGCGAAGAACGAGCAGCCGACAGCCGCCATGGTCGGTGCTGTCGCGCCATCGGTCCAGCCGGTGGCGATCCAGAACGCGCAGCATACGAGGATGGTCACGAATACGCCCGCGGCAGACCACAGCGCCATGCCGTGATCGACATGCCGCACCGGGGCCACGCCGGCTTCAGCCTGAAAGGCGAGTTTCGCGCCCGGCGGACGGCCGCCTTCGGCAATCGCCTGATTGAGCACCCGGCAATCCGCCGAGATATCGACGAGCTCGCGCATCCGCATCAGCAGACTGGCGATCATGATCTCGTTCCACGACGACGACGCGCTCAGTTTCGGCTGCTGCGCGGCGATCATGCTGCGCAGCCGCTCGGCGGGTTCGCGGTCAGTGCCGTTGTCGGCAATCCAGGCCGAGACGTCGTCGATCAGCGCCATCAATTGCGGATGGGCCGTCCGTCCATTCTCGCCCAGCGCATTGATGCGATCGCCCATGGATGACAGCAGCGGCAGGAAGGTCAGCATCCGCGTGCGCAAGGCCCGCATCCAGCGCGAGGTCTCGCGCCCACCGAGCCGGTCATAGGCCAGATGATCGGCGAGCGTATCGATATCCACGGCGTCGGCAGCGAGCTTGAGGCGCAGATCGCGTGTTGCCGGATCGGCGCTGCGGCCGGCCAGCACGTCCTGCGTCAGCTTGCGCGCACCGGCGAGCCAGGTATCGACCCGCGCTGCAACCGCCGGGCCGACGCTGCGCGGCAGCAGGATAGCAGAGACCAGCGTCGCGCAGAGAATCCCGACAATGATCTCTTCGCTTCGTGCGACCGCTGTATCGAAGATGGCGGCGGGTTCGTTGACCGAGGGAAAACTGATCAGCGCGCAGGTGTAGCCGGCCAGCATGAACATGTAGCCGCGCGGCGTCCTGTCCAGCAGTGACACATAGAGACAGAGACCGACCCACAGCGCGATCGCGAGGCTCAGCAGTTCCGGTGAATTGACGAGATTTGGCACCAGCACGACGCTGGCCGAAGCCCCAACCAGTGTGCCGATGACGCGAAACAGCGCTTTCGAACGCGTCGCGCCGGCCAGCGGCTGCGAGGCGATATAGACTGTGGCCAGTGCCCAATAGGGCCGCGGCAGATCCATCGCGAAGCCAATCAGCAGCGCCATCATGCCGGCGATGAAGGTTTTCACGGAGAAGATGATGTCGGCGTGGCGGACGAGAAACGGAGGTTGGGCAGCAGCGGAGGTCATGGCAGCGCGTCCGCCTCCTCGGCCGCCTCATACAGACGATTGGCCGATTGCTCGATCCGTCCGAGCACATCGAAGGCGATGGCGAGCTCGTCCGGCGCGATCCCTTTCATCAGGTCACCGCGCAGCCGCCGCATCACCCGCCGAATCTCCTCGGCCTTGGCGTCGCCGAGCGGAGTCAGATGCAGCACCTTGGCGCGGCGATCGGTCGGGTCCTCGCGCCGCTCGACGAGCCCTTCGGCAGCCAGCAGATCGATCAGCCGGACCACCGACGGGCCCTCAAGCCCCATTTCGTCGGCGAGCACGCCCTGACGCACATTCTCGCGTCCGGCGCGGGACAGGATCAGCAGTGGATGTGCCGTGGCTTCGGACAGGCCATGCGCCGACAGGGTCTGGTCAGCCTTGCGGCGCCAGACCCGTGCCAGTCGCGCAACCAGCAGGCCCAGTTCGGCCTGAATATGCGCTTGGGAGTGGGGCATGGAAATTAGATAGGATGCTATCGATTAGGCTGCAATCGATTTTGTGCACCGCGCCAATCACGGTGTGGTGAGGATCGGCGGCAGGCCGAAGAACCGGCCAGCCGGGTCGGCGATCCGAAATGCCGAAAACAGTGCCCGCGACCAAATATGGAGAATTTCCCAATGATTTCCGTGGGCCATATCTTTCAGCGATTGAAATCCCCCTTGTTTCTGCCATGTTCGCGCCCAAAGCAGGCATCGGGTAGTGTTCTCCGGCGCGCGAATCTCCATCGCGCGGATGCTCCAGTTGAAAGCGGCAAAGGAATTCCATGGCGAAGCCAGCAGTGATTGTCGTCGGCGCGGACAAGGGTGGGGTCGGCAAGACCACGGTTTCGCGGACGGTTCTGGACTATTTCAGCGCCAATAACGTCCCGACCCGCGCTTTCGACACCGAGTCGCCGCGCGGCACGCTGAAGCGGTTCCATTCGGACATCACCGAGATCGTCGACATGACGACCACGGCCGATCAGATGAAGATTTTCGATACGCTCAACAGCGCGTCGCCCTCGGTGACCGTGATCGACGTCCGCGCAGGCCTGCTGTCCCGGGCGCTGGCCGATCTGCGTGACATCGGCTTCCTCGATGCCGCCAAGTCCGGCCAGATCACCTTTGCCGTTTTCCATATACTCGGCCCGTCGATCGCCTCCCTGGACGAGATCGCCGAGACCGCCGGCTTCATGGACGGCGCCAAGTATTTCCTGGTGAAGAACTTCATTAACAACACCAGCTTCTTCGAATGGGACCAGGCGACCTACAATTCCTATTTCCACCGCATCAAGGGCGCCACCGAGATCACCATCCCGAAGCTGAACGAAATGGCCTATGAGCAGGTCGAAGTCTCCAGCGTGCCGTTCCTGAAATTCGTCGCCAACAAGGGACCGCATGACGAGACCGCGAATTATTCATTCGTGCTGCGCGGCTATGTCCGGCACTGGCTGGCCAATGTCTGGAGCGAATTCGACCGCATCAAGCTGACCGATATCGTCCACGACAAGCCCGGCGCCCGCAGCCCGGGCGAGAAGTAAGTCCATTTAACGATTGGAGCGGCGTCGGATTCGCCTGATATTGCGCCGATGCGACGCACGCCCGTTTATATCATCTGCTCGACGCGGCCGATGGTCGGCAAGACCCTCGTCGCGCGCCTGTTATGCGAATTCCTGAAGCTGCAGCGCGGCGACGTCATCGGTTTCGATGTCAGCCTGAAAGAACCGTCGCTGCTGGATTTCCTGCCGAAGCTGACCGAGACCGCCGACGTCAATGACACATTTGGCAAGATGTCGCTGATGGACCGGCTCATCATCAACGACGACATGGCCAAGGTGATTGACCTCGGCTATTTCGCCTTCGACGAATTCTTCAAAATGACCGGCGAGATCGGTTTCGCCAAGGAAGCGGCACGCCGCGGCGTGGCGCCCATCGTGTTCTTCATGGGCGACAGCGACCGTGCCTCATTGCGCGGCTACGAGATGCTGCAGCAGCAATTCACCCGCAATTCGCTCTATGTGATCGACAACGAACACGTGCTGCGCGGCGAAATCCCGATGGCGCTGGCGCAGGGCCGCATGCTGCGTATCGCGGCGCTGCCGGTGTTCCTCAAGACCTATATCGACCGGCTGAATTTCTCCTTCACCAGCTATTTGCGCTCGGAGCAGGATTCATCCACCGAGCTGCATCAGTGGATCCGGAAGAATTATTTCAGCTTTCGGGAAATCGAGCTGGGACTTTTGCTGCAGGGCTCGTGACGGGCAATCAATGCCCGTCGAACGTCATCAACGTCCGCACCGGCACATTCATCGCCCGCAGCTTCGCCGCGCCGCCGAGATCCGGCAGGTCGATGATGAAACAGGCGGCCATCACCTCAGCACCGATCTGGCGCATCAGTTTGACCGCACCTTCAGCCGTGCCGCCGGTGGCAATCAGATCATCCACCAGGATCACGCGCTCGCCGGGCTTGATGGCGTCGGCATGCACTTCCATCTCGTCGATACCGTATTCAAGGGAGTAAGCGATCCGCACGGTCGTGTGCGGGAGCTTGCCCTTCTTGCGGATCGGCACGAAGCCGGCCGAGAGCTGATGCGCCACCGCGCCGCCGATGATGAAGCCGCGCGCTTCCATACCGGCGACCTTGTCGATCTTCAGCCCCGCCCAGGGCTGCACCAGCTCATCCACCGCGCGGCGGAACGAGCGCGCATCACCCAGCAGTGTGGTGATGTCGCGAAACAGGATGCCCGGCTTCGGATAATCCACAATGGTACGGACGGAGGCTTTGAGATCGTGCGCGAGTTCGGGTGTCATCAGGGTCTTTCGGTTCTTCAGATGGAGATCAGTTGGGGCGCTGCCCCAACCGAAATGCGTTTTCGACGATACGTAAGCCGACCTCGCCGCCAAGCGACATCAGCGATTCCGGGTGGAACTGCACGCCGCCGACCGGCAGCGTCTTGTGTTCGATGGCCATGGCGACACCGTCCTCGGTCGAGGCCGTCACGGTGAGCACATCGGGCATGCTGTCCTGCTCGACAAACAGCGAGTGATAGCGGCCGATGACGATTTCATTGGGCAGACCGTTCATCAACCGCCCGCCCCGCACCTGCACCCGCGACGGCCGGCCATGCGCCGGCTGCGCGAGCTGGCCCAGCACGCCGCCAAAATATTCGCCGATTGCCTGCACGCCCAGGCACACGCCAAACACCGGCAGTTTCTTGGCCAGCGCGGTATCGAGTGTCTTGCCGATACCGAAATCGGCAGGACGTCCCGGCCCCGGCGACAGCACGAGGAGATCGAAACTCTCGCGGTTCAGGACGGTCTGTGCATGGACATGACGAACCACGCTGACGGTCGCGCCGACCTGACGGAAGTAATCTGCCAGCATATGCACGAAACTGTCATCATGATCGATCAACAAGACCTTCTTGCCCGAACCGGTTGCATCCGGCGCGAAGGCCGACAGACGCTTCGGCGGATCGCCGCGCAGCGCCTGGAACAGGGCCGCGGCCTTGGTCTGGCATTCCTTCTCTTCAGCGACGGGATCTGAATCGAACAGCAGCGTTGCGCCAACTCGCACTTCGGCGAGGCCATCCTTCATGCGGATGGTACGGATGGTGATGCCGGTATTGATGCCGCCATCGAATGACACGGCGCCGATGGCGCCGGCATACCAACGCCGCGACGAGCGCTCGTTATCTTCGACGAACTGCATCGCCCACAATTTCGGCGCACCGGTCACCGTCACCGCCCAGGCGTGGGTCAGGAACGCATCGAGCGCGTCGAAACCGGGCCGCAGCATGCCCTCCACATGATCGACCGTGTGGAACAGTTTCGAATAGGTCTCGATCTGCCGCCGCGCCAGCACCTTGATCGTGCCGGGCACGCAGACGCGCGCCTTGTCGTTGCGATCGACGTCGGTGCACATGTTGAGTTCGAATTCGTCTTTCTCCGAATTCAGGAGCTGACGAATCTGCTCGGCATCGCCGATGGCGTCGACACCCCGCGCTATGGTGCCGGAAATCGGGCACGTCTCGACGCGGCGGCCGTCGGAGCGCACGAACATCTCGGGCGATGCCGCAACAAGAAACTCGCCATCGCCGAGATTCATCAGCGCGCCATAGGGCGACGGATTGATAACACATAGCCGCTGGAACACTTCCGCCGGCGAACGTTCGCAGGGCTCGGCGAACAACTGCCCGGGCACCGCCTCGAACAGGTCGCCGCGCGCGAAAGCTGCACGGGCGTTCTCGACGGTGCGCTGATATTCGCCGGGCGCGTGATCGGCAAAGCCCTGGCGCGGCGCCTTGTTGTAGCCGCTGTCGGGCGTGTCGCGCGGTAGGCCCTCGGTGGAGCGGTCCTTCCAGGTGAAGTCATAGGACATCAGCACGCCGCGACCGGTGGCACGGTCATAGGCCAGCAGCGTGTCGGGCAGATACAGCACGATGTCGCGTTGGTCGACCTCGCGCGTGCGCTTCTGCTTCAGATCTTCCATCTGGAACACGAGATCATAGGCGAAGGCGCCATAGAGCCCGAGCATGGAATCGTCTGAGGAGAACAATTGCGCGACCATGTCGCGCACCAGCGACATCACGCTGGCGCGGCGCGTGCGCTGGTCTTCCTCGAGCGGCGCCTCGCCGCGGATGATGTGGCCCTTGAGCTTCGACATCGTCCGCCCGTCGAGGGCGATACAGGGATCCTGCAGCGTGTCGGCGAGGAAGGCGATCAACACCTGGCCACGCTTGTTCAGCGCCGTCAGCGTGAAATCCGTCCCGGTGGTTTCCAGCAGCAGCGGCGGATCGGCGAAACCGAGATCGAAGCTTTCATAGCGGCCGGGCACCGTGGTGCCCGACGAGAGCACCACGCCGCGGCGCTGGTCGAGCCGGACGATCAGATCGTCCAGCGCGGTGCCGCCGGTGAAATAATCGACATGGCGCGCCACGGAGAGACCCGCGCGGGTCTTGTAGGCGCTGTCAGCGGGGAGCGAAAACACAGTCCTGTTCATGGTGTCCTCTTAGGAAACATGCCGGAGGGGGCGCCACACAGAACAAACAGGCCAAAAAACGAACAAAGGCCGTCGCACTGCGATGGCGGCCTTCGACGATTGAAAATAAGCAAATCGCACCGACCACCTCTTCAGGAGGTGCGCCACCAACGACGGCTGTTGCGGACAGGGGTGCTCATGGCCGGCAAATCACCATGGCCGGGCCCGAAGGTCAAGGGACTAGACGGCCTCCGGCCGCTCCCGGACGAATACCGTCAGCTTGAGCGCCCC
The DNA here is from genome assembly GCF_051811045.1 of Tardiphaga sp. 839_C3_N1_4. Classification (NCBI taxonomy): domain Bacteria; kingdom Pseudomonadati; phylum Pseudomonadota; class Alphaproteobacteria; order Hyphomicrobiales; family Nitrobacteraceae; genus Tardiphaga; species Tardiphaga sp. 839_C3_N1_4. Next base: position 3,177,641 of record NZ_JBPWQD010000001.1, read on the forward strand.
GACGCCGTCCTCGATCGGGGTCCAGCCGATGCTCTCGTACCAGGCCCGACGGGGCGGGGCAGCGCAGAGATAGACCCGGGCATGACCGCGGGAGAAGGCCTCCAGACAGGCCCGCTCGATGAGCGACGGGGCGACGCCCTGCTTGCGGGCATCGGGCTCGGTCCAGACCGCCGCCACCCAGGGCGTATATTGCGGGCGCTCGTCGAGATCGGACACCAGCAGCGACGCCGTTCCGAGAAAGTCCGGCCCACGATGGGCCACCAACGCAATCGGCAGGTCGGTCCCCTGCATGTTCTCGCGCAGCCGCTCGACGATATAGGCCTCAGGCACGCCATGACGCTTCCACCACGCCTGCCAGATACGATCGGCGACGGCGTCGAAGAAGTCGGCCTGCTGGCGCAAATCGGAAATGGTGTAGTCGGATGCCATTGGCATCCGACTACATGCTCACCGATCATGCATCAAGCCGGCGAACGGAAGCGCCGAGGGCACGGCCGCCGCCAATCGTTTATCCCAGATGCTTCTTGAAGAACGCCGTGGCCCGGCCCCAGGCGAGTTCGGCGGCTTCGCGGTCATGGACGCTGACGCGCTGTTCGTTGACGAAAGCGTGGTCGGCATCATAGCGGAAGAATTCGGCGGACTTGCCGGCAGCCTTCAGGCCGTTCTCGAACGCATCGACCACGGCAGGTGTGCACCAGTCGTCGCGATTGGCGAAGTGGCCCTGCAGCGGCACCTGCACATCGGCGGGCTTGGCGGCCTGCTCCGGGGGAATGCCGTAGAACGCCACGGCGGCCTTGAGTTCGGGAATCTTGCACGAACCGATGATGGTCACGGCGCCGCCAAGACAGAAACCGGTGAGACCGACTTTGGCACCGTTGCGCGACAGATATTGCGCCGCGCCGCGCACAGTCTGCGTCGTGGCATCCATGAAATCCAGCGAGTTCATCTCTTTGCCGGCAGCGTCCGTGTCGTGATAGGGCACGACCACGCCGTTATAGAGATCCGGCGCCAGCGCATCGAAGCCGGCCAGCGCGAGACGATCGGCCAGGCCCTTGATCTGCTCTTGAAGACCCCACCATTCCTGGATCACGACAATACCCGGCGCGTTGCCGGCCTGGGCATTGGCGAGATAGCCTTTGGCTTCCTTGCCGTCGGGGCGCTTGAAGCTGATCGATGTTCCCATGGTGTCCTCCGCTGGAATGGTTCGGGCCAACTTATAGACCCCTCACGTGTCAACTCAACCGGGCCAGCGCACGCTGCAGGTCGCGCTTGTAGGTGAGAAAATCGACAAACAGTCCGTGTTCGCCGCCGTCCCGCCGTGGCGGTTGCGCGAACCACTGTGTGATCTCCTGCCGCAGCGCTGCTGCCGCATCCGGCCGCGCGGCCTTGGCCGCGAGATAGGCCGCAATCACGCGGGCCTGCAATGCACGCCCTTCCCAGCCCACGCCCGCGCCTTCCAGCAGCCCGGCCACATACAGGCCGTTATCCTCGGACGGAAACATGTTCATGAACAGCCTGGGCGCACCGATCGCGTCCTGCCAATCGAGTGCACGGAGATCGCCGAGGAACGGAAACGTGATCCGGTAACCGGTCGCAAGCAACACCAGATCGACCTCGTCGCAGTGGCCATCGGCAAACACGACCACCTTGCCGTTGAATTCGCGGACCGGCTTGCGCAAGCCGACATCGCCCTGGCCAAGATGCTGCAACACCAACGAATTGACGATCGGCGTGCGGTCATAGAGGCGGTGCTGTGGCTTCGGCAGACCGAAGCGCTCCGGCGCGCCGACAATGAAGCGCAGGATCGGCTCGTGCAGCCTTGACCGCAGGTTCTTCGGAATGATGAAGCGCTTCGGCTTGTGGTTACCTTCATCCGCCGGCTTGCCGGCGAGAAACTTCGGCACGAAGTGATTGCCGCCGCGCACGCTCCACAACACTTTATCCGCGCGATGGACCGCATCGACGACAATGTCGCAGCCGGTATTGCCCATGCCCACCACCAGCACGCGCTGGCCGGCAAAGATATCGGCGGTCTTGTAGTCCTTGGCGTGCATCACCGGACCATCGAAGGTGCCTGACGTCTTGGGGATCAAGGGATCGCTGAGATGACCGTTGGCGATGACGACGCCGGCATAGTCGGCTGCCGCACCGTCGCTGAAGACGGCGCGCCATCCGCCGCCCTCCCGCGTCAGACTGCGAACGCCGATATTGAAACGGATCAGCGGATAGAGATCGAAATGCCGGGCATAGCTCTGCAGATAATCCAGCACCTGGCGATGGCCCGGATAGGCCGGCCAGTCCTCCGGCATCGGGAAATCGGCAAAGGCCGTGGTGCGCTTCGACGAGATCAGATGCGTCGAGGCGTAGACTGCGCTCGGCGCCGCGCCATACAGCCACTGCCCGCCGACATCGGCGTTCTGCTCGACGGCTTCCACAGCATGGCCAGCGGCCTTCAGGCTCTGCATTGCGGCAAGACCTGCGGGACCGGAGCCGATGACAAGGAAAGTCATGACCTCGGCTCCGGGCGCTTGTCGCGATAGCGTTCGAACACGGCGCGCGCATCAAGCCTGGGCGAATATCCGAATTCGGATTTGAGCCGGGTGTTGTCGAGCACCGGACGATACTGGATGAATTTGACATTCTGTGGTGTCAGTTTGGTCAGCCCGAGCGCATGGAGCAACCACAGCGCGCCCTTCATCACCGTGGGCGGAATTGGAATGAACGGCTTGCCGTTCAGTTGCGTGATTTCGCGCAGGCTGAGCGTGCCGTCGCCGGCGAGATTATAGATGCCGCCCTTGCCGGTGCGCACCGCCTGCGCCAGCGCCGCCACCACATCGGAATCGGCAATCAACGAGAACGGCGTTGTGGTGCCACTCAGACCAGTCACGACAGGGCGCTCGAACAATGCGGTGATCTGGTTGTTCGTGGTCGGCCCCAGCACCGTGCAGGGGCGGAACACGGTCTGCCGCAATTGCGGATGATCGCTACGCCAACGCGCCAGCATCTCCTCGACCTCGCGCTTGTTGCGCGCATAAGGGAAATCCTCGTTGCCGCGCAGCGAATCGATCTCACGCAGCGGCACGGGATTGTCGGCGTGATAGCCATAGGCTGCGCCGCTTGAGGTGACGATGAGGTGGCCAACACCAGCCGCGAGACAGGCTTCCAGCACATTGCGGGTGCCCAGCACGTCGATCTCGTAGTCGCGCCGGTCGTCGCCTCCGACGGCAACGACCGAGGCGAGATGCACCACGGTGCGCGGCTTCACGCGCGCGATGACCTCCTTCAACGCGGGATCGCGAATGTCGCCGTGCTCATAGGCAACGCCGTCCAGGCGCTCTTGCAACGGCACCTCGCGCAGATCGAGCGCCGTCACCGGCCCGTCACCGCGCGCCAGTTCGCGCAACAGCGCGCTGCCGATGAAGCCTGCCGCGCCGGTGATCAGCACGCCGCTATTCGCCATCGCGTCGCTCATGCCGCACCTTCAATGCGTTCCGGATGCGGGTCGCGCCGTTTCCACCAGGCCGCCAGCGCCCAGCCGGAGACGAGATGCCAGACTCCCCAGCCAGCGGCGACCAGCGCAGCCCCGCCAAGGCCGTCGAACTGCGTGAGGATCAGCGCCAGTCCCAATCCAGAATTATGCATGCTGACCTCGATGGTGAGCGCACGGGTGTCGTAGTCGCTCAGCCCAAGGATCTTCGCGACGCCCCAGCCGAGCGCGACGGCAATCGCGTTATGCAGCACGACGAATGGCAGCACCGAGGTCGAGAACACCGAGACGTAGCGCCAGTTGGTGATCGTCGCGGCCAAAATAAATCCGATCAGGAACACGAAAGACAGGATCTGCAGCGGCCGGCGCAGACGGTCGGCCAGCCCCGGCAGATGACGCACCGTGAGCAGACCGGCAACCATCGGCACGCCGAGCAGCAGCACGGTCGATCCGATAAACGAGACGGGATCGACGCTCACCTGGCGCAGCAGTGCGGCGGTTTGCGGATTGAGCCCGGCCCAAAACAGGATATTCAGCGGCGTCGTGACGGAGGCGAGCAGGCTGGAGATGCCGGTCATCGACACCGACAGCGCGGTGTTGCCGCGCGCCATATGGGTGATGAGATTGGAGATGTTGCCGCCGGGACAGGCCGCCACAACCATCATGCCAAGCGCGATGGAGGGCTGCGGCTTTAACACCATGGTGATCGCCCATGTGACCGCCGGCAGAAGGATCAGTTGCGCGGCGAGCCCCGCGAGCGGCGCCGCCGGACGTCGGAACACATCGACGAAATCGGCGACGCGAAGATCGAGGGCGACGCCATACATGATCAGCGCCAGCACGATGCCGAGCGCCATCTGGCCACCCGGACTGATGTTCAACAGAATATCGTCGATCGCCGCGCCCGCCATCCATCCCCCCGATGAGCGTGGATATCCGTGACGCTCACCGAGCCCGCGTCTCCCGCCTTTGCGCGAAGCTTAGTCAACGGTTCCCCGAGAATCCATGGTCCGGGTGCGCACAGGCTGAAAACGAAAAAGGGCCCCATCGGGGGCCCTTTTGAAAGAATGTTTGCGACGCTCAGTGAGCGTTCGCCCAGACCTTCTTCTTCGTGAAATACATCAGGAACGCGAAGATGATCAGGAACACCATCACCTGCAAGCCAATACGCTTGCGGGCCTCGAGATGCGGTTCTGCGGTCCACATCAGGAAGGTCGAAACGTCCTTGGCGTAATTCTCGACCTTCTGCGGGGTGCCGTCGTCATAGGTCACCTGATCGTCGGAGATCGGCTTCGGCATCTTGATGGCGTGGCCGGGGAAGTACTTGTTGTAATACGCGCCCGGCGGCAGCTGAAAATCCTTCGGAGCTGGATCGACGTAACCCTGCAGCAGCGCGTCGATGTAGTTCGGGCCCTTCTCCTGGAACTGGGTGAAGAAGTCGAACACGAATTGCGGGAAGCCGCGGTCGTAGTTGCGGGCCTTGGCCATCAGCGACAGGTCCGGCGGATAGGCGCCGCCATTGGCCGCGCGCGCCGCGTTCTCGTTCGGGAATGGCTTGGGGAATGGATCCGCGAGACGACCAGGACGTTCGAACATGTCGCCGGCGTCGTTCGGACCGTCCTGCACCTTGATCTCGGATGCCACTGCCAGCGCCTGAGCCGCAGAGAAGCCCGGGCCGCCCACGTCCGCGAGGTTGCGGAAGTGGATCAGGCTCATCGAGTGACAGGTCGAACAGACTTCCTTGTAGACCTTGTAGCCGCGCTGCAGGGCACCGCGGTCAAACTTGCCGAAAGGGCCGGCAAATGACCAGTTCAGAGACGGCGGCGTCGGGCCGCCATGCTCGTCAGCAGCCTTGGCGCTCTGCGTGCCGCCGGCCATCAGACCACCGGTGAAAACCAGCGCGACGATCGCGGAGGCGACCTTCTTGCCGTATTTGGCCAGCACATCGTCAGCGATCGAGTTCGGCACTGCGCGCGGCGTTTCGATACGGCTGAGGATCGGCAGCACGATCAGGAAGTAGGCGAAGTAGCAGAAGGTCAGGACACGGCCGGCAATGATGTAGATGCCTTCCGCGGGCTTGCCGCCGAGCCAGCCGAGCAGGACCGCCACCACGACAAACATCCAGAAGAACTGCTTGGCCAGCGGACGATACTTCGACGACTTGGTCTTGGCGGTATCGAGCCAAGGCAGGAAGGCCAGCACGATGATCGCCGAGAACATCGCGATGACGCCGCCGAGCTTGCTCGGGATCGAACGCAGGATGGCGTAGAACGGCAGGTAGTACCATTCCGGCACGATGTGTGCGGGCGTCACGCCCGGGTTGGCCATGATGTAGTTATCGGGATCGCCGAGATAGTTCGGGATGTAGAACACGAACCAGGCGTAGAAGATCATGAAGCAGACCATGCCGAAACCATCCTTGATGGTCGCGTAGGGCGTGAACGGCACGGTGTCCTTCTCGGTCTTCGGCTCGACGCCGGCCGGATTGTTCTGACCGGCGACATGCAGCGCCCAGACGTGCAGCACGACGACGCCGGCGATCACGAAGGGCAGAAGGTAATGCAGCGAGAAGAAGCGGTTCAGCGTCGGATTGCCGACCGAATAGCCACCCCACAGCAGGGTCACGATGCTCTCGCCCACATAGGGAATCGCGGAGAACAGGTTGGTGATGACGGTGGCGCCCCAGAAGCTCATCTGGCCCCACGGCAGCACGTAGCCCATGAAACCGGTCGCCATCATCAGAAGGTAGATGATCACACCGAGGATCCAGAGGATTTCGCGCGGTGCCTTGTACGACCCGTAATACAGGCCGCGCAGCATGTGGATGTAGACGGCGATGAAGAACATCGATGCGCCGTTGGAGTGCAGATAACGCAACAGCCAGCCGTAGTTCACATCGCGAACGATGCTCTCGACCGAGTTGAAGGCCATGTCCACATGCGGCGTATAGTGCATCGCCAGGATCACGCCGGTGACGATCTGCACGCCGAGCATGAAGGACAGGATGCCGCCGAACGTCCACCAGTAATTCAGGTTACGCGGTGTCGGATAGGCAATGAACGAGGAATGGACGAGGCCGATGATTGGCAGACGCTTTTCAATCCACTGCAAAGCGGGATTGGTCGGCTGGTAGGTCGATGGTCCGCTCATGATGCGATCCTGAGAAGAGAAAAACACTATCGGCGCGAGATCGGATGGGATCCGACAGCTCAGCCGATCTTGATCTTGGTGTCAGAGACGAAGGCGTAAGGCGGGATCGGCAGGTTGAGCGGCGCCGGACCCTGACGGATGCGGCCCGAAGTGTCGTAGACCGAGCCGTGGCAGGGGCAGAAAAAGCCGTCGTAAGCGCCTTCGTGAGCAATCGGGATGCAGCCCAGATGGGTGCAGATGCCGATGACGACCAACCACTGGTCGTGGCCTTCCTTGACGCGGGCCTGATCGGTCTGCGGATCGGGCAGGCTCGACACCGGAACGGCGCGCGCCTCTTCGACCTGCTTCTTGGTCCGGTTCATGATGTAGATCGGCTTGCCGCGCCAGAACACCTTAATGTCCTGCCCCTCGGCGATGGGGGCCAGATCGACCTCGATCGGCGCACCCGCCGCGATGGTCGAAGCATCTGGATTCATTTGAGAAATCAGCGGCCAGACGGCGGCTGCGGCGCCCACTGCAGCCACTGCCCCAGTGGCCACGAACAAGAAATCACGGCGCGTGTGTTCCGCCGAAGACGTTGTCGTCACGATCCCAACCCTTTCTTATCTGCAGCCGGCTTAGACACCCCCGGTCACGCCTTTGCGTTGACCTGAAGCAAAAAACCGACGCCCGCGATTCTCCCCACGGCGGCAGAGGCCTACTAGTCCTTGCCTAACAGGCAGAACACGCAGTCCAGAATCGTTCTATTGGCACCCTTGGTGCGGCAGTGCAAGCCTACGATCGGCGAAGCAAGATGCGATGCACCACAGAATCAACGCCTTTCCGCGCGGCGGATAATTCGGCATGTCGTGACTATCAGAAACGGCCATCAGGCCTTGGCTGACAAAGGATCGCGATTCGCAGTCGGTAGCGCTCCGCCGATTTTCCGGACACCTCTCGCGCGCCACGATTCGCGCGACGGCCAGGCAAAAACGGCAATAATTCATGATCGTGAATAATTCTGCGTCGTTTCAGCAACAAATCGCGCTCAAGTAGCGCGTTTGAAGACGTTCTAAATCCCTAATTCTGTTCTCATTCTTCGCCTGCGCTAAAGCGAAAGCATCCAAATTTTACCGGTAGAGCCGGCCTAACTGGGGCATCGCAGCGTCATGACAACACCACACCTCGTCGAATCGGCAACTCGGTTGCATGCGCTTCGGGCTCTATATCTTTGCGCCGTCGGCAGTCTCGCTTTGTCGATTCCGACCGGTACTGCCGACGCTCAGTCTGCCCTGCCGCCAGTGACGGTGGATGCGCCGCAGCAGCGTACGCGTCCAGCGGCGGCCCGGCCGGCCCAACGCGCATCGACCAGCCGCGCCGCCCGCGCCAATCGCACAGCCCGTGCGCCGCAGGCGGCACCGGTGGCACCAGCCAATCCCAACGCCGGTGAGCGCGCCGGCGGCCCGGTGATCGGCTTCGTCGCCAATCGCAGCGGCTCCGCTACCAAGACCGACACCCCGATCATGGAAACTCCGCAATCGATCTCGGTGATCACCTCCGACCAGATCAAGACCCAGGACGCACAGACCCTCACTCAGGCGCTGCGCTACACCGCGGGCGCTAATGGCGACGTCAATGGCGGTTCCGACACCCGCAATGGCGGTATTCAGATCCGCGGCTTCGACATGACGCAGCAGGGGCTGTATCTCGATGGCCTGCGGCTACCCAGCACGCCCTATATCCATTTCGACAGCCTCGATCCCTTCGGCGCGTCTCGTCTCGAAGTGCTGAAAGGGCCGTCCTCGGTGATGTATGGCGGCAGCGGGCCGGGCGGCATCCTCAACTATGTCAGCAAGCTGCCGACCGCCCGGCAGTTCGGTGAAATCTCGGTATCGGGCGGCAGCTTCGATCGCTATCAGGGCGAGTTCGATTTTGGCGGTCCCGCCAACAAGGACGGCACGGTGCTCTATCGCCTGACCGGCCTGGTCCGTGACGGCGGCACGCAGGTCGATGACGCCAGGGACAGCCGCGTCTTCATCGCGCCGGCCGTCACCTTCAAGCCGAACGAAGACACCACACTCACAGTGCTGGCGAATTATCAGAAGGAAAAGAACGGCTGGGGTCTGCAGTTCCTGCCGGCATCCGGCACGATCTATCCGAATGCAGGCCGTATCATTCCGGTGAACCGCAACACCGGCGAACCCGGCTTCAACAGATACGACAACGAGATCGCCAATGTCGGCTATCTCTTCTCACATAACATCAACGACAACCTGACCTTCCGGCAGAACCTGCGCTATTCGTGGATGCATAACGAATCCGACAGCATCAACGCCGGCGGTTATCTCGATGAAGCTGCCGGGCTGCTCTTCCGCTACGGCGGATCATCGGTCTCGACGATCAACTCCATCGCGGTCGACAACCAGCTGGAGGGTCACTTCACCACCGGCATCCTGAGCCACACCACGCTGTTCGGCATCGACTATCGAAACACAACATCGACCGACGTCAACACGAGCTACAGCGCCGATCCCCTCAACGTCTTCAACCCCGTCTACACCAACACCTGGACCAAGGGCGCGCTCTACGAAGACTATCGTGTGAAGCAATCGCAGGTGGGCATCTATGCGCAGGACCAGATCAAGCTCGGTCGTCTTTCGGTCCAGTTCGGTGGCCGGCAGGATTTTGCCAAGACGGCCTACGACAACCACATGGACGGTTCATCGACCTCCACCGACGCCTCGGCCTTCACCGGTCGTGCGGGCGTGATCTACAATTTCGACAGCGGCGTGGCGCCCTACTACAGCTACTCGGAATCTTTCCTGCCGGTGCTTAACATCGCCAATGGCAGCCTGCTGGCGCCGGAAACAGCGCATCAGCATGAGGTCGGCATCAAGTATCAGCCGGTCGGCGTCAATGCGATGATCACGCTCGCCGCCTTCGACCTGACCCGGCAAAATGTCGTTCGCTTCCTGCCTGTTGCGCCGTTCACGGCGATTCAAACGGGCGAGGTCAATTCCCGCGGCATCGAACTGGAAGCCACCGCCACCCTCGCCGCCGGCTTCAACGTCCGCGCCGCCTATTCCTACATCGACATCGAAGTCACCAAGGATCCGGTGAATGTTGGCAAGGCTCTGACCACCGTGCCGATGAATCGCTTGGGCATCTGGAGCGACTACACGATGCAAGGCGGCCTGTTCGAGGGCGTTCAGGTCGGCGGCGGCATTCGCTACATCGGCGATAGCTGGGCCGACGATGCCAACACAAGCAAGGTGCCGGGAGCCACCTTGGTCGACGCGCTGCTGGCTTATAACCAGAATAACTACCGGCTCGCGCTCAACGTCACCAATATTGCGGACACCCGCTATGTTTCATCCTGCTACAGCCCCGTCTATGGCTGCTTCTACGGTGACTCGCGCAAGGTCGTCGCCAAGCTGACCTATCGCTGGTGAGTTTAGAACTGCCCTAAAACGCGACAATACGCCACCGCCCGTCCCTCGACCGGCGGTGTGCATCCGCGGTAGTAAACGCGACGACAACAACACGGGCGGAACGCCATGAGATCGATCTTCGGGCGCCTGCATCGCTGGGCTGGACTCCTCACCGCAGCATTTCTGTTCTTCTCGGGCGTCACCGGCGCGGTTATCTCGTGGGATCACGAGCTTGACGATCTCCTCAACAGCAAGCTGAAGGACGTCACCACCGCGGGCCCCGCCAAACCGTCGATCGAACTCGCGGGCCTGATCGAGCAGCGCGATCCGCGCGCGCGTGTAATCCATATGTACATGACGCCGGAAAAGAATGAGTCGCTCTCGTTCTTTGTTCTGCCGCGGATCGATCCCACCACCAGCAAGCGTTACACGCTCGATTACAATCAGATATTCCTCGATCCCAACACCGGCGAAGAACTCGGCCGGCGCTATTGGGGCGCGGTGTGGCCGGTCACGCGCGAGAACTTCGTTTCGTTTCTCTACAAGCTGCACTACACGATGCACATCCCGGAATTCTGGGGCAGCGACCGCTGGGGCATGCGCATCCTCGGCGTCATCGCCATCATCTGGACCATCGATTGCTTCATCGGATTCTACCTGACGCTCCCCTCGCGCAAACGCGTCAAGGCGGGAGCCGCTCCCGCCGTCGCGCGCGAACTCGGCAAGGGGTTCTGGGCGCGCTGGAAGCCGGCCTGGATGATCAAGACCTCGGGCAGCGCCTACCGGATCAATTTCGACATCCACCGCGCCTTCAGCCTGTGGACCTGGGGCTTGCTGTTCATCATCGCCTTCACGGCATTCTCGCTAAACCTCTATTTCGAGGTGTTCTCGCCGCTGATGAAGAAGTTCTCGGACTACACGCCGACGCCTTACGAGCAGCGTGAGTATCGTCACCTCGATAGTCCGATCGAACCCAAGATGACCTGGGCCCAGATTCTCGAGCGCGCCACCGCCGACGGCAAGGCACGCGGCTGGGCCACACCGATCGGCTCGCTGTTCTACGGCCCGGCACACGGCGTGTATCAGGTGTTCTTCTTCGAGCCTGGCGACGATCACGGCGCCGCAGGCGTTGGCCCGCCGTCGCTGTTTTACGACAGCGAAGACGGCCGTCCGCTCGGCGCCAAGCTGCCCTGGGTCGGCACTGCCGCGGACATCTTCGTGCAGATGCAGTTCCCGATGCATTCGGGACGAATACTGGGTTTGCCCGGCCGCATCCTGATTTCTGCGATGGGTCTCGTGGTGGCGGTGCTCTCAGTGACCGGTGTCGTGATCTGGTGGCGCAAGCGTCGCGCCCGCGTGAAGGTACGCGAGACAACGGAAGCACGTTCGAATACGCGACTCGCGCCGGCGGAATAGAGCCGCCGGCCTTGTCCGACTGCATATCAGGCGCTATCGCCTGACTCGGGCTGCGTCGATCACGGCGTGGCCGGAGAACGTCCAACGTGCGTATCGCCCTTTACCAGCCCGACATCCCGCAGAACACCGGCACCATCCTGCGGCTTTGCGCCTGCCTCGACGTCGAGGCGCATATCATCGAGCCGGCGGGCTTTCCGACATCCGACCGGCATTTCCGCCGCGCCGGCATGGATTATCTCGATCAGGTGTCGATCGTCCGGCACGATTCATGGCGACATTTCGAGGACTGGCGCCGCGAGGCCGGTCATCGCCTCGCCCTGTTCACGACCAAGGGCGCTGAGCCCTATCTCGATCATCGCTATTCTGACGATGAGATTCTGCTGTTCGGCCGCGAGAGCGCCGGTGTGCCGGAGGATGTCGCGGCTGCTGCAGACAGCCGCGTTGTTATTCCCATGCGTGAGAGCCTGCGGTCGATCAATCTGGCGATGACGGTGGCCATGGCATTGGGAGAGGCCCTGCGGCAGACGCGCGGCTGACTACCGCCCGCTCGGCACACGCGTAGCGATGTAGTCCTTGCCCTTGGCCGTAAACGTCTCGCGAATTATGAAGCCGTCCGCCGGCGACATCGGGCCGATCGGCACCGGCCCCGTGGGCATGATCAGCGTGGCATTGCCGCCGACGAAGATCAGCAGGTGGCGACGCTCTGCAAGCAGCTTCTCCGACCAGGCGATCAGGCCGGAATGGATCGGCTCCTTCTGCCACGCGAATGGCGTGCCGGGATCGACCTGCCCATAGATGAACCCGGTGGTCGGATAGACCGAGAACACGATCTTGGAATTCTCCGGTTTCCAGGACTCCGGCATCTCGTCGTCCTGGATCCAGACGCAATCGAAGGCGCGGCATTGCTGTGGCCGGGTGTCATAGATCTTGCAGCCCTGCGCGATCGCGCAGTGCTTGCACCACTTGCCTGCCGGCTTGGCGAGGTCGTCGATGCGATAGACCTTGCAGCACATGGTGCAGGTCCCGCACGTACGTGTGGCGGCGACAGAACTGCCGGATGTAACGAGCGACGGCTGCATGGTATCCAGGTGCGACAATTTGACGTGATGTCATCGACCTTTGGCGGCCCGCGCCGGACATCGCAATTGACATGTCGGTGATCGGCCGGGACATCCACCGGCCAGCCGTGCTAAGAGCCGCGGCTTACCCCATATGGAACCGAGATGTGGCCCGAGCCGGATCGGGCATGCCGGTTTTAGAGAGCTGAGACAGTGAGTTACGCGGTCAAAGAGATTTTCCTGACACTGCAGGGCGAAGGCGCCCATGCCGGCCGCGCGTCTGTCTTCTGCCGGTTCTCGGGCTGCAATCTGTGGACTGGCCGGGAACAGGACCGCGCCGAGGCCACCTGCCAGTTCTGTGACACCGACTTCGTCGGCATGGACGGCACACTTGGCGGCCGCTACCCGGACGCCGAGAAGCTCGCCGACACCATCACCGCGCAATGGGTGGGCCCCTCCGACAATCGCTATGTCGTGCTGACCGGCGGCGAGCCACTGCTACAGGTGGATGCCGAGCTGATCGACGCGCTGCATGCGCGCGGTTTCGAGATCGGCGTCGAGACCAATGGCACCGTCGCGCCGCCCGCAGGCATCGACTGGATCTGCGTCAGCCCGAAGGCCGGCGCGGAACTGGTGGTGCACAGCGGACACGAATTGAAGCTGGTCTATCCGCAACCACAGGCGATGCCGGAGAAATTCGAAGGCCTCACCTTCGAGCGTTTCTCATTGCAGCCGATGGACGGGCCGGACGCCATCAGCAATACCGCTGACGCGGTGGACTACTGCCTGCGCCACCCGCAATGGCGGCTGAGCGTACAGACACACAAGACACTTGGGATCCGCTAAGGATCCGGACTTCTAAGGACGACGACTTCCGATGTGGGAATTGACCAAATCGTTTCGCTTCGAGGCGGCGCATGCGCTGTCTCACACCACGCTGGGCGAAGTGAGCCAGGAAATCCATGGCCACTCCTTCCGCGCCGAAGTCACCATCCGCGGCGTGCCGGATCCCGTGACCGGCATGGTGATGGATCTCGGCTTGCTCGACCGCAGCCTCGATGAGCTGCGCAAGACCCTCGACCACAAGTTTCTCAACAAGATCGAGGCGATCGGCATTCCGACGCTGGAGAATCTCTCGCGCTTCATCTGGGATCGCGTCGCCGACAAGGCTCCGATCGTCCGTGTCGGCGTGTTTCGCGACAGCTGCAATGAGAGCTGCGTGTATTTCGGGCCGAAGGGCTAGAGTCTCTATTGGAGCCTGATCTCTCGACAAACGAATTCGTTTGTCGGCGAAAACCGGTCTCCAGCTTTCGGGATGATGCTCTAGTCTTTCCCTGTGATCATGCAGGTCGCGGTGGCATGGGCACACAGCCTGCCATCCTTGTCGATCAGTGTACCCTCCGTCGCAGCCATCCTGCGTCCCATGTGAATAATACGGCCTTCGGCGCGGATCGGCCCTGATGCAGCCGTCATGGCGCGAATGTAGGTGACCTTGAGATCGAGCGTCGCGTAACCGGTCCCTGCTGGCAGCGAGGTCTGCACCGCCAGCGCGATGGCGCCATCCAGCATGGTCGCCGCGTAACCGCCATGCACCGTTCCGAGCGGATTGTAGTGATCCTCGTTCGGCGAGCCGACCAGCACAACCTTGCCCTGCTCTGCGGACTCGCCCTTGATGCCGAGTGTACGGCCGATGCCGCGCGCAAATCCGCCTGCGGCGAAGGCCTGCTGCACAATCTTCAGGCCGCTGCTCGCGTCACCAATCTCAGTTGTCATGTTTGCCTCCGCCGTCCCGTGAACATCGTTGTTATGGGACCGGGATGGCAGAGCTTGCCTTTCAAGTCAACATTATTGACCTTAAGACTTGAACTTGGCTAGTCGCGCGCCGCCTCCGCCATCACCGCCGACCATGCGGCCTGACTGCCTGCCCCCGCCTTCTTGAAGGCGCGCGCCATGATCTTACGTTCATGGCCCGATGCGATGCGCTCGACTGTGCGGCCGGCGGGCGTCAATTCGAGAATTTTGAAACGATGCCGCGCCGGATCGCGCTTGACGGCCACATAGCCCTCATCGAGCAATTGCTTCATGGGGCGATGCAGCGCCTGTTTCGAAATCTGCAGGATCGCCAGCAGATCCGACATCGTAATGCCATCGCCGCGCAGCACAGCATAGAGAATGCGATGATGAACCCGCGACAGCCCGACCGTCGCCAGATATTCGTCGGCCGCGCGCGTCATCCCGCGCCATCCGAAATACATCAGCGCCAGTGCGTCATCGAGCGGATCGAGCCTCTTAAGGTCAATATTATTGACTTGAGAAGCGGCGATGCTAGGTTTTCTGGGAGATGGGCTCATCGAAGGCTCACGACAGGGAGACGAGACGCATGTTGACGCGATGGCATTCGCGCAGCAATGGGCTGCAAACTGGAATCGGCTTGCGATCGATACGATCGTTGATCATTTTGCTCCCGAAGGTGAGATGCGCAGCCCGCTGGCAACCAAACTGGCGGGATCATCCACCATAAAGGGACGCGACGCCATTCGCACCTACTGGCACGCGGCCTATGGCGGGCTGACCGAGCCGCGCCTCACGCTGGCGAGCATCGCCTGGGACGATGAGTTACAGCGCCTGACGGTCTGGTGGAGCGCGCCGCTGCCCAGTGGACCGACCAGGGCGTGCGAGATGATGGATTTCGATGCCGATCACCAGATCATCGCAGCGAAGCCTATTCCGGCGCCGGCAGCTAGGACCGCCGC
The DNA here is from genome assembly GCF_051811045.1 of Tardiphaga sp. 839_C3_N1_4. Taxonomy (NCBI): domain Bacteria; kingdom Pseudomonadati; phylum Pseudomonadota; class Alphaproteobacteria; order Hyphomicrobiales; family Nitrobacteraceae; genus Tardiphaga; species Tardiphaga sp. 839_C3_N1_4. The sequence continues at coordinate 3,192,915 of NZ_JBPWQD010000001.1, forward strand.
GGGCGGCACGGCACGTGCGCTCCCGCATGCGTTTCGATGATCGCCGTGCATTTCCCGCACTGGTGCCTATAGTGGACGGACTCATCGAGAGCCCATCCCGTGCGCATCCTGCTGATCAATCCCAACACCACCGAGAGCGTCACCACGCTGGTGAAACGGCATGTCGAAGCCGTCGCCGGCGGTGCCGCGACCTTTGTGCCGGTAACCGGCCGGTTCGGCGCCCGCTATATCTCGACGCGCGCCTCGGCTGCCATCGCAGGCCATGCGGCGCTCGACGCCTATGCTTCTCATGGCGCCGGCTGCGATGCAGTCTATCTCGCCTGTTTCGGCGACCCAGGCTTGCTGGCGTTGCGCGAGATCGCTGATGTCCCGGTCGTCGGCATGGCGGAGGCATCCTGCATCGAGGCCTCCAGACGTGGGCGTTTCGCCATCGTCACGGGCGGCGCGCTCTGGGGGCCGATGCTCCGGGAATTCGTCGGGAGCATCGGCTTGGCCGACAAGCTCGCCCAGGTACGCACCATCGCACCGACCGGCAGCGATATCGCGCGAAATCCCGATGCCGCACTGGCCGCACTCGCCAGCGCCTGCACCGCCTGTGCCACGGACGACGGGGCCGAGGTCGTGATCCTTGGCGGCGCTGCGCTCGCCGGCCTTGCGTCTCGCATCCAAGCTGACGTGCCGGTACCCGTCCTGTGCTCCGTTGAGACCGGCACGCACGCGGTGATCGCCGCGGCAGCGAAAGGTCTCGACAGCAGCCCACCGCCTGCGCTGGAGAGTGTCGGCCTCGGCGTGGAACTCGCAAAACTGCTTCAACAAAAATAGCTGACAGAAACATCCCCGTGTTCGGCCTGTCATGACGCGCAGCTAGACTCAGCGCGTGTCACACACATTTCGGGAGCCGACCATGGAATTGAAATCAGGCGATGTCGTTATGCTGAAGTCGGGCGGTTGCCCTCTGACCGTGGCCGACGTTGACGGCAACGATATTGAATGCATCTGGCTGGGCGAAGAAGGCGATTTGTTCCGCGAGACCCTTCCGCGTGCTGTGCTCGAACTCGCGCTCGTCATCCCGCATGACGACGAAGACGAGAGTGAAGAAGACGAAACTGAAGAACACGACGAAGACGAAGAAGAGCACAAGAGCAAGGTAGCCTGATCAGGTCATCCGCCGCCGGGCGCAAATGTCCGGCGGCAGCTTGTCGGTCAGCCTTGCAGAACAAGCTCGAACGCATTTGCCTCGATATGACCCGCACCGCCGCCGGTCGCGAAGACCGCGACGGTCGCTTGCCTATGTTCGGGACAATGATAGACGGCAATGCCGCTGCCCGGACCGCCGCCGGTGTGCCCGGCAACGCATAAATTACTGGCTGTCGTTCCAGCCATGACGCCAAGGCCGTAAGCCGCGTGTTGCCATGGACGTCCTGCACCGGGATCACCTACTGCGATCCCGTGGCGCATCTCGTCGCGTAGCCCCGCAGGCAACAAATCCGTCGTCATCAAGCGATGCAGCAGTGTTGCAGCATCGCGCAATGTTCCGACCGCCAGCCCGTGATAGACCCAGCGCGGATCGTAAGACTGAACATCTCCCATCCGGACATCGGCGAGATCGCTGCGCTGATTGGCGATGCGCGGCCCGACCACGCCAAGCGGTTCGAACAATCGGCGTCGCATCACTACATCGAGCGTCAACCCGCTCATTTGTTCAAGATGCTGCCGGACCAGCAGATAGCCGACATTCGAATAAGCGAAACTTCCCGGTTCAATTCCGGCATGCAGGGCGGCGACCGATTGCAGCAGCCGGTCTACCGACCACGCATCTTCACCGGCAGCAACCGCGGCATGATAGGCGGTAGCAGAACCGTAGTCGGCCAGACCGGCGCGATGCTGCAACAACTGGCGGAGCGTAAAGGACTCGCCCGGCAACGCATCATCCAGAGCCAACTGTCCATCACGCACCATGGTCAGTGCCGTGGCGGCAATCAGCGTCTTGGTGAAACTCCACCACGGCACAACGATGTCGGCATCATCGCTGATATCGGCAGAACCGGGGCGGATGACATGCTTCATGGTGCCGTCGAGACTTAGAGCTGATGGTCGTGCTTGAATCGCGCAATCGTCTGGTCGGCGATAACGGTCAACACATCGACCTCCATCGGAAAGTCCAGCGCCAGCCAGGCATCTTCCGCCAGCGCCAGCACATGGCCGAGCGCCGGGCCCTTGGCGATGCCGCGCGCCATGAAGTCGGCGGCCCTGAGCGGAAACACCGGCGGGGTCCATCGCTCGGGCAAGGTCACGAGTGCTTTCCAGGCCTCGCTGTCAGCATCACCGCCGGCGCGGGCCCAGGCCAGCATCATGCGGTTGCGATAACGGACTTCGCCGAGTCGATAGAGTCGCCGCCGGGCGTGAGATTCGTCCATGCCCTTCAGCCGCCACCAGCGATGGCCCATGGAATCCAAGGCCTTGGTTTCGTCATTAGACAACCGCAGCTTTTGCGCAAGCCGCCGCGCATCCTCGGTGACGGCCACGCCAAGCGCGCCAAGCCGCAGAACCGCATCGGGTTTTTGCCCAAGCACCTGCTCGATGGCGATCATCGCCGCGAGTGGTCCCTTGTAGGTAACGCCGCCCGCGATCCGCAGCATCAGGCCGGCATCGACCATCGCATCCACGGCCGCGAAGGCGCCATCGGCCACCAGCAGCTTCAGCAACTCCATCCTGATACGTTCGGCCGATATTCCCGCCAGTCCATCGCGGCCACGAATGCTGGCGAGATAGCCCTCGCGATCCGGCGTCCCGGCGCCATAGGCGGCATGAATGCGGAAGAACCTGAGAATGCGCAGATAGTCTTCGCCGATGCGCCGGTCGGGATCGCCGATGAAGCGCACCCGCCGGGCATCAAGATCGGACAGGCCGCCGACATGATCATGCACCACGCCGTCGATGGATGCCGAAAGGCCGTTCATCGTGAAATCACGTCGTTCGGCATCGCACTTCCAGTCGCGCCCGAACGCCACCTTGGCCTTGCGGCCAAAGGTCTCGACGTCTTCGCGCAATGTCGTGATCTCGAACGGTGCGCCCTCGACCACCAGCGTCACCGTGCCGTGCTCAATGCCCGTCGGCACGCTCTTGATATGGGCCGCCCTGGCGCGGCGGATCACTTCGTGGGGCACGGCCGTCGTGGCGATATCGATTTCGCCCACTGGCAATTTCATCAAAGCGTTGCGCACAGCGCCGCCGACCGCGCGGGCTTCCTCGCCATTGCCATTGAGCAGCGCCAGCACCTGCCCGGACGGTCCTGACGTGAGCCACGGCGCGTCGTGCAGTTTGCGCACGCTCATTTTTCGACCCCGGGAACGAGCCTGCCGTTTTCGATATGCGCCGGGACATAGGTCGATCCCGGCGGCGCGCCGGAGAATTGAGCCAGCAGCACGAGGCTCACTATCACCAGCACGGCGGCGGCGATGGCGAGCCTGATCATCACCGGCATCGGCCACGATGATTTCAGCGCTACTCCATTCTTGGTCGCGATCAGGAAAATAGCGTAGAGCGCAAACGGGATGAGGAAAATGCCGACTTCGGTCAGAACCGGACGGATCATGTGAGCACGATCCGTTCATACAGTACGCGCAGGATGCCTGCGGTGGCGCCCCAGATATAACGTTCGGCGAACGGCATCGCGTAATAGGACCGCTCCATGCCGCGGAATTCCTTGCTGTGCAGCTGATGATTGGCGGGGTCCATCAGAAACGCCAGTGGCACCTCGAATGCGCTTTCGACTTCGTTCTCGTTGATCGTGAGACTAAAGCCTGGCTTCACCCGCGCCAGTGTCGGCAGGATGCGAAAGCCGAAGCCGGTTGCATAGAGATCGAGATAGCCGATCGGCTCGACGAAGGAGCGATCGAGACCGATTTCCTCCTCGGCCTCTCGCAACGCGGCATCCAGCGGCGAGGCATCGGTCGGATCGATCTTGCCGCCGGGAAACGAGATCTGTCCGGCATGATCGTTGAGATGCGCGGATCGCTGGGTGAGCAACACGGTTGGCTGTTCGTGTTCGACGATGCCGATCAGGACCGCGGCCGGACGGATCGGCCGCTCCTGCGCCACGATCTGGATCATGCGGTCGTTGCCGGCATCGCCGGTGACGGGAATGATGCTGGCGTCGGTGAGCCCCTCGGGCACATCGAAATTCAGGCGTGCCTTCGCCCGCTTGAAAAACTCAACTGAACCGATATCCGCGGCATCCGCGTCGGTCTTCAGCATCGGCTCATTCGCCCGGCTCACTTCAATCGGCTCACTTATGTAGCTTCCCTGACCTGCTCCGCATCGGCCATGGCGAAAAACGCGCCCGCGGAGGCGATGCCGAACATCGCGATACCATCGACCATCCGCTCCTCGCCCATGTCAACCAGATCGTAATAGATCGCCCGCGTCACCTTGGCCCACAGGTCACCGCGGACATGCAGGTAGGGCGTCAGCCCGCCGTCTTCAGCCATCTCGAATCGCAGCCGGTGTATGCTGTCACACTCCACCCAATCGTCCACATTGGTGCGAAACTTCAACACCGTGCCGCGCGTGTCCTGCTCCTTGAGCATCTCGACGGCGAGAAAAGGAGCATCGTCCACGGTGATGCCGACCTTTTCCACGGGGGTCACGAGAAAGTGCTTGCCGTCCTCACGCTTCAGGATCGTTGAGAACAGCCGCACCAAAGCGGGCCGGCCGATCGGCGTTCCCAAATAGAACCACGTACCATCGCCAGCGATTCGCATGTCGAGATCGCCGCAGAATGGCGGATTCCACAGATGCACCGGCGGCAGACCCTTGCCGGCTTTACCGTTGGCCGCCGCATCCTTCGCCGCAGTGGTCAGGCCATCCAGCCCCTGATTTGCGATCTGCCCTTGCTTCGCCATTGTTTGCCCTGACTTTACCACTGCCATTTGGCACGTTTGGTGCAAGTCTTGAACCTCAAGTCTTGAAACGTGCGGTGTCACATTCAAACTCGCCACAACGTGATGCAGTTCATAGCCGCATCCCGATATTGTGGGGATAGTTTAATTCAACAAATACATGGCCTTCGCTTAAGTTTAGCATCAGGTCCATGGAATACATAAGATGGCGTGACGACAAATGCGGCGGCGTTTTTCAGGCGCCGTTCACCCGAAGGAGCAATGGATGGCTGGCGCTGACAGTGTCGAGAAACTCGAAGACGTGATTGTTCGCTCCGCGGAACAGGTGGCTGGCCAGATGCGCGCCGCCAAGGACGCGATCTCCACTGTCATCTTCGGCCAGGAACGCGTCGTCGAAAACACGCTGGTGACCATCCTGTCCGGCGGCCATGCGCTGCTGATCGGTGTTCCGGGCCTCGCCAAAACCAAGCTGGTGGAAACGCTGGGCGTCACGCTCGGCCTCGATGCCAAGCGCATCCAGTTCACCCCCGACCTGATGCCTTCAGACATTCTCGGCGCCGAAGTGCTGGATGAGAGCGTCGCCGGCAAGCGCTCGTTCCGCTTCATCTCGGGACCTGTGTTCGCACAGCTTCTGATGGCCGACGAAATCAACCGCGCCTCGCCGCGCACGCAATCCGCATTGCTGCAGGCGATGCAGGAACAGCACATCACCGTCGCCGGCGCCCGGCACGATCTGCCGAAGCCGTTCCATGTGCTGGCCACGCAGAATCCGCTGGAACAGGAAGGCACCTATCCGCTGCCGGAAGCGCAGCTCGATCGCTTCCTGATGGAGATCGACGTCGATTATCCGGATCGCGAAGCCGAACGCCGCATCCTGTTCGAAACCACCGGCGCCGAAGAAACCATCGCCAAGGCTGCCGTGACCGCTGAAACGCTGATTACCGCGCAGCGCCTAATCCGCCGTCTGCCGGTCGGCGACAGCGTGGTCGAAGCGATTCTTACATTGGTGCGCTCGGCACGTCCGGGACCGGACGCAGGCGATGCCAGCAAGCTGATCGCCTGGGGCCCAGGTCCTCGCGCGTCACAGTCGCTGATGCTGGCAGTGCGTGCCCGTGCATTGCTCGATGGCCGTCTCGCGCCGTCGATCGACGACGTGCTCTATCTCGCCGAACCGATCCTGAAGCATCGTATGGCGCTGACCTTCTCGGCGCGTGCCGAAGGTCGCACAGTCCCCGACGTTATCCGTCAGCTCAAGACGCGGATCGGTTAATGGCCGCAGCGCCGGATCACGCCACGCAGGAGATCATCGCAGTCCGCCGCGCCGATGGTGAAAGCCGTTCGCTTGCTGCGTCATTGCCGCGTCTGGTGCTGGAGGCCCGGCGCATTGCTGCGACCGTCATCCATGGGCTGCATGGTCGGCGCCGCGCGGGCCACGGCGAAAGCTTCTGGCAGTATCGTCGCTTCGTCTCCGGCGAGCCGTCGCAGAATGTCGACTGGCGTCGCTCGGCGCGCGACGATCATTTGTATGTCCGCGAGCAGGAATGGGAAGCCGCGCACACAGTTTGGCTGTGGCCCGACCGGTCGCTGTCGATGGCCTTTGCCTCCAAGGGCGCGCGCGACAGCAAGCTCGAACGCGCGCTGATCGTGACCTTCGCGCTGGCCGAACTGCTGGTGGCCGGCGGTGAGCGCGTCGGCGTACCCGGCCTGCTGAATCCAACCTCGAGCCGCAGCGTCATCGACAAGATGGCGCAGGCGATGCTGCACGACACGACAAACCGCGCCAGCCTGCCGCCGTCCTTCGTCCCGTCCGCGCTGGCGGAGATCGTGGTGCTCGGCGACTTCTGGTCGCCAATGCCGGAGATCAAGGAAATGCTGGCGGGACTGTCGTCGTCCGGCGCGCATGGCGCACTGGTACAGGTCGTCGATCCCGCCGAGGAGAGCTTCCCTTATTCCGGCCGCGTCGAATTCGTCGAGCCCGAAAGCGGCAATGTCATCACCGCGGGCCGTGCACAGACCTGGGCCGAAGACTATGTGGCCCGCGTCGCCGCGCATCGCGAGGAAATCCGCGCCGAAACCGCCAAGCTCGGCTGGCTGTTCTCGACACACACCACCAGCCGCTCGGCGGCTGAGCTGCTGCTGTTCCTGCATGGCGGCATGATGGTCAACAAATCTGCCGGCGGCGGCAGCATGGTCAAGGCAGGACGTTCAGCATGATTCCTGGCTTTCCGCTCGCCTTCGCCCAACCGCTGCTGCTGCTCGGCCTGATCAGTCTTCCGGTGCTATGGTGGCTGCTGCGCGTGATGCCACCGCGTCCGCAGCGCATCGCGTTTCCGCCGACACGTCTGCTGTTCGATATCACGCCGAAGGAAGAAACCCCGTCGCGCTCTCCATGGTGGCTGACGCTGCTGCGCCTGCTGGCTGCGGCGCTCATCATCTTCGCTGCCGCCGGCCCGATCTGGAATCCGCAGACCGGTACGGCCGGCAGCAATGCGCCGCTTACGATTTTGCTGGACGATGGCTGGAGCGCCGCGGCGAGCTGGGACGCTCGCGTCAAGGCGGCGGATGAGCTGATTGCCAATGCCGACAGCAATCGCCGCGGCGTGGCCCTTGTTCCGCTGTCGGAACCGAACCGCGACATCACAATGCTACCCGGCGGCACCGCACGCGTCGCGCTGCGTCAGCTCTCGCCGAAGCCCTATGCGATTGACCGCGTCGATACGCTGCCCGCGCTGGAGCGCTTTTTGAAAGCCACCGGCGACAGCGAGATTGTCTGGCTCTCCGATGGCGTCGACACCGGCCGTGGCGCGGACTTCACCCAGGGCCTTGCAAAGACCATCGGCGACCGCACGCTGACCATCTATGACGGTGGCGCCACGCCGGCCCATGCGCTTGTCGCAGCGGAAAACGCCGCAGCAAAGATGACCGTGAAGGTGCTGCGCGCCAACAGCGGTGGCCCGGACGGCGGCGTGGTGCGCGGTCTCGACCAGAAGGGATCGCCGGTTGGCGAGGCCAAGTTCCTGTTCACGCCGAACGACCGCGAGACCGAAGCCTCGTTCGATCTGCCCGTGGAACTGCGCAACGACATCGCGCGGCTTGAAATCACCGGCGAACGCTCCGCCGGCGCCGTGCAACTGCTGGACAAGCGCTGGCGCCGTCGCGCCATCGGGATCGTGTCGGGCGCGACCAACGACACGGCCCAGCCGCTGCTGGCTTCGACCTTCTATCTGACGCGCGCGCTGGCGCCATTCGCCGACGTCCGCCTCGGCGATCGCGGCGCGCCGCAGCAGGCGATCACCCAGTTCCTCGATCAGAAACTGCCGATGATCGTGCTGGCCGATGTCGGCACGCTGTCGCCGGAAATCCGCGAGCGTCTGAATGCCTGGATCGATGCGGGCGGCGTGCTGGTGCGCTTTGCCGGCCCACGCCTCGCGCAAGGCGACGACGATCTCGTCCCGGTCAAACTGCGCCGCGGCGACCGCAGCCTCGGCGGCAGCCTGACCTGGGAGAAGCCGCAACATCTGGCATCCTTCGCCGCCGATGGACCGTTCGCCGGCCTCCCTGTCCCGAAGGACATCACCGTGAACCGCCAGGTGCTCGCCGAACCCAACGCAGCGCTGGCATCGAAGAGCTGGGCGTCGTTGGTCGATGGCACACCGCTGGTCACCGGTGAGCGTCGCGGCAAGGGCCTCGTGACCTTGTTCCATGTCAGCGCCGATATGCGCTGGTCCGACCTGCCATTGTCTGGCACCTTCGTTGAAATGCTGCGCAGGGTCGTCGATATCTCCGGCTACACGTCCACGCCCGGCGCAGGTGTCGCGGGCGAGACCGGCGCGGAAACGGTTGCGCCACTGCGCACCCTTGATGGTTTCGGTGCTTTCACCCCGCCACCATCAACGGCCAAGCCGCTCGCCGCTGACTATCGCGACCGCGCCACACTCGATCACCCGCCGGGCTTCTATGGCCCTGCCGATGGTCCGCTCGCGGTGAATGCACTGGCATCGGCTGATCGCATTGAGCCTATCGGTTTCTCAGGCCTGAAGGCCAACCGCGCCAGCTACACCAATGCCGAACCGCGCGACCTCCGCGGCATCCTGCTCTCCACGGCACTGGCGCTGTTTTTGGTCGACGCGATCATTGTCGCGCTGCTGGGGGGAGCCATCGCCGCGATGTTTCGTCGCCGGGCTGTGTCGGCCGCACTCGCCGTGGCACTCGCGCTCGGCACCGTCATAGGATCGCTGGCGCCATCGCGGGCCGATCCGGCCAGTGACGATTTCGCCGTCAAGGCCGTGTCGCAGACCCGGCTCGCTTATGTCGTTACGGGGAATGCCGACGTCGACTCGATCGTCAAATCCGGTATGACCGGACTGACGCTGTTTCTCGCGCAGCGTACCGCGCTGGAAGCCGGTGAGCCCGTCGGCGTCGATCCTTCTCGCGACGAACTGTCATTCTTCCCGCTGATCTATTGGCCGATCATTCCCGGCGCGGCCAAGCCGCCGCAGGAAGCCATCAACCGCATCGACGCCTATATGAAGCAGGGCGGCACGGTGCTGTTCGATACCCGCGATGCCGTCGAGGCGCCGCCCGGGCCGAACGGCGAGTCGCAAACGCCGGGGATGCTGACGCTGCGCAACATCCTGTCCTCGCTGGATGTGCCGGAGCTCGAGCCGGTGCCGCGCGAGCATGTGCTGACCAAGACCTTCTATCTGCTGCGCGACTTCCCCGGCCGCTTCAATTCCGGACCGACCTGGGTCGAAACGCTGCCGCGCGACGACGGCGATGACGCCGCCTCGCGTCCCGCCCGCGGCGGTGACGGCGTGTCGCCGATTATCATCACCTCGAACGATCTCGCCGGAGCCTGGGCAATGCGGCCGGACGGCCAGCCGATGCTGCCGCTGACGCCCGGCGAACCGCGGCAACGCGAATTCGCGTTCCGCGCCGGCGTCAACATCGTGATGTACACGCTGACCGGCAACTACAAGGCCGATCAGGTCCACGCGCCCGCGCTTATCGAACGTCTCGGACAGTAGGAGCGCGACATGCAATACGGCATCGCGTTTACGCCTCTCGTTCCGACCATCGTGCTGTGGATCGGCCTCGCCGCCATCGTGGTGATATCGGCGCTGCTGTTGCTCGGCCGCGCGCGGGGCGCTGCGGTGCGCGTCGCGGCGCTAGCGCTGATCCTGCTGGCGCTGGCCAATCCATCCTTCACGCGCGAGGAGCGTGAACCGCTCACATCGGTCGCCGCCGTCGTCATCGACAAGAGCCCGAGCCAGAATTTCGGCGAGCGCACGAAGGAGACCGAAGAAGCGCGGAAGCAGCTCGTCGACCGACTGAAGCAGGTCAAGGGTCTCGAAGTCCGTGTCGTCGAAGCCGGACAGGCTGATGGCGAAACCGATGGCACCAAACTGTTCGGCGCACTGTCCTCCGCTCTCTCCGACGTGCCGACCGACCGTGTCGCCGGCGCCTTCCTGATCACCGATGGCCGCGTCCACGACATCCCGGCCAATGTCGCAGGTCTCGGCTTCAATGCGCCGGTCCATGCGCTGATCACCGGCCGCAAGGACGAGCGCGATCGCCGCATTGCCATCACTGCCGCGCCCCGCTTCGGCATTGTCGGCCAGTCGCAACGCGTCACGTTCCGGCTCGACGATCAGGGCGTCACCGGCGAACGCGCCCGGGTCGCCATCCGCCGCGACGGCGATACGCTGAGCGAGCGCACAGTGCTGTCCGGCCAGACCGTGTCGGTCGATATCGACATCAAGCACGCCGGCCCGAATATCGTCGAGATCGAAGCCTCGCCGCTCGACAACGAACTCACGCTGGTCAACAACCGCGCCGTGGTTGCCATCGATGGCGTGCGCGACAAACTCCGCGTGCTGCTGGTCTCCGGCGAACCGCATTCCGGCGAACGCACCTGGCGCAACCTTCTGAAATCCGACGCGTCCATCGATCTCGTGCACTTCACGATTCTGCGTCCGCCGGAGAAGCAGGACGGTACGCCGATCAATGAGCTCTCGCTGATCGCGTTTCCGACCCGCGAACTGTTCCAGCAGAAGATTCACGAATTCCAGCTGATCATCTTCGATCGCTATGCCCGCCAAGGCGTGCTGCCGATCGCCTATTTCGACAATATCGCGCGCTATGTCCGCGCCGGCGGCGCCGTGCTGGTCTCGGCCGGCCCGGACTATGCGTCGAACACGTCGATCTGGCGCACACCGCTGGATTCGGTGCTGCCCGCCGAACCCGTCGGTGTCAGCGAGAAGCCGTTCTATGCGCATCTCAGCGATATCGGCAAACGTCACCCGGTGACGCGCGGGCTCGAAGGCTCCAATTCCGAACCGCCGAAATGGAGCCGCTTCTTCCGCACCGTCGAGACCCGCAACACCACCACCCCGCCGGTCATGACCGGTGCCGATGGCCAGCCGCTGCTGCTGCTGTCACGCTCCGGCGAAGGCCGCGTCGCGCTGCTGCTGTCGGATCACATCTGGCTCTGGGCGCGCGGCTATGAAGGCGGCGGCCCGCATCTCGATCTGCTTCGTCGCACGTCGCACTGGCTGATGAAGCAGCCGGACCTCGACGAGGAAGCACTCAAGCTGCAGAGTCAGGGCAAGGATCTCGTTGTGCTGCGCCAGACCATGGGCGACGCCGTGCAGCCCGTGACGGTGACCTCGCCATCAGGCAAGACCCGCGAACTGACGCTGTCAGCCGGCGAGCCGGGCCTGTGGCGTGCAACCACGCCAGCCGACGAACTCGGCCTGTGGCAGGCCACCGACGGCACACTGAAGGCGCTGATCAATGTCGGCCCGATCAACCCGAAGGAATTCTCGGAGGTCACCTCGACCACCGAGATGTTGAAGCCGCTCGCGCAGGCCTCGGGCGGCGATGCCCGACGGATCAATGAAGGCTCGGGCATCGACCTGCCCCGCATCGTGCCGGTGCGCTCCTCGACCGTGTTCCGCGGCGATGGCTGGATGGGCGTGCATATGCGCGACGCCAGCGTGGTCCGCGGTGTCGGCGTGCTGCCGGTGTTTGCCGGCCTGATCGGGCTGCTGCTGCTGCTCGGCGCCTTTGCCGCGACGTGGCTAAGAGAGAGTCGGTAAGACCTGCCTCCCTGCACCAGCGTTGCCGTAATCCCACAGCCTGCCCGGTTTCTATGTCCGGCGATGACTGGCCGTTGACACCCGGCCGCCTGTCGCGCGATGTTACATTATAACATCGGTACTGGCAGACCTCTCCGCCAACCGATGCCGGGGCGGCCGGTCGGCATGAAGTGGTTTCGGACGAATATCAGGAATGGGGCAAAGCTGGCGCTGTTCGCGCTGGCGGTGCAGCTCGTTCTGTCGTTCGGCCATGTCCATGGCGGGACGGTGCACGCGGCCCCTCTCGACTCCACCATCGCGGTTTCAGCCGGTGATGCGGCCCAGACACCGGCCGCTCCAGATACTGACCACCATCACCGCGCCGCCGATCCCTGCGCCGTCTGCGCCGTCATGGCGATGGCCGGTACAGCGCTGTTCGCCGCGCCGCCGGTCCTGCTGTTGCCGCAGGCTGCCGTCCTGCTGCAGCGGATCACCGAAGCCGAATTCGACCATCTCGACTCCATCAGCGGCGCATCGCAGCCGCGCGGCCCTCCTGTTTCCTGACACGACCTTTGACAATCGTTGCCGCGAATTCCTCGCGAACAGCGTAACCGAAGTGAGATTCGCATCACCGCGAGTCCCGGCCCAAGCGCCCGAGCGCGCAGCCGGTGAAGTCAGGACAAACCTATGTCGATTCAATTCAAGCGCGCCCTCCTGCTCGGCACATCCGCCGTGGTGGGACTGAGCTGCCTCCCGCAATCCGCGCGCGCGCAGACGCAGCTTCCCGCCGTGGAAGTCACCGCGCCAAGCCCGATCGTGCGCCGCAAGCCGGTGCCGTCACGCACCGCGCATACCCATGTCACGCGCCCCGCGCCGAACCGCAATGCCGCGCCGGTACCCGTCGAGGCGGAGCCAACCGTGCAGGCCCAGCAGGGCGAACTCCCGATCGTCACCGATCAGTTCGCCACCGTCACCGTGGTGCCGAATGACGAGATCCGCCGCTCTGGCGCCTCGACGCTCGGCGACCTCCTCGCCAACAAGCCCGGCATCACCGGCTCCGGCTACGCGCCCGGAGCCTCGAGCCGGCCGATCATCAGGGGTCTCGATGTCAATCGCGTCGGTATTGTCGAGAACGGCATTGGCAGCAACGGCGCATCCGATCTCGGCGAAGATCATTTCGTGCCTGTCGATCCATTTGCCGCCAATCAGGTCGAAGTGATCCGCGGTCCGGCGACGCTGCGCTACGGCTCGCAATCGATCGGCGGTGTGGTCAGCGCCAGCAATAATCGCATTCCCGATGCGCTGCCGAACTGCGCCGTGGCGGCGCCGTTCCAGAGCTACGGCATGCCGGTGAAGGCGCCGGCCGCCGGTCTCGCCGCACCCGGCTGCATGAATGCGGAGGTCCGCACCTCGTTCAGTTCGGTGGATCGCGGTGTCGATGGCGGCATCCTGCTCGATGCTGGCGGCGGCAATGTCGCCGTCCATGCCGACGTCTATGGCCGCAAGGCTGGCGACTACAATGTGCCGAGCTATCCCTATGCGGAGCCCGGCCTTGCCTTCAACGGCAAGCAGCCGAATTCGTCGAACCAGTCGGCTGGCGCCTCGGTCGGCGGATCGTATTTCTTCACCGGCGGCTATATCGGTGCTGCGATCACGCAGAACAATACGACCTATCGCATTCCCGGCGTTGAAGGCGCTGCGGTCGGCACGCGCATCGCCGGCCAGCAGACCAAGTTCACCGCCAAGGGCGAATATCGTCCGGATGCCGCGGCGGTCGAGGCGATCCGCTTCTGGGTCGGCGCGACGAACTACAAGCACAACGAGATCGGCCTCGCCGATGCCACCGATCCGACCAGCGATGGCGTCCGACAGACCTTCACCAACAAGGAGCAGGAAGGCCGGCTCGAAGTGCAGATGATGCCGTTCAATGCGCGCTTCGCCACGATTACTTCGGCCTTCGGCCTGCAGGTCAATCATCAGGAGCTGACGGCACCGAGCCCTGACGACATCGGCAGCCCTCTCAATGGTCTGTGGGACCCGAACAAGAACACCCGGGTCGCGGGCTACAGCTTCAACGAGTTCAAATTCACAGAAACCACAAAGGCCCAGATCGCCGGCCGCATCGAGCATGTCGAGCTCTCCGGCACGACGCCATCGTCGATCCCGAACGAGTTCGATCTCAATGCAGATCCGGGCGCGATCGGCCCGGCTGTCGGGCGCAACCTGACCTTCACGCCGAAGAGCGGCAGCATCGGTCTGATCAAGGATCTGCCCTGGTCCGGGCTCTCCACCAGCATCACCGCGCAATACACCGAGCGCGCACCGAAGCCGGCCGAACTGTTCTCGCGCGGCGGACATGATGCGACCGAGACCTTCGATATCGGCAATCCCAATCTCGGTATCGAGACGGCGAAGTCGGTCGAACTCGGCCTGCGCCGTGCCGCCGGTCCGTTCCGCTTCGAGCTCACCGGCTACTACACGCAGTATGACGGCTTCATCTATCGCCGCCTGACCGGCAACACCTGCGGAGACGGGGTCTGCCAGGCGGGGCTTGGCCTCGAACTGAACCAGGCGATCTATTCGCAGCGTGACGCCACCTTCCGCGGCGGCGAATTCCAGAGCCAGCTCGACGTTGCGCAAATCTATGGCGGCACATGGGGCATCGAGACCCAGGCCGACATCGTGCGCGCGACCTTCAGCGACGGCACCAACGTGCCGCGCATTCCGCCGGTGCGCGCCGGCGGCGGCTTGTTCTGGCGCGATGCCAACTGGTTCGCGCGCGTGAACCTGCTGCATGCCTTCGCGCAGAACGATATCGCTGACATCGCCGAGACGCCGACATCGGGCTACAATCTCCTGAAGGCCGAAGTCAGCTACAAGACGCTGCTCGACCCGCGCATCTACGGCGCCAAGGAAATGACGCTTGGCGTGGTCGGCAACAATCTGCTCAACGAGAACATCCGCAACGTGTCCTATAACAAAGACAACGTGCTGCAGCCCGGACTGAACGTGCGGGCATTTGCGAGCGTGAAGTTCTGAGCAGCTAACCTCGTCATTCCGGGCTGCGCCGACTTCGGCGCAGACCCGGAATCCCGGCGTGATGAAGCTCAGTGCAAGGCACTTCGAGATTCCGGGTTCAGGCCGATCCGCTTCGCGGCTCGACCTGAACCGGAATGACAGCTTGTGGCTTTTACTTCGCCGCGTCCCAGTCCGGCCGGACAGCGCCGGCGAGACCCGCGGCAGCGCCTTCGACCAGCTCAAGCACCAGTAGTCGATTTTGATCGACCGGACCCGGCATGGTCACATCACCCTTCGGGATCGCCTTGAAGCCGACCCGGCGGTAATAGGGCTCGTCGCCGACCAGCAGGATGAGCTTGTGACCCTTCGTCCGCGCATCGGCGATGGCGCGGTCCAGCAGCTTGCGGCCGACACCGCGGCTGCGGAACGGCGGCTCGACGGTCAGCGGCCCGAGCAGCAGTGCCGGCGTGTCGCCCACACAGATCGGCAATTGCCGGACCGACCCGACCAGCAACGTGCCGATCCGCGCCGTGAAAGACAGGTCGAGCAGATGGCTGACATGTTCGCGCAGCCGGTAGGCTGACAGCACGTAACGGCCCGGACCGAAGGTACGGGCATGCAGCCGTTCGATGATCTGGGCGTCGTTGGCGGTTTCCGCCAGAATGGTCAGAGAAAGGTCATTCATGTCGGGAGGCGAGATAGCATCTGGCGGGCGCGGGGTCCATTGCCGGGCGCATGGGGATCATGCCCGCCAGGTGGCGCTGATTGGCTTGCCGTCAAAGATCTCGGCCAGCCGCAGCCTCGTGCCCTCGGTGATGTTGTGAGGCAGGGCATCCAGGGCAAAGAAGCCGGTTTCGGCGATTTCGCGATTGGGCTCCGGCAACCGGTCCTGTCGAAACCGCCTGACCACATAGACCGCCACATGATCGCGGATCGAGACGTGGCTGTTGAGAAAGACGCCATGCAGAACCGGCTCGCCGGTGAGTTCGATGCGCCCCTCTTCCCGCAGCTCCATGTCCAGCGCCTCGCGAAAGGTCTGGCCGACCTCGACGCCGCCGCCGGGCAGATACCAGCCGAGGACGTAAGTGTGCCGGACCAGAAACACGCGGTTATCCGCATCGAGCACCACGGCGCGGACGCCCAGCGTCATGCCGCGCGCGACGCGGAAATACAGATGCACGAATTTGCGCAGGGTTGGCTCCAGCCGCTGCCGCAACGTCGGTGAGGTCATCGCGGCAAATTCCTGGCTGGCGACACGGTGGGTCCTTGCGTCATATGCCCCACCTTGCCAAAACATGCAGGGATTTCACAGGCATGAGGGCGCATTGAGCCGGCTTGTTCACATACGCGCAGGGGCAGATCGCTTCCGATGACGGCTTTCACCCTCGCCCATCTGTCCGATCCGCATGTTCCGCCGATGCCGGAGCCGCAATGGCGCGAGCTCTTGGGGCAGCGCGTGCTCGGCTACCTGAACTGGCGGCGCAACCGGCACCTGATCCACCGCCGCGACATGCTGGATGTCATCGTCAGCGACATGCAGGCGCAGCAGCCGGACCATATTGCCGTCACCGGCGATCTCGTGAATCTCGCCCTGGATGCCGAATTCCCGCGTGCGCGCCGCTGGATCGAAAGCGTCGGCACACCGGACAAGGTCTCGCTGGCCCCCGGCAATCACGACGCCTATGTGCGCGGGGCACCGGAGCGCTTTGCGGAAACCTTCGGCGACTATATGCGCAGTGACGGCACCCCCGATACGCGCTTTCCGTTTCTGCGTATCCGCGGCCCGCTGGCACTGATCGGCGTGTCTTCAAGCGTGCCGACTGCGCCGTTCATGGCGACGGGCTCGCTCGGTGACGCGCAGCTCAAGGCACTCAACCTTATGCTTGGCGCTCTCGCAGAAGCGCATCTGTTTCGCGTATTGCTGATTCATCATCCGCTGCGCTCAAAGCAGAAGATGAAGCGACTGACGGATTCAGATGCGTTGCAGGCCATACTCAAGCGCCACGGCGTCGAGCTGATCCTGCACGGTCATGACCACATTCACTCGACCATGTGGTTCGACGGCCCGCAGCGGCGCATTCCTGCCATCGGAGTGCCGTCGGCGTCAGCGGTTGCACACGGCCACAAGCCAGCAGCCGCCTACAATCTGTTCGCCATCGAACGCGACGGCGAGCGCTGGCGCTGCGAGCAAACCGTGCGGGGCTTCGGGGGCAGCAATATGGTGCATGAGCTGACGCGGACGTTGCTGGTGTAGCGTGACTAATGTCCGCGCACGGACACGAACAGCGCGAGCGCAAATAGTCCCACGACGCCGACCATCACACCAAACACAAACGGCCAGAACCGGCTGCGCGGCTTCTTCGCCGGGCTCGGGTTCACGTTCAGCGGCGCCGGCATTGTCACCAGCGCGTGCTCGCGCTCGATCATGCGGCGCGCGATATAGTCGGTGACCGCCTTTACGATGGTCGGAACGTCATGCGCCTCGGCCAGCACCACGCGACCGTGGCGGGTATCCTGCACGAAGCGATACATGCGCTTGTCGCGGCCCATGGCGACATGGGCGACCATGTCAATCCACAGCCGCGGCGTGTCGCCCTGGCTGATGCCCCGGTCGAACATCTCAATGCCAACAGGGATCTCGGCGAACAGCGGATCAAGCGCTTCATTGAGGATCTCCAGCCGCGCCACTTCGGCATCGCGCAACTCGACGACGACACCGGTGCGATCGGCCGCCTCGATGCGGGCCTGACGCAACGCGTCGCGCAGCCGCTGCGGCCTGGCTTCCTCTACAGGCTTCGTCCCGTTACTCGCCACGCTGGACCTCTTTCTGGCTGCCTGAGCGCGCCATCCACCGGGCAGTAACCTATCAGTAACCACGAGTGCCGGAAAGGCCGTTTGTTTCCAGAGGCTTGGCCGCTAAACGCATCAACGGCCCCACCCGGTTTCCCGGATGGAGCCGCTGATATCCTTGGACGTCTTCTTATGGGCAAATCAGCGACAGGCTTGAGGCGATCCGGCGGCACTGGCGCCGCTCGGGATCTCAGCTTCAGGCGACCCGTCGGCCTAAGCGACCTGGCGGCTCGGCTCTTCGACGATGGAGAAGCGGACGCCCGCACGGTGGCGATTCTCTTCCGACACGGTCTTCCAGGCTTCTTCGGCCTGCTTGCGCGTCTTGAACGGGCCCTGCACCTGGGCCGAGCCTTCGACCAGCTTGTGGAAGTTCATCGAACCGAACTCGCCGCCGATGACCCAGAAATTGCTACCGTGTGACATGTCGTGCTCCTGTTCATTCTTTAAATCGACATTCGTGACATGCGATGCATTCACCGTGTGAACAGATAACGCCATGTCAGACAAAACCGCCAGATGGCTTGTGTTTGAATGGTGATGTGATGTAACATCACGACTTGTAATAAATGTCATTTTGTTAATTTTGTCACAATTAACGACCGAGTGGTGACTCGGGGAACCAGGAATTGGCGCGGATGGCGGGCGAGTCTGGCAAGAAGCTGTTCGTGGGGCCGCGCTTCAGGCGGATCCGACAGCAACAGGGCCTGTCCCAGACCCAGATGGCAGAGGGCCTCGGCATTTCGCCGAGCTACATCAACCTGATCGAGCGCAACCAGCGGCCGGTCACCGCGCAATTGCTGCTGCGCCTCGCCGAGACCTATGACCTCGATCTCCGCGATCTCGCGACGGCTGATGAAGATCGCTTCTTCGCGGAGCTGAACGAGATCTTTTCCGATCCGCTGTTTCGCCAGATCGATCTGCCGAAACAGGAATTGCGCGATCTCGCTGAACTCTGTCCCGGCGTCACGCATGCGCTGCAGCGGCTCTATGCGGCCTATACCGAAGCGCGGCGCGGCGAGACCATGGTGGCGGCGCAAATGGCCGATCGGCATGAAGGCGCGCCATTCGAAGCCAATCCGATCGAACGCGTGCGTGATTTGATTGAGGCCAACCGCAATTACTTCCCCGAACTCGAAGCGGCCGCCGAAGGCCTGCGCGACGAGATCAACGTGCCGTCGCAAGACCTGTTTGCGGCACTGAGCGCGCGACTGCGCGACAAATATTCGATCGTCACCCGCATCATGCCGGTGGACGTGATGCGCGAGACGCTCAGACGTTTCGACCGACATCGCCGGCAATTGCTGATCTCGGAAATGGTCGATGCGCCCGGCCGCGCCTTTCAGGTCGCGTTCCAGATCGGTCTCGTCGAGTGCTCGTCAAATTTCGAGAGCATCGTCGGCCGCGCCGGCCCTCTCGACGACACGACGCGGCGACTTTATCGCATCACACTGGCCAACTATTTTGCAGCGGCGGCGCTGATGCCCTATGCGGCGTTCCATACCGCCGCTGAAGCGCTGAGCTATGACGTGCAGGTGCTCGGCCAGCGCTTCAATGTCGGCTTCGAGCAGATCTGTCATCGCCTCACCACGCTGCAGCGGCCGAATGCGCGCGGCGTGCCGTTCTTCATGCTGCGCGTCGACAATGCCGGCAACGTGTCGAAGCGGTTCTCGTCAGGCACCTTCCCGTTCTCGAAATTCGGCGGCACCTGTCCACTGTGGAACGTGCACTCGACCTTTGACACGCCGGACCGTTTGCTGAGCCAGGTGATCGAACTGCCCGATGGAGGCCGTTACTTTTCCATTGCGCAGACGCTGCGCAGGCCGGCGGCACCACACCCGCAGCCGCAACCGCGCTTCGCTATCGGCCTCGGCTGCGAGATCCGCCATGCCGGCAAGCTCGTCTATTCGGCCGGCCTCGATCTGGAAAAAACCGAGGGGACGCCGATCGGCGTCAACTGCCGGCTGTGCGAGCGCGAGAATTGCGGCCAGCGCGCCGAGCCGCCGATCACGCGGAGCCTGATCCTGGACGAGAATACGCGACGGGTATCGTCATTTGCTTTCAGCAATGCGCGGGAACTATAGTTGCAGGGTCTTCCCGATCGCCCCTAACATTGAGGCCGTTGATGACGTTGCTGGTCCGGGAAATGCTGCCGTCCGAAGCTCACGTCGTCAGCACCTATTTCCACAATGCCACGCCGGAATTCCTGGAAACGATGGGCGTCGATCCAACCAGGATGCCGCCGGCGCTGATCTGGCAGGAGCGTATCGGCCAACAATATGCCCTCCCGCCGGAACGCCGCGCCGCCGCTGTCGCGCTGTGGCTAATGGATGATCAGCCCATCGGGTTTTCCAGTTGTGACAAGATTGTCTATGGCGAAAGCGCCACCATGCATCTTCACGTGCTGCACCCGGACAGACGACAAACCGGAATCGGTACAGAATGCGTTCGCCGAAGCGTGGCGATCTATTTCGACATGCTGAAGCTCAAATCGTTGTTCTGCGAGCCGAATGCCTTCAACGTCGGGCCGAATCGAACCTTGCAAAAAGCCGGCTTCAAATATGTGAAGACCCACATGACGGTGCCCGGACCGTTGAATTTTCATCAGGCCGTGACACGGTGGGTCCTCGAACGATGAGTCGGACAGAGTTTGCACGACAGAGAGTTGAACTCAGCACATGTGGTGGAAAGCGTCGTTGAAAACATTTGCCCTCGTCACTTTCGCGGCCAGCCTGACGCTATTCGCCACCCCCGCCTCCGCGCAGCGTGCCGCCGCCTGTCACAACGGCCAGAGCTTCGATGAATTTCTCGCCGGCCTGAAGCAGCAGGCCCTCGCCGCCGGCGTGTCACAGCGCGCGATGGCGGAGGCCTCACCCTACCTTGTCTACGACCAAGGCATCGTCAATCGCGACCGCGGGCAGCGGGTGTTCGGGCAGTTGTTCACGCAATTCGCTGGCCGCATGGCGGCGGACTACCGGATGCAGAACGGGCAACTCAAGATCAAGGCGAATGCCGCAGCCTTTGCGCGCGCCGAGAAGGAATATGGCGTGCCGCCTGCCGTCATCGCGGCGTTCTGGGCACTGGAGAGCGACTTCGGCGTGCAGATGGGCAATCTGCAGACGCTGCGTTCGCTGGTGTCGCTGGCCTATGACTGCCGGCGCTCGAAGATGTTTCAGGACGAGACCATCGCCGCGCTGAAGATCATCGATCGCGGCGATCTGTCGCCCGCCGAGATGATCGGCTCATGGGCCGGCGAACTCGGCCAGACGCAGTTTCTGCCAACGCATTACTTCAACTATGCCGTGGACTATGACGGCGACGGCCATCGCAATTTGCTGCGCAGCCCCGCCGACGTGATCGGCTCGACCGCTCACTATATTTCCACCGGTTTGAAATGGCGACGCGACGAACCGTGGCTGCAGGAGGTGCGGGTCACCGACAACGTGCCGTGGGATCAGGCCGATCTCACCATCCAGTTGCCCCGCGCGAAATGGGTGTCATTCGGCGTCAGCTATCCCGACGGACGACCACTGCCGAACGACACTATGCCGGCATCGCTGCTGCTGCCGATGGGTCGGCACGGCCCCGCCTTCCTCGCCTATGCGAATTTCGCCGCCTATACCGAATGGAATAATTCGCTGATCTATTCGACGACAGCAGCCTATCTCGCCACCCGCATCAATGGCGCCTCCAAGATGCGGCAGCCCTCCGCCCCTGTCGCGCAGCTGTCACATCCTGAATTGCGCGAGCTGCAGCAACTGCTGGTGAAGCGCGGCTTCAATGTCGGCAAGATCGACGGCATCCTCGGTCAGCAGAGCCGCACCGCGGTGAAGGCCATGCAGGTCAAGTTCGGCCTGCCCGCGGACTCCTGGCCGACGGCTGAATTGCTGGCGGCGCTGAAATCCGGGCGGTAAATTTCTTCTCTTTTGTGAGGCCGGGGCGGTTGAAATCAGCCAGCCGCGCCCCAACTCCATGCAACAGCATCTTTCTCGACCTGCCGCGCTGTGCCTCGAAACGCATCACAAAAGAGCATCCTCATGCCGTTCTATGATTCCGTCGTGCCCGCCTATCTGCAGATGCTGGCCAGTCTGTCCGCTGGACTGAAAAAGGCCGAAGCCTATGCTGCCGCAAAGAAGATCGAGCCCGCCGTCCTGCTCGGCACGCGACTTTTCCCGGACATGCTGCCACTGAGCCGGCAGATCCAGCTCTCCTGCGATTTCGCCACCAAGGGCAGCGCGCGCCTATCCGGCAGCGAAGTGCCGGCGGTGCCGGATACCGAAACGACCTTCGATGAATTGCAGCAGCGAATCGGCAGGACCGTCGATTACCTGAAGAACTACAAGCCCGCCCAATTCGACGGCGGCGAGACCCGGGAGATCACCTTCCCCACCGGCCCCGGCAAGACCACCACCATGTCCGGCCAGCAATTCCTCACCAGCTTCTCGCTACCGAGCTTCTATTTCCACGTCACCACTGCCCACGGCATCCTGCGGATGTGCGGCATCGACGTCGGCAAGCGCGACTTCCTCGGCGCGCAGTAAGCCGCGCTGTCACCGCAGGATATTCGACTACACGCAGGCCGATGGAGAGATCATGATCATTCAATCCATCGCTGCCACGATCGTTTTATCCTGAACCGACGACATGCAGCGCAGCGGTATTGCCAATGCGCTGCATGATGCCCAATTCGATTTCACCTTTCATCGACTGGATCATTCATCATGAGCACGTCCAAACTCTTCGAACCCTACAAGCTTGGTGCGAACACGCTGACCAATCGCACGGTGATGGCACCGCTGACGCGCAATCGCGCATTGCCTGGCAACGTGCCGAACCCGCTGGCGATCGAATATTATAGCCAGCGTGCCAGCGCCGGCCTTCTGGTGACGGAAGGGACACCGGTGTCGCAGCAGGGCCAAGGCTATCAGGACGTCCCGGGCATCTACACCAAGGAACAGATCGCTGGCTGGAAGAAGGTGACCGAGGCCGTGCATGCCAAGGGCGGTCATATCTATATGCAGATCTGGCACGTCGGCCGCATCTCGCATGTCAGCCTGCAGCCGAATGGCGGCGCGCCGGTGGCGCCTTCCGCGATCCGCGCCAACACCAAGACCTTCGTCAACAATACCTTCACCGACGTCTCGGAACCCCGCGCGCTGGAGCTGGGTGAAATTCAAGGCGTCATCGACAGTTTCGCACGCGGCGCAGCCAATGCGGTCGAAGCCGGTTTCGACGGCGTGGAGATCCATGGCGCCAATGGTTATCTGCTTGAGCAATTCGCGCGTGACAGCACCAACAAGCGCACCGACGCCTATGGCGGCTCACTCGAGAACCGCGCCAAACTGATGCTGGAAGTGGCCGCGGCAGTTGCCAAGGAAATCGGCGGCGACAGAACCGGCATCCGCATCTCGCCTGTGACGCCGGCCAACGATGCCGCCGCCGACACGCAGACGCAAAAGCTGTTCGACTACATCACCGACGGGCTCAGCGCCGAGAAGCTGGTCTATCTGCATGTCGTCGAAGGCGCGACCGGCGGCTCGCGTGACAACGCGCCGTTCGATTATGCCAGCCTGCGCAAACGTTTCAGTGGAACGTATATCGCCAATAACGGCTTCGACCTCGCGCTCGCCAACAAGGTTCTCGAAACGAACGCTGCTGACCTGATCGCGTTCGGCAAGCCGTTCATCTCGAATCCGGATCTGGTCGAGCGCCTGAAGACCGGCGCACCGCTGAACGAGGCCGACAAGGCGACGTTCTATGGCGGCGGCGCCAAGGGCTACACGGATTATCCGGTGCTGGCAGCATCGAAGTAAGGCGCGCTATCAATAAAATGAAAAGGCCGGGATCGCCCGGCCTTTTCTGTTATTTGCACATTCGCAACGCGCTTCGCACTTACATCCATCCCGCCGCAAAGACGCGGCGACGTCTCGACAGGTTCGACATGACGCAGTCCACATATCCCGCTTCCATGAAGGCCGTTGCCTTCGACCACTTCGGCGGGCCGGAGGCCTTGCATTATGTCGAGGTACCCTCGCCGTCAGTGAGACCGAACGACCTGATCGTGCATGTCGCGGCTGCCGGAATAAACCGGGCGGACATCAACTATCGGGAGGGACGGTATGGCAAGGAGCCGAACTTCGGCGATTCCGACCTGGCAGGTCTGGAAATTGCGGGAACGGTGGTCGATGTCGGTGGCGCCGTCACACAGTTCAAGCCGGGCGACCGCATCATGGGCATCACGGGCGGCGGCGGCTATGCAGAGCTTGCCCGCATCGATGTCGGACTCGCGATGCCAGTCCCGTCCTGGATAACGGATATTGAAGCTGCAGCCATTCCCGAAGCCTTCGTGACGGCGCATCAAGCGCTCTTCCATCTCGGCGGCCTGCAGAAGGGCGAGCGGGTGCTGATCCATGGCGCGGGCGGCGGCGTGGGCTCCGCAGCGGTGCAACTGGCCATTCTATCCGAGGCCGGCAAGGTCATCACCACGAGCAGCGCGCAGAAGCAAGACAGGCTGCGGGCGCTGGGTGTTGATCTGGCGATCGATTACCGCGGCGAACAATTCGATGAAGTCCTCGCGCGATTGTCGCCCGATGCGGGAGTCGATGTGATCCTCGACTTCGTGGGCGGCCCCTATCTCGAGCGCAATATACGATCGCTCCGACCCGGCGGGCGCCTGATCCAGATCGGCGTATCCGGCGGATCGCAAGCGACGCTCCCTCTCGATCTCGTTCTTTTCAGGCGGCTGCGGATCGAAGGAACCGTGATGAAATCCGTTTCGCTGACGGAGAAGCGGAACATCGTCGGGCGATTTTCCGAGCGGTGGATGCCGGCACTCGCGAAAGGTGAATTGAAGCCGATCATCGACCGGACGTTTGCCTTGCGCGAGGCCAGCGAGGCGCAGCGGCATTTCGAGCGCGCCGAGCATTTCGGCAAGATTCTTTTGGTCCCCTAGATCGCGCAGAAATTGCGTCCCGGCCCGATGCGGGCCATCGCGCGACTTTGTGAAGCCGGGATTTCACGAATGCCGCTGCGGCAGGCCCGATAAACATACGTTCGTTTATGCCGCACCAATGCAAGCATGAGAACCGCAAGCTCTCGCGCAATGGAGGCGCGCGGCCTGTTGTCACAACAGTGGTGCGTTCACGACCAAACGGCAGATGGAATGCACTCCGATCCTGGACTGCCTGCCCGCCACTGCAAAGGACACAACATGAAGATCCTCCTTGATCAGATTCTCTCTCAATCGGCCTATTCGAGCGAGATCGACGTTCCCATCGAGAAGATCGATATCGCTGACTGGCTGTTCAATCTGCCGGAAGCCGAATATCAGCGCTGTTGCCCGCCGGACCACATCTCCGCCGGAACGACCAGCACCGACGATGGCCGACGGATGTCGATCAATGTGGAGCAGATCGGAGTCGGACTGGTAATCCAGCACTATGTGGCCGAACAGGCAACACCGACCTATTGCCGGATGAATTCGCTGTCGGACGTGTTTACGGCGAGCGGGCGCACGCAAGTCAATGTCATCTGGGAATTGATTGCGGAGCCATTGGACGCCGGCCGCACGCGCTACACCAATCGCGTCACCTGCCACCCGACTGATGCTTTCATGGCGTTCATCGCCGAGCACGGCCAGACCTTCGAGCAGGCAGCAGCCGCACGGCAGGCCGCTGGAGGCGACCACAACAGCCGGGAGACGCCGCTGTTCGCGGCCAGCATCGCCCGCAAGGCGCTATCGGCCAAGAGATAAATTGAAGGTCGTTGTTGCGTGTGTTGTCGTCGCGACGGCGAGAATGCGGATAAGCGAAAGGCCGGGATCTCTCCCGGCCTTCTTGTTGTTCGGAGTATCAGTCTCAGTTCGCCGACGCGCGCTTCTGCGGCGGGGTCGCGGGCCACGACTTGATCAGCGTGTCGTAGTCCACCGTCTCGCCCTTCGGTTTTTCGTTCGCCAGCTTGCGTTGGGGCGCGATGTTGCCGTCCTTCGCCGACTTGTTGTACCAGAACTCGGCGGTCTCCTTCTTGTTCAGCTTCGGTCCGCATTCGCCCTGAACCTTGGATCGTTCAAGACGTTCGAGCACCGAATCCTGAGCTGCGGCCAGCGAGTCCATCGCCTGCTGCGGGGTCTTCGCACCGGACGACGCGTCGCCGATGTTCTGCCACCACAACTGTGCCAGCTTCGGATAGTCCGGGATGTTGTTACCGGTCGGCGACCACTGCACGCGGGCCGGCGAGCGATAGAACTCGACCAGACCGCCGAGCTTCGGCGCGCGTTCGGTGAACGACTTGTCCCAGATGTCGGACTCACGAATGAAGGTGAGACCGACATGGCTCTTCTTCAGCGACACCGTCTTCGAGGTGATGAACTGCAGGTAGAGCCAGGCTGCCTTGCGGCGATCGGCCGGTGTCGATTTGAGCAGCGTGCCCGAACCGACGTCCTGATAGCCGAGCTTCATGCCTTCCTTCCAGTACGAACCATGGGGCGACGGGGCCATGCGCCACTTCGGCGTTCCGTCAGCATTCATGACCGCGAGACCCGGCTTCACCATGTCGGCGGTGAAAGCGGTGTACCAGAACATCTGCTGGGCGATATTGCCCTGTGCCGGCACCGGACCCGACTCCGAGAAGGTCATGCCCTGCGCCTGCGGCGGGGCATACTTCTTCATCCAGTCGAGATACTTCGCGATCGAATACACGGCGGCCGGACCGTTGGTATCGCCGCCGCGCTCGACGGAGGAGCCCACCGGACGGCAGCCTTCCATGCGGATGCCCCATTCATCGACGGGCAGACCGTTCGGAAGACCCCTGTCGCCGTTGCCGGCCATCGACAGCCAGGCGTCGGTGAAACGCCAGCCGAGCGACGGATCCTTCTTGCCGTAGTCCATGTGGCCATAGACCTTGACGCCGTTGATCTCCTTGATGTCGTTGGTGAAGAATTCAGCGATGTCTTCATAGGCCGACCAGTTCACGGGCACGCCGAGATCGTAGCCATACTTGGCCTTGAACTTGGCCTTGTAGTCGGGATTGGTGAACCAGTCGTACCGGAACCAGTAAAGGTTGGCGAACTGCTGGTCGGGCAGTTGATACATCTTCTTGTCCGGCGCGGTGGTGAAGGACGTTCCAATGAAGTCCTTGACGTCGAGCGTCGGGCTAGTGACGTCCTTGCCTTCTGCGGTCATGTAGTCCGACAGCGCGATGGTCTGGCCGTAGCGGAAATGCGTGCCGATCAGATCGGAGTCGTTGATCCAGCCGTCATAGACGTTCTTGCCGGACTGCATCTGGGTCTGCAGCTTCTCGACCACGTCGCCTTCCTGAATCAGGTCATGCTTCAGCTTAATGCCGGTGATTTCGGAGAACGCCTTGGCGAGCGTACGCGATTCGTATTCGTGCGTGGTGATGGTTTCGGAGACGATATTGATCTCCATGCCCTTGAACGGCTGCGCGGCCTTCTCGTACCACTGCAGTTCTTTCAGCTGCTCTGCCTTCGACAGCGTGGATGGCTGGAATTCGCTGTCGATCCACTTCTGAATGGTGGCGTCGTCGGCCTTGGCCGGCGCGGCGAGCAACGCAGTCGCCGTGATCAACGCAGCAGCGCTGGTCATCATGATATGGCGCGTCGGGCGACGTGCCTGTGTCGTCAGGTGCCTCATAGCTTCCTCCCTCACTTCTGTTTCAGGCCCAGGTTCATCCCGAGACTGCAGTCCATGCCGGTCAGACGGTGCGAAAAATTGCCACCGCCGAGACCAGCGAAATCAATGTCGCGAACCACAGGTTCGAGATCTCAAGTCCTTCCTCACCGATCGGCAGCGTCGCGATCGGATCGCTGCCGACGAAGCCGATCCACAACAGGTGGATGACGGCCGCTGCGATCAGCGACAGGAACAGCCGGTCGCCGCGCGTGGTGGGAATGCGCAGGATGCCGATGCGCTCGGCCTCGGGATAGGCGACTGCGAGCCAAGTCATGGTGCCCAGCGTCAATGCCAGCAGCCCAAAGAAGATCGCCGTCGGCGGTGTCCAGGCCATCCATGCAATATTTTCCATGACGGCCTCCTAGACCCGGCCAAGCGCGAAACCGCGCGCGATGTAATTGCGGACGAACCAGATGACGAGGGCACCGGGGATGATGGTCAGCACGCCGGCAGCGGCGAGCAGGCCCCAATCCATGCCCGAGGCCGACACTGTGCGCGTCATAACCGCCGAGATCGGCTTGGCATTCACCGAGGTCAGCGTGCGCGCAAGCAGCAATTCGACCCAGGAGAACATGAAGCAGAAGAAGGCAGCGACGCCGATGCCCGACGCGATCAGCGGCACGAGAATCTTCACGAAGAACTTCGGGAACGAGTAACCATCCAGAAATGCCGTCTCGTCGATCTCGCGCGGCACGCCGGACACGAAGCCTTCGAGAATCCACACCGCCAGCGGGACGTTGAACAGGCAATGCGCCAGCGCCACGGCCCACGGCGTATCGAACAGGCCTATGGCTGAATAGAGATTGAAGAATGGCAGCGCGAACACGGCGGGCGGCGCCATCCGGTTCGACAGCAGCCAGAAGAACAGGTGCTTGTCGCCCAGAAAACGATAGCGCGAGAACGCATAGGCCGCAGGTAACGCGAAGGAGATCGACAGTACGGTGTTGATGATGACGTATTTCAGCGAATTGATGTAACCGGAATACCAGCTCTCGTCGGTGAAGATGCGGGTATAGTTCTCCAGCGTCGGCTGGTGCGGCCACAGCGTCATGGTCGAGACGATCTCGGTATTGGTCTTGAAGCTCATATTCACGAGCCAGTAGATCGGCAGCAGCAAGAACACCAAAAACAGTAACAGGATAATGCGACGCCCAGGGATCGTATGCATCAGACCGCTCCCTCGCGCTTGGTGTGATCGACGCCGGCATTGGTCATCACGGTGTAGAATATCCAGCACACGATCAGCACGATGATGTTGTAGACCAGCGACAGCGCCGCAGCCTTGCCGAGATCGAACTGGCCGAGCGCGATCTTGACGAGCTCAATGGAGACGAAGGTGGTCGAATTGCCGGGACCGCCGCCGGTGACCACGAAGGGCTCGGTATAGATCATGAAACTATCCATGAAACGCAACAGCACGCCGATCAGCAACACACGGTTGAGCTTCGGCAACTGGATCGCGCGAAACACCGCCCAGCGCGACGCGCCGTCGATCTGTGCCGCCTGATAATAGGCATCGGGGATCGATTTCAGGCCTGCGTAACACAGCAGCGCGACGAGGCTGGTCCAGTGCCAGACATCCATCACGATGACGGTAGCCCAGGCATCAAACTCGTTCGACACGTAATTATAGTCGATACCCATGTGGTTGAGTGTATAGCCGAGCAGGCCAATGTCGGGACGGCCGAAGATCTGCCAGATGGTGCCGACCACGTTCCATGGAATCAGCAGCGGCAGCGCGAGGATCACGAGGCAGACTGCGACGCGCCAGCCGTCACGCGGCATCGACAGCGCGACAAGAATGCCGAGCGGCACTTCGATGGCGAGGATGATCGCGGAGAAAGCCAGGTTTCGCAGCAGCGACGCGAAGAAACGCCCGCCGAGATCGCTGGACGGATCGAGCAACTCCTTGAACCAGCCAACGCCGTTCCAGAAGAACTGGTTGTTGCCGAAGGTGTCCTGCACCGAATAGTTCACGACCGTCATCAGCGGCAACACCGCGGAGAACGCCACGATGAGAAACACCGGCAGGACGAGGAACCAGGCTTTTTGATTGACGGTTTTGTCCATCATGCAACCCCTTCGACAAGGCGGCTGTCAGCATAAACGTGCACCCGGCCGGGATCGAACACCAGCCCGACATCGCTCCCCGCAACAGAAAATCCCTGAGGTACGCGCGCGGCGAACTTGACGCCGCCGATGCGGACGCGCGCGAAACTGATACGGCCGAGATCGTCGACCCGCTCGACCTGCGCCAACAGCAAGCCCGGTGCGGGCGTCGCAACATGGACAAATTCGGGGCGAACGCCGATTTCGATTGTCGCGCCCGCTGGCAACTTGTCGTAACTGCGCTGCAGCGCGATCACGTGCCCGCCGATACGCGCCTCGCGGCCGCTGACTTCGGCCGGCACGATATTCATGCCGGGCGAGCCGATGAAATAGCCGACGAATGTATGTGCGGGCTTGTCGAACAGCTCCTGCGGCGTGCCGGACTGTACGACACGCCCGTCATGCATCACCACCACCGTATCGGCAAAGGTCAACGCCTCGGTCTGGTCGTGGGTCACGTAGATCATCGTGAGGTCCAGCGCGCGGTGCAGTGCCTTGAGCTTCGAGCGTAGTTCCCATTTCAGTGCGGGATCGATCACCGTCAGTGGTTCGTCGAACAGCACCGCAGCAACGTCGGAACGCACCAAGCCGCGGCCGAGCGAGATCTTCTGCTTGGCATCGGGCGTTAGCCGCGTTGCCTTGCGGCCCAGATAGGGCGTGAGATCGAGGAGTTCGCCGATCTCGGCGACACGTGCATCGATCTGGGCTTTCGGCACGCCGCGATTCTTCAGCGGAAAAGCGAGATTCTCGCCGACCGTCATGGTGTCGTAGATGACCGGGAACTGGAACACCTGCGCGATGTTCCGCGTCTGGGTCGACAGCGGCGTGATGTCCTTACCGTCGAACAGGATCTGGCCGCGCGTCGGCGTCACGATGCCGGAGATCAAATTGAGCAGCGTGGTCTTGCCGCAACCGGATGGGCCGAGCAGCGCATAGGCGCCGCCCTGCCGCCAGGTCATGGAGATCGGCTTGAGGGCAAAGCTCTCCAGATCGGCATCGGGGCCGCTGTAGGACTGCGCGAGATCGACGAGATCGATGCGGGCCATGTTACGCTCCCTGCGTGCTGTTGGGAGCGGCGACCAGACGGTCGCTGCCATCGAAGACGAACAGATTGGCGGGATCGAGCACGGCGTCGAGCATGTGGCCAGGCAGGAATTCATGCACGCCCTGCAGCACCGCAACCCAATTCGACGCGTCGCGTTTCAGATGGACGAAGCTTTCCGATCCGGTGATTTCGGTCACGGTTACTTCCGCAGGAAATGCATGCCGTCCGGCGAGACCACTGGCGACTTCGAGCTGATGCGCGCGGAAGCCAACGCGATAGCTGCCGTTGGCGAGGTTTGCGTAGAGCCCGCTGGCGGGCGCCGTCGCACCGCCCGCATAGTGCACATTTCCGTTCTTCTTCTCGATCACCACCAGATTAAGCGGCGGATCGGAGAACACTTCGGCAGCCTTGAGAGTCTCGGGGTGGCGATAGACTTTGGAAGTCTGGCCGACCTGCAGAACCTGGCCTTCCCACAGACACACGGTGCTGCCGCCCAATAAAAGCGCTTCGGAAGGCTCCGTCGTCGCATAGACGAAGATCGCGCCGGAGGCCTCGAAAATCTTCGGCAGTTCGGTACGTAGCTCTTCGCGCAGCTTGTAATCGAGATTGGCGAGCGGCTCATCGAGCAGCACCAGATCGGCGCCCTTGACCAGCGCGCGGGCAATTGCGGTGCGCTGCTGCTGACCGCCGGAGAGCTGCAGCGGCGTGCGTTTCAGATAGGGCTCAAGCTTGAGCAGTGCAGCCGCTTCGTGCACGCGCGTCTCGATCTCGGCCTTCGGCTTGCCCTGCACGCGCAGCGGCGAGGCGATGTTTTCATAGACCGACAGCGAGGGGTAATTGATGAACTGCTGATAGACCATCGCCACCGAACGCTTGCGGATATCGAGGCCGGTAACGTCCTTGCCATCGACCAGCACGCGGCCTTGGGTCGGCTTGTCGAGTCCGGCCAGCAGCCGCATGATCGAGGTTTTGCCGGCCAGCGTTGGCCCGAGCAGCACGTTCAGTGTGCCCCTTTCCAGCGTCAGCGAGACGTCACGGATCGTCGTGACGCCGTCCACCATCTGCGAGACGTGATCGAGCGCAACACTCATGACCGCGCTCCCGCTTCACGCATTGGATTGGCGGGCTGGGCGCGATTAGCCTGCAGCCATTGATCGAGAGCTGCGATCTCTTCCTTCGACAGGCGCAGACCAAGTTTGGAACGGCGCCACACGATATCCTCGGCACTGACGGCCCATTCATTGGCCATGAGATAGCGCACTTCGCGCTCGGTCAGCGTTGCCCCAAAGGCCTGACCGAGATCGGCCGGCGACTTCGCAGTGCCCAGCATCTTCGCGGCGCGCGTGCCATAGGCATGTGCCAGCCGATTGGCATGAGCCGGCGTCAGGAACGGATAGTCGCGCAACAATTCGGCGATCAGCGCGTCGACCGCGGAGACATCGAAATCACCACCAGGCAGCGTGGCATGGGCCGTCCAGCCTTCCTTCGCCTTAGTGCCCTTCAGATAGGGCGCGAGTTTCTGCAGCGCCTCTTCGGCAAGGCGGCGATAGGTCGTGATCTTGCCGCCATATATCGACAGCAGCGGCAGGCCGCCGGGCAGATCGAGCTCGAACACATAGTCGCGCGTCGCCGCCTTGGCCTCGTTGGCGCCGTCATCATAGAGCGGGCGCACGCCGGAATAGGTCCACACCACGTCTTCGGCCAGCACGGGCCTGGCGAGATATTCGCTGACCGACTTGCAGAGATAATTGATCTCGTCGGCAGAGATTTTCACATCGGAGGGATCGCCGTCATAATCGATATCGGTGGTACCGATCAGGGTGAAATCGTCCTGATAGGGAATCGCAAACACGATACGACCATCGGCATTCTGGAAGATGTAAGCACGGTCGTGGTTGTAAAGTTTCGGCACCACGATATGCGAGCCCTGCACGAGGCGGACTTTCGCTTTCGCATTGACGCCCGCACCGACCGCCAGAACATTCTCGACCCACGGACCACCGGCATTGACCAGCGTGCGCGCGCTGATGGTCGAGCGGTCGCCCGTCGCCGTATCCTGCACCGTGACCTGCCACATCCCGTCGGCCTGCCTAATCTCGGTTGCGCGCGAGCGCGTGCGGATGTCAGCGCCCCGGTCGGCGGCATCACGCGCGGTGAGCACGACAAGGCGCGCATCATCTACCGAGCAGTCGGAATATTCAAAGCCACGTTTGAACCGGCCGGGCGCCAGCGGCTTGCCGGTCTCGTCGCGCGTGAGGTCGAGCGTGCGCGTCGGGGGCAGAAGCTTACGGCCACCGATATAGTCGTAGAGGAACAAGCCCAAGCGTAGCAGCCAGGCCGGCCGCAGACCGGCGTGATGCGGCAGCACGAAACGCAGGGGACGGATGATATGCGGCGCGATCTGCCAGAGCACTTCGCGTTCCAGCAGCGCGTGGCGCACCAGTTTGAAGTCGTAATATTCGAGGTAGCGCAAGCCGCCATGGATCAGCTTGGTCGACCAGGACGACGTGCCGCTGGCCAGATCGTTCATCTCGCAGAGGAACACGGAATTGCCGCGGCCGACGGCGTCGCGGGCGATGCCGCAGCCGTTCACACCGCCACCAATGATTGCGAGGTCGTAGATCTGACCCACCCCGTCTCCCCTCCTGCGCCAATTGTCTGGCGCCTTCCTTCGGACGCGCCATCTTCGCTTTCAGCGATTTGGCTTTCGTTTTCGATTAAACCACAACCTAAAACGAAAGCAACTGGCATTTTCGGGGTCTGAACAGGCGCTAAGAGGGCCGATTTGGGTCACACCCACCGGCTGTCATCCCCCGCGAAAGCGGGGATTCGATCACCGCTAGCGCCTGCAATCTTGCCGAGGGGGCCGGTGACGACGGGATCGCCCAGTCCAAGCGCGCAATTGCGCGCCAGGCCGGACGATGACAGCTCGTGGTGAGTGCAAGAGGGTGGACCTACCCCTCCTCGGCCTCATCCGCCGACCCCGGCAAGGCCGCGATCACCTGCACGCCCCGGCTCCGGCAGATCTCCTGCAAGGAGGGCGGCAGCGGGACGTCGGTCACGAAGGTTTGGATCTGGCTGATATGGGCGATGCGAACGGCCGCGCTACGCCGGAGCTTGGTCGAGTCGCACACCAGCATGACGCTGCGGGCATTGGCGATGATCGCCTGCGCGGCCTGTACCTCGCGATAGTCGAAGTCGAGCAGCGCCCCCTCCTCGTCGATCGCCGAGGCGCCGATGATGGCGTAATCGACCTTGAACTGACCGATCAGCTTGATCGCCGTGGAGCCGATCACCGCACCATCGGAGCGGCGCACGGTGCCACCGGCGACAATCACCTCGATATGCGGGTGACGATAGAGCATCATCGCCACATTGAGATTGTTGGTAATGACCAGCAGGTTTTCGTGATTAATCAGCGCACTCGCAACTTCTTCCGTCGTAGTGCCGATATTGATGAACAGCGACGAGCCATTGGGAATCTGCGCGGCGGCGGCGACGCCGATCGCCTTCTTTTCTTCGGCGGCCACGAAGCGTCGCGCTTCATAGGCGAGGTTTTCCACGCCGGAGGCGACGATGGCGCCGCCGTGGATGCGCGTCAGCAGGCGCTGGTCGCAGAGATCGTTGAGATCCTTGCGGATGGTCTGTGCGGACACCTCGAAGCGGCGCACCAGGTCGTCGACCATCACGCGGCCAAAGGCGCGCGCGTGATTCAGGATTTCGGATTGGCGATGGGTCAGGCCAGCAGTCACGACAGCACCTCGGATCGAACGGTTCCATGGTGCGGGTGTTGGCGGCAATGGTCAACGCGTCACCGGCGCAGGCGCCATCCGCGTCGCCGCCGCGACGTCGTAAGAGAGTCGCCCTCTAGGGCGTCACAACTGCTTGGATACCCTGCGCGAATTGAAAGGCAGCGCGTTCAGCCTCGCGCGCATTGCGAAACAGCTGGCCTTCCATGGGGTTGAAACGGTGCGACGCGGCGAAGAACCTGTACCCACCGGGATCGCGAACCACGATGCCGGCAGCCTGCGATGAGACTTCGATGATGTAAGTGTCTGACATGGCGGCCCCCTACGCGATAGGCGATGCATATTCCGGGCCACTAACTGCAGAGGAGGTATTTCGTTCCCGCCGGTGTTTGGAATTGCTCAGGTCGAGATCGTCGCGTCCGGACGCTTGATCACCTGCGGGCGCCCCGCCTCGTCGATGGACACGAAGGTGAAATTGCCGTCGGTCACCAGGATCGGGGCGTTTTCGTTGCGGCGAAGCACCCAAGCCTCGATATGCACGGTAAGTGACGTGCGGCCCATCCGCACCAGTTCCGCATGCACGGACACGACGTCACCGACATGAACGGCCTTGCGGAAGGTCATTGCCTCGATGGCGACGGTGACCGTGCGCGTCTTCGCCACCTTGGCGGCAAA
Organism: Tardiphaga sp. 839_C3_N1_4; assembly: GCF_051811045.1. NCBI lineage: Bacteria > Pseudomonadati > Pseudomonadota > Alphaproteobacteria > Hyphomicrobiales > Nitrobacteraceae > Tardiphaga > Tardiphaga sp. 839_C3_N1_4. The sequence continues at coordinate 3,228,027 of NZ_JBPWQD010000001.1, forward strand.
GATGCCGCCGCCAAGATCCATCTGGCTGAGCAGCCAGCCGCCAAAGATATCGCCATTGGCATTGGTATCTGCCGGCATCGCCACCGTGCGGATGGTGAGATCGCCGGTCGGTTCCGCATCCAGCCCAGTCACTGGCTGCGTCGTTGATTCAGTCATGAGCAAAGCCTGCCGCAAATTGAGTCATCATTTAAAGGTTTCCCAGCCGGCATCCGGCGCAAAGCGATCGCCGAACCGGGCCGCCAGCGTGCGCAGCGTGGCGGTGATATTCTCGGTTCCACGCGTCCGCGCATAGTTCAGCGGGCCGCCGCGGAACGGCGCATAGCCGGTGCCGAAGATCATTGCGCCATCGACCACATCGGCGTTGTCGACGATGCCTTCGCGCAGACAGGCGACGCAGACATTCGACATCGGCAGCACCAGGCGATCGATCATCTCCTGGGTCGGCCGCGCGGTGGCGACCGCGCTGGAGCTCTTCTCGGCCTTGCCGTCGTGCCACGTATAGAAGCCCTTGCCGGTCTTCTTGCCGAGCTCGCCCTTGTTGACCTTCTCGCGCAGCCAGGCCGGCGTCGGTGGCAGCAGGTCGCCGAACTTCGAGCGCAGCATGTCGCCCACGGCGAGGCAGATATCGAGACCGACCTGATCGGCCAGCTCGATCGGTCCCATTGGCATGCCGAACTGTTCGGCAGCGGCATCGATGGTTTCCTTGTCGACCTTCTCCTCCATCAGCATCATCGCCTCGAGCATGTAAGGCGTCAGCGCACGATTGACGAGGAAACCGGGCGACGACTTCACCGGCAGCGGCAGGCGATCGATGGCGCCGACAAAGGCCGTGGCCTTCTTCAGCATCTCCGTATCGACGCCGTCATGGCTGACGACCTCGACAAGCTGCAGGCGCGACACCGGGTTGAAGAAGTGCAATCCGAGCAGCCGCTCCGGCCGCGCCAAAGTGCTGCGCAGATCCTGCAGCGGAATGCTTGACGTGTTGGAGGCGAGGATCGCATCCGGTTTCATGCGCGGCTCGATGCCGGCATAGACCTTCTGCTTCAGCTCGAGCTTCTCCGACACGGCTTCGATGATGAGATCGGCGGTGCGCACGCCCTCGCCGTCCATATCGGGGATCAGGCGATCCAGCGTATCGCGCTGATCGGTGCGCTTGCGGATGATCTTGCTGTAGAGATCGGCCGCGCGCTTGATGGCGCCCGCGATCGGCTCGGGCTTCATGTCGGCGAGTGTCACGCGTATGTCCTGATGCGCGCACCAGGCCGCGATGTCGCCGCCCATGGCGCCGGCACCGATAACATGAACATGCCTAATCGTATTGCCGTCGCCCGCGAGCTTCTTCATCTGCTCGCGCAGGAAGAAGACGCGGATCAGGTTCTGCGCCGTCGGCGTCACCATCAGCCGGGCGAAGGACGACTTCTCGGCATTGAGCATCGCCGCGCGGTCGCCGCCGTGCTTCTCCCACAGCTCGATCAGTGCATAAGGTGCGGGATAGTGCTCGCGCGGCGCAGCCTTGCTGGCCTCGGCGACCATGCGCGAGGCGAGAATCCCGCGCATCGGCGAGAAGTTCATGATCGGGATCAGCGCACTCGGCTTGGCGCGCTTGAGCTTGCCGAACACCGCATCGCGCACGGCGTTACGGATATGGCGCTCCTCGGTCACCGCATCGACAAGGCCGATGGCTTTCGCCTTGCGCGCGTCGATGGTCTTGCCGGTCAGCATCAGCGGCATCGCCTGCATCGGATTGACCAGATGCGTGAAGCGCGCGGTGCCGCCCAAACCTGGATGCAGGCCGAGCATCACTTCCGGGAAACCAAACCGCGCACCATCGATCGCGATACGCATCTGGCAGGCCAGTGCCACTTCGAGGCCTCCGCCCAGGCAGAAACCGTGAATGACGGCCACCGTCGGGATCTTCAGCGCCTCGAAGCGATCGATCACCGCGTGAGCGCGGCTGATCTGCGTTTCCACTTCCAATGGGTCTATGGCGCCGCGAAATTCATTGACGTCGGCGCCGGCAATGAAGCCGGACGTCTTGGCCGAACGAACCACGATGCCAGTCGGGCGCTGAGCTTCCAACGCGTTCAGCACCTGATCGAATTCTTCCAGCACCACAGCCGACAGCGTATTGGCGCTCGCATCGGCGCGGTCAAACAACAGCCACGCGATGCCATCGGCATCGCGCGTCAGCTTGAAGTGGCGATAGGCGCCCGATGTGTCGGGAGCCGGCCCGAGTTCGAGCACGCGATCCCCAAGAACGTCCATGATCTTGCTGTCCATGACGCCCTCACACCGTCTCGATCAACATTGCACCACCGAGGCCGCCGCCGATACATTCGGTAGCGATTCCCCGTTTGGTGCCGAGCCGCTTCATTGCATTGACGAGATGCAGCACGATGCGGTTACCGGATGTGCCGACGGGATGACCGAGGCTGATCGCACCGCCATCGACATTGAGCATGGCACGATCGATCTCGCCGGCAGCGCCATCGAGGCCGAGCACCTCGCGGCAGAATTTCTCGTCCTTCCACGCGGCGAGACAGCCGAGTACCTGCGTGGCGAAGGCCTCGTTCAACTCCCAAGTCTCGATGTCCTGAATCGTCATCTTGTTGCGTTTCAACAGATCGTTCGACGACAACACCGGACCGAGCCCCATGATCGACGGATCGAGCGCAGACCACTGGCTGTCGACGACGACGGCCTTCGGCGTCAGTCTGTGCTTGGCTACGGCTTCTTCCGACGCAAGGATCACCCAGGACGCGCCATCGGTGATCTGGCTGGAATTGCCGGCGGTGACCTGCCCCCACGGGCGCTCGAACACCGGCTTCAGCATCGCCAGTTTGTCAACCGACGAATCCGGCCGCACGCCGTCGTCGTGGTCGTAGAATTTGCCCTTGCGATCGAAGGCGGTTTCCACCTCGCCCTTCAGCCAGCCCTGCTCCTGCGCATGCGCAAGGCGCTTATGGCTTTCGACGGCATAGGCATCGGCCTGCGCGCGGGTGATGTCGAACAGATGCCCGACCTTCTCGGCGGTCTGTCCCATATTCAGCTCGGTTATCGGATCGGTGAGACCGCGCTCGAGGCCGATGATCGGCTTGAAATAAGCCGGCCGGGCCTTGGCGATCGCCGCCACCTTGCCGAGCACACCCTTGGCCATGGCAAGCCCGGCGAACCAGCGTACGCCGTTCTGCGGCCAGACCAGCGGCGCGTGGCTGAGCGCCTCGGCACCGCCAGCCAAAATCAGATCGGCATTGCCTTCGCGGATATAGCGATAGCCGGTGTCGATCGACTGCATGCCGGAGCCGCAATTGATCTGCACGGTGAAGGCCACCATCGCCTCGCCCATGCCAAGCCTGAGCGCGGCGACGCGCGCCGGGTTCATCTCGTCGGCAATGACATTGACGCAGCCGAGGATCACCTGGTCGAAGGCATCTGGCGCAAACGGCTGCCGCGCCAGCAGCGGGCGGCCGCATTGAACGGCGAGATCGACAGGGGTGAAAGGGCCGGGACCGCTGCGCGCCTTCAGGAACGGCGTGCGACTGCCGTCGACGATATAGACTGGTTTTGCCATCAGCTTGCTGCCCGCTGCTCACCAAGTTCCTGGAAGAACTGGTGCACGTTATCGGACTTCTTATAGCCGGGCGACAGCTCTTCCGGCGCGAAGTGATCGACCTCGATCACCAGCTTGACGGCTTCCTGCGCAGCGGCGATCTTCTCGCCTTCCGCCTGGGTGATAACGCCCTGTGTCACTGCGTCCTTCCAGCTCTTCAGCTTTGCCGTGCGGATGCGCTTGGCAATATCGTCACTCGATGCCACCAGTTTGAACGCCTTCTCCAGCCGCGCCAGACCGCGATCGTCGTCAACATGCGACAGATCCGGCGTCAGGCGATCGCGCGTCGCCGATGGCTCCAGGATCATCTGCGCGCAGCGATGCACCACGCGGTCGGAAGGACCGAGCACCGATGCACCATATGGCTGCACGATGAATTTGAGGATGCCGGCGACAAAGCGGTTCGGCAGGTTGGCCAGAATTTCCGCAAAGCGGTTCTCGATGGTCTTGAAGCCGGACGCCATACACCATTCAAGCGCCGGCAGGTCTTCCTGCTGACGGCCTTCGTCCTCCCAGCGCTTCAGCGCAGCCGAGAGCAGATAAAGCTCGGAGAGAATATCGCCGAACCGCGCCGACAGCATTTCCTTGCGCTTCAACGCTCCGCCCAGCGTCAGCAACGCCATGTCGGCGCACAATGCGAAGGCCGAGGAATAACGCGAGAGCTGGCGATAGAACTGTGTGGCATCGCCGGCATCCGGCGCAGGCGCGAATACGCCACCGGTCCAGCAGCGGCCCCAGGCGCGGAACAGCGTGGTGACGCTGTGACCGATATGTTTCCAGAACGCGGCGTCGAAGGCCTCTAAGCCCTTCGCCTTGTCGGGATCGCCGAGCGCATTCATTTCCTGCAACAAATAAGGATGCGCGCGGATGGCACCCTGCCCGAACACGATGAGATTGCGCGTCAGGATGTTGGCGCCCTCAACCGTGATGCCCACCGGCACCGCGCGATAGAGATTGCCCATATAATTCTGCGGCCCGTCGATCACGGCCTTGCCACCATGGATGTCCATGGCATCGTCGATGGCGACGCGCATGCGTTCGGTGGCATGCAGCTTCATGATGCCGGAGATAACCGCGGGATGATGACCCAGATTGAGCGCCGCCGAGGTCAGTCGCCGTGCAGCGTCGAGGAGATAGGCGGTGCCGGCGATACGGGCGAGCGGCTCCTCGATGCCTTCGAACTTGCTGATCGAAATGTTGAACTGTTCGCGGATGCGGGCATAGGCACCGGTGGTGCGCGCGGCATAGGCGGCACCCGCAGCAGACAGCGACGGCAATGAGATGCCACGGCCGGCGGCGAGCGCTGACATCAGCATCTTCCAACCCTGACCAAGCCGCTCCTGACCGCCGATGATGTAGTCGAGCGGGATGAAAACGTCGCGGCCCCAGTTCGGGCCGTTCTGGAACACCTGCATCGACGGTAGATGGCGCTGGCCGATCTCGACGCCCGGAAGATCATGGGGGATTAGCGCAACCGTGATGCCAAGCTCGTCCTGTGAGCCCACGAGGTGATCGGGGTCATAGGCCTTGAAGGCGAGACCGATCAGCGTCGCGACCGGGCCGAGCGTGATGTAGCGCTTGTGCCAGTTGAGACGCAGGCCCAGCACCTCCTGGCCTTCGAACGTGCCCTTGCAGATGATGCCGCTGTCGATCATGGACGCCGCGTCCGAACCCGCTTCCGGGCTGGTAAGGCCGAAACAGGGAATGTCACGGCCGTCGGCAAGGCGCGGCAGCCAGCGCTGGCGCTGCGCGTCGGTGCCGAATTTCATCAGCAGCTCGCCGGGGCCGAGGGAGTTGGGCACCATTACCGTGACGGCGGCGACCACCGAACGCGACGAAATTTTGCGCACCACTTCCGAATGCGCATAAGGCGAGAAGCCGAGACCTCCGAATTCCTTCGGAATGATCATGCCGAAGAACTTTTCGCGCTTGATGAACTCCCAGACGTCCGGCGGCAGATCGCGCAATTCCCAATTGATCTTCCAGTCGTCGATCATCTCGCAGAGACGATCCACCGGCCCGGTCATGAAGGCCTGTTCTTCATCCGTTAGTGTGGCCGGCTTGATGGCGAGCAGCTTGGCCCAGTCCGGATTGCCGGTGAACAGGTCCGCATCCCACCAGACGTCGCCGGCTTCCAGCGCCTCGCGCTCGGTGTCCGACATCTTCGGCAGCACGCCCTTGGCCCAGCCGAAGATCGGCTTGGTGAGATAATCGCGGCGCAAGCTGGACGAGCTCATGGAGGCTTCCTCTCGATCGAGGCAACCGGCAGTCCGGGCGGACCACGGGCGCCCAAAGGCAGACGCTCTTAGCAGGACGGTGTCGGTGTCACCTTAGCTTTCGCATTGAAATTCAAGCGAAATTTGACAGCATCGAGCCATCATTAACGACAGGATACCGCAACGGTTCCCGAAAGGCGATTTCCCGCCGCGTGACCTGTGGTCGCGCGACCGATGCGCCGGACTGCTAGCGGGCTCAGTCCGGGCGGGCCATCTCGAACATGGCGTCCTGCTTGATGTGGAAGTAATCGCCGCGGCGACCGGCGCGCAGGATCGGACCGGCGAGCGCGGTCTGGTACACGCCGTCCACGATCAGGGTCTTGTCGATATGGATGGCGACGACCTCACCCATGGTGAGGAAGGCATTGGCCGAGGCACCGTTGGCACCCTTGAGTTCGATGATCTGGGTCACCTTGCACTCGAAAGCAACGCGGGCTTCGCCGACCCGTGGCACATTGACAAGCTTGCTCGGCACCGGCGTCAGACCGGCAAGCTCGAATTCATCCACTTCCGGGCCAACACTCGCGGCCGTCGCGTTCATCTGCTTGGCCAGATCCATGGTGGCCAAATTCCAGACGAATTCCTTCGTCGCCTGCATGTTGCGGGCGGAGTCCTTGATCCCGATGCTGGAAAAGCCGATCAGCGGCGGCGTGTAGTTGAAGGCGTTGAAGAAGCTGTAGGGCGCCAGATTAACGTGGCCATTGGCATCCCGCGAGGAGACCCAGCCGATCGGACGCGGACCGATAATGGCATTGAAGGGATCGTGCTTGAGGCCGTGGCCGTTGACAGGCTCGTAGGAATGCAGATCGAATGCGGTCACGCGGAAGATCCTCTGAATTAACGTCGGAGAGATCGTCTAGCCCCGCGGGGCCAACCCGGCAAGAACGAAGTCGATCATCTGGTCCAGGGTCGGGCCAGGTTTCGTCGCACATTGCGCGATCATCTGCGGGTGAAAGAACCGCATCATGGCGGTGCAGGCGCACATGGCTGCCAATTCGACGTCCGGAGCCTGAAACTCACCCTTGGCAGCACCGTCCGCGATGACACCGCCGATGGTAACGGTGATGCGCTCCATATGAGCAGTGCAGACATCCCAACTCTCTTCCATGGCGATGGCGACCATCTCATGCAGCTTGGCATCGCCGACATAGCGTTCGGCATTCATCTCATGGATCGACGTCAGCAGTTCGCGGAGCCGCGCGGCGGCCGGCTGCGGATTTTCAGCAATCGCTCCAGCGGCCTCTTCAACTTCCCCCATCAGCCGCTGCGCCACGGCCGAGATGATCGACTTCTTTGAATCGAAGAAGCGATAGACGTTCGCCGGGCTCATCCGCAGCACCTTGGCGATATCAGCCACGGTGGTCTTCTGGTAGCCGATTTCACGAAACAGCTTTTCCGCGACCAGAACGATGCGGCCCCGCATATCGGCTTCGACGTGATCAGAAATCAGAGTCATCTCGGAGTGCAGTCTTCAGTTATTCGGCAGCAAGCGGAAATGCCTGTTTCTTGTCGTGATGGTGCGGTGCGTGATGATCCACATCCTCGCCCGATCCGCGTTCATCCAGGCTCTTGCGAAACCATAGGGCATAGAGACCCGGGAGATACAACAACGTCAAGAACGTCGCCACAAACAATCCACCCATGATGGTGACCGCCATCGGGCCCCAGAAGGCCGAGCGCGACAGCGGGATCATCGCCAAAATAGCTGCCAGCGCCGTCAGGATGACCGGACGCGCACGGCGCACGGTCGCCTCGACGATGGCTTCGCGGCGGGTCAGGCCGTGCTGCACGTCGGTTTCGATCTGATCCACCAGAATAACGGCGTTGCGCATGATCATACCCGCCAGCGCGATCAGGCCGAGCAATGCCACGAAACCGAACGGCTTGTTGGCGACGTTCAGGGCCAGCGAGGCGCCGACGATGCCGAGCGGCGCCGTCAGGAACACCAGGATCAGGCGCGAGAAGCTCTGCAGCTGCACCATCAGCAGCGTCAGCATGATGATCATCATCAGCGGAAACAGCACGGCAATCGAGGCATTGCCCTTGCTGGATTCTTCCACCGCGCCGCCAATCTCGATGCGATAGGCGGGCTCCAGGCTGTCGCGGATCTGCTGAAGTTGCGGCCAGATCTGGTTGGTGACATCCGGCGGCTGCACGCCATCGACAACGTCGCCGCGCACTGTGATCGCCATGTCGCGGTTGCGGCGCCAGAGGATCGGCTCCTCATGGGCGTATTCGATCTTGGCCACCTGCGACAGCGGCACCGGGACGCCGTTGCGCGAGATGATGGTGAGATCGCCCACACGGCCCAGATCGAGGCGTTCCGACGGAACGGCACGGGCGACGACGCCAACCTTCTCGATGCCGTCACGCACGGTCGTGACCGACACGCCGGAGATCAGCATGGCCAAGGATTGCGACAGCTCCTGCGGCGTCAGGCCGAGCGCACGGGCGCGGTCCTGGTCGACTACCAGCCTGAGAGACGGCGTCTGTTCGTTCCAGTCGAGCTGCGGATCGACCATATTCTTGTTGGCGCGCATCACTTCGCGCACCTTGTAGGCGATATCGCGCACGGTCGCCGTATCCGGCCCGATGACGCGGAACTGGACGGGGAAACCGACCGGCGGACCGAAATTGAAGCGATCGACGCGCACGCGCGCTTCCGGCAGCTGGCCATCGGCGACGGCCTTCTCGATCTTGGACTTGATGCGCTCGCGTGCCTCGACATCCTTGGACACGATCACGATCTCGGCGAAGGCCTCGTTCGGGAGCTGCGGATTGAGGCCGAGCCAGAAACGCGGCGAGCCGCGGCCGACATAAGCCGTATAGGTGGCGATGTCCTTATCGTCCTTGAGCAGCTTTTCGGCTTCCTTGACGGCCTTTTCGGTGACGCCGAAGGCCGTGCCTTCCGGTAAGCGAAGCTGGAAGAACAGTTCGGGACGTTCCGACAGCGGGAAGAATTGCTGCTGGACATGGCCGAAACCGACGATGGCAGCAATGAAGATACCGACGGTGGCGGCCACCACCTTGATACGATGCGTGACGCACCACTGCACGACGCTGCGCAGACCGCGATAGATGCGCGTCTCATAGACCGCATGCGGATCGTGATTGGCCTTGCCGTGAGTAGCAAAGTTCGGCAGCAGCTTGACGCCGATATAGGGCGTGAAGATTACCGCGACGAACCATGAGGCGATCAGCGCAATCGCCACCACCCAGAAGATGCCACCGGCATATTCGCCGACTGCGGAATTGGCGAAGCCGATCGGCAGGAAGCCGACGGCCGTGATGAGCGTGCCCGTGAGCATCGGAAATGCCGTGGACTCCCAGGCGAAGGATGCCGCGCGCACGCGGTCCCAGCCTTGCTCCATTTTCACCACCATCATCTCGACCGCGATGATCGCGTCGTCGACCAGTAGGCCGAGCGCGATGATCAACGCGCCGAGCGTGATGCGATGCAGATCCATGCCCATCGCATTCATGACCATGAAGACAATACCGAGCACCAGCGGCACCGAGAGCGCCACCACGATGCCGGTGCGCCAGCCGAGCGCAAGGAAGCTGACGAACAGCACGATCCCCAGGGCCTCGATGAACGAGTGCGTGAATTCGCCAACGGCATGTTCGACCACCAGCGGCTGATCGGCGATCTGCTCGACATTAATGCCCTGCGGGACGGCGACCATGAACTCGTTCTTGGCCTTTTCGACGTCCTTGCCGAGTTCGAGAATGTTGGCGCCGTTGGCCGTCACCACGCCAATGCCGAGTGCGTATTGGCCCTTCTGCCGAACCTTGAAATCCGGCGGATCGACGAAGCCGTGGCTCACCGTCGCAATATCGCCGAGGCGGAAGGTGCGTCCGTTGCTCTCGACCGGCGTCTCCGCCACCGTCTTCACGCCATCGAGCGCGCCGGTGACGCGCAGCGGCACGCGCTGCGACGAGGTTTCCACCGTACCTGCCGGCTGGATCGCGTTCTGCTTGGCAAGTGAGTCGAACAGCGTCTGCGGCGTGATGCCGAGCGTTGCCAGCTTGGCGTGGGAAAATTCGACGAAGATGCGCTCGTCCTGGGTGCCGTAGAGATTGACCTTGGTGACGCCCTTCACCTTCAACAGGCGCTGGCGCAGGCCTTCGGCAACCTTCTTTAGCTGCGCAAAGTCGGCGCCGTCGCCGGTCATCATGTAGAGGATCGAGTCGACATCGCTGAACTCGTCATTGACCGTTGGCCCGACCAGATTGCCCGGCAGGCTGCCCTGCACGTCGGCAAGCTTCTTGCGCAGCAGATAGAACAGGAACGGCACGTCCTTGGCCGGCGCGTTGTCCTTGAACGTGACCTGCAGCGCCGTGAAGTTCGGCTTCGAATAGGTCTGCACCTTGTCGAAGTAAGGCAGCTCCTGCATCTTTTTCTCGATGGGATCTGCAACCTGCTCCTGCATTTCCTTGGCCGTCGCGCCCGGCCAGATCGCCGTGACGTTGACGACCTTCACCGTGAAGGACGGATCTTCGGCGCGACCCAGCTTCTCGTATGAGAAGAAGCCGCCGACGCCGAGCGCGATGATCAGAAACAGGATCAGCGCGGGATGAGCGACGGCCCAGGCGGAGAGGTTGAAGCGATGCATCGGCTTCGTCCTTTGAATGCGAGCGTCTTAAAACGACAATGCGGAGACGACGTGGACCTTCAGCGCAGGGTCCAGTTTCTGCACCCCGAGCGTCACGATCTTGGCACCTTCATCGACGCCACCTGATATGATGACGTCGTTGCTCTCATAGGACTTCACCTTGACGGGCTGCAGCGCAACGTCGCCCGATGCGCTCACAACATAGAGCGAAGGGTTGTTGCCCTGGCTGAACAGTGCCGAGAGCGGCACGCGCGCAACGCGTTCGGTGGCGGGATCGGACAGCGTCAGCGTTGCCGTCATGCCGAGCGACACTTTGTCGTCGGCCTCAGGCAGCGAGAACTTGGCGAGATAAGTGCGCGTCGCGGTGTCGGCATTAGGCGCAAGTTCACGCAGCTTGGCGGCATATTGCTTGCCGGGCTCGGACCACAGCGTCACGCTGGCTTTGCCTTCCTTGGCGCGGCCAACCAGCGTTTCCGGAATGGAAACCACCGCCTCCTTCTCGCCGAAACGCGCGACACGGATGGCGGCCTGCCCGGCGACGACGACCTGACCGGCATCGACCAGCGTCGCGGTGACAACGCCGCGGGTGTCGGCGATCAGCGTCGCATAAGAGAGGCTGTTCTTGGTAAGTTCGACCGAGCGTTCGGCGCGATTGAGACGCGCGCGGGCTTCGTCGCCCGTGGCTTTGGCCTGATCGAGCTGTGCCTGAGTGGACCAGCCCTTGCTGCGCAATTCGGTGGCGCGGCCCTCGGCTGCAGTGGCATTGGCCAGCACACCCGTGGATGCGTTGAGTTCGGCGACCGCCTGCTCGGCCTGCAGCTTCAGATCGACCTCGTCGAGCGTAGCCAGCGGCTGGCCGATCTCGACATTCTGGCCGACCTCAACAAGGCGCTTGGCGACTTTGCCGGTGACCCGGAAGCCCATATCGGTCTCGATCCGCGGGCGGATGGTGCCGACGAAACTGCGCTGCGGCGATTCCGGCTCGTAATGCACGGTCGCGACCAGCACGGGGCGGGTTGGCTTGGCTTCCGCCTCGGTTTTCTTGCCGCATCCGGCCAGAGCAAGAGCCGGGATCAGCAAAAGCGCGGCGGCGAGTGGCTTGCGGAAAGCGCTGACGTGGGTGTGGCCGGGCATCGCGAGGAGTCCTTCGAATGACTGTTCGAAGGGAACCTAGGCGTGATCACTGACGAATGTCAATATTCGTCAGTGATCACAATTTCGCTAGATTGCCGCACCGCTCACGGCCTTATTTCACCCGTGCCGGTTTACCGGTAGCTGCGAACTCCGTGGCTGTCCCGTGATTGCCGACCAGCACGAGAATGCCGGCAACCAGCGGCATGGCCGCCAGGACCAGAAGCCCGGTCGAGGTGCTGCCGGTCAGTTCCTTGACCCAGCCGATCAGATAGGGACCGCCGAAGCCGGCGAGATTGCCGATCGAGTTGATCAGCGCGATGGCGCCGGCCGCCGCCGTGCCGCTCAGCCACGCGGTCGGCAGCGTCCAGAACAGAGCGAAAGTGCAGAACACGCCGATCGCAGCGACTGTCAGTGCGACCATGGTCAGGGTCGGATTGGTGGAGATGCCGGACAGCGCGAGCGCCACGGCGGTCAGCAGCAGCGGCAGGCCGACATGCCAGACGCGTTCACGGGTCTTGTCGGAATGCTGTGCCCACAGCACCATGGCAATGGAGCCAAACAGATAGGGGATCGCGGTGACGAAACCGGTCTGCAGGTTGGTGAAGCCGAACGCCTTCACGATCTGCGGCAGCCAGAACTGCATGCCATAGAGCGCGCCGACAAAGCCGAAATAGATCACGCTCAGCATCAGCACCTTCGACGACGACAGCGCCTGCCCCAGTGTCATGCCATGGGCGCTCTCCTTGGCGAGACGCTCGCCTTCGAGCTTGTCGGAGAGCCACATCTTCTGGTCGGGCGTCAGCCATTCGGCCTTTTCAGGCTTGTCGGTGAGGTAGAACCAGGTGACGACGCCGAGAATGACCGAAGGAATCCCTTCGATGATGAACAACCACTGCCAGCCCTTCAGGCCCATGACACCGTCGAGCCCCAGCAGCATGCCGGAGATCGGCGCGCCAATCACCGTGGATACGGGAACCGCGATCGCAAAGGCCGCGAGGAAGCGCGCGCGATATTCGGCCGGAAACCAGTAAGTGAGATAGAGGATAATGCCGGGGAAGAAGCCGGCCTCGGCTACACCGAGCAGAAAGCGCAGCGTGTAGAAGCTCCATGGGCCACTGACGATCGCCATCAGCGCGGAGATGATGCCCCAGCTCACCATGATGCGCGCGATCCAGCGGCTGGCGCCGAATTTCTCCAGCGCGATGTTGCTGGGAACTTCAAAAATGAAATAGCCGATGAAGAAGATGCCGGCGCCCCACGCAAAAACGGTGGGCGAGAAATTCAGCTCGGCATTCATGGTGAGCGCGGCGAAGCCAAGATTGACGCGGTCGAGATAGGCCAGGAAATAAGCCAGCACCAGAAACGGGATCAGCCGCCAGGAAATGGCGCGGATGGTCGAGGTTTCGATGTCGGATTTTGCGCTGCGCGTGGCGCGCGCCCCGACGGCGGTCTGGCTCATGGTTCACTCCCGGTCGCTTGTTGTCGGCGACGGCCTCTGCGGGCCGCGCTGTCATGTCGCACGGTTTAGCGAAAGAGCCGGGAAGCGGCAATGTCTGTGCAGAGCAGCAATCAGCTCAGCGTAACACCTGCGTGAACAGCACCTGCGCAAAGCGCTCGATCGGCGCCGGGCTGCGTTCGGCCTTCGACAGCAGGTTGGCGCCCTGCAGCGAGGAGACGATGAAACCCGCAACCTCCGCGCATTTGAAGTCGGCCGGCAGCTCGCCGGCTTTCACCGCGGAGGTCAGGCATTCGGCAATGCTCTGCTGAACATCGGCGAAGATCGTCAGCAGCCGGTCGCGAATGAGGTCGCTATGGTCGCTGGCTTCTGCCGTGAAGTTGCCGAACAGACAGCCATTGCACATCTGGTCTTCGGTCAGCCGGGTCACATTGGCATCGATATAGGCGCGCAGCCGCGCCAGTGGCGACAGGCTTTCGTTGCGCAGCGTCTGCGCCATCAGCTCGCGGCCCTTCGCGAAATAGAGATCGATGATCTCGAGGCCGAATTCCTCCTTGGAGGTAAAATGGTTGGTGAAGGTGCCTTGTGGCACGCCGGCGGCATGCACGATGTCGCGGACGCTCGCGCCCGCATAGCCGCGCGCATGCACGACCGCGAGGCCTGCGGTGAGAATCCTGTCGCGATTCGAGAGCTTCGCCATGGGCTTAATATGGCTGCGCCGGGCGCCGGATCAAGCGACGGCCACGCATAGCCACAAGGCGTTCGGGCCTTGTCCGGCCCTCGGCGTCTAACCCTGCCCGTAGCGTCGGGCCGCCTCGACAGTCAGACCCTTGCCGACGGCCCCGAACGTGTCGCCATCGATGGCGCGGGCGGCCGGCAGCGCCGCCGTGATCGCCTTGCGGACATGGGCGAGCTGCACCGAACCGCCGGTCAGGAACACGGCATCGATCGCTTCGGGCTTCAATCCGGTCTGGTTCAGGCAGATCTTGATCCGCGCGGTGATCCGATCGGCGAGCAACTGGGTATGGCTGACGAGTTCATTACGGGCGACGCCGGCGGCAAGGCCAGGCTCGATCCAGTCCAGCGCGATACTCGATTTCGGCTTGTCGGACAGGCCAATCTTGGCGCCCTCGACTTCCATGGCCAGGGTATGGCCGCGCTGTTCGTCCAACACACGCACCAAGCGATCCAGCAGCTCCGGCTGTTGCGCCTCATAGCGCACCTGTTTCACCTCGTTCATGACCTTGGAATCGTACATCCGGTTGATGCTCGACCAGGTCGCCAGATCGTGGAAATAGCCCGACGGCACATCGAGCCCCGCGCGCTTCATCGCCGAACGATAGCCCAGCAACGGCATGATCACACCGAGACTGAGATGCCGGTCGAAATCGGTACCGCCAATCCGCACACCGTCATTGGCGAGGATGTCATCCTTGCGGTCGGCATGGTGATGCCGCTGAGGCGACAACCGCACGATCGAGAAGTCTGACGTGCCGCCGCCGATATCGGCGATCAGCGCGATCTCCTCCGAATTGATCTGCCGCTCGTAATCCAGCGCCGCGGCAATCGGCTCGAACTGGAATGTGACGTCCTCGAAGCCGACGTCTTTCGCGATGGCGCGCAGCGTAGCTTCGGCCTTGGCATCGCCCGCCGGATTGTCATCGACGAAATGGACGGGACGGCCATGGACGACCTGGCGGAGTTCAAGCCCTGTGGCCTGTTCCGCACGCCGCTTCACCGCACCGAGATAATAGGCGATGACATTGCGGAAGCTGACGCGCTCGCGGCCGACGCGCGTCGTCTCATCGATCAGCGACGTACCGAGCACGGATTTGAGGCTGCGCATCAGGCGGCCAGGCGCGCCCTCGACATAGGCCTCAATCGCCTTGCGGCCAATGAAGGCGCCGGTATCGGCCTTGTAAAAGATCGCACTCGGAATTGTGACATGATAGTCTTCGAGCGCCGCCAGCACCGGAACATCATTGATGACCGTGCCGAGCGTCGTGTTCGACGTTCCAAAATCCAGACCACAAACCGACATTGCCGCTCCCGAAAGGAACGTCCGTCTACACAGTTCGCAGGCCGCGATCTAGCATTATATTTTTGCACAGCCGCACTGTCATGAAGCGCATCAAACACTGCAATTTTCGAAGCAAAACAACGCGATCCACAGAACAATCGACTGCATCCGCCGGGGTTGATGAATCGTGCGGCATCGGTCCATAAGCGTTTTGCGACGGCGGTATGACCCGCCACGGAATTTCGAAGGAATCTCTACGCGTGGCAAACATCAATCAGAAGATCGCAGACGAACTTGGCGTGCGCGAACAGCAGGTCGCGGCGACGGTAGAACTGCTCAACGGCGGCGCAACGGTGCCGTTCGTGGCACGCTACCGCAAGGAAATCACCGGCGGTCTCGATGACGCACAACTGCGCACGCTGGAAGAGCGCCTGACCTATCTGCGCGAACTCGAAGAACGCCGCCTCGTGATTCTGGAATCGGTGCGCGAACAGGGCAAGCTCGATGCCGCGCTCGAAACGGCGATCATGACCGCCGACACCAAGGGTCGTCTCGAAGACATCTATCTGCCGTTCAAACCGAAACGCCGCACGAAGGCCGAGATCGCCAAGGAAGCCGGCCTTGAACCGCTGTCGGAACTGCTGCTCACCGAGCCGCAGAACGATCCGAAGAAAGTTGCGGAAGCTTTCGTCAATGCCGAGAAGAACGTCGCCGATGTCGCCGCTGCGCTCGACGGCGCGCGCGCCATTCTTGTCGAGCGCTTCGCCGAAGACGCCGATCTGATCGGCGCCCTTCGCGAACAGATGTGGTCGAACGGCTTGATGGCCTCGACCGTGCGCACCGGCAAGAAGACCGAAGGCGAGAAGTTCAAGGACTATTTCGACTTCAGCGAGCCGCTGCACAAGCTGCCATCACACCGTATCCTGGCGTTGTTCCGCGGCGAGAAAGAAGAGATCCTCGATCTCGCGATGCAGCCCGAGCCGGTGCCCGCGACGCCCGCCCCCACCACCACACCGAGCTCCTATGAACTGAAGATCATGAATCGCTTCGGCGTTTCCGATCAGGGCCGCCCCGGCGACAAGTGGCTGACCGAAACCACGCGTTGGGCCTGGCGTACCAAGATCCAGGTGCATCTCAACATCGACCTGCGCATGCGGCTGTGGACCGCGGCGGAAGAAGAGGGCGTCCGCGTCTTCGCATCGAACCTGCGCGACCTGCTGCTCGCAGCGCCTGCCGGCGCGCGCGTCACCATGGGCCTTGATCCAGGCTTCCGTTCGGGTGTGAAGACCGCGATTATCGACGCCACCGGTAAAGTCGTTGCAACGACCACGATCTATCCGCATGAGCCGCAACGCCAGTGGGATGCGTCGCTCGCCATGCTCGGCAAGCTCGCCGTGCAGCACAAAGTCGACCTGATCGCCATCGGCAACGGCACAGCCTCGCGCGAGACCGACAAGCTGGCGATGGAGCTGGTCAAGCTGCTACCGGACCTCAAGATGTCGAAGATCGTGGTGTCGGAAGCCGGCGCGTCGGTCTATTCCGCCTCGGCCTTTGCCTCCGAAGAGCTGCCTGAGCTCGACGTCACGCTGCGCGGCGCGGTGTCGATCGCGCGCCGCCTGCAGGATCCGCTCGCTGAACTGGTGAAGATCGATCCAAAAGCGATCGGCGTTGGCCAGTATCAGCACGACCTCGGCGAGAGCAAGCTGGCGCGGTCGCTCGATGCCGTCGTGGAAGACTGCGTGAACGGCGTTGGCGTCGACGTGAACACGGCATCCGCACCGCTGCTGGCACGCGTGTCGGGCATCGGCACCGGTCTGGCGCAGAGCATCGTGCAGCACCGCGACGCCAACGGCCCGTTCAAGTCACGCAAGGCGCTCAAGGAAGTGCCGCGGCTTGGCCCGAAGGCATTCGAACAATGTGCCGGCTTCCTGCGCATCAATGACGGCGAGGATCCGCTCGACAAGTCCGGCGTGCATCCGGAAGCCTATCCGCTGGTGCGCAAGATTCTTGAGGCCACCAAGAGCGATATCAAGGCGCTGATCGGCAATGCCGAGATTCTGCGCAAGGTGCAGCCCAAGACCTTCGTCGATGACACCTTCGGTCTGCCGACGGTCACCGACATCCTGAAAGAACTCGAAAAACCCGGCCGCGACCCCCGCCCCGCCTTCAAGGCTGCGGTGTTCATGGAAGGCGTCGAGAAGCTCAGCGATCTCAAGCCCGGCATGGTGCTCGAAGGCACCGTCACCAACGTCGCCGCCTTCGGTGCCTTCGTCGATATCGGCGTACATCAGGACGGCCTCGTGCACATCTCCGCGATGTCCAAGACCTTCATCAAGGATCCGCGCGAGGTCGTGAAATCAGGCGATATCGTCAAGGTGAAGGTGCTGGAGGTCGAAGTCGCCCGCAAGCGTATCGCGCTGACGCTGCGCATGGACGATCCTGTCGGCGCCAAGGCCGACCGTCCGCAAGCCGATCGCGGCCCGCGCTTCAACGAACGCCAGATGACATCGCGTGCTCCGGCGAAGCAGGAGAGCAGTGGCGGTGGTGCATTTGCAGAGGCACTGCGCCGCGCGGCCGAGAAGGGCGCGGGGAAGGCGAAGTAGTCTTACTTAACCTCTCCCCGCGCAGAGCGGGGAGAAGGAGCGCACGGCCGGCGCGTTACTTCGCCAACTCCACCGCCAACTGCAAAATATCCTCGTCGCAATCGCGCGCGCCCATGATCGACAGGCCGATCGGGCAATCGTCGAACTTGGCGACAGGCATTGAGACCTGCGGCGTTCCGGCATGGCCGGACACACAGAGCAATTCGATGGCGCGGGCGCGGAACACATCGAGCGTCGCATCCGGCGTGTTGCGCAGCGGCGCAATGCCCGGCGCGGTCGGCAAAAGCATGACCGTGTCAGGGGCCAGCAGCGACAGCACGCGCTCAACGATGACTTTTCGCATGGCCCGCGCAGCCGCGATCTCCGCGGGATCGAGAACCGCCGCAGCCGCGAAACGCTCCTTCACGCCGGGGCCGAGCTTCGGCTGGGTCGCCTTGATCCATTCGCCCTGCGCGGCCCAGGCTTCTTCCGACTGGACTACACGGAAGGTGTTGCGCCAGGCATTGAGTTCACCGCTTGCGACATCCACATCCTCGCTCGCACCAACGAGGCCTTGATGCGATCGACCGACGGCTGCAGCAGGTTGCGAACCTTCTCATCGACGGCGCCAAACAGGTCGCTTGCGATCAGAACCTTCTTCACCCGACGCGGAGCACGGGCCTTGTCGAGCAACACCTTGCCGACCTCCGCCATCAATTCGGGCGTGCGCGCAAACCAGCCGACAGTGTCGTAACTCGGCGCCAGCGGCACCGCGCCATCGAGCGGAATGCGACCATGCGTGGTGCGAATGCCGTAGACACCGCAATAGCTGGCGGGCAGACGCACTGAGCCGCCGGTGTCGGAGCCGATGGCGAAGTCGACCAGCGCGCCAGCGGTCGCAGCGGCCGACCCGCTCGACGAGCCGCCGGGAATGCGGCCGGGCGCAGCCGGATTGATCGGCGTGCCGTAATGCGCGTTCTCGCCGTTGAGGCTCCAGGCCAGTTCATCCGTATGCGTCTTGCCGACCAGTTTCGCTCCGGCATCGAGCAGGCGATCGACGACCGGCGACGATTTTGTCGGCACCGGATGCGTCGCCAGCCATTCCGGGCTGCCGGCGCCGGTCGGCACATTGGCGAGATCGAAGAAATCCTTCAGTGCAAAGGTCAAACCCGCGAGAGGCCCCTCTGTCGTGGTCTGCACTTCGATGTGGCCATGATCCACAAAGGCGTTGAGCGTGTCATTGATCGGCATCGAAGTCTCCGTACGACAAAGGACGCCCGCCTCAGTGGGGCTTGAGCAGACTCGCAGCCGGCCTGATGAAGGTCCTGATGCCGTTCTTGAAACCGAACAGTGGCTGCGCAATCTCGCATACCGCCTCTGCCTTGGTCTCGCAATCGAGCACCACGAGATCGGCGGAATTGCCGACGGCGATGCCGTAGTGCTTCAGGTTGAGCAGCTTCGCCGAAGCCGACGTCACGAGGTCGAGACATCCGGCAAGGTCGTCCGTGGCGCCGACCTGCATCACATTGGCATAGAGATTGATCATGCGGATCAGCGAGACATCGCCGAACGGCGTGAACGGATTCAGCACATTGTTGGTGGAGATATTCGCATTCACACCCAAAGCACGCAGTCTGTGCGCCGATGTCACGCCGCGCGGCACGTTGTGATCGCTGTCACGGCCGGTGAGGAACAGGTCGGTCGCAGGCAACACCGTAACGGCGACACCGGCATCGGCGAGCCGCTTTGCAGCGGCCTCGAAAGCCGCAGGCGGCATCGCCGACAGTTTCGTGGCATGGCCGATGGCCACGCGACCGCCCCAGCCGATGGCTTCGGTCATGCGGCACACTTCCTCGTAGTCGGATCGCGTGGGGTCGAGATCGAAATCGAGATGGAAATCGATATCGACGCCGAACTCCTGCGCGATGCCGAAGATTTTCGCGATCTGGCCGTTCGAGTCCTTGTCTATGTAAGGCACACCGCCGAGAAGATCGGCGCCCTCTCGCATCGCCTGCAGCAGGACGTCCTCGCAGCCGGGATCGTCGAGCAATCCTTCCTGCGGAAACACGCAGAGCTGCAGATCGATCGCCCACGCGTAATTCTGCTTCAACCTCTTCAGCGCGCGAAAACTGGTCAGCCCGATACGCGGATCGACCTCCACATGCGTGCGCATGTGGTTGGTGCCGTGCTTGATCGCTTTCTCCAGCGTCTGCGATGCACGCGCGTAGACGTCCTCTTCGGTGAAGTCGCGTTTGGCCCGGGAGACTTCGCTGATCACCTCCGCGAGCGTACCATTCGCGCAATTGCAGCGGCC
This sequence comes from Tardiphaga sp. 839_C3_N1_4, assembly GCF_051811045.1. Classification (NCBI taxonomy): domain Bacteria; kingdom Pseudomonadati; phylum Pseudomonadota; class Alphaproteobacteria; order Hyphomicrobiales; family Nitrobacteraceae; genus Tardiphaga; species Tardiphaga sp. 839_C3_N1_4. The sequence goes on from NZ_JBPWQD010000001.1 coordinate 3,248,035, forward strand.
GAGGAGGCAGGATTTGTCGAGATGGATATGCGTCTCCACGAAGCCCGGCACGAGCAGCCGGCCGCCGACATCCTGATCCGGCGCCACGCCGCGCGGCAGGCCGATCTCGATGGCCTCGAACCGCCCGCCGCGAATGCCGATATCCACCGGGCCATCAGGCCGGTCGGCAATGCGCGCGTTGCGCAGGATGAGATCGAAGGTCATGGGAGGACTCCTGGAGAGGCCACGCCACCGAGCGGGACGCAGCGAAAGCATATGCGTGGGCAAGCAAGGCATGTGCCAAGACGCATGCGATTCGAACTCTTATTAACCATCTGAAAATACAAGAATATCTTCAAATCTTTCTTCAGAGAACGCCCAATAATCAGGCGCGACACACAAGAATTGCATACGATCCTATGCATCTACCGAATACAGTTCTGGCACCGGTTTTGCTATGATGGCGCTAGGATCAGTCCGCAGGAGAAACCCGATGTCGCAATCCCCCACCGCGCTTGCGCCCGTCACCGATGAAACCGCCCAGGCTGCCGACCTCGTCGAGCGGTTTCTCGTGGCCTCCATGGTGCCGGATCCGGAAACCGCCGGCACCTTCATGTCGGCCGACGTCGCGATCACCTTTACCGGCGGTCGCAAGTTCAAGCATCCGCGCGATGCCACCGCGTTCAACGCCATGCGCTACAAATGGGTGAAGAAGAAGATGGAGCGCACCGACGTATCGCCGGGGGATGACGAGACCATCGTCTACAATACCGGAACACTCTATGGCGAATGGCATGACGGCACGCCGTTCGAAGGCAATCGCTATGTCGATCGCTTCGTGGTGCGCGACGGCAAGATCGTCAAGATGGATGTCTGGAACGACAGCGCCGAACGCATCCTCGTGCGCATGGACATCGAGGCGTAATCAGCTTCGCATCGTCGCAAGGGCTCCTTGCGATGACGAGGAGCCCTTGTCGCCTTATTTCACATCTTTCAGCAGCGCAATATTCGCAGCGACTTCCTTTGCCACGAGGTCGTCCATCGCTTTCGGCTGCATCGGCACAGTCTCGACACCGATCTTCTTCAGCGCCGCCTGCATCTCCGGCTTGGCCAGCACCTTGACGCCGGCATCATGCATCTTGTCCACGATTTCGCGCGGTGTCTTCGACGGCGCGAACACGCCGACCCAGCTTTCGCTGACACCGTCCTTCAGCCCGACTTCCGTCATCGACGGCACGTCGGGCAGTTCATTGCTGCGCTTGTCGGTGGAGACGACCAGTGCACGCACTTGCCCTTCGCGGATCAGCGGCAAAGCGGTCGCCGCTGGGCAGAAGTAGAAATCGATACGGCCACCGAGAATATCGGCGATCACTTCCGGACCGCCGCGATACGGCACGTGGGTCGCTTCGAATTTGGCAGCGAGGCGGAATTTCTCAGCGCTGATATGCACGGCGCTGCCGACACCCACCGAGCCGAAATTAATTTGCGATCCTTTCGCCTTTGCATCCTTGAGGAAATCGTCCACGGTCTTCCACGGCCGCTCTTTCGGGATGATCATGATTTGCGGGCTGGAACCGATCATGATGACCGACGAGAGGTCCTTCGACGTGTCATAGGGCAGGTTCGGAAAGATCGCCGGCGTGATCGCCAGCGCCGAGGAGTGCGCCAGGATGCTGTAGCCATCCGGCTCGGCCTTCGCGACCGCGTTGGTGCCGATCGAGCCGCCACCACCGACCCGGTTCTCGACCACGATCGTCTGACCGAGTTCCGGCCCGAGACGCTCGAAGAATATCCGCGGCACCACGTCGGTAGCGCTGCCGGGGCCGAACGGGATGGTGGCCTTGATCAACCGGGTCGGCCAGTTGCTTTCGGCCTGCGCCGCGACGGACGACAACAGCACACCGGCGAAAACACACGACCACCGCATAAGCTTATTCATTACTTGCTCCAATAATACCATTCGGCGGGAATGGCCGCCCAATGATCGGGCCAATCGGCGACAACGAAGCAAGTTTCGGACCGTTTGAAGCCTAAAACAACGCCCGAACGCGCGGTGATCCACCCCAGATAAAGGACAATGCCGGCCTCACCCGTGCTGGCAAGGCCGGCGGTCCGCCTACTTGGCCGCCACCTCGCCCTTGAGCAACACCTTGTTGTCAGCGATCTCCTTGACGAGCAGAGCATCCATCTCGGATGACTTCATTGGCATCGGCTCGACGCCGATCTTCTTCAGCGAAGCCTGCATGTCCGCCGTGTTCAGCACCTTAGTGCCGGTCACATAGAGTTTTTCGATGACCTCCGGTGGCGTCTTCGACGGCACAAATACGCCGAACCAGATCGAACTGTCCGCATTCTTGAGGCCCGCATCGATCGGCGTCGGTACATCTGGCAGATCGCGCACGCGGGTCGGCGTCGACACCACCAGCGCACGGACCTGGCCTTCGCGGATCAGCGGCAGCGCCGTGGCCAGCGGACAGAAGTAGAAATCGATGCGGCCGCCAATGATGTCGGTGATGACTTCAGAGCCGCCGCGATACGGAATATGCGTGGCCTCGAAGCCGGCAGCCGCGCGGAATTTCTCCGAACTGATATGCACGGCACTGCCGACGCCCACCGAGCCGTAATTGATCACCGTGCCCTTGGTTTTTGCGGCGATCAGGAAATCCTGAATCGTTTTCCATGGCCGTTCGTTCGGCACGATCATCACATTGGCCGCATAGCCGATCATCACCACCGAAGACAGCTCCTTGGTGGTGTCGTAAGTGAGATTAGGGAAGATCGCCGGTGCAATGGAGATCGCATTGGTCTGCGACAGCAGCGTGTAGCCATCCGGATCGCTTTTCGCGACTGCGCCCGTGCCGAGCGAGCCACCGGCGCCCACGCGATTTTCAATCACGATCGGCTGTCCCAGTTCCGTGCTGAGTTTCTCGAAGAAGAGGCGCGGGACCACATCACCCGCGCTGCCGGCACCGAACGGATTGACGGCCTTGATCGGCTTCGACGGCCAGTTGGTGTCGGCCAGCGCAGCGCCGGACATCAACACAGCGGCCAATACGCACGACAATCGCCAGGACTTGTTCATCGCTCGCTCCAGTTGCGCCATCCAATGGAATGACAGCTCATGGAATAAAGCAAAAGCAAGAACCGGACCGGCGAGGGCCTAGAACGAGGTCCCGGCCCGCGGCTTTTTCTCCGGCACTTCCGGCTCTGTCGGCACCGGCCCGATGCGCAGCGCGGTGATGCGGTTGCGCTCACGGCGCAGCACGCGGAAGCGGAAGTTGTAGAAGGTGAAGCTTTGCCCGCGCTCGGGGATGGAGCGCGCCTCGTGAATGACGAGACCGGCTACCGTGGTCGCTTCATCATCCGGCAGATGCCAGTCCATGGCGCGATTGAGGTCGCGGATCGGCACCGAGCCATCGACCACCACCGAGCCATCGGCCTGCGCACGCACGCCGGCCACGACGACGTCATGCTCGTCGGCGATATCACCGACGATTTCTTCCAGCACGTCTTCCAGCGTCACCATGCCTTCGACTTCGCCATATTCATCGACAACGAGGGCGAAGTGGGTCTTGCGGCGACGAAATGCTTTCAACTGATCCGACAGCGGACGCATCTCCGGGACGAACCACGGCGGCAGCGCGATCGAGGCCACGTCGATCTTTGCGGTATCGCCGTCGACGGCGCGGATCGCGCGCAGCAGGTCCTTGGCGTGGAGCACGCCGATGATGTTTTCCGGCTTCTCGCGCCAGAGGGGAATGCGGGTGTATTCGGTGGCGAGCACCTCGCGCACCAGCTCTTCGGACGGCAGGTCCGCATTCAGCGTTACCATCGCCGTGCGATGGACCATGACGTCGGACACCGCGAGATCGCCGAAGCGGAACACGTTCTGGATATATTCGGCTTCGCCTGACGCGATGCCGCCATGTTCGGCGGATTCACCGACAAGACCTTCGATCTCGACACCGGTGAGGATCTCATGCGGTGATGCTTCCTGCACGCCGAGCAGCGCCAGCGTGCCGCGTGACGCCGCGTTGAGCAGCCAGTTCAGCGGATAAAACAGGATGTAGGAGGCGTAGAGCGGATAGGCGATCCATTGCGACACCGGCTCCGGCTGGCGGATCGCCAGCGTCTTCGGTACCTGCTCGCCGATCACGATATGCAGCGAGGAGAAGACGAGGAAGCCGGTGAGGAACGAGGTGAAGTGCAGCGCGGATTCCGAGAGACCGAGCGGATCGAGCACCGGTTTCAGTAGTGCGGCCACCGTGGGCTCACCAACCCAGCCGAGTCCCAGCGATGCCATGGTGATGCCGAGCTGGCAGCAGGCCAGATAGGCTTCGATATTGCCCATCATGTTCTGCAGTAGACGCGCGCCGAAGCGGTTTTGCTCGACCATGCTCTTGACGCGGAAGCCGCGGCTTTTGACCAGCGCAAACTCCGCCGCCACGTAAAACGCGTTGGCAGCGAGCAGGAAGATCGCGATCAGCAGATTGACGGTAATCGAATTCATGAAAGTCCTGCGACGGCGCCGGCTTTGGTGGTTCCCAAACCGGACACGGTCAGTTCTATCCCGTCAGCTTCTGATGCAGAAACGCGCGAACCGTCGCGGGATCCACATCGTTCGCGATGACGGCCCGGCCGACGGCTTCCAGCAAAATAAAAGTGAGCTTGCCGCGCTTCACCTTCTTGTCCTGCGCCATCAGTGCCATCAGCGTATCCGCGTCCGCGAGGCCTTCCTGCGCGAAGCCGGCGATGTCCTGCAGCTTCGTGGGCAGACCCACATCGGCGAGATGATGCTGCACGCGGCTCGCATCGCTCTCAGCGACCATGCCGAGCTGCGCCGACAGTTGCGCAGCCAGCACCATGCCGACCGACACGCCCTCGCCATGGAACAGCCGATCCGAGAAACCGGTCACCGCTTCCAGTGCGTGGCCGAAGGTATGGCCGAGATTGAGCAGTGCGCGCTCGCCGTTCTCGCGCTCGTCGCGCGACACGACGCCGGCCTTGGCGCGGCACGAGGTGGCGATGGCGTGTTCACGCCCTGCGCCACCGCGCATGATGTCGGCGTGATTGGCTTCCAGCCATGTGAAGAACGCGGCGTCCCCGAGCACGCCATATTTGGCGACTTCCGCATAGCCGGCGCGGAACTGCCGGGGCGACAGCGTATCGAGGACCGCCGTGTCGGCCACAACAAGCACCGGCTGATGGAACGCGCCGAGCAGGTTCTTGCCCTGCGGTGAGTTAATGCCGGTCTTGCCGCCGACGGAGGAATCGACCTGCGCCAGCAGCGACGTCGGCACCTGCACGAAATCGACGCCGCGGCGGATGATCGCTGCGGCAAAGCCCGCGAGATCGCCAACCACGCCGCCACCCAGCGCAATGACGAGATCGTTGCGCTCGATCTTCGCCGCGATCAGCGCTTCGGAGACCTTCTCAAGCCCGGCATAGCTCTTCGAGCTCTCACCTTCCTCGACGATGATGTGCGACGTGGGAATACCGGCTTCCGCCAGCGAGGCTTCCGTGGCAGCGAGCCAATGCTTGGCAACGGTCCTGTCGGTCACGATCGCCGTGCGCACGCCCGGTCGCAGCTTCGCAATGCGCGCGCCGAGCGACGGCAGCACGTTACGGCCGATCACGATGTCATAGGCGCGCTCAGCCAGCGCGACGTCCACGACGATAGGGTCGGAATGCTTCAAGGGCGCGGTCATAGTTGAGAACTCAAGGGATCGCCTGTCGGTTCGGAAATGGCGGAAGCTGCGTGTGGGCGGAACAGATGCTCATGCAGCGCGATGATGCCTTCCTCGACGATCTTCTCATGCGGCACGTCACGCGAGTCGATCGTGATATCGGTCTGCTCATAGAACGGATGGCGCGCCTCGATCAGCCGCGCAATGGTCGCGGCGGGATCGGCGGTCTTCAACAGCGGACGGTTTTCCCGGCGCCGGACCCGGCGCAGGATCACGTCGGCATCAGCTTTCAGCCACAGCGAGATCGCCTTGTCGCGGATGCGCTGGCGGGTCTCCTCGCGCAGGAAGGCACCGCCGCCGGTCGCCAGCAGGATCGGTCCGCTGTCCAGCAGCCGGGCGATCACCCGCGCCTCGCCGTCGCGGAAATGCGGCTCACCATGGACCTCGAAAATGTCCGGGATCGACATCCCGGCCGCCGCCTCGATCTCATTGTCGGCATCGACGAAGGGCAGCCGCAGCCGCGTTGCCATGCGCCGGCCGATGGTCGATTTGCCCGCGCCCATCATGCCCACCAGCACGACCGAGCGCTTTCCCAGCGCCGCCACGATGGCGGCCTCCTGGGGTGCGCTGGCAATGGCCGGCAAGATGGTCTCGGACATCAAAAACACCTGCAAAATCAGTGAGCGACAAGGGATCACAGAGGTTTGCCGCATTCCGGTCACCTATACTACCCCCAGCGCCAGCGTTGCCAGCACCTCTTGCAGTCTGTATCCGGACAAGGTGACCGCCTCAGGCGGAACGAATCGCCCCATTTCGCCGCCGAGTTCCCCGATCATGCCCAGCCTGTTCCGCTTTTTGACGGTCGTCGCGGTGATCGTCGGCGTGGTCTATGGCGTCATCTTCGCGCTTGCCAATTTCGTCAACCCGAAGCCGCGGGACATGACGGTCACCATCCAGCCGGACAAATTTCTCAAGAAATAGCCGCTAGGGTCGCCCCATGAGCACCCGTCCTGCCTCCGATTCGAAACTTTCCGGCCTGTTTCTCGACATGCTCGCCGCCGAACAGGGCGCTGGCGTGAATACTCTGGACGCCTATCGCCGCGACCTCGAAGATTTCTCCGAATTCGCCATCGGAGCGAAATCCAGCTTCATGGCAGCCGACACCCAGTTGCTGCGCGACTACCTGGAAGACCTCGACGAGCGCGGCTTTAAATCGACCACCGTGGCGCGGCGGCTGTCCGCCATACGGCATCTGTTTCGCTTTCTGCTCAGCGAAAAAATCCGCAGCGACGATCCAGCAGCCATCCTGTCCGGCCCCAAGCGTGGCCGCAGTCTGCCCAAGGTGCTGTCGATCGCCGATGTCGACCGTATGCTGGTGCAGGCGCGGGCGCAGGCGCAAAACGCGGAGGCTTCGGCGCAGCAGCGGTTGCGCGATGCCCGACTCTACTGCCTGCTCGAAGTACTTTACGCCACCGGGCTTCGCGTCTCCGAGCTGGTGTCGCTACCGCTCACCGCAGCGCGGCGCGATGCCCGCATGATCGTGGTGCGCGGCAAGGGCAACAAGGAGCGGCTGGTGCCGCTCAACGAAACTGCCAAACAGGCGATGGCCGAATATCTCGCCGCGATGACCGAGTTGCAGAAGGCTCAACCAAAAAAGAGTGCAGCCTCGAAATGGCTGTTTCCGTCTTTTGGCGAGAGCGGCCACCTCACCCGACAGCATTTCGCGCGCGACCTGAAAGAACTTGCGGCGGCATCCGGCATTGCGCCGCGGCTGGTGTCGCCGCACGTGCTGCGCCACGCCTTCGCCAGCCATTTGCTGCATAACGGCGCCGATCTTCGCATCGTGCAGACTCTGCTCGGTCATACCGATATTTCGACGACGCAGATCTACACCCATGTGGTGGAAGAGCGGCTCAAGAGCCTGGTCCGAGACCTGCATCCGCTCGCGGAAAAATAGCGCTCAGCGCGAGTGCGGCTCGGCCTCGCCAAGATGATCCGTCTCATCGTCACGCCGCATCCCGGAGGTCGGCACCAGTACTGGCTGCAGCGCCGGAATCAGCCGCGTGCGTTCGCGCTTGGCGGGGATCGCCCGATAGACCTGTTTGGTGGCTTCGACGATATGCACGCCGGCGAACGGCATCGACAACGCCGCGCCAATCCGCTCCCACGCCATCGCCGAGCGCAGAAACCAGCCCATCCCGACCGGCGGCATGAACAGCGCCTCGCTCCACGCTGTCGGCGTAAACCAGGTCTGTCGCAGCAACTGCGTGATCTGCGAGCGCGAATAGGGGCGGCCGTGACCGAACGGCGTCGAGTCGGTGCGGGTCCAGACGCCCCGGCGATTCGGAATCACCGCCATCAACCGGCCGGACGGCGCAAGCACGCGCCAGACCTCGCGGAGCAAACCTTCGGGATCGTCGGACATTTCCAGGGCGTGCACCAGGATGATGCGATCGACGGCGGCATCCGGCAGCGGCAGCGAGAATTCGTCGACCAGTGTGGCCAGCGCGGGCTTTGCCGTCGGCCATTTCAGCACCCCCTGCGCCGCCGGCATGAAGGCGATGCAGCGTTCGGAATTCTCCCGGAAAAGGCCGAGATACGGTGTTGGGTACCCCAGACCGAGCACGCGCTGACCTTCGGCATCCGGCCAATGCGCCTGAATACCGCGATTGATCAGCCGCCGCGCCACGATACCGAGGCGGCGCGAATAGAAATCCCGGAGATCGATCACATCGATGGTCATGATGACTTTCTAACACGTTGCGGCGACCCACGATCCCCCGAATCGCGCATTGCCGGGGCAGCGTTAACGCCAGATATCCAGACCATCGCGGGCGGTGAGTTGCACCAATTGACAAGGCCGGCCCGGCTGCGGCCTAGTCGGAGAAACAGGTGCCGCGACGTCGTTGCAGGAGAGACAAAAATGCTGTCACGCCGAGGTCAAACAATCACAAGGGCGGCGGCGACGGCCGCGGGTCTGGCCGTGGCAGCACTCGCGCCATTCTCCGCCGAGGGCAATCCGGCGACGGTCGATTACATCTGCACCCCTGCGCTGCCGGGCGGCGACAAGATCTCCGTCGATTACAATTCAGGCGGCACGTCGATCACCCTGTTCTATCCCAATGGCGAAACGCTCCGCATGCCGATCCAGAGATCCGGCTCGGGCTTCCGCTACGGCGAAGGCAATGTCGGGATTACCGGCAAGGGCCAGACCACCATCACGCTGCAGATTGCCGGCCAGCCCGCGCGCCAATGTGTGACACCGCGCTGACCGTCATGCATCGCCCATATTCATCCCCATCAATTTGCCGCACGTATGTGCGAGCGCATCACGACGTGATCCAACGGAGTTACCATGGCTGCTGAAATTCGCGTCTTCCCCTGCCTGTCCGACAATTTCGGCTACCTGATCCACGATCCTCAGAGCCTGAAGACTGCCGCGATCGACGCGCCGGAAGCCGGTCCCATCATGAAGGTGCTGCAACGCGAAGTCTGGAAGCTCACGGATATTCTGGTGACGCATCACCATGCGGACCATGTCGGCGGTATCGCCGAGCTGAAGAAGACCTACGGCTGCAAGGTCACAGCGCCGCACGATCAGGGCACGGCAATTCCTGAAGTCGACGTCCGCGTCGCCGAGGGCGATATCGTGCAGGTCGGGGCGCTCACCGCGCGGGTGTTCGAGACCCCCGGCCATACGCTCGACCATATCTGCTACGTGTTCGACAGCGAGCTGGCGCTGTTCTCGGCCGACACGCTGTTTTCCGGCGGCTGCGGACGGGTGTTCGAAGGCACCTACCCGATGATGTGGCAGTCGCTGAAGAAGCTGCGCACACTGCCCGACGACTACCGGGTCTACTGCGGCCACGAATACACCGCGGCCAACATGAAGTTCTGCCTCGGCATCGACGCCAACAACGAAGCGCTGAAGAATCGCGCCGACGAAGTGGCGCAGCTGCGCGCCGTCGGCAAGCCAACCATCCCGGTGCTGCTCGGGCTTGAGAAGAAGACCAACGTGTTTCTGCGCGCCGACGATCCTGCCATCGCCGCCGCCGTCCGCCTCAAGGGATTCAGCGAGGACGACGTGTTCGGCGAACTCCGTGAACGCAAGAACAAGTCCTGATGACAGGCAAGACGCCAACTGCAGGCGAAATCATCGCGACGCTCGGCCTGCAGCCGCATCCCGAAGGCGGCCACTACCGCGAGACGTTTCGCGACAGTCGCATAGATGCCGGCGGGCGGGCGGCCTCGACGGCAATCTACTTCCTGCTAGCATCAGGCGAACGCTCGCATTGGCATCGCATCGATGCCGTCGAGATCTGGCACTATCATGCGGGTGCTCCGCTTACGCTGGAAATCGCCAGCGACGCCGGCCAGCGCACGATCACGCTCGGGCCGAACGTCGCCGCTGGACAGGAGCCGCAAGGCATTGTCCCACCGCATGCTTGGCAGGCCGCCTCCACCACTGGCGACTGGACACTGGTCGGCTGCACCGTGGCACCGGGTTTCGATTTCGCGACGTTTGAGTTGGCCCCGAAGGGCTGGAAGCCCGACTAGCTCGGCTTCCAAATCACATCCTTCGCTGCGATGCGGCGTCATTCGTAAAGCGATGTACGGCGAAGGCCAAAAACGCGGCGGTGGCGCATGTCGTACATCCTTCGAGACGCCCGCAAGGGCGGGCTCCTCAGGATGAGGTCAGCGAAAACCGCGTCCGCTCAGGCGTGATATTGCCCGCCATTGATGGTCATAGTCGAGCCCGTGAAGAAGCCGGACTCGTCTGCGGCTAGAAACACCACAGCGCGCGCAATTTCCTCGGGCTCGCCGAGGCGATTGACCGGGATCTGCGGCAAAATGCTCTTCTCAAGCACGGCGAGCGGCACGGCCTGCACCATCTCGGTGTTGATGTAGCCAGGACAGATCACGTTGACGGTAATACCGAGCTTGGCATTCTCCAGCGCCAGCGCCTTTGTGAAGCCGATGTCGCCGGCCTTGGCGGCCGAATAGTTGACCTGGCCGAACTGGCCCTTCTGGCCGTTGATCGATGAAATGTTGATGACACGGCCGAACTTACGTTCGCGCATACCCTCGATCACCTGACGGGTCATGTTGAACAACGAACCGAGATTGGTGTTAACCACCTTGTTCCACTGTTCCGGCGTCATCTTGTGGAAGGCACCATCCATGGTGATGCCGGCATTGTTGACCAGCACTTCCACCGGTCCCAGATCGGCCTCGACTTTTTTCACGCCGGCGGCGCATTCATCGAACGAACCGACATCCCACTTGTAGGTGCCGATACCCGTCTCGCTTTTGAATTTCTCGGCGGCGGCATCATTGCCGGCATAGCTTGCCGCGACGCTGTATCCCGCAATCTTCAAAGCCTTGCTGATTGCAGCGCCGATCCCTCGTGTTCCCCCGGTCACCAATGCAACGCGCGCCATGATCGATCCCTCCACCAATCTCTTTTGTAGTTATAGCTTCGAATTAATCTCGCGATACGCTGAACATCAAGCAGAATTGGACCATCAAGCGAAAATGCCCGACGCAAAGCGCCGGGCATTTTGTTGTAGCAGTGTGTGCAGTGCACGCGCGAGCCGATGTTTTCGGCACGCGACGCGTAAGGATTAGTCGCGTGCAATGCACATCGCGATGCCCATGCCGCCGCCGATGCACAGCGTGGCAAGGCCTTTCTTCGCGTCGCGCTTTTCCATCTCGTGCAACAGCGTGACGAGAACACGCGCACCAGATGCACCCACCGGATGACCGATCGCGATCGCGCCACCGTTGACGTTAACCTTCGACGTATCCCAGCCGAGGTCCTTGTTCACGGCGCAAGCCTGCGCAGCAAAAGCTTCATTGGCTTCGATCAGGTCGAGATCGTTGATGGTCCAGCCAGCCTTCTTCAGCGCGGCGCGCGATGCCGGGATCGGGCCAGTGCCCATGATCTTCGGATCAACGCCGGCCTGGCCCCACGACACGATGCGGGCCAGCGGCTTGAGGCCTTCCTTGGCGGCCTGCTTGGCGGTCATCAGCACCACGGCGGCGGCGCCGTCATTGATGCCCGATGCCGAGCCGGCGGTGACGGTACCATCCTTCTCGAAGGCCGGACGCAGCTTGGCCATGGCTTCGATCGTGGCGCCGTGGCGCGGATATTCGTCGCTGTCGACCACGGTGTCGCCCTTGCGGCCCTTGATGGTGACCGGAACGATCTCGTCCTTAAACTTGCCGGCCTTCTGCGCAGCTTCCGCTTTCTGCTGCGACGCAACAGCGAACTCGTCCTGCTGCTGGCGCGTGATCTGGTACTGCTTTGCCACGTTCTCGGCGGTGTTACCCATGTGATAGCCGTTGAAGGCATCCCACAGACCATCCTTGATCATGGTGTCGACGAATTCCACCGGTCCCATTTTCACGCCACCGCGCAGATATTGCGCATGCGGGGCCATGCTCATGGATTCCTGACCGCCGGCAACGACGATTTCCGAATCACCATTGAGCAGCGCCTGATAGCCGAGCGCGACCGTGCGCAGGCCGGACCCGCACAGCATGTTGACGCCCCAGGCCGAAGTTTCCACCGGCAGGCCGGCAGCAATCGAGGCCTGGCGCGCGGGGTTCTGGCCCTGCGCAGCAGTGAGGATCTGTCCCATGATGACTTCGGAGACGCGGGCCGGATCGATCTTGCCGCGCTCAAGCGCCGCCTTGATGGCAATGGCGCCGAGATCATGCGCCGGCATGGTGGCGAAAGCGCCGTTGAAGCTGCCGACGGGTGTGCGGGCAGCGCTGACGATGACGACATCGTCTGACATGGACATCTCCTGTGTTGAGGTTTTTTCGACGGTCAGAGCCAGGATGGCGGGGGCCGCGTTGCAAACTATCCTGTTAACTGAGGGGTGGACTGTCAATTGGCCCGACGTCAAATTACGGCCGCAACGCACGCAAAATGGCACGGATGTCGCTTTGCATAGCACAAGACTGCTGCCATTTTAACCGTGACGCACAAAACGGTAGCCGAGCCCCTTTGAAAGTGCTTACTTTATTGCATTGCGTTGTTCGACAACCTTATGGCGCGCTGCCGTAAGGTTCCCTGTCCTCGGTCCGTATGTGTGAGCCCCCATGGCGAAATCAGATCAACCCACGACAATCAAAAAATATGCGAACCGCCGGCTTTATAATACCGGAACAAGCACTTACGTGACGCTTGAAGATCTCGCTGCGATGGTAAAGGACGGCGAGGATTTTCTCGTCTATGACGCCAAGACCGGCGACGATATTACCCGCTCGGTGCTAGCCCAGATCATCTTTGAACAGGAAAACAAGGCTGGCCAGAATCTGCTACCAACCACTTTCCTACGCCAGTTGATCCGCTTCTATGGCGACAGCATGCAGATGGTGGTGCCGAAGTATCTCGAGCAGTCCATCGACAGCCTGACGCGCGAGCAGGAGAAATTCCGCAAGCAGATGACGAACACGTTCAGCATGACGCCGTTCGCGCCGCTTGAGGAAACCGTTCGTCGCAACATGGAATTGTTTCAGCAGACCTTCGCAATGTTCAAGCCGTTCGTGCCGCCGCGCGGCGGCGCGGCGGCGGCGGAGCCGGAAAAGGCGCCGGAGCCGACCGCTGAGCCTGCCGACACCATGGACGACCTGCGTCGCCAGATGAAGGAAATGCAGGAACGCCTCGAGCGCATGTCGCACGAGCCGAAGCCGGAATAATTCGCGGCTCACTTATCGGAAATCGGAATGACGCCGGCCGTAGCAACACCTACGGTCGGCGTTTCCATTTGATGAGCGCAACATCGCTATGGCGAAGCAACCCATCCCACTCACTCTCGACCGGCTCGACACCCCGATCGGCATCGCGCTGCTGGTGACGAACCACGGTGGCGCACTCTGCGCACTCGACTGGATCGATTACGAAGAGCGCTTGCTGACTTTGCTGCGTCGTTACTATGGGACGGTCGAACTGATCGAGAACTCGGCACCATCCGAAATCCGCAGCGCACTCTCACGCTATTTCGACGGCGACCTCAACCAACTCGATGGCATCACCTGCCACATCCCCGGCACGCCGTTTCAGAACCGTATCTGGACGGCACTGCGAAAAATCCCTGCAGGCAGCACACTCAGCTACGGCACGCTGGCGGCGCAACTCGGCGTGCCTACCGCGACGCGCGCGGTCGGCCATGCCAATGGTGCAAATCCCCTGAGTGTCGTCGTGCCCTGCCACCGCCTGATCGGCGCCAACGGTTCGCTCACCGGCTATGGCGGCGGCATCGCACGCAAACGTTGGCTGCTGGAGCACGAGGGCGTTGCGGTGAAGTAGATTCTCTCAGCCGTCATTGCGAGCTAAGCGAAGCAATCCAGTCTTTCTTCGCCTGCGCCTTTCTGGATTGCCGCGTCGCGTCGCTTCGCTTCTCGCAATGACGTGGAGAGGTCAAAGCGGCAAATGCACTTACGCCGCTGGCTTCTCCGCCGCATCGCCATTCGCCAGCAAATGGATCAGCGCGCGCTCGATCGCCGCTCATGGCGATAGTTTAGGGCGCTATTTTCAGATCAACCACTTCAGCCGACGCAACAGACGCGTCGTCGATTTCGGCGACGGACAGCATCTCCACTTCGTCTCGACCATAGCGTCTGATGGTCACCCGATCGCCATTGGTAAAGCTGACATAGATATTATCGCCAATCACTACGGGGCGTGAGAAGCCCCGTCCAGGTGCAGTAATCAAGCGTTCGGCGCCGGTTTTGAGGTCCGCGACCACCAAATCGTAGCGATAGGCACCAATGTCGGTCCTCGTCCTCAGGAATGCCACCAGCGAAGCATCGGCCGAAGCGCTTGGACGGGTAGCGATGCCGGATGCTTCGAAGGATGGCGATAGCGTCGTGGAAGGCACGCTGAGGAAGCCTTTCACCGCATCGAAGGGGAGTTGAAAAATACTGCTCTGGCGGTTCGAACTGGGATCCTGTTTTGGAATGATCGGCTTTTGCGACGGTGAGCCCAGCGCAGAAAAGTACAGCGATGCACCACCCAGACTAAGGGAGTGCAGCTCGTACAACTGAAAGTCAGTCAGTTGGCGCGCGCCGACTGCTGGATCGAACATCCAGATATCGTTGCGGTTCAGTCTTAAGCGGCCATCGTAGGCTTTAAAGTACGGACTCGAAACGTAGAGAAATCGACCGTTGGAAATTTCAAATGCAGAGTGAATCGAACCGCTGCTCTTGACGATGCTGCGGCAGGAAAACGTATCCGTCGCACATGACACCAATTCGTAGCCCTGCTGTTCGCCTAATGGAACACGGGAGAATAATAACCGTGCCCCGTCCGACGACAGATAGGCCGATGACAAATGCGCGCGTTCGCTGCGAATTCTAATTTTCCGTCCGCTTTGAAAATCAATCAGAAGCAGCTGCAAATTGTCGTCCGCACCGCTTTTCACGAGTAACGCAGCATTCTTGACAGATGCGGCGAGGTAAAAGCCCCTGTCCCTGCGACCGAGATCATCCGAGCTGCTGTTCGAACTCGCCCAACGCTGGAGACTAAATACGGCCACGCCGCCAACAAAGAGTATGCCGACAACTGCCGGCCACCAGAACAATTTGCGGAGTGGTTTGGGCAACACCAACCTCGAGCTTCAGTTTGCTTTTTGCAGCGCGGAACACGTCGTAGCAAAGCATTGCTGACAGATTGTCGGCTGTTTACTTCAAACTGTATCGATCACCCTCCCACCGCGTGCCTCCTACGCCGCCGGCTTCTCCGCGATATCGCCGTTTGCCAGCAGATGGATCAATGCGCGCTTGATCGCAGCCTGACGCGTCGGGGCATTGATCTGCGCTCCAAGCAAATCGGTGACGTAGAACACGTCTCGCGCGCGCTCGCCGAAGGTCGCCACATGCGCCGATGCGATGTTGAGGTTGAGTTTCGAGATCGCCGTGGTGAGCTGATACAAGAGGCCTGGCCTGTCGAGGCCGGACACCTCGATCACCGTATAGCGATCCGACCACTGGTTGTTGACGATGACTTCCGGCTCGACGGTGAAAGCCCTGATCTTGCCCTTGGTCGAGGCGCGCTTCGCCACGGTTTCCGGCAGCCGCACCTTGCCTTCGAGCACGTCCTCGATCATGTCGCCGATTCGTGTTGCACGGCGGCCTTCGTCGTCGTCGCGATCGTATTCCCGGGAGATCGCGATGGTGTCCAGCGCACGGCCATCGGTCGTGGTGTAAATCTGCGCGTCGACGATGTTGGCGCCGGCTGCGGCGCATGCGCCGGCGATGATCGACAGCAACCAGGGATGGTCGACGGCCAGAATCGTGAGCTCGGTGACGCCGCGGGCTTCATCGAACCCGACATTGATCGCGAGCTTGTGCCCGGCCTCTTCCGATGCGCGCAGGAAACGCGCATGGCGAATCTTGCGGTCGAGCTCGACCTTGAGCCAGTAGGCCGGATAGTGCCGCAGGATATAGGCGTTGAGATCCTGCTCGGGCCACTCGGTGAAGGCACGGCGGAATTCGGCCTGCGCCGACGCGATGCGCTGTGCGCGATTGACCTCGGAGAAACCACCGGTCAGCACCGGCTCGGTTTCGTAATACAGCGTCCGGATCAGCTGCGCCTTCCAGCCGTTCCAGACGCCGGGACCGACGCCGCGGATATCCGCGGTGGTGAGGATCGTGAGCAGCTTCATCTGCTCCACCGACTGCACCACGGCGGCGAAATTCTCGATGGTCTTGCTATCCGACAGGTCGCGCGACTGCGCCACCGTGGACATGGTCAGATGCTCTTCGATGAGCCACGCAACGAGATCGGTATCGGCGGCGTTGAATCCGAGCCGCGGGCATAGCCGCCGCGCCACCTTGGCGCCGGCGATGGAGTGATCCTCCGGGCGCCCCTTGGCGATGTCATGAAGTAACACCGTGATATAGATCACCGCCCGATGCTCCGGGCGGATCTTGCGCATCAGATCGCTGGCGACAACGAACTCGTCATTCCCGCCCCGCTCGATCTCCTGAAGGATGCCGACACACCGCAGCAGATGCTCATCCACCGTATAGTGATGATACATGTTGAACTGCATCATCGACACGATGCGGCCGAAGGCACGAATGAAATGACCGAGTACGCCGGTCTCGTTCATCCGCCGCAGCACGATCTCGGCATTGTCCGAGGTCAGGATCTCCATAAACAGCGCGTTAGCTTCGGCGTTCTCGCGGATCTCGGGCGTGATCAGCCGGAGCGAGCGCGTCGCGGTCCGCATCGCATCAGGATGGAATGCCAGATTATGCTTCTGTGCCAATCGGAAGAACCGGATCAGATTGATCGGGTCTTCCTTGAACACGTCGGGCGCAGCAAGGTTGATGCGGTTGTTGTCGATGATGAACGCATCGCTGTCCGGCAGCCGGCGGCGATGCATCTCGGGCCGCAGCTTCGCCATCATGCGCGTCAGCGCCGGCGCCGGCTTGGCCTGCTGGTCTTCGAGCTTGGCGCACAGGATCGCGGTGAGATCGCCGACTTCCTTGGCAATCAGGAAGTAGTGCTTCATGAAGCGCTCGACGTCCTGCATACCGGGATGCGAGGTATAGCCGAGACGAACGGCAATCTCGCGCTGCAGGTCAAAGGACAGCCGCTCTTCCGGCCGTTTGGTCAGGAAGTGGATATTGCAGCGGACCGACCACAGGAAGTCTTCGCAACGCTTGAAGGTGCGGTATTCCTGCGGATCGAACACGCCCCGCGCCACCAGCTCCTTGCTGTCGCGCACCCGATAGACGTATTTCGCAATCCAGAACACGGTGTGCAGATCGCGCAGACCGCCCTTGCCGTCCTTGACGTTGGGCTCGACCAGATAGCGCGACTGGCCGCCACGGCGATGGCGCTCCTCGCGTTCGGCGAGCTTGGCAGTGACGAATTCGGCGGCGGTGCCCTGCACCACTTCGGCATCGAAACGCGTGACGAGTTCGTCGTAGAGAGCCTGATCGCCGGTGAGGAAGCGCGTTTCCAGGATTGCGGTGCGGATCGTCATGTCTCCGCGCGCCTGGCGAATCGATTCATCCACCGAACGCGTAGCGTGGCCGACCTTCAGGCCCATATCCCACAGGCAATAGAGAATGACTTCGGCGACCTGTTCGCCCCAGGCGGTCTGCTTGTAGGGCAGGATGAACAACAGATCGATGTCGGATTCCGGTGCCATCAGCCCACGGCCATAGCCACCGGTGGAGACCACCGCCATGCGCTCGGCGCCGGACGGGATTGGCGAATGATACAGATGCTTCGTCGCCGCGGCGAACAACATGCGGATGATCTCATCCTGCACGTGGCAGAGTTGCTCGGCACAGCGTCGGCCGTGGCGGTCCTTCAGCAACACGGCCTCGGCGGCTTCACTGGCCTTGAGCAGTTCCGCCTTCAGCAGCTTGGCGACCGCGGCGCGAAACAAATCGTTCTTGCCGCGATGCTGCGCTGCAAGCACATCGATCTCGGCGGTAATCCGCGTCGTGTCGAAGTCGGTTTCGGTTGTCAGTCTGTCTTGTGTAGCAACGCTGTCCATGAACAACCCGGATATCGGACGGCGCAAGCGCTGTCACGGTGATTGTAGCCCCTCAGCTAGTCCATGCTGCCTTTTGCGCAATCCGGGCAACAACGTTCTCGCGGCGGTGTCATTGGCGCATCATATCTTCTCGTTGACGGAACGCCATAACTAATTGAAATTAAAGCACGTTTTCGCACACAGTGCGACCCCGGCGCGGTGCCATGACGCCCGCAGGATGCAAGTCGCCTTCAAATCTCACGCTTCGATCGTCCATCAGGGAGAGACCAGAATGTTCACGATGTCACGGCGCGCTGTCGCCGGTCTGATTGCTGCGGCTGCACTGCTGCCCGGAGCTGCCTTCGCCGCCGAGCCGCTCAAGGAAATCCGGCTCGATTGGGCGACCTACAATCCGGTCTCGATCATCCTCAAACAGAACGGCCTCCTGGAGAAGGAATTCGCCAAGGACGGCGTGAAGATCACCTGGGTACAGTCGGCCGGCTCCAACAAGGCGCTCGAATTCCTCAATGCGGGGTCCATCGATTTCGGCTCGACCGCGGGCTCCGCCGCGCTGGTGGCAAAAATCAACGGCAACCCGATCAAGTCGGTCTATGTCTATTCGCGTCCGGAATGGACGGCGCTGGTCACCGGCAAGGACTCCAAGATCGCCTCCGTCGCCGATCTCAAGGGCAAGCGGGTCGCGGTGACCCGCGGCACCGATCCCCACATTTTCCTGGTCCGCGCTTTGCTCGGCGCCGGCCTGACCGACAAGGACATCACGCCAGTTCTGCTGCAGCATGCCGACGGCAAGGCCGCGCTGATCCGCGGCGACGTCGATGCATGGGCCGGACTCGATCCGATGATGGCGCAGGTCGAGGTTGAGGACGGCGCCAAGCTGTTCTTCCGCAAGCCCGACGCCAACACCTGGGGCATCCTCAATGTGCGCGAGCAATTCCTGAAAGATTATCCGGATGCCGCCCGCCGTGTGCTCGCCGTCTATGAGGACGCCCGCAAATATTCGCTGGAGAATTATCCCGAGCTGAAGAAGGCCTTTATCGGCGTCACCAAGCTGCCCGACGCCGTCGTCGACAAGCAGCTCAAGGAACGCACCGAGCTGACCCACAGCCGCATCGGCGCACCGCAGCGCGAGTCCATCCTCGCCGCAGGCTTGGCATTGCAGCAGGCCGGTGTGATCGACGCCAAAGTTGATGTGAAGGCAACGGTCGACGCTTTGATCGACGATCAAGTTCCACTGCCGAAGAGCTAAGCCTCTCGCACCTGCGAAGCCATCCTTCACCGTCCCTGCAAAGGGAGGGTGAAGCTTTTGACCACCTTGCAAACCAAATCGAGACGCGCTTCAGCTATGGCCATGACGCTCGACACGACCGCATCCGACGTCGCGGAGATCAATGAAAAATCCGCATCCAACAGGCGCTGGCAGCGTTTCGCGCGGCCGGCGCTGGGCATCGTACTGCCGCTGACACTCGCGCTGGCATGGGAGCTAGCAGTTTGGTCCGGCTGGTCGAATGGCCGACTCGTGCCGCCGCCATCGCGCGTCTTTGCCACCATCATGGAGCTCGCCCGAAGCGGCGAACTCTGGCGCCATATCACTACGACGCTGTCGCGCGTTGCCGCCGGCTTCGGGCTTGGCGTCGTCGCCGGAACGCTGCTCGGCGCGATCTCCGGCTATTGGGGCATCGCACGACGGTTGCTCGATCCCACCGTTCAGGCGCTGCGCGCCATTCCATCGATCGCCTGGGTGCCGCTGTTCATCCTGTGGCTCGGCATTTTCGAAACCTCGAAGGTCGCGTTGATTGCCGTGGGCGTGTTCTTTCCCGTTTATCTCGGCGTGATGGGCGCGATCCTCTCGGTCGATCGCAAGATCGTCGAGGTCGGCCGCACCTTCCGCCTCTCCGGCCCCGCCATGATCCGCCGCATCCTGCTGCCCGCAGTGCTGCCGGCCTATGTTGTTGCACTCCGCGTCGGCCTCGGGCTCGGCTGGATGTTCGTCGTCGCCGCCGAATTCATGGGCGCTTCCGAAGGGCTCGGCTATCTCCTGATCGACGGCCAGCAGCTTGGCAAGCCGGCGCAGATCCTCGCCGCGATCACCATCTTCGCATTGCTCGGCAAGACCACCGACTGGCTGATCGAATTGATCACGACGCCACTGCTGCGCTGGCAGGATGCGTTCCGTCCGGGCGGAGAGAGCTGATGCTCGCCCTAGACAAGGTCGGCAAGACCTATCCCAACGGCGTCCATGCGATCGAGCGCTTCACCGCGCAAATCCCGCAGGGCGAGATCGTTGCCATCATCGGCGGCTCCGGCTGCGGAAAATCGACGCTGCTGCGCGCCGTCGCCGGTCTCGACCGTGCCTCGACCGGCAGCATCCGCATCGACAATATCGATATCCGCGCGCCGCACGAGAAAATCGGCATCATCTTCCAGGAGCCGCGGCTGCTGCCGTGGCTGAGCGTCGCCGACAATATCGGCTTCGGCCTGTCCGACCTTCCCGTCGCCACACGGCGCGAGAAAGTCGCGCAGGCCCTGGCGCGCGTCGGCCTGTCCGATAAAGCCAAGGCATGGCCGCGCGAATTGTCCGGCGGTCAGGCGCAGCGCGTCGCCATTGCCCGTGCATTGGTGCCGCAGCCGGAAGTACTCCTGCTCGACGAACCGTTCTCAGCGCTCGACGCCTTCACGCGCCGCGATCTGCAGGATCATCTCCTCGATCTCTGGGCCGATACACGGCCGACGCTGATCCTCGTCACCCATGACGTCGACGAAGCTGTCGTGCTGGCCGATCGCGTGCTGGTGATGCGTCCGCGGCCCGGCCGGCTGTTCGCCGAGATCGATGTCGGCCTCGCCCGTCCCCGCGACCGTGCCTCACCGCTGTTCGACGCCGTGAAGCGCCGCGTGCTCAACGCACTGGATCGATCGCTGGATCGCGACGTGCCCGATAGCGCGCCCGCCGAGACCGTCGGCGCGTGGTGGTGACAACAGCACCGCGAGCTAATAAAAGCTGCAACTAACAAAATCTCAGGGAGAGATATCATGGACGCCACCGCGCTTCGCGCCACCCAGGCCCCCATCAAAGAGCTCTACAAGACCGATCCAAAGGCTGCCTTCATCACGCTCAAAGCCAAGGGCTCGATCGACAGTGACGGCATCGCCTGCAAGGTCGAGACAGGCCGGCAAATCGCCGCTGCCGGTCTGCACCCTGCAACTGGCGGCTCCGGACTTGAACTGTGTTCGGGCGACATGCTGTTGGAAGCATTGGTGGCCTGCGCCGGCGTCACACTGAAATCAGTGGCCACCGCGGTCGAAATTCCCTTGAAGTCCGGCAATGTGACAGCCGAGGGCGATCTCGATTTCCGCGGCACGCTCGGCGTCGACAAGGAAGCCCCGGTCGGCTTCGCCGAAATCCGCCTGCGCTTCGACGTCGACACCGACGCGCCGCAGGACAAGCTCGATCTGCTGCTGAAGCTGACCGAGCGTTATTGCGTGGTCTACCAGACCATCAAACATGGCCCGAAGGTTTCGGTGTCCCTCAACAGAGTGTAAGCAGGCCGGACGATCCACCAAGAAAGAGGAGGCCAAGCACCTCCTCTCGTCAGGCTGCCATGTCCCCCGAACTTGCCTTCCTCCTGACGCTCACTCTGCGCATGGCGATCACCGCCGCCTTTGTGATCACCGCCTCCATCATTACCGAACGATCCGGCCCGGTGATCGGCGCATTGGTAGCGACGCTGCCGATCTCGGCAGGACCTTCCTACGTTTTTCTCGCGCTCGATCACGACGCCGCCTTCATCGCGCAGGGCGCGCTGGCCAGCCTGCCGATCAATGGCGCGACGATGTTTCTCGGGCTGACTTACGTGCTGCTGGCACAACGCTACAACGTGATCGTCAGCCTCGGCGCCGCCGTGCTGGTGTGGTTCACCCTCGCCCTCCTGGTGCGGCAATTCGAATGGACTTTGCTTGGCGGTATCGCCGCCAATGTCGTGGCCTTCGGCATCTGCCTGCCGCTGATGGCGCGGTTTCGCCATGCGAAGATGCCGCTCATCACAAGACGCTGGTACGACATCCCGCTACGCGCCGCACTCGTCGCGACACTGGTCGCCACGGTGGTGACGCTGTCCTCGACCATCGGCCCTACCGGCAGCGGCATCCTCGCGCTCTATCCCGTGGTGTTCACCAGCCTGATGCTGATTCTGCATCCGCGGATCGGCGGCCCGCCCACCGCCGCGGTGATCGCCAATGGCGGCTGGGGCCTCATGGGCTTCGGCATCGCCGTCGCGGTCATGCACCTCACGGCACTACGCTTCGGCTCGGTGATCGCGCTGAGCATGGCGCTCGCCACCTGCGTGGTATGGAATCTCGGGTTGTGGACGCTGGGACGCAGGAAGATCCGCGCGGTCTAGCAAGCGGGTCGGAAAGCGGGTGGCAATCGACTCATTGCTGCACAAGTCTGTTCATATGAACGAACGGAGTGCGATGATGAGCTTCGACATCGAGGCCGTGCACCGGATTTTGGGCGGCAGACGAGACGGGGTCCGCAATCCCTTTCAAGTCATAGACCCGCCTTCGCCCAACGATCTGGATGCGACTGCGTTCGCGGCAAGCGTCGACCTCACCGGTTCAGCCGATGATGATAATGCACACCGCTGGCACGACGGGAATCAATCGGCCGCCGCCGATCTCGACGGCGACTGGTTCAGCCGCTGGAACGGTGGCGCCGATCCGACCATTCCCGGCGACGCCAACGACAAATGGAAGCACGGCGCCGCCCAACTGAGAATGACGGATGACCGGATCTATCTGCTGTTCACCTGGGACGATGGCCGTCGCATTGGCCTGATCGACGCCCGTCGCGACGGCGCGCGCAACCTGGCCGGCAAATACATCAATCTCACCGCACCCGAGATCGTGCGCCCATGGGCGGGACTGATCGTTGACACCAACCGCATCGACGGCCGCTGGACCAACGGCCGCCTCGACTTCCGCCGATAACTACTTCGGCAGTTTCGCCTTCAGCGCATAGAGCGCATCCAGCGCCTCGCGCGGCGACATTTCGTCGGGATGCAGCGCCTTCACGGCCTCCATCAGCAATTCCGCCTCCGACGGAGGGGCCGCCTCGACCGGTGCACGCGCTGTGATCGCGAACAGCGGCAAATCGTCCATTAATGCCTTGGCGCTTTGACCGCGATCCTGCGCTTCCAGCTTGGCCAGCACCGACTTCGCGCGCGCGATCACCGCGGGCGGCAGGCCGGCGAGTTTGGCCACCTGAATGCCATAGGAGCGATCCGCCGAACCCGGCAGCACCTCGTGCAGGAACACGACGTCGCCGTGCCATTCCTTGACCCGCACCGTGGCATTGAACAGCCGCGGCAGTTTCGCCGACAGCGCGGTGAGCTCGTGATAATGCGTCGCGAACAAAGCGCGGCAGCGATTGCTCTCGTGCAAATGCTCGATCGCCGCCCAGGCGATCGACAGACCGTCGAAGGTCGCGGTGCCACGACCGATTTCGTCGAGGATCACCAGCGCGCGCTCGGTGGCCTGATTGAGGATGACCGCCGTCTCCACCATCTCGACCATGAAGGTCGAACGACCGCGCGCGAGATCATCAGCAGCGCCGACGCGCGAGAACAGCCTGTCGACAATGCCGATGCGGGCGCGCGATGCCGGCACGAAACTGCCGATCTGCGCCAGCAGTGCGATCAGCGCATTCTGGCGCAGGAAGGTCGACTTACCCGCCATGTTCGGGCCGGTGATCAACCAGATCTGCCCGGACTTCTGCCCCGGCCCCGGCGACAGATCACTGGCATTGGCGATGAACGGCTGGCCGTCGCGGCGCAGCGCCTGTTCGACCACCGGATGCCGGCCCCCCTCGATGGCGAACAGCAGCGAGTTATCGACGTCCGGGCGGATATAATTGTCATCGACCGCCAGCTTCGCCAGTGCCGTCGCCACATCCAGCAGCGCGAAGGCATGGGCGGCAGCGCGCAGATCTTCCGAGGCCTCGGCGACCATCGCCGACAGCCGTTCGAAGATTTCGAGTTCGAGCCCAAGCGCGCGGTCGCCGGCATTGGCGATCTTGGCTTCGATCTCGCCCAGTTCGGACGTGGTGAAGCGCACCTGCCCGGCCAGCGTCTGACGATGGATGAAGATCGCATTCAGCGGCGGCTGCATGAGCTTGTCGCCATGCTGCGCGGTGACCTCGACGAAATAGCCGAGCACGTTGTTATGCCGGATCTTCAGCGCCTTGACGCCCGTGTCATCGGCGTAGCGCGCCTGCATCGACGCCACCACGAGCCGCGAGGCGTCGCGCAGATTGCGGGTTTCGTCGAGCACCGGCTCGAAGCCTTCGCGCACGAAGCCGCCGTCGCGCTTCAGCAGTGGAAGATCGTCGGCCAGCGCCCGCGCAAAGGTCGCGGCGAGTTCGCGCGATGGCCGGCGCAGGCCGGTCATCGCGGCGGTGATATCCGCTGGCAGATTGTCGATGGCGCCGAGACGCGCCAGCACCTGATCTGCGGCAAGCACACCATCACGCAGACAGGCGAGATCGCGCGGACCGCCGCGGCCGACCGAAAGCCGCGCCAGTGCGCGCGACATATCAGGCGCAGACTTCAGGGCCGAGCGCAGATCGTCGCGCAGCCCGCTGTCGGATACGAAACTCGTGACCGCATCGAGCCGGCGGCCGATGGCCGCTTCATCGGTCAGCGGCGCGGCAAGACGCTGCGCCAGCAGGCGCGAGCCGGCGGCCGTCACGGTGCAGTCGATCGCATCCAGCAGCGAGCCCTTGCGCTCGCCTGATAGCGTTCGCGTCAGTTCGAGATTGGCGCGCGTCGCCGGATCGATCGCCATGGTGGTGCCGACCGCTTCGTGGGTCGGCGGCGACAGCGGCACACGTTTGCCAACCTGGGTGCGCTCGACATAGGTGACACACGCCGCCGCAGCGGTCGCTTCCAGCGGCGACATGACGCTGAGGCCATCCATGGTGGCGACGGCAAAGTAATCGCACAGCCGGCGTTCGGCGGTGGCACCATCGAACACGTCACGGGTCAGCGACGTTACCGCCGGCAATTCGCGCAGCAACTGGCTGAGATCAGGATCGCTGTAGAGCGCGTCCGTAACCAGCACCTCATTGGGATTGATCCGCGCCAACGTCGCGCCGAGTTCGCCCGTCGCACATTCGGTGACGATGAATTCCGCGGTGGAAATATCTATCCAGGCAAGACCGATACGGTCGGCACCAGCCGAGCCCTTGCTGCGCGCAATCGCCAGTAGATAATTGTTGGCGCGGGCATCGAGCAGGTTTTCTTCCGTCAGCGTACCCGGCGTCACCACGCGGACGACGTCGCGGCGGACCACGCTCTTGCCGCCGCGCTTCTTCGCCTCGGCCGGATCCTCCATCTGTTCGCAGACGGCGACACGGATGCCGAGCGAGATCAGGCGGTGCAGATAATCATCGGCGCGGACCACAGGCACGCCGCACATCGGGATATCCATGCCCTGATGCTTGCCGCGCTTGGTCAGCACGATCCCCAGGGCGCGCGAGGCGACCTCCGCATCCTCGAAGAAGATCTCGTAGAAATCGCCCATCCGGTAAAACAGCAACAGGCCAGGATTGGCGGCCTTGATCTCAAGATACTGTTCCATCATCGGAGACACTTTTGCGGTGTCTTCCACACGGGGAGCGGGTTCTGGGGCGGTAATGGGCTGCTGGATCGTCATGGCGGCGGACGCTAGCAAATTTTGCTCCGCCGATCCCACCCGCGGCTGTCGCAAACCATAGTTTTCCCCACCGCGGCGAGGCAGTTGACAAGTCAACTACGATTTCATATCCGCAGTTCTCAAGGGAATTCCTGAATTCCCGCGGACAACGCTGCCACCCAGCAGCGGCATTTGACCGGGTGAGCGGGGGTTCTTAAAACCACCGCGAAAATCCGGCAATCGAGCGCGGATGCAGTCTCCAGGGAGAGAATTGATGAGCGATGTCTTCATTTGCGACGCCGTCCGCACCCCCATCGGCCGTTTCGGCGGCTCCCTTGCCAAAGTTCGCGCCGACGACCTCGCCGCCGCCCCCATTAAAGCCCTGATGGACCGCAATCCCGGCGTGGATTGGGCTGCCGTCGAGGAAGTCTATTTCGGCTGCGCCAACCAGGCCGGTGAAGACAACCGCAACGTCGCCCGCATGGCGGCGCTGCTGGCCGGTCTCCCCGATTCCGTTCCCGGCGCCACGCTGAACCGCCTTTGCGCCTCCGGTCTCGATGCCGTTGGCGCCGGCGCCCGCGCCATCCGCGCCGGTGAAATCGATTTTGCCATTGCCGGCGGCGTCGAATCCATGACCCGGGCGCCGTTCGTGCAGGGCAAAGCCACCGAAGCGTTTTCGCGCTCGGCGGAAATCTTCGACACCACCATCGGCTGGCGCTTCATCAACCCGCTGATGAAGGAAAAATACGGCGTCGACGCCATGCCGGAGACCGGCGAAAACGTCGCGCAGGATTTCCAGATCTCCCGCGCCGACCAGGACGCCTTCGCCATCCGCTCGCAGCAGAACGCCGGCAAGGCCATTGCAGCGGGTTACTTCGCCGAAGAAATCATCCCGGTGATGGTGCCCGGCGGCAAGGCCGGCCCGATCGCCGTCGACAAGGACGAGCATCCGCGCCCCGAGACCACGCTGGAAGGCCTCGCCAAGCTGCGCCCGATCGTGCGCAAGGACGGCACGGTCACCGCCGGCAACGCCTCGGGCGTCAATGATGGTGCCTGCGCCATGATCCTTGCTTCGGGCGCCGCGGTGGAGAAGCACGGCCTCAAGGCCCGCGCCCGTATTCTCGGCCTCGCCTCGGGCGGCGTCGCGCCGCGCATCATGGGCATTGGCCCGGTGCCGGCGACCAAGAAGCTGATGGAACGCCTTGGTCTGAAGATCAGCGATTTCGACCTGATCGAACTCAACGAGGCCTTCGCCTCGCAGGGCATCGCCGTACTGCGCCAGCTCGGCGTCAAGGAAGACGCTGACTTCGTCAATCCGCATGGCGGCGCGATCGCGCTCGGCCATCCGCTCGGCATGAGCGGCGCCCGCCTCGCGATGACGGCGGTGCACGGCATGGAGAAGCGCGGCGGCAAGCTCGCGCTGGCAACCATGTGCGTCGGCGTCGGTCAGGGCGTCGCCATGGCGATCGAGAAGCTGAACTAAAACTTAAGTCCACAAGCAAGCCGCCGCGGGATCCGCGGCGGCCAAAGGGGAAACCAGCATGACGCTAATCTATCCCGTCGAGAGCAATGCGGCGCACGCGCCGCGCCTCTCACCCGGCTACAAGAGCACCATCAAGCGTGCCCCGCAGAAGCAGCGCATCCTGATGCCGCACACGCTGTCGGAAACGACAGGACCGGTCTATGGCCACGAGACCGTGCGCCCCGGCGATCATGACCTTACCACCATGCATGCCGGCGAGCCGCTCGGCGAACGCATCATCGTCCACGGCACCGTGATGGACGAGGACGGCCGCGGCGTGCCGAACACGCTGGTCGAACTGTGGCAGGCCAATGCCTGCGGCCGCTATGTGCATGTCTGGGACCAGCATCCCGCGCCGCTCGATCCGAATTTCACCGGCGCCGGCCGCACCGTCACCGACGCCGCGGGCAACTACAAGTTCGTCACCATCAAGCCCGGCGCCTATCCGTGGGGCAATCACCATAATGCCTGGCGCCCTGCGCACATCCACTTCTCGGTGTTCGGCCATTCCTTCGTCTCGCGCCTCGTGACGCAGATGTATTTCCCGAACGATCCCTTGTTCCCGTTCGATCCGATCTTCAACTCGGTCACTGACGAAAAGGCACGCCTGCGCATGGTGTCGGATTTCGACCTCGACGTCACCGAGCCCGGCTGGGCGCTGGCCTACCGCTTCAACATCGTTTTGCGCGGCCGCAACGCGACCCCGACGGAGAATCACTGATGCCCGGAATTACCCCGTCGCAGACCGTCGGTCCGTTCTATGCCTACGGCCTGACGCCGAACGGCAAATACGCCTGGAACGACGCCTTCACCAGCAACCTGCTAACGCCCGACGTCACCGGCGACAAGATCCGCATCGAAGGCGTGATCTATGACGGCGACGGCAAGGTGGTGCCCGACGCCGTGCTGGAAATCTGGCAGGCCGACGCGCAGGGCCGCTTCGCCGATCCGCAGGACACCCGCGGGCTGCCGAATTCGAGCTTCAAGGGTTTCGGCCGCTCCGGCACCACCGATGCCGGCGAATATTCGTTCGACACCGTCAAACCCGGCAGCGTGCCCGGCCATGACGGCAAGCCGCAGGCGCCGCATATCGTGATGGCCGTGTTTGGCCGCGGCATGACCATGCAGTCGATGACGCGTATCTATTTCGAGGACGAAGCCGCGACGGCTGATGATGCGGTGATGAACCTCGTCCCGGCCGACCGCCGCGCGACGATCATCGCGAAGAAGACGGCGCCTGGCGTGTATCGGTTTGATATCCACCTGCAAGGCGCCAACGAGACGGTGTTCTTCGACGTGTGAGTTTTTAACCTCTCCCCGCCCTTTGCGGGGAGAGGTCGGAGCCGGCGCGCAGCGACGGCTCCGGGTGAGGGGCCGGACACGCAGCCGCGCCGCGCGCGGACTGCCAAGTCCCACTCTCCCTCCCCGAGATCTCAGCATCTCTCTGAGGAAATTCCGATCCGAAAATCCACGCATGAGGTGGACGCCGTACCATGCCCCTCACCCGCCGCGGAGACGCGGCGACCTCTCCCCGCAAAGAGCGGGGCGAGGTTAAAAGGAACTATTCCATCACTGCCGGATGCTCTTCCGCACCCGGCTTTGCCGCTTGCGCCCGCAGGTGCCGCATCCGTTCCGCCTCAATGCCTCATGATGCGCCCCGCCGTGCACAGAGCGTAAAAGGACAACAATCGCGCCAGAAATACTGCCAAAAAGCCGAGGCTCGAAAATTGTGCCTCGGCGTGTAACATGGCGGCGCCGACGCT
Source organism: Tardiphaga sp. 839_C3_N1_4 (assembly GCF_051811045.1). NCBI lineage: Bacteria > Pseudomonadati > Pseudomonadota > Alphaproteobacteria > Hyphomicrobiales > Nitrobacteraceae > Tardiphaga > Tardiphaga sp. 839_C3_N1_4. The sequence goes on from NZ_JBPWQD010000001.1 coordinate 3,277,202, forward strand.
TCCTCATCTGCGGGACGTGTACCACCATGACAGCAATCTCACCGCTACCAGTGGCGGATGCCGGACATCTCACCGCCGCGCTTCGCAAGTCCGGCGTGCTCGGCAACGGTCGCGTCCGCGATGTCATCGTGGAGCGCTCGTTCAACACGGTGCTGTCCAGGATCGACCGGCTGCGCCTGAGCTACGATGGCGGCGACACCGATGCACCGGGCTCCATCATTCTCAAGACCGTCGTCCCCGAACGCGCGGCGACGTTCTGGCATGCCGGCCGCAACGAAGTTGCATTCTACAACACCGTTGGTTCGGCCATGTCCGAGCATCTTGTGCCGCGTTGCTACGAGGCGGTCAGCGATGCCGGCACCAAGGCGTGGCATTTGCTGCTCGAAGACCTCACTGAGTCTCACTTTGTCGCCACCACCTGGCCGCAGCCACCGACATTCGCACAATGCGAGCAGATCGTTCGGTCTCGGGCACGCTTTCATGCGGCGTGGTGGAATGATGCGCGCCTCGGCGTCACAATCGGAACATGGCAGGAGTCCACCGAGCTGGATCAGCAGGTGCAGACGCTCACGCGCCAGTTGGAAAAATTCACCGAGCGCCAGGGCGATCGCCTGTCACCCGAACGGCGCGAGCTCTACGCACGGCTGCTCGACGCGGCGCCGCGCCTGCAGGCGCGCCACCGCTCCCACTCCAACATGACGATCGTCCAGGGCGACTCCCATGTCTGGAACATCTTTCTGCCGAAAGATGAGAACGGCCATGAAGCGCTGCAATTCGATTGGGATAGCTGGCGCGTCGACACGGCATCGGACGATCTCGCCTATATGATGGCGATGCACTGGTATCCCGACATGCGGCGGCGCTTTGAGCGACCTTTGCTCGACCACTACCACGCCGAACTGGTGGCGCGGGGCGTGCGCGACTACGACCGGCAAGCGCTGAATGACGACTACCGCCTGTCCGTGTTGTGGCAGATCACCACCCCGGCATGGCAGGAGGCCAATAACATCCCGCCGGTGATCTGGTGGAACAACCTTGAACGTATCATGCTGGCGGTCGACGATCTCGATTGCCGCGAGCTGCTCGACTGAGAACTGGCTTTATTCCATCACCGCCGGATGCTCATCCGCGCCCGGCTTCACCGCCTGCGCGCGCAAGGTCGCCTTTGACGAGCCGATGATCAGCGCCATCGGAATCGCACAGAGCGTCACCAGCATCACCATCTGATAATCGAGCCCGAAGGCGATAATCGTTGCCTGCAGCGTGACGATGGCGTCCATCACGGCGCGGCCGCTATCGGTGGCGAGGTTGATTGCGCTGGTTACATTGGGCATCTGCAGCGCGTTGTTGAACGGTGTGATGTGCTCGACCAGCACCGCATGGGCCATACGGGTGTTGGACGTCAGCTGCGCGATCACGATGGAAATGCCGATCGAGCTGGCGACATTGCGCAGCAGCGTGAGCATCGAGGTGCCGTCGGTGCGCAGATGATTGGGTAGCGTCAGGAACGCCACGGTAGATAGCGGCACGAAGACGAGACCGAGGCCAAATCCCTGCGCGATCGAGACGATCACGATCTCCGACACGCCGGTCTGGTCGGTCCACATCGACGTGAAGAACAGCGACACCGACATCAGCGCCATTCCCACCATGATCAGAGTACGCGCTTCGACATATTTCATGATGCGCCCGACCAGCATCATCGCCACGAAGGTGCCGGAGCCACGCGTCGCCAGTAATAGCCCCGCCGTGAGGATCGGATAGCCGATCACGTTCTGCAGATAGGGCGACGACAGTGCCATGGTCGAATACAGCACCAGCCCCATGACGGCCATGAACACGCAGCCGCCAACAAAATTCTTGTCCTTGAAGATGGCGAACTGGATGAACGGCTTCGAGGTCGTGAAGGAATGCGCGAAGAAATAATAGAAGCCGATGACCGAGACGATCGCCTCAATGACGATTTCGTTGGATTCGAGCCAGCCGAGTTGCTCGCCACGGTCGAGCGCGAGCTGCATCGCACCGATACCGACCGCCAACGCACCGAAACCGAACCAGTCGAATTTCAGTTCTGCGTTGGTCTTGGTCTCGTCCATGAAGGCCAGCAGGCCAAACACCGTGACTATGCCGAAGGGCAGATTGACGAAGAACACCCAGTGCCAGGAATAGGTTTCAGTCAGCCAGGCGCCCAACGAAGGCCCCATGATCGGGCCGAGCATCACGCCCATGCCCCAGATCGACATCGCCTTGGCGCGCTCATGCAGCGCGTAGCTGTCGAGCATCACTGCCTGTGACAGCGGCACCAGTGCCGCACCGAACACGCCCTGCAACAGGCGAAAGCCGACCATCTGGCTGATGTCCTGCGCAAGGCCACACAGCACCGAGGCGACCGTGAACCCCGCCGAACAGATGATGAAGATCTTCTTGCGACCGAACCGGTTGGCGATCCAGCCGACCGGCGCGGTCATGATAGCCGCAGCCACGATATAGGAGGTCAGCACCCAGTTGACCTGATCCTGCGACGCCGACAGCGTGCCCTGCATGTAGGGCAGAGCCACATTTGCGATGGTGGTGTCGAGCGCCTGCATGATGGTGGCGGTCATGGCGCAGATCGTCACCATGTTCCGGCGAAAGCCGGGGACCGCACTGGGAGATGGCGCTGACATGCTCATCGGATTAGTCCTGTGCAGCCTTCGCCGAAGAGAGGCCGAGCAGGCCGGCCAGCGAGCGATGATGCTTGGTATCGATGGTCGTGTAGGTGCTCATGCCGGCCTTCAGTCGCTTCACGAACGGATCGTTGTAATCGAGATAGATCCGCACCGGCACGCGCTGCACCACCTTGACGAAATTGCCGGTGGCGTTTTGCGGCGGCAGGATCGCGAATTGCGCGCCGGTGCCGGGGCTCAGCGAACCGACGGTGCCCTTGAAGGCATGGTTCGGAAACGCATCGACGTCGATCTCCACGGTCTGGCCAACAGCGATGTAAGTGAAATCGGATTCCTTCAGATTGGCATCGACCCATGGCCTGTTGTCGTCGATCACCGTCAGGATCGGCGTGCCGGCCATCGCGAAGCGGCCGAGCTGGATGTTATCGACCTGCGTCGCGACACCGGAGATCGGCGCCTTCAGCACGGTGTGGTCGAGATTGCGCTGCGCCTGATCGAGCGCCGACTGCGCCTGCGCGTAGGGCGGGAACTGGGCCAGTGGCAAGTCGGGATTGCCGAGCAACTGGTTCATCGAGGTCGCGAGCTGCTGCCTCAGGAGTTCGAGCTGCGCCTTCGCGGTCACCGCCGCGGTCGCCGCATTATCGAGATCGAGCTGCGAGCCGAAGTTGCTCTTGACCAGAGTCGACTTGCGTTCGACATCGCGCTGCTTGAAGTCGACGCCCTGCTGCGCCAGATCCTGCATCTGGCCATAGATCTTCACGTTGCTGACGAGGTTGTCATAGGTGGTCTTCGCCTGCGCCAGCTTGGCCCTGGCATCGTCGAGCGCCAGCCGGAACGGCACCGGGTCAATCTCGAACAGCACGTCGCCTTCCCTCACGTGCTGGCCTTCGCGCACCACGACCTTGTCGACTTTGCCGGAGATGTCCGGCGTGATCAGCACCTTCTGCGCACCGACATAGGCATCATCAGTGCCGACATAGCGACCGCCCGACAGATAGAAGGCGACGCCGCCAACAAGAACGATGGCCGGCAGTACGACCAGCAGCAACGTTCGCCGATAGCGCTTCAGGAAACCTTTCGCGCCCTGACGCTGCGTGGTCGCGGCGCCATCGGATCCGCCTTCGGGCGCATCCTTGTCGGGAAATTTCAGCACGGGCTCAGCCATAGACGTGTTCCTTGGTCTTTGTGGCTGCGGGGTTCAGCGCAGCGCGGATATTGTCTTTGATGGTTTCGAGATGCGCGACCAGCTGGTGCATGTCGGCCTCGCTCACGCCGTCGAACGCGACCTGCATCAGGTTGCCGCGCAGCACCGCCAGCTTTGCCGTCAGCGGGCGCGCGGCCTCGGTGAGATAGAGGCGCTTGATCCGGCGGTCGGTGTCGTCATTCCGGCGTTCGATCAGACCGCTGTCGCAGAGCTTGTCGATCAGCCGCGTCAGGCTGATCGGCGCCATTTCCATGGCGTCGGCGAGATCGGTCTGTTTTTGCCCCTCATTGCGCTCGACCTTGGCGAGCACCGCCCATTGGGCGCGGGTCATGCCGAACTGGCGCGCTTCCTTGTCGGCCAGCAGCCGCAACATGCGCTGGGTCTCGAACAAAGCGGACAGGAAATCGGTGCCGGTGTCAGGCTGGCAGGACATGGAGGCCTCCGTAAACTTAGCTTATTATAAGCAAGCTTATGAATAACGCATCGGTGGACGATACGACACAGCCCCGCGACTGGCGCATGGCTAGGTCTCCCGGGCCTCCCCAACATGGGCGACACAGCAAAAAGCCCGGCACGAGGCCGGGCTTGAGGTCGTCAGGAGGATCGAAAGGATCAGTATTTGGCCACGACCGCGGGGCTGAAGGCGTAATTGATGCCGGCGCGGAAGACGTGGTCATGGAAGCCGACCGAGGTCTGGTTGGCCGTCCCTCCGAAATAGGTCGCCGAGCCCAGATCGAGATAGAGATATTCGAGCTTGGCGGACCAGTTGGTGCCGAACTTCTTTTCCAGACCGGCGCCCAGGGTCCAGCCGACACGGGTCTGCGATTCCGACAGCGGCGTGCCGGGAATCGTCACGGCGGCACTGGCCGGTGTCGTGCCAGCAGAGCCCGGCCCGAAGATCTGACCCGTTACTGTCGTCTGGGTCGAATACTTGACCTCGCCAACAGCGAGACCGCCGGTGCCGTAGAGCAGCAGATCCGGCGTTGCCAGCAGGCCGACGCGGCCGCGGAAGGTCGCAAACCACGGGAAGCTCCACGAGCTGTTGGCCGATGTCTGCGTCAACAGATTGAAGTCACCGCCGGGCAAGGTGGTCCGCAGCGAACTCACTGGAGAGTTCGCGGTGCCACGTTCACCGGTCCCCTGGATATCGGCTTCGAGACCGACGACCCATGTGCGATCGAGCTGCCAGTTGTAGCCGATCTGGCCGCCGCCGAGGCCGCCGTTGACGTCCTGTTTGACCGGCGACGCAAAGGCGGTGCCTGGCAGGAAAGTAGCGTCGCCCTTGCCCCAGCTGTAACCGCCGTTGAGGCCGACATAGAATCCGGTCCAGTTGATGCCGGGATCCACCAGAACCGGCGCCTTGGCGTACATGCGGGGCGACAGATCCGCAGCGCCAGCGGTCGACGAAAACGCCATGATGGCGAGGCCTGCAGCGGCCAATACGGTGCGTTTCACCATCAGTCTCCTCAACAACAGATCAACGAAGGCAGGCCGAAGGCTCTGCTTCGATGATGTGTAGTTGAATGAGACATCAGCGACTTGGAACGGGCGCGACGCGGCAGGACTGGGCGAGACTGGCGCGCAATTCGTTCTGCTTGTTGCGTTCAGGCCACATGGCGCATCGCGAACTATCAAAGACAGAAATGGCCGAAAGCGCGCTAGCGGCGATCAGTATGAACGTGATCCGGTACTGCCCCGACCAAGATATAGTTCAATGCTTGCAGGACTGATCCTCGTGACTTCAGGGCCCGGTCCAGAAACGCCCGATTCATCAATCGCGGCTGCTTCCGAAAATCTGCCGACACCGCAGCTCCAATTCGGGCGCCTGACATTCAACGTCGAGTCCCCTCTTCCGACGGACACCCCGTTTTCAACCGATGCTGCGTTGCACAGGTTGCCCGGCGCGATTGTTTTTATCGGCACGGGATTTCCGGCGAACGATCGCATGTCGGATGCTCCGACTGCGTCGTCCCCCGACGATGTCGTGTTTGCAGTCGTTCTGAAAGGTCGCGCTCGCGCATCGCAGCATGGCCACGAAAAAATCATCGAGCAGGACCATGCGGTCTTGATGACAACCAGGGACGCCGGCTGGCATACATCATCTTGTGAGACGCAGCATCTGATCGTTCAGATCGACCGTGCTGCGCTGTCGATCAAGGTGCCGAATCTCGGCGCCTGTCTCATGCGACCTGTCCTTCTGGAGGCTCAGACGTTGCGGCTGTTGATGGCGCATTGTCAGGAAGCAATCGACCTCGACGGGTCCGCCCCCACCCATCTTCAGCACCATGTCGTGGCCGATCTGTGTAGCCTGATCGCACTTCTGACAATCGGTTGCGAGAACCGCTCCGAGACATCTCCACCTTCCAGCACCCGCATGCTGCGCTTGCAGGCGATCAAGGCAGCCATCGAAGCAAGCCTCGGAAATCACGATCTCTCGGCCGAAACGCTGGCGGCGGCTCAGAAAATCTCACCGGATTACGTCCGCAAGCTGTTTCGCGAACACGGCCTCAGTCTGTCGGAATATTTGCTCGAACGGCGTTTGGCTCTTGCTCATGCACTACTACTCGACCCATTGCGGGCCGATGAGCGGATCGGGAAGATCGCCGACGAGGCCGGCTTCAACGATTTGTCGTATTTCAACCGGACATTCCGGCGCCGATATGCCACCTCGCCATCGGATCTGCGCCGGGAGCGCAAAAGCTCCACCTGATCCGGCCCGGTATCGCCCACTCAACCTTTGCAATCGCCCGGCTGTCCCCCCATCTGCAGGGAACGCTCGTCATTTGGCGGGGCTGGATTCGGTGTAAGACTGGGCCCCACCGCCAAAAAGACGGGCACAATCACACCCAACGGGTTAAGCTACCTCCATATGGCAGTTCCGAAACCAACTTTCCCGGCTCCTGGCCACGATCACGACCGCTGTGCGGCGGACGCGATGCATCATGCCGAGCATGTCTGTGCGGCCCGGTCGCAAAAGCTGACCCCGATCCGCCGGCAGGTGCTTGAAGCGCTGCTCGCAAGCCATCGGCCGCTTGGGGCCTACGAGATCATCGATGAGCTTGCCAAGACCACCTCGCGTCCGGCACCCATCACCGTGTATCGCGCACTCGATTTCCTGATGGAGAACGGCCTCGTTCACCGCATCGAGAGCCGCAACGCCTTCCTGGCCTGCGCGCACGACCACGGCACCGCCTCGATGGTCGCGTTTCTGATCTGCGACCAGTGCGGGTCGGTCGGCGAAGTGCCCGCAACGAAGGTCGCGCAGAGCCTCAATGATGCCGCACGGACGACTGGCTTCGTCCCGAAACTGTCTGTTGTCGAAATCACCGGAACCTGCGCGCACTGTCAGGCGTGACGATCCCATAACAACACGGCGACAAGCCGGGCCCGAGGCTTCATGTCTGCAGAAACCATCATCAGCCCACCCGGCGGACGCGCACTCACCGCCGGCGCCATCGCCCTCGTGCTGATGCTGTGCCTGACCTGGGGCTTCAACCAGATCGCCATCAAACTGGTGCTGCACGATATCCCGCCCTACACGCAGGCGATGCTGCGCTCGGCCGGCGCGCTGCTGGTCATCCTGGCCATTGCGCGCATGCGCGGCGTCAAGCTGTTCGAACGCGACGGCACGCTGAAGGCCGGCCTGTTTGCCGGCGTGCTGTTCGGCATCGAATTCGTGCTGATCTTTCACGGCCTGCAATTCACGACGGCTTCGCGCGCCGCGGTTTTCCTCTACACGATGCCGTTCTTCGTGGCCTTCGGCTCCTATCAGTTCCTGGGCGAACGCCTGCGCCCGGTGCAATGGGCCGGACTCGCGGTGAGTTTTGCCGGTGTCGCCGTGGCGATCGGCGTCCCGCAGCCCGACGTTACCGCCGATGTGCTGATCGGGGATCTGATGATCGTCGCCGGTGCGGGGCTATGGGCCGCGACCACGCTGGTGGTCAAAACGACCCCGTTGCTCTACGTCGCGCCTGAAAAGGCATTGGGATACCAGGTCGGGCTGTCTGTCCCGATTCTGGGCCTGGCGGCGCTGCTAGCGGGCGAGACCGTGACCCGGGTTCCCGGTCCGCTGGCGCTGTCCCTGCTCTCATTTCAGGCGTTTTGGGTGGTCGGCTTCACGTTTTTGCTCTGGTTCGGGCTGATCAAGACCTATTCCGCCAGCAAATTGTCGGCTTTTACCTTCATCACCCCTTTGTTTGGCGTCGCGGCAGGCTATCTCATCATGGGCGACCACCTGACCCCCGCCTTCGGCCTCGCTGCGCTATTGGTCGTCGCCGGGCTGGTCCTCGTTAACCGACCGGTCAGGGCCTAGGCCACTAACGCATTGCTGGATGTCATCTAAATCTGATATTCGAGACCCCATGAACAAGATTGAAATTCCGTCTGATATCGCCGGTCCGGCGCCCCGGCACCTCACCACACAGGTCATGGTTGGCAACGTCGCTGTTGGCGGCGGTGCACCGATCGTCGTGCAGTCGATGACCAACACCGACACGGCCGACATCCAGGGCACCATCGATCAGGTCGCAGCGCTGTCGCGCGCGGGCTCGGAAATGGTCCGCATCACCGTCGACCGCGACGAGGCCGCAGCCGCCGTTCCGCATATCCGCGAAGCGCTCGACAAACAGGGCATCACCACGCCGCTGGTCGGCGACTTCCACTATATCGGCCACAAGCTGCTCGCCGAATATCCGGCCTGCGCCGCGGCGCTCGACAAATACCGCATCAATCCCGGCAATGTCGGCTTCAAGAGCAAGCGTGACAGCCAGTTCGCCGACATCATCGAGATCGCGAACAAGAACAACAAGGCCGTCCGCATCGGCGCGAACTGGGGTTCGCTCGATCAGGAACTGCTCACCAAGCTGATGGACGAGAACGCGCTGTCCGCGAATCCGAAGGACGTTCGCGCGGTGACGCGTGAAGCGATGGTGCAGTCGGCATTGCTCTCGGCAGCGCGCGCCGAAGAACTCGGCATGCCGAAGAACAAGATGATCCTTTCCGCCAAGGTCTCGGCGGTGCAGGATCTCATCGCGGTGTATCAGACCCTGGCCTCACGCTCCGATTACGCGATCCATCTCGGCCTGACCGAAGCCGGCATGGGCTCGAAGGGCATCGTCGCCTCCTCGGCCGCGCTCGGCATCCTGCTGCAGCAAGGCATCGGCGACACCATCCGCATTTCGTTGACGCCGGAGCCCGGCGGTGATCGCACGGTGGAAGTTCAGGTTGCGCAGGAACTGCTGCAGACCATGGGTTTCCGCACCTTCGTGCCGCTGGTCGCAGCGTGCCCGGGTTGCGGCCGCACCACGTCGACCACGTTCCAGGAACTGGCGCGTTCGATCCAAGATTTCATCCGCGACTCGATGCCAGGCTGGAAGACGCAGTATCCCGGCGTCGAGAACCTCAACGTCGCGGTCATGGGCTGCATCGTCAACGGCCCCGGCGAATCCAAGCACGCCAATATCGGCATCTCGCTGCCCGGCACAGGCGAAAGCCCGGCCGCACCAGTGTTTGTCGACGGCGAGAAATTCCGCACCCTGCGCGGCCCGAGCATCGCTGCCGACTTCAAGGCCCTGGTGATCGACTATATCGACCAGCGCTACGGCGCCAACGCCAAGGCGCCGGAAGTCGTGAGCGCGGCGGAGTAATTCAAGCAGCTACTCCAAAATCAGCCGGCGACCGGGTCATCCGTCGCCGGCTTTTTTCGTGCCGTATGACGGACATGAAGGATCACGACTTCATCCAAGCCTTCGTCAACTGCATAGAAGATCGAAAACGGATAGCGCACGATCGGCAGCATACGGGTCTCGTCTTCGCTCGTAGCCACACCTGTGAACGGGAATTGTTCGAGTTGTGTGCAAACTCGCTCGATACGAGCCACAATTGCGCGTGCAGCCGCCTCATTGCGCTCGGATATATAAAGGAAAATCTCTTCGAGTTCGATCACGGCGGTCTTAGACCACCTGACTTTCATCAGCGAAAGCGATTGAAGAGAGCAGCAACTTCTTCTTCGCTAGCCAACTGGCCAGCTCGCATTTCAGCAAGACCGCGGAGCACGGCAGCCCGCTCTTCGTCATCCAATTGGTAGACACCGACGTGCTTTGCCTCGATCTCATTGAACGACGTCAAAAACTCTTCCTGCGCCTCTTCCGGCCAGGTGGCGACTTGTTCAAGGATGAGTTCGATATCCTGACGGGTCATCGATTATGTTTAGCACATTTTTGCTGCCATGGCGATAATTTCAATCTATAGTTTTATTTTAGGATACAGCACGCGAAGAGGCAGTCTTGCGTCTCGGCAATCGCTTATTCGGATTGGCACCCGGGCCGAACGCTACGGTCGCCGGCGCCTTTTTCATTCTTGTCTCCTCAGCCTCTTGCAACGCTCAGATGGTTGGCCTGCCCGGCCGCTTCACGCGGCCTGACATCGCGCCATCACAGCAGACGCCGCCGGCAGCGCCCCCTCAGGTGCCGAAGCGGACCGGTAACGCTGCAGCTCACTGGAGACCACTCTTCAAAGCCCAGGTGGAGCGATGCTGGAAAAAGCCCGGTGGCGGCGGCAAGGAGCCGATCGAGGCGATCTTTGTGATCAAGCTGAATCGCGATGGCATGATCGATGAGGCGCGCCCGATATCGATCACCTCGACCACACCCTATAGCAAGGCGTATCAGATGAGTTGCATGCGTGCGCTCGAGAACTGCCAGCCCTACAGGCTTCCCGATGCCTATTACGACGGGTGGCGCTTCTTCGAGCCGGTCTTCACCGAGCGCATCCGCTGAGCGACGCTACAGCGGAATCCGCCGAAACTCGCGATTGGTCAGCCCCGCTTCTTCCAGATCCAGATCGCGCTCGATTCTCCTTCGGCTTTCGTCGGTGATCTTGCCGTCGCGGAGTTGCGCATGAATGAATTTGCGCTCGGCCTTGATGAGTTCGCGCACAAGATCGATACCGACCGCCGAGACGTCGACGTCGGGATCGAGCTCGCCCGGCAGCTGGTTCGAGCGGTTCTCATGGCGCGCGCGCAGCAGCTTCACGACTTCGTCGGACAGCTCACGATCGTCGGTCATGGCATCGAGCCGCGCCAGGGCTGCCGCCAGCGCCTCGCGGCGCGTCGCGAGTTCAGCCTCGTGCTCGGCGATATATTCCTCGCGGCCGATTTTGGTCACGCCGAGCCACTTCACCACGATGGGCAGGCACAGGCCGAATCCCACCAGCGTGATGAGAATGATGTTGAACGAGACGAACAGGATCAGGTCGCGCGACGGAAAAACGTCGTTTGAGACCAACGTGAACGGCAGCGCCAGCGCCGCGGCGAGCGACACCGCGCCGCGCACACCGGTGAAGGCGACGACAAAGGTCCATTGCCAGTTCGGCGCCGGATCGCGTTTGCGCAGGTCCGCGCTGAGCCAACGTGGCACATAAATCGCCGCATAGACCCAGACGAACCGCGCCACGATGATCACGACGGTGACCAACGCCGTGGCCAGCATGATGTCAGCAAACGGGAAGGCTTTCGATTTCTCGATCAGCGCCCGCATCTGAAAGCCGGTCAGCAGGAACAGCAGGCCTTCGACCAGATAGATGACCAAATCCCAGAAGAAGATGCCCTGCAGACGCGTCGCCGCCGAGATCAGCAGCGGGCCGTTCCATGAGATGTAGAGACCGCAGGCTACGGTGGCGATGATGCCGGAGCCGCCGAAATGTTCGGGGATCAGATAGGCAACATAGGGCGTCAGCAGCGACAGCGTGATTTCGACCTGCGGATCGCGCGCGCGGTGACGCATGCGCAGGCTGAGCCAGCCGATGGCGAGGCCGAAGACGAGCTCGCAGGCGAGGATGGCGACGAAGGTACCGGCCGCCTTTGGCAGCGAGAATGCCCCGGTGGTGATCGCCACCACCGCGAAGCGATACAGGATCAGCGTCGTCGCATCATTAGCGAGACCCTCGCCTTCCAGAACGACCAGAATTCTGCGCGGCAGACCGATCTTTCGCGCAATCGCCAGCGGCGCGACCACGTCCGGCGGCGCGACGATGGCGCCGAGCAGGAAGCCGACCGACCACGGCAGGCCTATCAGATAATGCGTGGCGGTGGCGACGAGGCACGCGGTAAAGATCACGCAGCCGACCGCAAGCAGCGTGATGATGCGCAGATTGGCGCGGAATTCGCGCCAGCTCATGGCGACGCTGGCCGAATAGATCAGCGGCGGCAGCACGCCGAGCAGCACCACTTCGGGCGGCAGTTCGAGCGCGGGCATGCCCGGCACGAAGGCCAGCGCGATGCCGGCCAGCAGCAGCAGGATCGCCGGGGCGATGCTGATGCGCTTGGCCAGCCATGCCGTGCCTGCGAGCGCAGCGATCAGAACCAGAAAGATCGGAAATTTGGTTTCCACGCGGGCGATATCCTCTACACGCCTAATTTGCCCGGCACGGCGACAAGGTCAATGCGGGCGCGTGCTGAAGTATCAGATCGCGCTTGCCGCGATATTGACCATCAGCGCGACCAGCGCCGTGTTGAAGATGAAGGAGACGATGCCGTGGGCCGTAGCGGTACGGCGGATGGACTTCACGGTGATGCCGACATCAGACACCTGCGCGGTCATGCCGATGACGAAGGAGAAATACACGAAGTCCCAATAGTCGGGCTGTTCCTTCGTGTCGTCATCGCCAGACGGAAATGCCAACCCGCCGGGTTTAGCGCCGCGATAGAACTGATGGGCATAATGCAGCGAGAAGGTCGTGTGTACGGCGGCCCAGGACGAGGCGATGGTGACGATCGCCAGCGTCAATTCCCACGCCGTGCGATGGCCCTCGCCAAGTTCGAACACGATGGCCGCGATGCTGGCGAAGGCGCCTAAGGCTGCCACCAGCAGGATGATGAAACTGCCATCGTCCTGCAGGGCGGCGTTGCGGCGGATGTGTTTCTGGCCGCCACTGCGCAACATCATGCCGTAGACCAGCATGAGATAGAACGCGATGAACACGTCCCAGCCGATCAGGAGACGGGTCACCAGCCGCATCGACGATGGCAGCACGAAGAACGCGACAATGCCGATCAGGAGCGCAAGGAATGTGCGCGGGCGACCGTAAACGACGCGGATCGGCGCCGGCATCTTGCGAAAACGGACAAGGAGCTCGTCGAGATCCTTGCCCGCCTCCGACATGATCAGATCTTCCTTAGTTCTTGCGCTCGGCCACGAAGCGCGCGGCGGCGCGGAGCACGTCGCCCTTGGCGCCGAAGATCGACAGCGATGCGTCGGCGGTGGCGATCAGATCGGCGACACGCTTCTTGGCACCCTCGACGCCGAGCTGGGTGACGAACGTCGTCTTGTTGAGCGCAGCATCGGCACCGGCGGGCTTGCCGAGCGCCGCGGCGTCGCCTTCGACATCCAGCAGATCGTCGGCAATCTGGAAGGCTTCGCCGAGCGCGCGGCCGTAATCGTCGAGCGCCTTGTATTCCTTCTGCGTGGCCTGGCCGAGCAGCGCGCCGGCGATGACGCCGTAACGCAGCAGCGCACCGGTCTTCATCTGCTGAACACGCGCAACGTCCACCGGACCTTTGTCCCCGAAGCGACCTTCGCCGGCGAGATCGAGCATCTGGCCGCCGACCATGCCACCGAGACCGGCGCAGCGCGCGAGGGCTCGGGTCAGCAGCAGGCGCACCGTCGCATCCGAATGGATTTCATCGCGGGTGACAATGTCGAAGGCCAGCGTCAGCAGCGCATCACCGGCGAGGATTGCGGTGGCGTCGTCGGTGGCCTTGTGCAGGGTCGGACGTCCGCGGCGCAGGTCACTATTGTCCATCGCCGGCAGGTCGTCATGGATCAGCGAATAGCAGTGGATGCATTCGAGGGCGGCGCCAACCAGCAGCGCCTGCTCGCGATGCACGCCGAATACCGCCGCGCTCTCGACCACCAGGAACGGACGCAGCCGCTTGCCGCCGCCGAGCGAGGAGTAACGCATCGCATCCATCAGCCGCTTCGGCCGGGCGATTTCATCGGGTAGCACGCCATCGGCGAGCACTTTGGTCAGTACGGCTTCGGTATCGTCCGCGGTCTGGTCCAGGCGCGAGGCAAAATCTTTGGTGGAAGCACCGGTCGACATTAAGAATAGCTCCAGAACAATTTGGCCGGACAATCCTCTATGGCAAAGGCCACGTCAATTGCGCCTGCGGCGTCCCGCCGCGATTGGTCGCGGCAAGCTTAACCGGCTTGAAAAGAGCGGGGAAAGCCCGCTTTATCAGCGGCATAGCTCCGACCAGGAACGCTCCTCTTGCGCCTCATCCGCCGCCTCATCCTGATCGGAATCCTGCTCCTTGCGCTGCCCTATCTGCTGACGCCGCTTTATGCCGTCGGCCGGCCGATTTCGGCGCTGATGGCCTGGCGCTGGATCACCGGTTCCCCCGTGCAGCGGACCTGGGTCGATCTCAAGACCATGTCGCCGGCCCTGCCGCGCAGCGTGGTCGCGTCCGAAGACGCCAGATTCTGCAGCCATCGCGGCATCGACTGGGATTCCCTGCAAAACGCCATCGAGGACGCCCAGGACGGCGAAGTTTCCGGCGGCGGTTCCACCATCACTCAGCAGGTGGCGAAAAACCTGTTCCTGTGGTCGGGCCGCAGCGTGATCCGCAAGGGCCTCGAAATCCCGCTGGCCATGTGGGTCGATCTGGTCCTGTCCAAGCAGCGGATCCTGGAAATCTACCTGAATATCGCCGAAATGGGCCCATCCGGGCAGTTTGGCGCCCAGGCCAGCGCCGAATATGCCTTCAATCGCCCGGCCTCGAGCCTGTCGGCCCGGGAAGCCGCGCTTCTGGCGGCGATCCTGCCCAATCCGGTCACCCGCAGCGCCCGGACACCTGGACCGGGGGTGCGGCGGCTTGCGGCAACCTATATGGCCCGGGCGCAGGCCGCGGAGTTGCAGCGGTGCTGGGGCAGCTAGGCTCGTCATTCCGGGGCGGGCGCGGCGCCAGCCGCGAACGAACCCGGAATGACGAAATGGGGCAGGTTTCCCGCGTATTCGCCCTAAAATTCTCGGACGCCCGCCCTAGCCATGTCGTCGTCATTCCGTTATAAGCCGGCCCTTATCAGCGATTTTGCCCGCGCGATCCGTGCTGGCCGCCTGTCACCGGGCGCCGATCGAAACCATCTGCCAAAGAATCAAGGATCTTTCCTATGGCCGTTCCGAGAAGAAAAACATCGCCGTCGCGGCGTGGCATGCGTCGTTCGGCTGACGCGCTCAAGACCCCGACCTATGTCGAGGACAAGGACTCCGGCGAACTGCGCCGTCCGCACCACCTCGACCTGAAGACCGGCATGTACAAGGGTCGTCAGGTTCTGAAGGTGAAGAAAGAATCCTGACCACTGGATGGAGGGCAGCGCCACATCAGGTGGCGCCGCCTTCGCTCGTCCACGTAAGGTCTGGGTCAGGCGGGTCGAAGCGCCAGCGGGCAAGTCGAGAAAGCTGTTCAGACAACAATTCTGAACTGGTCTTCCGCCCGAATTCGCTCCAACTCTGGAGCTAATGCGTTGTCCCGGTGATGCGCGCGCGTCACCTTGGTGATGTCCTGCATCGCCCACATACGTTCTGGTTCTCTCGCTCGCAAAGAAGGCCTTCGATGGCGTCGATCGGTTTCCCGCTGCTGCTGATTCCGGTGGCGATCTGCAACATCATCGCCTTCCTGATGCCCGACCTCGCGCTGTCGGGCCCAATCCCCCTCTTCCCGATCACGCTGATGTCCAAGGACATCTGGATGGTGACGCTCAACGACCTGCTCGTTGCGCTCAGCATTCTCTTGCTGTGGCTCGAAGTGATGCGCGCCGCGCGCCCGGCGCCGAAATATTTCACCGACCATTTCCTGTCGCTGCTGGTGTTCGGCGCTGCTGCTGCCGAATTCGTGATGCTGCCGAAATTCGGCAATGCGACCTTCTTCCTGATCACCCTGACGGCGATGGTGGATTTCCTCGCCGGCATCTCGCTCCGCGCCCGGCGTCCGCGCCGCGTCGCCGCGCCGGTCTATGCACCGGAGCCAGTGCGCGCCGAGCCAGCCCCGCGCTACGAGCCGGCACCGGTCGCGCCGACTCCTGCTCCCGTTCCGGCCGCGACGTCGGTCGCCGAAGCGGTGCTAACCGATCGTCCGGAGCCCAAGATCGAGAAGCTCGAACGGATCGAGCCGAAGCTTGAAGCGACCCCGGTCCCGCCGGAAGTCGTCGCGCATACGTCGCCGCAGATCACGTCACCGGATTTGCAGCCGGGTGGCGTGGCATCGCCTGACAACAAGCCGAAGAGCTGAGTTTCAGATCACTCGCTGCGTCCGATCGCTCGCCGATCCCGCAACATACATATTTGCCATCGCCCGATAAGCCGCCTCGACATCGGCGACAGCTGCACGACGTAGTTCGCGGGTTTGCGGCGCCTGCTCGGCTGTCGCAATCAGATGCGCAATGAAGGATGCATCGGGCCGTGCTACGCGCGACGACACCGGCGCGCTGGGTTGAACCGGCTCAAGCCGCGTCAGCGCGACAGCCTCCACGATGACCGACTCTTTTTCGACCACGAAATCGCCCGCGCGCCGCATCGGATGCGGCGTCGTGGCGTAAGCTCGGGTCGCGGAAATCGACATCGTTAACAGTGCTCGCGTCTCAATTCGGGACGAGGGTTGCCCCTCCACCCTCTGCGTCGCAAGGGTCGTGCCGCGGCTCTCCACAACGTAAATCCGGGCCTGATCAGGTCTGCGAAGGCCTGCCCGGCTACACTTTCTTAAGTCTTTAGGAACTTTGACTAACGATTGTGGCGATCTGAGCCGTATTGTCGGGGGGCGAATCACCCGACGGCGTCCCAAAACGAGGCGACTTTGACATCCGCTGTTTCCCAGAGCGCCGATTCTTCCTCGCAGGCAGGTCGCGTTTCCGAGCCGCAGGCAGCAGAGATTCTGGCCGCGCTCGGCCAGGCCGCCTTCATCTGGGACATCGCCAGCGACCGGATCACCTGGACCGACCAGGCCGCCGCCATCTTCACCGACATTTCCACCGCGACCATCGCCAGCGGCGCCGAGCTGGCGACTCTCATTGAGCCGCAGCGCGGCATTCGCACCGAGGCACTGGCCAAGGCACTCGCTTCCGGCGGCGGCACCTACCGGATCGAATACGGACTACGCGCCTCGACCGCTGCCGCCGTGCTGTGGATCGAGGAGAGCGGCAATTGCCGCGCCGACGCCGCGGGTAAGGCCGTACGCGTCGAGGGCGTCGTCCGCATCAACAGCGAACGCCATGCCCGCGACGAGCAACTGCTGAAACTGGCGCAGCACGATCCCGTCACCGGCGAACTCAATCGTGCGCATCTTCTGGCGTCACTCGCCGAAGCCATCGAGGAAGCCACCCGCTTCCGCTCGTCCTTTGCCTTCATGCTGATCGGCATCGATCATCTGGCCCGGATCAACGACGCCTTCGGCTTCGATATCGCGGATGAAGTGATCATCGAGATCGCCAGGCGGATTCGCGCGCGGCTACGCGGCGGCGACGTGATGGGCCGCTTCTCCGGCAACAAGTTCGGCCTGATCCTGAAGAACTGCACTGTTGACGATGCCACGATCGCCGCCGAGCGCTTTCTGGTCGGCATCCGCGACGACGTCATCCCGACGCAGTCCGGCCCGGTCTCGGTGACCGCCACCATCGGCGCCGTCAGCGTTCCCCGCTATGCGCAGAACGTCAACGAAGCCGTCAACCGCGCGCAGGAAACCCTGAACGGCGCCAAGCGCCGCCGCCACGGCAGCTTTGCCCTGTGGCGACCGAATGTGGAGCGCGATGCGCAGCGCCGCGTCAATATCCGCGTCACCGACGAGATCGTGACTGCGCTGAACGAGCGCCGCATCGTCACAGCCTTCGAACCCGTGATGCATGCCGACAGCCGTACCCCCGCTTTCTATGAGGCGCTGGTGCGCATGAAGCAGGATGACGGGCAGTTGCTGCTGGCGCCGGACATCGTCCCGGTCGCCGAGAAGCTCGGGCTGATCCGGCTTGTCGATCACCGCGTGCTCGAACTTGTCGTCGCCGAGCTGGCCGCCGCGCCGGATGTGCAGCTCTCGCTGAACATCTCGCCGGACACGACGATGGATCCGGACTGGTGGACCTCCATCGAGTCGATGATGCGTGCGCATCCCGGCGTCGCGCAGCGGCTGATCGTCGAGATCACCGAGACCGTGGCCATCCAGGACATCGACGACGTCCGCGGCTTCGTCACGCGGCTGAAGAATTTCGGCAGCCGCATCGCCATCGACGATTTCGGCGCCGGCTACACCTCGTTCCGCAATTTGCGCAAGCTCGGCGTGGACATCGTCAAGATCGACGGCGCCTTCGTGCAGAACATCGCGCATTCCGCCGACGACCGCGCATTCGTGCAGACCCTGATCGATCTGTGCCACCGGCTCGGCATCAAGACCGTCGCCGAATGGGTGCAGGACGAGGAGTCCGGCCTGCTGCTGCGCGACTGGGGCTGCGACTACATTCAGGGTCGCCTCACCGGCCTCGCGTCATCCGCGCGTCCGTGGCTGGACCCGGCATCGCTGCCGAAGCCGGCGGTGGGGTGACGCACGCGGCGGCGCGCAAAGCGCATGCGCGCCCGGCCCCACACTGTCATTCCGGGGCGCTTTCTCAGCGAAGCTGAGAATGCAAACCTCAGCCACTCCAATGGGAGTGGCGGGGAATCTCGGTATAGTATGAACACATCGGGTTTCCCCGCCATTCCAATCGGAATGGCTGAGGTTCGCGACCGCCAAGAGGCGTTCGCGCCCCGGAATGACAGTTGGGTACTAACGGGGGGCTCTCATGAACTTCATCGGCAATCTTCTCACCGCGCTGGTCGCGGCGCTGCACATCTATTTTCTCGTGCTGGAAATGTTTCTCTGGCAGAAGCCGCAGGGCCTGAAGACCTTCAAAAACACGCCGGAGAAGGCCGAGATCACCGCGATGCTCGCGGCCAATCAGGGCCTCTATAACGGTTTCCTTGCCGCGGGGCTCATCTGGGGCCTGCTGCATTCCGCGCCCGCCTTCGCGTTTCAGATCAAGGCATTCTTCCTGCTCTGCGTCATCGTCGCCGGTGCCTATGGCGCAGCAACGGTGAGCAAGCGCATCCTTTATGTACAGGCCGCGCCGGCGGCGCTGGCGCTGATCGTGTTGTGGCTGGCGACGTAATCCACCCATTCATTGTCGTCCCGATGAAAGCCGGGACGACAATGAGAGTTACGCCTCGCGATGCTTTTGCTGATTTAGCCAACTAAATTCGGCGACATCTTTTCATAAAAAACATCGGCAGTTGCTGCATCATCGCGCTGACATCTCGTGCGCGCGTTGCGTTGCGCATGCTGCATTTCATTGTGACATGCGAATGTCAGAGTCGGCGCGACTCTCGTAACCATCCTGCGCGCGTTTTGTAAAAGCGATGCAGAGCTGAGCTATCTAGATCGTCGTTAGGTGCACCGCGCGATGCGGTCACGGCATCAACGAGGATGAGTTCTCTTGTTCAAATTCTCTCTGCGCGCTCCAGCGATCCGACACTATTTTCCGCGCATCAGATTTGGCCTGCGTATCCAGATCGCATTGATCGGCATCATGGCTGTCGTGCTCACCGGCACGATCTGCCTCATCGGCCTCGCCTATGAGGCAGACGCGCAGCGCCAGTCGGATGAAGCCGTCAAGCTGCGCCAGCATGTCGTGGGTCTGTCGGCGAACTATCTGGAAGCCGGACAGGTCGCCAATGAATTTCTGCGCAAGCATGATGAGAAGCTGATCGCTGTCCATGGCGAGATCGTCACCACAGCACTGGCGAATCTGTCGGCGATAGACACCATCGTCGACAAGCGCCCCGAGGGCGATGCGCTGAAACAGGGCTCGGCCCTACGCGCGGGTCTCAATGTCTATCAGACCCGCTTCAACAACATCGCCTCGATCCAGAAATCGCTGGGGCTCAACGAGACGCTGGGCCTGCAGGGCCGGCTGCGCGCTGCGGTTCACGACGCCGAAACGCGGCTGGCACAGTTCGACCAGATCCGCCTGGCCAATCTGATGCTGATGATGCGGCGGCATGAGAAGGACTTCATGCTGCGCGGCGAGGAAAAATATGGCGACCAGTTCGACAAAAGGCGCGACGAATTTTCCGACGCGCTGAAGGCGGCCACGCTGCCCGACGCAGCGCGCGATGAACTCGCCGCGCTGATCAAGGCCTATGGCGAGAGTTTTCTCGCCTATTCGGTGACGCAGACCACGTTGAATGACGAAGTCGCCGACTTCGCGATGGTGTTTCAGCGCAACCGGCCGGCGCTGGATGGCCTCGTAGCCGCGGCCCAGGCCGAATACAACGCCGCCGAAGTGCGTGCCGCACAAACGCGCCAGATCCTGACCTGGACCATCGCGCTGGCGACGATCCTGATCGGCCTCGCCGCCGTGTATTTCGGCCAGCGCATCGCGCGTGCGATCGCAGATATGACGCAGGCGATGCAGACGCTGGCCTCGGGCGATTTCGCCGTGGTGCTGCCCGGCCTCGGCCGCGCCGACGAGATCGGCGACATGGCGCAGGCGGTCGAGACCTTCAAGCTGCGCGCGCAGCAGAAGGCGGCGGATGAGCTCGACGCCAAGCTGCGCGAGGAGCACAGCACCGCCGAAGCGCGCAAGGCCGACATGAACCGGCTCGCCGGCGACTTCGAAAGCGCGGTCGGCCGCATCGTCGAGACGGTGTCGTCGGCCTCGGCCGATCTGGAAACCGCGGCGGGCACGCTGACCTCGACCGCAGCGCGCTCGCAGCAACTGACCGAGGTGGTCGCGGCAGCTTCCGATGAAGCCTCCGCCAATGTGCAGTCGGTGGCCTCCGCCACTGAGCAGATGTCGTCATCGGTCAACGAGATCGGCCGTCAGGTGCAGGCCTCGGCTGTGATTGCTGGCGAAGCGGTCGCGCAGGCCGAAACCACCAACCGCCAGATCGGCGACTTGCTGAGCGCGGCCGACAAGATCGGCGAGGTGGTCCAGCTCATCAGCGCCATCGCGCGCCAGACCAACCTCCTCGCGCTCAACGCCACCATCGAGGCGGCGCGCGCCGGCACCGCCGGCCGCGGCTTCTCGGTGGTCGCCGCCGAGGTCAAGGCACTGGCCGAACAGACCGCGAGCGCCACCGGCGAGATCGGCCAGCAGGTGTCAGGCATTCAGCAGGCGACGAAGAACTCGGTGGCGGCCATCAAGGGCATTGGCAGCACCATCGGCCGGATGTCCGAGATCGCCTCGACCATCGCCGCAGCCGTGGAGCAACAGGGCGCCGCCACCGCGGAGATCGCCCGCAAGGTGCAGCGCGCTGCGCAAGGCACCTCCGATGTCAGTGCCAATATCGCCGACGTCAAACGCGGCGCCAGCGACACGGGTCTGGCCTCCTCCCATGTGTTCTCGGCCGCCCGCTCGCTGTCCGGCGACAGCGCCCGGCTGAAAGCGGATGTGGCGAGCTTCCTGGCGTCGGTGCGGAGTGCGTGAGGGGCGGCGTTGTCTACATAACATTGGCAAATGGAGTTAGCCGCCGGGAGCGCCGGGGCGCTCCTTCTCCCCGCATGCGGGGAGAATGGTGGGATGAGGGGCATGGCACGCGGCCGGCGACAAACGCTCGCCCTCGGATCGCACTGATCGTCCGAACCGCGCCTACCCAATTTGCATCAAGATCGACGCTCCGCCCCTCACCCGCCGCGAAGACGCGGCGACCTCTCCCCGCAAAGCGAAGCTTCGCTTCGCCGGGAGCGGAAAGAGGTCAAGGAAAGTGCCTATCTCCTCGCCTTGCCAACCTCAAATCCTTGCCTCACACTCCCGGATAACGACGGCGCCCGCACGGGAACGACTGTCGAGTGACATATCATCAGGGAGGCAACGACATGAGAACTACGCTTCTTCATCGCTTCGCCACATCGGCCAAATTCGTCGGGATGGCGGCGATTGCGCTCACGGCCACATCCGCCGCGATCAATCCGGCATCCGCGCAGAAGAGATACGATCCCGGCGCCACCGATACCGAGATCAAGATCGGCCAGACCGTGCCGTTCTCAGGCCCCGCCTCGGCCTATTCGTCGATCGCGAAAACCCAGCTCGCTTATTTCAAGATGGTCAACGACCAGGGCGGCGTCAACGGCCGCAAGATCAACCTGATCCAGTATGACGACGCTTATTCGCCGCCGAAGGCCGTCGAGCAGGTACGCAAGCTCGTCGAATCCGATGAGGTCCTGCTGACCTTCCAGATCATCGGCACGCCGTCCAATGCGGGCGTGCAGAAATATCTGAACCAGAAGCAGGTGCCGCAATTGTTCGCCGCCACCGGCGCCACGCGCTTCACCGATCCGAAGAACTTCCCCTGGACCATGGGCTACAATCCCAACTACCAGACCGAAGGCCGGATCTACGCCAAATACATCCTGAAGAACCATCCGACCGCCAAGATCGCCATCCTCTGGCAGAACGACGATCTCGGCCGCGACTATCTCACCGGCATGAAGGCCGGGCTCGGCGACAAGGCCGCATCGATGATCGTGTCGGAAGCGTCCTATGAACTGGCCGACCCGACCATCGACTCGCAGATCGTCAAGCTGAAGTCATCCGGCGCCGACCTGCTGTTCAACGCCTCGACGCCGAAATTTGCCGCGCAGGCGATCAAGAAGGTCGCGGATCTCGGCTGGAAGCCGATCCACATCGTCGACATCAATGCCACATCGGTGGGCGCGGTGCTGGTGCCTGCGGGGCTCGACAATTCCAAGGGTCTCATCTCGACCAATTACGGCAAGGACCCGCTGGACCCGCAGTGGAAGGACGACGAGGGCATGAAGCGCTACATGGCCTTCATGGACAAATATTATCCCGACGGCGACAAGAACTCGAACTTCAACACCTATGGCTACGGCAATGCCCAGCTCATGGTGGAAGTGCTGAAGCGCTGCGGCGACGACCTCACCCGCGCCAATGTGATGAAGCAGGCCAGCAGCATTTCGGGCTTCAAGACCGATCTCGGCCTGCCCGGCATGAGCCTCTCCACCTCGCCCACCGACTATCGCGTCAACAAACAGCTGCAGATGCAGCGCTTCAACGGCGAGCGCTGGGAACTGTTCGGCCCGATCATCGAGGATGACTCGGCGGGTTAGGCTGCACGCGACAAAGCCACGCGCGGAATCATCGGCGCGTGGCTTTGAACTTAATTGCCATCAACCAAAACTCCGTCATGCCCGGGCTTGTCCCGGGCATCCACGTCTTGCTTGAAGTGACAACGAAGGAAGGCGTGGATGGCCGGAACAAGCCCGGCCATGACGAGAGCCTGGTCGTGATTAAGCCGTCTTCGCAAACATCGTCAGCACGCCGTCGGCGATATTGATCGCCACCACCTGCGCCGAACTCATGCCCTTTTCCTTGAGCGCATTGGCGGCCGCCGGCGAGGCGTCGATCGAGGCGCGCAGCGCCTGCATATCCTCGGCGCTGGATTTCGACACGACCTCCTCGACCTGCGCCTTCACCGCCTCCGGCAATTGCTTGATGTCCACCACCTGGATGCTGGAAATCTTGGCGCTGGTCCGCTCGCCGGATTTGGCCGGTGCACTTTCAGCCTGGGTCGCCGCTCCCTGTGCGAGCACGAAACCCGGCGTGCCGAGCGAGAGAAGGGCCGCGATGGCCGTCGCTGTGATGATGCGCATGGTCGTTCCTTTCCGGTTGGGAAGGAGCGAAGTAGTAGCGGGGAAGTGTGCGGAAGGTCTGGAGCAGGTGTGGTAGTTTGGTGAGATCAATGCGGCGATGGTGTGAGAGACATCGCGAGCGTAGATTTTCACCGAGTCTATTGAGTAGGCTTGGAAGACTGAGTAACTAAATCTAACCACTTTCTTGAGATTCTATAGGAACTTGAGAGGCTCCTATGGCTGACACATCGATCGAGTGGACCGACGCAACGTGGAATCCGGTCGCCGGATGTACCGTGCTGACAGCTGGATGTACAAACTGCTACGCAATGCGGATGGCCGCCAGACTCGATGCGATGGGCGCAGAAAAATACAAAGGGCTCACTCGCAAGAGTGGAGGCAGAGCGGTTTGGACCGGGAAAATTCGTCTCGATGAAAAATCACTCGATGCGCCGCGATCATGGTCGAAGCCGCGCAAGGTCTTTGTGAATTCTATGTCCGACCTGTTTCACGACGATGTGCCGGTCGAGTTTATCCGTCGTGTCTGGAATGTGATGCAAGACACACCGCGCCACACCTATCAGATTTTGACAAAGCGCCCGGAGCGGATGGCGAAGATTCTCAACCATCCTGGCTTTTCCGAACTTCCGAATGTGTGGCTTGGCACAAGCGTCGAAGATGGCCGCGTTCTCAATCGCCTGGATGCGATTAGAGCCGTGCCGGCTGCAGTCCGGTTTGTATCTCTAGAACCACTCATTGGATCTGTTGCCGCGGGCGACCTACGAGGAATTCATTGGGTGATCGTTGGCGGGGAGAGCGGCCCGCGCTCACGCGAGATGAAGCTCGAATGGGTAGATGAGATCGAAGCTATGTGCCGACGATCAGGAGCAGCATTCTTCTTTAAGCAGTGGGGCGGAAAGAACAAGAAAGCGGCTGGCCGCCTACTTCGTGGTCGAACTTTTGATGAGATGCCGCTTCGGGTCTAAAAGATGACTCCCGATATTCGTTGCTAAGCCAATTGCTTTTGGCGTCTTGTTTGAGATGCAGAGAAAAAGTGAGAACATCTGTGGCCCTTTACGAACGGGCAATGCCAGCGGCTTGAGAACTTTGCTAAATATGGTGCTGAGCCTCTTCTGAACATAAGCTTCAAGTCCGCGAGGGTCCAAGTCCCTTCGCCGTTCGGGAATGGCACCCAGCAGGTCGGCCGCCTCAACAGGATATAGCTCTGACTCCCACGCTGCAGAGCCGAACATACGCGTAAGCGCAGCACGCTTAGATTCATCGATATCCGGTAGGCGACGCGTTGCCTGTCTAAATAGGCCTGCTAGTGGGAACAAGAACCAAACGTCTATTGCTTCTGTTGAGGCAAGTGCTTCTAGCGTGGACCATTCGACCTCCATTCCGTATGGATCAAGGAAGACCACAGCTCGCTTGTCATCCCATCTGTTGTTGTCGACTAGTTGTCGCAGTGCTGTATTGGCATCTTCTTCCGCGACCACAATCTTCCGCTGAAGATTGTGCGCAGCTAGATCGTTTAGTGCAGCCACGTAATTTTTATTTTTTTCGATAAACACGAGAAAATCGAAAAGTGGGCGCGTATCGATGGCAATTTGAGCCGAGCCGCGCCGGCGCTCAACCACCTCGTCGGCTGGTGCCTCAACGAGAGAGGCTCCCTTTCGCTCCGTTCGCACTGTTCGACTGCCTGTCCCAGCGAAGGCGTCGATGTACCAAAGGTTCTTAAAGTGAGGCCTTAGAGCGGTCGTGAATGCACGTAGATATCC
The DNA here is from genome assembly GCF_051811045.1 of Tardiphaga sp. 839_C3_N1_4. Lineage (NCBI taxonomy): Bacteria > Pseudomonadati > Pseudomonadota > Alphaproteobacteria > Hyphomicrobiales > Nitrobacteraceae > Tardiphaga > Tardiphaga sp. 839_C3_N1_4. The sequence goes on from NZ_JBPWQD010000001.1 coordinate 3,302,516, forward strand.
TTCAATGATGGATAGCTTGAGTTCGGTGTGCTGACCTCCAAACTCGTGATCGACCATCTACAAGCCCCACTCGGAGGCCTCCCCAGACCCTCAAATTAGAATGCCTCAACCACTACGCGAGAACAAGATTGAACTAACTTTTTAGCTGTCATCAGTTGACACCTTTATAAGCCAGACTATATTCCTTTCCGTCCTACTCACGAGGGGCGCTTCTCGAGGGCGCTTTCGAAGTGGAGTTTGGATGCGGCGCCTGCGGACGTGCCTCGCAAGCACGGACTCGGGAGGTCGGGGGTCACCGTCCGGGCCCACTACGGGGCTCTGCCGGAAACGGCTGGACGCGGTGCGGGTGAAGGCAGGCGAAAGCCTGTCCGGAACAGAGGACTTATTAGTCCTGCCCAGTACCCGGAAGCGCGGTCCCTCGAACAGAAAAGCCGCGATGGCGCGCCGAAAGGCGATGCAAGGGCCTTCGCAAGGCTGGAGCGAAACGCGAGAGTGTTGAAGTTGCGCCTTTCGGCGCGTCATCCCCCTCACCTTTCGAGGGGGAAAACCGGTCCACCCGCTTTGCGCCAAAGGCGCGATACGGACGGCGCGTGGGCGCAGCAATTTTCCGGCGAAGGAGGTGGCTGTTTGAAAATGTGGAAGCAACAGACGTTGCGACGCGGTGAACGCGTCACACTTTCGACGTCACCGTAAAGCGGCTGCCGCCCGCGCTGCTGTCGATGCTGAGTTCGGCATCGAGACGACGCACCAGGGCGGTGACGACGCGCATGCCGACGCTGCTGCCTTTGGCTGCGTCGAAACCCGCGGGCAGACCGTGTCCCTGATCGGCCACGCAGAGCGACCAGCCGCCCGGCGTGGGATTGAAGCTGACATCGACAGGCCCGCTTCTGGCGCCATAGGCATGTTTGAAGCTGTTGGTGACGAGCTCCGCCACGATGAGGCCCATTGCGCTGGCGAGATCGGACCGCATCATGAGATCGGCCGCCGTGACATTGACCGCCGTGATGCTGGCGGGCGCAGTTTCCTGCAGGCTGCTGCAGATGCGCCGGAGAAAGGCGGCGATCTCGATATCTTCGAGGCTGCCACCGAGATGCAGCTCCTTGTGAACCGATGCGATCGCCAGCACGCGGTTGCGGGCCGATTCCAGATTGTCGCGAACGTCGTCATTGGCGGCGCTGCGCATCTGCAGGCTGAGCACCGACTGCACGAGCTGCAGCGAGTTCATCACGCGATGATCACCTTCGCGGGCGAGAATGCGGTTCTCCTCGACGATCAATTCGGCCTTGAGCCGGCCGGCGCGCTCGACCGCGACCAGCTTGCGCAGTTCGAGCGCCTTCATGACCTGATCGGCCATCAGGCGAAGAAAGGCCTTCTGGGTCTCGTCGAGCTCGCGCGGCTTGTAATCGAGCACGCAGACGGTGCCGAGCGGCAGTCCGTCGGAGGTCTGCAGGAGCGCGCCGGCATAAAAGCGCAGGTGCGGATCGCCGGTGACCAGCGGATTGTCGGTGAAACGGCGGTCCAGCGTGGTGTCCGGCACGATGAACAGGCCGGGCTGCAGGATGGCGTGGGCGCAGAGGGAACTGTCGATGGGCGTCTCGCGCACGCCGAGGCCGACCTCGGCCTTAAACCACTGGCGTCCGTCGTCGATCAGATTGATCACCGAAATCGGAGCGTCGCAGATCGCCGAGACAACCTTCACGACATCGTCAAACTCCGCTTCACGCGGCGTATCGAGAATGTCGTAGCTGCGAAGGGCAGCAAGCCGCCTGTCTTCCGCCTGGTGCAATTGTGCCTTCACGGAAGCGTCCTGAAATCCAAAAACGAGTATGCAAATGACCGTGCGCCAAAAGCGTTGTGCTGTCGAGCAGACGCGCCGGATGGAACCTCGTTTCCCTTACGTTAACTTCTGCGTAACCGCCCCTTAAACCGCGGAGGCTAGGCTCGCGGTATCGGGTGGCGTGGTGTTTGCGTATGGCGTGGGGCAAGAAAAAGAGCGGGCGCAAGGAGCCGACCTTCGGGCTCGGCGCGGCGCTGTCCGATCTGCGCCTCACGGCGGATGATCGCGTGCCCGGCGGCGGCGATGATCGGCCGAAGAAAACGCCCAAGCAGGCGCCGAAGCGCGAGTCCAATAATGGCGGCGGCGACAAGCCGCGCAAATCCCGAACATCCAGCAAGGCGCGCAGCTCGGGCGGTTTCGGCAAGGGCATCAAGCGGCTGTTCTACTGGGGCGCGGTGCTGGGCCTGTGGGCGGCGATCGCCATTGTCGGCGTCGTGATCTATGTCGGCGCGCATCTGCCGCCGATCCAGTCGCTGGAAATTCCCAAGCGCCCGCCGACGATCCAGATCGTCGGCATGGACGGCACGGTGCTGGCAACGCGCGGCGAACAGGCCGGCGCCAATGTGTCGCTGAAGGATCTGCCGCCCTATCTGCCGAAGGCCTTCATCGCCATTGAAGACCGGCGGTTCTATTCGCATTACGGCGTCGATCCGATCGGCATCGCGCGCGCAGCGGCGACCAACCTGATGCATCGCGGCGTGTCGCAGGGCGGCTCGACGCTGACGCAGCAGCTCGCCAAGAACCTGTTCCTGACGCAGGAGCGCACCATGGCGCGCAAGCTGCAGGAAGTGGAGCTGGCGTTCTGGCTGGAGCGCAAGCACAGCAAGGCCGAGATCCTGGAACTCTATCTCAACCGGGTCTATTTCGGCTCCGGCGCTTACGGCGTCGAAGCCGCGGCGCAGAAATATTTCGGCAAGCCGGCGAAGAACGTCACCGTCGCGGAAGCGGCGATGCTGGCGGGGCTCGTAAAGTCGCCGTCGCGGCTGGCGCCGAACCGCAATCCGGAAGGCGCCGAGGCGCGCGCCAAGGTGGTGCTGGCGGCGATGCAGGACGCCGAATTCATCACCGCGGCGCAGGCCAAGGGCGCGACCGGCGTGCCGCAATACAACGTCAAGCCGGTCGGCGCCGGCACGGTGAATTATGTCGCCGATTGGATCGGCGAAGTGCTGGACGATCTGGTAGGCCAGGTCGACGAGAGCATCATTGTCGAGACCACCATCGATCCCAAGCTACAGACGGTGGCCGAAGCCGCCATCATCGACGAACTGGCCGCCAAGAGCGTGAAGTTCAACGTGACGCAGGGCGCGCTGGTGGCGATGACGCCGGACGGTTCGGTCCGCGCCATGGTCGGCGGCAGAAATTACTCCGAGAGCCAGTTCAACCGCGCGGTGACCGCGAAGCGCCAACCGGGATCGAGCTTCAAGCCGTTCGTCTATCTCACCGCCATCGAGGCGGGGCTGACGCCGGAGACGATCCGCACCGATGCACCGATCGACATCAAGGGCTGGAAGCCGGAGAATTACACCCACGAATATTTCGGCTCGGTGACGCTGACCCAGGCGCTGTCGATGTCGCTGAACACGGTGGCTGTGCGGCTCGGCCTCGAGGTCGGCCCGCAGAATGTCGTGCGCACCGCGCATCGCATGGGCATCGCGTCGAAGCTGGAAGCCAATGCCTCGATCTCGCTCGGCACCTCCGAAGTGTCGATGACCGAACTGGTCGGCGCCTATGCGCCCTTCGCCAATGGCGGCCTCGCCGTGTCGCCCCATGTGGTGAATCGGATTCGCACGGTGGAAGGCAAGAAGACGTTGTATACGCGCCCGGCGGAGACGGCGAGCCAGGTGATCGACGCCCGCGCCGTGGCTGCCATGAACACCATGATGCAGCAGACCATCCTCTCCGGCAGCGCCAAGAAGGCCGAACTGCCTGGCTGGTACGCTGCCGGCAAGACCGGCACCAGCCAGGATTTCCGCGACGCCTGGTTCATCGGCTACACCTCGCAGCTCGTCACCGGCGTCTGGCTCGGCAATGACGACAACTCGCCGACCAAGAAGGCGACCGGCGGCGGATTGCCCGTGGAGATCTGGTCGCGCTTCATGAAGACGGCGCATCAGGGCCTGCAGCCGCAGCCCGTGCCGGGATTGGCGCCGTCGAATTCGTTCAGCACCAATCCGATCGGCCAGGCGCTGTCGAGCCTGCTGCCCGGATCGAGCGCACCGTCGCCATCAGCGCCACCGGAACGCGGCTATGTGCCGAGCGCGCCTGTCTATAATGGCTATCGCCCGCAGCCGCCGGCGCCGACCCAGACCAACTACCCCGCCGCGCGCCAGCAGCCGCAGCAAAACGTGCGGCCGGAAGCCGCGAGCGGATTGGATGGCTGGCTGACGGAGCGGTTGTTCGGAAGATAGAGGCGGCGTTCGGGCCTCTCCACGTCATTGCGAGGAGCGAAGCGACGCGGCAATCCAAAAGTAACGAGCGCAGGAAGACTGGATTGCTTCGCTGCGCTCGCAATGACGGTCGAGAGTGAGAGTGCCTACTCCTGTACGCCGAAACGATGCAGGTCGTTGCCATGGGTATCGAGCCAGGCCTTGGCGCGTTCGGTCGCCGGGCAGATACGCCCGACCACGCGCCAGAACTTCACCGAGTGGTTCATCTCAACGAGATGCCCGACTTCATGGGCCGCGAGATAGTCCAGCACGAAGGGCGGCGCGAGGATCAGACGCCATGAGAACGACAGCGAGCCCTCGGTGGTGCACGACCCCCAGCGGCTCGACTGATCGCGGATCGAGATCCGCTTCACCTTGACGTTCAGCTGCGCCGCATAGCGGTTCGATGCCTTGACGAGATCGGCCTTGGCTTCGCGCTTGAGGAAATCGTGGATACGTCGGTCGATATGCTCGACATCGCCGGCGACGCAGATGATCTTCTCGCCGCTGTCGCGGGTCTCGGTCCACACCGTCCCCCGCCCCGCACGGTGCACGATTCTATGCGGAGTTCCCCGCAGCGGAACCGTTGTGCCGTGTTCGAATGGTGCTGCCTTCGGCAAACGACCGAGACGCGCGGCGATCCAGGCGCCATGACGCTGTGCGAAGTCCTTTGCATCGGCCAATGACCCACGCGGCGGCATGGTCAGGATGGCTTCACGCTCGCTCGGATGAATGCGCAGCGTATAACGCGTCGCACGGCGGTGCCTGCGCAGGCGTATGGCGAAGATCTGGGAGCCGTGTTTGACGGCAAGCGTGTCTGGTTCGGTGGGGCGGCGATAGAGAAGTGCGCGGAAGGCCATGTCAGTAGTCCCGGTCGTCAGTAGATCGACCGGATTCTGCCATAACCGCCGCCACGGGAATTGCTCGGCGCAAAAACAAATCATTTGCCCAATATACGGGGTCAAAAGGCGATTTGTCCCCTACCGGATGGGGTCCGAAACAGGAATCTGGATTCAAAAGAACGTTGAATTTCGGAATCTAGGAGTGAATCGCGCACCGCTGCTAGGAATAGGCGGAAAATCCGGTTTCCATGCCTATTTTCAAGGGCTTAGAAAGCCCGCCGCCACAACTCACAAGCGATGATCGCGCACTTCTACGATGTTGTTTTCGATTCATCGATGGTGATCGCGCACATGCGATGACCTGCATCGTCACCGCATGTGCGTGTGTTGAATCACTCAGCAGCAGCGGCGCGATGTCGTGCGCTTGCTGCGCTCAGCATGAAGTCAGACACGCGCGGCACGATTTCAGATTTGAATCGCGATCCATTGAACACGCCGTAGTGTCCAACGCCCTTCTGAACGTAATGCACACGACGCTCATCGGGGATCGAACTGCACAACATATGCGTCGCTTCGGTCTGACCGAGGCCCGAGATGTCGTCGTTCTCGCCTTCGACGGTCATCAGCGCAACGTTGACGACCTTCGACGGATCAACAGGCTTGCCGCGATGGGTCATCTCGCCCTTCGGCAACGCGTGTTTGACGAACACGGTATCGACCGTTTGCAGGTAATACTCTGCTGTCAGATCCATCACCGCCAGATATTCGTCGTAGAAGTCGCGATGCTTGTCGACGAGATCGCCATCGCCCTTCACCAGATTCTGGAACAGCTTCTTGTGCGCGTCCATGTGGCGGTCGAGATTCATGCTGATGAAGCCGTTCAGCTGCAGGAATCCCGGATAAACGTCGCGCATCACGCCCGGATGCGGAAACGGCACCTTGGTGATGACGTTATTGCGGAACCAGTCCATGCCCTTCTCCGCAGCGAGATTGTTCACGGCGGTCGGATTGCGGCGCGTATCGATCGGGCCGCCCATCAGCGTCATCGATAGTGGCACATAGGGATCGTTGTCGGCTTCCATCACGGAGACGGCGGCGAGCACCGGCACCGCGGGCTGACAGACAGCGAGCACATGGACGTTGCCACCGAGCACGTGGAACATCTCGATCACATAGTCGATGTAGTCTTCGAGATCGAAGCGGCCCGCGGCCAGCGGCACCTGGCGCGCATCCGACCAGTCGGTGATGTAGACCTCATGGGTCGGCAGGAAGGCTTCGACGGTACCGCGCAGCAATGTCGCGTAGTGACCGGACATCGGCGCCACGATCAACACACGTGGCTGCGGTGCGCGCAGCGGACGCGGATGCTTGCGATCGAAATACAACAGACGGCAGAACGGCTTTTCCCAGACCGAGCGGATCTCGATCGGCGTGCGTACGCCGTTCACTTCAGTATCGTGGAGACCCCATTCCGGCTTGCCGTAGCGACGTGTGGTGCGTTCGAACAATTCGCAGCCCGCCGTCACCGACTTGCCGAACTCGGTCCGCGAGAACGGGTTCAGCGGATTCTGAAACAGCATCCTGGTAGCGTCTGTCATCGCGCGCGCCGGATTGAGCGACGCGTAGGCCATCTCATACATCCAGTACATCGGGGTGGTCAGAGCCGGGCTCGTCTCGGACGGCAGGGCTGGCGGCCTGCCAAATTCACCTATCGGCATCTGTCCTCACTCGTTTAGCATCCGCTTTTGCGCTGCAGTATATACTGGTGTCTGCGTAAGAAAGCGTCAATGCGCCGCACGCATGGCTTTCAGGCCATTGGGGGTAAAAACGGCGGTTATCCCTTGATAAATGGTCTTATTCGCCGCCGGAGATCAGCGTTCCGGCGCGCCTAGCGCTGTTCAAAAGCCCAAGAAATATCGCGAATGAAACAATAAACAGCACGACGTTGATCGCCAGCGCAGTCAACATCAGGTCGGCGCGGAAGGTGTGATCGAACAGCAGCGCCCGCATGCCCTCGAACACATAGGTCGGCGGCAAGGCCCACGCGACATATTGCAGCCACGCCGGCAGCACCGAGACTGGATAGTAGACGCAGGCCAGCGGCATCAGCCCGAACATCAGCGTCCAGACGATGCTCTCGGCGCCGAGGCCGTTGCGCAGCACCAGACCCGACACGAAGATACCGAGCGACCAGCTGGTGAAGATCAGGTTGCAGAAGAACGCGATCAGCGGCAGGCCGAGCGCGAACAGATTGAATTTGAAGAACATTGCGAGAATCACCATCGGGATGATGCCGATGGCGAGGCGGATCAGGCTCATGATCATCAGCGAGATCAGAAACTCGATCGGCTTCAGCGGACTCATCATCAGGTTACCGAGATTGCGGGCCCACATTTCCTCAAGGAAGGAGATGGAGAAGCCAAGCTGGCCGCGAAACAGGATATCCCACAGGATCACCGCGCCGATCAGCGTGCCACCGGCCTGGGCGAAGAACCCGGCATTCTGCGAGATGTAATTCTGCAGGAAGCCCCAGGTGATGATCTGCAGCGCCGGCCAATAGACCAGCTCCAACATCCGCGGCCACGACGACACCAGCAGATACCAGTAGCGCAGCACCATCGCATTGATGCGATGCATGGCGATGCCGTGTGACCGCTCTACAAGGCTCATGGCGCCTGCTCCCGGTCGCGACCGCGCGCGACGTCGAGGAACACGTCTTCCAGCGTCGTACGGTTATAGCGCAGCAGAATCTGCTCCGGGGTGTCGTCGTCCTCGATGCGGCCCTTCTTCATGATGATGACGCGGTCGCATAGCCGCTCGACTTCCAGCATGTTGTGCGACGCCAGAAGGATCGTGGCGTTGTGGTTGCTACGATAGGTCTCGATATGTCGCCTGATCCAGTCGGCCGTATCCGGGTCGAGCGAGGCCGTCGGCTCATCGAGCAGCAACAATTCCGGCTCGTTGATCAGCGCCTTGGCAAGCGCAACACGGGTTTTCTGGCCTGCGGAGAGCTTGCCGCTGGCGCGGTCGAGAAAATCGGTGAGGTCGAGATCTTCAGCCAGTTGCGCGATGCGGCCCTTGAGATCCGGCACGGCATAGAGTTTTCCGAACACGGTGAGGTTTTGCCGGACCGTGAGCCGCATCGGCATATCGACGTAGGGGCTTTCGAAATTCATCCGACCGAGTACTTCGGCTGATTGCGCCGGCATCGCGCAGCCGAGCACCGAGACCTTTCCCGAGGTCGGCAGTGTCAGCCCCATGATCATGGCGATGGTGGTGGTCTTGCCAGCGCCATTGCCGCCCAGGAGGCCGGTGATACTGCCGCGCGCGATCTTGAACGAGATGTCGTCCACGGCGCAGTTGGTCTTGTAGAATTTGACGAGATGAGCGACGTCGATCGCCGCCGCAGCATTGCGATCAACCGTCGCCGCATGACCTGACTTGGTGTCTTCAATCGTCATTGCTGCCGTTCCATGCGGCATTGTGGCGGCGAAGGCAAGCTTGGGCGCTTCAAGTGGCCGCAGCCCGCATGGGTTTGTGGTCATCGCCTGACACGTCTAATGTCCTGATATGACCGATATTTCCGCCTCCGACTTTCGCCAGCCGCGCCGTTATGTTCGTCTCGACACGATTCTGCGGTTGCGCTGGCTCGCTGCGCTCGGCCAGTTGGCGGCGATCTTCGTCGTGGTGCAGGGGCTCGAATATGACGTCGCCATTATTCCCTGCGTGACGATCATCGGCCTGTCGGCAACCCTCAATCTCGTGCTGCAGACGCTGTTCAATCCGGTCCACCGGCTGGAACCGCTCTTCGCAGCCGCCCTGCTCGCGCTCAATATCATCGAGCTCGCGGGCCTGCTCTACTGCACCGGCGGATTGCAGAATCCGTTCTCGTTCCTGTTTCTGGCACCGGTGCTAATCTCGGCGACGGCATTGCCGACGCGGTTCACCATCGCGCTCGGCGTTCTCGCGGCGGCCTCTGCCACCGTGCTGGCCTTCTTTCATTTGCCGCTACCGTGGGACTCCGCAGAACCGCTGGTGCTGCCGCAAATCTATCTGCTCGGCGTTTGGTTCTCGATCCTGACTGCCATCGGTGTGACCAGCCTCTATGCGTTTCAGGTCACTGAGGAAGCCCGCAAGCTTTCGGATGCGCTTGCCGCCACCGAACTGGTGCTGACGCGCGAGCAGCATTTGACCCAGATCGACGGTCTCGCCGCCGCTGCCGCGCATGAATTGGGAACGCCGCTCTCGACCATCTTCCTGATCTCCCGGGAGCTTGAGAAGAACATTCACAACAACCCGGAACTCGCCGACGACCTGAAGACCGTCCGCGAACAAGCGCAGCGCTGCCGCGAGATTCTGTCCAAGATCACGCAGCTGAATTCGAGCGGCGCGCCATTCGACCGCATGCCGCTCTCGCAGCTGATCGAGGAGGCCGTGGCGCCGCATCGCGACTTTGGCATTGCCATCAAGATACGTATCGCCGTCGCCAACGCCCCCGAACCGGCCGGCATGCGCAATCCGGCGATCCTCTACGGCGTCGGCAACATTCTGGAGAATGCGGTCGATTTCGCGCGGGAGCAGGTCGAGGTGAACGCCTGGTGGAATGCGGAAAGTATCGTGATCTCGATCTCGGACGATGGCCCGGGCATTCCGCCGGACCTGCTGAAGCGAATCGGCGAGCCCTATCTGTCGCGCCGGCGCCCCGCCGAGGAGGGCGAACATCGCGGCCTCGGCCTCGGCGTATTCATTGCGCGCACGCTGCTGGAGCGCACCGGCGCCAGAGTCACTTTCAGCAATCGTGTCTTTCCGGATCACGGCGCGGTGGTGCAAATCTCATGGCCGCGCGACGCCTTCGAGACTGCGGACCAATTGGCCGATGTGGACTGATACAAGTCTCACTACCGCGTGAAGGCAGCCGACAGCTGCACTCATTGACAGCTCGACGCGTTTGAGCCAATTTTATCTTGGTTGATACGACCTGCCGGTTGCGCCCTGAACGGGACGGTGAACGTATCACTTCCTTTGCCGACATCCTTTGTCCGAGCGACCGGGTCAGCAACGCAACCACCTGATGCCTCCTGGTTCGCTCATGCAAAGGACGAAACAGATGCGCGATTTTCGCGATGCAAAGGCTATGGCGCAGACCCTGCGCGAAAACCTCACAACCAAAGCCATCACGATCAGTCACAGCGAAAGCCTGGAGTTGATATCGAGAATATTGGGTGTCGCTGACTGGAATACCTTGTCGGCGATGCTGCAGATCGGTCGAACTTCGCGGGAAACGCCGACTATCAAGCTTCAAAGCGGAATATCAAGCTACCCGGCCATTCCGCTGAGAGATCTCGTTCCATTCCCGACAACGACCTATCCGCTTTTTGTCGGACGCGAGAAAACGATACTCGCTTTGAAAGATGCCTTCGAGCGGCAACGGGAGGTCGTGCTTGCTATTCAAAAGAACGAAACTGTTGACGAACCTGGCTTCGAGGACATCTACGACATTGGCGTTCTCGCCCAGCTGCTTGAAATTCAAAGGCTTGATGACGGCACGCTCAGGGTTCTGGCACAGGGACGTCAACGGGTCATAATTCAACGCTTCGTAGGCGAGACCGGCTCGTATAGAGCCGATGTTACAGGCGTGAGTGAGGGTCCTATTCCTGATGAGCCCGAACTGATCCGTCAGGCAGTCAAACGGTTCGAGAGCTACGTTTCGGCTCACGACATGCGCGTACCACCGATTTGGCCGCCGCTTGAGCGAACCCTCGACCCCGGACGGGTTGCCGACGTCATCGCCTCGCATATCGTCCTGCCGATCAGCGAAAAGGAGAGGCTGCTGGCGACCCTCGACCCAGGGAAGAGGCTGAAAAGCGCCGATGCACTTATCGACCTGTCGACGCTGCCGCTTTCGCCCGCGCTTCACGCGACGCGGCGACGCGCAATCGACTATGCCGACCAGAGAGGCCATCAATATGCAACATTGGAGCACCTGTTACTTGCACTGGTCGATGACACCGATGCCACGGCGGTGCTGCAGGATTGCAATGCCGATTTCGGCACGTTGAAAGCCGACCTGATCCGCTACCTCGACAAGGAACTGAAAAATCTGATGATCGAGACCGGCAAGAATGGCCAGCCGACGGCAGCATTTGTGCGTGTGTCCCAGCGCGCTGCGATTCACGCGCAGGAGCTTGGCTGGCCTGAAGTGAAAGGGTCAAACACCCTACTGGCCATCTTTCCCGAAACAAGAAGTCCGGCTGTCCGCCTGCTGAGCGGACAAGGCATCACCCAGAAACTGGTGGCTGCTTCGATCACCGGAAACACAGGATCGGTCTGACGACGTCCGGACGTCCCAGAGTGTCGTTCACAAATGCCGGCTTGGGCGATGGTGATCGCCAGGCCGGCAAGTGTGTGATGCACCTTGGTTAGACCGCCGGATCGGGAAAGGCCGCGGCCTGCTGCGACGCCCGGCGCTTGATGAAACCGGCCATGACCAGCGCCACGAGCCCGAGAACGACCGGCGGGAAGACCACAGCATTGACCGTGGACCAGCCATAATTCGCCAGCAACTGGCCGGAGGAGAACGAGCCAACCGCCATCAGGCCGAACACCAGAAAGTCGTTGAAGGCCTGCACCTTGTTGCGCTCCTGCGGCCGATGGGTCTCCAGCACCAGTGCGGAGGCGCCGATGAAGCCGAAATTCCAGCCGAGGCCGAGCACGACGAGACAGACCCAGAAATGCATGGCGCTGATTCCGGCGATGCCGATCACTGCAGCGATCGCCTCCAGCGCCAGTCCTGCGGCCACGACCTTCGATGCGCCGAAGCGCGCGATCAGCGATCCCGTGAAGAAGCTCGGCCCATACATCGCCACGATGTGCCACTGCAGGCCGAAATTGGAATCGCTCAGCGTCAGCCCACAAAGCTTCATCGCCAGCGGTGCCGAGGTCATCACGAGATTCATCATTGAATACGACACCACGCCGCAAATTGCAGCCGCGATGAAGCGCGGCTGCCGCACGATCTCCAGCAGCGGCCTGCCACCATGCGTGTCCGCGGGCGCGGGCCTCGGCGCATCCACCGTGGAGAGCAAGGCCATCGCGATCAGGGCGACTACCGCCTGCGCCGCGAAACTCGCAGCAAACAGATAGGGCGACCAGATATCCATGGTCCATTGCACGAGCTGCGGACCGAGCACGCCGGCGAACACGCCACCTGCCATCACCCAGGAGACGGCTTTCGGACGATAGGACGGGCTGGCGCCATCGGCCGCGGCGAAGCGATAGGACTGCGCGACAGCGCCGTAGAAGCCGCCGAAGAATGTCGCGCAGCAGAACAGTGCGAATGATGCTTTCAGGATCGCGATGGCGCCGAGCAGCCCGCAGATCGCACCGGCGCCACTGCCGATGATGAAGGCGACGCGGCGACCATAGGCGCGGGAGATCATGCCGACCGGTAGCGTTCCGCAGGCAAGGCCGACGACATAGACCGAGATCGGCACCGTCGCGAGCGACACGCTCGGCGCCAGCGTCGCCCCGACAATGGCACCGGTGGCGAAGATGACAGCCGAATTGGCGCCGCCAAGCGCCTGCGCTGCCGCCAGCCTGATCACGTTGGAGCGTGCGCGCGCGTCATCGTGTATCTCTGGGGTAGCCGCGTCGATCATGGGGAAATCCGCCCGGATGTGGCCCGGTTCGTCCCGGGGCCTTCGTTCAGCGCAACTATGACGACAGCCCTGCGGCAGATCAACACACGCGAGCGCGCACGCACCATGCGCTGATCAGTCGGGCGACCGATCGAAGATCAGAATCAGATTATTGGCCGGCATCTCGATGATCTCTGCCAGCCCGAGGCCGACGCCCTGTGCAACGCGCTCGAGCTCCTCGACATCGCGCACGCCCCATTCAGGATTACCGTCGCGCAGGCTGGTGTCGAACACGGCATTGCTCACGGCCGTATGTTTGCCGCCGCGCTTGAACGGGCCATAGATAAAGAGACGTCCATCCGGCCGCAGATATCTTGCTGCGCCCGCGATCAAACCTTCGGCGACGGGCCAAGGCGCGATGTGGACGACATTGGCGCAGAACACCGCGAGCAGAGCATCCGGGCCGTTGCCGTTCTCCATCTCCGGGCACCATGCGGGATCCAAGAGATCGATCCGCAGCGGCGGCCTGACATTGGTCAATTGCGCATGGGTGCGCCAGGCGGCGATGCTTTTCAGATGGGCGTCGTTGAGATCGCTCGGCCACCAGGTGATGTCGGGCGTTTGTCCAGCGAAGTGAATGACGTGCTGGCCGGTGCCGCTGCCGACTTCCACGACATCGCCGCAAGCCTGCTGCAGGAAAGTCGCAAGAACCCGCCAGATCGCCTCGTGGTTGCGATGGAAAGCTGCGGCATCGAGCCGGCCATCATCTTCCACGCGGCGGCCATTCCGACCGAATTCGACCACATATTCCGCCATCAGGACCTCACTGCTGTGGGCAGTATCCCGAACTTGCCTTCACGAACAAGAGAAGAAAGAGGTCATCCAAACGCCGCCAAATGGGTTAATATTCTGACGAATACCCGATCTGAAGAAGGATCGACCACGCAGAATTGGTGCGCCCATGATCTTCCGTCAGTTGTTCGACAGTGTGTCCGGCACATATAGCTACCTGCTTGCCAGCCGCCACGGCGGCGAGGCGCTGATCCTCGATCCTGTTCTGGAAAAGGTCGATCGCTATTGCCAGTTGCTGCGCGAGCTCGACCTGAAGCTTGTGAAGGCGGTCGATACGCATCTCCATGCGGACCACGTCACCGGCCTCGCCGAACTGCGCGATCGCACCCATTGCGTCACCATCATGGGCGATCAGAGCAAGGCGGACGTCGTCGCCATGCGTGTCAGCGACGGCGACAAGGTGACGATCGAGGGCCTCGAGCTCGACGTGATGTATACGCCCGGCCACACCGATGACTCCTACAGCTATCTAATGGGCGACCGCGTCTTCACCGGCGACACGCTGCTGATCCGCGGCACCGGCCGCACGGATTTCCAGAACGGCAGCGCGCGGGCGCAGTATGATTCACTGTTCAACCGCCTGCTCAAGCTGCCCGACGAGACGATGGTATTCCCTGCGCACGACTACAAGGGCGACACCGTCAGCACCATCGGCGAAGAGAAGCGCTACAATCCGCGGCTGCAGGTGAAGTCCGTGGAGGACTACATCGAGCTAATGGGCAAGCTCAACCTGCCAAATCCGAAACTGATGGATGTGGTGATCCCGGCCAATATGAAGGTCGGGCTGAAGCCAGACGCGCTGAAGAAGCAAGGCCTGGCGCTGTCTCCGCGGGAGGCTATTGCTCATCTTGGCGATCCCGCCATCCTGCTGGTTGATCTGCGCGAGAGTAGCGAACGCGCCAAGCACGGCGTGCTCGCCGGTGCGCTGCATGCGCCCTACCCGTCGATATCGGATAGCCTCAAGCCCGGCGGCATGTTGCGCGAGGTCGCCACTGCCACCAAGCGCCGCATCGTGTTCTTCTGCGCCTTCGGCGAACGTTCGGCCATGGCGGTGAATGCCGCGAAGGATGCAGGGATCGACAATGCCGCGCATCTGGACGGCGGCATCGATGCGTGGAAGAAAGCTGGCGGCCCGGTGTTGGCCGCATGATATAGCGAGCAAGGCGGACCAACCCGCCACTCGACAGGGGGGATGACAATGGTGTCGACACGATCGGCTGCGCCAATGCTGCTGGCAATGGTGTTCTCACTCTCCTTGCAACCGGCCTCCGCACAAATCGCAGCACAGCCCCCCGCACCAACATCTGCCGGCTCCGTCGATCCGGCGTTGATGCAGGACCTCGTGGTGGCGAACCGCGTCCTCACCGACCTCAATGTGATCGATGGTTTCGGCCATGTCAGCATGCGCCACCCGACCGACCCCAACCGCTATCTGATGGGTCGCTCCGTGGCCCCGGCCCTGGTCACCACCGACGACATCATGGAATACGACCTCGATTCCAATCCCGTCGACGCGAAGGGACGCGCCAGCTTTCTCGAACGCTTCATCCACGGCGAAATCTACAAGGCCCGGCCCGACGTCAAAGCTGTCGTCCATACGCATTCGCCGGGAATTATTCCCTTCAGCGTCAGCAGCACACCGCTGCGGCCGGTGTTTCACCTTGGCGCCTTTCTTTTCCCTGAAGCGCCGGTGTTCGAGATTCGCGACAGCGCCGGCATGAGCAACATGCTGGTCAGCAACGCGCAGTTGGGCAAGGCGCTGGCCAGTACGCTCGGCGACCGCAGTGTCGCGCTGATGCGGGGCCATGGCAGCGTCGTCGTGGCGGGCACGATTCCGATGGCAGTGTTTCGCGCCCATTACAGCAACGTCAATGCGCAGCTGCAGTCGCAGGCGCTCGCGCTTGGCGGATCCGTGAGCTATCTGCTGGGCGAGGAAAGCCAGAAAACGCTGGCTGTGATCGACCAGATCCATGGCCGGGCCTGGGATCTGTGGAAGCGCGCAGCGCTGGAAAAGATGACGCCCAAATAGCGACGCCGCATCAGGCCTCGTGAACCCGTACCTCGATGTCGTCGTAGCCTTTGACGCGATAGACGATCACCGAGATCATCCAGCTCAGGATGAAAATCGCGATGATGAGATAGCCGAGCGCGCCGAAATTCTCGTTCAGCGCCTCAATGCCGTCCCAGAAGCTGCCCGACAGGTCGAGCTTGCGGCCGATCAGACCGAGCGCCTCGACACCGCCGATCACCAGCGCCACGATCACCGACACCAGCGTGATGATCATGTTGTAATACAGCTTGCGGATCGGCTTCACGAAAGCCCAGCCATAGGCACGCACCATCAGCACCGAGTCCGTCGCGTCGACCAGCGACATTCCCGCGGTGAACAGTGCGGGAAACACGAGAATCGACCACATCGACATGCCATCGGCGCTTTGCGAGGCGGAGATACCCAGAAGCGCGATTTCGGTCGCGGTGTCGAAGCCGAGGCCGAACAGGATGCCGAGCGGATACATGTGCCAGCTCTTCGAGATCACGGCGAAGACCGAACACAGCATGCGGCCGATGACGCCGCGCTGCGAAAGCAAAACATTGAGATCTTCATCGATGAAACGCTCACCGCGCTTCACCGCCTTGAACAGCCGATACACCGATACGAGAATGAAGATATTGGCCACTGCCACGATCAGCAGGAAGAAGGCCGAAACGCTGGTGCCGATAAGGCCACCGATTTCCTTGAAGTTCGCAAATTTGTCCTGCAGCGCCGACACTGCCAGCGCCACGAAGACGGATGCCACGACCACTACGGTGGAATGGCCGAGCGAGAAGAACAGGCCCACCGACAGCGGCCGCTTGCCGGACTGCATGAGCTTGCGCGTCACATTGTCGATGGCCGCAATGTGGTCGGCGTCAACGGCGTGGCGCAGGCCGAAGGTGTAGGCGAGCAGCGCGGTGCCCAGCAGAACCGGCTGGTCGCGGAAGGCGATCAGGGCCCATATCCAGGCCAGCACATTGGCCGGGATCAGAATGGCGTAGATAGCGATAATGCGGCCGCGCAGGTTGTCGGCGCCATCGTTGAATAGTGTGCGGATCATGGAGATTCTTGCAGTCCGGATTACCACCGGATTGTCTCAGGAAGGCCTGACGGACGCAACCTGGCCTCATTCGCGTCGAATTCGCCGCATTTCCGGCACAAAGCGATTAACTGCAGCGGCCAGTTAGGTGGCAGCAGGGGTGCCGCTTCCTATATCTACGTGATAAGAATGACACAGAGTTCGCTGCGCGCCAATCGCGCGGCCCAACCCGAGGCGTTGATGGACACCGAACAGGAACAGAAGACACCCGCAGAACTGAAGGAAATCCGGCTCGCCCGCAAGGCGGCGCAGGAAGCTGAAGGCGTGAAGGCGATGGCCGACATTGCGGCCGCCGATGTCGCTATCCGCAAGCGGACCGAGGAACTGCGCGCGCTTCGCCTTGCCAGGGAAGCCGAAGAACTGGCCAACCCGCCCGAACCCAAACCGAAAGCTACCAGAAAAAAGAAAACGAGCTGATGCCAACTGACGACAAAGCGACGAAATCCGAACGCGACGCCGCGGCCAAAGCGGTACTCGACAACATGGCCCGACTGAAGGCCATGCGCCTTGCCCGCGAAGCGGTATCGCCCCCCGCGCCGGCCAAGAAGAAGACCGCAACGAAATCGGGCAAGACGTCTTCGAGCAAGACATCGTCAAGCAAATCGACGGAAAAAGCACAGGCCCTGGCAGCGTGGCTCGCCGATCAGCGCAGCGGCGGCCGCAGGACCTGACTATCGCAGGACCTGCTTTCGCAGGGTCTGATCTATCTCAGGCCGCACTCGGCGCAGGCCATTCGATCATGGTACGGGTCTTGGTCGCAGAATCGTAGACCTGGATCTGAAGCATCTGAAACTGGTTCTTCAGCTTCATGCCGGCTTCTTCCGCGGCTTCGACCGTATCGTGATGGGATTTGAAATGGCCATCCACCACCAGTGAATAACCTTCAGTCGGCGCCCTGTCGGCGCGAACGAATTTGCGCGCCTGCGGTTCGTCGAGCTCTAACTTCGGTTTTTTCATCGTCACTCCAGAACAAGATTCGCCCGATTTCAAAGCGGGCAGGATTCGCCCCCGTTTACACGGTCATGCGGAAAAACACAGGGCAATTGCGGGATTACGACAATATCTGCTTCAATCACGGTCAGAATGAGGTCAACACAAGCAATCCGGCGGGGAAAATGATGAGCGGACGAGTGGGCGGAGCCCGCGACGACAAACCGGCCAAGGACGACAAGCAAAAACCCGTCCCCGCGCCGCCGCGGCCTGACGACGACGAGGAAGACGGCGATATCGCCACACCGAAACGCGATCGCGACGACGAAGATGTCTAGCTGTGCGAAGGCATCGCTACATAAGACATCGGCGCCACGACTGACGCGCCGATAAATTTCAGATAGCGACGAGTCGTTAAGCTGCCTTGAGGCCGACATCCGGCAGCATCGGACGGTGACGCAGCGCCTTGGTCATGATTCCCTCCACTTCCGCTTTTTCATGCGGCAGCAGCGCCAGACGTGGTGGCCGGGTCAGTGCGGTACCGCGGCCCATGATGTTTTCGCACAGCTTGATGCACTGGACGAGATCCGGGCGCGCATCGAGATGCAGCAGCGGCATGAACCACTCATAGATCGCCATCGCCTCTTGGAGTCGTCCGGCCTTGGCCAGACGGAACAGCGTCTCGCCCTCGCGCGGGAACGCATTGGACATGCCGGACACCCAGCCGACGGCGCCCATCGCCACGCTCTCAACGATCACGTCGTCGAGGCCGGCGAACAACACGAAGCGGTCGCCGACCATATTGCGCGTGTCGATGAAGCGGCGTGTATCGCCTGACGAATCCTTGAAGCAGACGACCGTGTCGACATCGGCCAGCGTAGCGAGAATGTCGGGGGTGACATCGTTCTTGTAGATCGGCGGGTTGTTGTAGAGCATCACCGGCAGATCGGTGGCGGTGGCGACCGAACGAAAGTGCGCGGCAGTCTCGTGCGGCTTGGACGAGTAGACCAAAGCGGGCATCACCATGATGCCATCGATGCCGACGCGTGCGGCTTCCTTCGCGGTATCCACGGCAAAGGCCGTGGTGAATTCGGCGATACCGCAGAGCACGGGCACGCGGCCCTTCGCGACCGACTTGGCCGCTTCCATGATCGCGATCTTTTCCTTGCGCTCCAGCGAGGTGTTCTCGCCGACGGAGCCGCAGATGATCAGGCCGGACACACCGTCGCGGATCAGGCCGTCCATGACCTTCGCGGTGGCGTCGATGTCGAGCGACAGATCGTCATGGAATTGGGTAGTGACTGCGGGGAAGACACCTTCCCAGGAAATACGGGGACTCATGGCAAAACTCCGTGTGATGCCGGCGCGCATAGCGCGCCGGTTGATGAGGACGATGGGGTGGCATTGAGGATCAGATCGTCGCGCCGACCTTGCGCAGCTCGGCGAGCACAGGCGCTTTGGGCAGCCAGATCTTGTCGAATTCGGCGATGACGGCTTCGGTATCCTTGACGGCCACCTGACGCACCGGCACCGACGTGCCCTTGAAATTCTCGATCAGTGCCGGCTCGCCAGCAGCCAATTCGTCGATCTGCGCATCAAGCGTCGACTTCACCGCCTTGGTGATCAGCTCCTTGTCGGCGGCGGGCAGCGACTGCCAGACGCGGCCGGACACGACCGCGGCCATCGGCATGAAGACGGCATTCATCTGCAGGATCGACTTCGACACCTTGTCGAAGCGCTGGTTCCAGGAGAATTCCAGATCGGCTTCAAGACCATCGACCTGGCCGTTCGACATGGCGTCGAACACCTGCGGCGTCGGAATCGGCGTCGGTGCGGCGCCGAGCGATGAGTAGAAGTCGCGATAGACCGGCGTCGGATTGATACGCAGCTTCATGCCCTTGATGTCGGCGAGCGTGTTGAGATCCCTGACCGCGAAAACCGCGCGCATGCCGGTGATGCCCCAGCCGAGGCCGATGGTGCCGGTTTCCGCAGGAAGCACGTCGAACAGTTTGACTGCCGCCGGATGACGCACGAATTTCGCCACGGCTGGCGTGGAGCGCACGATATAGGGCGCGTTGATCGCCGCGATATGCGGCACGCGCGAACCGAGTTCGGCAGCCTGAATAAAGCCCATATCGAGCGCGCCGGTCTGCAACTGCTGCATCATCGCTGCTTCGTTGCCGAGCTGGCCGGAGTGAAACACCGTCATGGTGAGACGGCCCTTGGTCTCTTCCTTGAGTTGATCGGCGAGCTTCAGCGCAGCCTTGTTCCAGGAATGGCCGTTCGGCGTGATCAGGCCGAGACGCAGCTCCTTGGCCTGCGCCAATGCGAGCGACGGCGCAAACACCGAAGCAGCTGCCGATGCGGCGAGGAAGCGACGACGTGAGATGGTCATGACAGAGGCTCCTTGATGGGTATGGGGCTTACTTGATGAGGGCGAGAGACAGATACGGATAGAGGGAGAGCAGCACCAACAGGATGCAGGAGATGAAGAAGAACGGCAGCGTCACCATGAACATCTTGCCGGGCTTGGCGCCTGTGACGGCGGCGGCGACGAAGAAACAGAGTCCGACCGGCGGCGACAGCAATCCGAGCACGAGATTGATCACGACGACCACGCCGAAGTGACGCGGGTCGATGTGGTAGATCTCGGTCGCCACCGGCAGCAGGATCGGCACGGTCATGATCAGGCCGGGCACGCCGTCGATCACCGTGCCGATGACCAGCAGGATGACATTGCAGATCAGCATGAAGCTGATCGGATCCTTGGCAACAGTCTGGATCCAGGCGGCGGTCTCCTGCGGCACCTTGCCGAAGATCAAGACCCAGGAAAACACGGCGGCCGCAGCCACAAGAAACAGCACGATCGCCGAATAGATACCGGAGCGCAGCATCATCTGCGGTAGCTGCGACCACTCGAATTCCTTGGTCCAGTATTTGCCAACAACAGCAGCAGCGACTGCGCCGACCGCAGCCGATTCTGTCGCATTCGCAAGGCCGCCAAGGATGGAGCCGACGATGACGATGGGAATCAAAAGTGTCGGCGAGGTGCGCAGGATGGTCATCACACGCTGTTTCGGCGTCTGATAGTCCGCACGCGGATAGTTGTAGACGTAGCCCATCAGCGCGATGACGACACAGAACATCACTGTGAGGATGACACCGGGAATGATGCCCGCGATCAACATGTCGCTGACCGACACCTGCGCCAGCACGCTGTAGACCACGAACATTACCGACGGCGGAATGATCGGGCCGAGCATGCCGCCGTAGGCGGTGAGACCGGCAGCGAAGGTCTTGTCGTAGCCTTTCTTTTCCATTTCCGGGACCATGATCTGCGCCATGATCGCGACCTGTGCGGTCGCCGAGCCGAGAATGGAGGAGATGAACATATTGGCGAGAATGTTGACGTAAGCCAGTCCGCCCTTCAGTGAGCCGACAAAGGCCATCGCCATGTCGACGATGCGCTTGGTGATGCCGCCGCCATTCATAATCTCGCCGATCAGGATAAACAGCGGGATCGCGATCAGACCGTAGCTGTCGACGCCGCCGAACAGTTGCAGCGGATAGGACTGGAACAGCACCGGATTGCCGGACGCCATGATGTAGACGAAGCCGGCGAGGCAAAGGCAAAGACCGATCGGCACGCCGACCAGCATGATCACCGTGAATGCGGCGAAAGTGATCATATCAGTTCACCCCGTCGAGTTCGGAGAGCTGGAAGCCTTTCGGCCGCACCTTGGCGACGAGGCCGAGGTCCTCGAGCAGATTCGCAATGCCATGGATGGTGATCGACACCGCGAAAATGGGCAGCGTCAGATAGAGGACCCATGTCGGCCAGTTCAGCGTCTGGGTGCGCTCGGTGTAGAGAAAATTGAAGGTCTGGCCCGCGAACTTCTTCGCGTCGAAGCCTGCTTGCGCAAGGCCGATCGGGTCCATCCAGAGCATGCAGGTGACGATCAGGCCGACACCGAACACGATCACCGTGCTCGTGGCGATAATCTTGAAGATCTGCTGACTTCTGGCCGACAGACGTTCGGTCATCATCGTGACCGCAAAGTCGAGCCGCAGGCGGGTCATCGCGGAGGCGCCGATGAAGGTCAGCCAGACCACCGAATACACCGCCGACTCATCGATCCAGTAGATCGGGAAGTGCGAATAGCGGGTGACGACATTCACCAGGATCAGCGCCGTCAGCAGATACATCAGGCCCATCAGAGCCAGCCGCTCGAAGGCCAGCAGCCCGGCGGACGCCACCAGGATGACCCGGCGGGCCCCGATGGCCGGGGCCGTCGACATCGTCTGGTCACTCATAAACTGCCCCCGCTGTCACGATTGTGATATGATTTTTGGATCGTATAATTTATACAATTTCCCTGTCAAACGCTGATTTGCACAAATTCGGGCCTTGAGGAGTTTTTGTGCGGCAGCGAAGACGGAGAGATCAATCCGGCCGAAATCCAGAGAAAAGGCTCGATAAATCAATGAGCGCGCCGCTAAAGCACCGCACCCTGTCGGCCATGATCGCGGATCAACTCCGCCAGGCCATCCTCGACGGCACCCACCCGGCCGGCGCGCAGTTGCGCCAGGACGCCTTGGGCGAGGCCTATGGCGTCAGCCGGATTCCGGTGCGGGAAGCCCTGTTTCAGCTTGAGGCCGAAGGGCTGGTGAAGATCGTCCCGCAGAAGGGCGCTATCGTCTCGGAACTGTCGCTCGACGAAATCAACGACGTGTTCGATCTCCGGGTCATCCTCGAGCCACGGATGCTGGCGCAGTCCGCGCCGCATTTTGTCGACAACGACTTCGCTGCACTCGACGACATCCAGCACCGCTTCGAGAAGGCGATTGCCGCCGGCAATATCAGCGAATGGGGACAGCTCAACGCCGATTTCCACATGGCGATGTATGTCCGGGCGCGGCAGCCGCGCACACAGACGATCGTGATGGCGCTGCTGCAAACCAGCGACCGCTACACGCGCATGCAACTCTCGACCACCACCGCGATGGGCATCGCTGAGAAAGAACACGCCGAACTCATCGCGCTGTGCCGCAGCCAGAAGATCGATGACGCCTGCCGTTTCCTTGAACGTCACATCGAGTCGGTGCGCGCAGACCTTTTGCGCGTCATCGGCCGCACCATTCCGAAGAGCGGCGCGGCGTAGACACGCCGCTCAGATCGCGTTGATCGCGGTCTATGCGAGCTCTTGCTCCACCAGCCCGGCGAGATAGCTCGCGCCGATCGGTAAGAGATCGTCGTTGAAATCGTAGCCGGGATTGTGAACGGGCACGCCGCCCTTGTCGGCGGTGCGCTGCCCGAACATCAGATAGGCACCACGGTTGCGTTCGAGCATGAACGCGAAATCTTCACCGGCAAGAATTGGATTGCCTTCGCGCAGCACCTCGGTAACGCCCGGCACCGCCGCCGCGGCTTCTGCCGCGCGCACCGTCTCGTCGGCCGTGTTGATGGTGGCCGGATAGGCGTGGCGATACTCGATCTCCACCGTGCCGCCGCAGGCCTGCGCGGTCAGCGTCACCGCGCGCATGAACAATTCCTCGACGCGTTCGCGCACCTCGGGCTTCAGCGTACGTACCGAGCCGCGCAACTCCACCGTCTCGGGCAGAACGATGTCCGAGGTACCGCCATGGATCTGGCCGATGCTGATGATGGCGGATTCCAGCGCATCGATCTGGCGCGACGGAATCGCGTTCAGCGCATTCACCACCTGCGCTGCCATGGCCACCGTATCGATACCCTGATGCGGATGCGCACCGTGCGAGGAACGGCCACGCAGCGTCACCTTGAAATAATCGATCGCCGCCAGCGCCGTGCCGGTCAACGCCTTGACGGTGCCGAGCGGCATGTCCGGGCTGTTATGGATCGCATAGATGGAATCGCAGGGGAAACGCTCGAACAACCCGTCGTCCATCATCGCCTTGGCGCCAGCGAGCCCTTCCTCGGCCGGCTGAAAGATCAGATGCACCGTGCCGGCGAAATTGCGCGTCTCGGCAAGATATTTCGCAGCGCCAAGCAACATCGTGGTGTGACCGTCATGGCCGCAGGCATGCATGCGGCCGGCATTCTGCGAGCGGTGGGCAAAACCGTTGCCCTCCTCCATCGGCAGCGCGTCCATATCAGCGCGCAAGCCAATGGCCCGGTTGCTACCCGCCGCCTGATGACGGCCACGGATTACGCCGACGACGCCGGTGCCGCCGAGGCCACGATGCACCTCGATACCCCACTCCGACAGCCGCTCCGCCACCAGCGCACTGGTGCGCTCCTCCTCAAAGCCAATCTCCGGATGCGCATGGAAATCCCTGCGCCATACGGTCATTTCCGGGTGCAATTGGTCGAGACGTTCGCGCGGGGTCATATGCTCTCACCTTTGGACTTGTCCTGCGCATAGGCTAGCCCGACGACCATGCCCTCGCAACCAACCGGCCGCACACACTGCGCGCGCCACACACTTCGGCGCTGAACCCGGGGTGACATTAAGCGGAGATGCGCGTCACCACATGACATCGTGGTCGATCGGCCTGTCTGTGAATGCTGTGCGTTCTGGAAAATGGCACGCCATTCAGAATAAAACTTCGCCCCCCTATGTTTTTGAAATGGATATGTAATTTCGATTGATACCTCATGCGATCCCCGCATGCGCACAAATGGACAGCAGCCCCCGGTTTGGGGAAGAACCATTGCGGCGCTCGCGCAGTCACCACCGACAGCGCGGGCATTCTGATTTATCTCGCGAGAGAGTTGGTCACCGATAACGAATTGCAGCTGTCGGATGGGAGGCCTATGCTGAGCCTACAACCACGCAGCCGCCCATCGCACGGCGAGAGTCTGCAGACAAAGACCTTACGATGGATGGCTTGCATTTTGCCCCGGAGGTCACGCCATGACCATTGCTCCCACCCTGCAAAAATACCTGGCCGCTGAAAACATCCAATACGAGGTGATCCCGCACGAACTCCGCATGACGTCGTCCGGCACGGCTGAGGCATGCCACATCTCGGGCGATCGCCTCGCCAAGGGCATCGTGTTGCGGCGCGACGGCGAATATATACTGGCCGTCTTGCCCGCATCGCATCACCTCCGCCTGTCGGACCTGAGAACATCACTCGGCGACAATGTCCACATGGCCGATGAAACCGAGATCCATCAGCTGTTCCGCGACTGCGCACACGGTGCAGTTCCTGCCGTCGGTAAATGCTACGGGCTGGATATCATCGTCGACGACAGCATCCAGGCGCAGCCGGAGGTCTATCTGGAAGCTGGCGATCACGAGACGCTGCTTCATATGGGTCACGCGCAGTTTGCGCGCCTGATGGCCAACGCCCAGCACGGCCGCTTTAGCGCGCATGACTGAGGATTAGTCCGACGATCCGCGGCGGCCGTCGCAGACCCAAATGGAAAGATCGTACCGCTGCTTAATTGTCGATGCAGCGGTGCGACGCCTCTTTACGTCTCATGCCCTGCATCGAAATCGTCTTCGAAACGCAAATGCTTGACGCTGCGGCCGCGGCGCCGCACAAGCTTCAGGGCCTCCACTCCGATCCTGATATGCCTTTCGACATAGTTCGCGGTCACCTCCTGATCCGACGCTTCGGTCTTCACACCCTCGGGAATCATTGGCTGATCGGACACGAGAAGCAGTGCGCCAGTCGAAATGTGATTGGCAAATCCCGCAGCAAAGATTGTTGCGGTCTCCATGTCGATCGCCATGCTCCGTGTACGACGCAATATATCCCTGAAGCGATCATCATGTTCCCAGACACGACGATTGGTCGTGTACACGGTGCCGGTCCAATAGTCGTGACCGAGATCGCGGATCATGGTCGACACCGCGCGTTGCAACTGGAACGCGGGCAGCGCAGGAACCTCCGGGGGCAAGTAATCATTTGAGGTGCCTTCGCCCCGAATAGCCGCAATCGGTAGAACCAAATCGCCAATTTTATTTTTGCGTTTCAACCCACCGCATTTGCCGAGAAACAACACGGCTTTCGGCGCGATGGCACTTAACAGATCCATCACGGTCGCAGCATTCGGGCTTCCCATGCCGAAGTTAATCAGAGTGATACCATCGGCAGTCGCATTGGGCATCGGTCGATCTGCGCCCTTTACCAAACTGCCATACGCCGTGGCGAACCATTCGACGTAGTTGTCGAAGTTGGTCAAGAGAACATACTCTCCGAACTCAGCAAGCGGCGTGCCGGTGTAACGCGGCAACCAGTTTTCTACGATATCCTTTTTCTCTTTCATTCCCAATGATCTCGTCCGGAGGTGTGCAACACCGCCGCCTGCCAAACTAGTGGATAGGACCGCTCCCTGTCCAATGAGACACGTTTGGATTATTTGGGTTCCATTTCCACTTGCAACCGTGGATGGTCCCGGCCTTGCGTCGAATGCGCGCTGTTCAGGAGCGTGGATTGAAACAGCGGCCGCGTTTGTCCGGTCTGATCGCGCAGGCATGATTTTTCTTCTGCGACCTCGCACGTAATTGATTGTATAGTTGGAGGACATGGAGGGAGGCGAGACATACTGCATTGCATCAATTCACCTGAACTCTAGGAATGGAGGTTCGCCATGAAAGTCAAAGAGGTGATGCACAAAGGTGTCGATTGGGTTAGCCCCGACACTCCTGTCACCGAGCTCGCGAAATTGATGCGGGGGCATGACATTGGCTGCGTTCCGGTTGGCGAGGACGACCGCCTGATCGGGATGGTGACCGACCGCGACATTGTCTGCAAAGGGCTCGCGAGGAACAGCTTCGATGCCGGCCGCGCGACGGCACGCGATGTGATGACCGAAGGTATCCATTGTTGCCGGGAGGACGATGACCTCGCAAAGGCAGTACATCACATGGAGAAACTGCGGGTCCGCAGGCTACCGGTGATCAACAAGAGTAAACGGATGGTCGGTATCGTCAGTCTGGGCGACGTCAGCCATTCTGCGTCAGGTGATTTGTTGTCCGAGTGCGTCAAGAGCGTTTCGGCCCATCACTGAAACACGGCCAGCGCTCCTCTTGCGATCCGGCGGAGGGGCGCGGGCCGTCGGCATGATCGTCGAACAGTTCGATGACAGAACTTTGCTCATCGAGCCGCGATGAAGAAGGCCGTGCCTACGCGGTCACGCCATTATATTCGGAGGCGAAGCAAGGGCGTGGATCGAAACCGCGAACTTCTTATGTCATTGAGACTGCCTGATAATATCGACGATTCTTCTCGTCTTG
Source organism: Tardiphaga sp. 839_C3_N1_4 (assembly GCF_051811045.1). Classification (NCBI taxonomy): domain Bacteria; kingdom Pseudomonadati; phylum Pseudomonadota; class Alphaproteobacteria; order Hyphomicrobiales; family Nitrobacteraceae; genus Tardiphaga; species Tardiphaga sp. 839_C3_N1_4. The sequence continues at coordinate 3,329,404 of NZ_JBPWQD010000001.1, forward strand.
CGCAGCCCTCACATTGGTTTCGACAGCGAGCGGCGGCTCGCCAATCCCCGTCGTATTGAGATTCTGCCAGGACCCCCCACATCATCTTGATAAGGGAGGCCAGGCTGTGCAGACCGTACAGGCCACTCTTACGGCGACAATTGCGATTGTCGCTCTGGCTGTCTCCCCCACCACGCCTGTCTCGGCGGAGGGGAGTGGAAAACTTGTGCTGACGATCGCAATCGACGGAGTGATCGGACCGGCAACCGCCAGCTACGTGAAAGACGCTCTCGCCAAGGCAAGCGAACAGCGCGCCGAAGCTGTCATTCTGCGCCTGAATACGCCGGGCGGTCTCGTCACCAGCATGCGTGAGACTATCGCCGACGTGCTGGCATCGCCCGTTCCTGTCATAGGTTATGTTGCTCCGCCCGGGGCACACGCCGCCAGCGCCGGCACTTATCTCCTCTATGCAACGCATATCGCCGCAATGGCGTCGGGCACCAATCTGGGCGCCGCGACGCCCGTGCAAATGGGCAGTCCGGTGCCAGGCCTGCCGGGCAGCACCCCTGACAAAGACGGCAAGGACAAGAAAGATAGCGCCCAGCAAACGGAGCCGAAGGATGCAATGATGGCGAAGGCGACGAACGACGCTGTCGCCTTTATCCGCAGCTTGGCCGAGTTGCGAGGACGTAACGCCGATTGGGCCGAGAAGGCTGTCCGGGAGGCAGCTAGTCTTTCCGCCAGTGTTGCGTTGCAAGCGAATGTTATCGACCTCATTGCGCGCGACCCGGTCGAACTGCTCAGACAGGTCGATGGTCGCGTCGTGGAGCTTCCCGGTGGCGACAGACGGCATCTGGCGACAACGGATGCGACGATCGAGACGATCGACTCCGGATGGATCGCGCAATTTCTGTCTGTGATCACCAACCCCAACGTCGCCTTCATTCTTCTGCTGGTTGGCATCTACGGCCTGATTTTTGAATTCACGTCTCTTGGCGCCGTCGCGCCCGGCGTGGTTGGTACGATCTGTCTGCTTCTGGGCCTCTATGCCTTCAACCTGCTGCCAATCAACTATGCCGGCCTTGGGCTGATGATGTTGGGGATCGCGCTTCTGATTATCGAGGCCTTCAACCCGACCGTGGTTCTTGGCCTCGGCGGAGCCATTGCCCTGGTTCTTGGTGGGTTGATGTTGTTCAGGATCGAAGTGCCCGGATACCGGCTGTCATGGACGCTCGTCAGCATCGTGACGGCAATGTTCATCGGACTGCTTCTCATTGTGCTCGGCTCGCTCCGGCGCGCCCGCAAAGCTCCGGCACGAATCGGCGCGCAGGCCATGCGCGGCCTGCCCGCCGAAGTTCTCGACTGGAATGACATCGAAGGTCACGTCTTCACGCAGGGTGAGCGCTGGCGAGCCCGCGGCATGGAAACATTCAAGCCCGGAGAGACGGTCGAGATCGCCAGCATCACGGATCTGACGCTGATGGTGCGTCGCCGGCCGGCACTCAGCGCCGACGAGGGAGGTGTACGATGATGCTCGATTACATAGCCTATTCGCTGCTCGCGATCATCGTGATCGCCTTTCTCTCCTCCGCCATTCGCATACTGCGAGAATACGAGCGCGGCATCGTCTTCACACTCGGACGCTTCACCGGCGTGAAAGGTCCGGGCCTCATCATCCTGATTCCGTTCGTGCAGCAGATGGTGAAGGCCGATCTCAGGGTGATGGTGCAGGATGTGCCGCCGCAGGACGTCATTTCCCGCGATAACGTTTCCGTCAAGGTGAACGCCGTTCTCTATTTCCGCATCGTCGACCCGGAACGTGCTATCATCAAGGTCGGAAATTACATGGTCGCAACCAGCCAGTTAGCGCAGACCACGCTGCGCTCGGTGCTCGGCAAGCATGAGCTGGATGAAATGCTCGCAGAGCGCGACAAACTCAACGCCGACATTCAGGAGATCCTCGATCAGCAAACCGACGCGTGGGGCATCAAGGTCACCAACATCGAGATCAAGGATATCGACCTCAATGAAAACATGGTGCGTGCCATCGCCAAGCAGGCCGAGGCGGAGCGGCTGCGGCGGGCGAAAGTGATCAATGCGATAGGCGAGCAGCAAGCCGCCGAGAAGCTCGTCGAGGCCGGCCGGATCCTTGCTCAGGAGCCGCAGGCGATGCAGCTGCGCTATTTTGCGGCGTTGCACGACATTGCAGGCGAGCGATCATCGACTGTGGTCTTTCCGTTGCCGATGGATCTGCTCAGCCATATGACGCCGCGGCCACGCGAAACATCGTGACTTCCTTCTTGTGCTTCAGCGCCAACTGAAGCTGTCGGCTTGAGTTTGCTATGACCACCCGAACGAACCATGACTTGCACCGGCTTGCTCATCCCAACCTATCGTCAATGAGTATCCTCGGCGCGCTCGTCGACGGGCACATGTGACGGGTGTCGTGCGTCGCCGCGCCGGTTTTGTGGGCGCACATACATCGTCATCGCTTCCGGGAGCTCCGCCTTGACTTTCAGAGCGGCGACAAGCGCGTCCTCGGCGTCCACGACAACATGGCCCGCCTTGCCCTTTAACTTGAATCCAACGGTAAATTGCATCTGCGCACTACCTCGTCTTCACTGCAATTGTGTCCCGCCTACTTTCCGCCAGCGGGCGCCATCTCGACCTTCTTTCCCGTCGACATGTCATTTGACCGGCGCGTGGCATCTCGCGGACGTGCCTCCGGTCCGCAATCAGCCTAGCGACTTGATGATCTCCCGGTAAGCCGTTTCGGGAAACGCTTTCAATGTGTGCGTTCGAATGTTTCCCAGCATACCCAGCTGCAAGTTGAAGCGCGCGGCGACGGCATCGTCCGGCGCTTCGTAAACCGCGACGATGTCATAGTCGCCCATGGTCAGAAAAAACGATTTGAACTCTCCGTCCATGTCCTTGAGAGCTTTCTTCGCCAGGTCGAGACGACGTGGCGAGTCCTTGAAGTGCTGGATACCTTGATCAGTCCAGTTTGCAAGCATGATATATGTGGTCATGGAAGTCCTCCTTGCGCACGAGACCCCCGCTCATCTTCACGCCCCAGTCTTGAAGAAAATGATCCGACTCAACAGCGTGTAGTCCGATTCAAACACCATGATCCCGACAAAAACCAGCAACACCAATGGCGGGAGCAGGATGGCATAAGCCAAAGCCAGACGCTCCCACGCCATGTGCATGAAGACCGCAACAATCAAGCCCGCCTTCAACATCATGAACAGCACGATGAGAGACCACCTCAGATACCCCTGCAGGTTGAAGTAGTCGACGAGGTAAGAGCATGTACTCAGAACAAAAAGCCATCCCCAGACCACGAGATAAAGCTTGATCGGATGCTGATGTCCCTCGGCATGGGCCGCGGGGGATGTAGGGGGCGTTGCATGTAGCGTGACTTCAGCCATGTTTTTCCCTCACCAAAGATAGAAAAAGGCAAAGATAAACACCCATACCAAATCGACGAAATGCCAATACAGGCCGGTGATTTCGACGATCTCGTAGTTTCCCTTCCTGCTTGTGAAAAATCCCCGATGTCCGGTCTCGAAATCTCCGCGCCAGACCTTTCGCGCAATGATAATCAGGAAAATCACGCCAATCGTTACGTGCGTGCCGTGGAATCCTGTAATCATGAAAAAGCATGAGCCGAATTGCTCCGCCCCCCACGGATTTTCCCAGGGCCTCACCCCCTCCATGATCAGCTTGGTCCACTCGAAAGCCTGCATTCCGACAAATGTCGCACCGAACGCAGCTGTCACCAGCATCAGCATCGCCGTTTTGCGGCGATCGTGGCGGTAGCCGAAATTGACGGCCATAGCCATTGTCCCGCTGCTGCTGATCAGCACGAAGGTCATGATGGCAATCAGAATGAGCGGGATGTGTTGTCCTGCAATCGTCAGAGCGAAGACTTCACTCGGGTTTGGCCAGGGCACCGTCGTGGACATGCGCGCCGTCATGTACGACAGCAGGAAGCAACCGAAGATGAAGGTATCGCTGAGGAGAAAGATCCACATCATGGCCTTTCCCCAGGATACATTCTTGAATGCCCGTTGGTCCGAGGACCAGTCGGCGACAATACCTTGCCAGCCTGCGGTCGTCGTTCGGCGCTTTTCGATGTTTGCCAGCACAGTCTCTGCCATCGCATCGATGCCTTTCCTATGTCAGCAACTGGCGACAGATGGTGACGAATTCGTCCGCCCAGCCTGTCAGCAGAGCGAGCAGGATCAACCAGACCAGGAGTAGGAAGTGCCAATACATCGTGCACAATTCCACACTCAAACGCAGTTGCGGGATTTCAACACCGCGCCATGCCTTGACGATGGTTCTGCCCAAAGCCACGAGACCGCCGAGCAAGTGCAGTCCATGGACCGCGGTGATCAGATAGAAGAAGGCGTTGGCTGGATTGGCCGCCAGAAAGTAGCCCCCGATGTTGAGCTGGTGCCACACCAGCAACTGACCTATCAGGAACACAACGGCGGAAACGCCGCTTGCAAGCAGGCCGGTCAGCACATTTTCGCTGTCGTCGCGATCTACGGAAACATGCGCCCATTGCAGCGCGCCACTGCTCACGATCAGAACACCGGTGTTGAACCACAGCAACCCGGGCACGGGCAGCGACCGCCAGTCGATCAATTGCATACGCATGGAGTAAGCGCTGACGAAGAGCGCAAATAACGACCCGACGACCGCGAGAAACACACCCAAACCTATTTTCGCCGCCGGCAACGACATCGAACTTCCGCCGGGAAAATCGCCAACCGCCCCCTCCTCTAGCCAGGGCTTGGCCGCAAGCCGTTGCTGCGAGAGCCACCATCCCGCAATGGCCGCTATTCCAGCCATGAACAGGACGATGGCCGTCATGGATGCGCTCCCTTCGGCGTCAAACTGGCCGGCGGTTCATTCTGGGGGATGAAATCCCGTGCTGCGCCGGGCACGCTATAGTCATAAGCCCAGCGATAGACGACCGGGAGTTCCTTGCCCCAGTTGCCATGTGCCGGCGGCGTCTGCGGCGTTTGCCACTCGAGCGTGGTCGCGTTCCACGGATTGCCGCCAGCGTCCTCGCCCTTGGACAGGCTCCGGATCATGTTGAACACAAATACGAGCTGGGCAAAGCCGACGATGAGCGCAGCGATACTCATGAATGCATTCAGGTCATGGGCAGACGCCGGGACGAATGCCGTCCCGCCGATGTCGTGATAACGGCGCGGCACACCCAGCAGCCCGAGATAGTGCATGGGGAAGAAGATCGCGTAAGCTCCAAGGAACGTGACCCAGAAATGGAAGCGCCCCAGTGTCTCGTTCATCATCCGTCCCGTCACTTTCGGATACCAGTGATAGATCGCGCCAAACACGACCATGATCGGCGCAACACCCATGACCATGTGAAAATGGGCGACCACGAACATGGTATCGGACAACGGAACGTCCACGACGACGTTGCCGAGGAACAGGCCAGTCAGGCCGCCATTGACGAACGTGATGATGAATGCCAGCGCAAATAGCATCGGAATGGTGAGGTGAATGTCGCCACGCCACAGGGTCAGGATCCAGTTGTAAACCTTGATCGCCGTGGGGATCGCGATGATGAGGGTCGTTGTTGCGAAGAAAAATCCGAACTTCGGATTCATGCCACTGACATACATGTGGTGCGCCCACACCACGAAGCTCATCGCTCCGATTCCGACAATCGCCCACACCATCATGCGATAACCGAAAATATTCTTTCGCGCATGAGTGCTGATTAGGTCAGAGACAATGCCAAAAGCAGGTAAAGCAACGATATAGACTTCGGGGTGGCCGAAAAACCAGAACAGGTGCTGGAACAGCAGCGGACTGCCACCGCCGTACTTCCCCAGCTGACCCATCTCCACGAGCGTTGGCATGAAGAAGCTGGTGCCAAGAAGCCGATCGAACAGCATCATCACTGAGGCAACGAACAAGGCTGGAAATGCAAGCAATGCCATTACGGTTGCTGTGAAGATTCCCCACACCGTCAGAGGCAGCCGCATCAGCGTCATTCCGCGCGTGCGACCCTGCAGCACCGTCACGACATAATTCAGGCCGCCCATGGTGAAGCCGATAATGAACAGGATCAGCGACACCAGCATCATGATGATGCCTGCTTCCTGTCCTGGGCTTCCGGACAGAATGGCCTGCGGCGGATACAGCGTCCATCCAGCGCCAGTTGGCCCACCCGGTACAAAGAAGGTCGCAACCAGCACCAGCACGGCAAGCAGATAAATCCAGTAGCTCAGCATGTTCGCGTAAGGGAACACCATGTCGCGAGCACCGACCATCAGCGGGATCAGGTAGTTCCCGAAGCCTCCGAGAAACAGCGCTGTGAGAAGATAGATCACCATGATCATCCCATGCATGGTGATGAATTGGAGATACTGGCTCGGATCGATAAACGAAAACGTTCCGGGGAAACCGAGCTGAAGCCGCATCAGCCACGACAGCACCAGCGCGACCATACCGATGGCCATTGCCGTAATCGCATACTGGACCGCAATGATCTTGGCATCTTGCGAGAAGACATATCGCGTCCACCAACTTCTTGGGTGATAGAGATCGACCTCACCCACTTCGGCCGGCGGAATTCCTGCGAGTACGTCAGACGGGACATCAACCATTAAAATGTCCTCCCGGATCTATCCTCTGATCGTCGCTCATCGTAAGTGTTACAACGTGCAACGCCGCCGCGCCGGTCCTGCTATTTGCCGCGGGTCTTGTAAGTCGCCTTCGTGATGGGTCGGCGGCCAGATAACGCTGCGAATGTCTGCTGCTTCTCCAGCCATGCATGATATTCAATCTCTTCCTGGACGATAACGTTACTCCGCATTTGCGCATGCGCGATGCCGCACAATTCCGCGCAAAGAACCTCGAATGTTCCTGTGCGCGTAGGAGTAAACCAGAAGTATGTGACCGAGCCCGGCACCATATCCATCTTCGCCCGGAACTCAGGCACGTAGAAATCGTGCAGAACGTCAATTGAACGGAGCAATACCTTGACCGGCTTCCCGATCGGGAGATGCAAATCGTCGTTCTCGACCACGACGTCGTCCTGACCGTTAGGATCGTTTGGATTCAAGCCTAGTGGATTCTCGGCACTGACGTTGCGGGCATCGACCGTCCCGAGCCGGCCGTCTTTTCCGGGCAGCCGGTAGCTCCAGCGCCACTGCTGGCCCATGACCTCGATCTCTGTTGCATCAGACGGCACCGTCACAAACTGATGCCAGACAACCAATCCGGGCGCCAACATCGCTCCGACACCGATCGCAGTCCCTATGGTGAGCCACCATTCCAGCCTTTTGTTTTCGGGCTCATAGGCCGCTTGTCTTCCTTCCTTGTGATGAAAACGAAAGATGCAATAGGCGATGAATGCGACGATCGCGAAGAAGACCGCCCCGGTGATCCAGAACGTCATGGTGATCGTGTCGTCGATATAACTCCAGTTCGATGCGATCGGCGTCCACCACCATGGGCTTAGGAGGTGAAACAGCACCGAAGCGACTGCGACCAACAGCAGTATGAATGCTACAGCCATCCCTTGTTCATCCTTGCCTCTAGAGGCTGCGGACAAGACTTAGAAAAGGGCGCAGTTCACGTCTGCATCGATGGCTGATTTCGAGCTCGCCATCACAATGCTGGCCGCCTTGCCCTCTAACCGGTCGCAACATCGAATTCGAAAAGTTGCGATCGCTGGTGTCGTCGAACTACGGGCACTTGCCACTACAGGATGTTCCCCGGCAGGCTTGATTGTCAATAGACCGGCTTATTCCTCACAACGACGATAGCACCACGATCGAACCGTTGAGCAATGGCACGCGCAACGGATTCCCATATCGCATTGCAATACACGGCGCCGTGCGTCCGCATGACAGACAAAGTGATGCGTCAATTGCCATCAGCCACGCGGTGAAACGTAAACCTTACAAAGGAAGAATTCACCGAACAGTGCGTGCTATTCTTTCCGGATTGCGCTAAACTTGCTGCACAGGTTGCGACAGGTTTTGCTCGGCAAAGCTCTCTTCGTTGAACTTGGCCGTCTTCCAGAACCAGTCGCGATTTCTGCGCACGAAGGCGAAGACTCGTCATTTGAAAATGACTCGATCTCGCCGGTGCGAACGCATGGGAGATCGTGACCATGGCTACTCCGTATTCTGACAAGATCTCGCAGACAGTAACAGGCGCTTCCGATAGCGTCGCCGCCCCCGTCATTCGCAAGATCGGCTTGTCCGATCTGCATGATGCGTTGCGGCTGGGCTGGGAGGACTTCAAGGCGGTTCCGAGTCACGCCATTATTCTGTGCATCATCTATCCTGTTCTCGGGCTTGTGCTGGCCAGAATGACGCTTGGCTATTCGGTGTTACCGCTGCTTTTCCCCCTAGCCGCCGGTTTTGCGTTGATTGGTCCTTTTGCAGCCCTCGGTCTCTATGAACTCAGCCGCCGCCGCGAACGCGGCGAAGAGGCGTCGGCATGGCATGCGCTCGGCGTGCTGCGCTCGCCGTCCTTTGGAGCCATGCTTGGCCTCGGCACGCTCCTGCTCATTCTGTTCGTGGTCTGGGTGACCACTGCGAATGCGATTTACGTCTCCAAGTTCGGCAATGCCCCTGCGGCTAGCATTCCCGATTTCGCATCGCGCATCTTCACAACCACAGAGGGCCACCAACTGATCGTCCAGGGCTGCGGCGTCGGACTATTGTTCGCTATCATGGCCCTGTGCGTTAGCGTCGTGGCGTTTCCGCTCATGCTCGACCGACATGCGAGTGTGACAGATGCAGTTCAGACCTCGCTGCGGGTCGTGATGAAAAATCCTGTGACCATGGCGGCATGGGGTCTGATTGTTGCCGCACTGCTGGTGGCCGGTTCGCTGCCGCTATTCGTCGGTCTCGCCGTCGTTCTGCCCCTACTCGGTCATGCCACCTGGCATCTTTATCGCAAGGTGCTGGAACCAGACCCGAATCCTCGGCAGGATCCTCCTCGCCCGCCGAAAGGACGGCGCTATGCGGCCGACTTTCCGGTCTCTCTCTTCCCGTGGGGCCGTGATAAGCCGTAGGTCGAAACAAACGACCGGGACGTTCGTGCCGGCTTCACAATCGGTCGAGCCACCCCGCGCGGATGAAATCCAGTCCGGATGAGGGGCGATCCCGGATACCTGCCGGAAGCGGACTCCGCTCCCGGCAGGATGTCCGCCATCATCTATTAGGTGAACCCAAACAGCTTTGCCGGATTCGTGACCAGTATCTTTTCCAGCAAGGCATCGTCCGGCGCGTAGCGATAGAGCAATTCAAGCAGGTCGGCGTCGTTCGGCGGCTGGACGACCGATACGGGGTGCGGCCAGTCGCTTGCCCAGACGCAGCGATCGGGCGCGGCTTCGAGATAGGCTTGCGCGATGGGAACGACGTCATCCCAAGGCGGCCCTTTCTTGGACGTCTTTTCGCCGAGCGAGAGCATCACCCAGAAATTGCCCTTCGACAGCAGATCGAGAACCGCACGCAGATTCGGATCGTTCTTGCCGAGCGTTGGATCCGGGCGGCCCATGTGATCGATGAGGACCGGCACCTTGAGAGACGCGATCTTGTCGAGATTGGCGACGATGCCGTCCTTCTCCGGCTGGAATTTAGCGTACCAGCCGAGTTCGGAAATACGTGCGATGGCGCGCTCGTAGTCGCTGTCCGAAAGTACGGCACCGAGCTCTTTGCGGAAGCTAAACCGCGCCCCGCCGACGCCGGCGTCGTTCAGCTTGGCGAGATACGCATCGTCCCGCTCGGCGAAAACCAGTGCATTCGCGCACGCCTTGTAGTTCGGTCCCATCGCCGCCAGCCCATCCAGAACCACCGAATGATCGGCACCATATGTCGTCGTCTGCACGATGATGCCGCGCTCGATACCAAGCGCCTTGTGTACCCGAAGCGCTGCCTCCCAAGTCGCCGTCGGCATCTGATAGGCCGCGCCGGGCCGGACGGGATAGCGCTCCACCGGACCGAGCACGTGGAACTGACTGTCGATGCTCTTCGGCGGCGGCTTGCGGGATGGCGTGCGCGGGTTTGGATCAAATGGAAGATAGTCGGGCATCTGTCGCTCCTTTAATCGATCACCGCAGTGAAATCACACTGCACCAGGGCGCCGCCCTCCATCTCCATGGAGAGCGCATGACGGGCGGGACGGGAATGTTCGTCCGGAAACATCTTGAGCCACTCGACATTGACCGGCCCACGATTGCTGCGATCCTTGAGCCAGACCGTCATCTTGATGATGTCGTCGGTACTGCCGCCGCCGGCTTCCACGATCGCCTTCATATGCGCGAACATGTTGGCGCACTGGCTTTCGAGATCGGGCGGCATCTCGCTTGTTTTGGGATCGCGGCCGAGGATGACGCCGGACATCAGCAGATTGTTGATGCGGCAGGCGTTGGGGATGGGATTTGCGTGCTTGAATTCGCCGATATGAACGCTGCGGCGGCGCCTGGAAGATGTCATGGCTGCAGTCTCCGGATAACGGTCAAATGAATTGGCACGACACCGAGCCATACGGCCCGTAATCGGCATGTATCGTATCGCCGCGGCTGACCTCGATCGGGCGCGTGAAGGATCCGGCGAGCACCACCTCGCCTGCAGCGAGATATTCGTCATGCGGCGCGAGGCGATTGGCGAGCCACGCGATGCCGTTTGCCGGATGGTTCAGCACGCCGGCGGCGACGCCGGTCTCCTCGATCTGGCCATTCCGGAACATCAGCGCGCTGACCCAGCGCAAATCGACATCCAGCGGACGGAATGGACGACCGCCAACCACAAGCGCGGCGTTCGCTGCGTTGTCGGAGATCGTGTCCACCACCGTACGGGGCTTCTTGGTTTGCGGATGCACGCGGTGCATGCGCGTTTCCAGGATTTCAAGCGCCGGTGTGACGTAGTCTGTCGCGTTCAGTACATCGAAGATCGTACAATCCGGCCCGCGCAGATCGGTCTTGAGCACGAAGGCCAGTTCGACCTCAACGCGCGGCGCGAAGAACCGTTCATAAGGAATGGTGCCGGCATCCTGATAGAACATGTCGGCGAACAGCACGCCGTAATCCGGCTCGGAGATGCTGACCGCATTCTGCATCGCCTTCGAGGTCAGGCCGATCTTGTGGCCTTTGATCACCCGCCCGCGTTCGAGCTGCAGCGCCGTCCAGGTCCGCTGGATCGCATAGGCATCCTCGATGGTGAGATCGGGATAGTCGGCGGTGAACATGGTGATGAGCGTCTTGGTCCGCTCCGCCTCGTCGAGGCGACGCGCCAGCGTATCGATGACCGTCTGATCAAGCACCGTTATTTCTCCTCTGCGACCACGTTGCGAAGAACGCCGATCTGCCTGGACTCGACCTCGACGACATCGCCTGGCTTGAGCCAACGCGGCGGCGTGAAGCGAGCGCCGGCACCGGTCGGCGTTCCGGTCGCGATCATGTCGCCGGGCTTCAAGGTGGCGAAGGTCGAGAGATAGGAAATCAGATAGTCGAAGGTGAACATCAGCCGCTCTGTCGAGTCGTTCTGACGCTCCTCCCCGTTCACCCGCGTGACGATATCGTGCGTCCCCTGCGGATCGCATTCGTCGGCCGTGACGATCCACGGCCCGACGCTGCCGGAGCGATCGAAATTCTTGCCCTGGGTGACGTTGAACTTTCCGTGATGCAGCCAGTCCCGCACCGAGCCTTCGTTGCAGAGAGTCATGCCGAAGATGTGCGACCACGCATTCTCGCGCGCGATATGACGACCTTCCTTGCCGATGACAATTACGAGCTCGCCTTCGTAGTCGAGCTGCTCGGAGATCTTCGGCTTTTCGATCGGCTGATCGGAGCCGACCACCGACGATGGGTTGCGGACGAACAGGCTCGGATATTTCGGCAGATCCGAGCTGTCTTTGTATTCAGCATTGCGGTCCTTATAGTTGACCCCGATGCACCACAGCTTCTCCGGCGCCGGGATCGGCGGCAGCGAGACCAGATCCGACAATCGATGATCGGGCTTGCGGCCCGCGCTCACCTGCTTCGCCTTCGCCAGCCCGTTGCCGGCGATCAGGCTGCGCAGATCGGGAAACTCCGATCCGAGCAATGCGCCGAGATCGATGACGCCGTCATCGACCACCACGCCGTAGTGGCTGCTTCCGCCGGTCAAATAGCTGCATAGTTTCATGAGGGCTCCTGAACAATTCACTAGATCGATTGACGCCGGATCGCGGTGCTGAACCGGCTGATCGAGTTGCGCCCGCGGCGTTGTTCCAATTACTTCGATGTCTGAAATACGGACTTCAACGTGAAGATCTCACCTAGCCGCGCGTAACGCGGACCGGCAATACGGGCGATCGGATCAAGACTCTCGGTTTCAATCTTATCGTTGGCGAAAAGACTGTCCTTGATATGAAATGCGACTACTTCGCCGACGATCAACCGGCTGCGGGTATCGCCGAATTCGAGGCATTGCCGAAATCGGCATTCCATCGCAATAGGCGCCGCCGTCAGCCGCGGCACCGCGATATGATCGCTGGGCGTCGTCTCGAGACCGAGCACTTCGACCTCGCTCACCTCCGGCGGATGTTCGGCGGAGCTTTCGTGAACCGCCGACATCAACGGCGAATCCGCGATGTGAATGACGTATTCTTCGCGATCCAGGATGTTGCGTGCCGTGTCCTTGTAGACGCCGGATTTGCGACCGACGCTGATTGCCAGCATCGGCGGCTTGGGTGAGACGAAGGTGAAAGCACTGAAAGGCGCAAGGTTGACAGTACCTGCCTGCGACAGGCTGGTCACCCATGCGATCGGTCGCGGGACGACGATGCCGGTGAGCAGACGATAGGCCTTCTCGGCGCCAAGTTCAGCGGGATCGATCTTCATTCGTCAATCCGCCTTAACGTTGGCCTTGCGCACGACCGGAATCCACTTGGCGTCCTCACGATCGAGATAGGCTCTGAACTCACCCGGCGTCATCGGGAGCGCTTCGGCGCCAAGTTTTTCGAACTTGTCAACCACGCCTGGCTCCTTGAGAATCTCAGCCAGCGCTTTATTCAATTTATCGACGACCGGAGCGGGGGTGTTCGCCGGAGCAAACAGCCCTGTGAAAGTCTGGCCGTCAAAATCCGGATAGCCGAGCTCGGCAAAAGTGGGCACGTCCGGAAGCGTCTTCAGTCGATGTGGGCTCGTAACCGCCAAGGCGCGCAACATTCCACTCTTGATATATTGAAGGCTGACCGACAGTTGATCGAATGCGAACTGAACCTGCCCGCCGAGCAGGTCATTGGTCGCGGGCGCGTTGCCGCGATAATGCGCCGTCACCCAACGAATCTCGAGCTTGGACTGCATAAGTTCGCTGAGCAGGTGATTGGTGGTGCCCGGCCCCGGAGAGGCCATCGTCAGCTTGCCCGGATCGCGCTTCGCGAGTTCGAGCAAATCGGCGAACGAAGTAGCCTTCACGGAAGGATGAACCTCGAGCACCAGCGGCGTCATCGAGATGCTCGAGATCGGCAGGAAGTCGCGCTTCCAGTTGTAGGCGTCGCGCTTGTTGATTTCGGGGGCGAAGAGAACCGGACCATTGGCGCCGACCATCAGCGTGTAGCCATCATTCGGCGCTTTCGCCAGCGCCTCCCCGGCGATCATGCCGCCAGCGCCCGACTTGTTTTCGATCACGAAGGGCTGGCCCAATTTCTCTTGCAGCCGATCCGCGACGATGCGCGCCGCGCTATCGACATTGCCGCCGGCCGGATAGGGCACGATCAGTTTGACAATACGCGCGGGCCATTCCTGGGCCGTCGCCGCGCCATTAACCAGCGTCGCGGCAATGGCTGCAGCGATCCATAGCGACTTCATCATTTCCTCCCGCCAGATGCGGCTTTCACGCCGCAGACCGTATGTTCGACGCCGATTAGGACCAGCGCTCTTGCGGCGAACAATTGGTTTCAAGCGCTTTACTTGTCGATGCCAATGTGCGGTTATTGTCCACATTATGGACAGTGGATTGCCGACAACGCTCGATCCGGAGCCGCGACAAGGCGCACAGGCGATCCGGCGCGCGCTCTTCCTCCTTCGCGTGCTTGCAGCGGGCGGTGAGAGCGGATTGCCGTTGAAAGAAGTCGTCCAAGCGACGCGTCTATCGCGCCCGACCGTACACCGGATCGTCCATGTCCTGATGGAGGAGGGGCTCGTCGAGCGCCACGAGCGCTCGGGTCGCTATGCAATCGGGACGCAGGTCCCTGAATTGGCACTCGCTCGCCCATCGCGCTCGCCATTGCTCGCAGCGGCGGACGACATTTTGCGCAAAACGTCGCAACGGGTCGGTGATACATTGTTTCTAACGGTGCGCACCGGCAACGACACTTTATGCGTGGATAGGAGAATTGGCTCATATCCGATTCAGGTACTCTCGATCGCCGTGGGTGCGCGGCGGCCGCTCGGCGTCAGCAGCGCAGGCGTCGCCATCCTGGCCGCGTTACCGGCTCAAGAGTCACGCAGGATCGCTGCGACGAATGAACCTCGATTCGCGGGATATCGGACCGACCGGCAGACCGTGTTGTCAGAAATCGCCGACGCCCGGCGCAGGGGCTATGGCGTGCGCGAAGTCGGATTGGTCCAGGGCACGAAATCGATTTCGACCTGGATCAAGACAGCCGATGGGGATCCGGCGGCGGCCCTCACCATATCGGCCGTCCGAACACGGCTCGGCCCGCGACGCGAGCAGGAAGTTGCCGAAACGCTTTTGAAGGCAGCTTACGAGGTTGAGCAGAAAATCCAGCAAGCGAGCACGCGTCGCTCAATTCAAGGCAAAGGTCCCCTTGCGATATAGCCAGCGATGAGCAGCCGATCGACGATTGGCTGTTTTAATCTGAACGGAAAAATGGCGCGCCATTCGGAACACAACCATGAACTCATATATATTGTTGAAATTGCTTGTGATTTCATAAGACGCCCATGGCGTGAGGCTCGTCGGCATCGATTCCGGCCTCAAGACACACCTCACAACTCCGCGCGCCACGGCGGCCCCGGGGTGCTAATATAGTCGAGACCGCACGACCGAAGATTTCACCTGTGCGATTGAAACGCGGTCGGGAAACGATGGCGCACGAAGAGATGCACTCCAAAAACAACGGCCGACCGTAATTGCGGTGAGTTGGCTGGGACGTGGAGGACGCTATGGCGTGGCGTGACGACAAGGCCCGGGCAACTCTGATCCGCGACGCGGCGGGAAGCGTGCAGCCGGGCAAGGCCCCCCGAACCTTTGCCGAGCTCATGTTCGGCTACACCAATGTCGAGGACCTCGCCAGTTACGATGCCTCCTCGCTTGCCTTCCTGGCGGAGCAAGCCTGGGAGCATGTACAGCGACGCACGGCGGGTCGTGCTGATATCCGTGTCGTCAATCCGATGATGCCGGACGGACGCGAGATGTCCGTGCTCGAAATTCTTAACGACGATATGCCTTTCCTGTTCGATTCCATCATGGCGGAGCTCGCCGAGCAGAGCATCGAAGTCACCCTCGTCGCTCACCCCATCATCGCGGTGGAGCGCGATGATCAAGGCAAGCTCCTGCACTTCCACGGTGAAGCTCTGCCGGAAGGGGCAAAGGGCGCGCGAGAGAGCCTGATTCACCTCCACATCACCCGCCTCGACGCCGACGCTGACCGCGAGAGGCTGATTGACGGCCTCACCAGGACGTTAAGCGACGTGCGCGCCAGCGTCGCGGACTGGCGCGTCATGCGCGACCGGGTCGAGAACTCGATCAAGACTTTCTCTTCCAATCCACCGCCGCTGCCGATCGACGAGGTCGCCGAGGCCAACCAGTTCCTGCAATGGCTGTGCGCGGACAATTTCACCTTTCTCGGCGTGCGCGAGTATCGCTTCTCGCCCGACAGCGATGCGTCGGACGACATCACGACCGCTGAGGGCCTCGGCATCCTCCGCGACCCCGATGTAAAGGTCCTGCGCCGCGGCAGCGAAATGGTGGTGATGACGTTGGAAATTCGCGAGTTCATGCGCGAGCCGACCCTACTCATCGTCATCAAGGCCAATGTGAGTAGCCGCGTTCATCGCCGCATCCGGATGGATTATATCGGCATCAAGCTCTATGCGCCCGACGGCCGGCTCGAGGGTGAATTGCGAGTCGTCGGCCTGTTCACCTCAGGCGCCTATACGCGCTCGGCACGACAGATCCCCTATGTTCGCCACAAGGTATCGCGGGTGCTCCAGCGCGCCGGCTTCGATCCGAACAGCCATTCGGGCAAGGCGCTGATGCATATCCTCGAGGAATATCCGCGAGACGAATTATTCCAGGTCGACGTCGACACCCTCTTCAATTTCGTCATGGAAATCCTGATCCTCTATGAGCGCCCCCGCGTCCGGGCGCTCGCTCGGGTCGACAAGTTCGATCGCTTCGTCTCCATCCTCGTCTTCATTCCGCGCGACAAATACGACACTGATGTGCGCATGCGCGTCGGCGCCTTCCTGTCGCAGATCTACAAAGGGATGCAGGCGGCCTCCTACGTGTCTTTCCCCGAAGGAGCATTGACGCGCGTTCACTACATCATCGGACGCTATGAAGGTAAGACTCCTGCCGTCGAGCGCGCCACGCTGGAAGCCGGGATCAGCGCCATTGCCGCGACCTGGGCCGACAAGCTGAAGGCCGCGCTAACTGCGTCTACCGATGGCATGCGGGCACGCATGCTCGCCAATCGCTATGCTCAGGCCTTTACCGGCGGCTATACCGAGGTTTCCACGGCGGAACAGGCGATAGCCGATATCGCCACCATCGAAAGGCTCACGCCAACCCGCCCGGTGACGATTTCGGTTCATCGCTTCGAGGGCGAGGACGATCCCAGACGCTTCGGCCTGAAAGTGTTCTCGGATGCCGCGCCGCTGTCGCTGTCCTATCGCGTGCCGGTGATCGAAAATCACGGCCTGCGCGTGGTCGATGAACGTACCTATCAGATCGTGCCCGGTGCCAGGCCGGAGCCGGTGTGGCTGCACGACATGACGATCGAGACCAGCGACGGCCAGCCGATCGAGATCAACCGGGAATTCAGTCATCGGCTCGAAGCCTCGATCATGGCAGTGGTCGGTGATCGCGCCGAATCCGACGGATATAACGGGCTGATCCTGCGCACGGCCCTGGGCTGGCGCGAAGTCTCGACCATCCGGGCGCTGTCCCGCTATTTGCACCAGATCCGCGCGCCGTTTAGCCAGGATTATATGTGGGAGACTCTGCGCAAGAACGTAGCGATCACCGCCAACCTCGTCGCGCTGTTCCAGGCCCGCCTCGATCCACGCCTCACCCTTACTGATTCCGAGCGCTCGGCCCGGGAGACCGCCCTCCTTGCCGATATCGAGGAGCAGCTCAAATCCGTCGCATCGCTCGACGAAGACCGCATCCTCCGCCGTTTCACCAATCTGGTGCAGTCCACCATCCGCACCAATTTGTGGCAGGTCGGCGAGGACGGACATCCGCGTCCGGTGATCTCCTTCAAGTTCGACGCGCGCGGAATCGAGGACCTGCCGGCTCCACGACCGCTCTACGAGATTTTCGTCTATTCCCCCCGCGTCGAAGGCATTCACCTGCGCTTCGGCAAGGTTGCGCGCGGCGGACTGCGGTGGTCCGATCGGCCACAGGATTTCCGCACCGAGATTCTCGGCCTGGTCAAAGCCCAGCAGGTCAAGAACGCCGTGATCGTGCCGGTCGGCGCCAAAGGCGGCTTCGTGCCCAAGCGCCTGCCCCCGCTCTCCAGCCGCGATGCGTGGCTCGCGGAAGGCACCGAAGCCTATCGCATCTTCGTTCGCTCGCTGCTCGAACTCACCGACAACCTCGACGGCGACGACCTCCTCCCACCCGACTCGACCGTGCGGCATGATGGCGACGATCCTTATCTGGTCGTCGCCGCCGACAAGGGCACCGCCACCTTCTCCGACATCGCCAACGCGATTTCGGCCGAGAAGAACCATTGGCTCGGCGATGCCTTCGCCTCCGGCGGCAGCCAGGGCTACGACCACAAGAAGATGGGGATTACGGCGCGAGGCGCCTGGGAGGCTGTCAAACGCCACTTCCGCGAGCTCGGCACCGACATTCAGACCATGCCTTTCACCGTGGTCGGCGTCGGCGACATGTCCGGCGACGTCTTCGGCAATGGCATGCTGCTCTCGCCGGCGACGAAACTCGTTGCGGCGTTCGATCACCGCGACATCTTCATCGATCCCTCTCCCGATCCGGCGATCAGCTACGCCGAACGCAAGCGCATGTTCGACATGCCGCGATCGAGCTGGCAGGACTACAACAAATCGCTGATCTCGCAAGGCGGCGGCGTGTTCTCGCGCTCCCTCAAGGCGATTCCGCTCGCACCGGAAGTTCGCACCTTGTTCGATCTCGACAAACCGCAGGCGACGCCGTTCGAGGTGATGACGGCGATCCTGAAGACGCGCGCAGACCTACTGTGGTTTGGCGGCATCGGCACCTATATCCGGGCATCGGTGGAGAGCGACGATCAGGCCGGCGATCGCGCCAATGATCCGATCCGCATCACCGGGACCGACGTTCGCGCCAAGGTGATCGGCGAAGGCGCCAATCTCGGCGTCACCCAGCGCGGCCGCATCGAAGCGGCGCAGACGGGCGTGAAGCTCAACACCGATGCGATCGACAATTCGGCCGGCGTGAATACGTCCGACGTCGAGGTCAATATCAAGATCGCATTGGCGCGCCCCGAGCGCGAGGGACGCCTCAGCCCGGCTGACCGTAACACGCTGCTTGCCGCGATGACCGACGACGTCGGTGCGCTCGTTCTACGCAACAACTATCTGCAGACGCTCGCGCTCTCGCTCGCTGAACGCAAGGGCGTGGCAGAGACCGGCTTCCTCACCCGCCTGATGCAGTCGCTCGAGCAGCGCAGCCTGCTCAGCCGTGCAGTCGAATTTCTGCCCGACGACGCCGCGATCGCCGAGCGCACGAGGCGCGGGCAGTCCCTGACACGGCCTGAACTTGCCGTGTTGCTCGCCTACGCCAAACTGACGCTCTACGACGACCTGCTCGGCACCAGCGTGCCGGACGATCCTTATCTCGCTCGCGAGCTCTCGAGGTATTTTCCTGGCCAGGTTCAGGACAGATTCCCGACAGCGGTAGAGTTCCATCGCCTCCGACGCGAAATCATCGCGACCAGCCTCGTCAATACGGTCATCAACCGCGGCGGCCCGGCGTGTATCGTGCGCCTGATCGACGAAACCGATGCCGATATCACCACCATCGTCATGGCCTATGTGGCGGTCGATGAATCCTACGGGCTCAAGGGGCTAAATGATGCGATCGATACGCTCGACGCCTGCATCGAAGGGCAGTTGCAGTTGTCCCTCTATGAGGCGGTCCAGGACCTTCTGCTTTCCCGGATGGTCTGGTACGTGCGCAATACTAATTTCAAGGACGGCCTCAAGGCGGTGATCGCACGTTTCGGCCCGGGTATCCGGGAGATCAGGGCCTCTCTCGACAACGCCCTGCCACCGGACTTGCAGGCCGCGCGCGGCAAACGCCGGCAGGAGCTGACCGATGCCGGCGTCCCGTCCGGCCTCGCCGGCGAACTGGCCGATCTCAACACCCTGGTCTCGGCGCCTGACATCGTGACGGTCGCCGAGCGCACCAGCCGCAGCATCGGCGATGCCGCCGCGACGTTCTTTGCCGCCGAGGCCAATTTCCGTCTCGACCGCATTATCGCCGCCGCGCGTAGCGTGCCGGCCACTGATCGTTTCGAACGCCTCGCCATCGACCGCGCCGTCGACCTGATCGCATCGGCCGAAAGAGGCCTTGCCGCTGATATGCTGGCAACCGGTCAATCCGGCCAGCAGGCTACGGAGATCTGGCTTGCAGCTCATCCCGAGGCGACGCGCATCCGCCGCGCAGTCGAGGAGATTGCGGCAGGCGGTCTGACGCTCGCCAAGCTGATGGTGGCGGCAAACCTGCTGGGGGACTTGGTCAAAGGCTGAGGCGTGCGGGGCAGCGATGTGAAACTCTAAAGAGCAATGCTAGCGCAGGTTGTTAGCCAGCGAACGGAGGACCCCAATGATCCACGCTACTTGCCATACCGCTGATAATGTCCGCTGCATCGAGTTCGATGCCACACCCTGGTTCAGCGAGGCTAACGCTCCGAGCATTATCGATTTGGCCCAACGCGGATGGGCCAGCACAGCGATTGCAGATTCCCTCGAGCGCCGACGAGGATACGAACGCTTGCACGACCTCGTTGAGTATGCAGCGAAGCGACTGCAACCGGAATCCCTGGAGGACCCCACTTGGGAAACCTTCGAGTGCGTCGTCGATGGACCCGAGGCCGTAGCCTGGCTCGAGAAAAACCGGCCCAACGTTCTGGCAAGGATCCCGTAAGCTACGAGAAGCGCAGCAATGGCGACGATGATTGGCGCATCACAATGAAGCGGAAATGGCGCGCCCGAAAGGATTCGAACCTCTGACCCCGTGATTCGTAGTCACGTGCTCTATCCAGCTGAGCTACGGGCGCGTGCCGCGATGTGTGGGGCCAAAAGTTAGAGCCGCCAACACCGGATGCGTTTCGGAAACGATGTTTGCGAAAGCGGGCCATAGCTACCGGGTCGAGCCCGGCTTGGCAAGCGCCCTGAGCCGCTTATTTCACTCCCGTGACATACCCGGAAAAGACGGCTCAGGCCCGCGCGCGTTCGTTACGGATGCTGTGCAGTTCCACCGGCCTGTCCGGAAGGCTGATCCGGAAGGTGGCGCCCAAAGTGCCTTCCACAAGGTGAATATCGCCGTCATGGGCGCGGACCAGTTCGGCCGCAATCGCGAGGCCCAGCCCGCTACCGCCGGGGCGGGACGAGCCCTGAAATGCTTCGAACAGGTGGTCGCGCGCCCGCTGCGGGACGCCGGGGCCGGTGTCGGACACTTCGAGAATGGTGACAGCGCCTTCGCGGCGGCCGGTGATGCGGATCTGCTGCGGGGCGACGTCGCTCTGCGGCTGCCCCTCCAGCGCCTGGGCCGCATTGCGGACCAGATTGAGCAAAATGCGAAACAACTGGTCGGGATCGGCATCAATCATCAGCCCGCGCTCGATGGCGTTGACCCAGCCGATCGACACGTCGGTCGCAAGCCCGGCCGATTCGCGGACTTCGTTGACCACCGGCTCAACGAGAATCATCTTGCGATCGGGGGCAGCTTCCTGCGCGCGGCCATAAGAGAGTGTCGACTGGCAGAAGGCGATGGCGCGCTCCAGCGAGCGCATCAGCTTCGGCGCGAAGCGCTGCACGCGCGGATCGGGCACGCTGGCGAGCTGATCTGACAGCAATTGTGACGACGCAAGCAGGTTGCGCAGGTCATGATTGATCTTCGAGACCGCGAGGCCGAGCGCAGCGAGACGACTCTTCTGATGCAGCATTGAAACGAGATCGCGCTGCATGTCGGACAATTCGCGCTCCGCCACGCCGATTTCGTCGGCGCGCTGGCTCGGCACGATAATCCGCGCCGAGCTCTCGGGGTTTTCATGGAAAGCGACGAGATTGGCCGTCAAATTCCGCATCGGCCGCACGAACAGATAATGCAGCGCCAGATAGACCAGCCCCGCCGAGAGAATCGCCAATCCCAGCGACACCCACAACAGATTGCTGGAGAAACGATACATCGCCTGCCGCAGCGGCAATTCATCGACCACTACTTCAATGAATTGCGCTCCGCCGGGCGCCGGCCCGATGATGCGCATCGTCTGATCGCCAGTTTCCAGCATGACCTCGAACGCATCGACGATCGCCGACCACACCGTCATCGACCGCATGTCGATGTCATGATCGATCTGCGCCGGCAAATCAGCGCTAGCGAGCAGACGGCGCTGCTGGCCCATCTTGATGGCCACCGCACGGGCGCCGATGCTGCTCAGGATCTGCCGCGACAGCGATTCCGGGACCATCCCAAGCGGCGCAGCGTCCAGCACCAGTGCTGCCGTATTGGCCGCGGCCAGCCTGTCGTTCAGCCTGTTGATTCGGAAATTAGCGATCGAGGGCACATAAATGAGAATTTCGGCAATCAGCACCAGCGGAATGGTGAGCAGCAACAGCTTGCCCGACAGCCCCAGCCGTCGCATGGGGCCGAGCCTGAACGCGGGCTCGATGGGCTTTTCGCCGGCCGAAGACACAATATTGGCCTCTGATCTCACGGTCTGACGCTGAACTATTGAGCGATACGGGTCCAACGACGATTTGTTACGATGATGTTTGCGACCAGTTCTTAAATTTGTCCGCTGAGCGAACACGCTTAAGCCATAGAGCAATTTCACAACCGCCAACAACCTGAAAACACCGGGAAATTGGGATTAATCCCGTGGTTCCAGGAATTTGGCGGATCAGAGCACCGCTACAGGGCAACGTTGACGAAAACAGGACGCTCCCGTATAAGCCCGCCAACTGTCCGCGATGACCCGGTTTTAGATCGGGTGCGGCTCGTCTTTGGGCCCGAAATGGCTCGTTGAGCCAACATCTTAGGACTTACCTCAAATTACTCGGCGAATTGCCCGGTCAGCGGAGAACGACCCGTGAAGCGGACTTATCAACCCAGCAAATTGGTGCGCAAGCGCCGTCACGGCTTCCGCGCTCGCTTGGCGACCGTTGGCGGCCGCAAGGTTCTGGCTGCGCGCCGCGCACGTGGCCGCAAGCGCCTCAGCGCCTGATCGGATCTCTTCCGAGAGTTCATCATGGACCGGTTACGGCAGCGGGCGGACTTTCTCGCCGCTGCCAATGGGCCGCGGGTGAACAGCCCTGCCTTTGTGATGCAAACCCGGCGACGTGACGACGACGGCCCGATCAGGGTCGGCTTTACCGTGACCAAAAAAAACGGAACCGCCACCGAGCGGAACCGTATCCGGCGCAGGCTTCGCGAACTGGTGAAGCGCGTCGATGTCTTATCCATGCGACCCCACAGCGATTATGTGCTAGTCGGCCGTCGTGTCGCGCTCCAACGCGATTTCACGATGATGCTCGACGACCTCCGCTCGGCGCTGCACCGCCTCGATCGGCAATCTTCTAAGACGCAATCTTCTAAAACCAGCGTGACCTGACGCTTTCAGCCTGCGACAAGCGCGCAGCCGGAAGCGAGAGCCGCACCCGCATTTGAATGACGAGACCTGAACGATGACCGACAATCGCAACACCATCATTGCCGTCATTCTGTCCGGCCTGGTGCTGATCGGCTGGCAATATTTCTACAACATCCCGCAGATGGAGAAGCAGCGCGCACAGACCGCGACGCAGACCCAGCTCGCCAACCCGACCGCACAGCCAAACGCCACGCCCGGCAGCACGACGCCGACCGCGAATTCCACCGCCGCAGGCGGCGCACCCACGAATGTGGCGCCGGCCAACGCTCCGATCGTCAGCCGCGATAGTGCCATTGCAGCATCGCAGCGCGTCAAGATCGACACGCCGCGCATCTCCGGTAGCATCGCGCTGAAGGGCGCGCGCCTCGACGATATCTCGCTGACCAAGTTCCGCGACACTGTGGATCCGAAGTCGCCGGCGATCGTGTTGTTCTCCCCGTCGGGCACGGCCGCGCCTTATTATGCCGAATTCGGCTGGGTCGCCGCCGCCGGTGCAAACACAAAAATCCCCGACCAGAACACCCAGTGGCAGCAGGAAGGCTCCAACGCCCTGACGCCGACCACGCCTGTCGTTCTGAAGTACAACAATGGCGACGGCCTCACTTTCACCCGCACCATTTCGATCGACGACCGCTACCTGTTCTCGGTCAAGGATGACGTCAGCAATATCGGCAACGCACCGGTGACGCTGTATCCCTTCGCGCTGATCTCGCGCCACGGCACGCCGCATGTCGAAGGCTATTACATCCTGCATGAAGGCCTCGTCGGCTATCTCGGCGACCAGGGTCTGCAGGAATACGGTTACAAGAAGATCGACGAAGCCAAGGCGGTGAATTTCAAGGTCACCAATGCCTGGCTCGGCATCACCGACAAATACTGGGCTTCGGCGCTGTTGCCCGATACCAATGCGCAGCTGCAGGCCCGTTTCTCGTCGAACCTGACCGGCACCCAGCGGACCTACCAGACCGATTATCTGCAGGACGCGCAGACCATCGCCATCGGCGGCACCGGCACGGCCAATGCCCGCCTGTTCGCCGGCGCCAAGGAAGCCGCCACTGTCGGCATCAACTTCCCGCTGGCTGTCGGCCTCGGCGGCTACAATCAGGCGCTCGGCCTCAATCACTTCGACCTTCTGATCGACTGGGGCTGGTTCTACTTCATCACCAAGCCGATGTTCCTGGCGCTCGACTGGTTCTTCCACCTGTTCGGCAACTTCGGCATCGCCATTCTGCTCGTCACCGTGCTGGTGAAGATCATCTTCTTCCCGCTGGCCTCGAAGTCCTACGCCTCGATGGCGAAGATGAAGGCCGTGCAGCCGCAGCTGGCGGCGCTCAAGGAGCGCTTCCCTGACGACAAGATGAAGCAACAGCAGGAGATGATGGAGATCTACAAGAAGGAGAAGATCAACCCGATCGCCGGTTGTCTTCCCGTCATGTTGCAGATCCCGGTGTTCTTCTCGCTCTACAAGGTCCTGTTCGTCACCATCGAAATGCGCCACGCGCCGTTCTTTGGCTGGATCAAAGATCTGTCGGCGCATGATCCGACCAATCTGTTCAACCTGTTCGGCCTGATCCCCTTCGATCCGACGACGATTCCGGTGTTCGGCCACTATCTCGCGCTCGGCATCTGGCCGATCATCATGGGCATCACGATGTGGTTCCAGATGAAGCTGAATCCGACACCGCCGGATCCGACGCAGAAGATGATCTTCGACTGGATGCCGCTGATCTTCACCTTCATGCTCGCCGGCTTCCCGGCTGGTCTCGTGATCTACTGGGCTTGGAACAACACCCTCTCGGTGCTGCAGCAGGCCTACATCATGAATCGTAACGGCGTGAAGGTCGAACTGTTCGACAACGTGAAGTCGACCTTCGCGAAGAAGAAGACCACCTGATCAAACCAAGTGGCTGACGCCCCCGGCGCAACGCCGGGGCGCGCAGCCGGAAAGACTTCGCATGACCACTGACACCGATGCGAAGCTGATCGAACAGGGCCGCCTGCTTTTTGCAGGCGAATGGACGTTCATCTGGGCGTCGCCCTCGATCGAGACGCTGCCGCCAATGGCAGGGATGGAAGTGGCCTTTGCCGGCCGCTCCAATGTTGGCAAATCCAGCCTGATCAATTCGCTGACCGGCCGCAACGCTCTGGCGCGGACCTCGCACACGCCAGGCCGCACCCAGGAGCTGATCTTCTTCGAAGGTCCAGATGGCTCCGACTTCCGACTCGTAGATATGCCTGGCTACGGCTATGCCTCGGCGCCGAAGGTCAAGATCGCGTCCTGGACCAAGCTGATCTACAATTTCCTCCAGGGCCGTGCGAGCCTCGCCCGTGTCTACGTCCTGATCGACTCCCGGCATGGCCTGAAGGATGTCGACCTCGACGTGCTCAAGTCCCTCGATCGCTCGGCGGTCAGCTACCAGATCGTGCTGACCAAGGCTGATCAGGTGAAGAAGAGCGAACTCGAAAAGACCTTCGAAGAGGTTCGCACCGAGTTGCGGACTCACCCGGCAGCCTTTCCCGACGTGCTGGTTACATCGTCGCGCACCGGTGACGGCATGGCCGAATTGCGGGCTGCAATGGTCCGTCTGTTGAACGAGCGCAACTGATGACCCGCTTTAGCTTGTTTCGCATTCTTCTCATCCTGGCTGGCGTGATGGGCGCCGACGGCGTCATTCTCGCCGCCGCTTCGGCGCACCAGCCGGACGCGACGCGGCTGGCTTCCGCCTCCTCGATGCTGCTGTTTCATGCCGCCGCCATTCTCGGCGCCGTCGCCCTGATCGAGCGCGGCGTCGCCCATCTGCAGATCGGCCTGACGGCGGCTTTCGGCTTCGTCATTGCTGCCGCGATTTTCGCCGGCGACCTGACCCTGCGCCAATATGTCGGTCACGGCTTGTTCACAATGGCCGCACCGACCGGCGGCACCCTGCTGATCCTGAGCTGGCTGGCGCTGGCGGTATCCGCAGCTTGGCCGCGCCCCACCTGACGCCGGGCCACTGGACAGAGCAGCGATGCTTTGCGCGGCGGCAATCAATCGGCTAGAACGCGCCGCAGATTGCTCACCGTGAGATCCGCTTCATGACCGACGCGCCCATCATCAGTGCTCTCGACCAGGCCCGCATCCTGTCGGAGGCGCTGCCCCACATGCAGCAGTATGACGAAGAGACGATCGTCATCAAATATGGCGGACACGCCATGGGCGCCGAGGATACGGCCCGCGCATTTGCCCGCGATATCGTCCTCTTGGAGCAGACCGCCATCAATCCGGTGGTCGTGCATGGCGGCGGCCCGCAGATCGCGCAGATGCTGACGCGCCTCGGCATCAAGTCGGAATTCGCCGCAGGATTGCGTATCACCGACGCGGCGACGATCGAGATCGTCGAGATGGTGCTGGCAGGCTCCATCAACAAGCAGATCGTCAGCTACATCAACGAAGCCGGCGGCAAGGCCGTGGGCCTATGCGGCAAGGACGGCAACATGGTCACCGCGTCGAAGGCGACGCGCACCATGGTCGACCCCGATTCGAACATCGAGAAGGTGGTCGATCTCGGCTTTGTCGGCGAGCCGGAAAAGGTCGATCTTACGCTGCTCAACCAGCTGATCGGCTATGAGCTGATCCCGGTGCTGGCACCGCTCGCAGCAAGCAAGGACGGTAAGACCTTTAACGTCAATGCCGATACCTTTGCCGGCGCCGTCGCGGGCGCGCTGAAGGCCAAGCGCCTGCTGCTGCTCACCGACGTGCCGGGCGTGCTCGACAAGTCGAAGAAGCTGATCCCGGAACTGTCGATCAAGGATGCCCGCAAGCTGATCGCTGACGGCACGATCTCCGGCGGCATGATTCCGAAGGTCGAGACCTGCATCTATTCGCTCGAACAGGGCGTCGAAGGCGTCGTGATCATCGACGGCAAGACTCCGCATGCCGTGCTGCTCGAACTCTTCACCAATCAGGGCACGGGCACGCTGATCCACAAGTGATGGACGCACCACACCACACGTCGTCATGGCCGGGCTTGTCCCGGCCATTCGCGTCTGGCTGGTGGAAAGCGAAAGGCGTGGATGCCCGGGTCAAGCCCGGGCATGACATGCGGAGGGTGTTCGGACGAACGCTCCTTTCCGGTGCCGCTCTGATCTGCTCAGCATTCGTCTCGGGCGAAGCCCGCGCCGATCTCAAACTCTGCAATCGCATGAGCTATGTCGTCGAAGCCGCCATCGGCATCGACGACAAGAGCGCCACCGCGACGCGCGGCTGGTTTCGCATCGACCCCGCGCAGTGCCGCGTCGTCGTACAGGGCACGCTGACGGCCGACCGTATCCTGCTGCATGCCCGCGCGCTCAGCATCTATGGCGCCTCACCCGTGGCGCAGAACGGCACCGACAACCTCTGCATCGCGCCGGATAACTTCGTCATCGCTGCTGCCCGGCAATGCCGTGCCGGACAGTCACAAGTGCCATTCACGATGATCAAGCCGACGCAGACCGACGACGGCAATATGATCGCCTATCTCGCGGAAGACAGCGAATATGACGACGAGCAGGCCAAGCTCGCTGCCATCCAGCGTCTGCTCGTCATCGCGGGCTATGACGCAGCGCCCATCGACGGCGTGGACGGGCCGAAGACCCAGAGCGCGCTCTCGTCCTTCCTCAAAAGCCGCAGTCTTCCGGCCGATGTGGTTTCGACGCCGAATTTCTTCGAGACCATGATCGCTGCGGTACAGGCTCCCTCTGCGACCGGCCTCACCTGGTGCAACGACACGTCCTACAAGGTGATGGCGTCAGTCGCGACCGACGATGGCAAGGGCATTGTCAGCCGCGGCTGGTATCGCATCGAGCCGGGCAAATGCCTGCGGCCCGACGTGGTCGGCCAGCCCCGCCAGATCCTTAGTTTCGCCGAGGCTGTCGACGACAATGGCCGCGCCATCAAGCTCAACGACAAGCCCCTGAGCTGGGGCGGCGTTCGCATGCTGTGCACACGCGAGAGTAAGTTCGAGATCCGCGAACACAATGACTGCAATACCCGCGGCCTCACCAGCGCCGGCTTCGCCATCGTCGACATGTCGGGCGGCGGCAAGACGCTGCGCTTTGCGACGCCGTGACGACCGGACAACAGAGACAATCAATGACCCTGCCGACCAAATCGCCGCGTGCCTTCAACCATGTCGAGACATGGGTGTTCGATCTCGACAACACGCTGTATCCGCACCACGTGAACCTGTGGCAGCAGGTCGATGGCAAGATCCGCGACTTCGTCGCGAACTTCCTCAGGATTTCGCCCGACGAGGCCTTCAAGGTTCAGAAGGATTATTACAAGCGCTACGGCACCACCATGCGCGGCATGATGACCGAGCACGGTGTCCGCGCCGACGACTTCCTCGCCTTCGTCCACGAGATCGATCATTCGCCGCTGGAGCCCAACCCGGTGATGGGTGCCGCCATCGCGCAATTGCCCGGCCGCAAGCTGATCCTGACCAACGGCTCGGTCGCCCATGCCAGCGCGGTGCTGGAGCGCCTCGGCTTCGCCGACCAGTTCGAAGCGATCTTCGACATCATCGCCGCCGATCTGGAGCCGAAGCCCGCGCAGCCGACCTATGACAAGTTTCTTCGCCTGCACGGCGTCGATCCGTCCAAGGCCGCCATGTTCGAGGACCTGTCGCGCAACCTCGTAGTGCCGCACCAACTCGGCATGACCACCGTGCTGATCGTGCCCGACGGCGCCAAGGAGGTGGTGCGCGAGGACTGGGAGCTGGAAGGCCGCGACGACGACCATGTCGACCACGTCACCGACGATCTGACAGGTTTTCTGGCGGCGCTGAACGCGGCGCGGTAGGGCGGGATGGCCGCCCGCGCGTCTTGACTCTCCCCGGCCAAATCCCGACAAAAGCTTCAAGAAATCACCCTTTACCCACGATCTGCCCAAGGAAATTGCGATGTCGCTGACCGCCCTCGAGTCCACCATCAATGCCGCCTTCGACGCGCGCGATAACGTCAACGCCTCGACCAAAGGTGAAGTCCGCGACGCCGTCGATCAGGCGCTGAACCTGCTCGACAAGGGCGAGGCCCGCGTCGCCGTCCGCGCCGACGACGGCAAGTGGACCGTCAATCAGTGGCTGAAGAAAGCCGTGCTGCTGTCGTTCCGCCTCAATGACATGGCGCAGATCTCTGGTGGTCCCGGCGGCGCGGCCTGGTGGGACAAGGTGCCCTCGAAGTTCGAGGGATGGGGCGACAACAGCTTCCGCGACGCCGGCTTCCGCTCCGTACCGGGCGCTATCGTGCGCAAGTCGGCCTTCATCGCCAAGAACGTCGTTCTGATGCCGTCCTTCGTCAATCTCGGCGCCTATGTCGATGAGAGCTCCATGGTCGACACCTGGTCGACGGTCGGCTCCTGCGCCCAGATCGGCAAGCGCGTGCACATTTCGGGCGGCGTCGGCATCGGCGGCGTGCTGGAGCCGCTGCAGGCCGGTCCGGTGATCATTGAGGACGACTGCTTCATCGGCGCCCGCTCGGAAGTCGCTGAAGGCGTGATCGTGCGCAAGGGCGCGGTACTGGCCATGGGCGTGTTCCTGGGCGCATCGACCAAGATCGTCGATCGCGAAACTGGCGAAGTGTTCGTCGGCGAAGTGCCGGAATATGCGGTGCTGGTCCCCGGCAACCTGCCCGGCAAGCCGATGAAGAACGGCCAGATCGGCCCCTCCACAGCCTGCGCCGTGATCGTGAAGCGTGTCGACGAGCGCACCCGGTCCAAGACCAGCATCAACGAGCTGCTGCGCGACTGATTGTCGTTCGGGCCGGTTTGCGCGTAGCATCGCGCAGACCGGACCGATCGACAACTTGGGGGCTGCCATGGACTGGACCACGCTGCTTTTCAGCTTCACGGGACGGATCAATCGCGGCAAATACTGGCTAGCCATCCTGATCTACATAGTGGCCTGGATCGCCTTCATGGCTGCTGCCCTGATATGGCTCGGCGGCTTTGACACCGATCGCCTGTTCAGCATGGTCGGCGGCGCACTGCTGCTGTGGCTGGCCGCCATTGTCCTCATCACCGCCGGCACATGGTCCGGCATCGCCACCGGCATCAAGCGGCTGCACGACCGCGAGAAGAGTGGATGGTGGATCCTGGTGTTCTGGCTCGGCCCCAGCGTCCTAAGCGGCATTGGTAGTACCAGCAGCGCGAGCACCAGCTTCGTCTTTCATATCGCCAGCTTCGCCGTGACCATCTGGGCCATCGTCGAACTGGGCTTCCTGCGCGGCACCGCCGGGCCGAACGAATACGGTCCCGATCCGCTTGCCGAACCCGCGATTGCACAGAGAGTCTGAGCCTCGTCGGCCGCGCGTTCCGCTCCGCGATCGAACCGAAGTCCATCCGAGGCGACCAACTATCCTGAGCCGCGCCGTCGCCGTGCTCCGGAGCACCGATGATGGGCTATCAATGGCTTCTGTTCGGCTTTGACGGCCGTATTAACCGCGCCAGAGTCTGGCTTGCGGCACTGATCATGCTGGGCCTCATGGCATTGCTGGGCTTTGCCATGTTCGCAATCGGCAAGTCGTTGGGCATGCCGATCAACTCCTTCAGTTTCAGCACCGACGACATTTTCGCCATCGTCGATCCCGCATCTTATCGCTCTATGTCATCGGCCAACCTGTTCCAGCTGATCGTCCGCGTGGTGGCGACGCCCTTCTTCCTCTGGATCTATGCCGCCATCTCGATCAAACGGCTACATGATCGGGACCGAAGCGGCTGGTGGACGGTTCCGTTCTTTGTCGTGCCCGGCCTGTACAATCAGCTTGGTGGCTGGCTGGGCGACTCGATCCCCGCTATCACGCTGGCCATAGTCGTATTCATCGTCGCCCTCTGGGGGGCGGTCGAACTGTACGTTCTCAAGGGAACGCATGGCGACAACCGGTTCGGCGCCGACATGCTGGCCCCCGCCGATCCGGTCCATACGCGGCCGGCCTGGGACCAGCAAAGTGAGCTCGAATTTGTCCCGCATCGCGCTGGCCCATCGGCGGGACCTCATGTTAATCGGGGGATATGAATGATGTTCTGTCCATCGCCCAGGCGCTGCTGCGCTGCCCGTCCATCACGCCCGCGGATGCCGGCGCCCTCGGCGTGCTCGAGAGCCTGCTGACGTCGGCCGGCTTCGAAGTCCATCGCGTCACCTTCAGCGAGGAAGGCAGCGCCGACATCGAAAACCTCTATGCCCGGATCGGGACTTCCGCGCCGCATATATGTTTTGCTGGCCATACCGACGTGGTGCCGCCCGGTGATGAAGCGGCGTGGACCCATGGTGCTTTCTCCGGCGACGTGACGAACGGCCTGCTCTACGGTCGCGGCGCGGTGGACATGAAGGGTGGCATCGCCGCGTCGGTCGCCGCCGTGCTGGACTATCTGGCGGCGAATGACGGCAGGCCGCAAAAGGACGGCGGCGGTTCGATCTCCTTCCTCATCACCGGCGACGAAGAAGGCATCGCCGTCAATGGCACCGTGAAGCTGCTGCAATGGGCGACCGAGCGTGGCGAAAAGTTCGATCATTGCATCGTCGGCGAGCCCTCGAATGTCGAGGAGATGGGCGACACCATCAAGATCGGCCGCCGCGGCTCGCAATCCGGTACGCTCGTGGTCGATGGCGTGCAGGGCCATGTCGCCTATCCGCATCGCGCGTCCAATCCGGTGCCGGACATTGCTGCGCTGATCACAGCGCTGAGCGGCGATCCGCTCGATCAGGGCAATGCGCAGTTTCAGCCGTCCAATCTCGAATTCACCTCGGTGGATGTCGGCAACAAGGCGACCAACGTCATCCCCGCGCAAGCGCGGGCGAAGTTCAATATCCGTTTCAACGACCATCACACGCAGGCGTCATTGCGCGACCTGATTGATGCACGCGTCGCGGCTGCCGCCGGCAACCGTATTCGCGCGCATGTGATCTGGGAGCCGAGCAATTCGGACAGCTTCGTCACAAAGCCCGGCGCATTTACCGATACGGTCGTCGCCGCGATCAAGGATGTCACCGGCCGCACACCGGATCTCAACACGGGCGGCGGAACCTCGGATGCGCGCTTCATCAAGAACTATTGCCCGGTGATTGAATTCGGCCTAGTCGGGCAGACCATGCATCAGATCGACGAACACACGAAGGTTGCCGATCTGGAGAAGCTCACCCAAATCTATCGTGGCGTGCTGGATCGGTATTTCGCATGAACGGCAAGATTCTCGTCCTCACCGCGCTCGAAAGCGAGCTCGACAAATCGCGCGCGCCTGCCGAGATCGAGGTGATTTTCACCGGCGTCGGCAAGATCAACACCACGATCGCGACGCTTCAGGCGGTGCAGGCCATGCAGCCCAAGCTCGTCGTGAACTACGGCACCGCCGGCAAGCTAAACACCAAACTCAACGGCCTCGTCGAGGTCAGCGACGTAATCCAGCGCGACATGAATGCTGAGCCGTTGGCGCCGCGCGGCCGCACGCCCTTTGCGCCCGATCTCGACCGCCTGGTCTCGGGCCAGCGCGGCGTGATCTGCGGCAGTGGTGACAGTTTCGTCACCTCCACCGATCCTTGGCTGGTGACGAACAATGTCGATATCGTCGATATGGAACTGTTTGCCATCGCACAGGTCTGCCTGCGCCACGGCATTCCCTGGCGCGCCTTCAAGTTCATCACCGACGACGCCAATGATTTTGCGCACGAGCATTGGACGGCGAATGTCGCGAATGGACAGGATCTGTTCTGGGACGCGATGAAGGGCGTGAAGGTCTAGTAATCGACCTTTACCAGATACAGCCCATCCGGCGGCGCCACGATGCCGCAGGCGCTGCGGTCCTTCGCGGCAAGCGCCGCAGCCAGGTCGTCCGGCGTCCAGCGACCGTTGCCGACCCAGACCAGTGAGCCAACCATCGAGCGCACCTGGCTGTGCAGGAACGAACGCGCGGACGTCTTGATCGTGATTGCCTCGCTATCCTGCACGACATCGAGCTGATCGAGCGTGCGAATCGGCGACTTGGCCTGGCATTCGGTATCGCGAAAGGTCGTGAAGTCGTGTCGGCCGAGCAGGCGCCTGGCGCCCTCCTGCATGGCGGCAACATCGAGCGGACGCGGCACGCGCCAGACCCGGCCGGCATCGACGGTGAGGTTCGCACGGCGATTGGTAATGCGATAGACGTAGTGGCGTTTGATGGCTGAGAACCGCGCCTCGAAATCATCCGGTACGATATCCGCAGACAGCACACCGACCGGGTGCGGCCGCAGATGGGCATTCATGCCATCGCGAAAGCGACCGGGCACCAGCACTTTCGGCACATCGCAATGGGCGACCTGGCCGAGCGCATGGACGCCGGCATCGGTGCGACCGGCGCCATGGACGCGGATTGGCTCGCCGCAAATGGCCTCGGCGGCGCGCTCCAACGCGCCCTGTACGGTCAGCGTCGCGTTGGCCTGCACCTGCCATCCGGAAAATGGCGTGCCGTCATATTCGATGATCATCTTGTAGCGCGGCATCAGCCCACCTGCAGAGGCGGCTTCAACGGCGTGCCACGCAGAAATTCACTGGCTTTCATCGGCTGCTTGCCGGCGCGCTGCAGGTCGATGATGCGGATCGCACCGTCGCCGCAGGCGATGGTGAGCTGATCGTCGATGATCTCGCCGGGCGCGCCCGCGCCCTTTGCAAGCTCGCAGCGCAGAACCTTCACGCGCACCGCCTCGCCCTCGATCGGCACTTCGCACCACGCGCCGGGAAACGGCGACAGGCCATGACAATGCCTGAGCACCTCGCGCGCCGACTTCGACCAGTCGATCTTGGCCTCCGCCTTGTCGATCTTGGCCGCGTAAGTGACGCCATCTGCGCTCTGCGGGGTCAGGCTCAGCCGTCCCCTTTCCAGCGCACCCATGGCCCGCACCATCAAGTCGGCACCAAGCGGCGCCAGCGCATCGTGCAGGTCCAGCGCCGTCATCGCATCGGTGATCGCCAGGCGCTCGGCCATGGCGACATCGCCGGTGTCGAGGCCGACATCCATCTTCATCACCATGACGCCGCTCTCGGCGTCGCCCTCCATGATGGCACGATTGATCGGCGCGGCGCCGCGCCAGCGCGGCAGCAGCGAGCCGTGCAGGTTGAAGCAGCCTAAGGGCGGCACATCGAGAATGTTCTGCGGCAGGATCATGCCGTAGGCGACGACGACCGCAGCCTCGGCCTCATGTGCACGAAATTCGGCTTCGGCTTCCGGCGTGCGCAGCGTCTTCGGCGTGAACACGGGAATGCCGAGTCGCTCGGCCTCGCGGGCCACCGGCGTCGGCTGCAGCTTCATGCCACGGCCAGCGGGCTTTGCTTCGCGGGTATAGACGGCGACGATCTCATCGCCATGGGCCACGAGTTCAAGCAGCGTCGGCACCGCGAAATCCGGCGTGCCCATGAAGATCAAACGAAGCGACATGTGGAGCTTCCAGCTAAGAGCACCAGCCTATCCGTCATGGCCGGGCTTGTCCCGGCCATCCACGTCTTTCGGTTGCTCGCTTCAAGACGTGGATACCCGGCATTCGCCGGGCATGACGAAGGAAAGGTCGGAGAATTTACTCAGCCCGCTTCGCTAACTTGGTGAACTTCTTCAGCACCCGGTCGCGCTTCAGCTTGGAGAGATAGTCGACGAACAGCACGCCATTGAGATGGTCGATCTCGTGCTGAATGCAGGTCGCGAACAGGCCGCTGGCCTCTTCCTCGATGGTCTTGCCGTCGAGGTCCATATAACGGATCCGCACTGTCGCCGGGCGTTCCACTTCCTCGTAATATTCGGGAATCGACAGACAGCCCTCTTCATAGACCGAGAGTTCTTCCGAGGCCGAGATGAGCTCCGGATTGATGAAGACACGCGGCTTCTTGCCGTCCTCCTCATCGTCCTTCTTGGCGATGTCCATGGTGATCAGCCGCAGCGGAACCGCGATCTGGATCGCCGCGAGCCCGATCCCGGGTGCGTCATACATCGTCTCGAACATGTCGTCGGCGAGCTTGCGCACCTCTGACGTCACCTTCTCGACAGGTTTGGAGATCAGCCGCAACTGTTTGTCGGGCAGGATAATGATTTCACGAATGGCCATGGCGGCGATTTAATCTGCGCGCCGGTCCGGGTCAATCCGCTGGAAAAGCTGGACTTTGAAGGACGTTAACTCCCCGCTAACCATGAAAATTAAGGCGAGGTTAACCACGCCGGTTAAGGTCCGCTTGACCACATTTCTTAGGCTTGGAAATTTATCTTTCATTAACCATAAATGTTCCCTCTTCGTTCGCGCGACCGACCGAATCGGCTACAAGGATGGGATGAACGAGATTCTTTTCATGATCGGCGACATGCCGGTCACCGCCGGTGTGGCATTGATGGGCTTCAGTGCTCTGGCGCTGGGTTTGCTGCTCACCATCGCCATCATCATCGCTCGCTCCGGTAGCCGCGGCGCCGCCATGGCCATGGCACAGGCGATCCGCGCCGACGAACTGGAAGAACGCCTCAGCGAAGTGCTGAAGGCGCAGAACGAGGCCACCGGCCGCGTCGACGCCATGGGCCAGGCCCTCGCGGGCCGTCAGGCCGACATGGCACGCGCGGTGTCCGAGCGGCTGGACTCGGTGACCCATCGCGTGGGCCAGTCGATGGAACAGACCACCCGCAACACCATGGAAAGCCTGAGCGCGCTGCATGAGCGGCTGGGCATCATCGACAACGCCCACAAGAACCTCACCGACCTCACCTCGCAGGTGACGACCTTGCGTGACGTGCTCGCCAACAAGCAGTCGCGTGGCGCCTTCGGTCAGGCGCGGATGGAAAGCATCGTCAAGGACGGCATGCCGAACGGTGCCTATGCGTTCCAGCACACGCTGTCGTCCGGCAAGCGGCCGGATTGCGTGATCTTCCTGCCGGACCAGCGCCCACTGTGCATCGACGCAAAATTCCCGCTGGAAGCCGTTACCGCGCTACATGACGCACGCAGCGACGACGAGAAGAAATACGCGGCACAGCGGCTGCGCGCCGACGTGATGAAACATGTCACCGACATCGCCGAGAAGTATCTGGTTGCCGGCGAGACGCAGGATACGGCGCTGATGTTCGTGCCATCGGAATCCGTCTATGCGGAAATCCATGACGGCTTCGACGACATCATTCAGAAGGCCTATCGCGCCCGTGTGGTGCTGGTATCGCCGTCGCTGCTGATGCTGGCGATTCAGGTGATGCAACAGATCCTGAAGGACGCGCGGATGCGCGATGCTGCCGACCAGATCCGCACCGAGGTACTGAATCTGGGCGACGACCTCACCCGCTTGCGCGATCGCGTGATGAAGCTGCAGACCCATTTTGGGCAGGCCAATGAGGACGTCCGCCAGATCCTGATTTCCGCCGACAAGATCGAGAAGCGCGCCGGCCGCATCGAGGAACTGGATTTCAGCAAGAGTGAACCCGCAACGCAAGTGACCCCGGCGATCGCCAAGACCGCCGCCCCCGACATGTTCGCGCCGCTGCCGCGCAAGATTCAGGCGGGGGAATAGGCCACAGGCCGCTTCCCCCCCCGAATCTGCTAACCCTTCCCCATGACCAGCGCGCCTGACTCGTCCGAAGCCGCCCTCGCCTTGAAGCCCCGTGCCACCTGGCGCGAGAGCATGGTGGTGTATCTGCAGCCGCGGGTGCTGATCGTGCTGCTGCTTGGCCTGTCGTCGGGTCTGCCGCTTGCATTGTCCGGTTCCACGCTGCTGGTGTGGATGCGCGAATCCGGCGTCGATCTCGGCACCATCGGGCTGTTCGCTCTTGTTGGCACGCCCTACACGCTGAAATTCCTCTGGGCGCCTTTGGTCGATGCGCTGCATGTGCCGTTCTTCACGCGACAGTTCGGCCGCCGCCGCGGCTGGCTGGTATTTTCACAGCTGCTGCTGATCGGCGCGATCCTGCTGCTGGCGCTGACCGATCCGGCGCGCTCGCCGCTGTTCGTAGCCCTTGGCGCCCTGCTGGTCGCTGCCATGTCATCGACGCAAGACATTGTCGTCGATGCGTTTCGTGTGGAGAGCCTGCCGGAGAGCGAACAGGCGGCCGGCATGGCGTCCTATGTCGCGGCCTATCGCATCGGCATGCTGATCTCCACCGCCGGCGTGCTGTTTCTGGTCAGCGCCTTCGAGAGCACGGGCATCGCGCGCTCCACCGCATGGATGTGGGGCTATGTGGCGATGGCTGCGATGGTGCTGATCGGCACGGTCACAGCGCTTGCGGCCACCGAGCCCGAGCAATCCGCACAGGCCGAAGCGGCCACGCGCGGCGAAAGCGCCTTCACGCGCGTGTTGCAGGCCGCAATCGGCGCGTTCTCCGAATTCCTGGCGCGCAAGGACGCCTGGGCGGCGCTGGCGTTCGTGGTGCTGTTCAAATTTACCGATGCGTTTTCTGGCACCATGACCGCGCCCTTCGTGATCGATCTCGGTTTCACGAGGAATGACTATGCGGCCATCGTCAAAGGCGTCGGCCTTGCCGCGACGCTGATTGGCGGTTTCGCTGGAGGTTTTGTCGCGCGGCGCTATTCGCTTGCGGCGAGTTTGTGGATCGGCGCCGTGTTGCAGGCGGTGTCCAATCTCGCCTTCTCGTGGCTCGCCATCGTCGGCGTCAATCAATGGGCGCTGGCACTGGCCATCTCGGTCGAGAATTTCACCAGCGCCATCGGCACGGTAATCTTCGTCGCCTATCTCTCCGCGCTCTGCAAGAATCCGCTGCACACGGCCACGCAATATGCGCTACTCACAGCGCTCGCTGCGGTCGGGCGGACCTATCTGTCAGCAGGCGCAGGTTACGTTGCGCAAGCGACGGGATGGCCGATGTTCTTCGTCATCAGCGTGGTGGTCGCGGTACCGAGCCTGATCCTGCTGATCTGGCTGCAGCGCCGCGCGCATTTCGAGATGCTGGGGCCGGTGCGGGTTTAACCGAAGCGAACTCAGTTCGGCTTCGTCACCACGCTCCATTTCGTCACGAGCGCTTCACTCATCTGCCCGGCCTGCTCGGCGCAGGTGACTTCAGCAACCTTGAGCGCCACTTCCTTGCCGACAAGTTTCTTCAGCTGCGTGGCTTGCGCGTCATTGGCGACGACGATCTCGAAGGTCTCGGGGCCGGTCTCGAGGTTGCACAGACCGGCGGGGGCCGGCAGCCGGCGGGGCTCACTGACCACTTGATACACATTGGTGCGCTTGCCCTTGGCGTCACGGCTGCGCATGGCATTGAGTTGCCCGGTCAGCACATCGCCGATCTTCATCGTCTTCGGTGCCACCGGTGTCGTTGGCGCAGCCGGCGTTTCCGTCGCGCCGCTGGCAGCCGTCGCAAACAGGCCGGCCGCGCAAATCGCCGCCGCCCAGATCGGCAAAGCCTTCAAGTCATATCGTGTCATCAATGCTCTTCCAGTCTTAAAACAGCGTCCGCTGTCGCATCGCCGCCGACAACGTGCCTTCGTCGAGATAATCGAGTTCACCACCAACCGGCACGCCATGGGCCAGCCGCGTCACCTTCACATTGGCCTCCTGCAGGAGGTCGGTGATGTAATGTGCCGTGGTCTGCCCATCAACCGTCGCATTCAGCGCCAGGACGATTTCACTCACTTCTGAATCATGCGCACGTGATACCAGTGCGTCGATGGTCAGATCCTGCGGGCCGACGCCGTCGAGCGGCGACAGCGTTGCACCCAATACATGATACTTGCCCGTCGTCGCATGGGCGCGTTCGAGCGCCCACAGGTCAGCGACATCTGCGACTACGACGATTGTCGAGGGATCGCGGCGCGGGTCCGTGCAGATCGTGCAGGGATTCTGCGTGTCGATATTGCTGCAGACCTTGCAGACCTGAATACGGTCGATCGCGACCTGCAAGGCACCGGCCAGCGGCGTCATCAGCGCCTCGCGCTTCTTGATCAGATGCAGCGCGGCACGCCGGGCCGAGCGCGGGCCAAGCCCGGGCAGCCGCGCCAGCAGTTGAATCAGGCGCTCGATTTCCGGACCGGCCGTGGACGCCATCTCAGGTAAGGCCCATCCCCGGCGGCAGACCGAGGCCGCCGGTCAGCGCCTGCATCTTCTCTTGCATCGCAGCTTCCGCCTTGCGGCGCGCATCGCCCAGCGCGGTGACCAGCAGGTCTTCCAGTATCTCGACTTCATCGGCTTTCATCAGCGACGGATCGATCTTCACGGCCTTCACTTCGGTCTTCGCGGTCATCCGCACTGACACGAGGCCGCCGCCAGAGATACCTTCGACCTCGACATGGTCGAGCTCGTCCTGCATCGCCTTCATCTTCGATTGCAGCTGCGCTGCCTGTTTCATCATGCCGAGAAAATCAGCCATGAGCTTTCCTTCGCAATTCGATTAATCGTCGTCGTTGAGACCGTCGGACGCATCGTCGCTGATCAGGTCCCTGTCACTACCGCTAAATTCCGGCGGCTCGGGGGCGATGACACGCACTTCGACCTTCGCACGAGGAAACCGTGCGAGTACTTCCTTCACTCGCGGATCGGCCTCCGCCGCGCGCTGGCGCTCGTTCTTCTGCTCGAGCTGCTGCTCACGCAACGTCGCCTGGCCCTGTTCGTTGGACACGATCACGGCCCAGCGCCGGCCCGTCCATTGTTCAAGCTTGCGCGACAGATCGTTGATCAATGTGCGCGACGCCGTACGCTCCATCGCCAGCTCAAGCCGTCCGTCCTCGATCCTGATCAGGCGTACATCCGCTTCAAGCGCACCGCGCACCATCAGGTCACGTTTCTCGCCGGCCAGTGCCACGAGCTCAGCGAAAGTCGAAATCTTCAGCACGGCCGCGGGCGGCGCGTCTGCCATGCCGACTTGCGGTCGCGGCGATGGTTCTGCGCTGCCGCGCTGCATGGTCGGACCACGCGACGCACTCGCCGACATCGTCGGCATGGCGGATGGCATCTGCGCTGACGGCAAGGATGCCAACGGAGCGGACGATGGCGCGGCACGGCCTCCACCATTCGTTGGGATCATCGGCGACGTCCCGCCATTCTGATCGAGCATCCGGATCGCTTCATCCGGCGTCGGCAAATCGGCAACGTAAGCGATGCGCACCAGCACCATCTCTGCGGCGGCGGCGGGACGCGTCGCTCCCTGCACTTCCGTGATGCCCTTGAGCAACATCTGCCACATGCGCGACAGCACACGCATGGAGAGCTTCGAGGCGAAATCGCGTGCGCGCAGACGTTCGGTCTCGCCAAACGCGACATTGTCGGCGGTTGCCGGCACGATCTTCACGCGGGTGACGAAATTGACGAATTCGGCAAGATCGCTCAGCACCACGATGGGATCGGCGCCGACATCATATTGTTCACGAAACTCGCGGAAGGCACTGGCGATGTCGCCGCGCGCCAGCGAATCGAACAGGTCGATCACCCGGGTGCGGTCGGCAAGGCCGAGCATCTGCCGGACCGCATCGGCGCGCACGGTGCCTGCGGCATGCGCAATGGCCTGATCGAACAGCGACAGTGAATCGCGCACCGAGCCTTCGGCGGCGCGGGCGATGATGCCCAGCGCTTCCGGCTCGACCTCGACATTCTCTTTGCCCGCAATGTTCGACAGATGCGACATAAGCACGTCGGCATCGACGCGGCGCAGGTCGAAGCGCTGGCAGCGCGACAGTACCGTCACCGGCACCTTGCGGATTTCAGTGGTGGCGAACACGAACTTGGCGTGTTCCGGCGGCTCTTCCAGCGTCTTCAGGAACGCGTTGAAGGCCGCGGTCGACAGCATGTGGACTTCGTCGATGATGTAGACCTTGTAGCGCGCGCTGGAGGGCGCATAGCGCACGCTGTCATTGATCTGGCGGACATCGTCGACGCCGGTATGCGACGCGGCGTCCATTTCGAGAATGTCGATATGCCGGCTTTCCATGATCGCCTGGCAATGGATGCCGGGCGTCGGCATGTGGATGGTCGGGCCTTTGACCGAGCCATCCGCCATTTCATAATTCAATGCGCGCGCGAGAATACGCGCCGTCGTCGTCTTGCCGACCCCGCGAACGCCGGTGAGAATCCAGGCCTGCGGAATGCGGCCGGTCTCGAACGCGTTGGAGACGGTGCGGACCAGTGCTTCCTGGCCGATCAGATCGTCGAAACTGCCGGGGCGGTATTTGCGCGCGAGCACGCGATAGGGCGTGGCGGCAGCAGGCGCCGGGGCAGCGCCCATATCGAAACCGGTCTGGTGATCATCGGGAGGGGACGTGCCAGCGTCGGTCATCGAGGAATCCGCAATGTGTTGTCTCGTAAAGCCGGCTTGCGGAACATCTGGCGCATCATAGGCGGAACGGGACACAGGTTCCGGCCTTCGATGCTGCCTCACTCATCGAACAAGGCGCCCACCGAGCAAACGACCCATGTGCAGGACGCTGAATTTGCTCGATAAAACAAGTAGGAGACTGACGAGCGACCCGATCCGGATCTCGTTAGGGCTGCTTCCTTCCGGACCTGACCCGATTGGCGAGTGGCTCGTCCACCGCCAATCTCCCGGTGCTTATTTGGGGCCAAAATGGTCGGAAAGCAAGCGCGGCGCGTGTCGCAAGTCCGCCGCAAGATTTGCGCAGGAAAGTCGCAAGAAAACGTGGTCCAGACGCGCAAAACCGGCCATGACGGGAGTTGTCTGCGCAGCCGCTTCCTGCGACGCTGTGCGCCTTAATCGAGAGTCAGAATGGCCGCTCCCTCCTCCTGGTCGCTGCACGAGCAGCTGCAACAAGACACCATCGACATCGGCGACCTCCCCCTCAGCCGCGTGCTGGTGGTGAAGGACGCGCACTACCCCTGGCTGATGCTGGTGCCGCGCCGCGCCGACACGACCGAGATCATCGATCTCGACGAGGTCGCGCAGGGCCAGTTGATGACCGAGATCAACCGCGTCGGCCGCGCGCTCAAAGAAACCACCAAATGCGACAAGCTCAATGTCGCCGCCCTCGGCAACATGGTGCCGCAGTTGCACGTCCACATCATCGCCCGCCGCAAGACCGATGCCACCTGGCCGCGGCCGATCTGGGGCGTGATGCCGCCACTCGCCCATGACGCCGCCGAAGTGCAGCGCTTCATCTCAGAACTCCGCCGCAAGATCTGGCTCGGTTGACCATCATGACAAGCAAGCTGTTTCCGCTCGGCCATCCGGCCTTCGTCTCCAACACGCTCGATCGCGCCGCGCATCTGCGCTTCAGCGACGAGAAACTGTTCGCACTGGAGGGCAAAAGCTCCTCGCGCGCTTATGTGATCTATCGCGACTCGCTGGTCATGAAGAAGGATGGCGATGCCCAGCGCGCGCTGCTGACCATCGACGAAGCGCTGAAGTTCGGCGCCAATCCCGGCACCGTCTTTCTCGGCCTGCGTGATGGCGATGCCGTATTCGGCATGGGCATCGGCGCACCCGCCGTGGAAAAGCTGCTGACCCGCGACGATGTCGTCGTCAGCGAACTCCGCGGCATGGCCATGCAGGGCGTGGTGCCGCCGGAGCAGCTTTCGGCGGTTGCACAGGCCAAGTCGCTCGTCTCATGGCATCAGCGCCACGGGTTCTGCGCCAATTGCGGCGCCAAGTCGTCGATGGCCGAAGGCGGTTGGAAGCGCGTCTGCCCGAGCTGCAAGACCGAACATTTCCCGCGCACCGATCCTGTCGTCATCATGCTGGTGGAGAAGGGCGACAAGTGCCTGCTCGGCCGCCAGAAGCAGTTCGCGCCGGGCATGTATTCGTGCCTCGCCGGTTTCGTCGAAGCGGCCGAGACCATCGAGGACGCAGTGAAGCGCGAGATCTTCGAGGAAGCCGGCATCCGCTGCACGGACGTCACCTATTACATGACACAGCCCTGGCCCTACCCGTCATCCCTGATGATCGGCTGCTCGGCCCGCGCCATCAGCGACGAGATTACCGTCGACAAAATGGAACTTGAGGACGCCCGGTGGTTTGACCGTGACGAGGCGATGCTGATGTGGAAACGCGAACACCCCGACGGGCTCGCGGGACCACATCCATTCGCCATCGCGCATCATCTGCTCGGTCGCTGGCTGCATCCCGACCAAGCCTGACCTGCAAGTCTGACTTTACGGGGGAGTTTCTCATGAGTGCCAAGCCTGTCCACGTATTGTGCATCGGCCTGCCGGTTCGCGACCTGACCTTTGCCGTCGAATCCGTACCCGGGCGTGGCCAGAAATTCCCTTCCCAACGGTTCGCCCAGATCATCGGCGGCAACGCGCTCAACGCCGCCATCGGCGTCAGCCGGCTGGGCGGCCGGTCGTCAATGACCGGACCGATGGGCGACAAGAGCGAAACCGCCGACCAGTTTCTGTTCGACGATCTTGCCAAGGAAGGCATCGACTCCGCGCATCTGGTGCATATGCCGGGTCTGGTGACACCGATCTCGGCCGTCATGATCGACCCTTCGGGCGAGCGCACCATCGTCACCTTCCGCGATCCCGAACTCTGGAAGGTGAAGTTGCCCGACCACGACGTGCTGCTGAAGGACAGCAGCGCCATCCTGGTCGAGAGCCGCTGCGCGGGCTTTGCCACCGAGCTTTGCATCGAGGCGCGCCATCGCGGCATTCCCGTCGTCGTCGATATCGATAGCACGCTGTCACAGCGCGAGGGCCTGCTGACTGCTTCGTCGCACCTGATCTTCTCGGACGATGCGCTGCAATCGACCGCTGGGATCACCGACAATCTCAAGGCGCTGCAGAAGATGGCAACGCTGACCTCGTCCTTCCTCGCCGTCACCCGCGGCCCCCGCGGTACGCTTTGGCTCGACGAGCAGGGACATCCGAAGGAAACTCCGGCCTTCCCGGTTCACACCGTTGATACCCTCGGCGCCGGCGACATTTTCCATGGCGCCTTCGCGCTGGAATTCGCGGGCGGCAAGTCGGTACCGGAGGCGCTGCGCTTCGCGTCCGCCGCCGCGGCCCTGAAATGCACCCGCTATGGCGGTGCTTTTGCCTGCCCGCAACGTGCTGAAGTCGAACAGCTTTTGAGGGAATCCAGGGTCGGCGCCCTTAGCTGAGGCCGCGCAGGGCTTGCTTTGGAAGAATGTTCTATATATGAGGTTACATTACCCCATAATTAGAACAAAGTTCTTCCCATGACCGATGTCGCCGACCAGCCCCTTGAATCCACCCGCCGCCTCGATGCGATCGATCGCAAGATCCTGACGGTGCTGCAGGAAGACGCCTCGCTATCGGTGGCCGAGATCGGCGACCGCGTGGGGCTTTCGTCGACACCGTGCTGGAAGCGCATCCAGCGCCTCGAGGCCGATGGCGTGATCCTCCGCCGGGTGGCGCTGGTCGATCAGAACAAGATCGGCCTCGGTATCTCGGTGTTTGTCTCGGTGGAGAGCGGCGACCATTCCGACGCCTGGCTGAAGAAATTCGCCGATGCCGTCAGCGCCATGCCGGAAGTCATGGAATTCTACCGGATGGCCGGCGACGTCGACTACATGCTGCGCGTGGTGGTCGCGGACATGCAGAGCTACGACATCTTCTACAAGAAGCTGATCAGTGCCGTGGCGCTGAAGAACGTCACCTCTCGCTTCGCCATGGAGAAGATCAAGTCGGTCA
Organism: Tardiphaga sp. 839_C3_N1_4; assembly: GCF_051811045.1. Taxonomy (NCBI): domain Bacteria; kingdom Pseudomonadati; phylum Pseudomonadota; class Alphaproteobacteria; order Hyphomicrobiales; family Nitrobacteraceae; genus Tardiphaga; species Tardiphaga sp. 839_C3_N1_4. The sequence goes on from NZ_JBPWQD010000001.1 coordinate 3,374,056, forward strand.
CGGCGCTGCCGGTGCCACCGATGCCGGCTGCTTGAGGAATACCGTGCTGTCGTCGCCCAGTCGGACCGGGCGACGGCGCCGAGACAGATCAATCATATATTTCGATTGAATCAACAATAACGATCAATTAGATTTATTGATCGAACGGCATGAGGATGTGGCCAAACCGGAGTTTGGCCCATGACCGTTCTTGCCCAAGATGCGAACCGCACTAGCCCGCTTGCTGCTCGCAACCTCCCGCTTCTTCCCGGATTGGCGCTCACCGCCGCAATCGCCGGCGCCGCATTCGCCTTGCGTGAGATGCCCTATGTCGGCCTGGCCAGTCCGATGATCCTGGCCATCGGCATCGGTATCGCGATCCAGAACACATCCGGCACGCCGGCTGCAGCCAAAGCCGGCATCACCTTCTCCATGCGCAGCATCCTGCGCTTCGCCATCATCCTGCTCGGCCTGCAGATCACCGCGGCGCAATTGCTCGAGGTTGGCGCCGTCGGTTTTGCAGTGATCGCAGCGACGCTCATTGCAACCTTCGTCTTCACCACCTGGCTCGGCCGCACTATGGGCATCGACCGCCAGCTTGTCGAACTGATTGCCGCCGGCACATCGATCTGCGGCGCCTCCGCCGTGATCGCGACCAACACCGTGACCCGCGCGCCCGATGAGGATGTCGCCTATGCGGTCGCCTGCGTCACCATCTTTGGCTCGATTGCCATGTTCGTCTATCCGCTACTCGGTAGCGCGCTGCAGCTCGACCCACATCATTTCGGACTTTGGGCTGGCGCATCGATCCACGAGATCGCGCAGGTGGTCGCGGCCACCTTCCAGCAGAGCCGCGACGCCGGCGAATTCGGCACCGTCGCGAAACTCGCGCGCGTGATGATGCTGGCACCGGTGGTGATCACACTTGGCCTGCTGGCGACACGGCGCACACGTGCCATCGGCGCGGAATCCGGCAGCGCCAAGGTGCCGATGCCGTGGTTCGCCTTCGGCTTCGTGGCGATGGTGATCCTGAATAGCCTCGTTGACGTGCCGCATGCAGCTATGAGCCTGATCATTCCGATCACGACCTTCCTGCTGACCATGGCGCTCGCCGCCATGGGGCTGGAAACCAATATCCAGAAGCTGCGCGCCAAGGGCCTGCGCCCGCTGCTCCTCGGCGCCGCAGCCTTCCTCTTCATTGCCAGCTTCAGCCTCATGCTAGTGAAGCTGACTACTTAATTTTTTGACGCGTTTTCCTGAGCGAACCGGCATCCACTTCGCTCGAAAACACTATGACGGAGATCACATGACGCTCGAACAGCTCCGGATCTTCGTCGCCGTCGCCGAACACGAGCACATGACGCGGGCTGCCGAGAGTCTGCATCTCACCCAATCCGCCACCAGCGCCGCCATTGCGGCGCTGGAAACGCGCTATGCGACGCAACTGTTTCACCGTGTCGGCCGCCGCATCGAGTTGACCGAGATTGGCCGCGCCTTTCTGATCGAAGCTCGGGCCGTGCTGGCACGCACCGCCGCCGCGACGACCGTGCTCACCGATATGGCCGGCATGACGCGCGGCTCTCTTGCGCTTGCCGCGAGCCAGACCGTCGGCAATTACTTTCTGCCGCCTGTCATGGCGCGCTATCGCCTGCGCTTCCCCGGCATCGACCTCAGCCTGCGCATCGGAAATACCGAACAGGTGGCCGACTGGGTGCGCGATGGCGAAGTCGATCTCGGCATCGTTGAAGGCGCGGTTGACGACCCAGCCCTCGCGACCCGGCCCGTGGGCGACGACGAACTCGTGCTGGTGGTCGGCCGATCGCATCCATGGGCGAAGCAACACACTGTCGTGCCGGGTCAGTTCGCCGAGACAGACTGGGTGCTGCGTGAAGCCGGCTCCGGCACGCGCGCCATCGCGCAATCGGTGCTGGACCAATCAGGCATCGCGCCTGACCACATTCGCGTTGCCATGGAGCTGCCATCGAACGAAGCCGTCTGCGCGGCCGTCGTGGCTGGCGCTGGTGCGAGCATTATCTCACGCCTGGTTGCCGCCGCCTTGATCGGCAGCGGCGATCTCATCGCCATCAAGGCCTCGCTGCCGACACGGCGCTTCATCCAGCTGCGCCACAAGGAGCGCTATGTGACGCAGGCGACAAGGGAGATGTCGGAGATGATGGGGGCGCGATGAGTAAATCGTTACACGTCGACTATCAACCTGGAACGCTGTCATGCCCGGGCCTGACCCGGGCATCCATCTTTACGAGCAAGCGCGAACGGAAGATGAATGGCCGGGTCAAGCCCGGCCATGACGTGGGGAGAGGTCCGCGCGCAACGGAAAGATCGGACGCGCTGTCACGCGAGGAAGAGTGCTAAATCGTCTGGTTATACGCACCGACTTCCGGATGCGTCCGCAGCACCACATTCATGGCCTCGAACATGTCGTGCATCCGCGCTTCGGAGACCGGGCTTTCGACCACGACCACGAGTTCCGGCTTGTTGGACGATGCGCGCACAAGACCCCAGCTGCCGTCCTCGCAGGTGACGCGCACGCCGTTGACGGTCACGAGATCACGGATCGCTTGTCCGGCAACCTTGTCGCCTTTCTTCTGCGCATCCTCGAAATGCTTCACCACCGCAGTGACGACGCCGTATTTGGTCTCGTCGGCACAATGCGGCGACATGGTCGGCGACGACCAGGTCTTCGGCAGCGCGTCCTTGAGATCGGCCATGGTCTTACCCGGCGCGCGGTCCATCATCTCGCAGATCGCAATCGCCGACACGAGGCCGTCGTCATAGCCGCGCCCCACCGGCGCATTGAAGAAGAAGTGACCGGACTTTTCGAAGCCAGCGAGCGCATTCAGCTCATTGGTGCGGCGCTTCATGTAGGAATGGCCGGTCTTCCAATAGGTCGTCTTCGCATTCTGCTTCTGCAACACCGGATCGGTCACGAATAATCCGGTCGATTTCACGTCGACCACGAAGGTCGCATCCTTGTGAACCGCGGACATATCGCGCGCGAGCATCACGCCGACCTTGTCGGCGAAGATTTCCTCGCCGGTGTTGTCGACGACGCCGCAGCGATCACCGTCACCGTCGAAACCGAGACCGACATCGGCCTTGTGTTCGAGCACTGCATCGCGGATCGCGTGCAGCATTTCCATGTCTTCCGGATTCGGATTGTATTTCGGAAAGGTGTGATCGAGCTCGGTATCCAGCGGGATCACCTCGCAGCCGATCGCTTCCATCACTTGCGGCGCGAAAGCACCGGCGGTACCGTTGCCGCAGGCCACGACGACCTTCAGCTTGCGCTTCAGCTTCGGGCGGTTGGTGAGATCGGCGATATAGCGCGCCGGATAATTCTCGTGGAATTGATAGGAGCCGCCAGCCTTGTTCTTGAACTCGGCATTGAGCACGATTTCCTTGAGCCGGGTCATCTCGTCCGGGCCGAAGGTCAGCGGCTTGCTGGCGCCCATCTTCACACCGGTCCAGCCATTGTCGTTATGCGAGGCCGTCACCATGGCGACACAGGGCACATCGAGATCGAACTGCGCGAAATAGGCCATCGGCGTTACCGCGAGGCCGATATCATGGACCTTGCAGCCGGCGGCCATCAGGCCCGTCATCAGCGCGTATTTGATCGAGGCGGAGTAGCCGCGGAAATCGTGTCCGGTGACGATTTCCTGTTTCTGGCCGAGTTCTGCAATCAGCGCACCGAGCCCCATGCCCAGCGCCTGAATGCCCATCAGGTTGATTTCCTTGCCGAACAGCCAGCGCGCGTCATATTCGCGAAAACCCGTGGCCTTTACCATCGGCTCGGATTCGTAAGCGTAGGTATTCGGCACGAGCAAGGGCTTCGGCTTCGGAAACATCGCGGGACCTCGCATCTATTGGGATCAATCTCGAATGCGCAGGCTTAGCCTTTGCGCACGCCTGTGGGAAGACGCATGGGCATTCAAGGATGCGAGTTTGTTTAGAATTGGGCTGCGGCGTGAATGCGTGGGATATGACGTACTACTGTTCGAGTACCATCCGGCCATTTGCATATTCGAAGCGTTTCAACTTCGAGAGAAACGACAGGCCGAGCAGATTCTCGGACAGTGCCTCATCGGGCAGCACCATCGCATCGACATCACGCACGGTCAGCTCGCCGACCTGCACGACAGCGATTCGCGCGCGCGCAGCCTTCAGCGTTCCGTTCGCCGTTGTCACCGTGGCGTTATAATCGGCACGCGAGGGACGCAGGCCAAATCGCGCCGCCGACTTTTCATTCAATGCGATGACGGACGCGCCAGTATCGACCATGAAGCCGATGCGCTGGCCCTCGATACTCCCCTCAGTCTGGAAGTGACCGCGCGCATCGCGCGCAATCGACAGGCTGCGGACACCGGCCTTTGCGTTGCCCTCTGTGGTGGGTGCGGGGGATGACGCCTTCGCCATGGCCGGCGTCGTCGCCGTCATCTTGTCGGCCATCTGCGCCATCACGGTGCCCAGACCGATCAGGATCGCCGCGAAGAACATGATACTACGCATACGCAACCTCACTGAACGTAATCAGGGGAACCGCGAGTTCATCACACGGGCTCACCACCGTCCGTTCAGGACGGTCTTACAGACTGCTATTTTCGCGAAAAGGATGAGCGAAGCGTTAATGAGCGGCACTTTGCCTGATGATCACGTCCCGCGCGGCTTTACGCGGCGCGTCGGCAGTGCATTGGCGGGGTCTTCCGGCCAGGGATGGCGCGGATAGCGGCCGCGCAGGTCGGAGCGCACATCGAGGTAGCTGCCCCGCCAGAAGCCCGGCAGGTCGCGCGTCACCTGCACCGGCCGCTGCGCCGGCGACAGCAATTCCAGCACCAGCGGCACCTTGCCCTTGGCGACCGAGGGATGGGTGTTCAGCCCGAACAATTCCTGCAGACGGACGGCAATGGTCGGCCCCTGCTCAGCTTCGTAATCGATCGCCAGCACGGTCCCCGTCGGCGCCTCGAAATGCGTCGGCGCTTCCTTGTCGAGCCGCGCGCGCAGATCCCAGGGCAGCAGGCCCATCACGGCATCTGACAGATCGCCGGCCGAAAAATCCTTCAGCGAGGTCTTGTCGAATAGCGCCGGCATCAGCCAGCTCGCGCGCGCCGCGGCGAGCGCAGTGTCGGACAGATCGGGCCAGGCGTCGCCTTCCGACGCGCGCAGGAACATCACGCGCCCCCGCCACTGCTCCAGCGCCTTCGACCATGGCAAGCGGTCGATGCCCGCGGCCACAAGACCGTCGGCGAAAACACGCGCGGTGTCTTCGGACGGCTTCAGTGTGAACGGCGCTTCCGAGAGCGTGATCGCATGCAGCACACGCTTGCGGCGCCCGCGCAGCGACATCGACGCACGATCGAAACTGACATCGTCGGTATTCTCGATCTGATCGGCGAAACGCGTTTCGATATCGGCCTGCGCGATCGGCGCCGCCAGCAGGACACGGCCATTGGCGGCGGTGCCGGTGAGTTCGGCCACCGCGATGTAAGGCGCGCGCGCCAGTGCGGCGCTTTGTTCGATCGACGCCCCGCGTCCATTGGCGAGCACAAAACTGCCATTGCCGCGGTTCCTGGCGACTCGGTCCGGGAAAGCGAAAGCAAGCATGGTGCCGGTGGAAAGCTCCTCGTTCTCTTGGGCTGAAGAAGATTTTTCCACCTGATCAGCCCAGCGCTCCGCGAGCTGCCGGGCGCTACCGGCGCGCTGCGAACGGTCGCGGCGGAATTGATCGAGGCGGTGGTCGAGATCGACGCTATCGCCACCAAGACCACGTTCAGTGAGGATGGCAGCGATCTCGGCGGCCTCCTCGCCATAACCGAACCGCGCCGAATCCACGATCATGCGCGCCAGTCGCGGCGGCAGCGCCAGCGCGCGCAGCGCGTGACCTTCCTCGGTGATGCGGCCATCGCCATCCAGCGCGCCGAGTTCGCCGAGCAGGCCGCGCGCTTCCTTCAGCGCCGGCGCGGGCGGCGGATCTAGGAAGGTCAGTTGCGCGGGATCGCTGACGCCCCATTGCGCAAGATCGAGCACCAGCGTCGACAGATCGGCGCTTAGAATTTCCGGCTGCGTGTAGGCCGGCAGCGACGCCGTCTGCGGCTCGTCCCACAGCCGATAACAGATGCCGGGCTCCGTACGTCCTGCACGGCCGCGGCGCTGATCGACGGCGGCGCGCGAGGCCCGCACGGTTTCCAGCCGCGTCAGCCCAATGTCCGGCTCATAGCGCGGCACGCGCGCGACGCCGGAATCCACGACGATGCGCACGCCTTCGATGGTCAGCGAGGTCTCGGCAATCGAGGTCGCCAGCACCACCTTGCGCTGCCCCTTGGGCGCCGGCTGGATCGCACGGTCCTGCACGCCGGCATCAAGTGCACCGAACAACGGCACGATCTCGATGGACGCGTCGTGCACGCGCTCGGCGAGAAAATTCTGCGTGCGGCGGATTTCCGCGGCGCCCGGCAGGAACGCCAGCACCGAGCCGGGATCGGCACGCAAGGCGGTCGCGATGGCGTCGGCCATCTGCCGCTCAAGCTGGATGTCGGGCTTGCGGCCGAGGTAGCGCGTCTCCACAGGATAGGCGCGTCCCTCGCTGGCAATGACCGGCGCGTCGCCAAGCAGTTTCGCGATGCGCGCGCCGTCGATGGTCGCCGACATCACCAGGATGCGCAGATCCTCGCGCAATCCGGTCTGCGCATCTCGCGCCAGCGCGAGGCCCATATCGGCATCGAGCGAGCGCTCGTGAAATTCGTCGAACAGCACCGCCCCGATAGTCTTCAGCTCGGGGTCATCGAGAATCTGCCGCGAGAAGATGCCTTCGGTGACGACCTCAATCCGGGTATTGCGCGAGATCTTGGAGCCGAAGCGCACCCGATAGCCGACAGTCTCGCCGACGCGTTCGCCCAGCGTCTTCGCCATCCGCTCGGCGCTCGCCCGGGCGGCGATGCGCCGCGGCTCCAGCATGATGATCTTCTTGCCCTGCAGCCACGGCGCATCGAGCAGCGCCAGCGGCACGCGCGTGGTCTTGCCGGCGCCCGGCGGGGCCACCAACACCGCGGCATTGCCGGCCTCCAGCGCGCCCGACAGGTCGTCAAGCACAGCATCGATGGGCAGGGATGTATCGAAGGTTCGGGTCAAATCAGGCTCTGCAATGGTCCCGGCTGTCATACGCGGCAGCGGAGCGGCGGACCATCCCACATTCCTTAACCTGCGTTAACCACCCCACCAAACTCGCACTGCCGCGACCATTTGCGGGGCTTATTCTTCGGCTAGGGAAAGGCAATTGAAACCGATCTCGTCTCATGATCCGGCCAAAAGAAGCGCCGAACAGGGGATACCGATGACCACCAGTGGCACCTTCGCCGTCGCCGATCGCGCGGCGCTGTCGGGGACAGAGCGAATCGACTGGGTCGATTACGCCAAGGGGATCTGCATCATCATGGTGGTGATGATGCATTCGGTGCTGGGCGTGGAACTAGCCGCCGGCCAGACCGGCTACATGCATCTGCTGGTGGCCTTTGCCAAACCGTTCCGGATGCCGGATTTCTTCCTGATCTCGGGGCTCTTTCTGGCCCGTGTCATCGACCGCGACTGGCGGACCTATCTCGACCGCAAGGTCGTCCACTTCCTGTATTTCTACGTGCTGTGGGTGACCATCCAGTTCGGCTTCAAGGCGCCCGGCTTCGCCGCCGAACATGGCTGGGCGTACGTCGCCAACCTCTATCTGACCTCCTATATCGAGCCGTTCGGTACGCTGTGGTTCATCTATATGCTGCCGGCGTTCTTCATCGTCACCAAGCTGGCGCGGCGCGTGCCGCCGCTGCTGATCTGGGGCATCGCCGCCGCGCTGGAGATGGCGCATATCAGCACCGGTTGGACGATGATCGACGAGTTCTGCGCGCGCTTCGTCTATTTCTATTCCGGCTATCTGTTCGCAACGCAGGTGTTCGCGTTGTCCGATCGTGCGCGCGCCAAGCCGGCGATGGCATTGATCGGCCTTGCGGCCTGGGCGCTGGTCAATGCCGCGCTTGTCTATGATGGCTGCAGCGAATGGCCCGTGATCTCGCTGATGCTCGGCTTTGCCGGCGCGGTCGCCATCATCGTGATGGGCATGCTGCTGGCGAAAATGCAGTGGCTCGGCTTCATCCGCTTCTTCGGCGAGCATTCCATTGTCATCTATCTCGCCTTCTTCCTGCCGATGGCGACATCGCGCGCGCTGCTGCTGAAATTCAGCCCGTTCGACATCGGCACGATCTCGCTGCTGGTGACACTCTGCGGGGTCATCGGCGCGCTGGTGATCTGGAGGCTCGCACTGATGGTTCGTGCGAACTTCCTGTTCGAGCGCCCGACAGCGTTCTGGATCGCACCGAAGAAGAAAGGCGCGACCCTGCAGGCGGCGGAGTAAAACTCACACCACCTTGGGCGACGTGCCGTCATTGAGCTTTACGCCGTCCTTCATGCCCTTAATTTTGGCGCGGAAACCTTCCGCATCGCCGAAATCCGCAAAGCCGACATAATGCGGATGTGGGCCGAGCACGCGGCGCGCATGCTTGATCGGGCACCAATAGACCTCAGTGCGCGCGGCGACTTCGCGCACGAAGGCGGCGGCGCCATTGCAATAGGAGCAATAGGCGCAATTCACCTTCTCGATGATGTTGAGATAGGCGAGATGATGCCGGTCGAACACCAGATAGTCGCGCCGCCGCACCTTGGGGATACCATAGATCGGAAAGCAGATTGCCTGATAGGCCATCACCGAGAGATCGATCAGCACGAAGGGGATGATCAGCGAATAGATCACCGGAGCCGACAACACGATCAGCGGATTGGCGCTGAAGAGGTATTTCGACGCGCCCACCTTGATGGCGCGCTGCAGCTTCTCGATATCCTGCTCGAACACGATCTTGCGCCGCTCGAAACGGAAACGCAGCTCTTCCCGCCGGCGGGTCAGCTCGGCCTCGATCTCGGCCTCCACGCCCTTCATCTTGTCCATCAGTTCGGCGAGCTCGGGCATGACTGGTCCTTCGATTGGCAATGACCGGCGCAAGGACACATGGAACAGGGTGCGGCGCAAGCCGGGCGGCATCACAAAAACCGGCGGGATGACTGGCTGACAGACTGTCATTTCCGGCGAAAATCCTTAAGTTGCGGCCATGCCGAAAACCTCAGAAACAGCCGCCGCCAAGCCCGCCACCGTCAAGGCCCTCGCGAAGGGCGACCATGTCTTTCTGGTCGACGGCTCGTCCTATATTTTCCGCGCCTATCACGCGCTGCCACCGCTGAACCGCAAATCCGACGGACTGCAGGTCAATGCGGTGCTGGGCTTCTGCAACATGCTGTGGAAACTGATCCGCGACATGCCGCCGGACAACCGGCCGACGCATCTGGCGATCATCTTCGACAAATCGGAAGTGACTTTTCGCAACAAGCTCTACCCCGAATACAAAGCCCACAGGCCGCCGGCGCCGGACGACCTGATCCCCCAATTTGCACTGATCCGCGACGCCGTCCGCGCCTTCGACCTGCCGAGCATCGAGCAAGGTGGTTTCGAGGCCGATGACCTGATCGCGACCTATGTCCGCGAAGCCGGTGAACGCGGCGCGACCGCTACCATCGTGTCCTCTGACAAGGATCTGATGCAGCTCGTGACCGAGCAGGTCACCATGTACGACACCATGAAGGATCGTCGCCTCGGCATTGCCGAAGTGATCGAGAAATTCGGTGTACCGCCGAACAAGGTCGTCGAAGTGCAAGCGCTGGCCGGCGACAGCGTCGACAACGTGCCCGGCGTCCCCGGCATTGGCATCAAGACGGCTGCGCAACTGATCACCGAATATGGTGACCTCGAAACGCTGCTGAACCGCGCTGGCGAGATCAAGCAGCCGAAGCGCCGGGAATCGCTGATCGAGCACGCCGAAAAGGCGCGCATCTCGCGGCAGCTTGTGCTGCTCGATGACAAGGTTGCGCTCGACGTGCCGCTCGATGACCTCGCGGTGCACGAGCCCGACGCGCGCAAGCTGATCGCGTTCCTCAAGGCGATGGAATTCTCGACGCTGACGCGGCGCGTTGCCGAATATGCGGAGATCGATCCGGCCGATGTGGAGGCCGACAGCGCGACGAAGAGCAGATCCGCGCCTTCCGCTCATAAGGCTGGCGGCGATCTGTTCGGGAACACCGAATCTACACCCACTGCAGCTACACCCACTGCGAAAAGCAAAACAGGCGCAACTGGCCCAGTGAGCGGTAGCGCCCATGCGACCGGTCCAGGCAGCAAGGACGTGCTCACCCCGATCTCGCTGGCCAAGGCCCGCGCCGAAGCCGCACGCAAATTGCCGGTCAAGCGCGACGCGTATCAGCCGGTGCGCACGCTCGCCGATCTCGACAAGTGGATCGCGCGTATCCTCGATACCGGCCATGTCGCATTCGAATGCAAGGCGTCGTCGATCGATCCGATGCAGGCCGACATGGTCGGCATCGCGCTGTCGCTCGGTCCGAATGATGCCTGCTATGTGCCGCTGGCCCATCGCCAATCCGGCGACGGCGCTGGCCTGTTCGCCGCCGATCTCGAGCCCGACCAGATCAAGCCCGCCGATGCGCTTGCAGCGCTGAAGCCGGTGCTGGAATCCGCCGGCCTGCTGAAGATCGGCTTCAACATCAAGTTCACCGCGGTGCTGCTCGCACAACACGGCATCACGCTGCGCAACCATGACGATGTGCAGCTGATGTCCTATGCGCTCGATGCCGGGCGCAATGCCCATGGACTCGATGCGCTCGCCGAGATCTGGCTCGGCCATGCCATGCTGACCTTTGGCGAACTGATCGGCTCCGGCAAAGGCAAGCTGACGTTCGAGCAGGTCAAGATCGACCGCGCCACGGCCTATGCCGCCGAAGACGCCGACGTGCTGCTGCGGCTGTGGAATGTGCTGAAGCCGCGGCTTGCGGCCGAGCACATGACCACCGTCTATGAGACACTGGAACGACCGCTGATCTCGGTGCTGGCGCGCATGGAACGTCGCGGCATTTCCATCGACCGTCAGGTGCTGTCAAAACTCTCGGCCGACTTCGCGCAGACCGCTGCGCGCATCGAAGCCGAAATCCGCGAGATCGCCGGCGAAGAGGTCAATATCGGCAGCCCAAAGCAACTCGGCGACATCCTGTTCGGCAAGATGGGCCTGCCGGGCGGCAGCAAGACCAAGACCGGTGCATGGTCGACGTCCGCGCAGGTGCTCGATGACCTCGCCGAACAGGGCCACGAATTCCCGCGGAAAATCCTCGACTGGCGCCAGGTGTCGAAACTGCGCTCGACCTATACCGACGCGCTGCCGAATTATGTGCATCCGCAGACCCATCGCGTCCATACGACCTATGCGCTGGCGGCGACCACCACGGGCCGCCTCTCGTCCAACGAACCGAATCTGCAGAACATTCCTGTTCGTACCGAGGACGGCCGCAAGATCAGGCGCGCCTTTATCGCTTCGCCCGGCCACAAACTGGTGTCCGCCGACTACTCGCAGATCGAATTGCGCCTGCTGGCGGAGATCGCCGATATCCCCGTGCTGAAACAGGCCTTCCAGGACGGGCTCGACATTCACGCGATGACGGCGTCGGAAATGTTCGGCGTGCCGGTGAAGGACATGCCCGCGGAAATCCGCCGCCGCGCCAAGGCGATCAATTTCGGCATCATCTACGGCATTTCGGCCTTCGGCCTCGCCAACCAGCTCAGCATCCCCCGCGAGGAAGCCGGCGCCTATATCAAGAAGTACTTCGAACGTTTCCCCGGTATCCGCGCGTATATGGACCAGACGCGCGACTTCTGCAGGGAGCACGGCTATGTGCAGACCCTGTTCGGCCGCAAATGCCACTATCCGGACATCAAGGCGAGCAACGCCTCGATCCGCGCCTTCAACGAACGCGCCGCCATCAATGCGCGCCTGCAGGGCACCGCTGCCGACATCATCCGCCGTGCCATGACGCGAATGGAGGATGCGCTGGCAGAGAAGAAGCTGTCAGCGAAGATGCTGCTGCAGGTGCATGACGAGCTGATCTTCGAAGTCCCCGACGACGAAGTCGCGGCGACGCTGCCGATCGTGCAGCACACCATGCAGGACGCGCCATTCCCGGCGGTGCTGCTGTCGGTGCCGCTGCAGGTGGATGCGCGCGCAGCGGTTAACTGGGAAGAGGCGCACTAGTTTTACCGCCGGAACAGGCGTCGCCGATGGATTCGCCTATCTGCGATGCTGAATCCGGAATGGTTCGACGCCATCGCATGGGCTACACAACGATCATCCCCAGCCTGCGATCGGTCCCATGCCCCATCTCACATCCCTGCTCGGTTTCGCCCTCGTCTCGCTCGGCATGGTGCTGACGCCGGGGCCGAACATGATCTATCTGATCTCGCGCTCGATCACGCAGGGGCCGGCGGCCGGGATGGTGTCGCTTGGCGGCGTGGCGCTCGGGTTCATCTTCTACATGCTCTGCGCGGCCTTCGGCATCACCGCGCTGCTGTTCGCAGTGCCCTATGCCTATGATGCGCTGCGTCTTGCCGGTGCGGCCTATCTGCTGTGGCTGGCCTGGCAGGCATTGAAGCCGAACGGCCGCTCGCCGTTCCAGGTCAAGAAGCTCGCCATCGACAGCCCGCGCAAGCTGTTCGTCATGGGCTTCGTCACCAATCTCCTCAATCCGAAGATCGCGATGCTGTATCTGGCGCTGCTGCCGCAATTCATCGATCCCACGGCTGGCAGCGTGCTGACGCAGTCGCTGGTGCTCGGATCGACGCAGACCATCATCAGCGTCGGCGTCAACGGACTGATCGCGCTCGGCGCCGGGTCGATCGCCCTGTTTCTCGGCGAACGACCGACCTGGCTCAAGCTGCAGCGCTGGCTGATGGGCACGGTGCTCGCTGGCCTCGCCGTGCGGATGGCGCTGGAGACAAAGCGGGCTTAATCCAGCTTCGCGTCCATGCCGCGCTTCACACCCGGACGCGCCATCAGCGTGTCGTACCAGCGGCCGACATTCGGGAAATCGGCGAACGACACCTTGTGGCGCTCATGGCGCCAGGCCCAGCCGAGGACGGCGAAATCGGCCACCGACAGCGCGCCGGCGACGAATTCGTGGTCGGCCAGGCGACTATCCAGCACGCCATAGAGCCGGCGCGTTTCGTCGGAATAGCGCTTCAACCCGTAGGCACGCTGACTTTCGTCCTCCAGCGCGATGAAATGATGCACCTGGCCAGGCATCGGGCCGAAGCCCCCCATCTGCCACATCAGCCATTCCAGCACCGGAATCCGCTCGCCGAGAGACTTCGGCAGGAATTTGCCGGTCTTTTCGCCGAGATAGAGCAGGATGGCGCCGGATTCGAACACGCTGACCGGCTTGCCATCCGGCCCTTCGGGATCAACGATGGCCGGGATCTTGTTGTTGGGGCTGATTTTCAGGAATTCGGGCTTCATCTGCTCGCCCTTGCCGATATGCACCGGGAAGACCTTGTATGGCAGGCCCATTTCCTCCAGCGCGACGGAGATCTTGCGGCCATTCGGCGTATTCCAGGTGTGCAGCTCGATAGTCATGCGATTCCTCTTCCGGTCTTGCCCGATCTTGTTGCCCGGTCTGTAGCATCGTCCCAACGGGCGGTAAAACGGCCCGAGAGTGTTGACGACGCCCGTCCTGGTCTGGAATGTGCCGGAAAGCGCCGATAGATTGCGCCCGGTTCAGCACAGAGACCGTTTCAACAGAGACATGCCATTGACCAAATCAGCCGCCCGCGCCCGCCTGTTCGAGATCATCCGCGACCGTTCGTTCGGTTACGGCGAGATCACGCTGGCTTCGGGCCGCAAGAGCAATTTCTATTTCAACCTGAAGCCCACGATGTGCCACCCGGAAGGCGCGGCCCTGCTGGCCGAGCTGACCTATGACGCGCTGCGCGACGACAATCTCGATTATGTTGGCGGGCTTGAGATGGGCGCCGTGCCGCTGGCCGGCGCGCTGGCGCAGCTCTCCTGGCTGAAGAACCATCCGATCGCGGCCTTCTTCGTCCGCAAGAAGCCGAAGGAACACGGCGCGCGCCTCGCTGTGGAAGGTCTCGCCAAGGGCGAGACGCTGGAAGGCAAGCGCATTGTCATCGTCGAGGACGTCACCACCACCGGCGGCTCGGCGGTGAAGGCGCTCGACGCCGTGCGCGAAGCCGGCGGCGAAGTCGTGCTGGTCTTCACTATGGTGGACCGCGACGAAGGCGCAGCCGAGACCTTCGCCAAGGCCGGCGTGGCGTTTCGCTCGCTTTACAAGGCCGGCGAATTTCTGAAGGGTTGAACCTTCATCGGCTCCGTTCGCGCATTCGCGCGCAAGGACGCAGTGAAAGGTCACCTTTTGCTTCGCTTCATCGCCCTCGCTGCCTTGCCCCTTGTTGTCATGCTTGCGCCCGACATGGCACATGCAGCCGCGGGCGGTCTCGATGGCACCAAGCTGTCGCTGCTGTGGGCATTACCATTCGCCGGCATCCTGCTGTGCATCGCCACCGGGCCGGTGCTCTATCATCATCTGTGGGAGCACCATTACGGCAAGTTCGCCGCCTTCTGGGCCGCGCTGGTGATCGTACCGCTGTTCTTCGTGACTGATGCAACGACCGTGGTGCACACGCTCTCCCACACCGTGCTGCTCGAATACATTCCCTTCATTCTGCTGCTGCTGGCGCTATTCACCGTGGCCGGCGGAATCTATGTCGAGGGCAACCTGCATGACAGCGTCTTCACCAATACGGTGCTGCTGGGCTTCGGCACGCTGATCGCGAGCGTTGTCGGTACCACCGGCGCGTCGATGATCCTGATCCGGCCGCTGATCCGCGCCAATGACGATCGTCGCACTAACGTCCACGTCGTGGTGTTCTTCATCTTCCTCGTCTCGAATATCGGCGGCTCGCTCTCACCGCTCGGCGACCCTCCACTCTTCCTTGGCTTCCTCCGCGGCGTCGATTTCTTCTGGACCACGGTGCACATTTTTCCGGAAACGCTGTTCGCGGCCGGCATCGTGCTGGCGATCTTCATGGTGCTCGATGTCTATTTGCATCATCGCGAAGGCAACTTTCCCAGGAAGAAAGACCCGACGCCGGATTCGCCGTTGCACCTGCACGGCAAGATCAACCTGCTGCTGCTGGTCGTGATCATCGGCGCAATCCTGACGAGCGCGAGCTGGAAGCCCGGCATCACGTTCACCGTGCTCGGCACGCCGCTCGCATTGCAGGATTTGCTGCGCGACGTGATCTTCGTGCTGGTGACATTTGTGTCGCTGTGGCTGACAAAGACCGAGCACCGCAAGGCCAACGATTTCAAATGGGGCCCGATCGAGGAAGTCGCGCTGTTGTTCGCCGGCATCTTCATCTGCATCGTGCCTGTGATGGCGATGCTGCAGGCGGGCGCGCAGGGGCCGTTTGCACCGCTGGTTGCCCTGGTCAGCCATGC
Organism: Tardiphaga sp. 839_C3_N1_4; assembly: GCF_051811045.1. Lineage (NCBI taxonomy): Bacteria > Pseudomonadati > Pseudomonadota > Alphaproteobacteria > Hyphomicrobiales > Nitrobacteraceae > Tardiphaga > Tardiphaga sp. 839_C3_N1_4. The sequence continues at coordinate 3,389,493 of NZ_JBPWQD010000001.1, forward strand.
CGACGGCACGCCTAACAATGCCGCCTATTTCTGGCTGACCGGCATCCTGTCGTCATTCCTCGACAATGCACCAACCTATCTGGTGTTCTTCGAACTCACCGGCGGCGATGCCAAGACGCTGATGACGACGGGGGCGGCGACGCTGGCGGCGATTTCGGCAGGTGCAGTGTTCATGGGCGCCAACACCTATATCGGCAACGCCCCGAACTTCATGGTCTATGCTATCGCCCGCGACGCGGGCATAAAAATGCCAAGCTTCTTTGGTTACATCCTGTGGTCGGGTGCGGTGCTGATCCCGGTCTTCCTGGTGATGACATGGGTGTTTTTCATCTAGCGCGCTGCGCTGGTTACCATTCATTTACCATGACGCCCTAACATGACACCGCACCGGAGCGTTTTCGCTCGGGCACTGACATGCGGTCGCGGAGCTGGCGTTGCGTCACAATCGAACATCCTCGCGTGTCGTGCGTCCCCTGGTGCTGCTGACGGCGATGAGCCTCGTCGCATTGACCCCGCAGATGGCATCTGCGCAAAATTTCTTCGACTTCCTGTTCGGCGGCAACCAGCCGCAGAAGCAGCAACAGCGTCGTGGCGCGCCACCGGCCGAGAGCAATTTCTTCTCGGATCCGTTCGGTCTCAACACGCCAGCCGAAGCACCGCCGCCCCAGCGCAGCGCATCTATCGGCGGCTCCGGCCCGGCCTTCTGCGTGCGCACCTGCGACGGCAAATATTTTCCGCTCGGTCGCGGCATGAGCCCGGCGCAGATGTGCCAGGCATTCTGCCCGGCGGCGACCACCAAGGTCCTGTTCGGGAGCAGCATCGAAAGCGCCTCGTCGAGCACTGGCGAACGCTACAACGATCTGGAAAACGCCTTCGCCTATCGCAAGGCGCTGAAGGCCGAATGCACCTGCAACGGCCGCGATCCCTCCGGCCTCGCGCCGGTCGATCTCACGCTGGACACTTCTTTGCGTCCCGGCGATGTCATCGCCACCACCAACGGCCTCGTCGCTTTCTCCGGCGTCCGCACCGGCAACACCCAGACTGCGGAATTCACGCCGGTTGCGAATTATCCCGGCCTGACCTCGGACGTCCGCGCACGCCTCGGCGAGATGAAGGTCGCACCAGTCTCCGCCGAAATGATCACCGACGAAGCGCCCATGTCGGAAGCCGCGCGTGATGCAGCGCCAGCAACGACCGTCGTACCGAAGAGCGCGCCGGCTGCCCGCGCCAAGCGCGCCGAGCTTCAATAGATCATCGCCCGACGATGACGCCGATCACGTTCGGCGCCGAGAGATACTTCTCCTCGATCTCGGCACGCGCCGCCGCGCGATTCTCCGGCGTCAGCAGTCCGCGCTTCTCGGCGAGGATCATCCAGCAATAGCCCCACCAGTCGGTGAGCATGCCGTGGTCGTCGACAAGGTCGTAGCCCTGTTCCGCGGCGAAAATCCGCGCATGCGCCTCGTCGAGCTGGTCGAGCCAGGCGTGATCTTCCAGCGAGAACAGGTCATCGCTGATGTCGTCCGTCGTATAGCCCCAGACCGAGAGGCAAACGGTGTTGAACTCGCGATCGATCTGATCGTCATCGATCGGATGCCGGCGCGCCATCAAATGCAGCCGCGACAGCGACCGCGCGAAGTCGGCTATGCGGGTGAGAGCAAACTGATCGAAGGCAATGGTGGACATCTAGTCCTCGCGAGCTTGAACAGACCATAGATATTGTAGGCGAAGGCAACGAATCACCTCGGAATATCAATAGCTTACTAATTTGTTCTTAATTTGTTCCAGTTTTTATAGATCCGGTTCTCGCGTGCCTGCCCAAATCCCGGGCAGTTCCATGGCAAAAGCTCGCCACCCCCACGGGTTCCGGGAGCAGCCAAATGCGCGTATGATTTTGGTCAGTGACACAGCTCAGGATGGCCGGTTTGTCAGATCAATCAGTCCCAGCAAAATTCCAGCCGGAGAACATGCCTGTCGATGAACTGGCGCTTGCCGACATCAAGAGCGCCATTCTCGTCAAGCTGCGGCTGGCAATCGGCAAGGAAGCCGCCTTCGCCACCAAGCACGACTGGTACAAGGCTGCCGCACTGACACTGCGCGACCGCATGGTGCATCGCTGGCTGACCTCGGACAAAGAGAGCTACGATGCCGGCCGCAAGCGGGTCTATTACCTCTCGCTGGAATTCCTGATCGGCCGCCTGTTCACCGACGCGCTGAACAATATGGGCCTGCTGCCGCTGTTCGAAGCCGCGCTCGGCGATCTCGGTGTCGGCCTCGACGAACTCAGAAAATGCGAGCCCGATGCAGCGCTCGGCAATGGCGGCCTCGGCCGCCTCGCCGCCTGTTTCATGGAGAGCATGGCAACGCTCGGCATTCCGGCTTTCGGTTACGGCATCCGCTACGACTTCGGCCTGTTCCGTCAGGTCATCTCGCACGGCGTGCAGCAAGAATATCCCGACGAGTGGCTCGGCTTCGGCAATCCGTGGGAGCTTCCGCGGCGGGAAGTCACGTATAACGTCTATTTCGGTGGCAGCATCGAAACCGTCGAGGACGGCAGGGGCCGCAAGCAGCTCATCTGGCATCCCGGCGAGACGGTCGAGGCTGTTGCCTATGACACACCCATCGTCGGCTGGCGCGGCCAGCATGTGAACGCGCTGCGACTGTGGTCGGCGCGCGCGCCGGATCCGCTGCGGCTCGACGTGTTCAACACCGGCGACTATGTCAGCGCCAGCGCCGAGCAATCGCGCGCCGAGGCCATCTGCAAGTTTCTCTATCCGAACGACGAGAGTGCCGCCGGCCGCGAATTGCGTCTGCGCCAGGAATACTTCTTCGTCTCCGCCTCGCTGCAGGATCTGGTGAAGCGTCACCTCCATTCCGACGGCAATCTGCGTGGCCTCGCCAACAAGGCGGCGGTGCAGATGAACGACACGCATCCGAGCCTCGCCATCGCCGAGCTGATGCGCATTCTGGTCGATCAGCACAATATGCGCTGGGATGCCGCCTGGCAGATCACCAACGCGACCTTGTCCTACACCAACCACACGCTGCTGCCCGAAGCGCTGGAGACCTGGCCGGTCGAACTGTTCCAGCGTCTGCTGCCGCGGCATCTCGAAATCATCTACCGCATCAATGAAGCGCATCTCGACCGCGCCGATGCGACGCGTCCCGGCGACACCGCCTATCGCGCTTCGGTCTCGATCATCGACGAGACCTCCGGCCGCCGCGTGCGCATGGGCAATCTCGCTTTCATCGGCTCGCACCGCATCAACGGCGTCTCGGCAATGCATTCGGAGCTGATGAAAGAGACCGTGTTCCACGACCTCAACCAGCTTTATCCTGGCCGTATCACCAACAAGACCAACGGCATTACTTTCCGCCGATGGCTGATGCTGGCCAATCCGAAACTCACCGACCTGTTGCGCGCAACCTGCGGCGAAGCCGTGCTCGACGATCCCACCCGGCTCATCAAGCTCGAGGCCTTTGCCGGCGACGCCTCGTTCCAGCAGGAATTCCGCAAGGTTAAACATCACAACAAGCTCGCACTCGCGCGCGTGATCGGAGAGAAGCTCGGCGTACAGGCCGATCCCTCGGCGCTGTTCGACGTGCAGATCAAGCGCATCCACGAATACAAGCGGCAGCTACTCAACCTGGTCGAGACCGTTGCGCTGTATCAGGCGATCAAAGACGAGCCGGGCAAGGACTGGGTGCCGCGCGTCAAGATTTTCGCCGGCAAGGCGGCGGCGAGCTATCGTTACGCCAAACTGATCATCCGCCTTATCAATGACGTCGCCGAGGTCGTGAACAACGACACCACGATCGGCGGCAAGCTGAAGGTCGCGTTCCTGCCGGACTACAATGTCAGCCTGGCGGAAGTCATCATTCCCGCAGCTGATCTGTCCGAACAGATTTCGACCGCAGGCATGGAAGCCTCCGGCACCGGCAACATGAAGCTCTCGCTGAACGGCGCGCTGACCATCGGCACGCTGGACGGCGCCAATATCGAAATCCGCGACAATGTCGGCCCGGAGAACATCGCGATCTTCGGTATGACTGCTGCCGAAGTTGTCGAGCGCCGTGCCAAGGGCCTGGATGCCTCCGATGTGATCAACAAGTCGCCCAATCTCGGCCGCGCGATCCAGGCGATCGAGACCGGCGCGTTCTCGCCGGATGATCCCGGCCGCTACGCCTCGGTCGGCCACGCGCTGCGCCACCTCGATCACTATGTGGTCTCGGCCGACTTCGACTCCTATTACGAAGCCCAGCGCGGCATCGACACGCGGTGGAAGGCCGGCTCAGCCTGGAGTCGCGCCGCGATTCTCAACACTGCGCGGATGGGCTGGTTCTCGTCAGACCGCACCATCCGCGAATATGCCGACGATATCTGGGGCGTGCCGGTTGCTGGCGATCTGCCGGGCACACCGAGTCTGCAGGCGCGAAAGGCGACGTGAGCGCGGCGGTGCTCACGCGCGATACGCAACGAGCACCGCGCCGCAGGCGATCAGGATGACGCCGAGCCAGTTCGGCAGCGACAATTTTTCCCCGAGAAACAACACGGCAAACACTGCCACGAACACCACACTGAGCTTGTCGATCGGCGCCACCTGCGCGGCATTGCCAAGCTTGAGCGCGCGGAAATAGCAGATCCACGACGCGCCGGTCGCCAATCCCGACAGCACGAGGAACAACCACGTCTTCGGTGAGACCGCTGACGGCGATTGCCAGTTGCCCGTGACATAAACCATCATGCCAGCGGCAAAGAGAATGACGATGGTGCGGATGAACGTCGCGAAGTCCGAATTGACGTTCTCGATACCGATCTTGGCGAAAATCGCCGTCAACGCAGCAAAGGCCGCGGACAGCAGCGCCCAGAACGGCCAGGAGAGCATGACGTTTTTCATTTGAAGCGTCCTTACCTGTCAGCCGTCATTGCGAGGTCAAGGAAAGCTGGCTAGCCAGCTTTCCTCTTAGCCCTTGCGACGAAGCAATCCGTTCTTCGCGTTCTAGCTGGTCGTGCATCGCATTCCGACTAACGGTTTCGTCATGGCCGGGCTTGTCCCGGGCATGACGGCTGACAGGTTCCGCGTGACATGAAAAAGGCGGCCTCACGGCCGCCCTTTCGCATTCATAATCGCTACCGCGAATTACTCAGCTGCCAGCTTCACATCCGGCGCAGCGGCGCGGACATCCGCATCGACCTGCGCTTCGAACTTGGCGAAGTTCTTCTGGAACATGCCAACCAGCTTGCGCGCGGTGGCATCGAACTCGGCCTTGTCCTTCCAGGTGTTCACCGGATTGAGGATTTCCGACGGCACGCCATCCAGCGCGGTCGGGACCGCGAAGCCGAAATACTTGTCGGTGCGGAATTCCACATTGCGCAGCGAACCGTTCAGCGCCGCGGTGAGCAGCGCACGGGTCACCTTGATCGGCATGCGCGAACCGACGCCGTACTTGCCACCGGTCCAGCCGGTATTGACCAGCCAGCAGTCGACATTGTGCTTGGCGATCAGGTCACGCAGCATGTTGCCATAGACCGAGGGATCGAGCGGCAGGAAGGGCGAGCCGAAGCAGGTCGAGAATTCCGGCTCCGGATCGTTGCCGAGGCCACGTTCAGTGCCTGCGACCTTGGCGGTGTAGCCGGACAGGAAGTGATACATCGCCTGCGCCGGCGTCAGCTTGGCGATCGGCGGCAGCACGCCGAAGGCGTCGGCGGCGAGCATCACGACGTTCTTCGGCTGCGGCGCGCGGCCGGTGCGCGAGGCATTCGGGATGAAGTCGAGCGGATAGGCCGAGCGGGTGTTCTCGGTCTTCGAACCATCGTCGAAATCCGGCAGGCGGGTATTGGCGTCGAGCACGACGTTTTCCAGCACCGCGCCGAAGCGCTTCGATGCCGCATAGATCGCGGGCTCGGCTTCTTCGGAGAGTTTGATGGTCTTGGCGTAGCAGCCGCCTTCAAAATTGAAGATGCCATCCTTGCCCCAGCCGTGCTCGTCATCGCCGATCAGCGTGCGCTTTGGATCGGCCGAGAGCGTGGTCTTGCCGGTGCCGGACAGGCCGAAGAAGATCGCGCTGTCGCCATCAGGGCCGACATTGGCCGAGCAATGCATCGGCAGCACGCCCTTGGCAGGCAGATAGTAGTTCAGCGTGGTGAAGACCGACTTCTTCATCTCGCCAGCATAATAAGACCCGCCGATCAGGACGATCTTGCGGGCAAAATCGATGGCCACGACGTTTTCCGAGCGGCAGCCGTGACGTTTGGGATCGGCCTTGAAGCTCGGCAGGTCGATGATGGTGAGTTCAGGCACGAAGTCCTTCAACGCAGCGGCTTCCGGGCGGATCAGCAGCGTGCGGATGAACAGCGAGTGCCATGCGAGTTCGGTGAACACGCGGGTCTTGATCTGGAAACTCGGATCGGCGCCGCCATAAAGGTCCTGCGCGAACAGGGTCATGCCTTCGGCGTGCTTCTTGAAATCGATATAGAGCGCTTCGAACTGCTCCGGCGTGATCGCCTGATTGCCAGCCCACCACATCTGTTCGGTGGAAGCGTCCTTGACGGTGAACTTGTCCTTCGGGCTGCGGCCAGTGAATTCACCCGTGTCAGCACAGAGCGCGCCATCGGACGACAATTCGGCTTCGCCGTTACGCAGCGAATATTCGTAAAGCTGCGGCGCGCCGAGATTCCAGTTCACCGCTTTGAGATTTTTCAGTCCGAATTTGTCGGCGCCATAGGCACCGTTGCGTACGCCCGTCTCTTGCACGGAATATTCCTCCTTGAGTCCGCATATCCGACCTGTGCAACTGTCTTCAATCGCACGTCAGCAGCGGTAGCCGTCATTATAACCACCGAGGCCGTAACCCGGCGATCTAATAGTGACGAAGATGTGAAATGCCAAGCTGCAGTCCGCATATTTGGTTTATTCCAGCACGGCACTTGATACCGCTCAATTACTCAAAGCGCGGGCCTGCTCTGCGAGTTCCTTCAGGACTTGCCGCAATGCACCCGGAGTGACAATCCGCCGCGGAAAGTCCAGCCGGATCACCGCCGAGCCGTTCTGCAGGTCCATGCCATCCGGATCGCATCCGGTGCACCGCCAGTCGCCTGCGTCCGCATGGAGAAGCTTCGTTGCATAGAGATTGAGCGCATCGAGATGGTCGGCGTTCATATGAGCAACAGCGCCCTCCTCGGCCTCCAGCATCCCTTCTGCATCGGTAAGATCGGTCAGGAATTGCTCCGGCTTCAGGTCGTTGATACGGCCAAAGCCGGCCACCAGATGGGCACTCTTCGGCTTGATCCGGAAGAACGAAAAATCCTTAAAATCCACAAAGGCTTGCGCGGATGGATGGACGCTGAGATAGCGCCGGCGCAGTAGCCATTTTTCGCTGTCGCTGGCCTCCTGCGCGATACCTCCGAGCATGATGCGTGAGCCCTCCAGAGGGTCCCCCGGCGCCCTCTCATCCAGCATCAGCGAGACGCGGGCATCCGCCAGAATATTGCGGGTATGGAGTGCCAGCCGGGAAATCAGGAGAATTGGCGACCCGTCCGGGTGGCTGGCGACATTGGCCAGCGCACAATAAGGATCGCCGGAACCGACAGCCAGGGTGGCCAGCGCCCCCTGCCGACTGCGCCGCAGCAGCGACCGGGTGACGCGCGAGGGGTCGAAATCAGGGGTCGGTTGCATCGTTAAATCCCGTATTTCATTGCAAAAAGTAGCTTCTTCTTCCTTGGCGGGAGGTCTATACATCTATGGAACCCACGCGTCATTCAAGCGTTCAGGGAACTCGGCCACACTTCAGCCCAGCTTGCATTGCTCGTTGACTGTGTTCTTAAGGCCACCTCATACGGCGGATTGTCGAATTCTGCCGGATAGCCCATCCCGCTTCGGAAAGTAGGCTCATGCCAACTATCGCACTGGTCGACGACGACCGTAACATTCTCACATCCGTATCGATCGCGCTGGAAGCCGAGGGCTACCGCATCATGACCTATACGGATGGTGCTTCCGCACTCGATGGCTTCCGCACGAGCCAGCCGGACCTCGCAATCCTCGATATCAAGATGCCTCGCATGGACGGCATGGAGACACTGCGCCGTCTACGCCAGAAGTCCGATCTGCCGGTGATCTTCCTGACGTCGAAGGACGAAGAGATCGACGAGCTGTTCGGCCTCAAGATGGGCGCGGACGATTTTATCCGCAAACCGTTCTCGCAGCGTCTGCTGGTCGAGCGCGTCAAGGCCGTGCTGCGCCGCGCCGCGCCGAAGGATCCGACCGCCGCTCCGAAGGAGACCGACGCCAAAGCGCTTGATCGCGGTTTGCTGCGGATGGATCCGGAACGTCACACCTGCACCTGGAAGAACGAGCCGGTCACGCTGACCGTCACCGAATTCCTGATCCTGCAGGCGCTGGCGACGCGCCCCGGCGTGGTGAAGAGCCGCAACGCGCTGATGGATGCCGCCTATGACGATCAGGTCTATGTGGACGATCGCACCATCGACAGCCACATCAAGCGGCTGCGCAAGAAGTTCAAGGTCGTCGACGACGACTTCGAGATGATCGAGACGCTGTATGGCGTCGGTTATCGCTTCAAGGAAACCTGATCTGTAGAGGTTCCCGCGGTACGGTTGGGGCCTGACGGCTCAGCCGTGCTGCGCTAGAATGCGCATCCGCACACGCAACAATGAGCGCGGCGTGGCGCATCGCAGATATCGACAACAACCGGGCAGTTTTGGCATTGCTGGATCGTACGCAGCCTGATGAAAGCCTGGACGCCGACGGCACGTCGCCGCATGCGGCAGGCGGTGATGCCGATCGCACCCGTCGCGGCTGGCAGCGCCCGCTCGACTGGCTGCGCCGCGCCCGGCAGTTCTTCGTTGCGCTGACCTTTTCGAGTCTGACGCGTCGCATCGTTTCGCTCAACCTCGCCGGCCTCTGTGCCCTCGTCGCCAGCATTCTCTATCTCTCGCAATTTCGCGCCGGCCTGATCGACGCGCGTGCGCAGAGCCTGCTGGTGCAGGCCGAAATCATCGCCAGCGCCATCGCCGCTTCGGCCACCGTCGAAACCAATACGATCACGATCGATCCCGATCGCTTGCTCGATCTCAAGCCCGGCGAAACCTATGGCGTGCCGGACGAACTCTCCGGCCTCGATTTCCCGATCAATCCCGAGCGCGTCGCGCCGGTGCTGCGACGGCTGATCTCCCCGACCAAGACTCGCGCGCGCATCTACGACCGCGATGGCGTGCTGATCCTCGACAGCCGCAGCCTTTATGGCCGCGGTGATGTGCTGCGTTTCGAACTGCCGCCGCCGACCACCGAAAAGCCCGGCTTTGCCGAACGCACAATGATCGCAGTCCGAACCTGGCTGAATCGCGGCGACCTGCCGCTGTATCGCGAACTTGGTCCGGAAAACGGCAACGGCTATCAGGAAGTGCAGCAGTCGCTCGACGGTCTGAAGAGCAGCATGGTGCGCATCAACGAACGGGGCGAAGTCATCGTCTCGGTCGCCGTGCCGGTGCAACGTTTCCGTGCCGTGCATGGTTCGCTGATGCTGTCGACCCAGGGCGATGACATCGATCAGATGGTGACCGCCGAACGTCTGGCGATTCTGAAAGTCTTTGCGGTCGCGGCCGTGGTAATGATCGTGCTGTCGTTGCTGCTGGCATCGACCATCGCAGGTCCGGTGCGACGGCTGGCCGACAGCGCCGAGCGCGTTCGCCGCCGTATCCGCACCCGTGTCGAGATTCCCGACTTCACACGCCGCCGCGACGAAATCGGCCATCTCTCCGGCGCACTGCGCGACATGACCGATGCACTCTATAACCGCATCGAGGCGATCGAGATGTTCGCGGCCGACGTCTCGCACGAGCTCAAGAATCCTTTGACCTCGCTGCGCTCCGCCGTGGAAACACTCCCGCTGGCAAAGAACGACAACAGCCGCGGCCGCCTGCTCGCGGTGATCGAACACGACGTGCGGCGGCTTGATCGGTTGATCTCGGATATTTCCGACGCCAGCCGTCTCGATGCCGAACTCCAGCGCAACGACACTGCGCCCGTCGATGTCAGACGGTTGCTGACCACGCTGACCTCGGTCGCCAACGAAACCAAGCTCGGTCATGACGTCGGCGTTGAAGTCCGCTTCGAAGGCGCTGCTGGTGATGCGTTTTCGGTGCCCGGCCACGACTCCCGCCTCGGTCAGGTCATCACCAATCTCGTCACCAATGCGCAGTCGTTCTCGACGCCCGGTGGCAAGGTGCGGATCGTCTGCCGTCGCCTGAAAGGCAAGATCGAGATCGTCGTCGATGACGACGGCCCGGGCATCGGACTGGATGCGCTCGAACGGATCTTCGAACGCTTTTACACCGACCGTCCGCATCAGGGCTTTGGCCAGAATTCCGGCCTCGGCCTGTCGATTTCCAAGCAGATCGTCGAGGCCCATAGCGGCACGATCTGGGCCGAGAACCGCATCGGCCCGGCCAACGCCGACGGCGAGATCCCAGTGCTGGGTGCGCGCTTCGTGGTACGGTTGCCGGCCACATGAGCGCGGATGGCAAAAGCATCCATGCCTCCGCCGTACTGGTCGATGACCGCGCCGTCCTGATCAGGGGGCCGTCCGCGTCCGGAAAATCGCGGCTGGTCTTCGACCTGATCCTCGCCGGTCAGAGTGGGCAGGTTCCGGAGGCCATGCTGGTCGGCGACGACCGGGTGCATCTGGATGTCAGGGATGGAAAACTGTGGGTACGGCCGGCGCCCGAACTGGTCGGGCTGCTTGAGATCAGGGGGCTCGGAATCCGGCGTCTGGACTGCGCTACCGGCGCCATTGTCGGGTTGGTGGTCGATCTCGACGCCACCGACGCCGCGCGCCTGCCAGAGCCGGAAGCGCTCAGAATCACACTGGAGGGCGTCGAATTGCCCCGAATCCCGGTGGGGGCGGGCTTTTCGCCACTACCATTGGTCGTAGCTACACTTACGACAATCGATGGTTTAGCCGCAGTGCGACCTTTGGACGATTGCTCGAAGGGAATTGGTAACCATATTAGTCCCACTATCGCCACCGAATAGACCCGCGCTACTTCCCGCCGCATCCGTGCAATTTAAGGGAGATTCGCGAAGAGCCCTCTTGCATAGGGGCTCTGGATGGTCAAAGTGGCCCTTTCGTGCGGTGCACCAAAAGCACCCACGAGGAGTTTCCGATGATTGGTCTAGTACTTGTGACCCATGGGCGCCTTGCCGACGAGTTTAAGGCGGCGCTTGAACACGTAATGGGTCCGCAAAAACAAATTGAAGCCGTGACGATCGGCGCCGAAGACGATTCCGATTTGTGTCGCAGCGACATTATCGAAGCGGTCAATCGCGTCGACAGTGGCGATGGCGTTGCCATCCTCACTGATATGTTCGGCGGCACGCCATCGAATCTGGCGATCTCCTGCATGAGCCGTCCGAAGGTCGAGGTTCTTGCCGGTATCAACCTGCCCATGCTAGTGAAGCTCGCAAAGGTGCGCGAAGAGCGCACACTGCCCGATGCGATCGCCATGGCACAGGAAGCCGGCCGCAAATACGTCACCATCGCCAGCCGCGTTCTCGCCGGCAAATGAGCGAAAGCCCAGACGATACGACGGTGTCCGGCGGCGTCTCCCGCGAGATTCCGATTACCAACAAGCGCGGCCTTCATGCGCGCGCCTCTGCCAAATTCGTGCAGATGGTCGAACGCTTCAATGCCGACGTCACGGTGACACGCAATGGCGAGACCGTTGGCGGTACATCCATCATGGGCCTGATGATGCTGTCCGCCGGTCCCGGAACCAGCATCATGGTCACCGCCAAAGGCGCCGAGGCTCAGGCGGCGCTGGATGCGATCACCGAGCTTGTGACCAACAAGTTCGGCGAAGAGTAGCGGTTCGCCGAAAGCTGCTTCGTCAGCGAACGGCTATTTCATCGCAACAGGCGCCACCACATAGACATTCCACCGCGTGGTCGTGCCGACATTGCCCTTGAAGAAGCGCCGCGTCGACATCACGATGCGTTCGGCATTCGGCAGATTGTCCTTCATCCACGCTTCGCAGCGCTCGAATTTCCAGTCACCCACCAGGCAGATTCCGATGAAGCCGTTGCGCTCCGCTTCCTCCATTGACGTCACGCCTGACGGCCACGGCTCATAAGGCGTCAGCGGCAGCGGATGATCGGGACTGTAGAACGTCATCTGCTCGGCGACATCGACGAAGCCCACCACGTTACTCCAGCGCGTATGGAAGCGCTTGTGCCAAACCTCGGTGAGTTCACGCGCAAGCTGTGAGTAGGAGATATGAGCGAAATTGCCGTTGGCATCGCGCGGCAGTGAGGCGATGGCGATCTGCGGCGCGGCGGCGAGCGTGACCAGCGACAGGACGAGCCAGATCGCGGCGAGCCTTACCAGCGCGACCCGCGGCACCTTCAGCGATGGAATCGCGATCACGGCCAGCGGCACCAGGAAGAACAGCGAGATCCCCCAATCCGTCTTGATGTAGATGTCAAACAACAGCGCGCCGATCGGCGGGCCGACAGCGACGATGGCCTGGATCAGCCAGATATTCAGGGCCCGATCCTTGCGCACACCGGGATTAGTCGTCAGTGACCACGGCCGCTTGACGAATGCGCCGGGATCGCGCGCCAGCGACGCCCACCAGCGTGGGCCCCAGGCCAGCACCGCAGCGGCCAGACCCAGCGGCAACAGCAGCAGCGCGATATTGTGGCCGACATAACCCCATGCCAGCTGCAGACTCTCCCAGCGTGACGAGATCTTGTAGGTATCGCCGGCGTAGCGAAATGGCGCGTATTCCACCTGCCGCACCCAGTCGAAATGCGGGATCATCGCCGCCGCCATCGTCGCGATGGCGATCCATGGTGCCGGCGAGCGCAGGAACAGCATCCGCTGGGGATGGATCAGCGCGGCCAGACCGATGGCGCCAATCATCGTCACCACCCAGTATTTGGTCATCAGCGCCAGCGCAGCGGCGAGGCCAAGCAGGAAGCCCGAGCGAATCGAGCGCTTCTCGAACGCATGCAAATAGGCCAGCACCACCAGCGGCAAAGTTACCAGTTGCAGCAGGTCCGGATTGTACTTGAAGCCCTTGAAATTGAAGATCGGATAGATCGCGACCATCAGCAGCACGAAAAAGGCGCGGCGGCGATCGACCACGCGCAGCGCGATCGCCCAGCAAAGGACCATGCCTATGCCGACCGTGACCATGGCGAGCAGATAGGTCGCCCAGTCCACCGGCGGGAAAAATTTGAACCAGACACCCGAAATCCAGCCCGACAGCGGCGGATGCTTGCCGTAGCCCATGAGGAACTTCTGCCCCCAGGCGTAACCCTCGGAAACGTCGAAATGGATGTCCTGCGCCGCCTTCACCTGGGTCAGGATCGCGGTCCACAGCACCACATGGGCGATCGTGAAGCCGAGCACCAGCAGGACGCTCAATTGCGGATCACACGCCCAGGCAACGAGCCGCGCAGCGCCGCGGCGGCCGATCGACAGCAAGCCCCGGCGTTTGGCGGGGGTGGAGGAAGCGATTGTACTCATGGGGCCCTGCCTAGCGTGTTTCGGGCCGGAGTAAAATCAGGATGCCGTGACGGAAACAGGGCCGGGAATCAGGCCGAAACCCGCATTAAGGTTGCCGCATCGGGGCCTGAATGCTATCCCGCGCGCATGACAACCTCCCCGATTTCGAACGTCCGCAACTTCTCCATCGTCGCCCATATCGACCATGGCAAATCGACGCTGGCCGACCGCCTGATCCAGATCACCGGCGGGTTGCAGGCGCGCGAAATGAAGGAGCAGGTGCTCGATTCAATGGATATCGAGCGCGAACGCGGCATCACCATCAAGGCGCAGACCGTTCGCCTGCATTACAAGGCCAAGGACGGCAAGGATTACATCTTCAACCTGATGGACACGCCCGGCCACGTCGACTTCGCCTACGAGGTCTCGCGGTCGCTGGCCGCCTGCGAAGGCGCGCTGCTGGTGGTCGACGCCTCGCAAGGCGTGGAAGCGCAGACGCTCGCCAACGTCTATCACGCACTCGACGCCAATCTCGAAATTGTGCCGATCCTGAACAAGGTCGATCTGCCCGCGGCAGAACCCGAGCAGGTGAAGAAGCAAATCGAGGACGTCATCGGCATCGACGCCTCTGACGCGTTGATGATCTCGGCAAAAACGGGTCTGGGCGTGCCTGACGTTCTGGAAGCCATCGTGCACCGGCTGCCTCCACCGCAGGGCGACCGCGAGGCCACGCTGAAGGCGCTGCTGGTCGATAGCTGGTACGACGTCTATCTCGGCGTCGTCGTCCTCATCCGCGTCGTCGACGGCGTCATGAAGAAGGGCCAGCGCGTCCGCATGATGGGCACCAACGCCGCCTATGATGTCGAGCGCGTCGGCTACTTCACGCCGAAGATGGTCAATGTGGACGAACTCGGTCCCGGCGAGATCGGCTTCATTACGGCCGCCATCAAGGAAGTCGCGGACACCCGCGTCGGAGACACCATCACCGACGATCGCAAGCCGGTCACCGACATGTTGCCGGGCTTCAAGCCCGCGATCCCTGTGGTGTTCTGCGGGTTGTTCCCGGTCGATGCCGACGACTTCGAGACGCTGCGCGCCGCCATGGGTAAACTGCGGTTGAACGACGCGTCGTTCTCGTTCGAAATGGAAACCTCGGCTGCATTGGGCTTCGGCTTCCGCTGCGGCTTCCTCGGCCTGCTGCATCTGGAAATCATCCAGGAGCGCCTGAGCCGCGAGTTCGATCTCAACCTGATCGCGACCGCGCCGAGCGTGATCTACAAGATGCATCTCACCGATGGCGAGGAGATCGAGATCCATAATCCGATCGACATGCCGGATGTGGTGAAGATCGCCGAGATCCAGGAGCCGTGGATCGAAGCCACGATCCTGACGCCCGACGAATATCTCGGCAGCGTGCTGAAGCTCTGCCAGGAACGCCGCGGCAATCAGAAAGAACTGACTTACGTCGGCGCCCGAGCAATGGTGAAATACGAGCTACCGCTCAACGAAGTGGTGTTCGATTTCTACGATCGCCTGAAATCGATCTCGAAGGGCTACGCCTCGTTCGACTATCATCTGACCGACTACAAGGCCGCCGATCTCGTCAAGATGCAGATCCTGGTCAATGCCGAGCCCGTCGACGCGCTGTCGATGCTGGTCCATCGCACCCGCGCCGAAGGCCGCGGCCGCGCCATGGTCGAGAAGATGAAAGAGCTGATTCCGCCGCACATGTTCGTCATTCCGATCCAGGCAGCGATCGGCGGCAAGGTGATTGCCCGCGAAACCGTCCGCGCGCTGCGCAAGGACGTCACCGCGAAGTGCTATGGCGGCGACATCAGCCGCAAACGCAAACTTCTGGAGAAGCAGAAGGAAGGCAAGAAGAAGATGCGGCAGTTCGGCAAGGTCGACATCCCGCAGGAAGCGTTCATTGCCGCGCTGAAGGTGGATAGCTGAGGACACAACCGACCGCCGTTCTGACCAGAGGTACCGCAATGACCGCGATACGGGATGCGAACAGAACGGCGAAGCGACCTCCCCAAGGCTTTTCAGATCCAGCTGTCAAAGCAGCATTCGACCAGCATCCACCGGCGATGAAGGCCCGGCTCTTGGCGCTTCGCCAGTTGATCTTCGAGACCGCCGCGGAAATCGATGGCGTAGGCCCACTCGAAGAGACGCTGAAGTGGAACCAGCCGAGTTATCTCACGGTGGCAACCGGAAGCGGCAGCACCATACGGATCGACCGGATCAAGGACACCAGCCGGTACGCGCTCTACTTCAACTGCAATACCAATCTGGTTGAAACGTTTCGCTCGCTGTATCCCGAAGGCCTGGATTACGGCGGGAACCGAAGCATCATCCTCAGCCTCGACGACGCCCCTCCCGAAGTCGCTCTGCGCCATTGCGTCGGACTGGCGCTCACCTATCACCGAAGCAAACGCAAGCCGCGCTCATAGGCACCGCGAGAAGCATTGAGCGGATTCTGCCACGACGCTTGCCGTTTCGCGGCTTTTCGGCGCTTCCGCTTGCAGCTAGAAATGAACGGATCCGCCAGTTGCGACGACCCATTCCCGATGAGTGGAAATTGCATTCCAGAGATCTGTCCCGACAATCTCGCCCGCCGCTATGACACGGCGCGCGGATGGTTCGTCGATGCACTGTCTATTGCCGCAGCCGCACTGGCCGTATTCCACTACAATCCGGAGGGCGTAATCGCCACGATCGTCGTCTTCATCGGGCCCTACGCCGTGGCGCATTATCTCGGGGACGTGATCTGGCTAACCAGCCTGACCTGGCTCTTGTTGCTCACTATGCTGATCTATGCCTGCACCTTCTTCTATACTTTCAGCCACCTCCCACTGCTCACCGCTTTGCTCCTGACCATGTTCCTTCCGGGAATTGCGCAAGCCTATGTGATTTGGGATTTGTGGCCCGCGACAAGCCATCCGCTGCCCCTGTTCTGTGTGGCCTGGCTGATCCTGCTGGCGATCTGCATTTTTGAACCAACGACGTTCAGCCGGCTGAACTCCTTCGTCAAAGCAAGACGCGGCCGGAGCTAGCCGCCGGTCCAATTTTCCGTCCGGCGCAACGCAGCAGATTTCTGCGACCAAACATCCCTCACGCCGCCCTTGCCTCTCCACCCCTCGCGCCTCATGCTGCCGCCACGACGCCGAAAACGGCGCGTATAAAATTTGGGGAGGATTGAATGATCGCGCACCGCACGGTTGCGGCTACGACGTTTGCTGTTTCGCTGCTTTTCGGCGCTTCCGCACTGGCCCAGCAGGCCAACACGCTTCCGCTCAAGATCGGCGTGCTCGCCGACTTCGCCTCGGTCTATGCCGATATCGGCGGCCAGGGCAATGTCGAGGCAGCCAAGATCGCCATCGAGGAATTCGGCGGCAAGATGTTCGACAAGCCGATCGAACTGGTCACCGCCGATGCGCTCAACAAGGCCGACGTCGCCGCCACCATCTCGCGCAAATGGTACGAGGCAGAGAATGTCGACATGATCATCGACATGCCGACATCGGCCACCGCGCTGGCCGGCATGGAAATGTCGAAGCAGTTCGAGAAGATCATGATCGTCACGGACGCCGCGTCGTCGGACATCACCGGAAAGTCCTGCTCGCCCTATACCGCGCACTGGACCTACGACACCTATGGTAATGCGCAGACCGTCGGCAGCGCCATCGTCAAACAGGGCGGCGACTCGTGGTTCTTCATCACCGCCGATTATCTCTTCGGCCATTCCATCGAGCGCGACACCGGCGACGTGATCCGCAAGGCCGGCGGCAAGGTAGTCGGCAGCGCCAAGCACCCGCTCAACACCGCGGACTTCTCGTCCTTCCTGCTGCAGGCGCAATCGTCCAAGGCCAAGATCATCGGCATGGCCAATGGCGGTGGCGACACCATCAATACCATCAAGCAGGCGTCGGAGTTCGGCATCGTCGCCGGAGGCCAGAAGCTCGCGGGCATAGTGATGTTCATCTCCGACATCCACTCGCTCGGCCTGAAGATGGCGCAGGGCTTGATCATCACCGAGGCCTACTACTGGGATCTCAACGATCGCACCCGCGCCTTCGGCAAGAAGTTCTTCGACAAGATGAAGCGGATGCCGACCATGAACCAGGCGGCGACCTACAGCGCCACGCTGCATTATCTCAAATCCGTGCAGGCCGCAGGTACCCGTGCCACCAAGCCGGTGCTGGCGAAGATGCGCGAGATGCCGGTGCGCGACGCCTTCACCGATAACGGCGTCCTGCGCGAGGACGGCCGCATGGTGCACAGCATGTTCCTGCTCGAGGTCAAGAAGCCGGAAGAATCCAAGGCGCCGTGGGATTACTACAAGGTGCTCGCGGAAGTCCCCGGCGATCAGGTGTTCCGTCCGATGAAGGACGGCGGCTGCCAGTACGTGAAGAAGGACTGAGGGTCTTTCGCATCAGCAACAAAGGCCGTCGCTCGGCCTGGCGCGCAATTGCACGTCTGGCCGGGTGGCACGCTAGTTTTCATCGCATTTAGACAATGGCACTCGTTGCCGGTTTCGCGGCCGGGGTCCTTAGCCAAAACAGTGCCAGAAACGCGAGCGACGTCAGCCCGCCTGTGAGCGCCAGCGCGACGCGCGGGCCACCGTGATCCAGCACAAGGCCGAACAGCAGCGGCGCTGCACCCTGCAGGATGCGCGCCGGCGCGGCCAGCCAGCCGGTTCGCATGCCGTATCCGACGGCGCCGAACATGGCCAACGGAAGCGTTCCGCGCGCGATCGTGAACAGGCCATTTCCGGCACCGTGCAGAAGGGCGAATGGAAGCGCCACGGGCGCTCCGAACAGGATCAGCAATCCGGCGCCGACGGGATGCAGGCCCGCGGCCAGGCGCGCGGATATCATCGCCGACGCATGTCGTAGCAGACCGAATTCTCCGATCCGGGCCGCGACTTGCGCAGGCCCCATCAAAGCCCCGGCGAGCACGGCCTGGGCCGGCGTGGCCCCGAGCGCTTCCAGCAGGCGCGGCATATGCGCGGCAAAGGCGGTGGTGACAAACCAGGTCGCACCGAAGACGCCCGCCAGAACGATCATCGCCCATGGAATGCCTGATGTCGGGACGGCAGGCTCATCCAGATGCGCATGCGGCGGCGCCTTCGGAACGAGAAAGCGGTTGAGCGGCAGACCGATGACGATGTGCAACGCGGCCCATGCGAAGCAGGCGCCGCGCCAGCCGAAGGCATCGATCATCGCAGCACTGAGCGGCCAGCCGATGGTACTCGCAAAACCGGCGAACAGGGTGATGCCCGTGATCGCACTGCGGGCCTGTCGCCCCCACAATCCCGCAACCGTCGCAAACGCAGCTTCATACAGGCCGAAACCCATGCCGGCGCCGATGACCAGCCAGGCCAGGGCCAGCGCGATCGGTCCCGTTGCAACCGCAAGCAAGGCCAGCCCCGCCGCAAACATCAGATTGGTGGCGACAAGCACGTCCCGGCCACCACTGCGGTCGATCATGCGGCCGGCGAGCGGGCCGAGCAAACCCGACACCAGCAGCGCCACGGAGAACATGGCGAAGAACCACGTCCTGGACAGATGCAGGTCGTCGCAAATGGAATCCGCGAACACGGCCGGAACATAGTAGCTGGAAGCCCATGCCAGTGTTTGCGTCGTACCGAGCGCGGATACGACTTGCCAACGAACGACTGCCACCTCAGTTCACAGCTCCCCGCTCGTACCAGTCCCGTGTCGCCTTCACGATGTGAACCACGGAGAGCATCACCGGCACCTCGATCAGAACGCCGACGACCGTTGCCAGTGCCGCGCCCGATTGAAAGCCGAACAGTGCGATCGCCGCCGCCACCGCGAGCTCGAAGAAGTTCGATGCGCCGATCAGGGCGGAAGGGCCGGCCACGCACCAGGCGACACCAAGGCGGCGGTTGAGCCAGTAGGCGAGACCGGCATTGAAATAGACCTGGATCAGGATCGGGACGGCGAGCAGCGCAATGACCATGGGTTGCCGGGTGATCTGCTCGCCCTGCAGGCCGAACAACAGCACCAAAGTTAGCAGGAGCGCGACCAGCGATACTGGACCGAGTAGCGACAGCGCCTGCGAAAGCGCCACCTCGCCTCCCCTCACCAGCAGTGCGCGCCGCCAGAATTGCGCGATTGCCACAGGCACGATGATGTAGAGCAGGACGGACAACAGCAACGTGCCCCAGGGCACGATGATGGATGATAGTCCGAGCAGAAGGCCGACGATCGGCGCGAAGGCAACCACCATGATGGTGTCGTTGAGCGCGACCTGTCCAAGCGTGAAGTTCGGCTCGCCATCGACCAGATTCGACCAGACAAACACCATCGCCGTACAAGGCGCCGCAGCAAGCAAAATCAGACCAGCCTTATAGCTATCGATCTGGTCCGCAGGCAGATACGGCCTGAACAGATGGCCGATGAACAGCCAGGCGAGCAGCGCCATCGAGAACGGCTTCACCAGCCAGTTGATCCCGACGGTCGCAGCGATGCCGCGCCAGTGTGCGCCAACGTGACCGAGCGCTCCGAGGTCCACCTTGAGCAGCATGGGAATGATCATCAGCCAGACGAGAACAGCCACCGGCAGATTGACCTGTGCAATCTCCGCCGCGCCGAGCGCATGGAAAACGGCCGGCATCCATCGGCCCAGCAGAATGCCGACGACGATGCACAGGCCCACCCAGATCGTGAGATAGCGTTCGAACAAACCCATGACCGGAACGGAAACCGGCCTGCCGATGACCTCACTGGTCATGACATTGTCCTGTGATCCGCTGACCGCTCGCATCCACGACCCGGTCGCCATCCTCTTTCGAGAACGCTCCAAGCTGCGGAGTGGGCATGATGTCGAGAACTGCTTCGGACGGCCGGCAGAGCCTCACACCCAGCGCGGACACCACGATCGGGCGGTTCATCAGAACCGGATGGGCTTCGATGGCGTCGAGCAACTGCGCGTCGGTCAGACTGGTGTCGGAGAGGCCGAGCTCGGCATAGGGCGTTCCCTTCTCGCGCAGGATATCGCGCACCGACATGCCGGCACGTGCGAGCAATTGAACGAGCAGGACCCGCGACGGAGGGGTTTTCAGATACTCGATGATGTGCGGCTCGATGCCGGCATTACGAATCATCGCCAGCGTGTTGCGCGAGGTGCCGCAATCCGGGTTGTGATAGATGATGACGTCGACGCTATCAGGCACGTGACAGCTCCTTGCCATCCGACGTGCATGCCGACGCCGTGGCCGGCATACAGATGTCGGGATGACCCGCGCAGCAATCCCGCATCAGGAACTGGATGAGGCCCGACAGCGCGTCGTAATCGGCGGTGTAGACAATCGAGCGGGCCTCCCGCTTCGCGCTGGCAAGGCCGGCCTGGGTCAGCTCCTTCAGATGGAAGGACACATTCGAGGCCGACACGCCTGCAGCCTCCGCGACAGCGCCGGCCGGCATCCCGCCAGGACCGGCCTGCACAAGCAGGCGCACGATGCGAAGCCGCGTCTCCTGGGACAGCGCTGCGAAAGCCGACAGGGCTTGACGTTCTTCCATATTTCAATAATCCTAAAAATATCGAATAATGGAGTAACATCGATGCTGGACCTTGCCAAGCCGGAAATTCCGCCTTCGCCACAGATCACCACCGGCGACATCAGCATCGGGGCACTCCTCGCCGCCTGCGATGCCGCACCGGCATTACCTTTGGTGTTCGCCTATGGCGGTCACAGCATTCGGCCGGGCTACCACGTCACCGAAGTCAAGGCGGGCGCCTTTTCCGCGCTTGATTGCGGCGGCAATCCCGAAGCGTGGTCGGAGATCTTCGTGCAGTTGTGGGACATCGTCGAAGGCGACCGAACCCATATGACCGCGGGAAAGTTCGCGGCCATCATCCGGAAAGTCTCCGACCATGTCGCTCTCGATACTAACGCGCGACTGACCTTCGAAGTGAGCGATGGCGTCGCGCCGATGCAACTACACTGCGCGGATACACCGCGCTTGGAGGGCGACAATCTCACTGTGGCGCTTACCCCGCGTCCGGCGAGTTGCAAGCCGCGCGACCGCTGGCTGGAGGCGCAGAACAAAGCCAGCGCATGCTGCGCGCCGGTATCGTCCAAAAACACGTGCTGCCCGTAGACGCCGCCGTTCAGACCGGAGGCCTGCGACCGGGCTCTCAACGATCGCGCGCGGTAGAGCCCGCGATCATCATCCTTTGCCGCCTGCGGTCGTTGTGCTGCGTCGATCCGCGAGGCGACCAGTCTCTTTTGGCAAAGCTCCTGGCGAGGAACCAGAATGCGCTGACGCCTGGGCTTGCGACAGCAACCATGCCCGGAAGGACAGCAGCAAAGGATTCCCGGCTTTTTCCTCCGGACAGGCGAAATAGTATGAGCCGACGCTTTTCAGGGTCAGGCTCGACAGCACCTTCAACTTGCCCGACCTGAGTTGATCGGAGATCAGGAATTCGGGAAGCAGGGCGACGCCAAGACCGGAGCTTGCCGCACTGATCAGCGTGGACTGGATATCGAAACGCGGCCCGCGGATCACATTCGTGCCGCCGAGCTCCGCAGCGTCGAACCACCGACGCCATGCGTCGGCGCGTGTGACCAGATGCAGAAGCCGCAGCTCGGCGACCTCGCTCGGCGGCAATTCGCCGCGCCTGCCGATCAGCGTCGGCGATCCGACCGGCAGAAGAATTTCGTCGAACAGATAGTCGGCCTGCGTGCCCGGCCAATCCGGCTGGCCGAAGTAGAGGGCACCATCGAGCGCGGTCTCGCTGAAGAAGAAGCGCGCGTTGCGCGCACTGACATTGACGGCGACGCCGGGATGGCGCGCATAGAAGTCCGGCAGGCGCGGAATGAGCCATTGGGCGCCGACGGTGGGCAGCGCCGCGACGTCCAGAACCATGCCGTCAGCCTCGTAACCCATGATCTCGAGCGCATCGCGCTCGATCCGCTCGATCGTCTGCGCCACGCGGGTGCTGTAGGCCGCCCCTGCCCGCGTTAACGTGATCCGCTTCTTGATGCGATGAAAGAGCTTCACGCCGAGCTGCGTCTCCAGCTGCGCAATCTGGCGCGACACCGCGCTTTCGGTCAGCGCGAGTTCGCTGGCGGCGCGGGTGACGCTGAGGTGCTTGGCTGCCGCGCTGAACGCCATCAGCGCGCCGAGGCTCGGTATTCTGCGGCGCATAGTTCATTCCAAAAACGCAAGATGTCCGCAGATTAAATTGTTTGCACGCCTAAGCACAAGGCAACAATCTCCCCGCAGATGACAAAAGTCGTGGTGGGCAGCACCTCTAACGAGGTCGCGCTCCGGCAACGGTCTCAAGACATGCAGACTGCAGCGCGGTGCCGCGTGCAGGCGCTTCGGTCAACAACTTCAAGGAGCACATCAGTGGCCGTCAACAAATTGCACGATGAATTCCATACGCTCGACATGGAGAGCGGCTGGCAATTGCCCGAGGGCTACGATCCCGCCTCGGGCGCGCTGGAGAAGATCCTGTCCGGATCGCTCGATACCGCGAACAAGCGCGGCAGCCGGACGCGCCTGCTGAAGTTCCCTCCGGGTCTCTTCACCAAACAGCAGATCGTTCACGACCACTGGGAAGAAGTCTTTCTCGTCTCCGGCGACCTGATCGTCGGCAACGACGAGAACGGGCAAGGCGGCACGCCATTCGCCGGCTACACCTACGCCGTCAGACCGCCGGGTGCCTGGCATGGTCCGTTCAAATCCGAGGGCGGCTGCCTGCTTCTCGAAATGCACTACTACGATCCCGCCTGAGAGCGAGAGACGATGACGGCAGCCCCTTTCGGGGGCAGCCGATCAGCGCCGATGCTCCCTGAAATCCCCGCAAGAGGTCTTGATAGAATGAGTAATGCGAAGCTTCCCGTCATCATCGCTGGTGCAGGGCCGGTCGGCATGGTGGCTGCCGCAGATCTGGTGCGACAGAACATTCCGGTTCTGGTGCTCGAGAAGAACGACGCGCTGAGCAGCGAGTCGCGCGCATCGACATTCCATCCGCCGACACTGGACATGCTCGACGATCTCGGTTTTGCCAGCACGCTGATTGCACAGGGACTGAAGGCACCGACGGTGCAGTACAGCTCGTCCGAGGACGGTGTGCTCGGCACGTTCGATTTCGCGGCGATCTCCGATCTGGTGCGACATCCGTTCCGTCTGCAGGCCGAGCAATTCAAGCTCACGCGCATCATTCTGGACGCCCTGTCCGGCAATCCATTGTTCTCGATCGCGTTCGGCAGCGAGGTCAAATCGGTCGAGCAGACCAGCGATACCGTCAAGGTGGTGGTCACGGCCAACGGCCACGACACGACGCATGAATGCGCGTGGCTGATCGGCGCCGATGGCGCGAACAGCATTGTTCGCCGCAGCCAGGACATGGAATTCGAGGGCTTCACCTGGCCCGAGCGCTTCCTCGTGATGACGACACCGGTGGATTTCACCACGCTTCGCCCGGGCGTCTCGTCGGTCAGCTATGTCGCCGATCCCGAACGCTGGTACTTCCTTCTGCGTATCCTCGGCGCATGGCGCGTAATGATGCCGGTGGCCGCGGAAACATCCGATGAGGAAGCACTGTCCGAAGCCTATGTGACGGAGTCGATCCGGCGGATCGTTCCCGCAGAGCTGGACGCCCCCATCCTCCATACGACGCTCTATCGTGTGCACCAGCGCGTCGCCGCGAATTTCCAGAAAGGCCGCACGTTTCTGGCCGGTGACGCCGCTCATATCAACAATCCCCTCGGCGGCATGGGCATGAATGGCGGCATTCATGATGCCTTGAACCTGACCGCGAAGCTGGGTCCGGTCATCAATGGTACGGCCGATGAGCGCATTCTCGCCGATTACGATCTGCAGCGCCGCACGGTCACGATGCAGGCTATTCAGGGCGACACCATCCGCAACAAGAAAAACCTCGAAGCGAAAGACGAAGCCGATCGCGCGCGTTTCCGCGACGACATTCGCGCAGCCGCCGCCGATCCGGAAAAGGGACGAGCGCTATTGCGCCGGATCGCGATGCTCGACTCGCTCGAGCGGGCCGGTGCGGCATGTCGCTGAGCACCGCCCGGAGTGATCAGCAACTCTCTCTGAGACGATGTCGACGGCAACCGGTCACTCGGCTGGATAAGAACCGCGGCAGTGGAAGCGCCAGTAAGCCTGGAGGAGCCAACACCATGGTTCCCAAGATGTCATGCAGGAGTTTCAGAATGCCAAGCAAGGATTTACGGATGAAGTGGACGACGTTTCTTTTCGCGGCGCTGGCAGCGCCTGTCGCCTTCGGCGTGCCCGGCGCGGCAGCGGCCGGCTTTCCTGAAAAAATGATCACGATCGTGGTCCCCTATCCGGCTGGAAGCACGGCGGACGCGATTCCGCGACTGGTGGCTCCGCTGATGTCGAAGTCGCTCGGCGTCACCGTGATCATCGAGAACCGCGGCGGCGCCAACGGCTCGATCGGAGCGGCTCGCGTCGCCGCGTCGCCGGCGGATGGCTATACGATTCTGCTCGCGACGACCGGCATGATGGCGATCAATCCGTGGATCTATGAGAAGCCCGCCTATAATCCCGAGAAGGATTTCGCGCCGATCACCAATGGTGCCTCGACGCCCAACATCCTGGTCGTCAATCCGTCGGTCAAGGCGAACTCGCTGAAAGAACTGGTGGCGCTGGCCAAGGCCGAGCCGGGCAAGCTGACATTTGCGTCAGCAGGTATCGGCAGCACGAGCCATCTGTGCGGCGAGACACTGAAGGTGCTCGAAGGCATCGATGCCGTCCACATCCCGTATCAGGGCGCGGCTCCGGCACTTCAGGATGTCATCGGTGGTCAGGTATCCATGATGTGCGACAACCTGTCGAATACGGTCCAGCAGGTGCAAAGCGGAGCATTGAAGCCCATCGTCGTGACCGCCGCTGAACCAAGCAAGCAGTTGCCCAATGTGCCGACGTCACCGCAGGCAGGCTATCCCGATCTCCTCGCAGGCAACTGGTACGGTTTTGTCGCTCCATCGGCGACCCCCAAGGACGTGATCGAGAAGCTCAACACATCGATCGTGGAGGCGTTGCGAGATTCAACCGTTTTGGCTCGCCTGGAAGGCCTTGGTTTGACCGTGATCGCGGACAAGCCCGATCAGTTCGGAGCGGCTATCGCCAAGGATTCTGCGCGGATGGAAAACATCGTGAAGCGCTCGAAAGCGAAGATTTCCAACTAGGGAATCTTCCGCGTGCAGAGGGGCACAGACGAGGCAGAGAAATATCAGCGTGCCGGCGCGGAACCTTCTCTTGATTATCTCGCTGTCGCACCTCGGCCGGAATATCGCTCCGCCATGTACCTGCCCGGTGAGGTGCCGAGCGTCTTGCGGAACATCGTCACGAAGCTCGGTACGCTCTCATAGCCGAGGTCGGCAGCCACCTGTTGAATCGAAGCGCCGCCGGCCAGCCATTGTACAGCCAACATGACGCCAAGTTGCTGGCGCCAACGTCCGAAGCTCATTCCGGTCTCGCGGCCGATCAGCCGCACAAGCGTCCGCTCGCTCAGGCCCGCTCGCTTCGCCCAGCCCTCGAGCGAGCTGCGCTCCGCCGGAGCGGCCATCATCAGGTCAACCAAGGCGCGCAGCCGCGGGTCGGCCGGCATCGGCAGATGCAAGTCTTCGACCGTGGCAGCCGCGAGCTCGTCGAGCAGCACCGCCATCAACCGTGAATTCGCACCGTCCTCGTCGTAGAACAGCGGCAGGCTGGCGGCACGGAACAGCAATTCGCGCAGCAGCGGCGTCACGGAAACCGAGCAGCAGCGTTGCGGCAGGCGCGAGTCGATGTCGGCCGCGACGAACGCGCTGTAGCCTTCGAGCGAGCCCGTCGCCTTGATGGCGTGGAGCGCGCCACTTGGTATCCAGACCGCGCTGCGCGGAGGTACGATCCACAATCCGCCTTCGACCCGGCAGCTCAGTGCACCGCGCTGCACGAGCATGATCTGACCCTTGGCATGGCAGTGCATGTCGAGCTCGATCGTGCCGACCTTGTTCGACGCCACGCCATAGGTGACCACCGGGCGCGCAACGTCGTCGGGCTCGATCCAGTCGGACGCAACGGAGCTGTCTGTGAGAATGGGCATGGTTCGACCTAGCATGCGTTTGGCGCGAATGGATAAGAACTTGTCCAGACTTGGTAATGACGCCAGAGCCGCCGCGCTCTATCCCGCACGGACCGGTCGAGGCCGACCCGGCCGCGACGACCACCGAAAGAGGCATTCATGACTTCACTGGACAGCGTGCGGGTTTCAGAAACCCTCGACCAACTCCATGCCGACGCCGATGCGACGGATCGCGACTTCATGGCCAGGATGATGGCGCGGTTCGAGGCATCGGGCGAGACGGTGGAAGATGCGGTCGGCAAGCTGATTGCTGAGGAACGGGCGGACTACCGAACGACGTATCGCGGTCACGCCGATCATTTCCTGGCCATTTCACCTGCCTATGGCCGCTTCCTCTACGCCATCGCTCGCGCCCGGCGGGCGACCCGGATCGTCGAGTTCGGTACGTCGATGGGGATCTCGACGATCTACCTCGCGGCTGCACTTCGCGACAACGGCGGCGGAAAGCTGATCGGCTCCGAGCTTGAGCCCACGAAGGTGGCAAGGGCGCGGGCCAACCTTGACGCGGCGGGCCTCGCCGATCTGGCGGAGATCCGCGAAGGCGATGCGCTGGAGACGCTCAAGGAGGTCGGCGGCGAGGTGGATGTCCTGCTGATCGACGGCGCATTCTCGCTTTACCTGCCGGTGCTCAAGCTGATCGAGCCGCGCTTGGCGTCCGGAGCCGCGATCCTCGGGGAGAATGCGTTCGCGCAGGATTATCTCGACTACATCCGCAATTCCGCCAACGGCTATCTGTCCCAGCCGCTTGCCGTCGACGAAGGTCGCGGCAACGAATTCACCGTGCGGGTCGCCTGATGCCGGCGGAGAGCGTTAAGGGACGTCTCGATGGTGTGCTGCGCCGTATGCTCATGCGACGCGCGACCATCTCCGCATGCAGACCGATCGCCGAACGGTTTCACCTGATCACACTTGAAGGTCCAGCGCTTCAAGGCGTGTCCTGGGCGCCTGGCCAGAAGGTGCAGATCGCGATGGCCGCCCCATTCGTCACACGGACCTATACGCCGATCGAATGGGACGCGTTGACCGGACGGACCCGCATTCTTTGTTACGTACACGGCGAAGGTCCCGGGAGCGCCTGGGCCCGGGACGTCAAGCCCGGCGACGAATGCGACGTCTTTGGCCCGCGGAGTTCGATCGACCCGCGTCCTGCATCCGGACCGCTCGCTGTGTTTGGCGACGAAACATCGATCGGCCTCGGCTATGCGCTATCCGGTCGGTATCCCACCCGATCCGCCGCGCTTCATTTCGAACTCGACGACACAGAAGCCGGCAAGCACGTGCTGAAGCATCTTGATCTTTCGGGCGTCGCTCTGTTCGAGAAACGTACGGACGATGCGCATGTCGAGCAGATGGCGGCAGCCCTTCCATCGCTCGTGGCTGCCGGGGCATCGTTCGTGTTCGTCGGAAAGGTCGCGACCGTGCAACGGCTGCGACAGAGCCTCAAACAGCTGGATGTCACAACTCCACGCATCACGACCAAGGCCTATTGGGCACCCGGCAGGGTGGGGCTCGACTGAGTGTCGCCATCGCACGCGGACATCGCCGATATTTGCCTCTGGGCGGAGAGCCGACGTTTAGTGGCCGAATGAGCCAGTTGCCTGGATCGCTCCCCTGCAGAGCTTCAAATTATTTATTGACTTTAGTCCTAGTTTGGATTACTATCGCCTCAGCCTGCTCGATTGCTGCGTGCTCATGACACACAGCATCGATCAGACTGCAGTGGCGGCCCGGTCATCCGGGCTGCGGCTGGTGGAGCGCCGGGAGGCGCAGCGTTCGCTCGGCGGGCTTCGCACCCCACCGATGTCGTAACGCGCGCGTCTTCCCTGCGGGACTCGCAATCCCGCCGGTGCTGACGTGCGGGCCGGCCCTCGCAAGGTCAGCCTCAAGGGGTCTCGCAAACCCCTGGCGCCTCCCGGCGCTCCATTCTCGCAATTGAAAACGGGATGAAGGGTTGTCCGCACCCTCGCCGAAGCGGAGATCGGTGCGTGCCTTATGCGACCTGTGCGCGGACGGACAGTTCCGCGTCCGGCGCAGCCATGGCCTGAGCGCGCAGCAACTCGATGATCTCTTCATTCGGCCGCGCCCGGCTGAACAGGAAGCCCTGACCTTCATGACAGCCTTCGCTGCGCAGGCAGGCGAGTTCGGATTCGGTCTCGACACCTTCCGCCGTGATGGTGACACCAAGGCCCATGCCGAGGCTGATGATCGAGCGCACGATCGCCTGCGCATCGCGGTTGGAGCCCAGATCGCGCACGAAGGACTGGTCGATCTTGATCTTGTCGAACGGAAAGCTTCTGAGATAGCTCAGCGACGAATAGCCGGTGCCGAAATCATCCATGGATATGCGAACGCCGAGCGCGCGCAACGCGTGCAGGGTCGCCAGTACCTGATTGCTCTTTTCCAGCAGCAGCGTCTCGGTGATCTCCAGTTCAAGCCGCCGTGGCGGCAATCCGGAATGCTTCAGCGCATCCATCACCACCGAGAGCAGATTGCCGACGCGGAACTGCAGCGGCGACAGATTGACTGCGACGCGCACTTCATCGGGCCAGCGCGCAGCCTCGTTGCAGGCACGGCGCAGTATCTGCGTGCCGAGCGCATTGATCAGGCCGGTATCTTCTGCGACCGGGATGAAATCCGCCGGCGAAATCATGCCGCGCTCCGCATGCGGCCAGCGCACCAGCGCCTCGCAGCCGGTGATGCGGCCGGTCTTAAGATCGATCAGCGGCTGGTAGAATGGCCGCAATTGATCGTCCTGAATCGCAGCACGCAGATCGATTTCGATCTTGCGCCGCGCTTGCGCGCGAGCGTCCATGCCGGACTCGAAGAAGCTGAAGGTGCCGCGCGAGTCGTTCTTGGCGCGCGACAACGCCATGTCGGCGTTCTTGAGCAACCGCTCGGATTCGTCGCCGTCGCTCGGCGCCATCGCGATGCCGATGCTGGCGCCGATGACCACCGAATGACCGTCGAGCAGATAGGTTTCACCGACGGCGTCGAGCAGCCGCCGCGCCAGCAGCACCACATCCTCGGGACGATTGATGCCGGTCTGGATAATGGCGAATTCGTCGGAGTTCAGCCGCGCCAGCGCATCTTCCTCACGCAACGACGACCGCAGCCGCCGCGCCACGCCGCGCAACAGCTTGTCGCCGATACCATGGCCGAGCGTGTCGTTGACGCCCTTGAAGTTGTCGAGGCCGAGAAACAGCACCGCGACCTTCTCGCCGGTGCGCCGCGTATGTGCGAGGACCTCGTCGAGACGCTGACGCAGCAGGTTGCGATTTGGCAGGCCGGTGAGGCCATCATGATGCGACATGAAAGCCAGCCGCATCTCGGCACGCTTGCGCTCCGTGATATCCATCAGCGCCAGCATCACGGCTGGCTCCTCGTTGTAGACGAGGTGCCGCGAATAGATCGCCAGATCAATCAGCGAGCCGTCGGCCTTGACGTGTTTCCAGGTCCGCGCGGCCTGCTCGTCATTGGCATGATCGCCGACCCATGGCGGGGCGGCCTCGAAGGCCTGCAACTGGCGGATGGTGAGCTTCTCGAACTCCGGACGCGTGTAACCGTAATGCTCGATCGCGGCGTCGTTGACGCTGAGGATGCGTTCGTCATCGAGTGCGCACACGATCATCGGCACCGGATTGCTCTCGAACAGCAGGCGGAACGACGCCTCGCGCTGTTTCAGCTCGGTGATGTCGACGCGCAGACCAACGACACCGCCGTCTTCGGTGAGCCGCTCTTCGATCAGAACGACGCGGCCGTCGGCCAGAACCTGTTCGTGACGTTCACCTGGATGGAACAGTTTGGCGACGCGTTCCGCGATCCATTCGTCCTCGCGACCGATGGCTTCAGGATAGTCGCCGCGCTCGACACCGACGCGGATCGTGTCCTGCAAACGCGCGCCGGGCACGAACTGATCCGAGCTGCGGTTGTAGATTTCCGCGTACTTCTTGTTCCAGAGGATGTAGCGCCCATCGGAATCGAGAAACACGATGCCTTGCGGCAGGATGTCGATCGCCTCGCGCAGACGCTCATGAGATTTGCGGGCTTCCGCGATCGCCGCCTCGGCCTGGGCACGCTGGCGCACGATCTCGCGGATGGGACCGCTGACAAGACCCTTTTTGGGCGCCAATTTCGGCTCAGCCGCCATCGCCCGGCTCGGCCGGGTGATCCGAGACGCCAGTCCGGCTTTCGCTTTCTTTTTCGCTTCGGGCCGGAACTTCGGCATCAATGATCCACTCGCAACGCGCGTGTGACAATCTGTGCAAGAAGTGTCTGAAAAAACGGTATCAATGCCCGTTCATAGCAACCGATTACCGTCAGAATTGCGCGCCTGTACACATCCCGTGCCTTCACAACAGGCAAAAGCCGTGGACCTATGGTTACTCATGTCTGGACAGCAGCGGGTCACGCGCGATCATCCCCGCCAAGTGAGAGCCGCAAGCGGCTCGAAACGCTGATAAAACGACTGAACTGGTGGCAACAGTAGGACTGGCAAACCCAGACGCAAAAAAAAGCGCCAGCGTCAGACATGGTTATCCGCGCGTTAAAATCACGCGTCCCGCAGGTCACTCACGTCATCGACAGCTTCAGCTATAGTCGCAAGATGAGCCTTCGTCTGATTCTCAGCCTCATATCCCTGCCGGCCGTCATTGCTTCAACGTCGCTGGCGTTGGCGCAAACCATAGGCAGCGTCGATCCAAAACCGCTGCCGCCGCTAACCAATCCGAACGACCCGACCATCGGCGCCAAGGAATTGTTTGGCCGCAAGGTACTGCCAACGAAATCGCCGGTGCGCGTGGTCGGCTTCTACGCCAAGGGCTGCATCGCAGGCGCCGAAGCCCTGCCGATCAACGGACCGACCTGGCAGGTGATGCGGCTGTCGCGCAATCGCAACTGGGCGCATCCCCAACTGGTCGAGCTGCTGGAGCGGCTGTCGGCTAAGGCCAACAAGAATGCTGGCTGGCCAGGCATCCTCGTCGGCGACATGTCTCAGCCCCGCGGCGGGCCGATGATCACAGGTCATGCCAGTCATCAGGTCGGGCTTGATGCCGATATCTGGCTGACGCCGATGCCGAACCGCCAACTCTCACGTAACGAGCGCGAGGAGATGTCGGCGGTGATGATGGTGCGGCACGACCGGCTCGACATCGATCCGACCACCTGGACACCGACCCATCTGCCGGTGATCCGCGCCGCGGCGATGGAGCCCAGCGTGGAGCGCATCTTCGTCAACGCCGCCATCAAGAAGGCGCTGTGCCGTGAAGCCAAGGGCGACCGCAGCTGGCTGTCGAAGGTGCGGCCGATGTACGGCCACGATTATCATTTCCATGTCCGCATCAAATGCCCGGTGGGCAGTACCGAATGCGAAGCCCAGCCACCGCCAAACGAAAGCGAAGGCTGCAGCGCCGGTGACCTCGCTTACTGGTTCAGCGATGCCGTGCTGCACCCCAAACCGCCGCCGGTTCCGCCCAAGCCGAAGCCGCCCATGACGCTGGCAGAAATGCCGGCCGCGTGCCGACAGGTTCTGACGGCACCGTGATCGGCCGACTGGCTATCGCATTGTCGTGAAACCGGGTTAGAACACGCCATCGTTGTGCCGTAAGCCGACGATCAACAATGGGCGCCCCTCCCGAACTCCCTGTCGTATCAGCCGTGGCTGTAGCTGCCCGGCACAATCCTGCGAGATCCAACATGCGCATCAGTGCACGCAACCAGATCAAAGGTACTGTCCTCGAAGTCACCAAGGGCGCGACCACATCCCATGTCCGCGTCGACATTGGCGGCGGCCAGGTCGTGACCTCGTCGATCACCAACGAAGCCGTTGACGATCTGGCGCTCAAGGCCGGCGGCAAATGCATCGTCGTGGTGAAAGCCTCCGACGTCATGATCGCGGTGGATTGATCATGCGTGCGCGTCTGATTGTCGCGCTCACCCTGCTGGGTTCGGCGCCCGCATGGGCTGCCGAGCCAAGCGGCTGTGACAAATTCAAGTGGCCGATCGACAAGGAGCGCGCTGCACTGACGGCACAGGATCGCCCCAAGATTGTCTCAGGTGCCGAACTCGCAATTCCCGCTGCAGCGACACTCGATCTGAAGACACCCGCCGAGGCGAAGCTGCCGTCGTCACCGGAGCGAGAGCCGAAAGACGGCACATTTGCAGGCTTTGCGCGCTTTCAGAAGGCGCCGAAGGCCGGCACATACACCGTCAGCCTGTCGTCGGCGGCGTGGGTCGACGTGGTCCAGGATGGCGAGATCCTGAAGCCGATGGAATTCAGCGGCGCAACCGACTGCGCCGGCATCCGGAAGACCATCAAGTACGATCTCGCGGCAGGTTCGTTCGTGATCCAGGTCAGCGGCGTGACCGAGAACAGCATCAGCATGGCCGTGCTACCCTCGGAGTGACGATCGGGGGCCTTTACCCCCTTGGCCAGCCTGATATTATTCCCCAGCGATATCCCTGCGGACCGTAAGTCCCCGGGATTGCCGGAACGGCGCTTCCGACTGTCGCATGTCCCACCCAACCAACGCCTGAGTTGCGCGCACTTTGTGCTGCGCTCACGCATGGAGCGCCACATGAATCGATTTGCCGGACTTTTCGCTGCGTTCTCGATTCTGCTCGGATCGACCTTCACGCCTTCCCATGCGCAGGACAAAGCCCTGACCGTGTTCGCCGCAGCGTCGATGAAGAACGCCCTCGACGAGCTCGATGCCGCCTACACCGCCAAGACCGGCGTGAAGATCACCGCCAGCTATGCGGCTAGCTCGGCGCTCGCCAAGCAGATCGAACAGGGCGCACCGGCCGATGTCTTCGTGTCCGCCGACACCGACTGGATGGACTACGCCATCGGCAAGAAGAACATCAACGTCGCCACGCGCACCGACCTGCTCGGCAACAGCATCGTGCTGATCGCCGCAAAGGACGCCAAGCTCGACAACGTGACCATCGGTCAAGGCTTCGATCTCGCCAAGCTCGCCGGCGACGGCAAGATCGCTACCGGCGATGTGAAGTCCGTGCCCGTCGGCAAATATGCCAAGGCGGCGCTGGAGAAGCTTGGCAGCTGGAGCGCGACCGAGTCCAAATTCGCCATGGCCGAGAGCGTACGCGCTGCGCTGACGCTGGTCTCACGCGGTGAAGCTCCGCTTGGCATCGTCTATGCGACCGATGCCAAGATCGATCCGGGCGTGAAGATCATCGGCACCTTCCCGTCGGACTCCCATCCGGCGATCATCTATCCGGTCGCTGCGACCACCACCGCGAAGACCGAAGCTGCCGACTACCTGGCCTTCCTGAGGTCATCGGCCGCAAAGACGGTTCTTGAGAAGTACGGCTTCACGTTCCTGGTCAAGCCGACGTCCTGACACGTGTCCGACGTCTCCCCCGAAGAATGGACGGCGATCCTGCTTTCAGTCAGGGTCGCCGTGATCGCGACATTGATCTCGACGCCGATTGGAATCGGCGTCGCCTGGCTACTCGCGCGTCGTGACTTCTGGGGCAAGCCGATCATCGACGCCATAATCTATCTGCCGCTGGTGCTGCCGCCCGTCGTCACCGGCTATCTGCTGCTGCTGCTGCTCGGCAAACGTGGCCTTCTCGGCGCATGGCTCGCCGAACATCTCGGCATCGTCTTCGCCTTTCGCTGGACGGGTGCCGCGCTCGCATGCGGCGTGATGTCGTTTCCTCTGCTTGTGCGGCCGATCCGGCTCTCGATTGAAGCGGTTGACCGGCGGCTCGAACAGGCGTCGAGCACGCTCGGCGCATCGCCCTGGAAGGTGTTTGCGACCGTAACCCTGCCGCTGGCACTGCCCGGCGTCCTGGCCGGCATGGTCCTCGGCTTCGCCAAGGCCATCGGCGAATTCGGCGCCACCATTACTTTCGTCTCAAACATTCCCGGCGAGACCCAGACGATTTCCTCCGCGATCTACTCGTTGATACAGACGCCCGACGGTGACGCGGCAGCCTCACGTCTGGTGATGATCTCCATCGGCATCGCCGTACTGGCGCTTATCGCTTCGGAATGGTTCGCGCGCCGCGCGACGCAACGACTGCACGGAAACTGATCGTGCTGCGCGTTGATGTGTTCAAACAACTCGGCGAATTTTCAGTCGACGTCGCCTTCACCAGCGAAGGCCGCGTGACGGGCCTGTTCGGCTCCTCAGGTGCGGGCAAGACCTCGCTGGTCAGCATGATTGCCGGCCTCGTGCAGCCGGATCGCGGCATCATCGCCGTGGATAGCGACGTGCTCTATGACGGCAGCGCGCGCGTCCACGTCCCGCCGCATCGGCGCCGCATCGGCTACGTGTTTCAGGATGCGCGACTGTTTCCGCATCTCAGCGTCGCGCAGAATCTCGATTACGGTCGCCGGATGAACCGCCTGACACGCGATCCCGCTGAGGAAACACGCATTACGGAGATGCTTGATATCGGACATCTGCTCGACCGCCGTCCCGGCGGCCTCTCGGGCGGCGAACGCCAGCGCGTCGCGCTGGGACGTGCGCTGCTATCTCAACCGAGGCTGCTACTGCTCGATGAACCGATGGGTGCGCTCGACGAGGAGCGGAAGGCGGAGATCCTGCCCTACCTCAAGCGGCTGCGCGATGCAGGCGATGTGCCGATGGTCTTCGTCAGTCACGATGCCGACGAGATGCGGCAACTGGCGACGCAGGTCGTGATGCTGAAGCGTGGCCGTGTCGCGGCCTTCGGTGGCACCGAGATCCTGCCGCGTATCATCCCGGCAGCCTGAGCCAATCAGGCGCCGGACAGCGTCGTCCAGCCTCGCTTCAGTTTCGCCTTGAGGGCTTGCCTGCGTGTCAGCTTTGGCGGCGCGGGATCTTCATCTTCGGGCAGACGCAGGCCAACCACATTAACGCGTCCGCCACCAAGACTGCGCGCGACAAGATCAATACTGTCGATCGGCAAGGCGGCGCCAACGGTCGGCGCATGATCGAGATGGATATCGAAATAATCGGCCAGCGTCAGCGATGCCTGGGTTGGATCGACGGCGATGCCGTAGATCGCCGCAAGATCGCCGAGAGTGATCTCGCCAGACACCATGAAATCACCAAGCAGATGCGGGTCCGGCGCTGTACTCGGCGGCATGTCGACAAAGAAGCGATCCAGCGCCTCGGCCTTTTCCGGCGGCGCCAGCAGATAGATGTAATCGCCGGCCGTAACAGGCTCGGCCTCCGCCGGCGTCAGGATGCGCTCATCGCGAATGACCAGCGTCGGCTTCGACCATGACGGAATGAGGTTGCGTTTCAGGTAGAGGCTCTTCGGGCGCACGGCATAGCCGACCAGTTGCTGTTCGAGCTGACCTGGCAAATCGAGTTCGATACGGCGCGGCCCCCTGTCGGTGCGCGGCAGAGCGACATGCAGCTTCCGGGCGGCAAAAGCCAGCGTCCATCCCTGAAACAACAGTGAGATGATCACGACCACGAAAGCGACGTCGAAATACAGCGACGCCTTGGGCAGACCAACCAGCATCGGGATCGAGGCAAGGAAGATTGCGACGGCACCGCGCAGGCCGACCCACGAAACGAACATCTTTTCGCGCCAGTTGAAGCGAAAGGGCTGCAAACACAGGAACACCGCGACCGGGCGCGCCACGAACATCAGAACCAGGGCAACGCCGACCGCCGGAATGATGCTGCCTACCAGCCGCTCCGGCGACACCAGAAGACCGAGCATGACAAACATCACGATCTGCGCCAGCCACGTCGCAGCATCGAGGAACGTCACCACTGAATTGTGCGCCCGCGTCGGACGATTGCCGATGATGATGCCGGCAAGATAGACCGCCAGAAAGCCCGAGGCGTGAGCGATCTGGGCCAGCCCGAAGATCACCAAAGCCGCCGTGCAGACGAAGGGCGCATGCAACCCCTGGGGCAGCGCCACGCGATTCATGGCCAAGACAACCAACCGGCCACCGACGACGCCGATCAGGGTGCCCAGCACGGCTTCCTGAACAAATTCCATTGCCACGTGACCGGCAGAGGCGTCCCCCAGCGACAGAAGCTTGACCAGCGTCAGGGTCAGAAAGACGGCGAAAGGATCGTTCGTTCCGGACTCAACTTCGAGCGTCGCGCCAACCCTCGGTCTGAGGCGCAAGCCTTGCGCGTGGACCAGCAGAAAGACCGCCGCCGCGTCGGTGGACGCCACCACCGCGCCGGTCAGCAGCGCCTGGGTCCAGTTCAGGTCGAGGGCATATTTGGCGACCGGCGCCGTGATCAATGCCGTCAGCAACACGCCAATCGTGGCCAGCACCATCGACGGGGCCAGCACCGCGCGAATGGCCTGAAATCGTGTCTTCAACCCACCGTCGAAGAGGATCAGCGCGAGTGCAACCGAGCCGACCACATAGGTTGTATGGACGTCGTCAAACCGCAGTCCGCCAGGGCCCGCTTCGCCGGCCACCATGCCGATAAACAGGAAGAACAGCAGCAAGGGCGCGCCGAAGCGAAGCGCAAGCAGGCTGGACAGGATGCCGGCCATGACCAGAACTGCACCGAGAAGGATGGCAATGCTGACGGAATCAAGTGACGCCATGAGGCTCCGAGGCCAGAAATACTTGTAAATCCATGCTTATCGTCGTCATCCCGAGACGCCAAACGTTTTCTGCGTGATACCTATTTGCAGGTATATTTCTCGGGAATTGCTCAAGGCAGAAGCTCCGTTCGATGGCGCCCGCGTGGTGCTTGTGTGAATCTCTGCCCATCCGAATCAAATGCGCCGTCCAGCGATGATTCCACACCACACGATACATTCACGACAACGAGAGCTGCGCGATGCTTGACCTGACCGACACCCACGAATTCGTGCTGGCAACCGCACGATCGTTCGGCGCCGAGGTAACCTCGCCGTGGTTCTATCTGCAGCTCGGACTGATGATGGCCGGCGGCGGGATTGCCTTC
Source organism: Tardiphaga sp. 839_C3_N1_4 (assembly GCF_051811045.1). Classification (NCBI taxonomy): domain Bacteria; kingdom Pseudomonadati; phylum Pseudomonadota; class Alphaproteobacteria; order Hyphomicrobiales; family Nitrobacteraceae; genus Tardiphaga; species Tardiphaga sp. 839_C3_N1_4. The sequence continues at coordinate 3,427,079 of NZ_JBPWQD010000001.1, forward strand.
GCCATCGGGGCCGCAATCCGCTCGCGAGTCGATATGACCTCGCTGGCGATGGGCTGGCCGGCGCCGCTGCGCATGTTCATGCGTATTCTCGTCGGCAGCGCAGCCACCGCGGCCTTTGCCATCCTGATGACCCTCGACCGCGAGATCATGCTGAGCGTGACATGGCCGAGCCGCAGCTATTTGCTGTCGGTGGCCGCGAAGCTTGCACTCGCCTGGCTCGTGATCCGGCTTGTCACCAGCGTGATCCGCAACGAATTCCTGGTCCGGCTGGTGTCGATCTCGGCCTGGCTCGTGGCGGCCCTCAGCATTGTCGGCCAGCTGCAGCCGACCATCACCATGCTGGATGCGAACGGGATCGATCTCGGCGGCCTCCGGCTGACCCCGCTGCTCTTGATCAAGCTCGGCGTCTTGCTCGCAGTGGCGCTGTGGCTCTCGAACATCGCCAGCAATTTTCTGGAAGGCCGGATCAGGCAGTCCCATGATCTCACACCTTCGATCCAGGTCCTGCTGATCAAGCTGGTGCGCCTTCTCTTGATGGTGTTCGCCGTCGCTCTCGTCATGGGTGCGGTCGGCATCAATCTTTCGGCGCTCGCAGTGTTCTCAGGCGCAGTCGGTGTCGGTATCGGTTTCGGCCTGCAGAAGATCGTCGCCAATTTCATCAGCGGCGTGATCCTGCTGGCGGACAAATCGGTGAAGCCCGGCGACCTCGTCACCATCGGCGACAGCTCCGGCCGCATCAGTGCGATGAATACGCGCTACATCTCGGTCGCCGCGGGCGACGGCCGCGAGTTCCTGATCCCGAACGAGGACCTCATCACCCAGAAGGTGGTGAACTGGACTTATACGGACAAGGATACGCTGGTGAAGGTCAATTTCAGCGCCAATTACGATGCGGATCCGCGCGTCGTCTGCAAGCTGGCTATCGACGTCGCAACGGCATCGCCACGGGCCAATACGGCCAAGACGCCAAACTGCATCCTCACCGAATTCGCCGAAGCCGGCATGAAATTCTCGCTGACCTTCTGGATCGACTCGCCCGATGGCATGGATGCCGTGAAGAGTGAGGTGATGCTGGGACTGTGGGATGCCTTCAAGCGTGAGGGCATCCGCGTGCCCTATCCGGTCCGCGAGCTGAAAATTCGTGGTGGGGCTCTACCGGTCGAAACCATCGTCGAAGTCGCATCCGGTCCGGAATAGGTCCCGATGAAGCTTCCGGCCGACCTCGTTCCGGCGACGCTGCTGCGGCGCTACAAGCGCTTCCTTGCCGATGTCGAGCTCGCCGATGGCAGCGTGATCACCGCCCATGTCGCCAATCCCGGCGCGATGCTCGGCCTGCAGGCGGCCGGCGCGCGGGTCTGGCTGTCCAAGTCGCCGAGCAAGACCCGCAAGCTGCCTTTTTCGTGGGAGCTGATCGAAGCCGATTTCGGCAGTGGCCCGGAGCTGGTCGGCGTCAATACGATGCACCCCAATGCCATCGTCGCCGAGGCGCTGGCCGCCAACGCGATCCCCGAACTCTCCGGCTACGACATCGTCCGCCGCGAGGTGAAATATGGTGCGGCGTCGCGGGTGGATTTCCTGCTGGAACACCCGTCGCGGCCACCCTGCTATGTCGAGGTCAAGAACGTCCACATGATGCGCCAGCCCGGATTGGCCGAGTTCCCGGATTCCGTCACCGCACGCGGCGCCCGGCATCTCGACGAATTGGCCGGCATGGTCGCCACAGGCGCCCGGGCCGTAATGCTGTTCGTGGTCCAGATCGGGTCGTCCACGGCTTTTGCGCTGGCGCGGGATATCGACCCGGCCTATGGCCGCGCCTTCGACAAAGCCCGCGCCGCAGGTGTCGAAGCCATCGCCTATACCTGCCGGATCGACCACGGCAGCATCGTTCTGGCCGGCCGAGTGCCGATTCAGCCATGAATATGGCCGGCTTGGGACCGAGCGATGAGGTCTGAAGGGGCTGCTTCGGCTTGCGCTGACCGCCCCAGCCATTAAATTGGGGCCTCAAATCGCACATTCCCGTCGCATCCTGCCTGGCAAGATCACCTGATGAGCTACGTCGAAGCCTCCGAAACCTCCCAGCGCAAAACCGGTCAGATCAAGCTGCATGGTCCCGCCGCTTTTGCTGGCATGCGCAAGGCCGGCGCGCTGGTGTCGCAGTGTCTCGACGAGCTGACCGATCTGGTGAAGCCGGGCGTGCTGACCTCGGCGATCGACGACTTCGTCCGCGAATTCGCCTTCAGCCATGGCGCCTTTCCGGCCACGCTAATGTATCGCGGCTATCGCTATTCGACCTGCACGTCGATCAATCACGTGGTCTGCCACGGCATGCCCGGCGACCGTGCGCTGAAGGAAGGCGACATCGTCAATGTCGACGTCACCTTCATCGTCGAGGGCTGGTATGGCGATTCCAGCCGCATGTATGGCGTCGGCGAACTCGCCCGCAAGGCGGAGCGTCTGGTCGAGGTCACCTATGAATCGCTGATGCGTGGCATCGCAGTGGTCAAGCCCGGCAATACCACCGGCGACATCGGCCATGCGATCCAGAGCTTCGTCGAACCGCAGCAGATGAGCGTGGTGCGCGACTTCTGCGGCCATGGCCTCGGCCGCATGTTCCATGACGAACCGAATATCATCCATGTCGGCCGCCCCGGCGAGGGCGTGACTTTGCGCCCGGGCATGTTCTTCACGATCGAGCCGATGATCAATCTCGGCAAGCCGCATGTGAAGGTTCTGTCCGACGGCTGGACCGCCGTGACCCGCGACCGGTCGCTGTCGGCGCAATTCGAGCACACCGTCGGCGTGACGGCGACCGGCGTCGAGATTTTCACGCTGTCCAAGCGGCATAACGAACAGCCGCCGACGCCCGTCGCCTAAACTTCAAATCGCCGCAGCGTTACAGACACTTTCTGGTTGCAAATGTAGCCGGGCACGGCATGCTCGCGGATAATGTCCATGCGAGCGTTGGCGCCACATGCCCGTCAGCCCCATCGATCCGACTGCGCCGGGTCTTGCCGAAGCGCAGCATTATCATGGCCATCGGGAGCGACTGCGGGAGCGCTTTCGCAGTGTCGGCGCCGATGCGCTGAGCGACTACGAACTGCTGGAAATGGTGCTGTTCCGCGCGCTGCCGCGCCGTGACGTGAAGCCGCTGGCGAAATCGCTGATCACGAAATTCGGCTCCTTCGCTGAGACGGTGCATGCCCCGGACACGCGGCTCCGCGAAATCGGCGGGCTCGGTGAAGCCGCCATCACCGAGATCAAACTGATCGCCGCTGCCACCAGCCGCGTCGCCAAGGGGCAATTGAAACAGCGCACCGCATTGTCGTCATGGGCCACGGTGATCGACTATTGCCGCACGGCCATGGCCTTCGCCGACAAGGAGCAGTTCCGCATCCTGTTCCTCGACAAACGCAACCAATTGATCTCGGACGAGGTGCAGCAGGTCGGCACCGTCGACCACACACCGGTCTATCCGCGCGAGGTGGTGAAGCGTGCCCTCGAACTGTCCGCGACGGCCATCATCATGGTCCACAACCATCCATCCGGAGATCCCACACCCTCGCAGGCCGATGTGCAGATGACCAAGGCGGTGATCGATATCGCCGCGCCGCTCGGCATCGCGGTACACGATCACATCATCGTCGGCAAACACGGCCATGCGAGCTTGAAGGGGCTGAAGCTGATCTAAGGCAACTGGCGCCACCTAGTTCTTGGCGGTTTTCAGGTGTTCTTCTGCTGCGCGAATGCCGCCCTTCGCCTTCAGTGTCAACGCAGTTACCTGTGGCTTCCATTCGGAAACCATCTTCTCTGCATTCTTGAGCTCTGGCTCGGACAATGTGGAAGCCATCTCATTCACGTTTTTCTTGGGTGGTATTTGAGAAAGCTTGAAATACGCATACGCCAAAGATGCATCCCTTGGCGTGCCCTTTCCTGCAAAATACGAACGAGACAAACTAAAGAGGGCGCCCGGATATCCCTGATCGCCCGCCCGCTTCCACCATTTCAACGCTTCTTCCGGATTTTCGCGGCGATCATACAGGTTGGCAACGTCGTGCTGGGCAAGCGAATAGCCGGCTTCGGCCGCAACAAGTTTGTACTTCAAAGCTTGATCGGCGTTGGATTCTACGACGCCCGCGCCTTGCCCGTCATAATAACACCCAAGCTTATAGGCGCCCAGCGGGTCGTTGGACGCGGCTGATTTTTGAAACCACTCAAAGGCCTGCCTACGATCCTGTTGTGTGCCGATGCCATTATTGTACATCATGCCCACATGATATTGCGCCTCTGCATCTCCCTTGTTCGCCAATGCGACCATTGCACTAAAGGTGTCTGCGTCGTTTGCGTTGGCAGGCATTGAGAAAAATAAAAGGCACGAAAAAGCCAAGGCGAAAAATTTCATCTCACCCTCCAATCGGGTTTGAACCATTTCATCTTGGTCACGTGCAGCGGAAATAGGTTCGAAGAAGCTGGTTTGAACCGGACGGATTGATGCGTAGGGCGCAATCCGGGCACCCCGTCTTCGCAGGGGCGACCAAAGCGAGTGCGAGCCAGCTCCTACTGCCGCAGCAGGATCAGCGGATCGGCACTATCGGGCACACGGCGCCACTGCGCATTATCATCGGCCTCGAAATGCCAAGTCTCGCCTGATGCCGACATCATCAGCAATTCGCCGCGTTCGAGACGCCACTGCTTGGGATTGAAATTCGCCACCAAGGGGTCGCAGCGCGGCTTCAGGAACACGGCGAAATTATCCTGGGTCGTCTCGGTATTGGTCAGCGTCAGACCGCAGACCACGCGGCCGCTGCCGCGCACCATCGACCAGTCGCCAATCATCTGGTCCATCGACTTGGTCAGCGAGCGGGCGGCCGCCAAGTTCTGCAGGATATAGACGCCCTCGCCAGTGCGAATGCCCTCGAAGATGCCGCTCTCCACCTCGGTGAAATCGATCACCGCTTCGCCCGTCGGATTCTGCAGCCGGACGATATCGAGCCCCTTGATGTTCCAGGCCGCGATATCCTTGGTGAAAGGCAGCGCCTTCGCGCAATCCGGTTCGAGTTCGAGCTTCAGCCCCTGCGGCGACGTGTCGTTCTTCAGCGTCACCACGCAGGTCTTGCTGCGTTCGGTGGTGGAGAGCTCCCACTGCCCGATCATGTTTTTTCGAAGGGTGGCAGCATCCTGAGCTCGTGCCGGTGCGCCGACGAGCATCACGCCGGCAACTGCCAGCGCAAAATATCGACAGAGCACCGACGCGTGTCCCACGATCAGCGTCCCTTTATCGGTGTTTCCGCAATCGGCGTCGTCGGCGCCTTGCCGGCAAACCAGAGCTTGAGGTTGTCGACCACCAGCTGATCCATCGCGTTGCGCGTCACCACCGACGCCGAGCCGACATGCGGCAGCAGCACGACGTTCTGCATCGACTTCAGCTCGTCCGGCACTTTCGGTTCCTGCGCGAACACGTCGAGGCCAGCAGCCAGAATGGTGCCCGATTTGAGCGCCGCAATCAGTGCAGGTTCATCGATCACCGAACCGCGCGCGATATTGATGATGATGCCGCGCGGACCGAGCGCCTGCATGACTTCCGCATTGACGAGATTAGCCGTCGACGGCCCGCCCGGCGTAATGACGATCAGTGTATCCACCGCCTTCGCCATCTCGATCAGGTTCGGATAGTGCTTGTGCGAGACGCCAGCCGCGGGGTTCCGCGAGTGATAGACCACCGGCACCAGCGAGGCGTCGAGACGGCGCGCGATGGCCTGACCGATGCGGCCCATGCCCACCATGCCGACCTTGCGGTCGCGCAGCGAGCCGACCGTGAGCGGATAAGGCTGTGTCCGCCACAGGCCCGAACGGACATATTTATCCGCCTTGATGAATTCGCGGGCAGTGGCGATGAACAGGCCGAGCGCCGTATCGGCGACTTCCTCGGTCAGCACATCCGGCGTGTTGGTGACGAGGATATTGTTCTCGGCGGCATATTTGGCGTCGATGTGATCATAGCCGACGCCGAACGAGGAGATGATCTCGACCTTGGGATATTTCGCCAGCACGGCGCTGTTGGTCGGCACCAGGCCAGTCACGGCGATACCGCGGATTTTCTCGGCAACGCCCGCCGGCAGCCGTTCGAGATCGTGCTGGGTTTCATATTTATGCAATACGAACTGATCCGAGAAACCGTTATTGATCAGCGGCTTCGTTGGCCCGTAGATCAGCAGGTCGATTTTGTCCGAAGAGATTCCCGTCCCCATTATTTTTCCTTTCGCAGTGCACTCTCATGCCAGCGCCTCAACACAACGTGGGATACCAGCGCGAGCAGCATATAAATCACAATCCCCGCAACGGACAGCAACAATAACGCGGCGAACATTCGGGGAATATTGAGGCGATAGCTGGATTCCGAAATGCGATAGGCGAGGCCCGAACCCGCGCCGGCCGCCCCCGCCGCGATTTCCGCCGCCACCGCGCCGATCAGCGACAATCCGCCGGCAATGCGCAATCCGCCAAGTATGAATGGCAGCGCCGCCGGAAGCTTCAGATAGCACAGCACCTGCCAACGTGATGCGCGATAGAGCTGAAACAGCCCCGCCAGATTGCGATCCACCGAATTGAGGCCCAGCGTCGTATTGGCCAGCACCGGGAAGAACGCCACGATCCAGGCGCAGACAACGACGGCCGTCTGCTGCGGCAGATAGATCAGCATCAACGGCGCGATGGCGATGACGGGTGTCACCTGCAGCACGATGGCATAAGGCAGCAGGGAATATTCCAGCCATTTGGACTGGTTGAACATTAGCGCCAGCGCGATACCGCCGACGGCCGCGGCGATGAAGCCCTCCAGCGCTGTCAGCAATGTCACGCCGAGCGATTCAGACAGGATCGACCAGTCGGCGATCAGTGTCTGAAAGACAAGCAAGGGGCCGGGCAGCAGATAGGGCGGGATGTCGCCGATCCGGACGACGAGATCCCACAACACGATTCCGGCGACGAACACGACCACCGGCCAGACGATGCGCTGCCATTGCATATCGCTGCCCGGCGCGACCGAACCGCGATCGACTGCGGGCAATGGCTCCAGTCCTTTCATGCCCGCGCCTTTGTCTCATTGAATGCCGGGTCACTGGCCGCCATCAGTGCTTGCGAAACATCGCGGCAATAGCCGGCATAGGCCATCGAGGTGCGAAACGCGTCGTCGCGCGGTTCGGCGGATTCGATACGGCATTCGGCGCTGACACGACCAGGCCGTGAGGTCATCACCACAACGCGCTGCGACAGATAAACCGACTCGAACACCGAATGGGTGACGAAGATGACCGTCTTGCCGAGTTCGCGCCACAACATCAGCAAGTCGTTGTTGAGCCGGAAGCGCGTGATCTCGTCGAGCGCTGCAAAGGGCTCGTCCATCAGCAGGATATCCGGCTCAGTCACCAGCGCGCGGGCCAGCGACGCGCGCATCTTCATGCCGCCCGACAATTCGCGTGGATAGGCTCCGGCGAAGTCCGCGAGACCGACCTGTGCGAGCACCTCGTTCACGCGCACGCTCGATTGAGCATCCGGCATATGCGCCAGCTTCAAGGGCAGCCGTACATTCTCCCGGATTGTGCTCCACGGCATCAGCGTCGGCTCCTGGAACACGAAACCGATGGCGTGACCGCGGCTCTGCGCAGCGACATCTAAAGTGCCCGCTGACGGCGCGATCAGGCCGGCGATCAGACGTAATGCAGTAGATTTGCCGCAGCCGGACGAGCCCAACAGCGAGACGAACTCGCCCTTGCGGATATCGAGATCAAGCGGCCCTAGCGCCACGGTGCCGTTGTCATAGACCTTCGTGACACCGCGCAGACGCACGGCGGTGGGGGGATCGCTCGACGACAACGCAGGTTCGACCATCTGCCGGGCTACTTCTTCGGCCGGAGATCGAGACCGACACCCTTGTTGATGAACTGCAGCGTATAGGCCTTGCGATAGTCGATGTCGCGCTTGACCACACCTGCGCGTGACATCTTGTCGAAGAAGCTGGCGACACGCGCCTCACTCATGGCGCCGATACCGTCTTTCAGCGTGTCACCTGAGTCGACGATGCCGTATTCCTTCATCTTGGCGATGGAATAGGCCAGCAGGTCATCGGTCATTTCGGGGTTGAGCTTCTTGATAACCTCATTGGCGGCTTTGTTGTCGCCATAGAGATAGTTGTACCAGCCAATCATCGAGGCATCGACGAAACGCTGGACAAGGTCCGGCTTCTTGTCGACCCATTCGCGGCGCGTTTCGATCAAGGTCGAATAGCCATCGAAACCGTAATCCGCGAGCAGCATCACGGTTGGCTTGAAATTGGCCTGCTTCTCGACCACGAACGGCTCGGACGTGACATAGCCCTGCATCGCGCTGTTCTTGTCGACGATGAAAGGCTGAGCATTATAGGTGTAAGGCTTGACCTTGGACGCGCTGAAGCCAAGCTCGGATCGCATCCATTGGAAATAGCCGGCGACGCCCTCCTTCGAGATCAGCAGCGTCATCGGCTTGAGGTCTTCGAGCTTGGTCACCTTGGGATTGGGATGCGCCAGAAAGACCTGCGGGTCCTTCTGGAAGATCGCGGCGACAGCGACCACCGGCACATTATTGGCGACGGCATCGAAGGATTGCAGCGTGTTTGCGCTCATGAAGAAGTCGAGCTTGCCCGAGATCAACAGGATGCGATTGTTCACGTTCGGCCCGCCCGGCACGATGGTGACGTCGAGCCCGTAATTCTTGTAGGTGCCGTCCGCGACCGCCTGGAAGAAGCCGCCATGTTCAGCCTCGGCCACCCAATTGGTTCCGAAACTGACCTTGTCGAGCCTGGTTTCCGCTGTAGCGGGCGACCACGCAGCCATCACGACCAGTGCGCCAATGGTTAACGCGCGCAGCAGGGATATCGGGCTCATATTGGACTCCGTCGACCGTTATGGCCCATGATAGGAAGCAATCTGCTGCCAGACTACCCTGCAAAATTGACCAAAGAAACGCATCCGCGATGACTGCCAACATGCCGCCCCGCAACTGGACTGACATTCACTGGCCCGACATCGTCCAGAGCGATCCGGCCTCCTGGATTGCAGTGCTGCCGCTCGCCGCGACCGAGCAGCACGGGCCGCACCTGCCTCTCGGCACTGACGTCATGATCGCGGAGGCCTATCTTGCAGAGGTTCAGCACCTGCTGCCTGCCGATATTCCGGCGACGTTTCTGCCGCTTCAACCTGTGGGCATTTCAACCGAGCACCTCGCCTTTCCCGGTACGCTGACCCTGCCGACCGAGATCGCATTGCAGACCTGGACCGCGATCGGCGAAAGCGTCGCGCGCGCCGGCGTTCAGAAACTCGTGATCGTCACTAGCCACGGCGGCAACAGTGCAGCAATGACGCTCGCGGCGCAGGACCTGCGCGCCGAATACGGCATGCTGGTCGCCACCACCGGATGGAATCGGTTTGGCGCGCCGGATGGCCTGTTCACCGACGAAGAATTGCGTCACGGGATTCATGGCGGCGCCGTGGAAACATCGATCATGCTGGCACGCTATCCGCGTCACGTGCGCAACGACAAGATCGCAAATTTCGCATCGTCAGCGATTACGATGGAGAAAAACTATCGCTGGCTCTCCGCAAGCCGGCCCGCGCCATTCGCGTGGCAGGCCGAAGACCTCAATCCCAGCGGCGCGATTGGCGACGCCACGCAGGCATCAGCCGACAAGGGCGAGAAACTGCTGGCACACGGCGCAAACGCGTTCTGCGAATTGCTCGCGGACATGCATCGCTTCGACGTGACAGCGTTTGATCGCGAACCGGATGCCGGCGTGTGAGATGTGGTTAACCGCGGATTGCGCGATTCACGCGACGACATATTCTGCGCGGATGACGACACAATCCTGAAACCAAATAGTTCGACCGGGCCTCGAACCCGATCCGTTTGGGCTCCGACTGATTGGCATGCAGGCCACGATGGCTGCACTTCAACAGGATGGAGTTATCCCATGTCGATCAAGTCCAAGATTGCTGCTTTCGCTCTCGTTGCTCTCACCGCTGCCGGCACCATGGCATCGTCCCAGCAGGCTCAGGCCAAGGGCCCGGGCATCGGCTTCGGCATCGCTGCCGGTGTAGTCGGCGCCGCAGTCGTCGGCAGCGCCATCGCCGCCAACAACGGCTACTACGGTTACGGATATCGCTGCGGCTGGGTCCGCCAGTATGACGGCTACGGCAACTATGTCGGCCGCGTCCGGACCTGCAACTACTAATCTCTTGATCGACTGACGTGGATTTGCGTCCGACACGGGCGCCTCATCCACCCCGTGTCGCACCAGACCCGCTCGGTTGTCCCCCCGAGCGGGTCATTTTTTTTGCGCTCGTCGAATGCCTTTCGAGGCCTGCCGGACGGCTACCGTTATCCAACCGTCATGATCCGCTGCCACTGAAACATGCTTCTCCAGTTGCTTCTTGCTATTGCGAATTAGTTGCAATTATAGTCAGGGAATCGACGGGTTGCTCATTTTGTTTCGTTTTGTCTCATGACGACCTTCGATACCCCCAAGGTTATGGGCGAATCGACTATTTTTGTGGAATATCAAACGGTTCGTCGCATGATCGGCGGCGACCTAAAGCGAGAAACAACGGCCGCATGAAGTACCCCGATCGATCACGAGCATTGTCGTGAAGCGCGTTCTGGCCGGTTTTGCGCTGGGTGCACTGGCATTCGATGGCTCTGCGATCGCGGCCGATATTTCGCCCGGCATGGCGCTGAAAGCGCCCCGCCTGGTTTACGACTGGACCGGGTTTTATCTCGGCGGTCACATCGGCTATGGCGGCGGCAGCTTTGGTCCCGGCGCTAATGCGATGCCCGCGCAGGGCGTTCTCCTGCCGCCTTCGCCGACCGGCCTGATCGGCGGCTACCAGATCGGCTACAACAGGCAGCTCAGCAACAACGTCGTGCTGGGCTTCGAGGCCGACGCCACGTTCAGCAGTCCGCAGGACGCAGCGCGGTTGATGCCAGCGCCTTTCCATACGACCTTCGACTATTTTGCGACCGCACGTGGCCGCATCGGCTACGCCTTCGGCGCGTTGATGCCTTACGTCACCGGTGGCGTGGCGTGGGGGCGCACCAAGCTCAATCTCAACGATGCCGACGGCGACCTCATATCATCGGCGACCCGCACCCATTTCGGCTGGACCGCCGGCGCGGGCGTCGAATTTGCTGTCGGCGGCAACTGGACGGCCAAAGTCGAATACGCCTATCTCGATTTGATGCGGCAGACCTATGACCTCGGCAATGCCGGGCTGCCGAATGTGAGCGTTGATCCGAATATTCACACCGTCAAAGTCGGCTTGAATTATCGGCTGTGGGACACGCCGCCATGGTTGCCGTCAGCCTCCATCGCCGGCAAGACTGTGCTGCCGGAATCGACAGACTGGAACGTTCACGCCCAGACCACCTTTATCGCGTCCGCCTATCCGCGGATTCGCTCGCCCTATGAAGGCACCAACAGCCTTCCCGGCGGCGGCCAAGGGCGCGAGACCTTTACGACGACAGCGTTCCTCGGCTGGCGGCTGTGGCAGGGCGGTGAGCTCTATCTCAATCCCGAGCTGGCGCAGGGCTTCGGCCTCAACTCCACGCTCGGCCTCGCCGGCTTCTCTAATGGCGAGGCGCAAAAGGGGGGCGCGCCGTTTCCGCGCTTTCGCATGCAGCGCTATTACTTCCGCCAGACGCTTGGCCTCGGCGGCGAACAGGAAGACGTCCCCGACGCCGCCAATCAATTGGCAGGCAAGCGCGACATCGACCGCATCACGCTCACGGTCGGACGCTTCGCAGTGGGTGATTTCTTCGACGGTAATTCCTACGCCAAGGATCCGCGCGCGGACTTCATGAACTGGGCGATGTGGTCATCGGCCGCTTACGACTTTCCAGCCGATCTGCCGGGCTTCACCCGCGGCGCCATCGTTGAACTGAACCGCAAGGACTGGGCAATCCGAGCCGGCCTGTTTCAGGTGCCGGCGCAGCCTAACAACGACGTCCTGACGTTCAAGACCGGCGGCGCGGTCGTCGAATTCGAGGAGCGTCACCAGATCTTCGACCAGCCCGGCAAGCTGCGCGTCGGTGCCTTCATCAATCGCGGCAATACCGGAAGCTATCGCGGCGCGCTGGCGATCGAAGCCAATGATCCCACGCTGGATATCAACGACGTGATGTCCTCGATCCGCCGCGCCAGCGACAAATACGGCTTCTACGTCAACGGTGAGCAGCAGGTTGCCACTGACGTTGGCATCTTCGGACGCGTCAGCTGGAACGACGGCCAGAACGAGATCCTGTCCTTCACCGATATCGACCGCAGCGTCTCTGCCGGCGTCTCGATCAAGGGCAGCCATTGGGGCCGCGCCAATGACACGATCGGCTTAGGCGGCGCGATCAACGGCCTGTCCGCTGCGCATCGCGACTTCCTCGCCGCTGGCGGCAACGGATTGCTGATCGGCGACGGACGGCTGAATTACGGCACCGAGCGCATCCTCGAAACCTATTACGCCTATGCCATCGACAAGAACTTCACCCTCACGGCCGACTACCAGCTGATTGCGAACCCTGCCTACAACAAGGATCGCGGACCGGTCTCGATCTTTTCAGGCCGATTGCACGGCGAGTTCTAGGGCATTTTCGAGCGAACTGGACACCGCTTCGCGCCGAAGAAAACGCGGCGAACAAAACTCTAGGCCGAACGTTCCAGAGCTGCTGGCAGGAACGAGCCCGCTTGCGCCATCTCCCATGCATCGCGAAAGCGCTTGTCGCCGGTGCCATCGACCAGCTCGTTGTGGCGCAGCGCCGGATACATCCGCGTGAAAGACAGGACGTCGGTGCTGGAGGCGCGGTGCGAGAAATGGATCGGGCGAATATCCTGCGGATGATCGAGCCCGGCTGCCGCAATCAGCTCGGCCAGCGCATGCAACGTCGCCTCGTGATAGTTGTAAACGCGATCGGTCTTCTGCGGCACGGCCAGCGCGCGATTGCGCGTGGGGTCCTGCGTCGTGACGCCGGTCGGGCAACGATCGGTGTGGCAGCTCAGTGACTGGATGCAGCCCAGTGCGAACATGAAGCCGCGCGCCGAATTGCACCAGTCGGCGCCAAGCGCCATGGCGCGGGCGATATCGAAGGCCGTCGCGATCTTGCCGGAGGCGCCGATCTTGATGCGATCACGCGCGCCGATGCCGATCAGCGCATTGTGCACGAAGTTGACGCCCTCGCGCATCGGCATGCCCAGATGGTCCATGAACTCCAGCGGCGCCGCACCCGTGCCGCCTTCATTGCCATCGACGACGATGAAATCCGGATAGATGCCGGTCTGCAGCATCGCCTTGCAGATCGCGAGGAATTCCCAGGGATGACCGATGCACAGCTTGAAGCCGGCCGGCTTGCCGCCGGACAGACGGCGCATCTTGTCGATGAACTCCATCATCTCGATCGGCGTTGAAAACGCCTTGTGATAGGCTGGCGAGATACAGTCCTCGCCCATGGCGACGCCGCGGATGCGCGATATCTCTTCCGATACTTTAGCCGCCGGCAACACGCCGCCATGGCCGGGCTTTGCGCCCTGGCTGATCTTGAGCTCGACCATCTTGATCTGATCGTTGACGGCAAGCTTCGCGAAGGCGTCGGGATCGAAGTTGCCATCGCGCGTGCGGCAACCAAAATAGCCGGAGCCGATCTCCCAGATAAGGTCGCCACCCATTTCCTGGTGATAAGGGCTGACGCCGCCCTCGCCTGTGTCATGGGCGAAGTTGCCACGCTTGGCACCGGCATTCAGCGCGCGGATCGCATTGGGGCTGAGTGCGCCAAAGCTCATGGCCGAGACGTTCAGTACCGAGGCCGAATAGGGCTTGAGGCAATCCGGACCGCCGATGGTGATGCGAAATTGCTCAGTCGCATGCGGCCGCGGCGCGACCGAATGGTGCATCCACTCATAGCCCTCTTCGTAGACGTTCTTCTGCGTACCGAAGGGACGCTTGTCGAGCACCATCTTGGCGCGCTGATAGACCACCGCGCGCGTGTCGCGGCTGAACGGCATGCCATCCTTTTCGCTCTCGAAGAAATACTGCCGCATCTCCGGACGGATTTCTTCGAGCAGGAAGCGGATATGCGCCGAGATCGGATAGTTGCGCAGAACCGCATGGTCCTTTTGCAGCACGTCGTGAATGCCGAGCATGGTCAGGCCGCCGAAGACGATGACCGGGATGACAACGAGAGGGATGACCTTGGGGTCGTGAATGCCAATGCCGACCAGCAGCAAGGTGGCAACGCCGCAGATCGTCAAAACGATGAAGCGCGGCGAGAGGGGAAGCATCAACGTTTCCATAAAATCCTGCCTGACATGAATGGCGCTAGCGTTACACAGACCCGATGACGCAAACATCACAAGCGCGTTGCCGCAGAGCATCGCACCCGAGCGCCCAATCTAGCGCGCCACGCTCAATGAATTGTTGCCAAAAGCGAGAGCCTGAAACGACAAAACCCGCGCCGAAGCGCGGGTTTTGCAGTGCAGTGCATTTCGATGGTGTCGGGCTGCCTTAGCGCTCGACGAAAGCCTTCTCGATCACGAAATGACCGGGCTTGTTGCCGCTGCCTTCGGTGAAATCGCGCTTCTCAAACATGACCTTCAGGTCTTCGAGCATCGCCGGACTGCCGCACAGCATGACGCGGTCGGTGGCGATGTCGAGCAGGCCCTGGCCGATATCCTTGAAGATCTGGCCGGACTCGATCAGGTCGGTGATGCGGCCGCGATTGCGGAAGGGCTCGCGGGTGACCGTTGGATAATAGGTGAACTTGTCCTTCATCAGCTCCCCGAAAAGCTCGTCCTTCTGGAGTCGCTCGACCAGGCGCTCGCCATAGGCCAGCTCCGAGACCTGCCGGCAGCCATGCACCAGCACGACCTGCTCGTACTGCTCATAGACTTCGGGATCCTTGATCAGGCTGGCAAAGGGCGCGAGACCGGTGCCGGTCGACAGCATGAGAAGGCGTTTGCCCGGCAGCAGACTGTCGGTGACCAGCGTGCCCACCGCCTTACGCGCGACCAGGATGGTGTCGCCTTCCTTGATCTTCTGCAGGCGCGAGGTCAGCGGGCCATCCGGCACCTTGATGCTGAAGAATTCCAGCTCTTCCTCGTGGTTCGCGCTGGCCATCGAATAGGCGCGCAGCAGCGGCTTGCCATCGACTTCGAGGCCGATCATGGCGAACTGGCCGTTCTGGAAGCGGAACGAGGTATCGCGGGTGGCTTTGAAGCTGAAAAGTGTATCGGTCCAATGCTGGACAGAAAGAACTTTCTCTCTGTGAAAGGCGCTCATGAGATTTGATTTTCCAGTGCGGGCTTTTTTAGAACAAGTCCATTGTTTGCCGCGTCACGATGCCGAGAAACCATTGCGGCTATTGGCTAATTTTGGTTCTCGCAGCTGCGAATGACAATTAGTCAAAGTAGCCATGAAGTGCAATTGCGGACTGAGGGAGGCGGTCGATTAATTTCCAAAGCAGGTTACCCATGCAGCAGCAGCCCATCTGGCCGCGACATTAAATTACCCGATATGGGAGGTTTCGTTCAATTTCTTGCCGGACACCGTTAATGGTATCCGGCTGGATCGCCCGATCCCGATCCGGTAGTTTCCGGCCACCTCGTTAAAGTCGTCGCAGGCGGCTTTTCGTTCAATCGTCGGCCTGGTCCTTGATGACATCCCTTCGCGACATCCGGGCCGGAAAGGCCACATTCTATCCCGACCAGTCGATCTATGCCGAATACGCTTGCCGCCAGTTCGGGCTGGATTTCGCCGACGTCGATGGCGGAACGGGCCTGATCTTCACGGTCGGCCGCAATGGCAGGAGCGCTTCCTTCGGTGCCGGACGCGGCTCGTTCTTTCCGCAGAACAACGCCACGGCTGCGACGCTGGCGAATGACAAGTATTTCGCCAATGTGCTGATGGAGCGCGCCGGCGTCCCGACTTTGGGCGGGAAATACTTCTTCCTGCATGAGCGTTATCGCGCCCATCGCCCGCCCGGCCACGAACACGCCGACGCCGTCTGGTATTTCGCCGAACTCGGTGACCGGGCCTTCATCAAACCGCTGATGGGATCGCGCGGCGACTTTGCGGAGATTGTCGTGGGCGGCGATGCGCTGATGGCCTATCTCAGGCAGGTTGCACAGTATTATGACGCGATCCTGATGCAGCGCATCTATACCGGCCAGGAATATCGCGTGTTCATCCTCGACGACGAGGTCGTGTATTGCGCGCAGAAGACGTCGCCCTTCGTGACGGGCGACGGCAAGGCGACGCTCAGGCAATTGATCGCCGCGGAAACGTCCGCGCTGGACCGCCACGGCATTTCGTCGGTCACGTCAGGTCTCGATGACGCCTCCCTCGATCGCGTGCTGCCATATGGCGAGCGGCGCGCGATTCCCGGCCGGATGAATCGCAGCGCAGGCGGCAGCATGAGCTTTACGGCGCCGGGCAACGAAACTGTTGCCTTTGCGATGGCGCTGCAGGCCGCCAAGGCGCTCGGCCTGCGCGCTGGCGCGGTCGACCTGTTTACGGATATCGACGGAGATGCTGCGGCCTTGCGCGTGATCGAGGTCAATGCCAATCCGTCGATCCGCTTTCTCGAAGACAGCGGCCGCGAGGATCTGATCCTGCGCATCTGGCGGCATACATTCACGGCGATCGGCCTGCTCGATGTTTAACCTGCCCAAATATGGCGACGGCCTCTGCCTCGCCCGGCTGGCGATGCTGCTCGATGCGCTGTCCATCGACCGCATCAGGCTGCGCAGACATTCCGTGGTCGTCACCGGCTCCAACGGCAAGGGCTCGACCGCGGCATTCTGCGCCAGCATCGGACGTGCTTTCGGCCTGCGAACGGGCCTGTTCACGTCACCGCATCTCTATCGCTTCAACGAGCGCTTCCAGATTGACGGCGTGCCTGTCGATGACGAATTGCTGGAAGCCCTCGTACTGCGTGTCGCCACCGCCATCGCCGATCTCAAGCAGCACACGCTGCATGAGACCTTCGGCGCCTTCGAGGCTCAGTTCGCGCTGGCCTGCCTGTATTTCCAGGAGACCGAATGCGAATTCGCCGTGTTCGAGGCGGGCATTGGCGGACGCTACGATCCGGTTCGGCTGGTCGGCGCCGACATCACCTGCGTCACCTCGGTCGATCTCGAACACGTCAACCTGCTCGGCAACTCGCTGGAGCTGATCGCCTGCGACAAGAGCGATGCGTGTATCTCGGGCGGCACCGTCGTCTATGGCGAGAACTGCCTGCCCATGCGCGGCAATCTCGCCGAGTACAACCGCAACCGCAACGTCACCGGCCTGCATATCGGCGACGAGATCACGATCAGCAACGTCTTTGCCTCGGCCAAGGCCCAGGCCTTCAACTGCCGGCTGGGCGCATTCGATCTGCGCGCGCTCGAACTCATGCTGGCCGGCGAGTTCCAACTCAACAACGCCGCCATTGCGGCTGCGCTGTTCATTCTCTGGATGCAGCGCATGCATCCGGATGCGACCACCAGCGCCATCGATCTCGCGGTCCGCACCGGGCTGCGCGATACCAGATGGCCGGGACGGCTCGAGATCGTTCAGCGCGATCCCCTGACCGTCATCGATGTTGGCCATACGCCTGATGGCGTCGCACAGGCCCTGAAGAGCCTTCGCGCCATTCATGGCGATGACAACTGGTTGCTCGTGCTCGGCGTCTCCGGCGACAAGAATGTCGATGATATCGCCAAACACCTCGCGCCCGTCTTCGATACGATCGTGTGCACCCGCGCCTATCACAAGGGCGCAGACGCGCGCGTTGTCGGCGCTGCGGCGCGCAAGGCTCATCCGGCGGCGCGCATTCATGTGGCCAATGCCATGGAAGACGCTGTGCGCCTCAGCCAGCAACTGGCACGCGCGGTGCCGCGCAAGATCTATGTGGCGGGCGGACTGTTCGCGGCGATCGAATATGCCACGGTGCTGCGCGGCGGCAAGGCGCAGGATCTGGTGTTTTTTTGAGAGATTGAGCGGCCTCTCGGCTGTCGTCCCCGCGAAGGCGGGGACCCATACACGCCGATTAAAAGTTTTGGCACTGTGGCTACGGCCGTTTCTAACCTCAGGCTCGGAGGTTATGGGTCCCCGCCTTCGCGGGGACGACATTTGATGGTACCGCGGACTTTATGAAGAACGCTAAGCCTCAATTCGTCCCACCAGCGCTATCGTCCAGCACTTTAAAACTCTCTTCCAGCTGCGGCGAGATCGACACGCCCATGCGCTCGCCTGTCGGCAGGCGTGCGACGAACCATTTGTTGTAGAGCGGGATCAGATCGCGATTCGAGCCGAGGCGCCGGAAGGTACGCTCGACGACGTCACTCAGTTGCTTCTCGCCCTTGCGGAACATGATGCCGTAGGGATCGTAGGACAGGTAGTCGCCGACGACGCGAAACTTGTCCTGCGACTTGTGCCGCGCGATCAGGCCGGACAGCAGGATATCGTCAGTCGCAAACGCATCGGCCTTGCCGTCAACCAGCATCTGGTAACTCTGCTCGTGATCGGGCGAGACCACGATGTTGAGGCCGAGGTTGAACTTCTTGTCGACCGCATGCATCGCCTGTTCGTTGGTGGTGCCTTTGGTGACGACGATGGTCTTGCCTTTGAAGTCGGTCGGCGCGGTACCCGTCGTGGTTTTCGGCACCATCAGCTTGGTGCCGGCGACGAACATCAGCGGCGAGAACGCAACCTGCTTGCGCCGTTCGGCATTGGCTGTGGTCGAGCCGCATTCGAGATCGATCTTGCCGTCGACAACGGCGGGAATGCGATCGTCCGACGTGACCTTGACGTATTCGATCTTCAACGCGGGATCATCAACCTCGATGCCGATGTCCTCGACGATGGCCTCGCAGAGTTCGAGACTGTAGCCGATCGGCCGGCCGGCCTGATCGAGGAACGAGAACGGCGGCGAGCTTTCGCGATAGCCAAGCTTGACCACATGTGCCTTCTTGATCGCCGCCAGCGTCGGACTAAGCCCTTCCGCAGGCGCTTGCGCCTGCGCGGTCGTCGCCAGCAGCAATGCTGCCAGAATTCCGGTAATCGAACCGGTCAAATCATGGCGCATCTTGCACCTCATCCATGCCCGAGAGCGGGGATTTCTCCGGGAATCATGTTGCCCGGCACGACATCATCGGGGCCGAGTTCATGTTCGGGCGCGAGTTCGCCTTCCCATTTCGCGACCACCGCCGTGGCCAACGAGTTGCCGATCACATTGGTGGCGCTGCGACCCATGTCGAGGAAGGTGTCGATACCCATGATCATCAACAGGCCGGCTTCGGGAATGTTGAACTGGCTGAGCGTGGACGCGATCACCACCAGCGAGGCGCGCGGCACGCCGGCCACGCCCTTCGAGGTGATCATCAACGTTGCCAGCATCGCGAGCTGCGTGCCGAGCGACATCTCGATGTGATAGGTCTGCGCGATGAAGATGCTGGCGAAGGTGCAATACATCATCGTGCCGTCGAGATTGAACGAATAGCCCAGCGGCAGCACGAAACTTGAGATGCGCGACGAGGCGCCAAAGCGGTTGAGGCCTTCCAGCGTCTTCGGATAGGCGGCTTCCGAACTTGCCGTGGAGAAGGCGATCATCAGCGGCTCGCGGATCAGCCGCAGCAGATGGCTGTAGCGCGGGCCGATGACGACAAAGCCGACGACGATGAGGATCGCCCACAGGATCGCCAGCGACAGATAGAAGCCGCCCATGAAGACGATCAGCTTCCAGAGTACGCCGAGACCGTTCTTCGATACGGTCGCCATGATCGCCGCCCACACCGCCAGCGGCGCGAACAGCATCACATAGCCTGTCACTTTCAGCATGATGTGACCGAGGTCATCGATCAGCGCCAACATCGGCTTGGAGCGTTCCGGCATCGCGCCCATGGCAACGGCGAAGAAGATGGCGAAGATGACGATCTGCAGGATCTCGTTCTGCGCCATCGCATCCGCGATAGAGGTCGGGATCAGATGGGTCAGGAATTTCTCGATGGAGAAAGCCGACACCGGCAGGCCCGTCGATTGCCCCGCAGCCGGCAGCGTTCCCGGGAAATTCGCGCCGGGCTGCAACAGGTTGACCATCACGAGGCCGAGCAGCAGCGAGATGAAGGAGGCGCTGACGAACCAGCCCATGGTCTTGGCGAAGATGCGGCCGAGCTTGGAGCCCGAGCCCATATGAGCGATGCCGCCGACCAGCGTGGCGAAGACCAGGGGCGCGATGATCATCTTGATCAGGCGCAGAAACAACATGGCGATCAGATTGACGTCGGCCGCGATCTCGACACGGCTATCGGGCAAATAGTTGAAAACCAACGAGCCCATCACGATGCCCAGCGCCATCGCGATCAGAATGTATTGCGTAAACCTGTTCGACATACCGACCCCCGTTACACATTCCCAACTGCGACAGTCTGTCATATTGATCAGGGCACGCAACAAGCTTCGTCAGCCGCGTACCGTTTCGGTATCATCAGGCGGTAAATAGCCGTTGTGGATTGCCGCGCTGCCGCATAGCGTCATCGCCAACTACAAAAACTGTGCAGCCTGATTGTTTTGTACGCGGCGACTGCAACAAGTTTCGACAAAGGAAGAAACAGGGAGACAACGGCCATGACCGACACCGTCAATCATCAGGTGCTGCTCGTCGAAAAGCCCACAGGAAAATTGGGGCCCGAGCATTTCAAACTATCAAAGGGCCCGATTCCCGAGCCGAAGGATGGCGAAGCGCTGCTGCGCGTGCGTTACATCTCGCTCGATGCCGCCAATCGCGCATGGATGCATGGCGCGACCTATCGCGCGGCTGTCGAGGCCAATACGGTGATGGCGGGCGGCGGCATTGCCGAAGTCGTGTCCTCGAAGTCGCCTGCGCTGAAGCCGGGTGACATCGTGTTCGGCGACACCGGCTGGCAGAATTACGCGGCGGTGCCAGCCAAGCATCTCAACAAAATGCCGAAGATGGAGCCGATGACGCATCTGCTCAGCGTCTATGGCATTGCCGGCCTCACCGCCTATTTCGGGCTGCTCGATGTCGGCAAGCCCAAGGCAGGCGAGACCGTCGTCGTCTCGGCGGCGGCAGGCTCGGTCGGCTCCATCGTCGGCCAGATCGCCAAGATCAAGGGCTGCCGTGTGATCGGCATCGCCGGCGGCAAGGACAAGTGCGACTGGCTGACCAGAGAACTCGGCTTCGATGCTGCGGTGGACTACAAGGACGGCGCGGTGTTCAAGGCGCTGAAGGCGGCTGCTCCCAGTGGCATCGACGTCTATTTCGACAATGTCGGCGGCGACATTCTCGAGGCGTGTCTCGCACAAATGAATCTCAACGGCCGCATCGCCTGCTGCGGCGCCATCTCGCAATATGACGGCGCGCCCTCTGCGACCGGCCCGCGCGGCGTGCCCGGTCTCATCGTGGTGAAACGCCTGATCATGCAGGGCTTCATCGTGATGGACTATATGAACCAGCGCGAAAAGGCCCTGACGGATCTGCAGTCCTGGGTCGCCGCGGGCAAGCTCAAGGTGCAGGAAGACGTCATCGATGGGCTGGAGAACACGCCGCAGGCACTGATCGGTTTGCTGGCCGGTGAGAACCGCGGCAAGCGGATGGTGAAGGTGTAGGGAGTATTCGTCATTCCGGGGCGGGATCGACGCCGCAGGCGCCGAGGCCGAGCCCGGAATCTCGACATGGGAGTGTCTCGACAACGCCAAGCCACCTCAAGATTCCGGGCTCATTCCGGCCCGCTTCGCGGCCCGGCCTGCCCCGGAATGACGAGCGGGGACGCTTTCTCTTTTCAAATTTCAAACAGCCACTGCTCTTCAGACATGCGTCATCGCCCCCATTGTTTGCGGCGCGGGGGCGCCGTCGTCGCTTGCATTCCCACCCTCCTGTGAGAGGGCGTGCGGAACGCCGGGTGCCCGTTGCACCCTTGGGCCTGATGCGAATGCGGTCTTCCGCAATTGAGAGTGCATCAGGACTTTCGGAGGCGCCGAGCCAGTGCCCGACGTTCCGCCTGCGGTGTTTTTTCAGCCTGCTTGCACTTTGCCTTGGCGAACGGTCCGATCACCAAAATGATGGTCCCACGGCGGAGGGACAGGGAGCCTCAAGCGAGTAAGCCGGACGCGTTTCGATTTGGTCGTCCGTCACACTGTCCAGGGGTCTTTCCATCCGAAGGTCGGCCGTCTCCTTGCCAGTGGCAGTGCTGGCGCAGATCCGTCCTGCCCGAAGACAGACGTCACCCCCAAACCGCGTAACGCCGCATCTCCGGCGTCCACCGCATCCCACCCCGCGAACGTGACGATCGCGATCGCCCCTCTCGGTGGGGCAGGACAAAGGGGAATATAAACCTGATGGAGATGCTGTCAACGGGAGATAGGAAAAAATGTTTAAGCACTGTCCTGCCGTTCCATACCCGTCATTCCGGGGCGCGAGGAGGCGCCGAAGGCGGCGTATCGCGACCCCGGAATCTCAGCATGGGAATCTCCAGACAGCGCAAAACACTCGGGGATTCCGGGTTCAGTCCGGCCCGCTGTGCGGTCCGTCCTGCCCCGGAATGACGTGTGTAAATCGGGCTTCCCCGCCACTCCAAATGGAGTGGCGGGGTTCACGCTCTGCCAGCTTCGCCGACGACGAGCCATGCAGATTGCGACGCGCCCCCTCGCCGCGACGTCCTATCCACCCGTCCCGCGCTTTTGTATGACCTAGCATCACTCCCTCCAGCCCATCGATATCTCGCAAGAAGGAAAATCCATGACTGATGCGGCGACTGACGCGGCCTATGCTGACCTCGAAGCCGCCGGCTGGCGCATCATGGACGATGACGGGTTCATCCATTTCGTCGGCCCGATGTGGCACCGGATCGTCGATGGCATCAATGAATTCGCCATTCTCGGCCAGGACAAGCACCGCAACCGCCGCGGCGTGGTTCAGGGCGGGGCGGTGATGACGCTGGCCGACCGGAGCTGCGGCATGGCGGCGCGCGAGGCTGCAGGGGTCGAGGCGCTCGCCACGGTCCAGATGGATACTTATTTCGTCGATGCCGCGCGGATCGGCGACCTGATGATCTCCCGGCCGAAGGTCGTGCGCGCCACCAAGAGCCTGATCTTCATGAGCACCGAGGTCAGTGTGAACGATCACGTGGTCGCCACGGCGCATGGTGTGTTCAAGACAGTCCGCGACCGCACCGATGCCGGGCGCAAGAACGACTGACCCGGCGGCCGCCGCGGATTTCCGTCATCTTCACGATTTTTTTTCGCAGGCGGCGGAACGAAAGCACGAGCAGCTCGCTTAGCAAAGACATGCGAACCAAAACAGTTTTTACGCGACCTATATTCGTATTGGATTGATCACGTTTAGACTGACCGACGCTTTCGACCGAACCATCCCGGCCCTGCGGCCCATGGAACCGGCGATCAAGGTTCAAATCCCATGGCCCAAGACGCTGCCGTAAACAACGCCACCCTCCCCGCCACCGTCCTGGTCGTCGAGGACGACGTGCTGCTGCGCATGTTTGCGGTCGAGATGATCGAGGACGCCGGTTTCCGGGTGATCGAGGCGCCGGACGCTGACGCCGCGATCCGCGTGCTCGAAGCGCGCAACGATATCCGCATCATCTTTACCGATATCGACATGCCCGGCTCGATGAACGGGCTCAAGCTCGCCCATGCGGTCGCCAATCGCTGGCCGCCCATTCGCATCATCGCGACATCAGGCCACTTCAGGATAGGCGAACGCGACCTGCCGGATGGCGGCCGCTTCATTGCCAAACCCTATCGCCAGCACCAGATCATCGGCGCCCTCACCGAACTCGCAAATCCCCGCAGCGCATTCGGCGGGAGATAAGCCCCGTTCGCAATTGCGCTCACGCTTGACGCCTCCACACCGCCCAGTCACGCTGGTTCCACGATACCAGCTATCGGCAGGGGCAGGCGATGTGGGCATCACTCAAGAACTTTCTCGATAGTTCCATGTTTGCCCCGCACGGCATTTGCCTGCTGTGGGATCCCGGCCTGATCTGGCTTCACGTCGGCTCGGACGCACTGATCGCCGCGGCCTATTTCTCGATCCCCATCGTCCTCACAATCTTCGTCTGGAAGCGCCGCGATGTGGAGTTCGGCTGGATCTTCTGGGCCTTCGCGCTCTTCATCATGGCCTGCGGCCTGACTCATGTGATGTCGATCTACACGCTGTGGGTTCCGGCCTATGGCGCCGAAGGAATCCTCAAGGCGATCACCGCCATCGCCTCGGTCGTCACCGCAGCGATTCTCTGGCCACTGCTGCCACGACTACTGGCGATCCCCTCGCCTGCGCAATTGCGCGAAACCGAACTGGCGCTGATCGAGGAAGGCCGGCACCGGCGCGAAGCCGAGGACATGCTGCGCCATACGCAGAAGATGGAAGCGATCGGCCACCTCACCGGCGGTGTCGCTCATGACTTCAACAATCTGCTGACCATCATCATCGGCAATCTCGAAATCGCCGAGCACAGCATCTCGACCTGGACGGAATCGTCGCGCGATCGCCTCAGGCGCGTCATTGCCAGCGCGGCCGGCGGCGCGCAGCGCGCCGTGGTGCTGACGCAGCGCCTGCTCGCCTTCGCACGCAAGCAGCCGCTCGACCCGAAGACCATCAATGTCAATGGATTGCTCCACGGCATGTCGGACTTCTTCCAGCGCACATTGAGCGAGAACATCGATCTCGAAATCGTCGGCGGCGCCGGGCTGTGGCAGGTCGAGGTCGATCCGAGCCAGATGGAAGCCGCCATCCTCAATCTCGTGGTCAATGCACGCGACGCTATGGCCGGCTCGGGCAAATTGACGATCGAAACCAGCAACGCTTTTATCGACGAGATCTACGCCCTGCAGAATTCCGATGTCGTCATCGGGCAGTATGTCCTGATCTCGGTGACGGATACCGGCCCGGGCATGCCAAAGGACGTGCAGGAGCGCGCCTTCGATCCGTTCTTCACCACCAAGGAGCCCGGACAGGGCACCGGTCTCGGCCTGAGTCAGGTCTACGGTTTCGTCAAGCAATCCGGCGGCCATGTGAAGATCTATAGTGAGGTCGGCGAAGGCACGACCATCAAGGTCTATCTGCCGCGCAGCAGACAGCAGACGGAGCAATCGACCGAGATCGAGAGGCGTATTATCGGCAGCAAGGGCAATGAAACAGTGATGGTGGTGGAGGACGATCCGGATGTGCGGTCCTATCTGGTCGAGACGCTGGAAGGTCTCAACTATCAGGTCCGCGAGGCCGGCAATGCCGACGCAGCGCTGGCCGATTTTGCCGCTGACCCCGAACCGTTCGACCTGCTGCTGACCGATATCGTGATGCCCGGCATGAACGGACGACTGCTGGCCGACGAGATGCAGAAGCGACAGCCGAAACTGAAAGTGCTGTTCATGACCGGCTATTCGCGCAACGCCATCGTGCATCAGGGCCGGCTCGATCCCGGCGTGTCGCTGCTGCAAAAGCCGATCACGCAAGCAGCGCTCGGCGGCAAGGTGCGCGAGATGCTCGACAAGCGGTAAAGGTTAAGGGATTCGCCTGACGGGCACGGCGCCGCGCGTCCGCTCGGCCTGACGCCGCATATCGCTCAGGGTCGTGGCGGCACGCGACGTTTCGTGACTCGCGAGCCAGAGTTCGAAATCCGGCACCGGCAGCGCAGGCGAATAGACGAAGCCCTGGATAACGTCGCAGCCGAGTTCGGTGAGAATCCGGCGCTGCCCATCGGTTTCGACGCCCTCGGCCACCACGATCATATCGAGGCTCTGGCCGACGCGTATGATGGCGCGCGTAATCGCCAGCGCGCTCGCCTCGCTTTCAAGGCCACGCATGAAGCTGCGATCGATCTTCAACTCACGGATCGGTAGATGCGCGAGACGGCTGAGGCTGGAATAGCCGGTACCGAAATCATCCATCGACAGCTGCACGCCGGACTTGCGAATTTTCTCCATGGTCTCGACGGCGGTCGAATGCTCGCTCATCACCACACCTTCGGTGACCTCCAGCATCAGCATGTCCGGCGACAGGCCGTTTTCGGCGATCACCTCGCCGACCAGCGTGGCGAGATCGCCATTCTGGAAATTGATCGGCGACAGATTTACCGAGACGCTGGGCACATCGATGCCATTCTTGCGCCAGGCCGCGACCTGCCGGCATGCTTCGCGCAGCGACCAGGTGCCGATCAGCTCGATCAGCCCGTATTCCTCTGCGAGCGGGATGAACTTCGACGGCGGCACTTCGCCGAGCACCGGATCGGACCAGCGGGCCAGCGCCTCGACACCGTAAAGGCGACCGTCAGCGCGCACCTGCGGCTGATAGTGAAGCCGCAGCGCATCCTGCACGATGGCATTGCGCAGCGCCGTACTGAAAGCGAGTCGCTCCTCGCTGACGCGGTTCATCTCCGCACTGAAGAAGCGATAGGTCGAGCGGCCGGCCTGCTTGGCCTGATACATCGCCGCATCCGCATGTTTGAGCAGACCGTCGATATCACCGGCATTGTCGGGATAGATGCTGACGCCGATACTGGCGGATACCGGCACCAGCTTGGCGCCGAGTTGCATGGGCGGCAGCAGCGTCTCGAGCAGGCGGCTGGCGATCAAGGCAGCGCCTTCAACATCGCAATTCGGCAGCACAATAACGAATTCGTCGCCGCCCTGCCGGCTCAGCGTATCGGCCGGCCGGATCTGCCTGCACAGTCGTTGCGTGACCGTGACCAGCAACTCATCGCCGATGGAATGACCGAGCGTGTCGTTGACGTCCTTGAAGTGATCGATATCGAGGAACATCACGGCAATGCGGTCCCGTGGTTTGCTCTTGTCGATCAGCCCCGTCAGGATCTGGCGCAGTTGCGCGCGGTTCGGCAGGCCGGTCAGCGCATCGAAATAGGCCAGACGCGCGATTTCGCTGCGGGCCTCGTGCCGTTCAATGGCCAGTGCGCACAGATGCACACAGGCGTCGACGATAGTCTGGTGCCAGCGCGTCGGGCCGCGCATTTCATGGAAATAGAAGGCAAAGGCACCGATGACGCGACCATCCCGCGCCTTGATCGGCGTCGACCAGCAGGCGCGCAAGCCGGCTTCCAGTGGCAGCGTATTATAGGGCAGCCACCGCGGATCAGTGGCGATATCGGCGGCCAGCACCGCGTGGCCCAGAAAGGCTGCCGCGCCGCAGGACCCGACATCGGGACCGATGGCAATACCGTCAATAATGGGCGCGAAGGCCGGCGGGAGACTGGGGCCACCGAGCGGATGGAGGCGACCTTCCGCGTCCACATGCAGCACCGACGAGACGATATCAGGCGCGATGGCTTCGACGCGGTGGCAGAGATCGCCGATCACATCAACGACCGGCATGTCGTTGGCAAGATTTTCCAGCACATGATGCTGCAGCGAATTGATCTGTTTGCTCTCGGTGATGTCGTCGAGTACCGCGATCAGATGCTCGACCTCGCCGGCTTCATTGCGGCCTGCGTTGACCGTGCTTGAGATCCAGATCTCGTGGCCGTCCTTGTCATAGACAAGGATATCCTCTTGCCCGTGTCCTTCGGCATCGATCTGCGCGTGAAACCGCTCCAGCGTTTCGTTGTCGGTATACTCTCCGGTCAGCAGATCCCGGGGGTGTTTGCCCATCGCTTCCGCGAGGGTGTATCCGAACAGCTCTGTGAAAGCATCGTTGACATAGACGATGGTCATGTCCCGTTTGGAGACCATCACGACACGGTCGGTCTTTTCGGCAACCAGCGCCATCAGCGCATTTTGCTCGCGGCCACGGACGTCGTCCGTCACGTCGCGGATGAAGTTGATGTAGAGCGTCTTGCCCGCATAATCGACGCGTGAGATCGAGAACGCGCCCCAGGCCTCGCTCCCGTCCTTGCGGCTGATCCTGAACTCGCGGCGGCCCTTGACCGCCGTCCGGGGGTCCATGGCAGACTTTGCCGCGATGACTCCATCGAGATGTTCGCGCACGTCGAGCGGAACGAGGACGCTGATCTGCCGCCCCACGACTTCGTCGCGGTGATATCCCCACATCCGCTCGGCCGCGGCATTGAAATGCCGGATCTGATTGTCGATCCCCGTGATAACGACAGGATCGACTGCCTGTTCGAACGCCGAGAACAGCGCCTTCGCAGCTTCACTGGGCTGGCCGACAGGACTTGTAGGCATGAAACGACCTTCGATCACGGGAGCCGCGTGAGCACGATGGCGGCTGTCTTCGTTACAACGGCAATGTCATTCGCAGGTACGACTGTATTTGAACTCCAGTAGCTAAGAAGTTCGTTCGACCTCATCTTGAGGGGGCTGAATCCGGGATGTCGTTAACAACACGTTAACGACAGTCGTCGACTTCTCGGAATTACATGGCCGCAAGCGCACCCGGCCGTATGTCCTGTCGCGAAGCTTCGGCCCGGCGCTCGTCGACCAGCGCCGCCCAGCGTTCGGCATGGCGGGCCACCAGCCAGGCTTCGAAATCGAATGCGGACAATGCGGGCGAATACAGGAAACCCTGAATGACGTCACAGCCCAGCCCGGCGAGAATCCTGCGCTGCTCTTCGGTCTCGACGCCTTCGGCCACGACCGTCATGTTGAGGCTCTGCCCGACGCGCACGACGGCGGTGGCGATCGCGAGAGCGCAGACCTCGGTCTCGATACCGCGCATGAAGCTGCGATCGATCTTGAGCTCGCGCACCGGCAAATGCGCCAGGCGGCTCAAGCTCGAATAACCGGTGCCGAAATCATCCATCGACAATCCGATGCCCGCCGCGCGGATCTGCATCATGATCTCGATCGCGGTCGTGTGTTCGCTCATCACCGCGCCCTCGGTGACTTCGAGCATCAGCCTGTTCGGCGCCAGCCCGTTTTCCACGATGATGTCGGAAATCAACGCCGGCAATCCCGGATTCAGAAAATTGATCGGCGACAGGTTGACCGAGACGCAAGGCACATCGAGCCCTGCCTTTTGCCACGCCGCAATCTGCCTGCACGCCTCGCGCAGCGACCAGACACCGATCTGCTCGATGAGCCCGCATTCCTCCGCGAGCGGAATGAACTTCGCCGGTGACACATCGCCCAATACGGGATCATGCCAGCGCGCCAATGCTTCGACGCCGTAGAGATCCCCGTTGCTCGCGCGAATCTGCGGCTGGTAGTGCAACCGCAGACCGCCTTGTGCAAGCGCGTGGCGCAAAGCGGTGCTGAGACGAAGGCGCTCCTCGTTCACGCGGTCCATGTCATTGCTGAAAAACCGATGCGTGGAGCGGCCGGCCTGCTTGGCCTTGTACATTGCCGCATCGGCATATTTCAGCAGACTATCGAGATCGCGGGCATTGTCCGGAAACATGCTAATGCCGGCGCTGGCGGAAATCGGCACCTGATTGTTGCCTAGCTGCAGCGGAACCGACAGTGCCTCGGTGAGCCGGCCGGCGATGCGGGATGCATCTGCCGCGACGCAGTTCGGCATCAGGATGATGAATTCATCGCCGCCCTGACGACTGAGGATATCGCCAGGCCGGATATGCTGATGAAGCCGCTGTGTGACGGCGACCAGCAAGTCATCGCCGACAGCATGCCCCAGCGTATCGTTGACGTCCTTGAAGTGATCCAGGTCAAGAAATATCAGCGCCATCTGCGCATCTGCGGTGCATTCCGCGACGGCGCGCTCCATCAACTGGCGCATATGGGTCCGATTCGGCAGACCGGTGAGCGCATCGAAATAAGCAAGCCGCGAGATTTCGTTGCGCGCTTCCTCACGCTCGATGGCGACCGCGGCGAGATGAACACAGGCATCGACGATGCCGTGATGCAAGCGGCTGGGTCTGCGACATTCCCTGAAGTAGAATGCGAACGTGCCGATGACGCGCCCATCCTTGGTCTTGATCGGCATCGACCAACAGGCCTTCAGACCGGAAGCCAGCGGCGCGCTGTTGTATGGCAGCCATAGAGGATCGTTTTCGATATCGGTGACCAGAACAGGCTCACCGCGAAAGGCCGCGGTCCCGCAGGAGCCTACATCCGGTCCGATGGCAATGCCGTCCAGCGCCTGCGCATAACCTGCCGGAAGGCTTGGTCCTCCCAAAGGATGCAGCAGTCCCTCGGAATCGACATGTAGCACCGAACAGACGACATCGGGCGCGATCTGCTCCACCTTCCGGCAAAGATTGTCCATCACATCGAGCAGCGGCTGCTCACCGGCCAGCGCTTCGAGAATGTGATGCTGCAGCGACTGAAGCTGCTTGCTCTCGGTGATATCGGTCATCAATGCGACGAGGTGCTGGAGTTTTCCATCCGCGCCGTGAATCGCATTCAAGGCAACCGAGACCCAGACCTCGTTGCCCGCTTTGTCGTAAAGGAGAATTTCGTCTTCAGCAGAACCTTCCGTTCTGATCTGCTGGTCCAGATAGGCGAGCGTCGCCTGGCTGGTATATGCGCCGACGAGGAATTCCTCCGGGATGAGTCCCGTCGCCTCATCCAGCGAGTAGCCGAACATGCCGGTGAAGGCGCCGTTGACATAGCTGATCCGTGCGTCGCGACCCGCAATGTAGATAGCGCGTTTCGTCTTGTCGACCACGAGTGCCAGCGGGATAATTTCTTCCCTGCGCTTCACCTCCTCCGTCGCATCGCGGACGAAGCCCATATAGGTGATCTCGCCATTCACCTCGACCCGCGACATCGACAACGATCCCCAGATCTCGCTGCCGTCCTTGCGTTCGATTTTCACCTCACGGCTGTGCCCGACGATGCGATTGACGCCGGTCGCGCGGTTCGCGGCGATGTATCCGTCGTGCTGCGACCTGATCGCCATCGGCACCAAATAGCTGATATTTCGCCCGAGCACTTCATCGCGCTCATAGCCCCACAACTGTTCGGCGGCGGCGTTGAAATGGGTCACGCTATTCTTGCTGTCGATCATCACGACAGCATCGATGGCCTGCTCCAGCCCGGCGAGGAGCGTCCTCGCGGCATCACTCTGGTCGACATGCACCAACGTCATAAACGCAACTCGCAATTACTTTGCTCAAACCATCGGACCGTCGTTGAAATGACCCGATCACCGGCTTTCAGCCGAGGTGGTGCAATCGTATGTGCGAGATGTCGCCAAACTGTTTTGCGCGGCGCCCGAGTTCCCGGCGGCCGCGAACGTACTTAAGGTCCGGATAAAACCACGCAGCCAGAGCAGGACACGCAAGCAACGACGCAACCTTCGATAGTTGGCGCGTCGCTAAAGCGGTATCCTGACGCCGCTGATGCGACGCGAGAATCCTAGTGGGCTTCAGCCGCGAGCACGGCCTCGACACGGATTTCTTCCGTGAGCCGCGCTTTGAGGTCGGAAAAAGCCGGGCTGGTCTTGATGGTGTAGTGCCGCGGATGTGGCAGATCGACCGGGATATCGGCCTTGATGCGACCGGGACGCGCCGACATCACCACGGTGCGCGACGCCAGGAACACCGCTTCCTCGATATCGTGGGTGACGAAGATCACCGTCTTGCGCTCGCGCTCCCAGATGCCGAGCAGCAATTCCTGCATCAAGGCGCGCGTCTGGTTGTCGAGTGCGCCGAACGGCTCATCGAGCAGCAGGATCTTCGGATCATTGGCGAGGGCGCGGGCGATGGCCGTGCGCTGCTGCATGCCGCCGGAGAGTTGCTTCGGAAAATGATTGGCGAAACTGGTGAGGCCCACCTTCTCCAGCCACTGTTTGGCGATGTCATTGCGCTCACGCTGGGACACACCGCGCTCGCGCAGACCAAAGGAAATATTCTCTGACACCGTGAGCCAGGGAAACAGCGTGTAGGACTGGAACACCATGCCGCGATCGGCGCCGGGACCGGTGATCGCCTTGCCATCGAGCAGGATGCGGCCGGTGGTCGGCGTGTCCAGACCGGCGACCATGCGCAGCAGCGTGGACTTGCCGCAGCCGCTTGGTCCGAGGATTGTGACGAAGTCGTTGTCCGCGACGGACAGATTGGTCGGCTCCAGCGCACGCGTCGGCGTGCCGCCGCGCACGGCAGGGAAAATCCGCGAGACGTTGTCGATGACGAGCTTGCTCAAATGATGCTCCACGGAAACAAGCGCCGGTTCGCAGCTTTGAACGCATAGTCCGAAATCAAACCGATGATGCCGATGACGATAATGCCGAAGATGATCTGGCCGGTGGCGAGCAGCGCCTGGCTGTCGATGATCATGTGGCCGATGCCCGAGGACGAGCCGATCAGTTCGGCGACGATGACATAGGTCCAGGCCCAGCCGAGCACGAGGCGCAGGATTTCCGCGATCTCAGGCGCGGCGGACGGGATGAGAACGCGCTTGAGCACACCGGCGTCGCGCGCGCCGAGCGTCAGCGACGCCTCAACGAGATCGCGGCGCACGCTGCCGACGGAGACAGCGACCATCAAAATGAGCTGGAACACCGAGCCGATGAAGATCACCAGCAGCTTCTGCAATTCGCCGATGCCGGCCCACAGGATGAGCAGCGGGATGAAGGCCGAGGCCGGCAGATAGCGCGCGAAGGACACGAAGGGTTCGAGGAACGCTTCGATGGGCTTGTAGGCGCCCATCAAGATGCCGATCGGCACCGCGAACAGCGCGGCCAGCACGAAGCCGCCGATCACGCGCCAGATGGTCATGCCGATATCATGCAGGAAGCCGTGCTTGGTCAACAGCAGCCAGCCGTCCTGCAGCATGGTCCATGGATTGGCGAGAAAGGTCTTGGAGACGAAGCCGCCAAAGGTCGCATAGGACCACGCGGCCACGAACAGCACGAAGAAGGAGATCCCGAGCACGACGCGCGCGGTGGATGAAATCGGAGCGAGCGGTTTCATAATGAGCCTGAAGAAGCGCTGACCAACTCAGTCGTCGTGCCCGGCGAATGCCGGGCATCCACGTCTTGGCCGCAAGAGCAGACGTGGATGGCCGGGACAAGCCCGGCCATGACGTCGTTGATGGAGTCGTGCACGAGTATCTCGGTTTACTGAATGAAGCGCGGATCGGCGAGCTTCGTCAGATCCGGGATTTCCTTGATCACGCCGATCTCGAGCAGCAGCTCGGCCGCTTCCTTCGAGAACGCCTGATGCTCGCCAGCGAAGAACTTCTTGTTCGCTTCCTGATCCTGCCAGCGCAGATACTGCGCGGAGGCACCGAACTTCTCGCCGGTCTGCTTCACGTCGGCGCCCATGATCTCGTAGGACTTGTCCTTCTCGGCACCGATCATGGCAACGGCCTCGAAATAGCTCTTGGCCAGCGCCTTCACGGCACCTTCGTTATCCGCGATGAACTTCGGCGTGCAGCCGAACGTGTCCATGATCATCGGATAGTCGAGCGTGGTAGCAATGATCTTACCGGCTTCCGGCTTCTCGCGTACGGCCGAGAGATAAGGCTCATAGGTCATGGCCGCATCGTTCTGGCCGGCAATGAACGCCTGCGCTGCTGGACCCGGCTCCATGTTGACGACGGAGACGTCCTTCACGCTGAGGCCGTTCTTCTTCAGGAACCAGGCGAGCGTGAAATAGGGCGCGGTGCCCGGAGCGGAAGCCGCAACGGTCTTGCCCTTCAGATCCTTGATCGATGCGGTGCCGGCGCGCACGGCCATGCCGTCTGCGCCATAGGACTTGTCGAGCTGGAACAGCTGCGTGGTAGCAACGCCATTGGCATTCCATACCACCCAGGTTTCGACCGTGGTGGCGGCGCACTGAACGTCACCCGAGGCGATGGCGAGATGGCGGCTGGCCTGCGGCACCTTCTTGATGGTGACGTCGAGACCGTTCTTGGCGAAGATGCCGGCTTCCTTCGCCAGCGTCAGTGGCGCGAAACCGGTCCAGCCTGAAATGGCGATGGTGACCTTGGTCTGCGCCGCAGCCGGGGTCGCAACGAGAGCCGCGAGCATGGCGGCGACGGAAACTCCAATCAACTTCATAAAGCACTCTCCTCAGCCAGATTTAGAATGATACTGCATGGCAACATGGCGGATTGCCAGAGTCAATTTCCGCAGACGCCCTGCGGCAGATGATTCATGTCGTCCTCACGATCGCAGCCCCGTCGGCGTGAAGCGTGCGGTGAGCTGATACAGATCGTTCGGATAGGTGACGCGCACCGATGTTATGATCTTGTTCTTGCGCCAGGTGCGGCGCTCGACCACGAGGCAGGCGGCCGGCTTCTTCAGCGTCAATGCTTTCAACGCGGTATCGTTTGCTAGAGACGCAGTGATCCGATGCTCTGCCTCATTCCACGGTACGTGACCGAGCAGCCAGGTGCCAGGTGGCACGCGCGTGAAATCGATTTCAGACGCGGGCGGCACCACGTCGAGATTGATCAGGCGCTCTTCCAGCGCGAAAGGCCTGCCTTTGGCGATGTGTCGGCAGCTCAGCACCAATATGTCGCAGCTCTTGTCGATGCCGAGACGTTCGAGATCGTCCTTGGTCGCCTTGCGCCGTTTGCGCGACAGTAGTTCGTAAGCATAAGCCTCGCCGCGCTTGGCGATCTCGGCCTGGATATCCGGAATATGCAGCACCGCGGACTGCACCAGCGGCTTGGCGACAAAACTACCGACGCGGCGCTTGCGCTCGATCACACCGGCCGCTGCGAGACCCGACAGCACCTTGTTCACGGTCATCCGCGAGCAGCTATAGGTCTCGACCAGTTCATGTTCGAACGGAATGCGATAGCCGGGTGGCCAGCGGCCGGACAGAATCTTCTCTTCGAGATCGGCACGGATGCGCTGATACAGCGCCTGCGGCGCGGCCTGCGCTTTTCCATTTGCCGGTTTTGACACGCGTGCTGTCGCCATCAGAGTGTCGCCAGCCGCTGTACGACGCGCCGATAGCGTTCGGTGATGGATGCGCGCTTGATGTGGCGACCACCGTCAACGACCTGCTTGCCGCCAACGAAGACGTCGGAGATCGCCGATTTTCCTGCGACGAAGGTCGCGGCATCGAGCCAGCGATCGTCGGTGACGGCACAGAGATCGGGATGCGCGGTGTCCAGCACGACGATATCCGCACGCTTGCCAACCGCAAGTGCACCGATATTGCGGCCCGAGGCCTGCGCGCCGCCGACGAGCGCATGTTCATAGAGCGCACGGCCGGTGGACTCACCCTCATGGCGTGCCACGGCGTTGCGGACGCGATAGGCGAGACGCTGGCTGTATTCGAGTTGCTTGAGTTCGCCGGGCGCCGTGATCTCGATATTGGAATCGGAGCCGACGCCGAACACACCGCCGGTATCGATGAAGCGCGGGCCTTCGAAGATGCCGTCGCCGAGACTGGCTTCGGTGAGCGGGCACAGGCCGATGACGGCACCTGCTTTCGCGACGCCGGCGGTTTCTTCGGGCGTCATATGGGTCGCGTGGATCAGCACCCAGCGCCTGTCGACCGGCATGTGATCCAGCAGCCATGCCACCGGACGCTGACCGGACCAGGTGATACAGTCCTCGACCTCTTTGGTCTGTTCGGCGACGTGAATGTGAACCGGTCCATCGGGCACTGCCTTAAGGACGTCACTTAAGGTCTCCGGTGTAATCGCGCGCAACGAATGCGGCGCGATGCCGATGGCGGCGTCATTGAGATGCGCGATGGCCGCGCGGGACTTCTCCAGCAGCGCCAGAAAGCGCGCGGGATCATTGACGAAACGGCGCTGACCATGGATCGACGGCGCACCACCAAAGCCGCTGAAATTATAGAAGGACGGCAGCAGCGTCAGACCGATGCTCGTCTCGCCGGCCGCTGCCGCGATGCGCGTAGCCATCTCCGCGAGATCGCCATAGGGCGCGCCGCTCTCGTCGTGATGCAGATAGTGAAACTCGGCGACCGAGGTGAAGCCGCCTTCCAGCATCTCGGCATAGGCGAAACCCGCGATAGCCTCGACGTCATCCGGCGTCAGCGTATCGATGAAGCGATACATCAACTGCCGCCAGGTCCAGAAGCTGTCCTGCGTGGCGCCGCGGATTTCGGTGAGGCCGGCCATGCCGCGCTGGAACGCATGGCTGTGCAGATTGGGCAATCCGGGCAGCGCCACGCCGCTGATGATTTCCGCGTCAGCGCTGCTCGAATTCGCGGCAACGGCCGTGATGGTGCCATTCTCGATTGCGACAACGACGTCGCGCGCCCAGCCTGACGGCAGCAGCGCGTGCGCGAAGAACAGCCTTTTTGCAGCACGTTGCGTGCCCATAGCGATTGCCTGTTGCATTCAAAAGACGCTCGACAATAAGCGAGGCCGCTGATTATGTATAGACATACGACGTCCCGAATTTACGGCAGTCCGTCATGACCTTCGATACCATCTGGACCAATGCACGCCTTGCCACGATGGCGCCCGGCCAGCCCGGCCTCGGGATCGTGGAGAAAGGCTGCATCGCAGCAAAGGACGGCCGGATCGCTTTCGTCGGTCCAGCGTCAGAACTGCCGGCCGGCACCGACGCCAAGACCCGCATCGATTGCGACGGCCGCTGGATCACACCGGGGCTGGTCGATTGCCACACCCATCTGATCTATGGCGGCAACCGCGCCAGTGAATTCGCGATGCGGCTCGAGGGCGCCAGCTATGAGGACATTTCGCGCGCCGGTGGCGGCATCGCCTCGAGCATGAAGGCCACGCGTGCGGCCAGCGAAGCGCAGCTCGTCGCCAGCGGCTTGAAGCGGCTCGACCATCTGCTCGCCGAAGGCGTCACCACCATCGAGATCAAATCGGGTTACGGCCTCGACAGGGATACTGAAATCCGCTGCCTCAAGGCGGCGCGGCAGCTCGCGCGGGAACGCGACGTCTCCGTCGTTACCTCATTCCTTGGCGCACATGCGATGCCGCCGGAAGCGAATGGCGACAAGGACGCCTATATCGACACCGTCATCGCCGAAATGCTGCCGGCGATTGCCGAACTGAAACTCGCCGACGCAGTCGACGCGTTCTGCGAGGGCATTGCATTTTCGCCAGAGCAGACGGCGCGGGTGTTCGACGCCGCCAGGAAACTCGGCCTGCCGGTTAAACTGCATGCGGACCAGCTCTCGAACCTGCATGGCGCGAAGCTCGCCGCCGACCACGGCGCGCTCTCTGCGGATCATCTCGAACATACGGACGAGGACGGCGTCATCGCGCTGACCAAGGCCGGCACCGTCGCCGTAGTATTGCCGGGTGCTTACTACACCCTGCGCGAAACCCAGGCTCCGCCGATCGCGCTGTTCCGCAAGCATGGCACCCATCTGGCGCTGGCCACCGACAGCAATCCCGGCACCTCGCCGCTGACCTCGCTGCTGCTCACCATGAATATGGGCGCGACCTTGTTTCGCATGACTGTGGACGAATGCCTGCTCGGCGTCACGCGCGAAGGCGCGCGGGCGCTGGGCAAGCTGAGCGAAGTCGGCACACTGGAGGCCGGCAAGGCCTGCGATCTCGCCATCTGGGACATCGAACACCCCGCCGAGCTGGTCTACCGCGTCGGCTTCAATCCGCTCCACGCGCGCGTCTGGCACGGCCGAACGCACGCGACCGTTTCCAAGTAAGGATCGACATCATGGATCGCAGCAAGAACAGCCGCATCGTCCGCAGCCCGCGCGGCACCGAACTCTCCGCCAAGGACTGGCTCACCGAAGCGCCGCTGCGCATGCTGATGAACAATCTCGATCCGGAAGTGGCCGAGAATCCCAACGAGCTCGTGGTCTATGGCGGCATCGGCCGCGCGGCACGCAATTGGGAAGCCTTCGACCAGATCGCCAAGTCGCTCCGTGAGCTCAACACCGACGAGACGCTGCTGGTGCAGTCCGGCAAGCCGGTCGGCGTGTTCAAGACGCACACTGACGCGCCGCGCGTGCTGATCGCCAATTCCAATCTGGTGCCGCGCTGGGCCACCTGGGAGCACTTCAACGAGCTCGATCGCAAGGGGCTGATGATGTACGGCCAGATGACGGCCGGCTCGTGGATCTATATCGGCTCGCAGGGCATCGTGCAGGGCACCTACGAGACCTTCGTGGAGGCCGGACGGCAGCACTATAACGGCGACCTGTCCGGCCGCTGGATCCTCACCGCAGGTCTCGGCGGCATGGGCGGCGCGCAGACGCTGGCGGCAACCATGGCCGGGGCGTCGTGCCTCGCGGTCGAGTGCCAGCCGAGCCGCATCGAGATGCGATTGAAGAGCCGTTACCTCGACGTGCAGGCCAAAGACCTCGACGACGCCCTGGCGATCATCGAGAAGGCCAACAAGGAGAAGAAGCCGATTTCCGTTGGCGTGCTTGGCAACGCGGCTGACATCTTCCCTGAACTGGTCCGCCGCGGCGTCAGGCCGGACATCGTCACCGACCAGACCTCGGCGCATGACCCGGTCAACGGCTATCTCCCGAAGGGCTGGACACTGTCAGAGTGGGAAGCCAAGCGCGCCAGCGATCCCCGATCGGTCGAGAAGGCCTCGCGCAAGTCGATGAGCGAGCACGTGCGCGCGATGCTCGACTTCCACAAGATGGGCGTGCCCACCGTCGACTACGGCAACAACATCCGCCAGATGGCCAAGGAAGAAGGCGTCGACAACGCATTCGACTTCCCGGGCTTCGTGCCAGCCTATATCCGCCCGCTGTTCTGCCGCGGCATTGGCCCGTTCCGCTGGGCGGCGCTGTCCGGCGATCCCGAGGACATCTACAAGACCGACGCCAAGGTGAAGGAGATACTCGGACACAACAAGGCGCTGGTGAACTGGCTCGACATGGCGCGCGAACGCATCCAGTTCCAAGGCCTGCCGGCGCGCATCTGCTGGGTCGGCCTCGGTGATCGCCATCGCCTCGGCCTCGCTTTCAACGAGATGGTGGCCTCGGGCGAATTGAAGGCGCCGATCGTCATTGGCCGCGATCATCTCGACTCCGGCTCCGTGGCAAGCCCGAACCGTGAAACCGAAGCAATGAAGGACGGCTCCGATGCCGTGTCCGACTGGCCGCTGCTCAATGCGCTGCTCAACTGCGCATCTGGCGCAACATGGGTGTCGCTACATCACGGCGGCGGCGTCGGCATGGGCTTCTCGCAGCATTCCGGCATGGTCATCGTCGCCGACGGTACGCCGGAAGCGGCAAAGCGCCTCGAACGCGTGTTGTGGAACGATCCGGCCACCGGCGTGATGCGCCATGCCGATGCCGGCTATGAAGAAGCCATTGCTTGCGCCGAGGAACATCACCTCAATCTGCCGTCGCTGCACGCCAAGGGCTGAGTGCAGCGCATGCAGATCCTGCGCGCCGCGAACTACAAAGTGATGCCCTGGAAGAACGGGCTGGGATCGACCACGGAGATCGCGATCTTCCCGGCGAATGCAA
This sequence comes from Tardiphaga sp. 839_C3_N1_4, assembly GCF_051811045.1. Taxonomy (NCBI): domain Bacteria; kingdom Pseudomonadati; phylum Pseudomonadota; class Alphaproteobacteria; order Hyphomicrobiales; family Nitrobacteraceae; genus Tardiphaga; species Tardiphaga sp. 839_C3_N1_4. Next base: position 3,466,398 of record NZ_JBPWQD010000001.1, read on the forward strand.
AGCTGGACGATTTCGACTGGCGCGTCAGTATGGCGCAGGTGACGAGCGACGGACCGTTCTCGTCATTTCCCGGGATTGATCGTACACTTCTGGTCATCGATGGCGCCGGCATCGACCTTAATGTCCACGGCCGTGTATCTGTGCGCATTGATCGCAACACGATCCATTCCTTCCCGGGCGATCAGCAAACGTTAGCGACACTGATCGACGGCCCCATTACAGATTTGAATGTGATGAGCCGGCGCGGGATCGTCTCACAGCATGTGAGACGCATCAACGTCATGAAACGTCAGGATTTTATAGTTTCTGCACAAGCGCTTCTGTTCGTTGAGCGTGGCACTGCGACCGTACGCTCGGCATCGACCGTCGACAGCCTGTCGGCCCACGATGCGCTGCTTGTGGAACAAGGATCAGCACCTGTCGCAATTGAGTCCGATGCGACGGCGCGTGTGGTCATCATCGAATTCGCCAGGCAGTCCTGACCGCACCAGCGATTTTGATGACGTCATAAGTTCCCGAAATGTCATCCAAATCAAATATATAACCAAGAGTGATTAGGCCTATATGATTGGGAGAGAATCGCGACACCACTTGGTCCGACTCATGGCGCAATTGCGAGGCTGGATATTCAAATGCACAAGCGGCATCTCAATATTCCGATTGAAATTGTTCGTACCGTCGTTGCCATTTCAGAAACAGGTAGCTTGACCAAGGCCGCGGAGCAATTGGGGTTGAGTCAGCCCGCAGTGAGTTCGCAGATCAAGCGCCTCGAACAACTTGTTGGCGGTTCGCTGTTCAGTAAGACGCCGAACGGAAGTTGTCCGACCGATCTCGGCAAGCTGGTGCTTGCGCAGGCGCGCAAGATCATCGAGGCCAACGATCAGGTGCTTGCGCTCGGCGGAGCCGATAATCATGTCGACCGGCTTCGTTTGGGCCTGAGCGTTGTCCTCGCACAGCGCTTCGTCGCCGAGCAGAGCCTGAGCAACCTCAATGACATCCATATCCATGCCGGAATGTCCACCGAGATTGCGACAGCGTTGATCGACGGCCATGTCGACGTCGGGTGCTTTTTCCAGCGGGGAGAAATCAGTGCCGATCTGGCTCCGCTCATTGTCGATGAATCCGAGGATCGGCTGGCATGGGTTCGCTCGAAATCATTCGTGCTCAGCCCCGGCGCACCGATCCCAATCGTCACCTGGACCAATGATGACTGGATGATTCATACGCTCACGCGGCATGGCCTTTCCTATCGGATTGCCTTCAGCAGTCAGGACTACAGCGCGAAGAAAGCCGCCGTCGAAGCCGGCATCGGACTGACGGCTGTTCCCAGCCGGATCATTCCGCCGGGACTGGTCTGGGCCAGGGACTATTACTTGCCGGAGCTTCCGACCATCAAAGCGCTGCTCTGCATTCGCCCGGGTATGACATCGCCGCGTGTCCTGGAAATCAAGGATCAGCTCTCGGCGATGTTCCTGCACCCCGCACTACCCATGGAAAACGACAAAGTTGCCTAGCGAAGCCGCATATTTCAGAGAGCAGGCCGAGCGCTGCGAAAAGCTGGCGCGGGAGATTGATGATCCCGTGGTTCGCGAACGGTTGCTGAACCTGGCCACGGAATATGCTCGCCGCGCGGAAAGGAAACCCGTGCAGCCCCGAGCCCGGCAATCGCCGCGGCCGGAGCGGCGCTGAGCGACAACGCGCTACTGCCGGATGCCGTGTTTTTCCAGATCCGCCTGAACCGCCTCGTCGGAGAGGTCGAGCTTGCGGGAATGTTTCCAGTCGTGATGCGAGGTCTCGACGAGACGCTTCACAACATGATGCGCATCGGTCTCGATGGCCAGTTCGCGGCGATCGTCAAAACTGCCCGGCGTGAGATTGATCGAACCGACGATAGCGCGCTCCTCGTCGGCTAACAGCATCTTGCCGTGCAGCTTCATATCATTGAGCCGGTGCACCTTGGCGCCGACGTCATGCATGATGCGCAGCCCCCCAATCCCCTCGATCAACTTGTTCTTCTTCAGCTTGTGCGGCTGCCGCGCCATGATGTGGACCTGAACGCCGCGCAGCACCGCGCGAACCAGCCGCTCGATGATGTCCGTATCCTGATAACGCTCGTTCTGAATCCAAAGCGTGTCCCGCGCGGAATCGATGAAAGCGCCGATCCGCTCACGGCCGTTGTTCGGGCACCAGATCAGTTGCGAGTCCGGGTTCGGCACGAAATCCTGCTTCGCCCAGTCGGCCTCGAAGCAATCCACCATCTCGGAAATTTCGAGCTTCTTGGTCGTGGTCACCGCGTAGTCGCGCGTTTCGGTGAGATCGCGGGTCTCCCAGTTCAGCGACTCCACAAAACCCCACTCATTGTCGATCACCATCGACTTCTGATGGGTCAGCGCGAAGGCAGGATTGCTGTCACGAACCTCGACCCCAGCAGCAGCCAGCGCCGCGGCGGTTTCGTCATTCTCACTCTCGCCGTTGCGCCGTGCCGGATTGAGCATGACGCGCACTTTCACGCCGCGCCGCTTCGCCGCGATCACCTCATGCAGCAGTGTCGGATCGGTGAACAGGAACATCCGGATGTTCAGGCTGCGCTGCGCGGCCCTGATCGGATCGATGATGCACTGCGCGGTGTCATCCGGAAACACGAGCAGGTTATGCGTCATGATTGACCTCTTGCGAGAAATGAAGGTGCGCGCAAACGGCTAGTGGTTCTGCAAAACAGCGTCATGGCCTGGAACTACGTCTCCGACTCTATACTTGAATGCGGCGCGGCAGAAAATGGGGCCCGCGCCAGCGCCGAACGGCGATGATGGATGAGATTGTCGAGACGCTGTGCCGAAGAGACCAGCGTCGCCATTTCAAGTGCATCTTCGTCATTGCGCATGGTCTTCGCCAATTGCGCGCTGAGAAGATCGTCGACCTCCTGCTCGATCGCGCACAGTTCCGCATCGTCCGCCGCCGCCCGGATCCGTCGCGGCAATGCATAAAGTGCATTAAGTGTCGCCTCACGGTGGTCGGGCGGCCGGATGCCGAGGAATTTCCAGGCGGCGGCCAGCACGGAAGCAAGGGCGCCCAGGATCATGGGGGCGAGATAGATGTCGTCGCCGTATTTGTCCATGAAGCTCTGCTCGGTACCGTTGTAGTAGGCAGCAGCGCCGGGATGGATGGGGATAAAGGCATCGGGATCGGTGTCGGCAGCGGCGATACCGGCCAGTTGCGGTTGCCCGGCGATCAGATCGCGGCGCGCCGCGATCACCATTTCGGTCAGACGCGCGATCAGGCTGGAATGGAGCTTCTTGTTCGCAACCAGATAGTAACTGACCCGAAGCGTTGTCACGTCATCATCCGGAACGGGCGGCGCGCCGCGGAGCGACCCTTTCGGAATGTCGAAGCTTTCATAGGCGCCATTGGCATCGGCAATGGCGCCGGCGGCATCGATCGGGATCAGCACGGGCGCGCCGGTTTTGAACAGACCGCGCACCTGAGACAGATACTTCTCGGTCAGCGGGATCACCACCAGCAGGGCGCCGACTTCCTTGGCTTCCACCGCGCGCCGGGTATCGCTGACCTCAAGATTCTTGAATGTGACCCTCGCACTCGTCAGGTCGTATTGCTTGGTGAGCGCATCGACCAGCCTACGATTGACCTCGCCGCCCACCACACCGACGGTGCGGCCGCGCAAGCCTTCGACGCTGGTGATTTTCGAGCCAGGAGGCGCGATCAGCATGACCACCGCCTTGGCCATGACGGCAACGGCGCGCGCCTCGGAGAGATCGCCGACATCGGCCCGGACCACAGCGAGATCGACCTTGCCGGAGGAGAATGCCTTGCCCGCATCGACCGCGTTGCCGAAGGTCTCGAAATCCAGCCGAATCGGCGATTTCCTGGTGGCGAAATGGCTGGCGATGATCGAGGCCGTCTTGCCGGCTTCGCCATCGATCGACCCGACCGCCAGCTTGAGCACGGTCGGACGCTCGATATAGCGCCAGGTCAGAAGGCCGCCGCCCAGCACCAGACCGAGGATGCCGGCCAGCAGAAGCACCCTGCCCCAGAACGGGAAAGCAACGGATCGCACGTTCATGTTCGGTCCTGCGCAGCCCTGCCAAATTAACTGACGCTCCTGCCCGCATGCCACAATGCGCGGGCTGTCAGCAAAAATCCATCTGTACCCGACTACAGTTAAGACCCGCTAACCGACGGCGGCTATATACTGCGGCCGCCCGGACCGCTCATGATTCCCGGTCTGGCCGTGTTGCTGGAGACAATGTTCGATGACTCGTCTGGTACTCGAGATGCTCCGGCCCTATCGCGGCTGGCTGATCATCGTCTTCCTCGCCATGCTGGTCGAGATCGCCATGAGCCTGGCCGCGCCCTGGCCGCTGAAACTGGTGCTCGATGACGCGCTGGGCAGCCATCACCTGCCCGCCTGGCTGGACTGGGCCCATGACTACGGCATCGGCCGCCACACGCTCGGCGTCGCAGTGTTCGCCGGCATCGCCACGCTGGTCATCGCTGTGATCGGCGCAATCGCTACCTATATCGACAACTACTATTCGACATCGGTCGGCCAGTGGGTGGCCAACGACCTGCGCATCCGCATCTATGCGCATCTGCATCGGCTGTCGCTGCGCTATTACGACAAGGCCAAGACCGGCGCCCTGATGTCCACGATCACCACAGACGTGACGACACTGCAGAACTTCGCCTCATCGTCGACGCTGGATATCCTGCTCGACTTGATCACCATCGTCTTCATGATCGGGCTGATGTTCTGGCTCGACTGGGATTTTACGCTGATCGCGCTCGGCATCACGCCGTTCCTGATCGCCTTCGTGTTCCATTTCAAGCGCGCCGTGAAGGAAGTGACGCGCACGGTACGGCAACGGCAGAGCGAGATCGTTGCCGTAGTCCAGCAGGGTCTCGGCCAGGTGCGCGCAGTCACGGCCTTCGGCAGACAGGATCTCGAACTGGCACGGCTGGAAGCCGCCAGCCATGCGACGGTCGAGGCCGCCATGAAGGCGCGGCAGGTGAAGTCGCTATTGTCGCCGGTGGTCGGTGTCGTGGTGGCGTTCTGCACGGCCATCGTGCTGTGGAAGGGCACGTCGCTGATCGTTGCCGGCACCATGACCGCAGGCGCGCTGACCGTGTACCTCGCTTATCTCGCGCAGTTCTTCAAACCGGTGAAGGACCTCGCCAGCATGACCAGCGCGATCGCGCAAACCACCGTGGCACTGGAGCGGATCCAGAACATCCTGGCCGCCGATGATGTGATCATGGAGAAACCGGGTGCCGTCGATCCAGGCCGCGCCAAGGGCGCCATCACCTTCGAGAAGGTCGCCTTCGCTTATAGCGAGGAGTCCAGCGTGCTCCGCGATGTTTCGCTCCATATCGAACCCGGACAGATTGTCGGCGTGGTCGGGCCGACCGGCTCCGGCAAATCCACGGTGCTCAGCCTGATCCCGCGCTTCTACGACGCGACATCGGGGCGCGTGCTGATCGATGGCGTCGATGTCGCCGACTACAAACTGTCCGCCCTCCGCGCCCAGGTCGGCTTCGTGCTGCAGGAGACCGTGCTATTCCGCGGCACGATCCGCGAGAACATCGCTTATGGCCGGCCCGGTGCAACTGACGAGGAGATTATCGCCGCCGCGAAGATCGCCAATGCCGACGAGTTCATCAGCCGCATGCCACACGGTTACGACTCAATGGTCGGCGAGCGCGGCGACACGCTGTCCGGCGGCCAGCGCTAGCGCATCGGCATCGCGCGTGCGGTGGTGCGCAACAGCCCGATCATGATCCTGGACGAGCCGACCGCGGCGCTCGATCCGGAATCCGAGGCGCTGGTGATCGAGGCGCTGCGCCGGTTGATGCAAGGCCGCACCGTCATCATGATCGCGCATCGGCTTTCAACCATTCGTGACGCCGACAAGATCATCGTGCTGAAAGACGGCGTCGTGGCCGAGCAGGGCTCCAATGACGAATTGATCACGCAAGGCGGCATCTATGCAGAACTGGTGAAGATTCAGCAGCGGGTGGTGAACGAGCAGTCCGCGGGCGCATCGTAAGCGGTGCCGGAGCGCCTCTTTATAATCATTCTAATAACATACGTGCGTTTGTCTTGACCTTGTCAGGACGCTGCTCGACAAGGTCGGGCATGACCGTCCACCAGACTGCATCCGAAACATCCACACACGAATTGCGCCTCGGCAATGCGCCGCGCGGATTCATCGGAACCATCGTGGCGTTGCAGCCCGATATTGCAGGCGCGGCCGAGAGCGGCCACGAGCTCGAACGGCATCTGCTGGAAATGGGCTTCACCGAAGGCGCGCGCGTCGAGATCCTGCATCAGGGCGCTATCCAGCGCGATCCGATCGCGGTGCGTGTCGACAATATTACGATCGCCGTCCGCCGGCGCGAAGCCATGGCAGTTGTTGTGAAATGACCGATACAGACGTGACCACCGAGCGCTTTCATCTCGCGCTGGTGGGAGCCCCCAACAGCGGCAAGACATCGCTGTTCAACGCACTCACCGGCAGCCGCCAGAAGGTGGCCAACTATGCGGGCGTCACCGTCGAGCGCAAGGCGGGCGCCTTCGTGACGCCGGCCGGCCGTCAGGTGACGCTGCTCGACCTGCCCGGCACCTATTCGCTGCGCGGCCGCAGCCCGGATGAAGAGATCACCCGCGACGTCGTGCTCGGCAAGCGCCCCGGCGAAGCCGCGCCCGATCTGGTCCTGTGCATCGCCGACGCCACCAATCTGCGCCTCACACTGCGGCTGATCCTGGAACTCAAGCGCACCGGTCGCCCGCTGCTGGTGGTGCTCAACATGTTCGACATCGCGCAGCGCCGCGGCGTCAGCATCGACGTCGACGCGATGTCCGCAGCACTCGGCGTGCCTGTGATCACTTCCATCGCGGTAAAGAAGGCCGGCGTCGAGCAACTGCGTCACCGCACCGATGAATTCGCCGCCAACATGCCGGCGGTCGTCGCCGGCGATGGCTGGACGCCGCTCGGCCTGTCCGAGATGAAAGCGCTGCAGCGCGAGGCCGACCGCATCATCCGCGACACCGTCAAGATGCCGACCAAGCCGGACACGCTGACCACGCGCGTCGATGCCGTGGTGCTGCATCCGGTCGCCGGTCTCGCGATCCTCGCGCTCATTCTGTTCGTGATGTTCCAGGCGGTGTTCTCCTGGGCGCAGCCGCTGATGGAGCTGCTGTCGGATTCCTTCGGCGCACTCGGCACGCTGGTGGCACAGGTGCTGCCTGAAGGAATCTTGCAGAGCTTCCTGCAGAACGGGTTGATCGCCGGCGTCGGCAGCGTGCTCGTGTTCCTGCCGCAGATCATCATCATCTTCCTGTTCATCCTGCTGCTGGAAGATTTCGGCTACATGGCACGCGCCGCGTTCCTGATGGACCGCATCATGGGCGGCGCCGGCCTGCATGGCCGCGCCTTCATCCCGCTGCTGTCGAGCTTCGCTTGCGCCATCCCCGGCATCATGGCGACGCGCGTGATCGACAACCGCCGCGACCGCCTCACCACCATCCTGATCGCGCCGTTGATGACCTGCTCGGCGCGCATCCCCGTCTATACGCTGATCATCTCGGCCTTCATTCCCGCCGAAAACGTCTGGGGCTGGATCAACCTGCAGGGCCTGGTGATGTTCGGGCTCTATGTCGCCGGCATCGGCAGCGCACTCGCCGCATCCTTCGTCATCAAGTTCTTCATGTGGCGCGACTACCAGCCGGCACCGTTCATGCTGGAATTGCCGGACTACAAGCTGCCGCGCCTCAAGAGCATCGCCATCGGCGTCTATACCCGCGCCAAAATGTTCCTGCAGCGCGCCGGCACCACCATCCTGTCGATGATGATCCTGATCTGGTTCCTCGCCTCGTTCCCGCAGGCACCGGCCGGCGCCGAAGGGCCGGCGATCAATTACAGCCTCGCCGCGATGATCGGAAAATTCCTGGAGCCGTTCTTCGCACCACTCGGCTTCAACTGGCAGATCGCGGTGGCGCTGATCCCCGGCATGGCGGCGCGCGAAGTCGCGGTCGGTGCGCTCGGCACCGTCTATGCGATCGAAGGCGGCAAGGAAGCGGCGGATGCGATCGGCCAGGCGCTGGCCAGCAAATGGAGCCTCGCCACCGCGCTGTCGTTCCTGGCCTGGTTCATCTTCGCCCCGCAATGCGCCTCGACGCTGGCCGTGATCCGCCGCGAGACCGGCAGCACCAAATGGATGGTGGTGACGTTCCTCTACATGTTCGCGCTGGCCTATGTGGCGAGCCTGATCACTTACACCATCGCGAAGGCGGCGGGACTGGGTTGAGGCAGAAGAAGCTCGTCATTGCGAGCGCAGCGAAGCAATCCAGAAAGCCAAGAACTGGATTGCTTCGTCGCTTCGCTCCTCGCAATGACGGATCAATAGAGAATCCTCAATAGCCCGCCGCGAGCCCGTCCTTGCGCGGATCAGAGCCCGCGACATAGCCGCCATCGATTTTGCGCACGAGCTGCGCGCCGCCGAAACCGAAGGCGGAGTCCGGCGGCTCGCGCTCGATGACATGGCCGCGGCTGGCGAGGTCGGCCGCGACATTGTCCGGCACAGCCGTCTCGATCGCCACTTTCAAGCCGGTGACATAGCGCCAGCGCGGCGCGTCCGCCGCCGTCTGCGGATCCTGTCCCCAGAGCTGCATGCGCAGCATGATCTGCAGATGGCCCTGTGCCTGCATTGGGCCACCCATCAGGCCGAAGGCCATCAGCGGCTCTTTGCCCTTCATGACGAAGCCGGGAATGATGGTCTGGAACGGCCGCTTGCGCGGGCCTACCTGATTGGGATGACCATCGGTCAGGACGAAACCGAAGCCGCGATTCTGCAGGCTGATGCCGGTGCCGGGCACAACGACGCCGGAGCCGAAGCCCGAATAGTTCGACTGGATATAGGACACCATCATGCCACTGGCATCGCCGGTGGACAGGCACACGGTGCCGCCGGTCTTCGGCGCACCGGCGCCAAAATCCTGCGCGCGGCTCATGTCGATGAGCTTGGCGCGCGAGGCGAGATAGGCCGGATTGAGCAGATGCGCGACGGTGATCTCGCGCATGTAATCGAGATCGGCCGCGTAGGCGTAGACATCGGCGAAAGCCAGTTTCGTGGCTTCGATCTGCAGATGGAACGCATCGCCACTGTCGAGCACAAGACCGTCGGTGCCGAGGGCGCGCATGATGCCCAACGCCATCAGCGCGGCGATGCCCTGCCCGTTCGGCGGGATTTCATGCAGCGAAGCGTCGCCGAAATCCTGATGGATGGTGCCGCACCAGTCGTTGCGATGTTCGGCCATATCCGCGGCAGTGAGAACGGCGCCATGTTCGCGCGCGAAGGCTGCGATGCGCTCGGCGAGTTCGCCGCGATAGAATGCCTCGCCTTTGGTCGCTGCGATCAGCTTGAGCGAATAGGCATGGCCCGGAGCCTTGAAGAGTTCACCCGCCGCAGGCGCACGACCATTCGGCATGAAGGCCTCGGCAAAGCCGGGCTGGTTCTTCAACTCCTCCGCGCCGCGGCGCCACAGCTCGGCAATCACTGGCGAGACGTTGAAGCCGTTCTCCGCATAGGAGATCGCGGGTTCGAACAGCTCAGCGAATGGCAGCTTGCCGAAGCGCTCGGACAGATCGACCCAGGCAGACACAGCGCCGGGCACGGTGACGCTTTCCCAGCCGCGATGCGGGAATGTCTTGTGATTTGCAAATCGTTCAGGCGTCCATCCCGCCGGCGAGCGACCGGAGGCGTTGAGGCCGTGCAGCTCCTTGCCATCCCACAGGATGCAATAGGCGTCCGATCCGATGCCGTTGCCGGTCGGCTCGACCACGGTCAGCGTGATGGCTGCCGCGAGCGCCGCATCCAGCGCATTGCCTCCGCGCTCCAGCATGCGCAACCCGGTCTGCGTTGCCAGCGGCTGCGACGCCGCCACCACATTGCGCGCCATTACCGGCGAGCGGCGGGAAGCGTAAAGGCCATCATGTCTGTATTGCATCAGTTCAGGCTCTCTTCAGGACTTTGCAGATCAACGCATCTTCTTATCGTCATTTGCACGAGCCGAATAGACAAGTTGCATGTGCCGAATAGACAGGCGGGTCTGCTCACCTCTCGATCTTGCACCGCCTGGTCGCTTGCGCTTACGGTTCCTCGCCTTCCATCAAGAGGATCAGTATGGCCATCACCGTCATCCGCAACGCGGACTATGTCGTCGCCTGGGACGCCGCAAAGAACAGCCACACCTATGTCACCGGCGGCGATGTCGCTTTCGACGGCGGCCAGCTCGTGTTTGCCGGCTGCGACTATCGGGGTGAAGCGGTCGAGACCATCGACGGCCGCGGCTTCATGGTGATGCCGGGTCTCGTCGATATCCACTCGCATCCGTCCAGCGAACCGCTCAACAAGGGCTTCCTCGACGAGATCGGCTCGCCCGGTCTGTATAATTCGTCGCTCTACGAATACATGCCGATCCTGCGGTCCGATCCGGAAGGCGTGCCGGACTGCGTGCGCGTTGCGTATTCGGAATTGCTGCTGTCCGGCGTCACCACGGTGGTTGATCTTTCGATGCCTCATCCGCAATGGCTCGATCTCGCAACAGAAAGTGGCCTGCGCGTTTATATTGCTCCGGGCTTCCGCTCGGCGCGCTGGTTCACGCCGAATGGCACGCTCGTCGATTACGAATGGAACGAGAAGGCCGGCGAAGACGGCATGCTGCAGGCCTTCGCGCTCATCGATGCCGCCGAGAGCCATCCGTCCGGCCGTCTCTCCGGAATGATGTACCCGGCGCAGATCGACACCTGCACGCCGCAACTGATGAAAGACAGCTACGCTGAAGCGAAGCGCCGCAACATTCCGTGGCAGACCCATGCGGCGCAGTCGGTGTCGGAATTTCACGAAATCGTTCGCCGGCATGGCGTGACGCCAATCCAGTGGCTCGGCGAACTCGGCGTGCTCGGGCCGACCTCGCTGGTTGGCCACTCCATCTTCGTCGACGACCACCCGCTGACGCCGTGGCACACCAGGCGCGACCTTGCACTGCTGGCCGAGACTGGCACCACAGTAGCGCATTGTCCCACTGTGTTCATGCGGCGCGGCATCGCGCTGCGCGATGTCGGCCGCTATCGCGCAGCCGGCATTTCGGTGGCGATCGGCACCGACACCTATCCGCACAACATGATCGAGGAAATGCGCAACGTGACCATGACCTCGCGGCTGATGGCCGGGCATCCGCGGGGCCTGAACTCGACCATGCTGTTCGAGGCTGCCACCACCGTCGGCGCCAAGGCGCTCGGTCGCAACGACATCGGCAGGCTCGAGGCTGGCTGCAAGGCTGATTTTGTGATGGTCGATGTCACCCATCCGATGATGCAGCCGCATCGCGATCCGATCCGCAGCATGATCTATGCGGCAGCGGAACGCGCGGTGCGTCACGTCTATGTCGATGGCCGGCAGGTGGTGAAGGACGGCGTGGTGCAGACGTTCGACTATCCCGCCGCGGCGCTGCGGGTGCATGAAGCGCAGATCCGCGCAGAAGAGCGCACGCCGGGATTGGATTGGGCTGGCCGCAAGCTGACAGAGATCTCGCCGCTGTCGTTCCCGATGGCATGGCCATCGAACGAGTAAGGCCGCGTTACCATCAACCGTCATTGCGAGCGCAGCGAAGCAATCCAGAGCTACAAACGACGTAAGAACTGGATTGCTTCGTCGCTGCGCTCCTCGCAATGACGGTCGATAGTGGGAGCTTTTACACGCGCTCGATGATGATCGCCGGTGCCATGCCGCCGGCAGCGCACATGGTGACCAGACCGCGCTTCAGGTTGCGGCGCTCGAGTTCGTCGAGAACCGTGCCGATCAGGATCGCGCCGGTGGCGCCGATCGGATGGCCGAGCGCAATCGAGCCGCCATTGACGTTGACCTTGCTGCGATCGAGATCGAGATCGCGGATGAACTTCTCGGCGACCACGGCGAAGGCTTCATTGATCTCCCACAGATCGATGTCTTCCTTCTTGAGGCCGGCCTTTGCCAGCACCTTCTTCGCAGCCGGCACCGGCGCATTCAGCATCAGGGTCGGGTCGTCGCCGATATTGGCCATGGCCACGATGCGTGCGCGCGGCTTCAGGCCATGCTTGTCGGCATAGGACTTCGAGGTCAGCAGCAACGCCGCGGCACCATCGACCACGCCCGATGAATTGCCGGCATGATGGAAATGCTCGATCTTGAGATCCGGATATTTCTGGTTGATCTGCTTGCGGAAGGTCATGCCGCTTTCATCCAGCGGATGATCGGCCATCGCAGCGAAAGCCGGCTTCAGACCGGCGAGACCTTCGGCAGTGGTTTCCGGACGCGGATATTCGTCCCTGGCGAGCACGATATTGCCCTCGTCATCCTTGACCGGGACGATGCTCTTGTCGAAACGACCTTCCTTGATGGCGATGGCTGCGCGGCGCTGGCTTTCGAGGCCGAGCGCATCGAGCGCCTCGCGGCTGATACCCTCCATCGAGGCAATGGCATCGCCGCAGATGCCCTGATGCGACTGCGGATGCACCTTGGCGAGCCGCTTGTTGCCCGAGCCCATGCCGAGCGGCGGCTTGCCGGCGGCCATGTCCTCGGCGGCCATCGCACCGGTGAGTGACATCATCTCGGTGCCGCCGGCGATGACGACGTCTTCCATGCCCGACATGATCTGGGCCGCGGCGAAGTTCACCGCGGTGATGCCACCGCCGCAGAAACGATCGAGGGTGGTGCCGGACGCCTTGATGTCATAGCCGGCATCGAGCGCGGCCATGCGGCCGAGATCGCCGCCCTGCTTGCCCCGCTGGGTCGAGGTCGACCAGATCACGTCGTCGACGTCGGCGGTGTTGAGTTTGTTGCGCTCGGCAATCGCCTTGAGCACGGTGGCAGCGAGATGCTGCGGATGTTGCTCGGCGAGCTTGCCCTTGCCCACTTTGCCGATGCCACGGGGCGTGCGGACTGCGTCGATAATATAGGCGTCGGCCATGATCTTCTCCCAGGAGTTTTGAAGTGTTTTTCTAACCGCGAGATTGGCCAAGCGACCCGTGAAGTCAAGGTGCGCAGGCGGCATGCATGCCTGCCAAAAATGGGCGGGCATCCGGCGCAATGTCATCCACTACCGGAAATCATCCACTACCGGAAAATTGGCACAACCCAGGCACGATATTATAACCATACCGGCGCTACGAGACTGAGGCGGCCGCACCGCTGCACGCTTATTGCGCTCAACAGCCAGAAATCCAGGAACCTATCTTCATGGATCAGCCTGATGCCCCCCGTCGACGCTCGCGCGGATTTGCGCCTGGGCTCGCCGTCGCCGCGCTTTTGCTTCTGCTGCCTGTAGCAGTGTGGCTCGACCTGACCAATCTGGTTGACGCCGCCTTGCGCCGGCAGGCCAACGACCTGAACTCCGTGATCACCAGCGTGCGCGGTTATTACGCAACCAATGTGGTCGGGCGCGTACTGGCCCATCAGGGCACCACGCAGGTGGTTCACAATTATGAAAGCGTGCCGGGCGCGATCCCGATCCCGGCGACGCTGTCCCTCGAACTCGGCCGCGTCATCGGCGCTCAGCAAGAGAACATCAACTACCGCTTCGTGTCGGACTACCCGTTCCAGAACCGCGCGCCGCACCAGCTCGACGATTTTGAAAAGACATCGCTGCGCAGCCTGCGCGACAATTCCGAACAGAAGATCATCGACACCAAGGCGTCGCTGTTCAGCGACACGGTCCGCATCGTCGCGCCGGTGCTGATGGGCCCGGCCTGTGTCAGCTGCCACAACAGCCATCCGGAAAGTCCGAAGAAGGACTGGAAGGTCGGCGACGTCCGCGGCATCCAGGAAGTCATTATCACGCAGCCAATCGCGGCCAACCTGTTTTCCTTCAAGTTCCTGCTGGCTTATTTCGCACTCGCCGCGATCAGCGGCGTCTCGTTCCTGACGCTGCAACGCCGCCAGTCGCGGCGCATCGCAGGCATGAATCAGGAGCTGGAAGCCAATAACGATTTCCTCGCCACGCTCTCCATGAAGATCTCCCGCTATATCTCGCCGCAGGTCTACAAGAGCATCTTCAGCGGCCAGAAGGACGTCACCATCCATACTGAGCGCAAGAAGCTGACGATCTTCTTCTCCGACATCCAGAATTTCACGGCAACGACTGAGCGGCTGCAGCCGGAGCTGATCACCCATCTGCTCAACGAATATTTCACGGAAATGTCGGCGATCGCGCACGAATATGGCGGCACCATCGACAAGTTCATCGGCGATGCGATGCTGATCTTCTTCGGCGATCCGGAGACCAAGGGCGACCGTCAGGATGCGCAGGACTGCTTGCGCATGGCGTGGCGGATGCAGCGCAGGCTGATCGAGTTGAATGCGAAGTGGCGCACCGAAGGCATCGAGGAGCCGTTCAAGGCGCGCATCGGCATCAATTCCGGCTATTGCAATGTCGGCAATTTCGGCAGCGCCGATCGCATGGACTATACGATCATCGGGGCCGAGGCGAACCTCGCGGCACGCCTGCAGTCGATCGCAGAACCCGGCGGCATCGCCATCAGCTATGAGACCTTCGCGCTGGTGAGCGACATCATCACCTCGCATCCGCTGCCGCCGATCACCATGAAAGGCATCAGCCGCGAGGTGGTGCCCTATGCGGTGGACAGCATTATCGACGACAGGCCGGTGCAAACCGATATCGTCGTCGAACGCATGCCCGGGCTCGATTTCTATCTGGACCCCTCCGCCGTGCGGCCCGACGACACCGAACGCCTGCGCTCGGTGCTGAACGAGGCGCTGGCCTCGCTGGATCGCAAGGTATAATCGGCGCCGAATCAACGCCCCAGCGCCACACAGCTGTGTCTATCGCCGGCAGGCAGGTTGCCCCGATTCAGCGAACACCATAGTCATGGCTGAACGACGCTGCGCCTGAAGAACTGCCCGGAATCAGATGCTCCAAGACGATCTTAGCCTGCAGGACGATCCCAGCCTTGCCGCCATGGCGGACACGCTCGCCAGATCGACCGACTACCGCGTCCTCCGCCGGCTGGTCCCGCGCACCGAATTCGCGCCGGCCAACGGCCTACCGACGCGATCCGGAATCCTCCTCGACGTCGAGACCACCGGTCTCGATCAGGTGCGCGACGAAGTCATCGAACTTGCCATGATCAAGTTCGACTATCTGCCGGACGGCAGCATCACGCGCGTCGCCGATATCTTCACCGCATTCAACGAGCCGTCGCGGCCGATCCCGCCGGAGATCACCGAGCTGACGGGCATTACGGACGAGATCGTCGCGGGACATCGCATCGATCCCGATGCCGTCGCCGCTTTCGCCGACGACGCCGTCATCGTCATCGCGCACAATGCGGGCTTCGACCGCAAATTTTCCGAGCGCTACTGGCCGGTGTTCCAGCACAAGGCCTGGGGCTGTTCGGCTACTGAAGTCGACTGGCGCAAACACGGCTTCGACGGATCGCGCCTCGGCTATCTGCTCGCCGGCGCCGGCTTCTTCCATCAGGCCCACCGGGCGATCGACGACTGTCATGCGCTGCTGGAGATTCTCGCGTTCGAATTGCCAGATCTCGGTGCGCCGGCACTTGCGGTTCTTCTGGAACGTGCCCGGAAGAAAACGATGCGGGTCTGGGCGGAACAGTCGCCCTTCGATCTCAAGGACGAGCTGAAGCGGCGCGGCTATCGCTGGAGCGACGGCTCCGACGGCCGGCCGAAGTCCTGGTACATCGATGTCGAGGAAAGCAAAGAGGCGAGCGAGATCGAATTTCTGCGCAAGACGATCTACATGCGCGACGTCGAACCGCGCGTGCAAGCACTCAGCGCGATGAGCCGGTTTTCGGTACGAGCGTAGAACATCTAAAGAAAAGGCTAGATATTCGCGCCGTCATTGCGAGGAGCCCTTGCGACGAAGCAATCCAGTCTTTTTCTTCTTGAAGACAAGAACTGGATTGCCGCGTCGCTTCGCTCTTCGCAATGACGAATGTTAATTCAATCCAGCCGGCGGTCAGACCGGCTGCAGGCCGAGCGCCTGTGCTGCCTCGATCCAGACCGGCAACTCTTTCTGATACAGCGCATTGGTCTCCTTGAAGCCCAGCGCCGGTTCGAGCACGAAAGTCTTGAGCACTTCCTTCACTTTGGGATCGCTGTTGGCGGCGACGCAAAGCTGTGCCAGCCGATCGACGATCGGCTGCGGCGTCGCCTTGGGCACGGCCCAGCCGGTGAAGCCGCTGACAGTGAAGAACTTCGACGTCGCACCCTGCTCAGGCAATGTCTTCACATTGGGAATGGCGTCGACCTTCTTCGAGTGCACGGCGAAGACAACACCGCGATCGCCTTGCAGCACAGTCTGCGCAGCGGTGTAGCTGCCCATCGCAAAATCGATCGAGCCTTCGGCCAGTCCCGTCCACATCGGCGCTTCGCCGCGATAATGGATCGGCTCGATCTTCAAACCATACTGCTTGTTGAGTTCGTTGATGGTCATGTGCGGGGCCGAGCCGACGCTATAGGTGCCAAAGTTCACCTTGTCGTTCTTGCGCGCGAAGGCGACGAAGTCCTCCAGCGTCTTGACGCCGGATTTCGGGCTGGCGACCAGCGGCAATCCGGCGCCGGGAATGACGCTGACCAGTGTCAGATCCTTGTCCATGTCATAGCCGGGCGTCTTCAGCATCACCCGGTTCATTACATAGGTGGTCGAGATGGAGCAGAGAATCGTGTGACCGTCTGGCTCGGCGCGCGCGACTTCCGCTGTGCCAATGGCGCCGGATGCACCAGCCTTGTTTTCGATGACGACAGTCTGTCCGACCTGTTTGGAAATATATTCACCGAACGCGCGCGCGAGCAGATCGGTCTGCCCGCCGGCTGGATAGCTACAAATCATGCGTATCTGCCGCGATGGCCAGGCGGCTTGCGTCGAAGCATCGCGCGCGACGAACGGCATGGCGGCGGCAGCCGACCCGGCAGCAATGAAGTGACGACGATTGATGATCGCAGACATGTTTCCCTCCGTTGTTTTTTATGACGGTACCCGATCGCTCCCTCATTCGCCACGACGATAGGCGGGACAGATTGGCGCATTGGAAAAGCAAATCGCTTCCAGCTCTGCACGTATCGGCTCACGCCATCTGGATCGAAACGCAGCGGTGCAGTAGTGTCCGCGCCAACAAAAAATGCCGGACCGTTCGGATCTGGCGCGCACATCACCTTGAGGAACGAAACACCATGGCGCGGAATATTCTGATTCTCGGAGCTTCCTACGGCTCGTTGCTGGCGACGAAGCTCCTGATGGCCGGTCATAACGTGACCCTCGTGTGCCGGAAGAAGACCGCCGAACTCATCAATCGCGATGGTACTGAAGTGCGCATCAAGCTGCGCGACGAACCGAACCACCGCGCCATCTTCTCACGCGACCTGCCAGGCAAACTGGATGCAACCTCGCCGGATCAGGTCGAGCTGTCGCGCTACGATCTGGTCGGCCTTGCGATGCAGGAACCGCAATACACCAACCACACGATCCGCGTGTTGATGATCAAGATCGCCGCGGCGAAACTGCCGTGCCTGTCGATCATGAACATGCCGCCGCTGCCCTATCTCAAGCGCATTCCGGGTCTGGCCGATATGAAGCTCGAAGAGGCCTATACCAATGCGCAGGTGTGGGAACGCTTCGATCCGGGACTGGTCACGCTGTGCTCGCCCGATCCGCAGGCCTTCCGGCCGCCGGAAGAAGCAGCGAATGTGCTTCACGTCGGCCTGCCGACGAATTTCAAGGCATCGGCCTTTGCCGATCCGGCTCACAATAAACTGCTGCGCGAACTCGAAGCGGACATCGACGCCGTGAAGCTCGATGGTCAGGACGTGCCGGTGAAGCTGAAAGTATTCGAATCGCTGTTCGTGCCGCTGGCGAAGTGGTCGATGCTACTCACGGGCAACTATCGCTGCATCACGCCTGAAGAGCCGCAGTCGATCCGCGAGGCCGTTCACGGCGATCTCAAGGTGTCGCAGTCGATCTACGAGCATGTCGATGCCGTTGCACGGCGTCTCGGCGCCGACCCCGAGGATCAGGTCCCGTTCGCCAAATACGCCAAGGCAGCGGAGAGCCTGCTCAAGCCGTCATCGGCGGCCCGTGCAGTCGCCGCCGGCGCGCCGTTTATCGAGCGGGTCGATCTTCTGGTGAAGTTGATCTCGCATCAGCTCGGCATGACCAATGCAAATATCGACCGCACGGTCGAGGTGGTCGATCAGAAGCTCAACGAGCGGCTGGAGTCCAGCGCGGGAATCTGACGCGTTATCTTGAGATCGATCAGAACATTCGCGTCGTCATTGCGAGGTGCCCTTGCGACGAAGCAATCCAGTCTTCGCTTGTCACCTTCTGGATTGCTTCGCTGCGCTCGCAATGACGGAACTTGCCTTGCTGCGAAGGACACGCGAGTCTACGCGATCGATATGATCTCAAGTTCCTGGGCGCCCGTGCCGACGACGTCACCGACGGCCTTGCCCATCAGCGATTTCGCCACCGGCGAGACAAAGGAAATCGAACCGGCCTTGGGGTCGGCTTCGTCCTCGCCCACGATCCGATAGGTCTGCACGCGTCCGTCGTTGCGGGAGAAGGTCACCGTGCTGCCAAAGGCCACGGTGTCGGTCGATGTCGGGGCTGGAACGAGCTGGGCCGTACGGACGCGGGCAGCGAAATAGCGCATGTCGCGCAGCGGGATTGCAGCCTGACGTCGCCGCTCGTTCACGTCGTCGATCGCGCTCGCCGCGTCATGGGCCTCGCGCGCCTGCTGGAGCTGCGTCTCCAGCGCCTGCAAACCCGCCTCCGTCACAAGGTTCGGATGAGGCGAGATCGGGCGGTCGGGCAGCAGGGTTTCCGCAGCCGTTTCGGCACTTTCTTCCTTGGTGAAGGCAACGCTCAATCTCGAACTCCGTATCGACGCGATCCGCTGTGACGGCGCAGGAAGCGATTACCCCATTGGTTTGTCAAAACCATGCAGAAATAGCCTGATCGCGTAAATGGCACCCGGAATTTTGCTGCTTTGCGGCACCGGGCGGCGACAAGGCAGCCCTGTTCCAGCAGAGGGGCAATCCGATTGTGTTTGCGATCTTCGGGGGTTATGCACTGGCTAGACCGATCCTAAATTGGATCGTGGACGGACCCTGCCCTGACCGCAGGGTCTAACATGCGCCAATGCCGAGCGCCGGCGGCGGTGCATTCAAGCCTCGCAGATCAAGAACGCCGTCAGGAAGGAATTCGTCGTGTCCAAGTCGCCCGTCGTCACCATCGACAACCATCCCGGCCGCTCCGCGCAGACCATTGGCATGGCGCGCGTGCTCGGCACCGATGAAACGCTCATTCATGAGCCGTCGGTGGGCGTGGTCGGCACCAAGGGCGACAGCCAGTGTTACATGGGCGTGATGTCCAAGGTGGACGCGATCCATGAGAGCCTGAAGAAGCGCATCGGTCGCGGCAAAGGCCAGCTGCCCTATCGCCTCGTGCAGCCGGAATACACCATTGCGACCTCGGACGGCATCCGCAACGGCACGCGCGAGATGCGCTATTCGCTGATCGGCCGCGAAGTCACCAATGACTCCATGAGCGAGCATCTGAGCGCCACCGGCCTGCTCGGCACCATCGCCGTGGTCGCCTGCGACAAGCCGCCAGTCGGCACGCTGGCCGCGCTGCTCGAACACAACGAGCCGGCGATCATCATGTCGGACGGCTCGATCCATCCCGGCGAGGATCCGAAGACCGGTGAGAAGCTGGACATCGTCAGCGCCTATCAGGTCGCCGGCAGTCCGGACCCGGAATATCGCCACCACATCGCCTGCCACGCATGCCCCGGTATCGGCAGCTGCGGCGGCATCTTCACCTACAACACCATGCAGACCTTCATCGGCGTGGTCGGCATGCAGCCGCTGCACATGGTGGCGCCGCCGTCCGACGATCCGCGCCGCCTGAAGGAATTCCCGGAGCAGCTCGTCAGCTATCTCTCCAACATGATCGCCAAGGGCATCAAGCCACGCGACATCGTGAGCCGTGACTCGATCCGCAACGCGGTGATCGTGTCGATGGCGATCGGCGGCTCGACGAACGTGACGCTGCATGCGCCGGAAATCGCGCGCGCCGCAGGCTTCGCCGACTTCTGGAAGGAAGTCATGACGCCGGCAGAGTTCAACTATCTGTCGCAATATCTCGTGCCGGTGCTCACCGACGCCCGCCCCTATGGCAAGTATTCGATGGTGGACATCGACAATGTCGGTGGCGTGCAGGTAATCGTGCGCGAACTGATGGAAGCCGGCCTCATCAATGGCGACGTGCTGACCTGCACCGGCGAGACGCTGGCCGAGCAGATCAAGCGCCTGGAGACCAAGCCAGCCGACGGCAAGGTCGTCTACACCGTTGCCAAGCCCTACAAGCCGACCGGTGGGTTGCGCGTGCTCGGTGGCAACCTGTCGCCGGAATTCTCCGCCATTCTCAAGCTCGCCGGTGTCGAGGGCGGCCTCGAGGACAATCTGTTCCGCGGCACTGCGCGCGTGTTCGAAGGCGAGCGCGGCCTGATCGCAGCGCTCGACAAGCATCCGGAGAAATTTGCGAACCATGACATGGTGATCGTGCGTTACGACGGCCCGGTCGGCGCGCCCGGCATGCCGGAGATGCTTGACCCGACCTCGCGCATCACCACGCTGTGCCGCGAACGCAATATCGTCGTCGGCCTGATGACCGATGCGCGCTTCTCCGGCGGCTCGGTCGGTCTGGTGATCGGCCATGTCGGACCGGAAGCAGCACTGGGCGGCGCCATCGCGCTGATCGAGGATGGCGACGAGATCATCGCGGATCTCAACGTCAACGAGTTGAACTGCACGCAGCTCAAGGATTCCGCGGTCTTCAAGCAGCGCAAGGCGGCATGGGACAAGGTGGTCGCGGACAATGGCGGCATTCATCCGAGCTGCGGCGAGGCCGATACGCGCCTCTTGCATCGCGCCCGCACCAGCGCCGTGCCCGCGACCCGCGGCGCCGGTCTGCACCCCAATCGCGAGGTTTGGGTGCGCAACCAGCGCGAAGCCACGCGTTCAGGCTTCGTGCCGAAAAATACGCATCGTCCGGAAGCCAACAAGGCTTTCTAGACCTGCGGACGGGCTCAGGGCCGGTTTGCTGCAAAGCTCCGGCCCGAGCCATTTCCCTTGATCTTCCATCAGCTCTTCCCAAAGCGGCTGGAGCATTTTTTTAAAAGAGCATGATCTCTCGACAAACGAATTCGTTTGTCGGCGAAAACCGGCATCCACTTTTCGGGATCACGCTCTAACCCTCTCCCGCTTCAAGCATTTTAAGCGCCTCGCGGTTATCGGCGGCGCGCGCATCGTCGATATAGGCGACGAGCAACCGGTTGATGGCGACCGAATCAAGCAGCCTGAATTCGCGGGGCCTGATCCAGCCGTCGAAATAGCGGTCGATATAACCGATGGGACTGTCGCGCTCCTCCACCCAAATGGGCCCGATCAGGCCTTGGGGGCGCAGTTCCCAGTAGCAGGAAATGAGCTGGCCGCCCTGGGCACCACCTTGGGCAGAGTGGCCAAGGATTCGCTGACCGTCGCGTGGCGCCTCACTCATCGGCCGAAGGAAGTGGCCGTATTCACGTAAAATCCGCTCAACCTGCATGCAACGCGATTCCATTCACGGAGGCGCCGACCGGCACCACGCAAACATCTAACGGGTCGCGCGTTTTTTGTTTCCAATGTCAGATCGGCGGCTCCGTAGCCGACGTTTGCACAGCGGTTTGAGACGTTCCAAACGTGATGCGGGAGGTTGCAGGCGATGCAGATGAAGCGTTGTGGTTTTGCCGATCACAATAAATCGATCTAGAGCAAAACCAAACTGCTGCGGGTTAGCGCTGGGTCCGCCAAACCTCTGTAAATTAAGGCATCTTTCAGCTTTTATTAAGGCGCCGATAAGCATGCCGTTGCGCCGATCCAGATCGTGTCGGGTTGTCGATTGCTGTGGCGAATGGGTGACAGCATTTTACGCAAAAGCTGTCTAAGTCCACGCCATAGACGGAGCGAACGCGCTCTCGCTCTAAAATGGTTTTCTGGAGAAGAAGAAAATGAAGAACTTCCTGATGGGCACCGTTGCCCTGATCGCTCTGGGCGCTTCGGTTCCGGCAATGGCCGCTGACCTCGCCGCTCGTCCCTACACCAAGGCTCCGGCTTACGTTGCCGCCCCGATCTACAACTGGACCGGTTTCTACATCGGCGGTCACGTCGGCGGCGCGTTCAACGGTTCGAACGGCTTCGGCGGCACCTCCGACAATTCGGATGGCCGTTTCCTCGGCGGTCTGCAGATCGGCGCTGATTACCAGTTCGCTCCGAACTGGGTCGTTGGTATCGAAGGTCAGTACAGCTGGGTTGGTTCGAACAACACCAACGTCGCTTTCCTCACCACGCCGGGCGTCACCTACAACCTGAACCAGAAGGGCCTCGGCTCGGTCACCGGTCGCATCGGTTACACCTGGGGTCCGGCACTGCTCTACGTGAAGGGCGGCTACGCTTACTCCGACTACAGCGAATCGCTGGTCACCACCGCTGGTGGCGTTCCGGTTGCCTTCGCTGGCGGCACCAAGCATGACGGTTACACCGTCGGCGCCGGCCTCGAATACCTGTTCACCCAGAACTGGTCGGGCAAGGTTGAGTACCAGTACTACGACTTCGGCAAGACCACTTTCGCTGCTCCGTCGCCCGCTGGCATCGTCGGCCTGTCGTCCAAGAACGACGAGCACACCGTCAAGGCTGGCCTGAACTACCGCTTCAACTGGGGTGGCCCGGTCGTCGCGAAGTACTGAGCTTAGCGCCTGATTTCAGGCTCTTAACTACGGAAAGGCCGGCGGAAACGCCGGCCTTTTTCGTTTTACCCTTTGGTAACCGCGCGAGCCCCGCGACAGCCAAAGGTTGCCGATTTACCCGAATATTAACCCGGTACCGACATACTCTCCGCGCGATCCGCCACCAAGACGGTGGACGCGGGGGGAATCAATGGCACTGACGTCGTTCATCGGAAAATTCGGACGGTTTCGTTTCTCGCGGCCCCGTTGGGGCATCCGCGGCAGCCTGTTCGCCGCCTTTGCGGTTATCGCGGGCATGGCGATCCTGATCAGTGCCGGCGCCGGCATGATTCTCGGTCAGCTCGGCGGCATGATGACGGACCTGAACGGCCGGGACATTCCGAAACTGACCGCTAGCCTTCAACTGGCCACCGCCAGCGAGAGCCTCGCCAGCCAGGGCCCGATGCTGCTGGCATCGAGCAGCGCCGACGTTCTGAAGGAACGCTCGCAGCGCATGCGGGATACGCACAAGATTGCAGTCGAGAAGCTCGAGGCCATCGCCAAGCTCGGCGCCGACAAGGCCGTGGTCGCTGCCCTGGCCGATACCGTCAAGAACATCGAAGACACGATTCGCAGCCTCGGCGCTGCCACCCAGGAACGTCTCGACGCCGTCGCCCAGCATCAGAAGCAATACGACTCCCTGCGCACCGCTGCAGCAAACTTCGTCAAGATGTCGGAGCCGGCCGCCACCGACGCCCAGAACGTGATGAACGACACGCTGCGGGCAACGGTCTTCTCGGCCGAAGATTCGGGCGAAGCCGCGCGTGTCATCGTGCAGGTCGGCGAAGTCGTCGCCAGCACCAACCTGATCTCGTCCGATCTGATGGCTGCACTGTCGGCCGGCTCGTCCGAAGCGCTCTCTCCGATTGAAGAGAGCTTCAAGGCCGCACAGACTCGCGTCAAATCGAATCTCGATGCCCTGGTCGGCATCAAGGGCACGAAGGAACTGAAGGAAGCGGCCTTGCAACTGCTGGCGATCGGCGACGGCAAGAACAGCGTCTTCAAGGTGCGCCAGAAAGAAATGGACACCGTCGAATACGGCGAACTCATCCTCGACGAGACGCGCAAGCTCAATGTCGGCCTCGGCATGAGCGTCAAGCAGCTGGTCGACAAGGTGCGCAGCGAAACCGACGCCGCCACGACGCAGGCACAGACGACAATCACGCTGGCGACGCAGGTGATGCTCGGCCTCGGCGCGCTGACGCTGATCGGATCGGCATTGTTCGTCTGGCTCTATGTCGGCCGCAGCATTCTGCGCCGCCTCGCGCAATTGCAGCGCGCGATGCAGCGGCTGTCCAGCGGAGATCTCGACACCGAGATCGCCCGCAGCCGCCAGCAGGACGAAATCGCGGCGATGGCAGGCACGCTCGAAGTGTTCCGCGACAGCATGATCAACGCCCGCACGCTCAGCGCGGAGCAGGATCAGGACCGCATCGCCAAGGGCGAGCGCACGTCGCGCATCGAAGCCCGCATCGTCGACTTCGAGAGCAAGGTGCGCAACGCCTTGGAGAAGCTGCAGACATCGGCCGATTCCATGCAATCGACCGCACAGAGCATGACGGCCACTGCCGATCGCTCCAGCGCGCTGGTCAGTGCCGTCGCGTCGGCCGCAGAGGAAACCTCGGTAAACGTCCAGACGGTGTCGGCCGGGACCGAGCAGCTGTCGTCATCGATCAACGAGATCAGCCGACAGGTCGTAACCTCAACCGAAATCGCCGCAAAGGCCGTCAACGAGGCCGGCGAAACCGATGCAACGATGCAGGGCCTGGCCGACAACGCCAATCGCATCAGTGTGGTGATCGATCTGATCCAGACCATCGCGTCGCAGACCAACCTCCTGGCGCTCAACGCGACCATCGAAGCGGCACGCGCGGGCGATGCAGGCCGGGGCTTCGCCGTGGTGGCTTCGGAAGTGAAGAGCCTTGCCGATCAGACCGCAAAGGCCACCGACGAGATTCGCACGCAAATCGTGTCGATGCAGCAGGTCACGTCCACCGCCGTCGGAGCGATCCGCAACATCGGGCAGACCATCGCCGAGATCAATCATGTGAGCGCTGCCATCGCCACCGCCGTCGAACAGCAAGGTGCGGCAACGCGTGAGATCGCGCGCAACATCCAGCACGCCGCCGGCGGCACCAGCGAAGTGTCGAGCAACATCATCGGCGTCAGCGATGCATCGACGCAGGCCGGCACGGCGGCCAACGACGTGCTCGGCGCCTCGGGCGAACTTCGCCGCGAGGCGGACGTTCTTCGTGCTGAAATCGACGAATTCCTGTCGAGCATCCGCGCGGCATAGGAGCGGCGATCCAGCGCATGGCTGCACCCGGCCAGCGTCATTGCTCCAGCCCTCAAAATCATGGACTGCTTTGGCAGCAGCCCATGATCGGTGGCTGCGCAGAATGTAAGGATTGCGTGAATGCCCCCAACACCCTCTGCATGGACATCGACCGAACCGCGCCACGACTGGCAGCGTCATGAAGCCCAGGCCCTGTATGACCTGCCGTTCGCAGACCTGATCTTTCAGGCGCAGAGCACCCATCGCAGTAATTTCGATCCGAATCA
This sequence comes from Tardiphaga sp. 839_C3_N1_4, assembly GCF_051811045.1. NCBI lineage: Bacteria > Pseudomonadati > Pseudomonadota > Alphaproteobacteria > Hyphomicrobiales > Nitrobacteraceae > Tardiphaga > Tardiphaga sp. 839_C3_N1_4. The sequence goes on from NZ_JBPWQD010000001.1 coordinate 3,491,870, forward strand.
CGTCGAGACTGCGAGCCTGCTCAGCATCAAGACCGGCGGCTGCGCGGAAGACTGCGGTTACTGCTCGCAAAGCGCCCACTACAACACGGACGTCAAGGCGACCAAGCTGATGGATCGCGACGCCGTGGTCGCCACGGCGCAGCGCGCCAAGGAAGCCGGCGCGAGCCGCTTCTGCATGGCCGCGGCCTGGCGCAATCCCAAGGACAAGGATCTCGACCGCGTCTGTGACATGGTCAGCGCGGTGAAGGATCTCGGCCTCGAGACCTGCGCGACCCTGGGCATGCTCACCGAAGATCAGGCCAAACGCCTGCAGGATGCCGGCCTCGACTTCTACAATCACAATGTCGATACCTCGCCGGAATTCTACGGCAAGATCATCACCACGCGTACGATGGAAGATCGCATCGAGACATTGGCGCGGGCGCGCCATGCCGGCCTCAAGGTCTGCTGCGGCGGTATCATCGGCATGGGCGAGCAGGTCGAGGATCGTCTGGGCATGCTGATGCTGCTGGCCAACCTGCCGCATCATCCGGACAGCGTGCCGATCAATATGTGGAACGAAGTGAAGGGCGTGCCGGTCAACGACACCGCGGAGCGCCCCGATCCGATCGCGCTGGTCCGCATGATTGCCGTGGCGCGTACCATGATGCCGAAGAGCGTGGTGCGGCTTTCCGCCGGACGGCAATATATGACCGACGAATTGCAGGCGCTGTGCTTCGTCGCCGGCGCCAATTCGATCTTCATCGGCGACGTGCTGCTGACCACGAAAAACCCCCAGACCGACCGCGACGCCAACCTGCTGGACCGGCTCGGCATGACCTCGCGGCTCGACGACGTGAGCGGAAAGAGCACGCCGGCTCTGCCGGTTACCGCTTCAGCACAGGCCGATATGCGCGCCAGCGCATAAACCCATGCCCTGCGCCAGCCGAATTTGTGCTGGCGCAGGGGTCCTTGGCCCGCTAAGCCGGATGAAAAGGACATTGTGACAGAACCGATGCATTCGAAAACAGACGCCAGCACAAAGCCAGCCGACGACCTCCGCTATCCTTGGGAGAACCATCCCGGGACCGATCAGGTGGTCGAAATTGCTCCGGGCGTTCTCTGGATCCGGCTCGATCTGCCGTTTCGCCTCAACCATGTGAACATCTATCTGCTCGCCGACGGCGATGGCTGGGCCATGGTGGATACCGGCATCGGCAATGACGCCACCATCGCTGCATGGACGAAGCTGTTCGAAGGTCCGCTGAAGGGGAAGCCGATCAGCAAGGTGATCGTCACCCACGCGCATCCCGATCATGTCGGCCAGGCCGGCTGGATGGTGCAGCGGTTCAACTGTCCCTTCTATATGTCGCAAGTCGAATATCTGCAGGGCGTCTATCACCAGCACCGCCGCACCGAAGAGCGCATCGTCAACATGCGGCAGTTCTTCCATCGCCACGGCATGGATGCAGATATCACCGAGCAATTGCTCGGCCGCGGCCAGGAATATCTGAAGAAGACGGTGCCGCTGCCGGCGGCCTATCGCCGCCTGTCCGATGGCGACGATCTCGTGATCGGCACGCGCACCTTCCGCGTGCTCACCGGCGCCGGCCATTCGCCGGATCAGGTGATGCTGTATTGCGAGGCCGACAAACTATTTTTGTCGGCCGATCAGGTGCTCAGCAAGATCTCGCCCAATGTCAGCGTCTGGGCGCATGAGCCTGACGAGAATTCGCTCGGCTCCTATCTGCATTCACTGAAGCGTCTCGCCGAGACGCTACCCGACGACGTGCTCGTGCTCCCCGGTCACGGCGTGCCATTTCACGGCCTCAAGATCCGTATCAAGCAGCTCGCCGATCATCATGAAGAGCGCTGCCAGATGATCGCCACCGCATGCAAGGATGCCGGCAAGACCTCGGCCGAGCTGGTGCCGGTAGTCTTTCATAAGCACAAGCTGGATGCCCACCAGACCGGATTTGCCGCCGGCGAATTGATCGCCCACGTCAATCACATGCTGGCGCAGAAGCGGCTGACCTCGACAATGGGCGCCGATGGCATGCTGCGGTTCAAATCGGCGTAACCTGCAGCGCAGCAAAAATTCGTGAATGACCTCAGGCTCTTGATGCACATCAAAAGCCGCGGCGCTTGGTCAAATTGACCAATTGCGCCTCGACAGCCAAGCTGGAAAAGCTCTAAAACGCACCTGACGCTGGGTTCGGGTTTCGTTTTTTGGGTCTTTTGCGATGGATTACAGCAAGTTCTTCAGTGACGCGCTCAATCGTTTGCATGACGAGCGCCGCTATCGTGTCTTCGCCGATCTCGAGCGCATTGCCGGCCGGTTCCCGCATGCGGTCTGGCACACGCCCCAAGGCCCACGCAATGTCGTGATCTGGTGCTCCAACGACTACCTCGGCATGGGCCAACACCCGAAAGTGGTCGGTGCCATGGTCGAAACCGCGACCCGCGTCGGCACCGGCGCCGGCGGCACCCGCAATATCGCAGGCACCCATCATCCGCTGGTGCAGCTCGAGGAAGAACTCGCCGACCTCCACGGCAAGCAGGCGGCACTGCTCTTCACCTCGGGCTATGTCTCGAACCAGACCGGCATTTCCACGCTCGCCAAGCTGATGCCGAATTGCCTGATCCTGTCCGACGCGCTGAATCATAACTCGATGATCGAAGGCATCCGGCAGGCCGGCTGCGACCGCGTTGTGTTCCGCCATAACGACGTCGCGCATCTCGAGGAACTGCTGAAGGCCGCCGACCCCGCGCGTCCGAAGCTGATCGCTTGTGAGAGCCTGTATTCGATGGACGGCGACGTCGCGCCGCTGGCTGCGATCTGTGATCTCGCCGAGCGCTATGGCGCGATGACCTATGTGGATGAAGTCCATGCGGTCGGCATGTATGGTCCGCGCGGCGGCGGCATCGCCGAGCGCGACGGCGTGATGCATCGCATCGACGTGCTCGAAGGCACGCTCGCCAAAGCCTATGGCTGCCTCGGCGGCTATATCGCAGCAAACAAGGACATTGTAGACGCCGTGCGCTCCTATGCGCCGGGCTTTATCTTCACCACCGCATTGCCGCCGGCGATCTGCTCGGCCGCGACCGCGGCGATCAAGCACCTGAAGAGCTCGAGCTGGGAACGCGAACGCCATCAGGACCGCGCTGCGCGGGTCAAGGCGATCCTCACCGCGGCCGGCATTCCGGTGATGTCCACCGACACCCATATCGTGCCGGTGTTCGTCGGCGATGCCGAACTTTGCAAGAAGGCCTGCGATCTGCTGCTCGAAGATCACGGCATCTACATCCAGCCGATCAACTATCCGACCGTCGCCAAGGGCGCCGAGCGCCTCCGCATCACGCCGTCGCCCTATCACGACGACGTGCTGATCGATCATCTCGCAGAATCGCTGCTGCAGGTGTGGGATGAACTCGGCCTGCCCCTGCGCACCAAGGCGCTGGCAGCGGAGTAGCCGCTCTACTCTACCCCTCATGGTGAGGAGGCGCGAAGCGCCGTCTCGAACCATGAGATCGCATAGCTCCTAGCCTGCGGCCATCCTTCGAGACGCGCGCTTTGCGCGCTCCTCAGGATGAGGGTAGAGCTTGTTGCGGCTCATCAACAGGACATTCCTCCCTTGGACATCATCTGGAAAGGTATTCTCGGCGGACTGCTCACCGCCCTGATTGCCTGGTTGTCCAAACGGGGCAACACGCTGCCCGGCATTCTGCCGTTGTTTCCGACCTTTGCGATCATTGCGCTTCTCATCGTCGGCGCAAAAGGCGACAGCGCGGGCTTCCGGGAAGCCTGCATGGCCGGTGCGAAGACCATTCCGGCCTATCTCGCTTTTCTCGGCATCTGCTATCTCACGGTCGGCACGTTCGATTACCGCCTCGCTCTGCTGGCCGGCGTGACCGCGTGGCTGTTCATTATCCTGATCGCCTTTTTCGGCCCGCGCTGGATTTAACGACGATCCGGCATTCCCCGGCGTCCGGCCAAATCCCTGTCGCCTGCACCGGCGCAACCAGCTAGATTTTCGCCCGACGGACGGGCTTGCGCCCGCCAAAGGGAGCACGCACGATGCTGCACGACTGGGGCGTGATTGTTGCCGCCCTCTGCTACATCGGATTTCTGTTTTGCGTCGCCAGCTATGGCGACCGAATCGCGCTGTTCCAGAGCGGCCGCGCCAAGGCCGTCATCTATCCGCTGTCGCTGGCGATCTATTGCACGTCATGGACGTTCTTCGGCTCGGTCGGCGTAGCGAGCCGGACCAGCGTGGATTTCCTCGCGATCTATGTCGGCCCGATCCTGTTCTTTGCGTTCTTCTCGCCCGTGCTGCGGCGTGTAATCCATCTCGCCAAGACCCAGAACATCACCTCGATCGCCGACTTCATCGCCGCACGTTACGGCAAGAGCCAGGCCGTCGCCGCCACCGTGGCCGTGATCGCCATCATCGGGTCGGTTCCGTACATCGCGCTGCAGCTGAAAGCCGTGGCGTCGTCGCTGGAAACCATCCTCGGCGAAGACAAGGCCATTGCCGGCGTTCCCATCGTCGGCGACATGGCACTGGTCGTAACGCTGGCCATGGCAATGTTCGCCGTGCTGTTCGGCACAAGGCAGACCAATGCGACCGAACATCAGCACGGCCTGATGCTCGCCGTGGCTACCGAATCCATCGTCAAACTGGTGGTGTTCATCATCGCCGGCGCCTTCGTGACATTCTGGATGTTCGGCCCCTCGGAGCTGGTCGAGCGCGCGATGAAGACGCCAGAGGCGATGCGCGCCATCAACTATGTGCCGTCGTTCGGCAATTTCCTCACGATGGTGCTGCTGTCGTTCTGCGCCATCATGCTGCTGCCCCGGCAGTTCCACGTCAGCGTCGTCGAGAATTCCAGCGACTCCGAAGTGAGCCGCGCGCGCTGGCTGTTTCCCACCTATCTGATCGCCATCAACCTGTTCGTCATTCCGATCGCCCTGGCCGGCCTCGTGACCTTTCCGTTCGGCGCCGTCGACAGCGACATGTATGTGCTGGCGCTGCCGATCGAAGCCGGCTCCAGCGCACTCAGCATGGCGGTGTTCATCGGCGGCTTATCGGCTGCCACCGCGATGGTGATCGTCGAATGCGTTGCGCTGGCCATCATGGTGTCCAACGATATCGTGTTGCCACTGGTCTTGCGGCGCGGACCGCAGACGCAGAATGAGCAGACCGACTTCGGCAACTTCCTGCTCAAGGCGCGGCGCTTCTCGATCTTCGCCATCATGGTGATGGCCTATTTCTATTTCCGCGCGCTCGGCAATACGCAACTGGCCGCCATCGGCCTGCTGTCATTTGCCGCCATCGCGCAACTCGCTCCAGCCTTCTTCGGCGGGCTGATCTGGCGGCGCGCGACCGCCCGCGGCGCCATGGGTGGCATGGTGGTCGGCTTCATCGTCTGGGCCTATACGCTGTTCATCCCGAGCTTCCTTGAAGGCAGCACAGCAGGCGTCCTGTTCCTGCAGCACGGCCCCTTCGGCATCGAGGCGTTGCGGCCGCAGGACCTGCTTGGCACCGAACTACCGCCGCTGCTGCACGGCACGCTCTGGAGCCTATCGCTCAATATCCTGACCTATATCGTGCTGTCGCTGATGCGGGCCCCGTCGTCGATCGAACGACTGCAGGCCGATGTCTTCGTACCCAACACGCTGGCGCCGATCACACCGGCGTTCCGGCGCTGGCGGACCACGGTGACGGTGCAGGATATCCTCAGCACCGTGACCCAATATCTCGGCCCGGACCGCGCGCGCGAATCCTTCGATGCTTTCGCCACCCGTCGCCGTGTCGATCTCGATCCGGCTGCGCCTGCGGATTTCGAACTGCTGCAACACGCAGAATATCTGATCGCATCATCGATCGGCGCAGCCTCGTCCCGCGTGGTGATGTCGCTACTGCTGCGCAAGCGCACGGTGTCGGCCAAGGCGGCCCTGAAGCTGCTCGACGATTCGCATGCGGCGCTGCATTTCAATCGCGAGATCCTGCAGACCGCGCTCAATCACGTCCGCCAGGGCATCGCCGTCTTTAACCCCGACCTGCAGCTGATCGTCTCCAACCGGCAGTTCGGCGAACTGCTCGGCCTGCCACCGCAGATCGTACAGATCGGCATTCCGCTGCGCGAGATTCTGGAGTTCATCGGCATCCAGAGCGCATCGCCTTACGGCGACAGCGAAACCCTGACACAGGCGCGGCTGGCTGCCTACACGACTGAGGGTGAGCCTTATCTTGAACGTCTTCAGGACCGCCAGATCGTCATCGAAGTGCGTACCAACAAGATGCCGGATGGCGGGCTCGTGCTGACCTTCTCCGACGTCACGCCCAGCTTCGAGGCAGCAGAGGCGCTGGAGCGCGCCAATGCCACGCTCGAAAAACGCGTCCGCGACCGCACCGAGGAACTGACGCGACTGAATTCCGAATTGGCGCTCGCCAAGAGCACCGCGGAAGACGCCAATATCTCGAAGACCCGCTTTCTGGCCGCTGCCAGCCACGACATTCTGCAGCCGCTTAACGCCGCACGGCTCTACGTCACCAGCCTGGTCGAACGAAAAAGCGGCGGCGAGGATGCGCGGCTGGTCGAGAATATCGACGACTCGCTGGAGGCCATCGAGGAAATCCTCGGCGCCCTGCTCGACATTTCGCGCCTGGATGCGGGCGCCATGAGCCCTGCGATTTCGAGTTTCCGCATCGGCGACCTGATGCGCTCACTCGAGATCGAATATGCACCGATCGCGCACGCCCGCGGCGTGAAGCTCACATTCGTGCCGTGCTCACTGCCCGTCGAATCCGATCGCCTGATGCTGCGGCGTCTGCTGCAGAACCTGATCTCGAACGCGATCAAATACACGCCGCATGGCCGCGTGCTGGTCGGCTGCCGGCGCCGCGGCAAGGCCTTGCAGATTGGCATCTACGATACCGGTGTCGGCATTCCGATCCTCAAGCGTGGCGAGATCTTCAAAGAATTTCACCGGCTCGAACAGGGCGCGCGGATCGCGCGTGGGCTCGGGCTCGGTCTGTCGATTGTCAAACGTCTCGCGCATGTGCTCAATCACGGCATCGCGCTGGATTCCAATCGCAGCGGCGGCTCGTTCTTCTCGGTGACGGTGCCGGTGGCCAAGGCGATCAATCACACCACCGCGGTCACCAGCGCAACACCGCTGTCGAAGTCACCGATGTCGGGCACGCTCGTTGTCTGTATCGAGAACGACATGGCGATTCTCGATGGCATGAAGACGCTGCTGCAGGCCTGGGGAGCCGAGGTCATCGCAGTCGCTGATCCGGAAGCCGCGATGAACGCGATTGCCGAAATCCAGGCCTCAGGCCGACGCCTCACGGGCTTGCTGGTCGATTACCATCTCGACCGCGGCAACGGCGTCGCCGCGATCCGGGAAATCCGCAACCGTTTCGGCAAGGAGATCCCGGCCATCCTGATCACCGCCGACCGCAGCCCGCATGTGCAGTCCGCCGCGCGCCAGGACAAGATCGCTGTGCTGAACAAGCCGGTGAAGCCGGCGTCGCTGCGCGCTCTGCTCGGGCAATGGCGCACGCAGCAGATGATCGCGGCGGAGTAGGGCTCTGCCCTCATCCTGAGGAGCGACATCTTCGTCGCGTCTCGAAGGATGGTGTCTTAGCATTTCATGGTTCGAGACGGCGCAAGTGCGCCTCCTCACCATGAGGCCGGAGCGATATCGCTACTGCTGCGGGGTCTGTTCGCCCTGGCGCCACTGGCCGCCAGCGATCTTCGCGGCAGCGATGACAGCCTGCGTGCGGCTCTCGACACCGAGCTTCTGCAGGATCGCCGAGACATGCGCCTTGATGGTCGCCTCGGACACGCCAAGCTCATAGGCGATCTGCTTGTTGAGGAGCCCTTCCGACAGCATCATCAGCACGCGGACCTGCTGCGGCGTCAGCGTCACCAGCCGATCGCGCAGTTTACTCATTTCCGGATCGGCCGCTGCGGACATGTCGACGTCCGGCGGAACCCAGACGTCGCCGTCCATCACCTTCACGATGGCATCGCGCAGCGTATCGACCCCGAAACGCTTTGGAATGAAACCGGACGCACCAAAGTCCAGCGATTGGCGGATCGTGCCGACATCGTCGCTGGCCGAGACAATGACCACCGGAATTGCGGGATACTGTGCTCGGAGGTAAATCAGCCCCGAGAAGCCTCTGATCCCCGGCATCGACAGATCGAGCAAGATCAGATCGACGTCGGAGTCCTGTTCCAGCAGCTTGGTCAGATCCTCGAACGTACCGGCTTCATCGACCGTGGTCGTCGGCAGCACACTGCTGACCGCCTGCCGCAATGCACCGCGGAACAACGGATGATCGTCGGCAATAATGAGGCGCGAGGGAGCGATAACGGTCATCAAAATCCATGTAAAAATCTTGCGGCAAACCAGCGACCGCGTTGAGACGACGCGCAAAAGCGCATTTCGCCACAAGTGTCCCCCGCGCGACAACGTCTTGCAAGCGTCCAATGCTGCCACGCGGTAAATTGGTGAACAGGGACCATTGTGCGCCGCAATATTTCATATGCACGCGCACGTCGGGAAGGACGGTTTCGCCACTGCGACGTCTGCGCACAGCCCCCTTGCGCACGGCCTAAAGTCGTATTGGGTCGCATTTCCCCGCAATGCTACCTTTTGCATCGAAGTTCTCTGCAATGAGCCGACAGAAGTTCGGCGCAGCGAGCGAGAAGCCACAATAAATTTTGCAACGGATTTGGGGAGCGATTCAAACATGTCCACCATCGCAGCAACATCGGCGAAAGCCCAGGGGATGACGAAGGACGAACGCTTCGTCATCTTCGCGTCATCGCTCGGCACTGTTTTCGAATGGTATGACTTCTACCTGTTCGGCTCGCTGGCCGGCATCATCGGCGCGCAGTTCTTCGGCGTGATCGATCCCGCCACCAAGCTGCCGATGTTCAATCAGGCCACACGCGACATCTTCGCGCTGCTGGCATTCGCCGCGGGCTTCATCGTTCGTCCGTTTGGCGCCATCGTGTTCGGACGCGTCGGCGACATCGTCGGCCGCAAATACACGTTCCTCGTCACCATCCTCATCATGGGCCTGTCGACCTTCATCGTCGGCATCCTGCCTAACGCAGCGACCATCGGCATCGCGGCTCCGATCATCCTGATCGGCCTGCGCCTGCTACAGGGCCTTGCGCTCGGCGGCGAGTATGGCGGCGCGGCGACTTACGTGGCGGAACATTCGCCGCCCGGCAAGCGCGGTTACTACACATCGTTCATTCAGACCACCGCCACACTCGGCCTGTTCCTGTCGCTGCTCGTGATCCTGTTCACGCGGTCGGCGCTGGGCGAGGGCGAATTCGCCGCCTGGGGCTGGCGTATTCCGTTCCTGGTCTCGGTGGTTCTGCTCGGCATCTCGGTCTGGATCCGTCTGCGCCTGAATGAATCGCCCGTGTTCCAGAAGATGAAGGACGAAGGCAAGGGCTCCAAGGCTCCGCTGACCGAAGCCTTCGGCAACTGGAGCAACGCCAAGATCGTGCTGATCGCACTGTTCGGCGGCGTGATGGGCCAGGGCGTGGTCTGGTACACCGGCCAGTTCTACGCGCTGTTCTTCATGCAATCGATCCTCAAGGTCGACGGCTACACCGCGAACCTCCTGATCGCGTGGTCGCTGCTGCTCGGAACCGGCTTCTTCGTGTTCTGGGGCGCCCTGTCCGACAAGATCGGCCGCAAGCCGATCATTCTGGCAGGCTGCCTGATCGCAGCGCTGACCTTCTTCCCGATCTTCCGGATGATCACCACCAACGCCAACCCCACGCTGGAAAAGGCGATCGAGACGGTGAAGGTGGAAGTCGTTTCGGATCCCGCGCTGTGCGGCGATCTGTTCAACCCGGTCGGCACCCGCGTGTTCTCCACGCCTTGCGACACGGCCCGCGCCTATCTGGCCCAGTCGTCGGTCAAGTACTCGACCGCCTACGGTGCGGCAGGCTCCGGCGTGAAGGTCGTCGTCAACGGCAAGGACGTGCCCTACACCGCAGCGGCGGCGTCAAACCCGCAGGTTCTCGCAGCGGTTCAGGCGGCGGGCTATCCCAAGGCGGGCGACGCGCAGATCGTGAAGATGGCGCATCCGTTCGATATCTTCCGTCCGCAGGTCGCGGCGGTGATCGGACTGCTGTTCGTCCTCGTGCTGTTCGTGACCATGGTCTACGGGCCGATCGCGGCAATGCTGGTCGAACTGTTCCCGACCAAGATCCGCTACACCTCGATGTCGCTGCCCTACCACATCGGCAACGGCTGGTTCGGCGGACTTCTCCCGGCGACCGCCTTCGCCATCGTGGCCTCGACCGGCGATATCTATGCCGGCTTGTGGTACCCGATCATCTTCGCGGCGATCACCGTGGTCATCGGCTTCTTCTTCCTGCCGGAGACCAAGGACGTCGATATCGGCGCGAACTAATCTCTCCCCGCCGGCAGCCAAGCTGCCGGCGGACACCACGACGACAAATCGGCCGCGGAGCAATCCGCGGCCTTTTTTTTGTTTCGGCAGATCTGCGAGCGTCAGGTCGCGCCGACGAACTGCAGCACCACCTCGCGGCGATGCGGGCGGGCGCGGTGTTCGATCAGATAAATGCCCTGCCAGGTTCCAAGCGCGAGCTTACCTGACAGAACGGGGATGTGCAGCGAGGTTGCGGTCAGCATGGTACGAACATGCGCCGGCATGTCGTCGGGACCCTCCGTGTCGTGCGTCCAGTTAAAATCCTGCGGCGCGAGGCGCTCGAGCGTTGTCATGAGATCGACCAGCACGGAAGGATCGGCGTTTTCCTGAATGGTGAGCGACGCGGAGGTGTGGCGGATGAACAGCGTCAACGCACCTTCACGGGCACCGATCTCGCTCAGGAATTTGCCGACCTCGCGGGTGATATCAATGAAGCCGGTACCGGATGTCTGCACAGTCAGCAGCGACGACACGACAGTTTCGATGCGAACTGCAGACGGCGCGCTGTGCGTGATGGATCTGGCAGATGTCACGACGCTAACCTTTCGACTGGTGGATCTTCTGATGAACCAAAACGCGCATATGGCGTTCCCACTTCAATCAGGATGAACAAGGGAAAACGCCATGAAGCCTAAAACATCAAGGGACATTCCGGGGCCGGGTCCACGCAAGGACGAACAGCGCGCACAAGAGAAAGCTGTCATCAAGGACGCAGACAAGACCGATCAAGCCGATCGCGACACCATCCATGGCGACGGCGACGATATCGGGCTCGACCGCAAATAAGAGCTGCGCACTGCGTTAATCGTCGGAGCTAACCACGTCTGCGCGGTGAATTTCATCGCCTTCCTCGTTGCGGACGGAAATGGCGAAGTGCTTGCCGCGGAGTTCGGGCCTGATCTTGTAAATATCGCCTGCGAGCTTGTCGGCGACCTCGGCGGCCAGCAATTCATTGCGCAAAATCTGCCCGGAAGCGTCGGGCACGGTCGTCCCGTCAACCAGATCGAAATAAAATCTCGGCATCAAAGTGGCCTCCCTTGAGTCGAAAAAATGTACGATTTGGCTCCTGTCTGCTTGTGCTGAACTATTCTCGATATCGCGGCAAAAGGCCCCGCGCATATCAATCAACGATGTGGGCACCGCCATCCGTAGCGCAACTGGCAGCGCTCAGATCTTCCCGCTGGAATCGCGCTGGATGCGGCTGGCCATGTCGACAAGGCGACGCCACGCGTTTTCGACAAAGGCCATGACCCGATCGACATCGCGTTCGCTCGGCAGCGGAATCTCGATCTTCCTCTCGCCATCCGCACTCCCTGACTTCCCGGGCTTTAGCGAATCCTGTTTCGGGAGCGCTTCATCGGTCTTGCCGGCGACGGCTGGACCGCGCTGGGCAAGCTCCGCCTTCAGCTTGTCGTTGTCCTTCTGTAACCGCCCGATTTCGGTATCGAGCGCGGCCCGTTCGTCCGGCAAGACATAGCAGGCCCAGCCCGATCCCTTATCCGTGCAGGTCGAAACTGTGCCGGTGCGGGTATCCAGGCGGATGACGCCTTCAGCGATCGGCGACAGTGAATAACGGCCATTCTCGATATCCGGGAGCGCCTGCGCAGACGCACTGACAATCCCGGTCATCAGCACCGCGCCAACCCGCGCGGCGTACCGCATGGGCTGTCCGGGGGAGGCAAAACGCATCACAGCATTCTTCATGGAGATGCTCCGCGTTGCGAGTTCGGGGCGATAGCCGCCTTTACTCTCAGATGTGCTCAGATTTGAGATTTGAAAGGCGCTCGCTTTGCCTTCAACGCATCAGCCAGCAATTCGAGCCGGTCCTGCCCCCAAAATACTTCACCGTTGAGCACATAGGCCGGCGAGCCGAACACGTCAGCCGCAATCGCCTCCTGACGGTTCTGTTCGTATTTCGCAGCCACATCGCTGGACGCCGCGCGCTCTAGCAGTTGCGCGCCCGGCAGCCCCGAATCATCCGCCAGCCTGGTCAGCACGGCTACGTCGCCGAGATTGAGCTGACCTTCCCAGACCGCAGGAAATGCGCGGCGCAGGAACGGGTCCGGATCGTGTCCGGCCTCGATCGCCGCGATCACCAGACCATCGGCGAGCCGGCCATCGAATGGCCAGTTCTTCGGCTGCAGATGGAAATCGAGACCGCGCTTGTCGCGCCAGCGCTGCAATTCAAGCATCCGATAGCGCTGCCGCACCGGATGACGCTTGCCGAGCGGCAGGCCGCCGGTTTCCGAAAACAGCTCGCCGAGAAATACCGGTTTATGATTCACCTTGAGATCATAAGTACTTACGAGATCGCGAAAGAGCGTGTGGCCGATATAGGCCCAGGGCGATGGCAGCGAAAAATAGTAGTCGATCTCTTGAGACATTCCGGGCTCCGGCAGGGGCATTTTCAAACTCTGCGGTACTCCAACAGAGCGCCCTGCGCCGTGCAAGATAGATCACCTCGAAAGTCATTCTTGCGCTGCGGCGATCCCGCGCAGCGGGATTCGAATTTCGCCAATAAAATCAAATGAATCAAAGCACTAACAGGCGATCAGCGAATCTTGACTTGGCAAGATGCGCTAAGTATGGTCCGCCCGGCTTTGAAGGGTGACGGGGCGTTATTTCCAGCATTTGCAGCGTTATTTCGAGTGTCGCAAGCATGACGAACGGCACACGGGACGATGACAGTGAACGCGGAAACGATAGCAAATCGTCTCCCGATGAGGCTGCGCTTTCCGCAAGGCTCGGAAGTCTGAATCAGCGTCTGTCCAAACTTCAGGATGAGCGCAAACTCCAGACTGACCAATCCGAAACTGGAAGCGGAAACGCGCAGTCCAGGGCATCGGCCATGGCGGTGGGTCTCCGTCTTTCTTCGGAACTGGTCGCGGGCGTCGTCGTCGGAACGATTCTGGGCTGGGGCTTCGATCGTTTGCTGTCGACATCGCCGTGGGGGCTGATTGTTCTCATGCTGCTCGGCTTCGTCGCCGGCGTGATGAACGTGATGCGCTCGGCTGGTGTCGGGAAAAAAGCGGAATAAGAAATTCGCGCCCAAGACCTTTGCGTCGTTGGCGCAGCATTTGAGTGCCGGCTGTCCGGCAAGGAAACGCCGGACGTTCCGGCCGAATTGAAAGACCGACGTGGATGGCCGATCCGATCCATCAATTTGAGATCCACAAGATCTTCACCCTGGGCCATATCGGCAATCAGGAAATCGCCTTCACCAACTCATCGGCCTATATGTTCGGCGCCGTCGCCGTCGTGTCGCTGCTGATGATCGGCGGCAGCGCCGGACGTGCGCTGATCCCGAGCCGTTTCCAGTCGGTCGCCGAGCTGTCCTACGAATTCGTCTCGAATACGGTGCGCAGTAGCATCGGCGAAGAAGGGATGAAGTTCTTCCCGTTCGTGTTCTCGCTGTTCATGTTCATCCTGACGGCGAATCTGATCGGCATCATCCCCTATACCTTCACCGTCACCAGCCATCTGATCGTCGCCGTCGCGCTGGCATTGATGGTGTTCCTGACCGTGCTGCTCTACGGCCTCTACAAAAACGGTCTCGGCTTTTTCAAGCTGTTCGTGCCGCACGGTATTCCGATTTACATCCTACCGCTGGTCACGGTGATCGAGGTGATCTCGTTCCTGTCCCGCCCGGTGTCGCATTCGGTTCGTCTGTTCGCCAACATGCTGGCCGGCCACATCACGCTGAAGGTTTTTGCCGGCTTCGTGACCTCGCTCAGCGCACTCGGCGCACTCGGCATTTTCGGTTCGGTGCTGCCGCTGGCCATGACCACCGCGCTGACCGCGCTGGAGCTGCTGGTCGCCTTCCTGCAGGCCTATGTGTTCACGATCCTGACCTGCATCTATCTCAACGACGCACTTCATCCGGGCCACTAACCACTATTCTCTAAGTGACCTGGGGAATTCCATCCCTCAACCGTCTTAATCCCTATCCCAAGAAGGAGTTTTACTATGGATCCCATCGCAGCGAAGTACATCGGCGCCGGCATTGCTTGTCTCGGCATGGGTGGCGCTGGCATCGGCGTCGGCATGATCTTCAGCCAGTTCCTCAACGGTGCGCTCCGCAATCCGTCGGCTTCCCAGGGCCAGTTCGCTAACCTGATCTTCGGCTTCGCCGTGACCGAAGCGCTCGGCATCTTCTCGCTGCTGATCGCGCTGCTGCTGCTGTTCGCCGTCTAAGCTGAAAACGGATCCGGTTGCCGCTCCGTCCTGGAGCGCTTCCGATCGATAAGGAGACTGCTGTGGCTGAAGGTCAGGGCAAATCCAAGGGCGCCGATCACGGGACTGCCGCACACACTGCGGCAGACGGTGGTCACAAGGCGTCGTTTCCGCCGTTCGAGAGCAACACCTTCGCTTCACAGCTGGTGTCGTTCGCGATCGCGTTCGGCTTGCTCTATCTGATCGTGTCGCGTCTGGCGCTGCCCCGCGTCGGCGGCGTGCTTGCGGCCCGTCAGCAGGTTCTCGATACGGACCTGAACGAAGCCGCCAAGCTCAAGGGCGATTCCGACGCTGCATTGAAGGCTTACGAAACCGAACTCGCCAATGCCCGCGCCAAGGCGCAGGCGATGGCGACCGAGGTTCGTGAGAAGCTCAATGCAGAACAGGAAGCCGCCAAGGCGAAGCTCGAAGAGAGCCTTGCCAGCAAGCTTGCTGCGGCGGAGCAGACCATTGCCACCACCCGCGCAACGGCGATGGGCAATGTGCGCAGCATTGCTGCGGACACGGCCTCGGCGATCGTCGAACGCCTGACGGGCATCAGCCCGGATGCAGGCGCCGTCAACGCCGCGCTCGACGCGTCGCTGAAAGGATAAACGGATGTTCGGACTTCAAGCTGAATTCTGGGTCGCCGTCGCTTTTGTCCTTCTGATGGCGGTTTTCGGCTGGTTCGGTATTCACCGCACCATCCTGACGGCGCTCGACCACCGCAGCGTCCGCATCAAGCAGGAACTCGACGACGCCCGTCGCCTGCGTGATGAAGCCGCCGCGCTGCTCGCAGACTACAAGAAGCGTCATGCAGCGGCCGAGCGCGAAGCGCAGGACATCATCACTTCTGCCAAGGAAGAGGCCGAGCGCATTGCCGCGGAAGCCAAGACCAAGATGGAAGATTTTGTCGCTCGCCGCACCAAGAGCGCAGAGGGCAAGATCGCAATGGCGGAAGCCCAGGCTATCGCAGACGTTCGCGCAGCCGCAGCCGAAGCCGCAGTGAATGCCGCAGCCTCGGTGCTGTCGCAGTCCGTAAAGGGCTCGGTGGCCGACGACCTGATCGCCAAGGGTATCGGCGAGGTTCGCTCCAAGCTGAACTAAGCGAAAGACTTCAAACTGAAAAAGCCGGCACGAGATGATCGCGCCGGCTTTTTTGTTGGCTCGGATAACCCCTTAGCGCCGCTTGCGTGCGGGCGCCTGCGATTTCAGGGCCTGCGGATCGAAGCCGATATAGAAGATGTAGGAATCGCCTGCAGTGCCCGTCGGCACCGGATAGACGAGATCCTCGCCGACCAGGCTGAACGGCACGCTGGTCTCGCTGCCGAGTTGCACGGTGGTCTGGAACACCTTGGTGGCAATGGTCTTCGGCGTCACGCCTTCCTGCACCACGGCGACACGCAGCGGCACATCAACCGCCGCAGGCGCGCCGGCCGGCCCGACGATGACGCGGCCCTGGATGCCGAGCTTGACCGAGATCTGACCGGCATTGAGATCGCAGGAGCGCGCCGTCCGGGTGATGGTGGCCTGGAAGGCCAGATCGTTACCGACCGCGGGCTTGCCTGCAGCACCGACCGCATAGGTCGAGGCGCCCGGCCGGATGCTGACGCTCGGGCAGGTCAGATCGTTCTCATCGGTCTGCGGCGACTGCGGCGCGCCGACCTCGGTGGACTTGCCTGAGAACAACTGGGTGAAGCGATCGGTCATCGACGGGCTGCCGCCGCCGCTGCTGCTCGGCGACCCGCCGCCGAACATGCTGCCGCCGCCGCACCCGGCCAGTGTCAGGCTTGCTGCCGTGATCACCAGCAGGCCGCGGAGCGCGCCGGTGCGGCCGCTGATCGGCATCGAACGAATGTTGCGCATTTTGAAGATATCCCCGGAAATTCAGTCGTTGCGCAGCCCCGCCCAAGGCGTGCGCAGGGCCTTATAACAGCGCAATGGCGGCGAACCCAAGGCGCTTGAGAGAGGACAGATGCGCGCCATTGCGCCACATCCGGACATCGCGTTGCAGCACGACTACCCGCGGAAGTCCTCATGCAGCATGCCGTAAAGCAGGTGATCCTGCCAGATGCCATTGATGCAGAGATAACGCCGCGCCAATCCCTCGCGCGAAAAGCCGCATTTCTCCAGCACCCGCACCGACGGCAGGTTGGTGGGAATGCAGGCCGCCTCGATGCGGTGCAGGTTCAACTCGCCAAACAAGGTCGGCAATAGCACCCGCAGCGCCGCGGTCATAACGCCCTGCCCGGTATACGGCTGGCCGACCCAGTAGCCGATGGTGCCGGCCTGGACGATGCCCCGGCGCACATTGGCGAGCGTCACGCCGCCCAGCAGCGTGCCATCGGACTCGCGAAACACCAGAAAGGGATAGGCACGATCGGCCGCCGCATCGTCGGCATAGCGGCGCAGCCGGCGGCGAAAGCCGGAGCGCGTCAGGTCGTCTGACGGCCAGATCGGCTCCCACGGCGTGAGATAACCCCGGCTCAGCTCTCGCAGATCGGCCCATTGCGGAAAATCGCTCATCACGGGCGCGCGCAATGCAACGCCGTAGCCGCGCGGCGCCAGCGCCGCCGGCATGCTCGATGGCAAACGAAACAGGGCCATAGGCTCGCTCCCTGATGCCTCGGACCTCACCTGCCTAGTGAAGCAGGCTCTTGTCCTTGGCGCGGGTCAATCCTTCCGCAAAAGCCACCGCCGTGTCCAGCCCCCGGCCGCTGCCGAGCGCCGCCACGGCCGGGCGGCTGCGCGTCAGCAAGCCACGGGCGACATTACGGGTCGATTCCACGCTGACATCATCGATGCGCTGGACGAGCTCTTCCACGGTGAGCGGACGGCCATAGGCCAGCATGTGCCGCGCCAGCTGTTCGGCACGCGAGCTGCAGCTCTCCAGCGCCATCAGCAGACCGGCCTTCATCTGCGCCTTGGCGCGCGCGATTTCGGCTTCGGTCAACGTCTCGACCGACTCGTTGATGACATCGACGATGACTTCCATCATCTCCGGTGCATCGGTCGGATCGGTGCCGGTATAGAGACCGAAGAAGCCGGTGTCGGTATAGGGCGCGTGGAAGGTGTAGATCGAATAGCAGAGGGCGCGCTTCTCGCGCACTTCCTGGAACAGCCGCGAGGACATGCCGCCACCGAGAATGTTGGTGAAGACCTGCAGGCTGAACAGCGACAGGTCCGACTGCGGCAGACCTTCCAGCGCCAGCGTCAGATGCGCCTGTTCGAGATCGCGATTGACCACGCGGGAGCCGCCCTTGCCGAACATCGCCGGCTGCGGCTTCGGGGCTGCGGTGCCTTCGAAGCTGGAAAAGCGATCGGCGGCTTCATGCACGACCTGACGATGATTCACGGCGCCGGCCGCAGCCACCACCATGTCCGGCCCGCGATAATGCGTGGACAGGTAGCTCTGCAGCATGTCGCGGTCGAAGCCCTTCAGCGTCTTGGCGGTGCCCAGAAGCGAGCGGCCCATCGGCTGGTCGGGATAGCAGAGCTCGTTGAGATGTTCGAACACGACATCGTCCGGCGTGTCCTGCGCCGCGCCGATCTCCTGCACGATCACGCTCTTCTCGCGCTCCAGCTCGTCCGGCACGAAAGTGGGATTGGCGAGAATGTCCGAGAGCACATCGAGCGCCAGCGGCACATCGGCCTTCATCACGCGAGCATAATAGGCCGTGGTTTCCGTCGACGTGGCGGCATTGAGATCGCCGCCGACCGCCTCGATCTCCTCGACGATCTCGCGCGACGAACGCTTCTTGGTGCCCTTGAAAGCCATGTGTTCGAGCAGATGCGAGATGCCGTGCTCGTTGGGCTTCTCATCGCGGCCACCGACGCCGGTCCAGACGCCGAGCGCTGCGGTTTCCAGATGCGGCATGGTATCGGTGATGACCGTCAGGCCCGAAGGCAGTTTGGTAACTTCGACGGTCATCAGGACACTCCTTGCTTCGCAGCGCGGCTGACCGACAGCACGAACTGCTCAATATCGCTTTGGTCGTTCTTCATGACCTTAATATGCTCGGGCTTCGTCATCAGCCCTTCCAGATAGACCGGCAATGCCGGCCGCACGCCGCAAGCGGCTTCGACCGCATCAGGGAATTTCGCGGCATGCGCCGTCGACAGCACGACATTGGGCACATGCATCTCGGTGGTGTCGCGATCGGCGACGGCCAATGCCACGGCGGTATGCGGATCGATGAGGTCGCCGGTTTCGCGCCACGCCGCGCGAATGGCGGCAGAGGTCTCGTCCTCGTCGGCGCGGCCGGATTCGAAATCGGCACGGATCGCGGTCAGCACTTTCTCGGGCAGCACGAAACGACCGGACTGTTTCAGCGAGTCCATCAGGCCACGCACCAGCGCAGCATCGCGGCCGGAGGCTTCGAACAGCAGGCGCTCGAAATTCGACGACACCTGAATGTCCATCGACGGCGACGACGAAGCGTGAACCTCACGCACCTCGTAGATGCCGGTCTTGAGCGTGCGATCGAGGATGTCGTTGACGTTGGCGGCGACGCGCAGCTTGCGCACCGGCAGGCCCATGCGCTTGGCCACATAGCCTGCGAAGATGTCGCCGAAATTGCCGGTAGGTACCGTGAAATCAACGCTGCGTGCAGGCGCCCCGACGGCGACTGCCGAGGTGAAGTAGTAAACCACCTGCGCAACGATACGTGCCCAGTTGATCGAGTTCACACCCGACAGCGACACGGCGTCACGAAACTTGTGATGATTGAACAGGCCCTTCACGATCGCCTGGCAATCGTCGAAATGGCCCTCGACGGCGAGCGCATGGACGTTCGACGCGCCGGTCGTGGTCATCATGCGACGCTGCACGTCGGAGATGCGGCCGTTCGGGAACAGTACGACGAGATCGACATTGTCGCGGCCGGCGAATGCATCGACGGCGGCACCGCCGGTGTCGCCTGACGTAGCGACCACGATGGTGGTGCGCTCATTGCGCTTGGCGAGGACGTGATCCATCAACCGCGCGATGAGCTGCATGGCGACGTCCTTGAACGCCAGCGTCGGGCCATGAAACAGCTCGAGCACGAACTGGTTCGGCGCGGTCTGGTCGAGCGGCACCACGGCGGGATGGCGGAAGGTGGCATAGGCCTCATTGGCCATGCGCGCGAGATCCTCGTCGGAAATCTCGCCGGCCACGAACGGCCGGAGCACTTCGACGGCGACTTCCCAATAGGGCCGGCCAAACAGCGACGCGATGGTCTCGGCCGAGAGCTGCGGCCAGACCTCGGGAATGTAGAGGCCGCCGTCGCGGGCAAGCCCGGTCAGCATGACATCGCAAAAGCCGAGTTTCGGGGCCTCTCCCCGCGTCGAGATATAGGTCGTCAAGGCGTCCTCCAAAGGCGCGGAAACCGCCAAGCCTTTGATAATAATGGGGTTAAAACTTCACGCCGCGTGAAATCGAAGGGCACCATAATGGGTTTCGCCGGGCGAGGAAACCAACTTTGGCCGGGGTTCAGGCCCGCCGCTGGCCCCGGGTCCAGACCCCGAAGGCAATCGCCACGGCGGCAGCGAGGCCAAACCATGTGATGGCATATTGCATGTGGTCATCCTTGAGATGGATTTCGAGCGGCCCGGGCTTCGGAATGGCGTTGGCCGGCACGGGCGTTTCCAGATCGACATAGAACGGGGCAACGGGGCCCCAGCCGAGCGCCTGCGCCATGGCGCGCTGATCGCGGTTGAACCAGAGGCGTTTACTGACGTCGTCATGGGGCGTCAGCGTGCCCGCGGTTTCGGGGAAACGCAGATAGCCGGTCAGGGTTACGGGCGCGCCGGTGATGAGCTTCTGCACGGCGCGGTCCTGCTGGGCGCGATCCTGCATCGTGTTCTGCACGAAGCCGGCATTGATCACGACGGTCTCTCTGGATGCCAGTTGCGCCGGCAGGAAGGCCCATGTCACCGGGCCCGGCACATCCGGCCGCACCCCGGAGCCGGAGCTGTAGACCATGCCGTCCGGGACAGGTTTGTAGGTGGCCGAGAAGCTGACGCGGCGGAATTCATCCTTCGCAGGTGTCAGCGCCCCCCATGTGGATGGCAGCGGCAGCGCACCGGGCGCACCCGCAAGTCGCTCCGTGAGTGCGGCGATCAACGCATGTTTCTCGGTACGGCGCTGCAACTGCCAGAAGCCGAGACTGAGGAGCACACCGACGATGATGAGCGTGACGATGCCGAGACCGGTGATACTGCGCCGGCGCGCTGCAACAGTGTTCATTTCGGCGTGCGATCGATGAGTTGGCCTTCGGAGGCCTTGTGGTGGAATTGCAGGGCGATCAGCAGCGACTTCATGGAGCGCAACGGCAGCAGCGTGGTCGCGAGAATCAGCGGCAGCCACAGCGCCGCGTGCAGCCAGAATGGCGGCTGGTACTTGACCTCTACCACCAGCGCGCAGCCAACGACGATGGCACCGGCGAGCATGATGATGAAGATCGCCGGACCATCGCCGGTGTCGATGAAAGCATAGTCCAGTTCGCAACGCTCGCAGCGCGGCGCCAGATTGATGAAGCCGGCATAGAGCCTGCCCTCGCCGCAGCGCGGGCATTTGCAGGTCAGGCCGCGAATGACGGTCTGGCCGAGCGTGACGGGGGCAGCGGCTTGATCGGGCATCGAGTCGAATTCTCTCACGGCGCAAGCGCCAAACAAAAAGGGCGGCCCTGCGGCCGCCCTCTTGTAGCACCCGAATGCGATCAGTGCGCGGCTGCGCCGACGATAGGGCCGCCGTAGCCCCAGACATAGATCGTGACGAACAGGAACAGCCAGACCACGTCCACGAAGTGCCAGTACCAGGCGGCGAATTCGAAGCCGAGGTGCTGCTTCGGCGTGAAGTGGCCGGCATAGACGCGGAACAGGCAGACCAAGAGGAAGATGGTGCCGACCAGCACGTGGAAACCGTGGAAGCCGGTCGCCATGAAGAAGGTCGCACCGTAGATGTTACCCTTGAAGCCGAAAGCGGCGTGGGCGTATTCGAACGCCTGCACGCAGGAGAAGGCAGCGCCGAGCAGTACGGTGAGGATCAGCGCATACTTCACAGCCTTGCGGTCGCCTTCCAGCAGCGCGTGATGCGCCCAGGTGACGGTCGTGCCCGAGGTCAGCAGGATCAGCGTGTTGAGCAGCGGCAGGTGCCAGGGATCGAAGGTCTGGATGCCTTTCGGCGGCCAAACGCCACCGAACAGCGCTTCGCGGGTGGCATGGACGGGATCGCCGGGGAACAGCGACGAATTGAAATAGGCCCAGAACCAGGCGACGAAGAACATCACTTCCGAGGCGATGAACAGGATCATGCCGTAGCGATGGCTGATCTGCACCACGCGGGTGTGGTCGCCCTTGTACTGGGCTTCGCGAACCACGTCGGTCCACCAGCTTGCGAACACGTAGAGCACGCCGATGGTACCGACGCCGAACACGATGGGCGCCGCGGCATACATGTGATGCATCCAGCTGACCGCGCCGACCGCCATGATGAAGGCGAACAGCGAGCCTACCGCCGGCCACGGCGAGGGATCGACGAGGTGATAGTCGTGGTGCTTTGCTTGCGCCGTAGCCATTGCGGTTCTCTCCGTCAGCTGCGCCGGTTGAAGCCGGTGCGAGTTCTCTCAATTTTATAACTCGGAACGCTCCAGGATTTCTCCTGGAGGTTCCCCGTATCTCAGAGGTTTCCCTTGCGCTTGTCAGTCTCCGTCGCCGCCAGCGGCTTCGGCGCCTGATCGCGCAGGGGGTAGAACGTGTAGGACAGTGTGATCGACTTCAGTCCGTCATTCTCGCTATCCGCGGCCAGCGCAGGATCGACATAGAACACAACGGGCATTTCGCGCTTCTCACCGGGCGCCAGCGTCTGGTCGGTGAAGCAGAAGCAATTAATCTTCTGGAAAAATGCTCCCACCGTCAGCGGCGCCACATTATAGGCAGCCTGTGCCGAGGTGGTACGGGCGGACTGGTTGGTCACCGTATAGAACACGGTCACGACCTCGCCGATCTTGACCTCGATCTCACTCTGCTCCGGGACGAACTTCCATGGCAGGCCGCCCGACACATTGGCATCGAAGCGCACGGCGATCTTGCGTGCGATCGGGCCCGTCGCGGGTGCCGAACTCGCCACCATCGTAGTGCCGTTGAAGCCGGTGGCACGGCAGAACCAGTTATACAGCGGCACGGCGGCGTAGGACGCGCCGACCATGAACGCCACCAGCAGACCGCAAGCCGCAGCCACCGTCGCATCGCGACCGAGGCGCGGCTTGGAGGCTTTGATGTTCTGCGGCTGATCGGTCATGTCATTCAGCTTTTGGCATTACATGGGCCGAATGAGAACGGCCGGCCCCTTGACCATGGTGACGGCAAAGAACAGTACGACGAGAATGCCGAGCGCCCAGGCGATAGCCAGCGAGCGTTCGCGACGGCTTTTCTTCTGTGCTTCAGTAAGGACGATGCCTTCTGGCTCTTCAGGCTTGCGTTCGTTGTCCATTGGATCATGCGCCCCTCTACCAGACCAGCGGGAGGATGGCCTTCACGACCACCTCGAGCAGCAGAATGGCAAACAGCGCGAACAGATAGACGATCGAGAAAGCAAACAGCTTGCGCGTCGCGCGATTGGCAGGCGTGCCTTCGCGCAGACGATAGACCTGCACGGCGAGATACATCATGCCGGCGCCGAGGATCAGCGAAGCCACACCGTAGATGGCCGAGAAATAGCCGAGCGGCCAAGGCGCGACGGCAGTTGCGACCAGCACGACGGTGTAGAGCAGGATCTGCAGCCGGGTTGCGTCGGGACCGGCGACCACCGGCAGCATCGGCACGCCGGCGCGAGTGTAGTCGTCGTTGCGGAACAGGGCCAGCGCCCAGAAATGCGGCGGGGTCCAGAAGAAGATGATCAGGAATAGCAGGACCGGCTCCATCGAGAGCGTTCCTGACGCCGCAGCCCAGGCGACGACCGGCGGCAGCGCACCGGCTGCACCACCAATGACGATGTTCTGCGCGGTCCAGCGCTTCAGAGCGATGGTGTAGATCACGACATAGAAGAAGATGGTGAAAGCGAGCAGCGCGCCGGCCAGCCAGTTGACGAGGATGCCGAGCGTCATCACCGAGAAGAAGGCCAGCACCAGACCGAAGGTCAGTGCTTCCGGCCGGGTGACACGGCCGCGCGGAATCGGGCGGTTGGCAGTGCGCGACATCAGCGCGTCGATATCGGCTTCGTACCACATGTTCAGCGCGCCGGAGGCGCCGCCGCCGACAGCGATACAGAGGATCGAGGTGATCGCCAGCACCGGGTGATGATCGCCCGGCGCCAGGAAATAGCCGACCATCGCCGTGAACACGACCAGCGACATCACCCGCGGCTTGAGCAGCGCGATGTAGTCGGCAACACCCGCTTCGGAGATGCGGGGGGCAGACAGGTCGATGGCGTGGTGGTCGAGGACGGACAAGATCAATCTCACTTTGTTACACGCACTCCGCCGAAACCAGACTGGCCGCGGCGGAGGCATTCAGAGGCGCGGCGCCCGAAGGCGCCACGGATAGTCGTTACTTGATGCGCGGCAGCACTTCGAACTGATGGAAGGGCGGTGGCGACGTCAGCGTCCATTCCAGCGTGGTTGCGCCGGCACCCCACGGATTGTTCGCAGCCTTTTCCTTGCGGACGAAAGCTTCGATCACACCGTAGATGAAGATCAGCACGGCAAAGCCGGAGATGTAGGAGCCGATCGACGATACCAGGTTCCAGCCGGCGAAGGCATCCGGATAATCGACATAGCGACGCGGCATGCCCGACAGACCCAGGAAGTGCTGCGGGAAGAACACCAGATTCACGCCAATGAAGGTGACCCAGAAATGCGCCTTGGCGATGGTTTCCGAATACATGTAGCCGAACATCTTCGGGAACCAGTAATACCAGCCGGCGAAGATGGCGAACACGGCGCCCAGCGACAGCACGTAGTGGAAGTGCGCGACCACATAGTAGGTGTCCTGCAGCACGCGATCGACGCCGGCATTGGCCAGCACGACGCCGGTGACGCCGCCGAGGGTGAACAGGAAGATGAAGCCCACGGCCCACAGCATCGGCGCCTTGAACTCGATCGAGCCGCCCCACATCGTGGCGATCCAGGAAAAGATCTTCACGCCGGTCGGCACCGCGATCACCATCGTTGCGGCGACGAAGTAGGCCTGCGTCGCCGACGACATGCCGACGGTGTACATGTGGTGCGCCCAGACGACGAAGCCGATGCCGCCAATGGCGACCATCGCGTAGGCCATGCCGAGATAGCCGAACACCGGCTTCTTCGAGAAGGTCGAGATGATCTGCGAGATCATGCCGAAACCAGGCAGGATCAGGATGTACACTTCAGGGTGACCGAAGAACCAGAACAGATGCTGGAACAGGATCGGATCGCCGCCGCCGTCTGCGGCGAAGAAGGTGGTGCCGAAGTTACGGTCCGTCAGCAGCATGGTGATGGCGCCCGCCAGAACCGGCAGCGACAGCAGCAGCAGGAACACGGTGACCAGGATCGACCACACGAACAGCGGCATCTTGTGCAGGGTCATGCCCGGCGCGCGCATGTTGAAGATAGTGGTGATGAAGTTGATGGCACCGAGGATCGACGATGCACCGGCGATATGCAGCGCCAGAATCGCGAAGTCGACGGCAGGCCCGGGATGGCCCGATGTCGAGAGCGGCGCATACATGGTCCAGCCGGCACCAACGCCGTTGGCACCGGGCTCGCCCTCCACGAAGGTCGAAATGATGAGCAGCGCAAAGGCAGCCGGCAGCAGCCAGAACGACACGTTGTTCATGCGCGGGAAGGCCATGTCCGGCGCGCCGATCATCAGCGGCACCATCCAGTTGCCGAAACCGCCGATCATCGCGGGCATCACCATGAAGAAGATCATGATCAGGCCGTGCGAGGTGACGAAGACGTTGTAGGTGTGGCTTTCGTGGAAGATCTGGACGCCCGGATACATCAACTCGATGCGGATCAGGATCGACATGATGCCGCCGATGACGCCCGCCACGATCGCGAAGATAAGGTACATCGTGCCGATGTCCTTATGGTTCGTCGAATAGACGTAGCGCCGCCACCCCGTCGGATGCGCATGCGCATGATCGTCGTGGGCGTGATCGTCGTGAGCCGGTGTTGCCGCGGTCGTTGCCATTTTCAAATCCTGCTTTGTCTTCTTCTGGCAGTCTTTGGACCTTGCGGTCCCCTCGCCCTAATTTCTTACAGTGCGTGCGGAGCCTCGCGGCTCCGCCACCCGCTTACTGCGCCACAGCAGTTCCGGCCGAAGCGTAGGAATTCGCCGGATTGGACGCGAACTTCTTCTTCGCGGTCTCGACCCATGCGGTGAATTCCTGATCGCTGACGACGCGGATCGCGATCGGCATGAACGCGTGATCCTTGCCGCACAGTTCCGAGCACTGGCCGTAGAACATGCCGGTCTTGGTGGCCTTGAACCAGGTCTCGTTCAGGCGGCCCGGAACGGCGTCGATCTTGATGCCGAAGGACGGGATCGCGAAGGAATGGATGACGTCCGCGGCGGTCGTCTGCACGCGCACGACCTTGTTCACGGGAACGACGACTTCGTTATCGACGGCAAGAAGGCGCGGCTGCTTGTCGGTGGCCATCAGCGAGTCGAATTCGAACGGGCCGTTGTCGGGATAGCTGTAGGTCCAGAACCACTGCTTGCCGGTTGCCTTGATGGTCAGGTCGGCTTTCGGAATATCGAGTTCCAGGAACAGCAAACGGAACGACGGCACCGCCACTGCGACCAGGATCAGAACCGGGATGATGGTCCACGCCACTTCGATCAGCGTATTGTGCGTGGTCTTGGATGCGACCGGGTTGGCCTTGGAGTTGAACTTCATCACCACGATGACGAGAAGTACAAGCACGAACAGTGTGATGGCGGTGATCAGCCAGAGCAGGAAATTATGAAACCAGGTGATGTTCTCCATCACCGGCGTGGCGGCTTCCTGCAGCTTGAATTCCCACGGCGCGGGCTGGCCCATCACCTCTGCGAATGCAGCACCGCCAAAAGCAAGCCCGGCCCCAACAACTGCTAACCCCAGCAACCGGCGGCCAATCTGGCCCCTCGACATCCTCATGCCGCTCGCGCTCCCATATTTACTGTCGCATTTCGGCCTGTCGCCGAATTATGCCGCCCGATCCGCACCCTGCCAATTTGCCAAAACGCCCAAGTGATTGGCCTGGAGGCAATTGTTAGAATGCGTCGAAATCTAGCCTCTCAAACCATAATTCGCGGTCTGTCGCAATGCAGGAGTGGCGCATCCCGTAATGCATTCGGCGGTATTGAACGAAGGTCGCAATTGCTGCATGAAATCAGATATAAAGAGGCGTGCGGCAGCCGAACGGCGCTTGACAGCGGAATTGTCCGATGTAGGCACAGATCAGGCGATCGGCAGGATGCTGATTCGCGCCTGAGAGCGCTTTCGTGGCTCCGTGGATGCCTTCAAGGCGCCGTCATTGCCGTATCATTCCGTGGTCTGGAAAAATCCTCCGGACAGACAGCGTCAAGCGTGCTGCCCTGGACTACGACCACCACGTCACCGCCTAAGGAATCGACCCGGATGGGGCACTCGAAGTTGCAGCATAAACCGACCCTGAACCGCCCGGCCCGCGGGATTGCAGGCTGGCGCTGGCTGGCGCTCGGTTGTCTCGCCCTGGCGGCGATCGCCGCCGTCCCGGCTACCGCCAGCGCCCAGGGTGCGGTGCGCTCGGTTCATGGCGACTGGCAGATCCGCTGCGACACCCCGCCCGGTGCCCAGGCGGAACAATGCGCCCTGATCCAGAGCGTGGTGGCGGAAGACCGCTCCAATGCTGGCCTCACGGTGATCGTGCTGAAGACTGCCGACCAGAAGAGCAAGCTGATGCGCGTGGTGGCGCCGCTCGGCGTGCTGCTGCCGTCGGGCCTCGGCCTCAAGCTCGACAATCAGGATGTCGGCCGCGCCGGCTTCGTGCGCTGCCTGCCCAATGGCTGTGTTGCCGAAGTCGTGATGGACGACAAGCTGCTCGCCCAGCTCCGCACCGCGAAGACCGCGACTTTCATCATCTTCGAAACGCCCGAAGAAGGCATCGGCTTCCCGCTCAGCCTCAACGGCATCGGCGAGGGTTACGACAAGCTGCCATAGGCTTTGAACCCGGCAGCATTAGCCGGAACCACGCCCTCTGTAATAGTCCAGCAATCGCCGGGCATCTTCAGATGCCCAGTCCGCCTCGCCAGCAAGATATCCTTCGACCTGCCCCGTCGTCCCGATGAGATATGAGATAGGCATCGCGTAGAGGCTGAACGGAGTGTCCGGAGCAGCTACCTCGCCGGCACGCGCGACCAGTCCACCAGGGTCGATACCGACATCAAGGTGTCTCAGCTTCAGGCTGCGTACGAACGAAGCAACGTCTGCGCGATCGGTGGCAATCGCAATAACCTGCAGATTCGCGCGCGTCTCGATATCCTGCAGCCGATCAAGGATCGGCAACTCGGTCTTACACGCCGGGCACCATGTCGCCCAGAAATTGACCAGAACGACCTTTCCTGGAAACGCGGTCAGATAGACCGGCTTGCCGACAAGGCGAGGCACCGCAACGGACGGGATCGGACGCGCTCCCCGGATGACAGTGAACTGATGCCGCGCGGTGCCAAAGGGCGGCGGCCCATCAGGCCGCGCATCCGCGGCAGCGCCCCCCGCCGCCAATGCGGCCGTCGTGGCCAGTGCCCCTTTGAGCAGCGTACGTCGCGAGATTGGCGAGCGAGCAATAGCCCGTCCGCGATGCGGTATTGTCACGGTCCAGCCTCCGATGGGCATCAAATAAGGTCGCGAAGGGTGCCGCTCAGGATCGGATATAGGACCAACCCGCTTCCTGTAGCTCGATGATCCGTCCAGGCCCGCTCGGAACCATCTGGACATTGTCGATAAACGAAATCGGATGCCCCTCGCTGCGCTCCATGCCGAGCTTGGTCGCTTCGCAGACCACGAAGCGAACGTCGGGCGTGAGAGCCTGGACGACCTTCAGCAGTTCCTTGACCGGCGACGTATCCACTCGAAACATATGAATGCCGGCGTTGTAAGCGACGATTTCGATCGAGAACTCCTGCTTCGTCTCCCGGTAGTATTTCGGCAGGTTCAGCGACGTCGAAATCAGTGCTCTCATGACGGTCGGATCGTCAGTGTTGATCTGCAGTACGAGACGATGTGCCTTGACCGCCGCAGGCTTCGTCTCCGGCGCCCACTGCTTTGAAATGGCGGACCCTGCATCCGTCAAAGCCAGGGTGACGAATAACGGTGCCGCAAATGCCAGACCGAACGCCACCGTGGCCAAAGCCTTGCCGCTATAACTCCGCATTGAAATCATCACTTGCACTCGAACACACTGAAACGTTCGGCTTTTGCCAACGGCATCCGTGGATGGCGGATGAGAGCGACGAGCGCTCGCTACCTGAGGATCATGCTGCGCTTGGCGTAAGCCACGATAGCGCTCAATGCGAGCAGCACGATCGCCGGAATCGGTGAGCCGCCAATGACAAACACATGGGTAAAAATCGCACCGATCATGATGCAGCACAGGAGGACCGCGCCAAACGCGACCGTTGAGGGAATGATGATCAGGGCTGCTCCGAATATCTCGAGCGTGCCGGTCAGATAGCGGAACCATTGCCCAAGACCGATATGTTCGAACTCTTCGACGAGCATCGGCACGCCGTAAAGCTTGGCAGTCCCCGCAGCAGCGAACGCCAGAGCGAGCAAGCCCCTGACGGCCCAGAGACTGATGGAGGTCCAGCGCCGCGGCGCTGACGAGGTGACGGAAGACGATGACATGGGCGGCTCCGAAGATGGTCAAAACGGTTTCGGCGGCGCGGCTGACGGCAAAGTCTGCTTCAGATCCACGGCGCGCTTTCGAAGCACAAATTTCGGCAGTAAGATGAAAAAGACAAGTAGAATGCTTTTTCTGAGATAGTATGAAAAACATGACTAATGGAAAAACAGGCGATATCGCGCTCCCCGAATGTCAGGAGGGCCGGGAAGTAGAAGATTTTCATCGGGCGCTGGGGATGATTACCGGCAAATGGAAATGTGAGATCCTCTGGCAACTGGTCCAGAGCAAACACCGGTTTGGAGAACTGCAGCGAGCGATTCCGAGTGTCACGCAACACATGCTGACGACGCAACTGCGCGATCTCGAGTCCAACGGGCTCGTCAAGCGCACGGTCTTCGCCGAGATCCCTCCGAGGGTGGAATATGAAATCACGGAATCGGCGAGAGCGCTCAGGCCGGTCTTCGACGAACTGTTCCGATGGTCGCAGGCGCATTTCTCTGCGATGCAGGCCCGATCCGCGACCTCATCCGAATCCGACGAGAGCGCAGCACCCCTGACTCATCCTTGATCCGGGAACGGAGCGCCTTACTCGCCGGGCACCAGCCCGACCGCATGACGGCGCCCGGGCTTCGATGCCGCGCGCAGGCGGCGGCGCGAGAAATACAGGATGAAGCCGGTCACGGTGAACAACGGCATCAAGGCCGCGGCCAGCAAGAACACGATGCGGCCGGGCAATCCCAGGAACGCACCGGTGTGGATGTGCAGCACCGCGGCCAGAATGCGCTCACCGAATGTCTTGTCGTTGTAGAGCTCTGCCGACACCATGCGGCCGGTCACGCCATCGATGCGGAAATCGTCGCGCGCTTCATCGAATGACGCATCCTTTGCCACCGAGCGGATACGCACGACACTGCCCGGTCCGTTCGGCACCTGCATGATCGCCATCGCATAGCGGCTGCCTTGATCAGCCAGAAACGTCGACCAGACCTTGTCGAGTGACGGAGTCGCAGGCGCATCAGCGGCAGGTGCTTTGGCGCCCCCCTTTGCTCCGCGCATGGCCGGCGCACTCGCAGCGGGCTTGCTCGACAGAAGCCAAGTGGCGCTGGCCTTGTACCAGTCGAACGACCACCAGAGGCCGGTGAGAATGGTCACCAGATAGACCGGCAGCAACCACGTGCCGACGACGCTGTGCAGCGACCTGTGAAACGGACGGCCGGGCATCGCCAGATTCGGCCTCAGCCAAGCCTTGATGCTGCGGACACGGCGCGGCCAGCGCAACACCATCCCGGAGATCAGCAATACGAACAGGCCAAGCACGGCGACGCCGGTGATCAGACGGCCATAGCCATTGCCGTTGCCCGGCAACAGCAGAAAGCGATGCAGGTTGCGCAGGGTCGCGAAGAAGCCCTCCCCCTGCATCGCAGAGACGACGCGGCCATCATAGGGATCGACATAGACCGACGAGCGCTCCCCAGTCTCGCTGCGGGCAAAGCGCATCCGCACCGCCGTGCCGGGCTCGCTCGAAAAGACGATGAGACCAACCTTGCCCGCCCCCGGCACTGCCTGAACCCGCGCCACCAGCTCATCAGGTCCGAGCACAGGTGCGGGCCGCGGATCCACCTTCGTCACATCGCGATTCAGCGCAGCGACGATCTCGTCCTCGAAGCTCAGCATGGCGCCGGTCAGACCGATCAGGCCGAGGATCAGCGAGATCGCCAGGCCGATGATGGAATGGACTTGCAAGAATGCGGATTTGGTTCGTGAGGCCATGAAAAGCGACAGTATCTCTCTGGAAAAGACCGCGTCCCGGCCTTTTGGCCCGTCGACGAACGACGATGTCCTCATACCCTGCGAAGGACGCCGCTACCATCAATCCCGGCACCCGGAGATTTGTAATAGTTCCAATCGGAACCGGAGGCAGAAGCGGGCGGGTGCCATGACACCATTTGGCGCCGCAGATCGGCTCTCCCTTTTTCCCGCCGCAGCACCTATCTTTGTTTAAATCGCCTGTTTCGCCACAGGTTACGCCATTGTAAGGCGACCCATCCCCGGGTTGTCGCTACAAATTGAAATCGTGGCCCCGCGCCTGGCGCCGGGGCCGCGCCGCTGACATTGGAGCCTGCATGACCAGCCCAGCCACCACCTCCCTGATCGACCGCGCCCATCTGGACCGCGACGAGGTTCGCCGCGAGCTCATGCGGGGGCTTCAGGGAGCTGACGATGGCGAGCTGTTTCTCGAATACAGCCAGTCCGAGGCGCTCGGTTTCGACAACGGCCGGCTAAAGCAGGCAACCTACGACACCGCGCAGGGTTTTGGCCTTCGCGCCGTCAAGGACGATGCGGTCGGCTATGCGCATTCCTCCGACGTTTCGATCCCGGCGCTGATCCGTGCGGCCGATGCGGTCAATGCGGTCCGTGGCGGCTATGCGGGCACCTTTGCCGCAGCGCCTTCGCATACCAATGTGCGGCTCTATAGTGACGACAATCCGCTGGACGCGCCGGGCTTCGAGGCCAAGGTCAAGCTACTGGCGGAGATCGACGCCTATGTGCGCGACAAGGACCCCCGCGTCCGCCAGGTCTCGGTCTCTCTCGGCGCCACCTGGCAGGTGGTGGAAATCCTGCGCCCGGACGGCGAGAGCTATCGCGACATTCGCCCGCTGGTCCGCGTGAATATCTCCGTCGTGGCCGGTCAGGGCGATCGGCAGGAAAGCGGCTCCAAGGGTTATGGCGGCCGCGAGGGCTATGCGCGCTTCATCGAGAGCGGTTCGTGGCACACGGCAGCCGACGGCGCGCTGCGCGAGGCACTGGTGAACCTCGAATCGATCCCGGCCCCTGCCGGCGAAATGGATGTCGTGCTCGGCCCCGGCTGGCCCGGCGTGATGCTGCATGAAGCCGTCGGCCACGGGCTCGAAGGCGATTTCAATCGCAAGCAGACCTCGGCTTTTGCCGGCCTGATGGGCCAGCAGGTTGCCGCCAAGGGCGTGACTGTCGTCGATGACGGCACCATCTCGTCGCGCCGCGGCTCGCTGTCCATCGACGACGAAGGCACGCCGACCAATCGCACAACGCTGATCGAGGACGGCATCCTCGTCGGTTACATGCAGGACCGCCAGAACGCGCGCCTCATGGGCATGAAGCCGACCGGCAACGGCCGCCGTCAGGGCTATGCCCATGTGCCGATGCCGCGCATGACCAACACCTACATGCTGGCCGGCCAGCGCGATCCCGCCGAAATCCTCGCCTCGGTGAAGAACGGCATCTATGCGGTGAACTTCGGCGGTGGCCAGGTCGACATAACCTCCGGCAAATACGTGTTTCAGTGCACCGAGGCCTACAAGATCGAGAACGGCAAGATCGGCGCCCCACTCAAGGGCGCGATGATGATCGGCAACGGTCCGACCGACCTGCACCGCATCAGCATGATCGGCAACGATCTCGCGCTCGATGACGGCATCGGGACTTGCG
Source organism: Tardiphaga sp. 839_C3_N1_4 (assembly GCF_051811045.1). NCBI lineage: Bacteria > Pseudomonadati > Pseudomonadota > Alphaproteobacteria > Hyphomicrobiales > Nitrobacteraceae > Tardiphaga > Tardiphaga sp. 839_C3_N1_4. The sequence continues at coordinate 3,524,856 of NZ_JBPWQD010000001.1, forward strand.
GCAAACACGGCCAGGGCGTGCCGGTGGGCGTTGGCCAGCCGACGCTGCGCATGGACAAGGTGACCATCGGAGGAACGGGCTCGTGACCACGGATACGGAAACCACAACCGTCGCATCGACCGCAAAACGCTGGTCCGGTCAGTTGGCACAGATCGTCGCGATCGTCGGCATCGTATTCGTGGCAAAGGGCGCGCTCGCCGAGCCGTTCTATGTGCCGTCGGCCTCGATGGAACCGACGCTGCTGATCGGCGATGCACTGCTCGCAACCAAATTTCCCTACGGCTACTCAACAGCCTCGCTGCCGATCCATGTCTCCCTTCCCGAGACCGGCCGCGTCTTCGCGACCACGCCGAAGCGCGGCGATGTCGTGGTGTTTCGCTGGCCCGGCGACCGCTCCCAGGTCTGGGTCAAGCGCGTGATCGGCCTGCCCGGCGATCGCGTCGAACTGCGCGGCGGTCAGGTCTGGCTCAATGGCGTCGCGACGTCGGTGAAGGCCGACGGCATCGGTGCCGCGGAAGACGATAGCGGCGGCTCCGAACCGGCGCATCGTTATGTCGAAACCCTGCCCGGCGGCGTGTCGCATCCGATCTTCAAGCTGCGTGACAACGGCCGCCTCGACAACACGCCGGAAGTCGTCATTCCCCCCGACCATCTGTTCGTGATGGGCGACAACCGCGACAACTCTGCCGACAGCCGCGTTCCGGTGTCGCAAGGTGGTGTCGGCCTGCTGCCGATGGACAACCTCGTCGGCCGCGTCGATGCCATCGTCGGCTCATGGGATCTCGGCGTGCGCAACCAGCCGGTCACCAACTGGCTATCGGGCTTCCGCATGGCGCGATTCTTCACCGGGGTGCATTGAGCGCCGCGACAGCAGCTCAGAAGTAAGCAATCGCGCGGCCGCATATGGCGACCGCGAACCAGATGGCCATTGATGCCAGCGCGCCTTGCCGCGCACCCGCAGGCATCGGTGACAGCGGCGGCAACGCGGCGATCTTCGGCATGATGATCGCCTCAACCCAGACGACATTGAGCAAGCCCAGCGCGATCAGAGCCGCCTTGATCTGAAACACGCGGTTCAGCACCACATGACTCGCTTCGGCGGTAAACAGAATGCTGCCGGTGAGCACGAGGCCGAGAAATCCGGCAATGGCAAAGCGGCGCGCCCTGCGCAGCAGCGGACCGGGCGCCGTTGCAGCCAACCCGCCCGCGAGCCGGACATCCATCACCGCAATGGCACCGGCGAAGAACATCAGCGCGACGATGTGGCCGATATTGGCGGACATATAGAGCCAGCGCGATTGCCGGATCGCAGCGCCAATTGCGGACGCCTCCATGGCCATGAAGATTGCGGGTGCGCCCTCGGTCATGGGCCGGGCGCTATCGTAGTTCGTAGGTTTTGCCGTCCACGGTGATGCGTTCGGCGCGCATCTCGTCCTTCTCGACGGTGGATGGATAGCCGAAGGCCGAGACCGTCTTGCCGACAGCCACGATATCGGCGGATGCCCCGCGCGCCGTCATGCGAGAGGTCGGCGCAAGAGTGACGGTCCAGGCCTTGTCGGCCCCCTTGATCACGATCGTCGCGTGCGGATTCTCGAATTTGCTGTTTTCGACAGGACCGTTCACGGTGACCGGATTGGCAGCGTCGTAGCTGCCCCAACCGTGATGGGCGACGGCGGCGACCGTCGTAACAGCAATCAGTAATCCAGCGAATGTCACTGCGGGCAGGAGACGCGTCATGGCTCAACTCCCTTTATTACCGGAATGCTACCTCACAACGCCCGAGATGAAACCCGGTTTTCGCCGCGGCGGCTTGATGTCGTTCTTCAGGAAGCAGCGCGCATTCTTGCCGGCATAACCGGGCCGCGCAAAGGTCCAGGCGCGGCATTTATTGTCGCCCTGGCAGGCATCGCGACATGCATCGCCGTGCTCGGCCTTGTCGTCGTTCTTGATCTCGAACGAACGATAGTCGCCGCCAAAACGATCTGTCGAGGTTTCCACCGGACCGGTGCGCGGCTCAATGACACCGGCGCCACGCACGCCGGAGACGCAGCAATAGCTCTCGACCCGCGGCGGGACCTTGTCTTTCAGCCAGCACACCGCGTTTTCGGAATTATCGCTCGGATAGTTGAAGCTCCAGGCGCGGCACTTCTTGTCGCGCTCGCAGATCAGCGCGCATTCCGCGGGATCGCCGGACAGAGAGACCGAGCGCGAATAATCACCGCCGGGACGATCGAAATTGGTTTGCGCCTGAGCAGGTGCAACGGCTGCGACCAACAGCATGGCGAGGGCTGTCAGACACGCTCTGAACAGGTTCCTCGGCATGCAGGATGACTTTCAGCGGTTTGCAAACGGCGTAAGAAGGACGCCATTGGAACGCCGGTCACCTGTACCGCTGATGAACAGATTTTCAGCTTCGCCAAGCCGCTGATCTAGAAGCAGTATTCCTTATAGGCTGGCGCCACCGAGCCACCCCAGGCGCCATGGAACCTGTCGAGCATCTGCTCGGCCGGAGTCTTTCCGGAATCCAGTATCCGATCGAGTGCCTCCAGATGGTGGGACTCATCGCGGCCGTGCGCGTCGAGCTTGCCGCGCCGGCGCAGGCCACCATGGGCCAGCTGCAGACACTCTTTGGCGATTTCGAACAGATACCGATCCTTGATCTTCGCCTTGAAGCCCAACTTCGGCACATCGTCGCGCAACGCCTGTCGCTCCGCCGCAGTCCAGTTCTTGACGATATCCCAGGCCGCATTGAGGGCGCTGTCGTCATAAAGCAATCCGACCCAGAACGCCGACAGTGCCGGCAAACGATCCGACGGCACGCCATCGGCGCCGCGCATTTCCAGGTAACGCTTCAGGCGCACTTCGGGAAAAATCGTCGAGAGATGATTGGCCCAATCCGAGAGAGTGGGTCGCTTGCCGGGTATCTTTTCGTTCTTGCCCGCGAAGAAATCGCGGAACGACGAGCCGGACACATCGATGTAAGTGTCCCCGCGCTTGACGAAATACATGGGAACATCCAGCGCGTAATCGACCCAGCGCTCGAAGCCCATGCCGTCTTCGAACGCCCACGGGATCATGCCCGAGCGCGCATTATCGGTGTCGCGCCAGACTTCGGACCGGAACGACAGGAAGCCGTTCGGCTTGCCCTCGGTGAAAGGGGAGTTGGCGAACAAGGCAGTCGCGATCGGCTGCAGCGCAACGGAAACGCGCAGCTTCTTGACCATGTCCGCTTCCGAGGAGAAGTCGAGATTGGTCTGCACCGTGCAGGTCCGGTACATCATGTCCAGACCGTACTGGCCAACTTTGGGCATGTAGTTGGTCATGATCTTGTAGCGCCCCTTGGGCATCACCGGAATCTGCGCGCGCGACCACGACGGCGTGAGACCGAGACCCAGAAAGCCGATGCCAAGCGGCGTCGCCACTTCACGCACCTGCGCCAGATGCGCCATCAATTCGGACTGCGTCTGATGGATCGTTTCCACCGGCGCGCCGGAGAGTTCGAACTGGCCGCCGGGCTCGAGCGAGATCGCGCCGCCGCCGGTGACGTCATAGAGGCCGATGATATTGCCGGCTTCCATGATCGGCTCCCAGCCGAGCAGATGCTTCATACCGTCGAGCACCGCGCCGATGCCGCGCGGGCCTTCGTAAGGCACGGGATTGTGACCGACGAGCGTAAACGGCGTCTTCTCGTGTTCGGTGCCGATGCGGAATTCCGATGGCGGCTTCACGCCCGCCGCCAGCCACGCCACGAGTTCGTCGCGCGATTGCAGCGGCGTCATATCGATTTGGTCACGCGCCATGGAAATTCCGAATGAAAGGCGCTGCAATCTGTTGCGCGCGGTGTCGGGAACGCCCGCGGCCCGTGCGGGTCGCGAACGCAGGCAAAAATTTAAGGTTCATCGCGCCGGCGCGGCGTCTCTGGCGGCCGGCGATGTCACTGTTGGTGCCGCTTCTTGGCACGCGCAGCCGAGCCGGTCGAGCAGACCGCACAGTTTTGCTGCATCTGCGTCGGACAGTTTCGAGCCGACATGTTTCTCGATCGCCGTTGAATAGGCGCAGCCCATCTTCTTGTGCAACTCGCGCCCGGCCGCCGTGATCTCGACGAACAGGCCGCGCTTGTCCATCTTGCATTCGCGGCGCGCCGCCAGGCCTTCATCGACCAGACGATCGATCAGCCGCGACGTCGAATATTGCGGTATCAGCATCTGCTTTTCGAGCTCGACCGGGCGCATCTCGCCGGTCGGCGAGCGCGACAGCTCGGCCAACGCGTCGTACCATGCGAGCGGCGGAAAGCCGGCGCGCTTGAGGTCCTGCTCGACGCCGTCCAGCACCCGGCTCTGGATTCGCATCAGGCGGATCCAGGCGGCTGTCGCCTCGGTGGAAGGTTTACGTTTCATGGCTCAGTCCAAATGGTGGCGGCACCCTAGCCCACTTGATGCAGCTGCATCAATCTTGACTCTTTCATGCATATGCATTTAGTCACCCGCGTGGTTAAACCAATGTCCTCAGGGAGGAATTTTCGATGAAGCTGTATTATTCGCCAGGCGCCTGTTCGCTCTCGCCTCATATCGCACTTCTCGAAGCTGGCCTGCCTTACGATCTCGTGAAGGTCGACCTCAAAGCCAAGAAGCTGGAAAATGGCGACGACTATCTCGCCATCAACCCCAAGGGCCAGGTGCCGGCCCTCGGCCTCGACAGCGGTGCGCTCGTGACCGAAGGTCCGGTTATCGTGCAGTACATCGCCGACCAGGCCGCTGCCAAAAATCTGGCGCCGGCCAATGGCAGCGATGCACGCCGTCAGCTGCAGGAATATCTTGGTTTCATCAATGGCGAACTGCACAAGAACTTCAGCCCGCTGTTCCAGCCGGTGTTCGACGACGAAGTGAAGGGCTTCTTCAAGACCCGCCTGATGGGCAAGTTCAAATATCTCGATGGCCAGCTCGCAGGTAAGGATTACCTGCTGGGCAAGGATTTCAGCGTCGCCGACGGCTATCTGTTCGTCATGCTGAAATGGGCCGACCGGATGAGCATCGATCTCTCCGAGTTCAAGAACCTGATGGCCTACAAGGATCGCGTCGCTGCCCGCCCGCAGGTGCAGGCCGCGCTAGAAAAGGAAGGCCTGATGAAGGCGGCGTAAGCTGCTGGCATCGAGCTGAAATACGAAAGGGCCGGATCATTGATCCGGCCCTTTTTTGTTTGTGTTGGATGCCGCGTTGATCACGACACGATAGACTTGGCGCTGTCGTCCCCTCTCCCCTTGCGGGAGAGGGGTGGCCGCAAATCGCGTCGCCCGAGTTCTGGGCACCCCTCTCCCCGGCCCTCCCCCGCAAGGGGGGAGGGAGCATTACGGTCCGTGCTAATCGACTAAGCCGCCGCGAGCTTCTTCGGCGGGAAGCGGCCGTAGAAGGTCTCGCCCTTGGCGGCCATCTCTTCGAGCAGCTTCGGCGGCGTGAAGCGGGAGCCGTATTTGGCTTCAAGCTTGTGGCAGAGCTCGACGAACTTCTTGGTACCCATGAAGTCGATATAGCTCAGCGTGCCGCCGGTGAACGGCGCGAAGCCGAAGCCGAGGATCGAGCCGACATCGGCCTCGCGCGGATCGACGATCACGTGATCTTCGACGGTGCGCGCGGCTTCCACCGCCTGCACCACCAGGAAGCGCTGTTTCAGCTCTTCGACATCGAGCGTATCGGGATCGACCGGCTTCGGCAGGAGCGGGGCGATGCCCTTCCAGAGAGCTTTCGAGCCCTTGCCCTTCGGCGGATACTCATAAAAGCCCTTGCCGTTCTTGCGACCGAAGCGCTCCTGCTTCTCGACCATCTCGACGATCAGCTTCTTCTGCGCCTGATCGACCGCCTGCGAGCCGAGATCGGCTTCGGTGGCCTTCATGATCTTCAGCACGAGATCGAGCGCGATCTCGTCCGACAACGACAGCGGGCCGACCGGCATGCCGGCCATCTTGGCGGTGTTCTCGATCATCGCCGGCGGCACGCCCTCGAGCAGCATTTCAAGGCCTTCGGCCGTGAAGCGCAACACGCAGCGATTGGCGAAGAAGCCGCGGGAGTCATTGACGACGATGGGCGTCTTGCCGATAACGCGGACGTAATCCAGCGCGGTGGCGAGCGCGACATCGCCGGTGTTCTTGCCGACAATGATCTCCACCAGCATCATCTTCTCGACCGGCGAGAAGAAGTGGATGCCGATGAACTTGGACTGATCGGCGAATTCCTCGGCGAGCGAGTTGATCGGCAACGTCGAGGTGTTCGACGCGATGATCGCGCCTTCCTTCAGCAGCGGCTGCACCTTCTTGTAGATCTCGGCCTTGACCGCGCGATCCTCGAACACGGCCTCGATAACGAGGTCGCAGTCCTTGATCACATCGAAATCGGCAGTCGCGGTGATCTTCGCCATCAAGGCGGTCTTGTCCGCCTCCTTGGCGCGGCCCTTCGCGATCAGGCCATCGATGGCTGCGATGCAATGACCGAGCCCCTTGTCGGCACTGGCCTGATCGCGATCGATCAGCACCACGTCCATGCCGCCGCGTGCGGAGACGAAGCCGACTGACGCGCCCATGAAGCCGGCGCCGATGACGGCGAGCTTCTTGACCTTGGTCGGCGGCACGTTCTGCGGACGACGCGCACCCTTGTTGAGCTCCTGCATCGACAGGAACAGGCTGCGGATCATCGCCGCCGCTTCCTTGGTCTGCAGGATATGCGCGAACTGACGGGACTCGACGCGGAGCGCCGCATCCATCGGCAGCTGCAGGCCTTCATAGACGCACTGCATGATCGCGCGGGCCGCCGGATAATTGTCGAAGGTCTCGCGGCGATAGATGGCGTTGCCAGCGGGGAACATCATCATGCCCTGCTTGGAATAGACGGGGCCGCCGGGCAGCTTGAAACCCTTCTCGTCCCAGGGCGCCACGGGTTTGCCGCCAGCCTTGATCCACTCCTTCGCGGCCGAGATGAGATCGGCTGATGGCACCACCGCGCCGACGATGCCCATCGCCTTCGCCTTGACGAGATTGATCGCTTCGCCCTTCAGCAGCATCTGCATGGTGTCTTGCGGCTGCAGCATGCGCGCGAGGCGCTGGGTGCCGCCGCCGCCGGGGAACAGGCCGACCTTGATTTCGGGCAGGCCCAGACGCGTCTTCGGATTTTCAGCCGCGACGCGATAGTGACAGGCCAGCGTCAGTTCGAACGCGCCGCCGAGCGCGAGGCCATTGATGGCCGCGACCCATGGCTTGCCGGAGGTCTCGATCTTGCGCAGCGTCAGCGACAGCTTCCGGCTCTCGTCGAACAGCATCTGCTGTGCGGCTTCCTCGCCCTTGGCTACCTTGGTCTCGGCGAACACCTTGCCCATGCCTTCCAGCATCGACAGATCGGCACCGGCCGAGAAAGCTTCCTTGCCGGAGGTGATGACGACACCCTTCACGGCGGCATCCGCAGTCGTCTGATCGACAATGGCGCCGAGTTCCTCGATGGTCGCCACGTCGAGCACGTTCATCGAACGGCCGGCAATATCCCAGGTGACGAGGGCGATGCCGTCGGCGTCGGTCTCAACCTTGAAATTCTTGAAGGTCATGTTGGCCGCTCCTTACACGCGTTCGATGATGGTGGCGGTGCCCATGCCGCCGCCGATGCAGAGGGTGACGAGGGCCGTCGACTTGTTAGTGCGCTCGAGTTCGTCCAGCACAGTGCCAAGGATCATCGCGCCGGTGGCACCGAGCGGATGGCCCATGGCGATGGCGCCGCCGCAGACATTGATCTTCTCATTGTCGATCTCGAAGGCCTGGATGAAGCGCAGCACCACCGAGGCGAAGGCCTCGTTGAGCTCGAACAGATCGATGTCCGACAGCTTCATGCCGGAACGCTCCAGCACCTTCTTGGTGACATCCACCGGACCGGTGAGCATCATCGCCGGCTCGGAGCCGATATTGGCAAAGGCGCGAATCTTCGCGCGCGGCTTCAAGCCCGCCTTCTTGCCGGCCGCCTCGCTGCCGAGGAGCACGGCGCCAGCGCCATCGACGATACCCGACGAGTTGCCGGCGTGATGGACATAGTTGACGCCTTCGATTTCCGGATGCGACTGGATCGCCACGGCATCGAAGCCGCCCATCTGCGCCATCGTCACGAAGGACGGCTGCAGCGCGGCCAGTGACTGCATCGTCGTGGACGGACGCATATGCTCGTCCTTGGCCAGAATGGTGAGGCCGTTGATGTCCTTCACCGGAATGACCGAGTTCTTGAAGCGGCCTTCATCCCAGGCCTTGGCAGCGCGCTGCTGGCTCTGCACCGAATAGGCATCGACGTCGTCGCGGGAGAAACCGTATTTGGTTGCGATCAGATCGGCCGAGACGCCCTGGGGCATGAAATAAGCAGGCACGGCGATCGACGGATCGACGGGCCACGCGCCACCGGCGGCACCAATGCCGACGCGGCTCATGCTCTCGGCACCGCCGCCAATGGTCATGTCGTGCTGGCCCGACATGATCTGCGCCGCGGCGAAGTTCACGGCGTCGAGGCCTGAGGCGCAGAAGCGGTTGATCTGGATGCCCGGCACGTCATTGCCGTAGCCGGCCGACAGCGCAGCCATGCGTGCGATGTCGCCACCGGCTTCGCCGACCGGGTCGACCACGCCGAGGATGACGTCATCGATGGTGCCCGGCTGCAGGTTGTTGCGCTCCTTGAGCGCCTTCAGCGGTGCAGTGGCGAGCGCCAGTGCAGTCACCTCATGCAGCGAGCCATCAGCCTTGCCGCGGCCGCGCGGCGTGCGAACGTGATCGTAGATATATGCCTCGGGCATGGTGTCTCCCTCAGAGTGGTCGTGTTGTTCAAATTTCCAGAACGCTGTCATCGCCCGGCTTGACCGGGCGATCCAGTAAACTCCGACGTCCGCGTTTTATCCGTGGACTCTGTGTTTACTGGATCCCCGCTCCGCGCGCACCTCCGGTGCGCTAGGCGGGGATGACAGTTTGAGTATGTGGCAGCAGCTAGATCTCAGAACGCTTCCGCAGGAAGCTCCATCGTCGTCGCGCTTCCGGTCTGGATGCGGGCGAGATGGAGTGCGGTTTCGGGCAACATCCGCTCCATGAAGAAGCGGCCGGTGACCAGCTTGGTCGTCAGATAGGGTGTCGCGCCATCAGTGGCAATCTTGTCCTGCGCCACCTTGGCCATCTTCGCCCACATATAGGCGAAGGCCGTGAGGCCGAACAGCTGCATGTAATCGGTGGCGCCGGCACCGGCATTGTCCGGCTTCATCATGGCGTTGTTCATCAGCCACATGGTTGCCTGCTGCAGATGACCGAGCGCGTTCGAGAGCGGATCGAGGTAAGGCTTCATGGCCTCATCACCGCCATGCTCCTTGGCGAAGGCTGCGACCTCGCCGAAGAACGCCATCGCGGCACGGCCACCGTCGCGCGGCAGCTTGCGGCCGACGAGATCGAGTGCCTGGATGCCGTTGGCGCCTTCATAGATCATGGCAATGCGCGCATCGCGGACGAACTGCTCCATGCCCCATTCGGCGATATAGCCGTGACCGCCGAACATCTGCTGCGCCGATACCGCATTGGCGAAACCGCCATCGGTGAGCACACCCTTCAGCACCGGGGTCATCAGGCCCATGTGATCGTCGGCCGCCTGACGCTCCTTCGGATCGTCGGAGCGATGCGCGACGTCGCTCTTCAGCGCGGTCCACACCACCATGGCGCGGGCAGCTTCGTTGAAGGCGCGGATCGTCAGCAGCGTGCGGCGCACGTCCGGATGCACCATGATGGAATCCGCCGGCTTGTCCGGCGACTTCGGGCCCGTCAGCGAACGGCCCTGCAACCGGTCCTTCGCATAGGCGACCGCATTCTGATAGGCGACTTCCGACTGCGCGAGGCCCTGCACGGCAACGCCGAGACGGGCTTCATTCATCATCACGAACATGCCCTGCATGCCCTTGTTCTCTTCGCCGATCAGCCAGCCGGTGGCGCCGTCGTAATTCATCACGCAGGTGGAATTGCCGTGGATGCCCATCTTGTGCTCGATCGAGCCGCACATCACGCCGTTGCGTGCGCCGATCGATCCATCGGCATTGACCAGGAACTTCGGCACGACGAACAGCGACACGCCCTTGATGCCGGCTGGTGCGCCCTCGATGCGGGCCAGCACGAGGTGGATGATATTGTCGGCAAGGTCGTGCTCACCGGCCGAGATGAAGATCTTGGTGCCGGAAATCTTGTAGCTGCCGTCCGCCTGCGGCGCGGCCTTGGTGCGCAAAAGACCCAGATCCGTGCCGCAATGCGGCTCGGTGAGGTTCATGGTGCCGGTCCATTCGCCAGCGACCATCTTCGGCAGGAACATCGACTTCTGCTCGGGCTTGCCGTGCACGATGAGTGCTGCGGTCGCACCCATGGTGAGGCCACCATACATCGAGAACGCCATATTGGCGGAGATCTGGAATTCGGCGACGGTCTGCGACAGCGTCACCGGCAGGCCCTGGCCACCGAATTCAGCGGGAGCCGAGAGGCCGAGCCAGCCGCCTTCGGCGACCTGCTTGTACGCTTCCTTGAAGCCTTTCGGCGTGGTCACGCTGCCGTCGTCGTTGCGCTTGCAGCCTTCGAGATCGCCGACGCGATTCAGCGGCTGCAGCACTTCTTCGCTGAGCTTGGCGGCTTCGCCCAGAATCGCCTCGCGCACATCGGCGGACGCGTCAGCAAAGCCGGGCAGATTGTTGTAGCGATCGAACTGAAACACGTCGTTGAGCAGGAAGCCGACGTCTTCGAGCGGGGCTTTGTAGCTGGGCATGGAATTCTCTCGGTTTGAATTCGATTGATCGGATGATACGGCGCCGCCGTGTCAGATTTACGCAATTGTTATCGGAGATGAAGCAAGCAGCTGGCGGCTCATTGCCGCGCCAATTCCTCGCCCATCAACCGGTGCAACAGGTTGATGGCCTTGAGCGGCCTGACCATCACCTTGAAGTGGGTAATGCGTCCATCATCGGCGAAGGTGATCATGTCGACGCCATTGATTTTGATGCCTTCGATCTCGTTCTCGAATTCGAGCACCGCGCCGTTGTCGCTGCGCCATTCGCCTTTGTAAGCGAAGCCGGGGCCACCCAGCACTTTCTCTGCAGTCGTCAGATACTTGAACACGATCTCACGGCCCCGCTGCGGCGCATGCACGACCGGGCTTTCGAACACGGCATCCGGATGCAGCAGGTCCCACAGCATCGCCCGGTCATGAGACCGCATGAAGCTGTACCATCTATCGAGGCCGCTCACGCTCATCGGCTCTCCCTCCCGCATCGGGCACTGTTCGGCCAGCGCCGCTCCATACACTTCTGCATGGACGTTAACGCCAGAGCGTGGATTTCGTCAATACACATGTGTATGGTCGAGGGATGGATGACCAACTGACCAAAGACCGCCTGACCCGTTCGGCCTGGCTCGATCACGGGCTGAGGATCCTCGCGCGGCAGGGCGCCGACGCGCTGAAGGTCGGCGCGCTGGCCACCGGACTGAACGTCTCACGCGGCAGTTTCTATTGGCATTTCAAGGATATATCGGAGTTTCGGCTGCAGCTTCTGCAGCGTTGGCAGGAGCGGACGACCGATCAGGTGATCGAGGGGATCGATACGTCGATCGTGGGCGCCGCACGCCTGACCCATCTGATGAAGCTCGCTTTCAACGAAGACCGCAGCCTGGACCGTGCCATCCGCGCCATGGCCTCGACTGACGCAGACGTCGCCAAAATGGTCGCCTCGGTGGATGCGAGACGGGTCGGCTACATGGCGAAATGGCTGATCGAGGCCGGGGTGGAAAGCCAGCGGGCGCTGCCCCGTGCCGAATTTCTTTACTGGGCCTATATCGGCCAGTCCGCCGTCATGGACCCGCGCCACAGCGCCATCACCGAACTGGATGTCGACGATTTGAGTGCGCTGTTTACGCGCTGACGCCAAAGCCAGAGACATCCGATCCTACCTGCAAATCGGCGCAAGTGTATCAGCGAGTTAACTTTTAAGGCCCGCTCGGCCCGATCCTTAACCCGTTATTTACCCTAACCCTGAAAAGTCCGGATCAGAGGCAGACGACCCGCGCACGTTACGATTGTCTTCACAATGGGACGCGCGGGGGACGCTGCAGGCGCTGGTGGGCGTCAAGCTCGGAACCGGACCAAAGCATGAATTCGCGCGTATCGTGGAGTGTTGACGGGATTGAGCCATCGGTTCGCGAGCGGGCCGAAGCCGCGGCGCGCCGTGCCGGGATGTCGCTGGGCGACTGGCTGAACTCGACCATCGGCGAAGCTCCCCCGCGCTATAACTCGCCCAACGCACGCCCGCGCGACCAGGAACGCCCCCTCACCCCGCGTGCGGCCCTGCCGCAGCGCGACGCTGCCGATGTCGTCGAAATCCACGAACGGCTCGATGCCATTGCCCGGCAGATCGAACTGTTCTCGAAGCCTGCACAGCGCAACAGCGAGCCCGGCGTTGCGCGCCAGCTCAATGATGCGATTTCACGGCTCGACGCGCGCTTGTCGCAAATCAGTGAACCCACATATCGCCCCGCGCCGACACAGCAGCAGCCACGCATCGATATGGTCGAGCGCGCCGCCAATCAGGTCTATAGCGCCTCGCCGCCGATCGATCCGTTCTCGCTGGACTTCGCCATCGCCGAGATTGCCGCCCGCCAGGGCGAACTCGACGGTACGCCGCGGATGGCCCCGCGAAATGCGCCGCCGATTGCACCGTCATTTGTACAGCCGCCTTACGCACAACCTGCCGCGCCGCCGCAGAGCTTCATGCCGGATATGTCCGGCCTGGAGCGGCAGCTGTTCCAGATCACGACCAAGATCGATGCGCTGCAGCGCCCGGACAACAATATCGAGCAGTCGATCGCGGCCTTCCGCAGCGAGCTTGCCGAGATCCGCAACGTCATCACCGAAGCGATGCCGCGCCGCGCCATCGAGTCGATCGAGAACGAGATCCGTGAACTCGGCCGCCGCATCGACGACAACCGCCACAGCGGCATCGACGGCGACGTACTGGCCAATCTCGAACGCGCACTCGCCGACATCCACAAGACGTTGACCACGCTGACGCCAGCCGAACAGCTCGCCGGCTTCGACGAGGCGATCCGCAATCTCGGCGGCAAGATCGACTTGATCGTGCGCTCGAGCAACGATCCCGGCACCATGGAACAGCTGCAGGGCGCGATCGCCGCGCTGCGCGCCATCGTGTCCAACGTCGCCTCCAACGAAGCGCTCGGCCGTCTCAGCGACGACCTGCAGACGCTGTCGTCGAAGGTCGATCAGCTTGCACGCGCCGACAACAGCGATTCCTTTGCCGCGCTTGAGGCGCGCATCATGACGCTGACGGCAGCGCTGGAAAATCGCGAGCGCCCGGCTGTCATGGCGAGCTCCGATCATCTGGAAACCGCATTGCGGACGCTGTCCGAGCGTCTCGACCATATGCCGGTGGGCAATGACTCGTCGTCGGCCTTCGCGCATCTCGAACAGCGCGTCTCCTATCTGCTCGAGCGGATGGAGAGCATCACGGATACGCGCGGCAACAATCTCGGCCGCGTCGAGGACGGGCTGCAGGACATCCTGCGCCATCTCGAACGCCAGCAGTCGATGTTCGCCGCGCTGGACAATCCCCGCAGCAAAGCGCCGTCGGTCGATCCCGGCCTGGTCGACACGATCAAGCGCGAACTCTCCGACATGCGCTTCAGCCAGTCGGAAACCGACCGCCACACGCAGGATTCGCTTGAGGTGGTGCACTCCACGCTCGGCCATGTGGTCGATCGCCTCGCAAGGATCGAGGGCGATCTGCGCGCGGTCAGCGCCGCGCCTGCCAAGCAATCAGCGCCCGTTGCAACACCCGCTCCGCCCCCGCGCCCGGCGACCGCACCAGATGTTTCGGTGCCGGCTCCGCCGCGTCCGCAGATGCCCAATCCGGTGAAGCCACAGGCTGCGCCGTCGCAGGTCGAGGTGCGTCCGCCGCAGGTTCATTTCGATGCGGCGCCGCGCGACTTCGCCGCGACTGCGATCTCGCACGAGCCGGCATCGGCCTTCCCGATGCCGAAGGCGATCAGCGACATTCTCGATCCTCCGCCCGCGCCAAAGCCAGTCGCGCAGTCTTCATCCGCTGCAGAGCGTCCGTCGCCGCGCCCGATGGTTGACCCGGCGCTGCCGCCGGATCATCCGCTCGAACCCGGCACGCGTCCGCAGGGTCGCGGCGCATCGCCATCCGAACGCATCGCCGCGTCGGAAGACGCGATCAGCGAAATCGCCGTCGATGCGCCCCAACAGGCCACCGCGTCGAGTTTCATTGCTGCCGCGCGCCGCGCCGCACAGGCTGCCGCCGCAACCGGCAACGACAAGTCCAGGTCTGACAAATCCAGGACCGACAAATCGAAGGCCACCAGATCCGGGCCGCAGCTCGCCGATAGCGAAAAGTCATCCTCCACGATCGGCTCGAAGATCCGCTCGCTGCTGGTCGGCGCCAGCGTGGTCGTGATCGTGCTCGGCTCGTTCAAGATGGCGATGACGCTGCTGGACAGCGGCTCGCCCGCGCCGGTGGCCGAGAATATTCACTCGTCACCGCCGCTGCAGCTGAACGCGCCCGAGCCGGCCGAAATCCAGAGCAAGCCTGCCGCACCCGCGCAGGCAACGCCGTCGATGACATCGCCGACCCCGATCGGCAAGCAGTCGCTGATCGCACCGCCGCCCGCCGCTGTCGAGCCTGCGCCGCAGCCGGTGCCGCAGGCCGCGCCCGTGCCATATGTGTCACCCGATGTAACCGGCAGCATTGCCGCGCCGCAGGCCAGTGCTACCGGGCCGGTACTGCCGTCGAGCGGTCAGAAGATCACCACGGCCTCGATCCCCGCCGGCGAGCGCCTGCCCGAGACGATCGGCAGCACCGCGTTGCGCAACGCTGCGCTCAAGGGCGACGCCTCTGCCGCGTTCGAAATCGGCGTCCGCTATGCCGAAGGCAAGGGCGTGGCGCAGAACTACGACGAAGCCGCCAAGTGGTATGACCGCGCGGCGCAGGCCAATGTCGTGCCGGCCATGTTCCGCCTGGGCGCGCTGTTCGAGAAGGGCCTCGGCGCGAAGAAGGATCTCGACGTCGCCCGCCGCTACTACGTGCTCGCCGCCGACCGTGGTAACGCCAAGGCGATGCACAATCTCGCCGTGCTCGATGCCGATGGCGGCACCAAGGGCGCCAACTACAAGAGCGCGTCGTACTGGTTCCGCAAGGCTGCCGATCGCGGCGTGGCCGACAGCCAGTTCAATCTCGGCATTCTCTATGCCCGCGGCATCGGCGTCGAACAGAACCTCGCCGAGAGCTTCAAGTGGTTCAGCCTCGCCGCCGCCCAGGGCGACGTCGATGCCGGCCGCAAGCGCGACGACATCGCCAAGCGCCTCGATCCGCAGTCGCTGGCCGCGGCCAGGCTGGCGGTCCAGACTTTCGCGCCGGAAGGCCAGCCCGATGACGCCATTAACGTGGCGACGCCCGCGGGCGGTTGGGATGCCACGCCGGCACAGGCCGGGGCGAAAGCATCGATGGGCAAACGGGCCGCGCGCTAGGCCAGATTTCTGGACCGCCGGATCGAACCGGCGGTCTTATTTCCTCAACAAACCTTCAGCAGACTTGCCGCAGTGACGTGCGCGCCGAGCCGGACTGAACGACGAGGAAACTGGTTTGTCTTTTCGAAATGACGACACATCGGGGGACGCGGAACGCCCATCAGGGATCCCTACGGTCAACCCCTGGGCCGCACGTCCCGCCGAGCCGCCTGCCCCATCGCAGCCCCCGCCGCGCGAGGCACCGCGCAGCAAATGGTTCAACTGGCCCTCGGTCGCATTCGCGGTCGTGATATTCGGCGGTATCGGTGCGCAGGCCTATCAGGAGCTCTCCAAACCCGAAGCCTGGGCCTATTGGAAAGACCTCTATGTCTCGCCGAGCATGTCGTCTTCGGAGGTCGGAAGTCTCGATCCGGACAATTCAGGCCGTGGCCGCCCGGCGCTGGCGATCACGGGCGAGATCGGCCCGGCCACTGCGAGCTGGTTTCGCGAAAAGCTCGATGAAGCCAAACTCACGCCCGGCGATACCGTGCTGCTGTCGTCTCCCGGCGGAAATGTCGGCCAGGCCATCATCATGGGCGAGATCATCCGCGCGCGCGGGCTGACCACCGCCGTGGGCACGGTAGATTCGGCGGGCCGGATCAAACCGTCCTATTGCGCCAGCGCCTGCGTGATGACCTATGCCGGCGGCAAGGCCCGCATCGGCGTCGAGGGCTCAAAGCTGGGTGTTCACCGCTTTGTGTCGCCCAAGCCAGGGGCAGATCCTGTCGCGTCCGCGCAGCGCACCATGGGCTATGTGCTGAGCTACATGACCAAGATGGGCGTGGCCTCGTCGGTCGTGGAAGCCATGTCAGCCACCGAGAAAATCCGCTGGCTCGGCACCAGCGAGGCTGCCGCCATGAACCTCGTCACCGATCCGGCCAGGAAGTCGTGACGCCGCCGGCCTGCGCCTGGCCCAACAAAATTTACCACCTTGAAAGGTGCATCATCGGTAGAGGCGGAAAACCGCGCCTTTACCGAATTCTTTAATCCCATCAACGGACGATATCGTCTAAGACGAGGACGCGGCTCGCAATCCGCGCCGCCTCCAGAACCACGCCGTGAGCGGTTTCGGCCCAACTCAGGGCCAGAATTCCGAAGCGAACGCGCGTGCAACTGTATCTCCCGATCGCCGACATTCCGATCAATGTGTTGCTCATCCTGGCGATGGGCGCTGCAGTCGGCTTCGTCTCCGGCATGTTCGGGATCGGCGGCGGCTTCCTGATGACACCGCTGCTGATTTTCGTCGGCATCGCTCCTGCAGTATCGGTCGCATCGGTCGCGAGCCACATTGCAGCCTCGTCTTTCTCCGGTGCGCTGTCCTACTGGCGACGCCGCGCCATCGATCCCGCGCTTGCGAGTGTCCTTCTGACCGGCGGCGTGGTGGGCACGGCGCTCGGGGTGTGGGCATTCACGCAGCTGCGCAATCTCGGCCAGCTCGACCTCACCATCTCGCTGTCCTATGTGATCCTGCTCACCGCCGTCGGCAGCTTGATGTTCTGGGAGGGCCTGCGCGCGCTGCTGCGCATCCGGCGCGGTGATCCCGTGAACCTGCGCCGCTCCGGCAGCCATAGCTGGGTTCACGGCCTGCCGCTGAAGATGCGGTTCAAGCGCTCCAAGATCTATCTCTCGGTGATCCCGGTAATCGCCGTCGGCCTCCTGATCGGCTTCATCGGCGCCGTGATGGGCATCGGCGGCAGCTTTATCCTGATCCCGATCCTGATCTACTGGCTGCGCATTCCGACTTCGACGGTTATCGGCACATCCATGGTGCTGACGCTGGTCACCATGGTGATCGCGACATTGCTGCACGCCGTCACCAATCATCTGGTCGATGCAGTACTGGCCCTCATCCTGATGGTCGGCGGCGTCACCGGCGCACAATTCGGCGCCCGCGCCGGGCAGAAGATTCGCGGCGAGCATTTGCGCCTGCTGCTGGGCCTTCTGATCCTGGCGGTCGGCGTCCGCTTCGCCGTGGAACTGGTCATTCGCCCCGCGGATCTGTTCACGATCCGCGAGACCGGAGGCGTCGCTCCATGATACGCGCGCTCCCGATCATCGCCGCACTCGGCATCGGAATGCTCGCCCCGGCCCGCGCCGAGCAACTGATCGTCTCGGTGTCGAACCATCGCGTGACCGTAACGCCGAATTATGCCGGCGAGGAACTGGTGCTGTTCGGCGCTGTCGAGAAAGACGACAAGACACCGCCCGGCCGCAACAACTACAATCTCGTCGTCACCGTCAACGGACCGCGCACCGACCTCACGACCCGGCGCAAGGAACGTCGCTTCGGCATCTGGATCAACACGGATTCGCGCCAGTTCCTGCAGGTGCCCTCCTATCTCGCCGTGTTTTCCAACCGTCCTATGGACGCCATCGCGCCTACCGACATACAGCGCCGCCAGCAACTCGGAATCAACAACGTCCTGCTGACCCAGCGCGTCGGCACCGACTATGCCGACGTCGTGGCCACAGACCCGTTCCGGAGCGCCTTTGTGCGACTGCGCAAGGAACATGGACTGTATCGCGAGGAAACCTCAGCGGTGACATTCCTGACACCGACACTGTTCCGAACCAGCATTCCGCTGCCTGCCGAGGTGCCCATCGGAACCTACGATGTCGAGATCAAACTGTTCGCCGACGGTGCACTGATCTCGAAAGCGGAGACGGCGTTCGATATCGTCAAGATCGGCTTCGAGCAGTTCGTTGCCAATGCCGCGCGCAATCACGGTTTCATCTACGGGCTGCTCACCGCCGCGATGGCGCTGATGTCCGGCTGGGCCGCGTCGATCGTGTTCAGGCGGGATTAAACTCTACTCTCACCGCCGTCATTGCGAGGAGCCCTTGCGACGAAGCAATCCAGTCTTCCTTCGCTTGTGGCCTTCTGGATTGCCGCGTCGCTTCGCTCCTCGCAATGACGGTTGAGGATTCTGCGCGCTACAAAAATATCCCCACCACCATCGCCACCACACTGACGGCCATTGCTGCCGTCGACAGCCAACCGAGCCAGTACAGCGGCCCCTTGATCACAAAATCGCCCATCACATCCTTGCGGCGCGACATCACCATCAGCAGCACCATCACCGGTACCGCGAGCACACCGTTGATGACCGCGCTCCAGTACAGCGCCGAGATTGGGTTGATCGAGGTGAAATTCAGCGCGATCCCGATCACGGCGGACAGTGCCAACACCGAGTAGAACGCCACGGCTTCGCGCGGCTTGCGATCGAGGCCGACCAGCCAGCGCTGACCTTCGCCCACAGCATAGGCAGTCGAGCCCGCGAGCACCGGGATCGCCAGCAGACCGGTACCGACGATGCCCAGCGCAAATATCCACTCCGCAAATACTCCGGCGATCGGACGCAAGGCTTCAGCCGCCTGCGCCGAACTCTCGATATCCGTCTTGCCGGAGGCATTGAGCGTGGCCGCAGCCGTGATGATGATCGACAGCGCGATCAGGTTCGAAAATGCCATGCCGACGATCGTGTCGGCCCGAATGCGCGAAAACTCCATCGCGGCACCAATCGGCCTCTCGATCAACGGAGCCTTGTGGGGATCGATACGTTCGTCCTCCGCCTCCTGCGAGGCCTGCCAGAAGAACAGATAGGGCGAAATCGTCGTCCCGAGAATGGCGACTATGGTGGTGAGATACGAGCCACTCCAGGTGATTTGCGGCAGCAGGATGCCTGTGAGAGCCGCGCTCCAGTCGACCTTCACCACCGCAAGCGCGGCGACATAGGAGAACAGGCAGAGCGTCAGCCATTTCAGCACCGAAACATAGCGCTTGTAGTCAAAGAAGATTTGCGCGCCGACCGAGAGCGCGCCGAACAGAACGACATAGATGATGCCGTGACCTCCAACGAGCAGCTTGGTGGCATCGGCCATGGCGCCGAGATCGGCCGCTATATTGATCGTATTGGCGATGAACAGCAGCGACACGATGAGATGCAGCAGCGGCGCCGGATAGTGCCGGCAGACATTGCCGGAAATGCCGCGACCGGTCACGCTGCCGACACGTCCGGAAATTTCCTGGATCGCGACCATCAGCGGAAAGGTCAGCAGCATCGTCCAGCCGATGCCGTAACCAAGTTGTGCCCCGGCCTGACTATAGGTGCCGATACCGGACGGATCGTCGTCGGAAGCGCCGGTGATCAGACCAGGACCAAGCCGTTTCAGAAAGCCTTTCGGACCAGCAGCTTCTCCCTCTTGATCATCAGGCTTCTCGCTCGACTGGTCCGACATCTGATCCCTGCCATCTCACCGCTCGGCAACGTGCCGTCGCAGCTAACGTTCCGAAGCAGGGACTGGCAATGGGCTAGATCAAGGTCCGCACACCCGGTTCGAGGATACGCAAACGAGCACCGAAGCCGAGCGTATCGAAGGATGCGCGCAAATCGCCGGCGGTCTGTTTGAAATGCGCCCATCCGTCGGTGTGGACCGGCACAATCGTCGCATCGGGAAACGCGCGCGCCGTCTCGATCGTGTCATTGGTGTCCATGGTGAGGTGGAATGGCCCGCGGGTTTGCGCCGCGCCGGCGAAGGGTAGCACCACGCCGGCCGGAAAACGCCGCGCGACCTCGGCGACGCCATCGAACCAGACGGTGTCGCCTGTAATGTAGATCGGCCTGCTCCCCGGCGCGTTCGAGCTCAGCACGAATCCGATGACATCGCCCGACAGCGGCTCGATGCCGGCCGGGCCATGACGCGCGGGCGTCGCGGTGATCGTCAGCGCGTGACCATCCTTGCCTGCAAGCTCGGTGCTGTCCCATGGCGCGAGACCTTCGACATCTCCACCGAGGCGCTTGGCGCCCGCAATGGTTGTCAGCGCGCGCGGCGCGTGGCGCAGGAAATCGCGCCCGGAATTATCGAGATTGTCGGAGTGCTGATCGTGACTGAGCAGCACCGCATCGACCGCGCCGACTTGCGCAGCGGAGATTGCGGGGCCGACGAGTTTTTCCAGCGTGACATGCGGCAGCTTGTAGGCGCCCGGATGATCGAAGGTCGGATCAGTGAGCAGCCGGAAGCCGTCGAATTCAATCAGCGCGGTGGGGCCGCCGATCAGGGTGATGGTGAGAGACATGAACTACTCCTGTCGCAGGGGGGCGGGTGAAGCGGCCGGTCTGGTGACGAGATAGATACCGAGGGCGACCGGGACGATCCCCAGGAGATCACGACTTTCGACATGCTCGCCGAGCACCATCCAGGCGAACAGCATGCCGAGGGGTGGCATCAGGAAGTGATAGGCGCTGGCCGCGGTGGCGCCGCAGGTCTTCAGGAGATGAAACCACAGCAGATAACCGAGGATAGAACCGCCCAATGTGAGGAAAGCAAACGAACCGATCAATCGCGCACTCGGCACGATCGCGCCAATATCGGAAAACGTGAGCGCCACCGGGATCAGCACCACGCCGGCCGCAAGATTCTGCACGCCGTTGCCGATCCACAGGCTGCCCTTCGGTGCCAGCAGCTTGAACAGGATCGTCCCGGTCACGATGGACGCGAGCGATGCCAGCGTGAATACGATGCCCTGTGCGCTGTCGGTGCCCACCGATATGCGGTGCCAGACGATCGAGGTGACGCCGGCGATGCCAAGCAAGAGCCCGGCGACCTTGCGTCCGGTGAGCGGCTCCTTCAGCAACAGCGCTGCGAACACAGCCGTAAACACCGGGTTTGCGCTGACGACCAGGCCCCCGAGACCGGCGGAGATGGTTTGCAGGCCGGTATAGCCGAGGCCGAGATACAGCGCGTTATTGGCCAGGCCGATGACGGCGTAGGCCGCGACATCGCGCCAAGAGAGCGACCAGGCACCGTGGCGCAGGGCGGAAATGCCAAGGATCAGAACACCAGCCAGCGAGAACCGCGCGGCGAGCAAAATGAGCGGCGGGCAATCGGTGACGGCGATCTTCCCTGCGACAAAGGAGAAACTCCAGAGCAGACAGAAGATGCCGATATAGATCGGCAGCGGATTGAAGGCGGCACGGGGAACCGCGACTGACGGCGCGAGGGACATCGGAAATCTCCTTTGCCGCTGATCTATGCTCCTGCCTTCCCATTTGGAAATTAAATGATATACTTGTTGCCAGTTGAAAAACGAATGGACAGCCGATGCTGGATCTCGAACTCCTGCGCAGCTTCGTCTCGGTGGTCGATGCCCGCGGCTTTACCCGCGCCGGCGAGCGCGTTCACCGCACCCAATCGACCGTCAGCCAGCAAATCAAACGACTGGAAGAGGATATCGGCCAGCCGCTGCTGAACCGCACCGGCAAGGACGTGACGCCGACCGAAGCCGGCGAGCGGCTCTTGTCCTATGCGCGACGGCTGCTGGCGCTGGCGGAGGAAGCCCGCGACGTGCTGGCCCGGCCGACCAATGAAGGCGCTGTCAGGCTCGGCATCCCCGAGGATTTCGCGGCCTATCGCCTGACCGAATTGCTGGCGAATTTTTCGCGGTCGCGGCCCGGTTTGCGGCTCGACGTACGCGCCGATCAGAGCACATATTTGCGCCGCGATCTCGAACGCGGCGAACTCGACCTGGCACTGTTCAAGCGCGCCGCCGGTGAGAAAGGTGGCATTGCCGTGTGGCCCGAGCGGATCCATTGGGTCACGAGCAAGGCGCATCCGATCGACCCCGCCATCCGGTCGGTCCCGTTGATCGGCTTTCCCGCCGGCTGCCTTTACCGGACCCGCGCGATCCATGCCATCGAGGCGGCAGGCCGCAGTTGGCACATGGCCTATACGAGCTCCGGCCTCGCCGGCATCCAGGCTGCGGTCGCCGCCGGACTTGGCCTCAGTATCCTGTCCGACATGGCTATCCAGGCCGACCATCGCATCCTGACGGCGAAGGAAGGCTTCGCGCCGATCGACCAGACTGAAGTGACGCTGATGGCCGCCCCCGATGCGAGCCCGGCAACGCTGCGGCTTGCCGACCACCTCGCTGAGTTCTGCGATACGGTGCAGGCGAAGGCGGCGTAAGGTCGCTCTTTCTTTTAAATGCTCGTCGGTTTGCAAGGCCATGGAAGCCACGCTTCAGACACGAGCCGCAGGAGCCCTCCATGCCGACATCCAACGCTGTTACTGTCGAGGCTCTGAGTCCCACGTCGTTCGAGCCCTTCGGATGGGTGCTCGGCAAAACCGATCCGCTCAAAAAAGACGCGGTCGGTTTTCGAAGCCCGGCGAGCGATTTCTGGCACGAACACTTCTTTGATCCCGGCACGGGAGGCAACACCGAGGTCTTGTGGGTCGAGTATCGCGACAACAATCCGCTTGTCTCAAAGCTCGAAGTCCATCACCTGACCCAGCAGGCGGTCGTGCCGCTCACGAAAGAGATCGTTCAGATCCTTTGCTTGAGTGACGCACACCAGCGGCCGAATTTGTCGACCCTTCGAGCTTATCGTTTGTCTCCCGGTGTCGGAATCTGCATGCGTCCCGGCGTTTGGCACGCAACGCGCGCCGACAATGCGACCTGCCTGATGCTGACCCGTGGCTCGACGACTGAGGATCTTATCGACCATCTCGTCAACGAGCGCCCTGCGAAGGAGTCTGCCATCTCGGAGATCACACTCGTTCGCCTGATCCAGGCAGAATGACGATCTATTGGATATCGCTGATCTAGCAGCAGCGCGACGCTGCGATGGCGTGCATACGCCGGTCTCCGAGCACATGGGCAACGAAGCCGAGGGTCTGGAAGATTTTCGCGAATGCCGCGTCGCGGATGTTGAGCCCACCGGTATAAGCGCCGAAGGCCGGCATGACCGCGCGGGTGCCGTCGCTCGCAAAGCAACGACGCTCCACAGCGCGACCGCGGGTGCTGACACGCGCCTTTGGATGCAGGTGACCGGCAATCTCGCCTGCAGCACCTGTCGGCTCATGACGGAAGGTGACCGGGCCGATGGCGACTTCTTCCGCGACGGTGCCGCCGAGATCCGGCGGCAAGGCGGGATCGTGATTGCCTGATATCCAGATCCAGTCGCGGCGCATCTGCAAGGCGGACAGCAGGCCGCGATTGGCCGGCGACAACCGCTCGTGGGCGTCACGGTCGTGGAAACTGTCGCCGAGCGCAATCACGATGCGCGGATCGTGACGCGCGATCACCGCACCAAGACGGCCGAGTGTTGCGATCGTATCGTAGGGCGGCAGCAGGACGCCGCGATTGGCATAGCTCGAGCCCTTTTCGAGATGCAGATCAGACACCACGAGAAGTTTCTGCTCTTCCCAATACAAGGCGCCCGACAGATCCGCAGCCAGCGTGACGCCGGCGATGCTGACGGTGCTCATGTCGACGGTGATGGTTTCAGCGTGCATGGTGCTCTTTTAAGACGAATGCGAGATTCGCAAAACCCTTACGATCGCGTCTCTTCGAATCCCGCCGCCTCTTTCACGAGTTCCTCGGCGGCTTCCGCCAGGAGCTCGTCGGACGCCTCGCCGTATACCGCTTCACGGCCGATTTCCAGCATCACCGGCACCGCCAGCGGCGAGACGCGATCGAGTTCCCGGTGAATGATGCGGCCTTGGATGCGCGTCAGCATGTCGCTCAATCGCCGAATGTCCAGCAATCCCGTCGCCGCATCGGCGCGCGCGGCACGCAGCAGCACATGATCGGGCTGATGCTTGCGCAACACGTCGTAGATCAGGTCCGTGGAGAACAGCACCTGACGGCGCGACTTCTCCTCGCCGGTGAAACGCGTGTGGATCAGCCCCGAAATCACCGCGCAGGTGCGGAACGTCCGTTTCATCAGCGCCGATTCCGCGAGCCATGCTTCGAGATCGTCGCCGAGCATGTCGGGATCGAACAAAGCGGCAAGATCGAGCCTGCCCTGCCTGATCATGTGCGACGTGTCGCCGAGGCCCCATATGGCCAGCGCATATTCATTGGCGACAAAGCCCAGCGGCCGCGCCCGCGCACGTTCCAGCCGCCGCGTCAGCAGCATGCCCAGCGTCTGATGCGCGAGGCGGCCCTCGAATGGATAGCAGACGAGATAATGCTTGTCGGCGCGCGGAAAGGTCTCGACCATCAATTCGCGCGCGCCGGGCACATGCGACACATGAGCCTGCAGCGACAGCCACTCGCGCACCTGGTCGGGCAGGCCTTTCCAGGCGCGCTCGTCATCCAGTAATTTGCGCACGCGTTCGGCGAGATAGGTCGAGAGCGGAAACTTTCCGCCCATATAGGATGGCACCTTGGCGTCCTTGTCATGGGCGCGCGAGACATAGACCTGGTCCTCGACAAGGGATTCGTAGCGCACGACTTCCCCGCCGAACACAAAGGTATCGCCGACCACGAGACCTTCGATGAAATACTCCTCGATCTGGCCGAGCATGCGTCCCCCGCGCGCCAGCGCACCAGTGACACCCTTTTTGCCTTTTCCGCTGCCACCGCGCACCAGCCGCACCTTCAGCATCGTATCCTCGACGATGGTGCCGACATTCATGCGATACATCTGGCGCACCTTCGGATTGGTGACCCGCCATCTGCCCGAGGCGTCCTGCTTGATACGGGCGAAACGCTCGTAGATTTTGAGCGCATAGCCGCCGGACGCCACGAACTCCACGGTATCGTCGAAATCGACACG
The DNA here is from genome assembly GCF_051811045.1 of Tardiphaga sp. 839_C3_N1_4. Taxonomy (NCBI): domain Bacteria; kingdom Pseudomonadati; phylum Pseudomonadota; class Alphaproteobacteria; order Hyphomicrobiales; family Nitrobacteraceae; genus Tardiphaga; species Tardiphaga sp. 839_C3_N1_4. Next base: position 3,550,030 of record NZ_JBPWQD010000001.1, read on the forward strand.
CGACAGTTCTGCATAGGGCGCCGCCGAACGCACTTCGTCATAGAGATCGTCCGCGCGAAACGGCGCACCGCAGGCGCAGCCGAGCACGTGCTGCGCCAGCACGTCGAGCGAGCCAGTCCGCAGCGGCGGCGTGTCCTGCGCATTCTCGGCAACAGCATCGATGGCGACGCGACATTCCAGCACCTCAAAACGATTGGCCGGAACTAGTACAGCGCGCGAAGCTTCATCGATGCGGTGATTGGCGCGGCCGATCCGCTGCATCAGGCGTGACGCGCCCTTGGGCGCGCCGACGTTGATGACGAGATCGACATCGCCCCAGTCGACGCCGAGATCGAGCGACGAGGTACAGACCACGCCGCGTAACTTACCGGCGGACATCGCGTCCTCGACCTTGCGGCGCTGCGCGACGTCGAGGGAGCCGTGATGCAGCGCGATAGCAAGACCGTCGTCATTCATGCGCCAGAGATCCTGGAACAGCATCTCGGCCTGGCTGCGCGTATTGACGAAGACCAGCGTCGTCTTGTTGGCCTTGATGAGATCGTAGATCTCGCCGAGTGCATGGCGCGCGGAATGGCCGGCCCAGGGCAACCGTTCCTTGGTGTCGAGCATTTCGACGACCGGCTCGGCCGCGCCGCCGGCGATGACGATATCGGCGGAAACGCTTTCACCAACGCGCTGCGGCACGAGGAAACGCGCCAGCGATTCCGGCTCGGCGACCGTCGCCGACAGGCCGATGGCCCGCATCTCAGGCGCAAGCTTCCACAGCCGCGCAAGGCCGAGCGACAGCAGATCCCCGCGCTTCGACGTCACCAGCGCATGCAATTCGTCGAGCACAACGCGCTTGAGTGACGAGAACAGAAACGGCGCGTCGTCGGACGACAACAGCAGCGCCAGCTGTTCCGGCGTGGTCAGCAGGATATCAGGCGGATAGCGCCGCTGCCGCGCCCGGCGCGACACCGGCGTGTCGCCGGTGCGCGTCTCGACCTTGATCGGCAGCTGCATCTCCGCGATCGGCGTTTCCAGATTGCGCGCGATGTCGACGGCGAGGGCTTTCAGCGGGGAAATGTAGAGCGTGTGCAGGCCACCGGTGCGCTGAACGGTGCGGCCGGTGGAGACCACCTTACTCGGCGCGCTTCCGGCAAGCGCAGGTGCTGCTTTCTTACCTCCCCCCTTGCGGGGGAGGTCGGCAGCCGCAGGCTGCCGGGAGGGGGGTATCGCTGGTACGACGTCACTTGTGGCCCCCCCTCCCCTGCCCTCCCCCGCAAGGGGGGAGGGAGCAGGCCCCGCGGCGTTTTTGTTGCCGCTCAATTCCACCAGCGTCGGAAGAAACCCAGCCAGCGTCTTGCCCGCGCCTGTCGGTGCGATCAGTAGCGCCGAGCGATCGTCCCGCGCCTTCTGCAGCAGCGCCAATTGATGTTCGCGCGGCGACCAGCCGCGCATGGCGAACCAGCGCAGGAAATGATCGGGCAGCAGGTCGGGTTTGGCGACGGATTTACGGGGCGGCACGCGTTAGAACTAGGCACTCTCAGCCGTCATTGCGAGGTCAAGAAAGCTGGCTTACGGGCTTTCCCGGACTCGCAGTGACGGCGAGGTCGGAGACGCTATTGCGTCACCGACTTGTCGGAGATGATCCAGTCCTTGCCGTCAAACCGCTGGGTGTACAGCGTCGCCATCGGAACATAGGCGTCATTGGTATAGCTGTAACTCACCCCCGGCAGCATTTGCGGAGCGCGGAAGCCGTTCAGGCCGATGGCCTGTTTCAGCACGTTCTCATGGGTGAGCTCGTCGCCGCAGCGGCGCAGGATCTCCGCCATGGACACGGCCTGACCATAGCCGAAGAAGGCGATCGAGTTATCAGCAGACACCGTGGGCAGATATTTCGCGCGCAGCGCTTCGAACGCCACGATGTCGGGATCCTTGGCATAAAGCGGCGAACCGATATCCTTGCCATAGGCAATCGAGACGATGCCCTTGGCGTTTTCCAACCCTGCGGCCTCCAGGATCGATCGGCCGGTGGAGCCCGCCGACAACAACTGCAGCGGCTTCCACCCGAGCTCGACCACCTTGCGGATCGACTGCGACGTCGCCTTGCCGGTGGTGATGTTATAGAAAACATCGGCACCGGATTTGGCGAGATTGATCAGCTGCGAGTCGATCGTGGGATCGGTGAGATCATAGGTCACCTCGGCGATCACCTTCGCGGTGCCGCCGGCTTTCGCGAGTTCGTCCTTGAACGGCCCCAGGAAATCCCGGCCGAAATCATCGTTCTGATAGAGGATACCGACTTTCGCATTCGGATTCATGCTGACGACATACTTGGCGAGAATGCGCGCCTCGGTCGGATAGAGCGGCAGACCGGCCATGGTCCATTTGTTGTTCTTCGGATCGTTCCACTTCGATGCGCCGGTGTTGAGCAGCAGCTGCGGCACGCCCTTGGAATTGAGATATTTGTGCACGGCGGTCTGCGGCGCTGTGCCGAGCGAGCCATAGAGTGCGAGCACTTCATCCTGCTCGACGAGGCGGCGCGTCGCCTCGACAGCCTTCGGTGCGCTGTAGGAATCGTCCATCGTCAGAAACTTGACCTTGCGGCCATTGATGCCGCCCTTCTCGTTCAAGCTCTGAAAATAGGCTTCGCCGACGCGGCCGAGCACGCCATAGAGCGAGCCGGGTCCGCTATGCGGAATGGTTTGCCCGATCTTGATTTCAGTATCGCTGGCGCCCGGATCGTATTTCTTGTCGGCGGCGATAGCGGCCGTCACAGTCAGTGGCAACACGACGACGGCGACCCGCGCCGCAGACGCAAATAGTCCCTTGTTCATGGCGTTTTCTCCCTGATGATTTTTGATCCGGCTCTTTGCGAGTCCGATTGGCCGTCTCCATCCCCGGCATCTCACCGGGGATGGTCGTTACTTTAAAATACGCGCTTACTGGCTCACCGGCTTATCCGACAGATCCCAGTCGGCACCGTTGAAGGTGCCGACATAGAGCGCCTTGATGGTGGTGTAGTCGGTCGGCGTGAAGCCGTAGGTGATCCCCGGCAGGAATACCGGCGCGCGATAGCCTTCCAGATTGGTGGCGTGCTTGAGCACATTCTCGCGGGTGAGATCGTCGCCGCAGCGGCGCAAAATCTCCGCCATGGTTACGCCCTGCGAGTAGCCCTGGAATGCGATGGTGTTGTCGGGGTCGACATTGGGCAGATACTTCTTGCGCAGCTCCTGGAAGGCGATCACGTCCGGATCGTCCTTCCACTTCTCGCTGCCGACTTCCTTGGTGTAGGTCATCGCCACGATGCCCTTGGCATTCTCGGCGCCGGCAGCGTTGATGATCGAGCGACCGCTCGAGGTCGATACCAGGAGATGCAGCGGCTTCCAGCCGAGCTCCGCGACCTTGCGGATCGATTGCGACGTCGCCTTGCCGGTGGAGATGTTGAAGAAGGTGTCTGCGCCCGATTTCGCCAGATTGATCAGCTGTGAATCGATGGTCGGATCGGTGAGGTCATAGGACGCCTCGGCAACTATCTTCGCGGTGCCGGCCTCAGTCAGAATCTCCTTGAACGAATTCATGAAATCCTTTCCGAACTCGTCGTTCTGGTAAAGGATCGCGACCTTGGCGTTCGGCCTGGCCTGCATCAGGTAGCGCGCGATGATGCGGCCCTCGGTCGAATAGATCGGCAGACCCGGCGTGGTCCACTTGAACTCTTTCGGGTTGTTCCAGCGCGAGGCGCCGGTGTTGAGCAGCAGCTGCGGGATCTTCTTGCTGTTGAGAAACTTCTGCACGGCCGATTGGGGCGCGGTGCCCAGCGAGCCGAACAGCGCCAGCACCTCGTCCTGCTCCGCCAGCCGGCGGGTGGCCTCGACCGCCTTCGGCGCGCTGTAGGCATCGTCCAGCGACATGAAATTGATCTTGCGCCCGTTGATGCCGCCCTTCTCGTTCAGCATCTGGAAATAGGCGGCCTGGGTCCGGCCGATCACGCCATACAGGGAACCGGCGCCGCTATAGGGAATGGTCTGGCCGAGCTTGATCTCGGTATCGCTGGCACCCGGATCGTATTTCTTATCCGCCGCAGAGGCCGAATGGGCCAGTACGGAGACAACTGCAGCGAGTGTCGCGGTCCTGAAGACGGACCTGTGGCGCGAAGGCATCTGGTGTTTTCTCCCTGAGACCCGCTTGTGCGGGCGTGTTTTTGTGACCCGTCGCGGCGTTGATCGCGGCTTTACGGGCTTGCCTTATCCTCTGCGGGCGCGAGAGGCTTGGCAATCCCTCACAGGTTGCCTCATGTTTTCCGTGGGTTGGCTATCGATAGGGCCTCAGCGCACCCAAACGTGACGAAATACGCATCGCGCCACGGGTGTCTAAACGCTTATTTAACCGGCTTTTTTTGGCCGGCGCCCCTGCGGTTGCAATGTCGGACAGTGTGGCCGTCCGGATACAGCCAATATGGCCCGACTCCCCTATTCTAACGGTTCAAATCTGAATTGGGGTCGACCATGAAACGTATTCTTCTTGCGAGCGCCGCGCTGCTCGGAACCGCTGTGAGCGCGCAGGCTGCCGATCTGGCCGTCAAGGCCCCTTATTACAAGGCGCCGATCGTCGCCGTCTACAACTGGACCGGCTTCTACATCGGCGTGAACGCCGGCGTCGGCATTGGCCGCGACCGCACCACCCACAGCCTCAACAACGACTCGCTGTACGTCTCGCCGCAGGGCGGCTTCGGCGGCGGCCAGATTGGCTACAACTGGCAGGGCGACTCGCTGCTCGGCCCGATCGTTTACGGCCTCGAAGCTGACATCCAGGGCTCGGGCCTCACGGGCGGTGGCGCCTCGGTCGCTCCGGCAACCATCTACAGCCAGAAGTCGGATTGGTTCGGTACCGTTCGTGGCCGTGTTGGTCTCGCGACTGGCCCGGTTCTCAGCTACTTCACCGGCGGTTTCGCTTACGGCAACATCAAGAGCACGATCACCGAAGGCGGCGTGACGGCGTTCTCAGAGAACCGCACTGCGACGGGCTGGACCATCGGCAGCGGTGTCGAAGCAGCGCTGGGCGGCAACTGGACCGGCAAGATTGAGTATCTCTATGTGAACCTCGGCAACAAGACGAACGCCTTCGGCGCGCCGTTCGCTGGCCAGTTCACCAACAACGAGATCCGTGAAAACCTTTTCCGTGTCGGCCTGAACTACCGCATCGGTGGCAACAGCGCTTACACCCCGGTGGCTGCGGCCAACTGGACCGGCTGGTATCTCGGCGGCAACCTCGGTTCCGGCACCGGCCGCAACCGCACGACTCTGACGGGAGCTCCCATTGCTCCCCTGGAGCAGTTCAGCCTGAATCCGGACGGCATCAATGGTGGCGGTCAGATCGGTTACAACTGGCAGGCTTCGAACTGGGTTTACGGTCTTGAAACCGATATCCAGGCGTCCAGCCAGCGCGACAACAAGACCGTCGTTGGCCTCGGAACCATTGGCTACGAGTCCAAGCTGCCCTGGTTCGGCACCGTTCGCGGTCGTGTCGGTTACTCGGTCGGCTCCAGCCTGTTCTACGCAACCGGCGGCTTCGCTTATGGCGGCGTGAAGAACAAGATCTTCAACAACGGCGTTCAGGTTGCTGACCTGTCCAGCACCAAGACCGGCTGGACCGCCGGCGCTGGCCTCGAAACCCCGTTCAAGCTGCTCGGCCTGTTTGGACCGCAGTGGACCAGCAAGACCGAATATCTCTATGTCGATCTTGGCAAATCCACGGATCTGGTCGCTCCCGGCGTGACCAACGAGAGCAAGGTCACCGAGCACATCTTCCGCACCGGCCTGAACTACCACTTCAACAGCCCGGTCGTTGCGAAGTACTGATCCCAGCGACATCCGCTAAAATCGAAAACCCCGGCCTCGCGGCCGGGGTTTTTGTTTGCGTCCTGAACAACGCTGTTCCGAGAAAATTAACCACAAGGAACCCAATATCCAAATACCGCAATTTCTGATCGCACGGCTGCTGACAGCACTCTGTTACCCCTTCATAGTTCGACCAGAAACCTGAACTGGAACCCATTATGAAAACCCTTCGCCTCTCCGCCGCGGCGCTGCTCGCTCTGACCGCCGGTGCGCAAGCCGCCGACATGGCCGCGAAGGCGCCCTACTACAAGGTTCCGGTAACAACGGTTTACGACTGGACTGGCTTCTACATGGGCGTGAATGCGGGCTACGGCGTCGGCCGGGATCGGCTGCAAAACAACGACCCCATCACTCCGGGCTCAGCCACCTCGACCTATCTGCAGCCCGCCGGTGGATTCGGCGGCGGCCAGATCGGCTATAACTGGCAAACCGGTTCGATGTTCGGCCCGCTGGTCTACGGCGTCGAAGCCGATATTCAGGGCGGCGAGTTGAAGGACAGCTATCCGTTGCTGAACAACGGCGCCTTTCCGCTGGCGCCGCAGGACACCTACAGCCAGAAAATCGACTGGTTTGGCACGGTGCGCGGCCGCGTTGGTCTCGCAACGGGTCCGGTGCTCAGCTATGTGACCGGCGGCTATGCCTATGGCAACGTCACCACCACCTCCACCTCCCTGGGCTTTCCTGCCTTGGCTACGAGCCGCGTCCAAAGCGGCTGGACCGTCGGCAGCGGCGTCGAGGCATCTCTCGGCGGCAACTGGACCGGCAAGATCGAATACCTCTATCTCAACCTCGGCAACAAGACCGACCAGGTGATGGTGCTCGGCACCTTCCCTCAGACCACCACGACAGAAGTGCGCGAGAATCTGTTTCGCGTCGGCCTGAACTATCGCATCGGTGGCAACAACAGCGCCTATGTGCCGGCGCCCGCAGCGAACTGGACCGGTTGGTATCTCGGTGGCAATGTCGGCTCCGGCATCGGACGCGACCGCACCACGGTCTCCAAAGCCGGCGACGGCCTTGGCGACTTTCCCTCATACGACGCCTTCAACCTCGCTCCCGATGGCATCAACGGCGGCGTACAGCTCGGTTACAACTGGCAGATGGCGAACTGGGTCTACGGTCTGGAAACCGACATCCAGGCCTCCAGCCAGCGCGACAACAAGACGGCCATTGGCCTCGGCGACGTCCCGTTCGATGCTAAGCTGCCCTGGTTCGGCACCGTTCGTGGCCGCCTCGGTTATTCGATCGGCTCAACGCTGTTTTATGCCACGGGCGGTTACGCTTACGGTGGCGTGAAGACCAAGATCCGCGAAGACGGCGCCCAGGTACTCAATGCTTCGACAACCCTGAGCGGCTGGACCGCGGGCGCCGGCATCGAGACGCCGTTCACCCTGCTCGGCCTGTTCGGCCCGAGCTGGACCTCGAAGACGGAATATCTCTATGTCGACCTTGGTTCGACCTCGAACCTCGTCAACACCACGACCGTCACGACCACCGTCACCGAACACATCTTCCGCACCGGACTGAACTATCACTTCAACAGCCCAGTCGTCGCGAAGTACTGATCCTGGTGACATTGCTGAAACGCAAAACCCCGGCCTCGCGGCCGGGGTTTTTATTGGTAGGACGCTTGGCGCTCACAGACGTTATTACCCGGCCGTCATTGCAAGGAGCCCTTGCAACGAAGCGACCGTCTCTTCGTTTCGATTTCTGGATTGCGCCAGCAAACTTGCCCTGGCTGACCCCGACGGCGTTAAAGCCGGTGCTTGATCGCGACGGCCACCAGTCCTGGTGCGGCAACGCCGCGTTCCGTACGAGACGAAACGTGTTCAAGATAAATGAGCGCCAGGCCGGCAGCTGCGATCAGGCCGCGCAAATGATCTTCGCTCTGCGCATAACGCAAGCCCGCGCCGAGAGCGACACCGTCGCCGTCATGCGTCTCGGCCGTGAAGGCGAGCAGCCCGTCTGGGGCCAGCACGCGCGTAGCTTCTCGCAAAACCGGCGCAAGGTCGTGCAGATAGATCAGCACGTCGGCTGCGATGACCAGCTCGACACTGCTATCTGACCGGCGGCACAAACCCTCGACGATCTCGGCCACTTCAAGCTCGGCATAAAGCCCGGTGGCATGAGCGCGCTCGATCATGCGCGGCGACAGGTCGATGCCGATGATGGCGCCGGTGCAGGCGGCAAAAGCGCCGGCCGCCAGCCCGGTGCCGCAACCGAGATCGATGGCGCGGGGGAAAAGCATCGCCCTATCCGTCGCAGCGCATGCGGCACGCACGGCGCCCAACAGGACCGCCGGTCCGCGATAACCGAGCGTATCGACCAGAGCGGCGTCGAACTTGGGCGCGTATTGATCGAACAGCGCCGTCACATAGGTCGCCGGCATGGCCGAGAGATCGTCAGCGCCGAGCCGCATCAACCGCAGACCCGCACCGTTGCGATCACCGGGATCGCTGGCCTGCGCGCGGCGAAACGCGGCGATGGCGCCGGCGGTGTCACCCAGCTGCTCCCGGACCTCCCCGAGCACGAACCATGCGGTGGCAAAGCCCGGCGCCAGATCAGTAGCCTGCTCAAACAGATCGGCGGCCGCCACCAGATCTCCCTGCACCTGCAGGTCGCGCGCATAGTCGAAACGCCGATCGGCGTTCATATCGCCGGATGACATGAACAAGCGCGCGGGCATGATGGGAACCGATCGGAGGGCGGGGCGTTCGCAGGATGACTCGAACCAACCCAAGGCGGACCTATATAACCGAGATGCGTCCGCAAGACATCCTTATCCCGGTTCCCGGCGGCCTTTGCTGCAAACCGGGCGGCTTCCATATCGACCCGGTCAGACCGGTCGAGCGCGCCGTGATCACCCACGGCCATTCCGACCATGCCCGCCCCGGCCATGGCGCGGTGCTGGCGACGCAAGAGACCCTCGACATGATGCGGCTGCGCTATGGCGACAATTTCGCCGGCAGCACGCAGGCCATTGCCTATGGCGAGACAATCAAACTCGGCGACGTCACGGTGTCCTGCCATCCCGCCGGCCATGTACTCGGCTCGGCGCAGATGGCGGTGACCTGCAAGGATATCTGCATCGTCGCCTCCGGCGACTACAAGGACGCCTATGACCCAACCTGCACGCCGTTCGAGGTGGTGCCCTGCGACGTGTTCATCACCGAAGCGACATTCGGGCTTCCGGTATTTCGTCATGGCAATGCCGCCGACGAGGTGAAGAAGCTGTTGGCCTCGGTCGCGCTGTTTCCGGAGCGAGCGCATCTGGTCGGCGCCTATTCGCTGGGAAAGGCGCAGCGGGTCATCAAGTTGATCCGCCAGGCCGGTTATGACGCACCGATCTATCTGCATGGCGCGATGGAGAAGATCACACACTACTATCAGAGCCGCGGCATCGATCTCGGCGAATTGCGCCCGGTGAAAGGCGTCAGGAGAGCCGATCTCGCCGGCACCATCACGCTGGCGCCGCCATCGGCCACATCGGATGTGTGGACGCGGCGCTTTCCCGATCCAGTCACCGCCTTCGCATCCGGCTGGATGCGCGTGCGCGCCCGTGCGCGGCAACGCGGCGTCGAGCTGCCGCTGGTGATTTCGGATCACGCCGATTGGGATGGATTATGCGCCACCATCCGCGCGACCGGCGCCCGCGAAATCTGGGTCACCCATGGCCAGGAAGACGCGCTGGTGCACTGGTGCCAGAGCCAAGGCCTGACCGCGCGGCCTCTTGCGCTGGTCGGCTATGGTGACGAGGAGGAAGAGGAAACTCTGCCGCCCGGTGAAAGCGCCGAGGCATGAACCGCTTCGCCGAACTGCTCGATCGCCTGGCCTATGAACCCGGCCGCAACAACAAGCTGCGGCTGATCACGGGCTATTTTCGCGAAGTGCCCGATCCCAACCGTGGCTACGCGCTGGCGGCACTGACAGGTGCGCTGTCGTTCAAACATGCGAAAGCTGGATTGATCCGCGACCTCATCGCATCGCGGACGGATCCGGTATTGTTTGAACTCTCTTATGACTATGTCGGCGATCTCTCGGAAACGGTCGCGCTGATGTGGCCGAAGTCGCCAGAAATCGCCCACAACAATCCACCCCCACCCACGCTCACCGAAGTCGTCACCACACTCCGCACACTCGGCAAGGCTGAATTGCCCGCGCAACTGACGCGCTGGCTGGATGAACTCGACGAGACCGGGCGCTGGGCACTGCTGAAGCTCGTCACCGGCGCGATGCGCATCGGCGTCTCCGCACGGCTCGCCAAGACCGCCGCCGCGGCGCTCGGCGACAAGGACCCGCATGACGTCGAGCTGATCTGGCCCGGCCTCGCGCCGCCCTATGGCGAATTGTTCGCTTGGCTTGAAGGCCGCGCCGAGAAGCCGGTCAATCGCGATCCTGCGCCGTTCCGGCCAGTAATGCTGGCGCATGCCATTGAGGAGTCCGACTTCGCCAATCTCGATGCCGCGGATTTCGTCGCGGAGTGGAAATGGGATGGCATCCGGGTTCAGGCGGTCAGTGGCAAAGACGATGACGACAGGATCGTCACGCGGCTCTATTCGCGCACCGGCGAGGACATCACAGGAAGCTTCCCGGACCTCACGCCGTCGCTGCGCTTGCCCGGCGCGATCGATGGCGAATTGCTGGTCCTGCGCGAGGGCCGTGTGCAGTCATTCAACGTACTGCAACAACGGCTGAACCGGAAAAGCGTGACGCCGAAGCTGATGAAGGAATATCCCATTCATCTGCGCGCCTATGACCTGCTCAGCGATGGCGAGACTGATTTGCGCGAACTGCCATTCGAACAGCGTCGCGCAAGACTTGAGACACTTATCGCAGAGCTGGATGACGACAGGATCGATCTGTCCGACCAGATCCCGTTCGCAACATGGGATGCCCTCACCGCAGCACGTGCCGATCCTGTCAGTGCCGGAGCCGGCGAAGATGCCGACGCCGTCGAAGGCGTAATGCTGAAGCGGCGCGATTCTGCCTATCTGCCCGGCCGTCCGAAGGGCCAATGGTGGAAATGGAAGCGCGATCCGCACATCATCGACGCGGTGCTGATGTATGCGCAACGCGGCCACGGCAAGCGCTCGTCCTATTATTCGGATTACACCTTCGGTGTCTGGACCGCAGGCGAGAGCGGTGACCAGCTGGTGCCGGTCGGCAAAGCCTATTTCGGCTTCACCGACGAGGAGCTGCTGCAAATCGACCGCTTCGTCCGCCGCAACACTACCGAGAAGTTCGGCCCGGTGCGTCACGTCACCCATGAGCCGGACAAGGGGCTGGTGCTGGAAGTCGCCTTTGAAGGGCTGGCGCGCTCGCCACGGCACAAGTCAGGGGTCGCAATGCGGTTTCCCCGCATCAGCCGGCTGCGCTGGGACAAGCCGCCACGTGAGGCTGACCGGCTGGAGACGCTGGAGCGCATGCTGAAGGCGGAGACCACAATTGCGCCGTCCGAGCCTGCGACGCCTTGACAGCCCATACTTGACGAACAAGCCGGGTTCCCCATTTGCGTGGGACCACCTATGATCAGCACGCGATTTGCGCGCAGGAGACCACGATGCAGCCAAATGAGACCCGGGACTTGCCTGCCAACAATGACGGCCTGGCGCGCTTCCTTGGCGGATCGCCGTTGGCTGTACTCGGCCGGCTGATCCTGCTGTCGATCCTGGTTGGCGTCGTGCTCGCGGCCATCGGCTTTGATCCGTGGAACATCGTCACCAGCATCCGCCGCCTGTTCCAGTGGGTCTATGACCTCGGCTTCGACGCCATCAATGGCCTCTGGCGCTACTTCCTGCTCGGCGCCGTGATCGTGGTGCCGATCTGGCTGATCATGCGGCTGTTCAGCGCCCCGCGCGGCCGCTGAGACGCGCATCATCCGGTTGCATTGATGTCGTCGGGATTGTACGTCACCAACAGGCGCGTCTTTGCCATTGCCGGCCCGGCCATGCTGGCCAATCTGACGACGCCTCTGATCGGCATTGTCTCGACCGCGGCAATCGGCCGGCTTGGCGACCCGCATCTGCTCGGCGGTGTGGCTTTGGCCTCTGTGGCATTCGACTGCATTTTCTGGCTGTTCGGATTTCTGCGCATGGCGACGGTTGCCTTCACCGCACAGGCGCTTGGTGCCGGTGACCGGATCGAGGTGCGCGCTATCCTGCTGCGCGCGTTGATGCTCGGAGCGGCGATCGGGCTGACGCTGATCATCTTGCGTACACCGCTGGCGGCGCTGGTGTTCAGCATCATGGGCGGCAGCGACGCTGTCACATCCGCCGCACGCCAATATTTCTTCATCCGACTCTGGTCCGCGCCGCTGATGCTCGGCAACTATGTCATTCTCGGCTGGCTGGTCGGCCAGGCGCGCACCGGGATCGCTCTGGCACTGCAGGTCGGCATCAATCTCGCCAACATGGCACTCACCTCCCTGCTGGTCCTGCAATTCGACTTTGGCGTCAGCGGCGCAGCATTGGCCACGGTGATCGCGGAAACCGCGGGCTTTCTCGCCGGCCTCATCGCCATGTGGAAAATCCTGGGCGGCCGCATCGATGTGCCGCGCGCGGTCCTGTTCGATCGCATCCGGCTACTACGGTTGTTCGCAGTCAATCGCGATATCATGATCCGCACGGCAGCATTGATTGCTGCATTTCTCTTCTTCACGGCGCAGGGCGCCCGCGCAGGTGACCTGACCCTGGCTGCCAATGCAGTGCTCAACAACTTCGTCATGATCGGCTCGTTCTTCCTCGACGGCATCGCCACCGCCGCCGAGCAGCTCTGCGGTCAAGGCACCGGCGCTCGCGACCGCAAGCAGTTTTCCCGGGCCGTAAAGCTCGTCCTGATCTGGAGCACGGCATTTGGCATCGCTGTCACGTTGCTATTCGTGCTGTTCGGCGGCGCGCTGATCGATTTCATCACCACCAGCCCCGAAGTTCGGCTCGCTGCGCGGAATTACATGCTACTGGCGGCGCTGGCGCCCGCCTGTGGCGTCCTCGCCTATGCCTATGACGGCATCTATATCGGCGCATCGTGGGCGCGCGACATGCGCAACCTGATGCTACTGGCGCTGGCGATTTACATCGCCGCATGGTTCGCACTGGCCAGCCTCGGCAATACCGGACTATGGCTCGCGTTTCTGGTGTTCATGCTGTCGCGCGGCGCTTTGCAGGCGCTGCGTCATCCAGCTTTGCTGCGACAGTCGTTTCCGCAGCAGGCTTGGCTTACCCCGGCCAGTCTTCCGCGGTGATGGTTGCTGCGTCTGCGCCGACGATTTCCGACAGCGATTCGCGGCCGGTGCGCAGCAGCGTCGAGGACAGGTCGGCCTTGATGCTGTCGACGAGGCCGACGCCTTTATAAACCAGCGACGAATAGAGCTGGATCAGGCTCGCGCCCGCGCGAATCTTGGTGAGCGCCGCACCGCCGCTGTCGATGCCGCCGGCGCCGATCAGCGGGAACGCGCCTTCGACACGCACGAAGGTCTCCGCCACCATGCGGGTGGACAGCCTGAACAAGGGCCGCCCGGACAATCCGCCCTGCTCTTTCGCGCGTGCCTGTTCGCGCAAGGTCGAGGGACGGCCGATAGTAGTGTTCGCGACGATCATGCCATCAACGCCGCGCGAGCGCGCGACATGGACGACATCGTCGAGGTCGGCGAGGCTGAGATCGGGCGCAATCTTCAGCAACACCGGAGAATCTCCCGCATTCTTCCGGACGCGCTCGCGCGCATCGATCACCCGCGCCAAGAGATCGTCGAGCTCGGCGGCCTGCTGCAGATTGCGCAGACCTGGCGTGTTCGGCGATGACACGTTGACGGTGAAATAGCTCGCCACCGGCGCAAAGGTCTCGATCAGTCGCACATAGTCCTGCGTGCGATCGGGCGAATCCTTGTTGGCGCCGACATTGACGCCGACGACACCGCCATTCTGCGCCCGTGCAGCCAGCCGACGCAGCACGACCTCCGCACCATCATTGTTGAAGCCGAGCCGGTTGATGACCGCTTCGTCACGCTCCAGCCGAAAGATGCGCGGGCGTGGATTGCCGGATTGCGGCTTCGGCGTCACCGAGCCGATCTCGGCAAAGCCGAAGCCGAGACGGAGCAGCGCGTCCGGCACTTCGGCATTCTTGTCGAAGCCGGCCGCGATCCCGACCGGATTGGGGAAGTTCAGACCGAAGGCACGGACCGCGAGTTTCGGATCATCCGGCCGCGGGCGGGCGTAAGGCAGCATGCGCAACCCGCGGATCGCGAGGCGGTGCGCGTCTTCGGCATCGAGCATGCGCAGCATCGGCAGGGAAAAGGCATCGAAAGCGCGGATCACGATTTGAGCTCCGGAATGTCGTGGTTGCCGTCGGAGCGCGCACGCAGATCCATGACGGCCGTGACGGCGCCGAGATCGAGTTCGCCGTAGAGATGCGGGAACAGATCGCCGCCGCGGGATGGCTCCCAGCGCAGGCCGTCACCGAGTGCGTCTGCGTCCACAGCGACCAGAAACAGGCCGGTCTGGCCGAAATAATACTTCCGGAGCGTCTCGGGGAGCTGCGCCGCGGTCGAAAAGTGGATGAAGCCGTCCCGGGCATCGTCGGCACTGCCGCGATAGGTGCCCTGACGCTCGGCCTCGCGCCAGCTCGAGGCCGGACAGATTTTATAGATGGTGCGCAACCGCCCAGACTTCCTGGTTGTTTTCGTGTGGTGTGGACGCCCAGTCGCGGGATTCGATGGCTGGAGCCGACAGTCGACCGTATCGGCGCCCCCCCTCCACTTCAAGGCTGCACATTTTTTTCAAATGCCTGTTGCGAAATCCGTGCATTCACGGCAATAATTCCTAGATTTCGCCACGATTCACCGCCCCGCAGAAATCCGGGCCAAGGGACCGAAACCGATGATGCTCTCGCACGCCCAGATCTGGAACGCCCTCGACCGCCTCGCAGAGCGCAACGGCATGTCACCCTCCGGCCTTGCGAAGAAGGCGGGGCTCGACGCCACGACCTTCAACAAATCCAAGCGCATCACCAACGACGGCCGCGAACGCTGGCCGTCGACGGAGTCGGTCTCGAAGGCGCTGACCGCGACGGGCGTGACCATCGACAGCTTCGTCACGCTGATCGAAGGCACCAAGCGCATCGTACAGTCGGTACCGCTGCTCGGCTTCGCACAGGCCGGCCATGGCGGTTACTTCGACGACGCGGGTTTTCCCGCCGGCAGCAAGGGCTGGGATGAAGTCGGCCTGCCGTCGGTGAATGACGAGCACGCTTATGCGCTGAAGATCTCCGGCGACTCGATGAAGCCCGCTTATCGCGACGGCGATATCATCGTCGTCTCACCGGAAGCGCAGATCCGCAAGGGCGACCGCGTCGTGGTCAAGACCAAGGATGGCGAGGTGATGGCGAAGGAATTGAAGCGCCGAACCACGAAGATCATCGAATTGCAGTCGCTCAATCCCAACCACGTCGACCGCAGCTTTCCGGCCTCCGACATCGCCTGGATCGCGCGCATCGTCTGGGCGAGCCAGTAACCGAGCACACTCTGGACTGGCGTCCGGCCACCGAATGATCTATGCGAGTTTCCATCCGGAACTCGCAACCTTCGGTGGAGCCATGAAAACCAAAACAATCGTTGCCGGCACGATCGCACTGGCCCTCGTCAGCGCAGGTTCTCTCGCACATGCGAAGCCCATGACCTGCGCGGTCGTCACGACGAAGCAGATCGAAGCGCTGTTCGACCGCTGGAACGCCTCGCTCGCGACGCTCGACCCCGCCAAGGTCACCGCCAACTACGCTTCCGACGCGGTGCTGCTGCCGACGGTGTCGAACACGCCGCGCACCGACAGCGCGTCGATCCAGAGCTACTTCGTGGATTTCCTGAAGAAACACCCGCAAGGCAAGATCGACACGCGCACCGTCAAGATCGGCTGCAACATGGCATCCGACGTCGGCACCTACACCTTCACACTGTCCGGCAAATCCCCCAGCGATACGCAAATCGTCAAGGCCCGCTACAGCTATGTCTATGTCTACCGCGACAAGAAATGGCTGATCGCGCATCACCACTCGTCGGCAATGCCGGAGCCTGTCACGCCGGCGGCAGCGTCGAAGTAGGCATCAAGAAAAAGGCGCGCTCCATCAGGAAGCGCGCCTTTGACGTTTCTGAAGGGTGTGAGCCTCAGGCCGAGCGCGCCAGCGCGCCGTCAATCATGTTGATCGCATTCTGCACGCCATAGACCGCGACAAAGGACCCGAAGCGCGGGCCTTTCTCCTGGCCGAGCAGCACCTGATACAGCATGTTGAACCAGTCGAGCGAGACGCCGGGCCGGCCATCCTTGGCGAGCTTCTTGTGATCGAGGAACGGCTCACGGCGGCCGATCTCATAGACCGCGTTCTGGATATCTTCCGGCGTCGCATCTGCCGGCAGTTGCGACAGGGCATCGCGCAGATCCTGCAACGCCACGCGCTCGACATCACTGGGCTCGCGGAACGTCTTGGTCGGCGCCACGAAATCCCGATAGTAATTGATGGCATAGCCGACCATCGCGTCGAGCCGCGGATGCGTCGCCGCGGAGACGCCCGGCCGATAGCGCCGGATGAAGCCCCACAGGGTTTCGGCATTCTCGGCATTCGACGACGACACCAGCGTCAGCAGCAGCTGGAACGTGACAGGCATATCCGCCATCGGCGGGGCGCCGGCATGGATGTGCCAGGCCGGATTGGACAGGCGCTGCTTGGGATCCTGCTTCGCATAGCCTTCGACGAACTGCTGGTACTCGTCGACATTGCGCGGAATCACATCGAAGAACAGCCGCTTGGCCGCCTTCGGCTCACGATACATGAACAGCGACAATGACTCCGGCGAGGCATAGCGCAGCCATTCGTCGATGGTCAGGCCGTTGCCCTTCGACTTGGAAATCTTCTGGCCCTGGTCATCGAGAAATAGTTCGTAATTGAAGCCAGCCGGTGATTGGCCACCGAGAACACGCGCGATCTGACCTGAGATTTTGACATTGTCAATATGATCCTTGCCGGACATCTCGTAATCGACGTCAAGAGCAACCCACCGCAACGCCCAGTCGGGCTTCCACTGCGCCTTCGCATGTCCGCCTGTTATGGGTGTCTCGAAAGACTTGTTCGTCTCCGGATCGGTCCAGACGATCGAGCCACGATTGACCTTACGTTCCTTGATCGGAACTTGCATGACCACTCCGGTTTCCGGATTTAGTGGCAAGAATGGCGAGTAAGTCTTGCGACGCTCCTCCCGAAGAGTCGGCAACATGATCGCCATCACGTCATCGTATCGCGACAACATCGTCAGCAACTTTTCGTCGAACCTTCCACTCGTGTAGTAGTCGGTCGCGCTTGCAAACTCATAGTCGAAACCGAAATGATCGAGAAATGCCCGTAGACGCGCGTTGTTGTGGTCGCCGAAGCTTTGATGAGTCCCGAAAGGATCCGGAACCCGCGTAAGCGGTTTACCCAGGTGTCCCTCCAGCATTTCCCGGTTCGGCACATTGTCCGGCACCTTTCGCATTCCATCCATGTCATCGGAGAACGCGATCAGCCGGGTCTTGATCTTATCCTCGGTGAGCACGCGGAAGGCATGGCGCACCATCGTGGTGCGCGCGACCTCGCCGAAGGTGCCGATATGCGGCAGGCCCGACGGACCATAGCCGGTCTCGAACAATACCTCTTCCTTCGGCTTCTTCTTCAGGCGCGCGATGATCTGCTTCGCCTGTTCGAACGGCCAGGCGTTGGAATTCTCGGCGAGCGCACGCAGCTCGCTCGGGCTCATGGTGGGGTCTAGCGTGGACATCGTGTTTTGGGCCTCCGGGCCGCGGAACCTAGCGGCTCCGCACCGAAATGCCAAACCGCGGGATGAGAAAATTCAGAACGGGCTGACCGAGAAATAACGCAGCCACAAATCGGTGTAGCGGCCTTTCTCCCAGACCCGGAACAGGGCCCAGTTCAGCGCTTGGCGCAGCGTGTCGTTGCCTTTGCGGACGGCGATGCCGATACCCTCACCGAAAAAGCGGCTTTCTATGAAGGGCCCGCCGCTGAAGGCGCAACAATCGGCGGAATCGCTGCCGTTGATCCAGAAGGCAAACGAGATCGCATCACCGAAGATGAAATCGACCTCACTGCGTTTCAGCGCCTGGCGTAGCGCATCGTCGCTTGGAAAAGGCACCAGCACGGCGTCGGTGAACATCGCCTTCAGATAGGCCTCATGGGTCGAGCCCGCGATCACGCCGACCTTCTTGCCTTCGAGATATTCCGGGCGGATCTCCGGCATCACCGAGGGTTTGCGGGCCACGAAGCGCGCCGGTGCGCGGTAATAGGGATCGGTGAAGTCGACGCGGGCGCGAATCTGCGGCGTCACCGCCATGGAGGCGATGATGGCGTCGCCGCGATTGCTGGAGATGGCATCGAGCAGCGTCTCGAAGCGGCGCATCTGCACGGTACAGGTGACCTTGATCTCCTCGCAGAGAAGCCGCGCGAGATCGACGTTGAAGCCCGCCGGATTGCCGTCGGGGCCGGTGAAATTGAACGGCGGATAGTCGGTCTCGGTCAGGAAGCGGATCACGGTGATGCGCGACAGGTCAGGCCGGTCCGGACGGCGACGCGGATCCCAGAAACCCGGCACGGCTTGCGGGCCGGGCTGGCTCGCGGCCGGAGTCGACGTCTGCGCCGAAGCCGGTGCGGCCGAAAACAGCGACATCCATGCGGCCAGCAAAGCGCCAAGAGTCAGCGCAGTTGCGCGACACTTCATCAGCGGTATTTGGTTGCGGGAATTAACCATCTGTGGTTGCATAGGGTGCTTCCGGATCGCGGTCTTATAGACCATCCGGCGCGAGACGCGAGTAGCGTTTGTGGTGTGAGGGCGTTGCATGGGGGTGCAGCAATCTTCCCGGGGTCATCGGCCGCGCGTCTGGCGCCAGCCGGCCGCCGCGCTACGCTCTCCTCCTCTGCCGATCGGCAGGATGACCTCCTTCCCCATGCCGGAGCGAGACGGGTCGGACCGGCGCGCGGAACCAGCCAGCGAACTCGACTGCCTTCGCGGCATACTCCCGGTCCCGCTTCTGCACGCCGCGGAGCGACGGAGCCGCGAGCTCAATCTGGGCGCCGATCAGATCCTGATCCAATGGGGCGTGATCACCGAGGAGACGTATGTCGCGCATCTGGCCCGCCACCTTGGCATCGGCTTCGACGATGTCTCGACAGTCGGGCGTGCTCACTGCCCCCTGGCTGATGCCGATCTTCCGGAGATCGCAGAGTTCGGCATCCTGCCCCTCCAGGAGGAGGACACACTCAACTGGGTCGTCGCGCCGCGTGCTTTTACAGCACGGCGCCTGACGCGGTTCTCCACCACATATCCATCACTGATCGCGCGCATTCGGCTGACCACGCGGCGTCACCTGCATCAATATCTGACCGAGCAGACCGGCGACGCGCTTTCGCATATCGCCGCCGAAGGCCTGATGCAGAAGCAACCTGCCATGTCGGCCAAGTCGATCATCGGCAGGCGCAAAGGATTGCAGACAGCGATTCTGCTGCTGGTATGCGCGGTTCTCGCGCTTCTGTATCCGACGCTGGCGATGGATCTGATCGGTGGCCTGGCGGCGATCTGGTTTCTCGCCTTTTCGCTTCTCAGGCTGACTTGCGTGCTGGTGCCGCCGCAGCCGGAGCAACAGTTTCCCCCTTTGCCCGACGACCAATTGCCAATCTACTCGGTGGTCGTCGCGCTCTATCGCGAGGAAGCGTCCGTTCCGGGCCTGTTGCGATCCCTGCAGAGGCTCGAATATCCCTCTGAAAAACTCGATATCATTCTGGTGCTTGAGCCCGACGATCTGCGGACCCGCGCCGCCGTTGCCAGAGCCCGGCCGGGACCGCAGGTTCAGGTCCTGATCGCACAGGCCACGGGTCCGAAGACCAAGCCGAAGGCGCTGAATGTTGCACTCCCCTTCGTGCGCGGCAGCTTTCTGACGGTGTTCGATGCCGAAGACGATCCCGACCCCGGCCAATTGCGCGCCGCGCTCGGCATGTTTCGTCAGCACAACGACGACGTCGCCTGCGTTCAGGCCGGGCTGCATTTCGACAATCTGACGCACAGCCTGTTATCCCGCATGGCGAGCGTGGAATATGCCGCGCTGTTCGCGGTCTTCCTGCCCGGGCTGGTCGCATTGGGCATGCCATTGCCACTTGGCGGGACCTCGAACCATTTCCGCACGGAGACCTTGCGCCGCATCGGCGGCTGGGATCCCTACAACGTCACGGAAGATGCCGACCTCGGGATCCGCCTGGCACGACTGGGCTATCGCTCGGTGACCATTCCATCGATCACGCTTGAGGAAGCACCGATCGCGTTCGGCGCGTGGCTGCGACAACGCTCACGCTGGATGAAGGGCTGGATGCAGACCTGGGCCGTGCACATGCGCGATCCCCGAAAACTGTGGGACGAAGCCGGCGCGCGAGGATTCCTCGCACTCAACATCGTCTTCGGCGGCAATATCCTGACGTCGCTGGCCTTTACGGTGCTGGTCGTCAAAGTTCTCGCCAGCCTGCTGCTTGCCGATAACACCCTGCTGTTTGGCGACCGGTTGTCGTCACTGCACGTGCTGGCCATCGCCTGCGGCTTCATCGCGACCTGCGTCCTCGGCCTCACCGGCCTGATGCGCCGTGGCCGCCTGCGCGATGGCTGGATCCTGGCCCTGACGCCGATTTATTGGGGATGTCTCTCGATCGCGACCTGGCGCGCCCTGTGGCAATTCTGGACCCGGCGCCATCACTGGGAAAAGACCGAGCACGGCCTCGTGCACCGAGCCGGGACGATGGCAGCGAGCCGCGGGCGAGTTCACAGATAGCGCTTGAGATCCGTGGCCGCTTCTTCCGGCTTGCGTTTGATATTGAACGGCGCGACGAAATTGCCGTCCTTGTCCATCAGATAGATCAGCGCCGTGTGATCCATCGTATAGTCGCCGTCCTTGGTCGGCACCTTCTTGGCATAGACGCGGTAGCCGGAAATCACCTTCGCCACCGCATCGGGCGTGCCAGTCAATCCCTTCAGGTGCGGATCGAAGCTCGTCAGGTAGTCCTTCATGATCGCCGCCGTATCGCGCTCGGGATCGACCGAGACGAAATAGGTATTGATACGATCGGCGTCCTTGCCCATCGCGCGCAGCACTTCCGACATTTCGAACAGCGAGGTCGGGCAGATATCTGGACAATGGGTGAAGCCGAAGAAGACCAGCGTCGGCTTGCCCTTCAGGCTCTGCTCGGTGACGGTCTGGCCGGACTGATCGGTGAGCTGGAACGGACCGCCGATCGAGGCCGGCGCAGCGACATTGCGGAAACCGCCCGTCAGCCACAGCACGACCAGCAATCCCGCCGCGAGGCTGCCGGCGAAGGCAGCAATGATGACCAGCGGCCGGGTGGTTCGATCAGTCATGGAATGTTCCCTGAATTGCCCTTGGCAGCCGATCACATGCAGGCGGCGATGCCGGTCTTGATCATCTCGAAAAATACGGCCGTGCCGTAATGTGCCCACAGCCCGATTGCACCCACCAGAAGGAGCGCTGCGAACGCCGCGGCCGATGCGACAATGACCGACGCGAGCCGTGACGGCCGCTCGGACGCGGGCATCGTGCTCTTAGGCGTCAATAAAGGCTGCACCATCAGACGATCTCGGAACGGCTAAGGCCCGAGATCATTCAAGAGCCCGCCATCCTGGTTCCAGATAGGCTGAGATGACGGCGCGGGCAAGCGCTCCCTGCGCCGCAGGGCATCACGTCATGCTGATGGAATAAAAACCAGATCTACCTAGCGCGCGCTGGAAGCGTGGGCGTCCATGTAACAGGGCTTGTACATGCCCATCAGCTGGCGGCCGCGCAGAAAGATCATCTGCGTCTTCAGCCCGCCGCGTTTGGAGATCCAGCGCCGGATTTGGGTCGGATACATCGAATACAGCATCTGAGTGGCTTCCGGATTGGTCACGGCACGACCATTGGCACCCATGTCCCAGGCCGCATGAAAGCCGAGATTGGCATTGGAGGTGACGCAGATCCGGTCACGCGGAACCGCGCCGAGCACGATCGTACAGGCCGAGGCGCACAGGCCATCGATGATCACGGTTTCGCCGGAAGTGCGCAATCCCTGATATCTGTCGACATAGGTTCCGATCCGTCCGCCACGATCATCCGCGATCCGAACCACCGCGTGACTTGCCCCGACGCCCGCGAACAGCAAGACCGCCGCCAGCAAACCCGTAACGAACTTCATGTCCAGCCCCAAAACCTGTCGATCCCGAATCTGAGCGCCCTGGTGATGCAGGGCATGATCAGCGTGTTGCCAGATCGTGGCTTTGTCCAGACGAGCATGACGCTTCCAATGCGATTCAAATCGAGTGTTGCGCGCGGGATGCACCTCGTTCCCTCGCGGTATCAATCTGAAACAGTGCCGCCCCTCGCTCGCAATTTCCGTTGACCAAAGTTCCCGCGCCGACTTCAATCTCCATTAACAAGATGGGGGAAACAGTATGGCCGTTGATGCGGATGTCATCGTCGTCGGCGGCGGACTCGCGGGCCTCGTTGCGGCCACGGAAATTGCCGACGCCGGCAAGCGCGTTGTCGTGGTCGATCAGGAAGGCGAGCAGAATCTCGGCGGGCAGGCGTTCTGGTCGTTCGGCGGTTTGTTCTTCGTCGACTCGCCGGAACAACGACGACTTGGCATCAAAGACTCTTATGACTTGGCGATGCAGGACTGGCATGGCACTGCCGGCTTCGATCGCGATGAGGACCTGTGGCCACGGCGCTGGGCCGAAGCCTATGTCGCTTTCGCCGCCAGCGAGAAACGCGACTGGCTGCGCGCCATGGGTCACCGCGTGTTTCCCGTGGTCGGCTGGGCCGAGCGTGGCGGCTACGACGCGATGGGCCACGGCAATTCGGTTCCGCGCTTTCATGTGACCTGGGGCACCGGACCGGGCATCGTGGAGCCGTTCGAGCGGCGTGCGCGCGAGGCACAGAAGAAGGGCCTGCTGAGCTTCAGGTTCCGTCACCGCGTCGATACGCTCAGCGTCACCAACGGAACTGTCGACGGCGTCAGCGGCGCGATCCTCGAACCATCCAACACCGAGCGCGGCGAAAGCAGTTCGCGCAACGTGATCGGCGACTTCTCGCTGCGCGCGCAAGCCGTAATCGTCGCCTCCGGCGGCATCGGAGGCAATCATGATCTGGTGCGGCAGAACTGGCCGGAGCGCCTCGGCGAACCGCCGAGGCGCATGATCTCCGGCGTGCCCGCCCATGTGGACGGTCGCATGATGGGCATCACGGAAGCCGCCGGTGCGCGGCTGATCAATCGCGATCGCATGTGGCACTATGTCGAGGGCATCGAGAACTGGAATCCGATCTGGCCGAAACACGGCATCCGCATTCTGCCGGGCCCGTCGTCGATGTGGTTCGACGCCACCGGCAAGCGGCTGCCGGCGCCGCTGTTTCCCGGCTCCGATACGCTCGGCCAACTGCAATACATCCAGTCTACCGGCTATGATTATTCATGGTTCGTGCTGACGCAGGCGATCATCAAGAAAGAGTTTGCGCTCTCCGGCTCCGAGCAGAACCCCGACCTCACCGGCAAGAGCTGGCTGATGACCGCGCGCCGCGCCACCAACAAGGGCGCGCCGGCGCCGGTCGAAGCCTTCAAGGATCACGGCATCGACTTTGTCGTGCGCGACAATCTCGACGACCTCGTCAGCGCAATGAATGCACTGACCGGGGACAATCTACTGAAGCTCGACGAGATCCGCACGCAGATCGAGGCGCGTGACCGCACCATGGCCAATCCCTACGTCAAGGATGCGCAGGTGATGAACATCCACAATGCGCGCAAATATATCGGCGACCGCCTGATCCGCACCGCGAAGCCGCATCGCATTCTCGATCCCGCACAGGGCCCGCTGATCGCCGTGCGGCTCAACATCCTGACGCGCAAGACACTGGGCGGCTTCGAGACTGACCTGGACTCGCGCGTATTCGGCAGCAACGGCCAGATCATGCCAGGGCTCTATGCTGTCGGCGAAGCCGCAGGCTTCGGCGGCGGCGGCATGCACGGCTACCGCTCGCTGGAAGGCACGTTTCTCGGCGGGTGCCTTTTCACGGGGCGCACCGCGGGCCGCGCAGCGGCGAAGGCGGTGGGGTGATCGTCTCGTCGATCACAGCCATCCGTTGCGCTTGAAGCGGGTATACAGGTAACCGCAGATCGCGGCGATGCCGCCCAGCACGATGTAATAGCCGTAAGCCCATTTCAGCTCCGGCATGTGTTCGAAATTCATGCCGTAGATTCCGGCAATCGCCGTCGGCACCGCCAGGATCGCCGCCCAGGCCGCAAGCCTGCGGGTAATCTCGGTCTGCTGCGACTGCCCTGACATCAAGCTGGCTTCAAAGGCAAAGGCCAGCACTTCGCGCAGCGAGTCGATATCTTCTTCCGCGCGTTTGACGTGGTCGAGCACATCGCGGAACAGAGGTTTCATTTCATCGTCGATGAACAAAATATCGATATGCTCGAGTCGGTGACAGACATCGACCAGCGGCCCGACTGCGCGACGAAGGCGCAACAGCTCGCGGCGTAGCTTGTAGAGTCGCTCGAATTCGGCCCGCGTCAGCATGCGGTGCAGAACACCATCCTCGAGCTCATCGATCTCGGACAGGATGGATTCGATGACAGGACGATAGTTGTCGACGATAAAATCGAGAATTGCGTAGAGGATGTAGTCTTCGCCGTGCATCAGGTTGGTCGGGCAGGCCTCACACCGCTCGCGGACAGACGCATAGGACGTCGAGGCGCCATGGCGCACGGACACGACGTAGCCTTTGCCCAAGAAGATATGCGTCTCGCCGAAAGCAACAGTCTGATCGACCAGTTGCGCCGTTCGCGCCACGATGAAGAGCGCTTCGCCATATTGCTCCACCTTGGGATGCTGATGCGACTTCAGCGCGTCCTCGATGGCGAGCGGATGCAGATCGAATTGCGCGCGCAGTTTTTCGAGCAGTTCGAGGGACGGTTCAAACAGTCCGATCCAGACGACATGGCCCGGCTTCTGCGCCCAGACGCCCGCCTCCTCGACGGGGATATCGGCAACACGGCGGCCGCTGGCATAGACGCTGGAAGCGACAACGCCGGGGACATTGCCCGCGGTTGCAGCTGAGAGGGGAAACGTCATTCAAGAACCTTGTGTTGTGCGAAGAGCAACGGGCGCCTTTGAAGAACGGCGGGAATGCCAAACCGTTCAATCGCCATGCGGCACCGATCATCTGGAATGAATGAAGGGGCTGGAGCGGACGGAGGGAATCGAACCCTCGTATGCAGCTTGGGAAGCTCAACGTTTTTAAAGAACGTCAAGGACTTAACTGCAAAACATGTACTTTACCTCTCAAACGAGATCAATGCGTTAGAAGCCAAAAGCAAAACTTCGCGACCCCTCCTGTTGCACCGGGAGTGCCGGTATGAAGGACGCGGGTGGGCGGCATCACACCTCGGAAGCACGCGCCAAAATCGCGGCCTCCAACCGCGCTCGCTGGACTGACCCTGCTAAACGAGCGGAAGTCAGCGTGGCGACCAAAGCCCGAATGGCCGCCCCGGCGGTGCGACAGCGCATCAAGGACGGTATGCGCAACGCTGCGCGGCAGGCCGGCGAACTGCAGACCTTGAGGGCGGCATGGCAAGCCGTGTCTTCCGCCACGCGTCGGCGATTTTTGTCCGATCTGATTTTGCCCGTCTGTTCCGCGCCGGCTCTCGCGATAGATACGGACGGCGAGGTCGTCACATGAGCTGGCAAGCGACCAATTGGGCTACCCAACTGCGCGTCGGGTCGCCGATAGACAAGTTGTGCTTGCTGATGCTCCGTAATCGTGCCGATCAAGATGGCGTTTGCTGGCCGTCACAAGCACGTCTGGCGGACGAAGGCGAGATGTCGGCCGATACAGTGCAGCGTAGCCTGAAGCGTCTGGAGGCGGACGGGTTCATCCGTCGAAGCCGATCGCTTAAGACGCGGGGGCGAAAAGGATATGTTTATCAGCTGATGATGCCCCATGTTGTAGGCGAGAAGGCACACAAAGCGGCCTACCTAAAATCGCTGAGCAAAAACAAGCTCAGAAGGCCGCTGTGAGCGGCGTACCTCTAAGCAGAGTAGGCCGCACAAACCGGCTTCACTACCTCGCACAGAGCGGCCTAGAATCTTCACTTGAATCATCAATAGAACCTTCAGTGAAAATTCCGGTCAAAGGCACGGCCGAAGCTCAGCGGCGCGAGAAAATGGCGCAGCACGCCTGTCCGATACCGGACGCCGTCGTATCGTGCCTCCGCAGGAAGCTTGGCAATAATCGGTATGCGGCATGGTTCAGTGATGTCGTCGTGATCGCCAGTGACAGCGGCAAGGTCACCCTATCTGCCGGGACCAGGTTCAGGTCCGATCGCATCAACTCAAACTACGACGTTGACCTTGTTCAGGCTTGGCAGACGCTCGATCCGGAGATTCATCGCGTAACCGCGATCGCGAGCCTCCCTCGTCCGCAGGACGAACGTACTGCTGCCTCTAGCAACTAACGGGAACGATGATGTTCGATACAAGAAGCGAAGTTCGAGGTCAGGTTCTACGGCGCTTCGGCAATCTTCTCGGCGCCCTCGGCGGTGGCCTCGCCCGCGCTGTCATGATGCGCACGCTCAATCATGAGGGCGACAAGCCGAGACTGCTGAGACCTTTCAAGAAGGGCAGCGCGTGGATCGCTAATCGCATTACCCATGAGATCTCCCGTGTGTTCCCGAAGTAACCGTTGGAGACGACACAAGTGTCACGTGGCAATGCTGGGCGTGGCAGCCGGGGCACTTTCGGTGAGCGGCTTGCTTCCCCCATGTAGGGACCGTATCCCGCGGTTTTTGTGTTACACGGGGTCGCAGCCCCTGGAATTTCTCTAGTAAATCCATTGAAAGGCGGTACACGCGACACGCGTGTACACGCACGAATATCTGCAACAGCAACCTGGCAAGCTCTTCTTCGGCATGGAATATGCCGACCGCCCAGGGAACGGGTCCTGCTTGGGCGGGGTATCAGCACCTTCCGTCATCTAAGCATATCTCACTTGCAGCCGATCCACACGTTTGCGCCAGGAGCGGCCAGTCCACGTCAACCCGCCCTAAATGACCGAGCATACCGGAGTAAAGCCGCAACCGAGTTGTGACCGCCACGTTTATTTCGGAAGGCATTCCACGTTAAAGGCAATGATGATCTGCGAAGGGTCAGCCTTACCGATACTCCTCAAGTCCTCGAGGCCGCTTTTTAATTTTGCTCCCGCCTCTTTCAGGCTGGCCTCAAGTGAGATTTTTGCCGCCTTGCATCGCTCCTGATTCGAGAACTCCTGAAACACGACCGTTGGGAGAATCCTCCATTCCGCTCTGTCATTCGTAGCCGCCGGACTGACCGAATAGGAGAAGACGTACATCAGGATCCACATCGATATGCTCCGCTTTAGATTGATATCAGTGACGGCCCAGGACGCTGGCGCGCTAACTGGCAAGAAAGGAGGGAGGGTGAGGCCTCGTAGCTTGTATTACCTTCGGTGTCCTCCCAATCAGTCCTCCACCTCATCGCGGATCACATTGATCAGAAAAATAGTCGTGATGGCTTCCCGCCCATCGTCTCCAGAATTGCTCAAGAAGAGTAGACACGGCGAGAATTTGGTACCTGCGCTACCCTAGCTCTGCCCACGGCAAGCCGACGTCGAAACAACCTACCCCTCCCGTAGGATGGATGCGCTGACTACCAAGACCCACAGCGGAAATGCAAGTAAACTCCCATCGAAATAGCCGCTCCCGAATAGAAGGACGGCCGCGATGACATATCCGCCGAATGCAAGCCAACGGGGCGTCAACCGGGTATAGACGGCAATCGTCGATGTCGTGATCATGAAGACGGCCGCCGTCTTCGCCAGGTAGATGTTGACCATTCCGTAGGCCAAGCCGCGGCCGAAGTGAAAAGTGCCGGAGTGGATCAGCAATTCGGGCGCCGCATGAAACGCAACAATGATCGCGCCAACGACGGCGGCGGCGGCGAAGAGCATGGCCAGCATCAGAAAGCCACTTCCCAAGAACACCGTCGCAAAAAACCGATCCTCCCGCGCCCCAAGTCGATCGCGAAGCACTCCCACGAACCAGAGAAAGGCGACCCCGGCGAACGGCACGAGATGCATGGCAAGCGTGACATACTTCGTATCCCCCGCGAGCCAAGCCCCCCGTTCAAAGGGATCGGGAGGGACCGAGAGCCGCATGAGGCCGAAAACAGCGAACAGGAGAATGGAGAAAACTATGCCGGCAAGAGCCGCGGCCCGAGGTGTTCGCAGATAGGCGTCCGTCAAACTCGCGTCGCTCGAAACCATTGCGAAACTCCCGCGCTGAAGATTCTGGACGCCTTATCTGAGGCTCCTAGTCGCGCTTGGGGGGATTCCTATCCAGTCGCAGACGCTGAGCTCTCATGCGTTTTATTTCTTCGTTCAGCGCATCGATCTTCTCGTCGCGCGATATGCTGTCCGCTTTCGCGTCGCTTTCACGCAATTTCTTCAAGGCTTTTTCTACGGAGAGCTTACCTGTTTCAGCCATCTTGAACCCTTTCTCAGTTCACACAGCTGCGAATGGTCTATGCCATCCGACAAGTCCGTCGGGCTAGACGGACGCGCAATGGTCGGCACGCAGCGCAAACAGTCGTTGTAACGACCGTTACATTCGAACGGCAGTACACGCCAGCCAACCGCCAATTGGCTCGCGACCGAGAGATCCGTACAGATCTGCGCTGGCGAGATAGCAACTACAACGATCCAGTTGAAGTCTACCCGCTCGCGCCTCCTCAGCCCAATAGTGACCGGTCAGAAGTGGCTACGTTGATCTAGGTCAAGGTCCTGCTCTTGAGCGCAGGAACCATTGCATCGCTATGCCCTTGAGCTGCCTTGCAACGAAAGATGCAGCATCGCTCCGCTCGATTCGTTCCGTCTCAACCATGAGGAGAACGTCATGAACTTCATCAAGGCAACGGTCGTTGCCGCATCTGCCACTACCATCATCGGTATCGCTGCCTCAACTGCCGAAGCCGCACCACTGCCAACCAATGTTACTGCGATGAAGACCGGGCTGGACACCTCCGTGCTACAGGTGCGCTATGGCCGCTGGTACGGTGGCGGGGGGTACCGAGGTTGGGGCGGCTATCGCGGCTGGGGTTATCGAGGATACCGGGGTTGGGGTGCCGCTGCTGCCGGCGCAGCCGTCGGCGGCGCAATCGCGCGGTCAGCCTATTACGGCAACGCATATCCATATTACGGCGGTGGATACCCCTATGCCAGCAGCTACGCATATGGTGGCTATGCTTCTGACTACTGCGCGCCCTACGGGTACGGTGGCTATTATCCACGTTACAGGCGCAGTTATTACGGATGGTAATCTTTACCTGCGACGCCCGTTAGGCTGCACACGCAGCGCACAATGTTCGCTGCGAAGCGAGAATGACGGATTGGTCGAACGCGCGTCCCGAGAATAACGCCGCCCGCATCACAGGTCCCGCCTCCGCGCGCGGCAAACAAAGGGCGTTGTCAGAAAAACGATAGATCGGATCGGGATCAGCGTTGACTGGCACGACGTGTGCCGATGCAGCGAAGTCTGCATCAGCTTGATCCAGATCAAACATCATCACCTTGACTAGACCAACATACGTCACCGTTGCTCGTATGGATTGGCTCCATCGGGCCCACCACCAATCGAGAATGCATCGGACGGAGACGTATCATGAAAGCAAGTGCCGCTCTCAGAAAGGAAGCCGACACCGGGGATTGCTGGAAGGGGTTTCGGTCAGGAGACTGGCAAACCTCGATCAACGTCCGCGATTTCATTGCCCGGAACGTCACGCCTTATACCGGCAACGAGGACTTCCTCGCAGGACCCTCACAGCGCACAAAGGCCGTCTGGGCGAAGTTGCAGCCCTACTTCGCGGATGAGAGAAAGAAGGGCGTGCTTGCGGTCGATGCCGCCTCCCCTTCAACCATGCTTGCACATAGTGCGGGTTATATCGACAAGGACAACGAAGTTGTCGTCGGCCTGCAGACAGATCAACCCTTCAAGCGCGCGATCTTTCCGTTCGGCGGCCTCAGGATGGTCGAGAACGGCTTGGAAGCTGCGGGCTTTAGACCTGACGCGCGCGTGCACGAAGCATTCACGAAATATCGCAAATCGCACAATGACGGCGTGTTCGACGTCTACACACCCGAGATCATGAACTGCCGCCGATCGGGGATCGTCACCGGCCTGCCCGACTCTTACGGGCGTGGCCGCATTATCGGTGACTATCGCCGAGTGGCCCTGTACGGAACCGACCGCCTCCTTGAGGCGAAGCGGGCCGAGCGCGCGCAGATCAACGATATGTGGCCCACCGATGAAATTATCCGGATGCGTGAAGAACTGTCGGAGCAGATGCGCGCGTTGACCGATCTTGCATCCATGGCGAAGCTCTATGGTCACGATATATCCAAGCCCGCAGCAACCGCCCAGGAAGCATTTCAGTGGACTTATTTTGCCTATCTGGGTGCCATCAAGGAAGCCAACGGCGCCGCGATGTCGATTGGCCGTATATCGAGCTTCCTTGATATTTATATCGAACGGGACCTGAAAGCCGGCATTCTGGACGAAGCCCACGCGCAAGAGCTTTGGGACCAGCTTGTCCAAAAACTCCGCATCGTGCGCTTCCTCCGCACTCCTGATTACGATGCACTGTTCAGCGGCGACCCCTATTGGGCGACCGAATGTGTTGGCGGAATGGATCTGGATGGCCGGGCACTGGTGACCCGAAGCAGCTATCGGATGCTGCATACGCTTTACAATCTCGGCCCGGCGCCCGAACCAAACATCACAGTGCTTTGGTCGACCAAAATGCCGAAGCCCTTCAAGCGATATTGCGTGAAGGTGAGCAAGGACACATCCTCGCTTCAGTACGAAAATGACGATCTGATGCGGCCCTTCTGGGGAGATGACTACGGGATTGCCTGTTGTGTTTCGGCGATGCGCCTTGGAAAGCAGATGCAGTTCTTCGGCGCGCGCGTCAACCTGGCGAAGGCGCTGCTTTACGCCATCAACGGCGGCCGGGACGAAGTATCTGGCGAGCAGGTTGCCCCTCTCTCTCAGCCGGTTGCGGGTGAATTCCTCGATTTCGACGACGTCATGGCCAAGTTCGATACCACGATGGAGTGGCTCGCCAAGATCTATGTCCATGCGATGAATTGCATCCACTACATGCACGACAAGTATTTCTATGAGCGTCTGGAGATGGCGCTCCATGACCGCGATATCCTGCGCACGATGGCGTTCGGGATCGCAGGTCTTTCGGTGGTTGCCGATAGCCTCAGCGCTATCAAATACGGAAAGATCCGCGTTACGCGGGACGCAACAGGACTTATCGTCGATTTCCAGAACGAGGGCAACAAGTCGACGCCACAGTTTGGCAATAACGACGACCGGGTCGATCAAATCGCATCAGCCCTCGTGACCAGCTTTATGGAGAAGATCCGCAAGCATCCGACCTACCGGAACGCAACGCATACCCAGAGCGTGCTCACGATCACCTCCAACGTCGTCTACGGCAAGGCCACGGGAAACACCCCTGACGGGCGGCGAAAGGGAGAGCCGTTCGGGCCTGGAGCCAATCCAATGCACGGACGCGATAGCCATGGCTGGCTCGCCTCCTGCCTCTCGGTCGCAAAACTTCCCTACAAGGATGCGCAGGACGGCATCAGCTACACGGTTTCGGTCGCTCCCCAGAAGGCTCATCTGTCGGATGATCAACTCGTGGATGAAGCGGTCAAGGCCTTCGATGTCTATTTCGATCGCGGCGGTTTCCACATGAACCTGAACGTGATCGACAGGGAGACGCTTGAGGACGCGATGAAGAACCCGGACAAGTATCCGCAACTCACGATCCGGGTTTCGGGTTACGCCGTGAATTTCGTCCGGCTGACGCCGGAGCAGCAGCGTGATGTGATCAGCCGTACCTTCCACGGCCAGATCTGAGAGAGGTGCACCATGTCGACGGTGCAGACACTGGAGCCCGGAAGTCGTCATGACCTCCGGGTCGGACTTTCGCCCGACGCGCCCGACGACGACCAGATTAAGGACCAGGAAGGCGCGTTCGGATATTGCCATTCCTATGAGACGTCCTCCCGTTATGACGGTCCCGGCTTGCGCGTCGTGCTGTTCGTCTCGGGGTGCCTTCTGCGGTGCACCTATTGTCATAATCCGGATACCTGGCACCTCAAGGACGGCACCTACGTCTCGGCCGATCAGGTGCTCCGCCGTCTCGCCGATTTCGCGCCCTCTCTTCGGGCCCTCGGTGGCGGGCTAACCATTTCGGGGGGCGAGGCAATGGTGCAGCGTGCATTCACCCAGCGAATATTCGCGGGCGCCAGGAAGATGGGTCTGCACACCGCGATTCAGACCTCAGGATTTCTGGGTGATCGCGTGGACGACGCCTATCTGTCGGAGATCGACCTCGTTCTTCTCGACATCAAGAGTTCAGATCCCGAGATCTATCGCCGCGTCACTGGCCGCGACATCACGCCAACGCTTCGTTTCGCCGAGCGCCTCGCTTCGATGTCGAAGCCGGTCTGGGTTCGGTTCACGCTTGTCCCGGGCGAGACTGACGATCCGCCTAATGTCGACGGAATCGCAAAATTTGTCGCACCGATGAAGAACGTCGAGTGGGTGGAAGTGCAGCCTTTCCACCAGATGGGCGAGTTCAAGTGGAAGGCGATGGGTCTTGAATACAAGCTTGCTGATACGCAGCCACCCAGCCGGGAGCTGGTGAACCGGGTGCTCGAACAGTTCCGGGCCGCGGGGTGTCAGGCACGCTGATCAACCGACTATTCGACGGATTCGAGGAGTTCTGAAGTATGTTGGATCTTGCGCGCGATATCATCGGAAGCCAGCCGATCTTGACGGCATTTCTCGCGATTGGACTGGGCTACCTCGTCGGGCAGATCAGCATCTTCGGCTTTTCGCTCGGGGTCGGCGCGGTCCTGTTCGTCGGTCTTGCGATCGGCGCGTTCGCACCCAAGGCCCAGATCATCGGCCCCATCGGCCTCACCGGCCTCATCATGTTTCTGTACGGCATCGGCATCCTTTACGGCCGCCAGTTCTTCGAAGGCATGTTTGGCGTGGGGCAGAAGTACAATCTGCTGGCCCTGGTCGCCTGCCTGGCAGGGCTCGCAGTTGCGCTAGTGCTGGGGCACATCTTCGGCATCAAGATCGGACACACGCTTGGCCTCTATGCGGGATCGATGACGAGCACCGCGACGCTTCAGGCAGCGCTCGACGTCATGAAGAACAAGGATCCCTCAATCGGTTATTCGATCGCATATCCGTTCGGGGTCATCGGCCCGATTCTCTGCATTTACTTCATGACCCAGCTCGTGAAGCCCAAGTTCCCGGCCAAGACCAAGAATTTCCACATGGGCGAGATCACGATCGGAGAGAACTTTGCCGGTGCGAAGCTCAAGGACCTTGCTGCTGAATCGCTCGCCGAGCTGCAGATTACCATGATCCGACAGAACGGCCGTAACGTCGTGCCGACAGACGGTACCGTCCTGAATGCGGGAGACGCCATACTCGTCGTGGCTGACCGGCAAGAGGAAATCGCATTGGCGGCTGAACGTATCGGCCGACTCGAACCGGGCCGGCTCGCGAGCGACCGCGCCGACCTGGATTACATCCGCGTGTTCGTAGGCAAGGGCAACATTGTCGGCGTACCGCTTTCGAAGCTGCCGATGCCGCCGGGCGTCCCAGCGCAGATCCTGCACGTCCGGCGCTACGATGCCGACCTCGTCCCCTCTCCCGACCTCATGCTGGAATTCGGCGACCGTATCGGCGTCCTGACGCCGCCCGAAAAAAAGGAAGAGATTCGAAAGCACTTCGGCGATAGCGTCAAGGCGGCTGCAGAGTTCAGTTATGTTTCGCTCGGTCTCGGCATGGTCATGGGCGTCCTTCTCGGTTTAATCCCCATTCCGATCCCAGGCGTGGGTGTTGTGACGCTCGGCATCGGCGGGGGACCTCTGATCGTTGCGCTCATTCTCGGCAAGCTCCGTCGCACCGGACCCATGCTTTGGACCATGCCGTTGCCGGCTAACATTGTTCTTCGAAACTTTGGCCTGGCCATATTTCTTGCCACCGTTGGCGTGAATGCCGGACAGCCTTTTGTCCGTACGGTGTCCGAATCAGGGTTCACGATGCTGTTTATCGGCGTCGCCGTGCTTCTGACGACGGTCTTCATCGTCCTGCTCGCTGGTCACTACGTGATGAAGATTCCCTACGACGACCTGGTCGGCGTGGCATCCGGCGCAACCGGAAATCCCGCCATTCTGGTCTATTCGACGAAGATGGCACCGACCGAGCGTCCGGACATCGGCTACGCGATGATCTTCCCGTCCATGACACTCGTGAAGGTGATCGCGGCACAGATCGTCGGACTTCTGGCGACGAGTGGCGCCGGTGGATAGCCCCGCAAAGAGACATCAAGAGCAAGGCATTGGAACGGCTAAGGGTGCGTCCATGCCGCAGCCACCGATTTTCAATCTGCAGGCTTACAGTCCGGCCGAGATCAAGGAAGCTGTCGAAAAGGTCGGCGTAAAAAAGGCCAACCTGCCGCTTCTGGCGTCTTTCATGCTGGCAATCGTGGCAGGCGCCGGGATCGGATTCGGTGCGCTCTACTTTACGATCGTCGCCAGCGATGCGTCGCTCAGCTTCGCGACCATACGCGTCGTCGGTGGACTCGTCTTCTCTCTGGGGCTGGCCCTCGTCCTTGTGGGAGGAGCCGAGCTGTTTACCGGCAACAACCTGATCGTCATGGCCTGGGCCAGTGGAAAGGTGTCCACGCGAACGATGCTGCGCAACTGGACCATCGTCTGGTTCGGAAATCTCTTTGGAGCGCTCGGCCTCATTGTTCTGGTCTTCTTCTCCCATCATCTCGAGATGAATGATGGCCGCATCGGTCTATCGGTGTTGAATACAGCAGTTGGCAAAATCCGTCCCGATCTCGTGACGCTGTTCTTCAAGGGCGTTTTGTGCAATGTCCTCGTATGCGCCGCCGTCTGGCTTGCCTATGCGGGCAGATCGGTCACCGACAAGATGGTTGCCGTTGTGTTGCCGGTCTCCGCGTTCATCGCGGCCGGCTTCGAGCACTGTGTCGCAAACATGTATTTCCTGCCATTGGCGTGGCTGATGACCCAGACCAGCCACGCTCCGGCGAATGTCGATGTATCGTCGATCACCATGGCTGGTATCATCCACAACCTCGTACCGGTGACGCTCGGCAACATCGTGGGAGGCGCCGGCTTTGTCGGCATCGTCTATTGGGCGATTTACCGTGCGGCGTTCGGCGCATCCTATCGAGATCGGAAATAGCAGATTCAATTTCATCGCCTGGATTGGTTGATCAGAATGTCACCCCAGATCGACAACCGCCAACCCGCTGCAAGCACCACAATTGCGGCTGCGATGTTAATCGCAGCTGCGGCGACCACCAGCAATGTGGATGCGGCGCCCCGATCCAGGCCCAACCAGATCAAATACGAATATGCTCAGCCAAACGATCCGTCACACCAGGCGATCTACGATCAAATGAAACAGGGCCAAGCTCTGGAGCACCTCAAGCAATTGCTAAGCCCACTCCGCCTCCCCCATCCGCTCACACTCAAGGTCGCGAGTTGTGACGGCGTAGCCGATGCATGGTACGAAAATAAATTCGTGACACTGTGCTACGAACTTCTAGCGGAGATTCTGAAGAGTGCGACGACGCGAGATCTCCCTACCGGTGTCTCCAAGGCCGATACTATCCTGGGTCCGGCGCTCGATGTATTCCTGCACGAAACCGGACACGCGGTTTTCGACATGCTGCAAATCCCGGTGCTTGGCCGGGAGGAAGACGCAGCCGATCAGTTCTCCGCATATATCATGCTTCGACTGAGAAAAGACGAGGCCCGCAGAATGATCCTCGGCGCGGCCTACCATCGCGCAACCGACATTCCGCCCCTGGAGACCGAGTCTGCGCGTGATAAATTCTCTGATGAACATTCGCTGCCTGCCCAGCGAGCGTTCAATGTCTTGTGTATCGCTTACGGCGCGGACAAGAAGCTGTTTTCCGATATCGTCGAAAAGGATCTCCTGCCCAAACAACGCGCAGAAACCTGCGAGATAGACTACGACGATGTTACCTTCGCCATGACAACATTGATCGGTCCGCACATCGACAAGACTGCATCCAAGAAATTTCATGAGGTGTGGACGAGAACTGTTAGCGCCCGACGCGCACGTTTGAACCGCCAATAGTGTAGATTTGACGCTTGTGGTGCCGCCAGTTTGACTAACGGAGATTCAAGCGAATTTGGCTTCGTACTCAGATCCAATAAAGCGAAGACATGAACACCAATGAGCAGGCCCACCTCATCTCACCCCAAGCAGGGAATGCCGAAAGCCGCTATCGCTCGCTTCTTTCCGACAAACAAAACTTCCCGTCGTGCCTCGCCCATATTTTTTCTGTCGTTTGAGGTAATAGACATTCTTGCGGAAATCGAGCCAGACAACAGAATCATCTGGGCAATGGACCTGCGCCTGCGTTTCATATCGAAACGAAGTGAGCGGCTGAGCAGTGACAGCAGTCGGAGAGACAGCGGACGTCACGACTATCAGGAACGCAGCTATGCAAGGATGTTGTCTGGAGACTGTCACACTGCCGCGAATGGCGAAAAACTGATCTGACAGCGCCTGCACTGCAACCGTGTTCACGGGAAACTCCAGATCGTCGTCCAATGCGCTCCCGGCAATTTCGAGCGCCCCACCCCAACCTGGGCGCTTCCTGCACAATCACAGGGAGCATCACCGCAAACCATCCGCGCCTCACTCCTTCAGGGTAATCGTGATCTGGCCGAGGTTGCCGGCAAGCTCAACTCCCGCCCGAGGTCCGTGCAAGGTCATCCTCACACCCTTATCGTTTGTGAGCTGAATGCCACCCGCACCGGCAATTAAGGCTCCGCCGGTTCCAACCGAGCTATAGGTACCGGCGAAGTCACTGATCTGTCTTATCCCCCAGGCCCATCCCTTGAGCTGGATGAAGGACGCTCCTGCTGTAAATCCGAGACTGAGGCCGGACACCCTGAACGGATAGTCGCGACCGCGATATGTCACGACGCCGCTACCGCCGCCGGCGCCTATGACGAGTCCCGCTTTCAACAGCTTTGCCTGAACATAGCCGGGCGCCTGAGCCCGGGACGGCGTCACCGGAACAGTCAATGTAAGCAGTACAACCGCCGTCAGGTGCATCACGAGCAGACGCAAAGCAGATATCCCGCGCTCAGGGCTTTTCTGCATCGACCTTCTTCCACGTCTGATCCGGATCGAACAAGGACATGCGTTTCACGATCCGGTCGGTCTGCGGTCCGAGATCCTTTTCGTAAACGGTCCCGGCATGATTGACCACGAATGTCTTGACGCCGGAATTTCCGTATTCGGCAGGCCAGGCGATTAGTCCATAGCCGCCGATCATCTTGCCTTTCACCAAATAGATCAGCGCGCCGCCGGGAGCATTGGCCCCCTGTCCTTTCAGTATGCGGAAATAGTAGCCGTGATACGGCTGCGGCTTTTCACCAACCTGGTAGCCTTCAGTTGAAGCTTCTGCGACCAACGCACCCAACGGGCTCGGATCGCCGTCATCACGCCAGAACAGCCCGTCCTTCTTGCCCGGCGTCGATACAATCCGCTGCGCATAAACGCCAGCGCCCTCGCCGCGGTCCTTGTCGGCATATTCATTCTGGGCGTCGACATAGGCGAGACTGGTCTGGATCGCGTCGAGCTCGTTACGGCCGATACGACGATACAGGACCTCGATACGGCCCTCTTCAGCATCGAACTCCCAACCCGTCTTGGTGTTGATAAGTGGGATCGGGAACGGAAAGTCGTCCGCGCCGAGTATCAATGTGGCTCTTTTGTTGCCCTCCGTCTTGATCGCATGTTTGGCATCGTACATGGACGTGAAGCGCAGACGCGTATCAGCGTCGGCCACCTCGTCACCCGACGAGACGATGTCATCGGCGGCCTTGCCGAGGACCTTTAGAATATCGCTCGCCCCGCCCTTGACCGCGACGGCGAGCGCCGCAGCAGCAGCCTCCGGTGTTGGAAAGGATTGCTGCGCCTCGGACACCGAGTTCATGAGAGCCAGCACCACGACTGCCAGCGCAGTTGTCGATGCGGCACGATGGATTGACGTCCAAACAGTCATGGCGACACCTCCGCCGGGATTTTTGCGCCGTTTGCAAGCCAATCGCGATAGGTGCGGAACGTCAGACCGAGCGCTTCATACTTCACCCGCAGGTAGCCGTCGCTGCCCCGCCTCACGGCATCTGGCACCACGTTTTCGACTTCCTGCGCGATCACGCCGACATAGGCCTTCTGGCCGCCGAGATAGCTGAAGCGATAGTAGCCGAGACCGTTGGCAAGATGGCCGAGCAAGACAACGTCATGCTTCAGAGCGATGTCAGACCGCCGCCCACCGCCTCCGCCACCTCGGAAACCACCGCCGCCACCACCACGGAAACCTCCACCACCACCGCCGTGAAAACCGCCACCTCCGCGTCCACCAGCGAAGCTTGCCCCGCCGCCGCGCGGCATGCTCGCCATGCTTGCCCGCCCACGCGCGGACGCCGCCGCCGCTGCGCGGCCGGACGACACATTCATTGCACCGCCACGATTTCCACCACCACGGCCGGCGGCGCCGGCCCCGCTGCGGTTGGCAGTCTTCGCACGATCACCGCCGCCTTTGGCGCGATTGCCAGCCTTCGCGCGATCGGCGCCGCCTTTGGCCCGGTCCGCAACGCCGGCGCGATCTCCACCTCCCGGCCGATCTCGTGTGCCGGCGCCAACGCCGCCTCGATCTCCCGCGCGATCGCCAGCGCCCTGGTTCGGACGCAGCACCTGCTGCCCGTCGCGACCACGGAAATCCATCCGGTTGGAGGCGCCGGCTTTCAGATTACTATTACTGAAGCGCTGCTGAACGTTGGCGTTGTTGTAGCGTACGCCCTGGCGGTGCGCCGGATTGTGCTGCCAACCGTTTCCAACATTGGTCGTGCGATGGTTGACATAGACGTTGCGGTTACCCCAGTTGAAGCCACCGCCCCAGTAGTTGCCCCAACGCCCGATTGCCCATGCGGTGCCGAAGGCGACACCCGCCGCGACGACACCCGCGCCGATATAGGACGGATACCCGAAGTAATACGGCGGATATTCCGCATAGGGCCAGGTCCCGTACACCGTTGCCGGATCGTAATACGGTACATAAACCGCCGCAGGATCCGCCTGTTCGATCGCGACCACCTGCTTGCTCTCCTGGGTCTTAACGCTGACCTTTTGCTGCTTGGTGGTCACAAGCTTTTTGTTGTCATAGGCTTTCGCCCGCAGCCGCTGGATCGCATCCATGACATCCGGCTGTTGAGCGAGCACCGCATCGCCGAGGCTCTTTGTCCAATCGACCTTGTCGCTCATCATCGCCAAGACGTCCGGAGTGCTGACCAGAGCCTTGACGCTGTCGTCCCACGCCTGCTTGTCGACCGCTTCCTTCAGCGCGTCACCCTTGAGCGACTTGCGTTCCTTCGCCCAACGATCTGCCTGCACCACCTCCAGCGGATAGGTCGATGCTGCCAGTACATTCGCGAGCAGTTCGTCGGGATAAAGCGCAATGGGCGCCACCAAGGCCTCAAGTTGCTCAGGCTTCAACAACTCTGCGCTGGGCGCTGATTGGCTCGCCGGCGCGACTGAAGCCGGCACCTTGTCA
This sequence comes from Tardiphaga sp. 839_C3_N1_4, assembly GCF_051811045.1. Classification (NCBI taxonomy): domain Bacteria; kingdom Pseudomonadati; phylum Pseudomonadota; class Alphaproteobacteria; order Hyphomicrobiales; family Nitrobacteraceae; genus Tardiphaga; species Tardiphaga sp. 839_C3_N1_4. The sequence goes on from NZ_JBPWQD010000001.1 coordinate 3,589,768, forward strand.
GCCGTTTGGGCCGAGGCAGCAACGGGAATGGTCATCATCAATGCAAGCGTGATCAGGATATTGCGCCAGCAGTACATCTGACCCTCCTTCGGGCTTCATTCCGGAAAGCATCGGTCGAAGCGAGGGAAGGCCTTTGATCAAGATCAAGGAAATATGGCTTTGCGCAGTGCTGCGATGCGGGAACTTCGAGCTCTATAGTGACGTGAGCCGCCCGCGAGCAATCGGGATCGTGATGACAAAAAGCGCACCGCCCGATTCCTGATTCACTGCGGAGATCCGTCCGTTATGCGCCTCGACAATGGTGCGAGCGATGGCGAGCCCCATTCCCAAACCTTGCGGTTTGGTGCTGAAGAAAGGATCGAAAACTTTCTGCATATCGCCATTTACAATTCCAGGACCAGTATCGCCGATCCTGATTTCGGCGTGCTGATCCAGTCGAGCCGTCGATACGCTGACTTCACCAACTCGCGCGTCCGCCTCCAAGACTGCATCCATTCCATTGATGATCAGGTTGAGAATGACTTGTTGCAGCTGAACGGGATCGCCCTTGATGCGCAACTCTCCCGAGGCGGCAGCGAATTTCAGTACGACGCCGCGTCGATCGGCCAACGCCGCCACAAACCCGATCGCCTCCCGCACCGTGTCGTTCAGATCAATGTCCCTGATCTCGAACGGCGTTTTCTTCAATACGCTGCGAAGCCGTCGGATCACCTCGCTGGCCCGCTGATCGTCACGCCTGATGTCGGCCAGAATTTCCCTGACCTCGGCAAGATTGGGCGAGGTTTCCTTGAGCAGAAACTCCGCCGTCTCCGTGTTGGTGAGAATAGAGCCGAGTGGCTGGTTCAGCTCATGCGCAATAGAGGTCGTGAACTCTCCGGCGGCCGAATAGCGGTTGACGTGCGCAAGTTCCGCCAGTCGCTGCCGCACTTCGACCTCGGCAAGACGCCGCCGACGACGTTGCTGCAACAAAGCGCTGATCAACCCCGCCTGGACCAAGATCACGGATGCGGTGAGCAAAATCTGCCAGCGATACTGGACCCAAACATCGGGCTCGCGGAACAGGATCGTACTGCCCGGCGGTAGATTGCTCTCGCTGATGCCCCAGCGCTGCATTTTCCGCCAGTCGTATTTTGGTGCGGCAAATTCAATCGGTTCGAACTTGATGTCCCCGGGCTTCTCACCACCAAGGATTCGGATCGCTGCATTGACGGTCTTCTTGCTGGTCTCGACGATCGAATGCATCGGACCACCAACGGTTTCTCCATTAAAAAATGGCTCTTGGTAGGAAAAGATCGGCGCATTGGCCACGGCATGAAGGCTACGCAAGGCCAGGTCACCTTCGTGAACAACGCCAGCACTGTCGACTGACATGAGGCCCCAGAACAGGACGGCATGCGGCGGAAGCACAGCCGCTCTCTTGAGGATTTCCGCGAACGAAAGATCGGCGTAGTAGACAAAGTTGACCCGATTTTCCAAGGGCTTCAATTCCCGTTTCAGCTCCTCGAGCCAGAATTTCTCCAAAGCAGAGGCGCCTATCACAACCGCGATGGTCTGCGTCTCCGGCAAGACCTGAAGGATGTTTCTGAAAGCCGCGAGAAAATCGTTCCGAACCGAAATGATGGTGTCATTGTCTGTAAGGTTCACGCGGTTCACAAGCCGCTGTTCCACTACAGTCAGAACCATCGGGGTCTCGGGAAACAGACGCTCGCGATACTTCTGAACGAACCTTGCCGCGGGCGCCCCGATGCTCAACACGATATCGGCGGGATGGCTCTGATAAAGCGAGTTCAAATAATCGACGAATGGAGCTTCCGGGCCTGGATTGTTGAACCTCGCCGTCAATAACCCATGTTCCTGGATATCCAGCGGCCATGGCGATTGCTGCTGAAGTTCCGCTTTAATACTCGCTGCGTACTCACTCCATGGACGAAATTCCCGACCAAACGAATGCAGCAGCAGCACCCGCTTTGCTTCGCTGCGCTCGGCGGCGTCAGCAGAGCCGGCCGGGACGGACATGCAGACCAGAACACAGACACAGAGACGCGCGGCAAGGCGTGATAGATCTACGACAGCAACAGAGATCCGTCGTCTCATCCCTCTTCACCAACCGTCTGAGACCCGCGAACGACTACGATCGCACAGTGTCAGCGTGTGCACATTTCTGCAACAGCTGGCTTCGGCAGCGCCTGTCTAGCAAACCGTCGCAACCCGCCCGTAGGCGTCCACGACTTGCCTGCATGATGACCCATAGTAAGCGCCCGCCGCTCCGGCCGCAGCCCCCACTGCGACGGCCCGGCGCGTGGTCCGGCGCGCGACCCCCGCATAGCTCATTGGCGTTAGTGGTCGCCCCACTCTCGCTTCGGCTACCGAGAATAATCCGTGCTCTATGACGGCTCCTCCGCTCCACGACAGTCCCGCTGCAGAGGACATAAGTACGGCTGCCACCATGATCGCTCTTCGCACAATTCTCATTTCCTTGCTCCCGATGGTGTTCCTGGGGGAATCTCATCGAATTCCGCCATAGCGCCGGAATTCAAATCGACTTTGGTCACGCCGGCAGGCGGCTTGAAGACGAAAGCGTCGGCGTCAGCGACGGCGTCGGTCTTCCAGTCCCTGATCCGGAGCGTGTATTGCGGCGCCCCAGTCACCGCCTTGCTCGTGATCACGTATTTTCGAGGCAGAGGCCGCGCTCCACTCTCGATCCATATTTGCCAATCAGTATCCACGCCACGGAACGCTAGATGCTCGCATTCGACGCCATCGATCATGCCTTGCCCGATATGTTGCGCCAGGACGACATTGGACATCAACTCGTCATAAGCGTTTGTCAGCAACAAGTCCGTGCCCGGCATCGCCACGCCTGACTTTGCCTGAATCAGATCAACGAGCTGGTCGACCGTGCCTACAAGATCGGCCTGCACATATGCCTTGGCATTGTTTCCATAGATCGACGCCGTCTTCCCGTCGTAGATGAAGTCAACGTCGGTATAGCCGCCCGTTCGACTGATGCGAAGCTTGTCCGGTCGCGAGAGCTGAATCTTTCCAGAGCTGGTAAACTGGATCTTCTCCAGCTCCGGCGTCACGACCTCGACATCACTATCGAATGTCGCGGAGATCGACTTTTGGGCCGCTGTGTAGTCCGACATCGTCTTAAGCAATTTCGCCGGATCATCCGCTCTCGCTGACTGCGTCGTGATTGCGATGAAGGTAACGGCCAGTGTGATACCGGCAAGGCGCTTTGCATTACTATCGGCTTGTCTTCCCTTGTTCATGGTATTTCTCCACTGATCTAATCCATCCTTCGGCACTGAATTTATTGATCTAGGTCCGGCCCGCCTTAAACTCATCGAACAGGCGCTAACTCCGCTAGATCTGACAACGGTGGTATTCCACCTTCATATCCACCATTCCCGGAAACTCACGAGAGACCGTGTTTTCATCAATCACGTTCAGGATGAATTGGACGTGAGAGAGCATGATGCTGGAGGCACAAGCAGCGACCAGGTTGATGGTTTTATCACTTTCCTTCTTTGATCTGATCTTGCAGATCTCGTGCTTGCCCCGAAGTCGATCTGCTTCCGCAATGAAGCCGCCGCCATACACTCCGGAAAAATTTGTAAACCCGATCTTTTTCTCGCGACCCTTACGGGTGAACACCTTGTTGCACTGATCCACGCTTGTCGCCCAAGCTCCGGCAAGCTCGATCGCCCTTGCATTTGGCGACGACAGCAACGCTGCGAAGAACAAAACCGTCGCGACGACGATCAATTTTTGAAGCGCAATCATTTGATCTCCCCTCAGTGACCGCTCAGAACAAGCGTCTTGATTGGCAACAACAACGCCTGGATCCGAAGCAGCAACGCATGCACCAGCCCGGTTGCATCGACTGCATGCAGCGCAAATCCCTTCAACACGCCGGTCTTTGGGTCGGCAATTTCGTCATGGTTACTGGTGTAGGCATTGACGACGCAGGCGCTACCCGGAGTAACTCCTCCAAGACCTCCTTTGTAGAGTGGCTCCAGGAAGACGAGAATCGAGCCGGGCCTTTGCAAGTTCTGCGGATCGATCAAAAGCTCGCCTCCCCGGAACTGGCCGGCAGCGATGAAATCCTGCACGCCTGTGACGACCAACGGAATGATGGTCCAAGGTTTTGAGATACATGTCGCTTCCGCAATCATACCAGTCCTCATGACCTGGGCCTCGATCTGGCCAAATCCGGCTTGTATGCTGCGCCGACCCGCGCCTTCAGGAATCAGGACTCCCGCCGGTCGCATAAGCGGGTTGACAACATCACCGACGCGAAGAAGAAATTGTTCAACGCGACCATCGACGCCCGCGCGCACGTAGGTTTTATCGACATCCACCTGTGCTTGCGCTTGCGCCGCCTCGGCGCTCGCCCTCTCGGCCGGCAGAAGTGTGGAAACACGTAACTGGGAAGACTCCCTCGCCGCCGTCGCTGCATCGATACCAGCCTGCCGCTGATCCACGAGGACCTGCAGCTTTTCAATATCGCGCTGCGGCACAATGCCCGGATTTCGACGTTGCAGCTCGGTCTTGACGTCGAGCTCGTCCTTAGCTTGCTGGTGGGCTGCTTTCGCTTCCCCGATCTGAGCATCCGCCTTGGCAACGTCGGTGCGCGCCGAAATGAGTGACGCCTCCACCTCGACAATCTTTCGCTTGGCGGTCTCCAGGGCTGCGTCCTGCTTCGAACTGTCCAACCTAAACAGGACGTCGCCTTTCTTGACTTCAGCAGTAAAATCGACATTTACCTCAGCGACACGACCGGAAGCCTCAGGAAGGATTGGTACCGTCCGGAAATAGATGGCCGCCGACGTTGTCGAAGGGTGAAAATAGAAAATCATCGTGATCAGCCCGATCGTCAGCATTAGGCAACCGGTGATCCCCCACCTCAGTTCGTACCAGACGGAGAAGAACGTAATTTCCTTGCCGAAACGCTTCCCCTGTCGGTAGCGGCGATAGAGGTAATCGGGCAGGATTGTCACCAGTGAACAGATCATGAGTTCAAGCATGGTCGCGCACCTTTTCTTCCGTCAAGGAAGGCTGATCACCGGCTTTGCCGCGGAGCACGGGCTCGACCTCAGATTCAGCGAAAGGCGCACCAGCCGTGGCGTTCGCGATGCGCTCGACAGATTCGGCAATGCTGCGCATCGGCGTGCCAAAGTCTGGCAGATCGATCATCGCCAGAAGTAACCCCGCTATCCAGAAGATATGCATGTGAGTGAATAGCGAGATCAGGCCAAGAACGCCGACAATCTCGAACTGCATCTTGTGCGACTTGTGCGCCATGCGTTCGGGAAGGCTGTGCAGCTTCCAATACAGCGTACCCACCCACAACAGGGTCGCGACGAGAAAAAAACCCATCACCACCATGAGGGTATCCACTCCATCAGCGCCGGGAACGAAGAATGGCACGTGATGAGGAGCTGCCGGGTGCATCTGTCCGCTCAAATCTTCTCTCCCTTCCGCGCGCCCAACGTTCCACAGCCGCACTCTGCATCGTGCCCTCCCACGGTGTGGTCTGCTTGACTTGGATCAATAAAATGCGGTCGGCCGTACCTAACCTTGTGGCAGCGTTGAAACCGATAGCCACCAGGAGCCCTCAATCATGTCTCGCAGCATCGACGATCTCATCCCCACTGCCACGCAGATCCGCAAAGAGGCGGCACTTAAAGAGGCTGAGGCGGCTGACCAACATGCCCGCATCACCGCGGCTGCTGAGGCCGAAAAGCGCGCGCTGATCGAACGGCTCAGTCAACCGTCCGGCAAAACCGAAGCCGAGAAAATACAACTTGCCTCAACCGTCATCCAGCGGGCGGTGCGAAACGGCTTGACGGAAGTCCAGGTCTACCGCTTTCCAAACTCCCTATGTACCGACAAGGGTCGCGCCATCAATCAGCAAGAAAAGGGGTGGGAGAAAACTTTAACGGGAATTCCTGCTGAAATCTTCCAGCTCTGGAGCGACTATTTGCAACCGCGCGGCTACCGCATCGGTTACCAGACCATCGACTATCCCGGCGGTATACCCGGCGACATTGCCATTACAATCTCCTGGGGAGATTGAATGTCGTTCGCGCCAAGCTGATCTTGGAGTTATCACATGTCAGCTGATGTCTCAACGGAGCGCCTAAAGCGCAAGGATTACGAGAAAGAGCTAGAAAAGCTCCAAGTCGAACTTTGCCATTTGCAGGAATGGGTTAAGGCCAAGAATCTGAAGGTCATCGTCATATTTGAGGGACGCGATGCCGCTGGCAAGGGCGGCGCCATCAAGGCCCTCACGGAAAAGGTGAGTCCGCGGGTTTTCCGCGTCTGTGCCCTGCCAGCCCCGTCTGACCGGCAAAAATCCCAGTTGTTTCTTCAGCGCTACATCGAGCAATTCCCAGCAGGCGGAGAGATCGTGATCTTCGACCGCAGCTGGTACAATCGCGCCGGCGTCGAATACGTCATGGGCTTCTGCAGCCCGGCCGAACACAAGCGCTTCCTGGAATTGTGCCCACTGGTTGAGAAATTTGCAGTAGATGCTGGCATCATCTTGATCAAGCTATGGCTTGAAGTCGGGATGGAGGAGCAGGAACAACGCTTCAAGGCGCGCATCGATGACCCTCTACGGCAATGGAAGCTAAGCCCGATGGACACCGAGTCGTTCGATCGCTGGTATGACTATTCCCGAGCGCGCGACATGATGTTCAACGCGACCGATACGAAACATGCGCCATGGCGACTGGTCCGATCCGATGACAAGCGGCGGGCTCGGCTCAACATCATCTGGCATATCCTTAAGACGATCCCTTACAAGAAGATCGCGCGAAAGAAGATCAAGCTGGCAAAGCGATCCAATAAGGGGCGCTACAACGATCAGACCGGCTTGCGCCGCATGAAATTCGTCGAAAATCGGTACTGAAACAAACGAAGCCGCGCGCAGCGCGGCCCGTTCGAATCTTGCTTACTTCAGCCGTATCGTAACCCCGCCGACAGCGGCGGATACTTCGGCGCCAACTTTGGGGCCGCTAAGCTGCAGGATCACACCATTGCCATTCTGCAATTGCACACTTCCGGCTCCGGCCGCCACCGCGCCACCCGCTCCGACCACTGCATAAGAGCCTTCGATCGAAGCCGGCCCCTTCAGATTGATAGCACGGCCGACAAGCTTGGTGGTAGACGCGCCAATCGTAAAACCGACGCTCATACCTGAGACCGTGAATGGATATTGTTTTCCGCGATACCTCAGCACGCCCTCACCGCCACCAATCCCGACGATGAAGCCGCCCTTGGTGAATATAACGGCAACTTGACCCATGTCCGCACGCGAGGGCGTACTGAATCCGGTGATCGCAGCAAGCACAGTGACCACTGTAGCCACAATTGCATAGACGCTGAATTTTCGCATGACTTTCATTTCCCTCTGTTGTCAGACTGAACTATTGAGCCAAGATCATCGTGAACTATTCGATTGCCCTGACGATAATGGGCGGTTTGGTCCGGTCACTTGTGGAGACGTCATACTTCCGAGAAGTCTAGGAATTCAGCTCGTTCTCGCGCCATTCCGACAAACGTCTGTTGATCCAAGTCAACGCAACGCAACCTCATGAGCGACAATCCGCGTCGCAGCGCAACAAGGTCACTCTCGCCTCAGATCGCCAAGCACACTATCCATCCTTCGGGTCCAGTTGGCGCTGTCGGTCTTTTCCGCGAATCCATCGGCTTGCAAGACATCGCGGACCTGGCCACGAGCCCCGACGATCTGGAAGGCGATGCCGTGAGAGACAAGCTGGCCATGGAGGTCGTGAAGCATCTTTACGCCCGCGAGATCCATGAAGGGTGACGATGAGAGGCCGCAGACAACAATCTTGGTGTCCGGCAATGACCGAACCTTTGCCAGCACGTTCTCCATCACCGTTTCCGCATTGATATAGAGTAACGAGGCTTCCGGGCGGAACGCGAGCACACCTGCAATCGGCTCCACGTCAGGGTGCCGCGCGCTATCGGCATATCGACCTGTTCCTGGCAGGCGCCCGAGAATTGCTACGTTCGGCTGTGAGGCGCGCGCCAGTAACAGGAAAATGGAGGCAAGCGCAGCCAGAAGGATACCCTGAAGGATTCCTAACATCAGCACAGATACGAGAGCAATCGCTGCCGCATAAAAATCGATCCGGCTGATGCGCCACATTCGCATGAGGGCAGCTATATCAATCAATCTATAAACCGCCGTGCACACGATCGCAGCGAGCACCGCCTTGGGTAAATTGGTCAGGAACTCCGTGAGAAACAGCAGGCAGATGGCCAACGCGCCCGAACAGATAACGAGAGCGAGTGGCGTCTTCGCGCCGGCCTGATCATTGACGGCGGATTGGGATAGTCCGCCCGCAACGGGGTAGCCGTGGCCGAACGCTACCGCCATATTTGCCGCGCCCAGACCCAAAAACTCCTGTCGCACATCGATGACGTAACCGTGCTTCGCCGCAAAACTACGTGCAGCTGCAACGCCTTCCACATAAGCGAGCAACATAGTGCCGGCAGCGAGAGGAAACAGTTCATCAAACTCCAGCAACCCAAAGGTCGGCACGGCAATGCTCGGCAAGCCCTTCGGAATTTCGCCGGTAACGGGAATGCCAAGCGCCGGCAAGCCGAGCACCGTTGCGGCAATGACCGAGAGGATCACGACCGCAAGTCCCACCGGCCTGCCGGGCCATAGACGTTCGCCTTGAAGCAGCAAGATCGCGACAAGCCCGATCACAAGCACGACCCACTGTATGCCGCCGAGTTGCCAAACAAGTGTAGCAACGCGATCAAAGAAATTTCGTCCGCCACCAGCAACGCCAAACAGGCTTGGCAACTGCGTCACGATGATGGTCAGGCCGGCGCCAGCCTTAAAGCCGACCAAAATGCTGTCGCTGATGAGTCGCACCAGCATGCTTAGCCGGAAAGTCCAGGCAATCACGCAGAGGCACGTAACGGCCAAGGCCGCGATACTCGCAATTTGCATATAGCGAAGTGCGTCGCCTGCGGCGAGCGCTCCGACCGTAGCGGCGACCATCAAAGAGATCGCCGAGGTGGGGCCGATGGCGAGTTGCCGCGAGGAACCCAGCAACGCATAACCAATGCCGCCCAGCATGTAGCCGTAAATGCCGACCTGTGGCGGCATACCGGCAAGCGCGGCATAGGCCAGCGATACCGGGATCGCATAGGCAGCAAGCGTGACGCCCGCGATCGTGTCGTGGCGAAGCCAGTCAGCCCGGTATCCGACAAGCCACTGCGCCGGCGGGAAGATCCATCGCAAATTCATGCCCGCCTCCCTCGGTCGACCCTATCCTGCGTCAGCGGTGCGGATTCGGCCGCAGCGCAAAAGGACAAGCAACAACGCAGCAACAGGAATGGTCAATGTGGCCGCTGGCGTCCTCTCCGTAATAAGGGCACCCACAGCCGCACCCGTACCGAATGTGGCACAAACCCCGATGAAGATGCAGGACTTCCGTAACAGACCGACCTGCGAATCCCCCGCCATCAGGGTAAATACGCCGTCGATCGCTTGGCGAAGATTTCCCGTTATCATCACCGAACTGTAGTTTGCCCCTTCGACCTTGGTGAAAACCGACGTCTGCATTGCGGCCACCATAGAGACGCCCAGCGTGCCGGCGACATCCGGCACTCGATTGTGCAACACCCCGACGAGGACAAGAACTGCAATCTCGACGAGGATGCTGATTGGGCCAGCTCGATTACCGGCAACACGGCGCAGCCACGCGGCGAGCACAACACCGACCATGAATGCAAAAAGCGATGGTACGAAGTGGAACGCCTCCTTCCACTTCCCGACCATCGCGTTCACCCACAAGAATACCAGATTGGCGGTTTGAGCGTTCGCTAGAACACTGTGGGTAATCCAGGTATAGGCATCGAGATAACCACCGGCGAAGCCCAGCAGCAGCGCTACCAGCAGGCTCTCTTCGCGCCGCGTCGGCGGATTGCCGACATGCGCCACAGACATATTGAACCACATCGAGCCAACAAACGCCGGCTCCCCAACGGTTTAGGTTGATCTGAATCAACTGTTTCCGAATTTTCTGCGGTCAGCTCGCAATACGAAAATGCAGGGCTAAGGCGAGCATGCATATCATCCAGCGGATCATCGCGATGGCGGTTCTTGTGTTCGTCGCCTCCGCGGAGTCGACGCAAGCCGAAGAAACGTCTGATGCTGCGCGGATTCAGGAAGAACTCTGGGTTCTGCCGTTACCATTACCGATGTTTGCTTACCTGGTCCGCCCGGTAGGCACCGGCCCGTTTCCGCTCGTGATCATGAACCACGGTGTCGCTCTCAACCCAACTGACCGCAGCTTTTTTCCACTCGTCGAATTCCGCGATGCAGCCAAATGGTTTGCAAGGCGAGGTTACCTCGTGGTGGCGCCGGTCGGAAGCGGATATGGCGCATCGGCCATCGACATTCCCGAGCATGGGATCTTCGGTCCATTCTTCTCCAAGGTCGGCAAATGCACGAATCCCAATTTCCGCGATGCCGGCCTTGCGGTCGCCAAAGTCGATCTCTGGATTATCGATTATCTGACCGCCGAAAAACAGATCGTGCCGAATGATGTCATCGTCGTTGGGCAATCCGCCGGCGGCTGGGCCTCTATCGCTCTATCGAGTGTCAATCCATCGCAAGTCAAAGCGATTATCACCTTTGCAGCCGGCCGCGGTGGCCGTGTTGACGGCAAGCCGAACAACAACTGCGCACCGGACAGGCTCGTCGAGGCTACGGCAGATTTCGGTCGGACGTCACGGATCCCGATGCTGTGGATCTATATCGAGAATGATACGTTCTTCGGTCCGGCGTTATCCAAGCGCATGCATGCGGCCTTCACCGCAGCCGGTGGCCGAGCCGAATATCATCTGATGCCGCCGTTCGGAAACGACGGACATTTCTTCATAGGCTCACCGGAAGCTATCCCGATCTGGTCGCCGCTGGTGGCGAAGTTCCTGGATAGCCGGAAATAAGGCGGCCGACGCCGGAGGACAGCTGTGACAGGATCCCACCGCAACGAGCGGCATCGCAGCCATGAAGGGCATCGTATCGCGGCACTGCTTTTCGCTGCATCGGCGAGCATTGTATTCAGCCAATCCGCAGTTTCTCAACAGAGCTCGGCCCCCGCCCTGACGGGGGCGGAAATGCGCACCCGCGGTCAGCGTGACGTAAAGGATGTTACTTTTGGGAATTGGAAAAAAGTCTGCTTCAAGCCAAGCGGGGCAAAAGTCCTTTGTCGCACATCGATCACCGGAACCTTTTCGACCGGTCAAATGGCGGTCCGGCTCGACATCACTGAGCGCGAAGGCGATACCGCCAGGCGGATACAGATATTCTCTCCAGTCGGAATGTACCTGCCGAACCCGGTCGAACTCACAATCGACCAAGGCAAGCCTTACCGTTTTCCCTACACCTGGTGCCTGACAAACGCCTGTGTCGCAGGCGCCAAGGTCCCTTCCCCACTGATCAAAGAGATGAATCAGGGGCGAATCCTGCGGCTGCAATTCGCGGATTCGAGCCTCCTGTTACTCACCACATCGATACCGCTCAGTCCGTTTTCCGGCGTCTACAGCGGCGCTCCGGCGCAAACATTTGAACAAGATATCGACGAATGAACATACCGGAATCCGCAATCAGACAGAGATCGGCACTTCTTTCATCCGCGCATACCAAGTCTTTCGGCGACAGAAACCAGCTCTGCAAATGAAACGACCTGCATCTTCTCCATGACCTGGTGGCGATGCGCCTTTATCGTGCGCTCGGTTGTTCCTAGCTCATAGGCGATCTGCTTGTTGATTTTACCCCGTACCATCAAGTCGAACACCTGCCATTCCCGCGGCGTGAGGGATAACAAGAGGCTGCGAAATGACGCGAGCTCACTACGTTGCCCGCTTTCCACCTCCAAACGCTGCAGTGCCCGCTCGATCGCATCGATCAACTGCTGCGACGTCACTGGCTTCGTCAAAAAATCTTCCGCACCAGCCTTGATAGCCTGCACAATCGTTGCCGCATCGACGTGCGCGGTGACGAACACGATCGGCATGCTGAACCCCCGCTCAATCAATTGGCTTTGTAACTCCGGACCGCTCAACCCGGGCATCTGTATATCGAGCAGAATGCACCCTGGCCTCACGGTGAACGGCAATTGATCCAGCAACTCTGTCGCTGATGCGTATGTGGCTACTTCATACCCGGCTACTTTCAGCCGCCGCTCGATCGCGGTTCGATATGAAACATCGTCGTCTACGACGTGAACGAGGCCCGGCATTTTACTCGAACTCCGATCAATATGGCGGAAAAGCGCTGCTAAGGCATTGGTCCGGCCGAACGTCTTACGCAGCGCGCCAGACCTTCTCATCGATGCGTCACTGTTCATACGATATCGAAGATGGACCGAACGCATTCCGAGATCGAAATATGCAGTCGTGATGAGGCGCCATCTTCCATCCTCGGCACTATATTACGCACCGTTATGTTGTTCTTTGGTGCAATGAACCTTGAGACAATGGTCGCAGGTTCCAGCTTATTCTTAAATCTACTTCAGCGCGAGCGGCAAAAGCAGGGTGCTTTTGTCGCAGTGCAGAATTGAGGGAAAGTCATTTAGTAAAAGTGGGGAGTGGACCATGTTTGCTCGCACGACAATGAGCTCAACACCTCGCCCAAACTCTCTCCGTGAACTCGGCATGGATAGCGAATCTAATCCCATCGTCAGTCTGAACGAATTCACGTATAAGAAGCGCTCTGAAATCTACGGCGAGAAGGAGCCTGCAGAATACGTCTACCAAGTAAAATCTGGCGCGGTGCGAAGCTACAAGCTTCTGTCCGATGGGCGTCGGCAGATCGGCGCATTTCACCTCGCCGGCGATATTTTCGGGTTGGAAAACGGTGGTGAGCACCGGTTCACAGCGGAAGCGATTGTCGACACCACCGTTCGCCTCATCAAGCGACAAAGTTTGGAGATTGTCGCTGAGAGCGACACCATGGTCGCCCGCAACCTGCTCAACATGACCACAAGTAACCTGCAACATGCGGAAGACCACATGCTTCTGCTTGGCCGCAAGACTTCGCTGGAACGGGTCGCCGCCTTCCTGCTTGAAATGGACAAGCGATTGACGGCCGCTGGCATTATCGCGCTGCCGATGTCGCGCCGCGATATCGCCGATTATCTCGGCCTGACGCTGGAAACTGTTTCACGCGTATTGTCTCGGCTGCATGAACTCGGCACCCTTGGCTTTGTCGGCAACACCCAACGGCAGATCGTGCTCATGGACCGAAGTCGGCTCGCTAGCCTCGATCTTCAAAACTGAAACCGCGGGCACCGATTTTGGCGAGATGATCCAGTGTCTTTTGCAGCACTTCGAACAGGACTGCCGCTGACCAGCCAAACATCAGTATGCCGTTCATGGCGGTCATCGGCCCGATCAGCCGCCAGGCCTGCACCGGTGTAATGTCGCCGTAGCCAAGAGTCGTGTAATTCACGAAAGCGAAATAAAGTAGATCTCTCCCTTCCGGGGTTGCACCCACTATTGCGTAGGCCAACGCCCAGGCAAGCATTTCCAGCGTGTGCGCAATCATTAGCACAGCTGCTACCTCGACCATCACGGCCATCAGGTGAAATTTCGGTCGCACGGTGTGCCGCAACCCGGCTTTGCGCGCGATGCCCACGGCGCCAACAGTCACCAGCGCGTGGATCATGATCGTGATCACGGTTACGATCGAGCCGACAAAAAACTGAACCGCCATAACTCTACCAATCTACGATAAGCCCGCCGCTATTGGAGAGCACCGAACCAGGCGCCGAAGTAACCGGCATATAGCGCCGGCACCTCCAGATTCATCGAATGTCCGATCCCTGGCACGACGACGAGCCGGCAATCCGGCATTGTCGCTGCCATGGTCCGTAGATCGGGCAATGGAATCCACCCGTCGCGTTCGCCCCAGAGCACCAGATGCGCGTGCCGGATTTCCGGCATCCGGCGCTCCAGCTCTCCGCTGTCCTTCTCCCGGTTGAGATTGACGGGCGTCCCGATCCAGATGCCTTCAGACACACCAAATGTCTGCTCGACGATCCGGTCGAACAGCGCCGGGATTTCACCGGTCCCCTCGCGGAACCGTGGGATCGCGTTGGGTGCCATGCTCTCCGGCAGGAATAGCGAGGACGCTGCGGTGGCCATCACCGTGCGTGTGAGTTGCTTGCTCGCCATCATTGCCCGGAAAAGGCTGAGCTGATCACTGTTGAAGGCCATGCCGATCGGTGTCACCGGATCGAGAGCAAATATCCGCCCGAAGCGCTCCGGCTGCATCAACAACATCCGCGCGGCAATGATGCCACCAGTCGAATGGGTTGCAAGATGGCAGAACTTGATGCGCAGCGTATCGAGCGCGGCGAGCATATCCTCGGCGTGCTGCTGCATGGAGTAGTTCCTGTAATCGCTCGCAGGCTCCGGCCGGTCGCTGTCGCCGCAACCGCGCCAATCGATTCCAATCACGCGCAGTCCGCACGGAAACAAAGGCGCGGCGAGCTCAATCCAGTCCTTGCTGGCGAGATTGCCGTGGATAAAGACCACGGTTGCGTCGCCCGCTCCCCATTCGCGCCAGCCCAGTGAAACCTCACCCGCCTGCACCCTGGGCATAGGGCGGACCTATTTGTTCAGGCCGGCGGTCGGGGCCGCACCGGGCGGTGTCGGCGCCACCGGGAGCACCGATGCAACGGCGCCCCTGATCATGCGATCGGTCCCGAGCGGCGAACTCGTATCGACCTTTCCCTTCGTCACGAAGTCCACCACGTCGGCGGAATATTCAACGGGGTTATCTGTGTGGATGAAGTGTCCGGTCTCCGGATAGATCTTGAGCATCGGCCGGTTGCCGGCATTGGTCATACGCGACATGAACGGTGTGATCACATCGCGTCCAAGATCGGTCAGCCCGTTGAAGGCAGGCGTCGGGATGAACGGCTCCTTGTCGCCAAAGGCCAGGAAGATCGGCGCCTTGATCTCGCTTAGCCGTTCGTAGAGGTTCTTCGGGTCATCCTGCTGCAGCTCAGCCCCGATGGTGTAGATATCGAAGATGAAAACGTTGCACCATTGCTCGAGCTCCTTCGGATTACCCTTGGTCAACCCGACCCGCTGCTCGGTATGCAAGCGGGCATATTCACTGTCGCTGAAGAAGTAACCGCTCTTCGCGGCTGACACGGCCCCGGTCTCCGGGTCGCGCTTCTTGAAATAGAAGAAGTCGCGGATGCCCTCCTCTGGCCGGGCAATCTCTGCGGCCAGGATCCCGGTCTGATCCCATGCCTGCTTCCACTTGGCGAAGTCACGGCCGAAGGCTTCGTCGAACAGACGCGCCTTCTTATCCTTGGCGATCGTGACGTCGCGCGGATATTCCTCAAGACCGGACGGCGCTTCGAGCGCAAGACCCTGCACCGCATCCGGCCAGGTCAGGGCGTAGCCCATCACGAACTGACCACCGAGAGAGTGGCCAAGGTAGTGCGCCTTCTTGACGTTGAGCTGGTTGACGACGAGATCATAGATCACCTCGCGCATATCCTGCATGGTGCGCGCCGGGCTCTTGTCGAGATTGCCGGGCCCGGACATGCCATAATGAGGCAAATCGGGCACGATCACGCGCACGCCACTGCGCAAGGCATATTGCATGATATTGCCGTAGTGCCCGCCGAAAGCGCCCTTGCCGTGAATGACGACAAGCACCTTCGGATCCCTGTCCGTCCCGGCATATTCGTCCATGTAGCCGATCTGCCAGGACGTCCCACGCTTGTCCTTCGCGGTCGCATATTTGACCGGATAGGGATAGATCACGTAGTCCTTCCAGAACGATTTTGTTTTGTCGATATTTTCGGCAACCCGAGGGATACGATAATTCTTGTCGACGAACTGCTGCGCCCGGTCGAGGCTCGCCACGTCGTCCATGAACGCGACGAATTTCGGATCGTTCTTGCGATTGTTGATGATCGGAAACACACCGTAGTGAGCAACCGGGCTCTCCTCGGAGATAAGGTCTGCGCCCGGAACGCGATCGACGGCGCGCTGGGCAAGCTTGAAATTCAGCCAGAGGTCGTTGGTGATATGCATCACCAACGTGCGAGCCTGAATGCGCCCGAGGTTCTCATTGATATTGTAGGTTTCGCCGACACGGTTGCGCCAGACCAGATCCACCGCATCATATAGTTTAGAGCGGTTATTCACGTTGAGACCGGCTTTCTCATTCGGCGGGTCCCAGTAGAAAACTTCAGGCTGAACCGACGCGAAACTCTGGTTTGTCCTGTAGCCGAAATCATAGCCGGTCAGACCAAGAACCGACCAGCCGAAGGCCATGCCCGGCAGCGGGTGTTTCTCCTTCGGTAGCTTATAGTAATCGCCCTTGGTCGATTGCCAGACCGGGTCGGACTGGATAGCGGCCGTCATGAGCTGGAACGTCCAGTTGCCGACTGGATCCCCGGCGTCAGACTGCGTCGTACCGCCAATCGGCATCAGCGCACCGATATATTCGGGATGCAGCACGCCCCAAACATAAGTCTGCGTGCCCCCCATCGAGACGCCGGCGACCAGCGCCACGCGCACGACCTTCAAATGATCGCGCAACATCCGATAGTTGGCCTGCACCATGTCAAAGTAGCTGTACTGCGGAAATTTGATACCAAGGCCGTCCGAAGGTTTGCTGGCGCCCCAAGTGCCCAACGGATCGACCATAATGACATAGTAACGGTCGGTATCGATCGGTCGTCCGGGACCAATGATAGGCACGCCGCCTGATAGCGCGGCGCCCTTGACCCATTGCTCATACATGTCGGTAGAGTCGCCGGAATAGTAGGAATTTATGACCACCGCATTGGTGATCTCACCGGCGGCATTGCGGCGCGGGTTTCCGACTGCGACATAGGCCGTGCGTAGCTTACCACCACCGAGCGACTCCAGCGTGACACCGCCCTCGCCGCCGTCTTCCCACTTGGCGGGGTCGTTGAGGTCATACTTACCGCCCAGCCGGAAGTTTGATATCTCGTAATATTTCTTCAATCCATCATGCTGGACTTGCGACGAGCGACGCGTGAAGGGCTGTGCGGCAGCTATCGTTGCGCCGAGCAGCAAAATGATCAGGCTGACAGCACAACGTTTCATGGCATCTGCCCCGGTCATGACGGTGTCCTCCCAATTGCTTTGCGCGAAAGTGTTCGGCGAGACCCTCCGGAAAGGCTTGATCTAGCTCAATGGAATCGACTTTCGGAAGTTGAGTATCGCGGCGATCAAATCGCCAATCGGTCAGCGCAATGCCGTTCCTGAAGTATGGTTTGTATCGGATACGTTATGAACTCGACGGCCCGGAGGACGCGCCGGTCTATGTTCTGGTCAACGGGCTGACCCAATACACCGAACTATGGACTGCCTATCGCGACGCGCTGGTCGCAAGACGATTCCGCGTTGCGACGTTCGATCTGCTTGGCCAGGGTGCGTCCGATAAGCCCGCGCTTTTCATCCGTCAGGACGATCACGTCGCTGCACTCCACCTTCTGATCGAAGAACTGGGTAAGGGCCCCGTTTTTCTCGGAGGTATCAGCTTCGGCGGTCTCATCGCACTACGCTATGCCATCGAACACAGCCAGCGGCTCGCCGGCCTCGTGCCAATGAGCTGTTTTGCGGAGCTCCCGCCTCAACTCTATCTACTTGGCAATGCCCTGCGCACCGGATTGATTCTTGGCGGCACAAGCTATCTTCAGGACTTGCTGCTGCCCATGAATGTCAGCGACCAATGGCTGCAGCCGGTTCTCGAAACGCTCGACAAGGTCAAGCGGCAGGGCTGGCTGATCAATGACGTCTACGCGCTGCAGAATCTGATGGAGTCCTTCCTCGATTTCCAGCCGCTCACGTCGCAATTGCCTCAGATCGGCGTGCCCACGATGATCCTCAATGGCGAATTCGACTTCCTGACGCCACGCGCGCTTCACGAAACCCTGCGTATCCACATTCCCGATAGCTCGCTCACGATCATTCCGCGCGCTTATCACGCCTTCACGCTCGAGAAGCCAGCACTCACCGCCGACCTGCTCGCACGCTTTGCGGAGGATGTGCTGGCAGGTCGCTGGCAAGGCAAAAAGTCTGTCTATGTTGCGCCGGAGGAAGCCGGTGGCGAGATTATGCCGTTTCCCGCCGGCTACGACCATCTGCGTGCAATTCCGGTGCAGGGAACGATGCGATGAGCGGGTTCTTCGGGCCACTCGATACCAATGGCTGCGTGCCCGCGCATCAGCAGACGCGCGTGGCCGCATTCCTGGTCTCGGCCCATGGCGCGCTGGCGCGGCAGTTCGCGTTTGCCTTGCCGCTCAAGCTGGACTCCGCCTGGCAAACCGAATTGAACGCGCAGTTTTATCGCGAAACCGAGATCGTTTCCCTGTTGCTGCGTGCGACATCGTGGACTCCCGATCTTGCCCTGAGCTATCTGGTGGGATCCTGGGAAACAACGTGGCTGCCAAAGCCGATCGAAGGCATTCCCGATCCACCCCTGGCGCTGGCGGGTGATCTCGCCGCCCGCGCACATGCCATACATGCTGGCATCCGCCCGGCGGCCCTCCTGCCGGTCGATGCCAACGCGCATGATCCGTTCGTCACGGCGCTGCGCCGTATTGAACTTGAAAGCGGCCGCTTGCTGCAGGCGCAGATTCTTCTTTTGAAAGGCCCGAACCTTGCGCCCTTTCGCGATCCCGTGAGCGTCGCCCTCGAACAGCGACATACCCAGGTTCGCGAGCTATGGGCGAATGCCCTCAAGAGCGTTGGCATTTCCATTCGTGAAGGAAATGATCAGAAGTCTTGACGCAGATCAAAGGAGCGCCGGGTTGATGGACCAACACTTCGTCATGGTCGCCTTCTCTTGATCGCCTGTCGACCGGAGCCTCCTCATGAAGGCCGTTTCCCTGGAAGAAGCCATTGCGGTGATCCCGGCCGGTGCAAGCATCATGGTCGGCGGGTTCATGGGTGTCGGCACGCCTGAGCGCCTTCTCGACGAGCTGGTACGGCAGAGGAAATCGAATCTTTCTCTCATCAGCAATGACGCGGCCACACCTGGAAAAGGCGTTGGAAAGCTGTTTGACGGCGCACACGTGACCCACATGATCGGGACCCATATTGGGCTCAATCCGAAAGCCCAGCAACAAATGCTGGGCAAGCAGATCACCGTCGATCTCATCCCGCAGGGCACTTTCGTCGAGCGCATTCGCGCTGGCGGCTGTGGGCTTGGCGGCGTACTCACACCAACCGGCGTCGGTACGCTTGTCGAAGAAGGCAAGCAGAGGATCGAGGTCGGCGGGAAGACATATCTGCTGGAAACCGCCCTCCGCGCGGATTTTGCACTCGTGCAGGCATTTCTCGCCGACTATGCCGGCAACCTGTCTTACGCCCTCACGGCACGCAACTTCAATCCGGTCATGGCGATGGCTGCAGATACTGTGATCGTCACCGCCGAACATATCGTTCCGGTTGGCGTCATTGCGCCCGACCACGTCATGACCCCCGGCCCCCTGGTCGATTATCTCGTTGCGAACGGGTGATCCATGGATGCGCAAACCATCATCGCCCGCCGCGTGGCGCAGGAGCTTCGACCCGGCAACCTCGTCAATCTCGGCATCGGCATTCCGACACTGGTGGCGAATTACGTGCCAGCGGGCCTGCACGTTTACTTTCAGTCCGAGAACGGCCTGATCGGCACCGGTCCCATCCCGGAGCAAGGCATGGCCCATCCTCTGCTGACTGATGCCGGCGGCAAGCCGATCAGCGCCCTGCCCGGCGCCGCCACCTTCGACAGCGCGATGTCGTTCGGCTTGATCCGAGGCGGTCATGTTGATCTCACCGTGCTCGGCGGTCTGCAGGTCGATGCCGGCGGGCGCCTCGCCAACTGGATGATCCCTGGCAAGATGGTGCCAGGGATGGGCGGCGCCATGGATCTCGTCAGCGGCGCCAAGCGCGTCATCGTCGCCATGCAGCATGCGGCCAAAGGAAAGTCCAAGATCGTCGCGAGGTGCAACCTGCCGCTAACATCGGCGCGGCCGATCGATCTCGTCGTCACCGATATGGCAGTCATCGCGTTTCCCGGCGGCAATGCAACTTTGCTGGAGACGGCGCCCGGCGTCAGCATCGCCGAGGTGATGGCAGTGACCGAGGCCGAGATCATTGTTCCAGACAATGTCCCGGAAATGAAGCTGTAACCGTGCACAGGAACGAATCGCGATGCGAATTTTCAACGGGTTCGATGAGCTAAAAGCCGCCGTAGGTACGGAGATCGGCGTCAGCGACTGGATCGAGGTGACACAGGATCGCATTAACACATTCGCGGAAGCGACCTGCGACGAACAATGGATTCATGTCGACCAGGAGCGCGCGGAGGCAGAGATGCCAGGCGGCAAGACCATCGCTCACGGCCTGCTGTCATTGAGCTTGACGCCGATGTTCATCCGCTCGGTGATGGGTTTGAAGGGCTTGAAGAACACGCTGAACTACGGCGCGGATCGCGTTCGCTATCTCTCCCCCGTGCCGGCCGGTTCAAGGTTGCGTGGACGCGTCAGCATTGCGGAAGCCGAGGAAGTGCCACCCAACGGCTTGCGCACCCACTATCGGGTGACGATCGAGATCGAGGGTGGCAAGCGCCCGGCCTGCGTTGCGGAAGTGATCGGCCTGCACTTCAGTTGAAGCAAGGTCCGCACGTCAATCGATAATGTGGTAGCCGCCGTCGATATACATCACACTCCCAGTGATCAGCTTGGCGCCGTCGAGCGCGAGGAACGCCGTCGCTCGCCCCACGTCGTCAATGCTGACAAGACTGCGCGCAGGCGCCTGCGACTGGGCCTTGTCCATCAATTCATCGAACTCGGGAATGCCGGATGCCGCACGCGTCGCCAGCGGCCCAGGCGAGATCGCATGCACGCGAATGCCCTTCGGGCCAAGCTCGGCTGCGATATAACGCACCGCGGCCTCAAGGGCTGCCTTCGCAACGCCCATGACGTTATAGTTCTTCACCACCATCTGGCTGCCGTAGTAAGTCATAGTGAACATCGTTCCGCCGTTCTTCATCAAGGGCTCAGCCAGATGCGCCATGCGCATGAACGACCAGCAGGATACATCCATGGTCTTCTGGAAGCCCTCGCGGTCCACATCGACGACACGGCCGTGCAATGCACCTTTGGGTGAAAAGGCGATGGAGTGCAGCAGAAAATCGAGATGGCCCCATTCTTTGCCAATTCGTTCAAACACCTTCTCGGTTTCGCCCTCAACCATCACATCGAGCGGCATGAAGATCGGAGCCTCCAGTGCCACCGCAAGGGGCTCGACATGCTTCCTGGCCTTCTCGTTCAGATAGGTGACGGCAACCTCAGCGCCAAGCGCCCGAAATGCCTTGGCGCAGCCCCACGCGATGGACTGATCGTTGGCGATACCGACGACCAGCCCCTTCTTGCCTTTCAACGCGACGCTGGTCTCGGGAAAAACCGGAATTGTCATGACACTCTCTCGCGCTTCTGATTTTGCGTTTTCGGATTCATCAGCAGCGTGAGCGTGTGCTGCGCAATCATCAACTCTTCGTCGGTGGGAATGACGAAGACCGGAACACGGCTGTCTGGCCCTGAAATCTTGCCGGCATTTGCCGCATTCGCGGTCGGGTCGAGCGCGATCCCAAGCCAGGCCAGCCTCTCAGCGATGCGGGCCCGGATCGTGGCCGAATTCTCGCCGATCCCGGCGGTGAATACGAAGGCATCGAGGCCCTGCAGCGCGGCCACCAGCATGCCGGCGTGGAGGCCGACCCGATAGACGAAATAGTCGACGGCAAATGCAGCGCGCGGATCGCCGCTGGTCTGGAGCTCACGCATGTCATTGCTGACCCCGGACAGTCCTTTCAGACCGCAATCCCGATAGAGGAAATCCTGCACTTTGGAGACGGACATCCCTTTTTCCACGATCAGATAGAGCACGACGCCCGGATCGAGCTGGCCCGCACGCGTTCCCATTGCGAGACCATCGAGGGCTGTAAAGCCCATCGTGCTCTCGACACTCTTTCCGTTCTTGATCGCGCACATCGAGGCACCGCTGCCGAGATGAGCGGTGATCACGCGCCCGCCGGCGACGTTTGGCGCGACTTGCGGCAGGCGCTTGGCTATATATTCGTAGGACAGGCCATGGAAGCCGTAGCGCCTAATGCCTTCAGCATGGAGTTGATGCGGGATCGCATAGTAGTCCGCCAGCGCATCATGATCGCGATGGAAGGCGGTGTCGAAGCAAGCAACCTGCGGCAGGGTCGGGAAGTTGTTTAGAATCGTCCTGATCGGTGCCAGATTATGTGGCTGGTGCAGGGGAGCCAGCGAGACATACCGTTCCAGCCGCCCCACAACTCCATGATCGATCAACACTGGATTTGCATAATCCGGTCCGCCATGAACGACGCGATGGCCGACGGCGATGGGGTTGATATTGAGCTCGTCGCGCAGCCAGGCGCCCGCGACGGACATCGCCGCTGGCACATCTGCCACAGCCTCGATCGGATAAGCACGATCAGCCATCGGATCGCCGTTCTGGCCATTCGCACGTAGCCGCGGACGGCTGCCGATTCCATCTATCTGGCCCTTGATCCGCCTTTGTAAGTTCCCCTCTCCCTCAACCGAGAAAATCTGAAACTTGACGCTTGAGGAGCCAGCATTGACGACAAGAATTGTATCCATGGCCATCACCCGGAAACTGTTGGTGCATGCTGACGCCTCGCATGCGCGTATAGCGAGGCTATGGCGCAGGACGCCATCCGGGCGCGCGCCGTGTCCGCACGCGATGTCAACACGACGGGCACCCTGGCTCCCAACACGATACCCGCGCCATCGGCCTTGGCGAAGTAAGCGAGATTCTTTGCCAGCATGTTGCCGGCCTCAAGGTCGGGAACAACAAGTATCTGCGCACGTCCTGCGACCTCGGACTTGATGCCCTTGATCCGCGCTGCCTCAACATCGATGGCATTGTCGAAGGCCAATGGGCCGTCGAGCACCCCGCCGGTGATCTGGCCGCGGTCGGCCATTTTACAAAGCGCCGCAGCCTCGATCGTCGAGGGAATCATGGCGGTGACAGTCTCCACCGCCGAGAGGATCGCCACGCGTGGAGACTGGCCGAACCCCGCTTGATTGTAGAGATCGATGGCATTTTGAATGATATCCCGCTTGGCTGCGAGATCCGGAAAGATGTTGATTGCCGCATCTGTGACAAAAATGGTCTCGGCGTAGGCCGGAACGTCCATCACGAACACGTGGCTGATGCGCCGATTGGTGCGCAAGCCGCCGACTTTTGCCGTCACGGCTCGCATGAGTTCGTCGGTATGCAGGCTGCCTTTCATCAGCATCTCGCCTTTGGCTGCATGAATCAGCTCGACACCCTTGGCAGCAGAATCATCGCTATGCGCAGCGTCGACAATCTCGAAGCCCGCAATGGCGAGGCCGCTCTTCTCCGCGGTATCCTTGATCTTCTGAGCGGGACCGACCAGGACTGGCCGGATGATGCCTGCTTGCGCACTATCGACAGCGCCGCGCAGCGAGGTCTCATCGCAAGGATGCACGACAACAGTCGGGACCGGCGGCACAGCCTTCGCCGCCGTGATCAGTCGATCATATTTACTGGGAGATCGTGCTTGGCTTGCGTCAGCTGACATGATGTTGCTCCCACTCCCCGTGACTGAACCTGCCCTACGACGCTCTCGCCTCAGGGTCGAAATGGGTAACGTTTGACGTCCCCACCCCGCCTGCTTCCACACCGAACAACCCGGCGATCCGCCCGAGCCTGACTGCGCGCTCGCCAGTGATTTCGCCGCTGGCGGACAACACCTCACGCATCGCCGCGAAAATCGCCTGCTTTTGATTGTGATCCGCAGGCAGCAACGCCGGAATAGCGGCAAGCGCCCCTTCCGGATCGAGCAACAGCATGAAGAACTGCTCGCGCACCAGAGTCTTGAATTCGGACAGCGTTAATTGTGCTCCGGCCTGATCGCGCCGAACCTGGCGCAGCGCCTCGATGCTTCGCTCATCGACCATTCCCCGCGCAGAGCCAACATAAAGCAACGAACGCAAGGTCGCTTCGCGAAGGCCACCTTCTGCAATCCTGGACTTGAGTTCAGCGATCTTTTTGTCGAGCATGGCTCGGTGCTCGGCCGACATTTCCCGGCGGCGCGACGGCTCGGACTTCGGGTCGATGCCGAGGGCTGCTTGCAATTCCGGCGACCCATAGATGTTGAGGAACATGGCCTCGCTCAGCGCCTCTTGAGCGTCGCGCCAGCCGTCCAGTGCGTGAACGATCTGCTTCCCCATCTGCTCCTGAAAGGCCAGAAAGGGATTATCTTTGGAGACCGGCTTGCGATTGTCTTCGATGCTGTCCGCGGCAGACTTCACCCAGCTCATCCAGGGACTTTTGCTGCTGAAGGCTTCATATTGCAGCCGCAGCGGATGCAGACTCCGCATCACTTCCGCCATCTGCGGCGTTACTGCATTCTTGAGCCAGGGTTGAACATACTTCCGGTAGGCTGCGAGATTCATCTCCGAGACGCGCTTGGCGGCAGCGAAGCGCCGTTCATCTTCCGGCGAATTGCCGCCCATGGCCCTGATGTCATCAAGCGTCCGCGCCTCGCAGCGCATCACCCATTGACCAACGACGAGGTCGGCACTCGCGGTCGCCTCCCCCTTGGCTTCAAAAGTTGCTTCATAGAGACCCGGCGGCAATACATCGATGAGATCGATGTTGCTGGAAAACTCCGTATGTTCCTTCTTGGCTACGCCGCCGGACACGAAGATCCCCAGATGGCCGATGCTTTGGTGAACCGTATAGACAATCGTCTGCCCGTACGCCCTGATCTCATCCACATCGGCATAGCAATCGAGGATCCAGTTCAGCGCTTGCTGCGGCGGCGTAACGTTGTCGCCCTCGGAGCAGAACACCAGGATCGGCGACCTGATATTGCGCAAGTCGACCTTCCGGCCGTCCGACATCTCGACCTTGCCGGCGGCGAGGTTGTTGCCAATGAAAAGCTCGTCAACGATAAACTGGATTTCTTCGGCATTCAGATTGACGTGACCGCCCCACCAGCGCTCGAATTCAAGATAGCGATCCGCCTCGGTATCGATATTGGAATAGACATTGTATTGCTTGGTCCACAGCGTGTTCGAGGGGTTCTGGTTCTCGAAATTTTGCACCAGCCAGGCGCCATCGAATTTTCCGGCACCGAGATCACTGGTCATCGCGGTGAGCCAACTGCCTCCCATCAGGCCGCCGGAATAGCGCATCGGGTATTTGCCATGCACTCCTTCCCAGTAAGCGAGCGGAGCACCTGCGATAATCAGCGGTCCGAACAGCTCGGGCCGCAGCGATGCCAAAATCATGACGGCCCAACCGGCCTGGCAATTACCGATGACGCAAGGCTTGCCGTCGGCCTTGGGATGCAGAGCGATGACCTTCTCGATGAACTGCGCCTCGACCCGCGCTATGCGCTCGATGGTCTGTCCCGGCATCGGTTCAGGCAGGAAGCCAATGAAATAGCAGGGGTGACCTGCTTTCATCGCCACGCCTATTTCACTGTCGGCCTTGAAACCGCCAATGCCCGGACCGTGACCTGCACGAGGATCGACCACGATGAACGGCCGTCGTTCGAAATCGATTTCAACGCCCGCGGGCGGAACGATGCGAACCAGCGCGTAGTTCACAGGCTCGTTCAGGTCACGACCATCGATAATCAATTCGGCTGCATACTGAAGGACATGCGGTGCGGTCTGCGCGACATGCTCGCGGTACTGATCGCCGCGCTGGCGCATGACGTCCAGGAACAGCATGCTCCGCTGTCCGGCATCGACCATGTATTCCACCGCCGAAGCAACGAGCCCGGACATCGGACCGCCCGGCAAATTTGACGCTTCCTTCGACATGTTCCGACCTCATCGTCGCGCCAACTCATTCAGGGGGCTTTGCGCAAGGCATCGTTGATCTAGGTCAAGGGTCCGCAGTCAACCCCGGCGCCGGTCTGGATTGATCCTCGCGCATCCATGCCGCCATCAACTCCCAGGCGACCGAAAGAACAATCGGCCCGATAAAGAGGCCTACAATTCCGTGCGCAAGAGTTCCTCCGATGACGCCGATGAAGATGACAAGTGTCGGCGTCGTAAGTCCGCGCCCCATCACGAGCGGTTTCAATATGTTGTCGAGCACGCCGACGAGGCCAAGGAACACTGTCAACAGCAGAGCCGTGGTGAAATCCTTGTCCATCCAGATCCAGATGACCACAGGAAGAATGACGATTGCTGCGCCGATCTGAATGATGGTCAGCAGCATGACCGCAAAGGCCAGGAGGCCAGCGCTGGGAATGCCGGCCATTTTGAACCCGATGCCCGCCAGCAGGGCCTGCAAGACCGCGACGCCGATCACACCCTGAGAGACGGCGCGGATTGTCGCCCCCGCCAAATCCAGCAAATGTTCGCTCTGCTCGGGAACGATGAGGGAAAGAAGACGCCTTCCGCCTGCGGCCAGTTGGGCACCGTAGGGGAAGAGAAAGCCGGCTATAAGCACGGACAGCAAAAATTTGAGCGTACCGACGCCGGCGCTCCCCGCAAGCGTGAGCATGGTCCCCGCCAAGGGTTTCAAATACGGCGCGACCTCGCGCAACACCGTCTTGATATTGCTGAACGCCCGGCTCCAGATTTCATACAGCTGGGGCCCGACGAAGCGCCATTCCTTGATGTGTTCGGGCGGTGACGGAATGACCAGATTGCCGGCACTCAGGTCATCGGCGAGTTGTCTGACCCCGTCCACCGCGCTCAAACCCAGCCATGTCGCGGGCCCGATCACAATTCCAAGATTGACGATTGTGAGGATCGTTGCAGCCGTTCGGGGACGGCCACCGAGCAGTTTGGCCAGCCAGTTGAAAGCCGGATAGAAGGCGACTGCAAGGACACCGCTCCAAGCCAGAATTGGCACGAAGGAGCGGATCACGATGAACGTCCAGATCACCACTAACGCCAGCAATCCCACCCGGACCACAAGCTGGATGACATCGTCCCCGGATAAAACGCGGCGAAGTGTTTTCACGGACGCGCCTTGATCTGTTCAGGTGCGTTAGCGTTGCTGCTGCGGACATCCGGTAGTCTTGATCCAGATCAACCCTCCGTCCGGCAGCCCCCCTTTGCTTGACGCTGGGCCGAACAGGTTTCTCGATCATGCCAGAGGAGCTCCCATGTCCGATGCTGCCACCTACGCCGCGCAAGAGCAGTTACGCGATGGCAGCCTTGTGAGTATCCTGGCGCTTCGGCCGGAAGACGAGCCGGACATGCTCGCCGCGCTCGCACAGGCCAGCGTGCAATCGCTGCAACGCCGCTTTTTCGTTATGAAACGCCATTTCTCCGACAAGGAACGCGCCTTCTTCATGGACATTGATTTCGAAAATCATGTCGCGCTGACTGCGCGCGCTGAGGAAGCGGGCCGGAACGTCCTGGTGGGTGGTTGCCGATATATCGTTTCCGAGCCAGGCCAGGCCGAGATGGCGTTCATGGTAGTCGATGGGTGGCAGGGACGCGGCGTGGGCTCGATCCTCATGCGGCACCTCATCAAACTCGGACGTGACGCCGGGCTAAAAGAACTGAGTGCGGAAGTTCTGCCCGAGAACACCGCGATGCGAAAGATTTTCACCAAATTCGGCTTCAAGGCAGCCCCGCGGAAAGATCCCCAGATCGTCAGCCTGGTGCTTAAGCTCACCGAGGATCCAGGATCGACAGGTCTTGACGCATCTGGATACTGATGACGTGCGCAGCTCTCGCGCTGTCAGAAGAAATCTGACCCTCGCGACAGCTTCCGACGCAACGCCGACGTTTTGCAAGGGATGTGGTGAAAAGCGGTCGAAGTACATCCGCGTTCTTCCAGCTTCGAGGTCTTGTTGAGCTAGATCAATACCGGTCCCGCTATGGGATCGGAGTTTGCGCCGTCGCGTTCAATATGGAGACGGCGCCGCTATGAAACCCCTGCTCAAGCAAATCCAGCACACACCACTGCTTTGGATGTTGATCTTCGTGCCTGTCGTGCTGGTCGTGGAAGCAATAGCGCCGCATTCCCATACGCTGCTGTTCATACTCTCGGTTCTCGCCATCGTGCCACTGGCCGCCCTGCTCAGCCACGCGACCGAAGCGGCTGCCGCCAAGACCGGTGATGCCGTCGGCGGGTTGCTCAATGCGACGCTGGGAAACTTAACGGAGCTTATCATTGCGATCACCGCGTTACAGGCCGGCCAGTACATGCTGGTGAAGGCGTCAATTGCCGGCGCGATTGTCACCAACGCTCTCTTCATGCTCGGTGCCTGCCTTCTTCTCGGCGGCCTGCGCTACCACGTTCAAGAATATAATCGCTCCGGCGCGCGGCTCTACTCCGGTCTCTTGCTGATGGCAACGGTCGCCCTGCTCGCTCCATCGGCAGTCGCCGACCTTGATCTCGTGCAGGGTGAGACCGTCATGCGGAAGCTCAGCGTCGGCCTCGCCATCCTGCTCATCATTGCTTACGCACTCGGCCTGCTGTTCTCGCTGAAGACCCACAAGGAGTTGTTCGCAAGCGCCGCGCACGACGAGGGCGAGGAACGTTGGCCAATCATCCTTGCGGTCGGCACACTGCTTGCTGTCACCGTACTGGTTGCACTTGTGAGTGAGATTTTTGTCGAGTCGGTGCAGAAAGCCGCAGCAACGTTTGGAATGGGCCCGGCCTTTGTTGGCTTTATCATCGTCTCAATGGTCGGAGCCGCCGCCGAGTTTGCCGTCGCCTTTTCCGCGGCACGCAAGGACCGCCTCGACATGAGCGTCAGCATCGCGCTTGGCAGCGCCTCCCAGATTGCGCTGTTCGTAGCCCCCGCCCTGGTGCTACTCAGCTATGTCGTCGGACCGTCGCCAATGAGCCTGCAATTCTGGCCCGGCGCCGTCACTATGGTCATGATTGCGACCGTGACGGCGAGCTTCATTACGAGCAGCGGTCGCTCGGCCTGGTTCGTCGGCGCCTTGCTCATATTCATTTACGCAGTCTTTGCGCTGACGCTGTATGTACTTCCGCCGACGGGCCAAGGGGTGGAATGAAGCCGGAAACTTGGCATGTTACTCGGTTGTAATCGATAGCCCGCGTGCGGTTGTCGCCGGGCGCGGCACTGCTGGCATTCAGCTCTATTCGACAACGCTGGACGCCTCGAGAGTCCGGCTTTCAGAGCGTTGATTCAGATCAACTCTTAGGGCGCTACTCGCCAGTAGCTTCCATTCAAATCCTTAGACACTCACGGCGTTCCGCAATGCCGAAGCTGAAGGATACCGCTGAGGACCCGGCGATCATGGCGCAACCAACAACTGGGTAAGACAGGTGCCGAGATGATCACAATTCCTCAACTGACAGCGCAAGCCCTTGGCTCGTTTCTGGCGCAGGAAACCGAAGGCCGCTTCCGCTCCTCACATTCCGATCTGATAAAATTGCTGCCCTTTGCCGCCAGATTGGCATTGGAGTGCATCGGAAATAGTGATGCACTCTATCATAATATCGAGCATACCATGCTGGTTACGCTGGTCGGGAACGATATTCTGGCGGGCCGCGCGCTGCAACGGACGACCACCGCAACCGACTATGCGAACTTCATTATGGCCTGCCTGACCCATGACATTGGATATGTGCGGGGCATCATCCAGGGCGATGAAGACGGCGCTTATGTTGCGGACCTTACCGGGCGCAAAATTGAATTGCCGGTTGGATCCTCCGATGCCGCGCTCGCACCCTACCATGTCGACCGCTCAAAGCTCTTTGTGATTGAGAGGCTCCATGCCGTGGAGGAAGTCGACGCCGCCCGGATTGCCCGGGCCATCGAATACACGCGCTTTCCCTACATCGATGCAACAAACGGAGGAGGTGATGACCTCGACGAGGAAGAAGGATTGCTGTTGCGTGCTGCGGATCTGATTGGCCAGCTTGGCGATCCCAATTACATAAGGAAATCAAATGCTCTGTTCCATGAGTTCGAGGAGATCGGACTGAATAAAGCGCTTGGTTATGCAACGCCGGCTGACATCGTCTATAAATTTCCACAGTTCTACTGGACCAACGTTGCACCGCAGATTCAGCTTGCGATACGGTATCTCAATGTTACCTCTAGCGGCCGGCAGTGGATCGCCAGCCTGCACAGCAATGTTTTTCGGGCTGAGCGTGAGGTGAACCTATCAGGACCGCAGAGATAAACGCTGACGTACTCCCCCTAGCCCGCATCAGGAAGCTCATCATCGCCGATGATTCAGAGCATTGCGCCGCCATTGAGCGCGGCTTCCGTGACGGATCTTTGCGCCAGCCCGTAAGCCCCATGCCGGACGCCGAATTGGCGAAGCCATAGCGCAGTTCAAAAAAGGGCGCCCTACTGACGGGAACATGAAAATATTGGATGGCCGCTTCAACCCAAAGAAGTACGGCCGCCGATTTGGTTTTTGGCACAAAGTGCACAGGACTTTCCCGGAGGCGGATCATAAAATGCTCCCTCATCTGGGGTAGCTGCCGTGTCAAAAGAACACCTTTATAGCGCCTTCGTCATCGTGGCTGGGCTAGTCCCTGTCGTGATAGTCGCAGCCCTCGTGTTCATAAAGTAAGGCCGCCTCAGTAGGCGGCCTCTTTCATTTTGCCCGCCTCGACTTCGGTTCATCCCGCGCGTCCATTAGCGCCACGATATTTCATGGTGATTTTTGCAGATAAGGACCTGAGGGGGCCTCGGTCTCCAAGCCTATCTTCCCAATCGGCATCGCTTGTTCTGGGGAATTTTCGTCTCAAGCAATTGTCAAGATCGCGTTCGACCATGACCAATTACGGCTTTGCTTCTCCATGCTGTCGATCACGGCGCGGGCGGCACCGAATACGACTCCTCCCTCGGCGAGGACCCCGATGCGGATGCCGGGACGGGCCTGACTCACAACGGCATTCACTCCTACGCGCAGCGCAGTGAGCGCGGCAGAAGATCCAGTGATTGCATCACGTGTTCTCGCTATCGTCGTCATCCGCTCCAGAGAGAAATTCGCACCCGTGACGGATGCGCAGCGCTTCGGCGTCAGTACCGTCGCTAGTTGCAGCCGTCCTTGGTCCGCTGACGGCTTCGGTAGTTTTTTCAACAAGGCAAAAATCGACGCCAAGATGGCTGGCACCGCAGCTACCAAATTTTACGTCGCCGGCTTCACCATGCGCGAGATCGCGGAGACGCTCGCCTGGGAAGAGGAATCCGTCGAAAAGATCATCCGACGCTATGTGGGTCGCGCCGCAGCGATGAAGGCGCGCATCAGGAAATTGGAGGCCAGACAATGAACAAACTTTGCAAAACAGCCAGCAAAACTTTCAAAGATTTCCCGGCTAAGTGCTGGAGCGGACGGAGGGAATCGAACCCTCGTATGCAGCTTGGGAAGCTGCCGTTCTACCATTGAACTACGCCCGCATCGTCGCGCCATCTGATCTAGCCGAGACCGGCCGATCCGCCAAGCGGATTGATGGCAGCCGGTTACAGTTTCCTTGCGCCGCACACCCGGCCGCACCCTGAAAGGCAACCGCTCAAAGATTCCAGATGACGGTTTCAATTCGCCTGCTAACATCGCCTTCGGGATGGCTGGGCACGGATACACAACCTTCGACACGTCGGTGGGCCGATGCGGTATCGCATGGGGCAATGCCGGCATTGTTGGCGTGCAATTGCCGGAAGCGCGCGAGATCGAGACCCGGCGCCGCCTGCTGCAGCAATTTCCCGATGCGCGCGAATTCCGGCCGCCCGCCGATGTCGACTACGCCATCGAGGGCATCGTTGCGCTGCTGCGCGGCCAAGCCGTGGACCTTGTCGACGTCCCCGTCGATATGTACGGCCTGCCGCTGTTCAATTGCCGTGCCTATGAGGCGGTCCGGATGATCCCGCGTGGCGAAACCCGCACCCATGCGGAGATCGCAGCAAAGCTCGGTGCCAGCGGTGCAGTCTATTCGGTCGGCCAGGCCATCGCCCGCAATCCGTTTGCGATCCTCGTACCATGCCACCGCGCACTGGCCGTTGCGGGCCAGACCAGCGGCTTTGCTGGCAATGGCGGCATCATCACCAAGTCGCGGCTGCTCTCGATCGAGGGCGCGCTGACCGGTCGGACGACCACCCTGTTCGATGCCCTGCTGTCGGTTGCCCCACCGCGCCCGCAAGGCTAACCTCCGGGTATGCAGGCAACAACGCTGTTCCAGAGCAACGCGATCACCGTCACGGACTATCGCTGTACAGCGGGTCCGGACGACCAGCCGTTTTCCGAACAGCACGCCGGCCATTCGCTCTCCTATGTTCGCAAGGGCAGTTTCGGCTGTCGCTGCCGCGGGCAGTCGCACGAATTGATCGCCGGCGCGCTGCTGATCGGGCACCCTGGCGACGAATATACCTGCCATCACGAACATCACGGCTGCGGCGACGAATGCCTGTCCTTCTCCTTCGCGCCTGAGCTGATCGACACCGTCGGCGACGCCAGGGACATCTGGCAGCAGGGCGCCATCGCGCCACGCGCCGAACTGATGGTGCTTGGCGAGCTCGCGCAGGCAAGTGCCGGCGCCCATAGCGATCTCGGGCTCGATGAGATCGGTCATGCCTTTGCCGCGCGTTTTGTCGACGTCGTCTCGGGCGAGCCGCGCAGGCGTGTGAACGGCAATGCACGGGATCGCCGGCGGGCGGTCGAGGCCGCACTGTGGATCGACGCCCATGCCAGCGAGGAGATCGACCTCGATGCGGCCGCCCGTCAGGCCGGACTGAGTCCGTTTCATTTCCTGCGCCTGTTCAGGAATGTGCTCGGCGTGACACCGCACCAGTATCTGGTGCGCGCGCGGCTGCGGCGGGCTGCAAACCTGCTGGCTGAGCAAGACCGCGCCATCACCGACATCGCCTTCGATGTCGGCTTCGGCGATCTCTCGAATTTCGTGCGCAGCTTCCATCGCGCTGCTGGCGTCTCGCCCCGCGCCTTTCGACAGGCTTCCCGCGGCGACCGCAAGATTTTCCAAGAACGGCTGGCCGTGCACTGAGTAGCTTGCCGTCCTGATCAACCGGGAGGCACGGCATGGCATCGATTCACAAAGAGATTTTCCTCGGCGCATCGGCAGACGATGTCTGGTCCGCACTGGCCGACTTCGGCGCGCTGCACACAAGGCTGGTGCCGGGATTCGTCACTGACACAGAGCTGGACGGCGACGCACGTATCGTGACGTTTGCCAACGGGTCCATCGCACGCGAAAGACTGGTCGACTGCGACCACGACCGACGGCGCCTCGTCTATGCCATCGTCAACGAGCGCATCACCCAGCACAGCGCATCGGCGGAGGTATTTGCCGATGGACCCGCCCGCTGCCGGTTTGTCTGGACGGCCGACGTGCTACCGAATGAGATCGCGCCTTACATGAGCGAGCAGATGGATCTGGGCCTGGCGGCGATGCAGACCCAGTTCGGGAAAGCCGCGCGATGACTGCATCGTTTCTCGATGCGCTCGCAGCGGACGGCCCTGCCCCGGATCGCATCGGCCAGATGGATCTCTATGGCTGGCTGATCGGCGCCTGGGATCTCGATGTGGTCAGGTATATGCCGGACGGCGGAGAGCGCCGGCGCAAGGGCGAATGGCATTTCGGCTGGGTGCTGGAAGGCCGCGCCATCCAGGATGTCTGGATCGTGCCGCCGCGCGGCCAGTTGCGCGACGGCGACGCCGCAGCGAATGCCTACTCGTATGGAAGCACGCTGCGGATCTACGACCCACGTATCGATGCGTGGCAGATCCAGTGGACCGATCCGGTGATGCAGAATTTTCTCACCATGACCGGCCGCAAACAGGGCAACGACGTCGTCCAGCTCGGCCGCGACAATGACGGACGCCCGATCCGCTGGAGCTTCTCGCAGATCACGCCACGCTCGTTTCTGTGGCGCGGCGAGACCTCGCATGACGACGGCGCGACGTGGCGGCGCGATGTGGAATTTACTGCGACGCGCGTTGGCTAGAAGCTGCTCAGACGAGCTCCGGCCGGATCTCGGGCACGGGACCGGCCTTCGGTCCCCACGACGTCAGCAGTACGCTGAGTGCCGACAGCACGCCGAGCAGCACCATGGACGCCGCCGCGAGCCAGAAAAAGCTTGTGGCCGAGGCATCGATAGACAGCAGCCACCAGCCTCCAACGCTGACGAAGACCAGCCGCGCGGTTTGCGCTAGCACCGGGCCGAGCACCTTGGCGGCGCCCTGCGAGGCAAAATAGGCCACCGTGGACAACCCCAGAAAGGCATACATTGGCGCGCAGGTGGCCAGATAGGTCCGGCTTGCCGCGCGCACACCGGCATCATTCGTGAACAGATTGACCCAGGCATCGGGGAAGATCGCGATCAGTGTGCCGAGCAGGCCGACGACACCGAAGGCGATCACGCTGCCAGTCCAGGTCACGCGGCGCGCACGCGCGATGCGGCCAGCGCCGATCGCCATGCCGACGATCGGCACCGAGGCGATACCCACCGCGAAAGCCAGCGTGCTCAGCATGAATTCGAGCCGCGCACCGATGCCGTAGCCGGCCAGCACCGCGGTGCCGTAATGCGCCAGCATATGGGTGAAAATCAGGAGAGTCAGAACGCCCTGTAGCGGATTGAAACAGGCGATGGCACCCACTTTCAGAATATCGAAGAACATCCCGCGCTGAATGCGGAAGCCCTTGATCTGAGGCCGGACTCGCGCACGACCGGAAAAGACATACCAGCCCATGACGCCTGTGCCGATCGTGAACGCAATCAGCGTGCCCGCCGCGACGCCGGGCATGCCGAATTGCGGGATCGGACCGAAGCCGAGGCCCAGCACGCCACCGAGAACCACCTGCAAGGCAGCCCCCGCCATCTGCATGGCGGAGGGCATCTTCATATTGCCGGTGCCGCGCAGGATCGCCGCGAAGGTATTCAGCAGCCACGGGATCACGCCACCAGCGAAGAAGACGGTGATGTAGCCCTGCGCCTGGCTCAGCACATTGCCGCGGCCGCCAAGCAGTTGCAGCAGCATGGAGCCGAAGGTCAGCATGCCGACCGTGAAGGTGAGGCCGAAGCAGATGGCGATCAGCAACGCGTGCCCGGCCAGTGTGGAGGCCCGCTCGCGGTCACCCGCACCGATCGCCCGCGCAATCGCCGATGACACACCGCCGCCCATGGCGCCGCCGGACATGGTCATGGTCAGCATCACGAAGGGAAACACCAGCGCCATCGCCGCCAATGCTTCGGTGCCGAGCCGGCCGACATAGGTGGTCTCGAAAATAACGACGACGGCGCCTGCCGTCAGCGCGACGACATTGGGCCAGGCCAGCCGCAGGATGGTCGGCAGAATGGGATGATCCAGCAGGGGATTCTTGGCCGGCGCCTTCAGGCTCGGAAGCGGCTGCTTGTCGACATCGACCAATCGGGGTTCGGCGACGACAGCGTCGGACATGCATTCTCCCTGAGCTTCCGGTCTTGCCTGCCGGAACCTCGTTCCTAGCACCGATCGCCGACAATGCCATGCGCGACACACGCATGGGGGATGTTCGATTTGCACTGCAGTATCAAGGGGTCGAGGCGGCTAGCCGATCGACCAGATGAACGGGAGCGCACCGCCTCGCGCCGGCGTCATAACGATGGGTATATTGCGACCGCATCCGGCGGCGAGGCCCTCGACCAGCCCCTGCAAGGCCCTCGCACAGGCGATATTGTTGTCGGCGACGCCGTCCATCAGTTTCCAGCTCTGCTGCCGGATTTCGAACTGGCCCTCGGATGCGCTGATCTCCACGACATCGTCTTGCGCCGCGAACAAGGTGCTCAGAAATTCTGCGAAGACCCTGGCGTTGCCGCGCTGCAGGCCGAAGCCCGCAGACACCTCGTCGAAATACTGCATGCCGATCAGCTTGCCGGTGAGATGCAGCAAATAGCCTGCATCGACCGGACCGAACAGTTGAACCGCCACAGGCGCTGCGGTCCGCACATATTCCATGGCGTAGTTGCGATAGGCCTTCTCCAACCGCGCCTTTGGCCAGCTATCGACGGGCAGCGCCGGCGCCTTGGCGGGATCGAACAACGGCGCTTCCAGATGGCGCGCGAACACCAGACGCTGATCGATATCCAAATCATGGTCGTATTCGCAGTAGTAGCCTTCGAGCCCATCCTGGCCATCAACGCTCTGCTTGGTGCAGACGAAGCCCATGCGGGGATTGCCAAGCGAAACGCCATTATTGGCGTGCCAGCCGCGCAGCATCGCGCGCGAGACTTCGCCGGGCACGCCGCAGATCGCGGTGCCACGCCAGACCCAGCGCGGCGGTGGATAGCGAATCCAGGCCTTGCGGTCGCTCTCATACATGTACTCGACCGACACGCCGCCGATCCAGTTCGAGAGATAGTGATACTGGGCCGCAGCGACCGCGGGTGGCAGGCCGGACAGACCGAGCTTTGCGAGGCCGGGCAGAAAGCGTTCCTGCTGCTGGCGGCGGAAGATGCGAAACATGAACTCCGCGGCATCTGCGGTGCCGCGGCGCGTGACCGTGGTCAGGATCAGGCCGGTGAAATAGGCGTGATAGAGATCGGCGACGCTACGCCAGCGCGTCCAGGTGGCTTCGTCGCTCGTATTTGTCGGTCCGGTCATCGTTTCTTCCCTGATTGTTGGGAAGGACCATAGCCGCGCATCACTCCGGCTTCACATGAAATTCATGCAGGGAGGTCGAACGTTCCTGCATCGCGCGCATTTTATGTCCTCAGCCACAAGGACATTCCATGCGCCAGAAATTCCTGCTTTCCGCCTGTCTCGTCGCCCTGGCGCTGCCGCTGGCCGGATGCAACGAGAAATCCACCATCGCATCCGGCGAGGATTTCGGACCGTCGCCGAAGCTTGTCGAGCCCAACAAGTCGCTTATTCCAACGGTCAATGTCTCCAAGGCGGTCGGCTGGCCAGCGGGCGCCAAGCCGAAGGCTGCTGAAGGCATGACGGTCAACGCTTTTGCGCGCGGGCTCGATCATCCCCGCACGGTCTATGTATTGCCCAATGGCGATGTGCTGGTGGCAGAAAGCAATGCGCCGCCGAAACCGGAAGATGGCAAGGGCATCAAGGGCTGGGTCATGAAGATGGTGATGGGCCATGCTGGCGCGGGCACACCGACAGCAAATCGCATTTCGCTACTGCGCGACGCGGACGGCGACGGCGTCGCCGACACCAGGACAGCGTTTCTCGAAGGGCTCAACTCACCCTTCGGCATGGTGCTGGTGGGCGACGAATTCTTTGTCGCCAATGCCGATGCCGTGGTGAAGTTTCCCTACAGGACCAATGATACCAGGATCACAACGCCTGCCGTGAAGGTGGCTGACCTGCCCGGCGGCCCGATCAATCACCACTGGACCAAGGATCTCACGGCGAGCCCCGACGGCACCAAACTTTATGCAACCGTCGGCTCCAACAGCAATGTTGGCGAGAACGGGATAGAGGCCGAGAAAGACCGCGCCGCGGTGCTGGAGATCGACCGCGCGACCGGCGCCTCACGCATCTTCGCATCCGGTCTGCGCAATCCCAACGGCCCGTCGTGGCAGCCGCAAAGTGGCGCGCTGTGGGTCACCGTCAACGAGCGCGACGAGATCGGCAGTGACCTTGTGCCGGACTATATGACCTCGGTGAAGGACGGCGGCTTCTATGGCTGGCCCTACAGCTATTACGGCCAACACGTGGACGTCCGCGTGCAGCCGCCGCGCCGTGACATGGTCGCCAAAGCCATCGCGCCGGATTACGCGCTCGGCGCGCATACCGCGTCGCTCGGGCTGACCTTCAACACCGGAGATCTGTTTCCAGCCAGTATGAAGGGCGGTGCCTTCATCGGCCAGCACGGCTCGTGGAATCGGCGCCCGCAAAGCGGCTACAAAGTGATCTTCGTACCCTTCACCGACGGCAAGCCATCGGGGAAGCCGCAGGATGTGCTCACTGGCTTCCTCAATGACAGCGGCGAAGCGCAAGGACGCCCGGTCGGCGTGCGCATCGACAGCAAGGGCGCATTGCTGGTGGCCGACGATGTCGGCAATACGATCTGGCGTGTGACGCCATCGGGCGCGAAAGCGGCAGCGTTGAATTGATACCAAAGAGCTGACAAAGCTCCGTCATGGCCGGGCAGCGCGAAGCGAGGGCTTCACTTGATGTCCCGGCCATCCACATCTTCCTGAGTTTATGGCCAAGACGTGGATGCCCGGCACGAGGCCGGGCATGACGAGTTTTTACTACTTCGCCTATCCCACTTGAAATTCTTCACGTCACCGGCGCGGGGTTGAACAGCACGAGATCGTTGTGCAGCCCCCATTTGTCGGCCCACACCTGCTTGCGGCCACTGGCGACATCGAGGATCAGCTGGAACAGCTCCCAGCCGGCTTCTTCGATGGTCATCTCACCGCTGGCAATGCGGCCGGCGTCGAAATCGATCAGGTCCGACCAGCGTTTCGCCAGTTCGGTCCGCGTCGAGACCTTGATCACCGGCGCCTGTGCCAGCCCATAGGGCGTGCCGCGTCCCGTGGTGAAGATCTGCATCTGCATGCCGGCGGCGAGCTGCAGCGTGCCGCAGACGAAATCGCTGGCCGGTGTTGCTGCGAACAGCAGTCCCTTCGTCGTCGCGCGTTCGCCCGGGCCGATGACGCCGCTGATCGCGCTCGAACCGGACTTGACGATCGAGCCCAGTGACTTTTCGACGATATTCGCAAGACCACCCTTCTTGTTGCCGGGCGTCGTATTGGCGCTACGATCGGCGCCGCCGCGTGCCAGATAAGAATCGTACCAGTCCATCTCGCGTATCAGCGCGCGGCCGACATCCTCGTTGACCGCACGGCGCGTCAACAATTCGATGGCGTCACGCACCTCGGTGACTTCGGAGAACATCACCGTTGCGCCGGCGCGCACCAGCAGATCGCTGGCGAAGCCGAGCGCCGGATTGGCGGTCACGCCGGAAAACGCGTCGCTACCGCCGCATTGCAGACCGATCACGAGGTCGGAAGCCGGACAGGTCTCGCGCTTACGCTGGTTCAGGATTTTCAAGCGCGCTTCAGCCATGGTGATGATCGTATCCACCATGTCGCCAAAGCTCTGATTGCCCTCGTCCTGCAGACGCATCGTGCTGGCAGGGTCCTCCTTCGGCAGCAAACGCTCCGGTGCGAGCTTCTCGCAACCGAGGCCGACCACCATCACCTCGCCGCCGAAATTGGGATTGCGCGCGATGTTCTGCAGCGTCCGGATCGGGATATAGGCATCCGGCGCATTGATCGCGACGCCACAGCCATAGCCATGAGTGACGGCGACGACGTCATCGACATTCGGATAGCGCGGCAGCAGCTCGGCCTTGATCTTCTTGAGCGCAAATTCGAGCGTGCCGGCGACGCATTGCACCGAGGTGCTGATGGCGAGAATGTTCTTCACGCCGACGGAGCCGTCGGGATTGCGAAATCCTTCGAACGTATAATCGGTCAGCGGCGGCTGCGGTTCGGGAACCGCATTGGCAATCTCAAGGCTGTCGAGGTCCGGCGCATCGGGCATGTGGATACGCGCCTCCTCGACCCATTCGCCGGCCGAAATCATATCCAGTGCATAACCGATGATCTCGCCGTAGCGGATAATCGGCGCATCCTTGGCGATATCTTCCAGCGCCACCTTGTGCCCCTGCGGCACGAAATTGCGCAGTTCCAGACCATCGGTCATCCTGGTGCCTGCAGGCAGGCCAAAATCATTGACGATGATGGCGACGTTGTCGCGCGCATTCAGTTTGATGTAGCGCGGCGCATATGCATCTGCTGCCAGCGTGGTGGCCATCGCCTTGTCCTTCCCAAATCTGCCGGCATTCGCGCCGGTCTCGTAGCAGAGCAGTAGCACAAAAGATGACGGTGTCGCGCACTTGACCGACACGCTTTGCACCCCGAATGATGACCTTTAAACGGGCCGATCCGCCCGATTCATACAGAAATGGGATGAACGTGCGTCTTTTCGTCTTCGGCCTCGGCTACAGCGCAAACCGCTTCATCGCGCAGCATGGCGGTCAGTTCACCACTATTGCCGGCACCGTCCGCACGGCCGGCAAATCGGCAGCCTTGGCACCAGCCCGCGATATCGAGATGCTCGTCTTCAACCCGGACGTCGCCGATCCCCGCATTGCCGATCACCTCACAAAGGCCGACGCACTGCTCGTCTCGATTCCGCCCGGCGCGGACGGCGATCCCGTGCTGCAGACTTTTGGCTCAGAGATCGCCGCCAGCGGCATCCGGCGCATCGTTTATCTCTCCAGCGTCGGGGTTTACGGCGATCATCAGGGCGCCTGGATCGACGAAACTGCCCCGGTCTTTGGCGAGGGTCGGCGCAAGGCACGCATCGATGCCGAAGCCGGCTGGTCCGCCGTGGCCGGCAATCGCACGACAATTCTGCGCATTGCCGGCATCTACGGCCCCGGCCGCAATGCGCTGGAAAATCTCAAAGCCGGCAAGGCCCATCGCATCGTCAAGCCAGGCCAGGTGTTCAATCGCATTCATGTGGATGACATCGCGGCGACCATCGCCGCAGCCTTTGACCATCCGCAGACCGGCATCTGGA
Source organism: Tardiphaga sp. 839_C3_N1_4 (assembly GCF_051811045.1). Lineage (NCBI taxonomy): Bacteria > Pseudomonadati > Pseudomonadota > Alphaproteobacteria > Hyphomicrobiales > Nitrobacteraceae > Tardiphaga > Tardiphaga sp. 839_C3_N1_4. The sequence goes on from NZ_JBPWQD010000001.1 coordinate 3,630,417, forward strand.
ATCTGTGCGACGACGAGCCCGCGCCGCCGCAAGACGTCGTGACATTCGCCGCATCGCTGATGGGAATCGCGCCACCGCCCGAGCAGAATTTCGATGACGCCGAGATGAGCCCGATGGCGCGCAGCTTCTATGCCAGCAGCAACCGTATCGCGAATGCACGGCTGAAACGCGAGCTCGGCGTGAAGCTCGCGTTTCCGACCTATCGCGAAGGCCTCACGGCGCTGTGGCAGCAGCGCGAGATCTAAGCAGCGCGTGACCTGCGGATTACCGGCCGGTCATCGCCTCCAGCCTGTCCGGATAGCGGTTGCCCTGCACGGTGATTTTTGCAGCAGCGCTGTCGATGTCCCGCAGATCGTCTGACGTCAGCTCTATGGCCGCCGCACCGAGATTTTCCTCAAGCCGATGCAGTTTCGTGGTGCCCGGGATCGGCACGATCCACGGCCTCTGGGCCAGCAGCCATGCCAGCGCGATCTGTGCCGGCGTCGCCTGCTTCCGTCCGGCGATCTCGCCGAGCAAATCAACCAGCGCCTGATTGGCCTTGCGCGCTTCGGGTGTGAAGCGCGGGAGAATGTTGCGGAAATCACCGCTGTCGAGCGTCGTGCTCTCATTCATGGCACCCGTGAGAAAGCCCTTACCGAGCGGGCTGTAAGGGACGAAACCGATCCCGAGTTCCTCGAGCGTCGGCAGCACTTCCTTCTCGGGGCCACGCGTCCACAGCGAATATTCGCTCTGGATGGCGGTGATCGGCTGCACGGCATGGGCGCGGCGAATTGTCGTCACGCCGGGTTCGGACAGGCCGAAGTGCTTCACCTTGCCCTCGGCAATCAGATCCTTCACCGCACCGGCCACATCCTCGATCGGCACGTCGGGATCGACGCGGTGCTGGTAGAACAAATCGATGGCATCGATATTCAAGCGTTTGAGCGATGCTTCGGCGACCTCGCGAATATGCGCGGGTCGGCTGTCGAGACCGACCTGCTGACCGGTCGCGGGATCGAGCCTGAAGCCGAATTTGGTGGCGATGACGACCTGATCGCGAACCGGCGCGAGCGCTGCGCCGACGAGTTCTTCATTGGTGAACGGACCATAGACTTCGGCGGTATCGAAGAACGTCACGCCGCGCTCGACAGCCGCGCGGATCAGTGCGGTCATTTCTGTTGTGTCGGCCGGAGGCCCGTAGCCGAAGCTCATCCCCATACAGCCGAGCCCGATGGCCGAGACTTCCAGTCCATTGCGTCCGAGTATGCGTGTCTTCATGTCAAATCTCCTGTGCCATCCGGCCAATGAGCGGCTCCCGCACTGGTGGGATGTTGCCGCCGACATGCGACATCTGGAGATTGTGTGCCCATGAGACTAGATGATATAATCTGCACGCACTTATCAGCCGGATTCATGAATGGCCCGCCAGACAATCGACGACCTCCTTGCTTTCTTTGCCGTCGCGAAAGAAGCGAGCTTCACGCGCGCAGCCGCCAAGCTCGGCGTCTCGCAATCCGCGCTCAGCCACACCATTCGCGGTCTCGAGGAGCGGCTCGGACTGCGGCTCCTCACCCGAACGACCCGCAGCGTGGCGCCGACCGAGGCTGGCGAACGCCTGATCCGCACGATCGGCCCGAAGCTGGAAGAGATCGACGCCGAACTCGCGGCCGTCACGGAACTGAGAGAGAAGCCGGCCGGCACTATCCGCATCACCACCGGTGAGCATTCCGCCGAGACGATCATCTGGCCCGCCCTCGCGAAGCTGCTGCCACGCTATCCCGACATCAAGGCCGAACTCGTCGTCGATTACGGCCTTATCGATATCGTTGCGGAACGCTACGATGCCGGCGTTCGCCTGGGCGAACAGGTCGCAAAAGACATGATCGCCGTCCGCATCGGACCGGACTTTCGCATGGTCGTGGTCGGCGCACCGTCCTACTTCGCCAAACGCCCGCTGCCGAAACGCCCGCAAGATCTCACCGCGCATGACTGCATCAATATCCGTCTGCCGACCATGGGCGGCCTCTATGAGTGGGAGTTCGAGAAGCGCGGGCGCGCTTTGAAAGTGCGCGTCGATGGCCAGATCGTGTTCAACAACATGTCGCTGCGCCACAAGGCGGTGCTGAGCGGACTGGGGCTGGCCTATTTGCCGGAGGATCGCGTGCGCGATCAGATTGCCTCAGGCCGGCTTGTTCAGGTGCTGGACGATTGGTGCCAACCGTTCTCGGGCTATCACCTTTATTATCCGAGCCGCCGGCAATCGACACCCGCATTTGCGGCGCTGGTTGAAGCGTTGCGTTACCGCGGCTGATCTGGGATCAAAATCGGGTTCCATCGCCTCAATCCGAACATGATTGAAGCGAAATCGCACATCGTGAAAAGTTCCTGAATCAATTTGGGCAATGCTGTGTCGTAAGCGCGACGCGGCCGCCAAAGCTGCCTTTTTCGTTTGGAGCGCTGTTGCACGCGTGTGACAGCAATCACTGCGCAATAGTCTAGGTTCGCCTTCGTCATCCCCGTTGGGATTGAGAAGGAACACCTGATGAAGAAGCTTCTACTGTCTACCGCTGCTCTGGCCCTCGTCGCCTTGGCTGCTCCTGCGTCTGCTGCTGACTTGGCTGCACGCCCCTACACCAAGGCTCCGGCCTATGCTCCGGCTACTCCGATCTACAACTGGACCGGCTTCTACATCGGTGGTCACGTCGGCGGCGCGTTCCCGGGCGAAGACAACGCGCTGATCGGCAGCCGCGACGGCACGTTCATGGGCGGTGTGCAGGGTGGTTACGACTACCAGTTCGCGCCGAACTGGGTGTTCGGTCTCGAAGCCAATTACAGCTTCAAGGACACCAACAGCAACTTCGACAATCGTGGCCTCGGTTCGGTCACCGGCCGTCTCGGCTACACCTGGGGTCCGGCCCTGGTATACGCCAAGGGCGGTTACGCCTGGGCTGACTCGCGCTTCACTAATGGCTTCGGCGGCAACGGCGGTCGCGATGGCTACACGGTTGGCGGCGGTCTCGAATACCTGTTCACCCAGAACTGGTCGGGCAAGGTCGAATATCAGTACTACGACTTCGGCAACGTCACCTTCCTCACGCCAGCTCTCGCTGTCGGTGGATTCAAGAACGACGAGCACACGATCAAGGCTGGCCTGAACTATCGCTTCAATCTGGGCAACTTCGGCGCAGGCTTCGTTCAGTAAGCCTGACGATCTATCGTCTACTTCGTCTCCAGAAAAAACTTAGGCCCGCAGCGATGCGGGCCTTTTTTTCGTGCCAGGAGAGATCATGGAGGTTGCGAAGCACACACCTCGTCCAAAGCGAGAAATATTATACTTCGGCGCAATCGTCTTAAGCGCCTGAATGAACTTGGCTATCCGGGGTCTGCCAATCGTGATTCCGCGAGATGGCCTGCCGGCACGGCTTGGCGCCGCCCATTCTCGCATCCGGCACCCCATATGTACGGTAACCGCGTGGAACGTGCTCTCGGAGCGTATTCCAACCCCCTTGCGGAAGCGGCCCGACCGATCGGGCAGGAAATCTGCATGCTGTCGCCGAATTCAGGCGGTCCCTTGGACAACAAGCTGCTCTCGACCTTGCCGCGCTCCGAACTCGAGATGCTCCTTCCCAATCTTTCAACCCGGACGCTCCCGCAAGGGCAGGTGTTGCTGGAATCCGGTGAGGAGTTCGACCAGATCTACTTCCCTCACAGCGGGATGCTCTCCTTGCTCGTTGTCATGCAGGACGGCAAGGCCATCGAGACATCGACGGTCGGACGTGAGGGCGTCGTCGGGGCGATGGCGGGAATCGGCCTCTACAAGTCGTCGGTCCGCGTCGTCGTTCAGCTTTCTATGACCTGCACGCTGATCGCGGCATCGCAGTTGAGGAAGGCAGTCGCGGCGAACGAGGTCATCCGGAAGCTGTGCATCGACTACAACGAAGTGCTGCTTATGCAGTCGCGCGTCACCGCCGGCTGCAACGCTCTACATCCCATCGACCAGAGGTTCTGCCGCTGGCTGCTCCAGTCGTCCGATCGTGCCGCAAGCGATACGGTCGAACTGACGCAGGAGTTCCTTTCCGAGATGCTGGGTGTGCGGCGTACGTCGGTCACGGAAGTCGCGAGCAATCTGCAGAAGGCGGGCATCATTACCTACGCGCGCGGGACCATCAAAATACTTGACCGACAGAAGGTCGAAGACTTGTCGTGCGAGTGCTTCCAAAGGCTTTCAAGCGCTAGCTAAGCCAGCGTCAAACACCGGCTGATCAAAAAAGCCCGAGGTTCCGCGAATTAATGATGGAACCGGGGAATTATGTCGACTCTCCGACATATGGAGCGCATGGTTGGCCAATCACCGAGCCGCACATCGGCTTTTGTCGGTGACTGAGAGCGTCGTGCTCCCGCCTGTTACACAGGGGTGCACCATGACTGAAATTCGGCCCGAACCGAATAATCTCACTTCAAGCGAACATCCGCGCTGCCCCAGATGCATGTCCCGCATGATGCTCGCCCGGATCGGTCCGGAGTCGTCGGGGGTGGACTTGCGCTCGTTCGTATGTGGGACATGCGGCCATTTCATCAAAGCCTTAATTGCAGAAGACCCTATGAAATCCAGATCTGCAGGATGGCTCGACGCCGACCTTCGCGCGCCGAATTAGGCACGCCGTGAAAGGACAAGCACGATGCGCAGCAGGCAGAAAATGGTCTTTCTTTCGGCCGATCACCTGGATATTCAGGCGGCTTCCCGGACCAGCGAGGCCGCATTGCTGCCGCCCGGCGAAGCGCGCGATCACGCTCTGAAGAGCGCCGCGCAGTTGCGCACTTACGCCGCGATGAAGCGGGCATTGTCGCCGTCGCCTGCGGCATTGGTACAGACTGCGAAGTGTTGACGCGACGACGCCCCCGTCAGACCTTGAAGTGCTTCGAAAGTTTCAGGCTCTGGCCCTGATAATTTGAGCCGATGCGCTGGCCATAGAGGGCATCCGGACGATCCAGCATGCGCTCATAGACCAGACGGCCGACGATCTGACCGTGCTCGAGAATGAACGGCACTTCGCGCGAGCGCACTTCGAGCACGGCGCGCGAGCCCTTGCCGCCGGCGCCGTCATGGCCGAAGCCGGGATCGAAGAAGCCGGCATAATGGACGCGGAATTCGCCGACCAGCGGATCGAACGGCACCATTTCGGCGGCATAGTCAGGCGGCACCTGCACCGCTTCCTTGGAAGCGAGAATGTAGAACTCGCCGGGATCGAGGATCAGCGTGCCGTCCTTGCGCGCCGAGATCGGCTCCCAGAATTCATTGACGCTGTAGCCACCGCGACGATCGATATCGACCACACCGGTATGACGCTTGGCGCGGTAGCCGACGAAGCCCGAGGCGTTTTCGCCGGACAGGTCGACCGATAGTGCGAGGCCGTTGTTCAGATCGGCCGTTTCGCTGTCGACCAGCGGCTCCTGCGCATGCAGGTCTTCCAGCGCTTCGGTATCGAGCACCGCATCGCCGACGCGGAAGCGCACCTGCGACAGACGCGAGCCTTCGCGCAGCAGGACTGGAAATGTCTTCGGGCTGATCTCGGCATAAAGCGGCCCGTGATAGCCCGCACCGATCACATCGAACCGTCTGGTGCCATCAGCAATCACCCGCGTGAACACGTCGAGGCGTCCCGTGGAGCTCTTCGGATTGGCGGCTGCGAAGATGTTCGGCGGCAGCGCCAGACTTTCAATCAGCGGCACGATGTAGACGCAGTTGGTCTCCAGCACCGCACCGTCGGACAGATCGATCTCGTGCAGCTTCAACTCGTCGATGCGCTCGGCGACCGTCGAATTCGGCCCCGGCAGGAAGCTGGCGCGCACGCGATAGGCGATGGAGCCAAGCCGCAGATCGAGGCTGGCGGGCTGAATCTGGCTCTCGACGAAGGGATATTCCGGCAGGATCAGGCCGGCATCGGCCATCGCCGCAATCATGCGGTCGGGCAGAATTCCATCGGCATCGGGGGCAAGCGTAAACGGCACAGGTCTCGTCCTTCGGTCGTCCTTCAGCGAGAATACACTGAAAAATAGCGACTTTACCGGTTATCTCAGCCCCGCCTTGACGAAAAGGGCAAGCGGGAATATGCACATCGTTATCCCGTGGTGATTTGAGCCGGCCGGCTTGCAGCCACGTAAAATAAGTCGCTAAACAGGCCGGGGACACATGTCCTTCCAGCATGCGATCCCGGCCTGAGGACGTCCGTCCAGGCCGGTTTTTTTGTGCCCGTGTTACGCGGGTACGTTGGAGGTCACATGTCTACGAAGTCCTATCGCCCCGAAACCCGGCTCGTTCATTCCGGCGCGCTACGCTCGCAATTCAACGAGACGTCCGAAGCCCTCTTCCTCACGCAGGGCTTCATCTACGAGACCGCAGAAGCCTGCGAGGCGCGGTTCAAGGGCGAAGATCCCGGTTTTATCTATTCGCGCTTTTCGAATCCGAATACGTCGATGTTCGAGAGCCGCATGATCGACCTCGAAGGTGCGGAGGCTGCACGCTCGACGGCCACCGGCATGGCCGCCGTGACCACCGCCATTCTCGCGCCGCTGCGCATGGGCGATCACGTCGTTGCTGCGAAAGCCCTGTTCGGGTCCTGTCGCTACGTCATCGAGGAGCTGCTGCCGCGCTATGGCATCGAATTCACCCTCGTCGACGGCCTCGACCTCGACCAGTGGCAGAAGGCGATGCGCCCGAACACCAAGTCGCTGTTCCTGGAAAGCCCGACCAATCCGACGCTCGACGTGCTCGACATATCAGCCATCGCTGACATCGCCCATGCCGGCGGTGCGCGACTGATCGTCGATAACGTGTTCGCAACGCCGCTCTGGCAGAGCCCGCTGGCGCTTGGTGCAGATGTCGTCGTGTATTCGGCGACCAAGCACATCGACGGTCAGGGACGTTGTCTCGGCGGTATCATCCTGTCGTCGAAGGACTTCATCGACGAGCATATTCATAACTATCTGCGCCAGACCGGCCCCTCGATCTCACCATTCAATGCGTGGACGCTGGTGAAGGGACTGGAGACGCTGGCGATCCGCGTCGAGCGGCAAACCCAGACGGCCGCGGCGATCGCGGATGTGCTGGCCCAGCATCCGAAGATTTCGCGATTGGTCTATCCGGGCCGCGAGGACCATCCGCAGGCGACAACGGTGAAGAAGCAGATGCGCGCCGGCTCGACGCTGATCGGCTTCGAGGTGAAGGGCGGCAAGGCAGCGGCGTTCCGCGTCCTCAATGAGCTGAAGGTCGCCCGGATCTCCAACAATCTCGGCGATGCCAAGAGCCTCGTTACGCATCCGGCGACGACGACGCATCAGCGCCTGCCGCTGGAAGCACGGCTCGAACTCGGGATCACAGAAGGCTTCATCCGCTTCTCGGCCGGCCTCGAGCATCGTGACGATCTGATCGAGGATCTTCAGGCGGCACTGGCGAAGGCGTAGTTCGCACCATCACACTCCGTCATGCCCGGCGAATGCCGGGTATCCACGTCTTTGCCTAGAACTAAGACGTGGATGGCCGGGACACGCCCGGCCATGACGGCGTTTTAGTTTCAACTACCACAATAAACTTACAGCGGCTTCTGCGCCTGCTGAATCTGCGGTTCGTTGATGCCGAGCTTCACCTGGCCGACCGACTTGATGATGTTGTCGCCGAGCAACTGCGCGAAGCAGGCATAGCCCCAATCGTTCATATGCAGGCCGTCGGCAATGACAAAGCTGTCGAACGACATCTGCTGGCCTTCGTGCCATTCCTTCATCACTTCGAAGCGCGGGAAGATGCCGACCTTGCGCAGTTCGGCCACCTTATGCAGCAGCGAGACCATCTTGCTGGTGCCTTCGGGACGCGTATTCACCAGCGGCGAATATTGCGGATCGACCAGAACCAGATCGGCGCCCGCCGCCTGAATGCGGGCTACGCCGTCTTCCACCATCTTGCTGGTTTCGCCGGGATCGAGATTGCGCAGCACCGCATTGGTGCCGACCTGCCAGATCACGAGGTCAGGCTTCGAATTGATCACTTCGCTCTGCAGCCGCGCCATCATTTCCGGCGCATCTTCGCCGCCCTTGCCGCGGTTGAGCACGGTGATATTGGCCGACGGGTAAGCACGATGCAGCTGCGCTGCGAGGCGGTTCGGATAGGTGAATTCCGGCGCCGTCGAACCATAGCCTTCGGTGGAGGACGAGCCGAACGCAACGATCACCACGGGCTTGCCGGCAACAAGCTTGCTGGCAACATGCGGCAGCGCGCCCATCGCCTTCATGCCGCCTTTCGGCGCACGGCAGGGGACGCGGCTCAAGATATCGGTCGCGGTCTTTGCGACTTCCTTGACCTTGTCGATGGCCTTCGCAGCGACGCCCCTCTTCGCGGCGTCCGCGGGGTCATTCACCGCAACACTCTGGTCGGCGCCCTTGCTGTCAGCCGGAGCGGCCTGCGCCGCTTCGGCGTGCGCGATGGACGATGAGATCGGGAGTGCGAGAGTCGTAGAGGCAGCAAAGGCAGCGACGACAGCAAGGCGAGACAAATGGCCGACGAAACTCATTAACGCTGAATCCTCAAATCCGCTGCTTTGATCTTGGCCGCATCGACGACAAAGGTCGAAAGCGCCCGGCCAAGACAATCATGCACCCGCTTCGCCAGCTCCATGCCGGGCGACGCGCTGAACAGGTCAAAATCACCGCTCTCATTCCAGTGCCGCATGATGGCGAAACGGTCGAACAGCGGAATGTCGTGCTGCTGCGCCACCACACGCATATTATCTAGGTAGGCGGAGCCGGAAATCATCGTCTCCGTGCGCGGACTGTACTGCAGATTCATTAAAATGACGTCAGTTCCGGCCTTTTGCATGACGGCAACGCCCTCATCCAGGGCGTTCCGGAAGTCCTCGGCGTCGGCCTGTTTCATGGCATCCACGGTTCCGGTCTGCCAGATCACCAGGTTCGGCTTCTTGTCCGTCACCAGCTGTTCCAGGGTCGGGGCCATTTCCTCGGCGGTCTTCTTGACCTGCAGTTCCAGCGCCACGTTCACCTCGACGCCCGGCAGCTTCTCCTTGAGATAGGTCTGTAGCCGGTTCGGATAGGCCGCGGAGTGGTCGGAGACCCCGATCACCGAGGATCGGCTGCCAATGACCAGAATATCGAGCTTTCCGCCCGGTTTTGCCGCAGCCTCGACCTTGGGCAGGGTGCTTTCGGAGGTTAGGAGGTAGGCGGGAACCTCACAGGTATGCGCGGGCGGTTCGGCCCGGACAGGAGCCGCCACCAGCAGGCCAGCCAGCATCGTGAGCCGCAGAACGGCCTTCATGCTTCCCCTCCTGCGAGATCCGCGTCGGATCGTTTGGCGCGGGATCCGCCTTTGACAGTGACGCCCTTGTACCACGAAAACACCCAGGCGGCGGTTGACATAACAACTATGCCGAGGAAGCTGATCAGAGCATGCATGCCGGCTCCACCGGCGACCTCGGCCAGCACGAAATGGCCGGCAAAGGCCAGGAACACCCCGATACAGAAGATTTCGAGGGAGTGCTGGCCGCACAGCACCATCGGCCGCAGCCAGACCGATTTCAGCCCCGGCCACTCCTTGGGCAGGAAACGGACTGTGAGCGCCGCCAGCGCCAGGAAGTGGGCGAAGCGCAGCACGTCGAGATCGGTCTTGTTGATGGGATACATCCACTGCTCGATGACCTTCGGCAGCAGATGATGGATTTGCGGAATGTACCAGGTCAGCGTCACCCAGAACGCCGCCAGAAGATAGGCCACGCAGAGCCACAGCGTGATGTTGGATGACAGTATCCGCGACATCCTGACGGCGCCGCCAAGTGCACACCAGGCGCCGAACACAAACAGCAACTGCCAGGCGAACGGATTGAAGGCCCAGACGCCGTTCGGGTAGGCGGTCAGATGCAGGTCGAATTCCCAGGTCAGCGCATAAAGACCGACCGACAGCGCCAGCGTGAGATCGGCGCGGCGCCGCATCAGCCAGAGGATCGGCGGCAGGAACAGCATGAGGACGATATAGAGCGGCAACACGTCCATGTTCACCGGGCGAAATTTTAGCAACAGCGCCTGAACGATGGTCACATCGGGCTGTTTGAGAAAATCGAGAATTCCCATTTCCTCGGAATAGAGCGGGTTCTCGAACCGCGTCGCAACATAGGAGATTTCCGCGAGGAAGATCGTGAATAGGAAGACGTGGGCGACATAGATCTGCCAGACCCGCTTGAAGATGCGCGCGCTGGCGACCAGCGTGCCCTGCTCCTGCATCGCGCGGCCATAGACGAAAGCGGCGGTATAGCCGGAGATGAAGATGAAGATCTCGGTAGCGTCACTGAAACCGTAATTACGGATCGTCAGCCAGGTCAGGATATTCGGCGGCAGGTGGTCGATGAAGATCAGCCACAGCGCCAGCCCGCGAAACAGATCGAGACGCAACTCACGCTCGGTGCCTGCAACGGGAAGCGACACGGTATCGGCACGCGCCGAGGCCCGCGACGCGGATACGTGCATTGACGTGTCTGCGTGGAGCTGGTCGGCGATCGGATCGGCAACAGAGGTCATTCAGCACCGCTCAACGGCAATCGTCGCATAATGAAAATTAACCGTCCCACCACACGCAGGCCATTTGCATGGGATGATCCGTCACGTCATAACCAAACCAGGGATCGATTATGCGGTAACTATGTTGAAACAGCGATGGCCCGCCGGCGTTGGACGCCGAACTTCACGTGATTTGGCCAAAGGCGCGGTTTTCGCTATGCTTGCGACGTATTTTGAACGATGACACCGCCATGTACCGCGCCATAACACGACAGATCGAAGTCACCGTCGAACCGAATTTCATGCCCGAACGCTCGTCGCAGGAGAAGCGCGAGTTCTTCTGGTCCTATACGGTCGTCATCACCAATGCCGGCAAAGAGACCGTGCAGCTGAAGACCCGCCACTGGATCATCACCGATGCGGCCGGCCGCATGCAGGAAGTGCGCGGCGAAGGCGTCGTCGGCGAACAGCCCGTGCTCGGCCCCGGCGAACGCTTCGAATACACATCGGGCGTGCCGCTGCCGACGACGTCCGGCTTCATGGAAGGCACCTATCAGATGGTGACCGATACCGGCGAGCCGTTCGAGATCGACGTGCCGCTATTTTCGCTGGACGGACCGGACAGGAAGCGTGTGCTGAATTAGGGGCAGGTCTTCTTCTCCCTCCCTCAAGCGGCGAAGCTGCGCTGAAGGGGGATATCGCTGGCGCCTGTGCGCCATCGCAGATTCAACTGTCAAACAGCCCCTGCCCTTCAGACATGCGTCATCGCCCCCATTGTTTGCGGCGCGGGGGCGCCGTCGTGCTTCGCATTCCCGCCCCCTTGCGAGAGGGCGTGCGGAACGCCGGGTGCCCGTTGCACCCTTGGGCCTGATGCGAATGCGGTCTTCCGCAAAGTTGGTGCATCAGGACTTTCGGAGGCGCCGAGCAAGTGCCCGACGTTCCGCATACGGTGTTTTTTCAGCCTGCTTGCACTTTGCCTTGGCGAACGGTCCGATCACCAAAATGATGGTCCCACGGCGGAGGGACAGGGAGCCTCAAGCGAGTAAGCGGACGCGTTTCGATTTGGTCGTCCGTCACACTGTCCAGAGGTTCTTTCCATCCGAAGGTCGGCCGTCTCCTTGCCAGTGGCAGTGCTGGCGCAGATCCGTCCTGCCCGAAGACAGACGTCACCCCCAAACCGCGTGACGCCGCATCTCCGGCGTCCACCGCATCCAGCCCCGCGAACGTGACGATCGCGCTCGCCCCTCTCATCGGGGCCGGACGGAGGGGAATATAAACCTGACGGGGATGTTGTCAATGAAGGATAGGAAAAAATGTTTGAGCGCTGCCTCGCCGCCCCGCCCCAAACTGTCATTCCGGGGCGCGAGGAAACGCCGAAGGCGGCGTATCGCGAACCCGGAATCTCGACCTGTTCAGCGCCAAACACTCTGACATTCCGGGTTCGCATTTCAGCGGCTTCGCCGCTTTCATGCGCCCCGGAATGACGAGCTTGAGTCGGGAGGACGCGGGCGAATGCCTACTCCACGCCCGCTTCCTGCGGTGTGAACTCGTACACCGACGAACAGAACTCGCAGGTCACGACGACCTTGTCGTCCTTGACCATATCGGCGCGGTCCTGCGGCTCGAAGCTCTTGAGCATGCCGGACACGGCATCGCGCGAACAGGAACACTCCGCGCGCAGCGGCGATGGGGCGAACACGCGGACGCCACGCTCGTGAAACAGGCGATACAGCAGCCGCTCGCCGGATAGATCCGGATCGATCAGCTCGACATCCTCGACGGTGCCAATCAGCGACTGGCCCTCGACCCAGGCGTCATCTTCCGGCACGGCATCCACGGTCGCGCCCTCCGGCGCATCGCCGGCATGGAGGTCGCGCTGCACGCGCTCCGGCGCCTTCGGCAGGAACTGCAGCAGCATGCCACCGGCGCGCCAGCGATGTTTCGGGCCGCCTTCCTCGCCGCTGCGCCATTCTTCGCCGACGGCGAGGCGCACCTTGGTCGGAATCTGTTCGGAGCGCAGGAAGTATTCATGCGCGGCATCTTCCAGCGTGCCGCCATTCAACGCGACGAGCCCCTGATAGCGGCTCATATCCGCCCCCTGATCGACGGTCATCGCCAGATGGCCCTTGCCGAGCAGCGCCGCGGTGCCGAGACCGGGCAAAAGGCGCTCGGCATCGAACCGCGCATAGGCGCGCATTTTATCGGGCGCGCGGAAGTCGACGATCATCAGCGACACCGGACCGTCGGTCTGGGTCTGCAGGATGAAGCGGCCGTCGAATTTCAGCGACGAGCCGAGCAGCGTGGTCAGCACGATCGCCTCGCCGAGCAGCTTGGCCACCGGCGCGGGATAATCATGCTTGGCGAGCAGCTCGTCGAGCGCCGGGCCAAGCCGCGTCAGCCGCCCGCGCAGATCGAGCGGCGCAACCTCAAAGGGCAGCACCGCGTCATCGACCGGAACGGAGGACGGCGCGCGGATGGGGGCGTCGGGCTGGAGATGTGGATTTGATGGGGTCATGGCGCTCTATTTGGGGGCGGAGGGCCGCAAGTGAAAGGGGGCGATGGAACCGGGAAATCCAGGTGACGCACGGCTTCTTCCCCCTCTCCCCCAGCGGAGCAAAGCTCCGCGCAGTGGGAGAGGGTGCCTGAGCGAAGCGAAGGCGGGAGAGGGATAGCCGCAAAGCTCGGCGCTTGTGGATATGCCTCTCCCGTCTCGAACCCGCTTCGCGTGTTCGATCCACCCTCTCCCACGGCGCGCAGCTTCGCTGCGCTGGGGGAGAGGGGAAGAAAAGATCACGCCACCGCGTTGAGGCACCAGGCCAGAATGCCCTTCTGCGCATGCAGACGGTTTTCGGCCTCGTCGAACACCACCGACTGCGGACCGTCGATCACCTCGTCGGTGACCTCATCGCCGCGATGGGCGGGCAAGCAATGCATGAACAGCGCATCGGGCTTGGCCAGCGACATCAGGCGCGCATTGACCTGATAGGGCTTGAGCAGGTTGTGGCGGGTTTCGCCGTCCTTGTCGCCCATCGACACCCAGGTGTCGGTGACGACGCAATCGACGCCCTTCACCATCGCATCGGGATCGTCGCTGAAGGTGATCGGCGCGTTTGCCGCCTTGACCCAGTCCTTGAACGGCTTCTTCGGCGACAGCTGCGGCGGCGTCGCGATATTGAGCTTGAACTGGAAGCGCTCGGCCGCATGGGCCCAGGACATCAGCACATTGTTGTCATCGCCGGTCCAGGCCACGGTGCGTCCCTTGATCGGACCGCGGTGCTCCTCATAGGTCATGACATCCGCCATCACCTGGCAGGGATGCGAGAACCGCGTCAGGCCGTTGATGACCGGCACGGTCGCATTTTCCGCGAGCTCCATCAGCGAGTCATGATTGAGGATGCGGATCATAATGATGTCGACGAAGCGCGACAGCACGCGTGCGGTGTCGGCAATGGTCTCGCCGCGGCCGAGCTGCATTTCGGCGCCGGTGAGCATCACGACTTCGCCGCCGAGCTGGCGCATGCCGACCTCGAACGACACACGGGTGCGCGTCGAGGGCTTTTCGAAGATCATCGCCAGCGTCTTGTTCTTGAGCGGACGATCGGGCTCGGCATTGGTGCCATCCCGCCCCTTCAGCTTCGCCTTCATGGCAGCCGCCGCATTCATGATATTGCGCAACTCGCTGGCCGGCACGGCCGTGAGATCGAGAAAGTGCCGCGGTGACGTGCTCATCACGCGGCTCCCTGCGTCTTTGCAGATGCTTTGGCGGATGAGCCGAGGGCCACGCAAGCCTGTTCCAGCCGTTGCACGGCCTGCTCGATCTCGGACTCGCTGACGATCAGCGGCGGCAGGAAGCGCACGACATTATCGCCGGCGCCAACCGTCAACAGCTTGGCGTCACGCAGTGCTGCAACGAGATCACCGGCCGGCACGACCGCCTTGAGGCCGATGAGAAGACCTTCGCCGCGCACTTCGCTGAGCACATCTGGATGGCCATCGACCACACCCGCGAGTTTCTGTTTCAGCAGCAGCGACATCTTCTTCACATGGTCGAAGAAACCGGGCTTCAGCATGATATCGAGCACAGAATTCGCGGCAGCGACCGCCAGCGGATTGCCACCGAAGGTCGAACCATGGGAGCCGGGCGCCATGCCTTCGGCCGCTTCCGCCGTGACGAGGCACGCACCGATCGGGAAGCCGCCGCCGAGCGCCTTGGCCAGCGACATCACATCAGGCGTCACGCCGATGCGCTGATAGGCGAACAGTTCGCCGGTGCGGCCCATGCCGGTCTGCACTTCGTCGAAGATCAGCAGAATGCCGTTCTTGTCGCAGAGTTCGCGCAATGCGCCGAAGAACGCGTTGCTCGGCGCACGCACGCCACCTTCACCCTGCAGCGGCTCGATGAGAATGCCGGCGGTGTTCGGACCGATCGCCTTCTTCACGGCTTCGATATCGCCGAGCGGCAACTGGTCGAAGCCGTCGAGCGGCGTGCCGTAGCCTTCGAGATATTTGGCAGCGCCGGTCGCGGCGAGCGTGCCGAGGGTCCGGCCATGGAACGCGCCTTCAAAGGTGATAATGCGCGTGCGCTCGGGATGGCCTTTGGAGAAATGATAGTGCCGGGTCACCTTGATCGCGCATTCCATCGCTTCCGCACCCGAATTGGCGAAGAACACGAAGTCGGCAAAGCTCTGTTCGCACAGCCGGGCCGCGAGGCGCTCGCCGTCCGGGCTCTTGAACAGGTTCGACATGTGCCAGAGCTTGGTGGCCTGCTCCTGCAATGCGGCGACCATATGTGGGTGCGCATGGCCAAGTGCGTTCACGGCGACGCCGCTGGTGAAATCGAGATAGCGCTCGCCATCGGTTCCAATCAGCCACGCGCCTTCACCGCGCTCGAAAGCGACATCCGCACGCGCGAAAACAGGCAGCAAGTGAGCCTGAGAGAGGGGCGAAGACGTTGCGTTGCTGGTCATAACCGATCCGATCGAAAAGACTGCGGCCGCGTCGATGACAACTGTGCGAAATCGAACAACGGACCCTAGAAACGAAACGTGCCGCCCTTCTCGGGCGGCACGTGGGCATTATTCTATGTGTGCTGTGAAGACTGTCAACCGCGCACTGCGGCTTTCGAGTCACACGGAGTCGCAGAAAAAGCCGATTTTGCAGCTTTACTTGCAGAAGCATGTGGACGCGGCATGCCCGACTCTTGCGCGCGAGTCACGGCATATTGTAGCTTTTGCCTCGTCGGATACGACATCTCGTGCGGCGGTAGATCCTTTTGACACATCCAGTGCGGCGTAACAGCCGGACGCGAAATTCGCGCCCGGTGAGCGCTAAAGGATTCTGACCGCAGGGATTTTTGAAGTCTCAACTCGCAGCGCTGCCCGGTCAGGCCGGCGCTCACGAAGGGAAAACGGCGATGACGGTAATGACATGGACCGACGATCGCGTCGAACAGTTGAAGAAACTCTGGGAAGGCGGCCTTTCCGCCAGCCAGATCGCTGCGGAACTCGGTAACGTGACCCGCAACGCCGTGATCGGCAAGGTTCACCGCCTTGGCCTGTCCGGTCGTGCCAAGAGCCCCTCCTCGGCAGCTCCGCGGCAGCGCAAGGCGCGCCCGGCGCAGCAGATGGTACGCGTCGCCCGCCCGATGGCGCGCGGCAATACCGCGCTGGCCCATAATTACGAGATCGAGGCCGAGCCCGACCCGATCGCCTATGACAACATCGTGCCGATCAGCCAACGCCTGTCGCTGGTCGAACTCAACGAAGCCACCTGCCATTGGCCGATCGGCGATCCGTCGAGCGCGGACTTCTATTTCTGCGGCGGCAAGGCCCTGGCCGGCGCCCCCTATTGCGCGCATCACTCGCGTATCGCCTATCAGCCGGCCAGCGACCGCCGCCGCGCGGTCCCAAAGCCGACGCGCTGAGCTGGAAAGCATCTAAACCAAATGAAAATGCCCGGTGATGAGCCGGGCATTTTTCGTTTTGGGGGAATTGTGAGCGGAGACCTCTCCGCCGTCATGCCCGGCGAATGCCGGGTATCCACGTCTTGGCCGAACACAAAGACGTGGATGGCCGGGACAAGCCCGGCCATGACGAGAATAACTGTCGATAGCGGAGTATTACTCCGCCGCCTTGTCGAAGCGATCGTCCAGCGCATAGCCGGCGCCGCGCACGGTGCGGATTGGATCGGGCTCACCGGCGGGATTGAGCAGCTTGCGCAGGCGGCCGATATGCACGTCGACGGTGCGCTCGTCGATATAGATGTCGCGGCCCCAGACGCTGTCGAGCAACTGCTCACGGCTGAACACCCGGCCCGGATGTTCCAGGAAGAACTCCAGCAGGCGATATTCGGTCGGACCGAGATCGATCGGGCGGCTGGACCGCACGACGCGGCGCTTGTCACGGTCGAGTTCGATGTCGCCAAACGCCAAGACGGTGGCGAGACGCTCGGGAGCTGCACGACGGAGCAGGCCCTTCACGCGGGCCAGGAGCTCCGGCACGGAGAACGGCTTGACGATGTAATCGTCGGCACCGGTGGCGAGACCGCGAACGCGCTCGCTCTCTTCGCCCCGCGCCGTCAGCATGATGATCGGCAATGCCTTGGTTTCAGGCCGTGCGCGCAGACGGCGGCACAGTTCGATGCCGGACAGGCCCGGCAGCATCCAGTCGAGCACCACGAGATCCGGCACCCGCTCCTTCAAACGGGTATCGGCATCGTCGCCGCGCGCGACGGTTTCAACATCATAGCCTTCGGCGTCGAGGTTGTAGCGAAGAAGCGTCGTGAGGGCTTCCTCGTCCTCCACCACCAGAATGCGTGCATTCACAGCCATATGGTCAATATCCTCAGTGACGTCCGAAAAGCCTTTAGGTCATGATCCTTGCGGAAGACTGGCTTCCGCTTTTCCGGATCACGCTTCAGACCGTCGGCGTATTCGCGAATGTGGTCATGTCGCCCTTCGGGCGCTTGTCGAGGATCTGCTGACCCTCGATCATGTAGAACACGGTTTCCGCAATGTTGGTGGCGTGGTCACCAATCCGCTCGATGTTCTTGGCGCAGAACATCAGGTGGATACAGAACGAGATGTTACGCGGGTCTTCCATCATATAGGTCAGGAGTTCGCGGAACAGCGAGGTGCAGATCGCGTCGATTTCCTCGTCGCCCTTCCACACCGTCATCGCAGCGGGCAGATCGTGTGCGGCATAGGCGTCGAGCACGGCCTTGACCTGGGTGGTCACGAGGTCGGTCATGTGTTCGAGGCCGCGGATGAGCTTCAGCGGATGGAAGTCGCTGTCGAGTGCATTGACGCGCTTGCCGATATTCTTGGAGAGATCGCCGATGCGTTCCAGATCGGTGGCGACGCGCAGCGCGCCGACGATCTCGCGCAAATCGACAGCCATCGGCTGGCGCTTGGCGATGGTCAGCACGGCGCGCTCTTCGATCGTGCGCTGCAACTGGTCGATCTCGGCGTCGGTGGCGACGACGCGCGCACCGAGCGCGACGTCCCGGCGGATCAGCGCGTCGACGGATTCGACGATCTGCCGTTCCGCGAGGCCACCCATCTCGGCGACGAGACGGGTCAGCTCCTGCAGATCGTCGTCGAAAGCCTTGGTGGTATGTTCAAAAGCCATCTCAAATTCCTCCCGCGAGTATGTCGCGTCAGCCGAAGCGGCCGGTGATGTAATCCTGGGTGCGGCGATCGGTCGGCGACGTGAAGATCTTGTTGGTCTGATCGAATTCGATCAACTCGCCGAGATACATGAAGGCCGTGCTGTCGGAGACGCGGGCGGCTTGCTGCATGTTATGGGTCACGATCGCGATCGTGTACTGATCCTTCAACTCGTCGATCAGCTCCTCGATCTTCGCGGTCGAGATCGGGTCCAGCGCCGAGCACGGCTCGTCGAACAGGATCACTTCCGGCCGCACCGCGATGGTGCGCGCGATGCACAGACGCTGCTGCTGACCACCCGACAGGCTGAGGCCCGACGCGTTGAGCTTGTCCTTGACTTCGTTCCAGAGTGCACCGCCGCGCAGCGCCCTCTCGACGCGCACGTCCATCTCCGACTTGGAGATCTTCTCGTAGAGGCGGATACCGAAGGCGATGTTTTCATAGATCGTCATCGGGAACGGGGTCGGCTTCTGGAACACCATGCCGACGCGGGCGCGCAGCAGGTTGAGATCCAGCTTTGGATCCAGAATGTTCTGGTTGTCGAGCATGAGCTGACCTTCGGCGCGCTGGCCGGGATACAGGTCATACATGCGGTTGAAGATACGCAGCAGCGTGGACTTGCCGCAGCCCGACGGGCCGATGAACGCAGTCACCCGGTTCGCCATCAGCGTCAGGTTGATCTTCTTCAGGGCGTGGTGTTCGCCATAGTAGAAGTTCAGGTCGCGCACGGTGACCTTGGGACGGGTCTCGCCCTGCAGGGCCGACGGCGGCGGCATCGAGACGGAAGGAACGCCAGACGACACAGAAAGCTCACTCATTTTGCTGTCCTCTCGGCGCCGAGAATGCGCGCGCCAATGTTAAGGGCAAGTACGGTCAAGGTGATGATCAGGGCACCGCTCCAGGCGAGCTGCTTCCAGTACTCGTAGGGGCTCTGCACGAAGTTGTTGATGGTCACCGGCAGGTTGGCCATCGTCTTGGTGAGATCGAGGCTGAAGAACTGGTTGCTCAGCGCGGTGAACAGCAGCGGCGCCGTTTCACCGGCAACACGTGCGGTCGCCAGCAGCACGCCGGTGATGAGACCGGCGCGGGCTGCACGATAGGCGATCCGCTTGATGACCAGGGAGCGCGGCAGGCCGAGCGCCGAGGCCGCTTCGCGCAGCGGGTTCGGCACGAGACCAAGCATGTCTTCAGTGGTGCGAACCACGACGGGGATCACGATCACGGCGAGCGCAAGCGAACCGGCGAGAGCCGAGAAGCCGCCCATCGGAACCACCACCGCACCATAAACGAACAGGCCGATGATGATGGACGGGGCCGACAGCAACACGTCGTTGATGAAGCGGATCACCGAGGTAAGTTTGTCGTGCTTGCCGTATTCCGCGAGATAGGTGCCGGCAAACAGGCCGAGCGGCGCGCCGATGCCGACGCCGATGACGGTCATGATGATCGAACCGACGATGGCATTGAGCAGGCCGCCTTCCATGGAGCCGGGCGGCGGCGTGTTCTGGGTGAAGATCTGCAGGCTGATGCCGGCGATACCGTTGTAGAACAGCGTGAACAGGATCAGCGCGAGCCAGGTGACGCCAAAGAGAGCGGCACCCATGCAGAGCCCACGGATGATCATGTCGTTGCGACGGCGTGAAGCGTAAATCGGGTTCATATTAGTTGCCCGCCTTCTTTTCCAGACGCAGCAGCATCAGACGCGCTGCCGAGAGCACGAAGAATGTCAGCACGAACAGCAGGAGACCGAGCAGGATCAGACCCGATTGATGCAGACCGTCGCTCTCCGCGAACTCGCTGGCGATCGCTGCCGAGATCGTGGTGCCCGGGCCGAAGATCGAGCCCGTGATACGGAACGAGTTGCCGATGATGAAGGTCACCGCCATCGTTTCGCCGAGCGCACGGCCGAGCGCCAGCATGACGCCACCGATCACACCAACACGGGTATAGGGGATGACGACGTTGCGGACGACTTCCCAGGTGGTGCAGCCGACGCCGTAAGCGGCTTCCTTGAGCACCGGCGGCACCGTCTTGAACACGTCAACCGAGATCGAGGTGATGAAGGGCAGCACCATGATGGCGAGGATCAGCGACGCGTTGAACAGCGAGAGATAGGACGGCGGGCCGGCGAAGATCACGCCAAGGACCGGGACGCCTTCGAAGGCGCTGATCATGAACGGCTGCACGTGGTTGGCGAGGAACGGGCCGAGCACGAAGAAGCCCCACATGCCGTAGATGATCGAGGGAATACCGGCGAGAAGCTCGACCGCCATGCCGATCGGGCGGCGCAGCCAGTTCGGGCACAGTTCGGTGAGGAAGATCGCGATGCCGATGCCGACCGGGATGGCGATCGCCATCGCGATCACCGAGGTGATCAGCGTGCCGTAGATCGGACCGAGTGCACCGAGGACCGGCGGATCAGCCGACGGGGCCCAGCGCTGCGTCGTCAGGAACGAGAAGCCGAATTCTCGAAGCGCCGGCCACGCACCAACGATGAGCGACAGAATGATGCCGCCGAGGATAAACAGAACGGACAGAGCCGAAATGCGGGTGATCCAGTAGAACGCCTGGTCCCCGGTCTTGAAGGCATTCAAAGCCTTCGCACGATCATAAGGTCCGGCAGCGTCCATCGAAGAGCTCTGTACGGCCATGTCTGCCACGCCAGTCCCCTGTAATTGTTACAATACCCCAAAACGCATTGCCCTGGAGGGGCTTGTCAGGGCGCGAAGTCAGAAGAGAAGAAGAAAGAAATTCAGCCCTGCAGCAGACGGAGGAGAGATGCCCCTCTCCTCCGCCCACACACCAGATCAGCTCTTGATGTCAGCCGACCAGGTCTTTTCGATCAGCTTGACGACGGGTTCCGGCATCGGAATGTAATCGAGCTCTTCAGCCATCTTGGCGCCCTTCTCGAACGACCACTTGAAGAACTTGATCGCTTCAGCCGAGGCTGCCTTGTCGGTCGGAGCCTTGTGCATCAGGATGAAGGTCGCAGCAGTGATCGGCCACGAGGTTTCGCCCGGCTGGTCGGTGAGGATCACGTAGTAGCCAGGAGCCTTGGCCCAATCGGCGTTCGACGCAGCAGCCTGGAAGGCCGCGACGGTCGGCTGCACGGTCTTGCCAGCCTTGTTGACCATGCCGGTATAGGTCAGCTTGTTCTGCTTGGCGTAAGCATATTCAACATAACCGATGGCATTCTTGGTCTGGCCTACGTTGCCCGCGACGCCTTCGTTGCCCTTGGCGCCAACGCCAACCGGCCACTCGACGGCGGTACCGGTGCCGACCTTGGTCTTCCAGTCAGCCGAGGCCTTCGACAGATAGTCGGTGAAGTTGAAGGTGGTGCCCGAACCGTCCGAACGACGAACGACGGTGATGGCGGCCGAGGGCAGCTTCAGCTTCGGGTTCAGCTTGGCGATGGCAGCGTCGTCCCACTTGGTGACCTTGCCGAGATAGATGTCGCCGAGCACTTCGCCGGAGAGAACGAGCTCGCCCGAGGCGATGCCTTCGAGATGCACGACGGGAACGATCGCGCCCATCACCATCGGCCACTGAACCAGGCCGTCCTTCTCGAGCTGCTCAGCCTTGAGCGGCGCGTCGGTGGCGCCGAAGGTCACAGTCTTGGCCTGGATCTGCTTGATGCCGGCGCCCGAACCGATCGACTGGTAGTTCAAACCATTGCCAGTCTCTTTCTTGTAGGCGTCGGCCCACTTCGAATAGACCGGGAACGGGAAGGTTGCGCCGGCACCCGTGATGTCGGCGGCAAATGCCGAGGTCGAGGCGGCAACGAGGCCGGCAGCGACGATCGCTTTGAGGAATTTCATGGGATGTCTCCAATCTCGTGAGCGACCGCGCCGGATGCGCCAGTTGTGCTCACGCCGCCCGTTTAGGGGTGGTCGATTGTGCTTTTATGATAGTTCCGTGACACTTGGATGACGACACCAAGCATCTGTAAATGCTTTGTTTTTCTGCCTCCGCGGATAATTTTACCGTGCAAATGACAGCGAAAATGCCCTGCCATAAGGGTCATCCCAGGCCGTCAAAATCCGCCGTCACAGGGGTTAACAATATGTTTCAGCAGGCGGAATCCGGCCTCGCGCGCATGCGCGCGTATGACAGCGGCGGGTACGATATTGAGGGTGATCGGACGCAATGCCGCACCATCCACCACGGCTTTTTTGACTGTGTGAGCGAAGCGCAGCGCTGCCCGACCGCCCGAGGGCGGTCGCTATGGGCGCAGGAGAACGAGGGGAGTTTAGGGCGTCAGGACGCCGCGGAGGCGGGAGGCCCCGGCAGCGTCTTCACCTGCGGAAAGGCGGCGGTAAAAGTCGCGCCGTTCTTCGGCACGCTTTCGATCAGCAGCCGGCCGCGATGCCGGTTCAGGATGTGCTTCACCAGCGAAAGGCCGAGGCCCGTACCGCCCTGTGCGCGGCTGTCGCCGACATCGACCCGGTAGAAACGTTCAGTCAGGCGCGGCAGATGCTCGGGGGCGATGCCCGGGCCATAGTCCCGCACGGCGACGCGAATTTCCGGCACACCTTCCGCAGTCGACTCCGTGGTCAGCGATACGTCGACCTTGCCGCCGGATGCGCCGTATTTCAGCGCGTTCTCGATCAGGTTCTCGAACAACCTCAGCAATTCCTCGCGATCGCCAGCGATGGACACCGGCGTATCCGGCAGCGCCATTTCGATCCTGACGTTGCGCTCATTGGCGAGCGGCTCCAGCCCGTCGCCGACCTGACGGATAATGGGGAGAATATCCACCAGCGTATCCGGCCGCACATGCGCCGACAGCTCGACGCGCGACAGCGACAGCAGATCGTCGATCAGCCGTGCCATGCGGGTCGCCTGCGCATGCATGATGCCGAGAAAGCGCTCGCGCGCCTTGGCGTCGTCCTTGGCCGGTCCCTGCAACGTGTCGATGAAGCCGGACAGCGCCGCCAGCGGCGTGCGCAGCTCGTGGCTGGCATTGGCGACGAAGTCGGCACGCATTTCCTCGACACGGCGCAGCGGCGTCTGGTCATGGAATGTCATCAGCATGCAGGTGTCGGTGCCGCCAAAGGCGGTCGGAACCGGCACCGGCGTGATCATCAATTCCATCCAGCGATCGACCGGAACATGATCGAGATAAGTCGCGCGGCGCGGCTCGGTGGTGGCGATGGACTCGCGCAAGGCGGTGATGATCTCCGGCGAGCGCAGCGCGAATTGCGCCAGTTCGTTCTTGCGGAGTGCCGGCGCGAGCTGCGCCGCTGCGGCATTGAGATGGATGACGCGGCCGGCGCGGTCGAGCAGCACGGCGGGATCGGGAATGCCGGCAATGATGGCGCGCACCGCGGGCGCCTCGACAGGATTGGCGGCCAGCGCCTCGTCGCGCGCCGTCACCACGTCATGCAGCCGCCACGGCACCAGCGCCGCGCCGGCGATGCAGACGAACACGATGCCCGCGCGCAGCGGCGACAACTCGCCGAAAAACACCAATGCGGCCAGCGCCAGGCCGGCGGCCAGCAGGATGATCGCCGAATGCCGCAGCCGGTCTGGCCACGGCGAAAACATGGTCGATGGAGAAGCTTCAATAGCCATCTGAACCGGATCTCTTCCTGCTGCGAATGCGAACGTATATCAGGCGCCGGAGCGACCATGTTCCTTGAGCGGGTGGCCGACGCCGGGCTTGGCGTCCGCCGCGACCGCCTGCAGCTTTTTCGATCGCGAACCGATAATAAGCTCGCGAAGCGTCAGTAACATGACTGATATAAAGAACGGCGCGAGGTAATAAAGCACCCTGAACAGCAGCATGCCAGCCAGCAGCTTTTCCTGATCCATCATTTCGAGGCCAACCAGCATGGCGGCATCGAACACGCCAAGACCGCCGGGCGAATGGCTGGCGAAACCCAGCAAGGTGGCCGAGACGAACACCACCGCCACCACAACGAAACCGACGTCAGGCTCGGCGGGCACCAGCATGTACATCGCGAGCGCACAGAAGCCGAGATCGATGATGCCGATGGTGATCTGCAGCAGGGTCAGCGGACCGCCAGGCAGTACCACCGACCAGGGGCCACGGCCGACGCTGCGGGGCTTCATCCAGACCCAGACCACATAGCCGACGAGGCCGGCGAGGATGATGTAGGCCAGGATACGGTTCATCCATGGCGGCACCTGGTTGATCGCGCTAGCCGCTTCCGGGTGATAGGCGATGCCCATACCGAGCACCGCGAGATTGCCGAGCCAGAAGGTGAGGCCGGCGAGAAAGACGATCTTGGCGACATCGACGGCGCTAAGATCCCAGGCCGAATAGATGCGATAGCGCACCGCGCCGCCGGTGAAGACGCTGGCGCCGACATTGTGGCCGATCGAATAGCTGGTGAAAGCGGCCAGCGCGTTGATCCGGTACGGCACGTCGCGGCGACCGATCGTGCGCACCGCAAACCAATCATAGAATGTCAGCGTGAAATAACCGGCGGCAACCGACAGCGCGGACAGCATGATCAGCCGCGGCTCGGTCTCTTTCATCGCCCGGAAAACGGCGGCAGCGTCGATGTTCCGCAGCTTGTGATACAGCATGTAGCAGGCGACGCCGATCACCGCGACGCTGATCAAGACACCGAGCTTGTGCAGGATTTGCTTCTCGCGCAGAAACGAGATCGCCCTGCGTATTGCTTCCAGCATCTCAACCTCGAATGCGATCCCCTGACCAGAGAGATCTGGACCAGGAAGTCAGACTAGCCTCGGCGGAACCGCCACATCAGTTGTCTCCGGCACAACCGTCGTAGCGCGTTTTGCGGCAAAGTGGAATTCGCCGGCTGTGAATAAAAACAAGCCACATCAGTATATTAGGTCAGCCCTAACAAACCACCAGCCTCTCGGGCGCATTCGCTGCGGCAAAATGCCAACGTCCCGACGCGTCTCACGTGACAATGAGGCTTTCGTGACCTCATGCCGCCGATTTGGCGGCGAGACGTTGAAAAAATAACAGATCGAGTTCGGGCGCCCGGCCTGTCAGACCCGTCAGCAACGCATGGACTTGCCCGCGGTGATGGGTCTGATGATTGAACCAGTGCGCCAGGGCCGGCGCCAGCTGCTGTTCAAATTCTTCGGGAGACGACACCCGGCGGAATTTGATGGTGCCGTTGAGACGGCGCTCGTCGAGCCCGTCCACATAACCGAGAATCCGGGCATCTTCGGCGATGCGCGCCGCATGCAACCCGTCGCAGGTCTCATACAGAATGGCATCGAGACGATCCGGCGCCTCGCCTTCGCCGGTGAAGCGCTTCATCCAGATCAGGTCCGTTGCCAGCAGATGATTGAGCGTGCCATGGACGGATTTGAAGAACGCGCCCCGGTCGGCCTGATATTGCTCGCGGCTGAGCGCGCCCGCCGCGTCGAACAGTAGGCCGTTGGCCCAGACATTATACCGGCCGAGCATGCGGTAATGGTCGAGCAGCGTCACGCCGAGCGCGCCTGCTGCCGGGTCACCACGATATCGCGCAGCCACGACCCGATGGCGCAGCCGACGAGATAGAAGCCGAACAATGCGAGGCCGAGATCGAGCCAGTAGCCGAAGCGGCCGGGCACGACTTTACCAATCGCGACGCCGATGATGACCGCGGCGATTACCGACAGGCGCTGGATCCAGACCCGCGACACCGAACGCCCGCGATAGACCACGGCGATCCAGCCCATGCAGAAGCCGATCAGGAACGCCCCGAGCAGCCAGCCCCAGTGAAACATCGCAAGATAAGTCATGGCGCTTGCCTCACGACGAATTCGATCCGGCGATTCTGCAGCTTGCCTTCGTCGGTATCGTTGGTGGCGATGGGTTGGGTACTGCCGTAGCCGATGGTGGAGAAACGGTCCGCCGGCAAGCCGGCCTTCACGAGATATTCTTCAACGGCGAGCGCGCGCTTTTCCGAGAGCGACTGATTGAACGCCGCGTCGCCATCGCCGTCGGTGTGACCGGCGATCTCGACCCGGACATTGGGACAGCGCATGGCGATTTCCACGAGGCGATCGAGCAAGCCCGCGGAATCCACATTGATGCTGGCGCTGGACGGCTCAAACCGGATGCGGCCCTTGGTCAGGTTCTGCGCGAAGAGCTGCTGGCACACGCTGGCATCGACCGGTGCCGCGGCGGGCTTCACCGATACTTCGGCTTTGGCCTGCCAACCCTGCGGGAGCTCGCGCGCGAGACTTGCGCGTATCTGGTCGGCGGCGGCTTCGTAGAGCGCGTCCCCCGACAGTTTCACCTCGCGATCGGACACCACCAGCGTGCCGGTCGACAGCCGCGACAGCGCACCCAGCGCCGTCGTCACCGCTGCCGCAAAACCACCGGGCGCGCCGATGCTAGCCTTCAGGTTGTCGACGATCTTCTCATTGCCGAACTTGCGTCCGGCAGCCGACGCAAGCGCGGCGTGGATGTTGTTGTCCGGGACATAGCCGCTCAGCGTCAGCGTGTTCGTCACCGGGTCCTTGTTGGCCTGGAACACATAGGGCGGCGCCTTGATGTCATTGGCCGCGACCGTGAAGCCTTCCGGCAGATTCTTCAGCGCCGCCGCAATGGCTTCGCGGCCACCGAGATCGCGCGCCATGCCGGAGAGGCTGACATTGGTATCCGAAATCACCGCCTTGCCTTCCTTCAGCTTGGCGACCTGATCAAGCAACAACACAGCCGCGGCATCAAACCGCGGCGGCGCGCCGCGCTTCAGACCCATGCGGTCGGAGACCTCGGTTCCGCTGAGTGCGGCGCGGGCCGCTTCCACAATTCGCGCCTTGCTGGCCGGCAATGGCGCGGTTCCCCACAGCGTGACGCGGACATTGTCGCGCTCCGCGACCCAGACGAACGGCTTGGCTTCCGCGACGAGACGGGTCTCGTCATCGACCAGGCGAACGCCCGGCGTGGCCTCGACCGACGAGACCGCACTGCGGCGACCGTCTTCGGAAAATGCTTCGGCAGAAAACGATACGTCACGGCCGGCAACCGTGATCTGGCTCTTGTCGAGGATCGTGTTTTTCAGCGCCTCAGTGCTACGCGCCGTTAAATCCGTCTCAAGCGGAATCGTGCTAACCCAGGCAGCAACCGCCCAAAGGATGGCAAGCGGGATGAGCCCGGGCCACCATTTGGCACTCCACCTGTAAAATCCGTGCATTCGACGTCCTGCGGGTCTGGAAACAGAGAGAAAACAAACCCTTGCGGGACTGTCAAACTGAAATCAAGGCAAACCTCTGGCGTCGCCGCGGGTATTCGAATAACGCTTTGTTCAATCGTTTCTGATCATTTCCGTGGGTAGCATCAATTGCTCGGTCATACGATGAAGCAGATTCGCAACACGATTATTCGTGCCGGGCTGGATGCGCTGTATTTCAGCGGCGCCCACCGGGTGTTGCGACCTATCTTCGGCGGCGTCGGCACCATTTTCATGCTGCACCATGTGCGCCCTGCGCATGCCGGTCCGTTCCAGCCCAACCGTCACCTCGAGATCACGCCCGATTTCCTGCGCGCCACCCTCGCTTATCTGCGCGCAACCGACGTCGATATCGTGACCCCCGATGAAGTGCAGCGGCGGTTGACGGAGCGGGATTTCTCGCGCCGCTTCGCCTGTTTCACCTGCGACGACGGCTATCGCGACAATCGCGACCATGCATTGCCCGCGATGCGGGATTTCGACGCGCCCTTCACGGTCTATGTCACCAGCGACTTCGCCTCCGGCACAGGCCGGCTGTGGTGGGTGGCGCTGGAGCGCGTCGTTGCCAGGGCCGATGCGATCGAGGCCCCGATCGACGGACAGATGGTGCGCCTGGACACATCGACTCTCGCCGGCAAGGACATGGCGTTCGACCGCCTGCATGGCTGGCTGCGCGGATTGCCGGAAGAAGCGGATATCCGCCGCGAGATCAGCGCACTCTGTGCCGCGCATGGGATCGACGAAGACGCGGTCAGCCGCGAGCTGTGCATGTCGTGGGACGAACTCAAACCTTTCGCCGCCGACCCGCTGGTGACAATCGGCGCACATACCGTAAGTCACTGCAATCTCGCCAAACAGACCGAAGCGATGGTCGTGCATGAGCTGTCAGCCAGCCGCACCGATATCGAAAACGTTCTGCAGCGCCCGGCCGTGCATCTTGCTTATCCCTATGGCGACCGCTGCGCCGCGGGCACACGGGAATTCGCACTGGCGAAAAGGGCCGGCTTCGAGACAGCCGTGACGACGCGCCCCGGCGTGATCGCCTCGGACAACTCCTCGCAGCTCACGGCGCTGCCGCGGGTCTCGCTGAACGGCAACTATCAGGACACCCGCTATCTGCCGGTGCTGACCTCCGGCGCGGCCACCGCGATGTGGAACGGCTTCCAGCGCGGCGGCACCGGATAGTCTGGCCATGCGCTGCAGGCGAACTGCAGCCTTGCTGGAGTCTTGCGTCCCGCGCCGGATCAGACCGGCTTTTGCGACAGATCGGTATCCGGCGGAAAGTACACGCCCGACATCGGATCGACCCAGCACAGATGCTCGTTGACGCGGGTGACGCCAGCCACATTTTCAGCAGCCACGACGATCGCCCGACGGACATTCTCGTCCGTGATGAAGCCGTCGATGTCCACGACGCCATCCTTCACCCGGACGTCGAGGCCGACTGGTGTCCACTCGTTATGCCTGAGCACAGCGACGATGCGGCGGCGGATCAACGCATCACTCGACCCGACATCGGAGACATCGTGCATGACATCGGCGATGGCTTCGACAAAATTCTGCCGACTGACGATACCCACGAGCTTGTCGCCCTGCACCACCGGCACGCGCTTGATGTGATACTTCTCCATCACCTCGACGATATCGGCCAGCCCGGTCTCCTCGGTCACCGTGCGGACCTCACGGGTCATGATCTCATGCACCTTGCGGCCGGCTTCGCGGACATAATCGATGGCCTGCAGGCTGGGGCCACGCACGAATTCGAGCCAGCGCGGACGCCTGCGCTGCGTGCCGACCTCGTGCCGACGCAGGAAGTCCCGCTCGGTCACAATGCCGACCAGCTTGCCGGCCGCATCCACCACAGGCAATCCGCTGACGTGGTAATCGATCATCAGCCTCGCAGCTTCGCTAATCGACGCGTCTGGCGACACGGTGACGAGCTTGCGGGTCATAATTTGATGGGCTCTCATGACACTCTCCCGTTGGGTTGAGGTCCGTTTGCTGGACGAACCAACGCGAGGAGCCTACGCCGGCTGCCGGTTCCGGCCTTGATCTGGCTCAACTGCAGCGGCGCTTGTTGACTCGCCTTGCCCGCCGCCGCACACAATCGGCCCAACGACAAAACAAACGGGAGGCATCATGTTCACCAATCTGTTTTCGCTCGATGGCCGCATTGCACTCGTCACCGGCGGCTCGCGCGGCATCGGCAAGATGATCGCCGCGGGATTTCTCAGCCAGGGCGCAGCGAAGGTCTACATCACCGCGCGCAAGGCCGGCCCGTGCGAAGCCACCGCGAAAGAACTTTCAGCGCAATATGCCGGTGAATGCATCGCGCTGCCGATCGACATCTCGACCATGGCCGGCATCGAGATGCTGGCTGCCGAGATCAAGAAGCGCGAACCCAAGCTCGACATTCTCGTCAACAATGCGGGCGCCGCATGGGGCGCGGACTTCGACGAATTTCCGGAAAGCGGCTGGGACAAGGTGATGACGCTGAACGTCAAGACGCCGTTCTTTCTGACCAAGGCGCTGGCCGGACCGCTGCGTGCAGCAGCCAGCGCGGACAAGCCCGCCAAGGTCATCAATATCGCGTCCATCGACGGCATCTTCGTCAATCCGATGGAGACCTATTCCTATGCGGCGAGCAAATCCGGCCTGATCCACCTGACGCGGCGGATGGCCGTCAAACTGATCCAGGATCACGTCGTCGTCACAGCCATCGCGCCGGGCCCGTTTCAATCGGACATGAACAAGGCTGCACGCGACAATGCCGATGAAGTGGCGACCCGCGTCCCCGCCGGCCGGATCGGCACCGACGAGGACATGGCAGGCGCCGCGATCTATCTCGCTTCGCGCGCCGGCGATTACGTGGTCGGCGCCACCATCGCGGTGGACGGCGGCATCGTTTATGCGAATCCAGGCATCAAGGGCGACGGCTGGGATTGATGATGGACAACGACGGCCCCCGGGACGGAGCATCAGCCACATCCGGGGGACCGGCTGCCGCCATAATCAGCCGCGGTTATAAAATGAGCAATTAACGAATTCCAGTCTCGCTCGAGACCGGTATGTTGCAAAGCTATTTTCTAACAAGCTCCTGAAATACCCCGCGATTAGCTTCGAAGCATGTCGCCGTTTGTCATTGTACACAATGGCACGCGCCTTGCTTCGTTAACCCATGCCCTTGGGGGAGAGACGGCAAATGGCGGACTCACCACACTCAGCAACGGTTATTGCCGAACCCGGCCCGATCGCGGTCGACTGGGCAGCGACGGCGCTCGTCATCATCGACATGCAGCGCGATTTCATGGAGCCCGGCGGCTTCGGCGAGACGCTCGGCAACGACGTGTCGCAACTGGCCAGCGCCGTCGCCCCGATCGCCGCGGTCCTGAAAGCCGCGCGCGAAACCGGGATGATGGTGGTGCACACCCGCGAGGGGCACCTGCCCGATCTCTCCGACGCACCGCCCGCCAAGATCGAGCGCGGCGCGCCGAGCCTGCGGATCGGCGATCCCGGTCCGATGGGACGCATCCTCATTCGCGGCGAGGCCGGTC
This sequence comes from Tardiphaga sp. 839_C3_N1_4, assembly GCF_051811045.1. Taxonomy (NCBI): domain Bacteria; kingdom Pseudomonadati; phylum Pseudomonadota; class Alphaproteobacteria; order Hyphomicrobiales; family Nitrobacteraceae; genus Tardiphaga; species Tardiphaga sp. 839_C3_N1_4. The sequence goes on from NZ_JBPWQD010000001.1 coordinate 3,661,340, forward strand.
ACGACATCATTCCCGCGCTCTATCCGGTCGAAGGCGAGATCGTCATCGACAAGCCCGGCAAAGGCGCATTCTACGCCACGACGCTCGGCGCCGATCTCAAGGCGCGCGACATCGACACGCTGCTGGTCTGCGGTGTCACCACGGAGGTCTGCGTCAACACCACCGTGCGCGAAGCCAATGACCGGGGCTACCGCTGCATCGTCATATCAGACGGCTGCGCGTCCTACTTTCCTGAATTCCACGAGATGGGCCTGAAGATGATCAAGGCCCAGGGCGGCATCTTCGGCTGGGTCGCCTCATCCGCCGCAATCCTTGAAGCAATGACACTTTCTGAAAATGCACCGGAGACTTCCAACAAACTTGCAGCAGGAGCATCACGATGAGCACGACCGCGGGGACGTTTTCTAAAGATTCTGCCAGCAAATCCGACTTCAAGCCCGCGCTATGGACGCCGGGCGACTGGAATGCGTTTTTCGGCTTCGGCACCAACATTCTCGTCAACATGCTGGTGCTGACCGGCCTGCTGCGCTTCGTCTTGAAGATGCCTGACAACATCGTGTTCGGCCGCATTCTGCCGGCCATGGGCCTGATGATGTGCCTGTCGACGATGTACTACGCCTGGCTCGCCTACAAACTTGCGCAGAAGACCGGCCGCAGCGATGTCTGCGCACTGCCCTCGGGCATCAGCGTGCCGCATATGTTCATCGTCACCTTCGTGATCATGCTCCCGATCTCGATCACGACGGGCGATCCCATCAAGGGCTGGGAAGCCGGCCTCGTCTGGGTGTTCTTCCAGAGCTTTATCCTGATGATCGGCGGCTTCATTGCGCCCTGGATCCGCAAGGTGACGCCGCGTGCCGCACTGCTCGGGACACTGGCCGGCGTTTCTATCGCCTTCATCGCGATGCGTCCGGCGCTGGAAATGTTCATGACGCCGGTGATCGGCCTCACCTGCTTTGCCATCATCATGCTGAGCTGGTTCGGCGGCTATAAATATCCCAAGGGGATTCCGGCAGGCCTCGTCGCGATCGGCGTCGGCATGGTGATCGCCTGGGGCTCCAATCTCTTTGGCGTCGGTATCGGCGGCGTCAGCGTCGCCGGCGTCAAGGCGGCCTTCACCAATTTCGGCTTCTCGGTACCGATCCCGGCCTTCGATCACGTCTTCTCGGGATTCCAGTTCCTCGGCATCATCCTGGTCACCGCCATTCCCTATGGCATCTACGATCTGGTCGAAGCGATGGACAATGTGGAGTCCGCGGAGGCTGCCGGCGACGAGTATCCGACCACGCGCGTGCTGACCGCCGACGGCGTCGTCTCGCTGATCGGCTGCCTGATGGGCAACCCTTTCATCAACGCGGTCTATATCGGCCATCCCGGCTGGAAGGCGATGGGTGGCCGGATCGGCTATTCGGCAGCGACCGGCCTGATGGTGATCGTGCTGTCGTGGTTCGGCGTCATCTCGCTGATGCTGGCCGTCATCCCCGTGGTCGCGATCTCACCGATCCTGCTCTATATCGGCATGCTGATCTGCGCGCAGGCCTTCGAGACCACGCCACGTGAACATGCGCCAGCTATCGCGCTTGCACTCACGCCGCATCTTGCGGCCTGGGCCACGGTGCTGCTGTCAGGCGCACTCGGTGCCGCCGGCATGAATTTCGGCGAGATCCATTCGCCCGAATTCATCGCCAAGATGGGACAGAACGGCGTGCTGTTCCACGGCCTCGAAGTCATGGGCGGCGGCTCGATCCTGGTCGGCCTGGTGCTCGGCGCCATCGCGGTGTTCGTTATCGAGCGCAAATTCATCAATGCATCGGCCTTCGCTCTGGCCGGCGCCGTCCTGACCTATTTCGGCTTCATGCATGGCGAGGCGATCGGGATCGGCGGCGGATTGGGGGTGACGCCCGGCGTCGCTCTCGCTTATGCTCTTGTTGCAGCCGGGCTCTTTGCCGCGGACAAGTTCGGCGCAACCAGCCTGTCTTCTGTCCCGCAATCGGAGCCGCCACTTGCCGTGCCTGCTGAATAACATCGTCTCGACCTGCGGGTGGCACACCCGTGCCATCCGCAGCAGGTTCGCATCGTGAGTGAGTCCGTTCCCGAGACCAGCGTTCCCGAAACGATCGCCGCCATCGTCGCCGCGCATCGCGCTGGCACCGTGACGCCCGCACAGACAGTCGCCCGCAGCTATCAGCGCATCCGCGACCGCGGCGACACCGCGATCTTCATCACGCTCCGCGTTGAGGCCGAAGCGATCGCCGAAGCCGAGGCGCTCGCTGCGAAGGATCCTGCAACGCTGCCGCTCTACGGCGTGCCGGTCGGCGTGAAGGACAATATCGACGTCGCAGGTCTGCCGACCACCGCGGCCTGTCCCGCTTTCGCCTATAACGCAACGCGCGATGCCAGCGCCGTGGCGCGGCTGCGCGCGGCGGGCGCGATCATCATCGGCAAGACCAATCTCGACCAGTTCGCGACAGGTCTGGTAGGCGTGCGCTCGCCCTATGGCATTCCCAAGAATGCGATCCGCGACGATCTTGTGCCGGGCGGATCGAGCTCAGGCTCTGCCGTCGCGGTGTCCGCGGGCCTCGTGCCGCTGACGCTCGGCACCGACACCGCCGGCTCCGGCCGCGTGCCGGCGATGCTCAACAATATCGTGGGCCTCAAGCCCAGCCTCGGCCTGATCCCGACCGCTGGCGTCGTGCCGGCCTGCCGCACGCTGGATTGCGTGTCGATCTTCACGCTCACGGTGGACGATGCGGTTGCCGCGCTCGATGTGATGGGCGGCTATGACGCGCATGATCCCTATTCGCGCAAGCGGGTGCCGGGTTCGGTCACGGAATTTCCGAAGGGCCTCAAGCTCGGTGTGCCGCGCAATGGCCAGTTGATCTTCTTCGGCGACAAGGCCTCGGAGAAAGCCTATGCGGACGCGCTGAAGCGCTGGACGTCATTGGGCGCGACGCTGGTCGACTTCGATCTCGAGCCGTTCTATGAAACCGCGCGGCTGCTTTACGACGGTCCGTGGGTCGCCGAGCGACTGCTGGTGATCCGCGACCTGCTGGCATCTGCGCCGGATGCGATCCATCCCGTCACGCGCGAGATCACTATCGCCGGTGCACGCCAGAGCGCGACGGATACATTTGCGGCCTTGTACAAGCTGCAGGAGCTGAAGCGTGTCGCCGAACAGGCGTTCTCGGCCATCGACGCGCTGGTGCTGCCGACGGCGCCGACCGCCTATACGACGGCGCAGGTGCTCGCCAACCCCATCGAGCTCAATTCCCGGCTCGGCACCTATACCAACTTCGTCAACCTGCTCGACCTCTGCGGCCTCGCCATCCCCGCAGCGATGCGTGCCGACGGCATCCCGTTCGGCATCACTTTGCTGGCGCCGGGCGGCGACGACGCCTTGCTGGCCAGCATCGGCCGGGTGTTTCATGCCGATACCAAATTGCCGGTTGGCGCCAGGGCCCTGCCGCAGCCGGCGCTCGCGCCACTCTCCACCGAAGTCGCCGAGGGCGAGATCGCGATCGCCGTTGTTGGTGCGCATCTCTCCGGCATGGCCCTGAACGGCGAATTGCAGGCGCTGAATGGCCGCCTGCTGAAGGCCACGACGACAGCGCCGGACTACAAGTTCTATGCGCTCAACGGCACCACGCCGGCGAAGCCCGGCCTGCTGCGCGTAGCCGATGGTACGGGCGCGGAAATCGCCGTCGAAGTCTGGGCCTTGTCGGCAGCCAATTTCGGCAAGTTCGTCGCATCGCTGCCGGAGCCGATGTCGATCGGTACGCTGCGGCTGGCGGATGGCTCAAACGTGAAGGGCTTCCTGGTGGAAGCCAAGGCGACCGAAGGCGCGCGCGATATCTCGTCGTTTGGCGGATGGCGGGCTTATATGGCAAGCGTGAAGTAACTCATCGTCATGGCCGGACTTGTTCCGGCCATCCACGCCTTCCTTCGCGCCAAGACGTGGATGCCCGGCACAAGGCCGGGCATGACGGCGCTATAGTTGCGGGCATCGCGTTTACGCCGCCCGGATATTCCCCATGAACCGGTCGAGCTCGGCGCGCAGGCGCGCGCTTTCGCTCGACAGGGTCTGTGCCGAATTCAGCACCTGAGCCGATGCCGCGCCGGTTTCGGTCGCGCCGCGGTTGACGTCGACGATATCGCCGGCGACCTGCTGGGTGCCGTGGGCAACGCGCTGGACGTTCTGTGCGATCTCGCGCGTGGCAGCGCCCTGCTGCTCGACGGCGCTGGCGATCTCCGAGGCAATGCCCGAAATCTCGCCGATGGTGCTGCCGATCTGCTTGATCGCCGACACCGACTCCTGCGTCGCACTCTGCATGCCGGCAATCTGGGTCGAAATTTCCTCGGTCGCCTTTGCGGTCTGGCTGGCCAGTGACTTCACTTCGGACGCCACAACCGCGAAGCCGCGGCCGGCATCTCCGGCCCGCGCGGCCTCGATGGTCGCATTGAGCGCCAGAAGGTTGGTCTGTTCGGCAATCGCCGTGATGAGATCGACGACGTCACCGATGCGCTGTGCGGCCCGCGACAATTCGCCGATGCGAGCATCGGTCTGCTGCGCTTGCACGACTGCGCTGTCCGCGATCTTGCTGGAGGTCTGCACCTGGCGGCCGATTTCATTGACCGACAGCGAGAGCTCTTCGGTCGCGGTCGCGACCGACTGCATGTTCGAGGAGGCCTGATCCGATGCGCCGGCGACGCGGCTCGACAATCCCTCGGTGGTCTCGGCGGTGCGAGTCAGCGTGCCCGCTGCGGTTTCCAGCTGCCCTGCCGATGCCGACACGTTCGAGACGATCGCGCCCACGGCGGCCTCGAAATCGTCGGCAAAGCGGATGAGTTCGGCACGGCGCGCGGCACCGGCCTCGCGGCTTTGCTCTTCCTGCGTAGCGGCATCCCGCTCGGCCTTCGCGATGGCCTGTACCTTGAACTCTTCCACGGCGGACGCCATGTCGCCGAGTTCGTCGCGGCGGCCAAGACCCGGCAGCACGACCTCGAAGTCGCCGGCTGCGAGCTTGCGCATCGCTGCGCACATCGCGATCATCGGACCGGCAATGCTGCGGCCCAGCAGCAGCGCAAGGATGGCACCGACGATGAAGCCGCCAACGCCCAGCACCATCACTTGGCGCTCGGTATCGTGGATCGTGGTGTCGGATTCGGTTTCAAGACGCTGCTGATCGGACAGCAGATCCCCCTTCATCGCCGTCGACAGCTTGGTGATCGCTCCCGCCGTTTCCGACATCTCCTGAACGAGACCGTCGACCTTCTTGGTGTTCTCAACGAACTTGACGAAAGCATCAGCGTAGAGCTTCGTCTCCGCGGTGATCTCCTTCACCTTGTTGTTGATCTTGTCATCATTGGCATAGATCGTCGCAAACGAGTTCTGCAGGAACTTGATGCGGGCCGTTGCGGCATTCGAGGTCTTGTCCTCGGCCTTGCCTATATAGGTGTTCACGAGCGAGGTCGCGGTGATGAACTGGGTGGTGATTTCCTTGACCTGATCCTGCACGGAGGCAAGGCCGGCCATGGTCGCGGTGTCGCCGAGATCATCGATCTTGTTACGCAGCATCAGGCTGGTGCGCGACAACTGGCTCGACGCGATGGTGTCGTTCTGTCCCTTGACGGTGAGGATGTCGGCGAACACCTTGGTGAACGTAATGAATTCGCGGGACAGTTTGGTGATCTTGTCGAGCCGCGCGGAGTCCTTGGTCACCTTCATCGACTGGTCGATGGCGTCCTTCAGACTGGTTTCCGCAGCCTTCGCTGCCTTGGCATCCGCTTCATTGCTGGTGAGGACGTAATAGCGCGTCAGCGCCTGATAGGAGGTCAGTTCGCGGTCGATATTGCGGGCCAGACCGGACTCCGCAACGCTGGTGCGATACGACACCACGCCGGCCGAGATGCGCTCGAAGCCGACATAAGCGAGCACCATGCTGAGCGCGGATATGGCGAGTACGGCCGCAAAGCCCAGCGTCACCTTGGCGCGGAACCTGAGGGCAGGAAACTTAAAAGAAGCCGGCTTCTTCCGGACAAGCGTCGTCGTTGCCACGTGGGGCCCCCGTTCATCACTCCCAACATCCCGGTCATCGCGCGCAAGCGCGCGCAAAGCCGATGCCCAAACCTACGGCACATTGGCTAAGGACGAGTAAACGGATACCGGAACTTCTGGAGGTTGCGTGGAGCTGAACGGGGGATGCCCCCTCGGGAGGCTGTTGCTTTAAAGCTCCGTCATGCCCGCGCTCGTCGCGGGCATCCACGTCTTTGCCACAAGGAAGGCGTGGATGGCCGGGACAAGCCCGGCCATGACGGTGGAGGGGCGGGTGCTCTTCGAAGTCCCTACGCCGCCATCGCCGGCGGGGTCAGCGCCTGCCAGTTGTTGGCGAGCTGCAGCTTGGGCTCGGTGAGTGCCTGCAACTGCTCCAGCGTCATACCCTCGACCATCTCGCGCACGAACAGGCCCTGCTCCGTGACGTCAATGACCGCCAGATTGGTGTAGATGCGCTTGACGCAGCCCGGTGCCGTGAGCGGCAGCCGGCACTTCTTGAGGATACGCGGCTTACCTGACTTGTCGGTATGATCCATGATCACCCTAATCTCCTTGGCGCCGACCGCGAGATCCATCGCACCGCCGACACCGGGCGGGAAGGACGGATCTTCCGTGGTCCAGTTGGCGAGATCGCCAGCTTCGGAGACTTCAAAGGCGCCGAGCAGGCTGACGTCGAGATGCTTGCCGCGGATCATCAGGAACGCGTCGGCGTGGTGCATGAACACGCCGCCCTTGATCAGCGTCGTGTAGTTCTTGCCGGCATCGATCAGGTTCTCGTCTTCGGTGCCGGGCTCCGGCTTCGGCCCGAGGCCGAGAATGCCGTTCTCGCTGTGAAAGACCACCTCGCGCCCATAGGGCACGTAGCTCGCCGCCCGCGTCGGCATGCCGATGCCGAGATTGACATAGGCGCCTTCCTGCAGGTCCTGCGCGGCACGCCAGGCCATCTGGTCGCGATTGAGCGGCTTGTATGTTGCGGTCTTATCAGACGACGTCATGCCTTTGCTCCCACTACCACCACACGATCTATGAAAATGCTCGGCGTCACCACCGCTTCCGGATCGAGACTACCGAGTTCGACCATTTCATTGACCTGCACGACACTGAGATCGGCAGCCATAGCCATGATCGGATTGAAGTTACGCGCCGACTGGTCATAGACGAGATTGCCCCAGCGATCCGCCTTCTTGGCGCGCAACAGTGCAATATCGCCCTTCAGCGGCTTCTCGAACACATACAGCACGCCGTCGATCTCGCGGGTCTCCTTGCCCTCGGCAAGTTTCGTATGCGCCGTGACCGGGGAGAAGAAGCCGCCGAGCCCCGCGGCATGGGCATGCATGCGTTCGCTGATGATGCCCTGCGGCACCAGTTCGAGTTCCAGCGTCTTGGCACGATAGGCATTGAGGAAAGCGCTGTAGTCGCCGGAGCGCGGATAGGAACAGATCACCTTGGCTACGCGACCGGAATTGATCAGCCGGGCCAAACCAGTGTCGCCATTGCCGGCATTGTTGTGGACGATGGTGAGATTGGTCGCACCCTGCTCGTGCAGCGCCTCCAGCAGATCATCGGCAATGCCGACAGTACCGAACCCGGCCACCAGGACGACCGCGCCGTCCTTCACCCCAGCCACGGCCTTGGCCGGGCTGGCTACGCTCTTATCGATCACTCCCGAAAACTCCTCGTCGCGGAATTGTTATTGTCCGCAATCGCTTGCGGCCTTTATTGCGCCGCGACTAGAGCATCGCAGCTTGCGCATATAAAGGCACAAATTTGCAGGAGGGATACGCGTGACTTTCCCTTCGCCCGCGGCGCGCAGCTTCGCTGCGCTGGGAGAGAGGGGAGAAAGTCGCCCCACCAAATTCCTAGTTGCAAACTTTCCGGACCGCGCTTCTAATTGGAATAATTAAAAAATACCGGGAGGTCTGCGTGTCCACAGTGAAACTGACGGTCAATGGCAAATCTGTCTCTGCCACGGTCGAAGACAGAACCCTTCTCGTCCATTTGCTCCGTGAAAATCTCAATCTGACCGGGACCCATGTGGGCTGCGATACCAGCCAGTGCGGCGCCTGCATCGTGCATATCGACGGCAAGGCCGTGAAATCCTGCACCACGCTGGTCGGTCAGATCGACGGCGCCAATGTCACCACCATTGAAGGTATTGCCAAGGGCGACCAGCTGCATCCGATGCAGGCGGCGTTCCGCGACAATCATGGCCTGCAATGCGGCTACTGCACGCCTGGCATGATCATGTCGGCGATCGACATCGTGAATCGCCACGCGGGCGATCTCGATGAAGAGACGGTGCGCCACGAGCTCGAAGGCAATATCTGCCGCTGCACCGGCTACCACAACATCGTCAAATCGGTGCTCGACGCCGCCGGACGCATGAAGGTTGCGCAAGCGGCTGAATGAGCCGCGGCGCATTGATCTGAGCTGAGCCAACCGCGCCTTTCGATGGAAAGCGCGGACAATCAAAAACTCCGGCAGGGAGACCCATGAGATGGGCGTTGAAGGCATCGGCGCACGCGTTGCGCGCAAGGAAGACAAGCGATTCATCACCGGCCGCGGCCGTTATGTCGACGACGTCAAGATCGTCGGCCTCACCCACGCGCATTTCATCCGCAGCCCGCATGCCCATGCCAAGGTCAAAGGCATCGACGCCTCCGCGGCGAAGGACATGCCGGGCGTTGTCGATGTGCTGACCGCACAGCAACTGGTGGACGACAAGATCGGCAACCTGATCTGCGGCTGGGCGGTGTCTTCCAAGGACGGCACGCCGATGAAAATGGGCGCATGGCCGGCGATGGCCCCGGACACGGTGCGCTTCGTCGGACAGGCCGTGGCGGTTGTGATCGCGGAGACCAAGAACCAGGCGAAGGATGCGGCCGAGGCCGTGGTCGTGACTTATGAAGAACTCCCTGCCGTCAGCAGCATGACCGCAGCGCTCGCCTCGGGCGCGCCGCAACTGCATCCGGAAGCGCCGGGCAATGTGGTCTATGACTGGGCGATCGGCGACGAGAAGGTGACCAATGACGCCTTCAGCAAGGCCGCCAATGTCATCTCGCTGGACCTGACCAATAACCGTCTGGTGCCGAACGCGATGGAGCCGCGCGCAGCCGTCGCGGAATATGACGACGCAGAAGAGCATTTCACGCTCCATACGACATCGCAGAATCCGCATGTGGCGCGCTTGGTGCTGTCAGCGTTCTACAATGTGGCGCAGGAACACAAACTGCGTGTCATTGCCCCCGATGTCGGCGGCGGCTTCGGGTCGAAGATCTTCATCTATCCCGAGGAAATGGTCGCACTCTGGGCCTCCAAGAAAGTGCGCCGCCCGGTGAAATGGACCGGCGACCGCACGGAAGCCTTCCTCACCGACGCGCATGGCCGCGATCACATGTCCCATGCCGAGATGGCGTTCGACGCCAACAACAAGATCCTGGGCCTGCGGGTGAAGACCCACGCCAATTTCGGCGCCTATATGTCGCTGTTCTCGTCCTCGGTGCCGACTTATCTCTACGCCACGCTGCTGTCGGGCCAGTACAATATCCCGACCATCTATGCCGAAGTGATGGGTGTCTATACCAACACCACGCCGGTCGACGCCTATCGCGGCGCCGGACGCCCGGAAGCGAGCTATCTGGTGGAGCGGCTGATGGAGACATCGGCGCGGCAGTTGAAGGTCGATCCGGCTGAGCTGCGCCGCATCAACTTCGTCACCCAGTTCCCGCATCAGACGCCGGTGATCATGGCCTATGACATCGGCGACTTCGGCGCGTCGCTCGACGCGGCGCTGAAGGCGATCGACTATGCCGGCTTCCCCGCGCGGAAGGCCAAGGCGAAAGCAGCCGGCAAACTGCGCGGCCTCGGCTTCTCCTGCTACATCGAAGCCTGCGGCATCGCGCCCTCCAAGGCCGTCGGCTCGCTCGGCGCCGGCGTCGGCCTCTGGGAATCCGCGGAAGTTCGCGTCAATCCGGTCGGCACCATCGAAGTGCTGACGGGATCGCATAGCCACGGCCAGGGCCACGAGACGACCTTCGCGCAACTGGTCGCTGACAGGCTCGGCATCTCCGTCGATCAGGTGCAGATCGTGCATGGCGACACTGATAAAGTGCAGTTCGGCATGGGCACCTATGGTTCGCGCTCGGCAGCGGTCGGCATGTCCGCGATCTTCAAGGCGATGGAGAAAGTGGAAGCCAAGGCGAAGAAGATCGCCGCGCATCTGCTCGAAGCCTCCGAAGGCGACATCGTCATCGAGAATGGCGAGTTCAAGGTCGCCGGCACCGACAAGGCGATCGCGCTGCCGATGGTGGCACTCGCGGCCTATACCGCGCACAATCTGCCTGACGGCATGGAGCCCGGCCTGAAGGAAGGCGCGTTCTACGATCCCACCAACTTCACCTTCCCGGCCGGCGCCTATATCTGCGAGGTCGAGATCGATCCCGGCACCGGCAAGACCGACATTGTCGACTTCGTTGCGGTCGATGACTTCGGCCGGCTGATCAATCCGATGATCGTGGAAGGCCAGGTCCATGGCGGCCTTGCCCAGGGCATCGGCCAGGCGATGCTCGAAAGCGCTATCTATGACGACAACGGCCAGCCGGTGACGGCGTCGTTCATGGATTACGCCATGCCGCGCGCCGACGACGTGCCGTCGTTCCGGGTCTCGCATACCACGACGCTGTGCCCGGGCAATCCGCTTGGCGTGAAAGGCTGCGGTGAGGCCGGCGCGATCGGCTCATCGCCTGCGGTGATCAACGCCATTACGGACGCGCTCGGCCACAACAAGATCGAGATGCCGGCGACGCCCGGCCGTGTCTGGGAAGCGCTGCAATTGCAGCAGGCAGCGGAATAAGGGAGCAGCACGATGTACGAGACCACTTATCACCGCCCCGCCAGCATCGACGAAGCAGCGGCGCTGTTCGCCAAACATCCCGAGGCCAAGTATCTCGCTGGTGGCCACACGCTGATCCCCGTGATGAAGCAGCGTCTTGCGGCACCATCGGATGTCATCGACCTCGCCAAGATCAAGGACTTGATCGGCGTCGAGGCAACATCCGACGCGCTGATCATCAAGGCGGCGACGACCTATTACGACATCACGCAGAGCGCCGCAGCGAAGAAGGCAATTCCCGCCATCGTGCATCTGACGTCGGTGCTCGGCGATCCTGCCGTGCGCTATCGCGGCACCATCGGCGGTTCGATTGCCAATAACGATCCCGCTGCCGATTATCCCGCCGCCGTATTGGCGCTGAATGCCACAATCAAGACCAACAAACGCGAGATCAAAGGCGACGATTTCTTCCAGGGCCTGTTCTCGACGGCGCTGGAAGAGGACGAGATCATCACATCCGTGTCGTTCCCCATTCCGGCCAAGGCCGGCTACGCCAAGATGCGCCACCCGGCGTCGCGTTTCGCACTCACCGCGGTGTTCGTCGCCCAGACAAAATCCGGCGAAGTCCGTGTCGCAGCCACCGGCGCATCGCAGAGCGGCGTGATGCGCGTGCCGGCGATCGAAGCGGCACTGAAGGCGAACTGGTCGGCGGGAGCGCTGGATAGCGTAAAGATCTCAGCCGACGGGTTGATGGGTGACATCCATGGCTCGGCGGAATATCGCGCCAATCTCATCAAGGTGATGGCACAGCGCGCGGTGGAAGCGGCCGGCTGACATTCCATCAAACGGCAAAATGCGCGCGAGCACTGCGCGCATTTTTGTGCAGTGCCGCAGCATGGCCGCATGCAGGATTGCGGCCAAAAGCTTCTTGCCCTTGTCACCTCCAGCATAGACAGTTTCCGGCAAATCGGCCCGTCGCCATCGACGGCCAAGATCAGGCATGGGAAACACAAGTGCAGGACACCACCATCGCGTCGTCGCGACCACAGGCCAAAGCCACCGGCCCGCTCAAAGGCACACGCATCGTCGAATTCGCCGGCATCGGCCCCGGTCCGTTCGCCTGCATGCTGCTGGCCGATATGGGGGCCGAGGTGATCACGCTGGTGCGCCCGAAGCAGATGCCGAAAGGCGCTGCGTCACGCGGCCGCAAGGTCATCGAGGTCGATCTCAAGGACAAGGCCGCCATTACGCAGGTGCTGTCGCTGCTGGATAGCGCCGATGCGCTGGTGGAAGGCTATCGTCCCGGCGTGATGGAACGCCTCGGCCTCGGGCCGGATGTCGTCCTCGGCCGCAACAAGAAGCTGGTCTATGGCCGCATGACCGGCTGGGGTCAGGAAGGCCCGCTGGCGCAGGCGGCCGGTCACGACATCAACTACATCTCCATCACCGGAGCGCTCGCTGCGATCGGCGGCGCCGACAAACCCGTGCCGCCATTGAATCTGGTCGGCGATTTCGGCGGCGGCTCGATGTATCTCGTGATGGGCATGCTTGCCGCCATGCTGGAAGCCAGCCGCTCGGGTCAGGGCCAGGTGGTGGACGCGGCCATGTGCGACGGCGCGGCATCCTTGATCACCATGTTCTTCGACATGACTGCGGCCGGTCGCTGGAAGGAAAGTCGCGAGAGCAACATGCTCGATGGCGGCGCGCATTTCTACGGCGTCTATGAATGTAGCTGCGGCAACTTCATCTCGATCGGATCGATCGAGCCGCAATTCTATGCCGAGCTGCGCGAACTCGCCGGGCTTTCGGAGGCCTGCTACGACAATCACATGGACTCGACAAACTGGGCCGCGGTGAAGGACAAGCTCACCGCGGTGTTCAAGACCAAAAGCCGCGACGAGTGGTCAAAGATCATGGAAGGCACCGATGTGTGCTTCGCGCCGGTGCTGACCATGTCGGAAGCGACGAAGCACCCGCACATGGTGGCACGCGAAGTCTTCATCCAGCACGAAGGCGCGACACAGCCGGCACCCGCACCGCGATTCTCACGCACGCCATCGGCGGCACGGCCGGCAGTGAAGGTGGAGCTGGGTGATGCGGTGAAGGAGTGGGGATCGCTGTAGTTCCCTCCCCCCTTGCGGGGGAGGGTTAGGGAGGGGGTGCCACAAGCGCGGGCCTGAGTGCGGCGCCCCCCCACCCGCCCGGCCTTCGGCCGGCCACCCTCCCCGCAAGGGGGAGGGATAAGAACTACGCCGCGGTCTTGTCCGCCACGTGCAGCACGCCGCGCCTGATCTGATCTTCCTCGATCGACTCGAACAGCGCCTTGAAATTGCCCTCGCCGAATCCGTCATCACCCTTGCGCTGGATGAATTCGAAGAAAATGGGGCCGATCGCATTGGCCGAGAAGATCTGCAGCAGCACCTTGGTCTCGCCGCCTGCGACCACACCCTCGCCGTCGATCAGGATGCCGTTCTTCTGGAGACGCGGCACGTCCTCGCCATGCTTGGGCAGGCGCGCGTCGATCTTCTCGAAATAGGTCTGTGGCGGCGCTGGCATGAAGGGCAGGCCATCGGCGCGCAGCTTCTCGATGGTCGTGTAGATATCCGTCACGCCGCAGGCGATGTGCTGGATGCCCTCGCCGTGATACGTATTGAGATATTCCTCGATCTGGCCGGCATCGCCGGCATCCTCGTTGATCGGAATCCGGATCTTGCCGTCCGGACTGGTGAGCGCGCGCGAGAACAGGCCCGAGGCGCGGCCCTCGATGTCGAAGAAGCGAATCTGGCGGAAGTTGAACAGCTTCTCGTAGAAGCCGGTCCAGACATCCATGCGGCCGCGATGGACGTTATGGGTGAGGTGATCGAGATAGAACAGGCCGGCGCCCTCAGGACGCGGATTCTTGGCGCCGAGCCATGTGAATTCATGATCATAGGCCGAGCCCTTGGCGCCGTAGCGATCGACGAAATACAGCAGGCTGCCGCCGATGCCCTTGATGGCCGGCACGTCGAGCGTCTTCTGCGCTGCGATCGCATCCGCCGGCTCGGCACCGAGCAAAATCGCGCGGTCATAGGCCGCCTGCGCATCGACGACTCGGAAAGCCATCGACGGCGCGCAGGGGCCGTGCGCGGCGACGAAATTGAAGCCGTGAGTTCCGGGCTCTTCGTTGACGAGATAGTTGATGTCGCCCTGACGATAGACCGTGATCTTCCTGGTCTTGTGCTTCGCGACCGGCACATAGCCCATCAGCCTGAACAGGGCGTGGAGTTCTTCGGGCCTCGGATGCGCGTATTCGACGAATTCAAAGCCGTCGGTGCCCATCGGATTATGTGCCGAGATGGTGGCGGCCGGCGCGTCGTGCGGAAACGGACCCATGGTGATCTCCCGAAGCTGATTTGCATTATCGCTTGGCTGGAGTGTCGGTCGTTTGCGACGCAAGGTGCATGCAAACTCGGATAGAATATGCGATATTCATGCACGGTTCACGCATAAAAGAGGCTTTTGACGCATGATCCCGGTGGACGCTTTCGATCTCAAGATGCTGGCCGCACTGCAGAACGACGGCCGGCTGACCAATCAGCAGCTCGCCGATGCCGTCGGCCTCTCTGCCTCGCAATGCTCGCGGCGCCGGATGCGACTCGAGGAGGAGAAAGTGATCTCCGGTTATCACGCCGATCTGTCATCGGACGCGCTCGGCTTCAACGTGATCGCCTTCATCCAGGTGCAACTGGCCACCCACTCGCCGGACAATGCCAAGAAGTTCCGCACGCTGGTGCAACGGGTCGACGAGGTGCAGGAGGCTTACTCGCTCACCGGCGACGCCGACTATGTGCTGAAAGCCGTATTGCGCGATCTCAAGGGATTGTCCGACCTCGTCAACAATGTGCTGATGCCGCATCAGAGCGTGGCGCATGTCCGCTCGTCGATCGTGCTGGATCGGTTGAAGGAAACATCGCGGCTGCCGCTCAAGGCCTAGTTTGGCGACGGATCGCGGAATTCCCTGTTCAACTTCGTCGGCGCTTCTGCAAGGATGGGCAACCGACAACGGCAGGGGAAACAGCATGGCACTGGCGCTGCGGCCAAACTGCGAATATTGCGACAAAGATCTGCCGCCTGCGGCACGCGATGCGCGCATCTGCACCTTTGAATGTACATTCTGCGCGGATTGCGTGGAGACCAAGCTCTTCAACGTGTGCCCGAACTGCGGCGGCGGTTTCGCCCCGCGTCCGATCCGGCCGGCCACCGAATGGCGGCCGGGACTTTCCGTTGCCAAGCGCCCGCCGTCGGACAAGCGCGTGCATCTCTCCCGCAGCCTCGAAGACATCGCCGAGCAGTCGGCGCGTATCAAGGATATTCCGCCGGAGAATCGCTAGCGCTTGTTCGGATCGAAGCGCTTCTCCAGGCCCTTCCAGCAATCCGCATAATCGCTCTGCAACGTTGCCGTCGTCGCAGCGTGTTCCGTCACGCGCTGCGGGTAGCGGGTCTCGAACATGAAGGCCATGGTGCCGGTGAGCTTCACGGGCTTGAGCTCGCCATTGCTGGCGTGATCGAAAGCCTCGCGATCCGGACCGTGTGGCAGCATCATGTTGTGCAGGCTGATGCCGCCCGGCGTGAAGCCCTGCGGCTTGGCATCATAGACGCCGTAAATGAGACCCATGAATTCCGACATGATGTTCATGTGATACCACGGCGGCCGGAACGTGTTTTCCGCCACCGCCCAACGCTCCGGAAAGATCACGAAATCGATATTCGCGGTGCCCGTAGTCTCCGAGGGTGAGGTCAGCACCGTGAAGATCGACGGATCCGGATGATCGAAGCCGATGGCGCCCACCGGCGAGAAGGTGCGCAGATCGTATTTATACGGCGCATAGTTGCCGTGCCAGGCGACGACATCGATCGGCGAATGCGACAGCATCGTCTTGAACAGCGAGCCACCCCATTTCACATAGAGTTCGGTCGGCGTGTCCTTGTCTTCATAGGCGGCCACGGGCGTGAGGAAGTCGCGCGCATTGGCAAGACAATTGGCACCGATCGGTCCGCGCTCGGGCAGCGTGAAAGCGCCGCCATAGTTCTCGCAGAGATAGCCGCGCGCGGCGGCGCCCGTGAGTTCGACGCGGAACTTGACGCCGCGCGGGATCACCACTATCTCGCCTGGCTCGGCATCGATGCGGCCGAATTCGGTGACGAACAACAAGTTGCCCTGCTGCAGCACGAACATCAGCTCGCCATCGGCATTGTAGAAATGCTGATCCACCATCGACTTCGTGATCAGATAGACATGCGCCGCCATGCCGGCCTGGGTGCCGGCATCGCCCGCCGTGGTCATGGTCTGCACGCCCTGCAGGAAGGTCATGTCCTCCTTCGGGATCGGCGCAGGATCCCAGCGCAATTGCGCGATCGGCAGATCGTTCTCGTGGCACGGCGCGGTGCGCCACAGCTTGCTATCTGCCTTCTCGAACCGCCCTGAATGTTTCACCGATGGGCGGATGCGATACAGCCAGGACCGCTCATTGGTGCCGCGGGGCGCGGTGAAGGGCGAGCCCGAGAGCTGCTCGGCATAGAGCCCATAGGCCGCACGCTGCGGCGAGTTGCGGCCGATGGGCAGCGCGCCGGGCAGTGCTTCGGTCTCGAATGAGTTGCCGAAGCCGGACATGTAGCCCGGCGTGACGTTGGACGTCGCACGGCTGATCAGATCGGGATTGGTCGTGATGTTCATTCTATCCTCCCTGAAGCGCGGCCCACATTTCGCGGTCGCGCTTGTCGGTCCAGATCGCGGGATCGTCGATCCCCGAGGCTTCATCGAAGGCACGCGACACATTGAACGGCAGGCAGTGCTCGTAGATCGCAAAGCTCGAAAATTTCTTGTCCATGACGTCACGTGTCGCCGCCATGGTTTCCTTCAGGCTGCGTCCCTTGGCCACCGACATCTCCGCCGCGCCGTAGAGCGACATCACGAAGTCACGCGTCATCGCGATCGCCTCGCGGGTCGTTTCCAATCCCTTCAACGCATCACCGCGACCCGGCGCAATTGCTTTCGGGTTGAAGGCACGGATCTCGTTCAGCGTCGACGGCCATTCGCGCAGCAGCGCATCGCCGCAGTAGCAGGCCGAGTGATATTCGATCAGATCGCCGGAGAACATCACCTCGGCATCTGGCACCCAGGCAACGATATCGCCGGACGTATGACCGGCACCGAGCTGCATGAGACGCACTTCGCGCTTGCCGAGGAAAATCGACATCTCGCCCTCGAAGGTCAGCGTCGGCCAGGTCAGGCCGGGGATGCTTTCGGCATCCTGGAACAGACGCGGGAAACGCCCGAACTCAGAATCCCAATCCTGCTGGCCACGCTCTTCCACCAGCCGATAGGTCTCCTGGGACGCGACCACGCCCTGCGCCTTGTAGGCAGACGCACCAAGCACGCGCACCGCGTGGTAATGCGACAGCACGACGTATTTGATCGGCTTGTCGGTGACCGTTCGCACGCGCTCGATCACCTTGTTGGCCATCGCCGGTGTCGCCTGCGCGTCGAACACGATGCAACCGTCATCGCCGACGATGACCGCCGAGTTCGGATCGCCCTCGGCCGTGAAGGCATAGAGATCGGGACCGATCTCCGAGAAGGTGACCTTCTTCTCGGTCATGTCGGTCGTGGATGCGAAACCCTTGGTCATGCAGCTATTCCTTTCGAATTCCAAAACTGTCATTCCGGGGCACGAGCGGCGTCAGCTGCACGTGAACCCGGAATCTTGATGTGTTCATCACTCCGGGATTCCGGGTCTGCACTGCAGTCGCTGCGCGACTTACGTGCATCCCGGAATGACGAGCTTTCTCATTTCTCGTTCCTCACCGCCGGCAGCCGCCGCTTCGCCAGCGCAATCGCGTCACCGAGCACAG
Organism: Tardiphaga sp. 839_C3_N1_4; assembly: GCF_051811045.1. NCBI lineage: Bacteria > Pseudomonadati > Pseudomonadota > Alphaproteobacteria > Hyphomicrobiales > Nitrobacteraceae > Tardiphaga > Tardiphaga sp. 839_C3_N1_4. Next base: position 3,679,114 of record NZ_JBPWQD010000001.1, read on the forward strand.
CGGCATCGCCGATATGATTGGCAAGAATCAGCACCAGCGCCGTATCGAGCGCTGCGCTTTGGTCATCGGTCAGTCCGCGATGAGCCTCGACGATTGCACGATAGGCGTCGTCGGGACTGGCGAAATTGGACGCTGTCGACAACACCGTCATGACGCTCTCCCGGAGGCACGCGCGACCGCGGCCTTGATCGCCTGCGAGGTCGGATACCGGAAGCGCGCCGCGATGTAGCCATCGGGGCGCAGCAGATAGGCGTTTCCGGGATCGGCACCGTAGCGCGTCTTGAACAGTCCGGTCTCGTCGCGCAGCGCCGCATCATCGCCGACGACCAGACGCGCCACGCCCTCGGGCAGTTCGATCGCCTGACCGTCCGACTGCAGCACAGTGAAGCCGCGGCCGACTCCGGCGAAACATTCCGAGAGAAACACATGAGCGCCGTCATCGCTGACGAGCGGCGAGTCCGGCATATGCGCGCCCGGCCGCGGACCGCCGGACCAGTCGTCGCTATCGGCGGTCGAGAGCGGCGTCTGATAGACCGACGGCACGGACAGCCGGCCGCCATTAATCATGCGCTTGGCGAAATCAGCCTCTTTGGCGAGTGACAGCACGGCTTGCCGCATGCGCTGCTCCTGCTTCGAATGCGGCGCGATGAAATCCGTCGCATGGGTCGAGGCACGGATGTTCTCGTCCGCGGCCGGACCACGTTCGGCGTCATAGCTCGCCAGCAGCGACGCCGACGCATCGCCGGCCAGCACCATCGCCAGCTTCCATGCGATGTTCTCGGCGTCTTCAAGGCCGGAATTGGCGCCTCTTGCACCGAAGGGCGACACCTGATGCGCGGCGTCGCCGGCGAAGATCACGCGCTCATGCAGGAAGCGCTGCATGCGGCGGCACTGGAATTTGTAGACCGAGATCCACTCGAAATCGAAATCGTCGTGGCCGAGCATGCGCGCGATGCGCGGACGTACTTTCTCCGGCCGCCGCTCCTCGGTGGGGTCTGCGTCCGGTCCGAGCTGCAGATCGATACGCCAGACATCATCGGGCTGACGATGCAGCAGTGCGGACTGGCCCGAATGGAACGGTGGATCGAACCAGAACCAGCGCTCGGTTGGGAATTCCGCGGTCATCTTGACGTCGGCGATCAGGAACTGATCCTCGAACACCTCGCCGGAAAAATCCGCGCCGACCATGCCACGCAGGCCGGAGCGTGCGCCATCGCATGCGACGACGTAATCCGCGCGTAGCGTGTAAGGCCCGTCGGGCGTCTCGACGGTGAGTTCGGCGTGATCGTTGTGCTGAGCCAGCGCGATGACCTTGTTGCGCCAGCGCAGATCAATCTCCGGCAACTGGTGCACGCGATCAACCAGAAAGGATTCAGCGTAATATTGCTGCAGGTTGATGAAGGCCGGCATCTTGTGGCCGGTCTCGGGCAGCAGATCGAACTGGTAGAGCATGTCCGGTCCGAGAAAGATCTTGCCGACCTTCCACACCACGCCCTTGTCGATCATGCGATCGGCGGCACCGAGACGGTCCCAATATTCGAGCGAGCGTTTGGAGAAACAGATGGCTCGCGAGCCATCGCCGATCCGATCGGCGTCGTCGAGCAGCACCACGCGCTGGCCGCGTTGCGCCAGATCGATGGCCAGCGACAGGCCGACAGGGCCAGCGCCCACAATCACTACGGGATGACGCGCTGCATCAACAGCAGGGCGTGCCTGATCGGCATGGCGGCGATAGGCAAACTGACGGACATGTTGCGCCATGGCTCAACCCCTACCCTGCAACCGGATGCATTTTCGGATCAACGCTGGTCTGGCCAACGGACCGCACTCCCTCTAAGATAGTCTCATTTGCAACCATCTAAACGCCGGACCCGTGGCGGCGTCAACAGCAGAATCGGTGGCTCCGTGGCAAAATTCGACCTGTTTCAGTTCGTTCCGTTCCGCCTCAACCGGCTGGCCGCGGAGGTCAGCGCCGCATTGTCCGACGAATATCAGCTGCGCTATGGGCTCGACATTCCGGAATGGCGCGTCATCGCCACGCTGGGCTTTCGCGACGATGCCTGCAGCGCGCAGTTCATTTCGCAATGCACACGCACGCATAAATCCACCATCAGCCGCGCGGTCACCGCCCTGCTGGAGCGTGAGCTCATCGAACGGGTGGAGAACGAAGACGATCGCCGCGCCTTCGAATTGCGTCTCTCCGCGAAAGGCACCGCGCTCTATGAAGAGCTGATTCCGCGCCTGCTGCACAAGGAACGCGACATCCTGTCATGCCTGACGGCGCAAGAGCGCAAGGATTTCACCGCCGCACTCGGCAAGATCGAGCGTAGCCTCGACCTCGTGCAGACGCGGCATGGGCAAAAAGCCGGCGCCTATTGAGCGATTAGCGTTGTCTCGATTTGGCGCATGATCCGATCCGAACACCGGAAGCCACTTTTCGGGATCATGCGCTACGCGCGCACAAAGGAGCGCGATGGCGGCAGATGCAGCGCATAGGCATCGGCCTTGCTGCCCTCGACGCGCGGATAGAGTTCGCGCACCAGCGGATCGTGACCGGGAATGATGCGATCGGGATGGCCCGCGAGGCGCTCGCAGGTGGTCCAGCCGTCGCACATGTCGCCGATATTGTAGACGATCGGAAACGGGCTGCGGCGCTGCATGTTGCCGTAATAATGCGAGGCATCCGAGGCGAGCACCACCGGGCCGCGCGCGGTTTGCACGCGCACGATCTGCAGACCATCGGAATGGCCGCCAACGCGGTGCAGCGTGACGCCCGGAGCAACCTCGCCATCGCCATTATGAAACGTGACGCGCTCATTGAACACGTGTCGCACCATCAAGGTGACGTCCTCCGCCGAGAACGGATGCCGCAGCAGCCCGTTGCACATGCAGCGGCCCGTCGCGTAGCTCATCTCGCGGTCCTGCAGATGGAACCTGGCATTGGGCAGGCGATCGAGATTGCCGGCATGATCGTAATGCAGATGCGTGACGATGACGTCGCGGATATCCGCCGCGCGCACGCCGAAATCGGCCAGCGCATCGATAGGATTGATCGTGAGCTTGCGGCTGCGCTCCTTCGAGGCGGCTTCGTTGAACCCTGTATCGACAAGGATGTCGCGGCCACCGCCGCGGATCAGCCAGACGAAATAATCGAGATCGGCCGCTATTGTCTCATGGGGATCGGGTGCGAGATAATTCATCTGCGGTGTCCGCGGCGTCATCGTGGCATAGCGGATCGCATAGATTTCGTAAGTCGCGCTCATTCGTCCCGTCCCGTTCCTGGTCGTTGTTGTGCGCAACAAGCCATCACCGCCGGAAAAGGTCAAACCGTTCCAGCCACCGGAATGACCGGGAACCGGGACTGCAGCGACAACGCCAGACGCGTGATGAATTGACGCGATAGCTGCTGCCCACACGGCACGTTGACAGCCGCGATCACGCCGGTTTGATAATGCGAATGGCGTGGATTAGTGTCGCTGCGGCGCAAGCCACAGCTTGGACAGCGCCCTCAAGTCTGGACCGGTTTCATTATGAAAATGCGCATTGCTCTGATCGCTCTCCTGACGTTTGCTGCCACGCCCATCTGGCAGGCCTCCGCCGCGGAAGATCGGACCCACCGGATCGCACTGGTGATCGGCAATGCGAAATATCCGGACGCGGAGACTCCACTCAAGGAGCCCCTCAACGACGCCCGCGACGTTGCCGCCGAATTGAAGCGTGACGGATTTGAGGTCGATACCGGGGAAAATCTCGGCGGCGATGGCATGCGCCGGGCGCTCGACAAATTCTACGGCAAGGTGAAGCCCGGCTCGGTAGCCCTGGTGTTCTTCAGCGGCTTCGGCATCCAGTCCGCGCGGCAGAGTTACATGATCCCGGTCGACGCCCAGATCTGGACCGAGCCCGACGTGCGCCGCGACGGCTTCAGCCTCGAGACCGTGCTCAATGAGATCAACGGCCGCGGCGCCGGCGTCAAGATTGCGCTTTTGGACGCATCTCGCCGCAATCCGTTCGAACGCCGGTTCCGCAGCTTCTCCGCCGGGCTCGCTCCGGTGATCGCACCGAGCGGCACGCTGGTGATGTATTCGGCGGCTCTGAGCTCGGTCGTCAGCGATGGCGGCGGCGATCACGGGCTGTTTGTCAGCGAATTGCTGAAAGAAATCCGGATTCCCGATCTCACCGCCGAGCAGACGCTGAACCGGACCCGCGTCAACGTCACCCGCGCGTCGCGCAGCGAGCAGGTGCCGTGGATTTCCTCGTCGCTGGCAGAAGACTTCTCTTTCATAGCCGGAACGCGCCCGGCGTCAGCCGCTGTGGCGGAAGCCAAACCGGCCGACCCGGCGCCGGCTGCGACACCGCGCCCCCCTGCTGTGGCCAAGCCGGAAGTCGTCGCCGCACCTGTCGCCCCAGCGCCTGCTGCACCCACGCCTGTTACGCCCACGCCGGCGGCTCCAGCAGCAGCGCCTGCGCCGGCCGCGGCGCCAACTCCTGCCCCCGCCGTCGTTGCCGAAGTGCCCCGTGACGAAAACAAGATCCTGCTGGCGCTGGCGGAGGATCCGACCGTCAAATCGCTGAACGTCAAACTGACCGACAATCCGGAAGACGCCGGCGCGCTGTATCGCCGTGGCCAGGTCTATGCCAGCAAGGGCGCCTATTCCGCTGCGATCAAGGATTTCGACGCCACAATCAAACTGAATCCCAAGGATGTCGAGGCCTACAACAACCGTTGCTGGGCGCGCACCGTGACCGGTGACCTCGCCGCCGCGCTCAAGGACTGCAACGAGGCCCTGCGCCTGCGCCCGAATTTCGTCGATGCGCTGGACAGCCGCGGCCTGGTCAATCTCAAGAACGGCCAGAGCAAGAATGCGATTGCGGATTTCGACGCTGCGCTGAAGATCAATCCGCAGCTGACTTCATCGCTCTACGGCCGCGGCCTGGCCAAACATCGCCTTGGCCAGACGGCGGAAGGCGATCTCGACATCACCAATGCCAAGGCCATGGACCCGGACATCGTCAAGGAATTTGCCGGCTACGGCGTGCGATAGCACGGCGTCCGATAGCACGGCATCCGATGATCCCCAGAGGTCACCGGAATTTCGCGGGAAAGCCGCAAGAAAATCGCAGGAATCCGCACGCCCGGTTTGAACCTGCGGCGCGCGAGCGGACACTATTGATGGCAAGCCGGAAGCCATCCTGAAGCGATCCGGCACCAGATTTTGTTGGATTTGATTCAAGCGCGTTTCGCGCGACGAAATGAAGGATGCACCCATGTCAAACACATCCGCACGCCCCGGCTTCAAGGCACTTCGCACGATCGCCATGATCAGCGTCGCCCTGTCGTTGACCGCAGGCATCGCTGCAGCGGCTGAGGAAGTGACCTCCGACCAGATCCTGCGCGCATTGGCGCCGAAGAAGCCGCTGACCCGCGGTCTGTCGATGACGCCGCCGGCCGAGCCGGCCGTCAATGCCGCGGAAGGCAAGTTCGTCGACTCCCTTCGCAATCGCAGCACGCGGTCGCTATCGATCGGCGAGCGCGAGCAGATCGCCGCCGTCGCCCAGACCAAGCCGGCGATCGATCTGGAGATTACCTTCGACTACAACTCGGCGAATATCAGCAAGAAGTCGCTGTCCTCGGTGCAGGCCCTCGGCAAGGCGCTGAGCAGCGACGACCTCAAGGGCGCGACCTTTGTGGTCGCCGGCCATACCGACGCCGTCGGCGGCGAGGAATACAACCAGGACCTCTCCGAGCGCCGCGCTGATGCCATCAAGCGCTATCTGACGGACAAATACGGCATCGCCGGCGCCGACCTAGTCACCGTCGGCTATGGCAAGGGCAAGCCGAAGGCCGGCGTGGCGCCGACCGATCCGTCCAACCGCCGCGTTCAGGTGGTGAATATGGCGAACAAGACCACCGCATCCCAATAGAGCTCGGTGGTACCTTCGAGCTTGCTGCGGATTGCCGCACCACAGCGTTCCGTACCACGCGGGACGCTGTTTGCTGTGGTGATCGCGGATATCCTGTATAGATTGCCCCAACCTGCCGCCGCACCGATCGAATGCCCCTGGTGCTCCGTAATACCAAGTGGATCGATCTCGCAATGAAGGCTTTTGCCTGCTTCTCCCCGTCTCTCGCATGTCTGTCGCTGGCGGCCACCATGGTCGCAACCACCTCTATCGGCTTCGCCGCTGAACCCGCACCCGCCGGCTCCGCTTCGCCGAATGGCGCCATGGTGATCGTCGCCAAGGCCACCAATGCCTGCTTCTCCGATCTCGTGCGGGTGACCGGCTTCGTGGTTCCGCGCCGCGAGGCCGTGGTCGGCGTCGAGACCGAAGGTTCAAAGGTCTCCGAAGTACTGGTTCGCGAAGGCGACACCGTCACCGAGAACCAGGAACTGGCCCGGCTGATACCGCCGCCGACAGCAGGCAATGCACGCCCGAATCCGGTGACGCTGCGCGCCCCGGCGGCAGGCCTGATTACCTCCGTGAACACCATCGTCGGCGCGCCCGCCTCGCCGCAGGCCGGGCCGATGTTCAGGATCGCCATCAACAACGAACTTGAACTCGATGCGGAAGTGCCAAGCATCCACATCCTCAAGCTCAACCCCGGCGTCACGGCGCGGATCAGCCGCGACGATCAGCCCGATATTTTCGGCAAGGTGCGGCTGGTGTCGCCGCAGATCGACCGCGTGACGCAGCTGGGCCATGTCCGGCTATCGCTGGCCAGCAACCCGTCGCTCAAGGTCGGTGTCTTCGCCCGCGCCAGCATCGACGCCAAGCGCAGCTGCGGCGTCGCGATCCCGCGCTCGGCGATCGAACACTTCATGGTGCAGCTCGTGAAGGGCAACACCATTGAAACCCGCCGTGTGAAGGTGGGGCTGGTGTCTGACACGTCGACAGAAATTCTCGAAGGCGTCGAGGTGGGCGACATCGTCGTTGCCGATGCCGGCACATCACTTCATGACGGCGACAAGGTCCAGACCATGTTCGTCGATGACCTCGATCGATCGCGGGTGCGTTAATGGCAATGAATATCTCGGCATGGTCGATCCGCCATCCGCTTCCGTCCATCGTCTTCTCGATCATTCTTCTGGTGCTCGGTTGGATCAGCTTCACCAAGCTGGCGATCACGCGGCTACCGAGCGCGGACATTCCGGTGATCTCGGTCGCCGTCTCGCAATTCGGCGCAGCGCCCGCGGAACTTGAAGCGCAGGTCACCAAGACCATCGAAGACGGCGTCTCCGGCGTCGAAGGCGTGCGACACATCTCGTCGTCGATCACTGACGGCCTGTCAGTCACGACCGTGCAATTCGCGCTGGAAACCAACACTGATCGCGCGCTCAACGACGTCAAGGACGCCGTAACGCGCGTGCGCGCCAATCTCCCCCAGAATGTCAACGAACCGCTGATCCAGCGCGTCGACGTGATCGGCCTGCCAATCGTCACCTATGCTGCGATCTCACCGGGCAAGACGCCGGAGCAGCTGTCGTGGTTCGTCGACGACGTGGTGAAGCGCGCATTGCAGGGCGTGCGCAACGTCGCCCAGGTCGAGCGCATCGGCGGCGTCGAGCGCGAAATCCTCGTCTCGCTCGATCCCGACCGTTTACAGGCCGCAGGCCTTACCGCAGTCGATGTGTCCAGGCGTCTGCGCGGCACCAATGTGGACCTCGCCGGCGGACGCGCCGAAATCGGCAAGAACGATCAGGCGATCCGGACACTGGCCGGCGCCAAGACGCTGAACGAACTCGCCGGCACCATGATCAGCCTGCCGTCCGGCGGCGAGGTGCGGCTCGAAGATCTCGGCACGGTCACCGATACCATCGCCGATCGCCGCACCTTTGCGCGTTTCAACGGCGAGCCCGTGGTGGCGCTGGGTATCAAACGATCCAAGGGCGCCAGCGACGTGGTGGTCGCCGCGGCCGTCCAGAAGCGCATCGACGCGCTGAAGGCGTCCTATCCCGACGTCGATCTGAAACTGATCGACACCTCGGTCGACTTCACCAAGGGCAATTACGAAGCCGCGATCTCGACGCTGTTCGAAGGCGCGGCGCTCGCCGTCATCGTGGTATTCTTCTTCCTGCGCGATCTGCGCGCCACGGTCATCGCCGCGATTTCGCTGCCGCTGTCGATCTTCCCGGCCTTCTGGGCGATGGACCTGCTCGGCTTCTCGCTCAATCTCGTGAGCTTCCTCGCCATCACGCTATCGACGGGCATTCTCGTCGATGACGCCATTGTCGAGATCGAAAACATCGTGCGGCATATGCGGATGGGCAAATCGCCCTATCGCGCCGCGCTGGAAGCGGCGGACGAAATCGGCCTCGCCGTGATCGCCATCAGCCTCACGATTATCGCGATCTTTGCCCCGGCCAGCTTCATGTCGGGCATCGCCGGACAATTCTTCAAGCAGTTCGGCATCACTGTCTCGGTGCAGGTGTTCTTCTCACTATTGGCAGCGCGCTTCGTCACGCCTGTGCTGGCGGCCTACTTCCTCAAGGATCACAAGCACGACGATCCACCGCCGGGGCGCCTGCTGCAAGCCTACAACAAGCTCGTGACCCTGTCGGTGAAACGCTACTACGTGACGGTTCTGTTCGGTCTCGCCGTCTTCGCACTGTCGATCTGGAGCATCCAGCTGCTGCCGCAGGGCTTCCTGCCGGCGCAAGACACCGCGCGCTCGCTGATGGCGATGGAATTGCCGCCGGGATCGCAGCTTGCTTACACCGAAAAGGTCACAGAAGATATCGTCGCACGGCTCCGCAAGCGACCTGAAGTGAAGAGCGTGTTCGTCGATGGTGGTCACGTTCCACCCGGCACCTATGAAGTGCGGCGCGCAGCTCTCATCATCAACTACACCCCGAAGAGCGAACGCGACAGCGCACATACACAGCGCCTGCTTGAACTCGATATCAGCAAGGAACTCGAAAGCGTTCCGGATATTCGCTACTGGTTCCTCGACGAGAACGGGCTGCGCGCCATCTCGCTGGTGGTGACCGGCACCGACAGCAATATCGTCGCCAATGTCGCCAGCGAACTGGCGACGCAGATGAAGCGCATTCCACTGATCTCCAACGTGATCTCGGAAACCTCGCTGGATCGTCCCGAGCTGCGCGTGCAGCCGCGTGCCGATCTGGCGGCACGACTCGGCGTCTCCACCGAGAGCCTGTCGGAAACCATCCGCGTCGCCACCATCGGCGACGTCGGCCCGGCTCTGGCGAAATTCGATGCCGGCGATCGCCTGGTGCCGATCCGCGTGCAGCTCGAAGACACGGCACGCGCCGACTTCCAGATCCTCGAACAATTGCGGGTACCGCTTGGCGGCGGGCGCGGCGGCGTGCCGCTATCCGTCGTTGCCGATATCAAGCTCGACCAGGGACCGACAAGCATCAACCGCTACGACAGAGAACGTCAGGCCACCGTGGCCGCGGATCTCGTGGGTACCGCCGCACTCGGCGATGCCCTGAAGAAGATCTACGAACTACCGGTCATGAAGAGCCTGCCGAAGAATGTGAGCGTCAAGCAGTCCGGCGACGCCGAAAGCCTGAACGAACTCGCGGATGGTTTCGCCACCGCAATTTCGGCAGGCCTGATGATGGTCTATGCGGTGCTGGTGCTGCTGTTCGGCACGTTCCTGCAACCGATCACCATCCTGTTCTCGCTGCCGCTCTCGATCGGCGGCGCGATCCTGGCGCTGCTCCTGACGGGCAAGCAACTCACGACGCCTGTCTGGATCGGCATCCTGATGCTGATGGGCATCGTCACCAAGAACGCCATCATGCTGGTGGAATTTGCAGTGGAAGCCATTCGCGAAGGCAAGCCGCGAGAGGTCGCGATCATCGACGCCGGCATGAAACGCGCGCGGCCGATCGTGATGACCACCGTTGCCATGGTCGCTGGCATGATGCCGTCCGCACTGGCCTTCGGGGCCGGTGGCGAATTCCGCTCGCCGATGGCGCTTGCTATCATTGGCGGGCTAATCTTCTCGACAGCGCTATCGCTGCTGTTCGTGCCGGCGATGTTCATGATGATGGACGATGTCGGACAATTAGCATGGCGCTTCGGGCGCAAACTGCTGGCGTCGAGCGGTGAGGAAGACCCGCAAAACGGTCAACCACCCGCCGTCCCGCACAAATAGGCATATGCAATGACCCTGCCCGTCGCCTCTTCCAAGCGAACCACCACATGGGCCAGATTGCTGGTCGCGTTGTCGCTATGCGTGTTCACGCAGCCGGCTCTGGCCGCCGACGATCCTGCTGATGCCCCGAAGGGTGCAGCAGTGACCGTGCTGACCGCCGCGAAGTCCTGCTTCTCCGCGACGGTCGAAGTCTCCGGCATCCTGATCCCGCGCGAGGAAGTCTCGATCCGTCCCGATCGTCCGGGCCTCAAGGTCGCAGAGGTCATGGTCGACGCCGGCGAGAACGTCACCGCGGGCCAGATCCTCGCACGCCTGACGCCGCCCGAAGGCGGCTCGCTGCAAGTGCAGGCGACGGTTGCAGGATTGGTCAGCGCCTCGTCCGCCGTGGTCGGATCACTCGCATCGGCCAAGGGCGAGGCTCTTTTCAACATCATCGCGCGGAGCGAGTTCGAATTCATCGGCCAGGTGCCGACGCGCGACCTGCCGAAGCTGAAAGTCGATCAGCCGGTCAAGGTCAAGGTGATCGGCGCTGGAGAGCTGGACGGTAAAGTGAAACGCGTCGCCTCCACCGTGGAGCCCAACAGCCAGCTCGGCCAGGTCGTGGTCTCGATCACCTCGGGCCGGCGGCTGATGAGCAATTCCTACGCGCGTGCCATCATCAAGACTGGCGAAAGCTGCGGCGTCGCAGTGCCATTGACCGCCGTTCTCTATAGTGCCGGCGGCACCGTCGTGCAGGTGGTGCGGCGGCAGCGTATCGAGACGCGGCGCGTCGAGATCGGGCTGATGTCAGGCGGACGCGTGGAGGTACGCGAAGGTTTGAGCGATGGCGATGTGATTGTCGCGCGGGCGGGCGCCTTGCTGCGCGAAGGCGATCCGGTTCGTCCCGTGATGGCCAGCGCAGACGCTAACAAATAAACGCGATGGGGAAAGCTTAGCTGCCGGCTTTGGCCGTTGCGCTATCGCCGAGCAGGACGTCTTCGACGAGCGACGACGACACGGCAGGAACCTGCTCACCGGCGGTCGCGCGGGTAACCGCAACGCGGGTGTTGGTGAAGACGGACTCGGCACTCGCCGGCTTGGCCTTCATGTTCTTCAGTAATTCGGTTGCGAGCAGGCTGTTCTGACCATCCACATCGTCGGCAACCTTGCCCGGCGTCGCCGAGGTCAGGATCAGCGCATTCTCAGGAACATCGATCGGCGCGAGACCACGGGAGTAACCGCGGAAGCGACGCTCATAGGGATTGCGGCGGGACGCATCCAGCACGACCAGTTTGGCCTGGGCACCCTGCTCCTTCATAATATCGAGAACGGCCTCGACGCTCATGCCATCGCGACGGATGTCACGCTCTTTCCAGATCGCGGCATCGACCGGGATCATGTAGCTCTGGCGGCCGACCTGGACGCCATAGCCGCCGAAATACAGCATCACGACGGTTTCAGGCTTGATCTTGGCCTTCAGGCGCTCGACAGCGCGGGTCATGTCATCGCGGGTCGCGTCTTCCACCACATCGACGTCGAAACCGTCGCGGCGGAGTGCGCTCGTCATGGCACGTGCATCATTGATCGGCTGGCTCAGCGGCGCGCCGGCGTCGGGGTAATGACCGTTGCCGATCACCAGCGCGATGCGCGACGCCTTCGCCACGGGATTGATCGTCCCGGTCACCGTCTCGGCCTGTGCGGCTTCCAGCGAGCGCTTGTTCAGCGCGGCATTGGCGCCAAGCACCAGCGACACCAGACCGACAAAAGCTGCGGCCACAGTGATCGAGCGACGGGATACGCGAAACTGCCGTACGTTCATAACGTCATTCCTGCTCATCGTTCAGGCACAACCGTGGGTCGCGCGAACGTCGAAATAGGTTTGAAGGGATGCCAAACCAATGAGTATTAAATGCGCTCAATTTGCGGCATCGCAGCAAACTGGTTGTTAACCCGCCAGGGCCACCCGGGCAACCGGTAAAGGCCGGGATTTAAGACAGGGTTACTGACTGACCAGGCTAAGGTCTTGAACGCGCTTGCGCTTCACGCAATTGTAATCCCGACCGATTCGTGCAACTTTTCAAAGGCTTGCAGGTGTCGGGAGGCGATTGCGCCGCAGCAGCGGCGGGCGGTTTTCGAAGCGTGCGCAGGGACCGCACTGAAAGAAACCTCATGGGTGTGACTTATTTTGCCGGCGCCGCATACCGCGCGCTGACAGCCAGCAAGGACGGCCCGTCGCTTTACGACCTCTGCGACCCCCTCTTTCACAAGCACACCGGCGGCGACGCCCATATCGTCAAGTTCTACAAAACTGCGCTCGGCAATGCCGCGCTCCGCCCGTTACTTTGCCGCGCGGGCCTGCCCGAGCTGCGCGATCCCTCCCGGTTCAAAGCCTTACAGCAGGCCCTGAGAGCGGCGCGCGACGACGAGAACCCCGATTGGGAAGCCATCGGCCAGCCCATCGCCGAGCTGCTCGACACGGTTACATTGAGCCATCCAAAGCCGAAGCCCGTGACGGCGTCAGCGCAGGCGCCGTCGCTGCGCGAGATCGACAATGTCATCAAGGCCTGCGGCACGCATCTGCTGCGCTCGTTCGACCGCAACGGCTTCATTCCTACTTACGCCGCGTTCAACCTGATCGGCGATCCCGACATGCATGGCCGCGATTTCCTGATGGCCCTGACGGGCCTCAATTCGCGCGGCTACAAGAATTCGACGCTGCTGTTCACCCTCGCGCGCATCTTCATCGCCCGCTCACCGGCCGGAAAACTCATCAATCCGCCATGGACCGGCATTGCCGAACCCATGTGGGAGCCGGTGCAGATCCGGCATCGCTCGGCCTATTACGACGCCTTCTTCACCGAGGCGCTGCTCAGCTTCGGCGAAACCGGGCTGCCGTCGCCGGACCAGACGACATCCTCGCGCCGCGCCATCGATGCGATGGTTGAATTCTGTCTGGTCACCAGCCGCGAGGAAGTCCGCTCGCATGACGGGACGAGCGTGAACGTCATCACCGCGCTGGCGCCGCCGCCGCATCCGCGCTTCAGCCGGCTGTTCGCACAGATCAAGCAGGACCTCGGCTTCGGCATCTATGTGCCGGACTGCGACACCACCGCCTGCTCGTTCTCCGCCGCCACACAGGCCGGCTCCACCGACCCGATCCTCGATCAACCCCTGCTCGACTTCTATGCCGGTTATCAGGTCGGCAACGGCAGCAACGAGCCGATGGTCACCGTGCCGATCAACGACCACATCGACTATGACGGCGCCATCGTCACCTGGATCGACAATCTCGCGGGCGAACGGCCCTATGGCAACGATCTCGATCCGACGCTCAATCTCGACGTGCTCGAGGTCTCGTTCCGGAATCTCGTCCGCTGGAAGGTGATGGAGACGCCGACACGTCTGGAAACGATGCAGCGGATCATCGGCTTCCAGCGTCGCCTCGTGGCATCCGGCGCCTTCGCCGATCCGAAATCGCACATCTACTATCTGCCGGAGCTCTACAGCGCCTATTTCGGCCGCTGCTATGCGGCTTTCCGTGAATTGCCGGCCGCGACGCAACAGGCCATCGATACCGACGGCACGTTCGACTTCATCCGCCTGCGTGTGCTCGCTTATGTGCAGGACGAGTTGATTGCGTGCGAGATGAATACCTTCGATGCGGCACTCGCACTGATCGCGCTCGGACATCTCGGCGGTGAGCTCGCGCATTTCGCACCTGCGCTGCGCTGCATCATCACGGCAACAGGCGAAGGTGGCCGCAAGGGCCCGTTCAAGGCCTATGAATGGAACAAGATGAAAACGCCGACACGGATTCTCGTCGGCGGTCCCGAAGTGACCTCAGCCTTCGTGCTGATGGGTCTCGCGCTGGCGCGGCGGAGAATGATGAACGGCCACGCGGCATAGTTCATCGCGCGAAGTTGAAGGTATGAAGGAGCGACTGCGCTGGCATGGGCGGCGAAATGCCCGCACTGTCTCCGGATTGTCGTCATGATTTTGCAATCAAACGGTTCGATGCGCATGTTCCGCACCTTCTCTCTTTTTATCGCAATGCTTTGCATTCCCGCACTGGCACAGGCCGCCGACGTGACCGGGGTGCCGAAGATTCGCGATGGCGACCAGATGACCATTGGCGCGACCCGCATCCGGCTCGCCGGCATGGACTCGCCCGGTCTCGATCAGTTGTGCCTGAATGCCGCCGGCGAGCGCTGGACCTGCGGCGTCGCGGCACATGAAGCGCTTGTTGAACATGTCGGCGACAAGAGCTGGACCTGCCACGTGCTACGGACCGATCGCTTCGGTCGCTCGGTCGCCAGATGCGAGGTGGACGGCGAGGATATCAGCCAATGGATGGTAAAGAGCGGCTGGGCGCTCTCCTATGTGCGCTTCTCGCATGCCTATGATGCCGACGAGAAAGCCGCACGTGAGGCCAAGGCCGGACTTTGGGCCGGCGCATTCTTTGCGCCCTGGGACTGGCGCGTACGCAACAAGAAAACCACCATTCTCGGCTCGATCAAGCCTCCGGAGGATGCCTTGCCGATCCTGCTGGCCTCGGCATCCGGCCACGTGGCGCCGTCGCCGGCCTGCCGGATCAAGGGCAACGTCAACCGGGCCGGCGTCTGCATCTACCACACGCCCGAAAGCCGCTGGTATGCCAAGATCAGCATGCGGATCAGCAAGGGAACACGCTGGTTTTGCTCTAAAGAAGAGGCCGAAGCCGCCGGCTGCCGCGAGACCCGACGATGACATCGTGGCGCTGACGTGGCAGGTTCCCCGCTCAGATTCGATCGAGCGGAACCGTGGCTGACCTGCAGACGGATGTCATTGCGCAAAAACAACGCCGCAGCCGGACATTCCGGGCGGCGCGGCTGACGCTGCTCGCTTTGGTCATCTATGGCGGCATCGCCTATCTGTTGCTCCCGGAACTCTGGACTCATTACGAGCACCAGAAGAGCCTTGCCGGATTGCCGATGACGACGATGACCGCGCAAGGCATTCCCGGCGATCCCATCAATGTCGGCCTGATCGGCGACAAGAAGGACGTGCTGTGCGCGATGCATGCTGCCGGCTGGTATCCCGCCGATCCCGTAACCTTGCGCTCGTCCCTCGAGATTGTCGGCAGCGTCCTGCTCGACCGCCCCTACCGCGAAGCACCGGTGAGCCCGCTGGTTTATCTCGGCCGCCGCGAGGATCTCGCTTTCGAGAAGCCGGTCGGCAACAGCGCTGATCATCGCCACCACATCCGGCTCTGGAAGGTCCTCGACAAGGGGCAGGAAGATCGCCCGGTCTGGCTCGGCGATGCGACTTTCGATCGCAGCGTCGGGATCAGCAAATACACCGGCGCGATCACGCATCACATCGCCGCCGATATTGACGCCGAGCGCGCGGTGCTCGCGGGCGATCTCGAAAAGGCCGGCATGGTCGAGGCCAAATATCAGGTCACCGGAATCGGCCCAACCGTCGCCGGCCACAATGGCGGCGGCGACCTGTACTACACGGATGGCGAAGTCTGGATCCTGCGGCTGGTGGTGGCCTGTGCCAAACACGACGGCCCTCCCGAGACGATCCCGAGCCCGGCGGCGACCGAGATCAAGGACCAGATTTTCCAGGCCATCGCGAATGTGATCGGGCGTGATGCGCTGACTCACTAAGCAGTGAAATTCAAACCACCTCACACGCGCTTTGATTTCGCGCTGCGCCATGGCACCATGGCCAAAAATACCAACAAGGATTGAAAATGGTCGTTCGTGCAGGTCGTGAATTTCTCGCCATCCCCGGCCCCACCACGATGCCAGACGAAGTATTGCGGGCGATGCATCGTCCGCCGCTGGATATCTACTCCAAGGAAATGGTGCAGCTCACATTCGGGCTGCTGCGCGATATCGGCACGTTGTTCGCCACTAAAGGCAACACCTATATGTATATCGCCAACGGGCATGGTGCCTGGGAAGCGACGCTCACCAATGTGCTGTCGCGCGGCGACAAGATCCTGGTGCTGGAAAGCGGGCGATTCGCGGTCGGCTGGGGCCATGCGGCGCGCGCCATGGGCGTCGAGGTGCAGAGCCTGAAGGGCGACTGGAATCGCGCCATTCGTCCTGCCGAAGTTGAAGCAACGTTGCGACAAGACACCAAGCACGAGATCAAGGCTGTGCTTGCAGTGCAGATCGACACGGCGTCAGGCGCGTTCAACGACATTGAAGCCATCGGCAAGGCGATCAAGGCCGCCGGTCATCCCGCGCTGTTCATGGTCGACACCGTGGCGTCGCTCGGCTGCATGCCATTCGAGATGGATGCATGGGGTATCGATGTCGCCATGTCAGGCTCACAGAAGGGCCTGATGACACCGCCCGGCCTCGGCTACGTCGCGGCGAATGATCGTGCGCGCGAAGTGCACAAGACTGCCAATCTGCGCACGCCCTATTGGGACTGGACCGAGCGCGACGGCGACGAGCACTACCGGAAACATTCGGGCACCGCGCCGGTGCACCTGATGTTCGCGCAGCGTCAGGCCATCGACATGCTGTTCGACGAAAAGCTCGTCAACGTATTCCAGCGCCATCGATTGCTGGCGGAAGCCGTGCGCCGCGCCGTTGCCGTATGGGCCGATGGCGGCGTACTCAGCTTCAACATCATCGAGCCGAAAGAACGTGGCAACACGGTCACGACGGTGCGGATGGACAACCCGACGCCGTTGCTCGATTACTGCCGCGACAAATGCGGCGTCATTCTCGGCGTCGGCATCGGCGACCTGCACGGAAAAGCATTCCGTATCGCCCATATGGGCCATGTCAACGCGCCCATGATTCTCGGAACGCTCGGCGTGATCGAGATGGGACTGCAGGCGCTCGGCATTCCGCACGGCAAGGGCGGCGTCACGGCGGCGGTCAACTTCCTCGGCGAAAGCGTCGCGCCCTAAGGTCCGCTCTCAACCTCGCCGTGGTCGCGGCGGGTTTCCGGCATCACCAGCCAGATCAGCAACAAGCCAAGCCCGGCGACGCAGGCCAGGCCGACAAAGGCAACCGGCGCGCCGAGCTTGTCGGCGACGAAGCCGGCGGTCACCGTGCTGAGCGACGCGCCGATGCCGGTGGCGGTGCCGACAATGCCTTGCGCAAGGCTGAAGCGACCGCTGCCAAAGGCGATGTCGGCGACGATCAGCGGGATCATCACGCTGAACACGGCTGCAGTGACGCCGTCGAAGACCTGCACGGCGACCAGCGCAAACGGGTCGGTGACCACGGCGAATAGCAATCCGCGAATCACGAGCGCGGCGAAGGCGATCAGCAGCAGCGGCCGGCGGCCCCATTGCTGCGCCTTTCGGCCGACCGTCGGCGAGGTCGCCGCGACGATGGCCTGCGGTACCACGATGCAGAAGGCGATCAGCGCCGGTGCCCAATCGGCCGAGCGCGTCGTGACGACGCCCGCCATCAAAGGCAGCATCGCGGCATTGGCAAGCTGCAGCAGCAGCACAGCGCAGGCGAAAATCAACAGTGGTTTCTGGCGCACCAGATCGCGAAAACGGATCGGCTTCTTACTCTCGGCCTCTTTGGTGCCGGCACCATGGGCCTGAGCAGAGTTGATCTCCTGGGGCCGAATCCGCGACAGCGCATAGAGCACCGGCAGCGCCAGCAAGAAGGTGACGATAAACACCGACCGGCTGGACAGCAGATAGCCGCAGGTGCCCATGACGGCGGCAGCGACGCCATTGCCGAGCGAGGCGAAGCGCGCATTGCGCCCCAGCCGTTCACCGATCCGCATCGGCCCGACCAGCCCCAGGCTGATAGCGGCAATCGCGGGGCCGAGCACACAGCTCGCCATCGCATGCAACGTCGCTGCCGCGACGATGACAGGAAACACCGGCAGCGCCGCGTAGGCTAGCGCACAGCCGCCGATCGTTGCGACCGCGGCGCCGGCGACCAGCCGCGTCGAGCGCGCCGCATCGATGATCGCACCACCCGGAATTTGGCCGAGCAGCGCGACGATGCCCCCGATCGACAGCACGAAGCCGATCTCGACCTGCGTCCATTTCTGCGTGGTGAGATAGACCGCGACGAACGGACCGAATCCGGTTTGCACATCGGCGAGAAAGAAGATGAACCAGTCGAGCCCGCGCAGGCTCTGCTTCGACGGCTCAGGACCCCGCTGCGGCTCCTGCGGGCCCAGCTCGGACTCCGGCGCAATCCCCGGCGCACAGGCGACCTCAGGCACCGCCGCGACATCATCGCGGCGGGAGAGATCAGCTGCACGTGTGGTCGCGTGAACCGCCAATTAGCGCTCCTGCATGGTGAGAGGCGGAAACCTCAGCGGCGTCAGTGTGCCGGACGCGCCGAGCACGACGATGGGCTGGTCGTCCTTGTATTCCGGCGCGGCACGCACCTGTTCGCGCGTGAGATCGAGCGTGATGCTGGCGGTCTTGTCGGCCACGTTCCAGAAATGCAGCGCCCCCCAATCGACCACGATCTTGCGCGAGCCGACCCCGAGGAATCCGCCGAAGTCGATGACCGCGCCGCGCACCTGTCCCGCGCGATCGACGATCACGTCGGCAATGCGTCCCATATTCTCGCTTGCGGGACTGCGCACGTCGCGGCCGAGAATGCCCTTGGCATCGAAAGCGTCGATCACCGTAACCGATGGCGGCTTGGCGACAGGCGCAGACGCGACCGGGGGTGGCGTTGCCGGCTGCACGGCAGCCGCATCAGGTGCGGGCGACGGCACGGACGGCTGCGCTTCAGGGGTGGATTTCGCTGACGACGCGGGCGGAGGCACAGGCGCATCCGCCGCCTGGCACACGGCCACGGCGTTCAACGCCAACGCGACAGCCAATCCGGCAACGGTGCGAATTGCAGGCATAGAAACTCCCTCACTCACGCGTTTCGCTGATGGGCACGACCCCAGCGCCAGGCGACGCGTCAATGCGTCAATACGATCGATACCTGGATTTGACCGCGGGTTCGCAGCACTTCCAGCGACACATCGTTCTCGTGTTTGCGCAGGCAGAGATCGACGCTCGACTCGCCGAGCCGGAGATCACGCAAAATGACGTATTGCAGGAAAGCGGGCAGCCGCGGATTGCGGAAACGAATCTCGCCGCGCGCGACATCGAATTCGATTCCTAACGCTGCCTCGAGCAGAGTATACGGCGTTGCGCTGGCCCAGGCCTGCGGCGCGCAGGCCACCGGATACAAGGTCGGGCCGCGGCGTTTTTCGCGCTGAAAGCCGCAGAACAATTCCGGCAATCGTCGCAAGTCCATATAGGCCGCGGTGTCGAACAGGCCCTTGAAGACGGCCTCGACCGAATGCTTCAGGCCATAGCGTGCCAGACCGAGTGTAATCAGCGCATTGTCGTGCGGCCAGATCGAGCCGTCATGATAGGACATGGGATTGTAGCGCGCCTCCCCGCGCGCAATGGTGCGAATGCCCCAGCCGGTGAAGAAATGCGGACGCATCAGGTCAGCGGCGACCATGCGCGCACGGTCTTCACGGACGATGCCGGTGAACAGCAACTGGCCCGCATTGGAGGCGCGAACCGCGCAAGGCATCTTCTTGCCGTCGAGCGCAAGCGCATAGGTGCCGAGTTCCTCGCACCAGAAAGCTTCCTCGAACCGCGCAGCAAGATGCTCCGCTTCGGCCTCGAGCTGCCGGGCCTTGTCGGGCAGGCCTATGCGCAATGCGAGACGCGACGCCAGATGCTTGGCGGCGAAGACATAACCCTGCACTTCCGCCAGCGCGATATTGCCCTCAGCGAGCTTTCCATCGGCATGGAAGATGGCGTCATACGAATCTTTCCAGCCCTGGTTCTGAAGCCCCTGTTCGGTAGCGCGCTGATATTCTACGAAGCCATCCTTGTCGGGATCGCCCGGACCGTCGATCCATGCGAGGGCCGCCTCAACGGCCGGCCACAGCTCGCGCAGGGTTTCATCATCGCCGGTGCGCTCGACATACATCCCTGCGAGCATCACAAAGAGCGGCGTGGAGTCGACGCTGCCGTAATATTGCGCGAACGGAACTTCGCGGAGCGCAGCCATCTCGCCGCCGCGCATTTCGTGCAGGATCTTGCCGGGCTCGGCATCCGCCAGCGGATCGACCGATTTCGCCTGAAATGCCGCAAGCCGTTTGAGCACGCCGCGCGCCACGCGCGGATCGATCCACAACAGTTGCAACGCCGTGATCAGGCCATCGCGGCCGAATGTCGTGGAGTACCAGGGAATACCGGCATAGGGGTATCGCCCCTGCGGCGTATTCGTCATCAGGATGCTGAGATCGGCCATCGCCTGGCAGAGCACCTCGTTGAAAATATCATTCGAGGTCTCGACCGTCGCCGCACCCTTGCTGAAATTGCGCATCTCGCGGCGATGCGCGAGCAACCCACGAAAGAACGGCACAGGCTTGTGGCCGGCCTCGGCGTTGCAACTGGCGGCAACGAACAGCGACGTCGTTTGCTGCGGCTTCAGCTCGAAGTGGTAGGTCGCGGTATTGGCTGCCAGCCGCGTCGGGCGCGGATCGAAATGCACCATCGTGCTAAGCGACCGGCCGTCGAGGCCGGTATATTCCAGCGCAACGTCACTCGGTCCGATCAGGCGACTCGTGGCGATGCCGCGATGCTTGCGTTTTTCGCCGCGCACCTCGAACAGATCGGCAAAGTCATTGTCGAATGTGAGCGTCAGATCGAAACTGGCGCGGTGTTCGCCGTGATTTTGCAGGCCGATCCGCTGATAGGCCGCACCACGCCACAGGAAGAACGTACGCACGATGTGCAGCATATCTTTCTGCAGCACGAGGCGGCCGTTGCGATAGATATCCGGATTGGTCAGATCGACGGTCAGCGACGAGTTGTCATCGCGCAGATTCGAGCCGAGCAACAGCGGCTGAACGTCATTCAGTGCCAGTTCCAGCCGCGCGAGATAACGCGTATCGGCATTGAACAGGCCATCCGGCCCACCCGCGGACGCGCCGATGTCACCATGGCTGTCGAGCACCACGAACGTATCGTCGTGCTTGAGCGCACGCCGCGGACGCGACGCAGGACCCGTCATCGGAATGTAAAACGGCGATTCGACTGCCTTTTGATCGGCGATAGCGTTCAACTTGGTCGCGGCGGCATCGATGGGCATGGACGACCTCGGCCGGTTGTAAGGTGAAGACAGGCACAAAGATAAACGCAGCGCCTGGAGAGGATAACTGAGTCGTCAGGCTGCGTGCTGCGCGAGACGGCTCATTTCCTGTGTGACGAGTTCCCTATACGGCCCCTCGCCCTGCATCAGATGATCAGGTTTACCGTCCTCAATGATCTTGCCGCTCTGCAGCATGACCACGCGATCGAAATTCCGCAGCGTTGCGAGACGATGCGCGATCGCGATCACCGTGCGGCCACGCATCAGACGCGCCAGCGCCTCACGGATCGCCTCCTCCGATTCACTGTCGAGGGCAGCCGTCGCCTCATCCAGCAACAAAATGGGCGCGTCCTTCAGGAAGGCGCGTGCAATGGCGATGCGCTGGCGCTGCCCGCCGGACAGTTTGACGCCGCGGTCCCCGACCATGGTGTGAAGACCTTCCGGCAGCGTCTCGACGAAGTCGCAACGCGCCGAAATGGCTGCACGCAATACCTCATCATCCGTCGCTTCGGGACGTCCGTACCGGATGTTCTCCATGATGGAGCGATGGAACAGTGAGATGTCCTGCGGCACCACGGAGATCGCGTGACGCAGGCTGTGCTGGGTCACGCGTGAAATATCCTGGCCATCGATGGTGATGCTGCCATCCTGCACGTCGTAGAAGCGCTGCAGCAATACAAACAGGCTCGACTTCCCGCCGCCGGATTGGCCGACAAGGCCAACGCGCTGGCCGGCATTGAGCCGCAACGTGAACTTGTCGAATACCTGCAGACCGCCGGGGTAGCGGAACGAGATATTGTTGAAGGCGATCGCTGCACCTGATTTCACCAGCGGCTCGGCTTCAGGATGGTCGCTGAGTTCATGCGGCACCAGCAATGTGGAGAGCGCCTCGGACAAGCGCGCAACATGTTGCGTGACATCCACGAGCGCCACCGCAAGATCTCGCGTCGCGTGCAGAATCGAGAGACCGAGCGTGCAGATCAGAACGACGTCGCCGGTGCTGGCACCGCCGCCTTGCCAGAGCATGATCGCCCAGGCGAGCAGCCCGATCGTCAGCACGACCGTGATGGCCGCATGCGTCAGGCGCAGACGCTCAAGATAGCGCAGGCTGCGACCGCGGGCGTTCAGCTCACGATCGACCGTTTCATCGAAGCGGTCATGCTCGAAGCTCAATCCGCAGAATGCGCGGACCAGCGGCATATTGTTGATGACATCGACCATTTCGCCATCGACGGCGGCCGCCTTGCTGGCGAAATCGTCATGCAGTTTCTTGCCGGCCGCGGCCATCTTGAACATCATCACGACCACGGCGCCCGCCACGACTGTCAGTCCCGCCGCCATCGGCGGGCTGACGGTTCCAATCAGCATGATCGCCGCGAATGTCGCGACGCAGGGCGGCAACACGTTCCAGACAAACATGTTTTCGACGGTGAAGACCGCGTTGGATGTTGCCGTGATACGGCTGGTCAGCATGCCGGGCAGCCGATCCGAGAAGTAGCTCGGTGCGTGTCCGGTCAGATGGCGAAAGATGTCGCGCCTGAGATCGCCGGTGACACCAACGAATGTGTAGCTCGCGGTCCAGCTGGCCACGCGCCACAGGAACATGTCTGCCGTGATCAGCGAAATCAGAACGCCAAATGCGATCCAAACGGTATTACCGGCTCCCTGAGGTCCCGATGAGAGGCCATCGACTAAAAATTTAATTCCATATTGCGTGCCCACCGAACAGGCGACGGCAGCAAGCACGGATATCAGGATGATCAGATGCGATGCAGAACGCATCCTGATGTAGCGCATCACGAAAGCGAAAGGGCGATACGCATATCCGGAAAGACTGTCCATGTGATTGTCAAAACCCGTTGAATAAGAACAAGAATCTCGACGGACAGCGTCCCCGCCCGCTGATGGAGATGATGCCATCCCGAATTTCCCACGCTCTCGCCATCTCGGCGCAACATTCGGGCAGCATTAACACTCCGGAAACCGTGGTTGAACGTGATGGCATCAGCAAGACCACAGTGTGGACGAACTACGCAGATCACATAGGAACCTCGCAGATGCGAGAACGTTCCAGCTTCAGGCATACCGGTACCGACACGTCGTCGCTGAAGTTGTTCATCACTTCCAACATGGGAGATATGTAAATGCGCATCGCGCAAGTTGCTCCGCTGACAGAAGCCGTTCCGCCGAAACTCTATGGAGGCACGGAACGCGTCGTCCACTGGTTGACCGAAGAGCTGGTGGCGCAGGGGCATGATGTTACGCTCTTCGCCAGCGGTGACTCTCAAACGTCAGGCAAGCTTGACGCCGGATGGCCGAAGGCGCTGCGGCTCGATGGCTCTGTCCGCGATCCCAACGCCCTCCATATGGAAATGCTCGAGCGCGTAAGACAGAAATGTGACGACGACGAATTCGACGTTCTGCATTTCCATCTCGATTACTATCCGTTCTCGCTATTCTCCCGCCAACCCACACCATTTCTCACGACGCTGCACGGCCGTCTGGATCTTCCGGAACATCAGCCGACCTTCACGACTTTCTCCAAGATTCCCGTTGTTTCGATTTCGAATGCGCAGCGGCGCCCAGTGCCGCAGGCGAATTTCGTGCGCACGATCTATCACGGCCTTCCCGAGAAATTGCTGACGCCGCAACCGATCACGCCGAGCTACCTCGCCGTGCTCGGGCGTATTGCGCCCGAGAAGGGCGTCGACCGCGCGATCAAGATCGCCATCCGCGCCGGCATCCCGCTGAAAATCGCGGCCAAGATCGACCGCGCGGATGAGGACTATTACGAGCAGGTCGTTCGCCCACTGATGGATCATCCGTTGGTCGAATATATCGGCGAGATCAGCGACCGGGAGAAGCCGGAATTCCTCAGCGGCGCCTATGGCCTGCTGCTGCCGATCGACTGGCCCGAGCCGTTTGGCCTGGTGATGATCGAATCCATGGCCTGCGGCACGCCGGTCATTGCCTATAACCGCGGCTCGGTGCCGGAGATCATCGACGAGGCCCTCACCGGCTTCATCGTCGAGGACGAGACCAGCGCGGTTGCCGCGGTGGGTCGTCTCGCCGGCATGGACCGTACAGCGATCCGCAAGCAGTTCGAAACCCGCTTCACCGCCCGGCGTATGGCTCTCGATTATGTGGCCACTTATCGCAGCATGATGGAGCATAGGGTGTCGCTGCGACTGGTCAGCAGCGCAGAGTAGTCTGAAGCGCATGGCATCGAAGGGCGGCCCGTCGGGTCGCCCTTTTTCGTGCTGGCCTGCTGCAAAATCACTGGCCCGCTGTACAGCCCGTGCGACATTTGCAAGATAGATGACAGACATCAGATCACGGCATTGGCCCGAATCGACGTCCGACCGTTTTTCTCGCATTTCGACAGGCCATCATGACCGCCGTTTCCCGCTTCGAAATTATCCTCCTGCTGATGGCTGTCATCGTTTTGCTCGACATGATCGCGCGGCGTTTTCAGCTCCCGCGCGCGGCTGCACTGATCCTCGGCGGCATCGGCTTCGCGCTGATCCCGGGCACCCCGGATGTCGAGATCGACCCCGAGCTGGTGCTCGTGTTGTTTCTGCCTCCGCTGCTGATGTCGAGCGCTTGGTTCACCTCTTGGCGGGATTTCCGCGCCGATCTGCGCATCATATTGCAGCTCGCTGTCGGCGCCGTCTTCTTCACCACCCTAGTGGTCGGCGTCGTTGCGCATCTGGTGATGCCGTCGCTGCCCTGGGCCGCCTGTTTTGCGCTCGGCGCCATCGTCTCGCCGCCGGATTCGGTGGCGGCCAAGGCCGTACTGCAGAGCGTGCCGCTCCCGCCGCGCATCATCGTGCTGCTGGAGGGCGAGAGCCTCGTCAACGACGCATCGGGCCTGGTGCTGCTGCGCTTCGCCATCGCGGCAGCGCTGACCGGCTCGTTCAGCGCCACTGCAGCCACCGTGAGTTTCTTCTCGGTCGCCATCGGCGGCCTGCTTGTTGGCATCGCCTTCGCCTTCGCCGCCATCCTGGTGATCAAGCGCATCAAGGAAATCGACCTCGCCATTGCATGGACCTTCCTGGTTGCCTGGATCTCCTATATCGCCGCGGAAAAACTGCACGTCTCCGGCGTGCTGTCCACCGTCGCCTGCGGCATGATCCTCGGATGGAAGCAGCACGAGTTCTTCGGCGCTGCGACGCGCACCCGCGCCACCGCAGCGTGGAGCGTCGTCGTGTTCGTCCTGGAATCTCTGGTGTTTATCCTGATCGGGCTGTCGCTGCGCGGCGTGCTGTATCGCCTCGGCGGCTATGACGCGGTGGTGGCGCTGTTGCCGGTGACGGCTGCGGTCATCGCAGCAGTGATCCTCGCGCGCTTCGCCTGGATGTTTCCGGGCACCTATCTGCCGCGCATGCTGATGCCGAAGCTGCGCGCCCGCGACCCCGCTCCGCCATGGACAGTGCCGTTCATCATGAGCTGGGCCGGTTTGCGCGGCGTGGTGAGCCTCGCTGCCGCATTATCATTGCCGGAGGAATTTCCGGGCCGCGACGTCATCCTGGCGATCACCTTCGCAGTCATTCTGGTGACGGTCCTTGTCCAGGGTTCGACCCTGGCACCGATCGTGCGCCGTCTGATCAAAACCGACAATGTCCGCACACCGCATCACTCCAAACTGAGCGAGGCGCAGGCGCGCGCGCGGGTTGCAACCGCGCAATTTTCTGCCGTCGAGAAGGCGTCACGCAATGATGACGGTACACATCGCCATCCGCGCCTGTTCGAGCAATATACCTATCGCAAGGGCGCCGCGGCGCGCTATGCCGAAGAGGCTGAGGCACTATCGCCACACCGCATCGACCATTACACGACGGTGCTAGCCGCCATCGAAGCCGGCCGTGCAGAGCTTCTGAAGATGCACCGTGAGGGCGAAATCCACGACAGTGTGCTGCATGCGATCGAGGAAGGCCTCGATCTCGAAGAAGTCAACGCAAGACGTTTCCTGTAAAGGCCACGCTTCCTCTAGCAGCCATTCGCCGTGGCGCCTTCACAGTCGCCGCCATCGGCTCTAACCTTGATCGTCAAGCGCCAGACAAGGCGCAAAATCCGGGAGAAAACAACATGCGACTTCAAGGCCTATCCACCATCGTCACCGGCGGCGCATCTGGTTTCGGTGCCGAGATCGCGCGATCTTACGCGCGCGAGGGCGCCAAGGTCGTCATCCTCGATCTGAATGCCGATGGCGCGAAGAAGGTTGCGGCCGAAATCGGCGACAGCGCAATCGCCCTTGGCGGCAGCGTCACCAGCAAGGCCGATGTTGATGCTTCGGTGAAGCTCGCGGTCGAAAAATTCGGCAAGCTCGACGTCGTTGTCAACAATGCCGGTTGGACCTTTCGTAACAAGCCCTTGCTCGAAGTGACCGAAGAAGAATTCGACAAGGCATTCGACATCAATGTGAAATCGATCTTTCTGATGACCAATGCCTGCGTGCCCGTGATGAAGAAGCAGAAGAGCGGCCGCATCATCAATATCGGGTCCACCGCCGGTGTCCGGCCGCGCCCGGGCCTGACCTGGTACAACGCCACCAAGGGCGCGGTGAACCTGATGTCGAAGTCGATGGCCGTGGAACTGGCGCCCGATGGCATCCGCGTCAATTGCATCGCGCCGGTGATTGGCGAAACCGCGCTGCTGGAATCCTTCATGGGCGTGCCGGATACGCCGGAGAACCGTGCGAAATTCATCGGCACGATCCCGCTGGGCCGCATGTCGTGCCCCTCGGATATCGCCAATGCCTGCGTTTATCTGGCGGGCGAGGAATCCGAGTTCCTCACCGGCGTGATCCTGCCCGTGGACGGCGGGCGGACGATCTAGAACGAGGAAATTCATAAACCATCGAATCCGGTCAGATTCGATTCACCACTCGCGTTAAGCAGTTCACCGGCCATTCATGCGATGGTCGCGTCATGATCGAGGGACACACCTCGGCAGGGAAGGCGTCAGGGTCAGGCCGGTCAACGGTCTGACCCCTCTCTTTGGGGATCGGCATGGCACAAAAGAAGAAACCGGCTCCGCGCAAGAAGACTGCTGCGCCCGATGCGGCTCACCCCGCTTCTGCGGTCGTGACAATGGCAGCCCGTAATCTGATCAATATGGCGATTGTGTCTGCATCCTGCGCAACCACCTTGTTGACGCTGATGGCCGTACTCAAGTTCCAGACTGCCTGAGCGGCGATCACTTCATCTCGTTGAGCAGCGTCGGGATCAGTTCCGATACCGTCGGATGGATCGGCACCGCCCATTGCAGCTGGGTGTAATCGGCGCCGGCATTCATGATGTCGAGAATGCCATGGATCGCCTCGTCGCCTCCGGTGCCGAGGATGGCAGCTCCCAAAATCTTCTTCGTCTCCGCATCGACGACGACCTGCATCATGCCCGCGGTTTCGCCCTTCTCGACGGCGCGGCCCACATGGGTCATCAGCCGGGTGCCGATCAGCAGCTTCTTTCCCGTGGCTTTTGCTTGCGTCAACGTCATGCCGACGCGGCCAAGCGGCGGATCGATGAACAGCGCGTAGCCGGGAAGCCGATCGCTGACGCGGCGGCTTGCGCCATCGAGCAGGTTGGCGGCAATGATCTCGAAGTCGTTGTAAGCCGTATGCGTGAAAGCGCCGCGGCCGTTGCAATCGCCCATCGCGAAAATACCGGGCACATTGGTAGCGAGACCGTCATCGACCTTGATGTAGCCGCGGTCATCCACAGCGACGCCAGCCTTGTCGAGACCGAGATCGTCGGTATTCGGACGGCGTCCCACCGCGAGCAAAACATCGCTGCCGATGATCTCCGGCGCGCCTTCGGTGCAATCGACACCGACAGCCACGCCATCGGGATGCGGCTTGAAGGTGATGCATTCGGCATTGGTTCGGATATGGATGCCTTCGGCGAGCAGGATATCGCGGATCGCCTCTGAAATCTCAACATCCTCACGCGAGACCAGATGCGCGCCCTTCTCGACCACCGTCACTTCGGCGCCGAAGCGGCGATACATCTGTGCGAATTCGAGGCCGATGTAGCTGCCGCCTATGACCACCAGATGTTTCGGTACCCGGTCGAGCTGCAGGATGCCCGTATTGGTCAGATAGGTGACGTCGTTGATGCCCGGCATATCAGGCACGACAGCCCGCCCACCGACATTCAGGAAGATCCTCGGAGCTGTCAGCAGTTCATCGCCAACACGGATCGTATCCGCAGATTCGAAGCGCGCATGGCCGTTGATGACCGTGCATTTGTCCATACCGCGCAACCAGCCTTCGACGCCATTGCGCGAGTCGTGGATCACCTTGTCGGCGCGCGCCTTCACGCGGGCCATATCGATCCGCACGGGCGCGTCAATCATGACGCCATAGTCGGCACCGCGGCGTGCGAGATGTGCGGCATAGGCGCTGGCGACCAGTGTCTTGGTCGGCTTACAGCCGGTATTTACGCAGGTGCCACCAAACAGATGACGCTCGACGATCGCGACCGACATGCCTGCGGATGTGAGCCGACCCGCGAGCGAGGGTCCAGCCTGCCCGGCCCCGATGATGATCGCGTCGAAGCGCATGATTTCAGCTCCTAACCGGGGCGGAGCCAATGCTCCGCCGCGGCGAGAGACTATCGTTGGAAACGGCATCAGCCAACGGATGACCGAAGTTCCAGCGCCAGCAATTCCCGAACCGCTTAGGGCTTGCCGGCAACCGCAGGGCCGCGCCAGCGCGCCCAGAGCCGCTCAAACAGCGGCAGCAGCCCACGCGGCGTGACCAGAATGACGGAGATCACGACGATACCGTAGATGAAATAGTGCAGGCCGGGCAGCGTGCTGCCGAGCTTGCCGCGCAGGATTTCGCCAAGCGGCACCAGCAGCAATGCGCCGAGCGCGGGGCCATAGGCGCGGCCAAGCCCCCCGACCGTCGCGAACAGCACGATCTCGATGGTGATCACGGGCGAAATCAGCAGATAGGGATCGGCAAAAGTGAGATAGCGCACATAGGCGGTGCCGACGACGGAGGCGAGCATCGCCGAGATCACCATGGCGGTGATCTTGTAGCGCAGGATGTTGACGCCGATCGCCTGCGCCGCCTTCTCGTTGTCGCGGATGGTGCGCAGATAATAGCCGAGCGGTGAGTTGAGGATCGCGACATTGACCAGCACACAGATCGCCGCCAGCCCCAGCATCATCCAGAACGCGCCGTGGCCACCGCCAAACTGGAACGCCAGGAAATTACCCGTGTCCTTCGGCAGCAGCAGCCCCGACGCACCGCCGAGGAAGTCCCAGCCCTCGACGACAATGCTGCCCATTTCCGCAAAGGCCAGCGTGATCAGCACGAAAGAGAGATGACCGAGCTGGAAGCGGAAGTCTATCCAGGCGATGACGGCGCCCAGGATTCCGGAGATCACCGCCGAGATGACGAGACCCAGCCACATATTGATGCCGAGTTTGAGCAACAGCGCGGCCGAGAACATCGATCCGATGCCGATAAACAGGCTGTGCGCCAGCGAGATCTGCCCGGCCATGCCGCCGACGATGTTCCACGACGAAGCCAGTGCCACATAGACCAGCGCCAGCGTGAGAATGTGGACGTAATAGCTCGACAGCACGAAGGGCATGATGGCGGCGATGACCAGCGCGCCCCACCAGATCGGCGACGACAGCGTCTTGTAGAATTCCTCTCTCATCGTGCCGAGCTCCAGGTCAGGCCCTTCGGAAGAAACAGCATGATCGCCACGAAGATGATGTAAGGCAGCAGCAAGCCGATCGGACCGTCGAGATAGATGGTGCCGAAGGCTTCGGCGATGCCGATGATCAGGCCGCCGAGCATGATGCCGACGAAATTGGTCATGCCACCAAGCACAACGACCAGCAGCGTGATCACGGTGTAACGCAGACCCTGGGTCGGCTGGATCGGCGTGCCGGGCAGCAGCAGCGCGGCAGCCAGCGCGAGAATGCCGATGCCGAGCGCAAACGTGAGCACCTGGACGCGGCCGACATTGATGCCCATCAGCGCGGCGGCATGGGCATTCTGATGCACGGCGCGGATCGAGCGGCCGAAATCGGTCGAGCGCAGCATGATGTAGAGGCCAATGGCGAGCGCGAAGGAGACGACGAAGGCCACGATATGCGGCACCCGCAGCACCACGTCACCGAGAATGATCAGCTTGGACTCGACGAAAGACGGTGTGCGCGCCGGCTCACCGCCAAACACCATCAGGATGCCGTTCTGCAGCACCAGGCTGAGACCGAGCGTAAGCTGCACCACCATCAGGAACTGATGCCCGACCATCGGCCGTATCAGAAAGATGTAGACCAGCGCGCCGATCGCGGTCATCAGCGGCACCGTGATGATGATCGACACATAGGGGTCCATGGCGAAGGCCGAATACAGCGCGAGGCACATGAACATGCCGAGCGAGATGAAATCGCCATGCGAAAAGTTGACGACACCCGAGACGCCGTAGACGAGCCCCATGCCCAGCGCCAGCAAGCCATAGGTGGCGCCGATCAGAAGACCTTGGGCGAGAGCCTGATAAAGTTCGGTCACATCACTCTCCGATCACAGACCAAGATAGGCGCTACGGGTACGCGGATCGTTCTTCACGGTCTCCGCATCGCCCTCCACCGCCACCTGCCCGCGCTCCAGCACGTAGCAGCGCCTGGCGTGGCGCAACGTCAGATTCAAATTCTGCTCGACCAGCAGGATAGTCAGCCCGTCAGCATGTAGTTTGTCGATGATCTCGAAAATATACTGCACGAACAGTGGCGACAGACCGAGCGAGGGCTCATCGAGCATCAGGAGCTTGGCTTCCGCCATCAGCCCGCGGCCGATCGCCAGCATCTGCTGTTCGCCGCCTGACAGTGAGCCGGCACTCTGGGTCAGCCGCTCGCCGAGCCGCGGAAACAACCCGATGACTTTCTCCATCTGCTGCGGACGATGCTTGCGCGCATGCGCGTTGATGCCGCCGAGCAGAAGATTTTCGCGGATGCTCATTTCCGGAAACACCAGACGTCCTTCCGGCACCTGCACGATGCCGAGCTCGACACGCGCCTGCGGCGTCAATTTGCTGATGTCCTCACCCAGAAACAAGATACGGCCGGATATCGGCTTGACCATTCCGGACAGCGCATTGATCAGCGTGGTCTTGCCGGCATTGTTGGCGCCAAGCAGGCCGACAATCTCGCCCGCAGCGATCTTGGCGTTGACATCACGCAGCACCGGCACACCGCCATAGCCTGCAACCAGGTTATCGATCTCAAGCATCGAGATGATCTCCGAAATAGGCATCGACGACGCGCTGATCCTTGAGAATCTCGTCGGGCGTGCCTTGCGCGATCTTCTCGCCGAAATTGATCACCACCATACGCTGCGCCAGCCGCATGATGACGGGCATCACATGCTCGACCATCACGATGGTGACGCCCTGCTTGTTGAGCTCTTCGATGATCGCGATCGGCGCGGCGGTCTCGGCCATGGTCAAGCCGGCCATTACTTCGTCGAGCAGGATGCAGCGCGGATCGGTGGCGATGCACTTCGCCAGCTCCAGCAGCTTCTTGTCCTGCAGCGACAGTGTCGCCGGCGTCTTGTGCTCCTTGCCGCCGAGGCCGACGCGCAGCAGCGCCTGGGCTGCATAGTCGATGGCCTCGCGCATCGGCCGGCGTGTCAATGCTGCGGTCGTGACGACGTCGAGCGCCGTCATGTCGGCAAAGGACTGAACGATCTGGAAGGAGCGCATCAATCCGCGGCGCACCAGGCGATCCGGCGACACCCGGATGATGCTTTCGCCGTCATAGACGACGTCGCCCGCGCTCGGCGGAATGAAGCCGGAGATCACACCGAACAGCGTGGTCTTGCCGGCTCCGTTCGGGCCGATGATGCCGAGAATCTCACCCTTCTCGACGTCGAAACTCACCGCGTTGAGCGCGACCAGCCCGCCAAACCGCCTGGTGATGTTGGAGACTTCCAGAAATGCCACAGCCGTCCACTCTTTATGTTGCGCTCAGTCTTACTACAGCGCCGATCAGGCCTTCGGCCGCGGCGGCACCTGGGCAAATTCCTTCGGGAATACGACCTGCTGATCCTGCTCGGGAGTCCACTGGATGAACATCGCTGAACCATCCTTGAGCAGACGGTCTTCTGCGAATTGCAGGCCCTTCGGCTTGGCGATGTAGAGGTTCGGATCGCCGGCCGGAATATTGACGTTCTTCAGCGCCTCGAGCAGCGCATCGCTCTGCAGCGACTTGGCATTCTCGAGCACCTGCTGCAGCACGCGGGCCGCCTGGGCATATTGCACCGCGCCCTGGCCGATTTTTTCGAGCTTGGCGACATCGCGCAATTCCGTGACGATCTTCTGCATCGACTCGATCTTGGCGCCGGCGCTGAAGCCGGTCATACCGAACAGGTTCTTCGTCAGCACGGCCTTGCCGATCTCGGGGCCGAGATCCTTCCAGAGCGACAGATCCGAATAGCCGCCAGTGCCACCGCAGAAGATACTGCCGTGATAGTTCAGATTGTAACGCGCCTGATGCAGCAGAATGCCATCGCGCGGCGTCACGAGGCCGACAACAACGTCCGGCTTGAGCGAGCGAATGCGAACCATGGCCGCGGTCTGGTCCTGCGCACGAATATCGAGCGCGGCTTCGCCGATGATCTGGATGCCGCTCGCCTTCAGCTTCTCGACAAGGAACTTGTTGGACTGCTGGCCGGCCTCGTAATTCGAATAGGCCATGACGGCAGTCTTGATCGGAAACTTGAAATCATCGCGCAATGAGACGACGAAATCATGCATGGTCTGCGCATAGCCGCGATCATAAGGATATCCCAGCGTGAACATATAGTTCGACTGCGACCCACCGGCCCAGACCGACAGCGTCGGAATCTTGGCTTCGTCGACCACCGGCGTCAGCGCCAGCATCTGTGCGCTGAGAATGGTGCCGGTCAGAAGCTGCACCTTTTCCTCGGTGATCAGACGCCGTGCTTCAGCGGCAGTCCGCGCCGGCTGGCTGGTATCGTCCGCCAGCACCAGCTCAATCCTGGCGCCGCCCTTGCTCTTGATGCCTCCCTCGGCATTGATCTTCTTGATGATGTATTCGAAAGCCGGCTGACCTTCCTGCGCGTAAGCCGCAAGACCGCCGCTCATCGAATTGACCATGCCGATGCGGATCGCCGGCTCGGCAGCGCCTGCGCTACGAATGAACGGCGCAGCGATCGGCCTCGCCAGAACGGCAGAGGCACCAAGTCCAAACGTGCGGCGGGTCATGGTCATGTCATATCCTCCGAGTTCGCAACGTCGCTGCGGCGGCGCGCTTTCTTGTTCTGTTACGGGGCGCTGAAGTGTCGAACACTGCGTTGCAGATTGGGAGTCTGCATATCGCAGTCAGGCAGCGTTTTTTGGACTTAGCCGCCTTTGCGCAGCTGCGTCAAATTGCGGCGCGAGGAAATAACGAATGAGGGCCATGCATCCGTGATGGGGCTTTCACAGCCGGGCAATCGCAAAGCCTGCGCGCGGAAAATGTACAACCGTCGCGCCGACATCGGGATCGTCACGGCGCAGAGCGATGCTGTCATGACCCGCAGAAACAAACGCACCAATGACGGGATCGAAGCCCCAATCGATCGGCATGACCGATATCATCGCGCCTTCCGGAAATGAACCATGCTGATCAGCTGCACTGTCATCGCAGGCAGCACGAGGCGTCGCCGCAGGTTGGCAAAGCCGGGCCGTCTCCAGCGCCTGCTCGGGTGACAGATCCTCAACCGTTCCGTGCCCCAGCGCGGCAACCCGGTCCATCCACGCGAGAACGCGCGGATGCTCGGCAAGACCTTCGCTCTCACCGAGATTGCCGCGCGCGTACCAGAGCGGGTGGTAGACGGCGATGTCGGCAAGTGACGGCGCGTTGCCGAGCAGGAATGCGTCGCTCTGCGCAAGCCAATCGCTGAGCCAGGCAAGATGAATGCGAAACTGGTTGCGCAGCGCAGGAATCTGCTCACGCATCTTCACGCTGTCCCAGCCATCGAACTTGCCTGACGTGAAACTCGCGCGATCAGCATGCAGCTCCGGCGGGAAACGATCTCCGTTCAGGCCGAAGACCAGTCCAAGAGCATTGGCGAAGAGCGCGCTATCGGCCCAGGCCGCGATGATATCGGCCTGGCCGCGCGTGCCCGTCGGATAAAGCGTCGGCTCGGGAAAACGCCGCTCGAGTTCGGCCAGAATACGGCGCGTATCGCAATAGATATCCGCGCCGATCTGCAGCACCGGAATGCGGCGATAGCCTCCGGTGAGCGGCACAAGCTCTGGCTTCGGCGCAATCCGCGGCTGGATCACCGAGCGCCAAGACAAGCCCTTCAATCCGAAGGCGACGCGCACTTTCTCGGCAAACGGCGAACGCGGATAGTGATGCAGAACAAGATCGGTCGCCGTCACTGCATCCCTTGCCTGTCAGCTATGTCGCATGCACCGCCGTCGTCGCGCCGGCGGAATACATCGCCTCGAATTCGGCAATCGGATGCGGAAGTCCATCCGGACCGGTGATCTCGACATCCCAGCTGCCGTCATCGAGCAGCTCCCTGGCCTTCTTGACAGCTCCGGCCGCGTTGTCGCGGCGGAGTGAAACAGTCCCTGACGTATCGGTTCCCCTGACGAAAAACGGCAAGTCACGTCCTCCCTGTGTGAGGCGCCCCGCAAAGCGAGACCGCGCGCGACGTCTTGATCGCGTCACTCTGCGCATCAGACCACAGGACTCACGGCAATTCCAGCAACTTGCCGTCGCAATCGTCATGAACCTGTTATGCAGCCCCGCGCTGCGCTGCGGGACGCGTCAACACGAAGAAGATGAGCGTGCAGACGGTCAGAAATACCGCCATTGAGATTAAAACTGCGGGCAATCCCCAGGCTGCGGCAATCGGACTGGTAACGGATTGCATCACAGCCGTGCCGAGGAAGAATGATAGGTTCACCGCCGACATCGCCTTGCCGACATTTTCGAGACCGCTCACCTGGCGCGTCATCGCATAGATCAGCGGCTGCACGCAGACGAGCAGGCCAATAGAGACCAGCATCACGACATCGAACGACGCCGGCATCAGCGTCAGCCCAAATGCGCTGGCGAGCGGATAGCCCGGCGCGCCCAATGCCATCACCACGAACAAGGCCGCAGCGAGCAGTTGCGTCACCAAGAGCAACAGGCGGCGCTTGCCGAATTTGCGATCGAGAATGCCGGAAAGTGCTGGTGCGACGACCAATGCAACGGTGAACAGCGCCAGCGCATTGCCGGCCTCGATTCGCGACAGACCCTTGAGGTTCATCAGCCATGGCCCGGCCCACAATCCACGCAGCACAATCTGCACGGCGAGCGAAACGAAAGCGAGAATGACGATGCCGCGCAGCAACGGCGACATGCCAAGCCGCACCACCGTTCCCATCTCGGCAAACAGCGCGCGGCGCTCGCCCCGAACGGGCTTGTCCGCGGGCACGATCAGCATCACCAGACCGGCCACGACTACACCGGCTGCGGCCGCGATCCAGAAGCCGGCGCGCCAGCCCCAGTGCTCCACCACATAAGCGAGTGGGCTCGACGACAGCAGCATGCCGGCATTGCCGAGCGACAGGATGAGCCCGGACCACAGGCCGAACTGCACGGGCGTCAGTTTCTTGGCGGCCAGAGCCATTGGGCACATCAGCATGCCCGAGGTCGCCATGCCGATCATGGCCTGTGCGACAAAGAACGAGACGGGGCCGCTCGACGTGGCAGCCAGGCTGGCGCCGGTAACGGTGCCTGCGAACAGCACGAGCGATACCGAACGGATGCTGTAGCGATCAAGCGCGACGCCGATGGGAATCTGCAGCAGCGCGAAAAAGAAATGATAGGCCGATGTCAGCGCCGCCACCGTCTGCGCCGGCGATTTCAGATCGGCGGCCATCAGATCGAGAGCCACGGCCGGCGTGGTACGCAGCAGGTTCGACAGGACGTGACCGCAGGTCAGGATGACCAGAGCGGCCATCAGCGCCACACTGATGCGCGGTGCATCGGCTTCAGGCTGGATTTTCATGGCAGGTTCGGCGGCGCTATTCATGGCGCCCGCCTACGCTGAAAAAACGCACGCGGCAACTACCGCCAGAGATGAGGCGTCATGCTCTCTCAATGCTGCGGTGCAGCTTAAGCGGCAGATGCCTCGATCCGGATTGGGATCGATTTGTAAGCCGGCGTTCCCGACTTCAAATCGTGCTGGTCGAGCGACACGAGCACATTGGCCTCGGGATAATAGGCCGCCACCGATCCTTGCGGGATGTTGTAAGCCACCGCCGTCACCCGACGCAGCGCGCGCGACGCGCTGTTCGGACGATCCAGCACGATGTCGATCAGATCACCGTGGCTCAGCCCGCGGCGGGCGAGGTCTTGCTCGTTGACGAACACAACATCGCGCCGCCCGGTGATGCCGCGATAACGATCGTTCATACCGTAAATCGTCGTGTTGTACTGGTCGTGGCTGCGCAGCGTCGTCAGTGTCAACGCGGTCTCGGCGGGGCCGTCCTCATAGAGGCCGGAGAAAACCAGGAACTGCGCCTTCTTGCTCGGCGTCAGCCATTCCCGTTCCGAGGCGGCATTGCGCAGCCGGAAGCCACCCGGCTTCTTGATCCGCGCATTGTAATCCTCGAAGGCCGGAAAGACCGACTCGATGGCCTCGCGGATCTTGCTGTAGTCGGCGACGTAGTCGAGCCACTTCACCTTTGTATTCGGCAAAGTCGCGATGGCCATATCGGCGACGATCGCAGTCTCGGACTTCAGATGCTCGGATGCCGGCTTCAAGCCGCCACGCGAGGCGTGCACCATCGACATCGAATCTTCCACCGTCACCAGTTGCGGTCCCGTCGCCTGCACATCGATCTCGGTACGGCCAAGGCATGGCAGGATGATCGACTCCTTCGCGATCAGCAGATGCGAGCGATTGAGCTTGGTGGCGATATGCACCACGAGATCGAGGCTGCGCATCGCCGGATAGGTTTCCTCGGGATCGGACATCGCCACCGCGAGATTGCCGCCAAGACAGATCAATGCCTTCGAACGCCCGTCACGGATCGCCTTCACGGAGGCGACGGCATCGTGACCATGTGCGCTCGGCGGCTTGAAGTTGAACGTGCGTTCGATACCGGCGAGCAGTGCGGCGTTGGGTACTTCGGTGATCCCTACGGTGCGGTCGCCCTGCACGTTGGAGTGCCCGCGTAGCGGCGAGATGCCGGCGCCGGGACGGCCGATGTTTCCGCGCAGCATCAGCAAATTGGCGATCTGCTGCACATTGCCGGTGCCGTGGCGATGCTGGGTAATACCCATGCCGTAATTGATGATCACGCTCTTGGCCCCGGCGTAGATGTTGCCGAGGTTTTCGATATCAGCGCGCGGCAGGCCAGACGATTTCTCGATCGCCTCCCATGAGGTCGCGTCGAGATCCGCGAGCAGTGCATCAATGCCGTCGGTGTGTTCGGCGATGAAGGCGCGGTCGAGCACGCCGGGGCCGCCTTCGGCAAGGCTCGCGGCGTCGAGCGCCACAACGGTCTTCATCATGCCCTTCAGCACGGCAATGTCGCCACCGACCTTGACCTGGTAATAGGTCGACGAGATCTGCGTAGAGCTCAATGTCAGCATTTCCGCTGGATGCTGCGGGGATGTGAATCGTTCCAGCCCGCGCTCGCGCAGCGGATTGATTGAAACGATGGCAGCACCGCGCTTGGAGCATTCGCGCAGGGTCGTCAGCATGCGCGGATGATTGGTGCCGGGATTGTGCCCGATGCAGAACACAGCATCCGCATGGTCGAAATCCTCCAGCGTCACTGTGCCCTTGCCGACGCCGATGGATTCCGGAAGGCCGACGCTGGTGGCCTCGTGGCACATGTTGGAGCAATCGGGGAAATTGTTGGTGCCGAATTCGCGCACGAACAACTGATACATGAAGGCTGCTTCGTTAGAGCAGCGCCCCGACGTGTAGAACTCGGCCATGTTCGGATCGGGCAAAGCGCGCAGGCCAGCACCGATCCGCGCCATCGCATCTTCCCACGAGATCGGAAGATACTTGTCGCTGACCGGGTCATAGGCCATCGGATGGGTGAGACGCCCCTCGTTTTCGAGATCGTGATCATGCCAGCCCCAGAGTTCGCTCACCGTATGGGCCGCAAAGAATTCCGGCGTCGTGCGCTTGGCCGTTGCTTCCCACGACACCGCCTTGGCGCCGTTCTCGCAGAACTCGAATGATGACGTATGCTTTGGATCGGGCCAGGCGCAGCCCGGGCAATCAAAGCCATGCGGTTGGTTCATCGTCAGCAGGCCGTGCGTTTCGTTGACCACCGCCATCTGTCCGCGCACCGCGTCGGCCACCGCTTTCAACGCGCCCCAACCTGCGGCCGCACCCTTATAGTCTTCGACGCCCTGAACCTGCTTCTTCGCCATCGCGATCCGTCCTTCGTCGTCAGGGCCCATATGGCCCAACCTAATTCCGCCTCGTAGCATTAAAGGCTGTAGTGCAGCGAATAGATGCCATCAACTTTGATTGACCAGGGCCTGCGCTGTATTGAACGATACGAATGCCGCGACACCTGTTCACCAAGGCTATCGCCCGATTGATATTTTGAATGGAGCGCCCATGACGTCTTCTTCCCTGTTCCAGCCGCTGCAAGTCGGCCCGTATCGATTGAGCCACCGCGTCGCGATGGCGCCGCTGACGCGCATGCGCGCCGAGAAGACATCCCTCGCTGCATGGACGCTCAATGCCGAATATTACACGCAGCGCGCGACCGAAGGCGGATTGATCATCGCCGAGGCGTCGCAGGTCATGCAGGAAGGACAAGGCAACCCGAACACGCCGGGCATCTATTCGAAAGAGCAGATCGCCGGCTGGCGTCAGGTCACTGACGCCGTGCATGCCAAAGGCGGCATCATCTTCCTGCAGCTGTGGCATGTCGGCCGTGCCTCACATTCCTCGTTCCAGCCCGGCGGTGGGCTTCCGGTCGCGCCGTCAGCCATTGCGATCAACGCTACCACGCGGACGGCTTCAGGCGAGACGGTATCTTACGAAACGCCCCGCGCGCTCGAGACCAGCGAGATTCCCGGCATTATCGACGCCTACAGGCAGGCCACGCACAACGCCAGGGAAGCCGGCTTCGACGGCGTCGAGGTGCACGGCGCCAACGGCTATCTGCTCGAGCAATTTCTGCAGACCCGCAGCAATCGGCGCACCGACCAATATGGTGGCTCAATCGAGAACCGCGCCCGCCTGCTGCTCGAAGTGACCAATGCCGTCATCGGTGCCTGGAGTGCGGATCGTGTCGCCGTCCGCCTGTCGCCTTATGGTGTCTCGAATGACTCCGGCGAAGCCGATCCGATGCCGCTCTACAGCTATGTGGTCCGTGAGCTCGACAAGCTCGGCCTCGCCTACCTCCATTTCGTCGAGCCGCGCACAAGCGGCGTCGGCCGCGCGGAAGTGTTTCATAACAATGTGCCTAAAGCCTATGAGCTGTTCCGGCCGATGTGGAGCGGCGTGCTGGTCACCGCCGGCGGATTCGACGGCACCTCGGCCGAGGAGGCCGTCGCTTCCGGCAATGTCGATATCATCGCCTTCGGCCGCCCGTTCATCGCCAATCCGGATCTGCCGGAGCGTATCAAGCGGAAGGCGCCCTTCACCCCCTATAACCGGGCGACGTTTTACGGCGGCGATGTGGCTGGCTACACCGACTACCCGGTGCTTGGCGCAGGTTAGTGCCGCAGATTATTCAATAGAAAGCACTTCTGACGCGCTATAGTCTGTGTACGGCCCGTAGCGGGTCAGGAGTATCGCCCCATGGATTCCACCCTCTCAGCCGCCGAGCTCGACGATCGCATCGCCATCCTTCGCGACAATATCCGGCAGTTGATCGAGCAGGCCACCGCGGCTTCCGGCGAGAGCAACGAGGAGCGCACCGCGGATCGGCTGGCTCAGCAGAATGAGGAGCTGGACCGGCTGATCGCCCAACGTGACGCCCTTGGCAAATAGCCGAGAGGACTACGGACTGGAGGCCTGCCCGGTTGACGGGCGGGATGCGTAAAACCACGGCTTTTCCTCCAGTAAACTTTTGGCTAGCTTGGCTGCATGAACGTTCAAGCCAAGATCGACATCAAGCACTCCACCTGCCCGCATGATTGCCCCTCTGCCTGCGCCCTCGACATCGAGGTGATCGGCGGGAACACCATCGGCCGGGTCCGCGGCTCCAAGGAGCAAACCTATACCGCCGGCGTAGTCTGCGCGAAGGTCGCGCGCTATGCCGAGCGCATCCATCATCCCGAACGGCTGATGTATCCGATGCGCCGCACCGGCCCGAAAGGCTCCGGCCATTTCACCCGCATCACCTGGGACGAGGCGCTCGACGAGATCGCTTTGAGGTTCAACGAGGCCGAGCGCGACTTTGGCGCGGAGTCGGTATTTCCCTATTACTATGCCGGCACCATGGGTCTGGTGATGCGCGATGGCATCAACCGCCTCGCCAATGTGAAGAAATATTCGCGCTTCTATTCGACGATCTGCGCGACCATCGCCTGGGCCGGCTTTGCCGCCGGCACCGGCAAGGTCGCTGGCGTCGATCCGCGCGAGATGGCGAAGTCGGACCTGATCGTGATCTGGGGCACCAACCCTGTCTCGACGCAGGTCAATGTCATGACCCACGTCTCCCGCGCCCGCAAGGAGCGCGGGACCAAGCTCGCGGTTGTCGACATCTACGACAACGACACCATGAAGCAGGCCGACATCAAGATCCTGCTGCGGCCCGGCACCGACGGCGCCTTCGCCGCCGGCGTGATGCATGTGCTGTTCCGCGACAACCTTGCAGATCGCGACTATCTCGCCAAATACACCGATCACTCACCCGAGTTCGAGGCGCATCTTTCCTCGCGGACGCCGGAATGGGCCTCAGCCATTTGTGGCGTGCCGGCCGCCGAAATTGAGGCCTTCGCCCATCTCGTCGGCGAAAACAAACGCAGCTATTTCCGCCTCGGCTATGGCTTCACCCGCAGCCGCAACGGAGCCGCGCAGATGCATGCCGCGCTGTGCGTGCCCACCGTTACCGGTGCCTGGCAGCAGGAAGGTGGCGGCGCTTTCTTCAACAATGCCGCGATCTGGAAATTCGACAAGACGCTGATCGAGGGCCTCGACGTGCTCGACGAGAGCGTTCGGCGCCTCGATCAGTCGAAGATCGGTCGCATCCTGACCGGTGACGCGGAGGCCTTGCACAACGGCCCACCGGTCAAGGCGATGCTGATCCAGAACACCAATCCGATGACGGTGGCGCCCGAACAGGCCTTGGTGCGGCAGGGCTTTGCCCGCGAGGACCTGTTCGTCGCGGTACATGAGCAGTTCATGACCGAGACCGCCATGATGGCCGATATCGTGCTGCCGGCGACCATGTTCATGGAGCATGACGATCTCTATTACGCCGGCGGCAACCAGCACATCTCGGTCGGCGCCAAGCTGATCGACGCGCCGGAAGAATGCCGCTCGAACCACGACGTTCTGCAGGGCATCGCCATCCGCCTCGGCGCGAAACACCGCGCTTTCGACATGCATCCGCGCGATATCATCGACGAGACGCTGCAAGTCAGCGGCCGCGGTGGCATCGAAGGGTTGGAGGCCGACAAATGGCGCGATATCCAGCCGGATTTCCGCACCTCGCACTATCTCGACGGTTTTGCCCATGCCGACGGCAAATTCCACTTCAAGGCGGACTGGTCGGCAGTGCCAATGCCCAATGCCGGGCTGATGGGCGCATGGGACGAGATGCCGTCATTCCCCGACCACTGGGCGGTGATCGAACAGGTCGATGAGGCGCATCCGTTTCGCCTGGCCACCAGCCCGTCGCGCTCGTTCCTCAACACCTCGTTCAACGAGACGCCATCATCGCAGGCCCGCGAGGGTGCACCCAGTGTGATGATGCATCCGGTCGACGCTGCGAAATTGGGAATCGCCGATGGCGATGCCGTGACGCTCGGCAACACGCGCGGCGAGACGACACTGACCGCGCGCATCTTCGAGGGCCTGCGGCGCGGTGTGCTGATTGCGGAATCGGTGCACCCCAACAAGGCGCATATCGGCGGCCACGGCATCAACATGCTGACAGGAGGCGAAGCCGTCGCGCCTTACGGTGGGGCTGCGTTTCACGACAACAAGGTGTGGGTGAAGAAGGCGTAATCCCTTCTCCCCGCTTGCGGGGAGAAGGTGGCCGCGCGAAGCGCGGTCGGATGAGGGGCATGGCACACAACCAGCCTATATCCGCTCTATCGAAGCGAAGAAGATGCGATCCGCGAGAGATCGCCAAGCTGAAATCACGTACCACGCCCCTCACCCGCCGCGAAGACGCGGCGACCTCTCCCCGTAAAGAACGGGGAGAGGTAAGCTTCAGCGCGCATCCTCCAGAATCATGTCCGACGCCTTCTCGGCGATCATGATCACCGGTGCGTTGGTGTTACCCGACATCAGGTCCGGCATGATCGACGCGTCGATGACGCGCAAGCCTTCGAGCCCGCGCACGCGCAGCCGCTGATCGACCACCGCTTTCGCATCATTGCCCATCCGGCAGGTCGAGGTCGGATGATAGACCGTGCTGCCGCGCTGGCGGCAATAAGCGAGCCATTGCTCATCGGTCACCGTGCCCGGGCCGGGCTCGACCTCCTTCGTCACGAAGGGCTTCATCGCCGGCGCGTTCAGCATCTTGCGCAGGATCTTGAGCCCTTCGACATTCGCCGTACGATCCGTTTCGGTCGCCAGATAGTTGATGCGGATCGCCGGCGGCACCGAGGGATCAGCGCTCTTGATGCGCAGCGAGCCGCGGCTTTCGGGGCGCAACTGACAGACCGACGCCGAGAAGCCGGAAAACGGATGCAGTTTCTCGCCCATCTTGTCGGTGGAGAACGGCAGGAAGTGGATCTGGATATCCGGCGATGCCATGCGCGGATCGGTCTTGAAGAAGGCGCCTGTGGTGCCAGCAGCATAGGTCAGCGGACCGGTGCGGAACGCCGCATACTGCAGACCCATCATCGCCCTGCGAACCGGATGATTGACGAAATCATTGAGCGTGATCTTCTGCGGACACTCCATCACCATGCGGACCTGCATGTGATCCTGCAGATCGCTGCCGACGCCGGGAGCATCGAGCAGCACGTCAATGCCATGCTCTTTCAAGAGATCCGCAGGACCGACGCCGGAGAGCTGCAGCAGCTGCGGCGAATTATAGGCACCGCTGGACACCAACACTTCCTTGCGGGCGCGCGCCTTGCGTACCACGCCGTGCTGCTTGAACTCGATGCCCACCGCGCGTTTGCCTTCGAACAGGATACGCTGCGCCAGTGCTTCGGTCTCGACGCGGACATTGCCTTGCTTCAATGCCGGGCGCAGATAGGCCCGCGCGGTCGAGGCGCGGCGACCGCCTTTTGTCGTGGTCTGGAACCAGCCAGCCCCTTCCTGCGTCGCACCGTTGAAGTCGTTGTTCACGGGAATGCCGGTCTCGGCAGCAGCGGCGATGAAGGCCTCCGACAGCGGGTCGGGGCAACGCGAATCCGACACCGGCAGCGGACCACCGACGCCGTGATACTCGCTCGGTCCACGCGTCTGATTTTCTGCTTTCTTGAAATAAGGCAGCACATCGTCATAGCCCCAGCCGGTATTACCCAGCTGGCGCCAGCGATCGTAATCCTCGTGCTGGCCGCGCACATACAGCAGCCCGTTGATCGAACTGGAGCCGCCGAGCACTTTGCCGCGCGGCTGGAACACCGAGCGTCCATCGAGGCCCGGTTCGGGCTCGGTCTGATACATCCAGTTGACAGTTTTTTCCTTGAACAGCTTGCCATAACCGAGCGGAATGTGGATCCAGATATTGCGATCCTTCGGGCCGGCTTCCAGCAGCAGCACCGAATATTTGCCGGAGGCCGACAGACGATTGGCGAGCACGCAACCGGCCGAGCCGGCACCGACGATGATGTAATCAGCCTCAATGGCATCAGCCGACGCGCGATGCGCCTGCGCAGTTTGACCGCTCATGTTTCCCCCGATTGTTTTCAGCAACTGAAAACGGAAATGTCGGAGATGTAAATGGGCGTGGCCGGAAGCATGGCACGCATGCGGCTAGAATCGTCGCAATGCGAAGAGCCGCGCGACACGCGAGATCATCTCCCTCTCCCCGCTCTGCGCGGGGAGAGGGTTGGGGTGAGGGGCGAGGCACACAGCCTCTCCAGCGAAACACCATCGAATCGGAACATGTGCGATCCGATGGTTGTTTGATTGTCGCACTGTCCGTGGATGCCCCTCACCCGCCGCGAAGACGCGGCGACCTCTCCCCGCAAAGGGCGGGGAGAGGTTAAGCAAGCGAACGGCCTCAGGCTGGCGTCAGCTGTATCGCGCGATCGCCAGATCCTTGACATCCAGCTCCGGCGCCTTGCCCGAGATCTGGTCGGCCAACACGCGCGCGGTGCCGCAGGCCATGGTCCAGCCGAGCGTGCCGTGACCGGTGTTGAGATGGAGATTGCCGAGATGCGTCGGTCCGACGATGGGCGGGCCATCCGGCGTCATCG
The DNA here is from genome assembly GCF_051811045.1 of Tardiphaga sp. 839_C3_N1_4. Taxonomy (NCBI): domain Bacteria; kingdom Pseudomonadati; phylum Pseudomonadota; class Alphaproteobacteria; order Hyphomicrobiales; family Nitrobacteraceae; genus Tardiphaga; species Tardiphaga sp. 839_C3_N1_4. The sequence continues at coordinate 3,723,895 of NZ_JBPWQD010000001.1, forward strand.
GTCGCAACCCGCTCCAGAAGGTCGAGCGCGAGAGATCGCCGGCGGTCGGAAACAGATCGGTCACCGATTTATCGAGCGGCATGCGGCGCGGGGCGGTCGGCACCGGGTGATAATTGCCGACTTCGGCGGTGCCGCCGACGCGGATGCGGTCACCAAGGCGCGTGATGGCCACTTTGTAGCTTTCGTCCATGATCGTCGACTGCGGCGCGACGCTCTCGTCGGTGATCGGCACGGTGAGGGAATAGCCCTTCACCGGATAGACCGGCGCATCGATGCCAAGCGGACGCAGCAACAGCGGCGAGAAGCTGCCAAGCGCCATCACGTAACTATCTGCGGTGAAGACACCCTTGTCGGTCGTCACCTGCGCGACCCGGCCGCCGGTGACATCCACGGACTTGATCGTGGTCTCATAGATGAATTTCACACCGAGCCCGGCTGCGATCTTTTCCAGCCGCTGCGTAAACAGATGGCAGTCACCGGTTTCGTCCTCGGGCAAACGCAGACCGCCGACGAACAGATCCTTCACACCGGCGAGGCCCGGTTCATATTTCACGCAGCCGGCACGATCGAGCACCTCATAGGGCACGCCATATTGCTTGAGCACGTCGATATCGCCGCCGGTCGCATCGAGCTGCGACTGCTTGCGGAACAATTGCAGCGTGCCCTGACTGCGATCGTCATAGGTGATGCCGGTCTCGGTGCGCAGCGTGCGCAGGCAATCGCGGCTGTATTCGGCGATGCCCACCATACGCGACTTGTTCAGCGCATAGCGTGCGCTCGTGCAGTTGCGCAGCATCTGCAGCATCCAGCGCCACTGGTGCGGATCGGCCTGCGGCCGCACCACCAGCGGACCGTATTTGTCCATGATCCAGCCGAGCGCCTTCTTCGGCACGCCGGGGCCGGCCCAGGGCGAGGCGTAGCCGGGCGAGACTTCGCCGGCATTGCCGAACGAGGTCTCCAGCCCGGCGCCGGACTGCCGGTCGATCACCGTCACCTCGTGGCCTGCCTTGGCCAGATAATAGGACGTGGTGACGCCGATCACGCCCGCGCCAAGAACCAGAACCTTCATCGCACCGTGCCTCCAGACCGGGCGGTCCACCGCGCATCGATCTCATCCGAGTAAATTCTCTCATAGCGCTGACCCAGCGAGGTCAGCATTTCATAGCCAATGGTGCCCGCGGTTGCGGCCAGCGCATCGAGCGACTGATGCCCGCCGATGATCTCCACTTGCGAGCCCCGTGCCAACATGCCGGGCGGCAGATCGCCGAGATCGACGGCCAGTGAATCCATCGAGACACGTCCGGCAATCGCCAGCCGCCGTCCACGGAAATAGACCGCGCCGCCATTGCCGAAGGCACGTTGCAAACCGTCGGCGTAGCCAATGGCCAATGTCGCCAACCGCGTCGGCTTCGTCGCGCGGAAAGTCCAGCCATAGCCGACATGGGCATCGGCCTCGATCTCCCGGGTCTGGATCACCTGCGCGGTGAGACGGACCACCGGCAGCATCGGGTTGCTTTGCGCGGGATTTGGGTTGAGGCCGTAGAGGGCAGCACCCGGACGGACGAGATCGTGATGATAGTCGCGGCCGAGGAAAATGCCGGAGGAGTTGGCGAAGGATTTTCGCGCGCCGGGGAAGCGCTTCGCAAGCGTCTGAAATGCCGCGAGCTGATGCGCATTGGCCGGATGCTCCGGCGTATCGGCGCAGGCGAGATGGCTCATCACCATCTGAATATCGAGAACACTGATGTCCATGCCCGAGAGATCAGCGACCTCACGCGGCGACATGCCCAGTCGCGACATGCCGCTATCGACCTGAACGACCGCGGGCAGAATCCGGCCGCGTTGCCGCGCCTGATCCGACCAGGCCTCAAGCTGTTCGCGCGAATTGAGCACCGGAACGATACCGGCTTCGGCGCAATCGCGCTCGCCGCCTGAGGGCAGACCGTTGAGCACATAGATCGCGACATCGCGGGGCAGATGGGTCTGGAGATCCAGCCCTTCGTCGAGATGTGCCACGAAGAACGTGCGGCAACCGGCGCGATAGAGCGCGGGCGCGACGCAATCGGCGCCGAGGCCATAGGCGTCGGCCTTGACCACGCCGGCGCAGGTGACGCCGGGGCCGACCCGCTCGGCCAATAGCCGGTAGTTGCGTGAGATGGCTTCGAGATCGATGGTGAGCACCGCGCTCGCGTGGCGCGTGCCCGTTCCGCCTGTCCAAGGTGCCAGCATCACATCCCCCGCCACGAATGATCGCAACGGCAGTATCTCACCTTCCGCATGACGCTTTACGGCGATTCCGGCCGCTGCTACGGTCATAAACGGTGATTATCGGCGTAAATTTACGTCCTTGTAGAGAAATCCTGCAAAACTTTGGCGAGAACCATGGCAAGCGACCTCGATTCGACCGACCGGAAGATCCTTCGCGAGGTGGTCCGGGATGCCCGGATCAGCCAGATGGCGCTGGCGGAGAAAGTCGGCCTGTCACCCACCGCCTGCACCCGGCGGCTCACGGCCCTGGAAAAGAAGGGTGTCATCAAGGGCTATGCCGCCGAGATCGACGCATCCGAGCTCGGCTACATGATGACGGTCCACGTCCACATCACGCTCGACAAGCAGAGCGAGGATGCGCTGTCCGCCTTCGAGCGCGAGATCGCCAAATGCCCGGATGTCGTGTCGTGCTACCTGATGTCGGGCAATGACGACTATCTCGTCCATGTGCAGGCGCGCGACATGGAGGACTATGAGCGCATCCACAAGCAGCACCTGTCGCGGATGCCCGGCGTGGCGCGGCTGCATTCGAGCTTCGCGATGCGCAGCGTGGTGAAGCGCGGTGTCTCGCTGTCGGCGCTGACGGGGTAGCACGGGCGTCTCGCCGCAAGCTCCCCCCCTCATCCTGAGGAGCCGTGCACTTGCACGGCGTCTCGAAGGATGGCGGCAGGCTCCGTGCCCGGCCAGCCATGGTTCGAGACGCGCGCAAGGGCGCGCTCCTCACCATGAGGACTGAGTTAAGGATGCAAACCCGGCGCTTCCTGGCCGGTGCGTTCGACATATTCAGTATAGCCGCCGCCATATTGCTGGATGCCGTCCGGGGTCAGTTCGAGCACGCGGTTCGACAGCGCCGCGAGGAAGTGGCGGTCATGCGATACGAACAGCATGGTGCCTTCGTAATCGGCGAGCGCCTTGATCAGCATTTCCTTGGTGGCCATGTCCAAATGGTTGGTCGGCTCATCAAGCACCAGAAAATTCGGTGGGTCGAACAGCATCTTGGCCATCACCAGACGCGCTTTCTCGCCACCCGACAAAACACGACAGCGCTTCTCGACATCGTCACCGGAGAAGCCGAAGCAGCCGGCGAGTGCGCGCAGCGTGCCCTGGCCCGCCTGCGGAAATGAGTCTTCGAGATTCTGGAAGATCGTGCGCTCGCCGTCCAGCAGATCCATCGCATGCTGCGCGAAGTAGCCGAGCTTGACGCTGCCGCCGATGGTGACGTTGCCGTTGTCGGGCTCGGCCGCGCCGGTGACAAGCTTCAGCAGCGTCGACTTGCCGGCGCCGTTGATGCCCATCACAGCCCAGCGCTCTTTGCGGCGCACCGAGAAATCCAGCCCCTCGTAAATCGTGCGGCTGCCATAGGCCTTGTGAATGCCTTTCAGGCTGACGACGTCTTCGCCCGAGCGCGGCGCCGGCAGGAAGTCGAACGACACGACCTCGCGGCGCTTCGGCGGCTCGACGCGCTCGATCTTGTCGAGTTTCTTGACGCGGCTCTGCACCTGCGCGGCATGGGACGCGCGGGCCTTGAAGCGTTCGATGAACTTGATCTCCTTGGCGAGCATCGCCTGCTGGCGCTCGAACTGCGCCTGCTGCTGCTTCTCGTTCATGGCGCGCTGCGCTTCGTAGAATTCGTAATCGCCGGAATAGGACGTCAGCGATCCCGAATCGATCTCCATGATCTTGGTGACGATGCGGTTCATGAATTCGCGGTCATGCGAGGTCATCAAGAGCGCGCCCTCGTAACCCTTGAGGAAACCTTCGAGCCAGATCAGGCTTTCGAGATCCAGATGGTTCGACGGTTCGTCCAGCAGCATCACGTCGGGCCGCATCAACAGAATGCGCGCCAGCGCCACGCGCATCTTCCAGCCGCCGGAAAGTTTGCCGACGTCGCCGTCCATCATCTCCTGCGTAAAGGACAGGCCGGCGAGCACTTCGCGGGCACGACCTTCCAACGCGTAGCCGTCAAGCTCCTCGAAGCGCGCCTGCACTTCTCCGTAACGCTCGATGATGGTGTCCATATTGTCGGCCTGATCCGGATCGGCCATCGCGGTTTCCAATTCCTTCAACTCGCCCGCGACCACGGCGACCGGGCCGGCGCCCTCCATCACCTCGGCGACGGCGCTGTGGCCCGCCATTTCGCCGACATCCTGGCTGAAATAGCCGATGGTGACGCCGCGCTCGACCACCACTTGCCCCTCATCGGGCAGTTCACGGCCGGTGACCATCCGGAACAGGGTCGTCTTGCCGGAACCGTTGGGGCCGACCAAGCCGATCTTCTCGCCCTTCAACAGCGCGCCGGCGGCTTCGATGAAGACGATCTGATGACCGTTCTGCTTGCTGATATTGTCGAGGCGAATCATGGGAACTACGGGCTCACGGGACAGGATTTAGGCCTGCCAATAAGGCATCCGGGCCCCGTACGGAAGGATATTTTGCACCGCAAAAGAACTAGGTGCCCGCCCGCATCTCGTTCAGGCTCTTCATCAGGATTTCCGCGAAAGTCGCCGCGGCTACCGGTAGCGTGCGACCGCGCAGCTGGCACAGCACCAGATCGGCGGTGGGCACATCGCGAGTATCGATCGGGCGGCCGACCAGCCCCATGCCGAGGTTCCCGGTGGGAGCCCCGATCTCGATCTGGAACGAGATCATGTCGCAGCGGAACACCAGCCCGCGCAGCATCTCGAAGGAGTTTGACTCCGCGAGCATGTTGAGGCGCAGATCGCGCCGGGTCGTGACCTCATCGAGAATCTGGCGACCGCTCAAAGTCCGATCCGGCAGGGCTGCGGGATAATCGACACAATCGGAGAGGCGCAGCATTTTCTTGGCTGCCAGCGGATGATCCGAGCGGGTGATCACCACAAGACGCTGGGGAATGCTGGCGATGACACGCAGCGACGGCCACATCGTGGGGCGATGCACCAGCGCGAGATCGACGTCGTAAGCCGCCAGCGCGGCCAGCGCGCGCTCGTGATCCATCACCTTGAGGTCGAACACCACTTTCGGATGCTTCTTCTGGAACGCAGCGACGCGCAGCGCCAGAAAATCCAGCGCCAGCGCCTGGCTGCAGGCGATCTGGATCGGACCGCGCCGCAGACCTCTGAGATCCTCCACCTGCGATCTCATCCGCTCGGCATCGGCAATCTGGCTGCGAGCGTAGCGCACGAACATCTCGCCGGCGGTGGTCAGCTTCACGCCCCGCGGCCGGCGCTCGAACAAAGGCGTGCCGATTTCGGCTTCGAGGTCCTGAATACGCCGGTTCATCGCGGAGGGTGTCAAGTTGAGCAGTTCCGCGGCGCGACGGATCGAGCCGGTGCGGGCCACTTCGACCACATGGGTCAGCAACCGCAGATGCCTCATTGCCCTCGCCTCTCGAGTGATGCCTTTTTTACACCGGTCACTGGAAAAGATAGCAGCAGATGTGGCCACCCGGATAGGCCTATCCTGATTCACGCAGGAAGATAGTCGCGAGAGCGACGTCGCCCACCGACCAATCATGTCACGTTTCGCAACAGGAAAGCATCGATGACCGAATGCCGGGCACTTCGTGGATTACTGACGCTCGTCTTGGCCTTGGGCGTAGCCGCAGGAACGCTCACTCTTGCCCAGGCTGCCGGGCCAACCAAGATCAAGTTCACCCTCGACTGGAAAATCCAGGGTCTGCATGCGTGGTACTACTGGGCGAAGGCCAAAGGGTACTTCAAAGATGAAAATCTCGACGTGACGATCGATCAGGGCGAAGGCTCGGCGGCGACCGTCACGCGGATCATGTCGGGCGCTTATGATGCCGGCTTCGGCGATATCAACGCCATCATTCAGAACGCCGCCACCAAGCCGGACGATGCACCGGTGATGGTCTACATGATCTATAACAAGACGCCGTTCGCGCTGCTCAGCAAGGCGGATGGACCGATCAAAACTCTCAAGAATCTCGAGGGATCCAAGCTTGCTTCGCCCTCCGGGAGCGCGTCGCTGAAACTACTGCCGCTGCTCGCCAAGCAGAACGGCATCGATTACAGCAAGATCAGCATTCTCCAGGTTTCGCCGGCCTTGCAGGAACAAATGCTGCTGCAGGGCCAGGTGGATTCGATCGCGGTGTTCGCGGCCACCAGCTATCTCAACCTGGTGTCGCTCAAGGTCGATCCCGACAAGGACTTCCGCTGGAATTTTTATTCTGACGCCGGCCTCGACCTCTATTCCAACGGCGTAATGGTGTCGCAGAAGCTGCTGAAGGAACATCCGGAGGCGGTGAAAGGTCTGCTGCGCGCCATTAACCGCTCGATCAAGGAAACCGTCCAGGCACCGGACACCGCCATCGACCTGCTCGCCACCGAGGAACCGCTGATCAAGAAGGATATCGAGAAGCGGCGCCTGACCTACGTTTACAACAACTTCATCAACACGCCAGAGGTCGGGGATCTGGGCCTCGGCGAGCTCGATCAGAAGCGCCTGACTTCAGCGATCTCCACCATCGTCACCTCGTTCGAACTGCCGCGCACACCGAAGCCCGACGACGTGTTCAACAATACGTTCCTGCCGGCCAAGCCCGACCGGATTCCCCCGACCATCGCGCCGTAATGACAACGGCTCGCTCCACCGGCGCGCCGCGTCGCATCACCTGCGCTCATGTGCTTGGCCCGGACGGGCCGATGCCCGGCGCGCAGGTGATCGCGCTGCAGGGCGGCAAGATCCAGTCGATCGCACGGACAACTGAAGCAGCAGAGCCGATCGTGGCGCTGCCCGCCTTGGTCAATGCCCACGACCACGGCCGCGCGGTCCGGACCAGCTCCATCGGCGCCGACGCCAAGCCGCTGGAGTCCTGGATCCACTATCTCGCATTGTTTCCTGCGGTCGATCCCTATGTAGCGGCCTGCGTCGCGTTCGCCAGCAGCGCGGTGGGCGGCGCCGGTATCGTCATGAACCATTATACCTGCGTGCAGGGCTTCACTGATCTGCCGACCGAACTGGCCGAGGTATCGCGCGCGGCACGCGATGTCGGCGTGCGCGCCGGCCTCGCCGTGGCAATGAGAGATCGCAATCCTTTGGTCTACGGTCCCTCGGAACCTGTGCTGGCAGCGCTGCCGCCGGACGTTCGGGCGGAGATCGCGCAGCGCTTCACGCGTCCGCCGCTGTCGCCGCGCGATTACATGACGCTGGTGGACGAGATTGTCTCCGCGGCCGATGGCCCGAAATTCGATGTGCAATATGGTCCTAACGGCGTGCAGTGGTGCAGCGACGCGCTGTTGCAGGCGATCGCCGAAGCCTCGGCACGCACCGGCCGCCGCGTTCACATGCATCTGCTCGAGACCAAGTATCAACGCCAGTGGTGTGACGCCAATTATCCTGGCGGGGTCGTCCGCATGCTGGACGAGATCGGTCTGCTGTCCCCGCGGCTGACGCTGGCACATTGCGTCTGGGCCCGGCCCGATGAACTCGAACTCCTGGCCGAACGCGGCGTCATCATTTCGGTCAATACCAGCTCGAACCTGCATCTGCATTCGGGCCTGGCTCCGATGACCCGGATGTGGACCGCCGGATGCCGGATCGCCCTCGGCATCGACGGCAAAGCATTCGACGACGACAACGATGCACTGCGTGAGCTCCGATTGTCACATCTGCTCCATGCCGGCAGCGGTTTCGATCAAGTCGTGACCCGCCACCGGGCGCTGCATGAGAGCGTAAGCAACGGCCGCTTCGCCGTCACCAATATCGCCAGCGACGGCGGCCTGCGCGACCGCGCCGATGCGGACATGCTGCTGCTGGACTGGAACGCCCTCAACGACGACGCGCTGCGCAGCGATCTCGCCCCGATCAATCTCCTGTTCTCGCGGGCAACCGCGCGCCATATCCGGGAGGTGATCGTCGCCGGCCACACTATCGTGCGCGATGGACATGTCACCGGGATCGACTTCACGGCCGCGCGGCAGGAGATTCTGGCGCAGATGCGTGCCGGCATGCCCTCTGGCGAGAACCTGGCTGGGGCCCTCGCCGCGCTCGACGGCGTGATTGCCGCAAGCTTTTGCGGATGCTGCTGACGCGCCTGTGCCTCGCGGTTCTGCGAGCGCCGGTCCGAACAACGCGTTATCCGGGACGATTCCAAGCGATGCCTTTTTGGCACCACTCATGCGAAAAGATAGCAGCAGATAAGCTCACTCGGATAAGCTTAACTTTGCTCCTGAGGGCGGCCGCAGAGCAAGAGACGCCACCGGCCGAACGTGTCGCACACTGCAACGGGACCACACCCAGGAGCACTTTGGATGACCGGACACCATGCATTTCGTGGCTTGAAGACGCTTGCGCTCGCGCTGGCGGTGACCGCCGGATCGCTTGTCGGCGCGCAGGCTGACACCAAAATCAAGATGGTCCTGAACTGGAAGTATGAAGGTCCGCAGGGCATGTTCTTCCTCGCGCAGGATCGCGGCTATTTCAAACAGGAAGGCCTCGACGTCACCTTCGACCAGGGTAACGGCTCCGGTGCGGCCGTGCCGCAGGTCGCCAACGGCGCCTATGACATGGGATTCGGCGACATCAATGCGCTGATCGAACTCGCCGCCAAGAAGCCAGACGAAGCGCCGATCGGCGTCTACCAGATGTACAACCGCCCGCCCTTCACGGTGGCGGTGAAAGCCGACAGTCCAATCAAGACACCAGCCGATTTCGTCGGACGCAAGCTCGGCGGCGCAGCCAACGACGGCGCGTTGAAGCTGTTCCCGGCGCTCTGCGCGGCGACCAAGATCGACTGCACCAAGGTCGAGGTTACCAACATGCAGCCGAACCTGCGCGAACAGATGCTGATGAAGGATCAGGTCGACGGCGTGTTCGGCTACATCACCACCATCCGCTTCAGCGCCAGGTTGATCGGCATCGATCCTGAAAAGGAGATTCGCTTCATCAAGTTCGGCGACTACGGCATGGATCTGTATTCCAACGCCATCATCGTCTCGCGCAAGTTTGCCAAGGAAAGCCCCGACGCCGTGAAGGGCTTCCTCAAGGCGCTCAACCGCGGCGTCAAGGATGCGATGGCCGATCCGAAGGCTGCCATCGAGGCCGTGCAGAAGCGCGAACCGCTGATCAAGCCGGAGATCGAACGCGCGCGCCTGGAAGCCACGCTGTCCGACGAGATGACCTCCCCGGAAATTGCGAAGATCGGCCATGGCGACATCAATGACGAGCGCATGGCCAAGGCGATCGACATTCTCGTCAGCGCCAAGGAGCTGCCGCGCACGCCGAAGGTCGGCGACGTATTCGACCGCAGCTTCATGCCGCCGCTGGCCGATCGCCCAACGGCCATCAAGGCCGCGATGTAACTCCCGAGCAGCCTCAACTCCGAGGCAGCCTCATGGTGAGAAGGCGCCCTCTTGGGCGCCGTCTCGAACCATGGGGCGGGCGGATCAGCATCCTTCGAGACGCGGCGCAAGGGCGCCGCTCCTCAGGATGAGGACTGAGACTAGACATTCGACAAAAAAGGACACCCTATGAAACTCTCCCTCGAAAATCGCGTCGTCATGATCACAGGCCCCGCCAAGGGTATGGGCGCCTCCATCACCCACGCCTTTGCGGAGCAAGGCTGCAAGCTGGCGCTGCTGGGCCGCGACACCTCGGCGATTGAGCCGGTTGCCACCGAGGTGAAAGCCAAGGGCGGCGAGGTGATCGTCATTCCCTGCGATCTCACGAAGTCCGAGCAATGCGAGGCCGCGGCGGAGAGGACCAAGGCGGCGTTCGGCGGTCGCATCGACATTCTTGTCAATGTCGCCGGCGGCTCCGGCCCGATCGGCAAAACGGGGGTGCAGACCACGCCGGAGGAATTCGACGAGATCGTCACGCTCAATATGAACGGTTGCTTCCACTCCATGCGCGCGGCGTTGCCGACCATGATCGATCAGCGCTACGGCAAGATCGTCAATGTTGGCGGCACCTTCGGCATGCGCGGCCGCGCCGGCCGGATGGCCTACTCGGCCTCGAAATGGGGTCTGCGCGGCATCACCAAGAGCTTCGCGCTCGAGGTCGGCCCGCACAACATCAACGTCAATTGCGTGGCGCCTGGCATGGTCGATGGCCCGCGTTTTCGTGACAAGGTCTGCCGCGACATGGCGCTGAAGCTCGGCATCACCGAACAGGAAGCCGCCGAGCGCCACGCCATGGACTACGCGCTGCGCCGCGTCACCGTCGATGCCGACGTCGCCAATGCCTGTCTGTTTCTGGCCAGCGACGTCTCGCGCCAGATTACCGGCGTCGACCTGCCGGTCGATGGCGGTTGGGCAATGCTGTGAGCGAGGGGGCTAGCATGGGCGACAAGGTTGATCTGGTCATCAATGGCGGCACCATCGTATCGCCCGATGCAAGTTACAAGGCTAGCATCGCCATCAAGGACGGCGTGATTCACGCTATCGGCGCGCCGGAGGCGATGCCGCCGGCAACGCAGATACTCGACGCCACGGGCCTTCATATCCTGCCCGGCGCGATCGACGTGCACGTGCATTTCCGCGATCCCGGCTATCCGCAGAAGGAAGACTTTGCCAGCGGCACTGCCGCGGCAGCCTTCGGCGGCGTCACATGTGTGTTCGACATGCCGAACACGCTGCCAACCATCAACAATGCTGAATCATTGGCCGACAAACACAAGATCGCATCGTCAAAGGCTTACGTCGATTACGGGCTCTATGCGGTGCTCGGTGAAGACAGCATCGAGCATGTCCCCGCCCTGATCGACGGCGGCGTCATCGGCTTCAAGCTCTATATGGGCAACACCTTCGGCCGCATCCCCTCGCCCTCCACCGGCGCCATGCTGGAAGCCTTCGAGGTCGTCGCGCCGACCGGCAAGCGCATCTCGCTCCATGCCGAGACCAACACCATCATGGAGCGTCGCGAGGCCCGGCTGCGGGCCACCGGCCGCACCGAGCCGATCGCGCATCTGGCAGCACGGCCCGCCGTGGTCGCGATCGAAGCCGTCGAGCGGGCGGCGACGCTCGCCGAATGGACCGGTGCACGCATTCATGTGCTGCATATCTCGTCGGCTGCCGAATTGCGTCCGCTGGCCGAAGCCAAGGCGCGCGGCGTGGACATCACCGGCGAGACCTGCCCGCAATATCTGCTGCTCGACGAGACCGATTACGACAAATTCCGCGGCGTCGTGCGCGTCAATCCGCCTGTGCGTGAAAAGCCGAACCAGCAGCCGATCTGGAACGCGCTGATGGACGGCACCGTGGACATGATCGCCACCGACCACGCCCCGCATTCCATCGAGGAGAAGACGCGCGAAGATATCTGGACGGTTGACTGCGGCTTTCCCGGCGTCGAGACGCAGATGCCGTTGATGCTGACCGAGATCAACAAGGGCCGCGCCACCATCAACGATTACGTACGCTGGAGCGCCGACGCGCCAGCCAAGGTTTGGGGCCTCTATCCGCGCAAGGGCACGCTGACCGTCGGCTCCGACGCCGACATCGCCATCGTCAACCTCACGCGGGAATGGACTGTGGATGACGCTATCATCCAGTCGCGCGCGAAAATCTCGCCATGGCATGGCCGCAAGGCCTCGGCGCTGCCGATCCATACCATCGTGCGCGGTCGCTTCGTGATGAAGGACCGGATCTTGCAGGAGGATGCGCGCGGCACCGGGCAATCGGTGCATGCGATCCAGCAGATGCCACCGGCCGCGCCTCTGAACACCGACTCGACCATGGCTGCCATCACCTCCGTGCAGAAAGCCTGACCCGATGAACGCACCGCTCGTCCACTCAAAGCCCCGCGTCGCGGACAATGTGATCGAGCTCGAAAAGGTGCGCGTCACCTTCGGCACCGCGAAGAACGCCGTGACCGCGCTGGCCGAGACGTCGCTACGCATAGACAAGGGCGAATTTGTCGCCCTGGTCGGTCCGTCCGGCTGCGGCAAGTCGACGATTCTGAAACTGGTGGCCGGCACGCTGAATGCGACCCTGGGCAACGTGTTCGTTGCCGGCCGCGAAATCGGCGCGGGCGCGGCACGGATCGGCATGGCGTTCCAGAACCCCACGCTGCTGCCATGGCTGAATATCCGCGACAATGTCATGCTGCCACTGAAGATCGTGCCGCCGTTCAAGGAAAGCTTCAGCGCAAAGCGCAAGAACGAATATCGCGACCGCGTCGAGGCCTCTCTGACGCAGGTCGGCCTCGGCGGCTTCGGCGACAAGTTTCCCTGGCAGCTGTCCGGCGGCATGCAGCAGCGTGCCTCGCTGTGCCGGGCGCTGATTCATGATCCGACCTTGCTGCTGCTCGACGAGCCATTCGGCGCGCTCGACCAGTTCACCCGCGAGGAATTGTGGGAGATCATGCAGAATCTCTGGATCGAGAAGCGCCCGACGGTGCTGCTGGTGACTCACGACCTCAAGGAAGCCGCCTATCTCGCCTCGCGCATCTGTGTGATGCAGGCGCGGCCCGGTCGGATCGTCGATGACAGCGCGGTGCCGTTCGCGCGGCCGCGCACCATCGACGTGTCGTTCGAGCCGGATTTCGTCACGCTGACCCAGCGCCTGCGCCAGCGCATCGTCGCGGCTCGCGCCGTTCAGGAGATCGTGTCATGAGCGAACGCGTCCGCCGCCAGGTCATGTCCACCGCCTGCATCATCGGCTTCTTCGTACTGTGGGAATTGCTGTGCCTGATGTTCCATGTCTCGGATATCGTGCTGCCAAGGCCGAGCCAGGTGCTGGCGACGCTGTGGATGCGCTTCCCCGCGATCTGGCCGCATGCGCTGCAGACGCTGTACACAACCATGGTTGGGTTCGGCTTCGGCATCGCAATCGGCATTCTGCTGGGCATGCTGATCGGCTCGTCGAAGCTGGCCTATGACGTCGCCTATCCGATGCTGGTGGGATTCTCGTCGATCCCGAAAGTCGCGGTGGTGCCAATCTTCGTACTGTGGTTCGGCGCTGGCACCGTGCCGGCAATCCTCACCGCGATGATCATGTGCATCTTCCCGATCGTCGTGAACGTCGCCACCGGCCTTGCGGCGACAGAGCCCGAATTGCAGGATGTCATGAAGACACTGCGCGCGACCAAGCTGGAAATTCTGTGGAATGTGGGCCTGCCGCGCACCATGCCGTACTTCTTCGCCTCATTGAAGGTGGCTGCGACGCTGGCTTTCGTCGGCACGGTGATTTCGGAGACCGTGGCCTCCAATCGCGGCATCGGCAATCTGATGATGATCGCGTCGTCCAGCTTCGATGTGCCGCTGGTGTTCGCCGGCCTGTTCATTCTGGCTGCATTGGGCGTCGGTTTGTATATTGTGTTCTCGCTGATCGAGGCGCGCGTCACCGGCTGGGCTGTGCGCAGCGACAGTTTCGCCGCCGGCGGCTGAACACAGGACATTCCATGACGCAGACACTGCTTCCGAGCCCGACGACCGTTCATTGGGGTTATTTTGACGCCACGCTGAAGCCAATCGCTACCATCGATCCCGGTGAGACGGTCACGATCACAAGCGTAAGCGGCACACGCGAGAACCTCCCGACAGAAGCGGGCATGACCGTCCGCCCCGAACTTGTCGCCATCCTGGATGCCGTCACGCCAGAACTCGGGCCGCATATCCTCACCGGGCCTGTCGCCGTGCGCAGCGCCCAACCGGGTGACGCATTGCGTGTCGAGATCCTTGATGTCCAGCTCGCGGATGACTGGGGCTATACGCTCTTCAAGCCCGGCATGGGCACGCTGCCCGACGACTTCGACTATTTCCGCCGCGTCCATATCGGACTTGATCGGGCCAATGGCGTGGTGAAGACGCCATGGGGCATCACGCTAAAGGCGCGGCCGTTCTTCGGCGTGATGGGCACCGCGCCGAAACCTGCGGTTGGCCGGGTCAGCACGACAATGCCCTCGCATTTCGGCGGCAATATCGACAACAAGGAGCTCGGCGCAGGCTGCGTTCTCTATCTTCCTGTCTGGACCGAGGGAGGCCTGTTCTCCTGCGGTGACGGTCACGCCGTGCAAGGCGACGGCGAAGTCTGCGTGACCGCCGTCGAGACCGGCCTCACCGGCACGTTCAAGATCGATCTCGTCAAGAATGCGCAGTTGGAGGCACCCTATGCCGAGACGAAGGATCACCTCATCTCGATGGCCTTCGATCCCGATCTCGACGAAGCCGCGCGTATCGCGCTCCGCCGGATGGTCAGCATGATCGTCGCACGCACAACGCTGACGCCCGACGATGCCTATATGCTCTGCAGTCTCGCCGCCGATGTCCGTGTCACCCAGCTGGTCAATCTTGACAAGGGCATCCATGTCATGATGCCGCATGCGGTGCTGAACCAGTCGAAGCGCTAGACCGCGCGTTCGACCGGCTCCGGAGTGGTCTCTTCGTCTTCAAGCTGATCGACGAAGGTCGCAGGCACCAGACGCTTGCGATTGATGGTCAGATCGAACACGTCGAATCGATTGTAGTAACCGACCACGTCGTGGAACTGCTTCGGTTCGATGCAGCGGCGCAGGTCGAATTCGGCATAGGCGATGCCCTCCTCGTCCTGCAGCATGTCGCCGAGCACTTCGCCGGTCGGGTCGACGAAGAAGCTGGCGGCGCGCTGCGTGCGATCGATCACATCGACCACATCGGGATCCCGTGCGATCAGGAAGTCGCGCATTGCCTTGTCCATGTAGCCGGCGGTGATGATGCCGAAGGCCTTGGCCTCGAACGAATGCGCGCTGGCGCGAATGCGGTTGGCCGCGACGTTGTTGAAATTGCCGCCGCTGCTCGGGCGGCGCGTCGGCCACATCGGCGGCCAGCTTGAAATGTGGATCTGCTCGGCCTGCGCCATCAGCGTATAGCGTGCCAGCGGATTGGTATTCTCGCCGCAGATAAGGTTGCCGACACGGCCCACAGGCGTATCGGCAACGCGCAGACCTGCGCCATCGCCGGCAGCCCAGATCAGCTTCTCATAGAAGGTCGGCACCAGCTTGCGGTGATGATTGAGGATGTTGCCGTCGGGCCCAATCAGGACATTGCTGTTCCAGATCAATCCGACGCTGACCGGCGAACTCTCGCTGATGCCCATCGAGACGGTCACGCCAAGCGCCCGCGCCTCGTTGCGCAAGGCGGCCATTTCCGGACCGGCGATCGACACCGACTGCTCGGCCATCGTCACGAACAGATCGTGATTCTCGATCGGCGCCCACAGCGCCGCCCAGACCGGAAACGCCGGGATATAGGTCTCGGGAAAAGCGATCAGCTGCGCGCCTGCGGCGGCAGCCTCGCGAATGATCGAAATCGCCTTCGCCGTGGTCGCCGCGCGATCGAGAAATACCGGCGCAGCATGGACCGCAGCGACTTTAACCTGTGACGACATCGTCATTCTTCCTCTTGCATCGATGCGGCGATGTCTCAGGCTCGTCGGAAGGCCCGGAAACGTCGCTGAACCATGTTCGAGGAGGAACCTATCCATTCGGGGCCGCGGGACCACGGGGCATTTCTGCAACCCGGGCTGCACGGACCACTATGCTTCGAGGATCGGCCGGGCCTAGGTCGGCACCTCGCTTCACCACGTCTGATTGCGGGAGTTGTCGCCGATACCGTAGCCATAGCTGGCCGGCGCACTCGCATAGGAATCCATCGGCCGCACCGACGGAGCAACGGAAGGAACAGTCACGCGGGCGGGAGCATGGACACGTCGCTGCACGCGGCGGGCTGCGCTGATATCGGTCGCCAATCGGGGATCTCCGATCCAGCGATAGGCCTTGTCCGATGCCGCGGAGCTCTCCGCCATGGAGGTCAACATCACGAAAGCCACGGACGCGGGCACCAAGAGCCACCGCCGGGCCGATTTTATCATCGTCTTGCGCGCAGACATTTGAGCGATCCTTTCATCATGGTTGGGGTAGCGAGATATCTTCGGGTAGAACGTCGATGCGAACTATTCGTCAAAGGCGGGGACGATCATGCAAGCGCCCATGGCCCGTTTCTGGATACTCCCCGAGGAGCATCACTGCTGTGTTGCGAGTGCGGACATCATCATGTTGTGGCGGCGCCAGGCGTTGGGACTAGCCCCGGTCGCGCGGCGAAACTGGCGGCACATGTGGGCCTGATCGGAGAAGCCGCAATCGATGGCGATCTCGCAGAGTGACTTGCCGCTGGATGTCATCAGCTCCATCGCACGCGTCAGACGGCGGGAGACGATATAGGCATGGGGAGACTGGCCGAACGTGGTCTTGAACGCATTTGAGAAGTAACCGCAACTCAGGCGAGCGATACTCGCGAGATCCGATACTTGGATCACTTCATCCAGATTTGAATCAATGTGGCGCCTGATTCGCTCCGCCTGCCAGCGAGCGAGGCCGCCTCTCGCGGGGCTGACGGGCGACGGTTGGGAGGGCGCCTCGAGCAGCGATGCAGCCTGCTTGATGCAGCGAAGAGCCGCACCGACATCCGATCCGATCGCCTGCCGTGCATCTAGCAGGAGCTGGGCGACCGTCGTAGAACTTGCGTCAGACAATACACCGGCAAACGAGTCAGAATTCTGGGACTGTGAATCGAGCAGCATATCGGTCTCCTTTGGGTGGTGAATGCCATCGACATCGCGATGACTTCGACGATCCAAGGATGAGAGATTCCGGCCGCGCTAACCATTCTACGAGGATAGAGATTCAAGAAACGAAGGTAATCCCGCCCTATACCAAGGTTTATCCCGGGCGAGACGCCACCGACTTCGGACGACTTCGCCATTCCCCGCAGGACGCATGCCCTGCTTCCTATTTTACGGCTCAAATGACCAATTCTGATCGGGTGCAACGACCCTCACAGCTGCCCATGGCCGTTGCGACAGCTATCCTTGCCGCAGGCATTTTCGCGTTCGACGCCTTCAGCACATTCGAGATCGCCGTCGCGGCGCTTTATATCGTCGTGCTGCTGATGGCGCTCCGTTTCACCAATGTCACGGGCATCATCCTGATCGCCCTCGGTTGCATCGGCCTGACAATCCTCGGTTATCTAATCGGCCACGCGAACGACCCCAATGAGGGAGCAATGCTGCGCGGCGCCGTCAGCGCGCTCGCCATTGCCATCGCTGCCGTGCTCTGCGTCCAGATCAGGATGTCGGACGCGAGGCTTCGGCAGAGCGAAGAGCGCTATCGCAACATCTTTCAGGGCACGAGTGTTGCCATCTGGGAGCAGGACTTCACGGAAGCGGCCAATGCCTGCGCGCCAATCCTGCAACAAAGCATTCCCCGGTTGCGCGATTACTTCATCGCCAATGAGGGCTTCCTCAAGCATTGCCTGTTTCTCGTCCGGACCCTCGACGCGAATGACGCCGCAAAGCAATTAATCGGCGATCTCGACCAGAAGAACGTTCAGCAGTCCTGGGATGCAGCACTCGAGCCGGAGACTTTGGTCGCCTTTCGCGAAATCCTGCTCGCATTTCTTGCGGGAGAAAGCTCATTCACGATTGAAGTGGCCATCCGTGCCGTCAACGGCGAGTTGCGCACCACCATCGTCACGGCAACCTTCCCCGCCGATCGGTCTCGCTCCGTCCTGATCAATTCGCTCGATGTCACCGCCAAGATCGCAGCCGAGCAAGCACTCCAGCAGAGCATCGCAGAACTTACCCGCGTGTCGCGCATCGCGACCTTGGGTGCCTTGACGGCATCGATCGGCCACGAGGTCAATCAGCCACTTGCCGCCGTGGTGACCAACGCAGAGGCGGCCTTGCGCTGGCTATCGCGGGAGCGGCCCGATCTCGGCGAAACCACGGCCTGCCTCAAGGAAGTCGTGCAGGAGGGCCGCAGGGCCGGCGACATCATTCACCGGCTGAGGTCGCTCGCCGTGAAGGGCGAGTTGGCGCGCGGGC
The DNA here is from genome assembly GCF_051811045.1 of Tardiphaga sp. 839_C3_N1_4. Lineage (NCBI taxonomy): Bacteria > Pseudomonadati > Pseudomonadota > Alphaproteobacteria > Hyphomicrobiales > Nitrobacteraceae > Tardiphaga > Tardiphaga sp. 839_C3_N1_4. Next base: position 3,741,963 of record NZ_JBPWQD010000001.1, read on the forward strand.
CGGTCGACGTCAACGCCATTGTCACGCAGGTACTGGCGATGGTTCAGCGCGATCTGGCACAGCACCAGATTTCAGCAGTCCTCGACCTGACACCCGATCTGCCCACCATCGCCGGCGACGAAGTACAGCTTCAGCAGGTGCTGATGAATCTCGTCAACAACGCCGTCCACGCCATGAAGGCGACCGCGACGAAAGAGCTGAAAGTGTGGTCGGCATTCGACGCGACGCGGGGAATTCTCGTCTCGGTGCGTGATTCAGGATCGGGTATACCGGACGACCATATGCAACGCCTGTTCGCGCCGTTCTTCACGACAAAGGCCGAGGGGATGGGCATCGGCCTCTCGATCTCCCGATCCATCATCGAGTCGCATCACGGGCGTATCTGGGCGGAACGAAACGAGAGTGGTGGAACCACCTTTCATTTCATGATACCGACAGCCACCGCAGAAGGACCCGGCAACCTTGCCTAACGACGCAGAAGCACCTTTGGTCGTCGTCGTGGACGACGAAGCCGCCATCCGCACTGCGGTTGGCAGTCTGCTGCGCTCGGTTGGATATGAAGTCAGTTTCGCCTCCTCGGCGGTCGAGCTTCTCGAGAGCGACATTCTCACCAGGGCCAGCTGTCTTGTCCTCGATATCCGACTGCCGATCGTCAGCGGCCTCGATTTTCAGAAGCGTCTTGCGGATCTCGGCGGCAATACGCCCATCGTGTTCATGACTGGCCATGCCGATGTGCCGATGACGGTCCGCGCTATGAAGGCCGGCGCCGTCGACTTTCTCGCCAAGCCGTTTCGCGACCAGGAAATGCTCGATGCCGTCGCCGGCGCCGTGGAGCGCGACCGCAAGGCGCGGCAAGAGCGCGATGGACTGGCCGATATCAAGGAGCGTTTCGGCACTTTGAGTGCGCGGGAACGCGAGGTGATGGAATTGGCCACCGCGGGGCTGCTGAACAAGCAGATCGCCGCAAAGCTGAACCTCAGCGAAATTACGGTTAAGATCCATCGCGGCAAGATGATGAAGAAGATGGATGCAAAATCCTTCGCCTCTCTGGTGCGCATGGCCGAGGCCATCGGCATGAAACCAGCCCCGGGTACCTCCCGATAAACCTCAGTATGATTTCGCTGCACAGCGATATTTGACAGTATTCTAGGCGAAACGGCTCAACACTGGGGTCGCTGTCAAAGCCGCCGTGTGGAGATTGCGTTGAACTCTGAACATGCCATTGCCATCATCGACGATTCCTCGTCGGTTCGCCGCGCGCTTGAAAGCCTGCTGCGATCGCTGGGCTTTGTCGTCCTCAGCTTCGAATCCGCCGAAGCGTTTCTGACCTCGCCGGTGGTCCGCGAGACGTCCTGCGTGGTGACCGACGTCGAAATGCCGGGCCTGACCGGCATCGACCTCTATGAGCGCATGCGCTCGGACAAGAACCAGACGCCGGTCATTTTCATCACCGCCAATTCCGAAGAGAAAGTGCGCGCGCGACTGGGCAGCACGCCCTGCATCCTCAACAAGCCGTTCGAAGTCGACGAACTCGCCGCATGCATCAACCAGGCCATCGCGGCGCCATAGCCGCACTGCTCTTCCGAAGATGCATGGCGCCGATCCCCCAATAGCGATGGGCTCACATGCCCAGCACGCCGTCACGCGAAGGTTTTAACGCGCGTAGGTGTCGGATAGTGTGCGCGCACTTACATGGGGGAATGATATGAGCATGTCCAGAATATTTGCGCGCGTTGTCGCGGTGATCGGCGGTGCCGCGCTGCAATGGCGCCGCCTGCAGGGCAATACACACGCGCCAGCCTGGGGCAGCGCGCCGGTGGTGCCAGAGGCGAAGCCGCAAGGCGCCATCCCCACATTGAAGATGCCGACTGCCCAGGGCTGGGCCGCGGGACAGAAGCCCGTGGTCGCACCCGGGCTCAAGGTCAATGCCTTTGCGACCGGCCTGAAACATCCGCGCTGGATCAATGTGCTGCCCAATGGCGACGTCCTGATCGCCGAGGCGACGCAGGTTGCCGGTCCCGTCCGCAACATGTTCGGCTATGCGATGCAGGCGACGATGCGGCGGGCCGCGGCGCTCGGTGTCAGCGCCAACCGCATCACGCTGCTGCGCGACCGGGATCGCGATGGCGTCGCCGAGACCAGCCAGACCTTCATGGAGGGACTGAACCAGCCGTTCGGCATGGCGCTGCTGAACGACACGTTCTATGTCGGCAATGTCGATGGTGTGGTGGCCTTCCCCTATGTGGCGGGCGCGGACAGCATCACGGCACCGGGCAAGAAACTCACCAATTTCAAGTCCGGCGGCCACTGGACCCGGAGCATCCTACCGAGCCCGGATGGCAGCAAGCTCTATATCGGCGTCGGCTCGCTGAGCAATATCGCTGAGGGCGGCATGGAGGTCGAAGAAGGCCGCGCGGCTGTCTATGAACTCGATATCGCCAGTGGCAAGAGCCGCATCTTCGGCGCCGGCTTGCGCAATCCCGTCGGTCTCGCATGGGAGCCGACGACCGGCGCGCTGTGGACCGTGGTCAATGAGCGCGACGGCCTCGGCGACGAGACGCCGCCGGATTATCTGACCTCGGTGCGCGATGGCGGCTTCTATGGCTGGCCCTATTGCTACTGGGGCAAGACGGTGGACGACCGCGTGCCGCAGGATCCGGCGCTGGTCGCCACCGCGATCACGCCCGATTACGCGCTTGGCGGCCACACCGCCTCGCTCGGCCTGTGCTGGCTGCCCGCAGGCACGCTGCCGGGATTTCCGGACGGCATGGTCATCGGCCAGCACGGCTCATGGAATCGCAGCACGCTCAGCGGCTACAAGGTCGTCTTCATCCCGTTCGTGAACGGCAAGCCGTCCGGACCGCCGCGGGATATCTTGTCGGGCTTCCTCGCACCCGACGAGAAGGTGTCCTATGGACGCCCTGTCGGCGTCACGCTCGCCCCGGACGGCGCGTTGCTGGTGGCCGACGATGTGGGTGACGTCATCTGGCGTGTGACGGGCGCGGCCTAAGACCCGCGGAATAATCCGGCGGGCTCGTGAGGCGCGCGTTAATCGCGCGCCCCACGCTCCGACCTATTTCATTGTCGGCATCACGAATTCCGGCCCCTGCGCAATGCTGGTTGGCCAGCGGCTGGTGACGGTCTTCAGGCGGGTATAGAAGCGGACGCCTTCCGGCCCGTGCATCGAATGATCGCCGAACAGCGAGGCCTTCCATCCACCGAAGGAATGGAATGCCACGGGCACCGGAATCGGCACGTTGATGCCAACCATGCCGACGCGGATGCGATGCGCGAATTCACGCGCAACGTCGCCGTTCTGCGTGAAGATCGCGGTGCCATTACCGTATTCGTTGTCGTTGATCATGCGCGCTGCCGTCGCATAATCCGGCGTACGCACCACGGCCAGCACCGGCCCGAAGATCTCTTCCTTGTAGATCGTCATGTCCGGCGTCACCTGATCGAACAGCGAACCGCCGATGAAATAGCCGCCTTCGTTGGACCGGAAGTCCCGGCCATCGACGATCAGCTTCGCGCCCTGCTCGACGCCGGAATCGACATAGCCGCGCACCTTGTCGAGCTGCTGCTGGGTCACCAGCGGACCCATTTCGGATTCAGCATTGAAGCCAGACCCGACCTTGAGCGCACGAATCTTCGGCTCCAGCTTCGAGATCAAGGCATCCGCCGTTTTCTCCCCGACGGGCACTGCGACCGAAATCGCCATGCAGCGTTCGCCCGCGGAGCCGTAGGCAGCGCCCATTAATGCGTCCACCGCCTGATCGATATCGGCATCGGGCATCACGACCATGTGGTTCTTGGCGCCGCCGAGGGCCTGGCAACGCTTGCCGGTGCTGGTAGCTGTCGAATAGATATAACGCGCGATCGGTGTCGATCCGACGAAGCTGATCGCTGCAACATCGGGATGATGCAGCAGCGCATCGACGGCTTGCTTGTCGCCATGCACGACGTTGAACACACCTGCCGGCAGACCGGCTTCGGCCAGCCATTCGGCAATCAGAAGCGATGCCGATGGGTCACGCTCGGAGGGCTTCAGCACGAAGGTGTTGCCGCAAGCCAGCGCCACCGGGAACATCCACATCGGCACCATGACCGGAAAGTTGAACGGCGTGATGCCGGCGACGACGCCAAGCGCCTGACGTACGCCATAGCTGTCGACGCGTGTGCCGACATTCTCGCTGACTTCGCCCTTCAGCAATTGCGGAGCGCCCACGGCGAATTCGACGACTTCGAGGCCGCGCTGGATTTCACCCTTGGCGTCCGACAGCGTCTTGCCGTGCTCCGAGGTGATGACCGCGGCAAGATCGTCGATGCGGTCTTCACAAATGCGCAGGAATTTATTGAGAATGCGGGCGCGGCGCAGTGACGGCGTATCGGCCCAGTTCTCTGCTGCTGCAAGCGCGGCAGCAACCGCGGCGCCCACTTCGGACGTGCTGGCAAGACCCACCTGAGCCGTCTGCTCACCGGTGGCCGGGTTGAAAACAGGCGAAGTCCGGCCGCTACGGCCCGCAACGAGCTGCCCGCCGATATAGTGCTTGATTTCCGAAGCCATCGAACTCTCCTTTGATGCTCCTGCGGTCTTGCGCCGCTTCCCTTTCCCGAACAACGCGAAGTATTGCGGCTTCGATGTGCAGCAAATAGAGTCCGGGGATGGATTGGGACAAAGTTCGGATTTTCCTGGAAGTCGCCCGTACCGGCCAGATTCTGGGTGCCGCCAAGCGGCTGAAACTCAATCATGCGACAGTGGCGCGCCAGCTCACCGCCCTCGAAAAAGACCTCAAGACAAAGCTGCTGAACCGGCAGACGACGGGCTCGTCCCTGACGCCATCGGGGGTTGCGCTGCTCGCGGCCGCGGAACGCGCCGAATCCGAACTGCTCAAGGTGGGATCGCAGCTAACATCGGCCGCTGACAAGGTGGCGGGCACGGTGCGGATTGGTGCACCGGACGGCCTCGGCAATTATTTTCTGGCTGACAAGCTCGGCGGCTTTGCCGCAGCCAATCCGGATCTGATCGTCCAGCTCGTGGCGCTGCCGCGCACATTTTCGCTAGCCAAGCGCGAAGCCGATATAGTCGTGACGCTGGAGCGCCCCGACGAAGGGAAACTGATCTGTACCAAACTCACCGACTACACGCTGAGCGTCTACGCGTCGGAGGACTATCTGGCTCGGTCGACGCCGATCCGCGAGCCCGGCGATCTCGCCGACCACCTGCTGATCACTTATATCTACGATATCATCTACAGCCGCGCACTGGACTATGCATCGACCTTCAGCAAACTGATCACCCGCCGCTTCGAATGCGGCAGCGTGGTCGGCCAGCTTGAAGCAGTTCGTGCGGGCCACGGAGTCGGCATCCTGCACGATTATGCCGCGCAGCTTTATCCCGAACTGCGGCGAATTCTGCCGGCCAGCCGCTTCACGCGAAGCTACTGGCTCGTGTCACATCCCGATACGCATGACACGAGCCGGGTCCGCGAGGTGCGGCGCTATATCGTCGCCAAAGTCCGCGAGGCCCGCAGCCAGTTCGTCGTGCAATAGCTGGCGTTACGCTCAGCTTGCGGAGACGACCGCGCCGAATTTGGTGAAGAACTCGCCCGCCAGTTTCTTGGCTGTGGAGTCGATCAGTCGCCCGCCGAGCTGCGCCAGCTTGCCGCCGATCTGCGAATCGACCTCGTAATGCAGGATCGTTTCATTGTCGCCGGCCGCCTCGAGCCTGATTGCTGCGCCGCCTTTGGCGAAGCCTGCGACACCGCCAGAGCCTTCACCGGTGATCCTGTAGCCGTTCGGCGCATCGAGATCGCTCAGCGTCACCTTGCCGCCGAAGGTCGCTTTCACGGGTCCGACCTTGATCACAACCTTCGCCGTCATCTCTGTCGGCGATGTCATGTCGAGTTCTTGGCAACCGGGAATGCACTGCTTCAGCACAGCGGGATCGTTGAGTGCGGCCCAGACCTTGTCGCGTGAAGCCGGGACGGTCTGGCTGTCTTTCATCTGCATGGGATCACCTGTCTGCGAGCATGCGCGTCAAACCGCGCAATAACGTTCTTGAATTTCCTTGTCGGCAAGCAGTGCCGCGGAGCTGCTCTCGTAAACGACCTCGCCCTGGTCCATGATGATCGCGCGATCAGCAAGGCGCAGCGCCCATTCGACATTTTGCTCGACCAGCAGCAGCGTGACGCCCTGATCGCGCAGCTTGCGGAACAGCACGCCCATCTCCTCGACCAGCACCGGCATGATGCCTTCGGAGGGCTCATCGAGCAGGATCATCTTGGGCTTGGCGATGGTCGCGCGCGCGATGGCCAGCATCTGCTGCTCGCCGCCGGACATGGTGACGCCTTCCTGATCGAGACGCTCCTTGAGGCGCGGAAAGCTCTCTGCGATTTCCTCGATCGCGTCTTTCTCGTTGATCTGGCCGCGGCTGGCGACGAGACCGAGCTGGAGATTTTCGCGCACAGTGAGTCCAGGAATGATCCGGCGCTCTTCAGGCACATAGGCAAGGCCAAGCCTGAAACGATCATGCGCGGGCATCGACGTCAGGTCATTGCCATCGAAGGTCATGCCGCCCGTGGTTTTCGACATCAACCCCATGACCGAACGGATCGTGGTGGTCTTGCCAGCGCCGTTGCGGCCGACCAGTGCGACGACCTCGCCCTGCGCCACCGAGATCGAGACCCCATGCAGCGTATGGCTGGCGCCGTACCAGGCGTTCAGGTCTTTGGTTTCAAGCATAGCCATCGTTCTGTCCCAGATAGACGCGACGAACCTCGGGGTCCGTCTGAATGTCGCGCGGTGAGCCGTCCGCAATCAGCCGGCCATGATGCAGCACCAGAATCCGGTCGCTGAGGCCGAGGATCATCTTCATCTTGTGCTCGACCAGCAGGATGGTGCGCTCAGACGCAAGCTTCTCTAGCAGCGCCACCATCTCCTTGGTCTCTTCCGGCCCCATGCCCGCGGTCGGCTCGTCCAGCAGCAGCACTTCCGGATTTGAGATCAGCGCGATGGCGATCTCCAGCGCGCGCTGCTGGCCATGTGCCAAAAACTTGGCGGTCTCGTCCCGCCTGCCGACAAGCCCCACGGCTTCCAGCGCCGCGTCAGCCCTGGAATCCAGCTCCGTGAACTTCTTCCGGTTGGTCCAGATATTATAGCGCGAGCGGCTGGCTTGCGCTGCGACGCGTACGTTCTCGTGGACGCTCAGATCGGGAAAGATGTTCGTGATCTGATAGGAGCGCGCGATGCCGCGATGCACGAATTCGTGCTGCTTCGTGCCCTTGAGATCGTCCCCCTTGAAGCGGATCGATCCGCTGGACGGCGTCAGCACGCCGGACAGCACGTTGAAGAACGTGCTCTTGCCGGCACCGTTGGGGCCGATGATGGAGGTGACGCGGCCCGGCCGGAACTCCGTCGTCACGCCTTGCAGCGCGACGAAGCCGCCGAACCTCACTCCGATATCGTTGACGGCGAGAAGCGGCGCGTTCATCGCATGACCTTTGTGAGAAATGTGCCCCAGATGCCCTTGGGCAGAAACAGCACGAACAGCACGAAGATGGATCCGACGATAATCTGCCAGTGCGACGTCCACAGCGAGAACACGTCCTCCATCACCAGGAAAACCAATGCACCAATGAACGGGCCGAAGAAGCTGCTGGCGCCGCCGAGCAGCGTCATCATCACGATCATGCCGGAGGACAAGTAGTGCAGCGAATCCAGCGGCACGAAGGCCAGATGCAGTGCCGACATGGTGCCACCGAGGGCGCAAATCGTGCCTGACAGTGTGAATGACAGCAGCTTGGTGCGCTCGACATTGTAGCCGCAGGTCCGTGCGCGACGCTCGTTCTCGCGGATCGCCTCGATGGCTGCGCCGAATGGCGAGTTGAGAATGCGCGAGACGAGCCACAGCGCCAGCGCTGCGAATACCATCAGCACGTAGTACTTGTTGACCGGGTCGAGAAAATTGATCTCGAATCCGAACAGGTTGATCTTGTTGACCGTGAAACCGCGCAGTCCGTTCTCGCCACCTGTCCAGGACGGCGTCTGGAGCGCCACGTAATAGACCAACTGGGCGAGAGCGAGCGTCACCATCGAAAAGTAGATGCCGCGTGTGCGCGTGGATAGTGCTCCCATGACGAAGGCCAGCAATGCGCCGCCAATAACGCCCATCAGCACTGCGAGATACCAGGGCACACCGAACTGGCCGATGGCGATGCCGGTGATGTAGGCCCCGGTGCCGACAAAGGCCGCATGGCCGAACGACAGCAAACCAGTATAGCCGAATAGCAGATTATAGCCGACGGCAACCGTACCGTAGATCAGGACGTTCACTGCCAGCGCCTTGGACGGCAGCAACCACGGCAGCAGGCATAGCGCGAGGATCGACAACGGAACGCGATACTTGGTCACGAGCGATTTGAAGCGCGCAGGCTTTCGCGCACTGGCGGAAGGAGAAACGGCGAGCGCCGGGGATGTCATGGTCCGCTCCGTTACGCGAGTTTGCCGAACAGGCCCTGCGGCCGGATCAGAAGGACGATGGCCATCAGCGCGAACATCACGATGGTCGCCATTTCCGGTGCGAACAGCGCGGTCATGCTGATCACGACGCCGACCAGAAGACCCGCGATGATCGAGCCGACCAGCGAGCCGAGGCCGCCAATGACAGTCACCACAAAGGCTTCGGCCAGCACCAAGGCGCCCATTTCCGGATTGACTGACCGCATCGGGCCGGAGAGCACGCCGCCGAGCGAGGCCAGTCCGACACCGAGCCCGAACACCAGCAGCCAGACCTTGCTGATATCGACGCCAAGCACCTTCATCATGGTCGGATCACGCGCTCCTGCACGCACGATCAGGCCGAACTTGGTCTTCTCCAGCCCGAGCCATAACAGCACCACGACCAGGAAGACAACGCCGACGACGAAGATGCGGTAGATCGGGAAGAAACCGACGCCGAGATCGACCACGCCGGTCAGTGACGACGGCGTGGGAAACGGAATGCCGTCACTGCCGAACACGATGCGCACGCCTTCCACCAGCACGTAACTGAGACCGAAGGTGAGTAGAAGCGGATCGTCGATCGAACGGCCGTAAAGCGGACGGATCAGGACATATTCGATCGCCATCCCGAACACGCCGATCATGATGGGGGCAACGAGCAGCCCCCACCAGAAACTGCCGGTCAATGAGGCAACCCATAGCCCGGCATAGGCGCCGACCATGAACAGCGCGCCATGCGCGAAATTCACCACACCGAGCATGCCGAAAATGATCGACAGGCCCAGCGCGGTGATCACGAGGATCGCACCGAGGGCAACTCCGGAGAAGAGTTGCATCAGAATGAGTTCTGTATCCATGGACGACGAATGCTTTCGTTAGGCCGGGAAGCCGAGTTCAGTGCAGCTGCGCAGCACGTTTTCCGAAGCCGGCTCATTGGCCACGATGCTGAACAGATCGCTGTCGCCGTTCATGTCGGCCTTCTTCTTGGACTCGAGCACGAGGACCGACTGGACCGACTGGTGATCGCATTTGCGATAATATTGTGAGCCCTTGGCGACATCGTATTTCAGGCCTTCCAGCGCCGCGATCACCTTGTCGGTGTCGGTACCGCCAGCCACCTGCATCGCCTGCAGCAGCGACGAGACGCCGGTATAGCCATAGGCGCCGTAGTCGGTCGGGATCGCACCACCATTAGCTGCGCGATAGGCGTCGTTGAACGCCTTGGCACTCGGCAACTGACTATCAAGACCCCAATAGTAGTTGGAGCCGCCAACGACCCCTTCGAACACTTCCGGGCTCACCGCCAGTCGCTGGTTATGCAGCAATACCGGCACGACGATCTTGGCCTGCTGCTTGAGGCCGAAATCGACCGCCTGCTTGATCGAATTAGCCTGATCGCGACCGAAATTGCTGATGCACAGGATGTCCGGGCGCATCGAGCGCAGACGCGGCATAAAGGTCGAGTAATCCGCGGCACCGAACGGGTGCATGATCTCGCCGACGGTCTCAGCGCCGATTACGGCCTGCGCACGCTTGAAGCCGCGCAGCATTTCATGGCCATAGGCATAGTCGGCCACGAGATGCGCAACCTTGGTTCCCTTCTTGAAGGCGTGCCGCGCCACGGCACCTGCGGTCATGGTCGGGTTGAGCGCTTCATGGAAGGTGTATTTGCTGAAGTCTTTGACTTCGTTGATGGTGTCGGACTGGCTGATGGAGACATAGAGCACGCCGCGGGCACGCGTCACTTCATTGACCGCGAGCTGAACCGCGCTGGACAGCGATCCGACAATCGCATGCACCTTGTCTTTTTCGATGAGCTCGAGCGTGCGGGTCGCGGCCTCGCCGCCATTGAGCTTGTCATCGCGCACCAGCAGCTCGATCTTGCGACCGTTGACGCCGCCCTTGTCGTTGAACTGCTTGACGGCAAGCTCTGCGCTCTTGACCTGATCCTTGGCTTCCGCCGCGAACGGGCCGGTCAGCGGTGTCGGAAAGCCGATGCGGATCGTGTCGTCGGCAGCGCGTGCGATCCACGGCATGGCGACGACGCTCGCGCCGGTGCCGAGCGCGGCCAGCACGTGGCGGCGCGAAATATGATTGCGTTTGGTGTCTCGAATGTCCTTCGTCATGATGTCCTCCGTTTGATTTCTTTTATGGGTCAGATGTGTCCAAGCGCCTTGAGTATTCGCGCCGGTGTCATTGGCACCTGCGCGACCGTGCCTCCGAATGGCTTCATCGCATCATTCATCGCATTAAGCGCTGCTGCCGATGCCGCAGCCGTACCGGCTTCGCCGACACCCTTGGCGCCGAGCTGGGTATCCAGCGTCGGCGTCTCGACATGTCCGATTTCGATGTCCGGCATCTCCACCGCCATCGGCACGAGATAGTCGGCGAGCGAGCCATTGGTGAGCTGGCCGTTGTCTCCGTAGACGCATTCCTCGAAGAACGCCGCGCCGAGCCCCTGCACGACGCCGCCGCGGATCTGCTCATCGACCAGCAACGGATTGATGACACGGCCGCAATCCTCGACCACCCATAGCTTGAGTATCTTGACCAGACCTGTCTCGACATCGAGTTCGAGATGACAGGCCTGGACACCATTGGTGAAGGCGAAGGGATAGCCTTGCGGCGCGTAATGATGCGCGACCGACAGTTGCGCCTGCGTGCCGGGCGGCAGTGTATCCGACCGGAAGTAAGCGATGCGCGCGATCTCGGAGAGCTCCATGCGCTGCTGCGCCGTCACAGCGTCAACGATCCAACCACTGTGAATATCGAGCTTATCCGGTTCGTCCTGCAAGATGGCCGCGGCCACCGCGAGCACATTAGCCTTCAGCTTCTTTGCGGCCTGCAACGCAGTTTCGCCGCCGATGCCTGCGCCACGGCAGGCATAGGTCGCACCGCCATGCGGGGTGGCGTCCGTGTCGCCTGTCATCACCTTGATGCGATCGCGATCCACACCGAGATGTTCGGCGACGATCTGTCCGATGATCGTTTCCGTGCCCTGCCCGAGTTCGGTCACCGAGATCGAGCAATGAACATCCCCTGACGGCGTGATCTTGATGATGGCACCATCCTGCGACGAGATGCGCGCACCGCCGACGCCATAGAAAGCCGGGCCGGGATTGGTGATTTCCACAAAGGTGGCGATACCGATTCCGCGATGAATGCCCTTGGTGCGCAGTTCGGCCTGCTCGGCGCGCAGCCGCTCGTAGCCCATCATCGCCTTCAGCCTGGCGAGACAGGCGTGATGCGACAGCGCTTCGAACTGGTAGCCGGTCGGAGATGTACAGGGATAGGCGTCGTCCGCGATCATGTTGCGGCTGCGGATGTCGAACACATCCTGCGCCGTTTTGTCGGCGATCATGTCCACCAGACGCTCGGTGACGGTGCAGGCCACCGGATGCCCAACGGCCCGGTATTGGCTCATCTGCACCTTGTTCTGGAACACCACCTGCAGATCGGCCCTATAATTCCTGAATGTGTAAGGCGCGCCCATCAGGCGGTAGACCTGATTGCCTTCGACCACACTGGTGCGCGGATAGGCCGAGAATGCCCCGATGCCTGTAACGTCCTCCACATCCATCGCCAGGATGTTACCCTCTGCATCGGCCGCCATGCGTGCGCGGACGCGATGATCGCGCGCGTGGATATCCGACACGAAAGATTCGATCCGGTCGGCGACGTATTTCACCGGGCGGCCCAGCATCATGCTGAGCCCGACCACCGCCATGTCCTCGTGATACATGTGCAGCTTCATACCGAACGAACCGCCGATATCCGGTGCGATCACGCGGACGCGGGATTCAGGGAGGCCGTAGTGGCGGGCATAGATGTCCTGGAACTGATACGGCGTCTGCGTCGCATGATGTACCGTCAGTTGCCCTTCGCTGGCATCGTAGTCAGCGATGATCGCGCGCGGCTCCATGGTGACCGCCGTGTGGCGACCGAAGTGAAACTCCTCTTCCACCACATGCGCGGCGCCGGCGAAGACATCCTCGACACCGCCGGTATCGATCTTGCCATGGAAACAGAGATTGCTGCCGAGTTCCGGTGAAATCACCGGCGTATCCAGTGCGCGCGCAGCGTCGATATCGACAACGGCGGGCAGTTCATCGAACTCGATATACACCGCCTCCGCTGCATCTTCAGCCAGCGCGCGCGTATCGGCCACGACCGCGACCACCGCCTGCCCGGACCATACGACCTTGTCGATAGGCAGCGGCAATTGCGGCGGCGATTTCATGCCCTTGAAGTGATCCATGGTACCGACCCATGGCGTGCAGAGCCCGGCGAGGTCCTCGCCGGTGGCCACCAGCCGCACGCCGGGCATCTCGCGCGCCGTCGTCGCATCAATCGAGACGATGCGGGCGTGGGCATAAGGACTGCGCACATAGGCGACATGAAGCATGCGCGGCAGCGTGATATCGGTGACGTATCGGCCGCGACCGGCGAGCAATCGCTTGGCATTCGGGCGCGGCACCGAACGGCCGATATAGGAATTCGGACGATCGAGTAGGGTCAGCACGCTCATGCGCCGACCTCCTCGGACGCCTGAGCAATCCCACCAGCATCGCGGTCGCGCGCGACCTTCTCGATGGCATCGACGATGGCTTCATAGCCGGTGCAGCGGCAGTAATTTCCAGATAGCGCGTCGCGAATTTCCTCACGCGTGGGCACGCCCGGCTGTGACAGCAGGCTATGCGCGGTCATCAGCATGCCCGGCGTACAGAAGCCGCATTGCAGGGCGTTGCGCTGATGAAATGCCTCCTGAAGATCGGCAATCGCAGTGCGCTCGCTAAGACCTTCGACGGTCTCGATGGCCGCCCCGCTCGCCTGCACCGCGAAGGTCAGACAAGAATGTACGACGCGGCCATCCAGAATAACCAGACAGGCGCCGCAAACGCCCATCTCGCAGCCGGTATGGGTGCCGGTCAGTTCCAGTGTCTGGCGCAGGAAATCCGCTAGCGTGATGCGCGGCGCGATGCTGTGCGACACCTCAGTGCCGTTCACCGTCATGGTGACATGGACGAGATCGTTCATGCGCCCTGCCTCGCGATCTCGCCCAGCAATCGGCCGAGAAGAACGCGCGCAAGATGGCGCTTCATGGCAGGCGGCGTGTGCTCGTCTTCAGGCGGATCGAGATCATCGCCGACGGCGGCCTGCGCAGAAGCGATTGCAGCCTGATCCAGCCTCTTGCCGATCAGAGCTTCTTCCGCCTGCCGGGCGCGCAGTGGCGTGCTGCCTACAGAGAAGAACGCGATACGCACCTGTTTGACGACGTCATCGACGAATTCGGTGAGAATGCCGCAGCCCACCAGCGCAAAGTCGCCACGCCGACGCGCAAGCTCGTGAAAGGCCCAGCGATGATTTGGTCGAACCACCGGCACGTGAATCGCGACAAGAAGCTCGCCCGGTTCGATCGCTGTCTGAAACAAATCGAGGAAGAAATCGTCGGCCGGCACGCGACGTACGCCGTCGCGGCCAGCAATTTCGAGCTCAGCGCCCAGCGCCAACGTCATCGCCGGGAATTCCGAGGCCGGATCGGCGTGTGAAATACTGCCGCCGAGCGTGCCTTTGTTTCGTATGGCCGGATGCGCCACATGCGGCGCGGCTTCGCTGTAGAGCGGCGCGTGCCGGCGGATCAACGGATCGGTCAGCACTTCGTGATGGCGGGTGAGCGCGCCAATGCGCAACCAATCACCCTGCAGGTCGATGCCACGAAGCGTCAAGATATGCGCGATGTCGATCAGCAATTGCGGCGCCTGCAAACGCAAGGCAAGCGCCGGTACGAGGCTCTGGCCACCTGCGATGTAACTCGCATCGTCGCCGGCTTCCTCGAACGCTTTCAAAGCCTCCACCACGGTGGAAGCCCTCACATAGTTGAACGCCCTCGCCTTCAACGTCTTCTCCCTAAACGTCTCGCGGACGTCCAGTTGTGACCATTTGGTCGGAAATCTAGAACACGTCGATTTCCCCGGGTCAACTTAAAATGACCATTTGGTCTCTTTTTCGAATTGAGCTATTCAGAACTCCCGCAACGCGAAGCAAAAATGGCAAAAAAGCCCATCAAATCAGTCGAAAAGCCACCGCGTCGCAACATGCGCGCGGCGGAGCGCGAGCGCTTCATCGTCGATGAAGCGGTGAAATTCTTCGCCGAACACGGCTTCGGCGGGCAGACGCGCGAACTGGCGAAACGCATGGGCATCACCCATTCGGCCATCTATCGGCACTTCCCGAGCAAGGAAGCGCTGATCGAGCGCGTCTATGAAGAGATCTATCTCAGCCGCTGGTCACCCTCGTGGGCCGGCCTGATCCAGGATCGCACGCTGTCGCTGCAGGCACGGTTGTCGCGCTTCTATCTCGAATATGTCGAGCAGGTCTTCGAATACAACTGGGTGAGAATCTTCGTCTTCTCCGGCATGAAATCCTTCGACATCACCAAGCGCTATCTTCAGATCGTCCGCGAACAGATCATCGAGCCCGCCTGTCGCGAGCTTCGTCACGAGTTGAAGCTGCCTTCAAGCGATCAGGTGCCGCTGTCGGAGCGCGAGGTCGAAATGTTCTGGGGTTTGCACGGCCGCATCTTCTATATGGCCATCCGGCGTTTCGTCTACGACACGCCGACACCGGAGCGACTGGACGACATAGTCAACGACGCAGTGAGGGTGTTTCTTGATGGCTCAAAACAGCTGATGCCTGAGCTTGTACAATCGGCATCGTGACGCTTGTGGCACAGCCACGCCGGCAGATTGATCAAGTTGCCCGAGCACTTGAAGTGCATTGACGGAACCAGGTTTTGCCGCGGCATTAATGCGGCCGGTACTGGCGCACGCTTTTCCGGCGAAGGAGTGAGATCGCACCACGCCGGCATAGCGGGCTTTCCGAAGCGCGACGCTCGAAATGGTCATGCCGAGGTCGGAGAGACGCTTGCTGTCGTTGTCGCGGGTGTAACTACAGCAGAGGAAAGCGAAACGCGCGTCACCGAGTATCATTTCTCTCAGCGATACTTATGCGCGCGTTTGTGTAGTTCACCGTGTCGGAATTACTGAAAAGTACCGCTGCGAACAGATTGAAGCGTTACGCACCGTGCTACCACTTCTCTGATACCAGCCTCCAAGTTTTAGCACAATAAACTCACCGTTTTGCCCAAAGCCGCGCCAAACTCCCGCCTCAAACGTAAACAAACGTTAATCCATGGGCGCTTCGATCGAAGCTAATGCAGAACTGTAGTTACGTACCTGCACTTTCTTTTACGAAGTTTCTTGGGGGCTTCGTCAACACAATACAGGGGAACGGTATTGGCAACATTACACTACACATCCGGCGATAACATCGACGCGCAAGGTAACTTCACTCCAGCTCAGGCAGGCTTCAATCTCGCCGACGTTTCGTCGGTGGAGCAAGTGAACGCTTTGCCAGCAGGTGTGAAGGGCCTCGTCTGGCTCGATCAGGGCGATGGCGTCACCCAGAGCTTCATCGACGCTGTGAAACCTTACATCGGTAATCCCAACGTCTACGGTTTCTTCCTTAAGGATGAGCCAGATCCCACGGGGCAGTGGAATACCCTCGTGACCGCTGCAAACCTGAAGGCTGAGTCCGATTGGATTCACGCCAACGTTCCGGGCGCGAAGACGTTCATTACCATGATGAACATGGGATCTTCAGATAATCCCAGCTTCGCGAATACGTACACTCCGGAAAACACCCACATCGACCTCTTCGGAATCGATCCGTATCCGGTGCGGTCGGGTAGTGGGACAGTCGACTACAGCATGATTGACAAGGCTGTAGCTGCGGCTGAAGCCGCCGGGATTCCGCATGCCAGCATCGTTCCGGTCTTTCAGACGTTCGGTGGCGGCAACTGGGTCACCGATCAGGGAGGCCACTATGTGATGCCGACCGCCGCGCAGGAACAGCAAATGCTCGACCATTGGGCATCTGTCGTTCCCAATCCGGCATTCGACTACGCCTATGCCTGGGGATCGCAGAACGGAGACGTGGCGCTCGAAAACTCGCAAGAGCTCCAGAACGTATTCCTGCAGCACAATACGAGCACCACGACGACGGGGTCAACGTCGACTGGAAGCACGACTCCGGTCGATACGTCGAGCAGCAGCCCGACAACGCCGATCGACACGTCGCATAGCGGCACCTCGACAGACACGACGTCTTCGAGCGATCCTTCGACGACGCCCACGACCTCCCAGCCAACGACGACGGCGCCGACCACCGACACCAGCAGTTCCGGGCACAACCACCATCACAGGGCTGACTCCTCCCAATCGACAGATGGAAGCACATCGTCCGGATCCGGAGGCGGACACCATCACCACGGATCCACGGCAAACGCGTCGGTGAGCACTGCAACGGATACCGCTTCCAGCAGCGTTACCGACAAAGCGTCGGTCGATACGTCAACAACGACGGACTCGACCTCATCTGCCGACACCTCGACTGCGCCCACGACCACGGAGCCAGCGACGGCGCCGACCACCAACGCTGGCCACTCCGGGCATAACCACCATCACAAGCTGGACTTCTCCCAGCTGACCGATGGAAGCACGTCATCCGGAGGTGGACACCATCACCACGGATCCGCGGCAACCGCGTCCGTGAGCGCTGCAACGGATACCGCTTCCAGCAGCGTTGTCGACACCTCGACTGCGGCGGCCACCACCGAGCCGACGACGACGGCTCCGGCCACCGACGTCGGCAACTCCGGGCACAACCACCATCACAGGCTGGATTTCTCTCATCTCACGGATGGGAACAAATTTTCCTGGGTTGGTCATCATAACCAGGCATCCGCTTCGCCCGCTGCAGCTGCGGCAGCGACGGCTGCAACCGATACGGCTTCGAGCGACGTCACCGACGCAACTCTGGCGCCGCATCTGGATCTCGCCAGCCTCCACAACAACCATCACGTGGATCACCATTCGTGGCACTGGTAAGCCCGCAGAACTGAGTCTGCGACAAAGAACGACATATGCGCGGTGATCCGCACATATGAAAGCGACTTGGGGGGCCTTCATGGCCCCCCATTTTGGGGATCATCGCGGCCAGTATGGTCGCGAGAGGAATGCCGTCTCGCGCAGTGCGGGATGTGTTGCGTACGAGCGCATTCGCGCTCGCTTCTTCGCATATGGCTTCTCTAACGTTAGCGCCGTCCGATTCGGGCGGCCCGGATGCACACATGTATACTTCGACAAGACCGCCCGCACTTGCGGATGCGTTCCGCCAGATACGTCCAGGCCTGCTTGCCGCGGGCGGGCTGTCTATCTTCATAAATCTTTTGGTGTTCGTTTCGCCGCTCTATACAATGCAGATCTACGATCGCGTGCTGACGAGCCGAAACGCGATGACGCTGTTGCTGCTTTCGCTGATCGCGCTCGCGCTTTTCATCAGTTACGCAGCACTCGAGCACTTTCGCAGCCGTGTTCTTGTGCAAACCGGAATTCGCTTCGACCATTTGCTGTCAGGAGAAGCTTTCGAAACGGCTCTCGCGCAGGCAGTGCGCACAGGAAGCTCGCATCACGTTCAGCTGTTGCGCGACGTCGACACATTGCGCGACGTTCTGTCCGGCGGCGTGATCACGTCTCTGATGGACGCACCCTGGACTCCGATTTTTCTCGGCATGTGTTTTCTGCTTCATCCGTCGATCGGCATGGTTGCTTTGACAGGCGCGCTGGTCATCCTTGCGCTCGCCTTTCTCAATGAGCGCGCCACCAAAGCGCCGCTGATGGCGGCTTCGTTCAAGAATCTCCACGCTCTGGACCGATTGACGTCCTCGCTTCGTAACGCGGAAGCGATCCGTGGTCTCGGAATGGGGCCTGCCATACGCGCCGCCTGGGGCGTCACGCATGGACAGGCGCTCGTTGAAAGCGCCAAGGCCGGAGAACGCGGCGGAACGCTGCTCGCAATCTCGAAATTTCTGCGGATGGCGATTCAAGTGGCGATTATGGGCGTCGGGGCCTACCTGGCAATTCATCAGGAGATTTCGGGAGGCGTTCTCTTCGCTGCCTCCCTGATCATGGGGCGAGCGCTGGCGCCGGTTGAGGCAGCTGTCGCGCAATGGAGAGCGTTCGTGTCAGCGCGTACGTCTTTTTCCCGCCTCGACGAGGCTCTGCGGACGCGGGCGACGGAAAGACAACCGACGCGATTGCCGCCCCCGGTCGGCAACATCTCCGTAGAGGCTTTGACCGTTATGGTACCGGGATCGCAGTTGGCGGCGATTGCCGACGTCAGTTTCCGGCTGTCACCTGGCGAAGTTGTTGCGATCGTCGGCGCCTCCGGCTCCGGCAAATCCTCCCTGGCGCGTGCGCTGGTTGGAGCCTGGCCAGCCGCACAGGGTTGCGTACGCGTCGATGGAAATGACATCCGGCATTTCGAGGCCAGTTTCCTTGGGCAAAGTTTCGGTTACCTGCCGCAGGATGTTGAATTATTCGCCGGGACCGTCCGCGACAACATCGCTCGCTTTCGTGACGGCGCGTTGGATGAACAGGTTGTCGAGGCGGCGCAACTGGCTTCGGCGCACGCCATGATCCAGCGGCTGCCGCAGGGCTACGATACTGTCATCGGGGAAAACGGGGCGGGTCTTTCCGGTGGCCAGCGACAACGCATCGGGTTGGCCCGCGCACTTTTTGGCAGGCCCGTCTTCGTCGTGCTCGATGAACCAAATGCCAACCTGGACGGCGACGGCGATCGCGCTCTGGCTGACGCCATCCAAATGCTCCGTCAGCAGCGTGTGACGATCGTGATCATCAATCACAGACCGAATCTCCTTTCATTGGTCGACAAGATTGTTTTCATGCATGACGGGCGCATCGGGCGCGCGGGTACGCGCGAAGAGCTCCTTCCCTTGCTCCTTGGTGAGACCGTTGCGCCCATACGCCGCGAGTCCCGGGGGGTGGTGGAAGATCATCGAGTTGACAGGGTTTCACGCCACGCGCCGTTCCCAAATTCGGCGCGGCCTGTCCATGTGACGAGGCAATGATGAAGATTACCAGACTGCGAGCAGAGATTGCTGCTCAGGACGAACTCGCGCGACTCCTCAGACGTTTGAGTAATGGCGGCCACGCGTTTGGCAGGTCCGACGTCTTGCATCGATTCATCGAGATCAAGGAGCGGTCGCTGACCTGGCTCTCAAAAGTATGGCGGTCGATATTCCAGAATTGCGACGCTGGAAGCGCAAATGGCGACCCATCGGGCGATTGGCGCACTCCGGCGAGACGGGGCTTTGGCATCGTGTTCCTGACCTTCGTTGTGTTTGGTGGTTGGGCTGCCCTCGCCTCCATCGACGGTGCCGTCGTGGCTGCAGGCTCGGTCGTTGTCGAGAGCGATCGTAAGTCCGTTCAGCACCTTGAAGGTGGCATCGTCCAAAGCCTGATGGTGAAAGGCGACGCGCATGTGGAACAGGGACAGGTGCTGTTGCGGCTCGATCCAACACAGGACCGGGCACGGGAGGAGATGGCGCGCTCGGCCGTGTATTCGGCAATAGCGGAGGAGGCGCGCCTGCTTGCGGAAGCCGAGGGAGCCGATACGATCACGTTTCCGTCTGAACTGACGCAGAAGGCCTCCGACCCCTCCGCGCAGCGCGCCATGGGCGACCAGAAGCGGCGGTTCGAGGAACGCCGCGCGGCGCGAAAGATCGAGGTTTCGATCCTTGAAGAGAAGATCGGACAAGCGCAGCGCCAGATCCAGGGAAACGCTGCGCAAAGCAAGGCTGCACGCGCGCAGTTCGACAGCATGGCGCAGGAATATACCAAGCTCAAGCCGCTCGCCGACCAGGGGATTGTTCCGTTCGCGCGGATTGCGACTCTGGAACGTTCCAAATCCGACCTTGAGGGCCGAATTGGTTCATACGACGCCGACATCGCGCGCTTCGGACGGATCATCGACGAAGCACGGTTACAGATCAATCAGGTCGGGCAGAAAGTTCTGGAGGAAGCCACCGGTAAGCTTGCCGACACCCGCGCTCAGCTCGCTGACGCGCGCGAGAAGCTGCGCATGGCCGCAGACGTTCTCGGTCGGATGGACGTGCGTGCATCTCGCTCCGGGCGTATCGTCAATCTGAAAGTCCATACGGTCGGCGCGGTGATCAAGCCGGGCGACGTCCTGATGGAGATCGTGCCGGACAACGACGTCCTCGTGGTTGCCGCGAAAATATCCTCTCTCGACGTCAATCACGTACAAATCGGCATGCCCACGGAAGTCCGGCTTCCCTCGTTCAAGGCTCGCTCGACGCCGATCGCCATCGGTGAGGTTCTCTCGGTGGCGGCCGACGCGCTTCGCGACGAAGCCACGCACCAACCTTACTATGAAGTCAAAGTTTCAGTACAAGTGACGAAATTTCCCGACAAAATTCGCGAAAAACTGAAACCCGGCATGATGGCCGACGTCTTGATCGCGACTGGTGAACGCACCGTTCTTGCCTATCTCATGCAACCGATGACCGATGCGATAAGGCGTGGCATGCGGGAGGACTAAGAAAACCACCGGCGTCGCGACTTACCAAGGCCTCGCCGGCGACTTGGTTCAGTTCAGCACAACCGTCGTTGCCGCAATGCCAAGACATTGCAGATGTTGGAGCGTTGAATGGACGAGCGGGTGCGAGGGGCAGCTGCGAACGGGTCGCGTTGTCCTGCACTCGTTTAGCATCTGCGTCGCTCAGGGCGCGGGCCAGTTGCATGCTGTCGCTATCTTGCGTCGGACTGAATCCAAGCCGACCAATTGAAACGTACTTTCATATGGCGGACCTTTCCCAACGCGGACCTTAACGAGAAGTTGGCTGCCCTCCGGCATTGAGCGGAGCAAGCGAACAACGTCGCCTGGAAAGGCAAGACCTTTCCCCGTTTCTAACGTCCGCCAGCGCTGTTCAACAACTGGCTCTTCGTTGATCCGGTGCGCGACCTTCACCTCGCCATCCGCGCCCTGCTTCCAGGATCCCGTTGTGGAAATGGTCAGCTCCGTGCGATGGGCGCGGCAATGGATGGCGAGCGCGGAGGCAGCATTTTGCGATGCTGTGCGCGCTGTCATCAGCGCCTCAATCTGCGGCTGATAATCCACCGGAGAGGTGGTCTCGCTGATGATCCAGTTCGGACTTGGAGACGGCGTGGTAGCGTGGGTTTCGGTCATCTCCCCCAACAGCTCATCGACGCACTTCAAGCGCTCCATGCCTTCAAACTGTGAGCAGGTCTTCAGGCGATCTATGGCGCCACCGGTTTGAGCACACACAGTCTGGCTCATAACCAAGAGCACCGCCAGACCGAGAGTACTCGTGTCCTTCATGGGGACCGTCCCGCTGTTACGGCTTGCGGAAGATCGAGCCATTCCTGCGCCGGCTTAAACCGGCCGAGGCTCGGCACGCTGGCCCGCAGATTGACCTCTTTCCATTTCGGATCGAAACCAGGGGACTGCAACCGGTCGAAGCGACCAAACAGATGATCGACAAGGCGCGCCACGCGCCGGTATCGGTCAGACTGTTGTGGCCAGTTATAGGCTGCAAGAATGGTGGGGACTGCAATCGTCGCTATCCGCTCACCTTTCGGCACCAGACTCGGATAGTCCGCCGCGTCGATAGACGATGGAAGATAGTAGTCCTCAAATTTGGCGCCGTATTCGACGGGGAGGAACTTAAATCCGGGATCCCAGCGTCCCTTCAGAAAGGCGTCGACGGGCTTTGACGTCACAAACACAACGGCCGCGATTTCTCCGCGCTTCATTTGCTCCAATGCGACCTGGTGCGGAATGAACATCTTTTCCACGTTTAGTCCCAGCCGACTGAAGATCAGCGGACCGGAATAGGCGGCTGCCGTACCTTGCGTATTGAAATTGACCTTTTTTCCCTTGAGCTCTTCGAGCGACCGTATCTCCGGGCGGACGAATATGTGCAGTTCGGACGGAAAGAGGTTCAGAACGTAAACGATGCGCCGTTCGATAGACGGAACTTGAGTTTTATATTCCTCAAGAGCATCCGTGTTGATGATCGCCGCATCAACGCCTCTAAGATACAGCAGCGAATTGACGTTTTCCGTTGCTCCGCGCGTCACGATCGGGAGGACGTGAAGCTTATCCTCCTCATTTACGACGCGAGCGATCTCTGCCGCGAGACGAAGCGGAGCCCCTTCAATGAGCCCGCCGGCGAGGCCGACAGTCCATGCATTGATGCGCTCTTTCGCGGCCGTTTCGGTCCTTTTCACCGCCGCCGTAGCCTGCGTCTCGCGCGTCGGGAGAGATTGGGCATTGGCAGCCAGTTGCAGCCCGAACGCCGCTAATGCCATGGCAAATGAGAACTTGATGAGCGACATGCGAGTCTCCATTCTCGGAATGACCATCTAGGCCTGACGCGTCAGGAGCTGGCAGCTATTTCAACGACTCAATCCTCGCCTTCGCATCCTCAATGCCGCCCGCCTGTGCCTTTTCATACAGTTCGCGTGCCTTTCTGGAATCACCGAGGACCCCACGTGCGCTCCACGATTTCAGCACGCGAGCGTCGTAGGTCTCCGCCAGCATAAAGGCGGCTCGCGCGCTGCCATGTCCAAGAGCGTGTTCAAGCAATGGGCGCGCCCCGCTGATGTCAGCTTGCCGGAGCAATGCGTTGGCCCGAACAAGCAGTCTCTGTTCGTCCGTCACAGAATAAGGAGCGACACTCGCCAGCACGGTTGCCTCTGATGCCACGGGGACTTTCGGCTCCACACTTGGCACGGCTTCGCGAGCGGTCGACCGTGCTTGCGGTGGCGTTTCCAACACGGACGATCGTTCCGCATATGAAGCGACGGCCTGAGTGGAAGCCCACTGCGGCAAGGCGCTCTTTCCCTCGGTCGTCTTCGCACGGGGCTCCGCCGCGCCTTCGTTCCGGCCAGTAGGGGCGGGTTGGCGCGAAGCGAGAGTCTGAGAAGCACTCACGGCAGCAAGCTGCTGGTTTCCAGCCTTCAGTTGGTTCTTAACAAGAGCGAGCTCCTGCGCAAGTACGTCAGCACGCTCGCGCTCGCTGGCAAGAGCTCGCTTCTGCTCCGCTGCCGTGGTGTTGCTGGCCTCCGTCACCCGAAGCACCTCAGCGTGTGCCGCCGCGAGACGGCTGGCATGCTCCTCGATCTGCTGGCGCGCCGAGGAGAGCTCGCGGGCGACTGCCTCGGTCCGGCTGCGCTCCTTTGCAGATGCGCGCTCTTGTTCGACCTTCGCAGCCTCAACGATCCGCGCAGCCTCCGGCGTCGCGGCGCGCGCCGCGTCGAGTTCCGTCCGGAGAGAGATCAATTCACGCTTGAAGGCTTCTGCTCCGTCTTGCTGCTGTTTGAGCTGCTGTTCGAGCGCCTGCTTTTGTACGATCTCTGCCGCTGTGGCTTTCGCGGCGTCCGAAGCGGCGATCCGCACCGTATCGAGTTCCGCCCAAAGGGAAGCAAGGTCATGGGCGGGCGCGTCTGCCTTCCGCCGCTCCTGCTGTTCGAGCGCCTGCTCTTGCTCGATCTCTGCCTCGGTGGCTTGCACGGCTTTCGAAATCACGATCCGCGCCGCGTCAAGTTCCGTCCGAAGGAAGGCAAGCTCACGCAAGAGGTCGATTGTTTTGTCTCGCTCCTGTTCGAGCGCTTGCGTTTGCCTGATCCCTACCTCGATGGCCTGGGCAGACTCCTTGCCTGTCACCCGCGCCGTCTCGAGTTCCGCCCGGAGGGTCGCAAGTTCACTCGCAAGGGCGTCTGCCCTGGCTCGCTCTTGATCAAGCGCGTGTCTTAGCGTGGTGCTGGTCGCTTCGGGCGTCGACTGGGCCGCATTGAGTTCTGCTCGGGGGGGCGCGACAAGCACAGGTACAAGAGCTTCAGCCCTGTTCCGCTCCCGTGTTTGAGAGGATTCGGAGGACTGCGCGCGAAATTGGCTTTCACCGCATAGCCCATCCTCCGCAGCCCCAATGAGGACCCACAGAATGCAAGCTCCTACCGCAGACGAGGCACGCGCAACGGTTCTGCCTGTTGCGCGGGAGCCCTCAACAGCTTTGGATTGCGGTAGCCAATGCGATGCTGCCTCAACTGCCTGTGACCACATCGTGACAACTCGGGTGAGCTTTTATGTGTGTCCATTTTCATGACACAGCCTTCATCGGCCGTTTGTCGATGTAGCAATGGAAGTAGTCACAACGAGGTAGGCGCACCAATCGCGGCAATTAAGTAGATCACGCCTGCATTGTCTGAACCATTCTTGACCCGCCTGTTCGCGCGCGATTACGCTATCGCGCACACTTGAGCCCGCACTCCCAGCACACTCAAGGAAACAACATGAACAGATCACTCGTCGTCTTCGCCAGCATGGCCGCCGTGGCGGGTATCTTGATGCTGAGCACCCAAACCAGCGGCGCTGTGGAAATCAATACGTCTGCCAAGACTTCTACCAAAATGAACGCCAACGCCAAGGTGACCACTGCCGCCATCCGAACGCAGCCCCATCGGCTCGTTGTACAGGTTGACGTCAATGACCCCGCGACAATGAATCTCGCTCTCAACAATGTCAGCAATGTCGCTCAGCACTACAGTGAGATCGGTCAAAAGGTTGGGATCGAAGTGGTCGTTTTTGGACCCGGACTGCATATGCTGCGGGATGACACCTCTCCCGTCAAAGCGCGCATCAAATCCATGAGCGAAACCATGCCACAACTGACCTTTTCAGCATGCGGGAACACCCGCGAGAATATGACAAAAACCGAGGCGAAAGATATTCCTCTTATCCCGCAGGCCAAGGTCACCAAATCCGGAGTGGTACGGATCATGGAGCTGCAAGAGCGAGGCTGGAGCTACTTGCGACCTTGATCCGGAGGGGCCTCTGCGATCTGCATCGCCTCGTTCCAATCTGTTGGATCTGTTGGTCGAAGATCAGGAACAGGACGACGTGATCGCTCGTTCGATGACCGGTCGGTTGACGGTCAAATGCGGGTCGATCACGAGATCGAGGTGTCCGCCAGCAATCGGAATTACCTCCAGTTTTGCAAACAGTGAGTCCCATCCGAGATGTGCTGGTGACCCTCGCCGGTTGCAAAGGAATAGCGTTCCGGTGATGGGGAGGCGGGGTTTGGCACTCGCCACCCAGCGGCCGAATTCCTGCATCCGGAGAATCTCCTCAAGCTCCAACTTGAGCATGAAGCGGGTGCCGGCCAAGCGCGTCCAGATCCTCGCATCGAGAATTCGACAGAACTTCACCTCCCAGTGGAGTCGAGCAACGCATTTTGCGATAGCGCGACACAGCATTCGGTACATCGTGACCCGGTGCGATCTAACTCTCTGCAGAGTACGCGACAGGGTCTCCCGATAATCACTCCTGCGGGGGCCGATATTCGTGTCCAATATGCCCAGAAATTTCACCGACCGGCCTTCCGCAATCAGCCGCGCTGCCACTTCAAATGCGACGCCGCCACCCAGCGAATAGCCGATCAGACGTATGTCGCCGCGAGGATGAACGGCGTTGATCTGTTCCAGAGCCAACGTTGCCATGTGGTCGACCGAGCCGCATCCGGTCAGGGCAGACGTCAGATCCGGGTAGCGGATCGGGATCACATGAGCCGTCTTGCTCAACTGTGCCCCGAACGCCGCCAAACTCGGACCATAACCTATCGAGCCTGGCAACATCACCAGATGAGGCAGGAGTTCTCCGGCGGCTTGTTGCCGCTGCGATCGGCCACCTGCAGCGACGATCTGAATCATATCGGCTGCGCTCATGTCCACCGTGAAAGCTTCCATGTTGAGCTCTTGGCCGACCAGCTCTTCCAGCTCCATCACGCATCGCAGAAGCTTGAGGGAATCACCACCTGCCTCGTCCCACCGGCTGGCAACGTCGGTCGTACCGAGGATCCGCGCCCATACCTGCGCCACTATTTTTTCGGCTTGCTTCACTTCACCCGCCCCTGGGGGCTGAGGTGGGGCTGGACCTCTTCGGCTCTCGGTATCCAGCACTTTGAGTTTCGCGACATCTATCTTTCCGCCAGCGAGGCGCGGAATCTCCGCGATTTCATGCAATCTGGTGGGATGCAATGCGGTCGGAAGCGTCTGCCTGATGACGTCTCGAACGTCAGCTGTGAATGTTGCCTTCGCCTCGGCGCCTGGCGATGCAAAAATAATCAGCTCGTTTGAATCGGTGACGATCGCGACGGCGTCGCTTACATAAGGAATTCTGCGTACGACAACCTCGAGTTCAGCCGGTTCGACACGCCGTCCATTGATTTTGAGTTGACGCCCCTTTCGTCCCAGCATCTGCATCAATCCGCGCGCATCGATAATAACAAGGTCGCCTGTCGGGAAGATGCGGCAATGGCTATCATCCGGGTCGGGTAATGCAGGAAGCACCTGACCGTTCTCCCAGTAACCAAGCAGCACATGCATGCCCTTGATGATCAGCTCCCCAACCTCGCCGGTGGGCACAGGCATCCCGTTGTCGTCGACGACGGCAAACGACATTCCCGGAAGCAAATAGCCAACCGGGGGCATGCTGAAATCGCTTTCGTAGCAGTCGTCGGGAAGAAACCACTGCGAACCGGTGGTTTCGGTCGACAAGTAGCTGATCTGAATGAAGCAGGAGGGCTTTACGACCTTTCGGATGAGCGCGATATCCGTCCACAACACCTTCTCGCCGCCGATCCGGACAACCCGAAGCGATTCGAAATCATCGGGATCGCTCGCGGCAATCACTGCCCTCAAGAGAGCGGGAACGATATACATGATCGTTACCTGTTGCGATCGGATTTGACACAACACGCCGCGAAGGCCCAGGGCCTCGACATCCGCCATATGCAACCTTGCGCCGGTCAACAAGGCCGTCAGCATCTCTCTCGTGCCCGCAATGGTCGTGGGGCCACTCAGAGGCATGAAGACGTCGGTGGCGTCGACGTGGCATGCATCCGCATATTGCTGGACGCGCTGGAGTAAGCTGCGCTGGCTATTCACAACGCCCTTTGGTTGTCCGGTGCTGCCCGACGTGTAGAGCACGAGGGCAGGCGCATCCACCGAGACTGGCTCAAGCGACGCGGTGTCGCCGAAAAATTCGTTGGCGCGCGTAATATCGATCCAACGCAGGCCGTTTTCGTCGATCCATTTGGTTGAGCTACCGTCGCCCTGGCCGATCAGTACAGAAATCTGCGCATTTGCAACGATGTGGGCAAGTCGCTGGTCGGGATCGCGCGGATTGAGCGGCACCAAGGGGCGCCCTGCGGCCATACATGCAAGCATGGCGATCGGATGCCAGATCGAGTGGCGCAACAACAGGCCGACGGCCTGCCCTTCGGGAGCCACCGCTGCAATCGCCTGCGCCAGCGTCAAAACTCTGAGCAGAAAATCCGAATATGTGATTTGGCGGGTGTTATCGCTGATGGCTACGTTGCCTGGAAATTTCTTTACCACCGCATCCAAATGCGTGATCGCGGGCACGCCGGCAAATTCGGCCCCCATACGATTGAACGGACGACCGACAGGCCCACCAGCGTCGAGGGGAAATTCGGGAGGCGTCATCCAGATAGCTTTTGCAGAATCTCCAAAATCTCCGGAAAGTGCGCGCCGGCTAGCAAACGTCTTCGCGCGTTTCGGCATGGATCCATCGGGAAATCTTTGAAGTTGCATGACGGTACTCACCGTTGCGGAACGAACATCGTAGGTTAACAAGTCGGCTATTGGCGTCCTTCGAGTGAATGATAGGACTGCACCAATTTTCTGGCCTCTATCCAATTACCGGGTTACTTGGCGGCGGCGGGTCGACGAAACTCCACAACGGCAAAGAGCAGGCCGGCCGTCATGTTCACGCGTTTGTAGATGTAGATCGCCATTGCCATATTCCAGGCAACATTCGTCACGGCCGTCGCAACGGCGGCACCGATCACGCCAAAAAAAGCAATGCCGATCGCACAGGCAAGGACGTTCATGACAGCTCCGATCGCTGTGATTGCGGCTGCTGCCCGCTCGTGCCCAGTCATGGTCAGAAGGTTTTGCTGCGGACCAGTAGCGGCAGCAAAGATCTGTCCGACGATAAGAATTTGGGCGACCGGAGCTGTTGCAACGAATTCCTCGCCAAAAAAGCGGAGTAGCGGTACCGTCAGCAACAAAAGTGGAAGTGCCAGCACGACTGTTCCCGCCAGCGACAGCACGGTTGCTCGGGCAAACAGACTCTGAAGCGCTGCCTCATTCCGATGCGCGTGAAGCTTCGAGACGTTCGGTGAAAAGAAAGTCCCTACTGCCATCCGGGGGAGAACAAGAAAAAGAGCTAAATTCAACCCTAGTGCAAAGATGCCGGCCTCGTGGGCATCGCCGGTCCAGCCGAGGATAATCACGCCGGCGCGGCTCATGAGAACCTCAACTCCAATCAGGATCATGACAGGACAGGCGAGATGCCACCAGTCGCGGGGCGCATAAGCCGGCACCGCCGAGCGTAGCTGTGGCGGCCACAGCTTCCGCATGCTTAGTCCGACGATAGCTGCCGTGACTGCAGAGCTCGCCATCAACGCGATCAGGACTGTTGTCGCATCGATCGGCGTGACGTTGAGTGCCACAGCAAGGAGAAGCAGAACGACCATAAGGCCGTCCCGAACGAAGCGTTCGGGCGCAATTGCCGATATGACGCCACCCAGCGCACGTACCGTAGCGGAACCGAGCACGTAAAGCGCGACCAATGGGACGGTCGCCATGCCAACCGCCAGACTGATAGTCAGCTCCCGATGAAGGGTCTCCGACAGGAATAGTGCGGTGGCAATTCCGCAGAGCGCGATCAACATCCCGACCAGCAATGATCGCCCAAATGCAAATTGAATGACTCCGCGTGCCAACGGCCACTTTCCGGTCGCACTGTAGGTCGGCACATATCGCAGTAGAACCGTATTGAACCCCAGTCCCGCGATGTAAGAGAGAAGGGTCGTCCAGGCCAAAACGTATGAATAGATACCGTAACTCGTCGCTCCTATCGTACGGGCAATGACAAGTTGAGCTACGCACGTCAGCCCGGCGCCGCCCACATAGATAACGAACGCCCACAGGCTTGCGCTGGCCATGCGCCGAGCCAGCTCGGGTTGAGCTTGAGCTGTGAAAGTCCCGATTGTCTCGGGCGCCGGCAAAGGTGGTGTGAATTTCTCCGCACAGCGCTCCAAGCTTTCGTCTGCTGCCCCAGGTGACAAATCGACCGTCCTGTCGGGCCTGAACTTGCTGGAGACCTCCTCTTCGATACGATCGAGAGCCTTGGACATCAGGCTAGGATCGAGCGAATTGATGCAGATCATCTGTTGATGCTCGGCCGCGAGCAGTGAGCCAACGTAGTCAGTAATCGGCTTTGCCTTGAGAAAGGTACCTACATCGGGGTCGAACCATTTCTCCATGTACGTTTTCTGGCGTACTCGCTCATGGAGGCGCCGCTCCAACAGTTCCCTCGGAGCATCAAAACGAATCAATAGATCTGATTGCGTCCGCATACCTATGGCATGAGCGATCGTCTTCTCGTCCGCTCGGCTAAACAGGGCCAGAGTGCAAACGATCTGCACAAAGCCCTGGTCGAACAAGACGATGCGATCCGGCTTGTGTGAACCTCTCCACACGCAGGAAAATCGAACGACGTATTGGCTAAGCCTGATCCACCAGACGGGATTGTCGGGCGGCATCAGTTGGAGCAACTCTTTCGCCAGACGTAGCCCTCGGGCATTTGCGACAGGACGGCACAAGATTGCGATAGTGGCGAAGATGGCAAGAGTGACGCGCTGCAGCGCTGGAAGGAATCCACCAAAGTTGAGAAGATGATTGGATAGATGCGGCAACGTAAGTACGAGGTCGACCTCATACCCACGGTCGCGCAGGCGTTGAGCGAGTGCCTCACTAAAGGTTGTTTTTCCAGCGCCTGGTGGACCGAAAGTCTCGATAATCATGCTGCCCTCAATCGCTTCTCAACCAATTGCGGGGGTTCAGTTTGGGCGATCCGGAGCGCTTCAGTTCGATTGCGTCTCCGCCCCACATTCGCCAGGTGATTGCTCTCTTCGACCGCTGGCGGAGTGCGCCCCAAGTCCTCTTGAACAGTTGCTGAGCCCGCCCGCCGAACTGGTCCTGCTGTGGCGGTTCGACGCGAGTTAAGACCGACGAGAATCTCGTGTTCTGGGCGGGATTGAGATGTTCCGTCCGAACAAGTTGACGCAGCGCGGTCTGCGCCGCCTCACGATCGGTGCTTCCAGAGTGAATGGCGAGCAAAACGTGGTCTGCCCAACTCGCCAGAAGTCGTGCTTCCGGAGCTTCTAGCAGCGAGGGCCCGTCGATGATTACGAAATCATAGGTGTCGCTCAGTTGCCGGAGCAACGAAGGAATCTTGGGGTCGGCGAGAATCCGAAGTCGATGCCCCCCAAACGATGTAGCGGGCAGGTAGTCAATTCCGGACTCATCGATATGTTCGATCGCGTCTGCAAGTGGACGACCATACGCCAGTACGCTGAGTAAGTTGGCGCCCTCGCCACCCGGTCGACGAGTGAATTGACCAAAGTCAAGGAGTAGAGTGCGCCACCCGAGCCGGGCAGCGTAAAGACCAAGGCTCCATGCAAGCGTGGTCTTGCCTTCCCCGCCGATGCTGGAGCTGACGAGGACAACGCGCTGCGATCGTGGGGTTGCCGGGTCGGAGGCCAGTATGGATACCAGAATGGAGCGGATTGCTCTGGCATAGTGGCTCGCAGGCTCCTCCAAAACATAATGCGGCTGCTTGCCTGGCTCCAGCGGAATCGAAGGTATCTGTCCGGCGCATGGAATACGCAGAGCCTCAGCTGCGTCGGCTTCCGTGTGCAGGGTCCGATCGAAGTGGTTTAATATGACCGCGAGAACACAAGCCAGCAGAGCGAAGATAATTGCCGCAGGAGGAATCATAAGTAACGGGTGTAACGAGGTCGCTCGTTCCGGCGGCGTGGCCGTGGCGAGAATACTGACGTCTGATTGCGCGGTCAGACCTTTTGCGGTGAGCTCCTGCCGTCGCCGCAGGAGCGTTTCAAACTGTTGCGCCAGCGTTGTGACCTGCCACTCTAGCGCGGCGTCCCGTGAGGGCGATGACTGGCCGAGACGGGAGGCTTTTAGTTCCTCCTCGGCCTTTACCAGGTCGCGCTGAACTTTGGATGACTGTGCCGCGATGGAGCTCAAAGCATACTCGACATCGCTTTGCTTCTGACGCGCGACCTCATCGACATACGATTGTGCCACCGTATTGGCGATCTCCGCCGCTCGTTGCGGATTGGAGGCCGTAGAAGTAACGGCGATGATTCTGGAGCGCCGCTCCTGACCAACCCTCAGGCTGCGCTTTAGCGCAGCGAGAGCGGATCCGTCATCGGGCTCATGGTTCTTGCCAAGGAACAGCTCCTTGGTTGCTGACCATGTACGACGAAACAGCGTGCGCAAGCTTTTTATCCACGTTTGTGAACCCGTTTCCGCACCGTGCCTCGCATCCTCGAGAGCGCGGAGCGTTGGGAGAAGTCGCCGCAGATAGGCGTCGGAGAGCAGCACCGTGACATGTGTGTCGATGGTGGACTCCTCAGCAGCCGGTGTAGGCGCTGCGGACGCGCCACCGACATTCAAGGCATCGGCTGCGCCGGATTGTCGGACGTCAACAGCAAGTTGCGCCGTCGCGATGTAAGAAGGAGACATAAGAAAGCCGGCTACTCCGGCCAGCAAGGCGCCGACGACAATCATCCTGACGACAAGCCGCCTGTACTTCCGCACGCTATCCAGCACGCGATTCAAAGAGTGGAGACCATCATTTGAAGCCAGGGATTGTTCCGTCAGGCGCCGCCCAAGTTCGTCCTCTGCCATATCCGGCGAAAGCGCCTGCAAGGGTCGAATGCGTCTTCCTACTAACGCTTCCATAGCTCGCTCCTTTACTGTGCGGGCTCGAGGGTATCTGTCGATCGGGACGTACTCTGTTCAACCATCGTTCCCAGCCATGATTGCAACATCAGGACGGCCCATAGCATTCGCGAGTGATCGCGGTTGCCACTCAGATGATCCTGCCAGCAGCTCTGGACTCGTTGTACGTCCAGCAAATTCTGGCGGTTAAGGCGTGATTCGGAGAGCAGGTCTGCAGCCCATGAGCGCAGGGGGCCTTTCAACCAGGCGCCAACAGGCACGTCGAAACCCTGCTTGGGTCGATCTATCAAGTGGCGCGGCAAGTAACGGCTGAGAACCTGCCGCAAGATCCACTTGCCCTGTCCGTCGCGCACCTTGGCCGTGTTCGGCAGCCGCCAGGAGAATTCCACGACGCGATGGTCAAGAATTGGACAGCGCGCTTCCAGACCTGTCGCCATGCTAGCGCGATCGAGCTTCACCAGAATGTCGCCGGGGAGATAGCCGATCATGTCCCGCACAATGAAGTCGGATAGAAGATCGTCCAGCGGCGGCACCTTAGTCGAATCGGGGACCTGCTCCGGGGTCAATTGCAGCTCGGAAAGCCGCATGACTTTCCGGTACATGTCGCCGGCGTCGCTGCCTGCAAACAGTTGCGCAAGGCGGTTAATCCGGTCGCTTCCGATCATCCGTCGCAGACGGCCTGGAAGAGGCAACGCATCGGCGATGTCCTCCCGCAAACCGCGGGCGAGCAATGACACACCCATTGCCGCCGTTCGCCGAAGTGCTCGATTGGAGTTAAGGAGGGGAGCGAGACGAGCGGTCAAAAGATGCCTGGAATATCCAGCAAAACATTCGTCTCCGCCGTCACCGGAGAGGACAACAGTTACATCCCGGCGGGCGAGGCGGGATAGCAGCAGTGTCGGAATCTGCGATTCGTCGGCGAACGGCTCGTCCCAAATACGGGGCAGTTCGGGAATGACATCCATGGCCTCCGAGGGAGTGAGACGTAGCTCCGTGTGGTCCGTGCCGAGGTGACGAGCCACGGCCGCGGCACTGGCCGCTTCGTCGAAGGCGGGCTCGCCGAAACCGATAGTGAACGTGCGGACGGGCCGGGTGGATTGGGATTGCATCAGCGCGACGACAGTTGAACTGTCGATGCCACCAGACAGGAACAGCCCGATTGGCACGTCGGCAACCATGCGCTCGCTGACGGCCTCGCGAAGCAAGCCATCAAGATGCGACACGAGCTCGCAATCGTCCGCGGAAACGAGGTTTTCTCGGCCGTTCTTTGCTATCTCAGTCAGCGACCACCAGGTGTGCGTCTTTGTCCGAAGCTCTGCTGCATCCCGCGATGCCAGAAGATCATCGGCGCTGAAGGATAGCATACCGCCGGGCGGAAGTTTGAAGACGTCTTTCCATATGCAATGTTCGTCCGGTAACCAGCCGCGGGCGAGAAACTCAGCGACCCCGCACGGATTGATCTCCGGATGGAAATCGGGGAACGCATTGATCGCCTTTAATTCTGAAGCAAAGACAGCGGCGTTTCGCGTTCTGGCGACGTACAGGGGTTTCTTTCCCATTCGATCGCGAGCCAGATGGAGAGTGCGGGTCTGACGATCCCAGAGGCCGATTGCGAAGATGCCATTGCTGCGCCCCAGGGCTGCCTCAAATCCCCATCTCTCGATCATCGCGAGCAAGACCTCGGTATCGCTGCCGCCGATGAAGTTCTGGCCGAGGCGTTGGAGCTCCTGTCGCAGCGACAAGTAATTGTAGATCTCGCCATTGAAGGTGATGACGAACCGACCGCTCTCGGAAAGCATCGGTTGTCGCCCCGCATCCGTGAGGTCAACGATGGCGAGCCGGCGATGCCCGAATGCAATCCCAGCGTCGCGATCACACCACGAACCGTGGGCATCAGGTCCGCGATGATGCAAAGAATTCGTCATTCGGCCAATCGCATCCAGATCGGCGGATCGGGGAGCGGTTGGCATCTGAAGAATTCCGGCGATTCCACACATGATCTAGCTTCCGATGCGCGTGCGCGGCGGCGAGGCCCGCGCCGATCCGAGGATCAGACTGAGAGCGAACGCGAACCACACAATGGGATGACGCAAGATGAAATGGCTGATGCTGAAAATGGCCAGCGCAACGAACAATGCTGCCAGAGCATCGAGCTTCGCGCGGAACATGAGTATGAACGTGCCTGCGAAGAGGCCGCAAACGGCAATCACAGCGAGCAGGCCACCTTGCGTAAATATATCCAGCAGTGTGCTATGGGCTTCGAAAGGAGTTGGAAGCGCCTTGTTATTGGCGACGTTCGGCTTCTCGAGATGCGGGCCTGGCCCCAGCCCGAGCGATCCGGTTTCCAGCCCCCGATGGAGTGCATCTTCCCAGAGTTGTAGTCGCAGAGACGCGGTGCGCTTCGTTGCCTCGCCGCCACGGTCCTTGGCCAGACTGATTGCCAGACCTTCAAACTCATCGGCGGTCGCAACGGCATACGGTGCTAATGCGAGCGCCAGAGGGACGGCGGCGGCGATGACCAGAACCGCGACCATCGACCGGAAATTCAGTCTGTGCTGTGGCGAGGTCAGCCAACTGCGCAAACGCAGCAAAGAAAAGATCGCGGTGGCAATCAC
This sequence comes from Tardiphaga sp. 839_C3_N1_4, assembly GCF_051811045.1. Taxonomy (NCBI): domain Bacteria; kingdom Pseudomonadati; phylum Pseudomonadota; class Alphaproteobacteria; order Hyphomicrobiales; family Nitrobacteraceae; genus Tardiphaga; species Tardiphaga sp. 839_C3_N1_4. The sequence continues at coordinate 3,776,902 of NZ_JBPWQD010000001.1, forward strand.
CATCGCAACAAGAAATGTATCGCTTTTGGTCAGGCGCCCGACGGCGAAGGTTAGCAGGCAACTGAATGATGCCGCGATGCGGCCAAACCCTTTGGCCGATAGGGCAAGGCTGAGAGACAGCGGCGTCAAAACGGCGCAATAGAGAGCGATCTGATTGGGATTCTCCGCCCAGCCTCGAAATCGATCCCAATACCATGGATCGACCGACGGTAGGCTGATGATGGACCAGCCCGCAGCGATCTGAAGGACCAGTGCGATGTTCCAGAAAGCGAGCAGGAACCATTGGGTTTGACGTAGGGCAGCGTTGGCTTCCATCGTTGCGACGATGAGGCAGGTCAAAGTTGCCACCAACAGATACGCGAAGGTGTCGTGCAACATCGTAGGAAGATCCAGCTCCTGGCTCAGATAGGCCACGCATGTCCCTATGCTCAGGGCGAGTGCAAGACACGCCCAAAACGCACCGATTCGGAGCAAAGCTGTCGCGTTGTAAATCTGGCCGGTAACAATGACTCGCAATGAGACGAAGGCTAGCCACAGGACAAGACAGACCTCGCCAACACCCAGCGGAACCCCGGGAAGGCGCAGTTGTGAAGCTGTCGTAAGTACGATGCCAAAAGAGAGAAGCGCATTGGCGATCATGGTGATTTCCCGCCGTGCTGGCTAACCCTTCGATCTTCATGGATGTCACGAGATAAAACAGCCGGATCTTCGCTTCGCCTCCCGGTGAGAATCAGCTTCCTGTAAAGATCGGCGTAGCGGTCAGCCACGACGTTCAGGTCGAATTCACGGCGCACGAGTGCGATCGAGCGCTGTCCCATGCTCTCTGCGCGGGCAGGATGCTGGAGAAGATCGAGAATGGCTGCAGCGAGCGCACGCGGGTCCCGGGGCGGCACCAGATGGCCATTGCAGTTCTCCACCACAACATCGCCGCAGCCTGGCATACGCGTGGCGACAATAGGCACACCCGCCAATCCTGCTTCCAGCAGAACACGGGGGATTCCTTCGCGATACTCCGTCGGGAAGGCAAAGACATTCGCAATCCCCAGAAGCGCAGGAACGTCGGATCGCGCACCGAGAGCGATTACGTGTGGTGCGTATCGATCGATCAAAGCCTGATCCACGGCGAAAGGACCTTCGCTCTCCCTTGGACCGACAAGCACGAAACGAACCCGGGGCCGCGCTTCGCGGACAATCGCCGCCGCATCCAGAAACGTGGGTATGCCCTTCTGTACGGTCAGTCGGCTCACAGTCATGACGACTTCGTCGTCACCGAGTCCGAGTTCTCTACGAAGTTGTGCGGTGGACGGCGCCTGGGCCCGCGCTGTGTCGAAAGCGTCGACATCGATTCCCGAACTTCCGATCAGTACAGCGGGGCTGTTGCCAAGCAGACGATAGCGGCGGAAAAAGTCGCCATCCTCCTTGTTTTGAAATACCGTTGCCGAGGTCCAGCAGGCAGCCAACCGCTGCAGCGCCAAGTAGGCTGGCCTTAATGCAAGAGCCTTCAGGTGCGCCGAGGAGAATACCCAACCCATTCCGTTGATGGTGCGCACAATGGGGATTGCGCCTCTCACCGCAAGAGGGGCAAGCAGATTTGGTTTGGTATCGAACGTTTGAACAACGTCCGGTCGAATGCCACGCACAAGCTGTGAGAGCTGGCCGACAGCTAGGCGGTCCGCAACCCGTGCGCCGAATCTATTGAAGTCATAGCGATGATAATCGATGCCGCTATTTGAGAACGGGAGTGCAGCGCCGGTACCGGCAGCGCTCACCCGAAAGCCACGACTGCGCAAAGCTGCCAGAAATGGGATCCGCAGGGCATGATCCTCGCCTCCCACACAAAGCACATGCAACGTCATGCTAATCCTTTCGGTCGCAATCAGAATGCAGCTCAGTCGATCCGAAGAATCGGCTACAGATCGAATATGAGCGGACGGTGTGAGCTTACGAGGCGATCACAAAGTGTCTTCATTCGTTCGAATGACGGCCGCGTCGGAAGTACTAGGCGATCCCGAAGAATTGAGACATCGACACCACGAGGATTACTCCGAAGCGATTTTGGCATGATGTACGCAAGCTGAAGCGTCGCGTCGTCAGATCCGGACTCAGTTCAAACGTCGGAGCAAAGCGGGCCTGTCGGCGACCCGTTTCACTTGCGCTGTGTTTATGCCTGGACGCACAAGGAGGCTTGCCTGGGTGCCTATCGTCGGACTCAATTACCGGGAGAAGGCAGGACGGCGACACGCCCGAGTAATGCAACCAGCTCCGCCTGCCGCCGTGTCTGTGTCTTGACGAACAGGGAGGCCAAGTGTGAACGGATCGTCGTCCGGCTCAGTCGTCGGGCGCGAGCAATATCAAGCAAATTATGGCCGCGCGCCAATTCGACTGCAAGCTGGGTTTCCGCGGCTGTGAAGCCGAACAAACACCGGAGCGCCTGGGGCGTCGGCTCTGGATGAGCGTCGAGATCGAGCAGAATGATGGTGCTGGTCTCATCCGTCCAAACATTGACCATCTGGCTTACAAGGCTGGTGACGCCCTCCTTGAAGGAAGTCGCGAGCCATGATGTCGAGCCAACGGGAATTTGGGCCCCCGCGCGGCTCACCAGCTGCTTGACGGCGCTGTAGAGCGTTTCAGGGCTAGTGGTGAGGTTGCATTCGCGTTCCAATATCGCACGTCCGATTGCGCTGACGTCAAGCACGCAGCCACGTTTGAGCAGAACTTGCCCGCAGCCAATACGCGCCAGAACTGCGTGTAGGACGTCACGTTGTTCGCCAAGGTCGGGCTTCTTGCCTGGATCAGCCTCTGGCCGGATAGCGGGAGCACGATTCGAAATGTTAAAGATGGATTCCCTGCAGGGATGAAGCGATGCAATTGCGCCGGGCAATGTGGCACTCTGGTTCAAATTCAACATGTCGTCATTCCCTTCGCCTACTACTTCAATCGAATGACAAGGATTGATCGGAGGGAAAGCATTCCAATTTCAACGAGCCATGTAAATGTTCAAATTGGGGTAACCCGACTGCACATTTTGCTGAGGCAGTCTACTATTCGTGGGGCCTCTAGCGGCCTGAATGACATGGAGGAAATGTCGGCCGGAAAAGCGATGCGCGCCTCAGCGCGCAGTTTTGTGCAGGTATCCGGCCAGAGATCGTTAACGCGGTATCCTTTGTGGGTACCCCCGCTTGTGCCAATGGCTCAATTGGATGCGCTGGCTACTCCCGAAGGGCGCAGCGAAACTTCGACCACATCTCCCGGTTCTACATCGAAATCAACTGATGCAATGATCCTGTTCCACTGCTGGCCGACCTTTCGCGCGATCGTTACTTCTGCTCGGAGATCGCTGGTTCCGACAGGCAGTGCTCCCGCACCACCGACAGGCTGCAATTTTTGACTCAACGCCTGCAATTTAACCCGTAAGTCCGCCATGCGAACGGTCGAATCCTTCAGCTCGCGCAACAGATTGATGGTTCGCTGATTAGCGACCCGCTCGATCTGGCGCACGAAGTCGTCGCGCTGACGTTGCAGCCGCATGACTTCGACCATCGTCTGAAGACGCCTTGTCGACGACAACAGAAGAGCGCGTCGGCTTTCCGTAACACGGGGGCTTGGCAATGATCCTGCGCCAAACAACTTGGCTACCCGATCCAGCTCATCCTCATCGGCCTGAACACCCTTTTCCTCACCGTCTTGCTGCTTCCTGAGAGTTACGAGCTGCGCTTCCGATTGTTTGACAGCATCCTCCAGAAAGCTTCGTTCCTTACGATAGTCGATTTGCGCGGTCTTTAGCGACGCCGCCTCGGATTGCATGATCGACTCGATGACGGAGGCCGGCAAAGATACTTCGCTGGGTATCTTCTGATCGAAGCTGTCATTTCCCTGGAGTTCCGCATTGGTGCGGATCACGTGGATATACTCTTTGATGTACTCGGTCGACAAAGATTGGTAATCGCGCAACAGATCCGCCGGATCGACGGCACCGATCTGACCGCGAGAACGCAACAGACTAAAGCCCCCGGCGACCGCAACCGCTTGGCGTACGGTCATGGACGCGCGATACACCAACTGTCCGGGCGTGAGAACATCGCCAGTGACGTAGATCGGTCGATATTCCACGACGCTAGTGATCACGTCCCCAGGCTTGATGACGAGCGCCTGCTCGCGCCCATCGGGTGAGCGCTGACGCAGAATCCTGGACTGCAGCAGCGTCTCCATGCGGGTCTGTAGTTCCGACGGCGTCAGACCAGCAACCGGCACCGTACCGACCCCGGGAAGAGCAATGGTGCCGTCAATCTGGATCTGAGCTCTATTGCGCTGTTCAGGCGCTCCACCGACGGATACCTCGACAGTATCGCCCGGCGCGAGGCTGTATTGAGCTCCAAGGCAAGCGTCGCTGCCCGCCAAGACAACGATTCCTGCCCAGAAGCTGACGGAGACATAGCTGAAAGTCTTACTGCGCCTGTTGCCCTTCATGACGATCTCCTTGCGCTAAGTCGTTTCCGCTGTCTCGATCAGACCAGTCGATGCGGGAAACAAAATCAAATACCGGCCCGCCTCGTTGCCCCCAGTTGCTCGACCAGATGACTTGCGATCCATCAGGAGAAGGTGAGCCATGCGTTTCGCTCCAATAGTCATACGGAGCATTGCGCGTATGCGCGATACGTCGAAACTCACCACTGCCATCGATTTTAAGTGCGATAACTTCCTGAGCGAACGGAGCTACTTTCTTACCGCCGGCGGGAGCGAGCGCGGCGCCGGCATAACTCATGAAGACCCAGCCGGGACGGCGTATCGCTCGCATCGATGCATGCTGAGCTTCTCCATAGGGAGCGAGCGCCGTGACCTGTCCGTCCTGGAGTCTCCGTTTGATGACCTGATACTTGTCGGGCGCCGACTTGCTGATGCCTACATAAACTTCATAGCCATCGATATCGACAGTCATGTCGCCGTGGCCGGGCCGGTGATGCTCGGTCCAGCTCTGCAGGAGATCGCCCTCAATGCTGAAGACAAATGCTTGATCCGTGAAGTCAATGAGAGACTGCTGGCAGAATATGTGCTTGCCCAGCGGCGAGATCCCGCAATAGCTGTTTTTACCGGGAATTCGCGCCAAGTCGATGTCGGGAAATTTCCGGCGGTCCGAAAGATCCAACGCAAATGCGACAAGCGTGCCCTGTTGGCTGATGGCGCGCACCACGATACGGTTGCCGTCCCATGAGGGATTGCCCTTGTAGGGGCCGAATTGAAGCTCGCGATATGCTTCAGTCTCAAGAATTACGTCTTCGGCGTTGCTTCGCGGCGACCATCGCGAAATGCGGCGCCCGGCGACACAAATCATGAGCTCCGGATCTTGCGGATGCCATTCGCATTCACCCCCGCGCTGTCGCCGGAACAGTGGAGCATAAGTGCGCCCATCAAGAAAGCACAGGCCATTGCAGCCGTTGACAATCAAAAGCAGGCTCTGGTTGGCGTTCCACGCCTGCGCGCTCGAATAGCGATGAGTGCAGTAGGAACGCTTGCAAACCATGCCGTTTCCCATCGGACTGTCAGGCGTGGTCACACGTACAAAGGTCGTACCGAGGGATGCGTCGGCGGCTGGCGCGAGATAGCCAGGCAAATCCATGGCGGGCGCCGGGAGGAATTGGGCGTTTGCGAGCGATTCGGTTGAGGCGGGTCTTGAGGAAGCGAGCAAGACAAGGGCGCCACAGCACAGGAGAGCTCGGGCATAACCCAGCCGGGCCATCATGTGATGAAATCCCTCTGCCGCCGGACTTGCTTTCCCGAAAGGCGATGACGCCACCAGTCCACTGTCCGTTCCAACCCTTCCCGCAGCGTAACCTGCGGTGACCATCCCGTTGCATGGACGAAGCGGGTACAATCAGCGAGCAACGCTCGCACTTCCGAATTTGTCGGTCGCAGACGCTTCTCATCCTGAAGCACAGGCTTGTCGCTGGAAGTAAGGTCGACGATGACATCAATCAGGTCGCGGATCATGATCGCCCGCTGACTACCTGCGTTATATGGCTGGCCGTATTCGATGCCCTCGGCCAGCCCGGCAGCCATGAACGCGGCTGCCGTATCCGCGACGAATGTAAGGTCGCGCACGGTCGTTGCATCCCCGATCATGATCGCGGGGCAGGAAGGGTCTAGCGCTTGCCGTATGATGGCAGCGATGATCGCCCTTTCGCTCTGTCGTGGCCCAAATGTATTGAATGGTCTGAGGATGACGACCGGTACGCCGAACGACTTCGCAAAGGCCCCTGCCATCATGTCCGCGGCTATTTTAGAAGCTGAATACGGCGATTGTCCCTGCAGCGGATGAGTCTCATCGATCGGCATTGTTATGGCCGTGCCGTAGACCTCGCTGGTCGACGTATGAATGACCCGCTCGGTGCCGTACTGCCGCGCCGCTTCGAGCACATTCAAGGTGCCGAGCACGTTCGTTTCGATGTAGGATTGCGCAGCGACGTAGGAATAGGGGATCGCGATCAGTGCCGCGAGATGAAAGACGATTTCGTGGCCGGGTACGAGGCGACCAACGAAAGCCGCATCGCGGATGTCGCCGCGAACGAGATTGACTTTCTTTCGAGTCGAGTCTGGCAGATCGTCCAGCCAACCATGGCTATCGAAGGAATTGTACTGGGCAAGAGCGGTGACGTTGGCTCCTGCCGAAACAAGCGCTTCGGTCAGGTGCGAACCAATGAAACCGTCGGCTCCCGTAACGAGAATTCTGGCACCAAGGTAATTCATGGCCGTCAATGTCCGGTTTGTTGTTCAGAGTCTTCCGATTGATTCTTCGGCGTGCATTCGGTCCACGATCCCACCGCGATTGCCCAGGCCGCACGAACAATCCAGCCGAGATCAGAAGCCAGTGTTCGGCGCGGGAAATAAGCGAGATCGATTTTCGCCTTGGTCGGGAACAGAACTTGTCGATAGAAATCCACAGCCGCAACGTCAGCGGGATAGAGCTTGCTTTCATGTCGAAACATCACCTGGCACGGACCAACAAGACCGGGCTTGTGGTCGAGAAGCTTCTCGAACCCACCGTGAAAGCAATCGAAGAATGCGAGCGATTCAGGCCGCGGTCCCACGAGCGCCATGTCGCCGCGCAGAACGTTCCAGAGTTGCGGTAACTCGTCCAGCTTGCTCGCTGCGAGGATGCGGCCAATTCTAGTCAGGCGGCCGTCTCCCTCCATTGTGAGCGGACATCCATGCCGGTCGCAATCCGGCCTGAACTTGCGAAATTTGTACATGCGGAATGGTCGTCCATTTTGCCCGAGACGAAGTTGCGAGAACAAAATCGGCCTTCCTCCTTCGATCCAGATAGCGAGTGCTACGATCAGGAAGAGAGGAGCGAGAGTGACTGTCGCAGCACCGGCAAACAGAATATCAAGGGCGCGCCGCAAGCCCACCTGCGTAACAGGAGTTGACGCCAGGAGCTGGTTCGCTGCCTCGCGCATGGCTACGCGATTGCCCCTAAAGGAAACTCCGTGCCCAGTGCGGCCGCAAGGGAATTCACCACCTGTTCCACGTCGGCCGGGTTCATCCGGGGGTGCAGCGGCAGCGTGAGCTCCCGTTGGGCAAATTCCTCGGTGCGCGGCAAGAATGTATCGGGATAGAGCTCTCTGTAGAATGTCAGGTGGTGGACCGCGGGATAGTGAATGGTGGTCTGTATGCCGCGCTTGCGTAGCCGATCGATTACGGGCTGCCGATCGGTTGCCGTCGGCAGGACGACCGGCATCAGATGGTGCGCCGATGGCCAAGGATTCGCGAAGGGTATCATCACCGCTGGGCAATGCTCCGCCATCAACTGACGATAGCACAGCGACAGGCGTCGCCTGGTGTCATTCCATTCCGGAAGCTTCTTGAGTTGGGCAAGGCCGACGGCAGCGCGCAAATCGTCCATACGATAGTTGAATCCGAGGATCGTAACATCGTAATCGGGACGACGACTGGTGAGGCGCTGCCGCGTGCTGCTTGTCATGCCATGAGACCGTGCTCGCCTGATGGTTTCCCTCAAAGCGCGGCTGCGGGCGATAATGGCGCCCCCCTCGGCGGTCGTCATGTTCTTGTTGCCGTAGAAGCTGAATGCTGCCGCCTCGCCAAAGGTCCCCACTGCGGCCAGTCCGGGCGCATGAGCTGCATCCTCGATCAGGAGCAGGCCCTTGCGACGAGCGAAGGACTGCCACGTGTCGCGATGCGCGAGGTAGCCAGCGAAATGGACGAGAATAATCGCTTTGGTTCTCGATGTGCATTTGGCTTCAGCATCATCCAGCGACATCAACGGAATCTCGGCTGAATCGATATCGACGAAGACCGGTCGCGCTCCCACATAGAGAACGCTATTGGCCGTGGCGACGAAGGTCAGCGATGGAACGAGAACTTCGTCGCCCGGTCCAATGCCGAGCGCGTGCAGGATGAGGTGGAGGGCTGCCGTACACGAGCCGACGGCGATCGAATCCTCAGCCTCATGAAGATGGGCGAACGCTTGTTCGAATTCGCGGACGCGGTCTCCCATCGTGACCCAGCCACTCTCGATGACAGAGGCTAGGGCTGTTTGCTCGTCCGAACCCAGGACTGGCTCTGATACCAATAGCATGTGCTTTTCTCCGATCCCGGATTCAACGAAACGTTTGAGCGGCACGGGCAACAGACGTGACAAGCGGCGTCTTGGTCACGCCGCAACGGTTGCCACGAAGGCCGGAGGCGACTGCTCGTCCCATGCAATATCCTGAGCCTTGAGGAAGTCGTCCACCCGCCCGATGTCGAGCCACATGCCGTTGTGCTTGAATACGTTCACGGGTATTTCCTCTTCCAACATCTGGGCCATCAGATCGTCGAAGCCGAATGGAACACCTGACGGAATGCGATCCAGCACCGAGGGATCCATGCAGTAGATGCCCATGCTCACGAGATGCGACAGTTCAGGCTTCTCGCGAAATCCGGTCACGCAACCGCCCGTCTCATCGATCACGCCAAAGTCCATCTTGGTAGGACGTGTGGCGGTGGCGATGGTGAGGGGACCTTGGTGCCGTCGATGACAGCTCACAAACTGACTGAGGTTCAGATCCGTCAGCACATCGCCGTTGAGGACCAGAAACGGCGTGTCGAGTTGTTCTCGCAGAAGTGACAGCGGGCCGATCGTTCCAAGCGGCTCCACTTCCTGCGTGTAAACGATCTGCATGTTCCACTGATTGCCGTCGCCGCAAACACTGCGAATAAGGTGGCCCAGATATCCAGTCGTGATGAAGACTTCTCTGATCCCATTTCGCCTGAGCCATTTGAGCAGGAGCTCGAGTACGGGCCGCGATCCGATCGGCATAAGCGGTTTCGGCAAGATGGATGTATGCGGACGCAAGCGCATTCCCTTTCCGCCGCATTGGATGACAGCCTTCATATTATCCTCCTGTGTTGCTGAAGCGCGCAATCGTTCATCATATCAACGCGACAGCCCGATCTGGCGCTGATGGCCGAACCGGAATGCCATTGACGAGAAAACTAGACGCTGACTATCCACGCGTCTTCGTGCGTTTGCATGAGATGTCGGAATGATAGTTGGATTGCACGCGAGCACCGTATTGCAGCGGCAATACTGCAGCTCGCAGTGGCGCATGATGGGACAGGACAGACCGGATCGGACTTCGGCTACATCGCTGACGCGTGATATCGCGAGGCACGATTGATATCGCGGCGCTTGGAATGACGACGACAACGCAACGAGCCGGCTTTTCAGCAAGCCTGTTAAAAACTGACGCCCGGCATCCGTCACGCGCGCGAGCGACATCGCACTAACCGTCGCCGAAGATCGCTGGAATAATTTATTGAATCGCATCGGCAAGGACACGCGCGATCGTCAGCGCCTCACGTGTCCATGCTCGATGATTCACCGGCGTGAGTGCCACGCTCCGACAAGCATCGATCGGCGCGACTTGCTCGCCTGCGTCAACAATCGCTCACTATTTGCCGATTCGTGCCGTGCCGCAGATCTTTCCGTTGATGCCCTTAGGGATCAGACCGTCGATGCGCGAGACCTCAATATGATTTGGCTCGTGGTTGATCACACCTAGTGGCACTGGCGTCTCGTTTTTCTTGATCTCGGAGATCATCGCAACGGGATTTGAAAGCCGACCGTTCGAATCGCCAGCTAAAGGCGGAGAGTTGCTGTTTGCCGGCTCTGCCAGTGATCCGTTGTTCATCCCCCAAATCGCTGCCTGTGTCCGATTCTGGACCCGGAGCTTGCGAAGGATCGCCTTGACGTGGACTTTTACAGTTGCTTCGGCGATATGGATCGTCCGCGCGATGCTTTTGTTGGAGGCGCCTTCAATCAGGCAGTGCAAAATTGATTTTTCCCGCGGAGAAAGCTGCGGCGTGGTCATATCTTCTGTAGCGATAAGAATCGCCTGCGTCTTGTTTTGGTCGCGCGCGCCCGGCTCGCCTGGGTGACTGCCTTCGGGAGCAAGAACAGATGATAGAAATGCCGGAGGAAAGATCGTTTCACCCATCATTATCAGTTCGATGGATTTTATGAATACATCGCAGGTCATAACGTTGACAAAGTAGCCGTTGGCACCTGCCCGAAACGCAGAAGCCAGTTCGTCCATTCGATAATGATCGGCCACGATCGCAATGCGCCCGCCCGGATGGTAGTCCCTGAAAAGTTCGATTTGTTCAATCGCGGCGTCAAAATCATCGCCGGTGTGAGCAATAAGAAGCAGAGGCTGGTGTGCTTGCGGTTGACCCGGGAGCAAATCATCCACGCTTGATACTGAGGCTAGGATACGAAAATTTGCTGAGCGTAAAATCCTGGCAAGACCTTCTCTGAGTAAAGTATTTTTCCCAACGAGAATTGTAAAAAAAGACTGTTGCCTCCGCATCGCGACCCTCCCAACCATACGCAAACTGATTTAAAAAAACGGAGCGATTGAAATTCAGCTCATTCTTGGTGATCTGTCGGCGGTTAAGCCCCGCTTCTTCGGCAGAAATTTTGGCATTGGAATATTTTCAGTCGGCAAGAAACTCTGTCTTTTTAGAAGCATTTCGTCGTCGAATTGAAGAAGCCTCCCTTCTCGTTTGAGACGATTTTATGAATGTTAGATGCGAATTCCCGATCTCCCTATATACCTTTAGTTATAGGCGATCGGCCGGTACTGAGGGATGTCGTTCATAATAGTAAACGGGGAAATCACCGCAGACTCCGCAAAGGGAGTGCGTGCTTCGTCATATGGAAATCCATCCTTGAGTGACAGTTTCTGACATATCCACCCAAGGTTGCGATCTGTTTTCGTTGTTGCGTTGCGATGTAGCGTAACGAATTTGAGCCTCCCGAAAATTAGGCTAAGAAGGGAATATCCGGGGTAGCGTGGAGTTTAAGTTTTGGGGGGCTAGGCTGAGGACCGCCCATGCGTTGCACCAGTGTCGTGATCGCAGACCGCCATCCTGTGGTTCTGCAAGGTTTGACGAGCGTGCTTGAAGCGCAAAACGGCTTCAAGATTGTCGCGTGCTGCAGCACTGGCCCGAGCTGTATCGAAGCGATTCGAAATTTAACGCCGGACATCGCCATTATAGACATCGCAATGCCGGGCCTGACCGGGCTGGAAATCGTTGCCATCGCCAACTCCGAGGGGCTTTCAACGCGGGTCGTCTTTTTCACCGCTGTCGTTGAAGATCGCCAACTGGCTTTATCGGCTGCTGCTGGCGCCTACGGTGTCATCCTGAAGGACATGCCGCTCGACCCCCTGGTGCAGTCCTTGCGGGAAATCGCGGCCGGCCAAAGGCTATTGCCGCTTCCCGCGGTCAATCACGTTATACCTTCCGAGCAAAAGAGTATCGCGATCACGGAGAGTGTTCTGGCGGTGCTGACAGAGCGCGAGCGTCAGATCATGCGCCTGGTCTCTGAAGGGTTGTCGAACAAGGAAATTGGGCGACGGCTGAATATTGCTGACGGCACCATCAAGCAACATCTCCATCACATCTATCAGAAGCTTGAAATCAACAACCGGACAGTGCTTGCGGCGCTTGCCATATCGCACAACGAACGTGGGGGCTTTCTTGAGGATCGGGCTCTGTCGATTCATTGTGACTAAGCGTCTGCAGCCGCACGCTGACCCATATGCCATTGCCACGCTGATACGGGCGCTGATTGGCGCACAAGCCTGGTCGGCAACATCCACCTTACCGCCAGCGCGGAGGCTGAAAGGACCCTGATGCGCGGCTTCACCACCCTGCGCGACATCGGTGGGCCTTCTTCAGAAAATCGCTGGGGAACCTGCATTGCCACTCGCGCGGCGCCATGCCCCCGGCGGCAGTCCGGTCGCCGCGGAAAAGACGCGGGTGAAGTGGCTTTGATCGGCAAAGCCACAAGCCAGTGCGACATCGGCCAACGGCGTATCGGTTTTCATCAGAAGGCCTCGGGCCTGCTCGACGCGCTGGGACAGTATCCACTGGTGAGGCGCCTTGCCCGTCGCTTTCTTGAAGCCGCGAATGAAATAGCCGCGCGACAACCCGCAGGCCTGGGCAACATCGGCAACCCGCACATTGCCGGCAGCGTTGCTGCTCAGCATTTCGATGGCGAGCGCCAGTTGCGGCCGCGATAACGCCGCGCCCTGCGACGTGGCTTCGAGACTGGTCGCATTGTTGTATCGCTCGATCAGATGAATACCGATCGTTGTTCCGAGCTGGTCGAGGAACAACGGACTCGCCTCGCTACTCTTCTGCAGAAAGGGCTCGACCACGCTGACGAGCCGCAACAAGACCGGATCAGTGTCACCGGCGTGGCACGCAAGGTCGACCGCGCCGCGCCACCCATGCTCCTGCGCCAGTTCGATCAAGAACGGCCGCGACACCTCCATCAGGAGAAAATCGAACGCGCCGCGCAGATCGGCACGATAATCATCCGCCAGGTTTCGGATATAAATCGAGCCTTCCTCGAACTCCTGGCCCGTGGCGTGATGCTCGTGAAAAACACGCCGCCGATGACCACGACCTTGCGAGATGCCGATCAGGAAACCGCGATCGTCGGCTGCGGTCACGACCTGCCCGAGATGCGGATCCTCGCTCCCTTTGCGGAAAAACTTGATCCCCGCGCCGCGCAGCTCCTGATCCTGGTGGAGTTTGCTGGCGGGACAGCCGAACACATCGATCTTCGATTTCGGCTTCAGCGAAACAGGCAACGGCTCAAGCATGTGGATCGGTCCGGCATATGATGCACCGTCGGGAATTCGGGTACCCGCCATCATGCACCCCCATCGCTGCACGCTGCAGATCGCCCGGACGTTCTCATGCGTCCCAACAAACTACCTCAGATTTCAGTTTAGCCACGCACATGGCTGCGGCTCCATGATTCCAGAATGCGGAATTGCATGCGGACAGACAATTGGAGCATGGTGGAGGCTGACTAGACCTTGGTCTAGGCGAGCGATGGAGGCTCATATCCCAACTGGTCGGCCATCCGCACGATGTCAGCGAGCGAGTTCGCCCGCATCTTACGCATCATCGTGCCGCGGTGGAGCTTGATCGTGGCCTCGCTCAGGTCCAGCGCAGCCGCAATCTGCTTGTTCATCAAGCCGGCGGCGACATGCGCGAACACCTCACGTTCCCTGACCGTCAACGTCTCGAAATCCGCCTTGAGGCCAGCGATTTTCTCGGCCGCCTGCTTCATTGCACGATCGCGCTTCACGGCCGTCTCAACCGCAGCGAGAAGATCCATCGCGCGAACCGGCTTGGTCAGGAATTCGATAGCGCCGGCCTTCATCGCCCGCACCGACATCGGCACATCGGCAAAGCCGCTAATCACGATCACCGGCGTTGTGACACGCAGGGCAGCCAGATCATCGAGAAAATCGAGACCGTTGCGGCCGGGCAGATGCACGTCGAGAACGATGCAGCCAAATTTGTCCCGGTCGTCTTTGGTCAGGAACTCCTGCGCCGAGGCAAAGCACTCGACCTGAAGACCGACAGAGCGCAGCATGCCGTCCAGGGCCTCGCGAATACCCTTGTCATCGTCAATAACGGCGACAACTGCGGTGACTGGCTCCGGGTTTGCGATCACGGTGCCACCTGCAGCGTATGTGGCGGCAGCGTGAAGCGAAAGCGCGTGCCAGTGGGCACGCGTGGCTCCGCCCAGAGCCTTCCGCCATGGGCATCGATGATGGAACGGCAGATCGACAGCCCCATACCAATGCCATCCCGCTTGGTCGTGAAGAACGGATTGAAGATCATATCGAGATGATCGGGGTCGATACCCACCCCCGCATCTTTGACGGTGACGCAGACCTCTCCCAGTGGGTCCATCGCCGACACAACAGTCACACGCCGTTGTAGATTCTCCGATGAATTGATGGCATCCGCCGCGTTGGATACCAGGTTCAACATTACCTGTTGCAGCTGCACCCGATCACCAATGATCGATGGCTGGTCGGGCTGAAGATCGACTTCCAGCGCAATCCCCCGCCGCGACAGTTCCGGCTGCACGATCGAGAGGACGCCTTCGATCATCTCGTTCAGGTCGAGCTCTTCGAACACCACCGGTGCGTTGCGCGCAATCGCGCGGACGCGCTGGATGATCGCTCCGGCGCGATGCCCCTCCGCGATGGCCCGCTCCGCGGCAGCGCGGGCTTCGCCGACATTGGCCTTCTCGCCCTTGAGCCATTGCACGCAGGCCTCGGCATTCATGACAACGGCCATCAGCGGCTGATTGACTTCATGCGCAATGGACGCGGTGAGCTGCCCCATCGTGGTGATCCGCGACATGCGCGCCAGCTCCGCATGCGCCACCTGAAGCGCCGCCGTGCTCTCGCGCAGCTTGCGGTCGGCGCGGTCCTTGTACAGGGCCATTTCGATCACGGTGCGCAGTTGCAGATCCTCGAACGGCTTGAGCAGATAGCCGAACGGCTCGGCCTGACTGGCGCGCCGAACCGTCTCGTCATCGGCATAGGCCGTGAGGAACACTACCGGGATCTGGCATCTGGCGCGGATCTGCCGGGCGGCATCGATGCCGTCTATCTCGCCTTCCAGACGGATGTCCATCAGCACCAGATCGGGGCGATTGCTGATCGCAAGCTCAACGGCCGCCTCGCCGCGGGCGGTCACCCCGATCACGGAATGACCGATCCGGCCGAGCTGCTCACTAATATCGCGCGCAACGATGCGATCATCTTCGACCACCATCACGCGGGCGCGCGTTGTCATGGCGCAAGCCTCGCGCTACGGCCAGCCTGGAATGTAAGGGTGCAGGTGGTGCCGCCGGTGCGATCAACCGAGAAAGTGCCGTGCAACTGCTCGACCAGATCGCGCACCAGCTGCAGACCGAGTGATCTGGTTTCGATGAAGTCGAACTGCTCGGGCATCCCGATGCCGTCATCCGCCACGGTCAGAATGCATGTCCCGTCGTCGCGGCTGCCGAACCGAACCTTGATATATCCGCTGCGTTTGCTAGGAAAGGCGTGCTTGAACGCATTGGACACGAGCTCGTTGATGATAAGGCCGCAGGACACCGCGCGATCCATATCCAGCGTGACGTCATCACTTTCGGCCGTGATCTCGACGCGAGCCCGCCCATAGGCGCGGCGCAGATGCGTGCACAGACTGAGCACATGGGTCTGCATCTCGATCTCAGCGAAGTTGCCGGCACGATAAAGGTTTTCATGCACGAGTGCCATCGACCGCACGCGGTTGCGGCTGTCCGCAAACAGAGCCGCGGTGATCGGGTCGCTGATGCGCGACGCCTGCAGATTCAGGAGACTGCTGATGAGTTGCAGGTTATTCTTGACGCGGTGATGCACTTCCTTGAGCAAGGCTTCCTTCTCGTTCAGCGATGCTTCCAGTCTTTCCCGCGCAGCGTTTCCGGTTGTGATGTCCATCATCGCGCGGCGGAGCTCGAGCTGGTTCATGATCTGCCGCGCGAGCGCCTGCAGCGTGAAGCGCTGGCGTGTCGACAGACCATCCGGGCGCGGCGTGTGGTCCAACACACAAACGGTACCGATCGGCAGGCCATTCTGTGTTTCCAGCAGCGCGCTGGCATAGAAGCGGAGCCTGGGACCCCCGCTCACCAATGGATTATTCTGGAAGCGTGTATCCGAAGACAGATCGGAGATCACGAAAAGATCCGTCTGGCGGATCGCCTGCGCGCAGATCGAATGATCGAGCGGCAGTTCCCGATCGCCGCGCCCGATACCGGTAAGGGTCCAGTGCCGGTCGCCATCTATCAGATTGATGGCCGCGATCGGCGCATCGCAGATATCCGATGCGATCTGCACAAAGTCTGCGAAATCCACATCAGATGCAGAATCGAGAATATCGTATCGATGCAAGGCCGCGATGCGATCGCGTTCATTCCACATGTCAGGCACTTATGTCGGCGTCATCCGAACCATCACGCCAAAACGGGGACCGATGGCGGGCGATCGCGTAACCTATTCTGCGGCGGCACAAAATGAAACTGCCTCCGCGTGGCCAGCGGGGCGCCCGATTACCACCCATATCTCAGCTCCAGCCCGAGATAATTGCTGTCATGGCCGCCGGCATTCCGCACGGTATCACCGACAGCATAATGCACCGCCTCAACGGCTCCGGTCAGGTTGGCGTTGAAGACGTAATCCGCCCGAAGCTGCGAATAGACCCCGGTCCAGCGACTGCCCTGCCCGGCCGTGCCCGCAACGGCAACGTTGGGCTGAACATAGACGGCATCGGCAACCGTCTGGCGCCACTGCATGCCGACTCCCGCGGTCACCGTCAGATTGGCAACGGGCTTCACCGTCAGTGTCGGCTTGAGATGGATCAGGTTGGCGTAGCCGGTATAGCCTGCCAGCGAAAAATAGTAGCCGTTCGGGAACAGCGGATTGAACGTACCGATCGTGTTGTCACCCGCACGCCCGTCACCTGACGCCGCATCCGCCTGCAAGCCGATCCTTGGCGTCCATGCGACGTTAGAGAATGTGTGACCGGTGCGGGCGCCCAATGCCCAGGCTTCGATGTCCTTAGCGCCGACATGGCCGGTCTGCCCCATCGCCTCGAGATCCCAATCGAAGCCATTGGCATTGCCGGCAAAGCGGACGTCGAAGATGTGCCGCGTCTCTTCGCCCAGGGCGTCGAGATAACGCGCCGATGATCGCTCGAACAGCGAGTAGTAGCCGGAGAGTTCGTTGTCGCCGAAAACCTTGCGTTCGATACGCGCCGTGCTGAAGCGGAAATTCTGGCCGGAGAAGTCATCGAACACATCGCCAAAGCGATATTGCACGGGCTGACTGACAAAGCCGATGAAACGCCACAGCCCGGTCTCGTAATCCGCCCACATCGCATCGAATGACTGCCGCACATTCGGTCCGTCACGCGACGACACGAAGCGCTGCAGATCGAAGGCAAAATCCTGCCGGCCGACGCGTGCCTTGAAGATGCCATCACCCAGCGCACCGCTATAGGCGATAAAGGCCAGTCTCAGATCGAGCTGGTTCTGATCGACCGGTGAGATGCTCGCCTTGTCGACGGTCCGCACGTCTTCGAACTGGGTGAAGATCTGCCAGTTCTCGTTCAGCCGGATGTCGACATGCATCTGCAGCCGTTGCAGCAGATAGGAATCGCCCCGCGTATTGCCGACGCCGAAATTCGGTGCGTCGTTGAACTCGAACCGCTCGCGCAGATTAGCACCAAGCGAGATATAGCTTTTCAGATCGGTGACAAAGAGCGGGATATATTTCAGTGCGTCGAACGGCTCGGTCCGCAACGCCGGATTGGCGAGCGCGGACCAGTCTTCCTGCCAGCGATTGGTGAGAACCTTCGGGCGTGACGGCGTTACCGCTGAATCGTCGGCATGCGCGAGCGGCAGCATCGCCGCGCTGAAGGCCAGCGCGGTCGCGGCTGCCCACGCCTTACTTGCCGACGGCAGAGTGAATCTCGGCAACATAGCCTCCGGGGAATCTTACCAGCGCGGCGCGGCGTGCATCCGCGGCATAGGGCTCGACTAGCACGGCGGCACCGGCTGTCTTCGCCTTGGCCAACGTCTCGTCGAGCGACGGCACTTCATAGCCGGTCAACTCATGACCGTAGGGATAAGGAAGCACACCGTCGGTCACCAGCACAGTCATCTTGCCGAACTTCGACGTGATGTGAATCCGCCGATAGGTGTCGTTAGGGCGGCCGATCTCGATGCCCGGCGCCTTCGCCGTGTCGGAGACAACGCTGCCTTTCGAGAAAGCGACAAAGCTCTTCACGAACTGGTCGGCCCGGCCGGCTGGTACGTAGACGCGATTCTCCGGGACCGTCTGCAGTTCCGGATAGGACGGCGCCGTCGTGTGCCAATAAAGCTGCATGTTGATGCCGCCCGGCCATTGCACCACGACGTCGCGGCCGATCGGATCGGGAAACGTCTTGACCAGCACGTCGGCGCCTGCGCTCTGCGCAGCTTTGACTGCGGCGTCGATATCGGTGACGAGATAGCCGGTGCGCTCATGGCCAAAGGGATACGGAATCGGAGTCTTGAAGCCGAACACCGAGACCGAGCCCGCCGGCGTCAGTAGAAGCTGCGACGTCGTGCTGCTCGGCGTCGGCGTCACTGTCGCGACCACCTGTTTGGTGCTCTTGCCGCCAAAGGTCGCGATGAAGCTTTCGACAAAGCGATCGACCTCGTCCGGCGCAACATAGACATGCGTCGTGTCATATTGCGCGCCGACGGCAAAGCCGGCCCTCACCGGCGCCTCGCGCGCCCATGTATCTTGCGGCGCGGCCAATAGCAACGCGACGGAAACAATAGCGGCGGTGAATTTGAACAAACGCATCATGGCAATCCTTGTGGCGACTAGTGCTGGTTGACCAGTTCGAGCTTCGACATCGGGTTTTTCAGATCCAGCGTCAGAAAATGCCGGACCACGGGGGCGGCGGGCCCGATGTGATATTGCGTCATCTCGCGCTGCACATCGGCATCAGCCTTCGAGACGCGGTGATGCTGCCGCAGATGCTCCGCCCATGATTCCACAAGGAACCATTCGACGATCTTCTCCGGATCGGCCGCATCCTCGGTGATGCCCCAGCCATAAGCGCCATCGCGACGACGCGCTTCAGAGAGGCGCTTGAGCCCGGTGAAGAACGGCGCGCGGTTTTGACGCGCGATTCGGTACTCAATCAGGATCAGGACGGGGCCGCGGTCATGTTCGACCTCATCCGACGTCAGCGGCTCCGGCCAGTAGTTGGACGGCGCGAGATCGGCTTCACCTGTCGGCAGCTTCACCCGGTGCATGATGAAGGCGGCGACGGCGAGACCGCATGCGCTAACCAGCAGTGTCGCCGGTAGGCTCAGCGCTTGGGCCACCACGCCCCAGCCAAGGCTTCCAGCAGCCATGGCACCATTGAACACCATCAGATAGACGGCGAGACCGCGACCACGCACCCAGTTCGGCAGCACCGCCTGTGCGACGCCACTGAACGTCGTCAGCGCCGTGATCCACGCAGAACCGAGCAGCAGCAGAACCGGCAACGCAACCCATTTCGGCGGCGCGAAGGACAGTACAGCCATCACGCACGCCGATAGCAGCGCGGCGATCAGCAGCAGCACGTCGGAGTCGAGCTTCGCGCGGAGCTGCGGCAGCACCAGCGCGCCACCGATCGCGCCCACGCCAACCGCACCAAGCAGCACGCCGTAAAAACTGGCATCGCCACCCAGCAGATTACGCGCCACCAGCGGCAGCAGCGCCCAAATCGAGCTGGAGAATGCAAAGAAGATCGCTGCCCGCAGCAGCACAATATGCAGTTCACGGCTGGAACGTGTGTAGCGTAACCCCGCCCGGAACGCGCCGAAGAACTTCTCCGATAACACGTCGTTCTCGGCCTTGGCGCGCGGCCACCACAGTAATGCTACGATGACGAACATGTAGCTGATGACATCGGCGCCATAGGTGACGGCGGCGCCGAATGTCGCCAACAGGATACCGCCTGCCGCAGGACCGATCGAGCGCGAGACATTGATGCCCAATGAATTCAGCGCGACCGCACTCTTGATGTCCTGTCGCGGCACGAGCTCCGGCACGATCGCCTGCCATGTCGGCCCGACCAGTGCCGCTCCGACCCCGCCAATGAAGGTCAGGCCGATCAGCAGATTGACCGTCAGCAGCCCGTAATAGGACAGCATCATCAGCGTCGCACTCACCAAGGCGAGCAGTACCTGCACCGCGATCAGGAATTTGCGGCGATCGAGAATATCGGACAGCACCCCGGCGGGGATTGCAAACAGGAAGATCGGAAGCGTGCCCGCGGCCTGGATCATGGTGACCGCTGCGGGCGCTGCCGACAGGTCGGTGACGAGCCAGGAACTTGCCACGTCGCGCATGAAGCTGCCGGTATTGCCCATCACCGTCGCGACCCAGATCACCGCGAAGATGGATTGGCGGAATGGCGCGAAGGCGCTGGTTGCCTTGGCCGGCTCGGCGGCTCCGCTCATGGTTTTGCCTTCCTGGCCCGGTCATTAAGGTCATGCCAAGCGACGAGCAGGAAGCCGCCGCACAGGCCGAGATGTTCGAAAAACGAATTGGCGCTCATAAAGCGCTCGGACGGAGCCAACTCCCAGAACCGGTTTGCCAGAAATGTCGCCATCAGCGTAAAGCCTGCCAGCGAGAGTGCACCGAGCCAGCGCAACACGCCACCGAGAATCAATAGCGAGGCAACCAGTTCGAGCCCGATCGTCGCCAGCGCGAAGGGCGCTGCCGGCTGCAGTCCGAAATGGTTCATCTCGGCAATCGCTCCCTGAAGGTCGAACGCCTTCACCAGCCCACCTTGCAGATAGGCCGCACACAGGCAGAGCAAACCCAGCCAATACACAAAGGGCGCACCGATCACGCGACGTGCGAGATTCGTGATCATACCGCCCAGCACGCGCAGCCGAGTGCGCCCCAGAAGCTCTTGAGATCGGCGATCGGCAGCTTGCTGGACCATGCCGTGGCATGATCATGGCCATGCACGCCGCATGAATTCGCGCAGCCGCAGCTCATCGCCATCTTCTGCGCGACGACCTGTCCATTCGCATCGGGAGCGGCCCACGCGCCATAGCCACCAAAGGTGCGCACCGGCGACCAGTCCGGCATGGCCGGCGGCGGCGCATTCTCGTCGAGCTTGGCGAAATCACCGACGGCATAGACAACCTTGCCGCCGACGATTGTCAGCACTGCGCTCGTGTCGGCAATCTCGTTCTCCGCGCAGGAGAAGAAATCGCGATCGGGTACGACGATATCGGCGAGCTGGCCGACCTGGATGCGGCCCTTCTTGCCTTCTTCGTTCGAGAACCACGTCACGTTTTCCGTCCACATGCGCAACGCCGTCTCGCGATCGACGCAGTTGCGCTGCGGATAGAGCTGCATACCGCCAACGGTGCGGCCGGTGACCAGCCAGGACAGCGACACCCAGGGATTATAGGACGCGACGCGCGTCGCATCCGTGCCGGCGGAAACCTTGACGCCCTTGGCGAGCATCTTCGACACCGGCGGCGTGGCTTCCGCCGCGCCATGGCCGTAACGCTCGACGAAATATTCGCCCTGATAGGCCATGCGATGCTGCACCGCGATGCCGCCGCCAAGCGCCGCGATACGGTCGATGGATTGATCCGAGATCGTTTCGGCGTGGTCGAAGAACCAGTTCAGCCCTTTCAGCGGCATCTCCTGATTGACGCGCTCGAATACATCCAGCGCGCGGCTGATGGTCTCATCATAGGTCGCATGCATGCGCCACGGCCATTTGTTTTGCACGAGAACGCGAACGACCTCCTCGAGCTCGCCTTCCATCTCCGGCTCCATATCAGGACGTGGCTGGCGGAAGTCCTCGAAGTCTGCGGCAGAGAACACCAGCATTTCGCCGGCGCCGTTGTGGCGGAAGTAGTCGTCGCCCTGCTTGTATTTGGATGTTTTCGTCCAATTGAGGAAGTCGTCCTTCTCGCCCTTCGGCTTCTGGGTAAAGAGGTTGTAGGCCAAACGAATGGTCAGCTGATTCTCGTCATGCAGTTTCTGGATGACGGCATAATCTTCGGGGTAGTTCTGGAAGCCGCCGCCGGCGTCGATGGCGCCGGTGACGCCGAGGCGATTGAGTTCGCGCATGAAGTGGCGGGTCGAGTTGACCTGATAGTCGAAGGGCAGCTTCGGGCCCTTGGCCAGCGTTGCGTACAGAATACCGGCATTGGGCTTGGCCAGCAGCATGCCGTTCGGATTTCCGTTAGTATCGCGAATGATCTCGCCGCCCGGCGGGTTCGGCGTGTCCTTGGCGTAGCCAACCGCGCGCAGCGCAGCGCCGTTGAGCAATGCACGGTCATAGAGATGCAGCAGGAACACTGGTGTATCCGGCGCGACGGCATTCAGCTCGTCGATCGTCGGCAGCCGTTTTTCGATAAACTGATGCTCAGTGAAGCCACCGACCACGCGCACCCATTGCGGCGGCGGCGTGATGGCGACCTGACGCTTCAGCATGTTCATGGCATCGGAGAGCGAGCGTACGCCGTCCCAGCGCAGCTCCATGTTGAAATTCAGACCGCCGCGAATGATGTGCAGGTGATTGTCGATCAGGCCGGGCAGCACGCGCTTGCCCTTAAGATCGACGATCTTCGTCTTTGGTCCCGCCAGTGGCAGGATGCCCGCGTCATGGCCGACATGGGTGAAGCGACCATCCTTGATGGCCACCGCGCTGGCGACGGGATTGGAGCGATCGAGCGTCGTGAACAGGCCACGATGGAGAATGAGATCGGGGGTCTGCGGCTCGCTCATGGGGAGTTCCTTCGGCGATAGTGAATTGAACGGTCGATGGGATCGTGAAGCGTGTGCCGGCGACTAACCGCCGGCGGGCGGCTGCGGCGTTATGTCGCCAGCGACACGCGTATCGGAGCGCTGGCCCTTCGGCAGATGGCCGAACATGTGTGGCTTCACCTGCTCGAGCCAGGACTGCACCACCGGCTCCTTCTGCCAGAGCGTGCGCACCAGCGGCGGCAATTGCTCGCCAACGAGAATGCCGAGCAGGCCAACCAGCGCCACCACCGGTGGCGCCGGAGAGCGCACATTGATCAGACTGTAGATGACGCCCACCAGCAGGCCTGCGCCCAGCGAGATCATATGTGCTTTCATATCGTTGTCCTCGGTTGTGTCACCTGACGGCTTACTTGGCCGAGCCGCCTTCGGAAGCGTGCTCACCAAGCGCCCACTTCGAGAAACGGATCTGGATGCCGTAAGGCGAATGTGCACGCTGGATGTCCATCATGCCCTCATAGGTCTCGCTGCGCGCCCAATCCTGCTGCAGCTCATAAGCATATTGCGAGGACGTGATCGGCACCGCGCCAGCCTGGATCGCGCGCTGCATGGCGCGCTCATGCGCTTCCGGCGAGAGATCGCCGCAGGCGTCGGCAGCAATGTAGATCTCAAAGCCTTCGCGCAGCATGTCTAGGGTCGGAAAGATCACGCAAGCCTCGGTCCACAAGCCCGCGATGACGAACTTCTTGCGGCCGGTGGCGGCAACGGCCTTTCGGAAGTTGGCATCGAGCCACGAATTCATTGAGGTGCGATCGATGATCTCCTGTCCCGGAAACAGCGACACCACCTCGGGGATGAATGGGCCCGAAAACGACTCCGCCGCGACGGTGGTGAGAACGGTTGGAATCTTGAACAGCTTCGCAGCTTTTGCAAGAATCTGGACGTTGTTCAATGTGACAAGACGATCATGCGACTGGACACCCTGGAACATCGCGGGCTGAAAATCGATCAGCGCGATAGCGCTATTCTGCGGGGTCAGCATTTCCTGAAATGACATTCGAATTCTCCATGAAAGAGTTGTGACGGCTTCGCTCGTGTCCGCAAAATGGCAGCTCTTCTGCTGATCCGTACGCCGACACCGATCAATTCGTCGATCAGGAGACCACGGGCCACGAAGCCACCACGCGGGATAACCCGGGAAGAAACCACGGTCTTGTCTGGAAGTCATCGGCATTGAACGATCGGCCACCACGCGGCGTTCCGAACGCTTCTCCGCGGCCTGACTTGCACCCTTCTGCTATGCTTCGGAAACTATGTCGATGCATGCAGCCGTGCATATCGATGCGCCGACGTAGGCGCATAAGATCGTGAGCACCGCCGATCTTGTTGCCGCCATCAGGAGCGAAGCAAGATAGGCTTGGGCCTGTCGCCGTCCTTGCCATGTCGATGGCCGAGCCGACGCTGAAATAGTACGGTATGACCTCTCCCGGACAGCGGCCGAGATAGATCATCTTCAGCGCGTCCGGACATGCGAGCGATACGGTGCAGCCGCTCGCGGTCGCCAACCGCTGTAACTGCTCGTGGGCAACGGGCAGAACTCTCATGTTGCGCAGTAGCGAAAACACCAGCGTCAGAACGCGCCGACGCAACTGATATTTGCCACCAACGGGTTCGTAATCGAGGTAACCCGCAGCCACCAAAGCTCGGATCAGCCGGGACACGGTCGGCTTCGGAAGGTACTCGACGATACTCCCAAGACAATCTCGGAGAAGCCTGTCGAACGCGCTTGTATCGACCGTTTGCGCCGAGACGGGACAATCCCATAGGGCGGAACCCTCGCGGTCGTTGCGTGGACGCACTACGAAGCCCACCATGAAATGTTAGATTCCAATCATGGTTCTACGCGGAATACTCGTGCGGCAAGCCGCCCCTTGGCAGCACAGACCCACGATCATTCGCGCGAGAACTCACGGTGACCCAAATGCGGCACTGCCGCCGGAGGCCTCTCGTCTACTGCGACTTTCTGAATGCTTGGCCGATCTCATTGACCTAGTCAGGCTAGGCGCGTCTCAATACCGTTGCAGACGGATTTCGCCGGCTCAAATTAAGCCGGCTCGACCTTAAACAGACAATGATCGTGAGCGCCTTCGGCCTCGCAATAGACCTCCTGCGCCCGCAACCTGACCTCACGACCGGCACTTGCGGCAACATATTCGAGCGAGCCCTCGAGCCAAGACGCAAACATGTAACACACCTTGCGACCACTGTTGCGGCGCTCGCCATCAACCATTGCCGAATTTCGCAAGCGCACTGTCGCCGTCCCTGCTTCCGGCGACACGTCGAGGACGTCGAACTGGCCCCATCCGCGCTGCGTGATGCGGCGCATATAGTGACGGAACACATCGACGCCGGACATGCCGTGAAATTCGGCTTCCTTCTCGCACCAATAATAGGCCGAGCGATGGCCGGCCGGTCGCAGAATGCGCTCGAGTTCCTCAGCGCCCACTGCCGCCTCGATGGCAAAGTGGTTGTTCATGTAAAAATGCTGCGGCACCAAGATCATATTGGTCGCGTCGACCGACCAACGCCCGGTCTGGTCATCGACATTGATGTCAACCTGCGGCTTCCCCATCTCAGGCCCCCCAGACAGTCTTCAGGAGATTGACCCAGTTCTTGCCAATGACGGCCTCGATGCGTGAGGCCTTCCAGCCGCGCTTCTCCATAGCGGCCGTGAGATTCGGCCATTCGCCGATAGTCTTGATGCCTTCGGGATTGATGACGTCGCCGAAATTAGTGAGGCGACGGCCATATCCCTTGTCATGGGTGATCCAGTCGAAGAATTCCTGGCCATAGCCCTGCGTGAAGTCGGTGCCGATGCCGACGCTGTTCTCGCCGCAGATATCGATGACGTATTCGATCGCCTCGACATAATCGTCCACAGTCGATGCCGGACCACGCTTCAGGAAAGGTGGGAACATGGTGACGCCCACAAAGCCGCCGTGATCGACGATGAAGCGCAGCTGCTCGTCGGACTTGTTGCGCGGATGCTCCTTCAAGCCGGCTGGCAGGCAGTGCGAATAGGCAACCGGTTGCTTGGAGGTGAGGATGACGTCTTCGCTGGTCTTCGATCCGACATGCGACAGGTCGCAGAGGATGCCGAGACGATTCATCTCGGCGACGACCTCGCGGCCGAAGTCGGACAGGCCACCGTCCTTGGACTCGTAGCAGCCGGTGCCGACCAGGTTCTGCGTGTTATAGGCCATCTGGATGATGCCGACGCCGAGCTCCTTGAACAGACCGAGGTAGCCGATCTGATCTTCGATACCAGTGACGTTCTGCCAGCCCAGGATGATGCCGGTCTTGCCTTCTTCCTTGGCCTTCAGGATGTCAGCGGTGGTGTAAACTTGCTTGAGGATGTCGTCGTTGTCTGCGAACCAGCGCTTCCACTTGACCACATTGCGCATGGTGGCTTCGAAGCCTTCCCAGACGCAGCAGGTGCAGTTGGCGGCGGTCAATCCGCCCTTGCGCATGTCCTCGAAGACCGGACGCCCGAAGTCCGAGATGATCAATCCATCGACGACGATGGCGCTTTCATGAATGGTTGAGGACATGACGTTTCCTTTCAGATGATAGTCTGACTTTTCGTTGTGATGCGGCAGCCATATATATCAGCTAGCGCGACGTTCTTTCTGATCAGTGCGCTCCACCGAAGTAGGCGCTTTGGACTTCCTCGTTCTTTGCCAACATCTCGGAGTCGCCCTGGACGATGATCCTGCCCTGCGACAACACATAACCGTAATGGGCGATGGCGAGGGTCTGGTTGACGTTCTGCTCGACCAGGAGAACCGTCACTCCAGTTTCGTTGAGCCGGCGGACAATGTTGAAGTTCTCCTGCACGAATAGTGGAGACAGGCCCAGCGATGGCTCGTCGATGATCAGAAGCTTGGGATCCGTCATCATTCCGCGGCCGATCGACACCATCGCCTGTTCGCCACCGGACATGGTGCCGGCAAGCTGCTTGGCGCGCTCTTTCAGGCGCGGAAACACCTCATACACCTTGCCAAGGCGCGCTTTGACCGTCTTCTCCGCATTGACGAGATAGGCGCCGACCCGAAGATTCTCTTCGACCGTCATCTTCGCGAAGATCCGGCGCCCTTCGGGAATGCACGCAATCCCGAGATCGACAATCTCATGGGTCGCCATCTGATCGAGCGTCTTGCCTTCGAATGCGATGGAGCCGGCGCGGGGCGGCGTCAGCCGCAGAATCGAGCGGATCAGCGTCGACTTGCCGGCACCATTGGAACCAAGAATACAGGTGATCTTGCCCGGCTGCACGTCGATCGAAATGCCGGACAGCACGTCGGCCCGGTCATAGGCAGTGAAAATGTTCTCGACTGTGAGATGACCGCTCATGCTTGCCCCAGATAGGCTTCGCGGACCACAGGATCGGCCGCGACATCACGGAATTTGCCTTCACAGATCTTCTTGCCGTAGTTCAGCACGACGCAGCGATCGGTGACGCGTTCGATCAAGCCCATTTCGTGCTCAACAATGATGATCGTGAGCCCGCCGAGCGATTTGCGGATGCCGAGAATTTCATCCACCACCTGATCCGTCTCGTCATGGGTCATGCCGGCAGACGGTTCATCGAGCAGCACAAGCTTTGGCTTGCCGATCAATGCGCGGCAGATCTCGACCCTGCGCCGATCGATCATGCCGAGCGAGATCGCCGGATCGAACAGTTTATCCGGCAGCGCGGGATTGAAGACGCGCAGCAGTTCGCGAGCTTCCTCCGCGATCTTCCGCGCTTCCGCAGCGAATAATTTCCGCTGCACGATATTGTGCCAAAGGCCATTGTTCAGCGTTCGCTGCGCACCCAGCGCAATATTGTCGAACACCGATAGCGACAGGCATAGGCGCGATCGCTGAAACGTGCGCGACAGGCCATAGGACGAGATATTGTGAGCCTTCTCGCGGGTGATGTCGATGTCGCCCAGCAAGATCTTGCCTGCACTTGCGGAATAGACGCCGCTGATTACATTGAGAAACGTGGTCTTACCCGAGCCGTTCGGCCCGATCAGCCCGAGCACTTCGCCATTGCGGACGTCGATGTTTAGCTCATTAAGTGCGAACAGGCCGCCGAAACGGACCGTCAGGCCGCGGCTCTCGAGCAGCACGTCGTTAGACAATCTCGTCATGCGCTTGCCTCCGTATGCAGTTTCCGGACCCGGCGCGCCACGAGGCCGTCCGGGCGCATGGTCAGGATCGCGATGACCAGGACTGCATAGAAGATCAGCCGGTATTCCTGGATAAACTGGAGCTTCTCGGGCAGCAGGACGACGATCAGCGCCGCCGGCAACACGCCCCAGCGATTGCCGATGCCGCCCAGGATCACGATGGACACCATCACCAGCGAGTCGCCGAATGTGAAATTCGCGGGCGCGATGAACCCCGTCATTTTCGCATAGACCGCCCCCATCAGGCCGGCCAAAAAGTTACCGAGCGTGAATGCCAGCACTTTCCAGTAAGCTATCTTCAGTCCGAAAACGGATGCTGCGGTCTCATCGAGGCGCACCACATCGAACCAGACACCGACCCAAGAGCGGTCCAGCAGTCCGACAAAGATCATCGCCAGTGCCGTCAGAATACCGGTCAAGATCACGTAGTTCACATAGGACGACAGCACGAGGCCGAAGATATGGATGTCATTGGTGAAGTCCCAGCCGAACAGATTGATGCCGGGAAGCTTCAGGCCCTGCGGACCGCCAAAGAAGTCATTCGCGTCGAGAAAGACGTTGAACATCACGCCGAACGCCATGGTCGTCAGCGCGCCGTAATGTCCGCGGGTGCGCAGCACCGGGAGGATGAGCAGCGAGCCGATGAAGACCGCGACCAGGCCGCCGCAGACCAGAACCAGCGCATCGGGCAGACCGCCCTGCTGCCCCAGCATCGCCGCGGTATATCCGCCGGTGCCGGCGAAAGCTGCGGCTGCAAAGTTGGTCAGGCCGGCATAGCCCATCTGCACAGTGAGGCCGAGGCAGATGGTCGCGTAGATCAGCACCGTTGCCAGCATCAGCAGGCCGAAATTGTCGTCGCGCAGCACGAAGATGACGGCGAGCGACGCTACCGTGATCAGGCCACGCAGCAGCCAGGGATTTTTTGAGGCGGCGACTTCCGTCGCGGCGACGCCTCCGAACCGGGCGGCGCAGAAGCAGACCGCAGCCGTGATCGCCAGTGCGGCACCGAGCAATTTCTGATTTTCGATCAGGACCAGCGCCGTGAGCGCGACTGAAGCGAAGGCCACAGCAACAAACAGCGGCCACACCGACACCCGTGCAAGCGTCCGAGAGGTCGGCGTCATACCCGCTCGCTCCCGCGTTCGGCGAGAAGCCCGGTCGGCCTCCAGGTGATGAGGACGATGATCAGCACGAAAGCAAACACGTTCTTGTAATCGCTCATCGACGGCATCGCAGCGACGACGAAAGTCTGCAGCCCCGCGAACAGATAGCCGCCGATGATCGCGCCCCAGATATTGCCGAGACCGCCCACGATCGCAGCCGTGAAGCCGATCACGGCCAGCAGCAGGCCCATGCTGTAATTGATCTCGCTGTAATACAGCGCATAGATCATGCCGGCGAAACCTGCGGTGATGGAACCCAATGCAAATGTCAGCGGGATGATGCGACCGAAATTGATCCCCATCACACGTGCCGTTTCGGTGTCTTCGGCCACCGCCCGCATCGCGAGGCCGAATTTGGAGTGGTTGATGATCCAATAAACGGCGCCGATCGAGGCGGCGCCGGCAATGATCAGAATAATCGCGTCGGTGCGGAAGAACGACGGACCGATATTGAAGCCTCCGGCCGGCAGCAGCTCCGGAAAACGCTGCGGATTGGTGCCGTTCGGAAAAAACAGCCGGATGGCTTCGCGGATGGCCGTACCAACCATCATCGTCATCAGCAACATGTTGAGCGGCGGCGCATTACGCAGCGGCATGATGAGGAAATGCGAAATGCCGGCGCCGACCACCGCGGTCAGTGCCATTGCCACGCACAGCGCGACAATGAACTGCAGCGGCACCGACAGTCCCAGCGCGTTCGCCGCCCAGACGGCGACGAGGCCTCCGAAGGCGCCGAGCGTGAGCACGTCCCCGTGCGAGAACTTGATCACGTTCATGACGCCAAAGAAGATGGTGAACCCCATGGCGACGAGGCCATAGATCGTTCCTTGCATCAAGCCGTTCAGCAGGTGTTGACCGATCATACCCATGGGATGCCCCGACGATCCGCGCTTACGGCAGGTTCTTGAGCTTGCGCTTGCCGGACACGTATTCGCTTTCTTCCCAGACCACCCACTTGCCGTCCTGGACGACATAACTCGTGGTCAGCGGCGTGATGTTCTGGCCATGGTCGTCGAAGGTGACCGGACCGACGATGGACGGACGGTCCTTCACATCGCCAAGGTCGGCGGTGACCTTGGCGCGATCCGGCCCGACCTTCTCGATGGTCTCCATGACCAGACGGGTGGCGACATAGGCGAACGGTCCGTAAGCTTCCGGCGGTTCGGAATAGCCGGCAGCCTTGTAGGCATCCGAAAACATCTTGCCGCCCGGCATCTTGGACAGCGGCGGGCTGTCGAAGAAAGTCAGCGCGCCTTCGGCGAGCTCCGGACCAGCGGCGTTGACGAAGGCATCGCCCATGATGCCGGAATTGCCCTCCAACTGCGCGTTGATGCCGAACTTGGCCATCTGCGTGCGGAGGCGCGCGCCGAGCGGCGTCAGGCCACCAAAATAGATGACCTCCGGATTGAGCTCCTTGATCTTGGTCAGCTCGGCGGACAGATCCTGCTGATCCGGCGGCACCGAGAAGCTACCCAGAATCTCATTGCCGTTCTCGAGCGTGAACTGGGTAAAGTACTTGTTCATCGACTTGCCGTAGTCCGTGGAGTCGGCGAAGGACACGAACTTCTTGTAGCCGCGCGCCTTCATGAACTGTGCGCCGATGCGGTTCTGGCCGATCAGGATGCCGCTGACGCGGTGCACTTCCGGATATTTCTTGGCATAGGTAATTTCGGGCAGCACTGCCGCCCACACGATCATCGGCATCTTGAAGCGATTGAAGATATCGACGGTGGCAATCGCCGTAGCGGAACAGTAATGCGGGATGGCGGCAATGATCGAACGATCGGACGCGATCTTGGTGACGACCTGCACGCCAACGTTGGGCTTGCACTCGTCGTCAAGCACGACGAGCTCGTACTCATATTTGGTGTTGGGCTCGGCATTCATCAGCTTCACGGCCAGTTCGGCCGAGTTGCGTCCGCCAATACCGTGAGGCGAAATAGCGCCGGTCAGCGGACCCACGAAAGCGATCTTCACCTTGTCCTTGGCGAAGGCCGCGCTGAAGCTGCCAAAGGCCAGTGGCAACACGCTCGCAACGGCCAATGCGGCCAAACCACGCTTGCTAATCGTCCCCATCGCTGATCCTTCCAGGTTGATCCAGCCTGCAACGCTAGTGGTCCGCGAATACGGCAGATAGGATGCACGCGCGCTGTTGCTTGTAGAATTGCGTCATAACTACCGAATATCGACTGCCTGTTCTTGGTTGGCGCGCCAACTGCTCGTCGAGACTATTTTGCGTAGCAAACACAATGATTTCCGCTGCGCTGCAAAATTCATCGCGAAGATTAAATCTTGGCCCGTCGATGCTTTCCAAACGAGCATTCGTCGTCGCATTCCGGGCGCTAGAACACCACCGTTCTGCGTCCATTCAAAAGGACACGACGCTCGAGATGAAGCCGCACGGCGCGCGCCAGCACTCGCGACTCGATGTCGCGCCCAACGGCGACGAGATCGTCCGAGGACGACGCATGGGTCACCCGTTCGGTCTCCTGTTCGATGATCGGGCCCTCATCGAGATCCGGCGTCGCGTAATGCGCGGTAGCGCCGATGATCTTGACGCCCCTGTCGTGAGCCTGGTGATAGGGCCGCGCTCCCTTGAAGCTCGGCAGGAAGGAATGGTGGATGTTGATGACGTGACCATAGAGCTTGCTCGACAGGTCGTCCGAGAGGATCTGCATGTAACGTGCAAGGATGACCAGATCGGCGCCTTCCTTCAAATACAGCTCGTAGAGTTGCCGCTCCTGCTCTGGCTTGGTCTCGTTGCTGACGGGCCAGTGGTAGTACGGAATCCCCGCCTTCTCGGCGATCGCTTCGCAGTAGCGGTGGTTTGACACGATCGCGACGACCTCGGCTTTCAGCCAGTCGACTTTGACCTGATACAGCAGCTGCTCGAGACAATGGTCCGACTTGGAGACCATGATGATCACCCGGGGACGCGACGCTGCATCGACCAGAACGGCGTTCATCTCGAATCGAGACAACACCGGATTGAGCACCGATTCCAGTATCTTTCGACTGACCGCATCCGGCGTCTCGAAAGCAATGCGCATAAACAGGCGGTTGGTCGTCCGGTCCCAGAACTGCGCGCTTTCCAAGATGTTGCTGTCGACATCGGAAATCGCCGTCGCGACGGTCGACACGATGCGCGGGCGATCCTGGCAATAGAAGGTCAGGATCCAGTTCTTCTTCGTCATCTTGCTTTTCTCGGTGGTGGATCGATCGCGCGGCTGCGATCGCTATGGGGTGAAACATGTTGGTGTGGCTGCCGCGCAGCGGGATCGGCGGACGCCTGCATCACGCGGTCCGACGATGCCTGTCGCCGCGGCATCGCGTCAGCCTTATGCCAACACCTTCGAAGATCGCCGCGATCGGCGCCTGCGGCTTGTGGATGGTGACGCGCACGGCGCTGGCGCGTGAACATTCGGCCCTTGGATAAATATCCCGTCGGCCTGCCCCTCTCCGAAACGCTCCATCAAGCGGCCTGATCAGGACCGATAGATCGGAAACGACGCAACCAGCTCGGCGACGCGGCCACGTGCCTTTGCCTCGACCTCCGACGCTCCCTGGTCTGGCGCGCCAGAATTCGCATCCAGGACGGCGGCAATGAGCCTGCCTACTTCTTCGAATTCACCGACGCCAAAGCCGCGCGACGTCGCGGCTGGTGAGCCGAGCCGGATGCCCGACGTGATGGTCGGCTTCTCCGGATCGAACGGGATACCGTTCTTGTTGCAGGTGATGTTCGCCCGCCCGAGCGCCGCCTCGGCGAGCTTGCCGTTCAGGTTCTTCGGCCGGACATCAACCAGCATCAGGTGATTGTCGGTGCCGCCGGTGACGATCGGATAGCCGGCCTTTGAGAGCGTGTCCGCCAGCGCGCGCGCATTGGCGACGACGTCGGCCGCATATTGACGGAACGAGGGTTGCAGCGCTTCGCCGAACGACACCGCCTTGGCGGCGATGACATGCATCAACGGCCCACCCTGCAGTCCCGGAAAAATCGCCGAATTGATTTTCTTGGCGATGTCCTCGTCATTGGTCAGGATCAATCCGCCGCGCGGTCCGCGCAGCGTCTTGTGGGTGGTCGAGGTCACCACATGCGCATGCGGGAACGGCGACGGATGAGCGCCGCCGGCGACGAGACCAGCGAAATGCGCCATATCGACGAACAGATAGGCTCCGACCGCATCCGCGATGCGGCGGAACGCGGCAAAATCCCAGAACCGCGAATAGGCCGAGCCACCGGCGACGATCACCTTCGGCTTGTGCTCCAATGCCAGCTTCTCAAGCTGCTCCATGTCGATGGTGCAGTCGTCGCGCCGAACGCCATAGCTGACGACGTTGAACCACTTGCCCGACATGTTCGGCTTGGCGCCATGGGTGAGGTGACCGCCTGCGGCGAGATCGAGACCCATGAAGGTGTCGCCGGGTTTCATCAGCGCCATGAAGACGGCCTGATTGGCCTGGCTCCCGGAATTCGGCTGCACATTGGCATAGCTGCAGCCGAGCAGCGTCTTGGCGCGCTCAATCGCCACCTCCTCGACTTCGTCGGCGAAGTGACAGCCGCCATAGTAGCGCCGGCCGGGATAGCCTTCGGCATATTTGTTGGTCAGCACTGAGCCCTGCGCCTGCAGCACTGCACGCGATACGATGTTCTCGGATGCGATCAGTTCGATCTCGCCACGCTGCCTGCCGAGTTCTCCAGCCAGCGACGACGAGATGGTCGGGTCCGCTTGAGCGAGATCAGTCGTGAAGAATGCCGCGAGTTCAGCTTGGGTCATGGTCTTCCCTCAACACTCTGCCAGATTGACAGCGAGACCTCCCAGCGAGGTCTCCTTGTATTTCGATTGCATGTCGCGTCCGGTCTCGCGCATCGTCGCGATCACCTTGTCGAGCGGCACCACATGGGTGCCGTCGCCCTGTAATGCGAGCGACGCCGCATTGATCGCCTTCACGGCCCCAAAGGCGTTGCGCTCGATGCATGGCACCTGCACCAGCCCGCCGATCGGATCGCAGGTCATGCCGAGGTGATGCTCCATGCCGATCTCGGCGGCGTTCTCGATCTGCTCATTGGTACCGCCGAGCACGGCCGCGAGCCCCGCCGCCGCCATCGAACAGGCCGAGCCGACCTCGCCCTGGCAGCCGACTTCCGCGCCGGAAATCGACGCATTCATTTTGAATAGCGCGCCGATAGCCGCCGCAGTCAGCAGGAACACGCGCATGTTTTCAGGTGACGCCTCGCGGCAATGGTCGCGGAAATAGCGGAGCGTGGCGGGAATGATGCCGGCCGCGCCATTGGTCGGTGCCGTCACCACCTTGCTGCCGGCCGCATTCTCCTCGTTGACCGCGATCGCATACAGACTGACCCAATCCATCACCTCATGCTGGGCGCGGCTGTTTGAACTTGCAGCGGCGAGAAGACGCCGATGCAGTGAGGGCGCGCGGCGCTTGACGTTCAATCCGCCCGGCAGCTGCCCCTCTTTGGTCATGCCGCGATCGATGCAGTCCATCATCACCTGGATGATGCGATCGAGCCGCTGCTCGATCTCTTCCGCCGGGAGCGACGACATCTCGTTGGCCATGACGATCTGCGCAATCGACAGACCGGTTTTTGCACCGATCTCGAGCAGCTGCTTGCCCGACCTGAAAGGATGCGGAACGGGAACGTCCTCGACAATGCCGACGACGCCGACCTGCGCTTCCGGAACGACAAAACCGCCGCCGACGGAGCACCAACGCTCGCCGTGAAGAACATGACCGGCCGCATCAAAGGCAGAAAGCGCCAGCGTATTCGGATGGGTTGGCGGCTCGGTTACGCCGTCGAAAACGATGTCATTGGCGAAATCGAACGGAATATTGCGCCGCTCGGCCACCCGCAGCGTGCCCGCCGCGCGGGCGCCATCGACCAGCGTCTCCGCTTCTTCCGGATCGATCGTTTCGGGAAACTTGCCGGCAAGACCGAGAACGACCGCCTTGTCGGTGCCATGACCGCGACCGGTCCAGGCCAGCGAGCCGAACAGCTCGACCTTCACGCGCGCGACATCCTTCAACAGACCGCGCTCCACAAGCTGGCTGGCAAACAGCGCCGCAGCCCTCATCGGTCCCATCGTATGCGATGACGACGGCCCGATGCCTATCTTGAAGAGATCGAACGTTCCAACCATCGCGCGGTCTCCAGGGCGCAGCCGGGCTGCTAGGACAGGCTTCGCGCTTCGTCGAGGAACTGCCAGACATAGGGCGCAAACGAACGCCATACATCCACATGGAACACGTGCTCTTCAGAACGTGACAGCAGAAGTGATGCCTTGCCCAGCACCGTGCGCGTGCACATCCCGACCGGGAACGCCTTGAGGGACAGATCCAGCGGGCAGCCATGGTTCAGCACCAGCGCCGCCGTCGGACCCGCAATCGCGATGCCATCCGAACGATGGCTGACATCCACGAGCGAGCAGGCCTGCACTTGCAGCGCTGCCGACATCCCGCCAAATATCTCGATCGGATCCTCGTTCACAGCCTGGAACAGCCATTCGTCCGGCCCCAGCCAATAGACCGACCGGCCGCCGACCGCCGCGAAGCGGCAGGCCTCAAGGCTCGGCTTGACGCCAAAATGCGCCCCGGCAGCCTCGATCGCCTCGCTCTTGCCGCGAAACACCAGCTTCGCCGCATCGGGAAGAATCGAGAGCGTCGTGGTGGACGCAGCAGTGGTGCCGGATGACCGCATTGGGGACAACGCGTTCGAACGCATGATCGCAGGACTAAGCATTCAAACGTTCTCCCTTCGGATCGAACAATATCGAGTCGACGACTTTCGCCTTGATCACGCCGTCCGGCATCGGGATCGAGAGCTCCTCACCCATCCGCGAGCGACCACCGCGAACGAGTGCCAGCGCGATCGAGCGGTTCAGCGTCGCACTCCAGTAGGCGGAGGTGACATGTCCGATCATCGGCACCGGGATCGGATGGGTCGGATCGAGCACGACTTGGGCGCCCTCTTCGAGGACCACCTTGGGATCCGTCGTCAGCAACCCGACCAGTTGCTTGCGGTCTTCCCTGACCAGCGCCGGCCGCGACAGCGAGCGCTTGCCGACGAAATCCCGCTTCGCCTTGCCGACCGCCCAGCCGAGGCCGGCGTCATCGGGCGTCACCGTGCCGTCGGTTTCCTGACCGACAATGATGTAGCCCTTCTCCGCGCGCAGCACGTGCATAGTCTCGGTACCGTAGGGCGTGATCCCGTAGGGCTTGCCCGCCGCGAAAATCGCTTCCCAGACCGCCCGGCCATAGCCGGCGGGAACGTTGACCTCGAAGCCCAGTTCGCCGGTGAACGACACCCGGAACAGCCGCGTCGGCACGCCGCAGACGCGTCCTTCGCGGACGCTCATATGCGGCATGGCATCGGCCGACAGATCGATGCCCTCGACCAGCGGCTCCAGCACCTTGCGCGCATTCGGCCCCTGCAAGGCAATGACGGACCACTGCTCGGTGGTCGAGGTGAGCCACACTTCGAGGTCCGGCCATTCGGTCTGGAGGTAGTCCTCCATCATGGACAGCACGCGGGCCGCCCCGCCGGTCGTCGTCGTGACGTGGAAACGATCAGTTGCCATGCGGCCGACGACGCCGTCATCCATGATGAAGCCGTCTTCGCGCAGCATCACGCCATAGCGCAGCCGGCCTGGCTCCAGCTTGGTCCAGGCATTGGTGTACATGCGATTCATGAATTCGGCGGCGTCCTTGCCGACGATCTCGATCTTGCCGAGCGTTGAGGCATCGAAGATGCCGACCGACTCGCGCGTCGCCTTGCATTCGCGCGCGACGGCAGCATGCATGTCCTCGCCCACCTGCGGGAAATACCAGGCGCGCTTCCAGACGCCGACATCCTCGAACTGTGCGCCCTGGGCTTCGGCCCATGGATGGATGCTGGTCTTGCGCACGGGATCGAACAGATCGCCACGCGATTGGCCGGCAAAGGATCCGAAGGTCGTCGGTGTGTAAGGCGGCCGGAACGTGGTCAGGCCGACCTTCGGCACTGCGACATCGATCTGCTTCGACACGACACCGAGGGCGTTCATGTTGGACAGCTTGCCCTGGTCGGTGGCCATGCCGGTGGTCGTATAGCGCTTGACGTGCTCGATCGACCGGAACCCCTCGCGGGTCGCGAGCCGGACATCCTTGGCCGTCACGTCGTTCTGGAAATCGACCCAGGCCCGCTTTTCCGCCTGATGATCGGTCATCACGGAGCCGATGAACGCATCGGCACCCACCGACTGCGCGGAGACCGTATAGCTGCGCTCGCCACGCGGAGAGAAGCCGGCCTTGGCCGCAGCGTCCCGCCCCCCCTTGGCGCCGCTTTCGATGACGCTTTCGAGCGCGAACAGTCCCTTGCACGCCCCGACCGACCGCTCGCGCTCGACCGACTCGCCCGGCACATAGGCCCGCAGCTCTTCGCTGTAGCTGAGCTTGCCGCGGCTCTGCGAGAACAGATGCACCGACGGGGTGAACCCGCCGGACATCAGGATGAGATCGCAAGCCACCGTCTCGGCATCGCCGCCCTGCGCGTTGGAGATCTGCGCCGACTTTACCCGCAGCCAGCCCGACGTGCCGCGAACGATGCTGTCGGAGCGGACCTTGATGCCTTCGGCGCGCGCCTTGTCGACCCAATGGCCCGACACGCTCTTGCGCAGATCCACGATCACCTGGATCTTGGCTCCGGCTGCCTTGAGGTCCAGCGCCGCGCGATAGGCGCTGTCGCAGGCGGTGAACACGACCACCTGCTTGCCCGGCACCACGCCGTACCGATTCACATAGGTCCGGGCAGCATCGGCCAGCATAGTGCCCGGCCGGTCATTGTCGGTGAAGACGAGCGGCCGCTCGATCGCGCCGGCGGCCAGCACGACTTCCTTGGCCCTGACCTGCCAGAGCCGCTCACGCGGCTGGTTCGCCGCGGGATTGCTGAGATGATCGGTGACGCGCTCGTTGAGACCGACAAAATTGTGCGGATACCAGCCGAACGCCGTCGTGCGCGACATCAGCTTCACATTGGAGCACTTGCGCAATTCATCGAGCGCCGCGCGCGCCCATTCGGCGGCCTGCATGCCGTCGATCGATGCCGAACGATCGGACAGCAGCGAGCCGCCCATCTCCGCCTGCTCGTCGCACAGGATCACGGTGGCATCGCTGTTGCTGGCTTCGATGGCCGCGGCAAGTCCTGCAGGTCCGGCGCCGACGATCAGCACGTCACAATGCGCAAATACCTGCGTATAGCGATCGGCATCCGGCTCGGCTGGCGCCTTGCCGAGACCCGCCATCCGCCGGATCACCGGCTCATAGAGCTTCTTCCAGGCCGCGCGCGGCCACATGAAGGTCTTGTAGTAGAAACCCGCAGGCAGGAAAGCCGAGAAATATTCGTTGAGGAAACCGGCATCGGTCTCAAGCGACGGCCAGCGATTCTGGCTTTCGGCCACCAGCCCGTCATAGATCTCGACCTGGGTCGCGAGCAGGTTCGGCGTATAGCGCGACTGGGTCGCACCCACACCGACCAGCGCATTCGGCTCTTCCGAGCCGGCGGAGACGAAGCCGCGCGGCCGGTGATACTTGAACGAACGGCCGACCAGATGCACGCCATTGGCGATCAACGCAGAGGCCAGCGTGTCGCCGGCCAGGCCCTGATACGACTTTCCGTCGAACGTGAAATGAACTGCGTTGCGTCTTTCAGCGCCGTCGCCGCGCCGCACGCGATACGTATCCGTCATGGCTTGGCCCCCTGATGTTCGGCTTCGGGGCGCTCGCCCATGCGATAGGTGCGCTTGATGACGTCCGTGGTCGTGTCGCGGCTGGCATTGAAGAAACGGCCGCAGCCATTGGCGTGCCGCCAACGCTCGTGATGCAGCCCCTTGGTGTTGTCGCGCATATAGAGATAGGCGGCCCACTCGTCGTCAGTGAGGCTCATCGGGTCGGCCGGGCGGGCGATATGCGCCTGCCCGCCATTGGCGAATTCGGCCTCCGGGCGCGGCCCGCAATAGGGGCAATTGATCAAGAGCATCTCGTTTTCCCCGCTATCAATGCGCCACGGCGGCCGCAGCCGCTTCGTCGATCACGGCGCCATCGCGGAATCGCTCGATGGTGAACGGCGCATTGATCTTGTTCGGCTCATCCTTGGCGATCGTGCTGGCGAACACCTCCCCCGATCCCGGCGTCGCCTTGAAGCCGCCGGTGCCCCAGCCGCAATTGACGTACAGCCCGGATACCGGCGTCTTCGCCACGATCGGCGAGCGATCCGGCGTGACATCGACGATGCCGCCCCAGTTGCGCAGCATGCGCAGGCGCCGGAACGCCGGCACCAGTTCGCAGATCGCATCCAGCGTATGATTGACGATGTGCAGGCCACCGCGCTGCGTATAGGACGTGTAGACGTCCGTTCCCGCGCCGATCACCATCTCGCCTTTGTCCGACTGCGAGATATAGGCGTGGATCGTGTTCGACATCACCACACAGGGGAAGATCGGCTTGACCGGCTCGCTGACCAGCGCCTGCAGCGGGAAGCTTTCCAGCGGCAGGCGCACGCCGGCCATATTCATCACCGTGCTGGTATTGCCGGCCGCGACGACGCCGATGCGCTTCGCATTGATGCTGCCGCGCGTCGTATCGACGCCGACCACCTCGCCGGTCGGCGCGCGGCGGATGCCGGTGACTTCGCAATTCTCGATAATATCCACGCCGAGCGCGTCAGCAGCGCGGGCATAGCCCCAAGCCACAGCGTCGTGGCGCGCCGTGCCGCCGCGGCGCTGCAATGCGCCGCCAAGGATCGGATAGCGCATGGACCCGCCGACATTCAGCGGCGGACAGAATTCTTTGCATTCCTCCGGCGACAGCCATTCATTGTCGATGCCGTTGAGACGGTTGGCATGAACGTGTCGCTTGAAGCTCTGCACGTCGTGAATGTTGTGCGCTAGCATCAAGACGCCGCGTGGTGAATACATGACATTGTAATTCAGTTCCTGCGACAGCCCTTCCCACAGTTTGAGGGCGTGCTCGTAGATCCCGGCGCTTTCGTCGAACAGATAGTTCGAACGAATGATCGTGGTGTTCCGGCCAGTATTGCCACCGCCGATCCAGCCCTTTTCGAGAACGGCAACGTTTTTGACGCCGTAGCGGCTAGCCAGGTAGTAAGCCGTTGCAAGCCCGTGGCCACCACC
The DNA here is from genome assembly GCF_051811045.1 of Tardiphaga sp. 839_C3_N1_4. NCBI lineage: Bacteria > Pseudomonadati > Pseudomonadota > Alphaproteobacteria > Hyphomicrobiales > Nitrobacteraceae > Tardiphaga > Tardiphaga sp. 839_C3_N1_4. The sequence goes on from NZ_JBPWQD010000001.1 coordinate 3,817,176, forward strand.
ACCGACGATGATGACGTCATAGCCCGGCTTCGGTTCAGGCGAACGCCACTGTCGCTGCCAGCCGGCATGACCGGTCAGCCCTGCCCGTAGTAATGAAAGCGCTGAAAATTTCTGCATGGCTGTCCACGTTGTGATTGGACGGAGCCTACAACTCGCTGCCGCTTCGCGGCCAGCATCAGCCCGCCAATCATGTTGGATCAGAGCGACATCGGAACGCCGCGGGTTTGCAAAGCCCCGACACGAAACACGTAGATTTGCGACAAGCCGCCCGGCTTCGCTCGCCAGGGTCTCGAATTCGCGACGTATCCATGCGACACGGATCGCTGCCATGTAGACAGGACGGCATGCCCCGGGCGCACGCAGTCCCGCCCTCGACGATCAAGGACACGCAGGATGAGCATAGAGCGCAGCGACGAGATTCTTCAGTATCTCAAAGACAAGTCGATCGTGGTGGAGACGTTCGAACACCCGCCCGTGCATACGGTGGAAGAGTCGCGTGCGCTGCGCGGCGACATTCCCGGCATTCACACCAAGAACTTGTTCCTCCGCGACGGCAAGAAGCGGTTCTTCCTGTTCGTCACCGACGAAGCCGCGACCGTTCACCTGAAGTCGCTGGCAAAGGCGATTGGCGCCAAAGGCGGGCTGTCATTTGGAAGCGCGGAAGCCCTGAAGGAATTGCTTGGGATCGAACCGGGATCGGTCTCGATTCTGGCGCTCTACAACGATGCCAATCAGGCGGTCACTCCCGTCATCGATGCGCGCTTACGGTCGGCGGAGCGCATCAATTGCCACCCCGTCATCAACAGCCGCACGACATCGCTGTCGGTCGGTGCACTCGACGCATTTCTTGCTGCGATCGGCCGCGAAGCGCAGTTCGCGACGCCAGAAGAACCGCCGTCCGCCGGCTGACCCCTCCTGCGCCGAACCGGCCGACCTGGGCTTCCGGTTCCCAGCCGACGCCCCAACGTCGCGCGCCAAGCGAGACGCTTCGCCGCCCTTGCACGCGCGGCAATGTATTTTTAGGATCAGTCCGTCGCAAATGCCTGCCCCGGCGCGCTGGAGGTATGTAATGATGCGACATGGGTCCGTTTTGGAGCATCGTCTCGCGGCGACTACCGGATTGCCATTCGACCATATGGTGAATGCGAAGGCAGGGGTGATGCAACCAAAGGTCCGTCCGCTGCGCGTTGGCTTCATTCTGACCAAGAATTTCACGCTGACTGCGTTGGCCAGCTTCGTGGACGTGCTGCGTCTCGCCGCCGACGAGGGCGACAACAGTCGGCCGATCCGCTGCCAGTGGCACATCATGGCCGACACCGACGAGCCGATCCGTTCGAGTTGCGGTCTGCTGATGTATCCGAATTCCCGGTTCCTCGATCCGCGCGAGCTCGATTATGTCGTCGTCGTGGGCGGCCTGCTGCATCAGGGCCCGCAGATCGATGACAAGATCAAGCGCTATCTGCTGGAGGCTGCGAACACCAAGGTCGATCTGATCGGCGTCTGCACCGGCAGTTTCGTGCTGTGGCGTCTCGGCCTTCTCAACCAGAAAAAGTGCTGCATCAGCTGGTACCACTATCGCGATTTCCTGGAGGAATTCGGCGAGACACTCCCGGTGGCCGACCAGCTCTTCGTCATCGACGGCAACCGCATCACTTGTTCGGGCGGCATGGGCGTTGCCTACCTCGCCGCTCATATCGTGGAACAACGCATGGGCCTGTCGAGCGCGCAGAAGGCGCTCCACATCATGTTAATCGATCGCATGAAACCCGGATCTTCGGCTCAATCGGCGCCGCCGACCGAATTTGCCGAGACCGACGGACGGATCTCGCGCGCGCTGCTAATGATGGAGCAGAACCTATCAGCGCCGCTGTCTGTCGCGCGACTGGCCGGCAAGGTCAGTCTGAGCACGCGGCAACTGGAGCGTCTTTTCAAAGAGGAAACCGGACAGTCGCCGCAGGCGACATATCTGCGACTGCGCCTGAAACATGCACGGTGGATGTTGAAGACCGACCTATCGCTGGCCGCAATCGCCGCCGAAACCGGCTTCGTCGATGGTTCGCATCTCAGCAAGGCGTTCAAGGCCGCCTTCAATACCAACCCGTCCGAGGAACGCCGCAGAATAATCGGTCAATCGCACAGGCAAGATGCCGGCGAAGGTCGGCGTATATTCAGTCTGGCTTAGGCGGCACTTTCTATGGTCATGCACTCCGACGACCTGATCATTCGCCCGGCTGAGCCGGCAGACCGGACAGACATCTGGTCGGTCATCGAGCCGACCATCCGTGCAGGCACGACCTACGCCCTGGACCCCCTGATGACGAAGGACGATGCTTTGTCCTACTGGCACGGTCCAGATAAACGAACCTTCGTTGCCGTGCGCCAAGGTCAGATCGTGGGATCCTATTATCTCCGTGCCAACCAGGACGGTGGTGGCAGCCACGTGGCCAATTGCGGCTACATGACGCTAGCGAGCGCGCAAGGCGGCGGTGTGGCGCGCAAGATGTGCCTACACTCGCTCGACTATGCCAGAAGCTCGGGATTTCGCGCGATGCAATTCAACTGTGTCGTGAGCAACAACACGCGCGCGGTGAAACTCTGGACCACGCTCGGCTTCGCGATCGTCGGGCGGTTGCCTGAGGCTTTTCGGCTTCCGACTGGCGAATATGTCGATGCGCTCGTGATGTTTCGTAAGCTTGACGCTCAATGACGGCATCGCGAGGCGCACAAGACATAGATCGAGCGATGTGTACCACCCGAGTGTACCAATCAGGTGGCAAAAGCCTATTTCTTTCAATGGCCTATTGATTTCATTGCGATTTTCGTCTGGCTGGCGGAGAGGGGGGGGGGACTGTCCCCCGACCAACGCAAATCCGGCAATAGAGACAGTTTTATAGGCTGTTTTCAGGTGTTCTTGATCCGTCGGTTCTACACCGAGGTTCACCTCGTAGGGTCCCGCCGTCGCGGTCATGCCGCCGACCGCGGCAGTCCCGCCGACCGCAGCTCCTGGCGTGGCGGCGCCGCCCGTCGGCTCGTAGGGTCGCGCCGCCTCCGCAAGGTGGGCAGGAGTAGTTGCGGGAATTGCCGGCTTAAAGAGGTAGGAGTGCGTGGCGGCGACGTGATGCTGAGCGTAGGCAATAACTTCGTCGAGATCATAATGCAGCTGTAGGTCTTGGAACGTAGTGTAGTTTCCGACCTTCGCAACGAATCGTCGCGTCAGACCGATCCAAGCAAAATGACACCCTACCAGGACAGGAGTACGCTTCGGGTCCGTGGCTAAGAAGCCTGAGATATCAGCTGCGGACGCAATGCGGGTGCGCTGCTGCCCCTCATCTCTAGACGAATCCTTGTCGGGCTCGATGAACTGCTCGGGTCCAGGAACGGGGTCAGCAACCGCAGCCGTCGGAGCTTGATTTTCGATGCCCTCGGCGCCGTTGAGATGATCCTCATCGTCGTCGGGCACGTTCTCCAAAGCCGCTTTCTGCTTGCGGAACCTCGCGAAACGGACCGAGAGCATCGACGGATCGAAGTCCCAGGCTTTGTTCGAAAAAGCTTTTGAGATTGGCGTCTTTTACCTTGTTCCAGTCCTCGTTCGCTTGACGCCACACTGGATAAGCTGACGTCCGCGCAAAGCTGCGGATCTCGTCCGGCTCCATTAGACTGCTCGTCCAAACCTGGGCGGATCCGAAGGTGTGTGTAAGGTATTCGTGCGCCTGCCAGTCAGCGCCATTCCGCATTTGGACCACAACATGCGCGTGAATGTCGAAGTAGTCGCCGGCTTTGAGCGGCCGCAGATGTCGTGCAACGAGGAGCGGTGTCAGCAGCTGCTTACGATCAAGCTCAGCGAGCGCCCGCTGTACGGAGTTGTTGAACGCCCTCTGAGCGACGCGAAGGTCGTCGATTGAACATCGGCCGTTCTTGAACAAAGCGTGCTCGCCGTCATCGTGCGCGCAAAGAAGTGGTGACGGACGGAGCACGATGTGGACTATGTCGGTTGGTTTGCACTCGCGCTCAAACGCCTCAATATCCAGGGTCATCTGATAAGCCGCTATCGCAGCTTGCGAGTTAAAGAGCTTGTTATGGCGAAGCTGGACCCCGTTAGGTTCGATCAGATTTCCATATGTAGCGAGATCAACCAGGAAAAACGGCACCTTATCTTTATAGATTTTTATACCTTGCGCATGCAGCCGAGACGCGAGCTGAAAATCGCGGCCAAAGCGTGCCGCAGTAGTTGCGGCGTCGAGCGGTGTTCGCAGATAGTTTCGGTCTGGAGTCATCCCGGATACCCTAAAGCCGGATGCGTCGGACCTCTTGCCGATGGAATACGCGCAGGCGATTCGAGCGCCTACGCGATAACTCGGTCAAAGGCATCGGCATCATGTTGAGGAGGGTGTGTCCGGTTAGTCCGGACCTTTCCGACGAACAGAGCTGCATCTCATTAGATGCGTAGAAGGCTCTCTCGTCCCGGAGCTCCTGTTACGGCCGACCGGGGAACAATGACTAATCTGGAAACTTCCACGGCTTCCAGAAACCAGCACGTGGCGTGGTTCATCACCCTACGAGTTACTCAACAGACCCGGGTCGTCAAAGCGAAACGATCGCGTTGGTTAACGAGGCATGCCTCTTGCGCCTTAACGCGTGCATCGCGCGTCCGTTCGGAGGCGCGGTGATGCAGCTAGTTGCGGCCCGGCGGCAATCGCTTTCGACATCGGTCACGGCGCCGGAAATGGCATCTGACTATTGCGCGCGGGACGCTGCCGCTCGCCATCTTCGGTTCCAAGGCCTACGGCTACCGGCTGGGCATCCTCGGCGCGCTGGCGCTCATCACACGGGCGTCGGCGCCGCTGGCGTTCAGGCGCCTGATCGACCAATGTCGGGTGATCGGAGATCAAAATACTCCGGGTGGAAGCGGCAAGCCGACAGCTATTTAACCTGCCGAACTGTGCGAGCGCGTTCAGGCACCAGCGGACGACCTTGAGATCCTGGCCGTCCCGAAGCACGATGCCGTTGACGATCGTCTCGACATCGTTGACTTGGTCGGAGGAAAGAATGAAACCCTTCCGATAGAGCGCACAAACGTCCTGAAGCGCGACCTTGATCCTCTTGGCGTTGCCACGGGTGAGCTCAAAACGTAGGAGAGCGACTTGCCCGTTCTGTATTCTTTTCGCCATGAAGAGGTTTCTGACCAACGTTTTCGATGAATGCGGATATAGCCGTCGCCGACCATGGCTCGAATTCGTCGATGTCGTTAGGCATGTGGGTGCCGTCGATCCATCTGACGTCGTTCAACGACAACCGGCGCGCCGTCGGCTCGAACCAATGCGGGCACTGCCACTCCATGATGAAGAGTATCGCCGCTTCGCTTTCACCGTCGCCCGATATATCCACCCGCAATATCGACGGACGGAAGAGTTCGCTTTTGTCCCTGAAGGCCGAACGGGAGAGGTCGAGATCCGTCAATACCGCGTTGAGACCGCAGTCGGTGATGCCGGAATCATCGACGAAAAGGCTGTCGTTCTCGAAGCCTACGAGCTCGGCAAAGCCTATCGACTTCCTGTTCGTGAACGCGCTTCGGTCGTCGCGGTACTTACCCACGTTGTAGCAGAGTATCTGGTCTCCACGACGCACCACCGAAAAGGCCCAAACGAAGACGAGTCCCGATGCCTTCGACCTGGAGTCGGCGTGGCGAAGCGCCCTCTCCTTTTCCGCCAGCTGCAGAAAGCTTCTCCAATTCCGCATCGCACTCTTTGCCATCCCCCGGGCAAAGGATCCATCCACGGCCAGCGCGCATGTTTTCTGCAGATCGCGAGTCCGACGGCGTGCATGAAACGGGTCCTTGAACTCGTTGGGTATGCTGGGATCGGACCTCATCTCGGACAGAAAGAAGTATCCGGGATCCGTCCGAAAGAAGCGGCTCTCCAACCCCTTGCGCAGAATCTCTTCGCTGAGTCTGGCCTGCAGCGTCTTATGCTGCGCCTTGCCGAAAAGATGAGGCGGCACGATCTCGCCGCCGAACGCCGCCTTCATGATCGCCCGGGGCGTCATCGGTCGACGAGCGGCGCGTAGAACCGTCTCTGCGATTTCGAGATAGGCGCTCAAATCGAGCTCACCCGAGGTTGTTGGATGGACGCCGGCATAGCTGGGCAACCTTAGTCCGCGCGAGAACCTCCCGCAACCTCCCGAGCCTGGTCACCAGCGCCCTCGTCACATCAAGACGACCGGCTTAAGGAAGGTTGTCAGGTTGACTGCAGCCGTCGATCTCTCCACAGCTACGTCTTCCAGTCCATTCGACGTTGGACGAGGAATAATAGCGGACATAGAGAAAGGCGAACGAAAACTGCGATGGGCTTAGGCAATGGATGCTGCGGGCTGCACGATAGCTGAGGTGGATCTTTCCGGGAGGCAGGAACATCCTCGAGATTCGACCATCCGGATTTTCGCATGCAGTCCGTGTATGCTGTATTTCCGGGCCCGGATGACAGCGGGGCCGCCGACCGCTGACAGCCCTCGCGCCGGACCGTTCCATGACAACCACGTACTTCCGCGCGATCCTCTCGATCAAGCGCGTCTCAGTGCAGTCGGTACGGCCCTGCTGGGCCTCAACTCAGACAGCGCCAGAAGATGCTGCTCGCGCAGCGCACGAGTGCGGAGATCGATAGCTTCGGCATTCGACCTGGCGGGAGGCGCGATCGGTCTGAGAGCGACCACGTTTGGTCGAGGAGCTTCAAGCTGGATGACTTTCGGAGCAATTCGCTCTTCGAAAGCAGCGATCATCATCCGGCCTTCGTAATTCCTCTCGTCGTTATCCTCTAGGCAAGAAGGAAATCCCATGTGCTGCGCCTCGATCGATTAGGGGCGGTTGACGCTATCATCGGAGCCTAGGTGAGGTGATCACTTGCCCGTGTCGGGACTGCGACAGTTGCGCCTACGTTAGCAACGACGACCGATATCGCCGGGCAACACATCGGTTTCGCTGTCGGCATTCCCCAAGCAGATCGAGATGCGTGGCCCACTAACATCGCTCACGCGGTCCATGATTATTCTGACTTTTAAGGCGGCGGTTCTGGATCGGGACGCCCAGCCTGGCGCGGGCCGCAGGGTCGGCGAGGACCGCTTTCCAGTAGGCGTTTGTCATCGGATCAGCCGGACCGAGGGCAGGCGTCGGCGGGGGCGTGCGGCAGCCTGCAAGCGGCGCACAGCGTCCTCGGCGGCAGCCTGTTTCTCGTTCGAAAAGCCCCACTCAGCACATCGTCGACTCGCCATGATCAGCCCTCCATCGTCGTAAGAACGAATAGAGAACATTTTCGTTTCGAATCAATGAATGAGTGGCGGCTTTGCAAGGATTCGATATTGCTCTGGACCGTCCAATGATGGCACCTTGGCACGCGGCGAGGTTCTCCACCCGGGGTTCTCCGCGAAGGTTCTCCACCACCAAAACTGGGCGGTTCGGGAAGCACCTGATGTTGCTGCAGAATTGGCTTCCGTAGGAAGTCTGGCGGAGAGGGGGGGATTCGAACCCCCGATGGGCTTGCACCCATGCCGCATTTCGAGTGCGGTACAATCAACCACTCTGCCACCTCTCCAAGGCGCCAAGACCCCCGGTCGCCCGTGGGTGGTTGCGCGGAGTTCTAGGCGAGGATGGCGGGTCAGACAAGACGGGCAGAGCGGAAAATCCGCACCCAATCGCCCGCTGAGCCGCAAAACCTGGCTCGGGCTGGCGCGTAGACTAGAAAGCCAGCCTTTTCGTTGCAGATTCGCAGCGGCAACGCACGCTATGGTTGGACGCGCGGCATGACGAGCCATGGCGGCGCCGGGATGATTCGCCGACGGATGCATGCACTCGGCCGTTGGCCGAGGCGGCACCGGGACGCTCAACGGTCCTGCTCAATCCTTGTCTTTCTTCGCTTTCTTGTCGTCCTTCTCTTTCTTGCGGTTGGTGAAGCGGGCATTGCCCAGCCCCGTTCCGATCGTCAGCACGCCCCATCGTTCGAAGTCCTGCATGAAAGGGACTTCACTGAGGCCTTGGACAACGCCGTCATTGTGCATGAGCACCGCAGTATCGTGATCCCCGATTGTGGGAATGCCTTCGGCGAGCAAGGCCGGCAGGTTGAACTTGCTGCTTTCCCAATTACCCGGAAGATTCTGCGCTCCCTTCGCGATGGTGCCGTCTTCGTTGATCACCCCCGGGCACGAGATGCCGATGAACGGCGCCAGCTTGAGGCCTTCCTTGTCGGCGGCGGAGATCAGATCCTTCAGCATCTTCACCAGCCGTTTGATGGCGCCTTCACGCGTCGGCTCGTCATCGGCATGTCTCCAGAGATCAGATTTCCACACCGAGGCCTTGGACAGATCCTTCGATTTCTTCCATGCGGTTTCGACCACACCGCAACGGATGTTGGAGCCGCCGATGTCGACCGCAAGAATGCTGTCGTAACCTTCGAAAATCCACGACGGCGCCAGATGCAGGCAACCGATCAGGCCGGCTTCATCTGGATGAAAACGGATAGGCACCAACGCAACCTTGAGATCCTCGGCCTTGAGAATAATGTCCGTGCGCGCAATAACAAGTTCCCCGACACGGCTCTGGCGGAAACCGCCGCCGACCACGATGCATTCCGTATCTGCCCAGGCCTTCGTCTTGAAGAAGCGCTGCGTGACATAAGCCAGCTCCCGCGCGAATTCTTCGATCGCACCATGAACGAGTGCAGCCGCGGCCACATCGTCGCCAAGCAGGATTTCGTCAAGGCTGGATTTACTGATCTCGTTGGCAGCCTTTTTGCCGAGCGGATCGTCGCCGTTTTTCTTCAATGGCTTTCTGAGATCATCCAGTATGCGCTGAAACGCGCCCTTGCTGGCGCGGTCACCGAGAAAGCCGTTGTCGTCCTTCAGCTCGATGTTGAACGTGTCCACGTCAACGGATGGCAGCCGCTTGGCACCGTGATTGCCGATGCCGACGGTCGTCATTGTGTCTTCAGCCATATTGCCCCTACCAGACTAGAACCGCACGACAATGCGCAGGGAGCCGGTTTGTTTCATGGCCCCCGCAGGACGATCGTACCGCTCACCTGTTGCGTCGGTCCTGCGAGCCGGTTTTCGACCGATGGCCGGTAGAACATCCTTAACTAACCAACAGGGCAGCAACCCAAGCCACTACCTTTCTGCGATCGACCTAACAGTAAATTTATCAGCTCAGGTAATTATCTCCGCATTCATTCGGGTGCGTATTCATGCTGAAGTCATTCCTCGGGCTATCGTTCCTCAAGCTAACTAATCGTTTTTGCGGCGACCGGCGCGGCAATGTCGCGATCATATTCGCGATCACATGCATCCCCCTTATTTCCATGGTTGGCGCCGCGGTCGACTATACGCGCGCACTACAGATCAGATCCCAACTGCAAGCCGCCCTTGATACTGCGAGCGTCGGCTCCATCGTGCAGAAGTCTGCTGCATTCATTACCGCAGGTTCGATGGCGGCGGATGGCCCCGTCCCCGGGGGCGACGTCGACGCAATCAATATTTTCAAGGGCAACACATCAGGCAGGACCGGCTTCACGCTGACCAGCACGACAGCGACCGTCAATCGCGCCAACGGCGTCGTGACGGCCACTATGCAATTCTCGGCGGATGTGCCGACCAGTCTCACATCCGTCATGGGCTTTTCCAAGATGACCGTCACCGGCAGTTCTGTCGCGACGGCGACGATGCCGAATTATATCGATTTCTACCTGCTGCTCGACAATTCGCCATCCATGGGCGTCGGCGCAACACCGGCCGACGTGGCCATGATGGTCAAGAACACGTCGGACAGCTGCGCCTTCGCCTGCCACGACCTCAACAATACCAACAACTACTACAAACTCGCCAAGACACTTGGTGTTACCACGCGCATCGACGTGCTGCGGACGGCCACCCAGAAGTTGATGGATACCGCAGCCAGCACACAGACCTATTCCAACCAGTTCCGCATGGCGATCTACGACTTCGGCGCTGCCGCCTCGACGTCCGGTTTGAGAGCCCTGTTCGCATTGTCGTCCAGCCTCTCGAATGCAAAGACAGCGGCCGGAAACATCGACTTGATGACAGTGAACGGCCAGAACGACAACAATGATCAGGACACCGGCTACAGCGCCATATTCCCGGCGATCAACACCGCCATCAGCGCCCCGGGAGCCGGTACAGCCAGTGCACCGCTCAAATATCTCTTCTTCGTATCCGACGGCGTGGCCGACGAATACAATCCAAGCAACTGCCTGAAGCCGACGACTGGTGGACGATGCCAGTCGCCGATCAATCCGGCGCTTTGCACCACGTTGAAGAATCGCGGCATCAAGATTGCCGTGCTCTATACGACCTACCTCGCACTCCCGACCAACGCCTGGTACAATAGCTGGATCGCGCCATTCAACGCTGGGCCTTACGGACCTTCACCCAACAGCCAGATCGCCAGCAATATGCAGAGCTGTGCTTCGCCGGGCTTCTATTTTGAGGTCAGCCCTACCCAGGGCATCTCGGAAGCGATGACTGCGCTGTTTCAGCGTGCCGTCGCCGATGCGCGCGTGAGCCGCTAACCAGCGCAACCTCCGGGGAAGCCAGCTAGCTCCACGACATCGATTGCGCGATCCATCTTCAAGATCATGCAGGACACCGCAGTCGTGGCGAATTCTCATTCGCTCGCGCTCTCCTTCAGGCTATCCAGCAGCAATTGCGCCGGCCGACTGAGGCCCTTGTCGCGCACGGCGACGACGAATTGCCGCTTAGCCCAGTCATTGCTGAGCGGAATGACCTTCAGTCCCAGCGTCTGCTGGATGGTGGAGGCTTCTTCCTGCGGGATGATGGCAACAGCCAGTTGTGCGGCGACGATGCGATAGGCGGCATCCACCGTGGAGACCTGAATGCGGTAGCGCATCTGCTTGCCGGCCGCAGCCGCGACGCTTCGCTGCATGGTTTGCATGATGCTCCGCGCGACGATATCGACATGCTCGAAGTCGATCGTATCCTCGAACGACACTGACGTGCGTTTCGCAAGCGGATGAGCGGGGTGCACCACCACCGCGAGATGATCGCGGTGATAGGGAATCGTCTTGAGGCCGCGCAGGTCGACGGCATCCCAGCACACGCCGATATCGGCGCGCCCTTCCTCGACGCCGCGGACGACCTCCCAGATCTCGCGCTCTTCCAGACTGACGCGCACATCGCGATAGCGCTTGGCGAACAGGCTGATGTCTTCCGGCAGCACCTGCGCCACCGCCGACTTCGAGGCGAACACCCGCACATGGCCCTGCACGCCATCGGCGAACGCGCCGAGTTCGGCCTGCATCCGGTCGAGCAATTGCAACGACTCCCGTGCATAGCGACACAGCGCTTCACCGGCCGCCGTCACCGTGACGCCGCGGCGACCGCGTTCGAGTAACTGCACGCCGGCTTCCTGCTCCATCTGGCTGATGCGCTTGCTCACCGCGGAGGGCACGATGGCCTCGCGCTTGGCGGCATTGGCGATATTGCGCTCCTCGCAGACGGCGATGAACAGGCGGAGCGAAATTGGATCGAAGCTTTGCATGGAACGTCCGAGATGGCACTAGCCATCTTATCTCGGAACTTCTGTGATGAAAAATGACCATTTCAGAGATGGCTGGGGAAGGCGTATGTCATCTCAAACTGGCCGGAAGTCGGCCTCAAGCATCTCAAGCCTGCCTCAGGAAAGTCACAGGATCCATGCGTATCGTCGACATCCGGGAGCGCACCGCTCCGATCGCCTCCCCCATTGCTAACGCCTTCATCGACTTCAGCAAAATGACATTGAGTCTGGTCGCTGTGGTCACCGACGTGATCCGCGACGGCAAACCCGTGATCGGCTACGGCTTCAATTCCAACGGCCGTTACGGCCAGGGCGGCCTGATCCGCGAGCGCTTTGCACCGCGCATTCTGGAAGCCAAGCCCGACAGCCTGATCGACGCCTCCGGCGACAATATCGACCCGCACAAGGTGTGGGCCACCATGTTCACCAATGAGAAGCCGGGGGGCCATGGCGAGCGTTCGGTCGCTATCGGCACCATCGACATGGCGGTGTGGGATGCGGTCGCCAAGATCGCCGGCAAGCCGCTGTTTCGTCTGCTCGCGGAGCGTTACGAAACCACGGCCGACCCGAAGGTCTTCGTCTATGCCGCGGGCGGCTACTACTATCCGGGCAAGGGCCTCGAAGGCCTAGCGTCGGAGATGAAGGGCTATCTCGATCGGGGCTACAATGTCGTGAAGATGAAGATCGGCGGCGCGCCGCTGGCCGACGACTGCAAGCGCATTGAACATGTGCTGAAACTGCTTCCAGCAGGCGCTAAACTCGCTGTCGACGCCAATGGTCGCTTCGATCTGGAGACGGCCGTCGCCTATGCCAAGGCGCTGCGTGAATACGATCTCTTCTGGTACGAGGAAGCTGGTGATCCGCTCGATTACGAGCTGCAGGCAAAGCTCGCCGAGCATTATCCGGGCCCGATGGCGACCGGCGAGAACCTGTTCTCGATGCAGGACGCGCGCAACCTGATCCGTTACGGCGGCATGCGCTCGGACCGTGACTGGCTGCAGTTCGACTGCGCGCTCAGCTACGGCCTCGTCGAATATCTACGCACGCTGGAGATGCTGAAGAGCTACGGCTGGTCGTGGCGCCGCTGCATCCCGCATGGCGGCCACCAGATGTCGCTCAACATGGCGGCCGGCCTCGGCCTTGGCGGCAACGAGTCCTATCCGGACCTGTTCCAGCCCTATGGCGGGTTCCCAGACGGCGTGAAGGTCGAGAACGGCCATATCGTGATGCCGGAACTCCCCGGCATCGGCTTCGAGGGCAAGTCCGACCTGATCAAGGAAATGCGCAGCCTGGCATCGTGAGGGCGACCGAGAGGCTAAGCCTCTGATTTGGAGAACAAAACTCCGTCATGGCCGGGCCTGGCCCGACCATCCACCTTTCCTCCATTCCGTCCGAAGAAGGATGCCCGGGTCATCTAGCGAAGCTCGCTTCGCGCTGCCCGGGCATGACGACTGAAGGCAGGCCGAAAAAAACGGGGCGGCAGGTTAAATGGTACGCTCCATCGCAGGCACGGACCCATCCGCCAAGACTCTGTTTTTGGCTCGCTTTTCGCCCCTCTTTCCTTGACTCTCCGCCTTCACCCTCTATAAAGCACGCTTCGGCGCAAGCTTTGCTTGGCGCCGATTGTTTTTGCGTGGGGTCGCAACGTCGACCAGAAAACGCAGAAATTCGCGACTTCGTAGAAGTCGCGGTGAACCCTTATCGACTGAACAAGAAGCCGTCCCGGATCTGGTCCGAGGATGGGATCGAACACGAAGGAATATAACGATGTTCGCAGTCATCAAAACCGGCGGCCGGCAATACCGCGTCGTTCCGGATGATGTGCTCGAGATTGGCAAGATCGCCGGCGATGTCGGGACGATCGTGCAGCTTGGTGAAGTTTTCGTGCTGGGCGGTGATACGCCTGTGCTCGGCCTGCCTCTGGTGGCTGGTGCGTCGGTTGCGGCCGAAGTGCTCGACCACAAGCGCGGCCCCAAGGTCATCTCTTTCAAGAAGCGCCGCCGCAAGAATTCGAAGCGCAAGCGTGGCTACCGTGACGAGCTCACGATGATCCGCATCACCGAGATCCTGGCCGACGGCAAAGCGCCGACGATCGGACCTCGCCCGAAGCGTGAGAAGCCGGTCGTGACCGCTCCGGTTGATGGCGACGAAGCTCCTGCCAAGAAGGCGCCGGCGAAGAAGGCCGCTGCTCCGAAGACAGCCGCTGCCAAGCCGGCTGCAGCCAAGAAGCCGGCTGCGAAGAAAAAGCCCGCCGCGGAATAAGCCGCTGCGAAAAGTTGAGAATCTGTGAGACAATTCCTTCAAGGAATTGATCTAGAACTTATCGAGATCGGAGACGGGCTATGGCTCATAAAAAAGCAGGCGGTTCATCGCGCAACGGCCGCGATTCAGCTGGCAAGCGCCTCGGCGTGAAGGCGTTCGGCGGCGAACGCGTGATTCCCGGCAACATCATTGCGCGTCAGCGCGGCACCACCTGGCACCCCGGCCTTAATGTCGGCATGGGCACAGACCATACCCTGTTCGCCAAGGTCGAAGGCCACGTGGAGTTTCGCGCCAAATCGAATGGCCGCACTTTCGTATCGGTACTCCCGATTACTGAAGCCGCGGCCGAATAAACGGTGGACACATTGGAGTCCGCCGGGTCCTGTTGAACCGGCGGAGCGCCAGAATTGGGCTCCAGGGGAGGCGGGAAACCGGCCTCCCCTTTTCGTTTGGTGCGTCGCTTCGGGGCGCACACAGGAGCCCGAGATGTTGCAGGATATTCCGACCCCGACGTTGAGAGAAACCAGAGGCTGCGTCCTCGAGACCGAACGGCTGGCCTTGCGCAAGCCGACACTCGCGGACGTAAAAGCCATCGCGCTTCTCGCCAATGATCGCCGCATCGCCGAGATGACGCGCCGCCTGCCCTTCCCGTATCAGCAGGATCACGCAGTCGATTTCGTCAATTCGCTGAGCAGCACGACAAGCGACAGCGTGTTCCTGATCGAACTCGATCGTCGTCCCATCGGCATGGTCGGAATCGACTGGCGCGAAGCCGAATCGCCAGAGCTCGGCTACTGGCTCGGCGTCGATCACTGGGGCCAGGGTTTTGCCACCGAAGCTGCTCGTGCCGCGATCGATTACGCATTCGACGAATTCGACATCGAACACCTGATCTCGGGTGCGCGCGTTGCCAATCCGTCCTCGCGCAACATCCTGGAAAAGTGCGGCTTCCAGTGGAGCGGCGTGCAACTGCACCGCTTCGAAGCCATCGGCTCATCGACTCCCGTCGACTGCTTCAAGCTGACAAGGGGCGTGTGGAGTTCGCTGAAGAACTGGGGAACGTCGACGAGAAGGTGAGCGACTCTTCCTTCCCCTCTCCCCCGCGCGAAGCGAAGCTTCGCCAGGCGGGAGAGGGGAAGGAAGAAAGCCTCACACCGCCGGCGGCACCTCGTCGGCGATCTTTCCGAGCTGCTGCTCGCGCAGGAAGATATAGAGCCCTGCCGCAATGATAACCGCGGCGCCGATCAGCGTCGCCCATGACGGTAACTCGCCGAACACGAGATAGCCGAAGATCACCGCCCAAATGATCATCGAATACTGATACGGCACCACCGTGCTGGCCGGCGCCAGTTTCAGCGAGCGATTGACGCAGAGCAGCGCGCAGACCGAGACAACGCCCGCGAGAAAGAACAGGCCGAGATCACGCAGGTCGGGCGTCACCCATCCGAATGTCGTGAAGACAGCGCCGAAGGTAAACGTGCCGATGAACTGGGTCGTCGCGAGTACGACGTCCGGCGCGGAACGCAGCGAGCGGGTGATCAGCATCAGCGCGGCGAAGGACAGACTGCCGCCGAGCGCGATCAGTGCCGGCCAAGTCACCGTCTGCGCCGAGGGCTGCAGCGCGATCAGCACACCGCAGAAGCCGACCGCCACCGCGCTCCAGCGCCGCCAGCCGACCTGCTCGCGCAAGAAGATCGCGGAGCCCGCGGTGACGAAGATCGGGCAGGCGAGATAATAGGTGATGACATCCGCCAGCGGCAGATAGGCCGCCGCCCAGAAGAAGGCCGCGACTTCCAGCGTCGACAGCACCACGCGAATGAGCTGTAGACCCGGCCGGTCGAGCTGCAGGAAATCCGCACGATGCCGCCAGATCGACGGCGCCAGCAGCGCCAGCGCCGCGCAGGCGCGCAGCAGCATCAATTGCCCGACCGAATAGGTGCCGACGAGGAATTTGCCGATCGCATCGCCGCAGGAGAACATGCTGATGCCCAGGAGCATCAGGCCGATACCGGCCAGCCGGGCGGCACGATTGTCGGCTGCGGTCGAAATGGTCGCAAACATGCCTATATGAGCCTGTAGGAAAGTCGCGGAATGCGCACGCTTGGTTAACGGCAAGATGAGTCGTTTAGGACGTCACCTGATGCGCAGCAAGGCCCCCAAATAAGGGCTTTTCACGATGCTCCGGCGACGAAGTGGTTGCCGCGACCACCCCCCTGCGATACGGATACGCTATGAAATTCCTCGATGAAGCCAAGGTTTACATTCGCTCCGGCGACGGCGGAAACGGCTGCGTGGCCTTTCGCCGCGAGAAGTATATCGAGTTCGGCGGTCCCTCCGGCGGCAATGGCGGCCGCGGCGGCGATGTCATCATCGAAGTGGTCGATGGCCTCAACACGCTGATCGACTATCGCTACCAGCAGCACTTCAAGGCGCCGCGCGGCACCAATGGCATGGGCAAGGACCGCCATGGCGCCAATGGCAAGCCGATCACGCTCAAAGTTCCGGTCGGCACCCAGATCATCGATGAGGATCGCGAGACGCTGATCCACGACTTCACCAAGCTCGGCGAGACCTATGTGCTGGCCGAAGGCGGCAATGGCGGCTTTGGCAACGCGCATTTCAAGTCATCGACCAACCGCGCACCGCGCAATGCCAATCCCGGCCAGCCGGGCGAAGAGCGCTGGATCTGGCTGCGGCTGAAACTGATTGCGGATGCGGGCCTCGTCGGATTGCCCAATGCCGGCAAGTCCACATTCCTGTCCAAGGTCAGCGCTGCGCGGCCGAAGATTGCGGACTATCCGTTCACAACACTGCATCCGCAGCTCGGCGTCGTCGATGTCGATGCGCGCGAATTTGTGCTGGCCGACATTCCCGGTCTCATCGAAGGCGCTCATGAGGGTGCCGGCCTCGGCGATCGCTTCCTCGGCCATGTCGAGCGTTGCCGTGTTCTGCTGCATCTGATCGATGCGACCTGCGAACATGCGGGCAAGGCCTACAAGACCGTCCGCGCCGAACTCGATGCCTATGAGGGCGACCTCGCCAACAAGGTCGAGATTGTTGCGCTCAACAAGATCGATGCGGTCGAGCCGGACGAGCTGAAGAAGCAGAAGGACCGGCTAAAGCGCGCTGCGAAGCAAACGCCGCTGCTGATCTCAGGCGCGACGGGCGAAGGCGTGCCGGAAGCTTTGCGGGCGCTGGTCGCGGTGATCGGCGAAGCGCCGGTGTCGGACAAGGCCAAGAGCGCAGCGCAGTCTGCGCCATGGGCGCCGGCGACGAGCTGATCTGCCTCTGACGTCCGTCCAAGCATCAAACGCACTGCCAAAGCCCACATCATGTCGCGCCCCGAGCTAAAGAACTTTCGCCGTATCGTCGTCAAGGTCGGCTCGTCGCTGCTGATCGATTCCACGGCCGGCGAAGTCAGGGCCAAGTGGCTCGCGGCGCTTGCCGCCGACATCGCCAAGCTGCATGCGGACGGTCGCGACGTGCTGGTGGTCTCGTCCGGCTCGATCGCGCTCGGCCGCAGCCGTCTCAAATTGCCGCGCGGTCCGCTGAAACTCGAAGAGAGCCAGGCCGCCGCTGCCGTCGGACAGATCGCGCTCGCACGCATCTGGTCGGAAGTGCTGGGGCATCACGGCATCGGCGCCGGACAGATTCTCGTGACACTGCAGGACACCGAGGAACGCCGCCGCTATCTTAATGCGCGCTCGACCATCGGCAAGCTCCTAGAATGGCGCGCCGTGCCGGTCATCAACGAGAACGATACGGTGGCGACCAACGAAATCCGCTATGGCGACAATGATCGCCTCGCGGCACGTGTCGCGACCATGGCATCCGCCGACCTGCTGGTGCTGCTGTCGGATATCGACGGTCTCTACACTGCGCCGCCCGGCGCCAATCCCGATGCGAAACTGATTCCTATTGTCGACAGCGTCACCGCCGAGATCGAAGGCATGGCGGGCGCGGCCGAGAGCGAATTGTCGCGCGGTGGCATGTACACCAAGATCGAGGCAGCGAAGATCGCGACCACGGCCGGCACGCACATGATCATCGCGTCCGGTAAGGTCGAGCATCCGCTGCAGAAGATCGCCGATGGCGGCCTCTGCACCTGGTTCCTGACGCCTGCCAATCCCGTCACTGCACGTAAGCGCTGGATTGCGGGATCGCTGGAACCGAAGGGTACGTTGACCATTGATGCAGGTGCTGTTGCTGCACTCCGTGCCGGCAAGAGTTTGCTGCCTGCCGGCGTCATCAAGGTGGAAGGCGATTTCGCACGCGGCGACGCCGTTATCGTGCGTGGACCGGACACGCACGAAATCGGCCGCGGCCTCGTGGCTTATGACGCAGACAATGCCGAGAAGATCAAAGGCCGCTCATCTCCGGACGTGATGATTATTCTTGGCATCAGCGGCCGCGCCGAAATGATCCATCGCGACGATCTCGTGATCTCGGGATCGCGAAGTTAAGCAGCGACAGTTCGCCTGAATGACGTAACGCGCAATCCGTGAACTTGGTGCCGGACGCTCGCCATCATTGCGCCATTCCCACGTACTTCGTTGCGCGCCATAGAATGAGATAGCCAATTTTTAGGGAGGCCCATTTCATGACCCGACTTTTGATCATCCCGTTCCTGCTGATCGCCACGTCCGCTTTCGCGCAGGGGAGCAACACATCAGCCAATCAGTCGGCCTGCTCGCGCGACGTCTCACGCTTCTGCCGCGCCAAGATGAATGATGGCGACATGGCCGTGCTCAGCTGCCTCAAGGAAAACCGTTCGAAGCTCAGCAAGGCCTGCGCGAAAGTTCTCGCCGAGAATAATCAATAGCGCGACCAGCGTTTTCGAGCGAAGTGGGCACCGGCTCGCGTCAAAATAAGAAGTTCTAACCGCTGCTGCCGGCCGGCGTCGCGACAGGAAGCACCTCGGTCGCTGCGCGATCGGGCGTATCGTCTTTCCAGCGCACCGAACCGAACGGCCGCTCCAGCATGCGACGCACGCGGACCGGATCCGGCCCGAGATGGAATGCCACTGCGCGCTGATACAACGCGCGTTCGGACTGTGTCGCGCGGTTGCGCTGGCGCAGGAAGTCGAGCCAGGTCGGGCAGTGATAGCGCTCGGTCCACAATTCGGGATCGGCGATATCGCGCGCGATCGACCAGCCATAGGCGCCGTTGCGCTGGCGCGAGAGCTGCACGTCCTGCATCACGCCGTGGAACGCCCGCGCACTCTCCTGATCCACGCGATATTCGATCTCCACCACCAGCGGGCCGCTGCGCGCTGTGAGCTGCAGCTGTACTTCGGGGTCAGCCAGCGTCTCGGCATCCTCATCGCGTGCGCCGGTCGGCGGCATCCGCAAGAACAGACCGAACAGTGGTGACAGAAACATCGACGCGCCGGACACTAGTAGCGCGGCCTCGACGCCGACCATATCGGTGAGATGACCCCAACCCCAGCTGCCAATCGCAATGCCGCCGGCAATCGCCGCCTGGAATGCCGCAAGCGAACGCCCGGCGACCCAGCGCGGTGCGGAGAGCTGCACGCCAATATTGAACAGGGCGACCGCCAGCATCCACACCGCCCCCGCCACCACCAGCGCCGCCGCGGTGATCACGGGCTCACTGCTGACCGCAACGACAGCAATCGCGACACCCATAATCAGCGCGCAGGCGCGGATCGCGCCTTCGCCGCTGAGATGCTTGCGGACATGGCCGATATTCATTGCGCCGATCACCGCACCCATGCCGAAGGCGCCGAGCATGATGCCATAGGTCTGCGCGCCGCCATGCAGAAGGTCGCGCGCGACCAGCGGCATCAGTGCCGACACCGAGCCACCGCAGATGCCGGTGATCAGCGTGCGCGTCAGCACGATGCGGATCGACGGCGAATTGGCGATGTAGCGCACGCCGGACACGATGGCGCGGCTCATCCGTTCGCGCGGCAGCCTGGAAACATCGACCTTGCGACGCCACAGGAACAGCACCACCAGCAATGGGATGTACAGCACCGCATTGGCCGCGAAGGCTGCGACGGCACCGGCGGTGGCAACCACGATGCCGCCGATCGCCGGGCCGAAACTCCGCGCGATATTGTAGCTGATGCCGTTCAGCGCCACGGCGGATGGCAGTACCTCCGGCGGCACCTGCTCGCCCACTGAGGATTGCCAGGCCGGCCCGAACAGCGCCATGCCGCTGCCGATGATGAAGCAGAAGGCCAGCAGGATGTTCGGCGTGATGTGGCCGGTCCAGTCCAGCATGGTCAGCATGGTGGCGCCGACCAGCGACAGCACCAGCGACACCAGCGACACGACACGGCGGTCATACATGTCGGCGACGGCGCCTGCGGGCATGGAGATCAGCATGATCGGCAGCATCAAGGCGGTCTGCACCAGCGCCACCTTGTCTGCCGACGCAGTCATCTGGGTCATCGCCCAGGCAGCACCCACGCTCTGGATCATCAGGCCCAGATTGGACAGCAGGCTGGCGAGCCAGATCCGCCGGAACACCGCAAACCGCAGCGGGGCGGCAATGCCGTCGGAGGGAAGAACCACTGGTTTCGCTGCTTCAGCCATCATCGTCCCGTCGTCTGCTGCAGATAGCGACTGCAGGGCCATACGGGGCCTGATTCCCCGCGGGCGTATCCAAGGTGATGCCTGCGAAACGCGTTGTCTGTCCAGTGCCTGCTCCGCTATCACAGCAGCAAGCGCCGGTAGTGCGCAGATAGAGGGAGACCAGCTATGACGCTGTCGCGACGAACCATTCTCACAGGCGCGGCGATGCTGCCGCTGGCCCTCCATACGCTCCGTTTCGAGGCGGTTGCACAGACCAACCCTAGCGCAGCGGCCGGTTCCGACATTCCTCCGATTCTGTTCGTCCACGGCAATGGCGACCACGCGGCGCTCTGGATGACGCAGATCTGGCGCATGGAATCCAATGGCGTTCCGCGCAACCGTCTGATGGCGCTCAATTTCACCGATCCGCTGGCGCGTTCCGACGATGCTGTGGCGCAGCAAGGCCGCTCCTCCACGGAGGACCAGCGCCGCGAGCTCGGCGAGGCCATCGCGGAACTGAAAAAGCGCACGGGCGCGGTGAAAGTGGCGCTCGTCGCCAATTCCCGCGGCGGCAATGCGGTGCGCAATTACGTCAAGAATGGCGGCGGAGGCGATGTCAGCCACGCCGTGTTGTGCGGCACGCCCAATCACGGCGTATTCGACTGGGCCGACAATCCCGGCAGCGAATTCAACGGCCGCGGGCCGTTCCTCAAAGGGCTCAATGGCAGCGAAGGCCCGGAAGTGACCGAGGGTACTGCGTTCCTGACGCTGCGCAGCGATGGCATCGACAAATATGCGCAGCCCGATAGCCGGCTGCTCGGCAAGCCGGGCGTGGCGACCGGCGTCACCTCCGATGGTCCGGCACTGCGCGGCGCCACCAATCTCGTGATCGGCGCCATCGATCATCGCGAGACCGGCTTTCACCCCCGCGCCTTCCGCGAGATCTACAAATTCATCGCCGGCCGCGAACCCGCGCGGATCGATATCGCGCCGGAAAATGAGGTGAAAATCAGCGGTCTCGTCACCGGCACGCCTGGCGGCGTGCCGACCAATCGTCCGGTCGCGGATGCTCTGGTCGAGGTGTATCGCGTCGCACCTGACAGCGGCGAACGGATCGGGGCGGCGCTCTATGCGACCCGCACCTCCGCCGATGGCCGCTGGGGTCCGGTTCAGGTCGACCCGACCTGGCCTGTCGAGATCGTGCTGACATCGGCAGGCGCGCCGATCACGCATTCCTATCGCTCGCCATTCCTCCGCTCGTCCGACGTCGTTCATCTGCGCGCCGGTCGCGCCCTGGGTCCCGCCGACACCACTGCCGGCGCGGTGGTGTCGATGTCGCGCGTCCGCGGCTATTTCGGACTGCCGCGCGATGTCGTGCTGCTCCACGGCAAGGAGCCGACCGACGTGAAAGCCGGCGTGCCCACGGATTCGCTCTCGACCATCCGCCTTCCGGTCACAGATATCGGACGTCCGGTGGCGGCACTGTTCAATCAGGAGCGGATCGTGGTGCGTGCCTGGCCGGCTTCGGAAAACCGGATCACGGTGGCGGAGTTCACCGAGTAGATCACGCCAACTCTCGCGCGCCTCGGGGCTTGGCTTCCATAACGCTGCTTTTGCGCGCGCCTTCCGTCAGATCGCGTGAAGCATTGTTCGAATAGCATAGAGCCCCGCCGGGTACGGGGCTCTGTCGTTATTCTGTTATCGCAGCAACAGCACCAGGATGATGAGGGGAAGCGGGATTCCGAGTAGCCACAGAAGAATGGGCATGGTTGTCTCCTTTGATTGGGTTAACGACGTTTTTTCCAGGTACCGTCACGAAGACCGCCACCTTCCGTCGCAGCAAGGCTGGCGGAGAAAGCACCGATCAGCAGCGAAGCCGTGAGCCAGAATGCGAGTTGCATCGCAGCCTTGCGTGCAGCATCCGCAGCGGACTTCGCATCATTGATGACTTCGGTGACACGCTTGTCCGCATCGGCCTCGCTCAAGCCGGTGCGGCTGGCGACGACCTTGTTGACGTAACTGCGATCAGCAGGCTTGACGTCCCCGCCGCGGAAACTGGCAGCCATCAGACGCGACAGTTCACCGCGCGCTTCCATGCTGTTGCCATCGGCCGATGGCGTCGTCGGGCGGAGCAGCGAATCGATGTAGCCATCATTCGGACCCGCCTGGGCCGTTGCAGCGGTTGCACCTGCGGCAACACCTGACGTAGCCCCGCTCAACAGGGTCGTGGCAGGAGACGCCAGCAGAATTGCCCCCAAGACTGTTGCGAACGACCAGGCCAGGAATCCATGCGCAGTGTCGCGAAAGTAGACCTCGTCCGAATGCACACCGATCCAGCGCGACCGCAGGCGGCCGGCCAGATAGCCGCCGATCGATGATGAGATCATTGCGATCACGACCAGATAGATGCCGGTCGTGATCTTGAATGTCGTGGTGGAGGCGCCTGAGTTTGCCCAAGGCGATACGACCGACAGGCCAAGACCGGTGCCAAAGGCAATCAGAATCAGCGTAAGTGCGAGCGAAGTAACCGCGCCGGCGGCGACCGCAGCCCACGACACGCCCGAGGTTTGCGGTTCGTCGACGCCTGCGGCGGGTTGGACGACAACTGTATCGATCATTCTACATCCCCAAATCGTTCCGGTACGGAACGTTGCCTCCCTAATGTGCATGAGTGAGTATCGTTCCGAGGAATGCATCCGTTTGGGCCGCAAGTCGTCGCAGAGTTCGTCTCGGCTCGCCCCTTTCGGTGAGCACGGGGGCGAAGAAGCAGCTAGCCATTACCGCGCGACAGGCCGACGCCTTCATGGCGCCCGGATTAGCAACTGCTATAGTGAAGCCACAGCCGGCACCGCATTTCAGGTTGCGAGGTCCATCGTGAGCATTGCCGAAGTCTATGACTTTTCAGCTCCACGGCAGCCCCTGGTGCCGCCGAGCCCGCCGCGTGCGCCCGAGAACATGGGGGCACTGGGGCGTATGTCGGCCATGCGCCGCAGCGCCATCGAGACCTGGGGCCAGCGTGCCTATGAAGATGACATCATCAAGGGCCGCTTCTTCGGCCATGCCAGTTTCATCCTCAATAACCCCGATGCGATCCGCCATGTGCTGGTAGACAATTACGAGAACTATACCCGCACGCCTGCGGCATTCCGCGTGCTGCGGCCGATGCTCGGCGAGGGCCTGCTGCTCGCCGAAGGCCGCACTTGGAAACACCAGCGCCGGACACTGGCGCCGGCCTTCACACCGCGCGCAGTGACGACTTTGGTGCCGCACATGATCTCGGCGGTCGATGACACGCTGGCCGACCTGCACCGCGCGGAGGGCAAGCCGGTCGATCTGCGCGCGATCATGCAGCGGATGACGCTGGAGATCGCAGGCCGCACCATGTTCTCGTTCGGCATGGCCGAACATGGCGCGAAGCTGCGCGACTTCGTGATGGAATACGGCATGAACCTAGCACGGCCGCATTTCCTCGACCTGCTGCTGCCGCTGGGCTGGCCAACGCCGCAGGATATCTCGCGCGCCTTCTTCCGCAGACGCTGGACGAGATTCGTCGGCGAGCTGATGACCGCACGTCGCGCCGCCGGCAAGAACGACGACGCGCCGCGCGATCTGTTCGATCTGATGGTGGCCGCGCGCGATCCGGAAACCGGCGCATCCTTCACCGACGTGCAACTCGGCGATCAGGTGGCGACGATGATCCTCGCCGGCCATGAGACGACGGCAACGGCGCTGTTCTGGGCGCTGTATATGCTGACGCTCGATCCGGCGACCCAGGAGCAGGTCGCGGCCGAAGCCCGCGCCGCCAGTGCGAACGGTACGTTCGATATCGAACATCTGAAATTCACCCGCGCCGTGATCGACGAAACCATGCGGCTCTATCCGCCGGCTTTTCTGATCGCGCGCGCCGCCGCGGGCCCTGATCGTCTGGCTGGCCAGTCCGTTGCCAGCAAGGACGTGATCCTGATCGCGCCCTGGCTGCTGCATCGGCACGAGAAATTGTGGCACGAGCCCAACGCCTTCATGCCGTCCCGCTTCATGCCCGGCGCGACGCCGCCGGACCGCTTCGCCTATCTGCCTTTTGGCGTCGGTGCCCGGGTCTGCATCGGCGCGCATTTCGCGCTTGTCGAGGCCACATTGGCGCTGGCGAAAATCATCGGCGCGTTCCGCATCGAGCTGCCGGATAAAGCACCCGTCATGCCGATCGGCGTGGTGACGACACAACCGGATCGCTCGCCACAGTTCTGGATTGAGCGACGCTGACGTTATGTCAGCACGTCCTCTCCTCACGTCTTCCCCGCCCCCGCGCGCTCATGGCACGCGGGCGGAACGACAAGTTGAAGTGTTGCGGCAAAGCCCTGTCTTGGATGCAGCGCCTATTTGGCCTAAACTGATGCCATGAGTGATGTTCAGGCACTATTCGCGACATTGAACCAGGCGACCGATCCGGCCGTAGCCGATGCCATTGCACAACTGATCCGCGACGGTGCGGACCACGAACTCAATCGTATCAATGTGCTGGATTTTGCGGCACGCCGTGGCCTGAACGAAGAGCGCGTCATTTCCGGCTTCCTGCATGCCTCCCGCCTCGGCCTGTTCGACCTGACCTGGAATGTGTTGTGCCCGGGCTGCAGCGGCGTCCTCGACGCCCACAGCACGCTGAAATCGCTACGCCATGACGACTACCATTGCGGGCTCTGCGCCTGCGGCTATGAAGCGTCGGTTGACGAGCAGGTCGAGGTGGCGTTCACGGTCGCACCGCGCGTCAGGCACATCGCTGCACACGACCCCAATACGCTGCCGCTCTGGGAATATTTCAAGCAGGTGTTCTGGAGTTCAGGCGTCGATCTCAATCAGGAATCGTTTGCGTCACTCACCGATGAAGTGACACTGGACGCAATGGAATTGCCGGCACATGAAAAAGCGGTGATGTCGCTGCACTTGCCGTCGGAATTCGTCATCGTGTTCGAGCCGGTAACCCATGCCGCGCAGTTCATTGACGTGCAGGGCGAGCCGACCAAGGAACGACAGCATCTGTCGCTGATCTACAACCGGCAGCATACGCCGACCGGCACCATCACAATGCAACCCGGACCGCTGCGATTGTCCCTCGAAAACCAGACCGAGGTGCGCGTGCTGCCATCGGTATTTGTCGCGGCCGAGGGTCTCCATCACCTGATCGGCAAGCGCAAGCCGTTCCTCACAGCCAAGCGGATACTCACCAACCAGACCTTTCGCGACGTCTACAAGGCCGACAACCTCAATATCGATCAGCGACTGAAGATTACCTCGCTGACTTTCCTGTTCACCGACCTCAAGGGCTCGACTGCCTTGTACGAGCGCGTCGGCGATCTCGCAGCCTTCGATCTGGTGCGTGCGCATTTCCACGCACTGCTGGAGATCATTGCGTCGGAAGCCGGTGCCGTC
The DNA here is from genome assembly GCF_051811045.1 of Tardiphaga sp. 839_C3_N1_4. Classification (NCBI taxonomy): domain Bacteria; kingdom Pseudomonadati; phylum Pseudomonadota; class Alphaproteobacteria; order Hyphomicrobiales; family Nitrobacteraceae; genus Tardiphaga; species Tardiphaga sp. 839_C3_N1_4. Next base: position 3,842,976 of record NZ_JBPWQD010000001.1, read on the forward strand.
GTGAAGACCATCGGCGATGCCGTCATGGCGACCTTTACGCGGCCCGAACAGGCGCTGGCCGCAGGTTTGCGCATGCGCGCCGCGATGGAGCGGCTGAATGAAGAGCGCGGCACCAAAGACCTCGTGGTCAAAATCGGTATCCATGAGGGACCCTGCCTCGCTGTGATGCTGAACGAGCGGCAGGATTACTTTGGCCAGACCGTCAATATCGCTGCCAGGGTGCAGGGCCTGTCAACCTCGCAAGCGATCCACGTTACCAGCCCGGTGATATCGGCGCAGGCCGTGGAAGCCATTCTGCGGAAGGCTGAGATCACGCCGATCCAGAAACATGCGGCCTTGCGCGGTATCGCCGACAAAATGGTGGTCTATGAAATCCCGTGACATGAGCCCCCGTAAACTGCCAATCGTCTCAATCGTTACTTAACTGTCATCAGCGCTTCGGGAACCCGGCCGCATTGCGCGCGTTCCATTTTCGCGCGACAAAGCACGAGCGCTTTCGCCGCATGGCAGCCCGCTCGATCATCTGGTTCAAGGAATAATGCTGGAAAAACTGCGCCAATTCATTGCCGACGTGGTGTCTCCCGATGCGCACGGAAATCAGGCATTCGACGATACCGGCTTCCGTCTTGCCGCCACGGCGCTGATGCTTCACGTCATCTCGCTGGACGGTGAGCCCTCAGCTATCGAGAGAGCCAAGTTGCACAGCCTGATCGAGTCGCGTTTCGAGCTCGATCCCGGCACGGCTGACAGGCTCATCTCGGCTGCCACCCTCGTCGAAGGCGAAGCCGTCGATCTCTATCACTTTACGAGCGTCATCATGCGCGTGGTCGACGAGCCCGGCCGTGTCCGTCTCGTCGAGATGATGTGGCAGCTGGTCTATGTTGACGGCCGCGTCAGTGAGTTCGAGGAAAATGTGGTCTGGCGCGCAGCCGACCTGCTCGCAGTTTCATCACGTGACCGGATGGAGCTCAAACGACGCGTGGCGGGCGGTACGGCCACAACGGATACCACTGTCTGAACAGGCGCAGCCTGACCGGCAAATGACAGCACCACGACGCATAACCAAAGTTTAATGCGCGGTCCCCGATAATTCATGCCACTGCTACACGCTCGGGAACTGGATGTCCTGCGGTACTCCGGTGGTCATTCCGACTTGCACATCACGGGTATCCCTATTACGCCTGTAGATGCATGCAAATCGTCCTCACGTATTTTAAGAGTACCTTATTGTGACTGAGCGCGTGACGTTAATAACCGGAGCCTCGGCCGGAATTGGCGCCGAACTCGCCCGCGTCTTCGCTGCGAACAAGCATCGCGTCGCTCTGGTTGCACGCCGTGCCGAGCGCCTGAATGCGCTGGCCGCTGAAATCACTGCTGCAGGCGGTGCTGCGCCCATCATCATTCCCTGCGATCTCGAACAACGCGACGCCTGCGCCCAGATCGCGGCTGCCCTCGCTGCTGCCGATGTCGAAGTGGAGTACGTCGTGAACAATGCCGGCTTCGGCATGTTCGGTCGCGCCATCGACATGGACCGCGACCGGCAACTCGGCATGCTTGAGGTCAATGTGCGCGCACTGACGGATCTGTCGCTGCGCTTTTCCGAGAGCCTGATCCGCAACAAGGGCGGCATTCTCAATCTCAGCTCGATCGCGGGTTTTTTGCCGGGTCCCGGAATGGCCGTGTACTACGCCAGCAAGGCCTATGTGCTGTCCTTCACCGAAGCACTGCGTCAGGAGCTCGGCTCAAAGGGCGTGCGCGTCACCGCGTTGTGCCCCGGGCCGGTGCCTTCGGAATTCCAGGCGCGCGCCGGATTCACGCCGGGCCTCGACTCAGCCATCCTCAATGTCTCGGCCGCCGATGTCGCCCTGCTGGGCTATCAGGGCCTGATGGCCAACAAACGCACGGTTTTCCCCGGCCTCGGCATCAAGATCGTGCCACTACTGCTGCGGCTGTTTCCGCGCGGCTTCATCGCGGGGGCGGTGGCAAGGTTGCAGTTGAGACGGGTGTGAATCCGGTCCGCCTACGCCCTGCGGGCCTCGGCGAGACGTCCTTCGTTTGCTTCGCTTTTTATGGTCGGGAGGATGGCTTGCCGAACCGGAGCTTGCGACGCAAGCGAAGAATGGTGGAGCCAGGCGGGATCGAACCGCCGACCTCGTCATTGCGAACGACGCGCTCTCCCAGCTGAGCTATGGCCCCGATACGAACCGGGTCGCCCATGCGATCCGGTCAGCAATCGGCGCCATTTACAATCCCCGTTAACGGCAAGTCAAGAACGTCGCAAAAGCGCGGTTTTCCGGCACTTTTCGCCCGGAACTTCCCTTGTTTGAGGGGGGCTGAACCGATATTTAGCGGACAGTCGAATCCGCGACCTAACCCGCGAGCCATCCCCGCCATGCGCGCCGTTCTCGATATCGTGCTGATCATTCTCGATCTCTATGTCTGGCTGCTGATCGCCTCGGCGATCCTGTCCTGGCTGATCGCTTTCAACGTCGTCAACACCCGCAACCAGTTCGTCTCCGCGATCGCCGAATTCCTGTTCCGGATCACCGAGCCCGTGCTGGCGCCGATCCGCAGGATGCTGCCGAGCCTCGGCGGCCTCGATATCTCACCGATCATCCTGATCCTGATCATCATGTTCCTGCAACGGGTGATTACCTACTACATCTATCCCAGCGTCTTCTGATCGGCCGCCGGGTTCGTGGCGGAGCCCTGGCGCTACGCGACTGACGGTGTCAGCATCACCGTTCGCGTGACGCCGCGGGGTGGCCGAGACGATATCGACGGGATCGAGACGATGGCCAATGGCCGCTCGGTGGTGAAAGTGCGGGTGCGCGCCATCGCCGAGGGCGGCGAAGCCAACCGCGCCGTAACTGAGCTGCTTGCCAAGCGGCTCGGCGTGCCGAAGCGCGATGTGCGCGTGCTGTCCGGCACCACGTCGCGCGTGAAACAGATCGCGGTCGATGGCGACCCGACAAAACTGGGCGCCATGCTGCGCAGTATCGCTGCAGCAGTGCCCGACGACACAGACGACAGGAGCGACACATGACCGCCAGCATCATCGATGGAAAGATCATTGCCGCTGAATTGCGTGGCCGCGTCGCAGCTGAAGTCGCGCGCGTCAAAGCCCAACATGGCGTGACGCCTGGCCTCGCCGTGGTGCTGGTCGGCAGCGATCCCGCCAGCGAGGTCTATGTGCGCAGCAAGCACAAGCAGACCCAGGAAGCCGGCATGGCCTCCTTCGAGCACAAGCTGCCGGCCGATGTGGCTCAGGCCGATCTGATCGCGCTGGTACAGAAGCTCAACGCCGATCCCACCGTACACGGCATTCTCGTGCAGCTGCCGCTGCCGAAGGGGCTCGACACCGACGCCGTCGTCAACGCAATCGATCCCGGCAAGGACGTCGATGGCCTGCACCCGACCAATGCCGGACGCCTTGCCAGCGGCATGCCCGCTTTGTCGCCCTGCACGCCGCTCGGCTGCATCATCCTGACCAAGAGCGTGCATAAATCACTCGAAGGCATGAATGCCATCGTGATCGGCCGCTCCAATCTGGTCGGCCGTCCCCTGGTGCAACTGCTGCTCAATGAAAACGCCACGGTGACCATCGCGCATTCGAAGTCGCGCGATCTCGCCAAGCTCTGCGCGCAGGCGGATCTGGTCTATGCGGCAGTGGGCCGCCCTGAAATGGTGCGCGGCGACTGGATCAAGCCCGGCGCGACCGTGATCGATGTCGGCATCAATCGGCTGCCCGGTGCCGAAGGCAAGACGCGCCTCGTCGGCGACGTGGCCTATCAGGAAGCGCTGAAGACCGCCGGCGCGATCACGCCGGTCCCCGGCGGCGTCGGTCAAATGACAGTCGCCTGCCTGCTGGTGAACACGCTGCGGGCCGCCTGGGCGATTCACAAGCTGCCGGCGCAGGCGGTTTAGTTCGCCGTATTCTCGATCAGCCGTCGATAGAACCGGATCATGTCAGCGTAGTTCGCGACGCTCAGCCGTTCGTTGGTGCCGTGAAAACGCTTGAGGTCTTCCGACGTCGCGCGCACCGGCGAGAAGCGGAAGATGTTGTCGGTGACGTCCGTGTAGTGCCGCGAGTCTGTCGCCGCGACCATCAGGCCCGGCGCCACCAGCGCATCGGGGAATATCTCGCGAATGGTCTGATTGAGCGCGCGATAGGACGGGCTTGCGGTACCGGTCACCGGAGGCGGATCGGTATTGCCGGGGAACGCCGCGATGGAAATCTTGTCATTACTGACCGCGTTGCGCACATGTTCGGTGACACTGGCCTGGGTATCCCCGGGCAACAGCCGGAAATTCACTGTCGCCTCGGCATTGCCCGGCAGCACATTGTCCTGCTCGCCGGCCTTGAAGATCGTCAGCGCCGTGGTCGTGCGCACCGTCGCCTCGGTCGGGCCGCTCTTCTCGAATTCGCGCAGCAACAGCGGCTTGAACAGCCACAGGTTGGACAGCACCACGCGGTTGAAGCCGCTCATCTCCGGCGCGATCGTGTTGAACATCTCGCCGACGGTGCCGCGGATCTGCATCGGCAGGCGCTTGTTCTCAAGCTGCGCCAGTGCTGCGCTCATCATGCCGATGGCCGTTTCGCGGGGCGGCATCGACGAATGACCGGGCGTGCCATGCGCGGTCAGCACCAGCGTCGCATAGCCCTTCTCGGCCACGCCGATCAACGCCATCGGTCTGTCGAGGCCCTTGAGAATCCCCTCGGTGATCAGCAGGCCTTCGTCGAGCACGAAGTCGAGTTTCGCGCCGCGTGATTTCAGCAGCGCCGCGATCGCCCGCGCGCCGCGCTTGCCGGACACTTCCTCGTCATGACCGAAAGCGAAATAGATCGTGCGTTTCGGCTTGAAACCTGCCTTCGCCATGGCTTCGGCGGCTTCGAGGATTGAGTACAGATTGCCCTTGTCGTCCCATGACCCGCGCCCCCAGATGAAGCCATCGGCGACGACGCCCTTGAACGGCGGCTGCTGCCAGTCCTTTTCGGTGCCCGGGGCAACAGGCACGACATCCTGATGCGCCAGCAGCGCGATCGGCTTCAAGGCAGGATCGCTGCCTTCCCATGTGTAGAGCAGGCTGTAATCGCCGACCACTTCGCGCTTCGCCGCCGCATGGAAAGCCGGAAAGCTCGCCACCAGATGCGCCTGCATCGCACGAAGCGGTTCGGCAGCCTGATCGGGATTGAGAAAATTGGAGATGGTCGGAAAGCGGATCGCCTCTGCAAGGCGCTCTGCGGCCGCCTGCTCATCGACGGGCGCTTTCGCCGCTGCGGTCACTTGCAGCTGCCGCGATCCCCCGCTGAACGTCTTGACGAGTACGACGCCCGCAAGAAGCAGAACGGCCGCGATGACGATCAGCGCGGCCGTTCGGAGCAGTTTGATCCATCGGCGCATCGGAAGTCCCCTTCTGCTACGCCGGTCTCTGTTACTTGGTCTTGGCGGCCTTGGCGCGCTCGACGCCTTCCATGATCAGGCGCTGCGCGTCGGCGGCATCGCCCCAGCGCACCACCTTGACCCACTTGCCGGGCTCGAGATCCTTGTAGTGCTCGAAGAAGTGCTGAATCTGCTGCAGCGTGATCTCCGGCAGATCGCTGTAGTTCTTCACCTTGTCGTAGCGCTGGGTCAGCTTCGAGGTCGGCACCGCGATGATCTTCTCATCGAGGCCGCCTTCGTCTTCCATCAAGAGCACGCCGACTGGACGCACGCTCATCACCGCGCCCGGCACGATGGCGCGGGTGTTGGCGATCAGCACATCGCAGGGATCGCCGTCGCCAGACAAAGTGTGGGGAATGAAGCCGTAATTCCCCGGGTAGCGCATCGGGGTGTAGAGGAAGCGATCGACGAACAGGGCGCCGGATTCCTTGTCCATCTCGTATTTGATGGGCTCGCCGCCCACCTGGACCTCGATCACGACGTTCACTTCATGCGGCGCCTTGGCGCCGAGCGGGATTGCGTCAAGACGCATCAAACACTCCAGATTTCATAGGACAGGTTGCGACAGGCGTAGCCGAGCGGGAGCCCGGATTCAACGCCTGCGAGACCAGAAAATCATGAACCGGCTTAATGGCTTAATTCGTCCAGGCGAATGCCACTTTATCGAGCGATTTTGCGCCGAAACGCTCCGAGGAACGGGCCACCATGCGGCCACCCAGAGCGCGGTAGAACTCCGTCGCGCCCTCATTGTCCGACAGCGCCCAGATGACCATGCTCTTCAGCCCGCTCTGCACGAGGTCGCGCTTGGCGGAGGCGAACAGCCGGCGGCCGAAGCCGAGGCCCTGGAATTCCGGACGCAGGTAAAGTTCGTAGATCTCGCCTTCGAACTGCAGGCTGCGGGCGCGGTTACGACCGTAATTGGCGTAGCCGGCGACCTTGTCGCCGAAGCACAAAACGCTGACGCGGCTGCCCTTGCGGATCGCCGAATCCCACCAGCCGGGACCGCGGCGATTGATCAGCTTTTCCAATTCGGGGCCCGGGATGAGACCTTGATAGGCCGCGCGCCAAGCTTCGTCATGGGTGGACGCCACCGCGGCTGCATCCGCAGCTTTGGCCGGCCGAACCTCGATCAGGGTTGTGCTCATGAGGGGATCAAAGCAAGTCGGCGGGCGCTCTTCAAGGTCCATCGTTAATTATCGGTTAACGTGTGGATTTTCAGCATCAGTTTACCGAAAGAGTTGTATCGAAAAAGGACAGAGCTGCATCCAATGCGCGCCGAACGCCATGTTTTCCACTGCTGGCACGTATCGCGCGAGTCGTGTCGCAGTTGCACCCGCGTATCGATGTGCACAACTGCATCGATGTGATTCGCGGCGTGTAGAGTTCGACAGGCATGGCGTCCGCACGAAAGTCCCTGAGCGCATATGAAATACGTCCAAGCGCTTTGCCTGCTGGCTGCATTGCACGGAAGCGCTGCTATCGCCGCGGCCCAGACATCAGGCGCGCAGGGCCCGGAAGAAGCGCCGCATCGCCGGCAGGTCTGGTCGGTAGCGTCGCCCGATCCAAATACCAGTTCCCGCGCCGTGCTGTTTCGCCCGCCCGGCAATGGCCCGTTCCCGCTCGCTGTTATCGCGCATGCCTCCACACAGAACGCGCTGCGCCGCGCGCAGATGCCGCAACCGGAATATCGCGCACTCGCCTCCTGGTTTGTCAGGCGAGGCTACGCCGTGCTGGTCGCTGAACGTCCCGGCCATGGCGTCACCGACGGACGCTACCTGGAAGACCAAGGCGGCTGCGACAATGCCGACTATCTCGGCGCCGGCCGCGCCACGGCGGATAGTATCGCCGCAGCGATGACTGATATTCGCGGACAACCCTTCATTCGCAGCGACGGCACGATCGTCATCGGCCATTCCGCGGGCGGCTGGGGCGCGCTCGCCATGGCCGGCGCCAATCCGCAAGGCGTCAGAGCGGTCATTGCCTTTGCCCCCGGACGGGGCGGCCATGCCAATGACCGGCCGAACGACGTTTGCGCGCCGCAGCGCCTGATCGCCGCGGTCGCAACCTTCGGCAAGACGGCGCATGTGCCTGTGATCTGGCTCATCGCGCACAACGACAGCTATTTCTCGCCGGACTTGTCACGCCAACTGGCGGATGCATTCCGCAAGGGCGGCGATAGAGTCGATTTCCATGAATTGCCGGATTTTCGAAGCGAAGGCCACTGGCTTGCGGAGAGCGACGGCGGTGACGACATCTATGGTGCCGCACTGGACAAGGCACTCAAGGCAGTTTTGACCAGTCCGGCGACAACGCGATGACGCGCAAGCTTGCGCAACCGGGATGGACAGTGCAGTGACCGAGCCTTGGCCCGATGACAATGTCATCCTTTATGACGGTGTCTGTATCTTCTGCTCGCGCTGGATCCAGTTCGTCGCCAAACGCGACACCGATCGTCGCTTTCGCTTCACCCCGATCCAGTCCGACTATGGCAGCCGCCTCGCCCGCCATTTCGGCATCGATGCCGCCGACCCCGACACCAATGCAGTGATTCATGGCGGCGTGGCTTATGTCAGATCCGATGCGGCGCTGACGGTGTTGTCGACGCTGCCCGGCTGGCAGTGGGTGCGCGTGCTGTTCGTGGTGCCGAAGGCGCTGCGCAATCCGGTCTACAGCCTGATCGCAACGAACCGCTATCGCATCTTCGGAAGGACCGAGGCGTGTATCGTGCCGGACGCGGGGATGAGGGCGAGGGTGATTGAGTAGCGCGGCCAATTACGCTTTCGCGCGCTTACCTGCACTCACCACCTCCTTGGCCGCCCTCTCCCCGCTCTCCCTTGCCCCGTGCGCTGTCGAGAAGAAATTCGGCGACGTCGCTTCGCCGGCAAAGAACAGCCTGCCATCCACCGGCGCCGCGAGGACCGCGCGAGCATCGGCATGGCCGGGCTTCGCCGCCGAATAGGCGCCCTGCGCGAAGCGATCATGGCCCCAGCGGGATTCCGCGAGCGGCGTGAGCTTGCTGCGGATGTCTGAGCCGAGCAGTGCCACGATCTCGTCGATGCTTTGCGCGGCGAGCGCGCCCTCACCGGCGTCTTCCAGCTCGCGCGCGAAACTCCCCCCGAAGAAGCCGGCGATGCAGGGGCGACCGGACGGGCGCAGGTGAAAACTGCCGACGCCGGTGCGCAGGGCGGCGCCGCGCAACCCGATATCCGACGGCCACTTCTCCGCGTCGGAGAGCGCCAGCATTACCTTGTTGTCGGCGCCGAGCGGCAGGCCTGCGGCGGCCTCGACCTTGCCGGGCAACGGCGGCGTGAAGCGGATATTCTCGTTGGCGATGAGATTGGCCGGCACGCAGACGATGACTTTCGCCGCGCTGAGCGTGCCGCGCGATGTTTCGATGCGGGTGCGCGCGCCGGAATGATCGATAACAGTGACTTCGGTGTTCAGCGCCACCGGACACGGCGCGCCATAGGCCGCAATCAGCGCGCCATAGCCATCGGGCAGGCGCCAGTTGATGTCAGTGTCCTCATAGGCATCCATGTCGTGCAGCGACACATCCTTGAGCTCGAAGCCGTTGATATAGGTCGAGATCGCATCGATCATCGGATTCCATGGATTGCCGGGCTCGAGGCACGTCGCGGCCGGCGCATCGATCTCGTTTTCCGCGGCCTCCTCGGCGCGCTCATAGAACGCGTCGATCGCGGCGAAGAACTCATCGCGCTTCGCCTTTGAGAAGGCGGCGTCATAGGCCTGATCGCGCCACGGCGGACGCGACTTGTCGACGGCGAAGCCGAGCTCTTTCGCGATGCCGACGAAGTCATTCTTGTCGGCGGAGTGTAGCCACTCACAGCCCAGATCGAACGGAATGCCGGGGGCCGCCATGATCGTATGGGCACGGCCGCCGATCCGGTCGCGCGCTTCCAGCACAATCACCGAGAGCCCGGAACCTTCCAGCATACGAGCGGCGCCGAGGCCGGCAGCGCCGGCTCCGATGATGGCGACATCTACTTCGGAAGGCAGTCTGGTCATCGCGTCGGTATTCACAGCGAATGGGAAACGGGTGACAACGGGATAAAGGCTTGCTTGAATTATTCAAGCCACCGCTGCCCTCGGAGAAGATGCATGACAGCCCCACACGATTTCGAACTCTACGGCTTCTGGCGGACGTCCGCGACCTATCGCGTCCGCGTGGCGCTCAACCTGAAGGGATTGGAAGCGCACGAGCGCGTGATCGACCTCGACAAGGGCGAGCAGCGCGGCGACGAGTTCCTCAAGATCAATCCGCTCGGTGCGATTCCGGCCCTGATCGAGCCCGGCCACCTGCCGCTGACGCAATCACTGGCGATCCTGGAATTCCTCGACGAGATCCATCCGACCCCGCCGCTGCTGCCGAGCGATCCACACGGCCGCGCACGGGTGCGTTCGATCGCCGCGATGCTGGCCGCCGACACCCATCCGCTCATTACGCCGCGTGTGCGCAAATATCTCGCCATTACCGCCGGCTTTGACGATGCCGCAGTTCGCGCTTGGCTGGTGCACTGGTTCACCACGGGCCTCGCCGCCGTGGAAAAGCGCCTCGCCAGCGAGCCCGTCACCGGCCGCTTCTGTCATGGCGACGAGGTGACCATCGCCGATATCTGCCTGCTCAGCATCACCGCAACCATGAAGGTGCTGAAGATCGAAATTGCGGGCATCCCGACCATCGACCGCATCGTCGCCGCCTGCGAGGCGATGGAGGCGTTTGCGAAGGCCGATCCGTTGAAGCAGGTCGGGGCGCCGAAGGTCTAACCATAGAGCTTGTCATTCCGGGGCGGGCGCTCAGCGCAGCTGAGGGCACGAGCCCGGAATCCCGAAGTGTTCAACCATGTCGGGATTCCGGGTTCGCCCGCGCAAAGATGCGCGTGCGCCCCGGAATGACAGTGCCAAACAAAAAATGCCCGGCTCTCGCCGGGCATTTCGTAACTCGCCAAAGAAAGCTCGTCGCTTACGCGATCACTTCCTTGGTCTTTTCGGCGCGCTTGCGGTCGTTGGCATCGAGATGCTTCTTGCGCAGGCGGATCGACTTCGGGGTGATCTCGACCAGCTCGTCGCTCTCGATATAGGCGAGCGCCTTTTCGAGGGTCATGCGGATCGGCGGCGTCAAACGCACCGCTTCGTCCTTCGACGTGGTGCGGATGTTGGAGAGCTGCTTGCCCTTGAGAACGTTGAGTTCGAGATCGTTCTCGCGGGTGTGCTCGCCGATGATCATGCCCTTATAGACCTTCCAGCCCGGCTCGATCATCATCGGGCCGCGATCTTCCAGCTTGAACATGGCGTAGGCCACCGCTTCGCCCTGGTCGTTGGAGATCAACACGCCGTTGCGGCGGCCGGCGATCTCGCCCTTATAGGGCAGGTAGTCGTGGAACAGGCGGTTCATGATCGCGGTACCCTTGGTATCGGTCATGAGTTCGCCCTGATAGCCGATCAGGCCGCGGGTCGGCGCGTAGAAAACCAGACGCAGGCGGTTGCCGCCCGACGGACGCATCTCGATCATCTCGGCCTTGCGTTCGCTCATCTTCTGAACGACCACGCCGGAGAATTCCTCATCGACGTCGATGACGACTTCTTCGACTGGCTCCAGCGTGTTGCCGTTCTCGTCCTTGGTGAGAACCACGCGCGGACGCGACACCGAAAGCTCGAAGCCTTCGCGGCGCATGTTCTCGATCAGGATCGCGAGCTGCAATTCGCCGCGGCCCGATACTTCCATCGCGTCGCGATCGGCAGATTCGACGACCTTGAGCGCGACATTGCCTTCGGCTTCGCGCAGCAGGCGGTCGCGGATCAGGCGGCTGGTGACCTTGTCGCCTTCGGTGCCGGCGAGCGGCGAGTTGTTGACGATGAAGGACATCGACACGGTCGGCGGATCGATCGGCTGCGCCTGGATCGGAATTTCAACCGACGGATCGCAGAAGGTGTCGGCGACAGTGCCCTTGGGCAGGCCGGCGATGGCGACAATGTCACCGGCTTCGGCGAGCTCAACCGGCTGACGCTCAAGACCACGGAACGCCAGAATCTTGGTGATACGGCCGGTTTCAACGACCTTACCGTCACGCGACAGCACCTTGACACTCTGGTTCGGCTTGACCGAGCCCGCCGAAATGCGGCCGGTGATGATACGGCCGAGATAGGGGTTGGCTTCGAGGATGGTGCCGAGCATGCGGAACGCACCTTCTTCAACCACCGGCGGCGCGACATGCTTGATGACGAGATCGAACAGCGGCTTCATGCCGACATCGTGCGACGCGTCCGGGCTGTCGGCCATCCAGCCGTTGCGGCCCGATCCGTACAGAATCGGGAAGTCGAGCTGGTCGTCGGTGGCGTCAAGCGCTGCAAACAGGTCGAACACTTCGTTGACGACTTCGGTGATGCGGGCGTCCTGACGGTCGACCTTGTTGATGGCGACGATCGGCTTGAGGCCGAGCTTCAACGCCTTTCCGACCACGAACTTGGTCTGCGGCATCGGGCCTTCAGCAGCGTCGACAAGCACGATCACGCCATCGACCATCGACAGGATGCGTTCAACTTCGCCGCCGAAGTCGGCATGGCCCGGGGTGTCGACGATGTTGATCTGGACCTCATCCCACAGCACCGAGGTGCACTTGGCGAGAATGGTGATGCCGCGCTCTTTTTCGATGTCGTTCGAATCCATCGCGCGTTCCTGGACGCGCTGATTGTCGCGGTAGGTGCCCGACTGTTGCAGCAGCTTGTCGACGAGAGTCGTTTTGCCGTGGTCAACGTGGGCGATGATAGCAATGTTGCGAAGGTTCATAGGTCTTCTTCTGGTTACGGTCTGGGTGCCCTTGAGCGGGTTCAACAAGACATGCTCGACAAAAGGCCTCAGCCTTGCGCTCGAGCGCGTTCGATAACTGCCTCGTCTGAAAACGCGCTGGGGCAATCCCTCCAAAAGCAAACCCGGCCAGAAGGGGCCGGGTACTCGGACGCGTTGCGGCGCAATATAGGGGAAAATCACCGAAAAACAATGCGAATCTGCCAAATGGTTAGCCCAATTTCGGGTCCAGAACCGTGGCCCAAAGGGCCATATCGGCCCGATCTCGCAAGGTAACGGTCATTTGGCCGCTTTGGCCGTCGATTTTGACGTGGCCGAAGAACTGCATGCCTGCCGACGGGGGCAAATTCTGCTTATCGGGCCCCGGCGCCTTCACGAAACGGACCTCAGGACCGAAGGTATTGTCGAGCGCCGCCGGCCCGAAAGTTCCGGCGTGAAACGGGCCCGAAACGAACTCCCAGAACGGCTCGAAATCCTGAAACTGCGCCTTGTCGGGATTGTAATAATGCGCCGCCGTGTAATGCACGTCGGCGGTCAGCCAGACCGTGTTGCGGATACCGGCCGATTTGATGAAGCGCAGGATATCGGCAATTTCCAGCTCGCGGCCCCGCACTGGCCCGTCGCTCTGCGCGATGGCCTCAGACCCGGTTTTGTCGGCGGCATTGTCATAGACGACGAGGCCGATCGGCATATCGGAGGCAATGACCTTCCAGGTCGCCTTCGACGCCATCAAGGCGCGCTTCAGCCAGGCCATCTGCTCCGGGCCAATGAAATACGCATCCGGACCATAGCTCTCCTGCAGGTTCGGGCCGTTGGGCCCGCGATAGCTCCGCTCGTCCAGCATGAAGACGTCGAGATGCGGGCCGTAATTCAGCGTGCGATAGACCCGGCCGGGTTCGGCCGGATTGATAGAGATCGGATACATCTCGTGAAAGGCACGCGCGCCCCGCGCCGCGAGCATTGTGATGTCGCGCTCCTTGTAAGACGACGGCAACTGCTTCGAGAGCGACCAGTTGTTGGTAACCTCGTGATCGTCCCACTGGCCGAAGATCGGCACCTGCGCATTGAATGCGCGGACATTGTCGTCGAGTAGATTGTATTTGTGCGCGGCGCGGAATTCATCGAGCGTTTCGGCGACCTTCGCCTTCTCCGGCACCGTGATGGTGTTCTTCCAGATCGTGCCGTCAGGCAGTTTCGTTTCAGCCAGGATCGGACCATCGGCGTAGATCGTATCGCCGGAATGGATCAGGAAATCTGGGTTGTGCTTGCGCATGGTGGCGAAGGTGACCATGCCGCCATCCTCGGCATTGATGCCCCAGCCCTGCCCGGCGACATCGCCGCCCCAGACAAAGGATACATCGCGGCGATCGGCCGGCGCGGTGCGAAAGCGGCCGATCACAGGTTCGCTGACGATTTCGGGATGCGACAGATCGCGGAATTTGACGCGGTAGAAGATGTCCTGTCCCGCGGGCAGATTATCGAGCAACAGCTTCGCCGTGAAATCGCTCTCGAGCAGCGCCGTGATAACCGGCAACATGCGCACATTGCTGAAGGATTCGGTCGTGGCGACTTCCACCATCATCTGCGCCGGGCGATCGGCGCGCGACCAGATCATGCCGCTGCTCGTCCCGACATCGCCGGACTGCACGCCATGCGACACGACCGGACGATCCTGCGCGCGGCTGAGGTAAGGCATCGCCAGGAAGCTTGCGCCTGTTACGGCTGAGTGCGCGAGGAAGCGGCGACGGGATAAACGTAGTGCCATGGCGAACTCCTGATCCTGGCTCTGGCACCAGTGGCTCTAGGCAGATCGCTTGACGCTGCGATGACAGGTGATGCGCAATATCAACACCCGCCAAAGCAAGCTGCGAATGACTGGCAGCTTGATTGACACATTTGGAAATTTCACCTTAACGTGAATGCGACGGTTCCCCTTCGGGGATCAAAAGGGAATGCGGTGAGGGGGATCCCCCGATTCCGCGGCTGCCCCCGCAACTGTAAGCGGCGAGCCTGCGCCAAGAGCCACTGGGTATTCACCTGGGAAGGCGGCGACAGGCACTGACCCGCGAGCCAGGAGACCTGCCGCCAGTCGTGGTCACACGCGAGCACATTGGGCGGGGTGTCCTGGTGGAAGTCACACTGCCTGTTTGAAAGCGGCGGGGCGACTTGGTTTGCGGTGACGTGCCACGTAACCGCGAGTCCTGTTCATGACCTCCGTTTCTCCAGTCGCATTGAAGCGACATACGCCCTTTCTTTATTCTATTGCTCTCTCCTGCTTGTTGTGTCCGAGTGAAAGCTGGGCACAAGCTGCACAGCCCAGCCAGACGCTCGATCCTGTTGTAGTTCAGCCGTCAGCGACGCCTCAGCGGGCACGCCGCGCCACGAACGGCACTGCATCGCGCGCTGCGCGCTCGCGGCAGCAGCGCAATGTCGCCGCCAATACCGGCGCGCCGGTTGCCACGCCGACAGGCCCTGTCTTCGCAGCGCCGACGCTCAACCTCACCGGCACGACATCCACGGGCAGCCGCCTCGGCCTCACGCGCCTGCAGACGCCGGCCAGCGTCGAAGTGATCTCCGCCGAGACTATGGCCGAACGCGGCCAGCAGAACGTGGTCGATGCCGTCACGCAGAATGCTACCGGCTTTACGGCCATCGGCGAACCCGGCAATGGCGGCATCGCTTTCAGCACCCGCGGCTTCGCCGGAAGTGGCTCCGTCACTTCGCTTTATGACGGCACGCGCCTCTATGTCGGCTCCGGCACGGTGAACTTCCCCTTCGACACCTGGACCGCCGAGAAGATCGAAGTACTGCGCGGCCCGGCCTCCGTCATGTATGGCGAAGGCGCTATCGGCGGCGCCATCAACGTGATTTCGAAATTGCCGCTCTGGGTGCCACGCAACCAGGCTGAAATCTCGCTCGACAGCAACATGACGCGCCGCATCGCCCTCGATAGCGGCGGTCCGGTCAGCAAGGACGTTGCCTATCGCATCGCCGTCACCGGCAACGCGTCCGATGGCTGGGTCGATCGCGACAACACCTCGAACATCGCGCTGCACGCCGCGGTGCAGATCAAGCAGACCGAGGACATCACCTGGACGCTCTCCACCGACTATGGCGACCGCCATCCGTCAAAATATTTCGGCACGCCGCTGATCAATGGCCAGCTCAATGAGGCGATCCGCTTCAAGAACTACAATGTCAGCGACAGCAACATTCGCTATCAGGACAGCTGGAGCCAGGTAAAGACCGAGTGGCAGGTCAGTGACGGCATCACCCTGCGCAACACGCTCTATTACATGTATGCGAAGCGCCACTGGAAGGAGGTCGAGATCTACGGCTTCAACTCCGGCACCGGCCTGATCGATCGCAGCGACTATTTCGAAATCTTCCACCAGCAGCAGCAGATCGGCGACCGCATGGACGCCACCTTCCAGGGCCATCTGTTCGGCATGGTCAACACCTTCGTGGCAGGCTTCGACGTCAACCGCATCGACTTCAAGCACACTAACAATTCGCCCTATGGCGGTACGTCGTCGGTCAATCCATATAATTTCGATCCCGGCCTGTTCAGTAGCCCCGATCCGACGATTCCCGGCTTCAAGAGCGTCGCCAATCAGTACGCGTTCTTCGCGGAAAACCGACTGGCCGTCACCGAACAATTGTCGCTGATCGCGGGCGTCCGCCAGGACCAACCGACCGTCGAACGAACCGACTACCGCAATCCCGCCAACAGCTACACACGGGACTATTCGGCGACATCCTGGCGTGTCGGTGCGGTCTATACCCCCATCCAGAATCTCGCGTTCTACGGCCAGTATTCCACGGCGGCGGATACGGTCGGCGGACTGATCTCGGCGAGCAACGCCAATGCGAAGTTTGAGCTGGCGACCGGCAAGCAGGCCGAGATCGGCGTCAAGCAATCGTTCTGGGGCGGCCGCGGCGAGTGGACGCTGGCCGCCTATCAGATCGAGAAAAACAATCTGCTGGCGCGCGACCCGAACAATCTCGACTTGGTGGTGCAAGTCGGCCGGCAGTCGTCGCGCGGTGTCGAGGCGTCGATCGGCCTCGTGCTCGATCACGGCTGGCGCATCGATGCCAATACCGCTTTCCTGCGCGCGAAGTATGACGACTTCCTGCAGCCCAGTGGCGTGAACTTTGCGGGCAATGTTCCCGTCAGCGTGCCACAGAACGTCTCCAACATCTGGGCAACATGGGGTTTTGCGCCGAACTGGTCGGCTAATGCCGGTGTGCAGATCGTCGGCAAGACATTCGCCGACAGTGCCAATACGCTGGAAATGCCGAGCTACACACTGGTCAATGCGGGCCTGCAGTGGAAGCCGGACGTCAACACCGCGGTGTCACTGCGCGTCTACAACCTGTTCGACAAGATCTATGCGACGTCGAGCTACAGCGACAATCAGTGGATCCTCGGTATGCCGCGCACCGCCCAGCTCGCCGTCAACGTGAAGTTCTGAGCTTGTCGCGCAAGCTGACACGAACACTCCGGCGGTGGCTGTATATCGGCCACCGCTGGATCGGCATCGTCACCTGCCTCTTCTTCGCGATGTGGTTCATCTCCGGCGTGGTGATGATGTATGTCGCGTTTCCCGGCCTCTCCGATAAAGAGCGGCTGGCGGCATTGCCCGATATCGTCTGGGAGAAAGTGGCGCTCTCTCCCGACGAGGCGATGAAGGCTGCCGGTGCCACGCGCTATCCGCGCGAATTGCGATTGAACATGGTTGCCGACGAGCCGGTGTATCGGTTGACTGGCTGGGACGGCAAACGGCAAACCATCTCCGCCGTCGATGGCCGTACCATCACCGAGATCAACGAACTGCAGGCACTTGCAGTCGCGCGGCATCATCCCGCCAGCAAGTTGCCTCAGCTCGAAGAGACCGTCGATCGCGATCAATGGAGTGTTACCGCACGCTACGATCCGCTGCGACCATTGTATCTGATCACACTCGGCGACGATGCCGGCACCAAGCTCTACGTCTCCTCGCGCTCCGGCGAGGTCGCACTCGATACCAATCGCACCGAACGCGTCTGGAACTGGCTCGGCTCGATCCCGCACTGGATCTATCCGACCGTGTTGCGCAAGGACGGACCGCTGTGGCGGCTCGTCGTGCTGTGGATCTCCGGCATCTGTTTGATCGTCGGCGTTACCGGAATATGGATCGGCATTCTGCGCGTGCGCCTCAAGCGACGCTATGCGAGCGGCAACATCACGCCCTATCGCGGCTGGATGGCATGGCATCACGTCACGGGCCTGATTGCCGGCCTGTTCGTGCTGACCTGGATGTTCTCGGGCTGGCTGTCGCTCGATCCCGGCCGGGTTTTTGCCGACCGCAATACGCCACGCGAGGTATTGCAGCGCTACGCCGGCCACGATGCGCCAACCATCGCGGCAGCCCTTCGCGCACCAGCGGACAAAGCCGCGGTCGAAGCGCGCTTCGTGTGGCTCGACGGGGCGCCTCTTATGATTGTCGCGAAGCGCGACGGCACGAAGACGGTGATCGATCCGGCAAGCGGCGAAATCGCGAGACTGCCGCAAGATCGTCTCTGGAAAGCCGCAACAACACTGCTGCCGGGCTCACGCCTAGAAACCCAGCTAAGTATCAGAGAATACGACGCTTATTGGTACGCACACCACAATGACCGCGAATTGCCGGTGTTGCGCGCCAAATTCGATGACGACGCGCAAACCTGGTTTCACATTAGCCCCGTCACCGGCGACATCCTCGGCCGTATCGACTCAAGCCGGCGCACCTATCGCTGGCTGTTCAACGCGCTGCACAGTTTCGATTTTCAGTTGCTGCTGATGTATCGCCCGGCCCGGGACATCGTGGTGTGGCTGCTGTCGATTCTCGGCACCATCGTCTCGGTGAGCGGCGTCGTGATCGGCTGGCGTTATCTCAAACGCTAGACTGCGAGCGGCCGCGGCGGCTGTCGCAATTGCTCCGGCGGATTCATCGGCTCGGGCGGGATCATGCCAATCAGCGCCTTGCGGTCGGCAACGGCGTTGTGGAATTGCTCAAGCGCAATGTTGAAGGCTGTCAGCGTGCCTTCCTCGATGGCGCCGTGCTCGTAGCAATTCAGCGTATGACGCAGAATATCGTCGGCCTCCGCCTGCATCGTATCGAGCTCTTCGAGAGACTCGCTCTTGCGTGCGGCGGCAATCATGTCGAGCAGACGATCGCGCTCCGACACATTCACGTTGCGCTCGTCCTTCTTGAGATAGCTCGCGAACCAGGCGCCGATCGAGCCCATCGCCGAGAGCCCCATCAGGCTCCACCAGATGTAATCGCTGTAGCGATCGAGGAAGGTCTTTTCTTCACCATCCACATAGGCGGCCGCGCCGGGATGCACAGGAATAACCGCATCCTTGTCGGTATCGGGCGTCTCGATCTTCGCCGCCAGCGGGAAGTCGTTGATGATCTGCTGACGGATCGCAAACAGCTGCCGCGTGAAGGCGGCGATGGTCACATCCGACAGGCTCTGCCGTGCCACGATGTGATGCGAAAAACTGATGGTCTTGACGTCATCGTCGGGCCGCGCCGGCGCGCCGCCGAATGCGCCGGCAGGAATTTCCGATGATTCATACATCGGGAAATTCTGCGCGATGGCTTCGGCCGAATCGATCGCGAGGAAAGTCGGCGTGCCATCGCGGCTCGAAGCCTGGATGGCGTCATTAGTGATCTTGCTGTTCACGGGACCTGCCGCGATGAACGCATCGACCTTCTGGTCCTTCACGGCCTCGGCCACTTCGGTGGTCGAGAACTGCACGATGGTGACCTTGGCGGGATCGACGCCGTATTGCCGCAGGATGATGTTCAGCAGGTTGACGTTGGCCTGCGTCTTGCCGATCACACCGACACGGCGTCCGGCGAGCTGCGAGAATTTGGTGATCTTGGGTCCCGACTTCTTGCCCTTGGCCGCCGGCGGCACCCATATCACAGCGACGTTCTTGCGCAGCGTAGCGACCGCGCGCGCATTTTTTGGTACTTCCAGATCGCCGCGGATGATCGCGAGATCGGCCTTGCCATCCGCAAGCGCCTTGGCGCTGGCTGTGGCACCTTCGGTGAGGATCGGCCGCAGCCGGACTGTATAGTGATCACGCGAGAACGATTGCACCAGCGCCTGCACGACCTTGACGTCATCGCTGTTCGGTGGACCGACGGCGATGCGCAGCGGCACCGGCTTCATGGCGAAGTAGTAAGCGCCGGCCACGGCCGCGACGATCGCCAGTGTCCCGGCCAGCGTGATCAGCGTCATCTTGCGCCGGATGGACCGCGGCGACGGCGGTCCCACCGGCCCGATAACATCGGGACCATCTGCCATGGATCTGGAAAACAATCGCTTCAAATTCATCTGCGCCAAATGGGGTTCGAGCGACAATGTAGCAAAGTTTCGGGTCGACGCGCCGTTCCACCGGCAGCATGGTTACCAGCACGCTTGGTTACCGTTCTGCATGCGCGGCATTTGCTGCCTTATTGTGGCATGGATCCCAACTGTGTCACCGGGCGTTAGAGTAAAGTTCAAGTGAAGCAGGAGGTTGGCATGGTGGAACGACTCTCGGCCGAGGCCCGCAAGACGGCGCTGAAGGAGCTCTCGGGCTGGAGCGAGGTTTCCGGGCGCGATGCCATCGCCCGGACCTTTACGTTCAAGGATTTCAATGAGGCCTTCGGTTTCATGGCGCGGGTCGCCATGGTCGCCGAGAAGAGCGACCACCACCCGGAATGGCGCAATGTTTACAAGACGGTGGAGGTAGTTCTGTCCACCCACGACGCCGACGGTGTCACCAAGCGCGACATCGATCTGGCCAGGGCCATGAATACTATCGCCGGGCAACTCGGCCACTCCTGAGCGTTGCTGAACGTTGCGACCGCCGCGCCACATCACCATTTAAAGAGAACGCTGCAAACTGCAGCCGCGAGGACATTGCCGATGGCAACCGACCACAGCGTGGGCTTCGAGCCAGCCGATGAACTGGCCAAAGACCGCGAAAGCGTACGCAAGCAGTTCTGGCGCAAGCTGAAAAAGCTGGCCGTCAGGCTACCTTTCGCCGAAGATCTGCTGGCCGCGTATTATTGTGCCTTCGATCGGCAGACGCCGCGTCATGTCCAGGCGGCGCTGCTCGGCGCCATCGCCTATTTCGTGCTGCCATTCGATTTCGTGCCGGACATGCTGCCCGTTCTGGGATTCACGGACGATGCCGCGGTGCTGGCCACCGCCTTGCGCATGGTGACGAGCCACATCAACGAGGACCATCGCGCGGCTGCCAGAGCGGCCATCGCGCGTGGATTGGCGAAGGGTGAGGCGGACGCGTAATCCGCGTCCGCCTCATTCAGTTTTATGGATGAAGGATCACTTTACCCATGGCCTGACGGCCTGCCAGTACCTTCAACGCATCGGCTGTCTTGGCCAACGGGAAAGTCCTGTCGACATGGGATGAGATCTTCCCTTCGGCCGCCCACTTCACCAGCTTTTCCAGATTGGCACGGTTCTTCTCTGGGTTCTGCCGTACCCAGGCGCCCCAGAACACGCCGCGAATATCGCAACCCTTCAGCAGCGCGAGATTGAGCGGCATTTTCGGAATGTCACCGGCAGCAAAGCCGATCACCAGGAAGCGGCCTTCCCAGGCAATAGCGCGCAGCGAGGCTTCGGCATATTTGCCGCCCACCGGATCGAAGATGATGTCGACACCCTTGCCGTCCGTCAGCTTCTTCAGACCTTCCTTCAGATCTTCGGTCGCGTAGTTCAGGCCGATATCCGCGCCGTGCTTCTTCGCGAATTCCAGCTTCTCATCCGACGAAGCGCAGGCGATGACCTTGAGGCCGAGCAGCTTGCCGAGTTCGCAGGCCGCGAGCCCAGTGCCCCCCGCGGCGCCGAGCACGGCCAGCGTTTCGCCGGGCTTCGGGCTGGCGCGATCTTCCAGCGCATGCAGCGCCGTGCCGTAAGTGATGATCACGCCGGCGGCGCGGTCGAAATCGAGATTGTCGGGAATCTTCACGGCGGATGCCGCAGGCACCGCGATCTTTTCGCGGGCGCCATTGTGACCCACGGAGGCGACCACACGGTCGCCGACCTTGAGGCCGCTCACACCGCTGCCAATGCTCTCGATGACACCAGCGACTTCCGCAGCCGGCGAGAATGGGAACGGCGGCTTGATCTGGTACTTGCCCTGGATCATCAGGATGTCGAAGAAATTCAGCGCCGCCGCCTTGATGGCGATAACGACCTGACCGTCACCGGCAACGGGATCATCGATATCGGCGAGAACGAGATCATCGGGTTCGCAAAATTGCGAGCAGAGAATGGCTTTCATCTGATCATCTGACCTTCGGCTTGAGACAGTTGAAGGGAGTCATGCCGGATTTGACGGCGCGCTACAATCTGATTCGAGAAAAGGTAATTCCGCCACGCGGCCAACCGAGGAACCGTCCCATGTTCGAGACAACGCTGCTCGCCAACAAGCGCATTCTGGTCACCGGCGGCGGTTCCGGCCTCGGTGCGTCCATGAGTCGCCGTTTCGCAGAGCTGGGCGCCGAACTCGTTATCTGCGGCCGCCGGCTTGAATTGCTCGAACAGACTGCGGCACAACTGCGGACCGATTTCAGCGCCAAGGTCAGCACCTTCACCTGCGACATTCGTGACGCAGCTGCGGTCGAGGCGATGATGGAGACGATCTGGCGCGACGGGCCGCTCGACGTCCTCGTCAACAATGCCGCAGCCACCTTCATCGCGCAGAGCGAGCACCTCTCTGCCCGCGCGGCCGACGCGATCCTCGCACCGACGCTGCACGGCGCGATGTATTGCACCCTTGAAGCCGGACGGCGCTGGATCGGGGGGCACCACAAGGGCGTGGTGCTGAGTATCCTCTCGACATCCACCATCACCGGCCGCGCCTTCACGGTGCCATCGGCGATGGCCAAATCCGGACTCCTTGCAATGACGAAGTCCCTTGCGGTGGAGTGGGGACCGAAGGGCATCCGCACCGTTGCCATTGCGCCCGGATCGTTCCCCACCACTGGCGCAACCGGGCAGCTGCGGCCCGAGGGACGCGACAACGGCCCTGCGGCGCAGAACCCGCTCGGCCGCGTCGGCGAACACAGCGAACTCGCCAATCTCGCAAGCTTCCTGATTTCCGATCAGGCCGGCTACATCAATGGCGAGATGGTGGTGCAGGATGGGGGCGCACACTTGCGCGCATCTGGCGCAGAGGATCTGCTGCAGTGGAGCGATGCGCAGTGGGCGGCGCAGCGAGCCGCGCGCACCAAGAACTGAGCCGAAGGCTGGACAAAAAACTGAGGATGACTCCTGCGCCGTCAGCGCGCAGCAAGGCAAGGACTGCTATCCTTGCGGGAGTCGCGTCTGCCTTTTCAAGAAAGCGATTTGCGGATATGGCAGACATCGTGACGTCAGCGATTCCAGATCGTCTTGGTGAAGCCGTCTTGTTGCGAGCCATCTTCCAGTCACAATGATAGAGGATCGAGACTTGATGTCCGTGCGGCGATTCCTGACAGTTGTGTCGATGAGTGTAGCGATGGTCGGTATCTCCGATATTGCGCAGGCGCAGAGCGCTGCATCGAAGGGCAAGGCCGCCGCACCGAAGGCAGCGCCCACACCGGCGAAGCCAGCAGCCGCGGCGCCTGCTGCAGCGGGTGGCGCAGAGCCCACGCTGGTCGGACAGTTCGGCTCGTGGGGCGCCTACACCGCGACACCGAACGGCAAGAAGGTCTGCTTCGCGCTGGCCAAGCCCGCGTCGTCGAAGACCAATCCGGCGAACCGCCCGCGCGATCCTGCTTACGCCTTCGTCTCGACCCGCCCCGCCGAGAAGGTAACCAACGAAGTCTCGATCATGATCGGCTATCAGTTGAAGCCGGGCTCCGAGTCCACGCTGGAAGTCGGCGGCGCGCGCTATGCGATGTACACGCAGGGCGACGGGCTCTGGATCAAGAATGCCGCCGAGGAAGAGCGTATGGTGGAAGCCCTGCGCAAGGCAGCGGACGTGACCGTCAAAGGCGTCTCCGCCAAGGGCACCGAGACCACCGACACGTTTTCGCTGAAGGGTCTGGCCCAGGCGCTGGACCGTCTGGCGCAGGATTGCCGGCGGTAATTACCGCCAAAATCCCGGCTAAATCCTTGTCGTCGTTAATATTGCCGCATTTCGCGCCTTTTCATTCGGGCGCGAAAAGCTTATTTGAGGTCGGCCTGTTTAAGGTCAGATTTCCCGCGACATCATAGATCGAACGCCATGACCCCCGTTTCAGCCGAGGCCGGTTCCGCCATCGACGCTTCCCGCGCATTGCCCGCGGGCGAGATGCCGCTGGAGAAGATCGCCGCGGAGACCTATGTGCCGCTGGCCAAGCCGTCCTTGATCGGCCTGTCGCGCGCGGAAATCGCCGAGAAGCTCGGTTCCATCGGCGTGGCCGCGGCCCAGCGCAAGATGCGCACCCAGCAGATCTGGCACTGGATGTATGTCCGAGGCGTCCAGAATTTCGCTGAAATGTCCAGTATTTCCAAAGGCATGCGCGAAGACCTCGAAAAGCATTTCACAGTGGCGCGGCCCGAGGTGATCGTCGAACAGATCTCCAATGACGGCACCCGCAAATGGCTGCTGCGGCTGCCCTCAGGTACCGCCGGCGAAAGGGCCCATGAGGTCGAGTGCGTCTATATCCCCGAGACCGACCGCGGCACGCTCTGCGTCTCCTCCCAGGTCGGCTGCACCCTGAACTGCTCGTTCTGCCACACCGGTACCCAGCGGCTGGTGCGCAACCTGACGGCCGGCGAGATCGTCGGCCAGATCATGGTCGCCCGCGATCGCCTGGGTGACTGGGCCGACCGCGAGACCCCGGACGGCAACCGCCGCGTCACCAATATCGTGATGATGGGCATGGGCGAGCCGCTCTACAATTTCGATGCGGTGCGCGACGCGCTGCTGATCGTCTCCGACAATGAAGGCATCGGCATCTCGCGCCGGCGCATCACGCTGTCGACCTCCGGTGTGGTGCCGAACATTGCGCGCACCGGCGACGAGATCGGCGTCATGCTGGCGATCTCGCTGCACGCGGTGCGCGATGAACTGCGCAACGAGCTGGTGCCACTGAACAAGAAATATCCGCTTGAACAGCTGATGCAGGCCTGCCGCGATTATCCCGGCGCCTCCAACGCACGGCGCATCACCTTCGAATATGTGATGCTGAAAGGCGTCAACGACTCGCTCGAGGACGCCAAGCTGCTGGTCAAGATGCTCAAGGGCATCCATGCCAAGATCAACCTGATCCCGTTCAATCCGTGGCCGGGCACGCGCTACGAATGTTCGGACTGGGACCAGATCGAAAAATTCTCCGAATACATCTTCAATGCCGGCTATTCCTCCCCGGTGCGCACGCCGCGCGGCCGCGACATTCTCGCCGCCTGCGGCCAGTTGAAGTCAGAGACCGAGAAACTGTCGGCGCGTGAGCGTCAGGCATTACGCGCGATGGCGATGACGGACTGACGATGGCGCTGATCGGCCGCCTGTTCGTCATCTTTCTCGGCTTCTGTGCCGCCTGTCTCGTCGGCGGCGCGATCGTGGTGTTCTCGATCCTGTTTCCGGAGCTCAGCGCGCTCGATACCGGCGTCATCGATCCCAACACCATCAATATCCTGCTCGGCTTCGGCTTCGTCTTCATCAGCGGCTTCGCGCTGATTCCGGCGATGCTCGTCGTCCTCATGACCGAGGCTTTCTACATTCGCAGCGTCATCATCTATGCGCTCGGCGGCGCGGCGGTCGGGCTCGCCTGCTATCTCGGCCTGATCCCCTATGACCCTGCCACGATGAGTTTCGACGGCATTGTGCGGCGGCATCTCGAAGTGATGACCGGCGCGGGTATCGTTGCCGGACTGATCTACTGGGTGATCGCCGGCCGCAATGCCGGCGCCTGGCGGCAGTCACGGCGCGCACCACCGCAGCCCGATGTCGCGGCTGGTCCCTAGTGCACTGTCTTTCCTTCAACTCCTGCCTCGGTTAAACCGCCCGCCATGAACCGGACCGGACTCCTCATCGCGCTTGGGCTGTTTGCCGCCATTGCCATTGTCTTCGGAGTCTGGCCCGAACTCGACCTCAAGCTCGCGGCGCTGTTCTACGATCCCGAGACCAGACGCTTCCCCACGACGTCGCTGCCCTATGCGCAGTTCGCCCGCGATGCGGCGATGTGGATCGCATGGGCTTTCGTCGCCCCCTCAATCCTCGCGCTGATCGTGAAGCTGATCTGGCCGAACCGGCCGCTGCTGGTGAAGGGCCGCACCGTCGCCTTCCTGATCCTCACCATGCTGATGTCGGCCGGGGTCCTGACCAATCTGACCTTCAAGACCTTCTGGGGCCGACCGCGGCCGGTGATGGTCTCCGAATTCAACGGCCCCTGGCAGTTCAAGGCCTGGTGGGATCCGACCGGCCAGTGCGGGCGCAACTGCTCGTTCTTCTCCGGCGAAGGCGCCACGGCGTTCTGGACCTACGCCCCCGCCGCACTCGCGCCGCCGTCGGTGCAGCCCTACGCCTATGCGGCAGCGACGGTGTTCGGCATCGCCACCTCGGGCTGGCGGATGGCCTTCGGCGGCCATTTCTTTACCGACGTGACCATCGCCGGCCTCGTCTCATTCCTGGTCATCTGGTTGATTCACGGATGGATTTACCGCTGGCCCTCGACCCGGAAGACCGACGAGGAGATCGATGCCGCGTTGACGCGCTTTGCTTGGCCGGGCTATCGCTGGCGGCAGAAATTGCGCGGTCGCGACATCGGTCCCGTGCCGGACGCGATTCCCGTCAACCGCCGTTAAACGGGTAATCTTTCACGGGACGTTGATAGCGCCCCTATGTACCCGAAACTGCCCCGATTGGACGTTCGATGACCACGATCTTGAAGAGCCTGCCCCAAGGAAAAAACGTCGGCATCGCTTTCTCCGGCGGGCTGGACACCTCAGCCGCGCTGCTCTGGATGAAGCAGAAGGGCGCCAAGGTCTTCGCCTATACCGCCAATCTCGGCCAGCCTGACGAGGCCGATTACGACGAGATTCCGCGCAAGGCGATGGAGTTTGGCGCCGAGAAGGCGCGCCTCGTGGATTGCCGCACCCAGCTGGTTCACGAAGGCATCGCCGCCATTCAATCGGGCGCGTTCCACGTCTCGACCGGCGGCATCACCTATTTCAACACTACGCCGCTTGGGCGCGCCGTCACCGGCACGATGCTGGTCTCGGCCATGAAGGAAGACGGCGTCAATATCTGGGGCGACGGCTCCACCTATAAGGGCAACGATATCGAACGGTTCTACCGTTACGGACTGCTGACCAATCCGGACCTCAAGATCTACAAGCCCTGGCTCGACGATCAATTCATCGACGAACTGGGCGGCCGCGCCGAAATGTCCGCCTTCATGACGGCCCACGGCTTCGCCTACAAGATGAGCGCCGAGAAGGCGTATTCGACCGACAGCAATCTGCTCGGCGCCACCCATGAGGCCAAGGATCTCGAACAGCTCGATAGCGGCATCACCATCGTCAACCCGATCATGGGCGTGCCGTTCTGGCGCGACGACTGCGTCGTCAAGGCCGAGAAGGTCGTGGTGCGGTTCGTCGACGGCCAGCCCGTTGCGCTGAACGGCCAGACCTTCACCGATCCTGTTGCGCTGTTCCTCGAGGCCAATGTCATCGGCGGCCGCCATGGCCTCGGCATGAGCGACCAGATCGAGAACCGCATCATTGAGGCTAAGAGCCGCGGCATCTACGAGGCGCCCGGTATGGCGCTGCTCCACCTCGCCTATGAGCGTCTCGTCACCGGCATCCACAACGAAGACACCATCGAGCAATATCGCATGAGCGGAATGAAGCTCGGTCGGCTGCTCTATCAGGGACGCTGGTTCGATTCCCAGGCCCTGATGCTGCGCGAGACGGCGCAACGCTGGGTGGCCCGCGCCATCACTGGCGAAGTAACGCTCGAACTGCGCCGCGGCAATGACTACTCGATCCTGAACACCGAGAGCCCCAACCTGACCTACGCGCCGGAGCGGCTCAGCATGGAGAAGGTCGAGGATGCGCCGTTCACGCCGGCAGACCGGATCGGCCAGCTCACCATGCGCAATCTCGACATCACCGATACCCGCGCCAAGCTGGATCTGTATGCGAAGACGGGTCTGTTAAGCGCCGGCGAAGGCTCGAACATTCCGAAGCTGGACAACGACAAGAACTGACGACCGTGGCGTTGTGACGCGTAGGATGGGTTGAGCGTAAGCAAAACCCATCCTACTCTCGCGTCTAGGTCTGGCACCTTCACCGCTACATCCGCATCGACAGCTCGACATCATCTCCGAACGGGACCGACAGGTAACCGTTCGCGGGATTGCGGACATAAGCGAGATAGTCGGGGCTGTAATCCGCATTGTCCGCAATGACGAAAGCACCGGGCTTGAGGCGGCTTTCGACGATCGCAAGCACGTCCGGATAGAGCGCCTTGGCGCCATCGAGCAGCAGCAGATCAATCGTATCGGGCAGATCGGTACGCAGCGTCTGCAACGCATCGCCTTCACGGAATTCAACGAGATCGATCAGGCCGCCTTCGGCGAGATTCTGCCGCGCGATGACGATCTTCGAGGGTTCGAATTCACTCGTGATCAGGCGGCCTCCGCCGTTGTCGTTAAGCGCCGCCGCCATATGCAGCGTCGAGATCCCGAACGATGTGCCGAATTCGACGATTGATCGAGCACACGTAGATCGCGCCAGCATGTAAAGCAGCGCACCGGTCGCACGTGACACGGCGAGCGGGACGTCCCTGAACCGGCTGTACAGATCGACATAGTCGGTCTTGCTCTGCATCATCCGCTGCCGATCGTCGTCAGGCAGGTCGGCGACGGCCTGGCTCGTGCGGGACCGTGCGGCATCCGCTTCTGCGAACAGACGTTTGAGAAGGGGGGCGACGGGGTCCGTCGTAAGTGTGGTCATGATAATTCCTGCGAAAACGACGCTTGATTGCGCCCCTCTGCAAATACGAATATTTATTCGCATTCGCTAATCGCATTGCGGAGGCCGCAAATGGCACGTCGGACAAGCCCTTCGATTCATTCGAGAAAACAGCCACAACAGGCCCGCTCCGAAGAGCTGGTCAGCGCTATTCTCGAAGCTGCTATTCAGGTTTTGGCGAAAGAGGGATTTCACCGCTTCACCACCGCGCGCGTCGCGGAGAAGGCCGGCGTCAGCGTTGGATCGCTGTATCAATACTTCCCGAACAAGGCATCGATCCTGTTTCGCTTGCAGAGCGACGAGTGGCGAGACACCAACGACATGCTCCGCCAGATCCTGGAAGATGAAGGCGCCTCGCCATCTGCGCGTCTCCGCAAACTGGTCCATGCCTTCATCAAATCAGAATGCGACGAAGCCGCTATTCGCCACGCGCTCGATGGCGCCGCGCCGCTCTACCGGGACGCCCCAGAGACCCGCAAGGCGAAAGCGGCTGGACGGCGTACATTCACGGCCTTTATCGCCCACGCCCTTTCAACGGCAACTGAGGAAAAGCGATCGCTCGTCGTCGATGTCATCACCTCGACTTTAAGCGGAGTAGGAAAGGACTTTTCCATGCGCCCCCGATCCGTCGCGGAGATTGCAGCTTTCGCGGATGGCTTGGCAGATATGCTCTGCAGTTATCTGGAGAGCTCCGGGAGCTATGAGACCTAGCATTTTGGCCTCCGTTCCGTTGGCACAGCCGCACGTCACCTGCCAGTCATCCAACTGTCGTAATGCAGGCCCGCGCCCTAAGCCGGGCGCCTCAGGGGGAATATCCATCATGACGAGAACCTTTATTGTGGCCGCTGGAATGCTGTTGCTGACGAGCGCATCGCTGCCAGCACAGACGATCTATCCGCTCGACCGCGCTGATATCCTCGCGGGCGCGAAATTCGACTTTAAGGTCGAGTTTCCCGAACTCGTTCAGGCCGCCGACATCAAGGTGACGATCAACGGCGCCGATCAGACCGCAGCGTTCGGCAAATCCGCTGATTACATCGCGAAGGAAGACGGCAAGGATCAGTCCGCCCTGCTGCTGCGCGATGTGACGCTCGATAAAGCCGGGACTTACAAGATCGAAGTCAGCGACGGCATGCGCAGCCGCGCGGTGACGTGGAACGTCTACGACACTGGCCCGCGCAAGGCGAAGAACGTGATCCTGTTTATCGGCGACGGCATGTCGCTGTCGCATCGCGTCGGCGCACGCTTGCTGTCGAAGGGCATTTCCGAAGGCAAGAGCCGCGGCAAGCTCGCCATGGACGACATGCCGCATATGGCAATGGTAGCAACGGCGGGCTCCGACTCCATCATCACCGATTCCGCAAATTCGGCCAGCGCCTATGCCACCGGCCATAAGACCGCGACCAATGCGATGGGCGTCTATGCGGATCGCACGGCGAATGTGTTCGACGATCCGCAGGTCGAAACCATCACCAGCCTCGCGAAGCGCAAGCTCGATCTGGCGATCGGCATTGTCACCAATACCGAGGTCGAGGACGCGACGCCCGCCGCGATGATCGCGCATACCCGCCGCCGCGCGGCCTATGACGAGATCGTTGCGCAGTTCCTTGCGGCCAGGCCGGACGTGTTGATGGGCGGCGGCGCTGCGAATTTCCTGCCGCAGGCGGCCGCGACATCGAAGCGCAAGGATGACGTCGACTATGTCGCGCGCTTCCGCGAGGCCGGTTATTCGGTTGCGACCACGGCGCCCGAATTGAACGGCCTCGCCAAGAAGCCGGAGACGCGCAAACTGCTTGGACTTTTCACGCCTGGCAATATGGACGGCGTGCTGGATCGCAAGTTTCTCGGCGGCGGCGGCGTGAAGAAATTTCCGCAGCAGCCTGATTTGACCGAGCAGGTGCATGGCGCGCTCAAGATCCTGTCGCGCAACGACAACGGCTTCTTCCTGATGGTCGAGTCCGGCCTGATCGACAAATACGCCCATCTGCTCGACATGGACCGCGCCGTCTATGACGTCATCATGCTCGACAATGCCGTGAAGCTGGCGCGCGACTGGGCCGCCAAGCGCGGCGACGATACGCTGATCCTTGTCGTCTCCGACCACAGCCATCCCAACAGTCTCGTCGGCACCGTCAATGACGATATGAGCAAGGAGTCAAACCTGCCGCTGCGCGAACGGCTTGGCGTCTATGAGAAGGCCGGCTTCCCGAACTATCCCCCGCCGGATGCCGAAGGCTATCCATCGCGCGTCGATGTCAGCCGGCGCCTTGCGATCATGTCGGCGAGCCTTCCCGATCACTACGAGACGCTGCGGCCGAAGCTCGACAACCCCAACGATCCGACCGAGAAGGGCGATGAGCCCGGCACTTTCAAGGCCAATGAGAAATACAAGAATGCGCCCGGCAGCATGCTGCGGCTCGGCAACCTGCCGGCAATGATGGGCGCCAGCGTGCATTCCGGCGAGGACGTAATCCTCACCGCCATCGGCCCCGGCAGCGACCGTGTGAAGGGCTCGATGGACAATACGGACGTGTTTCGCGTGATGGTGGATGCGTTGGGACTGGCGGCGAAGTAGTAGCGGAGCTCCGCTTATCCCTCCCCCTAGCGTGGCGTAGCCACGCTAGGGGGAGGGTGGCACAACTGCGAGCGTTCAGCGAGCATCGTGACGGATGGGGTGTTGCCACACACTCCGTCCTTCCGTGGGAGATACCCCACCCCGGCCTATCGGCCGCCCCTCCCCGCTGCGCGGCTTCGCCGCTTGGGGGAGGGAGACCGCAACGACAGCGCCTCAACAATCAACGAAAACAAAAATGGCCGGGATCGCTCCCGGCCATTTTCTTTCATATCAATCCGCTCAGCGACGCGGCGGTGCCGTGCCCGGAGGCGGCGGGGGCAGCGAAGCCTGACCACCATTGAGCAGCGGCGTGATGTTGCGGATCGTGACGCGGCGGTTCTGGCGCTCCGGACCGTCGGTCTGGATCTTTAGATACTGCTCGCCATAACCCTGCGACGTCAGGTTTTCTGCCGGCACCTGGAATTGCTGGGTGAGCAATTCAGCCGCCGACTGCGCGCGGCGATCCGACAGCGACAGATTGTCGACATCGGAGCCAACCGCATCGGTGTGACCCTCGATGAGGAACACCGCGCGCGGGTTGCGCGAGATCGCCCGGTTGAGACCATCTGCGATCACCTGCAGCTTCGAGGCCTGATCCGGCGGGATATCCCACGAGCCTAGCTCGAAGTTGATCGAGTCCAGATCGATCGACGGCATGCGCTGGCGCACCATCGGGCTGTAGCGGATTTCATCGAGCGTATAGCGGCGCTCGATGCGATCCACCGGCGGCGCGATCAGCGTATCGTAGACCAGATCGGGCGAGGCCTGATCGTAGTCGACAATGTAACGGTTCTGCGGAATCCGGATCATCGGCGGCGGCAGATCGACATAGAAGCCGAGACCACCCGGACCGCCGGGGCCACGCGGACCGCGGAACGAGTTATCGATGATGATGATCTCGCGTCCCTCACGATCCCTGCGGATACGTCGCAGCAGCTGGCCGTCGCGGCCGACCACCGTGATGATCTGCGAACCATCGGGACGGATCACGATGGTCCGGTCCTCGCCGCCGACCCGATCCGTACGGATGTCACGCGCGCCGTAGCGGAAGCGATCGACTTCGTTGTGGCGGATGAACGATTGACCGCTCGGATCCTGCACGATGATGCGTCCGGGCTCGGTGATGATCGTGCGACCGCCTTCCTGGCGCTCGCTGCGCTGGCCGCGGAAATCGCCCATGTTGCGCGGCCCTTGAGGGGCAGCGCCCGGTGCGATCGGCGTCAGCGCTACTGCCGGCGGCGGCGCCTGAGGGATCGGTGCCGTCACCGTTGGTGCAGGTGGCTGCACGACCTTGATGTTGCCGCCACCGGGGGCGACCACGAGAGGTGCAGCAGTGCTCGTGGGCGGCGCAGCGGCGGGTGCCGTAGCGTTCGGCGCGACACCGGGCGCAGCAGCGTTGGGCGGCGTGCCGGGTGCACCGGGCGCGCCTGCGCCCGGACCACCAGGAGGACCACGGCGGCCATCCGAACCTCGTCCGTCAGGACCACGCCCATCAGGGCCACCGGGGCGACCAGACGGAGGCGCACCCGCAGCAGGCGGTGTGCCAGGCGCAGCCGGAGCTGCCGACGGCGCCGGTGCTGCAGCAGGAGGCGTTGCCGCAGGGGGAGTCGCAGCCGCTGGTGGCGTCGCCGGTGTTGGAGCCGGTGGCGGCGCAGCAGCAGGTGTCTGCCGCGCGGCAGGCGGAGTTGCTGCAGGCGCTGTCGCCGGCGCCGCGGCTGGTGGCGTTGCAGGCGCAGGACGTGCACCAGCCGGCGGCGTTGCACCGGGTTCACGGCGCTCAGGACGTCCTTCGCCGGGCTCGCGACGTTCGGGACGCGCAGCGGGCGGCGTTGGCGCCGACGGAGCTACAGGCGCAACGGTGGGCGCAGGAGGTGCGGCACGCGGGGCCGGAGGCGCGACGGGAGCCGGCGGCGGGGTTGGGCGCGGCGGCGGAGCGGCCGCAGGTGGCGGGGGTGGCGGCGGTGCCGGGCGCGGAGGTGCAGCCGCAGGCGGCGGCGCAGCAGGAGGTGCCGGAGGCGCGGGACGCGCAGCAGGGGGAGCCGGTGGCGGCGGTGGCGGCGCAGGGCGTGCGGCCGGCGGCGCAGCGGCGGGAGGCGCAGCAGCTGGCGGAGCCTTGGGTGGTGCCTTCGGGGGAGCCTTGGGCTCACCTTCAGGCGCAGCAGGTGCGGCCTGCGCGAGCACGATCGGCGCATCGACACTCGACGCATAAGCAGCGGTCGCTGCGATATGCGCAACGCCGAGCGTCGTCGTGGCCAGCAATACGAGACGAAGTTTTGTCATGATAGACCTTGGGCCCCCGGATAAGGATCTTCGACAAACTGATTTTTGTCGGCCGAACAAATCGGCACATTGATCAACTGATATGCATTGGGCCGGAATGTGGCGACAGGCAAATGCAAATTCGTTTTTATTTTCGACACGACAATGGCCCAAACGCGCTTTGTTCATTGCGCGTTCAGGCCATCGATCTGTAGTTCGCTACATCACTGCAGGCGGCCGTTGACCCGGATTGATATCAGGATTTGGCACCGGCATCTCATCAGGCACATCTCCAGGTAGCTCTTCGGGTCGCGACGGCTCACCGGGGTCGCGCACCGGCGGCGGTACCTCGGGCCGCGGATTGCCCGGCGGGCTCTCCTGCGGCGGTTCGGAGGGTTGACCGGGCTTGATCGGCGGATCCTCGACGGGATCGATGCCGGGTGAATCGTCTTTAGGCATCTAGATTGCGACCTTACGGTTGGTGCCGATGTCCGGACGCGTACCAGTCACAGCCGCAGCGGCCATCTTCACATAGCTGATCACAGTGCCCGGCGAGTCCCAGAACTCGGCATCGTCAGGCGTGAACTTCAGCACGCGAATATTCGGATCTTCTGCGCTGTCCCACCACGCCTTTGCGGAGGTGGTGAACAGCTCCTTGATCTTGGCGCGATCGTTCGAGACGGCAGCCGTGCCGCTCACCGACACATACTTCTGATCGCTCGCATCTGCGAAAGAGAGATTCACGTTCGGATTGCGCTTGATCTCATCATCCTTGTGTCTGCGCGCATCGCTGAGGAAGTAGACCGCATCGGCTTCGCGATCCACATAGGCAGCCATCGGGCGCGCTCGCAGCTTGTCGCCATCATGCGTCACCAGCATGGCAAAGCCGATCTTCTTCATCAATTCCCAGGCACGCTCGATATCGCGGGTATTGTCATTGGCCATCATCTGTCTCCTTTGGGGTTGAACTGACAACGGCGCGATCGATGCGATGTTCCGCGACAACGGGCCAGATGAAGGCGAGTTTGACAGCGGAACAGGAACCGCTCATCAAGACGCAGTTTGGCCATACTATTTCATCTGGGGGATTCGATGCCGTTCGCCTATTGGAGCATTTTGATTGCTGCACTGCTGCCGCTGATTATTATTAGTTATGCCAAAGCGGGATCGCGCGATAACAGCGCACCACGCGACAGCGCCGAGAACCTTTCAGGCGCCAAGCGCCGCGCCTATGCCGCGCATCAGAATGCCTTCGAGAGCTTCCCGTTCTACGCCGTTTCGGTCGTCGCAGCGCTGAACTTTGGCGCATCAACGACGACGGTGAGCGTGCTGGCCGCCCTCTATCTCGCGTTTCGGATTGCGCACGCGCTGCTGTACATCGCGGATAAATCGTCGCTGCGCTCAGCCGCCTATGCCGGCGGGCTCTTCGCCAATATCGCGATCTTCCTGTCGCCGGCGCTGAAGATCAACTTCTTCTAAGTCGAAACACGCAGCAAGCGCCTCATAGCGCATGGTGTCACGCCGCGCTCCTGGCCGGCTTGCGATGGCGCAGGAAGCGGCCGAGCAGACGGCGCTTACCCTTACGCGGGATGAGATCGATGTCGCTGACCAGCTTGGCGCCGCCCTTGCGGCGCTCCAGCACGATCTTGCGGCTGTGGAAGGCTTCAAGCTCGACTCGATGCGCGACAGATACCACCGTGGCGTTGGGCAGCTCCTTGGTGAGCAGCTCCATCATCTTGTCCTGGCTCTTCGCGTCCAGCGCCGAGGTCGCTTCGTCCAGCACAATGATATCAGGGCGGTGCAAAAACAGCCGCGCGAAAGCGAGACGCTGCTTCTCGCCGCCGGACAGCGTCTGGTCCCACGGCGCATCCTCCTCGATCTTCTCCTTGAGATGACCGAGCCCGACCTTGTCGAGGGCCTCGCCGATCTGCTCGACGGTCCAGTCCTCCGACGCCGCGGGATAGGCGGCTGCGCGGCGCAAGGTGCCTGACGGCACATAGGGCTTCTGCGGCAGCATGAAGAGCCGCCGGTCCGGATGGAAATTGACGCTGCCACCACCCCATGGCCACAGGCCCGCAATGGCACGCACCAGCGTGCTTTTGCCGGTGCCGGACTCGCCCGCGACAAGCAGACGTTCACCAGGCTCGATCTTCACTTCGGCGTCGCCGACGACGGCAGTGCCGTCGTCGAGCGTCACGGAGAGATCATGCAGGCTCAGCATCGTCTCATCCGTCGTTTCGCCGCGCTTGATACGGCCGATACCGTCACCAAGCTCGGCGCGTTCGAGGCCATCCAGCGACATCATCAGTGAGGCGATGCGGCGCGCGCAGGCGTTCCAGTCGGCAAGGCGCGGATAGTTGTCGACCAGCCAGCCGAATGCGCTTTGCACGATGGTAAACGCAGACGCCGCCTGCATCACCTGACCGAGCGACATGCTGCCGTCAAGAAATTTCGGCGCGCACAGCAGCAGCGGCACGACGGGCGCGATCAGGCTCGAGCCCTGCGACACCAACGTGGTACGCATATGCTGTCCGGCGAGACGCGCCCATTGCCTGAGGACATTGCCGAAGGTCTTGTCGATCCCGTCGCGCTCTTCCTCTTCGCCGCCGAGCAGCGCGATACTCTCGCCGTTCTCGCGCACGCGGGTGAGCGCATAACGATACTCGGCCTCGGCCTGGTTCTTGTCTTCGGAGATCTGAACGAAACGGCGGCCGATCACCATGATCGAACCGGATGCGATGGCGGCATAGATGATCGCGGCAATGACGAGGAAGCCGGGAATGGTGATGACGCTGCCGCCGACCGTCAGCGTCAGCGCACCGCCGATCGTCCACAACACAACGATGAAGGTGGTGGCGGAGAGAAACGCGGCAATGACGCCGGAGACGAAGTCGACCGGCGAGTCGGTCGCGATGCGCAGATCCTCGGCGATTCGATATTCGGGATTCTGGTGATCGCCACCGACAAGATTGAGCTGATAGTAGCGACCGTTGGTGAGCCAGCGCGACACCACAGAATTGGTCAGCCATGCGCGCCAGCGACGCTGGATGCCCATACGGCCATAGACCTGCGCGACGCCCAGCAACACGCTGCCGATGGCGAGCGGAAAGAACACGCCGGTGAGATGAAACACGCTGGCCGCATCGCGTTTCTCGATGGCGTCGAAGATCGCGCGGTTCCAGACATTGATGCCGTATTGAAACGCCACATTGGCGACGATCATCAACAAGAGGCCAATCGAGAACACCCAGGCGAGTCTGTCACCCGACTTGCCCCAGAAGCCGCGCGCACTGATCCAGAACCGCGTCAGCAGATAATCCTTGCGCGCCTGCTCGGCCTCTTCCGGCGTCAGGTCCGGATCGGGTTCGACCACTTCAGGCGGCGGCGGCTCGATATGCTTGCCGTCCTCGCCAACGACCCCGACAATCGGCCCCTTCACATCGGACGCGTCGGATGCGGGTGCAGGCTTGGATTCGTTAACGGAATGTTTGCTCATGGCGCGATAACGCCAAGGAAATCAAAAGGTTCCTTGGAGTTCCCAGACGGCTCAAACAGCCTCGCGCTGGGCCTTGCGCCAGGTGCCGGCCTTGCTGAGCACGCGCGACAATTGCTCGATCGAATAGGGCTTATGCAGCAGCTCGAACCCGAAGGTGCCGTTCTGCGCCAGCACGTGACTGTAGCCGGAGGTCAGCACCACCGGCAGATCCGGATAGAGTTTTCGAATCTCCTGCGCCAGTTCGATGCCTGTCATTCCCGGCATCACCACGTCCGAGAAGACGACGTCATAGTGCGTGGCGTGGCGGGCGAGTTCGGCGAGCGCTTCCTGAGCGTTCGGCCGCAGCACGGTGGTGTAGCCAAGCTCGCTCAGCGCATCGGTCGCAAAAGTCCCGACGTCGCGATTGTCCTCCACCACCAGCACCGACATGCCGTGGCCATCGACGACGGGCGCTTCGCTCGCCGACAGCGCCGGCGCGATGCTGTCGCCGGGGACGCGCGGCAGATAGAGCGTGAAAGTGCTGCCCTTGCCGACTTCGCTGGCGACCATGACCTCACCGCCGGATTGTTTGGCAAAGCCAAACACCTGCGAAAGTCCGAGGCCAGTGCCCTGCCCGACTTCCTTGGTCGTATAGAATGGCTCGAAGATGTGCTCGAACTGATCGGCAGGAATACCGGCGCCGGTGTCGGATACTGAGATCGCCACATAGCCGTCAGACCTCAGGGCGAGCGCAACAGGGATTTGCTCTGCCGCGCTGACAGCGATCGTCAGCCGCCCCTCGCCCGCCATGGCATCGCGCGCGTTAACCGCGATGTTGATCAACGCGGTTTCGAACTGACCGATATCCGCATCCACGAACAACGCCTCATCAGGCACATGGGTCATAATCTCGATGGGCGCCCCCGTCAGCGTGCCGATAATCTCGCTCACCGAATGCACGCATTGGCCGACATCGAATACTTCAGGCTTCAGCGTCTGGCGCCGCGCAAAGGCCAGCAATTGCGCCGTCAGCTTGGCGGCGCGATTCACGGTTTCGGAGATCGCTGCAATGTAGCGGGCACGACGATCCGGCGAGAGATCGGGCCGTTGCAGCAAGTCGACTGACGAACGGATCACTGTGAGCAGATTGTTGAAGTCATGCGCGACGCCGCCGGTCAACTGCCCGAGCGCTTCCAGCCGCTGGCCATGTTTCAGCGCTTCTTCGGCCTCACGCCGTTTCATCGCTTCGAAATTAAGCCGGCGGGTACGGCGGATCGCGAATGCCAGCAACAGGAACAGCAACGCCGTCGCAGGAACACCGAAGATCAGATGATAGCTGATGGTGCGCAGCCAGCGCGCACGGATCGCTGAAGTTTCAAGACCTGCCGCGACATAGACCGGATAGCCGGCGAGCCTCTGATAACCGATGCGGCGCTCGACATTGTCGCCGGGCGAGACAAGCGTGACCAATCCTCCGGCGGGATGGGCCGACAATGTGCGGCCCACGGGCCCCTTAGGATCGAGGCGCACCTCACGGTCGAGCTGCGGATATCGTGCCAGGATCGAACCATCGGTGAGACCAAGCGCAAAGAAGCTCCCGGCATCGTGGCCGATGCGCGCATAGAAACGATCGAAATATTCCGGAAAGACAGAGGCCTGCACTACGCCGGTGAAGCTGCCATCGGTCGAGACCCGCCTGCGACTCACGCCAAAGAACGGAGCGCCCTGATAGGGCGGTCGCGGTAACAGCGATTGACCGATGAACGTGCCGGCATCACCTGCGATATGGACCCTGTAATAATCGCGATCCGAGAAATCGAGATCCGGCAGCGTCAGATCCAGACTGTTGACCAGCGCGCGGCCTTTATTGTCGAACACCCAGACCGACTTCAACTGCGGCAGCGCATCGGTGAGCTGCTTCAGCCGGCCCGCCATCTGGTCCGATTGCGCACGCAGCTCGTCGTCGGATTTGCCGCGTACGATCTCGTTCATTTCGGACAGGCTGCGGTCGATCGTCTCGAACACCTTCAAAGCGTGTTCGTGCGCCACATCGAGCGCGCGCTCGATCTCGCGATCGGCGATCTCGCGCGTCGACACCCACGACGTCGCCGCCGCAAACAGAAACAGTGCAAGCGGAAGGGCCAGCGATGCAGCCATCATCCATTGCAGCGTTCTCAACGAATTTTGGTGTTCGGTCTTCACAGCACCTGCCCGACTCCCTGCAGTCTAGCGCAAGGGCGGTATCTCACCAACCGCTCCGCGGGCGGGAACCCGCCGTGGGCGGGAGGAGGTCCTGTGGCGTTAGCCGGCCGCGCTCATTTGCGACCGGAAGGCCCATTTGGTGAAATGCTGCTCGATCCCCGCGAACACCGCGTACATGAGCACGCCTTCGAAGGCGAGCAGCAGCAAGGCGGCGTAGACATTCGCCATGCGGAAGCTGGCACCCTCCAGCGCAATCAGGTAGCCGAGCCCGGCATTGGCGCCGAGCGTCTCCGATACCACCGTGCCGACGAAAGCCAGCGTGATGGCGATCTTCAGCGAGCCGAAGAAATATGGCAGCGCACGCGGAATGCCGACCTTGAGCATGATGTCGAGCTTGCCGGCGCCGAGTGCCCGCAACACATCCTCGAGTTCCGGCTCGGTTGTCGCCAGACCGGTGGCGATATTGACCACGATCGGAAAGAACGAAATCAGGAAGGCGGTGACGATCGCCGGCACTTCGCCGATGCCGAACCACAGGATCAGCAGCGGCACAATGGCGACCTTCGGGATCGTGTTGAAGCCGATCATCACGGGATAGAGCCCGCGATAGATCGCCCGCGACCACCCCACCACGAGGCCGAGAATGATGCCGAAGCCGACGGCCAGGGCAAATCCGACCATGGTCACCCAGAGCGTGACCCAGGAGTGATAGAGAAACACCCGCCAGAGTTTGAACATCGCCGCGAAGGCGGCCGATGGCGGCTGCAACACCGACGTGTTGACCTTGAAGACGATGCAGGCCAGCTCCCAGACTAGGAAGATGGCAATGGTGAAGAGCCAGGGCGAGAGCTTTTCGAGTGTCCTCGGGTTCATGACTGGCGCACCTCGGCGATCTTCATGCGCAGCTCCATCACGATGTCGCCGAACTCCTTTTCATAGGTCACCTGCAGATCGCGCGGACGCGGGAAATCTACCGGCTTGATCTGGACGATGTGGCCGGGGCGCGCGCTCATGACGTAGATATTATCAGCAAGGAACGCCGCTTCGCGCAGATCATGCGTCACCAGAATCACGGTGAAGCCCAAGCGCTGCCAGAGATCGCGCAGCACGCACCACAGTTCCTCGCGTGTGAACGCGTCAAGGGCGGCGAAGGGCTCGTCGAGCATCAGCAGCGCTGGCTCGTGGATCAACGACCGGCACAGGGAGACGCGCTGTTGCATGCCGCCGGACAATTCCCAGGGATAGCGGTCACCGAAGCCGGCGAGACCGACCGTGGCCAGCAACTGCTCGGCCTTGGCGCGGAATTCGGCCTTCTTCGATCGGAACTGCGAGCGATGCGGTTCTACAATTTCCAGCGGCAGCAGGACGTTGTCGATGACCTTGCGCCACGGCAGCATATTGGCGTTCTGGAACGCCATGCCGGCCATCTTCACCGGTCCCGTCACTTGTTTACCGTCGATGGCGATGGTGCCAGCCGTTGGCTTGTGCAGGCCGGTGACGAGCCGCATCAAGGTGGACTTGCCGCAGCCAGAGGGGCCGACCACCGCGGCGAATTCGCCGCGCTGGACTTTGAGCGTCGCATCCTGAAGCGCGACAATGTCACCCGAGGCGCCACGGTATTTGAGCGTGACGCCGTCGATATCTACGAACGCTTCCATGCGCGGCGACCTGACCTTCTGTCGTGGCGCTTAGAACTTGCGTGCGTCGGCCGGGGGCAGATACTCCGACGTGAACAGATCCCCCGCCTTCGGCTTCGGATTCTTGAACTCGTAGGTCACGGCGATCTGATCGATGGCATCCGTCATGCGCTTCTCGTCGATGCCGCCGACGCCATTCGCCTTCACCCACGGGGTCACAAAGTTGTCCCTCAGCGACATCTTGAGACGGGCGAGTTCGATCTTCTCGTCAGCGGTCTCGTTGCGCTTCATCACCGACTTGATGGCGGTGTCGGGGTCCTTGATGGTGTCGATGATGCCCTTGACGGTCGCGCGCACGAAGCCGGCCACGAGTTTCGGATTGGCCTTGGCGAATTCGGGGTTCACCATGATGGCATTGCCATAGAGCACGATGCCGTAGTCCGACATCAGCATTACCTTGATGTCCTTCTCGGCTATGCCCTTGGACATCAGGTTAAAGTAGGACGAGAACGAGAAGCCGGTGATCGCATCGACCTTGCCGTCGGCGAGCATCGGCTCGCGCACCGGGAAGCCGACATTCTCGATCTTCACCTTGCTGTCGTCGATCTTGTTCTCTTTGACGAAAGCCTTCCATTGCGCGAAAGCGCCATCCGGTGCCGGCGCGCCCAGAATCTTGCCTTCGAGGTCCTTCGGCGAATTGATGCCGGACTTCGCGATGCTGACGATGGAGAACGGTGGCTTGTCATAGACCATGAGGACGCCCTTGACGTCCTTGTCCGGATTCTGGTCGCGGAAGCGCGCCAGCGAATTGATGTCGAAGAAGCCGATCGGATAGGTGCCCGCCGCGACGCGGGCAATGCCGGCGACCGAGCCCGGACCGGAGTCGATGGTCACGTTGAGGCCTTCGGCCTTGTAGTAGCCCTTGTCGAGCGCAACGAAATAGGGTGCGGACGGACCTTCGAATTTCCAGTCGAGCGCGAATTTGACATCGGTATCGGCGCTCGCAGATAGCGCAGACGCCAGCAGCGCTGCACCCGCCATGACGCTCAAACCCAGCTGACGAAACATGGAAAACTCCCCCTGATCAATTATCAGGCACAGGCTAGCACAGCCCGTGCCAACCTTGGCGAGTCCCCTTTTCAACGAGAAATAGAGCCACAACGGCAAGGGATCGGGGTTAGGGGAGGCAATCCGCTCAAATAATGGGCAAAAAAGAACACCGGCCTGCTGGGCAGACCGGTGTTCTCCTTGGCAGATCCAGATCCGTCGAAGGTCAGACCTGACGTTCGACCATCTTCATTTTCAGCTCGGCGATAGCTTCGGAGGGGTTGAGGCCCTTCGGGCACGCTTTGGCGCAGTTCATGATGGTGTGGCAGCGATAGAGCCGGAACGGATCTTCGAGATTGTCGAGACGCTCGCCGGTGGCTTCGTCGCGGGAGTCCTTGACCCAGCGGGTGGCCTGAAGGAGGGCAGCCGGACCGAGGAAGCGGTCGCTGTTCCACCAGTAGCTCGGGCACGAGGTCGAGCAGCAGGCGCACAGGATGCATTCGTAGAGACCGTCGAGCTTCTCGCGATCCGAATGGCTCTGCTTCCATTCCTTCTGCGGGGTCGGCGTGGTGGTCTTCAGCCACGGCTCGATCGACGCATACTGGGCGTAGAAGTTGGTGAGATCCGGCACCAGGTCCTTCACGACAGGCTGATGCGGCAGCGGATTGACCTTGATAGCGCCGTCATCGACTTCGTCCATCGCACGGGTGCAGGCCAGCGTGTTCTGGCCATCGATGTTCATGGCGCAGGAACCGCAGACGCCCTCACGGCAAGAGCGCCGGAAGGTCAGCGTCGGATCGATGTTGTTCTTGATCCAGATCAGACCATCGAGAACCATCGGACCGCAGTCGTTGGTGTCGATGTGATAGGTGTCGACCGACGGGTTCTTGCCGTCATCCGGATTCCAGCGATAGACGCGGAATTCGCGCGTCTGCGTGGCACCGGCCGGCTTCGGCCATTCCTTGCCGCCGGTGATCTTGGAATTCTTCGGAAGTGCG
The DNA here is from genome assembly GCF_051811045.1 of Tardiphaga sp. 839_C3_N1_4. Lineage (NCBI taxonomy): Bacteria > Pseudomonadati > Pseudomonadota > Alphaproteobacteria > Hyphomicrobiales > Nitrobacteraceae > Tardiphaga > Tardiphaga sp. 839_C3_N1_4. The sequence continues at coordinate 3,885,468 of NZ_JBPWQD010000001.1, forward strand.
AACTCAGCCATTCTCTCAAGCCTTCGCTGTCATCATTAGTACACGCGCGCTTTGGGCACGATGTACTGAACGTCGTTGGTCATCGTGTAATCGTGCACCGGGCGATAATCGATGGTGGTCTTGCCACCCTGATCGATCCACGCCAGCGTGTGCTTCATCCAGTTCTTGTCATCGCGATCCGCGAAATCCTCACGCGCATGCGCGCCGCGGCTCTCGGTGCGGTTCGCCGCCGAGTCCATGGTGACGATCGCCTGAACGATCAGGTTGTCGTATTCGAGGGTCTCGATGAGATCCGAATTCCAGACCAGCGACCGGTCGGACACGGCGATGTCGCCGATGCCACTATAGACCTTGTGAATCAAGGTCTTGCCCTCGTCCAGCACTTCGCCGGTACGGAACACGGCGCAGTTGGTCTGCATGACGTGCTGCATGTTCTCGCGCATCTTCGCGGTCGGCGTGCCGCCCTTCGAATAACGATAGTGATCGAGACGGCCGAGCGCGCGGTCGGCCGAGTCCTTCGGCAGGTCTGGCTGCTTGGCATTCGGCGTCAGCTTCTCGGCGCAGCGCAGCGCGGCCGCGCGGCCGAACACCACGAGATCGATCAGCGAGTTGGAGCCGAGACGGTTGGCGCCGTGCACCGACACGCAGGCGGCTTCGCCCACGGCCATCAGGCCCTGCACCACCGCATTGTCGTCGCCATCCTTCTTGGTGACGACTTCGCCGTGATAGTTGGTCGGGATGCCGCCCATATTGTAGTGCACCGTCGGAACGATCGGGATCGGCTCCTTGGTGACATCGACGCCGGCGAAGATGCGCGCCGAGTCGGAGATGCCCGGCAGACGTTCCGCCAGCACCTTTGGATCGAGATGGTCGAGATGAAGGAAGATGTGATCCTTCTTCTTGCCGACGCCGCGGCCTTCGCGGATTTCGATGGTCATCGCGCGCGAAACGACGTCGCGCGAGGCAAGGTCCTTGGCCGACGGTGCGTAGCGCTCCATGAAGCGCTCGCCTTCGGAATTGACGAGATAGCCGCCTTCACCGCGTGCACCTTCGGTGACAAGACAGCCCGAACCGTAAATGCCGGTCGGATGGAACTGAACGAATTCCATGTCCTGCAGCGGCAAGCCAGCACGCAGCGCCATGGCACCACCGTCACCGGTGCAGGTATGCGCCGAGGTGCAGGAAGCGTAAGCGCGGCCATAGCCGCCGGTGGCGAGAATGACGGTCTGCGCCTTGAAGCGATGCAGCGTGCCGTCGTCGAGCTTGAGCGCAATGACGCCGCGGCAGACGTTCTGATCGTCCATGATCAGGTCGATAGCGAAGTATTCGATGAAGAATTCAGCCGAGTGGCGCAGGGCCTGGCCGTACATCGTGTGCAGCATGGCGTGACCGGTACGGTCGGCGGCCGCGCAGGTGCGCTGGGCCTGGCCCTTGCCGTAATCCATGGTCATGCCGCCGAACGGGCGCTGATAGATCTTGCCGTCTTCGGTGCGCGAAAACGGCACGCCCCAGTGCTCGAGCTCGTAAACGGCGTCGGGCGCGTTGCGCACCATATATTCGATCGAGTCCTGATCGCCGAGCCAGTCCGACCCCTTCACGGTGTCGTACATGTGCCAGCGCCAGTTGTCCTCGTGCATGTTGCCGAGCGAGGCGGAGATGCCGCCCTGTGCTGCAACCGTGTGCGAGCGGGTCGGGAACACCTTGGTGATGCAGGCCGTGCGCAGACCGGCCTCGCCGCAGCCGACGGTGGCGCGCAGGCCGGCGCCGCCGGCGCCAACGACAACGACGTCATAGGTGTGATCTTCGATGGGATAGGCGTGGCCGTTGGTGGCGGGGCCGCCAACGCCGTTCGCGCCAGTGCCGTTGACGGCCATGCGCTACACTCCGGATGAAAGTTTAAGGATGGCGTAGATCGATGCCAGCGCCACGGCGGCAGAGAAGAAGTTGTTGCCGATGATCGAGATCAGCTTGATCTTCTCGTCATGGACATAGTCTTCGATCACGACCTGCATGCCGATCTTCATGTGCCAGATGCTAGCAACGATGAAGAGCAGCATGACGATAGCCACGATCGGCGAACCGAGGACCTGCGCAACGCCGGCCTGATTGCTTCTGAAAACCGACATCACGATGAAGATCACAGGGATCATCAGCAGCAGCATGGCCACGGCGGTCAGGCGCTGACGCCAGAAGTCCGAGGTGCCGGAATGCGAGGAGCCGAGACCACGGACGCGGCCGAGCGGCGTGCGCACCGACTTCGGCGAGTTGGAACCGCTCATCGTCCGCCTCCGACCGCGTATGCAATGATCCAGAGCAGGATGGTGATGCTGATGCCGCCGATCAATGCGGCCCAGGTGAGCCATTCACGCTCGGATGGCTTGAATCCGTAGCCGAGATCCCAGACCAGATGGCGGATGCCGCTCATGGCATGATGGATCAGCGCCCACGTGTAGCCGAATGCGATCAGGCGACCGATGATGCTGCCGGTGAAGGCCTGCACATGCGCATAGGCTGCTGGGCCGGACGCAGCGGCGATCAGCCACCAGACAAGAAGCAAAGTGCCGAAATACAAGGCGACGCCGGTAGCGCGATGCACGATGGACAGCGCCATCGTCAGGGTCCAGCGGTACACTTGCAGATGCGGCGAAAGGGGTCGTTCGATCCGAGCGGTCATTTAGCAACTTTGACAGGTTAATGGGCAGACGGTGCCCGATTGGGGATCGCGTAGAGCAATTCTATTTACGAACTCAAAACAACCAGTGCAATCGCGAAATGACATACTCCGAACAATCGTTCAGAGCTTCAAATGAGCCTTGCATTTGCGGGTATTGACAGTTGCCAGGCTTGTTGCTGACAGCCTTGGTGAAGCGCGATTCATGAGAACTTCATGATGCGATAGCAAATGGCAATCGGGGCGGGAATGACCGGACTCAATGTAACCGAGATTGTCGAACTGGCGGCGCTTCTTATTGCCGTCGGCGCACTGGCGGGTTTCCTAGCAGGTGTCTTCGGGATAGGCGGCGGCGCCATCCTGGTCCCCGTATTTTACGAGTGTTTCCGCATCGCCGGAGTGCCTCTGGAAGTGCGGATGCCGCTCTGTATCGGCACCTCGCTGGCCATTATCATCCCGACCTCGATCCGGTCCTTCCGTGCCCATATGGCCCGCGGCGCCGTAGATATGGAGATCCTGCGGAAGTGGTGGTGGCCGATCCTGATCGGCGTCATCATCGGCAGTGTCACCGCCCGCTATGCGCCGGAGCGGCTGTTCAAGATCGTTTTCGTTGCCGTTGCCTGGTCCGCGGCGGCACGGCTGCTGCTCGCGCGCGACGGCTGGAAGCTCGGCGACGACCTGCCCGACGGCCCGCTGATGAAGATTTACGGCTTCTTCGTCGGTCTGCTCTCCACGCTGATGGGCATTGGCGGCGGATTGTTCTCGAACCTGCTGATGACCTTTTATGGCCGGCCTATCCATCAGGCGGTGGCGACATCCTCAGCACTCGCCGTGCTGATTTCGATCCCCGGCGCCATCGGCTACATCTATGCCGGCTGGCCGGCCGCCGCGCGCTTTCCCGATGTCGCAGCGCTGCAGCTGCCCTTCGCTGTCGGTTATGTCTCGCTGATCGGCGCGCTGCTGGTGATGCCGACCAGCCTGCTGGTGGCGCCGCTCGGCGTGAAGGCGGCACATGCGATGTCGAAGCGCGCGCTGGAAATGGCGTTTGGAATTTATCTATTCATCGTCGGCAGCCGGTTTGTCATCGCTCTAATATGACCCCGTAAATCAGAGCGGCCGACGCACAACAGCTACCGTAATAGTATCCGGATCATAACTTGCTATGGATGCCGTCAGACCACGCGACGGAACACCGATGGCGCACTCACATCACGATCATGACGACCACGGTCACACACACGACCATGCCGGCCACGACCACGCGCAAGGCGATCACGCCGGTCATTCCCACGGTCCCGGCGGACATGTGCATGCGCCCGCTAATTTCGGCATGGCTTTTGCCGTCGGCATCAGCCTCAATACCGTCTTCGTCGTCATCGAGGCGATCTATGGCTATGCCAGCGGCTCGATGGCGCTGGTGGCCGATGCCGGGCACAATCTCTCGGATGTGCTCGGGCTGATCGCGGCATGGACCGCAGCTGTGCTGTCAAAGCGCGCGCCGACGCCGCGCTTCACCTATGGCTTGCGCGGTTCTTCAATTCTCGCGGCGCTCTTCAACGCGGTGTTCCTGCTGGTTGCCGTCGGTGCCATCGCCTGGGAAGCCGTATTGCGACTGTTCAATCCCGAACCGGTAGCCGAGATCACCGTGATGATCGTCGCCACCATCGGCATCGTCATCAACGGCGTGACCGCCTGGCTGTTTGCCTCGGGCCGCAACAGCGACCTCAACATTCGTGGCGCCTATCTGCATATGGTCGCCGACGCCGCGGTCTCGGTTGGCGTGGTCATTGCCGCGATCGTCATCATGTTCACCGGCTGGCTGCGGATCGACGCCCTGACCAGCCTCGTCATCTGTGTGCTGATCGTCTGGGGCACCTGGAGCCTCTTGCGCGACTCCGCTGCGATGTCGCTCGCCGCCGTTCCGCGCGGCATCGACCCCGTTGCCGTGCGCGGCTACCTCGAACAATGCCCGGGCGTCGCGCAGGTGCACGACCTGCATATCTGGCCGATGAGCACAACCGAAGTGGCGCTGACCTGTCACATGGTGATCCCGTCAGGCGCACCCGGCGACGCCTATCTGATGGAAGTCGCCGCGCGCCTGAAGCGTGACTTCGGCATTGAGCACGCGACGATCCAGATCGAGATGGATCCGAATTCGGCCTGCGCACTCGCGCCGGAGCATGTGATCTAGGGTATGGCCACACAGCATCTCATGGTTCGAGACGGCGCTACGCGCCTCCTCACCATGAGGGATCGTGCGAGGACTTACTTCGCGTAGATATCCTTGTAGCTATCGCGCAACACGTTCTTCTGCACCTTGCCCATGGTGTTGCGCGGCAGATCGTCGACGAAGATCACGCGCTTCGGCATCTTGAACTTGGCGATCTGGCCATCGAGTGCCTTGAGCACGGAGGCCTCATCGATCGCCGTCTTCTTGTCGCTCACGACCACCGCGGTGACGCCCTCACCGAAATCCGCATGCGGCACGCCGATCACGGCGCTTTCGATCACGCCGGGCATGGCGTCGATCTCGCTTTCGATTTCCTTCGGATAGACATTGAACCCGCCGGAGATCACCAGATCCTTGCCACGACCAAGAATGTGCACATAGCCCTTGGCGTCGATCTTTCCGAGGTCGCCGGTGATGAAGAAACCGTCGTCGCGGAATTCCGCCTTGGTCTTCTCGGGCATCCGCCAATAGCCCTGGAACACGTTCGGGCCCTTCACCTCGATCATGCCGATGGTGTCACGCGCGAATTCCTTGCCGGTCTCAGGATCGGTAACGCGCACGGACACGCCAGGCAGTGGGAAGCCCACCGCGCCGGGTACCCGCTCGCCGTCATAGGGGTTCGACGTGTTCATGTTGGTTTCGGTCATGCCGTAACGCTCGAGCACGGCGTGGCCGGTGCGCGCAAACCATTCGCGATGGGTATCGGCCAGCAGCGGCGCGGAGCCCGAGATGAACAGCCGCATGTGGCTGCAGGACTCTTTCGTCAGGTTCGGCGACTGCAGGATACGCGTGTAGAAGGTCGGCACGCCCATCAGCACGGTGGCGCGCGCCATCAGCTTGATGATGAGTTCCGGATCGAGCTTCGGCAGGAAGATCATCGACGCGCGCGCAAACAGCGTCACATTGCTTGCCACGAACAGACCATGCGTGTGATAGATCGGCAGCGCGTGGATCAGCACGTCGTCCCTGGTGAAACGCCAGTATTCAACAAGGCTGAGCGAATTCGAAGCCAGATTGTCGTGGCTCAGCATCGCTCCCTTGGAGCGGCCGGTGGTGCCCGACGTATAGAGGATTGCGGCGAGATCCTCGTTCTTGCGCTCGACTGTCTGGAAGTCCGGCTTTTCCTTCGCTGCCGCATCGGTCAGCGACCCCTTGCCGTCCGCGCCAAGCGTCTCGACCTTCGCGCCAACCTTGGCCGCAATGGTGGCGAAGCCTTCAGCCTTGGAGGGATCGCACACCACCAGCGAGGGTTCGGCGTCGGTAATGAAGTAATCGAGCTCGTTGAGCGTGTAGGCCGTGTTGAGCGGTAGATAGATCGCGCCGGCGCGCACGGTCGCCAGATACAGCACCAGACCGGGCACTGACTTCTCGGTCTGCGCCGCCACACGGTCACCTGGCTTGACGCCACGGGCCACCAGAACATTAGCCATCTGGCCCGCCAGCGCGATCAGATCGCCATAGCTGATGTGCTTGCCCTCGGGCGTCTCGATCGCGAGACGCGAAGCATCGTCGAGTTTGTCGAACAGGCGAGAAAACAGGTTGGCGTTCATGGCAAGGTCACGCGGTGCAGGAGTGCGGGAGCGACCGGTGCAGAAGGCCCAACGATCGCGTCAATTTGTCCCGTTCCTTAGCAAGAATGGCCATATCTAGGCAACGCATCCTGCAGGCGGCTGGACCGCCATATCCGGTGGATCAGCCCCTCAAGTCGCGTCATCTCGTCGCGACTTCCGCTCATGATTGTATCAAACGCGATGCATCGAACTCGTTATTGATTGCCGCGCGCGAACGAAATGCACCCGCAAAAGTTTCAGCGGTGACAAAAAATATAGACTGAAACTGGCCCCCGAGGCCTCGCGTAACTCGGGCATCGACGGCGCAATCGAAACTCCAAGGGATTGCCGCGGTCGATACCCAATCATCGCACCAGCGAGATCGCTGGTCACTTACATCACTCGGGAGACGATCCATGTCCAAGCGCATTGCACTTCTGTCGGCCGTCGCATTCAGCACCCTCGCCATCACTGGCGCCGTGCTTGCCCCCGCACAGGCCGAAGACAAGAAGATGATGAAGAGCGAAATGTCGGGCGAGAAGACCGTCATGGTCGGCGGCGCGCCGATGTATCCGTCGAAGAACATCGTCGAGAACGCCGTCAACTCGAAGGATCACACCACGCTGGTCGCCGCCGTAAAGGCCGCCGGCCTGGTCGATACGCTCTCCGGCAAGGGCCCGTTCACGGTGTTCGCACCGACGAACGCCGCCTTCGGCAAACTGCCGGCCGGTACCGTCGACACGCTGGTGAAGCCTGAGAGCAAGGCGACCCTGACCAAGATTCTGACCTACCATGTGGTCCCCGGCAAACTGAATGCCGCCGACCTCAAGGACGGCCAGAAGCTGAAGACCGTGGAAGGCGAAGAGCTGACCGTGAAGGCTTCTGGCGGCAAGGTGATGATCGTCGACGCCAAGGGCGGCTCCTCAACCGTGACCATCGCCGACGTCAACCAGTCGAACGGCGTGATTCACGTCATCGATACTGTCCTGATGCCGAAAGCCTGATCTCCGGCTTCTGCGAAACAAGTTCGCGCATCCTGACTTGTCCCCACCGGATGCGCGCGCGTCCCCCAAGGATACCGAGGGGCGCACAAAGGAGCGAGCCGGGGCAACCCGGCTCGCTTTTTTGTGATCGGTATGAGCCGACCCGACCGGGGTTGTTATAAGAGCCGCCGTAACGAACGACCGGTTATGCCGTATAGCTGCTAATAACTCGCGTCACCGAGCACCATCGAACCACTGCTCAGCCCAGGATATGCCTATGTCGAGCATCACAGCCGCCGGCGACCGCGCCGCAACCAAGGTTACGAATACCAAAGTCATCCAGCCAGCCTGGGTGCGCGTCGTGCACTGGATCAACGCCGTCGCGATCGTGCTGATGATCATGTCGGGCTGGCAGATCTACAATGCCTCGCCGCTGTTCAATTTCACCTTCTCATCGTCGATCACGCTCGGCGGCTGGCTCGGCGGCGGCATCATGTGGCACCTCGCCGCGATGTGGCTGCTGGTGATCAACGGCCTCGTCTATCTGACGCTTGGCATGGTCACCGGACGCTTCCGTAAGAAGCTGCTGCCGATCTCAGCGAAAGGTGTGCTCGACGACACCAAGGCTGCGCTGACCGGCAAGCTCTCGCACGCTGATCTCTCAACCTACAATCAAGTGCAGAGGCTGCTCTATACCGGGATTATCGTGGTCGGCATTCTGATCGTCCTGTCGGGCCTGGCCATCTGGAAGCCTGTCCAGCTGCAATATCTTACTGCGCTGTTCGGCGGCTACGACACCGCCCGCTATGTGCATTTCTTCATGATGGCGGCCATCGTCGGCTTCCTCGTCATCCACGTCGCTCTGGCCCTGATCGTACCGAAGAGCCTGCGCGCGATGATCATCGGACGCTGAGGAAATACGACCATGATCAAGAAAATCCGCTCCCTCATCATTCCCGGCGTCGACAAGAATCTCCTCGTCAAGGACGCCACGAAATTGATGCCAGACCTGTCGCGCCGTCGTTTCATCGCGTCGGGTGCAAGCTTCGGCGCGTTAACGCTGCTCACCGGCTGCGACGTGAGCGACAGTCTCTCGGCCGAGAGCCTGCTGACACACATGTCCAAGTTCAACGACATGGTGCAGGCCCGAATCTTCAATCCGAACACGCTGGCGCCAACCTATTCCGAGAAAGACATCAAGCGTCCATTTCCGTTCAATGCCTTCTATGCCGAGGACGACGCGCCGAATGTCGACGGCAAGGAATGGAAGCTCGAAGTCTCCGGCCTCGTCCAGGACAAGAGGTCCTGGACGCTGGATGAACTGCACAAGCTGCCGGAAGTATCACAGATCACCCGCCATATCTGCGTGGAAGGCTGGAGCGCCATCGGCTCCTGGCAGGGTACGTCGCTGCGTGACTTCCTGAAACTGGTCGGCGCGGACACCAATGCAAAGTGGGTCCATTTCCGCTGCGCCGAGGACTATACGAGCTCACTCGATATGCCCACGGCCATGCATGCGCAGACCCAGATGACCTTCAAATTCGACAACCAGCTTCTGCCGCGGGCCTATGGTTTCCCGATGAAGATCCGCGTACCGACCAAACTCGGATTCAAGAATCCGAAATACGTCGTCGCGATGGAAGTCACCAACGACTACAAGGGCGGCTATTGGGAAGACCAGGGCTATAACGATTTCAGCGGGAGCTGATCGGCTTCTGGAACATCGACATGGCAGCGCCAATCGCGAGCGTCGCCGCCGAAACCACCAGCGCCGACGTCAGACTTCCCGTCGCATCGGTGATGGCACCCACCGCGATCGGGCCCAGGGTCTGGCCGATGCCGAACACGATCGTCACCGCTGCAATGGCCTTCGACCATGCCGCCCGAGGATAGTTGAAGCGCACGAAGGCCGTGGTCGCCGCAACCACCGCGAAGAATGCAACGCCGAAAACGGCGGCGGAGATGCCGAGCACCACAGGCGAATGCCCGAGCAGCGGCATCGCCGCGCCTACCGCATTGGTGCCGAGAATGATTGCCATGGCGCGGCCGCTCTGGCCACGCGCGAGCACGCCGCGCCACAGCCATGGCGACGCGAACGAGCTGACGCCGATCAGACACCAGAACGCACTCTGGGCCACCGCGCTGCCGCCGCCATCGCGTACATAGGCAATCATGAAGGTCATGTAGGCGATGTAGCCGGCGCCAAACATGAAATAGGCAATGAGGTAAATCCACATCGGGCGGATCGCGACGGATGGCGCGGCCTCAGTGGACGTGCCTTCCGCCGCATCGACCAAACGCCGCAGCAACGGCAGGCCCATCACCACCGAGACGAGGCCGATCACCAGCCAGACGATCCACCAGGAGCCTGCGCCAAAGCCTTGCAGCACAAAAGGCGCGATCAGGCCGGACACCAGAATGCCCATTCCCGGCCCGGCATAGAACAGGCTGAGCAGATAGGACGAACGCTCCGGATGCGCGAGACCGATGGTCGCCGCCAGCGCGCCGCCTGCCACAAACGAGATGGCCGCGCCAAATCCGGTGACGAAACGGGCGATGCTTAGCAGCGTGAAATCCGCCGTGATGCCACAAAGCAATAGCGACGCAATGCAGGCCGCCGTGCCGATCTGGATCACCGCGAACAGACCATACCGTTTGCCGAGACCTGCTGCCGCGAGTGCGCCGAGCAGATAGCCGGCCGCGTTGACGGTATTCATGAAGCCCGCGGCCGAATAGGACCACTGCAAGCTGTCGCGCATATCCGGCAATACAAGCGAATAGACGAAGCGCCCGATGCCGAGCCCGATGGCGGGCGCGAGCGACAGCATGAGGATCAGCACAGCCGGATCACGGCGCGAAAACGAAGGGGTGGATGACGTCACTGGCTACTCCGGCTGGGCGTCACTGTCGCAGGTTTTGCGCCGGCTGCAATCGACGCTTGCAGCAAGGCTGTCTTGCCAATGCAGCAATGACGGCTTAGCACTCGCCCGAAATTCAGCGTTCAGAGAAGGAAACGATCATGGCGGCGCACAAACTGCTGGTTCTCCCCGGCGACGGGATCGGCCCCGAAGTGATGGCGGAGGTGACGCGCCTGATCGACTGGATCGACGCCCAGGGCATCGCCAAATTCGAAACCGAGACCGGCCTGGTTGGCGGCGCATCCTATGATGCCGACAAGCTGCCGATCACCGATGCCACCATGGCCAAGGCCAATGCTGCCGACGCCATCATCTTCGGCGCTATCGGCGGCCCGAAATGGGACGGCGTCCCCTATGAGCATCGCCCGGAAGCCGGCCTGCTGCGCCTGCGCAAGGATCTCGGCCTGTTCGCCAATCTGCGTCCGGCGGTCTGCTATCCCGCCCTCGCCGACTCCTCGAGCCTGAAGCGCGAAGTGGTTGAGGGCCTCGATATCATGATCGTGCGCGAACTCACCGGCGGTGTCTATTTCGGCGAGCCGAAGACCATCACCGATCTCGGCAACGGCCAGAAGCGTGCCGTCGATACGCAGGTTTACGACACCTATGAAATCGAGCGCATCGCCCGCGTCGCTTTCGATCTGGCCCGCAAGCGCCAGAACAAGGTGACGTCGATGGAGAAGCGTAACGTCATGAAGTCGGGCGTGCTCTGGAACGAGGTTGTCACTCAGGTGCATGGCCGCGAATACAAGGACGTCACGCTCGAGCATCAGCTCGCTGATTCCGGCGGCATGAACCTCGTGAAGTGGCCGAAGCAGTTCGACGTCATCGTCACCGACAATCTGTTCGGCGACATGCTCTCCGACATCGCAGCGATGCTGACCGGCTCGCTTGGCATGCTGCCCTCGGCCTCGCTCGGCGAAGTCGATGCCAAGACCAAAAAGCGCAAGGCAATGTATGAGCCGGTGCACGGCTCAGCGCCGGATATCGCCGGCAAAGGCATGGCCAACCCCCTGGCCATGATCGCCTCGTTCGGCATGGCGCTGCGTTATTCGCTGGAGATGGGCGAGTTGGCCGACAAGGTCGACCAGGCGATCGCCGCGGTGTTGGCGAAGGGCCTGCGCACGGCGGATATCAAGTCGGACGGCGCGACCATTGTGAGCACGTCCGGCATGGGCGAAGCGCTGCTGAAGGAACTGCAGGCGCTGCACGCTTAAGCGCGCACGAACCTCTCCCTAAACAAAAAATGCCCGGCTGAGCCGGGCATTTTCGTATCGATAGATCATTGCGCTCAGTAGAGCGGAAAGCGCTCGGGATAGCCGCCGAGATCCCACTGCGAGTTGAGCGGCTGGCGATCCAGCGGACGGTTGTTGTTGTCGCGGGCGAAGGAGTAGCCGGGCGGATAGGCGTAATCGGTGAACTTGCGGTCGCCCGGAAGCACTTCAACGCCAGCATCGAGCCAGGAGCGGCGCGTCACATAAACGCGGGTGCGGCCCTGCTGATAGGACACGTTCGGGCCGCGTGCGCCATAAACAGCGTCACGGTCAGAAACACGAACCTTCTTCTTGGTGGCAGCATCGGCCGGCGAGACGGCAACGGCGGTCGCGATGACGGCAACCGTCGCGAACAACATGGCGAGAGTTTTCGCGGCGGGGAATTTCAAGGTCATCAGGTCCTCATTGCAGTCAGAAGATCGGCGTTCAAAAGCCGAGTCGGCAAATCCGATTTGCGGTCAATTTAGCTGGCCGGGGTATCCGGCCACAAGGTCTATCCGGCCACAGTCGTCGATATAATGCGCGGTGTGGCCGAATGTTGCATGTAATCCAAGGTCTTGGTCCAACCCATCACGAAGAGGTCACAGGCTGCCGCGCAGCAGCGGGTTCTGGGCGCCGGTGACCCAGTCGGCCGAGGTGGCTGACAGCGCCACGCCACTGATGCAGCCCATCTGCCTCAGATCTGCCTGCGCGAACGCTTCCTGCAGCCGGGGTTCATTGCCGGCTGTCAGCAGCACCAGCCGGTTCAAGGTGCAGCCTATGGCCGCCCGCCGGGCCGGCAGGCCGTCGCCCTGGCACGACCAGCCGGAAATCCTGAGATTGGCGGCATCCAGGGTCTTCATGAAGCCGAGGCAGCGCTTGCTGTCCTTCAGCCGGTCGGCAAAGCCCATCAGGGCAACCGGCCCGAATTTGCTGTCGATGATGCCCTCGCCCACCACTTCACGGACGCCGCCGGGGTCCATGCGGCCCGCGATGTCCGCCGCTGGCGGACCTGCCCGCTCGGCCTCGGCACCAGGGCGATACAATTCCAGTTCGGCCACCGGGGGCTCCCCTGGCGACGCCCAGCGCAGGACATCCTTGCGGCCCCCTTCGGGGTGCCTCATGATCTCGTAAGACGCTGTTTTACCTGACAAATCGAACTGGCTGACGGCAAAAGCGGGATGGGAGCGGCTGGCGACACTCCAGCCAGCCTTGGCGGCTGGTTCACTGCCGAAATCGAATTCCAGCCCATCGAACACGGTGACCGCGGCCATGACAACCAGTGCCAGTGCCCCCATATAAGCGAGCAGACGCACGGCGATGGCGCCGCACTCGTCGGCAAAGCTCTGCAGGACCGGATGGACGCCTGCCGACTTTGGGTGGTGCGAAACCAAAATTGAACGCATCAAAACACGCAAACATGCTTAGGACGTTGTCTTTGCGACGTTTCTCGCATAGAAGCGCGGCTCTTCCCTTTCCACGGTATGTGGGGGTGAAGCATATTTCTTCGGAGAGTGAACGATGGGTTACAAAGTCGCGCTGGTCGGAGCGACCGGCAATGTCGGGCGTGAAATGCTCAGCATTCTGGATGAACGTAAATTCCCCGCTGACGAGGTCGTGGCGCTTGCGTCGCGCCGCAGCATGGGCGTTGAGGTTTCCTTCGGCGACAAAACCCTGAAATGCAAAGACCTTGCGACCTATGACTTCAGCGACGTCGACATCTGCCTGATGTCGGCCGGCGGAGCCGTGTCCAAGGAATGGTCGCCGAAGATCGGCGCAGCCGGTGCCGTCGTGATCGACAACTCGTCGACCTGGCGCATGGACCCGGACGTGCCGTTGATCGTGCCGGAAGTAAACGCTGCTGCCGTTGATGGCTTCAGCAAGAAGAACATCATCGCAAACCCGAACTGCTCGACTGCGCAGCTCGTGGTGGCGCTGAAGCCACTGCATGACAAGGCAACCATCAAGCGCGTCGTCGTCTCGACCTATCAGTCGGTGTCGGGCGCCGGCAAGGATGCGATGGACGAGTTGTTCTCGCAGACCAAGGCCGTCTACACCAACAGCGAGCTGGTCAATAACAAATTCCCGAAGCGTATCGCCTTCAACGTCATCCCCCAGATCGACGTGTTCATGGAGGACGGCTACACCAAGGAAGAGTGGAAGATGATGATGGAGACCAAGAAGATTCTTGATCCCAAAATCAAGATGTCCGCGACCTGCGTGCGCGTGCCGGTGTTCGTCGGCCACTCGGAAGCGGTCAACATCGAATTCGAGAACCCGATCTCGGAAGATGAAGCCCGCGACATCCTGCGCAATGCGCCAGGCTGCCTCGTGATCGACAAGCGCGAGCCCGGTGGCTACGTCACGCCTTATGAAGCCGCCGGCGAAGACGCTACCTATATCAGCCGTATCCGCACGGATGCGACGGTCGATAACGGTCTCGTTCTGTGGTGTGTCTCGGACAACCTCCGCAAGGGCGCGGCGCTCAACGCCGTGCAGATCGCGGAATGCCTGATCAACCGCAAGCTGATCACCGCGAAGAAGAAGGCCGCGTAAACTTCCCGCAGCCTCGCAAAAACAACGAAGCCCGGTCGCAAAAGCGTCCGGGCTTTTTCTTTTCATAGCGCGTGGAAGCCGCCCGATGATGAGGTCGGGGTATCAGGAGGCCTTTGCCTGGCTGACCGGCCGAAACTCTTTCGCGACCTGATCCAGCACCGACAGCGATCCCACCGCGACGCCAAAGTAAGCGCCGTGCAATTCGAGTTCGCCCTTCGCGACCTTGCTGCTCACAAACGGGAACGTCATCAGGTTCTCAAGGCTGCGGAACACGGCGGCCTTTTCGATACGGGTGACGAAATCCTGGAACGCCTCGTGCTCGCGGATCTCGACCTTTTCGTCGGGCTTGATGAACATCGACATCCAGCGGCCGATGAAGTCACCCGGCGACAGCGGCGCCGCATTGTCGACGAAAGCGCGGATACCGCCGCATTGCGCGTGGCCAAGGATGACGATGTGTTTCACCTTCAACACCTGCACCGCATATTCCAGCGCTGCCGAGACGCCATGGGCGCCGCCATCGGGTTGATAGACCGGCACCAGGTTGGCGATGTTGCGCACCACGAACAGTTCGCCGGGCGAGGCATCGAAGATGACCTCCGGCGACACCCGCGAGTCGCAGCAGCCGATCACCATGACTTCCGGCGACTGGCCCTTTTCCGATAATTCGCGGAAGCGCGACTGCTCGGTCGGCAATCGCTCCGACGTAAAGGTCTGGTAGCCGGCAATCAGTTGCTGCGGAAATGATGCTGTCATGGTCTGCCTCATGGGTCCCCACGGATAACCATAGGACGCCAGCGCGAACAAGCCTTCCGGGCGGCGTGCTGAAATGTTATCGCGGATGCCTGAATAACGAACAGGCCATAGTTACAGGGAAATGACGCCATGATCCGTCCGCGCCGCAGCCATTTGTTCATGCCCGGCTCGAACCCGCGCGCGCTGGAGAAGGCCCGCACCGTACCGGCCGACGGCATCATCCTGGATCTCGAAGACGCCGTGGCGCCGGACGCCAAGGGAACCGCGCGCGACGCCATCGCGCAGACGCTGGCCGCCGGCGGCTTCGGCAAGCGCGAGGTCATCATCCGCATCAATGCGCTGGATTCGCCATGGTGGATCGACGACGTCACCATGGCCGGCAAGGCCAAGCCCGATGGCATCCTGGTGCCGAAGATCTCCAGCGTCGAGGATCTCTCCGCCATTGCGGATCGCCTGAGTGACATCGGCGCCGACATGTCGATCAAGGTCTGGGCCATGATCGAGACCTCGCGCGCCATCCTCCATGCGGAGGAACTCGCGGCAGCCTCCAGGGATTCCGAAAATCGCCTGGCCGGCTTCGTGTTCGGCCCCAACGATATCGCGCGTGAAACCCGCATCCGAATGATGCCCGGCCGCGCGGCGATGTTGCCGATGATTACCCATTGCGTGCTGGCGACGCGGTTGCATGGTCTCGAAATTCTCGATGGTCCCTACAGCAATTTCAGCGATACCGAGGGCTTCATCGCCGAAGCCGAACAGGGCCGCGACATCGGCTTCGACGGCAAGACGCTGATCCATCCGAGCCAGATCGAGGCCTGCAACAAGGTCTTCACGCCCCCGGACGACGAAGTTGCCCAGGCCCGCCGCATCATCGCAGCGTTCGAACAGCCGGAAAACGCCAGCCGCGGCGCGATTCAGCTCGACGGCAAGATGGTCGAGCGGCTGCATGCGGATATGGCCAAGCGCACAATCGCGATCTCGGACGCGATTGCCGCGATGGGGAGCTGACGCGCAGGCGTCATTCCGGGGCGGGATGGACAGCGCGACGCGCGTTTTACGATGAGACCGGACCTCATGTCATGGCCGGGGGCGCGAAGCGAGCTTCGCTAGATGCTCCCGGCCATCCACGTCTTCCTTGTGGCCAAGACGTGGATACCCGGCATTCGCCGGGCATGACGTGGAGTTTGTTGTGAGCGTTCGCACGTCACGCGATTTCAGATTCAACTGTCAAACAGCCACTGTTCTGGAGAGTCTTGTCCTTCAGACATGCGTCATCGCCCCCATTATTTGCGGCGCGGGGGCGCCGTCGTCTGCTGCATTCCCGCCCCCTTGTGAGAGGGCGTGCGGAACGCCAGGTGCCCGTTGCACCCTTGGGCCTGATGCGAATGCGGTCTTCCGCAATTGAGAGTGCATCAGGACTTTCGGAGGCGCCGAGCGATTGCCCGACGTTCCGCATACGGTGTTTTTTCGGTTGCTTGCGCGTTGCCATGGCGAACGATCCGATCACCAAAATTACA
This sequence comes from Tardiphaga sp. 839_C3_N1_4, assembly GCF_051811045.1. Taxonomy (NCBI): domain Bacteria; kingdom Pseudomonadati; phylum Pseudomonadota; class Alphaproteobacteria; order Hyphomicrobiales; family Nitrobacteraceae; genus Tardiphaga; species Tardiphaga sp. 839_C3_N1_4. Next base: position 3,901,899 of record NZ_JBPWQD010000001.1, read on the forward strand.
GTCCCAAGGCGAATGGGACAGGGTGCCTCAAGCGAGTAAGCCGGACGCGTTTCGATTTGGTCGTCCGTCACACTGTCCAGGGGTCTTTCCATCCCAAGGCTAAACGTCTCCTTGCCAGTGGCAGTGCTGGCGCAGATCCGTCCTGCCCGAAGACAGACGTCCCCCATGAACCGCGTAACGCCGCATCTCCGGCGTCCACCGCATCCTGCCCCGCGAACGTGACGATCGCGATCGCCCCTCTCGGTGGGGCAGGACGAAGGGGAATATAATCAAGGCGGGGATATTGTCAACGAAGAATAGGAAAAAATGTTTAAGCGCTGTCTTGCCACCTCACACCCGTCATTCCGGGGCGCTGGAGCGACAACGTCGCGCAAGCGAACCCGGAATCTCCGCATGTTCAACGCAAAACACTCTGAGATTCCGGATTCGCACTACGCGGCTGCGCCGCTTCGTGCGCCCCGGAATAACGAGAGTGGGTCGGGAGGTCAGCTTCGCGCTCTGCCGGCTTCGCCGGCGACGCTCGCCCCGGAATGACGTAGGAGGCCGGCCGCTTCGAGAGTCTGGCTCGCCTATCTCTTACCGACCCGCTCGGCCGCCCAGGCATAAAAGCTTCCCGGCATCGGCGCTTCCTTCCCGCGTCCCTTTGGCGAGATATGAAAGCCGAGAATATCCGGATCGCCGACCAGCGTCGCAAAGTCCGACGGCTCAAAGAATAGCTTCGGCTCCGCGTGAATCGAATAATAAGCCTTCCGCGGCAGCGCGTGATGCTGCAAGCCGTGGCGCTTCGCGAGCGCCGTCAGCGATGCCGGGCCGAAGATCGCGACGCGCACGTCGCTAGCGCGCTTCGCACTACCGCGCAGCTTGCGCCATGCAAAGGTGAGGCGATGACGCAATGACATCCAGTCTGGCGTCAACTCGTCCTGCCTGATCAGCGCCTCAAACGCCGCAACGATCGGATCGTCCGGCGGTAGATATAGCACCGAATTGCCGAGCTGACGTCGCTTCTCCCAGGCGAAATAGGGTTTTGCCGGATCAATCTCGATCGGCTTCAGCAGCAACACATCCGCGTCGAGCCAGAGGCCAAGACCTTCGGCCATCAGCCGAATGCGAAAGAAATCGCTGAACTGCAGCGGGGTCCAGCCAACCCACGCGCCATCGGGATCTGACGGGCGCAGCCGCTCGGCAAAGGCGCGCGGCAACACGGCTTCCGCATCGGCATTGCTCACGCCATCCGGCAGATCGAGTATCGGTGCAAAACTGTAGAGCGTGACGCGATGGCCCGCCTCGACCTGTGATCTCAGGCACAGCCTGCGCAGCGCATCGAGCGGGCCCTCCCAAAAGGTGACGACGTCAGGAATCACGCGTCACCTTCCGAAGTGAGATCAGGCCCAGGCGCGTGCGGTCTTGAGCTTCTCTTCGTAGCTGTCGATGGAAGCCTTCTTCTCCATTGTCAGGCCGATATCGTCGAGACCGTTGAGCAGGCAGTGCTTGCGGAACGGATCAATCTCGAACTTCACCGTGCCGCCGTCAGGACCGCGGATTTCCTGGTTCGGCAGATCGATGGTGATGGTCGCATTGGCGCCGCGCTCGGCATCGTCGAACAACGCGTCGAGATCCTTCTGCGAGACGCGGATCGGCAGAACGCCGTTCTTGAAGCAGTTGTTGTAGAAGATGTCGCCAAACGAGGTTGAGATCACACAGCGGATGCCGAAATCCAGCAGCGCCCAGGGCGCGTGTTCGCGCGACGAACCGCAGCCGAAATTGTCGCCGGCCACCATGATCTTGGCGTTGCGATAGGCAGGCTTGTTGAGGACGAAATCCGGGTTTTCGCTGCCGTCATCGAGGTAGCGCGCTTCCGAGAACAGGCCCTTGCCGAGACCGGTACGCTTGATGGTCTTCAGATACTGCTTCGGGATGATCATGTCGGTATCGACATTGATGATCTTCAGCGGCGCCGCGACGCCTTCCAGCGTGGTGAACTTGTCCATGAACGTATCCTCGGATTGAGCGGGCGTTTTAGCCCGATCGGGCGGCCCGTCCAAGGGTGATTTATGCAGGGCTAATCGGCGACGCCAGCCTCGATGGCCTCCATATCGGCGTCCGACAGGCCGAAATGGTGGCCTATCTCGTGGATCAGCACGTGGCGGACGATATGGCCGAGGGTTTCGTCGTGTTCGGCCCAGTAATCCAGGATCGGCCGGCGATACAGCCAGATCATGTTGGGCAACTGCCCGGTATTGTCCTGGCTCTGGAATGGCAGGCCGACGCCCTGGAACAGGCCGAGCAGGTCGAATTCGGTCTCGGCCTGCATCTCCTCCAGCACCTCATCGGTCGGGAAATCGTCGACCCGGATGATCACGCCCGCACAGAGCTTGCGGAAACCCTCCGGCAGGAGGGCGAGCATGGCATGGGCCATGTCCTCCATTTCGGCGAGATCGGGAGCTTTTGCCTGATGCCACATGTTTCCCTGTCTAGCCAATTCCCGTGACATGGCAATGCGCCGGTGCAGCGCGTTCACGAGCGGTTGACGCGCGGGCGTCAATCGGAGACTTTGCGGCGTTGTTTGAGGCATGATCTCTCGACAAACGAACCCGTTTGTCGGCGAAAACCGGCATTTACTTTTCGGGATCATGCCTATGGCGGTTTGGGGCGTTAAAATGCGGATCATGATGGCGGCACTGGGATTGGCGGTTGCGCTCGGCGCGCTGCCTATGGTTGGCGTCGCACAGGCACAGACGGCCACGCAGGTCGCCCAGTCCGACGACAGCGTTCAGCCTCGCCGCGCGCGCCCGCGCGTTCGCATCTATCGCACCCCGGACGAACGCGGTGTCTATCCCAGCTACAATCCCGGCCCGAATGCCGTGCGCGATTGCACCGCCAATCTGGTGCAGGAATATCGCCCGAGCGGCACCGTGATCGTGCCGCGCATGAACTGCTACTGGCGCCGCGGCTGACCTAGCGGCGCTCTCGCGCGGCACCGATCAGACCCGCTGCAATCACTATCGCCGAACCGCCATAGACGATGATCGCCATGGCGAGTTGTGTTGCCTTGCCTGCGGTGCCAGGCATCACGCCGGGGCCTTGCGACGCCTGCGCCTGTTCGATCCACGGATCCAGAGCGGCGGAGACAAATGCGAGCGTGACAACAATCGTCGAGATCAAGCGCATCATGATGGCCTCCATCATTGCATGATCGAGATACGTGTCGCACAGCGGTTTGGTTTTACAACCATGCTTCACATTGGCGCGATGACGCGCATTCGTTCCGCGGCTGCGACAGTCCGCCACCGCGTCATATCGCTCACGCACCATTCACATCGCGTTCACCTCTCAAACCCTAGCGTCATCAGCATGGGCTATGATCCATTCGTGAAGCTGCATCTCGACATGAACGCAGCAGACCCAGGAGAGAACACGTGAACGTAAAGAAATTTTTCGGCTTCGCTGCCATCGCAGGATTGCTGTTTGTCGCAGCGCCGACACAGCAAGCAAATGCAGTCTCGCTGAACAGCCCAGGCATCGCATCGTCTGTGCAAGGCAGTGAGAAGCTGACGACCGAGGTGCAGTATCGCCATCACCACGATCGCGGCTATCGCGGGCATCACGGCATGCGCCGTCACCACGGCTGGCATCGCCCGCATCACGTCCGCCGCCATCATGGCTGGCACCGGCCGCATCACGTGCGCCGCCATCATGGCTGGCACCGGCCGCATCACGTGCGTCGTCACGGTTGGCGCTACTGAGAATATCTCTGAAATGGAAACAGGCGCGCGCAAGTGCGCCTGTTCTCGTTGACGGGATGTTGACCGCGTCTCTCTGTCGCGGGAAATCTCTGCCCCCATATGCGTTATGGGGTGAAGGCGACGAAAGACGATCGATGGAAAGCCATCGAGGCAAGGAAAGATCATGAAGAACTGGGTAGGCGCAGCCATGCTGGCTGCAACACTTTCACTCGGCGGCGCATTGACCAGCGCCCCCGCCATGGCTGACACGCAGGCGACTCAAAAGGCTACGTCGGACAACAAGGCGAAGGCGACGGACTTCAGCGCACAGCGGCGCCATCGCCACTTCCACCACCGCCATCACTTCGGTCACCGGCATTACGGGTATCGCGGCTATTACGGCCCGCGTTATGGCTACGGATACGGCTATCGTCCGTACCGCTCCTATTACGGCCCGGCCTATTACGGACGCCCCTATGCCTATCGCCCTGCCTACTACGGCGGATACGGCTACCGGCCCTACGGCTATTACGGCGGCTATCGTCCCTATGGCGCCTATGGTTATGGCCCGGGCGTCGGTTTCGGCGGCCCGCTCAGCGTCGGCTTCAGCTTCGGCCGCTGGTAAACTCTGACATCACCGGACGACATCGACGGGCGCCCTTTGCGGCGCCTGTTTTTTTGTGCGCACCGCGCGGCTTCCGCCCGCGTCATTCATGACGCGTTCAGATCAGCATCCTTAATTTTCGGTCAAGGCGCGACAACCCACATGACACGACCATGCGCAAACGCACCGTTGGCGCAAGCGAGGACCTGTGCCGTCAGGTTTGCGCGATCGATGTCCCATGCGCTGATCGAGGGAGGATGTTTCTGATGAGACATGTTCAAGATCGACGATCTGTCCTGAATACCGAACGAGGTTTTGCGATCAGACAATTCATGACGCGCTCGCTCGGCGTGGCTGCCGCCGCAGCGATGATGATGTCGCTGACGCCATCGGCGCGGGCAGTCTCGCTGATCAATCCCGGCGCGGCACCCGCAGCCAAGCAGGCGCATGATGCTTTGTTCACGCAGGTCCAGCATCGCGGTGGACGCGGCGGTGGTGGCGGAGGAGGTTTCCGCGGCGGTGGCGGCGGAGGTCACGCCTTTCATGGCGGAGGCGGCGGCGGATTTCGCGGCGGCGGCATGCCGGCGCTTCGGGGTGGCGGTGGAGGCGGAGGCTTCCGTGCCGTAGCGCCTGCGTTTCGTGGCGGTGGCGGTTTCCGCCCGGGCCCGGCCTTTGTCGGCGGCGGCTTCCGGCGCGGCCCCGCCTTTCATGGCGGCGGCTATCGCTACGCGGCGCCATTGATCGCCCGGCGCCCCTATTATGCGCCGGCGCGTTACTACGGCGCGCGCCATTACGGCTATCGCCGCCATTTCCGCCCGCACTATTACGGCTACGCGCCGAGCTACTATTACGGCCCCCGCTACTACCAGCCGCGACGCTTCTGCCGGATCGTCTGGACCTATTACGGCCCACGCAAGATCTGCCGCTATCGCCCATGGCATCACCGCCACTGGCACTACCGGCGGCATTACCATCGCTTCCATGCTTACTGGTGAGTTGGGCCGGTTTGACTAAAGCCACGCTCCACACTCTCGGTTATGACCGGGCTTGTCCCGGCCATGACGACTGAGTGTTAGTCGTTCACTCGCCCAACTGAAACGACTCGAACCGCCCGAGCTCTTCTTCGATCCGCCGCTTCCACTCCTTGCGCGGCGTTTTCGGCTTCGCGCCATCGCCGACCCAGCTCCATTGCTGCATCAGCAATTTGCGCTTCTGCCGATCGGTCTTGAGGTCGACGGCCGCCACGATCTGATCGTCCACCAGCACCGGCAGTGCGAAATAGCCGAGCTGACGTTTTTCCTTCGGTACATAGGCCTCGAAACGATGATCGTGGCCGAAGAACAAATTTGTTCGCTTGCGTTGGATCACCAGGGGATCGAATGGCGACAGCACATGCACCAGCCCAGCCTCGCCCGGGCTGGTGTCCTCGATCGCAGCGGGCGTCGTCCAGTGCTCCTGCTTGCCGGCGCCATCAAGCGTAATGGCCATCAGCTCGCCCTTGCGCAGACGGGCCTCGATCAGCTTGCGTATGCCGGCCTTGCTCGGTGCATCCAGATGGCAGATCGAGTCCAGACTGACGATGCCCTGCGACCGCAGCGCGCGGTCCAGCAGATAGGCGAACTTCTCCGTAGCGCTCGCCGCTTTCGGCAGCGTGTCCCAGCCGAAATGCCGCAACAGAAGATCATAAGTCTTCAGCATGCCCGTGCGTTCGGAGATCGTGAGATGCCCCTCATAGAACGCCAATTGCAGCGCCCGCTTCGACGGCTTGCGGCTGGCCCATTCATGATCCTTCTCGCGCAGCACGTCGTCATCGATGTCGCGAATCGACAGCGGGCCGGCTTTGGCCAGCCGCATCACCTTGCGCTTGTCCGCGGACGTCACCGACGCGAACCAGCCGTGGCCCTCACGGCGATAATATTTCATGTCCGGCACGAAGAGGCCGATGTCGTCGGTCGGCACGTAAGCGAGCGCGTGGGTCCAGTATTCGAACACGCTCTTGTCGTGCGTCTGGGCCTGTTTGAGATCAGCCCGCCTGTAATCGGGAATACGCGAGAACAGGATGTGATGATGGCTGCGCTCGATCACATTGATGGTGTCGATCTGCACATAGCCGAGATGCTGGACGGCAGCCTTCACCGCCTCCGCGCCGTCACCGAACGGCGCACGCGCATCGAGCCGCTGCGCGCGCAACCAGATGCGGCGGGCGGCGGTGATATCGAGATTGATGGGTTTCGAGGGCGGGCGCGGCATGTCGCAAAGTTAGCCCGGATACACGTGGCTGTCATTCCGGGGCGCATGAAGGCGGCGTAGCCGCTGCAATGCGAACCCGGAATCTCGGTGTATTCATCGCCTGCTCATTCCAGGCGAGGAAGACGCGGACTCACGTCGGGATTCCGGGTTCACGCCGGCCCGCTACGCGACCCGGCCTGCCCCGGAATGACGAGCGAGTGACTCAGCGCCACTCTCTGATATCGACGAAGTGCCCCGCGATCGCAGCCGCAGCCGCCATCGCCGGCGACACCAGATGGGTGCGGCCCTTGTGGCCCTGACGACCCTCGAAGTTGCGGTTCGAGGTGGCGGCGCAGCGTTCTTCCGGCGCCAGCTTGTCGGGGTTCATCGCCAGACACATGGAGCAGCCCGGCTCGCGCCATTCGAAGCCGGCTTTCAGGAAAATCTTGTCGAGCCCTTCGGCTTCCGCCTGCTCCTTCACCAGACCCGAGCCCGGCACGATCATCGCCGAGACATGGCCGTTGACAGTCTTGCCGTCGACGACCTTGGCCGCGGCGCGCAGATCTTCGATACGGCCATTGGTGCAGGAGCCGATGAAGACGCGATCCAGCTTGATATCGGTGATTTTCGTACCCGCAGTCAGACCCATATAGGCCAGCGCGCGCTCCTTGGAGAGACGCTTGGCTTCATCCGCGATGTCCGCCGGGTTCGGCACCTTGCCGGTGATCGAGATGACGTCCTCGGGCGACGTGCCCCAGGTCACGATGGGGGGCAGCTTGGCGGCGTCGAGACGTATCTCGTGATCGAAATGCGCGCCTTCGTCAGAGCGCAGCGTTTCCCAGTAGCGCACGGCCTGTTCCCACATATCGCCTTTCGGCGACATCGGGCGACCCTTGAGGAATTCATAGGCCTTCTCGTCGGGCGCGATCAGGCCGGCGCGGGCGCCGCCTTCGATCGACATGTTGCAGACCGTCATGCGGCCTTCCATCGACAGCGCGCGGATCGCCTCGCCGGCATATTCCAGCACATAGCCGGTGCCGCCGGCGGTGCCGATCTCGCCGATGATGGCCAGGATGATGTCCTTGCCGGTGACGCCGTCGGGCAGTTTGCCATCGACGGTGGCGCGCATGTTCTTCGCCTTCTTCTGGATCAACGTCTGTGTCGCCAGCACGTGCTCGACTTCCGACGTGCCGATGCCATGCGCCAGCGCACCGAATGCGCCATGCGTCGAGGTATGGCTGTCGCCGCAAACGATCGTCGTGCCCGGCAGCGTAAAGCCCTGCTCGGGGCCGATGACGTGAACGATGCCCTGACGCTTGTCGAACTCGTTGTAATATTCGATACCGAATTCGCGCACGTTCTCGGCCAGCGTCGCAATCTGCTCGGTGCTTTCCGGATCGGGATTGGGCTTGGTGCGATCCGTGGTCGGCACGTTGTGATCGACGACCGCGAGCGTCTTCTCCGGCGCATGCACACGGCGGCCTGCAGCACGCAGACCTTCGAAGGCCTGCGGGCTCGTCACTTCGTGCACCAGATGGCGATCGATATAGAGCAGGCAGGTGCCGTCGGCGGCTTCCTCGACCAGATGGTCGTTCCAGATCTTGTCGTACAGGGTGGTCGGCTTTGCAGAGTCAGTCATGAGATCAGGCCTCGAAAGAAAACGTGGGCCAGTTGCGTGCTGCTAAATGATCTGCCGCATCGGCGGCGCAAAGCGCGCAACTGAGAAACGGGGAAAGAAACGCGTGAGATTGCTCACGCGCTTCTAAGCGCACCCACGATCGACGTGGTGAAGCGACCGAAGAAGCGACCGGGCAGCCGGCTATGATCGTCGATGACGATGCGCAATGCGTGCTGGTGCAGGTCTAGAAACATTCCAGTCATATAGCACTCGGCGATCACGACGCCAATGCGACCGAGGTATGCAGTCTTCACGTAACAAAAAAGCGCGGCTTGCGCCGCGCTTTTCGTCTCGCACATTCGGTGATGCGGAAAATTACTTCGCTGCAGCCACAGCCGCGACCTTCGCCGGGCGCTCGGTCTTCTTCTCGACGATACGGGCCGACTTGCCGCGCAGATCGCGCAGGTAATACAGCTTGGCGCGACGCACCTTGCCGCGACGCACAACCTTGATCGAATCGATCATCGGGGAGAGCAGCGGGAACACGCGCTCGACACCCTCGCCGTAGGAGATCTTGCGAACGGTGAAGCTCTCATTGATGCCACCGCCGTTACGGCCGATGCAGACGCCTTCATAGGCCTGAACGCGGGAGCGCTCGCCTTCGACAACCTTCACGTTGACGATGAGGGTGTCGCCGGGACCGAATTCCGGGATCGACTTGGTGGCGGAAAGGCGGTCGAACTGCTCTTTTTCAAGCGTCTGAATCAGGTTCATCGAAAATCTCCATCGGCGGCGCGCCCAGACGTTGCGCGGGCTGCGCTCGAAACTCTTACCCTGCCATTGCACGGATTTGGCGCTGCTATACGGGAAAGCGAAGCCGTTGTCACCCGTCTCTGTCACTCGCCCGTCGTGATTTTTAGCGGTTTTCGTTTTTTGCCTGATTCCGGCACTTTCGGACGGACCGCCCACAAATCGGGCCGTCGTGCGGCGGTCAGCGCCTCCGCCTCGGCCAGCCGCCATTTGGCGACCCTGGCGTGGTCCCCGGAGATCAGAACGTCGGGAATCTCTCGCCCTTCAAAGGTCTGCGGGCGAGTATATTGCGGGTATTCCAGTAGTCCATCGGAGAAGCTTTCGTCGGTTCCCGAGACCAATTTGCCCATCACTCCCGGCAAAAGCCGCACGCAGGCGTCAATCAGCGTCATGGCGGCAATTTCGCCGCCGGACAGCACATAGTCCCCGATCGAGACTTCCTCGAGCCCGCGGGCGTCGATGACGCGCTGGTCGATGCCTTCAAAACGGCCGCAGACGATCAGCGGCCCCGGCCCCGCAACCAGTTCCGCCACCCGCGCCTGGGTCAATGGCCGACCGCGCGGGCTCATGACGAGCCTGGGGCGGTCTTGCGCATCTGCCGCATCGATCGCTGCCGCCAGCACGTCTGCCCGCAGCACCATGCCCGGCCCACCGCCCGCCGGTGTGTCATCGACGCTGCGATGCTTGTCGGTGGCCGAAGCACGGATATCGCGCGGCTCCAGCGCCCACAGGCCGGAAGCCAGCGCCTTGCCTGCGAGGCTGATGCCGAGCGGTCCCGGAAACATTTCGGGAAACAGCGTCAGTACCGTCGCGCGCCATGGTGGGGGTTCGATAGTCATGGCTCTCCATCGCGCGTCCGGCGCGAGGCGTCAAACCCCCGCGAGCCCGTTCAAGCCGCCGACATCTGCTCGCTGGTGTCGCCGGCATCGAACGCGGCGCGCGACGCCTTGATCTCCTCAAAACTGCGTTCCGCCCAGTCGATCAGGCCCGCCAGCGGCGCCATCGCGGACTGGCCGAGCGGCGACAGGCGATACTCCACCGAGGGGGGCTTGGTCGGGAAGACGTGGCGGGTGATCAGCCCATCGCGCTGTAGGTCGCGCAGCGACTGGGTCAGCATGCGCTTGGAAATATCCGGCACCGCACGATGCAGCTCGCTGAAACGATGCGGCCGGGCCGCCAGCACCACCAGCAGCAGCGACGTCCATTTGTCGCCAATGCGGTCCAGCACGTTGCGCACCGGGCAGGCATCGGCATCGAAGCCCCGCGCCCGCCATTCGTCGAAGCGGGTGGCCAAGGGGGCATTGTCAGAAGCTTTTTGGGGCATCGGGAGACTCCTTCCGGCCGACCGCAGGTCACTTCCAGGTAACCTGGCGATAAAAAACTGCCTCCTTACGGTACGATCAGGCAGTCTCTATTCAAGACCTATCGTCAATTAGAGACCTTAGGAGATTTTGCCATGTTGAACCACCGTATTCTCGTCACCGCCGCCAATGGCCAGCTTGGTCGCCTCACCATCGACGCCCTGCTCAAACTTGTCCCGGCCAGCCAGATCGTCGCTGGCCTGCGCGATCCGGCCAAGGGCGCCGATCTCGCCGCCAGGGGCGTCACCGTCGTCGCTGCCGATTACAGCAAACCGGACACGCTGGACGCCGCCTTCAAGGGCATCGACCGCCTGCTGCTGATCTCGTCGAACGAACTGGGGCAACGTGTCCCGCAGCACCGCAATGTGATCGACGCCGCCAAGAAGGCCGGCGTGAAGCTGATCGCCTATACGAGCGTACTGCGTGCGGACACCTCACCGCTCTCAGTCGCCAAAGAGCATTTGCCGACGGAAGAATTGATCCGCGCTTCCGGCATTCCTTTCGCGCTGCTGCGCAACGGCTGGTACACCGAGAACTACACGGCATCGATCCCCGCGGCATTGGCGCACAACGCGCTGATCAGCAGCGCCCGTGATGGCCGCATCGCATCGGCCTCGCGCGCAGATTACGCAGCAGCGGCTGCAGCCGTGCTGACCTCGACAACGGATCACGCCGGACAAATCTATGAGCTGGCTGGCGACGAAGCCTACACGCTGGAAGCTTTTGCAGCGGAGATCACGAAGCAGTCCGGAAAGACTGTCGCCTATGTCCGCTTGCCCGAAGCCGACTTCAAGGCAGCGCTGCTCGGCGCAGGTTTGCCGGAAGAACTCGCAGAACTGATCGCGACGTCGGATACGGCCGCGGCTGATGGCGCGCTGTTCGATGACAGCCATACGCTGAGCAAACTGATCGGGCGGCCGACCACACCGTTTGCAACAACGATTGCGGAAGCGTTGAAAGCGTAAGAGTTATGCCGCGGTGGGATCGTCGCCGATGATCTCACCCGGCAATTCGATCACGACACGGCCGGCCGCGAGGTCAACGGTCGGCACCACCGCATTGGTGAAGGGCAACAGCATGGTCGCGCCCTCTAGCGGCGCGATCTCGATGATGTCGCCGGCGCCGAAATTATGGATGCCGACGACACGACCGATCGCATCGCCCGCTGCATTGACCGCAGCGAGGCCGATCAGGTCGGCGTGGTAATATTCGTCGTCTTCGGTGTCGGGCAGCGCATCGCGCGCCACATAGAGCTCGACGCCATTGAGGCGCTCGGCGTCTTCGCGGGACGCGACGCCCTTCAGCGTCGCGACCAGATGGCCCTTGGCCTCGCGGACGTCATCGACCTCAAAGCTCCGCTTGCCGTCCTTGGTGACAAGCGGACCGTAGTCGCACACGGCGAATGGATCTTCGGTGAAGGTCCACAGCCGGACCTGACCGCGCACACCATGCGGCGCGCCGATGCGCGCGACGCAGATTTGCGCGGAGGTCATTCCGCCTTACTTCTTGGCGGCGGCTTCAGCGTTGGCCTTGCGCTCCTTGCGCGGCACGGCCTTCTCCGGATTGTTGCGGGCTTCGCGCTTCTGAACGCCAGCGGCATCGAGGAAACGAGCCACGCGGTCCGACGGCTGTGCGCCCTTGGCGATCCAGGCCTTGGTCTTGTCGAGGTCGAGCTTCAGGCGCAGCTCGTTGTCCTTGGCGAGCAGCGGATTGAAGTAACCGAGACGCTCGATGAAGCGGCCATCACGGGGAAAACGCGAGTCGGCGACGACGACGTGATAGACGGGACGCTTCTTGGTGCCTGCGCGGGCGAGGCGGATAACGACGGACATGGGATTCTCCTAAGTGTGTTCGATTTGAATGTGAGTTGAATGGGTCGGTTATTTCTTTTTCCCGAGACCGGGAAAGCCGCCGAGTCCCGGCAGCGTCGGTTTGCCCAGCCCTGAAAGGCCCGGGAAATCTTTCGGCAATGACGGCATGCCCTGCGGCATCCCGCCCGGCATCTTCTCGGCCATCGCCTTCATCTGTTCGGGGGATGGCATGCCACCGCCACCGAAGCCCATGGCCTGCGCGATGCCGGCCATCGGGCCACGCTTGCCGGAGCCCATGGCCTTCATCATATCGGCCATGTTCCGGTGCATCTTCAGCACCTTGTTGACTTCCTCGACCTTGAGGCCGGCGCCGGCAGCGATACGCTTCTTGCGACTGGCCTTGAGGATGTCGGGATTCTTGCGCTCCTGACGCGTCATCGAATCGATGACTGCGATCTGGCGCTTCACCACGCGGTCATCGAGACCGGCGGAGGCGATCTGGTTCTTCATCTTAGCGATGCCGGGCATCATGCCCATCAGGCCGGATAGACCGCCCATATTGGTCATCTGGATCAGCTGCTCACGCATGTCGGTGAGATCGAACTGGCCCTTGCGCATGCGCTCGGCAGTACGGGCGGCTTTTTCCGCATCGATATTTGCAGCAGCGCGCTCGACCAGCGACACCACGTCGCCCATGCCGAGGATGCGGCCGGCGATACGGCTCGGATGAAAGTCTTCCAGCGCATCGGTCTTTTCGCCGGTACCGATCAGCTTGATCGGCTTGCCGGTCACGGCGCGCATCGACAGTGCAGCACCGCCGCGGCCATCGCCGTCGACGCGGGTTAGCGCGATGCCGGTGAGGCCGACGCGCTCGTTGAAGGAGCGCGCGAGATTGACGGCGTCCTGACCGGTCAGCGCATCCGCGACCAGCAGCACTTCATGCGGATTGGCGATCGCCTTGATCTCGATCGCTTCCGTCATCATTTCTTCGTCGAGCGTCGTGCGACCGGCGGTGTCGAGCAGAACCACGTCATAGCCGCCGAGCTTGGCAGCGGACAGCGCGCGCTTGGCAATCTCAGCCGGCTTCTGGCCTTCGACGATCGGCAGCGTCTGAATGTCGAGATCACGGCCGAGCACCGCGAGCTGCTCCATGGCAGCCGGACGATAGACGTCGAGCGACGCCATCAGCACCTTGCGCTTGTCGCGCTGAGTGAGACGGCGCGCAAGCTTCGCGGTCGTGGTGGTCTTACCGGAGCCCTGCAGACCGACCATCATAATGGCGACGGGCGGCACAGCCTGAAGATCGATGCCGCCTTCGCCATCTGCGCCGAGGGTCGCGACCAGTTCGTCATGGACGATCTTGACGACCATCTGGCCGGGCGTGACCGACTTGACGACGGTGGCGCCAATGGCCTGCTCACGCACGCGATCGATGAAGGAGCGGACCACGTCGAGCGAGACGTCGGCTTCGAGCAGCGCGCGGCGCACTTCGCGCATCGCGGCATCGACGTCAGCCTCCGACAGCGCACCGCGTCCGGTGAGCCGGTCGAGAATTCCGCCAAGTCGTTCCGACAGATTGTCGAACATCGCTGCTTCGCTTCCGATATCGCCATCACCATGATGACGAAAAACCAAACACTTTTGCGCCCGAGGGCGCATCGCGCTGTCGGGCGTTGACCTCCGGACTCCAGGACCGGTCGGCGGGTCGAAAAGAGAACTTTTCGAGAATTGGTGGGGACTTACAGCGCCGGGGCCCGGCGAGTCAAGGAAATATGGCCGCCGCGCCGTCGCCCGAAACGGCAACCCATTCAAGATAAAGGATATTCTCTGCAGCAGGCGATTAAATTGACAATAGGCAATTGGATTTCTGGGTGAGCTGCCCTAGATGTGAGTGATCGCTCACCTCAGGTTCCCCTTTTCGGCTTTTGACATTCATGACCATCACCCGCCGCAAGCTTCTCGCATCCATCGGCGGCCTCGCCGCAGCGGCGGGGCTGTCGGCCATCTGGGCTTCCCACATGACCAATTATGACGGCCCCGTCTCCGATCACTTCGACGGCAAGATCTTCTTCGATCCTGATGGCGCGCCGCCGAGGTCGCTCGGCGAAGTGCTGCGCTGGCAATTCGGCGGCGGCCGTACGCGCGAGGTCTGGCCGGACTGGGTCGATAACGAGTTTGCCGATACGCCGCCGGCCAAGGTCGAGGGTACGGGCGTTCGCTTTAGTTACGTGGGTCACGCGAGCTGGCTGATCCAGACCGCGGGAATCAACATCCTGTTCGATCCGGTGTGGTCCGACCGTGTCTCGCCGTTCTCGTTCGCCGGCCCGAAGCGCCACACCGCGCCCGGCATCGCCTTCGACAAGCTGCCGAAGATCGATGTCGTGCTGGTATCGCACGGTCACTATGACCATCTCGATCTTCCGACACTGTCGAAGCTATCGGCCAAATTTGCGCCGCGCGTGATCACGCCGCTTGGCAATGACGTCACCATGAAGAGCGCCGACAGCGCGATCAAAGCCGAGGCCTATGACTGGACAGATCGCGTCGAGCTCGGCAACGGCCTCGCCGTCACGCTGGTGCCGACGCGCCACTGGACCGCGCGCGGCCTGTTTGATCGTAACAAGTCGCTCTGGGCGAGCTTCGTGCTGGAGACGCCAGCCGGCAAGATCTACATCGTTGGCGACAGCGGCTATGGCGACGGCCTGCACTTCCGCCGTGTGCGCGAGACCCATGGTGCTATCAGGCTCGCGATCCTGCCGATCGGCGCCTATGAGCCACGCTGGTTCATGAAGGACCAGCACATGAATCCGGAAGATGCCGTGAAAGCCTTTGGCGATTGCGGAGCGCAGCAGGCGCTGGCCAGCCATCACAGCACATTCCAGCTTACTGATGAAGCGATCGACGGACCGGTGAAGGGATTGGCCGCCGCATGCAGCGCGGCGGAATTGCCCAGCGAGAAGTTTATGGCGCTGAAGCCGGGACAGGTCGTGGAGATTTAAACTGTCGTCCCCGCGTTCGCGGGGACGACATGCGGAGGGGTGTCACGCTGCTATCACTGCGCGGGCTTGATTTCCCAGCTCACGCTGACATTCACGCGCAGCACTTCCTCGCCTTGCGCCACCGGGGCCGATGCCGCGTCGGCACCCATCTTGCGCAGCATCATCGGTGCCGGCGCGCTGCCGGAGTCCTCGGAGATGCTGATCGGCGCGCCGAGCTTGACGCCGGCCGCCTTGGCGTAAATCTCCGCCTTGCGCCGCGCGTCAGCGACCGCTTCGCTGCGCGCGTCGTCGAGCAGTTGCGACGCCTTCGTCACCATGAAATTGATGCCGCCGACCTCATTGGCGCCCGAAGCTACCAGCGCGTCGATCGTGCCGGCCACCTTGGTCACGTCGCGTACGCGGATGGTGACGCGGTTGCTGGCGCGATAGCCCGAGATCACGTTGGGGCCAGGATTGGGGCGGGTCTGCTGCGCATATTGCGGAAACAGCGACAGCCGCGACGTCTGCATGTCCTTTTCCGCAATGCCGGCACTCTTCAGGGCCGCCAACACCTTGGCCATCGCGACATTGTTGGCCTCGGCGGCCTCGCGTGCCGTCTTGGCATCAGTCGTGACACCGCCATCGACGACAGCGAGATCCGGCGGCACCGAGACGGTGCCTTCGCCGGAGACGGAAATCGTCGGCGGTGGATTGACCTGCGCGAGCGCAGGAGTGGCGATGAGCGCAATGCCGAAAACGGCCAGAGTCAGATGATTTTTCATGCCCGATCTGTCGCGACCGTCCAAGGCTTCTTTATGACCAGAGATTCTTTATCGCTGGCCTTCGCTTCTATTACTTCAGCGGCACATAGACATTGATGACGAGCTTGTCTTCCGCCGTCTTCAAGGGATCGGTCATGTATTCCTCGATGAAGGTGTCTTTCGCCTCTAGCTTTTTGTCGTCGAGGTGATTGGTGATCGCCTCATAGGTGTTGTCCATATTGTCGTAGGAGCCGCGATGGACGAACTTCAGTGCCTTGCCATCCGGTGACAGACCCATCTTCATCGCCTTCGGCAGGTTCTTCACCTCCTGATCGACCGGGATTTCCGCGAGGAAGGTGAAGCCGGTGTCGTCGGTGGTCGTATAGACGATCATCGGGTTGCCGGATGACTTGACGCCCTGTTTGTCGAGCACGGTGGTGATCTGCTTGAACGCATCCATCAGCGTATCGAAGGCCGAATCCCAATTCGCCTTGCCGACGAAGGTCACCATCTGCTTCGGCGATAGCGTGATTTCCTCGCCGAACGGATCGGCAACCTGGACCTGAGGCGCGGCTGGCGTTGCGGGAGCCTGCGCCGCGGCGGGCGGCGTTGCCGGCGCGACGGGGGCCGGCGTCTCCCGTGCGGCGGGAGCGGGAGTGGCGGGAGCCGTTGCCGCCGGAGCTGGTGTGGCCGGTGCGGGCGCGGGCGGGGTCGCCGGGGTGCTTGCCGCTGGCGGCGTGGCGGGTGGAGATTGCGCCCAGGCCGCGGCGTTCAGCGTCAGCGCGGCTGCCGGGATCAGCGCCGCAGTGGCGAGGCGGGACAGGCGAGAACGGGTCATTCGAAGGGTCTCCAGTGACATCCTGCAGCGCAGTGTCCGGCAACATGCGCGATACGGCACCATGGTAACACGCAGCCGCGGCTTTCGTCCCCTCCCCAAAATTGCGCAGGGCCATTCAAAACAGCCGACACAGAATCGCCGTACTGGCCAATCCGCCCGGCCTCGCCATATAAGGCTGAGATCAACGGGACCGAGCATGAGCGCACTGGCCAACCATTCCTTCGCTAAGATGAACGGCATCGGCAACGAGATCGTCGTGATCGACCTGCGCGATACGGCATCCGGTATTACGCCTGCCGACGCCCGCGCCGTGGCCACCCCCGAAGGCGTACCCTATGACCAGTTGATGGTGCTGCAGAAGCCCCGGCTGGCCGGCACCGACGCCTTCGTCTCAATCTACAACAATGACGGCTCCGAAGCCGGCGCCTGCGGCAACGGCATGCGTTGCGTGGCGCGCCAGATTTTTGCCGGCGGCGACAAGACGGCGCTCACATTCGAGACCAGGGCTGGCCTGATCAATTGCTGGCAAGGCCCCGCGCCGGACCTTTACACGGTGGACATGGGCACACCGAAGTTCGGCTGGCAGGACATTCCGCTGGCCGAGGAATTCCGTGACACCCGCGGCATCGAGTTGCAGATCGGCCCGATCGACGCGCCGATCCTGCACACCCCGTCAGTCGTCTCGATGGGCAACCCTCATGCGATCTTCTGGGTGGACAACATCCAGGCCTATGATCTCGAAAAGTTCGGCCCGCTGCTGGAAAACCACCCGATCTTCCCGGACCGCGCCAATATCACGCTGGCCCATATCGTCGATCGCGATCACATCGTGATGCGTACCTGGGAGCGCGGCGCCGGCCTGACCAAGGCTTGTGGCTCCGCGGCTTGCGCAACCGCTGTTGCCGCCGCTCGCCTGCGCCGGACCAATCGAACTGTGCATATGACGCTGCCCGGCGGTGAACTCACCATCGAATGGCGCGAGAGCGACGACCACGTGCTGATGACGGGGCCGGCCGCGTTTGAATATGAAGGCACGTTCGATCCGAAGCTGTTCGCTTCGGTCGCGTAAGCCCTACTCCCCGTTCCAGCCGCACGCTTTGAGCCGCTCATGCAGATGCGGCGGGGCCGGCGCGACGACACGGATCGGGTCCTTGTTACGCGAGATCGGAATCACGATCTCGCGGGCATGCAGATGCAGCGTCGGCTCGCCGAATCTGGGCCCGTTGCCATAGATATTATCGCCGACAATCGGAAATCCCGATGATGCACAATGCACACGGAGCTGATGCGTGCGCCCCGTCACCGGCTCCAGCGCCAGCCAGCTTATGCCGCCGCCGCGGCCGAGCACGGTGAAATTCGAAACGGCCTTGAGTCCCTCGGGATCCGGCTTCATCCACCAGCCCCGATCGGCATTGAGCCGCCCGAGCGGCATGTCGATCACGCCGGAATCTTCGGCAGGCCCGCCCTCGACGACCGCCCAATAGGTCTTTCGGATACGGCCGTGCTTGAACAGCAGACCGAGCGACGCGGTCGCCTTGCGATGCCGCCCCAGCACCAGGCAGCCCGACGTGTCGCGGTCCAGCCGATGCGCCAGAACGGGTGCGCGCGGCAGGCCATAGCGCAAGAATTCGAACGAGGTTTCCAGATTGGCGCCGCCCTTGGGGCCGCGATGCACCGGCAGGCCGGCCGGCTTGTCGATCACCAGCATCAACCCGTCACGGTGCAGCACCCGCGCCAGAATCTCGGCCTCGGTCAGCTCCACTGCATCGGTGCGGGGTTCCAGCCGGGGCTCGGCCTCCAGGCTTACGTCTTCGTCACTTTCACTGGTCATACTTTGAATCATGGCGCGAAACGGCTAACACACCCCCGACATGAGCGACACTCCCGAAACGCCAAAACTGAGCTGGTGGCGACGGCTCTCCGGCGGGCTGAAGCGCACCTCGAGCGCCCTTGGCACCGCGGTCGCCGACCTCGTGACCAAGCGCAAGCTCGACCGCGCCATGCTCGAGGATATCGAGGATGTGCTGCTGCGCGCCGACCTGGGTACCGAAGTGGCAGCGCGGATTTCCGCCGCCGTCGGCCATGGCCGCTACGACAAGGCGATCTCGGCCGACGAGGTCAAAACCGTCGTAGCCACGGAGGTCGAAAAGGTGCTCTCGGCGGTGGCGAAGCCGCTGGTGATCGACACCGCCCACAAGCCGTTCGTGATCCTCGTGGTCGGCGTCAACGGTTCCGGCAAGACCACCACCATCGGCAAGCTGGCGTCCACTTTCTCTGCCGAAGGCCGCAAGGTGATGCTGGCCGCCGGCGATACGTTTCGCGCGGCAGCCATCGAGCAGCTGAAAGTCTGGGGCGAACGCAACAAGGTGCCAGTCATCGCCGGCGCGCAGGGTTCGGATTCCGCGAGCCTCGCCTTCACCGCCGTCACCGCGGCGCGCGACGACAATCGCGACGTGCTGCTGATCGACACCGCCGGCCGGCTGCAGAACAAGACCGAGCTGATGGTCGAACTCGAAAAGGTTGTGCGCGTGATCAAGAAGGTCGATGCCACCGCGCCGCATGCGGTGCTGCTGGTCCTCGATGCCACAGTGGGACAAAACGCGCTGTCGCAAGTCGAAGCGTTTCATCGTACGGCTGGCGTCACCGGCCTTGTGATGACCAAGCTCGATGGCACCGCGCGCGGCGGCATCCTCGTGGCACTGTCGGAAAGGTATAAACTGCCGGTGCATTTCATCGGCGTTGGCGAAGGCATCGACGATCTCGCGCCGTTCACCGCCAAGGACTTCGCGCAAGCGATTGCAGGAATTGAAAGCTGATGACTGACGTACTTGCCAAAAACCAGCCGCATCCGCTGTTCAAGCTCGCCACCGAACTCGGCCCGCTGATCGTATTCTTCGTCGCCAATGCAAAATTCAACCTGTTCGTCGCCACCGGCGCCTTCATGGTGGCGATCGTCGCGGCGATGATCGCGTCTTACGTCGTGGTCAAGCATGTGCCGATCATGGCGCTGGTCACCGCTGTCATCGTGCTGGTGTTCGGTACGCTGACGCTGGTGCTGCATGACGAGACCTTCATCAAGGTCAAGCCGACCATCATCTATGGCCTGTTCGCAGCGATCCTCGGCGGCGGCCTGTTGTTCGGCCGCTCCTTCATCGCCATCATGTTCGACCAGATGTTCAATCTCACGCACGAAGGCTGGCGCGCGCTGACGAAGCGCTGGGCGCTGTTCTTCTTCGCGATGGCGCTTCTGAACGAAGCGATCTGGCGCACCCAGAGCACCGATTTCTGGGTGGCCTTCAAGGCGTTCGGCGTCATCCCGCTGACCATGGTCTTCGCGGTGGCGCAGATGCCGCTGATCAAGCGTTACAGCATCGAGCCGGCGACCCTCGCGGAGAGCGCTGCGGACGAAGGCGATGTGAGGAAGTAACTTCTAACCTCTCCCCGCCTGCGGGGAGAGGTCGACTGGAACGCGCACAGCGCGTGGAAGTCGGGTGAGGGGCACTCTCCATTTATTCCGAACTCGCGGAGACTCCCCCTCATCCGTCTCGAACGCGCTTTGCGCGTTCGAGACACCTTCTCCCCGCAAGCGGGGAGAAGGAAACTACACCGCCAGCGTGCCGGCCTTTGCCGCCGCATAGCGCTCGCCGACCTTGGTCCAATTGACCGTATTCCACCACGCCTTGAGATAATCAGCGCGACGGTTCTGGTAGGTCAGATAATAAGCGTGCTCCCAGACGTCGTTGCCCATCAGCGCGCGCTTGCCGTCCATGATCGGATTGTCCTGATTCGGGCGCGTCTCGATCGACAGCTTGCCGTCCTTGTCGACGATCACGAACACCCAGCCAGAGCCGAACTGACGGCCGCCGGCGGCATTGAAATCGGTCTGGAATTTCTCGAGGCCGCCGAGGTCGCGATCGATCGCCGCGAGCACATCGCCTTCCGGCTTGCCGCCGTTCGGGCCCATGATCTGCCAGAACATGGTGTGGTTGGCATGGCCGCCGAGATTGTTGCGCACGCCGGTGCGGATCGCATCAGGCACGCTGTTGAGATTGCCAAGTACCTCGACCAGCGGCTTCTCGCCGATCACGGGGGTGTCCTTGGCAAAATTGTTCATGTTGGCAACATAGGCGGCGTGATGCTTGTCGTGATGGATCTCCATCGTCTTGGCATCGATATGCGGCTCAAATGCCGTGACCGGATAGGTCAGCGGCGGCAGGATGAAGGGCGCATTGCCGGCAGCGGGGGTGGCCGGCGCAGCCGCTTGGGCGAAAGCAAGACGGGGCGCGACAACCGCGGCAGCGATGCCGGTCGCAGCGAGCATGAGATGGCGTCGAGACATCGATGCGGAGGTCGTCATGGGGCTTCTCCCTGAGGAATTTGCGGGTTCGTTCGGACAGATACGCAACGCATCACTGCCAGTTTCATATGCGGGCATTGTGACGCAGCGGGGCATAGCACATCACGTGTCGGAGAGACGTGTTCCTCTTTCCCCCCAAGCGCAACAAACCCACACGCAGTGGGGAGGGATACGTTGGCGTCCTCGCAAAACATCGCCACAAACAAAAAGGGCGGCCTTTCGGCCGCCCTTTCGCAACTCATTTCGCGTGAGCGAAAATTACTCCGCTGCAGTCGCGCCTTCGGCGGCCTTCTGCTTGGCTTCGAGATCTTCGCCGGTCTCCTGATCGACAGCCTTCATCGACAGACGCGTCTTGCCGCGATCGTCGAAGCCGAGCAGCTTGACCTTGACCTTGTCGCCTTCCTTGACGACATCGGAGGTCTTCTGCACGCGGCCGCCGGCCAGCTGGCTGATGTGAACCAGACCGTCCTTGGCGCCGAAGAAGTTCACGAATGCACCGAACTCCATGACCTTGACCACGGTGCCTTCATAGATCGCGTTGAGCTCCGGATCCGAAGCGATCGACTTGATCCACTTGATCGCAGCCTTGATCGACTCACCATCGCTTGAGGCCACCTTCACGGTGCCGTCGTCTTCGATGTTGACCTTGGCGCCGGTCTTTTCGACGATCTCACGGATCACCTTGCCGCCGGTGCCGATCACTTCACGGATCTTGTCGGTGGCGATCTTGAAGGTCTCGATACGCGGCGCGTATTCGCCGAGCTCGGCACGGGCGTTGTTGAGCGCCTTCGACATCTCACCGAGAATGTGAATGCGGCCTTCCTTGGCCTGGCCCAGAGCGACCTTCATGATCTCTTCGGTGATACCGGCGATCTTGATGTCCATCTGCAGCGAGGTGATGCCGGTATCGGTACCAGCCACCTTGAAGTCCATGTCGCCGAGGTGATCTTCATCACCCAGGATGTCCGACAGAACCGCGTAGCGTGCGCCTTCGAGGATCAGGCCCATGGCGATACCCGCCGTCGGACGCTTCATCGGAACGCCCGCATCCATCAGTGCCAGCGAAGCACCGCAAACCGATGCCATCGACGACGAGCCGTTGGACTCGGTGATTTCCGACACCACGCGGACGGTGTACGGGAATTCGTGGTGACCCGGCAGAACCGGATGGATCGCGCGCCAGGCGAGCTTGCCGTGGCCGATTTCGCGACGCTTGGTGCCGCCCATACGACCGGTCTCGCCGACCGAGTAGGGAGGGAAGTTGTAGTGCAGCAGGAACGTTTCTTTGTACGTTCCCGACAGCGAGTCGATGTACTGCTCGTCTTCGCCGGTGCCGAGCGTGGTCACGACCAGCGCCTGGGTTTCGCCGCGGGTGAACAGCGCCGAACCGTGGGCGCGCGGCAGCACGCCGACTTCGGCGACGATCGGACGAACCGTCGTCAGGTCGCGGCCGTCGATACGCTTCTTGGTGTCGAGGATGTTCCAGCGAACGATCTTCGATTCCAGTTCCTTGAACACGCCGGCGATGCGGAGCTTGTCGTATTTCGGCTCCTGACCTTCCGGGAAGTAATGCGCCATCGCCTTCGCCTTGACGACGCCGACGGCCGCGTAGCGGTCCTGCTTCACAGGGATCGCATAGGCAGCGCGCAGCTCGGTTTCGACGAGACCGAGCATTTCCTTCTCGATTTCGCTGTCATCGATGGTCTTGACCTCGCGCGGCTCCTTGGCGGCCTTCTCGGCGAGTTCGATGATCGCCTTGATGACCGGCTGGAAGTGGCGGTGACCGAACATCACGGCGCCGAGCATCACGTCTTCGTTGAGCTCCTTGGCTTCCGATTCCACCATCAGCACGGCATCGCCGGTGCCGGCGACGACGAGGTCGAGATTGGTGTCGGCCATCTCGTCGAGGGTCGGGTTGAGGACGTATTCATCGTTGATAAAGCCGACGCGGGCTGCACCGATCGGGCCCTGGAACGGGGCGCCGGAAATCGTCAGGGCAGCCGAGGTGGCGACCAGCGCGAGAATGTCCGGATCGTTTTCCATGTCGTGCGACAGCACGGTGACGACGATCTGGGTTTCGTTGCGCCAGCCATCGACGAACAGCGGGCGGATCGGACGATCGATCAGGCGGGAGACCAGCGTCTCCTTCTCGGTCGGACGACCTTCGCGCTTGAAGTAGCCGCCGGGAATGCGGCCGGCTGCGTAGGTCTTCTCGATGTAATCGACGGTCAGCGGCAGGAAGTCGATGCCATCCTTGGCAGTCTTCGCGGCGACGACGGTGGCGATAACGACGGTCTCGCCATAGGTGGCGATGACGGCGCCGTCAGCCTGACGGGCAACCTTGCCGGTTTCCAGCTTGAGCGGACGACCGCCCCAATCGATCTCGACGGAGTGAACATTAAACATCTTAGGTTTCTTTCATGGGTTCACGGAGGACGTGACGGCCAAAAACACTGAAGTCCAAAACACAAAAGCCATGCGCAAGACGGCAAGAGGCTGACCGCGTTACAGCGAAATCAGCGTCCGGCGATCCTGCCATGGCTCTGGTATTCTGAATGGCGTCCATCCTTCCGATGGTCGCGGGGATCTTTGGAGGATCGCGCCGCGCGACGGGCACCTTGCCCGTCATCGTCCAGTTGCCGGATTGCTTCTGAACGTTATCGCGAAAGCCGCACATGGCTTCCGCTACAAAAAACGCGCGCAAAGGGTTTTTGCGCGCGTGATTTCGCTTAGCGGCGAATGTTGTGCTTCTCGAGCAGCGCCTTGTAGCGCGCCTCGTCCTTGCGCTTGATGTAGTCAAGCAGCGAACGACGCGTGGAGACAAGCTTCAAAAGACCACGGCGGGAATGGTTGTCCTTGGTGTGGGTCTTGAAGTGTCCGGTCAGGTTGGCAATGCGCTCGGAGAGGATCGCAACCTGGACTTCCGGCGAACCAGTGTCGCCGGTCTTGTTGGCATTGGTCTTGATGACTTCCGCTTTGCGTTCTGCGGTAATCGACATCGTCAGTTACTTTCTTTGCGGGCCGAACTGGCGGTCAGTCCGGTCAGGTTAAACACGCGCTTGGGGATGAGTTCGCCATTGCCAACTTCAGCGAGGGCCAATAACCGCCCTGCCACCGTGACATAAACTGTGCCGCTACAATCGGGCGCATCCCGTCCGCGCAACAAAACGGCCTGGCCCCGATGGAGCCTTGCCGCATCCGCCCGTGTGACGGCCAGTGCCGGGATGTCGTCCAGCGCGGTCTCAACGGGCAGTAGCGCGTCGGCGAGGCTACCCTCGCCAGACGCGGCTCTATCGCACAAAGCCTCCAACTGTTCCAGCGGAATCATGTCGGCCTCGGCGAAAGGTCCGACCAGGGTACGCCGCAGCGCACTGATATGGCCGTAGCAGCCGAGCAAACGGCCGATATCGCGGGCCAGTGCGCGCACGTACGTGCCCTTGCCGCACTCGGCCTCGAACACGGCGTGGTCGCTATCTGGCTGTTCTGTCAGGACTAATTCGTGAATCACAACCGGTCGGGGAACCAGCGGCACCACCTCGCCGTCGCGGGCGAGATCATAGGCGCGTTCACCCTGGATCTTGATTGCCGAGTATTGCGGCGGGGTCTGTTCGATATTGCCGGTAAATTGCGGCAGCAGCGCCCGGATCTGGTCGGCCGTTGGCCTATTCGGGCTGGTGAAGGTCGCGCGGCCCTCGGTGTCGTCGGTATCGCGTTCCTCGCCCCAGGCGACCGTGAAGCGATAGCGCTTGCGGCCGTCCATCACGAACGGAACCGTCTTGGTGGCTTCGCCGAGCGCGATCGGCAGACCGCCGGACGCCAACGGATCGAGGGTACCAGCATGGCCGGCGCGCTTGGCCTGGAACAGGCGCTTGGCGATCGCGACCGCCTGGGTCGAGGTCATGCCGATCGGCTTGTCGAGGATCACCCAGCCATGAACGTCGCGCTTGTCGCGCCGGACCTGGCCCTGCTGACGCTGCTTGCCGCCCTGATGGCGGGGATCGTTATTGCCGCGATGGCCCTGATGCTGACGCTGGTCATTGCCGCCGCGGTCACCTTGCTGACCGTGGTCGCCGTGCAGCACGGCCGGAGACAGGGTGGACTCGCCATTGCCTGCTTCGTCGAGGCGTGAATCGAGGGCGGCGGCTGGGGTCGTCACAGTCATTCGTTTTCGTCCGAGTCTGGTTTGAGGTCGCGCGCAACGGCAGGCGTGCGCAGGAGTTTGTCGATGCGCTCGGCTTCGTCGAAGCGCTCATCGATGCGGAAGCGAAGATCGGGGGCGTATTTGAGGTTCACGCGATACGCGACCTCGGTTCGCAGGAAGCTCTTGTTCGCCGCGAGCGCCTTCAGCACCGGTTCGGTGTTCTGGCCGCCGAGCGGCATCACATAGACGGTGGCGAGCTTCAGATCGGGCGACATCTTCACCTCGGGCACGGTGATGATGGTGGTCTGCAGAACGGGATCGTGGACCCCACCCTGCGACAGGATATCGGCAATCGCGTGGCGCATCAGCTCGCCAACGCGCAATTGACGCTGCGAACCGCCCGGCGCCGCGGACTTCTGGTGATGCTTGGGCATCGGTTTCCCTACGAAAACAAAATTCGTCATGGCCGGGTTTGTCCCGGCCATCCACGACTGCTCTTTTGAAATTCAAAGACGTGGATGCCCGGCCATCTAGCGAAGCTCGCTTCGCGCAGGCCGGGCATGACGTCTCGTTTAAATCCGGTCTCTCTGTAAGATTTGGACTTACAGCGAGCGCTGGATGGTCTCCACGCGGTAACACTCGATCACGTCGCCGGCGCGCATATCGCCGTAGTTCTCGAACGCCATGCCGCATTCCTGGCCTGACGCCACTTCCTTCACTTCGTCCTTGAAGCGCTTCAGTGTCGACAGCTTGCCTTCGTGCACCACGACGTTGTCGCGGATCAGGCGCACATTCGCGCCGCGTTCCACGGTTCCGTCGGTGACGCGGCAACCCGCAACCTTGCCGACCTTCGAGATGTTGAACACTTCGAGGATCTGCGCATTGCCCAGCATGGTTTCGCGCAGTGTGGGCGCGAGCAGACCGGACATGGCTTTCTTCACGTCATCCACGAGATCGTAGATGATGTTGTAGTAGCGGATTTCGATGCCGTTGCGCTTGGCAGCAGCGGCGGCTTCCTTGTTGGCACGAACCGAGAAGCCGATGATGGCGGCGTTGAAGCCTTCCGCCAGCGTGACGTCCGATTCCGAAATGCCGCCGACACCCGCATGCAGGATGCGCGCTGCGACTTCATCGGTGCCGAGCTTCTCGAGCGAGCCGAGAATGGCTTCGAGCGAACCCTGCACGTCGGCCTTGATGATCAGCGGGAAGTCCTTGCGACCCGAGGTCTTCAGCTGGCTCATCATCTGCTCGAGCGAACCGCGCATGCCGTTGGTGGAGGCAGCGGACTTCTCGCGCTTCTGATGGGCACGGTAGCCGGTGATTTCACGGGCGCGGGCTTCGTTCTCGACCACGGCCATACGATCGCCAGCTTCCGGCGGACCGTTGAAACCGAGCACTTCGACCGGCACCGACGGACCTGCCGCGGTCAACGTCTCACCCTGATCGGAGATCAGCGCGCGGACACGGCCCATTTCGGCACCGGCCACGATGATGTCGCCAACCTTCAGGGTGCCGCGCTGAACCAGCACGGTCGCCACCGGACCACGACCACGATCGAGCTTGGCTTCGATCACGGTACCTTCCGCCGGACGCTCCGAATTGGTCTTCAGGTCGAGAATATCGGCCTGCAGCGCGATCATTTCCAGGAGCTTGTCGAGGTTGGTCTTGTTCTTCGCCGACACTTCGACGTCGACCACGTCGCCGCCAAAGGATTCGACCTGCACGTCATGCTGCAGCAGTTCGGTGCGCACGCGCTCCGCCTTGGCATCGGGCTTGTCGATCTTGTTAATCGCCACGATCATCGGCACGCCGGCTGCCTTGGCGTGGTTGATGGCTTCGATGGTCTGCGGCATGACGCCGTCATCGGCCGCCACCACAAGGATGACGATATCCGTGACCTTGGCGCCGCGGGCACGCATCGCGGTGAACGCAGCGTGGCCTGGCGTATCGATGAAGGTGATCTTCTTGCCGCTCTCGGGCGACGTGACCTGATAAGCGCCGATATGCTGGGTAATGCCACCAGCTTCGCCGGACACCACATTGGCATGGCGCAGCGCGTCGAGCAGCGAGGTCTTGCCGTGGTCGACGTGGCCCATGACGGTCACGACCGGCGAACGCGGCTCGGTATCGGTGGAATCGTCGACCTTGTCGAACAGACCTTCTTCAACGTCCGACTCGGCAACACGCTTGACGGT
Organism: Tardiphaga sp. 839_C3_N1_4; assembly: GCF_051811045.1. NCBI lineage: Bacteria > Pseudomonadati > Pseudomonadota > Alphaproteobacteria > Hyphomicrobiales > Nitrobacteraceae > Tardiphaga > Tardiphaga sp. 839_C3_N1_4. Next base: position 3,929,324 of record NZ_JBPWQD010000001.1, read on the forward strand.
GTGGCCCATTTCTTCGGCCACCAGCTGCGCGGTGTCGGCGTCGATGACGTCGTTGATCTTGTGGATCGCGCCCTGCTTCATCAGCAGGCGAATCACGTCCACGGCACGCTCAGCCATACGGTTGGCGAGTTCCTGAATCGTGATCGCTTCCGGGATCGTGACTTCACGAACCAGCTTTTCCTTCGGCTCGTTCGACTGATGACCCTTCAGACGCTGGGTGCGGCGACGGAACGAGGCGATCGAACGCTCGCGCACGTCGCCGGCCGACAGCGCGGTGACGACGGTGAGACGGCCGCGCTCCTTCTGCGGACCGGGCTTGGCAGTGGGCTTCGGCGCGATCACGGGGCGCGCGGCGCCGCCGGGACCACGGCGAATGACGCGTGGACCTTCATCCTCGTCGGTGCCGTCGGCGGCGACGCCGGGCGCACGCGCAGGCGTCGTTGATGTGGCGCCGGGACGGGCCGTCGTCGTGGCCGGCTTGGCGGCCTTCGCATCGGCTTCAGCCTGACGGCGCTTGGCCTCGACTTCAGCGCGGCGCTTGGTTTCTTCTTCCTGGCGGTGACGCTCTTCCTCGGCCTTGCGACGGGCTTCGGCAGCTTCACGCTCTTCCTGTTCCTTGAATTCCTTGGTGTTGCGGCGAGCTGCCTCGATCTCGGCGAGGCGACGCTCTTCCTGCTCGCGCACGCGGGCATCGGCCAGCGCGCTGGCGCGGGCATTGCGCTCTTCTTCGGTCAGGGTGCGGAGCACGACGCCCGAACCCGAACGGGCCGGAGGCTGCGGGCGCTGCGGCGCGCGCGACGGCGGCGCTGCGGGAGGCGGAGCAGAGCTGCGTCCTGCCGGAGAAGGCGCCGCAGTGCGGGAAGCCGGTGCGGCCGGTGCAGGCGCAGCAGCGCGCGCAACCGGCGCCGCGGGCGCAGCAGTTGCAGCGGGAGCAGCTGGCGCAGCAGCAACGGGAGCCGGTGCAGCAGTCTCGACAGGTGCGGGAGCAGCAGTTGCCGGCGCGGCGGAGGGCGCAGCAGCCGGCGCATCGCCGGGCATGCGGCGCTTGCCGCGCTTCTCAACGACCACCTGCTTGGTGCGGCCATGGCTGAAGCTCTGGCGCACAGTGCCCTGCTCGACGCGCGGCTTGAGCGTCAAGGTCTTGCTGGGAACGCTCAGAGTCTTGTCACCAGGCGTTTTCGTATCAACCATTCAGCAGTCCTAATCTTGTTGCGTTGTGCGCGGTCGCACAGTCGTCGAAGTTTCGATCAGCGAGATCGTTGGCGTCAGCGGCTCCGTCTCCGGCGCAGCAGTTGTCAGCGAAGCTTTGGCGCTTGCGTTGATGTCGTCGTCAGCCAGCCGGTATTGGACCAGAGTCTGGCTGCGCGACAGGAACGTTTTGCCCGCCGGGCCCGTAAGCACGGCAGCATGTATCACATTTGACCGCCCCAATGCCAAATCCAATTCATCGGAGCTCAAAACCGTAATGATCGGCAATTTCGGCGCGTTGTCGCCGGATTCCGCGTCAAATTCCACGCGTTGCCGGGCAACGCTGTCCAGTTTGCGGATTCCGTCGGGGGCGCCGTTGGAGGCGTGGAGCAGAACACCGACCGTTCCGCGGCGCAGGGCATCCTCAACCTTGGTGAAGCCGGAAACCACCTGACCCGCCTTGGCGGTCATGGCCAGCGCCTCGATGACACCGCGCACCATGAGCTTGTCGGTGTCGTCGGCCAGGGTCGGCGACGCCTTGACCGCTTTCTTGAAGCCCTTGGCAAAAAGATTGCGCTTTGCCGCCTCGGCCACCGCCTTGCGGGAGGCCGTGACCCAGAGGCCGCGGCCTGGAAGCTTGCGCTTCAGGTCCGGAATCGCCTCGCCCGTGGGCGCGACGACGAACCGGATCAGATCATCGATCGGGCGCACGCTCCGCGTGACCACGCACATCCGCTCGGTCCCGGGCTTGGTGCTCCGGGGGCCGTTGTCCAGATCTGCTTGGTCAGCAATGGCGAGCATGCGCGTGGCATTGTCCTTACGCTTCTTCGGTGGCGTCGAGCGGCGCACCCTTGTCGAGATCGGCCTGGGTGATCCAGCCGGCCACGACGCGGGCCTGCATGATCAGATGCTCGGCGTCTTCGCGCGAAACTTCGCTGGCATCGAGAATGCCCGGGTGCTTGGTCGGCTCGGAGCCTTCCTTGCGTTCGGTCCAGCCCACCAGATCGTCAGTGGCGCAGCCGGCAAGATCCTCGACGGTCTTGATGTCGTTTTCGCCGAACTTGACCATCATCTTGAGGGTCACGCCCGGAACGTCCTTCAAAGCGTCTTCCACACCCAGTTCCTTACGTTTGCCTTCGAGTTCAGCTTCGAGCTGCTCGAGGTATTCACGTGCACGGCTCTGCAATTCGGCCGCTGTTTCGTCGTCGAAGCCCTCGATGCCCGACAGTTCCTTGGCATCGACCATCGAAAGTTCTTCTACCGAGGTGAAACCTTCCGACGCGAGCAGCTGACCGACCACTTCGTCGACGTTCAGCGCTTCCATGAAGACGCGTGTGGAATTTTCGAAATCGGCCTGGCGACGTTCGGATTCTTCCTGCTCGGTCAGGATGTCGATATCCCAGCCGGTCAGCTGCGAAGCCAGGCGCACATTCTGGCCGCGACGACCGATCGCAAGGGATAGCTGGTTATTCGTGTCGGGAACGACAACCTCGATGCGCTCACGATCTTCATCGATCACGACTTTCGAGACTTCTGCCGGGGCCAGCGCGTTCACCACGAAAGTGGCGATATCCGGCGACCACGGAATGATGTCGATCTTTTCGCCCTGCAGCTCGTTGACCACGGCCTGCACGCGGGAACCACGCATACCGACGCAGGCGCCGACCGGATCCACCGACGAGTCGCGCGAGATCACGCCGATCTTGGCACGCGAACCAGGATCGCGGGCCACGGCCTTGATCTCGACGATACCGTCATAGATTTCAGGCACTTCTTGCGCGAACAGCTTGGCCATGAACTGCGGATGGGTGCGCGACAGGAAGATCTGCGGACCGCGGGTCTCGCGGCGCACGTCGAACACATAGGCGCGAACGCGGTCGCCGTTGCGGAACACTTCGCGCGGCAGCATCTCGTCGCGGCGCACGATGGCTTCGCTGCGGCCAAGATCGACGATCACCGAACCGTATTCGACGCGCTTGACGATGCCGTTGACGATCTCGCCGATGCGATCCTTGAATTCCTGGTACTGCCGGTCACGCTCGGCTTCGCGCACCTTCTGCACGATGACCTGCTTGGCGGACTGCGCGGCGATACGGCCGTATTCCAGCGGCGGCAGCGTGTCGGCGATGGTGTCGCCGATCTGCGCACCCGGATTGGCGCGCTGCGCGTCAAACAGCGAGGTCTGGAAAGACGAATTCTCGACGTCCTCGACCACCAGCATGTGGCGGGTCAGAGAGAGCTGGCCGGTCTTGGGATGAATCTCGGCATGCACGTCGGTTTCGGAGCCGTAACGGGCACGGGCCGCTTTCGCGATCGCCTCTTCCATCGCCTGGATGACGATGTTGCGGTCGATCGATTTCTCGCGCGCGACGGCGTCGGCGATCTGCAGCAGTTCGAGTTTATTGGCGCTGACAGCGGCCATAGCTCATTCTCCTTCGATGGGATCGATTTCGCCTCGGCGCGCACGGTCGGCGGCCAGACGATGTTCTTTGGTATTCTTCGGCAAAGGCTTCTTGGTAGCTTTCGCGACCTTGAGTTTCGGCTTCGGCGCAAAGCTCTTCTTGGGATCGCTGCGCTTGGCATGCGGTGCCGGCGGCGGCGCGAGACCGAGCTCCCGCTTGAGATCAAGCTCGGCGTGCTTGCCGCGGCGCATGGACTCGGCGATCAGCTCGTCGGTCAGTACCAGACTGGCATTGGAGATGTCTTCCAGCGGCAACCGCGTGATGGGGTCCTCGCCGTCGCGGGCGCCTTCGCGGTCAATGAGTACGACGTCGCCTTCGATGGCGCCGAGCAGACCGCGGAAACGTTTGCGGCCGCCGACGGCGACAGCCGTCTCGATCTTAACCAGATAGCCATGATAGCGCTCGAAATCGGAGCGTCGGACCAGTGGACGATCGATGCCGGGCGAGGAAATTTCGAGGCGATAGGCGCGCTGGATCGGATCGGCGACGTCCATCACCGGCGACAGCGCGTGTGAGATCGCCTCGCAGTCCTCGACCAGCATGGTGCCATCCGGCCGCTCGGCCATGATCTGCACGGTGCAGCCGAGCTCGCCGGAAATTTTGATCCGCACCAGCCGGTAACCGAGGTTTTCAAGCACGGGCGTGGCGACGGCCGATACCCGCGCCGCAGCACCCGGCTCGATCACCAGGCGCGGCTCGGAAAGCAGCTCGGTATCAACGGCTTCTGGGTCTTGGTCGGTCATGTCCAGGATCGAAGTATTCCGGTTGGAGGATGTCTGAATGCGCGTGCAGCCTGCAGAAGTGTATCGCGTCGGGCTTTCGGCCCTTTTGGACCCGGCGAGCCCCGCCGGATTATCGGCCAAGGTCCGTTCAGGTAATAAAAAAGAGCGGGTCCCGAGGGGCCCACTCTCAAACGCGATCGTATGAGAACCTAATAAGTTGTGGGCGATATAGCCCTTTTCCGGCGCCCCGGCAAGGCCACAGTGGCTGCCCCGCAATATTTCTGCAACCCGCGGTAGCCCAATCCTGCGGACTAACCGTTCCTTCATCAACCCCATCTAGGGTGCCCCAGCCTTTCCGTATGGTGGTGTTGAGTATTTTTTGATGGCTGAGGCGAAATCGCTCATTCCCGGGCTGGAGAACATCGTCAGAGATGGCGATCCCAAGCGGCGCGGCGAGGCGGTGCGTAAGATTTCCGAGCTTTTCCTGAGGGGCGCATCCCGTTTTCAACCGGCCCATGTCGATCTGTTCGACGGCGTTCTGACGAGTCTGGTTCCGCAGACCGAGGTCGAAGCACGCACCGAACTGGCCGAACGGCTGTCCGATCTCGTCAACGCACCGCCGCAACTGGTGGCCTTGCTCGTCCGCGATGACGAAATCCTGATCGCCGGACCGCTGTTGCGCCGCTCGCCCTTGATCGACGAACCGACACTGGTCGACATCGCCAAGGCCCAGGGCCAGTCGCATCTGCTGGCGATCTCCGATCGCTCGACGCTGACACCGCGCATTACCGACGTGATCGTGCGCCGTGGCGACCGCGACGTGATCCGCCGCGTGGCCGGCAATGCCGGCGCCGCTTTCTCGCAGCTCGGTTATACCGGCCTCATTCGCCGCGCCAGCGATGATGGCGCCCTCGCCGTCACGGTCGGGCAGCGCGACGATCTCGCGCCGGAACAGCTCAAACACCTGCTGGCGCAGTCGGTCGAGGTGGTTCGCCGTCGGCTGTTCGACGCCGCCGCCCCCCAACTGCGCAACGCGATCAACCGCGCGATGCAGGACATCACCGGTACACCGACGCATCTGGCCGTCACCCGCGACTTCGCCACCGCGCAGCGTGCCATTCGCAAGCTCCACCAGGCCGACGAGCTGGACGAAGGCGCTTTGTTGCGTTTTGCCCGCGCCCATCAATATGAGGAAACCGCCGCCGCCCTCGCCGCTCTGTCGGGCGTGCGGATCGGGACCATCGACCAGCTCCTCAAAGGTGACCGCGACGATCCGATGCTGATCCTCGGCAAATCGATCGGAATTTCCTGGGCCACCGTCCGCGCCCTGATGACGCTGCGTCTCGGCCCCGGCCGTTCGCCTGCCGCCGCCGATGTCGAGGAAGCCCGGCAGAATTTCGAACGCCTGGTGCCCGCCACGGCACAGCGCGTGCTGACCTTCTGGCAGACCCGCGAGACCGCCTCAGCGATCCCCCTGCCGCTCTGATCCGCGGGGGTTCTCCGGGGCCGCAGCCCGCCGCTCCCGTTTGCGCCACTCCGCCACAAAACTTACGAAGGCCGCCAAAGCCGGCGGCGGCTGCCGGCGGCTTGGATAATACAGGAACGGCCCCGGGAATGGAGGCAGCCAGTCCTCCAGCACGCTGACCAACCTCCCGGTCGCGAGGTCGTCCCGCACATAGCCCTCAAACACCGCGTAAAAGCCAAGTCCGTCCCGGGCCGCTTCCAGCCCGAGCCGGGAATAACTCGCCAGCAGCGGCCCCCGCGGCGGGATCCTGACCACCTGGCCGTCCTTTTCGAACTCCCATTCCGGGATAGAACCGTTGTCGAAACGCGTTCTGATGCAGCAATGCTGCAGCAATTGCTGCGGTGCAGTAGGTCGTCCATGCTGCGCAATATATTGCGAAGAAGCCACCATCACGAAGCGTTGCGGCGGCCCCAGTGAGACTGCGATCATGTCCTGCGCCAGATCCTCGCCATAGCGAATTCCGGCGTCGAAGCCCTTGGCGACGATGTCGATCAATGACGTCTCGGCAACGATCTCAAGCTCAACCTGCGGGTATTGCTGCAGAAATGGCGTGACCATCGGCGCCACGACGATATCGATGGCTGGTGCCGGACCGTTGATCCTGAGGCGGCCAGACGGCACATCACCGAAATCGCGAACTTGCTGCAGCGCAGCATGGACATCGCCCATAGCCGGAACGATTTTGCGCTGCAGCAATTCTCCGGCTTCGGTGAGCGCAACACTGCGCGTTGTGCGATGCAGCAAACGAACGCCAAGCCGCTCTTCCATATCGCGCAGCCGCTGGCTCAGGCTGGACACCGAGACATGGGTCTCTACCGCAGCCCGCCGAAAATTCCGGGTCCTGGCCACGGCCAGAAAGGCCGCCAGATCGCGCAGATCGAGATCGCTCATTGTTCGACAGAGTGAACAAGCCTTTCGGGATTGTCCAGCTTATCGGATCAATGGAGCGGGCTCATATCGGGGCGGCAGCGGCAAAGGATCGGTCCGGCCGCCTTCTGGGAGAACCACCATGAACCACCTTCAACTCGGAAAGACTGGCCCCACAGTGGGCGCGCTCGGCCTCGGCTGCATGGGCATGTCGGATGTCTACGGCCCGGCCGACCGAGGCGAAAGCATTGCCACCATCCACGCCGCGCTGGAGGCCGGCGTCACCCTGATCGACACCGGTGACTTCTACGCCATGGGCCACAACGAACTCCTGATCGCCGAAGCCTTGCGCGGCCGCAACCGCGACAACCTGCAGCTTTCGGTCAAATTCGGCGGCATGCGCGATCCCGCCGGTGCCTTCATGGGCTTCGACAACCGCCCGATAGCGATCAAGAATTTCGTGGCCTATTCGCTGGTGCGGCTCGGCGTCGAGGTCATCGACATCTACCGCCCCGCGCGGCTGGACCCCAATGTGCCCATCGAGGACACCGTCGGCGCCATCGCCGACCTGATCAAGGCCGGCTATGTCAAACATATCGGCCTGTCCGAAGTCGGCTCCGAGACCATCCGCCGTGCCAACAAGGTGCATCCCATCACCGACCTGCAGATCGAATATTCACTGATCTCACGCGGTATCGAGGATGACATCCTGCCGACCTGCCGCGAACTTGGCATCGGCATCACGGCTTACGGTGTGCTGTCGCGCGGCCTGATCGGCGGCCATTTCGCCAAAGACAGCATGAACGCGAAGGACTATCGCAGCCACAGCCCACGCTTCAGCGCCGCGAATATCGATCAGAATCTGGCTCTGGTTGAAAAAATCCGCGCTGTCGCCGACGACATCGGTGCCTCGGTCGCACAGGTCGCGATCGCCTGGGTCGCCGCGCAGGGCCAGGATATCCTGCCCGTGGTCGGTGCCCGCCGACGGGATCGGCTCACTGAAGCGCTGGGTGCACTGCATGTGAAACTCACGCCCGCACATCTCAAGGCGCTGGCGGAGGCGATCCCGGCCGATGCGGCAGCCGGCGGCCGTTATCCGGACGAGCATCTGGCGCATATGGACAGTGAAAAGAAGCGGGCGTGAGTGCCGAGGGCATGATGCGCTGAGCAGCCAACGGTTTCCCTCCCCCAAGCGAAGCGCGGTGGGGAGGGAGAAGATCAGCTCACAGATACGCGCTCAAATCCCTGATGCTCGGCGCATCCCCGTTCAGCGGATTCGCCGGATCGCGCCCGTAACGCAGCGTCTCGAAGCGCATGTTGCGGGCGTCGATCATCAGCAGACGCCCGACCAGCCCTTCACCAAAGCCCACGATCTCGCGGATCGCTTCCAGCGCCATCATCGAGCCAACCATACCGGCCAGCGCGCCCATGACGCCGGCTTCCTGACAGCTCGGCACAGTGCCCGGCGGCGGCGCTTCGGGAAACAGGCAGCGATAGGTCGGGTTCAACACACCTGCGGCATTAGTCTCATGCGCGCGGATCGTGGTCAGCGACGCATCGAAAGTGCCGAGCGCCGCGGAGATCAACGGCTTCTTTGCGAGATAGCAGGCATCCGACAGCAGATAGCGCGTGGTGAAATTGTCGGAACCATCGAGCACGATGTCGTAGCCCGACAACAGCGCCATCGCATTCGCTGCATCGAGCCTGACGGCATGGCAGATAAATCTGACATGCGGATTGAGCGCATGGATCTTTGCCGCGGCGCTGTCGGTCTTCAACGCGCCGATATCCGGCGTTGCGTGAATGACCTGCCGCTGCAGGTTCGACAGCGACACCGTGTCGTCATCGACCACACCGAGCGTGCCGATGCCCGCGGCCGCCAGATACATCAGCGCCGGTGCGCCGAGCCCGCCGGCGCCGATCACAAGCACTTTCGCGCCCTGCAGCGCGGTCTGGCCGGGACCGCCGACCTCGCGCAACACGATGTGACGCGCATAGCGCTCGAGCTCGTCGGCATTCAGCATTGTTTCGTTACGTCCCTGTTCATCGACGCCCTCCCCCCGTCATTGCGAGGAGCGAAGCGACGCCGCAATCCAGAAGCCACAAGCGGAGACTGGATTGCTTCGCTCCGCTCGCAATGACGTGGAGGCGCCTGAACCTTGCTCCCGCTGTCACCGACCCACGAGATGTGCTTAATTCCACCGAAATCAATCACCAGCTTCAAGACCGGACATGTCATGAGATCGATGCTTTCAGCAACATTGATGATCGTGACGGCCTCAGCGGCTCACGCACAGGTGCAGGCAACGCCTCCCGCGGTGCAGGGCGTCAAACCCAAACCCGTCACCACGACGCCGATCCGTCCGGCGCTGCAGACCCCCGCCGACACCGCCAATGCCATGGCGCAGGCCGAGCGGCTGGGGATCCAGTCGGATCTGGCATGGACCGGGCAATATAACGGCGCCATCACTGGCGAGGTCTCGGATCGCATGGTCAATGCGATCAAGACGTTCCAGAAGGACAATGGCGCCAAGCAAACCGGCGTGCTGAACCCGCAGGAGCGCGATGTGCTGCGCGCGGCAGCAAAGAAACTTCAGGACAATGTCGGCTGGAAAATGGTCACCGACATGGTGACCGGCGCGCGGCTCGGCATTCCCGGCAAGCTGGTGCCGCAGCAGGTCTCCGACGTGAACGGCAGCAAGTGGTCGTCCTCCACCGGCACGATCCAGATCACGCTGGCGCGCCGCAAGGAAGACGCACCGTCCACTGCAAAGCTCGCCGAAGCCGAACGCAAGGAGCCAGGCCGCAAGATCGACTATCAGGTCGTCAAGCCGGATTTCTTCGTACTGTCCGGCCTGCAGAACCAGAAGAAATTCTACATCCGCGGCCAGTTCAAGGATTCCGAAGTCCGCATTCTCTCGATCTTCTACGATCAGGCCACCGAAGGCACGATGGAGCCGGTGGTGATTGCGATGTCGTCAGCCTTCAATGCATTCCCGGCCGGCGCACAGGCGATGGGCCCGCCGCCGCGCAAGAAGGTTGAATATGCGTCGGGGATCGTGGTGAGCGACGACGGCGCCATCGTCACCGACCGTCAGGCGATCGATGGCTGCATGTCCATTGTCGTCGCCGGTTATGGCAACGCCGACAAAATCGCCGAAGATAAAGTGCGCGATCTCGCTCTGCTGCGCATCTATGGCGCGCGCGAGCTGAAGCCGCTGTCGCTCGGCGCAGGCGCAGCGAAACCCAATCTCGATCTCGTGGGGATTGCCGATCCGCAAAACCAGGGCGGCGGCGCGGCCGTCACCAGCGTGAAGGCAACCACCACAGCGGTCGGCACCGGAAGCGAACTGGCGCTGTCACCCGCACCGGGGCTCGGCTTCTCCGGCGCGGCCGCCATCGACAGCGACGGCAAATTCGCGGGCCTTGCGCAGTTGAAGCCACTGCTCGTAGCCGGCCCGCCGAATGCAGCGCCACAGGCGGCTCTGGTGCCCGCGGAACTCGTACTGAATTTCGTGAAAGCGAATGGGGTGAGCGCGAATAGCAGCTCGACCGATGCCAGGGCGGCGATGGTGCGCGTGATCTGCGTGCGGAAGTAGCTGTCGAGCTCCGAAGCGCGCCGACGTTCGTTAGTCCACTTCCTCGTACATCGAATCCATCTGCGCCGCGAACGGCGTTGCGCGCGGTGGCGGTGCCGCCGGTGCGCGGATAATCCGGCGTTCGAGCTGTTCGCGGTTCTGCTGCTCGACGAATTTCACTGCGAATCCGCCCTGGAGATGGCGCACTACCCGGCCGACGCAGGCGCCGACGGCGAGCGGCGTTCCGACCTCCGGCTGCACGTCGGCGGAGACTGCAGCGCCGGACACCGACATGTCGATGACGAAGCAGCTTTTCATGCTGCCGTCGGCGAAGGTCAGCATGGAATGCGGGCTCGCGGGAATGAGGCGCGCCTGCTTGCGCTCTTCGCGCACCGTGGGGTCTTTCTGGAATTTCTCCAGCCAGGTCAGCTTGTCCGAGAGCTTCTGACGCATCGGCGGCGTCATGTTGAGTTCGAGCAGGAAGCTGCCGGAGATGGTGTCGCTGATGCGGCCTTCGAGATGGCCGAAATCGCCGAAATAGGGCGTGATGCGATCGCCAATACGACCGACCACCGGCACATCGACAATCATCCGGAACGGCGAGACGCGGCTGGTCCGGCAGGCAAAGCTGCGCGGATTGCCTGCGGAATCCAGCCAGTTCGACAGCGTATATTGCCCGCTGACGACAACGTTGACGGCCCGCTGCTTGAGGAATTTTTCGACGGACACAGGTTCATCCTCTACGGTACATTTCCACCACCATAGAAAACCCAACCACGCCAGCATTTGCGCCCGCCTTGGTTATTGCGTTACTTATATACCCTTTCAAGTTGAGGAAATATTACCGGCAAAATCCCAGCGATTGGCGCTATGGAGGCCAGAGGATGCTCTGCCTCAGCCCGGCACCCGCCCCTTGATGGCATTGGCGCGGGCACTGCAGGTGATACGGCCGGTTGCATCCTCCGAAAGTCCCGTCCGGACGCGCGATTTGAGCTGCACAATCTCCTCCGGCGTCATCACCGTCAGAGCTGCCTTCACCGATGGCCCTGCGGACGAGGCCGACCAGAAGTCGTCGAAATCGGTGAATTCCCTGGTGACATCGATCACGCGGGTTTCGACGTCCACCAAACCGGCAGAGGTCCACAGCGACTGCATCACGTCGAGGCGCGATGCGTCCACGCTCGGCGGAAGCGACGGCATCTGGCCCATCTTCAGCAATTCACCAAGGATCGGCTGCAGCGGAAAGCCGCCGCCATCCATATCCCAGGCATAGGCGGCGACCGTGCCGCCGGGTGACACGACACGCACCATCTCCGCCACGCCCTTCGACGGCTCCGGCACGAAGAAGATCACAAGCGCCATGACGGCGACATCGAAGCTTCGATCAGGAAACGGCAGCGCCATCGCATCGCCCAGATGAAACGCCGCCATCGCGGCGCCCGGCCGCGTCCGCGCATAGGCAAGCTGCGGCTCCGAGGGATCGATACCATCGATCACCGACGGCGCATGGCGCTCGGCGATCAGCTGCGTGAAGGCGCCGTTGCCGCAGCCGACATCGACCCAGGCAAGACCCGGCTTTGGCGCCACCCAATCCAGAAAGACCTCGCCGGCGCTGCGGCTCCAGACGCCCATCATCCGCTCATAGGACGCGCCATCATTGAAGCGGATGGAGGGAGACGATGCGTCGGTCATGGGGAGTCCTCAATAGGGTGTTGGCGGCAGACCATGGCCGGAAATGCATCGCCTGCAACCTCTACCCTTCATGGTGAGATCGTGTGGTCGACGCAAGAGCGCGTATCGGCACGGTTGTTGCTTTGTTCAACGCAAGCAGAATGGTTCGCGATACCCCGAGGGGGCACGCGATTGCGGAGGAGAGCGAGATGAAGGTCGGCGTATTCATTCCAATCGGGAACAATGGCTGGTTGCTCTCTGAAAATGCCCCGCAATACATGCCGACTTTCGACCTCAACAAGGAGGTGACGCTAAAGGCCGAACATTACGGCCTCGATTTTGTGCTCTCGATGATCAAATTGCGTGGCTTCGGCGGGAAGACCGAATTCTGGGATCACAATCTGGAATCCTTCACCCTGATGGCCGGATTGGCCGCGGTGACCAAGCGAATAAAATTGTTTGCCACGGCAGCGACGCTTGTGGTGCCTCCCGCGATTGCTGCACGCATGGCGGTGACCATCGATTCGATTTCACACGGCCGCTTCGGCCTCAATCTCATCACCGGGTGGCAACGTCCCGAATATTCGCAGATGGGGCTTTGGCCGGGCGACGAATACTTCGCGCGCCGCTACGAATATCTTTCGGAATATGTCGAGATCCTCCGCGAGCTTTGGCAAACCGGCGCCTCGGATCGCAAAGGCGAATTCTTCCAGATGGAGGACTGCCGCGTCAGCCCGCGGCCGCAGGCGGACATGAAGATCATTTGCGCCGGCCAGAGCGGCGCCGGAATGGCCTTCTCCGCAAAATACGCCGACTACAATTTCTGCTTCGGCAAGGGCGTCAACACCCCGACCGATTTTGCGCCCGCCGCCGAACGGCTGCTCGAGGCTACGCATGACACCGGCCGGCACGTGACGACCTATGTGCTGTTCATGGTGATCGCGGCGGAAACCGACGAAGCCGCGTTCGCAAAGTGGGAGCACTACAAAGCCGGCGTGGATCACGAAGCGGTCGCCTGGCTGGGCGTACAGGGTGCGGCCGACACGAAGTCAGGTAAGGACACCAACATCCGCCAGATGGCGGACCCCACATCAGCGGTCAACATCAATATGGGGACCTTCGTCGGCTCATTCGCCAACGTCGCCCGCATGCTCGACGAGGTTGCCACCGTGCCGGGCACCGAGGGCGTGTTGCTCACCTTCGACGACTTCGTCCAAGGCGTTGAAGACTTCGGCCAGCGCATTCAACCCTTGATGACATCGCGTAAGGGAGCTGCAGAGGCCGCAGCCGCTGCGTTGAAAGACATGTGATGGTTGATATCCAGCGACGATGCGCTGGCAAGGCCAAGCGGACGCGGCGTCACCTCTGACACTTCGGGCACCAAAACGTCGACCGCCCGTTCTGCACGAAGCGCTTCACGATGCCTGAGCAGCCATCGGTCTGGCACGGCTCGCCTTCGCGGTCATAGACCTGAAACGAGTGCTGGAAGTAACCGAGTTCGCCATCGGTCTGGCGGTGATCGCGCAGCGACGAGCCGCCGGCCTTGATGGCCTGGTTCAGCACCTCGTGGATCGCCGAGACCAGTCGTTTCGAATGATCGGTCGGCTCACCCTTCTTGGTCGCCAGCGTCGCCGCCAGCCGCCGCGGCGACAAATGCGAGCGAAACAGCGCCTCGCAGACATAGATGTTGCCGAGGCCTGCGACGACGCGCTGATCGAGCAGCGCGGCCTTGAGGCTGGTCTTCTTGCCTGCGGTGGCGCCGGCCAGCATCGCCGCATCGAATTCGTTGCCCAGCGGCTCGGGGCCGATATCCTTCAGGAACGGCTCGTTCTCGATCTCGCTACGCGCAAAGATCTTCATGAAGCCGAAGCGGCGGGGATCGTTGTAGATCACCGACGGCCCCGATGACATGTGGAAGACCACATGGTCGTGCGCGCGCTCGTCGCTGCGCGGATGATGGAAGGCGCCGGGCATCACGTTATTTTCATCACCAGCGGCAGCATCGGAGACCACCCGGAACGAGCCGGACATGCCCAGATGCATCAGCAACACATCGCCGGAATCCAGATCCGCCAGCAGATATTTGGCGCGGCGGCCAAGGCTGGCGACGGTCCGGCCCTGCAACCTGCCGGCAAAATCCGGCTGAAACGGAAACCGCAGGTCTTTTCGCCGCAGCTCCAGACGGGTGATCTTCGACCCCTCCATGGCGGGCTGCAGGCCGCGGCGGACGGTCTCGACTTCGGGCAATTCAGGCATGATTCACGTCATTCACCTTGAGAGGCTGACGTGATAGCCCCATTGCCGTAGGCGCGCTATGGTCCGCCGCGATGAGGCTTTTGAGATGAAAACGATGGATCAGCCGGGCGAAACCACCCATTTCGGCTTCAGGGACGTCCCCGTGGGCGACAAGCAGACGCTGGTGAACGACGTGTTCCACAGTGTGGCCCGGCGCTACGACCTGATGAATGATCTGATGTCCGGCGGCATGCATCGCGTCTGGAAGGACGTGATGATTAACCAGCTCAACCCGCCACGCTCCGACGCGCCGTTTGCCCTGCTCGACGTCGCCGGCGGCACCGGCGACATTTCCTTCCGCGCCGCCAAGGCGTCCGGCCTCGGCTTCTCGGCGACGGTCTGCGACATCAACACCGGCATGCTCGATGTCGGCCGTGAGCGCGCCATTACCCACCATCTCGAACATCAGGTCTCCTTCGTCGAGGGCAACGCAGAAGAGTTGCCATTCGCCGACAAGAGCTATGACGCCTATACGATCGCCTTCGGCATCCGCAACGTGCCGCGCATCGACCGCGCGCTCGCTGAGGCCTATCGCGTGTTGAAGCCGGGCAGCCGTTTTCTCTGTCTCGAATTCTCGACCGTCGACGTACCGGGCCTCGACAAGATCTATGACATGTTTTCGTTCAAGGTGATCCCGCCGCTCGGCAAGGCGGTCACCGGCGACTCTGAGTCGTATCAGTATCTCGTCGAATCGATCCGCAAATTTCCGAAACCGCCAATCTTTGCCGACATGATCCGCGAGGCCGGCTTCTCCCGCGTGAAGTACGAACTCCTCTCGGGCGGCATCGTCGCGCTGCATTCGGGCTGGCGTTTGTGATCTCGGCACTCAATCATATGGCGCGGCTGGCCCGCGCCGGCTTCGTGTTTGCGCGCGAAGGCGTGTTCGGCGTCGTCGATCCCTCGCTGGTGCCGCCGCCGGGACAGCTCGCGCTGCGCATGGCGCGGCTCATTGAGCGACCCGGTGCGAAATCCGGCGCACGGCTGTCGCGCGCGCTGACCCGGCTGGGACCTGCCTATCTCAAGCTCGGCCAGTTTCTCGCGACACGGCCCGACGTGGTCGGCGTCGCCATGGCGCGCGATCTCGAAAGCCTGCAGGACCGGCTTCCGCCGTTCTCCCTGACCGAAGCCGAAGGCGTCGTCGCCGCTTCGCTGGAACGCCCTGTGGCGCAGCTCTATGCGAGCTTCAGCCCGCCGGTCGCCGCGGCCTCGATCGCGCAAGTGCATCGCGCCGAGATAGACAAGAACGGCGTCCGCAAGACATACGCCGTGAAAGTGCTGCGCCCGAATGTCGCCGCACAATTCCGCCGCGACCTCGGCGATTTCGCTTACGTCGCCCACAAGGCCGAAGAGCATTTTTCCGAGGCGCGGCGCCTTCGCCTGATCGAGATCATCACCACCATGTCGCGCTCGGTGGCGATGGAGATGGATCTTCGGCTCGAAGCCGCAGCACTCTCCGAGATGGCGGAGAACACCCGCAACGATTCGGATTTCCGCGTGCCGGAAGTGGATTGGGATCGTACCTCGCACAATGTCCTGACGATGGAGTGGATCGACGGTATCGCACTGAACGATCACAAGGGTCTGGAAGAATCCAACGTCGATCTGCCGGACCTTGGCCGCAAGGTGATCCAGAGCTTCCTGCGCCACGCGCTGCGTGACGGCTTCTTCCATGCCGATATGCATCCGGGCAATCTGTTCCTCGATCCCGATGGCCGCCTCGTCGCCGTCGACTTCGGCATCATGGGCCGGCTCGGTCTGAAGGAGCGCCGCTTCCTCGCCGAGATTCTGCTGGGCTTCATCACCCGCAACTATCGCCGCGTCGCCGAAGTCCACTTCGAGGCCGGCTATGTGCCAGGCCACCATTCAGTAGAGAATTTCGCGCAGGCGATCCGCGCGATTGGCGAACCGATTCACAATCGCACGGCCGAAGAAATCTCGATGGCCAAGCTGCTGACGCTGCTGCTTGAGGTCACCGGTCTTTTCGACATGCGTACGCGGCCAGAATTGATCCTGCTGCAGAAGACCATGGTTGTGGTCGAAGGTGTCGCACGAAGCTTCGATCCTAAGCTCGACATCTGGAAGGTCGCCGATCCCGTTGTCCGCGAATGGATCGAGCGCAATCTCGGCCCATTGGGCAAGATTCAGGGTGCGCTCGCCGGCGCCGGCGAACTCGGCAAGGTCGCCGGCAGTCTGCCGGCCCTGGCGACGCGCGCGCTGACCGTGCTTGAGCAGTTGGAGACCATGACCCGCGACGGCGTCAGGCTCGACGACGCGACCATTGCCGCCATCGCGCGGGCACGGGCCAAGCAGCTCCGCTGGCGCACGGTTGGCGTCTGGGTGATCGCCCTGTCGTTTCTGGGACTGCTGCTCTCGATTCGCTAGGACTGATTGCAATGCTAGCATTTTGTGCTAGCACTGCAATCAGAATAGCGCGAGACGCCTCATGGCCAGCCTGACGATCCGCAAGCTCGACGACGCCATTCGCGATGAATTGCGACTGCGTGCCGCCCGCAACGGACGGTCGGTTGAGGACGAGGTGCGGGTCATTTTGCGCGAGGCGTCGCAAGACGGCCTCAAGACTGACGCAAGACTTCCGCAAGACGCGCCCAACCCGGAAAACCCGCCCAAGTCATTGAAAAATATCGGCGATCAGCTCCACGTCACGCTGATCATCGGCGGCGGCATCGCCGCCTATAAAGCGCTCGATCTGATCCGCCGCTTGAAGGAACGCGGCATCCACGTCCGCGTGGTGCTGACCCGGGCCGCGCAGCAATTCGTCACCCCGCTGGCCGCCAGCGCCCTGTCCAACGAGCGGGCCTATACCGACCTGTTCGATCCGCAGAGCGAATTCGATGCCGGGCATATCCGTCTTGCGCGCGAATGCGATTTGATCGTGGTCGCACCCGCGACCGCGGACTTGATGGCGAAGATGGCCAATGGTCACGCGGATGATCTGGCCTCCGCGATTCTGCTCGCCGCCGACAAACCGATCCTGATCGCGCCGGCGATGAATCCGCTGATGTGGAATAACGCCGCGACGCGCCGCAATGTCGCGCAATTGCAGCGTGACGGCGTGAGGATGATCGGGCCGAATGCCGGCGAGATGGCCGAACGCAACGAATCCGGTGTCGGTCGCATGGCGGAGCCGACCGAGATCGCGATCGCGGCTCACACCTTCCTGCAGCCACCCACGCCGAAGCCACTGGCCGGCAAGCGCGTACTGATCACCGCGGGCCCGACCCATGAGCCGATCGATCCCGTGCGCTACATCGCCAATCGCTCGTCCGGCAAGCAAGGCTATGCGATTGCTGCCGCCGCGCGGGCCGCCGGCGCAGAGGTCATTCTCGTCTCGGGCCCGGTCGATCTCGACGAGGTGCCGGGCGTGACGATGACGCATGTCGAATCCGCGCGTGACATGCTCGCGGCGGTCCAGTCCGCGTTGCCGGTCGATATCGCGATTTTCGCGGCGGCTGTGGCCGACTGGCGGGTCGTCAATGAAGGCGCGCAGAAACTGAAGAAGACCGCCGGCAACGCGATGCCGCAGCTCGAGCTCACGGAAAATCCCGACATCCTCGCGACGATCTCGAAACTCCCCGAGCATCGGCCACCCCTGGTGATCGGTTTTGCCGCCGAGACCGAACACCTGATCGACAATGCCAAAGCCAAGATCGCGCGCAAGGGCTGCGACTGGATCGTCGCCAATGACGTATCGCCCGCGACCGGCATCATGGGCGGCGACGATAATACCGTGCATCTGCTGACGCGCAGCAAGGACAGCGCGGATATCGCCGTTGATTCGTGGGCACCGATGAGCAAGGAACAGGTCGCGACGACCCTAGTCGCGCGAATCGCCGACACCGTAACGCCATCCACGAAAGACACATCATGAGCGCTGCCATCCCCGTTCAGGTCGACGTCCAGCAGCTCCCGCATGGCGCTGGCCTCGCGCTGCCGGCCTATCAGACCACACATGCCGCCGGCCTCGATCTGCTCGCTGCGGTTCCCGAGGACCAGCCGATGATTCTCGCCAGCGGCAAATATGCGCTGGTGCCGACGGCGCTGACCATCGCGCTACCGCCGGGCTTTGAGGCGCAGGTGCGCCCGCGCTCGGGCCTTGCCGCCAAGCACGGCATCACCGTGCTGAACTCACCGGGCACCATCGACGCCGATTACCGCGGCGAGATCGGCGTGCTGCTGATCAATCACGGCCCGGCGGATTTCACGATCAAACGCGGCGAGCGAATCGCCCAGATGGTGATCGCGCCGGTCACACATGCGGAACTCGTCGTGGTCGCGGCGCTCAGCGAAACCGAACGCGGCAGCGGCGGCTTCGGATCTACCGGCCGCTAGCGCGCATTTCGTCACATCGCGCGGTATTTGAATCAAAGGCGCCTGCATTTTTTAACCGGGGACTCTGCGTTCACGGTCTGGACTCTTACCCGGCGACTCCCGAAGCGGATATTGTCGAACGATTCGCGATCGGTGAGGGGCTGGTCGGGAAGACGTGCGGTTTGGGGCGAATGATGTCAGGCGTGATCGCGGCGATGCGTCGGACCTTGCTGTCGTGCACTTCTATGGTGCGCGACGGGCTTGTCGGCATCAGTGCGTCTGCACTTCTGGCCACCTCCTCTGCGTCGGCCGCCGACGAACCCTTCATTACCCAGACGCTCGCCAATCTGCTCGATCTCGACCGCCAGGAAATCGCCGCGCTGACGACAGCCACAGCGGTGCTCGGCTTCTCCGTCGTTTCCGCCATCCTGTTGATGCACAATCGCATTCGCTCGGCCAAGACCGAGGCGAAGCTGCGCGCCGAGCTGCATACGCTGCAGGTTGAGTCCGACCGCTTCCGTGCCTTGCTGTTCACCGAGCCGCAGGTGCTGATCGCCTGGGCTGCGGGCGAAACCCGTCCCGATATCTCCGGCGACACCGCATTGGTGATGTCGCAGGACCCGCAACAGCATCAGCCGCAGCGCATTCTCGCATTCGGAACTTGGCTGCCGCCGGAACCCGCGCTGCGGATGGATCACGCCGTCGATGCACTGCTCGATGCCGGCGAAGGCTTTGTCCTGAATCTGACGACCTCGAGCGGCCGCGCCATCGAGGCGATGGGCCGCGCCATCGGTGGCCAGGCCATTGTCCGGATTCGCGAATTGAGCGGTTTGCGCCGCGAGCTCGCCGAAGTCTCGCTGCGCCACAAGGAACTTGCGGAAGAAGCCGAAATTCTCCGCGGCTTCGCCAATGCCGCGCCATGGCCGATCTGGGCCAAACAGGCCGATGGCCGATTGAGCTTCGTCAATGCCGCCTATGCCCGTGCGACTGAAGCGACTGATACGGGCGATGCGGTCGGTCGCAATCTGGAACTGCTGGACAGCGACGACCGCAGCAATCTGGCGCGCGCGCTGAACGACAACCTGCCCTTTGCCGCACGCGTGCCGATCGTGATTTCCGGCGAACGCCGCATCTTCGACGTCCATGCCGCGAAGGTCGCCGGCGGGAGCGCCGGCATGGCGATCGACGCCAGCGAGGCCGCCGCGCTCAGCGCTGCCTTGGTGCGGATGGCCGAGGCGCATCGCCGCACGCTCGATCAGCTGTCGTCGGGCGTTGCCGTATTCGACGGCCAGCGCCGCCTCGCCTTCTACAACGACTCTTATCGTCGGCTGTGGGATCTCGACCGCACCTTCCTCGACGGTAATCCCGACGACTCCAGTGTGCTCGACCGTCTCCGTGCCGCGCGCAAACTGCCGGAGCAGCCCGACTTCCGCGCCTGGAAGGCCAAGCTGCACGAAGCCTATCGTGCCGTCGAAGCCCATAAGGATGTCTGGTATCTGCCGGATGGCCGCGCGCTCTCGATCGTCACCACGCCGAATCCCGAAGGCGGCGTCACCTATCTGTTCGACGATGTCACCGAGAGCCTCGAACTGGCACGGCGCTTCGACGGCCTGATCCGCGTTCAGCGCGAAACGCTCGACAATCTCGCCGAAGCCGTCGCCGTGTTTGGCAGCAACGGCCGCGCGCAACTGTTCAATCCGGCTTTCGCCAAGATGTGGAAGCTGTCGGACGAAGCGCTGGAACAACGCCCGCATATCGAAATGGTCGAAACCTGGTGCCGGCCATTGTTCGACGACACTCCGACATGGCAGGCGATCCGCAGCGCCATTACCGGGATCGACAATCGCAAGTCTGTTCCGCTCAAGCTCGAGCGTAAGGACGGCAGCGTGCTGGCCTGTATGACCATGCCGCTGCCCGATGGCGCGACCATGCTGACCTTCCA
The DNA here is from genome assembly GCF_051811045.1 of Tardiphaga sp. 839_C3_N1_4. NCBI lineage: Bacteria > Pseudomonadati > Pseudomonadota > Alphaproteobacteria > Hyphomicrobiales > Nitrobacteraceae > Tardiphaga > Tardiphaga sp. 839_C3_N1_4. Next base: position 3,949,903 of record NZ_JBPWQD010000001.1, read on the forward strand.
GGACATTTCGGACGCCGAGAATGTCGAGCGCGCGCTACGGGAGCGCAACGAGGCGCTGGAGACCGCCGACCAGATGAAGGTCGACTTCGTCCACCACGTCTCCTACGAGCTGCGCTCGCCGCTGACCACGATCATCGGTTTCGCGCATCTGCTCAGCGATCCCGTGACCGGCCCATTGATGCCGAAGCAGGCCGAATATCTCGACTACATCACCACCTCGACCGGCGCGCTGCTGGCGATCATCAACAATATCCTGGATCTTGCCACGATCGATGCCGGCGCGATGACGCTGAATCTCGGCCCGATCGATATCCGCAAGACCATCTCGGCGGCGGCCGAAGGCATTCAGGATCGACTGGCGAAGGATCACATCGCGCTGCAGATCGACGTCGATCCGGCCATCGGCAGCTTCACCGGCGACGAAAGCCGCGTGGTGCAGGTACTATATAATCTGCTCGCCAACGCGGTCGGCTTCGCACCGCAGAATTCGGCGATCACGCTGACAGCGCGCCGCTCGGAGCACACGGTCACATTCGCAGTGACCGATCGCGGGCCCGGCATTCCACCCGAGGTAAAGGACAAGGTGTTCGACTGGTTCGAGAGCCACGCCAATGGCTCGCGCCACCGCGGCGCCGGGCTCGGCCTGTCGCTGGTGCGTTCCTTCGTCGAATTGCATGGCGGCAAGGTCCGCGTCGATTCCGCGGTCGGCAAGGGCACCACGGTCAGCTGCGACTTCCCCGTCGACCAGACCGCGCATCGCAACGCTGCCGAATGACCGAACCCATCATAAACGAGCCCTGCACATTTTCGCTGGCGCTCGCAAATGAGACCGCCACTGCGCAATTGATGGCCGACCTCGCGCTGCTGATCGGCCCGGGCGACGTCATCACCCTGTCGGGCGATCTCGGCGCCGGCAAGACGGCCGCCGCGCGCGCGATGATTCGCTATCTCGCCAGCGATTCCGAACTCGAAGTGCCGAGCCCGACCTTCACGCTGGCGCAGAGCTACGACCTGCCGTCGTTTCCCCTCATCCACGCCGATCTCTATCGCATCAACGACGCCAGCGAACTCGAGGAGATCGGCCTGTCGCCGCTGCCGGACGGCGTGATCGCGCTGATCGAGTGGCCGGAGCGCGCCGATGGTACACTGCCGCCGGATCGTATCGATATTGCGCTCAGCCATCGTCCGGCACTGGGCTCCGTGGCGCGTGCGGCGGAGATCACCGGTCACGGCAAGGCCGCATCGATCGTTCTGCGCCTGAAAGCACTGCGCGAATTCCTCGAAGAAGCGCGCTATCTCGATGCTATCAGACAGCGCATGGCCGGCGATGCGTCGACGCGCTCCTATGCGCGGCTGATCCGCGGTGATGACGTCTTCATCCTGATGAATGCGCCGAAGCGGCCGGATGGTGCGCCAGTCTATGACGGCAAGTCCTACAGCGCGGCGGTGCATCTGGCGGAGGACGTCAGACCCTTCGTCGCCATTGCGAACGGTTTGCGCGCGCAGGGGATCTCCGCGCCGGCGATCCATCACGCCGACCTCGATGCGGGCTTCCTCATTACCGAGGATTTCGGCACAGCGCCGGTGACCGAAGGCGAGCCGCCGGCACCGATCGCCGAGCGCTATCAGGTCGCGACCGACATGCTGGCCCTGCTGCACAGCAAGCCGCTGCCGGAAACGCTGCCGCTGTCGCCGCATGTCGACTATACCATTCCTGTCTTCGACACCGACGCATTGCTGGTCGAGATCGGCCTGATGCCGGAATGGTATCTGCCGGACCGCGACGCGCCACTCTCCGATGACGCTCGCACTGAATTTGTCACGATGTGGCGCGAGCTGCTGGCGAAGCCTGCTGCGGCACCGAAGACTTGGGTACTACGCGACTTCCATTCACCGAATATCATCTGGCTCGACACCCGCGAGGGCATCAACAAGGTCGGCGTGATCGACTTTCAGGACACGGTCCTCGGCCCCGCCGCCTATGATCTCGTCTCGCTGCTGCAGGACGCGCGTATCGACGTGCCTGAGCAGTTGGAGCTGACCATGCTGACGCGCTACATCAAGGCGCGGCGCGCAGCCGATCCCGCTTTCGATGCCGCGGCTTTTGCCGAGCTCTATGCGATCATGTCGGCACAGCGAAACACGCGACTACTTGGTACATTCGCGCGGCTCAACCGCCGTGACGGCAAGCCGCATTATCTCAAGCACCAGCCGCGGATCTGGACCTATCTCAACCGTTCGCTAGCGCATCCGACGCTGGCGTCGTTCCAGCAGTGGTATGCGGCGCATGTGCCACCGCCGCGGGCCTAGAGGCTTTTGTATTGACGCGTTTTCTCGACGCGGACCGGTATCCGCTTCGCTCGAAAACGCTCTAACACTTCCTTAACCACTTATTAGTCGCACACACTCTATCCTGCGCTTGAGCCCTGCACGTGCGGGGCTTGGCGTACTGGACAAGGGACGTGTCATGACGGAGCGGCGTGCCGGAGATCGGGTCGTTTTCGAGCGCGGTTTTCCTGCGCACATGATGGGCATCGACGGCACCTGGCGTCGCTCCTGCATCATGGAAGATATTTCCGAGACCGGCGCCAAACTCACCGTCGACGGTTCTGTCGAAGGCCTGAACCTGAAAGAGTTCTTCCTTCTTCTCTCATCCACAGGCCTCGCCTATCGCCGCTGCGAACTCGGCTGGGTCAATGGCGACCAGATTGGTGTGAACTTTCTCAAACCCAACGACAAAAAGAAAAAGACGAAACGTTCCGAGACGCAGGAGGCAGAAACGTGACTGTGCAGGCGGGTGCAATTGTCGCATCCGCGTCATCTCGGCCCATTATGGCTCGATAGGTTCATGCATGCGACACGCCGCTGTGCTACCATTATTTCAGCTCAAAAATTCAAGAACGATTCCATCAAGGCCCATCATTCTACCAAGGCCCGTCCTTCTATTAAGGCCAATGTCGCCATGTCCGTAAAAGCCACCAAAGCAATGGTTCTCGCCGCCGGTCTCGGCCTGCGTATGCGACCGCTCACCGACAATCTGCCGAAGCCACTGGTCCCTGTCGCAGGGCAGCCGCTGCTGGATCACGTGCTCGACAAGCTCGCCGCTGCAGGCGTGACCCAAGCCGTGGTCAATGTACATTACCTGCCCGACCAGATCATCGATCATGTCGCGACGCGCACCGAACCAAAGATCATCATTTCCGACGAGCGCGATCAGGTGCTCGGCACCGGCGGCGCCGTCGTGAAAGCGCTGCCGCTGCTTGGCACCGAGCCGTTCTATCATCTCAATGCCGACACGATGTGGATTGACGGCGTGCAGCCGAATCTCGCGCGTCTTGCGGAGGCCTTCGATCCCGCGCGCATGGACATCCTGCTCTTGATGGCACCGACCGCCAACAGCATCGGCTATGCCGGCTGCGGCGATTACGCGATGCTCACCGACGGCGCGCTGCGTCGCCGCAAGGAGAATCAGGTCGTACCGTTCGTCTATGCCGGCGTCGCGATCCTGTCGCCGGCGCTGTTCAAGGATGCGCCATCCGGCGAATTCTCGCTGACCAAACTATTCGACAAGGCCAACGAGCAAGAGCGCCTGTTCGGGCTGCGCATGGAAGGCGTCTGGATGCATGTCGGCACACCCGACGCCGTGCGCGCCGCGGAAGACGCGTTCCTCGCCAGCGTCGCCTGAATTTTCTGCGACTCCCGTAGCCTTTCCAGCCATGCCATGATGCACCCTGATCGCGAATCAGGGTGTACATGCGCGTCTTCAACATTCCATCCTCGGCGCCGTTCCTGCGCACGCTGATCACCGCGCTCGTCGACGGTGATCTCGTCGAGGGATTCTCTGCGCGCGGCGAACCTTCGAGGCTGGCTGAAGTCACCCTGTATCTGCCGACACGCCGAGCCGGACGCATGGCGCAGGAGATCTTCCTCGACGTGCTCGGAACCGACGCCGTACTGCTGCCCCGTATCGTTCCGCTCGGGGATGTCGATGAGGAGGAACTGGCCTTTGCGCAGGCGGCATCGCCCGACGCACTCGAACGGTTGGATGCACCGCCCGCGCTTGACGGATTGCAACGCCGGCTTCTGCTGGCGCAACTGATTGCCGCATGGGCGAAGCAACTGGCACCCGGCGATCCCGGACAGACGCCTCTCGTGGTGGGTGGTCCGGCCTCGACGCTCGCGCTAGCAGACGATCTGGCGCGACTGATGGACGACATGGCGACGCGCAAGGTCGACTGGAGCGCGCTGGACGGGCTAGTGCCCGATGCGCTCGATCAGTATTGGCAACTCACGCTGCAGTTTCTGAGTATCGCCAGAAATGTGTGGCCGGACATCCTCGCGGCTCACAATGCGATCGAGCCTGCGGTGCGCCGCGATCTCTTGATCGACGCGGAAGCAGCGCGCCTGAAAGCGCACAAAGGAGGCCCCATCATCGCCGCCGGCTCGACCGGCTCGATGCCGACCACGGCGAAGTTCCTGCGCGAAGTCGCAAAGCTGCCTGATGGCGCTGTCGTGCTGCCCGGCCTCGATACCGACCTCGACGACATCGCATGGAATCTCATCGGCGGCACCAAGGATGCATTCGGCCGAACCGAATCCTCGGCATCGAACCATCCGCAATTCGCGCTGCACGCACTGCTGGAACGCTTCGGCATCACGCGCCGCGATGTGATGACGCTCGGCACGCCGTCACCGCAGGGCCGCGAATTGCTGGCCTCGGAGGCGATGCGCCCGTCCAATGCCACGGCGCAATGGCATACGCGACTGGCGCAGCCCGCCGTGGAGCAGAAGATTGCGGCCGGCATGCAGAATCTCGCCGTGATTGCCGCCACCAATCCGGAAATGGAAGCGCTGGCCATCGCGATTGCGATGCGTGAGGCTCATGAGCTGAAGAAATCCGCAGCCCTCGTGACGCCCGACCGCGCACTGGCGCGCCGGGTAATGGCCGCGCTCGGCCGCTGGAATCTGATTTTCGACGACTCCGGCGGCGACGCGCTGACGGAGACATCGGCCGGCATCTTTGCACGCCTCATTGCCGAGGCCGCGGCGGAGCAGCTCGAACCGGCGACATTGCTGGCGCTGTTGAAACATCCGCTGTTTCGCCTTGGCGCCGCACCGAACGCCTGGAAAGACGCGATCGAGACGCTCGAACTTGCACTGCTGCGCGGCACGCGGCCGACGCCGGGCACGGCGGGACTGGCGCAGGATTTCGCGCGGTTCCGCGACGAGCTCCGCAAGCTGCGCCGCCGCGAAGCCTCGATGCTGCATGGCGCGGAGCCCCGCGCAAAACTCGACGACAACCGTCTCGACCGCGCGGAAGAATTGATCGTGGGATTGCGCGCGGCGCTGGCGCCGCTGGAGAGCATCCACCCGATCCGACCGATCGATTTCGCCGAGGTCGCGCTGCGGCATCGCGAAGCGATCAGGCTGCTATCGCGCGACGACAGGAACAACGACGTCGCGCTTGTGGGGCGCGAAGGCACGGCGCTGACCAAGGCATTCGACGATCTCGTCGTCATGGAGACCGTCGCGACCGAGAGCGGCGACGAAGAGCGACTACGCCCCAGCGGGCTGATGATGCAGCTCCGCGATTATCCCGATGTGTTTCACACCGCCTTCGCCGACCGCATCGTGCGCCGGCCGGAAGTCGCCAATGCGACTTTGCGCATCTACGGCCAGCTCGAAGCACGCCTGACGCAATCGGATCGTGTGATTCTCGGCGGTCTCGTCGAAGGCATCTGGCCGCCGTCGCCGCGCATCGATCCCTGGCTCAGCCGCCCGATGCGGCATCAACTTGGTCTCGATCTCCCGGAGCGCCGCATCGGCCTCACCGCGCATGACTTCGTGCAGCTGCTCGGCACGGAAGACGTTATCCTGAGCCACGCGGCAAAAGTCGGCGGCGCACCGGCCGTGGCCTCGCGTTTCCTGCACCGGCTCGAAGCCGTCGCCGGCGAGACCCGCTGGGACGCGGCGCTGGCCGCGGGCGAGCATTATGTTCGCTATGCCGAAGAGCTCGATAAACCCGAGACCGTCACGCCGATTGCCCAGCCGGAGCCGCGGCCGCCACGTGCTGCACGTCCGCTCAGGCTGTCGGTCACCGCGATCGAGGACTGGCTGCGCGATCCCTATACGATCTATGCCAAATATATTCTGGGCCTGGCGCCGCTCGATCCCGTCGACATGCCGCTCTCGGCAGCCGACCGGGGATCGGCGATTCACGCGTCGCTCGGCGACTTCACGATGGAATACAGCAAGGCGCTGCCCGATGACCCCGCGCGCGAGCTGCGCAGGATCGGCGACAGGCATTTTGCGCCGCTGATGGCGCAGCCTGAGGCGCGCGCATTATGGTGGCCGCGTTTCCTGCGCATCGCATCGTGGTTTGGCGCCTGGGAAATCGACCGCCGCATCAATGTCGCCAGCATCGATGCGGAAGTGCGCGGCGAGATCAAGATCCCGCTCGATCACGGCCGCGTCTTCCATCTCTCGGCGCGGGCCGACCGCATCGAACATCGCAGCGACCGCACCTTCGCGCTCTTGGACTACAAGACCGGCCAGCCGCCGACCGGCAAGCAGGTGCGCATGGGCCTGTCGCCGCAGCTGACGCTGGAAGCCGCGATCCTGCGCGAGGGTGGCTTCAAGGGCATTGCCGCGGGCTCATCCGTCAGCGAGCTGGTCTATGTCCGACTCAGCGGCAACAACCCGCCCGGCGAGGAGCGGTCGCTCGAACTGAAGATCGAGCGCAAGGACGAGCCGCAGGATCCCGACGATGCCGCGATCGAAGCGCGCGCCAAACTGGAAGCGCTGATCCGCAGCTTCGAGGACGAAGCCACCGCCTATACGTCGCTCAGCCTGTCCATGTGGTCGAACCGCTATGGCAGCTATGACGATCTGGCGCGGATCAAGGAATGGTCGGCCAATGGTGGCTCTGGGGGAGGCGAGTCATGAGCGGCCCGCGCAATATCCCGCCCGCGGCGAGCGCCAAGCAACAGCTCGCATCGGATCCCGCTTCCTCCGTATTCGTCTCGGCCAATGCCGGCTCCGGCAAGACCTATGTGCTGGTCAACCGCGTCATCCGACTGCTGCTCGACGGCGTGCCGCCCGAGAAGATTCTCTGCGTCACCTTCACCAAAGCCGCAGCGGCCAACATGGCGGAGCGCGTGTTCACGCGGCTCGGTCACTGGGTCACGCTGGATGACACCGCACTTGATGCCGAAATCAGAAATGCCGGCGTTCCCGCATCGAACAGCAGACTGCGCTCGCGCGCGCGAGAATTATTCGCCAGCGCACTGGAGACGCCGGGTGGTCTGAAAGTCCAGACTATCCACGCGCTGTGCACGCGCCTGCTGCAACAATTTCCGTTCGAGGCCAATGTGCCGGCGCGGTTCAGCGTGCTCGACGACCGCGACCAGAACGAGATGATGGAGCGCGCCAGCCTGCAGGTGCTGCTGCACGCGGCGGCGGCGCCTGACAGCGCAGAAGGCCGCGCGTTGACAACGGCCATGACTTCGGCCGCCGACGTGACGTTCCGCGACGTGGTGCGCGAGGCGAGTCTGTCCCGCGATCAGTTCCTGGCCTGGATCGAGCGCGCCGGCTCGACAGATGCCGCGATGGCGCAGCTGTCGGCAACCCTGGGCGTCACGCCCGGCGATACCAAAGAAAGCGTCGAGCTGGAGATCATCGACGGACCGCATCTGCCGCGCGAACGCTGGATACCCGCCGCGGAAATCTTCGAGACCGGCAGCAAGACCGATAACGATCAGGCAGCACGGCTGCGCGAAGCTCTGGCGCTATCGGGCACCGAGCAGGTCGAGAAATATCTCGAACTGTTTCTGACCAAGGACCAGAGCTTACGCAAATCGCTTGCGACCAAGAAGATCGCGGACAGCCGGCCGGATCTGCTGGCGGCTTTGCAACGCGAAGGCGACCGCGTGATCCCGCTGCTGGAGCGTCGACGCGCCGTCGCGATGCGCGAGCGTACCCAGTCACTGCTGGTGATCGCCAGCCAGGTCGCGGAGAACTATCGCCGGGAGAAGAACGAACGCGGCTTGCTGGACTATGACGACCTGATCGCGCGCACGCTGGAGATGCTCGACAGGGTGTCGTCGAGCTGGGTGCATTTCAAGCTCGACCGCGGCGTCGATCACGTGCTGATCGACGAGGCGCAGGATACGAGCCCGCGGCAATGGGACATCATCACCCATCTGATCTCGGAATTCACCTCCGGTGAAGGCGCGCGCGACGGCCTCAAGCGCACGATCTTCGCGGTGGGCGACGAGAAGCAGTCGATCTTTTCGTTCCAGGGTGCCGCACCGCGCGAATTTGACCTGCGGCGCAAGGCGCTGCAGAACCGCTTCAAGGACGCCGGGATGAAATTCGATCCCATCGCGTTCAGTCATTCGTTCCGCTCGGGCTCGGCCATTCTGCAATCGGTCGATCACGTGTTTCGTGAAGAGGCGATCTTTCGCAGCATCCATGCCGTGGAGAACGGCTATCCGATTCATGAAACGCTGGATGATGCCGGCCCAAGCCTGATCGATCTGTGGGAGCTGGAACAGCCCGACGACCGGCCGAGCATCGAAGGCTGGCAGGCACCGTTCGACAAGCGCTCCGAGACAAGCCCCGAAGTGAAGCTCGCGCGCCGTGTCCAGACCGAGATCAAGGACCTGATTGCGGCGAAGACGGAGACCGGCCCGATCGGCAAACGCCGCGCGTTGCGCTATGGCGACATGCTGGTGCTGGTGCGCCGCCGCGGCAAGGCCTTCGATGCCATCATCCAGGCGCTGAAACATGCGGGCATTCCCGTCGCCGGCGCCGACCGGCTCAAGCTCACCGAGCACATCGCCATCATCGACCTGATGAACCTGGCCGACGCGCTGCTGCTTCCGCAGGACGACCTGGCACTGGCGACCGTGTTGAAGAGCCCGCTATTCGGCCTCGATGACGATGACCTGTTCAAGCTGGCCTGGGAGCGCACGGGATCGCTCCGCGACGCGCTCCGCGAACAGGCGGCCGGCGACGACAAGCTTGCCGGCGCGCTGAAGCGGCTCATTGCCTGCGAGAAGCGGTTTGCCAGCGAGACGCCTTTCGCGTTCTACGCCTGGCTGCTCGGCGGTGATCATGGCCGCGCGCGTATCCTGCGCCGGCTCGGCCATGAGGCCAATGACGCGCTCGACGAATTTCTCGAACTGGCACTGGGCTATGAGCGCAAGGCGCCGGCCTCGCTGCAGGGCTTCGTCGCCTGGCTGCGCGCGGCCGACACCGAAGTGAAGCGCGACATGGAGATCACGCGCGACGAAGTCCGCGTGATGACCGTGCACGGCGCCAAAGGTCTGGAAGCGCCTGTCGTGTTCCTGGTCGATACCACATCGTCGCCGGCGGATTCGCAGCGGCTCAATTTGATCCATCTCCCGCAAGGCAACGCCGCACCGAACAGCCCGGGCGTCGTGGTCTGGGCTGGCAAGAAGGCGGACGATCCGCTAGCAGTCGCGGCGGCGCGCGCCGACATGATCCGCGACACCGAAGACGAGTATCGCCGGCTGCTTTACGTCGCGATGACGCGCGCGGCCGATCGCCTGATCGTTGGCGGCTGCATGCCCGGCAATCGCAACGAAGTGCGGCCGCTGTCCTGGTACGACCTGATTCAGAAGGGCCTGGAAAATTCCGGGCTGCAGATGCAGAGCGTTCCGCCGCCGGACGGCGTGGTGAAACGCTATACGCGCGTGGAAGACGTGACACCGGCGCTTGGTGCGACGGCACCTGTCGCAGCGGGTGCGCCGATCGTGCTGCCGGCCTGGATGCGCGGCAAGGTCGGCGACCAGCCGCGCCGCGAAAGCCTGTTGCGCCCATCGGATGCCGACGACGATGACGACGGCCGCGGACAGCGCTCGGGCGAATCCGAACGGCTGCGCCAACTGGCCTTGCAGCGCGGCAACCTCGTGCATCGCCTGTTGCAATCGCTGCCCGACATCGCCGCCGAAAAGCGTCGCGACACCGCGCTGAATTTCCTGTCACGCAATGCGGCTGACTGGACGGGGGTGGAACGCGAGGCCCTGGCCGCACAGGTGCTGTCGTTGATCGGCGATCAACGCCTCGCCGAGCTGTTTGCCCCCGGCAGTCGCGCCGAAGTGGCCGTGGCCGGACGACTGACGCGAAAGGACGGCTCGCCCGTGTTGGTGTCGGGGCAGATCGACCGGCTGGTCCTGACCAAGACCGAGATCCGGATCGTCGATTACAAGACCAACCACAACCCGCCGCGCAAACTGATCGAGGCGCCGAAGGCCTATATCCGGCAGCTGGCGCTGTATCGCGGCGTGCTCGCCAAGTTATACCCAGACCGGCCGATTCGGGCTGCCCTGCTCTGGACGGAAACGCTTGAAATGATGGAGATTTCCGGTGCTGCGCTGGACGCGGAGCTGGCCGCCATCATCTCACTGTGACCAACCTTGACCCGGCAAGGGGGCGTTCATAGGTTGGATGCATCATTCCAGCGCGCGAATCTTCCAGCGCGCCCTTCATTGAACAGGACGAGGATACGACGATGGCCGTTGGCAAGGTGACAGACGCCGATTTCGAAGCGGAAGTGCTCAAGGCGACCGGCCCGGTCGTGATCGATTTCTGGGCCGAATGGTGCGGTCCTTGCCGCATGATCGCGCCGGCGCTCGACGAAATCTCTGCTGCCATGGGCGAAAAGGTCACCATCCTGAAGCTCAATGTCGATGAGAACCCGAAGACCGCGTCGAAGTATGGCGTGATGTCGATCCCGACGCTGATGATCTTCAAGGGCGGCGAAATGGCCTCGCGCCAGGTCGGCGCCGCGCCGAAGGCGAAGCTGCAGCAGTGGATCAGCGCTGCGGTCTGATCGGCGCCGCCGCTATATCTGAGAATTCGAACGGCCGGTGATTTTTTCACCGGCCTTTTTTTTGTGTGATGGAGCGAGATCTTCTCAGATGTCGTCCCCGCGAAGGCGGGGACCCATAACCACGATCAGTGTGTTTGAAACGGCAGAGCCGTGACTACAGCATTTCAACTATACTCTCGGCGTGTATGGATCCCCGCCTTCGCGGGGATGACAGTCGAGAGGGTGTACCGTCTCGTCTACCTGATCCACCCCGTCGCCAGCGCGCTGGCCCATTCGGGTCGCTCGTTCTGCAGCGCCAACTCCGCCATCGCCTGATGATCGTAAGGCACCTGACGAAACGTCACCTGCCAGCGGCCTGAGCTCGAATCCAGAATCGCGTAGCAGGCATCCGGTGTGCCGACTTCCAGCGTGTGCGGATAGGGCGTGACGTCGCGATAGCCGGGACCGCCGACACTGCCGGGATTGACGATCATGCGGCCGTCGCGGAGCCGCACCGACCGCGCGATGTGGGTGTGAGCGCAGAGAATCAGCGATTGGGCGATGCCCTTGGCCTTCTCCTCGATGGTTTCGATCGCGGCCATATGCACGATGCCCTCGGGGGTCACCGCTTCCATCCAGTAGGTGTTGTCGTCATCGGGCGTCGCGTGAACGAGATAGACTTCTTCGCGATAGATCGTGCTGAAGGGCAGCGCGCGCAGCCAGTCCATCTGCTCTGGTTCTAGCTGGCTGTGTGCCAGCCGATCGGACGGCCACATGTCGTCAAGCTTGTAGTCGGTGATGTAACGATCATGATTGCCGCGGACATTGGTGGCATTGAGGCCCATCATGATGTCCACCGCACGGCGCGCATCGAGCGCACCGCTGGCCATATCACCAAGATTGACGATGTCGGTGATGCCTTGAGTACGGATATCGGCGACAACCGCCTCAAGGGCAAAGTGATTGCCGTGAACGTCGGCAATGGCAGCGAAGCGCATCGAACCTCCCTAAAATCAAGCAAAGATCAATCAGAGATCACTTGTATCGATGCGATTCTATGCAGGTAGCGTGCCGTTCTCGGCAAGCACATGGCCGGCCAGATAAAGCGAACCCGTGATCAGGATGCGTGGAGGCACTTCGTAGGCGAGCCGGGTGAGGGATTGCAGCGCATCGGCGACGCTCGGCGCCGTCTCGACGCGCATGCCGAGACTGCGCGCGGCATCGGCCAGCGCATCCGGCGCCATGACGCCGTCGCGGCCAGGGATTTTCACGGCGATGATATGGCGCGTCTGACCGGCAAAATTCGCCAGAAAGCCCGTCGCGTCCTTGTTGGCCATCATGCCGGCGATGACCACCAGCGGCCGCGGCACGCGCTCTTCGAGATCGCCGAGCGCCGCCGCGATCACGCGCCCGCCATCGGCATTGTGACCGCCGTCGAGCCAGATTTCGGATTCGGCCGGCGCCGCCGCGACAAGCTTGCCCGACGTCAGCCGCTGCATCCGCGCCGGCCATTCCGCGCGCGCCACACCCGTCTCATAGGCGGCGGGATCGATCTTGAAGATATCCAGCGCGCGCAATGTCGCAATCGCCAGACCCGCATTGCCGAACTGATGGCGCCCGAACAGCCGCGGCGCGGCAATATCCATCAACCCGCGATCGTCCTGATACACCAGACGGCCACGCTCGATATTGACGTGCCATTCCTGCCCGGCGCTCACAAGCGGCGCATGCATCTTGCGCGCCTGCTGTTCGATCACGTCGATGGCTTCAGGCGATTGCTCGGCCGTAACGACCGGCACGCGGCGCTTGATGATGCCGGCTTTCTCGGCAGCGATTTTCGCGAGCGTATCGCCCAGAAAATCCGTGTGATCGATTGCGATGGGCGTCAGCACGCAGGCGGCGGGCGTTTCGATCACATTGGTCGCATCGAGGCGGCCACCGAGACCGACTTCGAGCAGTACGACATCGGCGGGATGCTTCGCGAACAGATCGAACGCGACGGCGGTCTCGGCCTCGAACAGCGTAATCGGTGCGCCGGCATTGATCGTCTCGACATGCGCGAACGCGTCACGCAATGCGTCGTCACTCACCAGGGTGCCGGCGAGACGGATGCACTCATTCATGCGGACAAGATGCGGCGAGGTGTAGACGTGAACGCGCAGACCTGCGGCCTCGCAGATCGCGCGCAGATAGGCGATGGTCGAGCCCTTGCCGTTGGTGCCGGCAACGTGAAACACCGGGGGCAGCTTGCGCTCGGGATTGCCGAGCTGCGCCATCAGCCGCTGCATGCGGTCCAGCGACAGATCAATGGTTTTCGGATGCAGCTTCGACAGCCGCGCCAGAATCTCGCCGAAGTCGGGTGACGATGGCGGCGCGGAGGTGCTCACGCGTGCGCGGCCGGCACCGCGTCAGGAGCCACGAGGATCTCGGCCGGAATGCTCTCGGCGCGCGGCGGGCTCGCAATGGCCGGAGACTTCGTCAGCAGACGGCACAGCCGCGCCAGCGTCGGCTTCAGATCGTGGCGATGCACCACCATGTCGATCATGCCGTGGTCACGCAGATATTCGGCACGCTGGAAACCTTCCGGCAGTTTCTCGCGGATGGTCTGTTCGATCACGCGCGCACCGGCAAAGCCGATCAGCGCGCCGGGCTCGGCGATCTGCACATCGCCCAGCATCGCATAGGACGCGGTGACGCCGCCGGTGGTCGGATTGGTCAGCACGACGATGTAAGGCAGCTTGGCCTCGCGCAGCATCTGCACGCCGACAGTCGTGCGCGGCAGCTGCATCAGCGAGAGAATGCCTTCCTGCATCCGCGCGCCGCCGGAGGCCGCGAACACGATGAAGGGCGACTTCTTCTCGACCGCGAGTTCGAGCCCGCGCACCAGGGCTTCACCGGCAGCCATGCCGAGCGAACCGCCCATGAAATCGAAATCCTGTACGGCGACAACGACGCCGGAGCCTTCCATCTTGCCGTAACCGACCTTGACCGAGTCGTTCATGCCGGTCTTGGTGCGGGCATCCTTGATGCGGTCGACATATTTGCGCTCGTCGCGAAACTTCAGCGGATCGGCGATGACTTCGGGCAGCGCGACGTCGTACCAGGTCTCATTGTCGAAGATCGACTTCATGCGCGCAGTGGCGCCCATGCGCATGTGATAGTTCGAGCCGGGAATGACGAACTGGTTGCTCTCGACGTCCTTGTAGAACACGAGCTGCCCTGTATCCGGGCACTTGATCCAGAGGTTCTCGGGCGTATCGCGCTTGAGGATGCTGCGGATCTTCGGCCGGACGACGTTGGTGAGCCAGTTCATATGTGTCTCCGCGTCGCTGAGATGATGCGTCGCTCTGATATCTATATGGCGGCCGGGACGGAGCCCGGCAACCGTTGTTCCCGGTTGATGGAGGCCAATTGTGGCTTATTCTGCAGCCTGTTTGGCCCCATGAACGCCCTGGGCGAGGGCTGCGGCCAGATCGGCGACCGCGCTGACGGTCCTGGCCGTGGCCTTGCCATCGGCGTCCAGCGACGCTTTCAGGGCATCGACCAGTGCAGTGCCGACCACGGCGCCATTGGCATGCTGCGCAATATCATGGGCAGCTTCCGGCGTCCGGATGCCGAAGCCGACGCAGACCGGCAGTCTGGTATGACGCTTGATGCGATCGACGGCGGCCCCCACCGCAGAGGTGTCCGCGCTGGCACTGCCGGTGATGCCCGTGACCGAGACGTAATAGACGAAGCCCGAGGTGTTCGCGAGCACCGCCGGGAGGCGCTTGTCATCGGTGGTCGGCGTGGCCAGACGGATGAAGTTCAATCCGGCTTTGATTGCCGGCAGGCAGAGCTCAGCGTCTTCTTCCGGCGGCAAATCGACGATGATCAGACCATCCACGCCGGCCGCCTTGGCATCGGGCAAAAACTTGTCGACGCCGTAAATATAGATCGGATTGTAGTAGCCCATCAGCACGATCGGCGTCTTGTTGTCGGAGCTGCGGAAGTCGCGCACGAGCTGCAACGTCTTCTTCAGCGTCATGCCGGCCTGCAGCGCGCGCAGGCCTGCGGCCTGGATCGACGGGCCGTCGGCCATCGGATCGGTGAAGGGCATACCGATCTCGATAATGTCGGCGCCGGCCTTCGGCAGCGCCTTGACGATTTCGAGCGCGGTGGCGGGATCTGGATCGCCGGCCATCACGAAAGTCACGAAAGCCGCGCGGCCTTCGGCCTTGAGTTCGGCGAAACGGGTATCGATGCGGGTGGTCACAACTGCCTGCCCTTCAGGATATCGCCGACCTGCGGGACATCCTTGTCGCCGCGGCCGGAGAGGTTGACGACCATCAGGTGATCCTTCGGCAGTGTTGGCGCGAGTTCGCTCACCTTGGCGAGGGCATGGGCCGGCTCCAGCGCCGGGATGATGCCTTCGAGTTTCGACAGCAACTGGAATGCAGCCAGCGCTTCCTCGTCCGTCGCAGACAAATACTTCACGCGACCGATCGTATGCAGCCAGGAATGTTCCGGGCCGATGCCAGGATAATCGAGACCGGCAGAGATCGAATGGCCTTCCTGGATCTGGCCGTCTTCATCCATCAGGAGATAGGTGCGGTTGCCATGCAGCACGCCGGGACGGCCGCCAGCGATTGATGCGGCATGCAGGTTAGTGAGCCCGTGGCCCGCCGCCTCGACGCCGTAGATATCGACCGATGGATCGTCGAGGAACGGATGGAAGAGCCCCATAGCATTGGAGCCGCCGCCGATGCAGGCGATCAGCGAATCCGGCAAACGACCTTCGATCTCCTGCATCTGCACACGGGTTTCCTCGCCGATGATCGACTGGAAGTCGCGCACCATCATCGGATACGGATGCGGGCCGGCGACGGTGCCGATGCAATAGAACGTGTTGTGCACATTGGTGACCCAGTCGCGCAGCGCCTCGTTCATAGCATCCTTAAGCGTGCGCGCACCGACCTGCACAGGTACCACCTTGGCGCCGAGCATTTCCATGCGAATCACGTTGGGCTGCTGACGCGCGACGTCCACTGCACCCATATAGACGATGCATTCGAGGCCGAAGCGCGCGCAGAGCGTCGCCGTCGCCACGCCATGCTGGCCGGCGCCAGTCTCGGCGATGATGCGCTTCTTGCCCATGCGGCGCGCGACCATGATCTGGCCGAGCACGTTGTTCACCTTGTGCGAGCCGGTGTGATTCAGCTCCTCGCGCTTCAGATAGATTTTTGCGCCACCGAGATGTTCGGTGAGACGTTCCGCGAAATAGAGCGGCGACGGGCGACCGACATAGGCCTTGAGATAACCGTCCATCTCCTTGCGGAAGTCGGGATCGGCTTTGGCGTCCTCATAGGCCTTCTGCAGGTCCAGGATCAGCGGCATCAGCGTCTCGGCGACGAAGCGGCCGCCGAAAATGCCGAAGTGACCGGTGTCGTCGGGACCGGACCGATAGGAATTGGGAATGGCTTGAGTCATCAGGTCGTCAACTCTTCCGTTGCGCGCGCGGCGCGGATGAAAGCGCGAATCATGTCGGGATCCTTGATGCCCGGCGCGCTTTCCACGCCGGACGAAATATCGACACCGCCGGCCCGCGTGATGCGCAGGGCCTCGGCGACATTGGCGGCAGTGAGGCCGCCCGATACCATGAAGGGCAGCTTCAGATCGAGGCCTTCGAGCAGATGCCAGTCGAAGACCGCGCCGAGACCACCCGGACGTGTCGCATCCTTCGGCGGTTTGGCATCGAACAGGATGCGATCGCAGACCGCGGCATAGCCGGGCAATGCAGCGAGATCGGCCCTGGTCTCGACGGCGAGCGCCTTCATCACCGGAAGGCTGAACTTCTGTTTGATATCGCGCACCCGCGCCACGCTCTCCTTGCCATGGAGCTGCAGGATATCGGGCTTCAAGGCATCGATGCTGTTTTCGAGATCGGCGTCATCGGCATCCACCGACAGCGCGACCTTCGCGGCACGGCCCTTCGCCTGCTTGCCCAAAGCCCGCGCAACGTCGAGCGTGACGTGACGCGGCGATGGCGGAAAGAACACGAAGCCGACCATATCTGCGCCGCCGACCAGAGCCGCATCGAGCGTCTCCGGAGTGGACAGGCCGCAAATTTTGACGATCAGAGACATGCTTCAAATGGCCGCTGGCAATACCGGGAATGGCAGGAAAAGCCTGTGCGCGGGGTTCTACAACGTCGCGCCGAACTTGTCTCGCTCACCGGCCATATAGGAGGAACCCGGCGCCGGGAGCCGCTGCGTACCATTCCGCGAGGCGGTCGCAGTGTGGGCGCGCAGATCGGCCAATTCAGCACGGACCCGCCGCACATCGACCTCGTGCTGACGTGCTGCACGGCGCCAGTGGCCCTGCCTGAACCAGGTGGCCATGCCGCCTGCGATGACACCCAGGATGGCCGACAGGATGATCACCACAAATAGCGGCATCGTGGCACCGACCGCGGGATCGCTGCTGTTGAACGGATCGAAGGAGACCGTGACCATATGACGGTTGGCGACGGCGAACACGATGAAGACGATCGCGAGGGGGATGATCACCAGGGCTGAGAAGAATTTGCGCATCAACGTCTCTCGCGAAGGCGATGCGGGCGCGCATTCCGCTAATTGGCTCAGACCTGTCGGCCCGAATGCGCGCTACCTCAAAGTTCTTTATGGCGCTGCGCTTGCTTCCGGCGCAGCATTGTCGCGATTCAGGCGCTCGCGCATTTCCTTGCCGGTCTTGAAGAACGGAACGCTCTTCTGGTCCACCGGCACATGCTCGCCAGTCCGCGGGTTACGGCCCGCACGGGCCGGGCGATGCTTCACCGAGAATGCACCGAAGCCGCGGAGTTCGACACGGTCACCGCGTGCCAGCGCAGCCACGATCTCATCGAGAATCGCATTCACGATGTTCTCAACATCCCGCTGGTAGAGATGCGGGTTATGCTCAGCGATGCGTTGAACGAGTTCGGATTTGATCATCGAGACGTTGGACTCTGAACAGGAGGATGCATTTCCGTGAAAATGCCTTGAACTGTCAAGACGCTAAATGAATTCGGGCACCTTCGAAAATGCGTGACAAATGCCCGAAACCGTTGTTGCAGCCTTCCTTGCAGTGCGGAAAGAACAGGACGAGCAGTTCCCTAGTTGGTGGTGGCCGGCCGCCACAGCGCCAGCATGCCATCGAGACCGAAGCCATCCATGGCCTGCGCTAGGCCCGCCTGCTCGACCTGCCGCGCGATCGCACCAAGACCTACAGCGTCGAGCGTGATCGTCGCAGCAGCGCGCAGGAAGGTGAAATCGCTGAATTTAGGCGTCAGCTTGAAGTCGCGAACCGGCAGGTCGCTCTTGATCTTCTTCTCGGATACCAGCCACGCCACCGCGGCTTTCTCGTCGCCAAGCTGATCGATCAGCTTGAGGTCCACGGCCTGGCGCCCCGTGAAAACACGGCCATCGGCGACTTTCTGTAGTTGCACGTCATCCATGGCGCGGCGGCTCTGCACGAGCCCGCGGAACCAGCCGTAGGAGTCCTTCACCAGCGATTCCAGCGCTGCCCGCGCCTCCGGGCTGGTCGGCTCGAAACCATTAGGCGCCGCCTTCAGCGGCGAGGATTTGACCTGCTCAACCTCGACACCGACGGTCTTCATCAACCCCGTGAAATTGGGAAACTGGAACAGAACACCGATGGAGCCGACCAGCGAGCTCTGCTGCGCAACGATATGGTCGGATGCGAGTGCCGCGATATAGCCGCCCGATGCGGCCAGGCCCTCGACGACAACGACCATCGGCTTCTTGGCCTTGAGGCGCATCAGCGCGTCATAGAGCTGCTCGGAGCCAGCCGTAGTGCCGCCCGGCGAATTGATGTGTACCACCACCGCCGCCGCCGATGACTTCTCCAGCCGCTCCAGCGCCTCGACGCGATCATTGTTGCTCTGGATCAGGCCCTCGATCTTGATGCGCGCGATCGCCCCCGACGACGACAGCGCCTCGGACCCCGACCGTGTCACGACGACGCCGACGACGACCACCGCAGCGACCGCGACCAGCACCGCCGCCACGCGCCAGAACGTCAGCTTGCGACGTATCCTGCGGCGATCGACGATCACATCGGAATCAAGCGACATCGGAAATCTCCTGGAAGCCCTCGGGAGAGCTTGCGTCTGGCGGATGCTGCATCTGTCGTCCGGGCAGCGTTTACTTGAGGTATCTCAAATACATCAATTGCGAGGCAATATGAAGAAAACATGGTCGAAACAGCAAAAAGGGCCCCGGTGAAACCGGGGCCCCAATTGGTAGCAACAAGTGAGTCGAAACTTACCTGCGCGCTTACTTGTCGGTGCTCTGCTTGAGCGCCTTGCCGAGAATGTCGCCGAGGGTCGCGCCCGAATCCGAAGATCCGTACTGCGCGATGGCTTCCTTCTCTTCTGCCACTTCGAGAGCCTTGATCGACACCTGGACCTTGCGGGCCTTCTTGTCGAACTGGATCACGCGGGCATCGACCTTCTCGCCGACGGCGAAACGCTCAGCGCGCTGATCCGAGCGCTCACGCGCCAGTTCCGAACGCTTGATGAAGGTCGTGAAGTCGGTGCCGGCGATCTGAACGTCGATGCCGGATTCCTTCACTTCGATCACTTCGCAAGTCACGACAGCGCCCTTCTTGACGTCGCCCGGCTCTGCGAAGGGGTCGCCTTCGAGCTGCTTGACGCCGAGCGAGATGCGCTCCTTCTCGACATCCACATCGAGGACGATGGCCTTGACCATGTCGCCCTTCTTGAAGTTGTCGATGACCTGCTCGCCCGGCTGCTTCCAGTCGAGGTCGGAGAGATGGACCATGCCGTCCACATCGCCTTCGAGACCCAGGAACAGACCGAACTCGGTCTTGTTCTTGACTTCGCCTTCGACGGTCGAACCGACCGGGAACTTCTCGACGAACACTTCCCACGGATTGCGCATGGTCTGCTTGAGACCGAGCGAAATGCGGCGCTTGACGCTGTCGACTTCGAGAACCTGCACTTCGACTTCCTGCGAGGTCGAAACGATCTTGCCGGGGTGCATGTTCTTCTTGGTCCACGACATCTCCGACACGTGGATCAGGCCTTCGATGCCCGGCTCCAGTTCGACGAATGCGCCGTAGTCGGTGATGTTGGTGACGCGACCCGAGAAGCGTGCATTCAGCGGGTACTTCGCCTCGATGCCCTGCCACGGATCGTCGAGCAGCTGCTTCATGCCGAGCGAGATACGGTGGGTCTCGTGGTTGATCTTGATGATCTTGACCTTGACCGTCTGACCGATGGTGAGCACTTCGGTCGGGTGGTTGACGCGGCGCCACGCGATATCGGTGACGTGCAGCAGGCCGTCGATACCGCCGAGGTCAACGAACGCACCGTAATCGGTGATGTTCTTGACGACACCGTCGATGACCTGACCTTCTTCAAGGTTCTGGACCAGTTCCTGACGCTGTTCAGCGCGGGTCTCTTCGAGAACCGTACGACGCGACACGACGATATTGCCGCGGCGGCGATCCATCTTGAGGATCTGGAACGGCTGCGAGTTGTTCATCAGCGGAGCGACGTCGCGGATCGGACGAATGTCCACCTGCGAACGCGGCAGGAAGGCCACTGCGCCGTCGAGATCGACGGTGAAGCCACCCTTGACCTGGTTGAAGATGACGCCGTGAACCTTCTCATTGTTGTTGAAGGCCTTCTCGAGCTTGCCCCAGCTCTCTTCGCGGCGGGCCTTGTCGCGCGACAGAACGGCTTCGCCGAGTGCGTTTTCGATCCGGTCGAGGAACACTTCGACTTCGTCGCCGACCTTGAGTTCGCTGTCACGGCCGGGACCGGCGAATTCGCGCAGTGCCACACGGCCTTCAGTCTTCAGGCCGACGTCGATGACGGCCATGTCCTTTTCAATCGCAACCACGATGCCCTTGATGACAGAGCTTTCCTGAAGGTTGCCGCCCGCGAAGGACTCGTCGAGCATTGCCGCGAAATCATCGCGGGAAGGATTATACGAAGAAGCAGTCGAAGCCATTTGTTCTCCAGATGCGGGTATCGCCGGCCGTTCGGGTTAATGGGCGTCTCAAATGTGAAGTGTCAGGGGTCCGCAACCTCTAACGACCGCCTTGCAGGAGGATGCAAGAACGGGCCGGCAGCATGCCTTCACGATCGAAACGTGGGTAGGGTCTTGATGGTGTCCGGAGCCTTAAGCGCGTATCGCAGCTCGAGATCGGGAGCGGGCTTTCCTCCAATGACGGCAACGGTTTTGTCTGAGGTCTTTCGGAAAGAAAGAAAAATCAGACCCGCTGCCGGCCCGCTCGGACGGCCTCGACAATGTCGATGGCGGCCCGGACGCCGCCTTCTATATCCAAATTGGAGTTATCCAGCAAGTATGCATCCGTAGCCGGCTTCAGAGGCGCAGTCGGGCGGTTCTGGTCGCGTTCGTCGCGCCTGATGATATCCGCCAGCACGGCGGCCTCATCGGCCACCTCGCCCCGTCCAAGAGCCTCCAGGGTGCGCCGGCGGGCGCGGACCCTGGCATCGGCCACGACGAAGATCTTCACGTCCGCATGGGGGCAGATCACGGTTCCAATGTCGCGGCCGTCGAGCACCGCTCCCGGCGGATCCTCGGCAAAACGCCGTTGGAAGTTCAAAAGGACCTCCCGCACCCGCGGGATGGCCGAGACTACAGAGGCCGCATCACCGACTTCCTGGGTCTTCAGCGCCGGATTGCCGAATTTCTCGGGATCGAGCTCACTGGCGACAGCCACGGCCTGCGCCTCATCGGTCAGGTCCGCGCCGAGATCGAGCATCGCCTTGGCGACCGCGCGATAGATCACACCGGTATCGAGGTGCCGGTAACCGTAATGGTGCGCAAGCCGTTTGCCCAGCGTGCCTTTTCCGGATGCGGCGGGTCCGTCGATAGCAATGATCATGCGTTGTGCGTGCCCGTCTTGTCACGATGAATGGCGGTGGATCGGGAGCCAGGCTCGCGCGACCTGCGCGGGCTTAACATCCGTCTCCAGAAATATCCACGCCGACTAGACTCAGGAAAAATCAGCACCCAGCCGACGCATCATCGGGATGAAATCGGGGAAACTGGTCGCGATAAATGTCGTGTCGTCGATGGTCACCGGCTTGTCGGAAGCGAGGCCCATGGCCAGCGCCGACATGGCGATACGGTGATCCATATGGGTAGCAACGAGACCGCCGCCGGCAACACGGCCGTTGCCATGCACGATGAGGTCGTCGCCAACGATCTCGACATTGACGCCGTTGACCCGCAGCATCGCCGCAGTGGCTTCCAGACGGTCGGATTCCTTCACGCGCAGCTCCTGCAGCCCGCGCATGATAGTCGTGCCCTCGGCAAACGCCGCAGCCACCGCCAGCACCAGATATTCATCGATCATCGACGGCGCGCGCTCCGGCGGCACTTCGACGCCGTGCAGCTTCGAGGCTGTGATGCGGAACTGTGCCATCGGCTCGCCGGCATCGCCGCGGATATCGCTTTCCTCGATAGAAGCGCCCATCTCGCGCAACGTCGTGAACAGACCTGTACGCAGCGGGTTGGTCATCACATCGGTGAGCACGAGCTCGGAGCCCGGAACTATCAATGCCGCGACCATCGGGAATGCTGCGGAGGACGGATCTGCCGGTACCACGACATCGGCGCCCTTCAATTCGGGCTGGCCGGTGAGGGTGATCTTGCGACCGTGCGCGCCTTCCTTTTCGGAGACGATCTCGGCGCCGAAATGCTTGAGCATCAGCTCGGTGTGGTCCCGGCTGGCCTCGGTCTCGATCACCGTGGTGGTGCCAGGGGCCGACAGGCCGGCCAGCAGTACGGCTGACTTGATCTGGGCGGAGGCGACCGGGGTGCGATAGACGATCGGCAGCGGATCACGCGCGCCTTTGAGCGTCAGCGGCAGACGCCCGCCGTCCTGGCTCGCGGTGACCTTGGCGCCCATCAATTCCAAGGGATCAACGATCCGGCGCATCGGCCGGCTGCGCAGCGAGGCATCGCCATCGAACGTCACCTCAATCGGGCAGCCCGCGACGGCGCCCATCACCAGCCGGCATCCGGTACCGGAATTACCGAAATCCAGCGGCGCCTTGGGTGCGGCGAAGCCGGCAACACCGACGCCGTTGACCTTCCACGCGAAATCGCCGGTGCGTTCGACCCTGGCGCCCAGCGCCTGCATCGATTTGGCGGTATTCAGGACGTCCTCGCCCTCCAGCAGCCCCGTGATCCGGGTCTCGCCGACCGCCAGCGCGCCCAGAATGAGGGCCCGGTGCGAGATCGACTTGTCGCCGGGCACGCGCGCGCTGCCGCGCAGGGCGCCGGATTTTCGCGCTGTCAGCGGTGTCGGCTGGGCGGCGGCTGTGTCTGATTGGGTCAAGATTGTGTTCCTTCGCGCAGGCGGCTCGTAGCATATGAGCCACGCTGCGTCACGCGGCGGTCATTCTCACGCAAACCGCTATTGACAGGGGCGCGTCAACTAGCCAAGTGAAGCACCGTTTTTCAAAAATCCCCAGGACCCTTCACGTGGCCAAATCCGATCTCGGAACCAAACGCATTTGCCCCACGACGGGCAAGAAGTTCTACGACCTCAACAAGAGCCCGGTGATTTCGCCGTATACCGGCGAGGTCGTGCCGATTGCGCCGATTGCGCCGCCGCGGACCCGCGCGGATGCAGCCGCACGCGCAGCTGCAGCATCTGCCGCCGCGGAGGCTCCGGAAGCCGCCGAGAGCGAAGAATTGGTCTCGCTGGAGGAAGCTGACGCCGAGGAGAATACCGGCAAGAAGGCTGCGGTGCTGGAATCCGAGGACGATATCGAAGTCGATGACACCATCGATGACGATGAAGACGACGATTCGACCTTTATTGCCGACGAAGAAGAAGGCGATGAGGACGTGACCGACATCATCGGCGACGTCTCGGGCGACGAAGAAAGTTAAGCTCAGAAGAGACTTGAGATCACTCCTGATATGTGATCTTGGTTTGCCGCGCGACGCCCCACCCAGTGCGTCGCGGGTATTGGGGCCATAGCTCAGCTGGGAGAGCGCTTGCATGGCATGCAAGAGGTCGGCGGTTCGATCCCGCCTGGCTCCACCATCCTTCGCTGCCGATGACTTGAGGCAGGACGATATTGCGGTAGCGCGTTTACCCGTTCTCTGAACCACTCGTTGACGTGACGAAAAGCCTTCCGGCCCGTACAATCCCTTGGCCGCTTCGGATATCTATCCTGGACGTGTGACGCTTCTCCTTCTGTAGACAATGCGGGGGTTGAACAATGACGTCAGCTTTCAAGGCCTTCGAACACGATGCCTGGCAGAACGCCGTTGACGAATATGACGCTGCATTCGCCCGCCTCACTGAACAGGCCATCCCTTCGATCCTGATCGTTCTGGGGGTCAAGTCCGGAACCGCCTTGCTCGATATCGCATGCGGGCCGGGTTATCTCGCCGCCGCCGGGCAGCAATCTGGCGCCAGAGCCGTGGGAACCGACTTTTCCGCACGCATGGTCGCACGAGCACGAAAGCTCTATCCCTCAATTCAGTTCGATGAGGGCGATGCAGAAACGCTCGAAAACTATCCCGACAACAGCTTCGATGTCGCGGCCATGAATTTCGGCATGCTTCATTTCGATCAGCCTGAAAAGGCACTGCGGGCCGCTCATCGAGTCCTGAAACCGGCCGGCCGGATGGCGTTCACAGTCTGGAGCACGCCCGCCAGGGTGGCCGGATTTTCGATTGCTCTCAAAGCCATCGAGGCTTTTGGAGATCCTTCCGTGCGGTTGCCTGCCGGGCCACCGTTCTTTCATTTCAGCGAACCAGACAATTGCATCGACGCTTTCCGACGATGTGGCTTTACCGATGTCGCGACGAAGACGGTCGACCAGACATGGGAGCTCAACTCACCGGAGGACTATTTCGAGGCGCTCTTGAAGGGAACGGCGCGGACTGGTGGAACGCTGAAAAGACAGCCGCCTGCAAATCTGGCAGCTATTCGCGACAATATCGTCCGGGCCGCGAACGACTATCTCGATGCGGGAAAAATCAGGCTGCCGATGCCTGCTCATCTGGCCTGGGCCACCAAGCCATGACTGCATTGTACCTGAGGAGATCGAGGGGCGGCGCTAGTCTCCGATCGCAGCATTGAGCCTGTCGCGGAGTGCCACGAGATCATTTTTCATCGCGGCCATTTCGCCGACCGTGCAGGCTGACGCCGCGAGGATTCCCTGCGGCACGGCCTTGGCTTTCTCGCGCAGCGCCTGACCTTGCGCCGTCAATGCGATCAGCATCTGCCGCTCGTCCTCAACGCTACGAGTGCGTTTGATCAGGCCAGCGGCTTCCAGACGCTTCAGCAGCGGCGTCAGCGTGCCGGAATCGAGAAACAGCCGCTCGCCGATGTCCTTCACAGGCACATTGTCCTGCTCCCACAGCACCAGCATCGCCAGATATTGCGGATAGGTTAGCTTCAATCGGTCCAGCAACGGCTTGTAGACGCGGTTGAACGCATGGCCGGTCGAATAGACGGCAAAGCAGAGCTGGTTATCGAGCTGCAACAGCGGAACGGGTGCGGGTTTCTTGGCCATGATGATCTCCGGAGCTTATTTGGCCACAGGTAATCCCAGACCCAAACCCCTTCACAATGAGTTGAGCACAATTCGATTGCGCCGTCCATTTTATGTATTGTGCACAATCTAATTGTTCGCAATTATAATCGGGCAAGACGCAAACAACGAGGAGACGACAATGTCTGTGAATGTGCTCTACAAGACCAGCGCCAAGGCAACCGGCGGCCGCGATGGCCACGCCGCAACCCTCGATGGCGCGCTCGACGTCAAGCTCACCACGCCGAAGGAACTCGGCGGCGCAGGCGGCGCCGGCAACAATCCCGAGCAGCTGTTCGCGGCCGGCTATGCTGCCTGTTTCATCGGCGCGATGAAATTCGTGGGCTCGCAGGGTGGCCCGAAGGTACCGGCCGACGTGTCGGTCACCTCCACCGTCGGTATCGGCCCGCGCTCGGCCGGCGGTTTCGGCCTTGATGTCGAACTCGCAGTCTCGCTGCCGGGCCTGCCGCGTGCGGAAGCTGAAGCGCTGGTCGAGAAGGCGCACCAGATCTGCCCGTATTCCAACGCCACCCGCGGCAATATCGACGTCCGCACCATCGTGGTGTGATCGATCGCGCTGATTGATCTCGTGGTCCCGCGGATATTCCGCCGGGCGACGCAAATCCAAAAGGGCTCGGCCATTGGCCGGGCCCTTTTCGGTTCGCCTGACGGCACCCTCACACCTGCCCATAGCGGCCATCCCGCGGTTGGGCATTGCCGCTACGGCGGAAGCCAGCTAGCTCTGACAGCCTCCGACATGCCCTTCGCGATGCATTGGGCATATCCGCAATACACGTGAGAGAAGGCTGACTTGATGAGCTTGCCGATAGCTCCCGGCGCAATTGCCGGTCTGCGCGTGATCGATCTGTCACGCGTGCTTGGTGGACCCTACTGCACCCAGATCCTGGCCGACCACGGCGCCGATGTCGTCAAGGTCGAACCGCCCGCCGGCGACGAGACTCGCGACTGGGGCCCCCCCTTCCACGACGACGACGCGGCTTATTTCATCGGTACCAACCGTAACAAGCGTTCGATCGGTCTCGACCTCGCCTCCGAGGGCGGCCGCACGGTGCTGATGCGGATGCTCGAAAATGCCGACGTGATGATCGAGAACTTCAAGCCCGGCACGCTCGACAAATGGGGCATCGGCAACGATTTCCTGCGCGAGAAATTCCCACAGCTGATCCATTGCCGCATCTCCGGCTTCGGCGGCGATGGCCCGCATGGCGGCCACCCCGGCTATGACGCGATCATCCAGTCGATGGTCGGCCTGATGGCATCGACCGGCTCACAGGAAAGCGGCCCGACCCGCATCGGCGTCGCGCTCGTCGACATGGCGACCGGTCTCTATGCCTGCGTCGGCATCCTGATGGCGCTCGCCGAGCGTGCCAAATCGGGGCTCGGTCAATTCGTCGAGGCGACGCTGTACGAAACCGGTCTCGCGATCATGCATCCGCATACCGCGAACTATTTCTACAATGGCGGTAAGCCGCCGGCGCTGACCGGCAACGAGCATCCGAACCTGGTGCCCTATGCCGTGTTCGCTGCCCGCGACGGCAACATCTTCATGGGCGTCGGCAATGACGGCACCTTCCGCAAGCTGTGCCGCGAACTCGGCAAGCCGGAACTCGGCACGGACGTGCGCTTCGCACGCAACCGTGACCGCGTGCAGAATCGCGATGCGTTGCGGGCCGAACTGGAAGCGATCCTGAAGGATCACGACAGCGCGCCGCTGTGCGAGCGCCTGCTTGGCGCCGGCCTCCCCGCCGGCCCGGTGCAGTCGATCGACAAGGCGCTCGCCAATGCGCACACGAAGCATCGCGGCGATATCATCGAGAAGGACTGGTACAAGGGCGTTGCCTCGCCGGTCCGCTTCGATCGCACCAAAGCGAGCCTGCGCCACGTGCCGCCGAAGTTCAACGAGCACTTCAACGAGATCCTCACCGAGTTCGGCTACTCCGGCGATGAGATCAAGGAGCTGGTCGCCAAAGGAACCGTGAGCGGCTCCGAGCGCAAGCGATAAGAACAACAAGGGGCTGCGCGATCCGCAGCCCCGCTCGTCTTCGACTTTTTGCCGCTTCCCAACGCCGCCATTTCCCGCCTAGCATCCGCGCTGTCAAAATGTCGCATGCACGTCATCCGGCGCAGCTTTGTTGCAACGAGACGATGACGGCTAACGGGAGAAACTGGATGATCCGCCGCAAATTCGCACTTGCCACTTTGTTCGCATCCACGCTGGCACTCGCTTCGCCCGCGCATGCGGTGACCGAGATCCAGTGGTGGCACGCGATGACCGGCGGTAACAACGACATCGTCAACAAGCTCGCGGCTGACTTCAATGCCAGCCAGTCGGACTACAAGGTGGTCCCGACCTTCAAGGGCAGCTATCCCGACACCATGAATGCCGGCATCGCAGCATTCCGCGCCGGCACCGCACCGCACATCCTGCAGGTCTTCGAGGTCGGTACCGCGACCATGATGAGCGCCAAGGGCGCCGTCAAACCTGTCTACCAGTTGATGAAGGATGCGGGCGAGCCGTTCGATCCGAACAACTACCTGCCCGCGATCACCGGCTACTACTCGACATCGAAGGGCGAGATGCTGTCGTTTCCCTTCAACTCGTCGTCGATGGTGATGTGGGTCAATCTGGATGCGCTGAAAAAGGCTAACATTGCCGAGATTCCCAAGACCTGGCCCGAAGTGTTCGAGGGCGCCAAGAAGCTCAAGGCGGCCGGCTATGCGACCTGCGGCTTCTCCAATGCCTGGGCGACCTGGGCGAATATCGAGCAGTTCTCGGCATGGCACAACGTGCCGATCGGTACCAAGGCGAATGGACTCGACGGCTTCGACACTGAGCTGAAATTCAATTCGCCGCTGCATGTCAAACATCTGCAGACGCTGATCGAATTGCAGAAGGACAAGACCTACGATTATTCCGGTCGCGCCAATGCCAGCGAGAGCCGCTTCGGCTCCGGCGAATGCCCGCTGTTCATGACCTCCTCGGGCTATTACGCGACGGCGAAGGGCACCGCTAAATTCGCCTTCACCTCGGCGCCGATGCCTTACTACCCCGAAGCTACCGGCGCGCCGCAGAATTCGATCATCGGCGGCGCTTCGCTATGGGTGATGGGCGGCAAGAAGCCCGACGAATACAAGGGCATCGCGAAATTCTTCAGCTTCCTGTCTGACACAGATCGTCAGGCCAAGCTGCATCAGGAGTCAGGCTATCTGCCGATCACCAAGGCCGCCTATGAAAAGACCAAGGCCGACGGTTTCTATGACAAGAACCCGATCCTGCAGACCCCACTGAAGGAGCTGACCAACAAGGAGCCTACCGAAAATTCGCGCGGCCTGCGATTCGGCAACATGGTGCAACTGCGAGATATCTGGTCCGAAGAGATCGAGGCTGCGCTGGGCGGCCAGAAAACGGCACAACAGGCACTCGACACCGCCGTGAGCCGCGGCAACGCCATGTTGCGGACCTTCGAAAAGACTGCGAAGTAGTCTTCAAGCGGACGCTGTCGTTGCCCGGCCTCGCGCGCAACTGCGTGCTTGGACCGGGCGATGACATGAGCAGAATGAGGCTGCTTTCTGGGGCACGACGAACTGCATGGAAAAGTCCGCGGTCTTCAAGGGTAAGCTGCTGCCATATTTGTTGCTCGTGCCGCAGCTGATCATCACCCTGGTGTTTTTCTACTGGCCGGCCAGCCAGGCCGTCTGGCAATCGTTCCTGCGCGAGGACGCGTTCGGCCTGAACTCGGAGTTCATCGGGCTGGAGAACTATCAGACGCCGCTGGCCCAGCCGGAATACTACAAGGCAATGGCAACGACCGTGGTGTTCTCGTCGCTCGTCGCCGCGCTGTCGCTGTCGATCGCGCTGCTGTTCGCCACCCAGGCCGACAAGAATCTGAAAGCCGCACCGACCTTCAAGGTCATGATGATCTGGCCCTATGCGGTGGCTCCCGCGGTCGCCGGCGTGCTGTGGCTGTTCATCTTCCACCCGACGCTCGGCACTATGGCACGGCCGCTGCGCCTGATGGGCTTCAACTGGAATCCAATGTTGAACGGCAACCACGCTATGGCGCTCGTCGTCATGGCCGCGGTGTGGAAGCAGATCGCCTATAATTTCCTGTTCTTTCTGGCCGGTCTGCAGGCGATCCCGCGCAGCGTACTGGAGGCCGGGGCGATTGACGGTGCCGGACCATATCGACGGTTCTGGACGATCACCTTCCCGCTGCTGTCGCCGACCACGTTCTTCCTGCTGGTCGTCAATGTCGTCTATGTGTTTTTCGACACCTTCGGCATCATCGACGCCGTCACGGGTGGTGGGCCGGCCGGGGCGACGACCACCATGGTCTACAAGGTCTATGCCGACGGCAGGCTCGGCGGCGACCTCGGTGGATCGGCAGCGCAATCGGTGATCCTGATGGTGATCGTGATCGCGCTCACGGCCATCCAGTTTCGTTATGTCGAGCGCAAGGTGCAGTACTGATGGTCGAGCACCGCCGCTGGAACGACATCCTCGCTTACGCGATCCTGACGCTCGGCGTATTCATCGTCGTGTTCCCGGTCTATGTCGCGCTGATCGCCTCGACCCATGACGCAGCAACGGTGGTCAACGGCAACATGCCGATGCTGCCGGGCAGTCATACGCTGGAAAACTACTACCGCGCGATTTTCGTCGGCGGATCGCGCGCCAGCCGCGAGCCGGTCGGCCACATGCTGATGAATTCGTTCGTCATGGCAATGGGTATCGCGCTCGGCAAGATCGTGATCTCGATCCTCTCCGCCTATGCGGTGGTGTATTTCCGTTTTCCGTTCCGCCAGACGGCGTTCTGGATCATCTTCGTGACGCTGATGCTGCCGGTCGAGGTCCGTATCTATCCGACCTACAAGGTGATCGCCGATCTGAAGATGCTCGACACCTATGCCGGGCTGATCCTGCCGCTGATCGCATCAGCCACCGGCACGTTACTATTCCGGCAGTTCTTCATGACCGTCCCCGATGAATTGCTGGAAGCCTCGCGCATCGATGGCGCCGGTCCCTTTCGCTTTTTCAAGGATACGTTGCTGCCGCTGTCGGTCACCACCATGGCAGCGCTGTTCGTGATCCAGTTCATCTATGGCTGGAACCAGTATCTGTGGCCGCTTCTGATCACGACGCAGGAATCGATGCAGACCATCGTCACCGGCATCAAGAAGATGCTGACGACGACAGACGAACTCGCCGAGTGGCAACTCGCGATGGCGACAGCGATTCTTGCGATGGTGCCGCCTGTCGCCGTGGTGGTGTTCATGCAGCAACTGTTCGTACGCGGCCTGGTCGAGACGGAGAAGTAAATTCAGATGGCCAATGTTTCGCTGCGCAACGTCCGCAAGACCTATCCCGGCGGCTTCGAGGCCATCAAGGGTATCGATTTCGAAATCGGCGACGGTCAGTTCTGCGTGCTGGTAGGACCAAGCGGCTGCGGTAAGTCGACCTTGCTGCGCATGGTCGCCGGCCTCGAGACCGTCACCTCCGGCGAGGTCGATATTGGCGGCCGTGTCGTCAACGAGATCGAGCCGGCAGATCGCGACATCGCCATGGTGTTCCAGAATTACGCGCTCTATCCGCACATGAGCGTCTACAACAACATGGCTTACGGCCTGCGCAACAGGGGCATGCCAAAGCCGGAGATCGATACGCGCGTGCGCGAAGCCGCGCAGACGCTCGAACTCGCCGGCATGCTCGATCGCAAGCCCAGACAATTGTCCGGCGGCCAGCGCCAGCGCGTTGCCATGGGGCGCGCCATCGTCCGCCAGCCGAAAGTGTTCCTGTTCGACGAGCCATTGTCCAATCTCGACGCCAAGCTGCGCGTTGCCATGCGGGTCGAAATCCGCAAGCTGCAACGCCGCCTGAAGACGACATCGATCTACGTCACCCACGATCAATTGGAGGCGATGACGCTGGCGGATATTCTGGTGGTGATGAATGGCGGCCAGGTCGAGCAGATCGGCAGTCCGCTCGATATCTACCGCAAGCCGGCGACCACTTTCGTCGCCTCCTTCATCGGCGCGCCACCGATGAACCTGATCAAGCTGAGCGGCGATGAGATCCGTGCACAGTTCGCCGGCGACAGCCGCAGCGCTGCCGAGGCCGGTATACTGGGCGTCCGGCCGGAAGACCTTGCAATCTCCGGCGAGGCGGCAGCTGACTGGGGCATCACGCTGAACCTGACGGTCGAGGCCATCGAGCGGGTGGGCGCGGAAACCTTCGTCTATGGCACCCGTGCGCGGGCCGAGAAGGCCGTCAGCGCCACTCCGGGCGAGCTGCCCGAGGGCGAGGTCATCGTGCGTATCCCCGGCCAGGATGCCCCGGCCATCGGTGCTTCGATCCGCGCCACGGCTTCCCGCGACAAACTGCACCTGTTCAGCGCTAACGGCCGCAACCGGATCGATATCTGATCGGTTTCAAGGCCTTAGTAACGGTTTCCCTGCAATTTAGAGGTGCTTGAACCGGGCTTTGGCATGCCCATATTGTTGATTGACCGGTTGGCAGAGTGCCGATTGGCCAGGGGTGCCGTAAGGGCCCCTCAAAGTCGCTTCGAGAGGGCTTTGTAGGTATGTCTCGTGTTCCTTCGTTATCTAGTCCGTTCCTTTTGGGATTCGACGAGATTGAGCGTGCGCTTGATCGCGTCGTCAAAGGCGCAGACGGTTATCCTCCTTACAACATCGAGCGGTGCGACCGTAACAACGGTCAACCAGAACGCCTGCGGATCACGCTGGCGGTCGCAGGTTTCACCCGCGATCAGCTCGATGTGACCACCGAGGAAAACCAGCTCGTGATCCGGGGCCGCCAGCAAGACGACAAGACTCGGCAATACATCCATCGCGGCATCGCCGCGCGCCACTTCCAGCGCACTTTCGTGCTGGCAGAGGGGATGCTGGTGCTGGGTGCGGATCTAAAGAACGGGTTGTTGTCGATTGATCTGGCCAGGCCTGAGCCTGAAAGGGTCATTAAGACAATCGCTATCAATGAACACGAATAATGCATGGCGCGACAAACTGATCAGGTCATGCATCCTGAGTATGGAACGAGTAGCGGACTCGACCGCTTGATCTCATAGAAGGAGTCGAGACGATGACTGAAGTTGTTACGATCAATGAAAACGCCGCCGTCACCACCGAAGCATTGGCGCATCTGGGCGAAGGTATGATCGCCTATGTGAAGCCGGTTCGCTCGGAAGATGTGCCGGGACTGTTTCCGCAAGCGCCGTTGATTGCGCCGGGCCTGCAGCTGTTTGCGCTGCATGCCGCCGACGGTACACCGATCATGCTCACCGACAGCCGCGAAGCGGCGATCGCGAATGCATGGAGCCAAGAATTGCAGGCAGTCAGCGTTCACTGACGCGAACTTGCCAGGATGCAGACGTCAGGATACGCGGCGACAGCCGCGTATCCCAATGTCAAGTATCCCAGCGTCCAAACGACGATCCTCACGCGCAAGCGCTCGGCTTGCATGACGCGGTAACCCGTCGTCAATATCGTGAGCACACCATCAGACGCAATCGATTCGCACGCGACCACTCATCCGCTGCGCCATCTGAAAAACTGATCCCCCCATCAATAGCAATCCGGATATCCGACGCGATAGCATCATCGCGCCTGATATTTGCTGCCGTTTCACAGAAGGAAATGGTGACCACGCATTCACCATGACTTGCGAAAATCTGGTCATGTTGAGATTCGAGGTCGCCATGAATGGATCGACACAAGCCCAGATCGTTCAAATCGAAGACCTGCTGCGGAGCGTCAGTGCAACAGTCACCGCCCCAGAGGTAAAGGTGGTTGCGCCAAGCCGCTCGTGGAGTTTCGATAGTCGGCCGGTGATTGCAGCCTGTTTCGGGCTCTTCGTTTTTGCCCCTGGTTGCGCTGCGGCCGCCGTGTTCCTGATGCGCGCCGATGGCACCGTCCCTCCCGTCATCGCGCCCGACCGCAACCTGCCTTTGGTGACCAAGTCAGACCGCTTGCCGCTTGGGCAATGGAGCATCGAGGCAGTTCAGAGCCTTGGCACTCTAAATAACACACACCTTGCGACGGCCGCTGCACTCGCAGATCCCGTATTTCTCTCACCAATCCTGATCCGCGGCAG
This sequence comes from Tardiphaga sp. 839_C3_N1_4, assembly GCF_051811045.1. Lineage (NCBI taxonomy): Bacteria > Pseudomonadati > Pseudomonadota > Alphaproteobacteria > Hyphomicrobiales > Nitrobacteraceae > Tardiphaga > Tardiphaga sp. 839_C3_N1_4. The sequence goes on from NZ_JBPWQD010000001.1 coordinate 3,983,470, forward strand.
CCTCGAGGACGGCACGCTCACGACCTTCGCGGAGCCTGCGGTCATGCCGGAGCCAATCATGCTGCCGTCAAAGCCGCGGGTGAAGCGTGACGTCCGGCGCTCCAAGTCGCTCAAACTCGTCGCCGAAATCGCTCAACCCGAGCCGCAACAACCAACCTTCTTCGAAAAGCTGTTCGGACGACGTTTCAACTAGCCCAATCACTCTTCTCACAAGCGAGGAACACAATGCAGAACAGTGCCGCGATGAACTCGGACGTCAAAGCCCTCCTCACTTTGCTGCTGCTGAAGACCGGAACCAGTTCGTCGGAGATTCACAACGCTCTGCAGCTTGCTGCCGCATCGCGGGTGATGATGGCGGAAGAGCATGCCAATCCGGTGCGCATGCAGGGCACAGAAGCCTCGGGCAGCAACGTTGCCAAGCTTCGTCCCGTAGCCGCCCTCAACGTTCCTGAAACGTCAGCGGCGGTGCGACGCACGAAGCAGAGCGCAGAGGCCATGAATTCCGACGTCAAGGCGCTGCTGACTCTGCTGCTGCTCAAGAGCGGCGCGGATTCCAATCAGATCCAGACAGCACTGCGGATGGCAGCCTCATCGCGCGCAGCTGCCGCAGCAGAAGAAGCAGAATCGGTCCGTGCCGAAACGCAGGCCGAAGCTGACTCTGCAGCCATGAACGAGATCGTATCGATCACCGCGCGGCAGGCGGTACGCAACGATTCGCTCGCCCCAATCCCGGCCAAGGAATTCGCGGCGTAAGTTGGCGAGGCCAACCAGCCTTCCATCCCCACGCAAGCAGGGATCTGGTTCGGAGTAGGAGAATCGCCCGGTCCAACCGGGCGCTTCCAGCGTAAGCTGCGGGTGAGATGTTAGGCGGCTGTCGCTGGCGGCAAAGCGAGCACCGAATAGATCGCCTGCGCGTCACGAGAGGCACGCAGTTTCTTGGCGACGTCCTGATCGCGCAGCAGACGTGCGATCCGCGCCAGCGCCTTCAGATGATCGGCGCCCGCACCTTCCGGCGCCAGCAGCAGAAACACCAGATCGACCGGCTGGCCGTCCATGGCCTCGAAATCGATCGGACGATCGAGGCGCGCAAACAGGCCGAATAGCTTGTCGAGCTTCGGCAACTTGCCATGCGGAATGGCAACGCCATAGCCCACGGCCGTCGTGCCGAGCTTCTCACGCTGCAACAGCACCTCGAAAATGGCGCGGTCGTTCTGACCGGTGAGCGCGGAAGCGCGCGCAGCGAGCTCCTGCAGCGCCTGCTTCTTGCTGTTGACCTTCAACGCCGGGATTATCGCCTCGGGCGCGACCAGATCGGTAATCGTCATTGACCGTTCCGAGGATGTTTGACCGTCAGCGGGTAGTTAGAACCAAAACCGGCAGCGTCAAGAAAGACTGGAAAGGGACATCGTTCCCTGTGATGGAAAACGCGCCGGGCGCGAACGCCCGTACGTACTCTAGCACCGGAACCCCCCATGCGAAATCCATTGACCGGTATAACCCTGTCAAAGGCGGCGGACCATAGGGAGGGGCCGTTTGGGCGTCAATGCCGTCAGGACGGTTTAACCACCGGTGGATCGACCCAACCCACGTTACCGTCGCCCCGGCGGTACACGATATTCACCCGACCGGTACTGCCATGCAGGAATAGCACGACAGCCGCGCCGGTGAAATCAAGTTCCATGACAGCTTCGCTCACCGAGAACCGCTTCAGCGACCTGGTCGATTCGGCAATGATGACCGGATCGTAGCCACTGTCGGCATCGCCCTCATGATCGGGCGCCTCAAGGATGTAGCTCGGCGCATCCAAAGTCGGGGCCGTGAGTTCGGCCATCGCCTGATTCTCAGCATGCGTCTTGCGCGCAGAGCGATCCTTCAGCCGGCTCTTGTAGCGACGTAAACGTTTCTCGATCTGGAGCAGCGCCTGATCGGCGCTGGCGTAAGCATCCGCTGCATTGGAGTCCGCTTCGAGCGTAATTCCGGAATCAAGATGCAACGCACAATCGGTGCGGAAGCCGAAGCCGTCTTTGCTTAGCGTGATGTGACCGGAATAGTTGCCATCGAAATATTTGCGAAGGACCTCATCGGTCCGCTCGCTCACGCGGCCTCGCAAAGCGTCTCCGACATTGATGCTTTTTCCCGAGATACGAAGGGTCATGCTGATGCCTCGATTCTTCTGCCTTGAACCGACAGTATCCCGTTTCCACGGGAGTGCAATCAAGCTGGTGCAGTGTCGCGGGATCGGTCGGGTGTCCTATCGGACGGAGTGGTGGGTGCCGTGAGTGCATTGCCGAGCATACTCTGCTTGTCGCGGCGGCGCTGGACCGAAGACGGGATACGCATGGCTTCACGGTATTTGGCAACGGTACGGCGCGCGATATCAATTCCGGCTTCGCGCAAGCGTTCCACGATCGTGTCGTCCGAAAGAATAAGAGAAGGACTTTCTCCATCAATCAATTGCTTGATGTGATGTCGCACCGCTTCAGCCGAATGCGCTTCGCCACCATCAGCCGACGCTATCGACGCCGTAAAGAAGTATTTCAATTCAAAGCTGCCGCGATTTGTCGCCATGTATTTATTGGCGGTAACGCGCGACACCGTCGATTCATGCATTTGAATGGCATCAGCAACCGCCTTGAGATTCAGCGGCCGCAGATGCGCAACACCCTGCGTGAAGAAGCCATCCTGTTGCCGGACGATCTCGGTCGCAACCTTCAGGATAGTACGCGCGCGCTGATCAAGCGCACGCACCAGCCAGGTCGCGTTCTGTAGACAATCAGTGAAGTAAGACTTGTCGCCATCCTTACGGATCGTTTTCGACAATTCGGAATAATAAACCTGGTTCACGAGAACACGCGGCAGCGTGTCGCTGTTCAACTCGACATGCCAGCCGCCATCGGGACCCGGCCGCACATAAACATCAGGCACCACGGTCTGTGTCCGCGCCGAACCAAACTTCAGACCGGGCTTCGGATCGAGCCTTCGAATCTCGCCGATCATGTCGGTCAGATCTTCGTCGTCGACGCCGCAGATTTTTCTGAGATTGCCGATGTCGCGCTTGGCAAGGAGATCGAGATGCTCGACCAGTGCCTGCATCGCGGGGTCGTAACGGTTCTGTTCACGCAACTGGATTGCGAGACATTCGCTGAGGCTGCGCGCGCAGACCCCCGGCGGGTCGAATTTCTGCAGCGCGCCGAGAACGCTTTCGACATCGTCAACAGAGGCGCCCAGCCGCTCATGCACATCGCCGAGATCTTGCGGCAGGTAGCCGGCCTCATCGACGAGATCGATCAAATACTGACCGATCATGCGCTGCGCGGGCGACGAGAACGCCACCGCTAGCTGTTCGGCGAGATGGCTGCCGAGCGTCACCTCGGCGGCAACGAAGGCCTCGAGATTGTAACTATCGTCGTTGGAAGCGCCGCCCCCCCATTCGGTATAGGCGGTCGGAGCAGCGTCTTGTGCGTTGCGTGCGGCGGCTTCGGCCGGCTCTTCGGAGAAGACGTTGTCCAGCCCGGTATCCAGGGTCTGTTCGATCTCGGCGCGGGTGCCGAGCTCCCGGTTCATCCACTCGTCGGGCGCCGGCGCATCGAAGCTGTCGCCGCCTGAACGATCGGAAAAATCGGTATGGTCGCTGCCATCGTCGTGGCCGGAGGCATAGCCCGCCTCGTCCTGGCTCGAAAACTCGCTGCGCTCGGGGCTGGCCTCGCCGGCCACCGGCGGCTCAGGACCGTCGCTGGCGCGTTCCAGCAGCGGATTGCGCTCCAGTTCATCTTCGACAAAGGTTGCGAGATCGAGATTCGAAAGCTGCAGCAGCTTGATGGCCTGCATCAGCTGCGGCGTCATCACCAGCGACTGGGATTGCCGGAACTCTAGTCTCTGCGTCAGCGCCATGGAGGCAAAAACCGATCCAAAAGTTGGTCCGTTTCTTGCTTATCTCTTTCCCGGCCTGATGTACACGGCTTGACGAATTGTAAATTTGGTCTAGAGGCGGAATTCCTCGCCAAGGTAAAGGCGACGCACGTCCGGGTCAGCCACGATCTCCTCTGGAGATCCTTCCGTCAGGATTTCACCAGCATAGACGATGTAAGCGCGGTCTGTCAGCCCCAGCGTTTCACGCACGTTGTGGTCGGTGATCAGCACGCCGATGCCGCGATTGGTGAGGTGGCGGACCAGGTCCTGAATGTCGCCCACCGCGATCGGGTCGATGCCGGCAAAGGGCTCGTCGAGCAACATGTAATTCGGCCGCGTCGCCAGCGCGCGCGCAATTTCAACGCGGCGGCGCTCGCCGCCGGACAGCGCGATCGACGGCGACTTGCGCAGTCTCTGGATGTTGAACTCTTCGAGCAGCCCGTCGAGCTCGCGCTCGCGCTTCTTGCGGCTGGGCTCGACGACTTCCAGCACCGCACGGATGTTCTGCTCGACCGTGAGGCCGCGGAAAATCGAGGCTTCCTGCGGCAGATAGCCAATGCCGAGGCGCGCACGCTGATACATCGGCAGCTGGGTGACGTCGTGGCCGTCAAGCTCAATGGCGCCGCTGTCGGGCTTGATCAGGCCGGTGATCATGTAGAACACCGTGGTCTTGCCGGCGCCGTTCGGTCCGAGCAGGCCGACGGCCTCGCCACGACGAACATAGATGCTGACGCCGCGGGTGACCTGGCGTGAACCGAAGCTCTTTTTCACATTATGGACGGCCAGATAGCCCGCACGCGGGGTCGCTTTCGGTGCGGCGGCACCATTAGTTCGGGGCCGCGGCGACGCCTTGTCCGGACGGCGGGCGGGCGCAGGCTGCGGTGCACGCGGCGCCTCCCCCCGAGCCTGCGGAACCTGGGGGATATCGGCCGGAGCGGTACGCGCCAGCGGCGGTGCCTCCCGGCTCGGATTCAACATGTCGCCCATGCTGTCGCTGAGCGCGGTAATATCAACCGGCGAGCGCGCAAAACCCTGCGGACCGCGTTTCGGAGCGCGCCGACGGAACATGCCGAGGAAATCAACCATTCGCGCTTCGATTAGCCTCTAAACGTCATCCGCGCCAGTTCGCGGCATGTTCGATCACTGGGAACAGCATGGCGGACTAGATGTCCCTTGCCCAGCCGAACGCCAAGCCTTCCATGTCGATTAAAACAATGGCGATAGCGGGTTACGGGGCCAGTTTCAATCGGATCCGGCTCGCTCACATTGGTAAACCCTTATATTTACTTGGGTTTTCCGCCTCCAGGCCCAGGTATGATGGAGGTCGGGCCACTACCACCCTTCTGCTGGCCGGATGACTCGAACATGCCCTGAACCCTGCCGCTGTTAGATTCGACGCGTGAGGTGCCCGTAGTCATATCCACGGTCAGACGATCGCCGCGCAGCACATTCTTGCCCTGGGTGAGCACAACATTGCCCTGCATCGTGACGAGATTGGTCCGGGTGTCGAACACGGCCGTCTCGCCGGTGACGACCTGGTCTTTCTGGGTGACGATGACGCCGCCGCGCGCTTCGAGCCGCTTGATCGCCGACGAGCCGCCCGGCCCCGGCTGCGCCGCCTTGATCGGCGTCTTGGGCGCAGCCTTGGCAGCCGGCTCATTCGCCGCGCCGCCGCCATCATAAAAGACCACGAGCGTCTTCGACTTCATCGTGGTGTCGCCCTGCACGACCTTCACATCGCCCGCGAAGGTCGCTTCCTTTTTCTTGTCGCGCATTTCCAGCGATGCGGCTTCGATCTGAATGGGCTGATCGCGATTCTGCGAGAAGCCCTGCATCGCATTCGGCACACCCTGCACCGCGCTCTGCGCATGTGCGTCGCCTGCTAGAGCCAGCACGAGTACGGCGATCGCAGCGCCGGTCACCCCGCGGAATCGGACATTGCTTACGGGAAAAATCATCACATTCATTTCGCGTTGGCGCGCTTGCCGTTGGCGGCCCGCGGTTTCACGGGCTCCGGCACGACTTCAGGCTCTGCCACGGTCTCAGGCTGTGCCGTAGCATCCGGCGAAGGCGGGTCCATCTTCAGGTTCATCGACACACCGCCTTCGAACCGAACCAGCTCACCGTGTTCCGTGATGCGCATCCGTTGCCCGAGCAAAGTGCCGTTGAGAAGTTTGACGTCGACCGGCTCGTCCGACGTGACTGTGCCATTGGCAATATCAATGTTCGCCTGTGTCAGCTTGGCTTCGTAGCCGGTCGTCGTTTGCAGGAAAATGTCCTGATACAGATAGAGCATCTGCGATTTCGAATTGAACTTCCCGGTGCGGGCATCCATCGTCATCGTCGACTTGTCTTCCATCATCACCTTGGCGCGCAAGGTTGTCAGTTCGACATTGTCGGGATCCGTCAGATCCTGCGTCGCGGCCTTGGCCCATAGCTCATATGGCCGCCCGTCCGGCGAAAAACCGGCCAGATGCGGCGTCTCCATAGTGATTTTGGTCCCCGAAACGACCAGATTGCCCATGTCGAGCGGCAATTTGGCGAGGATCCGGAACGGATTGAAGATCGACACACCGACAATTGCCGCCATCGACAGGATCACGACGGCAGGGACAGCAATCCGCAGCAGACGCACCAGACGGCTATGGCGTGCCGCGGCCCTGAACCGCGCATCCATGCCCGCCTGATAGCTGGGAATCTGAACTGAACTCACCGTCGCTCCAACGGGCCATGCCGAAAAGGGCCACACCGAAAGGCCTGCCAAACCGGCGCCAGTCTACGCTGAAATGCACCAGTTTGCAGCCCCGCCCCACCAGAACGAGGAGTATGACCGAAACGCGGCGGGAGGGACCCTGAACTGTTTCAGAAAGTCACTTCGCCGCAGGCCGGTCACGAATGAGCGAAAATGTCCTCGTTTTCCCAACCCGAAAGGTCGAGTTTGGCCCGGGTCGGAAGGAAGTCGAAACAAGCCTGCGCCAGTTCGGTGCGGGCTTCGCGCGCCAGCATGACGTTCAGCCGCTCGCGCAGCCCATGCAGATGCAGCACGTCCGACGCCGCATAGGATAGCTGGGCCTCGCTGAGGGTCTGACTGCCCCAGTCGCTCGACTGCTGCTGCTTCGACAGATCGACGCCCAGGACTTCACGGACCAGATCCTTGAGACCATGCCTGTCGGTATAGGTGCGGCACAGGCGGGAAGCGATCTTGGTGCAATAGACCGGCTCGGGCATGACGCCGAGCGCGTTGTAGAGAGCGGCGAGATCGAACCGCGCAAAGTGAAAGATCTTGGTCACCTTGGGATCGCCGAGCAGCTTCTTCAGGTTCGGCGCGTCCGTGTGGCCCATCGGGATCTGCACGACATCGGCACTTCCATCGCCGGGCGAGAGCTGCACCACGCATAGCCGGTCGCGATGCGGATTGAGACCCATGGTCTCGGTGTCGATCGCAACTGAATCGGTGTAGCGGCTCAGATCTGGCAGATCGCCACGATGCAGGCGGATGGTCATGGTCTCAATTGCCTCTTTCAGCGCCCGCGATTCGCGGGATTTGGGTGACTTTACCGCGCAATGGCCGGGCTGACGAGAGATACGCTCCCTCAGGTATGTTTCGCTTGCAGCAAAAAGCTGACAGACTGAGCGGGCCATTCATCCAGCGGGCAGGGGTTGCAGATGAACGTCGCACAGCAGCGTTTGCCCCGTTTCGCAGTCCTGATCGATGCCGACAACACGTCCCCACAGATCGCCGGAGGCTTGTTCGAGGAAATCTCCAAATTTGGCGAAGCCAGCGTTCGCCGGATCTACGGCGACTTCTCAAGTCCGCAGCTCAGATCCTGGGCCGACATCCTGCAAAAGCACGCCATCGATCCTTACCAGCAGTTCGCCTACACAAAGGGCAAGAACTCATCCGACATCGCGCTGGTGATCGACGCGATGGACCTGCTGCATAGCGGGCGGTTCGACGGCTTTTGCTTGGTGTCCTCCGACAGTGACTTTACACGTCTCGCCTCACGGCTGCGCGAGCAGGGCGCTGACGTCTACGGCTTCGGCACGCGGAAAACACCCGAGAGTTTTCGGCAGGCATGCCGGCGCTTCATCTATACGGAGAACCTGAGATCCGAACGCGCGACGGCAAGCACGGAGCAACCATCAAAGCCGGCAGCCTTGCAAAGCCCCGCTGCCGCAGTTCCCATTCTGGAAAAAGTGGTATCCCAACTGAGCAACGAAGACGGCTGGGTCAATCTGGACCGGGTTGGAGAACAACTTCCGAACACCGTGTCCGACTTTGACGTCCGCACCTACGGCTTCAAGAAGCTGAGCGACCTGGTGCGCAAAATGGAGACATTCGAGGTCGGAGAGGGCTCGACCGGACGTTTGCGACTTCGGATCAAACCGAAGACGGCCACGCCCGCCGAGGAGAAACCTTCCGAAGAAGCAGCGGTCGCGCCACGAAGAAAGCGCGCCGCCATCAGGAGAAGGCGCGAAACGGCTCAGGCCGGGTCGAAATAGTGGATTTCCATCAACACGCAGCCGCCAACCGACTTGAACGGGCCGTGATAGGCGCCGGGCGGACGGCAGGCATAGGTGTTCGGCTTGAAGGACTCGCCGCCATTGCCCTGCTTGTCATTGCCGACGATCAGGTCGCCGGTGAACAGGAACACTTCTTCCCAATATTCGTGCACGAACGGCTCGGTAGTGTAGACGCCCGGCTCGAAGCGCAGCAGGCGGGTGCGGCTGCCACGCCTGTTCACTTCGTCGAGCGCCCCCGACAGGATCTTCTGCTGGATGCCTGCCGGATAGCCCGCGGGCGTCTCCCATCCCGAAGACATATCGACGGCACGGAATTCATCGTGAAGTTTATTGATGGCCATGGTCAGTGTTCCTGAGGGGACAGATCAAGCGACAGCGCGCGGCGAGGCAGCCGGCGCCGTTGAGGTGGAGACTTCATCGGCAAGGTCATAGCTGGACAGCATCTTGTCGAGCAACGCCGCCGATTTCATCCAATCATAAGTCCGGAATGCATGGCCCTTGGTGACGAAGGTCGCGCCCGCAAAAAACATCTCGTATTGCGAGTGACGCGAGGCGAATTCGGAGCCGACCGCATCCCAGGCCAGCTTGTAAAACTTGACCTTCTCGGTCGCGCTGGCGGCAGGGGACTGCTGGGTCTTGCCGATCAGACGCGCCAATTCAGGATTGGCGAAGTCCTTCACCGAGGACGGCAGCATGATCATGCCGCCGCCAGCGAGTTCGCGCAGGGTGTTGATGACCTTGGAATAGAGCTGCTGGGTGAGGACCTGTGCCGAATACAGCATCGCCCGGTCCGGCACGTAATAGGCGCCGCGCTGGGTGCCCTTGGTCTCCATCGCGACGACGAAGGCTTCGACCATCGACACTTCGGCTGCGAGCTGGCCGAGCATTTCCTTGACCTGCGGGAAGCCACTGATGCCGTTGGTCTCGGCGGTCCGATGCGCGATCCCGATCAGGAAGCGCAGCTTCACCGAGAGCCGGATCATGGCCTGATAGTTCTGATACACATGCGCCGGGGTCGCATGGAACTGCTTCTGGCACATCGCGATGTCATCGACGATGAACACGCGATCCCACGGCACCTTCACATCGTCGAAGTACAGCACGGCATCGTTTTCATCGAAGCGACTCGACAGCGGATTGTCGAACACCGACGGCGATGCGGCTTCATAGGACTTACGTGACAGAACCTTCAGACCCTTGGTGTTCATCGGAACCGCGAAAGACACCGCGTATTTCTCGTCGCCGGGCTGCAGCGGCTGGATACAGGTGACGAACACCTCGTTGGCCATGATGCCGCCGGTGGCCAGCATCTTGGCACCACGGATCGTCAGGCCCTCGGCATCGCGCGACACCACGCCTGCTGACAGGAACGGATCGGCCTGCTCGGCCGCGCTCTTGGAGCGGTCGGCCTGCGGGTTGATGATTACATAAGTGAGGTAGAGGTCGTTGTCGCGAGCGTAGCGATAGTAATCCGCCAGCGCCTTGGCGCGATCCTTGTTGTAGGCCTCGAAGACTTCGACGCCCATATACATACCAGCGATGCAGGAGGCGACGTGATCCGGCGCGCGGCCCATGAAACCGGCATGCAGCTCGGTCCAGGCTTCCAGCCCGCGGCGGCGATTGACCAGCGCATCATAGCTGCCGGGCAATTCCCAGATCCGGTTGGCGCGGGTGCCGGTTTCGGTCTCGAAAGTCATCAGCTCGCGATTTTCCGGCGCGCTCTGGAAATCGAACATCCGTCCGATCGAAGCCACCGCCCCCCGGAACGCCGGATGGGTGGTCACGTCATCCACCAACTCGCCATCGAGATAGATTTCACGGCCGTCGCGCAGGCTCGCGATGTGCTGTTCGCCGGTCTTGATCATGGGTTGCCTCGATCACTTTCAGTCATGGGTAGCATTTTCAGGTGCGTTATTTCAGTAGTGCATCGGCAGCGGCCATTCTGGGCTGCGCTCGGTACTTGCAAGGCTGCGATAGGCCCCACGGAAGAAGACCAACGGCTCGTTGGCCGGATAGGCGCTGAACTTCACCACCTGGCCGACGAAGATCACATGGTCCCCGCCGTCATATTGCGCGTATGGCGCACATTCGAAGTGTGCGAGCGCGCCGGCGATCAGGGGCGCCGCCTCATGGCCCAGCGTATGTTCGACCGCCGCCCACTTGTCGCCGAGCGCCCTGGCGAACTTGTTCGACAGATGCTCCTGATCGCGGCCGAGGATATTCACGGCATAGCCCTTGGCCTCGGTCATCGCCTTGAGGCTGAAGGCCTTGCGGTCGATCGAGAACAGGATCAGCGGTGGGTCCACCGAGACCGAGTTGAACGAACTCATGGTCAAGCCGATCGCCTGGCCATCAGCCGCTTCGGCCGTGATTACGGCGACGCCGGTGGCAAACTGTCCGAGCGCCTGTCGGAAGGCGCGGGGATCCACGTCCGCAGTGGCGCCCATGGTCATCTCCTGATCGCGAAACCTGAACGACGCGCATTAGCTTTATAACAAAGCTATATTATCGAACGAAAGCTCGCGCTGTCAAGCATGGCTGGCCCGCTATCAAAACGCACTGGTTCCAACTTGTTTGTGCGTAACGCCGCCGCTATACGACTCATAGGTGTGCGGGGACCTGATGGCGATTAAGAGCAAATCACGTAAAATGAAGGTAGAACCGACGATTTCGCGGCCACAATTGATGGTCGACGGATCGGATCGGGCTTTCCGTCAATTTGTCCATGACACATTGGCGTTTTCGGCGCGGCTTCAGGCTGTGCGCGGGCAACTCGGCGCAGTGATCGGCCTGTCCGGCACGCAATACACCGTGCTGATCGCCATTGCTCATTTGAGCGGCACGGATGAGAAGATCGGCGTCAATCAGGTTGCCGAGCACCTGCACTTCAGCGGCGCGTTCATTACGATCGAGATCAACAAGCTGGTATCAAACGGCCTTGTTGAAAAAGAGACCGATGAGGAAGACCGCCGCCGCGTCATTCTGACCATCACGCCGAAAGCGCGCGCGCTGCTCAATGAATTGGCACCCGTTCAGCGTCCGGTAAACGATATGCTGTTTCGCAGCATGTCGGCTGCGGATTTCGAGCGAACGCGCAAGTTGATGTCGGAGATGGTGGACGCCGCCGACGAGGCGATCCGGCTGCTGGATTACAACGCACCGGCATCGGTCGCCCGGCAGACCAAATAACCCACCGTTTGACGGGTTTGCCGCTGGCTATTCGCCGGCGCGCAGCCGATAGCCGATACCCGTTTCGGTCAGGACGAATTGCGGGCGCTCCGGATCAAGCTCGATCTTTTGACGCAACTGGCGGACATAAACGCGCAGATATTGCGCGTCGGTGAGCTCGTCCCACAATTCCTTCAGCAGAAACCGGTGAGTCAGCACCTTGCCGGCATGCTGCACCAAGACTCGCAGTAACTCATATTCCTTCGGGGACAGCTTCACATCGCGGTCACCGACCTTGACGATGCGGCGCACCAGATCGACCGACAATTCGCCGGATCGGAATACCGGCCGCTCGCCATGAACCTGCAGCTGATGCCTGAGAGCGGCCCGCATGCGCGCCAGCAGCTCATCCATGCCAAACGGCTTGGTGAGATAGTCGTCGGCACCGAGATCGAGCGCCTGCACCTTGCCGGCCTCGTCCCCGCGGCTCGACAGCACCACGATCGGCACGCTGTCATCGCGCGCACGAATCATCTGCAGCAGATCGTGGCCCTGGATGTCGGGCAGGCCGAGATCAAGGATGATCACGGCTGGTTTCTCCGCCAGTTTCTCCAGCGCGATCTTGCCGTTGCTGGCCTCCAGGATGTCATAGCCCTGGGTGCTGAGGCCCATGCGCAGCAATTTGCGGATCGGCGGCTCATCATCGATGATCAGGACCTTGATGGCAGCGGTGTTCATGCGGCGGTGTCCAGAGCTTCGGAGGCCGGCGGGATGGCAAGGCGGATGGTCAGCACGGCGCCTGATCGGTCGGCGCGGTTGGTGGCCGAGATCGTGCCATGCATTGCCTCAACAAAGCCCCGCGAGATCGCAAGGCCGAGGCCGGTACCCGCCCGAACGTGATCGCCCTTGTTGGCGCGATAGAATTTATCGAACACCTGCTCGAGATCGGCGGGTGGAATGCCTGCCCCCTCGTCCGTCACCTGCAGCGAGACCGAGTCCGCATCGCGCATGGCCCTAATCGTGATGGTGGTGTCATCCGGGGCATATTTCGCGGCATTATCAAGCAAATTGAACAGCACCTGCTCGAACAGTACCGCATCAAGCTCCAGCATCGGCAGGTTTGGCGCCAGATCGAGCGCGACGCGATGCCTGCTGAGGATCTTGCCGGCCCGACGCAGCGCGCTGCCAACTATCTCGGTGAGATCCTGAAGCGTTGCATTGGGCACCACGGCACCGGACTCCAGCTTGGTCATATCCAGCAGATTGGCGATGAAGCGGTTCAGCCGCTCGGATTCGTCGATCACTGTGCTGAGCAGATCGGCCTTCTCGGCCTCGCTGAGCTTCGGCGACAGATCGCGCAGTGTGGAGGCCGCGCCAAGCACGGAGGCCAGCGGTGTCTTCAGATCATGCGAGATCGAGGTCAGCAGCGCCTGACGCAACCGATCGGATTCGACGTTGCGCTCGGCGCGATCCATGTCTTCGACGAGTTGTACGCGCTCGATAGCGAGTGCGCTCTGATCCACAAGCGCATCCAGCAACCGGCGTTGGTCCGGCGTCAGCAGCGGACCTGTCCGGTCATCGTCGATGCCGATCACACCGATCGGTCCACGGCCGGTGCGCATCGGCAGAAACAGCCGCTTCGCGCCGGGCAATGTCTCGGAGCCACGACCGGCCGGGCGATCATTGCTCCAGGCCCAGTTGGCAGCGGCCAGATCCGCCTTGTCCAATTCGTCCTCAGGGGGATAGCCGGCCTTGACGGTGATAACGCCCTGTTCCGGCAGCAGAAGAACGACGCGCACCTTGAGCATCAATGCGATCTGATAGGCGCTCGCCCATAGCACGTCGTCGAGTGCCGCCGTGCCAGCGAGCTTGCGGCTGAACGCGTAGAGCGACTCGGTCGTCCGCACGCGGCCGAAGGCCGAGACGGCCTGCGTGCGTACCCGCGCCGCGACATTGGACACCAGAATGGCGATCAGCATGAAGAAGAAGAACGCCGCGACATTGGTCGGATCGGTGATGGTGAGCGTGTAGACCGGCGGCAAGAAGAAGAAATTATAGCTCAGCGATGCCACGACGCTCGCCAGCAGCGATGGCCAAAGGCCGAAGCGCACGGCGACGCCGACCACGGCAGTGAGAAACATCAGATCGACATTCTCGATGCCGAAGACCGGACGCAACAGCGTTGCAGCCCCAAGAGCCACCGCCACGACCGCAACTGCTGCGATATAGGGCTTTGCGTCGAACGGCTCGACACGATCGGTCATCTGCGCACGCTTCGCGGCGGGTTCGACCGGCAGTGCATCGCCAGCGATGACATGCACGCTGATATTGCCTGCGCGCCGGACGAGATCATGGACCACCGAACCGCGCACCAGCTCGAACCACCATGACCGCGATGCCTTGCCAATCACGATCTGGGTGACGTTATTTGCATGGGCATAGCCGAGCAAATCGTCGGCAATCCGCCGTCCAGCCCCCGGAATCATCAGGGCTTCGGCGCCAAGCACTTCGGCGAGCCGCAGCGTATCGGCCAGCCTGTCGCGATGCTCCTCCGTGAGCTGAAGGCTGCGCCGCGTTTCGATGCTGACTGCCGTCCATGGCGCATGCAGGCGATCGGCAAGACGCTTGGTGTAGCGCACCAGCCCGGCTGATCGTGGGTCCTCACTGATACAGACCAGAATGCGTTCACCGGCAGCCCACGGGCCGGCAATGGCATTGGCCTGCATATGCGTGAGCAATTGCTCATCGACCCGGTCGGCAGTCCGTCGCAACGCCAGCTCGCGCAACGCCGTGAGATTGCCAGGCGAGAAATAATGTTCCAGCGCGCGCTCGGCCTGTTTGGGAACGTAGACTTTGCCTTCCTTCAGACGCTGAATCAGATCGTCCGGGGTGAGGTCGATCAGCTCGATGGCGTCCGCCCGATCGAACACCGAATCCGGCACGGTTTCGCGCACCCGCACATGGGTGATCTGTGCGACCACATCATTCAGACTTTCGATGTGCTGGATATTGACCGCCGTATAGACGTCGATCCCTGCGGCCAATAATTCCGCGACGTCGAGATAACGCTTGGGATGGCGGCTGCCCGGCGCGTTGGTATGAGCGAGTTCGTCCACCAATGCGATCTGCGGCCGCCGTGCGATCAAGGCATCGAGGTCCATTTCCTCGAGGACTTGACCCTTGTGATCGATACGGCGCCGAGGAATAACTTCAAGACCCGTGAGCAGCGCCTCGGTCTCGGCGCGCCCGTGGGTCTCGACCACGCCAACCACCACGTCGACGCCCGCCTTGCGCCTGGCATGGGCGCTTTGCAGCATCTCATAGGTCTTGCCGACGCCGGGGGCGGCGCCGACAAAAATCTTCAACCGCCCGGCCGCACCTTCCTCGCGCCTTGCTGTTTCCAGCAAGGCTTCAGGCGAAGGTCGTTGGTCGGGATCGCGGCGCTGATTTGCCATAAGGCAATATAGTCTCCGCTACGGCTGCGGCCTAGACGACCTACTTGGGTGCGGCGGCGTCCAGCGCGAGATTCAAGGCGAGAACGTTAACGCGCGGTTCGCCCAACAGGCCGCCGAGGCGGCCCTCGACCTTTTCGGTCACCAGCTGGCGGACGCGGTCCTCCGGCAGCTTACGCGCCTTGGCGACGCGAGGCACCTGAAACAGCGCCCCCTCCGGCGAGATGTTGGGGTCGAGGCCGCTGCCCGAGGTGGTGACGAGATCGATCGGCACCGGCATCGATGGATTCTCCGCCTTCAGCTTCTCGACGTCGTCCTTGACGCGGTCGATCAGCGCCTTGCTGGTCGGACCGAGATTAGAGCCCATCGAGTTCACCGCGTTATAGGGCTGCGGCACGGTTTTGGTAGAATCCTGCGGATCGGGACCCAGGGTCGCGGATGGGCGACCGTGGAAGTATTCGTCGCCCTTGAACTCCTGACCGATCAGGGACGAGCCGACAACCTTGCCGTCCCGTTCGATGAGGCTGCCTTGCGCCTGGTTCGGCATGATCGCTTCGGCGACGCCCGTCATCGCGAGCGGATAGCCGAGGCCAGCGATGGCGGTGAGGCCGAGCAGCAGAACGATGGCCGGGCGAATTTCTCTCAACATAACGTAACTCCTCAAACCAGGTGCAAGGCGGTGACGACGAGGTCGATCGCCTTGATACCGATGAACGGAACGATGATGCCGCCGAGGCCATAAATCAGCAGATTGCGGCCGAGCAATGCGCCGGCGCCGATCGAACGATAGGCGACGCCTTTCAGGGCGAGCGGGATCAGCGCAATGATGATGATCGCGTTGAAGATGATAGCCGACAGGATGGCGCTCTGCGGGCTCGCCAGCTTCATGACATTGAGCGCTTCAAGCTGCGGATAGAAGGCGAGGAAGATCGCCGGGATGATGGCGAAGTACTTCGCCACGTCATTGGCGATCGAGAACGTGGTCAGCGCCCCCCGCGTCATCAGGAGCTGCTTGCCGATTTCGACGACCTCGATGAGCTTGGTCGGATTGGAGTCGAGATCGACCATATTGCCGGCTTCACGCGCTGCCTGCGTACCGGTGTTCATCGCAACGCCCACATCGGCCTGCGCCAGTGCCGGCGCGTCGTTGGTGCCGTCGCCGCACATCGCCACCAGCTTGCCCTTGGCCTGCTCGTCGCGGATGAGCTGCAGCTTGTCCTCGGGTGTCGCCTGCGCCAGGAAATCATCGACACCGGCTTCGGCTGCGATGGCTGCAGCGGTCATCGGATTGTCGCCGGTGATCATGATGGTGCGGATGCCCATACGGCGCAGCTCCGCGAAACGCTCACGGATGCCGCCCTTGACGATGTCCTTCAGATGGATGACGCCGAGCAGCTTGCCATCGCGCGCGACCGCCAACGGGGTGCCGCCGGCCTTTGCAATCTCGTCGGAGATCGCCTGGATCTCGCGTGCCGTATCCGACATCGCGGCCGGCTGCATCGCACGCACAGTGTTGCCGGACGCCACGGCGAACGACGAGCCACCGTTAACGTAAGCGAGTATCGAATCCACCGCGCCCTTGCGGACCGACGAGCCACCGGCATCGACACCGCTCATCCGGGTCTGTGCGGTGAACGGCACGAAAGTCGCTGACAGTTCGGCCATGTCGCGGCCGCGGATGCCGTATTTCTCCTTGGCCAGCACGACGATGGAGCGGCCTTCCGGGGTTTCGTCCGCGAGCGATGCAAGCTGCGCCGCATCGGCCAGTTCCTGTTCGGTCACGCCGCGCACCGGACGGAAGGCTGTCGCCTGACGGTTGCCGAGCGTGATGGTGCCGGTCTTGTCCAGTAAGAGCGTATCGACATCGCCGGCCGCCTCCACCGCGCGGCCAGACATCGCCAGCACGTTGAAGCGCACCAAGCGGTCCATACCGGCAATGCCGATAGCCGAAAGTAGCGCGCCGATGGTGGTCGGGATCAAGGTCACGAACAGCGCCACCAGCACCACCACCGAGATCGAACCACCGGCATAGGCCGCATAGCTCGGGATCGTCACCGTCGCGAACACGAAGATGATGGTGAGGCCGACCAAGAGAATGTTCAGCGCGATCTCGTTCGGTGTCTTCTGCCGCTCGGCGCCTTCGACCAGCTTGATCATGCGGTCGATAAAGGTCGAGCCTTGCGCCGCAGTGATGCGGACGCGAATCCAGTCGGACAGCACCTGCGTGCCGCCGGTGACCGCCGAGCGATCGCCGCCAGATTCACGAATGACAGGTGCGGACTCGCCGGTGATCGCCGCCTCATTGACTGAAGCCACGCCTTCGATCACTTCACCGTCGGACGGAATGTTGTCGCCGGCTTCCACCAGAACGACATCGCCGACCTTCAGGCTGGTGCCCGAGACCATGCGATAGCTCTTGTCACCGCTGTCGCTGCCGGTGAGCAGCTTGGCCTGGCTTTCGGTGCGGGTCTTCTTCAGCGATTCCGCCTGCGCCTTGCCGCGCCCTTCGGCGACGGCTTCGGCAAAGTTGGCGAACAGCACCGTGAACCAGAGCCAGAGGATGATCTGGAATGCAAATCCCAGATCGCTTCCGCCGGTGATGACGTTCTTGATGAAGATCACCGTGGTGAGTGCGGCGACGACCTCGACCACGAACATCACAGGGTTCTTGATCATCAGTCGCGGATCGAGTTTCGTAAAAGCCGAGCCGATGGCTGGGATGACAATTTTCGAATCGAGCATGGCCGAGACCGGCACCCGCTTCTGCAGTTTCAACGTTTCCATGATGAATACTCCGAAATCCGATCAGAACAGGGTGCTGGCGGTCATCGCGAGGTGCTCGACGATCGGCCCAAGCGCGAGCGCCGGGAAGAAAGTGAGACCGCCGATGATCAGAATCACGCCGATGACGAGGCCGACGAACAATCCGCCGGTCGTCGGCAAGGTGCCGGCCGAAGCCGGGATCGACTTCTTCGCGGCCAATGATCCGGCTAGCGCCATGGCTGGCACGATCATGAAGAAGCGGCCGACGAACATCGAACTCGCCAGTGTGAGGTTGTAAAAGAAGGTGTTGCCAGTGAGCCCGCCGAAGGCCGAGCCGTTATTGCCGGTGGCCGAGGTGAAGGCGTAGAGCACTTCAGTGAAGCCATGCGGCCCAGCATTGGCCATGGAGGCCACGGCCGAGGGCAGCACCACCGACACCGCGGTCCAACCGAGATACATCAGCGGCAACACGAGAATGGCAAGCATCGCCATCTTTACTTCGCGCGCCTCGATCTTCTTGCCGACATATTCCGGTGTGCGACCGACCATCAGACCGGCGACGAAGATCGCCAGCACGACGAACAGCAGCATGCCATAGAGACCGGCACCGACGCCGCCGACGATGATCTCGCCGAGCTGCATATTGATCAGCGGGATCATGCCGCCAATCGCTGTGAACGAGTCATGCATCGCATTGACCGCACCGCAGGATGCTGCCGTGGTGATGACGGCGAACAGGCTGGAGGCAACGATGCCGAAGCGCATCTCCTTGCCCTCCATATTGCCGCCAGTGAGACCGAGTGCATTCAGGCCTGTGGTGCCCGAGGCTTCAGCGCCATAGGTGATCGCGACGCCGGTAATGAACAGCACGCCCATCACGGCCAGGATCGCCCAGCCCTGCCTGGGATTACCGACCATACGGCCGAACACATTGGTCATCGCCGCACCCAGCGCGAAGATCGAGATCATCTGGATGAAATTCGACAGCGCGGTTGGATTCTCGAACGGATGCGCCGCATTGGCGTTGAAGAAGCCGCCGCCATTGGTGCCGAGCATCTTGATGGCGACCTGCGAGGCGACGGGACCGACCGCGATGGTCTGCTTCGCACCTTCCAGCGTCGTCGCATCGACATAGGCGCCGAGCGTCTGCGGAATGCCCTGCCAGACCAGGAACAGCGTGTAGACGATGCAGATCGGCAGCAGCACATAGAGCGTGCAACGGGTGATATCGACCCAGAAATTACCGATGGTGCGCATCGACGACCGTGCAAAGCCGCGAATCAGTGCCACGGCCAATGCGATGCCGGCCGCTGCCGACAGAAAGTTATGTACCGTCAGACCCAGCATCTGGGTCAGATACGACATGGTACTTTCGCCGCCGTAGTTCTGCCAGTTGGTGTTGGTGACGAAGGAGATCGCGGTGTTGAAGGAGAGATCTTCGGCGACCGCGGACTGCCCGGCAGGATTGAACGGCAGCACGGCCTGCAGCCGCATGATCGCGTAGAGACCGAGGAAGCCGACCACGTGGAATAGCAGCATGGCAACCGTATAGGTCAGCCAGTGCTGCTCACGTTTCTCGTCGACGCCACCGATCCAGTACAGCCCGGCTTCGACCGGTCGCAGAATAGGAGAGAGGAAAGTACGCTCTCCATTGAAAACGGATGTCATGTAGCCGCCGAGCGGCTTCACCAGCGCGAGAACCACCGCGCAGTACAGAGCAATTTGAATCCAGCCAATCATTGTCATGTCAGTTGACCTTTTGAGGTGCGCGCGCTCAGAACCGCTCGGGCCGCAGCAGCGCGTAAGTGAGGTAGATCAGCAATGCCGCGGACACGAAGCCGGCGAGCGTGTAATCGAAAATCATGATGCGCTCCTCACAGCCGCTCGCAGGCATAGGCGTAGCCCAGGGTGAGAATGAAAAAGCCGAGCCCGAGGGCCAGCATGACGATGTCCAGCATGGAATGCTCCTGATGCAATGACTGCGGCGGCACGGAGCAGACGGCTCGCGGGCCCGATGCACGATCAGGTGCCATTCAGGACGTAGGTTTTCGAGATGAGGCCAGCAGCGAACTTATAGGAATCTCATAAAGACGCGGCGGGGCGCATGCGCGTGCGCCGCTAGTCCTCGAGCGCTTATGCAGCCTTTATATCTTCGTGCCCGAAGCTGCCTCGTATTCAAATGACGGACTACGGATATTGCATGATGCGGTCTTCCGAAGATCGCGCTGTTCATGGAGACCCGTCATGTCGTTCATCTCGATTCAGCGAACGCCCCTTTGCGATGCGCCATCCGAAACGGCCCCGCTTGACGCTACGAGTTTCACCGCGATCTGCCTCACCACCTGCAAGCGTCTGCCCGCGATGCGTCGCACGGCGGAGGCCCAGCGCCTCGATCGTCTGGTCGCGGCCGGCGCCTGGACCGATGCCGCGCTTGCCTTGATCGCGATCGAACTGCCGCGGTGGCAAGTGCGTCGGCTCGCTTATGACGAAGGTGAATGGCATTGCGCTCTCTCGAACCAGCGTGACCTTCCAGACTGGCTGGACAGCGCCGTCGAGACGCATCACCCAGACATGGCGACGGCGATCCTGGATGCATTTCGCGCTGTTGTTAGCCGCGGAGGCACGCCGCATCTGACGCAAGCGCCCGTGCGCGCGATCCAACCCACCGATTCCGAGCCGATGCTGTGTGAGAATTACTGTTGAGCGAAGAGGGTCGGTGCGCAATGCTGTAGCTCGACCGCCGCGAACGGCCTTCCAACAGCGACGCTTTCGGCTATGCTCGGCACGAATTCGTGCCATGAGAAGCCGGAGCGACGCGTGACATCAGGCAAACCGGCTTTCGTTGCAGTCGATTGGGGCACCAGCAGCTTTCGAGGCTGGTTGATGGCCGCCGACGGCAGCGTGCTTGCGGAGACCCGCGGGCCTGAAGGCATGCTGCATTGCGCGACTGCCGGCTTCGCTCCGGTGCTCGCTAATCACCTTGCCAGACTCGGTGCGACGCAGGACCTGCCCGTGTTGATCTGCGGCATGGCCGGCGCACGACAGGGCTGGATCGAGGCGCCCTATCTGCACACACCGACACGCCTCGACGCCTTGCACGACGGTGCGCAGCGTGTCGACACGCAAGGCGACGTGCGTATCCTGCCCGGCATTGCCCAGGCCGACGCCGCGGCGCCCGACGTCATGCGCGGCGAAGAGACGCAACTGCTCGGCGTGACCGAGCCCGGCTTCACCGGTCTCGTCTGCATTCCCGGCACCCACAGCAAATGGGTCTGGATCGAGTCCGGCAGCGTGGTGTCATTCACGACCTATATGACCGGCGAGCTCTTTTCGGTCATCACTCAACACAGCATCCTGAAACACGCTGTGGATCACGACGCGCCGCCGCCTGTAGCGAATGATGCGTTCCGCGACGGCCTGCAACGCGCGCTCCATGCGCCGGCTGGCTTGACTGCTTCGCTCTTCAGCTTGCGCGCGGCGCAACTGCTCGGCTTCCAACAACAAGCCGACGGCGCGGCACGCCTGTCGGGCCTCCTCATCGGCACAGAAATCGCCGATGCCGGATCGCACTATGGCACGCGGCATCCGGTGCGCCTGATCGGCGCCGGCGCGCTCAAGGATCTCTATGCGTCCGCGCTTGCCGCTGCCGGCTTCGAGGTCGCCATCGTCGATGCCGAACGCGCGTCGCAACACGGCCTGACCAAGGCCGCAATCCATCTTTGGGGAGCTCAGTTCACATGAACCAGCCAATCCGTTGGCCCACCGTGAAGCGTCCGCTCGTCGCCATCCTGCGCGGCGTGCAGCCCGACGAGGTGGAGGGCATCGTCGAGACGTTGATCGACACCGGCTTCGAGATGATCGAGGTACCACTGAACTCGCCCGATCCGTTCGATTCCATCGCACGGATCTGCAAACGATTTGGCGACGACACCCTGATCGGCGCCGGCACTGTCCTCACCGCGGATGACTGCGCCCGCGTCGCTGATGTCGGCGGGCGTCTGATGGTGAGCCCGAATGTCGATGTCGATGTGCTGGCAATGGCAGTGAACCGCGGCATGGTCACGATGCCCGGCGTGTTCTCGCCGACCGAAGCTTTCCTCGCGTTGCGCGCGGGCGCTTCCGCATTGAAATTCTTTCCGGCGTCGATCCTCGGGCCGTCCGGCATCGCCGCCATTTGCGCGGTTCTGCCCAAGGATGCCGTGATTGGGGCTGTTGGTGGTGTTTCCGATCGGAATTTCGCGGGCTATATCGCCGCCGGCATACAGGTCTTCGGCCTTGGCAGCAGCCTGTACCGGCCTGGAATGAGCGCTATCGAGGTGAAGGCGACCGCGCAGGCATCTGTCGTGGCTTATGATCAGGCGATGGCCCGCTAGAAGCAGAGTGCAGTGTCTGTTTGCGGATGTCGCGCGCACTTCGCGGGGGACGGCAGGGCAAGACATCTCCGCGCCCGCAGGCATCGACCGCGCGGCCCCAAACTGTCAAATTCATTGAATTGCTCTGAATATCAGAGACTTAGGAGCACCGTGGTGCCCAGGAAAGGACTCGAACCTTCACGGCCGTTAAGCCACTGGCACCTGAAGCCAGCGCGTCTACCAATTCCGCCACCTGGGCACGTGCGAGGCACGTGGCGCGGTTAGTAGGGGGCCGTTACGCGCTTGTCAAATTGCTTCGTTCAATTCCAAATCCGCTGTACAGGCCCCGCGCGTTGGCGTATCGCGAATTGGTCTAAATTCCCCCGTTTTGCCCTTGCATGACTGACTCAAGGAACTGATCCATGGCTGCCCCCATCGACACCCTCGTTACGGTTTTCGGCGGATCCGGCTTCGTGGGACGCCATGTGGTCCGCGCGCTGGCCAAGCGCGAATACCGGATCAGGGTCGCCGTGCGTCGGCCGGAACTGGCCGGCCATCTGCAGCCGCTTGGCCGTGTCGGACAGATCAATATCGTTCAGGCCAATCTGCGCCACCAGGCCTCGGTCAAGGCCGCAATGCGCGACGCCAGCATCGTCGTCAATCTGGTGGGTATCCTGACCGAAAGCGGCGCGCAGACCTTTGATGCCGTGCAGGCGCGAGGTGCCGGCGCGGTGGCGCAGGCCGCTGCCGAGATCGGCGCACGGATGGTGCAGTTTTCAGCCATCGGCGCCGATGCCGATTCCGAATCGGCCTATGCCCGTGCCAAGGCGGCCGGCGAGCAGGCCGTGCTGGCAGCCGTGCCGTCGGCGACTATCCTCCGGCCATCGATCGTTTTCGGCCCCGAAGATCAGTTCACGAATCGGTTCGCCAATCTCGCCCGGATGGCCCCGGTGATGCCGGTGTTCGGCGCCACGACCAAAATGCAGCCGGTCTATGTGGGCGATGTGGCCCAGGCAGCGGCCGATGCTGTCGACGGCAAGACCAGGCCGGGCGCCACTTATGAACTCGGCGGTCCGGAAGTGCTGACGATGAGTGAAATCATCGACATCATCCTAGCGACCATCGAACGCAAGCGCATGACGCTGCCGGTGCCGACGGCCATCGCCAAGCTTCAGTCCTATTTCCTGCAATTCGCCCCGGGCGACTTCAAGCTGACGCCGGATCAGGTCACAATGCTGCGCGTCGACAATGTGGTGTCGGAAGCCGCCAAGGCGGCCGGCCTGACGCTGGATGGCCTCGGCATCCCGGCCGATTCGCTGGAAGCCATTGCGCCACAATATCTCTGGCGTTTCCGCGCCACCGGCCAATTCGCGCATAACGGCGTGAATTAAATTCCGCCGTCGTCCCCGGCTTTCACGGGGACGACCGCAAAGCTCTTAGTAGCCCAACGCCAGCGCGATCAGGCCGAGCGTGCCGACGATCACGCGCCACCATGCGAACAGCGTGAAGCCGTGGCGCGTGACGTAGCCCAGAAAGCTCTTCACCACGACGATCGCGGTGATGAATGACACCACGAAGCCGATGGCGATGATCATGCCGTGATCGACCGAAAGATCGGCGCGGCTCTTGTAGAGATCGTAGACGAAAGCGCCGACCATGGTCGGGATCGCCAGGAAGAACGAGAACTCCGCCGCTGCGCGCTTCTCGGCACCGAGCAGCATGGCACCGACGATGGTGGCGCCGGAGCGCGACACGCCCGGAATCATCGCTACGCACTGCGCCAGGCCGATCTTCAAATACATCGGCAACGGGAACGTGGTGGCATCGTGATGTACCGGCTCAAGATCGAGCTGATCGACCCAGAGCAGGATCGCGCCGCCGACGATCAGCGAAAAGCATACAACCCACGGATTGAACAAATAGCTTTTGACGTAGCCGCCGGCGGCGGCGCCGATGATCGCGGCGGGCAGGAAAGCAACCAGCACGCCGATCACGAAACGGCGCGCCGCAGCGTCGCCTTTGAACAGGTCCAGCGCGATATGCCACAACTTGCCGAAGTAAAGTGCAAGGATCGCCAGAATGGCGCCGAGCTGGATCAGCACGGCGAAGCTCTTCCAGAAATTGTCCTCGCCCAGATCGAAGAAGCGTTCCGCGAGCAGCAGATGCCCCGTTGAGGAAACCGGCAGGAACTCGGTGACACCCTCGACAATGCCGAGAATCACCGCCCTTATCGCATCAGACATCATCTGCTTATCTGTCCTTCGTCAGTGTTGGCCTGGAAAAGCCTGTGGGCCTGAAAAAGCCGGGTTCTTCTCGCCTATTCCCTCCATTGCTGCAATCGCAAATACCATCACATTCACGGGTTGCCTCGGAGCCAAGCTTCGCTAGTTTGGCGCGCGCCGCGTGACACTTTTACCACCGACGCAACCGAGACGCTTTCTTAACGACCGCATAACTATCAAGGCCCGCATGTACACGCTTTACCATCACTCGTTCTGTCCGCATTCCCGCTTCATTCGTCTCGTACTCGGCGAATACGGACTCGACCTCACACTGGTGGACGAGCGCCCGTGGGATCGGCGCGAGGCATTTCTGGCGCTCAATCCTGCGGGAACTACGCCTGTGCTGCTCACCGATGGTTTCCCGCCCATTCCTGGCGCCGGGATCATTGCCGAATATATCGACGAGACCCATGGACCGGAGATGGGCGATCGCCGCCTGCTGCCTGTCGCGATGGCGGAACGCATCGAAGTGCGCCGGCTGATGGCGTGGTTCAACGAGAAATTCTTCGAGGAAGCCTCCGGTCCCCTGGTCACCGAGCGCATCTACAAGCGCTTCATGAGCGAAGAGGTCGGCGGCGGCGCCCCGGCGATGGATGTGATTCGCGCAGCCACCGCAAATGTGCGCTATCATCTGGCCTATATCGGCTGGCTGGCGCGGACACGCAATTTTCTGGCCGGTGACCGACTGACTTATGCAGATCTGGTCGCGGCAGCTCATCTGTCGGCGATCGACTATCTGGGCGATGTTCCATGGAGCGAGGACGACGCGGCGAAGGCGTGGTACGCGCGGGTGAAATCCCGTCCGTCGTTCCGACCGCTGCTGAGCGAATGGCTGGCGGGCGTACCGGCATCGCGGACCTATGTGGATCTCGATTTCTGAGCCCATCCGCTGACGACGACCGCGCCGCGCTTCCCGCCGATCTCAGGGATATGCTGACGCGGGAGGCACTGGCGCTCGGCTTCGATTCGATCGGGATCACTGATCCCGATGCCATCGCCGGCGTGCGCGAGCGGCTGCAGGAATTTCTCAACGCCGGCGCCCATGGCGACATGGAGTGGCTTGCCAACAATCCCGACCGCCGCGCCAATCCCAAAGTGATGTGGCAGGACGTTCGTTCCGTCATTATGCTCGGCGTCAATTACGGGCCCGACGAGAATCCGCTCGAAATCCTCAAGCAACGCTCGCACGCCGCGATCTCGGTCTATGCTCGCGGCGACGACTATCATGATCTCATCAAGAAGCGCCTGAAGCTGCTGGCGCGTTGGCTGATCGCGCAAGCGGGCGGCGATGTGAAGGTATTCGTCGATACGGCTGCCGTGATGGAGAAGCCGCTCGCCGGCGCGGCAGGATTGGGCTGGCAGGGCAAACACACCAATCTCGTCTCGCGCGAATTCGGCTCGTGGCTGTTTCTCGGCGCGATTTTCACCACGCTCGAGCTCCCGCGCGACGCCCGCACGGTCGATCATTGCGGTTCGTGCCAGGCCTGTCTCGACAGCTGTCCGACCGCGGCCTTTCCCGCGCCCTACAAGCTCGACGCGCGGCGCTGCATTTCCTATCTCACGATCGAGAACAAGGGGCCGATCCCGCACGAATTCCGCAAACCCATGGGCAATCGCATCTATGGCTGCGACGATTGCCTCGCCGCCTGCCCATGGAACAAATTCGCCCAGGAAGGCCGCGAGATCAAACTCGCCGCACGCGATGAGTTGCGCGCGCCGTCGCTGGCCGAACTTGCGAAGCTCGACGATGCGGCTTTCCGCGCGTTCTTTACGAAGTCACCCGTGAAGCGTATCGGCCGCAACCGCTTCATCCGCAATGTGTTGATCGCCATCGGCAATTCGAACGACCTATCACTGGTAAACGACGCGCAGCGACTGCTCGGCGATGAAAGCCCTGTGGTGCGCGGGGCTGCGGTGTGGGCGCTGTCACAACTAATGCCCGCAGACGAATTTGCTGCGCTGGCCACGCAACTCGGCGACGCTGAAAAGGATGAGAGCGTGAACGACGAATGGCAGCTTGCGCTCAGTTCGTCAGATGTCGCGCCATCTCCGGCCGCGCTTTGAGCGCAGCGCTCTGCTTGCCGACGATCTTGGCGATGCGCTCCGGCGCGAAATGCAGATCGACGAAGGCCGGCGCCGTATTGGCCACTTCATGATAGCTCACGATCTTGCCGTCACGCAGCGTCATGATCGCAACGCCTTCGAACATCGCGCGGCCGCCGTGGGCTTCCGGAAGTTTCGAGCGATAGCTGAATGTGTAGCGCGCATAGAGCGTGGCGCCGTCGCTGACGGGCGTGTGCATGTCCCAACGAAAATCTTCCGCGGTCCGGTAGAACCAGTCATCGACCATGTCGGCGATTTTCGCGCGGCCTTCGAAGGCGCCGTAGAAGACGTCGTGATAGACGCCGCCCTCGGTGAATAGCGCAGCGAAGCTATGGCCGTCACGCTGTTCAACGGCATCGCAAAATGCACGTAAGAGTGCCGTAGCATCCATCCGAATTCCTCCCGCTGATTGATCGCTCTTTTCAGGCGAGCCTATTCAACGGTGCGGGTGATGCAATCAAAACTCCGCCACAGCCGACAATAGTCGCGCAATGTCCTGCGGGCGCGACAGCCGATGGTCGCCGTCCTGGATCATGGTCAGCACGACGTCGTCGCTCGGTAGCCGTTCGGCAAGGCGGAAAGCGTGCTGCCAGGGCACGTCGGGGTCCTGCCTGCCTTGCAAAATCCGCACGGGGCAACCGACATCGATCGCGCTGCCAAGCAGCAGATGATTGCGCCCCTCCTCGATCAACTGCCGCGTGATCGGATAGGGCTCGCCATATTCCGACGGGCGCAGCCATTGACCGGCGGTCTCGATCTCCGCGCGGATTTCCGGCGAGAAGCCTTTCCACATCAGCTCTTCGGTGAAATCCGGCGCCGGCGCGATCAGCACCAGACCCTTCAGCGTCGCACGCCCCACTTTGCCGCGTCGGGCCAGCGCGCGCGCCAGCAGGAGTGCCATCCAGCCGCCCATCGACGAGCCAATCACCACCTGCGGCCCCTGACAGGCCGCATCAAACACCGCGAGACTGTCTTCCAGCCATTGGCCGATGGTGCCGTCGGCGAAATCGCCACCGGATTCACCGTGGCCGGAATAGTCGAAACGCACGCAAGCGCGGCCGTGCTCGGCGGCCCAGGCATCGAGCGCCACCGCCTTGCCGCCCTGCATGTCGGATTTGAAGCCACTCATCCAGAACAGGCCGGGTGCAGCGCCGTCGCGGACCCGCATGGCGATCTGGCGACTGTTGCCGCCAGTGCCGACAGTGATGAAACTAGGGTCGGTCGATACCGTTATGCTCATCAAACTATCCTTGTTCGACCTCAGAATGCCGATTGCTGTTTGATTGAGCAGGTCGGGATCGTCAACGTCGATCCCTCAACGTCCATATATCCCAGGGAACGTCCACCTCGATGCCGCGTTACGGTCCTGTCAACCACGGCTTGCAGAACGTGCCGGGGAACTCTATTTGAGCACGGTCAGCGGTGTACGACGCCTATGGCCTTTCGCGTGACGAAATTGCCTCGTATTTGAGTGATTTGACGCTGCGTTGCGTGAGTTTGCTTGCTCGAAACGCCTTATTCCTTCACACTGCGGCCTTCCTTCACAACATTGGAGAGTTACCCATTCGCCGTCCCAACAGAGCCCCGCCCGCCGCAACAAAAGACGGGCCGCGCACCAACGATGAAATTCGCAATCTGCAGATCCAGCTGATTGATCAGACCGGCCTGAACCACGGCACCGTGGAAACCATTGCTGCGATCAAGATGGCGATGGAAGCCGGTATGGATCTGGTCGAGATTTCGCCGAACGTGAGCCCCCCCGTCTGCAAGATCATGGACTACGGGAAGTTCAAGTATTCGGCGCAGAAGAAGGCCGCCGAGGCCCGCAAGAAGCAGAAGATCGTCGAAATCAAGGAGATCAAGCTCCGCCCGATGATCGATGATCATGACTACGACGTGAAAATGCGCGCGATGCAGCGCTTCTTCGAGGAAGGCGACAAGGTCAAAATCACCTTGCGCTACCGTGGCCGCGAAATGGCGCACCAAGAAATCGGAACCAAGCTGCTCGACAAGGTCAAAGCAGACGTCGCCGAATACGCCAAGGTGGAGCAGGACGCGCGCTTCGAAGGTCGTCAGGTGGTGATGGTGCTGGCACCACGCTGATCACAGCGGCGACTGACCTTAACAAGGTTGGCAATCAGGAATTTCGGCCCGTCAGGTTTCTGGCGGGCCTTTTTCTTTGGGGGAGTATTCGGAGATCGGCCGAAACCGGACGGCTCAGCCCGAGATAAGGGTGAGTGCACCGGCCAGCGCAAGCGCGGCGGCGAGGCCAGCGGCCGCGAACATCCAGCGGGTGGCGGTCTGAGCAGCAGCATCTTGCTGGATGGCAACCGCCCTTGCGGCGGCACGTGCATTCCGGGCCATTGTCGTCGTCCCTCTGTTTCTCTGGTCCGGATCACATAGGCATCCGGAGCGCGTCGGACCAGTCTGCAGCCATGCGCTAAACAGAGTGTTGAGCCGCGTTAATCGTTGCCATTAGGGCGTTCCTCTGCCATAAGCCCAACCTTCGTCGCCCGGCTGATCAAGGGCTGCCGTGTCGACGACTGTGCTGACTTCCCGCAAACGGCGGTTAGTTGAGCATTTTCAACGCTCTAACGAGCATTTTAGCCGACGCAACGCCTTTCGGGGCGCTTTCTGCGTGGCAACAGGAGAGCCAAATGCCCAAGCTGAAGACCAAGTCGGGCGCCAAAAAGCGCTTTAAAGTCACCGGAACGGGTAAGGTTATGGCCGCCCATGCCGGTAAACGCCACGGTATGATCAAGCGGACGAAGAAGCAGATTCGTCAGCTCCGCGGCACCCGCGTGCTGTTCAAGACCGATGGCGACAACATCAAGCAGTACTTTCTGCCAAACGCCTGATCGCCCTTACGCCGCTTCATTGCGGCGGATATCACCCCTTTTGTTATTTCAGATGAAGGAGATCAGTCATGGCTCGCGTAAAACGCGGTGTGACGGCTCACGCCAAGCATAAGAAAGTCTACAAGGCCGCCAAGGGTTTCCGTGGTCGCCGTAAGAATACCATCCGCGCCGCAAAGGCCGCCGTCGACAAGGCCGGCCAATATGCGTTCCGCGATCGCAAGCGCAAGAAGCGCACGTTCCGCGCGCTCTGGATCCAGCGTCTCAACGCTGCCGTCCGTCCGCTCGGCATGACCTACAGCGTGTTTATCAACGGTCTCGCCAAGTCCGGCGTGACGGTCGACCGCAAGGTGCTCTCGGATCTCGCGATCAACGAGCCGGCGGCGTTCAACGCGATTGCCGAGAAGGCCAAAGCTGCACTCGCAGCCTAAGCCAGCAAAGGCCGCACTGGCGGCCTGAGCTCTCCAGGCTCCGCGTATTCATCGACATTGTCATGGCCGGGCAGAAGCGTTCACGCGCTCCTGTCCCGGCCATTGACGTCTTAATCCCTGTGATACCCGTGCTGTAGAAGCTGGTGCCCGGCCTTCCGTCGGACGCGCAGACAGCAAGAGGCCGCCCGCCTCTCTCATCGAGGTTGCTGATGTCCGATCTGACGACGCTCCAACAGAATATCCTGGCTGATATTGCCAATGCCTCCGACGAAACCGCGCTCGAAGCGGTGCGCGTCGGCGCGCTCGGCAAGAAAGGTTCGATCTCCGCGCTGCTCGCCACGCTCGGCAAGATGTCGCCGGAAGAGCGCAAGACCGAAGGCGCGGCCATCAACCTGGCCAAGGACACCGTCACGCAAGCGCTGACCGCGCGCCGCGATGTGTTGAAATCCGCAGCCCTCGATGCACGTCTCGCGTCCGAGATCATCGACGTGACGCTGCCGCTGCGCGAGGGCCCCGCCGAGCTCGGGCGCATCCATCCGCTGAGCCAGACCTGGGACGAACTGACGACGATCTTTGCCGATATGGGCTTCGCCGTCGCCGAAGGTCCGGATATCGAAACCGACGACTACAATTTCACCAAGCTCAACTTCCCCGAGGGCCACCCGGCCCGCGAGATGCACGACACCTTCTACTTCAATCCGAAGGAAGACGGCTCGCGTCTGCTGCTGCGCACGCACACATCACCGGTGCAGGTTCGTACCATGCTGAGCCAGCAACCGCCGATCCGCGTGATCTGTCCGGGCCGCACCTATCGCAGCGATAGCGATCAGACCCACACGCCGATGTTCCATCAGGTCGAAGGCCTGGTCATCGACAAGGGTTCGCATCTCGGCCACCTCAAATGGATCCTGCACGAATTCTGCAAGGCTTTCTTCGAGGTCGATAACGTCAATATGCGCTTCCGTCCGTCGTTCTTCCCGTTCACGGAGCCGTCGCTGGAAGTCGATATCCAGTGCCGCCGCGACAAGAACGAGATCCGCTTCGGCGAAGGCGAAGACTGGCTCGAGATTCTCGGCTGCGGCATGGTGCATCCGAATGTGCTACGCGCCTGCGGCATCGATCCCGACGTGTATCAGGGCTTCGCCTGGGGCATGGGCATCGACCGTATCGCAATGCTGAAATACGGCATGGCCGACCTGCGTCAGCTCTTCGAAGGCGATGTGCGCTGGCTCAATCACTATGGCTTCAAGCCGCTTGAAGTACCGACGCTGGCCGGAGGACTGAGCACGTGAAATTCTCCCTCTCCTGGCTGAAAGATCATCTCGAGACTGACGAGTCGCTCGAGACGCTGACCGACAAGCTCACCATGATCGGGCTTGAGGTCGAGCATATCGACGACAAGGCGAAGCTCCTGAAGCCGTTCACGATCGCCGAGATCGTCACGGCCGAGCAGCATCCCAATGCCGACCGCCTGCGCGTCTGCACCGTCAATGCCGGCGATGACAAACCGTTGCAGATCGTCTGCGGCGCGCCGAACGCACTCGCGGGACTGAAGACCGTTCTCGCCAGGCCCGGCACGTTCATCCCGGGCAAGGATTTCACCATCGGTCTTGGCAATATCCGCGGTGTCGAAAGCCAGGGCATGCTGTGCTCGGCAGGTGAACTCGGCCTGCCGGAAAATATCGACGGCATCATCGAACTGCCCGCCGATGCACCCGTCGGCGCGATCTATCCCGATTGGGCCAAGCTCGGCGATCCCGTCATCGAGATCAATCTGACGCCTAATCGTCAGGACTGCACTGGTGTGTCCGGCATCGCGCGCGATCTCGCCGCGGCCGACATGGGCGTGTTCAAGAATCCCGGCATCAAGCCGATCAAGGGCGAATTCCCCTGCCCGGTGAAAGTCACCGTCGAAGACGCCAAGCTGTGCCCCGGCTTCGCGCTGCGTCTCGTGCGCGGCGTCAAGAACGGCCCGTCGCCCGAGTGGCTGCAGAAGAAGCTTACCTCGATAGGTCTGCGTCCGATCAATGCGCTGGTCGACATCACCAACTTCCTGACATTCGACCGCGCGCGCCCGCTGCATGTGTTCGATGCGTCCAAGGTAAAGGGTGACATCGTTGTCCGCCGCGCACGTGACGGCGAGACGCTGCTCGCGCTCGACGGCAAGACCTACACGCTCGACAGCAAAGCCTGCGTCATCGCCGATGACAACGGTGTGGAATCGCTCGCCGGCATCATGGGCGGCGAAGCGTCGGGCTGTTCGGAAGAGACCACCGATGTGCTGATCGAATCCGCGCTGTGGAACGAGATCAACATCGCGCAGACCGGTCGCAGGCTCGGCATCAATTCCGACGCGCGCTATCGGTTCGAGCGCGGCGTCGATCCGGTCTTCATGGTGCCCGGTCTCGAACTGGCAACCAAGCTGGTGATGGAACTATGCGGCGGCACACCGTCGGAAAGCATCGTGGTCGGAAAGCCTTACGGCGACGACCGCATCATCGACTTCCCGATTGCCGAGGTGAAGCGCCTCGCCGCCATCGACGTGCCTTTCCCGGAGATGCGACGCATCCTGACGCATCTCGGCTTCATGGTGGCCGGCAGTGGTCCTATGGTGAAGGTCGCGGTGCCGTCCTGGCGTAGCGATGTGACCGGCAAGGCTGACATCGTCGAAGAAGTCATGCGCATCTTCGGCGTCGACAAGGTGCCGATGACGCCGTTCCCGCGCGGCGATGCCCCGCGCAAGCCGGTGCTCACCCAGATCCAGCAGCGTACCCGCCGCGCCAAGCGTGGATTGGCAGCACGTGGGCTCGTCGAAGCGGTGACGTGGTCGTTCATCTCGAAGCCACATGCCGAAGTGTTCGGCGGCGGCGCGCCGGAACTGGCGCTGGCCAATCCGATCGCCTCCGACCTCTCCGACATGCGGCCCAGCCTGTTGCCCGGACTGATCGCGGCCGCTCAGGCCAATGCGCATCGCGGCTCGTCTGACCTCGCGCTGTTCGAAGTCGGCCAGATCTTCCGCGGCGATCGCCCGCAGGATCAGTTCATGGCTGCATCCGGCGTCCGGCGTGGTCTCGCCTCGTCGGCGGGCAACGGCCGTCACTGGTCAGGCGCCAGCGCTGCGAACGCGCTCGACGCCAAGGCCGATGCCTTTGCAGTTCTCGCAGCCGCGGGCGCACCGATGCAGGCGCTGCAGATCGTCGCCGGTGGCGCGAATTGGCTGCATCCCGGCCGGTCCGGCACGATCCAGATCGGTCCGCAGAACGTCCTCGGTCATTTCGGCGAGCTGCACCCGCGCACGCTCGAAGCACTCGGTGCCGACGGCCCGTTGATGGCGTTCGAAGTGATCCTTGATCGTATTCCCGACGCCAAGCAGAAGGCGACCCGCGCCAAACCGACTTTGGAGCTCTCGGCGTTCCAGCCTGTGTCACGCGACTTCGCCTTCATCGTCGATCGCAAGGTCAGGTCCGGTGACATTCTCCGTGCGGCAGCCGGCGTGGACAAGAAGCTGGTCACCGATGTGACGGTGTTCGACGTCTACGAAGGCAAGGGCATCGACGACGACAAGAAGTCCGTCGCCATCGCCGTGACCATGCAGCCGCGCGAGAAGACCCTGACCGATCAGGAAATTGATGCGGTGGCAGCGAAGATCGTGGCGGAAGTAGTGAAAAAGACGGGCGGCACGTTGCGCGCATGATGGAATCACTCGGCCTGGTCCAGTATTCGACCACGTCGCTCGTTTTTATCACCGTCACCGCCTTCATCGCCGGACTGGCCCGCGGATTTTCGGGCTTCGGTTCGGCGCTGATCTTCATGCCGCTCGCCTCAAGCGTGGCCGGCGCGCAGGTCGCGTCGCCGTTGCTGCTGCTGATCGACTTCTCGACCACGCTGACGCTGATCCCGAACGCCGCAAGACGAGCCGACAGGCGCGACGTCAGCATCATTTCGCTGGGCGCACTTATTGGCGTGCCACTTGGCACGATGGCCTTGGCCTGGGCCGATCCGCTGACTGTTCGCTGGGGCATCGTCGCACTGATCGTCACGATGCTGACGCTACTGATCTCCGGCTGGCGCTATCCTGGTAAGCCGACCGTACCGGTGACTGTCAGCGTCGGCGGTCTCGCCGGGTTCTTCGGCGGCTTGGCACAACTCGGCGGCCCGCCAGTGGTGATGTATTGGCTGCGCGACGCGGCCGTGGCTGCCGTCACCCGCGCAAATATCATCCTGTATTTCGCGGTCGCAGACGTCTTGATCATCATCAGCTATACGATCGGCGGATTGTGGAGCACGGCCATCCTTGGGCTCGCGGTAGTGACCGGCCCCCTGTTCGGCCTCGGCCTGTGGATTGGCTCGAAACTGTTCGGCAAGGCCAGCGACGAGCTGTTCCGCAAGATCTGTTACGCGCTGATCGCCGTCTCGGCGCTGATCAGCCTGCCGCTGTTCGACGGGATATTTCACTGACGCTTGCGTGACTTGCGGCGCCAGCCGGCGCGGCGCTAGGGTCTCTCCAATTCAAGAACAACGGGAGAAGACCATGATCGATCGCCGCGACATGCTGAAGTTTGCCGCTGCCGGCGCAGCGATCTTCGCAGCGCGGCCCGCGCTGGCGCAGACGCCGGCAAAACCGCGTACCAGGATCATATTTCTCGGCACCAAGGGCGGCCCGCGCGTCGGCGTCGGCGCATCCAATCCCGCCAATCTCGTTGTGGTCAACGACACGCCATTCGTGATCGATTGCGGCATGGGCGTCAGCCGGCAACTGGTCAATGCCGGCGTGCCGCTTCCCTCGGTGAAGTACATCTTCATCAGCCACCACCATTCCGATCACAATCTGGAATACGGCAACTTGTTCTACAATGCCTGGGCCGCAGGCCTCTCGACGCCGATCCACTCGTTTGGTCCCAAGGGCATCGAGGCAATGACCCGGACTTACTGGGAGTTGAACAAATTCGACGTCGATACCCGCATCGAAGATGAAGGCCGCCCCGATCCGCGGCCGTTGCTCGTTGCCAAGGATATCATGGAGGATGGCGTGGTGTTGCGGACCGCCGACGTCAAGGTGACGGCGTTCCGCACTCCGCATCCGCCGATCGTCGACAGCTTCGCCTACAAATTCGAAACGCCCGACGGCGTCATCGTGTTCTCCAGCGACACCGCTTACAACCCGAAGCTCGCAGAGTTCGCCAAGGGGGCGGACGTGCTGGTGCATGAGGCACTTTACGTGCCCGCTGTTGACCGGCTGGTGATCAAGACGAAGAACGGCGCGACGCTGAAAAAGCATTTGATGGAAAGCCACACCACCACCGAGGATGTCGGCCGCATCGCCGCCGCGGCTGGCGTGAAGGTGCTGGTGCTCAGCCACTTTGTGCCGGGCGACGACCCCGAAGTCACCGACGAAGACTGGATCGAGGGCGCACGAAAGAATTTTTCCGGTAAGATCATCGTGGCCAAAGATCTGATGCAGCTGGCGCTACCGGTGTAGCGCCAATAGCGGCCTCGCATCGCGGCTATTCCAGCCCCGCTCCGCTCGACCGCTGCCGACGCTTCGTGCGCACCGGCTTGTCTGGTTCCGGCTCTTTCATTGCGCCGATCTTCTTGAGCGCCGCCTCTGCTGCGCGCTCGCCGCTTTCCCATGCGCCATCGACCGTGCCCCACAATGTTTCATGCGTGGCTTCGCCGGCGAGGAACAGATTGCCCATGGGCTCAGCCAACACGCGGCGCGAGGCTTGACCACCCGGTGCGGCCCCCGACATGGCTCCGAGCACGAATGGCATTGTATCCCAGCGCGTCGTTGCAGAGCGCTTGATCGCAGGTTTGATATCGGAGCCGAACAGCTTCGTCAGCCATTCAACGGCGAAAGCCACCATCGCGGCCTCGCCCTGAGTTGCAAGGTCGCGGCCGAATGCGCCGGCGACATCGACGGTACACAGCGATGACCCGCCAATATTCGCAAACAGCGCACCGGTACGTGTGCTCGTGCTTTGCTCGACCATCAGCTCATCGCGACCCAGCCCGAGCGGATTGCCGCTAAACTGTAGCGCGATACGGTCATAGCTGCCGAGGCTGAGCTTTGCCGCCGCGTCGAGCTGCCGCTTTGGCAATTCCGGCGTGAACTTGATTGTCCCCGACGACAACGCATTGCTTGATGCGGTGATGATCACCGCTCGCGCCGCAATGCGCCCCGACGCCGTCTCAACGCCGATGTCGCGTCCGCTCCAGGTCACGCGCGTTGCAGGGGTCGACAGTGCCACCGGAACGGCCTCGCCGAGCTTACCCATCAACGCGCCGAGCCCCTGGCGCGTGGCAACATCGATGGCGCGATCCTGCGCGCGCGAAAGATCCAGCGTCGAGAGATCCTTGAGGTCCTTGCCGGTCGCATAGGCCCCGAGCACGAAATCGATCGTGCCTGCCCAGTCCCCAAGGTCCTTCGGCAGCGCCGCGGCGCAGGAGATGTCGGCACGGCGCGCTGCCTCGTCGATGGCGCGATTGGCGCGCACGACTGCGGCGAGCAACTCCTCGGTCTCGCCGGCGCGGGCATTACGACGGCCGATGCGCAGCTTCTGGCTCGGCGGCGACGGCGCGACATCAATTCCCACCGGCCGGGCAAGCTTCACCACTGCGTTGGTTTCTGGCGTGTGCAGCCAGCGCGCGCCACGATCGAACGGGACGTCGAAACTTGTCGCGTCCGTCATGCACCGTCCGCCAATCCGGCTGGAGGCCTCGACCACGATCACCTTGCGATTGGCCGCCTGGATGCGACGCGCCGCAGCAATGCCCGCCGCGCCCGCGCCGATCACGACAATGTCAGCATCCCGCGGCAGCGGCGCGGCCAATACCCTTGCGCCGAACAGCGGCGCAAGCGTCAATGCTGCGGACGCCGACAGGAAATCCCGGCGTGAAATTGTCATGACATGGTTTCCGAAATTTTATGATGCATGAGAACGTCCCGCGAACCTTGCCGTATTCGAGGATGTGCAGCAACCGTCGTGGTGAATCAATCGTCACCAGCGCCGCGTGGGCATGAACCAAATTGCAATGGCTCTCGACCATGATGGAGCCAGGGAAAGCGGTCGATATGAACCGCGCTGGGGGAGTCACGATCATGGGCCTCATGCTCGATACGGTCGGGAAACTGATCGCTAAATATCTGCAGAAGGAGCTGCCCGGCTACGAGCCTTTCACGCCGAGCGATCCCGAGCGCCTGCGCGGTATCATCCAGGAAGGTGATGTGTTGCTAGTCGAAGGCAACAACCGCGTCTCCGGCATCATCAAATATCTCACGCAATCGACCTGGTCGCATGCCGCGCTCTATGTCGGGCCGATCGAAGGCGCTGCAGAGCCGAATGGCGAGCCGCATGTGCTGATCGAGGCCAATATCGGCGAAGGTGTCACCTCAGCACCGCTCTCGAAATATTATCCGTTCCACACCCGGCTGTGCCGCCCGGTCGGGCTGTCCTACGAGGACCGCACCACTGTGTGTCGTTACGCCATCAACCGCATCGGCTTTGGTTACGACACCAAGAACATTCTTGACCTGATGCGCTTCCTGATCCCGCTGCCGGTGCCGCAACGCTGGCGGCGGCGTATGATCGCTTTCGGCTCCGGCGACCCCACCAAAATCATCTGCTCGGCACTGATCGCGCAGGCTTTCGATGCCGTGCGCTATCCGATTCTGCCGAAAATCACCCGCGCCGGCAGCCGCCAAGCCCGTCGCGAAATTCTGCACATCCGCGATTCATCGCTGTATATGCCCAGGGATTTCGATATCTCGCCGTATTTCGAAGTGGTGAAGCCGACCATCGAACTCGGATTCGACTACACGGCGCTACACTGGGCCGACAAGCAGAAGCCGCTCCGGGAGGTGGCGGGCACTTTCGATCCATTTCCGGACGTCTTCGGCACGACGCCGCTCATTCCTGAGACGACTGACACGGAAGCGGAAGTGGCTGACGAAGACGTGAGCAGGCCTCGGATCAGGCTGATCGCCTGATCCGCCACTTCAGGACTTGACCGCGCCCGCTGTGAGTCCGCCGACCATGTAGCGCCGGAAGGCGTAATACACTGCCGCTGGTGGTAGCGCGTAAATAAAGCCCGTGGTCATCAGCAATTCCCAGGGCGAGTCATCCGCGGCCAGGAAGTTGCCGAGCGCGACGGGTAGCGTGATCTCGGTATCCTTGGACAGCAGCAGGAAGGCGTAGAGATATTCGTTCCAGGCGAGCAGCAGCGCATAGGTCCCGATTGCGACCAGCGATGGCAACATCAGCGGCACATAGACCATACGGAACAGTTGCAACGGCGTTGCGCCGTCCATGATGGCGGCTTCGTCGAGCTCGAGCGGCAGCTTGTCCGACGCCTGCTTGAGCACCCAGATCGCATAGGGCGAAGCAATGGTCACCATCGCCAGGATCAGCGACCAGTGATTATTGAGCAGGCCGTAATTGCCCATGGTGCGATACATCGGCACAGCGAGGAACGCCGCGGGAATGAAATAGGTGAACAGCGCCATGTTCATCACCGTTCGACCGCCGCGGACGCGCAGGCGACTGATCGCAAAGGCCGCCGATGTCGCAATCACCAGCGTCAGCGCACCGACCGCCACCGCAATGACGACCGAGTTCAGGAACTGCGCCCAGAAATCGCGCAGGAAATAGTGCTGTTGATTGAACACGATTCTGAAATTGTTCAGCGTCGGATGGTCGGGCCACAACTTGCCCGCAAATGCATCCTGCTTCGGCGAGATCGCGAACAGGAACATGTGATAGATCGGAATCAACGTCCAGATCAGCACGGGAATGCCGATCAGCAGCAGTCGCGCTTCGGTACCGACTTCTCGTAGCGTTGGCACTCTCATCGGGTGAACCTCTTCATCGAGAGAGTCGTTTCATCATGAAATAGACCAGCGGCAGCACAAGCGGCATCGCGCAAACGATGGATGCCATCGACATGTCGAGCTGATCGAGGCGGAGATAGCGAATCCCCAATGTAGACAGAACATGAGTGAGATCCGCTGGCCCGCCTCCCGTCAACAGATAGACGCTGTTGAAGTCGCCGAGCGTCCAGATCATCGAAAGCAGTGTGCATGTGAGATACAGCGTCTGCATCGATGGCCAGGTGATGAAGCGGAATTTCTGCCACCAGCTGGCGCCGTCCACATCGGCCGCTTCGAACATGTCCGTCGAGATCGCCAGACGCCCTGTCATCAGGATCAGCGTCCAGAATGGCAGCGACTTCCAGATGTGCACCAGAATCGCCAGCGTCAGGCCCATGGCAGGATCATTCAGCCAGTTGGGCCCGTCCTCGCCGGTGAACTTGAAGATCAGGTTATTGATCACGCCCCATTCGGGATTGAACATGAAGCGGACCGACAGGATAGTCGGGATCGACGGCACGGCCCAAGGCAGGATGAACAGCACCGACAGCCAACGAATCCAGGTGCGCGACTGCACGAAGAAGCCGGACAGGAACAACGCTACCAGCATCTTGAGATTGATGCCGATAATCAGAAAGATCAGCGTGTTGACGACGGCACGCGCAAACACCGGATCGTTATAGAGCGCGACGTAACTCGCAGGGTGCCGCGCCAGCCACAAGCCATAACCGATCGGATAGACCACGAAAGCGGCGAATACGAGCAGATAGGGCGCGAGCATGACAATGCCCCAGACCTGCGGCGTCGTCAGGCGGGCCGACCATGGCCGGCGTGGCAACGTATCGGCGGGAGCGGGATAAGTAATCGTGGCCATGCTGTACACCATTGCAAAAGCCGGCCGCGAAGAGCGGCCGGCTTTGTCTCGGACTAACCCGCGATTTCCTTGATGCGGGCGATCAACTCATCGACGGCCTTCTCGACCGGCACCTTCTCGCTGACCACGCGGTTCATCGCCTTGGCCCACACGTTCTCGTTATTGAGGATCGTGAACTTGTAGTTCTTCACGAAATCGAACGACGAGGTACCGCCCGTGAACTGGGTGTAGACTGCCTTGCGATGCTTGTCGGCCTGCCAGAACGGGCTTGCCTGTCCGGCCTTGGTCACCGGGAACCAACGACCGAGCGCACCTTCGACATAAGGGCCGAGGTTTTCCTCTTCCATCAGGAACTTGACGAACTCCTTGGCGCCCACCTTGTTCTTCGACTGCGAGAAGATCATGCCCGTCTTCACGTCGGACCGATACTTGATCGGCGTGCCGTCCGGCTTCAGCGGGAACGATGCCGTGACGATCGTTTCCTCATAGGCCTTCTTGCCGGCCGCGCGCTGCTCCGGTGTCAGTGACTGGTTCTGCGAATCCTCGAACCACTTCGCCGCGATCGAAATCGTGAAGTTGTGGGTCATGACGATGCTCTTGTTGTGGAAGGCGACATTGTTGTCGGGGTCCTTCCACGTCGTCGAGGACGGTGGCGTACAGCCCTTGATATAGGTGTCTGTATAGTCCCTGAGGGCGCCGATCAGGCCCTCCTTGACCTTGGGGTCATCCACCAGAAGCTTGCCATCATCGTCCACCAGCTTGACGTTATAGGCATCCATGAAGGTGTAGAACGACTGCAACGAGTCCGTGGACTCCACGCCCATCGGCTGGCCGACGCCATAGGCACGGCTGCCTGACGCCTTGCGATAGGCCGGCTGGACCTTGTCGCACCAGAACGACCAATAACCCTTCCAGTCCTTGGGAATATCGCTGATCTTGTAGCCGGCCTGCTCGAGCAGATCGCTCCAGATCTCCACATGCATCGACTGCTGCTTCAGCGGAAAGCCGTAATAGGCCTTCTTCTTGGTCTGACCGTTCATCAGATAGGCCGTCTCGACCGTGTTCGGCGCGAATTTATCCATCATCGGCTTTAGGATGTCGGTGATATCTTCCAGCTTGCCTTCGAAGGCCCATTTGCCGGATGCCTGCACATCGTAGGTGTCGGCATAGGCGACATCTGGCGGCGTGCCGGAATCCAGCGCGGCCACGGTCTTCGGGATCATGTCCTGAATGGCATATTGCGAGAGTTCGACCTTGATCTTGGTTTTGTCTTCGAACTTCTTGATCGCCGCCAGCAGCGATTCATCTTCGGATTTATAAAACCCCTTGCTGAACCAGACGGTGATGCTTTGCTGCGCGAAGGCGGGCGCTGCGGTCAGAAACAAGCCGGAAGCGGCAGTGGCGAAAACAAGCGCACGGGTACCCTTGGTGATCAAGACGTCGTCCTCCCTGATGATTGTTTTTCTTGAGACTACCTCTTTCTATTTATCCGTCCAGTGAAGAAGTCGATGCTGCGCTGCACTTGTCTGACAACTTCGCAAGGGTTACGTCTTCGTGATTGCAAGGAGAAAATCGGATGCTTGTCGCTGCCGCCAAGGCGCTATCGCAAATTCTTTCACCACCGATGCGCAGCATCCTGTGGAAGTCGATCGGACTTGCCCTGGTTTTAATCACCGTCCTGGCGGTCGGCATGCAGCAGCTATTGAACTGGGCTGCCACTTCGGGCGGCGTCTGGGCCGAAAGTGCTATCGGGTCGGACTACCACACGATGATCAACGTGCTGTCCTGGATCTTGTCGATTGCCGCCGGTCTCGGCGTCGTCGTCGGCGCAATCTTTCTCATGCCGGCGATCACGTCACTGGTTGCCAGCGTGTTCGTCGATGATGTCGCCGATATCGTCGAGCGCGAGCACTATCCCGCGGAGCGGGTCGGCGTCGCATTGCCGTTCGGGCTCGCCATTACCGAAGGCGGCAAGACCGCGCTGCTGACCATCGCGGTCTATCTGATCGCACTACCCTTCGTATTCTTCGCCGGCATTGGGTTCGTTGTCTTTTTCATCGCCACAGCCTGGTTGCTCGGCCGCGAATATTTCGAGCTGGCCGCCATGCGGTTCCGCTCGCCGGCGGACGCCAAGGCGATGCGCAAGCAGCATGCGGCGACGGTGTTCACCGCCGGGCTGTTCATCGCAGCCTTCGTCTCGATCCCGATCGTCAACCTGGCCACGCCGCTGTTCGGCATGACCTTCATGGTCCATATGCACAAGCGGTTGAGCGGACCACGATCGGAGCTGATCGAGCCAGGTCGCGTGACGAAGATGCCGGTCGCCTAGACCACGGTCTTCTCCGGCCACTGGCACAGATCGTTGATCAGACACACCTCGCAGCGCGGCTTGCGCGCGAGGCACGCATAGCGGCCGTGCAGGATTAGCCAATGATGGGCATGCAGCATGAACTCGTGCGGGATCACGCGCTCCAATTCGAGTTCGACGTCCAGCACGTTTTTGCCCGGCGCCATGTTGGTGCGATTGCCGACGCGGAAGACATGGGTGTCCACAGCCATCGTGTGCTCGCCAAACGCCATGTTGAGCACGACATTGGCGGTCTTGCGCCCGGCGCCCGGCAGTGACTCGATTTCGGCGCGGGTGCGCGGCACGACGCCGCCGAATTCGCGGATCAGTTTTTCCGACAGCGCGATGACGTTCTTCGCCTTGGTGCGGTAGAGTCCGATTGTCTTGATGTAGTCCCGCACCGCCTCTTCGCCGAGATCAATCATTTTCTGCGGCGTATCGGCGATGGGAAACAGCGCGCGCGTCGCCTTGTTGACTCCGGCGTCAGTCGCCTGCGCGGACAATACCACTGCAACCAGCAATGTGTAGGGATTGAGATGTTCGAGCTCGCCCTTGGGCTCGGGATTGGCCTTGCGGAAGCGCGAGAAGGCTTCATGGACCTGGGCCTTGGTCCAAGGCTTCAACTTGATGGGTTTTAGCTTGGTGGGCTTCGGTTGGGCTGTCTTCTTCGCAGGCGCCTTGACCGTTTTCGCTACAACCTTCTTTGCAGGACTGGGCTTCGCGCTGGCGGGGAGCTTGCGGGTGATTTTCGGCATCAAAGGGATATACTGAGGGACCATGACATCAGGCAACGACTTTGACGTCCTGCAGGAACCGATGCTGTTCAGCGCGCTGCTGCGTCCGCATCACACGCTGGGTCGCAAGGGCTTCCTCATGCTCATGGGTTTCATCAGCATGGTCTCGTTCGGCGCGGGGATGGCCTTCCTGCTGATGGGCGCCTGGCCGGTGCTCGGCTTTTTCGGCCTCGACCTGCTGGCGATCTATATCGCCTTCAAGATTTACGACAGACGCGCCAGGGCCACCGAAGAGATCACGGTCACGCCGTCGGAAATTCGTGTGCGCCGGGTCAGCCCATCAGGCGACGTCGTGGAATGGGCATTCAATCCGCTTTGGGTGCAGATCGATCAGGTGTGCCACGCCGAATTCGGCATCGAGCAGCTTTTTCTGGTGTCGCGCGGCCGTCGGGTGTCGATCGCCCGGTTCCTCGGCGCGGAGGAAAAAGCAAGCTTCATCAAAGCCTTGATGGAAGCGCTCCAGGCCGCCAAACGCGGCCCGACCTATAATCCGGTGAACTGATGACCCATCGGGAAACGGGTGGTTTGCGCGCCGGGGCAGGCCTACATCGATATCATGATGAATCTTGCCAGAGACCTAGCGATGACTGAGCATCGCCCGATCAAGCCGGGCCAGCGCGACGCGGCCCTGCGCGATTACGATTCCGTGCGCCGTGCCATCGGTTTCATGCACTCACAGTGGCGGGGCCAGCCGAACATCGAGGCCGTGGCGGACGCCGCGAGCGTGACGCCGGACGAGTTGCACCACCTGTTCCGCCGCTGGGCCGGACTGACGCCGAAAGCGTTCATGCAGGCGCTAACGCTCGACCACGCCAAGGGCCTGCTGCGCGATTCCGCCAGCGTGCTCGACGCCGCGCTCGATTCCGGTCTGTCAGGCCCAAGCCGTCTGCACGATCTGTTCGTGACGCATGAGGCAATGTCGCCCGGCGAATGGAAGACCGGCGGCGCCGGCATGGAGCTGCGTTATGGCTTTCATTCCTCGCCGTTCGGAACTGCCATCGTGATCGCCAGCGACCGCGGCCTTGCGGGTCTCGCTTTCTCTGATCCCGGCGACGAACAGCGCGCTTTCGCCGACATGAGCCGGCGCTGGCCCGCGGCTACATTGATTGAGGACACTCCCGGCACGGCCGGACTGGCGCAGCGCATCTTCGACAGCAAGCTGTGGCGCCCGGACCAGCCGTTGCGGGTGGTGCTGATCGGCACCGACTTCGAAGTCCGTGTCTGGGAAACGCTGCTGAAAATCCCGATGGGCCGCGCCGTCAGCTATTCGGATATCGCCTGCAAGATCGACAACCCGAAGGCCTCACGCGCCGTCGGCGCGGCCGTGGGCAAGAACCCGATTTCCTTCGTGGTGCCGTGCCACCGCGCGCTCGGCAAATCCGGCGCACTGACCGGCTATCATTGGGGCATTACACGGAAGCAGGCCATGATCGGCTGGGAAGCGGGACAGGTGGGGGCGATTTGAAGCTTCCACACACTCTGCCCTCATCCTGAGGAGCGGTCGCTTTCGACCGCGTCTCGAAGGATGCGTGCCACACTCCTCATGGTTCGAGACGGCGCAAGAGCGCCTCCTCACCATGAGGGTTGTGTGTGACGCTAAATGACG
Source organism: Tardiphaga sp. 839_C3_N1_4 (assembly GCF_051811045.1). NCBI lineage: Bacteria > Pseudomonadati > Pseudomonadota > Alphaproteobacteria > Hyphomicrobiales > Nitrobacteraceae > Tardiphaga > Tardiphaga sp. 839_C3_N1_4. Next base: position 4,027,796 of record NZ_JBPWQD010000001.1, read on the forward strand.
CTTACCCCGCCAGATCGACCTTCGACGCTACCGTCGCATCGGCATTGAGCCGGTAGATCACCGGTACGCCGGTCGCGAGTTCGCGAGCGAGAATGCCTTCCGGCGTTAGCTTCTCCAGCACCATGATCAGGGCACGCAGCGAATTGCCGTGGGCCGCTACCAGCGTGCGTTCGCCGCGCAGCACGCAGGGCAGGATTTCCTGCACGAAATACGGCAGCGTGCGCGCCAGCGTATCCTTCAGGCTCTCGCCACCGGGCGGCGGCACGTCATAGGAACGACGCCACACATGGACCTGCTCCTCACCCCATTTGGCGCGGGCGTCGTCCTTGTTGAGACCGGAGAGATCGCCGTAATCGCGCTCGTTCAGCGCCAGGTTCTTCGTAACCGGAATGCCGGTCTGGCCCATCTCGGTCAGCGCGAGCTTCAGTGTGTGCTGCGCACGGGTCAGCGCCGAGGTGAACGCGACATCGAAGGTCAGACCCTGCGCCTTCAGCTTGCGGCCGGCTTCCTTGGCCTCTGCGACGCCCTTCTCGGTAAGATCAGGATCTTTCCAGCCGGTGAAAAGGTTCTTCAGATTCCATTCGCTCTGTCCGTGACGGACGAGGACGAGAAGACGTTCGTTCATCGAGAATTCCGTTTCGTTCTTCTTACATTTCACCAAGGCCGAGCACGTCAGCCATCGAGTACAAACCGGGCTTTTTTCCATGCGCCCACATCGCCGCCTTCAGCGCACCATGAGCGAAGATCATGCGATCCTCAGCCTTGTGCGACAGCTCGATGCGTTCATGGGGACCGGCGAAAATCACCGTATGATCGCCAGCGACAGTGCCGCCGCGCAGCGAGGCAAAGCCGATATCGCCGGTCTTGCGGGCACCCGTGAGACCATCGCGGCCACGGGCCGAATGTTGCTCGAGCGGAATCTTGCGACCCTCGGCAGCAGCCTGACCCAGCATGAAAGCCGTACCCGACGGCGCGTCGATCTTGGCCTTGTGGTGCATCTCCAGCACTTCGATGTCGAAGCCGTCATCGAGCGACTGCGCGACTCGCTTCACCAGCGCGGCAAGCAGATTGACGCCGAGGCTCATATTGCCCGACTGCACGACGATGGCCTGACCTGTCACGCTCTTGATCACCGCGTTGTCCGACGACGACAGGCCGGTGGTACCGATCACATGGACGAGGCCGCGCTGGGCTGCGATCGCAACATTGGCGATGGTCGCTGCAGGAACCGTGAAATCGAGAATGCCATCGGCATCCTTCGACAGCGTCCAGAGGTCGGCCGAGAGTTTGACGCCGTTCTCAGGGAGGCCGGCGAGCACGCCGGCATCCTGTCCAAGCAGCTCCGAGCCGGGCGCTTCCAGCGCACCGGAAACGACAGCGCCGGGGGTTTCGGAAATGGTGCGGATCAGCGCGCGGCCCATTCGGCCGCCGGCGCCAGCAACGATCAGTCTCATATCGGACATTGAACGATCCTCAGTATCTCAAGGCGGTATAGCGGCGCGCTGCCACGGCGGCAACACGCCCACGGTACCTAAAGTCCTTAGATACCAATCAGATCAGACACATGCTTAAGGCCCTGCGGCTCAGGGCTGCGGACCGTCATACCCCTCGATGATCACGAGGTCGCTCTCGCCGTGCGGGCTGCGCATCGCCACCAGTCGCTGGTATTCCGGCGAATTGTAACAGGCCAGAGCGGTCGCGTAGTCGCTGAATTCGAGCACGACATTGCGCGAACGCGAGGTGCCTTCCTTGGCCTCGAACTGGCCGCCGCGTACCAGGAATTTGGCGCCGAATTTATTGAAGACCGGGCCGTTCTCGGCCACGTATTGTTTGTAACCGTCCATATTGTGCACGTCGACGCGTGCAATCCAGTAAGCCTTGGCCATCTGTCACTCTCCTGTCCCGTTCTTACTTGTTCGCCAGAGCCTGCGCGATTTCGGCGACGATCGCCTCGGCCGCAGCCTTCGGATCAGCAGCTTCCATTACCGGACGGCCGACCACCAGATAGTCCGAACCTTCGGCAATCGCGCGTGCCGGGGTCATGATCCGCTTTTGATCGCCCACGTCACTGCCCGCAGGGCGCACACCGGGCGTGACCAGACACATCTCGGGCTTGATATGCTTGCGCAGGTTCGCCGCCTCTTCCGGCGAGCAGACGAGACCATCGATACCGAGCGCCTGCGCCTGCTGCGCGCGCGCGGCGACGAGATCGCTGACACCGAGCTGATAGCCCGCGGCTTTCAGATCCTCGTTGTCGTACGAGGTCAGCACGGTCACGGCGAGGATCTTCAGGCCGGAACCCTTGCTGGCATTGGCCGCCGCCTGCATGGTCTGCGGATAGGCATGCACGGTCAGGAAGGTCGCGCCGAGCTTCGCCACGCTTTCCACACCGCATGCGACAGTGTTGCCGATGTCGTGCATCTTCAGATCGGCGAACACCTTCTTGCCGGCATCGGCGAGCTTGCGCACCAGTGGCAGGCCGCCGGCATAGCCGAGCTGATAGCCAATCTTGTAGAAAGTCACGCTGTCGCCGAGCCGCGCGATCATTGCTTCGGCGGCGTCAACATCCGGCAAATCGAGCGCGACGATCAAGCGGTCGCGGGGATCAATGGTCTGCAACGTCATGTCATCTCACTTCATCTGCTGCGCGACATCGATGAGCTGGCGCACCATCGCCATCATTGCATCCTTGTCAGCTGCGTGTTTTAGCCGGTCCATATCGTCATAGGCCTCACCGGCGAACGCCAGCGTCAGCTGGTTCGGGATCACCATCGCGCGACACGCCGACAGCACCAGCCGCAAGGCCTGCAAACAGCGCGCACCGCCAAGCCGCCCATTCGAAGCCGCCGCAATCGCAAACGGCCGCTCGCGAAACACCTGGCCCTTGCTCTCATGCGTGTCTTCCACGCGCGAGACCCAGTCGATCGTATTCTTCACCAGCGGCGGCAGCGACGCGTTGTATTCGGGCGTCACAATCAGCACACCATGATGCGCCGATATCATACGCTTCAGATCGAGCGCAGGTTTCGGCACGCCGGAATTGCTCTCGAGGTCGCCGTCATAGATCGGCAGCGGAAAGTCGCCGAGCGAAATCCTGGTGGCATCGACATCGGCGCGAACCAGCGCGTCAATGGCGACAGCCGCGAGTTTCGCATTCAGCGACCCTGTGCGCAGCGAGCCTGGAATAACGAGGATCTTGATCGCAGCCATGATTCCGATCGTCGGGGCGAAGCCACCGCGCGATCGCGGCCGGCACTAGCGTTTGCGATACACCCAGACGCGCGCCGGCGGAAGGTTCATCCAGATCCGCTCGGAGGCCTCTGTGGACACGCCGGGCAGCGATTTGGGGATCGGCGGCGCCACCGAATAGGTGAACTGCACGAAGGGCGCGTTCGGCGACATTGCCGCGAACGCATCGCGGATCAGCTTGAGGCGCGTCAGCATCGGCTTGGTGACAAGTGGCAGGCCGGAGACGACGGCGGAGGCGGGCTCTTTCAGCACATCCCACAGCGTATCGCGCAATGTGTAGGCGTCGCCCTGAACGATCGTCGCCTGCGGGTAGCGCTCGCGCAACAGCGCGCAAAAGGTGGGATTGAATTCGACGAGCAGCAGACGTTTCTGGTCCACCCCGTGCGCAACCAGCGCAGACGTGATCGCGCCGGTGCCGGGCCCAAGTTCGATGACCGGACCGGTCGCGTCATTGTCGACATATTGCGCCATGGTGCGGGCAAGAGCTTTGCCCGATGGCATTACCGCACCCATATGCAGCGGCTTATCGATCCACGAACGGAGGAAGCGGACCTCGTCGTCGAGACGGAGCGGCTTCTTCAACGTACGCGCGGACGAGTGCAGAGGCATGTCGCTTCCAGGCAGACCGCGGAACGGCGGAACGTCAGAATTTCGTCATAAAGAGGTATAGGCAACAATAGAAACGGTCAAGCTTCCAACGTCAGGAGCCCGCCCGCGTTCCGAAGAAGTCCTTGACCTTAGTGAAGAAACCCGCGGCTTCAGGTTGCGTTGCACCCGAAGATAATTTCTCGAATTCGGCCAGCAGCTCCTGCTGCTTTTTCGTCAGGTTCTGCGGCGTTTCCACGACGACCTGGACATACATGTCGCCGGTCTGGCGCGAGCGCAGCACCGGCATGCCCTTCGACGAAACGCGGAAGCGGCGCCCGGACTGGGTGCCCGAGGGAACCTTGACCTTGTTGCGCCCGCCTTCGATGGTCGGCACTTCGAATTCGCCGCCCAGCGCCGCGGTCACCATCGAGATCGGCACCCGGCAATGCAGGTCCGCGCCATCGCGCTGGAAGAAGTCGTGCGAGGCCAGCGATAGGAAAATATAGAGATCGCCCGAGGGGCCACCACGCGCGCCGGCTTCGCCTTCATTGGCGAGACGAATGCGGGTGCCGTCCTCGACGCCCGCCGGAATGTTGACCGAGAGCGTGCGTTCGCGCTCGACGCGGCCGGCACCGGAACAGCTCGGGCACGGATCCTCTATCATCTGACCGCGGCCCTGACAGCTCGGGCAGGTCCTTTCCAGCGTGAAGAAGCCCTGGGCCTGGCGGACGCGGCCAGCACCGCCACAGGTCGAACAGGCCTTTGGCTTGGTGCCAGCCTTGGCGCCGGTGCCGGAGCAGGCTTCACAGGTCACCGCGACCGGAATCTCGATCTGTGCGGTCTTGCCGGAGTAAGCCTCCTCCAGCGTGATTTCCATGTTGTAGCGAAGATCTGCCCCGCGCTCGCGGCCGCCGCTGCGACCACCGCCGCGCTGTCCGGCCATGCCGAACAGGTCTTCAAAAATGTCGGAGAAAGATGAGGCGAAGCCGGATCCGAAGCCTGCACCGCCGCCGCCATGGCCCTGCTCGAAGGCGGCGTGGCCGTAACGATCATAGGCGGCGCGCTTGTCGCCGTCCTTGAGCACGTCATAGGCCTCGGCAATCTCCTTGAAACGCGACTCGGCGGTGGCATCGCCGGGGTTCTTGTCCGGATGCCACTTCATCGCCAACTTGCGGAACGCGCTCTTCAGCCCCGCATCATCGGTGCTGCGTTCGACTTCCAGAGACTCGTAGTAGCAGCGCTTGGTGGTGGACATCCGTCAGATCCGCCCGAAATTGGTCCTCATCCCGAGGAGCATCCCAGAAGAACGCATCGATGAAGATGCTACTCCCGTACTAACAAAACTTGCCTAACAAGACCCGCCTGACAAAAAACAACCCTCATCCTTCGAGACGCGCACCGCGCTACTCAGGATGAGGGTCATCGTTCCGCTCGCCTATCAGGCCGACTTCTTCGGCTTGTCGTCATCGACTTCCGTGAATTCGGCGTCGACCACGTCATCCTTCTCGGCATCGCGCTTGGCGTCAGCCTCGGCCTGCTGGGTGTACATCGCTTCGCCGAGCTTCATCGAAGCCTGCGCCAGCGTGTTGGTCTTGGCCTTGATCGCCTCGGCATCATCACCCTTCAGAGCTTCCTTCAGGTCGCTCATGGCATCCTCGATAGCGCGGCGCTCGGTCTCACCGACCTTGTCGCCATGCTCGCTCAGAGCCTTCTCGGTCGAATGCACGAGGGCATCGCCGTGGTTCTTGGCATCGACAGCTTCACGACGCTTCTTGTCCTCGGCAGCGTTGGCTTCGGCGTCCTTGACCATCTTCTGGATGTCGGACTCGGACAGACCGCCAGATGCCTGGATCCGGATCTGCTGTTCCTTGTTGGTCGCCTTGTCCTTCGCCGACACGTTGACGATGCCGTTGGCGTCGATGTCGAAGGTCACCTCGACCTGCGGCATGCCGCGCGGAGCCGGCGGAATGCCCATCAGGTCGAACTGGCCGAGCGGCTTGTTGTCGGCCGCCATTTCGCGCTCACCCTGGAAGACCCGGATGGTGACGGCGTTCTGGTTGTCCTCGGCCGTCGAGAACACCTGGCTCTTCTTGGTCGGGATCGTGGTATTGCGCTCGATGATGCGGGTGAACACGCCACCCAGCGTCTCGATGCCCAGCGACAGCGGAGTCACGTCGAGCAGCAGCACGTCCTTGACGTCGCCCTGCAGCACGCCCGCCTGAATGGCGGCGCCGATGGCCACGACTTCATCCGGGTTGACGCCCTTGTGGGGCTCCTTGCCGAAGAACTGCTTCACGACTTCCTGGATCTTGGGCATGCGGATCATGCCGCCGACCAGAACCACCTCGCCGATTTCACCGGCGGTGAGGCCGGCGTCCTTGAGCGCCTTGCGGCAAGGCTCGATGGTCTTCTGCACGAGATCGTCGACCAGCGCTTCGAACTTGGCGCGGGTCAGCTTCAGCGTCAGATGCTTCGGACCGGAGGCATCCGCCGTGATGAACGGCAGGTTGATTTCGGTCTGGGTCGTCGACGACAGCTCAATCTTCGCCTTTTCAGCAGCTTCCTTCAGACGCTGCAGCGCCAGCTTGTCGTTGCGCAGGTCGATGCCCTGCTCTTTCTTGAACTCGTCGGCGAGGTAGCCGACCAGACGCATGTCGAAGTCTTCACCGCCGAGGAACGTATCGCCGTTGGTGGACTTCACTTCGAACACGCCGTCGCCGATCTCGAGGATCGAGACGTCGAAGGTGCCGCCGCCGAGATCGTACACCGCGATGGTGCCGGATTTCGACTTGTCGAGGCCGTAAGCGAGCGCAGCAGCAGTCGGCTCGTTGATGATGCGCAGCACTTCGAGGCCAGCGATCTTGCCGGCATCCTTGGTGGCCTGACGCTGGGCGTCGTTGAAGTAGGCGGGCACGGTGATGACGGCCTGCTCGACCTTTTGGCCGAGGTGAGCCTCCGCGGTCTCCTTCATCTTCTGCAGCGTGAAGGCGGAGATCTGCGAGGGCGAATAGGTTTTACCGTCGACTTCGACCCAGGCGTCGCCATTGCCACCCTTGGCAATCTTGTAGGGGACGAGCTTCTTGTCCTTCTCGACGGTCGGATCGTCATAGCGGCGGCCGATCAGGCGCTTCACCGCGAAAATGGTGCGCTCGGGATTGGTAACTGCCTGGCGCTTGGCCGGCTGGCCGACGAGGCGCTCGCCATCATCGGTAAAAGCCACGATGGACGGCGTGGTCCGCATACCTTCCGCGTTCTCGATGACCTTCGGCGTTTTGCCATCCATGACGGCGACGCAGGAATTCGTCGTACCGAGGTCGATACCGATGACCTTTCCCATGCTCTCATATCCTTTTTCTGCGGCAGGTTGGCTGGGCCCTGACGGCACCCCGCTCCCAACCCCCAAACATCAACTATTCGCGATATTGCGACGGTAGGCCTCATATAGGAGGGGGGGTGGTGGCCGCAAGGCATCTGGCACACTCCAGACCCATGAAAACACGACCGATGCGCGAAATTAATATTTGGTGAAACAGACCCTTGGCGGTGTTTCGCCAATACGCGACGGATGGGCGCGGACGGCGCCGGGAACGGATTTATGGCTTGATCTGTTGGCGGAACAGGGCAACCGTGAACGCCCTTTCCGGCCGGTCGTGTGATGGCCAATGCCGGAACCCCGCACCATCGAACAGCCTCAATACAAACCCAGTAGATTTTTCATGAAACATGCTGCGCCCCTGTTCGCTTTGACCATGCTGACGGCCATTTCGGTCGCCCACCGCCCCGCTTTGGCGGCTGACCCCGTCTTCCCGCCGGGTGTCCGTGTGGGTCTGGCCCCACTGGTCGGCCTCGCCCCGGCAAAGACCTTTGTTGGCTTCGAGACCTCCGATCAGGGCGTCAAGGTGCTCATGACCGAACTGCCAGCCGCCGCTTTCAACGAGGTTGAGACCGCGTTCAAGGCCAATCCGGCTGGTATGGCCGCGAAGCCCGAGAGCATCGAGACCACGGCCGGAAAGGCCTTCTACACGATCGAGAACGCCAAGGACGCGACCGGCAATGTCAGGCGCTATTCGATGATCGTCGGCGGCGGGACCTTCTCCGGCTATGTCGCCGTGCAGGTCCCGGAAAACGCCCAAAAGATCTATACCGACGACGCGGTGCGCCAGATGCTCGCATCGGCCGTGGTGCGCAAGGAAGTACCGCTGGCCGAGCAGCTCGGCCTGATGCCGTTCAAGGTCGCCGAAATGAGCGACTTCAAGACGGTTCGCACGCTCGCGCCGGGCGCCGCTTTGTTGCTGGCCGACTCGACTGACGAGAACAGCATCGAAACGAGCCCTTTCATGGTGATCGGCAGCCTGGCCTCGGCGCCGGAAAAGGCCGAAGATCGCGGCCGCTTTGCCCAGCAGGCAGCAGGCACGATTCCGGGCCTGCGCGAAGGGCGCATCACCATGTCGGAGCCGCAGCGGATCGACGGTATGCCCGGCTATGAGACGCGCATCGACGCTGTTAGCGGCAAGAACAACACGCCGGTCAGCGTGGTACAGTGGCTGCGCTTCGGCGGTGGCAAAATCACCATGCGCATTATTGCAAGCGCACCGCGCGATGATTGGGCCAAAGCATTTCCGCGCTTCCGCGCCGTGCGCGACGGTATCGAGCCGCGCTGACGCAGCACGTAACACAACATCGGCTTCAGGGCTCATGGCTTCGCGTAAGAAGCGTCACCTTGTTGATGGTGGCCACGACGCGAAAATCCTCTAACAGATCGGCGACGTCGGGATGCGCTTTTAGCCATTCCGAGCCGCTGCCGGTGAGATCATCCACCAGCATCAGGGTCGGTGGTCTTTTCTTGATATCCTCGATCAGCATCGTGCGCTCACGCGCGGCATAGGCCTCGAGCAGTCGGTCTTGTGCAGGACTTACTCCGCCTCTGCTGCGCAGGGCGGCGTGATAGGCGGCGACCCACAGGCCTTGCTGCCGTGAAACCCATGTGCCGCCGACCGCGCGCACAAGAGGATGCCCGATGCCCGGCTCGGCGGAGATAGCAAGAATGACAGGACGCGGTCCCAGTTGCGCGATTTTCTCCTGCAGTGGGCGCGCATCGAAGGCGACGTCGAACCATAACATGGAGCGCATGAACAGGAGCGCCAGCAGGACGACCGCGCCGACGCCGAACAGACGATCCGTCCTGGTGACCGATAGATAGGTCATACGCGCATAGCCAAAAGCAAGCAGTGCGAGCGCAATCATTGGGTATGAATGGTAAGGCCAGCCTTTGCCCTGCAAAACAAAACCAGCGGCAAAGCCGGCCGAGGTCACCAGTAGCAAAACGAACGGACCATCGACGCCGACGCGCCGTTTGAGCACCACAGCCGCGAGCAGCGCGGTGGCCCACAGTGCCACTGCCGGCTTTTCCAGCAGCATCATGACCGGCTGCTGCACCTGAAGATAAACATCGCGAACCATCGGCCCGATTACCGTTAGGAATTCCGGAAACAGCACAATGACGACGGCGGCGTAGAGCGCCAGCGCGACGGCGAGCGCCAGATATTCCGGCCGCAGCAGGACGCGCCACGATAACCGCGTGGAGACAGCCTCCGCGACCAGCGCGCCGAGCAGGGCGATCGCGAAATAGGGCTTGAACGACAGCGCAATCGCCGCGCCGATGCCGGCTGCGATGGCCGCGGGCCATGATGGTGCGCTGTGCTTTACGCGGCCCGCCAATACAGCCAGCATCGGCAGCATGGCGATCAGCGCAATATGTTCGCGCTGACCGAAAGTCTGCGTCGGCAGCACGGCCAGCAGTGCAACTGCCAGCAGCGCCAGCGGCCAGCCTTGCGCGACACTGAGAACCGACGCGCGCGACAGAATGCGGGCGCTGAGCAGCAGCGACATGGCGACGCCGATGAAGACCAGCGCATCGGTCACGCGCTCCGCAGCCAGCCCAAGTGCGCGGGCGATGGCGATCCCCGGCAGATAGGCCAGGACGGCCATCGGCGGATTGGTCTCGATGATATCGATATAGAGGCGCTGACCGTCGAGTACGCGCTCGCCGACAGTCAGAAGCCAGCTTACATCCGTATTGGCCGCGAGAATGTGACGCAGCACAATCGCCACGATCAGCAGTGCGACGACGGCGAGCCACGGAAGGATGCGGCTTCGCTGCAGCGTCCGCCCGGGCAGAACAGTACTTGCGGTTTCGCCCGGCGTGGTGGCGCGCATCACGGCATCCTCTTCAGGATGTCGATGCCGTCGATGGTCTGCACCAGGGCATAGGGCTTCAGGAGCTGCGCCAGCTCCGGATCAGCTTGCGCCCAAGCGCTCCAGTCGGCTTCGCGATCGTCAATCAGCACCACATCCGGCGGCATCTTGCGAATATCATCGACCAACCCATTTCGCTCAGCCGCCAGATACGCATCGAAACGTGCTGATGTTGCAGCGTCGATCGTCCGCTCCAGACGAGCGCGGCGGACGATCTCCCGGATCGACAGCGCCTCCTGACGTGACACCCAGACACCGCCAACATTGCGCACGAGCGGATGTGCAATCGTCGCCGCCCCACCCAACATGATGATCTTCGGACGCTGCAGTCCAAGCTTTACCACAGCATCTTGAAGTGCACGCACATCGACGCTGGCCTTGAACCAGAAGCAGGCACTCACGAGGAGCGCCACAGCGGCGACCGACGAACCGACCTGCAAGCGCGGCCCATGCTGCCGTGCGCGATCGATCGTTGCGACGGCATAACCAAACGCCATCAGCGCCAGCGCCACCATCGGGTAGGCGTGATAGTTATAACCCCTGCTTTGAACGAAATAGGACATCGCAAAGCCAAGCGAGCTAGCCAGGAGCACGACAAGAGCCGGGTCTGCTGAACGCCGACTCTGTAACAGCAGTGTGGCGAATACGGCAACCAACCATAACGTCGTCGCACCGCCCAGCGCGAGCGCCAGCCACGACGACGTCAGCAGCCGATACACGTCGCTGGCAACAGGATAGATCACGGTGAAATAGGCGGGGAAGGCCACGTAGACCCACAGTGCATAGGCCACCACCAGTGCGCTGGCGATCCAGTTCTCCGGCGCGAAAACAATCCTCCACTGCCGTGCATTGGTCGCCGCCGCGATAACGGCTGTACCGACGCCGAACGCGAAATACGGCTTGAAGCACATAGTGATAGCAGCACTGATGCCGGCGATGACAACCACGCCAGGCGGGATTATCTCGCCATCGGCGCGGCGGATCAGGACCGCCAGCGCGGGTAACAAAAACAGCAAGGCGAGATGTTCGCGCTGGCCGAAGTCGTACATTGGCAAGATGCCGAGCAACGCGATCGCACAAACCGCCAGCGGAGCAGCGGCGACGCGCCCGGGGATGCGCGAGTTGTGCAGCAGCTGCCATGTCACCGCCATCGACCCTGCGATGAGGCCGAATACCAGCACGAGCGTCATGAGCTCGGCGCGCAATCCCAGAAGCCGTCCCAGTACCACGGCGATAATATTGACCGCCCCGGCCATCGGGGGGTTAATCTCAAGAATATCGAGATAAAGACGCTGACCATCGAGCACGCGTTCGCAGACGATCAACAACCAGCTGACATCGACATTAAACGGCAGCACCGCGCGCAGCCCGACGGCCATCGCGCAGACGAGAGCGCCGGCGATCAGCCAGATGGCCGCAAGCCGCGTCCGAGGCGTGGTCGCGCCGCCGAGTTGCAAACCGGCATCGATCATCATGCACTTATTCTTTCGGCCAATACCATCGCTACGCTAGGAGAGCTGCGTTAAAAAGCCATTGCGCGGGTCTGCGAGACACCGCCGCACCATCCATATCGAGCCGCCTTTACGGAAGCGCCTAGACCTGATTTGCTGCAGAAATTCTGACAGGAGATGTTGCGATGTTCGATAGACGTCAGCTTCTTGTGGGACTTGGTGCGCTAACAGCGGCCGGCATGGCGCCCAAGGCGCTCGAAGCGGCAGGCAAGGTCAGCCTCGATCGTACATCCGTGTTGCTGGTGATCGACGTGCAGAACTGCTTCCTGCCCGGCGGCAGCCTAGCCGTGAAGGACGGCGATAAGGTCGTGCCGATCATCAACGCCATCGCGAAGAAATTCGCCGACGTGGTGATGACGCAGGACTGGCACACGCCCGGCCATATCTCCTTCGCATCCAGCCATAGCGGCAAGAAGCCGTTTGAGACCCTTGAGGTGAAATACGGCAAGCAGGTGCTGTGGCCGGATCACTGCGTGCAGGGCACTGAAGGAGCCGCCCTCTCGAAGGATCTCGCCATCCCGCATACCGAGCTGATCCTGCGCAAGGGCTTCAACAAGGACGTCGACAGCTATTCGGCCTTCACCGAGGCCGACGGGAAGACCACCACCGGTCTCGCCGCCTATCTGAAAGCCCGCAAATTGCAGCGCGTGTTCATCGCCGGTCTCGCCACTGACTTCTGTGTCGCGTGGTCGGCGCTCGATGCGCGAAAGGCAGGTTTCGATGTCTATGTGATCGAGGACGCCTGCCGCGGCATCGACACGCAGGGCTCGCTGGCCAAAGCCTGGGCCGACATGAACAAGGCCGGCGTGAAGCGGATTCAGTCGGGCGATCTGGCGGCTTGACCCATACTCTCATTGTCATCGCCCGACTTGAGCGCACAACTGCGCGCTGGGTTCGGGCGACCCAGTAAGACCGGCGCTTGTGATCACTCACTGAGACCAGCGTGTACTGGCTCACCCGCTTTCGCGGGTGATGACAGCCAGAGGCGCTGTTACTCCGATGCAGCAGGTGCCGCCTTGGCCCCACCCTTCGATACGCCAACCAGCGCCGGGCGCAGCACGCGCTCGCCAATGGTATAACCGGCCTGCACGACCTGAACCACGGTTCCCGCAGGCACCGAGGCATCCGGCACTTCGTACATGGCTTGCTGGAAATTCGGATCGAACTTCTCGCCGGACGGATCGAACTTCTTCACGCCGTTCTTTTCCAGCGTGTTGAGCAGCGAGCGCTCGGTGAGTTCCACGCCTTCGAGCAGCGCCTTCAGGCCCGGATCGGCGGCGGCCTTGGTGTCGGCAGGCACGGCATCGAGGGCGCGCTGCAGGCTGTCGGCGATATCGAGCACTTCGCGCGCGAAATTGGCGATCGCATAGGTGCGTCCGTCGGCGACTTCCTTCTGGGTCCGTTTGCGCAGATTTTCCATCTCCGCCAGCGTGCGCAGCATCTTGTCGCGCGCGTCCGCAGCTTCCTTGGTCAGGGCCTCGACCGAATTCGGTTCCGGATCGTCCGGCATGATGTAGGGCTTGGAGACCACCGGATCGGCGGCCGCTGCCGTCTTGTCCTGATTGTCGTTCTGCCCATTGGAATCAGTCATCACGCTGCCTTCTTTAAAACACGCCAAAATGGTGGGATTGCTGAGCGGGATATCGGGGTTTGAGCGCCGAAAATCAAGCGCAACCGGCCGGATTCGGCCGATCGTCAGCCGCCGAGCATGCGGCTGACGATGCGCGCCGCGTAATCTACCATCGGGATCACCCGCGCATAGTTCAGCCGGGTCGGGCCGATGACACCGAGAACGCCGACAATATGGCCGGCGCCATCGCTGTAGGGCGCAATGATCGTGGACGAGCCGGACAGCGAGAACAGTTTGTTTTCCGAGCCGATGAAGATGCGGACACCTTCGGCCGTCTCCGCCCGACCGAGAAGGTCGATCACCTCGCGCTTGGCTTCGAGATCGTCGAACAGGAGGCGAACGCGTTCAAGATCCTCCAGCGCATGGAGATCCTCGAGCAGATTGGCCTGGCCGCGCACGATCAGCTGCCGATCGTCCTTCTCGCCACCCGACCAGCTGGCAATGCCGGCGGCAATCACCTTCTGGGTCAGTTGATCGAGCTCGATCTGGTTCTGGGTCAGTGCCGTTTCCAGTTCCAACCGGGCCTCAGCCAGCGTGCGGCCGCGAATCCGGGCATTGAGGAAGTTCGACGCCTCGTTCAGCGCCGACGACGGCACCCCCGGCGGCAGGGTCAGCACGCGGTTTTCGACCTGGCCATCCTCGGCGACCAGCACGACCAGCGCCTTTTCGGGTTCCAGACGGACGAATTCGATGTGTTTTAGCCGCACATTGGACTTGGCGGTCAGAACCACCGCCGCCGCGCGGGTTAGCCCGGACAGCTGCGTCAGCGCCTCGCCGAGCGCCGCCTCCACGGTCTGCGAGCGCCCCACCGAGGATAATTGCTGCTGGATCGACTGCCGCTCCGGCTCGGTGAGGTCACCGACCTGCATCAAGGCATCGACGAAAAACCGCAGTCCGAGTTCGGTCGGAAGCCGTCCTGCTGACGTATGCGGCGCATAGATGAGGCCGAGCTGCTCCAGGTCCGACATCACGTTGCGAACCGAGGCCGGCGACAGCGGAACCGTGATCAGGCGCGAGATGTTGCGGGAACCCACGGGTTCGCCGGTGGCGAGATAGCTCTCGACGATCTGCCGGAAGATCTCACGCGATCGCTCATTGAGCTGGGCGAGCCCGGCATGCGGCGAAATCAGGCCGATCGGATCGTGATGGACCACAGGGTACTCCTTGAGGATCTAATCTGTCGCTCCGGCGGGCCGGATACAAGCACCATTGCGGTTGTGGAACCTGCCCTGCCCTTGCCGCTGCGCTCCGTGGCCCCTAAAAGCACCGCGAACAGGCTTTCTCTGGACATTTGGAAGGATTTTCTCATGCGGCCAAGCCGTCGTGCGCCCGATGAACTGCGCGCCGTGTCGCTGGAACGCGGCGTGGTCAAATATGCCGAAGGCTCCTGCATGGTGAAATTCGGCGACACCCATGTGCTGGTAACCGCCACGCTGGAAGAGCGCCTGCCGCCATGGCTCAAGGGCCAGGGCCGCGGCTGGGTCACCGCCGAATACGGCATGCTGCCCCGTGCCACGCTGGAACGCACCCGCCGCGAAGCCGCATCCGGCAAGCAGGGCGGCCGCACCGTCGAGATCCAGCGCCTGATCGGCCGCTCGCTCCGCGCTGCCGTCGACCTCGAAGCACTCGGCGAACGCCAGATTACCATCGACTGCGACGTGATCCAGGCCGACGGTGGCACCCGCACAGCGTCGATCACCGGCGCATGGGTTGCGCTGGCCGACTGCATCTCGTGGATGAAGAACCGCAACATGTTCAAGAACGGCGGCGGCAACGTGCTGCGCGACAATATCGCGGCGATTTCCTGCGGCATCTATCAGGGCACTCCAGTGCTCGATCTCGATTATGCCGAAGATTCCGAAGCCGACACTGACGCCAATTTCGTGATGACCGGCGACGGCCGCATCATCGAGGTGCAGGGCACTGCCGAGAAGACGCCGTTCACGCAGGACGAGTTCCTGAAGTTGATGGCACTGGCACAAAAGGGCGTCGGACGCCTAGTTGAACTCCAGAAAATGGCCATCGCGTGATTCCGCAAGTCATCAAGCAGGCGTAGACTCGCATCATGCATCGTCGAATCACTGGGAAGCTCGTCATCGCCACCCACAATCCCGGCAAGCTTGCCGAGATGCGCGATCTCCTGGCCCCCTACGGCATCGAGGCAGTGTCAGCAGGCGAGCTCGGTCTCGCCGAACCCGACGAGACCGGCAATACTTTCAAGGCCAATGCCGCGATCAAGGCGATTGCCGCGGCCAATGTCGCGCAATTGCCGGCCTTCGCGGATGATTCCGGCCTCGTCGTCGATGCCCTCGACGGCGCGCCCGGCATCTTCTCGGCGCGCTGGGCCGGCGAGTCCAAGGACTTCACCGGTGCGATGACGCGCGTCGAACGTCTCTTGCAGGAACGCGGGGCGACCACTCCCGACAAACGCACCGCGCATTTCGTCTCGGCACTGTGCGTAGCGTGGCCCGACGGTCATCTCGAGGAAGTCGAAGCGCATGCGCATGGCACGCTGGTCTGGCCGCCGCGCGGCACCGCCGGCTTCGGCTACGATCCGACATTCCTGCCCGATGGTCACACCCGCACCTATGGCGAAATGACCGCGGTTGAGAAGCACGGGTTGCCGCCACTCGGCGAGGGCTTGTCGCATCGCGCCAGGGCATTCGTGAAACTCGCGGAGATCTGCCTTGAACCCCGCTGACGCACAGCAAGACGCTTTCGGCGTCTATGTGCACTGGCCGTTCTGCCTGTCGAAGTGCCCGTATTGCGACTTCAACAGCCATGTCCGTCATCACGCTGTCGATGAAGTACGTTTCGCGCGCGCTTTCGCACGCGAGATCGAAACCACCGCAGCGCGCACGCCCGGCCGTACGGTGACGTCGATCTTTCTCGGCGGCGGTACGCCGTCGCTGATGCAGCCACAAACCGTCGGCGCTATTCTCGACTCGATCGGTAAATACTGGAACGTCGCCTCCGACGTCGAAGTATCACTCGAAGCCAACCCGACCTCCGTCGAAGCGACGCGCTTTCGGGGCTATCGCGAGGCCGGCGTCAACCGCGTGTCGCTCGGCGTACAGGCGCTTGACGATGCGTCGCTGAAATCACTGGGACGTTTGCATACGGCGCGCGAGGCACTCGATGCCGTGGCCATCGCGCGCAGCGCGTTCGATCGCTATTCGTTCGATCTGATCTATGCGCGCCCCGACCAAACTCCGCAGATGTGGACCGACGAACTCAAGCTCGCCATCTCGGAAGCCGCCGAACATCTGTCGCTGTATCAGCTGACCATCGAGGAAGGCACGCCGTTCTTCGGATTGCACGCCGCCGGCAAACTCAAGACACCCGACGAAGGCCTTGCCCGCACGCTTTATGACGTGACGCAGGAGGTCTGCGCGCAGCAGGGTCTGCCGTTCTACGAGATTTCCAATCACGCCCGCCCCGGCGCGGAGTGCAAACACAATCTCGTCTATTGGCGCGGTCAGGAATATGCCGGTATCGGGCCAGGCGCCCATGGCCGCCTCGACATCGACGGTGTCAGACATGCCATTGCCACCGAAAAGCGTCCGGAAGCCTGGGTGATGCGTGTGGAAGACAACGGCCACGGCGTCACATCGGATGAATTGCTCAACAGCGAAGAACGCGCCGACGAATATCTGCTGATGGGCCTGCGCCTCGCTGAGGGCATCGATCCCGCGCGCTATCAGATGCTGTCCGGCCGCGCGCTGGATGAAAAGCGCATCCAGATCCTGCGCGAAGAAGGCGCGATCGTCGTGGAAGAGAACGGCCGTCTGCGCGTGACGCAGGAGGGATTTCCCGTGCTCGATGCAGTCGTGGCCGATCTGGCGGCTTAACCCTATTCGACCGACAACCCATCGGCCTTACACGAATGTTCTCTGCTATCGGACCTTGGTAGCCACGAATCCTGTCGTAAGCTTGGGATGCATTCGCGCTGTTCGTTTGGCTTGAAGAAAGCAAGCCCGCTACGCCCGTCGAACGCGCCGAGGTAACTCCAAGTTCCAGAATTCGTGGTTCGCGTAATCGCCAGAGATTGCAACGTATCGGTCTTCACGACAAACTCATCGCCAGGGCCAAGGACCGCCACATCGTTGCCTGACAAATAGATACTCGTTCGTATCTGCGAGGACCATGAAAGTTCTTTGCTGGCAGTACCTCGCGGTGTGACTACGGACAGATAGCGGCCACTACGCGCGATCCCATCGCCCATAACGAAAAACTGCTGCAACGTTACTGTTGCATTGAGTTTCGGAATGAAAACTTCTGCGGTGGCAACAGGGATGAACTGCGCCGCAGTATACAATCCGGCAATTGTGATAGACGCCAGAATGAGCAGTAACAGAGGGGTGGAAACGACAACGATCACCGGAAGGCTAAGGGTCGCGAGTATCCCTCGATCAAACTGCAAAATAAACGAGCGCAAACGCACACGTGACATCGGCTAAAGCTCCTCGCCTACGCGCCAAAGCTCTTTGGCGAGCCCGCCACGGCCTGACCACCACCTGATGCAACCTTCATCACGGCGAGCCCGCGATCGTTGCCGCCATCGCTGCGGAACCGGAACAGGCCATCGATGCCGGCAAAGCCGGATGGATTGGTGAGCGTCTCAGGCGCGAAGCGCTGTCCCCCCTGGGTACGCGCCAAAGCCGCCACGAGCGCGACGGCATCGTAAGCAAGCGTCGCCGTGCGCACGGGATCGCCACCATATTTCGCGCGGTAGCGACCGGCGAAGGCACGAAACCCTGCGGGATCCGGCGCCGCATAGAGCCCGCCCTGCAGCGCGGCGCTGTTGAAGACGCGCGGATTGTCCCACAGGCCCGTGCCAAGCAATTGCACGTTGCGCAGATTGGCACCCGCCGCAGTCAAGGCATCAGCCGTTGCGACAACCGCGTCGCCATCGTCGGCAATGAACAACGCGTCGGCGCCGGTGAGCGATGCGGCAATGTTGCGTGCTGCGCCGGAGCGATCCGCACCATAGCGCTCAAAGGCGACGACACGGCCACCCTTGCGCGCGACGGCCTGCTTGAAAGCGACTTCAACAACATTGCCATAGGCATTCTCGGGCAGCATCGCCGCAAAGGAGCGTTTGCCCGTGCCTGCGGCGTAATCGACGATGCGATTAACGTCCGACTCAGGCAGGAAGCTGAGCAAATAGACACCACGGCCGGCGACGCTGGAATCGGTCGAGAACGCGATCACCGGCACGTTACGCGCGCGCGTGAGCTGCGCCGTTGCCGGTACCGAGAGTGCGAAGAGCGGCCCGAGAATGATTTCGGATCCTTCATCGAGCGCCTGCTGGGCGGCCTGCTGCGCGCCCTGCGCGCTACCATTATCGTCCTTGATCAGGAGTTGAATGCTGGGATTCTGGAATTCGGTGAGCGCCATTTCGGCGGCGTTCTTCATCGACTGCGCGGCGACGCCAGCATTGCCCGAAGCCGACAGCGGCAGGATCAGTCCGACTTTCGTGCCGCCGGTGCCGATGGCTTGTGACTGCTGCGCCGGTCCGGCAGGCGCTCCCGATGGCGCCGCTGGTCCGGTGCCGAATGCATTGGTCAGCGTCGATTGCACACCCGCGCAGGCCCCGAGCAGCGGCGCGCCCAGCAGCAGGCCGACAGCCGTCCGCCGTGTTGCGCCCGACGTCGCGCCCTTGGTCCCGGATTTGGGGTCGAAAGGATCCGCCATCACTTCTCTTCTTTCGGCCGCATGAGATCGGCCCGCCTCGTCACCCACTATATAGTGTGAGGCGCGGATTCAGACATATTGTCGGCGATAAGTTAACCAAAACAAAAGCTTTATGTCCGGCATACCCCGTCACCGCGGCCGGATTAGCACGACGGGAATGAACCACAGCCAAACGCCGAAAAAACGGCTGTCCCCCTTTGGCGCAATTCGCTCTACATTGTCGCCATGCGCGCAACACCCCTCTCCTCATCGCCTGCGGACGCCGCGGCGCCATCGGCCCGGACCTTCACGGTCTCCGGCCATCTGCTCATGGCACCGAAAGCTGTTCCGGGGCTGCATCTCGTAGCCACGCCGATCGGCAATCTTGGCGACATCACCCTGCGCGCGCTGGAGACCCTGGCGGGGGTCGATATTATCGCCTGCGAAGACACCCGCATCACCCGCCGCCTGACCGAGCGCTACGGGATCACTGGCACACTCAAGCAATATCATGAGCACAATGCCGAACAGGCGCGGCCGAAGATCCTCGAAAAGCTGGCGCAGGGCGCATCCATCGCGCTCGTGTCGGATGCCGGCACGCCCCTGATTTCCGACCCCGGCTTCAAGCTGGTGCGCGAGGTCACCGCCGCAGGCTTTAACGTGATCTCGCTGCCGGGGCCGTCCTCGGTGCTGGCCGCGCTGGCCGTGTCGGCGCTGCCGACCGATCGCTTCTTCTTCGAGGGCTTCCTGCCATCGCGGCAGATGGCACGGCGATCGCGCCTGACCGAGCTGGCTGCCATCGACGCCACATTGGTGATGTTCGACTCCGGCAACCGCGTGCAGGACACGCTGGCCGATCTCGCCGACATCATGGGCAACCGCGATGCGGCGATCTGCCGCGAACTCACCAAGATGCATGAAGAGGTCAATCGCGGAGCGATTGCCGACCTGGCCAAGGAAGCCGATGGGCTGGAGACCCGCGGTGAATTCGTGCTGGTCATCGGACCACCGGCTGCGGATGCGCACGCCATGACCGAGGACGATCTCGATGCCCTGCTGCGCAGCTCGTTGCAGCGCGATAGCGTCAAGGATGCCGTGGCGCATGCGGTCGAACTGTCCGGCCGGCCGCGCCGCGCCGTTTATGCCCGCGCGCTGGAACTGGCGAAGGAGATTCACAGGGACTCCGGTGATGGCGAAGACTGACAAAGTCTCCGCACCGAAGCCCACAGCCAGACCGGCTGCGCCGGAGCGCGTCGCCGCGTTCAATACCGGCCTCTCAGCCGAAAGCCGTGCCGCTGCTTTATTGCTGGCCAAGGGCTATCGCATCCTCGCCCGCCGCTTTCGTACCCCGCATGGCGAGATCGACATCGTCGCCAGGAAGCGCAACCTGATCGCCTTTGTCGAGGTGAAGGCCCGCGCCAGCCTGGACGAGGCCGCCTATGCGGTGACGCCGCGCCAGCAGGCCCGGATCATGGATGCCGCCCAGGGCTGGCTGATGGCACATCCCGAACATGCGGAATTCGACCTTCGTTTTGACGTCGTGCTGATTGCGCCAAGACATTTGCCACGCCATCTGTTAGCGGCATTCGACGCCTCGACCTGAGCTTTCGCCTCCCCGACCACAATTCCGGACCTTGCAGCATGACCTTGAACGTCGCCGTCCAGATGGACCCCATTGCGCGCATCAATCACAAGGGCGATTCGACCTTCGCGATGTTGCTGGAAGCCCAGAAGCGTGGCCACAAACTGTCCTATTACACGCCGGACAAGCTCTCGCTGCGCGGCAATGACGTGGTGGCGCCGGTGCAATCGCTGTCGGTGCGCGACGTCGAAGGCGATTACTTCACCCTCGGCGATCCCACCCGCACCAACATGGAATCCTTCGACGTGGTGTTGCTGCGGCAGGACCCGCCGTTCGATCTCGCTTATATTACCTCGACACATCTTTTGGAGCGCATCCATCCGAAGACGCTGGTGGTCAATAACCCGGCCTCGGTACGCAACGCGCCGGAGAAGATCTTCGTGATGGGCTTCTCGGACCTGATGCCGCCGACGCTAATCTCGCGCGACAAGGACGAGATCAATGCATTCCGCGCCGAGCATGGCGCTGTGGTGATGAAGCCGCTGCATGGCCATGGCGGCGCAGCGGTGTTTCGCGTGCTGCCGCAGGACATGAATTTCGGCTCGCTCTACGATCTGTTCTCCGTGACCTTCAAGGAGCAGTGGGTGATCCAGCGCTTCCTTCCGGAAGTGAAGCACGGCGACAAGCGCATCATCCTGATCGACGGCGAATTCGCCGGTGCCGTGAACCGCGTGCCGGCTGAAGACGATTTGCGCTCCAACATGGTGCGTGGCGGCGCCGCCAAGGCCACCGAACTCTCGCCGCGTGAGCGCGAAATCTGCGAACGCGTTGGACCGGCGCTGCGTGATCTCGGTCTGCTGTTCGTCGGCATCGATGTGATCGATGGCAATCTCACCGAGATCAACGTGACGTCGCCCACGGGCATTCGCGCCATCGCCAAGCTTGGCGGACCGGATGTCGCGGCGCGGGTCTGGGACGTGATCGAAGCGAAGCGGAAGTAAACTCCACCCACGTCATTCGCTGCGTTGCGTCAATGCTTGACGCAGCGGTTTGAATTCCGTTCGTCGCAATTCTTCACCCGCTGCTTTTGCTTGCCAGTCATTGAGGGCAAGGGCAGCATGTTGATGCACGCCCGACCAATCGGGCGGCCCGCCACATTTGGCGGCAAGCAAAAGCATATCAGTGGAGAAACGCATGACTTCAGAAGTTTCGCGAAGGTCCCTGCTCTCGCTCGGCGCAGGGTTGGGCGCCAATCTCCTCGCTCCCGGCCTCATCGGCAGCGCATCGGCCAAGGCACCAAAGCTCGGCACACAGGCGCCCTACTTCCACCGTTTCATGTTAGGCAGCGCGGAAGTCACCGTTGTCTCCGACGGACCTTTGCCGCTTGGCGATCCCTCCGGCACATTCGTCGGCGTACCCAAGGAAGACGTGCAGAAGATGCTGACGGATAATTTCCTCAGCAGCAGCAATGTCGTGCTCGAACAGAACGCGCCGATCGTCAACATGGGCGACAAGCTCATCCTGTTCGACACCGGCATGGGCACGTCACAACTGTTCGGCAACACCACGGGCCGCCTGCAGAAGAGTATGGCCGAAGCCGGCATCAAGCCGGGCGATATCGATGCCGTCGTGTGCTCGCACGCGCATATCGATCATATCGGCGGCATCGTCGATGCCAATGACAAGCCCCTGTTTCCGAACGCGCAGGTCTATCTCAGCGAGGAAGACTTCAAGTTCTGGACCGACGAAAGTAAACTCGGCTCGCCGCTCAAGGACTTCATCGTCCATGCCCGCAAGAACCTGCTCCCGGTGAAGGATCGCCTGGTGTTCTTCAAGGACGGCCAGGAGTTCCTGCCGGGCGTCACCGCCATGCATGCACCTGGCCATACGTTCGGCCACCATATGTTCATGATCCAGTCGGACGGAAAGTCCTTCGCGTTCCTCGGCGATCTTACCCATCATCAGGTGCTGTTGCTGGAGAAGCCGCGGATGGAGTTCGCCTATGATTCCGATCCGAAGATGGCGGCGGCGACGCGGGTGAAGATGCTGGACATGCTGGCAGCCAACAAGACCGCGGTGATGTCCTATCACTTCGCCTGGCCGGGCTACGGACATGTGGTCAAATCCGGCGATGGTTTCCGCTATATCGCCGAGCCGATGGTGATGAATCTCTAGCGGAAATCCTGCGACTTTCTTGCGGCGATCCTGAGACAGCGATCGCCGCAGGAGCTCCGCAGCGAGCGCATCGTCATGCCGCCGACGAGGTGTCTCGCGAGCGCAGCTCGGCACCGCGTTTATAGATCCGGAACGTCCCACGTCCGGCATCCTTCGCCGCATAGAGTGCCGAGTCGGCCATGGCTGCCAGTTGCGACGACGTGCAGTTGTCCGCCAGTGCGATGCCGACCGATGCGCCGACGCGCAACTGTTGTCCACGATGATCGATCGGTAGACCCAACTGTGTGACAATCGCACGCGCGGTCTCGGAGGCTTCCTCGAATTGTGCGTGCGGTCCCAGCAGAACGGCAAATTCATCACCGCCAAGGCGCGCGACCAGTTCGGCGCCCCCGCAGATATTGCGGATTCGATTTGCGACGACGGTCAGGCAGGCATCGCCGGCCGCATGACCGAAACAGTCATTGACCGGCTTGAATTCATCGAGATCGATCAGCAGCAGCGCGCCGAACGGCTTCACCTTGATGGTCGACGCCGCATCGAACAGCGACAGCTTGGTTTGAAACTGGCTGCGATTGGCGAGCCCGGTCAGCGTATCGAACTCGGCGAGATAGCGATTGCGATCCGCCAGGATTTTTTCTTCGGTAATGTCCTGCTTCATCCCGAAGATGCGGACGGCAACGCCATCGACCGACTCGACTGTGGCCGTGATCCTGATCCAGCGCCGGTTACCCTTGAAGGTGATGATCTCCGCATCGAGACTGAATCCGGTTCGATCTTCGATTGCCTTGCTGCGCCGCTTCGTCAGTTCCCTGACGGATTCTTCGGGATAACAGGCGAGCGCCTCCTCTCGAATCGGCGTCGAGCCGCGCGGCAGATCGAAGATGTCATAGACAACATCGGTCCAGACCAGCGATTCATCGGAAAGGTCGCATTCCCAGACGCCGATTCGCGCTGCCGCCGAGGAGCGATCGAATATCTTCCGGCTATGCGCCAGCGAAGCAGCCTGTTGGTCGATGATGGCTTGCTGGGCCTCGATCTGCGCCTTCAGCGCAGCGATCAGGTCGGCGTCATCCGGAGCGTCTGGCGGCATCGACAAGCGATCTGACATCTGCGGGCACCCGGTCTTCGTCTCGAAGCTCATAGGATGCTTTGCATGACGTGTTTAAGATTTTCTACGCCAATGGCCGACTTCAGCCAAAACCAGCATACTTTACCGCTACATTTCGTTCACTGATTGTTCTTGAAATAGAAGCAACCTTAGGTTACGCTCTCATGTCGAATGAGGGCGGCATGGTTCAACGCGTTTCCACCGTAGCCTTTGAGGGGATCGAGGCCCGCGCGGTCGACGTGCAGGTTCAGGTCGTGCCCGGCCTGCCTAATTTTTTGATCGTCGGCCTGCCCGACAAGGCGGTGTCCGAGGCCCGCGAACGGGTCCGCGCGGCGCTGGTCGCCTCGGGCCTAGCGCTGCCGGCGCGACGCATCATCGTCAATCTCGCACCGGCTGACCTACCGAAGGAAGGCAGCCATTACGATCTGCCGATTGCGCTGGGACTGATGGCTGCGATCGGCGCGATTCCGCCGGATGCATTGACGGGCTTCACTGTACTCGGTGAACTCGGCCTCGATGGTTCGCTCGCTCCCGTGGCCGGCGTACTGCCGGCCGCGATCGGCGCCAACGCGCGCGACGAAGGATTGATCTGTCCGGCGGACTGCGGGGCGGAAGCCGCCTGGGCCAGTCCCGACATCCAGATCATCGCCGCGACGTCGCTGATCCAGATCGCCAATCACTTCAAGGGCACACAGATTTTGTCACGGCCGCAGCCGAAGATACATGCGCGCGAAGATACGCTGCTCGATCTGCGCGACATCAAGGGACAGGAAAGCGCCAAACGCGCGCTGGAAATCGCTGCCGCGGGCGGCCATCACCTGTTGATGGCAGGGAGTCCGGGATCGGGAAAATCCATGCTGGCGGCACGGCTGCCATCGATCCTGCCGCCGCTATCGCCGGCGGAGCTGCTTGAAGTCTCAATGATTGCGTCGGTCGCCGGCGAGATCAAGGACGGCGTGCTCACCGCACGGCGGCCATTACGCGCGCCGCATCATTCCGCCAGCATGGCCGCACTCACAGGCGGCGGCCTGCGCGCGCGGCCGGGCGAGATTTCGCTGGCGCATCAAGGCGTACTGTTTCTCGATGAATTGCCGGAATTCGATCCGCGCGTGCTGGATTCGCTGCGCGCTCCGCTGGAGAATGGCGAGGTGGCGGTCTCGCGTGCCAATCATCGCGTCACCTATCCCGCACGCTTTATGCTGGTTGCTGCGATGAATCCATGCCGTTGCGGTCACGCGTTCGAGCCGGGCTTCTCCTGCAAGCGCGGCCGCATCGATCGTTGCACCTCGGATTATCAGGCGCGCATCTCGGGCCCCTTGATGGACCGCATCGATCTGCGCATCGAAGTCCCGGCGGTGACCGCGGCGGATCTCATTCTGCCGCCACCGTCGGAAGGTTCCGCCGAAGTCGCGGCGCGTGTCGCCGCCGCGCGCGATCTGCAGATCATGCGCTATGCGGCGGCGGGATTGCCGGGCACACATACCAATGCCTCCGCGCCGGCCTCTGTGCTGGAAACGGTAGCGCAGCCGGATGCCCAGGGACTGACATTGTTGCGCGATGCCGCCGAAACAATGCGACTGACCGCGCGCGGCTATCACCGCGTGCTGCGCGTGGCGCGGACGCTGGCGGATCTCGACGGCGCCGAGAAAATCGGGCGGCTGCATCTGGCCGAAGCGTTGTCTTACCGCGCGCTGGCGGAGGGCATTCGCCGAGCTGCTTGACGTCTCCTCCTCGCCACTGATGTGGACGTCAACGCGATAGTAACGAGTTTTGTTTACGCTCTGCTCACCATAACCCCGCGTTACGGGGCCAGGGCGAGTATCGTGTCATGCTGCGTTTCAAGATTTTAGCCTCGACGATTCCTCTGGTACTCGCGGCATTTCTCGCCCGTGGCGATCTCGTAGCCGGCACGCATCCCTGCATCTCAACCGGTGAGACCAGCGTCCAGATCGCCACCATGCCCTGGCAGGCGCAATCGCATGTCAGCTTCACCAGCGATCCCTTGCAGGCAACCGTCCGTGTGCAGATCGTCGATAGCGCCGAGATTGCCGACTTCGTCGTACTTGATGATGTCGATGCGGCGGAACCGGACGCTTGTCCCGTCACCGCTGCGACGCGCTTCATCGGCATCGCCGACACATCGGTAACATCGGAACCCGTCATCTATCTGTCGGAACAGGGCGACGCCGACTACCGGATCTTCGTGAAATCTCGCAGCTTCACGGCGCGCGACGCCGCAGCGCTGATCGTCAGCGCTCACAGCCGGAGCCCGGCGCGGATGGCAGCGGCCAGCCTCTAGGCCGCGCATTAACGCTTCATCAACCATGTCAGCGCGGGCAAATTCAAAACTGCCACCGTGCAAGCACTTGGCAACAACATACCCGCATTGTTTCCGACATCTGCGATCGCCTGATCGCGGCCTGTATTCGCGTGCAATCGCGAGCCATGATGTGACCAAGCCGGAGTGCTGATCTGTGGCGAAAGGTGTTTTCCGGATCAAGGTCTACTTCCGCCGCTTCGCGCGCCGTTTTCCGTGGCTTGCTTTCGTCATCCGCTCTTTCGTGATGTTCTCGGCTGCCTTCGGTGGCGCCTATGGTTTCATCTCAGGTTCGACCTCGAAAGACTCAGGTTACGACCCGCACGCTTTTGCAATCGGCGCCAGCTTCCTGTTCGCGCTGGCCTGCGTCGCCCTGGCCACCATGAGCATCCGCATGCGCTTCATAGGCAAACGGATGCGCAAACTGGCTGCGCATAACGAAGCCCTGGTCGACCGGAACTGGGAATTGAAGGAAGCCGAAGAGCGCGCGCGCAGCCTGTTCGAAGCGCAGGGCGACCTGATCGTGATCCGCAACAGCGAAGGCTGCATCACCTTCGTCAACGATGCCTATTGTGCGCTGGCGGAACAATCGCGCGAAGCATTGATCGGCAGCCACTTCGAACTCGCGCTGCTGGAGCAGGGCGATATCGCCAACGAGTCGAACGGCACCAGCATGCACGATCAGAAGATCGCCACGGCGACCGGTCCGCGCTGGATCGCCTGGCGCGAAGGTCTGGTGCGCATCGATGCGGGCCAGCCCGCCGAATTGCAATGCGTCGGCCGCGATGTCACTGACCGTACCCAGACCGAACGCGCCCTCGGTGAGGCACGCGACCATGCCAATGCCGCCAACCGAGCCAAGTCGCGGTTCCTCGCGATGGCATCGCATGAAATCCGCACGCCGCTGAACGGCATTCTCGGCATGAGCGGCTTGCTGCTCGATACGCCGCTGACACCCGAACAGACCACTTACGCCAAGGCCGTGAAGACCTCCGGCGATGCGCTGCTGTCGCTGATCGAGGAGCTGCTAGATTACTCCAAGATCGAGGCCGGCAAGATCGATCTGGAACATCGACCCTTTGCACTAGCCGGATTGATCGAGGACATCACCGAATTGCTGGCGCCGCGCGCGCAGGCACGCAATCTCGAAATCGCGGCCTATGTCGATGAGCGATTGCCGCTGACAGTGATGGGCGATGCGGCGCGCCTGCGCCAAGTGCTGCTCAATCTCGCCGGCAATGCCATCAAGTTCACGGCGACCGGCGGCGTAGCGCTGATCGTCGAACCCGGCATCTGGCCGAACGAAATCTCTTTCCTGGTGCGCGACACCGGCATCGGCATCGCGCCGGATGCGCAGCAGCGCATCTTCCGCGAATTCGAGCAGGCAGACGAGGGCACCGCGCGCCATTATGGCGGAACGGGTCTTGGCCTCAGCATCAGCGAGCGCATCGTCAAGCGCATGAACGGCCGCATCACGCTGCAGAGCACGCTCGGCGCCGGTTCGACATTCGAAGTGTCGATCCCGCTCGCCGCATCCGACAGTGGCACCGCGACTTTCATGGCACCCGATCTTACCGGCCTTTCGGTGATGCTGGTGGCGCCGCAGACCATCGAAGCCTCACTGACGGCCCTGCGGCTCGGGCGCTGGGGGGCACAGACTTGCACCGTGTCCGATATTGCCGTCGCGCAAGCCCTGCTACCCGAACGGTCGTGGCATGCCGTCATGATCGATCGCGCCCTTGGTGCTAACGCTGCCGAGCACCTCGCGGACACCGCAATTCCGCATGCGCTGCGACGGATCGTGCTGTTCACGCCTGCGATGCGCCATGAATTGCAGCCCGCGACGCCGAGTGCGTTTACCGGCTATCTGGTGAAGCCACTGCGTGCGGCCTCGCTTGCCGCGCGCCTGACATTACAGATGGACTCACCGACGATCGCCGCCGATGATCTGTTGGATCGCGATCCGGCCACACCGGAACTAACGGAGGCGATGGCACCCAGCCTCTCGATCCTGGTCGCCGAAGACAACGAGATCAACGCGCTACTGATGCGCTCGTTGCTGACGCGGCTTGGCCACAAGCCGGTCGTGACCACCAATGGCGAAGAGGCACTGGAATCCTGGCTCGCCTCCGACTCCGCAGGCACGCCTTATGACCTCGTCTTGATGGATATCCAGATGCCGAAGCTCGACGGCATCGAGACCACCAAACGCATTCGCGCGCGCGAGGCCGGTCAACGCGTCAGGCGTACCCCGATCCTGGCCCTCACAGCGAATGCACTGGTCGAAGATCGCTATGCCTGTTTCGAGGCCGGCATGGACGGCTTCCTGATGAAGCCGCTGGACCGCGACAAGCTCGCCGAAGCCCTCAAGGGACTCGCCAAGATGCGGCACGTCGCCGCCTAGCAGCTCCACCTTCGCTGTCACACCCCCGCAACACGCCCGTCACACGGCTGTTGAGCGCCCGTGATGTCTGGTGCGGATAAGCCGCATCGATGATTCGCGCGATGCCTGCGGCACAAGGCGATTGAGTTGGGGATGGCCATGCACGGCAACGAACTGGTGCGACCGAAGCAGGGTTTCATGCAGATGTTGCGGCCCCAGAACATGAGCGCCGCCGCGCAGACGGCGATCACCTGGTTCAAGCCGCCGCTGCATCTCGATCCGGCCAACGGTATTCCCGTCGCCACGAGTTCGCTGGGCCGGATGGGTCCGCTCGAAGTTCGCCTCGCGCAGGACAAGCGCGATGTAAAACGCGCGCAGCGTCTGCGCTACAAGGTATTCTACAAGAACGGCACCGCGATCGCCGACGCCGCCACTATGCTGGCACGCCGCGACAAAGATGCATTCGACAAGATCTGCGATCACCTTCTCGTCGTCGATCACGATGCCAAGCCCACACTGTCCGGCAAGCAGCCGGTGGTCGGCACCTATCGCCTGCTACGCCATGAGGCGGCCATGCAGAACGGGGGTTTCTATACCGACAGCGAATTCGATCTGTCGGGGATGATCGAGCGCCATGCGGGTCTGCGCTTCCTCGAACTCGGTCGCTCCTGCGTGCTGCCGCGCTACCGCAACAAGCGCACCGTCGAATTACTGTGGCAGGGCATCTGGAGCTACGTGCGACAGAACAAGTTCGACGTCATGATCGGTTGCGCCAGTTTTGAAGGCACCGATCCGGATCGCCTCGCGCTGCCGCTGTCGTTCCTGCATCACAACGCCCGCGCGCCCGAAGCCTGGCGCGCCCGCGCGCATCCGTCGCGCTATGTCGAGATGAACCGGATGGCCGCGGATGCCATCGACACCAAGGCGGCGCTTCGTGCGCTACCGCCGCTGATCAAAGGCTATCTACGGATCGGCGCCATGATCGGCGACGGCGCCGTGATCGATCATCAGTTCGGCACCACCGACGTTCTGATCGTGATGCCGGTGACGTCGATCGGCGCACGCTATATCGAGCATTTCAGCACGGACACCTCACGCCACGCGGCTTAATCGCTTAGAGGCGACGCAGCGCGACGTTTTCCACCACGTGATCCGCGCCCTTTTTAAGGATCAGCGTCGCACGCGGCCGCGTCGGCAGGATGTTGTCTTCGAGATTGGCGAGGTTGGTGCGCTCCCAGATCGCCAGCGCCGTCGCGGTGGCTTCTTCATCCGACAGCAATGCGTAGCGATTGAAATAGGATCGCGGATCGTGGAATGCGGTGTCGCGCAGCGCCAGAAACCGTCTCACATACCAGTCGCGCAGTACCGGCTCATCGGCGTCGATATAGACGGAGAAGTCAAAGAAGTCGGAGACCACAGGCACCGCCTTGCCGTCGCGCGGGAGGCGGCCGGTCTGTAGCACATTGACGCCTTCGACGATCAGGATGTCGGGCTGATCGACCTCGACCCACTTGTTTGGGACCACGTCGTAAGTGAGATGCGAATACACAGGCGCGCGGACGGCATTGCGACCGGCTTTGATGTCACTGAGAAACTGTAGCAGCGTCGGCAGATCGTAGCTTTCGGGAAAGCCCTTCTTCTGCATGATGCCTTCGCGCTCGAGCACCGCGTTCGGATAGAGAAAGCCGTCGGTGGTGACGAGATCGACCTTGGGCCGCGGCGACCATCTTGCGAGCAGTGCCTGCAGCACGCGGGCGGTAGTCGACTTGCCGACCGCCACCGACCCGGCGACGCCGATGATATAGGGCATCTTGCGATCCTCGATGCCGAGGAACCTGCGCTGCGCGTAGTAAAGACGTTGCGTCGCCGTGACATAGATCGAGAGCAGGCGGGACAGCGGCAAATAAATCTCTTCGACCTCGCGCAGATCGAGGCGATCGTACATCGAACGCAGAGCGGCGATCTCGCCGGCCTCCAGCGTCATCGGCGTATCGTCGCGCAGCTTGGCCCACTGCTCCCGCGAGAAATTCCGATAGGGATTGTATTGTTGGTCTGCCCGCATATCCATGAAGCGGTCCCCGTTGTGATCGACGCTGTTACTCGCTCTTGCGCGACGCTTTCTCTTGCAGTCCGGATTGGGACGTGCGCTGACCGAGCGCCGCCTCGACCTCCTGAATCGTCACGCCGCGCGCCTTCAGCAGCACCAGCAGATGAAACAGCAGGTCGGCACTTTCATTGATCAGATTGGTGCGATCGTTCTCGACCGCCGCGATCACGGTTTCGACCGCTTCCTCGCCGAATTTCTTGGCGCAATGCTCCGCGCCCTTGTCGAGCAGCTTGCGGGTATAGGACGTGTCGCCACCCGCCGCCGCGCGGGCGTCGATGGTGTCAGCGAGATCGTGAAGCGTAAAAGCCATTTCGGCGCCTTGTTGGCTGGGCAACGCAGACTCCTGCCAGAGATTGACCTAGGGGTCGAGCCGCATCGGCAGTCCGGCCCGGACCATATGCTCCTTGGCCTCGCGAATGGTAAATTCCCCGAAGTGAAAAATCGAGGCCGCCAGCACCGCATTGGCGTGGCCGCTCCTGATACCTTCTACCAGATGATCGAGATTACCGACGCCGCCCGAGGCGATCACCGGTACGCCGACGCTGTCGGCGATGGCCCGGGTCAGTTCGATATCGAAGCCGGAGCGGGTACCGTCGCGATCCATCGATGTGAGCAGGATTTCACCTGCTCCCAATGAAACGACTTCCTGGGCGAATTCGATGGCATCGATGCCGGTCGACTTGCGGCCGCCATGGGTGAAGATCTCCCAGCGCGAGGCGGCGCGCTTGGCATCGATGGCCACCACGATGCACTGCTCGCCGAACTTCTGGGCGGCTTCCTTGACGAACTGGCGATTGGCCACCGCGGCCGAATTGATCGAAACCTTGTCGGCACCGGCGCGCAGCAGCGTCTTGATGTCATCCACCGTACGCACGCCGCCGCCGACCGTCAGCGGCATGAAACAGGCTTCGGCGGTGCGACGGACCACGTCCATCATGGTGCCGCGGTTTTCGTGGGTGGCGTTGATATCAAGGAAAGTGAGCTCATCGGCGCCAGCGGCGTCATAGGCGATAGCAGCCTCTACGGGATCGCCGGCATCGCGCAGGTCGACGAAATTGACGCCCTTCACGACACGTCCGTCCTTGACATCGAGACAGGGGATGACGCGGACTTTAAACATGGCTCGGTCCTTATGCCGCCCGCTTGATGAGCTTCAGCGCCTCGGCCGGATCAATCCGTCCGTCATACAGCGCACGACCGGAGATCGCACCTTCGAGCTTCGCCGCGCGTGGCTCAAGCATGGCCTTGATATCATCGATGGAGGCAAGGCCGCCCGAGGCGATCACCGGAATTGAAATCGAATCGGCCAGCGCAATCGTCGCATCCCAATTGATACCCTTGAGCAAGCCATCGCGCGCGATGTCGGTGAAGATAATCGCGGCGACGCCTGCATCTTCAAAACGCTGTGCGATTTCGAGTGCGGTGACAGTCGAGGTCTCGGCCCAGCCTTCGACGGCAACCTTGCCGTCGCGCGCATCGAGGCCAACGGCCACCTTGCCGGGGAATTTCTTCGCGGCTTCCTTTACGAGCGCGGGATCGCGCACCGCAGCCGTGCCGATGATGACGCGGGCGATGCCCTTGGCCAGCCAGGCTTCGACCGTCTTGAGATCGCGAATGCCGCCGCCGAGCTGCACCGGCATCTTGATGACCTTCAGCATCGATTCCACGGCCTGCGCATTCACCGGCTTGCCCGCAAAGGCGCCATCGAGATCGACGACATGGAGATATTCGAAACCCTGGGTCTCGAAGTCGCGCGCCTGTGCTGCGGGATCGAGGTTGAACACAGTGGCGCGCGCCATGTCGCCCTGTTCGAGGCGAACGCACTGGCCGTTTTTCAGATCGATGGCAGGAAAGAGAATCACGGCTTCCACTTCAGAAAGTTCGAAATCAGAGCCAACCCAAAGCGTTGGCTCTTTTCGGGATGAAATTGTGTACCGATCGCGGTGTCCTTGCCGACGATGGCGGTGATGGGACCGCCGTAGTCGGCACGCGCCAGCACATCGGCCTCGTTGACCGCGTTTAGATGATAGGAGTGTACGAAATAGGCGTGGCGGCCCTTCGGCCCGAGCGGCAGGCGCTCCAGCACGGCATGCTCACGCACCATATCGAGCGTATTCCAGCCCATATGCGGGATCTTCAGATTCTCTTCGCGCGGCTGGATCTTCTCGACATCGCCAGCAATCCAGTTGAGCCCGTCGGTCGTGACGTGTTCCTTGCCCTTGGTCGCCATCAGCTGCATGCCGACGCAGATACCGAAGAAAGGCCGCGCCTTGTCGCGCACCGCTTCGGTCATCGCCTCGACCATGCCGTCCAGCGAATCCAGTCCCTTGCGGCAATCCGCAAAGGCGCCGACGCCGGGCAGCACGATGCGATCGGCGCGGAACACCGCTTCGGGATCGCGCGTGACAATGATTTTCTCCGGCACATCCATGCTGCGCGCGGCGCGCTCGAACGCTTTCGCCGCGGAGTGCAGGTTGCCGGAGCCGTAATCGATAATGGCAACGCTCACCGTGTCACTCCCGGTTGCGGGAATAACCCGATGATGTCGTTTTGCGCCGGAGAAGGCGGACGTGAGAAAGACTGGCTGGGAACGTGACGGGTCGGCGGCGGACCGCCGCGATCGCTCGCCCACTGATCGTTGACTGCGTTGTGCTGCGCGGTCCAGCGATCGAAGAAGCGACGCTCGGCGGCATCCTTGTTATCGGCGACGACCACATCGAGCTGACGCCACTTGCCGCGCGACAGAGTCCAGCGTCGCAGGCTGGCGGCCTCGAAGCCCATCAGCAGCGCGAACAGCAGCATCACGACGAAACGGGCGCCGAGATCGACCTTCAACATCGACAGCGCGACTTCGCCTGCGATCGACAGCACGACATAGCCGAGCAACGCCCACCACAGCCGATGATAGATCAGCCAGATGAGGCCGGCGACGAACGCCCAGAAATGGAATCCATCGCGCACGAACTCGAACTTGTCCGTTGCCGCAAACGGCTCAGGGCCGGCACCGCGAGGTGCGTGAACTGTGTAGACCGGCATGGCAAACTCCGCCCGAAACCATAGAGGCCGATCAGCCGCCGAGCTGACCCTTGGTGGATGGCACTTCGCCGGCATTGCGCGGATCGATCGCAACACCCGTCCGCAGTGCCCGCGCCAGACCCTTGAAGCAGGATTCGGCAATGTGATGGCTGTTCTCGCCATATAGGGTTTCGACGTGCAAAGTCACGCCCGCATTGCCGGCAAAGGCATTGAACCACTCGCGCACGAGTTCGGTGTCGAATTCGCCGATCTTGTGGGTCGGGAAGGTGGACTTGAACACCAGCACCGGCCGGCCGGAAATATCCAGCGCCACCCGGGTCAGGGTCTCGTCCATCGGCATATAGACCGAGGCATAGCGGGTGATCCCGGCCATATCGCCGAGCGCCTGCTTGACCGCCTGGCCGAGCGCGATACCGACATCCTCTACCGTGTGATGGAAATCGACATGGAGGTCGCCGACCGCCTTCACGGTGACGTCGATGCGGGAATGGCGGGCGAGCAGATCGAGCATATGGTCGAAGAAGCCGATTCCGGTGGTCGATTTGGATACGCCGGTACCGTCGAGGTTCACGGAGACCTCGATATCGGTTTCCTTGGTCTTGCGCTTGATCGTCGCCGTGCGCATGAAAACGCCTCTCCGCCTGCTGAAAACGCGCCCTTTTAACAGGGAGATGACACCTTCGCTACCGCGGGAGAGCCGATTCCGGACCGATCTTTGCGCCTATGGTGACCGGAATCCGCGCGCATCGGCCGCTGGCCTATGCTTCCTCACCGGATTTGCAACGGCCGGTATCCGTGCCTAGATCAGGCCCTCAAGAGGGTTTCCATGAACGCATCCTATTCGGCCTCCCATGACGGATCGTCTCCGGTCTGGCACGGCACCACCATACTGACCGTCCGCAAGGGCGGTAAAGTCGTGATCGGCGGCGACGGCCAGGTCTCGATCGGCCAGACGGTCATCAAATCCAACGCCAAAAAGGTCCGTAAGCTGGGCAAGGGCGACGTGATCGGCGGCTTTGCCGGCGCCACGGCGGACGCCTTCACGCTGTTCGAGCGTCTCGAAGCCAAACTGGAACAGTATCCCGGCCAATTGACCCGGGCGGCCGTCGAACTCGCCAAGGACTGGCGCACAGACCGGTATCTGCGCCGGCTGGAAGCCATGATGATCGTCGCCGACAAGGACGTTTCGCTGGTGCTGACCGGTACCGGCGACGTGCTGGAACCGGAAGCCGGCGTAATGGCCATCGGCTCCGGCGGCAATTACGCACTGGCAGCGGCGCGGGCGCTGGTCGATACCGACCAGGATGCCGAGACCATCGTGCGCAAGTCGCTCGATATCGCCGCCGATATCTGCGTCTACACCAACCGGAACGTGACGCTGGAAATGCTGGAGGCATGACCGCCGCGGGTCACGATACCCGCGCGTCTTCCGTCACCGGCCTCTCGGTCACGCAGGGCGTCGCGATCGCGCTCGGTCTGCTCGCGCTGCAGGCAACACTTCTCTATGCGATGGGACGGCTGCCGATCTGTGCCTGCGGCTATATGAAGCTCTGGCATGGCGTGGTGCTGAGTTCGGAGAACTCGCAGCATCTCACCGACTGGTACACCTTTTCCCACATCATCCATGGCTTCCTGTTCTACGCCGCCACCTGGCTGCTGTTTCCACGACTGTCCTGGATCGCGCGGCTGATCGTAGCGATGCTCGTGGAAGGCGGTTGGGAGCTGCTGGAAAATTCAAGCTGGATCATCGAGCGCTATCGCGCCGGAACGATGTCGCTCGATTATTACGGCGACAGTATCGTCAATTCGCTGGCGGACACGCTATCGATGATCATCGGCTTCATTCTTGCCCGGAAGCTGCCGGTCTTGGCTACGGTCGCGATTGCACTTCTATTCGAAGTTCTGGTCGGCCTGCATATCCGCGACAATCTCACTTTGAACGTGATCATGCTGATTCATCCATTCGAAGCGATCCGAACCTGGCAGGCCGGACCACCCATCATCTGATCCGCTTGTCCCAACGCCCTTCTCAACCTACGTAGAGCGACATGACCGACTTTTCTCCCCGCGAAATCGTTAGTGAACTCGACCGCTTCATCGTCGGCCAGCATGATGCCAAACGCGCGGTGTCCATCGCACTGCGCAATCGCTGGCGACGCCTGCAGCTAACGGGGTCGCTCCGCGAGGAAGTACTGCCGAAGAATATTTTGATGATCGGCCCCACCGGCGTCGGCAAGACCGAGATTGCGCGTCGGCTTGCGAAGCTCGCAGGCGCGCCTTTCATCAAGGTCGAGGCCACCAAGTTCACTGAAGTCGGTTACGTCGGCCGCGACGTCGAGCAGATCATCAGGGACCTCGTCGAGGTCGCGATCTCGCTGACCCGCGAGCGCAAGCGCAAGGACGTCCAGGCGCGTGCGCAGCTCGCCGCCGAGGATCGTGTGGTCGACGCGTTGGTCGGCGCCACGGCGAGTACGGCGACGAAAGAGTCCTTCCGCAAGAAGCTCCGCACCGGCGAGCTCAACGATAAGGAAATCGAGATCGAGGTGCAGTCCTCCGGCGGCCCGTCGATGTTCGAAATTCCCGGGATGCCCGGCGCGCAGATGGGCGCGATCTCGATCGGCGATATCTTCGGCAAGATGGGCAAGGGCACCAAGACGCGCCGTCTACGTGTGGAAGATGCGCATGAGCCGTTGGTGAATGAGGAAGCCGACAAGCTGCTCGACAGCGATGCGCTGGTCCAGGAAGCGATCTCTGTCGTCGAGAACAATGGCATCGTGTTTCTCGACGAGATCGACAAGATCTGTGTGCGCGATGGCCGCAGCGGCGGTGAAGTGTCGCGCGAAGGCGTACAGCGCGACCTGCTGCCGCTGATTGAAGGCACCACCGTCTCGACCAAGCACGGCGCGGTGAAGACCGACCACATCCTGTTCATCGCATCCGGTGCATTCCATATTGCCAAGCCGAGCGATCTCTTGCCGGAATTGCAGGGCCGCCTGCCGATCCGCGTCGAGCTCAATGCGCTGACCCGCGATGACATGCGCCGCATTCTCACCGAACCCGAGGCTTCGCTGATCAAGCAGTATGTGGCGCTGCTGCAGACCGAAGGCGTGATGCTCGAATTTGCAGATGATGCCATCGATGCACTGGCCGATGTCGCCGTTGCCGTGAATTCAACCGTCGAGAATATCGGAGCACGACGTTTGCAGACGGTGATGGAGAGGGTGCTCGACGAGATTTCCTTCGCTGCGCCCGATCGCAACGGCGAGACCATCCGAATCGATGCCGCCTATGTGCAGAAGCATGTGGGGGATCTGGCGAAGAATTCGGATCTGAGCCGGTTTATTTTGTAGTTCGCCAACCTCGTCGTTCCCCGCCACTCCGATTGGAGTGGCTGAGGGCGCGCTCATGCGCGAACCCGGAACCTCGTGCGGCCCTATCACTGCGAGATTTCGGGTCTGCACTGCAGCCGGCTTCGCCGACTTGCGTGCATCCCGGAATGACGAGTTTGGGCCTACCGCGCCCGCCTGATCCGCACATACAGCGCACCGGCGCCGCCGTGCCCGATATGCGCTTCCTCGAATCCCACCACCAGCGACCGAAATTCCGGCAGGCCCAGCCAAAGCGGTACCTGGCGGCGCAGGACGCCGCGCTCGGATTCCGGGCCGGTCGTGCGGCCCTTGCCGGTGATGACCAGCACGAAAGTCATGCCGTCATGGCTGGCGCGATGCAGGAATGCCGACAGCGCGTGATGCGCGCGCGTCTGTGTCATCCCGTGCAGATCGATCCGCGCGTCGATGTCCTTGCGACCGCGCGAGAGCTGCGAACGTTCGCGGCGGCCGAGCGGCGCCAGAGGCGGCACGGGCGGCGGCGCAGGCTTTGCGGCTTTGAGGACTGCCGGCGGTGCCGAGGTTATCTTCTTGGGCGCCGCGACTTTCACAAGCGTTGGCGCGTCTTCCGCAGGCTCCGGCTTCACCACGCGCTTCTTGCGCAGCGGCTTGACCTGTTTGGCGACCAGTTCCCACAGCGCGCGCTCCTCTTCGCTCAGCACGCGGCGACGGCGCGGCGCCACGGGATCGACGAGTTGCGGTGGACGTGAACGCTTCATTGCCAGGGGAAACGGAAGAGGGATTGCGGCTGCTTCGCTGCGCGACGATACACGCGGTGCCTGACTTTGGCACGTTTCGGTTTAACTTCCCGCTTCACTTCAGGTTTTACTTCGGGTTTTTTCTGCGACTTCGCCTCGGCTGCGACTTGAGGCGCGACCGCAGGCCGAGCCTCCGGCAATGGCACTGTCGTAGCCACGGATGGAGACGACGTCGGGGCGGGCGCGACTGCAGCCACAGCCGGTTTTGCAACTGGCAATGGCCGCGTCGCTGTCACCGTTGGCGCTACGGGTTTTGACGCGACCGATGTATCAGACTTGGACGTATCGGGCTTTGCTGCAGCCTTGTTATCGGTCGCGGAATTTTCGACCTTCGATGCTTCCGCAGGCTTCGGCTCCGTCTGTGGAAACAGTTTTGCGATTCGCTCCGACGGCCGCGCATCGGGCAGCGGCATGTGATGGCCGCGCGCAGAGGGATCGAGACTCTTCGGCACCAGCATCACGAAGCGCGCAGGATGGCGCATCCGCCCGGCGACTCGGCCAGCTTCTGCGCCGGCGCCAAAATACAGATCCGCGCGGGCAGGGCCGATAATGGCCGAGCCAGTGTCCTGCGCCACCATCAGGCGACGGAACGGCGTCTTTGCCGTATCCGAGTCGACAGGCAGATCGCCTTCGATGAAGAACGGCGTGCCATAGACATGCAGCGACTTGTCGACGGCGATGGAGCGGCCCGGCGTCAGCGGTACACCCTGGGCGCCGACGGCTTCATCCTTGTCGGAGAGCTGCACCTCGCGGAAGAACACGTAAGAGCGGTTCTGCCGGCGCAGTTCGCTCGCCGCATCGGGATTCTCATCCATATATTGACGGATGCGCTGCATCGACATCTGTTCACGCGGGATGATGCCGCGATCGATGAGTACGCGGCCGACCGGCGTGTAGCGATAGCCATTATGTGCATCGTAATTGATCCGCACCGTGCCGCCGTCTTCGAGGCGGACGCGCGCCGAGCCCTGGATCTGCGTGAACAGCAGATCAATCTGACTCTTCAGCCAGACGATTTCGAGCCCACGCCCGGCGATGGCGCCGTCTTCGATCTCACCACGATCATAATAAGGCACGAGTTTGCGACGGCCGATCTTGCGGAACACATCGCCGCCATTCGGCATGCTTGCGGATGACTGGCGATAGCCGCGCACAAACAGATTCGACGGGCGGCGATAGACCGGCACGGTGTAAACGTCAGTCTTCGTGCGCGAACCGTCGATCACCGGCTCATAGTAGCCGGTGACAAAACCTTCGGGTTCGCCGAGCCGTGAGATACGCAGCGGCTGAAAATGGTCTTCAAAGAAGGCGCGGGCCTTGGCGCCATCGGAAATCTCGGCAGTTCTCGCAGCCCGGCAGGGATCGCGGAGCGTGGTGCCGAGCGCCTTGGAATCTGGTGGTGCCTTGCGTTGAGCTACAATCGGTTTGCAGCTGGTACGAAAAGCCTGGAAGGCGAGGAGGTGATCGTCTTCGCTCCAGCCGGCGATATTGGCCCAAGCGACAGGCTCGTACTGGCTGCCTGTGAATTCGAACGGCCATTCCCGCGGCGGATTGTGCCGCGGGACATAGACAAATTGTGCGGGTTCATTCTTGACGTGCTTAGCGTAACGCCGGACCCGTGCGTCTGCAGGGGCAGGAACCAACGCAGCAGCAATCACGCACAGCGCGGCAAGCCGGCCGAGCCTGGCAGCGTTATTGCACGCTGCCGGTGCCAACCAGCTTCCAATTCGGATCGCGCGAAGTGATGTCGCGGGCAAAGGTCCACACGTCGGTGATGTCGCTGACCTTGTCGGCATTGCCGTCGACTACAGCGCCGGTCTTGTCGCGCGTCACCGAGATCATCTGCGACACGAAACGCACGGTGAGCTGCGCCGCGCGATCACGCACTTCTGCGCCGACGAGTTCGGCCTTGTCGATCGAGACGAAACGCGTCTCGGTCTTCTGCTCGTTCTTCTCGCGGTCCTTGATGACGGCATCGAACGAGTCGAACACCTCAGACGACAGCAGGTCCTTCAACGACCGGCGATCGCCATTGGCAAAAGCCAGCACGATCATTTCGTAGGCGCCCTTGGCACCGGTGATGAAATGGCGGGGATCGAACGACGAATCCTGGTCGACGATGGCATCGAGACCGGCGGCGAGCGGCGTGCCCGGTTCGGCGATGCCCTTCCAGCGCTCGGCGGGAGAGACGTCGGCGGCCGGTGCCGGCGCAGCCTGATCGATGGGGCCGCCGGGCATCGGCACGACATTGCCTTCGGGCGGTAGAGCATCACGCGCGGCGCGGTCGAAGGGCGGACGCTCCTCGCCGGTGCGCTGTCCGAGCACGTTGCGCAGGCGGATGAAAATGAAGACCGCCAGTGCCAGGAAGATGATGGTGTAAATGTCCACGTCTTATTGCTTTCTGATCGGTGCCGGGCATGCCCGGCGGAAGACTATGCCGCCCATCGCGGTCTGAAATCGGCTCCCAGAGGGTCGGGAGATCGCGTCATGGGCGAACCTGCTTCATGTAGACATGAAACTAAGCCCAGCCAATGGCGCGCCATCGTGTCCGGCTGCGGCAAAGCGGCCTTCGCGCCGGCAGCCTCGACCGCAACCGTTTCGATAAATTCTAGCGCGTTTGTCCGTCAGAGGAAATCGGATCGAACGAGGAAAACCCGCACTTTCAGTCATTTAACGTGAATTCGGGGCGAATATGACCGGTTTTGCACCTGGATGCCCAAGCGGTGGGTCAAACCAGCGATTTTCTAGCGCTCAGGTTGCGGCGTGGCATCCTTGTCGAGTGCCGCAGGCCTATGATAGCCACTCGCCGCGATCACCTCATTCGACCGTTCGCGCGGACGTCCGCGACGAACCGGTTCCACCCGCCCGGCAGCGCTTCAGGAGAATTTTTCGATGGCAAACGGCAACGGCACCCCTCCGGAGCAGTCACCCCCCCAGCTCAATGTACTGGCGCAGTACACCAAAGACCTGTCGTTCGAAAACCCGAACGCTCCAGCCTCGCTGGCACCGCAGGCCCAGCAGCCGAACATCAATATCCAGATCAATGTCGGCGCCAACAATCTCTCCGAGAGCGAATATGAAGTGACGCTGTCGGTCGAGGGCAAGGCCGAGAACGCCGGCTCGGTGCTGTTCTCGTTCGAACTGGCCTATGCCGGCGTATTCCGCATCGTCAACGTGCCGCAGGAAAACCTGCACCCGCTTGTCATGATCGAATGCCCGCGCCTACTCTTCCCGTTCGCGCGCGAAATCATCGCCACCGCGGTGCGCGATGGTGGCTTCCCGCCGCTGATGCTCGATCCCGTGGATTTCGTCGGTCTGTACCGGCAGAACCTGGAACGTCAGGCTCAAGCCGACGCTGGTCCGGCAAACTAAGTTCGGGTGCTCCAAACAATAAGCTTACGTCATGGCCGGGCTTGTCCCGGCCATTGTCGTTTTACGACGGCGTTCCCAGAAATTCGTTCCAGATTGCCTTCTCGCCCATCGTTGCGACAAAGGCGCGGTGCTCGGCGCGATCGGCTTCGGTCACGCGCGGCGCAAGTGCGATCTCGCGCTGGCGGCGCGGTGCGTCATTGATGCTGCCGGTGCGCTGCGCAGGCGCTTCGTCCGCCAGGATCAGTTGCGACTGACGGGCGCCAATGAGGTCTATATAGACTTCCGCCAGCAATTCGGAGTCGAGCAGCGCGCCGTGCTTGGTGCGGCGGGAATTGTCGATCGCATAGCGGGCGCAGAGATCGTCGAGCTTGTTCGACACACCGGGATGCTTGCGGCGCGCCAGCAGCAGCGTGTCAACGAGACGCTCGCGCGGCACCGGCGGGCGCTTGATGCGATCGAGTTCGGCATTGATGAAGCCGAGGTCGAACATGCCGTTATGAATCACCAGCGGCGAATCGCCGATGAAAGCCATAAAGTCGTCGACCACTTCGTGAAACAGCGGCTTGGTCGACAGGAACTCGGCCGACAGCCCGTGCACGTTGAACGCTTCCTGAGGCATGTCGCGCTCGGGATTGACGTAGACATGGAAAGTCTGGCCGGTCGGCATCCGGTTGAAGATTTCGAGGCAACCGATTTCCACCAGCCGATCGCCCCGGAGGGGATCGAGGCCCGTGGTTTCGGTATCCATGACGATTTCACGCATCGAACTAAGCCGGTTGTCGAATCAGGGGACGGTCAGGGCCGCCGTTGTGGCATCTTAACAGCCTCGGCGAGAATTTCACGGATCCGCTCCCGCACGGGGTCCAATCCGTTCGATGTATCCACCACGAAGTCGGCGCGCTTGCGCTTTTCGGCATCAGGCAGCTGCCGCGCCAGAATGGCGTCGAGTTTCTCGGCCGTCATACCCTCGCGCGCCAGGATGCGCTCGCGCTGCTGCTCGGGATTGGTGGACACGACGACCACCGCATCGACCCGCTTTTCTCCGCCGGTTTCATAGAGCAGGGGCACATCGACCACTGCCACCGGCGCACCCGACTTCTCTGCATCGTCCAGGAATTTTCTGTGATAGGCGCCGAGCAGCGGATGCACGATCTGCTCGAGCTTCTTCATCGCGGCGGCATCGTGCACGACCAGCGGCGATAGCTTCGCGCGATCGACCTTGCCATTCACCGTGGTTCCGGGAAACGCCGCCTCGATCAGCGGTGCAGCTTCGCCCTCATAGATCATGTGCACGGTGGCGTCGGCGTCATAGACCGGCACCCCGGCTTCCATGAACAACTTCGCCGTGGTGGATTTCCCCATTCCGATCGAACCGGTCAGCCCCAATACGCGCATCAAGTCCTCATCAAAATCAGATCGCGATCATCTCTTCGCCGCGCAGGAAACTCAGCAGCGGCAGCAGCGGCAGACCGAGAATGGTAAAGTGATCGCCTTCAATCAGCTCGAACAGATGCACACCCAGACCTTCGAGCTGATAGGCGCCGACACTCGTCGTCACCTTGTCGCCCACAGCGTCCAGATAGGCATTGATCGCCACATCATCCAGCTTGCGCATGGTCATATGCGCCACGGAGACATTGGAGAACAACGTCGCACCATCGCAAACGACGGCAAGCGCTGAATGCAATTCGTGGGTCCGGCCGGCGAGGATCGCAAGTTGTTCGGCCGCCTGTTCGCGTCCGGCGGGTTTGCTGAACATCCGATCGCCCAGTGCCAGGGTTTGATCGGCGCCAAGAACATAGCGGCCGGGATGACGCAGCGAGATAAAGGCCGCCTTCCGCTCGGCGAGCAAGGCTGCGATCTCGCCCGGCGCCTTCAACCCGGATTTCTGCTGGATGCCGCGCTCGTCGATATCTGCAGGCATCGCATCAAACGTAATGCCAGCATTCGCCAGCAACTCACGACGCGCCAAACTCTGCGACGCCAGGATCAGCGGTTGCACGCCGCGCCAAATGGTCATTCGGACATCCTCTGACGCTGGCGATCGGCAAGCAGTTTCATAATGGCTGCCGCGGTTTCTTCGATGGAGCGACGTGTCACTTCCAACAAAGCCCAGCCGTATTTGGCGCTAAGCTTGCGCGCATAGGTGACTTCGTCCGTGACCGACTGGCGATCGATATAATCGTCATTGGCCGTATCGCTGCCAATGCTGAGAAGCCGGTTCTGGCGGATCTGAATCAAGCGCTCCGGCGTCGCGTGCAGGCTGACCACTAGCGGATTTTTCAACGTCTCAAGCTGATGGGGAATGGGGATGCCGGGGACGAGCGGCACATTGGCCGTGCGCACACCACGATTGGCAAGATAGATCGATGTTGGCGTCTTCGATGTGCGCGACACGCCGACCAGAACCACGTCCGCTTCTTCGAGGCCTTCCACATGCTGGCCGTCGTCATGCATCATCGAATAATTCAGCGCGTCGATGCGCTTGAAGTATTCGGCGTTCAACGTGTGTTGTGCGCCGACACGGCCGGTGGTCGACGCACCAAGATAGGCCTGAAACAGTTGCATCACCGGCCCGATGATCGACAGGCTCGGGCTGTTGATCTCCTGGCACTTGGCTTCCAGTCGGCCGACCAGATCTTTTTCCAGCAGCGTAAAGAGAACAATGCCCGGCGCTTCCTCGATCTCGGAAAGCACCCGATCAAGCTGCTTCTGACTCCGCACAAGCGGGTAGACATGCTCGACCGGCGTGACATTCGCGTATTGCGCCGCGACGGCGCGGGCCACCGTGATCAGTGTCTCACCGGTCGAATCGGAAACCAGATGGAGATGAAAATAGCTGCCGGTGGTGGGCACCATGATCGTGTATGTCCTGTGAATCTCTGTGGAGCTTTCCGGGATATCGACCACCGCCGCTGCGGGCCCGGGATAACTCGGTTTTTTCTTCACAGGCCTCATGAAAAGGAAAAACTCTGAGGCTACCTGGAATGATAATGGGGTTATCTAGGTTTGTCTTGGGATAATCCAGTGCACAGCGACGGTAAGCCTTTGCGCTGCATATCGAACTTGCATGCGAGCTGCTGTCGGAAAATCACGCGGCAATGTGCATAAGCGTGGGACAGTTCTCGAATTGTTTTGGGCGGCTGAAATCCACTGTCACTTAGACTCAAACCTAAGATTCTATAAATATTATTTAAGAGAAGGATGCCTTGCGGATAGTGCGGTGATC
This sequence comes from Tardiphaga sp. 839_C3_N1_4, assembly GCF_051811045.1. Classification (NCBI taxonomy): domain Bacteria; kingdom Pseudomonadati; phylum Pseudomonadota; class Alphaproteobacteria; order Hyphomicrobiales; family Nitrobacteraceae; genus Tardiphaga; species Tardiphaga sp. 839_C3_N1_4. Next base: position 4,072,158 of record NZ_JBPWQD010000001.1, read on the forward strand.
CGCTCTGTATCGGCGTGTCCTTGCAACATGGTTTTCCGGTGAAGTGTTCCGGTCTCGGCACGTGCGATGTGACGCAGTGATGCTGGAAAGAACTTTCGAATGTATGAATGGGCCAAGGCGCTGCATGTGATCGCCGTCATCTCGTGGATGGCGGGCATGCTCTATCTGCCGCGACTGTTCGTCTATCACTGCGATGCGGAGATCGGCTCGAAGCAATCCGAAACCTTCAAGGTGATGGAGCGTCGTTTGCTCAAGGCGATCATCAATCCGGCGATGATCGCCACCTGGATCCTCGGCCTGTATCTTGCCTGGGCCGGTCACTGGTTCAGCTCGGGCTGGTTTCACGCCAAACTGACGCTGGTGCTGCTGATGTCTGGCGTTCATGGCTTCCTGAGTGCCCGGGTGCGTGATTTTGCTCAGGACAAAAATACGAGGACGTCGAAATTCTATCGAATTATCAACGAGGTACCTACAGTTTTGATGATCCTGATCGTCATTTTGGTGATCGTGAAGCCTTTCTAGGCCAAATTTGTCATCACAACCGCCGTTTCGGCTCCTTGCGCGACACCCTGCTATTTTCTATATTCGCGTCATCCCACCCCACGCAGGCGGATGTGGTTTGTACCGGTTTCGCTTTTTGAACCGGCCACCGCATCAGGTTTGAAGCTCCTTCAGCACCTTCCTCGCTCAAGACTTCTTGGCCAGAGACCTGCGGACTTTCCTGATCTTTTCCAGCGTCCGCATCAGTCTTGGCTACCTCGCGCTCCCTCCCCGACTTTCCACAGGATCCCTCCCAATGCGGGAAATGAAACTCCAGGACCTCAAGGCCAAGACGCCAGCCGAGCTTGTCTCGTTTGCGGAAGAGCTCGGGGTCGAAAATGCCAGCACCATGCGCAAGCAGGAGCTGATGTTCGCGAGCTTGAAGCAGCTGGCGATCAAGGAAACCGACATCATCGGCGAAGGCGTCGTCGAGGTTCTCTCCGACGGTTTCGGCTTCTTGCGGTCACCCGATGCGAACTACCTGCCGGGTCCGGACGATATCTACGTCTCGCCCTCGCAGATTCGCCGTTTTGGCCTGCGCACTGGCGATACGGTCGAAGGCCATATTCGCAGCCCGAAGGAAGGCGAACGCTATTTCGCTCTGCTGAAGGTCAATACGCTCAATTTCGAAGATCCCGAGAAGTCGAAGCACAAGGTCAATTTCGACAATCTCACCCCGCTATTCCCGGATCAGCGCTTCCGCCTCGAGCTGGAAGATTCGACCCGCCGCGATCTCTCGGCGCGCGTTATCGACATCGTCGCGCCGATTGGCAAGGGCCAGCGCGCACTGATCGTAGCGCCGCCGCGCACGGGTAAGACCGTGCTGATGCAGAATATCGCGCATTCGATCACGGCCAATCATCCGGAATGCTATCTGATCGTTCTTCTGATCGACGAACGTCCGGAAGAAGTCACGGACATGCAGCGTTCGGTGAAGGGTGAAGTCGTCTCTTCGACCTTCGACGAGCCGGCTGTGCGTCACGTGCAGGTCGCCGAAATGGTGATCGAGAAGGCAAAGCGCCTGGTCGAGCACGGCCGCGATGTGGTCATCCTCCTGGATTCGATCACCCGCCTCGGCCGCGCCTACAACACCGTCGTCCCGTCGTCCGGCAAGGTGCTGACCGGCGGCGTTGACGCCAACGCGCTGCAGCGGCCGAAGCGCTTCTTCGGTGCCGCCCGTAATGTAGAAGAAGGCGGTTCGCTGACTATCATCGCCACCGCGCTGGTCGATACTGGCAGCCGCATGGACGAAGTCATCTTCGAAGAATTCAAGGGCACCGGTAACTCGGAACTCATTCTGGACCGCAAGGTCTCGGACAAGCGGACCTTCCCGGCGATCGATATCTCGCGCTCGGGCACCCGCAAGGAAGAGCTCATCACCGATCCGCAGCTTCTCAAGAAGATGTATGTGCTCCGCCGGATCCTCAATCCGATGGGTACGATGGACGCCATCGACTTCCTGCTCGACAAGCTCCGCAACACGAAGAACAACTCGGAATTCTTCGATTCAATGAATACGTAAGTTTCAGGGCTGTTCGAGCGAGCAGCTTCAGGATTTCAAAGAGCGCCGTAGCGAAAGCATCGGCGCTCTTTTTGTTTGGTGCGCCGTTACTTACTGTCGTTCTGGGTTCGGTTGCATCAAGCGCTTCGCTCGGCCCAGAATGACGGTGTGGGTGGGATTTCTGAGTCAGAATCCCCATTGCATCCCGCCACCCCCATCGGCAAATAGGCGATGCATCCGCGCGACCAGACGATCTACGCCTTGTCCTCCGGCCGCCCGCCGACGGCGATTGCGATTGTCCGCGTGTCAGGTCCCCAGGCAGGTGAGGCGCTGACGCGTCTGGCGAAGAGACTGCCGGCGCCGCGGTTGGCGACCCATGTTCTGTTGTCAGACGAGAAGCTCGGCCCGATCGACGATGCGGTGGTGCTGTGGTTTCCGGGACCGGCCAGCGCGACTGGGGAAGATGTCGCCGAATTTCATATCCACGGCGGGCGCGCGGTACTGGCCTCCTTGTTCGTGGCGCTGGGCGCTATCGACGGCTTGCGGCCGGCGGAGCCCGGCGAATTTACGCGCCGTGCGTTCGAGAACGGCAAGCTCGACCTGACCGAGGCGGAAGGCCTTGATGATCTGATCCATGCCGATACCGACCGGCAGCGGCGCCAGGCGCTGCGGCAGCTCAAGGGACTACTCGGCGACAAGGCGCGCAACTGGCGACAGCAGATCATCGAGGCGCTGGCTCTGGTCGAAGTAGGTATCGATTTTTCCGACGAGGGCGACGTGTCCGCCGAGTTGCTGGCGCCGGCTTTGGCGAAAGCATCGGCGCTGCATCGAGAGATCGAGGGAGTGCTGGCGGCGCAGGGTCGAAGCGAGCGGTTGCGCGACGGTCTGTTGGTGGCGATCGCGGGCCAGCCCAATGTCGGCAAATCGACGCTGATGAATCAGCTCGCCCGGCGCGACGTGGCAATTGTTTCACCGCATGCCGGCACCACCCGGGACGTCATCGAGGTGCAGCTGGACCTCGACGGTTATCCGGTAACTATCATCGACACCGCCGGCATTCGCGAGACGGCCGATCCGGTAGAGGAGGAGGGGGTGCGCCGGGCGCGGGCTCGGGCGGCCGAAGCGGATCTGGTGCTGTGGCTGGTCGACTCCAGCGCGGAGGCGTCCAATCCAGAACAATGGCTGACGGAATCTGAGACGCCGGTCTGGGTGGTCCGGAACAAGGTCGATCTGGTCCAGACTGCGTCGGCCGGGCCAGATCTGTTGATCGCCATCTCTGCAGAGCGCGGTGATGGCCTCGCACAACTGTTAGCCCTGCTTGTCGATTTTGCCGGTCGATACTTCGGGAGCGGTGAGGCTGGGCTGATTACCCGGGAGCGGCAGCGTCTTTTGCTGCGCAGCACGTCGGATTTGCTGCAGCATGCTGCAACATCGGCTGGGCAAGGCGAAGAATTCGTTGCCGAAGATATGCGTGCTGCAGCGCAGCAATTGGGGCGGTTGCTGGGACGTGTCGATGTGGAAGATGTCCTTGATAGCATCTTTCGAGACTTTTGTATAGGTAAGTAATATTTCTTTGTTCATTATTTAATGAAGTGAATATAAAATCAATATAACGTGGAACACTCGGCAAAAGCGTAGAAATTTCAGCTGTCATTACGAGCGGAGCGATGCAATCCAAAGGCTAGGTTTGCGGGCGGCTGGCTCGACGGGACTGCTTTGTTGTAAGATGCTCCGCGCCATCGCGCGCTAAACAAGAGTGTGTTTCACGTGAAACAGTCCGGCTCTCTGATCCTCTTAAAGGACGTCTGTTGTTTCACGTGAACACTGTCTGTGGATTTCTCTTCAATCCCAGCGGCACCCGCGCTAGAAGCTGCGGCCATGCAGGACAAGTTTGACGTCATCGTAATCGGGGGAGGCCATGCCGGCTGCGAGGCCGCGGCTGGTGCTGCGCGCATGGGCGCGCGGACGGCATTGGTCACGCATCAGTTTGCGACCGTTGGCGCGATGTCCTGCAACCCAGCCATCGGCGGTCTCGGTAAGGGCCATCTCGTTCGCGAGGTGGATGCGCTGGACGGGTTGATGGGACGCGTCGCTGATGCCAGCGGGATCCAGTTCCGCATGCTCAACCGCAGGAAGGGTCCGGCCGTTCGTGGCCCGCGTACCCAGGCGGACCGCAAGCTTTACGCTGCAGCGATGCAGGCGGCGATCGTGGCGACCGAGAATCTGAGTGTGGTTGAAGGCGAGGCCGACAACCTGCTGATGTCAAATGGCCGGGTCACCGGCATCCGTCTGGCCGATGGCCGCGAACTCTCCGCCGGATCGGTGGTCATCACCACTGGGACCTTTCTGCGCGGCCTGATCCATCTCGGCGAGAAGAACTGGCCCGCTGGCCGGATCGATGAAGCTCCCGCACTCGGCCTGTCCAAGGCGTTCGAGCGCGTCGGCTTTACCCTCGGACGGCTCAAGACCGGCACGCCACCGCGGCTCGATGGGACCACCATAGACTGGGCCGCCGTTGAGATGCAGTCCGCCGACGATCCGCCGGAGCCGTTTTCGGTGATGACCGATCGGATCACCAATCCGCAGATTCAGTGCGGCATCACGCGCACCACACCGGCGACCCATGAGGTGATCCGGGCCAATGTGCATCGCTCGCCGATGTATTCCGGCCAGATCAAGAGCTCGGGGCCGCGCTATTGCCCGTCCATCGAGGACAAGATCGTCCGTTTCGGCGATCGCGATGGCCACCAGATCTTCCTGGAGCCGGAAGGCCTCGATGACTCCACGGTCTATCCCAACGGTATCTCTACCTCACTGCCCGAGGACGTTCAGGCTGCGATCCTGTCCTCGATCCCCGGTCTCGAGCGGGTCCGAATGGTCCGCCCGGGCTATGCGATCGAATATGACCATGTCGATCCCCGCGAACTCGATCCGACCCTGCAAACCAAGCGCGTCCCCGGCCTGTTTCTGGCCGGGCAGATCAATGGCACCACCGGATACGAAGAAGCCGCCGCCCAGGGTCTCGTCGCCGGTCTGAATGCGGCCCTGGCCGCGAGCGGTAGTAGCCAGTTGATCGTGTTCGATCGAGCTGACGGCTATCTGGGCGTGATGATCGACGATCTGGTCACTCGCGGGATTACCGAGCCCTATCGGATGTTCACGTCACGGGCGGAATACCGGCTTACGCTGCGTGCCGACAACGCCGATCAGCGCCTGACCGATAAAGGTATCAGCCTGGGATGTGTCGGCAGCGCCCGTTCGGTCCGCCATGGCGCCAAGATGGAAGCCCTCACTGCCGGTAAGGCTCTGACCCAGGCGCTCTCGATCACTCCTAACGGGGCGGCTAAGCACGGTCTGGCGCTCAATCATGACGGTCAGCGCCGCTCCGCCTTCGATCTCCTGTCCTACCCCGAGACCGAATGGGCCACCGTGACCGGGATCTGGCCAGAATTGTCGGCCATTGACCCAGCGATCGGCACCCATATCGAGATCGACGCCAAATATGATGTCTATCTGAAGCGTCAGATCGCGGATGTGGAGGCTTTTCGCCGTGACGAGGGTCTCTCGCTGGTGGATGTCGACTATGATGTGGTCCCCGGACTGTCCAATGAGGCCCGGGCGAAGCTTAAAGCCGCGCTTCCGCACACAGTGGGGCAGGCCGGACGTCTGGATGGTATGACCCCGGCCGCCCTGGCCATTCTCGCGGCCTATCTCCGCCGCGAAGCACGCAAGCCGAAGGCTGCTTTGGCCTAGTTGGTTGTTTCACGTGAAACAGGAAGCCGAAATCAGCGCGGCTCTGTTGAAGGTGGCTTCGCTGGACGGCGGGGCCAGAAAGCAACAGCTGCGACGGCCACTGTAAAAAGAATCACAGCAACGATTGTCTGGACCACGTCAAAATTGAGTGCGTCACGCGAGACGAATAGCGCAGCGATGGGCGCTGCCAGCATCAGGAAAAGCCGTACGATCACACTCATGGTCATCTGCCTCCAACGATGATTCATTGGAGGCAGGACTCGTCCCGCTCGCATTGATCCTGGTCAACTCACTGTCCTGAATCCTCTAGACTGCAAAGCCTTGCGCCCTCAGGACTGCATTCAGCTGGTCATCAGAGGTGCTGAACAAGTTGTACAGGACAGTATAAGGATCACGTTCAAGCTTGAGAGCACGCGCAAAAGCAGGCTCTGTCTTCACTCCCTCGGCCCGTAACGCGCAGATGGCGGTGTGGAAGGTGGGTCCACCCAGGGTCAGCAGTCGCTTCTCGACCTCGAAGTGCCGCCAGCCAGTTTGATCCTGTACGGGAGTCGAGCTGACAAAGATCTCGAACGGCCATCCATACGCTTCGAATGTCGCGATCACCGGTCGGCCTTTGGCCGACCATTGATAAATGGCAAAGCTCTCGGACTCGCCGAAGTGCTCCAGACAAGTCCGACAGCCGTGGACAGGTCGGCGGCGCAACAGACGATATCGATGTCACTATCGGGCCGGGCGACGCCGAGCGGCAGCGTGCCGATCCTACGCGGGTCGAACGGCTCGAGGATGCCGAGCAGGCCGGTGCGTCGAAGGGCCTCCTGATAGGTCAGTCGCTCATTCATCGGCAATTCCGGCCCGGATTCGTCGCCTCGATCCGGCAATTTGATAGCGGCAGCAATGGACTCAGAGTATGGATGGGTCCCAACAGCTTTTCAGACAATCTAATGGCCCAACGATCCCAGCAAGCTGCTCCCGCACCCCGGCTCGATGCCGACAAGGCTGTGGCCCTGCGGTTGACACCTGTTTCACGTGAAACGGAAGACAGGCTCGATCGCTATGTTGACCTGTTGCTGCAGTGGCAGGCCAAGACAAATCTGATTTCGCCGGCCACGCTTCCAAATCTCTGGACGCGCCATATCTCGGATTCGCTGCAGCTTCTGAACCTCGCGCCGGATGCAAAGATCTGGCTCGACTTCGGCAGCGGCGGAGGCTTCCCCGGTGTCGTTCTGGCCTGTGCCATGGGTGACGTCGGAAGTGGGCATGTTCATCTCGTCGAGCGCAACGCCAAGAAGGCGGCGTTCCTGCGCGAAGCGCTACGGGTGACACAAGCCCCGGGTACAGTTCACCTCGCTGACATCGGGGATAATGTGGATAGATTTCCCGAGCATGTCGATTGCATCACCGCGCGTGCCGTTGCGTCGTTACATATCGTTATCGGTTTTGCCGAGCCCCTAATGAAGAAGCCAGGCACAAAAGCCTTATTTCTCAAGGGTCAAGATGTAGAATCGGAATTGACCGAAGCTACTAGATATTGGAATATAAGCCCGCGCCTGCATGCCAGCCTGACCGGCGGACAAGGCTGGATCGTCGAACTCGACCGGATCGAGCGATTGACCCCGTCCGCAAACCAAAATGGCCACGCCAATGACCGTAATTGATCAGGAATATCAAGAGCATACGTCAAATACGGTGCCTGGACACCCGCGCATCCTGGCGCTGGCTAACCAGAAGGGCGGCGTCGGCAAGACCACGACTGCGATTAATCTCGGCACCGCACTTGCCGCAATCGGCGAGCGCGTGCTGATCGTCGATCTCGATCCGCAAGGCAATGCGTCCACCGGTCTCGGCATTGATCGTCGCAATCGCAACTGCTCGACCTATGACGTCCTGATCGGCGAAGCGCCGCTGCGCGATGCCGTTGTGGTCACCGCCGTGCCGCGTCTGCATATCGCTGCCTCGACCATGGATCTCTCGGGCCTTGAGCTCGAACTTGGTTCGGCCCGCGACCGCGCCTTCCGGCTGCGCGATGCGATCGGCGAATTGAACAACAATGTCTCGCCGGGCTCCGACTACACTTATGTGCTGATCGATTGTCCGCCGTCGCTCAATCTTCTCACGGTCAATGCGATGGCTGCGTCGGATGCGATCCTCGTTCCCCTGCAGTGTGAGTTCTTCGCGCTCGAAGGTTTGTCACAGCTGCTGCAGACGGTGGAGCAGGTGCGCTCGACACTGAATCCGAACCTGTCGATCCATGGCATCGTGATGACCATGTTCGACGCACGCAACAACCTGTCGAACCAGGTCGTTGCCGACGTGCGCGAGTTCATGGGCAGCAAGGTTTACGAGACCATGATCCCGCGCAACGTCCGCATTTCGGAAGCACCGTCCTACGGTAAGCCAGTGCTCGTCTATGATCTGAAGTGTTCGGGCTCCGAAGCCTACTTGCGGCTCGCGACCGAAGTGATCCAGCGCGAGCGCGATCTGCGTACTGCTCACTGAAATCTTGCGTCGATAGTTTTCGGGATGCGGTGAGCTTTGCGCCACCGATCCTGCGGTCTGAATTTCTAGTTTGAGTACGGAGTAACCCGCATGAGTTCGAAGGGATTGGCGATGGCCGATGAAGCGCGTTCGCGGTTAGGCCGCGGTCTTGCAAGTCTGATCGGCGATGTCGGCGGCGAAGCCGCGCATGTCGAGCGTCCTTCGCGCAATCAACGCAAGGTGCCTATCGAATTTCTCAAGGCCAATCCGCGCAACCCGCGGCGGGCCTTTGCGGATGCGGAGCTCAGCGAACTTGCGGCATCGATCAAGCAGCATGGTGTGATCCAGCCGATCGTGGTGCGGCCGGTGAAGGGCTCGAACGATCGCTTCGAGATCATCGCCGGTGAGCGCCGTTGGCGTGCGTCGCAGATCGCCGGTCTGCATGAAGTGCCGATCGTGCCGCTCGACGTGACGGATTCGGCCGCGATGGAAATCGCGATCATCGAGAACGTCCAGCGCGAAGATCTCAATGCGATGGAAGAGGCGCAGGGCTATCACGCACTCGCCGAGACCTACAAACACAGTCAGGATGAAATCGCGAAGATCGTCGGCAAGAGCCGCAGCCATGTAGCCAACATGATGCGTCTCACCAAGCTGCCGGAGGACGTGCAGGGCCTGATCGCGTCGGGTCAGTTGTCCAACGGTCACGCCCGCGCGCTGATCAACCTGCCGGATGCGTCGAGCGCCGCGAAGCGGATCATCGCCGAGGGACTGAACGTTCGTCAGACCGAAGCACTCGCGCATGAAGAGGGCGTGCCGGAACGCGCGCCGCAGAAGCCGCGTACGTCGTCTCCCAAGGCGGCGAAAGATGCAGACACGATCGCGCTCGAAAAGCGGGTCAGCGACGTGCTCGGGCTGAAGGTGTCGGTGGATCACCGCGATCCCGGCGGCACCGTGATCATCAAGTATCGTGATCTCGATCAGCTCGACGAAATTCTGAAGCGGCTGGATTCGGAAAGCTAACCGCGCCGCCTTGCATTCACGGCAATCGACATCAACGCCCTCTGTGCGATCACCGCGCCGAGGGCGTTTTGTTTGCGGACATCGAGCGCGGCGACCGCGAGCTGGTCGATAATAGTCACCAGTCGCTGCGCTGAGAAATTGCGCAGCGCCGCTTCCACCGTTCCCTTGCGTGAGAAATGCAGCCGCGGAAATCCGCTCTCGACAGCGGATGACGCAGAGCTGCCGGCCTCTACCAGCAGGCGGGCTTTGTGCAGCAGTGCGGCCTGGCGCTGCGCAGCCATCATGATCATGCCCGGGTAAGTCCCGGCGATCATCGCCTTGTTGAACTCGACCTCCACCGCGGCGGGATTTCCGGCAAAGGCGCCATCGACGATCGGATCGATCTTCAGTTCGGACGCGTCGGCAACGACGGCCATCACATCGTCGAGCGTGACTTCGCCGGTGCCATGCGCATAGAGCGTCAGCTTGCGGAGTTCATTACGCGACGCTTGCCGATCACCGCCAAGCAGCGACATCAGTGTCGCGCGCGCATCCGGCGCCATGCGGAGATTGGAGACGCGGAGTTCTTCGTCGATAAGCTTTGCGAGATCGCGCTCGGTGTCCGGGTAACAGGCGATGGCCACCGCTGTCCTGGCCTTCTCGCAAACTTTCCGCAAAGGCGATTCCGGCCTGAGCTCGCCGGCCTCGATGACGATGCGGCAGTCCTTGATGTCGGAGTCGGCGAGCGTATCGACGCCGCTGGAAAAATTCTTCGAGCCCGCGCGGACGCGGATCGCGCGGCGCCCGCCGAACAATGGCACTGTCATCGCCTCTTCGACGAGCCGGGACGGTTCGGCAGCGAGATCGTCGCCGTCCATGCGAACCAGCGAAAATGGATCGTTGGGATCGTCGACCGCGGATTTCATCAGCGCGTCGGCGCGTTCGCGCACGAGTCCGGCATCAGCTCCGTAAAGCAGGATAATGGGCCGGCCGGCATCCGGCCTGGCCAGGAACGTGTCGATATCTTTTCCGCGAAGCGCAACCACGCGGCGTGCTTAGGTGCCGGCGTAGAAGAACGACGCCAGCCGGGTATTGATGTTGTCGGCGATCTCGGCCGCGGCGCGGTCTTCAGCGTCCCGATAGGCGCGGGCGCGGGCAAAGCGCTGCAGCTGGCCGGGGATGTCGTAGGTGACGCGGGAGAAGGTGCTGCCGGTCAGGACCTGCTTGCCGGTGGCGATCTCGATCAGACCATAGGTCGCGTCGATACCGTAATTCTCGCTGGTCGGCAGCGCGGTATTCGGATCGACGATCAGCGAGGTCCGGCTCGGATTGAAGCGGATCTTCAGCTGATAGGTCGGCGGCAGGCCGGTGGCACTGCCATACATCTTGAACATCAGCGCGTTGCGGATCGCCACACCGACGCGGGCCTGCGGTGATGCATTGGGATATTCCAATGGCGGAACTTCGACGCCCTGCAGCTTCTCGCGCAGGCCGGGCTTGCCATCATTGCGCTCGGCATACATCGGCTGGAAGCAGCCGGCTGTCAGCGCCGCCAAGGTGGCGACGACCATGAGCCGGGCGGCAATGCGGGATTTAGCCGACAACATTCACGATCCTCTGGGCGACGACGATGACCTTCTTGACGGGCTTGCCGTCCAGCGCCTGTTTTACAGCATCGAGTGCCAGAGCGGCAGCCTCAATTTCCGGGTTCGTCGCTTCCCGGGCCACTGTGACTTCTCCGCGCTTTTTGCCATTGACCTGCACCGGCAGGGTCATGGTGTCTTCAACCAGCAGATTGGGCTCGATTTGCGGCCAACGGGCTTCCGAGATCATGCCCGGTTGCCCCAGCACACCCCAGCATTCCTCGGCCAGATGCGGCATCATCGGCGCAAACAGTTGGACAAGGATGACCGAGGCCTCGTGGAGCGCCCAGCAGACATCCGGAGCCGGGGTTCCCGGGCGTGCCAAAGCTTCGCCCAACACATTGGAAAATTCGCGGATATGGGCCAGGCAGACATTGAAGTGCAGCTTTTCGATCTCGGTCGAGACCTTGCTGAGCGCGCCATGGGCAGCCTTGCGGATCGCCAAGGCATCGGGGCCAAATTCAGCGGGACGGGCTGCCGGCGCAGATTTGCCATGTGCGGCTGATTCGTTGATCTGACGCCACAGGCGCTGCACGAAACGCGAGGCGCCCTTGACGCCTTCTTCGCTCCAGATCACGTCGCGGTCGGGCGGCGAATCCGACAGCATGAACCAGCGGGCGGTATCGGCGCCGTAGGTGCCCATGATGTCGTCGGGATCGACTGTGTTGCGCTTCGACTTCGACATCTTTTCGATCGGGCCGATGGTGATGTCTTCGCCAGTGGCGATCAGCGTAGCGCGTTGGCCGTTACCGCCGATCTCGATGTTGACCTCGGCCGGTGAGGCGAAGGTGCCGTCCTGCTTCTTGTAGGTCTCGTGAACCACCATGCCCTGCGTGAACATGCCGGCAAATGGTTCGTCGAAATTGACGTGACCCGTCGCCTTCATCGCGCGAGTGAAGAAGCGACTATAGAGCAGATGCAGGATCGCGTGTTCGACGCCGCCGATATACTGATCGACCGGCATCATGCGGTTGGCGACAGCAGTCGTCGTAGGTGCCGTCGTGTTCCACGGATCGGTGAAGCGCGTGAAGTACCAAGACGAATCCACGAAGGTGTCCATGGTATCGGTTTCGCGCCGCGCATCCGCGCCGCAGTTTGGGCACTTCACATGCTTCCACGTCGGATGATGATCAAGCGCATTGCCCGGCTTGTCGAAGGAAACGTCCTCCGGCAGCACGACCGGCAGATCCTTGTCCGGCACCGGCACGATATCGCAGCTCGGGCAGTGGATGATCGGGATCGGGCAACCCCAATAGCGCTGACGTGAGATGCCCCAGTCGCGTAGGCGGAAATTGATCTCGCGCTTGCCCCAGCCGTCCTTCTCGAAAATCTCGAGCGACTTCTTCATCGCTTCTTCGCAGGTCATCACGCCGGGTTCACCCACCCAACGGACATACTGCACAGTCTCACTTTTCGCCGGAGCGAAAGCGATGTTACCAACGCGCTCATCGCTGCCGACGGGCACAAACACGTCGAGCACCGGCAGATCGTACTTGCGCGCGAAATCCAGGTCGCGCTGATCGTGTGCCGGGCAGCCGATGATGGCGCCGGTGCCGTAATCCATCAGCACGAAGTTCGCGATGTAGAGTGGCAGTGTCCATGACGCGTCGGCGGGATGCGTGACCTTGATGCCGGTGTCGAAGCCGAGCTTCTCGGCTGTGTCGATCTCGGCCTGCGAGGTGCCCATGCGACGGCATTCCTCGATGAAGGCGACAACCTTTGGGTCCTTTTCTGCCAGCGCTTTCGCCAGTGGATGATCCGGCGAGATCGCAGCGAAAGTCGGGCCATACATGGTGTCCGGGCGTGTCGTGAACACCGGCAGTTTGTCGAAGCCGGTGGGGGCGCCGATCAGTCCGAACTGGAAATGCAGGCCTTCCGACTTGCCGATCCAGTTGCGCTGCATCAGGCGCACCTTGTCGGGCCAGCGGTCTAGCGTATCCAGTGCAGACAGCAGCTCGTCGGAATATTTACTGATCTTGAAGAACCACTGGGTCAGCTCGCGCTGCTCGACCAGCGCCCCTGAGCGCCAGCCGCGGCCGTCGATCACCTGCTCATTGGCCAGCACGGTATGGTCGACCGGATCCCAGTTCACCTTGGACTTCTTGCGCTCGGCGAGGCCGGCACGCATGAAATCGAGAAACATCTTCTGCTGATGCTTGTAGTAGGTGGGGTCGCAGGTCGCGAATTCGCGCGACCAATCCAGCGACAGACCCATGGTCTGCAGCTGCTTCTTCATCGACGCGATATTCTCGTAGGTCCACGCCTTCGGAGCGACCTTGCGCTCGATCGCGGCGTTCTCGGCGGGCAGGCCGAACGCATCCCAGCCCATCGGATGCAGCACGTTCTTGCCCTGCGCGCGCTGGAAGCGCGCAACCACGTCGCCCATGGTGTAGTTGCGGACATGGCCCATATGGATGCGCCCCGACGGATAGGGGAACATCTCGAGCACGTAATACTTCTCGCGCGGATCGTCGTTCTTGGTGGCGAAGATCGCCTTGTCGTCCCAGACGCGCTGCCAGCGCGGTTCGGTCTCGCGGGCGTTGTAACGTTCGTTGCTCATGGTGCTTTTGAAATCCGCCGGCCGGTTCGAGCGCTTCTCAGATCATGGACGCGCGAACGAGGTCGCAAACCGGTGCTTGCTCGGGCTGAATTCGCGCTTGAGGCCGGGGACTAGGCCATAAAAGGCCGCGTTAGGTCAATGGTTTAAGACGAAAAACGGGCCAAGAGTGGGTCTCTGTCGCCTCACCCCGCCAGCGACACGGCCGTGCCGTAGGCTCGGACAAAGCCGTGCTCAACCACGGTGTTACGGCCACGCCGTTTGGCGGCGTAGAGCGAGGCATCGGCCGCCTCGATCAGGTCCCTGGCGGTCTCCAGTGTGGCGGGTGTCGCTGAGGCCACGCCGACACTGACGGTGACCCGCTGATGCGCGCTGGTGGCATGGGGGACTGACAGATTCCAGATGGCGGCACGCACCATTTCGCCGATCTGGACGCCGCGGGCGACCTCGGTGCCCGGCAGCAGCAGGCAGAATTCCTCGCCGCCATAGCGTCCGGCAAAGCCGGAGCTGCGATCGGCCAGATTCGAGAGCGCTTCGCCGACGCGCGCCAGGCAGGCATCGCCTTCGGGATGGCCATAGGTGTCGTTGAAGAGTTTGAAGTGATCGACGTCGATCATCATCAGCGTCAGATGGTCGCCGGACTGCTGGGCTTTCAGCCACTCGAAGTCGAGGCGGCTCTGGAAGCCTCGCCGATTCGCTAGGCCGGACAGCATGTCCACCGACGCCAGCACCGTGAGCTGCTCGTTGCTGGCGCGCAATTCACGCTCGCGACCGCGCAACTGTGCGGCCATGCCGTAAAATGCACGGGCCAGCGGCACGAACTCAGCCGGCAGCGTGTTGCGAGCAACGCGCGCCGACCAGTCACCGCGGCCAAACCTCTGCGCCATGGTTTCCATCATTTGGATCGGTTTGATGATCAGTCGCTCTGCAACCACCAGCGCGCCAAGAAGAACAAAAAGACAGACGAAGGCGAGCTGCAAATAAGCGGTGCGGATCTCGCGATCGGCAACCGCCGAGACTCGGGCCTCGTCGATGCTGACAATCAATTGCGCGCCGGTACCGGGGATTGTCGCGAATGATACGGCGCGCTGTGAACCGTCACTGGCGCTGAATGACAGCGAACCGGTCTGCTTATCTGTATTGCGCAGATGCGCTTCGATCATCGGCAATAGAGCAAGGTCTTCCATCGGCCGACCGATCGCGCTGGTGTTTGTCGGCGGCGCAGCAAGCACGGTGCCGGCATGATCGACCAGCAGTGTCGTGACGCCGGGCCGGTCGCCGAGATTGCCCATGATCTTCGACATCCAGTCGAGATTCACCGCCGCCAGAACCACGGCATCGTCGTCCTTGGTCAGGCCCGGTGCGAGATAGGCAGCCATCACCGTCGGCTGGTTCGTCAGGCGGCTGAACAGATAATCGCTGACGACAAACTCACCGGTCGCTATCGCCTTCTTGAAATAGGGGCGATCGCTGAAATCGAATCTCTGCTCGATGACTTCCGGCCAGGTTGAGCACATGGCGATGCCATCCGCGCCGGCCACTGTCAGGCTGCGCAGCCACGGCATATCGCCGCGGAGGCTCGCCCGCATAATGGCGCAGCTCCGGTTCACCTGAGCGGCCGACGTATAGATGTAGGCGGATGATTTCAGCACGGCCTCGATAGAGGCGAAGACTTCGCGCTGTGCATCGGCGCTGTGCTGGGCGACACCAGCGAAATCACGCGCGGCCGTCGTGATCTGGTGGGTACGCGTCGCATCGAGTGAGCGAATTCGCTCCGCCATTAATGGCCCCACCAGAATGAGGGCCAACAGGACCAGTCGAGCGCGAATACCGAGAGCTCCCCTGAGCCTCGCTTTATTGCGGTTAATACCGATGCGTGACATCTTCGATCCCTAAGCCCCGCGGACATAGGTACTCTAAAGCCTTCAAAAAGCCTTTCCCGGATTCGTTAAACTGCAATGGATCTCAAGAAAGTTCGCGCCTTGGTTGAAAATAAATCCGTGCAAGAGTCGTCAGGCGTAACGCCTTCTTTACCAACCGACGGACTCGCATCGGTCGAGTACGATATCTTTCGCGCGTGTAACGAAGCGCGGCGGGATCGCAGTTCTGTGACATTGATCGCGGTCTCGAAGACCTTCGAGGCTGACGCAATTGCGCCCGTGATCCAGGCCGGTCAGCGTGTGTTCGGCGAAAATCGCGTCCAGGAGGCAAAATCCAAGTGGCCGGCGCTGATCGCCACTCAACCCGCGATTGCGCTGCATCTGATAGGGCCTTTGCAGTCCAATAAGGCCAAGGAAGCGGTCGCCTTGTTCGATGCAATCCACTCGGTCGATCGCCCGAGCATTTGCGAAGCGTTAAGCAAGGAGATGAAGGCGCAGCAGCGGACGCCACAGCTCTTCGTACAGCTCAACACTGGAGAGGAGCCGCAAAAGGCCGGCATCGCGCCGGGCGAGGCCGATGATTTCCTGGCCCGCTGTCGCGATACATACGGGCTGACGATTTCGGGACTAATGTGCATTCCGCCGGTTGACGATGCACCGGCGCCGCATTTCGCGCTGACGGCCAAGATCGCGGCTCGCAATGGACTGACTAAGTTATCGATGGGCATGAGTGCCGACTTTGCCATCGCCATCCAGTTCGGCGCGACTCATGTGCGCGTCGGCTCGGCGATTTTCGGACGTCGCTAGGCCAGAGGCCTAGCCGATGACAATCTTCGTCTTCGGCCCGATCCGGGCCAGCAGCCGCAGCATGGCCGGCTTGGTCATCGCCACACAGCCCGCGGTCGGCGCGAATTTCGGGCGGGCCAGATGCAGGAACACTGCGCTTCCCCGTCCGGCGATCCGCGGCCGGGTGTTCTGGTCGATCTCGATGATGAAATCGTAGAGATGATCCTCGCGGGCCAGTCGGTCGCCGTCATTTCCACGATCGAGCCGCACAGGCCGATTGTAGTGCCGGTCAGATGGATCCTCGCACCAGCCATCCATTGGCGTGATGGGGCGGATCGGCAGAAAGCTACGCGGACGTGGATTACGGTCGGCTCGCCACCACAGCCGGATGGGGCGAAACGTCCCACGCGGCGTTCCGCCATCGCCTTCGCGTTTGTTCGCCTTGATTCCGCCGCGACCGAGCGCGACGGGTATGGTTGTGTGATCGGTCGTCAGCCATCCACGGAGTCTGTCTCCGGCTGACGCGCGAATGTGAACCATAGTTAGCGGTCGATCACGCAAGCTTGTTCGATAAGTGTCTGAAATAACGAGACTTCCCATCCGAATCGCGAACTCCACCTTGCTATTTACCGCAAATGTTCTATTTCGCGCTGCAGCAGTACATTCGCCGGGAATGTCGCTGATTTTGCGCTAGAATATGCGTTAACGGCGAAGCCTGTCACGATTTCTGGCCCACTGTTTCAGCGCGGCGAACAACGCTCCGCCGCAGCCGTTCAAAGGATTGTCGCAATGCCCAATGCCCGCAAGATCCTGATCGTGGATGACGATACTGATTTGCGCGAGGCGCTGGTCGAGCAGCTGTCGCTGCACGAAGAGTTCGAGGCCTCCGCTGTCGACACCGGCGCCAAGGGCGCTACTGCAGCCAAGGCCAATTCCCCCGATCTGGTGCTGATGGATGTCGGCCTGCCCGATACGGACGGTCGCGAAGTCGTGCGCAGCCTGCGCAAGGGTGGCTTCAAGGCGCCGATTATCATGCTGACGGGACACGACACCGATTCCGACACCATTCTCGGTCTGGAGTCCGGCGCCAATGATTATGTCGCCAAGCCGTTCCGCTTCGCCGTGCTGCTGGCGCGCATTCGCGCGCAGCTCCGTCAGCACGAAGCCAGCGAAGACGCTGTTTTCACCGTCGGTCCCTATAGTTTCCGGCCTGGCTCCAAGATGCTCACCGGCGCCAATGCCAAGAAGGTCCGCCTGACCGAGAAGGAAACGGCGATCCTGCGCTTCCTGTACCGCGCCGGGCAGCTGCCGGTGTCGCGCGAGACGTTGCTGCAGGAAGTCTGGGGCTACAATTCCGGCGTCACCACACACACGCTGGAAACGCATATCTATCGGCTGCGTCAGAAGATCGAGAAGGACGCCGCCAATCCTGAAATCTTGGTGACGGAAGCCGGTGGCTACAAGTTGGTGCCGTGATACGATTGGGAAGCCGATTCGCCATTAGCTGTTCGGTGCCCTCCTTCGCGCGTCCCGATCACACGGTTCTACATGTCGATCGATGATGATGTAGCCCTGCTTGAGCGCGTCCCGACATTGCGCCTGTTGGGTATCGCCGCTTTGCGCGTGATCGCGATCGGCTCCGAGCAGCAGGAATTTGCGCGGGGCTCCGTGCTGTTCCGGCAGGGCGACGATGCCGATTGCGGCTACGTCGTCCAGACCGGCGCATTCCGCATCAGTCTCGACAACGGCAGCGATCATGAAGTGATCGCAGGCCCTGGCACACTGATGGGCGAACTTGCACTACTGGTGGCGATGCAGCGGCCCTCGACGGCGGTCGCCACGGAATATTCCAGTACGATCCGGATCACACGCAGCCTGTTTCAGCGCGTGCTCGACAGCGATCCTGCAGCCGCGCGCCGTCTGCGTGACGACATGGCGACCCGCGTCAGCCAGCTCGCCAGCGACGTGACGCTGATCGGCGCCAAGCTCAGCCAGTAACTGTTATCAAAGCTCCAGCACCGTCGTGACCGGTACGTGGTCCGATGGCCGCTCCCAGCCGCGTGCATCTGACGTGACGGTGAAGTCGCGGATCGAATCTTTCAGCGCGGACGACACCCAGATGTGATCGAGGCGGCGGCCGCGATTCGACGCCGCCCAGTCGGCAGCGCGGTAGCTCCACCACGTGTAGATCTTTTCCGACAGTGGAATGCGTTCGCGCGCGACGTCGATCCAGTTGCCTTCGCTCTGCACGGCGAGCAGCTTTTCGCACTCGATCGGCGTATGCGACACGATCTTCAGCATCTGCTTGTGCGACCACACGTCATTCTCATGCGGTGCCACGTTGAGATCGCCGACCAGGATGTGACGCGCATCGCCGCGCGGATGCAGCGGCTCGCAGGTCTTCATCTCGTCGAGGAACGAGAGCTTGTGCGCGAACTTCGCGTTCACGTCCGGATCCGGAACGTCGCCGCCGGCAGGCACATAGAAATCATGCACGATCAGCGGCACGGCCATGCCGGCCTTTTCGCCGAACGATACCGAGATGTGGCGCGAGTCCAGATTGTTGCAGAACACGCGGATGTCGCTGCTCTCGAATGGAAGTTTCGAGACGATGGCGACGCCGTGATAGCCCTTCTGCCCGTTCAATACGACATGGTCATAGCCGAGCTGTTTGAAGCGCTTGAGCGGAAAGGCATCGTCCGGGCACTTGGTTTCCTGCAGACACAGCACATCCGGCTGCATCTCTTCGAGAAACTTGGCGACAAGGTCGATGCGCAATCGCACCGAATTGATATTCCAGGTGGTCAGGGAAAAACGCATGGAAATCCGATGGTGAGACGGCGCAAGCGCGCCTGCTCATCATGAGGGCATCACCTGCAGCGAAAACTAATTCGCGCCGCTGGTGGGATACTTGGTGAAGTCGATCTTGAACAGCCCCGGGTCGGGCTTTTTCGCGGTATCGAGATTGTAGATCGCGACCGTAGTGTCATAGCCCTGCGGGTCGGTGACGGTCCACTGCTTGAGCTGGCCATCCTTGGTGCCGACCATCAGCATCAGGCGCGAGGTGCCGACCAGCGCGTTCTTTTCCTCGATGGTCACCGACGTATAGAGGTCGTCAGCGGTGACGGCGACCACATTGGTGTCCTTCATCAGATCGATGCGATCGGACAGCAGATAGCGCAACGGTGTCTGCGACAGCGGGTAGATGTCCTGGGTTGCCAGCTTGGAATCGCGGACGGCGAGCGACTGGCCGTCGGACACCATGGCGATGGTCGTCGGCGCATCATATTCGAAACGGACCTTGCCGGGCTTCTGGATGAAGAAATCACCGGTGGTGCGGCTGCCGTCCGGGCCCACCTGAACAAAGTTACCGCTCAGATTGCTGAGCGATGACAGATAGCTGCTGACTTTGCTCGCCTGCGCCTTCTGATTGGCGTCGAAGCTCATGAAAATGCTGGCGGGAACGTTGCGGCGCGGATCCGGAATGATTGGATTCGGCGGCGTGGATGTCGTCGTCGATGTCTTGGGTGCGATTGCTACTGGCGGACGAACGGCCTGGGGCTCGGAGGCCGACATCTGGAAACTGCCATTGCTGCGCGCCTGCGGTGCAGGTCGCGGCAATGGGATTGACTGGGCATAGGCCGAAGGCGCCACAATGGCGGCGACAAACGTCGCGACGAGGCCGGCTGCGCCGATGCGCAGGAAAGACCGGTCTGCGGCGTGATGGGTCGGGCGTCTCATCAAGGCGTCGTCCTGCTCGGCGGGTTCGGCGCATTTTACCGCGCTTTGCGTCAGAATGGGTACCGGTTTTGCGGTCCGGCCGGCGGTCTCTTGCGCCCCCGTCGCGGCTGACGCCACCAGCGCAGGCGCTAACCCGGAGCTGTGGCGATTTCGCGACTCGAAAGCGGGATTGTCCATCGACAGGGTCAAACTCTCAGAACCCGCTTTCTTCTTCTTCGATCAGAATTTCGCGTTTACCGGCATGGTTTGGCTGACCGACGATGCCTTCATTTTCCATGCGCTCGATCAGCGACGCTGCGCGATTGTAACCGATCTGCAGCCGGCGCTGGATGTAGCTGGTCGACGCCTTCCGGTCGCGCTTCACGATGGCAACGGCTTGCTGGAACAGATCGCCACCACCTCCATCGGCGCCCATGCCGGTCGAATCGAATACCGCGCCGTCCTCGCCTTCTTCCGGTTCTTCGGCGGTGACCGCCTCGAGATATTCCGGCTCGCCCTGCGTCTTCAGGTGGCGCACCACCTTCTCGACTTCCTCGTCCGACACGAAAGGACCGTGTACGCGCGAGATGCGGCCGCCGCCAGCCATATAGAGCATGTCGCCGCGGCCGAGCAGTTGCTCTGCGCCCATCTCGCCCAGGATGGTGCGGCTGTCGATCTTCGAGGTGACCTGGAAGGAGATGCGCGTCGGGAAGTTCGCCTTGATCGTGCCGGTGATGACGTCCACCGACGGTCGCTGCGTCGCGAGGACGACGTGCAGACCGGCGGCGCGTGCCATCTGCGCGAGGCGCTGCACCAGGCCTTCGATGTCCTTGCCGGCAACCATCATCAGGTCGGCCATTTCGTCGACAATGATGACGATATAGGGCAGCGGCGCGAGATCGAGTTTCTCTTCCTCGTAGATCGCCTTGCCGGTCTCCTTGTCGAAGCCGGTGTGAACGGTGCGCGAGAGCTCCTCGCCCTTGGCCTTGGCTTCCACGAGGCGCGCATTATAGCCGTCGATGTTACGCACGCCGAGCTTGGCCATGCGCTTGTAGCGCTCTTCCATCTCGCGCACGGCCCATTTCAGGGCGACGACGGCCTTCTTCGGGTCGGTCACGACCGGCGTCAACAGATGCGGGATGCCGTCATAGACCGACAGTTCGAGCATCTTCGGGTCGACCATGATCAGGCGGCACTGATCCGGCCGCAGCCGGTAGACCAGGCTGAGAATCATGGTGTTGATCGCGACTGATTTGCCCGAACCGGTAGTACCGGCGATCAGCATATGCGGCGTGCGCGCAAGATCGATGATGATCGACTCGCCGCCGATATTCTTGCCGAGGCAGAGCGGCAGCTTGATGCTGCCGTCATTGGTGTCCTGCACGGTCAGCAGTTCGCGCAAGTAGACGTTTTCGCGATGGGCGTTCGGCAGCTCGATGCCGATGGCGTTGCGACCGGGAACGACGGCGACACGGGCGGACAGCGCGCTCATGGAACGCGCGATATCGTCGGCAAGGCCGATCACGCGCGACGATTTGATACCCGGTGCGGGTTCGAGTTCGTACAGCGTGACGACGGGGCCGGGATTGGCTTTGACGATCTCGCCGCGCACGCCGAAGTCCTGCAACACGCCTTCCAGCGCGCGCGAATTGGCTTCGAGCTCGGCCTTGCTGAGCGGCTTGCGATCGGCGGCCTTCGGCGCGGTGAGCATGCCGACGGAGGGCAATTCGAACTTGCCGTTGGATTTGCGCACCGGCTCCTTGGCCGAGGATTTCTTGCGCGCCTTCGGGGCGGGCTCCTCTTCCTCTTCTTCTTCTTCGTAGTCGTGCTCTTCGTCTTCGTCGTGATCGCCCACGTCTTCGTCATGCGGCGCAATTGACGGGCTATTGCGACGAGCGCCGAGGTTCGGTTCCTGACGTTCGAAGGATGCCGCGCGCGCCTTGGGCTCGCTTGCAACCATCTTGCCATAGACCAGCGAGAGGAAACGGCCGAGACGCGCCTTCGCGCTCATCACGGCATGCGCAGCCCAGCCCAGCGAAACCGAGATCGAGCTGCGATCGCGGGTTTCGTCTTCCTCGAACGGCTCGTCGTCTTCCTCGATGTCGATCTCGGCAAACTCTTCCTTCGCCTGCGCGCCATAACCGCAGGCGATGAAGAAGGTCACGATCATCGCCGCGCAGAGAATAAAGCCGAGTACGAATCGATAGATGAAGCCGACGGGGCCAAATACGACCGCGGGCGCGCGAAACAGCGCGTCGCCGACCACGCCACCGACGCCGGTCGGCAGGGGCCACGACCCGCCATGCTGCCAGCAGCTGGCAAAGCCTGATGCGATGATGGTGCAAAGGACCCAGCAACCGATACGCAGTGCTTCGCGATCGAAATGCCGATGCGTCATCATCCGCCAGCCCCAGACGGCGATGGTGAGAATCATCATGATCGCGCCGAGGCCGAGGATCTGCATCAACAGATCGGCGCCGATCGCGCCGGGATAACCGGCGACATTGCGGATCGCACGCGAGGTGGCATGGCTCAGGCTCGGGTCCTGTACGGACCACGTCATCATCGCTGCCGCCGCGACACCTGCGGCGCAGACCAGGCCAAAGCCTGCCAGTTCACGCAGCCGTCGTCCCAGCATCTCGCGAATTGACGCGGGCAGATGGCCGACGAGAGGAATGACGCGTTCGATCGTGGTGCTCATACCGGAGTGCTCATGCGCCCTGCATTAATCCAGGGATCTTCAATTCAAAATTTTCACCAGCCGATGCAAAGCCTCGGCTGTCGTTTCACTGTCCTGCACCATGGCCAAACGAATATAGCCGGCGCCGGGATTGCTGCCGTCGGCCTGCGGGCGCGCCAGATAACTTCCGGGCACCACGCGCACGCCGCCATCGCGATACAGTCTCACGGTTGCCTCTTCGTCACCGCCATATGCGGAGACATCGAGCCACAGACAGAAGCCGCCGGCCGGTCGCTTGTAGCCGTAGCGATTGCCGAGGATCTGATCCGCAAGATCGAACTTCAAGCGGTAGAGCCTACGATTCTCTTCCACATGCGCTTCGTCGCTATAGGCGGCAACCGCGACCTGCTGCAGCGGTACCGGCACCTGCGGCGCGGCGACGTTGCGCAATTCGTGAAACGCGCTCAGGAACTTCTTGTCGCCCGCGACGAAGCCGACGCGCATGCCTGGCAGATTCGAACGCTTAGACAGCGACTGGAACGCAACGACATTGGCATAGTCGGGTCCGGCTGATGCCAGCATGCTGCCGGGCGCGGCCTGTGTGTAGATTTCCGAATAGCATTCGTCGGACAGCACGATGAAACCGTAGCGCAACGCGAGGTCGTGCAGCTTCTTGAAGTAAGCGGGCGTCGCGACGGCGCCTTGCGGGTTTGCCGGCGATGCGACGTACATCGCCACCGTGCGCGCCAGCGTGGCCTCATCGAGTGCGTCGAGATCGGGAAGGAAGCCGTTGGCCACCGTGGTCGGCATGAAGATCGGTTCGCAACCCGCGGCACGCGCACCGGCGCCGTAGGCTGGATAGAACGGATTTGGCAGCAGGATCGCCGGCGTGCCTTTGCGCGGGCCGACAAAGCGCGCGGCCGTGATCGCGGCGAAGAACAGGCCTTCGCGGCTGCCATTCAGCACCAGTATTTCGGTTTCCGGATCGAGGGCGCGCGGGAGATTGAAGCGCGTACCCATCCACGTAGCGGCGGCGCGGCGGAACGGCTCAATGCCCTTGGCGATCGGATAGCGGCCGAAATCGGCAGTGTGTTTGGCGAGGACCGGTCCGACGAAATCCGGCACCGGGTGCTGCGGCTCGCCCAATGACAGTGTGATCAGCGGTTGGCCGGGCTGATATGGCGCCAGCAATTCCGTCAGCCGCGCAAACGGTGAACGCTCGCCATTGGGCCCAGCCGAGGTCCGGCTGCCAGCGCCTTGCGCCGCGGAAGGAGGAGCGGTGAGTGCCATCAGGAAAACGCCAGTACTTTCAAGGCAGCCGATCGCCCCATGAGATCGGCCGAAACGAGATCAAACCACCATAGATACGGCGAGGTTAAGACGCGATTAACCATCGAGGGGCCGGCCTTGCTATCACGTGTTCGGCGGCCGTCCAGGCCTGCGCGGAGATCAGAATGGCCGCCCAAAAAGTGAAAGGCTCCAGCTTGCGCTGGAGCCCTTCGACGGTTGGGACATTGCCGGGTAGTGCCCCAACCGATCCCTTTGTGAGCATCCCGGACCGATGATCCGGGATACTCGTGACGCTTACATGTTGTAGGCGCGTTCGGTGTGCTCGGTGACGTCGAGGCCTTCGCGCTCGACTTCAACATTGACGCGGAGACCGACGATCACATCGACGACCTTGAACAGGATCGCCGAACCGACGCCCGACCACACCAGCGTGGTCGCGACAGCCTTACACTGCGCGATCATCTGGGTGACCATGTCGTAGTCGCCAATCTTGCCGGCGACGTAGTCCATGACGCCCGTGCCGCCGAGGGCCGGGTTGACCAGGATGCCGGTGCCGAGCGCGCCGATGATGCCGCCGACGCAATGGACGCCGAACACATCGAGCGAGTCGTCATAGCCAAGCGAGTTCTTCACGACGGTGCAGAAGAACAGGCAGACGACGCCTGCGACCAGACCGAGAACCATCGCGCCCATCGGGCCCGAGAAGCCGCAAGCCGGGGTGACGGCGACGAGGCCGGCAACCGCGCCCGATGCTGCACCGAGCAGCGACGGGTGACCCTTGGTCATCCACTCCGCGAACATCCAGGCCATCGCCGCAACCGCAGTTGCGAGGAAGGTGTTGGTCATCGCGAGAGCGGCAGTGCCCGAGGCTTCGAGGTTCGAACCGACGTTGAAGCCGAACCAGCCAACCCACAGCAGAGACGCGCCGATCATGGTCATGGTCAGCGAGTGCGGAGCCATCAGTTCCTTGCCGTAGCCGGTGCGCTTGCCGATGATCAGGCAACCCACGAGACCAGCAATGCCGGCGTTGATGTGAACGACGGTGCCGCCGGCGAAGTCGAGAGCGCCCCACAGGAACACCTGGCCGGCATCGGCCATGACTTCGTCAAGCTTGGCCTGAGCCGCAGCCTTCGCATCGGGAGCCGCAGCCGCAACAGCCTTGGCGGCTGCGACAATGGCGTCCGGACCGGCCCAGTACCAAACCATGTGCGCGATCGGGAAGTAGATCAACGTCACCCAGAGCGGGATGAACAGTGCAATCGCGGCGAACTTGGTGCGTTCTGCGAAGGCGCCGACGATCAGGCCGGGGGTAATGGCGGCAAAGGTCATCTGGAAGCAGAAGTAGACGAGTTCCGAGATGTTGGCGTCTGCGGTGAACGAAGCAGCCATCGAGTCAGGCGTCACGCCGGCGAGGAACGCCTTGGAGAAACCACCGATATAGGCCGAACCGCCAGTGAACGTGATGCTGTAGCCGTAGAGAGCCCAGATCACCATCACGATGCAAGCGGTGTAGAGGACCTGCATCAACACAGAGAGCATGTTCTTGGAACGAACGAGGCCGCCGTAGAACAGGGCGAGGCCCGGGACTGTCATCAACAGAACCAGCACCGTCGAGGTCATCATCCAGGCGTTATCGCCCTTGTTGACCGTCGGATCGGCGTAAGCCGCAGTTGCGGCGAACAGGCCAACGGCGAGTGCCGCCAATCCCGCGCCAGAGGGACGCTTAAACGTCATTGTGTTTGACTCCTGATTGAAGAATGGGTGAGCGCGAAATCCGAGGAATTCGACTTAGAGGGCTGCAGCATCGGCCTCGCCGGTGCGGATGCGAACCGCGTGGTCGAGGTTGATGACGAAGATCTTGCCGTCGCCGATCTGGCCGGTCTTGGCGGCCGTGGTGATGGCTTCGATGGTCTTGTCGACCTGATCGGAAGCGACAGCCACCTCGATCTTGATCTTGGGCAGGAAGCTCACCGCATATTCAGCGCCGCGATAAATTTCCGTATGGCCCTTCTGCCGGCCATATCCTTTGACTTCCGTCACCGTCAAACCATGAACGCCAATGGCGGTCAGGGCATCACGGACTTCCTCAAGCTTGAATGGCTTGATGATCGCCATAACAATTTTCATGGGTCCTATCCCCGCTTGGGCCCGACCGAAAACCGACCGGGCGATCTCGACTGAGGTTCACCACGCGGAGAAGTTCACTACGCGGGCACAGCCAGACCAGATAGAATCAAATGCCGTGCCAGATCGGCGGAATTCTCTAACGGTTTATGAATCCCCAGCTTTTCGCGTTTCTCACGTGATGAGACAGAGTGCGCTATTCCGTCGCGCCCAAACTCTAGTCAATCCTGCCCAAAAGGGAAGCATGACAGGCTCTCGACATATTCCTGCTTAGGCGGCGGGCAGCCCAGAGGTGTCCAAATACGTCAATCCGAGGCAAAAAACTCGAAATTGTCTAATCTGCAGGCCTTCCAACTGGCGCGCGTAGAATTGACATGGTTCAACCGGGCAAGGCAGTAGAGCCCTTCGGGCGTATTCGAGCGGACTGTGAGAGCAGCTCTGGCTGAAAGCCCAGTGGGCGCTGGCTTATTGCCTAAAGCGCGTCGCTGTCGGTCTCGCCGGTGCGGATACGCAGGGCGTGGTCGATCGGGGTCACGAAGATCTTGCCATCGCCGATCTGGCCGGTCCGGGCTCCGGTGGAGATGACCTCGACCGCCTTGGCTACGAGATCGGATGCCACAGCGATTTCGAGCCGCAGCTTGGGTAGGAAATTCACGATATACTCGGCGCCGCGATACATCTCGGTATGGCCCTTCTGCCGGCCATAGCCTTTCACTTCGGTCACCGTCATGCCGTGGACGCCGATAGCCGTCAAAGCCTGACGCACTTCATCGAGCTTGAAGGGTTTGATGATCGCGACCACGAGCTTCATGCAGGGCTTCCTCTTCGGGGCGGTGTACGACACTGCTTACGCAATCGCGCAACTTTATGCCATCCCTGTTGGCACGACGCGTGGAAATTGGGCGCCGGCGCTGCCTTCGGGCGGGCCAACTGCACGCCAGGACGGCAAGCAGTAATTCCGGACTGGAAGCGAAGCGACTTACGTCGCTGGCTTCTCGCGTCGCTCGCGTACTGAGCCTTCCTGCGCCACGGTCGCCACCAGCGTGCCGTCGGGCTTGAAGATCAGGCCGCGCGCGAGGCCACGGCCGTTCTGGGCGCTCGGCGAATCCTGGCTGTAGAGCAGCCATTCGTCGGCGCGGAACGGGCGGTGAAACCACATGGCGTGGTCAAGACTGGCCGCCATTGCCTGCCCGTCGAACAAAGTGCGGCCATAGCGGGCCATGATGGAATCGAGCAGTGAAAAGTCCGACGCGTAGGCCAGCGCGCACATATGGAGTGCCGGATCGTCCGGCAGCTTCGCGGCGGTACGAATCCAGAAATTAATCCGCCCCTCCGGAATCTTCTCGCCGGCATAACGCTGGAATTCGACCGGACGTAGCTCGATCGGCCGGTCGGACTCGTAATAACGGCGGATGAAATCGGGCATCTTCTCGATAATCGGATGTTTCGAGAGCTCTTCCGCAGTGAGTTTGTCCGGCGGTGGCACGTCCGGCATAGGATCCTGGTGGTTGAACGAGTCCTCCTCCTCGGCGTGAAACGACACCATCATCGAGAAGATCGCGTGGCCATGCTGGATCGCGGTGACACGCCGGGTCGAATAGCTCTTGCCGTCGCGCAGCCGCTCGACCTCGTAGACGATCGGAATCTGCGGGTCGCCGGGCAGGATGAAATAACAATGCAGCGAATGCGGCATGCGGTTTTCGACGGTGCGGCACGAAGCCACCATGGCCTGGCCGATCACCTGGCCGCCGAACACCCGCTGCCAGCGCGTTTTCGGGCTGCGACCGCGGAACATGTTCACCTCGATGGTCTCGAGATCGAGGATATCGATCAGATCGATCAGGCTCTTGGACATGTCGGCATCTTTCGCTCAGCGGCAATATTAAGGGAGGTTTACCAAGACCTTGGCCGTGGAGGCCCTGGTCCCATTGCCGCCCTTGTTTCGCGATCCTGTTTCGCCCAGCTATAAGCGCGTGGCAACAGCGAGAACGGATATCATGGCGGCACAACGAGGCATTGTCATCGGCGGCGGAGCGTTTGCCGGGCTGGCATTGGCGCTGGCGTTGCGGCAGGGGCTTGGCCCCGATCTGCCGATTATTGTTGCCGATCCCGCGCTGGCGGCCAGGCCGAGCCGCGATCCGCGCGCCACGGCCATCGTTGCTGCCTGTCGGCGGCTGTTCGATGCTCTCGGTGTCTGGGATGCTGTGGCTGCCGAAAGCCAGCCGATCCTCGACATGGTCGTCACCGATTCCAAGCTGGAAGACGCCACCCGTCCGACCTTCCTGACCTTCGGCGGCCATGTGGAGCCGGGCGAGCCGTTCGCACATATGGTCGAAAATCGCCGGCTGATCGACGAACTGGTGATCCGCGCCGAAGCGGCGGGCGTCGACCTGCGTGCGACTGCGGTGACGACATTCGATTCACGGGCCGACGGTGTCAGCGTCACGCTCGGTGATGGCAGCGTGATTGAAGCAGCACTTCTTGTCGCCGCCGATGGCGCGCGCTCGAAGCTACGTGAGCGTGCGGGCATCGCGACCCATGGCTGGGACTATGACCAGTCCGGTATCGTCGTCACCGTCGGTCATGAGCGCGATCATGACGGACGTGCCGAAGAACACTTCCTGCCCGCCGGGCCGTTTGCAATTCTGCCTTTGACTGGCAAGCGTTCGTCGCTGGTGTGGACCGAGAAGCGCACGGAAGCCGCACGCATCGTTGCGTTGCCGGACGATGAATTCCATGCCGAGCTTGAGAAGCGCTTCGGCCTGCACCTTGGCGAGGTCAAAGCACTCGATAAGCCGCGGGCATTTCCACTCGGCTACTTCGTCGCGCGCTCCTTCATCGGCGAACGGTTAGCGCTGATCGGCGACGCCGCACATGTGATCCATCCGATCGCGGGGCAGGGACTCAATATGGGTCTCAAGGACGTCGCGGCATTGGCAGAGACCATCGTCGATGCTGCAAGGCTCGGCATGGATTTCGGCCAGAGCGATGTGCTGGAGCGCTACCAGCGCTGGCGCCGCTTCGACACCATGACGATGGGTGTCGCCACCAACGTGCTGAACGTCCTGTTCTCGAACGATCTGCCCTTCGTGCGCAGCATCCGCGACATCGGTCTCGGCATCGTCGATCGCCTGCCGCCGCTGAAGGGCGCGTTCATCAAGCAGGCGGCGGGATTGTCAGGCGATGTGCCAAGGCTATTGAAGGGCGAGGCGCTGTAGTCAGCACGTCATGCGGTTACGCCGCTCAACGTGGAAGGTTTCTGATTCTTCTCGCCTTCGAACAGCGGGCGCTCGCGGATCAATCCTTCGCCGACGAGATCGAAGAAGGCCCTGACGCGCGCCGTATTCTTCAAATCCGCATGAGTCACGATCCAGAGTTCACCCTCGAGTTCCTTGAGGGGCTCAGACAGTGCTCTCGCCACCCCGGCGTCGTGATCCGCGAGATAGCACGGCATCAGCGCGAGCCCGATGCCGGCTTTCGCTGCGACGAGCTGGTTGACCAGACTGTTCGTCCGATAGACGAAGGCCTTCGATGGCGCGGCGCGTGACAGCCAGTCGGCAGCCGCGATGCCTGATGTTGTTTCGTCCCAGCCGATCAAGGAATGGCGATCGATCTCGGATGGATTCGATAACGGGCCGCCAATTGCCTCGAGATAGGCAGGGGCGGCATAGAGCCCCCACGCGATGGCCGACAGTCTGCGTCCCCAAAGATCGCCTTCCTTCGGACGGATAGGGCGCAATGCGATGTCGGCTTCGCGGCGCGACAGGCTCAGCACACGGTTTTCGATCACCAGCTCCACGACGATGCCGGGGTGAGCCCGCTGGAACGCGGCGAGAAGCGGCGTCAGCCGGCTATAGGCCAGCGTTTCCGACGACGTGACCGTCAGGCGGCCCGACAAACGATGATCGCGACCGGATATGTCGCGATCGAGCGCCAGCGCCTCGTCTTCCATGCGCTCCGCGCCGGCAGCCATCCGCGCACCGGCCTCGGTCGCCTGGTAGGCGCCGCCTGGAAGTCGTTCGAATAGGCGCACGCCAACCTTGCCCTCCAACGCTTTCAGGCGGCGGAAGGCCGTGGAGTGATCTACGCCGAGTGTGATCGCCGCCGCTGTCAGACTGCCCACGCGTTGGATGGCGAGCGCCAGCCGAAGTTCGTTCCAATCATCCATGTTGACGAAGATAGCAGTGGGTTTGCTTGCAGTCACGCAAGCCTCGCTGGCGAAATGCCAATGGGACTTGCGCCTGCGCGGACGCTACCTTGCTCGTGCGATAGCGAACCCACGACGGATGCAATGAAAGATCCAGCCATGAAACTCTATTACGCCACCGGTACCTGCTCGCTCTCGCCGCACATTGCTGCGAACGAAGCCGGTATTCCGTTTGAACTCGTGCGGGTGGATATCCGGAAGTCGCCCCATGTCACCGAGGCGGGTAGCGACTATTCGGCGGTGAACCCGAACGGTTATGTGCCGGCGCTGGCGCTCGATGACGGCACAGTGCTGACCGAGGGCACCGCGATCGTTCAATACCTTGCGGACCTCAAACCCGAAAGCGGGCTGGCGCCGCCTGCCGGCACACCGCAACGCGTTGAGCTGCAATCCTGGCTCAACTTCATTGCTACCGAACTCCACAAGATGTTCAGCCCGTGGCTGTTTCACCCCGAATATGGCGCGCAGGCGGGAGATGTTGCACGCGCAAAGATCGCAGAGCGGCTGGCGTCCGTCGAACGCCATCTGGCGGCGGGCCGGCCGTTCCTGCTCGGAGAAAGCTTCACAGTGGCCGACGCCTATCTGTTCACGATCGTCGGGTGGTCCAACTTCACCAAGGTGGATCTGTCCAACTTTCCGCATCTGCGCGACTTCATGGCCCGCGTCGAAGCGCGGCCCGCCGTGCAGCAGGCCATGCGCGCCGAGAGAATAAAGGTGAGCGCATGACCGTGGATCAGCCAGGCGCGCCAGCACTGACGCTCGTCAGTCATCATCTCTGCCCTTACGTGCAGCGAGCGGCCATCGTGCTTCCCGAAAAGGGCGTCCATTTCGAACGGCGCTATATCGATCTCGCGCACAAGCCGGACTGGTTTCATGCGATCTCACCGCTGGGCAAGGTTCCGCTTCTGCTTGTCCGGCGCGACGGCAATGACACCGCCGCGATCTTCGAGAGCGCGGTGATCTGCGAATATCTCGAAGAGACGCAGACAGGCGTGCGGCTTCACCCATCCGATCCGCTCGAACGAGCCGGGCACCGTGGCTGGATCGAGTTCGGCTCGTCCATCCTCGCCGATTTGTGGGGATTCGAGACGGCCACCGAAGCGAACGGCTACGAAACGAAGCGGAAGATGTTGGCGGGAAAATTCGGTCGCATCGAGGACGTGCTAACCGCAGCGCCGTTTTTCGCGGGGCAGCACTTCAGCATGGTCGATGCGGTTTACGCGCCGATCTTCCGCTACTTCGATGTGTTCGATACCATCGCTGACACGGAAGTCTTCGCCCAGACACCCAAGGTTCGGGCATGGCGCGCAGCGTTACGCGGGCGTCCGAGCGTAGCGAACGCCGTGACGACTGACTACGCCGACCGGCTGCGTGCATTCCTCACTGAACGGGACGCTCATCTTCTCAAGATCGCAGCATGAGCCAGGGTGTCGCATGGCTGCTGCTGATCGTGGCCGGGCTTCTGGACGTGGGGTGGGCGATCTCGATGAAATATGCCGCGGGTTACACCCGACCGGGCTGGACCATCCTGTCGCTGATTTTCCTCGCCGCGTTCGTCTATCTGCTCGGTCGGGTTCTGGAGGTTTTGCCGGTGGGGTCCGCCTACGCGGTATGGGTCGGGATCGGTGCAGCCGGGACGGTCTTGTTCGGAAGCGTGCTGTTTGGCGAATCGATGAGTCTGCTGCGTGGCGGTGGGGTTGCGCTCATCGTCGCGGGCATCGTCGCCCTGAGATTTGCGCCGGCATGAGCCGCTACATCAGAAATTTAGTCGATCTTCCGCGCTTCTTCCGGCAGCATGATCGGAATGCCATCACGGATCGGATAAGCGAGCTTGGCCTGGCGCGAGATCAGCTCCTGGCGGGCGGCATCGAATTCGAGTTGGCCCTTGGTCAGCGGGCACACCAGAATTTCGAGCAGCTTGGCGTCGACGGTGCTTTCGGCGCGCTCGATTGGCGGTGTGGTCATGGGGTGCGCTCCGGTGATGCGGTCGTGGATCATGGTTATTTATCAGAATTACTGCAGCGGTGGGTCGCCGCTGGTGCGCTTCTTGGCCAGATCCATTTCAGTGACAGCGATCAGGATCTCGGCGCGGGTCTTGAGATCGGGCGCTTCGAGCATCGCCTGCTTCTCGGGCGGACCATAGGGCGACATCATCGCCAGCGCGTTCACCAGGGCCTCATTGGGGGCCTTGTCGATGCCTTCCCAATCCACTTTCAGGTTGTTGGCCTTGAGGAAGTCGTTGAGTACCGCGAGCAGCGCGGTCCGATCGACATCATCTTCGCCTTTGCGTGCGGTAAAATCGTCGATGAAGGGGAAGTAGTCGACCTTGCACTGCCGGTACGCGGTCAGCACCGAGAGTTCCTGCACCACCTCGAAACGGGAAACGCCGGTCAGTTCGAGGATGTAGCGGCCGTCACCGGATTCGGCGAGCTGGGTGATGCGCCCGACACAGCCGACTTTGAACAGTGCCGGTCTGGCCTCATCGGGCGAATGCGCTGCGTCGGGCTGGATCATGCCAATCAGCCGGTGCCCGTCGCGAAGCGAATCGTCGATCATCGCCAGATAACGCTGCTCGAAAATGTTCAGCGGCATCTGGCCACGCGGCAGGAGCAGTGCACCCGGTAACGGAAAGACCGGGATCACCTCGGGAAGTTCGGCAGGCCCGCGATAGTCGGCATTGATGGGCATGTCCGGTTCCGATTCGTCACGCGAGGAGAATTACGAGAACAGGATAGTCGATAACCGCCTGCGACCGTCAACGGTGGCCTCATCCGTCGGTCCCCAGGCGTCGAAGAGCTGGATCAATTGCTTGCGGGCGCCGTCGTCGTCCCATTTGCGGTCACGCTTGACGATTTCGAGCAGATGACCGGTGGCCTCGCTGCGCTGGTTGCCGGCATTGAGCGCGATCGCAAGGTCGAAGCGGGCTTGATGGTCGAGCGGATTCGCCGCGACCTTCTGTTCCAGTTCGGTGACCGGACCGAGCGCGCTGGCCTGTTCGACCAGGTCGATCTTGGCCTGCACGGCCTTGACCGCAGCGTCCTCACGCTTCGCGACCGGGACGAGCTCAAGAGTCTGCTTGGCCTGCTCGATGGCGCCGGTCTCGACGTAACAGCGGGCAAGGCCAGCAATGGCGGCGATATTGCCGGCATCGGCGGCAATCACTTCGCCATAGATCGAGGCGGCGGTCGCCGGATCGCCTTCAGCCAGAATCGCTTCAGCCTCCTGAAGCAATTCCGCTGCCGTGGGCTCGGCGCCGGGCATGCCAGCTGTCAGCTTGTCGATGAACGCATTGACCTGGCTCTCTGGAACCGCACCCATGAAGCCATCGGCCGGCTGGCCGTTGACGAAGGCGATCACGGCGGGGATCGACTGGATGCCCATCTGGCCGGGAATCTCCGGATTCTCATCGATGTTCATCTTGACCAGCTTCACCTTGCCCTTGGCGGCGGTCACGGCTTTTTCGATGACAGGAGTCAGCTGACGGCACGGACCACACCAAGGCGCCCAGAAGTCGATCAGGACCGGCTGGCGCTTGGATTCCTCGATGACGTCCTGCACGAATGTGCGGGTGGTCGTGTCCTTGATGAGAGCGGTTGCTGCCTGCGGCGTCGCGGCGCCGCCCTGTTCCATGATGGTCACGTGAACCTCGCTCGATGTCTGAAAAATTTGGCTGCTTCTAGCATGGCCTGAGCGATTAAATGGCGTTGGTGACAGTAATTTGCAATCCGGTGAAATCGGTCCGGCAGGGGCCGATTCGACCCCGGAGGCGACATTTGGTTGTTTTGACCCATTTTCCGGGCAGAATCAGGCTCAAAGGGCCATAAACCGCGATTAACTCGCCGCGATCCGAGATGCAGTCTAACTGTTGCATTCGCCACCGGCATTTGGCATAGGTCTGCGCGTCGGCGGCGAGCAATCGCCGCCTGTCTTCTCGGATGCGGGTGTAGCTCAGTGGTAGAGCACGACCTTGCCAAGGTCGGGGTCGAGGGTTCGAATCCCTTCGCCCGCTCCAGAATTTTCCTGGTTTTTGGCATCAGTTTTATCGATCGCAGGCCGCCGTCAGGCGGCCTTGTCGTTTGTGATCCGCAGGCACGCAGATCCGCCCCGCATCGCTTGAAATCATCGGGCGTTGGGCAGACAATCCACGGGCGAAGCGGGTACGAGACTGACGATGCCGTCGACCACTGATTCCAATCTGGAAATTGCCAAGCGTGCCAATGACGAGGCGCGGGCGGATTTTGCGACCTGGGTGATGATGGCGAAGCTGAAAAGCCTCGACGCGCTGCCGCAGGAAGCCCAGACATTCTACGCGGGCTATCTCGCGCTGCTGGCGCGTGGCAAACAATCCGAGCCAGCCGCGGCCGAAGCCACCATCCAGACTGTCTACCGCAGCTATTATTCCCGCATGGGCGGCACCGGCATCGCGCCCATCATCAAGACGGCTTCGAGATCAAGACCAATGCCCGACGACAACAATAACAACGTCACGCCTTTTCGCCGGATCAAGCCCAACACGCCACCGCCCCCGCGCGAAAAGAAGAAGCTGCCGGTAGCGCTGATCTTCATCGGGTTGATCTTGCTGGCCGTTGCCTGGCGCTATCTCACCAAGGGCAGCCTTTAAAAAAACGTAGCAGTGATCGTGCGATGATGCGGTGCGATGCGCCAATTGCATCATGCTACTGGAACTAGCTCTCAAAATTTCTTTTCAGGATGTCGTCGTGATGGCGACCTCTTTCGTTTGCGCGAGCGTTAGTTGCGCTTTTCAGCTGCGACATTTGTGCTAGCATCTCACTGTCTGAGAAAATCACAGACCAATAAAGTTCGTATCGAACGTTCAATAAGACATAGCAGCCGCAATAAGCTGCACAGGGAGTGACGCGATGAAATCGATGACTGGTCGATCCGTTGTTGCGTGCGCCGCCATCCTCGCTACGGCGATCGGCATGGCCTCGCTCAATCAAGCGAGCGCACAGCAGAAGCTCAAGAGCTACAAATCCGATACCAAGGAATTCTGG
Source organism: Tardiphaga sp. 839_C3_N1_4 (assembly GCF_051811045.1). Classification (NCBI taxonomy): domain Bacteria; kingdom Pseudomonadati; phylum Pseudomonadota; class Alphaproteobacteria; order Hyphomicrobiales; family Nitrobacteraceae; genus Tardiphaga; species Tardiphaga sp. 839_C3_N1_4. The sequence continues at coordinate 4,107,331 of NZ_JBPWQD010000001.1, forward strand.
ACTAATCCGCCGGACGACTGGTTCCTCGGCGACGAGACCGAGGCACAGAAAGGGCTGGCGCCGCCGTCGGGTCCGCCGACCGGTGCGTCCGACGCCGAACTCGCAGCCATGATGAAGAAGATCAAGCTGCCGCCGGGATTCAAGATCGAGGTCTATGCATCCGGCGTGCTGGCGGCGCGGCAGATGGCCTGGGGCGATAAAGGCACGCTCTTTGTCGGCTCGTTCGGCCTCGGCAACGTCTATGCGATCACCGACAAGGGCGGCAAGAAAGAGGTCAAGACTGTCATCAAGGGCATGAAGATGCCGACGGGCATCGCCTTCCAGGACGGTGCGCTCTATGTGATCGATATCAACAAGCTGATCAAATACGAGAATGCCGAGGCAAATATCGACAAGCTCGGTGACGGCAAGGTGGTCTATGACGATATGCCGTCATTCGCGGCGCATGGCTGGAAGTATCTCGCGCCCGACAAAGACGGCTGGTTCTACGTTCCGTTCGGACCTCCCTTCAATATCGGCATTCCGCCGACCTCGCTGTCGCAGATCCGCCGTGTCGATCCCAAGACCGGCAATGCCGAAATCGTAGCGCTCGGCGTTCGCAACTCTGTGGGCGGTGACGTCGATCCCCGCACCGGCAAATACTGGTTCACCGAAAATGCGCGCGACTGGATCAGCGACGATATGCCGAGCGACAAGCTCAACATGATCTCGAAGCTTGGCGAGCATTTCGGTTATCCGCATTGCCATCAAGGCGACATGCCGGATCCGAAATTCGCCATGGGTCACAAGTGCTCCGAATTCACGCCGCCGGTGCTGAATCTCGGCGCCCATGTCGCACCCCTGGGGATGAAGTTCTACACCGGCAACATGTTTCCTGCCGAATACAAGAACAACATCTTCATTGCCGAGCATGGCTCGTGGAATCGGCACAAGTATCAGGGCGCACGTATCAAGCGTGTGATCGCCGGGCCGGATGGGAAGAACGCCAAGCAGGAGATCTTCGCCTCCGGCTGGATCGAGGGTGACCAGGGTTATCTCGGCCGCCCGGCCGATATCGTCCTGGCCAAGGATGGATCGCTGCTGATTGCCGACGATTGGGCAGGCGCAATCTATCGCATCAGCTACGCGAAGTAAGTCGCGAATTGCGTGAGGCTGGAGTTGTGTCATCCGCAGCTCCAGCCTCATGTATTCTGGAATGGGAATGTGGCTCATGCATCGTTCTACAATCGCGGCTGTTCTTGTCTTTCTAGTTCTTGGTTCTGGGTCCAGTCCGGCTGATGCCGCCGATATCGCCGCGGGCAAGGAGAAGGCCGAGCTCTGCAGCGGCTGTCACGGCGAAAACGGCATTTCGCAAATGGAGAACGTCCCTTCGCTCGCCGCACAGCCGGATCTGTTTATCCAGTGGCAGCTGGTGTTCTTCCGCTCGGGCACGCGCAAGAACGAACAGATGCAGCCTATCTTGGAGCAGATCGACAACAACGATATCCGCAATCTCGGCGCCTATTTCGCGTCGCTGAAACCGCCGGAGGGCAAGAAGCCCGATGACAATCCGGATTTGTCGGCCAAGGGCGCGCAGGCGGCGGTCGGCCGTCGCTGTGCATCGTGTCACACGGAAAGTTATGGCGGCACGAAGGCGGTGTCGCGCATCGCCGGACAGCGCGAGGACTATCTCGTCAAGGCGCTGCGTGACTACAAGTCCGGCGTCCGCGCCGGTGGCGGCATGGCAGCGATGGCCGAGGTTGCCTATTCGCTCAGTGAAGAAGAGATCACCGCGCTGGCGCATTATCTGGCGCATCTATGAAGGAAATCCGTAGCTCGGATTGCGATTGGCTTGATCCGGGCTACATGGTGATGCTTACGCTACTCGCTGATGTTCATACACCTTGAGATGCGTATAGATCATCCGCAGTCGCGGCACGGCGACCTTGGCGGCATCGGCGCGGGCGATGACATCTCCGACGATCTGGTCGGCCTCGATCTGCGCCTTGTTGAGGATGTCGCGATACATCGAGGCGGTCATCTTCGATCCTTCTGCCGTCAGCATGCCCTCGGTGCGTTCCAGGAACGCTGCCCGCGGTGCGAAACCATTGGCCTTGGCGACAGCGCTCATTTCATCGCGCACGCCGAGGATGAAGTCGCGGCCGCCGGGGGCTGCCACGATATCGCCGACAGCGCCGCGCATGGCGCTGGTCGAGCCGGCAATCGTCGCCAGGAACACCCACTTCTCCCACATATCCTGCATGATATTCTCGGAGGCTGTGCCTCCAAAGTTGCCGGTCGCCATGACGGCGGCGATCGCCTTCACGCGATCTGAACCGCCGCCCTTGCGTTCGCCGAAGCTGAGCACCTGCATCGGCGCCATCTGGACGACCTCACGCGCCTCGTTGAGCGTCGCTGCGATCTGGCATTGGCCGCCCATGACGTTCTCGGCGCCGAACTTCTTCTCCAGTACGTCGAGATGCTTCATGCCGTTGAGCAGCGGAATGATCGCCGTATTCGGCCCAACCGCGGGTGCAAAGGACGCGATGGCGTCGTCGAGGTCGAAGGCCTTGCAGCTCAGCAGCACGACATCGAATTTCTCCTTGATCGTGTCGGCCTGCACGGTGGGTGGATTCTTCAGGGTCACGTCGCCATGCGGGCTCTTGATGACGAGGCCGGCGCTCGCCAATTCGCTGGCGCGCTTTGGGCGGACGAGAAAGGTGATGTCATTACCGGCCTGCAACAGCCTGCCGCCGAAATAGCCGCCGATGGCACCGGCGCCGACCACGAGAATACGCATTGGGATGAGTCCATGTTGGATTGGAACGTGAAGCTGTCAAACAGTAGCCCGTCATTGCGAGCGAAGCGAAGCAATCCAGTTCCTTATCGATGCAGGGCTGGATTGCTTCGTCGCAAGGGCTCCTCGCAATGACGGCTGTGGTGTGAGCGGACTACCACTTCTCTCCGAACGGGCGGATCTCCAGCTCGAACGTCCAGGCGCTCCGCGGCTGCTGATAGAGCTGCCAGTATGACTGAGCGACCGATGCCGGTGGCATCAATAAATCGGGATTGTTCAGCGCGTCCTTGCCCCACATCTGCTCGCGGCGCTCGCGTACCCAGGCGGTGTCGACGCCGCTGTCGATGATCAGATGGGCGACATGGATGTTCTTCGGTCCGAGTTCGCGGGCCATCGCCTGAGCTACTGCACGCAATCCGAATTTGGCTGATGCAAAAGCGGCAAAGCCACTGCCGCCACGCAAGCTCGCGGTGGCGCCAGTGAAAAAGATGTTGCCCTGGCCACGCGGCATCATCAGCCGCGCAGCTTCGCGTCCGGCCAGGAAGCCGGAATAGCAGGCCATCTCCCAGACCTTGCGAAATACCCGCTCGGTCGTCTCCAGGATCGGGAAATTCACATTGGCGCCGACATTGAAGATGCAGACCTCCAATGGCGCATGCGCATCGGCGTCATCGAGGAAGGCGGCGATCTCGTCTTCCTTGCGGGCATCCAGCGAGCGCGCCACGATCGTGCCACCCATGGCCTCAATCTCCGCCACCAAAGGCGCCAGCTTGTCGCCGTTGCGGCGCCCGGCGAACACCGTGAAACCTTCGGCAGCAAATTTCTTGGCGATCTCGGCGCCGATATAGTCCCCGGCTCCGATGACAGCGACAGTGGCGTTGCGCTTCTGCATGAAACTCTCCCGTTACTTGCTGGCGCCGGTGATCAGTTCCTCGACTTCACGCAGCTGCTCCTTGCCGAAGAACATCTCGTTACCCACGAAGAAGGTCGGCGAGCCGAAGGCGCCGCGCTCGACGGCGGTCTGTGTGTTCGCCACCAGAACCGCCTTCACCTCGGGCTCCTGTCCGCGTGCGAACAATCTTGCGCCATCGAGACCCGAGTCGGTGAGCGCTTTGATGGCCACTTCGGGGTCGTCCATCTTCTTTGGCTCACCCCACATATGATGGAATGCCGCCTCGACGTATTTCTCGAACACGCCGTCAAGCTGTGCCGCGATGGCGACGCGCATCAGGTTCAGTGTGTTGACCGGAAAGAACGGATTCATCGTGTAGGGCTTGACGCCGAAACGCTTCACGAAGCGCTCGGTCTCGAGCTCATGAAATTCACGCTTGTTCTTGACGCCGGCATAGGTCTCGGCCGGCGAGCGATTGTTGGTGGCCTTGAAGATGCCCCCCAGCAGCACCGGGACGTATTCGAATGTCACGCCGGTGCGCGCTTCGATCGCCGGGATCGCCAGATGGCTGAGATAGGCGTTGGGGCTGCCGAAATCGAACAGGAATTGTGGCGACGTCTTGGTCAAGGCGGTCTCCCGAATTTTTATTGGGCGCAGTGTGGCGCAGCACGTGCGATGCGTCCACATCTTTTATGATGACCGTAATGCTATGGCTTGACGACACACAGTGTCAGATCAGACGCTGCACGGTCCGTTTGCGCCACACCAGCATGTAATAGCTCATCTGCAGAACAAACATGGCGCAGAAGGTGATAGGGTAGGCGGCCCAGACGCCATCGAGACCGATAGTGCGGCTGAGGATGACAGCCGAGGGCACCTCGATGGCAACGATGGCGAAAACCAGAAGCGCCAATGGTGCGAATACCGTTCCGCTGGCACGCATCATTCCGGAGAATGTTGTGGCCATGCCGAACAGGACCGAACTCCACAGTACAATGTGAAGCGACCGCTGTGCGAGTTCGAGGACCGCCGGATCGACAATGAAAAAGCTCATGAGGGTGCGGGAGAACAGGTAGGCGATCGCCACCAGTCCGCCGGTCAGGACGAGGTTCATCAGCAATCCGGTGCGGACGATGGCGCCGAGCCGGTCGGCCTGGCCGCGGCCGATGGCCTGCGCGCCGAAGATCGAGGCCGTAATCGAGATCGAAATGGCCGGAAACTGTACATAGCTCAAAATCTGGTTGACCGCGCCATAAGCGGCGGTCGCGTTGGAGCCGAAGCCGTTGACGAGGCCGAGCAGCACAAGTTCGGCGACCGACATTACGGCCATGCCGATCGCAGAAGGGATACCGATCCGCAACACCTTACGCAGCAGCGCGGGGTCAAGCCGTATTCTGCGCAGGAACTCCGCGTCGGGCGCGAGCGCGTGTTTCTTGCGGCGCAGGTACATGGCGAGCCAGAGCAGCGTGAACGCGCTCGACGCGGCCGCGGCGCAGGCAGCGCTGGCCACGCCAAGCCGCGGCAGGCCGAACCAGCCCTGGATCAGCGCCGGTGTGACGGTGAGGCCTATGAATGTGGATAGTGCCAGCGCCCATAGCGGCGTCACGGTGTCGCCGACGCCGCGCATCATCGATGTCATCAGAATGAAGATGAAGGTCGCCGGCATCGCCAGCATCATGATCCGGGCATAGGCGCTGGCCTGGTCGAGAACATCCGCCGGTGTCGCAAGCGCAACCATCATTGGTCGGCTCAACAGGCCGCCGAACACCGCGATGATGACCGCTAGCAGAAGAGCGACAGCGAGGGTCGTGCCGGCCACCGCCTTTACCTTGTGGCGCTCGCCCGCGCCCCAGGCCTGGCCAATCAGCACCGACGCGCCCGCTCCCAATCCCACGACGAAGGAGATGAAGAAAAACATTACCGGAAAGAACACCGATGCCGCCGCGAGCGCATCGACGCCGATCATCTGGCCGACATAGATGCTGTTGATGGTGCCGAATAGCGATTGCAGAATATTGCTCAGCATCATCGGTGCAAGGAAGGTGAGAAACGTCCTCCACAAAGGACGCGGTGTCATCGGCAAAGGCTCAGACATAGCGGGTTCTCGGTTGGCACGAAGACATAACGGTCCGTTAGCGCGCGTTGATGCGCACGGTGTTGTGGTGGTCGATGGGGCCGGGCGATCAGGCCGGTGGAGCGGCGGCCTGATCACGAAATGCGAGTATTACGATGTGATCGCGGATATCGACTGGCCAATCCGCGATGAGTTCGGTGAAGCGCCGTCGATCGCCGGCAAACAGCGCGCGCGACGCTTCCTCGAAGCCCGGCCGATCGCCGGCCATTGTCGACATGAAGTGATAGGCCGCATCGCGCGCGGCGCGTTGACGATCCCTGTCGCCGCTCGCGCGGCGGGCATTTTCTACCAGCTTGCGCAGCGCGACTGAGGCACCGCCCGGCTGTGCGCCGAGCCAATCCCAGTGTCGCGGCAATAGCGTTATCTCGCGGGCGACGACGCCGAGCTTCGGCCGGCCACGGCCACGGGGCTCAGCGGGTGCGTCGGTTTCCGGCTCGATGGCTATTGGCTGGGGCAGGCGAGCGACGATCTCGCGATGACTGCCGCGCAGATTGATATCGAGGGACTTGCCGGTGGCGTTGTCGAAAATGATGATCGGGTCGGCGATTGCGCCGGTCGCGATCTTGATTGCGATCGCCACCTCGGCCAATGGCCCAGAAGCCAGCAGCTTCGGGCCGGCAAAGGCGCTAAAGGGAGGAAAAGTCATTTCAGTCATGGGAATAAGCCCGTCTCATCATCAAGATCGACACTAATTATACCCGGATAATATATGTGTCAATATTACCCGGGCAATAATTAGGCGTGCCAGCCGCGAAGGATCGCCATGCTCACTGTCCATCACCTGAATAACTCGCGCTCCCAGCGCGTCCTGTGGCTGCTTGAGGAGCTCGGCACCCCCTATGAGATCATCAGATATAACCGGCAGCCCAACATGCTGGCGCCGCCGGAGCTGCGGGCGATCCATCCGCTCGGCAAGTCGCCTGTCATCACCGACAACGGCAACACGATCGCCGAGTCCGGTGCGATCGTCGAATATCTCGTCAAGACCTATGGCAATGGCTGGTTGATCCCGGCCGACAACACACCGGAGCGTCTGCGCTTCACTTACTGGCTGCACTATGCCGAGGGATCGGCGATGCCGCCGCTACTGTTGAAGCTCATCTTCATGATGCTGCCGAAGCGCGCGCCGTTGCTGATGCGCCCGGTGGTCAATGCCATCGCAGCGAAAGCGCTGAACACGTTGGTCGATCCGCAGCTCAAACAGCACATGGCGTTTTGGGAAGGCGAACTGTCGAAAAGCGAATGGTTCGCCGGCAACGAATTCACCGCCGCCGATATCCAGATGAGCTTCCCGCTCGAAGCTGCCTCGGCCCGCGCCGGATTGGAGCATGGCCATCCGAAGGCGATGGCATGGCTCGCGAAGATCCACGCGCGGCCCGCCTATCAGCGCGCGCTGGAGAAAGGCGGGCCGTATTCGGTAGGACGTTAGACCGCGGGGAAGCCGAACAGCTTCTGCGGATTGTTCGTGAGGATACGATTCCGCGTTGCCTCATCCGGCACCCACTCTGCTAGCAGGTCGAGCAGCTCGCTCACGCCCATCATCACGTCCCAGTTTGCCACATGCGGCCAGTCCGAGCCCCAGATGCAACGATCCGGATTGGCGGCGACCAGCTTCTGCGCGAACGGAATCGTATCGCTATAAGGCGGCCCACCCTGGATGCTGGTGCGATAAGCGCCGGACAGCCGCACCCATGCGCCGTCGCGCACGAGGCCGACCAGAGCGTCGAAGCCCGGATCTTTGATGCCGCGTGAGGTCGGGAAGTGTCCCATGTGGTCAACGAGGAATGGCACCGGCAGTTTCGCAAAGCGTGAGGCGAGAGCCGGAATATCCTTGGCATCGATCAGGAATTGCAGATGCCAGCCCATCTCGCGGCAGAGCGACGCATAGTCCTCAAGCTGCGCGAAACCCATCCCGCCGCCATAAAGCACGTTGAGCCGGAGGCCGACGCCGCCGGCTTCTTTCAGCGCGGCCTTCTCCTTCTCGGGGCAATCTAGTCCGATCACGGCGATGCCGCGCAGCCGCTGAGGATTGGCGGTGAGTGCATCCACCAGCAAGCGATTGTCCGTGCCATGCACGCTGACTTGCGTCAGTACGCCGTAAGTCATGCCGGTTGCATCGAGCATCGATAGATAAGACGCCGCCGTGGCTTCCGGCGGCGTGTAGCTGCGCCCGGCGACGAACGGATAGTCCGGCGGCAAGCCGATCACATGGGCATGCGTATCAACGGCACCCCGCGGCACGGTGAACCGTGTCGCGCTGCGCTGGGTCGGCTGCGGCCCCGGGCAAGCCCGGGGTTCGCTCGGGGATGAATCAGGCGTCTGCATAGAGAATACGTCCGCGGGTTTCAGGCAACGCATAGGCTGCAAGGAAGAACAGGCCGTAAGCCAGCACTGCGAAGATCGCGATGGCATTGCCGAGGCTGGTGGTATTGGACAGAGCGCCGACCAGGAACGGGAACAGAGCGCCGATGCCACGGCCGAAATTGTAGCAGAAGCCCTGACCAGATCCGCGCAGACGTGTTGGATAGAGCTCCGTGAGGAACGCGCCCATGCCGGAGAAGTAGCCCGACGCAAAGAAGCCGAGCGGGAAGCCGAGGATCCACAGCACTTCGTTGGTGAGCCTCACCTGTGTGTAGATCAGGATGACTGCGATGGCGCCGAGCGAGAAGGTCAGGAACAGGTTGCGGCGACCGATGCGGTCGGCGAGCCAGGCGCCGACGAGATAGCCGATGAAGGAGCCGACGATCAGCGCCGAGAGATAGCCGGTCGATGAGACGATCGACAGCTTGCGCTCGGTGGTGAGGAAGCGCGGCACCCAGAAGGTGATGGCGTAATAGCCACCCTGGCAACCGGTCGCAGCGAGCGACGCAAGGATCGTGGTCTTCAGCATCGGGCCGGCAAAGATTTCGCTGAGCTTGGGCCGATCGCCGCTGGCGTTCTGCCTGGCGCGGGTTTCCGCGGCGATGACCGGCTCTTCGACGTAGCGGCGCAGATACAGCACCAGCAAAGCCGGCAGTGCGCCGATGGCGAACATCCAGCGCCACGCCGTCTCTGGTGGGAGCCATGAGAACAGGACCGCTTGTGACAGCACCGCGAGACCCCAGCCGATTGCCCAGCCGGATTGCACCGAGCCGACAGCACGGCCGCGATATTGCGGACGGATGGCTTCGCCCATCAACACGGCGCCTGCGGCCCATTCACCGCCAAAGCCGATGCCGAGCAGCGCACGCGCCACCAGCAGCTGATCGAAGTTCTGCACGAAGGCACAGATCAGCGAGAAGAACGAGAACCAGAGGATTGTGAGCTGCAGCGTGCGGACGCGGCCGATACGGTCGGCAAGATAACCGCCGAGCCAGCCGCCGATGGCGGATGCGAGCAGTGTCACTGTGCCGGCGAGGCCGGCGGTGCCGGGATCGACGTTCCACATCACGATGATAGTGCCGATCACCAGCGGATAGATCATGAAATCCATGCCATCGAGCGCCCAGCCTGTGGCGCAGGCCCAGAATGTGCGGCGCTCGGGCGGATTCATGTCGCGATAGAAGGCCAGAAGGCTGGTGTCTTCGATCTCCGCGCGCTCGATGGCGCCGGGATCGGTTGGTCGGTTGCTGCTCATGATTGTTTCCCCCGTTTGTCATCTTGGTTCGGGGGGCGCTCACCGCGCGCCCCTGGGGGCACCGGATGTGTCATTGGACGTCAGTACCCAGATGCCTCAGCGCCACGCGTACGCGGATCAGGGGCACCAAGCAAGCCGTCTGGTGTCACGAGAATAGAATTGGCCGATGTCTGGCCCATCGGCTCGACGACCTTGTGGCCCATGGCACGCAGGGCATTAAGGGTCTCTTCGCTGAAGCCGCGTTCGATGCGAACTTCATCAGGCAGCCACTGGTGATGCAGGCGAGAGGTCGCGACTGCCGACATCACATCCATTCTGTAGTCGATCACATTGACGATCACCTGCAGCACCGTCGAGATGATGCGGCTGCCCCCGGGCGAGCCGGTGACGAGCACCGGCTTGCCGTCCTTCAGCACGATGGTCGGCGACATCGATGACAGCGGCCGCTTGCCGGGACCGGGCAGGTTGGCTTCGAAGCCGACAAGTCCATAGGCATTGGATGCGCCGGGCGCGGCGGTGAAATCATCCAGCTCGTTGTTGAGCAATACGCCGGTGCTATCGGCGATCAGGCCGACGCCATAGCTGAAGTTCAGTGTGTAGGTGTTGCTCACTGCGTTGCCGGCACTGTCGACCACCGAATAGTGGGTCGTATTCTGTCCTTCGCGCGGCGGTACGGCCGAGAGGGCATCGGTCCACGGCGTTGCCTTGCTGGGATCGATCGAGGCGCGCTGCCCGGCGGCGTAGTCCTTGGAAGTCAGCGTCGCGATCGGCGCGTTGACAAAAGCGGGATCGCCCAGATAGCGCGCGCGATCTGCATAAGCACGCTTCATGGCCTCGACCAGCAGATGCAGCGATGGTGCGGAGGCCTGCCGCATCTCGCCCATCGGAAAGCCTTCGAGAATATTCAGCGTCTCCAGCAGCACCGTTCCGCCGGATGATGGCAGCGGCATTGAGATGATGTCATAGCCGCGATAGCTGCCGCGGACCGGCGTACGAACCACGGGCTGATAGGTCTTGAGATCGTCTGCCGTGAAGATGCCGCCTGCTGCATTGATGCCGCTGACCAGCTTCTCGGCAACGGGGCCTTCATAGAAGCCGCGCGGTCCCTGTGCGGCAATCGCCGTGAGCGTTGTTGCGAGGTCTGTCTGGATCAACCGGTCGCCCTCGCGCAGCGAGGTGCCGTCATCACGCGAAAAGATCTTCTTTGTCGCGGGCCAGCGCACCAGGCGCCGGTGCCAATCCGGCAGTGTATCCGCACCATCGTCAGTCAGGATGAAGCCGTCGCGCGCCAGCGCAATCGCGGGCTGTAACAGATCCGACAACGTGAACTTGCCCGAGCCGTATTTCTCCAGCGCCAGCGCAAGTCCTGCGACCGTGCCGGGGATGCCGATGCCCAAAGCGGAATCGCGAGATTTCGCGGTGTCCGGCTTGCCGTCGCTGCCGAGAAACATGTTGCGGGTGGCAGCGGCCGGCGCGGTCTCGCGATAGTCGATGGTGACGTCTTCGCCGGAGGCTGTGTGAATCACCATGAAACCGCCACCGCCGATATTACCGGCGCGCGGATAGGTGACAGCCATGGCGAAACCGCTCGCAACGGCCGCATCGATCGCATTGCCCCCGCGCGCCATGACATCCGCGCCCACCTTGGCGGAGATTTTCTCCTGGGCGACGACCATGCCATGCTGGGCCGCGATGGGTTTGAGCGTGCCTGACGGTGCGGGGGTATAGATGTCGCGCGCCTGCTGCGCGTTTGTCGATGCCGGGACGACGAGTATAAATGCGAGTGCTGCGACGCACGTACAACGCAGGAAAGCAAACAGTGCCATCGATCACTCCGGCTGACAGCGGACATGATCGCATCGCCGTCTCGAATGCTATATGGCTTGTGAAACGTTCGAGACAACACTCTGTGATTCGCGGGGGATACCACGCATGGCGGTCGCCGCCGCTTCATCAGCCTCTGTGACAGCGGCGCCAAAGACCTACCCACCGCGCTCTGCGGTGATCAGCTGGATGTTTTTCGACTGGGCGGCCCAGCCTTACTTCAGTCTCATCACCACCTTTGTCTTCGCGCCCTATTTCGCCACGCGCGTGGCATCCGATGCGGCCACCGGACAATCGCTGTGGGGCTTCGCCACTGCTGCGGCCGGGTTGATCATCGCGCTGGCATCGCCGATGCTTGGCGCGATTGCCGATGCGAGCGGCCGCCGCAAGCCGTGGATCGCAAGCTTCGGTGCGATCTTCGTGATCGGCGCCTGCATCATGTGGATCGGCAAGCCCGGCGATCCCGCCATCATCCTGCCGCTGCTGATTGCCTATGGCTTGGCGACTATCGGCGTGGAATTTGCCACCGTGTTCAATAATGCGATGATGCCGACGCTGGTGCCGCCGGATAAAATCGGTCGCCTGTCCGGCTCGGGCTGGGCGCTCGGCTATGTCGGAGGTATCCTCAGCCTGATCATCGTACTCGGCTTCATGGCTGCGAACCCGACCACGGGGCGCACATTGTTCGGCCTGGTCCCGATCCTTGGCCTCGACCCCGCGACCTTCGAAGGCGATCGTATTTCGGCACCTCTGTCGGGATTGTGGTTCGTCGTCTTCGTACTGCCGATGTTTCTGCTGACGCCGGATTTTCCTGCGAAGGTTTCGCCCGGTAACGCCGTGCGTGCAGGTTTGACCGATCTCAGGCACACGCTAAGCGAATTGCCGAAGCATCGTTCGATGATGGCATTCCTGATTGCCAACATGATCTACACCGACGGGCTCGTATCGCTGTTCGCCTTCGGCGGCATCTATGCGGCAGGCACGTTCGGCTGGAATACGATTCAGATCGGCACATTCGGTATCATCCTGGCCATTGCCGGAACGTTCGGCGCCTTCATTGGCGGAAAACTCGACGATGCGTTCGGACCAAAGCGTGTGATCACCGGCAGCATCCTGCTGCTGCTGACCTCGATCATCGCGATCCTGCTGATTGATCGCGAAACCATCTTCTTCATCAAGGTCGCGCCGCCGGTGCCAGGCGGCGGCCTGTTCGCGGCGCCTGCGGAGAAGGCCTATCTCGCACTGGGTTGCCTGATCGGCATGGCGGGCGGTCCGCTGCAGGCGGCATCGCGCACGCTGCTGATCCGGCTGGCGCCGCAGGATCGCATCGCGCAGTTCTTCGGCCTGTTCGCGCTGACAGGGAAGGTAACGTCCTTCATGGGGCCGCTACTGATCGGCCTCGTCACCGCTGTCACCGCCAGCCAGAAGGCCGGCATGGCGGTGCTGGTGCTGTTCTTTGTCGGAGGCCTCGGCCTGCTCGCACGGGTGCGGGAAGACTAGGGTGCGCGTCCCGGGATATCTCCGATCGAATCCTTATTTCGCTCAGCAGCGGTGAGCATTTCGACAAAGGCGGTCACCTTGCGCGGCCGGAATTGTGCTGCAGGGTAAACGGTGTAGATGCCGCCGGACGGCAGCTGCCATTCCGGGAGGGCGTGGCTCAGCCGCCCTGAGGCTAGATCTTCGGCCACCAGGAAATCCGGCAAAACCGAAAGGCCGCCACCAGCTCTGACTGCCGCGAGTACCCCTGGCGTCGTGTCGATGCCCATGCTCGCCTGCATGCGCACGGTCCGTCGTTCGAGGTCGCTGCGCGAGAACTGACACAGTAGCGGTTCGCGCAGTGCCATGTTGGCAATGAACGGCAGCGCAGCGAGATCCTTTGGATCGTAGGTGGCCGCGATTCGATCCGCGAATGCAGGGGCACCGACCAGCAATTGTCGGAAGGATCCGATCTTGCGCGCCTGCAGGCTGGAATCTGCGAGCCAGCCGACCCGGATCGCCATGTCTATCTTGCCGGAGGTGAGATCCATCGTCTGGTCGCTTAGCGTCTGCTCCACGCGGCAGCCGGGATAGCGCTTTGTGAAGGCCGTGACCACCGGAATGACCACTGCGATACCGTAGTCGTTGGGCGCGGTGATGCGCAGGGTGCCGGTCGGCTCGGCGGCCGCTTGGGTGAGTTCGTTGAACGCATCCTCCGCTTCCCGCAAGATCATGACGCAACGTGCATGAAACATGCGGCCGGCCTCGGTCGGATGGACGCGCCGCGTGGTCCGGACGAGAAGGCTCGTCCGCAACTCCTGTTCGAGCTGCGTCACCTGCTGGCTCACCACGGCCTTGGTGATGCCGAGCCGCTCTGCCGCGCGCGTGAAGGAGCCTGTGTCAACGACAGCAGCGAAATAAGCCAGCCGGTTCAGGTTCATCGCTATGACCGTGAGGAACGGGATAGATTGTCAGTTAATAGCATACATTCTGTCTAGTTTGTCGGTCTTATTCGAGCATTTGCCGTGTGCCATAAATCGCGACCAAGGAGACCGATATGGCCGCTACAACGCACATCGCCTATCTCTTCGATCCGCTCTGCGGCTGGTGCTACGGCGCTTCCGCAATCCTCGAAAAGCTTGCCGCTCTGCCGGACTTTTCCATCGCGTTAGCTCCGACCGGGCATTTTGCCGGGTCTGGTGCCAGATCGATGGACAACGGTTTCGCTGCATTCGCCTGGGCCAATGACCAGCGCATTTCCCGCCTGAGCGGTCAGCCCTTCAGCGAAGCCTATCGCCGCAATGTCCTCGGGGATCACACGCGCCCCTTCGACTCTGGCCCGGCGACGCTGGCGATCACCGCAGTCGCACTCACTGCCCCGGACCGGGAGTTCGATGTTCTCAAGGCCATTCAGAATGCACGCTATGTCGAGGGCCGCGACAACACGGACATCTCGGTTCTCTCGCATGTGCTGCGCGCGTTGCAGTTGCCGGAGATCGCCGATCGCTTGGTCGCCCCTGATGACGCGTTGATCGCTGCTAACCGTACGCGCCTCGATACGGCACGCGTCGAGATGCGCCGATTTGGCGCCAATGGCGTCCCATCCCTCATTGTGGGCAACGGGGAGAGCCGACGTCTTGTCAGCGCGAGTAGTCTGTTCGGCAGCATGGAGACGCTCGTCGAGGAACTGAAGGCAGCCTGAGTTTTACCGATCAACAGCGACAGGCGAGCCACGCCTGAATTTTCCACTGCCCACTCTCACCAGGAGACGCCCATGTTCACCAGGAGAACCATCATGAAAACAACTCTTGCCGCCGGTGCAGTCGCTGTGTTCGCTCCAGAGGGAACGGGCTACGCGGCCGGTGGGCTTTCGTGGAAGCACTTCCCCGCCGGCCCAAAGGGTTTCTTTCGCGCCCCTGTGCTCATTACTGGGGCGTCCGAGGCTGTTCTGATCGATGGCGGCTTCACTTACTCCGACGGTCGGGCTGTAGCCGACGCAATCAAGGCGACGGGCAAGAAGCTCACCACCATCTATGTCAGCCAAGCCGACCCGGATTACTACTTCAGCCTCAAGCCAATTAAGGAAGCTTTCCCCGAAGCTCGAGTGATTGCAGCATCCGATACGGTGGCCGCCATCAACGGCAATGTGGAAAAGAAACTCGTAGTCTGGGGGCCGCAGCTTAAGGAAAACGGCCCGCAGACGCTTGCCGATGTCGTCATTCCCAAGGCTTTCGACGACAAGAAGCTCATCGTCGATGGTGAGACCATTGAGATCGTCGATGCAGAAGGGCTGGCCAGTCGGCGCTATCTCTTCGTGCCGTCGTTGAATGCGGTGTTTGGCGGGGTAATGATCTTTGCGGGTGTGTATGTCTGGACCGCCGATTCACCGACCAAGGAACAGCGCGCTGCATGGATCGCCAATCTCGATAAGATTACCGCCCGCAAGCCGGTAATCGTCGTGCCCGGTCACATGACGCCGGACGCTCCCACTGACCTTTCGGGTGTTGCGCACACCAAGGCCTACCTTGTTGCCTTCGAGGAAGAACTGGCCAAGGCCAAGGACTCGATAACGCTCAAGAGCGCCATGGAAGCCCGCTTCCCCGGTCTCGGCATGGGGGTTGCCCTCGACATCGGCTCCAAGGTCGCCACCGGCGAGATGAAGTGGGGCTGAGATGGGCGCCAATCTCGATCTGATCCGGGCTACCTATGAGGGATCATCATCGGAAGAGAACGGCCATAACCTGCTGGCCGCTCTCGCTCCTGATGCCGCGTGGACCGAAGCTGATGGTTTCCCTTACGCAGGAACTTACGTGGGGCCGGAGGCGATTGCGGCGGGTGTGTTTCGGCGCCTCGCCACCGAGTGGGTGGGTTACCGCGCCGATGTTCACACCTATCTCGAAGATGGCGACCGCGTCGCCGCCTTCGGCGTTTACTCTGGGACCTACAAGACGACGGGCAAGTCGATGCAGGCCGCCTTCGCACACCTCTACCTGGTGAGGGGCGGCAAGATCGGGCGCATGACGCAATATGTCGATACGCTCATGGTCCAGCAGGCCTTGGCTTTGTAGCCCGATCACGCCGCTCGATGCGCTGACTGAGAAGATCGATCATCTTGGTCTATCGGTTGGCCGTGGGCCGCTGGCTTAGCAGCCGGGGCTCCTTATGACCGCAACTAGTGCTTGAAGTGCCGGACGCCGGTGAACACCATGGCGATGCCGGCATCATCGGCAGCTTTGATCACTTCATCGTCGCGGATCGAACCGCCTGGCTGAATCACGGCCGTGGCTCCGGCCTCGATCGCCACCAATAGTCCGTCGGCGAAGGGGAAGAACGCATCCGATGCGACGACCGATCCTTTGGTCATAGGCTCGGCGAGTTTCAGTTCGGCAGCAGCATCCTGCGCCTTACGTGCGGCAATCCGAGCGGAATCGACCCGGCTCATCTGGCCTGCACCGATACCGACGGTGGCAAGGTCCTTCGCGTAAATGATCGTGTTCGATTTGACATGCTTGGCCACGCGGAATGCAAATTTGAGATCGCGCAATTCAGCCTCCGTCGGCTGTCGTTTGGTAACCGGCTTCAGGATCATGTCATCGACCACCGCATTGTCGCGGCTCTGTACCAGTAGGCCGCCAGCCACCGTCTTGTAGGTCAGGCCCGGCGCGCGCGGATCAGGCAGGCTGCCAGCCAGCAGAAGCCGGATATTGCGCCGTTTCGCGATAATCGCGATCGCTTCTTCGGTCGCGTCCGGCGCGATGATCACCTCGGTCAGGATCTCGGTGATGGTCTGCGCGGTCTCGGCGTCCAGCGTACGGTTCATGGCGATGATGCCGCCGAAGGCCGAAGTAGAATCGCAGGCCAGTGCCTTGCGATAGGCGTCGATCAGGTTGCTGCCTTCGGCCACGCCGCAGGGGTTGGCGTGCTTGACGATGACGCAGGCTGCGGTACGCTTTGGATCGAACTCGGCGATGCATTCATAGGCCGCATCGGTGTCGTTGATATTGTTATAGGACAGTTGCTTGCCCTGCACCTGCCGCGCCGAGGACACGCCGGGACGCAGTTCGGGCGTGCGATAGAACGCAGCGGTCTGGTGCGGGTTCTCGCCATAACGCAGCGCTTCGACGAGCTTGCCGCCGACGGCCCGGAAATCCGGCGCGTCGATTTTCAACTGATCGGCAAACCAGTTCGAGATCGCGGCGTCATAGGCTGCGGTGCGGGCATAGGCCTTGGCTGCGAGGCGGCGGCGCAGCGTCAGCGTGGTCGCGCCCTTGTTGGTGGCGAGTTCGTCGAGCACCGACTGATAGTCGGAGGGCTCGACGACGACGGTGACGTCGTCATGATTCTTGGAGGCTGCGCGGATCATTGCCGGACCGCCGATATCGATATTCTCAATACAATCCTCATAGGAGGCGTTCCTCGCGACGGTCTCCTCGAACGGATAGAGGTTCACGACGAGCAGATCGATCTGCGAAATTCCGTGATCCTTCATTGCCTTGGCGTGTTCGGCATTGTGGCGGATTGCCAGCAGGCCGCCATGAACCTTGGGATGCAGCGTCTTGACCCGGCCATCCATCATTTCCGGGAAGCCGGTGAGATCGGACACGTCGGAGACCTTCAGGCCCGCCGCGGCGATCGCCTTGGCGGTACCGCCGGTGGAGACGAGGTCGATGCCGTGTGCGGACAGCGCGCGTGCAAATTCGATCAGCCCGGACTTATCGGAAACGGACAATAGAGCGCGAGTAACCTTGCGCGGATGGTCGGTCATGATGCGTATCCCGTGGGAGAAGGATGCCGCGTAGCATGGTTTCGCGGTGCAAGAAACCGCAAGGGCTTGCATGCCAGCAATTTCGTTGTGAAGCCCTGATCTACAACGGCAATTCCGGCTCGCGGCGGGCGTTTCGTTTAGCAGTCGTCTGCGACGGCGAGGATGCCGAGCGGGCAAAACTCCAGCGAATACTGGAGGTCTGCTGGGCGTTCTGATGGATCACGATCTGGGCGCTCCGACGAGGTCCGTCATTGCCGGCCAGGAACACGCTGTCCTCCAGCTCAACCTTGTCGTCGAGGGCTTCGAAGGTCCAGACGTCGCGGTTCGGCAATACCAGCATGACGCCACGGGCGTCGCTGAGCCGGCTTGCCTTTACCGACGGGTGCAGATGGAAGCGCAAGGCGTAGTCGGTATTGCTGCCCTTCAGCCGCGCGCCGGGCGCCGCCGCTACGATGTCCTCGCCCTCGAGTTTTGAGCCATCCTCGGAGATCATCAGCACGCGCCGGTGCGTGACACCGAAGCGTGCGTGGTAGCCGTCATGCGAGGTGGTCAGTATGGTGCCGTTGGAGGTGATCTCGCGATAGCTCTCCACCACATGCGGGCCGTTGACGATCGGCGCGCCCTGCAGAAACTTCTTCATCGCGCTGCGTTCGACGAACTGGCACGACGAGGTGTTGTGATAGGTCATCGTCGAATGCGCCGGCGTGCCGCGTGCGAAAGAGCGCCAGTTGTCGCGCCCGGTCGACGGCATGCCGCAATTGATGACAATGCGGCTCGGGCCGGACGACAATTCGAACGACAGTGTGCCGGCGTGGGCGTCGTGGCTCACACTGGGCGGTGGTGGCGGGCCGGTGTCGATGATCACGGTCATCTGACCGGCTTCGAGACGCTGGAAGCCAGTATGCGGCATATGCGCCATCGGCACGCCGTGTGTGTCGTCATAAGCCAGCAGCGTCGCCAGCAAATGCGATGGTGCATTGCTCATGCCGTTGAACAGCGCGAACGAGCCGTCGCCATGGCGAAAGAACCGCAGCATCGGCATCATGCGGTCGATGGCGTTCAGCAGCGCCGGGGGCGGGGCTATATTGCGGGCGGCGAAAGTCTGTCGCAGTGGCAGAAAATCAATCAGCAATTCGATCAGTGCCCCGGGATTGCGCGAGATATGTCCGCCATCGGGGAGGATCTGGCGCTGTAATTCGTCGGAGAGTTTTCGTGTGGCGGTGCGGATGTGGCGCGCCTGATTGGCGAGGCAGAGTGAGGCGTAGCACAGCGCGATCAGTACCTGCAGCTTCGGCACGCCGTCAGGTGCGTGCGACAGCGCGTAGCGCAGCGAGCGAATCTCGCGGCTGAGCGAGCGGAGATAGCGGCGATAGAATTTGCCGTCGGTATCGCCGAGTACCAGTGGTGCCTGCGATAGTAGCGAGATCACACGGCGGGCGACGACGTCGGCGCGGCGTCCGACCGGGCGCTTGCGCGACGTATTCGACATCCAGTCGTCGATCAGCGAGCGCGCATTGGCGCGGGTGATGGCAGTGTCGGCGGCGCGCAGATGTCTCAGCCAGCCAAAGCCGAGCAGCGAGACTTCCCAGTCTTCCGACGGCGGTTCCAGGTCGAAGATCGAACGGCCGTGACAGGTCACGATCTTGCCGGCGAAGACGAAGCGCCCGGCATAGATTTCGGCGGCGCGGGTGGCATCGGTGGTGCGCAGATCATGCGGCGCGATGATCAGGCGATCTGTGCGTCCGGGCCAGAGCCGGGCCAGGGCTGCCGATCCGCCAGACGCGCGCGACATTGCGCTCCGCGCGAAGCGGCCGAGGATCAGCCCCGAGATACGTCTGCGATGTGCGACCACGCGCGCCTTGAACTGGAAGAGAAAGGGTTGTTGCGAATCCTTTTAGCCGGAAACGCGATCCGCACACAGTACAAGCAAGCCCCCTGTGGAAGCCTCGCGAATCGGGAGATTACTCTGTGAATATCAGGATTTAATCAGTCGCGCCGCATAGAAGCCGTCGAGCCCGCCAAGCCGGGGGTCGGCATGGGGCAGATGGCTCGGCAGAGTGCGCAGATCGCCATCGGAGGTGATGATCTCGGCAAGACCGGCCACTTCGCTGGCATCGGCCGGGGCGCGGCGCATGCTGGAATCCTTGGCCAGCAGGTCGGCGATGGCCTGTTCGCCTTCTTCGGGCTCCAGCGAACAGGTGCAATAGACCAGGGTTCCGCCGGGCTTCAGGATGGAGGCGGCCTTCTGTAGCAGGCGCCGTTGCAGCGCGGTCAGCATGACGATGTCGGAGTCTTGCTTGAGCCAGGCGACATCGGGGTGTCGCCGGATGGTGCCGGTGGACGAGCAGGGCGCGTCGAGCAACACGCCGTCAAAACCCTCGCCGGGATATTCGGTGCCGTCGACGACGACAGTTTCGGCTTCCAGCGACAGACGCGCCAGATTCTCGCGCAGCCGCGCCACGCGATTCGGCGAGCGGTCTACGGCCGTCACCTGAGCGCCGCCATGAACCAATTGCGCAGTCTTGCCGCCCGGTGCGGCGCAGAGATCGACGATGCGTTTGCCCTTGAGGTCGCCGAACAGTCGTGCCGGCAGTGCCGCCGCGGCGTCCTGCACCCACCACTGGCCGTCATCGAAGCCGGGCAGCATGGTCACCGAGCCCTGCAGCAGGGTTCGGACGGAACCTGTGGGGAGTACTTCGCCATGCAGGCGCATGGCCCAGGCATCGGCTTCGGATTTGACGGTGAGATCGAGTGACGGCTCATGGCTCAGCGCCACGGCCATTTCCTTCGCGGTCGTCTCGCCGTAATGCGCCGTCCAGCGCGCCATCAGCCAGGGCGGGATGTCGAGAGTCTGGGCGGCCACTTCGTCGATCAGCGGCTGGCCTTCGCGGGCGCAGCGCCGCAATACGGCATTGACCAGCCCGGCATATTTCGCGGCGCGCCGGTCGGACTGCACCATGCGGACTGACAGATCGACGGCGGCATGATCCGGCACGTCCATCCAGAGGATCTGGGCCGCGCCGATCAGGAGCGCACTTTGCGCACGCGGGGCATCGGTGGGGACGCCGCGGTCGAGCAGGCGGGAGAGAATATGCCCGAGCGTGCCGAGTCGGCGCAGGATCGTGGCAACCAGACGTCGCATCAGCGCGCGGTCGCGGTCGGATAGGGTTTTCAGGCCGGGATGGGCCGCGGCGCCTTCGAGTTGGTCGTCGAGGGTCCGATGCTTGTGCAATACGCCGTCGAGAATATCCGCCGCAATCCGTCGCGCGGCGAGGCCGGGGACCTCGGTTGGCGGTGCGTATCTTACTTGCGACATGCGAAAACATCACGACGGAGGGCGGGCAATGGCGCGGGCAGGCTCAGCATGCGGCCACTGGATGGGAGCGATTCTGTCGCATGCGAATATGCCAAATGTAAGAATCGCCCTTATATGCTCACAGTCGAACGGCAACTGTTCGACATTGATTTATGTAACGCGTGCCGCCCTTGCCGGTTCAGCAGGAAACCTGAGATGAACGACATTCCTTCCGAGTCCGCAACGTCTTTGCCGGAGCCTGAGCCGGCACCGAAGAAAGTTTTGACGCCCGCCGCGCAGCGTGCGCTGGCCGAGGCAGAAGAACGCCGGGCTGCAGCCGCAGCAGCACATACTGCGGCGAAAGCGAAAGAGTTCCAGGGACCTGAAGGCCCGGAGCCCACGCGCTTTGGCGACTGGGAACGTAAGGGCATTGCGTCCGACTTCTAACTCTTCGGATCACTGAGCCAGATTCTTCTGGCTGGTTGTTTCGACTCACATTATCGCAGGACGATGACCCCAGCATCGCGCATTCACCGTGCGTCGCCGTGGCGATCCCGCATGTCCGCGGCGATGCCGTGGGTATTAGTGCTTGGCCTGGCCGCCGGCACCATGCTGCCGGTGAAGCGTTGGCTGCCGTTCCTGCCCGGCGCGGATCAGACCGAGGCGGCCCGCGATTCCGAGGCGATCGTCAGGCGCGCCGGCAATGCTGAGGCGCGCTACTCGATCGAGATGCGCTATGCCATCGACGGCGATACTTTTGGCGCGCGCGTGCATCTTGGGTCGGGTGAAGACGTCAGCGTGCGCATTCGTTTGCGTGGCATCGATGCGCCGGAGCTGAAGGGGCAATGCGCGCGCGAGATCCAGAAAGCAGAAACCGCGACGGCTGCACTGACCAAGTTGCTCCGCGAGGGAAGTCTCACGATCTACAATATCGGGTCTGACAAATATCCCGGCCGCGTGGTCGCCGATGTCGCGACCAGGCAAACGCCCAACGTGTCTGCAGCAATGCTCAACGCAGGGCACGCGCGCCCGTATGGTGGCGGTCATCGTAGCGGCTGGTGCGATAGCCGATGAGATCAGCAAAACAAAAAGCCGCGCATCATGCGCGGCTTTTCAGAATGGCGAAGCTGCCAGCGATCAGCGCTGGGTGACGATCACCGGCGTGCCGACCGAGACGCGCGAATAGAGGTCGGTGATGTCTTCGTTGTACATGCGGACGCAACCGTAAGAGACATAGCCGCCGATCGAATTGGGGCGGTTGGTGCCGTGGATGGCATATTCGCCGCCGGCGAGGGTCATCGCAGCAACGCCCATCGGATTGGCTGGCGAACCGCCCGCAATCACATCGGGGATATTCGGATTGTCACGCTTGACGTCGGCTGGCGGAGCCCAGGCCGGCTGGCGGTACTTGCCGTCGATCTTGGTGGCGCCCGCCCACTGTTTGCCGGGCTTGCCGACGCCGACGGGATAGCGCACGGCCTGACCCTGTTCGAGCACGAGATACAGCTTACGCTCATTGGTCTTCACGACGATGGTGCCGGGGGCATAGTCGCCGTGGAAGCCGACCACATTGGGCGCTGCCTGCGCGGCGGGGGACATCAGGGCGCCAATGACAACGGTGGCTGCCAGCGCACCTGCAATCTTCAAGGACATCGATCTCTCCAGTTCGGCCCGGCCGTTGTGGCCGACGAGGTCGTGCCGCCCCTCAGGGCAGCGAAAACAATTGCACACGGGAAATTCTTGACCGGACGTGTAAACAACCGGTCTCTGCCGGCGCGGGGGAGTGCGCCAACGAGCGCCTAAAGAGGAAATCCGCTGAACAAAGTAAATGCCCGGAAAACAACACTCGCTCTAAATTGGCCAGCAGCGGCCATCTGCCCCTGACAATCGCGTGAGGCAGCCAGATGCGATGCGTTGGAGGTCACTAGGCCAGCGTAAAGGCCTCATGGACGGCGGATTGTACCGCGCCGCCGAGGACAGCGCCGCCACCGGCCACATAGATCCAGTCGCCAATAACTGTGGCGCCGACCGCATGGCGCGGGGTCAGCATCGGCGCGTGGCTCTGCCAGGTGTCGGAGGCCGGGTCGTAGCTTTCCATCTGTCCGTACACCTTGCCCTGGGTGAGCTGGCCGTTCTGCACCACGCCGGATTCGCCGCCCATCGCGAAGAGCCGGTCGCGATACACGACAAGGCCATGGCCCGAACGGGTCGTCGGCAGTGCGGCGCGCAGCTCCCATGTGTCGCGCTCGGGCAGATACACATGGTGCAGATCGGTATTGTACTCGAACGTATTGAAACGCCCGCCGATCACATGGATCACGCCGCGCGTGGCGACGCAGCCGACATGGTCGCGCGCACCGGGCAGTGCCTTGCGGGTCTCCCACTTGTCGGTCTTGGGATCATAGACTTCGTGCCAACTGACACTGGCGCGCTCAGCCGCCGGTTCCGACGCGCCGCCGATCAGATGGATTTTGCCGTTCAGCGCAACGGCAGCGCCGGCACCGCGTGGTCGCGGCAAGGGCGCGATCGTATCCCAGCGATTGGCAGCGACATCATAGGCATAGGCGTTCTGGTCCGAGCCGCGGTTCTGCTGCATGAAACCGCCGAGCGCATAGACGCGTCCGGCATCGGCAGCGACCGAAACATGGTTGGCGCCGCGCGGCAGGGGCGCTGCGTCGAGCCACTGATCCGAAGCGGGATCGTAGACGTGGTGATAGGGGCGGTCGACGCGGCCTTCGCCGTAGCCGCCGACGATATGCATGCGATCGGCCCATGATGTCGCCCAGGCCATCTCGCTGCGCGGTAACGGCAGTGCAGCGCGCGATGTCCACTTGCCCTGCGGTCCCTTCGGCGCGGGACTCTCAGTGACGCGCTGGGCTTCCTGCTCAGGCGTCATGTGATGCGGCACACCGCCCTGCAATTTGGCGTAGGGCTCTTTCGACGACGGGGCCGCGGGTAGTGCCGGATGACCGGCATGTTGTGCGCGGGCGGAAACTCCGCCCGCCACAACTGCAGCACTTCCCAACACGAATGACCGACGATCCATCACATCACTCCGTGTTCGCCGATAGATATGCGAGCAGTTACGCCCCCGGCTTCTTGTTCTGCCGGTGCTCGACGAGGTCCGTGACCACGGCGGGGTCGGCCAGTGTCGATGTATCACCCAGAGATGACGGTTCGTCTTCGGCGATCTTGCGCAGGATGCGGCGCATGATCTTGCCGGAGCGGGTCTTCGGCAGGCCCGGCGCGAACTGGATGAGGTCCGGCGAGGCGATTGGGCCGATATCCTTGCGGACCCAGGCTACCAGCTCCTTGCGCAGCTCTTCCGTCGGCTCGACGCCGTTCATCAGCGTGACGTAAGCGTAGATGCCCTGGCCCTTGATATCGTGCGGATAGCCGACCACGGCGGCTTCCGACACTTTCTCATGTGCGACCAGCGACGATTCCACTTCCGCAGTGCCCATGCGGTGGCCGGAGACATTGATGACGTCGTCGACGCGGCCGGTGATCCAGTAATAACCGTCGGCATCGCGGCGGCAGCCGTCGCCGGTGAAGTACTTGTTCTTGTAGGTCGAGAAATAGGTCTGCTCGAAACGGGCGTGATCGCCATAGACCGTCCGCATCTGGCCCGGCCACGACTTGGCAATGCACAGATTGCCCGAGGTCTCGCCGTCCAGCACCTTGCCATCGGCATCGACGATCTCGGGGACGACACCAAAGAACGGCCGCGTCGCCGAACCCGGCTTCAGTTTCGTAGCGCCGGGCAGCGGCGTGATGAGAATGCCGCCGGTTTCGGTCTGCCACCAGGTGTCGACGATCGGCGCACGCGCCTCGCCGACCACGTGATAGTACCACTCCCAGGCCTCCGGATTGATCGGCTCGCCGACCGAGCCCAGCAGGCGCAGGCTCTTGCGCGAGGTCTTCTTTACCGGCTCATCGCCGGCCTGCATCAGCGCGCGGATTGCGGTTGGCGCGGTGTAGAAGATGTTGACCTTGTGCTTGTCGATGACTTCCCAGAAGCGCGACATCGACGGATAGTTTGGCACGCCTTCGAACATCAGCGTGGTCGCGCCGTTGGCCAGCGGTCCGTAGAGAATGTAGCTGTGACCGGTAACCCAGCCGACATCGGCGGTGCACCAGTAGATATCGCCCTCATGATAGTCGAACACATACTGATGTGTCATCGAGGCGAACAACAGATAGCCGCCTGTGGTGTGCAGCACGCCCTTGGGCTGGCCGGTGGAGCCCGACGTGTAGAGGATGAACAGCGGATCTTCCGCATTCATCGGCTCGCAGGGGCATTCGGTGGTGACGACTTCGGCGGCTTCGCGATACCAGAAGTCACGGGCGGGATCCATGTTCACCGGTGTGCCGGTGTGCTTGACGACGACGACCCAGTCGACACCGCCGGCCTTCGCGACCGCGGCATCGACATTGTTCTTCAGCGGCACCTTCTTGCCGCCGCGCAGGCCTTCATCGGCGGTGATGATGATCTTCGACTGGCAGTCGGTGATGCGCTGCGCCAGCGAGTCCGGTGAAAAGCCGGCGAAGACGACAGAGTGGATCGCGCCGATGCGCGCGCAGGCGAGCATCGCGTAGGCCGCTTCCGGAATCATCGGCAGATAGATGGTGACGCGGTCGCCCTTGCCGACGTTGCGGTTGCGCAACACGTTGGCCATCTTGCAGACTTCGTCGTGCAGCTCCTGATAGCTGATGTGTTTCGACTGCGAGGGGTCATCCCCTTCCCAGATGATCGCGGTCTGATTGGCGCGCTTCGGCAGATGCCGGTCGATGCAATTATAGGCGGCGTTCAATACGCCATCCTCGAACCACTTGATCGAGATCTTGCCTGGGGCAAAGGACGTGTTTTCGATCTTGGTGGGGGCGTGGCTCCAGTTGAGGCGCTTGGCCTGCTCGGCCCAGAAGCCGTTGGAATCGCTGATCGAGCGTGCATACATCTCGTTGTATTTCGCGTCATCGACGAAGGCGCGCGTCGTCCACTCAGCCGGTACGTCGTAAATCTTGTCGGACATCGTCCCCTCCACCACCGTGCGACCGCTGCGCGAATTCGCCGCCAGCCGGTTCTCGTTGCGCGCAATATGCGCCGGCGCGAGATAGCTGGACAAGCGGGGCCGGACTAGGCCTTTGGTCGGTCCGTAAGGTCGCGGCCCCGATCACGTTCACGTTTTGACGGCCCGGAAATTTCATCATAAAGCCAATTCGGGTGCTTAACGGTAACCTGTAACCGAAATTGCGTGCCTGTGGACTCGCAATAGTTGCGGGGAGCCCCTAAATCGCCCTCGCAGGGACGGCCAAGCGGCTCGGAACCAAAAATCAATAAACGGCATTAGCAGAGACACAGGGCCGACGAGGCAGATAACACTATGATGGAACAGCAGAATTTCGCGCCTTCCCGGGCCGTTTCGGCCCGTTCTGTCGCGCGGCCAGCCCGTATGGCCAAGCCCAGCCCCGCGAGTGTGGAGGTTTTGGCCCATGAGATGGGCCTGAAGCTTGGAGATCAGTCTGAGCTGACGATCCGCCGGCTTAAGCGCGGAAAATCTTATTCCTTCGTCAGGGCCAACGGCACCCCGATCAAACATATCGGCACGATCAAGCGGCTGAACTCCATGGCGGTGCCCCCGGCCTATGCCGAGGTTCGCTATGCCGTTGATCCTACGTCGCATTTGCAGGCCGTAGGCCGCGACGCGGCCGGCCGGCTGCAATACCGCTATCACTCGGATTGGGAGAAGGTCCGCGAGCAACGCAAGGCGCATCGGCTGGCGAAGTTGGTGGCGGCACTGCCGAAGATCCGCCGCAACGTTTCGGCGCTTTTGGCTGGCGACGAGCCGACGCGTGAGTTCGCGCTCGCCGCTGTCATCGAACTCGTCACGCGCACCGCCATCCGTGCCGGCAATGAGAGCTACATGAAGCTGTCAGGCACGCGCGGCGCCACTACGCTGATGAAGTCGAACATCCAGCTCGAAGACGATTGCATCGTGCTCACCTTCAAGGCCAAGGGCGGTAAGGCAGTGCGCAAGGAGTCCAACGCGTCGAAGCTCGTCCGCGCGATTGGTATTCTGCACGACGTGCCGGGCAAACGCCTGTTCCAGTATCGCGACAATGCCGGCCGCATTCACAAGGTCAACACAGCAGCAGTGAACGCCTTCCTGCGCGATATCGCCGGCATCAAGATTTCACTGAAGGATTTCCGCACGTTGATGGCGTCGGCGACGGTGGCTGAAACCCTGTCACGGATCGAGCCGGCAGCCAGTGAGCGCGGACGCAGGAAGCAGGTGCTCGAAGCCGTGCGTTCGGCGGCGGACGAATTGCAGAACACGGCGGCGATCTGCCGCAAGAGCTATGTGCACGATACCATCGTCACGGCCTTCGAGGACGGCGTCCTCGCGCGCATCGCCGCGACGCAAACGGGCTATCGCTCGCAATCGAAGCGCGAGCAGCTTTTGGCGCAGGTGGTGGCAGAGGCAGGTTGAGTCAGGCGAGCGTCCATACCGCCGTGTTCTTGATCTCGGCATCTTCGAGATCGCGCGTCACCGGCACCTTGTATTCGGTCAGCTTTCGCAATTTGTCCTTTGGCAGATAGCTGCGACCGGGATCGCCGATTAGTACCGTCGCGCCGCGCACCGCCTGCGCTGAAAGAAATGCAAAAGCGCGCTCAGCGGTGTCCCGTTCATAGAAAATATCGCCTGCCAGAATCGTTTGTGCGGTGGGGGCAGATGAGCCGCCGAGCAGATCGTCACCGCGAGCGCTGATCGTAACGCCATTTTCAGCCGCGTTCAGTGCGATCGCCGTGCGCGCAAAGGCGTCGATGTCATAGGCGAAGACGCTGCTTGCCCCGGCTTTTATCGCGGCGATAGCCACAAGCCCCGATCCAGATGCGAGATCGATGGTGGTCCTTCCAGCAACATGCTCGGGATGATCGATAACGAAGCGCGCCAGCGCCTGTCCGCCGGCCCAGGCGAAAGCCCAGAACGGTGGCGGCAATCCGGCCTCGCCAAGTTCCTCTTCTGTCTTGCTCCACAGCGGCACGGCCTCGTCGGCCACGTACAACATGATTTCCGGCACCAGCGGCACCGGCAGCAGGCGTGTATTGGCACGAATGAATGCGACGGGGTCAGATATTGCAGTTGATTGGGCCGCGCCGTCGGCGCTCACAGCCCGCCCATTTTGCAGAGCAGCTTCCATTCCTCGGCAGTGATCGGCGGCACCGAAAGGCGGGACTGCTTCAGGATCGCGACGTCAGCAAGCTTCGGCTCAGCCTTGATTGCCGCTAGCGACACCGGCTTTGGCAGCTCTTGCGCGGCCTTGACGTCGACGCAGACCCAGGGCGTTCCCGGCTCGGCAGTGGGATCGGGATGATGCTCCCTGATGATCTCGGCGATACCCACGATCTCCTTGCCGATATTCGAATGATAGAAGAAGGCGCGGTCGCCCTTCTTCATCTTCATCATGTTCAGCTTGGCGGTGTGGTTACGGATGCCGGTCCATTCGGTGCCCTTGGCACCGGCCTTTTTCTGCTCGTCCCACGACCAGGCGTCGGGCTCCGATTTGATCAGCCAGTATTTCATCCCGTCTCTAACCTTCTGCCTTGAATGGCCGCGTCAGCAGGCCCTCGATGACCTGATCGATGGTCGCTTCGCCGGCCAAGATCGCCGCCACGGCTTTTGCCACCGGCATATCGACGCCCTTCGATGTCGCAAGTTCGATCAGCACCGGCGCCGTAAATTCACCCTCGGCAAGTTTGCCGCGCGCCGGCTGCTCGCCGCGGCCGAGTGCCACGCCGAGTGAAAAATTGCGCGACTGTGCGCTCGAACAGCTCAGGATCAGATCGCCCAATCCTGACAGGCCCGACAGCGTCTCGGTGCGCGCGCCACATGCGATGCCTAGTCGCAGTAATTCGCTGAAGCCGCGCGTGGTGAGTGCTGCGAGGGCCGAGGCGCCCAGTTCCTTGCCGGCGACGATGCCTGCGGCAATCGCCAGTACGTTCTTCGCTGCGCCGCCGATCTCGACGCCGCGCACATCGGTGGAGTGATAGGGACGGAACGTCGCCGAACCCAAAGCCTGCACGAGTGCGACGGCAATATCCTCGTCGGCGCAAGCGAGCGTCACGGCCGTGGGCAAGCCAGCTGCGACATCGTCAGCGAAATTCGGCCCTGACAGAATGGCAGGGATCGCATGCGGTGCGACGTCGGCGATGACCTCCGTCATGAATTTGTGACTGCCGCGCTCGATGCCTTTGGCGCATGCGACCACCGGAACGCCCGCCGGCAGTAGCGGCGCGAGCGCGGCCAATGCCTCGCGCAATTGCTGCGAGGGGACCGCGAGCAGAATGGTATCGGCGCGTACCGCCAGTGAAAGATCGGCGGTGACGAAGACAGAGTCATCGATGGCAGCGCCGGGCAGTCGTGGATTAGTGCGCGACACCTGCATCAGTTCGGCGGCGGCTATTGAGCGCGCATAGAGTACGGTTTCGCGGCCGGCGCGCGCGGCGACATCGGCCAATGCTGTGCCATAGGCCCCGGCGCCGATCACCGCCACTGAATTGAAGTCGGCCATGGTGTTCCAGTCAGTAAGCCGCGCGGGATTTGGAATGACCCGCTGGCGCCTTCGCGTCAGCGTCGAGCAGCCAGCGCGCGCGGGGCGGCGCTTCCATCGTGTCGGTGAGTCCTAGCGCAAGACGCTCTGCGCCGGCCCAGGCGATCATCGCGCCATTGTCGGTGCACAGTGCCGGCGGCGGGATGATCAGCGTGGTCTGCGCTTTTGCGGCGACGGTCTGCAGCGCGCCACGGATGGCCTGATTGGAGGCGACACCGCCGGCCGCCACCAGTGCATGCGGCGGGCCGAATTGATCCTCGAACAGTCTGAGGCCGACGCTCAATCGATCCGCCGTCGATTCCAGCGCCGCCGCCTGGAAGCTGGCGCAGAGATCCGCGATGTCCTGTTCTTCCAGCGGAATGAGACGGCTTGCCTCGTTACGGACCGCAGTCTTGAGACCGGAGAGCGAAAAATTCGCATCGGGCCGGCCGAGCATCGGTCGCGGAAAGGCAAAGCGCTTGGGATCACCGCCCGATGCGGCGCGTTCCACCTGCGGGCCGCCGGGATAGGGCAGGCCAAGCATCTTGGCGACCTTGTCGAAGGCTTCGCCCATGGCGTCGTCGACGGTGGTGCCGAGCCGGACATAGTGGCCGACGCCGAGCACCGCGACGATCTGGGTATGACCCCCGGAAACGAGAAACAGGCAATACGGAAACGCCAGCGCAGTGGTCAGCCGCGGCGTCAGCGCATGGGCCTCGAGATGGTTCACGGCCACCAGAGGCGTGTCATGCACCATCGCGATAGCCTTGGCGGTGGTGAGACCGACGATTACGCCACCGATCAGACCGGGCCCGGCTGCTGCGGCCACACCGCTTAGTTGCGCGAAATTGACGTCGGCGTCCTTCATGGCGCGGCCGACGATGCCGTCGAGCAGATCGATATGGGCGCGCGCGGCGATCTCGGGCACCACGCCGCCATAGGGCGCATGGTCGCTGATCTGCGAATGGACGATATTGGACAGGATCTTGCCGCTGCCGTCGGGCTGGCGTTCGATGACGGCGGCCGCGGTCTCATCGCAGGTCGTCTCGATTCCCAGCACCAGCATCGGTTGGTCGGTGGTCACTATCGGTCCTTGCTAAATCAGCCAAATCCGGGCTTTTCCTGCCCCCGGCGTAGCATTGCGGGGTTGCAAGGTGCAATCACTCGATGCCCTGCGTGGCACGCGAGACCCCCGAAACCGGACCTCAGATATGGCTATTCTCGTCACTCGCCCGCAGCCGGACACTACCAGCACCGCCGCCGCCTTGCGCGCGCGCGGCTTCGAGGTGCTGGCGGCGCCGATGCTGCGCTTCGAAAAGGTGATGCTGTCCATCGATTCGGACGCGGATTTCGGCGCGGTGGTCGTGACGTCGGCCAATGCACTGCGCGCACTCACCGATCAGCCGGTGCAGGCAACTCTGCTTCACCTGCCGCTGTTCGCGGTCGGCGACCGGACCGCCGAAGCCGCGCGCAATCTCGGCTTTGCTAGGGTCATGTCCGCCGAAGGTGATGCTGCGGCGCTGCGGGACCTGTTGACGGAGAGCAGCAAGAGGAAGCTGCTGAGCAAGACCCGCCCGCTCCTTTATCTGGCCGGCGCCGATCTTGCGCGGGATCTCGCTGGCGAACTCGGCGCGCGCGGTTTCACGGTGGTGACACAGACCACCTACCGGATGATGCCGGTGGCCGATCTGCCGGATGATGTTGCCGCGGCCTTCGTGGCCGGCAGAATCGAGGCCGTGCTGCATTATTCGCGGCGGAGCGCGCGGGCATTCTTCCAGGCGGTGGGCTTATCGGGCGTCGAGATCGCTGCCCTTGCAGTTCCACACTATTGCCTTTCAGCTGCGGTCGGCACGATTGCGCATGATGCCGGGGCTACCCAGGTCGTGGTGGCGCAGACTCCGGACGAAAATGCCCTGTTCGCGGCGCTGGACCGTGCCATCCCGCCATTATCGCGTTAAGACTGCTGTGACCAAATCCCGGTAGGGATCGGGCATGTCACGAGGGAACCGACGCCATGGCCGACGATAATGAGACGGGGTCGTCTCCGGATGCCGGCCGGCCCAAGCGGCCGCCGCCAACCATCGAATTGACGGCTGCCGAGGTCACCGAGCGTCCGGCTGCAGCGGAGCCTGCGGTACCGGAAACAGCATCGGAGTCCGTCGATACCGCGCCGTCGGACATGCCGCCGTCCGAGCCCGCCGCGGAGGCTGCGGTTGAAAAGCAGGCGCCCGTCTCGCCTGCGCGTGCACCTGTCCTGGTTCCCGCCGCCGTTGGCGCGGTTGCCGGTGCGCTTGTCGCCGGAATTGCATGGTTCGGCCTGAGCGGCATTGCATCGAGCGACAAGGCGGATGTCGATGCGCTCACCTCTCGCATTGCGCAGATCGAAGCGCGCCCGGTCGCTGCGCCGGATACGGGGCTGGCAACGCGGATCGATACGCTCGAGAAATCCATCGCGGGATTGCGTGGTGATCTCACTGCCGCGAAGACACAGTCGGATCGTGTCGTCGCCGATCTCAATCAACTGAAGTCCGCGCCGCGCACGGCCGCTGGCGTGGTCGATCTCGGGCCGATCAATGAGCGGCTCGGGCAGATCGAACGTGCCGCCAGCGAGCTGAAGTCCTCGGCCGCGCAACAGAATGCCAAGCCCGTCGATGATGCCGCCCTGCGCCGTGTCGTCGCGGCGTCGCTGCTCGATACGTCGGTGCGTCAGGGCGAGCCCTATGCGGCGGTGCTTGCGGCGGTCAAACCGCTTGCTGGCAATGCCAATCAGCTGAAGCCGCTCGATGCGTTTGCAACGACAGGCGTACCAAACGCAGTCGCGCTCAGCCGCGAACTGCTCGCAGTGTTGCCGAAGCCGGCTCCGGCGGAAGCGCCGGCCGCAGGTGCAGGTTTCATGGACCGCCTGCAGGCCGGCGCTGCGAAGCTGGTCCGCATCGAGCGCACCGACGCTGTCGGTATCGGCAACAACAGCAGCGCGGTCTCGCGCGCGGGCGCCGCTGCACGTAGCAACGACATCGCCACAGCCAAACGTGAGTTGCTTACGTTGTCTCCGGCGGATCGTGCCGTGGTTCAGCCCTGGCTCGATAAGGTCGATATGCGCGATGCAGCGCTGGCCGCTTCACGTCAATTCGCAGCCGACGCGATGGCGGCGCTCTCCAAACCGGCGCCATAGGAATCCGATGTTCCGCATCATTCTGTTTCTTGTGTTGATAGCGCTTGCGGCCGCTGGCGCCGCCTGGGTCGCCGATCAGCCCGGCGATGTCGTGATATCCTGGGGCGTCTGGCGCGCTTCGCCGTCGGTGCCGGTGTTTGTGCTGGTGCTCGGCCTGACCATCGTCGCGGTGGTGTTCGCCTGGTCGCTCCTGCGTGGTTTGTGGGGTGCGCCGAAGCGAATGCGCCGTCGCCGCCATGAAAAGCGTCAGGCGCGCGGACGTCAGGCCATCACGCATGGTTTGCTGGCGATCGGGCAGGGCGATGGCCACGCCGCGCGGCGTCATGCCGATATTGCCAGGCGTTTGACGGCTGACGATCCGCTCGCTCTGTTGCTGCATGCTCAGTCCGCCCAGCTCGATGGCGATCGTGCCGGTGCGCATCGTGCGTTTCAGGCGATGGCCGAGCGTGGCGATACGCGGCTGCTGGGTCTGCGCGGTCTGTTCATCGAGGCGCAGCGCAGCGACGATCCCGTCGCCGCCGTGACGATTGCCGAAGAAGCGTTGAAACTATCGCCGGGATCGACATGGGCCTCGCAGGCCGTTCTTGGCTTCCGCTGCGCGCAGGGCGACTGGACCGGCGCGCTGAAAATCCTCGACAACAATTTTGCCTCTGGCCTGATCGATCGCGCGGCGTTTCGTCGGCAGCGCGGCGTGCTGCTCACCGCGCGTGCGCTGGAGCTTGAAACCGGAGATCGCGATCTGTCCCGCGAGAGTGTGACCGAGGCGATCAAGCTTGCGCCAACTTTGGTGCCGGCCGCCGTTCTCGCCAGCCGATTCCAGAGCGAGGCGCATCAGACCCGCCGGGCGATGAAGATCATCGAGACAGCGTGGCTGGCGCAGCCGCACCCGGATCTCGCCGACGCCTATGCCCATGTGAAGCTCGGCGATTCCGCGCGCCAGCGGCTGGTCCGTGTCGAGACGCTGGCGTCGAAAGCGCCAGGCCATATTGAAGGCGCGCTGGCGATCGCCCGGGCGGCCATCGATGCCGCTGAATTTACGCGCGCCCGCGAAGCACTGGCGCCGTTCACGACCGATTCCACCCAGCGCGTTGCGATGCTGATGGCGGAAATCGAACGTACCGAACATGGCGACAGCGGCCGCGCCCGCGCCTGGACATTGCGTGCCGTGCGCGCGTTGCATGATCCGGTCTGGACGGCGGACGGCTATGTGTCCGATCGCTGGCGGCCGGTGTCGCCGGTCACCGGACGGATCGATGCGTTCCAGTGGCAGACGCCGCTGGCCGCGCTGCCGTCGGACAGGGCCTCGACCATCGAGACCGAGATTTTGCGCGAGACCGTGCTGGCTCCGCCGCCGGCAGTGCCTAAACCCGTGGTGCCCGTGCCGACCGAGATCACACCCTCCGCGCCGGCTCAGGACCTCACGGCGGAACCTGAAGTACCAGCGCAGCCCGAACCGGTGGCCGATGCTACGCCCGAGCCCGCCGAGGCGCCGGCGCCGCTCCCGAAACCGGCTCCCGCGCCGCCACCGCTATTCCGTGACCGCAGCGATATCGCCAGTGCCGCCAAGCCCGCGGTGGCTATTCCGGCCGTCATTCCCATCGTCAGGCCTCCGGACGATCCCGGCGTGGACGAGGCGGACGATTATCGCGATGAATTCGCCGAACTGAATGCCGGCCAGCAACAGGGCGGTTGGCGCGGTTTTCTGCGCCGTTTGGGTGGCTGACACCCCTGATTCAGGCCGAAGTGGTCGGTTTCGGCGGGTGGTTCGCCTGGATTTTCGGTCGGCAGATTCGCCCGGCTTCTTGCAAAGCGGAGCCCCGGGCGATATCAGATGCCCCAGCGTTTTCGGCCGAAAAGCCGAATCGCCGCTTGGTTCGCCGCAATAGCTCAGTTGGTAGAGCACGTCATTCGTAATGACGGGGTCACAGGTTCGAGTCCTGTTTGCGGCACCATTTGCGCTTCGGCGTCATATGTCTCAGCCACAACAATCAGCTACAGCTTTGACGCTTCACGCGGCCGTGGCAGGCATTTCCAGGTCGGCCCAGATATTGGCGAAATAGGACTGGAAGGCAGCGTCGGTGCGTAGCGCCACGGGATCGCGGCCTGCCTTGGGCAGGTCGATGATGTGCAGCGCCCGCACGGTCGCCGGACGCGCGCTGAGCACCAGAACCCGGTCGGCCATGGCGATGGCTTCGCCGATGTCATGGGTGACAAGAATGGCGCTCTTGCCGTTTTCGGCGATGATGCGCGACACGTCGGCTTGCAGCAGCAGGCGGGTCTGGAAGTCCAGCGCCGAGAATGGCTCATCGAGCAGGATCACCTGCGGATCGAACGCCAGCGTGCGCATGATTGCCACGCGCTGGCGCATGCCGCCTGACAAGGTTGCGGGCTTGGCGTTCTCGAAACCGGCGAGGCCGTAGGCGCGGATCAATTTCATGGCAATTTCGCGAGAGGTCTGCCGCGGCGCGCCGCGTACCTCCAAGCCAAGCATCACATTGTCGATGACGGAGCGCCACGGCAGCAGCAGATCCTTCTGGAGCATATAGCCGACATGCCCTGCGGCATCATCGACGCGGATGCCCCCGACCTCGACATGCCCCCGTGTCGGCTTCAGCAAACCCGCAATGACATTGAACAATGTGGACTTGCCACAGCCGGACGGGCCGACAATGGCCAAGGTTTCGCCCTGCCGCAGTTCAAAGCTGACGTCGCGGATAGCTTCGACATACTGCTTGCCGCTTCCGAAGGATGCGCCGACCTGTTCGGCCTTGAGCACAGCGGATGTGGATGGCGACGTTTCGATTTGCGTCATGACGTTCATGCATCCACCTCGCTGCAGAAGCCGAGCAGCATGTTATTGAAAACATCGGGAGTCACAGCGGTGAAGGCATGGGCGCCCCATTCCACCTCGCGCACGCGTGCGCCCGGAATAGCGGTGGCCAGTTGTTGCGAGAGATAGGCCGGCACCAGGCTGTCGTCCCGCGACGAGGCCAGCAGTGTCGGCGTTGCAATGGTCGCGAGGGCGTCGCCGGGATCAAAGGCGAGAAACATGTCGATGCGCGCATTCATCGTGGCAGCTGCCGGGAAGTGCGCGAGGATACGTTCTTCCTCGGCGTCCAGTTGCGCGGCATTGTCGGAAATCCAGCGCGGCGGATAGAGGAACAGCGGCTGCGCCCGCACATAGGCTTTCGGGCCGGACTGATTCAGGATCTGCTTGCGCACCTCGAAGCAGCGTCGCAGGAATGGATCGGCCCGGCCCCAACCGTTCACCACCACCAGACTGCGCAAGCGCGCGGGATGACGCAGGGCAAGTTCAATTCCGACGATGCCGCCGATGGCATGGCCCACCACGTGTGCATTGCTGACACCGGCATGGTCGAGCACATGCGTGATGTCATTGGCCATGCCGGCAATCGATCGCGGTGGTGCGCTGTTGGTTGCACTGCGGCCGGTGCCGACATGATCGTAAAGGATGACCTGGTGGTGTTGCGCGAGTGCTGTGACCTGCGGCGCCCAGAACGATCCGCTACCGCCCATGCCGGCCGACATGAGGATCGCCGTTCCGTGTCCATGAGTTTCGTAATAGATGTCGGCGTCACGGCCGCTGGCATAGGGCATGGTTGGTCTTGCAGGTTCGAGCGATGAAAAGTCAGAAGCGCAGGCGGCGTTC
The DNA here is from genome assembly GCF_051811045.1 of Tardiphaga sp. 839_C3_N1_4. Lineage (NCBI taxonomy): Bacteria > Pseudomonadati > Pseudomonadota > Alphaproteobacteria > Hyphomicrobiales > Nitrobacteraceae > Tardiphaga > Tardiphaga sp. 839_C3_N1_4. The sequence goes on from NZ_JBPWQD010000001.1 coordinate 4,143,543, forward strand.
GAGAAGGTCGATCGCCCCGTACATCAGCAGTGCCACTGCCATGAGCGCGGCGATGCCGACCCAGACGGCGTTCAAATCGTAGAGCACGCCGGCGTAGTAGATCATGTAGCCGAGACCCTCTTTCGAGGCGATGTATTCGCCGACAACTGCGCCGATCAGCGCGAAGCCGACATTGAGACGGAAGGCGGACACGATCCACGGCATGGCGCCCGGAATGACGACCGTTCGCCAGGTCTTCCAGCGGCTGGCGCCGAGCGAGCGCATCAATTTGATCAGGTCGCTATCGACTTCCTTGGCGCCTTGCTGGGCGGTGATCACCGCGACGATGAAGGTGATGATGGCGGCGATGGCGATCTTCGATGAGATGCCGATTCCGAACCACACGATAATCAAGGGTGCGAGTGCGATCTTCGGCAGACCGTTGAGAGCGATGAGATAGGGGCGCAGCACCGCTGCGCTGGTTGGAAACAGCCAGAGGAGCAGACCAACAACACTGCCGGCGATGGTGCCAATAAGGAAGCCGGCAATGGCTTCCCAGGCAGTCAGTGCGGCATCGCGCAGGAGTTCGCCGTTGGCGATCAGGATAGAAGCCTTGGCGAAGATGCCGCTGGGCCGTCCATAGAGATAGACGGCGATCCATTTGAAGCTGATCGCAATTTCCCAGGCTGCAAGTAACAGAGCTAGCAGTGCCACTTGCAGCAGCGCGATCCGCAGGACCGGCGGCATCAGCCGCCGCTCGACATTGACCTGGGTGGCTTCGATGGTCGTCACATCAAGCTCGCTTGTGTGCGATCGACGCGATCTCGACGAGACAATCCGGTTTCACCAATCCGCATTGGATGCAGTAGCGGGCGGGCTTCTCGCCGGGGAAGTATTCGGCATAGACTTTATTGACGGCGCCGTAATTGGCCCAGTCGGTCACGAAGATGGAATTGAAGGTGACGTCGGCCATCGTCGCGCCGGCGGCGGTCAGCACGCTCTTGATGGTCTCAAGGATGTGCCGGGTCTGCGCCGCCGCATCGCCGACGTGAACAACGTCGTTGTTCTTGTCGAAGGCCAGCGTGCCGGACACATAGATCACGCCATTGGCCATCATGCCGGGCGAGTAGGGTGCGAGCGGCGGATGAGTGCCGGGCGGGATGATCGCGCGATCTGTCATGGGATCCTCAGGCTTTCGTGGATGGTTCGGTCTGCGCGAATGCGCGGCGGAAATCGGCCGTGCTGGAAACCCAGCCGAAGAAGGTTTCGATATTGAAGACGGCTGCCTTCTGGACGTAGTCGGGGCCGGCCTGGTGCGTGGCGTCCTCGAGCATCACGCCGAAATATTCGAGGTGGAAGCCGTCGCGCAGGGTCGATTCCACGCAGACATTGGTGGCAACTCCGCAAAAGACGAGATTGCGGATGCCGCGCGCGCGCAGAATGCTGTCGAACTGGCTGTTGAAGAAGCCGCTATAGCGCGGTTTCGGCACCACGATATCGCCCGGCTGTGGCTGGAGTTCATCGACAAGTGCATAGTCCCAGCCACCCTTGGCGAGCAGGCTGCCTTGTAATTCCGGGCGCGCGCGCATGGTCTTGAGTGCGTTCGATTTGTGCCAGTTCGGGGATCCCGGACCGCCGGCCTCGACATAGTCGGCGTCCCAGCCGTTCTGGAAGTAAATCACGGTGACGCCGGCCTCGCGCGCGACCTCCAGCGTCTCCTTGACGGCCACGATCGCTGCCTTGGCGCCGGTCACGTCGAAGCCCGCGAGATCCAGATAGCCGTTCGGCGACGCGTAGGCGTTCTGCATGTCGACGACGATGACTGCGGTCTCCTCGACCGCGAGCCGCAACGGCTCGGGGCGTGCGGGCAAAGTGACGTAGCGCCGTTCAGGCGGAAAGCTGGTTGAAACCGACATCACGCCAATCCGAATTCTTTGGTCGCTTTCTCGGCGAAGCGATTGTCGACCATTTGTGCATAGGGCAACGTCGTTGAGACTGCGCCGCCGCCTTGTTCGAGCAACATCGCGCGATCCCATTCCCCGGCGGAGATGGTCGGGTTTTTGGGGATAGCCGTCTTGCTGCCAAAGAAGTTCTTCGTCGCATTTCCTACGACCGACGGCGAGACTTTCGGAAAGTACTTCTCTGCGACTTCGGTGAAGACCGCATTGTTCTCGTGCATCATCTTCTGCGCCTCGGCGATGGCGTTACAGAAACCTTGCACCGCCTCCGGGTTGGAGGCGATCACGTCTTCGGTGGCCATGGCCGTCGTGAAACACAGCGGACCAAGCAGATCGGCAAATGATAGCGACGGTACGAGGCCAAACTGTTCCGCGCCGATGCTGATGTCCCATTCGAATGCGGTGGCGATGTCGGCACGGCCATCCTTGACGGCTGCGGCCTGGGCGCCCGGCGGCAACTCCAGGAAGGTGACGCCGGCTTCCTTGGGGTCGAACTTGCCGACCGTCTTCATCGCGTAAGTCGGGACCTGGATCGTCGAGGACGGAAATTTCAGCGTCGCGATGGTCTTGCCGCGGAGATCATCGATGGTGGTGATCTTGGTGTCCGGGCGGGTCATTCCCCACATCGACACGCCGCCGACGATCTTGGCGATATTCTTGATCTTGCCGCCTTCACGGGTGGCGTTGACGGACATACCAGGGCTGGTGACGCCGATCTGGCCACGGCCGGATAGCAGGATCGGCACCGGCAGTGCGATGCCACCCGCGGTCGACAGGTCGGTGTCGAGGCCATGTTTGGCGAACAGGCCCTTATCGGCGGCGACATAGAGCGAGGCATACATGCCGAGCCGGATGGCTTCGGACACCAGCACCTTGCGGCCGGCGGCAAATGCCGGGCCTCCCAGGCCTGCAAACGGTGCCGCTGCGGCGCCGATGAGCGAATATTTGAGTAGGTTGCGCCTGTCGATCATGCCTCTGTCCTCGCCGCCATTGCCGATGTCAGATGGTGCGCTGCATAATTTTTAGCCGCAGCGGTTTGTCGCATAAAATTCTTGCACCCGTTAATTTCATTAACAAGTCGGGAAAAATAGATATATTTATCTGTAATGCTTATGAATATCGACCTTCGGCAACTCCGTGCCTTCGTCGAGGTGGTTCAGGCTGGCAGTTTCAGCCGAGCCGCGCGGAAACTTGGCGTCTCCCAGTCCGCCCTCAGCCAGGCCGTTCGCCAGCTCGAGGACGAGCTGCAGGTCCGGCTGCTCGACCGGACGACGCGCAGCGTTCAGCTCAGCAAGGTCGGTGTCGAATTCCTGCCGGGGATCCAGCGTTTGCTCGCGGATCTCGATCACCAAATTCAGGATTTACGCGATCTGCGCGAGCATCGCCGCGGCCATGTGACGGTGGCTTGCGTGCCGTCGGTGGCATTGCGTCTGATGCCGGTGGTGTTGGCGAACTTCCAGCGCGAATATCCCATGGTGAGCGTGACGCTCAAGGAAGTGTCACGGCATCAGATCATTGCCGGGCTGCGCAGCGGCGACGCCGAGCTCGGCATCGCCAATGTCCCGGGCGAAGATGCCGATCTCGACGCGACGAAACTCGTGACCGACCGGTTTGCGCTGGTAATGCGACGGGATCACGCGCTGGCGTCACAAGACGCCGTCAACTGGGTGGACGGCGTCGCCGCGGGTATGATCGCGATGGCGACCGGCACCGGCATCCGGCTGGAAATGGAACGCGGTCTGCAGGAACTAGGGCGTAGCAGCCCGCTGCATGAGGCCGAACACCCGGCGACCTTGCTTGCCATGGTCGAGGCCGGCGTCGGCGTGGCGCCTTTGCCAGGTCTGGCGTTGCCGGCGACGGACCACCCCGTGCTGACCTTCCGCAGGCTGCTCGATCCCGTCATCGAGCGCGATCTGTATCTGATCCGTCGCGTCGGGCGTGACCTGTCGCCGGCCGGTCGCGCGCTTTACCGCGGCATCCAGCTCGTGGCGCAATCGATCCGCGAGCGCACTGCTGCCGGGTGGTAGCGAACACGCTTTGACCTTGCTCTCATGAGTCCCTATTTTGGGATGAACAGTCCTATTCCGTTAATTTGAGCCCCTTATGACCGCCTCGCTGAAAGCCATCGACGGATCGGCAGATTTGCCTGTCCTGATGAATGACCTCGCCCGGAGCGCCCGTGCGGCTGCGCGTGCGTTGGCGGTGGCTCCAACGGAGCAAAAGAACCGGGCGCTTGCGGCCATGGAGCGCGCGATCCGTGCCGGTGCGCCTGCGATTCTGGCGGCCAATGCCGAGGATGTCGCCGAGGTGCGTGCCAATGGCGCCACATCGGCCTTTATCGATCGGCTGACCCTGACCGAGGCGCGCGTGCACGTGATGGCGGATGGCATCCGCGTCATCCATGACATCGCTGATCCCGTCGGCGCCGTCACCGAGAGCTGGCAGCGGCCGAATGGAATGACCATCGAGCGCGTGCGCGTGCCGCTCGGCGTCGTTGCTGTGATTTTCGAAAGCCGTCCGAATGTCGCGGCGGATGCCGGCGTGTTGTGCCTGAAGTCCGGCAATGCGGTGATCCTGCGCGGCGGCTCGGACAGTTTCCGATCGTGTCGTGCGATTCACGAATGTCTGGTGCAGGGCCTGCGCGAAGCCGGTCTGCCTGAAGCTGCGATCACGCTGGTGCCGACGCGCGATCGTGCGGCTGTTGGTTTGTTGCTGACCGGACTCAATGGCGGCGTCGATGTGATCGTGCCGCGGGGCGGCAAGAGCTTGGTTGCGCGTGTCGAGGCCGAAGCGCGTGTGCCGGTATTTGCGCATCTCGAAGGCGTCAATCACACCTATGTCGATCACGCCGCGAAGCTCGATATGGCGAAGTCGATCGTGCTCAATGCCAAGATGCGCCGTCCCGGTGTCTGCGGCGCGACGGAAACACTGCTGATTGACCGCGCAGTCGTCGGCACGCATCTGAAGCCGCTGGTGGAGATGCTGATCGATGCCGGCTGCGAGGTGCGCGGTGACGTCGCCGTGCAGCAGGCCGATGCTCGCGTCAAGCCTGCAACGGACGAGGACTGGGACACCGAATACGAAGACGCGATCATCTCGGCCAGGGTCGTCGATGGTGTCGATGACGCGCTCGCGCATATTCGCGATCACGGTTCGCATCACACCGATGCGATCGTGACCGAGGACGTCGCGGTGGCCACGAAGTTTCTCAACGAAGTGGATTCGGCGATCGTACTGCATAACGCCTCGACGCAGTTTGCCGACGGCGGTGAATTCGGCTTCGGTGCAGAAATCGGAATCGCCACCGGCAAATTCCATGCGCGCGGCCCGGTCGGTGCCGAGCAGCTCACCAGTTTCAAATATCGCATTCACGGCACCGGACAGACCAGGCCGTGATGATGTGCGTTTCGGCGCGTGGAGACTGAATTGGATTTGCATTCAGTCCCGCCGGCGCAGGGCATACCGTCACATAGTCCCGGCATGCGGATCGGTCTGCTTGGCGGATCGTTCAATCCGCCGCATGCCGCGCATCGGGCCATCAGCCTGTTCGCGATGAAACGGCTGCAGCTCGATCGCGTCTGGTGGCTGGTCTCGCCGGGCAATCCGCTGAAGGATCAACGCAATCTGCACGATCTCGCCGAGCGCGCGGCTGCTGCGAGGGCGATGGCCGATCATCCGCGCATCGATATCACTTGTCTCGAGAGTGTCATCGGTACGCGGTATACCGTCGACACCATCAGCTACCTCCGACGTCGATGTTCGCAAGCACGATTTGTCTGGATCATGGGTGCCGACAATCTCGCCCAGTTTCACCGCTGGGAGAGCTGGCAGGTGATTGCCGGAGAGGTGCCCTTTGCGGTCATCGACCGGCCGCCGCAGAGCTTCCAGGGACTTGCATCGACCGCCGCCCAGGCCCTCGGCCGTTACCGGATACCGGAGCAGGACGCTGGGTCATTGGCCGATCTGAAGCCTCCCGCATGGGTATTTTTGACCGGTTTGAAGCTGAATCTGTCCTCCACCCGGCTGCGGAACCCGGATGGCAGCTGGAAGACGTAATTCCACAACACTCGCCCGATAAGTGCTATAGGGCGGGCGCTGGAATATTGAATCCGGCATTCCCACATGCATACTTGATCTCACCGGGCGTCGCATTCGGCGTCCCAATACAGTGAAAGGAATGGTCCTCTGGCCACTTCTGTATTGTCCAAGACGGGCGCCAAGAAAGCCTCGTCCAAGGCCGCTTCTCCTAAAGCGACCGCTTCGCCCAAGAAACCCACTTCGGTAAAGAAGACTGCCGCGCCGAAAAAGGCCGCCGCGTCAAAATCCGCAAAGCCGAAGGCCGCTACCAAGCCTGCTGCCGCAAAGGCCGCTCCAAAGGCTGCCATTCCGAAGAAGATTGCTGCGCCCAAAGCGAAGAAATCCGCTGCAGCAGCACCGCTGCGCGACAGCGCGACCGAAACGCTCAATCTCGTTCTCGCTCGCCTTGACGACATGAAGGCCGAGGAAACGGTGACTATCGACCTGCGCGGCAAGTCGGCCTTCTCCGACTACATGATCGTGACGACAGGCCGGTCGAATCGCCATGTCGGTGCGGTGGCCGAAAATGTTGCCAAGGGTCTCAAGGAAGCCGGCCAGAAGAAGCTGCATGTCGAAGGCCTGTCCAATTGCGATTGGGTGCTGATCGATACCGGCGAGGTCATTTTGCACGTCTTCCGGCCCGAGGTTCGCGAATTCTACAATCTGGAACGACTGTGGACGCAGAGCCCGTCGGATGAACCGCGGATCGGACTGAAGGCTGTTTGAGCCACGGGCATTCGGCAACGGCGCGACGCGTGCTAGTCTGCGCCAATGCATCTTCTTGTGATTTCCATCGGCAAGCTCAAGCAGGGTCCGGAACGCGAGCTCGCGGAACGGTACCGTGATCGCTTCGACGATATCGGCCGCAAGCTCGGTTTTCGTGGCCTTGCGATTCATGAAATTTCGGAAAGCCGCGCACGCGATGCGGCGACCCGGATCAATGAGGAAGCAGCGGCGATTTCGGCGCTGATTCCGGAAAAGGCTGTATTAGTAGCGCTCGACGAGCGTGGCAGCAGCGTCGACAGCGCCAGTTTCGCTCGCCATATCGGGAAGTGGCGGGACGAAGCGGTGCCGCATAATGTTTTTGTCATCGGCGGGGCGGACGGACTTTCGCCCGAATTGCGGCGCAAAGCCAAACTGAGCATTGCATTCGGCTCGGCGACCTGGCCGCATCAAATGGTTCGCGTCATGCTTCTGGAACAGATTTACCGGGCCGCTACAATTTTAGCTGGCCACCCGTATCACCGCGTTTAGCTCACGGTATTGAGCGTAACGCGTTTGAAAGAAGGCGCTGTCGAAACCACGATGCTGTCACCGCGGTCCATTCCATCTGAACACGACGCCGTTCGCCGCGGGATGTCGAACGCGTCGTCGTTTTCTATGATGCTGGTATCAGCGACTCTTGCAGGTTTGATGACGACCTCGGTCCGGGCGCAAACGGTTACGCCAATCCAGCAAGCCAATGCACCATCGCCTGATATCATTCGTCAGCGCGAGCAGGAGCTCGAAGCGATCCGCGCGCAGCAAAAGAGCGCCGCAGAGTTGCAGACGAAACTGAAAGCCGATATCGCGGCAATCGGACAGGATCGCGGCAAGCTTAGTCAGCAGCTCATCGATATCGCCGCCCGCGTCCGCGGCGTCGAAACCCGGATCGACGATGCCGAAGTGCGTCTGCGGCCGCTGGATGCGCGCGAGCAGAAGATCCGCGGCACGCTGGAATCGCGCCGCGGCGAAATCGTCGAAGTGCTGTCGGCGTTGCAGCGCGCGGGCCGCCGCGCGCCGCCGGCTTTGCTGGTACGTCCCGAAGACGCGTTGAAGTCGCTGCGTACGGCGATGCTGCTTGGCTCCGTCGTGCCCGACATGCGCGCGCGCGCCGAGAAACTGGTGGCTGACCTCAGCGAACTCGTGAATTTGCGCAAGGCGATCTCGACGGAGCGCGATCAGCTTGCCGGCGATCGCGACAAGCTGAAGGAAGAGCAGACACGCCTCGCGTCGTTTACTGAGGAGCGCCAGAAGCAGCAGTCGGCTGCGGAAAAGGACATGGAAGCGGAAGCCGCGCGTGCATTGACGTTGTCCCGTCAGGTCGACAGTCTGCAAGGCCTGATCGCGAAGATGGAGCAGGATTCCAAGGCGGCGGCGAAGGCAGCGGCCACAGCCAGTCTGCAGGGCACGCCGGCGGCGCTCAGCAACGGCAAGCCAAATATCGGCGCCTTCAAGGACCCCGGCAGGCTCAGTCCGGCGATCGCCTTTGCTTCCGCAAAGGGCATGCTCGCACTTCCGGTCAACGGGGTTAAAATTCGCAATTTCGGCGGTTCCGATGGTGTCGGTGGCGTCGAAAAGGGCATGTCACTGGCCGCACGGGCGGGTGCGCAGGTCACAACACCGTGTGACGGCTGGGTTGTTTATTCCGGTCCGTTCCGTAGCTATGGACAACTCTTGATCCTCAACGCTGGGGGCGGGTATCATGTCTTGATCGCCGGGATGGAGCGTATTTCGGTGAACATTGGTCAGTTCGTCCTTACCGGGGAACCGATCGCTGTCATGGGATCAACATCCCGGGTAGCATCCGTCCTTGCGGCCAATGCCAGCCAGCCTGTGCTTTATATCGAGTTCCGTAAGGACGGGACTCCCATTGATCCAGGCCCATGGTGGGCCGCTAACGAAGGCGAAAAGGTTCGCGGATGATGCGCAAGACTTCCATAATTCTGCTGAGTGCTGCCACTGGCGCGGCCTTGACGCTCTTCGTGACCCAGCCACGCGCCGTGTTCATGGGCACCAGTGCCCGCGCAGCGACCTCGGATACCTATCGTCAACTCAACCTGTTCGGCGACGTGTTTGAGCGCGTCCGCAGCGACTATGTCGAGAAGCCCGACGACAGCAAGCTGGTCGAGTCGGCGATTTCCGGCATGCTCACCGGTCTCGATCCGCATTCCAGCTACATGGACGCCAAGAGCTTCCGCGACATGCAGGTGCAGACCCGCGGTGAGTTCGGCGGTCTCGGCATTGAAGTCACCATGGAAGATGGCCTGATCAAGGTAGTGTCTCCGATCGACGATACCCCGGCATCGAAGGCCGGTATCATGGCCAACGACATCATCACCAGCCTCGACGAGGAAGCGGTGCAGGGTCTCACCCTGAACCAGGCCGTCGAGAAGATGCGCGGTCCGGTCAATACGAAGATCAAGCTGAAGATCATCCGCAAGGGTCAGGACAATCCGCTCGACGTCACCCTCGTGCGCGACAATATCCGTGTTCGCTCGGTGCGTGCTCGCGTTGAAAGCGACGATATCGCTTACATCCGCATTACGACCTTCAACGAGCAGACCACCGAAGGCCTGAAGCGCGAGATCGCGGCACAGACCGCGGCAATCGGCGCGGATAAGGTCAAGGGCTACATCATCGACCTCCGCAACAATCCGGGCGGTCTGCTTGAAGAAGCCGTCACCGTTTCCGACGCGTTCCTCGAGCGTGGCGAGATCGTCTCGACCCGCGGTCGTAACGCTGAGGAAACCCAGCGCCGCACGGCGCATGCTGGCGATCTGACCAAGGGCAAGCCGGTGGTCGTGCTGATCAATGGCGGTTCGGCTTCGGCATCGGAAATCGTCGCCGGCGCGCTGCAGGATCACAAGCGTGCGACCACGATCGGTACGCGCTCGTTCGGTAAGGGCTCGGTGCAGACCATCATCCCGCTGGGCTCCGGCAACGGTGCGCTGCGTCTGACCACGGCGCGTTACTTCACGCCGTCGGGCAAGTCGATCCAGGCCAAGGGCATCGTCCCGGACATCGAAATCGTGCAGGACGTGCCGGATGAGCTGAAGTCCCGCGACATCAAGGGCGAGGCTTCGCTCCGTGGCCATCTGAAGAACGATGGCGACGAGAAGACCGGTTCGCAGTCCTACGTGCCGCCGGATGCCAAGAATGACAAGGCGCTGAAGGCCGCTGCCGATTTGCTCCATGGCATCAAGGTGACGTCGAACGCAATCATCACGCCGCCGCCGGGAGCCGCTGCTGCTGCGGACAAGCCGGCAGACGACAAGGCGGCCGCCAAGCCGAACTGATCGACGAACGCACATCAATTCTGCGGAAAGGGCGGCCTTCGGGTCGCCCTTTTTGTTGGAATCCTCCCAAGGGATCCGATGTCCTTCCGGCTGCCGTGGCCACGACCGGGCGTGTTATTGTCCGGTCGGCTGATTCGGGAGATTCATGGCAGTGTCGGCGGACGATCTAAGCGCCCCGCTTGGACAGAAATCGAAACGTAAGCGTCAGTTCCGGCTGCCTTTTTCCGGAACGCAGGCGCTTGCCACGATTCTCGCCCTGCTGCTGCTCGGCTTTCTCGGTGTTGCCATCTTCAATAACAACCCGATGGGTGGCGAGCCGGTAGCGCGCGTAGCGATCAAAGCGCCTGCCGCGACCGATAATGAGAAGGTCGCCGCCAAACCGCCGGTCGAGGCTAAGCACGGTACGCCCGAGACGGCCAAGGCGCCTGAGGCTCCCGGTCAGAAGACCATCACCATCATCGACGGCTCCAGTGGCGCTCGTAAGGACGTCGTGGTGTCCAGTGAGGGCTCGGACAGCGCCGCGGTTGATGCACCGCCGCCGGTTATGACGGGTATCGATCAGAAATTGTTGGAGAAATCTCGCCACGGTCTAGTGCCGATCGCCATCGGCGCGCTGAAGCCCGTGACGGCCTATGCCGCCGGTTCCGAGGCCGAGCGCGCCAGGGCGATGAAGACGCCGAGCATTTCCATCGTCATTGGCGGCCTCGGCGTCGGTGCAGCCAAGACTACCGATGCCATCATGAAGCTGCCGCCGGCCGTAACGCTCGGCTTCACGCCCTATGGCTCGGATCCCGGCAAGCTGGTCGAACGCGCCCGTGCGCAGCGCCACGAGGTGCTGCTGCAGTTGCCGATGGAACCGTTCGACTATCCCGACAACGATCCGGGCCCGCAGACGCTGTTGTCCTCGGCTACAGCCGAGCAGAATCTCGATCGCATGATGTGGCACATGAGCCGCTTCCAGGGCTATGTCGGCGTCGCCAATTTCATGGGCGCGCGCTTCATCGCCACTGACACGGCGATGCAACCCATTGCACGTGAGGCCAGCAAGCGCGGGCTTGCATTGTTCGACGATGGCTCGACGCCGCGCAGCGTTGCCGCCGCGGCCGCCGAAGGGCAGGGCATGCCTTTCGCACGCTCCGATATTGCCATCGACGCGGTGCCGACCTCGGCAGACATCGACAAGGCGCTGGCGCGGCTCGAGGGGCTGGCCAAGGAACGTGGCGTGGCCGTCGGCGTCGCTTCGGCGCTGCCAATCTCGATCGAACGTATCAGCGCCTGGGCGAAAACCCTTGAAAGCCGTGGGGTCATGCTGGTGCCATTGACAACCGCGATGCTGAAATCAAAATCAAGCTAGCGTCTTTGGGCTAGGGTGAATTTGGCACGGCCGAATCGCTGCGATTCAGCAAGGTCGAATTGCTGCGTAAAGAGTGCTCGAACGGACGCGAGAGGCATTGACGGAATGGCGCGCTACGAAGACCTGCCCTATCGAACTTGCGTCGGAATGATGCTGATCAACCCGCAGGGGCTCGTCTTTATCGGCCGACGTGCCGGCGGTATCGAGCACGTCGATGACATGCATGTCTGGCAGATGCCGCAGGGCGGCGTCGATCCCGGTGAGGACACCTGGGAGGCCGCCAAGCGCGAGCTCTATGAAGAAACCAGCGTCCAATCGGTCGAGAAGCTCGGCGAAGTGCCCGACTGGTTGATCTATGACATTCCCCGCACGGTGGCCGGGCGGGCCTGGAAGGGTCGCTATCGCGGCCAGCGGCAGAAATGGTTCGCTGTGCGCTTCACCGGCGATGACAAGGAAATCAACGTCACGCATCCGCCTGGTGGCCACAAGGCCGAGTTCATCAATTGGCGCTGGGAGCCGATGAAGAACCTTCCGGAGCTGATCGTGCCGTTCAAGCGCCCCGTCTATGAGCGGGTGGTGAAGGAATTTGCCGGTCTGGCGGACGGCTAGTACTGGAATGACGGACAACCGCCCCTATCGCCCCAATGTGGGCGTCGCACTGTTCAATGCCGACGGCAAAGTTCTGATCGGCCGTCGTTTCAAGGATGACGGGCCAGAGATCATTCTGCCGGGCCTGGAATGGCAGATGCCTCAGGGTGGTATCGATCCCGACGAAGATCCTCGCGTCGCCGTAATGCGCGAATTATGGGAAGAGACCGGCGTCATCCATGCCGACTATCTCGGCGAGACCGGCTGGATGGCCTACGACTTCATCCCGTTCGAGAACCCCAGCCATCGCTTTGCGCAGTTCCGCGGGCAGCGGCAGAAGTGGTTTGCGCTGAAATTCACCGGGGATGATGCCGAAGTCGATCCGCTGACGCCGCGCAACGGTCAGCCGGCTGAATTCGACGCCTGGCGCTGGGAGCGGCTGGATCGCGTCGCAGATCTCGTGGTGCCGTTCCGGCGGGAGGTCTATCGCGCCGTGGCTGAGAGTTTTGCGAAATTTGTCTGAGGCGAAGCCCTGACGAAACGGAGCGCTATCCGGGCTATAGCGCTCAGTGCATCGCCGTCGAGGTCACGTGCTGCTGGATGACCTTGAAGTGGTCGATGCGCTCGATAGCGCGGTCCAGCGCGGAGCCTTCCTTCTCGGCCAGCTTTTCTTCCATCTCGGCGATCTGGCCTGCGAAAGCTTCACGGTCGAGCTCTTCTATCGAAGTCGCGACCTCGGCCAGCACAGTGAGGCCCTTGTCGGACACTTCGGCGAGGCCGCCGAGCACGATGATCTTCTGCTGGGTGCCGCCGGCCGTCACGATCATGATGCCTGGACGAAGCGCAGCTACCAGCGGCGCATGACCGGCCATCACACCGAGATCGCCAGCGACGCCGGGGATATCGACCTGATCGACTTCGCCCGCGAAAGCGAGTTTTTCCGGCGAGACGAGATCGAAATGAAAGGTGGCCATGTCGTTATCCGCTGACTGATCCCTTCCCCCTTGCGGGGGAGGGTTGGGGAGGGGGTAATCACGAGCGAAGGCGCTTGCGGCACCCCCACCCCGGCGCAAATGCGCCGACCCTCCCCGCCTAGCGAAGCTTTGCTTCGCGCGGAGGGAGGGTAAGAATTTTATGCCGCTTCCGCAGCCAGCTTCTTGCCCTTCTCGACGGCTTCTTCGATCGCGCCGACCATGTAGAAGGCGGCTTCCGGCAGGTGATCATACTTGCCTTCGACGATCGCACGGAAACCCTTGATGGTGTCGGCGAGTTCGACGAACTTGCCGGGCGAACCCGTGAAGATTTCAGCGACGAAGAACGGCTGCGACAGGAAGCGCTCGATCTTGCGGGCGCGGGCCACGGCCAGCTTGTCCTCTTCCGACAGTTCATCCATGCCGAGAATGGCGATGATGTCCTGCAGCGACTTGTACTTCTGCAGCACCTGCTGAACCATGCGAGCGGTCTGGTAGTGCTCTTCGCCGACAACCAGCGGGGACAGCATGCGCGACGTCGAGTCGAGCGGATCCACCGCCGGGTAGATGCCCTTTTCCGAGATGGCACGGTTCAACACGGTCGTTGCGTCCAAGTGAGCGAACGAGGTTGCCGGCGCCGGGTCGGTCAAATCGTCGGCCGGAACGTAGATGGCCTGCACCGAGGTGATCGAACCCTTATGCGTGGTGGTGATGCGCTCCTGCAGCGCGCCCATGTCGGTCGCGAGCGTCGGCTGATAACCCACCGCCGAAGGAATACGACCGAGCAGAGCGGACACTTCCGAACCTGCCTGGGTGAAGCGGAAGATGTTGTCGACGAAGAACAGCACGTCCTGACCCTGATCGCGGAAGTGTTCTGCGACGGTCAAACCTGACAGCGCGACGCGGGCGCGGGCGCCCGGAGGCTCGTTCATCTGGCCGAACACGAGAGCGCACTTCGACTTCACGGCCGGATCCGGATTGTGCGGGTCGGCATTCACCTTGGACTCGATGAACTCGTGATACAGATCGTTACCTTCACGGGTACGCTCGCCAACGCCGGCGAACACCGAGTAGCCACCGTGTGCCTTGGCGACGTTATTGATCAATTCCTGAATGAGAACGGTCTTGCCGACGCCGGCGCCGCCGAACAGGCCGATCTTTCCGCCCTTTGCGTAAGGCGCAAGCAGGTCGACGACCTTGATGCCGGTGACGAGAATTTCAGCTTCAGTCGACTGGTCGGTATAAAGCGGCGCTTCAGCATGGATCTCGCGGAGGCCTTCCGCATCGATCGGGCCGGCTTCGTCGATCGGCTCGCCGATGACGTTCATGATGCGGCCGAGGGTGCCAACACCCACTGGTACCTTGATCGGCGTGCCGGTGTCGGTGACTTCCTGGCCACGAACCAGACCTTCGGTGGTGTCCATCGCGATGGTGCGGACGGTCGATTCGCCGAGATGCTGGGCGACTTCGAGAACCAGGCGGTTGTTGCCGTTCTTGGTCTCGATCGCGTTCAGAATGGCGGGCAGGTAACCTTCGAACTGCACGTCGACGACGGCGCCGATGACCTGTGTGATACGTCCGGTCTGGTTGGCGGGGCTAGCCATGAAAACTTCTCCTTAAACCTCAAGGACTCTGAAGTCCGAAACTTGAACGGCGGTCGGGTAGACCGGATTATTGCTGTTAGATCGCCTCGGCGCCGGAGATGATTTCGATCAGCTCCTTCGTAATCATCGCCTGGCGGGTGCGGTTGTAGATCAGTGTCTGCTTGCGGATCATGTCGCCGGCGTTGCGCGTGGCGTTGTCCATCGAGCTCATCTGCGCACCGTAGAACGAAGCATTGTTCTCCAGCAGCGCGCGGAAAATCTGTACCGCGAGATTGCGCGGCAGCAGGCCGTCAAGGATCTCATCCTCGGCGGGCTCGTATTCATAGGTCGGTGTCGGGCCGGCATTGGCAGCAGGCGCTGCGACTTCCAGCGGAATGATCTGCTGGGCGGTCGGAATCTGCGAGATCACCGACTTGAAGCGCGAATAGAACAGCGTGCAGATGTCGAACTGACCGTCATTGAAGAGAGCCAGAACTTTCTTGGCGATATCATCGGCATTGACGAAGCCGAGCTGACGCACGGAACGCAGTTCGAGATGACCGACGATCTGCTTGTCGAAGTTGCGGCGCAGCTGCTCGTAACCCTTGCGACCGACGCAGAAAAACTTGACCTCTTTACCCTGGTTCATCAGCGCCAGCGCGCGTTCACGCGCCAGACGGACGATCGAGGAATTGAAAGCGCCACATAGGCCCCGCTCGCCGGTGCAGACCAGCAGCAGGTGGACCTGATCCTTGCCGGTACCAACCAACAGCGCCGGGCCGGTGCCCGGTGTGGTCGCGCTGGCGATGCTGGCGATCACGGTATCCATCTTCTCGGCGTAAGGACGTGCAGCTTCGGCAGCGGTCTGCGCACGGCGCAGCTTCGATGCCGCAACCATCTGCATCGCCTTGGTGATCTTCTGCGTCGCCTTGGTCGAGGCGATGCGGACACGCATGTCTTTAAGTGAGGCCATTCTCAGTCCACCCCGGCGATCTAGCTAATCAGCTGATCGCGAACCTCTCGTTCGAAACGTCCGACCTCGTGCCGGACATCAACGTGAATGGCCGGCAATAAGCCGGCCATTCATTGGCAGTATTAAGCAGCGTAGGTCTTCGCGAAGCCTTCGACGACGGCCTTGAGCTGGGCGGCGACGTCATCCTTGAGATCGCGGCTGTCACGGATCGCGTTGAGGATCTCGACGTTCTTGCCGCGCAGCAGCGACAACAGGCCGTCTTCGAAACCGCGCACCTTGCTGACCGGAAGCGTGTCGAGATAGCCGTTGGTACCGGCCCAAATCACGGCAACCTGCTCTTCCATCTTCAGCGGCGAGAACTGTGGCTGCTTCAGGAGTTCGGTCAGACGTGCACCGCGGTTCAGCAGGCGCTGGGTCGAAGCATCGAGGTCCGAGCCGAACTGCGCGAAGGCCGCCATTTCGCGGTACTGCGCGAGCTCGCCCTTGATCTTGCCGGCGACCTTCTTCATCGCCTTGGTCTGCGCGGCGGAGCCGACGCGCGACACGGACAGACCGACGTTCACGGCAGGACGGATGCCCTGGAAGAACAGATCGGTTTCAAGGAAGATCTGACCGTCGGTGATCGAAATCACGTTCGTCGGAATGTAGGCAGACACGTCGTTGGCCTGGGTTTCGATGACCGGCAGCGCCGTCAGCGAACCATTGCCCTGGGAATCATTGAGCTTCGCAGCGCGCTCGAGCAGACGCGAGTGAAGATAGAACACATCGCCCGGATAAGCTTCGCGGCCCGGAGGACGCCGCAGCAGCAGCGACATCTGACGGTAAGCAACAGCCTGCTTCGACAAATCGTCATAGATGATGACGGCGTGCATGCCGTTGTCGCGGAAGAATTCGCCGATCGTGCAGCCGGTGAACGGCGCGATGTATTGCATCGGAGCCGGATCGGAAGCGGTCGCAGCGACGACGACGGAGTATTCCATCGCGCCCTGCTCTTCGAGCACCTTCACGAACTGCGCAACGGTCGAACGCTTCTGGCCAACGGCGACGTACACGCAGTACAGTTTCTGGCTCTCGGGAGCGCCAGCAACGTTCAGCGACTTCTGGTTCAGGATGGTGTCGAGCGCGATTGCGGTCTTGCCGGTCTGACGGTCACCAATGATCAGCTCGCGCTGGCCACGGCCGACCGGGATCAGAGCATCGACCGACTTCAGGCCGGTTGCCATCGGCTCGTTGACCGACTTGCGCGGAATGATGCCCGGCGCCTTGACGTCGACGCGCATGCGCTTGTCGGCCTGGATCGGGCCCTTGCCGTCGATCGGATTGCCGAGACCGTCGACAACGCGGCCGAGCAGACCCTTGCCAACCGGCGCGTCCACGATCGAACGGGTGCGCTTAACAGTCTGGCCTTCTTTAATTTCGCGGTCAGCGCCGAAAATAACGACACCGACGTTGTCGGTTTCGAGGTTCAGCGCCATGCCGCGGGTGCCGTTCTCGAATTCGACCATTTCGCCGGCCTGGACGTTGTCGAGGCCGTAGACGCGGGCAATGCCGTCGCCGACGGACAACACCTGTCCAACTTCGGAAACTTCAGCTTCCTGGCCGAAATTCTTGATCTGGTCTTTGAGGATCGCGGAAATTTCTGCGGCGCGGATGTCCATCAGCCTGCCTCTTTCATCGAGTGCTTGATCGAGTTGAGTTTGGTGCGAAGCGAGCTGTCCACCATGCGGCTGCCGAGCTTGACGACAAGCCCGCCGATGATGGACGGATCGACTTTCACGTTGAGCGCGACGTCCTTGCCCGTCACTGACTTCAGCGCGGTCTTGAGAGCGTCGAGATTCTTGTCACTGAGCGGCTCGGCGACGGTGACGTCAGCCGTAGCTTCGCCCCTGAACTTGGCGACCAGCGCGCGGAAGCCGCGGATCACGTCATTCACCGCGAACAAACGACGATTCGCGGTCAGGACACGGAGGAAATTGGCGGTGATGCCGGTAATTCCGGCCTTCTCCAGCACCGAAGCCAAGGCCTTGCCCTGAACCTCTGCGGCGAATACCGGGCTGCGAACCAGTCGCGCCAGATCGGCACTGTCGGCCAGCATCGCTGTGAACTTGTCGAGATCGGCCTTCACCGCATCGACGGACTTTTCGTCACGCGCCAGCTCAAACAGAGCCGTCGCATAACGACCGGACATTCCCGAAACCGACGGATCTTCTGCTGCCACGAATTGCGCTCTTCAGGCTGTCAAACTCGCAAGGGAATAACTATCGCCCGAATGTGGCGCCTAGCGATCCAAGTCCTTGGAATTCAAGCGGGACTTCGATTTTTAGGTCACAACAAAATGTCGTGACCCGTTCAAATCGCGGCTTTGCTAACATAGCCCGCGCGCTGGTGCAACGCGACGAAAGCGTTTGATGATGCCTTGTCGCAGGCCTTCGCAAAGAATCATTTCAGGGAGATATGACGCGCCAATCGGGTCGCTGACGGAGTGTTTCATCGTCCATCTCCAAGGCGGAATTTCTTATTCCGCATGACGGTACACGGCGCCGATTCTTTTGAATCACGCAACGTCGAGTGCGGTGAGTCCGCAATTGAAATCGCGGCCGGGCAGCGCGGCGTGCGCGTTTCATGTCACCGTTTCGGGCTGCTTAACATTTACTTACCGAATGCTATCCATGCACGACGATCACTTAGCTATTCAGTATAGTTATGTAATGTGCAGTATATTTAATATTTAAAAATTCGTTAAAGCGGCTCATTAGGCATGTTCTGTTCCATCACAAGATATTTCATCTGGTCATGGAACGATTGCGTTGCCTATTTTACGCCTCATTACGTCGTCAAACGCTCAGCCAGTGAAATTGGGACGGGGGTCCACTTGCCACATTTGTGGCAATACTGTCTGAGGGACAACAACTTATGCTGCGTTACGGAAAATCGACGCTGGGCGCTATCGCCCGGCCGCGTACGGCAATCGCTGTCATGACTGCCGCTCTTGTTCTCGGGGGAACTGTTTCGGAGGCTTCGGCCAAATCCCGGCATCATCGCCATCACCACAAGCACCATCACGCCGCCAAGGCTTCGCCGTCGCTGTTCGATGCTAATGCATCGATCGCGCCTTCCACCGGCGGCCGTAGCTTCTCGGGTGTTGCGTCTTATTACGGCAACGAGTCCGGCAGCCGCACCGCGTCGGGTCAGCGCTTCAATCAGAATGCGATGACCGCCGCGCATCGTTCGCTGCCGTTCGGCACCAAGCTGCGCGTGACCCATGGCGGTCGCAGCGTTGTCGTCACCGTCAACGATCGCGGACCGTTCATCCGTGGCCGCGTACTCGACCTGTCGAAAGGCGCAGCGAGCGCGATCGGTTTGACTGGCCGTGGCGTCGGCCGCGTCGTCGCGGAAGTCATGTAAGCAAGACAAACGCGTCGCGTCCCTGACCTTCCAAGTTCAGTAGCGTTGTGTGTGTATTGAGTAGAGTAAGCGTTGAGTAAAAGAGCCTGCTGTCATCAAATGACAGCAGGCTTTTTTTGTTTTTGCGTTGTCAATTCACACCCTCATTCCAGGTTGCGCTCGCAAGAGCGAGCCTTCCAGAATGACGAAGCTCAAAGAAAGCTCTGCGGATCGACATCGACTTCGAGCTTTAGGTTGCCTGTAGGTTTTGGGCCGTGCGCGAGCCAGTCGCGGAGATAGTGCGACAGGTCGACATTGCGCGCCGACTTCACCAGCAGTCGGAAGCGATAGCGACCTTTGATCACGGCGAGCGGTGCTTCGGCGGGGCCGAGCACCATGATGCGCTCGTCGATCGGTGCTACGGCGGCGAGCTTGCGCGCATAGCCCTCCGTGGTTGGCCGGTCGCCGCCTGAGATGATCAGGCTCGCCAGTCGGCCGAAGGGTGGATAGCCCGCGCGCTCGCGGGCCTCGATCTCGCTGGCGTAAAACGCTTCGCGGTCGTTTGCGATCAGCGCCTTCATCACCGGATGTTCCGGCTGATGGGTCTGCAGATAGCCGACGCCACGTCCCTGTTCACGTCCGGCGCGGCCGATGACTTGATTGAGCATCTGATAGGTGCGCTCCGCGGCGCGCGGATCGCCATTGCCGAGGCCCAGATCGGCATCGATGACGCCGACCAGATTGAGCCGCGGGAAGTTATGGCCCTTGGCCACGAGTTGCGTGCCGATGATGACATCGACACGGCCTTCGGCGATTTCGGCCAGTTCGGTCCGCATCGCATCGATCGAGGTGATGAGGTCGCTCGACAGCACCATGGTGCGCGCATCCGGAAACAGGCTCGCCGCTTCCTCCTGCAAGCGCTCGACGCCCGGGCCAACGGCGACCAGCGACTCTTCGGCCTGGCAATGCGGGCATTGATGCGGGCGATGCATCGAGAAGCCGCAGTGGTGACACACCAGCCGCTGGCGAAAGCGATGATCGACCAGCCAGGCATCGCAGATCGTGCAAGCGAAGCGATGTCCGCAGCCGCGGCATAGCGTCAGCGGCGCATAGCCTCGGCGATTCAGGAACAGGAGCGCTTGCTCCTTGCGCTCGATGGCGATCTGGATCTTTTCGGCGAGACGCGGCGCGATGAAGCGGCCGCGCATAGGCCCTTCGCGGCGCAAGTCGATCGCCTCGATATGCGGCATATGCTGGCCGCCGAAGCGCGATGGCAGCGCGATGCGCTGATAGCGCCCCTTACGCGCATTGACCTCGGATTCGACCGACGGCGTCGCCGAGGCAAGCACGATGGGAATTTTGGCGATCGACGCTCGCACCACTGCCATGTCGCGGGCGTGGTAATGCGCGCCTTCGTCCTGCTTGTAGGCCTGGTCATGTTCCTCATCGACGATGATCAGGCCGAGTTTCGCGTAAGGCAGAAACAGCGCCGAACGCGCACCGACGATGACATGGGCTTCGCCATTGGCGATCGACGCCCAGTTGCGCGCGCGGGTGCGCGGCGTCAGTTCGGAATGCCATTCCAGCGGTCGCACGCCGAAGCGTTTTGAGAAGCGCTCGAGGAATTGCCCCGTCAGCGCTATTTCGGGCATCAGGATCAGCACCTGTTCGCCGCGCCTGATCACCTCGGCAACCGCCTCGAAATAGACCTCCGTCTTGCCGGAGCCGGTGACACCGTCGAGCAAAGCGGCGTGAAAATCCCCCTTGGCGGCGAAGGTCCGCATTGCTTCGGCCGCGACGGCCTGGTCGTCTGAAAAGTCCGGTTCGGCGAAGGTGGGATCAGGCGCCGGCGGCGGCAGCGCGCGGGGCATGGCTTCAATCGCAAGCGTGCCTTCATCGACGAGGCCGTCGATTACGCCGCCGCTGACTCCGGCTTCCTTGGCGGCTTCGGATTTCGCGTGCAGCAATCCGTCCGACAGGATCTCGATCAGCCGTGCGCGTGCCGAGGTCATGCGCTTGGGCACTTCGCCGACCAGGCGGACGCCCATGCGAACCCGCTCCGGGCCGAGGTGCTCGCCCATCCGCAGAGTCATCTTCATAACCATGCCGCGCGCGGACAACGTGTAATTCGCCACCCAGTCGACCAAGCTGCGCAATTCCTGCTTCAGCGGGGGGACATCGAATTTCTCGCCAACCTCTTTCAGGCGGTTGTGCAGCCGCGGATCGGGATTGGTGTTTTCTGCCCAGACCACGCCGATCACCTCGCGGGCGCCGAGTGGCACGCTGACGACATCGCCGGGCTGCAGATCGAGGCCACGAGGCACGCGATAGGAATAAGCCTGGTTCAGCGCGACCGGGACCAGCACGTCAACGACGCCAGACGATGTTTTGGTGCGCGCAGCTTCATCCATCGGCGGAATCAGACTCGAAATGGGGTATCCGCTAACCTAAGCTCGCGGTGCGGGCTGGACCAGTGCCGGCCGTGTGGCCCGGTCTTATGACCGATGGGCCGCCACGACAATGAAGCAAAAACAATAAGCCAAAGGGAGACCCTTCATGGGCCACAGGCTCGCCGGGGCAATCGCCTCATTCGTCATGTTTTCTGCCGTCGTGATACCTGCGCTGGCGCAGGACCGGATGCCGCCGATCCCGGCCGACAAATACACCGAAGCGCAGAAGAAGGCTGCCGAGGAGTTCTCCGGCGGCCGGGGCTATGAAGTCCGAGGCCCCTTCGTGCCGCTGATTCGCAGCCCGGAAGTGATGCTCCGCGCCAAGGCGATGGGCGATCATCTCAGGTTCAAGAGCGTACTGGCGCCGCGGCTCAGCGAAATGATCATCCTGATCACCGCGCGCGAATGGACCCAGCAATATGAGTGGGTTGCGCATCATGACATCGCGATCAAGGCCGGCCTGCGCAACGACATCGCCGATGCGATTGCAGATGGTCGGCGACCGGCGGGCATGGCCGAGGACGAAGAGGCCGCCTACGACATGTCGATCGAGATCCAGCGCACCAAACGCGTGAGTGATCCGACCTGGAACAAGGCCGTTGCCAAATTCGGCGAGCAGGGCGTCATCGATCTGCTCGGGATCAATGGCTATTACACCTTCCTGGCCATGGCCATGAATGCAGCGCGAACAGGCCTCCCGGCCGGCGTCGCGGAGCCCCTGAAGCGGTTCCCGGATTGACGATGCCGGCGGTTCACCAAAGTGAAACGAGCGGGGTGTGATAATCTCCGCCCGTTCGCGTGCCGCGAACTGCAAGGCATCCCGATGGCCAAGCTTTCCGACAAGAAACCAGCCGAAGCCAAATCAGGTGGGCCAGCGCCGATCGACCTCATCTGTGCGGATGCCGACGTCTCGCTGCAAATGACGCGCTGGCTGTCGCATTTGCGTGCCGAGCGACGGCTGTCGCCGAAGACGCTGGAGGCTTATGCGCGCGACGTCCGGCAGTTTCTGACATTTCTCGCCGAACACTGGGGCGCGCTCCTCTCGCTGCCACGTTTCGCCAAGCTCGAGGCTAGCGATATCAGAGCCTTCATGGCGGCACGGCGCAGCGATGACATCGGCGGCCGCTCGCTGATGCGGGCGCTGGCTGGTCTGCGTTCGTTCGGGCGATTTCTGGAGCGTGAAGGCAAAGGCAACGTCGGTGCGCTGTCAGCGATACGCGCGCCCAAAATCGGCAAGAGCCTGCCGAAACCGTTGCAGATGGTCTCGGCCAAGCGCCTCGCCGACGCCGACGAGCGCGCGGGCGAAAATCGCGATCCGTGGATCTGGGCGCGCGACGCCGCGGTCATGGCATTGCTGTATGGTTCGGGCTTGCGTATCTCCGAAGCCCTTGGTCTGTCACGCCGCGATGTGCCCGCACTCGGTGCCGGTGACGTGCTGATCGTCAATGGCAAGGGCAACAAGACCCGCATGGTACCCGTGCTGCATAATGTGCTGGAGCTCATCGCCGACTACGCCGCGCAGTGTCCGCATCCGCTCCCTGCCGATGGCCCGATGTTCGTCGGCGCACGCGGCGGGCCGCTTAGCCCTCGGATCATCCAGTTGACCATGGAGCGGATGCGTGGCGCGCTGGGCCTGCCCGACAGCGCCACCCCGCACGCGCTGCGCCACTCCTTTGCCACCCATCTGCTGACTCGCGGTGGTGACCTCCGCGCGATCCAGGAATTGCTCGGCCACGCCTCGCTGTCGACCACGCAGATCTATACCGGCATCGACACCGAGCGGCTGTTCGAGGTCTACAAGACCGCACACCCGCGAGCGTAGGGTCAGGCAAACCCCAGCTGTAGTAGAAGTGTCATGAGCTGGCCCTTGCGAAGTCGCCGCGGTTCGGTCAAATCGACACATCGACCAACCGGAGGGGATTACGATGGGCGCGCACGAAAGTATGGAGCACGCGGAGCATGCCGAGCATGCGTCCGGCTCGAACAAGAATATTGCACTGCTGATTGCCGTGATCGCGCTGTTTCTGGCGTTCTCGGAAACCCTCGGCAAGGGCGCGCAAACCGAATCCATCAGCAAGAACGTCGAGGCATCCAACCTCTGGGCGTTCTTCCAGGCCAAAAGCATCCGCCGCACCGTCGTTCAGGCGACGTCGGATCAGGCCAGGCTCAGCCTTGGCCTGATGGGGGACGATGCCGCCAAGGCCGCATTGTCCAAGCAGATCGACGACTGGAAGAAGACCGCGGATCGTTACCGCTCCGAGCCGGAGACTGGCGAAGGCTCCGAACAACTCGCCGCCCGTGCCAAGGAAGCCGAGCATGCGCGCGACCTCGCAATGGCGCGCTATCATCACTATGAAGTGGCCTCCGCCGCATTCCAGATCGGCATCGTGCTGGCATCGGCCACGATCATCACCGGCATGATCGCGCTGGCCTGGGTATCAGGCGCACTGGCGATTGCCGGCGTCGCCTTCACGGCGATCGGCCTGTTCGCGCCGCATGCGGTTCATCTCATGTAACGACTTAAGTCGAAGCGGTCCGGCATAGCTGCAGGACCGCTTCGCCAAACGCCTTGGGCGCTTCCTGCGGTACATTGTGGCCGACGCTGGGGATCACACGGCGCTCATAGTGCGCCGTAAAATACTGGCCGTGATTCTCCGAACCTTTCAATGGCCCCACGCCGTCATCAGCGCCGTGTAGCACAATGGTCGGAACATCGATCTTCGGCTGCGTTGCGAGTTGCGTTTCCAGGAAAGCATAATTCGGATCGCCGGCGACGCTGCCGGTACGGTGCATGTAGGAATGCACGACCACATCGACGAAGTCATCGTTGTCGAAGGCCAACGCCGAGCGCTCGAATGTCGCGTCGTCGAACGCCCAGCTGGGCGACCACATCTTCCAGAGCAGTTTGGCTAGTGCGTCGCGGTTCTGGATCAGGCCGTTGCGGCCGCGTTCGGTATGGAAATAATACTGATACCACTGTCGCGCTTCCTGCTCGGGAGCGAATGGCCGCGCTGCATTCGTCAGGTCCTGTATGTTGTAGCCGGTGCAGCTGACGAGGCCGTGCACGCGTTCCGGCCACAGCGCCGAGACGACGCAGGCTGCGCGTCCGCCCCAGTCATAACCGGCGACGACAGCCTTGCCGATCCGCAGCGCGTCCATCAGCTCCAGCAGATCCTGTCCGAGCGCAGCCTGTTGCCCCGAGCGGATGGTCGCGCTGGAAAGAAACCGCGTTGGCCCATAGCCACGCAGATAGGGCACGATGGTGCGGAAGCCGGCGGCGTTGATGACGGCGACCGCGTCGTCATAGCCTCTGATGTCGTATGGGAAGCCGTGCATCAGCAGGACCGGAAGGGCGCCGTCCGGGCCGCTGTATTCATAGGCGATGTCGAGAAGGGGAGTTTGGATGCGTGCCAGTTCAGCCAAGTCGCTCTCCGTTTAAGCCTACCGCGCCGAATGCGCCCGATGACGCAGCCGTTGTACCAGCCGCATCCAGCGCGATGATGAATTGGAGCGGAACATCGCCATCGCTGCCTTGATTCTTGCAGTCACAGGCGCGACCAATTCGCCGGCCCGGCGGCGGATGTCGAGAACGAATTCGTAGAGCTTCCGAAACCAGTTCATCTGCAACAGCTTCGGCCGTGTCACGTCGAAGATGAACGCGGCGACGCCGACGCCAAGAAACTTGCTGAACACGATGAGCGCGAAAGCGCTGATCCAATACTGATGCATGAGCAGCCAGGCGCCGGCCAGTTTCAAGGGAAACAGCAGGATCGCCGGAATAACAAACACGACCAGCGTCAACATTGGCGACAGCCGGGCGATTCGCGCGGCGAGCCATTCCTTGAAAGCGCGCAGCGGTATCGCTGCAACGACGCGCGCGACGACCGGTTCGAGATGATCCCACAGCCACGCTTCGATCAGGAAGATCAAAGCGAGGAAGAACCATAGCGGCTGCAACACGCGTCGCATCATGGTGTTCGTCTCCCAGCCGGCGTCGCGCCGGCCGTGACTCACATATGGATAGCGCGCTTGGCTACTGCAAATGCAGCTTCCTTCACCGCCTCGGAGCGGGTCGGATGGGCATGGCAGGTGCGGGCCAGATCTTCGGCGGAACCGCCGAATTCCATCAGCACGCAGGCCTCGTGGATCATTTCGCCGACTTCGCGGCCGATCATATGCACGCCGAGCACGCGATCGGTCTTCGCATCTGCGAGAATCTTCACAAAACCATCGGTGGTCTGGTTGACCTTGGAGCGGCCATTGGCCGTGAACGGGAACTTGCCGACATTGTAAGCGATACCGGCAGCCTTGAGCTCTTCCTCGGTCTTGCCGACGGCGGCGACTTCCGGCGTGGTGTAGACGACGCCCGGGATCACGTCATAGTTCACATGACCGGCCTGGCCGGCGAGAAGCTCGGCGCAGGCAACGCCTTCGTCTTCCGCTTTGTGCGCCAGCATCGGGCCGGCGACGACGTCGCCGATCGCGTAGATGCCCTTCACGTTGCTCGAGAAGTGATGGTCGATCTTGACGCGACCGCGTTCATCGAGCTCGACACCTGCTTCCTTGAGGCCAAGCGCTTCCGTGTAAGCCACGCGTCCGATCGCCACGAGAATCACATCGGCTTCGATGGATTCGGCAGCGCCGCCCGCGGCTGGCTCGATCTGGGCCTTCAGTTTCTTACCCGACGTATCGACGCCGGTGACCTTGGCACCGAGCTTGAAGGTCATGCCCTGCTTCTCAAGCATACGCTGGAACTGCTTGGCGACTTCGCCATCCATGCCGGGCAGGATACGGTCGAGGAATTCCACCACGGTGACTTCGGCGCCGAGGCGGCGCCACACCGAGCCAAGTTCGAGGCCGATCACGCCGGCGCCGACCACGATCATCTTCTCCGGCACCTTGTCGAGGGACAGCGCGCCGGTCGACGACACGATGCGCTTCTCGTCGATCTCGATGCCCTTCAGCTTCGCGACGTCAGAGCCGGTAGCGATGACGATGTTCTTTGTCTCCAGCGTCTGGGCCTTGCCGTCAGCGCCGGTGACTTCGACCTTGCCGGTGCCGAGCACACGGCCGGTGCCCATCACGACGTCGATCTTGTTCTTCTTCATCAGGAATTCGACGCCCTTGACGTTGCCGTCGATGCCCTGCTGCTTGAAGTTCATCAGCGCTGGCAGATCCAGCGTGGGCGCCGAGACCTTGATGCCCATCTTGGCGAAGGAGTGGCCGGCTTCCTCAAAAAGTTCCGACGAATAGAGCAAAGCCTTCGAGGGCATGCAGCCGATGTTCAGGCAGGTGCCGCCCAGCGTGCTGTTCTTCTCGACGACGGCGACCTTCATGCCGAGCTGCGCCGCGCGAATCGCGCAGACATAACCACCGGGTCCGGTGCCGATAACAACGAGGTCGTAAGAAGCCATGATGCAGTCCTGTATTGTCTTCAGATGATGTGGGGTGTCAGGGCCTCAGCGGCCACCGGACACGTCGAGAATGGTGGATGTAACGTAAGAAGCCTCGTCCGACAGCAACCAGACGATGGCATTGGCAACTTCATCCGCAGTACCGACGCGTTTCATCGGGACGTTGACGGAAAGACGATGCGCGCGATCCGGCTCGCCGCCTGATGCGTGGATATCAGTATCGATCAAACCGGGCCGAATGCCGGCAACGCGAATCCCTTCGGCTGCGACTTCGTATCCCAATCCGATGGTGAAGGAATCGATCGCGCCCTTCGACGCGGCATAATCGACGTAGGTGTTGGGCGCACCCAGTTTGGCGGCCACCGATGACAGATTGACGATGACGCCACCCTTGCCGCCATGCTTGGTCGACATCCGCTTCACGGCTTCGCGGGCGCAGAGAATGCTTCCGGTGACATTCACCGTCATCATGTTGGCGATGCGTTCGGCAGTCATCTGATCGACGCGGATGGAAGGGCCGACGATGCCGGCGTTGTTGATCAGGGCGCCGAGAGGACCAAAGGCGTCCGCTGCCTTGAACAGCGCAAGAATGTCAGCCTCGGAGCCGACATCGCATTTCACCGCGATGGCCTTGCCGTTGGTCGCTTCGATCTTCGAAACGACCTCGTTGGCGGCGGCTTCGTTGCTGGCATAGCCGACCACGACCTTGAACCCGCGTGCCGCGGCCTTGAGCGCCGTTGCGCGGCCGATACCCCGGCTACCACCAGTGATGATGATGACGCTATCGGTCATGTCCTGCTCCAGCTTCGCTGAGGTGCCAAGACTTCAGGTATCGAGGCTTCGGATATCAAGGCTTCTTGGTTATCAACCGGCAGCGTCGCCGCTACCGGTTGATAATAGTGAATAAGGAGAGATCAGAGATCCAGAACGAGACGAGCCGGATCTTCCAGGCTTTCCTTGACGCGGACGAGGAAGGTCACGGCTTCCTTGCCGTCGATGACGCGGTGATCGTAGGACACCGCCAGATACATCATCGGACGGATCTCGATCTTGCCGCCGACCACGACCGGGCGTTCCTGGATCTTGTGCATGCCGAGGATGGCCGACTGCGGTGCGTTCAGGATCGGCGTCGACATCAGCGAGCCGTAGATGCCGCCGTTGGTGATGGTGAATGTGCCACCCTGCATTTCGTCGATCTTGAGCTGGCCGTCGCGGGCGCGCTTGCCGAAATCCGCAATGGTTTTTTCGATGTCGGAGATCGACTTGGTATCGCAGTCGCGCACCACGGGAACGACGAGGCCCTTGTCAGTGCCGACGGCAACGCCGACGTGATAGTAGTTCTTGTAGATCAGGTCGGAGCCATCGATCTCGGCATTCACGGCCGGAATATCCTTCAGCGCCTGCACGCAGGCCTTGGTGAAGAAGCCCATGAAGCCGAGCTTGGTGCCGTGCTTCTTCTCGAACACATCCTTGTACTGCGAGCGCAGTGCCATCACGTTGGTCATGTCGACCTCGTTGAAAGTCGTCAGCATCGCGGCGGTGTTCTGCACGTCCTTGAGGCGGCGCGCGATGGTCTGACGCAGGCGCGTCATTTTCACGCGCTCTTCGCGGGCAGCATCGTCAGCGGGTGACGGCGCACGTACCTGCACGGCGGCGGCAGACTGATTGATCGGCGTCGGTGCCGACGCAGCCTTTTCGATCGCAGCGAGCATGTCGCCCTTCGTCACGCGGCCATCCTTGCCCGAGCCGGGGACGGTGGCGGCATCGATGCCGCTCTCTGCCGAGATCTTGCGGACCGACGGCGCCAGCGGCGCATCGACGGGGGCGGACTTCTGAGCGGGAGCAGGCGCAGCAGCGGCAGGTGCAGCGGCCGGAGCCGGGGCAGCGGGCTTCGGGGGAGCTGCAGCCGGCTTGGCGCCACCGGCACCATCGGTGATCTGGCCGAGCAGTGCGCCGACGGCAACGGTCTCGCCGTCCTTGGCAACGATCTCGCCGAGCACGCCGGCGGACGGCGCGGGCACTTCGATCGTGACCTTGTCGGTCTCGAGTTCGACCAACGGCTCGTCAACGGCGACGGCATCGCCAGCCTTCTTGAACCAGCGGCCGATGGTGGCTTCCGTCACGGATTCGCCGAGCGTGGGAACGCGAATTTCAGTCATTGTCTATTTCCTCTTGTGGCGTGGCGACCCGCTCGGTCATCCCTGCCTGAACTTGAAATCAATGGGATATGCGAATGCCCCGCGGGTGCGGGACATTCGCCAACAGAATGGAGGCTTAGCCGAGCGCTTCGTCGAGGAAGGCCTTGAGCTGGGCGAGATGCTTGGACATCAGGCCGGTGGCGGTCGCCGCAGATGCGGCGCGGCCGGCGTAACGCGGACGCTTGTGGGTGGCGTTGATCTGGTTGAGCACCCATTCAAGATACGGCTCGATGAAGTGCCAGCCGCCCATGTTGCGCGGCTCTTCCTGACACCAGACGAATTCCGCACCCTTGAAGCGGGTCAGCTCCTGCACCAGCGTCTTCAGCGGTACCGGATAGAGCTGCTCGATGCGCATCAGGTAGACATCGTCGATGCCGCGCTTCTCGCGCTCCTCGTAGAGGTCGTAATAGACCTTGCCGGAGCACAGCACGACGCGACGGATCTTGTTGTCGGCGGTGAGCTTGATCTTCTCGTCCGGCAGCTTCTCCGCATCGTCGAACAACACGCGGTGGAATGAGGTGTCGGCACCGAGTTCGCTCAGCTTCGACACCGCACGCTTGTGGCGCAGCAGCGACTTCGGCGTCATGACGATCAGCGGCTTGCGAATCTCACGCTTCAACTGACGACGCAGCATGTGGAAGTAGTTGGCCGGAGTGGTTGGATAGACCACCTGCATGTTGTCTTCCGCACACATCTGCAGGAAACGCTCAAGGCGTGCGGAAGAATGCTCCGGGCCCTGGCCTTCATAGCCATGCGGCAGCAGGCAGACGAGGCCCGACATACGCAGCCACTTGCGTTCACCCGAGGAGATGAACTGGTCGAACAGCACCTGTGCGCCGTTGGCGAAGTCGCCGAACTGCGCTTCCCAGATGGTCAGCGCCTTCGGCTCGGCCAGCGAGTAGCCGTATTCGAAGCCGAGCACGGCTTCTTCGGACAGCAGCGAGTTGATGACCTCGTAGTGACCCTGGTCGGGCTTGAGGTGGTTGAACGGCGTGTAGCGGCTTTCGTCTTCCTGGTCGAACAGCACCGAATGGCGCTGCGAGAAGGTACCGCGCTCCGAGTCCTGGCCGGACAGCCGGACATGGTGGCCTTCTTCCATCAGGGTACAGAATGCCAGCGCCTCGCCGGTCGCCCAGTCGATGCCTTCGCCACTGTCGATCGCCTTGGCGCGGGTGTCGAGGAAACGCTGCACCGTGCGGTGAACGCGGAAACCATCGGGCACCTTGGTGATCTTGGCGCCGATCTCCTTCAGCGTCTTGACGTCGACGCCGGTTACGCCGCGACGGGGATCTTCCTCCTGGTCGGCATATTTGAAGCCGGCCCACTTGCCGTCGAGCCAGTCAGCCTTGTTCGGCTTGTAGCCGGCGCCGGCTTCGAGCTCGGCATCGAGACGGGCGCGCCAGTCGGCCTT
This sequence comes from Tardiphaga sp. 839_C3_N1_4, assembly GCF_051811045.1. Taxonomy (NCBI): domain Bacteria; kingdom Pseudomonadati; phylum Pseudomonadota; class Alphaproteobacteria; order Hyphomicrobiales; family Nitrobacteraceae; genus Tardiphaga; species Tardiphaga sp. 839_C3_N1_4. Next base: position 4,173,941 of record NZ_JBPWQD010000001.1, read on the forward strand.
CGCCTTGTCGACTTCGCCTTCGGTCATCACGCCATCGGCGATGATGCGCTTGGCATAGATATCCAGCGTCGACTGATGCGCGCCGATCTTCTTGTACATCACCGGCTGGGTGAACGCTGGCTCGTCGCCTTCGTTATGGCCGTGGCGGCGATAGCAGAACATGTCGATGACGACAGGCTTGTGGAACTTCTGCCGGAACTCGATCGCGATCTTGGCAGCGAACACCACCGCTTCCGGATCGTCGCCGTTCACGTGGAAGATCGGAGCATCGATCATCTTCGCGACATCGGACGGATAGGGCGACGAACGGGAGTAACGCGGATAGGTGGTGAAGCCGATCTGGTTGTTGACGATGAAGTGGATCGAACCGCCGGTGCGATAGCCCTTCAGGTCCGACAGCGCGAAGCATTCCGCGACCACGCCCTGACCTGCGAAGGCCGCATCGCCATGCATCAGCAGCGGCAGCACGGAAATACGCTGGTCCGGCGGATCACCATTCTGGTCCTGCTTGGCGCGGACCTTTCCGAGCACCACGGGATCGACGATTTCAAGATGCGACGGGTTCGCCGTCAGCGACAGATGGATATTGTTGTTGTCGAACTCGCGATCCGACGAGGCGCCGAGGTGATACTTGACGTCACCCGAGCCCTCGACCTCGTCCGGATTGGCCGAGCCGCCCTTGAATTCATGGAACAGCGCGCGGTGCGGCTTGCCCATCACCTGGGTCAACACATTGAGGCGACCGCGATGTGGCATGCCGACGACGATGTCACGGACACCGAGGCTGCCGCCGCGCTTGATGATCTGTTCCAGCGCTGGGATCAGTGATTCGCCGCCGTCGAGGCCGAAGCGCTTGGTACCGGTGAACTTGACGTCGCAAAACTTCTCGAAGCCGTCGGCTTCGACCAGCTTCTGGAGGATGGCGCGGCGGCCTTCCGGCGTGAAGCTGATTTCCTTGTCCGGGCCTTCGATACGTTCCTGGATCCACGCCTTCTGTGCGCGGTTGGAGATGTGCATGAACTCGACGCCGAGGGTCTGGCAGTAGGTGCGCTGCAGGATCGCAACGATCTCGCGCAGCGTGCCGTATTCGAGGCCGATGACGTTATCGAGGAAGATCTTGCGGTCGTAGTCGGCATCGGTGAAGCCGTAGGAGCGCGGATCGAGCTCCTCGTGATCCTTCTGGCCTTCGATGCCCAGCGGATCGAGATTGGCGTGGAAATGGCCGCGCATGCGGAAGGCGCGGATCAGCATCAAGGCGCGCACCGAATCGCGGGTCGCCTGATTGATGTCGCCGGTCGGGGCGGCAGCACCGGGCTGCGCGGTCTTGGCGGCGAGCTTGGCGCCCATCACCTTCTCGACCTGGGCCCAGTTGCCGTCCATGGCGGAGGTCAGGTCGTCCTTGGGCGTCAGCGGCCAGTTGGCCTTCTCCCAGGACGGGCCTTCGGCGTTCTTTTGAACGTCGGCGGGCGAGTCCTTCAGGCTCTTGAAGAACTCCTGCCACTCGGCGTCCACCGAGGAGGGGTCCTTTTCGTAACGGGCATAGAGTTCGTCGATGTAAGTGGCGTTTGCGCCTTGCAGAAATGAGGAGAGTGCAAAGGCGGCGTTCGCGTCCTGGCGAGACATGATGGCGTCCTGATTTGGTATCGCGCGGAAATTTTAACGAGGGCTGATCCGGTTGCCGGACCATCCTAAAGTCGAGCGAGCTTCTACCCTATTTAATCCGAATGTGCGCCCTGAAAAGCACGAAGAACTGAATATTTCGTCAATTCTTTGTGCGCGAGATTTTGTCCGCTGATTTCAGTCGACGACACTGAGGTCTTCCTTAGCCAAAGCGGCAGCGCCTCCTTGCAGTCCGGCGCGCCGGGTGCGGCGGATTTTGGGCGGTCCGCAGGCCTCGTCGAGCAGGGCATTGGCGGCCATGCCGGCGGCGTCCGCGACGGTCGGATCGCGGGTCACCATGGCGGCGACGATGGCGCCGTCCATCAAGAGGCCGATCTGGTGCGCGAGAAAGTCCGGCTTCTTGGCGCCCGCAGCCTCGGCCAGTCCGGAGATGTGCTTGAGAACGAACGATTTATGCCTGATTGTGATGTCGCGTAGCCTGGTTTCGTCCTTGGAATGCTCGCCGACTGCATTGATGAAAACACAGCCATAATAGGTCTCTTCGGCAAACCAGCTCTTCAGCGCGGGGAAGATCGAATCCAGTTTTTCACGCGGAGTTCTGGCGCGTTCCACGGCGGCAATGAACCAGCCGCGCCAGGTCTCGCTCTCCGCCCTGAGCACGGCGTCGACCAGGTCGTCCTTGGATTTGAAGTTTTTGTAGAGGGTGGTTTTGGCCGTACCGGCCTCACTGACGATGGCGTCGATGCCGGTGGCATTGATGCCATTCTTGCAGAACAGCCTTGTTGCCGCGTCCATCAGCCGCTCCCGCGGCGTTACCTGCGGAACATTGCTTTCGACAGCCTGCGGCATCGCATCAGTCATGCCCTGTCATATGTCATGGCGCGCACGCGGCGCAAGCGATCATCGGTTCCTGACCAATATTCGAGCGGGTAAATACGCTTTTGCCGCGCTAAGCGGCAGTTCAGCCTGCGCCCCATTTTGCGCCAATTGCGCAACTCGCTGATCCCACGATGATTTTCGCATCGGCCGACGCTGGCACGGTTTCTGCAAAGCTACAGAACGTTCTGTATCTTTCCATCTTTCCAAGGGAGAAAACCAATGACTGCTGTTGCCGCCAAAACCGCCCTGACCGGCTGCCTCGCGCCGATCGACAAAGGCGGGCTCGAACAGCTGATCGCCAACGGCAAAGCCAATCCCAACGTCATCAAGACGCTGAAGTGCAAAACGGTGGCCGAGGGCAAGTTCCGCCACGCCAACTATATCCGCAACCTGCCGCCCTACATCGTCGATGAGCCGCCGGCGCTACTCGGCGACGACACTGCGCCGAATCCGTCAGAGGCGTCATTGGCGGCGCTTGGCTCCTGCATCGCCGTCGGCCTGCACGCCAATGCCGTGCATCGGGGTTGGACCGTCAACAAACTAGAACTGCAGCTCGAAGGCGATCTCAATATCACAGCTGTCTGGGGCACCGGCGATATCAGCGAGAAGCCGGTCGGTTTTACCGATGTGCGCATCAAGGTCGACATGGAATGCGAAGGCGTTTCGCAGGCCGAGATCGATGCGCTGATCACCCACGTCAAGAAGTGGTCGCCCGTCGCCAACACGTTTACGCGCCCGGTCAATCTCGAAGTCTCTGCCTGAATGTGAGTTAGCGCGGCCGCAGCGATGCGGCCGCAGTCTCTCTTCCTTGCGCGTGACGGAGATCGACATGACCACGACGGCAGTGCTGCGGAAATCTGACGATATTGAAGTGACCGGCGACACACCGTCGCTCGTCGAACGAATAGCCGCCGTCGCGCGCACCGATCTTTCACCGATCGCTTTGGAGATCGATGAAGGCACGATCTATCCGGATCGGGCGCTACGTCATCTCGGCGATGTCGGTGCCTGGTCGGCACACGAGGATCTCGGTGAGACGATCGCTGGCATCACCACCATCGGCGAGACTTGCGGCTCCACGGCCTTCATGGCGTGGTGCCAAAACACGCTGGTCTGGTACATCCTCAACTCCGATAACGTCGCACTGAAGGCGAAATATCTCAGCGCCGCCGCGAGTGGCAAGCTGCTTGGCGGCACCGGTTTGTCCAATCCGATGAAGAGCTTCTTTGGCATCGAGAAGCTCAAGCTGAAAGGTCGCGGCACTGATGGCGGCTATATCGTGCGCGGCGCTCTGCCCTGGGTCTCGAATCTTGGTCCCGACCACATGTTCGGCACCATCTTCGAACTCGATGACGGCTCCGGCGAGAAGGTGATGTTCCTCGCCGATTGCGCCGACGAGAATCTCTCGCTGACGCCATGCAAGCCGTTCCTTGCGATGGACGGTACCGGTACCTACGCCGTGCAATTCCGCGATGTCTTCATTCCAGACGATCAGGTGCTCGCGGCACCGGCGATGTCTTTCGTGAAGAGAATTCGCGCGGGGTTCATCCTGATGCAGATGGGCATGGGCCTCGGGCTCGTGCGCGATTGCGTTGCTCTCATGGAGAGCGTCAAGCCGTCGCTCGCCCACGTCAATTGTTTCCTGCCGCAGCAGCCTGAGGATGTCGCCGGACTTCTCGCGAAAATGGAGGCCGAGGCGATGATGCTCGCGGCCACACCCTTTGACACGAGCAATGCCTATTGGCGCAGCGTCGTCGAACTGCGTTTGCGCGCCGGTGACGCTGCGGTCGCTGCTGCGCATGCGGCCATGCTGCATTGTGGCGCACGCGGCTATCTCAAATCGCACCGCGCCCAACGCCGGCTGCGTGAAGCCTATTTCGTGGCGATCGTCACCCCCGCCACCAAGCAGCTCAGAAAAATGCTCGCAGACAATGCGCGCGAATATCAGGGAGACCAGGGCGGGGCGTGATCCCGGTCATGCAAATGATCCCGATCACGCGAACGGAAAGCGAATTGACTTAAGTCACGGCGAAACGACAGGCGATCCAGCACAAACGATTCAACAACGACGGTTCAACACAGTGGAGGCTTTCAATGGCTGAAGTTCTCATTTCCGCAGACGACCTCGTCACGTTCATGAAGTCAGAACCTTGTGTCATCATCGACACGCGCAATCCCGACGCCTATGCGGCCGGGCATATCCCCGGCGCCGTCAATCTCCATGAGATCTTTACGTTCCTCGCCACCTCGACGCCGGAAGGCATGGACGAGCTGAAGAAGAAGTTCGCCGAAGCCTTCGGCGGTGCGGGCCTGTCCGGCAGCGAGACTGCGGTGATCTACGAGCAGTCGATGAATTCGGGCTTCGGTCAGTCCTGCCGCGGCTACTTCTTGCTGGAGTTTCTAGGCTATCCCAGGATCAAGGTTCTGCATGGCGGCTTTGAGGCCTGGACCATGAAGGGCCTGCCGACCACCACGGATGTTCCGACGTCGACAGCAGCATCCTTCGCCATCAAGCCGGAAGCCGGTTCGATCCTGATCGATGCAGGCACCATGCAGGGCGCGCTCGGCAATCCATCGATCGCCATCCTCGACGTGCGCGATGTCGACGAGTGGATCGGCGAAAGCTCGTCGCCTTACGGCAAGGATTTCTGCCCGCGCATGGGCCGCATTCCCGGTGCTGTCTGGATCGAGTGGTACCGCATGATGAAGCCGACATCGGAAGGTCCGCGCTTCAAGTCGAAGAATGAGATCCTCGCCGAATGCGCCACTGTCGGGATCACGCCGTCGACCACGGTGTATCTCTACTGTTTCAAGGGCGCGCGTGCGTCGAACACCTTCCTCGCGCTGAAGAACGCCGGCGTCGCCGATGTGCGAATGTACTTCGGGTCGTGGAACGAATGGAGCCGCGATACGAAGTATCCGATCGAGGAAGGTTTGCCGCTGGTTGGCGAGAAGCAGGCGCAGGCGGCGTAACCACAAACTGTCGTTCCGGGGCGCTGACGGCGCGAACCCGGCATGATAGTCAAAAGGCCTCGCTCGCGCGTGAGCGGCCTTATTCCTCGGACACCACTGCCGCTCCGGGAACTTTGCCTCCCCGGAGCGATTGGCCCGTTATTTCCTCCTGGCCGGTGCCCGAAATGCAAATCGACCCCGTGTTGACCCCCGATCGCGGCGGCAGGTCGATGGACGAGGTGATCGGCCTCCTCAGCATCGTGGCGCGCGCTATCCTTGCCGGAATGATCATCGCGACCCTGTATTACGGACGCGATATCTTCGTGCCGATCGCGCTGGCGATCCTGCTCAGCTTCGTGCTGGCGCCGCCGGTGCGCCTTCTGCAGAGCATCCATGTCCCGCGCAGCTTTGCCGTCGTCGGCGCGGTGCTGTTGGCCTTTGCGTGCATCTTCGCGCTCGGCAGCCTGTTTGCCGCGCAGCTCACCGATCTCGCCGGCGACCTCCCAAAATACCAGACGACGATGCGCGAAAAGATCCAGTCGCTGCGCAGCACCACTGCCGGACGGGGCACGCTGGAGCGGGCGTCCGACATGCTGAAGGATCTGAGCAAGGAGCTGGACAAGCCGAATGCGGTCGTCCCGGGCAGGTCGTCCGGCGCGCTGGTCGCCGGTCCGAAAGACGGGCCGGTCACCCCCGTGCCTGTCGAAGTCCGGCAGCCCGATCCGAGTGCGCTGGAAAGTTTACGCACGCTACTGTCGCCGCTCGTCCACCCGCTCGCCACGACCGGCATCATCATCATCTTCGTGATCTTCATCATGCTGCAGCGGGAGGACCTGCGGAATCGCCTGATCCGCCTTGCGGGCACGCACGATCTGCAGCGCACCACCGCGGCGCTCGATGACGCTGCGGCCCGGCTCAGCCGGCTGTTCCTGACGCAGCTCGCGGTCAACGGCGCGTTCGGTCTCGTGATCGGGCTCGGCCTGTGGGCAATCGGCATCCCGAGCCCGGTATTGTGGGGCATCCTGGCCGGCGTGCTGCGCTTCGTGCCCTATGTCGGCGCGGTCATCGCCGCCGCGTTCCCGCTCATTCTCGCCGTGGCGGTGGATCCCGGCTGGTCGCTGCTGGCATGGACCGCGGCGCTCTTTCTCATTGTCGAGCCGATCGTCGGGCATGTGATCGAGCCGCTGGTCTATGGCCGCAGCACCGGGCTGTCCCCGGTTGCCGTCGTGGTCGCCGCCACGTTCTGGACCGCGTTGTGGGGCCCGATCGGCCTCGTGCTGGCGACGCCGTTGACGGTGTGCCTCGTCGTCCTGGGCCGGCATGCCGAGAAACTCCAGTTTCTCGATGTCATGTTCGGAGATCGCCCGGCGCTGTCGCCGCCCGAAATATTCTATCAGCGCATGCTGGCCGGCGATCCTACCGAAGCCGCCGAGAAGGCCGAGCAGTTTCTCAAGGAACGCTCGCTGCTGTCCTATTACGAAGAGGTGGCGGTGAAGGGGCTGCACCTCGCACGCAGCGATGTCGAGCGGGGCGTGCTGAACGATACGCGCCAGATCAAGATGCGCGACGCCGTCCAGGAATTTGTCGTCGACCTCGCGGATGTCGACGAAGCTGCCGAGGATACGGAGCAGACGACCGATGCGGAGGCGTCCTCGGTGGTTGACGATATTTCGGAAAAGGCCTCCGCCGAGCGCGTACGGGTTCTCAAGCCCGCCGACATTGCACCGGCATGGGCGGGCGAACATCCGCTGCTGTGCATCGCCGGGCGAACCATTCTCGACGAGGCGGCTTCGCTGATGATGGCGCACCTCGCCACCGAACACGGCATCGCCGCGCGGACGGAGCCGGCCGACGCGCTGGGAGTTGCCAATGTGGTGCGCCTGGAGACCGGCGGCGTTGCCGCCGTATGTTTGATCTATCTGGACAAGGCCGTGCCTTCGCACATGCGCTACGCGATCAAGCGCCTGCGGCGCCGGATGCCGAAGGCCAAAATTATCTTGTGCTGCTGGGCAGAGGGCCTGCAACCCGAAGCGCTCGAGCAACTTCGCAGCGACGCCAAAGCCGACCTGGCCGCGTCATCGCCGGGCGAGGCACTGAAACTCTGCGTGCGTGGCGCTGCACCGGAAGCAGCGGACGCATTGGCGTCTGCGGGGCAGAATGCAGCGGCTGGCTAAGCACGGGCAAGCCTGCAAGCTCGTCATTGCGAGGAGTAAAGCGACGCGACAATCCAGAGCCACAAGCTCGGCAAGAACTGGATTGCTTGGTCGCAAGAGCTCCTCGCAATGACGGAAGAGTTCACGCAAAACAAAAGGCCCGCTCTTACGAGCGGGCCTTTTGCAATTTGATACCAACCGCCGAACTAGCCCTTCAGCACATCCACCAGCGTGGTGCCGAGGCGCGCCGGCGATGGCGAGACGCGGATGCCGGCGGCTTCCATGGCGGCGATCTTCGACTGGGCGTCGCCCTTGCCGCCCGAGACGATGGCGCCGGCATGGCCCATGCGACGACCGGGAGGTGCGGTGACGCCGCCGATGAAGCCGACCATCGGCTTCTTGCGGCCGCGCTTGGCTTCGTCCTTGATGAACTGCGCCGCGTCTTCTTCCGCCGAACCACCGATTTCGCCGATCATGATGATGGAGGTGGTCTTGGGGTCGGCCAGGAACATCTCGAGCACGTCGATGAATTCGGTGCCCTTGACTGGGTCGCCGCCGATGCCGACTGCCGAGCTCTGGCCGAGGCCGGCCTGGGTGGTCTGGAACACAGCTTCATAGGTCAGCGTGCCGGAACGCGACAGGATGCCGACGCTGCCGGGCTTGAAGATGTTGGCCGGCATGATGCCGATCTTCGATTCGCCGGCAGTGACGACGCCCGGGCAGTTCGGCCCGATGAGGCGTGACTTGGAGCCGGACAGCGAACGCTTGACGCGCACCATGTCGAGCACCGGAATGCCCTCGGTGATGCAGACGATCAGCGGGATTTCCGCGTCGATGGCTTCGCAGATCGCGTCTGCTGCGCCCGGCGGCGGTACATAGATCACGGACGCATCGGCGCCGGTCTTGTCGCGGGCTTCGGCCACGGTGTCGAACACCGGCAGGCCGATATGTGTCGAGCCGCCTTTGCCCGGCGAAGTGCCGCCGACCATCTTGGTGCCGTAGGCAATCGCCTGTTCGGAGTGGAAGGTGCCGTTCTTGCCGGTAAAGCCCTGGCAGATGACCTTGGTGTTCTTGTCGATCAGGACGGACATCGGCTTACTTTCCCTTCACGGCGTTGACGATCTTCTGAGCGGCGTCGTCGAGATCGTCGGCGGGCAGAACGTTGAGACCGGATTCACGGATGATCTTCTTGCCTTCCTCGACATTGGTACCTTCGAGGCGGACAACCAGTGGCACCTGGAGGCCGACAGCCTTCACTGCGGCGACAACGCCGGCAGCGATGACATCGCACTTCATGATGCCGCCGAAGATGTTGACCAGGATGCCCTTCACGTTCGGATCGGCAGTGATGATCTTGAACGCTGCGGTCACCTTCTCCTCGGAAGCGCCGCCACCGACGTCGAGGAAGTTGGCCGGGCTTTCGCCATAGAGCTTGATGATGTCGAGCGTAGCCATTGCGAGGCCGGCGCCGTTGACCATGCAGCCGATGGTGCCGTCGAGCGCGATGTAAGCGAGGTCATATTTCGACGCTTCGATTTCCTTGGCGTCTTCTTCGGTCGTGTCGCGCAGCGCGACGATTTCCGGGTGACGATACAGCGCGTTCGAGTCGAACGACATCTTGGCATCGAGGCACTTGAGTTCGCCCTGCTTGGAGATGATCAGCGGATTGATCTCCAGCATGTCCATGTCCTTGGCGATGAATGCGGTGTAGAGCTGCGACACCAGCTTCTCGGCCTGCTTGGCGAGATCGCCCTTGAGGCCCAGCGCCTGCGCAACGGTGCGGCCGTGGTGGCCCATCACGCCGGTGGCTGGATCGACCGAGAAGGTCACGATTTTGTCCGGGGTGTTGTGCGCGACTTCCTCGATGTTCATGCCGCCTTCGGTGGAAACCACGAAAGCCACGCGTGAAGTTTCACGGTCGACGAGCAGCGAGAGGTAGAATTCCTTTTCGATGTCCGAGCCGTCTTCCAGATAGATTCGGTTGACCTGCTTGCCCGCCGGGCCGGTCTGTTCGGTCACGAGGGTCGCGCCGAGCATTTCCTTGACGAACTGCTTGGTCTCGTCAATCGACTTGGCAAGGCGGACGCCGCCCTTGTCGCCGGCCGATGCTTCCTTGAACTTGCCCTTGCCGCGGCCGCCGGCGTGGATTTGGCTCTTCACCACCCACAATGGACCGCCGAGCTGCTTGGCGGCGGCTTCAGCTTCCTCGGCCTTGAGGATGGGCACGCCCTTGGAAACGGGCACGCCGAATTCCTTCAGCACGGCCTTCGCCTGATATTCATGGATATTCATAAGTTGCTCCCGAACCCCGGATGGTGAACTTGGAATTCACGTCGTTTTCTTTGAACTGGCATACCGTATACCAAGCATGCCGCAAGTCAAAGCCGACGATAATTCCGCGTGACGGACGAATTGGCTGAGGGGTTCGTTGCAGTGTTTGCCAACGTCGTCAAATGCAAAACCGGCACCCAGAGGGTGCCGGTGAAGTGATCTTGATCTTAGCCGAGCAGGTCGGGCGCGATCTTCTTGCAGGCGTCCATCAGGCCGACCACCGAAGCGACCGACTTGTCGAAGCCTTCCTTGTCCTTGCCGGCCAGTTCGATTTCGACGATGCGCTCGACACCCTTGGCGCCGATGACAACGGGAACGCCGACATACATGTCCTTCACACCGTATTCACCGTTGAGGTGAACGGCGCAGGGCAGAACGCGCTTCTTGTCCTTGAGGTAGCTCTCAGCCATCGCGATGGCCGACGCGGCCGGAGCGTAGAAGGCCGAACCGGTCTTCAGCAGGTTGACGATCTCGGCGCCGCCGTTGCGGGTGCGGTCGACGATCTCGTCGATCCGGGCCTGCGAGGTCCAGCCCATCTTGACGAGGTCGGGCAGCGGAATGCCCGCAACGGTCGAATACTTGACCAGCGGAACCATGGTGTCGCCGTGGCCACCGAGCACGAAAGCGGTGACGTCTTCGACCGACACGTTAAATTCATCGGCCAGGAAGTAGCGAAAGCGCGCAGAGTCCAGCACGCCGGCCATGCCGACGACCTTGTTTGCCGGCAGGCCGCAGGCCTTCTGCAGCGCCCAGACCATCGCATCGAGCGGGTTGGTGATGCAGATGACGAAGGCGTTCGGGGCGTACTTCTTGATGCCTGCGCCAACCTGCTCCATCACCTTGAGGTTGATCGAGAGCAAATCGTCGCGGCTCATGCCCGGCTTACGCGGCACGCCGGCCGTGACGATGATGACGTCCGAACCTTCGATCGCCTCATAGGAGTTGGCGCCGGTCAGCTTGGCGTCGAAGCCGTCAACCGGCGAGGATTGCGCGAGATCGAGCGATTTGCCCTGCGGCACGCCTTCCGCAATGTCGAACATCACGACGTCGCCGAGTTCTTTCAGGCCAACGAGGTGAGCAAGTGTTCCGCCGATCTGACCAGAACCAATCAATGCGATTTTGTTACGCGCCATGGGAAATCTATCCTTTAAGCCCGAAGGGGTAGGGAGGGAGCAGGAAATGCTGACAGGCTGGTTATCCCTTTCGCGGACACCGTTCAAGTCGGGGCCTGCCCAATTGTCGAGCGCCGGCCTGCAATGCAAATTATTATGAGCAAACCGGAAATTGGAATCGCTCGCGAAAGTACCGATTCCGCTTTGATATCGATCCAAACGCGCGCGTCAGGTTTCGACCAGGCCCGTGGTGGCGCCTGACGCCGTGGAATCGCTGCGGCCATGGGGCAGGGCCAGATATGTTTCTGAACCCATCTCGAACAGCCGCGACGCGGTCCGCGCGAATTCCATTGCCTCGAAACCTTCGCTGGCCTGATACAGCGCGTGCGGTTCGCCGGCGGCTGAGGCCATCAGCTTCACGGCATTGTCATAGAGCGTGTCGATCAGCGCGATGAAGCGCTTGGCGGCGTTGCGGTCGCCGTAGTCCATCATCGGAATATGTTCGATGAAGAGCGTGTGATAGTCGTGCGCCAGTTTCAGATAGTCTGACGCGCCAAGCGGCTTCTCGCAGAGGTCCCCAAATGAAAACCGGGCCACGCCCTGCGCTTCCAGGGGAACACGCAGCGTGCGGCCCTTGATCGAGATATTGCGCGACTTTGCCGGTGCGCCGCCCGTGAGCTTTGCCCAAGCCTTGTCGAGCGCGGCCTTTGCTGCATCGTCGTCCGGCACCAGCCAGCTCTTTACGCCGGCCAGTTTTTCCAATCGATAGTCGGTGCGCGAATCCAGTTTGCGCACTTCCATATGCTCTTCGATCTGTTTGATGAATGGCAAAAACAGCGCGCGGTTGAGGCCGCCTTTATAGAGATTGACGGGTTCGACGTTGGACGTCGCGAAGACGACGGTGCCGAGTTCGAACAGCCGTGCGAACAGTCGGCCGAGGATCATCGCATCGGCGATGTCGGTGACGTGAAATTCGTCGAAGCAGAGGAGCCAGGCTTCGTCGAAGATCGAATTCGCCGTCAGCGCGATGACATCGCCGTCGGGGAGCTCGCCGCTCGCGATTTTCTGGCGAAAATTATAGATGCGCTCATGGGTGTCGGCCATGAACTCATGGAAATGAGCGCGACGCTTGTGCGTGACCGCGCTGGCTTCGAAGAACAGGTCCATCAGCATGGTCTTGCCGCGGCCGACCTCGCCATGGACGTAGAGACCGCGCGGCGGTTGCATATCCTTGTCGCCGAACAGGCGTCCGAAGAAGCCCTGCTTGCGCGGTGGCTTATAGGTGGACAGCGCAACATCGAGCGTCGCGATGGCCTCGACGGCGCCGGCCTGCGCCGGGTCAGCCTCGATAGCGCCGGAGGCTACGAGGGCTTGATATTGTTCGCGGAAGGATTGCGGAGGGCTGGACGACATGGGGCCCTAACGGCCCCATGCGCCCGGAAAATGCAAGATGCGAATTGGTCGAAGCGGATATGCGCTCATGCGCAGAGCGCGTAGGAATCCTCCACCAGATAAGGGCCGCCGCCCGTGGATGCCCGCGAGGAGAACAGTACGAAGCGCGAGGCGGTGAAGATCTTCGTCGGGAAGTAGCCGCGCACCGAAAGATAGTCGGCGACGTCACGGTCGCAGGAATCGCGCAGCCGGGCCAGCGTGACATGCGGCGTGAATTTGCGGCCCTCGGGCTCGAGCCCGCAGCGGCGCACCAGCCGTTCCAGTTCGGATTGCAGTTCAAGCAGCGGACGGCTCGGATCAACCGAGGCGACGACAGCGCGGGGCTTCTTGCCGCCGAAGCTCGACAGGCCGCGCACCGCGACCTCGAAGGGTCGGCGTTCCACGCGCGACATCAGATCGGCGATTTCGTTGGCGGAAACGCCATCGATATCGCCGATGAAGCGAAGCGTGACATGATAATTTTCGGGATCGATCCAGCGTGCGCCTGGCAGGCCGCCACGCAAATTGGCCAATGTCTGGCCGATCTCGGCTGGTATCTCCAGTCCGGCGAACAAACGCGGCATAGTCAGCTCCTCTTTGCCGGGGCGCGATTTTCGCCGAAAGGTGCTGACTACGGTGTGCTTACGCACGCCCGCACCCCTCGGCGAAAATCATGCCCGAACAAACGAGCCGGTGACGAATCACCGATGTCTTTTTTTACCCGACTTCTGTGACTCTGCGAAGCAGATGCCGCGCTCGGTGCATGAAGGTTCCGTGAAAAACCGTCATTAAGGTTGAGGCTGCCTGTTTCTCAATTGCGTTGCCCAGCGATCGTGCCGACAAATGCCTCGACGCTGGGCAGGATATTTTTCACGACGACGTCGACGCCATCCGCTGTCGGATGCATCGCGTCGGCCTGGTTGAGTTTACTGTCACCGGCGACGCCTTCGAGAAAGAACGAATAGAGCGGCACGCCAAATTGCTTGGCGAGATCCGGATAGATCGAATTGAACTTTTCCGCATAGTCGGCACCGTAGTTCGGCGGTGCCACCATGCCGCAGAGAAGCACGGCGATGTTGCGGGCCTTCAGCCGCGTCAGAATCTCAGTCAATGCCGCACGCGGGACCTTCGGATCGGTGCCGCGTAGCGCGTCGTTGGCGCCGAGTTCGACGATCACGCCCTGCGTCCCCCCGGGCACCGACCAGTCGAGCCGCCCGAGGCCGCCCGAGGTGGTATCCCCGGATACACCGGCATTGATCATCTCGACCTCTATCCCCTTGTCGTTCAGGGCCTTTTGTAGCCGGACCGGAAACGCGGCTGCCGCCGGCAGGCCATAACCTGCGCTCAGGGAGTCCCCCAGCACGACCAGTTTGACGGGCTTGGCCGTGCCGGTGGCAGCCGTCTGCGCCGTGGCGGTGGGGATCGGAAGTGCGACCGTCAGTCCGGCGACGACCAGCCACATAAACGTGCGCAGCAGCCCCTCGACCGCCGCAAACGAAGTGCCATATGAAGCTCGCATGGATACTTTCATTGAAGCCTCATCATCGGCCGGCGTTTCGCCGGACACCATTTCAATCTCGAACATCAACCTCTCGCTCGGTACCGGCGCGGCGCGCGTGCATATCCTCAAGGATATCAGCCTGCGCGTCGGATCGGGTGAAGCGATCGGGCTGATTGGCCCATCGGGCTCCGGCAAGTCCACGCTGCTGATGGTGATGGCGGGGCTGGAGCGTCCTGACTCCGGTCAGGTGGTGGTCAATGGCACCTCTTTCAATGATCTCGATGAGGACGGATTGGCGCGGTTTCGCGGCCGTCATGTAGGCATCGTCTTCCAGTCCTTTCACCTGATCCCGACCATGACTGCGCTGGAGAATGTCGCGGTACCGCTGGAGCTGGCAGGTCATCCCGATCCGGCCGGCCGTGCGGCGCGCGAGCTGGAAGCGGTCGGCCTCGGCGCCCGTCTGCATCACTATCCGACCCAGCTGTCTGGTGGCGAACAGCAGCGCGTCGCGTTGGCGCGCGCATTGGCGCCAGATCCCGCGATCCTGGTCGCCGACGAGCCGACTGGCAATCTCGACGAATCCACCGGCGGCCAGATCGTCGATCTCTTGTTCGCGCAGCACGCGCAGCGCGGCATGACGCTGGTGCTGGTGACCCACGACAATACGCTGGCGCATCGCTGCGACCGCGTGGTGCGATTACGTTCCGGTCGGATCGATGGGCCCGCCACCGAGCGCAACTGGGTCGAGACGGCCTGATCCGATGACCACCATCACCGAGACCATTCCTAACAGCCGAGGCCCGTCGCTGGCGTTGCGTTACGCTTTCCGCGAGATGCGCAGCGGCCTGCGCGGCTTTTACGTTTTCATCGCCTGCATCGCGCTGGGAGTCATGGCCATCGCCGGCGTCGGCTCGGTCGCGGCAAGTTTGGGCGAGGGCGTGGCGCGCGAAGGCCGTACGCTGCTCGGCGGCGACGTGGCATTCTCGCTGATGCAGCGTGAGGCCAAGCCGGACGAACTCGCCTTCTTGCGCGCACGCGGTGCAGTGTCGGTTGCCGCAACGCTGCGCGGCATGGCGCGCGCGCCGGACGGCAATCTTGCGCTTGTTGAGATCAAGGCCGTCGATGGCAGCTATCCCTTGCTCGGCAAGGCGACCCTGGCGCCGGACATGCCGATGAGCGATCTGCTCGCCGAACGTGACGGGGCCTATGGCGCCGCGACGGATACGACATTGATGGCCCGGCTAGGCCTCAAGGTTGGTGACCGCCTCACGGTCGGTAATGCGACGTTCGAGCTTCGCAGCGAAATTTCAGCGGAGCCCGACAAACTCGCCGGCGGTGTCGGTTTCGCGCCGCGTTTCCTCACCAGTGAGGACGCTCTGCGCGCCACCAAGCTTCTGCAGCCCGGCAGTCTGGTGCGCTGGATCTACCGTGTTCGCCTGCCGGACACCGTTTCCGGCGATCGCGCTGCCAAGGCGCTGGCCGACGATGCGCGTGTCCAATTGCCGCAAGCAGGCTGGGAAATCCGTTCGCGTGACAATGCATCGCCGCAGCTCGAGCGCACCATCACGCGATTCACCCAGTTCCTGACGTTGGTCGGCCTCGCGTCACTGCTGGTCGGCGGCGTCGGTGTCGCCAATGCCGTGAAGAGCCATATCGACCGCCGCCGCGATGTCATCGCGTCGTTGAAAGCGCTTGGCGCGACCGGCCGCGACGTATTCGCGATCTACCTCACCCAGGTACTGGTGTTGGCGGTGATCGGCTCGTTGATCGGCATGGTGGTCGGTGCGTCCCTGCCGTTTGCCATTGTCGGCCTGTTCGGCAAGCTGCTGCCGCTGCCGGTGGTGCCGGCGCTTCATCTCGGCGAGCTGGCGTTGTCGTTGCTGTACGGGCTGCTGACGGCGCTGGCCTTCGGCCTATGGCCCTTGGCGCGCGTACACGACGTGCCGGTTGCGGCGCTGTTTCGTGATGCGGCACTGACGGAATCGCACCGGCCGAAGCTGCGCTATATGCTCTGGATGGCACTCGTGGTCGGGCTACTGATCGCGGTGGTGGTCGGGCTCGCTTACGACAAACGGGTTGCTGCCGTGTTCGTGGTGTCCTCGATGGTGGTATTCGCCCTGCTGCGCGGTATCGCCGGCGCATTGATGGCTTTTGCGCGCAAATTACCGCGGCCGAGCATGACCATGCTGCGGCTGGCTATTGCCAATATCTACCGGCCGGGCGCGCTAACGCCGTCGGTGGTGATGTCGCTCGGGCTCGGCCTGACTGTGCTGGTGACCGTCACCCAGATCGACGGTAATCTGCGCCGGCAGTTCATGGCAGCGCTGCCGGAGAAGGCGCCGTCGTTCTATTTCATCGACATTCCCTCCACCCAGGCCGACCGCTTCAGCGCATTTCTCAAGGAGAAGCAGCCGCAGTCGACGGTCGAGGATGTGCCGATGTTGCGCGGCCGGATCGTTGCCGCGCGCGGCGTCAAGGCGGAAGACCTCAAACCGTCATCCGATGCCGAATGGGTGCTGCAGAGCGACCGCGGCCTCAGTTACACCAATGAGGTTCCGCGTGGCTCCAAGCTGGTCGAGGGCGAATGGTGGGCACCCGACTATAGCGGGCCGCCACTGGTGTCGTTCGAGAAGAAGCTGGCCGACGGGCTCGGGCTCAAACTCGGCGACGAGGTCACCGTCAACGTGCTCGGCCGCGATATCACCACCAGGATCGGCAATATGCGGTCCGTCGACTGGCAGAGCCTCGGCATCAATTTCGTGCTGGTGTTCTCGCCCAATACCTTCCGCGGTGCGCCGCATACCCATATTGCCACGCTGACCGAACCGAAGTCCGATCCGTCCCAGGACGCCGGTCTGGTCAAGGCGGTGGCCGACGCATTCCCGATGATCACCACCGTCCGAGTTCGGGAAGCGCTCGACACTGTGGGATCGGTTGTCACAAATCTCGTGCTGGCGATCCGCGGTACCAGCGCGGTGACGCTGCTCTCGGCCATTCTCGTGCTCGGTGGCGCGCTGGCCGCCGGTCACCGGCATCGCGTCTATGACGCCGTGATCCTCAAGACCCTCGGCGCCACGCGTGCGCGGCTTCTGGGTGCCTATGCCCTCGAATATCTGATGATCGGCCTGGCCACGGCAGTGTTTGGGGTCATCGCCGGCTCGGTGGCGGCGTGGCTGATCGTCACGCGCCTGATGACGCTGAGCTTCGTCTGGCAGGCTGGTAGCGCGGCTGGCGTCGTGCTGGCGGCGCTAATTGTCACAGTGGGCCTGGGTCTGGTGGGTACGTTGGTAGCCTTGAACCAGAAGCCTGCCACCGTGTTACGGAATTTGTGACCTGTTTTGACACGAAGCAGCCTTTGCGCGGGCTGATTCGTGCAAAATGACTGAGAAATCGCCAAGCTTGTGTCAGGCTGAAAGTTTACCAGGATGCCTGAATACGAATCGGAGCGACATTCCGCCACGCGTGGAAGCTTGCAGCGAATGTGTTAGTTTACCACATACCCTTTGGGTCAGACATCGAGCGCAGATGACATCGATTTTTTATGAAATCGAGTTTAGTGTCAGGAAGCGCAGATATCTGGGATACAATTCGAACCGGCGACGCGAACCCTTTGCGATCAGCCGGACAACATCGAGGTTTCGACCATGTCGGATCTAGACCGTAACTATGCTTCCCCCTTCGGCCGGGCCGGCGCGCGCGATGCCGCTGCCGTGGACGCCGGACTGCGCTCCTACATGCTGCGCATCTACAACTACATGACGATCGGTCTGGCCATCACCGGCCTGGCTGCTCTCGGCGTGTACATGGCGGCTGTCACGACCGACCCGTCGGGCGCTGCTGCCCGGATCGGCAGCTCCTACCTGACGCCGTTCGGCTATGCGATGTTCGTGAGCCCGCTGAAGTGGGCGTTCATCCTGGCGCCTCTTGTGATGGTGTTCGCCATCTCGTTCGGCATCAACCGGCTGAAGCCGGCCACCGCGCAGTTGCTGTTCTGGGCCTTCGCGGCTCTGATGGGCATCTCGCTGTCGTCGATCTTCCTGGTGTACACGCACACGTCGATCGTGCGGGTGTTCTTCATCACCGCTGCCTCGTTCGGTGCACTGAGCCTTTACGGCTACACCACCAAGCGTGACATGACGGGCATGGGCTCGTTCCTGCTGATGGGCCTGTTCGGCATCATCATCGCGAGCGTCGTGAACATCTTCGTCGCTTCGTCGATGCTGCAGTTCATCGTGTCGGTCGTCGGTGTGCTGATCTTCGCGGGCCTCACTGCCTACGATACCCAGAGGTTGAAGAACGACTACATCTACGGTTACGCCTCGCAGGGCGGCGATATCGCCGAGCGCGCGGCGATCACCGGTGCCCTGTCGCTTTACCTGAACTTCATCAACCTGTTCACGCTGCTGCTGCAGCTGCTCGGACAGCGTGAATAAGCTTCAGAACATAGAGAAGATCTTAGCCCCGGCCGAAAGGCCGGGGCTTTTCTTTTGGGCGGAGCAAAAATAGTCTCAGCGCCATGTCCGATACTGAAGTCAGGCCCGCCACGGCGACAGATCTGCCCGCGATCACCGCGATCTATGACGAGGCGGTGCAGTTCGGCACGGCCACGTTCGAACTGATCCCGCCAGATTTGGCCGAGATGACGCGGCGTTTCGAGGCGCTGGTGAGCGGGGGCTATCCGTATCTCGTGGCTGTGCTGGAAGGCCGGGTTGTCGGCTATGCCTATGCCAGCGCGCATCGCCCGCGACCGGCCTATCGTTTTACCGTCGAGAATTCGATTTATCTCGATCCGAAAGCCCAGCGGCGAGGCGTTGGCGGCAAACTTCTGGCGCGGCTGATCGCCGAATGCGAGAGCCGCGGCTACCGCCAGATGGTCGCCGTGATCGGCGACAGCGCCAATGCTGGCTCCATCGCGGTTCATCGCAATGCCGGGTTTCAGATGGTTGGGGTGCATCCCGATGTCGGTTTCAAGTTCGATCGCTGGCTTGATACCGTTTCGATGCAGCTCGCACTTGGCGACGGCGCCCGCACGCTGCCCTGACGCTCTGCGAATCGATTACACTACCGCCAGCTTGCGATCGATTACCAGGAGCACGCGGTCGAGTTCCTGGCCGCGGCGCAGGATCAGGCCACCAGCCGAAATCACGCTATACATGCCCTGCTTGCGCGCCAGTCGCGGATCTTTCTCGATGCGATAGAGCGGCACTTCCGACGAGCGGCGGAACACCGAGAACACCGCGCGGTCGCGCAGAAAGTCGATGGCGTAATCACGCCACTCGCCGTCGGAGACCATACGGCCGTACAGATTGAGGATGCGGCTGAGCTCAAGGCGGTTGAAGCTGACGACCGGCGCGGCGGCGGCAGAGCCCGTCGCCGCGCGATTCTCGGTGGGCTCAGCATCTCCCGGAATCACATTCATACAGCGCCTCCTGTCATATCGCCGACATGATCGCGCCGACCGCGGTCCTCTGCAAGGGCCGATCCGCAGGCCCGATGGTAGAAATTTCCCGTCACGGGAACGTCAGGTGAATCTTATTGCCGCCAAATTTTGGCCCATCGGGCGCCCTTCTGGATTGCGACAAGAAGATACTGCGTCGGGTCCGGTTCTTCCGGTCTCGGATTCCTCAGCCCCCAGCCCCCCGCGGTCGTTGGGATCGGACCCTGCGCAGGAAGTTAATCCCCACTGGGCCAACGCAAGTTGGTCCTTTTCTTTTTGGTGGATGCTTTTGCGAGACCATCAAGCGTCATTGCGATAGGCGAAGCGACGAAGCAATCCAGTCTTCGCCGAGGGCTCACAATGATGCAGGCACGCCACGCGTAAGCGCAGCAGCTACCGAAGTTATCAATCTGATGACTTACTGCAGCGACGTATAGGCCGCGCCGCGCATCGCGCCGGGCTTGTCGCGCGTGCCGTCTTGCACATAAACGACGGCCGCATCGACTCCATCCCTGGAGATGTTCTCCAGCGGCAGCGTCCAGTTGGCGGCGTTGCCGGTCCAGTCACCGACCTTCAGCCAGTTCCGGACGACATTGTAGTAGGTCAGTTGCTTGCCGCGATTCTCACCGCGACCGACCGTGATCGGCACTGCCTTCGACACGGAACAGATCCAGACTTCGCCGTGCGCCGTATCCGGCGCATTGCTCGATGCGGCAACGGACACGTTGACGTGTTTGCCGGAAACCGACATCGACACCGGCACCGTCATCACAGTGCCTTTCTTGGTTTCGCTGATCGCGCCCTGGATACGATCGGCATCGCTGCCGATCACCTGAGTGGCGCCGTTGACAACGACTTGCGGCGTGTAGACGTCGCGATCTCCGCGCATCTGTGAATAGGCTTTCTGACGCGCGCTGAAACGCGAGTCGGCCAGCGTATCCTTCCAGCCAAGGTAGTCCCAGTAGTCGATCGGCATGCTTAATGCGATCACGGACGGGTCTTTGGCGAGGTCGCCGATGATCTTGTCTGCAGGCGGGCAGGACGAGCAACCCTGCGAGGTGAAGAGCTCCACCACGGCCCGGGGCTGAGCCAGCGCGCTACCACTCGCTGCAATGGCGGCGCATACGCTGAGCGCGCCTGTCCACTGCGATATGCCGCCAAAGGATTTCATGAGGTTTTGCCACGCTCGAGGTGAGACACATGACAGACGGTGTCGCACATTGGTGTCGCTAACACGTTCATGCCCTCAAACGCCAGAAGGCGGCCCTTCATAGGCCGCCTTCTGTTCACTAGCCACTCACTTCGCGGTGAGGCACTACGTCACACCACGTATAGGCGTCAGGCTGCAAGCTGACGCAGCACGTAATGCAGGATGCCGCCGTTGCGGTAATATTCGAGCTCGTCCAGCGTATCGATGCGGCAGAGCAGCGTCTCCTTGTGGAGTGAGCCATCGGCCGACACGATTTCCGCCACCATCTGCTGGCGCGGCTTGATATCGCCGGTCAGGCCGCGGATCGTGACCTTCTCGTCGCCCTTGAGGCCGAGCTTCTTCCACGACGAACCATTCTCGAAGGTCAGCGGCAGAATGCCCATGCCGACCAGATTGGATCGGTGAATACGTTCGAAGCTTTCGGTAATCACGGCGCGAACGCCAAGCAGACGCGTGCCCTTTGCCGCCCAGTCGCGCGACGAGCCGTTGCCGTATTCGGCACCGCCGAACACGACCAGTGGCACCTGCTCGGCCTGATACTTCATCGCGGCGTCGTAGATCGACATCGCTTCGCCATCGGGCCAGTGCTTGGTCATGCCGCCTTCCGGCACGTTGCCGTCAGCACCCTGCATCATGAAGTTCTTGATGCGGATGTTGGCAAAGGTGCCGCGCATCATCACTTCGTGGTTGCCGCGGCGCGTGCCGTACTGGTTGAAGTCGGCCGGGCGCACCTGGTGCTCCGACAGATACTTGCCGGCGGGTGAGGTGAGTTTGATCGAACCGGCCGGCGAGATGTGGTCGGTGGTGATCTTGTCGCCGAACAGAGCCAGGATGCGCGCATCGACGATGTCGGTGGTCGGCTCCGGTTCCTTCTTCATGCCTTCGAAGTAGGGTGGGTTCTGCACATAGGTCGAACCCATGTTCCACTTGTAGGTCTCGCTCTCGACCGTCTTGATCTTGCGCCAGTTGGCATCGCCGTCGAACACGTTTGCGTACTTCTTTTTGAAGATCGTCGACGTCACGTACTTCTTGATGAAGGCGTTGATATCCTTCGTGGTCGGCCAGATGTCTTTCAGGAACACCGGCTTGCCATCCTTGCCTTCGCCGATCGGCTCGACCGCTAGATTCTTGGTCACCGTACCGGCAAGTGCGTGCGCGACGACCAGCGGCGGCGAGGCGAGATAGTTTGCCTGCACGTCCGGCGAGACGCGACCCTCGAAGTTACGGTTGCCCGAGAGAACCGCTGCGGCAACGATGCCGTTGTCGTTGATCGACTTCGAAATCTCCGGCGGCAGCGGGCCGGAATTGCCGATACAGGTGGTGCAGCCGAAGCCGACGAGGTTGAAGCCGATCTTGTCGAGGTCGAGCTGCAAGCCGGAATTGGCGAGATATTCAGCGACGACCTGCGAGCCCGGCGCCAGCGAGGTCTTCACCCACGGCTTGGTCTTGAGGCCCTTGGCCACGGCGTTACGTGCCAGCAGGCCGGCGGCGATCAGCACGCTCGGATTTGAGGTGTTGGTGCAGGAGGTGATGGCAGCGATCACCACGTCGCCATGGCCGACATCGAAGTTCTTGCCCTCGACGGGGAAGCGCGCGTTGTGGTTATCCGGCTTCTTGTATTCGGTGGTTAGCGCGGCAGAGAAGCCTTCGGCGATGGCGGGCAGTGCGACGCGGCCTTCCGGACGCTTCGGGCCGGCCATCGAGGGTACGACGTCGCCGAGATCGAGCTTCAGCGTTTCGGTGAACACCGGATCGGGCGACTTGGCGGTGCGGTACAGGCCCTGCGCCTTGGCATAAGCGGCAACCAGTGCGACACGCGCCGATTTGCGGCCCGAAGTTGTCAGATAGTCGATGGTGGCGGCATCGACCGGGAAGAAGCCGCAGGTTGCGCCATATTCTGGCGCCATATTTCCGATTGTCGCCTTGTCAGCGACCGACATGGCGTCGAGGCCGGGGCCGTAGAATTCCACGAACTTGCCGACGACGCCCTGCTTGCGCAGCATTTGGGTGACGGTGAGCACGAGGTCGGTGGCGGTGACGCCTTCCTTGAGTGCGCCCGACAGCTTGAAGCCGACCACGTCGGGCAGCAGCATCGACTGCGGCTGGCCGAGCATCGCGGCTTCCGCCTCGATGCCGCCGACGCCCCAGCCGAGCACGGCGAGGCCGTTGACCATGGTGGTATGCGAGTCGGTGCCGACCAGCGTGTCCGGATAGGCGACCTCGAAGGTGGCGGTCTTCTTGCCGACCGTCATCTTCTGCTTCTTCGTCCAGACGGTCTGGGCGAGATATTCGAGATTGACCTGGTGGCAGATGCCGGTGCCGGGCGGCACGACGGAGAAATTCGAGAACGCGCTCTGGCCCCACTTCAGGAACTCGTAACGCTCCTTGTTCTGCTTGTACTCTTCGGCGACGTTTTTGCCGAACGCCTTGTTGTCACCGAAGAAGTTCACGATCACCGAATGGTCGATGACCAGATCGACCGGGACCAGCGGGTTGATCTTCTTGGGATCGCCCTTCAGCGCCTGCATCGCGTTGCGCATCGCGGCAAGATCGACCACCGCGGGGACGCCGGTGAAGTCCTGCATCAGCACGCGCGCAGGGCGGAACGAGATTTCGTGCTCGAGCTTGCGCTTCTTCAGCCATTTCGAGAAAGCAACGATGTCTTCCTTCTTGACGCTGCGGCCGTCCTCGTTGCGCAGCAGATTCTCGAGCAGGACCTTCATCGAATAGGGCAGCTTCGAAATGCCCGCGAGACCGTTTTTCTCAGCGAGCGGGAGGCTATAGTACACGTAAGTTTTAGCGCCCACCTTGAGGGTTTTTTGGCACTTGAAACTGTCGAGCGAGGTCATGTGAAGGGGTCCCAATTCAGTTGACCGATACCCGGAAAATGGTACCGAGACACCGTCGGCGGAGAAGGCCGGTTTGCTCGCAGGCGCCGATTGTGTGCTGCATCAAGTTCCGACTTATAGAATCTTTCTAGAACCGCTGCCATATCGACAATCGTTTGCAGCCCTGCGAAATGATGCAACAACGCCGCGGCGACCTCTGAACCAAATCAGATGGTCATGGAAGGGTTAGGATGCGGCTCTCGGGGCGCAATTTGAGATGCCTGCGGGGTGGCCGCGAAGTCTTCGCCGGGCTCGATTTCGATGCCACGGCAGGCACGACCGTGGCGGTCATTGGCCCTAACGGAGCAGGCAAAACCTCGTTGTTGCGGTTGATCGCAGGCCTGCTGGCGCCGGCCGAGGGCTCCATCACTCTCGAGGGCGGCGACGGCGAAATGACTGTTGCCGAACAGGCCCATTACCTGGGCCACCGCGACGCCATGAAGCCGGCTTTGACGGTGACGGAAAACCTGACCTTCTGGGCCGACTTCCTCGGTGGCACGCCGGCCGATCCAGCCACGTGCATTGCAGCAGTGGGCCTCTCCCATGCCGCGGCGCTACCCGCGGGCTTCCTGTCGGCCGGCCAGCGCCGCCGGCTGTCGATCGCGCGATTGCTGACCGTCCGCCGGCCGATCTGGCTGCTCGACGAGCCGACAGCGGCGCTCGATCTGGTCAGTCAGCGGGTATTCGCGGGACTGATGACGGATCATCTCGCCACTGGCGGTCTGATTATCGCTGCGACCCATGGCCCGCTCGGCATTCCTGCACGGGAGTTGCGCATCGGGGGCGAGGCGTGAGTGCCCTTGGCGCGTTGATTCGACGCGACATCCGCATTGCCGTCCGGGTCGGCGGCGGGGCGCTGATCGGTGTGCTCTTCTTTCTGACGGTTATCGTGCTGATGCCCTTCGCGCTGGGGCCGGATCTAGCGCTGCTGGCACGGCTGGGGCCGGCGATTCTATGGCTCGGGGCGCTGCTCGCGAGCCTGCTGACCCTCGACCGGCTGTTCACTGCCGATCACGACGATGGTTCTCTGGATCTCATCCTGATGAGCCGGACGCCGCTGGAACTCGCCTGCGCCGCCAAGGCCCTTGCCCACTGGCTGGCCGCAGGCGTGCCGCTGATCGTCGCGACGCCAGTGCTGGGGCTGCTGCTCAATCTCGACGGTCCGTCGACGCTGGCAGTGGCGCTGACGCTACTGGCGGGTACGCCAGCACTGACTTTCACTGGCATGATCGGTGCCGCACTGGCGGTGACGCTGCAGCGCGGTGGGCTCTTGCTGGCGGTGCTGGTGTTGCCGTTGTCGATCCCGGTGCTGATTTTCGGCGTTGCGGCGTCGAATGCCGCCATCCTTGAGCAGGGGGCGCTGACATTCTCGACCCCGTTCTCCATTCTCTGCGCGCTATCGCTGGCGAGCCTCGTGATCGGGCCTTTTGCGGCGGCGGCGAGCCTGCGGCATGGACTGGATTGAGACGGTTGGAATAATCGCGACAGGCTGAGACACTGGATTGACCTGGGTGGATTGACTTGGGTCAACTCGTCGCGAGCTGTGTTGAACGAGAATAAGTTGCATTGATCGCGGACAGAGCCGCGACTATTGGAAATGCCATGACGCTGACCGAACTCGCCAATCCGACCCGGTTCCTGTCGCTTGCCACACGCATCCTGCCGTGGCTGGCGATAGTGACGGGCGTTCTGCTCGCCATCGGCCTGTATCAGTCGGCCATGGCCCCGGATGACTACCAGCAGGGTGCCACCGTCAAGATCATGTTCATCCATGTGCCGAACGCCTGGCTATCGATGTTCGTCTGGGGCGTCATGAGTGTGGCATCGCTGGGCACGCTGGTGTGGCGGCATCCGCTCGCCGATGTCGCCGCCAAGGCGGCGGCGCCGATCGGCGCCGCCTTCACCTTTCTCGCGCTGGTCACGGGATCGCTCTGGGGCCGGCCGATGTGGGGCACCTATTGGGAATGGGACGCCCGACTGACTTCGGTGCTCATTCTGTTTCTGATGTATCTCGGCCTGATCGCGCTGTGGCGCGCCGTCGAAGATCCATCGCGCGCGGCGCGCGCCGCTGCGGTGCTGACGCTGGTCGGTGCCATCAATATTCCGATCATCAAGTTCTCGGTCGATTGGTGGAATACGCTGCATCAGCCGGCTTCGGTGATAAAGATGGGCGGCTCGTCGCTCGACAAGTCGTTTTTGATCCCGCTGTTGGTGATGGCTGTGGCGTTCTCGCTGCTGTTTATCACACTGCATCTCGCGGCCATGCGTAACGAGATCCTGCGGCGTCGTTTGCGCGCGTTACAGATGTTGCAGGCCGCGAAGCCGGTGGCACTTCCGTGATGGCGCTTGGTCCCTACGCATCTTTCATCGTCACGTCCTACGCGCTGGTCGCAGCGGTGGTGCTGATCCTCATCGTGTGGATCGCCATCGATCACCGCCGCGTCCGTGCGCGGCTGCATGAGTTGGAATCCTCCGGCGTGGCGCGGCGCTCGGGTCGTGGTACGACGGATCTCACATGACCACGCAGGCCACTCCGAAGCGCCGCTGGGTACTGGCATTGCCTCTGCTGATCTTTGCCGCGCTCGCGGCGCTGTTCTGGTTTCGGCTCGGAGCCGACCCCGCGAAACTGCCCTCGGCATTGATCGGCCGCGCCGCGCCCCAGACGACATTGCCGGCACTGGAAGGCCTCACCGATAGCGGTGCGCCGGTGCCGGGTCTCGATCCCGCAGCCTTCAAGGGCAAGGTCAGTCTCGTCAATGTCTGGGCATCGTGGTGCGTGCCGTGCCACGAGGAGGCGCCGCTGCTGACAGAACTCGGCAAGGACAAACGGCTGCAGCTGGTCGGCATCAACTACAAGGACGCGCCGGACAACGCGCGCCGCTTTCTTGGCCGCTACGGCAATCCGTTCGGCATCGTCGGCGTCGACGGCAACGGTCGCGCCGCGATCGAATGGGGCGTCTATGGCGTGCCCGAAACCTTCATCGTCGGCCGCGACGGCCGCATCGCCTACAAGATGGTCGGCGGCATCACGCCGGAGAATTACGAGCGCGTGCTGAGGGTCGAGATCGACAAGGCGCTGCAGGCAGGGTCCTGACGTCTATTGATCCGTCGCCTCGAGCCGCCGGGCAACATGAAACGACTTCGCGGTCACCAGCCAGGCCTCGCCGATGCGATGATAGGACAGGTAGTCGCAATACCAGACCGTATCGATCCGGACGACAACCTTGACCAGCGCCTGGGTCGGTGCGGCGAAGTCCACCAGCAACACCTCCTGTTCGCGCGGCGCGCCCTTGCTCTTCGGCGATGGTGTGGAGGCCAGCATCGCCTTGTAGTCTGCAGCCGGCAGCAAACGCAGGCTGCCGTCGCGCAGTCCATGCAGTTGCGCACTTCCGGCAAATACCTGGTCAAAATGCGAGACGTCGTTATCGAACATCAGATCGAAGTAGCATTCGACGGCATCGAGCAGTGATTGCGTTATCAGTCGGTCGGGCATCGGGATGCTCTTTCGTTGGGAGAATGAGTCCGACGATGACACTTGACCCCTGCGCATGTCCTTGCGAATTTAGCTAATATGGAGCGCGTCCGCGCAACGAATGATCTTTTGCTGACCTTTGATTGGTGGGTCATGCCCGAAATCCAGTTGGACGACATCGATCGCCGAATTATCGCGGAGCTTCAGGCCGACGGCCGCCTGAGCAACATCGAGCTGGCCGATCGGGTCGGCCTGTCGCCGTCGCCGTGCTTGCGGCGGGTCAAGAACCTGGAGCGAGCGGGATATATCGATGGATACCGTGCGGCGCTGCGGCGTGAGCGCGTTGGATTGGGGTTTACGGCCTTCGTCGGTGTGAAGATCGATGGGCATGCCAACAAGCGTGCGATCGCTTTCGAGAAGGCCGTCGTGGAGATGCCCGAGGTGGTCGCATGCCATCTCGTGTCCGGCGAGTCCGATTACTTTCTTGAAGTGGTCGTGCCTGAACTGGCTGACTATCAACGTTTCCTTGTCGGCAAGCTTCTCAACCTGCCCATCGTGCGTGAGGCGCGGAGCAATATCGCGATTCAAACGCTGAAGGCGGGCGCACCGCTCCCGCTCGAACACTTGAAGCCGGTCGCTCCCGAAATACGCGCGAAATAAACTTCAGCTTTTATCTGCGGTTCATTTTCGCGCCATGGCGGCGCCATGAATCCGCAGCTAGCTTGATGGCGTTACTTAAACCGTCCTTGGAGGGACACCACGATGCGCCATTTCAAATTTGCTACTTTGACCGCTGCCGCTCTCACTCTGGGTCTACTCGCATCCGCGCCGTCGATGGCGCAGTCGCCGCAGCCCGCTGCTCCCGCCGGCAAGATGGCCCCGGCTGCCACATCTAAGATGGCGCCTGCCAGCGAATCGAAGATGGCCCCGGCACCGAAGGCTGAACTGCTTGATCTCAACTCGGCGACCGTCGAGGCGCTCGAAGCTCTGCCCGGTATCGGCAAGGCCTATTCGGCGGCCATCGTCAAAGGCCGTCCGTATAAGGGCAAGGACGAACTCGTGCAGAAGAAGATCGTGCCCGAGAAGACCTATGACGGCATCAAGGACAAGGTGATCGCCAAGCAGAAGAGCTAAGCGCGATCGCTTCACTCGTCTGGAAACGCACCGGCGCAGCCGCGCCGGTGCGTTTTCTTTTGTGGCCCATATCGATCAGCCGATAACGCTGTCCTTCACCACATCGCCCAATGCGGCGAAGTCCGCTTTGCGCGGCGACGTCCGGCGAAAAGCGAGGCCGATGGTGCGGCCGGGCTGCGGATTCTCCAACCGCAGGAATTTGACGCGCTGGTCGCGTTGTTCGACGTCGGCGGCGATCTGCGGGATCAATGTCACGCCATAGCCGCTGGCGACCATCTGCATCACCGTGGAGAGGCTGGACGCAGCGAAGGCCATGCCGTTGCCGCCGGACTGATGGCCGCGCGCTGCGGTGGCGCAGAAGGCGAGCGCCTGATCGCGCAGGCAGTGGCCGTCTTCCAGCAGGATCAATCGGCTCTGGTCGATCTCCATCGCCTTGATGCGTTTGTCGGCCGGGCGGGGATCGTTTGCCGGCACCGCGAGCAGGAACAGATCGTCGAACAATTTGGCCGTGTCGATCTCAGGCTCACCAAGCGGCAGGGCCAGCATCGCGGCATCGAGTGCGCCTGACTTGATATCGTCGACCAGTTGCCTGGTCTGCGTCTCGCGCAGCTCCAGCCGCAATTCCGGAAACTGTTTCTGTAGCACCGGCAGGATCCGCGGCAGCAGATAGGGCGCCAGTGACGGGATCACGCCGAGCGTCAGCCGCCCGGTCAGGAGTCCGCCGCGATGCCGCGCAAAGTCCACCAGGTCGCGCGAGGCCGCCAGCACGTCCTCGCCGCGCCGTGCCACTTCGCACCCGACATCGGTCAGCATCACCTCGCCGGGCCGGCGCTCCACCACCTTGACGCCCAGCGTCCGTTCGAGATCGCGTATCTGCATCGACAGCGCAGGCTGGGTGACGTTGCAGGCCTCGGCCGCGCGGCCGAAATGGCCGTGTTTGGCGAGCGCGGCGAGATAGCGGAGCTGGCGGAGCGTGATCATGGATCATCAGATAAACTGATCGGAGAGAGAAGACAATTCGACTGGACCTGATCTAAGAATTCTTCCAATCTCTCGTCACGAAATCCAATTAGGGTGAGCGCCAAGCTCGCCGAGGAATTCGGCAGATAATTGAAATTAGACAGCTTTTGGAAAATTTGAGCGGTGTCTCTACGGCGATCCGGCAAGCCGGCATCGCCTGGGACTGCTCCCGTTCCAGACAGCCGGAAGGAGAGAACGATGGACGCGAAGACTGATGATGCCGGCAAGTGCCCGATGGGGCACGGCGCAAAGGGCAACGGACCCAAGAGCAAAGGCCATGGCAACAAGGATTGGTGGCCGGGCCAACTCGACATCGGCGTGCTGCATGCCATCCACCCGTCCGCCGATCCGCTCGGCGCAGCGTTCGATTATGCCAAGGAATTCGAAAGCCTCGACCTTGACGCGGTGATCAAGGACCTGACTGCCCTGATGACCGACTCGCAGGAATGGTGGCCGGCCGACTTCGGTCACTACGGCGGTCTGTTCATCCGCATGGCCTGGCACAGCGCCGGCACCTATCGCATCACCGACGGCCGTGGCGGCGCCGGTGGCGGTCAGCAGCGCTTCGCACCGCTGAATTCGTGGCCTGACAATGTCAACCTCGACAAGGCGCGCCGGCTGCTGTGGCCGATCAAGCAGAAATACGGCCAGAAGATCTCTTGGGCCGACCTGTTCATCCTCACCGGCAACGTCGCTTTGGAGTCGATGGGCTTCAAGACCTTCGGTTTCGCCGGTGGTCGCGCCGATACCTGGGAGCCGGAAGAGCTGTACTGGGGACCCGAAGGCACCTGGCTGGGTGATGAGCGCTACAGCGGCGAGCGCGAACTCGCGGAGCCGCTCGGTGCCGTGCAGATGGGCTTGATCTACGTCAATCCGGAAGGCCCGAACGGCAATCCCGATCCGCTCGCCTCGGCGAAGGACATCCGCGAGACGTTCGCCCGCATGGCGATGAATGACGAAGAGACCGTTGCGTTGATTGCCGGCGGTCATACCTTCGGCAAAACCCATGGCGCAGGCGATCCGTCTTTTGTCGGAGTGGACCCGGAAGGCGGCGATCTCGAGGATCAGGGCCTCGGCTGGAAGAGTACCCACGGCACCGGCAAGGGCGCAGACGCGATCGGCAGCGGTCTCGAAGTCACTTGGACCTCGACGCCGACGAAGTGGAGCAACAACTTCTTCTGGAATCTGTTCGGCTACGAATGGGAGTTGACCAAGAGTCCGGGTGGCGCGCATCAGTGGAAGCCGAAGAACGACGCCGGCGCAGGCAGCGTACCGGACGCTCACGACAAGTCGAAGCGTCACGCGCCTGCGATGCTGACCTCCGATATCGCGCTCAAGGCCGATCCGATCTACGAGAAGATCTCGCGTCGCTTCTATGAAAATCCGGATGAGTTCGCCGACGCCTTCGCGCGCGCCTGGTTCAAGCTCACCCATCGCGACATGGGCCCGATCGTGCGCTATCGCGGCAAGCTGGTGCCGAAGGAAACGCTGATCTGGCAGGATCCGATCCCGGCCGTCGATCACCCGTTGATCGGCGACAAGGACGTTGCGGACCTGAAGGCGAAGATCCTCGCCTCCGGTCTCACGGTGCCACAGCTCGTTTCCACCGCCTGGTCATCGGCCTCGACGTTCCGCGGCTCCGACAAGCGCGGTGGCGCCAACGGTGCGCGCATCCGTCTCGCGCCGCAGAAGGACTGGGAAGTCAACCAGCCGGACCAGCTCACGATCGTGCTCAGCAAGCTCGACGCGATTCAGAAGGACTTCGGCAAGAAGGTGTCGATTGCCGACCTGATCGTTCTCGGCGGCGTTGCTGCGATCGAGAAGGCGGCGAAGGATGCCGGCGTGACCGTCACGGTCCCGTTCGTGCCGGGCCGCATGGACGCGTCGCAGGAGCAGACCGACGTGCCGTCGTTCGCGCCGCTGCAGCCGCGTGCCGACGGTTTCCGCAACTATATCCGCAACACCCATCAGTTCATGAAGCCGGAGGAAGCTCTGGTTGATCGTGCGCAATTGCTGAAGCTGACGGCGCCCGAAATGACGGCGCTGGTCGGCGGCCTGCGCGTCCTCGGCGCCAATGCCGGCGACAGCAAGCACGGCGTGTTCACGTCGAAGCCGGGCACGCTGACCAACGACTTCTTCGTCAATCTGCTCAGCATGGACACGGTGTGGTCGAAGGCGGCCGGTTCGGATGACGTCTATGAAGGCCGCGACCGCAAGACCAATGCGGCGAAGTGGACAGCCACGCGTGTCGACCTGATCTTCGGTTCGCACTCGCAGCTCCGCGCGCTCGCCGAAGTCTATGGCAGCGCCGACGCCAAGGAGAAGTTCGTGAAAGACTTCATCAAGGCTTGGGTGAAGGTGATGAACGCGGACCGTTTCGATCTCGCCGAACAGCCGATGCTGCAGGCGGCTGAGTAACCTCGGCCCGCCATCGTGAATATAAAAGCCCCTGCGACTATGTCGCGGGGGCTTTTTCTTGTCGCGCCGCGTCACACTCAACTGTCGTCGTCCGGCCTGATCCCCGCTTTCGTGGGTATGAGAGTTTCAGAGAGTCTGAGCGCTGCGCGTCTTGCAGCTTTCTCCGAATCCTCGCACAAATGGCAAAATGTTTCTCCGGAGGATCTCCAGATGATGAAACTCTACTGGTCGCCACGCTCGCGTTCGTTCACCGCGCTTTGGCTGATGGAGGAAACCGGCGTCGCCTATGAGCGCGTGCTGACCGATATCTCCACCGGTGCGCAGCGCACGCTGGAATTCCTCGCCGTCAATCCGATGGGCAAGGTGCCGGCTCTGCAGGACGGCGACGCCACCATGGCTGAGGCTGCGGCGATTTGCGCTTATGTAGCCGAGCGCTATCCCGACGCGAAGCTGGCGCCCCCGCTCGGGGACTCGCATCGTGCGAAATATCTCTATTGGCTGTTCTTTGCGCCGGGCTGTATCGAACCGGCGATCGCACAGATCGCGACCAAGATGGAGCTGAATCCGGTGGCCGCAGGCTGGGGTGATGCGCAGCGCGTGTTCGATGTGCTCGAAGCCGCGCTTGATGAAGGTCCGTGGATTCTCGGCGCGCAATTCTCTGCCGCCGATATCGCCATCGGTTCAGGATTGAACTTTGCCGTGCGCAATTTCAAGATGGTGCCGTCGCGCCCGGCGTTTGAGCGCTATCTCGACCGTTGCAGCGCCCGTCCGGCCTTCCAGCGTGCGATGGAATTTGCATCGGGGGAAAAGACGTAAGGCGAATTACTCGCCGGCGTCTGCCTTCAACGCATCCGGATGCGGCATCGAGATGATGTTGTAGCCGGAGTCGACGAAATGCGTTTCACCGGTCACGCCGCCGGAAAGATCCGACAGCAGATACAGCGCAGTGCCGCCGAGTTCTTCCAGTGTCACGCCGCGGCCGAGCGGCGAATGTTTCTGCTGGAATGCGAACATCGCGCGGGAATCGCCGATGCCCGAGCCGGCCAGTGTACGTACCGGGCCAGCCGACACCGCGTTGACGCGAATGCCCTGGCGGCCGAAGTCCGATGCGAGATAACGCACCGAGGCTTCGAGAGCGGCCTTGGCAACGCCCATGACATTGTAGTTCGGCATCACGCGGGTCGATCCGCCGAAAGTCAGCGTGATCATAGCGCTGCCGGGCTTCATGATTTCCGACGCGCGCTTGGCGACTTCGGTGAAGGAGAAGCAGGAGATCACCATGGTGCGCGAGAAATTCGCGCGCGTGGTGTCGGCGTAGCGACCCTTGAGTTCGTTCTTGTCGGAGAAGCCGATGGCGTGGACCAGGAAATCCAGCCCGCCCCATTTCTCCTTGATCGCAGCAAAGGTCGCGTCGACGCTGGCGATGTCCTCAACGTCGCAGGGCAGGATCAGATCGGCATTGAGCGATTCCGCCAGCGGCTTGACGCGCTTGCCAAGCGCATCGCCCTGATAGGTGAAAGCCAGTTCGGCACCCTGCGCATGCAGGGCCTTGGCGATTCCCCACGCGATCGAATGATCATTGGCGACGCCCATGATCAGTCCGCGCTTGCCCTGCATCAGTGATGGCATCGCGTTATGCATCCATCCGCTTGAAGACCAGCGTGGCGTTGGTGCCGCCGAAGCCGAAGGAATTCGACAGCACGGTGCCGACCTTCACATTGTCGATGCGCTTGCGCACGATCGGCATGTCGGCGAACACCGGATCGAGTTCGGTGATGTTGCCGCTCTCGCAGATAAACCCGTTCTGCATCATCAGCAGCGAGTAGATTGCTTCCTGCACGCCCGTGGCGCCGAGCGAGTGGCCGGTGAGGGCCTTGGTCGCCGAAATTGGCGGGCATTTCTCGCCGGTACCGAACACGTTGCGGATCGCCTGCATTTCCGGCGGGTCGCCGGCCGGCGTCGAGGTCGCATGCGGGTTGATGTAGTCAATCTTGATGCCGCCAGTGGTGGCCAGCGCCATCTTCATGCAACGCTCTGCGCCTTCGCCCGACGGGGCGACCATGTCGTAACCGTCCGAGGTGGCGCCGTAGCCAATGATTTCGCCGTAGATCTTGGCGCCGCGTGCTTTTGCGTGTTCGAGTTCTTCGACCACGACAACGCCGGCGCCGCCGGCGATGACAAAGCCGTCGCGACTGACGTCATAGGGACGCGAAGCGGTGGAGGGTGTGTCGTTATACTTCGATGACATCGCACCCATGGCGTCGAACAGCACCGAGAGCGACCAGTCGAGTTCCTCGCAGCCGCCAGCAAACACGACGTCCTGCTTGCCCCACTGGATCATCTCATAGGCATTGCCGATGCAGTGGTTCGAGGTCGCGCAGGCGGAGGAGATCGAATAGTTCACGCCCTTGATCTTGAACCAGGTCGCGAGCGTGGCGGATGCCGTCGAGGACATCGCCTTCGGCACCGCGAACGGGCCAACGCGCTTTGGCCCCTTCGTTCGCGTGATGTCCGCGGCTTCGACGATGGTGCGTGCGGAAGGCCCGCCCGAGCCCATGATGATGCCGGTGCGTTCGTTGGAGATATCGGCCTCTTCGAGGCCGGAGTCCTGGATCGCCTGTTCCATGGCGATGTGATTCCATGCGGCGCCTTCGCCGAGGAACCGCATCGCGCGGCGGTCGATCACATCGGCCGGATTGATGGTCGGTGCGCCTTGCACCTGCGAACGGAAACCGAGCTCTGCATATTTGTCGGCGCGCGTAATGCCCGACTTTGCCTCATGGAGGCTCGCAAGCACTTCTTGAGTGTTGTTTCCGATAGATGAGACAATGCCCATCCCCGTGACGACAACCCGCCTCATGATCGCCTCGCCCTTTGAATTACGTTGTTGTGGAACTGGCGGTCGCCCCCTCGGAGACCGCCGTTGAATGGCACCCGGTAAATTACGTTCCCGGCTGCAATGCGGCAGGTGCTTCCTGCTTGAACAGGCCGACCTTCAGGTCCTTGGCGCGATAGATAATCTCGCCATCGGCCGAAAGCGAGCCGTCAGCAATCCCCAACCACAATTTTGAACGCATCACCCGTTTGATATCGATGGTGTACACGACCTTCTTGATGTTCGGGAGAACCTGACCGGAAAACTTCAGCTCGCTCAGCCCGAGCGCACGTCCGGGACCGATGCCACCCGACCAGCCCAGAAAGAACCCGACCATCTGCCACATGGCGTCCAGGCCGAGGCAGCCCGGCATGACCGGATCGCCCTTGAAGTGGCAGGCAAAGAACCAGAGGTCCGAATTGACGTCGAGTTCAGCGCGCACGAGACCCTTGCCGAATTCGCCGCCATCAGCCGTGATCTCGGTGATGCGGTCGAACATCAGCATCGGCGGCAGCGGCAATTGCGCGTTGCCGGGTCCGAACAGCTCGCCGCGGCCGCAGGCCAGCAGGTCTTCATATGCGTAGCTGTTGCGTTGTTCCTGGATCATGCCGGCTTTCTGGGTCCATCGATGGTGGTGGCTACCCGGGTCGAGTCGCCACATATAGAATTGTTCCAAATGACACGGGAACTCGCCCCGGCTCGGCGCTCTCTATCATAGGCTTAGGGGGGCGGCAAAGCGCCGGATCGCCTGCTTTTGGCGGGATATTGACCATGTTGCGATGCACTGCGGAAGCATCCCTTCTGATGCATGGCTCCTAGTTGCGAAAACCTTGCATCTGAGGCTCCGCCTTTCTATAATAGAAGGCTAATTCAGTGTTCTTTTTGAGTGTGAACGGCAGGATTACTGACGTGGATATGAGCGACAGCGTTTCAGTTCTGGATGACGCAGCTGCGGTTGCGGAAATCAATCATGGCCGCCAGCCGGCTTTGACTGGTTGCCCGTGGCATGACGTCAACGAGATGCTGCAGTCGGTCGGTCTGCGTCCCACCCGTCAGCGCATGGCGCTGGGCTGGCTGCTGTTTGGCAAGGGCGCCCGCCATCTCACTGCGGAAATGCTCTATGAGGAAGCGACCCTCGCCAAGGTGCCGGTGTCGCTGGCAACCGTCTACAATACGCTCAATCAGCTCACGGATTCCGGCCTGCTTCGTCAGGTCAGCGTCGATGGTACGAAGACCTATTTCGATACCAACGTGACCTCGCATCACCACTACTATCTCGAGAACAACCACGAGCTGGTCGATATTCCGGACCAGAACCTCGTGCTGACCAAGATGCCGGAAGTTCCCGAGGGCTTCGAGATCAGCCGCATCGACATGGTCGTTCGTCTGCGCAAAAAGCGCTAACGGCTTTATCCAAATTCTGAAGTTATTTGCGCCGTCGAACCGGTTTCGGCGGCGTTTGCTCGCCAGCTACAGCCGTCGCCACGATCGCGCGGGCGAGGGCGCGGCCGGTGCATTCGTAGCCGGCTGCGGAATTGTGTAGTCCGTCCCAGGCCGTCAGCGCGCCCATGGAGAGCCCTGCGTCCACTGCACGGCGCATCAGCTCGAAGCGCGAGAACAGCGGCACGCGTTCCTGCCGGGCGGCTTCAGCTATGCTCGCCTGCATCCTGGAATATTGCGATGCGAGAATGACCGGCGCGTATTGCTGATCCATCAGGATCACGTCGGCCCCGTCAGCCTTCAGCAGGCGGATGCCCTCGACGATCCTGCTGGTCAGGCTGTCCGCGCTTTGCAGCCAGGTCACGTCATTGGTGCCGATCTGCCAGATCACCAGATCCGGGCGATGCGCCAGCACATCGCGGTCGAAGCGGACGATATTGCCCGGGATCGTGTCGGCGTTCCGGCCGCTATTGATGACCTCCAGCCGCAGTTCCGGCTTCAGGTGCTGCAGCTCGCTCTGCAGCATGCCGGGATAGGTTTTGGCGGGGTCGGATTGCCACAGGCCGAGCGTCGATGACGAGCCCATGGCGACGATCTTGAGCGGGCCACCGGTTTTGAACGCAGCCACGGTGCGCGGAAGGGTCGCATCACCAGACAGTCGCTGATCCACAGCCAGGCACGTCTCAGTGGCGGATTGGGCGGGGCCGGACCATGACAGCGCTGCAGCGCCGATCAGTGCGCCGGCGCAGGCCAAGCTCCTGATGCCGGATGTGCTCAGTTCACCTTCTCGTCGGCGTAAACGCCCCATAGCCGCTGCTGTTCGATCCAGCCGTCGAAACCGTTGCCAATCACACGGCACCAGCCATTGTTGCAGCGCTTCACCTGCGCCACAACGCCGGCCTGCAGCCGGGCCACAACAGCGCTGGTCGCATCCGGATTGTCATAGATTGAGGCGAGTTCGTCTTTGGATTTCATGGTCACGACCGCGGTGCGGCGGCCGGACAGCAACGAGTGATAAACCCAGCCCTCGGCGCCCTCGGAATCGCGGACGCGGCGCCAGTTCTCATATTCGGCGGTGATCTCCACCGGCAGGCCGGAGCGAGTATAGACCCAGGCGACATCGTTGTCCTTGGTGGGGCCGGCGCGGACATTGACGTGATCCGACTTGAGGCTGACGTAGCGCGGCACCGGCAGGCCGCTGGCGCCCAGCGGCGTATCCTTGGCAGCGAGAACCGGATCGATTGCTGTCGCGATCAGGGTAACCATCGCCAACACCGCACACGCAAACTGCCGGAACGCCATCAACCCCACCTCAACCCAATCCAAAGAACGCAACTATCGCCGCGCCGCACGCGCCCGCTGGGTTCTTGTTTTGGCTCGGTCTTCTGCTAGAGAGGACCGAAGGCCAAGGCACCAAAAAGGGTGTCGGGGAACCCGAGGAAACGGTGAATTCGCGGCTGCGGCAGTTTCGAACAACCGGGTTAATGCGGACTGAACGGATTAGCCAAAGCGCGAGTGAGCAGGACATGTCGGTCAAGAAAAAGCCTCTCGTCATCGTCACGCGCAAGCTGCCGGACTCGATCGAGACCCGCATGCGCGAACTGTTCGATGCGCACATCAATCTCGACGACACGCCTCTGACGCCCGAGCAACTCGCTGAAGCGACCCGCACTGCCGATGTGCTGGTGCCAACCGTCACCGACGAAATCACCAAGGAACTGCTCGAGCATCCCGACTGCAAGCTCAGGCTGATCGCCAATTTTGGCAACGGCGTCGATAATATTGACGTCACCGCCGCCCATGCCCGCGGCATCACCGTCACCAATACGCCGAAGGTGCTCACTGAAGACACCGCCGACATGACCATGTCGATGATTCTCGCGGTACCGCGCCGGCTGATCGAGGGTGCCTCGATCCTGACCGAGGGCAAGGACTGGCAGGGCTGGTCGCCGACCTGGATGCTGGGCAAGCGGCTCGGCGGCAAGCGGCTCGGCATCATCGGCATGGGCCGCATCGGCCAGGCTGTGGCGCGGCGCGCCCGGGCCTTCGGACTGCAAATCCACTATCACAACCGCAAACCCGTCGCGCCGAAAATCGCCGAAGAACTCGGTGCGACCTATTGGGATTCGCTCGACCAGATGCTGGCGCGCATGGACATCATCTCGGTGAACTGTCCGCATACGCCGGCGACGTTCCACCTGTTGTCAGCACGTCGTCTCAAGCTGATCCGCAAGGACGCCTATATCGTCAACACCGCGCGCGGCGAGGTGATCGACGAAGAGACGATGATCAAGCTGATCGAGTCGGGCGACATTGCCGGTGCCGCGCTCGACGTGTTTGAACATGAGCCCGCGGTGAGTCCGAAACTGGTGCGGCTCGCGCGCGCCGGCAAGGTCGTGCTGCTGCCGCATATGGGCTCGGCGACGATAGAAGGCCGAGTCGAGATGGGCGAGAAGGTCATCATCAACATCCGCGCCTTCCTCGATAACCACAAGCCGCCGGATCGTGTGCTTCCGAACATGCTGTGAGGCGAAGCGCTTACGCTCGCCTCTTATCTTCCGAGATCAGCTTGAAGATGAGATAGGCCGCAATGCGGCCCTCACGCGTGGCTTTGCGGCCGTAGCGCGTCATGGTGTAGTTCGGCCATGGCAGACGCCAGTCAACGGCGCGCTCTGCAGTCCAGGTGAAATCCGGCGATCGCGAGACATGCCAGAGTGTCCACGCGACGTAATCCGGAATGTCATGCACGAAACGAAATTCGCCTGAGGGTTTCAGCACGCGCGCCATCGCAGCCAATGTTGCGTCCTGCACGAAGCGGCGCTTCCAGTGACGCTTCTTCGGCCATGGATCCGGATGGATTAGGTCGATGCGTGACAGCGATTGCGCCGGTGCCCATGTGAGAAGTTCGGCGGCGTCGCCGGCGACGAGGCGGATATTGCCGATGTTCTGCGCTTCGATCTGCGTCAGAATCTTCGCCATGCCGTTGATATAGGGCTCGCAGCCGATGAAGCCGATATGTGGATGCGCCAGCGCTTCCGCGACCAGATGTTCGCCGCTGCCGAAGCCGATTTCCAGACGCACGGTCTCGACGTCTGTGCCGAACAGCGTGCGAATATCGTCAGGCGCGGGATGCGCGATGTCGACGGTGAGTGCGGGCAACCGCGTCGCCATCAGGTCGGCCTGATGATCGCGCAGCTTGTGGCCCTTGCGGCGCCCGAAGAACGAGCCGGTATAGTAGCCGCTCTCGGCATGCGTGGACGCACCCGCGTCAGCGGGGTCGTCGTGATCGTTATTGTCGGAATCGGCTGTGGTCATCGCGCGCGAGTGATACAGCCGAAACGCCATCGGCGCCATCAGGCGCGATGACGTTTTTCCGTTGAAAGTACCGTGATTTTAGCGCTGATCCGGGGCTTCGCGCGAAGCGATCTGCTCGACCAGGTCGACGATGCTGCGGCGGAGCTTGGCATCGGTGATGCGCGTGAAGGCGCGGGTCAGAGCGAGGCCTTCGGAGGTGGCGAGGAAGTCGGAGACATAGGCAGGCGAGGACGCTTCAGCGAAGCCTTCGCCATTATGGATCGCACCGGGGCCGCCTTCGAACAGGAACGAGACGGGGACCTGCAGGATTTCCGAAATCTGCTGCAGCCGGCTGGCGCCGACGCGGTTGGTGCCCTTCTCGTATTTCTGAACTTGTTGAAACGTCAGACCAAGGGCCTCGCCCAGCTTTTCCTGACTCATGCCGAGCATAATGCGCCGCATGCGCACACGGCTGCCGACATATTTGTCAACAGGATTGGGCGCTTTCGTCGACATCTCAATTACTCCTGGATCACATCAAGGGAGACGGATCATGCGTGGCAATCCGTCATTAGGTCGGCTTCGGTTGTAACCAAAGGTATCCTAGTGGATTATAACAACCGCGCAAATTTTCCTAAGCGGAAAATTTAAGCCACTGCACCTTTATTTCTCAATAGGTGAGAAATAAAGCTAACAAAGCTAGCTTAAAAAGCAATCACATCGGGACGGTTGTTCGGTAGGCGGCGAAAGCGGGCTCGCCAACTATATCAAATGCTTCAAGTCTCGCGCTAGTGGCGTGCCGGCGTACGCCGCCGAACAGCGAAAATGATCGCGAGTGCAACGAACATCGCGGCGGGAATATCGCCGATTTTCGAATAGACCGTCGGCAAAATGGCCACCGGCAATCCCGAATCCAGCACGCCTTCGACACCGAGATCGAGCCGCGCGATCACGCGGCCGACAGGGTCGACCACGACGGAAATGCCGGTGTTCGCAGCGCGAACCAGCGGCAGGCCTTCCTCGATGGCGCGGACGCGGCTCTGCTGCAGGTGCTGATAGGGCCCCGTGGAAATCCCGAACCAGCCATCATTGGTGAGATTGACGATCCAGCCCGGCCGATCGTTACGCGTGGTGATATCGTCTGGGAAAACCGCCTCGTAGCAGATCAGCGGCAGCATGCGCGGTGCGCCGGGAATGTCCATCGGCTTCCGACGGGTGCCGGGAATGAAGCCGCCATGGACTTTGGTCAATTGCTGGAAGCCGATCTTCTCCATGAAGCTCTGGAACGGCAGATACTCGCCGAACGGCACCAGATGAAGTTTGTCGTAGGTCGACAGGATGCTGCCGTCGTGATCGATCACATAAATGGAATTATAGGCCTGCGTAATGCGCACACCGAGCGGCGCATCGGGCGGTCGCACCGCGCCCGTAACCAGCACGGTGCCCTTCGGCAGCAGATTGGCGATCTGCGCCATCGCGTCGGGTTCGCGCGACAGGAAGAACGGGAATGCGGATTCCGGCCAGATCAGAATGTTGGCTGCGCCAACGCCTGAATTCTGCGGACCAGTCGCGCGGTCCGATAGCGCAAGATATCTGCTCATGACATCCGCCTTGGCGGAATAGTTGAAGCGCGTGTCCTGCGACAGATTCGGCTGCATGATGCGCAGCTTCACATTGGCAACCAG
Organism: Tardiphaga sp. 839_C3_N1_4; assembly: GCF_051811045.1. Taxonomy (NCBI): domain Bacteria; kingdom Pseudomonadati; phylum Pseudomonadota; class Alphaproteobacteria; order Hyphomicrobiales; family Nitrobacteraceae; genus Tardiphaga; species Tardiphaga sp. 839_C3_N1_4. The sequence goes on from NZ_JBPWQD010000001.1 coordinate 4,214,793, forward strand.
TTGCGTCGGGGTGCGCGATAGCCGGGCCATGCCATAGGCGCCCATCACGACGAGCAGCACCAGCGCAAGCGCCGGCGCCAGCCATGGCCGCTGCGTGCGCGAACGGCCGTCGATCAGAACCGCAGGCGATGCAAAGATCGCGACGGTGACAAATGTCAGTCCCCACAGGCCGATCAACGACGCGCTCTGCGCCAGCGCGAGCGGTTCGGTGAGTGCATAGCCGAACGCATTCCAGGGAAAGCCCGTCAGCACGTGGCCGCGCAGCCATTCGCCGATCGTGAGACTCGCCGCGAGCGCGAAGATGCGGCTGGCGTCCTTGGTCCAGAGCAGACGCGCCAGTGCGAAACCGATCGCGGTGAACAGCGCGAGATAGGCGGGCAGGCCGCAGATCGCGGCGGGCAACAGCCATGCGAAGGTCTGCGCGTCGACGAGGAAAGCGTAGCCGATCCAGTATAGGCCCGGCACGAAATAGCCGAAGCCGAACCACCAGCCGGCCATGGCGGCGGCTGGAATGCCGCGCATCTTGCCTGCGGCAGCGCCATCGATCAGCCAGACGACGATCGGGAAGGTGAAGAACAGCACCGGCCAGGCATTGAACGGCGCCATTGCCAGCGACGACACCGCGCCGGCCAGCAGCGCGATGCCTGCGCGCTTCCAACCCCATGCGAGAATGATGCTGAGTGCGATCGAGCGCAGGCTACGTGATGTCACGGCGTTCCCGCGCTGTCGCCTGACGGAGGCGTATTCACATTGTCATTGGAAGGTGCTGCGCCGGTGTCCGACGTCGTATCGCGGCGGCGCGGCTCGCGGGTGCGCGGCGCAGGCCGCTCCTTGCGAGGCCCGACGCGCAATCGCTTGACGCGACGCGGATCGGCATCGAGCACTTCGATCTCGAAATTACCAGGGCCGGAAATCACTTCGCCGCGCACGGGCAGCCGTCCGACATGGGTGACGAGATAGCCGCCGAGTGTCTCGACTTCCTCGCCGTCTTCGCCGGTCTCGAATTCTTCGCCGATCATGGCACGCACGTCATCGAGGCTGGCACGTGCATCGGCGATGAAGCTGTCGCCTTGCCTGACAATGGATGGCGGCTCGTCGCTGTCGTGTTCGTCATCGATCTCGCCGACGATCTGCTCGACGATGTCCTCGATAGAGACGAGGCCGTCGGTGCCGCCATATTCGTCGACAACGAGTGCGAGATGGATGCGTGCTGCCTGCATTTGCGCGAGCAGATCGATCGCGCGCATCGATGGCGGCACGTAGAGCAGCTTGCGGATGATGCCGGTCTCGACGACGCTCTGCGCCAGATCGACCGAACGCAGGTCGAGGCCGGCGGGAAACACTTTCTTCTTCTTGGTCGTCGACGGCACGACGTTGCGCGCCTTCACGGTCATGTATGCCAGCAGGTCGCGGATATGGACGATGCCGACGGGATCGTCGAGAGTTTCGTTGAATACAACCAGGCGCGAATGCGCCGCGCTCTCAAACAGGCCCATCAATTCGCCGAGCGAGATGTCCTGCTTCACCGCGATAATATCGGCGCGATGCACCATGACGTCGGCGATGCGGCGCTCGTTGAGCCCCAGAATATTGCGCAGCATCGTGCGCTCGATGGTGGAGAAGCCGGTCTCGTCCGGCGCGGAGGCGTCGAGCACGACTTGCAGGTCGGCACGCACCGAGCCCGGCTTCCAGCCGAACAGCGAGCGGATCGCGCGGGTCAGCCAGGTCTCCGACGTTGGGCGCATGACCTCGCCGTCGTGAACCACCGCAGGCAGATTGCTTGAGGTTTTCGAATGATCGTTTCTAGTGTCGCCGTCCGGCATCTCAGGTCACCCGATCCTGATCTGCATAGGGGTCTGGGATTCCAAGTGTCGCCAGGATCTCGCGCTCCAGCGCTTCCATCTCTTCGGCCTCGTCGTCCTTCTCATGGTCGTAACCGACCAGATGCAGAAAACCGTGAATGGCGAGATGGCTGAGATGATTGGTGAAGGTCTTATCTTCCTCGTCAGCCTCGCGGCGCGTGGTCTCATAGGCGATCGCGATGTCGCCCAGCATGCGCGGCATATCATCGGGCTCGTCCGCGCCTTCGGGTGGCTGCAGCGCCGGGAATGACAGGACGTTGGTCGGCTTGTCGATGCCGCGCCAGTTCTGGTTCAGCGTACGGATGCCCGCATCGTCGGTGAGCATGATGGCGAGTTCGGCGTCGGCCGTGTCGGTATCGACCATGGCAGCGGCGGCTTCGATGGCGCGGTGGATCACGGCGTCGGCATCGGCCTCCGCGGACCAGCAATCGGCGACAACAAGAACCTCTGTCGCGGGAGATGAATAGGTCGGCATCGGTATCGAACTTCTTTCGCGAACGGACCCGATCCCGGGTCCGTCGTCAGCGTATGAGTGTGTCATCAGGTCTTTGTAGCGACCGCCTTCTGCGGCGTTCCTTCGTAAGCGGCGACGATGCGGGCCACGAGTTCATGGCGGACGACGTCCTCGCCGGTGAATTTCACCTGCGAAATGCCCTGCACGCCATCGAGCAGACGCGCGGCTTCGGCGAGACCCGAGGTCTGGCCATTGGGCAAGTCGACCTGCGAGGGATCGCCGGTGATGATCATGCGGCTGTTCTCGCCGAGACGCGTCAGAAACATCTTCATCTGCATTGAGGTGGTGTTCTGCGCTTCGTCGAGAATGATTGCGGCATTGGTCAGCGTGCGACCGCGCATGAACGCAAGCGGCGCGATTTCGATTTCGCCGGTCTGCAACGCGCGTTCGACAATGCGCCCGTCCATCAGGTCATACAATGCGTCATAGATAGGGCGCAGATAGGGATCGACCTTCTCGCGCATATCGCCGGGCAGGAAGCCGAGCCGTTCGCCTGCTTCCACCGCGGGACGCGACAGGATGATGCGATCGACCTCCTTGCGCTCGAACAGCATCGCCGCCTGCGCAACCGCAAGCCAGGTCTTGCCGGTACCGGCGGGGCCGATGCCGAACACCAGCTCGTTGCTTCTCAGCGCGCGGATATAGGCGTCCTGCGTCGCGGTGCGGGCACGCACCGGGCGCTTGCGCAGATTGATGGTGTCGAAATTCGAGGCGGCTGCTTTCGATCCCTTGGGATCGAACGGAAACAGCGTGCCTTGTGCCAGCGTCGCGCGGATCGTGCCTTCGACATCGCCGGGGGCAAGGTCATGGCCCTGCACCGCTTGCGCATAGAGCGTTTCGAGGACGCGCCGTGCGGCATCGCAGGCGTCGCGGGTACCGGTGAGGGTGATGTGGTTGCCGCGGGAATCGACGACGACATTCAGCCGGCGTTCGATGATCGCGAGGTTCTGGCCATAAGGCCCGACCAGCGAAGAGGCCGCCCGGTTGTCATCAAAGTCGATGACGACCTGCGTCTCGGCCTGCGGTGGAGTATCGAGTTTACGAACAGCGAGCGTAGACGAATCCGATGCGCTTTTGGCCAAGAATTCAGGCTCCCGTGACGGTGTGAGAACGGACTGGCTGCAACACTGGTGGTACTGGAGAACTGGCAACTGGAGGTGATGTGAGGCTGCCGAGCAGGCTGTAGCGCTCCAGGCTCTCAATGGTGACCGGAAGCACCTGGCCGATGATGTCGTCGGAGGCCATCACATGGGCTGGCTGCAGGTAAGCGGTACGCCCGACGATCTGGCCGGGATTGCGCGCGGGGCGTTCGAACAGCACATCCACAGTGCGTCCAATCGTGGCCGCGTTGAAGGCCGATTGCTGGCTGTCGATCAGGTTCTGAAGCCGCACCAATCGCTCGTCCATGTCAGCCTGTGACACCGTCTCCTGCAAATCCGCGGCCGGCGTTCCCGGACGCGGCGAATACTTGAACGAATAAGCGCCAGCGTATCCGATTTGTGTGACGAGCGCGAGCGTGGCTGCAAAATCTTCCTCGGTCTCGCCCGGGAAGCCCACGATGAAATCAGAAGTAAAAGCAATGTCTTGCCGCGCGTCGCGAAAACGATCGATGACGCGGCGATAATCTTCGGCTGTATGTTTGCGGTTCATGGCCGCCAGAATGCGGTCGGAACCGGACTGGACGGGCAGATGCACGAACGGCATCAGCTCCGGCAAATCGCGATGCGCCGCGATCAGCGTGTCCTCGACATCGCGGGGATGGCTGGTCGAATAGCGCAGCCGGGCGATACCGGGAATCTCGGCGAGGCGATAGAGCAGCGTGCCCAGCGCCCACGGGCGGCCGTCGGGACCCTCGCCGTGATAGCCGTTGACGTTCTGCCCGATCAGCGTGATCTCGCGCACGCCGTTATCGGCGAGCCGCTGCACGTCGTCGATGATCTTCGCCACCGGGCGCGAGACTTCGGAGCCGCGGGTGTAGGGCACGACGCAGAAGGTGCAGAACTTGTCGCAGCCTTCCTGCACGGTAACGAAAGAGGAAATGCCGCGGGCACGAATCGCTGCCGGCTTCGGCGGCGGCAGGAAGCCGAACTTGTCCTCGATGGGAAATTCAGTGTCGAGCGCGCGGCCACCGGCTTTCGCCTGTTTCAGCAGCGCCGGCAGGTTGTGATAGCTCTGCGGCCCGACCACGACATCGACAACGGGGGCGCGGCGAATGATTTCGTTGCCTTCGGCCTGCGCGACGCAGCCGGCGACGACCACGTTCATCTTGCGTCCGGCCTGCGCGGCTTCCGCCTTGGCGACGCGCAGCTTGCCGAGCTCCGAATAGACCTTCTCGGACGCCTTCTCGCGGATGTGGCAGGTGTTGAGGATCACCAGATCCGCGTCGCCGACATTGGCCGTCTCGACGAAGCCTTCCGGCGCCAGCGTGTCCATCATGCGCTGGGCATCGTAGACGTTCATCTGGCAGCCGTAGGATTTGATATGCAGCTTACGCGGCGCGGTCATGGAACCTGTAATGGGCTGGAAATGCGCTTGCTGCGCAGCGCTCAATTATAGGCTAACGCTCGAAAAATCCAGCATTTCTGCAAAATATAAGTGCTCGCAATGGCTTAGGCGAGGCCGACGGGCTCGCCAGCCAGTGCGCCCCTGACCACCAGGCCAGGGAGCTGCCGCATATCGTCGAATACAAGATGGGCTCCAGCGGCCGTCAGGGCTGCCGCGGTGGCTGGGCTGCAATGGCCGCCGCCGTGATAGCCGAACACGGTCATGCCGGCGGCGACGCCCGCCGTAACGCCGGGAATGCTGTCCTCGATCACCACGCAGCGCTCGGGTGCGGCATTCATTTGCGCGGCGGCAAACAGAAACAGATCGGGCTGCGGCTTGCCGCGCTCGACCTGCAGAGCGGAAAACACATGCGGATCGAAACGATCGAGCAGCCCGGTCGTAGTGAGGCTGCTGCGAATGCGTGTCGGTGTGCCCGAGGACGCTACGCAAACCGGCTGTGACAATATTGCGAGTGTCTCGGCGATATGCGGGATCGGCTGCAGCTTCGCGCCTAACACCTCGTCGATCGTGGCTTTCAGCGTCGCGGTGTAGTCATCGGGCAGCACGCGGCCGAGCTCGGTCTCGACTTCCAGGCGCGCCTCGCGCGCGGACCGGCCGAGGAAACGCTCATGCACCTGATCGGCGGTGATGGGATAACCGAACTGGGTCAGGACATCCGCGTGGACGACGCAGGCGAGGGACTCACTGTCGACGAGCACGCCGTCACAATCGAAGATGACGAGATCGAAGCGCGAAGAAACTGAACTCACTTGGTTGATTCGCTCACTTGGTGGTTTTGTCCTCGTCGAGCGGCACGCAGTACAGCTCCAGCCGGTGATCGACCAGCTTGTAACCGAGCTTCGCGGCGACTTCAGCCTGCAATTTCTCGATCTCTTCAGACGTGAATTCGATGACGGTCCCGTCACGCAAGTTGATCAGATGGTCGTGATGGCTGTCACGCATCGTCTCGTAGCGCGCGCGGCCTTCGCGAAAATCGTGACGCTCGATGATGCCGGCGTCTTCGAACAGCTTCACCGTGCGATACACCGTCGAGATCGAGATCTTGTCATCCACCGCAACGCAGCGGCGATACAGTTCCTCGACATCGGGATGATCGTCGGCTTCCGCCAGAACGCGCGCAATCACGCGGCGCTGTTCCGTCATGCGCATGCCGGTCGCGGCGCAGCGCGCCTCGATACCAGCAGACTTCATCGCAGATGATTTCAGTGCAGTCATGATCCGGGTCCCATCGTGGCTTCTTTTGCCACTCCGCAGGCGTCAGGACAAGTCGCGCCGCATCACCAGCGCATTCAATTCCGCTCCATCCGCTTCCTTGTAGTAACGTTCCCGGCGTCCCGCGACTGCGAAGCCGGTTCTGTCATAAAGCCGCCGCGCCGGTAGATTGTTTTCCTCGACTTCGAGGAACACGGTACGCACGCCGCGACCGGCCAGATGACCGAGATGGGTGAGAAATAGATCGCGCGACAGGCCGCGGCCGCGATAACCGGCCGATACGGCGATGGAGAGAATCTCGGCTTCGTCGGCCGCGATTCGCGAGACCGCGAAGCCGATGAGGTGGCCGCGCAGTTTCAGCCGATGCACGAGGGTGTTTTGTTCGCGCAGCATCTGTTCGAACTCCCCGGCACCCCAACCGCGATGGAAGGACGCGGCATGCAACCGCGCAAGTTGTCGCGCGTCGCGCAATGTCGCGGGCTCGACCACCGCGTTGCCGCGGCTGAACAGGCGCAGCAACCAGGCCGGCATCATGATGCGGCTAGTGCGGCCTGCTGCATCAGGCTGCTTTGCGGCTTGGCATCAGGGGCGCGCAGATAGTAGGGACGCGCCAGCGCGGTTTCCGGATTCACCGCGGCGCCAAGCCATGCCACCCATGAGATTTCGGGAGCGGGTTGCATGTCGACGCGCAACGGCGCCGGCGCATCGGACGGCCAACGCGCGGCCAGGATCTCTGCGGCATTGCCGACCAGATACGGTGCGCCGAACTGCACGGCCTCAAGGGCCTCGTCGATGGGGATGACGCCCGGCCGCACCAGCGAGGTGCCGTTACCGCTGACGACCTGGAAATAGACATGGTCATGCCGCGCATCGATGGCGGCGATGACAGGCGCATCCATGTTCTCACTGACGACGGGTGCCGCATAGGCCGTCAGTGTGGTGATGCCGACCACAGGCTTGCTCGCCGCCAGGCCAATGCCGCGCGCCGCCGCCAGGCCAACGCGCAGGCCGGTAAAGCTGCCCGGACCAGTGGTGACGGCAATGCGGTCGAGGTCGGCGAAGGCGATGCCAGAGCCCGCCATGACGCGCCCGAGCAACGGCATCAGCGCCTCGGCATGTCCGCGCTTCATCGGCATGGACTCATGCGCAATGAGCTTGCTGGTGCGGGTGTCGAGGATGGCTGCGGCGCAGGCATCGAGGGCGGTATCAATGGCAAGGATCAACATAAAAGAGACGCTACCACGGCTTGCGAGGGTTTGCGCCTGCCACTCGCAGAATATCGCTCCACGCGCAATGGTGCTGTGATTCGCTTTGCTGCCGGAGAGGGCGGCAGCTTTGGCGTGCATCCACTACTCGCTTTCTCATAAAGATATTTCACAAGATACGATAGCGAGACCACAAAAGTTCCCGTGAGCGAAATGGGCTCGTGGAACAGCTTCAGTTTCACTCTGGTTAAAAGCTTCACTTAATAAATTCTTCGGAGATCGATGAGATAAGCATACCGTTTGGAAGCGACATTTCGCGGATGCGTGTGGCTTTCATGCGGGCTGAAATTATTCGTCTAATTTTTTGGATACGATTATATTTATGGGAGGCGATCCGATGCTGCATTGGTTGAGCAGTTCAGAGGCGCGCGAGGGGCGGGCCCTGGCGGCAGCGATCAAAAAATCGCAAGCCGTGATCGAGTTCAGCGCTGACGGCACGATCCTCGGAGCCAATCCAAACTTTCTGTCCGCCCTTGGATATACGCTGGAAGAAATCGTCGGCAAGAACCACAGCATGTTCGTGACGCCGGAAATGAAGAGCAGCGCGGAATATCGCGCGTTCTGGAATAACCTCAATCGCGGCGAGTACCAGGCCGGCGAGTTCAAGCGTCTCGGCAAAGGTGGCAAGGAGGTCTGGATCCAGGGTTCCTACAACCCGATCCTGGGGAATGATGGCAAGCCCCTGAAAATCGTCAAGTTTGCCATGGATACAACTGCAGTGAAAATCCGCAGTATGGACGATGCCGGCAAGATCGCAGCCATCGGTCGTTCGCAGGCTGTCATCGAGTTCAAGCTCGATGGGACGATTGTCACGGCCAATGACTTATTCTTGAATGTCATGGGTTACAATCTCGCGGAAATCGAAGGCAAACATCACAGCATGTTTGTCGATTCTGCAACTCGCGACGGCGCGGCCTATCGCGAATTCTGGGCCAGCCTCAATCGTGGTGAATATCAGGCCGCCGAATACAAGCGGATCGGCAAGAACGGCAAAGAGGTCTGGATTCTCGCGACCTACAATCCAATCCTTGATGAGACAGGCCGGCCAATCAAGGTAGTCAAGTTCGCGTCAGACGTTACCGAACAGAAGCTGCGCACGGCGAATTTCTCAGGTCAGATCGAGGCCATCGGCAAGTCGCAGGCCGTGATCGAATTTAGCATGGATGGCATCGTTCTCAGCGCCAACGAGAATTTTCTGAGCGTGCTCGGCTACGCGCTCTCGGAAATACAGGGCAAGCACCACAGTATGTTCGTTGTGCCGAATGAGCGCGACGGTGCGGACTATCGCGAATTCTGGGCGGCGCTCAAGCGGGGTAACTATCAGGCGGCGGAGTACCAGCGGATCGGTAAGGGCGGCAAACAAGTCTGGATACAGGCTTCGTACAATCCGATCCTCGACCTCAATGGCAAGCCCTACAAGGTCGTGAAGTATGCCACCGACACCACGGCGCAGGTGATCGCGCGCATGAAGAGCGAACGCGTGCGGGCGATGATGGAATCGGTCGCCGCCGGCGCCGAGGAACTGAACGCGTCGGTGCGCGAAATCTCTGAAGCGATGATGAAATCAAAGACCACGGCGATGTCTGCCGTGGGCAAGGTCGAGTTGGCGGACGATCAAGCGCAGCGTCTCAGCACGGCAGCGCAGGCGATGAGCGGGATCGTCGAGCTGATTGGCAACATCACCGGACAAATCAACTTGTTGGCGCTGAATGCCACCATCGAATCGGCGCGTGCCGGCGAAGCCGGTCGTGGCTTTGCGGTCGTTGCATCGGAGGTGAAAAATCTGGCCAACCAGGCCAAGCAGGCGACCGATAAGATCGCCAGCGAGATCGGCAGCCTCAATGGCATTTCGAGCGATGTGGTCGATGCGCTGAACGCGATCAAGCAGGAAATCCAGAACGTCAGCGAATATGTCACCGCAACGGCGGCTGCCGTCGAAGAGCAGAGCACGGTGACGAACGAGATGTCATCGAGCATGCAGCGCGCCGCAGAAGAAGCCGCAAGCATCGGTCGCTAAGGGGAGGCCAGTTCCAGAAACGAAAATGCCCGGGATTGTCCCGGGCATTGAGGTGTCGCGGTGCGACCGAACTTACATCGGGCGGACTTCTACAACGTCCGGCACGAAGTGCTTCAGCAGGTTCTGGATGCCGTGCTGCAGGGTCGCTGTCGATGACGGGCAGCCGGCGCACGACCCCTTCATGTTCAGATAGACGATGCCGTCCTTGAAGCCGCGGAAAGTAATGTCGCCGCCGTCATTGGCCACGGCGGGGCGGACGCGGGTCTCGATCAGGTCCTTGATCGTATCGACCGTCTCGGCGTCTTCCTCGTTGAAGAATTCGGCCTCGTCGTCGGAGATCACGTCGCCCTTCACGCTGCCGTCGGCCATCAGCGGCGCGCCGGACATGTAGTGCTCCATGATCGCGCCGAGGATCGCCGGCTTGAGGTGCTGCCAGTCGCTGTCGTCCTTGGTCACGGTGACGAAGTCGGAGCCGTAGAATACGCTGGTGACGCCCTTCACGGCGAACAGTTTTTCGGCCAGCGGCGAACGCGTGGCCGCTTCCGGCGAGGTGAATTCCATGGTGCCGCTGTCGAGCACGTCGCGGCCGGGAATGAACTTCAGCGTTGCGGGATTGGGGGTAGCTTCGGTCTGGATGAACATCGGTCTCTCCTGCGTCGCCGGTTCAAGGCCGGCGCGTGAGTATCCCCTAGCAGATGGCGACGAAAAACGCACGATCAAGGCGCGAAATCGCCGAATTCGGCCTATTTCGCAGTCCCTTAGCCGTCCGAAAGGGTGGTTACGACAGGGCGTCGATGTCGAGGTCGCTCAGGGCGCCCGACACGATGACGACCGGCACCGGAAACGAGCCGACCAGCTTGGCCATCATGGTGACGATCGGGCCGGGGCCTTCCGCGCCGGCCGAGGCAGCCAGCACCAGCATGGAAATGTCGACGTCCTTGTCGATTACGTCGAGGATTTGCTCGGTGGGATCACCCTCGCGGATCACGCGTTCAGGGGTGATGGCGGCGATGCCATTGGCGCGGCCCGAGGCGCGGTCCAGCGCGGCATTGGCGCCTTCTTCGGCTTCGGCCTTCATGACGTCGGCAACGCCGAGCCATTGCTGGTTGCGATCTTCAGTGTCGATGATGCGCAGCATTACCACGCCGCCACCGACACGAATGGCCCAGCGACTGGCGTAATATACTGCGCGATCCCATTCCTCGCTGTCATCGACGACCACGAGGCATTTCGGCTTGTGGCCGCTCTCATAACTACGTCGCTGGGTGCTCATGCATGTCCCGATGCTGTGGCGCGTCTGATGCGCCAGAATGTGAGCGGCTTGGCAATCGTGTCATGCTGCCACGGCGCAGCGGCGTTCGACAAGCGCGACGCAAGGATGACTTGCGTCGCGTCGATTGTGGCGGAGAAAAGGAATGCGGTAGCGAAAATTACCGCTTGTGGACGAAGCCGATGATGTCCTTCACGGACTTGATGGTTTCGGCAGCGATGACACCTGCGCGTTCACCGCCATCGGCCAGAACCTGATCGACATAGGTCAGATCGGATGTCGTCAGCCGCTTCATCTCGCCGGCGATAGGCGACAGTTTTTCGACAGCGAGATCGACGAGGCTCGATTTGAAGCCGGAAAACTGCGCGCCGCCGAATTCTGTGAGAATGTCAGCCTTCGACCGGTTGGACAGTGCGGCATAGATACCGACGAGATTGTCGGCCTCGGGACGCGGCTCGAGGCCCTTCTCTTCCGACGGCAACGGTTCCGGATCGGTCTTCGCCTTGCGGATCTTCTGCGCGATGGTGTCCGCATCATCCGTAAGGTTGATGCGCGAATTGTCCGACGCGTCCGACTTCGACATCTTCTTGGTGCCGTCGCGCAGGCTCATCACCCGCGTCGCCGGACCAGTGATGACAGGCTCGGGCATCGGGAAGTAGGGACCCTCGTGGCCCTGCGCAGCAATGGACTCGGAGAAGTCGTTGTTGAACTTCTGCGAGATGTCGCGGCACAGTTCGAGATGCTGCTTCTGGTCCTCGCCGACCGGAACGTGCGTGGCGCGATACAGCAGAATGTCCGCAGCCATCAGCACCGGATAATCATAGAGACCCACGGACGCGTTTTCGCGGTCCTTGCCAGCCTTTTCCTTGAATTGGGTCATGCGGTTCAGCCAGCCGAGGCGGGCGACGCAGTTGAAGATCCAGGCCAGCTCGGCATGGCCGGACACCTGGCTCTGGTTGAAGATGATCTGCTTTTTCGGATCGATGCCCGAGGCGATGAAGGCCGCAGTCACTTCACGGGTATTGCGGCGCAATTCATCCGGGCCGCCCCACACGGAAATCGGCACGGTGACGGCATGCATATCGACCACGCAGTAGATGCAATTATGCGTCTCCTGCAGTTTGACGAAATTCACGATCGCGCCGAGATAGTTGCCGAGGTGCAGATTGCCTGTCGGCTGTACGCCCGAAAAAACCCGTTGAGTAAAAGCCATCGTCTAGTTCCTGTGCGCCCGTGGTGGAATGCGGGCCAAGGGGCGTGACTTGCCATAGGCGCCGGGCGGCGTCCATTGCCAATGTGACCGTGGCTAGATGGCAGGTGCCTTCCTGAGGGCGCCGCGGACCTCGGCCCAGCGCACTGCGCCGGTGAGCGTGAGCAGTGCTGCGTAGATTGCCAGTCCGGAAGCAATCAGGAGGCCCAGCAGGCTCGCTCGTACCAGGCTGTGGGCCTGCACCGTCCAGGGCAAGACAATATGCGTGGTGAGCCATAGCAGCCCCCCCATGACCAGCGAGGACAAGATGATGATCGGCAAGCGGCGTCTTGCATCATGGTCGAGTGAGAAGCCGAAAGCTGCTGCGCTCCGGACGATCAAGAAGGCCGCGCTGCTCCACGCCGCCAGCGCGATCGCCGCAGCGATGCCGCTCGCACCGAATGGCTTACTCAAAACCAGTGCGGAGATGATCGCGACGAGCAGGCCGATGAGCGTTGCCAACAGCGGTGTGGTCGTGTCCTCGCGTGCGAAGAAGGCGGGCGACAAGGCTTTCACGAGCACCTGAGCGGGCAGGCCCAAAGCCAGCCATATCAGCGCGCTTGCAGTCGAGGTCGTATCGCTCGCGCTGAACGCGCCGTGTTGGAACAGAAGCTGCACGATGAGATGGCTCAATATCATCAATCCGAGCGTAGCCGGCAATGCAATGCCGATCGCGAGTTCAAACCCGCGAGATTCCGCCTGCGCGATGGCTGCGTGATCGTCTGATCGCACGGCGCGCGTCAATGCGGGGACAAGCACAGCGCCCATGGCCGTTCCGACAATGCCGAGCGGCAGTTCGATCAGGCGGTTAGCAAAGTATAGCCACGACACGGCCGCCGGAGTCGTCGATGCGATAATTGCGCCGGTGACGATGAGAAGCTGCGGCCCGGAATTGGCGACCATGCCGGGCAGCGCCTTGCGAAAGAAGCCGCGCATCTCGCCATCGAGCGACAGCCGCAAAGGCGCCGCAAGATTGCCGCCAGATTTCCGCAAGATCAGCATCAGCAATTGCAGCAGCCCGGCAATGCCCACAGTGGCCGCCATGACCATAGCGGCAGTGCCTGGCTCCTGCCGCCATACCAGCAGTAGGGTCATGACGGCGATCAGGGCGATGTTGAAGAGCAGCGGCGAAAATGCGGTCAACGCGAAGCGTTGTTGCGCGTTCAGCAGGCCCATCATGACAGTGACGGGGCCGGCGAAGGCGAGATAGGGCAGCATCAAACGCGCATTGTCGACGGCGAGCTGCAGCGTCGGCTGGCCGACGAAACCCGGGGCAAGCAGTGCGATCACGAGCGGCATCGCAAAGCCGATCAGGATCGTGGCGACGATCAGCGCAACGCTGATGGTGCCGAGCACGCGACCCGCAAAAGCTGCGGCTGCGACGGCACCCTGCGTCGTCTGGATGCGCAGCCAGGCCGGAATCAGCGCCGCATTCAGCGCGCCTTCGGTGAGCAGCCGCCGGATCACATTGACCAATTGAAACGCCACCAGAAAAGCATCCGCGATCGGGCCTGCACCGAGCAGCGCGGCGACCATCGAGTCGCGGGCAAAGCCAAGCAACCGCGATGTCAAAGTGCCCGTGGAAACGGTCAGGATGGAACGGATCATAGAACCATCGTAAGGGGCTGTCCTTGCTGGCGCGGGGCAGAACGTGATAGTCGCTGCAGCCATCAAACCGGCCTTTGCCGACGGCTCAACTTGGGCGACCGCGAGACGAGTTGAAACGGATTTTCAGCCTCATCGCAATTGCCGCAACGGGATATTCTTAATGACCTCAGCGAAATATGACGTGCTCGGAATCGGCAATGCGATTTTCGACGTGCTGGTGCAGGCCGACGACAAATTTCTCGCCGCGCATGAGATGACCAAGGGCGGCATGGCGCTGATCGACGAAGCCCGCGCCACCGCGATCTACAAGGCGATGGGGCCTGCCACTGAAATGTCCGGCGGTTCGGCCGCCAATACCATCGTCGGCCTCGCCAGCCTCGGCGCCCGCGCGGCCTATGTCGGCAAGGTCAAGGACGATCAGATCGGCGCGCTCTACACCCACGACATCCGTGCCGCCGGCGTTGCCTTCGACACCAAACCCGCCACCGGCGGTCCTGCCACCGGCTGTTCCTACATCCTGGTGACGCCCGATGGCGAGCGCACCATGAACACCTATCTCGGTGCCGCGCAGGATCTGACGCCCGACGATATTGACGCCGCGGCAGTCGCTGCCTCGTCGATCGTCTATCTCGAAGGCTATCTGTGGGACCCCGCCAGCGCCAAGGAAGCCTTCGTGAAGGCCTCGAAGATCGCCCACGACGCCAAGCGCCAGGTCGCATTGACGCTGTCGGACGCTTTCTGCGTTGGTCGTTATCGTGCCGAGTTTCTCGACCTGATGCGTTCGGGCACCGTCGATCTTATCTTCGCGAACGAGGCCGAGCTGACCTCGCTCTACGAAACCACGGATTTCGATGCGGCGCTCAAGCAACTCGGCCAGGACACCAAGCTCGGCGTCGTCACCCGCAGTGAGAAGGGCTGTGTCGTGACATCGGGCGACGGTGTCGTTGCAGTGCCTGCACACAAGATCGAGAAGCTCGTCGATACCACCGGCGCGGGCGATCTGTTCGCGGCGGGCTTCCTGTTTGGCCTGGTGCGCAACGCCGGGTATGAGAATGCCGGCAAGCTCGGCGCGATGGCCGCCGCTGAAGTCATCCAGCATATCGGCGCGCGTCCGCGGGTTTCGCTGAAGGACCTGGCGGGGAAGAACGGGTTGCCGGTTTAAGGCTGCATTTCTTGGGCTTTCTTCTCTGTCGTCATGCCCGGCCAGCGCGAAGCGAGCTTCGCTAGATGTGCCGGGCATCGACGTCTTGGCAAGAGAGGAAAGTCGTGGATGGCCGGTCAAGCCCGGCCATGACGTGGTGAGAGATCAGCGCATCGCGGCTCTCACGCCGCCTTCTTCGCGCCGACCCCCGCATAGACCGCCCGTTCGAAATCCGAAAACACCTTCAAACAAGTCGAATCCGCAAACGGCAGCACCTGCATCATGATGACGCCGGTGATATCTCGGGCGGGATCGATCCAGTAATAGGTGTTGGCGAGGCCGGCCCAGGCGAGGCTGCCGGCGCTGCGGCCTTCGGCTGACTGCGCCGTATTGATCATGAAGCTGAGGCCGTATTTCTTGTCGATACCCGGAAGGAAGTCGACATTGTTGCTGGCGGTCGGCACTGCTGAGGTCATCGGCGTCATGTTGAGTTCGCCGATGTGGTTTTGGCTCATCAGCGCGACGGTCTCTGGCTCTAATATCCGATTGCCGTTGCCGGTCCCGTTGTTCAGCATCATTTGCGTAAACTTGATGTAGTCGGGGGCGGTGCCATAGAGCCCCCCGCCACCGGCGAAGAATTCCGGATCCTGTTTGATCTCGAACGGGATCGGGGTCAGTGCACCCTCGGCGCCGCGGCTGTGCATGGCAACGAGGCGCTTGCGCTGGTCGCCGCCAATCACGAAGGCGGTGTCGTTCATCCCAAGCGGCGCTAGCAAATGGTTCTGGAAATAGGCGTCAAGGCGTTCGCCGCTGACGGCCTCGACGACCTTGCCCACGAAGTCGATATTGGTGCCGTATTCCCAGCGGGTCCCGGGATCGCGCATGATCGGCACCTTCATGGCGGCGTTCAGTCCGGACCGAAACGGGGGAATGCCGGTCGTCTCGAGATAGCGCACCATGTCGCCGTTCCACATGTCGTAGCAGAAACCGGCGGTGTGGGTCAGCAGATGCCGCAGGGTGATCGGCTGGCGCGGCGGACGCAGCCTTGGCGTGCCCTCACTGTCGAAGCCATCCAGCACCTGCGTCTCCGCGAGGTCCTGAAGCACGGTCGCCAGCGGTGCATCCAGCGTCAATTTGTCCTGCTCGACCAGCTGCATCGCTGCAGCTGCCGTGATCGCCTTGGTCATGGAGGCGATCCAGAACACGCTGTCCGGTGTGATGGTGGTATCCTTGGATGCGTCGCGCTTGCCGAACGCCCCTTGGTACATGATCTCGTCCCGCGTCGCAGCCATCGCCACGGCACCAGGAATCGCACCTGTTTCGCTGGCTTGCTGCAGAAGCCGGTCAATCTCGACTTGAACTGACATCCGTTTCCTATCCGATTTCTTTGATCTTACCGATTTCCGGCGTGGACATTCAACTTGAGCGCGAGGTCGTCGGTCTCGCGGATGTGATTGCATTTGCGCTGGTTTTGGCGTTTGAGAGGAACCATATCGGCCATGGGAGCGAGTTTAACGCGCCCTGGAACGAAATTGGCGCAGCTGTGTTCAAAAAATGACGTGAACGTCAAAGCGCCTTCCGACACTAATCCGTAAGACCATGAGTAACAGGTGCAGCGTGACAGCTGCGGAGACCGACGATGATCGCGAACTGGACCGACTGGAAACATTACCCCCGCGCTTCCCGTGGCGAGAGCATCGAGGCCCCGATCGGTCCAGGAATTTTCGAGGTTCGCGTGGCGCAGACCGGCGCCCTTTTCGCTTTCGATGCGGCCGACAATCTGGCGCAGGCGTTGGCGAAGATTTCGGCCCCGCCCAAATCGTTTATTTCCTGGTTCGGTCGCAGCGACGCCGCGATGCTGCCGGAGCTGGAATACCGCACCTTCTCCACGACCACCCGTGCCAACGCCCGCATCGCTTTCGAGCGAATGATCGATCGGCGCGAGACCTATATGCGCGGCGCGGCCTGATCGGGGTTGCGACGTTCTCGGACGTTGAGTTCGGCGTTAAATCCCCCTGCGGGCGATAGCTGCCATTCGCTGCCAAGGGGCGCTTTCGGGCCTATACTCCTCTACAAGTCCGCGGCTATACGTTCGCGACACTTCCGCAGGAGAACCGCCCATGTCACCGACCGCCGCTGCACGTCAATCTTCCGCCCCTTCGCTGCGCGACCGCCTCAAGGACCCCTCGCTGCTGCGCGACAAGTGCTACATCGACGGCGCCTGGGTCGGCACCGGCGAGACGGTGGTCACCAACCCGGTCAATGACGTCGAACTCGCCAGGGTGCCGAATATGAGCACCAAGGAAGCGACGGAGGCTGTCGAGGCTGCCGAAAAGGCGTTTCCGGCCTGGGCCAAGTTCACCGCCAAGCAGCGCTCCAACATCCTGCGCAAGTGGTTCGAGCTGATCATCGCCAATCGCGAGGATCTCGCGCTGATCCTGACCACCGAGCAGGGCAAGCCGCTGGCCGAAGCGCTGGGCGAGGTCGATATCGGCGCCGCCTATATCGAATTCTTCGCCGAGGAAGCCCGCCGCGTCTATGGCGAGACCATCCCGACCCAGCGTGCCGATGCCCGGCTCCTCGCCATCAAGCAGCCGATCGGTGTGTGCGGCGCCATCACCCCCTGGAATTTCCCGAACTCCATGATCACCCGCAAGGTGTCACCGGCGCTGGCCGCCGGCTGCACCGTGGTGCTGAAGCCCGCCAACGAGACGCCGCTGTCGGCGCTCGCACTGGCTGAACTCGCCGAGCGTGCCGGCGTGCCGAAGGGCGTGCTCAACATCATCACCGGCGATGCGTCGTCCATCGGCCTCGTGCTCTGCGAACACCCCGCCGTGCGCTTTGTCGGCTTCACCGGCTCCACCAATGTCGGCAAGATTCTCTACAAGCAGGCTTCGGTCGGCGTGAAGAAGCTTGGCCTCGAACTCGGCGGCAACGCACCCTTCGTGGTGTTCGACGATGCCGACATCGATGCCGCCGTCGAAGGTGCGATTGTGTCGAAGTATCGCAACATGGGCCAGACCTGCGTCTGCGCCAACCGCCTCTATGCGCAGGATGGCATCTACGACCAGTTCGTCGAGAAGCTGTCGAAGAAGGTCGCGGCGATGAAGGTCGGCGACGGCACCGAACAGGGCATCACCCAGGGTCCGCTGATCAACGAGAAGGCCGTCGAGAAGGTCGAGCGTCACATCGCGGACGCGGTGAAGGGCGGCGCCAAGATCGTCACCGGCGGCAAGCGCCATGCGCTCGGCGGCACGTTCTTCGAGCCGACGGTGCTCGCCAATGTGAAGCCGGATGCGCTGGTCTCGCAGGAAGAAACCTTCGGTCCGCTGGCGCCGGTGTTCCGCTTTAAGGACGAAGCCGACGTCATCGCCATGTGCAACGCCTCGCCGTTCGGTCTGGCATCGTACTTCTATTCGCGCGATCTCGGCCGTGTCTGGCGTGTCGCGGAAGCGCTGGAGTCCGGCATGGTCGGCGTCAATACCGGCCTGATCACCACCGAAGTCGCTCCGTTCGGCGGCGTGAAGGAATCAGGCCTCGGCCGCGAAGGTTCGCATCACGGCATGGAGGAATATGTCGAGATCAAATACATCATGATGTCGGGAATCTGAGGCGCCACCTCCGACCCAGTTAAAAATTCATTATGCGTCATGCCCGGCCAGCGCGAAGCAAGCTTCGCGAGATGTGCCGGGCATTTGCATTTGGGCTGGCAGTGCCAATAGCTGAGCCAGCGTCGCTCAGTAGCAGCGACGGACGCGCACGCCATTGACCCAGACCGTGCGGCACGCGACCGCCACCGGACGGCGCACCACGGCGGCGCCACGATAGCCAGCGCAGCCGGCGCGGTAGACGCCGCGTGCGCAGACGACGGCGTTGGCGTCGGTGGCTTCAAACGTCATTGTCGTACCGAATGTGAGAACGGCTGCAACCATCATCAAGAAAGTACGCATGGCAATCTCCCGGCTGTGTCGGTTGTCAAAGGACTTGATCAGAAAGGTTCGTTGGCTTCAGTGGTGACGTAAGCGGAATACGAACAAAAGTTTCGGAAACAGCTTCAATTGCAAAGAGTAGTTTGCAAGTACACGGAAAAATTCCGCGAGCAATCAGAAATCCTGCAACAGCGTCTTGCGCCTTGATCCGGCAGTGCATCTACCAAATACTTGCCGACTTGAAACATACGATGGGGCTATTTCGCCCGATGTTGAATCAGCAGGAGAAAGCATGTCGGATTTCAGGACCAGGTGGCTTGCTTTTCACAATCGACATATCGAACCCGTCTCAAAGGAAATTTTCAGTCACGTCGAAAAGATGGTGATCGGCACTTTGATCATATCGGCCGGCGCGCATGTATCGAGCGATGAGCCCTCTATCGTTCTGTTCGGATACCTGCGCCACGGTCTCGTTGGTCGTGGTGTCGAACTGTTCGGAATAATTCTATTGCTACTGAATTTCATCAATGGCCTCTACAAGCTTGCAAAGCTGGAGTGGCATGTCGCGTTTCAAGTCGCGATGTCGTTCTGTTACATCATTCTATCTGCCCGGTTGATTCAGCTGATCCTTGCCTTTCGTGGAGAGTAACGGACGCGGTCGGCGAATCACCATCGCGCAGCCTCAGTCATCGTTGAGCGAACGGCGCCAGGACGCTGGTGCAAGCCGGTGAGAGCGAAGTGCTATTGCTGGCCAGGCACTGCACGATGCGACCGCCACCCGGCGCAATGCCGCCGCAGAGCGATCTGATATCGCCGCCGCATGCTGATCTCATCACGAGCAATTCTTCGCGTGGCTGCATCGGCCGCAGCACGATGGCTGCAGGAGCGGCGGTGGCAGCAGGCGCAGCGGTTGTGGCTGCCGCGGCAGGCGGTGGGGCTGTGCTTTTCGCTGCCGCCTTTGGTGCGGCAGTGGCGGGCGCGGACTTGGTAGCCGGTGGTGCTGCTTCTGTCTTGGGTGTTGCAGCAGGCGTCGGCGCGGTAGCCTTCGGTGCTGCTGTTGGCGCTTGGACTGCGCGCACCGCGCTCGCACATCCCGCAGAAAGACTCGCCATGTTCTTTTGCAGGCACTGCAACGAGGCTTCTCCACCAGGCGGAACGCTCGAGCAATGCGCGATATAATCCGAGCGACACTGCGTCTTGATCGCGTCACGCTGCGCCTGGCTCGGCGCTTGCGCAAAGGAGGGGCTTGCGATTGCGATTAGGATTAGAATGATAGTAGCCATCGACACGCGATATGGCGCGGCCAAGCCGAACATGAAATTCATCGCTAAAATCCTCGTTGCTACTGCCCGCTCAGTCAGGGCAACTGCGTAAAATCTTCAAGAAGCGTGAGTTCTGAAAGGCATTCGCAAAACAACTTCGGTCCGACATCATTTTACGGTTTCGGTTTCACTACAAGTGGATTGTTGCTATTGATGCGGACGGCTGTCGTTTTTTGGCCAAGGATTTTTTAAGAGTCTTTTGATTGAGGCAGGGTAATGCGATTTGTGCGCGCCTGTTCATCTGGACCGAAAGATCGCATTGAGCAGCTGCAGCATGTCTCGGTCATGCGTGTTTCAAGCGTAGCGCTGGCGAGCCTCTTTTTAAGTGCCTGCGAGCAAAACACTTTCGTACCGCCACCGCCGCCGAAGGTTGAGGTGGCGGTTCCTGTGCAGCGCGGAATCACGCGTTTTCTCGAAGCGACAGGCAATACAGCGCCGATCAAGAATGTCGATCTCGTGGCGCGCGTTCAAGGCGTTTTGCAGTCGATCAACTATCAGGACGGCTCCTTCGTCAAGCAAGGCATGACGCTGTTCACGATCGAGCCTGAGACATACCAGTTGAAACTGGAGCAGGCACAGGCTGCGGAAGCCGGTGCGCAGGCGTCTGCAAAGCAGGCGGAAGCGGATTTCAAGCGCCAGTCGGACCTCGTATCCCGGCAGGTTGTTGCGCAGTCAACGCTCGAGCAGTCGACGGCGACACGCGAAAATTCACAAGCCAATCTGCAGCAGGCGCAAGTCAACACCAAGATCGCGGCCGTCAATTATGGCTATACGAATGTCATTGCGCCGTTCGACGGCATCGTCAGCGCGCATCTGGTGTCGGTTGGCGAACTGGTCGGTGTCGCGTCGCCGACCCAGCTTGCGACGATCGTGCAGCTCGATCCGATCTATGTGAATTTCAACGTCAACGAACAGGACGTGCTGCGCATCCGCGATGAGGCCCGGCGGCGCGGGCTGACGGTCAGCGATCTCAGACAGTTGCCAATCGAGATAGGTTTGCAGACCGAGACCGGTTTTCCGCACAAGGGCCAGATCGATTACATCTCGCCGACCATCAACCAGTCGACGGGTACGCTGCCGGTGCGCGGTGTGCTGCCAAATCCGGATCGCATCCTGTTGCCCGGTTTCTATGTTCGCGTTCGCGTGCCTATCGACAGGCAGGACAACGCCCTGCTGGTGCCGGATGTATCGCTCGGCAGCGATCAGGCCGGGCGTTATGTGCTGGTCGTGAATGGCGACAATGTCATCGAACAGCGCAAGGTCGTCACCGGACCGCTGGAAGGTGAGCTTCGCGTGATCGAAAGCGGGCTGAAGCCGGCTGATCGCGTCGTCATTGCAGGCCTGTTGCGTGCCATTCCGGGGCAGAAGGTCGATCCCCAACTGAGAAAGATCGAAGCGCCCGCCCCGACCAAATAGGACAGGCCATGATTTCGAAGTTCTTCATCGAGCGGCCGGTCCTGTCCAATGTAATCGCGCTGCTGATGATCCTGATCGGCGGCGTCTCGCTCTACGGTCTGGCTGTTGCGCAATATCCAGACGTGGTGCCGCCGACCGTCCAGGTAACGACGCGCTATCCCGGCGCCAGCGCCAAGACCATCGTGGACACGGTCGCGCTGCCGATCGAGCAACAGGTCAATGGCGTCGAGGACATGCTCTATATGCAGTCCTACAGCGCTGCTGATGGCACCTATTCACTCACGGTCACGTTTAAGATCGGCACCGATCTGAATTTTGCGCAGGTGCTGGTGCAGAACCGCGTATCGAGCGCGCTGTCGTCGCTGCCGACCGCGGTGCAGAATCAGGGCGTGACCGTTCAGAAGAAATCGACGGCGATCCTGTTGTTCGTGACACTGACGTCACCGAAGGCGACCTATGACAGCCTGTTCCTGAGCAACTACGCCACGATCAACATCCGGGATGAGCTGTCGCGTCTGTCGGGGGTTGGCAATGTAACGGTGTTCGGCGCCGGCCAGTATTCGATGCGGATATGGCTGGATCCGAACAAGCTGCAAGCGCGCGGGCTGATGCCGCAGGATATCATCCAGTCCATCCAGCAGCAGAGCCAGCAGGTTTCTGCGGGGCAGATCGGCATGCCGCCGACACCCCCGGGGCAGGCCTTTCAGTATACGCTGAACATCAACGGGCGGCTGGATGATCCCGGTGAATTCGAGGACATCATCGTCAAAACCGGCGACAATGGCGATGTCACGCGGGTCCGTGACGTCGGACGCGTCGAATTGGGTGCGCAGACCTACAGCCAGATTTTCTCGCTCAATCAGAAGCCGGCCGTCGGCATCGGCGTATTCCAGTCGCCGGGCGCCAATGCACTCGAGGTGGAGAAGGCTGTCGAGAAGAAGATGGCGGCGCTGGCCACGCAATTTCCCGACGACATCAAGTACGACACGCCGTTCGACACGACGAAATTCGTCCAGGCATCGATTGACGAGGTCTACAAGACCCTTATCGAGGCCGGTCTGCTTGTGCTGGTGGTCATCCTGATCTTCCTGCAGGACTGGCGCGCGATGCTGGTGCCGGCGACGACGGTGCCGGTGACGATCATCGGCGCCTTCGCGGCGATGGCGGCCCTCGGTTTCACCATCAATCTGTCGACCCTGTTCGCCATCGTGCTGGCGATCGGCATCGTCGTCGACGACGCCATCGTGGTTGTCGAAGGCGCGGCCTACAATATCGAGCAGGGCATGTCCGGCCACGATGCGGCGATCAGCGCGATGGACAAGCTATTCGCCCCGATCATCGGCATCACGCTGGTGCTGATTTCGGTGTTTCTGCCGGCGGCGTTCCTGCCTGGGCTGACGGGGCGCATGTATGCGCAATTTGCACTGGTCATCGCGGCCACGGCGCTGCTGAGCGCCATCAATGCGGCCACGCTGAAGCCGACACAATGCGCATTGTGGCTGCGCCGCCCGGTGCCGCCGGAGAAGCGCAATTTTTTCTATCGTGGGTTCAACAGGGTCTACGACCGCCTCGAACGGGGCTATGCCGCTCTGATCGGTCGCATGGTCGCGCATAGCAATCTCTCGGTTGTCCTGGCATTGATCCTGATCAGTATTGGCGGTTACGGCCTGTCCCGGATTCCCACCGGATTCATCCCGATCGAGGATCAAGGCTATCTGCTGGTCGCAGTCCAGTTGCCCGATGGTGCCGCGCTGGATCGGACTCAGCGTGTACTCGATCGGGTCAGTGAATTGGCCGCGAAGACGCCAGCTGTGGAACAGGTGGTTACCATCGCCGGCATCTCCGCGCTCGACAGCAGCTCCAGCGTGGCCAATGCCGGTGTCGCCTATCTCATCCTGAAAGAATGGAGCGAGCGCGGACCGGGACAGGATCTTCGTTCGCTGTTCGTTGGATTGAACGAGAGCCTGTCGGTGATTCCAGAGGCGCGCATTCTGGTGATCCCGCCGCCGCCCATTCAGGGCATCGGCAACGCGGCGGGCTTCGCCATGCAGATCGAACTGCGCGATGGCAATGCCGATTACAGCAAGCTGCAGGCGATCACCGGGGCGATTGTAGCTAATGCAGAGACGCAGAGTGCTTTGCAGCGCGTCAGTTCGCCGTTCCGCTCGATGGTGCCGCAATTCGATATCGAGATCGACCGTATCAAGACCCAGACCCTGCATGTCACGACGGATCAGGTGTTCTCAACCCTGTCGTCCTATCTGGGCTCGTCCTTCGTCAACCAGTTCAACAAGTTTGGCCGCACCTTTCAGGTCTACACACAGGCAGATGCCAAATTCCGGCTGACTGCCCGGGACATCGAGAACCTGATGGTCCGCAACCAGCAGGGCAACATGGTCCCGCTTGGCACCGTGGCGAAGATTACGCCTGCCGTGGGGCCGTCGCTGATCAGTCTCTACAATCTCTATCCGACGGCGACGGTGATCGGCCTGCCAGCACAGGGCTACAGTTCCGGACAGTCCATGGCGTTGATGGAGCAGATCGCGGCCAAGACTTTGCCTCCGGGAACGGGCTTCGAGTGGACGGCGATGTCGTATCAGGAAAAGATCGTCGGCAATCAGCTCTATTATGTGTTCGGCCTTGCGTTGCTGCTCGTCTATCTGGTGCTCGCCGGACAGTATGAAAGCTGGTACGCGCCGATTTCGGTGATCCTGGCCGTGCCGCTGTCACTGCTTGGCCCGATGGCGGTACTCACCGCGCTGCGGATCGAGAATAATCTCTACACCCAGATTGGCATTATCCTTTTGATCGCGCTTTCGGCGAAGAACGCGATCCTGATCGTCGAGGTGGCGATCGAGCTGCACGTGCATGATCGCAAGCCACTACTGGAGTCTGCAGTCGCAGCGGCGCGTGCGCGCTTTCGGCCGATCCTAATGACGTCCTTCGCCTTCATTCTCGGCGTGCTGCCGCTGGTGCTCGCGACCGGCGCCGGCGCCAACGCCCGCAAGTCGATCGGCATCACCGTGTTCTCGGGCATGCTCGCCTCGACCTGCCTTGCCGTCCTGTTCGTTCCAACCTTTTTTGTCGTCGTCCAAAGGTGGGAGAACTGGCGCGCCACCCGCAAGGCAACGAAACCTGCCAATTCAGCCGTCGGTGTCGGCGGCTCCAACTCGTAGACGATCGTGACGTCCGTTTCAGATGCGTCGTGTCGGCTATTATTATCTTCGCAGCACCGCGATCATCCGGCTGGCAAAAGCGAGCCTCTCCGCCATCACAGACACGAAATAGGTCAGCAGCTTCTGGCTCAATGCAGGATGGTTTTGCTTGATGTCCTCGAAGGCGTCGGCGCGCAGCAGATATAGCACGCTGGCGATCTCTGCCTGGATGGTGGCGCTGCGCGGGGTATAGGCGACAAGGCCCATTTCGCCCACCGTCGTGTAACGCCCGAGGCTGCGCACCCGCGTCAGCTTGCCATCGCCCGCCGGCACCATGATGCCGAGTCGGCCGTCCAGAATGAAGTGCATGGAATCGGCAGCGTCGCCGGCCTGAACGATGATCTCGCCGGCAACGACCTCGACGCGCTGGCAGCGGCGCATCAGTTCTTCGGAATCGTCGGCGGTGCGCAGGATCTTGGTGAACCAGTCGCGCAAGTTGGCTTCTTCTTCGGCGAGTCCACGATGCCTGACGATCACCTCGTTCTCGCACCATTCCAGCGCGTGATCGAGTTCACCCATGACCTTGACGGCGTCATCGATGAACAGGCTGGCGCGCAAATTGCGATTGGCTGACGGGTGCAGGTTGGCGAGGACCAGCGTGGTGCCGTGGCCTTCAGCGATGCGCTTGATCTGGGCGAAGCTGTGGGCCGCGGACGAGTCGATGCCCGTCACCAGCTTGAAGTCGAAGACGAGATAGCGGCATTCAGGATGGCGGCGCAGCAGCGCCTTGACGTGCAGATACAGTCGGTTGGCCGAGCCGAAGAACAGATAGCTCTGCAGATTGAGGCCCTGGATTTCGCGGCCATGTGCTGCCAGCGTGCGCTGATCCTCAAGCGACCGATCGAGCGAACTGCGATATTCCGAGCCATCGAAACTGTATTTGATCGAGGACACCCGCGACACGCTGAGCGCAAAGGTGGCGCAGCCGATCACGATGCCGATCAGCACGCCGGCCACGAAACCCCATGTGAGAATGATAATGATGATCGCCAGCAGTGACAGGTAGTCGAGCAGCGACAGCCGCTTGCGGGAGTCGACGATCCAGCGATGAAGTTGCTCCAGGCCGAGATACAGCAGCAGGCCACCGAGCACGAAGCGCGGCATATAGGCCAGCAGCGCGGGGTCGACGACGAGCATCAGCGCGGCTGCCGCGGCGACGGTGAGGCCCGAAAGCCGCCCTGTGGCACCGCTGTTGCGATTCAGGAGCGAGCGGCTGATCGAGATGCAGCCGGCATAGCCTCCGAGTACACCGGCCAGGATATTGGCCGCCCCGGTCGCATTGAGCTCGCGTTCGATATCGGCTTCCCGATGTGCGGCGACTTCGAGGCCCGTCGTATTGAACAGGGTGCTTACGGCCGTCACGAAGATCACGGCAATGAAATTGCCGATCAGTCCGGGCAGCGCCTGCCACGGGTAACCGTCGCTGAAGAATGCCCAGGGCAAGGTCAGGCTGGCTTTCGGCGGCGATGCGAAAGTCCAGCCCATTGTTTGGGCCTCGATCACGGACACGCCTGCGATCCGGAAGACGAGATGCGCCGCTATGACGCTTCCGAGAAGAATCATCGGCAGGCCTAGTGGGTTACGTGACCGATGCCAGGTCGCATAGATGGTCAGTGCCACGGCTGCCGCGGCTAGCAACTCGTAGAGCGTCATCGGATTGGCGAGTTTTGTCAGGTTCGCCCATTGCAGCTTGTAGCCGGTGATCACCTGAATAGCGCCGGCGACGATCAGGCAGGCGGTGGCGCCCAAAAATCCGCCGATGACCGGATAGGGCACATAGCGGATCGCGCGTCCCATGCGGGTAACGCCGAAGCCGCACAGCACGAGGCCGGTGATGATCGTGGCCGAGGACAGGGTGATAAGTACCGGGCCGAGCAAGGCAGACGGCGCATCGGCCGTAACGATGTGTTCGACCAAGGCTGCCGCCAGGATGGCGGTGACGGCTGCAGTAGAGCTCTCGGGGCCGGCGACCGCGAAGGGGAACGAACTGCCGAGCGCGATGACGGCGGCGATGACGCTCGCAGAGATGAAGGTCGCGGCGATGCCGTAGGGCAGCAGCGAGGCCAGCGGCCCGGTGAAGATCAGCACCGAATAGGACAGGCCGAAGCTGATGGTGAGGACGCTGGCGATCAGGCCGCCGAACACGTCATTACGCCATGCGTGCAACACGCCCGGGCTGACAAGGGAGTCAGTCATGGGCGGCTACTTTCGCAATGACGGGCGATGAGGAGGGCGGGCCGGAAGTATGTCACGCGCGAACCTGTAGGAGCGCTGCGCGACAGGCGCAACCGCCGCCGTCTCTGGTAGACGACGGCGAGATGCACGGACAAGACTATTTTTATGACAGTCCGCGGGAAAGACAGTCAGTTTGTTAGTTGATGACCAGCTCCGTGCCGGTTAGGCGGCGATAGGCCTCCAAATAGCGCTTGCTGGTGGCGTCGATCACCTCAGGGGGCAGCCGCGGCGGCGGGGCTTCGCCGTTCCAGCGGC
Source organism: Tardiphaga sp. 839_C3_N1_4 (assembly GCF_051811045.1). NCBI lineage: Bacteria > Pseudomonadati > Pseudomonadota > Alphaproteobacteria > Hyphomicrobiales > Nitrobacteraceae > Tardiphaga > Tardiphaga sp. 839_C3_N1_4. The sequence goes on from NZ_JBPWQD010000001.1 coordinate 4,241,868, forward strand.
CGGCGCGGCGCTCGATGTCGAGATAGTCGCGCAGCGGCTGCTTGTCGAAGCTCGGCTGCGGCTGGCCCGGTTTATAGACGTCGGCGGCCCAGAAACGGGAGCTGTCCGGGGTCATCACCTCGTCGATCAGGATGATGCGGCCATTGCTTTCCCTGCCGAATTCGAACTTGGTGTCGCCGATGATAATGCCGGCCTCGCGGGCGATCTCTTCCCCCTGGGTGTAGACGGCGCGGGTCATGCTCTCGAGGGTGAAGGCATCCTCCTCGCCGATAATCTGGCGCATCCGGGCGATGGTGATGTTTTCGTCATGGCCGGTCTCGGCCTTGGTGGCCGGGCTGAACACCGGCTCGGCGAATTTCTGGCTTTCGCGCAGCCCCGCTTCCAGCTTCTCGCCGGCCAGCGTGCCTGACGCGGCATATTCCTTCCAGGCCGAACCCGAAATGTAGCCGCGGATCACGCACTCGATCGGGAAGACGGTGGTGCGGCGGCACAGCATGGCGCGACCGGCCAAGGCGGCCCGGTGACCTGCGAGCGCCGGCACCTGCCCGATGATCTCGTCGGCATCGGCCGAGATCATGTGATGCGGGACCACGCCGCCAAGCTGGTTAAACCACCAGGCGCTGATCTGGGTCAGCACCGCGCCCTTCATCGGGATGGTCTCGTTCATGACTACGTCGAAGGCACTGATGCGGTCGGTGGTCAGCAGCAGCACGCGGTCGTCGCCGACGGAATAGATATCGCGCACCTTGCCGCGACCGATCTTGGGGAGGGGCAGGTCGCTGGTGGCCATCGTGGTCATGTCAGGGTCTTTCGAAAGCAGAGTCGTCCGGCGTCTGGCCGGCGGCGGCGTGATGAAGGAGTGAGCCTATTCCGGCAGCGGGATGAATTCGTGTTCGTTGGGCACATGGGCGAAGCGGCCGGTCTTCCAGTCCTCTTTCGCCTGCTCGATGCGCTCCTTGCTAGAGGACACGAAATTCCACCACAGATGCCTCGGCCCTTCCAGCGCGTCGCCGCCGAGGAACATCATGCGGGTATTGCGCGTCGCCTTGATGGTGATCGCGTCGCCGGGCCGGAAGATCAGCAGTTGCGGCCCCTCATGGCGGTCGCCGGCGATCTCGATCTCGCCATCGACCACATAGACCGCGCGCTCCTCATGGTCCGGATCGAGCGGCACGCTGGTGCCGGCCTCGACCGCCACCTCGGCATAGAACCACGGCGACACCATCGACACCGGCGACGCTTTGCCAAACGCCTTGCCGGCGATCACGCGTGCGGTGAAGCCGGTATCGGTGATGGTTGGCAGGCTGTCCGCGGCATAATGCTGGAACGACGGCGCGATTTCCTCGGAACCTTTAGGTAATGCGATCCAGCTTTGCAGACCGAGCATCTTCTGGCCGTCGCGGCGTTGCACATCCGGAGTGCGCTCGGAATGGGCGATGCCCTTTCCGGCAGTCATCAGATTCATGGCGCCGGGCTGGATCTCGCGGACATTGCCCTCGCTGTCGCGATGCATGATCGCGCCGTCGAACAGATAGGTCACCGTGGCCAGGCCGATATGCGGATGCGGCCGCACGTCCATGCCCTTGCCGGAGATGAACTGCATCGGGCCGAAATGGTCGAAGAAAATGAACGGGCCGACCATCTGCCGCTTGCCATGGGGGAGGGCGCGGCGGACGAGGAAGCCGTCGCCGAGATCGCGGGTGCGCGGCACGATCACGAGCTCCAGCGCGTCGCAGGTCTGCGCGTCGCCGAGGATCGGATCTTCTGATGGTTGCCAGCTCATGAGGGCTCCGTGGGGTTGGGGCTATCATAGCAGCATTTGGCGGGGCGGGTAAAAGGGGCTCAGCCCGGATGGATCGCTCCGTCCGGACTGAGGAATGGCTGTGCTTACAGCGGCTTGATCTGGACCTTGCGGAATTTCACCACGCCGGAGCCGTATTGCAGGGCGATCGGGCCGGCGGCGTGCTTGGTGTCCTCGACGTCGACGGTCTTTTCACCGTTCAGGATCACCGTGAGCTTCGGGCCCTTGGCGGTGATCTCGTAGGTGTTCCACTTGTCCGCCGCCTTGGGCATCGGATTGACCTTGGCCACATCGACGATAGCGCCGGTGCCATAGGACGGGTCGGGCCGCTTGTCGAAGATGTTGACCTCGTAGCAGGTCTTGCCGTCGATCACCTTCGGGTTATCGCAGCGGATGAAGATGCCGCTATTGGCTTCGGCATCGGTCCAGAACTCGGCCTTGATCTGGAAATCCTTGTAAGGCGTCTTGCTGACGAGATAAGCGAGGTCCTTGCCGGAGAGCAGCTTGTCGGCGGCGAGCGCCCCGTCCTTCATCTCCCAGTTGGCGTCGCCGACCTTGTCCCAGTCACCCATCTTGGTGCTGTCGACCAGCGTGACCCAGCCATCAGACTGGCTCATGGCAGGCTGGATTGTCGTAAGAGCCGCGACGCCGATAACGAATCCGGCCGCAATCGCTGTAACGCGCAACATAAAGGTCTCCTCCCGTTTGCTTTTTATTGGCGTGACGTTAGCCACGGGAGAATGCGGTTGTAAATCTACTTCACATTGTGCGGTGCGCTAACGCTTGATGCCTTGCGCTTAGCTGCGGGGCCGCGGGTTGTTCGTTCGTCCAGCAGCACTTTTTGCATCGCCTGGACGTTCGGCGAAGCCGCGCCCTTGCGCCAGATCAACACGGTCTCGGCGTGATTCTCGCCGCGCGGCAGGCGATGCACGGTAAGCCGCTTGCCCTCCGGGAATGTCGACAACACGCTTTCCGGCAGCAGCGCGATGCCCATACCCGCGACTACGCAGCCGAGCATGGCGTGATAGGAGCCGAGTTCGATGGTGCGCTCGGGCATCTCGCCGCGTTTCGCATACCAGTCTTCCAGCCGCTTGCGATGCGGGCAGCCGTTCTCGAACACCAGCACCGAGCGCGGCGCGCTGTCCTTGCGGCCGATCGGCGGATGGCGTGGCGACGACACGATCACCGGCTCCTCGTCGAACGCATGCATGCGGTCGAACGGTGCCGCGGCAATCGGCTCGGCCACAAAGGCGGCGTCGAGATCGCCGGCGAGGATGCCCTTCGCGAGGGTCTCCGGGTTGCCGATGCGCATTTCAAGCTGCACGTCGGGATAGCGGCGGTGAAATTCATGGAGCGGTCCGGGCAACCGTACCGCCGCGGTGCTCTCCATGGCGCCGAGGCGGAAGACGCCGCGCGGCCGCGGGTCCTGCACCGCATCGCGGGCCTCGTCGGCGAGCGCCAGCAGCCGGTCGGCATAGCCGAGCAGCGTTTGCCCTGCTGGCGTCAGATGCAGGCGCTTGCCCTCGCGCACGAACAGCGCCGTGCCGAGATCGTCTTCGAGCTGACGCACCCGCGTCGTCACGTTGGACTGCACGCGATGCAGCCGCTCGGCGGCGCGCGTCACGCCGCCTTCGCGCACCACGGCGCGGAAGATGCGCAGCTCGGACAGATCCATGCATCTCCCCATGAGATCGAAATGATCATAATTATTCATTTTATGGGATGAAATGCGCTGGGTAAACCATCATGGCCAACGTCACCGCATAAGCGGAGAGGGGCGGACATGATCGACAATGAACCCGAACCGCACGCGCACGATCCGCGCTACCTGACGCCGCTGCAATGGACCGCGCTGAAGCGATCCATCGTCCGGGGCATCCATGTCGAGCGCGGCCGGATGTTGCGTGCGATGGCGATCGCCGTCGTCGCAGCCCTGCCCCGCGGCTGGCGCAGCCTGCGCGAGCGGCAACAGGCGCGAGACCAACTACGCTCCATGAGCGACTACGAATTGCGCGATATCGGCGTGACCCGCGCCGCCATTGATGCCGTGACCCGCCACGGCAATGACGATGCGACGCAGGACGCGCCACAACGATCATATCAAAACTGGAGAGCTATGATGTCGAAAGCCTACTGGATTGTCCGCGTCTCGGTGCGCGACGAGAGCCGTTATCCGGAATATCTCGCCGCGGCCAAGCCGGCGTTCGACAAGTTCGGCGCACGGTTCATCGTGCGCGGCGGCGCCTTCGAAACCATGGAAGGCGACGCCCGCGATCGCAATGTGGTGGTGGAATTCGCCGACCGCGCGACCGCAACCGCCTGCTACCGTAGCCGGGAATACGAAACCGCCAGATCCATCCGGCAAAAATACGCCGAGGCCGATTTCATCATCATCGACGGCGCCTGATGTCCGTTACCGGCCCAGTGCCGTCGCCGTTGCCACGCGGTCGAAAGTCTCGAGCGAGAGGATCGCATCCGCAAATTTCTCGGCGCGATTGCTCAGCACGGGGCGCGCGAGCTGCAGGAACTTCTGCTGCATGGCGGCGGCATCGGGAAACGATGTCGGCTCGCCCGAGGGATCGGCATAGATGCGCTCATGCACGCCGTCCTCGGTGGTGATGCTGACCCGTGCGCCGAACGGGTGGCGCTTGCCTTCGAGGCGTTCGTCCTGAACCACGTCGAAGCGGTCGGCCAGCGTGTTGATCGCGCTGTCGCCGAGGCGCTTGTAGTCGTCCCAGCCGAAGCTGCCCTGGTCGAGCGCGAGCGCGCCGGTGAAGAACATCGAGAACTGGCCGCCAACGATGGAGGTCGGGTGACGCTTGGTGGCGGCGTCGCCGGTCAGCGTGATGCCGTTGCGATGCAGGCCGATCTCGACGCGCTTGACCTGCTCGGGCGTCAGATTGTGCTCGCGCCGCATCGCCACCAATGCGTCGATGGCCGCATGTGTATAGCGGCAGCTCGGATAGGGTTTGATGCCGATCTTCATGGTCTCATAGACCGAGCCGAGATCGGCCACGGCCCTCTCCGGATGCGCATTATCGCTATAGCCAACCAGGAGGCCGTGCTTGCCTTCGACGGATTCGGTCGCGCCGATGAATTCGTTGCGCGCCAGAGTCGCGGCGATCACGCCGTTCATGGCGGCGGCGCCGACCTGGTAGCGCTTGTTCCAGGCGCCGTTGACAAGGAATTGCAGCGAGCCCGCGGCCTGGCTACCCGACACGCCGAAGGCTGAAATCAGCTGATCCTTTGAGAGCCCGAACAACTTGCCGGCTGCAGCCGCAGCACCATAGGTGCCGGCCGTCGCGGTGGGGTGGAAGCCCTTGGCATAATGCGAGGTCGGGTCGAGGGCGTTGCCGAGCCGGCAGCAGACTTCATAGCCGGCGACGATGGCTGTGAGCACCTGCTTGCCCGATGCGCCGACCATTTCGCCGACGGCGAAGGCGGCCGGAACCACCGGCGCGCTGGGATGCAGCGAGGAATCGGCATGGGTGTCGTCGAAATCGAGCGAGTGGCCGAGCGCGCCGTTGAGCAGAGCGGCCACAGCTGGCGTCCAGGTCTTGCTGTCGCCGAACACGGTGGATTCGCCCTTGCCGTCCAGCGACAGGGCTTCCAGCATCTTCAGCAGTGAGGGGGTGGATTCAGCCTCGCTGCGGGCACGGATGGTGCTGCCGAGATAATCGAGGGTGAGGACCTTGGCGCGCTCCAGCACGTCCCGCGGAATGGCGTCGAACTTCAGGTCCGCGACATAGGCGGCAAGCGTTGCAGTCTCATTGGCCATTGTGTTTCCTCACTCTTGTTGAAATAGCCTTAGGCGGACCAAATCGGCGTTTCAAGCGGCCATGGCGACGCGTGGATCAGCCATGTTTAAACAGACTTGCTTTAAACAGTCTCGCCGAAGCCGGTGGACCAAAATTCATTTCAGGGATCAATTTGTGACATGTCCGCATCGAAGCGAATTCTCGGCTTCCTGAAACGGGTGGTTGCTTTCTTCCGGGCGCGAAAGGTCGAACTCGGCCTCGGCGTCCGGGTGACCACAGCGGCGCTTGCGGCGCTGATCATAGCCCTGACCGTCGGGTTGAAACTGCCGCTCTGGGCCGTGCTGACGGCGATCATTGTCACCCAGATGAGTGTCGGGCGGTCGTTGAAGGCAACGCGCGATTATCTGGTCGGGACCATCGGCGGTGCCATTTACGGCGGCGCGGTCGCGATCCTGATCCCGCATTCCAATGAAGGCGCGCTGCTCGCCGTTCTGGTGTTGGCGGTGGCGCCGCTGGCCTTCATCGCGGCGATCAATCCCAGCCTCAATGTTGCAACGGTGACAGCGATCATCGTGCTGCTGCTGCCGATGATGAATCACAACACACCACTGGAATCCGCCATCGACCGCGTGCTCGAAGTGACCGTGGGTGCGATCACCGGCTTGTTAGTGTCGTTCCTCGTGCTGCCGTCGCGGGCGCATAGCCAGGTCCGGGCCAGTTCGGCAGAGGCGCTCGATCTGATCGCGACGGCGCTAACGGAGCTGCTGGCGTCGCTGACGCGCGGGCGCGACAATGAGGCACTGCACCGGTTGCAGGACGGCATCGGTCACGCTCTTACAAGTCTGCAGGCGATTGGAGCCGAAGCCGAGCGAGAGCGTGCGGCGCATTTGTCCCGCGGACCCGATACAGGTCCGTTGCTGCGTACGACGCTGCGGCTGCGGCATGACCTGGTGATGATCGGCCGCTCGACCGTGGTGCCCTTGCCATCTGCGCTTCAGGTTCGTCTTGCGGGCCCACTCTCGCGCGTGAGCGATGCCATGACGACGTTTTTGCATTCGACGGCCGTGGCACTGCGCAGCGGCACCGGCGCGCCGGCGATCTGGCCGGTGCAGACGGCACTACAGGCCTATGCGGGAGAGGTCGCGGCGCTTCGTCAGGAAGGTCTGACGCGCGGATTGCCCGGCGATGTCGCCGAACGCTTTTTTGCCATCGGCTTTTCGCTGGAGCAGATGCGGCAGAACCTGAAGGATCTCGAACGTTGCGTCGCCGAATGGGCGGCCGCGGACGCTGACCCGGTCAGCAAGGAACCTACTGACGTGACTTGAGCAATGCCAAGGCGTGGAGCTGAAGCTTTTCCGGGTCGCGCTCGCCGCGCGACGCTTCATCGAGAATGCTGCTCGAGAGTAACTGCACCGCATCCGATGAAATCCGCAGCGGCAATTCGTCGAGGCAGCGATCCAGCGCCGTTGACATCGCGGTCACCATCTCCGGGCCGAACGCCTGGTTTCGCGGATCGTCAGCCTGAGGTGCCAGATCGGGAGACGCAACGTCCCGAATGCGTGCCGACAGCCGCGCCGCCTCGGCTAGCACACGTAGGTAGATCAATCCGGCCTCGCTGAGCGCCTCTTCATCGGTCTGTCCTGACCGCGCCACGGCGACAATCCGCGCGGCAAGGCGGCGGCGGTTCTCTGGCGTGTCTGCGGACTCGCCTTCATGTGTCACAAAGGGCTGCCAAGCGGCATCAAACGCGTGTGCCAGCGTGACTTTCAACTCGTCGTTCTGCGGATCAATCTCGGTAAATGGCATATGAGCTAACGGGCTGCGATGACCCAGGTTCCCACGGCCACCGCGGCAAATTCAGCGCGTGACCTGCCGCAGCATGGAGCGGACCACCATCCGGTGAAACGGCTTGATGACCGTCAGATAGATGCGTCCGAGCCAGTTGTGCATCAGCACTACCGTCGTTGCCGTAACGCGCTGGCCAACGCCGTCTGCTGCGACGTCGATCACGACGCGGAAATCGAGATGGCTGTCGTTGAAGCCTGCGACAAGGCGCTGCGGCGTCTCGCTGAGCACGGGGAAGAAGCCGACCTTGTCGACATCCGAGTGACGCGCGGATTGCGCCGTCTTCAGCCCGAAGGGCGCAACGATCAGATCCCGCAGCCGCATCAAGGCGTCCACCCAGCGCGGGGAACGGCTGAACATGCGGGTGGCGGCGTCGCGGGCGGTCAGGTCTGTCGTCTCGGTGGAGATGCTGAATGCATCGGCGAATTGCGCGCCGGTCAGCAGGCTGTGAGTGTCGATTGTCGGGTGAACCATGGAGATGGTCATCAGGACCTCCGTAGACGTCAAAAAGCGGCACCGCGCGCCGTTGGTTACGCCGCTCTGCAGCATAACATGTCTTTGCGTCCGGCGCCCGATACTCCCTAAGATCACGGAAAAATCAGGCAAGACTTGTTTAGGCAAGACTGGCTTAGCAACACTTGGTCGGGGAGATTCGGGATGGCTTGGCTCAGGCTTGCTCCGCTCTGTCTGGCGCTGTTCGCGCCACTCTCCGCATCTGCGCAGGACTATCCCACTCGCCCCATCACACTCGTCGTGCCATTTGCCGCTGGCGGCAGTTCCGACGTCAATGCACGGCTGATTGCCGAGCAGATGGGCCGGCATCTCGGTCAGCCCATCGTGATCGAAAATATTGGCGGCGCGGGCGGGGCCGTGGCGCTCGCCCGCGTCGCGCAGGCTCCGCCAGACGGCTACACCATCGTGCAGGGTAATAGCGGCACCAATACCGCAGTTTATCTGTTCACGCCTGATGTGAAATTCGCGCCGTCGGATTTTGCAGGCATTGGCATGTTCAACAAGAGCTCGGCGATGGTCGCTATCCGGCGCAATTTTCCGGCGGAGAATCTCGCGCAATTCATTGCCCATGCGAAGCAGAATCCCGGCAAGCTGAATATCGGTCACTCCGGCGTAGGCTCGCAGAACTATCTGTTCTGCAAGGCTTTCGCCCAGGCCGCGGGTATCGACGTCACGCTGGTCGGCTATCGCGGCGGCGGTCCGGCATTGAACGATCTGATCGGCGGGCAGATCGACGGCATCTGCGATTCCTCGGCCTCCGTGACCCCGGCCATCCAGGGCGGTCTCATTCGCGCCATCGCGCTGGCATCCAGAACGCGTCTGCCGCATTTGCCTGACGTTCCGACTGCCAGCGAGGCCGGATTGCCGCAATTTGAAATATCCGGTTGGTATGCGCTGTTCGCGCCGAAGGGCACGCCCGCGCCGATCATCGGGAAGCTCAATGCCGCGATGCGCGCCGCCGTTGCCAACCCCGATTATCAGAAACGGCTCGACGATCTCGGCTCCATGCCTGCTGGCGAGGCTGAAATGGCGCCGGCCTATCTCACGGCCTTCGTGCCGCAGGAGATAGAGCGGTTTCGAAAGATGCTCGCTGACAGCAAGTGATTCAAAGTCGGATGACCTATGCAACGGTACAGTATGGCCGTCATCGCTTTGATGTTATAAGGGTTCCAGTGCGGCTACCGGTGGGGGAATGCGTTGGCTTACGATCGTTCGACCGTTGAAGCGGTCATCCAGCATTATTTCGATGGCCTCTACGAGGCTGATGCCGAGAAGCTTGGCGCGATCTTTCATCCGAGTGCAGATCTGCGCTGGGTGGAGAATGGCGAGCTGAAGGTGCTGGCCATGCCTGACTGGATGGCCATGGTCCGCAAGCGCAATTCGGGCAAGGTCGAGGGCAAGTCGCGCGAGGACTTTATCGTCACGGTCGATCGCTCCGATGACAAGACAGCCTTTATCAAGGTGCGCTGCCAGCTGCCGCCGCGTTACTTCACCGATTACCTGATCGCGATGAAGCTGGCTGATGGCTGGCAGATCGTCTCGAAATCCTATCGTTACGACGTGAAGGACTAACAGCGCGGGTATCCTGCCTGCTCCTGCAGACGCAGCGAGCCAGGTTCGGTTGCGCGACGTTGATTAGAAGTATCAAAAATTGCGATTGATCCCGGTCGGAATCCGTTCGCGGGCTTGACCTAAGTCAATCGCTGTGGCGGCGGAGTGAGCTACTCTTGATGGTGTGGGGATGCTCTGTGCCGATCGGGCGCTGCGCGTCTTGCCTGACGAGCCGCCGCGAGACGAGCAGGGGATGACCGGATGATCGCGCAATTGACCAAATCGGAGCGGCAGCTTGCGCTGATCATCCTGCTGGTCTTTACGACTTGCGGTCTCGCGATGGCGATCGCCGGCCGTCAGGACCCGCTCGGCGTCCATGGTGCGATTGTCATGCTGGCTGGGATCGCCGGCATCTTCGGTGTCATCTATGTCTATTACGAGCCGGAGCCGGACGAGGCCCGGCTGGCGCTGTATTACGATGACCCCACCAAACTGGCGATCATCCTGGCGATGATCTGGGCCGTCATCGGCATGTTCATCGGCGACTGGGTTGCCTGGCAGCTGGTGTTTCCCAATCTGACATTCGATGCCGGCTGGTCGAGCTTCGGCCGCATCCGCCCCGCGCATACCAGCGCAGTGATCTTCGGCTTCGGCGGCAATGGGCTGATCGGCACCTCGCTCTATGTGCTGCAGCGCACCTCGCGCGCGCGATTGCCGGATCAGATCAGCCCGTGGTTCGTGCTGCTCGGTTACAACCTGTTCTGTGTGCTCGCCGCCACGGGCTATCTGATGGGCGTCACCCAGTCGAAGGAATATGCCGAGCCGGAATGGTATGCCGACCTTCTGCTGGAGATCGTCTGGATCGTCTATTTCATCATCTATATGCGGACGCTGGCGCGGCGGAAGGAGCCGCATATCTACGTCGCCAACTGGTACTACATGGCGTTCATCCTGGTGGTGGCGATCCTGCACACCGTCAATAATCTGGCGATGCCGGTCTCGTTCGGTCACGCCAAGAGCTATTCGGCCTTTTCCGGCGTGCAGGATGCGATGACCCAATGGTGGTATGGCCACAACGCAGTCGCCTTCTTCCTCACCTCCGGCTTCCTCGGCATGATGTATTACTATCTGCCGGTACGGGCGGGGCGGCCGATCTATTCCTACCGGATGTCGATCATCTCGTTCTGGGGCATCACCTTCATGTATATGTGGGTGGGCTCCCATCACCTGCATTACACGGCGCTGCCGCAATGGGTGCAGACGCTCGGCATGACTTTCTCGCTGATGCTGCTGATTCCTTCGTGGGGTTCGGCGGGCAATGCGCTCCTGACGCTGAACGGTGCCTGGTACAAGGTGCGCGACGACGCGACGCTGCGTTTCATGATGGTGGCCGCGGTGTTCTACGGTCTCACCACGTTCGAGGGATCGTTCATGGCGATTCGCTCGGTGAATTCGCTATCGCACTACACCGACTGGACTGTCGGTCATGTCCATGCCGGCGCGCTCGGCTGGGTGGCCATGATCACCTTCGGCTCAATCTATGCGTCGGTGCCGTGGCTGTGGAAGCGCGAGCGGATGTATTCGCCGGCGCTCGTCGAATGGCACTTCTGGCTCGCTGTTGCCGGCCTCTTCACATACGTCTTCGCGATGTGGAATTCAGGTATCATCCAGGGCTTGATGTGGCGCACCTATAATAGTAGCGGCACGCTGTCTTATTCCTTCATCGAGACAGTGATCGCGATGAAGCCTTATTACGTTGCGCGCGCGGTCGGCGGGTTCTTCTTCCTCGCTGGCGCGGTGATCGGTCTCTACAACATCGTCATGACCATCCGCACTGCTGGTCAGCCGGCCGATGAACGCGCCGCAGATCGTCCGGTGGCACAGCCCGCTGGCGTGCCAGCGCTGCAGCCGGGAGAATAGCGATGGGTTTCCTCGGTCTGCACTACAAGCTCGAACGCAAGACGATGAGTCTTGCCATCGGCATTATCGTTGCCGCCAGCATCGGTGGCCTCATCGAGATCGTGCCACTGTTCACGATCCATCAGACGGTGGAGGATGCGCCGGATATGCGCGTCTATACGCCGCTCGAAATCGCCGGCCGCAACATCTACATCCGCGAGGGCTGCTACGCCTGTCATTCGCAGATGATCCGCACATTGCGCGATGAGGTCGAGCGTTACGGGCCATATTCGCTCGCGGTCGAATCCAAATACGACCATCCGATGCTGTGGGGCTCGAAGCGTACCGGACCGGATATCGCGCGCCTCGGCGGCAAATATTCCGACGAATGGCACGTCAAGCATCTAATCAATCCACGTGACGTGGTGCCGGAATCCGTGATGCCACCTTATGCCTATCTCACGCGCGCCAAGGCGCGGATCGACGATCTCGGTCTGCATCTGGCCGCGCTGCGCAAGGTCGGCGTGCCGTATACGGACGAGATGATCGCCAACGCATCCAACGATGCCTATGGCCAGACCTCGCCGGATACGCCCTTCGCCGAAGGCGTCACCAAGCGCTATGGCGAGGCAACCAATGTGCGCGCCTTTGACGGTCAGCCCGGCGAGCCGACGGAGATGGATGCGCTGGTCGCTTATTTGCAGATATTGGGCAAGCTGACCGATGCGGCTCACAAGGCCAAAACGGCTGCGGTGGGAGAATAACGATGGAGCATGAGACCACCGTCTGGTTCGCGAAATCCTTCGGACTGTTCTACCTGATCGCCATGTCGGTCGGCGTGGTGGTCTATGCCTATTGGCCGAAGAACAAGACGTCGTTCGACTCTGCCGCGCAATCGATTCTCGACCCCTCTGTTGAGGACAAGCCGTATGAGGCGAAGCGATGGCAGTAGAGGAACGCGATCCCGTCTCCGGCTATCTCACCACCGGCCACGAGTGGAACGGCATCAAGGAGCTGAACACGCCGGTGCCGCGTGCGGTGGTCTTCTTTCTTTGGGCGACCTTTCTCTATTCGGTCGTGTACTGGATCTTGATGCCGGCCTGGCCACTGGGCGTGACCTATACCAAGGGCCTGCTCGGGATCGACCAGCGCAACATCGTGGCCGAGCAGATCAAGGACGCGGCCTCGGACCGCGCCAAGTGGAGCAAGCTGATCGAGACCGAAAGCTTCGAAGCTATCCAGGCCGATCCGAAGTTGATGAAGATCGTGAAGCAGACCGGCGCGACGTTGTTCGGCGACAATTGCGCGGCCTGTCATGGCCGCACCGCCGAGGGCGGCAAGGGCTTTCCGACGCTGGTGTCGCAGGCCTTCCTGTGGGGCGGTACGCCCGATGCGATCGCCGAGACGATCCGCGTTGGCATCAATTCGCCGCACAAGGATTCGCGGACGTCGCAGATGCCGGCCTTCGGCCGCGACGGGATGCTGAAGCGCGAGCAGATCGACGATGTTGTCGACTATGTCCGCAGCCTGTCGAATCCCGCAGTGGCGAAGGTGATCGCGCCTGCGAAACTCGCCAGCGGCAAGGCGGTGTTCACCGACAATTGCGTCGCCTGCCACGGCGAGAACGCGACCGGCAATATCGAACTCGGTGCGCCGAACCTGCGCGACAATTTCTGGATCTATAGCGGCGACGCCCAATCGGTCTTCACGACTGTCTGGGGTGGCCGGCAGGGCCACATGCCGAGCTGGGATTCGCGCCTGTCGGGGCTCGATCGCAAGATTCTCGCGCTCTATCTCGTCAACCTCAGGGCTGCCGGGCCATGAGTGCAGCAGCAATGAAGCAGGTCAACGCGAAGTTCTGGGTCTGGATGGCGGTTGCTGCCGGCCTGCTACTGGTGCTGATGGCCAATGCGCACATGGTCTATGTGGCATTCTCGTCGCAGCCCGACTGTATTGATCACGTCAAGCGCGGCGCCAGTGTCGCGGAAGCCGGCAAATTCAGCGCGGCCTCCTCGTCATGCACGCCGCGTCATTGAGATTGCGAGGTCGAAGATGAATCTTCCAGCCGTTTCTCCTCCGCTGCCGTCCTCCGTCTCGTGGAATCGCCATGTCGCGCCATCCGTCGCCTTTGACTGGCTCAAAGCCGGCTGGCGCGATCTGACGATTATCCCGTCGGTGAGCCTCAGCTATGGCGTGCTGGTTTTCGCAGTTTCGGTTGTCCTCGTCGGCGGATTGTTCGCCTTCGGCTGGGACTACATCCTGTTTCCGGCCTTTGCAGGCTTCATGGTGGTCGGGCCGATACTCGCCATCGGACTCTATGAGAAGAGTCGCCGGATCGCCGCCCATGAGCGGGTGTCGCTGCTGCAGATGATCCTTGTCCGGCCAAAGTCGGGAGGGCAGTTGCTGTTCGCGGGCCTCTTGTTGTGCTCGCTAATGCTGGTCTGGATCCGCGCCGCAGTGATCATCTACGCGCTGTTTTTCGGCATGAACCCGTTTCCCGGCCTCGATGGCGTTGCGGCCATGCTGTTCACCACGCCCGTTGGCTGGGCGATGCTGATCGCGGGCACTGCGGTCGGCGGCATCTTTGCGGCATTCTCCTTTGCGATCAGCGTGTTCGCCATTCCCGTGCTGCTCAACGAACGCGTCGATGCGCTCACCGCCATGGGCACCAGCATGGGGATGGTCTGGGCCAATCTGCCGGTCATGCTGACTTGGGCGGGAATCGCGCTGGCTTTGTTCTTGATCAATGTCATGACCGGCCTGCTCGGTATGATCGTCGTGTTTCCCGTGCTCGGTCACGGGACATGGCACGCCTATGTGGGGATGAAGCCGGGTGTCGAGGTGACTGGCTAGAGCATGATCCGGAAAAGTGGGAACCGGTTTTCCGAAAGGATCATGCGCAAAGTGAGAAGCGAGGTCTCCGATGAGTTGCTGTGGCTCAGGAGCAGAATTGGCCATACTGGCGTCGCCGGACCCGCGCGAAGTCCTGCTGGTCAGCCGTATCATTGCCGGCGGTTTGAGGCAGACCGATCTCTCGGTACCGGACGTTCATTGCGGCGCCTGTATTCGTACGGTCGAGAAGGCGCTGGGCGCGCTCGATGGCGTGACGTGGGCGCGGGTGAATCTCTCGACCAAGCGCGTTACCATCAAATGGCGCGCCGATGCCACACCGCCGCCTTTCATCGAAACGCTGCGCAATGTCGGCTATGAGGCGCATCTGTTCGAAGTCGATGGCGATGCCACGGATACGATGCTGTCGGAACTGATCCGTGCGCTCGCGGTGTCGGGCTTTGCGGCGAGCAATATCATGCTGCTGTCGGTGTCGGTGTGGTCCGGTGCCGAGCCCGCGACGCGCGATCTGTTCCACGGCATCTCTGCGCTGATCGCGTTGCCGACGCTGATCTATTCCGGCCGGGTATTCTTTCGCTCGGCCTGGCAGGCGCTGCGTCACGGTCGCACTAATATGGATGTGCCAATCTCGCTCGGCGTATTGCTGGCCTTCGGCATGAGCCTGTACGAAACCGCGATCCATGGGCCGCATGCTTATTTCGATGCCTCCGTGACACTGCTGTTCTTTCTACTGATCGGCCGCACCCTCGATCACATGATGCGTGAGCGCGCGCGTGTCGCGGTGAAGGGGCTCGCACGCCTGGCGGCGCGGGGCGCGTTGGTTCTGCAGAGTGACGGTGCGCAGACCTATCTGCCGGTCGGCGAAATCACGCCGGGTATGACCATCATGCTCGCTGCCGGCGAGCGCGTGCCGGTCGATTCGCAGGTGACCAAGGGTCTGTCGGAACTCGACGTCTCGCTGGTCACCGGTGAGAGCGTGCCGCAGCCGGCTCTGCCGGGTTCAGTGCTGCGCGCGGGTACGCTGAATCTCACAGGGCCTCTGATCATCACGGCGACAGCCTCGGCCAACGAGTCGTTCCTCGCGGAAATGCTGCGGATGATGGAAGCCGCAGAGCAGGGCCGTTCGGTCTATCGCCGCATCGCCGATCGTGCGGCCGGGCTCTATGCGCCGGTGGTGCATCTTACCGCGGCCATCACGCTGGTTGGCTGGCTCATCGTGTCCGGCGACGTTCATCGCGCGATCACTATTGCCGTCGCGGTGCTGATCATCACCTGTCCCTGTGCGCTTGGCTTAGCTGTGCCGATGGTGCAGGTGGTTGCTGCGCGGCGGCTGTTTGAGAGCGGCATCATGATCAAGGATGGCGGGGCGCTTGAGCGTCTCGCCGAGATCGATACGGTGGTGTTCGACAAGACTGGCACACTGACGCTTGGCAATGCCCGCGTCGTCAATTCGGACAACGTCGATCCTGCGACCCTGGCGTTGGCCGGCGCGATCGCCGCGCATTCACGTCATCCCTATTCGCGTGCACTCGCTGCTGCCGTTTCAACAACGACGACTCCGATTGCGCTCGATGATGTCTCCGAACATCCGGGCTGCGGCATGGAAGCGCGTCTCGGCGGCAGCGTGCTGCGCCTCGGGCGGCCGGAATGGGCCACCGATACCAGCGGTATGGATCTCGATGGCTCTTCCGTCGTGTTGTCGCGCGATGGACAATGCGTGGCGGATTTCCGCTTCGAGGATCGGTTGCGTGCGGGCGCGGCTGAAACGGTCGGCGCATTGAAGCGCGACGGACTGTCAGTCGAGGTTGTCTCGGGCGATCGCCAGACGCCGGTGCGGACACTCGCTGCAGGCATGGGCGTGCCATATTTCGCCGGCGTGCTGCCGGGCGGCAAGGCGGCGCATGTGGCCGAGCTGGCATCCGCCGGCAAGAAGGTGCTGATGGTTGGCGACGGTCTCAACGACACGCCGGCGCTGATGGCCGCGCATGCGTCGATGGCGCCGGCATCGGCTGCCGATGTCGGGCGCAACGCGGCAGATCTCGTCTTCTTGCGCGAGGACCTGTCGGCGGTGTCTCAGGCAATCGCGGTCTCGCGCGAGGCCGGGCATCTCGTGCGGCAGAATCTCGCTCTGGCAGTCGGCTACAATCTCATTGCGGTGCCGATCGCGATCATGGGTCACGTCACGCCGCTAGTTGCCGCGATTGCGATGTCCGGTTCGTCCATCGTCGTGGTGGCCAACGCGCTGCGGCTGCGTGGCCGCGGCAAGTCCGACAAGTCTCAGGGCGCAAGCGCATCAACGCCGCGAATGTCAGTCAGAATGGAGCCGGCGGAATGACAGACTACTTCTATCTGATTCCGATCGCCATCGGGCTTGGCCTGTGCGGCCTCGCGGCGTTCCTGTGGTCGCTGAAATCAGGCCAGTATGACGACCTGCAGGGTGCCGCCGAACGCATCCTGCACCAGGATGATGTGCCGCTGTCGCATTAGCGAAGCAGATGCCGGTTTGCGTCAGGGAAACCAGCCAGAACAAAAAGAAAGAGCCCCGGTTCTGCTCAGAACCGAGGCTCTTTCTTTAGCGGCAGTGTTGCTTATGGCTGGATCGCCGAGGCGTCGCGGCTGGCGAACTGCCGGTTGATCGAGATCGCAAGCAGGGTCACGACCGCGCCCGACAGCAGATACACGCCCGACGAGGACAGGCCGAAGCGGCTCGACATCACCAGCGCCACGAATGGCGCGAAGCCGGCGCCGAACAGCCAGGCAAGGTCGGTGGTGAGCGCCGAACCGGTGTAGCGGAAGCGCTTCGAGAAGCTCGATGCGACCGAGCCCGACGACTGACCGAGCGACAGGCCGAGCAGGATGAAGCCGGTCACCATGAAGGCCAGTTCGCCGACGATGCCGCCGTCCAGCATCTGCGGTGCGAAGCCGCTGAATACCGCGATGGCAATCGCCGAACCGGTCAGCAGCGTGCGGCGACCGACCTTGTCGGCGACGTAGCCCGACACGATCATGGCGATGATGCCGAATACGGCACCGATACATTCGACGATCAGGAAGCGGCCGGGTGCTTCGCGGGTGAACAGGAACACCCATGAGAGCGGGAACACTGTGACCATGTGGAACAGTGCGAAGCTCGCCAGCGGTGCGAAGGCGCCGATCACAACGGTGCGGCCCTGCTGGGCGATCGTCTCGGTGATCGAGGATGGCTCAAGTTCGCGGGCTTCGAAGAGTTCGGTGTAGCCCGGCGTCACCACCATGCGCAGGCGCGCGAACAGGGCGACGACGTTGATGGCGAAAGCAACGAAGAACGGATAGCGCCAGCCCCAGTCGAGGAAGTCATCAGCGGACAGCGTGTCGACGAAGAAGGCGAACAGCGCGCTCGCCACCAGAAGGCCGATCGGGGCGCCGAGCTGCGGGATCATGGCGTACCAGCCCTTCTTGCCTTCCGGCGCATTCAGCGCCAGCAGCGAAGCAAGACCGTCCCAGGTGCCGCCCCAGGAAATGCCCTGGCCGATACGTGCAGCAGCCAGCAGCCAGGCTGATGCGACGCCGATTGATTCGTGCCCGGGCAGGAAGGCGATGGCGACGGTGGCAACGCCGAGCAGGAACAGCGCGATGGTCAGCTTGGCGCCCTTGCCCTGGCTGCGATCGATAGCTGTGAAGATCATCGTGCCGATCGGGCGGGCGATGAATGCCAGCGAAAAGATCGCAAAGGAATAGAGAGTGCCGGTCAGAGGATCGAGATAGGGGAAGACGAGCTTCGGAAACACCAGCACCGAGGCGATCGCATAGACGAAGAAATCGAAGAACTCGGAAGTTCGGCCGATGATCACGCCGATGGCGATCTCGCCCGGGTTGACCTCACCGTGGCCATCCGCGTGCAGAAGGCGTGCGTCCCGTTCCATCGTCGATGACGTCTGCGCCATTTTTTCTATCCGTCGGTAGTGTGTTGAAGGTCATGCAATCGACGCCCAAAGGGCGACGCGAGGTTGACGATTTGTCGCGAACCGCGTCTTCGGACCATTGGACAAATTGTCCAATGTTGCCCTGCAGCAAATGCGCCTAACCGTGCGCGCGAACGAACATTATCGAATGGGTAACACCTTGAGCCGCCTACGGATACTCCTTTTGCTGCCCTTGGTTGCCTTGCTGGGCGGATGCAATTTCGTCGTGATGAATCCTGCGGGTGACATCGCAGTGCAGCAACGCGATCTCGTGGTCATTTCCACGGTGTTGATGCTGCTGATCATCGTGCCGGTAATGGCCCTGATCGTGTTCTTCGCCTGGAAGTACCGGCAGTCGAATGCCGACGCGAAATACGAGCCGGACTGGGATCACTCGACCCATCTCGAGCTGGTCATCTGGTCGATGCCCCTCCTCATCATCATCTGTCTCGGCGCAGTGACCTGGTCCAGCACGCATCTGCTCGACCCGTATCGTCGGCTCGACCGGATTGCGCCCGGCAATGCTGCGAGCCTTCTTGAGCCGCTGCAGGTCGAAGTCGTCGCGCTCGACTGGAAGTGGCTGTTCTTCTACCCGGAATACGGCATTGCTACGGTCAATGAACTGGCCGCGCCGGTCGATCGTCCGGTGCGCTTCAAGATCACTGCGTCGTCGGTGATGAACTCTTTCTATATCCCCGCGCTCGCTGGTCAGATCTATGCGATGCCGGGCATGGAAACCAAGCTGCACGCGGTCATCAACAAGGCTGGCGTTTATGACGGCTTCTCGGCGAACTATAGCGGCGCTGGCTTCTCCGGCATGCGCTTCAAGTTCCATGGCGTCGATCAGGCCGGCTTCGATGCCTGGATCGCCAAGGCCAAGGCGAGCAACGAGACACTGAGCCGCGAGGCCTATCTGGAGCTCGAAAAGCCCAGCGAGAATGTGCCGGTTCGTCTCTACAAGGAAGTCGCGCCTGATCTCTACAAGGCGATCCTCAACATGTGCGCCCAGCCCGGCAAGATGTGTATGAGCGAGATGATGGCGATGGATGCGAAGGGTGGTCTGGGCCTCGCCAGCGCCCGCAATATCCTGCCGCTGAAGTACAATATCTCGATGCTCGACGGCACAAGTTCGACGAAGAACTACGTCGCCAGCGTCTGCACCCTCGCCGAGGCCGCACGCGAAGCAGCCGATCACCGCTCGACGACGACTCCACTTGACCCGACGCCGGTCACCGGTGCTGGTCTCGCGCGCCCCGGTGCCGCCCCCGCGCCGTTTAATTTCACGCCTGCGCCGCCGCCTGCCGAGCGGCGCGCTTCCAACACCTGATCGGGTCGATCTAAATGTCTGATACAGCCGCAGTGGCAAATACCGGGCTTGCGAAGTTCATCTTCGGCCGCCTGACGCTTGAATCGTTTCCCTATCATGAGCC
The DNA here is from genome assembly GCF_051811045.1 of Tardiphaga sp. 839_C3_N1_4. NCBI lineage: Bacteria > Pseudomonadati > Pseudomonadota > Alphaproteobacteria > Hyphomicrobiales > Nitrobacteraceae > Tardiphaga > Tardiphaga sp. 839_C3_N1_4. The sequence continues at coordinate 4,261,456 of NZ_JBPWQD010000001.1, forward strand.
GATTCTGGTCGCGACTTTCGCGATGGTCGCACTCGGCGGCATCGTGCTGCTCGGCGCGCTGACCTATTTCAAGCTGTGGGGCTATCTCTGGAAGGAGTGGTTCACCAGCGTGGACCACAAGAAGATCGGCATCATGTACATGGTGCTGGGCATCGTCATGCTGCTGCGCGGTTTCGCCGACGCCATCATGATGCGCGCTCAGCAGGCCATGGCCTTCAATGGCTCCGACGGCTTCCTGCCCGCCCATCACTACGATCAGGTGTTCACGGCGCATGGCGTGATCATGATCTTCTTCGTGGCGATGCCGCTGGTCACCGGCCTGATGAACTACATCGTGCCGCTGCAGATCGGTGCGCGCGACGTGTCGTTCCCGTTCCTGAACAATTTCAGCTTCTGGATGACGACCGGCGGCGCCATCCTTGTCATGATGTCGCTGTTCGTCGGTGAATTCGCCAAGACCGGCTGGTTGGCTTATCCGCCGCTGTCGAATCTCGGTTACAGTCCGGATGTCGGCGTCGACTATTATATCTGGGCGCTGCAGGTCGCCGGTGTCGGCACGACGCTATCGGGCATCAACCTGATCGCGACCATCGTGAAGATGCGTGCACCCGGCATGACCATGATGAAGATGCCGATCTTCACCTGGACTTCACTCTGTACCAACGTCCTGATCGTCGCGTCCTTCCCGATCCTGACTGCTGTACTCGCGTTGCTGTCGCTGGATCGTTACGTCGGCACCAACTTCTTCACGAACGATCTCGGCGGCAACCCGATGATGTACGTGAACCTGATCTGGATCTGGGGCCACCCGGAGGTTTACATCCTGATCCTGCCGCTGTTCGGCGTGTTCTCGGAAGTGACCTCGACCTTCTCGGGCAAGAAGCTGTTCGGCTACACCTCGATGGTCTACGCCACGCTGGTCATCACGATCCTGTCCTATCTCGTCTGGCTGCATCACTTCTTCACCATGGGCTCGGGCGCCAGCGTGAATTCCTTCTTCGGCATCACGACGATGATCATCTCGATCCCGACGGGGGCCAAGATATTCAACTGGCTGTTCACGATGTATCGCGGCCGCATCCGGTTCGAACTGCCGATGATGTGGACGATCGCCTTCATGCTGACCTTTGTGATCGGCGGCATGACCGGCGTTCTGCTCGCAGTGCCGCCGGCCGACTTCGTCCTGCATAACAGCCTGTTTCTGATCGCTCACTTCCACAACGTGATCATCGGCGGCGTGGTGTTCGGCATCTTCGCGGCCATCAACTTCTGGTTCCCGAAGGCCTTCGGCTTCAAGCTCGATCAGTTCTGGGGCAAGGTCTCGTTCTGGGGTTGGGTCCTCGGTTTCTACTTCGCCTTCATGCCGCTCTATGTGCTTGGTTTGATGGGCGTCACCCGCCGCCTGCGCACCTTCGACGATCCGTCGCTGCAGATCTGGTTCGTCATCGCTGCTTTTGGTGCGGTTTTGATCGCCATTGGCATCGGTGCTTTCCTCGTCCAGATCGCCGTCAGCATCTGGAACCGCGAGAAGCTACGCGACACCACAGGAGATCCCTGGAACGGGCGTACGCTGGAATGGGCAACGTCGTCGCCGCCGCCGGATTACAACTTCGCTTTCACTCCTGTCATTCACGACAATGACTCGTGGTGGGATATGAAGCGCCGCGGCTATACGCGTCCGCTGGAGGGCTTCAGGCCGATCCATATGCCGAAGAACACCGGCACCGGTGTGATCCTCTCTGTCCTGGCCACCGCGATGGGCTTCGCTCTGATCTGGTACATGTGGTGGCTCGCGGCCCTGAGCTTCATTGCCATCGTCGGCGTCGCGATCTTCCACACCTTCAACTACAACCGTGACTTCCACATCCCGGTGGAGGACGTCATCCGTACCGAAGGCGAGCGTACGAAACTTCTCGCAGTACAGGCCGCGTCATGAACGTACCGACCCAAACGATAAACGGCACTGAAGTCCCGGTCTTCTACGTCGTTGACGAACACGATCATCCGGCCGGTTCAAGCACCATGCTGGGCTTCTGGCTCTACCTGATGAGCGATTGCCTCATCTTCGCGATGCTGTTCGCCACCTTTGGCGTACTCGGCGGCAGCTATGCTGCGGGACCCGGGCCGAAGGATCTGTTCGACCTCAACCTGGTTGCGCTCAACACCGCGATGCTGCTGTTTTCATCGATCACATACGGCTTCGCGATGCTGGAGATGATGAAGGGCAGAGTGAAGTCGACCCAGATGTGGCTTGGCATCACCGGCCTGTTCGGCCTCGCATTCCTGTGCATCGAACTCTATGAGTTCCATCATATGATCCACGAAGGTGCTGGCCCCTGGCGGAGCGCCTTTCTGTCGTCCTTCTTCACGCTGGTCGGCACCCACGGTCTGCACGTCACCTTCGGCATCATCTGGCTGGTCACGCTGATGGTGCAGGTCGCTCGCTTTGGCCTGATCGAGGCGAACCAGCGCCGACTGATGTGCCTGAGCATGTTCTGGCATTTCCTCGACGTCGTCTGGATCGGCGTCTTCACCTTTGTTTATCTGCTAGGAGTGCTGCGATGAGCGCCGATGCACATGCCGCGCACGGACATGGTCACGATAACCACGGCCACGATGCTGGCCGCGACCATGGTTCGTTCAAGTCGTATATGACCGGCTTCTTCCTCTCAGTCATCCTTACCGCCATTCCGTTCTGGCTGGTGATGACCGGTGCGATCGGGAACAAGAACTGGACCATCGCGATCGTCGTTGCGTTCGCTGTGGTGCAGATCGTGGTTCACATGATCTACTTCCTGCATATGAATGCGACGTCGGATGCCGGCTGGACCATGATGGCGCTGATCTTCACGATCATCATCGTCGTGATCGCGCTGAGCGGTTCGCTCTGGGTGATGTACCACCTCAACGTCAACATGATGCCGGTTCACGACATGAGGAATATGCCCTGATGGCCATGGCGCGCGCCAACGACGGGATCGTCGTGGGCCGCCCGGCCAGACAGGAGTCGTCTGAATCGAAAATCGAATCCGGGCGGTCGCCACGTAGCGCGACAACCCTCACGGTGCTGGGTCTGCTGGCACTGCTCGGCATCGCGGGATTGACCGCGCTGGGCATCTGGCAGGTCGAACGCCGCGCCTGGAAACTGGATCTGATCGCACGTGTCGATCAGCGCAGCCACGCCGAGCCCGAAGCTGCACCCGGGCCTGCGGCGTGGCCTGCGATCAATCGCAATGACGATGAATATCGTCGCGTCAGCGTCACCGGGCGGTTCGTGCCGGGTGCCGACACTCTGGTGCAGGCGGTCTCGGATCTCGGCGCCGGTTTCTGGGTGCTGACGCCGCTGCGCGCCGAGGCCGGCTACACCGTGCTGGTGAACCGGGGCTTCGTCAGCCCGGACGAGCGCAAAGCCGGCGTATTTGCGGCGCCCGCGACGCCGGTGTCGGTGACAGGCCTGCTGCGCGTCACCGAACCGAAGGGCGGGTTCCTGCGGTCAAATGATCCCGCTGCCCAGCGCTGGTATTCCCGCGACGTCGAGGCTATTGCCGCCAGCCAGACGCTCGGCGGGCTGCGATTGCAGGATGTCGCGCCCTATTTCATCGATGCCAATGCCGCGCTGGACGCACCGGGTCAGCCCCACGGCGGCCTGACCGTGATCGCCTTCCCGAACAACCACGTGGTCTATGCGATCACCTGGTTCGGCCTCGCTTTGATGCTGGCCGGCGGTGCCCTGTTCGTCGCTCGCGACGAGTGGCGGATTCGGAAAAAATCACTACCTCGCGTATGACGTCATAGATGATGCGTTGGTCCGATTGAGGCCGGCCGATCAAGCTGACGGGACCAGATGCCGGGTTTGGGAGCAGAGAGCAACGTGGGGACACAAGACGTCACTGGCGTCAGTGCAGTGGCCCCGTCGCCTATTGACGCTGCGGGGGCAACCAAACCTGCTGCGTTCTCGGCTTTACCGCTCGACGAAACCACCAATATCAAGAACATCAATCTGCTGATCCAGTTGCGCTGGATCGCAGTGGTCGGGCAAGTCCTGACTATCGGCTTCGTGCATCTGGTGATGGGCATCGCGTTGCCGTGGATGGCCATGGTGGCGGTGCTGTGCGGGTCGGTATTCCTCAATGTCATCAGCCAGGAGTGGCTGCGCCAGCAAACCGACGCGCGTGACCGCGAACTGCTTCTGCTCCTGCTGCTCGATGTAGCGGCGCTGACGGGGCAGCTCTATCTGAGCGGCGGCGCGACAAACCCATTCGTGTCGCTCTATCTGCTGCAGGTGACGCTCGGAGCAATGCTGCTGAACGGTCGCTCGACCTGGGTTGTAGTCGTTGTCGCCTGTCTGTGCTTTGCCGGGCTGATTGTGTTTCATCGCCCGTTGGAGCTACCGGACACGCTGCGTGACAACCTCTTCCAGCTGCACATTATAGGCATGCTGATCTGCTTCGTGCTGGATGCAGCGTTGATCGTCGTTTTCATGACGCGGATCGCACAAAACCTGCGCGAGCGGGACGAGGGTCTCGCAGCGCTGCGCCAGCAAGCCGCGGAGGAAGATCATATCGTGCGCATGGGCCTGCTCGCCTCTGGGGCCGCGCATGAGCTTGGTACGCCGCTGGCATCGCTGTCGGTCATCCTCAGCGACTGGCGCCGCATGCCGGCGCTGGCCAAGGATCCTGAATTGATGGAAGAGATCGCTGAAATGCAGGCCGATGTACAGCGCTGCAAGTCGATCGTCACCGGCATCCTGATGTCTGCGGGTGATATGCGCGGTGAAGCGCCTGCCGTCACATGCGTGCACGATTTCTTCAGTGAGCTGGTTGAGGAATGGCGCATCGCGCGCTCAAGCAGAACGCTGGTCTATGAGAACCGGTTTGGCGAGGATATGCCGATCGTTTCGGATTCTGCGTTGAAGCAGATGATTTTCAATGTGCTCGACAATGCGAATGAAGTATCGCCGCTCTGGATCCGTCTTGCCATCGAGCGCGATGGAGACCAACTGGTGCTGAAGGTCAGCGACATGGGGCCGGGTTTCGCCAAGGAGATGCTGGCGAATCTTGGAAAACCCTACAATTCAAGCAAGGGCCAGTCCGGGCGCGGGCTCGGTCTGTTTCTGGTGGTCAATGCCGTCCGCAAACTGGGCGGCGCGGTGGTGGCGGAGAATCGTCCCGTGGGCGGCGCCCTCGTGTCGTTGTCGCTGCCACTGTCCGCCCTCGCGATTGGAGCGCGCAAACATGTCGGATGAACGTCTGCTGATCATTGTCGAGGACGACGAGGGTTTCGCGCGCACGCTAAAGCGCTCGTTCGAGCGTCGCGGTTACACCGTGCTGCATTCCGAGGGCTTCGAGACCTTGACCGAGGTGCTCGGCGACAAGGTGCCCGGCTATGCGGTCGTCGATCTCAAGCTCGGTGGAGCCTCGGGTCTCGCCTGTGTCGAGGCGCTGCATGCGCTGAGCCCTGAGATGCTGATCGTGGTGCTCACCGGCTATGCCAGCATCGCCACGGCGGTGGAGGCGATCAAGCTCGGCGCGTGTCATTACCTCGCCAAGCCCTCGAACACCGACGACATCGAGGAAGCCTTCCAGAAAGCGACCGGCGATGTGCAGGTGGCGCTCACGGAGCGCCCGACCTCGATCAAGACGCTGGAATGGGAGCGCATTCACCAGACCCTGGTGGAAAGCGACTTCAACATCTCCGAGACGGCGCGTCGTCTTGGCATGCATCGTCGTACGCTAGCGCGAAAGCTTGAAAAGCGTCAGGTGAACTGAAGCGGCTCGGTGTTCAGTGAGCTGGTAACATCCCTGCTGCTAGCAACACCCCTGTTGCCGGAACCAGTGCGATACGGCGCTTTCGAACGGCGCCCAGGCACGTTCGAACGCCTTGAATTGCGGCACGCTCTTGCGATAGAGCCCACGCAACTCGGTCTCCATGGCCTCCAGATCGACGCCGGTTGGCTTGCCATCGCGGCTGATGGTGCGGCCGTTGACGACGACATCGCGAATGCAGCTTGAATTGCCGCGCGCAAACAGCATGTCGATCGGATCGACCGGCATGATGGCATCGCGGTCGAGCTGGCCGATATCGAGGGTCACGAAATCCGGGACCTCTCCGGTCGTGAGCGTGCCCGGGCCGGGCGCGCCAATCGATCTGCGGCCGTTGCGGATGGCGAGTGCGAGAAACTCTGCCCGACTCCAGGTGCGGTCGAAGCCGAGCCCATCATGGGCCATTTGCACGAGGCGCATTTCGCGGATCGCATCGTCGTCTTCGTCGAGGGCAACGCCGTCGATGCCGACGGCAATAGGGCAGCCGCGGCGATGGGCATCGGCAATCGGTGCGAGGCCGGAATGCAGATGCAGATTGGAGCTGAAATTCGTCACGATGGTCGCGCCGGACTCGGCGATCATGTCGAGTTCGTCCGGCCGCGCATGAATGCAATGCGCCAGCGTCAGCCGGTTCGACAGCAAGCCGATATTCTTGAGGAAGCGCACCATACCGTCGGGAAAGGCGCGGTCGGCCCATTGCCGCTGATAGATGGTCTCGAGCAGATGCATGTGGACGCGCCGGCCGGTGGTGGCCGAGCGTTCGGCAATCGCCTCGAGCAGCGCGGTGGAACACCACTGGACGCCAGCCGGCCCGAATTGCACGTCGATCATCGGTCCCGCGATGGCCGCATGAATGGCCTCGACGCGGTCGAGATATTCGGATGGCGTCGGGCTCGGACGAATGAACATGTCCTGGATCGCGCTGCGGTCGTCTTCGGGCAATGCGGCAAGCACGTCGGCGCTATCGCCATAGACGATCGGGTTCTGGTCGCGTACGGCCAGCGCGAAGGCCAGCCGGATGCCGACATCGCTCGCGGCCTTTGCGATTGCGATCGACTCGTCGAGAATCGGCATTTTGCCGCTCGGGCGGGTGTAATGAATCATCGCTCCGCCGCAGCCTGCTCGCGCCGAACGGGCGAGCGAGACAGCGGCGACGAGATAGGGATCGGGCGGCGTGCCGAAGGCCGAGCGGACGATCCACGATTCCAGCGGCATGTTTGATGCGCCGAAGGATGTCATGGACGGCCGGGCATGGTCGTGGGCGTTGACCAGTGCGGGGATGATCAGGTGATTTGTCTGCGGCGAAATATGCGCGCCGGCCGAGACGCTCGTGATCAGACCATCCGCATGGTGGATGCTGGCCTGAGGCACGAGGCCTCGATCTGTGCCGGTGAAGATATGAGCCGCAGACAGAACCTCAGTCATGGACGTAATCAGTTCTTCGTATAGATGAGCTCGCGCTCGGCGCGCGGCGGTAGGAATTCGCGGGAGAAGATTTCCTGTGGGGTCGGCGTGCGGCTGAGGCCGTAGCCCTCCACAACCATGCCGATGGCGCGGGCCATGCGATCGTCCTTGATGTCGCCGGTGCCGATTTCCTTCATCTCCGGCGTGACGATCAGCTTCTCGAAGGCATATTGCAGGCGGCGCTTCTCGACAGGGATGTCGATGAGGTTATCAAAGGTGGCGATCGCCTTGAGGGCTTCGTTTTGGTCCTTGGCGACCGCGAGATGCCCCTTGTTGATGGCGCGCACGAGGCCGGCAACGGCCTTCGGATTCTCCTTCAGCAGCTTCTTCGACACCATCACGCCGTTGGAATACAGGTCGAGGCCGTAGTCACCGAAGGTGAACCACTTGAAGTCCTTCTCCGGATCCTGACGGTTCAGCACTAGGTTGAAGTAACTGGTGATATTGAAGACGAGGGCGGCGTCGATGTCGCCCTTGATCAGCATCGGCTCCTGCAGATTGGGCGCCATGTTCGATACTTTGATCTTGTCGCCAGCGAGGCCGTTCTTCTGGATGAAGACCGGCAGCAGGCGGGTCGTCGGCGTGCCCTGCGCGCCGCCCAGCGTGCGGCCTTCGAAATCCTTGATGCTATTGATGCCGCTGGTGTTCTTGGTCACGATGGCGAAGGGTGGCTGGTTCCACATCTGATACACCATCACCGGCGAATCCTGCGGACGCGTCGAGGCGTTCTGGATAATGGCATTGACGTCGCCGAAGCCGGCATCCCAGGCGCCGGACATAATGCGCGTCACCGTCGCGCCGGAGCCTTCGCCCTGGTCGATCACCACGTTGAGGCCCTCTTCCTTGAAGAAGCCCTTCTCCTTCGCATAGAGGAAGGCGGCGTCGGCGCCCTGGGTCTTCCAGCCCAGCGTGAACTTGATGGTCGTCTCCTGAGCGAAGGCGGAGCCTGTGAGCAGGACGCTGCCCACGGCGAGGGCGGTCAATCTCTTCAACATGACGTTCTCCTGGTTGGTGTGAGGTGATTAGGTCGCAACGAGATCGTTCTTGCGCGTGGCCCAGCCGGTCACGCGCGCCTCGATCAGAGAGAAAATGACGTAGAGCGCCACGCCAAGGATCGCGAGAATGAACAGGCAAGCGAAGACGAGCGGGACGTTGAAGTTCGACGATGCGCTCATCATCACATTGCCGATGCCGCGATTGGACGCGACAGTTTCTGCCAGAACGGCGCCGACGAAGGCGTAGCTGACAGCGACTTTGAGCGAGGCGAAGAAGAACGGCATGGTGCGCGGCAGGCCGACATTCCACAGAATGTCCATCTTGCTTGCGCCAAGGGCCTTCAGCACGTCCTCGAGTTCCGGCTCGGTGGTGGCGAGACCGGTCGCGATGTTGACGACGATGGGGAAGAAGCAGATCGACAGTGCAGTCAGAATCGCAGGCACGGAGCCGGAGCCGAACCACAGAACGAAGATCGGCACGACGGCGACTTTCGGGATCGACGAGAAGCCGACCAGCAGCGGATAGGCGGTGTCATAGGCGACTTTCGAGACGCCGATGATTGCACCGAGCACCACGCCGAGGCCGACGCCGAGCGCGAAGCCGGCCATGGTGGTGCTGAGGGTCTGGATGATATGCGGCCACAACACCGGGAGGCGCGCGATCAGTGTCGCGAGAACATCGGTCGGGCGTGGCAGGATCAGATCGGACATGCCCGAGACGATGCAGAACAGCTGCCATCCCGCGAAGAATGCGACGATCAGTCCGAACGACCAGAGTTTCTGACGGAGGCCGAGATTCATTTATGCCTCTTGCGTGGCCGGAGCATTGCTCCGCGCATTGACGATGAGGTCGCGCAGACGCTGGTTCAGCGCAACGAAGTCGGGCTCGAAGGTCATCGGGATGGTGCGCGGGCGCGGAAAGTCCACCGCGCTGTCGTCGAGGATACGGCCTGGGCGCGCGCTCATCACGCAGATGCGGCTGGCGAGGAAGCCGGCCTCGCGGAGATCGTGCGTTACGAGCAGCACTGTTGGTTTGTGTTGCAGCCAGAGGCTCTGGAGGATCGACCAGAGCTCTTCCTTGGTGAACTGGTCGAGTGCGCCGAACGGTTCGTCCAGCAGCAGCATGCGCGGCTCATGAATCAGCGCGCGGCACAGATTGGCTCGCTGCAGCATGCCGCCGGACAACTGCCAGGGATATTTGTTGCCGAAATCCTTGAGGCCGACCTGGGCCAGCAATGCATGGGCCTTGTCGCGAAATTCGCCTTTGCGCTTCTGCCGATACTCGGACCGGAACGGCTCCACGATCTTGAGCGGAAGCATGATGTTCCGCTCAATGGTCAGCCAGGGCAGCATGGTCGGGTTCTGGAACGCCATGCCGATCCGCAGCGCCTTGGCAGCGACCTCGCGGCCGCCGACGATGACGACGCCGGTGGTGGGGCGGAGCAGATTGCTGACGAGCTTGAGGATCGTCGACTTGCCGCAGCCGGAGGGGCCGACAAGGGCAAGGAATTCGCCATCGGGAATGCTAAGGTTGGTCTCGGCGAGCGCCGGCGTGGCGGTCGGGCCGCGGCCGAACGTTACGGAGGTTGCGGACAGCTCAACGGCGGTCGGTCTGCGTTGGCCCTCGGCGGGCCCATTTTGTTGCATACTTGTCATAGCAATAAGTGCATGCAATTGGGGTGCCACTTGAGTCCGGGGCGAAACGTTGTCATTTTACGCTCGCTCGCCATTCCATGCGGAATTATTGGGCATCTACTCTCTTAGATTGCATGCACTTCGGGCAAAGCTCACGTGCAGCGATCACGATAGGTCTGACTGAATGCCAGAAGCGCCGAATTCAAAAGACAAGGTTGGGATGATCTGCCGCGCGCTGCGGCGGGCGATCATCGAGCAGGCTCTGGAACCCGGCGCCAAGCTTCCCGAGGACTCTCTGGGTGAGCGCTTCGGCGTTAGCCGCACCATTGCGCGCTATGCACTCGGGCAACTGGCGTCCGAGGGGCTTGTGGAGCTGCGACGTAACCGCATCGCGGTGGTGGTGACGCCGAGTTGGCAGGATGCGCGGGACATCTTCGACATCCGGATGGATCTTGAGCGGCTGATCGTCCGCAAGATCGCCGGCAAGCTCAGCAGCAGTCAGATCGCGCGCCTCAAGGCGCATGTCGAGGCGGAGCGTGAGGCGCATGACGGGCCGAACGCCGTGTCCATTCGCCTGGCGACTGAATTTCACATCATGCTGGCGTCGATGACCAATAGCCCGGTGCTGGTCCGCTATGTCAGCGAGATCGCCTATCGGTGCTGTCTGACACTGTCGCTGTTCAGCCGGCCGCATTCATCGGAATGCGGCATCAGCGAGCACATAGCGATCATCGAAGCGCTGCAGGAGGGCGACGCCAACAAGGCGATGTCGCTGATGCATTCGCATCTGGACTCGGTCGCCAACCGCGCGCTGGTGGAGCCGACCCCGGCGCGGGGCCGGGATCTGCTGGATGTGCTGGCTCCCTATACCGAGGAAGCGACCTGAAGGCGTCGCGGCGTCTATTGCAGCCGGCGCAGCAGAAATTCGTAGAATTTCGGATTGTCCGCCCGCGACACATTGATCCTGATCGCCCGTGCCAGCGGGCTGTTCTTGTCGAGGCAGAACAGGCTTCCCGGCGCGATAAAGATGCTGTCCTTCGCGCCTTCGCGTGCCAGTGCCATGTCGTCGATTCCGTCCGGCAGCAGCAGATACAGGTAATAGCCCGTGCGTGCGTCGGCATAGAGCCGATGTCCGCCGCGCACGAGATTGGCGCGCACCTGGCCCATGGCGGCTTCACTCCGCTGTCCCAGCCGCTTCAGGTGCCGGTCATAGTGGCCGTCCGCGAGCAGCCGGTGCAGCAGCCGCTCAACATGTCCTGAACTGTTGACGGTGGTAAGCATCTTCAATTCGGCCAGTGTCGCGATGCGGTCGCTGCGAGCTGCGATGAAGCCTGATCGCAGGCTCGCCGACAGCGTCTTCGAGAAGGTCCCGATCGAGATCACATTGTTCAACTGATCGAGCGTCGCCAGCCGGCTGTTCACCGCCATCGGCAGATCGGCAAACGGGTCGTCCTCGACGATCACGAGGTTCGATCGCATCACCGTCTGAAGCACTGCATGTGCTACGGGTAGCATGATCGATCCTCCGGTCGGATTGTGGCCGAGCGACTGCGTGAAAAATAGCTTCGGCCGCTCCGACTGGATCTTTGCCGCGAGGTCGTCGACATCCGGCCCATCCACCAGGCGGCGAACACCGACGATACGAATCTGCGCCAGCGTGAGCTTTGCGAACAGAGGATAATAGCCGGGCTCGTCCACCAGCACCGTATCGCCAGGCGACAGCATCGCGCGGATGATCAGGTCGAGCGCGTGATTGGCTCCGAATGTGAGCAGAAGCTCGTCTTCCTTCACCGCGATTTGGTGGGCTTGCAGCCGCAATGCGATCTGTTGTCGGAGCGGCAGGAATCCGAGCGCGGAGCCATAGGCGTCAGCGGCGACCGGCAGGATCCGTCCGGTCCCGCTCAGATGGCGCTTGATCTCCGATTGCTCCGTCCACGACGCCGGCGGCCGTCCGTCGCCGACGCGGATCTCGAAATTCTGCGAGAGCTGGGCGCTCAGCAGCGATGCGATGTCGACGGCTTCGCTCACGTGTTTCGGTCGTCCGCCATCATCGCCGCGGTAGATGACCACGAAACCGGAGCCTGCCTTTGCCGCGACGAGATTGCCAAGCACCAGTCGGTCATAGGCTTCGACCACGGTGTTCTTCGACACGCCAAATTCCCCGGCGGCCTTTCTGATCGAGGGCAGGCGGTTGCCTTCCGGCAACGCGCCGGAGAGGATTCGCACACGCAACCGGCCGGCCAAAGTCTCGGCCAGCGTTGTGCTGCGATCGGACGGCTCACGAGAAGTGGTCAAGCAATGCCTCCAGGTGCAGTGCTGGACGGTCCATCGGAGCCGTACCTTTCTCCAAGAGCGACAAGATTGAATTCAATTGTCCAGTCTCATGTCTTCGCGCAGATGGACCTGGTCTGCGCTCCATTTGCACGGAAGAATGCTGCATCCGCGAATAGAGAGGTCATATCGGCATGGGTACAGTCTAGGACAATATTTCAGAACTGTCTCTTTCGGACGTCATCCGCGGATGCCTAACGTGCCGCCAACAGAAGATCCTGTGTGTGGGAGGCGCCGCAATGGCCGGTTCGAAGTCGGGCGAACAGCCCGGAAAGATCAATTCGCGTTTGGAAAATCTGCGCAATCTCGCGCCTGCCGAAAGGCTGGGCCGTGTGATCGACGCGACCTCACTCGGTGACACCGAGCGCGCGGCCTTTGGCCCCGGTGCGCTGCCGCTCGAACTCGCCAATGGCATGATCGAGAATGTCATCGGCACGTTCGAACTGCCGGTCGGTATCGCCACCAATTTTACCGTGAACGGCCGTGACTACCTGATTCCGATGGCGGTCGAGGAGCCGTCGGTGGTGGCCGCGGCGTCCTATATGGCGCGCATCGTTCGCAAATGCGGCGGTTTCCAGACCTCAAGCTCCGCGCCGATCATGCGTGCGCAGGTGCAGGTGTTAGGCGTGACCGACGTGCACGGCGCCCGTGCGCGCGTGCTACGCGAGCGCGATGCCATCCTTGAGGCGGCGAATACCAAAGACAAGGTGCTGATCTCGCTCGGCGGCGGCTGCCGCGACGTCGAGGTGCATGTGTTCGAAAACACATCGGTAGGGCCGATGATGGCCGTGCATCTCATCGTCGACGTGCGCGATGCCATGGGCGCGAACACCGTCAACACGATGGCGGAGACGGTCGCGCCGCTGATCGAGAAGATCACCGGCGGCGAGGTTCGCCTTCGTATTTTGTCGAATTACGCCGATCTGCGCATCGCCCGCGCCATGGTGTCAGTGACGCCGGAGGCGTTGAAGACCGAGGAATATAATGGCGAGCGGATTGCCCGCGGCATCGTCGAGGCCTGCGCGTTTGCGATCGTCGATCCCTACCGCGCGGCGACTCACAACAAGGGCATTATGAACGGTATCGATCCCGTCGTGGTCGCCACCGGCAATGACTGGCGCGCCATCGAGGCCGGCGCCCATGTCTGGGCCTCGCGCTCCGGCCGCTACACCTCGCTCACCAATTGGGAAATTGATGGCAAGGGCAATCTCGTCGGCACCATTGAGATGCCGATGGCGCTCGGCCTCGTCGGCGGTGCCACCAAGACCCATCCCGCCGCGCGAGCGGCCCTGAAGATACTTGGCGTGCAGAGTGCGCAGGAACTGGCGGAAGTCGCCGTTGCCGTCGGTCTGGCGCAGAACATGGGCGCGCTTCGTGCGCTGGCCACCGAAGGCATCCAGAAGGGGCACATGGCACTGCATGCGCGCAACATTGCCATCGTCGCCGGTGCTACCGGCGACGAGATCGAAAAGGTCGCCGCCGCGCTCGCCGCCAATCACGACGTGCGTGTTGATCGCGCCAAGGAAGTTATCGAGAAGCTGCGTTCGTAAAAAGTGGAGGCGTTCTAACGCCACTTTGTGCAACGCAATTTCGTGCAGGCGTCACACCTGCACGGCCGGCGGGTATGAAAATGTATCTTCGATACTCATGCTCTTGTACGAAAACCACGCGTGCCGATGTTGTCGGCGGATATTCGTATGGACTGGGAGGATGATGTGAACACTGCAGAAAAGATAGATGGGCTCAAGGAGCGCAACGGTCCTCTCAAGGGCGTGACGGTGCTTGACATCACGCGTGTTGTCGCAGGTCCATTCTGCTCGATGTTGTTCGCAGACTTGGGTGCCACCGTGATCAAGGTGGAGCATCCCGGAGAGCCGGATTATGCGCGGACCTTTCCACCCTTCGTCGGCAACGACGATGAGCAACTCAGCGCCTTCTTCACACAGTTCAACCGCAATAAGAGGGGCATTACGCTCAATCTGAAATCCGATGATGGCAAGGCCCTGCTGAAGAAGCTGGTGCAGAAGGCCGACATCCTCGTCGAGAACTTCCGGCCGGGCACCATGGACAAGCTTGGCCTCAGCTACGAGGTGCTGCGCGAGATCAATCCCAGGCTCGTCTACACCGCTATTAGTGGCTTCGGGCGCACAGGTCCAAATTCATCCAAGCCGGCCTATGACAATACGGGGCAGGCGGCCGGCGGGCTGTGGTCGATGAATGGCTATGCCGATATGCCGCCCGTTCGCGTCGGCACGATCATCGGGGACCTCGCCGCTTCCCTCTATGCGGCTATCGGAACGCTCGCAGCATTGCGAGAGGCGGAGAAGACCGGCGTCGGTCAGGTGGTCGATGTGTCTCAGCAAGACTCCGTGCTGACACTGACCGAGAACGCCGTGGTTCGTTACACCGCGCAGAAAGAGGTCGCCTCGCCACTGGGCAACGATCATCCGTTCGTTCGACCCTATGGCCAGTTTCCCTGCAAGGACGGCTACGTTTTCTTCGGCGGCTACACCGACAAGTTCTGGGCGATCACCTGCGCGCTGTTCGGCGAGCCGGAACAGGCCAAAGATCCTGCCATCGATACGATGGAGAAGCGGTTCGATCACGCGGTGGCAGAGACCAGGGTCAAGCCGCTGCTGGAACGCTGGTTCGCGAACTACACCAAGGCCGAACTCGAGGAGATGGCGGGCGACAAGATCCCGCTCAGCGCCATCAAGACCATCGCCGAAGTAGTCGAAGATCCGCATATCGCCGCACGCAACATGATCGTCGACGTTCCGATCGCCGGAAAGCTGATCGGCATGTTCGGTCTGCCGATCAAGCTATCCGGTGCGGGACAGATGTCGTTCGAAAAAGCGCCGCTGCCTGGCGAGGACAATGCAGAGGTTCTCTCCCGGTTGGCGGATGTCACGGCGGCCGAACTGGTGCGTCTCAAGGCGTCGGGAGCGATCTGATGGCGATTGATTTCACCAAGGACAGTCACGTCGCAACGGTCCGGATCAACCGGCCGGACAAGATGAATGCGCTGACGCTCGCCATGTATGACGACCTCGGCCGCGCATTCCACGCCATCAAGGATGACGATGAGATCCGGGCCGTAGTGCTGACCGGCGCGGGCGATCGCGCCTTCTGCGTCGGTGCTGACCTCCGGGAGTCTATTCCTGCACTTGCGGCGGACACGATCGACATCTCTGCCTGGGACCCGGCCCACATCAAGTTTCCCGGATTCTATAAGCCGGTCATCAGCGCCATTCGCGGCATGTGCATGGGCGGCGGGTTCGAGATCATGCTGGCGACGGACATCCGGATCGCGGCGCGCGACGGTGTCTTTCAACTGCCCGAACCGAAGCACGGTTTCGTACCGGCGGGAGGCACGCTCGTGCGCCTGGTCCGGCAGATCGGCTACGCGCATGCCATGGAGATCATGCTGACGGCGGAGCGCTTTTCCGCGGATGACATGCTTGCCAAAGGCGTCGTCAACCGGGTTGTCGATTCCGATCAAGTCGAACCACTGGCCTATGAGATGGCAGCCAGGATCGCGGCACTGAGTCCGATCGCCGTCCAGACCATCAAGGAAGCGGCGCTGACGCTTCAGGACCTGCCGCTCGCAGAAGCATTTCGCGTGGAGGCCGCGCTCGGTCAGCGCACCTTCACGAGTGCGGATGCCAAGCGTGGCCTGGCTGCGTTTGCGAACAGAGGAAATGAGAAGTGACGATGCGATAGGTCCCTGGAGAGATCGCGCGTCGCAGGCGTATTGAAAAATCAAAAACGTAAAAGGGGTGGAGGATATGAGACGATCTGAACTGGGTGTGTGCTTTACGACGGCGATTGCCAGCGTTTTTCTTTGCACGGTCTCTGCTTTGGCGCAGAACGCACAGGTCTCGGATGGCGTCGTCCGTGTCGGCGTGATCGAGGATATGTCGGGCGTCTATGCCGACATTACTGGCAAGGGTGCCGTGACTGCGGCGCAGATGGCGGTGGAGGATTTCGGCGGCAAGGTCCTCGGCATGCCGGTCGAAGTCGTATTCGCAGATCACCAGAACAAGCCCGATATTGCCGCCAACGCTGCACGCAAATGGTTCGATACCGACAAGGTCGATGCCATTCTCGACGTTGCGTCGTCGTCGCCTGCTTTGGCCGTCCTTGAAATCGCCAAGGAGAAGAAGAAGATCATCACGCTGAGCTCGCCGGGATCGACCCGGATCACGAACGAGGTGTGTGGACCCTATGTGGTTCATTGGGCCTATGACACATTCGCGATCGCGAACAGCACTGGCAAGGCGCTTGTCAGCCAGGGTTTCGATACCTGGTATTTCGTGACGGCGGACTATGCGTTCGGTCAAGGCCTTGAGAAGGACACTGGCGATGTCGTCAAGGCATCGGGCGGCAAGGTCGCCGGTGCAACGAAACACCCGGTCGGGACCGCGGACTTCGCCTCCGTCCTACTGCAGGCACAGTCGTCCAAGGCCAAGGTTGTGGCTCTCGCCAATGCCGGCGGTGACACCATTAACTCGATCAAGCAGGCGGCAGAGTTCGGCTTGACAGCAGGCGGCCAGAAGCTCTCGGCGCTGGCGGGATTTATCAACGACGTTCACGGTCTCGGATTGAAAGAGACTCAGGGGCTGACGATCACCGAGGCGTCGTATTGGGACATGAACGACGAGACGCGGAAGTGGTCGAAGCGCTTCTACGGGAAGGTGAACGCCATGCCGAACATGCTTCAGACGGGCACATATTCATCGGTACTGCATTATCTGAAAGCCGTGCAGGCCGCCGGCACCGACAGCACCGAAGAGGTGATGAAGAAGATGCGTGAACTGCCCGTCGATGACGTGTTCTACAAGAACGGCAAGATCCGCGAAGATGGTCGTATGGTCCACGACATGTATCTGTTCGAGGTGAAGAAGCCGAATGAGTCCAAGGCGCCATGGGATTACTATAAGCTGCTCGCCACGATCCCGGCAGATCAGGCCTTCCAGCCGTTGGAGCAGTCGCGCTGCCCGCTGGTAAAGAAGTAGGTAAACGCAAAAAGGCCCGCCAAGAATGGCGGGCCTTTTCAGTTTTATCTCTGGGGTACGATCCGCTTACACGTCTACATTCGCGCTGAGCGAATTGTCTTGAATGAATTCGCGGCGCGGTTCGACCACATCGCCCATCAGCTTGGTGAAGATGTCGTCGGCCTCGTCGACTTCCTTGACCCGGACTTGCAGCAGCGAACGCTCATTGGTGTCGAGCGTGGTTTCCCAGAGCTGGCCGGGGTTCATCTCGCCCAGACCTTTGTAGCGCTGCAGAGCCACGCCCTTGCGGCCGGCGTCGGTCACGGCCTCGAACAGGCTGACAGGCCCGTGGATCGGGAATTCGATGTCCTTGCGGCGCAGGACGCCGGATTTCGGGTAGGCCTCCTGCAGGCTGCCGGCATATTCGTCGAGCTTGCGCGCATCGGCGGAGCCGAGCAGGGCGTCGTCGATGAAGGAGACGTCCTTCACACCGCGAATCGTGCGTTCGAAGAAGAAGCCCTGGCCTTCGCGGAATTCACCGATCCAGCCGCGCTCGACTTCGTCGGCCAGCGCGTCCAGGCGCTTGGCGATGTAGTCGGCGGCGGCATTGGCGGTGGCGAGATCAGCGGTGACCCGCGGATTGAGTACGCCAGCGATTGCAGCCTGCTCGACGACCTTACGGTTATAGCGCGAGTGCAGATTGTTGAGCGTGCCGCGGATGATGCGGGCATCTTCCACCAGCGCTAGCAGATCGCGGCCTGTGCGATCCTCGCCCGAAGCGAGCTTGAAGATGCAGTCGTCGAGACCGGTATCGATCAGGTAATCTTCCAGCGCCCGCTCGTCCTTGAGGTATTGCTCGGACTTGCCGCGCGTCACTTTGTAAAGCGGCGGCTGAGCGATGTAGAGATAGCCGCCTTCGATCAGCGTCGGCATCTGGCGGAAGAAGAACGTCAGCAGCAGCGTGCGGATATGCGCGCCATCGACGTCGGCGTCCGTCATCAGGATGATCTTGTGATAACGCAGTTTCGACAGGTCGAAGTCGTCGCGGCCGATGCCGGTGCCGAGCGCTGTGATCAGCGTGCCGATTTGTTCGGAGCCGAGCATCTTGTCGAAGCGCGCGCGCTCGACATTGAGGATCTTGCCGCGCAGCGGCAGCACGGCCTGGAATTCGCGGTTGCGGCCCTGTTTCGCGGAGCCGCCTGCCGAGTCACCCTCGACGATGAACAGTTCGGACTTGGCGGGATCGCGCTCCTGGCAGTCGGCCAGTTTGCCGGGCAGGGAGGCGATATCCAGGGCGCCCTTGCGCCGGGTCAGTTCGCGGGCCTTGCGGGCGGCTTCGCGGGCGGCGCCAGCTTCGATCACCTTGCTGACGATGATCTTGGCTTCGGTCGGATGTTCCTCGAACCACGAGGCGAGGGCTTCGTTGAGAACGTTCTCGACCACCGGACGCACTTCCGACGACACCAGCTTGTCCTTGGTCTGCGACGAAAATTTCGGATCGGGCACTTTCACTGACAGCACGGCAGTGAGGCCTTCGCGGCAATCGTCGCCGGTCAGCGCGATCTTTTCCTTCTTGGCGACAACTTCGGCATAGCCGTTGACTTGGCGCGTCAGCGCGCCGCGGAAACCGGCCAGATGCGTGCCGCCGTCACGCTGCGGGATGTTGTTGGTAAAACACAGCACGTTCTCGTGGTAGCTGTCGTTCCACCACATCGCGACTTCGACACTGATGCCGCTCTGTTCGGCGCGCATTACGATCGGCGTCGGCACCATCGCCTTCTTGTTGCGGTCGAGATATTTGACGAATTCCTCGACGCCGCCCTCATACATCATGTTCTCGGTCTTCTCGACCGGATGACGCAGATCCGACAATCTGATGTTGACGCCAGAATTCAGGAAGGCGAGTTCGCGCAGACGATGTTCGAGTGTCGCGAAATCATATTCGAGTGTCGTGAAGGTTTCCGCCGAGGCATAGAACGTCACTTCGGTGCCGCGCCTGCCATTGGCATCGCCGACCACCGAGAGCGGCGCCACCGCGTCGCCATGGGCGAATTCGATGCGGTGCTCTTTGTCGTTGCGCCAGACGCGAAGGATCAGCTTGCTCGACAGCGCGTTGACGACGGACACGCCGACGCCATGCAGACCGCCGGACACCTTGTAGGAGTTCTGGTCGAATTTTCCGCCGGCATGGAGCTGGGTCATGATGACCTCGGCTGCCGAGATGCCTTCGCCCTTGTGGATGTCGACGGGAATGCCGCGACCATCGTCGCGCACCGTCACCGAACCATCGGCATTCAGAATGACTTCGACGGCGCTGGCGTGACCGGCCAACGCTTCGTCGATCGCGTTGTCGACGACTTCGTAGACCATGTGATGCAGGCCGGAACCGTCATCCGTGTCGCCGATATACATGCCCGGGCGCTTGCGGACGGCGTCGAGTCCCTTCAGGACCCGGATCGATTCCGCACCGTATTCGATGGGAATGGCATGCTCAGTGTCGGCGATGGGTTGCCGGGCTGGTTCAGTCATGTAGGGGCCTTCGAAGGTGTGCCGAATCAGCGCGGAAAACGGCGCCTGAATCGCTCTATTTGTGCCATGAAAGGCGCATTGCGCCTAGCGCAAAGTAACGCGCAGCAAGCTATTGAATAAATAGGTTTTTTTGGCGCCGTTTCAAGCCGATTTGAGGCCGTTTTCGTAGCCTGATTTCGCGCCTGTTCCGGGCATCGAAATGCCCGGCTTGCGTGCATCCGAGAGGCTATTTTTCGGCCAATCCCACAGCCGGTTTGGCGGGGGTCCCCTTCAGGCCGCGCCGGGCGATCAAATGCGCGGCCAGCACGACCGGCTCCAGCAGAACCATTCCGAACAGAATGCCAAACAGGCGGTCATAGCCGGGCTCCAGGGCGGCATTGGCGTAGTTGTCAGGCACCAGCACCACGAGGAAGGCCAAAGTGAATTGCAGGCCCGCATAACTCATGGAGGGCGGGCCATTTTCGATGTGACGGCCGATCATGACGCCGAGCGCGAGTCCGATGGTCATCACGACGGGCGAATGGCGGCTGACCAGCAGGATTGCGCTGGCCAGCAGGCCGCCCGCGAGACAGCCGACCAGCCGGTTCATCATGCGCGAGGAAACCGGGCTGAGCATGCCCTCCGCAAGCAATGCGGCTGGCACCAGCATGACCGCGAAGATCGTGATGCTGGATTGGCTGAGCGAGGGGATGCCGAGCCACTGCCAAGCCCACGGGATCAGCGCCAATGCAATGCCGCCGACCAAGGCGTGACGCGCTACCGTGGCGTGCCAGTGCCGCGTCGGCTGGTCGACCGGCTTGGCGCGCAGATTGTTGTCCGGATTCGGTAACGCGAGCCGCACTGTCCAGGTCGAGATCGCACTGACGATGACGCAGGCGGTGGTACCGGCCAGCACTTCGAGCACGCGCGTCGAGGCAAAGCGCAGGATCGGCTCGCGCGCATGTTCCATGCCTTCGATCAGCACCATCAGGAAAGTGAGGCCGGTGAACAGCCAGGCATAGGCGCGGCGGCCGACGATGGCGAAATAAAGGGTGATGCCGCCACCGATCAGAAGACCCAGACTCAGCAGCACCGGCTGGCGCAGCAGCAAAGGCGCTGCGACAAGCGCGAGTCCTGCGCCAGCAAGCGTCCCAATCACGCGGAGGATGCCGCGCGTAAAACTTTCGGCGACATGCGAGCGCATTACCATGTATCCGGAGAACGCGGCCCAGCCGACATTCTCCGCGCCGATGGCGTGCGACAAGACGATTGCCAGCAGCACCGAACAGATGCATTCGGCCTCGTCGATCATGCGCGGTCCGGGAATCGGAAGCGAACGCATTTCGTTTCCGAACGCGCGCGCGATCCGCGACAGATGAATGGCCAAAAATACCAGCATGGCCAGATATTTATGCTGTCGAACGTGGTCTACAACAGACGATTCTTCATGGCCCAATGCAGTGGCGGACGCGTGCGCTGGCGCGCTTGCACGCTTTGTCCTCAGTAGAGCTGCAGCGGGAGGATATCCCGACCGTCAGGGCCAACCATCAGGCCCCAGCTGTC
The DNA here is from genome assembly GCF_051811045.1 of Tardiphaga sp. 839_C3_N1_4. Lineage (NCBI taxonomy): Bacteria > Pseudomonadati > Pseudomonadota > Alphaproteobacteria > Hyphomicrobiales > Nitrobacteraceae > Tardiphaga > Tardiphaga sp. 839_C3_N1_4. The sequence continues at coordinate 4,282,771 of NZ_JBPWQD010000001.1, forward strand.
GTTGGCCGCCACCTTGATCGTACTGTCATGCGCGGGCTTGCCCGCGGCCTTGATCGTGACCTTGTAGGCGCCGGGCGGCAGTTCCATCGTCGGCCCGTTCGGATTTTGCGGTCCGCCCACGCCGGGCGCGACCTTGAGCGTCTTGTTATTGACGCTGACCGACACTTCCGTGTCACCCATATTGCCGAACAGCAGCCGAACCTTGCCCAGCGCGGGCAGGATGCCCGCCTTCGTCGCTTCTGCGGGATGGCGCACCACCAGACTGACCGTGGTCTCGTCGTTGCGGCGTTCCAGCTTCAGCATGGCCGGACCATCGGGCGCCTTGAAGGCCAGCATGGCGCTGTCCGGCTTGATGACAGCGCTCTTCGTGTCTTCCTGCCACTGTCGCTGCGTGAGTTCGCGTCGGTAGAACGCCAGAACCGAGTCCAGTCCCGCAGGCACAGATGCACTCAACTCATGTCTGAACGGCGCGCCGCCTGGCAGCCCTGAAGTACCCAGCGATCGCAACGTCCGCTGCTTCGGTGTGGGATAATCAGTGTCGCCATCGGACTCAAGAACCTGTTCGGCGCTCTTGGCGTTGCCCGTGGTGGTGGTGGCAACGGCCGCGACAGGCACGCCCTTCAGACCCGAGCCTGTCGCCGTGACATTGACCTTCGGGCCCATCTGCATCGCCGTCATTGAGATGCTCTGCTTGGCCTTGCTGAAATTCAACACCACCATATTGGGATTGTTGATGACTGACGGCGTGCTCTTCCAGCCGAGCGTCTTCATTCCGCTGCGGTAAAAATCCGCCAGCGCGCTGACGCTTGATGAGCTGGTGAATGCGAGCCTGCCATCGGCGCCGTCAAAGTCGATCTCGCTGGCGGTGTCGGGGACGGGAATCGGTGTGCTTGAACCGTCCATCGCGCGCAACGCAGTTTCCGGCCCACGCGCGGCTTGTGCCGCGGCGCGCTTCGCATCCGCTTCGGCAATAGCCGCTTGCCCTAACGCGAGTGCATCCTTGATAAAGCGGTCGTCTGCTTCCTTTTTGGCCTTCGCGCGCGCTGCGATCACAGATGGCAGAATTTGTACGTCGATCTGCACGGTGGTCAGATCGTATTTGCGACCGATCTGCAGCGTTGCCGTCTCTTCTGGCGAGGTGAATGCGAGCGAGGCGCGATCGGCGGTGACGACGGTGTCCTTGCTCTGTTCGATCCAGCCCTTCTTGCCGAGTTCGCGGCGATAGAAGGCGAGCACGGGGCCGAGCTCGGCCGGGATCAGCGCATGTGCTTCGCGCTTGACGGAATCTGCGCTGCCGGTGGTTCCGGCAGATTTGATGCGTTCCGGCCGCGGCAAGCCTGCGGATTCAGGACCCGCAGCGAGATTTTGCGGAAGCGCGAATGGCGCAACGCGTATCTCGACGTTGGTCCTGCCGTCGGTGCCTCGCTGCAAGGTCAGCATCACTGGCAATTGCCGCGTGTTGCCGTCACGGGTGAAATAGACACGCACGCCATTTGCGATCGTCTCGTCGATCTTCGCGTCCGGCCAGCGGGTCTCCGCAGCGCTCACGGCCAGCGGCGACCAGCCCAACGCAGCGAGTTCTTTCTGAAAGAAAGCCAGCGTTGCGTCGATCGTTTCGGTGGTCATGCATCCAAGATACGGTCGCCGCTCGTCATAGACGATGTCGGTTGCACGTTCAGGGAAGGGCAGGTTCACTTCCAGGCGCTGTGAGCTGTAGCTGACACCCGACCGGTCCGTTCGGCTGCCGTCGGTCATGAAGGATGCCAACACGCCCTGCGCGCCCTTCTTGTACCAGCGACTGCGATTCGAGGCTTCGAATGGCGGTGTGTAGGCGATCCAGCCGTCGGCGGCGAGTAGTCTGCCGGTACTCGCAATGGTGTCCGCGACAGTGCCCGCGCCAAAATAGCTGGCGCTGAGGTTGGGATATTTGGTGGCTTCCGGCCGGGCCGTAGCGCCTTCGATGTATGGCAGCGTTCTCACATCCACCAAGCCGTCTTCGGCGCGGCAGGCCAGCGAGCCGCCGGCGATGGCGGTGCTGACGAGCAGGGCCAACAGGCAGCGTCTGGCCGGGAGCTGCATCCCGCGTTTGCTTGAAAACATTACAGAAAGCCTCCGGCGTTTGCTTGCGTGCATGCAAAAGCGCTGCCCACAAGGGCAGCGACATTATTTGCGCGGGGCACTTAGAGTGAGTTGTAGGAGGTGTTGCTTTGGTTCAACCGGTCGGCTGGCGCCGCGCGATACGCCCATTGGCGACGTCGAAAATCTCGCCGGATGGGCCGATATCTGCGAAAGCAACAGGATCGGCGCCGGTCATCCAGACCTGGGCGCCCAATTTCGAGAGTTCGCCGAACAGCGACTTGCGTCGATCAGGGTCGAGATGGGCGACGACTTCGTCAAGTAACAGGAGCGGCGTGATGCCGGTCATCTCCGCGACCAGCGTGGCGTGGGCGAGGATGAGCCCGATCAACAGGGCCTTCTGTTCGCCGGTGGAGGCATCGCGCGCCGGCATGTTTTTCGGCGCATAGATCACCTGCAGATCGGTGAGATGCGGGCCGTCGCGCGTGCGGCCGGCGGCGGCATCACGCGGGCGACCATCGCGCAAGATCTGGCGATAGCGATCTTCGACCGCTGTGGCCGGTTCATTGACCAGCGCATTTTCCATCCAGCCGTCGAGCATGATGAGTGCGGATGGAAAGGCCGAGGCTTCGCCGCGCACGCGCAGCATCTCTGCGAGCCGCATCGCGGTCTGGCCGCGCGTCGCGGCGACGGCGACCGCGAGTTCGGCGGTCTCGCGCTCGATGGCATCGAGCCAGTGGGCGTCGCTGTTCCGGTCTTCGAGCAAGCGGTTGCGCGAACGCAGGCTTCGCTCGAGCGCGGAGACGCGACCGGAGTGATCCTTGTCGATGGCCAGCACGAGGCGGTCGAAGAAGCGCCGGCGTTCGGAGGCGGCGCCCATGAACAACTGGTCCATCGCGGGCGTCAGCCACACCATGCGCAGGTGATCGCCGAATGCCGCGGCAGAACCGACAGGCTCCCGGTCGATACGACAGCGACGGCTGGTGGACGCACCTTCTGCCGCGGGGGCATCGATGCCGGTGCCGAGTGTGGCGAGACCAACTTCACCCTCGACAGTCGCCGACACGGCCCAGGAGCCGTCGCCTTCGTTATTCGCAACGTCTTCGAGCGTCGCGCGGCGCAGGCCGCGGCCTGGCGACAGAAACGAGATCGCTTCGATGCAATTTGTTTTGCCGGCGCCGTTCGGGCCGACGAGGGCGACCATGTCCGCCGACGCCTCCAGCGACGCCGCGCGATAGCTGCGGAAATTGGTGAGCGACAGGCGATGGATGCGGGAGGCGGTCATTCGTGAATATGGGACTCAGCTAAAGTCGTCGCAACGCGCTGCGCCAATCTCCGTTGTCATCCCGCCTAGTGCGCCGAAGGCGCATGCGGGGCGGGGATCCATAACCACGGCCCGGCACAATCAAAACGGCAGAGTCGTGGCTACCTAGCTGCAACTAGTTCTTCGGCGGCTATGGGTCCCCGCTCCGCGCGCGCCTTTGGCGCGCTAGGCGGGGGCGATACCTGAAGGAACTCACACCCGCATCGGCATCAGCACATACAGGGCGCCCTTGGCGTCCTTGTCCTGCACCAGCGTCGGCGAGCCGGGATCGGCAAGGCGCAGCACGGCAACTTCGCCTTCGATCTGGGCGGCGATGTCGAGCAGATAGCGCGAGTTGAAGCCGATATCGAGCGCGTCGGAGGCGTATTCGACCTCGAGCTCTTCCGTCGCGCTGCCGGAATCCGGATTTGTCACCGACAGCACGAGCTTGCCCGCCGACAGCGCGAGTTTCACGGCGCGGCCGCGTTCGCTGGAAATCGTCGAGACGCGGTCGACTGCGTTCTCGAAATCCTTCTTGTCGATCACCAGTTCCTTGTCGTTGTTCTGCGGGATCACGCGGCCATAGTCGGGGAAGGTGCCGTCGATCAGTTTCGAGGTCAGAACCACATTGCCGAGCGTGAAGCGGATCTTGCCCTGCGACAGTTCGATGGTGATCTCGGCTTCGAGGTCCTCGATCAGACGCTGCACTTCACCGACCGTCTTGCGCGGCACGATGACGCCCGGCATGCCGTCGGCGCCCTTGGGCAGCTTGAGGTCAATCTGTGCCAGACGATGACCGTCGGTGGCGACGGCGCGCAAGGTTGCCGCAGTCGCAGTGCCGGCGGCGTGGAGATAGATGCCGTTGAGATAATAGCGGGTCTCTTCGGTGGAGATCGCAAACTGCGTGCGGTCGATCAGGCGCTTCACGTCGGAGGCGGGCAGCGCAAACGAGTGCGTCATTTCGCCGGCGGCGAGATCCGGGAAATCATTCTCCGGCAGCGTCTGCAGCGTGAAGCGCGACCGGCCGGCGCGGATCGCCATCACCGAGCGGTCGCCATCGGCTTCGAGCACGATCTGGGAGCCGTCCGGCAGTTTGCGGACGATGTCGTAGAACATATGGGCAGGCACGGTGGTGGAACCGGCGGTGCCGACTTCGGCGGCCAGGGTTTCCGTGACTTCAAGGTCCAGGTCGGTGGCCTTTAGCGACAGCCGGGCATTTTCGGCGCGGATCAGCACGTTGCCCAGGATCGGAATCGTGTTGCGGCGCTCGACCACGCGATGCACGTGGCTCAGCGACTTCAGGAGTTGCGCGCGTTCGACGGTGACCTTCATAACAAAACCCGCCCGATTCAATCCGGTGTCGTGTGGAAATGCCTGGCGGCCCGAACGGGCGCCGCGGCGATGACACCCGCGAGCTCGATCAGTGGATTTTGCTCAATCCCGCGGGGGACCGCAAGGTGGCGTGGATGGCCGGGAAGCGCAAGAGAGATGCGCTTCCGGCCCCCAATGTTTTGACGGTTAACACCCTCGTCCTGCCCCGGCGCACGCTTTGGCGCACCGGGGGTGGGGACGCTTTACTCCTGGAGTTGGCGCTTCAGCGTTTCGACCTCATCCTGCAGGGCCACGTCCTTGCCGACCAGCGCCTCGATCTTGCGTACGGCATGCAGAACCGTGGTGTGATCGCGGCCACCGAAGCGGCGGCCGATTTCCGGCAGCGAGCGTAGCGTCAGGGTCTTGGCCAGATACATCGCAACCTGACGGGGGCGCACGACATTGGCGGTGCGGCGCGACGACAGGAGGTCGGACCGGCTGACATTGTACTGACGCGCGACGACACGCTGGATGTCCTCGATCTTGATGCGCTTCGGCTCCTGCGGGCGGATCAGGTCGCGCACTTCGCGCTCGGCCATTTCCAGCGTGACCGGCGTGGCGTTCAGCTTCGAATGCGCTAGCAGGCGGTTGATTGCGCCTTCGAGGTCGCGGCCGTTATGGGTGATGGTGCGGGCCAGATAGTCCAGCACCGGCTCCGGCACCTCGAACGAGGCGTGATGTGCACGCGCCGCGGCAACGCGCGATTTCAGGATGCCCAGGCGCAGCTCTTCGCCGAGCGAGCTCATTTCGACGACGAGACCGCCGGCGAGGCGCGAACGCACGCGTTCGTCGAGGCTTTCCAGATCCGACGGCGGACGATCAGCGGCGATCACCACCTGGCGGCCGGCATCGATCAGCGCATTCAGTGTGTGACAGAATTCGGCCTGCGTGGTCTTGCCCTGCAGGAACTGCATGTCGTCGATCACCAGCACGTCGATGCCGCGTAGCGCTTCCTTGAAGGCGAGCGCCGTCTGCGTCTTCAGTGCGGCGACGAAGCCGTACATGAACTTCTCGGCGGTGAGATACAGCACCTTGCGGTCGGGGCCGGAATTGCCAGCCCAGGTCACGGCTTGCAACAGATGGGTTTTGCCAAGGCCGACGCCCGCATGGATGTAAAGCGGGTTGAACATCACCGGATCGCCGCGGCGACCTTCGGCGACCTGACGCGCGGCAGCATGGGCCAGCGTGTTGGCGCGGCCGAGTACGAAGCTCGCAAAAGTCAGGCGCGGATCGAGCGGCGAGCCGCCGAGTGCTTCATGGCTGGCGGACACCGGCGCGGTGGCTGTGGCGCGGAGTTCGGGCGCGTGACGGTTGTTGGACGTCTCGGTGCGGCGCGCTTCGGCTGGTGCGGCGGCTTCCTTGTTGGCGGGCGCCACGTTGCGCATTGCCGAACGCACGGTGAGATCGACGCGATGAACTTGCGGCATCTCGGCCTGCCAGGCGTTCAGCACGCGCTCGGCATAGTGGGCCTGGATCCAGCTCTTCAGGAATCGGGTGGGTACCGAAAGATGGACGCTGTCGTCCTGCACGCTTTCGAGATCCATCCGCGCGAACCAGCTGGAGTAAACGTCTTCACCAACGGTCGACCGCAGCCGACCTTTCACGCGAGACCAGTGATCCTGTTCCATATTAGCCATTGTCAGAGAACTTTTCAGATAGAGTGAGTGTCCGGCACAACGCTGCCGATGAATGTCCGCGTATGGAGACGCGGTGCGACCTCGTGTGACGCGTCGTCTTCGGGCACAGCTCCGCCAACGGCCATCTGGCCGAGGTCAGATCAGTGATGTCGAAGAGGACCTCGTCGCGAGGTCAGCGCGTACTGGAGGGTCTGTCGGGAGCGTGGGCGGAGGTCCGGGTCGCCGCATGTGCTGCCATATCTGAGTGAAACGCAGATCGCAGTCGCAGGAATGCTGTCGTGGTCGATTTGCGCATAAGTCCTCCCCCGCTCGCCGCGGTCGCTCGCGGCAAGATGTCAGTTCACATGTGGTTCAAAGTTAGTCCGCAACGCTGAACATCGAAACTCGTTCAGTCGCATTCCCGTATCGTCGTCTTGCCCGCTCGCCTGCCCGCTTACTTCCGCACCGTCCGCTTTGCTGGTTGCGATTGGCCGGTGCGCATTTCTTTTCAAAGCATCCGAATGGATACCCGAGAAATTTCGACACAGAACAACCCTTCCCATATTGCTATGGGCTGCGATCCGATCAAAGCTTGGAAGGTGTCGCTAACCTGAAGACCGTCGCTGATCCTAAGGTCCGTCCTGGTTCTTAAATCGCTCTGATCTGAAGAACCGCGGGCGCCGCGAGTGATTAAAGAAATACAGCACGCCCGGTTTCTCGCAACGGAATCATTTTTCAGGTGCCCCGCAAAAGCCTCACTTGGGCAGCCCGGAACACGTCGTGATTTTTTTGACGATGCGTCAACGTTTTGAATCAACGCGCTGAATCGTAATGTGACAGTGCCGTTGCAGATTCGATCCAGCGAAAAAAGAAATTCATAATTCATTTACGAATGAAGGGGCGGAGTCCGCGTTTTCAAACTGGTCCGCTTCGCTATGCCGATAAGTGATTAGAGCCGCGCGTTTTTTTCTGTGCGTTGAGTCAGGGTAACCCTAGACATCGGGCTCGCGCTGGCGGCGTGGCGCTGTTGCTTTTTCAGAATCACGCTGACGCAAGCGATAACGCGGATTGGCACTCGGTGTGATGTGTTGTGCGTTCCGGCTGTGCCGTTGAAGAGACATGACGAGACGCGCATCGCGCAAGCGCGCGGCGGTCTTTGCGCTTCATCAGAATTTGTGACGCGATAGCGCGAACGCATTGCGGCATAAAAAAGCCCGGCGTGAAGCCGGGCTTTTTGGAAAGAATGTTGTCGTCAGATTACTGCGCGAGCTTCGCGATCTGATGGACGAGACGCGAGACCTTGCGGCTTGCGAGATTCTTGTGAACGAGGTTGCGCTGAGCGGCCTTCATCAGTTCGGGCTCGGCGAGCTTCATCGCCTTTAGCGCCGCTTCGCGGTCGCCGCTCTTGATCGCCGCCTCGACGGTGCGGACGGCACCGCGCATCTGGGTGCGGCGGGACTTGTTGACGATGGTGCGGCGGGCAATCTTGCGCGTCGCCTTCTTGGCGGAGGTCGTATTGGCCATAATCTCACTATCCTTCAGCAGCGTCCCGTCTCGGGCGCCGGGCTGATTGACGTCTGCCGCTCGACTGCGGCCAACGCTGATCTGTTTCCGGGGTGTTCCTGAAAATGCTATCCCCGGAGCGGCAAAGCTCACGCGTTTCGAAACTCACGGGGCGCGCCGCTCAAAGAACAGCGGCGGCGGGATTGCGCCCACCGCCATTGGCGCTCCTTATAGAGTGCCCGATTTCCACCGTCAACGCCTTCCGGCTGTGCCTTTAGACGAAAAACAGCCGCAGGCTGGCGGTTAAGTTGCTGATGAGGTTGAATTTCTCGGGTTTGCCCGGTATTGCCGGGGGTGAGAGCGATGAGGGGATTCGGATGATCCGCGGGTTTTTCCGCCTGATAGGGCTGTTACTGCTGGCCGGTGGGTTCGTGTTCCTGGTCTATGATGGGGCGCGCTCGATTGCCGATCAGGCGCTGCGGCTGACCCGGCTCGGGGAGTTCTGGAACGACATCAACCAGGCCAGCCAGCGTTCCTTCCAGGCGATGGTCGATGCCAATGCGCCGTTCCTCAGCGGGCTTCTCAAACTGCTGCTCAACCAGCCGGCCTGGGCCGTCATGGGCGTGCTCGGCATCGTGCTGATGCTGTTGTTTCGGCCAAGCAAGCCGTTGATCGGCTATTCGCGGAATTGAACGGTGCTCGGCGACGTAACACACCTGCCGTTTCCCTCGTAGATACCTATATTGCCACCTGAGATACGCCGCGCGGCAGGAGTGAATCCGGTTCTGCCTCGCGGGTGCTGTTGGCCCCCAAATCTGCGCATTCGTCCAGCGAACCGGAGTCCACTTCGTTCGCGAGCGCGCCGGGAGATGACTTATGCTGTTCATGCGCAAGACTGCTGCATTGCCGACCGCGGCCGAAGCGCTGCCCGGTCGCGATACGCCGATCCCAACTGCCAAGCATCACTTCGTCAATGGCAGCAACATCCAGCCGCCCTATCCGGAAGGAGTTGAGCAGGCGGTGTTCGGGCTTGGCTGTTTCTGGGGCGCAGAGCGCAAGTTCTGGGAGCTCGGCGACGGCATCTATACGACCGCGGTCGGTTACGCCGGCGGCCTCACGCCGAACCCGACCTATGAAGAGACCTGCTCGGGCCGCACCGGTCACACCGAAGCGGTGCTGGTGGTGTTCGATCCGAAGAAAATTTCTTACGAGCAGTTGCTGAAGACGTTCTGGGAGAGCCACGATCCGACCCAGGGCATGCGTCAGGGCAACGACATCGGCTCGCAATATCGCTCGGCAATCTACACCTTCAGCGATGCACAGCGCGATGCCGTCGCAGCGTCGAAGGCGGCGTATCAGAAGGCACTGTCCGCGAAGGGCCTCGGCACCATCACCACCGAGATTGCGCCGGCCGGGAAGTTCTACTTCGCCGAGGACTATCACCAGCAGTATCTGGCAAAGAATCCCGGCGGCTATTGCGGTCTCGGCGGCACCGGTGTGTCGTGCCCGATCGGGGTCGGCGTCACGGCCTGAGCTGACTACGGCTAAGTGTAGATAAACAACGTCAAAAGCCCGCTTTCGGAGCTCCCGAAGGCGGGCTTTTTGCTGTCTGATGGAAGGCCATGACAACGGAATTTTAACCATAAGAGGCCAAAACCGAGGCTGCCTCTATGAGGGATATGTCCAGTGTCGTCTGCCCGCGCGTTTCGTCTGCCCATGATTGTCGCGGTTGCCGCGCTGGCTTTGTCCGGCTGCATGCGGAGACCGGGTCCTGTTGCAGTGGTTGCGCCGGCTGCTGATCTCGACACGCTAGCTTATGGTCGCCCGGGTTACGGCCCGGCAGCAATGCCTGTCGCTTATGCTCCCCCCGTCTCGACCTACGATGCGCAGTACAAGCTCGATGCCGGCGACAAGCTGCGCGTCGTGGTCTACGGCCAGGAAGGTCTCACCAATTCCTACGCCATCGATGCCGGTGGCGCGATCACCATGCCGCTGATCGGCCGCGTGCCCGCGCGTGGCATGACGCCCGCTGCCCTGGCTGCGAGCATCACCGGCCGCCTGCGCAATGGCTTCATTCGCGAGCCGTCGGTGGCTGTCGAAATCGAAGCCTACCGTCCGTTCTTCATTCTCGGTGAAGTTGCCGCTCCCGGACAGTATCCCTACGTGCCCAATATGAGCGTCGAAAGCGCGATCGCCATTGCCGGTGGTTTTTCGCCGCGCGCCAAGCGTGATGAAGTCACGCTGACCCACACCACCATCGAGGGCTCGTATCGCGCCGTAGTGCCGTTGGGTACGCCGATCAATCCCGGCGATACGGTGTTGGTCAGCGAACGCTGGTTCTGATCGCGCGCATCAAGCGCCGTCGTCGCCCCAAGCGTGATTTTCTCCGCTTTGCGGAAATAGAACGGCGTACTCCCGATAATTAAAGGCTGCGATGTATAGGCGCATCGGCGTCAGGACGCGCGTTGCGCTGTATCAGAATCGTCTTTCGCACTGTAAGCAATGGTCAAGCGAGGCCAACTCGTCGAAGCGCCGCTATGTCGGTGCAACCAGATTTCAGGGGGGAATAGATGAAGACGAGTCCGTCGATCAAGGCCATGCGCGGTGTCACTCTGGCAGTCATGGTGGCGTTGGGAGCGGTGTCGTCGCGAGCATCCGCGCAGACGGCGCAATCCTATCCCGATCGGCGCATCACCTTTGTCGTGCCCTATGCGCCCGGTGGTGCCACTGACGTCGCCGCGCGCCTGCTGGCGCAGAGGCTGCAGGAATCCTGGAAGCAGACCGTCACCGTGGAGAACAAGCCGGGCGCCGGTGGCGTGATCGGCAACGATTTCGCTGCCAAGGCTCCGGGCGATGGCTACACGGTGCTGATCGCAATCACGCAGATCATCCAGGCGCCGAGCCTGATGTCGAAATTGCCCTACGATGCGTTCAAGGATCTCACGCCCGTCACGCAGGTCGCGATCTCGCCGATCGTGCTCGTCGTGCCCGAAGCGCAGCCGATGAAGTCCGTGAAGGAACTGGTCGATCTTGCCAAATCCAGTCCCGGAAAATATCCGTACGGCACTTTCGGCAATGCCACCACGTCGCATCTTTATGGCGAGCTTCTGAAGAAGAACACCGGCATTGATATGACCCATGTGCCGTATCGTGGCGCCGCGCCGTTGCTGAACGATCTGCTCGGCAATCAGGTTACTGCGGCCTTCCTCGACTTCACCACCGCCGGTCCGCAGCTCGAAGCCGGCAAGATCCGTCCGCTCGCAGTGGGCGGCGAGAAACGCAAGCCCAAGCTGCCGAACGTGCAGACCATGGCTGAACTCGGCTATCCCGGTTTCGAGGCTGAAGGCTGGGTCGGCGTGTTCGTACCGGCGGCGACGCCGAAGGACATTGTGAACAAGCTGTCGGCCGAGCTCGGCCGCATCATCAATTCACCGGAAGGGACCGCCGGCCTGCAGGCGGTCAATCTCGTTCCGGTCGGTGATAGCCCCGAATCTTTCGAGAAAAGCCTGCGTCGCGACTTTGAGCGCTGGGCAACGGTGGCAAAGACAGCGGGCGTGAAGGGCGAGTGATGTTCCAATCTCTCCCGATTGGCAGGGAAAGATCGAGGCTGCTCCCTCTCAGTCGTCATACCCGGGCTTGACCCGGGTATCCAGCTTTGCCCAAGCGCTTGTTGGTGCCGCAAAGGTGGATTGCCGGGTCAAGCCCGGCAATGCGTGGAGAGGGCGGCGGCTTACTTCAGATGCTTCGCGAGGAACGCGAGGCTCCGTTCTCTCGCAACATCCGCGCTGGCCTTGTTATAGCTGGCGCGCTGATCGCAATTGAAACCGTGCTCGGCTCCGTCGTAGACGAAAATCTCCACATCCGGCCGCTTAGCGCGAATGGTCTCGACGTCCGAGAGCGGAATGCCGCGATCCTTTTCGCCAAAATGTAGCTGTGTCGGCACGGTCGGCTTGTCGTCGGCAAAGCGCACCACGGCGCCGCCGTAATAGCCGATGGCGGCGCTGAGGCCCGTCAATTTCGTGGCGGCGGCAAAGGCGACGCTGCCGCCAAGGCAAAAGCCGATGATGCCGACATTGCCGATATCCCCAACGGAATCGATCGCGGCCTGGGTATCGCGCAGCATCGCGGGCCAATCCGGATTAGCAACGAACTTGCGCGCGATGGCGATTTCCTCGGGCGAATAACCGGACTGGAAATTGGGCTCGGTGCGATCGAAGATCGACGGCGCCACCGCCACATAGCCTTGCACGGCGAAGCGATCGCAGACCGTGCGGATGTGGTCGTTTACGCCGAAGATCTCCTGGATCACGACCACGGCGCCCTTGGGCTTGCCCTCAGGCTGGGTGCGGTAGGCGCCGAGCTTGAAGCCGTCAGATGCGGTCAGCGTGATGTCTTGTCCCACGAGGTATTCCATATCGTTGTTGAAGGGTGAGGTCTGTTTGGCGCGGACGGCAGCAGTGGTCTACTCACAAAGCGGCTACTGCCACATCCAGTTTCGGCTCCAGTCGCCCTTCCAGCCGGTCAGGCGTCCCTTGCGAAACTGGAGATAGAGGCGGTCGCGGCGGTCGAAGAAGCCGCTCCCGCCGAAGTTGCGGATCGCCAGATAGATCTCATGCTCCGCCCGGCCGCTGATATAGGTCAGTGGCGTACCCAAAGCGCGGGCGGCATCATCCGTTGCCATGCCGAAGGCCAGCGGCGTGGCGTTCGAAAGGGTTGCCGTGAATGGCAGATCGGGCGTCGTTCCGGCGGGCTGCCCGTGGGCTGGAACCGTGATGGCGAGGGCGCTCGCGACGCCGAGGATGAACCTGATGGTCTTCATAGCGCGATTGTTTTCCGGATCGGATACCGGTGCAAGGCGGGATTGCTTAAAGTTTTCCCGAAGTCCCTAACCACCCGATAGTGCTATCCGCCGGAATGAAACCTTCCGCGGGCCGATCAGGAAGCATTAACAATACCCATTAAGCTTCAGGAACCCTGTTCCAAGGTATGTATGTCCTGCTTGCGGCCCGTTCGCCGCAATAGATCGAGGGCATATGACCGCTTCAGTCAAACAATCGCCGGCGCGCCGCCGACTGCTTCTGGCATCGGACCGCAGCGATAGCAGCAGCGAACTCGTCGACATCCTGCAGAAGGTCGGCGAAGTGGATGTTGTCCCAACGTCAGACATTCCGGAGACGCCGCCCAGCGAGCTGTCGGGTATCGTGGTCGATATCAATCTGCGCTCGGCAGAGGCCGTGCAGCGCGTGCGCAACAAACTGCGCCACAAATCCTATGAAGCGATACCGCGCCTGTTCGTGCTAGCCGACTCGCTGCATCACGGATCCATGCAGGCCTGGGCGCTCGGCGCCACCGATACGATCGCGCGGCCGTTCGATGCACGTGGCATCATGCAGCGCATTCGCGCGGCATTTCCAAACCCGCATGACGAGGACTTCTCCGCGCGCGGCAAGGCGCTGAATCGCGGCGTCGAGGCGGCGCATGCGGTGATGGTCAAGATCTTCGAGAAGCTGCCCGCCGGCGTTCCGCTCACTTTCAACGACGTGATGCAGGCCGAGAACCAGATTCTGAAGGCCATCAAGCGCACGTCACTGCGCGAATGGCTGGCCGCCGTCGGCCGTCATCATAATCACAGCTATCGTCACTGCCTGTTCGTGACGGGGTTCGCGGTGGCCTTTGCGCAGCATCTGGGCATGCGCGACGAAGATCAGCGCCGCCTCACGCGCGCAGCCCTCGTCCATGATGTGGGCAAGGCCTTCATCCCGGTCTCGATCCTGGACAAGCCGGGCAAGCTCACCGAGGACGAGACGCTCGAGATGCGCAAACATCCACGTCTCGGCTTCGAAGCACTGGTGGCGCAGGGCAGTTTTCCGCGCGAGATGCTCGACGTGGTGCTGCATCACCACGAATTCCTGGATGGCAGCGGCTACCCCGATGCGCTGGCCGGCGACCAGATCAGCGACATCGTTCGCTTGATGACCATCGTCGACATCCACGCAGCTCTGGTGGAGCGGCGTGCCTATCGCATGGCCTTCACGCATGCCAAGGCGTTCGAAATCATGGAGCAGATGGGCGACAAGATCGACCAGCAACTGCTACAGGTGTTCCGCCCGGTGGCGCTCGGCGCGTAAGCGCCGTTCGCCTCAGGCCAGCAGCTTGCGCAATTCCGCCTTGGCTACTTTTTCAAGCGTCGAACGCGGCATCTCGTCCACGAAGTGGATTTCGTGCGGCACCTTGAAATCCGCCAGCCCGCTCTTGCAAGCCGCCATGACATTGTCATGCAGCGCCGGTGGCGTCTGCGCCACGCCGGCATGGGGGATAATGAAAACCACCGGCACTTCATCCAGCATCGGATGCTTCTTGCCGACGACGGCCGCCTCGCGAACGCCGGGCACGGTGATGACCACCTGCTCGATCTCGGACGCTGCCACGTTCTCGCCGCCGACCTTCAGCATGTCCTTGGCGCGATCGCCGAACTTGATATGGCCGCGCTCCAGCAGCGTGACGCGGTCGCCGGTGATGAAGAAGCCGTTCGCGTCGAAGCTGTCTGAAGTCGCGGCCTCGTTGTGCAGATACTCCTTGAACAGCGACAGGCCGGGAATGCCCTTGATCGTGAGATTGCCAGTCTCACCCACGGCGGTCGGCGTGCCGTCGTCATTGGTGACGCGGATGCCATATTCGGTTGCGGCGCGGCCGATGGCCATCGGCGTGTTAGGCTGATCGACCTCGCCGATGATGCCGTGAGTAATGGTTTCGGTCATGCCCCACCAGCCGATGATCTTGACGCCGAATTTGGCGAAGGCCGGCGGATCGCAGAACGACGCACCCCACAGCCGGAAATGATGCTTCGGGACGTCGTGCTCGAGCAGCGCCTTCATGCAGAATGGGATCGTCGAAAGCCAGGTGGCGCGATGTTCGAGAGCCACGTCCCAGAACCGGCGCGCGGAAAAACGCGGCTGAAGCACTAGGGAGGCACCGACCCACAACGTCGCCAGCATCGAATAGGCCAGCGCATTGGTATGAAACAGCGGCAGATAAGTCATATGCGTATCGAACGCATGCAGGTCTTGATGCGCGGCGTTCACCTTGCCGCCCCATAAGGCATTGGCGTGGGTCCACAGTACGGCTTTGGGCCGCGACGTAGTGCCCGACGTATATTGCACGCTGCAATGTGCCCAAGGATCGACAGGGCGGCGCGGACGGTCGGCGCTGTCGGCGAACAGGGATTCGAACCGCTCAGCCTTGCCGATCGCATGGCCGTCGGCCGATGCGCCGGCATTGTGCGAGGTCACAGCGATCCAGCGCAGCTTCCGGCAATTGGCGGCGACGAGCTCGGCATAGGATGGTTGCGTGATCGCCGCGACCGCGCCGCAGTGATCCGCGAAATATTCGATCTCGCTGGCCGACGAACGGGTATTCGTGGTGACCGCGATGGCGCCGAGTTCGACACAGGCGAACCAGGCCAGCAGCATCTCGACGCAGTTATCGAGATGGATCAGCACATAGTCGCCCTGAACGATGCCGCGTCTGGCGAGGCCTGCGGAAAGTGCCCCGACGCGCTCGTGAAACTCGCCATAAGTCCATGGCCGCGCTGGCGCATCGAATGGCGACCAGATGATGAAAGGGTGATCGCGACGCGTCTCGGCGCGCATGCGCAGCAGCCACGGCACGTCCATGCCGTCGAACGGGCCGATCGAGCCGGGAATCATGGCGGGATTCGTCGCGGGGTAGGGCATGCATCCTCCGTCGAAAGCCGCCGGAGCGACCGCTTACGCGGGGGCGGCTTTCTTATTCTTGTTTTTAGGGAGGATGTTGTGCCATCGGCGACCGCGCGGTGCAAACCGCTCCGGCATGTAGGATCAGCCTATTTCGTAAGACGAAATTTCAATCAGGCTGCCATCGGGATCCCGACAATAGACTGAGCGCAAGGTGCCCCGCGCGCCCTGTTTGGCCACCGGGCCTTCCTCGATGGCGACGCCGCAAGCGCCGAGATGCGCGACCACGGCATCGGGCGGCGATGCCGTGAGAAAACAGAGGTCGTCGCTGCCGGCCATCTCATGATCCGCCGTGAACCACTCGATCTTATCGGCGCCGATCGGCCGCAGATTGATCTTTTGCGCGCCAAAACTCACCGATGTGCGCGGCAACTTGCCCGGACCGGGATCGAACACCTTCACCTCCATGCCCAGGACGCGTTGATACCAGGTGGCGGAGCGCTGGACGTCAGTGACATTCAGGACGAGATGATCAAGGGCCGTGACGGTGAGGGACATGAAATGGTCCTTGGCGTTTCTTTGGGCTGGTGCCGCAGTAGTGTCGCACTGGTCGATAGTTGAATTGTTTGGTAGATACGGCCGTTGTCAATTCAACACACGCTGACCGCGCGCAAAGTTGCGGCAGCCGGAGGGAATAAAATATGACGTCACGTCGTGCCGCGATCGGTCTGATTGCGCTTGGCTTTTCTGCTTTTACTGCAACCGCTCTCGTTCCCGTCAGCTCGGCGCTGGCCGTGGACTATCCGACGCGGCCGGTTCGCTTTGTCGTCGGCTATCCCGCTGGCGGTGCAACCGATATTCTGGCCCGTCTGATCGGGCAGAAGCTATCCGAGCGAACCGGTCAGCAATTCGTCGTCGAGAACAAGCCGGGCGCCGGCAACAATATCGGCACCGAATCTGTCGTGAATGCAGAACCCGACGGCTACACGATCCTGCTGGTCAATCCAGCAAACTACATCAACGCGACGCTTTATGGGAAGCTGAGCTTCAATTTTGTGCGTGATATCGCGCCTGTTGCTGCCTTCCATCGAACCGCCAATGTGATGACCGTCAACAAGGACATCACGGCGAAGACCGTCGGAGAATTCATCGCCTATGTGAAGGCCAATCCGGGCAAGGTGAACATGGCGTCGTCGGGTAACGGCACCTCGGTGCATCTGTCCGGCGAGATGTTCATGATGCTATCAGGCGCCAAGATGCAGCATGTGCCCTATCGCGGTGCCGCGCCAGCGATCACTGACATGCTCGGCGGTCAGGTCCAGGTGATCTTCGACAACATGCCGTCAATCATCCAGCATATCCGCTCGGGCAGCCTTCGTGCGCTGGCGGTGACGACCACCGAGAAGTCGTCGCTGTTGCCCGATGTGCCGACCGTCGCGGAAACCGTGCCGGGTTATGAGGCCAGCGCCTTGTTCGGCATGGGCGCGCCGAAGAAGACGCCGCCGGAGATTATCGCCAAGCTCAACGCGGACGTAAATGCGGTGCTGGCCGATCCGGCCGTCAAGGCCAAGCTGATCGATCTCGGCGGCGAACCGCTGATCGGACCGCCGGAAGCCTTCGGCAAGATGATCGTCGCCGAGACCGAGAAGTGGGAGAAAGTGGTCAAGGCCGCAGGCCTTAAGGTCGAATGAACCCATGCGGCACTATGGTGTTTAATCCTCGTGATTGCGCCAGTGTTAGCGCGTGATCACGAGACCGGGATGTACCGGAGCCTGCGGGAACGTTCATCCGCAGGCTCTGTTGCTTTCTGGGGATGTCATAGGACCGCTGCCGCGGAGGAGAAGACATGACGCGTAATCTGATGCTGTCCGTGCTGGCTGTTGGTGGTGTTTCGGCGATGGCTTTCAGCCCTGCAGCTGCCGCCCCGACCTACCCCTATTGCATCCAGTCGCAGGCTTTCGGGACCGATTGCTCCTATCCGAGCTATGAAGCGTGCCAGGCCACTGCATCGGGTCGCGGCGTCGACTGCATCGTCAATCCGCGTCTGGCGTTCAGCCCGCAGCCTTATGCCGAACCGCGCCGCAGTCGGCGTTCGGTCGCCTATTAAGGCCCATCTTCATGGCGGCGACGACTATGTTTTTGGCTTCGTCGCCAGCCAGATGACGTGACGGGCGCCGCCGCGTGTGCCGGTGGCGCGGATCTTGATTTCCTCGGCGTTGAAGCCTGCCTTGCCGAGGAGCGCCGTGAACTTGTCATATGGAAATGACGACCAGACGGCCAGTACGCCGCCCGGACTGAGCGCGGCCTGGGCCGCGCGCAACCCTTTCAGGTCATAGAGCGCATCATTCGATTTTCGCGTTAGGCCTTCGGGTCCGTTGTCGACATCGAGCAGGATCGCATCATATTTGCCGCGTGCACCAGCGATGGCTTTAACGACATCGCCTTCGACAATCTCCACACGCGGATCACTCAGGCTGTCGCCAGACAGCTCAGCCATTGGGCCACGCGCCCAGGCGACGATTGCGGGCACCAGTTCGACCACGGTGATCTTCGCCTTTGGGCCGAGCACCTTTAGCGCAGCGCGCAATGTAAAGCCCATGCCATAGCCGCCGATCAAAAGCCGCGGCGCCTTCATGTCCTTGAGGCGAAAGCAGGTGAGCGTCGCCAGCGCTTCCTCGGAGCCGAACAGCCGACTGCTCATCAATTCGTTCTGGCCGAGCTTAATGGTGAATTCGTGCCCGCGCTGCATCAGGCGCAGCGGCACGCCGCCGCCGGGGACTTCGGTCGTATCGATCAGTTTCCAGGGAAGCACGGGTGTCTTTCATCAAGCGATTGCACGGCGGCCGGTGGTAGCGCGAGAACCGAGCCTCACGCAACTCGGCTCATGCAAAGGCCTTACAGCAACTGAAGCCGCTCGTGTCGCAGCACTTCGATCGCAGCGGGATCAGATGCGGGGTTCCAGTCTCTGGAATAGCTCCAACACGTCGCTGCATCTTTGTTTAAGGGAACTACACTGATGAAGTACTTCGCGTGGCAGCTCCGTTCGCCGTCTTAACGGGCGGATAACTAACCGAACGGGTTGTGCCGGTGCATTGATAGAACGGAATTGCAAACGGTATCTGGTGCCTCTAAGCAGAATGGAGACCAACGCATCTTCGGGTTGCGCATCGCGCGGCAAGGCGAAGACGCTTTCGTCGGGGCCGAGTGATCTTCAACTCATCGAGAGGAATAGAATGACCAAAATTCTGCACCTGATGGCGCCATGTCTCGTCGCCATGTTTATCGTCTCGACGCAGGCAAGCGCTGCGCCGATGATGGGCCAGAGCATCGCTGTCGAAGCGCACTTGATCCCGGTTGCGGGTGGCTGCGGTCCGAACGGCTGGCGCGGTCCCTATGGTGGCTGCCGCTATACACCTTATTACGGCCCACTCCCGGGCGGCTACTATCAGGAAGCTCCCGTAATGGGGAACGGCTGCCCTCCCGGTTACTGGCGCGGTCCGTGGGGCCACTGCCGCAACACGCCCTATCACGGCAATCTGCCGGGCGGCGGCTGGAAGCCATAAGCCAAACGTGACGCTGCGTCGCACGTCGCGGCCCACGGTCTGACTGTCGATCAGCTGAAAGGCCAGCCGCAAGGCTGGCCTTTTTTGTTGCACGCAAACATTGAAGCGCAGCGTTGGATGTGTTGCCTTGGGCCATCTACGGGATGGCTTGGAGTTACTTTTATGACGATGCGGTTCACACCGGGTGCGGTGACGCTGGCAGACTGGCGATCGATCTATCGGGGGGCGGTACCAGTTCTCGACGAGAGCTGTATTCCCCGCATCAATGCCAGTGTTGCGGCAGTTGCCCGGATCGTCGCCAAGGGCGAACCCGTCTATGGCATCAATACAGGCTTCGGAAAGCTTGCTCATGTCGGCATAGAAGCCGAAAGCATCACGGCCCTGCAGAAAAACATCGTGCTGTCGCATTGCGTGGGCGTCGGCGACCCGGCGCCAGCGCCGGTGGTGCGGCTGATGATGTGTCTCAAGCTTGCGAGCCTGGCACAGGGTTTCTCCGGCGTCCGCATGGAGACGGTCCAGTTGCTCAGCGCCATGATTGCGCATGACATCACGCCTATCGTGCCTGCGCAGGGATCGGTCGGTGCCTCCGGCGATCTCGCCCCGCTCGCGCATATGGCGTCGGTCATGATCGGCGTCGGCGAGGCGCTGACGACGTCCGGGCGATTGCCGGCGACGGAGGCGCTCGCCAGTGCGGGCCTGCAGCCGATCGAGCTGCAGGCCAAGGAAGGACTGGCGCTGCTGAATGGCACGCAGTTCTCGACAGCCTATGCGCTGGCGGGATTGTTCGAGGCCGAAATTCTTTTTAAGACCGCACTCGTCAGTGGTGCCTTGTCCACCGATGCCGCGCGTGGCTCGGATACGCCGTTCGATCCGCGCATCCATCAACTGCGCAAGCATGAAGGGCAGATCGTATCAGCCCAGGCATTGAAGGAACTTCTCGCCGGCAGCGCGATTCGCGAGTCGCACCGTACCGGCGACGTCCGTGTTCAGGATCCTTATTGCCTTCGCTGTCAGCCGCAGGTGATGGGCGCCGCGCTGGACGTTTTGCGACAGGTGGCCACCATGCTTCTCACTGAAGCGAATGGCGTCTCCGACAACCCTCTGGTCTTTGCCGACGACGATATTGCGATCTCCGGTGGCAATTTTCATGCGGCGCCGGTTGCCTTTGCGGCGGATATGACGGCGCTTGCGATCTGTGAGATCGGATCGATCTCTGAGCGCCGGATCGCCATGCTGGTGGATCCGGTGCTATCCGGTGTGCCCGCGTTCCTGACACCGAAGCCGGGGCTTAATTCCGGCTTCATGATCGCGCAAGTGACGGCCGCGGCGCTGGTATCTGAGAACAAGCAGCGGGCTTATCCGGCCAGCGTCGATTCGATTCCGACATCTGCCAATCAGGAAGACCATGTTTCGATGGCGGCGCATGCGGCACGGCGGCTGTTGCCGATGATCGAGAATGCGATGGCTGTCATTGCCATCGAGCTCCTGGCGGGTGCGCAAGGTTGCGATTTTCATACGCCGCTGAAGTCCAGCGATCGTTTGGAGAGCGTTCGCGCACGTATCCGGGCAGACGTCGCCCATCTCGACGAGGATCGATATTTTCACGACGACATTCAGAAGTCGCTGCGCCTTGTGCGGTCCGGAGCGATCGTCGCGGCAGCGAATCTCGACACGATCCCGGGCGTCTAGAGCGCTGGAGCGCAGTTAGCCGATTGCAGTCTTGATCACGCTGAGCAATTCCTGGAACGGCTCGGCGCAGGACGGATCGGTCGGATGCTGTTGCAGCACGTCGTAGATCTTGGGTACGAGCTGGACGGCCTGGTCCAGCTCGCTGTCGCGGCCCGCCTGATAGCCGCCCATCAGGCGAAGGTCGCGGGTGTCTTCGAAACGCGCGATCATGGCACGCAGCTTGCGCACCAGATTGGCTTCCTCCGGCGACCACACATGCTGGCCGAGGCGCGAGACCGATGACAGCACGTTGACGGCCGGATAGCGGCCCTGATCGGCAACGTCACGATCCAGCATGATGTGTCCGTCCAGCGTACCGCGTACCGTATCTGCCACGGGCTCGTTGTGGTCGTCGCCGTCCACGAGCACGGCAAAGACACCGGTGATGCAGCCCTGGCCTTCGAGGCCCGGTCCTGAACGCTCCAGCAGTCGTGGGAGTTCGCTGAAGACGCTCGGCGCGTAGCCCCGTGCGATCGCCGGCTCGCCGGTGGCGAGCGCGACTTCGCGCGATGCATGGGCGAAGCGCGTAACCGAATCGACGATCAGCAGCACCGATTCGCCGCGATCACGGAAATATTCGGCGATGGTCATGGCCGTCTTCGGCGCCAGTCGTCGCATCATCGGACTTTCGTCGCTGGTCGAGACGACCGTGATGGCACGGGACTTGTGATGCACCAGCGCTTCCTCCAGGAATTCACGCACTTCGCGGCCGCGTTCGCCGACCAGTGCCGTGACAACTGTGTCGAAGCCGGAGCCGCGTGCCAGCATCGAGAGAAGGGTGGTCTTGCCCACGCCGGAACCGGCGAAAACACCGATGCGCTGGCCGATGCAGAGCGGTGTGAAGAGATCGACGACGCGAACGCCGGTGCGCAGCGGCTTGCTCACGCGGGAGCGGCTCATCGCCGGCGGGGGATTTGCGTCCGTTTGCATCTCGCGTTCGCCGACGGGCATGTCGCCGGCGCCGTCCAGCGGCTCACCGAGAGCGTTGATGACGCGACCTTTCCAGGCCGGATGTGGGGACAGTGTCTTGGGAGGCATTCGGAAGGCGGGAACGCCGAGGCCGGCAGCAAAGTGGGAATCGAACGGTTTGGCCGTCACGCCGTCATTATCGATCCGCACGACCTCACCGAGATGAACCTGCTTGTCGATCTCCAGTCCGATCAATTCGCCGAGCCTGACATAGCGCGACAGGCCGGAGACGCGAAAAAGCGTCGGCGTCACCTCGGACACCATGCCGCCGACACGAACCGTAGGCACGTCCCGGCGCAGGGTTGCGATGGTCGATTCGAGTTTTTCAAGCGCGTTCATCGAGCTCTCCCGCCGGTCACATCAGGCATCAGGCTTTTGGATCGCCCAGCGTGCGAATGGCGCTCTGCATGGTGCTTTCGGAATTGTCGATCAATGAGCTGACGCTCTGGAAGGTGCGCTGTGCAGTCATCATCTGAGTGAGTTCTGTCAGAGGATCGACATTCGATCCTTCCACATAGCCCTGCTGAAAGCCGACCGTGACGAAGTCGAGCGCGGTGGTCGCGGGCTTACTGGGGATCACGCCCGAAGTTCCGAACCGCTCCAGCTTTGCGTCCGGGGCGATGTCAAACAGGCCAAGCTGACCGACCTGGATGCGGCCCTGCGAAATGGTGCCATCGCGCACGATCGTCAGCGGGCCAGCATCGGGATCGACGATGATCGGCGTGCCGCCTGAATCGAGGATTGGATAGCCGGTGAGGGTCTGAAGCTGCCCGTTGATGTCGATCTGCATGCGGCCGTCGCGCGTATAGACGGGGCCGTTCGGACCGGCGAACGCCATCCACGTCGTGTTGCCGGGATCGGGGCCGCCGGGGTAGGCGGCCATGCTGTTTCCGGTGACCGCGACGTCCAGCGTGTTGCCGGTCTGGGTGATAGCGCCTTCCTTGCGCGAGATGAAGTTCTCGCCGGGCGAGGAGAACGCGACCGCCTGCGTTGCTGCGCGCGACATTGCAGTCTCGAACTTCACCGCGTCGGCACGAAACGCGGCGGTTTTCATATTGGCCATGTTGTTGGCAATGGTTTCGAGTCGCTTCTCAAGCGAGACCTGGGCCGAGAGGCTGACATAGAGCGCTGATTGCATTTTATCGTCCGATTTTCAGGTTCTGTAGGGTGGTCAGCACATCCGTGCTGAGGCCCATTTCGAGCGGCTGCGTGATGAGGGTGCTTGAAGCCGACTGGGCGGTGGACGTTCCGTTCTCCATCTCCCACATCACCGAAAAACGCTGCAGGAACTTCTGCAGCTTTTCGGGGGTCTGGAAATCCGCGATGTCGACTTTCGCGCTGAGCATATTCGCCTGTTTGTCGACATCCGCCATCGAGGTTATCGGTGAGATGCCAAGCGCGATCTGGGCGACCTTGATCAACGCCGGATCAGCGAGAATCTGATAGATGCTGGTGATCTTGGGCGCCTTGCGCTCGAAATAGAGTGCCAGACGAACGCCTTCATTTTGCGATCCGGCGTCTTCCTCGAGTTGCTGCCGGACGTATTTCTCGACGGTGCCGACCTGCGCGGCGGTCGTGCTCGTCGCCTGGTCACCCAGCTTCGCGAAGTCGAATGCGGTGGCGAATTCGCGGTAGCGGGCGTCGGAAAGCTTGTTGGCGAACGTGGTCGAGCTGGCAACGCCTTCCGTAAGAACCTTGCGCATGAACGCCTTGGCATAGGTCATGTCGCTCAACCCGTAAGCCTTCATGGCATAGCTGAACAACCGATAGTCGCCGATGAATTCGTCGATCGTCTTCACATCGCGGATGTGTGACAGGTAGTATTCCGTGTCCTTCGACACGTCCGGCTTCTCCATCGTCTGCTGCAACGATTTGAC
Source organism: Tardiphaga sp. 839_C3_N1_4 (assembly GCF_051811045.1). NCBI lineage: Bacteria > Pseudomonadati > Pseudomonadota > Alphaproteobacteria > Hyphomicrobiales > Nitrobacteraceae > Tardiphaga > Tardiphaga sp. 839_C3_N1_4. Next base: position 4,306,489 of record NZ_JBPWQD010000001.1, read on the forward strand.
GATATTCTTGGAGATCTGCTGGTAGCTTGCGATTGTCGAGACCATCGGCAGTGGGTTCCCAGTCTGCGGGCGCATGCGGCGAGACTGGCCTCAAACTCCCCGCACAAGCTTGCGCGGGGCTGGCCGCCGCAGGCCGATGTCAGCCTCGTGCAAGCATCGTTGCCTAAGTGAATCGTATCCTCAATTTGGAGCGGTGCGCTTGAGCATTCTCTTTGGTGTCATTATCACACTCGCCAGTCTGATCGGCGGCTTCACCGCGATGGGCGGGCATCTCAGCGTGATATGGCAGCCCTGGGAGTTCGTCATCATCATGGGGATGTCGCTGGGCACCTATGTCATTGCGAATCCCTGGAAAACCGTGGTCGACACCGGCCGTGCCACCGTGCAGGCATTGACGGTCGCGGTCCCGAAGCAACGCCATTACCTCGATCTGCTCGGGCTTCTGCATTCGCTGATGCGCGAGGTACGAAACAAGGGTCGCAACGAGGTGGAAGCTCATATCGACGATCCATCATCGTCAGAAATATTCACTGCCTTCCCGACCGTTCTCGCCAATGAGCCGCTTCTGCACTTCATCTGCGACTACTTCCGGCTGATCATCATGGGCAGCGCGCGGCCGCATGAGATCGAAGCGCTGATGGACGAGGAAATCGAAACCATCATTCGCAGCAAGATGAAGCCATATGGCTCGTTGATGATGGTCGCCGAAGGACTGCCGGCGCTCGGTATCGTGGCCGCGGTACTCGGCGTCATCAAGGCGATGGGCGCTCTCGATCAATCCCCTAAATTGCTCGGCGGCTTCATCGGCGCGGCTCTGGTCGGCACATTCGCCGGCATCTTCTTGTCCTACGGACTTGTCGCGCCGCTGGCCCACAAGATCAAGCTGGTGCGCGAGCAGCGCGCGCGGATGTATGTGATCGTCAAGCAGTCTCTGCTCGCCTTCATGAACGGGGCCCTGCCGCAGATCGCGATCGAACACGGCCGCAAGATGATCGGTCCTGGTGAACGCCCGTCGATCGATGTCGTCGAAAGCGAAACCATCTCCGGCGGGCCTGCAAAAGCGGCACCTGCTGAACCCTCGGCGAAAGCGGGAGCACGGGCCTGATGTCAGAAGTAAAGTCAGGCCGCGTAGATCAAGGATCAGATCAACTTCTAGGGGCTGCCGGAATCTCCGTCGAACGCATGCCGATGCTGCATGTGATTTTCGACCAGATGACGAATCTTTGCGCCGAAAGCCTGCGATCCATGTCGCCTTCGCAGTCGTATTTCTCGCTAAGCAGCGTGGGCAGTGATCGCCTCTCCGATATCCTCGATCGCTATGAGGGCGAAGCCATTGCCGCGGTCTTCTATGCGCAAGCATGGGACGCCCGTATCCTGATCGGGTTTGATCGCGATTTCGTCTATACGATGATCGAACTCCTGTTCGGTGCTGATGGTGCGGAGCCGCCGCTGGATATGCCGCGGGTATTCTCGAACGTGGAGCTGCACGTCGCGCAATCGCTGTTCGAGCGCTTCGGCAAGGCTTTGCAGGCGTCATTTGATCGCGCCTCGGACGTGACGTTCAACCTGGAACGCGTCGAGACGCGCATGGACTATCTTGCGATCGGCCGCCTCAACAACATGGCCGTGTGTGCGAAGATCCTGCTGCAGGGTCTCGATCGCGGCGGCGAGATGTTCATCGTCATTCCGCACGCAGCGCTCAATCCGATTCGGCAGGCGTTGTCGCAGATCGTATCCGGTGAGTCGGCATCCACCGATCCGAACTGGAGCCGTCAGTTGCACAGCGAGATCAAGCGGACCGAAGTCGTTCTGAAGGCGGTCCTCGAAGAGCGACAGTTTACCCTCGGCGAGGTCGCGAAATTTCACGTCGGCCAGGTGCTCAAGCTCAATGCCACGCCGGACACGATGGTTCGCCTCGAATGCAATGACCAACGCCTGTTCTGGTGTCAGCTCGGCCAGATGAACGGCGTCTATTCATTGCAGGTCAAGGAATCGGCCGACCAAAAACGGGAATTTATCGATGGTATCCTCGCTCGTTGACATCATCCTTTTTGCAGCCCTGCTCTTCACGAGCATCCGCGTCACCAAGATGCATCGTGAACTCGTCAAGTTGCGTGCGCATCAGGGGGAGTTCACTGCGGTGGTCGGCAAGACCAATGAGACGGTGGACGACATGGTATTGATGGTACGCGAGTTCAGTTCGGACGGACGGCAAATGGTTCAGGCGCTTGGCGACAAAATAGATGAGGCACGCAAGGCTATCGCGGAAATCGATACTCGCACTGCGGCACAAAATCCGGCTTAGGCCAAGATCTGAGTTTTCAAGAAGGCAGGGGATATGAAGCAACCATTCGATATCGATCCAGTAAGCGCAGCGACCGCTACAGCTAGCGACCCGCTCAAGGCTGACGGCGCGTCGTTCGGCAAACTGGCAGATCTCGCGGCTCGCGCTGCCGAGGAAACCAGCCGGCTGACAAATCTCGAGCCGATCCTGCGCATCCCGGTCACAGTGCAGGTGCTGCTTGGTTCAGCGACCATGCCGGTCGCCGATCTGATGAAGCTTGGCCGTGGCGCAGTGATCCCGCTCGATCACCGTGTGGGCGAACCTGTCGAAGTCGTCGTCAACGGACGCATCGTTGCACGCGGTGCAGTCGTGGTCGTGGAAGATGAGAATTCGCGTTTCGGTGTATCGCTGACGGAAATCGTCGGAGGAGCGGCCGGGGATCCGGACGCTTAAAGAGATTTTCCCATGGCCTTCAATGCACCTGCTAAGCGCGCCGGCACCAGCGTCAAACCGCTGGGTGGTACCGAGAAAGCGGCAGCTCTTCTGCTAGCCATGGGGCGTGAGCTCTCGGGCGGCCTGCTTCGGGAGTTCGATCCCGAAGAGATCAAACTGGTCACGCGCGCTGCGGCTGAGCTCAAGCCCATCTCGGGGCCTGAGCTCGAGGCAATCATCGAGGAATTCGCTCAGAATTTCTCGGAAGGTCCGAATATTTTCGGCACCGTCGGCGAGCTGGAGAAGCTGCTGAACGGCGTGCTGCCGCCGGACCAGATTACTGACATCATTTCCGAAGTTCTGGGCAACAAGACCAAGTCAGTTTGGGAGCGCATCTCTCTCGTCTCGGAAAGCCTGCTCGCCAACTATCTGCTCAAGGAGCATCCGCAAACCGCTGCACTCATTCTCTCGCGGGTGAAGCCGGCGTGTGCTGCCCGCGTGATGAGTCATCTTCCGCCGGATATCCGGCACGACCTGATGCGGCGCATGCTCAGCCTCAAGCCTGTTGTCGAGGATGCCATGGGCATTATCGAGAAAACGATGCACGAAGACTTCATGATCAATTTCGCTCGAAACCTGGCGTCCGACACCTATCCGCGCATGGCTGACATCATCAACAAGATGGAGCGGACGCAGATGGAGGAATCGCTGAAGAACCTCACCGAATCGCGACCGAAGTCCGCCGAAATTCTGAAGGGCATGCTGTTTACCTTCGACGATATCGTCAACCTCACGGCCAAGGCACGCATGCTGATCTTCGATCAGGTGCCGACCGACCGCGTGGTGATGGCGCTCAAGGGATCGGATACAACGTTCCGCGAGCTCATTCTGTCGTCGCTCGCCTCGCGGACCCGTCGTCTGGTGGACCACGAACTGGCAAACGGTATTCCTGCGAATCAGCGCGAGATCCTGGACGCGCGGCGCGCCATTACCGACCTTGCGCTCGATATGGCTGGACGCGGCGAAATCGAACTCAATCCCGATCAAGAAGATCAGCCAGTATTCACCTGAAGATAGAGCATTGTGTCTGACGAACCCGATAAGGACAGTAAAACCGAAGAGGCGACAGAGAAGAAGGTTCGTGATTCCGTAGAGAAGGGCCAAATCCCGGTCTCGCGCGAAGCGCCGATTTTCGCCTCTATGCTCGCGCTATTGATTATTCAGAGCTTTCTAACCACCGACAACGTGAGAAAGCTGACAATCACTTTAGCCCGATTGATCGACGATCCGTCGGGCATCCGCATCCGTAATGGAACGGATGCTATCGAGTTGCTCTCCGCGGTCGGTATGAGTGCGGCGGGACTGGTTATTCCGATTGTTATTGTCCTGATGCTGGCGGGGCTGGCGTCATCGTTCCTGCAGAACGCACCGCGAATTGTGTTCGATCGCATCCAGCCGGAAGCCTCGCGCATCTCAATAGCGAAAGGTTGGGGCAGAATCTTCGGTGCGCAGGGACGTGTGGAATTCGGAAAGTCGGTCTTCAAGTTCGCCGCTATCAGTCTGGTCGTGATGATCGTCCTGCGGGCTGAGGAGGCCGTGGCCGTGAATGCATTGTTTAGCGATCCGGCGGCCGTTCCGGAATTGGTGTTGACTACCGCAATGCGGCTCGTCTCCGCCATCAGCATTGCGACCATCGTCCTGGTATCGCTCGATCTCGTCTGGGCACGCTTCCATTGGCGCCGCGAACTGCGCATGACGAAGCAGGAGATCAAGGACGAGTTCAAGCAGGCCGAAGGCGATCCGATCGTCAAATCGCGGTTGCGTTCGTTGGCGCGCGATCGCGCCCGCAAGTCGATGCTGGCGGCCGTGCCGCGCGCCACGCTGGTGATCGCGAATCCCACGCATTACGCGATTGCGCTGAAGTACAAGCAGGGCGAAGACGCTGCGCCGACGGTGCTTGCAAAGGGGCAGGACCTGATCGCGCTGAAGATCAGGGAAATCGCCGAGAAGAATGGTGTTCCGGTGGTGGAAGACAAGATGCTGGCGCGCTCGATGTACGATGTCGCATACATCGACAAGATGATTCCGTCGGAGTTCTTCCGCCCTGTCGCAGAAATCATCTACTTCCTGCATTCGCGAAAGCAGAAGACGAACGTATAGGCGCTCGGCGCATGTCGTGATGCGCATCTCCAGCCTCGGACAAGTTTCCATTTGTAAACCATGATGAAGGAATCATGTTTGCCTGGGGGATAAGTGGGACCCGTCTATCTCTTCGACGTCGCCTCATCGCATGAGCGATGGCTGTCGCTGCGGCAGTCCGCAATCTCGGCGAATGTCGCCAACGCGAACACGCCGGGCTATCGCGCGCAGGATATCGAGCCGTTCAACAAGATCATTGAATCGAAGGTCGTGCCCGTGACGGTGACGTCACCGGCGCACATCACGACCGGTTCTTCAGTTGAAGCCCAGGGCATGCGCAAGGAGAAGAGCTGGGAAACCGTGCACTCCGGCAACTCTGTCAGCCTCGAGCAGGAAATGCTGAAGGCCGGCGATATCAATCGCGACTACTCACTGAATACGGCGATCGTCAAATCGTTTCATCGCATGTTCATGACAAGCATGAAGACCTGAGGGAGATGACGATGATTGATCCGTTGCAAGCATCTGTTCAGATCGCAAGTTCCGGCCTCGAAGCGCAGTCGACCCGCTTGCGGGTCGTGTCGGAGAACCTTGCTAACGCCAATTCGACGGGCCGCACGCCAGGCTCGGATCCGTATCGCCGCAAGACCACGACCTTCACGGCCGAGATGGACCGTGCCGCCGGCGTGCGCATGGTCAAGGTGAAGGATGTCGGAACCGATCAGGCGCCGTTCCGTGTGGACTATGAACCAGGCCATCCGGCTGCCGATTCAACCGGCTATGTAAAGCTGCCCAATGTGAACTCGTTGATTGAAATGGGCGACATGCGGGAAACCAACCGGTCCTTCGAGGCCAACCTACAGGTCATCAAACAGGTGAGATCCATGGTGTCGATGACCATCGATCTCTTGAGGAGCTAACCATGCTTGAAGCGGTATCCTCAGTCATCAGCAGTGCTGGTGAGCTCGCCAAAACCAGCGAAGTCATCAATTCCGCGACACCCGCGGTGCAGCCCGGTGCGGCCACCGTCGGTTTCAACAACGTCCTCGAACAGGTGGCAGCCGATGCCATCGGTTCGATCAAGGCCGGCGAAGCCGCGTCAATCCAGTCCATTCACGGCAAGCTCTCGGCACAGAAGGTGGTCGAGGCGGTCATGTCTGCCGAACGGTCATTGCAGATGGCTGTCGCCGTCCGCGACAAGGTCGTTCAGGCGTATCAAGAAGTCAGCCGAATGGCGATTTGAGGTTTAATCATGAGAGCTCTGGCCATTGCTGCCACCGGTATGGGCGCGCAGCAGCTTAATGTCGAAGTGATCGCGAATAATATCGCGAATATCAACACGACCTCGTACAAGCGATCCCGCGCGGAATTCACCGATCTGTTCTATCAGATCGACCGTGCGCAGGGTGTGCCCAATCGAAGCGGTGAGGGCGCGGTACCGGAAGGCGCCAAGCTCGGTCTCGGCGTGCGTTCGGCTGCCGTGCGCAAGCTGCATCTGCAGGGCGCAATGGCGCAGACTGGCAACACTTATGACATGGCCATCAATGGCCGCGGCTGGTTCCAGATTGCCGGTCCCAATGGTGAGACACTCTACACACGTGCCGGTGCATTCAACTTGAATGAAAACCGCCAGCTCGTGACGCCGGACGGCTATCTGGTGACGCCTGCGATCATCGTCCCGCAGAATGCTGTGGATGTCACTGTCAACGAGTCCGGTCAGGTCTTTGCGAAGGTCGACGGGACCGTTGCGCCAGTTCAGCTCGGGCAACTCTCGCTCGCGAACTTCTCAAATGAAGCTGGTTTGGACCCACTCGGCGGAAATCTCTATCGCGAGACGGTTTCATCCGGCGTGCCCGTTGTTGGCTTCGCAGGTGATATTGGCTACGGCAAGCTGCATCAACACTATCTTGAGAGTTCGAACGTCGATCCGGTGAAGGAAATCACCGAGCTGATCTCGGCGCAGCGTTCCTATGAAATGAATTCAAAAGTCATCCAGGCGGCTGACGAGATGGCCTCAACCATCTCGAAGGGTATGCGGTAAATCCACAGAACGGGATCTCGGCCTGATGCGCGCAGTCACCATTGTCACCCGCTGGGTCGCGAGCTTCGTGCTCGCGGCCGGCATCGCAGGCGTCGCGGATGCGGCGGAAGAGGCCGTTCGCTATCCCGTGCCAGCCACCGCGATCTATCCTGGTGACGTCATCAGAGATGAAATGATCATGGATCGCAACTTTGCGCCCAATATTCAGGGTGCAAGTGCCTTTATCAACGACCGTGCGTCGCTCGTTGGCCGCATCGCGCGTCGCACTCTGTTGGCAGGGCACCTGATTCCGATCAACGGGCTCGAGGATCTCAAGGCCGTCACCCGCGGCGCTGTGGTGAAGGTGCTCGTCGAGGATGACGGGCTCATTATCGTCACCTATGCAACGTCCCTGCAGTCGGGCAGCGCTGGCATGATGGTGCAGCTTCGCAACCTCGATACCGGGGTCACCATTCGGGGCATCGTCCAGCAAGACGGATCAGTGCGGATTCAAAACGGATGATGCTGCGTCTCCTTTGCGGTCTCCTGCTTTCGCTTTCGTTTTCGACAGCAGATGCCGCTGTGCGCGTGAAAGACATCGCCAATCTCAAGGGCGTGCGCGAGAATCAGATTCTCGGCTATGGCCTAGTGATCGGCCTCAAGGGCACCGGTGACACGTTGCGCAACGCGCCGTTCACCGAACAGTCGTTGCAATCGATGCTCGACAATATGGGCATCAATATCCGTGGCACTTCGTTGCGTACGCGCAACGTGGCAGCGGTCGTCGTAACGGCCGATCTGCCGCCGTTCGTCGCAGGTGGTTCGCGAATCGACGTCGCGATCTCGTCGCTGGGCGACGCATCATCCCTGCTTGGCGGAACGTTGGTGATGACGCAGTTACGCGGCGCCGACGGTGAAACCTATGCTGTCGCGCAAGGCGCTATCGCCGTAGGCGGTTACAACGTCGAAGGCGCTGCACAAACGCTCAGCCAGGGTGTGGCCACGGCTGGCCGCATCCCAAATGGCGCGCTGATCGAACGTGAGGTCAAGGGGCGTTTCAGCGAGATGGAATCGCTCATTCTTGAGCTAAAGAATCCGGATTTCGTCACCGCAACGCGCATCATGGATGCGATCAATGCGCATGGCAGTGGCCGTTACCAAAAGGCCGTAGCCTTCGAACGCGATTATCGTACTATCGTACTGTCCCGGCCGCGTGGCACCTCGCCGGTGCGTTTTATCGCCGAGATCGAGGAACTGCTGGTCGAGCCGGATACGCCGGCGCGGGTCGTGGTCGACGAACGTACGGGAACAGTGGTCATCGGCCGGAATGTACAGATTTCGACGGTGGCGGTGACCCATGGCAATCTGTCCGTGAGAATCACCGAGGCGCCGATCGTATCGCAGCCGTCACCGTTTGCGCGGCGCGGTGAGACCGTGGTGGTGCCGCAGACCTTCATCGAAGCGAATGAGCCCGGCGCCAAAATCGCCATTCTGCGCGGGGCAGATTTGCAGCGCCTGGTGCGTGGTCTCAATCAGATCGGGCTGAAGCCGCAGGGGATCATCGCGATCTTACAGGCGATCAAGGCGGCCGGTGCGCTTCAGGCGGAACTCGTCATCCAGTAAGGCGCGGGTCAGCGTCACGCAAGCCAAAGCGTGCAACGCTCGCTCAGCTGAATCACGAGAACACGAATGGCGCGCGTCGCAAATCGATCGATCAAATTCCTCATGCTGGTCGGTATGGTGCTGTCCACACAGGCATCGGCCGAACCCGAGCAGAAGCTCTCAAAGCCGCTGAACCTCGGTGAATTTGCAAAGACGCCGCAAGTCGCGCGCCCCCGTCCAGCTGCAAACAAGCAGGACCCGGTGGTGCGTCCGCCTGCCGATTCGGCGCTGATCACGGGCGCAATCGACAAAAAGGATAGCGCAGCCGCGAACTCCCAGGAATCCGACGTCGCGCGCTTTTGCAGCAACATCGCAGATCAGGCGCTCGATGCCCGTGTGGCGTGGCAGCAGAAAGAGCTGGAAGCGACGGAATCCAAGCTGAAGCTGCGCATTGCGGAACTTGAGGCCAAGCGTGCCGAATATGAGGAATGGCTGAAGTTGCGCGAAGAATTCCTCAAAAAGGCAGAAGATAACGTCGTCGAAATCTACTCGCGCATGAATCCGGAAGCCGCGGCGCAGCAGATTGCCAGCATGGCTGATGACACGGCAGCTGCTGTTCTCGCCAAGCTGCGCGTTCGCGTGGCCAGCGCGATCCTCAATGAAATGGAGCCGGCACGTGGCGCACACCTCGCCGACACGCTTGCCGGGATGCGTCGCACCGACGACGGGAAAGCCAAGAAATGATGTGGTTAAGAGTGATTCTGATTCCGGTCGCACTGTCGTGCCTGACCGGTTGCGCCAGCAATCTCGCCGAGGTTGGCCAGGCACCCTACATGTCGCCGATTGGCAACGGCATGCAGGTCGATGCGCGCGCAATCCCGATCGAGAGGCGTGCCTATCGTAGCGCAGGCCCTCACTCGATCTGGAATGACCGCAAGGACCTCTACCGCGATTCGCGGGCTACGCGGGTCGGCGATCTTCTGACCGTGAATATTCTGATGAACGACAAGGCGATCCTCGACAACAAGACGGATCGGTCGCGTGACTCGCAGATCAAGGTTGAGTCCGACTATTCGGCCAATATTGCCAAATGGCTCTCGGCGGGAAATTTCGACACCAACGTCAAGTCCCAGTCGTCGAACAAGGGCGCTGGCAAGATTGACCGGAACGAAGAAGTACGTTTCTCGGTGGCTGCAGTCGTTGTCGACGTACTCCCGAACGGCAATCTCCTGGTTAGCGGTTCGCAGGAGATGCGCGTCAATTACGAAATGCGCATCGTCAACGTCGGCGGTATCGTGCGCCCGATCGATATCAGCCGCAACAACACGATCGCCTATGAGAAGATCGCCGAAGCCCGCATTTCGTATGGCGGGCGCGGCCGGTCTATGGAAGTGCAGCAGCCGAACTGGGGCCAGCAGGTCTACGACCAGGTCGCGCCATTCTGATGGGGATCGCTCATGGCCGATGACACCGCGAATGAAGGCCAGCGCTCCGGGTTCATGCAGTGGTTTGGCGCCCTGCTGCTCGTCACGGCGCTCTCCGTCGGGGCTGGTGCGCTGGCAAGCCTGCATTTGATGTCGACGTTCCAACGCATCAGTGAAAGCCAGAAGGAAGTCCCGGAGAAGCCGATCTCCTCGGCCTTCAATCCCAATGATCGTCTGCGCAAGATCACACCGGTCGTGACCAATCTGGCGGCGCCGCCAAATGCCTGGATCCGCATGGAGGCGTCGATCGTGACCGACAAGTTGACCGAGGAGGAGGCGAGTATCGTGGTCGCCCGCATCGGCGAGGATGTTGCAGCCTATCTGCGCACGCTCACACCCGCGCAGATCGAGGGTGCCCGCGGCCTGCAATATTTGCGCGAAGACCTGAATGAGCGCGCGCTGACGCGTTCGAGCGGCAGGGTCCGAGAGTTGATCATCGAGACGCTGGTGGTGCAATGAAGCGTATCATTCCGATCCTGCTCCTGGTGCTTCTGCCGACGGCTGCCATGGCGCAGGTTCCGGATCTGTCGACCTTGCTTCCGCAGGGCGAGGGTAGTGCCAGCGGCCGAATCATCCAGATGGTCGCGTTGCTGACGGTGCTGTCACTGGCGCCGGGCTTGCTCATCATGGTGACGAGCTTCACGCGCTTCGTCGTCGCACTCTCATTCCTGCGCACAGGGCTTGGCCTGCAGACCACGCCGGCCAATATCGTGATGATCAGCCTTGCGCTGTTCCTCACATTTTATGTGATGGCGCCGACCTTCGATCGCGCGTGGGCGAACGGCCTTCAGCCCCTGATGAAGAATGAGATCACGGAGCAGGAAGCCTATTCGCGAGTCACAGATCCGTTTCGGGATTTCATGTTGCAGCACGTGCGTGAAAAGGATCTGCAGACCTTCGAGAACCTCGCGGCCGAGAGTATGAAGGTCAAACTCGACGGCCAGCGGGTCGATCTGCGAATCATCATTCCGGCTTTCATGGTGTCTGAGCTTCGCCGCGCATTCGAGATTGGTTTTCTTGTCGTCATGCCATTCCTGGTGATCGACATGATCGTTGCAACGCTGACCATGTCGATGGGCATGATGATGATGCCGCCCACGGTGTTCGCGCTACCGTTCAAGGTACTATTCTTCGTACTGATCGACGGCTGGAATTTGCTCGCAGTTGGCCTTGTGAAATCGTTTCTCTAGATCATTTGATTCATCACAAGGTAAGTGACGAATCAAATGATCGCTGTTAACTATACGAGCCGCCGCTCCCTTCAGCTTTGGGTAAGGTTTGGCGGCTAGCTTGCAATTCACGACAGGTTGGGTCGATCAGATATCGACATTCCAAAGGCATGATGCCGCCCTCTCGTACCGGTGAAAGTCCGGTATGTCCCCAGCAAATCAATCAAATTAAAGGGACATACGATGTCTAGCTTGATGACCAACTCCCAGGCAATGACCGCGCTGCAGACCCTGCGCTCGGTCGATGCCAACCTCTCCACCACGATGAACCGTATTTCGACCGGCTATCGCGTAGCGACCGCGTCGGACAACGCCGCTTACTGGTCGATCGCTACCACGATGCGTTCGGACGTTCAGGCTCTGGGCGCCGTGCAGGACGCTCTCGGTCTCGGCGCTGCGACCATCGACACGATGTATACTGGCCTCGAAGGCACGGTCGACGTCGTCTCGTCGATCAAGGAAAAACTGGTTGCTGCTCGTACCCCAGGTGTCGACCGCGCCAAGATCCAGAGCGAAATCACCGAACTTCAGAAGCAGCTGAAGAATACTGCCGACTCGGCCGTGTTCAATGGTGAAAACTGGATCTCGGTCGACTCACAGGACCCCACCTACAACTCGACGAAGTCGGTCGTGTCGTCCTTCTCCCGCGCCGGCGGTGTCGTTTCGGTGGACACGCTCACCATCGACCTCGACGCCATCAAGCTCTACGATACGACGCTCGACGCCGCCTACATCACGGCTCACGCTGCCGCCACGACGACGACCCTCGTTTTCGATCCGGCCACCGTCGGTGCGGCTGGTCCGCCCGCCACGACCACGGGCACGATTGCTTTCGCCGTCACGCCACTTGGTGGAACTGCCACGACGACCACGATCAACGTGTCGCAGAGCTCCACGGTTCAGGACATCGCCAAGGCACTTAACGGTCTGGGCATTCAGGGCCTTACTGTTGGTGTCAATGCCGATGGCAAGACGCTCGAGATCAAGAACGCCAGCACGACCGCGATCGCTACCACCAGCACCAATGGTGGCGCGACCGGCGGTACCGTTGCGTTGCAGCCAGCGGCTACCGCCAACGTGGCGACCCAAAAAGGCGTTCTCGACCAGACCTACGACGTCTACAAGAATGGTGGCTGGACCACCTTCAGCGTAGCTAATCTGGACATCTCGAAGTTCACCGATAGCGCCTCCGATCTGACTGCGCTCGAGACCTACATCTCGGGTACAGACAAAGCGCTGAGCAAGATCACCGATGCCGCCACCAACCTCGGCGCCATCAAGAACCGCATCGGTCTGCAGCAGGACTTCGTCAAGACCCTGACTGACTCGCTCGATCGCGGTATCGGCCAGCTCGTCGACGCAGACATGAACGCCGAATCGACCCGCCTCCAGGCTTTGCAGACGCAGCAGCAGCTGGGCATTCAGGCGCTGTCGATCGCCAATGCCGGCAGCCAGAGCATCCTGTCGCTGTTCCGCGGCTAATCGCTCTCACATCGTGAATGGGAATGGCCGCGACCGTCATAGGTCGCGGCCATTTCGCTTTCCAGCTCTCCGTAACCCTCGGACAAGCTTCACAATCGATGATCGATTCGGAAGTGGGCAGGGGTATTTATGGTCAATCGCGAGCACGCGCAGAAGCTCTGGAACAATCTGCTTGAGCTGGGTACGAAGCGTCTCATTCTGCTCGCGGTGGTTGGCCTCGCTGTGTTTGGCGGTGTTGGCGGCGGCGCGTACTACATAAGCCGGCCGGAATACAATGTTCTCTATTCGGGTCTTAGCCGCGAGGACGTGACGCGTGTCAGCTCGGTGCTGCGCGACGCGAATATCGCTTTCGATCTGAATACGGCGGGCGATACCGTCTATGTTCGTCCCGGACAGACCGCCCAGGCTCGTACACTACTCGCCGACAAGGGCCTGCCTAGCACCACCGGCGGCGGTTATGAGCTGTTCGACAAGATCGGCTCGCTCGGCCTGACCTCGTTCATGCAGGAAATCACGCGCGTGCGTGCGCTCGAGGGCGAGATTGCGCGAACGATCCAGGTTCTCAAAGGCGTCAAGGCAGCCCGCGTTCATATCGTGATGCCTGCGCGTGGTTCATTCCGGCGTGAGCAGTCGCCGCCATCGGCTTCGGTCGTACTGCGAACGGATGGCCCGGCGGATGCACGCACGGCGCGTTCGGTGCGCCATCTCGTAGCTGCGGCCGTGCCGGGAATGACCGCGGACAAGGTCACCGTGCTCGACAGTGACGGTTCGCTGCTTTCGGACGATGACGGCAGCGGCAGCGTCGGGGCAACGCCGACCACGATGGCCAATTTGCAGAAGGTCGTCAGCCGCTCGATCCAGGAGAATGTGAGCCGGGCACTGACACCCTATCTGGGGCTCGATAACTTCGAGGTCAGCGTTGCGACCCAGCTGTCGACCGATAAGAAACAGACCAACGAGACGGTCTACGATCCAGATTCGCGGGTGCAGCGCTCTGTGCGCGCTGTACGAGAGAAGGAAACATCGCAGAGCCTCGATCGACAGCAGCCGACAACCGTTCAGCAGAACCTGCCAGATCAGCAGGTCAATGCGACCGGTGCCAAGAATCAGAATGACGAGAAGCAGCGCCGCGAAGACATCACCAATTACGAAGTGTCGTCGAAGACGGTGACGACTACGAGCGATGGTTTCGTAGTGAACAAGATGTTCCTCGCCGTTCTGGTCAACCGGCCGCGTCTCATCGCGAGCCTCGGCGACAAGGTGAGCGATGCTGCGATCGAAGCCAAGGTCGCGGAGATCTCGCAGATTGCTGCGACCGCAGCTGGCATCGATCGCCCGCGTGGCGACCAGATTCAGGTTTCGGCAGTCGAATTCATGGAAGGTGCGCGCGATCTCACGCCGGTGCCGTCGATCACCTTCACAGAAGTGATGATGCGTCAGGCGGGCAGTCTCGTGAGTGCCATCACCATCCTGGCCGTGGCCGGCATGCTGATCTGGTTCGGTCTGCGCCCAGCGATCAATACGATCCTGGCCAGTGCGAAGACGGACGAGACAACGCAGTTCCAGGCGGAGACGAATGCGCTTCTCGGTGGCGGCAGCACGATGGCGACCGCGGCTCTGACAGGAGGCGAGGCTCCGCCCAATCTTATCCAGGATGTCTCGAGCAGTATGCAGAATACGCCGCAGAGGCGGTTGGAACAGATCATCCAGCTCGATGAGAAGCAGGCGGCGGCGATTCTGAAACAATGGATCAGACAAGAGGAAGCGGTATGAGCGCAGAGCAAGTCGCACGTCTGATCGCCGATTTCGATCGACCGGAGCCGCCAAAAACACGTAGCCGCGTCGTTCCGTTCGACCATCTGCATCACTCCAGCGTGCAGTCGCAGCATCAGCCACTTCTGCAGAAGGCAAAGCAGCAGCCGTCGTTTCAACCCCAGCCGCAGATGCAGCCAAAGCCGCCTGTCGTGCAGGAGGATGATGGCTATGAGCGTGGTCGCGCCGAAGGCTATGCGAGCGCACTCGCCGAGTTCGAACGGCGCATGGAGCAGGAGAAGCAGGCACTTGCAGCGCAGGCCGCCGAAGAACGGCAGCAACTGCTCAACGAGACTGCGGCCAAGCTCGCCGGCGATATCGCCGAAATGGGCGACCAGTTGCAGGGAAGGATCGCCGGCGTAGTCGCTCGACTCCTCGAGCCGCTCATCAGTAACGCCGTGCAGAAACAGGCAGTTACGTCATTCATCGAGCATCTGTCGTCGATTACAACCGATAGCCGCCGCCCGGTTCTGCGTATCACAGGCCCATCGGAGCTGCTCGAACTGATCCGCAGCAAGCTCGGCGTCCGCGCCATCGCATCGGAATTGCGTGCCGGCCCCGAAGCGGAAGCGTCTATTGTCGTTGATCAGATCGTGCTCGAGACTCAGCTCAAGGTCTGGACCGAACGACTGAAGATGGCGGTCCAGAGCTGAGATGGCCGATCCGCTTCCGCCAGAAATAGTGATCATCCGCCGTCGCAGTTCGCTTGAGAGCGGCGAGACGAAGAACAGTGTCTGGAAAATCGCCTATGCCGACTTCATGACGGCGATGATGGCATTCTTTCTGGTGATGTGGCTGATCAATGCCACCAATCAGGAAACGCGTGAGAGCGTTGCCACCTATTTCAATCCGATCAAGCTGACCGACTCAACACCGGATCGCAAGGGCATCAACGACGCCCGGAGGGTTGACCCCGGCAAGGCCGTGGAAGGCGAGAGCAAGTGGCCGCATCCGGAGCCAGGTCAGCCGACCGATGCGCTTGCGCGTCCGCAGCCTCCACAACCGCGCTATGGCGAGGCGACGTTGTTTCGCGATCCTTATGCGGTGCTGTCGGAGATTGCCGGCGGTCCTCCGCGTCCGGGACAGACCAGCGCGGCGCTCGACCCGAATCGTAAGGAAGGGCTGAAGGGCGGAGAGGCCTATCGGGACCCCTTCGATCCGATCAACTGGCCGATGGCGTCGATCTCGTCGCTCGAGAAGAAGCTGTCGGGACGCAAGGACGCTGGCAGCCTTCCATTCGGCGAGGATGTTGCTGCTGCGGCGAGCGAGGGCCAGGAGCCGCGCCCGCTCGATGCCAAGCCTGATGCCACCGGCACCCCGGGTCAGGAGATGTCGGGATCGAATTCAACTCCCGCGAAATCCGACAAGCAGGAGGCACCGAAGCCCGCCGGGTTGTTTGCCGACGATGGCGACAAGTCCAATCCGGCAGCGGGTCGCCCGCAACCGGCTCAGGCTGACAAGACCGCAGCACCGGCTGATAAATCCCAGGCGCAGCCTGACAAGGCGCCCGCCCAGGCTGAAAAGGCCCAGCCGATGGACGCCGCCAAGCTCCAGGCCGCGATCTCGGCGGCATTGGTCACCATTGGACCGGCGCGTCCGGTTGCCGAAGTGAGGGAGACTCCCGAAGGACTGCTGATCAATCTGACGGACGACGTGAATTACGGAATGTTTGCCAACGGCTCGGCCGAGCCCACGCCCGGTCTTGTTCGTGCGCTCGACAAGATCACGCCGATGATCGCGCAGAACCGTGGCCAGGTCATCGTGCGCGGTCACACCGATAGCCGCGTCTATCGCACATCGGAATATGACAATTGGCGGCTTTCGACCGCGCGTGCGCATATGGCGTATCACATGCTGGTGCGCGGCGGCCTCGACGCCGCTCGGGTCGAGCGCATCGAGGGCTATGCAGACCGCCGGCCGAAAATTCAGAACGACCCGCTTGCCGCGCAGAACCGGCGGATCGAGCTTCTGATCCGTGCTCCCGTGCTATGACCAGCGCCAGGATCATTGCAGCAACGCTTCTAGCCTGTCTTGGCAGCGCACATGCGCAGCCGGCCGACGACCAAATGCGCGAACCGTATCAGATGGTTCGTTTATTGCAGATGCTGCAAGATCAGATCGCGCGCGGCGATCTCGACGCTCACAATTCCCAACCCGCCCTGCTGAAGCGCCTGGGTGAGAATTTCCTGAAAGCCGATGCCGCCGTCTGGAAGGAGCCGCGCAATTCGCGCGCAGCTGTCACCTTCCTCCTGAGTGGCGGGTCGCCGCAAGTGGTCGCGAACCTCCGTTCCCGCAACGTGCTGAATATTGACGAGGCCATTGTCGATGGCGCTATCGCCTATGTCGAAGGGCGTACGGACGAAGCGAAGTCGAAGCTCGCGAATATCAAGCCACGTAGTCTGCCTGCGGCGCTCGGTGCGGAGATTGCGCTGGTGCAATCGGCACTGGTTGCGCAGGACGACCTGAAGGTCGCGATCGCATTGCTTGACGAGGTGCGGCTCATGATGCCGGGCACGCTGGTCGAGGAAGCGGCACTGCGTAGGGAGATTTTCATCGTCGGACAGGACGACGACTTCGACAAGTTCGAAGCCCTCGCGGTGCGTTACTTTCGCAGATATCGGCATTCCATCTATGCGGGGAATTTCCGCCAGCGCTTTGCGCTCTCTGTGGCACGCTTCAGCTTCGTGCAGCGACCCGATCGTTTTCCGCGTCTTGTCGCCGTGCTCGATCATCTCGATCGGGCGAGCCAGCGTGCGCTCTATCTTCTGATTGCAAGAACGGCATTGGTTCGCGGCAAGACCGAAATGACGGTGCTTGCCGCCGACCGTGTATTTGCATTGTCCGATGACGACGGCGCCGAGCGCGTGCGCGCGCGCCTGTACCGTGCCGCGGCACGCGTCGCCACATCGGCACACAGTACGGCAATCGCCGAGCTTGAGCAGATCGACAAGGCAAAACTGTCCGAACGTGACGTCGAACTACAAACCGCGGCGCTTGCCATTGGACTGAATGTTCGAAAGGCGCTTCCGGAGGCAAAGGCCAAGAGCGACGGAAGCAGCGAAGTGAAGACGGCCATGCGGCCGCGCATTGATTTCAGCCGCTCTCTTGCCGCCGTTGATCGCGCGCAAAAGCTGCTCGATGCGTCGCAGGAGCAACTAAAGGAGAAAACCCGATGAACAATGCCGATCTCCTGATGGCAGCGCTTCGCCAGACAGCGGCCGGAAAGGCTGGAGCGAAAGGCGGATTGAACGGCGGTGCCCATGCCAAGGACGGCAAGGAGAAGGCGGATCATTTTCGCGAGCAGCTCCGCCTGGTCTCAAAAGAGAGCAGAACAGTCACGCCGCATGTTGCCAAGGCAGCTGATGACGCGAAAATCGTTGATGCAAAGCCGATGCTCGACGCGGCATCCGTTCTTGCGGAATTGACGGGCGAGGTCGCGCAAAAGCCGAACGTCAGCGACGACCAAGCCGATGATGACGATTCAAAGGCCACGAAGGGCGAGGAGGGGGCGACAAAATCTGCCCCCTGGCGCGGACCGGACCCCGCGCTCAGCGCGGTAATGGCCAAGCTCGATCACGCACACTCACCTTTGCCAAGCGACGGCAAGGCGGCGTCTCGCATCTCGGTACCGGACGTGAAGACCGATGATGTTCCGCGCGATCCCGCGAAGCTCATTCAGGCCACAACGGCCGACGTGCCTGACGCCGATGCGGCTACTACGCAACGTTTCACGCTGACGGTCGAGACGACGGATACCAAGCCGCTTCCAGCCGCCAAGGCGGTCGTTCGTGAACAAGAGACGCATTTCGAACCGGTGCAACAGGTGACGACGTTGCAAAAGATCGTCGATCGGATGGCGACTGATCTGTCGGCCGTCGCATCGCCTGAAGGGGCTCGCGCGGCCGACGCGCCGGGGCTCGAAGCGCACAAAGCTGCGGATAGCCGGCCGGTGCGTATGATGACGCTCGAACTCGATCCGCCCAATCTCGGTTCTGTCACCGTGAAGATGCGGCTTGCCGGCGATTCCGTGGAGATTCATCTCACTGCGGATCGCTACGAAACCACCCAAATGCTGCGGCAGGAACGCGGCGCGCTCACCGACGCCATGCAGTCGGCTGGCTACACGTTCGACATCGCGGCGATCGATCATACCCGCACCCCCGACGCAAATCTGAACAACGGGCAGCAGCAACAGCAACAACAAGCGCCGTCCGATCAACGTTCTTCGCTGCCGTCGTCAGGCGGATCGCAGGCGGACGGTGGTTCTTCGGGGCGGTCGTCCGGCGATGCGCAGAGCGGCGCACGGCATAACAGGCAGGATCATGAGCAATCGCCAAGGCCGTCAGAACGGCAGCAGGACCAGAATAGCAATCGGGTTCGCAGCAGCACTGTTTATATCTAGCGCTGTAACGGACGCACGCGCCGAGGGGCCGTGCGAACGGGAGATGGCGCGCGCGGCACGCCGTCACAACGTGCCACTCGGCGTTCTCTTTGCGGTCGGTCTCAGCGAGACCGGGCGCAAGGGCGTGCTGAATCCCTATGCGCTCAATGTTGATGGCAGGACGGTGCTGGCCACCGATCTGCGCAATGCCGTTGCGCGCTTCGCCGAGGAGAAAAGCAAGGGCGCCAAATTAGTCGACCTCGGCTGCATGCAGATCAATCACCGCTATCACGGCGAGAAATTTCCCAGTGTGGAAGCGATGTTCGATCCGGCACGCAATGTCGACTACGCCGCACGATTTCTGAAAGATTTGCGTGAGCGCGAGGGCAACTGGACGATGGCCGTCGCGCGCTACAATGCCGGGCCGACCAATATTGTCGGCCAGAAACGCTACATCTGCAGCGTTATCGGCAGTCTTGTCGCGAGCGGATTCGGGTCATGGACGAGCAAGGCACGCGACTTCTGCGCGGAACGCACTGCGTCACGATGACCCTGTGGATAACCGCCAGCCTCACACAAGCAACTTCAATTCTAATACTTCACACGTGAAACGGAGGATAATCGATGAGTCTGTATGGGGTGATGCGCACAGGCGGCTCCGGCATGAACGCGCAATCGAACAAGCTGGCAACGGTCGCTGACAATATCGCGAACGTGAATACCACAGGCTACAAGCGCGCCTCGACAGAATTCTCCTCCCTTATTCTTCGCAGCGGAACTGGAAACTACAATTCCGGCAGCGTCGAGACGCAGGTTCGTTATGCGATCTCTGATCCCGGTACGATGAATTACACGACGTCCGCGACCGATTTGGCGATCCAGGGCAACGGATTTTTCGTCGTCAGCGACGCAGGAGGCACGCCTTACCTCACGCGCGCGGGCTCTTTCGTTCCGGATGGCCAGGGCAATCTCTACAATACCGGTGGCTACTATCTGATGGGCTACAACATCAAGAATGGCGCCCAGCCGAACGTCGTTGCCAACGGCCTCGGCAATCTCGAGGTCGTAAACATCGCGCAGCAGTCCTTGCTGGGAAATCCGACGACCCAGGCAGGCATCAGTAGCGCCAACCTGGATTCCAATGCTGCGATCAGCGCGGGTCCTAATGCCTACACGTCGAAGACATCGGTAATCACCTACGACAATATCGGTAATCCGGTGAAGTTGGACATGTTTATGTTCAAGACAGCCGCCAATACGTGGCGCGTGGAAGTCTACGACAGCAAAGACGCACCGGCCGGCGGTGGCCTCCCCTATACCAATCCGGCATTGGCCACTCAAACCTTCACTTTCGACGTCAGCGCGACCGGCAAGGGCCGTCTCGCTACCCCGGGCCCGACCACGATGCCTACTTTCACAATCCCAGGTGGCTCGCCCGTCACTTTCGACATGGCGAGCATGACGCAAGTCGCGGATGAGTTCCAGTTCAAGGCGACGACCAACGGCAACGCGCCGAGCGCGCTGGACCGTGTGGAAGTGAGCTCGGACGGCACCATGTATTCGATCTTCGACGACGGCACGCGGATCGCGAGTTACAAGATTCCGCTGGCGACGGTGCCGAGCCCCGACAATCTCTCGCCCGAAGTCGGGAACGTCTATTCGATCAGCACCAACTCCGGCAACATCCAGGTCGATTTCGCGGGCAATAGCGGTCTCGGTACCATCAAGCCGGAAGCGCTCGAAGCATCCAACGTCGATCTGGCCAACGAGCTTACGGCGATGATCGAGTCGCAGCGTGGCTACACCGCGAATTCCAAGGTGTTCCAGACCGGCGCGGACCTGCTCGACGTACTCGTCAACCTGAAGCGCTAGCGCGCAGCGCGGATCACTGACGGGAGTTCCCAATGTCACTTACGGTCGCACTCAATTCGGCCCGCTCGTCGCTTATGGCGTCGGGCGTCCAGTCTTCCGTCATCTCGCGCAACGTCGCCGGCCTGCATCAGGACGGCTACTCCCGCAAGAATGCTCTGATCGTTTCCCAGCCGGGCAGCGGTGTCTATGTCAGTGGTATTCAGCGGGCCGCCAGCGCCGGCTTGTTCAACAATGTCGTCAAGGCGGTATCAACCACCGCACAGCAGGATGCTCTTTATAACGGTCTGCAGAAGGTTGCGGCCGTCACCATCGACGACCCCGAGCTCGATCAGTCTGCCGCGGCGCAACTGGCCAAGCTGAAAAGCGCCCTGCAGCAATATGCATCGGCGCCGGATAACGTGACGTTCGCGAATTCCGCCGTCACGGCAGCCAAAAATGTTGCAGCATCGCTAAACGATTCGACCAACACCGTGCAGACTGTTCGCGCGGATGCCGACGCCGAAATGGCGACGTCGGTCGGGAATATCAATCAGCTTCTGGCACAATTCGAGACGGTCAATACGGCGATCATCAAGGGAACGATCTCCGGCTCCGACGTCACCGACTACCTCGATACGCGCGATAGTATTCTGTCGAAGCTGTCCCAGGAGGTCGGGATCACGTTTGCCACCCGCGCAAACAATGACATGGTTGTCTATACGGATTCGGGGGTCACGTTGTTCGAGCGTACCGCTCGCTCCGTAACCTTTGCTCCGACAAATTCCTACACGGCCGCCACAACGGGTAACGCTGTGGTCATCGATGGCGTTCCCGTTACCGGCGCTAACGCGATCATGCCGATCGGCTCCGGCAAGCTCGCCGGTCTCGCGACGCTTCGCGACGACAAGATGGTGACCTATCAGAATCAGCTCGACGAAGTTGCGCGCGCCGTGATCGAGATTTTTTCCGAGAAGGATCAGAGCGCTGCCGTTGGACCAGACCAAACCGGCCTCTTCACCTATGCCGGTGGACCCGGAATGCCAACCGCGGGCGTGATCAACGTCGGGCTCGCCGGCACGATCAAGGTCACCAATCTGGTCGATCAGGCGCTGGGTGGCAATCCGAGCCTGATTCGCGACGGTGGCATCAATGGCGCCAACTACGTTTACAATGCCGGAGGCCAAGCAGGCTTCTTCGCTCGCATTCAGGGCCTCGTCGATGGCATGGCGGCATCCCGAGCCTATGATCCGGCCGCGCTCGGCAAGCCTAGCGGCAGCCTCATCGACTTTGCCGGCTCCTCGGTGAGCTGGCTGGAATCGCAGCGCAAGAGCGTGGGCGACGACGCCACCTATAGCCAGACGCTCCTGGAGCGCAGCGCCGATGCGTTGTCGAACGTCAATGGCGTCAACATGGATGATGAGATGACCTTCATGTTGCAGGTCGAACGCACTTTCTCGGCATCGTCGAAGCTGATCTCAACGATTGACGACATGCTGAAAGAACTTCTGATGGCGGTGGGGTAATCGATATGGCTACAAATTTCATTTCATCGAACTCGATCTCGACCACCCTGCGCATCTCCGCGTCGAAAAGCCAGGTGGCGATCTCAAAGGCCACCAAGGAGGCGACGACAGGAAGGCTCGCTGACGTCGGGGGGAGCCTGGGTGCACTCACGGGTCGCGACGTGACCCTGCGTGCGGAGCTTCTCGATATGGAGAAGATCGTCGATACCAATGCGCTCGTGAGTGCCCGCCTGGACGTCACGCAGGAGCGTGTTTCGCAATTGATCGAGACGGCACAGTCCTTCCAGAAAGATCTGCTGGCGGCGCGCAATTCGGCAAATGGCGGCGTCATCATCGCGCAGCCAGCAGCGTCGAACCTCCAGTCGCTTCTCACGACGCTCAATGTGTCGATGGACGGACAGTATCTGTTCGCCGGCATCAATACGGCACAACAGCCGATGACGCCTTATCAGACCGGTTCGGCCAGCAAGACGGCGATCGATGCGGCTTTTACTGCCGCTTTTGGTTTTCCGCCCGGTGACGTGGCTGCCGTAAATATCACCCCCGCCGCCATGAATAACTTCCTCGACAATGCGTTTGCGACCGAATTCGACGATCCGGCCTGGGGAACGAACTGGTCTTCGGCATCCGATCAGGTCATGCGCAGTCGCATCTCTACGACACAAACCGTCGATTCCTCCGCCAGCGCCAATGACAAGGCATTCCGCAACCTGGCGATGGCCTACACGATGCTCAGCGGGCTTGGTCTGGAAACTCTGAATCAGAGCGCGTTCCAGGCCGTTACAGACAAGGCGCTGCTGCTCGTCGGCGGTTCGGTGTCCGACCTTGCGAGTGTCGGTGCACGCCTCGGCACCGCGCAGGAACAGACAACAAATGCAACCAGTCGTCTCAAGGTGCAGACCGACATCGTTAACAAGCAGATCAACGCGATGGAAGTGGTCGATCCGGAAGAGGCATCCGTCCGGGTCAACTCTCTGAAAAATCAGTTGGAGATGTCGCATGCGCTGACCGCGCAAATTCAGAACCTCAGCATCCTCAATTATCTCTGATAGGTGGGCTGATCTATGAAGCAACAGGTTATCGATTGAAATGACACTGGCAGGTTACGACGCGGAAATCGAGGATAGCGGCCGCGAGGCGCGATCCAGGGAACAACAAGCGCTGAATCACGGAATTAAACTACTTCAGAAAATCCAGAGCGGTGCGCTTGCTTCATCCGAAGAAACAGACGCCTTACTCTATATCCGTAATCTCTGGACTTTCTTCATACAGGATCTGTCGAATCCGCGAAACGGCCTGCCCGAGCAGTTGCGAGCGCAGCTGATTTCGATTGGTCTCTGGGTCATCAAGGAGGCCGAGCGCCTCCGGGAAGGGCAGTTGTCGGACGTGAGCGATCTCGTTGCGATCAATATCGTCATCCGGGATTCGCTGGCATGAAGAAGCCAATGTGCATATCGCTGCGATCGGGCGAGAAAATCTACATTAACGGCGCAGTTTTGCGGGTCGACCGCAAGGTGACGCTGGAACTGATCAACGACGTGACTTTCCTGCTGGAAAGCCAGGTCATGCAGGTCGCCGATGCGACAACGCCGCTTCGGCAGCTCTATTTCGTTGTGCAACTGATGTTGATGAGCCCGGGCGATATCGAACAGGCGCGCGCGGTGTTTGGGCATCAGCGCTGCGCGATCTACGCGGCGGCCGACAACAAGGAATTGTTGCAGGGCCTCGATGCGATCGAGGAGCTCGTCGAGGCTAAACGTTATTACGAGGCGTTGCGGAAGATCCGGGCTCTGTTCGAAGTCGAACAGGCGATCCTGAGCGGCGCCGACATGCTGCTGCCGGTCGTGGCCTAACCCAGGGAGAGCGAGATGATCGTCAACGGCGTAGATACCGCGAAATCCACCACAAGCACGACGACGCCGACGTCGTCGACCAACATGATCGACTACAACGGCTTCCTGCAGCTTCTGATCGCGCAGATGCGCAACCAGGATCCCACCAATCCGACCGATTCAACCGAATATATGAGTCAGCTTGCGCAGCTGTCGTCCGTCGAGCAGGCGGTTCAGACCAATACAAAGCTCGATACGCTGCTGTCGACCAGCGCGATCACCCAAGCAGAAGGGTTGATCGGCCGCACCGCTTCGTTCACGGATGAAAGCGGAACGAGCACGACCGGCAAGATCAAGGAAGTCTATATCATCCAGGGCGGTGCGGTTGCCACGCTCGAAAACGGCACGAAGGTCCAGCTCGGGCCCGGCATTACCATTAGCTGAGCCATGAACGAGCGCGACGCCCTCGATATCGCCCAGCAGGCGATCTGGACCATCATCGTTGCCGCCGGCCCGGCGGTCGGCGCCGCGATGTTCGTTGGCATCGCTATTGCCCTCCTGCAAGCACTGACCCAGGTGCAGGAAATGACGTTGACCTTCATCCCCAAGATCGTGGTGATGTTGATCGTGGTCGCCGTGACCGGCTCTTTCATGGGAGCCCATATCTTCGCCTTCACCGAAGTGCTCTACGGCCGGATCGAACGCGGCTTCTAGCCGCCATCGTCTCCACCATCTTCACGCAAGGTCGGCGCTGCACAGTGCGGCCATGATATTCGTGCGAGAATTGCCATGGCCGACGTAATGATTTCAGCCCTGCCGGCCGAACGGCGGGCCGGTACGGACGTCGCCTTTGCATTCGGCATCGTCACCATTCTGGTGATGCTGGTTCTGCCGGTTCCGACGATCCTGATCGACCTCGGCCTGGCCTTCTCGATCGCGTTGTCCGCGTTGATCCTGATGGTGTCGCTGTGGATTCAGCGGCCACTGGATTTCTCGGCATTTCCCACCGTGCTGCTGATCGCCACCATCCTGCGATTGGCGCTGAACGTGGCGACCACGCGCGTGATCTTGTCGCATGGCGGTGAGGGAGAGCACGCCGCGGGCTACGTCGTCGCCGGTTTCGCCAAATTCGTGATGGGTGGCGACTTCGTCATCGGCCTCATCATCTTTGCGATTCTCGTCACCGTGAATTTCGTGGTGATCACCAAAGGTGCGACGCGTATCGCCGAAGTCGGCGCCCGATTTTCGCTTGACGCCATTCCCGGCAAGCAGATGGCGATCGACGCCGACCTGTCGGCTGGTCTGATCGATGACAAGGAAGCGCAGCGTCGGCGCCACGAGCTGGAGGAAGAGAGCTCGTTCTTCGGTGCCATGGACGGCGCCTCGAAATTCGTGCGCGGTGACGCCATCGCCGGCCTGATTATCACTGCCATCAACATCTTTGGCGGCATCATCATCGGCGTCACTCATCATGGCATGGAGCTGTCACGCGCCGCTGACGTCTTCACCAAGCTTTCGGTTGGTGACGGTCTGGTTTCGCAGATCCCCGCGCTGATCGTGTCGCTCTCGGCCGGCCTGCTCGTCTCCAAGGGCGGCACGCGCGGCTCTGCCGAGCAGATGGTGCTGAAACAGCTCGGCAAGTATCCGCGCGCCCAGTCAGTTGCCGCGATGATGATGTTCGCGCTCGGTCTGCTTCCCGGCCTGCCATTCCTGCCCTTCGCGCTGCTTGGCAGCGCCATGGCCTTCATGAGCTTTACGCTGCCGCGCCAGCAGGCCGCCCGCGCGAAGGTCGAGCAGGCTCGCATCGCGCAGGTTCAGGAGAAAGCGCAGATCGAGAACCGGGATTCCGTCAAGGAATTGCTCAAGACCTCCGATGTCGAGCTCTGCGTCGGTAGCCAGCTTGCGATCCAGATGCTGAATGCCCACGGCGAACTGGCGCATCGCGTCGCCAAGGTTCGGCGGCGTTTCGCTGCCCAATATGGCTTCGTCATTCCGGAGATCAAGCTGACCGACGACCTCTCCATCGGACCGAAGTCATATCGTATCAAGATATACGGCACCGTCGTGGCCCATCACGAATTACGCATTGGCGAGTCCCTTGTGTTATTTGACGGCGACCGGAAGCCCGATGTTCCGGGTGACGAGACGATCGAGCCCGCTTTCGGCATGAAGGCGATGTGGGTTCCCGAGACGTTTATCGACGAGGTTAAACAGGATGGCTTCAAGATCGCGGACAACATCTCGGTGCTGCTCACGCATCTCAGCGAGGTCGTCCGCAACAATCTGGCCCAGCTCCTTACCTATAAGGACACCCGCGCACTGATCGAACGGCTCGATCCCGAATACAAGCGGCTGATCGAGGATATGGTGCCATCGCAGATTTCCTATTCAGGACTGCAGGCGGTGTTCAAGCTTCTGCTGGCAGAGCGTATCTCGATCCGCAATCTGCATCTCATTCTGGAAGCCATCGCCGAGATCGCGCCGCATGTGCGTCGGTCCGAGCATGTGGCCGAGCATGTACGGATGCGCATTGCGCAGCAGATCTGCGGCGATTTCGCCGACAACGGCGTGCTCAAGGTGCTCCGCCTCGGCAATCGCTGGGATCTCGCCTTCCATCAGAGCATCAAGCGCGACGGTAAGGGCGAGATCGTGGAATTCGACGCCGATCCGCGGCTGGTCGAGCAATTTGCGGATGACGTGTCGGTTGCGGTCCGCAAGGCGGCTGCCAATGGCGACACTGCGGTGTTGGTGGCGCCGCCCGATGTCCGCCCCTATGTGCGCATGATCACCGAACGTATGTTCCCCACGCTGCCGGTGCTGTCGCATGTGGAGATCGCGCGGGGGGCCGAGGTGATGTCGCTCGGAGCTGTATCTTGATCGCAAGCAGCTCCGTCTCCATCCTGGCCACGTTCCTGATCTTTTGCCGCATCGGGACTTGCATGATGGTGGCGCCGGGTTATTCCCGCGTGAATATCCCGACGCAGATCCGGTTGTTTCTCGCCATCAGCGTCACCCTGATGCTCACACCTCTGCTCGAGTCCACGGTCCGGCCGGCCGTGGAGGTGGCGACAGCGCCGGATCTCCTCCGCCTGATCATGTCCGAACTGATGGTCGGCCTGGTCATTGGGCTCACCGCGCGGATGTTCTTCGCGGCTCTGGAAACGATGGCCACATTCGTCGCGTCGGGGATCGGTCTGACCCTCCCGGGTGTCGCCGACGACGGCGAGCATGTCCCGGCGCTGGTGCCGCTGATCACGCTGACTGCGACGGTGGTCTTCTTTGTAACCGACCAGCACTGGGAATTGTTGCGCGGTCTGGTCGGCTCCTACCAGATCTGGCTGCCCGCGACCGGGATCAGCGCCGAGGGCGGGTTGACGCAGCTCGTCGATCACCTTTCCCAGGCTTTTACGCTGGCGCTTCGGGTCGCCAGTCCGTTCGTCATCTATGCCGTCATCGTCAATTTCGCGGTCGGCCTTGCCAACAAGCTGACGCCGAGCATTCCCGTCTACTTTATCTCGATGCCCTTTGTGCTCACCGGGGGGCTATTGCTGCTTTATTTCACGGGGCGCGAAATGGTGCTGCAATTCAGCATCGCCTTCTCGTCCTGGCTGTCGGGGTGACGAGCAGTGCAGAAGCGCGACCGCAAGATTCGTCGTATCGCCGCCGTGCAGGCCAGGCTGCATCGGATTGCCGAGTGGCAGCTGATGGAATGTCAGGCGCGGGAAAACCAGCTCGAGGAAAAGCAGCGCGTCATTCTCGAAGGTTTCAATGACGAGAGCAAGCTTCCGGACCTCGCCGTGCAGACGGCGAGCCAGAGTTTGCGCGCCGCCAGCATCGAGCAAGGCGTCGTAGCCAAGGCCAGGGAAAGACTGGCGGCGCATGCGCGCGACGAAGGCCGCAAGCTGAAACATGCGCTGAAAATGGTGAAGTCGGCGGTCGGACGCACGGTTCGGGCCGACGAAAAGCGGGTTCTGGACGACGAAATCGACAAGGCCGTACGGCGGTCGATCGAGGGAGCATAGGCCGATGGGAATTCTGACAGTTGCGCAGGGTGTGTCATGACAGTTGCCCCGGTATCGAACGATCTGATCGCGGATGTCATGAAGGCGGCGGATCCGGCCGCTCAACGTGTCGCGGCAACGAGGCTTGAGCGTATGGCGCCGGCGAGCGAGGCGAACTTCGCATCTGCGGTCGCCGACGAGTTTGCTGCAGGGCAGGCCGCCCAGAGCGCGAAGTCTGCCCCCGTCAGCGGCGGAGAGATCGCGTCAACGCCGATCATCCGGAAGGCTGAGGGAAGCAATCCGACTTATCGCAAGTTCGAAGCTTTCGTGCTGCAGATGTTCGTGGAAACGATGCTGCCGAAGGATGCGGAGGACGTATTCGGCAAGGGTACCGCGGGCAATATCTGGCGTTCGATGCTCGCCGAGCAGATCGGCAATGAAATGGCCAAGGGCAACGGCGTCGGCATCGCCAAGCAACTGGCAAAATCGCGCCCGACATCGGCTCCCACTTCCGAAGGCTAACGGCCGATTCCGGCCATGACAGTAGAGATCGACATGGAACAGATCGAACAGCAGACCTCAATCATCATCGTCGAGGCGCAGGCTCTGGCTTTGCCTGAGAATGACCTTCCGGAATCGGCTGCGCAGGAAACCCCGATTTTCGGCGAGGCGGACGATGTGCCTGGCCAATGGCTCGGCACCCAAAGCAGCGCGCTGACCGCGATCGATCGGCTGAAAGCGACCATCGACGAGGAGACGGAGAAGCTTGAGGTTCGCGCGGTAGTGGATTTCGACGGCTTCAGCCAGCGCAAGAACCGTGGTCTGCTCGAGCTGACTCGGGCAATGCGGCTGACTCAGGACATCAAGAATGATCCGCGCGTCACGCCGCAACTCACGCTGTTGCGCGCCAGCCTGATCCGTAATCAAGCTGCGTTGCAGATCCATCTCGATGCAGTGCGTGAGGTCTCGGCCATCATCGCGCGTTCGATCCAGGAGGTTGAATCGGACGGCACCTACTCACTGGCGATCGCAGGCAAGCGCAAATGATGAAGCTGCTGATCACGGGCATTTGGGCCTGCCTCGTCACTGTGGGTACCAGTTTCGGGATCTCCTACTGGAAGGAGACTGCGGCCGCATTGCCCGCGAAGCAGGACCAACCTGAAGGGCTGGTTTATGAAAAGGTCAAGGTGATCAATGTGCCGATGATCGCCGACGGTAGCGTTCAGGGCTATATTGTCACCCAGCTCGTCTTCACTGCTAACGCCAAAGTCCTGCGTCAGCTGCCGGTGCCGCCGGAGCCGTTCGTCGTCGATGAAGCATTCCGTATGATCTATGGCGACCAGAAGCTCGATTTCAAGAATCTCGGTCGTTACGACCTCACACAATTCGCGCAGACGGTGCGCGCACAGGTCAACAAGCGTCTGCAGACGGAGGCGCTGCAGGAAGTTCTGGTGCAGGATTTCAACTATGTGTCGAAGGATCAGATTCGCCGCTGAGACTACAGCGAGTGGTCATCGCTGTGGTACGGTGATACTCGATGATCTGGCGTGGTGGATGTGTGGTACTTCTTGTTGCACGAGAAGCTCTGTGTCTTGCACAGCAATTCGAGGAGGCGGTGGACGCCAACGCCGTGGTCGGCGTCCTCTTGCGCGTAAGGCGTGAGCCTTAGTTCGCCTTTGAAACAGGCGCTTCGTTAGCGGGACGAGACTTCAGATCGTCCAACCGGTAACCCATGTAACGCTTCGATTCGATCGGGTCGAAGCCGAGATGATCACGTAGCTTCTTGCGCAGCTTGCTCACATGGCTTTCGATCACATTCTCATCGAAGCTGGCATCGAACAGACCGTAGATGGCGTTGAAGAGCTGGGTCTTCGTCAGCCATTTGCCTTGATGCCCGACCAGGTGTTCGAGAATGCGTAGTTCGCGTCGTGGCAGAATCAAAGTGCGACCGGCGACCTCCGGGTCGCGGCCATCGAGAAAGACACGAATCACGCTCGTTTGTGCCGGTTCATGCTGATCGATGGTACGGCGGCGAATAACTGCCGTTCGTGCCATGATCTCGCGGACGTGAACCGGTGCGTGAACGACGTCATCCACGCCAGCTTCGAATAACTCAATAGTCTGCTTGAGGTGCTTCAGGCTGTTGAGCGCAATGATCGGCGCCCGTGACCTGTTGCGGATACTGGATGGGATACTCGTCCGATCAGGACAATCGCCCAGCAGAAAGGCCCGAATGACAGTTAAATCATTACCAACGGCACATTCCAGCCAATCGCGAAAGTCTGTAGAAGTGAAGCCAATCGATACAACCCCTTCGCGATCAAACCCGGCCGCATAGCCTTGTGTGACGCCCTCTCGGTCATCGATTACAACAAACATTTTAATCCCCTGCGTGTTTCGCCTTGATATCGTTATGGGGTCGAATTAGGCGCACTCGCCCCATTTTTGTCTTGAAGACGCAACACAACAGTTACTTGAGCGGATGGATGGGCCTTTGAGCGGTGTGCTGACTTGCAATGGGGAGCCCGGTCGCTTTTACGGGATACCCAGTGCAGTGATGCGGTCAGCTCATGTTCTCCGGCTTGCATTCATCCGTAGTTTCAGAGAGCTCCCTCTCGCTATGTGAACACGACATGACATCTCATGGTCGTGCACGGTCGGTGGCAGAACCGAACCAGCGCTAGTGTCAAAACGGGGGAAGTGGCCGATCGCGTGCCGTATCGTCGATATCTGGCGCTTTGATCGGCTGGACTTGCCCGAGTTGTCACACACGCGAATCGGCATACTGATCATCAAGATGATACCGCATCATCAAGTAGTCGAGGTGCACAAATTTGCAAAGAGTCGTGCTTGCAAACCATGCAGTTGAAGCAAACTAACAAGTGGATAATTCATAAGGTGCGACGATTTTGTCGGACCCTTTTTGCACCCAACTATCTCACAGCGTGCCGGCATAGATGCAATCGCGACTGCGCTGGTTTGAACCAGTGCAGTACCACACGGCAAAACGCGTTGATTGTCGTGCGCGGGCATATGGAGCGAAAGTCTTTTCGTCATGTGCGGGGCAGCAACATGCGATTACGTAGGCCCGATATCAGCCGGCATCGGCCAATACTGATATCCACTCTCAAGAGCGTGCCATATAGGGCACTCGGATCGCTCGATGCGAATCCGAAGCTGCCGATCTTGTCGGCGTCGTCCTGGGTAGTCATCCAGCGTGTCACGAGCATCCTGCCTGTGCGTGGCCGTTAGTATCAATCAGTCAGATCGAGGCATCAATTCAGCGACCTGAAAGGATGACGCCTCTGCTGGTCAGAACCTGCCAGCGGTTGTTTTCGTTCTTGATTTCCTGGATTCGCCCGAGAGCAGGGACATCCTGCCCCGGCACGACCTCAATCACACCGGTCTTTCCCTCAAGCACCGCGACGCCATCATAGGCGCGGCGCACGTGCCAACCGGGAATAACTTCGCGTGACGTACTTGCCGGCCGTTGCGCCTGAGACTGCACCGTGCCGGTGATATCGGGAGTATTCGCCAGAGTGGCCGCGACCTGTATCGCTTGCGTTTTCTCGTCAGCAATGCGTGCAAATTTCGCAGCCAGGGCCGCCTGTTCACGCTCGGCGCGATCTTGTGCGCGGCTTGCCTGTTCGGCGGCCTGCGTACGGGCAGCTTCAACGGCAGCGCGACTGCTAGCCACGTCGCCGGTAATCTCCGCAACTTGCCGTCGCAGCTGCGTGACGGAATCGCGAATGCTGCGAAGATCTGCATCAGATACGGCTGAAGATGTCATCGGCCGCAGGAACAGATAGGCAATCGCGCCAGCGGAAACGAGCGTTGACAGGCCGACGACCATTGCCAGGGAGAAGAACGGAGCTTTCCATGCCGGCGATTGTAACGGTCTTGCGACAATACGGGCCGGCGGCACAGTGAAGCGCACCTTTGCCTTGATTGGCTCTTCGCGGGTGGAAATGCGAGCGCGTTGCATATTTGCGCGCGCTTCGCTGGCGAGAAGCTCGTCGATCGCGGCGGCAGCAGCAATATGAGGTCTTGGCGTGGAGTGTGAATTCGGTGATTGCTCACGAAACAGGCTGCCGTTTTCCACAGCGCTTGACCGTGAATCCGACGGTATCTTGGACATCGTCATGCTGATCTTTGCATTGGTCATGACTGTCTGCAGTGGCAATCAAATCGTACGAGCGGCGTAACAAGCGAAGCTTGCGCGAAGCCGTCGAGATAGATGTGTGCGCTAACGATCAACCGACGGTCGATCTCCATCGCGCGACGATGCAGATCGTTTGAACGATGATCGGGTGCTGTCCGCGCCGATATATCGTGCACAAGAGCGCATAGTGGTTGTGTAGTTATTGGTGTGGTCTTCGTGTGGTCACCAACTGCTAGCCGGTCATCTCTCGACCGTCACGGGGCGGCGATTTGGTCGAAGAATGGAAAATGGCGCAGGCACGATCAACGAGATGCGAGACAATCAAATCAAAGTCGACCCAAAGAATATTGAAATTGATTCGTAAAAATATAAATGATTCGAGCTGCCTCACTCCAAAGTCTATCAGATCAAATCGGTAAATCCGCGCATTGAGTTAAATGCCGTAAATCTTGATAATAGATCGATAGGGGCTATTCATCGGTTGATGAAGTGGCGTTTTAAGAAACCGACACTATTGCCGTGGCCATGGATATCGATCTCAAAAGCCTTCGCGATTACGTGAAATTGTTGAAAGCCGAGCGGCAGGATTCGCCGATCGGCAAGATCAAATCTGGCGCGACTGAAATTATTCGAAAGAACCTTCGGGAATTGGAACGGATGCACCGTGAAGACGGCGCGACGTGGACCGAGATTGCTGCGGGTCTTGCTGCGCAGGGCGTTACCCAGGGTGATGGCCAACCCATCACTGGCCGTCGCCTTACAGCTCTGATGCATAATATCAGGGTGCAGGAAGAACGGAGTCTCGCCCGGGGAAAGGCGCTTGGTGATGCGTCTGATCAGGAGCCGCCCGAGCCACAAGGCACTGCCGACTGAGTCACGTTGCGAATTGTCAAATTCGATCCATTCAAAATGAGTCCCTTGTTGACGACTTTCTGTCACCAAGGTCGTTGGGATCGATTTGAAAGAGGACCGGCATGGTGCTCCCGCCGCATTGCGGTATGGGCTCTGTTCTTTGGCATTCGCTCGACGTTGATTGTCTTGCCCGGCGCACGTCCTTCGGCGCCGACCGTTCGGTTATCTGACGTGCTGACGCTCGGCCTTGTCCACCTGATACGTGATCAGCTTCATGACCAGCCAGGTCTGGATCCAGTCCGCCGCGCGCTCAGGATGTTATGCTTCATCCTGTCCTGTAGAGGATGTGGCTACAGCGCGTGGTGCACCCGGTTGACGACATGGAATATGGGTGGTGGCGCGGGGGTCGCTCATCGACTGATCCTGCAGCGTCAACGGTCGCCGGGCGCGGAAAGTGAAAATTGGAATGCCCGGCGATCTTCAACAGGTTGAAGGGCGGTCCACGCCGAATGTCGTAGAAACTGCAGCCAGTGCAGCAAGCGGACAGCCGGTGTCTGATCGCAGACGGCTCTGGGAGAGGCTAAAAGGCGCCTTGGGCCAACTCGCCAGAAACGCTTATAAACGGGCATGTTGCAGCCCTCTTCGCCCTCGTCAGGCGCGCTTTTTTGTTGCATTCATGTCGTGTCGCGCATCAATCCATGATGGTGATATCCGTTCTACTGCAACTCCAGTGAGCTGGCCTCGTCTGTTAAGGAATTCCATCGGTGAGTGCGACGGCAGAAAGCCCAAATAGGACCAGACCGAGAATCCTCGAATTGGGCTCCTGGCACTATTGCAAGGATATCTATCCGGAAGAGACGGATGTGCTCTGGACGGGGGAACGTCCGATCCCTCGCGGGCGAGCGGCGAAAGGCTTCGCCGACTGCACGCCCTGGCGATTCATTAAGGCGATGCGTGAGGCGCGACGCGGGACATACGACCTGATCATCGTCTATATGCCACTACGCCCGGCATGGCATCCGCGCTACTGGCTGCGCGCTTTCTTCCGGCAGCCGCTTCGTCCGCTGTCCGCGATGACAAGAGTCTTCGGCGTCTCCTGGCTAAGATTCGTGAAGCTTCCCGTGCCGATCGCCGTTCTGGATATGAACGACGCCTTCATCGTCGGCTCGCATAATTTCTTTCTGCTCGACAAGGCTACCGCGGCTTTCAAACGCGAGCTTCCCGTCGATCGGTGGCATATTCTCTGCCACTCGGCCCATCCGGCACTTCCGACGCGACGCATAAGGCGCAATCGGCGCTGGAACGAACGTCTGGCGAAGATACGCCCCATTTCGCTTCCCGCAGCGAGGATCGATACCGATGGCGAATCTCCGGAAAAGACGTCTGACGTGTTTTTCGTGGGCGAAGTCGCGGAAAATTCGTGGGTGCGCCGTGTCGGTCTGTCAGAACTCGAGGCGTTGAGAAGCAAAGGCCTCAAGATCGATATTCCGCACGAAAGACTTCCGCATGACGAATTCCTGCGGCGGCTTTCGAGCGCATGGCTGGCGTGGTCACCGTCGGGCTATAGCTGGGAGTGCTATCGAACTGCCGAGGCGGCGCAATGCCTGACCGTGCCGGTTCTCAACTATCCGACGGTCGAGCGTCACGCGCCCGTTCGAGAACACGAGCATGTCCTGTTGTACGACGTAACCCCGGGCAGTCTGTCGTCCGTGATTGAGCGCGGACTGAGCGACAAGCCGCTTCTACGCCAGATGGCATTGGATCTGCGCGAGCATGTTCGCAAATATCATCTGCAGGACGCGATGGTCGATTATGTCATCGACGAGACGCTGCGGGCCGCTGATCGAACGGCTTAACGGAAGGGGCTGCGACTATCACGACGGGGATTAGCCCCGCCACGATGACGAAGGCGCTATAAAGGTGCTCTTTTGACACGGCAGCTCCCCAAGGTGTGGGAGCATTTATAGGCCCGCGTCCGGGAAAGTCCTGTGCACTTCGTGCCAAAAAACCAAATCAGGCCACTGCCGCCGGAAACAGGGTCAGTGCCCAATTTCCGCGCGGCGCACTCCGCCATCATTTAAATGGATGAAGACCTCGCCAAACGTCTTCCCGTAGCTCCTCCGATCTACAACTTTCCCGACGATGCCGGCAGCGTTCATGAAGCTGAGCGACGCTGCGCGTCAACCGGCTCGCTTCCAGGGCGCTCGCAGTCGACGTCAGAAGGCCAGCTCACGGCCGCCGATGCGAGAAACGTCGACGCTCCCGATGAAACCAGCGATTAAGCCGCTTCACAGTTCGCCTGCGATCGCGCACGGAGAAAGGTACTCGCTTATTCCAACCCTAACGGCCTTAGAGGAAACGCAGTCGCCGCTTGAGGTATGTCGACAACCGGACATAGCGAGCGTACACTTGCGCCATCACCGGCCGGACCTTGGCAGCTATCGGTGACTGAGAGTGTCGCGCTCCCGCCTTATACGCAGGAAAGGAGCGCGCCATGAGGCGCCCTTGCTCGCATTCCTATAGATACGACAGCAGACTGAACGCTGAGAAAGCTCGCATTCACGCGCGGCTGGAATGCGAGAACCGCGGACAACAGCGCGATGTCCTTGAGCGCGAGTTGCGTCAGGTCGAAATCGCGCTTCATATTGACAACTGGATTTCATCGCCGGGGTTGCAGCCGCCCAAATCGATTTCGGGCTAAGTCGCCATGGCCCGGCGAATAACCAGCGAGTCTGTGCTTCTGGCGGCATCGACCACATGGACCGCCGTGCTGGCATGTGCGCTGCTCTATATATTTTGCATTACCACTTTTTAGGACCGCATCAGAGGGGCGAGGGTCGCAAGCGCTGGAGCGGCTGCGTATGGGGTGCTGGCAAAGGGGTGTGAAGTAAAACGGCCGGCTGTCGTGCGGACGAGTCCGGCCAGAGTAGTGAATTCAGTCATAGTGACGATGGTCGATGCCAGCATATCTAACTCCGCTCCGTCGCATGATCAGAGCTGGTCATAAGTTGAGCACGACCTGACGCGCATCGCTCCAAGAAACGACCTGCTCGCGATCTTGAGGAGTACGATACTAAGATCCACCGCTTGGCAGCACGGCGGATTGATCGGACGAGCGTCAAAAGTTACGCAGCGAGTATCGTCTTCTCGATATCCGCTATCGAATGACCGGTCAGGTCCTTGGCGATTTCGCCGACCAGAGCCTCATCGAGCTTTTTGTGGTAATGTTTGCGCATCTCACCAAGCGTCTTCGGCGCAGCAATGATCACGAGATTGCTGAACTTATTCGTTAGCACCTGAGCATTCAGCATTTCGATGATCCCGGACGCAAAACCGTCCTCATCCGCCCGACTTTGATCGGGGTTGGCCGAGCTGCTGTTCTGTCCACCACTGCCGCTGACCGGCTCGACATCGTCACCGGGAGCAACGACCAAGCTCATTTCGGTTTCGGTGCCGACGTTGCGGAAAAGATTCAGCTTTTCACTGTCGGCAACAGCAACGATGGTATCCGTTGGGAGGATCATTTCATTTCCTGACATGTTGTGAGTGGCGCCGTTGCCCAAGCTGGCCGCAAGCCATAGAGCAACACATCCGCTTCCGCGAAGTTCCGCCTAACCAAATGCTCAATGATTCCTTGGGAGCGCGCGCCGGACTGCGAAGCGGCTGTTTCCAGTCTAAGCTCCTAAAGATCACGGTCTTGGGCATTAGCGATCCGGTTTATCTAGACAAATAACGGTTTAGCTCTCGCAAATCGTTCTCGTCCGGAACAACCTGCAATCCTATCGCTTGAACCGGCAACAAAAGGACCAACATGCTCAGATTATTCACCGCGGCTCTGACAACCATTGTTATCTTCTCAGGACAAGCTCTGGCGCAGCAGGGAGGAACCGAACAGGAGCGGCAAGCCTGTGCTCCCGACGTGAAGAAATACTGCGCTTCCGTCATCGACCAGGGCGACCTCGTGGTCCTCAGTTGCCTCCAACAGAACCGCTCGAAACTCTCACCGAGTTGCAACCGCGTTCTGGTTGATCACGGTCAATAGCGTCTTCCCGTACTTCCTAAGGGGACGCTGGTGAAATCAAAGATAAAATCAACTGACGAACGACATCCGGCCAGCACTGTGCCAGTTCCAGTAAAGATGCCCTCTGCCGAAATGGAAGCAGTGGACCGCTGGGCGTCATCCCGCCTGGATCCAAAGCCAACGAGACCGGAAGCTATTCGCCAACTCGTCGAGCTCGGCCTGAGTGTCAAAGGCGTCCGGAAGAACAGTGCGTCACAACGCACCCGTGCAAGTGAGATGGCTGCCACAGAACTTGATTTTCAAGCAGACGAGAATGCCACCTCTGATGATCAAGCGACCCGAAAGCGGCGACTCCTAAAAGGGCCCGAAGAGTTTCAACATGTCCGCGTCGACCGAAAAAACACGAAAATCTTAGGCTATTTTAACCCGTTTTCAGTTGTCGAACGGTTCTCGCGGCTATCGTTGCATGTCGGCTAGTTCGTCCACCAAAACACGAACATTCTCGCTGTAGTCCACCGGAACCACCACGAGGTGGAGGCCTCCGGCCGCGAAGGCCTTCTCCAGTGTCGATGCCAGACCGCCCGCCTCGGTGACGCGATGACCCTGGGCACCGTAGGACTGCGCATAGGCGACGAAATCCGGATTGCCGAAAGTCATCCCCGCGTCGGCGAAACCGTCGACGGCCTGCTTCCACCTGATCATCCCGTAGGCGTGATCCTCGATTACGAGAACGACGAGATCGAGCTTCAGACGCTGCGCGGTCTCCAGTTCCTGCGAATTCATCATAAAACCGCCGTCGCCGGCGACAACGAGCACACGGCGCGTCGGATTTAGCAGTGCCGCCATCATGCCCGACGGAAGCCCCGCTCCCATCGTTGCAAGTGCATTGTCGAGCAGCAGCGTGTTGGCGACGTCCGTGCGGTAGTTGCGCGCGAACCATATCTTGTACATCCCGTTGTCCAACGCGACGATGCCGTCGGGTGGCATGACCTGGCGGACGTCGTGGACGATCCGCTGCGGCGTCAGTGGAAAGCGGTCTTCGTTAGCGCGGTCGCCGATATGGCGCAGGATGTCCGCGCGCACGCCGTCCCACTGCGTGGTCTGCTTGAGCTTCCCTTCGAGCTCGGCCGCCAGCATGTCGAGACCTTTCGCGATGTCGCCGATAAGTTCTGCTTGCGGGTAGTACACCTCTTCGACCGTCGCCGGCGTAAAGCCAATGTGGAGCACCTGATGGCGGCCACGCCCCATAATAAATGGCGGCTTTTCGATGGTGTCGTGGCCGATGGTGATGATCAGGTCGGCGCAATCGATCGCGCGATGGACGTAGTCGCGTTCGCTGAGCGCCGCCGTGCCGCAATAGTAGTCGGACGCCCCGCCTACGGCACCCTTCCCCATCTGCGTGTTGAAGAACGGGATCTTTACCCGGCGAACGAATTCGGAGAGCGCGGGTGCGAGCCTGGG
The DNA here is from genome assembly GCF_051811045.1 of Tardiphaga sp. 839_C3_N1_4. Taxonomy (NCBI): domain Bacteria; kingdom Pseudomonadati; phylum Pseudomonadota; class Alphaproteobacteria; order Hyphomicrobiales; family Nitrobacteraceae; genus Tardiphaga; species Tardiphaga sp. 839_C3_N1_4. Next base: position 4,345,057 of record NZ_JBPWQD010000001.1, read on the forward strand.
CCTGCTGGCACCGGCACCGAACATGAGCAGCGGGTACTCCGCCGAAAGGATGAGCTCGGCGACCTTCCGGACGGCGTCCGCCGAAGGCGCCGGGAGATCGGTCGGGTGGACCGGGACCACCGAAACGCCGGAAACCTTCTCCGCCGCGACATCTTCCGGAAGCTCCAGGTGCACGGGTCCGGGACGCTCCTCCATCGCAATCCGGAAAGCGTTCCGGACGACGGTCGCGATGGAAGACGCACTTACGATCTGCTGCGACAGTTTCGTGAGCGGCTTCATGCTCGCGACGACATCCACGATCTGGAAGTGGGCCTGCCGGCTGGCGTGGATCGCCTTCTGGCCAGTGATCAGGACCATCGGCATACCGCCCAGGAGCCCATAGGCAGCCCCCGTAGAGAGATTCAGGGCTCCGGGTCCCAAAGTGCTGAGCGCGACACCTGGCCTCCCTGTGAGGCGCCCGTGGGTCGCAGCCATGAAGGCGGCGGGCTGCTCGTGACGAGTGACGACCAGTTCGATGGAAGACTTGCGCAAGCTCTCGACGACGTCCAAGTTCTCCTCGCCAGGCACGCCAAAGATGCGGTCGACGCCCTCGTTTTCAAGAGCCGCCACTAGCAGATCGGAGCCTTTCATTTCACGGTCCTTGTTGTTCATCGTCGAGCTCCTCCATTTGCGCAGTACCGTATTGGACAAACAGGTCCATTTAATGAAACGTTTGGTGGGCTAGTCGCCTGAGGCGCGCCTTGAGGAAGCAGCCTCATCCTCTGTGGAGTGATGGCTCTGTTAGCAACCCGAGCGGATCTATATCCGTCGGTCGTAAGTCTGTGTCCTGTTGCGTCGTTCCAAAAGGATAATAACGGAAGCGCTTGGCAACTCGCCGGATCGCCAAAACTCAACGGTGATAACCAGCCTATGGCTTAAGAATATTGCCTTTGCGATTGTCTATGGAGACTTGCGCGTTTCGCTCGGCCGGGCGACGTACGTTCTGACCGGCCAGAATTTCCCTCCCGGTCAAATCAAGACGGCTTTTGCGCCAGCCTCCGATCCATTGATCCAGAGTCGCTGTGTCGATCGCGCACTATCTCGCGCCCGAGCCATCGCGATGGCACTATGACTGTCTGCTGGAAATAAAGCCTGGCGATGGTGCTCCGCTCGCATTGCGAGGAGGAATGCCGGTGAATCTTAGGCGCCTAAAATCACTGGCGCACCCGACACGATTCGAACGTGTGACCTTTGCCTTCGGAGGGCAACGCTCTATCCAGCTGAGCTACGGGTGCTTCGAGGGTCCATTTAGCCGATTGGCCGGGCGGCGGCAACGGCTGGCCGGGGCGGGATTCGGCGAAAATGACCCGGCTGGAGGGCGCGGCGCCCTCTTTCAGGCGACGGTTACACGTTCGAAGCGTGCCGGGATGCGCAGAAGCGCTCGCGCCGCAGACGTGACGGGTATTTCGAGCGGGCGAGGGACCAGGTTGCGCCCGTGATTGTCCCGGAACCTCGTCCATTTGCTCGATCACGCTGTGTTTGGCAGCGGGACGTCCGATCGCGAATGCTGAACCTGGAACAGGAGCCGAGTGACATAACTGCGGCTACCCAGGCGCCGTTCTGCGAACCGACCCAGGCGCCGGCCGTTCCCATGTCGAACATTGGAGGATGTCCTATGAATCCCAACCAGGCTCTTTGGGAGAAAGGCGATTTCACCCGTATCGCGGAGACGATGCGCGCCAGCGGCGAGGCGCTCGTTGCGTCGATCGGGATCACCCGCGGAAGTGATGTGCTCGATCTTGGATGTGGGGACGGCACGACAGCGCTTCCAGCAGCAAGAGCCGGGGCAAACGTCACGGGTGTCGATATTGCACGCAATCTGGTGGAGGCCGGCAACAGGCGCGCGATGGCGGAAGGGCTTACGTGTCGTTTTCAGGAAGGCGATGCGTCGAATCTGAAAGATATCAAGGACGACAATTTCGATCTCGTTGTCAGCATCTTCGGCGCGATGTTCGCGCCCAGGCCATCGGATGTTGCCAGGGAAATGGTTCGCGTCACGCGGCCGGGCGGCCGGATCGTGATGGGAAACTGGATCCCGAACGATCCCACGCTGGTGGCGCAGATCCTCAAGATCAGCTCGTCCTATTCGCCTCCTCCGCCGGAAGGGTTCGTAAGTCCCATGACCTGGGGTCTCGAGGACAATGTTGTCGAGCGCTTCACGTCGGCTGGCATTCCGAAGCCAAATATCTCATTCGCTCGTGACTCCTTTGAATTCAACTTTGCTGGAACGCCGGCAAAGTTCGTCGAACAGTTCAAGGCCTATTACGGTCCGACCATGAATGCCTTCGATGCGGCTGAAAAAGACGGTCGCGCCGACACCTTGAAGGGAGAGCTTGTAAAGCTGTTCGAGAGTCAGAACAGAAGCTCTGACCCTTCGACAACATCGGTGAAGGCGACGTTCCTGCGCGTGACCGTTCGCAAACCGTGACGCGCGAGCGAGCTGCTGCGCAGCCAATTTAAACAGCCAATTTAACGTGGGGCTGCGCAGCAGGCGGGCAATGCCCACCGTGTTTGCTTTGCAGCATGTGGAAGTACACTTGACATGCATCGCGAAACGATCACGTTGGCCTCAATCAAGTGAACGCCGGCCCAAAATGGCGTCACGACATCAGGGAGGAGCCAATGTTCACAAGACGCGGTGTTCTGCTCTCTTCAATCGCGGGAGCTGTCGTGCTCAGCAATAGATTTGCGGTTGGCAAAGCCGCGCAGCCGGCGACGCCGGTGAATTTCCAGGTGCCTGCGGACGCCTGCGATTGTCACACGCATATTCACGGCGATCCCGAGAAATTCCCGTTCTTTGCAGGCCGCGTCTACACGCCGGAACTGGCGTCGCCGGAGGAGATGGCGGCGCTGCACAAGGCACTCGGCGTCAAGCGTGTGGTGATCGTCACGCCCAGCATCTACGGCACCGATAATTCGGCGACACTGTTCGGCATGAAGGCGCGCGGCAGCGATGCGCGCGGCGTTGCCGTCATCGATGACATGACACCGGAGAGCGAGCTCGACGCCATGAAGGCCGCGGGCATTCGCGGCATGCGGATCAATCTTGCGACCAGCGGCGTGAGCGATCCCGCCATCGGCAAGCAGCGTCTCCAGGGCGCAATCGAGCGCATGAAGACGCGCGACTGGCACATCCAGATGTTTACCAATCTGCCATTGGTATCCGCGATCAAGGATGTTGTTGCCAATGCGCCGATGCCGTTGGTGTTCGATCATTTCGGCGGCGCGGAAGCCAGGCTCGGGCTGGATCAGCCGGGCTTTGCGGACCTGCTCGACCTCGTCAAAACCGGCAAGGCCTATGTGAAGATTTCCGGCGCCTATCGCGCTTCGACGCAAGGGCCGGATTTCCCCGACGTTGCACCGCTGGCGAAGGCGCTGATCGCAGCCAATCCGGAACGGATCATCTGGGGCACCGACTGGCCGCACCCGGATTCGGTGACACCGCCCGGCAAGAAGCCGACCGAGGTTACGCCGCTCTATCAGATCGACGATGGCCGCCTGCTGAACCAGCTCGCGGTGTGGGCACCCGACGCGGCACTTCGCAAGACAATCCTGGTCGATAATCCGGCGCGGCTTTACGGCTTCTGATCGCTGGCGTCACCTCGCCGCCTTCTTTGTCCCGCAAGAGTTCCAGATCGGCGGAACTCTCGTCCCTGCCAGAGGTTTGCCCCCGACCGCGACGGGCGGTCGAGGGAGCCCCATGCTGTCAAATCTGCAGGTGTTGCGCGGCATAGCTGCCCTTGGCGTTGTGTTCTTCCACACCGGCTACAAGTTCGTGGGCGATTGGCACACCGAATTCTTCGGGGTCTCCACCTTCTTTGTCATCTCCGGCTTCATCATGTGTTTCATCACCCGGAAGGGTGATGACGATTTTCTCGCCAAGCGCCTGGAGCGGATCGCGCCGCTCTATTGGCTGTGCACAGCCGTGCTTCTTGCCGTGATGTTCGGATCTGCGTTGCTTGAGGCCGGGACATGGGTAAAGCCGCTGGATGGCCGTTCGTCCGAGCCGCTCTGGGCCTATGTCGGCCGCAGCCTGATGTTCCTGCCGATCGGCGACAAGTATCCGATCCTGAATGTCGGGTGGTCGCTGAATTACGAGGTGTATTTTTATCTGATCTTCGCAGCCGCGCTTGCGATCAGCCGCCGTCTGGCGCCGCTGATCGTTGTCGGAGGCCTGGTGGCGTTGAACTATGCCGCGGCCATCGTCTGCACGGCGGCCGCCTGCCACTATCTGTCCTTCGACTATACGAAGTTCTTCATCGCCGGGATCGCGATCTTCTATGCACTGCAGGTTTTTGCTCCCGCTGCACCACAACGCTTCATTGTCTGGATCGGCGCCACGCTCGTCACACTCTGCTATGGGTCGCAATTCGTGGGGCCGCTATGGGCAAACAGCGTCACGCCGTCGGTTTATATGGCGCTCGCCGCAGCTGCGCCGGTCGTGATCGTGGCGAGTGCGCTGTTTGCTGAATATGCCGGCGGTGCCATAACCTGGCAGCCGCTGATTCTGATCGGCAATGCGTCCTACGCCATCTATCTCACGCATCCGATCGTTTTCGACGTCATGAAAACAGGTAATGAGCGATGGCTTCAGCTGCCGACGCCCGAAGCATCCACAATGATGATGCTGTGTTATGTCGCCATAGCCGGCGGCGCAGGCATCATCGTGCATCTCGCCATTGAAAACCCGCTGCTTCGCGTGATCAGGCGCAGGCGGCAGCCGGGCATCAAGACGCTCGCATCAGGCTGTGGGCTTGATGCCGTGGGTCGACAGCATCAAGCCGCATAGGTCCTGCGTCAGCTCCGGATCATATTGATCGAGACGTCGCGGATCTGACCCTTGGAGCTGATAGAGACCAGCTGCTTGTTGCCCTTGGTCGTCAGCGTCAGGTTGGCGGCGAAGCCGGCGGCCTCGACGAAGACATCGATCTGGCCACCGCCGGCGCTGCCCTGCAGATTGCCGAAGATATTGCGGCTGGCCTCGCCCCAGGTGCCGGTCACCTGATTGCCCTGGCTCTTCACGTCGCTGCTGAGCTCGAACTTGTAGCTGTCGCTTGCGCAGCGCAGGGACTGTTTCAGCGCGGTCCCGCCAACGACATTGTAAGTGGCGCGGCAACGGATCTGCTCCGAGGAGCCATCCGACAGCGACACGGTGCCGCTGCCGCTCCACGATCCGTTAAAGCCGGCAAAAGGGCTCGCCGACTGGGCTTGGCTCGCTGTCGCCGACAGCATCAGGATGGCGCCGACAGTGGCGGCCTTGAGCGTGTGTCCGATCAGATTTGCGCTGAATGAGGTCATAGCGATGGCTTTCTGTGTCTGGAGATGTCGGAGGGGAGGGATGCGATCAGGCACGACGCGTGAGCGTCAGATAGGCGAATTTCGCCGTCGCCGTATCAGAGGCGATCTGCGCGCCGTTGTAGGAAAAGGTGCCGATGCCCGGCAGGTCGTTCATCGCGCTGCCGGAGAATGACGGGCCGGCAAAGGCGAACGAGAAGACGACGATGAAGCCGATGATGCGCATATGACTGTCCCTGTTGGCCGGCGCTGTGTGCCGCTTCGTTGGACAGATGGATAACCATGCCCGGTTTCAGGCGGTCTGCGTCGAGGTGGATAATGGTTTCGTCGGAGGATCGTTTTGTTTCGCCGCCCGCCTTGCCACGAAACACAAAAAGGCCGGGGCAGCGGTGCCGCCCCGGCCTCGATTGGGTTCAACCCGAGTGGATCAGGTCTTAGTCGATCGTCTGGATCACGTTGGAAATCGGGCGGGCGTTGCTGGTTTTCACCGGCTGTAGTTCGGCGGCGATAGCGGCGTCGTAGCTTGCGATCGTCGGCAGGGTGTCCTTGGCGCGGATATGCACGACCTTGTAACCGCCGGCCTTGAGCTGGGCGAGCAGGTCCGGCACGGCAGCCGCAGACCACTTGTGCAGGTCATGCATCAGGATGATGCCTTTGCCCTTCTTCTTCAGCTTTTCCATCACCGAGGCGACCAGCTTGCCGGCATTGTGGATGCGGAAGTCCTCGGAATCGATGTCGATGGAGAAGGCGGCGATATTGCGCTCGGCGAGATAGGCCTTCAGTTCCGCATTCTGGCGCAATTGCGGGAAGCGGAAGAAGGGCGACAGCGGCTGGCCGGCCATCAGAGTGATGGCGCTGATGCCGCGCTCGATCTCGTCCTTGGCTTCCTGCGGGGTCTTGGTCGCCAGATTCTGGTGCGACCAGGTATGGGTGCCAACCGAATGGCCGGCCGCAATCACCTGCTTCAACACCGCGGGATGCCAGGTGGCATGCTTGCCGATCGGGAAGAACACGGCCTGCACGCATTGCGCGCTGAGCGCAGCCAGCACGGCAGGCGTGGTCACCGGCCACGGGCCGTCGTCGAACGTCAGTACGACTTCGCCGGGCTGCAGGAAGTCATAGTCGCGATATTGCGACATGCCGAGGCCGGGGCCGCCGGTGGTGTCGATCTGTACGGTGCGTGACACGCCGAGCGCGTTCGGATTGTTGCAGACGGGCTTGGCGATGGCCGGGCGCTTCTCCACGGCCGGAGCGGCGGGCATCGGCGCGGCGGCCGGTGCGGCCGCGACAGCCTGCACGCGCGGCGCCGGTTCGGTCGGTGCGGTCGAATTCGACTTCGGCGCGCGCGTGTCGATCGAGGCAGTGGTGAGCTCGCCTTTATCGGCTTTCGCGCTGGTCTGAGCGCCGGCGGGCCCGAAGAAATGCCAGGCGCCAGCGCCTGCAGCGACGACCGCCGTGAAAGAACCTGCAACGATCAAAAAAGGAAGTTTACGCATAATCACTCCGGCGCCCGAGGCCCACCTCGTTTCACCATTGAGCGAAATAGTTAATCACGCGTATGCACGGCGCACTCTCAACGAGAAAATTTGAGTTTGTTCAACGCAATGCGTGTTAGGCCGGTACGATGACCTTGCCGATCGGCCACAGCGCGATGCCGGCGAGCTTCAGATGTGCCCAGGCAAAGGGAATGCCGACGATGGTGATCGCCAGGGCCAGCGCCGCCAGGAGATGGCCGATCGCCAGCCACCAGCCTGCCAGCACCAGCCAGATGATATTGCCGATTAGGCCGAACACGCCAGTGCCGATGTCGCTGCGGCCGGTGACGGCCTCGCGGTCAACGGCGCGCTGGCCGAAGGGCAGCAGCGTATAGGCGGCGATATTGAAGGCGGCGCGGGCCCAGGGCAGGCCGATGATGGTGATGGCCATGACAACGGCTGCGATCAGCCAGCCGACCGCCATTCCCAATCCGCCGAACACGATCCAGAGGATATTCAGAAACAGCGGGACGACGGGCATGGGGGCTCCCTGGTGATGCGTAGCTGCCACCGTCATATAGATAGCCTGCATAACAAGCGGAAGATGGCGGTCAGTTCGTCCAGCCGTGATGACCTCGCTGGCGGTTGTATGAAAGCTCCGTCATGGCCGGGCTTGTCCCGGCCATCCACGCCTTCCTTCACTTACAGCCAAGACGTGGATGCCCGGGACAAGCCCGGGCATGACGAAGTTGGGTGTCTAGGAGCCCCGTCCACCGGAGCGGGAATAGGCCGGGCGGGCATCTGCTGCCGGGCGAGCCGATGGTGCGCTGCGCACGTCGCTACTGGTGCGCGCCTGGGGCTGCAGTTCTTCCAGAAAAATCGGCTTGGAGAAATAATAGCCCTGCGCATAGCGGATCTTGGTCGCGGCCTGAAGATAGGCCAGTTCCTCGAAGGTCTCGACACCTTCGGCGATCACCGTCATGCCGAGCGCTTCGCTGAGCGACTCGATGGCGCGGAGGATGCCCTGGCTGCGCGGGCGCTTGTGAATGTCCGTGATGAAGGAGCGGTCTATCTTGATTTCGTCGGCGGTGATATCCGCCAGCGCCGACAGCGACGAATAGCCGACGCCGAAATCGTCGATAGAGATGCCGACGCCGAGCGCGCGGAACATCGGCAGGATGTCGTCCTGGAAATGCGTCTTGGCGACGAATGCGTCTTCGGTCACTTCGACCATGAAGCGCGTCGGGCAGCCTGTCTCCTCGATCGCCCTCGCAAAGGCGCGCATGAATTCCGGATTGCCAGCCTGTTTGGCGGCAACATTGATGCTGATACTGGCCGTGGCGCCGAAGGTCTCGTCGATCAGGTCGATCGACTTCATGATCTCGGCGAGCACCAGATGGGTGAGCTCGTCAATCAGGCCGAGTTCGACGGCCAGATTGATGAAGGTGCTGGGCGCCTGGATCACGCCATCGTCGTTACGCAGCCGCACCAGGGCCTCGATACCCTTGATCTCCAGGCTGCGGATATCGACCTTCGGCTGAAACGCGCAGCAGAACCGCTTGTCGAGAATCGCCAGCCGCAATGACTGTTCGGTGGCCATGCGGGTCAGCGCCTCGCTCTCCATGCTGGAGTCGAAGAACACCGCAGCGCCCTTGGTCTCATTCTTCACGCGATACATCGCGATATCGGCGTTTTGATGCAGCGCGTCGTAGTTGCGGCCGTGTTCGGGATAGAGGCTGACACCGATCGAGGCGGAGGCGAATACTTCGGATCCGTCGATGAAGAACGGCGCGCGCAGCCGCTGTACCAGCAGTTCCAGATATTCGGCGACCTCCTGCTGGCTCTGGATCGGGTTCAGCAGCAGCAGGAATTCATCACCGGAGATGCGCGACAGCATGTCGGTGCCGCGCAGGTCGAGCGCCAGCCGCTTGGCGAACTGCACCAGCAGCGCATCACCGACGCTGTGACCGTAATAGTCGTTGATGTGCTTGAAATTGTCGATGTCGAGGAAGGCCAGCGCGAAATGTGATGTCTCGCCGGAATGGCCAATGATGTCGCCGACACGTTTCTCGATCACGCGCCGCGTCGGCAGATCGGTCAATTCGTCGTAATAAGCGCGGCGAAACAGCTCTTCTTCCATCTCCTTCTGCCGGCTCACGTCGGTGGCGCTGGACAGTATCACGCTGCGGTCACCGATTCGGACCGGGCGATGCGTGGTCAGGAACACGCGCCTGTCGCGTTCGGAATTGACACGTTCCTCGAACACCGCGGAACGGCCGGACTGCAGCAGGTCGAGTGCAGTCGTGCGTCGATGCGTCAGTGCCTGCACCAGAAAATCCGATTGCGGATCGGGTCTGTTGAATTGGTCTGCCGATGCATTGAACTGGATTGCCGCGGCATCATTCACCAGCAGAAAGTCGCCCTGATCGTCTTGCACAGTGACGGAGGCCGGCAGCATGCGCACGATCTCGCGCAGCATCTCCAATTCGCGTGCGGCATCGCTATCCACGAATCCGGTAGCAGCCTCGGTGGAAGAGGTTGCGGTCGGGCGGTCGCTGTCCATTGGAGAGGCCGACGAGCCTGGGGCGGATGCGTTCTGCATGATGGCCGAGCCTCGCAAAACGCCTTGTCGATTTGGTTAAATCGGTTCGCAAAACGCGGGTAGTTGTGTAAATGCCGCACGATTTGGAGCGGAGCGGTGCTGACGTCATTAACAAAGCGTCAATGCCGCCGGCGAAAGCGCCAGATTGTTCAATGACGGCCCGCGAGATCATTCCCATGATGAGCCTTTGAGCAAAAAAATCTGAGTGTCACACAACGCGATCTCAGCATGTAATTCTCCACTCGGTCGCGCTGATCGCCGGTCGAGCTCTTGCACTCCGACCCACGCGGTTGTGATCGCCGCAGGATGCGGGATCGGCGGAGAAAAATGCGCTGCATATGCCCGGAAGTTTGAAAGGAACACCTCGTCATCGACCTAAGTCACAGTGCGCACGTCGCTATTTTCCCGGGCCACTCGACAGACTTATGTCATGACACCATCCTCTCGCGGTGCCGCAATGGTCGCCCGATGCGAGAGAGACGTCACCGATGAGCAATCCATCAAAAGCCAATGTTCTCTGGTTCCTGCCGACCCACGGCGATGGACGCTATTTGGCCTCGACCCATGGTGCACGCGACATCGACTTCAAATATCTCCGTCAGATCGCGCAGGCCGCCGATCAGTTGGGTTATTTCGGCGTGCTGCTGCCCACGGGGCGAAGCTGCGAAGACTCCTGGGTCGTCGCATCCGCTGTGGCTCCGTGGACTGAACAGCTTCGCTATCTCGTGGCGGTTCGGCCGGGCCTGCAATCGCCGAGCGTCGCCGCGCGCATGACCGCAACCCTGGACCGCGTCACCAACGGTCGCCTCCTGATCAATGTCGTGACCGGCGGCGATCCTGTCGAGAACAAGGGTGACGGCATCTTCTTGCCGCATGACGAGCGCTACGCCGTCACCCGCGAATTCCTCAACGTCTATAACGACCTGCTCGCCGGCAAGACCGTCAATGTGCAGGGCAAGCATATCCAGATTGAGGACGGTCGTCTGATCTTCCCGCCGGTGCAGTCGCCGCGCCCGCCGCTCTATTTCGGCGGCTCGTCGGATGCCGGCATCGATGTCGCGGTGGACACCGTCGATAAATATCTCACCTGGGGCGAGCCGCCGGCGCTGGTCGCCGAGAAGGTTGCGCGCGTCAAGGCTGCTGCCGAAAAGCGCGGCCGCAAGCTGTCTTTCGGCATCCGTCTTCATGTGGTCGTGCGCGAGACCAATGAGGCGGCGTGGAAGGCTGCCGACGAGCTCATTCAATATGTCACCGACGACGTCATCGCCAACGCGCAGAAGACATTGGCGCGGCAGGACTCGGTCGGCCAGCAGCGCATGATGCAGCTGCACGGCGGGCGTCGCGACAAGCTCGAGATCAGCCCGAACCTCTGGGCGGGCGTCGGCCTCGTGCGTGGCGGCGCCGGTACGGCGCTGGTCGGCGATGCGCAGACGGTGGCGGCGCGCATCAAAGAATATCAGGACGTCGGCGTCGATACCTTCATCATGTCCGGCTATCCGCATCTCGAGGAAGCCTATCGCTTCGCCGAGCTCGTCTTCCCGCTGTTGTCGCTGCAGCAGCACGACAACGTCACATCGCTACGGACGCGCACCGGCCCGGTCGGCGAAATCGTCGCCAATGAGCATCGCGCGCAGAGCGCCTCGTAATTCCGACAGGCACCCATCATGAGCATTGTTGAAATCCTTCCCCGCGTTCGCAGCTTTCGTTTGCCGCGCATCGATGGCCTGACCCAATGGATCGTGCCACTGGTCATCCTGCTCGTCTGGCAGGCTGCGTGCGTCACCGGCTACGTGCCGGCGCGCGTGATGCCGGCACCGACCGATGTTGCGTTGGCCGGGTGGAAGCTGCTGATCTCGGGTGAACTCGCCCAGAATATCTGGGTGTCGTTCTGGCGTGCGTCCGTCGGCTTCCTGATCGGCGGCAGCATCGGCTTTGCCTTCGGTCTCGCCAACGGTCTGTCCCAGCTCAGCAGCAAGCTCACCGACACGACGCTGCAGATGGTGCGCAACGTGCCGCATCTGGCGCTGATCCCGCTGGTGATCCTGTGGTTCGGCATCGACGAGTCGGCCAAGCTGTTCCTGGTCGCGCTCGGCGTTTTCTTCCCGATCTATCTCAACACGCTGCACGGAATCCGCACCGTCGATCCGCAGCTGATCGAGATGGGCCGCATCTATGGCATGCGGAACAGCGAACTGTTCCGCCGCGTGATCTTCCCGGGTGCGCTGCCGTCGATCTTCGTCGGCGTCCGCTTCGCGCTCGGCATCATGTGGCTGACGCTGATCGTGGCCGAAACCATCGCGGCCTCGTCGGGTCTTGGCTACATGGCGATGCAGGCGCGTGAATTCATGCAGATCGACGTCGTGGTGCTCAGCATCCTGATCTACGCGCTGCTGGGCAAGGTCGCCGACAGCGCCTCGCGCGCGCTTGAACGGCTGACATTGTCCTGGCATCCGGCCTTTCAGAAACATTGAGCGAAATTCGGAAGCGAGAATTTGAAATGACCGTGCAACAGTCTCTTCGCCTCAGCCACGCCGATGCTCAGGTCATCGATGCGCCCGTCGATTTCGAACAGGCCCTCGCCACGCAGGCGCGGCGTCCGTCCGAGCAGAAGTCCCGTGGTCTGTCGCTCACCATCCGCGGCCTCCGCAAATCCTTCGGCAGCAATGAAGTGCTGCGCGGCGTCGACCTGCATATTCCTGCCGGCCAGTTCGTGGCCATTGTCGGCCAGAGTGGCTGCGGCAAGAGCACGCTGCTCCGCCTGATCGCAGGCCTCGACGCGCCGACCGCCGGCACGATCAGCTTTGGTGAGGAAACCCGCGCGGAGGACATCCGCGTGATGTTCCAGGAACCGCGCCTGCTGCCATGGGCCAGCGTGCTTTCGAATGTGGAAGTTGGCCTGGGGACCGACCGGACATCGGCCGATGCCAAGGCGCGCGCTGAAAGTGCATTGACGGAAGTCGGCCTCGCCGAGAAGCGCGATCAATGGCCGTCCGTCCTGTCAGGTGGCCAGAAGCAGCGTGTTGCGCTGGCGCGGGCACTGGTCAGCCATCCGCGCGTGCTGGCGCTCGACGAGCCGCTCGGTGCACTCGATGCGCTGACGCGTATTTCGATGCAGCAGTTGCTCGGCCGCGTCTGGCACGACCAGACCTTCACCTCGATTCTGGTGACGCATGACGTGTCCGAGGCCGTGGCGTTGGCTGATCGCGTGCTGGTGATTGAAGATGGCCGTATCGCACACGATATCAATGTCGATATCGCGCGGCCGCGGCAGCGCGGCTCCGCAGATCTTGCGGCGCTGGAAGGTTCGATCCTGCGCAATCTGCTCGGCCCGGAAGCCGATGCCACTGGCTTGTGAGACTATTGTGACCTGCGAGGCTGCCATGAATTCCGTCGTTCGTAACATCGTTGTCGATCGTGAGGTTTCCTCTGGTCGTGAGGTCTCCTCGCAGGAATTCCGCGGCGCTATGCGGGTGCTGGCTGGCGGCGTCAGCGTGATCACCGTCGGGCGCGGCAAGGATATCACCGGCATGACGGTGACGTCGGTCTCTTCATTGTCGGTCGATCCGCCGACGCTGATCGTCAGCGTCAACCGGGAGTCGTCGTCCTGGCCGCTGCTGCAGCGCTACGGCGCCTTCGGCGTCAACATCTTGTCTGCCGATCAACTCGACGTGGCCGAGCGGTTTTCGGGCAAGGGCGGCTTGAAGGGTGCAGAACGTTTCGTCGGAGCGCAGTGGGTGACCCGGGCAACCGGCGTGCCGTTGCTGGCGGGCAGCCTGGCGGCGATCGATTGCGACGTCGAGGAAGTCATCGAGCGTCACTCCCACGCCATCGTCATCGGCCGCGTCCGTGATGTCATCACCTCCGTCCCGCACACCGCGCTGACCTATTGGGACGGGCAATATGTGGCGATCGACCAGAACGAGGATAATCTGAAGCTCGCCGAAGTCAGCGTGCCAAGCATGCGGGCGCTTAGGGAGATCTGACGCGCCGCCGTCGTCCCGTTTCGTCGTTCTCAAACACTCTGAGTGGGTGAGCGGGGAAGCCCGACATGTTCATCCCCATCGTCATTCCGGGGCGCGTCGCCGGCGAAGCCGGCAGAGCGCGAACCCTGAGTTTCCACTGTCATTCCGGGGCACACGAAAGCGGCGAAGCCGCTGAAGTGTGAACCCGGAATCCGGGAGTGTTCAGCGCAAAACAGGTCAGGATTCCGGGTTCGCGATACGCCGCCTTCGGCGTCTCCTCGCGCCCCGGAATGACGGGTGTGGCCAAGGTTGCGTCAAACATTTTTTCCTATCCCCCGTTGACAGCATCTCCATCAGGTTTATATTCCCCTTTGTCCTGCCCCACCGAGAGGGGCGATCGCGATCGTCACGTTCGCGGGGCAGGGTGCGGTGGACGCCGGAGATGCGGCGTTACGCGGTTCATGGGTGACGTCTGTCTTCGGGCAGGACGGATCTGCGCCAGCACTGCCACTGGCAAGGAGACGGCCGGCCTTGGGATGGAAAGACCCCTGGACAGTGTGACGGACGACCAAATCGAAACGCGTCCGGCTTACTCGCTTGAGGCTCCCTGTCCCTCCGCCGTGGGACCATCATTTTGGTGATCGGACCGTTCGCCAAGGCAAAGTGCAAGCAGGCTGAAAAAACACCGTATGCGGAACGTCGGGCACTTCGCCCAGCGCGTCCGAAAGTCCTGATGCATTCACAATTGCGGAAGACCGCATCGCATCAGGCCCAAGGGTGCAACGGGCACCCGGCGTTCCGCACGCCCTCTCAACAGGGGGTGGGAATGCAAGACACGACGGCGCCCCCGCGCCGCAAACAACAGGGGCGATGTCGCATGTCTGAAGCGCGTGGCTGCTTGAAGTTCAAACGATCACTGAGCCAGCGGTCGCGTCCCGAAATGACGGCTCACTTCGTCAGCAATGCAAACGAGCCGTTCCAGTCCGCCGGTGGCGGGTTCTCCTGATAAGCGCGGATGCGTTTCTCATAGAGCTCGTAGAGCTTCTCGAGCGCATTCGCGACATCGGAATTGCGACCGCGCTCGATGGCGAACAACGCGTCGTCCCAGTCGCGACTACGATAGCAAGCCAGCATCTCGATGGTCAGGTTGCGCAGCGTCTGGAAGCGTTCCGAATGCGTCACGTCCTCGCGTCCGGCGATGGCGTAGATCACTTCCGGTTCTTTCTTCCCCTTCACCATGATGAAATCGAGTTCGAGAATGGCGAACCTGTCCTTGACGGCGAGCGCGGTCTTCGAGCCGACGATGATCGGAAAGCCGTATTCCTTTGACTGGCCTTCGAGACGCGAGGCCAGATTGACGCTGTCGCCGAGCACCGAATAGTCGAAGCGCAGATCAGATCCCATATTGCCGACGACGCAGATGCCGGTATTGAGGCCGATGCCGACATTGATCGGGATGTAGACGTGGCCGCCGTTCTCGGCCTCGGTCTGGCGCAGTCTGTTCAGCGCGTCGATGCGCTCCAGCATGTCGAGGGCGGCGTGGCAGGCATTGATCTGGTGCTGACCGTCGTCGAGCGGCGCATTCCAGAACGCCATGATGGCGTCGCCCATATATTTGTCGATGGTGCCCTTGCGATCGAGGATCGCATTGGTCAGCGGCGTGAGGAAGCGGTTCATCAGCGTGGTCAGGCCATGCGGATCGTGCTTGTAGGACTCGGAGATGGTCGTGAAGCCGCGTACGTCCGAGAACATGATGGTCATCTCGCGTTCCTCGCCGCCAAGCACCAGTTTCTCCGGCGACTGGGCGAGCTGAGCCACCAGCGCCGGCGACAGATACTGACTGAAAGCGGATCGGATGCGGCGGCGCTGCGCCTGCTCGCGCACGAAATTGCTGAAGATGAGCGTGAGATAGATCAGCGTGGTCGAGAACAGGGGATAGGTGAAGTCGATCAGCAGGCGATGTTTCGTGTAGAAGTACCAGGATGTGCCGGCGAGTAGTGCGGCAAAAACCGACCCCATGAGGACCAGCGTCACAGGACCGAACATGGGTGCCAGCGAGATCACCACGACACCAAGCAGCAACGCGACGCCGAGCTCGACGGCGATTGCATAGTTCGGCTGCGACAGCACCTGCCGTGTCAACGCGCTTTCCAGCACCTGCGCGTGCACTTCGACGCCCGGCAGCACCGGATCAATCGGGGTTGTCTTGACGTCCAGCAATCCCACCGACGATGTCCCGATCAACACCAGCTTGCCTGCAATGGCACCGGGCGGGAAGCTGCCGTCGAGTACGTCGGACGCCGGAATATATATCGACGGATCGTGCTTCGCGAAATGCACCCAGAACTGCCCGTTGCGATCGGTTGGAATTTGCAGGCCCTTGACCGCGATGCTGCGAATACCTGCCTCGTCCGATCTGGTCAGAATGGTATCTGTACCTGTGGCGACGCGCAGCATTTCGAAACTCAGCGATGGCAGCGTCATGCCCTGAGCTTGCATCAGCATCGGCACGCGCCGAACGATCGCGTCACGCTCGGTACGAATGGTCAGCAGACCGCGGCCGGCTGCAGCGGATTCCAGCGTCGATACGTTGCGGAGCAGCCCCGGAAAATTGATCATGTATGGGGCAGGATCGCCGCCCAGCATGGCGAGTCCCGTCAGCGGCAGCGAATTGTCCAGCGTCTTGACCGGGTTGGGCAGCCCCGATTCACCCAATACGACGCGCGACTGCTTTATCGCCTGTGCCAGTATCGCGTCATTGCTCGGAAGCGCGCGGAGCTTGGCCCGTGTCTCTTCATCCAGTCCCTGGAAGAAATCTGCAGCAATCGCAGGCGTCATTCGGTCCGGCTCGGGAAACACGATATCGAACGCGATCACCACCGCACCGGCGCGTGTCAGCTTGGTGACGAGTTCGGCAACGCGGGTGCGCGGCCACGGCCACTGACCGTCCTTTGCGAGACTCTTTTCGTCGATATCGACGATCACGACAGGTCTTGCCGTTTTCACCCGCGGCTCGATCACCTGATAGGTGTCGAAAGTCCGCATGCGCAATTCCTCGATCGCCGAAGGATCTGCGATGCGCAGCAATGCGAGGCCCAGGAGCAACACGACGCAAAACGCCCGCGCCCGTCCAAACTTCTGCGCCAGCCGTCTTACTCGCCGCATGCGCTTCATGGGTGCCGGGTCATTTCTCGCGGAAGGCGCGCATCAATTGATCGCTCAGCGGCTTGGCGAGATAGGACAGCATGGTGCGGTCGCCGGTCTGCACGAAGGCTTCGACAGGCATGCCGGGGATCAGGCGCACATCGCCGAGCTTGGCGACTTCCGATGCCGGCATCGAAATCCGGATCGTGTAATAGCTCTGCCCGGTGCGCTGATCCGTCGTCGTATCCGGGGAGACGCGGCTGACGGCGCCGTTGAGCTCCGGCGTGGTGCGCTGGTTGAAGGCGGAGAGCCGCAGCAGCGTCTTCTGGCCGATCTGCAGCTTGTCGATATCCTGCGGATTGACCCGGGCTTCCACCGACAGATTGTCGGTCTGCGGTACGATCAGCATGATCGCATCGCCGGCGGTGATGACGCCGCCGATCGTATGCACGGTGGATTGCAGCACCATGCCGTCCTGCGGCGCGCGGATGTCGATGCGGCGCAACTGGTCCTCGGCTGTGACCTTGCGTTCGACGAATTCGCCGATCTTGTCATTGGTCTCGCGCAGATCCTTGGAGACTTCGCTGACGAGATCTTTGTCGATCTGGAAAATCTGCAGCTCGATCTCGGTGATCTTGCCCTTGGCCTGGGCACGGGCGGCGATGAACTGCGCGCGTTCGCCGGCGAGGCGCGCGGCGTCGCGTTCCAGCACGGTCAGGCGCGAGATCTGCACCAGTTGCTGATCGAACAGTCCGCGGACGCCGACCAGTTCCTTTTCCACCAGCGCGATTTCGCGGGTCTTGGCAGTCTCCTGCGCGGTGAGGCCAGCGATCTCCTCGTTGAGCTGCGCGATGCGTTCGCGAAGCTGCTGCTTCTGGCCGACGCGGCCGGTCGAGCGCACATTGAACAGTTTCGTTTCGCTGGCGATGACATTCTTCACGTCGTCATCCGCGATCTGCTCGATAAGTTGCGGTGGAAACGTAATCCGATCAACGCCGCGCTGCTCGGCTTCCAGCCGCGCCGCGCGTGCCCACAATCCGTTGAGGTTCTTGGTGACGATGGCGAGGCCGGCTTTGGTGACGGTGTCGTCGAGACGCACGACGACATCGCCGGCTTTCACCACGTCGCCGTCGCGGGCGCGCACTTCGCCGACGACGCCGCCGGTCGGGTGCTGCACCTTCTTGACGTTGGAATCGACCACCACCGAGCCTGGCGCAATCAGGGCGCCGGAGATCTGCGCCGTCGATGCCCAGCCGCCCAAACCGCCTGCGAGCACGAGCACAACGACGAGGCCGATAATGAGGTGGATTCGGATCGAGCGGCGCGATCCTGTCAGCGGCGTAGTCATGGCTTGGCTACTCCACCGTCGGCGACGATCTTGATCGGCTGTGCTGCCGGGCGCTGCAGCACCTGACCCAGGACGGTCTCCTTCGGTCCGAAGGCCTGCATGCGACCATCCTTCAGCACCAGCAGCATGTCGACGCCTTCGATGCCGATCGGCCGATGTGCAACCACGATGACGATGGCGCCGCGCGTCCGGGCCGCGCGCACGGCCTTGGTCAGCGCTTCATCGCCTTCGGTGTCGAGATTGGAATTGGGTTCGTCCAGAACGATCAGGAACGGATCGCCATACAGTGCGCGCGCCAGCGCGATGCGTTGCGCCTGACCGGCGGACAGAACGCCGCCGTGATCGCCGACCTGCGTATCATAGCCCTCGCGCATGCCGACGATGAGGTCATGTACGCCGGCCTGCCTTGCCGCGGTGATGATGTCGTCATCCTTCGCATCGGGATCGAAACGGCAGATATTGTCGGCAATGGACCCTGCAAACAGTTCGACGTCCTGTGGCAGGTAGCCGATATGGCGGCCGAGATCGTCGGGCGCCCATTGGTCGAGCGCCGCGGCGTCGAGCCGGACATGACCGCGCACCGGCTTCCAGACGCCAACCAGTGCACGCAGCAGCGATGATTTGCCAGAGCCCGAAGGTCCGATGATCCCGAGGCCGTTGCCGGCCGCAAGTGCAAAAGTGATGTCGCTGACCGTGATCTTCTGGTCGCCCGGTGGTGCGATGCTGACGCCTTCGATAGTCAGTTTCTGCGACGGGTTCTGCAGCTGAGTGACAGCTGCCTGATCCGGCAAGGCATATAGCAGCCCGTTGAGCCGATGCCAGCTCTGCCGGGCGGTGACAAACCCCTTCCAGTGCGCAATCGCCAGATCGACCGGCGCCAGCGCGCGGGCGCTGAGGATCGAGCCGGCGATGATGATGCCGGCGGTGGCTTCCTGATTGATCACGAGATAGGCGCCGACACCGAGCACCGCTGATTGCAGGATCATGCGCATCACCTTGGCGATGGCGCCGAGACCGCCGGCCACATCGCTGGTGCGCTGGTTGCCGGCCAGATAGGTCTCGTTGGCCTCGCGCCAGCGTTGTGTCAGACGTCCCGCCATGCCCATCGCGACGACGACCTCGGCATTGCGCCGGCTGGCCGAAGCGATGCCACTGCGGCGTGCCGCAAGACCGTTGGCCTCGCGCGCAGGTTCGCGGGTCATGATTTCCGTGAGGATCGTGAGACCCACGAGCAGAACTGCGCCGACCAGCGCGGTAACGCCGATCATCGGATGGAAGGCAAAGCAGATCGCCAGATAGAGCGGCAGCCAGGGCAGGTCGAACAGCGCGCTCGGTCCCATGCCGGAGAGGAACGAGCGAACATTGTCGAGGTCGCGCAGCGGCTGCAGGCCTTCGTTGTGTCCGCCGGCGAGGAGGGGCAGTCGCACCACGGTTTGGAACACGCGAGGGCTCAGCGCCTCGTCGAGCGAACTGCCGATCCGTACCAGAATGCGACCGCGCAGCAGGTCGAGAATACCTTGGGCCACGTAGAGTCCGCCGGCCAGGATGATGAGACCGACGAGGGTCGGCACGCTGCGGCTCGGCAGCACGCGGTCATAGACCTCGAGCATGAAGAACGAGCCGGTCAGATACAGGATATTGATCATGCAGCTCATCAGCCCGACGCCGAGAAAGGCGCCGCGGCAGGCCCGCAAGGCATCGCCGAGCTCGGTCCGCGCCGGCAGGCTGGAGGTTCGTGACAGGCCACGCTGCATCGTCAAACCTTTGCGGATCATGCGGACGGTCGCTCGTCAGGCACCAAGCGCCACCCCAAGCCCCGATCTGACAGCCATTATGCCATCAGTCAGGCGACTTGTGCAGGTGCTGTCCGCGGGACGGTTAACGGTGCCGCGTTACGCCACGTTGGAATAGGGGTGGACGATGAAGTCGCTGGCGTGCAGCTGGGACATGTGCACGTTGGTGAGCTGCAGCGTGTCACCGCCATCGAGGTGGATCAGGGTATTGTCTCCCTTTTGCTCGATTCCGCCGGACAGTTCCCAAAGGGTCAGCTTCAGATCGCCGAAGGGGCCTGAAAGATTGGGCACGCCACGAATGTGGTCGAGCACGATCTTGTCGGTGCCCACTTTGAAGTCCGTGATGATATCCTTGTCAGCCCAGCCGCTATGTGGCCCGAAGACGAACTGATCCGAGCCATGGCCACCTGTCAGCGTATCTTTGTTGGCCGTTGCGAAGATGACGTCATTTCCGGCCGTGCCGTTCAGTGACACCTGCGTATTGGACTGGAGAGGCGCTGTATTGAAGATGAAATTGACATGCTCGCTGGCGCCGAACCCGTCAGTGATGGTGACCGCAACGGTCGCCTGAGGCGTTTCCGAACTGGTTGGTTTGAAGGTGAAACCGTCTTCGAGATAATGATCGATAGACGACAGTGATCCCGACTTCACCACCGTGCCGTTGATGTCCAGCTTATAGTTCTCACCGGTGGACCAATCTTTGTCCCACACGGACACGTCGGAAATCTTGAAATAGCCGTTGCCGAGCTTGGAAAGTTCAGCCGATGACGTGTCGAATTCCGGCGCATCATTGGTCCACGTGATCTCGGTACCGCCCCGATGGTCGGAGTCGATGTCGAGATGTTTCAGCACGCCTGGATCTGTCAGCGTGAAATAGTCGTTCTTGCCCCAGCCGTAATGCACATCGACGACGCCGTCGTGCTGGTCGAACCAGAGCTGCCAGGGCGAAATGCCCTTCAGGTCGATCGTGTCGCCATAGGACAGACCGGATACCGTCCCGACAAAGTGCGAACCACGATCGAGGATCAATTCGTCGCTGCTGCAGCCAGAGAATGTGACATTGGCATCCGACCAGCCGCCGAATTCGAGATTGCCGCCGCTGATCCTCGCGGTGCCGTGACCGGTGACATTGCCGCCGATCTCGAACAGGCCCGCATAGGCTTCGATGGTCCCGTAATTGACTAGATCGCCTTTGATTTCGAGACCGCCGGTGGCCATCGACGCGATCAAACCAAAGTTGATCAGGCTACCCTTGCCGGTGTCGATAATCAGTGCGTGCGAGCAGTCGGATGCGATGATTTTACCGTCGCATTCATTGACGATGCTGAGCTTGCCGTCGCCGAGCTTGCCATAGCCGTTGATCGTATTGTCGGCATTGATGAGTTTCGAGCTGAGCGAGTCGCCGGTGATCCGGTCGGCGCTTCCGTCGAGCGTCACGGTGCCTTCGCCATCGAGCGTGACCGTGCCGTGGATCAGCAGGGTCGCGCCGGCCGTGTGATCATCGACCAGCAGCGTGCCGGTGTTTTGCACGACACCATGGACTTCGAGTGTCGTGCCCGGTGCGAGCTGAATATCGCCGTCGTTCACCAGTGTGCCGGTGACATTCAGCGTTCCGGTGCCGGTCAAATCGAGTTCGGCCTGGACTCCGATGTGAAGCCCGGCGATTTCCAGCAGGCCATTGAGATTGAAGGTAACTGTCCCCGTATTGATATAGACGATCTCGTCTGCCGTCGGGACGATCCCGAGCGACCAGTTGCCGGGCGTGTTCCAGTCATTGTTGACGGCGCCAGTCCAATAGTTGGAGGCTCCGTAGGGTGGCGGCGCAGCGATGATCACATCGGTTGGGCCACTGGCAACCAGTTCGGCGGTTCCACCGCCGTCGGTGTAGCTGACGATAACATAGACGGTCACGCCGACATCTGCGGCAGTGAGGACGTAGCTGCTGCCCGTGGCCTGCGAAATCGCGACAGGTCCATTGGAGCCGGGGCTCAAGCGGTACCATTGATAGTGAAACATCCCCAGCCCATCGACATCGGCCACGCTGCCGGTCTGGGCAGTGATCGTCGCGCCTTCCTGGAACGTTCCGGAGATCGTGACCTTGCCGCTGGGCAAATCATTGACCGGCGTGACGTCAAGCGCCGCATGGCCATCAACCGCCGTCACGCCGTCGGAGATCCGATACGTAAACGACACGGGTCCGTTGAAATTGGCCGCAGGCGTGAAGGTCCAGGTGCCGTTTTGGTTGTGAGTGAGCGTGCCGCAGCCGTTCGCGACTTCAAGACAGGTTACGTGCAGCGTCTGGCCGTCGGCATCCGTGGCATTTGCCAGCAGCTGCGCCTCTGTGATGGTCAGGCTGCCGTCTTCGTCGACGGCTGCGAGCGTCACACTGCATGTATCCGGGGCGTGGTTCTCACCGGGCGCGACCGTGCTTTCATAGGGGGCGCTGAGATTGTTGTGGCTGCCGCCATCGTCCACCTGCACCGTGAAGGTGGGCTGGCTCGTGCTGCCGTCACTGACGAAACGGACATGATGTTGGGCGAGTTGCTCACTCGTGAAAGTGTAGGTGGTCTCCGAGCCAGTCGACTCAGCGCTAACTCTTTGCGACATGGGCGTCGCCGGCACCCAGTCGGTGCCGTCCCACACTTCGAATGTGCCGCCAGTGACGTTGCTCACCGTGAAAGTGAAATCGGTCGTTCCGTCGGGATCGCTGACCGTGAAGCTTGTATCGCTCAGCACCGTCACGCCGCCAAGGACGACTTCGATCGATGTGCCGGCGATTACCGGAGCATCGTTGACGCCTGTAATCGTGATGGTTTCGGTCTGCGCGATGCTCGCGCCATGGGCGTCGGTGATATTATAGGTGACCTTGAGAGTCGCGGTCTCACCTTCGCCGAGATAGGCAAATGCGTTCGCGCCGATTTCCAGCGTGGCGCCGTTGAGTGTCACGCCGGCCTGCGTGTTGGCCGGTGCGCCGTTGTTCAGTGAGAATTTCACATTGCTTACGGTCAGCGTCGCGGTTTCGCCGAGATCGGCATCGGACGCACCGGCGAGCAAATCGAAGCTCTGGGTGGCATTGCTCTGCGTTGCGGCGCCTGTCAGCGTAGATGCAACGACCGGCGCATCATTGGAGCCATCGACCGTGAAGGTCAGCGTCTCATGGGTCGTGTCCGGCCCGGATTGGCTATCGAAGCCGATAGTGTAGACGGCCTTCTGTCCTGCGGCGAGGAACTTGAACGCTGCCGGGTCGTAACTGACATGGCCGGTTTGCGGATCGACGGTGATCAGCGATTTGAGGTCAAGCGAGGCAGGTGTGCCGCTCGGGCCGTTCGCCGAAATGATATGCGCCGTTCCCGGCACATAGGGTGTCGCAACGTCGCCGCTGTCGGGATCGGTGATCTGGACCTGATCCTTGATCTCGAAGCTGGTCTTGTCGATCGGCAGCATCACGACAACCGGCGCAACGGTGATGGTCGGCGCCGTGTTGAAGCGCGTGATCGTGACGATGATCGGCGGCGTATTGGGAGCATCACCTGGCAGGTTGATTGGAACCTGGAAGGGCTGCCCCGGCGGCGCATCCGGCAGAGGAGCGAATTTCAGCGGATCCGGGCTGGTGCCGGAATTGGGATCGGCCGGTGATGATCCACTACCGGATCCGTTGCTGCGCGGATTGGCGTTCGGCACATAGTTCGGGAAATACGTCTGGAAAACAGGGCCAAGAATAGCCATTGCTTCCGGCGACAGCGGTGGTGCCTGGCCTGTCGACGTATCGCCATTGCCGAGCACGCTGGTCACCTGACCGGCTGCATTCACTGTGCCGATGATCTGGCCGCTCGTCTTACTATACAGCACATAAGAGCCGACGCGCCCGCCCGGCTCGACCAGAACCTGGAATTTCACCGGCGGCGCACTGCCTTGTCCCGGAACCTCGAAACCGATTTCGACCAGCACCGCGGTGCCGCGGATGCCCATGGTGGCAACCGGCGTATCGACGCGCATGTTGCCATGCTTGGCAGTCTCGCCAGCAACGAAGGTGATCGTGCCCTGCACGAGGCTGAGCAGAGATGAATTCGACGATCCCTGGGGATCGTAGACCATCTCGTTCAGCACCATGCGTGCGTTGGCCGAGAGACCGAACACGGTGCCGTCAATGAAAGTCATGGTCAGCGATGAGTCCCCGCCGGCCTGGACAACGTCGCCCTTCTGCACCTGATCGCCGACATTGAGCATCACGGAGACGCCGTTGCGGATCGCAGTCGCGCTGCCGGCTAGTTTGCTGACGGTGCCAATGACCTGCGCGGCAGCATTGGCGCCGCCGCCGAGCTGCGCGACCTGCACTTCACCGACAAGGGCAGTGACGAGGTCGCCGGACAGCTGCGCGCCATCGGGCGACGACAGAGCTGCGCGCAGCGAACCCTTGAAATAGTCGGAGACGACGTGTTCGTGCCCGTCCTTGGACAGCACGAGATCGACGCCGGAGCGCTTGTAGTCGCCGGAGAACAGCAGGTTGGCATCCTGCACGACAATAGTGGAACCGGCTGTATGAGTGGAAAACGTATGGCCAATACTGCCGCCACCAGCCGTTGGTTCGGCCGGAGCATCGCCAGATTGCGAAAATTCGAATGGACCCGCGTAGTTCAATGTCTACCGCGCATGGTTATGGTTATTAATTAGCTAATTTGCGAGCCATGCATACCACCGCGGGGTGCAATGCGATAGTGGACGTCTGCGCATCACCCTTTCAAGCTATTGGCCGCTTTGTGAAATTGCCTCAATGTCATTGATCCATATAGTAAATTTTCATTAACGATGTTCCGAGTTCAGTCTGTGTTCCCGGTCAAGGAACTCAAAGCCAAGGGAACAAGGGCGTGAGGTAATATAATCCTCTAATTCTGCCATTTCGATATAATTGTAGCCAAGCCGGTTAGCCCCCTTTCAGCCTGTCCGCGAACTTCGTCGACCAGGCTAACCCCTTTTAATCCCGTCGAAAATCAGCCGCCTCAAGATGGCCCCACAAATGATCCGGTCACGTGCGAGCAGCCCAGCTTGCCGATGCCCGGACAGACGGGGCGTCTATGATGTGGACTTCTGCTTTTGCGCGGGTGCGCTGCGCGTCTGTGCTGGCCTTGGGGCTGGCGATTTTCGCGGCACCCACGGATCTCACGGCCGGAACGGCCTTTCCTGACCAGGCGATCGGCGCTGTCGACCGGCCTGCGGAGCCGTTTGGCCTCGCCACATCGGCGCTGCCGGAAGGCGAGCTCAAAGCCAAGTGGCGCGGGGTGGAACGCGAGCAGGACGACGAGCAGCTTGCCCTGGAGCTTTGTGCCGAGACGCCCGTCCGCTGCTCGCCCGAGGCGGCGAAGTTTCTGGATATCGTCGGCGACGCCAGTGCCCGCGATGGTCGCGCCCGTATGGGTGAGGTCAATCGCGCTATCAATCTGGCGGTTCGGCCCGGCGATGATCTTGTGCTCTATGGCGCAACGGATGTCTGGCGTTCGCCGCTGGCACTGTTCGCCACGGGCGCCGGCGATTGCGAGGACTACGCCATCGCCAAGTTCACCGCATTACGTGCCGCCGGCGTTGCGGCCGAGGATCTGCGGGTCGTGATCCTGCGCGATACGCTGCGCCAGGAGGATCACGCCGTTGCGGCCGCCCGCCTCGATGGCCGCTGGTTCATGCTCGACAACCGTCGCATGGCGATGGTCGAGGACGTCAACATGAAGAACACCAGGCCGCTCTTCGTGATGGATCAGAACGGTATCCGGCAATATGTCGATGCGCCGCTGCTGGCAGCTACGCAGCGTCCCGTCGCGGATGAAGCAGCTCTGACCACGCTGGCATCCAGCGCCAAAAAGACATCGGGCCGCCCCGCGCTGTAAGCGGAACGGCCCGTATCGATCGAAGCTTCGGTCGGTCGCCTGATTTAGGCCGCGCGAACCTTGGTCAGGAAGTCCGTCACCGCCGATTGCAGCATGCTGGCCTGCCCGTCGAGCTCGCGCGCACCGTTGAGGACCTGTCCGGCCGCTTGTCCCGTGGCGGAGGCTGCCGCGTTGACGCTGCCGATATTGGTGGCGATTTCGCTGGAGCCCGTCGCTGCCGCCTGAATGTTGCGGGCGATTTCGCGGGTCGCAGCGCCTTGCTCCTCGACGGCCGATGAGATCGCCATGGAGATCTCGCTCATCTTCTCGATGGTCGCACTGATATTGCCGATCGCCGAGACGGCATCGCCGGTCGTCGACTGCATGCTGGCGACCTGCGCCGAGATTTCCTCCGTCGCCTTGGCTGTCTGGGTTGCCAGGGCCTTCACCTCCGAGGCGACGACCGCGAAACCGCGTCCCGCTTCGCCTGCACGGGCGGCCTCGATGGTGGCGTTGAGCGCCAGGAGGTTAGTCTGTGCTGCAATCGTGTCGATCAACTGCACCACAACGCCGATCTTCTCGGCTGCGCCGGACAGGAGCTGAACCGTTGCGTTGGTTCGGTCTGCTTCGCCGACGGCCTGCCGTGCGATCTCGGTCGATTGCGCGACTTGCCGCGAGATTTCCTCAACGGAGGCGGTCAGTTCTTCCGCTGCAGCGGCAACGGTCTGCACGTTGTTCAGCGCCTTCTCGGACGCCATGCTGACGCTGGCGACGCGATCGGTGGTTTCGCTTGCGGTGTTGGTCATGGACGATGCGGTGGCCTGCATTCCGGCCGCGGACGTCGCAACCGATTTCACGACGCCATTGACGCTTTGCTCGAAGCCATCGGCAAGGCTGTTCATCGCCGACTTGCGTTCGGCGGCGACGCGCTGCTGGACGGCGACCTCTTCCTGCTCGAGGCCATGCATGCGGATCGCATTATCCTTGAACACCTGCACCGTCGTAGCCATCGCACCGATCTCGTCGTGACGGCCGGCGCCGGGGATCTCGGCTTCCAGCTTACCGTCAGCGAGATCCCGCATGCGGGTGCCGAGCTGGCTCAGCGGCCTCGTGATGCTGCGGGCGATGAACCACGCGATCAGGCCGGCGACAACAGCGATACCGAGGATCGCTGTCGCCAGCGACCAGATGATCGGCGTCAGCTTCGCATCGAGATCGTCGAGATAGGCGCCGGTGCCGACGAACAGATTCCAGTCGGGCACGGCAACCGCATAGGAGAACTTGCGGATCAATTCGGTCGTACCCGGCTTCATGTATTCGTAATACAGCGTGACATCGCCCTTGGCGGCGACGCCGTCGCGCAACTCGCGGGTCAGCGCACGGCCGTTGGTCGGGACGTCCAGCCGGTTGGTGCCGAACTGTTTCGGATCCGGCGTCACCAGCGCGATGCCGTTCATGTCATAGGAGAAGACGTAGCCGTTGCCCTTGTCATAAGTCATCGTGCGGGCGCGCTTGACGAATTCCTGGATCGCGGCATCCTTCGTCAACTCGCCGGCTGTCACCTGCTTCTGCAGACCGAGCGCCAGATTGCGCGCCGTTTCGACGATGGCGAGAACCTGCTCCATGCGAGAGCTGCGCATCTCGGCGCTGACGAGGCGCGTCGCCTGCACGCCGGCGAGGCAGAGACCGATCAGAGTGACGGTGACGAGAAGCCCAAGCTTGGCGGAAATCGGCAGGTTATTGAGCAGCTTCACGGAAAAGGTCTCCAGCAATCGCGAGCCATGCTTGGATGGCGGTACAATGCTGCACGATACGCAGATGCGTCTTAGAACTTCCTTAATCGTAATTCTCAGGAGTCTCCGACGGTTGTGGCTTGGAAAGTTCGCCGCTTCACCTGCAAATTCAGCGGGCTGCGTGTGGAGCTGACTCAAAATACGCCTTGCGCGGGCGCGGATTCGGGGCGTCAAATGCCGGCCATAAAAACAAACGGGGAAACGATATGGGGCGTCTCGACAACAAGGTTGCAGTCATCACCGGTGCAACGAGCGGCATCGGATACCGTACGGCGGAAATCTTCATCGCGCAGGGTGCGAAAGTCGTGATTGCCGGGCGTCGTGCGTCGGAAGGCAATGCGCTCGCTTTGAAGCTCGGCGCAAATTGCAGTTTCCGTCAGACCGACGTTACCGATGAAGCGCAGATGAGTGCACTGATCGGTCACGCGGTCGAGAAATTCGGCCGCATCGATTGCCTGTTCAACAATGCCGGTGGTCCGGCGCAGACCGGCGGTATCGAGGGTCTCGATGTCGATCGTTTCGATGCAGCGATGGCGACACTCGTACGCAGCGTCATGCTCGGCATGAAACATGCCGCCCCGCATATGAAGAAGCAGGGCTCGGGTAGCATCATCAACAACGGCAGTATTGCCGGCCGGCTCGCCGGCTACTCGTCCTCGGTGGTCTACGGCGCCGCCAAGGCCGCGGTCATCCATCTAACCAAATGCGTGGCGATGGAGCTCGGTGAGAGCGGCGTGCGCGTCAACAGCATCTCGCCAGGCGCCATCGCGACCGGAATCTTCGGCAAGGCGCTGGGACTATCGGTGGAAGCAGCCGAGCAGACGCCGGCGCTGATGCGCGAGGCGTTCAAGGCTGCGCAGCCGATCCCGCGCGCTGGTCTGCCGGACGATATCGCCCATGCCGCGGTGTTTCTGGCGAGCGACGAGTCGTCTTTCGTCAATGGCAACGATCTGGTGGTCGATGGCGGTGTCACCGGCGGTCGCAATTGGAGCCAGCAGCAGCAGGGCTATGTCGCGATGCGCAAGGCGTTCGGCCAGGACAATGGCTGACGGGCAGGGGAGCGAAGAATGTCCATCACATGCGATGTGATCGCACCGAGGCTGCCCGAAGCCCGCTGTGTGTCTGTTGCCGTTGCCGCGGGACTGATGTGTGCGATTGCCCTTGGCAAGGCACTCCCGACGACAATGGACGCCTTATCGACGGTTCTGGCGCCGCTCTGCGCCGTCAGTAGTAATGGCTCCAGCGTCAATCCCGGCGATGCGGTGGAGCTGATCACGTCGCATGCGCTGCCGAATGTGCCGGGCAAGCGCGTGACCATTGTGCGCGTGTCCTATGGACCCGGCGGCTTCAGCGCGCCGCATCGTCATTCGGGCACGGTGACAGCCTATATCACCAAGGGCGAGATCCGCTCGCAGCTCGGCGGCGGCCCGGTCGAAACCTTCAAGGTGGGGCAGTCATTCTTCGAGCCGCCGGGCTCGACGCATCTCGTTTCGGCCAATGCGAGCAATACGGAGCCGGCCGAGCTGATCGCGGTGTTTGTGGCCGATGAAGGCGCGCAGCTTACGATGCCGCTGGACTAGTTGCGGTGATCGAGGCTGGCGTCTTTGGCATGACGCGTCCATGCCGTTGCAGAAAGGACAAACCTGCGGCCGTCACCTGAACGACGGAGCCATGTCCGGCGATGTGCATGCGCGTGGCAAATCCACGATCGATGCAGTCTTCCCACACCGTCAGTCGTGGGCACGACGTCCGCCATGCATCGAGCACGTCGGCATAGGATCTGGGTTCACGCGCGATCCATTCCAGAAGATCAAGGATCAGGGGATCGAGGTCACGGGGTGCGAGCTCATGGGGCATGGCGTTGTCTGCCTCCCGCGATCAGGGCCGGCGCAATCCGCACCGCCCCATGCTATCGATACGCATATAATAAGAACCGGGAGACATTCCATGTCCAGAACTTTGCGAGCCATGCTTGTCGCTGTGGCGACCCTTGCTGCCACGGCCAGTGCACCCGTTGCGGTGCAAGCGCAGACCAAACCCAAGGTCACGTCGCTGGGGCCCGATTTTCCGAAGACCGAGATATTCATCGGAAACAGCTTCTTCTATTTCAACAACAGCATGCACAGCCACGTGCTGGCGCTGGTGCGTGCCGCCGATCCCGCCAACAGGACGAGCTATCAGGCGATTTCGGTGACCATCGGCGGTTCCGGCTTCGAATGGCACGATGTCGAGAGCTATTTCCGACCCAACGCCATCGCGTCCTATTCCTTCGACGACAATAACAACATCATCTTCAACACGCGCGAGCGGCTGTTCGACGCTGCGATCATGATGGATTGCAGCCAGTGCCCGATCCATCCCAAGCTGAAGTCGGTCTTTACTGAATATGCGAAAAAGGATGCGGATATCGTCCGTGCCCATGGCGCGAAACCGATCTTCTTCATGTCCTGGGCCTATGAAGACAAGCCGGAGATGACGCAGCAACTGGCCGAAGCCTATACGGTCGCCGGCAATGACAACAACGCCTTGGTGATTCCGGCAGGGCTGGCATTTGCCAGGATGCGCGCGAAGCAGCCCGAGCTCAATCTCTACCAGCCCGACAGGCGTCATCCGAGCATGGCAGGCACATACCTTGCGTCCTGCGTGGTCTTCAGCGCGCTGACGGGTCGCTCACCGGTGGGCAATCCGTATCTCGCGGGTCTCGACGAAGCGACTGCGAAGATACTGCAGATGGCGGCGTGGGAAACGGTGCAGGACTATTACGGGAAGTGAGCGGCAGCCTCTCCCCGTCATTGCGAGCGCAGCGAAGCAATCCAGTCTTTCTTCGCCGAAGTGAAGAGCTGGATTGCCGCGTCGCTTCGCTCCTCGCAATGACGGAGCAAAGGCCTGAGCCGGGCTTACCCCTTCTTCTGCAGATTCGGTGCATTGACCAGTGGAATCGCCACGCGTCCCGGCCCGGTGAGCGGCAGCGCTGCCGCCGCTTTCTCGTTCGCCATGATCTTGGCCATCACGGCCTGTCCAGCGCGTTCGAACACCTCGCGGTTCTCGATCACGAATTGCTGCGACTTGCGCAGTGATGCGATGTAGCCGTTGATCTCCGGCACCACGTAGCGCGCCACCATGTCCCAGCTGCGCCTCGCGTTTTCCGGATTGGCCCAGTCATGCACGAAGCCGATGATGGTGCCGACACCGCCTGAAACCTGCATCAGGTTCTTGATGGTCTTGATGAGGTCATCCGGCGTGCCGATGGTCGAGGCCGCATTCTCGCCGCCCGCCGTCTTTTCCACTGCGTCCTCGGGTGAGGTGAAGGGCTGCAGGCCCGGCCGCTGCAGCGTACCGACATTATATTCGTTGTGCCAGCGCATCAGGCCGGGGCCGGCCTCGCGCGCGGCCTGTTCGCGGGTCTCGGCGATATGCCAGGACAGCAGCACGCGCCAGTTGGCGCGATCGACCGTGGTGCCGTGTTTCTTGGCGGCGTCTTCCGCAAAGCCCCATTGCGTCGGCAGTGCCATCAATCCCTGCGTCGACATCGAGCCCAGCGAGATGATGCCGATGCCGTATTTGCCGGCCAGTGTCATGCCAGACGGGAGATCTGCGACGCCACCACGAACGGCATCTCCTCCTGCAGCGGCAGGATCTGCAGCGCAGCGTCGTTCATGGTGAACCAGTCGCTCTTTGCGGTGACGCGCTCACCGTTGAACAGACGGCGGATGATGGCGATGGCTTCGTCCTGGCGGTCGCGCTGGGTCATCGGGTCGATGCCGAGCGTATGCGCGTCGGAGGCGAGGGCACCCGGGCCGGAGCCGAAGATCGCGCGGCCGCCGGTCATGTGATCCAGCTGCACCATGCGCTGCGCGACATTGTAGGGATGATGATAGGGCAGCGAAATTACGCCGGTCCCCAGGCGAATGCGCTTGGTGCGTTCGCCTGCCGCGGCGAGGAACATCTCCGGCGAGGCGATCATCTCCCAGCCCGACGAATGATGCTCGCCGCACCAGAATTCGTCGTAGCCGAGCGCATCGAGCTGCTCGACGAGATCGAGGTCCCTGCGGAACTGTAGCATCGGGTGCTCCCCGATCGGATGATGCGGTGCGAGAAAGGCGCCGAACTTCACGCGAGCCATAGTGTTTCCTCTTTGTAATGTTCTTAATGTTTTCGTTGCGCAGCCTATGGCCGGATGTCGCGGCATTCAATGCAGTCCGCTGCATGGCCGCGACGCGCTGCCGCACAATGCCGCCTTGCGGAACGATCGGGTCGATCACCATTTGATGGCTGCACCGCAGCGTTTCCCGCACATGTGCTGGCGCACGGGGGCAGGAGGACCAATGAGCTACTTCAAGACCGCGATTCTGCTGGCCGGCATGACCGCCCTGTTCATGGGCGTCGGCTACCTCATGGGCGGCGCGTCGGGTGCGATGATCGCGCTGGTGGTCGCCGCCGGCATGAACATGTTCGCCTACTGGAATTCGGACCGCGCGGTGCTGTCGATGCATGGCGCCCAGTCAGTTGATATCAGCAACGCGCCGGACTTGTATCGCATGGTCGGCGAGCTCGCCCATAATGCCGGCCTGCCGATGCCCAAGATCTACATCATGGACAATCCGCAGCCGAATGCTTTCGCCACCGGCCGAAATCCGGAGAACGCCGCTGTCGCCGTGACCACCGGCCTGATGCAGCAGCTCACGCGCGAGGAACTCGCCGGCGTGGTGGCGCATGAGCTTGCGCATATCAAGCATCACGATACGTTGCTGATGACCATCACCGCGACCATCGCCGGTGCGATCTCGATGATCGCGCAGTTCGGCATGTTCTTCGGCGGCAACCGCAACAATAATGGCCCGGGCATGATCGGCCAGATCGCGCTGATGATCCTGGCGCCGCTTGCCGCCATGCTGGTGCAGATGGCGATCAGCCGCACGCGCGAATATGCCGCCGACGAAATGGGTGCGCGGCTCTGCGGCCAGCCGATGTGGCTCGCCTCGGCGCTGGCCAAGATCGATAATGCTGCGCATCAGATTCCGAACGAGGATGCCGAGCGCGCGCCCGCGACCGCGCATATGTTCATCATCAATCCGCTGTCGGGGCGCGCCATGGATAATCTGTTCACCACGCATCCTGCGACGCAGAATCGAATCGCAGCGCTGCAGCAGCTTGCCGGGCAGATGGGTGCTCAGTCGCGTGCGCCTGTGCGTCCAGCACCGTCCGCGACTGGCCCGTGGAACGGCGGCGGTCAGACGCGCCGCGGTCCGTGGGGCTAACGATCCGCTTTGACTTAACAAGTTTGGTCGCCGCGCAGCACCTTCCGGTTCAATGAAGGTCGGACATGGCTGCGCGGCTATTCGCTGCGCTTTAGTCCGCTTGTTTCCATAACCTAAATCGTCATCGTGTGCGCTCCTGAAACGGGGACGCATGACTCATGCTCGGACGCATTCTGACGGTTGGCTTGTT
This sequence comes from Tardiphaga sp. 839_C3_N1_4, assembly GCF_051811045.1. NCBI lineage: Bacteria > Pseudomonadati > Pseudomonadota > Alphaproteobacteria > Hyphomicrobiales > Nitrobacteraceae > Tardiphaga > Tardiphaga sp. 839_C3_N1_4. The sequence continues at coordinate 4,377,811 of NZ_JBPWQD010000001.1, forward strand.
TGTTTTGTTCGGTACGTGTGCAGTACAGGCCGATGCCACAATCCCCACCAAGGATATTCCCGGCGCGCGCGATAGCGCGTTGCTGAAGCGTTACGATGGCTCCTTCATTATCAGTTATGAGCGCCTTGCCTTCACCGATTTCACCATCCCGCTGTCGAAGCTCGAAAAGACCGGCGATAACGATCGCGATCGGATGAACAATCAGGTCTACAAGCCGAACAAAGTGCTTGAAGTGGAAGGCGCACGCACGCGCATCACCTATCTGCTGCCGGCCAATCGGTCGCCGCTTGAAGTGCTGCGGAACTATCAGGATGTGGTGAAGGCAGCCGGCGGCGAAGTGCTCTATAGCTGCAAGACTGATGACTGCGGCGGCGATCCGACGCGCTCCGCTGCGGGCGGCGGCGGCGATATGAGCCTGCTGATGTATTTCGTCACTGAGGCGCAGTTGAAAGACGGCGATTTCTCCAACGGCAAATGCGCCATGGCGTCCCATCTCGATGATCAGCGCTTCTTCGCTGCCAAAATCCCGCAAGCTGGCGGCGATGCCTATGTCACCGTGCAGACTTACCTCGTGAAGGACGACCTCTACTGCAAGGCCTTCAACGAGCGCACGGTCGCCGTCGTGCATATCATCGAGCCGAAGCCACGCGAGCAGAAGATGGTGGTGGTGAAAGCCGACGAGATGGCGAAGACCATCGGCTCCACCGGCCGCGTTGCTCTCTACGGAATATTCTTCGACACCGGCAAAGCTGACCTGAAGCCGGAATCATCGCCGACCCTGCAGGAGATTGCGGGTCTGCTGTCGTCGGACTCAAAGCTGGCCGTGCTGATCGTCGGTCACACCGATAATCAGGGCACCTATGACTACAATCTCGATCTCTCTCGTCGTCGTGCAGAATCTGTTGTCACCGCGCTGACCACGAGCTTCCGTGCCGACGGCAAACGCTTGCGCGCGGCCGGTGTCGGCATGCTCGCACCCGCAGCATCGAATGACCAGGATGATGGCCGCGCCAAGAACCGGCGTGTGGAAGTCGTTAAGCTGAACTGATCGCAACGGATGTTCAGCTGGATGGGCTCGCCCGCGTCAGGTCTTTCGGATGGGCGCTGCTCTGTTGGAGAAGACATATCTCTCCGGATTCGACCAAAGCCCAATAGTGTCGAAGAAGCAGACGGGGATATTGATATCGGAAGTTGATGGAAAGGTTGTTGCCCGGACAGATAGAAGGGTAATTGCATGACGCCTAACGCCGTCGCCTTGGCCGCTATGGTCATTCTGCTTTTTCCGATGGGGTTCTTTCTGCTGTCGTCGCCGGCCTTTCTGCTGGTGAAGCTGGATATCCCGGAAGTGACCCAGCTGCTGCGGGGCCTGTTCAGTTCCTATTTTCTGATGGTGAGCATTGCTGGTGTCATTGCGACAGGGGCCTTTGCCTGGGCTGGTCGATTGGTTTTCACCATGGGCATTGGCTTGATCGCGGCTTTCGCGGTCTGGGCGCGGGGGTGGTTCTTGCAGCGGATGGATAGCCAGCTCAGTGCCAGAGATGCCGGTGATGCCGATGCAGTGCGCCGGCTGCGACGGATGCATTGGGGTGGCATGCTGTCGAATGCACTCCAGCTTGCCGCTGTGCTGGGGAGCACGCCCTACATTATGTCAGCCTGATCGGCTTCGCCACAGAACGAGGCGGCTGTTGCGATGGAGAATGCAGATGAGCAAATTCTCTTGGCGCTGGTTGTCACGGCGCAAGTCCAAATCTCCGGATGCTGGCGCGCGTTCTTATGAACGATTTGAAGACGGAGATCGGCGTCAATTGCTCCAGGCGCTGTCGGCCATTGCCGCCGGCAGCGCTTTGGCCGCGATACCGCAAAGCTCGGACGCGAAAGATTCCAGCGACCTGCCACCTCCCAAACGGGTACTCACCGGCCGCGATGAAGCAGGCAAATCGGTGTTCAAGTCCTTCGACGTCACGTCCAAGGTCGTGGAGATCGATGCCAGTCCCGGTCTGACCTTCTACGAACTCTACATGACCGAGGGCGTGCCGCGACTCACAGGCCAGGAGGCCGACCCGATGCTGAAAGGGACGAAAGCGTTTCCCGGCCCGGGCGGGACGATGTTTCGTCTGATTTCGTATCCACCGAAGCGCCCCGAAGGTTGGAAGCCGCCGCCGGGCGTCACGATGGAGAGCGGGCTGCGCGAGTTGTCGGAGAAGGTCCCCGGCATGGGTGACCATTTCGAGCGCGACGCGCCAGGCATGCACACATCGGACACCATTGATTATGGCGTCGTGGTTCGCGGCGAGATGACGCTGGAATTGGACGACGGGGCGAAAGTCCATTTACGCCAAGGCGATTGCATCGTGCAGAACGGAACGCGCCATCGTTGGCGCAATCCGTTGTCGGAGCCGTGTCTCATGGCGTTCATCTCGATCGGCGGCAAGCGCGGCTAGGACCTGGGCATGCCACGCGTGACGTCAGGCCATGAATCCATGTGGCCATGGCGCTCTTGCGCTACCGTGCTGTCATCCTGTTCCACGCATCCAGCCCGGCGATCTTGTAGGCCTCCGCCAGCGTCGGATAGTTGAAGGTGTTCTGGATGAAGTAGTCGATCGTGCCTTTGAGATTGAGCACGGCCTGGCCGATATGGATCAGCTCGGTGGCGCCTTCGCCGAGGATATGCACGCCGAGCAGGCGGCGGGTCTTGGTCGAGAAGATCATCTTCATCATGCCGCTATCCAGACCCATGATGTGGCCGCGCGAGGTCTCGCGAAACCGCGCGACGCCTACCTCGTAGGGGATGCCCTTCTGGCGGACTTCCTCTTCGGTGAGCCCAGTCGTGGAAATCTCCGGCACCGAATAGATGCCGTAGGGAAAGAACTCCGGCGGCGCCAGCGGATCCATGCCGAGGGCGTGGCAGGCGGCGACGCGGCCCTGCTCCATGGACGTGGAGGCCAGCGAGGGAAAGCCGATCACATCGCCGGCGGCATAGATATGCGGCACGCTGGTCTGCAGCGTGACGGGATCGACAGTGATGCGGCCGCGGTGATCGACCGCGATACCGGCGGCTTCGAGATTGAGCCGGTCGGTGGCGCCGACGCGACCGGCGGCGAACAGCAGCATTTCCGAGGTGACGTTGCGGCCGTCTGCGAGTTTGGTCACGATGTGCCCGCTTGGTGCGTGCTCGATCGCATTGACCTTGGAGCCGAGCCGCAGCGCGACATTGCGATCGCGCAGCTCATGCATGAATTCGTCGATCAGCTCCTTGTCGATGAAATCGAGAAAGGTCGGCCGCGGCTCGATCAGCGTCACGGCGACATCGAGTGCGCTGAAGATGGTGGCATATTCGACACCGATCACGCCCGCGCCGATCACTGCGAGGCTGCGCGGCAGTTTCGGCAGGTCGATGATCTCGTCGCTGTCGAATACTGTCTTGTTGTCGAACGGCACGTAATCGGGCCGGAATGGGCGGGTGCCGCAGGCGATCAGGATATGACCGGCGGTGACATTCTTGATCTCGTTCTTCTCGTTGGCGATCTCGATCTGGTGCGGTCCGGTGAAACGCGCCTCGCCGAGTGCCGTCTTTACGGCATTGCGGCTGAACTGATGCTCCAGCACCTCGACTTCGTGGTCGAGTGTCTTCTGCAGCCGCATGATCAGGTCGCGGGCGTCGATGTCCTGTTTCACCCGATAGGAACGGCCGTAGAAGCCGCGCTCGCGCCAGCCGGACAGGTTGAGCACGGTCTCGCGCAGGGTCTTCGATGGAATGGTGCCGGTATGGACGGAGACGCCGCCGACCCGCCGCCCCTTCTCCACCACCAGCACCGATTTACCGAGCTTGGCGAACTGGACGGCTGCGCGCCGGCCAGAGGGGCCGGAGCCGATCACGATCATATCGTAGTCATACATCGAAGAGGCCTCGAAACCGGAAGGGCCGGCATATGCAATCGCTTCGCCATGCAGCAATCGGGCCACAGGCGGTATCTTCCTGCACGAGGAATGCAAATTCGGTGTGACTTGGACGGGGAGATCGACCTGCGAAGCCGGGCCTGCGGCGCCAATTCCGACGGAAGAGTTCAATTGAATAAAGCTACCTCCGAGGTAATCGACCTGATGACTGGAAGCTGGGATCAAGATGGACGGCCGCTTCAGGCCGAACCGTTGAGCGAGGCGCTCCCATGCACCAGATCGTTGCCAATCCTGTCGACTCCGCGCGCCGCTGGTGGGTGCTAGCGATCGTCGTTGCGGCGCAGTTCATGTTTGGGGTCGATGCCTTCATCGTCAATGTCGCTATCCCAACCATCGCGGTCGAGCTTCGTGCCAGCGCGGCGCAGATCGAGGCCGTGATTGCGGTCTATCTGATCGGATATGCGACGCTGGTGATCACCGGCGGGCGGCTCGGTGACATCTACGGTACCAGGAACACCTTTCTCGCCGGCGTGCTCGGCTTCACCCTGACGTCGCTGTGGTGCGGGCTCGCCCAATCCGGACCGGAGCTGATTCTGGCACGGCTGGCCCAGGGCGCCACTGCGGCGCTGATGGTGCCGCAGGTGCTGGCCACCATCCATATGCTGTTTGTGGATGAAACCCGCGCCCGCGCCTTTGCCGTGTACGGCATCGTGCTGGGCCTTGCCGGCGCTGCGGGCTTTCTGCTTGGTGGCCTGCTGGTGACGATGGACCTTGCAGGCCTCGGCTGGCGTGCGGTGTTCTTCGTCAACGTACCGATGGGGCTCGTCATCATCGCGGCTGCGTGGCGGCTGATGCCGTCCGTTCCCCGCCGCCCAGGCACGCGGCTGGATATACCGGGGGCGCTGGTGCTGTTCGCCGGATTGCTCGGTCTGATCGGCCCATTGCTGTTCGGGCACGAATTACACTGGGCGCCGTCGGTGTGGCTGGCGATGGCTGCGGGTGCGGCAGTGATCGCCGGCTTCGTCAGGCTCGAGCGCCGCGTCGCGTTGCGCGGTGGCATGCCGCTGATCGATCTGGCGTTGCTGGCGGATGCTGCTTTCATGCGCGGGCTGTGCGCGGTGTTCTTTTTCTTCTTCGCCAATCTGTCATTTTACTTGGTGATGACGTTGTTCATGCAGAACACGCTGCACATTCCGCCGCTGCGGGCCGGTCTCATTTTCATACCGCTGGCGCTGGCCTTCATCGTCGCATCGCGTCACAGCGGCATGCGGTCGCGCCATCGTGGCACGCTGGTGCTGATCGAGGGTTGCGTGGTGCAGGTCATCGGTCTCGCCGCGCTGGCTGTAACGGTGCTGGCCGTGAACGCGTCGTCTGCGTCGCTGCTAGCGGTACCGCTTGCCGTATTCGGTTACGGCCAGGGTCTGGTCATGGCGCCGCTGTCCAGTGCCGTACTGTCGACCGTGCGGACGTCGAGCGCGGGAGCCGGCTCGGGCATGTACGGCACCACGACGCAAATCGCCAACGCAGCCGGCGTTGCTGCGATCGGCGCGGTCTATTTCGCGGTGCAATCCGCCGCATCTGCAGTCATCGCGCTGCTCGCAAGCTTCGCATTGTGCGTGTTGTCGGTCGCCGCCTGTGCGGGCTTTCTGCTCTGGATGCGCCGCGCGGGCAACGCGTAGAATTCCAGCACGGCGTTTGACCGCCCAGCACGCGCCTTGACAGGTCAATCGCGATGGCTTGATACTGGGGCATGGGGACAAAGCGATCTCCCCACGAGGCGACATGCCCAAGTATCGCGTCCCGCATTCCTGCAAGGACGCGCCATGTCATCGATCAACAGCATTTCCGTTGAAAAACTCGTTCGCCTGATCGGGACGCCGAAATGTCCCGCGCTCGTCGATGTCCGCACCGATGAGGATTTCGCCCGGTCGCCGTTTCTCCTGCCAGGTTCGGTCCGGCGGCCATTCGGCGACGTGAATGGCTGGGCCGCGGCACTGCGCGGTCGGTCCGCCATGGTGATCTGCCAGAAAGGTCTCAAGCTCAGTCACGGCGTTGCCGCGCTGCTGCGCGAGGCCGGTATCCCGGCAGAGGTTCTGGAAGGCGGATATCTCGCATGGGAGAGTGCGGGCCTGCCGCGCGTTCCCACCGGCAAGTTGCCGCCACAAAACCCGCAGGGCCGCACTTTGTGGGTGACGCGCGAACGCCCAAAGATCGACCGCATTGCCTGTCCCTGGCTGATCCGGCGTTTCATCGATCCGGCGGCGCTGTTCATGTTCGTTGCGCCGTCGGAAGTGTCGGCCGTCGGCGAGAAATTTGATGCTGCGCCCTTCGATATCGAAGGCGTGTTCTGGAGCCATCGCGGCGAGCTCTGTACCTTCGATGTGATGATCGAGGAATTCGGCCTCGCCACGCCGCCGTTGCTGCGGCTGGCTACCATTGTCCGCGCGGCGGATACAGCGCGGCTCGATCTCGCCCCGGAAGCGCCGGGCCTGCTGGCGGCGTCACTCGGCCTGTCGCGGATGTATGCCGACGATCTCGAGCAGCTCGAGGCTGGACTGAATCTGTATGATGCGTTCTATCGCTGGTGCCGCGATGCCAGCACCGAAACCCACAACTGGCCGACAGCAAAGACGAAAGCTTGAGATGACGGAAGCAACTTCGGTCACGCCACCGGCCATTTCCGAGCCGCAGACCCACGGCGTTTCCTTCTCGGAGGCGTTCTCGGTGTGGCTGCGGATCGCGTTGCTTTCCTTCGGCGGTCCGGCCGGGCAGATCGCGGTGATGCATCGCATCCTCGTCGACGAGAAGCGCTGGGTGTCGGAAAGCCGGTTTCTGCATGCGCTGAACTACTGCATGCTGCTGCCGGGCCCGGAGGCGCAGCAGCTTGCGACCTATATCGGCTGGCTGATGCACCGGACAGCTGGCGGGCTGATGGCCGGCGGGCTGTTCATCCTTCCCGGTGCGATCTGCATCATGGTGCTGAGCTGGATCTACGCTGCATTCGGTAATGTCGGCATCGTCGCGGCGCTGTTCTTCGGCCTGAAGGCCGCAGTGCTCGCGATCGTGCTGCAGGCGGTGGCGCGGGTCGGTAGCCGTGCACTGAAGAACGACGTGATGCGCGCGCTGGCAGCCATCGCTTTCCTCGCGATCTTCTTTCTCGATGTGCCGTTCCCGGTGATCGTTTTCGGTGCGGCAGCAATTGGCTTCCTCGGCGGTCGGGCCAGTCTGGCGGCCTTCACGATGGGTGCGGGCCACGGGTCATCAGGCGGCGGCGACGCTGATAGCTTGCTCGGAGATCAACTTCCTCTCCATGCCCGGCCGAGCGTCCGGCAGTCGCTCATCGTTGCGGCCGTCTGGCTTGTGCTGTGGCTCACGCCCGTCGCTGTGCTGCTCGTGGCGTTCGGCAGCGATGACGTGTTCAGCCAGATTGCCGTTTTCTTCTCCAAGATGGCGATGGTCACCTTTGGCGGTGCCTATGCGGTTCTTGCCTATGTCGCGCAGCAGGCCGTCGATCACTATGCATGGCTGAAGCCGGGCGAGATGCTCGATGGCCTTGGCATGGCCGAAACCACGCCTGGTCCGTTGATCATGGTTCTGCAATTCGTGGGCTTCATGGCCGCCTTCCGCGCACCCGGGATGTTGCCGCCGCTGCTGGCGGGCACGCTTGGTGGGTTGCTCGCGACCTGGGTGACCTTTGCGCCGTGCTTTCTCTGGATTTTCCTCGGGGCGCCGTTCGTCGAGACCCTTCGTGGCAATCGCGCGCTGAGCGCCGCGCTGGCGGCGATTACCGCCGCAGTGGTCGGCGTCATCCTCAACCTCGCGATATGGTTCGCCATCCACACGATGTTTCGCGAGGTGAAACCTGTTCGTACGCTCGGACTGAGCTTCGACATGCCGGTTTTGCACAGCGTCAATGGATGGGCTGTCGCGCTGTCGGTCGCGGCTCTGCTTGGGGTCTTCTATCTGAGGATTGGTCTGCTGCAGATACTGTCGGCCTGTGCAGGCGCGGGTGTGCTTTTGCACATTGCCGGCCTGGTATGACCTCGCGAAACCGTGTGCGGAAGAGGTAATTGACGGCCGACGGAACAGGAACGTTTCGAGTGACGTGGCGTTGAAGGCCGTTCACTCAACAGGAGCTGACCATGCGGAAAACCATTCTTGTTGCGATCTGCGCCACGGCCATCGGCGCCACTCCGTTCGCAGCCTTTGCCCAGGCGACCGGGCCCTCCGGTCAGGATTCGACCAAGATGGGCACGGGTACGACGGCCAGGGACGGCGAGGCCAGGACCACGGGTACCCAGGGAATGTCGAAAGACAGTGCGAAGAAGGATTCCATGCACAAAGACAGCATGAAGAAAGACAAGATGATGAAGAACGAAATGAAGCAATAAAGCGTCATTTTCTCCCCGACTCGCCCCGTACGGCGTGGCCATGTTTATGGCCGGCCCTGCGGGGCTTCCTTTGCAATATAGGTAATTTCTGAAGCGTCTGTGGCGCCTCTCGTTTCGTTGATAGGTATATTGAAACCGTATTTGTTTTATTTTGCAGTGCAGCAACCATATGCCGTCGGTACTGTTGTATAAGCCTGACGACCTAGGAGCTGCCGTGTCCCTCGCCGATAATATCGATTTCCTCCGCAATCTCCCGAAACCGCCCGGAATCAATACGTTGGAAGGGCTGGCGCGTGGCCGTGCGTCGGCAGGTTTGAGCCCGATCAGCGAATCAACGGGTTTCGGCAGCAATCCCGGCGACCTCCGTATGTTCAGTTACGTGCCCGCCACGCTGGCAGCGAATCCGGCATTGGTCGTCGTGCTGCACGGATGCACCCAGAACGCTGCGGGCTATGACAACGGCACCGGCTGGTCTGCTCTCGCAGAGCGCTATGGTTTCGCGCTGCTGATGCCCGAGCAGAAGTCATCCAATAACGGCAACACCTGCTTCAACTGGTTTAACGCCGATGATATCGCGCGCGATAGCGGCGAAGCGCTCTCGATCCGAGAGATGATCGAGCAGATCGCCGTGGACCACGATGTGGATCGCAAGCGTATCTTCGTTACGGGTCTGTCGGCCGGCGGCGCGATGACCTCGGTGATGCTCGCGACCTATCCTGATGTCTTTGCTGCTGGTGCCATCATCGCAGGCCTGCCTTACGGTATCGCCACCACCATGCAGGAAGCGCTGAGCGGTATGTATCGCGCGGCGCCGCGCGCCGCGAACGATCTCGGCAATCTCGTGCGCAAGGCATCGCCGCATACCGGTGAGTGGCCGAAAGTATCCGTTTGGCATGGCAGTGCCGATCGCACCGTCAATCCCGCCAATGCCGGCGAAATCGTCAAGCAGTGGCTCGACCTTCACGGCCTGCCGCCCGCACCGATGTCCGCCGTCGATGTCGACGGCTATCCGCGTGAGGTGTGGTGGAACAAGGACGGGGAAACCGTCGTGGAATCCTACACGATCACCGACATGGCGCATGGCGCGCCGCTGGCGATTGCCGGGCAGGACGAGCCCTATGGTGCCGCCGGTGCCTTCCTGCTCGAAGCCGGCATCTCATCCTCCTATCATATCGCGCAGTTCTTCGGCCTTACCCGGCAGCTTGCACCCCGCAATGTCGAAGCTGCAGCCGTGGAACCCGCGGCGCCGGCGGATGCTGTTGTCTCATTGGTGACGCAGCAAAAGCCGCGCACGTCAGGCGATCGAGGCGCCGCGCGCCGCGATCCCGCAGGACGGCGGCCTATCGATATCAACAGTGTCATTACCCGGGCTCTCACGGCTGCCGGCCTCATCAAGTCACCCTGACAAGTAACAGGCCGTGATTTGCGCCGATTTGCGCCGGGTCTGACAGGGCGCTAAGTTCTCAAGATACGTCAGACTGGTCTTGCGTACCGATTGCCCGCGCATGTTGGATGCCCATCGACCGAATTCGCCCGACTTTCTCGCCGGTGGAGGCGAGATGGGAGCGTTGATGCGTGCTTACGATTGGGCGTCGCATCCGATCGGAGCACCGGACACCTGGCCGCAGAGTCTGCGCACCGCGATCCGGATCGTGCTGAATACGAACCACCCGATGTTCATCTGGTGGGGACCGGACCTCATCCAGTTCTATAATGACGCCTATGCGCTGACCATGGATGCACAACAGCATCACGCAGGGCTGGGCGCGCGCGGCCGTGAATTCTGGCACGAGATCTGGCCCATCATCGGCCCGCAGATCGCGCAGGTGATGAGTGGCGGCGGTGCCACCTGGCACGAAAACCAGCTGATCCCCATGACGCGCAATGGCAAGCTCGAACACAGCTATTGGACCTACAGCTACAGTCCGCTCGATCTGGATGACGGCGTCGGCGGCGTGCTGGTGGTTTGCCGCGATGTCACCCGGGATCATGAAGCGACCATTGTCTTGCGTGAGCGAGAAGCAGAGCTCGCGCGCGTCCAGCAGATTGGCCAGATCGGCGGTCTCGAAGTCGATCTACGTACCGGCTTCCGCAATCGTCGATCGCCCGAATATCTGATTGTTCATGGTTTACCGCCGGAAGCGGCCAACGAGTCGCACGAAGATTGGGTGCGTCGCATCCACCCCGAGGATCGCGAGGCGACGGAGCAGAAATTTCGCGATGCGGTGAAAAGCGGCGTGCGCGACTACACTGTACAGTATCGCATCATTCGCCCGAGCGATGGCGAGACTCGCTGGATTTCAGTCCGGTCCTATATCGAGCGCGACGACGCGGGAAAGCCGCTGCGGCTGGTCGGTGCGCATACCGACGTCACCGATCAGGTGCTGGCCGAGAAGGCGCTGCGCAAGAGCGAGGATCAGGCGCGTCAGCTCGCGGCAAAACTTGCAGACCTCAATGAGACGCTGGAACAGCGCGTGCGTGACAAGACGCGTGAGCGCGACCGGATCTGGAGCGTGTCGCAGGATCTCCTGATGGTCTCCGACTATGATGGCGTCTGGCGCACCGTCAATCCGGCCTGGACGCGCACGCTCGGCTGGAGCGAGGCCGAGCTGCTCAACAAGACCTCGCGCTGGCTCGAGCATCCCGAGGACCAGGCCAGGACAATGACCGAGGTCGATAAGCTTGTTGCCGGCGAGCCAACGATCCGCTTCGAGAATCGCCTTCGCCACAAGGATGGCTCCTATCGCTGGCTGTCCTGGACGGCGGTGCCGGATCAGAACCAGATCTATTGTGTGGCGCGCGATGTCACTGCCGAGAAGGCTGCCGCCGAGCGCCTTAAAAATACTGAAGAGGCGCTGCGGCAGTCGCAGAAGATGGAGGCTGTCGGTCAGCTCACCGGCGGCATCGCGCACGACTTCAACAACCTGCTCACAGGCATCGTCGGCTCGCTCGACCTGATGCAGACACGGCTCGGTCAGGGTCGCACCGACAATATCGCGCGCTATATCGACGCTGCGATGACCTCGGCAAATCGTGCGGCGGCGCTGACGCACCGGTTGCTGGCCTTCGCGCGGCGGCAACCGCTAATTCCAAAAAGCGTCGATGCCAATGTGCTGATCGTCTCGCTGGAGGATCTGTTGCGCCGGACCATTGGCGAGACGCTGGATCTCGATATCGCGGCGGCGCCTGATCTGTGGTGCACGCTGTGCGATCCGAACCAGTTGGAAAGCGCGTTGCTCAATCTGGCGATCAATGCGCGCGACGCGATGCCTGATGGTGGGCACCTGAAGATCGCGACACAGAATGTGCGTGTCGATGCCATCAATGCCAATGCGCCGGCTCTGACGCCCGGCGACTATATCTGTATCAGTGTCAGCGACAGCGGAACCGGCATGAGCCCGGAGGTCGTGGCGCGCGCTTTCGATCCGTTCTTCACGACAAAGCCGATCGGGCAGGGCACGGGCCTCGGCCTGTCGATGATCTACGGCTTCGCGCGTCAGTCCAACGGACATGTCAGCATCGACAGCAGGCTCGGTATCGGGACGGCTGTGAAACTGTATCTGCCGCGTCACGAGGGAGACGCTGCTACACAGGATGCGGACCCGCTGAAGGACGATCAGCGCGTAGCCGCAGGCGAAACCCTGCTGGTGGTCGAGGATGAGCCGGTGGTGCGCTCTGTCATTGTCGATATGTTGCAGGACGAAGGCTATCGCGTGCTCGAGGCGGTTGATGGCCCGTCGGGCCTGCGGGTCCTGCGCGAGACGCCACAGATCGATCTGCTGGTCACCGATATCGGCCTGCCCGGCATGAACGGCCGTCAGCTCGCCGATCAGGCGCGCGAGACGCGGCCGGACTTGAAGATCCTGTTCATCACCGGTTATTCCGAAAGCGTCGTTATGGCCAAGGGCTTTCTGCTGCCTGGGATGGAAATGATCACCAAGCCGTTCGACCTCGATCATTTCTTGCAACGCATCCGTGCGATGATCACGAACTGACTATTCGGTTCCATTTCTCTCAAGCTATTTCAGCCGCTGTGCGCAGGTTCTAACGGTTCAATTTCCCGGAACCATTGTGCGACCGCGCACTTGTATCGGCGCAACACCAATCAATCGAAACTGGAGATCATCATGATCCGCCGTCTTCTCGGAACCGCCGCCATTGTCGCCACAATGGCTCTTCCCGCTGTTGCTCAGGCTCAGGGTGTCCCCGGAGGCATCGAGCGTGGTGCGCGCGATGGCGAGCGCGCAGCTGGTCCTGTTGGCGCTATCGTAGGCGGCACCATTGGTGGTGTTGTCGGCGGCGTAGCCGGCGTGCTCGGCGTCGACGATCGTCCGCGGTTCCGCAGCTATGTCGTGGAACAGCGTCGCCCATCCTACACCTATAGCAACGAAGTTCGCGTCGGTGCCGTGTTGCCTGAGAGCGGAGTGACCTATTACGAGGTTCCGGCAGAATACAATTCCGCCCGTGAATACCGCTACACCGTGGTCAATGGTCGCACGGTTCTCGTCGAGCCGCGTACCCATCGCATCGTCGAAGTGATCGATTAAGCCGATCAATAAATGACTTTTCGAACAGGCCGCCTTCAGGCGGCCTGTTTTGTTCCATCTATGGCCTACGGCGTATCTGTAGTCAGCGCCGATGTTCTCGCGTAGAGAAGTGCCGGGGAATCACACGAGCACCACGCGGCGATCAATCGCCCGGATGCGGAGAACGATGGCCACCAGCAATCGCGATCAGATCGCCCCTGCCATCGCACTGGACATCCCCCTTGCCGATCGTACCGAGACAGGTCTCGCTTTGCCGGACGGCGTGCAGCCCTATCGCATCGACTGGTTCAACACGCTCACCATCGTTACCTTTCACGCACTCGCATTGCTCGCGCTGATGCCGCTGTTCTTCAACTGGACAGCGGTGATCGTGGCGGTCATCGCAGCGCGGTTGTTCGGCCTCATCGGCATCAATATCGGCTATCACCGGCTGCTGACGCATCGCGGTTTCAGGTGCCCGAAATGGCTGGAGCACGCCTTCGTTGTCGTGGCGATCTGCTGTGCCGAGGATACGCCGGCGCGCTGGGTTGCCATCCATCGCCGTCATCACGAGAAGTCTGACGAACAGCCGGATCCCCACAGCCCACTTGCCGGCTTCTTCTGGGGCCATATCGGCTGGCTGCTGGTGAAGAACCCGGATCTGTCCCGCCTCGGTATTTATGACCGGTATGCGAAAGACGTCCTGCGCGATCCGTTCTATGTCGCGCTGGAACGTAATTTCTGGCAGCTGAAGATCCTGCTTATCCAGGTCAACGTCTTCTTCTTTGCGGGCCTGGCCGGAAAATTGCTGTGGGGTGGGTCATGGGCCGAGGCCGTGCAGTTCGCTCTCAGCATCGTCATCTGGGCAGTGTTCGTACGAACGGTCTTCGTCTGGCATCAGACCTGGGCGGTCAATTCGGTCACCCACATCTGGGGTTATCGCAACTACGCGACCGATGAGGACAGCCGCAACAATCTGTTCATTGGCTACCTCGCCCATGGCGAGGGCTGGCATAACAACCATCACGCCGATCAGCGCTCAGCACGCCATGGCCATCGCTGGTGGGAATTCGACACCACCTATCTGACGATCCGCCTTTTGGAGAAGCTCGGGCTGGTATCGGACATTGTTCAGCCGCGGCATGTGACCAAGCGCTAAGCAAAATTGGCGCCGCACATGCCACACCAGGTGCAACTTTTCGTCACAATTCGCGTTACTACACCATGATGACGAAGCCCGATATCTGGTACGTGGCGTTTGGCCCCGACAAATCAGTGAAGTCCGACACCCGCGCTGGGGGCGGGGTACGTACGACCAGGACCTTCAAATCCGAAATCGATGCAAAACTGTTCGCCCGGGAAATTCTGGCCAAAGGCTGGACCGCAACAGCCGGCACGCTCAATCCGCATCAGCCCAAACGTACCATTGCGGCGTCGCAGATCGAGGATTGGGCCGATCCGGGTCAAGCTGCCCAATCCGGCTAGATGACTTCGTAGGCGAAAAACAGGATGATTACCGTGATCGCGACGAGGCCTCCCAGAAAGCACTGATCGGCAATCGACTCGCAGCGCTCGCTGAGTTGGCGGTTTTGCGACTTCCGCATCGACGTATAGGACGCGACTGCGCTGGCGAGGAAGAACAGCGAGGCGATGGCCGAATATTCATCGACTCGGCTGGGGCCGATCTGCGGCTCCATGATCTTGACCAGTCCGATCAGCGTCGCGCAGACGCCGATCATCGTTCCGGAACTCGGCAGGATGTGCTTGGACAGCGCTCCTTGCTCCCCGGAGGCCCTGTCGTCGCTCATTGCGAGATTATGCCTGGCCGGTGAGGAACGGGTTGGTCATCCGCTCCTGGCCGATGCTGGAGCCGGGGCCATGACCGCAGATGAACCCGACATCGTCACCGAGCGGGATCAGCTTGGTCGTAATCGAATTGATCAATGTCTCATGGCTACCGCCGGGGAAGTCGGTCCGCCCGATGGAGCCTGCGAACAGCACGTCGCCGACATGGGCGAATTTCATCGCCTTGCTGTAATACACGACGCTGCCGGGTGAATGACCGGGGCAGTGCAAGATGTCGAAGCTTAGCCCGCCGACACTGACGGTGTCGCCTTCATTGAGCCAGCGATCGGGCATGAAATTACGGGTGCCCGTCATACCGTATTTCGCGCCGCTGTCCTCGACATGTTCGAGCAGGAACGTATCGGCGACATGCGGGCCGATGATCTCGACCTTCAGCGTCTCGCGCAGTTCGTCGGCGCCGCCGACATGGTCGATATGGCCGTGGGTCAGCCAGATCTGTTCGACCTTCACATTGGCCTTGGCAATGGCGTCCAGGATCAGCGGCACATCGCCGCCGGGATCGATCACTACGGCCTGCCGCGTGGCCTCATCCCACAGCAACATGCAGTTCTGCTGAAACAGGGTCACCGGAATGATGGTGCCGCCGGCCTGGGCTTTATGTTCGGTTTCATCTGTCATCGCGCCACAATGCTGATTTTTGCGGGCGAGAAAAGGGGAATCTGGGCGTTTCTTTCTTGCCCTCTCCCACCGGGCGCGGCGCAGCCGCGACCGGTGGGAGAGGGTGGATCGAACCGCAGAGCGGTTCGAGACGGGAGGGGGGCGCTCGCTCAAGGCCCTCTCCCGCCTTCGCTTCGCTCAGGCACCCTCTCCCGCGGCGCGCAGCTTCGCTGCACTGGGGGAGAGGGGAGAAAGGACGGCCGCGCTACTACTTCTTCAATTGCACCTTCAACGTCGCCTCGACCTCGCGGTCGAAGGACGACGCCTTGGCCGGCGCCTTGTTGCGCTGGGTCATGAGGTATGCATCGCGCTTGGCCACCAGCGCGGTGAGCTTGTCGTTCAGCGCCTTGCGATCCTTCATCTGCTTGCCGAGTTCATCGGCGCGCTGCTGCGGAGACAATTTGCGAATGGCCTCAGGCAATTCATCCTCCTTCACGCTGTCGAGCTTCTGCTTGCCGGCGGACACGTCGCTGACGAGGTCGCCGCCGCCGGTCACGGCTTCCGACGACACTTTCGCGCGCTTGTTGATGTAGCTCGCCATATCCGTTGCGGAAGCCGGCGCCGCCGCTGCGACTTCCGAGAGCTGTCGTGTCTTGTTCTCGGTGTGCTTCTGCAGTGCGCGGGGGCCGTAGGGGATCACCGTCTTGTTGATGTCATTCTGCAGGATGATGATCTCCTCGTCATAGGGTGTCTCGATGATCACGACCTGGCCGCCATCCTGCGGGATTGCGATGAAACGGCCGTCGCCGCGCTGGGCAACGTCGCGCCAGACCTTCTCCGTATCGCGGGCGGCGCCTGCGAGAACAGCGTTGACGATGATGTCCTTCTGCTTCGCGACTTCGAGCGTGATCGTGTATTTCGTGTCCTGCTGATAATCCATATGCGGCGGTGCGTCACCGACCAGGAAGACGATACGCCGGACATCGTTGCCCTTCGTCCATTGCAGCTTGTTGACGGCGACATCGAGCGCCTCGTTGACGCTTTCCGGCCAGTCGCCGCCGCCCTGAGCCCGGACCTGTAGCAGGTTGCCATAGAGATCCTGGATGTCGGTGGTGAGGTCGAAGGTCTTGGTCACGTAGTCGTCGCCGATGTCGCGATAGGCGACGAGACCCATGCGGATGTCGGCATCGGGATTGCTGTCGAGGATCGTGGTCGCGATCGACCAGATCTTGCGCTTGGCGCCCTCGATCAGCCCACTCATGGAACCGGTGGTGTCGAGCACGAAGGCGACCTCGACGGTCGGCTTGGCCTGTGCAGAACCGGCGAAAATCGCTTGCGGCAAAGTTGCGGCAGCCGCGAGCAGGACGACGCGACCGAGATGGGCTAAGCTCATGGGATGTCTCCATAATCCGGGCTGCAGCGATGGCTTTCGGCGCATGTCGTCGCTTGCGGAATCCTGTGGCCGGCTTGCGACATTCATGCGGCCAACCGGCGGGAGACGTGATGTGCGGCCCCGCCGAAATCGGCTAAGTTTGTCGCCATGGAATCGAACGCCGTTCACACCCCCGCGCTGATTTTCGATCGCCGCCAGTCGGAGACGGCGCTGGCGATTGCGCGCGGAACCACAAGGCTGCTGCGATCGCTCGGGTTTTCGTGCGTCAGCGAACTGTCATTGCCGTCCGGGCGGCGTGCGGATCTGGTCGCGCTGAACGAGCGCGGCGATGTCTGGATCGTCGAGATCAAGTCATCGATCGAGGATCTGCGGGCGGATCAGAAATGGCCCGAGTATCGCGCGCATTGCGACCGGCTGTTCTTCGCCTTCACGCAGGATCTGCCGTGCGAGATTTTTCCCGCCGACACAGGCCTGATCGTGGCGGATGCCTATGGCGCGCATGTTCATTGCGATGCACCGGAGCATCGTCTGCCGGCGCCGACGCGCAAGGGCATGATGCTGCGCTTCGCGATGACCGCGGCGCACAGACTGAACAGGCTGCACGACCCTCAAGGTCATGCAGCCTGGCCGAACGAATCTAGCTTTTAAAGAAGGCTCAGCGCGGCGCGCGCTTGGCGAGAATGCGCTGCAGCGTACGGCGATGCATGTTCAGACGACGTGCGGTCTCCGAGACGTTGCGATTGCACATCTCATAGATGCGCTGGATGTGTTCCCAGCGTACGCGGTCGGCCGACATCGGATTGTTCGGCAATTCGGACTTGTCATTGTCGATCGCAAGCAGCGCCGCAACGACGTCATCGGCATCGGCCGGCTTCGACAGATAGTCGACGGCGCCCATCTTCACCGCGGTCACGGCGGTGGCTATGTTGCCATAACCGGTGAGCACGATGGCGCGCGCATCCGGACGCTGCTGCTTCAGCGCCGACACGACATCGAGGCCGTTGCCGTCACCGAGGCGAAGATCGACCACGGCAAAAGCGGGTGCCGATTTGCTGATCTGGGCGAGACCTTCGGAAACGGAGTCGCAGGATGTGACCGTGAAGCCGCGCGTTTCCATCGCACGCGAAAGACGCTCCAGAAACGGCTTGTCGTCCTCCACGATCAGGAGCGAGCGGTCGGTCTGTTCAGTCACTTCGGCGAGCGCATTCACGGTTCAAAATCCTCCATATCCAATACGATACCATATGGCGCTGCCGAATGCAGCTGCCAAGGGTGGGAAGATTTGAATGGCTTGATTGTGAAGTTAATCCAAAAGCGTTTTGTCCCGTAAAACGGGTGGTTAATTCTAATCACGGTGGTACATCAGCGCGGCGTGTTGTCGCAGAGCAGCATGATGGACGAAACGTAATGAAAGCAGATCCGGAATGGACGCGACTCCGACTGGGCCGAAGAAGCCCGAGGTAAATGACGAGACATCAGCTCGCTACGACGGCTGGCGTATCGTCGGTGTTTGTTTCCTGCTCGCGACATTCGGCTGGGCGCTCGGCTTCTATGGCCAGAGCGTCTATCTCGCGGAACTTCAGCGCGTGCATGGCTGGCCGGCCTCGACCATCGCAACGGCCACGACCTTTTTCTATCTCGTCGGTGCATTGCTGGTCGCATTCGTGAGCGAGGCGATGCGTGCGCTCGGGCCGCGCAACTGTTTGCTGGCCGGTGTCGGCGTGATGGCGTTCGCCACCATCCTGCTCGGACAGATTACGTCGCCCTGGCAGCTCTATGCGGTGAATGTACTGCTCGCATTTGGATGGGCCGGCACCAGCCTCGGTGCGATCACCAACACGCTCGGTCTGTGGTTCGACAAGAAGCGCGGCATGGCCATCAGCCTTGCGCTGAATGGCGCGAGTTTCGGCGGCATCGTCGGCGTGCCCTTATTGGTGACGGCGAGCAATGCATTCGGCTTTGGCGGCGCGACGATTGCCGCAGCGGTCGCGATGCTTGTGCTGCTCGTCCCGGTGATCATCATCTTCGTCGGCCATCCGCCGCATCGTGCAGTGTCCGCTGCATCGGGCGGTATTGCCCCTACGACCAATGCACCGTCGTCGACACGCATTCGCGCGGAGGCGATGCGCGACGTGGCGTTCCTGACGCTTACCATTGCCTTTGCATTCGGATTGTTTGCGCAGGTCGGCTTCATCGTTCATCTGATCTCGTTTCTTGATCCGGTGATCGGTCGAGAGCGCGCGGCGGCCGCGGTCTCGCTGCTGACGCTGATGGCGGTGGTTGGCCGAGTCTTGTTCTCGACAGTGATCGACCGGCTCAATCAGCGACTTGCATCGGCGCTGTCGTTTCTCAGTCAGGGCGTCGCGCTCGCCATTGTCATCAACTCGCGCAACGAAGCGCTGCTATTCTTTGCTTGCGCGCTGTTCGGATTCTCGGTCGGCAATCTGATCACGCTACCGGCGCTGATCGTGCAGCGCGAATTTGCTGCGCGCTCGTTCGGGGTGCTGGTCAGCCTGATCACGGCGGCGACGCAGGTCACTTACGCTTTCGGTCCGGGCATCGTCGGCTGGCTGCGCGATCTTTCGGGCAGTTACGCCGTGCCGTTTTATGTCTGCATGGCGTTGCAGGTGGCCGCGGCAGTGTTGATCATGGTGCGGGGGCGGAAGGTGGAGCTCTGACCTTATGGTGAGGAGGTGCATTTGCGCCGTCTCGAACCACGAATTGGCTTGGCTCTGAACTTGAGGCCATCCTTCGAGACGCGCGCAAGGGCGCGCTCCTCAGGATGAGGATCGAGTCTATGTCTGGTGGTGTTTCAGCAGCTCCTCAACGTCCAGCCGCTTCGTAAACATCGCGATGCCGCCATTGGCATCGCGCGGCCAGTCCGCCTCCGGCCGATCCCAATACAGTTCGACGCCATTCTGGTCGGGATCACGCAGATACAGCGCCTCGCTGACGCCGTGGTCGCTGGCGCCGTCAAGCTGGATGCCGGCCGAGAGCACGCGGTGCAGTGCGCCGGCCAATGCGGCGCGGGTCGGATACAGGATCGCGGTATGGAAAAGACCGGTGGTGCCTGGCGCCGGCGGCTGGCCGCCTTTGCTCTCCCAGGTATTGAGGCCGATGTGGTGATGGTAATCACCGGCGGCGATGAAGACGGCCTGATCGCCATAGCGCTGCTTGACCTGAAAGCCGAGGACGTCGCGGTAGAAACCGAGCGCGCGATCGAGGTCGGCAACCTTCAGGTGAACATGCCCGATCCGTGTGCCTGCGGGGATCGGCGCGGTTGGGTCGGGCATGTGGGAGCTCCTGATTTGCGTGATGCTCAAGACGATCTAGTCACGGGATCGCAGGATCGGTAGAGCGTCTTCGCGAAACCCATCGTTTCCGGGAATTGGATTGATGGGTCTCCTACGCAAGCTCCGAGACCAGCCCGTCCGGCAGGCCGAATTCGTAGGTGTTCAGCGTCATCGAAACCATGGTGTAGTAGCCGCACAGGCCGATGATCTCGACGAGGCCCTGTGCGCCCAAGGTCTCGGTGGCTTCGTCATAGAGCGGCCCGGACAAACCCTGCGCCTCGTGCAGCGACTTGGCGACGTCATAGATCACCCGCGCTTTCTTCTCGCTGAAGCTCGGCGTGCGGCGATTCTTGATGTCTTCGATGACGGCGGGATCGAGGCCGCCATCGAGCGCCATCTTCTTGTGCGCATACCATTCGAAATGCGCGGTCCAGTGCCTTGCGGTGACGAGGATCGCCAGCTCGGCATGCGCGGGTGTCAGCGTGGTGTCGTAGCGCAGAAACGCGCCGAGGCGGGTCGCGTGCCGTGCCATGTTCGGGCTGGCGAGCCAGGCCATCATCGGCTCCGGCGGGCGTCCGCGCTTGCTGGCGATCGACTCGTCATAGATGGACTTCTGGTCGGAAGACATTTCGCCAGGCGAAAGCCACTTGAGACGCATATTGTTTCCTCGCGTGTTTTTGCTCGTTGTCCTCTGGCGATACACCGGAATGGCGAGCCTGACTACTTCCGCTTTGCAGCAGGCCATTGAATTCCACGAAGTGGCGAGTAAGCTTCGCCCAACAACATAGCGGATGCTCGGCATCCCGCGCACAAAACGGATGGAAACGCTGATGTCGGATCTCGATCAATTTCGCAGCGAGACGCGCGCCTGGCTTGAGGCCAATTGCCCGCCGGAGATGCGCAAGCCGATGAGTTCGGATGAAGATACGTTCTGGGGCGGACGTAACGCGAAATATTCATCGGAGCCGCAGCGGATCTGGTTCGAACGGATGCGCGACAAGGGCTGGACTGTGCCGCATTGGCCAAAGGAATATGGCGGCGGCGGACTCGACGGCGAGCAGACGAAGATCCTGCGCCAGGAAATGGCTGCGATCTCGGCCCGTCTGCCGTTGGTGTCGTTCGGCATTTCCATGCTCGGCCCGGCGTTGCTGAAATATGGCACCGACGCCCAGAAGCAGGAGCATCTGCCGAAAATCGCTGCGGGTCTGATCCGCTGGTGTCAGGGTTATTCCGAACCCAATGCCGGCTCCGATTTGGCCTCGCTGCAGACGCGCGCCGAGAGCGACGGCGATGACTACCTCATCACGGGCCAGAAGATCTGGACGTCCTACGCGAATTATGCCGACTGGATCTTCTGTCTGGTGCGCACCGACGCGTCCGGCAAGAAGCATGACGGCATCAGCTTCATCCTGTTCGATATGACGTCGAAGGGTGTCTCGACCAAGCCGATCCTGCTGATCTCCGGCAAGTCGCCATTCTGCGAAACCTTCTTCGACAATGTGCGCGTGCCGAAGTCGCATGTGCTTGGCACTGTCGATCGCGGCTGGGACGTCGCAAAGTACCTGCTGCAGCATGAGCGTGCGATGATCTCTGGCATGGGAGAGCGCGGCGCCGGCCGACCGCTTGGCCAGGTCGCTGCCGACTCGATCGGTTCGGACGCGCAGGGCCGCCTCGACGATGCGATGCTGCGCGGGCAGATCGCAAGTTTCGAAGTCGATGAAGCTGCATTGGCCTGCGCGGCCGAGCGCGCCGTCGATCTGGCGAAAGCCGGTCAGGCGCATCCGGCGTTCTCGTCGGCGATGAAATATTACGGTACCGAACTCAACAAGCGCCGCCATGAAATCCTGATGTCATCGGGCGGCATCGATGCGCTGGAATGGGAAAGCCAGCGCTCGCATGAGGGCGCACGTCCGCGTGCGTGGCTGCGTACCAAGGCGAATTCGATTGAAGGCGGCACCAGCGAAGTGATGCTGGGGATTGTCGCCAAGCGCATTCTGGATTTGCCGGGGGCGTAGGCCTTCTCCGCTGTCATGGCCGGGCTTGACCCGGCCAACCACGTCTTCCTTCGCAGCAAGGCGTGAATACCCGGCATATGCCGGGCATGACGACCATCTCATTCGGCGCGCAGCCAATCAACGAACAACCGGATCACACCCATGCCTCTCCTCCTCAACGAAGAACAGACCATGCTGCGCGACAGCGCCCGCGGCTTTATCGGCGACAAGGCGCCGGTCGGTCATTTCCGGCAGCTCCGCGATAGCAAGGATGCGACCGGGTTCTCGCGCGACTACTGGCGCGTGTTTTCCGAAATGGGATTTGCCGGATTGCTGGTGCCGGAAGCGTTCGGCGGTAGCGGGCTCGGCGCCGTCGAAGCCGGCGTGGTGATGGAGGAGATCGGCCGCACGCTGATGCCGTCGCCGTTCTTCTCCACGGCTGTGCTGGGCGTCTCGGCGCTGAATCGGGGCAGCGACGCGCAGAAGTCAGACTACCTGACAAAGATCGCCAACGGCGGGCTGCTGGCGGCGCTGGCCATCGATGAAGGCGCGAAGCATCGCCCGTTGCAGACGGCGATGAAGGCCGCGCGCTCCGGCAATGGTTTCAAGCTGAACGGTGCGAAGGCCTTTGTCGTCGATGGCCACACCGCCGATCTCCTGATCGTCGCGGCGCGCAGTGCAGGTGCGCCGGGCGAGCGCGATGGGCTCACGCTGTTTCTGGTCGATCCGAAGGCCAAGGGCATCGCGCTGGAACGCACCGCGATGGTGGATTCGCACAATGCAGCGCGGGTCACGTTCGAGAATGTTGAAGTGACCGCCGACAGCGTGCTCGGCGATGTCGATCAGGGCGGCGCATTGTTGGACAGCGTGCTGAATATCGGCCGCGGCGCCGTCGCCGCCGAAATGGTCGGCCTGTCAGACGAAGTGTTCGGCCGCACCGTGACCTATCTCAAGGAGCGCAAGCAATTCGGCAAGCTGATCGGCGAATTCCAAGCCCTCCAGCACCGCGCCGCGCATCTCTACACCGAGATCGAGGTGACGCGTGCAGCCGTGCTGAAAGCGCTGCAGCTCATTGATGATGGTGCGCCGACCGCGCCGGCCGCGATTGCGGTCGCCAAGGCCAAGGCCGGCACCACGGCAACGCTCGCCGTGCAGGAAGGCGTGCAGATGCATGGCGGCATGGGCATGACCGACCAGTTCGACATCGGCTTCTTCATGAAGCGCGCGCGGGTCTGTCAGGAATTGCTGGGGGACAGCAATTACCACGCGGATCAATTGGCGCGACTGAAGAATTATT
Organism: Tardiphaga sp. 839_C3_N1_4; assembly: GCF_051811045.1. Taxonomy (NCBI): domain Bacteria; kingdom Pseudomonadati; phylum Pseudomonadota; class Alphaproteobacteria; order Hyphomicrobiales; family Nitrobacteraceae; genus Tardiphaga; species Tardiphaga sp. 839_C3_N1_4. The sequence goes on from NZ_JBPWQD010000001.1 coordinate 4,401,065, forward strand.
GAGTGCGGGTTCTTAACCTCTCCCCGCAAAAACGGGGAGAGGTTAGAAAGAAGTAGCTTACCTGATCGGCGGCGCGTATTGGATGCCGCCGGCGCTCCAGATCTGGTTCAACCCGCGCGGAATCTTCAGCTTCGAGCCTTCGCCGATATTGCGGTCATAGACTTCGCCGTAATTGCCGACATGGCGGATGATGCGGGCGGCCCAGTCCTTCGAGAGGCTGAGGTCTTCGCCGTAAGCGCCTTCGGTGCCGACCAGACGCATCACGTCGGGCTTCTTGGACTTTAGGGCTTCGTCGATGTTCTTCGATGTGATTCCGAGCTCCTCGGCATTGATCATGGCGTAGAGCGTCCACTTCACGATCATCATCCAGTCGTCGTCACGCTGGCGCACCACGGGGGCCAGCGGCTCCTTGGAGATGACGTCGGGCAGGATCAGGTGATCGTCGGGCTTGCTCATGGTCAGGCGCAGCGCATAGAGCTGCGACGCATCCGCCGTGAAAGTGTCGCACTGGCCGGAATTATAGGCCTTGAGGACTTCGTCCAGCTTCGGAAACTTCACTTCGGTGTATTTGATGTTGTTACTGCGGAAGTAGTCGGCGAGATTCAGTACCGTCGTGGTGCCGTCCTGGACGCAGACCTTGCTGCCATCGAGTTCCAGCGCAGAATCGATCTTGCGGGATTTCGGCACCATGAAGCCCTGGCCGTCATAATAGGATACGGCCGGGAAATAGAGATCGTAATTGGTTTCGCGCGACATGCTCCATGTAGAGTTGCGCGACAGGATATCGACCTTGCGGCTCTGCAGCTCCTTGAAGCGATCCGACGCGTCGAGCGGAACGAACGTCACCTTCTTCGGATCGTTGAAGATCGCGGCAGCGACGGCGCGGCAGAAGTCGACATCGAAGCCGGTCCAGGTGCCCTGCGCATCCGGCGACGAGAAGCCGGGCAGGCCGGTATTCACACCGCACAGTACGGCGTCGCGTTTGACGGTGCGCTTCAGCGTCTTGGTGTCGTAGCGCTCATAGGTGATCGCAGCCGCGGCCACTGCCGTGGCAATCAGGAGGCCAATGGCAAGCCCCGTCGTGAAAGTCCGCTTCATCCCCATGCGAAGTCCGCCCCGTCGTCAGATAAAAATATGTCAGAGAAAAACTGGATCTAAGAGCTGCGCGGTGAGGTGCAGATCAGATTTCAGGCTTCTGCCGCACGATGACCTTGGTGCCCACCGGGATCCGGTCATAAAGGTCGGCGACATCGGCATTGACCAGCCGGAAGCAGCCGGACGATACGGCGGTGCCGATGGTGTCTGGCCGGTTGGTGCCGTGGATGCGATAGACGGTGGCGCCGAGATAGAGCGCGCGGGCGCCGAGCGGATTGCCGGGGCCACCCGCCATGAAGCGAGGAAGGTAAGGCTGGCGCGCGATCATTTCCGGCGGCGGCGTCCAGTCCGGCCATTCCGCCTTGCGCGAGATCTTCAAGAGGCCCTGCCACTGGAAGCCGTCGCGGCCGACTCCGATGCCGTATCGCAGCGCGCGACCATTGCCTTGCACCACATAGAGATGGCGTTCGGAGGTCGCGATGATGATGGTGCCCGGTGCCTCGGTGGTGCGGTACAGCACCATCTGCTTCTGGAATTCCGGTTCAAGCTGAACGGAGTCGTCGGCAATTAGCCCGGGCTCGTCGCCGACATCCGGACGCGGCTGCTGGGCGAGGCCTTGCGTGATCGACAACATCAGGCTGGCTGCGGCGACGAGTTGAAAGCCAAGCAGGCGGCGGATGTTGATCATCGCAGGCATCTCCGGTTTCGCGTCCGATATTCTGTATCATCCCAGCCAAATTACGGGAACCATGAAATCAGCGGGCATAGCGACGGTCCGCGCGCGGACGTCGTGAGTCGCCGGCATATTTGCCGTTCGCGGGTGACGATTTGATTAAAGGTCACCGCGTCTATTTCGGTGCGATCCACAGACGCAGCACGTAGCTGACGAGGGTCACACTGGCGACGCCGCCCAGCCACAGCGCAACAAACCACAACAGGCGTTGTATCAGCGGGCGCTTGTCTGAAGGGACGGGCTTTTGCTGCGACGCAGGTGCCATCAGTGATAGCCCGCGCCGGCGCGAACCTTGCCGCGAAACACGTAATAGGCCCAGGCGGTGTAGCCGAGGATGATGGGAACCAGCACGGCGACGCCATAGCTCATGAAATGCAGGCTGTTGTCGGGCGACGCGGCCTGCCAGATGGTGATGCTGCGCGGCACGATATAGGGCCACATGCTGATGCCCAATCCCGCATAGGACAGCGCGAACAGCGCCAGCGACAGGAAGAACGGCCGGTAATCCTGTTTGGCCGCGAGGCTTCGCATCAAGAGCGCCGTGATGGCAGCAACCGCAATCGGCACCGGCGCCGTCAGGATGATGTTGGGCCAGGCGAACCAGCGACGCGCATATTCGGCATCCAAAAATGGTGTCGCGATGCTGACGAGGCCGATGGCAGCGAGCATGGCGAATAGCAGCCACCAGCTCAGCCGATAGGCCTGATCGCGCAACGCGCCTTCGGTCTTCAGCACGAGCCAGGTGGCGCCGAGCAGACCGTAGCCGGCCATTAGTGCGAGTCCAGTCAGGACGCTGAACGGTGTCAGCCAGTCCCACCAGCCGCCGCCATAGTGGCGACCATTGACAACGATGCCTTGCAGGATTGCGCCGAGCGCCACGCCCTGCGCCAGCGTGGCCATCAGCGAGCCACCGGCAAAGGCGATATCCCAGAGATTGCGCTCGCGCGTGGTGCGCCAGCGGAATTCGAAGGCGACGCCGCGAAACACCAGCCCCAGCAGCATCACGATCATCGGTGTATACAGCGCCGGCATCAGCACCGCATAGGCCAGCGGAAACGCCGCCATCAGCCCTCCGCCGCCGAGCACCAGCCAGGTCTCGTTGCCGTCCCAGACCGGGGCGACCGAGTTCATCATGACGTCACGATCTTCCTTCTTCGGGAAGAGTGGAAACAGCATGCCGAGGCCGAGATCGAAGCCGTCCATCACGACATAGACGAACACGGCAAAGGCGATGATGAAGGCCCAGACGACCGCGACATCGATCATGACGCGCGCCCCGATGCGGTTGCGCCCACAGCCGGGGTAATGCCCGCCGCGCGACTTGGGACGTTGCCGGCCGGGCCTTGCTCATCATGATGGGGCGGCACGGCCATCAACCGCAGCAGATAGATCGTGCCGGCAGCGAAGACCAGGAAATAAACGATGGCGAAGGCGATCAGCGACGACGCCACGGCTGGTGCCGCCAGCGGCGAAACCGAAGCGCTTGTTCGCAGCAGGCCGAACACCGTGAACGGTTGCCGCCCCGTTTCGGTCGTCACCCAGCCGGCCAGCACGGCGATGAAGCCGGCCGGGCCCATCGCGAGCGCAAAGCTGTGAAGCAAACGCGACTCATAGAACTTGCCGCGGAAGCGCATGAAGAGGCTCAGCAGTCCCAGCCCCAGCATCAGGAAGCCGATGCCGACCATGATGCGGAACGACCAGAAGGTCACCGGCACCGGCGGCCAGTTTTCGCGCGGAACAGTATCGAGCCCGGCCATTGGCGCATTCAGGTCGTGCTTCAGGATCAGCGATCCGAGCTTGGGTACTTCGATAGCGTAGTTCACTTTGCCTTCGGCCTGGCTTGGGATACCGAACAGGATCAGCGGCGCACCATGGGGATGGCTTTCGAAATGGCCTTCCATGGCCATGATCTTGGTTGGCTGGTGCTCGAGCGTGTTGAGGCCGTGCTGATCGCCGGCAAGAATCTGCAGCGGCGCGACCAGTGTGGCCATCCACATCGCCATGGAAAACATCACGCGCGGGCCGGGCAGGCGCGTATCCTTGAGCAGATGCCAGGCGCCGACCGCGCCCACCACGAAAGCCGTGGTGAGATAGGCCGCCAGCACCATATGCACGAGACGATACGGAAAGGACGGGTTGAAGATCACCTTCCACCAGTCGGCGGCAACAAACTGGCCGGCAGCGTTGATGGTGTAGCCGGTCGGCGTCTGCATCCAGGAATTCGCGGAGAGAATCCAGAAGGCCGAAAACAGCGTCCCGATCGCGACCATCAGCGTAGCGAAGAAATGCAGCCTAGGACCTACGCGTTGAAGCCCGAACAGCATGACGCCAAGAAATCCAGCCTCGAGGAAGAAGGCGGTGAGGACTTCATAGGCCATCAGCGGGCCGATGATCGGTCCTGCCTTGTCGGAGAAGGCCGACCAGTTGGTGCCGAACTGGTAGGACATCACGATGCCGGAGACCACGCCCATGCCGAAGGCAACGGCGAAGATCTTGAGCCAGTAGTTGAACAGGTTGAGGAAGACGTCGCGCCCGGTCCACAGCCAGAGTGCTTCGAGCACCGCGAGATAGCTCGCCAGCCCAATGGAGAACGCGGGAAAGATGATGTGAAATGACATCGTGAACGCAAATTGCGCTCGGGCTAGTATGACAGGGTCAAAGCCTTCGAACATCTGCATCCGTCCATGTGTAGTCTGGACGTGTTCTATCATGCAGAGCGCGCGGGCGAAACTGTGCGAGGCCTTTCGTTAGTTGGTCGCCCGCATTCGGCAACGTCTTGAAAAGGCTGTCCATCTGCCCACGTTGGCGTTCGCCGTCGGACTCGTAGACAATTTGTCCAATTTTGTCAGATGTATTGCGCAGGTCGATGCGGAAGTTCGTGCGACTGCTGACGATGACAAAGCCGGAGCTCAAAACAAAATGCGACCCGGAAGGGGGCATCCCGTCCGGGTCGCTGGAGGTGGGGAGGTTTACGCGAACTGACGTCTGGAACGCTGGAGCAAAGGGATCGCGGCGGATTACGCTGCGATGCTGTCGATGCCGGCGGTCTTCAAGAGATCGGCGAGCTGCTTGCGGGCGTAGAACATGCGGGTCTTCACCGTCGATGCGGGGATACCGATCAGGCCGGCCACCTCTTCTACTGACTTCTCATGATAATAGACGAGGTTGACGATCTCGCGATGCGCCGGCGACAGCTTGGCGACACAGGCGCGAAGAATGGCGCTGGTGCGGCTGCGATCGAGCGATGCCTCAGGTGTATCGGCCTGGTCGGCGATTTCCATAACATCGTCCTGGTCGATGTCTTCATATTTACGCTGGCGCAGCGCAGTCAGCGCCTTGAAGCGTGCGATCGACAACAACCAGGTGGAGACCTGCGAGCGGCCTTCGAACTGGCTGGCGGTTCGCCATACATCGAGGAATACCTGGCTGACCAGATCTTCCGCCGCCGACGTGTCACGCAGCATGCGGAGAACGAAGCGATAGACCCGCACATTGTGTCGGGCATAAAGCGTGTGCATCGCTGTGCGGTCGCCGCTGGCGATATTCTCCAGCAGCATCTCGTCCGAGGTGGCGCGGGCCGTAATGATACCCTGCTGACCGGCGGCATTGAGGGCGATGACGTTCTGCATGACTAACTCCCGTAAGAGACCGCGTTGCGGCTTCGTTGGGAGGATTGTTAAGGAGCCCGGGTTTCAGGGCGTCTGCTTCAAAAGCGGAAAATGGTTTCATGGAACCGGAGAATTGTTTCGTCGCAGGGCTAGGGACGAAACATTCAGAGGTGAAATGCGTGTAAATTGAACGGGATAGATTCCAAAAGGGGTGCTCAGGCCTTGTCGCCCACGGGGGAGAACAAATAGCCCCCGCCGCGAATTGTACGGATCACGGCGGGCTTCGTCGGATCGGGCTCGATTTTGCGGCGGATTCGCATGATCCGCAGGTCAACCGCCCGGTCGAAAGCTTCTGCGTCGCGGGCATTGGCCAGTTCGAGCAACCGTTCGCGCGAGAGCACGCGCTTCGGATTCGCGGCGAATACCTTGAGCAGGCCAAATTCAGAAGCCGTCAGCGGATGTTCGTTGCCCTCATCGTCGCGCAGGGCCTGCGCTTCCAGATCGAGCCATTTCGTGCCGAAGCGCACGAGATGATCCTTGCTCTCCTTGGCAGGCGTTGCATCTGCTGCTGCGCCCTTCACCGGCGTGCTTCGGCGCAAGACCGAGCGGATGCGCGCCATCAATTCGCGGAGTTCGCAGGGCTTGGCGATGTAATCGTCGGCGCCGAGTTCGAGGCCGACGACACGGTCGATCGGGCTCGCGGTGGCGGTCAGCATGATCACCGGCACATTGATGCGGCTCTTGAGGTCACGGATGATCGAGAGCCCGTCTTCCTCGGGCATGTTAAGGTCGAGCACCACGAGATCCGGCACCTTGGTCTCGATCTCGCTGCGCAGGCTCTTGCCGCCGTCGCACAGGGTCACGGCAAAGCCGTGCATCTTGAGATAGTCGCCCACCATCTCGCGGGCGGGCGCTTCATCGTCGACGATGACGATATGCGGGCTCTGGCTCATGACAGGCCCTCACTGGTGGCTGGCAGCAGGATGGTGAAGGTAGCGCCCTGGCCTGGGCCGGGGCTATGTGCATTCACCTCGCCACCATGCATGTCGATGATGCGTTTGACGATCGACAGGCCAAGGCCGGTCGAGCTTTCGCCGCCGGTCGGCTTGGCCGACAGCCTCTGGAAACGGCCAAACAGCCGGTCGAGATCTTCCGGCGACAGGCCGGGACCTTCGTCGCTGATGCTGATGCGGACATAATCGGCGTCGCCCGTGATCAGCAGCGCGATCTTGCCGCCGATCGGGCTGTATTTGATGGCGTTGCTGACGAGATTGTCGATCGCTTCGCGCATCCGGTCGGCATCGCACATGGTGAGATCGTGGTGAGCCGGCGCCGAGACGGAGAGATCCTGCTGCTTGTTCACCGCAGACGGCCGGTTCGCTTCCGCGACGTCCCGGACCAGCGTCGCCAGATCGACCGGCTCGCGGCGGATGGTAATATCGAAGGCGTCCGCCATGGCATCGGAGATCAGGTGATCGACCATCGAGGTCAACCGCTTGGTGGCGTCACGGATGTGATCGACCTGCGCGGAGATGTTTTCCTTCGGCGATCCCGCGGATATCAGCTCGGTCAGCATCTCGGTGCGGCCGAGGATCACGCCGAGCGGATTCTTCAGGTCATGGGCGACGGTGCCCAGAATCTCGTTCTTGAAGCCGTTGGCGCGTTGCAGCCGCAGCCACTGCGCCGAAAGCCGGCGATTGGCCTGCATGAGAGCGCGGGTGCGCTGCGCCACGCGGTCTTCCAACTGCGTATTTGCCTCGTGCAGTTGCTGGTAGAGGATCACGTTGTCGAAGGCGATCGACAGCCGGCTGCCGAAGATCTCCACCAGCGAACGATCGGTCTCCGACAATTGCCGCTCTGCCTGCAACAGCACGACAACCTCGCGGCCGCTGCCGGTGCGGATATAGAGCGCCGTCCGATGGTCGGCGAAATCATGCTTGCGGCGCTTGAAGGCCTCTTCGACCATCTGGCGCAGGTCCGGATCGAGCGACTGCGAAGTCGCAGTGCCCATGAAGCGGCTGTAGCAGCCTGATCCGGCGAGGACGGCATAGTCGTCGCCGACAACGCCGCCATCGCGCAGCACCAGAATGCCCGCGCAATCGACGTTCAGCAGTGACGCGATCTGCGTCAGCACGCCTTCGGCGAGCCGCTGCATCGACTTGAAATCGTAGAGCGTCGAGGCCGCGTCGATGATGATTTCGAGGCCACGCCGCGTCTGCACCATGCGTTCGAGCTGCTGATAGCTGCGCAGTGCTGCCGTCAGCGAGGTGAACAGCTTGTCGGCGGTCAGTTCGGTCTTCGCCTTGTAGTCGTTGATGTCATAGTCGACGATGACGCGGCGCTCCGGCGCTTGGCCTGGCTGGCCGGTGCGCAGAATGATGCGCACCGTCTCGTTGTGCAGCTCGTTGCGGATGAACTCGACCAGTTCGAGGCCGGCCGCATCCGTCTCCATGATGACGTCGAGCAGCACGGCCGCGATATCTGTATGCTCGCGCATCAGGGCCTGGCCTTCCGCGGCGGAATAGGCCGACAGGATTTCCAGCGACTGGCCGTTCAGGGTGTAATCGCTCAGCGCGAAGCGCGTGCCCTCATGCACGGCCTGATCATCGTCGATGACCGCGATCTTCCATTTTCGGTTATTGGATTCTTCCGGGACATCACCGGAGTCTTCAATCAGGTAGAGGACATCGTCCTGGTCGGCCATTGCGTAGTCCCGTCAAATGATCCGGCGGCGCCAGTGGCGGCCCGCGGCATGATAATGCGAAATGTCGTGCCTTGTCCCAGTCTTGACTCCAGCATCATCCGGCCACCCAGCTGCTGGGTCACCAGATTGTACACGATGTGGAGGCCGAGGCCGGTGCCGCCTTCGTTGCGGCGGGTGGTGAAAAACGGGTCGAAAGCCTGTCGCTGGACGTCCGGGCTCATGCCCGCGCCGTTGTCGGAGAAGCTGATCTCGATATCGTCGGTGCCGCGCGGCTTGGCGGTGATAGCGATGGCGCCGGGCTTGCCGTCCGGGAACGCGTGATTGGCCGCATTCAGGAACAGGTTGGTCAGGATCTGGCCGTAGGACCCGGGATAGCCGTCGATCATCAGCCCGTCCGGCACGTCGACTGTCAGCGTGATCGGAGCCTTCTTCAGGACGGGGCGCAGACTGGCGATGATCTGATCGGTGGCCTCGGAGAGGCTGAATTGCCGCCGTTCGGCATGGGAACGATCGACGGCGACCTGTTTGAAGGACTGAATAAGCTCGCCGGCGCGATGCAGGTTGGCGACTAGTTGCTGCGCCGCATCGCGTGACGTCTTGACGAATTCTTCCAGTTGCGAGCGCCGCAACGGGGCATTGGAGCGCAGTTCGGCCTCGAACATTTCCGAGCGCCGGGCGAAGCTTGATGCCACGGTGAGGCTGATGCCGATCGGATTATTGACCTCGTGGGCCACGCCGGCGACCAGACCGCCAAGCGCGGCCAGCCGTTCGGCATCGATCAAATTCTGCTGTGCGGCATTTAGTTCGAGCAAGGCGCTTTCGGCTTTCTCTTTCGATGCACGCAGCTCGTTCTCGGCTTCGCGCTTGGCGACGGCGTTCTCACGGAACACTTCGACCGCGCGGGCCATGGCGCCAACCTCGTCCTTGGCGGCGGTGCCCTGGACCTTGCGATCATAGTCGCCGGAGGTGATTGCGCGCATCGAGGCCATGATCTGCTGCAGCGGCAGGCGGATGCTCAGCGCGATGATGATGCCTGCGGTGATGATCAGCCCAAGAAAGGCCGCGGCGATGACCATGACATTGCGGGAGATCGCCGTCAGCGTGCGGTCGAAAGTGGCCTGCGCGGACTGCTCGCGCTGGCGCATCTTGACGGACAGGCCATCGATCGCAGCAATCGTGTCGGCCTGGCTGGCATCGATCGAATTGCGCAGCAGGTCCGTGCGGCTGGAGAGTTGTTCGGACAGTTTTGCGAGCCCCTGGCGGAGGGCAACCGAGCGTCCCTTGAGCCGCTGCAACGCAATGCGCTGCAGATCATTGTCGGCGAGGTCGGTCATGACCGGGATAGTACGCTCGATCGTCTCTGTGTTGCGGCGTGCATCCTCGGCCGAGGCGGATGCCAGCGACAGATAATAGGCGTTGGCGGCGACCAGCATCGCGGTGAATGCCTCACGCGACTTGCCGAGTGCCGGCCAGATCAGCGCGTCGCGCTGGCCTGTGGCGCCTTCGATGATGGAGTACAGTCCTGCCATGTCCTTGGCAGGCCCGAGCACTTGTTCCTCATAGGTCTTGGCAATGGTGGTCTGAAGCGTCCGCAATTCACCGAAGCCGCTGAGGAAGCGCTCGGTGACGCGTTCCAGCTCGGCGACCGAGCCGGATAGCATGGGGTCGGTCGAGGCACGGGTATTCAGTGTCCCAAGCACAGCCTCGCGCAACAGCAGGATTTCAGCGAACAGTTCGGGGCTGGGCTGATTGATATAGCGATGGATCAGGTTCTGCAGCCGGCCGGTCTCGCTCTCGAGCAGGGCCAGAACCTGATCGGATTGCCGGACCTGGCGCACGTCGTCCCAGGCCGAGGACAGCACCCGCGAGCCGCTCCAGATCAGGCCCGCCAGGACGAGGACGACCGCGGAGTTCAGGGCTGCGATGGACAGAATGCGCCAGCGGATCGGAATCGCACGGACAGCCGCGACGACGCCGGTCCGGCCTCGCGCCGCCAGCTCGTCCTGTCCTTCAGAAACTCCGTTGTGCGGGCTCGTCACCACAGTTGTGTCATTCGGCCTTGCGAAAGGTTCAATCGGTGAGACAGCCGTGCGTCGCAACCCGGCAATTCGATTTTTATAGTCTGAAAGAGTTTCGTTGAGGTTGCGAGACAGTTCAATGTAGCAAATACAGGCGGTGCTGGCTATTAACCTGCAACAACTGGTTGAATTAGCACAGTCCCGATTGAACCGAACGCCGCGAAGTCGCAACAGAGTGCTGCGGCAGATCGTGTCCGGTGAACGCCACCGTGCGGGGCAATTTCGATCAAAACTATAATGGAATCATTATTTTATTGGGCGGCGGAAGCTTTGGCCTCCCAACAAGAATGATAGCACAGCAGGCCGGCAGCCGACGGCGTTGTAAGGGCAGAATGAAATGAAGTTGAAGGCGGCGCTCGGATATCTCGCGCTCGTGATGACAGTCAGCCAGACGGCGACGCCCGCACGCGCCACCGACATTCAGTGGTGGCACGCGATGTCCGGAGAACTCGGCCGGCACGTTGAAAAGCTGGCCGCGGATTTCAACGCCACGCAGACGGGCTATCGCATCGTTCCGGTCTACAAGGGCAACTATACCGAGACCGTCACGGCGGCGATCTTTGCCTTCCGGTCCCGGAGCCAGCCGGCCATCGTCCAGGTCAACGAAATCGCGACGGCCACTATGATGGCTGCCAAAGGCGCAACCTATCCCGTCTATGAGCTGATGCGCGATCAGGCGGAGGCGTTCAATCCGTCAGCCTATCTGCCAGCCATTACGGGCTACTACACCGACATGGCCGGCAACATGCTGTCCTTCCCATTCAATGCATCGACGCCGATCCTTTACTACAACAAGGATCTGTTCCGTGCCGCCGGGCTCAATCCGGACGAGCCGCCGCGGACCTGGCCCGAACTCGGCGTCGCTGCCAAGCGATTGCGGACGGCAGGTGCGGTTTGCGGCTTCACGACGGCCTGGCCGTCATGGATCAATGTCGAGAACTTCTCGGCATTCCACAACATTCCGGTGGCGACGAAGTCCAATGGCCTTGGCGGGTTGGATGCGGTGCTCACCTTCAACAATCCGCTGATGGTGAGGCATATTACGCAACTTGCCGAATGGCAGAAGACCAAGGTCTTCGACTACAGCGGCCGTGCGACAGCGGCTGAACCACGGTTTCAGAAGAGCGAATGCGGGATTTTCCTGGGCTCGTCGGGCACCCGCGCCGACATTCTTGCCAATGCGAAATTCGAGGTCGGCTATGGCCTGATGCCGTACTGGCCGGATGTCACGGCCGCGCCGCAGAATTCGATCATTGGCGGCGCCACGCTCTGGGTGCTGCGCGATCGGCCGCGCGAAGAATATAAGGGCGTCGCGAAGTTCTTTGCGTTTCTTTCGCAGCCTGAAGTACAGGCGACCTGGCATCAGAAGACGGGTTACCTGCCGATCACGCGCGCCGCCTATGAACTCACGCGCCAGCAGGGTTTTTACGACCGCAACCCCGGCACCGTAAAATCCATCGAGCAGATCACGCTCAAAGCGCCGACGGAAAATTCGAAGGGATTGCGCCTTGGCTCGTTCACGCTGATCCGTGACGCCATCGAGGATGAGCTGGAGCAGGCCTTCAGCGGCAAGAAGCCTGCGCAGGAGGCCCTCGACGCTGCAGCCGAGCGCGGCAACAAATTGCTGCGCCAATTCGAACGCGCCAATCCGGTGCAGTGATATCTGCCCGGTCGCGGCGCATCACGATCTTCGTTAGTTGCTAACGAAGATCATATCTCAGCGGAACGTTGAACGCTTCCGTACCGCCGGTCTTCTCCGGCGGAAATGCCGGAAATGGCTGCGCGCGACGAACCATGGCGAGCGTTTCGGCATCGAGCGCCGAATTTCCCGACGATCCCAGGAGGCGGGAAGACAGCACGCGACCGCTGCGATCGAGTGTAAAGGCGATCCTGACGACTGCCGTGCCTGACTGACCGGTGCGCGCACTCTGGGGAAATTGCTTGAAGCGCTGCAAGTGTGATTGAACGAGCTGATTGTAAGACGCTGACGCTGCCCTCGATGCACCGGCGGCGGCGGCCGATGCTGCAGGCGCGATGCGTTCTGCGCGCGGTGCTGCAGTGGTCTGCGGCGCTGCCGGCGCATCGTTCGGCTTCTTTTTGACCTCGGCGCGTATCGGCTTCGGCTTGGGCTTTTCCGGCACCGGCTTTGGCGGATCGGGAATGATCTTGGCGGGCTCGGGCGGGGGAGGCGTCGGCTCGGTCTTCTGTTCGGGCGGCGCTTCGACGACCGGCTTCTCCATCAGCGGCGTCGGCGGGATCTGTTCTTCCGCCTGCTTCTGTTGAACCGGTTCGGGCGGTGGCTCGGACGGCGCTTCCGCCTGCTGCATCTCGGGGCCGGGCGCGATATCCAGCGGCTGCGTTTCGGGCGCAGCGGTGGCCGGCGCCATGTCGATCATGATGGTCGGCATCGTAACGCCCGGCGGGTTCGGTTGATGGTACCACCAGATGCCTGCGGCGATCAGACCGGCATGGATCGCGACGATAGCGATCGCCGACCCGGTCCAGCGAAGACCGACGCTGTCGGTCGGCGCATGTAGCGCAAAGACGTTCATGGCGCGGAGGTTCGTCCGTCGAGGCCGACCAGCGCGATCTTGAGATAGCCTGCGTTGCGCAGCAGGTTCATCACTTCCATCAGATCGCCATAGCTCACGACCTTGTCCGCGCGCAGGAAGATGCGTTCGTCCTTGTTGTTCTTGGTCGCAGCATCCAGCGTGCCGCTCAGCGTATCGCGCGGGATGATGTCTTCGCCGACGGCGATAGTCAGGTCAGGCTTGACGGTGACGAAGACCGGCTTGTCGGGACGCGGTTGTGGTTCGACGGCGCTTGCCGGCAGATCGACACCGAGATCGACCGTTGCAAGCGGCGCTGCCACCATGAAGATGATCAGCAGAACCAGCATCACGTCGATGAAGGGCGTCACATTGATTTCGTGGTTGACTTCGAGGTCGTCACCGCCGCCTGAGCGTCCACCTAATCTTGCAGCCATGGTCTATTCCGCCGCCCGCGAGATCGGCATGCCGCGACGGCCGTGATCGCGGCTCATCAGCAGCATGACCTGTGCGGAGGCATCGCCGAGCAGCGCACGGTAAGTCGTGATGTTGCGAACGAGCTGGTTATAGATCACCACAGCCGGAATGGCTGCGACAAGACCGAGTGCTGTCGCGAGCAACGCTTCTGCGATGCCCGGTGCGACGACGGCGAGGTTGGTGGTCTTGGTTTCCGAAATGCCGATGAAGGCGTTCATGATGCCCCAGACGGTTCCGAACAGGCCGACGAAGGGCGCAGTCGCACCGATCGTTGCGACCACGCCGATGCCACGGGAGATCCGGCGCGACATCGCCTGTTCGACGCGCTCAAGGCGGAGCGCAATGCGCTCCTTGAAGCCGTCATCGAACAGTCCATGGGAGAGGGCAGTCTCGCGCACCGCCGAATGAATGAGCTGGGCCACGGGATCGCGAGCATTGGCGCTGTCGCGCTCGACCTGGGCCAGCGTCGTATCGCTTTCCAGGATATCGAGCCGCCGTTTGGCGGACCGAGTTTCGCGGTTGAGTTCGATGGTCTTTGCGAGCCAGACCGTCCAGGTCACCAGCGAGGCGATGGCAAGACCAATCATCACGGCCTTCACCACGATGTCGGCGTTCATGAACATGCCCCATGGGGACAGATTATGCGGCAGCAACGCTTCCGTGGTCGCAGCTATAGCAAACTGCGGAACCACCGCCGTTCCGCTAACCGCCAGGAATACAGTTGCGATGGGAGACCAGGATCTTGTCATAGGGGCTGCATTCCGTCGGTCGAAGTTTGCAATGGGAGATGATGGCGAAGAATACCTTCGCATGTGAACGATGTCGCCCTCTGGAGACCGAGTTGAGGCCCAAACTGGAGCGATTCCAAGGTCATTGGGCTCAAAATCTCATACTCGTGAAGAGCCGCACGCCGCGTCCGGGCTGCAGCACCTCCGCCTTCTTGAAGGAGATGTGGTTGCGGACCTGCTCGTCGAGCAGATTGTCTCCGGTGACGCCGAAGGTGATGTCGCGCAGGCCGCCGTCGACCTTCGCGAATGTGTGAGTATAGCTCACCTCAGCCTTCAGCAGATTGTAGCCGGCCGTCGACGTTTCATTGAGCGCAATGTCATTCTGCGTGAATGCATGCAGGACGCCCAGACGCGCGTACCATTCGGCGCTGCGCCACCAGACGCCGCCGCCCACGCGCATCGGTGCGATGCGCGGAACATTGCTGCCATCGGCAAAGGTCGCGCGGACAACGTCGAACTGCGTATCGATACCGAACATGCCGTCGCTGAGCGGCGCCACGTCGAGTTGTGCCATCAGCTCGGCGCCGCGGAAATTTGCGTCGCGTTGGCCATAGGCGACCTGCAGAAGCGGGCCGGTCGCGCCGCAGCTTGCGAAAGTGTCGGTGCAGAAGTTGCCGGTCACCTGTTTGAAGATGAAATCGAGATAGCGCGTGTAATAGAGGCTGGCCTCGAAACGAAGCTGGCCGCTGCTGCGCTTGAGGCCGACTTCGACCGACTCCGCGGTTTCGATTTTCAGATCCGGATTGCCGATGACGAAGGTGCCCGATGCGCCGTCGGAGCCGCGCGAATAAAGCTCGGGCGCAGCAGGCGCGCGCTGCGCACGCTGTACGCTCAGATTGGCGACTATGTCCCAGGGCAGTGATTTCAGCAGTCCGAAGCTGAAGCTCTTCGGAGTGAAATCGCGCGTCGCTGCAGTCTCGGAGAATGTGTCGGGCGGTGGCAGGAAATTGCTGGGGAAGATCGGCGCCATGCCGGATACTGACAGGCTCTCGATGCGGCCGGCGGCCTGGAATTTGAGTGTGTCCGAGAGCTGCAACTGTTCGAACACGAAGCCCGCGACGGTGTCCGTATTGGTGGGGGCGAGTAGTCCGCCGAGCAGGCCCGCGGTGCCGAGCTTGCGGTTGCTGGCCTGCACGCCCCAGCTTCCGGTCAATGCGCCGAGCGGTGTTGCGACCGCGGCGTGGTCCAGTTCGAAGCGGCCTTCGATTTCCTTGTTGGTGATGGTGTTCTGCAGGCCATCGACGCCGTTGCTGCCGATGCCGAGCTCGCCATGCTTGTAGTCGCTGACGCCGAACGTATAGCGGATCGCGGCGATGCCGTCGGTGGGCGCGCGCCACTCGCCCTTGCTGGTGACTTTGGTCTGTTCGAGATCGATGCGAGTCCGTGACGCGGATTCGGCGATGCCGGGGATATGATACAGGCTGGTGATGTGCTGGATCGCGGTGCCGATATAGCCGCCATCGAAGATATAGGAGCCGCCGACCGACTGGCCCTCCGAGCGCAGTCTCGTATTGGCCTGCACGCCGCCGCCGGGAATTCTGTAATCGCCGGCGCTGCGGCCGAAGGCATCGACGTGAATAGCGACATTACTGCCTGACGCATCGATGCTGGCCGCGCCGTCGATGCTACTATCCACCGAAGAGCCGCCGCCCTTGATGCGCGCGCTGAAATTGTCCGGCACGAGACTCTCCGGAATGCGATTGTTGCTGGCATTGACGACGCCGCCGATGGCCTGATTGCCATAGCGCAGCGTTGCCGGCCCGCGGATCACCTCGATCTTGTCGGCGGACAGCGGATCGACCGGGACCTGGTGGTCCTGGCTGAAATCCGACGCGTCCTGGCTGCCAATGCCGTTCTCCTGAATGCGAACGCGATAGTCATCGAGGCCGCGGATATTCGGTCTGCTCGCGCCTGGCGCAAAGGTCGATGCGGCAACGCCCGGCTGGGTTGCCAGCAAGTCGGCGATGGAGGCGGAGGTGGTGCGCTGGAGGGCGTCACCGGTCAGCAGGGTGGTAGACTGGAAGGCGTCAGCTTCCTTCTGCCGCTCGGCGCTGACCACGATTTCCGAAAGCGTTTGCCCTTCCTGGGCCTTCGCGTCTCCAACCCAGACTGACGAGAGGCATGCTGCCCCCGTGATCGATGCCCACAACCTTAAACTCACGCCATTCCCCAACGTTACTGATCTGATGCGAATGCTAATGCGAACTATTCGCAATAAGGAGGCGGGAGCCGTGCATGTCAAGCCGGAATCGGGCGAGTAATCACCAGGCAAGCACGCGCGACAGTCTAAATTTTATGCATATCAATATCTTTGTATGCAACGAGGCTGAGTCTCCGGCGACGCCGACCGCCGGGCTCGTTGCGGAAATGCAAGATTTATCAGTCCCCTAGATGGCCATTAGGGGCTCGTTAAGCTCTGGCACGAAGTTTGCGATGTCTGTTCCCAAGCCGATCCACTCGCGCCCTTGGGGAGAGCAAGAATGAAGCGTCGTGATTTTCTGAAAACCGCCACAGGCGCCGCCGCCGGCGCGATGGTCTCCGGTCCGGCGATCTTCTCGCCCGCTAAGGCAGATGCCCGGTCCGAAACCCTGCTGATCGTCTCCGAAAGCGGCCCCAACAATCTCGACATTCATGGCGTCGGCACCAATGTGCCCGGCTACGAGGTGTCCTGGAATTGCTACGACCGCCTGATCGGTCACGAGATGAAGGCAGGCCCTGGCGGCGTGCCCTATTACGACCGCGACAAGTTCAAGCCCGAACTCGCCGAGGACATGACCATCGGCGACATGTCGGCGACCTTCAAGCTGCGCAAGAACGCCAAGTTTCACGACGGCACGCCGGTGACGGCGAAGGATGTGAAGTGGTCGCTCGATCGCTCGGTCAGCGTCGGCGGTTTCCCGACCTTCCAGATGAGCGCCGGATCGCTGAAGAAGCCCGAGCAGTTCGTGATCGTCGACGATCACACCGTACGCGTCGATTTCGCCACTAAGGATCGCCTGACGATTCCGGATCTCGCTGTCATCGTGCCCTGCGTGATCAATTCCGAACTGGTGAAGAAGAACGCCACCGAGAAGGATCCGTGGGGTCTCGAATATACCAAGATGCAGACTGCCGGTGGCGGCGCCTACAAGGTGACCAAGTGGACCGCGGGCACGGAAGTCATCCTCGAGCGCAATGATGATTGGGTCTCCGGCCCGACACCGAAGATCAAGCGCGTGATCTGGCGCATGGTGCCGCAGGCCGGCAACCGGCGTGCGCTGCTCGAGCGCGGCGATGCCGACATGTCCTATGAGCTGCCCTACAAGGACTTCCAGGAGATCAAGGCCAACGGCAAGCTCGATGTCGTGTCGCTGCCGTTCAGCAACGGCATTCAGTATATCGGCATGAATGTCACCAAGCCGCCCTTCGACAATCCGAAGGTGCGTCAGGCCGTGGCCTATGCGCTGCCTTATCAGAAGATCGTCGATGCCGTGCTGTTCGGTCTCGCCAATCCGATGTACGGCGCATCAGCCGACAAGCCAACGGAAGTGGCCTGGCCGCAGCCGCATAAATACAATACCGACATGGCCAAGGCGAAGGCGCTGCTGGCCGAGGCCGGCTATCCCAACGGCTTCGAGACTACGATCTCATTCGATCTCGGCTTTGCCGTCGTCAACGAGCCGCTCTGTGTGCTGGTGCAGGAAAGCCTCGGCCAGATCGGCATCAAGACGACCATCAACAAGATCCCCGGCGCCAATTGGCGCACCGAGCTGAACAAGAAAGAGATGCCGCTCTACACCAACGTGTTCTCTGGCTGGCTCGATTACCCCGAATACTTCTTCTACTGGTGCTATCACGGCGACAATTCGGTGTTCAACACCATGAGCTACAAATCGCCCGAGATGGACAAGTTCATCAACGGCGCGCGCACCGCCGCCGCAACCGGCGACAAGGCGGCCTATGATGCCGACGTGAAGGGCTTCGTCGATCTCGCTTTCACTGATGTGCCGCGGATCCCGCTGTATCAGCCCTATGTCAACGTGGCGATGCAGAAGAACATTTCCGGCTACCAGTACTGGTTCCACCGTCGGCTCGACTATCGCGCGCTCGTGAAGGCGTGATGTGATGATGGCGAGGATGCTGGCCCTGCTCGATGACGGAACGGCTCCATCGTCCCCTCCCCCCTTGCGGGGGAGGGTGGCGCGAAGCGCCGGGAGAGGGGTGAGCCACGAGCGCCGTCGCCTGCGACTCCCCCTCTCCCCAACCCTCTCCCGCCTAGCGAAGCTTCGCTTCGCGTGGGGGAGAGGGAGCGCCGCGAGCTTGCATTCGCATCCGTCGATGAACAGGAGGCAAGCATCATGCTCAGCCTGATCGGCAAACGACTGATGTTCGCGATCCCGAGCTTGATCGGGGTCGTGATCGTCACATTCCTGCTGACGCGCGCGCTGCCCGGCGATCCCGCGGCCTATTTCGCGGGACCGTCGGCGGACAAGCAGGCGATCGAGGAAATCCGCAAGAAGCTCGGTCTCGACAAGCCGCTGATCGAGCAGTTCTTCCGCTATACGGCGGATCTGGCCAAGGGTGATTTCGGCAACTCGCTGACGACAGGCCAGCCGGTGGCGACGGAGCTTCGCAACCGCCTGCCGGCATCGGCCGAGCTGACGCTGCTTGGTCTGCTCGTTTCGATCATGATCGCCATTCCACTCGGCATTCTCGCCGCCACCCGGCCGGGCTCATGGATCGATCATCTCTGCCGGGTGACGACGACGGCCGGCGTGTCGCTGCCGGTGTTCTTCACTGGTCTGGTGCTGGTCTATGTCTTCTATTTCAGGCTCGGCTGGTCGCCGGCGCCGCTTGGGCGACTGGATGTGTTCGCATCGACGCCGCCCAATGTGACCGGCTTCTATCTGATCGACAGTCTCATCGCGCGTGACTGGGAAGCCTTCAGGTCTGCCTTCAACCAATTGATCCTGCCGACGGCGACGCTGGCGATATTTTCACTCGCGCCGATCGCGCGCATGACGCGCGCGTCGATGCTGGCGATCCTGTCGTCCGATTTCGTGCGTACGGCTCGCGCCAGCGGCCTGTCGCCACGCGCCGTGATCGTGACCTACGCGTTCCGTAACGCCATGCTGCCGGTCATCACCACGCTGTCGATGACGTTCTCGTTCCTGCTCGGTGCGAATGTGCTGGTCGAGAAGGTTTTTGCCTGGCCGGGCATCGGCTCCTACGCGGTCGAAGCCCTGATCTCGTCGGATTTCGCGCCGGTGCAGGGCTTCGTTCTGACCATGGCCGTCATGTATGTGCTGATCAATCTGATCATCGACATTCTCTACGGCGTGATCGATCCACGCGTGCGGTTGGAAGGGTGAGGTGGAAACCATGAACGCTGTCACGCCTGTCGATTCCGAAGCCGTTCCCGCGCCGAAGCCTGCGCCCGCAAAACGCACTTCCGGCTTTACCGCGACGCTGCAGCACACGCGTTACATTCTCGGCGAGAACCGCGTGACGGCGTTTGCGTTCGGCCTGCTAATGCTGATCGTGTTCGCAGCGCTGTTCGGCCCCTACATCGTGCCTTACGATCCGCTCGCCAGCGACACGGCCCAGGCGCTGAAGGCGCCGTCTGCGGCGCACTGGTTCGGCACTGATCAGCTCGGGCGTGACATTTTCAGCCGCGTCATCGTGGCGACCCGGCTCGACTTCTTCATCGCGATTGCCTCGGTGGCGCTCGTCTTCGCCATGGGCGGCCTCGCCGGTATCGCGTCGGGCTATTTCGGTGGCTGGACTGATCGCATCGTTGGCCGCATCGCCGATACGATCATGGCGTTTCCACTGTTCGTGCTGGCCATGGGTATCGTCGCAGCACTCGGTAACACCGTGCAGAACATCATCATTGCCACGGCCATTGTAAACTTCCCGCTCTATGCGCGCGTCGCGCGGGCCGAGGCGAACGTCCGCCGCGAAGCGGGCTTCGTGCAGGCGGCCCGACTGTCGGGCAATAGCGAGATGCGCATCCTGCTGGTGCATATCCTGCCGAACATCATGCCGATCATGATCGTGCAGATGTCGCTGACCATGGGTTACGCGATCCTCAATGCCGCTGGCCTCTCCTTCATCGGTCTCGGTGTCCGTCCGCCGACCGCGGAATGGGGCATCATGGTCGCCGAAGGGGCGTCCTTCATGGTGTCCGGCGAATGGTGGATCGCATTGTTCCCCGGTCTGGCGCTGATGATCGCGGTGTTCTGCTTCAATCTGTTGGGCGACGGTTTGCGCGACATCGTCGATCCGCAGCGACGCACCTGAGGGCCCGGACATGACAGCTCAACCGCTTCTCGACGTCAGCGACCTCACTGTCGAATTCGCCACGCGGCGCGGCATCGTCAAGGCCGTGCAACACGTCAATATTTCCGTGGCCAAGGGCGAAACACTCGGCATCGTCGGCGAGTCCGGCTCGGGCAAGTCGGTGACGTCCTATGCGGTGATGCGCATTCTCGACCGCGCCGGCAAGATCGCAGAAGGCTCGGTGATGTTCTCTGGTGTCGACATCAAGGGTGCAACCGAGAACCAGATGCGCGACCTGCGTGGCCGCGAAATCTCGATGATCTTCCAGAACCCGCGGGCGGCGCTCAACCCAATTCGCAAGGTCGGCGATCAGATCGAGGACGTGTTGCGCCAGCATGCGCAGGCCGGTAGCGCCGATCGTGCCGAGAAAGCCATCGAGGCGCTCGAGCAAGTCAAGATCGCACGCCCGCGCGAGCGTTATCACGCCTATCCGTTCGAACTCTCCGGCGGCATGTGCCAGCGCGTGGTGATCGCACTGGCGCTGGCGTGTAATCCGCAGCTCCTGATAGCTGACGAGCCGACCACCGGCCTCGATGTCACGACCCAGAAAGCCGTGATGGATCTGGTCGTCGAGCTCACCAAGAGCCGCGGCATGTCGACCATCCTGATCACTCATGATCTCGGCCTTGCCGCTGCCTATTGCGACCGTGTCGTGGTGATGGAAAAGGGCAGGGTGGTCGAGACGGCGCTGTCGGCCGATATCTTCGCCAATCCGAAGCACGCCTATACGAAGAAGCTGATGCAGGCGACGCCGCGGCTCGGTGTCTCGCTGCGTGATCTCCTGCCGGCCGAAGAACGCGCTGCAATGCCGGTGCAGCCGACGATTGCCGATAGCGCCGGCGCGCCCGCCGAGGCAAAGCCGCTGCTGGTGGTCGACAACCTGGTCAAGGAGTATGCCCGCCAGGGTGCGACAGCCTCTCTGGCAAAACTGTTCTCGCGCAAGCCACCGACCGAGCCGGACAAGTTTCGTGCTGTCGATGGTATCAGCTTTACGGTTGGTCACGGCGAGAGCGTCGGCCTTGTCGGCGAATCCGGCTGCGGCAAGTCCACCACGTCGATGATGGTGATGCGGCTGATCGACAAGACCTCGGGCCGTATCTCGTTCGATGGCGACGAGATCGGCGAGATCGCGCCGAACTCCTTTGCGCGGTTGCCGCTGCGCAAGAGCATCCAGATGGTATTTCAGGATCCCACCGACAGCCTGAATCCCCGTTTCACGGCGGCGCGCGCCATTGCCGATCCGATCATGCAGCTTGGCGACATCAAGGGCGGCGATGCATTACGTGCAAAATGCGAGGACCTCGCGCGGCAGGTTGGCTTGCCGCTCGAATTGCTCGATCGCTTTCCGCACCAGATGTCCGGCGGCCAGAAGGCGCGCGTCGGCATCGCGCGGGCCATCGCGCTGCAGCCGAAGCTGATCATCCTGGATGAGCCGACCGCTGCGCTCGACGTCTCCGTTCAGGCGGTGGTGCTGAACCTGTTGCAGGACCTGAAGCAGTCGATGGGGATGAGCTATTTGTTCGTGTCGCACGATTTGAATGTGGTGCGTTTGCTGTGCGATCGTGTCATCGTGATGCGCACCGGGCGGATCGTCGAGCAGGGCCTGACCGAGGCCGTGCTCGATGCGCCGCAAGACGCCTATACGAAGGAGCTGCTGTCGGCGATCCCGCATCCGCCGCTGCCGGTTCACTGATACGAATGATTGAGAGAGGGACCGTGGCCGAACCGCTTGATGACTATATCCACGCCGTCGCCGGGGCGTTGGGACTGCCGATTGAAGACGCGTGGAAGCCATCCGTCCGTGCCAATCTCGCGGTGACGCTGAAAATGGCTAAAATGGTGGACGAATTTCCGCTCCCCGACGAAACCGAGCCGGCGAGCATCTATGCAGCTTGACCCCGTCATCATGGCCCATATTTTTCAAACCAATGGCGATTGGCGCCCGGCGTCGGACATTGCGCAGGCGGTTGCCGCGAAGAAAATCTCGGCGCTCGCCGTCACCGAAGCGGCGCTCGCGCGGATCGCGCAGCACAATCCGGTCCTGAACGCATTCACCGATGTCACTGCCGATCGCGCGCGCGCCACGGCGAAGGCGCTGGATGCCGCGATTGCCGCCGGTCAAAGCGTCGGCCCGCTTGCAGGCGTGCCGTTTGCGGTGAAGAATCTGTTCGATGTCACCGGCCTGCCGACCCGCGCCGGTTCCAAGATCAATCACGATCGTCCGGCTTCAACCCGCGATGCGACGCTGGTCGAACGCATGGAAGCCGCGGGCGCCGTCTTGGTCGGCACGCTCAATATGGGCGAATACGCCTATGATTTTACGGGCGAGAATATTCATGACGGGCCGTCGCGGAATCCGCATGACGTGACCCGGATGACCGGCGGCTCATCGGGCGGTTCCGGCGGCGCAGTCGGCGGCAGTCTCGTGCCGATTGCCTTGGGGTCGGACACCAACGGATCGATCCGCGTGCCGTCGTCGTTTTGCGGTATCTTCGGCTTGAAGCCGACCTATGGCCGGCTGTCGCGGGCGCGCTCGTTTCCGTTTGTCGCGAGCTTCGATCATCTCGGCCCATTCGCACGATCGGTCGAGGACCTCGCGCTGTCCTACGACGCCATGCAGGGACCGGATGCCGAGGATGCCGCGTGTTCAACCCGCGCCATCGAGTCTGTGACGGCGCTGCTCGGACAGGATATCGGCTCTCTCCGCATCGCTGCGGCCGGCGGATACTTCCGCAAGAACCTGTTTCCGGAGGCCCAGGCGGCGGTTGCGCGTGTCACGAAGGCGCTCGACGTCACACGCGATATTGAGCTGCCCGAGGTCGCCCGCGCGCGGTCGGCGGCCTATGTCATCTCGACGGTTGAAGGCGCCTCGCTGCATCTGGATCGCTTGCGCACGCGGCCCAATGACTTCGACCCGGCGGTGCGAGACCGCTTGCTCGCCGGCGCCATGGTGCCGGCGCCGCTGGTTGACCGCGCGCAGAAATTCCGTCGCTGGTACCGCGCCAAGGTGCTCGAACTGTTTGGGGATGTCGATGTGATCATCGCGCCGGCGACGCCTTGCATCGCGCCGAAACTGGGGCAGGCGACTTTCGTGCTCGACGGCGTCGAACTGCCCGTGCGCGCCAATATCGGCATCCACACCCAGCCGATCTCCTTTATCGGCCTGCCCGTCGTCGCCGTGCCGGTGCCGCTCGATCCGATGCCGGTCGGTGTGCAGATCATTGCGGCGCCGTGGCGGGAAGACATCGCGCTGCGGGTCGCTTATGCTTTGGAGCGGGCCGGCGTGGTTGCTGCGCCCCGCGCAAAAGGGTTCTGACATGGACATTGATCTGCCGGACGTCATCGCCGAAGTGGGCGCCGCTTTCGCACGCTATGAGAAAGCGTTGACGACCAATGACACGGCGGTGCTCGGCGAGTTGTTTCGCAACGATCCCCGAACGCTGCGCTACGGCATGGGTGAAAACCTTTACGGTTATGACGAGATCCAGGCCTTTCGCGGTGCACGCTCGCCGGTCGGATTGATGCGCCGCACTGCGCGCACGGTGATTTCCTCCTATGGCCGCGACACTGCGGTGGCCTCGACGCTATTTTATCGCGACACGGCTCCGGGTAAGGTTGGTCGACAGATGCAGACGTGGATCCGCTTTCCGGAAGGCTGGCGAATCGTGGCGGCGTCTGTCAGCCTGATCGACGAACCGCAGGGCGCCAAGGGATGAGTTTCGACGACATGCTGATCCAGCCTGGCAAGCCACGCCGCAAGGCGGGCATCACCGGGCCGGTCAGCCGGGTTGACCGCGCTGGTGCGACCACCGGCAAACTGACGCGCGCTGAAGAACTCCGCTTGCAACTGGCCGACGAGATCGTGCGCGGCGTGCTGGCCCCCGGTACCTCACTCGACGAGACAGACTTGGCGCAACGCTTCAATGTCTCGCGCACGCCGGTCCGCGAAGCGTTGCGCCAGCTCACGGCCAGCGGCCTCGTCGACTCGCGTGCGCATCGCGGCGCCGTGGTGGCGCAGCCGTCAATCGATCGTCTCACCGGCATGTTCGAGGCGATGGCGGAGCTCGAAGCAATATGTGCCGGTCTCGCCGCCGAACGGATGCCGGCCGTACAGCGTCACGAATTAGAGGCCATCCACGAAGAGTTGCGGGTGCTGAGCTATGATGGCAACCCGGATCGCTTTCACGAAGTGAACGAACGTTTTCACAACGCGATCTATGCGGGCTCGCAGAACGAATATATCGCCGAGATCACGCTCGCGACCCGGGTGCGCGTGCAGCCGTTCCGGCGCGCGCAGTTTCGCAATCTCGGCCGTCTTGCCAAGTCGCAGGCCGAGCATGACCGCGTCGTCGTCGCCATCATGCGCGGCGATCGCAACGGCGCCGCCGCGGCGATGCGCGCCCATATCGAGCTGGTGCGCGGCGAATACGAGCATTACGCCGTTTCACTCTAAGTCCCACTTCTCCCGCATAAAACGGGAACCAACGCGTTCTTCGTGGGTTGTTTCACGGAGAATGTAACCCTCTGGCGCTGAATCACCCGTCACCGCAAGGTTTCGGGCTTTTGGCGTTAATGTCGATTTCCGCTTATCCGTGGGGGTAGCGAACAAATGCTCAGGAGCAAAGCGGCATGGCTTATCCGAGCAGCGCGGATATCGTGACCTCGCCTGTGCCGGGCCAGACGCCAGCTTCCGACTCGGATCGTATCATCGAAACCGACATTCCTGCGCGCCTGGATGCGCTGCGCTGGAGTGGCTTTCACACACGGGTTGTCGTGGCGCTCGGAATTACATGGATTCTCGATGGCCTTGAGGTGACTCTGGCGGGGGCGCTGTCCGGCGCGCTGAAGGAAGATCCGGCGCTGCGGTTCTCGAACTTCGACGTGGGCTTTGCCAACAGCGCTTATCTCGCAGGTGCCGTGATCGGCGCGCTGGGCTTCGGCTGGCTGACTGATCGCATCGGTCGGAAGAAGCTGTTCTTCATTACGCTAGCGCTTTATCTCACGGCGACTGCCGCGACGGCGCTGTCATGGAATCTTGCCAGCTATGCCGTGTTTCGATTCCTGACGGGGGCCGGCATTGGCGGGGAATATACCGCGATCAATTCAACAATTCAGGAGCTTGTCCCGGCGCGTTATCGCGGCTGGACCGATCTGGTGATCAACGGCAGTTTCTGGCTCGGCGCGGCGATGGGCGCGGTCTGTGCCATCGTTCTGCTCGATCCAGCTATCATTTCTCAGTCCTATGGCTGGCGCCTCGCATATTTCACCGGCGCTATTCTTGGTCTCATCGTGCTGTTCATGCGGATGTGGATTCCGGAAAGCCCGCGCTGGCTGATGATCCATGGTCAGCCGCAGCGCGCCGAAGAGATCGTGGCCGATATCGAAATCTCCGCGCATCAGAAGGCCAAGCCGTCGGTTCTGGCCGCGCTGCCGAAGATCAGGCTGACGATGCGCGATCACACGCCGCTGAAGGAGGTCGCGCAGACACTGTTCGTGCTGTATCGCCAGCGGTCGCTGGTCGGACTCGTGCTGATGGCATCGCAGGCGTTTTTCTACAACGCGATCTTCTTCACCTATGCGCTGGTACTGACGGATTTCTTCGGCATCCCGTCCAATCATGTCGGCTGGTACATCCTGCCGTTTGCCGCGGGTAATTTTCTCGGACCGCTGTTGCTCGGCCGGCTGTTCGATACGCTGGGCCGCCGCGTGATGATCGCGGTGACCTACGGGATGTCGGGCATATTGCTTGCGATCTCCGGTTATCTGTTCTCGATCGATGTGTTGAGTGCACAGACCCAGACCATCGCCTGGATGATCATCTTCTTCTTTGCGTCGCCGGCGGCGAGTGCGGCCTATCTCACCGTCAGTGAGACGTTCCCGATCGAGGTTCGCGCATTGGCGATCGCTGTCTTCTACGCGATCGGCACCGGGATCGGCGGCGTTGCCGGCCCGGCGCTGTTTGGCGTGCTGATCGATACCGGGTCGCGCAATAGTGTGTTTGCCGGCTATCTTCTTGGCGCTGTTCTGATGATCGTGGCTGCGATTGTCGGCTGGCGCTATGCCATCGCGGCGGAACGCCAGCCGCTTGAAACAGTTGCACGGCCGCTGGCCGTGGTGGAGTGACTTCATGAACATGTCTCAGAAAATTATCGAAATTCCTGTCGACGATGCGCCGCACTCCGAAGAGGTACTGTATCCGGGTGCGGAATTGCCGCGGCTTAGCGAATGTGCGCTGCTGCTCGATATCGACGGTACGCTGCTCGATCTGGCGCCGACGCCGCGTGAAGTGTGGGTGCCACCGGATCTGGCGACGTCCATGGGCAAACTGCTGCAGCGCACGAATGGCGCCATGGCGCTCGTTTCGGGCCGCTCGATCAACGATATCGATCTGATCTTTGCGCCGATGCAGTTTCCTGCCGTCGGCGGTCATGGCGCCGAAATGCGATTGTCAGGCGACAATGAATCGGTGGCGTCAGGCGCGCCGCCGATGGACAAGGAATTGAAGCGTCGCCTTGCTGCCATTGCGAAGTTGAGTCCGGGTATTCTGCTCGAAGACAAGGGCTATGCGCTCGCGCTGCATTACCGTCTCGCGCCGCATGCGGAGAAGGCGATCTATGATGCGGTCTCCGCGATCCGTGCCGATCTGCCGAATGCGCCGATCGAAGTGCTGCCCGGCAAGGCTGTCTGCGAGATCAAGCCCGCTGGTGTGACCAAGGCGACGGGCGTGATCGAATTGATGACGCATGAGCCGTTCAGCGGACGCCGTCCGATCTTCATCGGCGATGATGTCACCGATGAATCTGTATTTGCGATCATGCCCGGCATGAATGGTCTCGCATTCTCCGTCGGTCGCCGTGCGCAAGGTGTGTCGGGTCACTTCGACGAGCCGCGCGATGTGCGCGCATGGCTCGCGCGCTTGCTGATCGACGATGCAGCGAAATCGAAGTGATTCACCTCATTGTTGATACCGATGCAGATGGAACTCACTGAAAGGTGAGTTCCATCGTCGCGTGCCCGAATTTGGTTTCAATTGGGTCGAATGGTGACGAGGAACCATATTGATGAACGGACGTTTATCAATGTGTGCAATCAGGAGGGGACCCTGTGAATCTCGTCGTAGTCTCAAACCGAGTATCGCGCGCTTCGGCGAATGAGCCGATGACCGGCGGTCTGGCAGCAGCCTTGCTGCCCGTGGTGGAGAAATCTGGCGCGATTTGGGTGGGTTCCAGCGGCCGCGTGCGCGATGGCGCGCAAAAGGAACCGTTTGCCGAAATTGAAGCGCTGGGCGCCGGCGCGTTGGCAATGCTCGATCTGCCTGCAGCCCACTACGGTGGTTATTACGAAGGCTTCGCCAATTCGGCGCTTTGGCCTGCGCTGCATTCCCGCACCGACCTGATCTGCACGTCGCACGATGATTATCAGTCGTATCGCGAAGTGAATTCGTTCTTCGCGCGCGCGCTGCTGCGGTTCCGCAAGCCCGATACCGCGTTCTGGATTCAGGATTACCATTTCCTTGCGCTCGGCGCAGAATTGCGCGCGCTTGGCGTGACGCATCCGCTCGGCTTTTTCCTGCATACGCCGTGGCCGGCACGCGATATTTTTGGCGGCGTGCCGCATCATCGCGAGCTGGTCGAGGCAATGCTTGCTTACGATCTGATCGGCTTCCAGACCGAAGGTGATCGCGACAACTTCCTGTCTTATGTCGATGGCGAGCTCAGTCTGGACACGACGGGTGGCGTGGTGATGTCGCGTTACGGCGCGTCGCGTTGCGCGGTATTTCCGATCGGCATCGATCCCGCGAAGTTTGCTGCGCATGCTGCCAAGGCGGCGTCGCATCCCGATGTGTCGCGGCTGCGCCGCAGCCTGAACGGCGAGAAGCTCGCCATCGGCGTCGATCGCGTCGATTACTCCAAGGGTCTCGTCAATCGTCTCGATGCGTTTGACCGCATGCTGGAGCTGCAGCCGCAGTTGAAGCGCTCGGTCTCGCTGTTGCAGATCGCGACGCTGTCGCGTGGCACGATCGAGGCCTATGGCGATCTGCAGAACCAGCTTGCGAAGCTGGTGAGCGATATTAACGGGCGTCACGGCGAAGTTGACTGGACGCCGATCCGCTATCTCAACAAGGGCTTCAGCCAGACCGTGCTTGCTGGTCTCTATCGCACCGCGCAGGTCGGTCTGGTGACGCCGCTGCATGACGGTATGAATCTGGTCGCCAAGGAATATGTCGCTGCGCAGAACCCGGTCGATCCCGGTGTGCTGGTGCTGTCGAAATATGCCGGCGCCGCCAACGAGCTCGATACTGCCCTGCTGGTCAATCCGCATGATGTGGACGGCATGGCGCGCACCATCGCGACCGCATTGTCGATGCCGTTGCTGGAGCGCCGTATGCGCTGGGAAGCCATGATGGCGAAGCTGCGCGCTGGCACGATCCAGGACTGGTTCGCCGATTTCGTCGAGGCGCTTCAGCAAGCCCATGTCGCCAATGACAAGACGCCGGTGGAGACGCTGCCGGTTCAGCCGGCCGTACTCTGGCCGGCCCAATCGCTGGGCGCGGGAGTCGGTAGCCGGTTCCACTGAGCCGCGGCGCCAGCCAGGCGAAATGGGGAGGTCCTCCGCGGCGCGCTGGCGCGGGGATGGCTGTGCCGACGCTTCGCAAGCCGATTCGCCGCTCGCCAGGGCGAGCAGGTGGCGCCAAGGCTCCCCGGAATTCCCTATATCCTTCAATAATTTGAGAAAAACCGCCGGGCCGAGCCGGCGGTCCCTTGCAAATCTCGCTCCGGCCCGTCATGAGAAGGCGCGCCGGAGAGATGGCCGAGTGGCTTAAGGCGCACGCTTGGAAAGCGTGTGTGCGGGAAACCGTACCGTGGGTTCGAATCCCACTCTCTCCGCCAGCAGCCCCTCCTAACTAGATCTCCCATTTGTGAGCCGGCCGTCGTCCCTCCCGCTCGCCGCGCGGTAACAGGATGACGTCTGCGTCGATGGCTAGGTTTTTAAGGAGCCTGTATCGGCAGGCTGGGATTGGAAAGGACGCTCTCGCTCTGGGAGATGGGCCTTCCTGAATGGTGCAAAGTCTGGCAAGGCCAAAATGGCCTAATACGTCAGGCTCGTTGGCTTGATTTGAGCTTGAATTATTGGGTAGCCTTTTTGCGTCGTGTCCGGGGCATCAATTGCGTAGATCTCGAATTGTGATCGCTGCTGCGTCTGTCGGAGCCCTCGCTGCGGCTTTGACGTTATGCGCGTATGTTCGAGAGCCTCAAAATGTACTGAGCTTCTTTAAGGCCAAAAATCCAAGTAGTCCCCAGCTCGACGACGCCTCGTTCGTTCAGCGTTTTCCGCAAGCGTTTGATTTTGAAGTGTCGGCTTCTCATGCCGAATTAGAAGTTCAGCGGGCTAAGTCGCAGCTCGCGCAAGCCATGCGATCGCAGCCAGTGCTTCCCGCCGACAGCTCGCTCGGAATCTCGGCGGCGAATGGAAAAGTGCCGCTACCGAGAGTCCGACCGTCGGCGGCCAATTTGATTGCTGTGTCTCTGCCCGATCCAGCGTCAACACCGTCTGATCCTCTGTCCAACGTCAGCGCGGCACTTAGAAAAGTCTTCGCGATGCTACAGCCGTCTGAAACTGTTTTGGCATCTGCGTCACCCGATGGTGGAATCTCCGGCGACGGAAAGGACAGCGCACCTCCAACCTTGGCGGAAACGCGGGCGGCGCTTTACGATATTTCCGCGCGCACCGTTTACATGCCCGACGGAACGAGGCTCGAGGCTCACTCCGGACTTGGCGAACTGATGGACGATCCAACGCAAGTCCACGTCCATGATCGAGGTGCGACGCCACCGCAGATATATGAACTGAGCAAGCGAGAGAAGCCGTTCCACGGCGTTGAAGCATTGCGAATGAAGCCGGTGGGTCAGGGTGATCTATTTGGCCGCGCCGGATTGCTCACGCACAGCTACCTGATGGGACCAAAGGGAGATTCGAACGGTTGCGTATCGTTCAAGGACTACGCAACGTTCTTGCAGGCTTACAAAGCAGGTGCCGTGAAGCGATTGATCGTCGTACCGAGCCTGACCGATCCGACCGTCATGGTGGCACAAAAGACGTAGATATAGCCGTGTCTGTGAGTACTCAGCTATCGCACTTCGGCTCGAGATTGATCTTCAGAACTAATTTTCGCCCAGATTTAGATTGGTAGTGTGCCAACGCCGAATCGGGGGATTCGCATATGACACCCAGTGACTACGCGCGAATGGCGAAAAATTGCGCTGAGCGAGCTGACGCCTTGGAGCCCGGCCCGAAGAGAGACGAGTTGCTCAAGAAAGCACAGCAGTTTCGGTTTTACGCGAAGGTCGAAAATTGGGTGGCGTCACCGGGACTGCAACCCCCGGATTAATTCCGGCGCAGTCAGAGCGGCAAACTCCGCAGTGCCTGGAAGACGGGACGCAGATAGTCCAGCATTTTTGGCGGGTTCTCCGTCATCGGAAAATGCCCGAGCTCCGGCATCTCTGTCACCACGGCGCCCTCGATCCATTCGGCGAGCGCATAGGCATCGCTCACGGTGGCGGAGAAGTCGTAGTGACCGATCAGAAGATGTACGGGGATCTTGTGGCCATCGATGAGCTTGGCGGTCTGTTCGCCGTCGAACTCGTCCGAATAGAAAGCCAGATCGCCGTCATAGATGCCCGGCGCACCCTGCGAATAGATCCATGCGGCGCGTCGGCGATCCTCTGCGGGGCTGGACGGGCTCATCAATCCGCGCACATAGGCTGCCGAATGCCAGCCGCCATTGACGCCCGCATGGGTGAGATAGTCGTTACGACGGCCGCGTGGGCGCAAGGGCGCTTCGAGCGCGATCACGGCCTTCACGAGATCAGGTCGCTCTGCGGCGAGCGCCATGGCGATGCCGGCGCCCATCGAGCAACCCATCACCACAACGGGTTCGCCGATCGCCTGTTCGATGAAGCTCGCACACCAGTCAAGATAGGTCGGCTGATCGAGCTGATAGATGCTGCCATCCCAGCCGACGGGCGGCATCGAGCGGCCGTGATGCGGCATGTCGAAGCCGATCAGGCGCCAGTCGCGCCCGAGTTCGGGATCGCACATCACGCCGTGAAACTGCCGCGTATCCGCGCCGGCTGTGTGGAGGCACAGCACTGGCCTGCCAGTGCCCGTGGCTTCTGAATAGATTTCGGCAATCTGTCCGCCGGCGCTGTGCACGCGGTGATAGCGGCCCTCAAGGCGCGTGAGATCGACTTCGACCGCATGCGCGGCCGGCGTCGTGAGATTCGCGAACACGGCCTCGAGGAATGCGCGGGCCTGCGCAATGACCAGCGCATTGCCGGTCACGGTGAAACTGGTGTTGCGCAGTTGGATCGATGAAAACGAATGATAGGTCGGCGGCGGGCAGGGCGCCAGCACCTTCAGCCATGCTATGGCTGGTCCGGATAGCACGATGTCTGGCGCATGGCTGGGTATACTAACAACCGGCTGGTTGTTGCGACAAGCGATCGCGACGGCGGCCTCGTCGATCCCAAACTGAATTTCAAGATCCAGTCCGCGCGCAAAGGACTCTACCTCCGGCGCGGTGATCGCGACCGCAAGTCGATTGCGAAGCTCGTCGATCAGGCCCATGCCCAACGTCACCTACTTCCTGGCAGTGAGATAGCGGCCAATCTCGACATGGTCGGCCGATGGTCCAAGCTTCTCCAGCGCGGCATCCCACAGTGCAGCGACTTCGTCTGCCAGCGGCGCATTGACGCCGATCTGGTGGGCGAGTTCATCGGCGGTGCGGATATCCTTCGCCATCAGGGCCATCGCAAAGCCCGAGGTGTACTTTTCGGGAATGACGAATTGCTTGAGCTTGTTTTCGGTCGAGTTGTTGCGTCCGGTGGAGGCGTTCAGCACGTCGACAAGGACATTCGGATCGATGCCGAACTGTCCACCGATAGCAACGGCTTCGGCGGCAGCCGCGAGGCCCGCGGCCGAAACATAGTTGTTCAGCGCCTTGGCGGCGTGGCCGGAGCCGAGCGGACCGGTGCGGAACACCGACTTGCCCATGGCATTCAGCACGGGATCGGCGCGATCGATGGTCTTGCCGTCGCCGCCGGCCATGATCGCCAGCGTGCCGTCGACGGCGCGTTTCACACCGCCCGATACCGGCGCGTCGATGAACGCGAGACCTGCCGCGATCAGTTCTTCGCCGAGCGCGCGCGTGCCCATCGGAGCGGACGAGCTCATGTCGATCACCACCGTGCCCGGTGCGAGCTTGGCCTTGAAGCCTTCGACCGCGGCGCGCACGATCTTGCCGTCGGGCAGCAGCGTGATGACGGCGGCTGCATCCTTGACGGCTTCATCGACGGTGGCCGCCGACGTGCCGCCGGCTTCGGTATGTTTGGCGCGGGCTTCTGCAAACGTATCGAAGCCAACCACCTGATAGCCCGCGCGCGCAATGCATGCGGCCATGGGACGTCCCATATTGCCGAGGCCGATGACTGCGATCTTGGCGGGCGGATTGATGGCGGCTGAATTCGACACGGGCGTTCCTCTTCAAGTTCTTATTTTATTCGATATCTGGCGCGGCAGGTGATCGCGCTTGTCAGGGATTATCGCGCCGCAGCGCTTCCAGCGCTATCGCGGCGGCATTCTTGATGTGCTGGACGCAAGCCTGCTCGGCGCCATCTTCGTCGCCGGCCTCGATCGCGACAAGGATGGTCTCGATTTCGGCAAGACTGCGGCCGATGCGATTGGACTGGGTCATCGATGTCATGCGCAGCACCGTGACGCGGTTCAGCAGCATTTTCAGGAAGCGTTCGACGAAAACATTGCCGCAGCCTTCGAGCAGTGCGGCATAGAATTCAGTCTTGGCGGCCAACAGGTCACTGCGGTCTTCCTGACCGGCTACCGCGCCCATCTGGACGAACTGTTTGCGCAATCGTTCGATGATCACCGGGTCGCGCAGCCGCGCACATTCACGGCCGGCATAGCCCTCCAGCAGCGCGCGCAAATCATAGAGCTGCTCGGCTTCCTCGACGCTGATGGTGCTGACGATCGGGCCGCGATGCGGGATCGTGGTGACGAGGCCCTCTGCCTCCAGTTGTCGCAACGCCTCGCGGATCGAGGTGCGGCCGACGCCGACCTGCTCGCACAGCTCACGCTCGATCAGCCGCTGGCCAGGCTTGAACAGCCCGCTACCGATTGCAGAGCGTAGTCTGTTTTCAACCAACAGTCGCAGGCTGGTCGATTCCCGCGAGACATTCAGGTCCGATTCGATCTTTACCATGCGTCAAGTTGACCGCCTATCAGACAATCTGTCAAGCAGCTTGACCGCTCGTCTGTTTTATGTCGAACTGCCGAGGAAGCCGCAAAGGCCGTTCTGCATTCGGAGAAAACGCCCATGTCCAAGACAACCTCCCATCGTGGTGACCTGAGCCGCCGTACGCTGCTCGCCGGAACCGCGTCGCTGCTGGCGAGCCCGATGATTGTGTCGTCGGCGCGCGCGCAGGCGAAGCCTGTCAATATCGGCGTGATCATGCCGTTGTCGGGCGCCAATGCGCAGTTCGGCATCAATTCGCGTAACGGCATCGAGCTGGTTGCCGATGAGATCAACGCAGCCGGCGGCATCAAGGCGCTCGGCGGTGCCAAGATCAATCTGATCGTGGCGGACGCGACCTCGACACCGACCACCGCGGGCACTGTCGCGCAGCGCCTCATCACCCAGAACGAAGTGACGGCGATCCTCGGCGCATTCGCGTCATCGCTGACCATTGCCATTTCGGAAGTCACGGAGCGTCGCGACATTCCGCTGCTCACCATGTCCTTCGCGGACCAGATCACCGGCCGTGGCTTCAAGAACATCTTCCAGATTGTCGCCAAGGCGTCGGCGCTCGGTAAGGCGCAGCTCGACTACACGCTGGCGATTGCGCAGGCGTCCGGCGCCAAGATCGACAAGATCGCGATCATGTATGAAGACACCGCCTATGGCACCGCGCAGGCGGCCGGCCTTCGTGCCGCTGCCAAGGCGGCCAATATCGACATTGCGATGGACGATGCCTATCCGCTGGGGATCACCGACACCACGCCGTTGATCAACAAGCTGCGTGCATCCGGCGCCCAGGCCGTCTTCCCGGTGTCCTATCTCAATGACAGCCTGCTGCTGATCCGCACCATGCGCCAGCAGCGCATCACGATCCCAGCCATCGGCGGCGCGGCCGGTTATGTCATTCCGGATTTCGAGAAGGGTCTCGGCGAATTCGCGGAGAACGTGCTGTCGATCGCGCCCGCCAATTACGATCTCGCCCCCGATCTCACCGAGCGTTTCCGCAAGCGCTTCGGCTACTTCATGGTGCATGAGGCGCTGGAACACGCCGTCGCGCTCGACGTGCTGGTGCAGGCGATTGAGAAGGCGAAATCAGCCAAGGCCGAAGACGTCACCATGGCGCTGCGCGGTGCGAAGTTCACCGGTGGCTGGACCAAGGCGATGACCGGCGGCGCCGTCGAATTCGACAGCACCGGCCTCAATACCCTGTCGGTTCCCGTGATGGCGCAATGGCGCAACAAGGAGCTCGTCACGGTCTGGCCGAAGGACGTCGCCAAGGGCGCTGCGGTCTGGAAGTCCTGACGAACGGAAGAAAGATCGCAGTGTCATTTCTACAAGCAATAATCGACGGGCTGCTGGTCGGCGGCGTCTACGCCGTCATCTCCATCGGCCTGACGCTGGTCTATGGCGTCATGGGCATCGTGAATTTCGCGCAGGCGGAATTCCTGATGATCGGCATGTTCGTGTCCTGGTTCGCCTGGGCCTATCTCGGCCTTGACCCGGTGCTGGCCGCGCCGCTGTCCTTTGCGGTGGCGTTCGGCAGCGGCTGGCTGGTGCAGGGGCAGTTGATTGCCCGCGTGTTGAAGGCGCCCTCGGTGGCGCAGATCTTCCTCACCGTCGGACTGCTGATCGTCATCGAGAACGGTTCGCTGCTGCTGTTCGGCTCGCAGTTTCGTTCGGTGACCACGTCCTATCAGACCATGTCGCTATCGCTCGGTGCGCTGTTTATCAG
The DNA here is from genome assembly GCF_051811045.1 of Tardiphaga sp. 839_C3_N1_4. Taxonomy (NCBI): domain Bacteria; kingdom Pseudomonadati; phylum Pseudomonadota; class Alphaproteobacteria; order Hyphomicrobiales; family Nitrobacteraceae; genus Tardiphaga; species Tardiphaga sp. 839_C3_N1_4. The sequence continues at coordinate 4,436,462 of NZ_JBPWQD010000001.1, forward strand.
CGTGCCGTATCTGATCGCCTTCGGCATGTCGCTGGCCTGCGGCCTAGCCCTTTGGTGGTTCATGCGCACGAGCTGGTTCGGCCGCGCGATGCGCGCGACTGCGCAGAATCCAATGGCTGCACAGTTGATGGGGATCGATACGGCGCTGATGTACAAGATCGCCTTCGCGCTCGGCGTCGGCCTCACGGCCTTCGGCGGCGCGGTGATCCTGCCTTATGTCACTGTGTTCCCTGGGGTCGGTGGCCAGTTCGTCGTGCTGATGTTCACCGTCGTTGTGCTCGGTGGTCTCGGCAGCGTGGCAGGAGCGGTCGTTGGCGGCTTGGCCGTGGGCGTCATTCAGGCATTGTCGTCGCTATTCTTTCCGATCCAGTTGCAGAACCTCATTCTGTTCATCGTCTTTATTTTCGTGCTCGCGGTGAGGCCGCAAGGTCTCGTAGGAGCATCCCGATGAAACGCTGGATCGCAATTCTGGCTGTGATCGCCATTGCGGCTGTGTTGCCGCTGCTGCTCAGCCCGACCGGATACTGGATCCGCGTGCTCACCTTCACGCTGCTATTCGCCGCGATGGCGCAGGTCTGGAACATCATCGGTGGTCTGGCCAATCAGACGTCGCTTGGCCACGCAGCCTTCTTCGGCATCGGCGCCTATACATCCACGATCCTGGTGCTGAAGTTCGGCATCAGCCCGTGGATCGGCATGTTCGCAGGCGGCTTCCTCGGTGGCATTGCCGCGCTGATCATTGCCGTTCCGACCATGCGTCTGCAGGGGCATTACTTTGCGTTGGCCACGCTGGCGTTCGGCGAAGTGATGCGCGTCATCGCCAATGTCTGGACGTCGCTCACCGGCGGTCCTGTCGGTCTGTCGGTGCCGTTCGTGCCGCCAAGCATCGCTGCCTATTCGTTCAAGCAGCTATTGCCGCATGCCTATATCGCGCTAATCGCCTTGATCATCGTGACGGTCATCTTCGAGGCGATCCGGCGCAGTGCCATGGGCTATCGGCTGCGCGCCATCAAGGAAAACCCGGCCGCCGCGGAAGTGATCGGCATCGACACCACCAAGGTGAAGCTGCAGACTGCTGTCATCTCCGGCGTGCTGATGGCCATGCTGGGCACGCTCTATGCGCAGGTCGCCGTATTCTTCGATCCGGATACGGTGTTCAGCGCCGCGTCGATCTCCATCCGCGTCGCATTGATTGCCATTCTCGGCGGTGTCGGTACGGCGATCGGTCCGATCCTCGGCGCGCTGTTCATCATTCCGGTCGAGGAGCTGATGAACGATCTGTTCTCGTCGGGCGCGGCAGGCCTGTCGCAACTGATCTTTGGCGTCATCCTGATCGCCGTCATTCTGTGGCGTCCACGCGGCTTCATCACCGTGTTTGACTCGCTGATGGCACGTTTTTCGAACAAGGCACGCTCATGACCATTCTCGATGTGCGTGGCATCTCGCGGCGCTTCGGCGGCCTTCAGGCGCTGTCCGACGTGACGTTCTCGGTGCCGAAGGGGCAGATCGTCGGCCTGATCGGCCCGAATGGCGCCGGCAAGACGACGTTCTTCAGCACGCTGGTCGGCCTCATTCGTCCCGACAGCGGCACCATCCAGCTCGATGGCACCAGTGTGGTCGGCCAGAAGCCGCACAAGGTCGCGGCGCTTGGCATGACCAAGACGTTCCAGAACGTGGCGCTGTTTGCCGAAAGTTCGGTGCTCGACAACGTGCTCACCGCCGGCCTGTTGCGCCACGATGTCGAGACCGCGCGCAAGGAGGCATTGATCTGCCTCGACCGCGTCGGGCTCAAATCCGTTGCCCACAAGCTCGCCGGCAATCTCTCATTCCCGGAGCGCGCGCGTGTCGAACTGGCACGTGCATTGTGCACCGGCCCCAAGGTATTGCTGCTCGATGAGGTGATGGCCGCGCTCAATCCGGTCGAGATGCAGGAGATCATGGATCTGATCCGCTCGCTGCGCGACGACGGCATCACGCTGCTGGTCGTCGAGCATCACATGCGCGCAATCATGACGATCTGCGATCGCATCCTGGTGCTGAATTTCGGGCGTCTTCTGGCCGATGGCACGCCGGAGCAGGTGGCGAACGATCCGGTGGTGGTCGAAGCCTATCTCGGCCGTTCGATGGAGGCCCACAAATGAGCGCGTCTCAGCCATTGCTCGAGATCAAGGGCCTCAATGCCGGCTACGGTGAGATCGAAGTTCTGCACGGCATCGATCTGCAGATGTTCGAAGGCGAGTTCGTTTGCATCATCGGCGCCAATACCGCTGGCAAGAGCACGATCCTGCGCGCGATCTCGCGCCTGGTGCCACATGTCACCGGCACGTTGCGTTTTGCAGGCAATGATCTGTCGAGCCGCGCCTCGCATGACATCCCCACGCTGGGCATCGCGCATGTTCCCGAAGGACGCCATGTGTTTTCGGACATGATGGTGGAAGAAAACCTGATGCTCGGTGCCTTCACCGCGCGGCATGCCAAGGACCTGTCGTCGCGCATGGAAGGCATCTTCGAGCTGTTCCCGCGTCTGCGCGAGCGGCGCGGGCAGTTGGCAGGCACGCTTTCGGGCGGCGAGCAGCAGATGGTCGCTGTCGGGCGCGCGCTCATGCTGCAGCCGAAGCTGCTGCTGCTGGACGAGCCGAGCCACGGTCTGGCGCCGAAGGTCGTCGAAGAGATGCACGATGCCTTCACCAAGATCCACGGCCGTGGAACGTCGATCCTGCTGGTCGAGCAGAATGTCGGACTGGCGCTGGATGTGGCGACACGCGGCTATGTGCTGGAAAGCGGTCGCATCGCACTGCAGGGTACGTCTGCAGAATTGAATGAAAATCCTGCCGTTCGCTCGGCCTATCTCGGCATATGATCGAGGCAGACGCGCGAACGACGTCGAACCCTGGCAATCGCAAACGGAAGGAATAAACATGAGCTACGATCAGACGATCACCCTCGGCGGGATGTTCGACATCGGTCTTGCCGCACGGCGCGAAGTGCTCGGCGCTGCCTATGTCGACAAGTCGATGCAGTCGACCAATGATTTCATGATGTCATTCCAGCACATCACCACGGAATGGTGCTGGGGCTACGCCTGGAATCGTCCGGGCCTCGATCGCAAGACCCGCAGCATGCTGAACCTTGCAATGCTGACGGCGTTGAACCGCGCGCCGGAAATCAAGCTGCACACCCGCGGCGCAATCACCAACGGCGTCACCGTCGACGAGATCAAGGAAGTGCTGCTGCACGCCACGGTCTATTGCGGCATCCCGGCCGGCCTCGATGCGTTCAAGGCCGCCAACGAAGTGCTCAAGGAAATGGGCAAGGTCGAATAGGTCGTCAGCATAACGCTGGCCACTTGAGGCGGCCTTTGCTGCTGCTCCAAAAGTCCGCTCGATCTGCACAAGATCAAGCGGACTTTTCTGTTTACCCCGACGATACGAACAGGAGCGACTGGCGCAGATACCCACGCCGGGCGCTTCTGTTGCATCTGTGCCAGTCTTGCAAACTCAGGCAGCGGGCTTGGATGCCGTGGTCGTGGATGCCGCTGGCGCTGCCTGAGCCTGGGGCTCGGTTGTGGCCTTGGCGAGCGCGTTCCTGAGCGCCTGCTCCTTGGCATCGTCGAGGGACGTCTTCAACACGGTGCCGCCGGCGTCCTGGATTTCCTTGAGGACCTTGTCTGCAGTGATGCTCTTGATGAGAACGAACAGCGCCGCATTTCCCGGCTGAAGATTTGCCGATAGCTCCTTCATGAAATCGTCGTTGATGCCATAGTCGGTCAGTGCACCGCCCAATGCACCGGATGCGGCGCCCAGTGCCACGCCGAGCAGGGGATTCAGGAACAGCACGCCGATCAATAATCCCCAGAAACTGCCGGAGGCGGCGCCGGCCATGGTCGTATTCATCAACTGGTTCAGTTTGACGGGGCCAGCTTCGGTTTTCACCGCGATAACGGCATCGCTGATCGTGATCAGATATTCCTTCTGCAGCTTGAACAGACGCTGCCGTACCTCTTCGGCTTTGGCCTCGGTTGGATAGATGATCGCAACGAGATCTGACATTTCCAATCCTCCTGACTGAGAGATTTCTATTCCGCCACGTGGTCTGCGTCGTTGATGGTTCCTTATGCGGCTATGCTGCCTTGGTTCTCAGCTGCCACGCGTAAGCGAGCCACGCCAATCCGTGGGAGATCATGTCGACGGCCAGCAGAGTGCCGAGAACCCACAGGCCTGTCCTGGGAAAGCCGGTCAGAATGACCAGGCCTGCCAGAATGCCGAAGAGTCCTGAAGCCAGCATGATCCAGCCCCCATTGCTCCAGCGGCTAAATCCAAGCAGCACGCGAATGAAGCCGGAAACAAGCAGCAATATGCCGAGGACATAGGTGAGGATGATCGCGCCGGCGACGGGCTGCTGCACCAGAACGATGCCGAATGCGACGTAGAGAACGGCGAGAAGGATCTGCCACAGAAATCCTCCCCAGCCCTTGGTCCAGAACGCATGGATCATTTCGAATACACCAGCGACAATAGCGGTCCAGCCGATGAACAGCGTGCTGATGACAGTGGCGAGAACGACATCGCCGAGGATCAGGAGCCCGGCCAAAATCAGAACGATGCCGAGCAGCACGCACATCCAGAACGGCGGGGAAGGCAAGCCGGTGACGCTCACCGAGGAACTATTGCCATACGTCGTCATCCTGTTCTCCCGCTCCTGCGCTGCTTGTGCGCTATGATTCGAGGCCGCCGTATCACTGCGCATTTTCGTCACACCATCAGCGCCACGCGCAGACGCGGCGACCATGACGCCACCAGCACACACGGCGACGACGTCGCGACGATCGATGCGGGTGGTGAAGGACCCTGCGCGCCGGGCGCCCGGCCACAGTCACCTGGGCGTTTTCGGTGAGCGGCTCCACCTTTTTGGCAAGGTCTTTCTCCAGCGGGATTGGCGCGGCCTTGGCTGTCGTCAGAAAGACGCTTGTGCCAAGGCCCGTGGCGACCGCGCTGAACAGAAGGCCCTGCAAGAGGTTTCGCCGATCCATCACTTCCATAGGACTTCTCCTTTCACGGATGGAAAAGGAACGTCAGGGATATAAGGAGACGTCGGGGCTGCACGGCAGAGCCGGTAATCGTGGAGCGCGGACGTGCATAGGCGCGCAAATGGCGGTCGCGAATGATAGTTCGCCAATGAAAGCTATTGTGAAGCGATTTTGGGTTTCAGGCGCCAGCCCTTGAACAGTCTCCGACCAGGTCGATTGCCCGGTCGGGACATCAGGCAGCCCAGCCTGTGTTGCGATCGACTGCGGGTCCATGGGACTCCGTTCCGGCTTTTTGTCAGCCTGATTTTTGATATCGCACAGGGCGAATGGATATTACCAAAGGTGTAGTCCGTCAATCGGAACAGAAAGATGGGTATGCCTCGCTGTCTCAATTTGCGGGAATCTTAAGCCGCTTGATTAGATCGGCATGTCGCAACATGTTCGAGAAATTGAGTGATATTTTCAGTTACCTGTCCGTATTTGTCGTGGGCGTCTCTCGCCATGTCTTAGTAATTACATGATACGAGCGGTGACGTTGCATCGGGTCAAACCCTGATGCGCGTGGATACTGTCGAAGGTGTGATAGTATCACTCTGGTGACGGGGCTGTGCCTGCTCACAAGAGGCGGTGCCATGAACAGAGGGGATGCGGGAGGAGGCAAACCGGCGAGGGGGTGGAACGAAGAAACAATCGACCCGCGGCGGGGCGATATCGAGGATGATGCCGCCAGCCCTGACCAGCGAACCCTGCTCTCGATGGCCGGGAGCCTGCTTGTTGAAGTCAGTCTGCCAAAGCTCCTGTTTGCCTGGACCGTCTCGTTGTTGCTACCGGCGGTGTCGTTGGGCCTCGCGGCATTGGTTGCTTCTGCGTGGCTCTCAACCCTGTCGGACAAGGTTCTCGTACTGACGGAGATCGGTGCGTTCCTGGTAGCTATCGGGATCGTCGCGCTGGGGTGGATCGGCTGGAAGCCTCTGTTTCGGGTGGCCGAGGTCAACTTCTGGTCTCTCAATGCGCTTGCCATTCAGCCGGGATATGTCTTCGGCCGTGAAGGGCTGCAGCATCTGACGGAGAAGGTGCTGGGAAGACATCTGACCGCCGATGGAAGAGCGCGGTTGCGCGCCGTGAATTCGGCAGCGGCCGGAATCGCCATTTCCATCTGCGCCGTGGCGGTCGCGATGTGGGCCTGGCCAGCCTCGCGCTGGACAGGAAGCCTGGAAGATCTTGGTGTTCCTCATCGTTTGATCATTCCGACGCTCGCAAATGCCGCAGTCTTGACATGCGGCTACCTTGCCGGGGCATCGCTTGTCTGGGGTCTGGCCGATGCCCGTATGGCGCAGCCTGTTGATCTCGTCGCTTTCGATGCAGCGCCGGCGCATGCCAGGATCTGGCGCGTGGCTCATTTGTCGGACCTTCATGTGGTTGGCGAACGTTACGGGTTTCGCATTGAAAGCGGGCGCGCCGGGGCGCGAGGAAATGAGCGTCTGCAGCAGGTGATGGCGCGGCTGGCCGCTATTCACGCTGTTGATCCGCTGGACCATGTGCTTATCAGCGGCGATATGACCGATGCTGGACGGGCGACCGAATGGGCGGAGTTTCTGGACGTCCTGTCGCACTATCCGGACCTCGTTGCGCGCACCTTCGTGCTGCCCGGAAATCACGACATCAACATCGTGGACCGGGCGAATCCGGCACGGTTGGATCTCCCGTTCAGCCCGGGCAAACGGTTGCGGCAGGTCCGTACGCTTTCGACCACCGCTGCCATTCAAGGCGATCGTGCTTTTGTGGTGAAGGACGGGAAAGGTCATATAACGACACTGACCGACGCGTTGGCGCCGTATCGCCGTCAGATGGCGGATTTCGCGGATCTCGGTGGCCTGCAGCGTGCAGCCCGGTTGCGCGGGATCTTCGATGACCTGTATCCGATGGTGGTTCCGCCTCTGGAGGAGAATGGACTCGGCATAGCGCTGCTCAATTCCAATGCTGAAACACATTTCTCCTTTACCAATGCACTTGGCCTCGTCTCGATCGAGCAGACCCGCCGGCTGGAGGCTTTTATCGCTGAGTTCCCGAAAGCGCGCTGGATAATCGCGTTGCACCATCACCTGATGGAGTATCCGATGCCAGTGACCGCTTTCGCGGAACGCATCGGAACGGCCGTGATCAACGGCAGCTGGTTTGTACGTCGGCTGGAGGCGTTTGCCGATCGGGCTGTCGTCATGCACGGACATCGCCATATCGACTGGATCGGTACCTTTGGATCGTTGAAGGTTATTTCGGCGCCGTCACCGGTCATGGCCGCTGCTGATGCAGCCAGCACGCACTTCTATATTCACAGACTTGCGGCGGGGCCGGATGAGCAGCTTTGCTTGCTTGAGCCGGAGCGGATTGACGTGCTGGCGGGCGCGCGTGACCGTGCGGATGCGGTGGAAGATATGACCGCCAGATCGTCGATCGCGTAATGCTATCACTCGCAATCGTCGGCAGAAATGGCTCGACCAGAAAGCGCGCCGAGCCGCATCGCGTCGTAACTATTCGAATCGAAATCGAGTCAGCTTGTGAGTTGTGCCTGAGGTGGCGATCTTGCGGCGCTGAATAGCCACTGCCATATTCTCGCGCAGAAAGTGGAGGCTCCCATGATCAAGAAGGCCCTGCTTGGACTTTTCGGCGCATCCCTTTTGCTTTGCGTCTCATCGCTGCCGGCTTCCTCTGCCGCATTCAGGGCGGGAACGCTGACATGTATGAGCAATCCCCGGATTGGCCTGATTATCGGCTCGCGTCAGACGCTGCGATGTGTGTTCAGGGTACGAAATGCGTCCCGGCAGTACATCTATGAGGGAACGGTGCGCCGCATCGGCCTGGATCTCGGGGTGACTCCATCGAGCGCCCTGGTCTGGCGGGTCTTTGCCCAAAACTCACAGGTCGGCCGCGGTACGCTCCGTGGAAATTACGTCGGCGCGAGTGGCAGTGTGGCGTTTGGCCCGGGTCTGGGTGCGAATGTTCTGATCGGGGGATCTCGCAGGACCGTGATGCTCCAGCCACTGTCGCTTGAGCGCCAGATCGGCGTGAGCCTTGCTGCGGGAATAGCGACGCTGACGTTACGCTAGCGTCACTCAACTGATTTTTGTTGCTTGCGCAGCCGCAACTGTCGCTCGCTCGGAGGTCGCGGCATGGCGTGCAAGCGTGGTCGCCCTCTGCGGTGCAGTGTCTGTCCTTGAGGTTGTCGCGGTTGTTCTATGTTGAGCGGGGACGCTGGTGTTTTCAGACGGTTGGTGCGGACATCGTCCCGAATTGCTTCGGAATCCAGCCTCTGACCACGCTCGACGGAATCGCGAGGCTCTGCGATTGCGGATAACGCAGCGCACAAGAAAATCAGCCCTGAACCTGCCGCAGCAATAAAGCGCTTCATGACATCTCCTGTTGAGGACCGCTCGAACGAAAACTCATAAATGAAAAAGCTGCGCATCTCCATGCGGTCTAAACGCAGCTTCCTGGTTTGTCAGATCCGCTAATCGTCGCTTAGCCCAAGGCGCCGGCGAGCCGCTTCGATGTCCGATGTATCTTCATCCGATGTGTCTTTGTGATCGGCAACCGGAGCGCCCGGCGAGGCGGGCCGTGAAGACGCCGTTCGCTCCGATCGACGCGTATCCGTCCGGAGCGACCAGAATGCCATGGCAAGGCCGATCACGAAGACCACAACCAGAATCAGAAAGAGCGCCGATTGCTTGATCCAGGAGATCGCGGGAACTGCCAGAGCCATCGAGAGGCCAAGGAATCCCATTTGCAGTGACATAAGGTTCAGCCCGGCGAGAAAGGTGCCGAGCGCCAGCAATATCAGAAGCACGAGACTCGTCGCAGGCGCAGGCAGAAGCTGTTGAACGCCCGCCAGCAGCATGATGTTCATCGTAACAAGAACCGCGATCCAGTGAAGCGCTTGGGTCCACACCAATCGAACCCGAGCCTGCCTGTCATCGAGCTCGGTCCATTCGGTCACGACGCATACAACGCCAATTGCGAGGGCAAGGAACTCCCAATAGCCAATGAGCGGTTTGCCTGAAAAATTCGTATAGGCCACGCCCGCAATTGCAAGCGCGAGGATGGCGAGAAAGGGTAGCTGCCTGAGGACGATGCTTCTCGTTCTGAAGTGAAGATCTTCAGTATGCCGACCCGGTGGCAGATCCAGCTCACTCATCGACGATCCAGTCGTAATTCTGTCCGCTGTCGCGAATTCCGAAACGTCGCGGCCTCCTTCAAAAAGCTAGCCTAGGCCTCTGCGAGGCCGATGCGATATCGGATGATCACCTTAGGGGACCTGGGGGATTTCCCGATGAGTTCGCAGGCCCCAGTTCGTTTCCGGTTTGGGTGAGGCGCAGCCGGACGCAACAAATGCTGGCGCGATCGGCGTTCCCTAATCTCGATCCTGCGTCTCGCCTTAGGGGAAACACCTGATTGTACTGGTGGCAGCGTCAATGATCTGCTGGGAGTTCTCGGCTCGTCGGACGGTCCCTGCGACGGCCGCGCCAGCACGTCTCGTTGCTCGAAGACGATCGAAGGCTCTATGAGAAACGGTTCGACCGAAAGTGCACAAGTCGGGCGAATAGAGATGAAGCTTCGCAAGGTATCGCAGCTCTTCGATACGCTCGATCCGTCTCCGTTCCGCGAGACTGATCTCGCGCTACAGGCTGAAGATTATATCGTTGATCGCGCGCTGGAGTTTTCCGACCGTGTCCCAATTGAAATCGTCATCTATCTGCCGCCAGACGAACTCCGGAAAACGCATGTATCCGATATCGCTGCCGCGGTCAGATACTACTTCGGCCTTCGAAGCCAGGCCGTCTCACGTGAACTCAGCGAGTTATTCAAGACCGGCCGGCTGTCGCTCGTCGTCGGAATGGTGATTCTTTTCATCTGCCTTGTGCTTGGCTGGAGCTTTTCCCAGCGAATGACGGAGGGACCGCTTTCCAGGGTTTTCTCAGAGAGCTTTCTTATTCTGGGCTGGGTTGCGATCTGGAAGCCTTCGGAAATCTTTCTTTACGCCTGGCCACCCGTTGCAGCTCGCAGAAAACTCTTCGACCGGCTTTCCAGGGCGGCTGTTCTGCTCGATGTGGACGACACTGTGTCGCCCACTGCAGAAGGTGCGAACGGATAGCTGGACCGATCTCGGAGGGACCTGGAAACGGTGTCCTCCTATTGCTGCGCCAATGCTGGTCCTTCATTCGACCGATCGTCTTCCAGCGTCAGGTTCAATAGAAAAATGGGAACATCATCCGATTCATCCGATCAGAAGCTCTCGCGCGGTGCGTTGATTGCGCTCGTGGTCGGCTCGATGGTCGGCTCCGGGATCTTTGCATTGCCATCGGCATTCGGGCGCGCCACGGGCGGTCTCGGGGCCCTGATTGCCTGGTGCATCGCCGGCACCGGAATGCTGATGCTCGCTTTCGTCTTTCAGACGCTGTCCCGGCGTCGGCCAGATCTCGATACTGGCATTTTCGCCTATGCTGAGGCTGGCTTCGGTGAATATGCCGGCTTTGCATCTGCGGCGGGTTACTGGATCGGATGCTGTCTTGCCGATGTTGCGTGTCTTGTGCTGATCAAAGCGACATTGGGGCAGTTCTTTCCGGTGTTTGGCGACGGTACAACACCCGTTGCGATCGTGGCCGCATCGTCGCTGCTCTGGAGCGTTCACATCCTCATCCTCCGGGGCATCAAGGAAGCTGCCGCTCTCAATACGATTGCGACATTCGCGAAGATGATACCGATACTCCTTTTCATCGTCGTTGCCGCTTTTGCGTTCAAGGCCGACGTCTTCGCGCTCAATTTCTGGGGTGGTGAAGAGCCGAGCTTTGCCAGCGTATCGAACCAGGTGCGTAATACGATGCTTGTCACCGTATTCGTGTTCGTGGGGATCGAAGGAGCAAGCGTCTATTCGCGCTACGCAAAGGACCGCAACGATGTCGGGATCGCGACGGTTCTCGGTTTTCTTGGTGTGCTTGCCTTGCTTGTCTTGGTCACCATGATGTCCTACGGAATCCTGTTGCGCCCGGAGCTGGGTGCGCTCGCGACGCCCTCGATGGCAGGCGTACTCGAAGCGATCGTTGGGTCTTGGGGCAAGGTATTCATCAGCATAGGACTGCTGATCTCAGTGCTTGGAAATTATCTGTCCTGGTCGTTGCTCGCCGCCGAGGTTCTGCATTCCGCGGCCGTCAATGGCACGATGCCGCGCTTCCTAACGCGCGAGAACGTCAATAAGGTACCCGTAGGCGCGCTGTGGCTTACCAACTGCCTGATTCAGCTTTTCCTGGTCGTCACCTATTTTGCTGAATATGCCTTCACGCTGGCACTGAAGATGACGAGTTCAATGACGCTCATTCCCTATCTGTTCGTCGCGGCATACGGGCTTAAACTCGCATGGACCGGGGAAACCTATCAGACGGAGCCGCATAGCCGCGCCATCGACTGGGTGCGCGGTGCGCTTGCCACGATTTACGCGGCTGTGATGATTTACGCAGGCGGTCTCACCTTCCTGCTGCTTTCGGCACTTCTCTATGCACCGGTCACGATCCTGTTCGTGATCGCGCGGCGGGAACAGAAAGCGACGGTCTTTGCGTCTGCCGAGGGAATCCTGTTCGGAGCGATCCTCGTGGCAGCTGCCGCTGGCCTCTACAATCTTGCGATGGGCAATATTTCAATCTAGTCAGAGTTTCCCGCCTCTACCTAAGCTCGGGATCGTCGTTCAGGTTATCTCCCAGGCAGTCCTCCACATAGAGTCGAAGAACGGCGACGCGCCCGATCGCGAATAGCGGCATCGCAAGCGCAATTCCCAGGACGCCGAACAGAGAGCCGAGCAGGACGATGGCGACCAGTGTCCATGCGGGGGGCAACTCCACCGCGCGGCGCTGAATGAGCGGGCCGATCACATAGCCCTCGATGGATTGAATAACGGTGTAGATCCCGATGGCCCAGATCACCATCGAGGGACCAAGCGGCATTGCCACCAATCCCACGGGGATACTGGCCAATATCGGGCCGAGATAAGGCACGAAGTTCGACAGACCGGCCTGCAGGCCGAGCAGAAAGGCGCTTGGAAGGCCGAGCAAATAGAGCGCCAGCCACACGCAGGCGGTCATCAGGACGATCCGGATCAGTTGCCCCATGAGCCATGAGCGCAGCACGGCGCCCATTTCATCCAGGACAGAACGCATGCGCTCGCGCGAGGAAGGCTTGACCAGCAATACGACGCCGTCGCGATAGGCCTGCGGATCGAGCGAAAAGAGAAGGCCGAGAAATATGATGACGAGCGTATTGGCAAGAAAGCTTGAGGCCGTCCCGACGGCCGATTGCGCGTGGCCAAAGAGCTTGTCGTGATCGGGAAACCAGCGGGAGAAGTCGCGCCCTCCGTCCGGGCCGAACAGATCCACACCAAAAGCCAGCAGGCGTTGTTGCAGGACGTCCAGTTGGGCGTCCATGACGCGCATCAGGATCCGGGCCTGCTCAGGGATTTTTCCAATCCCCCATATTGTCCCTAGCACGATCACTGCAGTCAGGATGACGATCACGATGGCTAGCCGCCACGCGCGCCCGATAGGAATGTATCGACCAAGCGATCGAGCGCAGGCATCGAGAAGCGATGCAAGCAAGATCGCCGCAAATATGATGAGAAGGCTGGACGACGCGCGCCATGCGAGGAAGATGCCGCTGGCAACCCCCAGAATAACGAGCGCTCCCCCGAGGGTCAGCCGCCGGCCAGCGTTCGCGCCTGCCGTTGGAAGATCCCGACTTCGAACGTCCTTGGCTAGGATGGCTTGATCCACTCTCGGCTCAGGCATGGTCCCCCACATCTTCCATAGCAACTAGGGTCCAATCAGTTTCATGCGAATTGCATACCGGACCAGTTCGGCAGTGGAGGAAACTCCAAGCTTGCGCATGGCGGATGCGCGGTGGGCTTCGACAGTTTTCACGCTGAGATTCAGTACCGTGCCGACGGACTTGTTGGTGTGTCCTTCGGCGATCAGCTGAACAACGTTCTGTTCGCGTAACGACAGCAGGACTTTCGATTTGTCCTTCTTGCGGGCCAGGTAGTCGTGAAGCAGTTTTTCCACGACCACACCGGTGAAGTAAGGCCGGTGATTGAGTAGTGCATCGATCGCTGCAATGAGATGATGTCTCGCATCTGACTTCAGCAAGAAGCCTCGTATCCCCGCCAGGAGGGATTCGGTGAGGATTTCATTGCTTTCATGCATTGTCAGGATGAGCACCTCCGTCCGGGGGTGATGCAACTTGATCTGACGGCTCACCTCCAGACCGTTCAGGACGGGCATGGAGTAGTCGATAATTGCTATATCCGGCTTCAACTCCCTGATCATGGCGACCGCGGCTCTGCCATCGCTCGCTTCTCCGCTCACGGCCCAATCCGCACGACTTTCGACGATCGCGCGTAGTCCGGATCGCACCACTTCATGATCGTCTGCAATCAAGATCTGCTTCACAGTGCCGTTCCCATTCGTTGGAACCACTGGCCATATCCAATTGACAAAAGCAGCTCGCTAGAACGAAGGCCCTGAAATGATATGCGTCACGACTGCCAATTCAGTGAAGGCCGTCGATTATGGTTGCGCAATCATGCTTCTACCAGATTATTTCGAACGGCGTAGCGAACCAGACCTGCAGTCGATTTTACGTTGAGCTTGCGCATCGCCGCAGCTCGGTGGGTCTCGGTCGTCTTGATACTCAAATTCAAAGTCTCGCTTACACGCTTGTTGCTGTAACCCTCGGCAACCAGTTTTACGATTGTCTTCTCTCGCGGCGAAAGCGATCGGCCTGTGCCAATATTTCCGTCGGCCGATCCGACCATCGTGTCACAAGTCTCGCCGGCATAGAACGATCTGTGATGCATCAGTGATTCAACGGCCGCGAGGAGCATTTTGTTGGCATCGGATTTTCGTAGGAATGCGCGAACGCCAACTTGAGATGCTTGTAGCTCGAGCGCGATCGAGTCGTGCATCGTGAAGATGAGCACCTCTGTTGCGAGCTTGTACTCCTTCATCCGCCTTGCAACTTCGAGGCCGGTCATGAATGGCATCGAGTAATCAACGATAGCGACATCCGGATGCTTCTCGATGGCGCAAGCAACGGCCTCTTTGCCATCGCGGGCCTCGGCAACGACCTCCCATCCGGGACGTCGTTCCAGAACTGCACGAATTCCAGCCCGCACCGCGTCATGATCATCGGCTATCATAATCTGCTTCATGGTCCTCAGTGCTCCGATATCATTTCCTTACGGGCGGCAAAATACTCTCATCGAGAAGATCCAAGCCCTGGAGTTCATTGCTCTCGCTGAGCGTCAAATTGTTGCATCCGTTAGCTGACCTTTAGCCATGCGACGGTCGGATCTTCGCCGATCCTCGGCCGCCCTGGTGGATATTCACTGGCTTGTTTCCTTTGCGCGAGATGGCTCGTGGAATAGTCGCGTACACCGTTGTCCCGCTACATACCGCTGTGGATGACGAGTGGATCTCAAACGTGCCTCCCATCTGATCCAGTCTCGCTCTCATGGCCGGAATTCCAACACCAAGCGGCACTGCTTTATAGCCATCTCTCGCTCGAGAAATCGGCATTCCGCAGCCGTTATCGCTAATCCGAAGTGTGACGTTGGTGTCTGTGGCCTTGATCGAGATACTTACCTGCGTCGCTTTCGCGTGCCTGAAGACGTTCGCGAGCGCTTCCTGGACAACTCTCAGCAATGAGCGCTGCGTTTCGTTAGGCAATGCATCGACCGCAGCATCGATCTTGAGACGCGTTTCCAGCGATGTCCGCGATGAAAGCCCCACCACAAACTCCTCGATCGCCGACTTCAATCCGCCGTCGAGCAAATTCTGGGGATGCAGGAGGTAGGTGAAAGCCCTGATTTCCCTAAGGGCCTCACAGATCGACGCGTCGATCTCATCACAAATGTCTATGGCGCTGCCGATGCCAGCGACGGCGCACCTCATTCGCATCATATTCAAACTCGCGGCCAGCAGATGCTGGCAAGTCGAATCGTGAAGGTCTGATGCAATCCGCTGCTGCATATCCTCTTGCAGCGCCAAAAGCTGGATACCAAGGCTTGATTTGCCAAGTTTCGATTTTGTTCGCGCACTAGCAGTGCCGTCGAAAGTGTCGTGACCTACGACCTTTGCCCGAACATGAATTCGACACGATTCGTCTACGTGAGCCTTGTGGGCCATCATGTAGTCCGATGCATCTGGGTCGAGCGATGTGTCAGATAACCACTAAGGTTAAATGCCATCGTTCTTCTGCACGAAGTTAGGCCTACTAAATACCTCTGATTGAATCAGCGTCAAGTAAGATGTCGCAAATCGTCCGATGTCGCGACTGACTATACTCAGTCTGAAAATATACGAAGTAACAATAGAAGTAATTTCAGTTAATTGCCGCGTTTGCTTTGCACAAGGAACTCATCGCCTTTCAACTGGCGCATGGATCTTGCTGCGGTTCGAGAGTGTCCAGCAGGGCGCCGGAGAATCGTTGGTGTGATCAGTAGTTTCCCCGATACCCGGTAGATATCCGCACCCCCAGAATACTCTCAGTCACAGAAGAATTGGCGGGCAAGCGATCACGCAGGCAAAAGCCAGCTATCTGGTTTTGCAAGGCGGTCAGCGAATCTGGCGTGCAATTTTGCTCAGTGAGGGTTTCTTCATGCCTGCGTATGCTCGTCATACCTACCTATGCCGAGTGGCACGATATCGGACGATTATAATTATTCTAACAATTGTGCCGGCGCTTCTGCTGGCGGCGTGTGGAAGAGAGGCCGCTGAGACTGCTCCTGTCGTGCGGCCCGTGCGTACAGTCACTGTTGCGAAGAGCGTTGCGGGCGCGCCGCTTTCATTCACCGGCCGTATCGAAGCGGAAGACGAGGTGGCGCTGGCATTTCGCATCTCGGGCCGGCTCATCGAAAACAACGGAAAAACCGGAGGTCGGGTGCAGCCCGGTCAGGTCATCGCGCGGCTTGAATCCCAGAATGAGTTGAACACGTTGCGCCAGGCCCAGGCGGCAGTCGCGGCCGCGCAGGGGCAACTGACTCAGGCCCGCAACCATTTCGATCGCCAGCAGACGCTGCTTGCGCAAGGCTGGACCACTCGCGTCAATTACGACCAGGCAACGCAGGCGCAACAAACCGCTCAATCGCAGGTCGATGCCGCCGAGGCCCAGCTTAAGACGGCACATGATCTGGTGAGCTTTACCGAGCTGAAGGTCGACGCACCGGGCGTCATAACCGCTGTCGGACCTGGCGCTGGAGAAGTTGTCCAGGCCGGGCAAATGATTCTCCGGCTGGCGCGTCAGGATGGCCGCGATGCAGTTTTTGACGTGCCGGCCCAATTTTTCCGATCGGCACCGAGCGATCCGCAAATAGCCGTAAGCCTGACGGACGATCCCGAGGTGACGGCTCATGGTCGTATCCGTGAGGTTGGCGCCCAGGCCGATCCCGTCACGCGCACCTTTGAAATCAAGGTTGGCCTGACGAATCCGCCGGCGGCCATGCGGCTTGGCGCGACCGTCGTGGGGCGCATGGAAATGGATGCCGTCCCCATCATAGAGATCCCGGCATCGGCATTGACGAGGGCCAATCAACAGCCCGCGGTCTGGATCGTCGATCCCGCGAGCCGCACGGTTTCGATCCGAAACGTGGACGTCTTGCGCTTCGAGCAAGCGCAGGTCGTCGTGTCGCAGGGTCTCGACACGGGGGAGGTCGTCGTGACCGCGGGTGTGCAGGCACTCCACCCCGGCCAGAAAATACGCCTGCTTGGGTCTGAGCAATGACCGGCTTCAATCTCTCGGAATGGGCACTTAAGCACCGTTCCCTGGTGATCTATGTCATGATTGTTGCCGTTATCTTCGGTGTCCTGTCCTATTTCCGGCTCGGTCGCAGCGAGGACCCGTCGTTCATCATCAAGACGATGGTCGTTCAGGCGGCATGGCCCGGAGCAACGGTCGAGGAGACCGTCAAGCAGGTTACGGAGCGGCTCGAGCGCAAGCTGCAGGAAACACCGCATCTGGATTTCCTGCGCAGTTTCACGCGGGCAGGCGTCACCACAATCTTCGTAAACCTGCAGGGGAACGCGAACGCCAAACAGGTCGCCGACACCTGGTATCAGGTCCGCAAGAACATTGGCGACATCCGCCATACGCTGCCGGCAGGGGTGGTCGGACCGGGGTTTAACGATGATTTCGGCGATACGTTCGGAATTATCTATGGCTTCACGAGCGATGGCTTCACGCACCGCGCGCTTCGCGACTATGTGGAAGACGTCCGCTCGAAGCTTCTTCTTGTCCCCGACGTATCGAAGATCGAGTTGCTGGGAGCCCAGGACGAGCGGATCTTCGTCGAATTCTCGATGAAGGAACTGGCAAGCCTTGGCATCGATCGCACGGCACTGCTGTCTGCTCTCCAGACGCAGAATATCATAAGGCCAGCCGGCACGGTTCAAACGGGCGACGAGACGTTATCGCTTCGGGTGTCAGGCTCATTTCAGTCCGAGCAGGATGTTGCTGATATCAATTTCGTTGCCGGCGGGCGCATGATCCGCCTGAGTGATATCGCCCGGATTACGCGCGGCTATTCCGATCCGCCGCAACCCCTCTTTCGCGTCAACGGCGAGCCGGCCATTGGCCTGGCCATCTCGATGCGTGACGGCGGAGATATTCTCGCGCTCGGCAAGAGTCTCAAGCGGGCGATGGCTGCGATCACGGCGGATCTTCCGATTGGTATTGAACCGAAGCTCATTGCCGATCAGGCCGTCACGGTCGAGAGCGCGATCTCCGAATTCATGATGTCGCTGCTGCAGGCCATTGCCATCATTCTCGTGGTGAGTTTTATCAGCCTCGGCGTGCGCCCGGGTCTGATCATTGCGCTGTCCATACCGCTGACGCTCGCCATCGTCTTCCCGATCATGAAGCTCGCGGGAATCGACATGCAGCGCATATCGCTCGGCGCACTCATTATCGCCCTCGCGCTTCTCGTCGATGATGCAATGACCACCACGGATGCCACCCTGAATCGCCTGGCCGAAGGCGACAACAAGGTTCAGGCCGCCAGCTTTGCCTTTCGCACCTATGCATTCGCCATGCTGGCAGGAACGCTGGTGACCATCGCGGGCTTCGTGCCCGTCGGCTTCGCCGCGAGTTCTGCGGGAGAATACACGTTCTCCCTCTTTGCCGTTGTCAGTATCGCGCTGATCGTCTCCTGGTTCGTTGCCGTGATCTTCGCTCCGCTGATGGGCGTTGTCATCCTCAAGCCGCCGAAGGAGCGCAAGACAGATACCCCCGGTAGGGTTTTCAGGTGGTATCGCGGCTTCCTGATATTCGCCATGCGGGCGAAATGGCTGACCATCGCGCTCTCGCTGGTGCTTTTCGTCGGCTCGTTTCTTCTTCTCCCGTTCATCCCCCGGCAATTCTTTCCATCGTCCGATCGACCGGAGTTGCTCGTCGATATCAGTCTGCCGCAGAACGCCTCCATTTATGCCAGCCAGACGGCCGCGCAGAAGTTCGAAGCCGCCCTTCAGGGTGATCCGGACGTTGCGCGCTGGAGCACCTATGTGGGCCGCGGTGCTATCCGGTTCTACCTTCCGCTCAATGTTCAGCTGCCAAATGACTTTTTTACCCAGTCAGTGGTTGTCGCAAAGGATGTCGCAGCGCGTGAACGTATCCGCGCAAAGCTGGAGACGCTTCTGGCCAATGATTTTCCCGGTGCGATTACACGGGTCTCGCCTCTCGAGCTTGGGCCGCCGGTCGGCTGGCCCGTTCAATATCGCGTCAGTGGTCCTGACGCAGGCATGGTGCGCGAAATTGCGTTCAAGCTTGCCCAGGTCATCGCCGCCAATCCCAAGGCGAATGGTGTCAATTTCGATTGGATCGAGCCGGCAAGGCAGGTGCGTATTCGGGTCAATCAGGACAAGGCCCGGCTGCTCGGGCTGAGTTCTCAAGCCCTGGCAGGTGTGCTGAATACGGTCATCTCAGGCACCACGGTCACCCAGGTTCGCGATGATATCTATTTGATCGATATCGTTGCGCGCGCGGTCGATGAGCAGCGCGTCTCGTTGCCCAACCTGCGTAATTTGCAAGTTCCGCTGCCAGGCGGGCAGACGGTTTCGCTCAGCCAGTTTGCAACTTTCGAATACGAGCAGGAATATCCGCTGATCTGGCGGCGCGATCGTGTCCCGACCCTGACGGTGCAGACGGATATCACTGCCGGTGCAATTCCGGAATCCGTCGTCAATTCGCTGACGCCGGCCATTGCTGCCCTGGCGAAGACCATTCCAGCATCCTACAGCATTGTGGTTGGGGGCACTGTCGAAGAAAGTCAGAAATCGCAGGCGTCGGTCATCGCCGTTGTGCCGGTGATGCTGCTGATCATGTTTACGGTCCTCATGATTCAGCTCCAGAGTTTTCAGCGGCTGTTTCTGGTCCTGAGCGTGGCGCCCCTTGGGCTCATCGGCGTGGTCGCCGCTCTTCTGCTGTCAGGCCGACCGCTCGGCTTCGTTGCGATTCTGGGCATTCTCGCACTGCTCGGCATGATCACAAAAAATGCGGTGATCCTGATCGGTCAGATCGACGCTGAGCGCGATGAAGGAAAAAGCGTGTGGGACGCGGCGCTGGATGCCTCGAGCTCACGTTTTCGCCCGATCATGCTGACGGCCGTGTCGACTGTGCTTGGCATGATCCCGATCGCTCCGACGGTGTTCTGGGGGCCGATGGCCTTTGCGATCATGGGTGGGCTCTTGGTTGCGACGGTTCTCACTCTGATCTTTCTGCCCACATTGTATGTGGCATGGTTCAAGGGAAGAGAAGGGGCGTCGGACCCGCTCCGATCGACGTAAGCATAGTCAGATCGTGCCAGTGTCGCGCCGGCATCCGCTTCGGCACTTAGGGTAACTCCCCGTCTTCAACCTAGGGCATCACCCGATATCGTGGTGCATCCCGAATGTGCTTTTCTTTCCAGCAGTTGATGTTGGAAGGGGGCGCATGGTGCAAGACCTGATGTTATTTGCATCTGCCCGCGCCTTGCGCGCACCGGCGTTGCGCCCGCCGTATGAGGCTGCGCAATACAATCGATGCGCACGTCCTTTGCGGTCAATCATTCCTCAATCCCGTCGCCGCGTCTTGCGGGCCCCGGTCGCAGGTGGTCGCCTGCATGTCCCATTTGCTCCGGGCCGACCGCATCTGCACATGGGAGTGCTTCGGCCATGAGCAATGCAGGCGACCAGAAATTGCCGCTTTGGACGCTCACGGCCATGGTGGTCGGCGGGATGGTCGGCGCCGGCGTGTTTTCGATACCGCGTAACTTTGCTCAGGCCACCGGCATCTATGGAGCGCTGATCGCGTGGGCCGTCGCCGGTGCCGGCATGTTGATGCTGGGATTTGTGTTTCAGACGCTGGCCAACCGCAAGCCGGATCTCGATGCGGGCGTTTACGCCTATGCGCGGGAGGGGTTCGGGCCCTATGTCGGCTTCTTCTCCGCCTTTGGCTACTGGGCCAGTGCCTGCGTCGGCAACGTATCCTATTGGATTCTGATCAAGTCGACGCTCGGCGCGTTGTTCCCCGCGCTCGGTCAGGGCAATACGGTCACTGCCATCGCAATATCGTCGGTAGGTGTCTGGGCGTTTCATTTCCTTGTGCTGCGCGGCGTCAAGGAGGCGGCTGCGATCAACAAGATCGTGACGATCGCCAAACTCATTCCGCTGCTGCTGTTCGTGGTCCTGGCGATCTTCTTCCTCAAGCCCGATGTGTTCGTCGGCAACCTCTGGGGCGGCGCAAGCGGGGACTACGGAAATCTCTTCGCGCAGATCAAGGCGACGATGCTGGTCACGGTCTTCGTGTTTCTCGGCATCGAAGGCGCCAGCAACTATTCGCGGTTCGCGCAGCGGCGCGAGGACGTTGGTATTGCGACCGTGACGGGATTTCTGGCCGTGCTAGCCCTGTTCGCGTCCGTGTCCATTCTTGCATATGGCATCCTCCCCCGCGAAGAACTGGCGCAATTGCGTCAACCCTCGGTTGGCGGCGTGCTCGAAGCGGCCGTTGGTCATTGGGGTGCCATCTTCATCGGCATCGGTGTGATTATCTCGGTGCTCGGGGCCTATCTTGCCTGGACCCTGATGGCTGCCGAAGTGCTGTCGGTTGCGGCGAAGCGGCAAGACATGCCGGCATTCCTGGCGCGCGAAAACGCAAACCAGGTCCCATCAATGGCGCTCCTGATGAGCACGCTACTTGTTCAGGCTGTGCTCATCGCGACGTTGTTTTCCGACGATGCCTTCACCTTCGCTCTTTCACTGTGCAGCCACCTGTCGCTGATTCCCTATTTTCTTTCGGCAGCTTTCGCGCTGATGCTGGTCTACCGCAAGGAGACTTACGAGACCGATCCGAGCGATCTTCGCAAGGACACGATCATCGCTGTTCTGGCGACAGCCTACACGATCTTCCTGCTGTTCGCTGGCGGTATGAAATTTCTGCTGCTTGGCTTCATCATCTACGCACCCGGAACAATCCTGTATTTCATCACACGGAGGGAGCTCAACAAGCAGCTCTTCACTCCGGCAGAATGGGTCCTGTTCGGCGTCGCTGTCGTCGGATGCGTAGTCGGCATCCACGGCCTCGCCACCGGCTATATCAGCATCTAGGAAATCGATGGGAGTTCATGATGGCCAGTGCAAAGAAAGTCCCGTTTGGTGTGCACTCCGAAGTTGGCCAGTTGCGCAAGGTCCTGGTCTGTGCTCCGGGCCTTGCGCATACACGCTTGACTCCGTCCAATTGCGATCAGTTGCTGTTTGACGATGTGCTCTGGGTCGATAATGCGAAGCGCGACCACTTCGATTTCGTCACCAAGATGCGGGACCGCGGGGTCGATGTCGTTGAGATGCATAACCTGCTCGCCGAGACGCTGGCGGTCCCGGAGGGCAAGGCCTGGATCCTCGATAATCAGGTGGTGCCGAACCAGGTCGGCCTTGGTTTCATCGATGAGCTCAAAAGCTACCTGTCCGGGCTGGACAATCGAAAACTCGCGGAAACGCTGATCGGTGGCCTGTCGACCCATGACTTTCCGGAAGCCCATGGTGGCGCTGCACTCAGGATGGTGAAGGAGGCCGCGGGGGCGACTGAATACCTTCTGCCGCCGCTGCCGAACACGCTCTATACGCGCGACACGACCTGCTGGATTTATGGCGGTGTCACTCTCAACGCGCTGTACTGGCCCGCGCGACATGAGGAAACGATCCTCACCACCGCGATCTACAAGTTTCATCCCGATTTTGCCGGCAACGTCAATGTCTGGTGGGGCGACCCTACAGAGGACCATGGACTGGCCACGCTGGAGGGGGGCGATGTGATGCCCATCGGCAAGGGGGTGGTGCTGATCGGCATGAGCGAGCGCACCTCCCGTCAGGCGATCAGCCAGCTTGCAGCGACTTTGTTTAAAAAGAAGGCTGCGGAGCGCGTGATCGTTGCGGCAATGCCGAAGATCCGCGCGGCCATGCATCTCGATACTGTTTTCACATTCGCCGACCGCGACTGCGTGCTGCTCGCGCCGGACTTCATGAACCAGACACGTACCTATTCCTATCGTCCGAGCGACCATCCGAGCGGTGTCGAGTTGCATGCGGAGAAGAAGTCATTCGTCGGCGTTGTCGAGGAAGCGCTGGGCCTCAAGAAGCTGCGTGTGGTCGAAGCGGGTGGCAGTGACTACCAGCGGGAACGAACCCAATGGGACAGCGGTGCCAATCTCGTTTGCGCATCGCCAGGTGTCGTCTATGCTTACGATCGCAACACTTACACCAACACGCTGCTGCGCAAGGAAGGCATCGAGGTGATCACGATTGTCGGCGCCGAACTCGGTCGCGGCCGTGGCGGCGGTCACTGTATGACCTGTCCGATCATCCGCGATGCCGTAGATTACTGACGTAATCGGCCATTCTCCGCTCGGGGGAGCGAGATCGTGGGACTGTTATCATCGAAGCCAGAACCACCGACCGACGGAGAGTAATTGTCTGGGGAGTGTGCAATGCGTGGATCCGGAATTGTCCTGGCAGCAACAAGCTTCCTTTATGCCAGCGGGGCAATAGCTGCCGACATAGATCTGACCGAGCTCAGAAAGGTCGAATACACGTCGATGAGCCCGACCTGGAGCGTTGTTGGATCCCTGTCGCCCACCTACACGGCCAATGCTCTGTTTTCTCGCGATGACCGGCGTGGGGATTTTTACTATGAGCCAGATGTGAGCTTGCGGCTGGACGGCAAACTTGCGCCGGACCTGTCCTACCGCATTTTTGCACGTGCTCAGTTCGAAGCATTTTCCAGAGAACACGACGGCAATGCCGCCATTGCGCGTCTCGGCGCGCGGCTGACGAAGAATCTGTATGGCTGGAGGATAAGCGCAACCTACGAAAACAGATATGACTACGACGGCGTGTTTCGCGATCTCGCCTTCACCTCTCACGACGTGACGGGTGCCATCGCACGCGATTTCACCTTCGACAATGTCACGCTCTCGCCGCTCCTCCAGCTCACTTATCGGTTCTCTGATCTCGCCGAGGCCAGGCGCTGGCGTTTCGATGCGCTGGTCGGCATCGAGGTCGAGCTGAACTCCAAATGGTCCATCGTCAGCACGCCATTCATCGAGGCATTCTGGTTCACCGATGGCTTGAACCGCGACCGGGAGGATCAGATTTACTCGGCGTCTCTCGGCTTGAAATACAATATCGCCAGCAACGTATCGCTCACCACGAACGTGATCTACGAAGCACGAAATTCCAACGTGGCGCTGCGTCATTATAGAGATTGGATGATCGGCCCACGACTCGACTTCGCGTTCTAGAGATCAGGATACGAGAGGCGATGATGCGGCAGTTGATTGCGACGACAGGCGCGGCAATTCTTCTTATCTGCACGGCATTTTCCGCCAGTGCGGAGCCACGAGACTCCGTTGAGCGCGGCGATCGGATGGATCGGGATGCCTTGCGGGACGATGTGCGCGTCGATCGTCTGAAGATTCCGCAACACCCGATCGTCGTCGAGGAACCCCAGCAGCCCGTTTACAATACGAAGACCAAGCAGAAATCGAAGCGGAGCACGGACAGCAGTCGCTAGGGTGGCTTCCATGAACTTGATCGACACTGGCAATAGGGGTGAGGCGAGGTGGTCGGATGTCATGGGCAGTGCTGTGATCCGCGCTACCGGCTTCTTCTGCTTCTGGCTGGTGCTGACGCGCGGTGATCCCGGTGATGTGGGGCCCGGTCTGATTGCAGCTGCCGCAGCGACCTGGGCAAGCCTCAAGCTGCTGCCTGTCGAGCAGTGGGGACTTCCGCCCGATCAAATTTGCCGGATTCGTCCTGCACCTCCTCCATCAGTCCATTGTTGCAGGAGTAGACGTGGCGCTGCGGGCGCTTCACCCGCGGCTGCCGCTGCATCCGGGCTTCGTCGCCTATCAGGCGCAGCTGCCGCCGGGCAGGAAGCGGAATACGTTTTGCGCGATCATGAGCCTGATGCCGGGTACGCTCCCGTGCGGAACGTCGGGTGACGGCAGTCTGGCCATTCATTGTCTCGATGTGACGCAGCCCGTCGTCGAACAATTGTCGATGGAGGAAACCCTGTGCATGGGGGCGCTCGGAAGCGCGAAATCCGATGCCTAGCCTGCTGTTGGGTGCTTCGCTCTTTGTACTGCTGACGGTGGCATTGGGCCTGTTCGCCATTCTTCGACGATCGGCCGATGCGGACCGGTTGATGGCCGTCCAGCTGCTTGGCACGGGAGGTGTCGCCATCCTTCTTTTGCTCGCGGTCGCAAGCGAGACGTCGCCTGTCGTGGATGTTGCCGTGATGCTCGCGCTATTTGCAGCATTTGCTGCCGTCGCATTCGTCAGAAGCGCGTCCGGTGCGTCACGCGAAGCCAGAGGGGAGTGAGGGCGCATGAGCCGCGTCATGGATATCTGGACCATTTGCGCGGTCTCCGCAGGAGCGTTGTTCTTCCTTGCGGGCACGGTGGGTCTGTTGCGCTTCCCGGATACGCCGACGCGTCTTCACGCGCTGACCAAGGTTGACAATCTTGGCCTTGGCTTGATCGTTCTGGGCTTGCTGCCGCAGACGGGTAGCCTGCTGTTCGCGGTCAAACTGATCATGGTCTGGCTGCTCGTCCAGCTGTCGGGGGCGGTCGTCACCCAACTGATTGCTGGTGCGGTACGCCAGCACGGAGTTGACGGATGAGCATCGCCTCCGTCTTCGATGTCGCTCTGGTCGCGTTGATCCTGGCGATCGGTGCTTCAACGATCCTTGTGCGCACGGCGTTCGCGGCAGTCGTCATGTTCGCCGTCTATGGGCTGCTTCTGTCCATTGCATGGGTTCGGCTCCACGCTGTCGATGTGGCGCTGACAGAGGCGGCGATCGGCGGCGGAATGACCGGCCTGCTGCTGCTTGGCGCCGCCACGCGTTCCCGCTCCGACGATGTCGATCGTGTGAGGGTTGGTTATGCGGTTCGCCTTGCTGCGGGTGCATTGTGCGCGCTGGTCGTGGCGGGTCTTGCCATCGTCGTGCTCCATCCACCGGCGGCCGTTCCGACACTCGCACCGACAGTGATGGAAAATCTGCCGCCGAGTGGTCTCGGCAACCCTGTCGCCGGCGTGCTGTTCGTGTTCCGGGCGCTCGACACGTTGCTCGAAAAGGTGGTCGTGCTGCTTGCCTTGCTTGGAGTTTGGTCGCTGGCGCCGGATCGTACCTGGGGTGGAATGCCGGGCCTACAGGTTTATGCAAAGCCCGATCCCACGCTGATCTTTCTGGCTCAGCTTTTGCCACCGGTGGGAATCGTGTTCGGAATCTATATGTGCTGGGTCGGCGCGAAGCACCCTGGCGGCGCCTTTCAGGGCGGCACGGTGCTGGCTGCGATGTGGCTCCTTGTCATTGTCGCGGGATTGCAAAAAGCCCCTGCGATCAGTCGGCTCTGGCTGCGTGTTTTGCTCGTTACCGGACCGGTGCTGTTCCTTGTTATTGGCCTTGCTGGATGGGTATTCGCCGACGCCTTTCTGGCTTACCCGGCGGGCTACGCCAAACCGTTGATTGTCGCCGTGGAAGCCGCTCTTACGCTGTCGATCGCTGTCGCGCTTGGCATGCTGGCCGCAGGGCCGCCGGAACGGGCGCAACAGCAATGAACGCGGTAACGCTGTTCGGCTTGTGCGGCGCTGCGCTGGTGGGCATCGGACTGTACGGGCTCATCACGAATCCCGAACCGCTACGCAAGATCCTTGCATTCAATTTGCTCGGGAGTGGTGTGTTTCTGCTGTTCGGTATGATCGCCAGGCGGGCGGCGGCTGGGCTCGGCGGTGATCCGGTCCCCCAGGCGATGGTGATCACCGCGATTGTCGTCGCCTTCGCCGCGACGGCCATGGCCATCGCGCTGGTGCAGCGTCTTGCGGATGAGACCGGCCGGGCATCGATCAGGTCCGACAGTTCCGGCGCCGTCGATGGCGAGGGCAAATCCTGATGCCGGCGACAACCGTGCTTGATGCGACGACTGCCGATGGCGCGCTTCTTGTTCTGGCCATCATATTGCCAGTGGTTGGTATCCTGCTGTCGTTTGTCCTTGGCGGACGGTACGCCGAAAAAATTGCCGGGGTTCTGTTGCCCGCAGGTCTCGGCGTGGCATGCATCGTCTTCCTGAGAGTATGGCAGAGCGGAGAGCCGCTGATCTACATTGTGGGTGGTTGGCAGCCCCCGCTCGGCATCACGCTGCGCGCCGACGGACTTTCAGTCGCGATGATGCTGGCAATGGCCATCGTGATCTGCATCATCGGCGTGTTCGCGCATGCGAATTTCGACAGTCGCGCAGCGTCAGTTGAAACCCGCGCACCGCTGGTGTTCTGGGTCATGCTCATGGCGATCTCGGGCGCGATGAACATGATCTTTCTCGGCGGCGATCTGTTCACACTCTACGTTGCGCTCGAACTGCTGACCTTCGCGGCGGTGCCGCTGGTCTGCCTCGATGGTCGCGCGGAGACCTTGCAGGCGGCGTTGCGCTATCTGCTCTTTGCGCTGCTGGGCTCGATCCTCTATCTGGTCGGAACGGCCTTGCTATACGGAAGCTATGGGACCCTCGACATCGTCTTGATGTCGCAACGCGTGCGTCTTGAGCCGGCGACGCTGGCTGCTGCCACGCTGATGACGGTGGGGCTGTTCGCCAAGACGGCGCTCTTTCCACTGCATCTCTGGCTTCCTCCGGCGCATGCTGGCGCGCCGGCGGCGGCAAGCGCGGTTCTGTCGGCCGTCGTGGTGAAGGGATCGTTCTTTCTCATCGTGCGGCTCTGGTTCGACGCCATGCCGGGATTGCTGAACGTTGCCGGCGGCCAACTCATTGGGGCACTGGGGGCGTCGGCGATCATATGCGGCAATGTCGTTGCGCTACGCCAGCGACGGCTCAAATTGCTGATCGCCTATTCGACGGTCGCGCAGATCGGCTATCTGTTTCTGATGTTTCCGCTCGCTGCCGACCCGTTGCATCTCCAGTATGGCGATGCCCTGACGGGCGGCATGCTCCAGGCCATCTCGCACGCCACCGCTAAGGCAGCCATGTTCATGGCTGCCGGACTTGTCTATGCCGCGCTTGGACATGACCGGATCTCGGAGCTTGGCGGGATCGCGCGCGCGCTTCCCATGACGATGTTTGCCTTCGGCCTCGGTGGCGTGTGCCTGATCGGGTTGCCGCCAACGGGTGGCTTTCTGGCCAAGTGGCTGTTGCTGGAGGCGACGATGGAAACGGCGCAGTGGTGGTGGGCAATCGTGATTATCGCAGGAGGGCTGCTCACGAGCGCCTATATCTACATCGTGCTGTCGCGTGCGATGGGCCCGCCGAGCGCGCCGCTGATACTGCACGCCGCGGTGCCAAAGTATCAGGAAGTGGCGGCGCTGGGGCTGGCATGTCTCTCGGTCTTGCTGGGGCTCGTGGCGCTCGGTCCGATCGATGTCTTGCAAGTTGGTCGTCCGGAGGCGCCAATGGCTGCGCTGCAATGATGGAGGCCTATCCCTTGTTGGCTGGCGCCTTGCTCTTTCCGCTGGGGATGTTGCTGGCCTGTTTCTCGCCAAGAGCATTGCTGCGAATGCCTTCGTATCTGGCCTTTGCTCCGATCCCTGCATTTGCAGCAGTTCTTTTTGTCGCCGACGATTCTCCGCTTGTCGTTGGCCCGGCCCGTCTGCATTTGACTTTCGCCCTTGATCTACCCGGCGCGCTGCTGCTCGGCGTTGCTGCGCTGCTGTGGATCACGGCCGGGGCCTACGCATCGCCATATCTGCAGGGCAGGCCGAACCGCGGGCGGTTCGCCGTCTGCTGGCTCACCGCACTGACGGGGTGCATCGGCGTATTTCTCGCGGCCGATATGGTGGGCTTCTATTTGTTCCTGGCGATGCTGACGCTCGGCGCCTGCGGCCTCATCATCCAGCATGAAACGGCCGATGCGTGGCGTGCCGGCGCGCTCTATATCGGCCTTGGATTGCTGGCGGAGACATTGTTGCTCATCGCCTTCGTGCTGCTCGCGGCAGATATTCCCGGCAACGGGCTGTTAATCGCTGATGCCGCCGCCGCATTACCGACGTCGCCGCACCGCGACCTGATCATTGGCCTGTTGATCGCAGGCTTTGGCATGAAGGCCGGCCTTGTTCCATTTCACGTCTGGATGCCACGCGCCTATGCGGCAGCGCCGACGCCGGCTGCCACAGTGCTGAGTGGCGCAGCCGTCAAGGCCAGCATCCTTGGAATGATCCGCTTTCTCCCCCTCGATACAGCACTGCCCCATGCAGGGACGTTACTTGCAGCTGCGGGTTTGTTCGCAGCGCTCTACGGTGTGGTCATTGGAATGACGCAACGCAGGCCGAAGGTCGTGTTGGCCTATTCCAGCGTCAGCCAGATGGGATTCATCGTGGCCGTCATTGGCATGGGCATGATTGCCGGAGATGGCCGCGCTGCACTGGCGGCGATCTTCTATTCTGCGAACCACGTTCTGGTCAAAGGCGCGCTGTTTCTTTCCATCGGTGTGATCGCCGCGACCGGTCGCCGATATCTGTGGTCCATGCTTCTTCCTGTGGCGATCATCGCAGTCGGTCTTGGCGGGCTGCCGCTGACCGGCGGTGCGCTGGCAAAAATCGTGGTCGACGGACCGCTCGGAGACGGGGCTGCCAACACGGTTGCAACGCTGTCTGCTGTCGGCACGACGCTGCTTATGCTGCAGTTCGTACGAGGTCTTGTGACGACCATATCAACGGACCGGGAGGCGACAGCGGCGCCGAGCCTGTTCTGGCCATGGCTGTCGACCGCCGTAGCGTCGCTCATCGTACCATGGGCGCTATTCCTCGCGGTCCCCGAAGGAATGTTGCCCAATCCTCTGGCGCCCGAACTGCTATGGAAAGCCCTGTTTCCAGTTTTGCTGGGCGCCATATTGGCGGCCGTGCTGTGGCGCTGGGTGCGACGGCTGCCCCATATTCCCGAGGGAGATATTGTCGTCGTTCTGGACAGGTGCGTGAAGATCGCTCCGGCCTGGGGCAAGGCTATCGAGCAAGCGGAAGGCGTGCTTCGCCAGTGGCATGTCGCGGGCATTTCACTGCTCGCACTAACACTGGCTCTCGGAGCGGCGCTGTTGGCCCAGTGAGCCCAAGATCGGTATCTCCTGGGATGCTCCTGATGGCGTCAGGCTGACACCGTCGCCAAATTCCCTAAGTTAGCGACGACGCGCTGTCGAAGTTCAACGCGCTGCCGGGTCGATACGCCCAGAAGATCTGCGGCTCGCCAGATCAGATTCTCTTCGAATTCGTTGACCCGCTGATCCGCGTAAACGATCTCCCACATCAGTTGAACGATCCGTCGGCGTCCATCGTCATCGAGGAATTCATTGAGCTGCCGGGTAAAGCGGTAAAGATCGACCGCGCTGCGGGCGACCGCATCTGCATCAACGAGCAGCTGAGCCGTAGCCGTGTCATCGAGCCCATCATGCGATCTGAAAATAGCGTGCAATCTGGCGCGCCTGATATCCGATAGCTCGTTATGGACGGTGGCAACGCGGATGAGCAATGCCGCAGTCACGATGAGAAGCTCTCTCTGCTCGACGTGTTTCCGTTGATTGGCGTCTTCGATCGCACGTGAGATGAACGCCTTGATTGATCCAAACATCACCTGACCACTCTCTCCAGGAACGACGATGACTGTGCTCTTGCGGCCCGCCATCCGGGCCTGCGATATCTGGGAAGTTGCAGGAGCGATCGTCTGAACTGGAGATGGCGTTCGTCCATCGGCGCCGCAACTTTCTTACAGAATTTTAAAGTTTTCGGATTCGGCCAAAAGGAAGGCAAAGCAGCCGCACTTGTGGCGCTCTGGTCCCTGCGAATGATCTGGAATCTTCTCCGGGCGCGCGCGTTGCTGCGGGTACCTGAATCCAGGTCATTGTTCCCCGGGCAATCCGGGTACTCATCATGACCTGTTCAGGGTTTTTCCCGATTAACTATTGCGTGCTGACGGCTAGCCTCGTGCGGCAGACGTGAGGCTATTTTGTCGCGGCTTCGAGAGGGAAGCAGATGTTCAGCATTCGCATAATGACGGTGGCGTGCGCATTCCTGATCCCGCAGATGCTATCCACACCGGCTCACGCGCAACAGCTTTTCCGCGTCGGCGGACTGACATGCAGTACCGGTCCGAGGGTTGGGCTGGTTCTGGGCTCACGCCAGGATATGCAATGTGTCTTCCTGTCGAGCGTGGCTGCGCGACAATATAACTACAGAGGCACGATCAGGCGGGTTGGCCTCGATGTCGGTGTAACCCGAGGAGGGACACTGTTCTGGGGCGTCTTTGCGCGAAACAGTAATATCGGCCGCGGCACATTGAGAGGCAGCTATGTCGGGGCAAGCGGAAATGTTGCACTCGGCCTGGGCCTTGGCGCCAACGTCCTCGTCGGCGGATCACGCCGTACGATCACGCTGCAGCCGCTATCAGTCGAGGGCCAGATCGGACTGAATCTGGCACTGGGCATTTCCAATCTCGTTCTTCGATAGTTCGCATTTAGCGTCGGCTATCGCCGGTGCCGGAATTGAGGCTCTCGGGACGCAAGTGATCACGAGCAAATTTCGGAGTGGAGACCGATCATGCTGTTTCAGGGTGGCTTCACGTTCGCCAATTTCGTGGCCGATGTGTTCGCAGTGTTCATGTTTGTCCTGTGGTTCTGGCTCTTTATCGTTGTTACCGGCGATTTGTTTCGCCGCCATGACGTGTCCGGTATTGGCAAGGTCTGCTGGGTGATCCTGCTCATTGTCCTGCCCTACATCGGCATCTTCGCTTACCTGCTGGTGCACGGCCGCAGTATGGCCGAGAGAAATGCAGAGCGCGCCAAGGAGGCTCGCGACGACCTGCGCCGGGTGGTGGGATTCAGTGTTGCCGATGAAATCGAGAAACTCGATCGCCTGAAATCGGCGGGATCTATTACAGAGGCAGAATATACGCGCCTCAGAGCCAGTCTGGTCCAATAGGCTCGATATCGCTTTACCGGGTCGGTTGGGCGGTCTTCGCGGGGGCGACAATGCTCTCACCGATCCGGCCGACCATATAGGGGAAGAACGGGTTTGATGATGCTCGCATCAGCGAGTCGAGGCTGGCGATCAGCACGTTGCGTTCCCCGCGCGGCGCCAGGGTGCCGAGGTTCTCGCCGAAATCCTCGGACTTGTCCGGCTCCGCCCCATAGAGGGAATCGCTGACCGGAAATGGCAGCGCCACATGCGACAGCGAATAGAAGCCCCGTGGATAGCTCAGGCCGAGCGGGCGGGAATGTTCGGCGACGGTGCCGGCCTCGGTCACACGCTCGATCACGTCGTCATTATTGTCACCGGAATTGGTAATGACGGCGAGGCGGTAGCGCCGCGGACCGGCGGGTACAATGCGTGCCAGCGCGGTGTCGGTGCTGGTGCGGAGCAGCGGGCCAAATCGGGCGGTGCGGTTGACGTCGAACAGGACGAGTTCGCTCCCATTGGCCGGCAGATGGGCATAGAGGTCGGAGACGATGGCCCGCGTGCTGACAGTGAAATCCATCAGTGACTGGAATGTCAGGATGGGTGGAAACCGGTCCAGTTTGCCTTCATTCGCATAGCGCGCGAGCCTCCCTTGCAGAGCCCTGGTCAGAAGATGCGATTGACGCGCGCCGTTCACCGGGAATGAATTGTACTTGAAGGGGTTGAACTCCGGAACGACGTCGAGCCAGGCGGCCTTGGCGAAGGCGGGCAGAATGGCCGGAAATCCCGCGAGGCCGGCAAAGCGTGCAAAACTGGTGATGCCGACCATCGGCGAAATCAGTATCAGGCGGTCGGGTCGGGACAGTTTTTCGTCGTCGATGGCATCCAGCGCATACATGATGGCCAGTGCACCGCCATTGGAAAATCCCACCAGATGCAGCGGCACAGGCGAATCCATGCGCTTCTTGACTTCCCGCACTGCGAGCCGCGTTGCAGCCAACCAATCTTCCCATTCGACGTCGGTCAGCGCGGCCGGAACCGTGCCATGTGCCGGCAGCCTTGGGACAATCGCCAGGAAGCCTTGGTCGCGGTAGAAGCGCGCAATATGGCGCTGGCTGTAGGGGGAATCCGTCAGGCCATGAAGAAGCACGACCGCCCCGATCGGCTTCCCCTTCGGCTCCAGCACAAAGGAGCGGTTGAAATCCTGCACGAAATGCGGGGGATAGACCGGGCTGCCTTCGAAATACCGATTGGGTGGCACACGTTCTGTCGCATCGAGCTTCTGCGATACCTCGCGCTGGACTTCGTCGAAAAGCACCGCCTCAGCCGCCATATATTGCGCCCAGTCGGCAGTATCCAGCTTGCTCGCATGAAGCTCATGCGGAACGTAGGTATGCCATGTCTCGAGTGGCAGTCCGCGCTGCGAATCGTAGATGCGCACAGCGAAGATCGTCATCAGCGCGATGCCGAAAAACGCCATCAGGATCTTTGCAAATCTGAAGATTCTGGCCCGCACGACCGAACCTCGTAAATGACGACGTGGTGCAGGATAGCCCGGAAAATTTGAAGCGCGACGGGAGATATAAGGGAAAGCACCTGAGCGGGTATCGGGCTTTACCCTGATACTCGGCAACTTCTTCGACGATGTCCCGATCCGCGCATACGACGGCAGCCATATGCGAAGCCGTCAGTGGGCCCGGCATCTGAAAATGCGGTTGCCGTTCTCGTCGAGAACAAACACCAGATGGGACCTGCACAGCGCGCCGGCCTTGCTCAATTCCGTCGCAAGGGCCTGCGCCTGCGTGATCGCAAGCTTCGGATTTGAAAGGCGGCTTCCGACCTCATCGGGAAAAACTTTCGGCCCGTCCAGAATATGGAAAAAGTATCGCATCGCGCTCCAATAATTCGGAAGAGCGGCGTGTCCCAGTGAATAATTAGTAAGGCGCTGACACATGCGGTGGCGCGTGACGCACGCCGGCCAAGGGTTTTTCCCGATGGCTATGGCTCTGCAAGTGCATTTCAAATCGGGGCAGGTGAGGGGGCTCATTTGTCAGGGAGTTACGCATGCGCCGGATCTCAACCTTGCTCGTTCTACTCACGCTGTCTGCAGTGGTTCCGCTGGCGGATGCGCTTGCCCAAAGCGCAGCAGGACGCGGCGCGGTATCCGGCGCCATCATTGGCGGCGCCGTCGGCGGGCGGCGCGGTGCGGCCATCGGTGCTGCCACCGGAGCAGCGGTGGGGAGTCACAGGCGGCATTGGCATAACCGATATTACTGGCGCCATGGTCGTTGCTGGGTCCGCACATCGCACGGAAGATCCCATCCGGTATCGCATCGCTATTGCAGGTGAGCGATACGATTGCACCGTTGCGCCTGCAATAGCCATTCCAGCGCATCACGATCTTTCGCTGTGATCGCAAGGGTGATTCCGCGGCTCGGATCAGGTCAACACCCGATATCGTGATGCAATCGCGTCATCCATTATTTCGACGATTGAAAAGGAGGATGCGATGCAGAACCTGAAGAAGCGTTTTTTATTGTCCCTGCTTGTTTCCACGATCGTAGCGAGCGCGAGCATGGTATTCGTCACCACGCAGAGCGAGGCCAAGGGAAGGGCGTGGTGCGCCAAATCACAGTCGCGCGGCACCGATTGTAGTTATGACACGATCGATCAATGCCGTGCCGCGGTCAGCGGAACAGGTGCCTCCTGTCGCAAGCGCGTCCGTTAAGGCACTGTGTCGTTTTTGAATCGGCAGCCGTCGCCACGTCATCTGGCGACGGTACCTTTATGCACAGACGAAGCGCGGCCTTGTGGCAAGGGCCTTCGTCAAACAGACCTTTGCTCTGATGTAACTGAGCAGCGGGCATAGACCGCGTGTCTCAGCATCTCGCGCTCTCTTTATTCCGCCGCGACTGCGACCTGCCCCAGCCTGTCGAATACGACGTCGCCACCCAGAATGGTGAGGTCGCAGCGGGTGTCTTTCTCGACTTCCTCAGGCGCGCAAGTGAAGACGTCGTGGCTGAGCACGGCGATATCCGCGAGCTGGCCCGGCACCAGACGGCCCATGCGCTCTTCAGCGAATTGCGTATAGGCGCCGAAATAGGTGTAGGCGTGGATCGCTTCCGCCATCGACAGCTTCTGTCCTTCGCCAAGTACCGTATGGCGGTTGGACATGCGCGTCGTCATCGTAAACAGGTTCTTGAACGGATCGGTGGTGGAGACCGGTGCGTCCGAGCTTGCTGCCGGATGCAGGCCGGCGTCGAACCATTTGCGCATGGGATAGGCAACATCGGTACGCGCCTGGCCGAGATTGGTGATGTAGAGATCGCCGAATTCATACATGAAGACCGGCTGCGGGACCGGGTCGATGCCCGCGGCGGCCATGCGTGCGATCTGGCTGTCGCTCAGGAAGCCGCAATGCTCGATGCGATGGCGCCGGCCGAGGATCGGGTTCTCCGTCGTACCCGCTTTCTCGATGCCTGACAGCACCTGCTCGATGGCGGCATCGCCGATGGCGTGGATCGCGAGCTGGTAGCCGAGGCCATGATAATGCGCGAGATAGTCGTGCATTTCCTTGTCGGTGTAGCAGAAGATGCCGCGGTTATCGGGATCGCCCACGAGATAGGGCTCCGACATCGCAGCGGTGAGGCCGCCCGCGCTGCCGTCACCGAACACTTTCATCGCGCCATAGCGCAGCATGCCGACCTCGCGGCCGAAACGATAACCTGCAGCATGTGCCTGATCGCCGATGCCGTCGGTGTTGCCGTAGATACAGACCCAGGTGCGGATCGGCAGCGTGTTCGATTTGGCCAGATGCTCATAGGCATCGATCTCATCCATGCCTGCGGCCATGCCGACCGCGGCGTCCATCACGCTGGTGAAGCCTTGCTCGAGCATGAACCGGCTGGCGCGGTCGATCGCGTCGCGCAGGCGTTCGGCGCTTGGCTTCGGCGCGGCGTCGACGATCAGGCGCAGCGCGCGTTCGGCGAGCAGGCCGGTGAGCTTGTTGTCGCGGCGCTCGATCATGCCGCCATCGGGCTGCGGCGTGTTGTGGCCGATGCCGGCCGCGCGCATCGCCTGCGTGTTGATCACGGCGACATGGCCGCAGGTGCGCTTGAGATAGACCGGATTGTTTGGCGCAACCTGATCGAGCTCTTCGGCGGTGGGGTGTCGCTTTTCCGCGAGCTCGTAGTGGTCATAGCCGCGGCCATTGATCCATTCGCCGGGCTTGGCCGTCTTGGCCTTTTCGGCGACGCGGCGCAGGATTTCGCCGATGCTGTTGGCGCCGGTTTCCGGCCGCAGATTGATCTCGGTCATGGTCAGGCCGAGCGGCAGCAGATGCATATGCGCATCGTTCAGGCCCGGGATGGCGGTGCGACCGGCGAGTTCGATGATGCGGGTCTCAGGGCCGGCAAGTTCGGCGATCTTTTCAGCCGAACCGGTGGCCAGCACGCGTCCCGATGCGATCGCGATGGCTTCGACAAAGCCCTCGTTGAGACCACAGAACACGCGTCCTCCGGTCAGGATGAGGCTTGGCTTTTCCATCTTAAGTCTACCTTTTATTCACGGGATCGAGTGCAGCGACGGGTACGCCAAAATTATTCAGCGGAGCAAGATCGCAGATTGTGCAGTGTGAGCCTGCAGACGGGGCAACGTGCCGCATACCGCGCTTTATGTTGGAGTTTTTCTCGCAGGTCAGGAATTAGACACCAGCCATGCGCGTCACGCAGCGACATTTGCGCGAGGCGCGCGTCGGTGTAGGATTCGCCTGATGTCTGGAGCCGGTGTGATGACGACCAATACTCAAGCTGCAACGCGTGCGACGGCCGAAATCCCGAGCATCCCCTGTGACGCCGAGGGACCGGTGTTTCGCGAGCCGTGGGAGGCTCAGGCCTTCGCTATGGCCGTGACGCTGCATGAGCGCGGCGTGTTCACCTGGACGGAATGGGCTGCTGCGCTGGCCGCCGAGATCAAGCGCGCCCAGGCGGACGGCGATGCCGACACCGGCGAGACCTATTACCGGCACTGGCTGGCGACGCTGGAAAATCTGATCGCCGAGAAGGGCGTGACGACGGCGGATGCGCTGCATCGCTATCGCGATGCCTGGGACCACGCCGCCGATCGCACGCCGCATGGCCAGCCGATCGAACTGACCCCGGCGGATTTCGCGCATCACACCTAGCGGCTTGCTCCGCGCATTGGGCGGCCACGGTGCGCGCTGCGCACCACCGGCCCCCTGTTTGGCATCTCCCGCAATCGTCCGGGCAATTCGATGATCCCTTCGTTGACGCTGGCCCTGTCGTGGCTGCCTGGCGTCGTCGGAGAAAAAGATGCTCGATACAACAAGAACAACCGGCGATTTGCAGGCGCTCGACGGCGCGCATCACGTCCATTCCTTCACCGATCCCGCCGTGATCGCCAGCGGCAAGACCCGTGTGGTCGTGCGCGGCGAGGGCTGCCAGATCTGGGACAGCGACGGGCGCAGATTCCTGGACGGCATGGCCGGGTTGTGGTGCGTCAATGTCGGCTATGGCCGGCAGGAACTGGTCGATGCCGCCACACGGCAGATGGCGGAGCTGCCCTTCTACAGCAACCATTTCCAGTCGACGACGCCGGCGATGACGGAGCTCGCACACAGGCTCTCTCAGCTCACGCCGGAGGGCCTCGACCATTTCCTGTTCACCTCGTCCGGCTCCGAGGCCAACGACACCATCGTCCGCATGGTGCGCTATTTCTGGAAGCTGCGGGGCAAGCCGGCCAAGCGCACCTTCATCAGCCGTACCATGGCCTATCACGGCAGTACGCTGGCAGCCGTGAGCCTGTGCGGAATGCCGCATATGCATGCCATGGACGGCGGCACGCTGCCCGGCTTCGCGCATATCCAGCATCCGCACTGGTACATGTTCGGCGGCGAGCTGACCAAGGAGGAATTCGGACTGCAGGCCGCGCAGGCGCTCGAGCACAAGATTCTCGAACTCGGACCTGACAACGTTGCGGCCTTTATCGGCGAGCCCGTGCAGGGCGCTGGCGGGGTGATCGATCCGCCGTCAACCTACTGGCCGGAAATTCAGCGCATCTGCCGCAAATACGACGTGTTGCTGATTGCGGATGAAGTGATCTGCGGTTTCGGCCGCACCGGCGAATGGTTCGGTGCGCAGACTTATGGCATCACGCCGGACGTGATGACGCTGGCCAAGGGTCTGTCCTCGGGCTATCTGCCGATCGCCGCGGTGGCGATGAACAAGCGGGTGTTCGAGACCATCGGCGCCGGCGGGTTGCTCGCTCACGGCTATACCTATTCGGGCCATCCCGTCGCCTGCGCGGTGGCACTCGCCAATATCGACATCATTGAACGCGAAGGCCTGGTCGACCGCGTTCGTAACGACATCGGCCCCTATCTGCATCAGGCGCTGGCGCAGTTCGAACAGCATCCGGTGGTCGGCGAGGTACGCGGCGTAGGCACGCTGGCGGCGCTGCAACTGGTCAAGGACAAGGACACCCGCGAGATCTTCACGGTCGAGGACGGCGCCGGCATCTTCTGCCGCGAAGCCGCCTACAATCAGGGCTTGATCGTCCGCGCCGTCGGCCAGTCCATCGTGCTCAGCCCATCGCTGGTTATCACCCATGCCGAGATCGACGAACTCGTCGACAAGCTCAGGCGCGCGCTCGACGAGACGGCCCGGCATTTCGGATTATGAATATTGGCAACGTGATTTGGAGAACCGCATGAGGATGAGATCTGTCTTCGCCACCGTCCTGGCCGCGATTGCCGCGGGCGTCGTCTTCGCCGGCATGGCACGTGCGGAGGAGCCGATCCGCGGCGGCACGATGCGGATCGTGATGACGGCGGATATCCGCACGCTCGACGCCTCGCGCAGCGACAATCTCACCGATCACGTCCTCAATCACATCTACGAACAGCTTGTCGCGCACAGGAACGACATGACCATCGGCCCCGCCGCAGCCGAGAGCTGGGACGTGTCGCCGGACGGCAAGACCTACAGCTTCAAGCTCCGCGACGGCATAGTCTATCACAACGGCGACAAGGTGAAGGCCGCCGACGTCAAGTGGCTGTGGGACCGCCGCATGGCGGCCCCGAAGTCCGGTGCGCCATGGGTCTGTGCCGCAAGCTTCGACGGTTCGCGCGGCATGAAGGTCGAGTCGGTGGAAGCACCGGACGACGGAACGGTAGTCTTCACCCTCGACAAGCCGAACACGCTGTTCCTGGTGCGGCTCGCCGACATCGTCTGCAATTTCTGGATTGCCAGCCCGAAGAATGTCGACGCCGAGGGCAATTGGATTGCAGGATCGGCGATCGGTTCAGGCTCGTTCAAGCTGAAGGAATGGCGCAAGGAGCAATATGTCTCGCTGGAGCGCTTCGCGGACTATGTCGCGTCGAAGCAGAAGCGCGACGGCTTCGGCGGCGACCGCACCAGCTATTTCGACGAGGTTCGCTTCGTCGTCATCCCCGACAAGACCGCGGCGGAAACCGCGCTGCTCGCCGGCCAGGTCGACATCGTCACCTATCTTCAGGTTTCGCGCATCGAGGAAATGAGAAAGCGCGGCGCCGTCGTAAAGACCGCGCCGGGCCTGTCACTGTCGGCGATCCTGATCCAGACCACCGACCCCTTGATGTCGAACGTCAAGATCCGCCGCGCTTTGGCGCATGCGATCGACTTCAAGGAAATGGCGGAGACCAAGCTGATGGGTCTTACCGAGTTCAATCCGTCGGGTGTTGCGGAATCCTCGGCCTATTTCGAAAAGTCGTTCCAGGCCTGGCCGAAATACGATCCTGAAGCCGCGAAAAAGCTCTTGAAGGAAGCCGGCTACAAGGGCGAGCCGATCAAGATGCAGACCAACAAGCGCTATATCGGCATGTATGAGAATGCCGTTGTGGTGCAGGCCATGCTCAACGCCGCCGGCTTCAACGTGCAGCTCGACGTGATCGACTGGGCGGCGCAGCTCGAGAACTGGATGAGCGGCAAGTTCCAGCTGCAGTCCTTCGGCTATTCGTCGCGCGCCGACCCGATGCTGATGTATGGCACCATCATCGGCAACAAGGCCAAGGCGCCGACGTCGCAATGGGACGATGCGGAGGCGCAGGCGCTGTATCTCAAGGCGCTAAACGCGACGGGTTTCGAGGAGCGCAAGGCCATCCTCAGGCAGCTTCATGCCAAAATGGAAGAGGAAGTGCCGATCCTCGGCCTTTACTACTATCCCGTGATCGAGGCGGTCTCGCCGAAGCTCGTGAACTACGAGTCGTGGCCGCTCGAAAAACCGCGCGCCTGGGGTGTGTGGAAGAAGCCGTAACTGCCCGCAGCGTTACGGCAGACTTGAAGACCCGGGGCCGGCGATGGCCTCGGGTTTTTTCGTACTCCCCCTCATGGTGAGGAGCGCGCTTTTGCGCGCGTCTCGAACCATGATTGCCGCACTCCGGAGCTCGCGGCCATCCTTCGAGACGCGGTCGAAGGCGACCGCTCCTCAGGATGAGGGCGGAGTGACCGGCAAAGATAGGTACGCTGTTCAAGCCCGCGTATGAAAGCCTGAGTGTATGGCGCTAGACCGCCGTCTCCGCCGCCACCCCCGCGCCATCAAACTTCCGGTCTAGCAGCATCGCCGCATTCAGCAGCCGCTTTGTGTAATCATGCTGCGGCCGGTCGAAGATGTCGTCCCGGCTCCCGACTTCGACGATCTTGCCGTTCTGCATGACGGCGACACGGTCGGCGACCTGCTCGACAGCACCGAGATCATGCGAGACGAACAGACACGCAAAACCATAGCGCTCCTGCAACTCGCGGATCAGTTTCAGGATCTGCTTCTGCACGGTCATGTCGAGCGCCGACACCGGCTCGTCGGCGACCACGAAGGCCGGGCGCCGTGCGATGGCGCGTGCGATGGCGACGCGCTGGCGCTGGCCACCGGACAATTGATGCGGCAGCCTGCGCAGGAAGTCTTGGGACAGACCGACCTCATCGAGCACCTCACGCACGCGGGCATCACGCGCCTTGCCGTCCATCGTAGTGTCAAGCCGCAAAGGCTCGCCGACGATATCGCCGATGCGTTGGCGCGGATCGAGCGAGGAATACGGATCCTGGAAGATGATCTGCATTTCCTCGCGCTGCAGCCGCGCCGCGCGGCCGCGCCAGGTCATGATCTGGCCGCCGCGGAAGGCGATGCTGCCGGAGGTCGGCGTGATCAGGCCGACGGTGGCGCGGCCGAGCGTGGTCTTGCCAGAGCCAGAGCCGCCGACCAGCGCCAGCGTCTCGCCTTCGCCGATGGTAAGATCGACGCCGTCGACGGCGCGCTTGGCCTCGGTACGGCCGAACAAGCGTGCGCGGCCGGGATAGTCGATCACCACGTCGCGCAGTTCGACCAGCGGCTTGGCGGTCCGCGCGCTGCGCAATCCGCCGGCGCTTCGCCGCGGCAGCGCATCGACGAGACGCTGCGTATATTCATGTTGCGGCGACGAGAGCACCTCATAGCTGCGGCCCTGTTCGACGATCCGGCCTTTCAGCATCACGGCGACGTCGCGCACGTAATGCGAGACCATGCCGAGGTCGTGGCTGATCAGCAGCACCGCGGTGCCGTTTTCCTGCGTCAGTTCCACCATCAGATCGAGCACGTCGCGCTGCACCAGCGTATCGAGCGCTGTGGTCGGTTCATCCGCGATCAGCAGGTCCGGCTTCAGCAGCATCACCGATGCCAGCATGATGCGCTGGCGCATGCCGC
Organism: Tardiphaga sp. 839_C3_N1_4; assembly: GCF_051811045.1. Lineage (NCBI taxonomy): Bacteria > Pseudomonadati > Pseudomonadota > Alphaproteobacteria > Hyphomicrobiales > Nitrobacteraceae > Tardiphaga > Tardiphaga sp. 839_C3_N1_4. The sequence continues at coordinate 4,477,716 of NZ_JBPWQD010000001.1, forward strand.
CGGAGAATTCATGCGGATAGGCATCGAGGCAGTGTGTGGGGTTGGGAATGCTGACACGCGCCAGCATCGCAAGGCAGCGATCGCGGATCTCACCGCGCGACAGCCGGCGGTGATGCAGTTTGAGCCCTTCCGCCATCTGCCGGCCGATGGTCATCGACGGATTGAGCGACACCATCGGCTCCTGGAACACCATGCCGATATGCGCGCCGCGGATCTTGCGCAGCGCTGGCGGTGCGATGCCGACAAGTTCAGTGTGGCGGAACCTGATGCTGCTGCCGGGGGCGGCGATCAGCGGCGTCGGCAGCAGGCCGAGCACGGCGCGCGCGGCCATGGTCTTGCCGGATCCGCTTTCGCCGACCAGCGCCAGCATGCTGCCGGGCATGATGGAGAAGTTGGCATCGTCGACGAGCCTGTTGCCGCCGGGGCCGACGGTCACGGTCAGATGCTCGGTTGCGATCACGGGCTGCGATGGATCGGGTGTCATCATCGCATCACGCCTGCATCTTCGGGTCGAGCCAGTCGCGCAGCGCATCGCCCAGCATGTTGATACCGAGCAGTGTCAGCGAGATGCACAGACCGGGCAGGATCAGCAGATACGGCGCCTGGGTGATGAACGGCCGGCCCGAGGCCAGCATGTTGCCCCAGCTCGGCGCCGGCGGCGGCACGCCGAGGCCGAGGAAGCTCAGCGCGCTCTCCGACAGGATCACCCAGCCGAACATCGTCGTCGCCAGCACGGTGATCGGTGCCATGCAGTTCGGCAGCACATGGCGCACCATGGTCACGAGTTCCGAATTGCCCATCACCCGCGATGCTTCGATATATTCGCGTTCGCGTACCGACAGCACGCTGGCGCGTGCAACGCGCACCACGGCGGGCATATAAGCAACGCTGAGTGCCAGGATCAGCGCCTCGCGGCTGGCGCCGGAGATCGCCATGATAAACAGCGCCAGCAGCAGGCCGGGAAAGGCCAGCAGCGAGTCGTTCAGGATCATGAGTATCCTGTCAGTCCAGCCGCGCAGGAAACCCGCGACGATGCCGAACAAGAGGCCGAGCGAGACGGCGATGGCAACGGTCGCAAGCGCGATCCAGCCGGTGGTGCGTGCGCCATAGATCAAGCGGCTCAGCACGTCACGGCCGAATTCGTCGGCGCCGAACAGATGCGATGCGGAAGGTGCTTTCAGCGCGGCGCGCAGGTTGAGCTTGAGCGGATCATAGGGCGCCAGCATGGGGCCGAAGATCGCGAGCAAGGCCAGCAGCAGGACGAGGCCGCCGCCGATCAGGAGATTGGCGCGGCCGCGCGCGAGGCGGGGGAAATAGCGCGTCATTGGGCGATCTTCGGGTCGAACAGCGGATACAGCATGTCGACGACCAGATTGACGATGACATAGATGACGCTGATGAACAGGATGCAGCCCTGCACCACCGGATAGTCGCGGGCATAGATCGCCTCGACCAGCAGGCGGCCGAGGCCGGGAATGGTGAACACCGTCTCGGTGATGGCGATGCCGCCGAGCAAACCGCCGAGGATCAGGCCGATCAATGTCCAGGTCGGCGCAAATGCATTACGAAACGCGTGGCGCCACATCACCTCGGATTCGGACAGGCCCTTGGCGCGGGCATGGGTAATATATTCGAGCCGGGAGACCTCGATGGTGGAGGCGCGCGCCATGCGCACGATCGGGCCGAGTTCGACCATGATCAGCGTCAGCACCGGCATGAAGATGAACAGCACGCCCTGACGGAAATTCTCGCTCAGCGATACGTAGCCGATCACCGGAAACCATTCGAGCCACATGCCGAATACCAGAAGGATCATCAGGCCAAGCCAGAAGCTCGGGATCGACAACAAGAGCGTCGAGAGTGCCACGGTGCCGTAATCGGCGAAGCTGCCTTGTTTCCATGCCGCGAACATGCCGGCTGGCACCGCGATGAGCGCGGCAAACATCACGGCTGTGACGACGATGGTTGCGGAGACAGCGAAGCGGTCCAGCATCAGCGGCAGCACGTGTTCACCTGACGAGATCGACTTGCCGAAGTCACCCGAGAAGATGTGGCTGAGCCAGGTCAGATATTGCGACGGCAGCGCGCCGGAGAGACCCATTTCCCGGCGCAGTGCCTCGACCTGTTCGGGGGTGGCGAGATCGCCGAGCATCACGGAAGCAGGATCGCCGGGGATCAGCCGCATCGCGAAGAAGATCGCCGCCGATACGATGATCAGTGTCGGCACCGCCTGCAGCAGACGTCCGAGCAGGAAGCGGCCCATCACGCTGCCTTTCGGTTATCGTGTGAGCGCATCGCGGATCGCATGTGTGGCGGCGACGGCCTCGCGGGCGCGCGGCACGCTGGTGACGTCGGGCCAGGTCGAGAGCTTGACGAAGGCGAATTCGGATTCGGGATCGATATAGATGAGCTGCCCGAAGATGCCGCGCGCCAGCATGGCGCGGCCTTTGGGATCCTCGATCCACCATTTGTTGTGATAGGCGCCCTCCGGCAGCGTCTCGCGGAAGAAGCCCTGGAAAATCTCTGTGTTGCCGTTGTTGCGGGTCTCGTCGATCCACGCTTTTGGAATGACCTGACGATCGCCGGACCGTCCGCCATTGATGATCATCTGCGCGAAGCGGCCATAATCGCGCAGGCTTGCGCAGAAGCCGCCATCGGCCAGCGCGAAGCCGCCGTGATCGACGGTGAAATAGCCGTCTTCCTGCGCGCCCATCGGCGCCCATAATTCGCGGCTGACGAGTTCGGACAACGAAGTTGCGGTGGCGCGCTCCAGGATGAAGCCGAGCACGTCGGTCTCGATGGAGCGATACTGGAACAGCGATCCGTGCGGGCGGTCCTGTTCGGTCAGCGTCAGGATCAGCTCCCACATGGTGCGCGGGTAGTCCGGCTGGTCGTTGACGCGCCAGCCGCAGGCATAGCCGAGCTTCACCATATGCGAGCCGGGCGTGGTGTAGGATTCGTCGAACACCACGCCGGTGGTCATGTCGAGCACATGCTGCACACTCGCGCCGCTATAGGCGGTGCGCGACAGTTCCGGCAGATAGTGCGTCACCGGCGCCTTGGGATCGAGCACGCCGCGGTCGGTGAGAATGCCGGCCACCATGCCGACCATCGATTTGGCCATCGACATCGACAGGTGTTGGCTGTGCGGCTTCATATCGTTGAAGTAGCGTTCATAGACGATGGCGCCGCGATGCAGCACCAGCATGCCGTCGGTGGCGTTGTCCGCCAGAAAGCGCGCGAAACCCAGCTCGCGGCCGTCAAAGCTGAAAGCAACCGTATCGAGCGCCTGCAAATTCTCGCGCATTGGCATCACCGGGCCGGGGCCGCGCCAGACCTGTGCGGTCGGCGTCATCTCGCGGATGTGCTGGAAGGTCCAGCGATGCATCGGCGCGCGACTCCAGCCGGTGCGCGGCAGCAGGGGGCCGCCGGGATTGAGCGGGTCGCGGTAGCGTGGCCGTTGAAACAGATCGGTCAGTGTCGTGATCCCCATGCCGCGGCTGCCGCGCAGCGCGCGATCAGCCATCGTTAGACCTCACGAGGGTAACGCCATCAAGATGACCCGGAAGATGCCAATGAGGGGCATGGTGGTGCACCGGGCGCACCGTGCTAGGCTGCCATCTTGCCGCAGCCCTGCCGACTTGCCTCTGTGCACACCGGCATGTCTCTTGCTTCGCTGAATGCTTGTCTCTACGGGACGATCCGCTTGGCGGTCGTGCCGCCAACCGAATGTGGATGGATGATGAAGCCGGTCTCCAGTCCAGGCCCCAATCCTGTCGTGATGGACGATTCCGGAGCCGCGCCGGCCCCGGCGCTGAACCCGCCGTCGCGCAAGTCGATCCCGCCTTTCGAGGCGCTGCGTGCCTTCGATGCGGTGGCGCGACTCGGCGGCGTGCGCCGCGCGGCGCAGAGCCTCGGGCGCGACCATGCGGTGATCAGCCGGCATCTGCGTACGCTGGAATCATGGACCGGCACCAAGCTGATCGACCGGACCTCGTCGAGCATTTCGTTGACCGACGACGGCGTGCGCTATCACCGGCATATTGCGGCGGCGATGGATGCCATTGCCGATGCCACCATCGACCTGATGCGGCGCGGCGACAATCATCGCCTGCTGATCTGGTGCGCGCCGGGCTTCGCGCTGCACTGGATGTCGCGCAAGATCGGATTGTTCGAGAAGGCCAATCGCGACGTCGAGATTGAGCTACGCCCCACCGATCGCCGGCCGGATTTCGCCTCGCACGAGACGGATATCGATATCCGCTTCGAGTCGGTCTATGGCAATCCGCTGCAGCTCGCCCCCGGCTTGCGCTGCATCGAGGCGGCGCGGGTGCCGATCGTCGCGGTGGCCAGCCCGGCCTACCTGGCCTCGATGCCGGCGATCGAGACGCCGCGCGATCTGCTCAGCCAGCGCCTGCTGCATGAAGAGGATTTCGACAGCTGGGCGCACTGGCTGGCGGCGCACGGCATCTATGACGAACTCGACCTCGGCGGTCCTCGCCTGTGGCAGGGCCACATGACGCTGGATGCTGCGGTCCACGGCCGCGGCGTGGCGCTGTCCAACCATATGGTGGTTGCGCATGAGCTGGAATCTGGCCGCCTCGTCGAGATCGGAAAAGGCAATGCGAGCTTTCAGCCTTATTCGGACGGCATCTATTACTTCATCACCCGCGCCGACCGCTGGGATGCGCCACTGATCCGCCGCTATCGCAACTGGCTGATCGAGGCCATCGCGCAAGACTGGCCCGAACTGAGCGTCGCGGCACAGGCGAAGCGGAGCAAAGTGGGGTAGTTCTTCCCTCGCCCCGCACGGCGAAGCGAAGCTTCGCTAGGCGGGGAGAGGGTGGCGTCGCGAAGCGACGACGGGTGAGGGGAGTCTCCATCGACTCCGAGCAAATGGTGAGTCCCCCTCACCCGACTTTCACGCGCTGCGCGCGTTCCAGTCGACCTCTCCCCGCTTGCGGGGAGAGGTTAAGAAGCCAGCCGCTCACTTCAGCGCCTTCACCACCGCATTGAAGAAATCATTGTCCAGAATCGGCGCGTTCAGCGTCGTCGGCTTCGACCGCGCGCTCAGCACCACGCAGATCACGCGCTGTTTTGGATTGATGTACAGCATCTGGCCGAAAATGCCGCGCGCGACGAAGGCGCCGTCATCGAGCGTGCCGTCGGGCGCCGGCACGATCCACCACATATAGCCGTAATCGACGCGCTGGCCGTTGATCTGTCTGGATGCTCCGGCCTCGCGGACCCAGCCTTCCGGCAGCACGCGGGTGCCATCGATCACGCCGTCATCGAGAATGAACCGGCCGAACCGGGCATAGTCGCGCAGGGTGGCAAACATCCCGCTGCCGGCGACTTCCAGCCCGCCGGGCGCTTCCAGCCACCAGGCGCCATCGGCCTCCATGCCGAGTCTGGACCAGATCTTCTCCGAGAGATAATCGCTCAGCCATTTGCCGGTGGCGGCTTTCACCAGCGCGCCGACCACATGGGTATCGCCAGTCGAATAGGTCCATTGCGTGCCGGGCGCCGCGGCGCGCGGGCGCTCAGCCATGTAACGCATGACGGCACCGGGCTCCTGCCCGACCTGCAATGCGAGCATCTTGCGGCGCTCGGAATTCGCATCGGTCTGGTCGTCGCTCCAGCGCAGGCCCGACGTCATCTGCATCAGCGTCTTCACGCTGACGCCCTCGAAGGCGGTGCCGGAGAATTCGGGAAGATACCTGGTCAGCGGGTCGTCGACGCTCTGGATATAGCCGTCCTGGATGGCGGCGCCCACCAGCGTGGTGCTGAAGGATTTCGCCATCGACATCGATAGCCAGCGCGTGGCGGCATTGATGCCGAGGTCATAATGTTCGAGCAGGACCTCGTCATTCTTCATCACCAGAAGTCCGGCGACACGGTTGCGCGAGACATAGTCGTAGATGTCGAAGGTGCCGGCGGTGGAGACGATCGGAAAGTCCGGCAGTGTGCGCTTGCCGTAAGTCAGCGGCCGCACCGGTGCGCCAGCCTTGATGGTGCGCGTCGCGAAATTCATCTCGGGCGTGACGAAGGTCCGCAGATGATCGATGGGCATCGATCGGCCGGCATAGGAATTGATGATCGCGTCGGTTGCGGTCTGGTTTGCGGTCTTGGGGCTCGTCGCGGAAGCTTGACGAATGGTGCTGTTGGCTTCGCCTGCACCCGGCGCCACATCTGTCACAGTCAAAGGGCTGTCCTGCATCTTCGGGCGCGTCGATGCGCCCAAGGATTTACTATGGCAGGGCAGAGGGACTGTCGAGGGTGCCAAGGTTGAAACGCGCGGTGCGCCGGAATCACCGGCGCGTGCCGCTATCCCGGGATCACCGGCGCATCACGCTGATTGAGGTCAAACCGGTCCGGTGTCCTGATGCGACAATCAGCGAACCGCCGTCGTGTTCGAACTGGTGAGGGCGGTCGGCTGGCCGGCCTTGATGACGCGGGCCGTCTGGGTGCCGTCGCTGGTGCCCGTGCGGGCGGCTATGCCGAAACCTGCAACCGCGATGCCGGCAACCAGGGCGACAACGACGATCTTCAGATGCGTGCTGCGGTCTGCGCTGTGGATCGAGTGGTTCATGGCGGCCTCCTGCCGTCTACGCGGCTACTTGTTGCATGGAGGTGTAATCCCGGCCGGTTTCCAGCCGATGGCGTCCGTGTAGAAAATTGTTTCGTGGAAGCGGAGATTTGTTTCGTCGCGTAGCCGGATACTTACGAATGCAGCGGTTTTGGCGCCTTTGGCGGTATTTGCGTCACCCGTATTGTTCGATGCCGGGGAAGCCCGACCCACGCTCGTCATTCCGGGGCAGTACGGACCGCGAAGCGGACCGGACTGAGCCCGGAAGCCCGGTGTGTTTTGCGCTGAACAGGTCGAGATTCCGGGTTCGCGCGCGCAAAGATGCGCGCACGCCCCGGAATGACAGTTTGGGGCGGGCGGCGGGACAGCGCATCCAAACATTTTTTCCTATCTGTTGTTGACAATATCCCCATAAGGTTTATATTCCCTTTCGTCCGGCCCCGATGAGAGGGGCGAGCGCGATCGTCACGTTCGCGGGGTGGGATGCGGTGGACGCCGGAGATGCGGCGTTACGCGGTTTGGGGGTGACGTCTGTCTTCGGGCAGGACGGATCTGCGCCAGCACTGCCACTGGCAAGGAGACGGCCGGCCTTGGGATGGAAAGACCCCTGGACAGTGTGACGGACGACCAAATCGAAACGCGTCCGGCTTACTCGCTTGAGGCTCCCTGTCCCTCCGCCGTGGGACCATCATTTTGGTGATCGGACCGTTCGCCAAGGCAAAGTGCAAGCAAGCCGAAAAAACACCGCAGGCGGAACGCTGGGCACTCGCTCGGCGCGTCCGAAAGTCCTGATGCATTATCCATGCGGAAGACCGCATTCGCATCAGGCCCAAGGGTGCAATGGGCACCCGGCGTTCCGCACGCCCTCTTAAGGGAGGGTGGGAAGGAATGCGCAAAACTCGGACGCGCAAGCGCCGCGAGAATGCGAGCGTGTGTTTCCACGTCACCGAAGCAGGTACCGCCACCCCACTCGATTTAGGTAAGCACTCCTGCTTGTTATTGCGGAGGACGGACCTCAAAACTCCTCCTCGAAGGGCTCATGGGCAGACGAGGATCACATGATCATCAAGCCCAGCGCATCGTGGCACACCCGCTCGACCCTCAGCAGGTTGGCGCACATTCTCGAACGGACCGGACTCGCTTTGGTTGGGGCTGCCTGCGGGCTGTTCGTTGCCGAGGTCGGCCGCTTCATCGAGGTCATCGGTTCGGGTGAAGTCGTGTTCGCCATGATCATTTACGGGGCTACCGGCTTCTATCTCGGGATCGATCTGCCCCAGGTTCCTGCCGATTACCGCATGCATCTGCCGCTATGGCGTGGGCTGGGCAACAGTGCGGATATGGTGGAACTGCTCACTGCGGCCGGTACCTTCATCACATCGGTGACGGCGATCACGTCAGTCTCCAGTATCATTCTGGGTGAAACCGTGCGCCCCAGGACGGCTGGCATCATCTGTTTGAGCTGGGCAATCGGCGCCACCATGCAGATCGCTGCCGGTATCATCGCGCGAATAGAGCTGGGCCGTGCCGTGAAAATGGCGAAGCTCGCGCTCTTCTCCCGGTGAAAGGTCAGGACAATCCCGGCTGACGGAGGTCGAACATGCCGCTCTATATGTATCAGGCTGCCTACACGCCGGAATCATGGGCCGCGCAAATGAAGAATCCGCAGAACCGCGTTGAATCCGTTGGACGGCAGACGACGGAGGCCGTCGGAGGACAATTGATCGGTGGTTGGTATTGCCTGGGCGAGTATGACGTGATGCTGATCGCCGATGTACCGGATATCGAGAGCATGGCGGCCATCGCCGTCGCGATTGCGGCGGGCGGCGCCATCAAGTCCAGCCAGACAACTGCATTGATGACCGGGGCGGAACTTGTGGCGGCCCTGAAGAAGTCGGAGTCGGTCATCAAGGGTTACAAGCCCGCCCGATAGACATCGGTGGCTTCGATCACCCGCTATCGTCCCGGCGTCGCATTCACCAAAGCGAGGATCTCGTCGCCGTAATGCTCCAGCTTCTTGTCGCCGATCCCCGGGATTTCGCGGAGCTGGTCGAGCGTGGTGGGATGTTCGCTGGCGATGCCATCGATGGTGGCGTCGTGCAGCACGACATAGGCCGGGACGTTGCGCTTCTTCGCGACTTCCGAGCGCCAGGCGCGCAGCACGGCGAGCAGATCGGGATTGGCATTGTCGCTGCGCGGTGCCGCAAGATCGCCGCGGCGGGATTTGCTGCGCGGCGCACGGCCGGTACCGCCGGTTTCCTCGCGGAACATCAGCTCGATCTCGCCCTTGAGCACGCCGCGCGCTTCTTCCGTGAGCTTCAGCGCATTGAACGCGTCTGCATCCGCATAGAGAAAGCCGCGCGCCACCAGTTGCCGCATCACGGCGCGCCATTGTTTCTCGGTGAGCTCGCCGCCGATGCCGAATACCGACAGCTTGTCATGGCCGAACTGCTTGACCTTGTCGGTGAGGCGGCCGATCAGGACGTCCACCAGATGCATGGCGCCGAATTTCTGCCCGGTGCGATAGGCGCAGGACAACAGCTTCTGTGCGGCGACGCTGCCGTTCCAGACTTTTGGCGGCGAGAGGCAATTATCGCAATTGCCGCAGCGGGTGCCGGTCGCCTCTTCGCCGAAGTAACCCAGCAGCCGCGTGCGCCGGCAATCGACGGTTTCGGCGAGGCCGACCAGCGCATCGAGCTTCCCGATCGAGACGCGCTTGAAAGTCTCCGAACCCGTGGACTCGTCGATCATGCGGCGCTGCTGCACGATGTCGGAAAGGCCATAGGCCATCCACGCATTGGACGGCTTGCCGTCGCGGCCGGCGCGGCCGGTTTCCTGATAATAGGCCTCGATGCTCTTCGGCAGATCGAGATGGCAGACGAAGCGCACGTCGGGCTTGTCGATGCCCATGCCGAAGGCGACGGTGGCGACGATCACCACGCCGTCCTCATTGATGAAGCGATCCTGATTGGTCTCACGCAGGCGGGCATCCAGCCCGGCGTGATAGGGCAGCGCGAGAATGCCGGCCTTGTTCAATGCGGCTGCGGTGTCCTCGACCTTGGCGCGCGACAGGCAATAGACCACGCCGGCCTCGCCGGAATGCCGGTCGCTGATGAAAGCCTGCAACTGCTTCTGCGCGTTGGTCTTGTCGACGATTTCGTACTTGATGTTGGGCCGGTCGAAACTCGCCACGAAATTCGGTGCGTCTTCCAGGCGGAGGCGTTGCACGATCTCCTGCCGGGTCAGATCATCGGCGGTGGCGGTCAGCGCAATGCGCGGAATGTTCGGGAACCGTTCGGCGATGACCGAGAGGCCGATATATTCGGGCCGGAAGTCGTGGCCCCATTGCGCGACGCAATGCGCCTCGTCGATGGCGAACAGGGCGATCCTGGCGCGGCCGAGCATCGCCAGGCAGCGCGGGGTCACTAGCCGTTCTGGCGCGACGTAGAGAAGGTCGAGTTCGCCGGCGAGCAATTGCCGCTCGACCTCGTTGGCTTCGTCCCAAGACAGGGTCGAGTTCAGCACCGCCGCCTTGACGCCTGCCTCGAGCAGGCCGGCGACCTGGTCGCGCATCAGTGCGATCAGGGGCGAGACGACGATACCGCAGCCCGGGCGCAGTAGGGATGGCAACTGGTAACACAGCGACTTGCCGCCGCCGGTCGGCATCAGCACCAGGCAATTGCCGCCATCGGTCACGTGGCGGACAATATCTTCCTGTGCACCGCGAAAACCCGGCAGGCCGAACACCGAATGCAGCACGGACAATGCGTCCGAGGTCTGGAACACGTCTGGCTGATTTTTCGATTGACGCGAGGCGCCGGCGGGAACGGACATGGGGCAGGTCTATTCCTGATTCGAGGGTCGCGTATATCCCGGGAAACGCGTCGTTCCCCCTGGAGAACGTGTCATTCCCCGGGGAATGCTTCATTCTCTTGGCATCGCGACCTTTCGCCTTGATCGCGCCGCTTTACCCCTGTCGATGATCCGTTCTAAGAGAATGAGTGCGCGACCGCGCCAGCGTCGCTGCAACCGGGCAAAAAGAAAAGCCGTATGCCATTCATTTTGCGAATCTTTTCTTGGCTTCTGAACCGCCGGCGTGGGCCGCGGATCCGCTGGCAGGCGGCCAATGAGAATGCCGCGCGAAAAGTGCGCCGGAAATTCAAGAAGGGGCCGAAATCCGCGATCCTGTCCCATGTCATCGCGCATCGGCCATCCGTGACGCTGGTGGGGCGGCTGCCCGCGGTCGAAATCTGGAACCTGTCTGATCCGAAACGTGTCGCGCTGCTCTATCTGCAGCATGGCCGCCGGTTGCGGTTGCCAGCGCCCAAGGCGCTGATGGACGATGCCATGAAGCGGGCCCGCGCCGCGGAATAGTAAGAGTGGTCCACGCAGGGCCACTTGTACCGTGTGGCGTCATGGGCTTGACGGGCCAGTTCCGAGCGGGGATGGTCGCGCCCGGGTCACTCCGTTCCACACTCAATGAAAGACTTCTGCATGATCAAGCGTCTCGGTCCCGGCAAGCGTCTCAGCCAGGCTTCCATCCATGGCAACACCGTCTACCTCGCCGGTCAGGTGCCGGATGAATATTCGGGCGACGTCAAGACGCAGACCAAGCAGGTGCTCGACAAGATCGACGCGCTCCTCAAGGAAGCCGGCACCGACAAGAACAACATCCTGAGCGCGACCGTCTGGCTGCCTGATATCAATGACCGCGATGCCATGAACACGGTGTGGGATGCCTGGGTGCCCGAAGTTGGCCCAGCGCGCGCCTGTGTCGAGTCGAAGCTCGCCGACCCCGCCATCAAGGTCGAGATCGCCGTCATCGCAGCGATTCCGTAAATCATGCCCCCCGTTGCCATTGCGGTCGCCCCAAACGGCGGCCGCAAGGTCAAGGCCGACCATCCCGCCGTGCCGCTGACGCCGGCGGAGTTGGCGGTGACGGCCGCGCATTGCCTCGAGGCAGGCGCGGCGATGATCCATGCCCATGTGCGCAATGCCGACGGTAGTCACCTGCTCGATGCGGCGGCCTATCGGGACGCCATCGCGGCGATCCGCAGTGCAGTCGGCGACAGGCTCGTGATCCAGATCACCTCCGAGGCGCTCGGCAAATACACGCCGGCGGAGCAGCGCGCCGTGGTGCAGGCGGTGAAGCCGGAAGCGGTGTCGCTGGCGCTCCGTGAACTGGTGCCCGATGCCAGCGAGGAGCCGGCCTTCGCCGATCTGCTCGGCTGGATGAAGCGCGAGCGCGTGACGCCGCAAATCATTCTCTACGATGCGGCGGATGCCGTGCGGCTTGCGGAGTTTCGCAAACGCGGGCTGGTGCCGTTCGACCGTTTGCCGGTGTTGTTCGTGCTCGGCCGTTATACAGCGGGGCAGACATCAAGCCCGGCCGATCTGCTGCCGTTCGTCGTGCCCGGCGCGCCAACATTCGAACACTGGAGTGTCTGCGCCTTCGGTGCGCAGGAGACGGCCTGCGTCACTGTTGGCGCATTGCTGGGCGGCCATATCCGCGTCGGCTTCGAGAACAACGAGCTGCTGCCGGATGGCTGCCGCGCGAAGGGCAACCAGGATCTGGTTGCGGCGGCGCGACGCGCGATCGAAGCTGTCGGGCTGAAGCACGCGAGGGCGGATGAGTTGCGCGCCGCGACGGCGGATTGACTCTGTCCCTCATCCTGAGGAGTGCGCACTTCGCGCGCGTCTCGAAGGATGATGCCACAGCTCATGGTTCGAGACGGCGCGAAGACGCGCCTCCTCACCATGAGGGTCTCTACTCAAACCACGGCCATTCCGCGCCGCCGTCGTGTGTCACGGCGCCGCCGGGGGCCTGTCCGACGAGCTTGGCATATTTCGCCAGCGCGCCGGCGCGGTGGCGCGGCGGACGCTGTGTCCACGCCGCCTTGCGCGCGGCGAATTCGGCATCACTGATCATCAGATCCAGTCGCCGCGCCGGCGCGTCGATGCGGATCTTGTCATCGTCGCGCACCAGTGCCAGCGGGCCGCCGATATAGGCTTCCGGCGAGACATAGCCGATGCACATGCCGCGGGTCGCGCCGGAGAAGCGGCCGTCGGTGATCAGCGCGACTTTCTCGCCCATGCCCTGACCGTAGATAAGCGCGGTGACCCCGAGCATCTCGCGCATGCCGGGGCCGCCGACCGGACCCTCATTGCGGATGATCAGCACATCGCCTTCCTTGTAGTTCTGGTCCTTCACCGCGGCGACGCAGCTTTCCTCGTCCTCGAACACGCGGGCCGTGCCTTCGAACACTGTCTTCTTCAGTCCGGCGACCTTGATGACCGCGCCATCAGGCGAGAGGTTGCCCTTCAGCACCGCGACGCCACCATCGGGCATGATCGGCTTCGCTGAGGAGTAGATGATCTCGCCATCGGCCTTGTTGGCATTGCCGTATTCTTCCGCAATCGTGCGGCCGGTAATGGTGATGCAGGAGCCGTCGATATGGCCGCTCTCAAGCAAGGCACGGATCACGACTGCGGTGCCGCCGATATCGTAGACATCCTTGGCGACATATTTGCCGCCTGGTCGCAGATTGCCGATCAGGGGCGTGCGCGCGAACACCTCGCCGACATCGTCGATGGTGAATTTGATACCGGCCTCGTTGGCGATGGCCGGCAGATGCAGCGCGGCATTGGTCGAGCCGCCGGTGGCGGCGACGATGGCGGCGCCGTTTTCGAGAGACTTGCGCGTGACGATGTCGCGCGGCAACGGGCCATCGTTGCGCAGCATGTCCATGACCAGACGTCCGGCGCGCCGTGCGAATTGCGCGCGCTCGGCATAGACGCCGGGAATCATCGAGACATTGGGCATCGTGATCCCCAGCGCTTCGGACACCATCGCCATCGTATTGGCGGTGAACTGGCCGGCGCAGGCGCCGATGGTCGGCAGACACGCGCGCTCGATGGCTTCCAGCTCCTGCTTGTCGATGTCGCCGGTCATGAAGGCGCCGACGGCTTCATAGGAATCCAGTGCGGTCAGCGTCTTGCCCTTGTGCAGTCCCGGCAGTGAGCTGCCGCCATAGATGAAGATCGACGGCACGTTGCAGCGGACCATGCCCATGATGACGCCGGGCAGCGTCTTGTCGCAGCCGCCGAAGCCGATCAGCGCGTCGTAAGCGAGGCCGTGCATCACGGCTTCGATACTGTCGGCGATGATCTCGCGCGATAGCAGCGAGAACTTCATGCCCTCATGGTTCATGCTGATGGCATCGGAGACCGAGATGGTCGAGAACTCGCGCGGCGTGCCGCCGGCTTCGGAAATACCCGTCTTGGCAGCGTCGACCTGAAAGTCGTGGGTCATGTTGCAGGGCGTCTGTTCGCCCTTCATCGACACCACGCCGATCATGGGTTTTGCGATCGCCTCGTCGTCGAGGCCCATGGCGCGCATGAAAGCGCGGTGCGGGGCACGGTCGAGGCCGTCGGTGGTGACGCGGGATCGCAATTTCTTCATGGGGCGTATCTTTCCGTTTCTTGGTCTTGTCGTCCAATGCATTGAGGCCACGCCGTGGGCGTGGCCTCAGGACATCATACAATGAGATGTCGCGTCTTGCTCTACTGGAGCGGAGCCACAATGGTCGGGTGCTTGAACTGCATCGCGTCCATCTTCGGCAGCATGCCGGCCTCGGTATAGATATCGAGCATCTTCTGCATGGCTGGGAAGTTCGGTGCTGCGCCCGGGTCGCGGGCGAAGTCGTTCTCCTTCAGCAGATAGGTCTCAAGCACCGGGATCGGTGCCTTCATGACTTCGTTGACGACCTTCAGCGTTTCCTCGCGGTTGGCCAGCGCCTTCTTCATGCCAAGGGTGATGTCGGCGACATAGGCCTTGGCGAGTTCGGGGTTCTTGTCGACGAAATCGGCGCGGCAGGCTTCAAGGATATGCACGATGTTCGGCATCGCTTCGTTCAGCGAGAACAGCTTGCGCGTGCCGCCCTTGGCTTCCATGCGCGCGGCAAATGGCTGGTTCATGTTGATCGCGTCGACGCGGCCCTGACGCAGCGCATCTTCCGAGGCCGCGAAGCCGATCTCGATCAGCTTGACGTCCTTCTCGGGATCGACGCCTGCGCCCTTCAGCAGCATCTTGAACGGCCCGTAGGTGCCGCCGCCAATGACGGAAATGCCGACATTCTTGCCCTTGAGGTCGGCTATGGTCTTGATCGGCGAGTCATCCTTCACGGCCCAGTAGACCGAGAAGCTGCCGGGCTTTTCCGACACGTGCTGCGCGACGATATAGGCCTTGAGGTTGCCGCCGTTGACGCCGTTGGCGAGCGACAGCACGCCCTGGGTGGCGCAATCCAGCGCGCCGGCGGCGAGCGCCTGGGTCATCGGCGAGGTGCCCTGAAACTGCGTCCACTCGATATTGTATTTCGTGCCGAGATTGGTGAATTCGGTCGGGCGCTTCATCATCCAGTATTTGGATTCTTCGGCCGGAATGGTCCAGCCGACCTTGATGGTCGGAATCGTCTGCGCGTGCGCCGCACCCGACACCGCTCCCGCCGCGAGAGCCGCCGCCACCAGCCACTTCGAAGAACCCAGCTTCATGCCCGCTCACTCCGTTTGATGATGGCCAGACCCGGCCAAAAGAAAAGCCCCGCTGTCTTGAAGCCTTTCATGCTTCAAATATTCTGGCAAGCGAGGTGCGTGCCCAACATTCATTCGTGCTGTGGCGCAACAATTGGCAGTCTCGCCGGCGTTGATATCATCGTTGCTGCGGCTGCGGACGCAGCGTAGATAGCTCGCAGATGCGAGCAGTGTGGCTCGGCGGCAGAAGGACAACGGCGTCAAAATGGTGGATTCAGCGGGCGGCAAAGAGAAGCTCGGTTACCTCGGCCTCGGCCTGATGGGACTGCCGATGACCAAGCGGCTGCTCGGCGCCGGTTACGATGTGGCCGTCTGGAATCGCTCGCCCGGCAAGGCCAATGCGCTGGTGGAGGCCGGTGCGAAAGCCGCCGCCAGTCCGCGCGATGTCGTCGCTCATGCCAGCATCATCTTCATGTGCCTCACCGATGCATCGGCGGTGGAGGAGGTCGTGTTCGGCGACAACGGACTGTCCGGCAGCGATGGCAAGGGCAAGCTGGTCGTCGATTTCTCCTCGATCCATCCGGACAAGACGAAGTCCATAGCGGCGCGGCTGCAGGCGGCGAACGGCATGGGCTGGATCGATGCGCCGGTGTCGGGCGGCACCAAAGGCGCGGAGGAAGCCACGCTTGCGATCATGGCCGGCGGCGAGGCCGCCGATGTCGAACGTATCAGGCCCTATATTCTGGCGATGGCGCGCAACTTCACACATATGGGGCCGACCGGCGCCGGGCAGATGACCAAACTCTGCAACCAGGTGATCGTCGGCTGCACCATGGCGGTCCTGGCAGAAGCGACGCGGCTTGCTGTGAATGCCGGTATCGACGCCAAGCGCCTGCCGGAAGCGCTCGCGGGCGGCTTTGCAGATTCGATCCCGCTGCAACTGTTCGTGCCGCGCATGGCGCAGGGCATTCATTCACCGCCGCTCGGCCACATCCATACGATGCTCAAGGATCTCGATACGGTCGTCGATGTGGCACAGGACACCTCGACTCCGGTGCCGATGGCGGCACTTGCGGCGCAGATTTTCCGCATGTGCAAGGCGGTGCGCGGAGCCGATGCCGATGCGCTTGAGATCTACAAGCTGTCGGCGCCCAAAGAGTGAAGATCAAAGAATGAAGGTCCTGGTAATTGGCGCGGCCGGCATGATCGGCCGCAAGCTCTGCGAGCGGCTGTTGAAGGACGGTCATGTCGGCGGTGGGGAAATCGGCGATCTGGCGATGGCTGATGCGGTCCCCAGCGATCTGGTCGGCGCGCGCAGCATCATGGTCGATCTCGCAAAACCGGATGCGCCCGCAGCACTGCTGGCGTCAAAGCCCGACCTGATCTTCCATCTTGCTGCGGTCGTCTCCGGCGAAGCCGAGCAGAATTTCGACAAAGGCTACGCGGTCAATCTCGACGGCACGCGCAATCTGTTCGAGGCGATCCGCGCGATGGGGGGTAGTTATCGCCCTCGCATCGTCTACACTTCGTCAATCGCGACCTTCGGCGCGCCCTATAACGGGCCGATCGCCGACGATTTCTTTCACACGCCGCTGTCGAGCTACGGAACGCAGAAGGCTATTTGTGAATTGCTGCTGGCCGACTATACGCGGCGCGGCTTCTTCGACGGTATCGGAATTCGCCTGCCAAATATCTGCGTACGGCCGGGCAAGCCCAATGCAGCAGCGTCGGGTTTCTTCTCCAATATCATTCGCGAGCCGCTGGCCGGGCGCGAGGCGGTGCTACCAGTAACCGACGACGTCGGGCAGACCCATGCCAGTCCGCGCGCGACAACGGAATTCCTGCTTCATGCTGCGACGCTTGACAGCGCCAAGCTCGGCGCACGCCGCACGGTGATGATGCCCGGCGTGCGTGCGTCCGTTGCCGAGATGATTGCCGCGCTACGCCGTGTGGCAGGTGACAGTGTTGTGACACGCATCAAGCATGTGCCCGATCCCGCTGTCATGGCGATGGTTGCGGGATGGCCTACGATGTTCGATACCAAACGTGCACTGGCGCTGGGTTTCCAGGCGGAACAGAGTTTCGATTCCATCATTCATGCTCATATCGAGGATGACCTCGATGGCGTCTTTGTGCGTTAGCGGTTAAGGACAATCATGGCGCGCGATATCATCATGGCGGCGGGAGGCATTGTCGTACAACGGGGCGAGACGCCGCTGTTCGCCGTGGTCTGCCTGCGCAAGCGCGGCGACTGGGTATTGCCGAAGGGCAAGCTCGACAATGGCGAGACGCCGCGCGACGCGGCTGAGCGCGAGGTGCTGGAAGAGACCGGCCATGCCGCGTCTGTGCATGACTATCTCGGTGCCTTGGCCTATCCGCTCGGTGAACGGACCAAGGTCGTGCATTTCTGGCACATGGAGGCCGCGCCCACGCCATCACGCAAGCTGATGAAGGATATCAGCGAAGTCGCCTGGCTGCCCTTCGACGCCGCGTTGGCGCGGCTGACGCGTAGCCATGAACATGCATTCCTCGCGCAGGTCGGGCCCATGGCGCTGGCGGCAGCAAGGGCGGCGCCGGTTGTGGATGGCGAGCCCGTGCGGCCAATTGCCGTTGGGCCTGTCAGCGTGCGACGTGACACGGGGTTCTTCGCGAAGATCCGGAACTGGTTGAACGGGTAAGTTCTCTCGTTGCAGCGACGGCTGAAGCGGCGGGCTCAGTGCGTGTTGGTCGCGTCATCGAAGCGCAGCACATTGCCGAACGGGTCGGTGATCTTTGGGGCCGTATCGGTCGGACTCGGGCGCGCGAAACGGGCCTGCTTGTCATGCAGCTCCTTTGCGAAAGCCGCGATATTGCTGCCGCGGATATGGACCACGGTGCCCGGCGTTCCGTCGCCATAGTGCTCGCTGAGATGCAGCTTCACGCCGCCGCGCGACACCTGCATGTAAAGTGGGAAGTCCGGCCCGTAGCGATGTTCCCAGTCGATCGCAAAGCCTAGGAAGTCGACATAGAATTCCTTCGCCTTGACGATGTCATAGATGCGCAGAACCGGAATTGCCGGTTCGAAAGTGACGTCGGTCATCGCTGTCTCCCGCTTGTGACGGGCGGGAGCTTATCGCAGCGAGATTGCCAAGCGCCAGATCGTGCGGCTAGGCGCCGCGCATGATCACGCCGTACCAGCCGAGGCCTTTGTAGGTCTCATAGCCCGGTGTGGCATGAAAGGCGACGAGGCCGCCGGAACGGTCATGATAGAAGCCACTGCGGCGGCCGTTCAGGGCCAGTGCGATGCGTTCGGTGAGCAGGCCCTGGCCGTCGGACGAGGCGATGACGCGCAGGTTCGAATCCACCAGCAACACACGCGTCTTGTCGTCATCGACGCGAACGCCTTCGACGATGGCGCGAGCCTGGGCTTCCCAGTCGAAATGAATCGCGAGCACGCCGATGGCGCGGCCATTGACTTTGCCACCTTCGCGCACGCTGGCGCAATAGGTAGCGACCTGCGCATTGTTCAGGAGCGGTTGGCGCTCGACATCGCCCGCGGTGTAGTCGTCGCCGGAGCGCAGCGTACGGGCATCGCGAAACCAGGCGGTGCCGGCGATATTCTGGCCCGTGACATTGAAACGATCGCCACGGCCGCTGGCGATGACATTGCCTTGCATGTCGCACAGCCAGAGATCGAGATAGACGGTGTAGGCGCCGAGGATCACGGCGAGCCGCTCCGATACATGGGCGATAGTGGCGTCGCTCGGTGCTGCTGCGCAATCGACGACGGCCGAGTCGGTTGCCCACCAGCGGACGTCGCAGGTCCGCTCATAGAGATTGCGGTCGATCAGCTCGATGGCGTTGAGCGACAGATCGACCATGCGTTCGCCGCGCGAGCGTTCGGTCATCTTCTCGATCGACGACATCAGGCTGCCGGTGCGGGCGGTGAGCTGCGATTCCAGATCGCGCGCGATGGTTTCGACCTGCTGGCCGACATTGCGCACTTCCTGTGCCACGACGGCGAAGCCCGCGCCCTGCGCGCCGGCGCGCGAGCTTTCGATCAGCGCATTCAGCGCCAGCATCTTCATCTGGTTGGTGATGTGCTGGATCGACCTGGTCTTTTCGCAGGCGATCTCGTTGACCTCGGCGGTCAACCGCCCGATCAGCGCGGAGATATCGGAGCTGTCGTCAGCCTCTTCAGTCGCATTGGCAAGCGCAGAATTGCTGCTGCGATTCATCGCCAAGACCATCGTCGCATCCCCGTTGACAGCAATCAGTTACCTTCGCTTTATCGCCCGATCATGGTTAATCGTGGCTTAATTTTCCGTGTGCCGGGTTCCGCCGACTTGCACGAATAAGCGGCAGAAGTGCGCAACAGGCACTATCTCATTGCGTCTAGTCATGCGCGGCCGCATCCGTAGGACGTTCGGTGCCCCCTAACGCTACAAATTAGGGCGTCATTAGTGATGCTTACGCACGCGCTCCCGATTGCTCCGACGAACAACGCGATATCAACCACACTCGTGCAGGCTCAAAGCTTCATAGGCCGAGCCATTGTGATGAGCGTTCTTGAAGACCTGACCGGTGCGACCACGTCGGAACTGTCCGACGAATTGATCTTCCAGATCGCCTCGGCTTCCAGCCCCGAGCAGCGCAAATACGCGGCTGACCTGTTCCGGTATTTCGCCAAACAGCTCGAATTCGAGTCCTATCGGCGCGGGCAGCAGAGCATGGCCGTTCCACAGCTTCCGTCGCCGGCCATGATTATCGACGCGACGCCCGAACAGGACGAAGCGCCCACGATCCAGCCGTCGGATGACCCTGGCGATGACCCGTCCGTCGGTCTGATCCCGCCGGTGAGTTGGCAGGATTGACGGCGGCGCGACAGTTTTACGTCAGATCCGTTGCTTCCTACCGATTGGCTTAACCATTCGCAGGCCAAATGAGTCGCGAGTGATTCGAACGTTGCAATCGTGAAGAGCGGGCGTGCCAGTGAGCGTAGTTATCCCTTTCCCCATGCGTGTAGCGGCCCCCCAGGCCGATGAGTGTGAAATCGATCTGCTGAGCGCCGTCGATCTGGCGATCCGCGATCTCCGCGAAATCTCCCAGACCGCCAACGACATCGCGCAGGCGCGTGCGCGCGAATGCCTGGCCATGCTGGAAAGCGCCTATGCGGGCGCCCTACAGGGCTGAGGCATTCTGCTTCAGAGAAGAGAAAATCCGCGATGCTGTTTCTGGTGATCTCGAATCCGCGCGCGGATCGTCCGTCGGACATGGCGGCAACCCGGCAGAGCTTTTGGCCGTGGATGGCGGCCTATCAGGCTTCAGGTGTCTGCCAGCACATCTATCCGCGCGTCGGCCGCGGCGTGGTCGCGGTGTTCAAGGTCGATGGCAATGAAGTGCTGCATCGCATCCTGAACGAATGGGCCGACATCATTCCGGCGCAGTTCGAAGTCTATCCGCTGGTAGATCTCGACGCCACGACCAGGCTGCTGGCCGCGCAAGTCGCAACCTCAAAGTAACGGCAGCAACTACAGTTCCCGGTGAGGTATTTTCACGCGGAATCCATTGGTTTGCACCATGGACTCGGCAAATCCGCGTCGCTATATGCGTCATCTCTCTTTTACCAGTATCGGGCACTTTTCATGACGACCACTGACACCGCTGCACCCGTTTCCCAGCCGTTCCAGGCCGAAGTCGCCGAATTGCTGAACCTGATGGTTCACTCGGTCTATTCCGAGACCGACATCTTCCTGCGCGAGCTGATTTCCAACGCGTCCGACGCTTGCGACAAGCTGCGCTACGAGGCGATCGCCAATCCCCAGCTGATCCCCGAGGGCCAGTCGCCCAACATCACCATCATTCCGGACAAATCAGCCAATACGTTGTCGATCGTCGATACCGGCATCGGCATGGACCGTCAGGAACTGATCGACAATCTGGGGACCATCGCGCGCTCCGGCACCAAGTCATTCCTGTCGCGGCTGACCGAGGCCAAGGACGGCTCGAACCTGATCGGCCAGTTCGGCGTCGGTTTCTATGCAGCCTTCATGGTGGCGGAGAAGATTGTCGTCACCAGCCATCGCGCCGGCACTCATGATGCGTTCACTTGGACCTCTGCCGGTGGCGCGGGTTTCGAGATCGCCCAGGTCAGTGACGGCATGAGCGTGCCGACCGGCACGTCCATCGTGCTGCATCTGAAAGATGACGCGAAGAAGTATCTCGAAACTTACGAGATCGAGCGCATCGTGTCAGCCTATTCGGACAACATTCAGTTTCCGATCATGCTCAAGGACGGCGATGCCGAGCCGCGCCAGATCAATTCGGCCAGCGCATTGTGGCAGCGCTCCAAGTCCGAGCTGAAGCCGGAAGATTACAGCGCGGCCTACAAGTCCATTGCGCATGCCTATGACGAACCGGCGATGACGCTGCATTACCGCGCCGAGGGGCGTTACTCCTATGCGGTGCTGCTGTTCGCGCCGTCGCAAAAGCCGTTCGACCTTTTCGAGCCGAACCGCAAGGGCCATGTGAAGCTCTATGTCCGCCGCGTGTTCATCACCAACGATGCGGATCTGCTGCCGTCCTATCTGCGCTTCATTCGCGGCGTCATCGATGCCGAGGATCTGCCGCTGAACCTCTCGCGCGAGATGCTGCAGAACAATCCGCAGCTGACGCAAATCAGGAAAGCCGTTGCCACCCGCGTCATCGGCGAACTCGAAAGCCTGAGTGAGAAAGACGCCGAGACCTTCGCCAAGATCTGGGACGCCTTCGGCCCCGTGATCAAGGAAGGCATCTATGAAGACTTCGAGCGCCGCGAGAAGCTGCTGGCGCTGTCGCGCTTCACGACGACCTCAGGCGAAAAGCGCTCGCTGAAGGATTACGTGGCCGACCTGAAGCCGAACCAGACGGAGATTTATTATCTTGCCGGCGATAGCCTCGACCGCCTGAAGTCGAATCCGAAGCTGGAGGCCGCCAAGTCGCGCGGCATCGAAGTGCTGCTGCTGACCGATGCGGTCGATGCATTCTGGAGCTCGGCGCCACTCGATTTCGACGGCAAGCCGCTGAAATCGCTGAGCCAGGGCGAGGTCAATCTCGATCTGATCCCGCGTATTGATGAAGACGCGACCAAGGACGAGCCGAAGACCGAGACCGACGAGGCCGCGACCATTGCCGTCATCAAGGATGCGCTCGGCGAGCGCGTCTCCGATGTGAAGGTCTCGACGCGTCTGACCACGTCGGCCTCGTGCCTCGTGGCCGGCGGCGCCGGCCCGGATCGTGAACTCGAACGCATGCTGGCGATGCAGAACCGAGGCTCTGTCACCAAGCCGATCCTCGAGATCAATCTGCGCCATCCGCTGGTGGCGAAGATCGCGGGCGCGGACAAGGCGGCGGGCGGTGAGGCGTCGGACATCGCGTTCCTGTTGCTGGAGCAGGCGCAGATCCTCGACGGCGAATTGCCGGAAGATCCGGCCGCGTTTGCCAGCCGTCTCAACCGGTTGGTGCTGCGCGGTTTGTGATCGCCGACCATTCACGGCGCGGGGCATTCGTCCCCGCGCTTTTGATGCCAAGGAATTCCACCATGAGCACCGTCTTCGAAAAACTCATTGCGAAATATGCCGAGCGTGGCGATTTTGAGCGTTTGAAGGGCTACAAGACAGACCGGATGGCCATCCTGAAAAGCATCGAGGATGGCACTTACGAGAAAATGCATCTCATTTCCGACGCCGATCCGGTTTCGATGGTCGCCGAAATCGAGCGGGAACTGGCTTGTATCGATGCGGCACTGAAGAAGCAGCACTAGCAAGAGTGCGTTGCAGCAAATGCCGCGCAGATCGTTCTGCGTGATGACGCAAAGCTGATCTGCAAATTCTGTCTAGGCCGAAAGATTATCTGGTTCGACCTTCGCTTCTAAAATAGCGTGCGCCCAAATTAAAATCTGGGAGGCATTGATGAAATTCGGACTGTTGTCGACGGCTGCGCTGTGCGGTCTTTTGCTGGCCGCGCCGGCCTCGGCGCAAGGCGTCAAGATCGGCATTCTCAACGACCAGTCCGGTGTCTATGCCGACTACGGCGGCAAGTGGTCACTCGAAGCCGCCAAGATGGCGATTGAGGATTTTGGCGGCGAGGTGCTCGGCGGCAAGGTCGAGATCGTCACCGCAGACCATCAGAACAAGCCCGATCTGGCCGCCGCCATCGCGCGTCGCTGGTATGATGTCGAGAACGTCGACATGATCACCGAGCTCACCACCTCGTCGGTGGCGCTGGCGGTGCAGGAGCTCTCGGCCCAGGCCAAGAAGATCGATATCGTGGTCGGTGCGGCGACCTCGCGCATCACCGGCGATGCCTGCACGCCCTATGGCTTCCACTGGTCGTTCGACACCCGCGCCCTCGGCGTCGGAACCGGTGGTGCCTTGACGGAAACCGGCGGCGACACCTGGTTCTTCCTTACGGCGGACTATGCCTTCGGTTATTCGCTGGAGAAGGACACTGGCGATATCGTGAAGGCGAAGGGCGGCAAGGTGCTCGGCGCCGTGCGTCATCCGCTGAACTCGTCGGATTTCTCGTCGTTCCTGCTGCAGGCGCAGGCGTCCAAAGCCAAGGTCATCGGCCTTGCCAATGCCGGCCTCGATACCACCAATGCCGTGAAGCAGGCCGCAGAATTCGGCATCGTCGCCGGTGGCCAGAAGCTCGCCGGTCTCTTGCTCACGCTGGCCGAAGTGAACGGTCTCGGGCTGCAGGCGGCGCAGGGTCTGGTGCTGACCGAGGCGTTCTACTGGGATCGCGACGACAAATCGCGTGAATTTGCCGATCGCTTCTTCAAGCGCACCCAGCGCATGCCGAACATGATCCAGGCCGGCACCTATTCGGCGACGCTGTCCTACCTGAAGGCGGTGAAGGCCGCCGGCACCAAGGACGCCGCAGCGGTGGCCAAGAAGCTGAAGGAGCTGCCGGTCGATGACGCCTTCGCTCAGGGCGGCAAAGTGCTCGCCAATGGCCGCATGGTGAAGGACCTCTATCTGTTCGAGGTCAAGAAGCCGTCGGAATCGAAGAAGCCATGGGATTACTACAAACAGCTCGCAGTGGTGCCCGGCGACAAGGCCTATCCGACCGCAGCCGAGAGCGGCTGTCCGCTGACGAAGTAACGTCATTCGCTATTAGCTGCGATAAAAACTCTGTCATGCCGGGCTTGTCCCGGCCATCCACGTCTTAACGGTGCGCTCGACAAGATAGGCGTGGGTGCCCGGGTCAAGCCCGGGCATGACGGGGATTGTGGTGGCTATCGCACCTCAATACCCCGTCATTTCCAGATAGCCCATACCGCTGTGGGTGCCGGTGAAGCTCACCGGCCCTTCCCAATACGGGAAGCTCGTCGTCATCCAGCTCTTGGCATTCAGCGGCGAGGTTGCGATCTGCAATCCGCGCGATGCGATCGATACCTTCCATGACGTCGGGATCCTGCGGCCGGCGATCTCCGTCATGACTGTCGGCGTCATATCTATAGCGCCGGGGGCAAGCTGTTCGGATTTTCCGTCCGCGGTGATCCAATTGCCGGCAAAATAATGCGCGCCATCTTTCTGCCTGAGACGAAACAGCATCAGCTTCGCATTGTCAGGCAGATGTAGCGAGAACCAGTCCCAGCCGGTCTGGTCGGAAGCCAGCGGCTGGCTCGAATATTCCCTGTCCATCCAGGCGTGGCCGGTGACGGCGATCTCCTTGCCGTCGATGGCCAGCACGCCCGATGCGGTGAAATAGGGCTGGCTGTAGTAATACGATGCTTGGCCGCGTTCGGATTTGCGACTGAAACCATTTTCGCCCTGCAGCACGAGCGGCTGCTTTGCATCGAGCCGTAGCCGGTAGCTGAAATCCGCTGACGCTGCCGACACAGCGAGCGGCGCAACCGACCTGTCGTCGAAGTTCTCAAGCCCGCGCATTTCCCACGCATCGATCCATGCACGGAACGGTGTTGTCGTGACACCGGCCTGACCGATGCCGCCGCGGGCAAAATTCTCGGCCGCATGATGCGCGGTCGCCGATGTCACCGCCGCGTGGCCCATCCAGATCTGCGGCGTCGCCCAGCCGTCGCCCTGCGCGCCCGCCGCCATCGCCTGACGAAACAGTGTCCACTGCGCGCCATAGGCATTACCTGATGCGTCCGTGAGATTGGCGGTGAGGTACCACCACTCGATGCGGAAGTCCGGATGCGGGCCGTGATCGGCCGGAAAGGTGAGGGGGCGTCCGGGCACAACGCTGGCAAAACCTTCGGCGTCGCGGCCGAGACCAGCGAAACCTTGCGCGAGCGCGCGCGAGCCGCCGAGCCCGAACAGTGCGATGCCGCCGATCAAACTGCGACGCGTGATGAGGCTAGCGCTCATTGGCGAATACCTTCACCAGTGTGGCCGGCTGCATGCGCAGCAGTTTCAGAATCGGTAGCAAGGCTGCGAGCAGCGACGCCAACATGGCAACGCCCAGCAATTGGACCAGTTGCAGCGGAAACACATGGAACGGCAGGCGCCAGCCGAAGGCCTTCACATTGACGATGGCGATGAGGCACCATGCCACCAGCAGGCCGAGCGGCAGCGCCAGCAGTGAAGTAATCAAGGCGACCGACAGCGTCTTCAACAGCTCGATGCCGGCAAGGCGGCGACGCGTGATGCCAATGGCCCAGAGGGGCGCCAGTTGGGGCAGGCGCGAATTGCTCAGTGTGAGCAGGCTGGTGAGCAACGCGACGCCTGCGACGCCGAGCGTGAAGGCATTGAGCGCTGCAGTAACCGCGAAGGTGCGGTTGAAGATTGCAAGCGATTCCGTTTTCACCGTCGTCTGGTCGGCCACGTTGCGACCATCGAGGCCGAAGCGCGTGCGGATGGCACCGATCAGCGCGGGGACGGCCGCGGGGGCGATGCGCAGGCCCATGCGGGTCTGCGAGATGCCAGGGAAATGTTTGACCAGTGCATCGATATTCACGCCGATCTGGCCTTTTGGATTGCCGTAATCGGCATACACGGCCACGACGTCCATCGGCCATGTGCCGGTCGGCGTCGGCACGTCCAGACGATCGCCGAGTTTGAGCTTCATCCGCAGCGAGAGTTGCTCGCTGACAAGCGCGCCGTCACCGCTGCGCACGCGATCCCATGCATCGCTGGTGGAATCCAGCAGCGGCCATTGATCGCGATAGGTGGCGTGATCGGCGAAGCCGAGAAGCTCGATCGGCGCGCCGTTGAACTGCAGGTCGGTGCGGCTGCCCGGCAGAACGGCCTGCACGTCGGGGCGCGTCTTCAGCCAGGTCTTGATCTCGGTCGCCTGCTTCTCGCTCGCCGCATTCAGATAGATCTCGGACGCCAGCCGCCCGTCGAGCCAGCCCGTAAAGGTGCGGCTGAAACTCTCCACCATGGTGCCGACGCCGACATTGACGGCGAGCGCCAGCAGCAGCGCCATCAGCGCCAGCGACAGGCCCGAGAGTTGCAGCCGGCTGTCGGCCCAGAACCATGTGACGAGTGGCCGTCGGGTGCTGCGTTCGCCGCCGGCAAGGACGATACCGAGGATGACCGGCAATGCGAGCGCCGCGCCGAGCAGGAGCGCGGCCAACACGAAGAAGCCGGCAATCAGTGAATCGCCAAGCCAGAGCGCGAGCCCGGCAGCGATGAACACGAGCAATGCGCCCGCGCCTTGCAGCCGCAGCCAGCGATGCTGTGCCTGTTGCCAGGCATAGGGCTGCGCGGTGGCGAGCAAGGGGAGGCGGACAGCTTTCAGCAGGCTCGATGTCGCCGCCAGCAGCGCGCCGATGATGGAAATCGCGAGGCCAGCGAACCACCATTCGGGCTTCAGCGTAAGTTGCCCCGGGATTTGTGCGCCATAGAGCCCGCGCAGGCTGGCCGCAACATCGGGCAGCAGCGATGCAGCGATGAAATAGCCGCAGACGAGACCGATGACGCCGGCGATCAGTGCGATGCTGACGAGTTCGAGGATCAGCACACTGTTGAGCTGCCGCGCCGAGACGCCGCAGGCACGCAAGGTGCGCAGCATCGGCAGGCGCTGTTCGAAGCCGAGGCCGATGGCCGAATTGACGATGAACAGCCCGACGAAGAAGGACAGCAGGCCGAAGGCGGTGAGATTGAGATGGAAACTGTCGGTGAGACGTTCGAGGTCTGTCTCGGCATCGGGCTGCACCAGCCGCAACTGGTCGCCGGCGACGCTGCCGAGCGATGCGCGGGGACCTTTGGCGCTGCCGATCAGCAGGCGCGAGATCTGGTCCGGCATCTTCAACAGTTTCTGGGCGATGCCGATATCGACCACCAGCACGCCGGGCGCGAGCTGAGGCTGCAGTTTCAGGGGCGGCAGCAGCGCTCCGTCGTTGAGCGCAGGCGTCGTGCCCTCGGTGAGGCCGAGGCTGGCCAGTGTCTCCGGCGCGATCAGGGCTTGCCCGGGCGGCGTGAGAAAGGCCTGCGCGCCGGTCCTGCCAATCTCGGTGGTGGCGCTGGCTTCTACAGGCATGGTCACCGGCTCAATGCCGAGCAGGCGCACCGAGCGGCCGCCGATTTGCACGCGGCCTTCGACGACGGGCGAGACCGGCCAACCTGCGCGGCGCAGATCGACAAAGAGCTGTTGTGCAAACGCGCCGCCATTGGTTGCGACCAGCATCGGCGTGCGCGTTCCGCCGAAGGCCGCGGCGGCGCGGTCATAGCTGGTGCGCGCCTGCTGGTTGAGCGCCTGCACGCCGCTCCACAATGCGGTGGCGGCGATCAGGCCGATCAGGAGCGTGGCGAACTGCATCGGATGCCGGCGCCAGTGGCTGAGCAGTACCGCAAGGATCCAGAGCGCGCGTCTCACGCGATCAATCCTGCATGGAGATGGACATGACGATCGAGCGTCGCAGCAAGACGCTCGCTATGGGTTACCATCAGGAAGCCGCAGCCGGTGCGCGCCACGAGATCACGCGCCAGCCTCAAGACTTCGTCAGCCGTGTCCTCGTCGAGATTGCCGGTGGGTTCATCGGCGAGCAGCAGCTGCGGCTTCGAGGCCAGCGCGCGGCCGATGGCGACGCGCTGCTGCTGGCCGCCGGAGAGCTGTTCGGGATAGCGTTTGAGCAGCGCGCCGAGGCCGAGGCGCTCGGTGAGTTCGCGCTGCCAGGCTGCGTCGTGCTTGCCGGCGATGCGCGACTGGAACGCCAGATTGTCCGCCACCGAGAGCGACGGGATCAGGTTGAACTGCTGGAACACGAGGCCGAGCCGGTCGCGGCGCAGCGCAGCGCGGGCGGAATCATGGAGGCCAGTGACAACGATGTCGCCGAGTTGGATCTCGCCGCTGTCGGCTTCATCGAGGCCGGCGATCAGATGCAGTAGCGTGCTCTTGCCGCTGCCGGATTCGCCGGTCAGCGCCACGCTCTCGCCGGCGGCAACGCTGAGATCGACGCCGCGCAGAACGGCGACCTGTTCCTGGGCTGAACGATAGGATTTGGTGAGATGGCGAACCGTGAGCATGCCGCGCGAGCATAGCAGAAGCACATCGCCTGCGCGATGGCGCCAGCGTTACCGCTTGCGTTCCGATACCAGCGCCAGCAGCACTGTCGCGGCCATAAAGCAGGCCGAGGCGCCGAACACCCAATGCGGCAGTGCGTGGTCCATGAACCAGCCGAACAGGATGGGGCTGATGATGCCGCCGAAATTGAAGCCGGTGGAGACGATGCCGAAGGCGCGGCCGGCAGCGCCGGGAGGGGCAGCTTCGCGCACCAGCATGTCGCGCGACGGTGTCAGCACGCCGCCGAGGAAACCCGCGGTGGTCATGGCCGCGACGATCACCGGCGTCGGCAGCGTGAACACCGCGATGGCACAGATGATGGCGGCATTGATCGTGAAACACACGGCGGCGACGCGGTTGTGGTGTCTGGTCCGATCGGCCAGCCAGCCGCCGGCAAGCACGCCGACGGCGCTGGCCGCGAGAAAAGCGGTGAGCGCGATATTCGCCGATGACAGCGATGTGCCGTAGCCGTTCATCAGCGCGACGATGCCAAAGCTGTTGATGCCGTTCTGCGACAGCGACAGCAGCGTGAAGAACAGCGTCAGCATCAGGATCGCGGGGGTCATCATGCTGACCTTGGGAGCTTCTGCATTTTTGGCGTCATCGCCATCCGCCATGGCGCCAGCATCGGGAATGCCGACCACGATGAGCATCAGCGCGATGGCCACGCCAATGGCGCCCGCGACGATCAGCGCGCCCTGGCCACCGATACCGACCAGCAGTGCCGCCATCAGGGGAGGCGCGACCGCGCCACCGACAAAGCCGGCAAAGGTATGGATCGAGAATGCGCGGCCCATCTTCGACTCGTCCATATGTGCGGCGAGGATGGCGTAGTCGGCCGGATGATAGACGCTGTTGGCGAGGCCAAGCAGCGCAGCGCAGACGATCAGGGCGGGATAGCTCAGCAACAGGCCGAGCGTGATCAGCGCACAGCCGCCGAGCATGACGCCGAGGATCAGGATCTTGCGCGCGCCGATGCGGTCGACGAGATAGCCGATCGGCGCCTGGGTGAGGCCGGAGACGACAGCGAACGTGGTGAGCGCAAAGCCGAGTTCGATATAGCCAACGCCGAGCCGGTCCTTCAGGAACGGGAACAGCATCGGCAGCACGAAGATGTGGAAGTGACTGACCCAATGCGCAGTGGAAATCGCCGTCAGCGTCCGCGTCGCCGAAGGGACGTGGTCACGCGACGCGAGATGCGAGGTCGAGGCCGGAATATCGACCATATGCGTTTCCACCCAAGGCGGCTGACGGCCGCTTTTTGCAGCCTCGAAAAGGTACGCTATGCCTACGTTCTCAGCACGTTAATGTCTATCAGCGCTGCGACATGCAGGTGTTGCGGCCCGTGCAGGGCGGCAGCGGGAAACGCGACCACGGCCCGGGAATGCGACATGATTGAGCATGATGACGAGCAGCCCGAATTTTAAGCCGCTGCGGATACTGCTGTCGGAAGGCACCAGCACCTCCGCGCGGGAGGCTGTCACCGTGCTCGGCCTCGCCGGCCATGTGGTGGATGTCTGCGATCCCGCCGCTGCCGGGTTGGCGCGGTTCTCGCGATTTGTCCGCATGTATCACCGCTGCCCGGGAATGAGGGACGATCCCCTGGGCTTCCTGCGGTTCATCGATGGCTTGCTGGCGACAGGCGATTACGACGTGTTGCTGCCGATCCACGAGCAGGGCTTCCTGTTCGCGAAAGTGCAGGAGCGGCTGAGGCCGCTGGCCGGCCTGGCCTTGCCGTCATTTGAAAGTTACCGGATCGCGCACAGCAAGGCCGGCTTCCGCCGCATGCTCAGTGAGCTTGGATTGCCGCAGCCCGAAACGCAGATCGTCGCCAGCGCCGATACGCTCCGCGCCGCGGTCCGTTTTCCCTGCGTCATCAAGACGGCCATCGGCACCGCGAGCCGCGGCGTCTGGATGGTGTGCAATGATGCTGACCTTGCGCTGGTAATGAAAGAGCTTGAGGCCGGCAACGGCTTTGCCGGTGAGGTGCTGGTACAGGCCCACGTCACGGGCGCGACCGAGAAGGCGCAGGGCGTGTTCTGCCGCGGCGAACTGGTCGGCTTTCACGCCTATCGGCAGATCATGGAGGGTGCCGGCGGCGGCGATGCCATCAAACGCAGCGTGCGGCGTGAGCGCGTGCGCGACGATCTCGCCACCATCGGCCGGCATCTCGCCTGGCACGGCGCGCTGTCGATCGACTTCATCATGCCGGACGATGACAGCGGGCCATTCTATATCGACTGCAATCCGCGGCTGGTGGAGTCGATGGCCGCCTGGCTCGCCGGCGTCGATCTGGTCGACCTGCTGCTGCGCGTTTCGATGGGCGAGACGCCGGATGTCGCACCGGCGGCGCGCGAGGGCGTGGTTACGCATCAGGCCATGCAGGCGCTGCTCGGTAGTGCGCACCGCGGCCGCGACAGGCACGATCTGCTACGCATCTGCTGCGATATCGGGTGTCGTCGCGGCGACTATGCCGGTAGCACCGAAGAGCTCACGCCGGTGCGCGTCGACTGGTTCAGCGCCGTGCCATTGGTCATGACCGCACTGTTGCTGCTGGTGTCGCCGAGGCTGTCACATGCACTGGTGAAACGCGGCTGGGGCCAGCATCTGCTCGATGCCGGGGCGGTTGCGGCCATCGAAAACGAGATGTTTTAGTTTCATCCGGCCGCGTTAGAGTTGAATAGTTGCGGCAGACGCGGCCGGCTCCCTCTCCCCGCTCTGCGCGGGGAGAGGGGTGGGGTGAGGGGCGTGGCACCTCAGCCACTGCCATCTCCGCTTCTTCGATTCGATAGGTCTTGCTAGGCGGCAACTGCAGTGCGCCGCCCCTCACCCGGATCACGCGCGATGCGCGCGACCCGACCTCTCCCCGCGCAAGATGCGGGGAGAGGTAAGAGGCGATTGATGTGTATCAATGTGTGCCGCGCGGATCCGGTTATCCCAAAGTGCCCCGCACCTCTGCGAGGCCAAAGAAACCGGGATGCGCATGACAAAGCTGATGGCTGCATCGTCGTTCGCTGCGCCTTGTGCGAATGCTACTGCGCAGCCGGGCGGCTTCCTGTCTCATCTGGGTGCCGCCGATCTGCGCCAGTTGATGGGCCTGGGCGAGCGGGTGCCCTACACTTCGCAGGATGTTCTGTTCACGCAGGGAGCGCCGGCCGGCAAGTGCTTCAGCGTGGTCGAGGGTGTGCTCGGCATCTACAGGACCGAATGCGGTAATCGTCGCCAGATCATAAGTTTTGCGCTGCCGGGCGACGTCCTCGAGATCGCAACGCAGGGGCATCATGAAGTGTCCGCCGCTGCAATCGGTCCTGCAGTGGTGTGGGAAATCCCGCGTGACAAATTCGCGCAATTCGCCAGTCACCGGCCTTATGTGCTGAACGAGATCGTCGCGCTGATGGCGGCCGAGATCGCCGACGCGCATGACAAGATGTTCTCGCTGGGCCGCCGCGTGGCTGAAGAGAAACTAATTGTGTTTCTGACAAGCTGGCGTGACCGGCTGGTACGGCTCGGCCGCGATGTCGATCCGCTTCCGGTGCCGATGAGCCGGCGCGATATCGCCGATCATCTCGGCCTCACCGTCGAGACGGTGTGCCGGACGCTGGCCAAGCTCGAACGTCGCGGCGCAATCGAGATTCTGCCGGGCCGCATTCGGTTGCTGGACACCGATTCCGTCGTGGCTCCCGCTCTCGCCTGACGACTCGCGCAGCGAGCACGCGAGCTTCCCCCGACTTTGATTTCAATCAATTCACTGAGCGCGCCGCCGTGATTGATGGGTGCGTGCTCGGGAAAGAATCATCATGACGAACCAGACTGACAGCGTGAAGTGGATGACGATCGGTGAGGCCGGTCTGAGCGTGATCCTCGCAGCCACCGTATTTCTCTCCATCATCGCAGCAGCCAAGGCGGAAGATGCGGCCTATGCCTTCCACGTGACGCTGGCCGGCTTCGCCAGCCTGGCCTCCGTGTTCGTCATCCTCAATCGCTATTTCGAGCGCGGCGCATTGCCGCCGCAGGAAATCGACGGGCGGCCGAATTACAATTTCGAGCCGATCAAGTTTGCGACTGCGGCCTCGGTGTTTTGGGGCATCGCCGGCTTCACGGTGGGGCTGCTGATCGCCATGCAGCTCGCCTGGCCTGATCTGAACTTCAATCTGCCCTGGACGAGCTTCGGCCGGCTGCGGCCGTTGCATACGTCGGCGGTGGTGTTCGCCTTCGGCGGCAACGTGCTGATCGCGACGTCCTTCTTCGTGGTGCAGAAGACCTGCCGCACACGGCTCGCCGGCGATCTCGCGCCATGGTTCGTGGTGCTGGGCTACAACTTCTTCATCGTCATTGCCGGCACCGGCTATCTGCTCGGCGTCACGCAATCCAAGGAATACGCCGAACCGGAATGGTATGCCGATCTGTGGCTGACCATCGTCTGGGTGACTTATCTGATGGTGTTCCTGATGACGCTCGTGAAGCGCAAGGAACCGCATATCTTCGTCGCCAACTGGTTCTATCTCGCCTTCATCATCACCATCGCGGTGCTGCATCTCGGCAACAATCCGGCGCTGCCCGTCTCGGTCTTCGGCTCCAAGTCGTATGTCGCCTGGGCCGGCGTGCAGGATGCCATGTTCCAGTGGTGGTACGGCCACAACGCGGTGGGCTTCTTCCTCACCGCCGGCTTCCTCGCCATCATGTATTACTTCATTCCGAAGCGCGCCGAGCGGCCGGTCTATTCCTATCGGCTGTCCATCGTGCACTTCTGGGCGATCATCTTCCTCTATATCTGGGCCGGTCCGCATCACCTGCACTATTCGGCTTTGCCCGACTGGACGCAGACGCTCGGCATGACCTTCTCGATCATGCTGTGGATGCCGTCCTGGGGCGGCATGATCAATGGCCTGATGACGCTGTCCGGCGCATGGGACAAGCTGCGCACCGATCCGGTGCTGCGTATGCTGGTGGTGTCGGTGGCGTTCTACGGCATGGCGACCTTCGAAGGTCCGCTGATGTCCATCAAGGTGGTCAATTCGCTCAGCCACTACACCGACTGGACCATCGGTCACGTGCATTCCGGTGCGCTTGGCTGGGTCGGCTTTGTCTCCTTTGGCGCTCTCTATTGCCTCGTGCCGTGGCTGTGGAATCGCAAGCAGCTCTACAGCCTGAAGCTGGTCGAGTGGCACTTCTGGATCGCGACGCTCGGCATCGTTCTGTACATCTCGGCGATGTGGGTGTCAGGCATTCTGCAGGGTCTGATGTGGCGCGCTTATACGTCGCTGGGCTTCCTCGAATATTCCTTCATCGAGAGCGTCGAAGCGATGCACCCATTTTACATCATCCGCGCTGCGGGCGGCGGGCTGTTCCTGATTGGCGCGCTGATCATGGCCTGGAATTTGTGGATGACCGTGCGCGTTGGCGAGGCGGAAGAGGGCGCGCTATCGAGCCCCGGCGCCACGTTGCAGCCGGCGGAGTGAGGATCAATCATGTCTTTCTGGAGCCGGCACCAAATCTTCGAGAAGAATTCGATCGTCCTGATCGTGGGTATCGTTCTCGTCATCGCCATCGGCGGCATCGTCGAGATCGCGCCTTTGTTCTATCTCAAGAGCACCATCGAGGCGGTCGAGGGGATGCGGCCTTACACGCCGCTCGAGCTGGCAGGGCGCAACGTCTATGTCCGCGAGGGCTGCTATCTCTGCCACTCGCAGATGGTGCGGCCGCTGCGCGACGAGGTCGAACGTTACGGGCATTACTCGCTGGCGGCGGAGAGCATGTACGACCATCCGTTCCAGTGGGGCTCGAAGCGCACCGGGCCCGATCTCGCGCGTGTCGGCGCGAAATATTCCGATGAATGGCACGTCACACATCTGAGCAATCCGCGCGCCATCGTGCCGCAGTCGGTGATGCCGTCCTACAAGTTCCTGGCCGAAGCTCCTGTCAGCGCCGAGAACGTCGCTGATCACCTGCGCACCAACCGTGCGGTGGGTGTGCCCTATACGGATGATCAGATCGCCAATGCGGTGGCCGACCTGAAGACTCAGGCCGATCCTGACAATGGCGATACCGATGCGCTGCTCAAGCGCTATCCGAAATCGGTGGCACGCAACTTCGACGGCAAGCCAGGCCTGCCCACCGAGATGGATGCACTGGTCGCCTATCTGCAGATGCTGGGCACGCTGGTCGATTTCAAACTCTACAACGAAAAAGCAAACCTCCGCTGAGGAGATGGAAGCATGCGCGCAATCCTGACCGTCGAGAACTTCGCGTCGAACCTCGTCCTGACATTCTGGACGCCGGTCTTTGTCGGAATCTTCATCGCAATTCTGACCTACGCATTGTGGCCCCGCAACAAGGCGATGTTTGACGCAGCCGCGCGTCAGCCGTTGCGAGAGGATTGATCAGATCATGAGCGATCACGAAGGCGAATTCGACAAGGCCACTGGCAAGACCACCACAGGTCACTCCTGGGATGGCATCAAGGAACTCAACACGCCACTGCCGCGCTGGTGGGTGATGACCTTCTATCTCACCATCGTGTGGGCGATCGGCTATTGGGTCGTGTATCCGTCCTGGCCGCTAGTGCAGAGCTACGCGACAGGCGTCATGGGCTATTCGTCACGCGCGGACGTCGCTGCCGATCTCGCCAATCTCGAGAAGGTCCGCGGAGGCAAGATGACGGTGCTCGGCGCTGCACCGCTCGCGGAAATCGAGAAGGATCCGGCGCTGCTGGCACTGGGGCGCGCCAGAGGCCGTGTGGTGTTCGGCGACAATTGCGCGCCGTGTCACGGCACTGGTGCGGCCGGTGCCAAGGGCTTCCCCAACCTGAACGATGACGACTGGCTGTGGGGCGGCACGCTGGAGCAGATCCAGAAGACCATCCAGTTCGGCGCGCGTTCCGCCCATGCGGAATCGCATGAAGGATCGATGCTGGCCTTCGGCCGTGACGGTATGTTGAAGAAGCCGGAGATCGAGACGGTTGCGAACTACGTGCGCTCACTGTCGGGATTGCCGACGGCCAAGGGTTACGACGCCAATGCCGGCCAGAAGCTGTTCGCCGACAACTGCGCCTCGTGTCACGGCGACGCCGGCAAGGGAAATCCCGACATAGGGGCGCCGAACCTGACCGACAATATCTGGCTTTACGGTTCGGACGAGACGACCATCGTCGAGACCATCACCAACGGCCGCAACGGCGTGATGCCGGCCTGGATCGGCCGTCTCGATCCGGCGACCATCAAGGCGCTGACGGTCTATGTTCACTCGCTGGGGGGTGGACAATAAGTCATAGCGCGCGCGGGCAATCCCGCGCGTGCCTTTGACGTACATCAATTGCATCGCGCCGGCGAAGTCTAGGGTCATTCCAAAGACGAGAGTGACCTCCATGAACAAGCTTGTTGCGCCAGAGGAATTCGACTACGGCCCGCTCTATGCGGCGCAGAAGAAGGTCTATCCGCAGAAGGTCTCCGGCAGGTATCGCAACGTCAAATGGGCGCTGATGGCGGTCTGCCTTGGCATTTATTATCTGCTGCCCTTCGTGCGTTGGAATCGCGGTCCCGGTGCCCCCGATCAGGCAGTGCTGGTCGATCTGCCGAACAGTCGCTTCTATTTCTTTTTCATCGAGCTGTGGCCGCAGGAAGTGTATTTCTTCACCGGCCTGCTGATCCTTGCAGCCCTCACGCTGTTCTTGATGAATGCCGTCGGCGGCCGTGTCTGGTGCGGCTATCTCTGTCCGCAGACAGTCTGGACCGACCTGTTTTTTGCCGTCGAGCGCCTGATCGAGGGCGATCGCCGCGAGCGGATGAAGAAGGAGGCCGAAGGGTTCACGCTGCAGCGTGTCGTCGAACTGACCATGAAGCATTCGATCTGGCTCCTGATCGCATGGTGGACCGGCGGCGCCTGGGTGCTCTATTTCAACGATGCGCCGACGCTGGTGAGGGAACTCGTGACGTTCCAGGCGCCGGCGCTGGCTTATATCTGGATCGCGATCCTGGCGGCGACGACCTACACACTGGCCGGCTGGATGCGCGAGCAGGTCTGTATCTATATGTGCCCGTGGCCGCGGATCCAGGCGGCGCTGACGGATGAGTGGGCGCTCAACGTCACCTACAAGACCGATCGCGGCGAGCAGCGCACCTCGCTGAAGAAGGCGGCGGAGTTGCGTGCGCTCGACCAGCCCGCAGGCGACTGCATCGACTGCTATCAATGCGTGAACGTCTGCCCGGTTGGCATCGATATCCGTAATGGATTGCAGATGGATTGTATCCAGTGCGGGTTGTGCATCGACGCCTGCGACGGCGTGATGAGCAAGATAGGCCGACCGACGCGGCTGATCGGCTACGACACCGACATCAACATTGCCAGGCGCAAGGCGGGCAAGCCGGAGATTTATCGTATTATCCGGCCGCGTACGGTGGCCTATGTCGGCAAGATTGTCGCTGTCGGTGCGGTGATGCTCTATGCTCTGCTGAACCGCTCGTTGCTCGACATCAACGTGCTGCACGACCGCAATCCGGTCGCCGTGCGCCTCAGCGACGGTTCGATCCGCAATGCCTATACGGTGCGCCTCTTGAACAAGCGTGGCGCCGGCCGTGTGGTCACGCTCGATGTCAACGGGCCGGTCAATGCCACCGTGCATGTGGTGGGCATGGATGCGGTGTCGTCAGGCCGCCCGGAGATCGTGCTTGGACGCGACCAGACTACCGAACTGCGTGTGCTGGTGACGGCTCCCGCGGCGGGCAATTCCGAGAAGTCGATCCCGCTTGTGATGCGGGTCACCGATGCCGCCCATGGTGACATGGCGTCAGCGACCGATCATTTCGTTGCACCGTGAAGGAGAACAGCATGAGCGCCGCCGTTGCCGCACCTCGTCCGATTACCGGCCGGTTCGTCCTGATCTGCCTGGTTTTGTTTTTCGGCATGATCATCGGCGTCAATGTCGTCATGATGAAATTCGCGCTGGAGACGCTGCCGGGTGTCGAGGTGGATAGTCCCTATACAGCGAGCCTTGCTTACGGCAACGAGATCGAGGCCGCGCGCAGCCAGATCAGTCGCGGCTGGAAAGTCAGCGCGCATGTCGAGCGCGATGCTGCAGGTGATGCCGCCGTCCGCGTCGAGGCACGCGACCGCAACGGCAATCCGATCACGGGGCTGACCTTCACTGGGCGGCTGGAGCGGCCGGCGGATCGTCGCGCGGACCGGCCGGTTGAGCTCGTCGGGGCCGGCGGCGGCGTGCTCTATCGCGGCAAGGTCGCCGAACTTGCGCCGGGACTGTGGGATCTGGTGCTTGAGGGCGAGGCCGGCGGACAGCGCATGTTCCTGTCGAAGAACCGCCTCGTGCTGAAATAGGGCCCAACCATGCAGTCCCTTGTCGTCCTCGTGCCGCTGGCGCTCGCGCTCGGGTTGCTTGGCCTGTGGGCCTTCATGTGGTCGCTGAGATCAGGCCAGTTCGACGATCTCGACGGCGCCGGCTGGCGCGCCATTCTCGATGACGATCCGCCTGCGAAGAAGCCCGGCGATCCCCTCTGAGGCGGTTCTTTCCGTTCAATCCATCACCGCTACAACTTGTGGCCATATCTTTCCAGCCGCCATGCCTTTGCCGCGCGTTGCCTCTGCAGCGCGTCTGCTGGCGTCTGCCGCGCACCGGGCGCATAATGGTAGGAACGGATTTTGCACGCGTTCGGCCGGTCAATATCGGCGCAAGGCGCCGCAGCAGAAAGAAATGAAGCACTATGTATGATGTGATCGTCGTCGGCGGTGGATCTGCCGGCGCTGCCGTGGCTGCCAGGCTTTCCGAAAATCCCGCTACGCGTGTGCTGCTGCTGGAAGCCGGGCTCGATTGGCGTGCTGCCGATGCGCCGTGGGAAGTGACCACGGCGAACCCGATCCCGATCATTCACCAGCGCGAATTCCAGGAAAAGTGGCAATGGCCGCAGCTGAATTCGCGTCGCGTCGCGGGGCAAGACCAGCGCTTCTACTGGCGCGGCAAGGGCCTCGGAGGCTCGTCGATGATGAACGGCCAGATCGCGATCCGCGGTGTCGCCGCCGCATTCGACGAATGGGCGTCGCTGGGGTGCACCGGCTGGTCGGCCAGGGAGATCATGCCGCTGTTCTCGGTGATCGAGGACGATCTGGAATTCGGCGACAGGCCCGGCCATGGCCGCGGCGGTCCGCTGCCGGTCTATCGCGCACCGCCCGGGACATGGGGGCCGATCGACAAAGGCTTGCGCGATGCAGCGCTGGCCTCGGGCTATGCGTGGTGCGACGACGTCAATGGGCCGGATGGCGAGGGCGTTGCCTGCTACCCGATCAACAGCCGCGATCTGCGGCGTATCTCCACCAATGAAGCCTATCTTGAGCCGGCGCGCGGTCGCGCCAATCTCGAAATTCGCGGTCATGCGCTGGTCGATCGCGTTGTGATCAAGGACGGTCAGGCGACCGGCGTGATCGTTCACATCGAAGGGCAGGGCACGCAGGAAATCAGCGCGCGCGAGATCGTGCTATGCGGTGGCTCGATCCACAGCCCGGCGATCCTGCTGCGCTCGGGCGTCGGTCCGGCGGACGAGCTGAAGGACATGGGCATCGCCGTGGAATGCGATCTGCCCGTCGGCCAGAATTTCTTCGATCATCCGCTATTCCGTACGACGATCAAGCTGCATGACGATGTCGCGCCGAAAGACAAGGACACTCGCCACACCAATTGCTGTGTGACCTATTCGTCGAGCCTTGCCGAGGGCGGCAAGCGCGACATGATCTTGATCGCGTTCAATCATCGTGGCATCGGCAATCCTGGTGCCATCGGTGCCGGTCTGTTCAACGCCTTCTCGCGCGGCACGCTGAAGCTCGCATCGACCGATGCGTCGATCGACCCGATCGTCGAGGAGAATATGCTGGCTGACCCCCGCGACATGCTGCGGATGGTCGATGCCGTGAAGCGGCTTGCCGTGATCACCACACAGCCGGCGCTGGCGGGCATCGCTGACTGGATCTGCCTCACCGATACCGACATGACGCTGACGCAGGCGGCGGCTCTGCCGACGCGCGAGCTCGAAGCCGTGCTGCGCCGTGATACCGGCGACATCCAGCACGCTGCCGGCACCTGCCGCATGACCGGCTTCAAGGACGCGGGCGGCGTGGTCAATCCGGACGGTACCGTGAAGGGCCTCAAGGGCCTGCGCGTCGCCGATGCGTCGATCATGCCGTCGGATTGCCGCGCCAACACGCACTTCACCACCGTGGTGATCGGCGAAGCCATCGCGCGCATGATGATGCGCAAGTCGAATGTAGCGTCGCCCGCCGTGGCGATGGCGAAGTAAGAACGCGCAGCGCAAGCGCTCAAGAGTGACCGAAGGACAATTCATGTCGAACACCACCGAAACCCGGATCACCGAATGGCTGGCCTCGCAAAAGCAGCCGATGATCGACCTGCTGCGCGACGTCGTGAATATCGATTCCGGCTCCTTCGACAAGCAAGGCGTCGACGCCGTCGGTGCTCGTTTCGAGCAGCACTTCGCCGAGTATGGCATCGAAACCTGGCGCGAGCCCCATGACGTCTATGGCGACGCGGTGCATGGGCTGATCAGCAAGCCGGGCAGCAACGAGAAGCCAATCCTGCTGATGGGCCATCGCGATACCGTGTTTCCGAAAGGCGAAGTCGCCAAGCGTCCCTTCACGATCGAAGGCAATCTTGCCCGTGGGCCGGGTGTGGCCGACATGAAGGCCGGCGTCGTCATCAATGTGTTCGTTGCTGCGGCGCTGAAGAAATTTGATGCGGCGCCATGCCCGATCAAGCTCTTGATTACCGGCGACGAGGAGATCGCATCGCGTTCGTCGCGGCCGATCATCGAGCGCGAGGGTCGTGCGGCACGCACGGTCTATAATTCGGAGCCGGGGCGTCCGACCGGGAATATCACTACCGGCCGCAAGGGCGGCGTGTTCATGCGCTTCGAGGTGTTCGGCAAGGCTGCGCATTCCGGCAATAACTTTGCGGTGGGCATCAGCGCCATCGGCGAGCTCGCGCATAAGATCGTGCAGATTCATGCGCTGACGGACATGGACAAGGGCATCACGCTGAATGTCGGCTTGGTGTCGGGCGGCCAGTCGGTCAACACCACGGCGCCCCATGCGGAAGGCGAGATCGATTTCCGTTACATCGATCCGGCCGATCGTGCGACCATCATGGACGCGATTGAAACGATCATTGCGACGTCGACCGTGCCGGGCACAACGGCAAAGCTGCACATCAACGGCGAATTCCTGCCGCTGGTGCAGGACGCGGCCGCCAAGGCGATGTTCGAAGCCTATCAGGCTGCTGCTGTCGACTCGGGCCTCACCACGCTGACCGGCGAATTTGCAGGCGGCTGTGCGGATTCAGGTTTCACCGCCAGCGTTGGCACGCCGACATTGTGCGGGCTCGGCCCGGTCGGCGGCAATGTCCATACCGATCTGGAGTGGCTGGATATTGAGAGTATCGTTCCGCGTGCACAGACGCTGGCGCGGGCGATCCTGCGCACGGAGATGTGACGGCGGGGATATGGGTGGCATGGTTTTGGCACAGTGATGGTTGCTGACAAAGCTATCGTTTGAAGAGACACTCGCCTGACCATGACATCATCTTCTCCCGTGACCTCGGTTCCCATCCATCTCGAATCCGACGTTCTCGTCATCGGCGCGGGAGGTGCGGGCATGTATGCCGCGCTGGAAGCCGCCAAGAACGGCGCTTCTGTAATCCTTGCCGATCGCAGCCTGATTGGGCGCGGCGGCGCGACCGTCATGGCGCAGATGACGGTGGCGGCGGCGCTCGGCGAGCAGACGTCAGATCACTGGGAACATCACTTCGCCGATACGCTCGCGGCCGGCCGCGGGCTCTGTGATGAGCGCCTTGCTGCGTTGTTGTGTGAAGATGGTCCGCAGCGGCTGCGCGAGATGGATGCGTGGAAGGTCGGCTGGGCGCGCGAGGACGGCCATATCAAACAGGCGCAGGCGCCGGGCCATGATCGGCCGCGCTGCGCCTATGTGGATTTTCTCTCGACGGGCCCCGCGGTGTCGAGGACGCTGCGCACGCAACTGAATAATGCGAACGGCATTCGCCGCATCGGCGATCTCACTATCGTGGACATTGCTCTGCGTGACGGCGAAGCCTGCGGCGCGACGGCCCTGCATCTGCCGACCGGGCAGGCAGTGACGCTCGCGGCGAAGGCCGTGGTGATCGCGACAGGCGGGCTCACCGGTCTCTATCGGCGTAACAGTGCGTCGTCGAATATGGGCGGCGACGGTTATGCACTGGCACTCCGCGCCGGTGCCGAACTGATCGACATGGAATTCGTGCAGTTCTTCCCGATTGGCCATCTCGCGCCGCGCCTCGTTGGCATGGATCCGATCATGTGGGACCCGTTCCGCTACAAGCTCGGCGGCAAGCTGCTCAATTCAGAGATGCGCGAATTCGAAGAGGACTATGCAACGCGGGACAAGCGCAGCGACGGCACCTATGTGCTGACGCGTGATCTCGCCACCTATGCGATCACCAAGGAAGTCGAAGCGGGCCGCGGCAGCCCCGCCGGCGGCGCCTATCTGAGCTTCCAGCATGTGCCTGAGGCCGAGATCCGCAAGGCATTCGGGCCGGTGGTGGACCGCCTCGCCGAAAACGGCATCGATCTGGCGCAACGTCCGGTCGAGGTCGCGCCGATCGCGCATTATCATATGGGCGGCATCCGCGTGGACGAGATGATGCAGACCGGCGTGCCCGGACTGTTCGCTTGCGGTGAAGCGGTCGGCGGTGCCAATGGGGCCAATAGGCTGTCGGGCAATGCGATCACCGAGGCCTTTGTGTTCGGCGCGCGGGCAGGCCGCAGCGCCGCGGAGCGCGCAAATGCGTCGATGTGGTCAGCGGATGCGGCGAAGCCGGCAATCGATCTGTTGCGCAGTGCCAGCAAACGTGACGCGCCAAATCCTGCAGCGGTGATCGTAAAACTGCAGGCCGTGATGGCCGATGATGTCGGTCCGTT
Source organism: Tardiphaga sp. 839_C3_N1_4 (assembly GCF_051811045.1). Lineage (NCBI taxonomy): Bacteria > Pseudomonadati > Pseudomonadota > Alphaproteobacteria > Hyphomicrobiales > Nitrobacteraceae > Tardiphaga > Tardiphaga sp. 839_C3_N1_4. The sequence continues at coordinate 4,520,304 of NZ_JBPWQD010000001.1, forward strand.
CCGCACAGATGCGAAATTGCGCTCGGCGATATCAGCCATCGCGCAATTGAAGGCCGATATCGGCGATACACCGTTCGCGTCAGCGGAAAGCTTCGATCCCGTGCTGGCCGACTGGCTCGACCTGCGCAACATGCTGGCCGTTGCGCAATCCGTCGCTGCCCCCGCGCTCGCACGCACCGAAAGCCGCGGCGCGCATCAGCGCGACGATCATCTCGGTCTGGATGATGCGTGGAGCGTCAACCAGATTGTTGCGATGTCGGATGGCGACATGACCCTGCGCAAAGTGATGCCCGCCACCGGAAAGGCTGCCGCATGAAGGCGACACTCAGCATTCAGCGCGGTGCCTTTGGCGAAGCGTCGCATCAGGACACGTTCGACATTCCCTTCGAGCACGGCCAGTCCATTCTCGATGGCTTGCGTGCCATCAGGCGCAGCATGGATCCCTCGCTGGCGTTTCGCTTCTCCTGCATCAATGCGAATGCGTGCAAGGAATGCATGATGCTGATCGACGGCAAGGTCGATTACGCCTGCACGGTTCGGCTCAAAGAGGGAATGACGACGCTGGCGCCGCTGCCAAAAAAGGCGCTGATCCGCGATCTCGTCACCGAAATCGCACCGCCTGATGAACGGCTGATGCTGCGGTCCTGAATATTGTCTGCCTGCGCCGCGATCAGGCTGATTAATTTATAGCCGTTCTAATCTGGGAAGGGCCGTCTCGGCGACCCTTAATCCGATAGATCAGCGGCTCCGTCGCGGCTGCTGTTCGCTGCGACAATGCGCTGCATCATGGCAATAAACGCAGTTTGTTCCGTCTTGGTGAGGTTGCCGAGCGTGGCGCGGTGCGCCTCGCGTGCGGCGGTCTCGATCTTGTCGAGCAGGGCTGCACCGGCCGGTGTGAGCCGGCAGACGCGGGCGCGGCGGTCGTCGTCGCTGACCGGGCGCTCGACCAGCCTGCGTGCTTCGAGGCGCTTTAGCGCGCCCGTCGTCGTCGTGCGATCCAGAGCAATATCAGCAGCTAAGCTGGTTTGATCGGCCGTTCCGCGCGCCGCCAATGCGGACAGCAGGCTGTATTGCAGTGGCGTCATCTCAAAGGCACTGCAGGCTTCCTGGAACAGCGCGACATGGATCTGGTGTAGCCGTCTGATCAAAAACCCCGGTCGCTGGGCCAGCGGCCAGGGCTTGTGGATGGGCTTGTCACGGCGCGGCTTGGCCTGGGGCAACGCAGTCTCTCCTTGTGTCGGCTACTGCTCGTATGGTGCGAGCGCGTTGAAAAACTACCGCATCGCAATGTTTATGGCACGGACTTTGCTTTTGTAAAATACGAAGTATGCTTCGTATTTTGGCGAACCTCTAAAGAGGGCCCGCCAAAGCGTAAGGAGATCGCCATGTCTGTTACTGCCTCATTCGACCTGCTGCTACGCGGTGGTCGCGTTATCGATCCCGCAGCCGGCATCGACGGCCTCAAGGATGTCGCCATTCGCAACGGCAAGATTGCCGCGGTGCAGTCCGATATTTTGCCAACCAGTGCGAAGGAGGTGATCGACGTCTCAGGCAAGCTGGTGCTGCCGGGCATGATCGATACCCACGCGCATGTCTATCAGTATGTCAGTGGCCGCTTCGGCATGCAGCCCGATATGGTCGGCGTGCAGTCCGGCGTCACTACGCTGATCGATCAGGGTGGTCCGTCCTGCATGACGCTGCCCGGCTTTCGTCATTTCATCGCCGAGCCCGCGAAATCACGCGTTTACGCGTTTTTATCGACCTATCTCGTCGGTGGCCTCGAGGGTCACTTCTATCCCAATCTCTACAGCCCGGATGGCGTCGATATCGATGCGACTGTGAAGTCTGCCGTCGCCAATCGTGACCTTGTGCGCGGCATCAAGGCCCATGCCGAAATTGGCGGCTTCGCGCGCTGGGGCATTCGCGTGATGGAAATGGCAGCGGAGATCGGAAAGCGCGCCGAATTGCCGGTTTATGTGCATTTCGGCCAGCTTTGGGGTCTGCCGGAATCGGGCAACAACGGTGAAGACGTCGATACGATCCTGGAACGTGTGATCCCGCTGCTGAAGGAAGGCGATGTGCTCGCGCATCCGTTCACGCGGCATCCCGGCGGCTTCGTCAATCGCGAGGGCGAGGTGCATCCGGTGATCCAGGCGGCGATCGATCGCGGTCTCAAGATCGATGTCGGTCATGGCAGCCACTTTTCCTATCGCCTCGCCAAGAAGGCGATTGCGGCCGGCATCGTGCCGAATACGCTCGGCGCCGATATCCATGGCTACAACACCGAAGTGCCCGCGCCGGCCGGCACGCCGGACGAGCACGAGGATGACGAGAACCATCCGTTCAAGGGCCAGGCCAAATTCAGCCTGGTGCAGGCGATGAGTTCGATGATTTCGCTCGGCCTCACGCTGGAGCAGGTCGTGCCGATGGTGACGTCCAATCCGGCGAAGATGATCGGGCTGTCCGACAAGATCGGCTCGCTCAAGGTCGGCATGGATGCCGATGTCTCGGTGCTCGTCGAGAAGTCGGGCCGTTACATCCTGCGCGACAACGAGAATACCGACGTGATTGCGAACGGCCTGCTACAGCCGGCGTTCTGCCTGCGCGAAGGCGTCCGCTTCGATCCGATCGCTCCGATCCTGCCTCAAGCCGTCGCGGCCTGAGGTTTGCAAGCCCATTGGGAAGACGCCGGGAGTCCGTCGATGCGCAATGAGCGAGATATCTCGCCCGCCGCGCCTGCTTCAAAGCAGGGCGTCGGCGCTCGCGTGCCGCGCAAGGAGGACGATCGCCTCATGCGCGGGCGCGGGCAATTTGTCGGCGATATCAGGCTGGCGGGATTGCAGGACGTCGCTTTTGTCCGCAGTCCGTTGGCCCATGCGCGAATCCGGGCGATCCATGTTCCCGAGCGTTATCGCGATGTGGTCTTCACGTCCGCCGATCTCGTCGGCATCAAGCCGATCCGCGCGATTACGGGGCTGGCCGGATTCAAGCCGTCCGATCAACCCATTCTGGCGACCGATAAAATTCGTCAGGTCGGCGAACTCGTCGCCATGTGCGTCGCGCCGACGCGTGCCGAAGCCGAGGATATCGCAGCCTCCGTCACGCTCGATCTCGAAGAACTGCCCGCCGTCTACGACATGTTGAAGGCGCGCGAGCCCGGCTCGCCGCTGGTGCATGAACACTGGAGCGACAACGTCTTTCTCGAAAGCTTCTTCGAATTCGATATTGCCCAGGCTCTCGACGCGCCGATCAAGGTGACGCGCGAAATCTCGACCGCGCGGCAATGCATGTCGCCGCTCGAAGGTCGGGGTGTCGTCGCCACGTTCGATCATCGTCTCGATCAGCTCACGCTCTATACGGGCAGTCAGATGCCGCACATTGTGCGCAACGGTCTGTCTGACTGCCTTGAGATGGATCAAGGACAGATCAGAATCGTCTCGCCGGATGTCGGTGGCGGCTTCGGCCACAAGGGCATCTTGCTGCCGGAGGAAGTCTGCCTGTCATGGCTCACCATGAAGCGTGGCTTCCCGGTGCGCTGGATCGAGGATCGCCGCGAGCATCTGGTCGCCAGCTCCAACTGCCGCGAGCATCACTACAAGATTACAGTCTATGCCGATCGCGACGGCACGCTGCGCGGCATCGACTGCGAAGCCACGGTCGATTCCGGCGCCTATTCGTCTTACCCGTTCTCGGCCTGCCTTGAAGCCGCGCAGGTGGTCAGCATCTTGCCCGGCCCCTATCAGATGCCAGCCTATCGCTGCCGCACCTATTCCGTGGCCACCAACAAATGTCCGATCCTGCCCTATCGCGGCGTCGCCCGCACCGGCGTGTGTTTCGCGCTGGAGCTGATGCTCGATCTTGTCGCGGCGGAAGCAGGGCTTGAGCCCGGCGACGTCCGGCTGCGCAATCTGGTGCGGCCGGAGCAGATGCCGTTCGACAACATCACCAAGAAACATTTCGACAGTGGCGACTATCCCGAGGCGTTGCGCCGTGCCGTCGCGCAGATCGATATCGATGGCATCCGTGCGCGTCAGCGCAAGGGTGAAGCCGACGGACGGCTGATCGGTGTCGGTCTCTCGATCTATTGCGAGCAGGCGGCGCATGGCACCTCGGTCTATTCCGGTTGGGGCATTCCCATGGTGCCTGGTCATGAACAGGCCACCGCGCGACTGACGCCGGATGGCGGACTTGAGCTTAAAGTCGGCGTGCACTCGCATGGCCAGGGGCTCGAGACGACGCTCTCGCAGGTCGCGTTCGAAATGCTCGGCGTCGATGTCGCCAAGATTCGCGTGGTGCATGGCGACACGGCGATGACGCCGTATTCGACCGGCACCTGGGGCTCGCGCTGCATGGTGATGGCCGGTGGCGCCGTGGCGACGGCGTGCCACGAACTCGGCGAACGCGCCAAGAAGATCGGCGCGAAACTTTTGCAGGTCGACGAAGCCAATGTGGTGCTGGTGGATGGCGAGATCCGCGGGCCCAATGGTAGTGTGACGCTGAAGGAAATCGCGCACACCTGGTATCGCCGCCCGCAGGATCTGCCGGGCGATGTCGATCCCGGCGGCCTGGAGGCCACCTCCGGCTACAAGCCGCAGCGTGACAGCGGCACGTTCAGCTATGCCGCGCATGCGGTCACGGTCGCCGTCGATCCTGATTTGGGCGATGTGGAAATTCTCGATTACGTCATCGTCGAAGATGGCGGCGTGCTGGTCAATCCGATGATCGTCGATGGCCAGATCTATGGCGGCCTCGCGCAGGGCATCGGCACGGCGCTCTACGAGGAGATGCCGTTTGATCGCGCCGGTCAGCCGCTCAACACCACGCTCGCCGATTATCTGCTGCCAGGGCCGACCGAAGTGCCGATGCCGTGGCTCGATCACATGGAAACGCCGTCGCCTTACACCAAGTTCGGGGTCAAGGGCATCGGCGAAGGCGGGGCCATCGCGCCGCCGGCGGCGATCGGCAATGCGGTGAACGATGCACTGCGCAGCCTCGGCGTCGAGATGCTGCAGTCGCCGATCACGCCTCGCCGCGTGCTGGAAGGCATTCTGGCCGCGCGGAATGCGAAGAGGACCGCCGCATGAAGCCGGCACCTTTCGCCTATGAGCGTCCGCGGGATGTTGCCTCGGCTCTGGCCGCAATGGCTGGCGATGGCGTGATCAAGATCATGGCCGGAGGCCAGTCGCTCGGTCCGATGCTGAATCTGCGTCTGGTGGCGCCTGACACAATCGTCGACATCACCGGGCTCGCCGAATTGAGGCATGTGGAAGTCACCGGCGATGAGCTGGTGATCGGTGCCTGCGTCACCCATGCCGATATCGAGGACGGTCGCATTCCCGACGTCACCCGCGGCGCGATGCAGCGCGTGGCTAGTGCCATCGCCTATCGCGCGGTGCGCAACCGCGGCACCGTCGGTGGCTCGCTCAGCCATGCTGATCCCTCCGCCGATTGGGTCTCCACGTTCGCAGCGCTCGGCGCAACGCTCTCGCTGCGCAGCGCCAAAGGCGCGCGCCGTGTGGCGATGAAGGATTTCATGCTGGGTGCACTGGAAAGCGTGCTGCAGCCCGGCGAAATGCTGGAAGCCGTGCGCGTGCCAGTGATGTCTTCCTCCGCGCGCTGGGGCTATGTGAAGAGCTGCCGCAAGACGGGTGAGTTTGCCCATGCCATCGGTGCGGTGCTGATCGATCCCGAGGCCAGCAAAGCTCGCATTGTCATCGGTGCGGTCGAGGCGGCTCCCATTATCGTCGACAATGCTGAAGAGCTGTTCGGCGGCCGCATCACCAGCGATTTCAAGACGAAATTCGACCCCCGAGTCGCCGATAGCCTCCTGTCGAAAGCCGGCATGAGCGACGCGGCCGACCGGCACATCCATGTCACGGTGCTGCGCCGCGCCGTTGCGGAGGCCGCGGCATGAATTCGGTCGAACTCACCGTCAACAAGCGCGTGATCCAGAGGGCGGTCGAACCGCGCACGAGTCTCGCCGACATGATGCGCGATACGCTCGATCTCACCGGCACGCATCTCGGCTGCGAACATGGCGTCTGCGGCGCCTGCACGATCCTGGTCGACGGCGTGCCGACGCGCTCTTGCATCACTTATGCGGTGGCCTGCGATGGCGCCGACGTCACCACCATCGAAGGCCTCGACCACGACGAGATTGCGACCGAATTGCGCGCGGCCTTCACGAGCGAACATGCCTTGCAATGCGGTTACTGCACGCCGGGTATGCTGGTCTCCGCACGCGATCTGGTGAAGCGCCTGCCGGATGCCGATGAGAAGCAGATCCGTATCGGCATGTCGGGCAATCTCTGCCGTTGCACTGGTTATGTCGGCATCGTCCGCGCCGTGCAGTCGGTCATCACCGAGCGCCGCGCGCGCGATATCGCGCCGGAGGATGGCGGGCGCAAGGTGCTGGGACCGGCAGGGTCAGGGCACAATGGGTGTGTCAGCTCCCAGAAGCTGATGCCCGCGCAGCCTGCTGTATCCGAACCGGCTGCCGCCGTCGCACCGCTGAACATTCCAGACTTCACGCCATCGACCACGCTGGAGCAGCAATTCACCGTCGCGCATCCACCCGCGAAAGTGTTCGCACTGTTCGCTGACATCGCGGCCGTCGCCTCGTGCCTGCCGGGCGCCACGCTGGTCGGCACGCCCAGACCCGAGCGGGTCGAAGGCGCGATCCGCGTCAAGATCGGGCCGATTTCCGCTAATTTCAACGGCGCTGCACGCGTCGAGCGCGACGAGGCGAATCTCTCCGGCCGCATTCTCGGCGTTGGCAACGACCAGCGCAGCCGCTCTACGACCCAGGGCGAGATTCGTTACCGGCTTGTGCCGGAGGTTGACGGCGTGGCCACGCGTGTGGAGCTTTCCATCGGCTACAGCCTCACCGGCATGCTGGCACAGGTCGGTCGCAGCGGGCTGGTGCGCGATCTCGCGGGCCGGCTGGTCGCGGAATTCGCCGGCAACCTCGATCGCCGCCTGTCGGGCGATGTGACTTCGGCGCCGTCAGCGGCAGCCGATCTGAATGGTGTTTCGCTAATCCTTGGTCTCCTGCGTGAGCGCGCGATGCATGTCGTTCGCCGACTCACCGGGCGTGGAGGATCGGCGTGAGAGATCGACGTTCGCACGGACATGCGAGCGGCGGGGTTTGGACTGCGCAAGCTTCATCAGCGTAACACTGGAGGACCACATGATACGGACAATCAAAGCCGCCTCGGCGACCGCCCTGGCCATTGCTTTCCTGAGCAGCGCCGCAACTGCGCAAACCATCAAGATCGGCGTCAATGAGCCGCTGACCGGCGCCTTCGCCGCATCGGGCACCTATGTCGTCAACGGCGCCAAGATTGCCGCCGATGAAATCAATGCCAAGGGCGGCCTGCTCGGCAAGAAGATCGAACTCGTCATCGAGGACAACAAGAGCAATCCAACCGAAGCCGCTGCCGTCGCCGAGAAGCTGATTACCCGCGACAAGACGCCAGTGATGCTCGGCGCCTGGGGCTCGAGCCTCACGCTGGCGGTGATGCCGAAACTGGTCGAATACGAAACCGCGATGGTCGTCGAGACCTCGTCGGCCAGCAAGATCACCACGTCGGGCAATCCGTACGTGTTCCGCATCTCGCCGCCGTCCTTCGTGGAAGCGGCTGCGTTCAAGAACATCGTCGACAAGCTGGCGCTGAAGAAGGTGGATTTCCTTGTGATCAACAATGACTGGGGCCGCGGCACCGCCGAGGACTTCAGCAAGATGATGAAGGAGAAAGGCATCACCATCGGTCTGGTCGAGACCATGGACCAGTCGGCCCAGGACATGAGCGCGCAGCTCGCCAAGATCAAGGCAACGGACTCCGAGACCGTGATCATCACCGCCGCGGTCGACCAGCTCACGCTGATCTTCAAGCAAGCTGCAGCGCTCGGTCTGAAGAAGCGGATCATCACCACTGGCGGCTCGCAGAATCCCGATCAGATCATCGCCCAGGCCGGTGCCGCCGCGAACGACACCATGCATCTGACGACCTTCCTGCCCTGGATGCCGGAAAAGACGCCAAACCCGGAAGCCACCACCTACTTCATCAACGAGTGGAAGAAGCGCGGCTTCGATTTCGCCGGCTGCACCGAGAGCTTCCGCGGCTATGACGGCATCCGCACCATTGCGGCCGCCATCGAGAAGGCTGGCAAGGCTGAACCCGCAGCGATCAAGGACGCGCTCTGGAAGATCGATGTCAAGGGTCTGAACGGCGACATCGTGTTCAAGAAGTCGGGTCCGGCAGGTTCGGAGAGCGGCCAGAGCTTCCCGAACGTCTATCTGGTCGAGATTTCGGGCGGCAAGATCGTGATGAAGGATCTCTGATCCTCTTCTCCCTCTCCCCGCTTGCGGGGAGAGGGGCGGGGTGAGGGGGAGCCTCCACAAGCTCGGAGCAAGTGGATAGCCCCTCACCCGCCCGGCTTCGCTGCGCTTCGCCGAACGACCTCTCCCCGCAAGCGGGGAGAGATTAGTCAACCACTGAGATGGGATTACCCGTGGACCAGCTCCTGCAACATCTCGTCAATATGCTTGTGCTCGGCGGCACTTATGCGCTGCTCGGCATCGGGCTGACGCTGATCTTCGGCATCATGAACGTGGTGAACTTCACCCACGGCATCCTCTACACGTTCGGCGCCTATATGATGTTCATCGTCGTGCATCAGCTTGGTCTGAATTTCTTTGTCGCGCTGCCGGTGGCGATTGTCGCCGGCTGGCTGCTGGGCGCCGTGATTGAGATCACGCTGCTGCGGCCGCTGCGCGGCGCCGATATCGACACCACCATGCTGGTGATGATCGGCGCCTGGATCGCGATGCAGTCCGGCGCGCTGTGGATCTGGGGTGGCGTCGCCAAGTCGATCGACAATCCGTTTCCCGATGCACCGCTGGTGATCGGACCCGTGTCCGTGTCGTGGCTTCGACTGTTCGTGCTGTTCGCAGCGGCGCTGCTGATCGTGCTGGCTTACTCACTGATCAATCTCACGAAACTCGGCAAGGCGATGCGCGCGACCTTCCAGGATTCCGATACCGCCGCACTGATGGGTGTCAATGTCAGCCTGATCTACACCTCGACATTTGCCATCGGATCGAGCCTTGCTGCCGCCGCCGGTGCCTTGCTCGGTCCGGTCTATGTCGTGTTCCCGCAGATGGGCGATCTCGCTGCGGTGAAGGCCTTCGCCATCGTCATCCTTGGCGGCCTCGGCAATATCACCGGTGCTGTGATCGGCGGTTTCATTCTCGCTTTGGCTGAAGAACTCGGCGCCGGCTATGTCTCATCGGGCTATCGCGATGCCATGGGCTTCCTGATCATCATCATGGTTCTGATCTTCAAGCCGACAGGATTGTTCGCACGGGCGGAGCGCGTCGGATGAAACAGATCGTCACGCTCCTTTGTCTCGCCTTCTTCGCCTCCGTGCCGATGTGGCTGACCGACCCGTATCTGCTCAATGCGCTGATCACGACCGGCATCTTCATCATCGGCGCCATGAGCCTTAATCTGTTGCTCGGCTTCACCGGACAGCTCAGTCTTGGCCATATCGCCTTCTTCGGTATCGGCGCCTATGTCAGCGCGCTGACCTCGCTGGGCTTCGATGTGCCGATCTACGGTGATTTCCATATCGTTCACGTGCCGTGGCCGCCGATTGCTGGCTTCTTTCTGGCGATCCTCATCTCGGGCTTCTGCGGCTATCTGGTCGGACGCCTGTCCTTCAGCGTGCGCGGCGCCTATTTCGTCATCGTCACGATCTCGTTTGCCGAAGTTGTCAGGTTGGTGGCGCTGAACTGGGTCGAGCTGACGCAAGGCCCGCTGGCGCTGACCAATATTCCGTCCATCACCATAGGTCTGCCGGGGCTTGGTTATCTCGTGCTGAAGACCAAGTTTCACAATTATTATCTTGTGCTCGCAGTCGCCGCGATGTCGTACTTCCTGATCTCGCGTCTCGTTCATTCGCATTACGGCCGCGCCATGCGCGGGCTGATGGAGAACGAAACGCTGGCCGTGGCCGTCGGCATCGACGTCACCAAGACGCTGACACTGGCCGCCGTGATCTCTGCCGGTATTGCCGGCGCGGCGGGAAGCCTTTACGCGCATTACATCCGTATCATCGATCCCGACGTCTTCGCTTTCATCTCGACGGTGACCATGGTGATCATGGTGGTGTCGGGCGGCAAGGGATCGCTGGCCGGGCCCGTCGTCGGCGGCGTCATCTTTGGCCTTCTGCCGGTGTTCCTGCGACCGATCATGCCGCCGGAGGCGCAGTGGATCACCTATGGCGTGGTGCTCATCGTCATTTTGTTCGTGATGCCGCGCGGCATCGTGCCGTCGCTCGCCGCGAAACTCGGTTTGGCCCGTGCCGGCGGAACCAGACGGGCGTCCAGCGCCGTTTCCGAGCGCACCGCGGAGGAGCATGCGTGATGGCCGAGACAGTACTCAGCATCGAACACGTCGCCGTCCATTTCGGCGGTCTCGTCGCGATCTCGGACATGAACTTCCACGTCAACAAAGGTGAGATCGTCAGCCTGATCGGGCCGAACGGTGCCGGCAAGACCACGGCCTTCAACGTCATGACCGGCTTTCTCTCGCCCACCAAAGGCGCGGTGAACTATTGCGGCGCGGACCTCAAGGGCAAGAAACCGCATGAAATCGCGGATCTCGGGCTGATCCGCACCTTTCAGCGCACCAGCGTGTTTCCCAACGACACCGTCTACGACAATGTGCTGATGGGTCTACATCGTCAGGGTAAAGTTGGTCTCGCCGAAGCCATTCTCGGCCTGCCGCGCGCCCGCGCATCCGAGAAAGCGCAGCGCGCCCGTGCCGCCGAGCTGGTGCGCTGGATCGGACTGGAAGCGCGTGCCAACGATCTCGCCGGCTCACTCTCCTATGGCGAGCAGCGGCTCGTCGGTGTGGCATTGGCGCTGGCGGCGCAGCCGAAGATGCTGCTGCTCGACGAGCCTGTGTCCGGCATGAACGCATCGGAGACGCATACATTCGTGCAGTTGATCCGCAATATCCGGGATCGTGGCGTCACGATCCTTCTGGTGGAGCACGACATGCCGATGGTGATGAGCGTGTCGGATCGCATCGTCGTGCTGAATTACGGCCGCATCATCGCTGAGGGACCGCCCGACGAAATCCGCAAGAATCCCGCAGTGATTGAAGCCTATCTCGGTCAGAGCGGGAAGGATGTGGTCAAGGAGGTCGCAGTCCATGCTTGAGATCCGTGACATGGTCTGCGCCTATGGCCAGATCTCTGCCCTCAAGGGCATTTCGCTTTCGGTCAAGGCCGGCCAACTCGTGGCGCTGATTGGCGCCAATGGCGCCGGCAAAAGCACGACGCTGCGGGCGATCTCGGGCCTCGTGCCATCGCGCTCCGGCAGTCTGCATTTCGACGGCGAAGACATCACCGGCATTGGCGCGCAGCGGGTGCTCACAAAGGGCATCGCACATTGTCCGGAAGGACGTCGCGTTTTTCCGCATATGACGGTGGCCGAAAATCTCGACATGGGCGCCTATCTGCGCTCGGACACGAGCGAAGTCGCAGTGGACCGCGATCGCATTTATGGCGAGTTCCCGCGCCTCGCCGAACGCCGCAAGCAGGCGGCAGGCACGCTGTCCGGCGGCGAGCAGCAGATGCTGGCCATCGGCCGTGCATTGATGTCGCGCCCGCGCCTTGTGATGTTCGATGAACCCTCGCTCGGTCTCGCGCCCAACATCGTCGAGCGCACCTTTGCGATCATCCGCGCGATCCGCGACGCCGGCACGACTGTTTTGCTAGTTGAGCAGAATGCCTTTGCGGCGCTCGAGATGTGCGATCATGCCTATCTGCTGGAGTCTGGGCGTGTCGTGCTGTCCGGCGCGGGAGCGGAGCTGATCGAGAACGAGCATGTGCGACGGGCCTATCTTGGCGGATGACGACAATCCCGCCCGATGGGTCGCGGTCTGCTCACGCGAGCGCGTGACCGAACAGACGATCGTTTGCGTCAACGTGGCTGGCCTCGGTGTTCTCATCGTGCAGGATGGCGAGACGATCTACGCCTGCGAGCGCGCCTGTCCGCATGAGCAGGCCGATCTCAGCCTTGGCCGCGTCGCCGATCGCCGGCTGCACTGTCCGCGTCATTTGGCTTGGTTCGATCTGGCAGACGGCAGCATGTCGCCGGGCTGGCCGAGCAGGGGTTTGCGGCGCTATCCGGTGCGCGAAAGCGATGCGCAAATCTGGGTCGACGCAGCAGCCATCGTCCCGAAGTAACGAAACTTCGCGGCAGTTACCCGGCTTCGGGCCTGGATGCAGCATTCGTTGGCGCTGCAGCATTCAATTGGTGCAGTTGCGGTATAATAATCATGCTTGCCCCCTCGTAAAGCGCGGATAATACTGCCGAAAAGTCGGACTCCCGAGTGTGTCTGGCCATTACAAAAATGGGCGCAAGACCCATGCTTCTCGTCGATCTTTCAAGCGATCTCCGTCAAGGGCTAGGGATGTGACCATTATCGATTTCGGCAGGGCCATCCCGTCGTCGCAAGCACGTGGCTGGCAGCAATGGCCTGGCCATGAAGACTTTTCACTGCAGTTCCTGCGCGTGCTGCGCGCGGCGCAGGAAGGCGGAAGTACCGTTTCGGAATGTTTCCTGGCGGCGGAGCGCATCAATCCGCGCGATGACGAGAGCTGGTACCGCGAATGGCATAGCGCGGCTGATATCAACCGTGAGCGCGCCGCGGAGGCGCTGGCCAGCGGCCGCATCCCGACGGCGCTGAGCAACTGGCTGCGCGCAGCCAACTACTATCGCACCGCTCAGGTCATGCTCGCTTGCAGCGATCCGCGGCAAGGCGCCGCCATTGCCCTGATGCAGGATTGCGCCCGACTTTATGTGCAGCATGCAACGCCTGCCGGCGAGGTCGTCGAGATCCCATGGCGGGACGGTGTGTTGCAGGGATACTTCGTTCCTGCGCCGCGCGCGACGCGGCCGCTGCCGGTCGTTCTCTGCGTCGTCGGACAGGGCCACTACAAGGAAGAGCATTTGCACAGGGTGCCCAGCTACGCGCTGGACCGCGGTCTCTCGCTATTGCTCGTCGATTTGCCCGGTCAATCCTATAGCCAGGAGATGATCGGGTCGCATTGTCGGTATGAGGTCGAAACGGCGATCAGCGGCTGGGTCGATTTCCTGGCCGACCGCAGCGATATCGATCAGGAGCGAATTGCGATCTTCGGAGATGGCCTGGGAGCTGCCTTTGCGACGCGCGGCGCCAATCTCGACGACCGCTTTGCAGCAGCTGTTTGCGATGCCGGAATCTGGGAGCTTCACGAGCGCGCATTTATTGCCAGCCGCATTTCAGGCCGGGCTGGTCTGGGCTGTCCGAGTGAAATCGAGGGCTTCAACAGCAGTAGTGTCGCCGCCAATATCAAATGCCCGGTCCTGGTTGCGATGGGCGAGCGCGACTGGCTCGATGTCGATCACGTCACGGAATGTTGCCGCGTCATGAAACAAAACGGCCTCGACATTGAACTGAAGATCTTCCGCGCGTCGGAGACGGTGGCGCCGCCCGCCCAGATCGATATTCCGACAGTGGGCAACGAGTTCATCTTCGACTGGATTGTCGATCGTTTGAGCTCAAGGACGAAGTAGTCGGACGCGGCGCGCTCGATTGACCGGCCGCTCATCCGGCGATGGTCAGCTCTCGACTTCCAGCATCAGTGTCGCTTTTTCGAGGCGATTCTTGAGCCGGGACATGTGCTGCGCGATCTCCTTCAAGGCCTGCTCGTCGAAATCGCTAAGAATGAAATCCCCGAGCGACTCCCTGCGAGTCGATAGCGCCGAGATCTTCTTGCTGGCCTTGTCGGACAGCGACATCAGCACGACGCGGGCATCCTCGCGGGACGCGACGCGCCGCATGAACCCATTCTTCTCGAGCATCTTGGATTGGGTGGTGACGAAGGAGGGGTCGACATGGAGCATGGCTGAGACGTCCTTGACCGGTACGCCGTTGCCGCGATCAAGGTCGCTGACCGCCATCAGGATCATCCATTGCGGTCCGCTGATGCCGAGCTCCTTGGCCCAGAACTGGCGGATTCCCTCAAGGTGAACGTTGATCGAAGCGATGTCCCAGATGAACTGTCGGATGACTTCCTGATTCTGGCCGGTCACCCAAATAGAAAGCTCATTTTCGTTCCAGCCCGCAGATCCCCCACGCATAGTTGCTGTCGCCCCGCCGGCCATTCCCACCGTCTCACAGATTTCAGATTTCTATAATTGTATCAGTGAATTGTGACGCGCAAACCACGATTTCGTGTGTTGCCGGGAAACCACACTGCATCGCGATAAAGTTACCTGAGTTCATAAAGTATTTTGCTTCTAAGAATTGCGCAGGCATTCTCAGTTCCGGCGATGGGGAAACCCTCAATCGTCCCGTTGAAGTAGTTCGCTTGAGTGCCTCGCGTTATGCGGGTGTTTCCGAAAGCGCGAAGTGCTCTAGCGGTTAGTTTGGGGACTTGGGGGACTAAATCTTCGGGCGTTCCGCCTGGCAGATCCGGAACCTTCCCTTTTGGACAACTTGGAGGTTAACATGACAACGATTAAGGGCCTTATTCTCGGCTCGGCGGCAGGTTTGCTCGCCATCGGCGGAGCTCAGGCAGCCGATCTTCCGGTGAAGGCCAAGGCAGTTGAATACGTGAAGATCTGCTCGCTCTACGGCGCAGGCTTCTACTACATTCCGGGCACCGATACCTGCATCAAGATCGGCGGCGCGATCCGTTTGGACGTTGCGTTCAACGGCAGCACCTACGACGTTCCGTTCTGGCAGGGTGGTGCCGGCGGCAACAACCTCTGGACCAAGAACTATTTCTCGACCCGTGAACGCGTCAACTTGACGACGGACACCCGCACCGCGACCGAATACGGCGTGGTTCGTACCTACGCGAACATTCAGTTCGACTTCCTCCAGGATCGTGAATCGATCGCTGGTGGTTACACCGAAGTCGACTACGCGTTCATCCAGTTCGCCGGCTTCACCTTCGGTAAGGCCGTCTCGCAGTTCGATCCCCAGTGGGCACTCGCCAAGCCGTATATCTCGTCGGGCTTCAACGCTGGTTCGAACAACGCGACCGGTATCCCGCAGTTGGCCTACACCGCCTCCTTCGGTAACGGCGTGTCGGGCACGATCTCGATCGAAAACGCCTCGCCCTACCGCAACGCCGGTCTCTGGAACACCAACACGTTCATCGTCGGCCCAGGCGCGAGCACCTTCCCGGGTACGTTCTACGGCACGAACTCGAACACCTTCGTGGGCAACGCCTACGGCGGCAACCACATTCCTGATATCGTCGGCAACATCCGCCTCGATCAGGCTTGGGGCACCCTGCACTTCGGCGCTGCAATGCATGCGATCACCCCGGGCCTTTACTCGGGTGCGAACGAGCAGCTCGGTCACGCTGACGACAGCTACGGCTTCGCAGTTACCGGTGCGGTCGAATTCAAGAACCTGCCCACCGGCGCAGGCGACAGCTTGAAGATCGAAGCGTCATACGGCAAGGGCGCAGCCAAGTATGTCTTCGGTGGCACGACCGACACCTCGGGTGGCGGCCGCTACGCGAAGGTTGATGGTAACAGCCTCGGCTTCGGCTACGTGCTCGATGGCGTTTACGCCACCAACGGCCAGATCATCCAGAGCTCCGCTTGGGAAGTTAGCGCTTTCTACGAGCATTACTGGAACCCGGCTTGGCGCACGTCGCTGTTCGGTAACTACAGCCATATCTCCTATGGCTCTGGCAACGACCTGATGATGGCCGCCTTCACCGGCGTCAGCACCGGTGGCCCGGGCTTCAGCTCGTCGGCGGCTGCTGCCGCTCGTGCTGGCACCTTCGCCGGCACGGGTAACTTCGACCTGGGTCTCGCCCAGATCGGCACCCGTACCGCCTGGACCCCGGTTCAGAACCTGACCCTGTCGGCTCAGTTCACCTACAGCCGCCTCGATCAGAACCTGAACGGCACCTATACCACCATTGGTACTGGCATGTCGGGCAAGCCGGCCGGTACGGTCTTCAACACCGCCGACCAGAACCTCTACAACGGTTCGGTGCAGATCCTGCGCTCCTTCTAATTCTGATCGTCTCACGACGACCAGTCTTTGAAACAAAGACCCCCGGCAGGAAACTGCCGGGGGTTTTTGGTTTTATGGAGCCGCGCCCAACTTCGTCCGCTCGACTAGGCGTTCTCGACGTCGCGGAGGCGGGCGTCTATACCGGCGGGGTTGCCACCGGCCAGGCAAGCCGCACAGCCCGAAGTCCGCAGGATCATGGCGTCTCAAGCTGAACTGTTTCAAAGCGCATTCGCAGCCTTCCAGCAGGGCCGTCTCCAGGAGGCCGAGCGCGGGTTCAGCAAGTTCTTGCGCAAGGATCCGAAACATTTCCCGGCACTGAATATTCTCGCCATCGTGCTGGTCGCGCTGAAGCGCCATGCGGAAGCCGAGCCGCATCTGAAAGCGGCCCTACGCATCAATGCGACATCGGATGCCACATTCTATAACTACGGTCTGGTGCTGAAGGCGCTGAACCGGCCGGATGAGGCGCTGCAGCACTTCACCGAAGCGCTGGCGCTCAATCCCGGTAATGCCGAAACGCTGAATAGCCGTGGCACGGTTCTGAATGATCTGCGCGACTACCCCGCCGCGCTGGCGGACTTCGATCGCGCACTGGCGCTCAATCCGCGCTACGCCGCAGCCTTTTCCAACAAGGGCAAGTCACTCGCGGAGTTGAAGCGTTATGACGAGGCCCTCGCGGCTTGCGAGTCGGCACTCGCCTTGCAATCCGATCTCGCGGAAGCGTGGTTTGGCCGCGGCTACATCTTTGGCCAGATGCGGATGCCGGCTCGAGCAGTGGAGTCCTACGGGCGCGCGCGCCAGCTCAATCCGGACATGCCACTGCTGAAGGGCAACCTGCTGCATCAGAAGATGCTGGTCTGCGACTGGCGTGACGTGAATGCGCTGATTGCGGAGATCGAGGCCGATCTCATAGCCGGCAAGCTGGCCGCCGAGCCGTTCGGTTGGCAAGGCGTCGCCACATCGGAGCGCAGCCTGCAGCGCTGCGCCGAACTGACCAACGCCTCGCGTTTTCCCACGCAAGATTCACCGCTGCGTGCCTCCTCGACCGGGCCGGATGCAAAAATTCGCATCGGCTATCTCTCCGGCGAATTTCGACAGCAGGCGACCTCGCTGCTGCTGGTCGGTGTGCTGGAGCAGCACGACAAAAGCGCGTTCGAGATTTTCGCCATCGACAACGGGTATGACGACGGCAGCGACATCAGGCGACGCATCGCTGGCGCCGTGGATGGGATCGTCGATATCTCCACATTGAGCGATCCGCAGGCGGTGGCCGTCATTCGCGCACAGCGCATAGACATCCTCGTCAATCTCAACGGCTATTTCGGCGAGCAGCGCACCGGCGTATTCGCGCGCAGGGCCGCGCCGGTGCAGGTCAATTACCTCGGCTTTCCCGGCACGCTCGGCGCGGGCTTCATGGACTACATCCTCGCGGATCAGCATGTGCTGCCGCCCGAGCACCGGCAGTTCTATAGCGAGAAAGTCGCGTGGTTGCCGAATTGCTATCAGGCCAATGACGATCGCCGGGAGATATCGACGCGTGCATTCACGCGTGCCGAGGTCGGCTTGCCCGCGCAGGGCTTCGTGTTCTGTTGCTTCAACAATGCCTACAAGATCACGCTCGACGTCTTCGATAGCTGGATGCGGATCCTCTCCGCGGTTGACGGTAGCGTTCTCTGGCTGCTGGAGGACAGCGCTGCGGCCGTGGCGAATCTGCGCCGCGAAGCGGAATTGCGGGGCGTCGACCCCGCGCGTCTGATCTTTGCCGCGCGCATGTCGCCGGCCGAGCACCTGGCGCGACATCGTTGTGCGGATCTGTTTCTCGATACGTTGCCGTACAATGCGCATACGACAGCGAGCGACGCATTATGGGCTGGATTGCCTTTGCTGACGTGTCGTGGAGAAACCTTTGCAGGGCGCGTTGCCGCAAGTCTTCTGCAGAATCTGGGTGTGCCGGAGTTGATTGCAGGAAAGCGAGATGACTATGAGCGTATGGCGATCGAGCTGGCGGAAAATCCCGAGCGGTTGTCGTCGATCCGGGAGAAATTATCGGCCAATCGTCTGAAGATGCCGGCCTTCGACACCCGGCGTCTTGCGCGTGATATCGAAACCGCATTTCGCAAGATGTCCGAACGGGCCCGGGCAGGGCTGGCGCCAGCCCACATCATGTTTCCTGCTAACGATAGCGGCCAATAATATATTTGATTGAGCAAATCAGGTATTGCGCTCAACATTCTGGCTCATGTAATATTTTCGTGCGCAGCCGGCAAATTTTTTGACGGCCCTAAGTCTTCAAGGAGACTCGCGCACTCTGCTGTAAATCTCCGAAACCACCGGCAATGCCCTGCCGGTGGTTTTTCGGCTTTTTGGGGCCAATTTCGAGTGGCCCGGCTGGTATTCCATGATTATTGCTAACGCGGAAAGCGCGCGGGAACTGTGTCATGGCGGCACGCCCTTGAATCAGTCCAACCCCCTCTGAAAACGACAGAATTGCTGCTGACCGGATCGGCAGCATGAGATGGAATCTGTCGCAGCGGCGTCCAAATTATGACCTGTTGCCCATCGTTGCATATCAGGACTGACGAGCTATCTGACCGAAATTGCTAGAGATTTCTTGCTTTTTGAGCAAGTTGTGGCTAAAAGCCGCTCATCGTGGAGAGTATGAATAATGGCGCATAACTACGCAATTAATGAGGACGTTCACCACCAGCTGCAGGGGCCGCAGGGCCGTTCCACCATCAAGGAACGCAGCATCTACACCATCACCTCTCGCCTTCCGATCGAAGCCGATGGTCGCCCGCGTTACCGGATCAAGAGCAAGTCCGAGAACATCGAGCGCGTCGTGACCGAAGAGCAGATCAGCCGCCTGGGTTGATCTCGGATCAGCCTTCTTGCTGATCGTACTTGCCGTTTGCTGTCGTCGCCGGGGCCTTGGACCCCGCGACGAAGCAGACCGCCCCAAAGACCCTAACCAGATTCTATCTTGAAGCGGGAAGCTTGGCCGGGGCTGATCTCTGCTCGTCCTGCTGCGATGGTTGCGGCAAAGCGGCTTCGCACCATATGCTTTGCCCCGAGGGCGGGCACCGAAGGCCACACACGCGATCGTCGCGCCGCACCTCGACAAAAATGATGTGGCCGGAGCGGGGCGTCCCTTGATCGAAAAACTTGAACTGCTGTTGTCGTTGGCGAAGGAACGGCATTTCGGCCGTGCCGCCGAAGCATGTGGCGTCACCCAGCCCACCATGTCCACCAGCCTCAAGCAGCTCGAGGACATGCTCGGCGTGATGCTGGTGCAGCGCGGCTCGCGCTTTCAGGGGTTTACGCCGGAAGGCGAACGCGCGCTCGATTGGGCACGCCGCATTGTTGGCGATGCCCGCGCAATGAAGCAGGAAATCAACGGTCTCAAGGACAGTCTGTCCGGCGAGATCCGCATCGCTGCAATTCCCACGGTGCTCGGCATGGTCGCCTCGCTGACGACGCCGTTTCGCGCGCGGCATCCCGATGTGCGCTTTCGCATCGTGTCCTGCACCTCGGCGGCGGTGCTCGGTCTGCTTGAAAATCTCGAAGTCGATGCGGGCCTGACCTACATCGAGAACGAACCGCTCGGCAAAGTGCGTTCGATCCCGCTTTATAAAGAAAGCTACCGGCTGCTGACCTCGCCGGACAGCATGTTCGGCGATCGCAAGACGGTTACCTGGAGCGAAGTCGGCCAGGTGCCGCTGTGCCTGCTGACCCCCGATATGCAGAACCGCCGGATTATTGATCGGGCCCTGAAGTCGGTTGGCGCCGAGGCGATGCCGATGCTGACGTCGAATTCGATTATCGTGCTCTATACCCATGTGAAGACCGGCCGCTGGGCCAGCGTGATGCCGGCCAAGCTGGCGGAGACGCTGGGTCTGACCGCCAATGACTCGGTTCGTATGATCCCGATCGTCGATCCCGTGGTGAATTACGGTGTCGGCCTCGTGGTACCCCAGCGCGATCCAATGACTCCGCTGGTGGCGACTCTGGTGCAGATCGCCCGGGAAGTCGCGCCGTCGCTGGAGGCGTAAGACCTTCGTTTAGGGTGCTGTAATTGCTGCATTGCAACCAAGCTAACCATTTCAAATTCATTGGTTTCGCCGGGTGTCGATACCGTTTCCGTATCGCAGCATGAGACAGCTTTATTGATCTTTGGATCGATTCCAATTTTGATTGGTTTTCCAGTCATAAGATCAATCGAGTACCGGGATGAACGCAGCCTACGAGCCCAATGCTTATGAGCCCTGGAGTGCCGACCGAGGCACCGAGATCATCGAGAGCCTGTCCCATGTGGAAGGCGGCGTGATCGTGATCCTGCATGCGATGCAGGAGGCTTTCGGTTATGTGCCAGAGGCGGCAATCCCGATGATCGCGCTGGCGCGTAACCTGTCGCGCGCCGAGGTCCATGGGGTGTTCACTTTCTACCATGACTTCCGCCATGAGCCGGCTGGCAAACATGTGCTGAAGATCTGCCGCGCGGAAGCCTGCCAGGCGGCCGGCGGCGATGCGCTGGCGGCGCGCGCGGAAGCGAAATTGGGTGTAAAGTTTGGAAACACGACGGCGGATCAGCGCGTTACATTGGAGCCGATCTATTGCCTCGGGCTCTGCGCCACAGCGCCATCGGCGATGCTGGATGGCCGTCTGGTTGGCCGCCTCGATGAGAAGCGCATCGATGCGCTGGTCGCGGAGGCACAGCGATGACATCGTCTGACAAGACTCTCAAGATCTACATCCCGCGCGATGCGGCCGCTGTTTCCGTCGGTGCCGATGAGCTTGTGTCTGCCTTCGAGGCTCAGGCCGCGACGCGCAAGCTCGCAATCGAGATCATTCGCCCCGGTTCGCGCGGATTGCTGTGGCTGGAGCCGATGGTCGAAGTCGCGACGCCGGAAGGTCGCGTTGCCTTCGGGCCGGTCGAAGAGAAAGACGTTGCGTCGGTGCTCGATGCGATGATCGCAAACGGCCTGCATGCGCTGCGTCTTGGTGTCGCGGAGGAAATTCCGTGGCTCAAGAAGCAGACGCGTCTGACCTTTGTGCGCTGCGGCGTCGTCGATCCCCGGTCGGTCGAGGATTACATCGCGCATGGCGGCTACAAGGGCCTCGTCCGCGCGCTGACGCTGGATAGCGCCGGCATCATTGCCGACGTCACCACGTCCGGCCTGCGTGGCCGCGGCGGCGCCGGCTTCCCGACCGGTATCAAGTGGAAGACGGTGGCCGATACCAAAGCTGATCGCAAATTCATCGTCTGCAATGCGGACGAGGGCGACAGCGGCACCTTCGCCGACCGCATGATCATGGAAGGCGATCCCTTTGTGGTGATCGAGGGCATGACCATTGCCGGCATCGCGGTGGGCGCCACCAAAGGTTACATCTATATCCGTTCGGAATATCCGCATGCCGTCGAGGCGATGAATGCGGGTATCGCCGCCGCCAAGCGCGCCGGTTATCTCGGCGACAAGATCCGCGGCTCGGCGCACGCATTCGATCTCGAAGTCCGCGTCGGCGCCGGCGCCTATGTCTGCGGCGAGGAGACCTCGCTGCTGGAGAGTCTCGAAGGCCGTCGCGGCATCGTCCGCGCCAAGCCGCCGCTGCCGGCCCATAAAGGCCTGTTCGGCAAGCCAACCGTCATCAACAACGTTCTCTCGTTTGCGGCGATCCCGTTCATCCTCGACAACGGCGCCAAGGCCTATGCGGATTACGGCATGGGCCGCTCGCGCGGCACGATGCCGATCCAGCTCGCTGGTAACGTCAAGTTCGGCGGGTTGTTCGAAGTCGCTTTCGGCATCACGCTGGGTGAGCTCGTCGATGATATCGGCGGCGGCACCTTCACCGGCAAGCCCGTTCGCGCGGTGCAGGTCGGCGGCCCGCTCGGTGCCTACTTCCCGCGCGAATTGTTCGACACGCCGTTCGACTATGAGGCCTTCGCCAAGCGCGACGGCCTGATCGGCCATGGCGGCATCGTCGTGTTCGACGATACGGTTGACATGTCGAAGCAGGCGCGTTTCGCGATGGAATTCTGCGCCATCGAATCCTGCGGCAAGTGCACGCCGTGCCGCATCGGCTCCACCCGCGGCGTCGAGACCATCGACAAGATCCGCCGCGGCGAACGCGTCGCCGAGAACATCGCCGTGCTGCAGGATCTCTCCAACACCATGAAGTTCGGCTCGCTCTGCGCGCTGGGCGGCTTCACGCCGTATCCAGTGATGAGCGCATTGAAACATTTCCCTGATGATTTCGGCCCGGCGCCATCGCGCCTTCAGGCCGCAGAGTAAAGGAGCAACACATGTCGCTCGTTCACGAAATCGATTTTGGTACGCCGCGCTCGAAGTCCGAAAAGATGGTCACGCTGACCATCGACGGGCAGAGCGTCTCGGTGCCCGAGGGCACCTCAATCATGCGCGCCGCCATGGAGATGGGCACGCAGATTCCGAAACTCTGCGCCACCGACATGGTGGATGCCTTCGGTTCCTGCCGCCTCTGTCTCGTCGAGATCGAAGGCCGCGCCGGCACGCCGGCCTCCTGCACCACGCCGGCCATGGACGGCCTCGTGGTTCATACCCAGAACGCGCGGCTCGCGGCGCTGCGCAAGGGTGTGATGGAGCTCTATATCTCCGACCATCCGCTCGACTGTCTCACCTGCGCCGCCAACGGCGATTGCGAATTGCAGGACATGGCCGGTGCGGTCGGCCTGCGCGACGTGCGCTACGGTTATGACGGCGAGAACCATGTGTTCGCCAAGTCCGGCCCGAAGCACACCCACAATTCGCCGGAAGCCTGCGAAAACGATCACTGGATGGCGAAGGATGAGTCCAATCCGTACTTCACCTACGACCCCTCCAAGTGCATCGTCTGCTCGCGCTGCGTCCGCGCCTGCGAAGAAGTTCAGGGCACTTTCGCACTGACGATCTCCGGCCGCGGTTTCGAGAGCCGCGTGTCGCCGGGCATGAGCGAGAGCTTCCTGGGTTCGGAATGCGTCTCCTGCGGCGCCTGCGTGCAGGCCTGCCCGACCGCGACGCTGACCGAGAAGGCCGTGATCGAGATCGGCCAGCCTGAGCACTCCGCTGTGACCACCTGCGCCTATTGCGGCGTCGGCTGTACCTTCAAGGCGGAAATGCGCGGCGAGGAGCTGGTGCGCATGGTGCCGTACAAGGACGGCAAGGCCAATCGCGGCCATTCCTGCGTCAAGGGCCGTTTCGCCTGGGGCTATGCGAACCACAAGGAGCGCATCCTCAATCCGATGATCCGCGAGAAGATCACCGATCCATGGCAGGAAGTGTCATGGGATGAGGCCTTCAATTTCGCGGCCAAGAAGTTCAAGGGCATTCAGGCCAAATACGGCAAGGACTCGATCGGCGGCATCACCTCGTCACGCTGCACCAATGAAGAAGTCTTCGTCGTGCAAAAGCTGATCCGTGCCGGCTTCGGCAACAACAATGTCGATACTTGCGCGCGCGTCTGCCATTCGCCGACCGGCTACGGCCTGTCCTCGACCTTCGGCACCTCGGCCGGCACGCAGGATTTTGACTCGGTGGAAGACACCGACGTCGTGATGATCATTGGTGCGAACCCGACCGATGGCCATCCGGTGTTTGCGTCGCGCCTGAAGAAGCGTTTGCGCGCCGGCGCCAAGCTGATCGTGGTCGATCCGCGCCAAACCGATATCGTCCGCTCGGCCCATATCGAGGCACAGCACCATCTGCCCCTGATGCCCGGCACCAATGTCGCCGTGCTCACCGCGCTGGCGCATGTCATCGTCACCGAAGGCCTCGCCGACGAGACTTTCATCCGCGAGCGCTGTGACTGGAGCGAGTTCGAAGACTGGGCGGCCTTTGTCGCGCAGCCGAACCACAGCCCCGAAGCCACCGCCATCATGACCGGCGTCGATCCGAAGGAGCTACGCGCCGCGGCCCGTTTGTTCGCCACCGGTGGCAACGGTGCGATCTATTACGGTCTCGGCGTCACCGAGCACAGCCAGGGTTCGACCACCGTGATCGCGATCGCCAACCTCGCGATGGCGACTGGCAATATCGGCCGTCCGGGCGTCGGCGTGAATCCGCTGCGCGGCCAGAACAACGTGCAGGGTTCCTGCGACATGGGCTCGTTCCCGCACGAGCTGCCTGGCTATCGCCACATCTCGGGCGATGCGGTGCGTGAGCAGTTCGAGGCGATGTGGAACGTCAAGCTCAACAGCGAGCCGGGCCTGCGCATTCCTAACATGTTCGATGCCGCCACCGAAGGCACGTTCATGGGCCTCTACGTGCAGGGCGAAGACATCCTGCAGTCCGACCCCAACACTAAGCATGTGGTTGCCGCGCTGTCGGCGATGGAATGTGTCATTGTCCACGACCTGTTCCTGAACGAGACCGCGAACTACGCCCACGTATTCTTCCCGGGCTCCACCTTCCTGGAGAAGAACGGCACTTTCACCAATGCCGAACGTCGCATTCAGCGCGTCCGCAAGGTGATGTCGCCGAAAAATGGTCTTGAGGACTGGGAAGTGACCTTGGGATTCGCCAAGGCACTCGGCTATGAGATGAAATATAACCACCCTTCGGAGATCATGGATGAAATCGCAGCGCTGACGCCGACTTTCGCTGGTGTCTCCTATGCGAAGCTCGAGGAAGTTGGTTCGGTGCAGTGGCCGTGTAACGAGAAGCAGCCTCTGGGCACGCCCATCATGCATATGGACGGCTTCGTACGCGGCAAGGGCAAGTTCATGCTCACCGAATACATCGCCACCGACGAGCGTACCGGGCCGCGCTTCCCGCTGCTGCTCACCACCGGCCGTATTCTCAGTCAGTACAATGTCGGCGCGCAGACACGGCGCACCGAGAATGTGGTCTGGCATGAAGAGGATCGTCTGGAGCTGCATCCGCATGACGCCGAGCTGCGTGGCATCCGCGACGGCGACTGGGTGAAGCTGCAGAGCCGCGCCGGCGAGACGACGCTGCGGGCGCTGATCACCGAGCGCGTGGCGCCGGGCGTGGTCTATACGACCTTCCATCACCCGACCACGCAGGCCAACGTCATCACCACCGAGTTCTCGGACTGGGCCACCAATTGCCCGGAATACAAGGTGACGGCGGTGCAGATCTCGCCCTCGAACGGTCCGTCCGAGTGGCAGAAGGAATATGACGAGCAGGCCCGCCAGTCGCGCCGGATCGCCATGCCTGTCGTGGAAGCCGCGGAGTAGGTCTGTAGACCAGACATGCACGAGCCGGTTCGCTCAGCCCCCCGCAAGATCTGGCGCCAGTCCGGCGTCAGCGAGGGGCTGCGCGCGGTGCCGGAAGAGACCGCGCTGGCGATCACCTATAATGGCGGCACCTATGCCGTCATGATGGGGACGCCGCAGGACTATCGCGACTTCGCCTATGGCTTCAGCCTGAGCGAAGGCGTGGTCACCTCGATCGACGAGATCGAGAGTTTCGAGGCCGTTGAATTCGACGATGGCGTTGAGCTGCGGATGTGGCTCGCAGGCGAGAAGGCCGAGAGCATCAGCGCACGGCGCCGGCAGATCGCCGGGCCGACGGGCTGCGGGTTGTGTGGCATCGACTCGATCTCGGAAGCCGTTAAGCCGGCGGCCATCGTCGCGCCCGGCGGCATGTTCTCCTTCGACCAGATCATGGCGGCGATGGAGACGCTGTCGCCGCTGCAGAAGGTCAACATCCAGACCCGCGCCGTGCACGCCGCGGCGTTCTGGACGCCGGCCGACGGCATCGTCGCGTTGCGTGAGGATGTCGGCCGTCACAATGCGCTCGACAAACTGGCCGGCGCGCTGGCGCAGGCCAAGGTTGATGCAGGGCAGGGCATGGTGCTGCTCACCAGCCGCGTCTCTGTCGAGATGGTGCAGAAGACCGCCGCCATCGGCGCGCCGCTCATGGTGTCGGTCTCGGCACCCACCGCGCTGGCCATCCGCATGGCGAAAGCCGCAGGCATTACGTTGGCCGCGATCGCGCGCAGCGACGGGTTCGAAGTTTTCACACATCAGCACCGCGTGCGTCAGCACGGCGTCACCGCGGATGCATCAGGGCAAGAGCATGGACACCCACACATCGACGTCGCCTGACCGGCTGATCTACATGGCCAACCAGATCGGCGACTTCTTCAACAGCCAGGGCCACGATCACGCCGTGGCCGGCATTGCCGAGCACATCAAGAAGTTCTGGGATCCGCGCATGCGGAAGAAGATCTTCGAACATCTGGATGCGGGCGGCGCCGGGCTGAAGCCGAACGTCCTCGAGGCGATCGCGTCGCTGAAGAAGTAGGACCAACCCACGCGTCATTCTGGGGCGTGGGCGCGTCTTCACGCACGCGAACCCGGAAGCTGGACATGGCTTGGCGCTGTTGGAGACTCCCCGTGCTGAGATTCCGGGTTCGCGGTAGCCGAGTGGCGCTCGCGCCCCGGAATGACGGCGTTGAGGACTATGGCAAAGCCTAGCCCGCTTCTTTCGGCGTCTGCGGTTTCAGCGCCAGCGCATGTACCGTTCCCGCGAGTTCCGCCGCCAGCAGTTCGTTGATCATGCGGTGGCGGTCGATCCGGCTCTTCCCTTCGAAGGCTTCCGACACAATATTCACCCTGAAGTGGGTTTCACCCTCCGGGCGGTGGCCCATGTGACCGGCATGCAGATGCGATTCATCGGTCACGTCGAGGCTGAGGGGCGCGAAAGCCTCTGTCAGCTTCTTTGTGATGTTATCTTTCATGGTCATGATGGCCGGCTTAGCGGTTCGCCCCGCTCATGGTCAATCACGATGTGGCGACCATCTTGGTGCGGCGCAGGCGCCGAATGAGGTAATCCGAATGTCAAGACTTGAAGCTTTTTGCATTGCGTTGTCATAGTCAGCCATGCCCATCGACTCATCCAAATTCTTCGACAGCATCCGTATCAAGCCGAACAAGCTGAGCGCGAAGCAGCAGGCCGCTGCGCGCGAAGAAGCTATTATGTGCGAATGGCCCGAGTGCAAGAACAAGGGTCCGCACCGCGCCCCCAAGGGCCGTGCGCAGGACAAGGAATACTGGCACTTCTGCCTGAACCATGTCCGCGAATACAATCAGGGCTACAACTTCTTCCAGGGCATGGCCCCGGACGCGGTCGCCAAGTACCAGAAGGACGCGCTGACCGGCCATCGTCCGACCTGGAAGATGGGCGCCAACGGCTCTGCGGACAAAACCAAGGCCGGGCAGCCCGACCTCGACGGCGCGATTGATCCGTTTGCCATGTTCAACGAGATGAACGGCATGGGTATGGGGCGCGGCCGGGCCCGCAAGCCGCAGCAGCCGATCAAGGAAGAGACCCGTAAAATCTTCAATGCCGAGCGCAAGGCGCTGCAGGTCATGGGTCTCGGCCCCAGCGCGACGCTCGACGACGTCAAGGCGCAGTACAAGGCACTGGTGAAGCAGCACCACCCCGACGCCAATGGCGGCGACCGCTCCACCGAGGACCGGTTGATCGAAATCATCAAGGCTTACAACTACTTGAAGACCGTGGTCCGGGGCTCGTAAGGCACTCCGAGATCGTCCACGCGATTGCCAATGTTCGTCATGCCCGGCCAGCACGGAGCAAGCTTCGCTGGATGTGTCGGGCATCCACGTCTTTGGCGGCGAGTGAACAAAGACGTGGGTGGCCGGGACAAGCCCGGCCATGACGGTCGAGAGCGCTGCCAAACTATTAAGCATAACCCATCGCCGCCTGCTTAATTCGCCTTCCCGCCAGATACCGCCGCAATTCCGCCCGGCCTGAGATCTTCAATCTCTGTTGACCATCGCCGGAACGGAACCTGTTGCTCACGGCCAGTTGCCTTGCGAGCAAGGGGCCTTAAGGCTAATATTTGCGTACGAATAAGGGCTCATTTGTCTTTATTCCTTGGGGTGTCGACGTCCCGTCGGCTGCGGAGCTTGGCTTTGAAACATCGCTCGCTTGTTCGCGCGCTGCTGACGTCGGTCGTACTTGCGACAGGCGTGGTGCTGGCCGGCTGCAACGGCGAAGACATGTCGCTCGCCAGCAACGCGAAGGCCAACCAGCCCGTTCCGCCCAAGCTCGTCGCCGAGATGACTGAAAAGGACATGGACCTGCAGTCGCCGATGCTGGTCCGTGTGTTCAAGCAGGAAGCCGAACTCGAAGTCTGGAAGCAGAATCGCTCCGGCCAGTTCGCGCTGCTGAAGACCTATCCGATCTGCCGCTGGTCCGGCGATCTCGGTCCCAAGGTCAAGGAAGGCGATCGTCAGGCACCGGAAGGTTTTTATTCGATCACGCCGGCGCAGATGAATCCGCGCTCGTCCTACTATCTCTCGTTCAATACCGGTTTCCCCAACGCCTTCGACAAGTCGCTGGGACGCACCGGTTCGCAGTTGATGGTGCATGGCGATTGCTCGTCGCGTGGCTGCTTCGCCATGACCGACGAACAGATCGCCGAGATCTATTCACTGGGTCGTGAATCCTTCTTCGGCGGGCAGCGTTCGTTCCAGTTCGCGGCGTTTCCGTTCAAGATGACCCCGGTCAACATGGCCAAGCATCGCAACAACCCGAACATGCCGTTCTGGAAGATGATCAAGCAGGGCTATGATCATTTCGAAGTGACGCGGCAGGAGCCGAAGGTCGAGTTCTGCGAGAACAAGTATGTGTTCGATCCGGCCGCGCCTGCGGGATCGACCAAGCCGCTGGTGTTCAATGCCTCGGCCAAGTGCCCGGTCTACCAGATTCCGTCGGAGATCGCAGATGCCGTCAGTGCCAAGCAGGCACAGGATGATGCGAAGGTTGCCGAACTGGTTGCCAAGGGCACGCCGGTCGCGCAGCGTCGTCCCGATATCGACGGCGGCATGAACCGCGTCTTCGCCGCCAAGCTGCCTGATGCCTCCACCGGCCTGTCGGATCCGGAGCTGCCGGGCGTGCAGACCGCCGCCTATTCGCGCGCGCCAGGCACGATCCCGCCGCACGTCAATCCGCCGAAGGCGACCGCTGCAGCGACAACCTCCTATTCGGCGTCGCTGTTCGCAGCATCGGAAGAACCCGTCGTCGGCGTGCCCTCCACGCGTGTAGCGTCGGCCTCGTCGGACGGCGGCTTCTTCAGCAATCTCGCCAAGAAGGTCGGTATCGGCGGTTCGGAAACGACCGCAACTACGGCGCCAGCCGCTCCTGTGCCGACACCGGCCGCGAAGCCGAAGGCCGTCGCCAGCAAGGCTGGTCCATCGCCTGCTCCTGCGACACCGGCTTCTGTAGCTGCAGCGAAGCCGGCCGCCGCACCCGCACCGCTCGTCGCCACCGCGCGCCCGCCGCTCAAGCCGACGCTGTCGGCCGAACCATCCACGCCAGCCTCCGGCGGCGGCGCTGGCACAGCCGCGCTGTCAGGCGCAGCCCCGGTCGTGTCCGCGAATTCGTTCACGGATCGCTTCTCGGCGATGCGCTGAGGCGCGCGTCACTCTCCCTGCAGACATAATCGCTTACGTGTGATTGGCGCCGTTGTTGCTCGCACGCTTCACGATGCTCACCCGGTTCACGCCATCAAGCTCCTGCAGCTTCGAAGGATAGCTGGCGATATCCTGTGATGACACCTTGCTGAGCAGGATCGAAAGCTGGTCGGTGCCTCGCGGGTCGCGGCTTTCCACCAGGAAGCGCTTCACTTGGCCGGTGCGCAGCGACAATGTCTCGCGCAGCAATTCCGGCGTCAGGCCGTTGTTCTCCACCTCGACCTTCAGCATGCAGGTTTGGTTGCGCGAACGATAGGCCTCTTCGAGCGGTTTGATACCGACGAGGATGATCAGGATGATCACCGTCGATGCGCCGGCCGCGAGATACAATCCGCCACCGACCGCAAGGCCGATCGCCGCCACCGTCCAGATACTTGCTGCTGTCGTCAGCCCTTTCACGACCTCGCCGCGCGCCAGGATCGATCCCGCACCGAGAAAGCCGATGCCGGATACGACCTGCGCCGCGATGCGCGAGGGATCCAGCACGACATTGGATTGCGTGAGCAGGATGTTGGAGAAGCCATATTGCGAGACCAGCATGATCAGGCAGGAGCAGACGCAGACCAGCATATGCGTGCGGATGCCCGCGGCCCAGAGCAGCCGCTCCCGCTCGAAACCGATCAGACTGCCGAGCGCCGCGGCGGAGATCAGGCGGATCAGCATTTCAGAATTGGACATCATCGGCCCGCCCCCTCATTCCTGCGGCCGCTCGTGTCGGCACGATGGAACAGGCTAGTCCTCTGCGACGCGTTGTCCAATCGTCGTCAGCGGCGTCCAGCGCAGTGCTTGGCTGCGTGAATGCGTGGAACCAACAGCTCAAAGAAAAATCCCTCCCGAACGGGGAGGGATTTCAGATGGGTTCGCGATTTACCCGGTGGTCGCCTTACGCATACCGCCCGTGGCAGTGCTTGAACTTCTTGCCGGAGCCGCAGGGGCAATCCTCGTTGCGGCCGACCTTGCCCCAGGTTTCCTGATTGTTCGGATCGCGGGCGACGGCGGGCTGCTGCTGGCCCATCGGTGCCAGCGCTGCATTGGCGAAGGCCATTTCGTCCTCGCCGGTGTTGTAGTCGAGCTTGTGGGCTTCCATGACAGGCAGTTCAGGCTGCACGTCCGGCGGCACGATTTCGACGCGCATCAATTGCGCGGTGACGGCTTCGCGCAGATTGGAAATCATGGCCTCGAACAGGTTGAAGGCTTCCGCCTTGTATTCCTGCAGCGGATCGCGCTGGCCATAGCCGCGCAGGCCGATAACCTGACGCAGGTGATCCAGCATCACCAGATGCTCGCGCCACAGATGATCCAGCGTCTGTAGCAGGATCGTCTTCTCGACGTAACGCATCACGTCGGGGCCCCACTGGGCGACCTTCGCAGCCATGTGCTCGTCGGCCTTCTGCTCGATACGGTTGAGCAGCTCCTCGTCGGCAATGCCTTCTTCCTTGGCCCATTCGTCCACCGGAAGATCGAGGTCGAGCACGCGTTTGAGCTCTTCCTTCAGGCCGGCCACATCCCACTGCTCGGCATACTGGTTCTCCGGCACGTGTTTGGTGACGAGGTCCTCGACGAAGGCGCGGCGCATATCATTGACGGTCTCGGCGACGCTGTCGTTCTGCATCAGATCGACGCGCTGCTCGAAGATAACCTTGCGCTGGTCGTTCTGCACGTCGTCATATTTGAGCAGGTTCTTGCGGATGTCGAAGTTGCGCGCTTCGACCTTCTGCTGGGCTTTCTCAAGCGCCTTGTTGATCCACGGGTGGATGATCGCTTCGCCTTCCTTCAGGCCGAGGCGCGTCAGCATCGTATCCAAACGATCCGAGCCGAAGATGCGCATCAGGTCGTCTTCCAGCGACAGGAAGAACTTTGAGCGGCCGGGGTCGCCCTGACGCCCCGAACGGCCGCGGAGCTGGTTGTCGATGCGGCGTGACTCATGGCGCTCGGAGCCCATGATGTAGAGGCCGCCGGGCTTCTCGACGGTCTTGGCCGGCTTGCTGCCTTTGGCCGGCTCGATCTCGACCACTTCCTTGGCGTTCAGCACGATCTCGCGGAAACGTTCGATCTCGGCCTTGATCTCGGCGATCTTGGCGGCCTTCTCGGCCTCGTCGGCGATCTCGGCCGTCTCGATCTGCGCGCGCATCTCGACCGAGCCGCCGAGTTTGATGTCGGTGCCGCGGCCGGCCATGTTGGTGGCGATGGTGATGGCGCCCGGGACGCCGGCTTCGGCGACGATATAGGCTTCCTGCTCGTGGAAGCGCGCATTCAGCACAGCGAACAGTTTCGCCGGCTTGCCGGAACGCGCGGCCGCGTAGAGCTTGTCCATCGCCTTCGGCTTGGTGAAGTCGATCAGCTTGTAGCCGTTCTTGAGCAGATACTCGCCAAGGACTTCCGATTTTTCGATCGACGCGGTGCCGACCAGCACCGGCTGCATCCGTGCATTGGCGCGCTCGATCTCGGCGAGGATGGCGGCGTGCTTCTCGTCCTGGGTGCGATACACCTCGTCGTCCTCGTCCATGCGGCCGATGCCGACATTGGTGGGCACTTCGACGACTTCGAGCTTGTAGATGTCGAACAGTTCGTCCGCTTCGGTCAGCGCCGTGCCGGTCATGCCGGCCAGCTTCTTGTACATGCGGAAGTAGTTCTGGAACGTGATCGAGGCCAGCGTCTGGTTTTCCGGCTGGACGGTGACGTGTTCCTTGGCTTCCAGTGCCTGGTGCAGGCCTTCCGAATAACGGCGGCCCTGCATCATGCGGCCGGTGAACTCGTCGATGATGATCACTTCGTCGTCGCGGACGATGTAGTCCTTGTCGCGGTTGAACAGCGAGTGGGCGCGCAGCGCCTGATTGATGTGATGCACGACGGAGACGTTCTCGACGTCATACAGCGTCTCGCCCTTGAGCTGGCCGGCATCGCGCAGCAGCGTTTCGATCTTCTCCATGCCGGCTTCGGTCAGCGTCACGGTGCGCTGCTTCTCGTCGACCTCGAAGTCGATGACCTTTTCAAGCTTGGGCAGGAAGGTGTCGATGGTGTTGTAGAATTCCGAGCGATCGTCGAGCGGGCCGGAAATGATCAATGGCGTGCGCGCTTCGTCGATCAGGATGGAATCGACTTCGTCGACGATGGCATAGAAGTGCTTGCGCTGGACCATGTCCTCCAGCCGGTACTTCATGTTGTCGCGCAGATAATCGAAGCCGTATTCGTTGTTGGTGCCGTAGGTGATGTCGCAGGCATATGCCGCCTGGCGCTCGGCATCGTCGAGGCCGTGAACGATCACGCCGGTGGTGAGGCCCAGGAACGAGTAGATCTGACCCATCCAGCCGCTGTCGCGCTTGGCGAGGTAGTCGTTGACGGTCACGACATGCACGCCCTGGCCGGCGAGCGCGTTCAGATAGACGGCGAGGGTGGCGACCAGCGTCTTGCCTTCGCCGGTCTTCATCTCGGCGATGTCGCCCTCATGCAGCACCATGCCGCCGATCAGCTGCACGTCGAAGTGACGCTGGCCGAGGGTGCGCTTGGCGGCTTCGCGGACGGTGGCGAAAGCGGGAACGAGGAGATCGTCGAGAGTCTTGCCGGCCTCTAACTGTGCCTTGAACTCGGCGGTACGCGCTTTGAGCGCATCGTCCGACAGCGCTGCGACCTCAGGTTCCAGCGCGTTGATCGCGGCAACACGCGATTGATATCCCTTGACGCGGCGGTCGTTGGCAGAGCCGAAGAACTTGCGGGCGAGCGCGCCGATCATCACGAAATCCTGTCTTTAGCAATGCGGCCCGAAGGCCGTGGAATGGTGCAGCGGTCGCCCAGCCTCGTCATATCCAAAGTCTGTGGCGGATTGCTGTCTGGACCCCGGTGCGGAGCGCCAAAAAAGCAAGACCCCGGGAGATGAGTGGGAGCAAGGCAATCAGGGGTTCAATGACCACGGCGCGGCCGAAATCGCGCCTTCGCCACCGGCCCGGTCGGGGAGAGATATGGCCCGTATGGGGGGTTGTCAACGGCGCGAACCTCTCAAGGATTTCATCATTTTGACAGAGTTTTCGCGTTGCCAAGACGGTACGTTTGGGAGAGTGTCCGCCGTCCCCAACAGGCTCTTATCCGAGATAAGGATTTTCCATGACCTTCGTATCGCCCGCTCTTAAGCCGGGCCTGCGCCCGGGCCGCACCCTGGCTGCCCTGACTGGCGCCGTTGCGGTGGCCTTCCTCACCAGTTTCCCGGTTTACGCGCAGGACGCCAATCCGGTCCTCGCCAAGGTCAACGGCCAGGAAATCCGTCAGAGCGACGTCACCATTGCCGAGGAAGAACTCGGTCCGAGCCTTGCCCAGATGGATCCTGCGACCCGGAAGGACAATGTGCTGTCGTTCCTGATCGACATGAAGATCGTCGCCAAGGCGGCCGAGGACAAGAAGATCGCCGATCGTGAGGACTTCAAGTCCAAGCTGGCCTTCGCCCGTAACCGTCTGCTGATGGACAACCTCCTGGCCGTCGAGGGCAAGGAAGCCCTGACCGACGACAACATGAAGAAGGTCTATGAGGACGCGGCCAAGCAGATCACCGGCGAAGCCGAAGTCCATGCCCGCCACATCCTGGTGGAGAGCGAAGCCGAGGCCAAGACGGTCGCGGAAGAGCTGAAGAAGGGCGCCGATTTCGCTGAGCTCGCCAAGAAGAAGTCGAAGGATCCGGGCGCGGCCGATGGCGGCGATCTGGGTTTCTTCACCAAGGACCAGATGGTGCCGGAATTCTCCGCCGTCGCCTTCGCGCTGGAGCCGGGCAAGATCTCGGACCCCGTGAAGTCGCAGTTCGGCTGGCACATCATCAAGGTCGAGGAAAAGCGCAACCGCAAGGCGCCGGAATTCGAGCAGGTGAAGCCGCAGATCGAGCAGTATGTGGTGCGCAAGGCGCAGGCTGACTACGTCACCAAGCTGCGCGAAGGTGCCAAGGTTGAGCGGCTGGATCAGGCTGCTGCGAAGCCCACGGACGCTGCTCCGGCAGCCCCGGCCGCCAAGGACGCGCCGAAGCCGGCCGACAGCAAGATGGCCCCGGCCAAGAAGTAATTCTGGACCCGAAAAGCCCGCCCTCTGTCGAGAGGGCGGGCTTTTTGCTGCCTGTAACACATACGCCGTCATGCCCGAGACAAGCCCGGGCATGACGGAGTTTTAGTTGCCGGGCTTGGCAGATAGTCCCCGGCCGGGCCGCAACGCTTATGCTGGCACTTTCACCCGATAGCGCGGCGCCGGCGTCGAATGACCAAACTTCGCCGATAGCGTGCGGCGATCCGCCTCAAAACTGGTCCAATCGTCGCCGTTCTGCAGCCCCGGAATGGTGACGCGTTCGCCCTGATCGAGGCCAGCCAGCGCCGCATCAACCATGTCGTTCACATGCATGACGATGGCCTGATCCATATTCTGGTGCGGGAAGCCCGCGATATCCCAGAACTCCGTGGCCGTTGCACCCGGCAACACCGCCTGTACGCGGACTCCCTTGTCGGCCAGTTCATGCACCAGCGAATGGCTGAAACTGAGCACATAGGCCTTGCTCGCTCCGTAGACGCCATTGAGCATCTCCGCGGCAATGCCGACGATCGACGAGATGTTGATGATCGTGCCTTTGTTGCGCGCAACGAAGCCGGGCACGGCGGCATAAGTCAGTCGCGTCAGCGCGGTGACGTTCAGCGTGATCATGTCTTCCATTTTGTCGACATCGGCATTGAGCAACGGCGCCACCGCGCCGACTCCGGCATTGTTGACCAACATCGTGATGCTCGCATCGTCGCGCAGCACAGCTTCGACCTTGGCGAGATCGGCCTTTTGGCCGAGATCGGCGGCGAGCGTGCGGACCGATCGTCCCGTCTCACCGGACAGCCGTTTGGCGAGTGCCGTGAGCTTGTCCTGATTGCGCGCCACCAGAATGAGGTCGTAGCCGCGCTTGGCCAGCCGGTCCGCATAGACGGCGCCAATGCCCGTCGAAGCGCCGGTAATCAGTGCCGTGCCCTGATGTGAAACAGTCATTGTCGTTCTCCTGAATGCTCTCGGCCGCTCGGGCCGTGTCAGGAAACCTAGTCTTGCGCGGCCATGTCTTAAATGTCATATAAACGGCGTTTTAGGACGTTTTCGCCTCCGGGAGCCAGCACATGCAGCGCATCGGTTTGGTCGTATCGCCCGGCTGTTCGCCGATCAGCTTTGCTGCATTGTCAGTATTCGAGCTGGCCAACGTGTTCGCTGATACGCCGCCCTATGACCTGCGCATTCTGTCGGAGACGGGTGGTGCGGTCGGCATGTCGCTGGGCATGAGCGTGACCACTGAGGCGTTCGCTGACGGCGCTTACGATACGCTGATCGTCGGCGGCGGACTCACGGTCGAGACGTCGCCTCCCGGATTGGTCGACTTCATGCGAGAGGCGCCGGAACGGGCGCGTCGGGTTGCCGCGATTTGCGTCGGGGCCTTCGTGCTTGCCGAAGCGGGTGTGCTCGATGGCCGGCGCGCGACAACGCATTGGGCCTATGCCCGCGACATGCAGAGACAGTATCCGAAAGTGAAGGTCGAGGAGGATCGCATCTTCATCTGCGACGACACCGTCTGGACATCTGCTGGCATGACAGCGGGCATCGATCTGGCGCTCGCTCTGGTCGAAGCCGATCTCGGAGCTGACGTGGCGCGCAACATCGCGCGTAAAATGGTGATGTATCACCGTCGCGCGGGCGGTCAGTCGCAGTTCTCGGCGTTGCTGGAATTGTCGCCAAAATCGGATCGCATCCAGAATGCACTCGCCTTTGCCCGGGACAACCTGCAGAAGCCGCTGACTGTGAATGATCTCGCCGATGCGGCCAGTCTCAGCCCGCGCCAGTTTAGCCGCGCCTTTCATGCGGAGACCGGTCAATCACCCGCAAAGGCGATCGAGCACCTGCGATTGGAGGCCGCGCAGCTGATGATGGAGCAGAGCCGGCATCCCATCGACACCGTCGCGCAGCAGACGGGGTTTGCTGATCGTGACCGCATGCGCCGCGCATTTCTGCGCGCCTATGGCCAGCCGCCGCAGGTCATTCGTCGCAATGCACGGTCGCAAGCAGAGGTGTGAGACGCGGTAAGACGTGTTGTGCTGAGGTGCTCGTGAAATCCCTCCCCTTGTGGGGAGGGTCGGCCGTAGGCCGGGGTGGGGGTGCCACAGGCTCAGGTACTTGTGGAGGCA
This sequence comes from Tardiphaga sp. 839_C3_N1_4, assembly GCF_051811045.1. NCBI lineage: Bacteria > Pseudomonadati > Pseudomonadota > Alphaproteobacteria > Hyphomicrobiales > Nitrobacteraceae > Tardiphaga > Tardiphaga sp. 839_C3_N1_4. The sequence continues at coordinate 4,557,053 of NZ_JBPWQD010000001.1, forward strand.
CCCCGCCCGTCTCGAACGCACTGTCGTGCGTTCGATCCACCCTCCCCACCGCGCAGCTTCGCTGCTTGAGGGAGGGAAAAGATCACCCGATCTTGCGGCCGATATCCAGAAACTTCTGCCGGCGCTGCTGACGAATAGTCGCCGCGTCCATGCCGCGCATGTCGTTGAAAGCCTGCGCGATGGCGTCACCGGTGATGGCAATCATGGCGGCGGGGTCGCGGTGTGCGCCGCCTGGCGGCTCTTTCAGGATGGAATCGATCACGCCGAAACGCAGCAGATCCTGCGCGGTGATCTTCATATTGGTCGCGGCTTCCTGCGCCTTGGATGAGTCGCGCCACAGGATCGACGATGCCGCTTCCGGCGAGATCACGCTGTAGATGGCGTGTTCCAGCATCAGCACCTTGTTGGCGGTGGCAATGGCGATGGCGCCGCCCGAGCCGCCTTCGCCGATGATCACAGCGACATTGGCAACGCCAAGGCCGAGGCAGGCATCGGTGGAGCGTGCGATGGCTTCAGCCTGGCCGCGCTCTTCCGCGCCGATGCCGGGATAGGCGCCGGCGGTATCGACCAGCGACAGCACGGGAATGTTGAAACGGTCGGCCATCTCCATCAGGCGAACTGCCTTGCGGTAGCCTTCGGGGCGGGCCATGCCGAAATTATGCTTGAGGCGGCTCTCGGTGGTGTTTCCCTTTTCCTGGCCGAGCACGCAGACGCTCTCGCCGCGGAAACGGCCGAAGCCGGCCACCAGCGCTTCATCCTCGCCGAACTTGCGGTCGCCGGCGAGCGGCGTGAATTCGGTGATCAGCGCTTCCACGTAATTCATGCAATGCGGGCGCTGCGGATGCCGTGCGACCTGAGTCTTCTGCCACGGCGTCAGGTTCGCATAGAGCTCGTGCAGCGCGGCGACGGCCTTGTCCTCGATGCGCACGATCTCTTCGCCGATGTCGCTGCCGCTGGCGGCCAGCGTGCGCAATTCATCGATCTTGGAATCCAGCTCGGCAACGGGCTTTTCAAAGTCGAGATAGCTGCGCATGGGTTCGGACATTCACTGGATATGGGAAGGACGGACGGCGGGCGAAACTGCCGGTGCAGGCTTTTCAAGTCAATCGGGGCTGCAAGTCAAGCCGCGAAGGTGTCATTTACTTTGAAAAATCAAAGAGATATTTCAACATTCAAGCGCCTTTTTATGACGTTTCCATTGCTGTGTTGCGCTTGCGGCGATGCCACCACCAGATGGTGGTGCTGGCCAGCACGGCCGCCACGATCACCGCCTGAATCCAGTAGTGTTTGGCCTGACCTTCGAGGCCGGCGATGCCGCCATAGCGGTCCAGGACCGACACTGCGAGCACGCCGGGTAGCACATGCGCCGGCGCCCAGAGCAATGCTGCGGGGATGTTCACGGCATAGAATTTCGCCGGCGCCGTCCCCAGAGCGCCGGCCGTGACTGGTACGAAAGCGCGGATCGGCGGCACGAAGCGGCCGAGAAAGACGGCCAGCGTCCCGAAGCGGTGGAAGAAGGCCTCGCTCTGCGCCACGACGCCCGGATAATTCGATAGCGGCCACGCATCAAGCAGTTGTCGCTGCCGGATATGCCCGATCCAGAATGCGCCACCGTCGCCAAGCACGGCGCCCGCCACGGCGGCCACCAGCACCGCCACCAGATCGAGATCGCCTGCCGGAATCAGGGCGCTCAGCGCCAGAATGACCGTGGTGCCTGGGATGAATGTTCCGAGCACCGGCACGGCTTCCAGCAAGGCAGCGAGGAAAATAGTGAGGTAGCCCAGCCAGGCATGCGCGGCGACAAAATGGGTCAGGGAATCGATGAAGGACGTCACGAAATTCCGATCCGGCGTGGGATGCCTCAGCCAACTGTGACAGCATATATGATTGAAATGGCCGGCCGCGCCGTTCGATCCCCAAATACCGCTGCAAATTGATCGACCTGGAGCATCGGCTGATTCGCAGGGCAGACTTCCAAAAATTGCCGTTAGAACCTATCTCGATGATAACATTCGGGAACTTTGATGAAGAGCTGGGCTTTGTCCAGCCGCGGCTCTCTGATACGTTCCACAAAGCACCCCATCCGCAGCCATTACTAGACTGGTTTCGGGATATCCGGGACCACGGAGGATTGATGACCGCCGCCTCGACCAAACTGCAAGAAAAGACCGACGCGTTGATTGGCATTCCCGACAAGATGGTGTCGGTGCGCAAATTGTTCGGCATCGATTCCGACCTCGAAGTGCCTGCCTTCTCCGAATCCGATCCGCATGTGCCGGACACCGATCCCGATTACCGGTTCGATCGCGCCACCACGCTCGCCATTCTCGCCGGCTTCTCGCGCAACCGCCGCGTGATGGTCACGGGCTTCCACGGCACCGGCAAATCGACCCATATCGAACAGGTCGCCGCGCGCCTCAACTGGCCCTGCGTGCGCGTCAACCTCGACAGCCACATCAGCCGTATCGACCTCGTCGGCAAGGACTCCATCGTGGTCCGGGACGGCAAGCAGGTCACCGAATTCCGTGACGGGATTCTGCCCTGGGCGTTGCAGCACAATGTCGCGCTGGTGTTCGACGAATACGACGCCGGCCGTCCGGACGTGATGTTCGTCATTCAGCGCGTGCTGGAAGTGTCCGGCCGCCTGACGCTGCTCGACCAGAACAAGGTGATCAAGCCGCATCCGGCGTTCCGTCTGTTCGCGACCGCGAACACGATCGGTCTCGGTGACACGTCGGGCCTCTATCATGGCACCCAGCAGATCAACCAGGGTCAGATGGACCGCTGGTCGATCGTCACCACGCTGAACTATCTGGCGCATGACGAGGAAGTCGAGATCGTACTGGCGAAGGCCAAGCACTATCAGAACCCCGAGGGCCGCGACATCGTCAACAAGATGGTGCGCCTCGCTGACCTCACGCGTAACGCCTTCGCCAATGGCGATCTGTCGACGGTGATGAGCCCGCGTACGGTGATCACCTGGGCCGAGAATGCCGACATCTTCAACGATATCGGCTTCGCCTTCCGCGTGACCTTCCTGAACAAGTGCGACGAACTCGAGCGTCCGCTGGTCGCCGAATTCTATCAGCGCTGCTTCAATGCAGAGCTGGCGGAAAGCTCGGTCAACGTGGCGCTGAGCTGATGTGATGGCGCAGGTCACCGTGGAGCGCACGATTGGAGCAACCAAGCGCGCGGTTCAAGGTGGCCTGTTTCGCTACAATGTCGAGAAGATGGGGAAGCAGAAGCACAAGAGCTTCGCCATCTCTTTGCGCGACAAGAAAGAGGTCGTCGGCGGCATTGTTGGCGAAGTCTGGATGACCGTGCTGTTCATCCAGCTCTTCTGGATCGATCAGCAGTTTCGCGGCAAGGGTCATGGCAAGGCGCTGATCGAAGCGATCGAGGATCAAGCGCGAAACTTCGGCGCGGTGCGTGCCTATGTTGATACGATGAGTTTTCAGGCGCCAGACTTCTACCGCGCCTGTGACTATGAAGCTTTAGGCACCATTGATGGTTATCCAGGCGGCGTGACGCGTCACTGGTTTACCAAGGCGCTGTAGGGACTGGCGATGAGCACGACGACGACCAACAAATTCCGCCCCGGCTCCAAGGAAGCGCCGACCGAGCCGTTCAAGCGCGCGGTGACGTCGTGTTTGCGCGCGATCGCCAAAGCTCCGGAGCTTGAAGTGACCTTCGCGGCGGAACGGCCGGGTCTCTCACCGGGCAAAGCCCGTCTTCCTGAACCCGCGCGAAAAATGAGCAAGCGCGACGCCGCCATCGTGCGCGGTCACGCGGATTCGATCGCGCTCAAACTCGCCTGTCACGATCCCAAGGTTCATCGCAAGCTGATGCCGGGCAATCCGCAGGCGCGCGGCGTGTTCGAAGCCGTCGAACAGGCCCGCGTGGAGGCGCTCGGGTCGCGCCGCATGGCCGGCGTGGCGAAGAACCTCACGGCGATGCTCGACGATCATTTCCATCGCGGCAAGTTCGACGAAATCACCGACCGCGCCGATGCGCCGCTGGCCGATGCCCTGGCGATGCTGGTGCGCGAGCGCCTGACCGGCATGGCGCCGCCGGCCGCCGCGAAGAAGATGGTCGACCTCTGGCGGCCGGTCCTCGAAGACAAGATCAGCGATCGCCTCGACCAGCTCGATCGGTTCGCGGAGAACCAGGCCAAGTTCGGCGATGCCGTGCATGACCTGTTGTCGGCGCTGGAGCTCGGCGACGACCACAATGCCGAGCCGGATGACGAAGAGAGCGAGGACGACGAGCGCCAGGGCGAGAACGATCAGGCCGGCGCCGAAGGCTCGCCGGAGAGCGACGCCTCGCAGGAAATGAGCGCCGATCAGGCGCAGCAGTCGTCCGACGAAATGTCTGACAGTTCAATGGAGAGCGCGCAGGCGTCTGCATCGGACACGTTCGACGAAGACGGCGAGATGGGCGACGACGAGACGCCCGGCGAAGCCACGCGTCCGAATTCGCGCGGCGCGAACGAGCCGCGCGGTCCCGAATATCACGCCTTCGCGCCGAAATTCGACGAGGTCATCGCGGCCGAAGACCTCTGCGATCACGACGAGCTCGAACGACTGCGCTCCTATCTCGACAAGCAGCTCGCACATCTGCAGGGCGTGGTTGCGCGCCTGGCCAATCGGCTTCAACGTAAACTCATGGCGCAGCAGAACCGCGCCTGGGACTTCGACCTCGAAGAAGGCATCCTCGATCCCGCGCGCCTGTCGCGCGTGGTAACCGACCCGCATCATCCGCTGTCCTTCATGCATGAGAAGGAAGCGACGTTCCGCGATACGGTGGTGACGCTGCTGCTGGATAATTCCGGCTCCATGCGCGGTCGCCCGATCACGGTCGCTGCGACCTGCGCCGACATTCTCGCGCGCACGCTGGAGCGCTGCGGCGTCAAGGTCGAGATTCTCGGCTTCACGACGCGCGCCTGGAAGGGTGGGCAGTCGCGTGAGGCGTGGCTCGGCGCCGGCAAGCCGGCCAATCCCGGCCGCCTCAACGATCTGCGCCACATCATTTACAAGTCGGCGGATGCACCGTGGCGTCGGGCGCGCAAAAACTTGGGTCTGATGATGCGCGAAGGTCTGCTCAAGGAGAACATCGACGGCGAGGCGCTCGACTGGGCGCACAAGCGCCTGCTCGGCCGCCCCGAACAGCGCAAGATACTGATGATGATCTCCGACGGCGCGCCGGTGGACGACAGCACGTTGTCGGTCAATCCCGGCAACTATCTGGAGCGGCATCTGCGCCACATCATCGAGGAGATCGAGACCCGCTCGCCGGTCGAACTGATCGCCATCGGCATCGGCCACGACGTGACGCGCTACTATCGCCGCGCCGTGACCATCGTCGACGCCGAAGAACTCGGCGGCGCTATCACCGAGAAGCTGGCGGAATTGTTCAGCGAAACGGCAGGGCCGGCACCGACTCATGGCCGACGACGCAGAACGCATTAGGCTTTACAGGATGGGTTTTGCTTTGCTCTACCCATCCTCTAGGGCCATTGCTTGACCGCTCATCTCACCCGTCGTCACTTTCTTGCAGTCGCGGCTTCAGCAGCCGCGCTGCCGTCGCTTGCCCGTGCGCAGCCCGTGCTGGTGCCGGCAACGCCATTGGCCCGTGCGCCGGTGTCGATCGAGGTGGAAGCGCGGCCGATTCCGGCTTTCGATACGCGTGATCGCGCGCATACAAGGTTCGGGTCGCTGCAATATCGCAGCGGATTGGTCCTGACGTCGCGCTACAAGGATTTTGGCGGCATCTCCGGTCTTCGCCTGGATGACAAGGGCGAGGGTTTCATCGCCATCAGCGACAAGGGCACCTGGTTCACCGGGAAGATCGCCTATAGCGGCGATGCCATGGTCGGCATTGTCGATGTCGAGGCGGCGCCGATGCTGGGCGCCGACGGCAGGCCGATTACCGCGCGCGGCTGGTACGATACCGAGTCGATCGCGGTGGACGGCCCGACGGTCTATATCGGCCTCGAACGCGTGCATCAGATCCTGAAATTCGACTTCGGCCGCGATGGCGTGCGGGCCCGGGGCGAGCCGATCCCGCAGCCGCCGGGCATGCGCAAGCTGCCCAGCAATGGCAGTCTCGAAGCGCTGGCGATGGTGCGCAAGGACAGGTTCAAGTCGTCGCCGCTGGCCGGCATGCTGCTGGCGATTTCGGAGCGCGGGCTCGACAGCGCCGGCAACATCTCGGCCTGGATCATCGGCGGCAAGGCGCCGGCGACTTTCTCGGTTCGCCGCACCAAAAATTACGACATCAGCGATGCGGCGCTGCTGCCCTCCGGCGATCTGCTGCTGCTGGAACGCAAGTTCTCGCTGTTCGGCGACACCGGCGTCCGCATCCGCCGCATTCCCCTCGCATCGATCGTGCCGGACGCCGTCATCGACGGTCCCACCATCTTCGATGCGGATCTCGGCTATGAGATCGACAATTTCGAAGGGCTCGATGTCCATGTCACGCCGGAGGGCGACACGGTGCTGACGCTGATCTCGGACGACAATTTCTCGATGCTGCAGCGAACCCTGCTGATGCAGTTCACGCTGCTCGAATAAGCGGTTACGCCGCAACCTCGGCCTTGTTGGCCTGATGCGCGATCAGCAAGTCGCGCAGTTCGCTTGCGGGTCTGGCGGCGCTGAACAGATAGCCCTGCATCTCGGTGCAGCCGAGCGCGCGCAGCAGCTCCTTCTGCCGGAGCGTCTCGACGCCTTCGGCCGTCGTCGTCATGTTGCGCGAACTCGCGATGTTGACTACGGCCTGCACGATCGAGGACGACCCCTGTGCATCGGCGATATCGGTCACGAAGCAGCGGTCGATCTTGATCTTGTCGAACGGGAAGCGCTGCAGATAACTCAGGCTGGAATAGCCGGTGCCGAAATCGTCCAGCGCAATGCGCACGCCGATCTCGCGCAGTCCGTGCAGGATTTCCAGTGCGGTCTCGTCGTCGCGGATCAGCACGGCCTCGGTGATTTCGAGCTCCAGCCGCCGTGCCGGCAGGCCGGACGCGGCGAGGGCGGAGGTGACCTTCAGGGCGAGCGACGCGCAGCGGAACTGGACCGGCGAGACATTGACCGCCACCCGGACGTCGTCGGGCCAGCTGGCAGCCTCGGCGCAGGCGGTGTTCATCACCCATTCGCCGAGCTCATTGATGATGCCGATATCTTCGGCTACCGGAATGAATTCGGCCGGCGAGATCATGCCGCGTTCGGGATGACGCCAGCGCAGCAGGGCCTCGCAGCCCACGATGGTGTCGTCGCGCAGCGTCAGCAGCGGCTGATAATAGACTTCGAAGCCGCCTTTGGCGAAGCCGCCATCGCCGGCCGCGTGACGCAGTTCAAGCTCCAGCGAGCGACGGGCCTGCACCCGCGCATCCATTTCGGGCTCGAAGAAGCGGAAAGTACGGCGGCCGTCGGCCTTGGCGCCATACATCGCAAGGTCGGCGTTCTTCAGCAGCGTATCGAGGTCCGCGCCGTCGCGCGGCGCCAGCGCGATGCCGATCGACGCGTCGGTGAGCAGGCTGTGGCCGAGACAATCGAATGGCTGGCGGATCGCATCATAGATGCGGCCGACAAGATCTGTGATGTCGGAATGGCTCTCGACGCCCGTCTGCACGATGGCGAATTCGTCGCCGCCGAGTCGCGCCACCACGTCGGAGCTGCGCACGCAGCCGCGCAGCCGCAGCGCAATGCCCTTGAGCAGTTCGTCGCCGACGGGATGACCGAGCGAGTCGTTGATGCCCTTGAATTCGTCGATGTCGATATAGAGCACCGCGCATTGCGCGCCGCGCGCGACGCGCTTCAATTCGCGTTCGAGCTCGTTGCGGAACAGCGTGCGGTTCGGCAGGTCGGTCAGCGCATCGTAATGCGCCAGATGCGCTATCTTCTCCTCGGCATTGCGCCGCTCGGTGATGTCTTCATGGGTCGCTACCCAGCCGCCATCGGCCACCGGCCGCGACGAGATCTGGATGGTGCGGCCATCGGCGGTCTGCATGATCTGGATGTGCGACCGCCCGACGTCGCGCAACACTTCGGCCACATAGGCGTCAACGCTGCCAGCGAATGAGCCCGTGTCCTTGCGATGCGCGATCACGTCACGGAACGGACGGCCGGCTGTGATGACGTCGCGCGACAGCCCGTACATGTCGAGATAGCGCTGGTTGCAGACCACCACGCGCGCCTGCGCGTCGAACAGCAGCAGGCCCTGCGTCATGTTGTTGATGGCAGTGTCGAGGCGGTTCTTCTCCAGCGTCATCTGCAACTGCGCTGCACGGTTCTGCCGCTGGATGTGACGGATCATCAGATAAAGCAGGCCCGCCAGGATTAGGGCCGACAGCGTCGCGAGGGTCACGAGAAATTTGGTCTGGTCGCGCCAGTTGGCCAGTGTGCCCTCGACCGTCGTGGTTGCGACCAGCGCGACCGGGAAGTTTTGCAGCAGGCGGATCGAGCCAAGCCGATCGATATTGTCGATGGGGCTGACGGTACGGATGGTTGCGGGAGCGTCGCTGAAGCGCAGGTGCTGCAGCAGCGGGCCGCTATTGAAAACCTTGCCGATCGACGAGGGCGTCTGCGGGTAGCGCGCCAGCAAGGTGCCATCGCGGTGGAACATTGCGATGGTCCCGTTTTCGCCGAGCGAGACGGAGGCAAAGAATTTTTCGAATTGCTGCGGTTCGACGCTGCGCGTCACGATGCCGAAGAATTCGCCCTTGGGCCCTGTAATGCGACGGGCGAACAGCGTCTTCCACCGGCCGGTGATGCGGCTCAGGACGGGCTGCACGATCTCTTCGTCCTGGGTGAAGGTCTGCGATTTGAGTTTCTGGAAATAGTCACGGTCGGCAAGCACCAGATCCGGTCCGGGCCAGCCGCCTGTCCAGTTGACCAGACGGCCTTCGGCATCGAGAACGGTGATGTCGTTGGCGAATTCATCATCCACCTTCGACTTCAGCATCATGTGGGACTCGTAGCTCGACATGTTGCTGGCAAAGCTGTGGACCGACATCACGCCATTGGCGAGAAGATGAGCCGTGAGGCTCTTCTGGATGCGCTGCAGATCCTGGAATTGCTGATCGAAATGCCGGCTGAGCAGCAGCACGGTGTTTTCAAGTTCGCGGTTGGAGTTGTCGATCGTGCGCTGACGGAAATTGTTCACGGTCATCGCCGTGCCGGCGGCAATGGTGACGATCAGCACGGCGCCAACGACCACGAGCCAGCGCACCGGCGCGCGGCGCGTCGTCGAGCGCCCATCGCCATGCTCGGCGGAGCCCGGCGCTGAAACGCGCACGTCGTTCGTCATTCGCCTCCCCAGCAGCCGCATGAATTCCTACCCCTCGTGCATAGGAATACCCGGGCAAGGGTGGAAGACGCGTTAGGAAGTCAGGTGAACCGCGGGTTAATTACAACCGTACAAATGGTATCTGCTTACGCCGCAAGGCTTTTCTGTTGCGGTGCGACCGGCCATGTCTGGTTGCGACCGTGCGCTTTTGCGGCATAGAGCGCACTGTCGGCATTGCTGATCAGGTCGTTCGACGTGGTCAGCGATGACGGCACGAGACACGCTGCACCGACGCTGATCGTCGTCGTGGTCATGCCGTCGCGCTCGAGATGGCCGACTTCGACGCGGATCCGTTCGCCGAGCTCAATGGCGTCGGCGAGGGAGAGGCCCGGCAGGATCAGCGCGAATTCCTCGCCGCCATAGCGCGCGGCGCAATCGCTGGCGCGTTTGGCATGCCGGGCGATGCTCCAGGCGATCCCGCACAGAACGAGGTCACCGGCCTGATGGCCGAAATTGTCGTTGAACACCTTGAAGTGGTCGGCGTCGATCATCAGCAGCGAGATCGGTGCGCGGGCGCGCTGGGCGCGCTGCCATTCCTTGTCCATGACGACGTCGAAATGACGTCGGTTGGCGAGACCGGTGAGGCCGTCGGTCATGGCGAGGCGCGCCATCCTGTCTTCCATCTCGCCGCGCTTGCCCATCTCGCGCGCCAGGATCAGCATCAGCGCGCAGGCGATCAGGCCGAGCGCGGCCATGGCGCCGCCGATCTGCAGCGCTTCCTTGCGCCACTGGCCGAAGATCACGTCGGTAGACCGCCCCACCATCACGATCAGCGGATGCGAGCCTTCACGCCAGACGAAAAGACGCCGCACGCCGTCAGTAGCGGAATCGCCGATATGGGAGCCGGAGAAATAGGCCAGCGCTTTCTGTACGCCCGGGACCCGGCTGAGATCGCGGCCGATGATCTCCATGTCGAACGGTGCGCGCATGATCAACACGCCGTCCTGCCGGATGACGGAAATCACGTCGTTCGGCTCGAGCTGCAGGCGATCGGAGATCTCGTGGAAATAGCTGTAGCGGATGAAGCCGGCGACGATGCCCAGGAAAGTTCCGTCGCGCGCCGCGATGCGGCGGCTCAGCACGATGCCGTAACTGCCCTGATGCAGCATCGGCTTGGAGATATAGAGGCCGAACAGCGGATCGCGCTTGTGGACCTTGAAGAATTCCTCATCGGCGAAATTCTGCGGCTTTGGATCCAGCGTCGACGAATCCAGCGTCACGTTGCCGGCGACGTCCGTGACCTGGATGGCGCCGAAGTGGCGCGCGGTGGCGGCATGGTCGAACAGGATCAGTTGCCGCATCGGTCGCGAAATCTCGACCAGTTCCGGCTCGGTCATGTTGCCGACCACATTGCGCAGCGACAGATCGTAGAGTTCCACATTGCGGGCGACATCGGCATCGATGCTGGAGGCGAGGTTGCCGAGTGTCTGGTGCGCCAGCTTCTCGTCGCCGCGCCGCATGCTCATCAGCACGCTGCCGCAGATGACTGTGAATCCGACAACGACGATCGCCGCAGCGGCCAGCAGCCAGCGCGGGGAGATCCGGCGGGTCGTCTCGGATGTATTACGGGCCAGCATTGGCTTTCGTCGATCAAAAAGGACTGCGTTACAATCACCGACGCATAGCATCAGAACCGGTAATTCTTTGACAGCTACGCGGTGATCAACAGTTTCGTTTCGCCGTTTTGTGACGGGCGGTTAATAGGATGTGAAAGAAATCGAGACGCTTTGGTCGGCGAGTGCGCAAAAAGAAATGTGGGCGTGCCGCGCAGGCACGCCCACAAACGTCGGGAGGAACCCAGAAAGCGGGTTCCCGCATCACCGCATGGCGCCGGCCACCATGATGTCGCGGCCGGAACGATCAGCACTGTCGTCGCAGGTCAGCGCCACGGCGATGTCGGCGATGCCTTCGGTTGTGTGGTTGCGCGCAGCGGGCAAAGCGATGAACTGCCGGTTCCGCACGCTGCCGTCGAGCACGTCGATGGCGGCGGGTTCCTCAGGGCCGAGCATCCCGGGCGCGATGGTGCTGACGCGGACATTGCGCGTGCCATAGGCGCGGGACAATCCGCGCGTCATGGCATCGATGGCGGCGTCCGCGCCGGGGTCCGGCAGCGATGCGGGCGCTGTCGGAATGCCATCGAGCGCGGTGAGATTGACGATGCTGCCGCCGGCGACGCCGAACATCCGCACCGCCTCCTGGCATAGCAGCATGGCGCCGAACACCTTCAGCTCGCGCTTCCGGTGCAACTCGTCCTCGGACACCACGTCCGCCACCTCGCTGCGCGCGAAGGCGCCGTTGTTGACGAGGATATCGAGCCGGCCGAAGGTCGCCGCGATTTCCTCATACAGCCGCCGCACGTCCGGCCAGCGGGCGATGTCGCCCTGGACGGCGATGGCACGGCCGCCGCGCCACACGATTTCGGCGACCACGCGCGCCGCGCCGCGGGGATCGTCCGCGTGATGCACGATCACCGCCGCGCCTTCCGCGCCGAAGCGCCGCGCAATGCCCGCGCCGATGCCGTCCGCGGCGCCGGTCACGAGCGCAACTTTTCCTGCCAGTCTTGTCATGGCATGTCCTTAGATCTGGATGATGTCTGTCTTGATCGTCAGTCGTGTGCGTAGATTTTGAGGCGGAATCGATCCGGGCGTGATCGCGCCCCGACAACAGTCTGGACGCGCAAGGCGGGGAGTTCGACCCGATACCCGTATGGCCTGGCAGATCCGAGGCCCGCGGGCGGCTCGCCGATCTGCTCTGTGGCTGACGCTGTTATCGCAAATGCAGCCGCGTCGGCGTTAGCGCGATCCTGCATCTGTTTTGCACGATCCTGCAAAAGTGATCCCGCAGCCATTTCCCTGCCACGGCACTGCACCTAGATACACCTCGGCATAAAAGGCCTGCCGCTTGAGGGGTTTGCGTGTGACCGAGACGATTCGTGAGATTGCCGACATCATTGCCCGTTACGCCGCCAATGGCAGCGACCATCCGACCGGCCTCGCCAGCCTCTATCTGAAGCGGCAGACCGAGCCGACGCAGCTCGTGCATACCGCGCAGTGGCCGTGTTTCGGCCTCGTGGCGCAGGGCGCCAAGCGGCTGCAACTGGGCACCGAGACCTACACCTATGCCGCCGGCGATTATGTGCTGGTGTCGCTCGATCTGCCGATGTCGTCCTGCATCGTCGAGGCGTCGGAAGCGCAGCCGCATCTCGGCATGGGCTTTGCGATCGATCCGCAACTGTTGAAGGAGGTGCTCGGCCGGTTCGGCAACGGCCATGCCGATGCGCCCGCGCATCCGCAGCTCCCCGAGCGCGGCGTCGTCGTCGCCAAGGCCTCCGCCGATCTGCTCGACGCCACCCTGCGGCTGCTGCGCCTGCTCGACCGTCCGCAGGACATTCCGGTGATGGCGCCGCTCCTGGAGCAGGAGGTGCTGTATCGCCTGCTGGTCGGTCCTTACGGCGCGCGTCTGCGGCAGATCGCGCTGGCCGAAAGCCCGAGCAACAAGGTCGCCAAGGCCATTTCCTGGCTGCGCAGCAACTATGCCAGCCCGCTCCGCATCGAGGATCTCGCCGACCGCGTCGGCATGAGCGAGTCCTCGCTGCATCACAATTTCAAGACCGTCACCGCGATGACGCCGATGCAGTATCAGAAGCAGCTAAGACTGCACGAGGCGCGCCGCCTGATGCTGGTCGAGCGCCTCGATGTCGGCAGCGCCGGCTATGCGGTCGGCTATCAGAGTCCGTCGCAATTCTCGCGCGAATATGCCCGGCTCTACGGCCAGCCCCCGATCCGCGATGTCGGCTCGGCGCGCGGCCCGGTGCTCGGAGGCGAGGCCCGCGTCGCGGGATGACGTCGCTCTTTTCTTCCCCTCTCCCCCAGGCGAAGCGAAGCTTCGCTAGGCGGGAGAGGGTGGGGCGTAGCGCCGGGAGAGGGGGACTTTCCGCACGCGCGGAGTTCGCCCAGCCACGCTCCGTCCTCTCCCCACGTCATTGCCGGGCAGCGCGAAGCGAGCTTCGCTAGATGACCCGGCAATCCACCTTAAGCCGCGAGCGCAGACGAAGATGGATACGCGGGTCAAGCCCGCGTATGACGTCGGAGTGTGAGGCGGCGTGGTCGATTCATAAAAGCGGCCGGGTAATAAAAGGGAAGAACATGATCTCTGCGGTGATCTTTGATTTCGGCGGGGTGATCACCTCCTCGCCCTTCGAGGCCTTTGCGCATTACGAGCAGAGCCATGGCCTGCCGAAGGACATCATCCGCCGTACCAATGCGGACAACCATTTTGAAAACGCCTGGGCGAAATTCGAGCGCGCCGAAATCGATCTCGAAACCTTCGATGCGCTGTTCGCCGCCGAGTCCAAAGCGCTCGGCGCCGAAGTGCCGGGCCGCGATGTGGTCAAGCTGCTGAAAGGCGAGATCCGCCCCGACATGGTCGAGGCGCTGCGCCGCATCAAGGCGGCGTTCAAGACCGGCTGCATCACCAACAACCTGCCGGCCAATGCCATGGGCTCCACCGACGGCCGTGCGCTCTATGTGGCCGAGGTGATGGTGCTGTTCGATCACGTCATCGAATCCGCCAAGATCGGCCTGCGCAAGCCCGATCCGCGCATCTACACGATGATGACCGACAAACTGTCGGTCGATCCGAAACACTGCGTCTATCTCGACGACCTCGGCGTCAACCTCAAGCCCGCGCGCGAACTCGGCATGACCACGATCAAGGTGACATCCGCCGCGCAGGCGCTGGCCGAGCTGGAAGCCGCGACGGGATTGAAGCTGACTTAAACGACGTCACCAGTATTCGACGACCTCACTCCGACAGAAGTGTCCCCTCTCCCCCAGGCGAAGCGAAGCTTCGCTAGGCGGGAGAGGGTCAGGGAGAGGGGGCGCCACAAGCTCCGTCGCCCGCGGCCCCCTCTCCCGGCGCTAACGCGCCACCCTCCCCCACAAAGGGGGGAGGGGAGCCACACCGTCGCTGCACTACACAAAAAACAAACGGCGCGCTCATCGCGCGCCGCTTGCTCACTTCCCACCCGATCAGATAATCGAACGGTCCACATGGCGCACTTCGCCGGTGCGCGCATCGATGTCGACCTGGATCCATTTGCCGTATTGATCGCGGCCCTCGATCTCCCATTCGTTGTCGTCGAAATGGGTGTTCTGCACCGTCACCACGCCGATCCCCGAGGCGATCGCCAGTGCGTCCTGCAGCGTCAGCGGGCCGGATGGCACCACTACGGCCGCGCGCGGCGCGGGCTGGCGCATATAGACATCGGCGGCGAAGGCCGGCGCCGCGACGCCAATCGCGCCCGCCAGTGCCAGCGGAAGCAAGGCCTTCGAAAATACGGCCTTCTTCAAAATCTGTTGCATCGAAATCTCCTCATCTGTCCCACGCGCCGCATGCGGCGCAACCGGGTTAAGAACGGTGCACGCTGCACTGCGTTCCCGGAGGAAATGAGGCGATTTGGTGCGGGAAAAGCGGTGATGCGCTACACATCAGCACTCTCACGAATGAGATTTTTGGTCGAGGTCAGTGATGATAAAGAAAGCTGGCAAAGCGTTGGTGAAAAATCGATATCGAAGCCCACCACATCGCCGTTGGCGTCGAGATCGACCACCAGCCCTGCGACGATTTCCCGGCTCCCGGCGCCGGGCGCATCCTTCAGCGCGATAGAGAGACTGTCAGGATTTTTATTCCGCTGAGATGTCGGGGCCTGGCGGGCCCGTTCGTCATGGATGTATCGGGCGGCGGAAGCTGCCCGCCGGACGACAACCGAAGTAACCGAGCCACAGGAAGAAGCCCATGCCCAGCACGATCCGTCTGCATCGCGTCATTGCCGCCAGGCCGCAGAAGCTCTATCGCGCGTTCCTCGAGCCTGACGCGATTGCGAGCTGGCTCCCACCCTATGGCTTCACATGCACCGTCCATGAGCTGGATGCGAAGGTCGGTGGCCATCACAGGATGTCATTCCGGAACTTCACCACGGGCGGCAGTCACTCCTTTGGCGGGACCTATCTGGAGCTCGTTCCCGGTGAGCGTCTCGTCTACACCGACCGCTTCGATGATCCCAACCTGCCGGGCGAGATGAAGGTCACGGTGACGTTGAAGGCCGTGTCTGTCGGCACGGAGGTGAACATCGAGCAGCAGGGCGTACCCGACGTGATCCCGGCCGAGGCCTGCTATCTCGGCTGGCAGGAATCCCTGCGCAAGCTCACGAAACTCGTCGAGCCCGAGATCAACCAGTAGCGCCGTCGCTTCCGGAACGGTTTAAGGAAGCGCGACCAACAGCAGGAAGGAAGGCCAGCCATGGCACTCGCCCGTGTCCAACATGTCTCCGTCTCGCTCGACGGTTTCGCCACCGGCGAAGGCCAGAGCCTTGACGCGCCGTTCGGCCATGCCGGCGAGCGGCTGCACCAATGGATGTTCGCGACCCGATGGGGTCGCCAGATGCTCGGCCAGCCCGGCGGCACGGCGGGCATCGACGACGCGTTCCTGCGGCTGTTCGCGCCCGGGATCGGCGCCGAGATCATGGGCGCCAGGAAGTTCGGTCCCCCCACATGGCATGAGGATCCGGACTGGAAAGGCTGGTGGGGCCCCAACCCGCCGTTCCACACGCCTGTCTTCGTCCTGACCCATCATCCGCGCGCATCGATTGAAATGGAGGGCGGCACGGTGTTCCACTTCATCGACGCTTCGCCTGCCGAGGCCCTTGAGACGGCCCGCGAGGCTGCGGGCGGCAAGGACGTGCGCATCGGCGGAGGTCCCACCACGATCCGCGACTTCCTTGCCGCCGGGCTTGTCGATCACATGCACATCGTAGTGGTTCCGATCCTGCTCGGCCGCGGCGTACGCCTGTGGGATGGCGTGGAGGGTCTCGAGAAGGACTACGAGATCGAGACGACATCCTCTCCCGGCGGGGTCGCACACATGACATTCGCTCGAAAGCACACACCGCTATGAGAAATTGCGCCAAAAACCGATCCCAAAATGCCATGTCGTCGAACTGCCGAAGGCGTTCGGTAACGGCGCGATCCACGACATGAGGAACCGATGGTCCGTTTGGCGTAGGGGGGTGCCGAGACCACCAGATCGATGATGACCGTTTCGTTGCAGTCTGTGATCGAAATATTCGTAAAGCACCTAAGGTCGCGCCGGGGCAGGCTCGGGAGGCCGGGCTGGCTGGCGCGATGCGCGGAAACTGCAATGTTGCAATGCGGTATTGAACTGTGCAATGCAGCAAAAGAAGTCTAGGCTCCCTCGTTCAATCCTACGAGGAGATTAACAGTGAAGATGACCTTATCGATCGCCGTCGCGGCCGTGATCTCGATTGCGGGTGGCTGCGCCGGCTTCGCTGCGGAGTTGCCGACCTATGGATCGGCGGGTTTGCCGATATCGGCGGTGCAGGTTCGTGTGCTGGGAGCTGCGAACGTCCAGGAACAGTCGGCAGCGCCAACCTCCACGGCGTCTCTGCATCAGCTGAGAGTTCTGGCACCGCGGACGGAAATGACGACCGCGACGGCACCAACCCGGACCGAAACCGCCCGCTCACTTCGTTGACCGGCACCTCGTACCGATATCGCCGCGTCTTTCATTTTCGAAAGGGCTTCGCGTGCACATCAGGGCGGTGCCGCACCTCTCCCCGCCGGGGAGAGGTCGGCGCGTCTTCGCGGCGGTGAGGGGGCTCATGACAGACGGGCGATCCATCTGCTCAATGTTACCAATCCCGTGATATCTCTATCAGACGAGAGGTTCGGGATGGACCTCGACAGCTAAAAACCCAACTAACAAAGGGCGCGAAAAGCGGGCGATGACGGCCGGCAAAAAGGCCGGGACAGCACGCGTGACAAAGGGCAACACCCGCCTGGCCCTGGAGCTGCTGGAAACGGCGCGTGACATGCACGCCAGCGGTGTTCTGACAGACGTTGTCCGCGACAAGATCACGATGCGTCACCTCGGCGGTGCCGCCACTCTTGCAGATCGGGTGAACTGACGGGCGCGGACATCAAGGCCCTTCGCGAGCAGGCCAATCTCAGCCAGGCGGTGTTTGCAAGCTACCTGAAGCTGACGGTCGGCTATGTCTCCAGGCTCGAGCGCGGCACGGAAAGTCCGAAAGGACCGACCCTGGTCCTGCTCGATGTCATCCGGCGCAAGGGCTTTGAGGCGATTCTTTGAGTGCGACAAGAGCCGCGAGTTGCCAACGCCTCGTGCGGCGCAACCGAGTTAAGAACAACGCGCGCGGGCTGCGTTTCCGGGGGGGCGGGCTAGCTCGGATAAAAGTCGCTCCAACCAATCCTGCGCTGTTCACGCATGTATATCACCCAGTCGTTCTACAGGAAAAAGGAGTATCCCCGCTGGGGATGTAGTTTTCACGTGTAAGAGCACTTTGAGCAATGTTCGCTCCTTGCGAGGGGAACAGTTTCAACCCGTGATGTCAAAAAAGCGGTCGCAGAAGGGCAGATATACTAGATCAGGTATTTTTCACGCTCTTGCTTGAGGCGACGACAGCATTTGAGCTTCGACGCCGTCGCACGAAGTTCATCTATTGCCTTCCTTCCGAACTCGATCAAACACTAGCGCCTCTATCTCGCGTGCTTGCAGTTTAAGTGACTGGTTTCCCGCCCTGAGATAGACAATCTCGTCCGATCCATCCTTATTCGCCTTGCGACAAACACAAATGCGATCACGGCGCGGTTCTACAATTACTACGCAAATCTTGCACCCGTTTCTATCCACAATCCCGTACTGCAAGTATCCCAAAATAAGGCGGTAGTCAGGAATGAACGACGAAAGCGCTGCAGTAAGGCGAAGCTCCCATTGATCGAGATTTTTGCTGCCGCCGATGTATGGAAACTCATTTTCTATTCCATAGGGGCTGCCGTTGTCGCAAATCCCGATGGCTAGCGTTCCTCCGTCTGCGTTAAGGAATGCTGTGATTGTTTTGATAACCTCATGGATTATTTCGTCTTGAAATAAATCTTCATGGCGTGCTCCCTGGTCGTTTTGGAGTCTGCGCGTATTCAGACCGAGTGTCTGCTTGAACTCGACTTTGTGTCCTTCGCCGGCGCGCAGAGATTGATCGAGCGAAGTATAGAATTCATTAGACAGTTTTCGCGCGCTAAACACCCGAACGTCATCAAGCTCCCCTGTTTCGATTGGCGGGAAACAATCTATTTTTGCTTGCTTACATACGTTCTCAAGCGCCGCCAAAACTTCAAGGGCGCTCAATCCTTCATATTCCGGAAGAACTCGGATTTCGGCGATTGAGCACTCCACGCCGCTTCTGTACGCCGCCGACACGAAGTCAACGATATTGGAGGGCATTCGTTAGACCATGAGTTTCGTGCGCTCTAACAGATCGTCAGCGATGCGGCCTGCTCTTTGTGACCAGAATGCCGGCATTTGCTTGGGGTCTGCCAAGAGAAGCTTAAATTCTTCAGGGCCGATAAAAACGCCCTTGAAAAAGGAGGAGCTGCTTTGGAATTTGATTCCTGAGTTCTCTATGAAAGTGCGCGGGGACTTTGCCTTCCATTCGTTGTTGGTGGGTCGAGCTAGTGGCATAAGGTTGGCGATCGAGTTCACCCAATCACGCCCTGCTTCTTCTTTGTCGAGAAATGCTTTCAGCTTGCCTGACGCATTGTCCGCACACCAGCTGCGAGGAAATATGTGGTGGAGTTCAAGAGAGCCCTCGGAGGTAAGGGATATGTCAACTCCATCAATGTCGCGAACCGTTCCGGCAATCATCGGAAGTAGCAAAGCGGTCTGACGAGCGCCTCCGGGGCGCCCATCGGTTAAATAGTCAATGAGTTGATCCCGTGTAGGCAGGTCAACCGAGTTTATGAGGTCTGTGGCTATCATTTCGTCGCAATGCTGCAACCAAGCCGACTTTGTTTTGTAATCGCCCCTCTTGCGTAGAAGGTCTTTCAAGTAGGAAAGATCTTTCGCGAGAGTCGTCAGAAATCCTTGATCGTATCTAGTTGCAAGGGCATTGCGCCAGAAGAACGCTTTGAAAAGGGAGTTTAAATCCGCAACGCTCCACATGCCATGGCTGCTGATGGGGTCGAATTCTTTGTGCCACCGGATTCCAGTGTAGATTGAACAAGAGATTGGATATGGGCACTTATCGTAACTGAAAAGCCCATCAGCAACGAGGCGCTGAAAATCGCCTAAGAAGGCGGCTAGTTTTCTATCGTTCTGAACGATAAATTCCCAGTGCAGGGCTGGAGTGGCAAGCAAGTCGGGGGATTTCACAGAATCAATTGTAGTAACTTTTCTCGTGCCGCTAACTTGGCGAGGCTTTGGTTTGTCTTTTCTGTCGAGCGCAACAAATGCTGCTGTAACAATTTGCGCGATTAACTCGGGGCGTCGCTCAGGAACCGCCCAGCCGACTGCGCCGTCTATCTGGCCGAAATCTCTTATCCATTCGCGGATGTGGATTGGTCCGCCATCATTCGCTTCTGTCTCGCGGTAGATCCATGAATTTATCAAGTCTACCGTCGAAACTTTCATCCCTGATAGGTTCAGCGTTTCAAAGATCTCGCAAATTTGACCAAGGTCATATTTTTCGGGAACTATACACGCAGCCAATTTCGTTTCGGTGATTCCGTCGAAGGCGGATTGCACTATCGCGTTTCGGCGCTCAAGCTCGGTTGCTTCCGGAAGCTCGCCGTTTGGATAGTTCTCAGGGTTTTTGATTTCTTGCGCGTAGCGATACCAAGTTCTGAGAACGGCTTCGCCAGGAACATCGCTGGCTAGTGGAAAGAGTCCTTTGCCAATGCACGCTGCACTAGTCGTTAAGCCCGCCTTCTCAAGTTCGCTGGCTTTCTTGAAGACAACTCGTTCAAGTGGGTCCGGCTGCGACGCGTTAAGGAAGTAGCGACCTGCATACTTGCTTCCGCGAAACTCGGGCGTAAATCCAGCGAAGGCCATAGCGACCGCAGTGCATCGCTGGCGGCCGTCGAGAATGGCAAAGACCCTTTGATTTCCTTCATCGGATCCGAAATATTTTGTAACCTGCTTTCGAGCTTGGCCATCGTAGTCTTGGATAGAGAGACGTTCCAGATCCAAGGGATTGCGATCCGACTGCTCCCACAGCGTAATCATGCCGACAGGATATGCGTCGATGATGGACGTGGCCAAAGCTGCAATGGCTGATGTATCCCAGACGAATTCTCGTTGAAACTTTGGAACCTGCCAAGTCGCGCTTCGGAGACTGTCGATGAGATTGGCAATCGAGTAATCAATGATGCGAATTCCGGCCATAAGCTTCTCTTCCCCGTGAATCGTTGCAGGGTAGCAAATTCGCTACAGAGCAATCGAATCGCTCTAGTAAGGATATGCAGACATCTTGCAATCAACCTTACGACGAATGCTCTGCCACCTGCTAGTGAAGGTAAAGATCTTCAGGTGGCGCACAAAGTTTTGGATCAGTGAAGTGGCGCGGGTCCCCTTACAAACCAAAAACGGCCGGATCTTGCGATCCGGCCGTTTTCAAATTTCTATCCGCTCAAGGTGAGCGGCGGGTCAGGCTCAGGCCGCGACTGCTGCGGTTTCGGCCTTCTTCTTTTCGATGGCGCGCTTCAGCAGCACGGCCTTCTGCGACAGCTCGCTCTCGCGGGCCTTGATCAGATAGGCGTCGAAGCCACCGCGGTGGTCGACCGACTTCACGGCATTCGCCGACACGCGCAGGCGCACGCCGCGGCCGAGCACGTCGGACAGGAAGGTCACATTGACCAGGTTCGGCAGAAACCGGCGCTTGGTCTTGATGTTCGAGTGGCTCACTTTGTGGCCCACCTGGGGGCCCTTCAGTGTCAGTTCACAGCGCCGAGACATGGCGAAAATCCTCTGTCATCCCCGCAGCTAAAAGGCGAAGAGCCCAAAGCCGGGCAGGGGGTCAAAAATCACGTCCATTTCAGGAGTGGCGGACGTATAGGGGGCTTGGCCGCGATCGTCAAGATATCCGGCTCGCAAAAGTCGCGGCAAAACCGGCAAAAACCCCCGCATTCGGGTTCTGTATAGCCCGTCCTACGAGCGGAAACCACATGGAATCCAACCCGGTTCCCATCATATAAACGACGTATTCGGGCCGGAAACAGGTCGCTCCAGCCCAATTGAGCGATGCGGCCCTGCGCCTTGAGCCGGGGATCGCCGACCAGGTGATATCAGCAAGTGAGCCTTCGCACGCCCCGCTTTGTGACCCGACCGGTGACGACCCTGCGGACCGCCGCGCCAGCAAAATCGCGATTTGCGGGCCTCGGCGCGCGTTTCGCCGTCGCCGCGGGCCTGATGCTGCCGGTTTTGCCGGTGGAGGCCTCGGCGCAGGCGCAAGGCCAGATCCAAAGCCAGACTCAAGGCCAGGCCCCGGCCGTGCCGGTTCAGGCCCCCGCGCAGGCGGTGTTGGCGGGCGGCAAGCTCGAAGCGAAATATGAAGCCAGCCTCGCCGGCATTGCGGTGGGCAAGGGCCAGTGGGCCATCGACATCAACGAAGACCAGTATTCCGCGACCGCCAGTGGCGGCACCGCGGGTCTGCTGAAAGCATTTGCCGGCGGCTCGGGCTCCGGCCAGTCCACCGGCCGCGTGGTCGCGGGCGCGCTGGTGCCGTCGAATTATCAGGCCGTCACCACCTCCGCGAAGAAGTCCGAGACGATCAAGATGCTGATCACGCCGGGCTATGTGAAGGAGTTCTCCATCGAGCCGGAGCCGCCGCTCGATCCCGAGAAGATTCCGATCACCGATGCGCATCGCCGTAACGTGATCGATCCGATGACCGGCTCGCTGATGCGCGTCGGCGGCACCGGCGAATTGCTGACGCCGGATTCGTGCCGCACCGCCGCGTCGATCTTCGACGGCCGCATGCGCTACGATCTCAAGCTCGACTACAAGCGCATGGAAAGCGTGAAGGCCGAGAAGGGCTATCGCGGGCCTGCCATCGTCTGCGCCGTCTATTTCACGCCGATCGCCGGCTATGTGCCCGACCGCGCCGCCATCAAATATCTTGCCGCCCAGCGCAATATCGAAGTGACCCTGGTGCCGATCGCCGGCACCCGCGTGCTGGTGCCGTATCGCATGGTGGTGCCGACCCCGCTCGGCGTCGCCATGCTGGAAGCCACCGAATTCGTCACCACCCCCGCGCCGGCCAAGGCCGTGGCGAAGACGAACTGAGTCGAACTGAGAACCAGACACGATTGAGCGGACGGAGGCGCGACGGGCGCTGCGGAATCACCGTGGAACTGCGCGCGTGTTGCCGCCGGAGTGCCGCAACATGGCCGCAACACCGGATGCCAATTGACGGCCGTTATCGCCGGTTTTCTTGCGACTTTGTTGCAGCCGGCTTGCGACTTTCATGCGACGGGCGCTTGACTCAAAGCCGGTTCGGAGTCCGTGCGCTGTTCATAACTTCGGGGATTTGTCGGCCCTTGTTGCGCTGTCACAAACTTGATCTAGTCAGTCTCGGAGAATGTCAGCGCGAGATGTTGGGGTGATGCGGCCATGGAGGTGCCGAGTCACCGATTCGGGCCGCTTTCGTTCCGGACTCGTTCCAAACCATCAAAAAGTGCGGCTCTGAAGCGTCGTAACCTGTCTCCGTCCTTGACAGTCGGCGGCGCGGAAATATCTGAAAAACATGGCCTTTTTGTCTTCTCCGCCCACGCTGTCCAACGGCAGGGCCCCCGGCGCCGGCGTCACCGCAGTGCTCGGCCCCACCAATACCGGCAAGACCCATCTCGCCATCGAGCGCATGCTCGCGCATTCGTCGGGCATCATCGGCCTGCCGCTGCGGCTGCTCGCGCGCGAGGTCTATAACAAGATCGTCGACCGCGTCGGACCACAAGCCGTTGCGCTGATCACCGGCGAAGAGAAGATCAAGCCCGCCAAGCCGCGCTACTGGGTCTCCACCGTCGAGGCGATGCCGCGGGATCTCGACGTGTCGTTTCTGGCCGTCGACGAAATCCAGATCGCGGCTGATCTGGAGCGCGGCCACGTCTTTACGGACCGCATCCTGCACCGCCGCGGCCGCGACGAAACGCTGCTTTTGGGTGCCGCCACCATGCGCCCGATCATCGAGCGGCTGCTGCCGGGCGCCAGCATCGTGACGCGGCCGCGTCTGTCGCATCTGGAATTCGCCGGCGATCGCAAGATCACGCGGCAGCCGCGCAGGACAGCGATTGTCGCGTTTTCCGCCGATGAAGTTTATGCCATCGCCGAACTCATCAAGCGCCAGCACGGCGGCGCTGCTGTCGTATTGGGCTCGCTGTCGCCGCGCACGCGCAACGCGCAGGTTGCGATGTTCCAGAATGGTGACGTTGACTACTTAGTGGCAACCGACGCGGTCGGAATGGGCCTCAATCTCGACGTCGACCACGTCGCCTTCGCCAGCGATCGCAAATATGACGGCTATCAATTCCGCCGTCTGACGCCATCCGAATTCGCGCAGATCGCCGGCCGCGCCGGCCGCGCCACGCGCAACGGTACCTTCGGCACGACAGGCCGCTGCGAGCCGTTCGAGCCCGAACTCGTCAATCAGCTGCAGAACCACATCTTCGAGCCGGTGAAGGTGCTGCAGTGGCGCAATTCGAAGCTGGATTTCTCGTCGATCGCATCGCTGCAGGTGTCGCTGGCCGAGGTGCCGCGCCACGAGGCACTGACCCGTGCGCCGATCGCCGAAGACCTTCGCGTGCTCGATCATGCCGTCCGTGACGTCGACGTGCGCGAGATGGCGCAGGGCAACGCCGCCGTCGAGAAACTGTGGGACGCCTGCCAGATTCCGGATTACCGCCGCATCGCGCCCGCTGCACACGCAGAGCTGGTAGTCACTATCTTCAACTTCCTGATGCAGCGTGGGCGCATCCCCGATGCCTGGTTTGGCGCTCAAATCGCGCAAGCGGACCGAACCGATGGCGATATCGACACGTTATCGGGCCGAATCGCGCAAATCCGGACCTGGACATTCGTGGCAAATCGTCCCGATTGGCTCTCAGATCCTGATCATTGGCAGGGAATTTCGCGCGAATTGGAAAATAAACTGTCAGATGCCCTTCATGAGAGGCTCACTGAGCGTTTCGTTGATCGTCGTACCAGTGTATTGATGCGCCGCTTGCGGGAAAACACGATGCTGAATACTGAAATTGGTAAGACGGGCGAAGTGATCGTAGAGGGCCATGTGATTGGCCGTCTCGACGGATTTACATTTTTGCCCGATGCGGCCGAGGCTGGCTCGGATGCGAAGGCCTTGCAGGCCACCGCGCTGAAGGCGCTGGCCGGCGAGATCGACGCGCGCGCCGAGAAACTCGGCAACGCGCCGGACGATCAGTTCGTGCTCGCCTCCGACGGCACCATGCGCTGGACCGGCGACGCGGTGGCCCGTCTGGTCGCAGCCGACGATGCGTTGCATCCCCGTCTCCGTATCATCGCCGATGAGCGCCTCTCCGGCGCGCCGCGCGATGCGGTTCAGGCCCGTCTCGATCTCTGGCTGAAGACGCATATCGAGAAGCTGCTCGGGCCGCTGTTCGATCTCACGAAGGCTGAAGACATCACCGGTATCGCGCGTGGCATCGCGTTCCAGCTCACTGAAGCGCTGGGCGTGCTTGAGCGGCAGAAGATCGCGACCGAGATGAAGGATCTCGATCAGCCGTCGCGCGCCGTGCTGCGCAAATATGGCGTCCGCTTCGGCGCCTATCACATTTATATCCCTGGCCTGCTGAAGCCTGCGGGGCGTTCGCTCGCGGCGCTGCTCTGGGCGTTGAAGCAGGACAATGTCGATATGTCGGCGCTGTCGAGCGCACAGCACCTCGCAGGGTCGGGCCGTACATCCTTCCCGGTCGACAAGCTGCTCGATCGCGATGCCTATCGCGTGCTGGGCTATCGCCAATGCGGCGAGCGCGCCGTGCGCGTCGATATTCTGGAACGTCTGGCCGATCTGATCCGTCCCGCGCTGGCGTGGCGTGAAGCGTCTCCGGGCGAGAAGCCCGCGGGCGCCTTTGATGGCCGCCACTTCGTGGTGACGCAGGCGATGACCTCGCTCACCGGTTCGGCCGGCGAAGATTTCGCCTCGATCCTGCGTGCTCTCGGTTATCGCATGGAGAAAAAGGCGCCGCTGCCGCCGGCACCGCCAAAGCCGGTCGCTGCGACGACGCCGATCGAGCCCAAGGCCGATGACAACACGGGCGATCAGCCCGACGCCCTGGTGGGACTTGCCGAGTCCGACAAGCCCGGTGAGGACAATGTCATTGCGGTCGAGGCTGCCGCTGAAGCGGCCGAGACGGCTGAGATCGCGACTGCCGAGACAGCCGCCGATGCAACTGCTGATGCAGCTCCGGTTGAAGAAGCGGCCGCGGTGCCGTCAGCATCGCTGTTGCCTGAAGTCGCGCTGGTGCCCAGCACCGCGCCTGAAGCTGCGCCTGTTGAAGAGACGGCTTCCGTCGAAGCGCCGCCAGAGCCCGCTGCGGCCATTGTCGAAACCGGGACTGCTGCCGAGACCGCACCTGCTGCAGTGGCCGATGCTGCTGCGCCTGCCGAGGGCGACGCCGCCGCGGCTCCTGCCGTCGCTGCCGAGCCCGAACTGGTCGAAGTCTGGCGCCCGGGTGGCCGTTCGGAAGAACGCCGTCCGCCGCGCCACGATCGCAACCGCCACCATCGCAATACCAACGCCCCGCAGGGCGCTGCGCAGTCGGCTCCCGCCGAAGGCGCCGTGGCCGATGGCGCGCAGCGCGAGCGGCATGACCGCGGAGGCCAGGGCCGCCGTGATCGCAACAATAACAACGAGTTCCGCCGTCCGCGCAGCGACGCGCCGGCCGCCGCGGTCTCCGCCGAAGGTGCGCCGAACCGCGACAACCGTGGCAATCGCGGTAACCGCGACAGCAAGCCGGGCGAGGGTGGCCGTCCGCCGCGTGAGCGCGAACGCTTCCAGGGCAAGGGCAAAGGCCCCTTCAAGGGCGGCGACAAGGGCCGTGGCAACGACCGCGGCGGTGCAACCCGCCCGTTCGCCACATCGGCCGCACCGCGCGAACGGGACCGTCCGATCGATCCGAACTCCCCCTTCGCGAAACTCGCCGCGCTCAAGGAGCAGCTCAGCGGCCGCAAGGATTGATACAGGTCATGTGAGGCGGCGCCGTGCCGCCATTTGGTGGTGTGCTGATTGGAGCGCCAGCGTCTTGATAAATGGCTGTGGCACGCGCGGGTGGTCAAGGCCCGCACCAGTGCCGCTGCGCTGGTGCAAGGCGGCAAGGTTCGCATCAATGGCGAGCGCGAGAAATCGCCGGGCCACGGTGTGAAGATTGGCGACGTCCTCACGGTGGCGCTGGATCGCACCGTGCGGGTGATGAAGGTCGAGGGCTTCTCGGAACGGCGCGGCGATGCCACTGCGGCGCGTGTGCTCTATACCGATTTGCAACACGTTCCGGAGTAACTATCTAAGCCAGACGCCGCGTCCAACGATGGTTTTGTGGCAGGCTTTTCCCTTGGTCGAAATGCCCTGACCTATGCCGGCCGCATCCCTTGCGGCAGCGGGGTTGGTGCGCTACGCAAACACTGAATATCGATCGTTTCCGGAGTTCTGGATGACTTACGTCGTCACCGACAATTGCATCAAATGTAAATACACCGACTGCGTCGAAGTCTGTCCCGTGGACTGCTTCTACGAGGGTGAAAACATGCTGGTCATCCATCCGGACGAATGCATTGATTGCGGTGTCTGCGAGCCCGAATGCCCGGCGGACGCGATCAAGCCTGATACCGAAGGCAATATCGAGAAGTGGCTGCAGATCAATCTGGAACACGCCAAGACGTGGCCGAACATCACCCAGAAGATCGACGAACTGCCCGAAGCCAAGGAATTCGACGGTCAGGAAGGCAAGTACGAGAAGTATTTCTCGGCGGCGCCTGGCAAGGGCGACTGAGTTCCCCGGTCACAGCGATCAAGCAATTGATTGGGTGACCCCGATACCCCCAGCCACACGAAATTTACCCTAGCCCCGATTATGCCCCGGAAGCGGCCGCCGAGCGGCCGCGACAGGGCATAAATCATTGATTTTTGCGGGAAATGTGCTATAATAGGCACAATTCAAGAAGCTGGACCATGTGGTGCCGCTCGATTTGGCCCTGCCGGGTTCCCGTTTAAACATCAAACAGGGGCGTGGCGGTTTCCACGCGCAGGCTGTGTCACAGAAAACGCGTAAAAAGAGTGTTTCCAAGGCTGCTGTTTCGAAGAAGGCTACTGCTTCGAAGGTTTTGGATCCGAAGGCTTCCAAGAAAACAACTGCGGCGAGCCGCGTTGTGAAGGGTCCTGCTGCGAAGAATTCTGTCACCAAAGGCCGTGCCCGGGCCCCTGTCAAGGACACCCGGACCGCCGCGAAGGCTGCGGCTGAAAAGTCCTCCAAAAATAAAAGAAGTGCAATGCCCAACAAGACTGCCAAACCTGCCCCGAAGGCTGCTGCTTCGAAGACCACTGCCGCCAAGCCTGCTGCGCCGAAACCGGCCGCGAAGGCTCCTGTGGCCAAGGCTCCGGTTGCTGCGCCTGCTGTGAAGGCTGCTGCGCCGAAGGAAGCTGCCAAGGTTGCTGCAAAGCCCGTGGGCGCCAAGCCGGCGCCTGCTGCGGCTCCACGCGCCGAAGAGCCCAAGAAGCCACTGACCCAGCGTCAGGGCTTCAAGACCAACGAATTCGTTGTCTATCCGGCGCATGGTGTTGGCCAGATTCTCGCCATCGAAGAGCAGGAAATTGCAGGCGCCAGGCTTGAACTCTTCGTGATCAATTTCATGAAGGACAAGATGACCCTGCGCGTTCCGACCGCGAAGGTCGCGAATGTCGGCATGCGCAAGCTGTCCGAGCCGGCGCTGGTCAAGCGCGCGCTGGAGACGCTGAAGGGCCGTGCCCGCATCAAGCGAACCATGTGGTCGCGCCGCGCACAGGAATACGAAGCGAAGATCAACTCGGGCGATATCGTTGCGATCGCCGAAGTGGTCCGAGATCTGTTCCGCTCCGACTCGCAGCCCGAGCAGTCCTACAGCGAACGTCAGCTGTATGAAGCAGCTCTCGATCGTCTGTCGCGCGAAATCGCTGTGGTCCAGCACGTCACCGAGACCGAAGCGGTCAAGGAGATTGAAGGCCAGCTCGCCAAGAGCCCGCGCCGTGGCGCCAAGGCCGAGGCAGGCGCCGAAGCCGGTGCTGACGAGGCCGACAGCGATGGTGACGATGATGTCGCCGCCGCGGACGAGGCTGCATAAGCAGCGTCTCGCAAGTTGAATACGAAAAGCCCGGCCGAGAGGCCGGGCTTTTTTGTTGTCGATGAGCAAGTAGCTGGGTGGATTTCAATCCACCACGACCTTGACGCGGTCGCGGGCTTTCACGCTGGCATTGTTCTCGAGCCCGTTCAATACGCGGAAGCGCTCCAGTGGACGATCGACGCCGCTCATGCGATGCGACAGTGACTCCACGGTGTCTCCGGGCTGCACGGTGATCACCTTGATGCGCAGCGGACGGGCGGCCTGAATCTCGGCCAGCGTCAGGCGGCGGAACGAGTTGACCGTCTCGCGGGCGTTGCGTTCGCTCTCGGTGCTCTTCTGCTTGGCAGCGAAGATGAAGCGGTAGACGTCGCTGCCGAAGCGCAGCGCGTAAACGCGGAATTGCCACTGGTCGCCGCGCGCGATGGCGGACGCTGCCGGGAAGCCGTTGATGGTCAGCTCTTCCGTGGTGGCTTTGTCGACATTCTCCATCCATCCGGAATTGAGGTAGTCGCTCAGCGTCTGTTCGGAAGGTACGCGGACCACGTCGAAGCGCATGGCCTGACTGCCGCCTTCGCGCACGCCGATCACCGCCTGCGCCGTATTGTCGAGGGTGAAGGCCTCCGGCGCCTGGAAGGTGAAGCCGAGCTTGGGATGCAGGAAGCGGCGGCCACGCACGAAACCCTCGCTCGGGTCCTCGCCATAGACGATGCCGTCGATGGCCGAGAGATAGGTCTCGCGATCGCGCTCGCCGCCGTCGGGCGAGGAATATTGCCGCGCATTGGCTTGCGCATTCTGCACGCGCTCGGGCGTCGCCGGATGGGACGACAGGAAGTCCTGCGCGCGGGGATCGAGCGGCGTGCGGCTGGCCTTCAGCGCCGCGTTACGCTCCATCGCAGCGAGAAAGCGCGACGCGCCATAGGGATCGAACTTTGCGCGGGCCGAGATGCCTACGCCTATGCCGTCGGCTTCGAATTCCTGCGCGCGCGAGAAGCTCGCCATTGTCAGTTTGGATTTGGCGAGCGCGAGCGCAGTGAGATCGGGATCGCTGCCCATATCGGTGACGACGCGCGTGACGATCGATGCCTGCCGTGCCTGCTCTTCGCGGATGGACGCGTGTTTGGCGAGCACATGCGCCATCTCGTGCGACAGCACCGATGAAATCTCGGATGTATCGCTGGCCAGCGCGATCAGGCCGCGCGTGACATAGAGTTGTCCGGTCGGCAGGGCGAAGGCGTTGACGGCGCCCGAATTGAGGATCGTGACCTTGTAGGCCAGGTCTGGTCGCTCAGAGGCAGCGACCAGCCGATCGACGGTCTTGGTGATCAGTGATTCCAGCCGCGGGTCGTCATAGGCGCCGCCATAGGATGCGAGGATGCGCTCGTGTTCTTTCTCGGCGGCCGGGGTCTGCACGACGGCCGGCTTCGGCGGTTTGGCCGCTACCGTTGGCTTGACCGACGAGGCGGCCTCGAACCGGCTGGCATCGCCGCAGGCCGACAGAGCAAGCGCAGCGCACAGCAGGGCCGGCGCAGCCCAAAGGCGGCGGCTCAAGCTGGTTTGCCGTCCCACACCCGTCACGTCGTCCACTCTCTGCCCAAACAGCCCATTCGCCCAAATCATCTTCGCTCAAGCGATCTTGCTGCCCAAGTGGCCTACTTGTCCCCGACCACTTCGATCTGCCACACCCCGAGCGCCTCGATCCGCGGCCCGCCGCGCCTCTCGATCCATCCCCGAACGCGAATATGCCGTCTTTCCAGAGACTTAAGCATAATTCCTGCCGTCTCGAAGGCGGCCATCATGCGCCTTGAAACAGTCACCGCAAAGTCCTCAGTCCAGCGACGCCCGAAATTGACGTAGGTCACCGTCCCAGCTTGGCGAACCGACAGAACCCGCCCCTCGACCACCCCGAAACGCCCCACATCGGCCAAGATATCGCCGGGACTTTCCGCGTTTTTTATGACGTTGGTTTGAGCCCAGATTCCGCGCTTCGACCGGCGGGCTGAGCCTTCCGCAGCGGCGAGTTCCGCCGCACAGGCTTTATCCGAAACCGTTCCGGAGGCGAGGGCAGCGCCCTGCGCCAGAAGCTGCGCCTGGAGCGACGGCGCAGCGGGATCGACGAAGACAAAAGCCGGTTGTCGGCCGTAGCGATCCGGCATGTCGCTTTCGCCGTACAAGGTGACATCACGGCCGGCAATCAATGCGAAGAGATCATTCGTCGGCCTTGATGAGTTTGCGATCGGCTCGATCCCCGCCAGACGGATTACGTTGCCGTCGCTCAAACGTAATGTTCTGACATCGATCACGTCGGCGACGCGACCTTCGCCCTGCGCGGCAAACATGCAGGTGGCCGACGCAGATTGCGCGGATGTTGAAATGCCGATCACTGCCAGCAACAGCGTTGCGGCATGCGACACGTCACACTTTGCAGATGCGGCACGCATCACGCCACCTTGCGAGCTCCGGTCAACCTCTCGTCGATCATAGCAAGCAATCCATTCCGCTTTGCGGAAAACCTTGATGTCTTTGCAGCTATTCTTGGCAGCGCCGCCGCTTGCCGCTGTTGTTCCATTGCGGCATGATCGCGATAACAACAACACCGCGCACGAACAACAACGGC
This sequence comes from Tardiphaga sp. 839_C3_N1_4, assembly GCF_051811045.1. Taxonomy (NCBI): domain Bacteria; kingdom Pseudomonadati; phylum Pseudomonadota; class Alphaproteobacteria; order Hyphomicrobiales; family Nitrobacteraceae; genus Tardiphaga; species Tardiphaga sp. 839_C3_N1_4. The sequence continues at coordinate 4,588,218 of NZ_JBPWQD010000001.1, forward strand.
GCGTCCGAGGGAGGGACTTTTGAAGAAGATCATTTCAGGTCTGCTGGCGTCAGCAATGGCATTCGCGGCCACAAGTGCCATGGCGCAGACCAAGCCGCTGAAGCTCGGCGCGATTCTCGATATGTCGGGCCTGTATGCCGATATCACCGGCGTCGGCAGCGAGACCGCTGCGAAGATGGCTGCGGAAGATTTCGGCGGTGAAGTGCTGGGCCGCAAGATCGAGATCATTGCTGCCGACCATCTCAACAAGGCTGATCTGTCCGCCAACATTGCGCGCGACATGCTCGACAATCAGGGCGTCGAGGCGATCATCGACGTTGCAGCATCGGCGACCGCACTGGCTGCGAGTGAAATCGCACGCGCGCGCAACAAGATCATCATCTTCAACGGCCCGGGCTCGATCCGCCTCAGCAACGAGGCCTGCGGCCCCTATACGGTGCATTACGTGTTCGACACCTATGCGCAGGCCAATGTGACCGGCCTCGCCACCGTGAAGAACGGCCTCGACACCTGGTTCTTCCTGTCGGCCGACTATGCATTTGGCGCGGACCTCGAGAAAGACACCACGGCCGTCGTTACCAAGGCCGGCGGCAAGGTGCTGGGCTCGGTCAAGCATCCGCTGAATACGTCCGACTTCTCGTCCTTCCTGCTGCAGGCCCAGAGTTCCAAAGCCAAGGTTGTCGGCCTCGCCAATGCCGGCGGTGATACGATCACCGCGATCAAGCAGGCCGCCGAATTCGGCCTGACGCGCAGCGGTGGCCAGAAACTGTCGCCGCTGCTGGCCTTCATCTCCGATATCGACAGTGTCGGTCTTGATACTGCGCAGGGCCTAATCCTGGCAGAAGCGTTCTATTGGGATCTCAATGACGAGACGCGCGCGTTCACCAAGCGTTTCCAGGAGCGCACCAAGCGCGTACCGACATCGGCCCAGGCCGGCGTCTATTCATCGGTGCTGCATTATCTCAAGGCCGTGAAGGCCGCCGGCACCACGGACTCGGCGCCAGTCATGAAACTCATGAAGGAGACGCCGATCAACGACATGTTTGCCAAGAACGGCCGGATTCGCGAGGACGGCCGCATGGTGCATGACATGTACCTGTTCGAGGTGAAGAAGCCGTCGGAATCCAAGGGCCGCTGGGACGACTACAAGCTGCTGGCGACCGTTCCCGCAGAGCAGGCATTCCAGCCGCTGGAAGCCTCGCGCTGCCCGCTGGTAAAAAAGTAATTGTCGGGGCCTGAGGCTTGCCGGACGATCAAGAACAACAACAAGGAGCGCAATCATGAGCGACATCGTCCTGCAGGACCTCGATAACGGTCTTCTGACTATCACCATGAATCGTCCGGATCGGCGCAATGCGCTCAATCCGGAGATGACACAGGGCCTGGTCGCGGCGGCTCGCCGCGCGCAGGAAGATCACGACGTCCGCGCCGTCCTCATCAAGGGCGCGGGCGGTACGTTCTGTGTCGGCGGTGACGTCAAGTCGATGGCCGCGGGCCGCGCACCGCTGCCGTTCGAGGCCAAGCGCGCCAACCTGCGCCGCGGCATGGAAGTATCGCGCCTCCTGCACCAGATGGCGAAGCCGGTGGTGGCGCAGCTCGACGGCGCTGCCGCGGGCGCTGGCCTCTCCATCGCGCTGTCCTGCGATCTGCGCGTCGCCGCAAGCTCGGTGAAGATCACCACGGCCTTCGCCAAGGTCGGCTTCTCCGGCGATTATGGCGGCACCTATTTTCTGACCAAGATGCTCGGCAGCGCCAAGGCACGCGAGCTCTATCTGATGTCGCCGGTGCTCTCCGCACAGGAAGCGCTGGCGCTCGGCATGGTGACCAAGGTTGTCGACGACGCCGAGGTGGAGAAGGCGGCGCGTGACCTGGCAATGTCACTCGCGCAGGGCCCGAGCATCACCTACGGCTACATCAAGACCAACATCAACAATGCCGAGTCGATGACGCTCGAAGCCTGTTTCGACGGCGAGGCGATCCATCACACCCGCTGCAGCGATACCGACGATCACAAGGAGGCCGCCAAGGCCTTCGTCGAGAAGCGCAAGCCGGTCTTCAAGGGGCAATGATCATGAGCCAGATGCGGTTGCGGCAAGTTTGTCTGGTCGCTCCGCATCTGGAGCCAGTGGTGAGCGATATCGCGGCCATTCTCGGCCTCGATATCTGCTACCGCGACCCCCATGTCGGCAAATACGGTCTCGAAAATGCACTGATGCCGGTTGAGGCGACGTTGCTCGAAGTGGTCGCGCCGACGCAGCCGGGCACGGCGGCTGGGCGGTTCATGGAGAAATCCGGCGGGCGCGGCGGCTATATGGTGATCCTGTCCTGCGAGGATCCTGACGAGCGCGGGCGCTTCGCCGCCAGCATCGGCGTGCGCACCGCCAATGTGATCGATCATCCGCCCTATCACGGCGTGCAATTGCATCCACGCGATTGTCGGGCTGCCTTTATCGAATTCAATCACACCAAGGACAGCGACGACGATTTTGGGCCGTATCCGCCGGCCGGTCCGGACTGGCAGGAGGCGATCCGCCACGACATCACGCGCGCGCTCACCGAGGTCGAGCTGCAGAGTCCGGACCATTACGATCTGGCGCAGCACTGGAGCAATATCATCGGCGTGCCGCTGACCTCCGCCCGCAACGACGATCCGCAGATCGCGTTCACGAACGGCTGTTTACGCTTCGCCAAGGGCAAGAGCGAAGCGATGACCGGGATCACTTTTCGCGTCAACGACGTCGCACAGGTGCTCGGCAGCGCACGGGCACGCGGATGTCCCTGCGCCGGCGATGCATTTCTGCTGGCCGGGGTCACGTTTCGCGTCGTTGCGTGAGCGCGGCAATCGCCGCACGATCAGGCAACAACGATAAACCGGAAACGCCATGACTGTGACACGTCCGCATCCGCTGGACTCGTTCTTCAATCCATCCAGCATCGCCATTATTGGCGCCTCCCGCGATGTCACGAAGATCCCGGGCCTGCTTCTCTCCTTTCTGCGCAAAAACAAGTTCTCTGGTGCGATCTATCCGGTCAATCCGAACTATCCGGATATCGATGGGCTCGCGTGCTATCCGACCATCGAAGCCATCGGGCAGCCGATCGACCTCGCCATCGTGATCATTCCTGCGCGCGTCGTGCTCGGCGCGCTTGAGGACTGCGCGAAACTCGGCGTCAGGCATGCGATCATCATCTCTTCCGGCTTTGCGGAAGAAGGCGGCGATTCCATCGCCATGCAGGACGCCATTGCGGCACTGGCCAAGCGCACGGGGATGCGGATCTCCGGACCGAATGCGGAGGGGTATTACAACAAGATTGCCGGCATTGCTGCTACCTTCAGCCCGACCGTCGATGTAAGGCCGGATCAAATACCGCTGGTCGCTACCACGAAGCGGATCGGTATCGTCGCCCAATCCGGCGGCATCGGCTTTGCGATCTATAACCGCGCCAAGTCGCTCGGCATTGCTTTGAGCACCGTGATCTCGACCGGCAACGAATCCGATCTCGGTGCCGGCGAATTCTTCGACTACATGGTGCAGGATACAGCAACCGACGTGATCCTGCTGTTCATCGAGGGCATTCGCGACGTCGACAAATTTCTCGCCGCGGCTCGCAAGGCGGCGGAGCTCGGCAAACCGGTCATCGTCGTAAAGGTCGGCCGCTCCGGTGCTGGCGAGCGCGCAGCAGCCTCGCATACTGCCAGCATGGCGGGCTGGACGGCCGCCTATGATGCGGTGTTCGCGCGCTATGGCTTCATCGTCTCCAACGATCTCGATGAAGCGGTGACCATCGCCGCCGTGCTGACCACGTCGCCGCTGCCGAAGGGCGATCGCGTCGCGGTCATCACCGTCTCGGGCGGCGCAGGTATCTGGGGCGCTGATGCCGTGTCGGCGCAGGGGCTGCAGGTGCCCGAATTGTCGGACGACGTTCAGGCGACGATTCGCGGGCTGATCCCGTCCTACGGGTCGCCGCACAATCCGATCGATATCACGGCCCAGGCGGTGCACAGCGGGGGGCTGCAAAAGACCATCGAATTGCTCGACAGGTCTGACGAGGTCGATGCAATTCTGGTCGTGATTTCGCTGTCGAGCGAGACGCGGATGCCGTTCAAGACGCCGGAGCTGAAGCCGCTCATTGCTGCGCAGAACAAACCGATCGTGTTCTGGTCTTATACGCTGCCGTCCAATTTTGCGCGCACAGGTCTCGCCGAGTCCGGCGTCGTCGTTTTGTCAGGGCTCGCCCATGTCAGTGTCGCGTTGCGGCGACTTGTTGATCACGCAAAATTCAAGCTTGCAGAGCCGGTTGCTACAGCGGCACCTGCGCAGAATGATCTGGCTGAGCATCTGACCGCGCCGACGCTCTCCGAGTATGACAGCAAGACGCTGTTGCAGATTGCCGGTGTCGCGCTGCCAGGCGAGGTTCTTGTCACCGACAGATCGGCGCTGAATGCGGCGATTGCCGAGATAGGCTTCCCGCTGGTGATGAAAATCCAGTCGCGCGACATTCCGCACAAGAGCGAGGTTGGCGGCGTCAGGGTAAATATCACCACGAAGAATGAAGCCGCAGCTGCCTATGATGCGCTGACCGCCAGCGCCCGGCAGCACCGACCGCAGGCCGCGCTGCAGGGCATGCTCGTTTCGCCGATGGCCAGGAAGGGTGTCGAGATCATCGTGGGCACACTACTGGACGAGACCTTTGGGCCGATGGTGATGGTCGGCCTTGGTGGAGTGACGGCGGAATTGTTCAAGGACGTGGTCTATCGTCCGGCGCCGGTGAGTGCCGATGAGGCTGCTTCCATGCTAGGCGTACTCAAGGCCGCGCCGTTGCTGAACGGATTTCGCGGGACGGCGAAGGCTGACGTGTCCGCAGCAGCGGAGCTGATTGCACAGATCTCGCAGCTTGCGGCGCAGTTCGAGGGCGAGATCGCGGAGATCGAACTCAATCCCTTGCTCGTGCATCCGGCGGGCGAGGGCGTCACCATCGTCGATGCGTTGGTGGTGAGGAAGGGGTAGCGCGGCCGTCAAATAAAAATGGCCGGGGCGATCCCGGCCATTTCACAGTGAGGTTTGAAAAATAAACCCGACGGGGACTTAGCGCCCCTTGAAGTTCGGCACCCGGCGTTCGGCAGTCGCCGCAACGCCTTCCTTGAAATCTTCTGTCTTACGCAGGCGCGTTTGCTCGGCCAGTTCGTGCTCGGTCGCCTTGGCCACGCGATCGGCGAGGCCGCCCCGCATGGTGGCGCGGGTCGAAAGCAGGCCGAGCGGCGAGCATTCCGCGATTTCTTCCGCAAGCTTGATGGCGGCGTCGCGGACCTCGGCCTGCGGCACCAGCACATTGGCGAGGCCCATCTTCAAGGCTTCTTCACCGCCGACGCGGCGCGATGTATAGAACATCAGCTCGGCGTTGTTCTTGCCGATCAGCTCGGTCAACGCCACAGTGAGGCCGAAGCCGGGATGGAAGCCGAGCTTGGTGAAATTGGCAGCGAAGCGCGTTTCCGGGCAGGCGACGCGGAAATCGGCCGACACCGCGAGGCCGAGGCCACCGCCGATGGCCGCGCCCTGGACGGCCGCAACGATTGGCTTCTTGGCGCGGAAGATGCGTACGGCTTCCATATAAAGATGCCCGATGGAGCCGAGATTGTCGGCGGGGTCGCCGCTCTTGGCGGCGGCCTCGGTTTCCTTGCGGTTCGGGTCGCTGAAATCGGCGCCGGCGCAGAATGCCTTGCCCTGCGCGCATAGAACCGTGGCGCGGATCTCAGGATTGGCGTCGATCTCGTCGAGCGCATTAGCGATCTGCTGGATCAGCATGATGTCGAAGAAATTCAGCGGCGGCTTGCGGATCTCAATGATCGCAATGTGGCCACGGGTCTCGACGGCGATGTCTTTGTAGGTGGTCATGATGGCTCTCTGTTGAATGGATGGATCAGCGCAGACCAAGACCGCGCGCGATGATGCCGCGCAGGACTTCGGTGGTGCCGCCCTGAATGGTGAGTTTCGGTGCCGTCTTGATGGCGAAGCCGAGCATTTCGTCCAGCGTGGCGTGGTTCGAGGCGTTGTCGTCGACGAAGGCCGCGAGTTCGCGCACGCGATGGGGCAGCTGCTGCTCCCAGATCGTACCGATATCCTTGACGATGGACGCTTCCACCACCGGCTCCTTGCCGGCCTGCAGCATGCCGGCCACCGACACCGACATGCGGCGCATCGTGTGCAGCTGCGCGACAAGGCGGCCGATGCCTTCGGCGCTGCGGGTGTCGGGTTTGGGTCCGACAGCGCGGACCAGTTCGGTCAGCACGTAATAGGTCTCAAGGAAACGTTCGGGACCGGATCGCTCGTAAGCGAGTTCTGAGGTGGCCTGTTTCCAGGCGCTGTCGATCTCGCCCAGCATGTGGTCGTCGGGCACGAAGTGATCGGTGAACACGACTTCGTTGAACTCATACTGGCCGGTGATCTGCGCGATCGGATTCACCGTGATCCCGGGCTTCTTCATATTGACCAGAAACTGCGTCAACCCGTGGCGGCGGTTTTCCTTGGTCGGGGCCGAAGTGCGGAAGATCGCGATCATGTAGTCGGCCATATGGGCCGAGGTCGTCCAGATCTTGCTGCCGTTGATGAGCCAGCCGCCGTCGGTCTTGGTGGCCTTGGTCTTGGCAGCAAACAGGTCGGAGCCGGAATTCGGTTCGCTCATGCCAATGGAGAAACAGACCTCGCCGCGGCAGATGCGCGGCAGGATGTCCATCTTGATATGCTCGGGGGCGTATTTCAGCAGCACCGGGCCGCTCTGGCGGTCGGCGACGAAAAAGCGGCGCACCGGCGCGTTGGCCACGCGCATCTCTTCGGTAACGACGTAGCGTTCGAGGAATGAGCGCTCGTGGCCGCCATATTTCTTGGGCCAGGTCATGCCGAGCCAGCCGCGCTCGCCGACGCGTTTGCTGAATTCGGGATTGTCCGAGTCCTCGCGCTGGGGCTTGTGCGGATCGAAAGTGCCGGCGGCGATTTCTTCGGCGAGAAAAGCGCGTACTTCCTTGCGCAGCTGCTCGCATTCGGGCGGCAGGCGGATCGGATCGAAACGAAGGGCTGCAGTCATGTGAAAGATCTCGTTTCTTATGTTCGATCAGCGCGACGCGACCAGAGGCCACAGCTCGTCGGCACCGCGCGCGGCGACCAGTTTGCCGAGCTCGACCGCCCAGTAGCTTTCGCTGCCGAAATCATCGCGCCATGCCAATGCGCGCAGCGTGTAGCGATGCAGGATGTGTTCCTGCGTGAAGCCGATGGCACCAAGAATCTGATGCGCAATGGCGGCGCCCTTTTCGGCGGCCTCGGAGCAACGGATCTTTGCAGCGGCGGCCTCGAGGAAGAGCGCGTCATCGAGCGGTGCGCCGCTGGAGAAGGCATCAGCCGCGGACCTGGCAGCGGCGAGGGCTGCCGAGGTCTCGCCCGCTAGCTTCGCCAGATTGTGCTGCACCGCCTGGAATTTCGAGATCTTCTTCTCGAACGCCACGCGCTCGCCGGAATAGTTCACGCCGATGCCGAGTATGGTTTCCAGTGCCCCGGCAATCTGCTGGCTGCGCACGAGTGCGCCCATCAGCAACAGCGCGTTCTGATCGAAGCCCGATGGTGCAGATTGAAGGGTCACCGGCTTCACAGCGTCGAAATGCACCGTGTCGGAGGGGTCATCGGCCAGACCGAGCCCAGCTTCAATCCGGCAGGCGCTGGCGTCCACCAGGGCAATAGAGTCGCCGCCAATGCCGGAGGCGACGACGGCGATGCATTTCGCATCCGTCGCGAACGGCACGCCACGTGCGCGGCCTGTGATTGTACCATCCGCGTTGAGCGTGAGGCGATCGCGCGGGTTTGCCGGCGCGACGGTCATCATGCCTTCCGGCGATTTGATCTGGGCCTGCGCGAGCAGCCAGCCCGCCAGCATGGTCTCGGCGAGCGGTACAGCAACGCCAGCGCGGCCGGCGACGCTGAGGACGCTGAAACCTTCGGCCATGCTGGTGCCGGAGCCGTCGCACTCTTCAGGCACCCATGAGAGCGGCAGTCCTGCATCGGCCAGTGCCTGCCAGAGCGGCGCTTTCCAGCTGCCGTTCTTGTCGTGATTGATGGTCTGTGCGTCAGCGAGATCGGCGAAAATACGTTCCGCGGTTTCCGCAACGATATTGTCTGCGTCCGTCAAGGCGTTCCCCGTGTGCTAGCGCATCTCATTCGGCAGGGAATGCCGGGCATGGGCGCTGCCACTTTTCTTGCATTCATGATGCGGAAAAGGCGAAGGGAAGACAAGCGGGCTGGCCGCAGAGGGGCCTGCGGTGGCGGCATGATGTGTTGGTGCAGCGCAATTTAATTCCGCAAAGCGAACTTGCGCCGCGTTGTATACCAGCGCGGCCTCATTATGGTAGATCGCATCAGCGTCGGAACAAGCAGAGGAAATGCAGATGGCAAGTGACGGTTTGTGCGTCGTGATTACAGGGTCGGCATCGGGGCTTGGTGCTGCGACCGCGGCCATTCTCGCCAAGGACGGTGCTCGTATTGTCATCAACTATTCGTCGAGCCAGAAGGAAGCCGAAGCCACTGCCGAGCTGTGTCGTGACGCGGGTGCAACCGAAGTCATCGTGGTTCAAGGCGATGTATCGAAGGACGATGATTGCAAGAACATCGTCGCGGCTGCCCAGCACTGGGGGCGGATCGATGCGCTGATCAACAATGCCGGCATGACCAAGCATGTGCCGCATCACGATCTCGATGGCCTGACCGCGGAAGATTTCCAGCGCATCTACGCGGTCAACACGATCGGGCCCTATCAGATGGTGCGTGCGGCGCGCACCTTGCTCGAAGCCGGCGCCAAGGCGTCGGGTCGTGCTTCGGCCGTCGTCAATGTCTCGTCGATGGCCGGTATCACAGGCGGCGGTTCGTCGGTCGCCTATGCCGCCAGCAAGGGTGCGCTGAATTCGATGACGCTGTCGCTTGGCCGTGCACTGGCTCCGCTGATCCGCGTCAATACGGTCTGCCCCGGCTATATCGATACGCCCTGGTTCACCAAAGGTCGTGGTGCGGACGGCGCTGCTAAAGTTCGCGATGCCGTGATCGCGCGAGTTCCGCTGAAGGTGGCCTCGACCGCGGAGGACGTCGCCGCCCTGATCTGCTTCCTCGCCACGTCGCAGTCGAGCAATATGACGGGCGAATTGGTGCGGATGGATGCCGGCATGCATCTGCTGGCCTGATCGGAAGCCTGCGTCAAACAGCAAAAAAGCCTCGGTGATGGCCGAGGCTTTTTTCATTCTCGATTGCAGGTAGGTCAGCGATTGCCCGGATCGGAAATCACGTTACGGGCAACCAGCCTGTTCCAGATGAACAGCACCACGAGGGCGCCGATCGTGGCAGTGATGAAGCCGGCACCCTGGTTCGGGCCGTAATGGCCGATCTGTTGGCCGATGAATGTCGCCAGGAATGCGCCGGCAATACCCAGGATCGTGGTCAGGATGAAACCGCTGGGATTGTTAGGTCCTGGCGACAGAAGGCGGGCGATAATGCCAGCGACAAAGCCCACAACGAGAATCCAGATCATAGCAATATCCCCTCTTTCAAGTGCGCGTTAAACCCAGCTGGACTTAACTTCGTCTTCCGTGGGTAGCCGGCCATGCGGTGTGAACTGATTAACGGCATCGGGCAGCTCGTTGCTCAGCTCTGCGAGAAGCTGTTCACGTGACATGCCGGTGCGCGACGTCAGTTGCGCGATCTGATCGGCGCCAAGTGCGGCGCCGAGATCGTTAGGCGAAATCTGCTTGTTCGGGCCGGAACTGACCCAGGAATCCGCGGCGTCGCCATGGCCGTTCTGCTGGAACTGCTTGAGCAGGTCGCCGAGGCCACCGCTGAGCACGCTGCCGGCGGCACCGCCCGCCAACAGACCGCCGAGCGGGCCCTTCAGAAGGTCGCCGAGGCCGCCACCGCCTGCTGCAGTGCCAGAATTTCCGCCGAGGAGGCCGCCAAGCATACCACCGAGGCCGGTATCTTGCGCGCTGGCCTTTGTTGTATTCGGCGGCGGGATTTCTTGCGCGTGCCCCTGTGCCGCCGGTTGGCTACCAGTGAAGTGCTTGTAGCCTTTGTAGGCGAGCAGCGCGAGGATCGCCATCGTCATCGGCGACATGCCGCCGCTCTTGTCGTCGGGATCGCTGGGGCCACGCGGCCCGTTGGCCATGCCATTCAGAATGTCGAGCAAACCCATGATCATCTCCTGTTCTGCCAGCCCGGCGAAAGCATAGCTGCGCGGTATGACGCCTACAAGGCGCGTCGGTTCCGCCGATAGGCAGCGCTGCGGCATTTTGCTAGTAACGGATGCTGGATGAACGGGAGATGACGTGATCGAAACGCGACCCATTTGTATCGCCGGTGCCGGCAGTATCGGCTGTTTCGTGGGTGGCATCCTGGCGGCAGCCGGCCGTGACGTCGCCATACTGGCGCGGCGGCGCATCGTGGACGGCATCGAGGCGCACGGTCTGAGGCTGACGAGCTTCGAGGGCCTAGATCAATGTCTCGCCCCCGACCAGCTGCGCCTGTCGGATGACCCCGCCATCATGAGTGAGGCGAAGATCATTCTGGTCGCGGTCAAGAGCGGCGATACGGCGGAGATGGCGAGACTGATCGCGAATCATGCTGCGAAAGACGCGATCGTCGTCAGCCTACAGAATGGTGTCGGCAATGTCGGGGTCCTGCGCGCAACCCTGCCCGGGCGCCGTATCCTCGGCGGAATGGTGCCATTTAATGTCATCGCAAAGGGCGATGGTCATGTTCACCGCGCAACGTCAGGAAACATCGTCGTCGAACGCGATGGGGCCGATACCGCTTCGGCGCTATCCGTGCCTGATCTTGCGGTCCTTGCGTGCGACGACATCGTCGCTGTCCAGTGGGGCAAGTTGCTGGTCAATTTGAACAACGCGCTCAATGCGCTGTCGGATATACCGCTGCGGTCGCAGCTGGCACAGCGCGCGTGGCGCTCGTTATTCGCCGATCAAATGGCGGAAGGCCTAGCCGTTCTGAAGGCGGCTGGTATCAAACCCATCTCGGCAACACCGATTCCCGCGTGGCTGACACCGCATTTGCTGCGGCTGCCTGACGGCCTGTTCAATATGCTGCTCGGGCGGACCATGAAGATCGATGCAAATGCGCGCTCGTCCATGTGGGAGGATCTGCAGCGCGCCCGCCGCACCGAGATTGATTATTTGCAGGGTGTTGTCGTTGAGCTGGCGGCAAAATATCAGATCGCGGCTCCGCTTTCGCTGCGCGTGATGACACTGATCAAGCACGCAGAGACGTCAGGCAGGGGATCGCCCGCACTCATGCCAAATCAGATTCGCAGTTACCGTGACATTGATTGAGCCGAAGGGAGCGTCGGACCGGCTTCGGCGCTATCATTACGAGAATGTTACTAATCATTTCGGCTACTATCGGCGGACTCAACTATCCGAATGTTCAAATCGCCTCTGCCGGTCAATGCGATGGTACCATTATCCGTTGCATTCGCATCAACCCGATGATTCTCCGTTAAATATCAATTGCCGATGCGCGTCGGTGAATTCTCAGTAAATGAGATGTAAAGAGTCTTTTAGCCCGTCATTCGCGGGTAAGTAGCAGTTCGCGTCGTAAAGACGGCTCGCAGGAGTACGGCTAGTTCAATACTGAACATCATGATGTGACATCAGGGGCTATGTCATTCGCGACATCTTTAGTATAGAAGGCCGCGTGATTTGACGGTGGTTCGCGCTTCGTGCGCCGGGCCGGGCGTTTGATCCTTTCATAATCATCGGCAAAGCGTGTGCCGGTCGAATTATTCAACTAACAATCGGAGCTACAATGGCCAAGAAAGCGAAAAAGAAACTCGTCCGTCGCGAGTACACCAAGGAAGACGTAAAGATCCTGAAGGCGCATTCGAAGGCTCAGACTCCGCTTGAGAAGATTTCCAAGGAGATGAAGCGTACCGGTGGTTCGCTGCGTCAGAAAGCCATCAAGCTTGGCATTCCGCTCGGTCATCGTCGCCGTAAGGCGAAAAAGGTTGCCACGAAGGCTACCAAGGTGACCAAGACTGCAAAGGCCAAGAAGGCCAAGAAGTAAGCTTCCGTACTGAACGAAGCCGGCCTGAAGTGCGTTAGCGCTTCGGGCCGTTTTCTTGGGTGGAGCGATCGATGCGAACCTTATTTTTGAAGGTCTTGAAGCGGAAATCCTTCGCCGCTATCGCTGTGGTTGCGGCGATACTGAGCATGGGTGCCATCGCACCCGCATTTGCGGTTCCTCCGACGGTCACTCCCTCGCCGGGTTATGATGCCCGGCTTGCCGAACAACGGCGTGCGGCTGAAGTGCAGGCGCCTGCCCATGTCCGCAAGCCGTTGCCGCGACCTCCTGCGCAACGTCGTCGCTATAGTCATTGAAGCTGACCCGTGAAGCGATTTTCATGAATCACGGCCCCATAAGGTTGTTTGTGCTGTGTGGCGTGTTGGTCGCGGCAACCATGGGCGAGGCCAGAGCGGCTGATTATGCGAGCCAGATCAGTGCCTTCCGCCGGGCGCACAAGCTCTCCTCTGTCACGCTGGACAGTAAACTGAATGCGGTCGCGCTTGCTCAGGCGCAGGCGATGTCATCCAGCGGTAAGGTCAGCCATGAGGTCGGCGGTGTTTTCTCCGCACGCGTGGGGAAGCTCCGCAAATCCAAAGCAGCTGAAAATATCGCGGCGGGCTTCCTGACATTTCCCGAAACGTTGAAGCAATGGGAAGAGAGCCCAAGTCATCGCGAGAACCTGCTCATGTCCGGCGCGCGCAAGGTCGGCGTCGCTTACGTCGCCAATCCCAAGTCGCCCTACCGGATGTTCTGGGCGATGGTGATCACGGATTGATACTTGATGGGGCGTTACGCCTTAGGTGCGCTTGGTCTTGGCCGGCGCGGGCGTGCCGAATAGCGCGTCCTTGATGTCTTTCAGCCCCGATGACAATTTGGACCACCCGCAGGCAAGCGGCTCGGTCGTGCAATCTGGCTCCTTGGCGCGCACTTTGGGCCGAGGCCTGGGTAGCACGACAGGTTTCACGTCGCTTGGGGTTTCCGCAGTCTGCCGAAAGTCCGTTTCGAGCGCAGCTTGGGTTTGTGCCTCGCGCTGCTTTTCAGCGAAGGCGGCGACGATGACGCTGCGACGCTGATTGTCCAGATAGATCTTGTACTGCTCGTCGATCGCCTTCTGTTCAGCCGTGGTTGGGTTCGGGCCAGCGATATCAAAGCTGCGGTTCTGCATGAAGTCGTGATATGTATAGCCGCCACCGCGCTTGCGCCGTCCCGCGAACTTGCTTTCGCAATCCGACAGCGCCACAGCCTTGGCGTCTTTCGAAGCCGTCGATTTTTCGATGCGTTCGGCGCAATCCTCATAATCCGCCGGCGCGGCAGTCCACCATTGCGCATGAGCAGGCGAAGACATCAACGCGAGACCGGAGAGTGATGCGGTCGTCAGTAGCGCAAATATGAGTGACTTGTATGCGGACAAATGAGCCACGTGGGTTCCGATGTAGATAACAAACCCAATTCTCGCCATTTGTGGGCCATTTTTCAACCTCGGATGTGTTACTTCTCCCCGCTTTTGGAGCGAGTGCAGCATGACTGCATCAGTGCGGTCATGTGGTCAGCAGACCGGCGTTATTTCGCGATACAACGCTGATGTGGAAGTGTTTCAGGGCAGAGATCTGTTGCTGCACTCATATCACTGAAATTGATGACTTCAGAGTTTTGAGTCATTCTTGACAGTAGTTTTCGGATCGCGCTGCTACTCGACGCGCAATCACCTACACGGGACCACACGTAGTTCGCGAAGCGATGGGCTCACGTCCGATGCGGTGCCGTCGTTTCGTGCGCCTGGGACTCTATCCGATAACAGACACGAAAAAGGGCGGTCCTTTGGGCCGCCCTTTTTCTCAGATGTCAGTTGTATTACTGGCAGATGTGTAGTCGGCCATCCTCGCCGCGGAACCAGGTTCCCGGCTGACAAACGAAGCCCATGCGCTGTGCGTAGGAATCGTGCGGGACGCCATTGTAGCCATCATAGGAATTGTAGCTGTTCCGGAACGGCGCAGTTGCGATGGCCCCGGCGGTACCCACAGCCGCACCCGCTACACCAACCGCACCGCCAACCATGCCTGCCGCAACGTCACCCGGCCAGAAGCCCGAATCACGATAGCCGCCATCGACCGTGCTGGCTCGGTATTCCAGCGTGGCCTGTGTCCGGCGATTCATCGGATCCTTTGCCATCACCGGCGTAGCCATCAAGCCAGAGACCACGGCAGCAGCAGCAAGAAGTTTCATCTTTGTCATGCGGGATTCTCCAACGTTATTATGACAACCAGCCAACGATGGGCGGTCTGAGACGTTCCGCGGTCCCGATCTTTTAGGGCCATGTGACGCCGGTTCCGGTCCCGTCCTATTTGAACTGACAACGGGTAGCGATGATCGAACGGCTCTGGTATGGAACTGTCCATGCCCGGTGTTCCTGACCGGGATCGCGGTCCCGTAGCTCAGCCGGATAGAGCGACGGTTTCCTAAACCGTAGGTCGCATGTTCGAGTCATGCCGGGATCGCCAGCTTTCCTTCTGTTTAGCCCAAAACAGGCCATTTTCGCGACGACTTCGGACCTGCTGGTGTCAGGCGACGGCGATCTCGCGCTTCTGGAGCATGGCGCGAATCTCTCGTGACGGCTTGGCGGCACTGAAAAGAAAACCCTGCATCTGGGTACAACCGAGCATACGCAGTGCGTCGAGTTGATCGGCTGTCTCAACGCCCTCCGCCGTGGTGATCATGTTGCGGGCGGCAGCGATGGTTACAACCGCCTGTACGATGGATGACGATCCGCCGGGCGCTACGATGTCCCGGATGAAACTGCGGTCGATCTTGACCTTGTCGAACGGGAATCGCTGCAGATAGCTGAGCGATGAATAGCCGGTCCCGAAATCGTCCAGCGCGATCCCGACACCGATGCCGCGGAGCTGATGGAGGATCGCGAGCGCCATCTCGTCATCGCGGATCAGCACTGTTTCGGTGATCTCAAGTTCGAGTCGGTGAGCCGGCAAATTTGCTGCCACGAGAGCTCGAGCGACATTCAAGGCCAGGGTCTGCGTCGTGAATTGAATCGGCGATACATTGACAGCGAGCTTGATCGGCACCGGCCAGGAGGCCGCCTCAGCGCATGCCGTTCGCAACACCCATTCGCCGAGTTCGGTAATCAGGCCGGTTTCTTCGGCGATCGGAATGAACTCTGCCGGCGAAATCATGCCACGAACCGGATGTCGCCAGCGGAGCAACGCTTCGCAGCCAGTGATCTCGTTGCTGGCGATATCGATGACGGGTTGATAGTGAACCTCAA
Organism: Tardiphaga sp. 839_C3_N1_4; assembly: GCF_051811045.1. Classification (NCBI taxonomy): domain Bacteria; kingdom Pseudomonadati; phylum Pseudomonadota; class Alphaproteobacteria; order Hyphomicrobiales; family Nitrobacteraceae; genus Tardiphaga; species Tardiphaga sp. 839_C3_N1_4. Next base: position 4,603,593 of record NZ_JBPWQD010000001.1, read on the forward strand.
GTCCGCCTTCCGCGAGTGCCTTCCGCAGATCCTGCTCCAGCGCACGCCGCACCCTTGCGTCTTCATCCATGGCAGGTTCGAAGAAGCGAAAGGTGCGCCGCCCAGCGGCCTTGGCGCTATACATTGCGAGATCTGCGTGTCGCAGCAATTCGTCGAGATCGGAGCCGTCATCGGGGGCTACGGCGATTCCGATGCTGGCATCGGTCGTGATCTGGTGGCCTAGGCATTCATAGGGCTGCCGGATGGCCTCATAGAGCGGCACCATCAGGTGGGTGACATCGCTGCGGCGAGCAATTCCCGTATGCACGATGGCGAATTCGTCGCCGCCCAGGCGCGCGACAAAGCCGGCATTACCGACACAGCTGCGCAGCCGCGTGGCAACGATTTTCAGCAGTTCGTCGCCGATCGCATGGCCGAGCGTGTCATTGACGCTTTTGAACTCATCGATATCGATATAGAGAATCGCAAATCGCGCGCTGTCGTGGAGCGTTGCGATTTCCGCTTCGAGGCGCTCACGGAACATCACCCGATTGGGGAGATCTGTCAGAGCATCGTAATGCGCAAGATGGGCAATGCGCTCTTCCGAACGTTTGCGATCGGTGATGTCCTCGAGCGTCGAGGCCCAGCCGCCGTCCCCCGATCTCTGAACGAGGATCTGGACCGAGCGACCGTCAGGCGTAGTCAGCAGCGTATCGTGGACGGGGCCTTCAGCGACGCTTCGCAAGAACGACGTGCAGTATTCGTCGACATCGCCGATGAAGGTTCCGTTGTCCTTGCGATGCTGGATGAGGTCGCGGAAATAGCAGCCTGGCTTCACGATCTTGTCGGATAGTCCGAACATGTCGATGAAGCGCTGATTGCAGACGACCAGCCGGCCATAGGCATCGAACAACAGCAGGCCCTGCGTCATATTGTTGATTGCAGTATCGAGATGCGTCGATTTTTGCGCCAGCATCCGCTCGGCCGAGCGGTGTTGGCGGTTCAGTTGCCGGACGATCAGGAACAGTGTCGCCAGGATCACCAATGCGGCAAGCGTCGCACCGATGATTTGATATTTGGTCTGCTCACGCCAGTCATGCAGTGCCGCGGGCATGCTGGTGGTCGCTACGATCATCACCGGAGCTGCCGCGAGGCGCCTTGCAGAGCCCAATTCGTCTTCCCCGTCGATGGGGCTGATATAGTGCCCCGTCGAGGTGCCGCCCGACGACCAGAGGTCCTTGAAAACTGAGCTGTTACTGAGGTTCTGGCCGATAACGGTTTCGTTCTGCGGATAGCGAGCAAGCACGGTGCCGTTGCGGTGGATCATCAAGATCTTGGCGTCTTTTTCGAGCGCGAGGGATGCGAAGAAGCTCTCGAAGTGAACCGGCTCGACGCCGCGGCTGATAATGCCCATGAATTCGCCATGGCGTCCGATCAGCTTGCGCGAAAACACGGCGGTCCATGCACCAGTCACCCTGCTGATGACGGGCTCGGCCAATACGACCGTGGGTCCGTTGTCGGCCTGCAGCGTCTGGAAATGCTGACGGTCGGCGATGTTGATGGCCGGCACCGGCCAGGTTTCCGACGAGTTGAGCAGCTTGCCTTCGGAATCGAACAGGTTGATGCCGCCGACATAGGGCAGGCTGCTGAGCTTGGTGCGCAGCATGCGGTGGACGTCGATCCCCGACATCAGATGCTGGTAGGCGGCGCTGTTCTGGATGTTGGCCGACTTCATATAGGTGATGACGTCGTTCTGGATGCCCTGCAGGTCTCCGAACTGCTGGTCGAAGTGTCGCGCGACCAGCAGAACCGTATTTTCCAGTTCGCGTTTCTTGCTCTCGATGGCGCGGTCTCGGAAATGGACGGTGATGTAGGCGGTGCCGATGGCGATGGCGGTAATCAGCAGGCAACCGCACAGGATGAGGCCTTGGATCGGCCCGCCTTGAAATCGGAAACGGCCCAGCGCGGCGAAGCCAGCAAGGCCGCCAGCGCCATCAGACCGTTCCCTCGACTTTGCGTCGTTTTGCCCCATGCGTAGTTTTGTACCGGGGGGACCGCCAACACGCCGTTACGAACTTCGGTGAACGATGGGTTAAGATGCTGCGCCATAACGACGATTTCGATACGACGCTGGCGGTCTATCCCGCGGCCGAACCGTTGACGATATCGGCTTGCTCGCCGCGCTCGATCAGCGATTTGACCAGCGAGGATTTCACGCCGGAGACGTGTTCGCGCATCAGTACCTCCGCGCGCCAGGGCTCGCGGGCCATAATGGCGTCGTAGATCCGGTGGTGATCATCGTGACGCCGGCGCACGTCGCGATGCTCGAAGGCGACGATGTTGCGGCTCGATGACATCGGCACGTGGTGGCAGATCCGGATCATCTCCGCCAGCATGCGGTTACGGGCGGCGCCCAGCAGGGTGTCGTGGAAGTCGCCATTGATGCCGCGATAGATGGTGAGATCGCCTTCCGCGAACTCACCGCGCGCCAGTAGTTTGTCGCCGGCGACAAGGCTTTCCTCGATGATGGCGCGCTCCTCGGCGCTCAGTCCACGTTCGGCGGCGAAGCGTGCGGCCACACCTTCCAGCGATGCGCGAATTTCATAAGCATCGACGATAGCGGAGAGTGGGAATTCACGGACGGTGAAGCCGCGATTAGGAGCGTAGTCGAGCAGCCCTTCACCGGCCAGTGCCTGCAAGGCGGCTCGGACGGGGGTCCGAGAGACCTCCAACGTCTTGCTGAAGCGGACCTCGTTGATCCGTTCGCCTGCGCTGACCGTGCCATCCAGAATGGCGTCGCGGATCTGATCCGTCACCGACAGCGACCGGTTGGCGACGCGGCCAGGGCCAGTAGCTTCAGGCAGCGGCGAGAGGGATGAGTCGGGCATCGGTGGTGCTCCGCAGCAAAGTGAATACAATTAAATCCGAGTGTGGCGGGTCTTTACTACTCAGCATACCAAAAAACACGATTTAGCTGCATAAATATCGCGCATAAAGGCGAGGCAGTTCGCGGAAATGATGAGCATCGGGAAAAGTGTATGTAATTGCGGTTGACTCGTGACCCGAACCCGCAATGATGCGGTCACGTTCACAAGAAGCAGGCGGTACGCGTCTCATGGCGGCAGGGAAGTCGATCGGCGAAAACGCCATCGAGGAGATCACGGCGGATCGCACCCCGCACTATGAGCCGTTTGGCTGGCATCACTGGCCCGAGCATCCCTGGCTTGCCTATCAATTCCGCCGCGGTCTCGGTGAGACCCAGGAGGGCGGCGGCAGCGTGTCCGAGGTGATGCTGGCCGGTTCGCGGATGATCCCGGGCGACCTCGAAAGCTGGCATAAAGAGTGGATGGTGATCGCGGATGCCAACTGGCAGCGCGGCCTTTCCGAAGAAAAGCTCGGCCACATCCGCACGGCGATGAACTGCTTCCTGCGGGCCGCCGACTACTACCGCCAGGCAGAATTCCATCTCGAGCCGACCGACCCGCGGCGGCTGCCGACCTTCGAGAAGATGGAGGCCTGCTCGCACAAGTTCATTTCCTATCTCAATCCGCCCGGCGAAGTGGTCGAAATCCCTTATGAGCCGGGCAAGCCGATTTGCGGCTACTTCATCCGTGCGCCATTTCCGGGCGGCGAGCTGCCGGTGCTGATCTGCATGGGCGGTCTCGATTCAATCAAAGACGAAATGTGGTTCATGCAGGCCCATGGTTGCTTGCAGCGCGGCATTTCGGTGCTGATGGTCGATCTGCCCGGGCAGGGCGGTACCTTGCGCCGCCACGGTCTTGCGACCCGCGCCGATACCGAAGTGCCGGTCGGCAAATGCATCGACTGGCTGGAAAAGCGCGCCGATGTCGATAGCTCGCGCATCGCAGTCTGCGGCTCCAGCATGGGCGGCTACTATGCCGCGCGTGCCGGCTGCTACGAGCACCGCCTTGCGGCGGTGATCTCGCATGGCGCTGTGTGGTCGGTGCATGACATGTGGGGTCAGAAAGGCGACGACTTCGGTCTGGCGATGCATATCCGCTGGGTATTTGGCGCCAAGACCATGAAGGAAGCCCATGAGCTGATGAAGCCCTTTACCCTGAAGGGCCATCTCGAGCACATGAAGTGTCCCTATCTGGTGCTGCATGGCGGCCACGACGTGCTCACGGTGACCGCGGCGCGCTCGACCTATGACCACGCCATTGCCAATGGTGTCGATACGACACTGCGCGTGCTGGAGCCGGATGAGACTGGCGCCGAACATTGCCAGCATGACAATCCGACCATCGGTCAGGAAGTGCTGGCCGACTGGCTCGCCGACAAATTCAAGATCGATCAGCGCGCGCTGCTGAAGACCTCATTCAACCCGCTGGTGTGATCATGAATCTCGGCGTCAATCAAATCAAGGCGGCCGTCGTTGCGATCGACCTGCATCGCGGTCATCTCGACATGTCGGTGGCAACCATGCCGACAACGCCGGATGTCGCGAAACAGGTCATTGCCTCTAACAAGCGGTTGTTTGACTGGTGCCGTAGTGTCGGCATCCCCGTGATCCATCAGGTCACGTCCTATCGCGACGAAGAAGAAATCCGCGCCAACCCGTTCTGGCGGACCCGCGCTGAGGACCCAAAAGCAACGCGCAAGAATGTGATGCGGCATAATATCATGGGCGGCCCCGGCTGCATCGTGATGCCGGAGCTGCTGGACCCCAGCGACTTCATCGTCAACACCAAGAAGCGCTACGACTGCTTCTTGGGCACCGATCTCGATTTCGTGTTGCGTTCGCACTGCATCAATACGCTGCTCATCACCGGCGTAAACACCAATTCCTGTGTGCTGGCGACGACGACGGCTGCCAATGTGCGCGATTACTCGGTGATCGTCGTCGAGGACTGCGTTGACAGCATGGACGGGCCAGAGTTGCATTCCGCTGGCCTTGCCTGCATCCGCACCGCCTTCGGCTTCGTGATGGATACCGATGCGGTGATGCAGCTCGATGGCCTCAAGGGCGCAGGACGTGCCGCATGATCCCATACAATTTCCCAATTTCGAAGGGCATCCAGCCATGACCGGTCCCATGCAGCCGCGCGAGCGTTGCGACTATTCCGCCATCGTCGATCGTCCCAAGCTGAAACTGCCGGGCAATGCCCGCATGATCGTCTGGACCATCGTCAATCTCGAAGTCTGGGATATTACCAAGCCGATGGCGCGTCAGGTGCTGCCGGCGCCGACCGGCATTCCGCTGCTGCCCGATGTCGCCAATTGGGGCTGGCACGAATACGGCATGCGTGTCGGTGTCTGGCGTTTCTTCGATCTCTACAAGAAGCTCGGCATCAAGCCCACGCTGTCGATCAATGCGCGTGTCTGCGAGGACTATCCACGCGTCGCCCAGCAGGCGAAGGACGCCGGCTGGGAGTTCATGGGCCATGCCTATGAGCAGGGGCCCATCCACAAGGAGGCCGACCAGAAAGCGATGATCAACCGCTCGATGGATGTGATTGAGAACTTCACCGGCAAGCGCCCCGTGGGCTGGCTCGGGCCGGGTCTTACGCAGACGCTGGAGACCCCGGAGTTCCTCGCCGAAGCCGGCGTGAAATATATCGGTGACTGGGTCTATGACGACGAGCCGACGGTGATCCGTACCGAGAAGGGACCGCTCACAACGCTGCCTTACACGGTGGAGATGAACGACATCCCGATGATGATGGTGCAACATCACGAGAGCACGCAGCTCCTGAATCGCGCCAAGGATCAGTTTGATCGCCTCTATGCCGAAAGCGCCGAGCGGCCGAAGATCATGTCGATCGCGATCCACCCGTATATTTCGGGTCAGCCGTTCCGCATCAAGTATCTCGAAGCGATCTATGACTATGTGAACCAGTTCGAAGGCGTGGTGCATTGGAATGGCGCCGAGATCCTCGATTGGTACAATACCCAGGTGGCGAAGTGAGCGTGACGTCCCAGCAGATGCTGCCCGCAATTCCCGTCACCGGCGTGCCGGTCGTGGGTGGCGGTTTTTTCCCTGTACGCCGCGTCTATTGTGTGGGGCGTAACTATCTCGACCACATCCGTGAGATGAAGGAAGCCGACGAGCGCGATCCGCCGTTCTTCTTCCAGAAGCCGCGCGACAGCGTGGTGCCGGACGGCGCGCGCGTGCCTTATCCGGCGTTCACCGAAGACTTCCAGTTCGAGGTTGAGCTGGTGCTGGCGATCGGACGCGGCGGCCGCAATATCGCGGTGGAGGAAGCGCTCGATTATATCTGGGGTTATGCCGTTGGCATCGATCTCACCCGTCGCGACCGCCAGCGCGATGCCCGCGATATGCAACTGCCTTGGGAAATGGGCAAAAGCTTCGACGCGTCTGCGCCTTGCGGTGAAATTGCGCCGGCACGTGATGCCCGGCATTTCAACAATTGCGCGATCACGCTGTCGGTGAACGGCGTCGAGAAGCAGCGCGGTGATATCGGCCAGATGATCTGGAGCGTGCCGGAGATCGTGGCGCAGCTGTCGAAGCAGATGAAGCTCGAGCCGGGTGATCTCATCTATACGGGAACGCCTGCCGGCGTGGGTCCCGTCGTTCCGGGCGATGTCATCGACGCGCGAATCGAAGGCCTGCCGTCGCTCGGCATCACCATCGTTGAGCCGGAGGCCTGATCATGTTGCCGACCGAACGCATTTCCTACTCGCCGATTGACGCTCGTCCACCGCTGAAGCTGCCGAATGGCAAGCGCATGGCAGTGTGGATCATCGTCAATGTCGAGGAATGGGACGCCAAGCAACCGATGCCGCGCACGGTGCTGACACCGCCAGCCGGCGGCTCGCCGTCGCCGGACGTTCCGAACTGGGCCTGGCACGAATACGGCAATCGTGTCGGCTTCTGGCGCATGCTGAAAGTGTTCGACGACTACAAGCTCCCCGCCGCGCTGGCGATCAATGGCTCGGCAATCGCCGCTTACCCGCCCATCGTCGAGGCAGCCAAGGCGCGCAACTGGGAATTCATGGGTCATGGTTTCACCCAGCGCAATATGCAGAAGGTGGAGAACGAGCGCGAGGATATCCGCAAGACTGCCGACGTGATCGAGAAGGCCACTGGCAAGCGACCGCGCGGCTGGCTTGGGCCGGGTCTGACCGAGACCTGGGAAACGCCGGACCTGCTGAAACAGGAAGGCTATGACTACGTCGCCGACTGGGTACTCGACGATCAGCCGGTATGGCTCAAGACCACGACGACACCGATCGTCAATGTGCCCTATACGCAGGAATGCAATGACGTCGCGATGATGCTGATCCAGCATCACAAGGCGTCGGAATATTACGACCGGGCCATCGACCAATTTGAGCAGATTTACGAAGATTCAGAGCATTCGGCCCGGGTCATGGCACTGGTTGTGCATCCCTACATCATGGGCGCGCCGCATCGCCTGAAGCACTTCCGCCGGATCTTCGAGACCATCCAGAAGAAATCCGACGTGGCCTTCATGACCGGCGAACAGATTCTCGATTGGTATCTTTCGGTCGGACCGAAAGCGCCAGAAGCATAGATCAGGCAAGCAGCAGGGCATGAGTCTCTTTCAACTCCTCAACGGCCTGACCTTCGCCGCGCTGCTGTTCGTTGTGGCGAGCGGCTTCACGCTGATCTTCGGCCTGCTGCGTATCGTCAATCTCGCGCATGGCGCGCTGTATCTGTTCGGCGGCTATATCGGCTACAGCGTTGCGGTGAAGACCGGCAGCTTCGTCGTCGGTGGTATCGGCGCCATGGCGGCGATCGCGGCCATCGGCTTCGTGCTCGATCAAGGATTGCTGCGCTTCGTGCGCGGCAACGAATTGCGACAGGTGCTGCTGACCCTCGGCGTCGCCTTTTTCCTCAACGATCTCGCGCTGGTGATCTGGGGCGGCGACAGTTTCACTGTGCCGATCCCGGAGATGTTGCGCGGCGGCACGCGGGTGCTCGGCACCTTCTATCCGATCTACCGGTTGTTTGTGCTGGGCATGGGCATCTTCGTCTTCATCGGCCTGTGGGTGCTGCTCAATCATACAAGGCTCGGCGCACTGATCCGTGCCGGCGTGGATGATGCCGAGATGGTCGAAGCGTCCGGCGTGAATATTCGCCGCGTCTTCCTTTTCACCTTTCTGTTCGGCTCGGCGCTGGCCGGCCTTGGCGGCCTGATGGGAGGCGCGTTCCTGTCGCTCTATCCCTCAGCGGACGCGGAAATCCTCACCTTTAGTCTCGCCGTCGTCATCATCGGTGGGCGTGGCAGCCTCGTTGGGGTCGGTGTCGGTAGCCTGCTGGTCGGGCTCCTGAATACGCTCGGCCAGGTGATGTTCCCCGAGCTCGCTTATTTCGTGATCTTCGGCCCGATGGCGGTGTTGCTCGCATTCCGTCCGCTCGGCCTGTTCGGACGTGCCACATGACGCAGCCCGTATCCAAAACGTCAGTTCTCGCCGGCATGACTAGCCGTGCGCTCGTCATCGCCGGGCTGGTGGTGATTGTCGCGGCATGCCTGCCGATGGTGCTGTCGAGTTATCAGGTCGGCCTCGCCACCGAAGTGTTGATCTTCGGAGTCCTCGCCATGTCGATCGATATTCTCGCCGGCTTTGCCGGTCGGACTTCCCTCGGCCATGGCGCCATCTTCGGTGTCTCGACCTATGTCGTCGTCTACGCGACTGGCCAGGCTGGCCTGTCGCCCTGGACGGGTTTCGCGCTCGGTGTGCTGGCAGCTACCGCGGTGGCCTCGGTATTTGCGTTGCTCGCGGTGCGCACCTCCGGCGTCTATTTCCTGCTGCTGACGCTGGCGCTCGGCATGATCGTGTGGGGCGTCTGCCTACGCTGGACGCAGGTCACCGGCGGCGAGAACGGCATGCGCGCTGATGTACGGCCGGCGGCTCTGATGAGCCATAGCGCGTTCTACTGGGCGGTGCTCGCCGGCGCGGTTGTCGTGTCCTTCGCCATGTGGCGGTTCGTGCGCTCGCCGTTCGGCCTGACGTTGCGCGGTATCCGCGACAGTGAAAGCCGCATGCGCAGCCTCGGTTACAATGTGCCTCTGCATCTGTTCATCGGCTTCACGGTGTCCGGCATCTTCGCCGGCATCGCCGGGGGGCTCTATGCGATGTTCAACAATTTTGTCAGCCCTTCGACCGTCGCGCTCGCGCAATCGGTGGAGGGTGTGTTGATGATGATCGCGGGCGGTGTCGGTACGCTTTTCGGCGCCTTTGTCGGCGCAGCGGCGATCATCGTGCTGGAGAATATCGTCAGCTCCTATACCGAACGCTGGTTGATGGTGCTCGGCATCACCTTCGTTCTCATCATGATCTTTGCCCCCGAGGGCATCATAGGCAAGCTGCGCGCGATCACCTCGCGCAAGGTGCGATAAGTCGGTTTCACGTTTCAATCGGGTTGCTCACGAAAGGACTTCGAGATGGATCGCAGGCAATTTCTCAAGAACACTACGGCGGCTGTCGCTGCCGCGGGCGTCGGCGTCGCTCCGTGGCGCTCCGCACAGGCCCAGGCCGGCCCGATCAAGATCGGTCTGCTGGCGCCGCTGACCGGCGTTGTCGCTTCGGGCGGCAAGGAAATGGTCGAGGGCGTGCAGTTCTATCTCGATCAGGTGAAGAACGAGATGGGCGGCCGCAAGGTCGAGCTGGTGATCGAGGACGATGCGTCGAATCCCGACACCGCTTTGCAGAAAGCGCGCCGTCTGGTCGAGCAAGGCAATTGCCACATGCTGATCGGCAATCTGCTCGCCAATACCGGCCTTGCTGTTGCCAACTACGTCAAGGGCACCGGCACGCCCTACTTCATTCCGATTATCGCAGCTGACGATCTCACCCAGCGCGCCCGCATCAAGAACGTAATCCGCGTCGCCGGCTATTCTGCCAGCGCCTTCACCCATCCGTTCGGTGATTGGGCCCTGAAGCAGGGCTACAAGAAGATCGCCACCATCAGCCAGGATTACACCTTCGGCCACGAACAGTGCGGCGGTCTCGCCCAGGTGTTCACCGAAGGGGGCGGGCAGATCGTGCAGCAGTTCTGGCATCCGCTGAACACTGCCGACTTCAGCCCCTATCTCGGCCAGCTTGCCGATCTCAAGGTCGATGCCATCTTCGCGATGGAAACAGGTGCCGATTCGACTCGTCTGATCCAGCAATACGCGTCATTCGGCCTGAAGGAAAAGACGCCGCTGTTGATGGCGATGAACGGCACCGACCAGTCGGTGATCCGCACCATGGGCCCCGAATGTGAAGGCATCATCGCAGCGGCGCATTTCGCTGAAGGTTCGGACGTCCCGACCACCGCGAAGTTCGAGAAGGATTACGAGGCGAAGTACGGCAAGATCCCGTCGCTCTACGGCTTCTCGATGTATTCCGGCATGATGTGGATCGATGCCGCGCTGAAAAAGATGGGCGGCAAGGTCGAGGACCGCGAAACCTTTATCGATACAGTACTGAAGACCGAGCTCGACAATTCGCCGCTCGGCAAGACCGTGAAGTTCGACGACTACGGCAATCCGATCTATGACGTCTATATCCGCAAGGTCGTGAAGCGCGCCGATGGCAAATACTGGAACGTGCCGATCGAGACCTATCCTAATGTCTCGCAATTCTGGAAGTACGATCCGGCGACCTATCTGAAGCAGCCGCCTTACTCGCGGACCTTCCAGGGCATCAAGAAGACCTGATTCAATATTGCTGACATCGAGGCGTGGCCGTGTCGCCGCGTCTCGTTCACTGGGAATTATTCGTGTCCGAACCGATCCTGACGCTGACAGATGTGGTAGTGGCCTTCGATGCCTTGCGGGCGGTCGATGGCGTCAGCCTGATTGTGCCGCGGGGCCAGCGCCGCGCCATCATAGGCCCCAATGGCGCCGGCAAGACTACATTGTTCAACGCCATTGCCGGCGCGCATCCGCCGACATCGGGCAAGATCAGGTTCAATGGACATGATGTGTCCAGACTGCCGCCACACCGGCGTGCGCAGCTCGGCATCTCGCGTACCTTCCAGATCACCAACTTGTTCCCTACGCTGAGCGTGCAAGACAACATGATGCTGGCGCTGCGTGGATTGAAGCCGAAGAAGTTTTCGCTGTTCGGCTCGCCAGATGCGGACGAGGGTGAGGCCGCGCATATCGTGGATGCGCTAAAGGCTGCGCGGATCGCCGAGCGCGCCGACATTATCGTCAAGGAAATGTCCTATGGCGAGCAGCGGCAGCTCGAAATCGCGATTGCGCTGGTGACGACGCCGACCATGCTGCTGCTGGATGAGCCCGCAGCCGGCCTGTCGCCGTCGGAGCGCTCGATGATTGCCGAGGTGATCCGCTCACTCGATCCGGCGATCACCGTGATCCTGATCGAACACGACATGGATCTGGCACTCGGTCTGGTCGACTACGTCACCTGCATGTTCGAAGGCCGCGTGCTGGTGGAGGAGCCGCCGGAAGGCATCCGCCGCAACAAGCAGGTTCAGGAAGTCTATCTCGGGAAGCCGCGTCATGCTTGAGGTCAAGGATCTGCACAGCGGTTACGGCGACGCCGTCGTGGTGCGCGGCGCTTGGCTCGAGGTGCGTCCCGGCGAGATCGTCGCGCTGCTCGGCCGTAATGGTATGGGCAAGACCACTTTCATTCGTTCCATCATGGGCCTGACGCCGCCGCAGGTGCGCTCGGGTACGATCACCTGGCGCGACGAGAGCCTCATTGGTCTGCGTCCTCACGATATCGCCAATCGCAAGATAGCGATCGTGCCGCAGGGCCGCCGGCTGTTTCCGTCGCTGACGGTGACCGAACATCTGACCATGCTGAAGAGCGCGCGCGCCAGGGATGGCTGGACGCTCGATCGCGTATTCGGCATTTTTCCGCGGCTTGCGGAGCGCCGCTATCACCGCGGTGGCCAGTTGTCTGGTGGTGAGCGCGGCATGCTGGCTGTGGGCCGTGCGCTGATGATCGATCCCGAATTGATCCTGATGGACGAGCCGTCCGAAGGTCTCGCGCCGGTGATGGTGCAGCACCTCGAAAGCATCATTCTCGACCTTAAAAAGGAAGGGTTGTCGATCTTGCTGGTCGAGCAGAATCTCTACAGCGCGCTGGCCGTCGCCGATCGCGTCTACATTATGGAAACCGGGCAGATCGTGCATCACGGTACGTCGCAGGAAATGAATGAGCAGACTGACGTGCTATTCCAGCGCCTCGGCGTGCATTGAGGTGATCATGAGCGAGGACCTGTTGCGCCAAGTCGCTGCCGAATTGAACAAAGCGCCCGGCGCTGCTGAACGCACACCGCGCATGACGGGGCTGGTCGTGGAAAATAATACGCGCGTCGCGACTGCAGCAGTTCAAGACATGGCGTTCGATTCGACGGCCTATGCGTATCAGGCGTGGCTCGCTAGTATGGACAAGCGCTGATGCAGAGCGCAATCGCAGCCCTTGATCTCTGCGCCCTCGCGGATGCTGTCGCTAAAGGCGAAGTCACGTCCGTGAAGGCGACAACGGTGGCGCTGGAACGGCTCGATCTGATCGGTCGCAAATTGCATGCCGTGGTGCGGCTTGACGACGAACGGGCGCTGGACGCGGCCGAAGCCGCCGACAAGTTGCGCGCATCGGGGGCGGCATTACCGATGCTGCATGGCGTGCCTCTTGCACATAAAGACCTCTTCTATCGCGCCGGTGATCTGTCCGGTGGCGGCTCCAAAATCCGGGCTGACTTTCGCGCTGACGTGACAGCCACGGTGATTACCCGGCTCGACGCCGCCGGCGCGCTCGATCTCGGCCGGCTGCAGCTGGCTGAATTCGCCATGAGTCCGACGGGCTATAACGAATCGCTGGGGCATGCGCGCAACCCGTGGAATCCGGGGCATGTGCCGGGCGGCTCGTCCTCCGGTTCTGGCGTTGCCGTCGCCGCGCGCCTCGCGACCGGCTCGCTTGGGACGGATACCGGCGGTTCACTACGCCATCCCGGCGCGATGTGCGGCCTGATCGGGTTGAAGCCGACCTGGGGATTGGTTCCGACCGATGGTGTGATGCCGCTATCTGCCTCACTGGATTGCACGGGACCTCTGGCCCGTACCGCACGGGATGCCGCGCGACTGCTGTCGGTGATCGCGGACCGCGACTATGAAGCGACGCTCGATACGGGTGTAACCGGGATGCGCATCGCAACTCCCGGTGGGTACTACCGCGAGCTCCTGCATCCGGATGTGGCGACTGTGCTGGACGAAGCTGTCAAGACGCTGCGGTCGCTCGGCATCACCATCGTCGAGACCACGCCGTCGGATATGGCCTTGATCAACGCGCTGATGCAGATCGTCATGAGCGTCGAGGCCGCGACGATCCATCGCCGCTGGCTGATCGAGCGACCGCAGGATTATGCCGATCAGGTGCGCTCTCGCATCGAGCCCGGCCTGCTCTATCCGGCGACACGTTATGTGGAAGCGCTGTCGCTGCGTGCGCAGATCACCCAGCAATGGATCGCATCCTGCATCGGATCCGCCGATCTCGCGCTGCTGCCGGCGATCTCGATTCCGGTGCCGACCATAGCGGCGACCACCGAAGGCGATCCTGCTGACGTCGCTGCCGTGATCGGCCAGCTCACACATTGCACCCGCGGCGTCAATTATCTCGGTCTACCCGGGGCCTCAGTGCCGTGCGGCTTCGATGCGGCAGGTCTGCCGATCGCGTTCCAGCTGGTTGGCCGCCCTTATGCGGAAGCCGATATCCTGCGTGCCGCTCACGCCTATCAGGGCGCGACCGACTGGCATCAGCGCGTCCCCGCCAGTGCCGAACTGAACTAAGAAGAAGAGATTTCGAATGCCGATCATCGACATGCACACTCATGCACTCAGCAAGCGCGTCGAGCCGCTGGTGGTCGGACATTACGATCCGATGGACAATCCCTATCGGCGCGACATGTCGCCGGCGAGCCGCGAAACTGATGCAGAGCAGGGCAAGCTGCTCCCGGGCCTGATGCTCGACATCGCCAAGCGCCGAGAGATGATGGCGAAGATGGGCGTCGACTTTCAGGTGATCGCACCGGCACCGGCGCAGCAGAACTACTGGGCCGACGAAGATTTGCAATGTGCGCTGTCGCGCGTGCAGAACGAAGACATTGCCGCGCTCGTGGCGCAGGATCCTGCACATTTCGCCGGGATGGGCACGTTGCCGATGCGGTTCCCCGGGCGTGCGGTGGAGGAGGCGGTTCATGCAGTCGAGCAACTCGGCCTGCGTGGATTCCAGATCGATACCCGCGTCGAAAACCTCGAACTGTCTCATGCCGCCTTCGATCCACTCTATGCCCGGCTTGCCAAACTGCGCATACCGCTGTTCGTGCATCCCCTGGGTTTCTCCCATGGCCAGCGGCTCGGCGATTTCTTCATGGTCAACAGCGTCGGCCAGCCCATCGAGGAGACGATTGCGATCGCCCACTTCATCATGGGTGGCATTCTTGACCGGCATCCCGATCTCGGCGTGATTATCGCCCACGGCGGTGGTTTCTACCCATTCTACGCAGCCCGACTGGATCACGCCTGGAAGGTGCGTCCGGAAGTACGCCGGCTCACGGCAGATGCGCCGTCGACCTATCTCAAGCGGCTCTGGTTTGACACCTGCGTGTTCTCTGCGGAGCTGATCGACAATCTCGTCAAGACGGTGGGCCTCGATCGCGTCATGATGGGTTCGGACTACCCGTTCGACATGGGGGACCCCGATCCGGTGGGGCTGGTCAACAAGGCTAAGCTATCGGACACTGATCGTCAGAAAGTCCTGTTCGGCAATGCGAGCCGGCTGTTCAAGATCGGATAAGCTCCTGCCTCGTTGCGGCAAGGTGCGGCACAAGAGGCAAGACCTGCGATGACAATTCACTTTGATTTCGCCAAACTTAGCGCGCCGGAGCGCTACAAGTTGCTTTGTGGTCTCGTTGTCCCGCGACCGATTGCGTTGATCACAACCATTTCCGAGGCTGGTGTGGTCAATGCAGCGCCGTTCTCGTTCTTCAATGTGTTCTCCGAAAAGCCGCCGCTGGTCGTGGTCGGCCTGCAGGCCAGGCCCGATCTGTCGGTCAAGGACACGACCCGTAATGTGCGCGCCAATGGGTTGTTTGTTATCAATATGGTGGATGAGGCCCTCGCCAACGATATGGTCGACTGTTCAATCAGCTTTCCATCCGACATCGGCGAACTGGATGCTTTGCAGCTTCCAATGACGGCTGGCATCAATGTGCCGGTGCCGCATTTGGCGAAGGCGCCTGCGGCACTGGAATGCCGAAAAGTGACAATGATGAACTTTGGCGCAGAGCGCGACCTACTGGTCGGGGAGGTCCTGGGCATTCAGGTTCGCGATGGTGTTGTCGACCCCGTCACCTTGCGTACGGACTATGATCACTATCTTCCGGTCGCACGTATCGCGGGAACCATGTATGCACGGATGCAAGATCGGTTCGAGATCAAACCCGACAGTTTCGACACTTGGCAACTCCGTAGCTCCCGCTGAGGGAGTTTTGTTCGGGGAGTGCGTCGGAATGCCGGTGGTAGTTCTCTGCGCGTTCGATTAACCGTCAGAGGTGAGAAATCGCCGCTCCTGCGCTTGCATGGGATATGACTGCTGGATGTATCGGAAAACCATCATTGTTGTCGCGTGGACTACACTTGCATTGATTGCTTTTGCGACTTTGTCACCGATCGGGCTGCGGCCGCATTTTGGCGGTGTCAGCCTTGAGCGCTTCGGCGCATTCGCACTTGTGGGCCTTTTGTTCGGTCTCGCTTATCCCCGCCATCTCTGGCTTGTCCTGACGCTCGTTGGGGGGGCGGCAGTCGCGCTTGAGGTGCTGCAACATCTGACGCCGGACCGGCACGGCGAGGTGCGGGATGCGCTGGTCAAACTTGCAGGCGGCGTCACCGGCATCGGGATATCGCTCGCGCTCCATCAGACCTTAAAACGGTTTGTCACCTTAGGTTGAGAATGAGCTGCACTACCTCGCTGAGGTACGTCAGTTTTTTCTGCGAATCGCGTTTGCTGAGTTCCAGCCTGTGAAGCGCTATCCTGGATGCTTCGCATCTCGCGGCTTTGAAAAAATACGTGTAATCACGGTAGCGTTCTACCCGCGCCCCCTCTTTGAGATTGCTAATGGCAGAAATAACACATGCCTCCACGTGAAAGTACTTGGCATGTGTAAAAAGACACCGATACAACTTGAAGGAAGGTGTATGTCGTATCGTCTACAATTTCGACGAGCCTAAGAAACGTTTCGGCCAGATTGATGTAGATGGCCGATGACTTTGGTGTGACGTCCCGAAGCGGACAATTCCGTTGCGTGGAGAGGACGTCGATCTCAAAGGACAACGTATTATGCATCGGCGGTACCAGCATTCGAGCATCCCAACCGAAATCATGCGATCGGTTGTCGGTATCTCCGAAGCCGGCAGCATCACCAAGGCCGCGAAGCTGCTCGGCCTGAGCCAGCCTGCCATCAGCTCGCAGATCAAGCGCATTGAGCACGCGGTCGGCGGCAGTATCTTCCAGAAGTCTGCCAACGGCTCATCGACGACAGAGCTCGGAAAGCTCGTTCTGATCCAGGCCAGGAAGATTCTGGAGGCGAATGACCAGTTGCTCTTGCTGCGTGGCGCTTCGCCCGAAGATCAGACCATCCGGCTTGGTCTGACCAACTTCTATTCGCAACGCGCAATGGAAGGGATGAGCAAGGCGGCGATGAACAATGTCTGCATCTATTCAGATAATTCGGCCGAGATCGCGAAAAGCATGCTCGACGGCTACATCGATGTCGGCGTGTTCCTCAGTATCTCCGATATGCCCGGGGATGCGGCCATAGATATCGTCGCGCAACGCGACGATGAATTGACCTGGGTTCGATCCAAGGATTTTACGTTAAGCCCTGGCGCGCCCATTCCGTTGCTGACTTGGCCGGGGCAGATCGTGCATAACGTCATGATTCAGGCGCTTGAGCGTAGGGGCATGATCTATCGTATCGCATTTTCCAGCCCGGACTATCATGCACGGATCGAAGCTGCGAAGGCAGGCATCGGTTTAACCCTGCTGCCAACGGCTCTGATCCCGGCGTCGCTCTTGGCGGCCAATGAGTATTATCTTCCAAAGCTGGCGATACCCAAACTCGTGCTATGCGCGCGTGAGGGGATTCGCAAGAAACACAGCATTCTAATAAAAGAACTGCACGTTAAATTCTTCGGTATATAGTTCTGTCATCGACGCGCGTATCAGAAAATGTGATCTCCTCATCAAATCCAATGCCATCATCCAATACAATGCAGGCATTGGAGATGATCGATCCCACCAAGTGGTAGCAGAAGTTGTATAGGTAGTTTTCACGCGGTCTTGCGAAGCTCAGCGCATGTTGAGATTCGATGCCAGCATGGGAAAACTCCTGTCGTGTCGACGCGGCGCTTCCGCAGTCGAATTCGCGATGCTGCTTCCCGTCTTTCTGTCGATCGTTTTCGGCATCGTCGTCTTTGGGTCATATTTTGCAGTCGTTCACGGTGTTCAGCAGCTTGCTGCCGAGGCAGCACGTTCCTCTGTCGCCGGGCTGACCGAGACCGAACGTGGCTCGATCGCATCGACCTATGTCACGTCGAATGCCGCGACTTATCCGCTGATCAATGCGTCAAAGCTAAGCGTCAATGCGGCGACATCGTCGTCGAACGCAAACGTCTTCGTGGTCACGGTCAACTACGACGCGTCGACCATGTTCATCTATTCGCTTCCTTTCGTGCCGATGCCTCCATCGCAAGTCTCGCGATCTGCCGCCATTCCCTACGGAGGGTTTTGAGCGATGGAACCGATGCGCGCACTTCTCAAGAGGTTTCGCACCGACCAGCGGGGAAATATTGCCATCATGTCTGCGGGCGGCATGATCCTGGCCGTTTGTTGTGCTGCACTGGGTGTCGATATCGGGACCATCGCTGCGGATCGTCGCAAGACGCAGGCTGCCACGGATCTCGCCGCGATCGTTGCGGCCAGCAACTTAAGCAATGCGACAAACGCAGCAAAGGCGGCGGTCACCAGCAATAACTATCCAGCCAGCGCCCTGGTTGGTGTAGAACTCGGAACTTACACAGCCAATTCCGCCGTCGCTGCGCAAAGCCGCTTTGTCACGCCAGCGACTGGAACAGCCAATGCGGCGCGGGTCAGTCTTCAGACGGCGACGCCGCTCTACTTCAGCCATTTCTTTACCGGCAGCAACAATTTCACGATCAAGACAACGGCGACCGCAACAACGACGGCCATCGCGTCGTTCTCGATCGGTTCGCGATTGGCATCGTTAAATGGCGGCTTGTTGAATAGTGTTCTCGGATCAATTCTGGGCACGACCCTGTCGCTGTCAGTCATGGACTACAATGCGCTTCTTGGCGCGCGCATCGATGCTTTCACCTTCCTCTCGGCGCTGGCGACGCGTGTCGGTCTGACCGGTGTGACTTATGACACGCTGCTGAATTCGAACATCAAGATCGGGGACGTTCTCGCTGCAGCGCTGAGCGCGCAGCAGGCTACCAATGGCAGCGGCACCGCGACCACCGCACTCTCGACGATATCGCAGGCTTCGGCATCTGTGACGACCAAGATTGCGCCTGGCAAGCTGATCGATGCGGGCCCCTACGCGAACCTGATTGTGGGCGTCAAGCCGAAAGACGGTGTGAGCATCTCGCTTTACGATTTGCTACAGGCAACAGCTGGAATCGCTAATGGCACCAACCAGATTGCCACATCCGTCAATTTAGGTCTGCCGGGCATTGCCAGCGCGTCACTGACGGCGACGATTGGCGCACGGCCACAGGGATCCGGCTGGATTGCCGTGGGCACGCAGGGCGTCAGTGTTCATACAGCTCAGACACGTGTGCTGCTATCCATCCAGTTGATCGGAAGTGGTTCGGCGTCATTGGTCAATCTACCGGTCTATGTAGAGGTCGCGTCGGGCACAGCGACGCTGAACAAGGTCAATTGCGGCTATCCCAACGTCAATACATCGAGCGTCACGCTTGGCGTTACGCCGGGCATTGTCGATGCATGGATAGGTAACGTCACTGTAGCCGACCTCAACAATGTTGCGACCAAGCCGAATCCAGGGCCGGCCCCGCTTGTGAATCTCCTGGGCATTCCAATTGTGACTGCAAAGGCCCATGCGGGCATGGGCAACACCACGCCGGTCAGCGTCAATTTCAGCTATTCGGATATCGCGTCGCAGACGAAGAAGACCGTAAACACGACAAACTTCACGTCGTCCCTGACGGGCAGTCTGCTTGGCGACCTCAACATCAGTGTTCTTGGACTGGGTTTGGCGATCCCGGGTCTTGGTGGACTCGTCACCAGCATCATCAGCGGGGCAACCAGTTCAATCGATCAATTGCTGGCGGCAACGTTGGCAAGTCTCGGCGTCGGAATTGGACAGGCCGATGTGTGGGTATCCGGCATTCGCTGTGACGGCGCAGTGTTGGTGAACTGAATCAGTAACGCGTGAACTTCAATGCCAGCTTTAACAGAAGAGGACTGATAAAATGGGATACGAAGCCGCAATGAACCGCCCCAACGTTAACCGCAAGCGCTCGGTTGTCGTCTCGAAGAAACGCACTAGCGTCAGCCTGGAAGACAGTTTCTGGGCCAGCCTGCAAGCGATCGTTCGCATGGAGAATACAACTATCGAGCACTATATCGAGAAGATCGAGCGCAAACGCGAAACACCAAATTTGTCGTCTAACCTGCGTATCGCTGTGCTCGAATATTTCCAGCAGATTGCTGCACGCAGCTTGACGGCCGGTACCGCCGATCAGCCGGCAGCGAGCAGCAATGCCAAGCTGCATGACAATCACAACCAACTGGCTGAAAAGGTCGCGGCCTATTGGGGCCGTGCGGGATCACAGAATCAGCAGCTGGTCGACTAGGCCAGCTGCTCGATTCTTCCAGTTTATTTGATTTAAGGAAACGACGCGCAGTGCCGCGCGACGTCGTTCGTCGACTATTTTACGACAACAGCCGTTTTGGCCACGGAGCGACAGATGTTTAACCGACAGAGCAAGACCGATTTGCAGAATGCATTGGCGCAAGCGACCGCCATCAGTCGCTCCCAGGCCATCATCGAGTTCAATCTCGATGGCACGATCATCAAGGCGAATGAAAATTTTCTCAAGGCACTCGGCTATACGCTCGATGAGATCAAGGGCAAGCACCACGGCATGTTTGTGCAGCCTGCCGTGCGCGAGAGTGTCGCTTATCGGGAGTTCTGGGGTAACCTTAACAGGGGCGAATTTCAGGCAGGGCAGTTCAAGCGGGTCGCCAAAGACGGCAGGGAGATCTGGATCGAGGCTTCCTATAATCCGGTCATGGACAGGAGCGGCAAGCCGTTCAAAATCATCAAATTCGCCACAGATATCACGGCGCAGAAACTCGAAAGCCTTGAGGCCTCTGGAAAAGTGGCCGCGATCAGCCGTGCGCAGGCGGTCATCGAATTCTACCTTGACGGAACTATCATTACCGCAAACGAGAACTTCCTGAGTACGCTTGGTTACGCGCTGTCTGAAATACAGGGGCGGCATCACAGTATGTTCGTGGAAGCCGGTGAACGCGATGGCGCAGCCTACCGGGACTTCTGGGCGCGGCTCGGTCGGGGTGAGTATCAGGCGGCCGAATACAAGCGCGTCGGCAAGGGGGGCAAGGAAATCTGGATTCTTGCGACCTATAATCCCATTCTCAATGATGCTGGCAAACCGTTCAAGGTTGTAAAATTCGCGACCGACGTGACCCAACAAAAGTTGCTTGCCGCTGATAGCAACGGCCAGATGGCGGCTATTCGCAAGTCGCAGGCGGTCATCGAGTTTCGCATGGATGGCACCATCCTGACGGCAAACCAGAATTTCCTTGATACGGTCGGTTACATGATCGACGAAATCCGGGACCGGCATCACAGCATGTTTGTCGATCCGATAGAGCGGTCTGGCGCGGCCTATGTGGAATTCTGGGCGAGCCTCAATCGCGGGACCTATCAGGCCGCGGAATACAGACGCATCGGAAAGGGGGGGCGGGAGATCTGGATCCAGGCATCCTACAATCCGATTTTCGATCTCAACGGCAGGCCGTTCAAAGTGGTCAAATACGCTGCCGATATTACGGCGCAGGCCATGGCCCGCCTGAAAGCGGAGCGCGCTCGTTCCTTGATCGAGTCGGTCGCTGCCGGCAGCGAAGAGATGAATGCATCAATCCGCGAAATCTCCGAGACGATGGTGAAGTCCCGGCAGACGGCAGAATCCGCGGTGCAACAGGTGGAGACGGCGGACATCCAGGCGCAGCGGCTTACCTCGGCGGCTCATGCGATGGGTGGCATCGTTGGGCTCATCGGCGACATTACCGGCCAGATCAACCTGCTCGCGCTCAACGCGACCATCGAATCGGCTCGCGCTGGTGAGGCGGGGCGGGGCTTTGCGGTGGTGGCGGCGGAGGTCAAGAATTTGGCCAACCAGGCCAAGCAGGCGACCGACAAGATCAGCAGCGAGATCGAGGCCCTGAACGGTATCTCCGGTGACGTGGTTGGCGCGCTGGTCTCGATCAAGCAGGCGATCGAGCATGTTAACGAGTTCGTGACCTCGACGGCGGCGGCCGTCGAAGAGCAGAGCACTGTGACCAGTGATATGTCGGACAACATGCAGCGCGCGGCGTCTGAACTGGCCTGATACGCTGAATTTGTACGGCTTTGTCGGATCATCCGCGATTGTGCTATCAATTGCGGATGATCCTGCCGTTCAATGCCGCCACCCGAACAATGATCGAGACTCGCCTAGCCGCATTCACGCGGATCGAACAGGGCCAGTACGCTTCGGGGCTGAAGCGTGCGGCGGTGGCCCTCGTGATGGTTGAAGCCGCGACCGAATTGGAGACCTCGCTGTTGCTGACGTTACGCGCGTCCGGTCTGCGCGCTCACAGTAATCAATGGGCACCTCCTCGCGCGGCCGCAGGCGTTCGATTTCGTTGCCATTCCCGAGAGCGACAGGCGCCTGATCCGCTACAGTCATTTCGGCCACTTTATTCACGCGCCGACCGCGGCGCTGATCTATCAGTTCAGCGAAGTTCTTGCGGGTCGCACCACCCGTGTGGCCGAGCTGGAGCAGCCGGTCTTCGCCTGGAAGTGATTCTGCTCCCCCGGCGCGACGTGTCAGCGCAGGCAGTGTCCGGCTTTGGAAAGACATTGTTCACCAAACTCATCCAACGTTATTTTGAGCGGGGTATGTTTGACCCGCCTGGGACGGGCGCGGGGCGGCGTCCCGCCTCATTCCTCTGCATTGCCGGCTATGCCGGCTGCCATCTCGACAGGTCCCATGTCTCATTTGATTCGCGCCTTTACTGCCACTGTCCCGCTCGCGGTATTTTTGTTCATGCCGGTCGCGTATGCGCTGGATTCCGCCCAATTACCGGCAGGCGTTGCCAATGCGATGGCTCAGGGCGCTTCGCCACAGGCCATTGTCGAATACCGCCGCAAGCTTGCAGAATATCAGGAAGCGCGCGTGGCCTTCGATCAAGAGGCCGGTGCCTATTGGGATGCAATCTCTGAGAAGCGAAAAATCCGCAATGCCAAGCGCCGCGACCGCCAGCAGATCACGCTTAATGACTATGTGCTGGAACAGGCGCCGCTTTATGAAGGACCAAAACGTCCGGTGAATCCGGAGCCTGAGGATAGCGGTCCGCGCGTTCGCAAGGATCTTCCGGTGGTGGCGGATTTCCTCGCGGCGGCGAGGGAGCAATTTCAGTTCGTGCCGCAGCGGCCTGCCAATGAGATGGAGTTCAAGCGCGCTTATGCTCGTGCTGCCCTGCAGGCCGGGCTGACACGCGACATTGCGGTGCGCGTCTATTCCTTCGAAACCGGTGGCAATGGTGGCCATGACATGCAGTCGGGCCTGAACCCGTCACGTCCGGGGTCGCGCGCGATCTCCACCGCTATCGGCTACAATCAGCTGCTCACAGCCAATACGACGACGCTCGTTGCCGAACAGGGGCCTCAGATTTTGAAAGTTCTGACCGAGAAGGCATCGACGCTCTCGGGTCCGCAGCGTAAGGTGATGGATCACAAGATTGCGGTCTTCAAGCGTATGCAGGCGACTGTGCGCACCGTTCCGCAAAACTGGAGCGCGCTCGAGAAGCTGGGCACGACGCCGCAGGGCTGGGCCATGCATGCGCTGGTGCTGGACATGGATATCGGCCCGCAGTTGCAGGTCCACAAACTGCTGACGTCAGTGAATTTTGCCCGCGCCCGCGGGTTTGATCGCCCGCTCAGCGCGGCCGAGCTTGAGATGATGAATCTCACTGGCGATGGCAACGGCTTAGATATGGTGACCATGCCGCTGGCGATGCGCGAGCAGGTGCCGACGGCGAACTTCTTCCAGCGTGGCGGCTATGAGCGCAATCCGGTGGCGATTCGCCACAATACCGTAGCCAAGCTGCTCGCAGTCACCAATGCGCGGATGGACAGCAACAGCAATTTGCCAGGCGCAAAAGAATTGGCCGCGGCTTTCTGAGCCACGGCCAATCTATGCCTCGTGATGTGCGCTCTCGCCGGAGAGCGGCTGGGCCTATGAATTGCCCGGATTGAAATCGTCGCTCGGTGCTTCTGCTGGCGCGCCAGCTACAGCAACGTCGGGGCGAGGACCGTGCGGACGGCGGCGACGACGCGGCGGGAAGCGCTCTCCACCACCACTCTGTTCGAAGCCACCTGGAGCAGCACCCGGCTGAGGCTGCGCACCACCCGTGATGAAAGAAGGCAGACGATCAACACCATCGCCGACCGGCATCATCGGCTGCGGTTGCGGCTGATATTGCGGCTGAGCCTGCGGCTGATTTTGCTGGCGGTGTTCGCGATGATTGTTCTCGCGGGGCTGATAGGGCTGACCACCCTCACGCTGCGGAGGCTGCTCGCGCTGCGCAAAGGGCTGCTGCTGCACTGGCACGAAACCGGGCTCGGCGCCGAAGTTCGAGTAGCTCTCGCTCTCGTCATCGTTGTCCTCAGGCGGCATCTCGTTTTCGGTGCGCGGTTGCGGCTGATTCTGCCGGAACTGCTCCTGCGCGGCGGCGATCAGGCGGAAATAGTGCTCGGCGTGCTGATAGTAGTTCTCGGCAGCAACGGGATCACCAGAGCTGCGTGCATCGCGGGCGAGCTGGACGTATTTCTCTGCGACGTGGGAGGCGGTACCGCGGATCTTGATGTCGGGGCCATTCGATTCGAAGACCCGGGTCATCGGGTTCTGGCCGCGCCGATTGTTATTGTTATTATTATTGTTGTTGCGGTTGTTGTTGTTGTTCCGCATCCGCTTGTTGTTGTTCTGACCGTTTCGCATGTGTCGCCTTCAGTTATCGATCCAGAGTGTCACAGAGCTATGTTTCAAAGAGATGATTGCCGCAGCACATTGCGGGATGCGGACGCGTCAAGCGTCCGAATCGTCGTGCAGACCTTTGCTGCATCGATCTTGCCGTCATTCGCGTTCAACAAAGACGCGTTCCCCAACCGCCCGCTGACCATGCCAGCCGGACCAAATCACTCACCTGCCGAAACAAGGTCAGGCTTCTGTGCGTGAAGTTTAAAGCGCAATATCAGGCTTTCGTTCGCTTTGCGGTCGCGAGCAGCGCAGCTCTCTCAGCCATCGCGCTCAACCAAACCTGCCTGTTGGAACCTTTCACCCGGACGGGCTCTCTAGCGAGAATTCTGGCTTCCTGCCGTAAATCTACGGGGCGAGCCAACCCTGAACCGATGTTGTGACAGGAAGGTAGTCGCTCCCCGGGGATATTCCAAGTGGTTTTTTCTGTCCTAAGAAGGCTTTATCGGGGCTTTTTTTGTCCTGATACCGCCCTGCAAATGCCTCCCAGATCGGCTTTGGCCGGCCTCGGCAGGGTTAACCCGGATACCGCCATCAGACCGGCGACATCGTCGCTTTGGTGGTGGCCCACCTCGACCACCAGCAGGCCGCCGGGCACCAGCAACCGGGCGGCCTCGGGGGCGATGATTCGATAGGCATTTAATCCGTCTCTTCCACCATCCAGGGCGCGGAGTGGGTCGTGGTCGCGCACCTCGATGTCGAGGTCGGCAATGTCGGCCGAGGGAATATAGGGCGGATTGGAGACGATCAGGTCGAAGCCGCCGGTCAGGGCTGAGGCATAGTCGGAGACAACGAAATGGGCGCGCTCGATCAAGCCGAGTTGCGCAGCGTTGGAGCGAGCCGTTCGCAGGGCGTCGAGATTGATATCGGTCGCAATGCCGGTGGCGTTGGTTAACTCTGAAAGCAGCGCCAGCAGGATTGCGCCGGAGCCTGTGCCGAGATCGGCGATCACAAGCGGACGGTCACGCGGACCTGTCGCATCGAGAAGTTCGAGCGCCGCCTCGACGAGGGTTTCGGTATCGGGACGGGGTACCAGCGTGTCGGGGGATAGCTGCAGCGGCAGGCCCCAGAATTCTTTCATGCCTAGGACGCGGGCCACGGGTTCGCCATCGATGCGGCGCTGTGCGAAGCGGGCAAGTTGGGCCGCTTCATTGGACGTCAGGATGCGCTTCGCAGCCGAGATCAACCCGGTCAGATCGAGTTCGAGCGCGGCACCTGTCAGCAAGCGCGCGTCGAGTTCAGCGGAATCGATGCCGTGGGTGCGGAGCAGATTGGTCAATGAGCGTCGCGCGTTCTCGATGCTCTGTCCGGCGAACATGTCGCCGGCGCTCACGCCGTGTCGCCCTGGGCAGCGAGTTGTGCAGCCTGATGCTCTGTCGTCAGCGCATCGACCAGTTCGCCCAACGCTTCGCCGGCAATCACCTGCGGCAGCTTGTAGAGCGTGAGATTGATGCGGTGGTCGGTGACGCGGCCCTGCGGGAAATTGTAGGTGCGGATGCGCTCCGAGCGGTCACCGGAGCCGACCTTCTCCTTGCGCTCGGCCGAGCGGGCGGAATCGATACGCTGCTGTTC
Organism: Tardiphaga sp. 839_C3_N1_4; assembly: GCF_051811045.1. Classification (NCBI taxonomy): domain Bacteria; kingdom Pseudomonadati; phylum Pseudomonadota; class Alphaproteobacteria; order Hyphomicrobiales; family Nitrobacteraceae; genus Tardiphaga; species Tardiphaga sp. 839_C3_N1_4. Next base: position 4,629,479 of record NZ_JBPWQD010000001.1, read on the forward strand.
GGCGTCATAGATGCGCGAGCGCAGGATGTTCATCGCCGAAGCGCGGTTCTTATGTTGCGAGCGGCTGTCCTGCATCATCACCACGATGCCGGTCGGGATATGCGTGATGCGGATCGCTGATTCGGTCTTGTTGACGTGCTGGCCGCCGGCGCCCTGTGCGCGCATCGTGTCGATGCGCAGGTCGTCCTGCTTGATGTCGATATCCACTTCTTCGACTTCGGGCATGACAGCGACCGTTGCCGCCGACGTGTGAATGCGCCCCTGAGTCTCCGTATCGGGCACGCGCTGCACGCGGTGTACACCGGATTCGAATTTCAACTTGGCGAAAGCACCGCGGCCCTTCACCTCGGCGATGATTTCCTTGTAGCCGCCCATGGTGCCTTCGGACGCCGAAATCACCTCGACCTTCCAGCCGGCCAGTGCCGCGAAGCGCTCATACATCCGGTACAGGTCGCCGGCGAACAGTGAAGCCTCGTCGCCGCCGGTGCCGGCACGGATTTCCAGCACGACGTTGCGCTCGTCCATCGCATCCTTCGGCAGCAGCGCCACGCGGATTTCCTGCGCCAGCGCCTCGATGCGTTCTTCCAGCGCCGGACGCTCGGCCTGCGCCATCTCGCGCATCTCCGCATCGGTCGAAGTGTCGGCGATTATCGCATCGATATCTTTGAGCTCTGCAAGCGCGCCGCGATAGGTCTTCACCGCGTCGATCAACGGATTGAGCTCGGACAGCTCGCGCGTCATCTTCACATAATTCTCGGCGCTGACCTGACCCATCAGTTGTGCCTCGAGCGAGGCGTGATGTGCGAGGAGCACGTCGAGTTTTGTTTCGGGTAGCAGGGACATCGTGGAATCTCGGAGATCGCGGAAAGGGGAAAGCGCGTCGTGCGGGCAAGAGCCTCGCTACAACGACAGCCCTTCGGCTTCGGCGAATTCAGTGAGCTTCTGCCGGATCGAGACGCTGCCCGAGGGAGCGTCGAGCAGTTGTGTCATCAGCGCCTCGGCCTTTTTGGCATCGAGGTCGAGAATCATTGCCTTCACGGGACCGTGTGCGGTGGCCGACAGAGACAGCGAGCGATAGCCCATGCCAATCAGTGCCAGCGCGCCGATCGGCTGCGAGGCCATCTCGCCGCACAGCGAGACGTGACGTTTGGCGGCGTCGCCCTTTTGCACGATCTCACGCAGTACGCGTAGGATCGGCGCCGACAGCGTATCGAAGCGTTCCGACACCTTGGCATTGCCGCGGTCGACAGCGAACAGGAACTGGAACAGGTCGTTGGAGCCGACCGAGACGAAGTCGACCTTCTTCAGGAGTTCGTCGAGCTGATAGACCAGCGCAGGCACCTCGATCATGGTGCCAACATCGATCCGCTCTGGCAGCGCATGACCATGCTGGCGCAAATAAGTCAGCTCGCGTTCGATGATCGCCTTGGCCTGATCGAACTCGGCCACTTCCGAAATCATCGGGAACATGATGCGCAGCGCACGCCCGCCGCCGGCGCGCAGCAATGCGCGGATCTGGCCGCGCAGCAGGCCGGGCCGATCGAGGCCAAGACGGATCGCGCGCCAGCCCAGCGCTGGGTTCTCCTCGACGATGGTCTCCATGTAAGGGAGTGCCTTGTCGCCGCCGATATCAAGGGTGCGGAATGTCACCGGTTTCGGGCCGGCAGCATCGAGCACCGCACGATACAGCGCCAGCTGATCGCTGGAGCGGGGCAGGCTTTCCCCCACCATGAATTGCAGTTCGGTGCGGAACAGGCCGATGCCCGCCGATCCGGTATCGTCGATATGCGGCAGGTCGATGATCAGACCGGCATTGATCAGCAGGTCGACCTTCTGGCCGTCCTTGGTTACGCAGGGAAGGTCGCGCAGCGCTGAGTACTGCGCCTGTCGCCGCGCGCGGAAACGCACGCGTTCGGCATAAGCGGATTCGATCTCGGCCGAGGGCCGAATATAGATCGAGCCCGAGGTGCCATCGACGATGACGGCGTCGCCTGGATCAGCAATGCCCGGCGCATTTGCGACTTCGCCGATCGCGGGAATGCCGAGCGCGCGCGCCACGATCGAGACATGCGAATTAGCCGTACCTTCCTCCAGCACCAGGCCACGCAACTTCTTGCGGTCGTAGTCGAGGAGGGCGGCCGGGCCCATCGCGCGTGCGATCAGGATCGCATTGTCCGGCATCTGCTCGCGCGACGGCGCGTGATCCTGGCCGACCAGCTGCCGCATCAGGCGGTGGCCGAGATCTTCAAGATCGTGCAGGCGGTCGCGCAGATAGGGATCGGTGGAACGCAGCATGCGCGCACGGGTATCCGACTGCACGCGTTCGACGGCGGCTTCCGCAGTGAGGCCGGTGGCGACCGCTTCGTGCAGCTTGTGCGACCAGCCGTGGTCATTGGCGAACATGCGATAGGCTTCGAGCACATCGCGGTGCTCGCCGCCGTCGGCGACGTCGCCGCGTTCCAGCATGCGGTCGAGGTCCGACCGCAGCTTGGTCAGCGCCGTGTCCAGCCGTTTGATTTCCTTCGGCAGGTCTTCGGCGATGTAATTGGTGATGACAACGCGTGGCTCATGCAGCACCACATGGCCGAGCGCGATGCCATCGGAGAGGATGGCACCGGTCTTGTGCAGGGAATGCCGCGCAGCGGGCTCGGCGCCCGGCTGCGCCAGCGCCGAAAGCTCGCCGGAAGCGATCATCTCGGCGAGCACCATCGCCGTTGTCTGCAGCGCCTCGACTTCTTCCTCGACATAAGTGCGCTTGGCGCGGTTCTGCACCACCAGCACGCCGAGCGTATTGCCGGCGCGCAGGATCGGCACGCCGAGGAACGAGTGATAGATCTCTTCGCCGGTCTCCGGGCGGAACGAGAACGCCGGGTGGCTCTGGGCGTCGTTGAGATTCAGCGGTGTGGCTTCGGAGGCGACCAGGCCGACCAGGCCCTCATGGGAACTCAGCACCGTCTGGTGGACGGCGTCGCGGTTGAGGCCTTCGGTGGCGTAGAGCTCGAGTGTATTGTCGACGCGCAGCACGTATGTCGAGCAGACTTCCGCCACCATATTGGCGGCAATCAGCACCACGATCTTGTCGAGGCGTTCCTGAGCGCTGACCTGCTCCGCCATCACTTCGCGGAGCCGTCTCAGCAAGACTCGGGGGCCACCCGACGCGCTCCGCATGTGCCGACACCCTCCCCACGAGGCCGACACCTGACAAAAGCCGTGCGCCGACGCTAAGCCTCAGAAAACAATAGAATTTGCACCGCCGCGCAACAAGAGGCGTAGCGACAGAACCGTATCAGATTGTCCGAAACGGCGCCCTCAGCCGCAACGGCTGCCCATGCAGGCCGTATAGCGAATTGAGGCTTGTTTTGCCAAGCAAAACACCTGCCAGACAAGAAACACACCGTTCACATCAAAATAACGGATGTTTCAGGAAAAATTTTCTACGCTTTGTCGAGACCATACAGCGTGTGCAGGGTGCGAACCGCCAGTTCCGTATAGGCCGTATCGATCAGGACCGAGAACTTGATCTCGGACGTGGTGATTGCCCGGATATTGATCTGGCGCTCGGAAAGGGCCGCAAAGGCTTGTGCGGCGACGCCGGCATGGCTGCGCATGCCCGATCCGATCACCGAGACCTTGGCGACATCGGTTGCGCTGTCGATGCGGGCATAGCCGATCTTGGCCTTGGCCGCGGTGATGGTCTCTTTAGCGCGGACATAGTCGGTGGCCGGGACGGTGAAGGTCAGGTCGGTGGTCTTGCCGTCTTCGGAGACGTTTTGGACGATCATGTCCACATTGATGTTAGCTTCGGCCAACGGCACAAAGATCGAGGCAGCGACGCCCGGCTTGTCCTCGATCTGGCGGACGGAAATCTGGGCCTCGTCCTTGGAAAAGGCGATTCCGGTAACGACGTGGCTTTCCATGATTTCCTCCTCGCTGCAGATCAGCGTGCCCGGCGGGGTGCCGTGCGGGTCGATGTCTTCGGGTTTGTCGAAACTTGAGCGCACGAAAATCGGCATGTTGTGGGTCATGCCGAGTTCCACGGAGCGGACTTGCAGCACCTTGGCGCCCTGCGACGCCAGTTCCAGCATTTCCTCGAACGCCACCTTGTTCATGCGTTGTGCCTTGGGCACGACGCGCGGATCGGTGGTGTAGACACCGTCCACATCGGTATAGATGTCGCAGCGGTCAGCCTTGACGGCGGCGGCAATTGCCACGGCCGAGGTATCGGACCCTCCGCGACCGAGTGTGGTGACGCGGCCGGTTTCGGCATGGATGCCCTGGAAGCCGGCGATGACGGCCACTTCCTTGCGCTCCTTGAAGCGCTTGATGAGCTTGTCGCCGTCGATCTCGTCGATTCGGGCCGAGGCATGGGCGTCCGACGTCTTGATCGGGATCTGCCAGCCCTGCCAGGAGCGGGCCTGGATGCCGATGGTCTGCAGCGCGATCGCCAGCAGGCCGGCAGTCACGAGCTCACCTGACGCGACGATGGCGTCGTATTCCCGGGCGTCATGCATCGGCGACACTTCGGTGCACCAGGCCACCAGTTCGTTGGTTTTGCCCGACATCGCCGACACCACGACCGCGACCTCATGACCGGCATCGACCTCGCGTTTGACATGCTGCGCGACGTTGCGGATGCGGTCGATGTTGGCGACGGACGTACCGCCGAATTTCATTACGAGCCGGCCCATGACGAGTGGTGCATTCCCTGACGACAGTGGGTAAAGATACCGCGCACTACGCACGCGGGCGAAAACGCGCGTATACATAGCGGCGAGGGTGGGGGCAAGCAACCCGGGCTCCTGGTCCCTTAGAACGCACCGAGACAGGGCATTTTGGACGGTTTATGGGGCGCTATATCGACGATATCCTGCAGCCGGGCGAGAAGGTGCTGTATTCCAGCAACTTGCACTGGGTGGTCTATGTCCCGGCCATCGCGGCCTGGATCGTCTCGGCGGCTTTGCTGGTCCTGACGCGTTACGCGATCAACGAAACCCTTGTTCTGCTCTGCCTGGCATCCTCGGCCGTAGTGGCCTTCGCGGCGCTGTACTGGTCGATGAAGGGCTGGTTCCAGCGCTGGACGACCGAGACGGATGTCACCACGCTGCGGGTCGTGCACAAGGAAGGGTTCATCACGCGCAAGACTTTCGAGATCAGTATCGACAAGGTCGCGAGCGTCAGCGTCAATCAGAGCATTCTGGGACGCATCTTGAATTATGGTGACATCGCCATCGAGAACATGGGTGATGATGAAGAGGTCATCAAGATGATCGCGTCACCACTCGCATTTCGCAGCCACATCACAGCGCGATAGGACAACGGCTCCACAATGGCCATGCAATCCAGCTATTCCGATGCTTCCGCATCCTCCGTCGATGCCAGCGAAGTCGCGAAATTCTCCAAGCTGTCGGAGGAATGGTGGGACCCGCGCGGCAAGATGGCGCCGCTGCACAAGATCAACCCGCTGCGTCTGACCTATATTCGCGACGCCGCCTGCCGCAAGTTCGATCGCAATGTTCGCAGCCTGAATTGCCTGAGCGGATTGCGCATGCTCGATATCGGCTGCGGAGCGGGTTTGCTCTGTGAGCCGTTCACGCGGCTCGGAGCACAGGTGATCGGCATCGATCCCTCCGCCACCAATATCGCCGCCGCCAAATTGCACGCCGACAAAGGGCATCTGTCGATCGATTATCGTTGCACCACCGTCGAGGAGATGGACGTGCGTGAGCGCTTCGATATCGTGCTGGCGATGGAAGTCGTCGAACACGTCGTCGATGTCGGCGCATTCCTCGATCGCTGCGCGCAGATGCTCAAGCCCGGCGGCATGATGGTGGTGTCGACGCTGAACCGTAACTGGAAGAGCTTTGCACTCGGCATCGTCGCCGCCGAATATGTGCTGCGCTGGCTGCCACGTGGCACGCATCAGTGGGACAAGTTCGTCACCCCGGACGAACTCGCGCATCATCTGTCGCGCAACAAGCTGGAAATCACCGAACAATCAGGTGTGGTCTACAACCCGCTCGGTGACCGCTGGATGCTGTCATCCGATATGGACGTGAACTATATGGTGGTCGCGGAAGAGGTCTAGCGTTTCTGTTCCGCCTGTCCCGCTTCGACAGGTCGTCAAACCCCGTTGAGAATAATCACCGTCGGTGCCTTGGGCAGCGCATTGAGTGATATCGTCAGCGTTTGGGCGCTGCGCTGGTCGATTTCGAAATCTTTTCCGATCTTCGTCATGAAGTCGCTGAGCGGTGTCATGAAGCGATGCATGGGTAGCACCACGGAGGCGCGCAGCCGCCTCGTGATCTCGGATACGCCGTCGAGGGACATTGTGTAGCTGCCATCGATCGGCACCATCACGATGTCGAGGCGGCCGATCGCGGCGAAGTGGCTTTCGTCGAGCTTGTGATGCAGATGGCCGAGATGGCCGATGCACAGGCCAGCAACCTCGAAGATGAAGATCGAATTGCCGTCTTTCACCATCTCGCCGCCCGCGTCATCGCCATAGTAACGGCGGATGTCTGTCGTGACGTTGCGGATCAGCACGTCGCCGATGCGCTCATGGATTTGCGCCGGCTGTCCACTCCCGCCCCACCCATGCAATACCGTCTTGATGCGCGGGTCGGGGTACAGCGTGTAGTGGGTGCTGTGCGCTCGGTTCATCGTCACCACGTCCGGGATGCGATCGAGCTTGTAGACGCCGTTGTAGTCGGTGGCGATGGTCACGCCGCCGGGTGTGTCGATGTAATAGGTGGAGTGCCCGGCATAGGTGATGGCGACCTCATCGGCCTTCGCCGCAGTCCGTTGCAAACCGACCGGAATTGCGAGTGGTGGCCGTGTGGCCATTGCCAGACACTCACTGCCGCGCGGGGCATTTTGCGCGAGCGCTGGGGTAACAACCCAACTCATTGCCCAACAAGTCAGGGTGCTGAGGACAACAGGCAGAAATCGCAGCATGATCCGGCAGTCTCCGAATGCGCTTTGCTTCAATGTATCGCCAAAAGCGGACGCTGCAATGCTGGTTGTGGCGCCGGAGACTGCCCAAGATCGCGGCGCATCGCACGATGTGGATGCCCGGGTGCCGCGATGGAATAGTCGCCACGCTGCAGGGATTGACACGTTGTCTAAGGTAATATGGTTGGGTAGATCTTGTGATCACTACCGTGAGCATTGCAGTTGTCATCCGATTCAGTCCAACCCTGGGAATTCGTCAGCCGCGATGATCGTGTTGCGGCGTCGCAATCGGGCTGGGTGTTTGACACGGCGATGCTGCTGCTGACGCGGCCGCTCGATGCGGCGATTGCCGGGATACTTCAGGCCATAGGCGTGGACGCCGAAGCAGATCGCGCATGGATGTTCGAATACGACGCCGACCATCTGCGCTTTCGCAACACCCATGAGTGGAGTCGCGGCGGAGTCGGATCCTTTGTGCAGGATCTGCAGCATGTGCCGGTGACCATGATCGGCTGGCTGCATCAACGGCTGGTTCTGGGGCAGGCCGTGATGGTCAATGATATCGAGGCGCTGCCACGCAGCGCCGGTGCGTTGCGCGCTGAGTTTATCCGGCAGAACAACAAGAGCGTACTCAGTGTGCCGGTGTTTCATGACGGCAGACTCGTTGCCTGTATCGGTTTCGATGCGGTCGCAGCATCGCGCCGGTGGTCGGATGAAATCGCTGATCTGTTTCGTTGTGCCGACCTCATCGCGGCGGCGCGCTACGGCCGGTCGCCGATCACCTCTGGTGGGGAAGATTCGCAGGCTGCGTATCCCGCACTGATCTACCTACGTCGCGCGCATGGCATTCTCGGCACGCCATTGGCCGAAATCGTCGGCCTGCGCTCGTCCAAAGACTATACCGAGGTGTGGCTGGTGGATGGCGCGATGGTGCTCGATCCAAGGCCGCTGACACAGTGGCTGGGCCTGATCCCGCCGGGTTGGTTTGTGCGCATTCATCGCACGGCCGTCGTCAATCATCAGTTCGTGCGCGAGGTCGTGCGCCGGTCGAGCGGGGCATGGCAATTGCGCTTGCATGATTATGAAGACCATTGGCCGGTGTCGCGCGCGGGTCGAGCTGAGTTACGCGCGCACCTTGGCGTTTGAACGACACGAAGCGAGATGAATGCGAGCGCGTTGACGACTCACATTCCGCGTGCCGATTGCTATCAATCGCGTGCTGATCACGACTTAACAAATCGTTAGCGACGTCAGTGTGTTGAGTATTTTTCGCGCTGTGTGTTGCTACGTTTCAACACGCGAAAAACCTGCAGGGCATTCGTCGAACCTATAGGTCGATTCGTCGATCTTTGATTGCGACTCGTCATGCGATCGCGTGTCTCATGGAACTTCACTCGCGTGGATCTGCGAGCTGGAGTTGGATCGTGAAGCTCCCGGTATTTTCAGTCGTCAGCGCAGCGTGCTGCAGCGGCTCGAGTACGAGCAGCGGCACCGGCGCGCGCCGTGCCAACACATTGATGTCGTTGACAGCCATGATGCTGTCGCTGTTGTTGCTTGCCGCCCCGGTGCTGGTGGTCGCGGCGATTGCCTCGTCGCAAGCGGTTCATGCGCAAGCTTCGGGCGTCGGCGGCAATGGCGGAGCACATGCATCCAGCAATCCGAAAGCGGGCGGGACAGGCGGTGTGATCGACCCGGCTAATGGCGGCGGTGGCGGCGGCGGCGGCGGCAGGGATGCCGACAACAAGCACCCGAAAGACGCTGACATCGGCAACGGCGGCAAGGGTGGCAGCGGTGCGCATGCCAAAGGAGGAGGGCTAGGCGGCTCGGGAGGGGCGGTGGGCTTCAATGGCTCGCAACTCTTGGGCGGCGAAATTCAGGGCCAGGCGGGACAATATGGTTGGTTTCCCGAGAAGGGCAAAGGCGCGGATGGAACCAACTGGTTTCACGGAATGGGCCATGACGGCGGCAGCGGCGGTGGCGGAGGCGGTGGCGGCACCGGCGCGATCTTCAGTGGAGCATTCGTTCCCGGCAACCAGTTCATTGCAGGCGGCAGAGGCGGCTACGGCAGCGTCGGTGCCAATGGTGGCGATGGCGTGTTGGCCTTTTATGGCACCTTCATGGAGCCCGGTTACGGCGGAGGAGGAGGCGGCGGCGGTGGCGGTGGTGGTGGCGGCATAGGCCTCTTCTCCACCGGAGACACTTTGGAAACGCTGGCACCGATGATCAGGGGTGGTCTCGGCGGTTGGGGCGGCGCTGGCGGCGGTGGAGGTACTGGCGCCCCCGATGCTATCGGCAACTATTGCCCCGGCGGACAGCCGCCTTGCATCACCACTGCGACCGACGGCGGCATCGGAGGCGATGGCGGCAGTGGCGGTAATGGTGGCAGCGGCGGCGCCGGCGTTGTCGTCTCAAGAGCGCGGATGACGGTCATTGAAGGCGGTGCATCGGTGCTTGGTGGGGGCGGCGGCGGCGGCGGGGCCGGGGGATCTGGCGGCCAGGGCGTCTCCGGCGGCAATGGCGGCAATGGCGGTGCTGGCGGTAGCGGCGGCAATGGCGTCGTGTTGACGACTCCCGGCACCATACGCGTCGATCGCGGCGGACTGGTGCAAGGCGGCGATGCGGGGGTCGGCGGCGCCGCTGGTCCGGGTGGCGGCGGATGGGAGCTAGGCAATGGAAGTAGCGGTCACGCCGGCGCGAATGGAGCGGGGGGAGCCGGCATCTTCGGGCAGAGCGCCGGCATAACGGTTGTTGCAGGCGGGACGATCGAAGGCGGGCGGAATATCGACGGATCGCGCGCCGCGGCGATTTTGTTCACCGGCGGTGGCAACAGGTTGGAGCTCTGGTCCGGCTCGAACATTACAGGCGATGTCGTCGTCGGTCTGAATGCAAGCAATCCCAATATTTTTGCGTTGGGCGGCTCACAGAATGCGACTTTCGATCTCTCTGCACTCGGCACGAAGTATCGGGGTTTCTCAGCGCTGGAAAAGAATGGCGACGCCGTCTGGACGCTATCGGGAGTATCGACATCTTTTGACGGCGATTTGCGCGCCAACGCCGGCAGTCTGGCCTTTGCTGGTGGCGCCAGACTGACGACGGCCAATGGCTATGTTGGCTATGACAGCGGCACCGATGCCAATGTCACCGTCGCTGGCCCAGGCGCATCCTGGCTCAATACCAATCTGTTCGTCGGTTATCGCGGCAACGGCTCGTTGCTGATTGCGGATGGCATGCATGTGACTGCAGCTACCGCTTCAATTGGCAATGATGCGTCCTATGTCACGCATGGTGCTGTGAAGGTCGACGGTCTGGGATCGGTTCTCGATGCCCAGACCTTGAAGGTCGGGGCGGCGTCTGTCGGTTCGCTCGCGGTGAGCAACGGTGGCGCTGCGAAAGCGCGCACGATTCAGGTAGGCGCCTACGGTGTCAGTGGTACGTTGAGTATCGGATCCGAGCCCGGGGCAGCGGCTTTGGCGCCTGGTGTCGTGACGGGCCTGGTTGAACTCGCGCAAAGCGGCACGCTCAATTTCAACCATACGAGCGGCGACTATCTCTTTAACAATCTCATCACCGGCAATGGTGCGATCAATGTGCTGTCAGGCACCACGATCCTGTCCGGTCGCGGTGCTGCTTTCACGGGCACCACGGAAATCCTGAGCGCAACGCTTGGCGTGACCGGACAACTCGGTGGCACGGTCAATGTCGATGCGGGCGGACGCCTTACCGGCAATGGCTCCGTCGGTGCCACCACGGTGCTCAATGGTGGCACCCTCGCGCCTGATGGCACGGGTCGTCTGACTGTGAGCGGCAACCTGTCGATGCTCGCCGGCAGCGCCCTTGATTTCAATCTCGGTCATCTTTCGAGCGGAGCAGCCTCGACGACGTCAGCGAGCGTCTTCGTCAATGGCGATGTTTCGCTCCACGACGTGACGTTCAATATCAGTGGTACGGGCGCCCCTGCGGTCGGGTACTATCGCGTGATCAACTACACTGGCGGTTCGTCAATCTCCGGACTGACCATTGGCACGACGCCCCCGATCTCGGGACTGTTTCCCGTCACCTATTCGATCGACAGCTCGCGGCTCCATGTGGTCGATCTCATTGCTTCGCCCAACGGCACCGATATCCTTCAACGTTGGGATGATGCGTCGAGCGGCACCGCGGGTGGCAGCGGAACCTGGAATGCGTTCAACAACAATTGGTTTGATTTGGGCGGCGTTGCCAATACCCAGTGGGGATCCATTTATGGCGTCTTCAACGGCCCAGGCGGCACGGTCACGATAGATGGATCGCAGAAATTCTATGGACTGCAATTCGTCGGCGGTCTCTACAACCTTGTTCAAGGCACTGGCGAACTGCGGCCAACCGCGCTGGGCGGTTCGGACGGTATTGGCGAGCTGCGTGTTCTTTCGGGCGAGACGGCGACGATTTCGGCTCCGATTGTAGGTGCCGGTGGTGTGAACAAGACGGGCGGCGGCACACTCGTGCTCGCTGGCACCAGCACTTATACCGGCGGCACGACCATCAGCGGAGGCACGCTGCAGATTTCGTCGAATGCAAATCTCGGCGCCGCAACCGGCGGTCTCAGCTTCGATAACGGCATCTTGCATACGACTGCAAATATCGCCTCGGCACGGAACGTCTCGCTGCTCGGGATCGGCGAGATCGATACCGACGCTGCAACGGCGCTGGTGCTCACCGGTACGGTGTCCGGCGGGGGCAGTCTGATCAAGGCCGGCGACGGCACACTGGTGTTGTCGAACGTCAATAGCTGGACCGGCGGCACCGTGCTTGAAGCCGGTACGCTGCAGCTTGGCGCTTCCGGTGCTCTGCCCAACGGCAGTGACGTGATCGTCTATGGCGGCAAGCTCGATCTCAACGGTTACAATACCACGACGCATTCGCTGGTCGGCTTCGGTGGCGAGATTGCGCTCGGCAGTGCGCAACTGACGCTCGATCAGGCGAGCGATACGGTCATCGCAAGTACAATCACGGGCGTGGGCGGCAGCCTCGTGAAATCCGGCAGCGGCACGCTGCTGTTGTCCGGCACAAATACATATACGGGCGGCACGACAGTCTCGGGCGGCGCTGTTGCAGTTCTCGCGGACGCCAATCTCGGCACGGGCACGCTGACGCTCTCGGGTGGCACGCTGCTGACGCTGGCCGATATCACGTCCGTGCGAAGTATTGTACTTTCCGGCAGCGGCACAATCGAGACGCTGTTCGGAACGACATTCTCAACTATTGGAGATGTCTCGGGCGCCGGCGCATTGACCAAGGATGGTTGGGGCACGCTGGTTCTGGCAGGCGTCAACTCTTTTAGCGGCGGTACGACGATCAATGCCGGTACGCTCCAGATCGGCAATGGCGGGACCACCGGCACGCTGTCCGGCAACGTCATGAACAATGGTATTCTGGCGTTCAACCTATCCAACAACTTCACCTATAATGACGTCATCTCCGGTCCCGGCGCATTCATTCAGATCGGCGTAGGCCTCGCGGCGTTTGGCAATGACAACACCTACAGCGGTGGCACGTTGATCTCTGCCGGTACGCTGCAGCTCGGGACTGGCGGCGCCGCGGGCTCTATCATCGGCGATGTCATCAACAACGGCACGTTCCAGATTTTACGTTCGGATGTCTACACATTCGGCGGGACGATCACGGGAATCGGCATGTTTCGACATGTCGGCACCGGCACGACGGTCCTGACGGCTGACAATACTTATAGCGGTGGCACGGAGATCACGCAGGGCATTCTGCAGATCGGTGATGGTGGTTTCACAGGATCGATCATCGGCAATGTCATCAACAATGGCGAACTTGTCGCGAAGCGCGACGGTTTGCTGACATTGGCGGGCGCGATCTCCGGCACGGGCTCATTCACGCAGAGCGGCTTGGGCATTACGCGCCTCGACGGCCTCAATAGCTATACTGGCGCCACCGACGTCAAGGCCGGCACGCTCAGCGTCAACGGCTCGATCGCCGCGTCGACGTTGGTGAGCGTCGAGCGGGGCGCGACGCTCGGCGGCAACGGCATCGTTAGCACCACACAGATCCAGGATGGCGGCATGCTGTCGCCCGGAAATTCGGTCGGGCTGCTGTCAGTACAAGGCAATCTGACGTTTGCCGCGGCTTCGAGCTACATGGTCGAAGTATCCGGTCTGGCGGCGGACCGGACCAATGTCACAGGCGCCGCGTCGCTCAACAATGCAGGCGTTCGCATCAGCTTCGATCCCGCGGCTTATGTGCGTGAACGCTACACCATTTTGAATGCCGCAGGCGGCATCGCAGGCACGTTCAGCCCGAATATCGTCAGCGACGAGCCGACCTCGTTCATTACGACGCTGAGCTACGATGCTCAAAACGTCTATCTCAATGTCGATCTGAAACTGACGGGTCTTAACATCAATCAAAACAACATCGCTTCGTCGCTGAATGCCTATTTCGGCAGCCATGGCGGCATCCCCTATGCGCTCGGCGCGATGGCGCCGGAAGATCTGACGCTGTCGTCGGGCGAACTCTCGACCGGCGTGCAACAGAGCACCGTACAGGCCATGACGCAATTCATGGGCGTGCTGACCGATCCCTTCGCAGCCAATCGCGGCCTCACGACGGTGGGCACAGAGTCAAACGCCTTCACGTCGGCCAATCGTTCCGCGACGTCGTGGCGCGACGCCTACGGTGCGATCACTAAAGCGCCACCTGCGACGGCGAGTTTCGAATCGCGCTGGAGCGTCTGGGCTGCTGGCTTCGGTGGTGGTCAGGCGACTGACGGCAATACGGTCGTTGGTTCGCATAACAGCAGCAGCCGGATCGGGGGCGTTGCCGTCGGTGCCGATACGTGGCTGTCGCCGCAGACGCTTGCCGGCTTCGCCGTGGCTGGCGGCGGCGCCAGCTTCGGCTTGTCGGATAATCTCGGTTCAGGTCATTCGGACCTGTTTCAGATCGGTGGCTTCATCCGCCATCACCAAGGCCCCACTTATATCACAGCTGTGCTCGCCTACGGATGGCAGAACATCACCACCGAGCGGCTGGTGACCATCGTCGATGCCGACCGGCTGCGCGCGAACTTCACCGCGCACGCTTTCTCGGCGCGTGCCGAAGCCGGTCATCGGAGCGTGGTGCCGTGGCTTGGCGGCGTGGGTTTGACGCCTTATGCCGCGGGCCAGGTCACGAATATCGACCTGCCAGCCTATGCAGAGACGCTTGTTTCCGGCGGCAATGATTTCGCGCTTAATTACACCGGACGCAACGTCACTGCCACGCGTAGCGAACTCGGCCTCCGCATCGACAAATCCTTCGCTCTCGACGCCGCGTTGCTCACGTTGCGCGGGCGCGCCGCCTGGGCACATGATTTCAACCGCGACCGCATCGCGCAGGCCTCGTTCCAGTCGCTACCTGGCGCGAGCTTCGTCGTGAATGGCGCGGCGATGGCAGCCGATGCTGCGCTGACCAGCGCGAGTGCGGAGGTCATGCTCGGCAGCGGGCTGTCGGTCGCGGCGACGTATGAGGGCGAGTTCTCCAACCTCACCCACAGCCATGCCGGCAAGGGCGTCGTGCGCTTCGTTTGGTAAGCCACGTCCGAGGCGGTCGCGATCGCATCGCAGGCATGGGCGCAGGCCGCTTGACCCTGCGGCGTGACGCAGTCAGGTTCCGCGCCATCGCTCGCGGACCCATCCTGCCTCATGTTCACCATCGCCTCGCTCTGGATCCCCTTCACTATCATCGCCTCGCTGGGGCAGGTGGCGCGCAATGCCATGCAGCGCTCGCTCACCGGACCGCTTGGGACCTGGGGCGCCACCAACATCCGTTTTCTGTTCGGCTTCCCGTTTTCGATCGTCTTTTTCGTGGTGATCATCCTGGCGACGGGCGACAAGGTGCCGTGGCCATCAGCCGAATTCTGGCCGTGGCTGCTACTCGGCGCGCTGAGCCAGATCTTTGCCACAGGGCTCATGCTGGCAGCGATGAATGATCGCTCCTTTGTGGTGACTACCGCCTATCTCAAGACCGAGGCGATCCAGACCGCGATTTTCGGTTTTGTCTTTCTCGGCGATCATCTGACGGTGCTGAAGGTCACGGCGATCCTGATTGCCACGATCGGAGTCGTCGTCACGGCGCTGCGGCCCGGTGCCGCGCGCAACATCGCCAGCATCCGGCCGACCGTCCTTGGACTGGTCGCGGCTGCCGCTTTCGCACTGTCGGCCGTTGGTTTTCGCGGCGCCATCATCACGGTGCCCGACGTCAGCTTCGTCACGGCGGCGTCCTATGCGCTGGTCTGGGCATTGTTCGTGCAGACCTTGATCCTGACCATCTATCTGCTGGCCCGTGCACCCAAGGTGCTGAGCGCTATCCTCGGCCTGTGGAAGCCATCGATGCTGGCCGGCTTCATGGGGGCGGCAGCCTCGCAATTCTGGTTCCTGGCCTTTGCACTTACGGCCGCCGCCAATGTGCGGACGCTGGCGCTGGTCGAGGTGCTGTTCGCGCAGGCTGTCGCCTATTATTCGTTCAAGCAGCCCTTTTCGGCGCGCGAATTGTCGGGGATCGCGCTGATTGTCGTCGGCGTGGCGATGCTGGTTGCGGTGTGACGGCGCAGTGCGCGTGATGTCTCTTTCGTGAGCGCGCCTGCTGCGATAGGACTGATCGCAGCCCTCCCGTGCCGATCCCGAGACCAGATTGATGCGCATCCTGTCCCTGTTCTTCCTGCTGCTTGTCGCCAACCCGGCCTCGGCGGTCGAAGCCATCGTCAAGGACGGCGACACCATCCAGATCGGCAATGTCGCCTACAAGCTCGCCGGCCTGGACGCACCGGAGGTGGATCAGCCCTGTGTCGATGAGCATGCCGACAATTGGGCCTGCGGCGTCGAGGCAAGGGATCAGCTGGTGAAACTGATCGGCAAGCGCGAGGTTCGCTGTGAGGACCTTGGCGAGGACAAGATCTACAAGAACCGCCGCGCCGGTCTCTGCAGTGTCGTTGGCGAGACGGGTAGCCTCAATCAGGCGGTGATCCGATCGGGGTATGCGGTGAGCATCGAACCGTCGGACAAGGCAAGCGCCAAGACCAATTTCAAGGCGGACGAAACTGCTGCCAAGGACAAGCGCCAGGGTCTGTGGCGCGGGTGCTTCGTGACGCCACCGGAGTTCCGCGTCAAGGCGAGCGATAGCCCATTGCTCGGCTCGGCCTGTCGGAGCGACAAGGACAAGGAGCTGCGCGCGGCACTATTCCCCACCGATCTCACGATGCCGGCCGGCTGCAATATCCGGGCGAAACAGGTTCGCCGCGCCAAGTTTACCGGCCATGTCGGCGTTTATCTCATTCCCCAGTGCCAGAATTATGCGACCCAGCCGAAGCCGGATCGCTGGTTCTGCAGCGAGGACGATGCCCGCGCCGCGGGTTACCGCAAGGCGCTCAATTGTCAGGCCCCCAGTCGCCGCAACTGAGCGATGAGCCGGTGGCGCTGGACGCCGCGGGCTGAACCACGTAGCAAATCAGGACGCCGGAATGAGCCGGGCGAGCACGCCACAGCTTATTCCAGTATGCGAAATCCGGAGTGAAGCGCGTGGCCGAGAGCACCAGTTCGTCAGCATCGATCGAAGCCGTTGAGCGCAGCCTGGCTTCCGCCGGCTATATCGCCAGCCGGCAGATCGCTACCGCCGTCTATCTCGCCGAGAAAATCGAGAAGCCGATCCTGGTCGAAGGTCCCGCCGGTGTGGGCAAGACCGAACTTGCCAAGGCGATCGCTGCCTCGCGTGGTCTCGAGATGATCCGCATGCAGTGCTACGAGGGCCTCGACGAGGCCAAGGCGCTGTATGAGTGGAAATATGCCAAGCAGCTGCTCTACACCCAGATCCTGAAAGACAAGCTCGGCGAAGTGCTGGGCGGCGCCGATACGCTCGCCAAGGCGCTCGACCAGCTGCACGATTTCGGCGACGTGTTCTTCTCCAAGGAGTTCGTCGAGCCGCGCCCGTTGCTGCGCGCGCTGGAACAGCCGATGGGCTGCGTGCTTCTCATCGACGAGATCGACAAGTCCGACGCCGAATTCGAATCGCTGCTGCTCGAAATCCTGTCCGACTTCCAGGTCACGATCCCCGAGCTTGGCACCGTCGTAGCCATCGTACCGCCGACCGTGATCCTGACCTCGAACGGCGAGCGCGATCTTGGCGATGCGTTGAAGCGCCGCTGTCTGCATCTGCATATCGGCTTCCCCGAACCGAAGCTCGAAGAGCGTATCGTCGAAACCCGCGTGCCCGGTGTTTCCGCGACACTTCGCAAG
The DNA here is from genome assembly GCF_051811045.1 of Tardiphaga sp. 839_C3_N1_4. Classification (NCBI taxonomy): domain Bacteria; kingdom Pseudomonadati; phylum Pseudomonadota; class Alphaproteobacteria; order Hyphomicrobiales; family Nitrobacteraceae; genus Tardiphaga; species Tardiphaga sp. 839_C3_N1_4. The sequence goes on from NZ_JBPWQD010000001.1 coordinate 4,646,701, forward strand.
CAGCTTGTCGGTTTCGTCAATCAGGTTCGCACGCTGGACCTGAAGAAGCTGCCGTCGGTCAGCGAGACCATCGACTGGGCAAAGGTGCTCGTGCTGCTCGGTGCGTCCGAACTCGGCCACGAGATGGTCAAGGATACGCTCAACGTGCTGCTGAAGTACGAAGGTGATATTGAAGCGACATTGCCGCAGGTCTCGGGCTTCGTTGCCAAGGCCGACCGGCAGGGCGTGTTCGGTTAGCCATGCGCGATACGCTGCATCGGTTCTTTCGAGCGGCGCGCGGCGCCGGTGTCAGGATTTCGCCTGCCGAAAGTATCGATGCGATGCGTGCCGCCGCCGAAGTGGGTCCCGCCGATCGCGCCATCCTGCGCGATGCGCTGCTGCTGACCATGGCGAAGTCCGGCGAGGAGAAGGCGGCGCTCGCTGCCTGTTTCGATGCGTTCTTCACCCATCCTGATTTCGACGCGCCGTCGGCGGCAAATGACGACGACGAGACTGGCGAGGGGACAAGCGAGAGCGGGACCGACGCCGCGGCAGGCACCCCGTCGGCACAGGATTCGACCGAACTCGGTTCGCTCGCGCAGATGCTGCTGGCGCAGGATCGCGCCGCCATTGCCGCGGCGCTTTCAAACGCATCGAATGCTGCCGGCCTGACCGACATCCGTGTCTTCACCCAGCGGGGGCTGTTTGCCAGCCGGGTGCTCGAGCAGCTCGGGGTCGCGCAACTGCGCGACGACATTGACGCGCTCACGACGCGCAATCCAGCGGATGCAGAACGGCTTGCAACGGCGCTCGGCAGCCTGCGCGAGACCGTCAGCGAAATGGTCGCGCAGGCGCTCTTGCTCTATGGCCGCGAGGAGAAGGAAGCGCTGCGCAATGAAATCCTGCGCAATGCGCCGATGGCGCGGCTGGAACAGCGACAGATCGCGCAGATGCGCGTTCTGATCCGGCAGATTGCGCGGCGGCTGCGCGAGCGCTTCAGCAAGCCACGCAAGCGCCAGCGTCGCGGCCATCTCGACGTCCGCCGCACCATTCGGCGCAATGCCGCATGGGGCGGCGTGCCCTTCATGACGGCGTGGAAGCGTCGTCATCGCGACAAGCCGAAGATCGTCGCCATTTGCGACGTCTCAGGCTCCGTGGCGCAGGTCTCCGATTTCTTCCTGTTACTGATCCACAGCCTACATGAAGTTGTGTCCGATGTGCGCTCCTTCGCTTTTTCCGGCAACCTGATCGAAGTCAGTGAAGTTCTGGAGAAGAACAAACCTGAAGAGGCGATGAAACAGATCATGTCGTCGGTTGGCTATGGCTCGTCCGACTATGGTCGCTCCTTCGTCGATTTCGAGAAGAGTTTCATGAGTGCGATCACGGCGCAGACCACGGTCATTGTTCTTGGCGATGCCCGCAGCAACAATCTGGATCCGCGCGCCGACATCCTTCGCCGCATCGGCGAGCGCTCGAAGCGGCTGGTCTGGCTCAATCCCGAGGGCCGCATGGGGTGGGGCTTCGGCGATTCCGAAATGCCGCGCTATGCGACCTTCTGCAATGTCGTGCGCCAATGCGCGACGGCGCAGCAACTCGAGCGCGCCGTCGCGGATATCGTGGCGACCTATCAATAGCCGTCGTCATCAGCCGAAGGTGAAGGCATAGGCCCGCACGCCCGGATCGAGGAATTCGATTCCGAATGTGCGGTCGGTGATGCCGCCGGCCTGCCGCACCAGCTGATACAGCTTTGCATCCGTCACGGTTCCATACCCATCGGCATCGGTATCGGTGCCGTGGCTGGTGCCGGGCGCTGCGCCGTCGATGGTCACGCGGAAGCGCACCGGCTTGCCGTCCCGTGTTGGGCCGAGAACCAGATGCAGGTCGCGGGCGTGGAAACGATAGGCGATGCGGCCCGACGTATCGTCGAGCTGTGCATATTCGCGGCCGATGGTCCATGTGCCGCCCAGCGTCCAGCGGTTCAGTGGTAGCATGTCGATGCCGCGATAGAGGCTCGGCACGTCTTCGCGTGCGCCGCCGGGCGAGGTGAAGCCGGTGGCCTGCGCATAGCCGAGATAGGTCTCCGACGAACGAGGTTGCTCCTCGTCCGCAGCGACCTGCGTGCCTTCAGCCTGGACCGTCGCAGCCTGAACAGTCGGCTTGTGGCCGGCTTCTGCGAGCAGTTGCTGGATCACCTGTTCGGACGTCGCGTAATTGCCTTCGCCGATCGCCTGATGACGGATGCGACCATCGGCGCCGACGAAATAGAGGGCGGGCCATGCGTTGTTGCTGAAGGCGCGCCAGACTCGGAAGTCGTTGTCGATCGCGACGGGATAGCCGACGCCGAGCTTCGTTGTTGCAGTGCTGACATTGCCGACGTTCTTCTCGAAGGCAAATTCCGGCGTGTGTACGCCGATCACGACGAGGCCCTGATCGCGATACTTGTTGGCCCAGGCACGGACATGCGGCAGCACGCGTAGGCAGTTGATGCAGGAATAGGTCCAGAAATTCACCAGCACGACCTTGCCCTGCAGGTCTTCAGCCTTCAGCGGTGACGTGTTGAGCCATTGCCTGCTGCCCACGATCGACGCAAGCGGACCCGCCAGCGTCGTTCGAGCCGTGGCATTGCCCATGGACGTTCCGGCCTGCGCGGATGGTGCGAGCTGCAGCGTGTCGATCAGCTTGCTTTCAAACGCTGTCGTTGACGGCAGTGATAGTTGCGTCAGCAGACGCGTATCCAACCCGGCCCAGATCGCGATGGCGCCGAACACCACTGCGCCACCCAGCGCGCGACGCACGCCGCCGCTCCATGGCATCAGCTCGCGCGCCTTGGCGAGTAAACGCCCGCCCAGCAGCATGCCGGCGGCGAGCGACGTTGCCGCACCAAGGCCATAGGCGAGCAGCAGCAACACGGTGTCGATTCCCGGCCCATGCAGTGCCGCACCGGTGAGGATCAGGCCCAGCACCGGACCTGCGCAGGGCGCCCAAACCAGACCGGTGGCGATGCCGAGCAACAGTGACGACAGCGGCGTGCGATGTGCATTAGCATCCTTCGCGCCGGCCCAGTTCGTCAGCTTTACGCCGAATAGCACCAGCGGCGCCATCAGACGCGTGGCGAGAGTCGGCAACAGCAGTGCTAGGCCGAACAGCGTCATCACGATGAGGGCGATGCTACGGCCGTAACGATTGGCCTCGATCGCCCAATTACCGGCGACCGAGGCCAGACTTGCAGCCACCGCGAAAGTCAGTGTAAGGCCGATCAGCAAGGGCAATCCGCTGCGGCGAAACGGTTCGTCCGCGCGGGCAAGAATGATCGGCAGGATCGGGAAGATGCAGGGCGATGCGATGGTGAGCAGGCCGGCCGCATAAGCGAGGATGAAGAGCGTCACGGTGATCTCCAGAAAACGCATGAGTGAAACCGGCGACCGTTCGGGGGAGCGCCGCGATCCGCGGACCGGTTGACGGTCCGCGGAAGAAGGTGAGGGTCAGATCAGGTTGATCGCGACATTGATGTTGCCGCGCGTTGCCTTCGAGTAAGGGCAGATCTGATGCGCGGCATCGACCACCTGGCGAGCGACGTCCGGTGCCAGGCCGGGCAGGCTGACATTGAGGCGGGCCTGCAGGAAGAAATCACCGCCGGTGGTGCCGAGATCGACTTCGGTGTCGACGGCGACGTCGGGCGGCAGCTTGATCTTCAGGTTGCTGGCGGCGCGCCCCATGGCGCCGATGAAACAGGCCGACCAGCCGGCCGCGAACATCTGCTCGGGATTGGTGCCGGCGCCAGCCGAGCCGGGAGGCGACAGCTTGACGTCGAGCCGGCGGTCGGAGCTGCGTGACGCGCCGTCGCGGCCACCGGTGGTGTGGGTCTGGGCGGTGTAGAGAACCTTTTCGATGGTGGTCGAGGTCATGATCGTCTCTCCTTTTATATCGCATACGATGTAATCGAGTGCGATATAAATGGCGGCATGGGTGCTTTTGTCAACTCTTCCGATTTAATCGCATCCGATATATATGGGTCCGAGAGGTCACGTTCTCGTGTCCCTGACGGAGTGCAAACATGCCATCCACCAAGCCCAAATCGATTGAACAAACCTCCGCCGCGCAGGCCGGCCCGAAACTGTCTGATTTCCTCTGTTTTTCGATCTATTCAGCCAATCTGGCCTATGGCCGGGCCTACAAGCCGATCCTCGAAAAGCTCGGTCTGACTTACACCCAGTACATCGCCATCGTCGCGCTGTGGGAGCAGGACGGGCAGACCGTGGGCAGCCTCGGCGAAAAGCTGTTTCTGGAGTCCAACACGCTGACGCCGATCCTGAAGAAGCTTGAAGCGATGGGCTATCTGCGCCGGCAGCGCGATCCCGGGGACGAGCGGCAGGTGGTGATCAGCCTGACCGACGAAGGTCGGCGGCTGCGCGAGAAGGGGCTGACCATGAATCTCGTCAAGGCATCCGGCCTTGAGCCCGACGAATTCAAGAAGATGCAGCAGGGCGTTGCTACGCTGCGCGATAACCTGATCAAGGCTGCGCGCGAAAGCTGATCCGCACATCGGCCATGCAGTGGCCGGCATGCCGATGCATGCTGCGCCGTCCTCCTGTAACCTCGCGGCAGCAGATCAGTCCGAGAGGTTGGCGTGAGCGACATCGATACGATATTTACGCAGGCGAAATTCGCCGACGGCAGCCTCAACACGATTGCCGTCAGTAGCGGTCTGATCACCGCGATCACATCAGGCAGCGATCCAATACCAATAGCCCCAGAGACCGTCGATCTCGGCGGGACGCTCGTGATCCCTTCCTTCGTCGAAGGCCACGTCCATCTCGACACCAGTTTCTACGGCGATATCTGGCGGCCGCATGTGCCCTATTCGAACGGCTTCAACGTGCAAGAACGCGTCGCCATCCAGGCCGACAACATGGCCAAGGCCGCGCCGATGGCTGAGCGAGCGCGGAGCCAGCTTGAGCTTTGCCTCGGTCACGGTAGCACGCGCATGCGCAGCCATGTGATGGTCGACAGTTCGGTCGGCCTGACATCGCTGGAGACCATCCTCGCAGTGCGCGAGGCGCATCGCGATCTCATGGATATCCAGCTCGTCGCATTCCCGCAAAGCGGCATCCTGCGCAGCCCCGGCACGCCGGATCTGCTCGATGCTGCTTTCGATCTCGGCGCGAACGTGATCGGCGGCCTCGACCCCGGCGGATTCGATCGCGATGTCGAGAAGCACCTCGACGTGGTGTTCGGCATCGCCGAGCGACGTGGGGTCGATGTCGATGTCCATCTGCACGATCCCTCGATGCTCGGCATCTTCGAGATAGAGCAGATCTGCGCGCGCACGCGGGCATTGGGCATGCAGGGCCATGTCGCCATCAGCCACGCTTATTCGCTTGGCGATGTCGCTCCCGATGTCGTGCAGCGAACAGCGGAGTTGCTGGCAGCGAGCGACGTTGCCATCATGACCAATGCGCCCGGGGCACGGCCATTTCCACCTGTAAAACTGCTGCGTAAGGCGGGCGTCACCGTGTTCGGTGGCTGCGACAACATCCGCGACAGCTGGTGGCCTTATGGCGATGGCGACATGCTCGGCCGTGCGATGATGATCGGCTACCGCTCCGGCTTCAACACCGATGCCGATCTCATGCTTACCTTCGACATTGTTACCGTTGGTGGCGCCAAGGCGTTGCGGCTGGACGATCACGGCCTCCGCGTCGGCGCCAAGGCCGACTTCGTCGCCATCGATGCACCGCATGTGCCGCAGGCCGTGGTCGATCTGCCGAAGCGCCGCGCGGTCTACAAGAACGGCCGGCTGGTTGCGCGAGACGGCGAGATCGTCGCCCGAAAGGCTTGAATCATCGGCTGGACGCGTTACGACTGCGCCAAACAAAGCTGGCATGCCACGAATTCTGGAGACGACGAATGCTTGAAACACCGCGCGCGCGACGGGGTATGGTGACCTCGCCGCATCACCTGGCGTCGCAGGCCGGTCTCGACGTGCTCAAGGATGGCGGGACCGCTGTGGAAGCGGCGATTGCCACGGCAGCAGCGCTGGCGGTGGTCTATCCGCATATGACCGGCATCGGCGGCGATGGCTTCTGGTTGATCGCCGAGCCCGGCAAGGCGCCGATCACGGTGGATGCCTGCGGCCGCGCCGGCGCTGCTGTCGATCTCGCTTACTATGCGGCGAAGGGCGCTGCGACCATCCCGTTCCGCGGCCCGCTTGCGGCCAATACCGTCGCCGGCACGGTGTCCGGCTGGCAGAAGGCGCTGGATGTTTCGCAGCATTGGCAGAAGCCGATGGCGCGCGAGCGGCTGCTGGAAAGTGCGATCTATTATGCCGAAAATGGCATCGTTGTTACGCGCAGCCAATCCGAACTGACGTCTGAGAAATTCGCGGAGCTGAAGGACCAGCCGAATTTCGCCGGGACTTTCACGCCGAACGGGCAGGCGCCGGCCGAAGGCGATGTGATGAAGCTGCCGGCGCTCGGCGCGACGCTGAAGCGTCTGGTCGCCGAGGGCTTCGAGAATTTCTACAAGGGCAAACTTGCCGATGCGATCGCGGCTGATCTTGCCAAGGTGGGGTCGCCAGTCACCGCGGCCGATCTGCAGAACCATCAGGCGAGCGAGCGTCCGCCGCTGTCGACCACCGTGCGCGGCGCGCAGCTGTTCAACATGGCGCCGCCGACGCAGGGTCTGTCGTCGCTGATGATCCTCGCGATGTTCGATCGGCTCGGCGTCACCCAGGCCGAAGGTTTCGATCACATTCACGGTCTGATCGAGGCCACCAAGCAGGCCTTCATCGTCCGCGACGAGCATGTCGGCGATCCCGATCACATGACGGTGGATCCGGCGTCATTCCTCGACGATGCCAAGCTCGATGAACTGGCGCGCCATATCGATCGCAAGATTGCGCTGCCATGGCCGCATGTGCGCAAGCCCGGCGATACCATCTGGCTCGGCGTTATCGACGGACATGGCCGTTCGGTGTCCTTCATCCAGTCGGTCTATTTCGAGTTCGGATCCGGCGTCGTGCTGCCGGAAACCGGCATCTGCTGGCAGAATCGCGGCGCCTCGTTCCGGCTTGCCGAGAGTGGCTGGAATGCGCTGAAGCCGGGCCGCAAGCCGTTCCACACGCTCAATCCCGCGATGGCGATCTTCGATGACGGCCGTCGTATGGTCTACGGAAACATGGGCGGCGAGGGGCAGCCACAGACGCAGTCGGCGGTGTTCTCGCGCTACGGCATGTTCGGCATGCCGCTGCAGCAGGCGGTGACCGCGCCGCGCTGGCTGCTCGGCAAGACCTGGGGTGACGAGAGCGTCACGCTGAAGGTCGAGGATCGCTTCGATCCCGCATTGATCCAGCAGCTTCGGGATGCCGGTCACGTGGTCGAGGTGCTCGGCAGCTATACCGGCACCATGGGCCATGCCGGCGCCATCGTGCTGCACGCCAACGGCGTGCTCGAAGGCGCGACGGACCCGCGCTCGGATGGTGCTGTCGCCGCTTGGTGATCAGCTCGCCATCATCTTGCGTAGCTCGGTCTTGAGGATCTTGCCGTTGGCGTTGCGCGGCAGCGGCTCCTTCAGGAAGGTGATGGTGTCCGGCACCTTGTAATCGGACAGCCGCTCCGCACAGTATTTGCGGATGTCGGTCTCGTTGCCGCCATCGGGGCAGTAGGCGAAGGCGTGTACGCGTTCGCCGAGCACCGGATCGGGCTTGCCCACCACTGCGCTTTCGACGATGGCGGGATGATGTGACATCACGTTTTCGACCTCGGTGCAGTAGATCTTGAAGCCGGCGCGATTGATCATGTCCTTCTTGCGGTCGACCACATAGACATAGCCATCCGCATCCATGCGGCCGATATCGCCGGAGCGCCAGTAGCCGCCGACGAATCCGGTGCGAGTCGCATCTGGATTTTCCCAATAGCCGGGTACGACCATCGGACCGGCAATCAGCAATTCGCCGTCCTGACCGGCTGGCACTTCCCGGCCGTCATCATCGGCGACGACGATATGTGCGCCCGTCACGGGCCGTCCGACCGAGTTGATCTTGCTGACGGGCGAGCCGGGCGGAAACATCGTCGCGGGTGATGAAGTCTCAGTCGAACCATAGGCATTACAGAGATTGAGCTTCGGCAGCACTTCGGCGAGGCGCGTGATGGTCGCTTCGGGCATCGGCGCGCCGCCGAAGCCGGCGATGCGCCATGAAGACAGATCGTGACGATCGAAATCCGGCTGCAGCAGGCAGAGATTATACATTGCCGGCACCATCAGCGTGTAGGTCATGCGCTCTCGCGCGGCGACGGCGAGAAACTCCGGCGCCTTGAAGGCTGGCAGGATCACGGTGGTGCCGGCGACATTGATGGTCGCAAGGATCAATGCCACAAGCCCGGTGACATGCGATGCTGGCACCGCCAGCATCGTGACGTCACCGTCGTGCAGGCCATAGCCGTGCTGGAAGTTGAGCAGGGAGTGGATGATGCTCGCATGGGTGAGCATCGCGCCTTTCGGGTTGCCAGTGGTGCCTGACGTATAGAGCAGAAAAGCGGTGTCTTCCTGATGGAGTTCGGGAAGCGCAGCGGCAGGCGCATCTTTCGTCAGCTCCGCAAACGATGGCGCACGGCCGCCGCCGACCACCCACTGATTGCGCAAGTCCGGACGTGGTGCGGGCAGGTTGGCCTCGCAGTCGTCGTCATAGACGAGCGCTGAAGCCCTACACTGCTGCAAAACATAGTCGATCTCGGGTGCCCGCTGCCGCGTATTGAGCGGCACGACGATCATGCCGGCGCGGACGGCGCCGAGCGCGCAGAAGATGAATTCCAGGCAATTGCCGAGCAGCATCGCGATGCGCTCGCCTTTCCGGAAACCGGAGGCGATCAGATTGCAGGCGACATTCTCCGCGACGCGATCGAGCTCCGCATAGGTGACTCGTTTTTCGCCGAGCACCAACGCAACGCCATCAGGCTTCCGCGCGACTGCGGCGCGCAGCATGGCGTCGAGGGTCGGCGGACGATCGGAGAAACAGGTGACGACGCGTTCGCCGTAGAGAACTTCATGGCGGGTGGCCGGCGTTGAGGTGTCCGGCGCGATCTGTCCTTGCATGTCCATCCCAGACGTTTTTTTGCGCGCCGCAATCGGCACGCTCCGCCATTTGGCTGGCGATGATGACGTCAGGTTAATCAGCCAAGCGGCGAATGCCAACCCGCTTCGCCGCATGGCTCGTAACGCGGGAGATGTGCGTCCGGCGCTAGCGCGCTTCCACAGTCACGTGCTGCAATTCATGCACGGCCGCGAGGCGCTGCCGCACCGTCTCCGTGCTCGCTCCGCCGGCAAAGCCGACGATCGCAGCATGCGCACCGGGGCCGACGCGCCAGACGTGGAGGTCGAAGATGCGGGCGTCGCCGGGGCGCTCGACCTCATCGCGAATTTCCTGTTCCAGATGCGGATCTGACGTGTCGAGCAACACGGCCGCCGTGTCGCGCAGCAGATTCCACGCCCAGGCGGCGATGAGTATGCCGCCGATGATGCCCATCACAGGATCGAGCCAGACCCAGCCAAGATAGCAGCCGGCTAGCAGCGCGGCGATGGCCAGCACCGAGGTCAACGCATCGGCCAGTACATGCATGAAGGCGGAGCGCATGTTGTTGTCGCGATGATGCGTGCCGTGGCGATGGTTGTGGTCATGGCCGTGATGATCATGATGATCGTGGCCGTGGTGATGACGCCCGCCGCTCAGCAGAAACGCGCTGGCGATATTCACGATCAAGCCGATGACGGCGATCGCCGTGGCTTCGCCGAAGGCGACTGTGAACGGATTGAATAGCCGCTGCACGGATTCGACGGCGATGCCGATGGCGATGATCGCCAGCACCAACGCGGAGGCAAAGCCGGCGAGATCGCCGACCTTGCCCGTGCCGAAAGTAAAGCGGCGGTTATGTGCGTTGCGGCGTGCATAGGCATAGGCGCCCGCAGCAATGGCGAGCGCCACGGCATGTGTCGCCATGTGGAAGCCGTCAGCCAACAGCGCCATCGAGTTGAAGACTGTGCCGGCAACGATCTCGCCGACCATCATCAGCGCCGTAAGGACGACCACCCACAGCGTACGTCGGGTGTTCTCGTCATGATTGTCGCCCAGAAACATGTGCTCGTGGGACAGGTGGTCGATGTCGGCGTGGGTGCGCATGCTGCCGGTCCTTATTTCGCGTAGCGCCGGATGGCGGCGATGAGTTCTTCGGCGCCGGCCGCCCGGTCGTCGGCGCTGAGACCGGGATGGGCGACATGCTCGCGGACATGGTCCTCGATCAGTTCATCCATCAGCCCGCTCACGGAGCCGCGCACGCCTGCGACCTGATGCAGGATCGTGGCGCAGTCGGCGTCCTTCGTAATGGCCTTCTCAATGGCGGCCATCTGGCCGGCGAGGCGGCGAACACGGGCAAGCAGTTTGGTCTTGTTAGCGGTGAGATGTGACATAGGATAGGCCCCTACCCTATATTTCGTCCAAGCGAAAGTCCCGCCCGGCAAAAAGCCGGGCAGGGGAGGAGTTTGCGGGAGGAGACGGAGAGGGATCGATCAGGCGGCCGCGGCCATCACGCGAGGATGGGCGACGTGTTCCTTGAGCACCAGGCCGGAGGCATCGACCTCGGCAAGCGAGACGTCGTAGCTCCAGAGATCGGCGAGATGCTGCAGCACCCGTTTCGCATCGGGCTCATTAAGCAGGGCGCCATTGAGCACCGAATGCTTCAGCATCAACCGGCGATCACCGGCGAGATCGACGTCCACCACTTCGATATTCGCATCGATCAGGCCGACATCGTACTGACGGGCCAGCACACGTCGGACGCGACGATAGCCGCGCTCGTCATGGATGGCGTCGACGCGGATGCCTTCCGACACGGCCGGATCGTCATGTAGGTGGAACATCCGCATGTGGCGCATCAGTCGGGGGCTAAGGAACTGGCTGACGAAGCTCTCGTCGCGGTAGTTCGCCCAGATATCGCGCAGGACGGCCATCGCATCGCCTTTGCCCGCGATATCGGGAAACCACGCGCGGTCCTCGTCGGTCGGATCCGTGACGATTTTTTCGATGTCCTGCATCATTGCGAAGCCGAGCGCATAGGGGTTGAAGCCCGAGAAGCGCCGGTCGTCGTAATTCGGCTGGAACACGACATTGGTGTGCGACTGCAGGAATTCCAGGAAGTTGCCGTCCGAGATCTGTCCGGTCTGATGCAGCCGGCTCATGATGCGATAGTGCACGAAAGTGGCCGTGCCTTCGTTCATCACCTTGGTCTGACCTTGCGGGTAGAAGTATTGCGAGATGTGCCGAACGATGCGGATGAGTTCGCGCTGCCAGATTTTCAGGCGCGGTGCGGATTTCTCCAGAAAGTACAGCAGGTTTTCCTGCGGGAGGCCGAGCAGAGCGCGTCGTCGCTCCGCGCTGAGCAGTGAAGCACTCTTCGTCCGCCCCGTCGGCACCGTGCGCCATAGATCGTTGAACGAAGTTTCTTCGTGATTGCGGCGTTCTTTGGCGCGTTTTTCCTCGGCCCGCAAATCCAGCGATTTCTTACCGGGATAGCGATCGACGCCGTGTGACATCAGCGCGTGCGCGGCGTCGAGTGTCTGCTCCACCGCTGCGCGGCCGTGCTTTTCCTCGCACTGCGCTACATAGCCCTTGGCAAAATCGAGATAGTCGAGAATGCCGTCGGCGTCGGTCCACTGCTTGAACAAATAATTGTTCTTGAAGAAGTGATTGTGGCCGAAAGCGGCGTGGGCAATCACCAGCGTCTGCATCGTCGCCGTGTTTTCCTCCATCAGGTAGGAAATGCATGGCGACGAGTTGATGACGATTTCATAGGCCAGGCCCATCAGGCCCTTGCGATAGGACGCTTCCTGATGGGCGAATTGTTTGCCGAACGACCAGTGCTTGTAATACAGCGGCATGCCTACGGACGAGTAGGCGTCCAGCATCTGTTCGGCGGTGATGACTTCGATCTGGTTCGGGTAGACGTTGAGGCCGAGCTCCTTTTCGGCGATCTCCTCGCAGGCATCGTGGATGCGTTGCAATGTGACAAAGTCCCAGTCGGCACCTTCATAGAGACGGTCTGTCATGGAGCCACCCTCTCCTTGGCTTGGCGACGCTGAAACAGGTCGTGGAACACCGGGAAAATCTCGCTGCGGTCGTTGACCTTGCGCATCGACAGCGGCGCGCCTTCCGCGCGCAGCCGCTGATACAGCGTCCACAGTGAGGATTCCGACATTTCGAACGGATGGCTGCCGGATTCGCCTACTTCCAGATAGGCGAAGAACTGCGTCACCGGCAGGATCATGTCCTTGAGCAGGCGACCGGAGAGATCGCCGTCGGCATAGGAGTTGTCGCCGTCCGAGGCCTGTGCGGCATAGATATTCCAGTCGGCGGGGCGATAGCGTGACTGGACGATCTCATGCATGGCCTGCAGTGCGCTGGACACCAGCGTGCCGCCCGACGCGGGGCCATGGAAGAAGGTCTGCTCGTCGACTTCCTCGGCGCGGTCGGTGTGACGGATGAAGACGATCTCGACCTTGCGATAGCGACGCGTGAGGAAGACGTAGAGCAGCATATAGAACCGCTTGGCGAGATCCTTCATGTGCTCGGACATCGAACCGGAGACGTCCATCAGGCAGAACATGACGGCCTGTGCCACGGGCTTCGGCATGGTTTCGAAGCGGCGATAGCGGATGTCGATGGGATCGATGAACGGAATCCGCTGCATCTTGGATTTCAGCCGCGTGATCTCTGCCAGCAATTCGGGGCGGCGCTCGTCACTGCAATGCTCCAGTTCAGCTTCCAGCTGTGCAATGGCCTCGGGTCGGGGTCGCTGCAGTGCAACCCGTCGTGCCATGGCCAAGCGCACGGTGCGGCTGACCGAGATATTCGCGGGCGAGCCGGACGTCGTATATCCGGCGCGGCGCAGGCCCTCGTTTTCGACTTCGGCCAGCTTGCGCTTGGAAAGATCCGGCAGTTCCAGATCGTCGAGGAAAATGTCGACGAACTCCTCCCGGCTGAGCACAAACCGGAATGCATCCTCGCCGTCGCCTTCGCCGGCATCGTTCGATCTGCCGCTCTTCGATTGCGGCCGCTGAAGGTAATCACCTTCCACAAATTTCACGTTGCCGGGCAACACCCGGTCGCGAATTCCGCCTTCGCGATAGAAGCGGGGCTCGTTCATCCCGTCGAGCGGGATGGATACTTCGCCGCCTTCCAGGACGTCTTTGATGTCGCGGTCCTGGGAGGCTTTCTTGACGGCTCCCTGAACCAGAGCTTTCGCGCGTCGCAAGAACCGCTGGCGGTTCTCAAGACTCTTACTGCTCGGGTTCAGGCGTCTATCGACGATATGCATGGCCACGTTATGTTGGCTCCTTGCGTCAGCCGGCCTGTTTCACGCGCATATACCATTCGACGAGACGGCGAACCTGGCGCTCGGTGTAGCCGCGATCGACCATCCGCGCGACGAAGTCGTCGTGTTTTTTCTCGGTCTCGCCGTCCTTCTTCGATCCGAAGGAGATCACCGGAAGCAGATCTTCAACTTGAGAGAAGATGCGCTTTTCAATGACTTCCCTGATCTTCTCATAACTCGTCCAGGTCGGATTCTTTCCACCGTGCTGTGCCCGCGAGCGAAGTGAGAACTTCACGACTTCGTTGCGGAAGTCCTTGGGGTTGGCGATTCCGGCCGGCTTTTCGATCTTGCTCAGTTCCTGATTGAGCAATTCGCGATCGAGCAATTGTCCGGTGTCAGGATCCTTGAAGTCCTGATCCTCGATCCAGGCATCGGCATAGTCGACGTAACGATCGAACAGGTTCTGGCCGTAGTCCGAATAGGATTCCAGATAGGCTTTCTGGATTTCGTGACCGATGAACTCCGCATAACGCGGCACCAGCTCGGCCTTGATGAATTCGAGATAACGTTTTTCGACTTCATCAGGCATCTGCTCCCTGCGGATCGCCTGCTCCAGCGTATACATCAGGTGCACGGGATCCGCCCCAATCTCCGACGTGTCGTGATTGTAGGTCGCGGCCAGAACTTTGAACGCGAAGCGCGTCGAGGCACCGTCCATGCCTTCATCAACACCGGCGGCGTCCTTGTATTCCTGAACGCTGCGGGCCTTCGGATCCGACTCTTTCAGGCTTTCGCCGTCATAGACCCGCATCTTGGCGAAGGTGGTCGAGTTTTCGTGCTTGCGCAGCCGCGACATCACGGAGAAGCGCGCCAGGGTTTCCAGCGTCGCCGGTGCGCAAGGTGCGGTGGCGAGTTCGGAACCCTGAATGAGCTTCTCATAGATCTTCTGTTCTTCGGTGACGCGCAGGCAGTACGGCACCTTGATGACGCAGATACGATCGATGAAGGCTTCATTATTCTTGTTGGCTTTGAAACTCTGCCACTCGGACTCGTTGGAGTGGGCGAGAATCACGCCAGTGAACGGGATTGCGCCGATATTTTCGGTGCCGATATAGTTGCCTTCCTGCGTCGCCGTCAGCAGCGGATGCAGCATCTTGATCGGCGCCTTGAACATTTCGACGAATTCAAGCACGCCCTGATTGGAGCGATTGAGGCCGCCGGAATAGCTGTAGGCGTCGGGATCGTTCTGGGCGAAGATCTCGAGCTTGCGGATATCCACCTTGCCGACCAGCGAGGAGATGTCCTGGTTGTTCTCATCGCCGGGTTCAGTCTTGGCGATGGCGATCTGGCGCAATCGCGACGGCTGGATGCGGGCGACGCGGAATTGCGAGATGTCGCCGCCGAAAGCTTCGAGCCGCTTGTAGCACCACGGACTCATGAGGCCCGTAAGGCGTCGGCGTGGAATGCCGTATTTCTCTTCGATCATCGGGCCGAGTGTGTCCGGATCGAACAGGCTGAGCGGGCTTTCATAAACCGGAGAGAGTTCGTCGCCGGCTTTCAACACATAAATGGGATGGACTTCCATCAAGGCCTTGAGGCGCTCGGCAAGCGATGATTTGCCGCCGCCGACCGGGCCGAGCAGATAGAGAATCTGCTTGCGCTCTTCGAGGCCCTGCGCCGCATGGCGGAAGAAGGCGACAATGCGTTCGATCGTATCTTCCATGCCGTGAAAGCCGGCAAAGGCTGGATAGCTACGGATGGTACGATTCAAAAAAATACGGCCAAGGCGTGGATCCTTGGCCGTGTCTATCATTTGAGGCTCGCCGATCGCCGCCAGTAGGCGTTCCGCCGCGTTCGCATATCGCATCGGGTCCCCTCTGCAGGATTCCAGATACTCGGACATCGACATGTCCGTCTCACTTCGGGCTTCGTAACTTCTAGCGAACGCATTGAACAGAGAATCGTTGTACATGATCCCTCTCTCCTTGCTGGTCGGCCGTCCTGTTGGTCGCGATGCTCCTAAGGTGGTAACGGAACGCGTCTTCCCGATCGCGACTCAACATCAGCACTATAGCCTTCAGGACACATCCAGGTCCGAAATCGCGCAATGCGATCTGAGTGCAACGCGCGACTCATATTCAGGCACTTGCTTATAAGTTAGGCGAGTTTTGGCATGTCTCAAGGGCTAACAAAGCGATTGTGCACGGCTGTGACTCGAACGCCACAAAGCTGCCGTATGTTTTAAAGCTTTCGGAGTCATGTACCGACGGCGCAGTTTGGATGAGTCGAAACGCGCACAAGCGTGTCGGTGAGCGGAGGTTGCGCTCAGTTCCGATCGCCGGGAAGGACGGGCAGCGGAGTCACCTCGATACCTTCGTCGATCAGCGACCGTGCCTCATCCGGCGTCGCTTCGCCGTAGATCGGACGGTGTTCGATGTCGCCATAATGCATCTTGCGGGCTTCGGTCGGGAAGCTTTCACCGACATTGTCCGCGTTTTTGGTGACGTGATCGCGCAGTTCTTTCAGCTTGGCGCGCAGTTCGGCCTCCTGCGGCGCCATCATCAGCGGGGCGGTGGTCTCGGAACCGGCGTCAGGGGCGGGTGCCGGGCGATTTTTGCTCTTGCCCACGATGCGCGGGGCCATAATGGCCTTTTCGACTTTCACCGATCCGCAATTCGGGCAATTCACTAGCTTGCGTTTCACTTGGGAGTCATAGGCGCCGGAACTCTGGAACCAGCTTTCGAAAGCATGGCCCTTCTCGCAGCGTAGGTCGTAACGGATCATGTCGCTTGCCGGACAAGGTGCAGATAGTCTGGGCCCGATTTGGGATCGCTGACGCTGAAACGGCGGCCGTGCTGCAGGGACGGCACGGTCTTGCGCGCTTCCGTCACCTTCGCAGGATCGATCTTGGCCAGAATGAAGCCCGGCTCGATGCCGGTCGCTTCGGCCAGAACCACGCCCCACGGGTCGATGATCAGCGAGTGTCCATAGGTCGCACGCTTGTTCTCATGCACGCCGCCCTGGGCCGCCGCAAAAACGAAGCAGCCGGTCTCGATGGCACGGGCGCGCAGCAGCGTGTGCCAATGGGCTTCGCCGGTCTTCTGGGTAAAAGCCGACGGCACGGTGAGGAACGACGCGCCGCTTTCAGCTAATGCGCGGTACAGCGCCGGGAAGCGGACGTCGTAGCAGATGGTCAGGCCGATGCGACCCCAGGGGAGATCGGAGATAACGGCGGTCTCGCCCGGCTGATAATTCGCGGATTCGCGATAGCTCTCGCCGTTCGGCAGGTCGATGTCGAACATATGAATCTTGTCGTAGCTCGCCAGGACATTGCCGTCCGGTCCGATCAGGAACGAGCGATTGGCGGCGCGTTCCGGATTGGCCAGCACGGCCAGCGATCCGATATGCAGGTAGATCTTCAGCTCCGCGGCGAGCGCGCGATAGGCCTTCAGCGAGAGGTCGTCTTCCTCCGGACGCAGATGTTCGAACAGCGCCGTGCGGTTGAGCTGCATCATGTTGCTCACTTCCGGCGTGAGCACATAGTCGGCGCCGGCGAGCGCGGCTTCGCGGATCAGATGCCGGCCCTGTTCGAGGCTCGGCTCCGGCAGCAGGCCGGTGCGCATCTGCACCATGGCGGCGGTGAAGGTCTGGGGCTCGGACGTCGGGGATGTCTGGCTCATGAGGTGGCCTTCTCGCCTGCGATCATGGCGTCAAATTTGCCTTCGCGGTCCAATGCATAGAGATCGTCACAGCCGCCGATCAGGGTGCCGCCGATGAAGATCTGCGGGAAGGTGGCGCCGGGGTAGGTACGGTCGAACATTTCCTGGCGCAGGTTCGGATCGGTCGCGGTGTCGAAATGGGTGAATGCAGCTTTCTTGCGCTGGAGCAGCGAGATCGCGGCGCTGCAATAGCCGCAGCCGGGGCGGGTGTAGATTTCAATCGCGGCGGCCATCTGGTGCTCCGGTTCGCAGGGAAGTGTCTGATTATATGGGGACCTTGTGGGCCTCCACAACCCGCGCAAAGACCAACACGTCGACCTGGGCGGCTTTGGCGCGCAGCAGCGCCCGTGCGCAGGCGTCCGTCGTGGCACCCGAGGTCAGCACGTCGTCGACCAGAATGACGCGGCGGCCCTGGATTTCAGCCCGGCGTTCAGGCGGGACCTTGAAGGCGCCTTGGACATTACTGGCGCGCTCGGTGCGCGAAAGGCCGATCTGGTGTTCGGTCGGGCGTATTCGCCGCAAGGCGTCGCGGGATATAGCAACGCCGCTCTGCCGGCCGATTGCCCGTGCCAGCGCGCCGGACTGGTTGAAGCGCCGGCTGAAGCCGCGCCGCCAATGCAGCGGCACCGGCACCAGAATATCGGCATCCGCTAGCAATTCCTTCCCCGCACGTGCCATCCAGCGACCCATGATTGGCGCGAGGTCTGTCCGGTCATGATATTTCAACTGATGCACCAGCGTGCGGGCGACATCGTCATAGCGCACAGCTGCGCGGGCGCGCTGATACGCAGGTGGATCGGCAATCGCCTGCATCGACAGGATGCCCGGGCCGGGATCGTAGACGAAGGGGATGCCGAGCCGGCTGCAGAACGGCGGCGCGATGAAGGACAGCTTGCCCCAGCAGGCCGCGCAGACCCCTTCGTCGGCGACGGGTTCCCGGCAGGCGACACAGAGCGTCGGCAGCGCGATGTCGAGCGCAAGACGGGCGGTTTGCGTCCATGCAGACCGGCAAAGCCTCAGCGCGCCGCGCAATTGCGCGGGGAGGGACCATGACACTGTCGCCTCTGCGTCCATGGTTGAAGGCTAGAGCGGGCCTTGATGACTCTCAAGCAACAATCTCAGGCCTCATCCTGAGGAGCGGCAACTTGGCCGCGTCTCGAAGGATGGAGCCAGGCGAGTTCATGGTTCGAGACGGCGCAAATGCGCCTCCTCACCATGAGGGACTAAGTGTACGGATTGCCAGATCCCTTGTCTTCGGCGTACCAAGCCGCATGGCTCAGACCCCGAATGCCGCACCTATTCTGTTCGATCGCGCTCTGCTGCGAGCGCGGCAGGCGCGTGCATCGCGGCTGGGCGCCGAGAATTTCCTGCTGGATCGTGTCATCGCCGACATGGACGAGCGATTGCAGGCGGTGCTGCGCCAGTTCGACAATGCCGCTGACGTCGCGACGCCGGGCAACCGTCTGCATGACGTCGTGGCCGGGCGTGTCGGCCATCTCACACATGCCGACGTGCCCGACGTCGAAAGCGATGGTCTCAATCTCGCGCCGGCGTCGCTCGATCTCGTCATCTCCGCGCTCGGGCTGCACTTCGTTAACGATCTGCCCGGCGTCATGGCGCAGATCCGCCGCGCGCTGAAGCCTGATGGTCTGCTGCTGGCCGCAATGCTCGGCGGCGACACGCTGACCGAGCTGCGGCAGTCCTTCGCCGCGGCGGAAGCCGAACGCGAAGGCGGCATCTCGCCGCGCGTCGCACCAATGGCCGATCTGCGCGATGTCGGCGCATTGTTGCAGCGCGCGGGATTTGCGCTGCCGGTGACCGATGTCGATCGCGTCGTGGTGCGCTACGACAGCGCCTTCGGTCTGATGCAGGATCTGCGCAGGATGGGCGCCACCAATGTACTGGTCGAGCGCCGCCGGGCGCCGCTCCGCCGCGCGACCCTGCTGCGTATGGCGCAGATCTACAGCGAGCGTTTCGCCGATCCGGACGGCCGCGTCCGCGCGACGTTCGACATCATCTGGCTCTCCGGCTGGGCGCCGCATGAGAGCCAGCAGAAGCCGCTGAAGCCGGGTTCGGCGAAGGCAAGTCTTGCCGACGCGGTGAAGCGGCTGAAGCCCTAGAGCAGATCGATCAGATGCGGGATCAGCGGGATATCCGCAGCCGGCATCGGATAGTCGCGTAGCTTGTTCGGCCGCACCCAGGCGAGGTTCTGGCCTTCCCTGGAGATCGCGAGGCCTTCCCAGCGCCGGCAGATATAGAGCGGCATCAACAGGTGGAAATCCTCATAGGCATGGCTGGCGAAGGTCAGCGGCGCAAGGCAGGCTTCCTTCACGGAGATCCCGAGTTCTTCATCGAGCTCGCGGATCAGCGCCGCTTCCGGGCGTTCGCCGGGCTCCAGCTTGCCACCGGGAAATTCCCACAGGCCGGCCAGCGCCTTGCCTTCCGGCCGCTGCGCGATCAGCACGCGGCCGTCGGGATCGATCAATGCGCAGGCGACGACGAGAACGAGTTTCATATGGTCTCGCGATAGTTGGGCGCCGCCGACATCAGCGGCGCGCAAGGAACGATCATATCGCCCGGCTTTCCCGGAGCAGTCTCGATATTGGTGGGCTTCGCCAGTGGCTCGGTCGCCGGAGCGATCTGAATATCGACATGTGTCCTGGTACGAAAGCGCCGCCAGTCGATCATATAGTCCACCGTATCCGGCCCGGAGAAGTCGGCGCGGGGTGTGTAGATCACTTGGAGCGCTCGCGTGCGTCGCCCGACACAGGTCTGATCGTCGGTGACGAGATTTTTGCGTATCGTGACCGTGATCGTCCTGCCGCACAGGCTGCCATGGCTTGGCGGCGTGACGATGGAAAGCCGCGGCAGCACTGGTTCGCAATTCTTGTTCCAGCGCACCGCAAAGCCGATGCCAACTTCCTGACCCGCCTTGGTGCTGCGGGTTAGCATCTGCTCCCGGTCGGTCATGGTCTCCTGCGCCTGGCCTTGGCCAGACGACAGGATCAAAGCCCATGCGACGACCGTGAGGAGTCTCACGACCGATAGTCACCGTTGATGGCGACATATTCCTTGGTGAGGTCGCAGGTGAGCACGCGGTCGCGGCCCTTGCCGAGGCCGAGGGTGACCTTGATCTGCACCTTCGGATTCTTCATCGCGTTGGACACTTCGGTCTCGTCATAGGACGGATCGCGTGCGCCCAGTTTGGCGACGCGGATGCCGTTGAAGGAGATCGAGAGCTTGTCGCGATTGGCGGGCTCGCCGGCCTTGCCGACAGCCATGACCACGCGGCCCCAATTGGCGTCTTCGCCGGCGATTGCCGTTTTCACCAGCGGCGAATTGGCGATCGACATGGCGATCTTCCGCGCCGAAGCCTTGGTCGTCGCACCTTCGACGACGACTTCCACCAGCTTGCGCGCGCCTTCGCCGTCGCGTGCGACCTGTTCGGCGAGGTCGTTGAGAATGACGTTCAGCGCCTTCACGAAGGGCTTCAGCCTGATATCGCTGGCCTTGGTGATCTTCGGTGCGCCCTGCGCGGCTGCGGCGCCGGTCGCGAACATCAGCAGAGTGTCCGAGGTCGAGGTGTCACCGTCGATGGTCACCGCGTTGAACGAATCTTCCACACCGGCCTTCAGCAGTGCCTGCAATGCGGGTGCGCTGATCGGCGCATCCGTGAAGATGAAGGACAGCATCGTCGCCATGTCCGGCGCGATCATGCCCGCGCCCTTGGCCATGCCGTTGATGGTGACCTTGGCCTTGCCGAGTTTCACGGTGGCGGTGGCGACCTTCGGGAAAGTGTCGGTGGTCATGATCGCCTTGGCGGCGTCCATCCAGCCGTCCGGCCCGGCGCTTTCCGCCAGTGTGGCGAGCACGCCGTTGAACTTGGTGGCGTCGAGTGGCTCGCCGATCACGCCGGTCGAGGCCAGGAAGATCTCGTTCGGCTTGCAGCCGACGGCCTTGGAGGCGATGTCGCCGGTGAGTTTGGTCGAGGCCTTGCCGGTCTTGCCGGTGAAGGCATTGGCATTGCCGGAATTGACCACCAGCGCCTGCGCCTTGCCGTTTTTCAACACGGCGCGGCACCATTCCACGGGAGCCGACGGGCACTTCGACTTGGTGAACACGCCCGCTGCCGTCGTGCCCTTGTCCATCACCGCGAGCAGCACGTCGGTGCGGCCCTTGTAGCGGATGCCGGCGGCGGCGGTGGCGAGGCGCACGCCTGCAATGGCGGGCATCTCGGGAACGTCGGTCGGGGCGAGGGGGGAGACGGGGGACGGCTTGGCCATGAGTGCTTTCAGCTTTCGTAAAAAGATGAAGCGCTCTGTATCACCTCTGCCACCGTGGTGGGAGAGGGCTTCATGGCGAAGGGAGCAATGTCATGTCTCCGTCATGCGGCACCCGTCCGGTCGCGCATGATCCTGTCCGAAAACCGGGACTAGCCCGGGCCGAATTTGAACTTGCCGTCGTCTTCGAGGAACGGGCCGCTGCGCATATAGAGCTGGCCGTTCTCGCCGATAAAGAAGAGCGTGTTCTTCGGCACTTTCTTGGCGCCCTTCAGCAGAAACTTGGCATTGTTGGTGCCCATCTTGTACGCGAAGGTCTTGCCCGACGCGTCGTAGCCGTAGCCCATGTCGGGCGAGAGCACCCAGGGGGTTGGTGCCTGAGCAAGCGCAGGGCCGGCCAGGGCCGATGTCACCAGCGCCGTGGCGCACAGCATCGTAAAGGCTCGAGCGGTCATCCCAAATTCTCCGAAACGTGTTTTTGAAAGTACATCGCGGCTGCGCGGTTGTCTTGAACAAATCACGAACGGTGACGGCCCGTCAATACGACATGCGGTCGCGACAGAGTTTGTTATTTCGCAAGCGCGGTCTGGCGACTATCTTTCGCATTCGGGCTAAGCCGGTCCACGATGAATTCGGCGATGGGGATGATTCGACAATGCGAGCGATGGTGAAAAGTCTTCTGGTTGTTGGCGCGGTGGTATTTGCGCCTGGTCTTGCTGCGGCGGATGATTTCAAGCTCAGCAACAACCAGCGCATCTCCTGCGGGCGTGGGCTTGCCGCTGGCAAGCTGAGTACGGCGACCTGCCGCTCTTATGCCTATCTGTTCAATGCGAAAACCTCGGAATATTTCCGTTGCTCGGTGTCGCTATCGATGACGCGTGATGCCAAGGAAGTCATCAACGTCCAGAGCGACGGCGGCTGCGTGAAGAAGCCGCGCGTGTTCGATACTGACTCTAGCTATTCCTTCGATGCCACGGAGACCGAGCCGCCGAACACCAATTCGTTCTTCGGCAATGGCGGCTTTGCCATGTGGGTCAGCGACAACACCCAGCAGAAAATTCGTGGCTGTGTCACGATTCCCTCGGGCCTCGGCTCGGACGTGTCGCGCTGCATCGACATGAAGTTCGAGTAGACGGTCTTTCTTTTCCCACGGCGCAGTTATCGTAGGATGCTCTCGGTCGTCATGGCCGGACTTGTTCCGGCCATCCACGCCTTCCTTTGTCGCCAAGACGTGGATACGCGAGACAAGCCCGCGCATGACGGCGTTTGGTTTGAGCGCGCGCGTCACGTGATTTCCAATTCAACTGTCAAACAGCCATGGCTCTTCAGACATGCGTCATCACCCCTGTTGTTTGCGGCGCGGGGGCGCCGTCGTGTTTCGCATTCCACCCCTCCATCAAGAGGGCGTGCGGAACGCCGGGTGCCCGTTGCACCCTTGGGCCTGATGCCATGCGGTCTTCCGCAATAGTAAATGCATCAGGACTTTCGGACGCGCCGAGCAAGTGCCCAGCGTTCCGCCTGCGGTGTTTTTTCGGTTGCTTGCGCGTTGCCATAGCGAACGATCCGATCACCAAAATTACAGTCCCAAGGCGAATGGGACAGGGTGCCTCAAGCGAGTAAGCCGAACGCGTTTTGACTTGGTCGTCCGTCACACTGTCCAGGGATCTTTCCATCTCAAGGCCGGCCGTGTCCTTGCCAGTGGCAGTGCTGGCGCAGATCCGTCCTGCCCGAAGACAGACGTCACCCGTGAACCGCGTAACGCCGCATCTCCGGCGTCCACCGCATCCCACCCCGCGAACGTGACGATCGCGATCGCCCCTCTTGGTGAGGCAGGACAAAAGGGAATATAATCAAGAAGGGGATATTGTCAACGGTGAATAGGAAAAAATGTTGGATGTCTTGCCGCCCCAAATTCGTCATTCCGGGGCGCGGGCGCGCCTTCGCGCACGCGAACCTCAGCCACTCCACGTGGACTGGCGGGGAGTCTCAACATGTTCAGCGCGAGGCACTTCGAGATTCCGGGTTCGCACTACAGCGGCTTTGCCGCCTTCGTGCGCCCCGGAATGACAGCGATGAGCAATCGCCAGCCCCAAATGCCGAAGGGCACGCGTATTGACGCGTGCCCTTCGATTAACTTGCTATGGACAGCGCGGCGTGAACTGTCTGTGCCGACCCGTTGCGTTCCTGCTTACTCCGGCTTGATGCCGGCGAACTGGGCGACCTTGCCCCACTTTTCGATTTCAGACTGCACATAGGCATCCATGTCGGCCGGCGAACCGCCGGTTGGATCGGCGCCGAGCTTGATCAGGCGGGCAGTGCCATCGGCCGACTTGATGAACTTGTCGGTCGAGGCATTGAGCTTGGCGATGATCTCCTTCGGCGTCTTGGCCGGGGCTGCGATGGTGAACCAGGAGGCGGCATCGTAGCCGGGAACGCCAGCTTCGGCGATGGTCGGAATGTCCTTCATTGGCTCCCAGCGCTTGCTGGTGGAAACGGCGAGTGCACGGATCTGGTTGCTCTCCGCGAAAGGCTGCGCGGCCGGCAGGTTGTCGATCATCACATGGACGCGGCCGCCGATCAGGTCGGTCAGTGCCGGGGCGCTGCCCTTGTAAGGCACATGGGTCAGCTTCACGCCGGTCATCGATTTGAACAGTTCGGTCGACAGATGCGCGGTCGAGCCGAGGCCCGGCGTGCCGTAGAAATATTCGTCCGGCTTGGCCTTGGCGAGTTCGATGAATTCCTTGACGCTCTTGGCCGGCAGCGAATTGGTCACCGAGAACAGGTTCGGCACCTTGGCGATCACGATCACCGACGCCAGATCCTTGACCGGATCATAGGTCATGTTCTTGAACACGAACTTGTTGATTGCATGGGTGCCGGGCGTGCCGACCAGGAAGGTGTAGCCATCGCCTTCGGCTTTGGCGACGAAATCAGCGGCGATGTTGCCGCCGGCGCCGGCCTTGTTCTCGACGATGAACTGCTGGCCCATCTCTTCGGACATCTTCTGCGCGACGACGCGGGCCAGAATGTCGGTGGTGCCGCCGGCCGCGAACGGAACGATGAACTTCACCGGCTTGGTGGGCCACTCTGCGGCGCTGGCGCGGCGCGACAGGATCGGCAGGGTGCCGAGGGCAGCCGCGCCGCCGAGGATCACGGAGCGGCGGGACGGGAAGCGGGTCGATGATGACATCTCGAAGAGTCCTTTTGCATGTCGGACAGGCCGCGCGGCTGCGACGCGCGATCTGATTGAGGGTGTTTAAGACAATGAAGGGAGGCCGGCATCAAGTGGGAACCGGCACGGCTGGGGCAACGAACCCGACGGTCCGCTCCTGCGACTCATCTGCGCAACCGGCAGGTCCTTTCAGCTTCTCCCGATCAGGCGTTCCATGGGTAAAATGCATGGGAACGTACTGGGTGGATGGTACTATGCTGCACTGCGAGTTGCTACCGCAATGCAATACCATCCTTAAGCATTCGGTACTAACGGCTGATGACGTGCGTCGGAAGGTCGCGTCTCCGGCATGGCGACGACGAACAGGATGAGGCCCAGGCCCGCCAAACCGGCAAGTGACAGGAATGCAGCGCTGTAGCCGGCCTTGACCACGATCACGCCAGCAATCGCGGTACTGAGCGCGCCGCCCAGCCCCGCCGCCGTCGCGATCGCGCCCTGGCTGATATTGAAGTGGCCGGTGCCGTAAGTGAGGTCCGCGACAACAAGCGGAAAGATCGCGCCGAAGATTCCGGCGCCGATGCCGTCGAGGGTTTGCACGCCGACCAGCCAGTAGGGATTGTCCGAGAGCGGATACAGCGCGCCGCGCAGGGCCAGCACTGCGAGCGCGCAGGCAAAAATCGGTTTGCGGCCCCAGACATCGGCCTTGCGGCCGACCAGCATGGCGACCGGCACCATCACCAATTGTGCCGCGACGATGCAGACCGACATCAGCGTGGTGCCGAGCTCGCTGTTCACCAGTGCGAGTTTCTGGCCGACCAGCGGCAGCATCGCCGCATTGGAGAAATGAAACAGCACGGTGGCAGCGGCAAATATCAGGAGCGGCTTGCAGGTCAGCAGCACCTGAAAACCGGACGGCCGCTCGGCCGCATCGTGATCGTGGGTATCGTCGAGATCGCCGAGGCCGCGGGCCATCTGGTGATCGATGGCGCCAGCGGGGATCGTCAGCGTCGCGATAATGCTCGCGGCGGCCATGGCCGCCATCAGCCAGAACACGACGATGGGCCCGAAAG
This sequence comes from Tardiphaga sp. 839_C3_N1_4, assembly GCF_051811045.1. Classification (NCBI taxonomy): domain Bacteria; kingdom Pseudomonadati; phylum Pseudomonadota; class Alphaproteobacteria; order Hyphomicrobiales; family Nitrobacteraceae; genus Tardiphaga; species Tardiphaga sp. 839_C3_N1_4. The sequence continues at coordinate 4,672,279 of NZ_JBPWQD010000001.1, forward strand.
AATAGGCGAGGACGCCGGCCAGCATTGCCGCCGTCGCATTGCCGGCATGGTTGAAGGCCTCGTTGCGGCCGATACGCCGGGCGAAGGCTCTGGGGCCGACGATGCCGAGCGTGATCGCGGCCAGTGCCGGCGCGAAGATGGCGGCAGCGACGCCGGTGAGCGCCTGCGTCGTCGCGACGAACAGGAAGCCCGGATAGAGCGGCAGCACGATCGAGCCGAGCGTGACGATGACGGCGGCCATGACTACGGCAGCGCGCTTGGCCGTGGTCTTGTCGATCAGGGCGCCGGCCGGCGTCTGTGCGACAATCCCGGCGAGGGCTGCGACCGACATCACCACGCCGATCGAGGCTTCATCCCATTTCTGGACCGTGAGGAGATAGATCGCGAGATAGGGCCCGAGCCCATCGCGGACATCGGCAAGAAAGAAGTTCAGCGCGTCGAGGGGGTGTTTAGTCTTGTCGGCGTCGTGCACGCGTGGTCCTCACGGCACGTGAGGTGCCCGGCAGGCAACGGCGGTTGGTTGATCCGGTTCCGCGGTATTCGACGCGGTCGCTGTCCCATCGGCTGTCGTCCCCACTCTGCGTGCACCTTCGGCGCATCAGGCGCAGATGACAGGAGAGTGGATTGTTACTCCCTCAAACAGAAGCCGCGACACTTGCGTGTCGCGGCTCAAAGGCTGGTTGGTAAAGCCGGCTCTACTTGCCGATGCCCTTCTCCTTGAAATACTTCAGCGCGCCCGGATGGAACGGCACCGGTGAACGCTCCTGTATCTGGTTGTCGAGCGAGAAGCTCTCGGCTTCCTTGTGCACGGCGACGATGTCGGCCTTCTTCTCCACCAGCGTCTTGACGATGTTGTAGGCGTCGTCGTCGCTCATCTTGTTGCCCGTGACGATGATGTTCCAGACCTCGGTATTGGCGTTGTCCTTGTCCATGCCGGGATAGATGCTCTTGCTGATGGTCGAGGGCGAATACAGCTTGCCGTACTTCTCGTTCATCTTGGCGGCGAGATCGGCATGGTCGACGAACTTGATCTTCATGCCCGGCGTGGCGGCGAGATCGGTCACGGCAGCGGTCGGTACACCGCCGACCCAGAAGAACGCGTCGATCTTGCGGTCCTTGATGGCGTTGACGGACTCAGCGACGCCGAGGCGCTCGCGCTTCATGTCCTTGTCCTTGTCGAGACCGGCGGCCTCGATGACGCGGAACGCCATCACTTCGGTGGCGCCGCCCGGCGAGCCCGTCGAGACACGCTTGCCCTTGAGATCCGACATCTTCTCGATGCCGGCGCCCTCGATGGTCACGATATGCATGCGGTTCGGATAGACCACCAGCAAGGTCTGCAGCGGGACCTTGCCGCTCTTGAACTTGTCCTGGCCGTTCAGTGCGTCCAGCGCGGCGTCGGCCATGCTGAAGCCAAGTTCGCTCTGGCCCGAGGCGATCAGCTTGAGGTTATCGACCGAGCCGCCGGTGACTTCCGCCGTGGCCTGCGTGTTCGGCAGCGCCTTCGACAGCACATTGGCGATGGCGCCGCCGAGCGGATAATACACGCCGCCGGTGCCGCCGGTGCCAATCGCCATGGTCTTCTGCTGCGCGATGGCCGCGCCGGCAAGGCCGGCCGTCGCGACCAGCGCCACGGCAATCGATGTCTTTCTGAAACGCTTGAACATGGTTGTCCTCTCCTCCGGTTTTCCTGTGATGTCGCGGTGACTATTTCACCGCGCCGACTTCCTTGAGATATTTGAGCGTGCCGGGATGATAGGGCGCCGGCGATTGCGCTGATGTCTGCGTGGCCAGATTGATGTTCTCCGCCTCTTTGTGGACGGCGACGAGATCGGCCTTGTTCTCGAAGATCGTCTTCGTGATCGCATAGGCCGTGTCGTCCGACATCTTGTCGGTGGCCATGATCTGGTTCCAGGCGGCGAAGCCACGGCTGTCGGTGGTCTGGCCCGGATAGCTGCCGGCCTTGATCACGCTGGGCGCGAAGATCTGGCCGTATTTCTTCACGATCGGCTCTAACAGATAATCGATGTCGATCAGCTTGATGGTGACGCCCGGCGTTGCGGCAAGGTCGACCACCGCGGCAGTCGGCACGCCGCCGCCCCAGAAGAAGGCATCAATCTTGCGATCCTTGAGCGCGGACGCGGATTCCGCCACCGACAGACGTTCGCGCTTGACGTCCTTGTCCTTGTCGAGGCCCGCGGCTTCGAGCAGGCGGAAGGTCTGCGCCTCGGTGGCGCTGCCCGGCGCGCCGCCGGAAATACGCTTGCCTTTAAGATCGGCGAATTTCTCGATGCCCGTGCCGGCGATGGTCACCACATGCACCGGGCTGGAATAGACGGCGACGATGGTGCGCAGCGGAACGGGCTTCTTGAATTTGTTCTCGCCCTTTACGGCGTCGGATGCGACGTCGCCGGTCATGAAACCGAGATCGGCCTGGCCGGTCTCCAAGAGCTTGATGTTGTCGACGCTGCCGCCGGTGACTTCGCCGGTGGCCTGGGTATGCGGCAATTTCTTCGACAACAGGTTCGCGAGACCGCCGCCGAGCGGATAGAAGATGCCGCCGGTCCCGCCGGTCGCAATGGCGATGGTCTTGTCTTCCGCAGACGCGCCGGTCGCCGCGCAGGCGATGCCGAGCAGTGCAAGGCTAAAAGCTGTCCATCTCATCGCGTCACTCCCTGAAGTCGGCGGCGCCGCTTATCTGCGGCGTCCGCTGTCATGCGATAACTTGACGTTATTCGTTTCTGTCGTTGGTCATGCCGGCGCCGGTTGCGTCCTCGTCCTTGCCTGCCACACCAGCACGCCGAGGCCGATGATGAGGCCGGGTACGAATGTGTAGCTGATGTCGCGACCGATGATCGATTCGATGATTGCCTCGATCAGGCTCGGGAACACCAGCAGTAATCCCGATAGCAGAAGCAGGCCGCGCTCGATCGGTGTATTTTGTCGCAGTGCCCAGTTCTGCGCGACGGCGGCGAGTGCCAGCAGTCCCAACGTGGTCTTGAAGGTGATCTCGACGATGTCGACCCACGAGCCGCCCTTCGGAATGTTCAGCAGCAGGCCGACGCCTTGCGGATCGCAGACGAAGACGAATGGCACCAGGAACGCCGGCAGTGTGTATTTCCACGATTGCAGCGTGGTCTTGTAGGGATCGCCGCCGGTGATCGCAGCCGCCGCGAAGGGCGACAGCGCGGTCGGCGGCGAGACTTCCGACAGCACCGCGTAATAGAAGATGAACATGTGTGCGGCGTAGTCAGGCACGCCGAGCTTGATCAGCGCAGGTGCTGCGATCACGGCGCAGATGATGTAGGAGGCGGTCACCGGCACTGCGAGGCCGATGATCCAGACGATCAGCGCCGTATAGATCGCCGTCAGCAGCAGGCTGCCGCCCGCATAGGAAATCACGATCGACGAGAATTTCAGGCCGAGGCCGGTGAGCGTGACGACGCCGACCACGATGCCGGCGCAGGCGCAGGTCGTGGCCGCATTGAGCGCGCCGATCGAGCCATCGGCCAGTGCCTTCACCAGTTTCTTCGGCACCAGCGCGGTATCCTTGCGGAGGAAACTGAGCACGAAGGTGACGAGCGTGGCGTAGAACACCGACAGCGACGGCGAGTAGCCGATGATCATGAAAACGACGACGGCGAGCAGAGAGATGAAGTGGAACCCATAACGCTTCATCATCACGCCGAGGCTGAGCTCAGGCCTGACATTGACATTGTGGGCGCCGAACCGCTTGGCGTCGATCTCCACCATGATCAGCAGCGACAGGTAGTAGAGACAGGTCGGGATGGTCGCCATCCAGATCACGTCGAGATAGCTGATCTTCAGAAATTCCGCGATCAGGAACGCGGCGGCACCGAGCACCGGCGGTGACAGGATCGCGCCGAGACCGCCTGCGGCCAGCAAGCCGCCGGCAGCATTCTTCTCGAAGCCGGCCTTGGCCAGCATCGGGGCGGCGACGGTGCCGATCATCACCGTGGTGGCGACGCCGGAGCCCGAGGGGCCGCCGAGCAGGAACGAGGACAGCACCACGGTGCGGCCCGCAGCGTTCGACTTGTTCCCCATCAAGGATAGCGAGAAATCGATGAAGAACTTTCCGGCGCCGGACATCGAGAGGAAGGCGCCGTAGATCGTGAACAATATGATCAGCGTCGCCGACACGTCGACCGCGACGCCGAAGATGCCCTCCAGCGTGATGAAGAGATGGCCGACGAGGCGCGGCAGGTCATAGCCGCGATGGGTCCATGGCGCCGGCAGATGCGGGCCGAGCATCGCATAGGCAATAAAGAAAACGGACACGACCGGCATGATCAGGCCCGTGGTACGGCGCGTCGCTTCCAGCAGCAGCACGATGAAGACGATGCCGACGATAACATCCATATGATCCGGCAGCGTGGCGCGGTCAGTGAAATCGTCCCCGCCCCACAGCGCATAGGCAATGGTGCCGATGGCGACGATGCCCGGCACGATATCCCACCAGCGCACGCGGTTGCGGAAGCGCGCGGCAACGGGGAACAACAGAAAGCTCAGGATCAGCGTGAAGGCGACATGGACGTAACGCAGTTCCTGCGTCGGCACGATCGCGTAGGCGGCATAGAGATGAAACAGGCTCATCACCACGGCGATGCCGGTGGAGATCGTTCCGGCCCAGCCCAGCAGGCGATTTGTTGCGCCTTCATCGGCTTCGATGAAGGCTTCAGCCTTCGCCAATGCCTCGTCGGAGACGGCAACGGTGTCGTCGCTCGCGTTTGATTTCTGGTCAGCCATGTTTCATCCCCCGGGATATTTCCCGCAGCCGGCTTTGCCGGCCTTATTCTTCTGAGTGCGGCGCATTCATGCCGTTTTACCCGGCTGGCGCAAGGGCTTACCGGTGAAACTTTCGTCGCGGCAACGGCGTTCGCTGTGGGGACGCCGTTGACCGCATGAGGGCTGCGGTTCACTTTCGCGGCCTGAATGACAGGAATAAAATGAGTATGAGGAAGCGTCTGATAGCGGCCATGACGAGTGTGGTCGTCATGTGCAGCGCAGCGGCACGCGCCGAACCGTCGATCACGCTGCTGACCGGCAATACATCCGGGATCTATTTTCCGCTCGGCGTCTCGATCGCGATGATCTATGCGGATATTCCCGGCGCGAAAGTTCAGGTGCAGACAACCGATGGTTCGGTCGAGAACCTCTCGCGGTTGCAGCAAGGCACCGGGCAGGTGGGTTTTGCGCTTGGCGATGCCCTGAAGGACGCCTGGGCCGGCAATGCCACGGCGGGCTTCGATGGCAAGCAGGACCGATTGCGGGCGATCGGCGCGCTCTATCCGAATTACATCCAGATCGTTGCCACCAAAGAGAGCGGGATCAGGACGCTGAACGATCTCAAGGGCCGAAGCCTCTCGGTTGGTGAGCGGAGATCGGGCACTGAGCTGAACGCCCGCGCCATTCTGGGCGCTGCGGGGCTGCGCTACGAAAATCTCGGCGAGATCAGGTATGTCTCCTTTGCCGAATCCACCACGATGATGATCGAGAAAAAGCTGGACGCGACGCTGCAGTCTGCCGGTCTCGGTGTCACGTCGATCAAGGAACTCAGCGAAGCCACGGATATCGTCATCGTGCCAGTGCCGCCGCCCCTGGTGAAAAAGATCGGCGCGCCGTTCAAGCCGGACAAGATTCCAGCCCGGACCTATGTCAGTCAGGACAAATCCGTGCCGACGGCATCGGTGATGAACTATCTGGTGACGAGCAATGCCGTGCCGGATGACGTCGTCTATCAGATGACCAAGCGCCTGTTCGACGGCCTCGACGAGCTCGCCATCGCGCACCGCGCCGGCCACGAGATCCGGCTGGCGAGCGCCGTGAGCAAAAGTCCGGTGCCGCTGCATCCCGGCGCGCTGCGCTACTATCGGGAGCGGGGCCTGATCAGGTAGAGTTGTCCGGCTGGCTTGCTGGGGCTTTCATGGGTCATCCGTTCCGGACATTGGTTCTGTGCGCCGCGCTTGCGGCGCCATCGCTGCCCTATGCGGCCGTCCGGGCGCAGGGTGCGGCCGAGGCCGCTGCCACCTGCGCGAATGACGACGCCTTGCCGCCCGAGCAGATGCTCGGCATCTGCGGCCTGGTGATCGGCTCGACGGCGGCATTGCCGGACCGCGTTCGTGCCCTGATCGTGCGTGCCGGGCTGCAACTCAGGCTGGAACAGGTCGACCTCGCCGTTGCGGATGGCGATCTGGCGGTTCAGCTTGATCCCCTCTCGGCTGCAGCGCTCGAAGCCCGGGGCAAGGCGCTTGCGGTCGGCAAGAAGTTCGACCGTGCGCTTGATGACTTCGACCGCGCGATCAAGCTGCGGCCGAACGAGGCTCAATTATTTGCGAGCCGCGCCGCGACCTTCGCATCGATGCACGAAAATCGCCTCGCGGTCCGCGACTATACCGAAGCTGTTCGCCTCGATCCCAATCGGGTGCAGAGCTTGCTCGATCGCGCCGCCGCCTATGCCAAGGTCAAGCGCTTCGATCTGGTGATCGACGACCAGAGCGACATCATTCGCCTGGAGCCGACCGCGGAACATTACGATGCGCGCGGTCAGTCCTATGCGCGCAACAATGCCTATGACCGCGCGATTGCGGATTTCGATGCGGCGATCCGGCTGGAGCCGAAGGCCAGCTATTTCGTGAACCGCGGAAATTCCTTCAGCCTCAGCGGCGCATATGATCGCGCTATCACCGACTACACGACGGCGCTGCAGCTTCAGCCGGAGCTGGCGATGGCCTACAACAATCGCGGCGTCGCCTGGCGCGACAAGGGCGACCCTGCGCGCGCTCTGGCCGATTTCGACGCAGCCGTTCAGATCGATTCAACGCTGGATATCGCTTTGCGACATCGCAAGCAGCTTGAGAAATATCGGGTGGCGGCGCGCAGGCCGGCGGTCGGATTGCATCCATCCGCCGATGCGAGCACGCGATAGACAATGACTTTTCGCAATTCATATGTGGGCAGCGGGCCATGCATCGTCAGCGTTCTGCTCGCACTATGTTGCGTGGCTCCCGACAGGGCATGGCCAGCGGTCAACGAGCCCGCAGCCACCGCGCCCGTCGATTCCGCGTTGTGCGTGGCGGCTGTTGTGTCAGGCGATGACGAGAAGATTCTCGCAGTTTGCAGTACGCTGATCGACAACGAAAAGACTGAGCGGGCCGACCGGCTGAAAGCGTTGATCGCGCGCGCCGGCGTCTACAGCCGCAAGGATGAGACCGATCGTGCCATCGCCGATTACGATGCGGCGCTGCGGCTCGATCCGACCCAGGCCGTTCTGTTCAATGCGCGTGGCGAACTCTGGCGCAAGAAGGGCGATCGGCCGCGCGCCGTCCGTGATTTCGGTGCGGCGATCAAGCTCGATCCGCAATTCGAGGTGGCGCGTGCCAATTACAAGGCGCTGGCGCAGGAGATCGAGCGGATCGGTGTGGAGATGTCGGTCAAGCCACAACCAAAGGCACCCTTGAAATAGCCTGTCATCCCGTGACAATGACGAGATAATGAACCCCGGTGGTAAAGCTGGGGCGGGAGAGACGCCATGACGACCAACGCTTCCAGCCGCTATCACGACGTCCACGCGCAGTCGCTGTCCGATCCGGAAGGCTTCTGGGGCGAGGCGGCGAAGGCGATCGACTGGATCGTGCCGGCGAAGAAGGTGTTCGATCCGTCCGTGGGGCTCTACGGCCGCTGGTTCGTCGGCGGCGTGCTCAATACCTGCTACAACGCGCTGGATCGCCATGTCGCGGGCGGCCGCGCCGATCAGGTCGCGCTGATCCACGACTCGCCGCTGACGGGTGAGGTCCGGAAATTCACCTATGCGCAGCTGCTGCATGAGGTGCAGGTGCTCGGCGCCATCCTGCAGGACCTTGGCGTCGGCAAGGGCGATCGCGTCATCCTCTATATGCCGATGGTGCCTGAAGCTGTGGTCGCGATGCTCGCCTGCGCGCGCATCGGCGCGGTGCATTCGGTGGTGTTCGGTGGCTTCGCGGCAAAGGAGCTCGCGACACGCATCGACGATGCGCGGCCGAAGCTGATCCTGTCGGCGAGCTGCGGCATCGAGCCCGGCCGCATCGTGCAATACAAGCCGCTGCTGGATGAAGCGATCGCGCTCGCCAGCGCGAAGCCGGATGGCTGCATTGTCCTGCAGCGGCCGCAGCATGGCTGCGATCTGGTGGCCGGCCGCGATCACGACTGGGCCGAATTGCGCAGCAAGGCGATGGCGGCGAAGAAGTTCGCGGATTGCGTGCCGGTGCTGGCGACCGATCCGCTGTATATTCTCTATACGTCGGGCACGACCGGCAAGCCGAAGGGCGTGGTGCGCGACAATGGCGGTCACGCGGTCGCGCTCGCCTGGTCTATGGAGAATCTCTACGGCGTGAAGCCGGGCGAGGTCTGGTGGTGCGGCTCCGACATCGGCTGGGTGGTCGGCCATAGCTATATCGTCTATGCGCCGCTGTTCCATGGCGCGACCTCGATCATGTATGAAGGCAAGCCGATCGGCACGCCGGATGCCGGCGCGTTCTGGCGTGTCATCTCCGAACACAAGGCCGTTGCTTTCTTCACGGCGCCAACCGCTTTCCGCGCCATCCGCAAGGACGATCCGGACGGCAGTTTCATCCGCAAATACGATCTCTCGCATTTCCGCACGCTGTTTCTCGCCGGTGAGCGCGCCGATCCGCCGACGGTGGACTGGGCCGAGAAGCAGCTGAAGGTGCCGGTGATCGATCACTGGTGGCAGACCGAGACCGGCTGGTGCATCGCCGGCAACCCGGTGGGCCTTGGCCAGTTGCCGGTGAAGCATGGTTCGCCGACGGTGCCGATGCCCGGCTACAAGATCGAGGTCGTCGACGAAGCCGCGGGGCCGCTGCCTGCGGGGACCATGGGCTCTATCGTGATCAAACTGCCGATGCCGCCGGCCTGTCTGCCGACATTGTGGGAGCAGGACGAGCGCTGCAAGGAAGCCTATTTCAACGAATTTCCCGGCTACTACAAAACCTCCGATGCCGGCTATCTGGATGACGACGGCTACGTCTATGTGATGGGCCGCACCGACGACATCATCAATGTCGCCGGCCATCGCCTCTCTACGGGCGGTATGGAAGAGATTCTGGCCTCGCATCCCGACGTTGCCGAATGCGCCGTGCTGGGCATCAAGGACACGATCAAGGGCGAAGTGCCGTGCGGCTTCCTGGTGCTGAAGGCCGGCGTTGAGCGGCCGGTTGCTGATATCGAGAAGGAAGTGGTCGCGCTGGTGCGCGACAAGCTCGGCCCCGTCGCGGCGTTCAAGCTCGCCATCGCCGTCGGCCGGCTGCCGAAGACGCGGTCCGGCAAGATCCTGCGCGGTACCATCAAGAAGATCGCGGATGGCGACAGCTGGACCATGCCCGCGACCATCGAGGATCCGAAGTCGCTGGACGAAATCGGCGCGGCGCTGAAGGGCAGGGTCTGAGCAGACCTTACAAATCCCGCATTTGGCGTTAAACACTCTCACGTCATGCCCGGGCTTGACCCGGGCATCCATCTTCCTTTCAAACGGCAAAGCTGGATTGCCGGGTCAAGCCCGGCAATGACAGAGAAGATCAAGTAACGGAACCATGCATGCGACTGACCTCGACCTCTCTCATCGCGCTGACGCTGGCCGCGACGCTGCTCGGCGCCTGCGCGCGCCGTACCGACATTCCGATGTCGAGCCTCGGCGATGACGATGACGCGATCTGCCGCGCCAATGGGGTCGCTGTCGGTTCGCCGGAATATGCGGCCTGCCGCAAGGACCGCGACGTTCAGCGCAGCAATGCCATCAATCGTGCCGACCGCGCGCAGCGCAATCTCGGCGAGTATATGCTGAACAATCCAAGCCGGCCGTAGAGCTACTCCCTCATCCTGAGGAGCGGCGCACTCGCGCCGCGTCTCGAAGGATGGGCTAGGCACCGGTGCCTCACACTCATGGTTCGAGACGGCGCTGTGCGCCTCCTCACCATGAGGGTTCGAGTTCGTTGCCTATCGCTTGATCTCCGTCAATTTCATGTGTCCGTTCGGCAACGCATATGCCGTCTCGCACTGAGGCGCGGGCTTGCTTTGATCGACATCAACGTGCGTGCGTGCGCGCCGTCGTCTTTCGCGTAGATCGTGGTGAGATCATTCACCCGAGACGATTCGAAAGTTGGGGCGCTTTGCCATGAAGACGATCTGGACAACGATATCGCTGCTGCTGGCTGCGACGGCCATCACTGCCATTCCTGCTACCGGCCATACGGCCGATCTTCCAGCCGCGACGCCGTATACCAAGGCGCCGATGGTTGAAGCGTGGAATCCCTGGATGATCCGTCTGCGCGTGCTTGGCGTCATTCCGGAGAATGGCGGCACAGTTCACCAGGTGCCGGGCTCCAGCCTGAAGACCTCCGATCAGGTCGTTCCCGAACTCGACATCTCGTATTTCTTCACGCCGAACCTCGCAGCCGAATTGATCCTTGGCGTCACCAAGCACCACGTCACCGGCGGCGGCACCATCGCCGGCCTCGATGTCGGCAAGGCCTGGCTGCTGCCGCCGACGCTGACCTTCCAGTATCACTTCACGCAGTTCGGCGCCTTCAAGCCCTATATCGGTGCCGGCGTGAACTACACCTGGTTCTTCAGCCAGAGTGCCAGCGGCGTGGGCGTCACCAACAGCCGTCTGAAAGACACCGCGGCGCCGGTGCTGCAGTTCGGCTTCGACTACATGATCGACAAGCATTGGGGCTGGAACGTCGACGTGAAGAAGATGTGGATGCGCCCGGATTGGGAAGGCACGCTGGCCAGCGGCGCGGCGATCACCGGTCAGGTCAAGCTCGACCCGTGGCTGGTCGGCACGGGCATTACTTACAAGTTCTGATTCTTTTGATCTCTCACTGTGTGACTGAAGGGCCGATGTCAGTCGGCCCTTCTTTCTTGCGATTTTGCCGTGCAACGGTTGCTTTCGGCGCTCCCATCCTGTTGGGTGCCCCGCTCCACACCACCGCACCATCAGGAAGACATCATGGACATCAAGGTCAGGGATTCGAACGGCGCGCTGCTCGCCGAAGGCGATACCGTCACGCTGATCAAGGACCTCAAGCTGAAAGGCTCGTCTACCGTGCTCAAGCGCGGCACCGTGATCAAGAACATCCGCCTCACAGACAATGAAGACGAGATCGAAGGCCGCACCGACAAAGTTAAGGGCCTGGTGCTGCGCACGGAATTTCTGAAGAAGGCGTGACGGCTACGAGCTTCAAGTCTCGATGTAATCCGCGATGCTGGTCGGCGCGGGCACCGGTAATCCGTCTTCTTTGAGGCCTTCAACGTGGAAACGGATAGCATCCCGGATCTCGGCTTCGACGATCTTTACTGTATCCCCCGTTGCGACGCAGCCGGGCAGGTCCGGCACGTATGCGGAATAGTTGTTGTCGGTCTTCTCGATGACTACGGCGTAACGCATTAAGGCTTCTCCGTCAGTGCCGCCTGCTTCAGGATACTTCTAAATGTGCCAGGTGCAAGATCGTCTGAAGGCTTGCCGGCGATCGTGACGCGCCCCGGCTTCGTTGAATGTTTGAATTGCCGGTGGCTGCCGCGCATGGCGACCAGAAACCAGCCGTCATCCTCGATCAGTTTGATCGCGTCCCGGACCTTCATGGTGTCGAGCCTGCCCCTGCGACAACCCGGTAGGACGGCAGATTATCACATCCAGATACTTAGTGGAGAACGTTCGCGCATTCTTCATTCTACTCCCGCCCTTCCTCATGCTCGCGGAATGTCGAGAGTCGCGACAGGAATGCCAGCATCAGTCCGATGCCGCAGATCGAGAATAGCATCGTGAAAATCTTGGCGATGGCGGTGGTCGGCGACAGCGTGGCGTCGCCGACGGTGGTGAGCGCCATCGCGCTGAAATAGGCGGCGTCGATCCACGGCCAGCCTTCCACGGCGTGAAAGAACACGGCGCCGCCGGTCATGGCGATGGCCAGCAGAAACAGGATCGCGCGAAATTCCGGATCGCGCAGGCCGCGGCGAAAGCCGGCCAGCAAGCGCACCAGACCAAGCCAGAGAGATGCCATCGCAGCGTTGCCCCCATGCGCCCGCGCGCAGGTTGGATGTCGCAGGATTCGATGACGTTTGGAAAGCGAAGATTGTTGGACGCCGCACGCCAACAAAAAACGCGGCGGGATGAACCGCCGCGTTTTCGTTTCTGCGATTGCCACCGCGCATCTGTGCGCAGCGCAGGCGCCTATTCGTCGTCGTCCTGCTTCTTGCCGCCGCCGATGCCCTTCAGCTTGGCGAACACGGCATCGACATTGAGGTCGTCGCGGCCGCCTTCGGCGGTCTCGAACTCGTCCTTGCGGGTGGTTTCCGAGGCCGGCAGCAGGGTGGCGCCTCCATAGGCCTGATCGGTCGGCTTTTCCTTGGCTGCGCGCTGCACTTCGAAATCGAGTTCGATCTGCGAGCACAGGCCGAGGGTCACCGGGTCCATCGGTGTCAGGGTCGAGGCATTCCAGTGGGTGCGATCGCGGATCGAGGCGATCGTGGTCTTGGTGGTGCCGACCAGACGCATGATCTGGCTGTCCTTGAGCTCCGGATGGCTGCGGACCAGCCACAGGATCGCGCTCGGGCGCTCATGGCGGCGCGACACCGGGGTGTAACGCGGGCCCTTCTTCTTGGCGGCCGGCGGCAGGATCACCTTGCTCTCTTCGAGCTTGAGCCGGTAATTCTTGTCCTTCTCGCCCTTTTCGATCTCATCGCGGGTCAATTGCCCGTTGGAAATCGGGTCCATGCCCTTGATGCCCTGGGCGGCGTCGCCGTCGGCAATGGCGCGGATCTCGAGCGGGTGCATCTTGGTGAAATCGGCGACCTGATCGAAGGTCAGCGCCGTATTGTCGACCAGCCACACGGCCGTCGCCTTTGGCATCAGCGGGGCATTGCTCATGGCACATCTCCTTTGCGCTTCGCCCACCTCTTTCGGAGGCGAAGCCGTCTGGTCATCGGTGATGACGGGAATTAAGGCTCTATATAATCTGTCCGAGGGCAACCGCGCAATGCCCGGCAGTTCGGCCTTGACAGCGCCGCAAACCGGCCCCAAGTCCTTATTCAGACAAGCTCTTTGGCTGAATTTTGCCAATCTGACCCATCGCACCTGCCATTTTGGTGCCCAGGCCCCTGGATCGCCCCGATATGACGAGCAAACCGTCCCTGAAAATCGTTCTTTGTTCGCCGCGTGGCTTCTGTGCCGGCGTGGTTCGGGCGATCGATACGGTCGAACGCGCACTCGCGATCCATGGCGCGCCCGTCTATGTCCGGCATGAGATCGTCCATAACAAGTATGTGGTGGACAGCCTCAGGACCAAGGGCGCGATCTTCGTCGAGGAACTCGCCGAAATCCCGGACAATACCTCCGCGCCGGTAGTATTTTCCGCCCATGGCGTGCCGAAATCAGTTCCCGAGGATGCTCGTCAGCGCAATTTCTTCTCGCTGGACGCAACCTGCCCGCTGGTGACCAAGGTGCACCGCGAGGCGGCGATCCACTTCAAGCGCGGTCGCGAGATCCTGCTGATCGGGCATTCGCATCACCCGGAAGTGGTCGGCACCGTCGGCCAGCTGCCGCCTGGTGCTGTGCAGCTCATCGAGACGGCTGGTGACGCACAGACCTTCCAGCCGAAGGATCCGAACAATCTCGCTTTCGTGACCCAGACGACGCTGTCGATCGACGACACCGCCGAGATCGTCGAAGTGCTGAAGAGCCGCTTCCCCACGATCAACGGGCCGCACAAGGAAGACATCTGCTACGCCACCACCAACCGCCAGCTTGCCGTGAAGAAGGTGGCGCCGGTGGTCGATGCGCTGATCGTGGTCGGCGCGCCGAACTCGTCGAACTCGCAGCGTCTGCGCGAAGTGGCCGAGCGCGAGGGATGTCGCGTCTCGGTGCTGGCGCAGCGCGCGAGCGATCTCGACTGGAGCATGTTCGAGGGCATCACCAGCCTCGGCATCACCGCGGGCGCCTCGGCGCCGGAAGTGATCGTCGAAGAGATCATGGATGCCTTCGCGCAGCGTTATGAGCTGCATGTGGAAACGGTGTCGGCTGCTGAAGAAAACGAATTCTTCCCGCTGCCGCGTTCGCTGCGTCCCGAGGCCGCGGCGTAACCGCGATGGCGGTCTATACCGATGTTGCCGCCGATGATCTCGCGGACTTCCTGAAAAGCTACGATGTCGGCGAATTGCTCTCCTACAAGGGCATCGCCGAAGGCGTCGAGAATTCCAACTTCCTGATGCACACCTCCAAGGGCGCGTATATCCTCACGCTCTATGAGAAGCGCGTCGCGGCGGATGACCTTCCATATTTTCTGGGCCTGATGGCGCATCTCTGCGCGCGCGGCGTGAATTGTCCGCAGCCGCAGAAGAATCGCGACGGCGCGGTTTACTCGTCGCTCGCGGGACGGCCTGCGGCGATCATCAACTTCCTCGAAGGCATGTGGCCGCGCCGTCCCAACGCGATGCATTGCGCCGGTGTCGGCGAAGCGCTGGCGAAGATGCATGTCGCCGGGCGCGATTTCCCGCTGGTGCGCAAGAACAACCTGTCGGTCGATGGCTGGCGCGGTTTGCTCGCACTCGCGGCACCGCGCGCCGATACGGTTCAGCCCGGGCTGCGCGCTTTCCTGCAGACCGAACTCGACCATCTTGCCGCGCATTGGCCAAGCGATCTGCCGGAAGGTGTGATCCATGCGGATCTGTTTCCGGACAACGTGTTCTTTCTCGGCGACAAGCTCTCCGGCCTGATCGACTTCCCGTTCGCCTGCAATGACATGCTGGCCTACGACGTGGCGATCTGCCTGAACGCCTGGTGCTTCGAGCCGGACCTGTCGTTCAATGCCACCAAGGCGCGCGCTTTCCTCAATGCCTATGAGGCGGTGCGTCCGTTGACCGGTGCCGAGCGCGCGGCGTTTCCGCTGCTGGCGCGCGGTGCGTCGATCCGCTTCCTGCTGACGCGGCTGGTGGATTTCCTCAATGTGCCGGAAGGCGCCTTCGTGAAGCCGAAGGATCCGGTCGAGTATGTCCGCAAGCTGCGCTTCCACCAGTCGGTGAGGTCGATGGCCGACTACGGCGTCGAAGCGGCGAGGCAGCCCGCGTGACCGCTGCGACGCCTGTGACGATCTATACGGACGGCGCCTGCTCCGGAAATCCCGGCCCCGGCGGTTGGGGCGCGATCCTTCGTTTCGGCGATGCCGAGAAGGAGCTCAAGGGCGGCGAGGCGCACACCACCAACAACCGCATGGAGCTGATGGCGGCGATCTCGGCGCTGGAAGCGCTGAAGAAGCCGTGTTCGGTGGATCTGCACACCGACAGCCAGTATCTGCGCAACGGCATCATGAGCTGGATTCACGGCTGGAAGAAAAACGGCTGGAAGACGTCGGACAAGAAGCCGGTGAAGAATGTCGACCTGTGGCAGCGGCTCGATGCTGCGCTGAAGACCCATGACGTGCGCTGGCACTGGGTCAAGGGCCATGCCGGCCACGCCGAGAACGAACGCGCGGATCAGCTGTCGCGGGACGGGCTGGCGGAGAATCGCGGCAGGTAGAAGCGGACGGCATTTTGCGCTGACTGCACCCGCGGCGAAGACGTGGATGGCCGGGACAAGCCCGGCCATGACGAAGTTCGTGGTTCTCTAATCGAAGATCTCAGCTCAGAGCTGACCGAGCAGGGTGTCGCCGCCGGAGACTTCGACCTTTCCCGGTGCCGGCTCGAGGTTGAGCTTGGTCACCTTGCCGTCTTCCACCAGCATCGAATAGCGATGCGAGCGGATGCCGAGGCCGTTGCCCGATGCGTCGAGCTCCATGCCGATCGCCTTGGTGAAGTCGGCATTGCCGTCGGCGAGGAACACCGCTTCGTCGCGCAGGTCGGTGTCTTTCTTCCAGGCGTTCATCACGAACACATCGTTGACGGAGATGATCGCGATGGTGTCGACGCCCTTGTCCTTGATGGCATAGGCGTTGAGGAAGATGCTCGGCAGATGCATCTTGTGGCAGGTGCCGGTATAGGCGCCGGGGACGGCGAACAGCGCCACTTTCTTGCCCTTGAAGATGTCGTCGGTGGTCTTCACGGCCGGACCTTCGGAGGTCATGACACGGAGCTTGGACTCGGGCAGCTTGTCGCCAACTTGAATGGTCATCGTCGGTCTCTCCTGAAAGTAAGGGTGAGTGTGTTTAGACCGGCTGCATGACGCGGGCAATATTATGTGCTGCGCAAAACTTGGCCTGCGGCGCGCATCATGATGATGTCATCCGCCGAAGCCGCCGGCATCCAGAAACGCCTGTTCCTCCGCAGTGGTGCTGCGCCCCAGCACCCGGTTACGGTGGGGGAAACGGCCGAAGCGCCGGATGATGTCGGCGTGCTCGTCGGCATATTTCAGATTGTCGGTCTCGCCGGTGGCGCGAAACAGCGCGCAGCAGCGCTCCTGATCGGCGAGGTCTTCCGAATGCATCAGCGGCATATAGACGAACTGCTGCATCTGCTGGTCGACGCGCTGATCGACGCCGTGTGCGACGGCCCTGATCGTGAGGTCGCAAGCGAGGCGATCGCTGGAAAAGGCACGTGCGTCGTTGCGGAACATGTTGCGGGGAAACTGGTCGAATACAAGGATCAGCGCGAGCGTGCCCTCGTCACTTGCTTCCCAGGATGCAAGGCCGCCGGCGACGGCGTCATCCCACAGCGCGCGGAAGCGGCGGGTGATCTCGGCATCGAAATCGTCGTCCTTGGCGTACCAGCGCTCCCAGCCGGCGTCTGTCCAGAAGGCGATGATGTCGGCGGGAGTCGTTGCAGTCATGCTGAAGTCCATAGGGTGGGCCATGGGAAAGCGGGCCCACCCTATAGCAGTGCGTCAGGCCGCTGAGGCCTGCTTCTTCTCGTCGCGGAGTTCGCGGCGCAGGATCTTGCCGACATTGGTCTTCGGCAGAGCGGTGCGGAATTCGATCTGTTTCGGCACCTTGTAGTTGGTGAGCTGGGTGCCGCAGAACTTGATGATGTCCTCGGCGGTGACGTTCGGGTCCTTCTTGACGACGAAGGCCTTCACCGCCTCGGTGGTCTTCGGATCGGGCACGCCGATCACGGCGCATTCCAGCACGCCGGGATGGCTGGCGATGACGTCCTCGACCTCGTTCGGATAGACGTTGAAGCCCGAGACCAGCACCATGTCCTTCTTGCGATCCACGATCTTGGTGAAACCGTCGGGGCTCATGATGCCGATATCGCCGGTGCGGAAGAAACCATCCGCGGTCATCACCTTGGCGGTCTCATCCGGCCGGTTCCAGTAGCCCGACATGATCTGCGGACCCTTGGCGCAAATCTCGCCGGGCTCGCCGAGCGGGACTTCATTGCCGTCGTCGTCGCGGATCGAGATGTAGGTCGATGGCACCGGCACGCCGATGGAGCCGTTGAACTGATCGACATCGGCCGGGTTGCAGGTCAGCGTCGGCGAGGTTTCCGACAGGCCGTAGCCTTCGGCAACGAAGCAGCCGGTCGTCTTCAGCCACCGTTCGGCCACGGCCTTCTGCACCGCCATGCCGCCGCCATTGGAAATCTTCAGCTTGGAGAAATCCACCTGGTCGAAACCGGGCGTATTCAGCAGGCCGTTATAGAGCGTGTTGACGGCCGGGAAGCTGTTGACCTGATACTTCATCAGCTCCTTCACGAAGCCCGGCATATCGCGCGGGTTCGGGATCAGGAGGTTGACGCCGCCGGCGCGCACGGCAAGCAGGAAGCAGGCCGTCAGTGCGAAGATATGATAGAGCGGCAGCGCGCAGACGATGAACAGCTGGTCCACATGCGGCGGCTTGCGCAGCGCCGGCTGCAGCCAGGCATCATTCTGGAGCACATTGGCCAGGATGTTGCGATGGCGCAGCGTGGCGCCCTTGGAGACGCCGGTGGTGCCGCCGGTATATTGCAGGAAAGCGACATCGTCGGGCCCGAGCACCGGCTTCTTCATCTTCATGCTGCGGCCGGCGGAGACTGCATCGTTGAACCAGACGGCGCCCGGCAATTCGTAAGCCGGCACCATCTTCTTCACGCGGCGGACCACGAGATTGACGATCACACCCTTGAAGCCGAGCATGTCGCCCATGCTGCCAAGGATGACGTGTTTCACATTGGTTTTGGCGATCACCTGCTGCACCGTGGAGGCGAAGTTCTCCAGCACGATGATGGCTTCGGCACCGGAATCCTTGAGCTGATGCTCAAGCTCGCGCGGAGTGTAGAGCGGGTTGACGTTGACCACGGCATAGCCGGCGCGCAGCACCGCGGAGGTGGCGATCGGATATTGCAGCACGTTGGGCATCATCAGCGCGACGCGGGCGCCCTTGGCGAGGCCCTTGCTCTGCAGATAGGCGCCGAGCGCCAGGGACATTTCGTCGAGCTCACGATAGGTGATCGACTTGTCCATGCAGATGAAGGCTTTGCGATCGCGGAATTTGGCAAAGCTCTCTTCGAGCAGATCGACCAGCGACGGATACAGGCTGACGTCGATGTCGGCTGGCACGCCTGCCGGATATTGTTTGAGCCAGATGCGCTCCATGACACTTCCCCCTCGATTTGATTATTTCGTCGAAGTATTGAGCAAAGCTGCCCTTGATAGCAAGGCGCGGCGCAACATGACGCGGCCGGAAACCGGCTGCGTTAACGATGATAGTTGAGCCTTGTCGACGAAGGTCTAAGTGCGCGGAGCTGCCGCAGCCGGCTTGGCTTCGCCGGTGGTAGCCTTCGGTGCGGGTTTGGCCGCTGCCTTCGGCTTGGCCGGCGTTGTGGCCGGAGTGGCGGTGGCTGCCGTGGCAGGCTTGCCGGCTGCAGGTTTGGCTGCCGCTGCAGGCTTTGGCGCGGCTGCATCGGGCTTGACTGCTGCCTGTTTGGAGGCGGCGGGTTTGGCCGCAGGCTTGGCGGCTGGTTTCGCCTCGGCCGATGCTGCGGTTTTGGCGTCCTTGGTGTCGGCTGCCGCGTCAGGCTTCTTGGCGGCGGTCTTGGTGCCCTTCTTGCCCTTGGGCTTCGGTGTCTGCCGGGCTTCCTCCACCGCATTGGCGGCGATCAGGTCGGTCCCGACTTTCTTCGGTCCGGTATAGACGATCACCGGTTCGACCGGCGCGGCGGCTGCGGCGATCATGTCGACCGGGCGCAGCGTTGGCGGCTGCAGGCCGGCGGTGAAGAACGACATGGCCTGGCTGCCGGCTTCGTTGCTGGCGACGACTTCGTCATCGGCATCGCTGGCCGGGCGCTTGCGCTTCGGTCCGCACATTTCGTCGCGCAGGTTCGGAGGCGCGGCGTCGATCGGCGCGAGCGCGTCCACGGTGCCGAGGGCCGGACGCAGCCAGGTGAGGCCGCCGGCGCCATTGTTGAAGCCGCGCTCCAGGAGCTGCGCCGCCTTGACGGCACGGGCCTGGCCGGACGAGGCGCCGAGCACCACCGCGATCAGCCGCTTGTTGCCGCGGGTGGCGGTGGCGACGAGATTGTAGCCGGAGGCGCAGATGAAACCGGTCTTCATGCCGTCGGCGCCGGGATAGCGGCCGATCAGCTTGTTGAAGTTCGGCGTGATGCGGCGGCCGAATTTGATCGCAGGAATGTGGACGAAATATTCGTATTCCGGCAGGTCATGGATGATCGCGCGGGCGAGGATCGCAAGATCGCGCGCCGATGTGACCTGACCATCGGCCGGCAGGCCGTTCGGATTGACGTAGTTGGTCTGCGTCATGCCGAGCTTCTGCGCGGTGGCATTCATCATTGCCGAGAAACCGTCGACAGAACCGCCAACGCCTTCAGCGAGCACGACGGCCATATCATTGGCCGACTTCACCATCATCATCTTCAACGCGTTGTCGATGGTGACCTGCGTGCCGGCGTTGAATCCCATCTTCGACGGCGACTGCGCCGCGGCGATCGGCGACACCGTGACTACCGTATCGAGGCTGATGCGTCCCTGCTTCACCGCCTGCAGCGTGACATAGGTCGTCATCAGCTTGGTGACGGAGGCGGGATACCACGGATAGGTCGCGTTTTCGGCCTGCAGCACCTTGCCGGTATCGGCTTCGACGACAAGCAGCGCTTCAGCGCTCGCAGCGCGAGGCGCGGCCACGCCGAGTGCAAGTGCCGCGGCGAGAACGAACCAGTTGAGTGATAGCAGGCGGCGCGATGCGAAGTGAAACTGCACTATCCGATTCCGGTCCTTTGCGGCCCGCCTGCAGTGCCGTGACACCGCGCGCAGCAATTCTTGGATTTGAGGTTCGGGGCTCTCAGGTCGGTTTGGCGTCACGCGGTGACAGAAGCAAACCTATACCGGCCGGGAGCATCAGAACAGTGGCGAGCGGGTTAAATCGGTGATGAAAGGGGCCAAATTTCGGCCGTTCTCCCAAAGCCTTCACTTCCCCAGGTCTTCACTTCTCCAAAGACTTCACAGCGGCTGGGCGGCGTCCGGCAGGGCCATGCTGGCGCGTGCGTCCTCCTGAACCATGAACTGGGCGGCGGCCAGACTGGCGAAATAGCCGCCCTGCATCACGAGTTCGTCAAAAGTTCCCGCTTCGATCACGCGGCCGTTCTCGAATACCAGAATGCGCGTGGCGTTGCGGATGGTAGACAGTCTGTGCGCGATCACGAAGGTCGTGCGGCCTTTCATCACTTCATCGAGAGCGACGTTGAGCTTGGCCTCGGTCACGGCGTCGAGCGCGCTGGTGGCCTCGTCGAGGATCAGGATCGGCGGGTCCTTCAGCAGTGCACGGGCGATCGACAGCCGTTGCCGCTCGCCACCGGACAGCATGCGGCCACGTTCGCCGGCATTGGTGTTGAAACCGTTATCGCTGCGCTCGATGAAATCGAGCGCCTGGGCGCGGGCGGCGGCAATGCGCAGCTCTTCATCGGTCGCGTCCGGTTTGCCGACGCGCAGATTGTCGGCGATGGAGCGATTGAACAGCAGCGCCTCCTGGAACACGACGCCGATGTTCCGGCGCAGGCCCGACAGCGTGAGTGCACGGATATCCATGCCGTCGATCGAGATGATGCCGGATTGCGGATCGAAGGCCCGGTGCAGCAGTGCGATGGCCGTGGATTTGCCGGCGCCTGTGGCGCCGACGAGGGCGATGGTCTGGCCGGGCAGGGCCGTGAAGGACAGATCCGCGATGGCCGGCCGCTTGCCGTCATAGGAGAACGACACGTCGTTGAATTCCACCATGCCTTGCAGCCGGCCGGGATCCATGGCGTCGATGCGGTCCCGTACGGCAGGCACGGCATCGAGGACGTTCATGAAATCGCGCAGCCGCGGCGCTTCCATGAAGATGGTGTTGATGAAGGAGACCACCTGTTCGAGCTTCTGGATCAGCATCGTCGCAAAGGAGACGAACATCACGATCTCGCCCACGGTGGTGAGACCCTGCTGATGCAGCGCGATGCCGACGGTGAAGATGGCCAGCACCGTGATGGTGGTGGAGGCGCGCGTCATCACCGAGACCAGGGCCCACCATGACAGCACCGGCATCTGCTTTTCGAGCAACTGGCTGGAGACGCCGCGCAGGCCTTGCACCTCGGCATCGATGCGCGTGAAGCTCTGCACCAGCGCGACATTGCCCAGCGCATCGGACGCGCGCGCGGAAAGGTCGCCGTAATGCTCCTCGACGTCGCTCTGCATGCCCGACGTCTTGCGCACGACCATGGTGGTCAGCACCGTGAACACGACGCAGAGGATTACGAGCAGGATGGCCAGCCGCCAGTTCAGATAGATCGACAGCGGCAGCAGGACGAGCAGCGAGACGATGGAGGCGAAGTGCTCGCGGAAGAAGCCGAGCCAGACGCGCCACAGGGCATCGGTGCCGGCCAGCATCACTTTCATCAGGCGCCCTGAATGCGTACCGGTGTGGAAGGTCAGCGGCAATTGCATGATGTGTTCGAAGTAATCGGTCAGCACCGCCTGGCGCTGGCGATGCGCGAGGCGATCCGCATGAAGCGCAACCACCGCGCCGCAGACGATGGTGAACAGGCCGAACGCAACCCAGGCCGCCAGCAGTGGCCAGGGCGATGCGCTGTCCGTCTGCATCGCGGCCGTCGAGAGATTGCCCGAGAGCACGTCGATGATCCGGCCGAACAGCACCGGTTCGGCGAATTGCGCGCCGGCTAGCAGCAGGTTGGCGCCCGCAAGGATCCAGCCGAGGCGCTTCTCCTTGCCGAGCAGCTCCAGCACACGGGTGTAAAGACGGATCATGGGAGGTCACTCAGCGCAGCGCGAACGGGATAACCGATTGCGCATAGTCTAGGCGGGGATGGCAGCCGAATACAGCTTCGGGAAAAGTTGTTCAGTTGAACTTCTTCAGTTGAACTTCTTCAGTTGATCTTGCGGCCGACCGAGCCCGGCAGGAAGCTGTCGTCGAAGATGTCCGCGGCTGAGGGGCGCTTCTTGAAGGTAAAATCTTCGGCGATCTCGTCGAGCGACGCCTCAAAGCGTGCGGCGTCGATGCCACCCAGCCCGTCGCGGCGGACGTCGTCGGTCAGGATATTGTCGGTAATGGCAATGTGGAGCCGCGTCAGTTCGAGCTCGCGCGAACCATTCTCCATCTGGGTCATGACGTCGGTGATCGCCTTGGCCGGGTCCTGGATTGCCAACTGCGTCCCGGCGGTGACGGCACGAATGAATGCTTTCACGGCCTCGGGTCTGGCGGCAGCGAATTTCGGATTGACGATCAGCGCGAGGCCATAGGCGGCGGACCCGAAGTCGGCGAAACGAAACACTGCCAGGTCATCGGCGGGGACGCCGCGGTCGCGCAGGTTGACCGCCGAGAGATAGGAGAAGCCGGTGACCGCATCGACCTGACCGGCCGAGAGCATCGGTTCGCGCACCGCGGCGCTGATCCTCTCCTGTTTCACGGTTGCAAGCTTGATGTTGTTTCGCTTGGCCAGCGCCGGCCACAGCCGGATCGCCAGATCGCGGTCAGCGACCCCAAGCACTTTTCCTTCGAGGCTGCCGAGCGAGATCACGCCGCGGCTCTTGCGGGCGACGATGGCGTAGGGGGCTAGGTTGAGCAGCACGAAGACGGCTTTCACCGTCGCGGCATCGGAATCGCCGCGATAGCGGATCAACGCATTGAGATCGGCTAGCGCCATGTCGCAGGCACCGGAGGCGATCCGCGCGATGGCCTCCTTCGATCCTGCGGCCACGGTGGTCGTTACATTCAGGTTCTCGGCCCGGTACAGGCCGCGGGCATCGGCCAGCACGAAAGGTGCGGCAATCGCATCGACTGCGCGATCGAGCGCAAACTGGATATTGGTCGGTGTTTTGTCGTCAGCTGTCTTGTTGTCGTCGGCGGCCTGTCCCGATGACGCGCAAAAAGCGACGGAGCCCAGCGCACTCAGCGAGAGGAGGACATGCCGCCGGGAAATGTTGGTCGCGTTTCTGGGCATCAAGATACTTAACGACTGACGGACCGGCAGTTACCCCGCCGGGCATGTCTGATTGATGGCGCCATGGTGCGACATCTTGCGCGTCGTTTCTAACCGTAAAAGGCTGAACGGGAGATGACTGCCCCGATTTGGACACCGATCGTTCAGCTGCCGTTGGGGTTGGGGAACTCATAGTGGTCGAAGTGGTTGGCTATGCAGAGGCCCACAGGGCCAGACGACCACGGAGGACATTGAGATGTTCGTACGAAATGGATTGTTTAATAAGACTGGCCGCGCCGCCATCGTGGCGAGTGTTGCGGCCATGACTATCTCGGCAATTGCGCCGACCGGAGCAATCGCGGCGCCTGTCGCCAAGAACACAAGCCAGGCTGTTGCAACTCACGGCACCAGCGATGCGACCGATTTCAGCAGCGCGCGCCGTCGCTACTATCGCGGTGGCGGCAACGCTGCCGGCCTCGCGGCTTTTGGCGCCATCGTCGGCACCATTGGCGCAATCGCTGCCACGCAGAGCCGTCGCGACTATTACTACGATAATGGTCCGGGCTACGGCTACTACGGCGGTGGCCCAGCCTATTATGATGGCGGTCCTGCCTATTACGGTGGCGTACCGTATCGCGGCTACGGCGGTGGTCATGGTTACGATAATTCGCGTCGTATGACCTGGTAGTTCGCGATCGGTCACAACTTATTCCGTCATGCAACTGTCACTTAACTATCAAACGCCGGTCGCGCTTGCGGCCGGCGTTTGACGTCGTTGCAGACACTTGAATGCCAGCCGTTAACGCGCTGGCGACAGCTTTGAGATAGTGTAGTTGCATGAGTGATTCGCTCGACCGGCTTTATCAGGCGGTGATCGCGGCCAAGGATCTCGATCCATCGGTCTCGCGAACGGCCCGGCTTTATCAGCAGGGGCCGGAAAAGATGGCGAAGAAGCTGGCCGAGGAGGCCATCGAGGTCGTCATCGATGCGATCAACCGCAAGCCGGACGCCGTGATCCGTGAAAGCGCCGACCTTCTCTACAATTTGACTGTATTGTGGGCGGCCGCGGGTGTGCGTCCTGAGCAGGTCTGGGCCGAGATGAGCCGGCGTGAAGACATGCTCGGTATCGCCGAAAAGCTCCCGAAACCGCCGAAACGGCCCAAATCCATCGAGCAAAGCGCTGCACGGCGGCCAATTGTCGCGCTCGAAGGTCGTCGCCTTCGCAAGTTGAGTTGAGCTTTTCGTCTCGCGCGTGTCAGCCCAGCCATAGACAAATCGGCGTCAGGATGGTTCATCGCGGACCATGCTCAGACGAATGTATGACTGGTGTATCGACGCCGCCCACAAGCCCTATGCCCTCTGGATTTTGGGCATCGTGTCCTTCGCGGAAAGTTCGTTCTTTCCGGTGCCGCCGGATGTGATGCTGATTCCGATGGCGCTGGCCCGGCCACAGAAGGCCTGGCTCTATGCGGGCATTTGCACCATTACCTCAGTGCTCGGCGGCGTGGTGGGGTATCTCATCGGCGCGGTGCTGTATGACTCCGTCGGCCAATGGGTCATTCATTTCTACGGCTACGGCGACAAGGTCGAGGCATTCCGCGCCGGCTATGCCGAATATGGCGCATGGATCATCCTGCTGAAGGGGCTGACGCCGATCCCCTACAAGCTTGTCACCATCACGTCAGGCTTCGCCAACTATAATATCTGGATGTTCATCGCGCTGTCGGTGGTTGCCCGTGGCGTGCGCTTCTATGTCGTCGCCGTCCTGCTCAACCGCTACGGCGTGTGGATTCGCGAGACCATCGAAAAGCGTCTGGGTCTGTGGGTTGCGCTGGGCGTCGGCGTTCTGGTGCTCGGCTTCATCATCGCATTCCGGCTGTTCTAGATCAGGATGCTTCCCCCGGCGCAGGTGCCGGGATACATTTCGCATCATGTTCGATTTGACCTGTCTGTTTGCTCCGGTAACCCGCAACTGCGTCGTGGCTGCGATCGCGGCGCTGGCCGTCGGCGCAGCCACCGTGTGTGCCTGGTCGCAGGCCATGCAGCAGCAACCGGCGCCGCAGAAGTCGATCACGATTCAGGTCGTCCCGGCTCCCTCGGCGCCACCGCCGCCTGCCGCGGCCTTCGCGCCGGCGCCGATGGCTGAACAGGCGCCGCCGCCGTCACCGCCGCCCGCGCCTGAGAATCCCGGCCTGTTCAACGAGATCGGCAAGCTGTTCAAGAATTCCACTTCGCTGCTGCCGTCGCTGCCCGCCATGCCCTCGCTGGGGACTGACAGCCTGACCAAGCTGAACACGGTGGTGAAGGGGCGGGTCGCTTGCCCGGTCGCTGCCAATGGCGCACCGGACTGCAAGGCGGCCTCCGACAAGCTCTGTCAGAGCAAGGGCTTCAAGGACGGCAAGAGCCTCGACACCGACGCAGCGCAAAGCTGCTCGCCCAGGGCCATGATCCCCGGCCGCGCGCCGGAGCCGGGTGACTGCAAGACGGAAAATTACGTCACCCAGGCGCTCTGCCAGTAGGTCTATGCCGGCAACAGACCCGCTGCGCGATAGCTCTCGATGAGCGCGTCATAGAGCGAGACATCCGCGCGGCTTCTTGCCATCAGCTGGGCGCCGGTGATGGCGGCGAAGATGGCGCGCGCGCGTGGTTCGCTCTCCTCAGGGCTCGCGGCGGTCACAGCGGTGAGAACCTTGCTCAGCCATGCCACATTGATATCCGTGAAGGTCCGGATCTCTTTCTTCACTGGCTCCGGCAGGTCGTCATGTTCGGCGGCCATGAAGCTGCACAGGCACATGCGGTTGCCGCTCTCCAGCGCCTTGCGGAACGTGCCGGGATATTGGCGCAGGCACGCGGCCGGATCCTTGGACTCGGCCAGCAGTGCCTCCAGATAGGCCGCTGAATCCTCCCAATAACGCCTGGCGACGGCGGCGCCGAGATCGGCCTTGCTCGGGAAGTGGTGGTAGATGCTCGCAGCCTTGATGCCGACCTCTGCCGCGAGATCGCGGAAATTCAGGCCGCTATAGCCATGGGCCTGCGCGGTCAGTTTCGCTGCCGCCAGGATGGCTTCCCTGGAATTCGAACTCATATCCCGGTCTCACAACCTCGTGCTTGCGGCCTACCAAGTGATAGATAGGCGTTGACGCCGACAAATCAAAGCCGTAAATGCAGCCTACCAACTGATAGGTAGGAAGAATGATGAGCACTCAAATCACCAATGGCGACGCGACAAAGCTCCCGATGATGACGATTCACGATTGGAGCACGGGGCCTTACCCGGCGCGCGTTCGGATCGCGGTGGCCGAGAAGAAGCTTCGATCGCGCATAAATTTTGTGTCGGTCGATCTCACCAAAGGCGAACACAAGAAGCCCGCGTTTCTCGCCAAGAACTATTCCGGCACGTTGCCGGTGCTCGAACTCGACGACGGCACTTTCATTGCCGAATGCACGGCCATCACCGAGTATCTCGACGCGCTTGATGGCACCCCCACGCTCACGGGCGGCACGCCGCGCGAGAAGGGCTTGATTCACATGATGAGCAAGCGTGCCGAGCTGGAGCTGCTCGACGCCATTAGTGTCTATTTTCATCACGCGACACCGGGGCTCGGACCCAACGTCGAGATCTATCAAAATGCCGAGTGGGGTTTCCGCCAGCGTGACAAGGCGCTCAGGGGGATGGCGTACTTTGACGGGGTGCTGAAAAAGCAGCCGTTCATTGCCGGCGAGTTTTTCTCGATGGCCGATATCACGGTAATCGGCGGTTTGATCTTCGCCGGTCTCGTGAAGCTCGAGGTGCCTGCGGAGTACGAGGCTCTCCACGCCTGGTACGCAAGGATGAACGAGCGTCCCAGCGTCAAGAATCGTGTGACGATGTCAGAACCCGCTTGATCGGGCGCTTGCCGATAATCGATCAGTCATCCCGATAATGGGGCGCCACCTGGAAGTGGGCGCCCCATTATTCCGCGTACCGGGCAAACGCCGCTCAGGGCCGGCTTTTTTCTCCCGCAGCGCAATTGCCATCCGCCCCAGGCTTCTGGCATCGTCCGGCCGCCTCCCGGATCGACCGGGGGCGGGCGCGCAGGATCGCGCACAAATCAAGAAAAGAAGTCGAGGAATTTCCCATGTCGATGCCGGCTTTGTTCAAGAACCGCCTATCGCTGCCCGTGATCGGTTCGCCGCTATTCATCATTTCGGTGCCGGATCTCGTCATCGCGCAGTGCAAGGCTGGAATCGTCGGCGCGTTTCCCGCGCTGAATGCACGTCCGGCGGCGCTGCTCGACGAATGGCTGCACCGGATCAAGGAAGAACTCGCTGCGCATGACAAGGCGCATCCGGATCGGCTCTCCGCACCCTTCGCGGTCAACCAGATCGTGCACAAGTCCAACAACCGACTCGAGCAGGACATGGCGCTTTGCGAAAAGCATAAGGTGCCGATGATGATCACCTCGCTTGGCGCGCGTGAAGAACTCAATCAGGCGGCCCATGCCTGGGGCGGCATCGTGTTTCATGACGTCATCAATCAACGTTTCGCGCACAAGGCGATCGAGAAGGGTGCTGACGGCCTGATCCTCGTTGCGGCAGGCGCCGGCGGTCATGCTGGCGAGATCTCGCCGCTCGCGTTCGTCGCCGAGACTCGGCAGTGGTTCGACGGTCCGATCGCACTGTCGGGCGCCATCGCCAACGGTCGCGCCATTCGCGCCGCGCGTATCCTCGGTGCCGACTTCGCCTATATCGGTTCGGCCTTCATTGCCACCACCGAAGCCAATGCGGTGCCGGGCTACAAGGACATGATCGCGGCCTCCGGCTCGGAAGACATCGTCTATTCGAATCTCTTCACCGGCGTTCACGGCAACTACCTGAAGCCGTCCATCGTCGCCGCCGGCATGGATCCGGACAATCTGCCGGAGTCCGATCCAACCAAGATGAATTTCGGCACCGATGCGTCAGGCGAGCGCGCCAAGCCAAAGGCCTGGAAGGAAATCTGGGGCAGTGGCCAGGGCATCGGCAGCGTGTCGAAGGTCGTGCCGGTGGCCGAGCTCGTTGCGCGCTTCAAGAAAGAATATGACGAAGCGATCGATCCGCCGCTCTGATCCTGCATTGAGAAGGCCGATTTGATGGACGCCATCTATCGCGTGGACGGCAATCATGTCGTCACCAGCCCGCATGCTGCGGGTCCATGGAACGAGACCATGCAGCATGGCTCCGCACCGTCGGCGCTGGTGACATGGCTTGCCGAGCAGATGCCCACCGCAAGTCCGATGCATGTGACGCGTGTCACCATCGACTTGTTGCGGCCGGTGCCGGTGGCGCCGCTCACTTTCGAGACGGAAGTGCTGCGCGAGGGTCGCAAGATTCAGCTCGTTGGCGTCAGACTGTTGGCGAACGGTACAGTCGTGGTGCGTGCGACAGTGCTGAAGATCAGGGCGGAGGCGCAGGCGCTTCCGTCGGAGATCGCCGATCCGCCGGTCACGGTGCCGCCGCCGGATCAGGGTGGATTGCTGGAGCCACGTTACGCCAGCAGTCCCTTCGTCACCGGCATGACCATTCGCGCGGTGCGCGGCGGCTTCCTGTCGCTGGGGCCGGGCGCGATCTGGTACCGTGCCAACCGGCCGATCGTCGAAGGCGCCGGCCTCTCGCAGGTGATGCGTGCCGTCATCGCGGCCGACTTCAGCAACGGCTCGTCACCGGTGCTGAGTTTCGACGACTGGACCTTCCTGAATGCCGACCTCACCGTAAGCCTGTCGCGTCCCCCGGTGGGCGACTGGATCCTGCTGGACGGGGAGAGCTGGATCGGGCCGGATGGCGCCGGTCTTGCTGCGTCGAAGCTCGCCGATATCAATGGTTATTTCGGCCGGGCAGTGCAGAGCCTGGTCATTGAGAGACGGTGACGACCGGCGCGCTTTTTAGAATTTTTGTCCTGGACCGGGAACCGATTGATATTGCCCCGGTTATCGCGCGTCAGGGGGCAGTATGAGTTCGACGCACGTGCAGGACGACAAAGCCAGAACCGGCATCTGGGGATTGGATAATATCCTCTCCGGCGGATTCTCCCGAGGTCACATTTTTCTTGTCGAAGGCGCGCCGGGGACAGGCAAGACCACGGTCGCGTTGCAGTTCTTGCTGGAGGGCGCGCGGGTCGGAGAGAAATGTCTCTACATCACGCTCTCCGAGACGAATAGTGAGTTGCGCGATGGCGCAGCGTCCCATGGCTGGGCCCTCGACAAAAGCATTGAAGTTTTCGAACTCCTGCCGCCGGAAAGCCTGCTTGACGAGGATCAGCAGCAGAGTCTGCTCTATTCGTCCGACCTCGAACTCGGCGAAACCACCAAGCAGATATTCGAGGCGGTGGAACGCACCCAGCCGAGCAGGGTCGTGCTGGACAGCCTGTCCGAAATCCGGCTGCTGGCGCAGAGCTCGCTGCGTTATCGCCGCCAGATACTGGCTATCAAGCATTACTTCGCAAAATTCGGCACGACGGTGATGTTGCTCGACGACCTCACGGCGGAAGTGGCCGACAAGACAGTGCACAGCGTCGCGCATGGCGTGCTGCGGCTGGAAGAACTGGCGCCCTCCTACGGTGCCGAACGTCGGCGTGCGCGGGTGATCAAGTATCGCGGTGTCAAGTTTCGCGGCGGCTACCACGATGCCACCATCACCACGGGCGGCCTCAACGTCTTTCCTCGGTTGGTCGCATCCGAATTCCGCAACAGCATGGATCGCAAGACCAAGTCGAGCGGCATTGCGCAGCTCGATCAACTGCTCGGCGGCGGTATCGAAACAGGCTCGAGTACATTGATCCTGGGGCCGGCGGGCACGGGCAAATCGCTGACCGCGATCGTCAACGTGGTCGCAGCGGTGAAGCGCGGCGAGAAGGCGGCCATGTTTATCTTCGACGAGGAGCTTGGACTGCTGTTCGATCGCATGAAGGGGATCGGAATCGATCTCGCCGCCATGCAGGAAAGCGGGCGTCTGTTCGTCGAGCAGGTTGATGCCGCTGAATTGTCGCCGGGTGAATTTGCGCATCGCGTCCGTCGTCAGATCGACGAGCACAACATCAAGACCGTCGTGATCGACAGTCTCAATGGCTATCAGGCCTCGATGCCGGAAGAGAACTCGCTGATCCTGCACATGCATGAGCTACTGCAATATCTCAACCGCAGGGGCGCAGCGACCTTCATGACGGTGGCGCAGCACGGCCTCGTCGGCGATATGAAGGCGCCGGTGGACGTCACCTATCTCGCCGATACCGTGATCCTGCTCCGTTACTTCGAGGCACGCGGCAGCGTTCGCCGCGCGATGTCTGTAATCAAGAAGCGAACCGGCGCGCATGAGTCGACCATTCGCGAGTACCGGATCGACGGGCGAGGTCTCACAATCGGCGCGCCGCTTAGCGAATTCCAGGGCGTGTTGCGCGGCGTACCCATCTATAGTGGTCAAAGCGCTCTGCTCGAGGGATCCTCGGCGTGAAACCGGGACGTTCCTCCGAGCGCGCTGTCATCCTTGCTCCCACAGGGCGTGATTCTGCAGTGGCTGCCGCCTTGATCCGCGAGGCCGGTTTTTACGCGCAGCCCTGCGAGGACTTCCTGTCGCTGCTCGAGGAGATCAAGGGCGGTGCCGGTGTCGCCGTGATCGCCGACGAGGCGATCAAGACCGTCGATCTGCGCGGCCTCGGCAACTGGCTGCACGATCAACCGTCATGGTCCGATTTCCCGATCGTCTTGCTGACGCGTCAGGGCGGCGGACCGGAGCGCAACCCGGATGCCGCGCGGCTCGGACAGTTACTCGGCAATGTGACGTTCATCGAGCGCCCGTTTCACCCGACAACCCTGATTTCGATCGTCGGTTCGGCCGTCCGCGCGCGCCGGCGCCAATATCAGACGCGTGCCATTCTCGAAGATCTCGGCGACAGTCAGGGGTTGCTGCAGACGGCGCTCGATGCGGGACGGCTCGGGACGCTCGAACTGCATCTGCCCGAACTTCGGCTTGAGGTCTCGGATACGACCAAGGCATGCTTCGGCCGCCGACCGGATCAGTCGTTCACGTTCAGCGAGTTGCAGGCCGCGGTTCATCCCGATGATCGCGAGCAACGCCAGCAGGCGCTCGATGCGACGCTGATGGCCGGCGCGGATTACAATGTCGAATACCGCAATATCTGGCCGGACGGCTCGGTGCATTGGGTCGAGACGCGTGCGCGCATGGTCCGTGGGCCTGACGGCAAGCCGAAAACACTCGTCGGCGTCTCCGTCGATATCACGGCGCGGAAGTCTGCCGATATCGATCGCGACAATTTGCTGGAGCAGTTGACGGCGGAGCGGTCCGCGCTTGCCGAGCTTACGGCGACGCTCGAACAGCGCGTTGGGGAACGCAGCAACGACCTGATGAAGGAAGTTGCGGCGCGCGAGAAAGCGCAGGACCAATTGCGTCAGGCGCAGAAGATGGAGACCATCGGCCAGCTCACCGGCGGCGTCGCGCATGACTTCAACAATCTGCTGATGGCGGTGATGGGCAATCTCGATCTGCTGCGCAAGCGCATGCCGGACGACCCGCGCCTGAAACGACTGGTCGATGGCGCGATGCAGGGCGCCGAGCGCGGCGCCTCGCTGACGCAGCGGCTACTGGCCTTTGCACGGCAGCAGGATCTGAAAGCCGTGGCCGTCGATCTCGGTGCGCTGGTCCGCGGCATGAGCGATCTGCTCGAACGTTCACTCGGGCCGCGCGTCGCGCTGCGTCTCGATATTCCCAACGATTTGCCGCGGGCGCAGATCGATCCCAATCAACTCGAACTCGCCATCCTCAATCTCGCGATCAATGCGCGCGACGCCATGCAGGACGGCGGCTCCATCGATATCAGGGTGAAGAAGCATCGGGTCGGCAAGGGCGATCCGATTCTGAAGCCCGGCGACTATCTCAAGGTGTCGATCATCGACAATGGCGCCGGCATGTCGCCGGAGACGTTGAAGAAGGCGATCGAGCCGTTCTTCTCGACCAAGCCGGTCGGCAAGGGGACTGGTCTCGGTCTGTCCATGGTGCACGGTCTGGCTGTGCAGCTTGGTGGCACGCTCGATCTCTCCAGCGTTGTCGGCAAGGGAACGACGGCGACCCTCGTGCTGCCGGTCACCGACAGGAAGCCGGAGGCGGTCGATCCGGCCCATGTCATGCGCCACGCCGCGCGCTCTGCCGTGATCCTGTTCGTCGATGACGATCCCCTGATCGCGATGTCGACGACGGAGATGCTGGAGGATCTCGGCCATCGGGTGATCCCCGCGAATTCGGGGCGGCATGCGCTGGAGATTCTGAAAAGCGACGAGCCGCTCGATCTGATGATGACCGATCACATGATGCCCGGCATGACGGGCATCGAGCTTGCGGCTTATTCCCGCGAAATGCGGCCATCGCTGCCGATCCTGCTCGCCACCGGCTATGCGGATTTGCCCGAAGGCGCTCAGGTCGATCTGCCGCGGCTTGCCAAGCCGTATCATCAGGATCAGCTCCGGGATCGGCTCGATCAACTGCTGGGCTGAGCCTCCCGCAGCGGTGGTATCAATCTGCTCACGGCGCAGCGAAATTAACCATTCGTTAAATCCTGTGGAACCAACAATGCCCTGATCGGGAATCAACCGATTCAGGGGCCATCATGGATATCGAAGCCTATTTCGCGAAGACGCCGGCCACGATCGAGGAGATCAAAGCACGCGTGGCCGCAGCTTTCGGCCGTCATCCGCTGTGCCGCGAGGTGCAGTTCGACATCGTCAGCACGCCCCGCGCCGGAAAAGGCGCGAACTGGACCATCAGCATGCAATCGGTCGCCCCGGATGCGCTGTGGGAAGCCTCCGATATCGTGAGCGATATCCAGGAAGCCTATGTTCTCGCCAACGCCGCCTGAGCGTTTATGAGTATTATAACACCGCTACGGTATGGTTAGGCCTTAATTAATCTCCATTTGTGAGGACAGGTACCTCTGGTAGTCCTGAATTTCGGAGACTGGCTTGACGCGTGTGCTGACCCTTCTTGTGCTGGGCTGCCTGTTGCTGACCGGCGTGGCTGTTGCGAGCATCCTCGGTCGCGATAGCATCCCATCGCTGTCGCTGTCATATGACGACAGTGCCGCGCAAAATTCGGTCGCGGTGTCGCGCGGACCGGTTTCCAACTCCCAAGGCAAGAAAGACAGGCTGCCAGTCGCCGGCGCCATGATGGCGTCGCTCGATCCGCAGCAGGTGCCGAGCGTTGACGGCAGTCCGTTGCGCCAGGCTTTTGCATCCGACAGTCCGATCGAAGCGCCCGGTTCGACGGTGCTTGCGCCGATCGTGGTGCCGCAGCCGACCGCCAAGCCCAAGGCCGCCGCCAAGCCGGTGCAGAAGACCTATACGCTGCTCAGCGATGCGCAGATTTCGGCGATCAAGAGCCGGCTCAATCTGACCGCGTCGCAAGAATCCTACTGGCCCGGCGTCGAGGCGGCGCTGCGCAACGTGGCGCGCAGGATCCACGAGACCAAGCAGGCCAGTTCGTCGGCCGGCGCGCCGCCGATCGATCCCGACAGCGACGAGGTGCAGCAGCTCAAGTCCGCTGCAATGCCGTTGCTGTTCCAGTTGCGTGAGGATCAGAAGCGCGAAGTCCGTGCACTGGCGCGCATGATCGGGCTCGAAAAGGTCGCGTCGGCGATCTGAGCGCCTGTCACATGCCGGTCCGCCGGCGACGCATGACTGTCGCAACCCGTAACAGACAAATTGTCGCGCCTGTCATCCGGGTTTCGCATCCGTGGTGCAGAGATTAACGCCTCTTAACCTGTAACGGGGGCGTTTCATGACCGATTTCACACTCAATCAACCCATTTCCGGAAGCGGGCCAGTCGAGCCGGCATCGCGGCCCAATCTCGACAAGGGCTTCAACCCGCTGACGATGATCCTGTTTTTCGGCATTCTCGCCGCCGGCCTCCTGTTCGTCGCCTACAGCATTTATGTGGACGTCAACGCCACCGGCACCCGCGTCACCAGCTACCTGCCCTACCTCCTGCTGTTCGTGGCGCTGCTGATCGCGCTCGGCTTCGAATTCGTCAACGGCTTCCATGACACCGCCAATGCGGTGGCCACGGTCATCTACACCCACTCGCTGCCGGCGGAATTCGCCGTGATGTGGTCGGGCTTTTTCAACTTCCTCGGCGTGCTGTTCTCCACGGGCGCGGTGGCCTTCGGCATCGTTTCGCTGCTGCCGGTGGAATTGATCCTGCAGGTCTCCAGCGGCGCCGGCTTCGCCATGGTGTTCGCGCTACTGATCGCGGCGATCATCTGGAATCTCGGCACTTGGTATCTCGGCCTGCCGGCCTCCAGCTCGCACACCCTGATCGGTTCGATCATCGGCGTCGGTATCGCCAATGCGCTGATGCGCGGCCGCGACGGCACCTCGGGCGTCGATTGGGGCAAGGCCACCGAAATCGGCTATGCGCTGCTGCTGTCGCCGCTGTTCGGCTTCGCCTGCGCCGCCATCCTGCTGCTGATGCTGAAATTCGTGGTGCGCAATCCCGCTCTGTATAAGGCACCGGACGGCAACAAGGCGCCGCCGCTGTGGATCCGCGGCATTCTGATCGCCACCTGCACAGGCGTGTCCTTCGCGCATGGTTCGAATGACGGTCAGAAGGGCATGGGCCTGATCATGCTGGTGCTGATCGGCACCGTGCCGACCGCCTATGCGCTGAACCGCGCATTGCCGGAATCCCGCGTTGCCCAGTTCCAGGTCAACTCCATCGCGGCCGCCAAGGTGATTGCAGCCAAGGGTGCCGGTCACAGCATCATCGGCGATCCCCGTCCGGCTGTGACCACTTACGTGTCGCAGCGCAAGATCAGCGAAGGCACCTATCCGTCGCTCGCCGTTCTCGTCCAGCAGGTCGGCGATCAGGTTCGCAGCTATGGCACGCTCGACAAGGTGCCTGCGGAATCCGTCGGCAACACCCGCAACGACATGTATCTCGCATCGGAGGCCATCCGCTTCCTGATGAAGGACAAGGAAAACGACCTCAACAAGGAAGATGTCGCGACCCTCAACGCCTATAAGGGCTCGCTCGATGCCGCCACCAAGTTCATCCCGGATTGGGTGAAGATCGCCGTAGCCATCGCACTCGGCCTCGGCACCATGGTCGGCTGGAAGCGCATCGTCGTCACCGTCGGCGAGAAGATCGGCAAGACGCATCTGACCTATGCGCAGGGTGCTTCGGCCGAACTCGTGGCCGCTGCCACCATCGGCGCGGCCGACGTCTTCGGTCTGCCGGTTTCGACCACCCACGTGCTGTCGTCCGGCGTTGCGGGCACCATGGCGGCGAACGGCTCGGGCCTGCAGATGGCCACCATCCGCAACCTGCTGATGGCCTGGGTGCTGACGTTGCCCTGCGCCATCATGCTCTCGGCCTCGCTCTACGTGCTGTTCAGCCAGTTGTTCTGAGGATAGGCGAGGCCGCTGCGGAAACGCGGCGGCCTCGCTCTTTCAAACCGCTAAAAGAAAAGGCCCGCGCATCATCTGCGCGGGCCTTTTTGTATAACACTGTCATTCCGGGGCGCGTGCGCACTTGCGCGCGCGAACCCGGAATCTCGACATGGGATGAACACTTCGGGATTCCGGGTCTTCACCTCCGCCGGCTAAAGCCGGCTACGGCGAATCCCGGAATGACGAGCAATATGCCTTTACGAACTGCTCTCGCGATGCACGTCGTGCACCACGATGCCCTTGCCTTGCTCCGGCAGCGCCAGCCAGTCGCGGCGCTTCAGGGTGCGACGGGTATCGTCGAGGCCGCTCTGCCAGTGTTCGCGCATCGAGGTCGCCGAGAATTCGTGGTCCTTGGAATCGCCCTCATAGGCCTTCTGCTGGTAGATCATCTGCAGGATGGTGATCTCCGGCAGATCCGACAGGCTGTCGCGCCGCGCGCGTTCCTCGTCGCTCAGCTGGTCGTCGGGAATGCGCTGCAGCACCTTGTAGAGTTCCGACTTCAGATTGTTCATGCGCCGGTAGATGTCGGTGTTGTGGCGGGTGCGGGACGAATAGACGATGTCCTTGTGCCGGGCCAGCACCTCCTGGATATCCCGTGGCAGCACGCCGCGGGCGCTGAACAGATCGACCTGGAAGACGAGCGAGTTCATCTTGTCTTCCTGGTCGAGCAGGTGCTGCAGCGGCGTGTTGGAGACGATGCCGCCATCCCAGAAATGATCGGTGCCGATCTTCACCATCGGCAAAGCTGGCGGCAGTGCGCCTGATGCCATCACGTGTTCGGGCGCGATGACTTCCTTCTTGTTGTCGAAATAGAGGAAGTTGCCGGTGATAACGTTGACCGCGCCGACGGCGAAATGGATTTTGCGCGAATTGATGAGATCGAAGTCGACCAGTTCGAGCAGGGTGTCGCGTAGCGGCGAGGTGTCGTAATAGCTCGTCGCCGTCTTTGCACCGGCCGGGCTGAACCAAGGATTGACCTCGTGCGGCTTGAAGAAACCGGGCTGGCCGAGGGTCGTGGTCATGAACGAGCTCGCGAGATTGCGGGCCTTGCGATAGACGTCACCGTCCGGTGTGTAGTGCCAGACCTTGCGGGCGGTGATGCGGTCCCAGAAGATCTGCAGCTTCTCCAGCCGGTCTTCCGGCGGATTGCCGGCGATGATCGCCGAATTGATCGCGCCGATCGATACGCCGCACACCCAGTCCGGCTCCATGCCTTGCTCATGGAGCGCCTGATACACGCCGGCCTGATAGGCGCCGAGGGCGCCACCGCCCTGCAGCACCAGTGCTACACGATCACAGCGATCGGGGCGCCAGCCGGTCTCGACAGTCGTATCTGAATCGGGTGTCCGCGCGTCCATCTGGGTCTTCTCCTCAGCGATCACATGATGTTGGCGGCAGAATTCAGATGAGCAGTGACGGCGTTGTGACAAATGGCAAATTCGATGACCGCGCGTCAGTCCATGAGCGCGTCACGCGGCTGAAGGAAATTCCTCATACCGCCGTCAAACAGCATCGCTAGCAAAGAAGCAGATATTAACGTTTGCTTACGAAGGGCTGCGCGCATGCTGTCTGAAAAGTCCGCCATCATCACCGGCTCCACCAGCGGCATCGGCCTTGGTATCGCGCGCGGCCTTGCGGCCAGCGGCGTCAATATCGTGCTGAACGGCTTCGGCGACGCCCATGAGATCGAGGCGATCCGCAGCGAGATTGCCGACAGCCATCAGGTCCGGGTGCTCTATAGCGGCGCCAACATGGCCGACGGCAACGACATCGCGGCGATGATGGCACAGGCCGAGCAGGAATTCGGCGGTGTCGATATCCTGGTCAACAATGCCGGCATTCAATATGTCGCGCCGCTCGAGGAATTCCCGGTCGAGAAATGGGACGCGATCGTGGCGATCAACCTGTCGAGTGCGTTTCACACCACGCGTCTCGCCATTCCCCACATGAAGGCGAAGTCCTGGGGCCGGATCGTCAACATCGCTTCGGCCCATGCGCTGGTCGCCTCGCCGTTCAAGTCGGCCTATGTCGCGGCCAAGCACGGCATTGCCGGGCTGACCAAGACGGCGGCGCTGGAAGTCGCCGAACACGGCATCACCGTGAATGCGGTATGCCCGGGTTATGTGATGACGCCGCTGGTCGAAAAGCAGATCCCGGAGCAGGCCAAGGCGCGCGGCATCACTGAGCAGCAGGTGATCTCCGACGTGCTGCTGGCCGCCCAGCCCACCAAACGTTTCGTGACCGTCGAAGAACTGTCTTCGGTCGTCAATTTCCTCTGCACCGACCACGCCCGTTCGATCACCGGCATCACGCTGCCGGTCGATGGCGGGTGGACAGCGCACTGAGTTCAATCCAACGATCCGAACCCTGCGATTTCACACTCAAGGAGTTTCCGATGCGCCAGGAAGACATCCTCCGTTTGCCGTCGATGCCGATGGCCGGCCCGAGCTATCCCGCCGGTCCCTATCGCTTCATCAATCGCGAATTCCTCGTCATCACCTATGAGACCGATCCGGACCTGATCCGGATGGGTTTGCCCGAGCCACTGGAGCCGATCGAACAGTCCATCGTGCATTATGAGTGGATCAAGATGCCGGACTCATCCGGCTTCGGCAGCTATACGGAAACGGGCCTCGTGATCCCCGCGCGTTTCAAGGGTGAGGACGTCAATTTCGTCTCGCAGATGTATCTGGACGATGATCCGCCGATCGCCGCCGGCCGCGAGATCTGGGGCTTTCCGAAGAAATACGCGCATCCGAAGCTTGAAGTGGTCAAGGACACGCTGACCGGCACGCTGGAATATGCCGGGCAGCAGGTTGCCATGGGCACGATGGCCTACAAGCACGGTGCCATGGCCGGCAATGGCGAAGCGACGCACGCCACGCTCTCCAAGACCCAGATCAATCTGAAGCTGATCCCCGGTGTCGATGGCAGCGCGGAAGTCTGTCAGCTGGTGGCGATCAACCTGACTGATATCACCGTCAAGGGGTCGTGGTTCGGCCCGGGACGCCTGCACCTGGTCCCGCACGTCAATGCGCCGGTCGCCGACTTTCCGGTGCGCCGCGTGATCGGTGCGCATCATTTCCTGGCCGACCTGACATTGCCCTATGGCCGTGTCGTCCATGACTACAACAAGCAGAGCGATACACTCGCCGAAGCCGCCGAATAGAGCATGATCCGGAAAAGTGGAAACCGGTTTTCCGAAAGATCATGCTTGAGACAATGAGATGAGGTGATGATCCGATTTTTTCTAATCGGACCATCATCTCATCTCGGCTGACATATCCCTGTAACAAGGGTGTCATTAAGTGCCTGCGGCGGACTGACACAGTCGGAGAGCCGCAGGCAGATATTTTATTTTTTGGTGGCGCATGCGTATTGCGTTGCGTGAAAAACGGTGGGTGTCCGATGCAGCTTGAAGTGCCGGTCACAACTGCGGAGGTGTCGTCCACACTTGGCTCGGCCGATCGGATTCCGGGTCTGGTCTGGGCCTTCCGCATCCATTCCGACGGCAAGCCCGAGCCATTGCCGGTCGATGCGGGTATCGACATTGCCCATGGCGGATTGCTCTGGCTGCATTTCAACCTGACTGACGCGCGCGCGCTGCAATGGCTGGCGCAAATCCCGTTGCACGCGCCAGAGCAGGCCCGTGCCTTGCTGCTGTCCAAGGACACCTATCAGCAGCTCCATGCCACCGATGACAGTATCTATGGCGTGATCTCGGACCTGTTGCGCGATATCGACGAGGCAACCGAAGACACCGGCTATCTGCGCTTCGTGATGACCGAACGCCTGTTGATCAGCGGCCGTCATCATGCGCTGTGTGCCGTCGATGCCACGCGTCGTTCGCTTGAGCAGGGCCAGCGTATCGACAGCATGGCCTCGCTGCTTGAGACGATCGTGGAGAATGTCGCCGACACCATGGATGGGGTCGCCGACAGTTTGGCGATATCGCTCGACGAGATCGAGGAACAGGTGGTCTCCGGCGATTCGCGGGACATGCTGCAGAAACTCGGTCGTCTGCGCCGGACCTGCGTGCGGCTGCATCGGCAGCTTTCCGGGCTGCGCATCGTATTCCAGCGGCTTGAGGCCAAAGGTCAGCGCGAGCTGAAGCCTGCGCTGCAATTGCGCGCCGGCAAGCTGGCGCAGCGGCTCGACGGGCTGGATCACAATGTGGTCGAGATGCGCGAGCGCAGCCGGTTGCTGCAGGAAGAGCTGCATCTGCAGATCGAGGAGCGCGGCAATGAAAGCCTGCGTGTGCTCTCGGTACTCACCGCACTGCTGCTGCCGCCGACGCTGGTCACCGGCATCTTCGGAATGAACACCAAGGGCCTGCCGCTGACCGATGTTGAAACCGGATTTTTCTGGGCGGGCGCGCTGATATTGATTTCGTCAGCATCGGCCTATGCCGTGATGAAGCGCCTCAAGATCATCAGGTAGCTATCATGGTTGGTGTGTTTCCGTGCTGGATGGCCCGTGCGATGATGGTGCTCGTCGGCCTTGTCGCGTTTGGGACGGTCTCGCTGTCATCTGCGTATGCCGGCGATTGGCGCGATAACGGCCTGAAGCCGATCAATGACCGGCTCGCCGAATGGGGCGTTGCACTGTCAGCCACCTATATCGGCGAGGCGCTCGGTAATGCCTCCGGCGGCATCCGGCGTGGTGCGGTCTATGAGGGGCGTTTCGATTTCGGCGTCGATGTCGATCTCGACAAGGCGGTCGGCTGGAGCGGCGCGACCTTTCACGCCAATGTCTATCAGATCCACGGACCTGGCCTGTCGCGCGACTATATCGGCAATCTGATGCTGGTTAGCGGCATCGAGGCGCTGCCGGCGACGCGGCTTTATGAATTCTGGATCGAACAGTCGCTGTTCGGCGGCAAACTGCTGGTGAAGGTCGGTCAGCAACCCTCCGATATCGAATTCATCGACAGCAAGTATGACGATATCTTCGTCAATTCGGCGCTGGGCTGGCCCGGCATCACCGGCGTGATCCTGCCGGCCGGCGGACCGTCGCCGCCGCTCGCCGTGCCGGGCGTTCGATTCAAGGCCAGTCTGTCGGATGCGTTTACGGCCTATCTGGCGGTGTTCAATGGCAGTGCGGCTGCGCCCGGCCCGAATGATCCGCAAATTGCCAACGCGCACGGTCTCGCATTTCGCGTCAACGATCCGCCGTGGATCATCGGGCAGCTGAAATACAGCTACAAGCTCGGGCCGTCTGAGCTGCCCGGATCGATCACCGGAGGCGGCTGGGTGCATCTTGCCGAATTCGATGACGAGCGCTGGACCGCGCAGGGCCTGTCGCAGGCCGATCCAGCCGGCACCGGTGAACCGCTGATGCGGCGCGGCAATCGCGGCGTTTTCGCCGTTTACGAACAGCGGCTCGCCTTCAGCGCACTCGGGCCTGACAAGGGCATCGGCTTCTTTGCGCGCACGTCGATCAGCCCGTCCGATCGTAACCTGATCAGCTTCTATCTCGATGGCGGCATTCAGGTGTCGGGTTTCTCGGCAGAGCGGCCGGATGACAGGTTCGGCATCGCCATGACCTATGCGCGCATTTCGGATGGCGCACGCGGGCTTGATCGTGACGTCCAGCTTTTCACCGGCATTCAATCGCCGATTCGCGATTTCGAAGCCGTGCTGGAAATGACATATCTTGCTGCGGTCGCTCCGGGCGTGGCGGTGCAGCCGGTGTTTCAATATGTGATGCATCCCGCCGGCGGGGCCGTCGATCCCAACGATGCCACGCAGACGAAGCGGATCAAAGATGCCGCGGTATTCGGCGTCCGCACCACCATCAATTTCTGAGATGTCTCAGCAGGCAGCTTCGGCCGGCGTTTTACTCAGGCCCGCAGCCGCCTCGGCGATCATCTCATAGGACTTGAGCCGCGTGGCGTGGTCGTAGACGTCGGAGACGATCATCAGCTCATCCGCGCCCGTCTCCTCGACCAGCGCAGCGATGCCGGCGCGCACGGTTTCCTTGGAGCCGATGATCGATCGCCGCAGCATGCCCATGGCCTGCATCTTCTCGGCCGGCGCCCAGTAGGTCTCGATATCGTCGATCGGTGGCGCGCTCAGCCCGCGGGTGCCGCGGAACATGTTGGTGAAGGACATCTGCTGCGTGGTCCACAACCGCTTGGCCTCGGCATCGGTGTCGGCGGCGATGATGTTGACGCCGACCATCGCATGCGGCTTCGTTGACTGTTCGGAGGCTTCGAAGTGCTGGTGATAGATCTGCAGGGCTTGCAGCAACTGGTCGGGCGCGAAATGCGAGGCGAAAGCGTAGGGCAGGCCGAGCGCTGCGGCGAGCTGCGCACCATAGGTAGAGGAGCCGAGAATCCACAGCGGCACATCGGTACCCGCGGCCGGCACAGCCTGCAGGCGCTGGTTTGGGCCGGCCGGGGCGAAATAGGCCTGCAGCTCCTGGATGTCCTGCGGGAAATTGTCGGAATTCTGCAGCGAGCGGCGCAGCGCCCGCATGGTCATCTGGTCGGTGCCGGGTGCACGGCCGAGGCCGAGATCGATGCGGCCGGGAAACAGCCGCGCCAGCGTGCCGAACTGTTCGGCGATGACGATGGGGGCATGGTTCGGGAGCATGATGCCACCGGCACCAACGCGAATGGTTTTGGTCCCCGCTGCGATATGACCGATCACCACCGAGGTCGCGGCGCTGGCGATGCCGATCATGTTGTGATGTTCGGCGACCCAGAAGCGCTGATAGCCCCAGCGTTCCGCATGGCCGGCGAGATCCCGGGAATTGTCGAGCGCGCCGCGCGCATCAGTGTCCTGGGTGACGCGGACGAGGTCGAGGATGGATAGTGCGGTCATGACTGGGCTCCCATTGCCCTTGCCATGTGGGCATGGCTGGGGCCGATTGCCAGCCGGTTGCGCGCCCGGCATGGCAGCTCGGCGTTACTCCCGAGCGGTCAGGTCAGGTCCGCGTGGAAAGCGCGCACGATTGCGGCGCATTCGGCCGGCTTTTCCATCTGCATGAAATGCGAGGCGTCAGGCACAGTGGTGAAGGCAAAGCCGCCGTCGCGCGCGAAGGCACGCTCCATGTCGACGAACGGGCTGGTTCTCGTCTTCGGTTCACCGGCGACGAGCTGCACCGGCAGCCTGACGCTGCACATCCGCTCCCAGGCGCCCGGGAGATCCTGCATGGTGAAGATGCTGGCCTCGAATTCCCTGGCGCAGGCGAGTTCATAGAGCTGGCTGTCGTCGTTCCAGCGCAGCGTGGATGCGGCGAGTGCTTGCAGTCCGGCATCGTCGACGCCGGCAAATGCCCGGCTGCGGCGATAGGAATCGAACAGCTCCTGCACGTTGGGAAAGGTAGTGCGACGCTGCGCGGCGCGTCCGGCAAGCCTGTCATTTTCCGTGCGGAAACTCTGGAACTCCGGATAGCTCGCTGGCGGTGTTGCCGGCGGCTCGAAGCCGACGACGCCGATCCACGACGTCTCATATTCGGCGGCATGCAGCAGGGTCGTCAGGGCGCTCATCGAATGAAATGCACCGAGGCTCGGCGCCGCGCCGAGTTCGCGTGTGATCCCTTGCATGATCGCCTCATAGTCGCGAATGAGCTGCGGCCAGACATGCGGGATGGGCTGGCGATACGGACTGCTGCGGCCGTGATGACGGAAGTCGAACACCACGGTCTCGTAGTCATCCGTGAAGAGGCGCCAGAAGCTTTGAAAAGCATCGATGGCGAGACCGTTGCCATGGCTGCAGATGATCCGTG
Source organism: Tardiphaga sp. 839_C3_N1_4 (assembly GCF_051811045.1). NCBI lineage: Bacteria > Pseudomonadati > Pseudomonadota > Alphaproteobacteria > Hyphomicrobiales > Nitrobacteraceae > Tardiphaga > Tardiphaga sp. 839_C3_N1_4. The sequence continues at coordinate 4,715,881 of NZ_JBPWQD010000001.1, forward strand.
GACCTTTTCCATAAACGCGGATGCTGGCTGTGGCGCCATCTTCGAGCAGAACCTGAAAAGCGTGCGTCTCGGCCGCAACGGCCGGAGCGGAAGGCGCATAGTCCATATGGGGGAGAATCCGTTATATTTTGGAGCAGAAGGCGAAGCTGTCGCATGCTTGGCCGGACCGCAGAGTCTGAGAGACTTCGTCTGAAAGACTTTGCTGCTCACCGTCAGTTCGTACGCAGTTGCAGGATACAAAGCGCGGCGGGGCGGTTCAAGCCACACCCGGTCATACCAGCTCAGCTGGAACGCCTGACGATCGCCACGCGCCCGTCGAGCGGGATCGTCGCGCGTCCGTCTGTCACCGGTACGCGGCGCCACTCGGCATCGTCATTCGGACGGTTGAAGGAGAGCGAAGCAGCAGAACCCTCGACGGAGATGTCGATCGGCTCCGTGGGCACAGAGATGTCCTCGGCCTGCTCCACATTCCAGCAGCGCACCGCGCGCCATACCGCAAGCAACGGTTGTCCCTGCGCATCCCAAAACGCGATGTGCCGCAGGTCGGGCGCCGTGGATGCCACGCGTAGCGGCGGATCGTTGCTGGCGCGGCGCGCGCCTTTCAATGCGGACAGGAGATTCCGGATCGCATGGTAGCCGGGCTTCGGCGAGCCGTCATTGCGAACGAGGCCCCAATGATGCTCTCCGTCGTCGGGATCGGTACCGCCATCGAAAAATTCGTAGAGGAATGTCCGGAGAATGCCGAGGTGGAAGTTGTTGAGCAGCAGCCGCGGCAGATAGAGCGCCGCCGCCGTCTCCGACACGCCGGATGTGCCGGGCTTCACGACGTTGCAGTAGCCGCATTCGGTTGCCAGTGCGGGCGCACCGGGTTTGAACGCGTCGCGCATATTGTGCAGATACCACGACACCGCGGCGTAATCGTCGGATGTCTCGGGCTCCTGTGCACGCTGCACATAGGAATGGATGGCGACGGCATCGCTGAACTGCGCGGCCGGGCGCAGCAGCGCGACGTCGGCGGGCTTCCAGTTGATCACGCTTGGCGACAGCAGCGGCAACTCCGTCGCCGCATATCGCGCGCGCAGCGCATGGTGCACCTCGCGCTGATAGTTCACGACGACATTGCTCCAACCGGGCTTCGCCAGCGGCAGCGACAGGAACCAGTCGCTGTTGCCCTCGTTCTGGCCCTCCATCGCCGAGATGCGCTCGATGCCCAGTGCAGCGAGATAGGTCATCATCTCCGGCACGGTGTTGGTTGCCGGCGACACGACAAGATTGAACAGGATGTTCGAGCGTTTGTTCAGCGCGCGCCAGCGATCGAGATCGTTGCTTGGCCGCAACTCGTCGCGCAGATGGCGAATGCCTGATGCCGCGAGCAGATCGTGAAACCGGTCGAAATGACTCGCATATGGCTCGCTGCTGATATGCACATTGACGCCGACACTGTCGGTAAAGGTATCGGACGGGCCGGGAAGCGGCAGCGCGGCCAATGGACTCGAGCGCAGCATCATCGATGCGGCGCCTCCCATCAGGATGGCTCGTCTGCTCAGGCCGGGCATCTCGATCTCGCACGCTTGAAGCCCCAGTGACGCTTCGGGGCAGTCTGAGCCTGTTAGACTTAATAAACCGCCGATCGACAAGAGATGTTCTCGTCAGCGATCTACCGAACCGGTCCGCTGGCCCGCGAGATCACTGCCATCGCGGAATGAACAACTGTATGCGCTCGCAAAAACGTGAGCTGCGATAGCCCTCGGCCTGTCGGCTCCGGCCCGTCCCGTGCGTCTTCCACTCAGAGAGCGCTAACGTGGAGACCAGGAATGACCAATTCTCACTATCGCTGGGTAATCGTCGCCGCGGGCGGCCTTCTGGGCTGCGTCGCGATCGGCGGCATGTTTTCGCTGCCGGTGTTCCTGCAGCCGATCGCGCGGGATACCGGCTGGTCGGTCACCGGTATATCGAGCGCCATGACAATTGGCTTCCTCGCAATGGCTGTCACCAGCATGATCTGGGGCACCTTGTCCGACCGATGGGGGCCACTCCCGGTGGTGTTGACCGGGTCGGTCGTGCTCGCGTCAAGCCTGGTGCTGGCGAGCCTCGCGACGTCTCTGGTCGTATTTCAATTCGTCTTCGGGCTGATGGTCGGCGGCGCCACCGCTGCGATCTTTGCGCCGATGATGGCAACGGTTACCGGCTGGTTCGATACGCATCGTAGCCTGGCCGTGTCGCTGGTTTCGGCGGGGATGGGCATGGCGCCCATGACCATGTCGCCGCTGGCGGCCTGGCTCGTTTCGAACCACGATTGGCGCACCTCGATGCAGATCGTGGCCGTCGTCGTGGCCGCGATCATGATTCCAGTCTCGCTGCTGGTGCGCCGCGCGCCGGCGCTGGCGACCGCGCCTCCCGCGCCATCCGCCGAGCCGGTGCAAGCAGAGATGTCGCGTGCGCAGGCGCTACGCTCGCCACAGTTCATCATCCTGCTGCTGACGAATTTCTTCTGCTGTGCCACGCATTCCGGGCCGATCATCCATACTGTGAGCTACGCGATCAGCTGCGGCATACCGATTGTCGCTGCAGTCACGATTTATAGCGTCGAAGGTCTGGCAGGGATGGGCGGCCGTATCGCCTTCGGCCTGCTCGGCGATCGCTTTGGCGCCAAGCGTGTACTGGTCTTTGGCTTGCTCGCCCAGGCGTTCGGCGCGCTCGGTTTTGTCTTCGTGCGTGAGCTCGGCGGGTTCTACACCGTGGCGTCGGTCTTTGGCTTCATCTATGCAGGCACCATGCCGCTCTACGCCGTTCTCGCGCGCGAAAACTTTCCGTTGCGGATGATGGGCACAGTGATCGGCGGAACGGCCATGGCCGGCAGTCTTGGCATGGCGACTGGACCTCTCGCCGGAGGTTTGATCTACGACGCGTTCGCCAGCTACGCTTGGCTCTATATCGGCTCCTGGATTATGGGGCTCGGCGCTTTCCTGATCGCAATGACATTCAGGCCGATGCCGGTCGTGAAAGCGGAGCCCGCCCCCCTGCCGGCGTGAGGACAAATCTTCCAGTCGCCATTTGCGGGTGACGCGCTTCGGAAATATAGCCCGTCGTCAACGGATTATGCTGATGAACTGTTGGTGCCCCTGGCCGGAATCGAACCAGCACTCCTTGCGGAACTCGATTTTGAGTCGAGCGCGTCTACCAATTCCGCCACAGGGGCCTTCGGACGCCGGCCGGAGACCGGGGGCGCGAAGCGGGCGGAATATAGCGGGCGCGGGCGGCGGGTCAACCTGCGGTTTGGCCGATAGAGCCGCCGCGCACACTCCAGTGTGATCGGGGCTGCCTCGACAGGCTGGTGAGCCCGGGATAGGACGCAGCAGCCACTCCGGAGAGCCCCGTGACTGCCCAGACCGCCCCTCAATCCGCGCCCGTGCATGCCTCATCCAACCCGGCGCTGATCGCCGCGCTGGCGGTCGGCCTGATCGCGCTGGCGACGCTGGCGGGAGCCTGGTTCTTCCAGTTGGTGCTGGACATCCAGCCGTGCCCGCTCTGCCTCGAACAGCGCTATGCCTATTATCTCGCGATCCCGCTGGCGGCGCTGGTGGCGATTGCCGCCGCCAGGGACGCGCCGCGCGCCCTGGTTGTGACCGGCCTCGGTGTGCTGGCGCTGGCGGCGCTCGCCAATGCGGTGCTCGGCGGTTATCACGCCGGGGTCGAATGGACGTTCTGGCAGGGTCCGACGGACTGTTCGGGTCCGGTGGTCGATCTCGGCAAGGCCGGCAGCCTGCTGGAGCGCCTCGACACCGTGAAGGTGATCCGCTGCGACGAGGTGCAGTGGCGCTTTCTGGGCCTGTCGCTGGCCGGCTACAATGTGCTGATCTCGCTGGCTATGGCGGCGATCGCGCTGTGGGGCGCAGGCAAGACCGCACGGCGCTGATCCGCCGCCGGTCCTGCCTGCTGGCGCACCGCTACCAGCGATAGCGCAGCGTGCCGATTACCGTGCGACCCTGGCTCAGATAGCAGTAGCCGGAATTGCAGACCGCGACCTGCTCGTCGGCGACGTTATTGGCGTTGATCGAGGCCTGATAGCCCGCGAACTTGGGTCCAAGCTTGGCGAGATCGTAACGCGCGGCCAGATCGAACAGCGTATAGCCGTTGTTGCGCGAGGTGTTGTCGTTCGACGTCCAGGTCGCGTCGATATAACGGACACCGGCGCCGAGACCTAAGCCTTCGAGCGAACCGTTCAGGAAGGTGTAGTTCATCCAGCTCGACGCGGTGTGCTTCGGTGTCACCGCGGGGGTCTTGCCGAGCTCCGACGCGATTGAGCTCCTCGTGATCTCTGCGTCGGAATAGGTGTAGGCCGTCACCGTTTCGAGTTCGGGCGTGAGCCGTGCGCGTGCCTCGAATTCGAAGCCCTGCACGCGGATTTCGCCGACTGAGGCGTAATAGGCGATACCGTTGACATAACCGGCGAGCTTGGCGGCGTTCTTCTCCTTGAGGTCATAGATCGACGCCGTGAGTAGCACGTCGGGCCGTGGCTGATACTTCACGCCGCCTTCGATCTGTTCGCCTTCGGATGGCGCCAGCACGATGCCGTTGATGCCGAGCGAGGTCTCCGGCTGGAACGAGGTCGCATAGCTCACATAGGGCGCGATGCCGTTCTCGAAGTGATAGAGCAGGCCGGCGCTGTAGGAGAACGCACTGTCGCTCCGCGCGCCTGTGACGGCGCCCGTATAGGAATTGGTTTGCGTGCGATCGGTCCAGTCCTGACGGCCGCTGAGCGACAGGTGCCAGTTGCCGAGTCGCATCTGGTCCTGCAGATAGACGCCAACCTGTTCCTGCGTCGAACGCGAACCGGACGTATAGCCCGGGGTTGGGCCGGCAATGCCGTAGACGGAATTGAGGATGTTGAGCGCATAGCTGGGATTCACGGGGCCCAGGCCGAGCTTGAAGTCCCAGGTATTGTGATCGTAATTCACGCCGAACAGCGTGCGGTGGACGATCGGGCCGGTGGCGAAGTCGGCCTGCAGCGCATTGTCGGTCTGCCAGCTCGTCTGGTCGTCGCCGACGGCCACGGCACCGCGGTCATAGACGGTCGATGTCGCCGTCGCGAAGCTGCCGCTGACATAACGCGATTCCGCATGCAGCACGCCGAACCGCGTGTGCTGGCGGAACGTGAAGACGTCGTCGAAGCGGTGCTCGAGCTTGTAGCCGACCTGCGCCTGTTGCTGCCGCAGATAGTCGTATTTCGGATCGCTCGATCGCAGCTTGAGGGTCGCGCCGTTGACGTTCACCAGCTGGCCGTCGCGATTGAGCATGGCGACGCTGGCGTCGGTTTCGTCCCTCTGGAGGATGGCATAGGCCGTCAACGTGGTGTCGATGGTCGGTCGCCAGGTGATCGATGGCGCCAGCATCAGCCGCTCGTCGGCGATGTCGTAATTGGTCTCGCCGGCGCGGCCGAGGCCCACCAGGCGGTACAGCAGCGACTTGTCGGAATTGGCGCCACCGATGTCGAACGCCGTTTGCATGCGGCCATAGGTGCCGCCTTCCAGTGAAATCTCGTTGACCTGATTCTCGACCGGGAATTTCGATCGGCGATCGACGAGACCGCCGGGGACAGACTGCCCATAGAGCACGGCGGCCGGGCCCTTGATCACCTCGACGCTGTTAAGCTGATAGGGTTCGGTCCGGAATGTGGTGAAGCCGGAGGGAAACTGCTTCAATCCGTCGCGGAAGTCGCCGAGCGTCGTCGTCGAGAAGCCGCGGACATAGATCTGATCGAAACGCGGATCGTAGCCGAAACCGCCGGTGGTGACGCCGGCTGTGTAACGCACTGCTTCGGGAATGCTGGTGACGCCACGATCATCGAGTTCCTTGCGGTCGATGACGCTCACCGAACGCGGCGTGTCGATCAGCGGCGTATTCGTCTTCGATGCCGAGCTGGCCTGACCTGCGACATAGCTGTTGTTGTCGGCGCTATAGATGCGCTTGTTGACCGATGATGCGGGTGCAATCTGCGGCGTCGTCGCGCGTGTCCGTTGTGTTGCGCGTGCCGATGTCTGTGATCTCGTTGCAGTCGTGTTGCGTGCGCGCTGTTGGGGCTTCGGCGCATCCACCGTGACTGGCGGCAGGCTGGCCTGCGCGAATGCGTCGCGCGGAAGATCCGTCGCCAATGCCATCACACTGACGGTGCAAAGCAGTGCAGTCTGCTTCGTCGATTTTCTTGTTCTCAATTTCATTTCAACGCCTCGATGATGCTGGTCACGCCAGCTTGATCGAGCGTCTAACTTGATTGGTTCTTTGGCGCACTACGATGCGCGATAGAATACGTCTAGACCTTGCGACGCAGGCATCTGCAACGCTGCAAGAAGCTCATATCGTTAGATCGATTCCATTGTTTCAATCGGTGTCTGCGAAGATCGAAGATCAATCGTCGATGTCGTCCTGCGCCTTGCCGAACAGATGCACGATGCCGGGCGTGACGATCGAGACATAGATGAAGCGCGACAGATGATGCGCGCCGACGAACACCGGATCGATATGAAGGGTCAGCGCCAGCGCGAGCATGGCGTCCATGGCGCCGGGCGCGAAGGCGACGACGACATCGCTCAGCTTCACAGTCGTGGTCAGCGCGATGATCGTCACGAACACGGCAGAGATGGCGATGGCCACCGTGAATGAGCCGAGCGCGGCCCAGACATGGCTGAGAATGGTGCGCGGCGAGATCTTGCCGAAGCGTGAGCCGATCAGGCTGCCGATGCCGACGAGGGCGGTGATGTAGGCCCATTGCGGCAGCGTGCCGTGGACCCAGCCGGTGCCGTGCAGCACCGATGAGGCCATCATCGCACCGAACATCCAGCTCGCCGGAAATTTGATCCAGCGCATGAATAGCGACACGGCGACAGCCGCGGCGGCGAGTTCGGCGAGCGCCAGCGGCGAGGCTTCCGGTCCGCGTGACGGCAGCGGGCCGTGACCCATCAGTCCGGTGGCGGCGAGCAGCAGCGGCACCATGCCGGTGAGGATGATGACGCGGAAAATCTGCACGACCGCGATGCCGGGCACGTCGGCATTGCGCTCGGTGGCCAGCATGATGATCTGCGACAGCGCGCCGGGGCTGCCGGCCAGCAGCGCGGAGGTGCGGTCCCAGCCATGGACGCGCTGCAGATAGATACTGCTGCCGAAGGTGGCGCAGAACGTGGCCAGTGCCAGCAATGCGATGGTCACCGGATAGGCGCTGAGATTGTGCACCATCTCCGGCGACACCATCGAGCCGAGCGACAGTCCCAGTGTCATTAGGATGACATGGGCCATCGGCTGCGGCAGGCCGACTGGACGGCCGAGGATGCCGTAGGTGGCGACCGCGATCATCGCGCCGGAGATCAGCCCGCCCGGTAATTCCGCCCAATAGAATAGCGCGCCGCCAATCGTTCCGATGACGAGCGTCTCGAGGGTGGTGCGGATCTGCAGGGAGCTGGGAAGAGCGATGGCCATTTGCACGGGAAGCTGAAGGAGCCCGCTTTATGGCAAAGTCCGCATCTGGCGACAAATGCGGTGTGGTCTACCTGTCCCTCGCTTTCGGGCGAGGGACAGGTAGATGACGAGAGTTTAGTTCGTTTTCGTGGTCTTCTTGCATTCCGAACGGAATTTACGGCGCTCGGTACCGTGCAGGCCCTTGGCGTCGGCCTGTTTCGAACATTCAAGCGACGCCGCCGTGCGGGGCTTTTCCGCTGTCTTGTCCGCAGGCGCCATCTTGTCGGCGGGGGCCGCCTTGGCGGGCGCAGTCTTGGTGGCCGCCGGCGCAGGTGTCTGAGCGGTGGCCGCGCCGAGCAGGAGGAAGGAGGCGACGGCAGCGGTAGCTAGGCTGGAAGCGAATCGGATCATGGCAGCACCTCGAATTGAACAGGGAGGATAGGGTGGGCGCGCCGGGCTGAACGGCAGGTGAATGAGTTGAAATATATCTGACGGTGCGATCACGATAATTTTTCGCAGGGAGCTGCGATCTCGTTGCCACATGCAGCGGTAGCGATAGGATGCCTTCGTCCACTTTTACTTAGTGTAGCAAAGGGAGAGAACACCATGACGATGCCCGTCAAATTCGCCTGCGCGATTGCAATGTCCGGTTTTGCTCTGCTTGCCTTCAGTCCGGCCCATGCACTCACCGCGACTGAATGCAGTGCAAAATATCAGGCGGCCAAGACCGCCGGCACGCTGAACGGCCAGAAATGGAACGACTTCCGCAAGGCTGAATGCGGGACCGATGCCGCTGCGACGACGCCGGCCGCCGCGCCTGCTGCAACCGCGGCGCCGAAGGCCGAAGCCAAGCCTGCCGAAGCCAAGCCTGCGGCTACGCCGAAAGCTGCTGCAGCCCCCAAGCCGGCAGCGACGACAGCTGCGGCTCCGTCAGGCCCTGCCACCTTCCCATCGGCGGTCGATCCGAAATACGCCAAGGAGACGGCCGGCAAGGCGCGGATGCACACCTGCGTGGATCAGTACAATGCCAACAAGGCCGCCAATGCCAATGGCGGCATGAAGTGGATCGAAAAGGGTGGCGGCTACTACAGCGAGTGCACCAAGAAGCTGAAGGGCGCCGCCTGATCGGATCAGCCGTGCGCTGAGGTTGATCGACATCACTTGCTTCGCGGGCGATAACGATCCGTCACCCGCGGAGTCCCCATGATTGCCAGTCTGTCCCTGATCCTGCTGTGCCAGCTCGCTGGCGAGATCGCCGTGCGCGCTTTTGCATGGCCGGTGCCCGGCCCGGTGCTCGGCATGTTGCTGCTGCTCGCTCTGCTGTTGCTGCGTGACCGTGCCGTGCTGTTCGCGCAGGGGCCGCTGCAGGGCGGCGGCGTGGAGAACGCCGCCAAGGGCCTGCTTGCACATCTGTCGCTGATGTTTATCCCCGCCGGTGTCGGCGTGGTGCAGAAGCTCGATCTGCTGGCCGAGCATGGCACGGCCATCGTCGGCGTTCTGGCGATTTCGGTGGTGATCACGCTGCTGGTGACGGTGGCGACGTTCCTCGTCATCAGCCGGGTCATGACACGCGGGCGAAGCGCGTCATGAGCGCCAATCCTTTCTCGCTCTGGGTCTACCTTTCGCAGCAGCCGCTGCTGTGGCTGACCGTGACGCTGCTGGTCTATGCGACGGCCGATGCGCTGTCGCTGGCGACCGGTCGGCATCCGTTCGCCAATCCAGTTTTCCACTCGATGTGGATCATCGCCGTGTTCCTGCTGCTCACCGGGACGTCCTACACGACCTATTTCAGCGGTGCGCAATTCGTGCACTTCCTGCTCGGTCCGGCGACGGTGGCGCTGGCCGTACCGCTCTACGAAAATCGCAAGGTGGTGGCGGCAGCGATCGTGCCGATGCTGGCTGCGCTGGTGGTCGGCTGTGCTACGGCGATCGTCTCGGTCGTGGTGCTGGCAAAGGCCTTCGGCCTGCCGCAAAATGTCGTGCTGTCGCTGGCGCCGAAATCGGTTACCGCCGGCGTCGCCATGGGTATCAGCGAGTCGCTCGGCGCCGACGCATCGCTGACCGCGGTGGCGGTGGTGCTCACCGGCATCATGGGCGCGATCATCGTCACCCCGATGATGAACCGCATGGGCATCACGGACTATCGCGCCCGCGGCTTTGCCGTCGGATTGGCGTCGCATGGGATCGGCACAGCGCGGGCCTTTCAGGTCGATGCGGTGGCCGGGGTCTTCGCCGGCATTGCCATGAGCCTGAATGCGCTGGTGACCTCTCTGCTGGTTCCGCTTGCCGTCACCCTTCTGGTGCGCTGATGGTCACGACAGCGTTTTCCTGGCAGGCGGATTTGTGATGCCGACTGCATGGAGCCGGGCCGGAAAGGTCACTATGGTCACGCCGTTGCGCGCATGATCCGTACAAGTGGACACTGATTTTTTCGAAAGATCATGCTCAGATGAGAAGATGAGAATCAGCCGTTCATGATGACTGTGATGCAGGGGGCGCTCGGCCTGGCTTCGGGCGCACTGGTCGGCTTCTCGCTCGGCCTGGTCGGTGGCGGCGGCTCGATCCTCGCTGTGCCGCTGATGGTCTATGTCGTCGGCGTGCCTGAGCCGCATGTCGCGATCGGCACCAGCGCCATTGCGGTCGCGGCCAATGCGGCGGTCAATCTCGGTAATCATGCGCGTGGCGGCAATGTGCACTGGTCCTGCGCGCTGGTGTTTGCTGCTGCAGGAATCGCCGGTGCGCTCGGAGGCTCGATTCTCGGCAAGCAGGTGGACGGGCAGAATTTGCTGGCGCTGTTTGCGGTCCTGATGCTGGTGATCGCCGTGCTGATGCTGAAGACGCGCGCCCAGGTCGGCGAGCACCGCGTCGAGATCAGCATGTCGAACACGCCTTCGCTGCTTGCGCTGGGTCTTGTCACCGGCGCGCTGTCCGGCTTTTTCGGGATTGGCGGTGGCTTTCTGATCGTGCCGGCGCTGATGGCGGCCACGGGCATGTCGATCATGAGCGCGATTTCGTCATCGCTGGTGGCGGTCACCGCCTTCGGTCTCACCACGGCATCGAGCTATGCCTGGTCCGGGCTGATCTCCTGGAAACTCGCGCTGGTGTTTATTCTGGGCGGTCTGCTCGGCGGACTGTTGGGAACCAGCCTGGCGCGGCATCTGTCGCTGCGGCGGGGCGCGTTGAATACCGTTTTTGCGTCTATCATTATCGTCGTGGCGCTCTATATGTTGGCCCGCAACATCTACATTACCTGAGCGCTGGCGCATGATGCGTCTTCGGAGAACATCATGACCGCCGCAATCCGCGATACCTCGAAGACCGCCACGACGCGCCGCGCGGCGCTCTGGCTTTTCGGTGGCGCCATGCTGCTCGGCGCGTCCGGCAAGGTGCTCGCGGCATCTGGTGCCGCCAAGGACGAAGATGTCCTCAACGAAGCTGCGGTACTCCGCGATCCGGACATCCCGGCGGCAGGCAACCCGAAGGGCGACATCACCATCGTCGAATATTTCGACTACCAATGCCCCTATTGCCGCAAGATCGCCCCCGACCTGCGCGCCTTGGTGAAGGAAGACGGCAAGGTTCGCCTGGTGTCGAAGGATTGGCCGATCCTGGGGCCGGTGTCGGTCTATGCGGCCCGTCTCGTGCTCGCTGCGAGATACCAGAACAAGTTCATCGAGGCGCAGGACGCCCTGATCAGCCTCGATACCAAACTGACGGAAGCGATCGCGCGCGACCGGCTCGCGAAGGCCGGCATCGATGTCGATCGCGCCGTCGCCGATCTGCAGAAAAATCAGGATGCGATCGTTGCCAAGCTGAAGCAGATCGATGAGCAGGCGACGGCTTTCGGTTTTAACGGCACGCCGTCCTTCATTGTCGGCAAGTTCCGCATTCCCGGCCCGATCACCAAAGAACAGTTCGTTCTCGCAATCGCCGATGCGCGTAAAGCCGCGGCCGCGAAGAAGTAAGCTTCAGCGGGTTCAAACAGAAAAATGCCCCCGCTCATCGGCGAGGGCATCTTTGATCGGCTTAACCAGTCTTCTCGTTGCTTACGACTTCACCTGCGAGGTCAGCTTGGCCCAATCCTGCTTGGTGCGCGTCTTCAGTGCTTCCCACTCATTGGCAGCAACATCCCAGTTGACGATCGTCCGGCGCTCCTGCGCCGTCTGGCCGTTCGCCACTGACGAGGTCGACATCGAATCGTAGATGTAAACGCCGACGCCCAGGATCAGTGCACCCAGGATCATTCCAAAAAACGTCCGCATAGCGGTAGCCTCCATTGAACCCAAACAACGCGACGTCCGGGGCTTTGGTTCCCGGTTGCATGGTGCGCTATTGCCGCAGCGCATTCATTGGCAGCATTGATCTTGCGGTCACGCCGTGGTGATCCTTGGGAATCATGACCGTTCATCTCACCGACCAGTCCGTGCTCGACGACGCCGTCATGGAGCTGGTGAAGCGCGACCCTCGGCTGAAACCGATCCTGGCCATGGCCGGGATGCCGACGCTTCGGCAACGTGCGCCGGGCTTCGAGGGGCTTGCGCAGATCGTCTGCGGGCAGCAGGTCTCGGTGGCATCGGCTTCGGCGATCTGGGGCCGCGTCTCCGGCGCCTTCTCGCCATTCGATCATCACGCCATCCGCAAGGCGCGCACCGATCGCCTGGGCCGGCTCGGCCTGTCAGCGGCGAAGATCAAGACGTTGAAGGCGCTGGCGCGCGAACTCGCCGAGGAGCGGTTGAATCTCGACGTGCTTGCCGAAGAAGACGCTGATGCCGCGCATAACACGCTGGTCGCATTGCACGGCATCGGGCCCTGGACGGCCGACGTCTATCTGCTGTTTTGTCTCGGTCATGGCGATGCATGGCCGGCAGGCGATGTCGCCATTCAGGAATCCATCAAGGTCGGGCTCGGTCTCAAGGAGCGCCCGACCGTGAAGCAGATGGCGCCGCTGGCAGAACCATGGCGTCCGCTGCGCGGTGCGGCGGCGCATCTGTGGTGGGCCTACTATCACGCCATCAAGAAGCGCGAAGGCGTGATCGGTAAGGTGACGACGTAGGACAGTCTGTCTTAAACGGCGTTTGAAACGGACGTTGTTTTAAACAACTCCGCTGTCGCAAAACAGACATTGGCGGCGGGAATGATCGCAGCAGCAAAACGCTGCGGAGTTCGAACATGAGTACATGCACGCAATTCAATATCGCTAAGAATGATTTTCAAGGCACGACGCTGGTGCAGATGTCGCTGCCGCGACTGGACGAACTGTCCGATGATTGCCTTCTGGTCGAGGTCGAACGCTTCGCCTTCACCGCAAACAATATCACTTATGCGATGCTGGGCGATGTCATGAAATACTGGCAGTTGTTCAAGGCGCCTGACGGCTTCGGCAATATTCCGGTCTGGGGTTTTGGCAGGGTGATCGCGTCGATGCACCCGCAGATCGCCGAAGGCGAGCGGCTGTTCGGCTATTTCCCGATGGCCTCGCATCTGGTGATCGAGGCCGCGGATGTCAGCAAACGCGGCCTGCGCGATGGCGCGGCGCATCGGCAGGGCGTGGCGCCGGTCTACAATGCCTATGCGCGGGTGACGGACGATCCGGCCTTTGCCGGGCGCAATGGCGACTATCAGGCGCTGCTGCGGCCGCTCTTCATGCTCTCGTTCCTAGTCGATGATTTTCTCGCCGAGGAGGCCTTCTTCAGTGCACGCACTGTCATTCTGTCCAGTGCCTCCAGCAAGACCGCCTTCGGTCTCGCGCATCTGCTGCACAGCAAGCGCAAGCCGATCCGTGTGATCGGTCTGACCTCGGCGGGGAATGCCGATTTCGTGCGGTCGCTCGGCTGCTACGACGATGTCGTGCTCTACGATCACATCGATTCGCTAGCCGCCGATCAACCGGTGGCCTTCGTCGATATGGCCGGCAATGCCGACCTACGCGGCCGGCTGCATCGGCACCTCAAGGACAAACTCGTTTATAGCGGGCGCGTCGGGCTCACCCATCAGGATGTAGCGGTGGATGAGGCGCTTCCGGGCGCCAAGCCCTCATGGTTCTTCGCGCCGGACCAGATCCGCAAGCGCGCCAAGGAATGGGGACCGGGCGGCATCGATAGCCGGTTCAACGCCGCGTGGGCGGGATTCCTGCCGCTGCTTGAACAGTCGCTCACGGTTGCCGAGAGCCGTGGCCCTGTCGCCGTCGAGAATGTCTATCGCGATACACTGGCCGGCCGGGTGCCGCCCGATCAGGGGCATATGTTGTCGCTCGCGGACGGCTAGTGGCGGACCGTCACATCTCGCCGAGGGCTTCGCGGCGGCGCTGTTCGGACTCTTCGGCATAGCGCCGTGTCGCGTGGGCTTCCGAGAGCGTGCCGAGCACGCGGTGGCTTTCGGCCTCGACCACCGCCAGCGATTCCGCTTCGGCGCCCTCGAATACCACCATGGCGTCGCGGATGTTCATGTCCGGATGCAGGACGACGTCGCGGCAATGCAGCAGGCTGTCGAGCCGGAACGCCGTCACGTCAGGCGAATGCGCTTCAGCGACGATGGCGAGGCCGACATAGCGGCCTTCGGGATCGACGGCGACGACCTGGGTCTTCGAGCCGAGCGGGAATTTCTCGCGGAATTCGTCGAGCGGCATGGTGGAGTCGACAGTCGGCACGTCCGGGCGGAGCAGGCGCTTGACGGTGAGATCGCGGATCCAGCCGACGTCCGCGGCGCTGCGGATGGTCTCGCCGCGCAGGTGCAGGCGCCATGTGGCGAAGGAGTAGCCGAACAGCTCCCGCGTCATCTGGGTGGAGATGATGACGGCGACCAGCACCGCGGTGGTGAGCCAGAGATTGCCGGTGGATTCGAGCGCGATGAAGGACATGGTGAGCGGGCCGCCGATTACCGAGGCCGATAGCGCGCTCATACCGATGATGGTGTAGACGGCGGGGTCGATGGTGAAGCCGGCGCCGATTGCATTGAAGCCGACCGCGAACAGATGACCGCCGAGCGCGCCGAGAAACAGCGTGGCAAAAAACAGCCCGCCACGAAAACCCGTCCCGAGCGAGACGATCGAGGCGAGGGTCTTCAGCGCCATCACAAACGCTACCAATGCGACCGGATAGGCTGTCATGCCGCCGAAATGCAGCGCACCGTGTCCGGAGGCCATGACCTGCGGCGTCAGCAGCGCCATCAACCCGACCAGCAGCCCGCCCAGCGCCGGACGCAGCGGCGGCCACAATTTGATTTTGGTGAGCAGCGCTTCGGTCCAGGCGACGACACGCATGATGCCGATACCGAAAGTCGCGGCGAAGACGCCGAGCAGGGCCGCCACTGCGAGATCATGACCGAGCACGTCGCCGAACCGGCCGGCAACGACGCCAAGCGACAGTGGATCGAAGGCATGGGCGACGAAATAGCCAATCACCGCGGCGATGCCGACCGGCATCAGGCTGGCGGACGTATAGCCGCCGATCACCAGTTCGAAGGCATAGAACGCGCCGGCCAGCGGCGCGCCGAATGCGCCGGCGATCGCGGCCGCCGCACCGCAGCCGACCATCACGCGCTGGTCGCCGCGACGCAGGTGGAAGGCACGCCCGATGGAGGCGCCGAGCCCGCTGGCGAGCTGGGTGTAGCCGGCCTCGAGGCCGACCGAGGCCCCGACGCCGCTGGACCACACGGTTTGCAGCGCGACGATGACGCTGCCGCGGAACGACATCCGCCCCCCATGGAGCGCGTTGGCCTCGATGGGGTCGACCTCGCGGGCCGGTCGCCAGCGCAACAGCAGCAGGAAGGCGACCCCCAGCAGCAGCCCGCCAAAGGTGGGAACCAGAATCGCGCGCACCGGATCGATCCAGAACTGGCTGGAGAGCCGCTGGCCCCATTCCAGATTGAACAACACGGCGTGAAGGACACTGACCGCAGCGCTCATGCCGGCCACCACGAGACCCCCGATCACGCCGATCAGCGCTGCCAGAATCGCAAGGCTGGTTTCATGCGCACGGACAAAGGCGCGCAGCCGTTGCGGGGCCTCGAGATAGCGGGAGGAAGGGACCATCGGGCAGCGTCCGGTATCTGCGGCCGCGAACCGGGCGCGCGCCACGGGGTTTAGCGGCAGGCGCTGCGACAGACCACCCGCAGTTCCCAGAAAAGCGACCCAACGCGGCGCTTTTGTGAGGGGATAAGGTCTGCCCTATGCCCTTCACAACCCTGTCACGCTGCCTGTAGTATGTGGAGACAGGTTGCTTCGCAGCCATATGTGGGGGTCAGGAGCGTTACTTGAACGCACATGTCTCGCAAGGCGGTTGGCCGGTTCTGGTCCTCAATGCGGACTTCCGGCCGCTGAGTTACTACCCACTGTCGCTGTGGTCGTGGCAAGACGCGATCAAGGCAGTGTTTCTCGACCGTGTGAATATCGTAGAGCACTACGATCACGCGGTGCGGAGTCCTTCGTTCGAATTTCAGCTACCCAGCGTGGTGTCGTTGAAGTCGTTCGTGAAGCCGACGACGCATCCCGCCTTCACCCGGTTCAACGTCTTCCTGCGCGATCGCTTTTCCTGCCAGTATTGCGGCTCGCATGACGATCTGACCTTCGATCATATCATCCCACGCTCAAAGGGCGGTCAGACCACCTGGGAGAACGTTGTTGCGGCGTGCTCTCCTTGCAATCTGCGCAAGGGCAATATGACGACTCAGCAGGCGCGCATGTTCCCGCGCCAGACGGCGTTCGCGCCGACGGTGCACCAGCTGCATCGCAACGGCCGGCTATTTCCGCCAAACTATCTGCACGGCAGCTGGCTGGACTATCTCTACTGGGATACGGAACTGGATCCGTAGGGCCGTCGGGCGCTACGCCAAGATCGCTATTCCTGCTTCAGCTCGAGCTTGCGGATGATATCGCCCCATTTGGTGATCTCTCCGAGCACATAGGTCTGGGAGTCGGTCACCGAACCGCCAACGGCCGCGAAGCCGATGCGGTCGAATTGTTCGCGAACACCTGCGTCTGCAAGCGTCTTGTTCACGTCGGCGTTGAGCTTGTCGATGACTGTCTGGGGCGTCTTGGCCGGCACCAGGAATGCCACCCAGGTTGCATCCTCGTCGTCACTCAGTCCGAGCTCGCGCGCGGTCGGGACATCCGGAAGCGATGCCATACGCTCGCGGCTTGTCACCGCCAGCGCCTTGACCTGTTTGCCCTTTACCAGCTCCATGGCCGCGGGCAAGGCGACACTGGCCAGAGGTGTGTGACCACCCATCACCGCGTTTAGTGCGGGACCTGCACCCGTGAATGGCGCATGCACGATGTTGGCCTTGGCGTTGAGCTTGAATATTTTTTCGGCCGACAGATGCGGCGTGGTGCCGACGCCGGCGGTGCCATAGGTGAAGTTTTCCTTGGCGGCAGAGGCGATCACCTCGCGCAGGGTCGATGCTGTGAGATTAGGCGCGCCGACGATCAGATTGGGCGTGGTCGCCGCGACCACCACGGTCTTGAATTCATCCGGCGAATAGCCGGCCTTTGCCGACAGGCTCGGATTGACGGCGAATGCGCTTGTTGTCACCAGCAGGGTATAGCCATTGGGTTCGGCCCTTGCAGCCGCGGCAGCGGCGATATTGCCCCCGGCACCACCGCGATTCTCGATAACGACGGGTTCGCGCCACAGGTCGTTCAGTTTCTGTCCGACAATGCGCGCGATGATATCGGCGGGGCCGCCGGGCGCGAAAGCGACGAGCAGGCGCACCGGCTGCGCCGGGTAGGGCTGCTGGGCGACGGTGGGACCGATCGCCGTCAGCAGCGCTGCGGTGATGACGACCGCGCTGGATGTGCGCTTGAAGAAGTGCGTCATGATATTCCTCCTCGATGTTTTTTTCGGGAGGCTTTTGCGCCTCCTCAACGGGGGTGGTTCAGAACACCTCGTCCTTGAACCACCGGCCCTGCGCTAGCGCGTATTCGGCAATCTCCATACGCGTGCCGATCCAGACATCGTCGCGCTTGCGCGCCAGCTTGATCATGGCGTCGTAAACCCACGCGCCTGCCGGCCGACCGAACACATGGGTATGCGCGGTGACATCGAGCATAAACGGTGCCGCGTCGGCCTGGCTTGCATTGTCGAGGATGGCGCGGAACTGATCGATCAGCGTCGCCGGCGCATTGCCGTAGCGGATGCTGTGCGGCAGATCGTTCACGTCCATCGTCAGCGGAATACCGACGATGCGCTGCTCCGGCGCATCTTTCTGCGTGATGATCGAGGGCAGGTCGTCGTCATTGCAGTCGCCAAACCAGACATAGCCTTCCTCAGCGAGCAGCTTTGGCGAAATCAGGCTTCCGGTGCCACGTGGGCTGATCCATCCTTTCGGACGTTCCCCGGTGACGGCGGCGATGAGGTCACCAGTGCGGCGGATATTGGCCCGCTCACCGGCCTCGTCGAAATAGACCGGGATGACATCCATGCCATAGGAATGCGCCACGATCTCGTGACCGGCGGCATGAAGCTCCTTCAGCACGGTCGGGTGGGTTTCGGCCAGCACGCCGTTGACCATGATGCTGGTCTTCACATCGTTTGCGGCAGCGATGCGCGTGAGGCGCTGGATGCCGCGCACGGCGCCGTAGCTTGCCCAGGAATGCGCGTTGGTATCGAAAAAGCCCGGCTGCAACACGTTGCCCATCGGCCCGATGCCCGGTGCCTTGCCGGGCGACCA
This sequence comes from Tardiphaga sp. 839_C3_N1_4, assembly GCF_051811045.1. Lineage (NCBI taxonomy): Bacteria > Pseudomonadati > Pseudomonadota > Alphaproteobacteria > Hyphomicrobiales > Nitrobacteraceae > Tardiphaga > Tardiphaga sp. 839_C3_N1_4. The sequence continues at coordinate 4,733,995 of NZ_JBPWQD010000001.1, forward strand.
GGCTTCGTAGGCCAGGTTGAAAACGATGCCGATGCGCGCGCCATTCGGCCAGCGAAAGTCCGATGACGCACGCTGCACGCGGAATGTCCGGGAGTCGCTCATGTTGTTGTCCTTGTTTTGGCGAGTGCGGTGCCGTGTCAGGCCACGATGCTATTGGACAGGATGCCGATGCCTTCGATCTCGGCTGTGACGCGATCTCCCTTGAGCAGGAAGCGCGGCGGCGTCATCGCATAGCCGACCCCGGACGGCGTTCCGGTGGCGATCACGTCTCCGGGCTCCAGCGTGAGACCGCGCGTCAGATGTTCGATGATGGCTGGGATATCGAAGATCATGCGGCTGGTGCGGCTGTCCTGGCGTACCTCGCCATTGACCGTGCTGAAGATCCTGATGTCGGCAACATTTGGCAGCGCGGACGCATGGACCACAACCGGCCCGAACGGGCAGGAGCGATCGAGGCCCTTGCCTTTGAACCACTGGCCGTAACGGCGTTGCATGTCGCGGCCGGTAATATCGTTGATGATCGAATAGCCGAACACATGATCGAAGGCGTTCTGCGCGGAAATGTTGCTGCCCGGCTTGCCGATGATGACGGCGAGCTCGACTTCGTAATCGAGCTGTTCGGTGACATTGGCATGCTGCGGAATGGTTTCACCTGAAGCGATCACGGCGGTCGGCGGTTTGGTGAAGAACTCCGGCACGCTTGGCAGCGGGGCGGGCGCCTTGCCCTGTGCGCGCATGCCTTCGTCGATATGATCCTTGTAATTGCGGCCAACGCAGAAAACGTTCTTCTTCGGCCGCGGGATCGGTGCCATCAGCGTCAGAGATGCCAGCGCAACAAGGTTCGCGGCATTCGCGGTGGATGCGAGATTACGCACGATGGCGAGCCCCGCTTCGCCGGCTTCGGCGAGATCGCCCACATGGCGCGGCGCGGAGGCCTGGCCTGCATCTGGCCACGCCTTCGTCAGATCGAGCATATTGTCATCGATCACGAGGCCCAGATGCGATCCGTCTGCGGCTGCAAAAGTCAGGAAGATCATGTGGTGGTCTCATTCTGTTCGTGGGGGTCAAATTCTTTCAACGACGCCGCTGCCTGGTCGCGCAGCAAACGGACATGCCGTCGTGCGAGCATTTCCGCGCGGTCGGGATCGCGCTGTGCGATCGCGTCGATGATGTCGTGGTGCTCATGAAACGATTGCGAGCCGCGATTGAGACGCTCGATAAAGCGCAGTCCCGCCATTTTCAGATGGCCGAATGAGTCCCATGTTTTGCCGAGCAGGGCGTTGCCGCTCTCTTTGATCATCAGCGCATGAAAGGCGGTGTTGGCAGCGGCATATTCGGCGGGGCGTGCCAGCGCGCCGGCTTCATCGAAATCGGCGAACACGGCCCGCAGGCGGAGCGCGACATCAGCCGCACCGTTGAGCGCCACTTCGCGTGCCGCCAGACCTTCCAGCATTTCTCGGATCGACAGCCATTCGAGATATTCCGGCAGCGATGTCGGCATCAGCCGTGCGCCGCGGCGCGGGCGAAACGTGATCAGCCCTTCCTGCTCGAGCCTGCGCATGGCCTCACGTACGGGCGTCCGGCTGACCCCGAGCTCTGCCGCAAGCTCCTCTTCGCGAAGCCGCAAGGGGGCCGTGAGGCCGGCCGCGCGCACCCCCAGCCGAACTTTCAGGGCCGTATAGACTTCGTCTCTCAGATAGGGCCTGGCGGCGATCGGGCTGATGCTCATAAATTTTGTATATGTATACAAAATCGATAAGTCTACGGTATTTCAATGCTGCGGCGCAGCGATTGTACCGAATGCGAGTGATTTGGATGATCTGTAACTGGGGCTGACAGATCTTTCGCCGGGTGCGGAGATGGCCGCTTTGCCGTCGTATCAGTATGGTCTCTGGCCTCTCGCTCGGTCCTGGATTGATGGGGCCAAACGATTTGCCCGGAGCTTCCGATGAGCGACATAGTCGTCGACGATATCGTTGTTCTGCTGCCGCCCCTGCTGCAGTCGCTCGAGGCGCTGCAATTCGTTGCGCGCAATCTGCATCCGCCGACTTTCGGTGCCGTCATGGAAGCGGTGGGCGAGCCCGATCAGGCGCTCAAGGCGGTGCGGGCAGAGCTCAACGCATGGCCGGATGATTTTAGCGATCTGCGGGCGCATCTCGATGCGGCGAGTGACGGGGCGCTGACGGCCTTTACCGGCCTGCGCGCCGCCCAGCAGCCCGGTGGCGATCTGCCGATGGTGTTTCGTGCATTGCGCCACGCCACGCGCGCGCAGGAATCGCTTTATGCCACGGTGGCGCGGCTGCCGCCTGTGAGTACGTTCTTTCTTCCGCCTGACGAGCGCGAGAACGCGGCACTGCTTGAACGACTGGCATTGCCTTCGGCAGAGAACACCGGCGTCATTCATGATGGTGAGCCCGGACGTCGCGGCGGTTTCTCGATGTATGTGCCGGAAACCTACACGCCGGATCGTGCCTGGCCGCTGGTGATGGCGTTGCATGGTGGCAGCGGCAACGGTCGGGCTTTCTTGTGGAGCTGGCTCGCCGATGCGCGCAGCTCTGGCGCGATACTCATCGCGCCGACGGCGATCGGCAGCACCTGGGCGCTGATGGGCGACGATGCCGATACGCCGAATCTTTCGCGCATTCTCGATCTGGTGCAGTCGCGCTGGCATATCGATCCCGCGCAATTGCTGCTGACCGGCATGAGCGATGGCGGCACCTTCTGCTATGTCAGCGGCCTCCGCGCCGAGTCGCCCTTCACCCATCTGGCGCCGGTGGCCTCGACCTTCCATCCGCTGATGGCGCAGTTCGCCGATGCAGATCGCCTGCGCGGCCTGCCGATCCATCTCGTCCATGGCCGTCTCGACTGGATGTTTCCGGTGCAGACCGCGCGCGAGGCACAGCATGCGCTTACGATCGCCGGCGCCGATGTCACCTATCGCGAGATCGACGATCTCAGCCACTGCTATCCGCGCGAGGTCAATGCGGTGCTGCTGGCGTGGCTCGCACAACGTCCCGGTGCGTAACCAAACGCCGCAGGGCCGCTAAGTTCACAGGCTGGACTTCCACGTCCGCCATCGGTTCTTATATGGCGGGGGCTACCCATCCCGGACAAAGGAGATTTTGCATGCCTTCACTGACCGAGTGGAAAGTGCCCCCGGGCGTGCAGCCGCGTGCTGAGGATTACGGGTTCGACCTCGAACAGGCGCTGGAGGCGGTGGTTGGGCTGCATTGCATCATCCCGGAAGATGCTTTCACGGCAGATACGCTCGGCACCGAGCGCGCCGGCAATGGCGTGCTGATCGGTGACGGCCTCATTCTCACCATCGGTTATCTCATCACCGAGGCCGAAACGATCTGGGTGCATCTCGGCGACGGCCGCGTGGTGCAGGGCACGGCGCTGGGCGTCGATCAGGAAAGCGGTTTCGGACTCGTGCAGGCGCTCGGCGAGATCGACATCGCGCCGCTGCCGCTCGGTGAGTCGGCGAGCGCGAAGATCGGCGATCGCGTGGTGGTCGGCGGCGTCGGCGGACGCACGCGGTCCGTGGCCGGCAAGATCGCCGCGACGCAGGAATTCGCCGGCTATTGGGAATACCTGCTCGACGACGCGATTTTCACGCATCCGGCGCATCCGAACTGGGGCGGTGCCGCCCTGATCAACGCCAAGGGTGAGCTGATCGGCATCGGCTCGCTGCAGATCGAGCGCGAGCACGGCGGCAAGAACGAGCATCTCAACATGATCGTGCCAATCGATCTGCTGAAGCCGGTCCTCGACGATCTCAAGACCTATGGTCGTGCCAACAAGCCGCCGCGGCCGTGGCTCGGGCTGTATGCCGCCGAGGTCGAGGACAAGGTCGTCGTGGTCGGGATCGCCAGGAAGGGCCCCGCGGCCCGGGCCGAGCTCAAGACCGGCGACGTGATTCTTGCCGTCAACGGTGAGGAGGTATCCGATTCCGTCGAATTCTATCGCGCACTCTGGGCGCTAGGTCCGGCCGGTGTCGACGTGCCGCTGACGCTCTATCGCGGTGGCGATACATTCGACGTCGAATTGGTATCGACGGACCGCTCGAAGATGCTGAAAGCTCCCCGGCTGCACTAACGCCACGATACATGCGCAATCGCGGCCTTGTCCTAGACATCAAGCGCACCGCAACATGCGCGGTGCGCTTGTGTCTCGACATGATCAGTGCGCGTGTCCGCCACCGGCAGGTGCCGACGCGCCGACGGCGTTGACATCGAGTTCGATGTCCACCTTGCCGGCCTTCTCGAACTGTAGCTGCACCCTCACCTTGTCGCCCTTGGCGAACGGCTTGGCGAGATCCATCAGCATCAGGTGATAGCCGCCGGGCTCGAGCTTCACGGTGGCGCCGGGCTTGATCTCGAGCCCCTCATTGAGCGGACGCATCTTCATCACGCCATCGGTCACGCTCATCTCATGCACTTCGATGCGGCTGCCGCCGGTGAATGTGCCCCCCAGGAGTTTGTCGCTGGTCTTGCCGTTGTTGGTGATGGTGAGATAGCCGCCGGCCACCTTGGCCGCGGGCGGTGTGGCACGCGTCCAGGGCGTCATGATCATCAGGTCGCCCGCATGGACCATGCCGGCCATCTGCGCCATTGCATCGTGTGGTGATGCCGCGGCAAGGCGCACGATCGGCGCCGGTGATTTCAGGCTGTGCGGATCCTGCCCCGCAGCCGGGATCTGCGCCCAGTCTTCCGAACCCTGCTCGCAGCTCTGCAGTGTCGGCAGATACAACGGTGCATCGGCCTTCAATGCGGCAGGCATATAGGCCGAGAATACGAACTCGTCGTAGAAGTCGTTGTCGAGCTTGCCGGTCCAGGTGATTTCCTTGACGCCCTCCGACGCTTTCATGCCGTGCATGAAATCGTAGGACTGCGCATAGGCGCCTTTCTTCACGGCGATGGTCCAGCCCGGCTTCGGCATCGGCTTCACCGCGATCATGCCTTCCGGAATCTGCACGGTGATCTTCGTCGTTGGCGAGGCGCCGCAGCCATGCGGCACGGCGAGCACCGCGCGATAGGAGCCGCCGACCGTGGCCGGACCGCTCTGCACGAAGACATGGGCGTAAGCAGGTGATGCCACTGCGCCCAGCGCGGCGAGAAGCAACAGCATGGAGCGGTTGGTCATGGAACGTCCTTTCGTGGATTGAAGCATAGCGGAATTCGTCATCTTCACCACCTCGCCTTGACGCCGGCATAGATGGCGCGGCCGGTGCCGGGTTCGAATAGCGGCGATGTCGCTGTGGCTTGATTGAGAATGCTGGCGGACGCGATGTAGCGGGTGTCGAGCACGTTGCGTGCTTCGATATAGCCCGAGTATGTGCCGCCATTGTCGACGCCGGCCTTCAGGCCGAGCAGCGCATAGGGTTCGGTCTTCAGCGTATTGGCGCTGTCGACATAGTAAGCTTCCGGCACCCATTCGAGATTGGGGCCGAGATAGAAGCCGTTGGCGTGCTTGTAGAGCAGTTCCGCGCGCAGATAATGACGGGGCGCGCCCGGCAGCAGGTTGTTGCCGAAAGTCGCGTCATTGTCGAAGCGGAAGTCGTTGAACGTATAGGCCACGTTGAGCCAGAGCTTGTCGGGCTGCGGCGAGGCGTCGAACATGCCCTTGAACACGGCGATGCCGAGGCCGGCCTCAATGCCCTGATGGATGGTGCGATCTGCATTCGAGACGTTGCAGCTTCCGTTGGAGCTGTAGATGCACTGTAACTCGTCCCTGATTTCCGCCCGGTAGCCGGTTAATTCCCAAGTCAGGTCAGGACGCCGACCGCGGGTCCCGATCTCATAGGTCGTTGCGCGCTGCGGCCGGATGCTGGTGAAGGGGATCATCGGATTGCTCGCGCCCGAACTGTCCCTGCCAGACACGCTCTCGCCGAAGCTCGGCACTTCGGCGCTGCGCGAGATGTTCGCATAGGCCTGCCATGTCGGGTCGATATTCCAGAGCAATCCGCCCTTCGGGCTCCACAGATTGAACTCGGTTGATCCCGATCCGTCGACCCCATTGGGCTTCAAACGATCCTGTCTGTCGCGCGTCGCATAAAGGAATTGCGTGCCACCAATGACAGCGACAGTCGGAAGGAAATAAAACGAATTCTCAGCATAGACCGAGGTGTTCTTCGATCGATCGATGAACGAGAATGTCAGTGCGCCCTTCTGGCCGGCGACGTTGACATACTGGTTGTTGTCGATCCGGCCATTGATCACATTGACGCCGGCGACAAACACGTTGCGATAGCCGCCGATATTGCGGTCGTCGGTCACTTTCGCGAAGCCGCCATAGTCCTGATAGCTGTAGTCCAGATACTGGAAGATCGGATGCATCAGGTGCCGATCGACGCCGAAGACGCCGAAATCGATCGTGGTGTTGTCGAGACGGATGGTTGTCTTGTTGGCGAGGCGCACGGTGTCGATATTGCGCTGCTGGTCGCCGGTGAGATTGCCTGCTGCTGCCGTCTCAGGAGAATTCAGTGCCGACGCCTTGCTCACCGAGCCTGGAATGCGCTGACGTACGCTGTTGGCATTGAGATAGAAGCGGGTCTCGAAATCCGGCGAGAACTGGTAGCCGACATTGCCGCTGACGCGTGTTGCCTCGCCACTGCTGTGATCGCGGAAGCCATCGGCGGACTGCGTCGAGGCCGTGATAAAACCATCCCACGGACCATTGGCGCCGCCGGCGTTGGCCTGCAGGCGGCGGAAGCCGAAGGCACCCATGTCGATCGACGCGCCGTTCGGAAAAGGATCGCGGCCGGTGGGCGTCACGAAATTGATCGCGCCGCCGAGTGAATTGGCGCCAAAGCGCAATGCGTTGCCGCCCTTGAACACCTCGACATATTTATAGGCGGTCGGGTCGATCTCCTGGAAATCGCCATAGCCGTCGGCAGTGTTGATCGGGATGCCGTCCATATAGAGCTGCACGCCGCGCAGATGGAAATTGCGCGACAGGCTCGATCCGCGGATCGACAGCCGGGTATCGTCGCCCCATTTCGGCTGCGCGAACACGCCCGGCACATAATCGAGGATGTCCTTGATGGTGTTCGACGGCGTCGATGTTCGCCACGCATCCGCCGTCACCAGCGCGACGCCGCCGGGCGTCTGCTGGATCTCGCGGAGTGCCTGCTGGGCGGTGAGCACTGTAAGGGCGCCTGGGACGCTCGGGGCCTGCGCGCCGACAGGTGCTGGCGTTGCCGCAGGAGCGGTACGCGCCGCGCGGGCGTTCGGCGCAATTTGAGTTTGGCGTGGTTTGCGCGCGGCGGCAGCGCGCTGCTGTGCGGGCGCATCGACAGTGACCGCCGGAAGCGATGTGAAGGGGGTCGATTGGGCTGATGCCGCGCCTGAGATGAGCGTGGCTGCGGATGCGAGCAGGACGCTGCGCAGCCGCATGGAAACGGATAGCATGAGGAAAACTCCACCGGGATTGAACTGAGATACGCGCACGCTGATGCGCGGCGTCTGACGGCGTGGAACGTCAGCTCAGGCGCGGTGGCGCGCGGGCCCGGTGGTCGGAGGTTGCGGCTTCCGCAACGATGCGATCGTCGAGGGCAGCCACGGGAGCGATCGCGATGGCGATGCGCGAGACGAGGAAAGTCGCGGAGGCAGGGGGGGCACCCGGCGCATGGGTGCCGACGCAGATCGGGCAATGCACCGCCGGAGCGCCGGTGGTCTTGCCGGCGTCGTCAGGGGAGGCGGCAAGGTCGGGATGGGTAAGGCAGAGCTCGAAGCCTGCGGCCTGCGCAGTCGGCGAGATCGCGGCGAGCAACAGGCTGGACAGCACGACATTGAGCACAAGCGCATAGGCAGCGGCCAAAGATGCCACGGCCCCAAACCAGCGTTTGCGCGAAACATGTGTCACGGGAACGATCCTCGCCTCCCGATTAACACGGGGACGGAACCTGTCAAAGCCGTTCGTGACCGGATTCGTTGATCCAGGTCAGAGAACCACGATGCCGGAATGCTTCGCCTTGTCGTCGGGTTCGACATGGATGGTGATCAGAGCCTCGCCGATCTCCTGGCGGATCGCGGTCTCGAGCTTGTCGCAAATGTCGTGCGCGGCGCTCACGGTGGTCGATCCTGCAACCACCAGATGGAAATCGATAAAGGTCATGCTGCCGGCGCGGCGGGTGCGCAGGTCATGCGCCTCGATGGCGCCGTCGGCATGGGCCGATATGGTCTGCTTGATGCTTGAGAGCATGGCTGGCGGGATGGCCTCGTCCATCAATCCGCTGAGCGACTCCTTCATCAGGCCCCAACCTGCCCACAGGATGTTAAGCGCGACGAGCGCCGCAAGGATGGGATCGAGAATGGCGATGCCCGACAGTGCCGCTACTCCGACGCCGCCGAGAACACCGATCGAAGAATACACGTCGGACAATAGATGGCGGCCGTCTGCTGCGAGAGCCGGTGAGCGATGGATGCGACCTTGCCTGATGAGTACCCATGCCCAACCTGCATTGATGACGCTCGCCGCTGCGTTGAGGAGCAGCCCGACCCAGGGCGCTTCGACGAGGCGCGGCACCAGATAGCTTTGATAGGCTTCGCGCAGGATCAGGATCGCGGCGAGCACGATCAGCACGCCTTCGAGCACGGCCGAGAAATATTCAGCCTTATGATGCCCGTACGGATGATCGTCGTCTGCCGGTTTCGCGCTCAGCGTGGTTGCAAGCAAGACGACGATGGCCGTCACGACATTGACGATGCTTTCAATCGCATCGGACAGCAGTGCGACGCTGCCGGTCAGATGATAGGCAGCGTATTTCATACCGAGGACCAGCAGGCCAACGGCAATGCTGCCTTGCGCAAGACTGCGAACGCTTGTCATCTGAAGATCTCGTTGGGGTAACGCGAAGTCTCACGCGGCTGTGTGCTCTAATATGCCGATCACAACGATGCAAGCCGTGAAATCCAGCTGCAAGTGCTTCGCATTATAAGGCGCGTGTACTTCATCGAACACATTGTCCTTCCAGCGGACATGATATCGATGTCCTTCCAGCGGACATGATATCGATGTCCTTCCAGCGGACATGATATCGATCTCGTCATGCGCGTGGCGTTTGTAGGGGTCATCCGCGCATTGATAGTTGCGGGACGACATCGTGCGGAATCGTGTCGTCATGGCGCGGTCCTCAATGTCGTCGGCCTCAACAGGGCCGGTGAGACCCATGGTGGAATGATCCGGCACGCATCGGCGGGCCTAGCTGCTGCGGTTCCGAGGGCAGGCTCGCGCTGCGCGCCGGCCGACCCTCAAAGGCGATCGATCAACCTGAGGTTATTCGTGAGCCTGCGTGGCTGTGGCGCGATCACCACAGCGGCGCGCAAAGTGCGGCGCAGAGCTGTTCCATGAGCGAAATGACACGCTGTTGAGCCTGATTTGATCGCTCAGCCCTGTATGAGGTGCGGGTCGTCCGCGTTGGACGCGTTGCAGCAAGGGTTGGGAATGACAGGTTTTGGTGGATCACGCGGGCTGCGCCTTCTGGCGCTTTTGATGTTGCCCGCTGTGCTGGCAGGATGTGCAAGCAGCGGGGGGATGGTGTCGTCCACCGGCTTTGGCGGTCCGTCCGCCAGCTATGCCGAGTTGAATGACGGCGAGCACACGCTGCCGGCCATCGACGTCTCCGCGATCGATTCGGCGATGCTGCGTCAGCGCGTCGCTTACCGCACCAAGGAACCCGTCGGCACCATCGTGGTGGATACGGCCGCGCGACATCTCTATCTCGTGGAAGGCGATGGCAAGGCGATGCGCTACGGCATCGGCGTCGGCAAGGCCGGCCTGGCTTTCGCCGGCGCTGCCGTGATCAAGCGCAAGGCCGAGTGGCCGCATTGGACCCCGACGGAAAACATGATGAACCGCGAACCCGCGCGCTATCGCAAGATGGCGGGCGGCATGGAAGGCGGCATCGACAATCCACTCGGGCCACGCGCGATGTATCTCTATCAGGGCGACCGCGACACCATGTTCCGCATTCACGGCACCACCGAGCCCGAGACCATCGGCCATGCCGTCTCAAGCGGCTGCATCCGGTTGATGAATCAGGACGTCGTTGATCTCTATAATCGCGTGAAGATCGGTAGCCGCGTGGTGGTGATCCAGAGCGGTCGCGCCGAGTCCTGAGACGCGTCGTCAACCGAGAATTCAAAACGCCGGGTGTCTCTGATACCCGGCGTTTTACGTTCAGTGCCGCGAATTTTGCCATAGCCGGTTTCGTTGCACCGTCTTATGGTGCATTTTATATTGAATACATCTTTTGATTGTTTTTGAGTGATCGCGAGGCCCAGATGTCTTTCCGCGAAGATAACAGTGCGTATGAGGATTGGCTGCGTGACCAGTGCCACGTCGTGGAAAAGGATCTCAGGCTCAAGCACAGGCTGATGCGCGAGGATTCCTTCGTCTTTTTGCGTGGGACGTATTTCCGGTGGGCAAGGAAGGTCGAAGAACTCTGCCCGACTTTATGTGACGCGCCGCATGTTCTCTGCGTCGGAGACGTGCATCTCGAGAATTACGGGACCTGGCGCGATGCCGAAGGGCGTCTCGTATGGGGCATCAACGATTTCGATGAGGCGGCGAAGATGCCGTATCTGTTCGATCTCGTTCGTCTTGCGACCAGCGCGCAGCTCGCGCCGGGCATGAAGCTTGGGCGAGCGGCGATCTCGCGTGCCATTCTCGCCGGCTACCGCAAAGGCCTTACCGATCCGCATCCGGCACTCTTGGATCAACGCGAATTCTGGATGCGGCCCTATGCCGTTCGCGCACGCAAGAAGCCGGCGAAGTTCTGGAACGAGGTGAAGAAGTATCCGACCGCCAAGCCGCTTGCAAAGGTCGTCCAGGCACTGAAAAAGTCGCTGAAGGGCGCAACGATCGAGAGATTTGGCAGCCGTGTCGCGGGCACCGGCGGCCTCGGCCGGCCACGATACGTGGCCGTCGCTACTGCGGAAGGCGGTTTCTGCCTGAGGGAGGCAAAGGCGCTCGTCCCTTCGGCATGGCTTTGGGCACATGGTAGCAAGTCGAGCATTGCGCATCTTCACGCCCTGGCGTTTGGACGCTATCGCGCGCCGGATCCGTTTCTGGCCATAGACGGCAAGTTCGTGATCCGCCGGCTTGCGCCGGACTCCCGGAAGATAGAACTCGGCAAGAGTCCGGGCGCCGAACTGGCCAAACTGACCACGCAGCTATTGAATGCGATGGGGCAGGACCTTGCCGCCATCCATGCCGCGGGCAGGATCGGCGCAAAAGTTTTGCGCGCCGATCTTAAAAAGCGCCCTCCGGGATGGCTCGGCAAGGCTGCCAAAACCATGTCTGAACTGGTCGAAAGCGACTACCACGCCTGGAAAAAGTGACGAGCCGCGGCAGTCGTTCCGATCTCACACAAGCCCGCCATTGGCGCGCAGCACCTGGGCGTTGATCCAGCCGCCCTCAGGGCCGACCAGGAAAGCAACGGCATTGGCGATGTCTTCGGGTGTGCCGAGACGCTCCATTGGCGTCGCCTTGGCGAAACGCTCGATCAGTTCCGGTGACTTGCCATTGAGGAACAGGTCGGTTGCGGTCGGGCCGGGCGCGATGGCGTTCACGGTAATCGAGCGGCCACGCATCTCCTTGGCCATGATGCCCGTCATGGTTTCGACCGCAGCCTTGGTGGCGGCATAGATGCCGTAGCTCTCAAGCTTGGTGCCGACGACGCCAGTGGAGAAGTTCACGACCCTGCCGCCATCGCGCAGCCGCTTGGCGGCTTCGCGCATGGTGTTGAACGTGCCTTTCAGATTGACCGCGATCTGCTGGTCGAATGACGCATCGTCAGCATTGGCGAATGTGGCGAGCTTCATGATGCCGGCATTGTTGATCAGCACGTCGATGCCGCCGAAGGCGGTCTCGGCGGCATCGAACATCCCGCGCACCGCGGCGGGATCGCTGACATCGGCCTTGGCGGTCAGCGCGCGGCCACCCGCGGCTTCGATCTTTTGTGCGACAGCCTCGGCCAGCGCGGCATTGCCGGAGTAATTGACGATGACCGTGAAGCCATCACGGCCCAGTCGCTCGGCGATGGCTGCGCCGATGCCGCGGGATGCGCCCGTCACGATGGCTACCTTGCTGGATTGGTTGGTCATTTCGCTTCTCCTCGATAAGACGGCCGCTGGCAGCGTCGTTCTGATGGAAGAAACTTAGGTCATTCCATTTTCCGGATAATGATGCATTATCTGGCATCACAATCCGGATTTAGCGAACAAATCGATGGACCGTTTCGAGACAATGCGGGTGTTCACCCGGGTGGTGGAGCGGCGCAGCTTTACGGCTGCTGCGGCGGATCTCGGCCTGCCGCGGTCGACCGTGACCGATGCCGTCAAGCAGATCGAGGCGCGGCTCGGCGTGCGGTTACTCGAGCGCACCACGCGGTTGGTGCGGCCGACGCTGGACGGCGAGGCCTATCACCAGCGCTGCCTGACGCTGATCGCCGATCTTGAAGACGCCGAAAGCGCGTTCTGCGGCGCCAAGCCGAAAGGGCCGTTGCGGGTGGATATGAATGGCACGCTGGCGCGCAATTTCGTGCTGCCGCATCTGCCGGACTTTCTCGCCGAATATCCTGATATCCAACTCTATCTCAGCGAGGGCGATCGGCTGGTCGATCTGATCCGCGAGGGCATCGACTGCGTGGTGCGTGTCGGCGAGCTCCGCGACAGCGATATGGTGGCGCGCCGGCTGACCATGATGGACGAAGTCACCTGCGCCGCGCCGTCCTATCTCGCGCGCATGGGCGTGCCCTTGTCCATCGATGCGCTCGAAGGCCATCGGATGGTCGGCTATCACTCCTCGGCGACGGGCGCGGTGCTGCCGCTGGAATTTCAGGATAGCGGCGCGCTGCGTCTTGTCTCCTTGCGGGTGGCGATCACGGTGAACAGCGCCGATAACTACGCGGCGATGGCGAAGCTCGGCTTCGGTCTGGTGCAGGTGCCGCGCTATCGCATCAAGGATGAACTCGCCGATGGCACGCTCGTCGAGGTGCTGCCGCAATATCCGCCGACACCGTCGCCAGTGTCATTGCTTTATCCGCGCAACCGCCAGCTCTCGCCGCGGGTGCGCGTGTTCATGGACTGGCTGACGCGTGCTTTTGCGCGCGACCTCATTTAGTGAAACCTGCGATGGCCCCTGTTTTTCGCTTCGCGCCCAGCCCCAACGGCTATCTGCATCTCGGCCATGCCTATTCGGCGCTGCTGAATTTCGATCTGGCGCGCGAGGCCGGTGGCCGGTTGCTGCTGCGGATCGAGGATATCGATGCCACGCGCTGCCGGCCGGAATTCGAGGCGGCGATCTACGAGGATCTCGCCTGGCTCGGCATCGCCTGGGAGATGCCGATACGGCGACAGTCGCAGCATTTCGCCGACTACCGCGCCGCGACCGAGCGGCTCGCCGCCATGGGACTGCTCTATCCGAGCTTCGAGAGCCGCACCGAGATCGCGCGCATGATCGCGGCCGAAGAAGCGAAAGGCTCATGGCCGCGCGATCCCGATGGTGCGCCTCTCTATCCCGGCATTGCCAGATCGTTGTCGCCACAAGCCGTCGCCGAACTCAAACAGGCGGATGCTCCGATGGCGCTGCGGCTCGATATGGCCAAGGCTATTGCGGCCAGCGGTTCGCTCACATGGACCGAGCAGGACACGGGTCCGGGCGGCGAGACGGGTGCCGTCACCGCGCAGCCAGGTGCGTGGGGCGATGTAATTCTGGCCCGCAAGGAAACGCCGACCAGCTATCATCTCTCGGTGGTCATCGACGATGCGCTGCAGGGAGTGACCCATGTGGTGCGCGGCCAGGATCTGTTCTGGTCGACCAGCGTGCACCGGCTGTTGCAGCAACTGCTCGGCCTGCCGCAACCGGTCTATCGGCATCATTTGCTCGTGCGCGATGGCACCGGTGCCAAACTGTCGAAGTCGACCGGTTCCACCAGCCTGCGTGAGTTGCGGGCCGGGGGCGCTACACCAGCGGATATCCGCCGCATGGTCGGGCTGCCTGACCCGTCTGCCGCAAGTTAGCCGCAAGCGCGCCGCAAGAAATTCGCAAGCCGGACCAGGCCCGCGGCGTGACTCCGCGCGCCTCGCCGTGGCATGGTGCCGCCGGGACGGGTGGGCAACATATGGCGCTGACATCGCGCTCTCCGCGCAAGATGCGGACGCGCACCAAGCAAACGCTGAAAAAAAGCGTGGCCAAGAAGCGTGCGGTAAAGAAGCCTGCATCGAAGCCGCGCGCCAAGCGCAGATCCGCGCGTGCCGATACGATGGTGGAAACCGCGCTGGCGGTGTTTGCCCATGAGGTGCGCACGCCGCTGACCGGCATTCTTGCGGTCAGTGATCTGCTGGCCACCTCCGATCTCGACGAGCGTGAGCGGCGCTGGGTCGAGACGATCAAGGCTGGCGCCGAACATCTGGCTGGTCTCGCGACATTGTTCGTCGATGCGGCGCGCAGCAGCAAATCCAGATTCGAACTGCGGCAGGATTTCTTCGATCTGCGCGCGTTTGCCCGCAACATCGGCGACTCGCTCGCGGGCCGCGCGGCTGCCAAGGGACTGCTGTCGCGGGTCGCGATCTCCGACAGACTGCCGGTGTTCGTGGTCGGCGATCCCGTGCGGCTGCGCGCGGCGCTGGAAAACCTGATCGACAATGCGGTGAAGTTCACCGAACAGGGCAATGTGGCGCTGAAGGTCTCGCCCGTGCGTATGGCCGGCAAGGTCGGTGTATCCTTCACCGTCTCCGATAGCGGCATCGGGCTCACGCTTGCCGAGATCAAGCGGCTGTTCAAACCGTTCTCGCAGGCCAATGTCTCGATCGCGTCGCGTTTTGGCGGTGCCGGCCTTGGCCTGTCGTCGGTCAAACAACTCGCTCGCGCCATGGGTGGCGACATCACTGTGGCGCAGAGCCGCGGTGGTGGGACAGTGTTCACGCTGACGGTCGGCCTCGACAAGACGAGCGGTCCGATCGCCATCATGTCGAGCGCCGATGATGCTTCTTTTGCTCCGGGTGACGCGCTGCGAGTGCTGAGCGTCGAGGACAATCCGTTTGGTCGCGTCGTGCTCAATGCCATTCTCGCCGAACTCGGTCATCAGGCCGAGTTCATCGGTCGTGGCGAAGCAGCGGCGGAGCGCGTCGCGCAGGGCACGTTCGATGCGGTGCTCATGGACATGGTGCTGCCGGGTATCGACGGCGTCGAGGCGATCCGGCAGATCCGTGCGCTGAAGGCGCCGCATGGCCGCGTCGCGATCATTGGGGTGTCCGGTCGCAGTGAAGATGAAGCCGCATCGCGTCAGGCGGGCGCCGACGCGTTTCTGATCAAACCGGTGTCTCCGCGGGCGCTAGCGACTGCGCTGCTTGAAGCGAGACGCCGTGGGGCAGCCGCGACTTGATGATGGCGGCATTGAGTTCGCCGCCGAATACGAAGATCGCCGCTATAAAATACAGAAACACCAGCGCGATGATCACCGACGCCAGACCGGCATACATCGTCACGTAATTGTTGGCGAAGCGCGCCAGATAAAGGCCGAAGCCAATACCCGAGGCCAGCGACGCCAGCATCGTGAAGATGATGCCCGGCAGGATCTGCCCGAAGGTGCGGCGGCCTGCCGGCAGCCACACATGCAAGATGAACAATGCGATCACCATGGCGACGATGGTGATGCCGTAACGCGCCACCGTCAGTAGCCGCTCGTTGTTCTCGACCATCAGCGGGACATAGCGCCTCACGATTTCCAGCATCAGCGGGCCGAGCACGATCAGGAACGCCATGGCCAGCGCGGTGACGGCGGCCACCAGCGTGTAGCCGATCGACTCCAGCCGCAGCCAGTACCAGCGCCGCAGCTCGATCACCGAGTATGCGCGGTTCAGCGCGACGCGCAGGCTCTCGACGCCGTTGGAGGCGAAATACACTGCGAGCACGAGACCAATGGTCAGCGCATCGCCGCGGGTGGTGGTCAGCACGTCGTGGATCTGCGAGGACAGGGCGCCGGCCACCTGATCGGGCCAGACCTCCAGCAGCAGGCCGACGGCCTGATCGGCGAGATTCTTGGAGCCGAAAAAGCCGGCCAGCGAGGCCAGCACGATCAGGAACGGAAACAGCGCCATCAGGGTGGAGAGCGCGATATGGCTGGCGATCGCCCAGCCGTCATCGGCAAGAAACGTATAGAAGGCGTCCATCACAACATCGTAGACGGTGCGTATCTGCCCCACGTGCCACCTGGTTCGGGATCGGCCCGGCAAATCACCGGCCCTCATGTTAGCTTCTGATATCTAACGCGAAAAAGCCAGATCGTTGCATTACGGCGCGCGCGTGACCGCTGTGCCATTTTGACGGTCGGCGATAGCGCAGCCTGTGGCGCAGTGTTATGTAGCTGATATGACGTCAACGCTCAGCAATATTATCCTCCCCATCGCGGTCGGCGCCGTTGCGCTGGTCCTGCTGCTTGGCCTGTTCAACATGATGCGCGGCGGCTCGCCTGATCGCTCGCAGAAGCTGATGCGGTGGCGCGTGGTGCTGCAATTCGTCGCCATTATCCTCACCATGGCCACCGTCTGGGCGATGGGCCGCTGACGCAAATTCCTTAACTGGCGCTGGATCAATTCGATGGTCGTTCTCAACCGCATCTACACCCGCACCGGCGATGACGGCACGACGGCCCTCGGCACCGGCGAACGTCGGCCGAAATATGATCTCCGCGTCAGCGCCTATGGAACCGTGGATGAGACCAATGCGGCGATCGGCGTGGTGCGGCTGCATCTCGCCCATGCGCGGTCCTTGGATGCGATGCTCGGGCTGATCCAGAACGATCTGTTCGATCTCGGGGCTGATCTCGCGGTTCCGCAGCGCGAGGGCAAGGCCGAACGGCTGCGCCTGCTGGCGAGTCAGGTCGAGCGGTTGGAGAACGATATTGACATGCTCAACGCGCCGCTGGCCGATCTGACCTCGTTTGTTTTGCCTGGCGGAACTCCTGCCGCCGCTCACCTTCATGTCGCCCGCACGATCTGCCGCCGTGCGGAACGGATCATGGTGGAACTCGCCGCCCAGCCCGATGAGCCGGTCTCGGATGCTGGTATCCAGTATATGAACCGGCTGTCGGACTTCCTGTTCGTCGCCAGCCGCTCGCAGAACGACAATGGCGCCGGCGACGTGCTCTGGGTGCCCGGCCAGAACCGGTAATTTCGGCCAAATCGGCTGGCCTAGAGACATTCGATTTTAGGGTCTGGCGCGTTGACCCCGTGTGGCAGGGGCTTTAGGTTCCGCGCCCAAGCTTCCGAGCAAGCTCTGAAACAATAAAACTCACACGAAAGAGGATCGATGAAGGTTCTGGTCGCGGTCAAACGGGTGGTCGATTACAACGTCAAGGTTCGCGTCAAGAGCGACGGATCGGGCGTCGAACTGTCCAACGTCAAGATGTCGATGAATCCGTTCGACGAAATCGCTGTCGAGGAAGCCCTGCGCCTGAAAGAGGCCGGCAAGGCAACCGAAGTGGTGGTGGTGTCGATCGGTCCCGCACAGGCGTCCGAAACCCTCCGCACCGGCCTCGCGATGGGCGCGGACCGTGGCATCCTCGTCAAGGTTGAAGGCACCGTCGAGCCGCTCGCCGTGGCGAAGATCCTCAAGGCTGTCGCCGATGAGGAAAAGCCGGGCCTGGTGATCCTCGGCAAGCAGGCGATCGACGACGACGCCAACCAGACCGGCCAGATGCTGGCTGCGCTGCTCGGCTGGCCGCAGGCGACCTTCGCCAACAAGCTCGTCATCGAGGGCGACGACGTTACCGTGACCCGTGAAGTCGATGGCGGTCTGCAAACCGTCAAGCTCAAGGGACCGGCCATTGTCACCACCGATCTTCGTCTGAACGAGCCGCGCTACGCCTCGCTGCCGAACATCATGAAGGCGAAGAAGAAGCCGATCGACGAGAAGACCGCCGATGGTTACGGCGTCGATATCTCTCCGCGTCTCGAGATCATCAAGACCAGCGAACCGGGCGGCCGCAAGGCCGGCGTCAAGGTCAAGGACGTCGCCGAACTGGTATCGAAACTCAAGACTGAAGCCGGGGTGCTCTAATGCCGACATTGCTGCTTGCCGATCACGACAACGCCACCCTGAAGGATTCCACCAACAAGGCGCTCACCGCTGCCACCCAGATCGGCGGCGAGGTGCACATCCTCGTTGCCGGCCAGAATGCGAAGCCGGCCGCGGAAGCTGCCGCCAAGCTGCAGGGCGTCACCAAGGTGCTGCTCGCCGACGACGCCTCTTATGCCCACGACCTCGCCGAGCCGCTGGCCGCGCTGATCGTGTCGCTGGCGCCCGCCTATGACGTGCTGATCGCCGCTGCGACCACGCGCTCGAAGAACGTGATGCCGCGCGTCGCCGCCTTGCTCGACGTGATGCAGGTGTCGGAAATCACCAAGGTGATTGCGCCCGACACTTATGAGCGTCCGATCTATGCCGGTAACGCGATCCAGACCGTGAAGTCCAAGGACGCCAAGAAGGTCATTACGGTGCGTACCTCGACCTTCGGTGCAGCCGGTGAAGGCGGCAGCGCGGCGGTGGAAGACGCCAAGGCGGCCGAGAATCCCGGCCTGTCGACCTTCGTCGGCGAGGATATGGCCAAGAGCGATCGTCCGGAACTGACCTCGGCGAAGATCATCGTGTCCGGTGGCCGTGCCATGCAGAGCCGCGAGAACTTCGCCAAATACATCGAACCGCTCGCCGACAAGCTCGGCGCCGGTGTCGGCGCGTCGCGCGCCGCGGTGGATGCCGGTTATGCCCCGAACGACTGGCAGGTCGGCCAGACCGGCAAGGTCGTGGCTCCGGAGCTGTATATCGCCATCGGCATTTCCGGCGCGATCCAGCATCTCGCCGGCATGAAGGACTCCAAGGTGATCGTCGCGATCAACAAGGACGAAGACGCGCCGATCTTCCAGGTTGCCGATTACGGCCTGGTCGCCGATCTCTACCAGGCCGTGCCGGAGCTGACCGAAGCACTCGGCAAGTAGAGGCCCCGGCAGGTAAGGATTTGGCAAATAAGGCCTTGCTGAATTATGGCTTTGCGCCTCAATTAACGACATCGGCCGGAGTGACTGACTCCGGCCGATATTTTATGTAAAGATGGCTTTCCGAACGCGGCATGCGCGGGCGGCGTGTTCTCAGAGATGACAAGCAAGATGGCGGTTATGATCAAGAAAGTCGGCGTGATCGGCTCGGGCCAGATGGGCAATGGCATTGCGCATGTGGCTGCATTGGGCGGCCTCGAAGTTGTGCTGAACGATGTCTCCGCCGACCGCCTGAAGTCTGCCATGGCGACGATCAACGGCAATCTGTCGCGTCAGGTGTCGAAGAAGGTCATCACCGAGGATGCGCGCAAGCAGGCGCTGGATCGCATCACCTCGTCGGACACGATGGATGGTCTCGCCGATTGCGATCTCGTGATCGAATCTGCGGTCGAGAAGGAAGAGATCAAGCGCAAGATTTTCCACGATCTTTGCACGGTGCTGAAGCCGGAGGCGATCGTCGCTTCCAATACATCGTCGATCTCGATCACGCGCCTCGCGGCGTCGACGGACCGTCCCGAGAAGTTCATCGGCATTCACTTTATGAATCCGGTGCCGGTGATGGAGCTGGTCGAACTGATCCGCGGGATCGCCACCGATGACGCGACCTTCGACGCGTCCAAGGAATTTGTCACCAGGCTCGGCAAGCAGATCGCCGTCTCGGAGGACTTCCCGGCCTTCATCGTCAACCGCATCCTGTTGCCGATGATCAACGAGGCGATCTACACGCTGTATGAAGGCGTCGGCAATGTCGAAGCCATCGACGCCGCGATGAAGCTCGGTGCGCATCACCCGATGGGCCCGCTCGAACTCGCCGATTTCATCGGTCTGGATACGTGCCTGTCGATCATGCAGGTGCTGCATGAAGGCCTTGCCGACTCCAAGTATCGGCCGTGTCCGCTGCTGGTGAAATATGTCGAAGCCGGCTGGCTCGGTCGCAAGACCCAGCGCGGTTTCTACGACTACCGCGGCGAGAAGCCGGTCCCGACGCGCTAAGTTTCGCGCGCTGTCCGTTAGAGTAAGACTTCGTCATGGCCGGGCAAAGCGCGAAGCTGCGCCTTGCGCGGGCATGACCGAGTGCCTGGTTAGATGAGAGCCCGCATCAAGCTCACCGTCGCCGGCACCAGACTGACAATCGTCGCCATGCCCATGCCGACTCCGCACAGATGCGCCATCAATGTCTCGCGCTGCGTAATCATGTCACGTACTGCGCCACGCCGTTGCCGAACGACCAGTTCTCCGGCAGCACCTCGACGAGATTGATGAAAACGTCCTCGGGCCGCAGCCCGGGCGCTGCCGTCAATCGCTCGACGATTCCGCGATAGAGCTTCTGCTTTTGCTCCACGCCGCGCGTGTTGCTGACGGTGAGCTGGATGAGGACCAGGTCGTCGGTGCGCCGGATGCCAAGATAATCCGGACTATAGCTGAAGTCGTCGCCGTCGTGCTCGTGAATGACGATGAAGCGATCGTCCCTGGGTACGTTGAAGGTTTCGATCATTGCGTCATAGACGCTGTCGGCAATGGCTTTGCGCCAAGCGGCGGGCTTGCCCCGCTTCAGTGAAATGCGAACCAGCGGCATGGTGGTCTCCTGTTGTTCAAATCCGATGCAGCAAACCTAATCCCATATTGATCATTGTAAAATCGTATGAAATAATATTTCAATGATGTCATATTGAAATGATTGGCTGATGAAAGCGCTCGATATCGAAGCCGTGCAGGCCTTTGTGCTGGTGGCCGACCTCACCAGCTTCACCCGTGCCGCCGAGGCGATGGGAAGTACGCAGTCGGCGATCAGCCTGAAGATCAAGCGGCTGGAAAGCGGGCTTGGCAAGCGCCTGCTGGAGCGAACGCCGCGGCTGGTGCGTCTGTCCGTCGAGGGCACTGCTTTCCTTGCCGCAGCCCGAAACCTGGTGGCGGCACACCAGTCGGCGATCGGCGCGTTTGCGGTGGAGCAGCGACGGCTCGTGGTCGGCATCAGCCAGCATCTCGTCGGTGCCGATCTGGCGCAGCTGTTGAAACGCATGAGCGCGACCGATCCGTCGCTGGTGATCGAGCTGCGTATCGAAACTTCGCGCGCGATGCTGCAAGCCTATGATGGCGGCGAAATCGATGCGGCGATCGTGCTGCGCCACGATGTGCGACGGCGGGATGGCGAAGTGATGCTCGAAGAGGAGTTCGGCTGGATTGCTGCGCCGGATTTCAACCATCGGCCGGGGGAGCCGCTACGGCTGGCGACCCAGGCCGAGCCGTGCAGCGTGCGAGCGATGGCCGTGAGTGCGCTCGATGCGGCGGGCATTCGCTGGACGGAAGTGTTCGTCGGCGGCGGAGTGGCGACAATCGGTGCCGCGATTTCCGCCGGGCTTGCGATCGGTGCGTTGGTGCGCCGCGTCGCGCCGGTCGGCAGCGTCGATCTCGGCCCGCGCCTTGGATTGCCGAAACTGCCGAATTGCGACGTGATGCTGTATTCCAACCTCACGGATGCCGGCGCCCGCGGCGCGCTGCGCACACTCGGTGCGGCATTCAGGGCCGGTGCGGACTAATTGGAAATTCGTTAACCCCGCATCGCTATACCGTCGGTACCGCGTTACGGAGTGTTTCTGATGGATATGGCTTTGGTTGCCAGCGCGCTTGCCATGAAGGCAGCGGGAACGCAGCAGCAGATTTCGACCTCGATCATGAAGTCGAATGCCGACATGGAAAAGAACACCGTGCTGACGCTGCTCGGCGGCGCGCAGCAGGCCTCCCAGGCCAATCTCGGCGCAGGCGTCGGCGGCAACCTCGATATCGCCGCTTAAGGCGCTGTCGAGCCTGGCCGTTCGCCGCCGGAGGCAGCAGTCAGTGTCGCGCGAAAATGGCTCGGCGGCGCGCCGATAATGCGCTTGAAGGCGCGGCTGAACGCGGCTTCCGATTCATAGCCAAGCCGGCGAGCGACGACCGCGATCTTCAGGCGGTCGCGAACGAGCCACTGCTTTGCTTCCCGCATTCGCAATTGCGCGACGTAACGCGCCGGTGTTTGGCCGACGACATTGGCGAAGCGCAACGCAAATGCCGAGCGTGACGCATGCATGACGTTCGCCAGCGCCTCGACGGTCCAATCCCTGGTTGGATCGCGGTGGATCGCAGCAAGAACGCGCCCGATACCGGGGTCGCGCGCGGCAGCGACCCAGCCGTCAGAGCCGCAGCCTTTCTCCACCCAGTTGCGGATCAGTGCCGCGGCGACAACATCGGCCAGCCGCGTTAGCATGCCGCCGGCACCGACGCGATCCAGCGCCAGTTCGGACGTCATGGCCTCAAGCAGATGGGGGATGGCAGGCTCGCCGGTGGCAAGTTCGTGCATCTGCATCAGCTCAGGCATCATCAGAAGCAGGGGATGCTGGCTGTCGAGGTTGAAGGTCATACCGGCACCGAACAGCACGGTTTCTTCGCCATTCCTGTTGCCGCCGCTGCAGGTGTCGAGGATGCCGCAGCAAACCGGCTCGAACTGGCAATTCTCGACTGGTGCCGGGAAGGCATCGGGTGAACTGGCCAGTGCGTGTTCCGCGCCGCGCGGCAGCAAGACCGCATCACCCGGTTCAAGGCGGACCCACGCGTTATCCAGAGTTCGCAGCCAGCAGCCGCGCTCGGCGACAAAGTGAAATTGCGCCTTCGGCCGTGCCGGGAAGACCAGCCCCCATGGCTCGGTCATGCGGCAGCGGACGTAATCGACGCCCTCAATCTTCAAGCCCCGGAGCATTTCGGTCAGGGGGTGCGTGACGACAGGTCTGGACGAATGATCAAGCATCGCGGGTTTTCTAGCATGGAAACTCCAGGAGGTCACCTCCATCTCCGGTGTCCCTTCTGGAGGCTGCCATGACTGATTCCGCCACTGCCGCACTTGATGCCGATATTTCTCCCGTAACCACTGAGCGGGCGAACCCGGCCTGGGCGGCTGTTGTCTCCTTGATGCTTGGCGCGTTCAGCCAGGTCACTGCTGAATTCCTGCCCGCCAGTCTGCTCACGCCGATCGCCAGTGATCTCGGTGTCTCTGTTGGCGCTGCCGGGCAGGTGGTCACGGCGACCTCCCTCGTCGGGATCATCGCCGGGCTGGCCACCGCCATCGTGACACGCGCCATGGATCGCCGCCTCGTCCTGTGGCTGCTGACGGTGCTGCTGATCGTGTCCAACCTGCTGTCGGCGACGGCGAGCAACCTGCCGATCCTGTTGTTTGCCCGCGTGCTGCTCGGCATCAGTCTCAGCGGCTTTTGGGCGATGGCAACCGCCACCGCGATGCGACTTGTTCCGGCGGAGGCGCTGCCGCGCGCGATCTCGCTGATTTTCAGCGGCGTTTCGATCGCCACTGTCAGTGCTGCGCCGATCGGCGCATATCTCGGCGATCTCTGGGGTTGGCGGAGCGTGTTTTTGCTGGCCGCCGCCGTCAGCGCCGTCGTGCTTGTCTTTCAGATGCTGACGTTACCGCGCTTGCCGCCGCTCACATCACCGGATGTGCGTACGCTGTTCGTGCTGATGCGTCGGCCCAGTGTCCGGCTCGTGATGATCGCGATCGCCGTCAGTATCTCGGGCCACTTCGCCGGCTTCACTTACGTCCGGCATTTCCTCGAGCAGGTGCCGAAGCTTCCGGTCACTGCAATCTCAATCGTCCTGCTCGCTTATGGCGTCGGCGGCTTCTTCGGCAATTTCGCGGGCGGGGTGCTTGTCGCCCGCAGTGCGAAACTTGCGATCGTCACGGGGTCTGCGGCCATCGCCGTGCTCGCGCTGGTTCTGGTTGTTTTCGGCAGTTCGGGCCTTGTCGCAGGCATCGCGGTGGGCCTCTGGGGCTTTGCATTCGGCGTCCTGCCGGTTGGCTTCCAGACGTGGATGGTGCGGGTCGCATCGGACGAAGCTGAATCTGCGGGTGGTCTGCTCGTCTCGGCTTTCCAGGTCGCGATCACGGTCGGCGCAGTGGTCGGCGGCCTTCTGGTCGATGGCTTCGGCCCGTTTGGTTCCGTTGGTTATCTTGCAGCGGCGACGCTGGCGGGCGCACTGCTCGTGTCGCTGTCGCGCAGCGGTGAGGTGGTGGCTTGAAGCGAGAAGAGAGGCAGCAGCTTGCTGCCTCTCGGCTTCTCTTACGCGAACGGCGTGATCCAGCCGATCCCGGCGCCGCCGGGCTGCAGCAGGATTGCGAGCCGGCCGACATCGGGAATGTCGAATACCGGCCGCATCAGCGTCGCGCCGGCCGCGACAGCTTTCTTCACTCTGATATCGACATCGTCGACCGCCAGATACGGCATCCAGCCATCGGGGACATTCTCGTAGCCCGGACCTTCGGCGTGGAAGATGCCGCCGACCGGCACATTGTCCATCATTGCGATCCAGTAGATGCCACCGCCGGCCAGCGTCTTGGCCTGATAGGTCCAGCCGATGGTCTCCTGATAGAAGGCTTTCGCGCGCTCGGGATCGCGCGTCACGAATTCATTCCAGTTGAAATGGCCGTGCGGCGTCATGGCGTCCTCCCACTATTGCATCAGACCGAAACCAGCGTCTTGAAGCCACCATAGATCATGCGCTTGGCATCGAACGGCATCGCCTTAGGATCCATCATCTTGGCGAGGCGCGGATCCTTCATCACCTTCGCATTGATGCGGTCGCGATCCTTGCGTGACTTGTAGATGATATAGGAAAACACGACGGTCTCGTCAGGTTTCAGCTTCACGCTGCGCGGGAACGAGGTCCATTTGCCAACGCTGACGTCATCGGCAACATATTCATGATAGTCGAGCGCGCCGTATTCGCGCCAGATTTTGCCGGCCTTGCGTGCGAGGCTGCGATAGGCGGCGAGGTTCTTCTTCGGCACCGGAACAATGAATCCGTCAGTATAGGCCATCGGTCGTTTCTCCCTGCTGTCATGCAAAAGCGCCGGGCGTGAAGCCCGGTTGTTTTCAAGACGAACGTCATTGCGTCCATCCGACAGGATGGCCGGGGATTTCGCGGCTGGGGCAGGCGGCCGTATGTCGCAGTCGTTTATGCCGCGGTCTCAGAAACTCGCTGCGGCGGGCTTCACCGCCGCTTTCAGTAGCTTGATGGCGTCTTCGCTGTCCCATTCGGCGGGGCCGGCGATGGTTGCGATCTCGCAACCCTTGCCGTCGATCAGCACCGAGGTTGGCATGCCCAGCGCGCGGCCGATGCCCTTGAGGTCCTGGAACACCTTGGCCGAGGTGTCGGTGAAATAATCCAGCCGGTTGAGGCCGCCCTCTTTCAGGAACGCCTTCGGCTTCTCGGCGTCGCGGGTGTCGATATTGATCGCAACGACCTGGAAATCCGGGCCGCCGAGCTTCGTCTCGAGGTTATTCAGCGCCGGCATTTCCTTGCGGCAGGGCACGCACCAGGTGGCCCACAGGTTCACCAGCACCGTCCGGCCGCGCCAGTCGGACAGCTTCTTCTCCTGGCCGTCGGCATCCCTGAAAGCGAGGTCCGGCAATTTCAGCGGCGTCCTGGCCATGGTCAGGCCGGCGACTTCGCCGCGCGCCAGCGGTTCGATCTTCTTCGACAGCGCTATGGCCGGCGCACAGGTCGGATCGCCTGGTGCAGCCTGCTGCCGCAGCCGATCCATATTGGATACCGCGGCAAAGCCGATCACGGCGCCTACGAGCACCGCGCCGAGCACGATCAGGCGGCGTTTGGCCGGACGGGGGGCAGGCTGGTCGGGCATAGGGTTTGTCATTCGGTCTCAGTTAGGGCTATGCAACGGTTGGCGACGGACGATCCGTCGGCTGCGGTTAAAGATGAGTGACAATTCATGGCTTCGCGCAAGGGCAACGGCAAGTCCGGCAACGACGGTAAGGGCTCCAATGTGAGCAACAAGATGTGGGGTGGGCTGTTCGATGAAAGCCCTGACGCCATCATGGAGGAAATCAATGTCTCCATCGACGTCGATCGCCACCTTTATGCCCAGGACATTACCGCATCCAAGGCCCATGCTGCGATGCTTGCCGCGCAAGGGATTATCACCGCGAAAGATGCGAAAAATATCGCGGGGGGTCTAGACACGATCCTGTCAGAGATCACCAAGGGCTCGTTCACATTCAAGCGTGCGCTCGAAGACATTCACATGAATGTGGAGAGCCGGCTCGGCGAGCTGATCGGCCCGGCCTCCGGCCGTCTGCACACCGCGCGTTCGCGCAACGATCAGGTGGCGACCGACTTCAGGCTGTTCGTGCGCGATACGATCGACGAGATCGACGCGGCCTTTGCGTCGCTGCAGCGGGCATTGGTCGATCGTGCGCTGGAACATGCGGAGACGGTCATGCCTGGCTTCACCCATCTGCAGACTGCGCAGCCGGTGACCTTCGGTCATCATCTGCTGGCCTATGTGGAAATGGTGTCGCGCGATCGCGGCCGTTTCGCCGATGCGCGCAAGCGTCTCAATGAAAGCCCGCTCGGCGCCGCGGCGCTGGCCGGCACCTCGTTCCCGATCGACCGCCATGCCACGGCCAAGGCGCTGGGCTTCGATCGCCCGATGGCGAATTCGCTCGATGCGGTGTCGGACCGCGATTTCGTACTTGAGACGCTGTCGGCGGCTTCCATCGCGGCCGTGCATCTGTCGCGCTTCGCCGAGGAGATCGTGATCTGGACCTCGCCGCTGGTCGGTCTCGTCAGACTCTCCGACAAGTTCACCACCGGCTCCTCGATCATGCCGCAGAAGCGCAATCCGGATGCGGCCGAACTGGTCCGCGCCAAGACCGGCCGCGTGATCGGATCGCTCACCGGATTGTTGATTGTCATGAAGGGTCTGCCGCTGGCCTATCAGAAGGACATGCAGGAGGACAAAGCCGGCGCGATGGAGGCCTATTCGGCGCTGTCGCTGGCGATCCGCGCGATTGCCGGCATGGTTCGCGATCTCGTGCCCAACGAGGAGCGCATGAAGGCCGCCGCCGGCGAGGGCTATGCCACGGCCACCGATCTGGCGGACTGGCTGGTGCGGACGCTGAAAATGCCATTCCGCGAGGCGCACCACGTCACCGGCCGGATCGTCGGCATCGCCACCAAGAAGGGCGTGGCGTTGCATGAGCTCGACCTGAAGGAGATGCAGGCGGTGGAATCGAAGATCACGGCAGAAGTGATGAAGGTGCTGTCGGTGGAAGCCTCGGTGAAGAGCCGGGTCAGCTATGGCGGCACGGCGCCGAAGAATGTGACGTCGCAGGCGAAGGCCTGGCTCAAGCGACTGGAAAAAGAGCGGAAATTGGGCTGATCGGGCTTGGCGTGCGAAAATTCAATGGATTTCGGGGTCTCGCCAGAGCGTGGCAATCTTTGTATGGTGCGCCCGCATTTGGGGATTTCGCTGTGACTTGTCCGACCCGCCCTGCGTCCGCGCGATGGGCCATTCTCGTTCTGACCGCTTCTGCTTTGGCGCTGGCTGGCTGCGGCCGTAAGGGCGGCCTCGATCTGCCGCCACAGGCGTCCGCGCAGCCGATGGGTACCGGCGCTCCGGCGGCCGATCCCGATGCACAGTCGGCTGCGAATAAGGGCAGGGACGTGTTCGCGCCCTCGAACGGTGTGGATGAGGGCCCGCCGGCGGCGACCCGTGGTCGCAAGAAGCCGTTCCTGCTCGATCCGATCCTGGACTAACTCGCCATGCGCCATTTCGACTATCGCAACGGCGTGCTGCACGCCGAAGGCGTTGATATTGCCGAAATGGCGGATGCCATCGGCACGCCGTTCTATTGCTATTCGACCGCAACGCTGGAGCGGCACTATCGCGTCTTCACCGACGCCTTCGCCGATACCAAGGCGCTGGTCTGCTACGCCATGAAGGCGAATTCCAACCAGTCGGTGCTGCGCACGCTGGCCAAGCTCGGCGCGGGCGCTGATGTGGTCTCCGGTGGTGAGTTGAAGCGCGCGCTGGCCGCTGGCATCCCGCCGAAGAAGATCGTGTTTTCCGGCGTCGGCAAGACCGCGGATGAACTGCGGCTGGCGCTCGATGAGGATATTCTCTGCCTCAATATCGAGTCGGAGCCTGAACTCGCATTGCTGTCGGAGATCGCCAGCGAGACCGGCCGTACGGCGCGGATCTCGATCCGCGTGAATCCCGATGTCGATTCCGGCACGCATGCCAAGATCTCCACCGGCAAGTCCGAAAACAAGTTCGGCATCCCCATCAGCAAGGCACGCGAGGTCTATGCCCGCGCTGCGAAGCTGCCGGGCATTGAGGTCACCGGCGTCGATATGCATATCGGCAGCCAGATCACCGATCTCGCTCCGATGGAGCAGGCATTTCGCATCCTGGCCGATTTCGTCACCGTGCTGCGCAACGACGGCCACACGATTTCGCATGTCGATTTCGGCGGCGGTCTCGGCATTCCCTATTACGAGGACCGCGCCGCGCCGCCGGAGCCGATGGCCTATGCGGCCATGGTCAAGCGCGTGACGCATAATCTCGGCTGCACGCTGATGTTCGAGCCCGGCCGGATGATCGTCGGCAATGCCGGCATTCTCGTCGCGCGCGTCATCCATGTGAAGCATGGCGACGGCAAGACCTTCGTCATCATCGATGCAGCCATGAACGATCTGATCCGGCCGACTCTGTACGAGGCCTATCACGAGATCCTGCCGGTGGCGGCGCCCGCACCCGGCGCGAAGCTGGCGGCCGTCGACGTTGTCGGCCCGGTCTGTGAGACCGGCGATTACCTCGCCCTCGACCGCAAGCTCCCGGAGCTGAAGTCCGGCGATCTGCTCGCGATCATGACCGCCGGTGCCTATGGCGCCGTGCAGGCGGGAACCTACAACACCCGCGCGCTGGTCCCGGAAGTGCTGGTGAAGGACGATCAATATGCGGTGGTCCGCCCGCGGATCGAAGTCGAGCAGCTGATCGCCATGGACAAGGCCGCGCCCTGGTTGTGAGGCGGTGATTTTACCTCTCCCCGCACTTGCGCGGGGAGAGGTCGCGGCGGGTGAGGGGCGGGGTACAGGGCTCTCTTCAAGCTCAAGCGCAGGTAGGCGGATCTCGAAGAGCCCTCACCCCACCCTCTCCCCGCAAGAGCGGGGCGAAGGAGCGCACGGCCGGCGTTCCCTTACAAAGACCCCTCACGCCTTCGTGACCCCAATCGCTCCGAATCGACTTAGGCTCAGGCTTTGCATGTGCACGGATGGCCCCCCGTGCCATGCCTCATTGCCGCCGCCGTGCTAGTGTGTCGTGCGGTAACATCGGAGATCGTCGTTGAGCGCTGCGCCCCCCGACCGACCACAACCACCACACGATCCAAATGCCGATCGACAGGCGGTGGCGCAGCTTCAGCTCGCGCAGGCGCTGCAGCGTGCCCGGCTGGCGATTGGCTGGGAGCGGGGGTGGCCGCATCTGGCCCGGCTGCTCAGTGTCGTCGGGTTGTTTCTGGTGGCGTCCTGGGCCGGTCTGTGGCTGACGCTTCCTTCTACTGCGCGCGCCATCGGTCTTGCGTTGTTCGTCATCGCCGCGCTGGCGACGCTCGTTCCTCTCCTGAAGTTTCGCTGGCCGTCGCGTGAAGAGGGCTTGTCGCGCCTCGATCGCGGCACCGGGATTGCGCATCGCCCCGCAACGGCGCTGACCGACACGCTGTCGTCGCAGGACCCGATGGCCCGGGCGCTGTGGCTGGTTCAGCGCGAGCGTACGCTGGCCTCGCTCAAGAAAATCCGCGCCGGCCTGCCGTCGCCGCGCCTCGCGATCCATGACCCTTGGGCGCTACGCGCCATCGTCGTCGTGCTGCTGTTCGCCACCTGGTTTGCCGCCAGTGGCGAGCGCGGCGCACGGATCATGGCGGCGTTCGACTGGAACGGCGTGCTGGCGCCGGCGAATGTGCGCGTCGATGCCTGGATCACGCCGCCGCCTTACACGGGCAAGCCGCCGATCATCCTGTCTGCCGCCAACAAGGATGCGTCCACGGCCGATGCCGCTGCATTGCCGGTGCCGTCGGGCTCGACGCTGATCGTGCGCTCCAGCGGTGGAGCGCTTGATGTCGTTCTCACCGGCGGTGTCGCTGACGTCGCGCCGACGGCGGAAGCCCCGAAGGGTACCAACGAAAAGCATTTCACCATCACGTCTGATGGGACAGCACATGTTCGTGCGCCGTCCGGCCAGCCGCAGTGGAAGTTCACGGCAACGGGTGATCGTCCGCCGACCATCGCGCTCGCCAAGGACCCGGAGCGTCAGACCCGCGGTTCGCTGCAGATGTCCTACAAGCTCGAGGACGACTACGGCGTTACCGAAGCCCATGCGCAATTCGCGGCGCGTCCCGCCGAGACCAAGGATGGCATCAAGGAAGCCGCCAAGCCGCGGCCGCTGTTCGATGCGCCGTCCTTTGCGCTGGTGCTGCCAAATGCGCGCACGCGCAACGGCGTCGGCCAGACCGTCAAGGATCTCAGCGAGGATCCCTATGCCGGCGCCGATGTCACGCTGACGCTGACCGCGAAGGATGAGTCGGGCAACGAGGGCAAAAGCGAGCCCTTCAGCATGCGACTGCCGGAGCGGCTGTTCACCAAGCCGCTGCCGCGCGCGCTGATCGAACAGCGCCGTATCCTGGCACTCGACGCCAATCAGCGCGGCCAGGTTTCCTTCGCGCTGCAGGCCCTGATGATCGCGCCGGAAGCTTTCACGCCGGAAGCCGGTCAATATCTCGGGCTGCGCAGTGTTGCCACCCAGATCGAACGCGCCCGCACCGACGCGGCCCTGAAAGAAGTCGTCGCCAGCCTCTGGGCGCTCGCCGTCACCATCGAGGACGGCGACATCACCGATGTCGACAAGGCGCTGAAGGCGGCACAGGACGCGCTGAAGCAGGCATTGGAGCGCGGCGCCAGCGACGAAGAGATCAAGAAGCTCACCGAGAACCTGCGTGCGGCGCTGGACAATTTCCTGAAGCAGCTCGCCGAGCAGATGAAGCAGAATCCGCAGCAGCTGGCGCGTCCGCTCGACAAGAACACCAAGGTGATGCGGCAACAGGACCTCAACAACATGATCGAGCGCATGGAGCGGTTGTCGCGCTCAGGCGACAAGGACGCCGCCAAGCAGTTGCTCGAACAGATGCAGCAGATGCTGGAAAACCTGCAGATGGCGCAGCCCGGCCAGTCTGGCGACAGCGAGATGGATCAGGCGATGAACGAGCTTGGGGACATGATCCGCAAGCAGCAGCAGTTGCGCGACAAGACTTTCAAGCAGGGCCAGGACCAGCGCAACGAGCGCCGCCGCGGCAAGCAGGGCGAGCAGGGTATGGGCGATCTGCAGCAGGATCAGCAGAATCTGCGCGACCGCCTCAAGCAGCTGCAGGACCAGCTCGCCAAGCAGGGGATGGGCCAGGGGCAGAAGGGCCAAAAAGGACAGCAAGGGCAAAAAGGCCAGCAGGGCCAGCAAGGGCAGGGCCAAGGTCAAGGCGGCGACGATCAGGCGGACGCCGACGGTGACGGCGACGGTGATGGTCTCGGCGATGCCGACAGCGCCATGGGCGATGCCGGCGGCCAGCTCGGCGAGGGCAATGCCGACGGCGCGGTGGGTTCGCAGGGCAAGGCGCTCGATGCGCTCCGCAAGGGCGCCCAGAAGCTCGCGCAGGCCATGCAGCAGGGCGAGGGTGAAGGCCAGAACGACGGCCCCGGCAACAATCCCGGCCGCCAGCAGAGCGGTGGCCGGCAAAGCGATCCGCTCGGGCGTCCACTGCGTGGCCGCGAACTCGGCGACGACCTCACGGTGAAGATTCCCGGCGAGATCGACGTGCAGCGCGTGCGGAGAATCCTGGAAGAGTTGCGTCGTCGCCTCGGCGACACGACCCGGCCGCAGCTCGAACTGGATTATATCGAGCGGCTGCTGAAGGATTATTGAGGGCGGAGTTAGGAAGCGCCGGTGCCAGTGGTTTCCCTCCCCCAAGCGAAGCGCAGCGGGGAGGGTCGGCCGATAGGCCGGGGTGGGGTGCTTCAGCAAGTGAGAGCGGCGTTTATGGCACGACCCCACCCGTCTGGCCTTCGGCCAGCCACCCTCCCCACTGCGCGGCTTCGCCGCTTGGGGGAGGGATAAGAAAGAGCCCTCTATCCCTTGTTCTTCACCGCCAGCGCATCCGCCACGGCAGTGCGGATATCCGCCACCGAAAACGGCTTCGTCACCACATCGTGCACGATCGCATTCAGGCCCGTCGCGCGTTCGCGCTGGTCGGCATAACCGGTCATCAGCAGGATCGTGAGGTCGGGGAAATCGCGCGCGACGGCCAGCGCCAGCGCAATGCCGTCCATGATGGGCATCTTAATGTCGGTCAGCAGCAGGTCGAATGCGCCGCCCTGCTCGTTGAGAATCTCCAGCGCCTCGGCGCCGTCTTCGGCCGTGACGATCTCGTGGCCATCCATGGCGATGGCGCGGCCGACCAGCAGCCGCATCGATTCTTCGTCATCTGCAATCAGGATACGCGCCACGACAACTCCTCAGACTTACGCGCCGGCGACGTCACGCTTGTTGAAGAAGCGTACATCGATACTGCGGCCTTCGGCGGGCGGGGAGGCCAGCCGCGATCGAAACCATGTCTTGTCGCCGGGATTGAGGCCGGGCTGTTCGAGCACGGCGTTCCAGCCATATATTTCAGTCCCCTTCTCGTCGCGTACCACGAAACGCAGGCGTGGCAATGCGGTGGGGATGCGGGTCTCTGACACGATCAGGCCTTCGATGAGCAAGACCGACTTGCCATCGACGGTCTCGGTGGTGACCTTGACGTCCTTGAAGGCAAGGCCGCGCACATTCACGTCGAGGCCGACCGCCTGATAGAAAGTTGCGGTCTGCGGCATCAGCTTGACCAGATCGACGCGCCAGATCACCAGTGCGAGCAACAGCGACGCCATGGTCGCGGTAGCGATCGGCAGACTGTGCTTCGGCATGACGAATAGGCGCGGAAGCGACGGTACGAAACGACCTAGCGCGGCAAGGCGCGATGGCGGGGTGGCCCGCATCGCGGCCACCGCGTCGTGCTGCGCCAGCGTGGCCCAGTCGGCCTCCTCGGTACGATCGTTGGCATCGACCGGCCAGTCGGCTGAAATCGACGGGCTTTCGACCACCGGAACGTTCGGCGCGGAGGCGTCGTCGTCCTCGGTCACGCCCCAAGCGCTCATGTCCTCGTTCGGATCGGGCTCGCTGGCCTTCGCCGCCATGGCGGGAACACGGGCTTCGGCCCGGGAGAGGTCCTCCGGCCGCGCCAGCCAGACCTCTTTGCAGCGGGCGCAGCGCACCGTCCGTCCGGCATCGCCGAACGTGGCCGGGTTCACGGCGTAGGACGTCGTGCAATTGGGGCAAACGATATGCATGGAGCCGATAGCCGATGACATGGCCGGCAGGCTACAAGACGACCGTTAACGAATCGGAAACCATAACGGCCGCACAAGCAATTGACCGTCTTTTTGAGGCTTTTTGAACCCATCGAACGGAGCTGAATGTGGTCCGGTTCGAAAATGTTGGTTTGCGCTACGGGCTTGGCCCGGAGATTCTGCGCGACCTCAATTTCCAGATCCCTGCGCATTCGTTCCAGTTCCTGACCGGTCCCTCCGGCGCCGGCAAGACCTCGCTGCTGCGCCTGCTGTTCCTGTCGCTGCGGCCGACCCGCGGGTTGGTCAATCTGTTCGGCCAGGATATCTCGCTGCTCGGCAAGGACGAGATCGCCGACTTGCGCAAGCGCATCGGTATCGTGCTGCAGGATTTCCGCCTGCTCGACCATATGACGACCTATGAGAATGTCGCGCTGCCGTTCCGGGTGATGGGGCGTGAGGAGTCCAGCTATCGGCGCGAGGTCATCGATCTCCTGAAATGGGTCGGGCTGGGCGATCGCATGGATGCGCTGCCGCCGATCCTGTCAGGCGGCGAGAAGCAGCGCGCGGCCATTGCGCGCGCGGTGATCGCGCGGCCCATGCTGCTGCTGGCGGACGAGCCGACGGGCAACGTCGATCCGACGCTGGGCCGGCGTCTGCTGCGGCTGTTCATCGAACTCAACAAGTCGGGCACCGCGGTGATTATCGCGACCCACGATATTACATTGATGGATCAATACGACGCGCGGCGCATGGTGCTGCATCAAGGCCGGCTGCATATCTATGAGTAGAATCGGCGAAGAACACGGCCCGCTGATGGACCTCGGCACCGATCGCCCGCAGGTCCCGGCGAAGGCGCGCAACGCATCCCCGATCGTGCCGCGCGGCTCGATCGCCGGCCGCGCGCTGGTCGCCGTCGTCGCCATCATGACCTTCCTCGCCTCCATCACCACAGGCGCGGTGCTGCTGATCAGCGCCTCGGCGTCGGAATGGCAATCGGAAGTCGCCAGCGAAATCACCATCCAGGTGAAGCCGCAGGGCGGCCGCGATCTTGACCGCGATACGCAGGCGGTGACCGATGCCATTCGCGGGCAGCCGGGGATTGTCGAGGTGCAGCCCTATAGCCGGGAGCAATCGGCGCAGTTGCTGGAGCCGTGGCTCGGTACGGGACTGTCACTCGACGACCTGCCGGTGCCGCGCGTGATCATTGCGCGCGTCACTCCAGGCGCGGCGCTCGATATCGTTGGCTTGCGCAAACGGGTGACGCAGGCTGTGCCCTCGGCCAGCGTTGACGATCACCGCGCCTGGGTCGAGCGGATGCGCTCGATGACATCGGCAACGATGCTGGCCGGGCTCGGCATCCTTGCGCTGGTTATTATCGCCACCATTATCTCTGTATCCTTTGCGACGCGCGGCGCGATGGCGGCGAACCGGCCGATCGTCGAAGTGCTGCATTTCGTCGGCGCGGGCGACCGCTATATCGCCAATCGCTTCTTCCGCCATTTTCTGCGGCTTGGCCTGCAGGGCGGTATCATTGGCGGCGGTGCCGCGATGCTGATGTTCGGATTTTCGGAGTCGATCGCGAGCTGGTTTTCCGGCACGCCGGTGGGCGACCAGTTCGCCGCATTGCTGGGGACGTTCTCGCTGCGGTCGTCAGGCTATCTCGCAGTGGCGGGGCAAGCGCTCCTGATAGCAGGAATTACCGCCTGGGCATCGCGCCGCACATTGTTCTCGACGCTGAACGATATCGAGTAACGCGTCAGGCACGGGCGGTGGCATCGCCAAGGCGCCGAAAAATACCTAAGATTGCTTCTAAAGGACCAAACGCCAGACCGATGACCTTGCTCGACGACCAGGACACCACGGAGATGCACGTCGCCGCGCCACCGCGGCGGCGCGTCATCCGTGCGGCACTCGTGGTCGCGTTCGCGCTGTCTTTCATGGTCGGCGCCATCGGCTTCGTTGCGTTTCTTGCGCAACTCCGCAGTGGCGAATTGAAGCCATCCGCCAATGCCGACGGCATCGTGGTCCTGACCGGCGGGTCGTCGCGCGTTGCGGATGCGCTCGAACTGCTCGCCAATGGCTTCGGCAAACGGTTGCTGATCTCCGGCGTGCATCCCACCAACGGTGCGGCCAATATCTCGCGCACACTGCCGGACAGCCAGCGGCTGCTGGATTGTTGCGTCGATCTCGACCGCTCCGCCGTCAACACCCGCAGCAACGCGGTGGAGACCAAACGCTGGGTCCATGAGCGCGGCTTCAAGTCGCTGATCGTGGTGACGTCGAATTATCACATGCCGCGCGCGATCGTCGAAATGTCACATGAGATGCCGGATATCGAGCTGATTCCGTTTTCGGTGATTGGCGACAAATGGCGTGACGAACCGTGGTGGACCAGTGGCCCGACGCTGCGGTTGCTGCTATCGGAGTATGTCAAATATCTCGCGGCTGAAGCGCGGGTGCGGCTGGCGAATATCGGCATTGATCTGATGCCGGATTCCGGCAGCGACCAGCAGAGCGACGCGCCGCAACGCCGGCCGGCCACGGCGTCTGCGAATTGAACTGCAATTGAGCTGATCGGAACACCATGACTTCGATATTCGTGCGTTCGTTGATCTACAACGTGCTGTTCTATGTGCTGCTGGTGTTCTGGATCCTGGTGGCGATTCCAACCTTCGTGATGCCGCCGCGCGCCTTCATGGCGATCGCGAAAGCGTGGGCGACCAGCAGCATCTGGCTCATGCGTATCGTCTGCAACACCAGGGTCGATTATCGCGGTCTCGAGAAAATTCCGGCGGGGCCGCTGGTGGTCGCCTCGAAACATCAATCGATGTGGGAGACCTTCGCGCTGATGCCGTTCTTCGATCGGCCGCTGTTCATCTACAAGCGCGAGCTCGGGCAGATTCCGTTCTTTGGCTGGTACCTCAAGAAGTCGAAGATGATCGGCGTCGATCGCGATGGCGGGGCGCGTTCGCTCATCGATATGGCCAAGCGCGCCACCGAAGAAATCCAGCTCGGCCGTCAGCTCATTATCTTTCCCGAAGGCACGCGTCGGCCTGTCGAGGCACCACCGGACTACAAACCCGGTGTCGCGCAGATCTACGCCAAATCCGGCGCGCCGTGTCTGCCGGTGGCGCTGAATTCCGGCCTGTTCTGGCCGCGCCGCACTTTCCTGCGCTATCCCGGCACGCTGGTGGTGGAGTTTCTCGACCCGTTGCCGCCCGGCCTGCCACGCAAGGAATTCATCGCGGCGATCAGCACGTCGATCGAGGCAGCCACCGATCGCATCGTTGCCGAGGCGCGCGCGGAGCAGGCGACGATCTTCGGGCGCGTGCCGAATGTGGCGGTGAAAGAGAGCTAGCGCTGGGTCACTCGTGCAGCATCGCTGCCAACTGATGGAGCTGCGCGTCACGAAAACCTTCGGCCTCGATGGCCTTCACGGTCGAAAGCACGTAATCGCGGTTAAGTCCGGAACGCCCGTGGCCCTGCCGCACGAAGTGCAATTGTTCGCTGAGGCTCAATCGTCCGGCATATTGCACATGGCCGCGATCGACCACATAGGCCAGCGCGCTGACGCGGGTGCGCTCCACGTCATCCAGCCAGACCGAGCGCATCACCTCGCGATAGACATGGGTGGTCTGCTCGCGCTCCCTGAGATAGGCGATGGTGTCGTGGCGCAGCTTGGCCGCCACGCGAAAGGCAATGCCGCGGCAGGCGCCGCCGCGGTCCAGGCCGAGCACGAGGCCGGGCTTTTCCGGCGTGCCGCGGTGGTCAAAGGAATAGACGCAGAGCGCCCGATGTTCGCCGATCAGCCGGGCTGGGACCTGTTCGATGAACTCGAAGCCCGGCCGCCACATCAGCGAGCCATAGCCGAACACCCAGAGATCGCTGTCGGAATCGGGCTCGGCGGTGATTTTCGCGGTCATCCTGCCGACCTAGCAGAAACCTTGGGCCCGGGCGATCTTGATTTCCTGCAATGTGGCCCTGCGACGACAGGATAACCCCATGAAAGGGATCGCCGATTTGACAAAATCATGCGATCTACGTCCCGCCATGTCCGAATATGCACAGCCCACCCAGCGCCGCCTCTGGCCGATTTTCATCCTGCCCGTCATCATCGTCGTCCTTGCGGTGGCGTGGAGCGGCTTCTGGTTCTATGCCGCGTCCAAGGTCGACGAAAACGTCGATATCTGGCGCGCCCGAGAGGCCGCGGCCGGCCGCGTCTATGATTGCGCCAACCGTTCGGTCTCCGGCTTCCCGTTCCGGCTCGAAGTCCGCTGCAGCGGTGTCAGCGTTTCGCTGACCTCGCAAACGGCCACCCAGAATGCGACGCAGGTGCCGATCACCGCGAAGCTCGGTGAGATCGTCGTGGTTGCGCAGATCTACACGCCGCGGCTCCTGGTCGCCGAATTCACCGCGCCGGCTGTCCTGTCCGATCGCGGCCAGCCGGCAATGGTGATGAATTGGGCCTCCGCGCGCAGCAGCATCACCGGTCTGCCGGGTACGCCTGACAGTGCCGACATTGTGTTCGACGACGTGTCGCTCGACCGCTTTGCCGGCTCGGTACAGGCGCCGACCGCACGTGCCAAACAGGTCGAATTGCATGGCCGCACGGCAGCGAATTCGACGCCGGACAAGCCGGTGATCGAGACGGCCCTGCAGATCAGGAGCGGCAGCATTGCCGATGTTCATCCGATCCTCGCGGCGCCGTTCGATGCCGATATCCGCGCATTGCTCAGCGGCCTCAAGGATGTCTCGCCCAAGCCGTGGCCGCAGCGTTTCCGCGAGCTTCAAGCTGCAGGTGGGCGCGTCGAGATCGTGCAGTCGCGCGTCCAGCAGGGCGAGATCCTCTCGCTGGCGACGGGCTCGCTCGGTCTGACCGCCGCGGGCAATCTCGACGGCGAATTGCAGATGACCGTGGCGGGGCTGGACAAGGCTATCGCCGCCCTCGGGATCGACAAGTTGCTGGAGATGGGCGTGCCTCAGGAGGCGCTGGATCGCATTGCGCCCGGCGTGAAATCGCAGGACGTCAACAACATCCTCGGTGCGCTGGATCGCGCGATCCCCGGTCTCGGCAATGTCGTACGCAAGAACGCCGGCAGCGGCCTTGCCGCCGGCGTCAATTCGATCGGGACTGCGGCTGTCCTGGAAGGTAAAGCGGCGCGGTCGTTCCCGCTGAAATTCGTCGATGGCGCGGTGTTCCTCGGGCCGCTGCGCGTGGCGCAGATCCCGCCGCTGTTTTAGGCGTGAGGTTCACCGGCCTCTCCACGTCATTGCGAGGAGCGAAGCGACGCGGCAATCCAGAAGCCGCAAAGCAAGTAAGGCTGGATTGCTTCGCTTCGCTCGCAATGACGGCTGTTGGTCCTGCGCTCAGTCCTTCTTCGTCAGGGCCTGATGCTTGCGCCCGAAGTCCGGCGCCGCTTCATCCTGACCGATACTCACGATGCCGCGGCGGATCGCACGCGTCCGGGTGAAATGCTCGAACAGCGCATCGCCGTCATCGCGGCGGATGGCGCGGGTCAGCTTCGACAGGTCTTCCTGGAAGGTACCGAGCATTTCCAGCACCGCGTCCTTGTTGGCGAGGAATACGTCGCGCCACATGGTCGGGTCTGATGCTGCGATACGGGTGAAATCGCGGAAACCGCCCGCGGAGAACTTCAGCACTTCCGACCTCGTGACGTCTTCGAGCTCGTCGGCCGTGCCTACGATTGTATAAGCGATCAGATGCGGCAGATGGCTGGTGACCGCGAGCACCAAGTCGTGATGCGCGGCCTGCATGATCTCGACATTGGCGCCGAGTGCAGCCCAGAAGCCGGTGAGCTTCTCGACGGCTGCGGGATCCGCGCCCTCAGGCGGCGTCAGGATGCACCAGCGATTGCTGAACAATTCGGCGAAGCCGGAATCCGGACCGGAGTTTTCCGTGCCGGCGACCGGATGCGCGGGAATGAAGTGGATGTTGTCCGGCAGATATTCCGACATCGCATGCAGCACGGAGGCTTTCACCGAACCGACGTCGGAGACGATCGCGCCAGGCGAAAGATGCGCCGCGATGCTCTTTGCCACGTCGCCCGCCACGCCGACGGGTACGCAGGCGATGACGAGATCGGCATCCTTTACCGCGCTGGCATTGTCGTCGGCTATGCGATCGGCGAGTTTGATCTCGACGGCGCGCGCGCGCACGGCCGCCGAATTGTCGGTGGCAACCAATTCACCGGCAAGGCCGAGCTGCTGGATGCCGCGCGCTAGCGACGAGCCGATCAGGCCAAGCCCGATCAGCGCGATACGTT
Organism: Tardiphaga sp. 839_C3_N1_4; assembly: GCF_051811045.1. Lineage (NCBI taxonomy): Bacteria > Pseudomonadati > Pseudomonadota > Alphaproteobacteria > Hyphomicrobiales > Nitrobacteraceae > Tardiphaga > Tardiphaga sp. 839_C3_N1_4. The sequence continues at coordinate 4,773,605 of NZ_JBPWQD010000001.1, forward strand.
TGAAGGGCGGCGTGGCGCTCACGTCATTGCCCCGAATTCGATGCCATGAATTCACGCAGTGTCTCGATCACCAGCCTGTTGGCTTCCTCGGTGCCGATGGTCATGCGCAGCGAGTTCGGCAGGCCGTAATTGGTCACGGCGCGCAGCACCAGCCCGCGCCTGGTCAGGAACGCATCGGCATCCGCTGCGGTCTTGCCGGTCGCCGGAAAATGCATCAGCAAGAAATTGGCCACGCTTGGCGTCACCTCGATGCCGAGTTTGGTGATTTCCTCGGTCAGGATGCCGATCCACTTGGCGGTGTACGTGCGCGACATCTCGACATGGCCGGTGTCCTCGATCGCCCCCACCGCGGCCATCATCGCTGGCGCCGAGACGTTGAACGGCCCACGAATCCGGTTCATCGCATCGACGATGTGCGCAGGGCCGAACATCCAGCCGATCCGCAAGGCAGCCAGGCCGTGCACCTTCGAGAAGGTGTAGGTGGCGACGGTATTCTCGGTGGTCTTCGCCAACTCCAGGCCGTTGTCGTAGTCGCCCTTGGTCACGTAGTCCCAATACGCGGCGTCGAGCACCAGCAGCACGTGCTCCGGCAGGCCGGCGCGCAGGCGCTTGATCTCGGCGGACGGCAGATAGGTGCCGGTCGGGTTGTTCGGGTTCGCCAGCCACACCAGCTTGGTGCGCGGCGTGACGCAGTTCAGAATCGCGTCGACGTTGCAGGTGAAGTTGGTTTCCGGAGCGACCACATTGGTGGCGCCGTTCGCCTGGGTAGCGATTGGGTAGACCAGGAAGCCGTGTGCGGTCGAAATCGCCTCGTCGCCGGGGCCGAGATAGACATGCGCAATCAGGTTGAGAATTTCGTCGGAGCCGGCACCGCAGATGATCTGCGCGGGATCGAGGCCGAAGCGGTGGCCGAGCGCCTCGCGCAGTACCTTCGACGTGCCTTCCGGATAATCCTCGAGATGCGCGACAGCGGTGGCAAAGGCGTCCTTGGCGCGCGACGATGGGCCGAACGGCGTCTCGTTGGCCGACAGCTTGTAGGTCTTGCGGCCCGGCTCCACCACCGGGCTCTTGCCAGGGGTGTAGGGCGCGATATCGAGAATGCCGGGCTTCGGCACAGGACGGGACATCTTCAACTCCAGAACGTCAGATTGGCTTACGAGCGCGGTGCGCCGCCGGCGGGCACGGTATAGCGGGTTGCGTGGCTGCCGACGAGAGCCGTGGAGCGCACCGAGGCACCAGCCTCGATCAGCGCCGACTTGATCTTGTCGAGGCTCGAGGCCGAGGTGATTGAGATCAGCAGCGCTGCACCGTCAAAGGCGGTATCCGGCACGGCGACGATTTCGGCCAGCGGCGACAGCGCGCGCGCGGTCTCGGCATTCCAGCCGGATACTCGCACGCTCCACATCTCGACTTCGGTCACCATGGCGCTGTCGGCGACGCGCGACACCACAAACACGGGAAGCGCGGCCGGATGGTCGGCGCGTTCGATGAACGGCAGGCGTGCGATGATCTTCGGCGCGCCCTGGGCTTCCAGTGGAATCCACCATGGCGTGCGGCTGGACGTCGCCGAGACAAGCGCGAGATCGCCCTTGGACTTGGCCACGGCCTCGACCGCTGCGGCGGCGCTGAAATGCGCGACGTAAGGCACGGTGAAGCCGAAATGAAAGCGCGCGGAATCCCGCATCGCGCTTTCGCCGAGCGACAGATCCGCATGCACCGAGAACGGCGCCTGAACGTAAGTGAAAGTCGAGATGATCACCCGCCAGATGCTCTCGACGGTGTCGATCGGCAGGATGCCGCGATGGCGCTGCACCAGACGGCGCATCATGTCGGCCTCGCGCGCCGGCCGGAAGGCGGAGCCGACCTCTTGGGTCTGCTTCACCGAAATCAGCCGGTCGATGATGTCGCCGCGCTGCATCAACAGGGCGTGAACCTGCGCGTCGATGCTGTCGATCTCTTTGCGCAGTTCATCCAGCGAGGGCGGAGCGGGTGGTAATTTCGACATGTTCAAAACCTTCGGGACGGGAGGCGTGATAGGTCCCGTCAAGCTTGCCGGGCCGGCTCCGGGGAGCCGGCGGGCACGGCCATTGATTAGGTAAGACGGTGCCGGAAAGCAAAGAAAACATGGAGGATTTGGCCGCAGGGCAGTTGGGCAATTTGACCGGGGGATGCCCATATTGACGGCAGGCGGGTGTGGGACTAGTTTCTGGGTTCTTCCGTGGTCATTTGAGCCGGCCGGCTTGCAGCCACGTTAAACAACTCGCTAAACAGGCCGGGGACAGTTTGATCCCGGCCGAGCTATTTGTTCAGGCCGGGTTTTTTATGGCCTGATTCCGGTTTTGGTTTGAGAACCTCCTGAGGAGGCCGGTATCAAGATGGTAAATGTCGAACTGGTGAAGAGTCCGGTTGTCCGCCCCGATGAGCGTGGACATGAAGCCGATCATCCGACCTCGCTGGTCGCGGGTTTTGGCATGGATCAGCCGCTGCGGCTCGACTGCGGCATCGACCTCGCCCCGTTCCAGATCGCCTATCAGACCTACGGAACGCTCAACGCCGACAAATCCAACGCCATCCTGGTCTGCCACGCTTTGACCGGCGACCAGCACGTCGCCAATATCAATCCGATCACCGGCAAACCCGGCTGGTGGCAGACGCTGGTCGGCCCCGGTAAAGCGCTCGATACCGAACGCTACTTCATCATCTGTTCGAACGTGCTCGGCGGTTGCATGGGCTCGACCGGTCCGGCCTCGACCAATCCCGCCACCGGCAAGATCTGGGGACTGGATTTCCCGGTCATCACCATTCCCGACATGGTGCGCGCGCAGGCGATGCTGATCGACAGTCTCGGTATCGGCCAACTGTTCTGCGTCGTTGGCGGTTCCATGGGCGGCATGCAGACGCTGCAATGGACTGCGGCCTATCCGGAGCGCGTGTTCTCCGCGCTGGCGGTTGCCTGCAGCACGCGGCACTCGGCGCAGAATATCGCGTTCCATGAATTGGGCCGTCAGGCCGTGATGGCCGATCCCGACTGGCGCGGCGGGCGCTATTTCGAGGAAGGCACGCATCCGCATCGCGGCCTCGGCGTCGCGCGGATGGCCGCGCATATCACCTATCTGTCGGATGCCGCTCTGCACCGCAAGTTTGGCCGCCGCATGCAGGACAGGGAGTTGCCGACATTCTCCTTCGATGCGGATTTTCAGGTCGAGAGCTATCTGCGCTATCAGGGCTCGTCCTTTGTCGAGCGCTTCGATGCCAACTCCTATCTCTATCTGACGCGTGCGATGGACTATTTCGATATCGCAGCCGACCACAACGGCAAGCTTGCGGAAGCGTTTCGCGATACGCAGACGCGCTTCTGTCTGATGTCGTTCACATCAGACTGGCTGTTCCCGACGGCGGAATCGCGCGACGTCGTGCACGCGCTGAATGCCGGCGGCGTCCGCGTGTCCTTTGCGGAGATCGAAACCGACAAGGGCCATGATGCCTTCCTGCTCGACGTGCCCGAGTTCCTCGATATCGCCGGTGCATTTCTGAACTCCGCAGCCTCCGTGCGCGGCCTGCCTGTTACGGGGACATAGAGATGGCGTTTCCACAACAAGTCTTGCCGCTGAATTCTGCGGTGGCGACGCCGGCGCCGCGCGGCACGCAGGATTATCGTGGCGATCACCTCCTGGTCGCGGAGATGATCAGGCCGGGCTCGAAGGTGCTCGACGTCGGCTGCGGCGATGGCGATCTGCTGCAGCTCCTGGAGAGCCGCGGCATCGACGGCCGCGGCATCGAATTGTCGCGCGAAGGCGTCAACCGCTGCGTCGGCAAAGGCCTTGCAGTGGTGCAGGGCGACGCCGATACGGACTTGATCAACTATCCCGACGATGCGTTCGACTACGTGATCCTGTCGCAGACGCTGCAGGCGACGCGGCAGCCGCGTGTCGTGCTGGAAAATCTGCTGCGCATCGGCCGCAGCGCGATCGTGTCGTTTCCGAATTTCGGCTTCTGGAAGATGCGCGTGCAATTGCTTGTCGGCGGCCGGATGCCGCGCACGGAGAATCTGCCCGCGACGTGGTACGACACGCCGAACATCCACTTCTGCACCATCAAGGATTTCGTTGTTCTGTGCGACGAGATCAACGTGAAGATGGAGCGTGCCGTTGCACTCGATCTCTATGGCCGTCCGCTCCGCCTCAATGCGCCGTGGTGGTTCTGGAACATGTTCGGGGAGCAGGGCGTTTTCCTGCTGAGCCGCGCGAGTAAATCGGCGCAACCCTGATCGCGTGTAGATTTCCGCCTGATGGAAGCAGAAATACCGCATTCTATGCGGCTTTTCACGCCGTGTGCCGGTCTGCGATGCACGCCAAAGATGCGCTTAAAAGCTAATTCGAATAGGTAATATAAGCGCGCATTCTGTCGAATGGGTGGCTGGTATGTCTATACGTATGGCGTCCGTTGAAGTTGAAGCGATTCACTCCGATGTCGCCGTTAAAAAATCGTCACTTGAACCGTTCTAGGTCTTGTTATCGCCATACCAACTTCGTTACCACGCCCGTCCCGATTGTTGGCCCGCGTATTTGGGCCGATGGGATTCGGGGGTGTTAAGAGGAAAAATTCGGTATGGTTCAGTTCTTTGCGTATCGCCGTGCACTTCGCATCTCGGCTCTTGCGGTGTGTTCGGCGGCAGTTCTCGCGTCGGTCTCTCCTGCGTCGGCACGTCCTCATCACGGCGCTTCGCGTCATTCGCACCACGTCGGCAAATACACACACAGCACGCGTCATCACGTCCGGCATCGCGCGCGGTATGCGCGACGCAGTGCCCGAGTCGAACAGCAGGCGCCTTCGTTCGGCGACTCCACAAATTTCAATAACGCCAATGCAAGCATGAACCAGCCTTCCGGCGGCTTCGGCGGTTCGGGCATCGTCGATGCAGCGCGCAGCTTCATCGGTCGCGGCAATCCGACCGCCCGCGGTCGCTTGTGGTGCGCAGCGTTCATGAACCTCGTATTGAAGCGCACCGGCCATCAGGGCACGGGCTCGGATATGGCGCGCTCGTTCTCGAGCTATGGCCAACGCATCTCCGGTCCGCAGGTCGGCGCCATCGCCGTGATGTCGCGCGGTCGTCGCGGCGGTCATGTCGGCGTCGTCTCGGGCGTCGATGCCAAGGGCAACCCGATCATCGTCTCCGGCAATCACGGCAACCGCGTCGCCGAGTCGGTGTATTCGCGTGGCCGCGTTTACGCCTACGTGATGCCGACGAGCTGAGCTCGTCTATTCTTCGACGACGATCTTATCGCCGGCGGCGATCGTGCCGCCGGTGATGACCTCAGCGTAAATTCCGCAATCGGCATGACCGTAGGTCTGCAGCAGCGTTTTCGGAATCGTCAGATCTCGCGCGGCCGTATCCGGGTCGACATTGGTCGCTGCACAGCGGACGATGCGCTTCACCACCTTGAGCCGGGTGCTGCCGATGGCGAGCGTTCGGTCGATCAATTCAAATTCATACCAGGCCGGCCAGCCCGTTACATGCAGGTTGCCGCGAAAGCGCAGCGGATGCACCGGCTGTCCGACGGCTTTTTCGAGATCTTTGACGCTGGCGAGGTTGATGATCGACACCACCTTGCGCGGCACGTCCGAAAAGCTATGGCCGTCCGCGAACAGCACCTTGGGTGGTCCGCGTAACTCGTCGGCAAAATTGGTGGCGAAAAACGCTTCGATCTCTGCACGTCCTTCGGCGGTCTGCAGATCGGCTCGCGCTGCCTCCACATTGTCCTGCCGGATCGTCAGCGTATGGCTGGCGTCGTCGTAATGGCTGCGGAGCGCCGCCAGGCGCTCGTTGCGCATCAGCATTAGAAACTGGGTCTTGGGAAAATATTGCGGCGCTGCCGGGTCGAACCCGATCGGGCCGTTCTCGATGGCGTATCGCCGGTCGGCCGGCAGGGTCTGGCCGGGCTTCAGCGCGACTTCTTCCAGAGGCTCGGGCGTCAGGCCCTTCACGGGATAGCGGTAGATGCTGGCAACGCTGGCGTAAGACTGTTCTGGCATGGTTCCGGTCTTAAGAGATTTGGGCCCGTGGCGCCATCGCCTGGCCGATTGGAATTTTATGCGGACCCCTTCCGTTTCGGGAACTGGCTGCCCACATTTGCATCAAGCTGGTTTTGACGCCAGCGACGACCGCAGCCGGTTGGCCACCATCAATGCGGCCTGCGGATACCCAATGAAGATGCCCCATCCGTGCTTTCGAGGCGGATAGGGCAGGCCGAGGGACAACACACGATGAATATTGAGAAATACACCGAACGGGTGCGTGGCTTTATCCAGTCCGCACAATCTCTGGCCGTGCGCGAGGGCCATCAGCAATTCTCGCCGCTGCACATTCTTAAAGTTCTGCTGGACGATAGCGAAGGTCTGGCCGGCGGCCTGATCGACCGCGCTGGCGGCAACTCCCGCGCTATCCTGAAGGCGACGGAAACCGAGCTGGGCAAGATGCCCAAGGTCTCGGGCGCAGGGGCCGGGCAGGTCTATCTGGCGCCGGCGACCGCGCGCGCTTTCGATGCAGCCGAAAAGGCCGCCGACAAGGCCGGCGACAGTTTCGTCACCGTGGAGCGGCTGCTGCTTGCGCTGGCGCTCGACAAGGATTCGGAGGCCGGCAGCCTGCTCAACAAGGGCGGCGTCACTCCGCAAAATCTCAATGCCGCGATCAATGCGCTGCGCAAGGGCCGCACGGCGGATTCCGCCACGGCCGAAAATGCCTATGACGCGTTGAAGAAATATGCCCGCGACCTGACCCAGGCCGCGCGTGATGGCAAGCTCGACCCGGTGATCGGCCGCGACGAGGAAATCCGCCGCACGATTCAGGTTCTTTCGCGCCGGACGAAGAACAATCCCGTGCTGATCGGCGAGCCCGGCGTCGGCAAGACCGCCATCGTCGAAGGTCTCGCGCTGCGCATCCTCAATGGCGACGTGCCGGAGAGCTTGAAGGACAAGAGCCTGCTGTCGCTCGATCTCGGTGCGCTCATCGCCGGCGCGAAATATCGCGGCGAGTTCGAGGAGCGGCTGAAGGCGGTGCTCGGCGAGGTCACGTCGGCCGAAGGCGGCATCATCCTGTTCATCGACGAGATGCATCAGCTGATCGGTGCCGGCAAGGGCGACGGCGCCATGGACGCCTCGAATCTCCTGAAGCCTGCGCTGGCCCGCGGCGAGTTGCATTGCATCGGCGCCACCACGCTCGACGAATATCGCAAGCACGTCGAGAAAGACGCGGCGCTGGCGCGGCGTTTCCAGCCGATCTTCGTGGCTGAGCCGACCGTCGAAGACACCGTCTCGATCCTGCGTGGCCTCAAGGACAAATACGAACAGCATCACGGCGTCCGTATCACGGACTCTGCGCTGGTCGCTGCCGTCACACTGTCGAACCGTTACATCACCGATCGCTTCCTGCCGGATAAAGCCATCGACCTGATGGACGAGGCTTCGGCGCGGCTGAAGATGCAGGTCGATTCCAAGCCCGAAGAACTCGACTCGATGGACCGTGAAATCATCCGGCTCAAGATCGAGCAGGAGGCGCTTGGCAAGGAAACCGATGCAGGCTCGAAGAGCAGGCTCGAAACGCTCAAGAAGGAACTCGCCGAGCTCGAAGAGAAATCGGCAGCGCTCACCCAGCGCTGGTCAGCCGAGAAGAACAAGCTGTCGAATGCGCAGAAGCTCAAGAGCGAGCTCGATGGCTTGCGCTTGGAACTCGCCGAAGCTCAACGCCGCGGCGAATATCAACGCGCGGGTGAGCTGGCCTATGGCCGGATTCCCGATCTTGAAAAGCGGCTGGCCGATATCGAAGCCAACGAGAATTCCGAGATGATGGAAGAGGCGGTCACCGCCAATCACATCGCGCAGGTGGTCTCGCGCTGGACCGGCGTGCCCGTCGACAAGATGCTGGAAGGCGAGAAGGACAAGCTGTTGCGGATGGAGCTGAGCCTCGGCGAGCGCGTCGTCGGCCAGGCCGAAGCCGTGCGTGCGGTGGCAACTGCCGTCCGTCGTTCACGCGCGGGCTTGCAAGATCCGAACCGGCCGATCGGCTCATTCATGTTCCTCGGCCCCACCGGCGTCGGCAAGACCGAGTTGACCAAGGCGCTGGCCGCCTATCTGTTCGACGACGAGACCGCGATGGTCCGTCTCGACATGTCCGAATACATGGAGAAGCATTCCGTCTCCCGCCTGATCGGCGCGCCTCCGGGCTATGTCGGTTATGACGAGGGCGGCGCCCTCACCGAAGCTGTGCGGCGGCGGCCCTATCAGGTCGTGCTGTTCGACGAGGTCGAGAAGGCGCATCCGGATGTGTTCAACGTGCTGCTGCAGGTGCTCGACGATGGCCGTCTGACCGATGGTCAGGGCCGCACTGTCGATTTCCGCAATACGCTGATCATCATGACGTCGAATCTCGGCTCCGAATTCCTGGTCAATCAGCCCGAGGGCGAGGATACGTCCGCGGTACGCGACCTGGTGATGGGCAATGTCCGCGCCCATTTCCGGCCGGAATTCCTCAACCGCGTCGATGAGATCATCCTGTTCCACCGCTTGCAGAAGAGCGAGATGGGTCGGATCGTCCAGATCCAGTTTGCGCGGCTCACCAAGCTGCTGGAAGATCGCAAGATCACGCTGGTACTGGAGGACGAAGCTCGCGACTGGCTCGCCAACAAAGGCTGGGATCCCGCCTACGGCGCCCGTCCCCTCAAGCGGGTGATCCAGCGCAATGTCCAGGATCCGCTGGCCGAGATGATCCTCGCCGGCGACGTCAAGGACGGCGACCATGTCGACATAAGCGCCGCCGGCAACGTCCTGACCTTCAACGGCAAGCCGCCCCGGACCGCGGAGATCGCCGAGTTTGAAGCGCCGGTGCCGAAGCGGCAGCTGAACTGACGGCCCGGGTTTAAACGCAACGAAACGGCCTGAACCTCACGGTTCAGGCCGTTTCCACGTTGGAGAAAGATCATGACCCGCATTCTCGTGGTCGGCGCCACCGGCCTTGTCGGCCGCCATGTCATCGCCAAAGCGCTCGCCGACAGTCGGATCACACGCATCGTTGCGCCGACGCGGCGGCCGCTCGCGGCGCATGCGAAGCTCGACAACCCGCTGGTCGATTTCGACCGGTTACCAGCCGAGGCCGACTGGTGGGACGTCGATGGTGCGATCTGTGCACTCGGCACGACGCGCGCCAAAGCCGGCTCGGATCAGGCGTTTCGCGTTGTGGATTATGATTACCCGCTCGAAGTCGCGCGGCTGGCGCGCAAGCATGGCGCAAGCCGTTTCGCGCTCAATTCGTCGGTGGGTGCCAATGCGCGCTCAAAGCTGCTCTATCCGCGTACCAAAGGCGAAGTGGAGGAAGCGCTGAAGGCAATGGGCTTTCCGTCCTTGACGATTGTGCGGCCGGGCCTGATCGGCGGTGATCGCGACGAATTCCGGCTGGGCGAGCACGTCGCGGCGGCGGTGCTCGGTGTGCTGGGTCCGGTTCTGCCGCGCAGCTACCGGATCAGCCCCGCCGACAAGATCGCCGACGCATTGATCCAGGCCGCCGTGACCGGCGCGCCTGGTGTTCACCTGATCGGGTCTGCAGAGCTCGCCGCGGATTGATCGCCGGACCTCAGCGTCTCTTTTGCTACTGTCCCGAGCGTCCCCTAGCCCACGCGGCGTTGGTCTGATGCGCAGAACAAGGCGAAAAATACAAATTTAGCGGCTGGTCGTCGGCCGTGCTGGTGGCACCGCGCCGGTCACGCCTGCGTCAGACACGCGGGCGCCGGGGCCACGCATGGTCATCTGGGCGTCGATCCGGTCACGTTCCTTCTCGAAGCCGGCCATGATCGGCCCTTCGAGCGAGCGGCCGCGCGGCAGTTTCACGCGCATCGGATCGACGAAGCGCCCGTTGACCAGAATTTCGTAGTGAACGTGGGCGCCGGTGGACATGCCGGTCGAGCCGACGAAGCCGATGACCTGGCCCTGCCGCACGCGCTTGCCGGGCTCCATGCCCTTGGCAAAGGCCGACATATGACCGTAGGCGGTCTCGTAGCCGTTATTGTGCTTGATGCGGATATATTTGCCGTAGCCGCCTTCCCAGGCGGCTTTTTCAATCACGCCGTTGCCGGATGCGAAAATCGGGGTGCCGTAGGGTGTCGACCAGTCCACGCCGGTATGCATCTTGGTGTAGCCGAGGATCGGGTGGCGGCGTCCGCCGAAGCCCGAGCGCATGATGGCGTTATTGACGGGTTTGCGGACCAGGAACTTCTTCGCGCTCTTGCCGGTCTCGTCATAGTAGTCGACGACCGAGTCGTCGGTGGTCAGGAAGCGATAGTATTTTTTGGTTTCGCCGCCCACCGTAAGCGAAGCGAACAGCACTTCGGTCTTTTCGGTGATGGTGGCGCCTTCGTCTTCGCCGGCGAAGAACACGTCGAAGGAGTCGCCGGGCTGTACTTTGCGCTGGAAATCCACGTCGTAGGAGTAAATCCGGATCATGTCCTCGATGACGGTGGCCGGGACCTTGTTGCGCAGCGCTGTCTCGTAAATGCTCTGATAGAGCCGCACGCCGGTGCCGTCATCCTCCTCGTCGTCATCCGATGCGCTTGGCGCTTCGGCGACGGTGTTCATGCTGGAGACATCGACGGCGACGTATTTGCCGAGATCGGAGAGGGCGGCGACCGCCTCGATGGTGGAATCGTTGGCGACGATGACGCGGTAGGGCTGCAAACGCTGGCCCGGTCCGGCCGGCGACATCAGGATTCGAACTTTCTGGCCTTCCTTCAGTCCACCGTCGCGGCCGCGGGCACCCAGCGTATAAGCGATCGCCTTGGCTTCCTCGGGCATCGCGCCCTGGTCGCGCAGGATGGTCAGGATGGTGTCGCCCTTCTTGACGATATGGATACGCTCGCCATTCGGGTTGCCGCCGGTCGCCTGATCCTTGGTCTTGGCCAGCAGCGTGACGTTTTCCGGCACGATGCGGGTTTCGAAGCCGGCATAAGGATCGGCCGTGGTCCCTTCGGCGGCATAGGCCATCTTCATGTCGGGCTGTCCGCCGATATCGCCGGTGGCGCTGGCGACCGTCGTGTAGCGAACGCCAGTATTGCCGCGCCAGTTGGAGGCGTCGCGCACGCGCATCAAGACTTCATCGATAGCAACGCTGGCGCCGATCTTGGCTTTCGGCAGCACCTGACCGAGATCGCGGGTGACGAAGGAGACCTCGGCATCCGGCTCGACGGCATTCGGATTCACCGCGGCGTCGTCGCTGTTGGGAGCGGGGCTGCCGACATCGGTCAGCAAGCGCTGCGCATTAAAGGGCGGGATTTTGGCGCTGAGATCGCTGGTCGCCATCGCCAGATTGCCGGAAATTCGGATAAAGGGCCGCACACGCATCACGTCGCGATTGCCGACGCGGGTGACTGTGGAAACTTTGAGTACCTGGCGCGCGGCGGAAGATTCGCTCGGCGGCGGCAGGCGGTCGGACTTATGCAGGCTGGCTTGTTTGTCGGTGGCACTGAAGGCGCCGCGTAGCGCGCCTTCGACGCGTTCGGGTACCTTGGCAAAGGTCATCTCGCCGTCGAGCGACGCAAAAACGGCGCCGCCGATCAGAGCCGCGCCGCAGAGACCTGTGAGGATAGTACCACTGAACCATTGTACCGAAACGCGGCGACGATCGATCACCGCGGCTTCGGAGCCGTCAACGGATAGCGGCGGCTCGTGGCCGAGATCAATCATCCCGGTCTCACGATCATAGGCGCCACCGCGTGACAGTCCGTGATTCAAGCCGACATCCCCCGAATTCCCAGCATCATGCGAAGAGTCTTCCCCAAGCACATCGCATCGACGGTCGAACAGTGCGCGCCAAAATGCTGGCCGAATGGACGAACGTCAATGCTGTAAACTCTTTCGCGGTGTTCTCTTTGGCCCAAAAGCGCACTGCGATGACGCAGCTCGTTCTTTCGAGAGACCGTTGGGCCCAGATCCGGTTCGACCGCCCCCAAATAGTTTCAGAGGCGACGCAGAATCTTTGCACAAGGCATGCTCAGAACGTCGGAGGAATGTGGCTCTTGTACGGCGTCACCCCTGTAAAACCTACGCTTTTTGGGCCTTGGGGCCTCCTCCACAGCACGTGACGATTTTCTGACGAATGGCGTTGACAGTTTCGGGTGAGGGGGCCTATAACCCGGCCACTGAGCGCAGCGGCGCCGGGGCCTACCAGCCCGGGCGGTTGTTCGTGTCTCGGAAGCTCATCACCGCGAAGAGTGCTTCAGTAGTCGATAGCTGTCGGCTGCTGATCTGTTGTCGGGTGATTGAGTGGCAAGATTTTCTCCCTTTTGGGGAGATTGACGCATCTGCGTCGGGCTGTTTGACAAGTTAAATTGAAGAAAGAGAAACGTGGACGGCGGAGTCCTTGCGGGTCTCGTTCGATGGAAGCTTCGGCTTCTTGAGGCGAGGCCGGACGAAAGACTTCGGCGGTACACGTTTTGAACAAAGGTTAACACCATCGTTGTTAGCGCTGTGAAGCGCGGACAGCAGATTGGCTGAACTTCGGTTTGGTCGATTTAGTATGGTGGGACCTCGTCAATACGTTGTGATCAGCCGGTTTAAAGTTTCAAGTCCAACTTGAGAGTTTGATCCTGGCTCAGAGCGAACGCTGGCGGCAGGCTTAACACATGCAAGTCGAACGGGCGTAGCAATACGTCAGTGGCAGACGGGTGAGTAACGCGTGGGAACATACCTCTTGGTTCGGAACAACACAGGGAAACTTGTGCTAATACCGGATAAGCCCTTACGGGGAAAGATTTATCGCCGAGAGATTGGCCCGCGTCTGATTAGCTAGTTGGTGGGGTAAAGGCCTACCAAGGCGACGATCAGTAGCTGGTCTGAGAGGATGATCAGCCACATTGGGACTGAGACACGGCCCAAACTCCTACGGGAGGCAGCAGTGGGGAATATTGGACAATGGGCGCAAGCCTGATCCAGCCATGCCGCGTGAGTGATGAAGGCCCTAGGGTTGTAAAGCTCTTTTGTACGGGAAGATAATGACGGTACCGTAAGAATAAGCCCCGGCTAACTTCGTGCCAGCAGCCGCGGTAATACGAAGGGGGCTAGCGTTGCTCGGAATCACTGGGCGTAAAGGGTGCGTAGGCGGGTTTTTAAGTCAGAGGTGAAATCCTGGAGCTCAACTCCAGAACTGCCTTTGATACTGAAAGTCTTGAGTATGGGAGAGGTGAGTGGAACTGCGAGTGTAGAGGTGAAATTCGTAGATATTCGCAAGAACACCAGTGGCGAAGGCGGCTCACTGGCCCATAACTGACGCTGAGGCACGAAAGCGTGGGGAGCAAACAGGATTAGATACCCTGGTAGTCCACGCCGTAAACGATGAATGCCAGCCGTTAGTGGGTTTACTCACTAGTGGCGCAGCTAACGCTTTAAGCATTCCGCCTGGGGAGTACGGTCGCAAGATTAAAACTCAAAGGAATTGACGGGGGCCCGCACAAGCGGTGGAGCATGTGGTTTAATTCGACGCAACGCGCAGAACCTTACCAGCCCTTGACATGTCTATGACCGGTACCAGAGATGGAACCTTCCCTTCGGGGCATAGAGCACAGGTGCTGCATGGCTGTCGTCAGCTCGTGTCGTGAGATGTTGGGTTAAGTCCCGCAACGAGCGCAACCCCCGTCCTTAGTTGCTACCATTTAGTTGAGCACTCTAAGGAGACTGCCGGTGATAAGCCGCGAGGAAGGTGGGGATGACGTCAAGTCCTCATGGCCCTTACGGGCTGGGCTACACACGTGCTACAATGGCGGTGACAATGGGATGCAAAGGGGCGACCCCTCGCAAATCTCAAAAAGCCGTCTCAGTTCGGATTGGGCTCTGCAACTCGAGCCCATGAAGTTGGAATCG
>NZ_JBPWQD010000001.1:4792500-4795000 GCF_051811045.1 Tardiphaga sp. 839_C3_N1_4
TTCGAGAGTGCGAGACTATAAACCGGCCACTGAGCGCGGCGGCGCCGGGGCCTACGGGTCCGGGACGGTTCGACGCTCAGAAGCACCTCAACGCGATGTGTGAAGCACCAGCCGACAGTTTCGGTGGGTGTTTTGTCGTCGGGTTGAGTTGTCAGGTTTCTGAAAAGGGGCCTGGCGGATCTCTATCGGTGCAATGGTCTGCTGCTTGTTTCGAACGAAATAATCGGCGCGCTGCGAAGAAAGAGGTTGCTTCCTTCCTCTGGAGGGTCTACTGGTTCGCTCCCTTCGGGGCGCTGGCATCCACTGGATGCCGCCTGATGGATCTCACTTTGGAAGATCTGAAGATAGAGATTTCTCCCTTTTGGGGAGATTGACGCATCTGCGTCGGGCTGTTTGACAAGTTAAATTGAAGAAAGAGAAACGTGGACGGCGGAGTCCTTGCGGGTCTCGTTCGATGGAAGCTTCGGCTTCTTGAGGCGAGGCCGGACGAAAGACTTCGGCGGTACACGTTTTGAACAAAGGTTAACACCATCGTTGTTAGCGCTGTGAAGCGCGGACAGCAGATTGGCTGAACTTCGGTTTGGTCGATTTAGTATGGTGGGACCTCGTCAATACGTTGTGATCAGCCGGTTTAAAGTTTCAAGTCCAACTTGAGAGTTTGATCCTGGCTCAGAGCGAACGCTGGCGGCAGGCTTAACACATGCAAGTCGAACGGGCGTAGCAATACGTCAGTGGCAGACGGGTGAGTAACGCGTGGGAACATACCTCTTGGTTCGGAACAACACAGGGAAACTTGTGCTAATACCGGATAAGCCCTTACGGGGAAAGATTTATCGCCGAGAGATTGGCCCGCGTCTGATTAGCTAGTTGGTGGGGTAAAGGCCTACCAAGGCGACGATCAGTAGCTGGTCTGAGAGGATGATCAGCCACATTGGGACTGAGACACGGCCCAAACTCCTACGGGAGGCAGCAGTGGGGAATATTGGACAATGGGCGCAAGCCTGATCCAGCCATGCCGCGTGAGTGATGAAGGCCCTAGGGTTGTAAAGCTCTTTTGTACGGGAAGATAATGACGGTACCGTAAGAATAAGCCCCGGCTAACTTCGTGCCAGCAGCCGCGGTAATACGAAGGGGGCTAGCGTTGCTCGGAATCACTGGGCGTAAAGGGTGCGTAGGCGGGTTTTTAAGTCAGAGGTGAAATCCTGGAGCTCAACTCCAGAACTGCCTTTGATACTGAAAGTCTTGAGTATGGGAGAGGTGAGTGGAACTGCGAGTGTAGAGGTGAAATTCGTAGATATTCGCAAGAACACCAGTGGCGAAGGCGGCTCACTGGCCCATAACTGACGCTGAGGCACGAAAGCGTGGGGAGCAAACAGGATTAGATACCCTGGTAGTCCACGCCGTAAACGATGAATGCCAGCCGTTAGTGGGTTTACTCACTAGTGGCGCAGCTAACGCTTTAAGCATTCCGCCTGGGGAGTACGGTCGCAAGATTAAAACTCAAAGGAATTGACGGGGGCCCGCACAAGCGGTGGAGCATGTGGTTTAATTCGACGCAACGCGCAGAACCTTACCAGCCCTTGACATGTCTATGACCGGTACCAGAGATGGAACCTTCCCTTCGGGGCATAGAGCACAGGTGCTGCATGGCTGTCGTCAGCTCGTGTCGTGAGATGTTGGGTTAAGTCCCGCAACGAGCGCAACCCCCGTCCTTAGTTGCTACCATTTAGTTGAGCACTCTAAGGAGACTGCCGGTGATAAGCCGCGAGGAAGGTGGGGATGACGTCAAGTCCTCATGGCCCTTACGGGCTGGGCTACACACGTGCTACAATGGCGGTGACAATGGGATGCAAAGGGGCGACCCCTCGCAAATCTCAAAAAGCCGTCTCAGTTCGGATTGGGCTCTGCAACTCGAGCCCATGAAGTTGGAATCGCTAGTAATCGTGGATCAGCATGCCACGGTGAATACGTTCCCGGGCCTTGTACACACCGCCCGTCACACCATGGGAGTTGGTTCTACCTGAAGGCAGTGCGCTAACCGCAAGGGGGCAGCTGACCACGGTAGGGTCAGCGACTGGGGTGAAGTCGTAACAAGGTAGCCGTAGGGGAACCTGCGGCTGGATCACCTCCTTTCTAAGGATGGTTCTTCAGATGCTTGCATCTATCGAACCTCTTTTGAAACATCAGTGGCCAGACATTGGATCAATGTCTGAGCTGCATAGGCGGGACACCGCCGTCTTCGTTTCTCTTTCTTCGCGGACGAACACACGCTGGGGCGTGCTCGTGCTGCTTGTTGGCGTTTGATCGCAAGGTCACGTCGATGGGCCGAGCGCAGTCCTTTGTTGTTAGGGCTTGTAGCTCAGTTGGTTAGAGCGCGCGCTTGATAAGCGTGAGGTCGGAAGTTCAAGTCTTCCCAGGCCCACCATATTTGCGCGCTTTGCTTTCAAGGCTGCTGCTCACGTCACGACATCGCATCTGCAAAACGCGAACTACAGCGTTG
>NZ_JBPWQD010000001.1:4800000-6217173 GCF_051811045.1 Tardiphaga sp. 839_C3_N1_4
AACGGCTTTGCGAACTACGGCGACTACAACGACGTCGTCGAAAACATCATGCTGGTGCTGGGTGGCTTCGATCCGCAGACCAAGAAATATGTCGGCCCCGAAGTGGTGTTCAAGCAGCAGATCGCGGCCGTGCAGGCCGACAAGAAGATGCCGGCCAAGGACAAGAAGGCCGCGCTCGCCGATCTCAACGCCGCGCTCAAATCGCCGCCGCCAGCAGTCGAGAACAAGGGCAATATCGATCTCGTCGGCAAATATTACGACAAGCTGGCCGCAGCGATGCAGAACGACGAGTAAGTCCTTCATTGCCATCGCACGGCCTGGACTTCTGAAGATCGGGGCCGCGGTACGGTCCCGATTGTCGTTGGAGGCAGGGCCAACGCTACGAAATAACGCCTTGGCGTGCTCCGAATTGTTGTCTAAGCCCTCGTTATTCCGGCTTTTACGAGCCTTTCACTGACGCGGGAGACCGACATGTCGAATCCGAAAGAAGTTCCCGCCCTCCCGCTAAAGGGCTACAGCCTGTTGGACTTCCAGCCCGATCCGACCGTGGTCGGTATCTCCTTCGACACCGAGGCGGGTGTGTTCATGTTCGTGGCTACCAAGGAAATCCTCGACATGCTTGGCCAGGCTTTCATCCACAAGGCCGCCACAATGCCGTCGCGCGAGCAGAGCTGAGACAAAGCTGTTTGCCGCTCCGGAATCGGGTGGCGAATGACTGAAGATCGTCGCAAACTCCGGACCTCACCACATCGGATGCTGATGCGATCGATGGAGGCTCATATGACCGACGTTCAGTTCACTCTCTTCGACACCGCCATCGGGCGTTGCGGCATCGCATGGGCCGATCGCGGCGTTGTCGCTGTGCAATTGCCGCAGCCAGACGAAAAACAGACCCGCGTGCGCATCAAGCAGCGCCATGCGGATATCGTTGAAGCCGCACCGCCGCCGGCGGTGCAGGCAGCCATCGACGGTATCGTCGAACTGATGACCGGCAAGCCGACTGATCTTTCGGAGATCAATCTCGATCTCACCGACGTTCCCGAATTCAACCGCAATGTCTATGCGATTGCCCGCCAGATCCCGCCGGGCGCAACGCTGACCTATGGCGATATCGCCAAAAAGCTTGGCGGCGTCGAACTGTCACGCAATGTCGGGCAGGCGATGGGGCAGAATCCGTGTCCGGTGATCGTGCCGTGTCACCGGGTGCTGGCTGCCGGCGGCAAGCCAGGCGGATTTTCGGCCAATGGCGGCGTCGAGACCAAGCTCAAGATGCTCGCCATCGAGGGCGCGTATGTGAATCACACGCCCTCGCTGTTCGATTGAGTTTGCCGCAGGCCTGACGCAGGATTTTCGCAAGCTGACGTGAAATCGCGTCAGGCCGCTTTTCGACCCTAACCCTTTGGCGGGACGGAGATCTTGACCGATTCCCGCTGCAGCATCTTGTTGTGGAAAGCGTCGAGTTTCGGAAACGCCTTGTGCCATCCGCAATCCGGGAAGCGGAAGTCGGCATAACCGAGCACACAGACGAGCGCGATCTGCGCCGCATCCATCGGACGGGTCAGGATGTCGGGATGATTTTCGAAACGCGTGAGGCCCTCCCATGCACGATCCCACTGATCGTCATACCAGGCCTGCCACAACAGTTCCTTCGGACGCACACCGACTTCGTAGCGGCACAGCAGCATCGCATCCGTCATGCCCTGCAGCATCGAATGTTCGCTCTTCACCTTCCAGCGCGCCGGACCCGAGGCCGGGATCAGCTTGTTGTCGCCGGCGAGCTCGTCGAGATATTCGGTGATGACATAGGAGTCGACGATGACATTGCCATCGTCGAGGATCAGCGCAGGCAGCTTCCTGACCGGGCTGATGTCATGCGAATAGGCTTCGTTTTTCTGGGTGGGGGCGACAGCGGCAGGCGTGAGTTCGATCTTGTCGATCAGCCCGAGTTCGATCGCGGCAATGCGAACCTTGCGTGCGAAAGGCGAACCCGGAGAAAACGTCAGCTTCATGTTCGATGTCTTTCATGAATGTAAAAAACGCGGACACGCCTTGCATGTCCGCGCGAAATGAAGGGCGCTTAAGCCGCAACCACTTTCTGCTTCTGCTCGCCGAGTTTCTCGATGCCGAGCGTCATGACGTCGCCGACTTCGAGGAATTTCGGCGGCTTCATGCCAAGGCCGACGCCGGGCGGCGTGCCTGTAGTGATGATGTCGCCGGGCATCAGCGTCATCATGCCGGACAGATAGGAGACGATCTGCGGCACATTGAAGATCATGGTCGCGGTCGAGCCGGTCTGGCAGCGCTTGCCGTTGACGTCGAGATACATGCTGAGCTTGTGCACGTCGCCGACTTCATCTGATGTGACCAGCCACGGGCCAAGCGGGCCGAAGGTGTCGTGCGACTTGCCCTTGGTCCACTGGCCGCCACGTTCGATCTGGAAGAAGCGTTCGGAGACGTCGTTGCAGACGCTGTAGCCGGCGACGTGCTTCAGCGCATCGCCTTCGGTCACATATTTGGCCCTGGTGCCGATGATGATGGCGAGCTCGACTTCCCAGTCGAGCTTGGTCGAGCCGCGGGGCTTTTCCACATCGTCATTGGGGCCGCACAGGCTGTTGAGCGCCTTCATGAAGACGATGGGCTCCGATGGAATCGGCATGCCGGATTCTGCAGCGTGGTCGGCATAGTTCAGGCCAATGGCGATGAATTTCGGCTTGCCGCCAACGGGCGAGCCGATGCGCGGCGAGCCGCTCACGGCAGGCAGCGACGCCGGGTCGAGCGCAGCGAGCTTGGCGAGATTGGCGGGAGCGAATGCGTCGTCAGCCAGATCCTTCACCTGGCCGGAGAGGTCGCGCAGCTTGCCGTCCTTGTCGATCAGTCCCGGCTTTTCGCTGCCGAACGCGCCGTATCTTACGAGCTTCATTGTCGTCTCCCTTGGGCTTTCCCGAAAGGTTGTGGAACAGGGCGCGGGGAAATTCAACCGCGGTCCTGAAAGGTCAGAGCCGCAAAACTAGTGCTGCAGCGCGGCAAATCTGAAAGCGTCACCCTCGCGCATGATGCGGCCGGCGCCGAAGTGACCGCCGATCACCAGCGTCGGTGTATCCGCGAAACGCGAGAACAATGCGCGCCGCGATACGGCGGATTGCAGGGGATCTGCATCCGCCGTGGACGACCAGTCCAGATGCGCCATCTGCACCGGATGATGCGCGGCGTCGCCGGTCAGCAGCGCTTCCTCGCCTGCGGATTTGATGTGCACGCTCATATGGCCGGGGCTGTGGCCCGGCGTCGGGATCAGCGTGACCTCGTCCGAGAGTTGCGTATCGCTGGCAACGAGATCCATCAGCCCAGCATCGGCGATCGGCTTTACGGAGTCGTTGAACACGGCGAGATGCGACGCCGTATCACCATGCGCCGCCCAGTAGTTGTATTCGTGCTGCCCGAACACATAGCGTGCATTCGCGAATGTCGGCACCCATCGGCCATCGACCAGTTTTGTATTCCAGCCGACATGATCGACATGCAGATGGGTGCACAGCACCGTGTCGATACCGTCCGGCGCGAAGCCTGCCGCCATCATGTTCTCGAGGAACGGCGTGTGCAGATTATTCCAGGTCGGGACCGAACGGCCCTGCTTGTCGTTGCCGAGACAGGTATCGACGATGATCCTTTGCGTCGGCGTTTCCACCACCAGCGCGTGGATCGACATTTTCAGCCGGCCTTCAGGAGTTGAAAATTTCGGCATCAGCCAGGGCAGCGCATGGACCTCATCGGGGCCGACCTGCGGGAGAATGAAGCGTGTGCTGCCAATCGTCTCGCCTTCGATGATCTGCGTGATCCTGACCTTACCGACCGTCCATTGCATCAGGCGTTCACCCCATTGTTCTTTTCAGGCTTGGAAAGATGCGGGTTTCCGGCGTGGCGCGCAATGGATCATCTCGCGGGGGTGCGCGTTGTCTGAGTGGAACACCAGGCCCTGCAGCGAGGAGCGTGCGATGCCAGAACTAGCGATTTCATCCGAGAAAGTGGGCTTTCTGATCGAGAAGGCGCGGCAGTTCGATGCCAAGGATATCGCTTCGGATCCCGATTCCGGCTCCAATGGCGCGGACGACGACATGATCGATGTGTTGGAGGACAATGGCGAGAATCCCGTGGCGCGGGAAATCGCGGGCTTCATCAGCGCACTCACCGAGGACGAGCAGATCGATCTCGTCGCCCTGATGCGGCTGGGACGCGGCGACGCCACCATCGACGAATGGAATGACTTGCGCCGCGAAGCCGCAGAAGGGCGCAACGGGCGCACAGCGCGCTATCTGCTCGGCGAACCGTTGCTCGGCGATCTCCTGGCCGAAGGCCTGGAAGAATTCGGCGTTGATTGGTCCAGCGAACGCACCACGCCTGTTCACTGATTGCGTAATCAAACCGCGTAACTCAAAAAGAAAAGGCGATCGGCCTGCCAGCCGATCGCCTTTTCGCGTCTTGAGATATCGCCGCTTACATCGTGCCGGGGAAAGCGCCGCCGTCGAGCACGATATTCTGGCCGGTGATGAAGCCGGACTTCGCGCTGCACAGCCAGGCGCAGGCCTGACCGAATTCATCGGCATCGCCGAAACGTCCCGCCGGATTTTCGGCCGCGCGCTTGGCCAGGATCTCGTCGACCGAAAGACCGGTCGCCTTGACCTGGCCGGCGGCAACGCCCTTCAGGCGATCGGTGTTGAACGGGCCGGGCAGCAGGCCGTTGATGGTAACATTCGCACGCACGGTCTTGCGCGACAGGCCGGCGATGAAGCCGGTGAGGCCGCTGCGTGCACCGTTGGAGAGACCGAGCACGTCGATCGGCGCCTTCACGGCGGCCGAGGTGATGTTGACGATGCGGCCGAACTTGCGCTCCATCATGCCGTCCACCGTCGCCTTGATCAGTTCGATCGGGGTCAGCATGTTGGCGTCGATGGCCTTGATCCAGTCGTCGCGAGTCCAGTTGCGGAAATCGCCGGGCGGCGGGCCGCCGGCATTGTTAATGAGGATGTCGATCTGGCCGGCTGCCTTCAGCGCAGCTTCGCGGCCTTCGACCGTGGTGATGTCACCGACGACTTCGGTGACCTCGACGCCCGGATAGGCCTTGCGGATATCGGCAGCGGCTGCCGCCAGCACGTCGCCGCCGCGTGCAGTCATTGTGACATGCACGCCTTCTGCGGCCAGCGCTTCGGCGCAGCCCCGGCCGAGGCCCTTGCTGGATGCGCAGACAAGCGCGCGGCGGCCTTTGATTCCAAGATCCACGATATCACTCCTGAAGTTCGATAATCCGAGGGCCGCGTTATAGCGGTTCCGGCGGGGTCTGATAAGGGCGCCGACGTCAGAGCCGGTGCGCGCGTTTCCATTGTTCGATGGTGGCAGTCACGTCCGCCGGCAGCGATTTGATGCCCTTCTGCCCGGCCAGCCACAGCAGGGGCCGCAGATGCGACCCGGTCATATAGGCCGGCTGCATATTGGCCGGCACCAGCTGGTCGAAGATCAGCACCAGCGTCACCGCGATCAGGCCGACGCGAATGGCGCCGAGCAAAGCGCCGCCGAGCCGGTCGCCGATGCCGATTTCGTGGCCGATCATGTCGTTGACCGCCATGCGCAGCAGCGAGCCGAGCACGATGCCTGACACGAGGAAGATCGCGAAGAACAGCAGTGAATTCTGCGTGGTCGAAGCGGCGGCGCTGCCGGACAGCTGTGGCGCGATCAGCCCGGTGATCCAGACGGAGATCGGCATGGCCAGCAGATAGCCCAGGATGGTCACGGCGCTACGCAAGAGGCCGGCGCGGAAGCCGATGACCATGGCGACGATCAGGCCGACATAAACGACGACATCGAAACTGTTCATCGCGGCTTCGTCCCCATGCGGCAATTCCGCGTCAAAGAAATCGGCGGAGCGCGGCGGTTTGCGATCGCGGCAAGGCCGGGTATCACTAGGGCAAAATCAAAGGGAAATGCCATGTCCGGGATATTCGACGTCAGTAAAGAAATCATCCTCATTACCGGAGCCTCGCAGGGCCTTGGCCGGCAATTTGCGCGCGTGTTGGCCGCGCATGGCGCCGCCGTGGCGCTGGCCGCGCGGCAGACCGACAAGCTGAAGAGCCTGCAGGACGAGATCACCGGCAAAGGCGGCCGCGCCGTCGCCGTGCAGATGGACGTCACCGACATGGCGTCGATCAGTGGGGCGTTCGACGCCGCGGAGGAAGCGCTCGGGCCGATCAGCGTGCTCATCAACAATGCCGGCATCGCCGTCGAGAAACTCGCCGTCGATCAGACCGAAGCCGATTGGGATTCCGTGATCGGTGCCAACCTCAAGGGCGCTTATTTTGCCGCAACCGAAATTGCCCGGCGCATGATCGCCAGGAAGGAGGAGGGCAATATTGTCAACATTGCCTCGGTGCTGGGTTTCGGGCTGACCAAGGCGGTGTCGCCCTATGCGATCTCGAAAGCCGGCATCGTGCAGGCGACCAAGGCACTGGCGCTGGAACTCGCCGGTCACCGTATCCGCGTCAATGCGCTGGCGCCGGGCTATATCGACACCGACATCAACCACGCCGTCTGGGACACGCCGGTCGGTGAGAAACTGATCAAGCGTATTCCGCAACGCCGGGTCGGCCATGAATCTGACCTTGACGGTGCCATCCTGCTGCTGGCCTCGCAGGCCTCGCGCTACATGACCGGCAGCACCGTGACCGTGGATGGTGGCTTTCTACTGAACTAGGCCGCCAGAGGGCGTCCAGCGGGTCTTTGAAGGCTGTTTGGCTCCGTGCGGTCCGTCACTGGGCCGGACTGTGCCGAAACAAGGCAGATTGGCGCGTTCCCGGACCGTCATAAAAGCGCAAAAAGATCGCCGCTGCCCCTTTCCAAAGCAGGCTGGCATTGGTACATACCCCTCGCACCGAGGGCTTTGCCCCGGTTGCCTTCTCAGGAAGCCTCCGGACTGGGATCGATCGGCGCCTTGGCGTTGGCCGACTTCGTTTCGTCTCTGGTTTTCCGAAAGGTTTGGCGCGGGGTGGAGCAGCCCGGTAGCTCGTCAGGCTCATAACCTGAAGGTCATAGGTTCAAATCCTATCCCCGCAACCAAACCATCAAACAAAGCCCAGCAATCTTAAAGGATTGCTGGGCTTTGTTTTTTGATGCTGGAATCGACACCAGTAACATCAATAATTTAGCCTGTGGGCTCAGGTCACCTCGCAACCAATTGCGGAATGCAAAGACGCAACGGCGATGATGGCGTAGTCCTGCGTGTCAGGGAGGCGGGCTCGAGAAATGCTTGGCCTTATGGATCGTTGACGCGCAATCCGATCATCCCTGGCGTCGAACAACAGAGGGTGGCCACCCTCTGCTGATTATCCTATGCGACTTGAATATGGTCCTATGACTTCGTCTTCCCCAACGGTAGCAATCGTGAAGGTCGGCAAGCAGCTAGATTTTGTGATCCCAGCGGTCGAGCTCCTCTATGTCGATGTCGGGCGGGCGGCCCATAATCGGAAAGTCGAAATTGTCGCTGCTGAGCGCGTCGCCGATTTCCTGCTGGTTGCTGGTTGCTGGTTGACAGCGTGACGCCGACGTTCGGGTTTCGCTTCGAAAATCCGGAGATCATGAACGGCACAAAATATTTCGACGCGTTGATGGCGCCGATCGAGGCCGGCCAGCGATCTTGCCCATCATCATTTTCAGCGAGGTTTCGCAGTCGCGATCCCGCTACTCTCGGAGAGCGACCAGCACCTCGCGCCCGGCTTCGGTCAGGAGCATGCCGTCGCTGCTGCGCTGAATCTGCGGCCCGCCAGTGTCTGCAGATTGCGAATCTGCAGCGTGACTACGGGCTGTCTCAGATGCGTTTTTTTGGCCGTAGCCGTGACCGAGCGATCTCGGTGAACGGCGGTCAGCGCGCACTGGCGAAGGGACAATTCCCGCAGAAACCGGCTCACCAGCGTCGCCGCCTCCATAAGGAAAACTTTGTCCCGGCCAAAGATAAGAATATTTTACTAGTTCTGCGAACTGGGGTGTTGTTGGTGCGCGGACGGCCGAACGGCACGACGCTGAAAATGCCCCCGCAGAGGGCAGCAATGAGGGAACGGCTATGGATGAACGCGTGACATTGCGTTCGCATCTCGATCGCGCGGGGGCGAAGACGCCGAACCGGCTTGCGATCGCCGCCGTGATCGAGGGAATCGCTGCCGCGTCCATCGACCTTGCCGATCTCATTGCCGACGGTCCGCTGGCCGGCATTACCGGTCGTCTCAGCGGCGTAAATTCCGACGGCGATGCGCAGAAGGACATCGATCTTGTCGCGGACAGGATGATGCGCCGCGCGCTGCTCGTGACCCCCGTCGCAGCCATTCTGTCCGAAGAGGCAGAATTGCCAGAAATCCTCGACGTCGCTGCGCCGCTCTGTGTCGCGATCGATCCGCTGGATGGCTCCGCCAATCTTGAGAACAACATTTCTGTTGGGACCATTTTCTCGATCCGTCCGCGCGGCAACGACGTGGTTTCCACCTTCTTCGAGCCCGGCACGGCCCAATGCGCTGCGGGCTTCGTGGTCTACGGTCCCCAGACCACGCTGGTACTGGCGCATAACGGGCGTGTCGATATCTTTATTCTTGACCGTCGCGCGCGTGAATTCCTGCTCGTCGCACAGGGCGTCAGGATTGCGCCCAGTACGCCGGAATTCGCCATCAACGCGTCGAACCGGCGGCACTGGCACGGTCCGGTGCGGGCCTATATCGACGAATGCCTGGCTGGCATGGGTGGCGACGGCGGTGCCGATTTCAACATGCGCTGGATCGGCTCGCTGGTCGCCGAGTCACTTCGCATTCTCGTCCGCGGCGGCGTGTTCCTTTATCCGGCCGACGCGCGCCCCGGATACCGCGAAGGGCGCCTACGCCTTTTATACGAAGCACACCCGATGGCGTTGGTTATGGAGTGGGCCGGAGGCTCCGCAACCACCGGCCGTCGCCGCATCCTCGAAGTCTCGGCGCGAACGCCGCACCAGCGCGTGCCGCTGATCATGGGCTCGATGCGCGGCGTTCGCGACGTCGCCGCCATTCACGAGGGGATCGAACCGATGTTCGACAATAGCGACGCGCCGCTGTTTGCGCGGCGCGGCCTGTTTCGCTGAGCCGGGGACAGAGCAAATGTCACGCAGCTATCCCATCATATCGATCACGGGTTCGTCGGGCGCCGGCACCACCTCGGTGAAAAGGACGTTCGAGAACATTTTCCGTCGCGAGAAGGTCGCCGCCGCCTACATCGAGGGCGATGCGTTTCATCGCTACAACCGCGTCGAGATGCGCACGAAGATCCTGGAGGAGGGCGAGAAGGGCAACAAGCACTTCAGCCACTTCAGCCCGGAAACTAACCTGTTCGAGGAGCTGGAGAAAGTCTTCCGCGACTACGGCGAGTCCGGCACCGGCACCGTCCGTCATTACGTGCATGACGAGGACGAAGCCAAATTATACGGGGCGGCACCGGGGACCTTTACCGAATGGAGCCCGCTGCCGGAAAAGTCCGACCTGCTATTTTACGAAGGCCTGCATGGCGCCGTGGTGACCGACAAAGTCAATATCGCCCAGCATGCCGACCTCAAGATCGGCGTCGTTCCCGTCATCAATCTGGAGTGGATCCAGAAGCTTCATCGCGACCGCAAGGATCGCGGTTACAGCCAGGAAGCCGTCACCGACACCATCCTGCGGCGGATGCCGGACTATGTGAACTACATCTGCCCGCAATTCACCGAGACTGACATCAACTTCCAGCGTGTGCCGACGGTCGATACCTCGAACCCTTTCATCGCGCGGTGGATCCCGACGCCGGATGAATCAATGGTGGTGATCCGGTTGAAGAATCCGCGCGGCATCGATTTCCCCTATCTGCTGTCGATGATCCCCAACAGCTTCATGTCGCGCGCCAACTCGATCGTGATCCACGGCTCGAAGCTGGATCTGGCGATGCAGCTCATCCTCACCCCGCTGATCCTGCAATTGATGGAACGCAAAAGGCGCACGGTATGAATATTCAGAGTCCCGCTCCCCAGATGGATCAAGCGACCGTTCCGCACGCGGATATGGCGAATGCGATTCGCTTTCTGGCGATCGACGCGGTGGAAAAGGCGAAGTCGGGCCATCCCGGCATGCCGATGGGTATGGCCGATGCGGCGACAGTGCTGTTCTCACGCTTCCTCAAATTCGATGCCGCCGATCCGTCTTGGCCAGACCGCGACCGCTTCATCTTGTCCGCCGGCCACGGCTCGATGCTGCTCTATGCGCTGCTGCATCTGACCGGATCGGCGGAGGTGACGCTCGATCAGTTGCAGTCGTTCCGGCAATGGGGCTCGAAGACACCCGGCCATCCGGAATACGGCCACACCGCCGGCGTCGAGACGACCACCGGCCCGCTCGGCCAGGGGATCGCCACGGCGGTCGGCATGGCCTTGGCCGAACGCCTGATGAATGCCCGCTTCGGGGACAGTCTCGTCGATCACTACACTTACGTGATCGCCGGCGACGGCTGCTTGATGGAGGGCCTCAGCCACGAGGCGATCTCGCTGGCAGGACATCTGCGGCTCAATCGTCTGATCGTGCTGTTCGACGATAACCAGATCTCGATTGACGGCGCGACCTCGCTGTCGTGTTCGGATGATCAGCTTGCGCGATTCACCGCATCGGGATGGTCGGCCTGCCGCGTCAACGGCCATGATCCCGAGGCCGTAGCCGCGGCCATTGCGCAGGCGCGCGACAACGACCGCCCGTCGCTGATCGCGTGCCGCACGGTGATCGGCTTCGGCGCGCCGAATCGGCAAGGCAGCGAGAAGGCGCATGGCGCGCCGCTGGGCCCGGACGAGATTGCGAAGACCCGAGACGCGCTGCACTGGCCGCATGCACCTTTCCACGTTCCCGATGCGGTGGCGCGACAATGGCGCGCGGTCGGCACGCGCGGACAGACGGCGCATGCGGAATGGGCCGGGCGCGTTGCGCGTCTCGATGGCGCTGTGCGGGACTACTTTCAGGCCGCGCTGGAGGGCCAGCTTTCCGGCGGATACGACGATGCGTTGGCCAAGATTCGCGCCCATTTCTTGAAGGACCGGCCGAAGATCGCTACCCGGCAGGCCTCGCAACTCGTCATCGATGTCATTGCCGGTGTCCTGCCGAATCTGCTCGGCGGATCGGCTGACCTCACCCATTCGAACCTCACGCGCGCCAGGATGCAGGCGCCGATCCAGCACGATGCCTTCGACGGCAGCTACGTCCATTATGGTGTGCGCGAGCACGCCATGGCGGCGGCGATGAACGGCGTCGCTTTGCATGGCGGCTTCATTCCCTATGGCGGCACCTTCCTGTGCTTTGCCGATTACAGCCGTCCCGCGATCCGGCTGGCCGCGTTGATGGGCATCCGCGTCATTCACGTGATGACGCATGACTCGATCGGGCTTGGTGAGGACGGCCCGACCCATCAGCCGGTCGAGCATCTGGCCTCCCTGCGCGCGATTCCAAATTTGCTGGTGTTCCGCCCCGGCGACGCCGTCGAGACCGCCGAGGCATGGGATTGCGCGCTGCGGACGCCGCATTCGCCGTCGGTGCTTTGCCTGTCGCGTCAGGCGCTGCCTGTGTTCCGCGATGGCATCGATTCCACCAACCGGGTCGCGCGCGGTGCCTATGTCGTCATCGAGCCGGAGGGCGCGCGCGACGTCACCTTGGTCGCAACCGGCTCTGAAGTGTCGATCGTGATTGTTGCGGCCAAGCTGCTCGCCGACGACGGCATTCGCGCCGCGGTGGTGTCGGCGCCGTGCTTCGATCTGTTCCGGCAGCAGACCAGCGAGTATCGGGCCGCAATTCTCGGCAGCGCTCCGCGCGTCGGTGTGGAGGCCGCGATCGAAGGCGATTGGGCGCGCTGGCTCGGCGATGGCGGTGAGTTCGTGGGCATGATCGGATTCGGGGCCTCGGCGCCTGCGGACGATCTGTATCGCGAATTCGGTATCACCGCCGCCGCGGTTGCAACGGCCGCGATGCGCTGCATCGCCCGCTCGCGCATCGCCGCCGTCGAATGAGCTGTTCGGGACAAGACAACGAAATGGAGGACCTATGGCACGCATTACACTGAGGCAACTGCTCGATCACGCCGCCGAACATGGCTACGGCGTGCCGGCCTTCAACATCAACAACATGGAGCAGGGCCTGGCGATCATGGAGGCCGCCGCCGAGGTTGACGCGCCGGTCATCATCCAGGCCTCGCGCGGCGCACGCTCCTACGCCAACGACATCATGCTGGCGAGGATGATCGACGCGCTGGAGGAGATGTATCCGCAGATACCGCTATGCCTGCACCAGGACCACGGCAACGAAGAGTCCACCTGCGCCACCGCGCTACAGCACGGCTTTACCTCGGTCATGATGGACGGCTCGCTGAAGGCCGACGCCAAGACTGCCGCTGACTACGATTACAATGTCGACATCACGCGCCGCGTGGTCGATATCGCGCACTGGATCGGCGCCTCCGTCGAAGGCGAACTCGGTGTGCTCGGTTCATTGGAGCATGGCGGCGGCGAGCAGGAGGACGGCCACGGTGTCGAGGGCCAGGTCAGCCACGATCAGTTGCTGACCGATCCGGATCAGGCCGTCGATTTCGTCCGCGCCACCAAGGTCGATGCGCTGGCGATCGCGATGGGAACTTCGCACGGCGCCTACAAATTCTCGCGCAAGCCGGACGGCGACATTCTCGCCATGACGGTCGTCGAAGAAATTCACCGCCGGCTCCCGCATACGCATCTGGTGATGCACGGATCGTCATCGGTGCCGCAGCCTCTGCAGGACATCTTCAATCAATTTGGTGGCGAGATGCCACAGACCTGGGGCGTGCCGGTCGAGGAAATCGTGCGCGGCATCAAACACGGCGTCCGCAAGGTCAATATCGACACCGACTGCCGCCTCGCGATGACCTCCGCCCTCCGGAAGGTTGCCGCGCAAACCAGAGGCGAATTCGACCCGCGAAAATTCCTGAGACCGGCGATGGACGCGATGCGCGACCTCTGTCGCGAACGCTTCGAACAATTCGGCACCGCGGGTCACGCCGCAAGGATCAAGGTGATTCCGCTGGCCGAAATGGCGAAGCGCTATCGCAGTGGCGCGCTCGACCCGAAGATCGGCAACATCGCGCAAGCTGCCGAGTGAACAGACCTTATTCCATCCGGTGACGCCGGATCCAAACGAGGAGGCCACCATGAATGAACATGCTTCGATCACGATCCGCGGCAAGGACCGCTACAAGTCCGGCGTCATGGAATACAAGAAGATGGGCTATTGGGAGCCCGATTATGTACCCAAGGACACCGACATCATCGCATTGTTCCGGGTGACGCCGCAGGATGGCGTCGATCCGATCGAGGCTTCTGCAGCAGTTGCCGGCGAATCCTCGACCGCGACCTGGACCGTGGTGTGGACCGACCGCCTCACGGCCGCTGAAAAATACCGCGCCAAGTGTTTTCGAGTCGATCCGGTGCCGAATTCGCCCGGCCAGTACTTTGCCTATATCGCCTACGATCTCGACCTGTTCGAGAACGGCTCGATCGCCAATCTTTCGGCTTCGATCATCGGCAACGTGTTCGGCTTCAAGCCGCTGAAGGCTTTGCGGCTGGAAGATATGCGGCTTCCGGTCGCTTATGTGAAGACGTTCCAGGGCCCGGCCACCGGTATCGTGGTCGAGCGAGAGCGGATGGACAAGTTCGGCCGCCCCCTGCTTGGCGCGACGGTGAAGCCGAAGTTGGGGCTGTCCGGTCGTAACTACGGCCGGGTCGTCTACGAGGCGCTGAAAGGCGGGCTCGACTTCACCAAGGACGACGAAAACATCAACTCACAGCCCTTCATGCATTGGCGCGAGCGCTTTCTCTATTGCATGGAGGCGGTCAACAAGGCGCAGGCGGCGTCCGGCGAGATCAAGGGCACCTACCTCAACGTCACCGCCGGTACCATGGAGGACATGTACGAACGCGCCGAATTCGCCAAGCAGCTTGGCTCCGTCATCATCATGATCGACCTCGTGATCGGCTACACTGCGATCCAGTCGATGGCGAAATGGGCACGCAAGAACGACATGATCCTGCATCTGCACCGCGCGGGACACTCGACCTATACGCGGCAGCGCAATCACGGCGTCTCGTTCCGCGTCATCGCCAAATGGATGCGGCTCGCCGGCGTCGATCACATCCATGCCGGGACAGTCGTCGGCAAGCTCGAAGGCGATCCCGCGACCACGCGCGGCTATTACGACATCTGCCGCGAAGACTACAATCCGGTGCAGCTCGAACACGGTGTGTTCTTCGAGCAGAACTGGGCCAGCCTCAACAAGATGATGCCGGTCGCATCGGGCGGCATCCATGCCGGCCAGATGCATCAGTTGCTCGATCACCTTGGCGAAGACGTCATCCTGCAGTTCGGCGGTGGCACCATCGGCCATCCGATGGGCATCCAGGCCGGCGCCACCGCCAACCGCGTTGCGTTGGAAGCGATGATCCTCGCTCGCAACGAGGGCCGCGACTACCTGCATGAGGGCGAGGAGATTCTTGCCAAGGCGGCGATGACCTGCACGCCGCTGAAGGCGGCGCTGGAGACGTGGAAGAACGTCACCTTCAACTACGAATCCACTGACATGCCCGACTACGCCCCCACCGCCAGCGTCTCGCTGTAAGGAGCACGATCATGCGCATTACCCAGGGCTGCTTCTCGTTCCTGCCCGATCTCACTGATGAACAGATTTCAAAACAGGTTCAGTATTGCCTCGCCAATGGCTGGGCCGTGAACATCGAATTCACTGACGATCCGCATCCCCGCAACAATTTCTGGGAAATGTGGGGGCTGCCGATGTTCGATCTGCGCGATGCCGCCGGCGTGCTGATGGAACTGACCGAATGCCGCAAGGTCTACGGCGACCGATACATCCGGCTGTCAGCTTTCGACTCCAGTCACGGCTGGGAATCGGTGCGGCTGTCGTTCATCGTCAACAGGCCGAAGGAAGAACCCGGCTTCCGGCTCGAGCGGCATGAGGTGGAAGGCCGCAACATCCGCTATACGACAAAATCCTATGCCGTCGATCGTCCCGAGGGCCAGCGCTATGGTGGATCATGAGTACGCTGACGGTGGTCGATAGCGCTGGCGACGCGTTGCCGGCGACGCAGGTCGATCTGCGCCGCGAGTTCGACGAGGTCGGCATCGGCGAGGTGCTCGATCAGCTCGATCGTGAATTGATCGGGCTGAAGCCGGTGAAAACGCGGATTCGCGAGATCGCTTCGCTACTGCTGATCGAGCGTATTCGCAAGCGCATGGACCTGGCGTCCGGCAACCCGACGCTGCACATGTCGTTCACCGGAAATCCCGGCACCGGTAAGACGACGGTGGCGCTGCGCATCGCCAGCATCCTTCATAAACTGGGTTTCGTGCGGCGAGGGCAGGTGGTGTCGGTGACGCGCGACGAACTGGTCGGGCAATATATCGGCCATACCGCGCCGAAGACGAAGGAGATCTTGAAGAAGGCGATGGGCGGCGTATTGTTCATCGACGAGGCCTACTACCTGCATCGGCCCGATAACGAGCGCGATTACGGCCAGGAGGCGATCGAGATCCTGCTGCAGGTGATGGAGTCGCAGCGGGAGGATTTGGTGGTGATCCTCGCCGGCTACGGCGACCGCATGGACAAGTTCTTCGGAAGCAATCCCGGTTTCCGTTCGCGCATCGCCCACCACATCGATTTCCCCGACTATGCCGACGACGAATTGCTCGCCATTTCCGAATTGATGCTTGGGGATATGAACTACAAATTCAGCGCCGATGCGCGTGTGGCGTTCGTCCGCTATATCGCACTGCGCAAGACCCAGCCGCTGTTCTCCAACGCTCGTTCGATCCGTAACGCGCTCGACCGCATGCGGCTGCGTCAGGCCAATCGGCTGGTCGCCAATCTCGACCGCGTGCTGAGCGTCGATGATATCATGTCACTGGAGGCTTCGGATGTGCTCGCGAGCCGGGTGTTCTCGAGCGGTCCTGGCGGGTAATGGTGCCCGACCGACACGCTGCCGATTGGTCGATGTCTATTTTTGTGAATCTCGGTCTTCCTAGAAGCGCGGCTCAAACGAAAACACCAACAGATTGCTGCGCTAATATCTTCCGCGTGGCACGGATCTGTCCCTGCATAGCCAGACTAAGCTCAGCGCAATAGCAACGCAGCTCATGAAACGCCGCGAAAGAGACATCGCTCTATCAAACCCAGCTGAGAAGTTTGCAGAATGTGTTGCAGCGATTTTCGAGGAAGGCAAATCGACCTTCCTAAGGGAGAGCCGGCGACATTCTGAGCGACACGGTGGTGGCATCGAGCATCTCGCTTCGTGAGACCAGATCGGGAGGGGCTTTCGCGCCCCACAATGCGCCGACGCGCAGTTGGTGATTACTGCGGTATGCTCGAATTCAATACGGCGACTGGCACGATCCTCACAATGATGACGGATAACGTCGTGGCCGCATCAACTATTCTCCTGCCCATGTCGGCAGGACTAATCGCACCGAAAATGCTTTTCGACGGGGCAGTCAGCATGTTGCTCAAGGAGAGAAGCGGCTGGTGATTACTGGCGCGATATCAACCGGATACTCATGTTGGCAGAGCGCTTTAGTGACGGATTCGGGCGTAAAGCGGACGCTTCGGTCATCGATGCATAATTTGTTTGAGGAATGCACGGGCTCGATCCTGTTTCGGATCCGAGAAGAAATCGGTCGGCGCGCCTTCCTCGATGATCCGGCCCGCGTCCATGAACACCACGCGGTCGGCGACCGTGCGTGCGAATCCCATCTCGTGGGTGACGCAGACCATGGTCATCCCTTCGCGGGCGAGGCCGACCATGACGTCCAGCACCTCCTGGATCATTTCCGGATCAAGCGCCGAGGTGGGTTCGTCGAATAGCATGACCTGTGGCTTCATGCACAGCGCACGCGCGATGGCGACGCGCTGCTGCTGGCCGCCGGAGAGCTGGTTCGGATATTTATCGGCCTGTTCGGAGATCCGTACGCGCTCAAGAAAATAGCGCGCGATCTCGTCGGCCTCCTGCCTCGTTGCACCGCGGATCTTGCGTGGCGCGATGGTGAGGTTCTGCAGCACGGTCAGATGCGGAAACAGGTTGAACTGCTGGAATACCATGCCGACATCGCGGCGGACCACGTCGACATTGCGCGTCGAGTGATCGAGCTCAACGCCATTCACCACGATGCGGCCGTCGCGATGTTCTTCCAGCCGATTAATACAACGGATCATCGTCGACTTGCCGGACCCCGAAGGCCCGCAGATCACGACGCGCTCGCCGCGCGCCACCGTGAAGTCGATGCCCTTGAGCACTTGGACGTCGCCATACCATTTGGTGACGCCGGACATCTGAATGATCGGCGCGGACGTCTCTGCAGGCGCTTGCACCATGGTGCTCTCCGAAACGTTGTTCATGACGCCATCCAGCCGCCATCGACGAGGATGTTTTCGCCCGTCATGAAAGTTGCCTCGTCGGAGGCCAGAAACAGCGCCGCATTGGCGACGTCGTCGGGACGGCCCAGCCGTGGCATCGGCGTGCGACTGCTAGAGTAATCCATCCAACGCGGCTCCGCGGCGCGGCCCGGTTTGCCGGTGACGATCTTGCCGGGCGCAACCGCGTTGCAGATGATGTGATCCTTCGCGTAGTCCGCCGCGATCTGCCGCGTCATGTAGACGACCCCGGATTTGGAGGTGCCATAGGCGATGTCTTCCGGGCAGGCGATCATGCCGTGTTGCGAGGAGATGTTGACGAGGCGGCCGCGGGCCTCGTTGCGGATATCCTGCGTCAGCATCTGGTTGACGGCGGCGCGCGACATCAGGAATACGCCGGTGAGATTGACCGCCAGCGTCCTGTCCCATTCGGCGAGGCTGGTATCGGTCAGACGTTTGCCGGTGCCGATGGCGGCGTCGTTGACGAGCACGTCGAGGCGGCCGTAGCGCGCAACGGTCTGTTGGACGGCGCGGACGGTGTCGTCCTCCGAGGCGACGTCAATCTGGATGAAATCGACCTCATAACCGTCGGCACGCAGCAGCTCCAATGTCGGAGTGCCGCCCTCGCGCACGTCCATGGTGAGATCCGCGAGCATGAGCCTCGCGTCCTCGGCAGCAAATCGGCGGGCGATGGCGCGGCCGATGCCCGAGGAGGCGCCGGTGATCAGAACGGACTTTCCAGCCAGACGCTTGCTCATGCGGGTTCTCCTGCCTGCGACAACCAGCCGAGATAGTCGCGCGCCGCGTCTTCCAGATGAAATTGAGGCTTGAAGCCGGCATCCGCGGCCAGTCGCGCAATGCTCAGCGGCGCACGGTCCTTCGGCAGGCCATAGATTACGTTGCCTTCCGCTTCGATCTCCGCCATCCGCCAGCGGAAGCCGGGCATGTGCGTCGCGATGATCTCGCACCATCGTGGCAGATCGGACAACACACCGCCGCTGACGTGATAGGTGCGGTGCTTCAGCGCGTCGGAGGCGCTCACCCTCGCGATGCCGAAGGCAGCGTCACGGGAATAGATCCAATCGCCGGCCATGCTGCGCGGGAGAATCGCTTCACGGCCGTCGAAGGCCATGCGGAGCACCTGATAGTGTGGGCTGAGCGCATCGCGGACACTGGTCTGCAATTCCCATGGGCCAAAGACCGGCCCGAGCCTAATCACGCGCACATCGAGCTTGTGAAGGTCGGCGATCCGCAGCGCCGCCTGTTCCGATGCGAGCTTTGTGATGCCATAGAGCGCGGCTGGCGCCGGCGGCGACAAATCCTCCTCGAACAGGCCCGACGTGGCCGGTTGCGAGAAGCCGTACACTGCGAC
This sequence comes from Tardiphaga sp. 839_C3_N1_4, assembly GCF_051811045.1. Lineage (NCBI taxonomy): Bacteria > Pseudomonadati > Pseudomonadota > Alphaproteobacteria > Hyphomicrobiales > Nitrobacteraceae > Tardiphaga > Tardiphaga sp. 839_C3_N1_4. The sequence goes on from NZ_JBPWQD010000001.1 coordinate 4,818,869, forward strand.
CGAACTGAGCACGGTGACGCGTTTGATGGCGGGCCGCAATGTTACGCGTTCGAGCAGATTGACGGTGCCGCCGATATTGACGTCGACGATCTGGCGGGCAGCGTCATGCTCGCGCTGCGCATTCGGCGTCATCGCGGCGGTATGGATGACGCGGTCGATGCCGGCCGTGCTCAACGCGCGGTCAACGTCGTCGGCGCTTGTGACATCGCCGGTGACCAGCGTAGCGCCGGCGAGCTCGGCGCGCACCAGCATGTCGTAGCCGGGAGCTGAGAGGTCGAAAAGGATGACGGTCTCGCCGTCGGCGATCAGGCGTTCGGCGAGCGCGAGACCGATGAAACCGCTGCCGCCGGTGATCAGTGTGGCCATATCAGCGTGCTTTCAGTGCTTGCCGCTCCAGCCGCGCCACCCAGCGCGCGAACGGATACAGGATGACGAAGAAGATCACGGCGGCTGCCATCAACGGCGTCGGGTTGTAGGTCTGCTCCTGGGCGACGCGAGCTGAGCGTAGCAGTTCAGGCAGCGCGACCAAGGCGGCAATTGGTGTCGCCTTGACGAGTTCCAGCGAATTGCTGGCGAGCGGCGCCAGCACGTTGCGGATCGCCTGCGGCAGCACGATGGAGAACACCACATGCAGCGGCTTGAAACCGAGCGCCCGGGCAGCCTCGGTCTGGCCGTGGGGCACGGACAGGATACCGGCGCGGAAGATCTCGCCATAGTAGCCGGAATTGTTGAGCACGATGGCCAGCACGGCTGCGGCGAAGCTGCCGAGCGTCAGGCCCAGAAACGGCATGCCGTAGAAGATCAGGATCAGCAGCACCACCACGGGAAACGACCTGAACAGGTCGATATAAATCAGCAGCGCGATATTCACCCAGCGGTTCTTGAAGCTGTACAGCACGGCGATGGCGAGGCCGGCGAGAATGCCGAGCGGCAGCGCCACCACCGCGAGCCAGATGGTATAGATCAGCCCCTGCAGCAGCAGCGGATAGACCCGCAACAGCGACTCCCAGTTGGCGAAATTGTCCAGGAAATCCTGCATGCGATCCGCTCAACGCCCCGTGCTGTAGCGATATTCGACCCACCGGCTGGCGATCACCAGCGGCAGGAAGAAGGTGAGGTAGAACGCCGCGGCGAGCGTCAGTGGCGAGGGATTGGCAACCAGCGCCATCACGCTCTGCGCCTGTCCCAGCGTTTCCGGGAGCGACACGGCGGTGCCGAGCGCCGTGCCCTTGCTGATGGAGATGGCGCGGTTGGTCAGAAGCGGGATCGCGAGGCGAATGGCCTGCGGCAGGATGATGGTGACTAGCGTCCGCAGCCGGCTGAAACCGAGTGCGCTGGCGGCGTCCCATTGTCCGCGCGGCAGCGCCATGATTGCGGACCAGAAGATCTCGGTGGAAAAGGCCGACAGCACCATGCCGAGCGCCAGCACGGTGGTCGCGAAGGGGGACAGCGCCGGGCCCATATAAGGCAGGCCGAAATAGATGAAGACGATCACGACGAGCTGCGGCAGCGTGCGCAGCACGTCGACATAGGCGGTGATGATGAAATTGACCGGGCGCAGGCTGGCGCAGCGTAGCAGCGCCAGCGACAGGCCGAACAGTGTGCCGCAGACAATAATCAAAAGCGATACGATGACCGTCGTGCGAAAGCCCGCGAGCACCTGAGGGAAGGCGCCCGCGATGACTTCTGCATTGAAGTAGTATTCGACGATCCGGTCCATGGGGTGTCCGCCAACCGCAGTCGGACCGGCTCGGGCCGGTCCGGTGTTCACAGCTATCTTGTCAGAGCCAGCGTGCTACTTGCACGCCGGAACGTGCGAAGTGGGCTCGAAACCCTTGAAGCCGGGAGGGCCATAGCCGAAATACACAGTGTCGATGGCCGAGCCGGCATCGGGCGCTGCGCCATACCATTTCTCGTGCAGCTTGCGCAGGCGGCCGTCCAACTTCATGCATTCGATGACCGCCTCGACCTTGTTGCGATACTCAGTATCTTCCAGGCGGAATGCATAGGCGAAGTTGCGGCCGTTGAAGTCCTTGAAGCCGACCTTGATCGCCTTGTTCTGGCTGGCGGCATAGACGGTCGTCGGGATCTCATTTAGCGCTGTGAAGACGCGGCGCGTCAGCACGGCCTGCACCGTGTCGGGGAATACATCGTAGCGCTGCACTTCGAAGCCGTATTTCTCGGCATTGGCGGTGGCCCAGGTATCCGAGATGGTGCCGCGGTTGACGGCGACGGCCTTGCCCTTGAGATCCTCGAAGCTCTTCATCTCGTCGGCGGCGCGGACGATGAAGCCGTTGCCGGTGGAGAATAGCGGCTCGGTATAGAGCATGCGCTCGGAGCGTTCGGCGGTGAGGTTGAGCGGGTTGACGAGGAATTCGGCGCGCTTGGCGAACAGCGCCGCGAACAGGCCGGAGAAATTGATGTCGACGATCTCGACCTTCGGGCGGCCAAGATCTTTACCGATCTCGTTGATCAGATCCGCGCCGAAACCCTCGGGACCATTGGGGCCGCGCACCATCCACGGCGCGACGCCGAAATCGGACGCGACCACCATCGGCTTGTCGGACGGATGATCGGCTTCCTGCGCGCTGGCGGCGCCGGCGACTGCCGCAGTCGACAGCATCAGCGCGAACAGCCAATCCGTGGGTTTCAGTCTCATGGGGACGTCCTTTCGGGTGCGGGTGTGGTGGAGATCAGGGCGTGGGGGGATGAGTGGCCTGCCAGTGACGGGCGATGTCACCGCGCCGGCAGACCCAGGCGTTGTCGTGCTTGGCGACGTGATCGAGGAAGCGCTGCAGGCCGGCGGCGCGGCCGGGATGGCCGATCAGGCGGGTGTGCAGTCCGACCGACATCATCTTCGGCGCGGTGGCGCCTTCCGCGTAGAGCATGTCAAAGGCGTCGCGCAGATAGACGAAGAAATCATCTGCCGTTGCCATCGCGCCGCGGCTGAACTTGGCGTCGTTGTTGGCAAGACCGTAAGGCACCACGAGATGCGGCTTGCCGAGCACACGTGTCCAGTACGGCAATTCGTCGTTATAGGCGTCGGAGTCGTAGAGGAAGCCGCCTTCCTCGACCACGAGGCGCCGCGTGTTCACGCTCGGCCCATAGCGGCAATACCAGCCGAGCGGACGCTCGCCGGTGGTGCGCTTGAGGCTCTCGACGGTCTTGCGAATGCGCTCGCGTTCGTCGATCTCGGACAGCAACGGATGTCGCTCCCAGCGCCAGCCATGGGCGCAGACGTCGTAGCCATATTCCTGAATGGCAGCGCAGGCCTCGTCGTTGCGTTCCAGCGCCAGCGCGCAGCCCATGACGGTGGCGATCATGCCGCGCTCGGACAGAAGGCGCAGCACGCGCCAGAAACCTATGCGGCTGCCATATTCGAACATCGACTCGGCGGCGAGGTCGCGGCCCACGAAGCCGCCGCCGCCACCTTCGGTCAGGGCTGCTTCGGTGATGCCGTCGCCATCGGCGTAGGACGGCTCGGAGCCTTCTTCATAGTTGATGCAGAAGTTGAGTGCGATTCTTGCTGCGCCCGGCCATTGTGGATGCGGCGGGGTGCGGCCGTAGCCGACGAAGTCGCGGGTGAGGTGATCATCATGCGGCATCGTTGCGATCCCTATGCGCTATGCGGCATCACGGCACGAACGTCGCCAGCGATATCGACGAACACGTCGTCGTCCTGCCGGCCGGTAATGCCCATGGCGACGGCGAATTCCATGGCCGCGCCGAGAACGGTCATGGGATGATGCCAGATATTGCGGGCGAAGGTGATGCTTTGATGCGCTCCGGCGATGAAGCACCGCAGGGTGGCCACATCAGGCAGGCCATCCGGGCCGGCATTGCACACGATCGCGAGGTATTGGCTGCTGCCGAGCGGGATGAAAGTCTGGGCGGAGAACGGATGACGCTCCAGCGTCGTGATTGGCAGGGGCAGACTGCCGAGCCGAGCGGCGCTGCTGATCCAGAAGGAAAAGGTGGCGGCGTCCTCGGTGCGATCGTCCGATGTCGGAAGATACCGCCGGCGCACGTCGATCGGTCGCTCGGCTACATCGCCGAAGGCGGCAAAGGCGGCCGGGGACAGCGATTCGGCCGCGACGGTGTGGGAAGCAATGTGGTTTGGCGTCATTCAGGCGGGACATCTGGTTGGTCGGCGTTGCGGAGCGGCTTGATATTCCACTGGTATACCAGTGAACCGCCCATGCTGATTTCAGTCAAGCTGCGAAGCCCGGGAAGCTGCGTCAAATTTGGACGGAGTCCGACAAAATTGCGGGCAGCTGCAGAATTTTCGGACATGCACCCGCAGGGATTCTGCCTGATCTCGACCTAGCCGTGAGGCTCGGGCAGGAAGATCCCGAACCGTTCGAGCAATCCCTGCCGCACATTAGTGAGATGCAGGATCATCGCCTGACGGGCTGCGGCGGCATCACGATCGATGATGGCATCGATAATCGCCAGATGCTCGCGGGTGGCGGGCAGCAGCCGGCCTGGCTGGCGCTCTACATTGCACATCCGGATCTTCTGCCGGATTTCTCCAATCAGCTTCTCAAGCGAGCGATTGCCGCAATGCCGCGCGATCTGGTCATGGATTTCATCGTCGAGGGTCCAGTGAACCGTCCCGGACACTGTCGACGCAGCAATGATCTTCTCCAGCGCAGCCCTGATCGGTGCAAGGATATCCAGCGCGATGCGGGTCGCCGCAATGAACGTCGCTTCGCTCTCCAACACCATGCGGAGATGGATCAGTTCGAGCAATTCCGCCATCTCGATTGTGCGGACCACCACAGTGCCGTTGGACAATTGCTCGAGCCTGCCTTCGCCCAGCAACCGGCTGATGCCAGCCCGCAGCGGTGTCCGCGAAACTTTCAGCCGCAGTGCAAGCCGGCGCTCTTCAATCACCTCGCCGGGCTGCAGCTGTCGCGACTCGATCAGGTTGTGCAGCTTCAAATAGGTTGCGTCTGTTATGCTGCCATTGGTCCGTGCCGGGCGTTTGCTGGTTGATTTCTTTGCTTTGTGGACAGAAGGCACGGACGTTGCTTTCGACGATTGGATAGAAATGCCGCCATATCGGTAGACGTACGTTATGTTCTCACCGCTGGCCAAGCCGAAGCTCTGGATGAGCCATCCATTCTCAATTGGTGTCGCCTTTTATGCAAGACCTCGCGAAATTCCGCTGTCTTTGGATCTCCACATGACCGCCTCTGGCGCAAATCGGACGTCCGATTGCCGCTGCAATGTCTCACAGAGATGCAAAATCCGGAGGGGCGATCTCGTTGATCCGGTGGCACGCGACGAAGTGCTTGTCATGAGCCAGTCCTCATGGAGCCCGACGATCAGGTCGCGCATACGCGGCGACCGCGCACTGATGCGACCGTTGGCGCCGTAGGGCGCATTGTCGGATATCTGCTCCCGGATCGCGGCCATCACGGCGTCGATGCGGCGCCGGCTGGCCTCGATCGCTGCGCGCAGGCGAGTTACATTCTCGTCCATCGCGACGCTGAGCTGTTCGAGCCGGGTGAGTACCCGCCCCCTGCAACTGGCGATCGAAAATGCCGAGCAGCATGTTCTTGCGACCGACGGTGTTCCAGATATTTTGCAGGGAAAGAATGTGAGGCTTCCGCGAGAGGTGCGGGCCTGACTAGTGCCGCCACTAGCGCCTCGCCAGCAATACGATGACAGCTATAGCGAGCAGCAACGACAGGCCCTTCCAGACCATGTTCGGATTACGTTCCAGGAGCGGCACGGTCGGCGAATTGAGAAACTCCGCCTTCGGATTGCGCAGGTCGTAAATATACTCGGAGAGTTCCTCGTAGCGCTTCGCCGGGTCAGGGTGCACGGCCTTGCGCAACACACCGTCGATCCATTCAGGGATGTCGCTGGCGTCGTTGAGCAGCGATCGATAACGCAGTCTGCGGTGCTGCGCGGCGGTTGTCGCCTTCGCGACCTCAGCTCCGTAAGGCAGTGTCCCGGACAGCATCTGATAGGTGAGGGTCCCAAGCGCATAGAGGTCGGATTGCGATGTGGCGCGCTTGCCGAAAAACAACTCGGGTGCGGTGTATTGCGGCGTGCCGAGAATGTCGCTGTGCTTGCCGGGTGAATCAGCTTCGACGACGCCGTTGACACGGGTGGAGCCGAAATCGATGATCTTCACCGTGCCCGTCTTGTCGATCATGATGTTGTCTGGCCGGATGTCCTGATGGATCATTTCCATCCGATGAAATGCCTGCAAGCCGCGCGCGATCTGCTCGGTGATGCCGCGCACGGTTTCCAGACCCGGCTTCGGATTGTCGAGCATCCACTGCTTCAGCGTCTGGCCTTCGATGAATTCGGCGACGATGTAGAGGTGGTTGCGCTTGCGCGACTGTCGGCATGGTTTCAGCACATGCGCACTGTCGATACGCCGCGCCACCCATTCCTCGATCATGAACCGCTTGAGATAGACCGGGTCGTCGCGCAGATCGATTGATGGAATTTTGATGACGACCTGTTCGTCACTTTCGACATCGACCGCGAGATAGATGTGGCTACGGCTGCTGCCGTGCAGTTCACGTATGATCCTGTAGCCGTCGAACGCCATGCGCGCTTCGAGCAATGGCGGCAGCGGCAATTGCGACATCAGAATGTCGCTGGCCTCGCCGTCCGGCACCGCGTCGATTCGCACGATCTGCACGGTGAGGTTGTCCGGGCTGTTCTGCGCATAGGCCTCATCGACGATCAACTTCGCGGCGGTGTCGAGATCGCCGGCATGGTCGGCAATCGCCGAAGTAATGAAGCGCGCGCCGACGAAATCATAGACTCCGTCGGTGGCGAGGACGTAGACGTCGCCGGCGTCGATCTGCAGGGCTTGATAGTCGATCTCGATTTGCGGGTTCACGCCAAGCGCGCGGGCGAGGTAGCTCTGCTCGGATGAGATCACGACGCGGTGGTCGGTGGTGAGCTGCTCGAGCGCGCGGTCCGATACGCGATAGATGCGGGAATCGCCGACATGAAAGATATGCGCTGCGCGTGCGCGTATCACCATTGCACTCAGGGTGCAGACATAGCCGCGATCCTTGTCGTAATGGTAGCGGCCGCGCTGGGTCTGGGATTGCAGCCACGAATTGGTTGCAGCGATGACGCGTTGCGCCGACGTCTTCACGGACCAGGATTCGGATGTGCAGTAATAGTCGGTGAGAAACGATTTGACCGCAGATTCGCTGGCTTCGCCGCTGACAGCGCTGCTGCTGATGCCGTCGGCGATGACGACGGCAATGCCTTTGAGGCTCAACAGCGGCTGGGTCGGAATCAGGGCGCCGTGGAAATCCTGATTGGTGTCCTTGCGGCCCCTGTCCGAATACTGGCCGATCGAAATCGTCAATTCATGCGGCATGGGTCACGCTAATAAATGACGCCCCAGCTGGAGAACCGGGGCGTCGTGTTGCGAGGATTACGGATCGGCCTAGCGGGCGAGACTAGCAACGCGCTTCGGGCCTGTCTTGATGTGTGTGGCATACAGCGTCAGGCCGGTGAAGGTAAGACCGCCAATGAGGTTGCCAAGCACGGTCGGAATCTCGTTCCAGATGATGTAGTCCATGATCGTGAACTTGCCGCCGAGCATCAGGCCGGCAGGGAACAGGAACATGTTGACGATCGAATGCTCGAACGTCATCGCGAAGAAGACCATGACCGGCATCCACATCGCGATGACTTTGCCGCTGACGGTCGTTGAGATCATCGCGCCGACCACGCCGGTTGAGACCATCCAGTTGCAGAGCATGCCGCGGATGAACAGCGTCAGCATGCCGGCTGCGCCATACTGCGCATAGCCAAGCGTGCGGCCTTCGCCGATATGGCCGATCACCTGACCCACCTTGTCCGGGGGCGTCGAGAAACCGAAGGTGAACACGATTGACATCATGATGGCGACGATGATCGCGCCCATGAAATTGCCGACGAAGACGAGCCCCCAATTGCGCAGCACGCCGCCGACAGTGACGCCGGGGCGCTTGTCAAGCAATGCCAGGGGCGTCAGCACGAAGACGCCGGTGAGCAGGTCGAAGCCGAGCAGATAGAGCATGCAGAAACCGACCGGGAAGAGGATCGCGCCGATGATCGGATAGCCTGTTTGCACCGTAACGGTGACGGCGAACACCGCGGCGAGTGCCAGGATAGCGCCGGCCATGAAGGCGCGGATGATGGTGTCGCGCGTGGACATGAAGATCTTGGATTCGCCGGCATCCACCATCTTGGTCACGAATTCCGAAGGGACGAGATAGGCCATTACTTGAAAACTTTCTTTGCAGCGGGGTTGGTTGATGGGGCGTGCGCCTATGGGGCGGCGGCGACGCTCATGTTGAGATAGATGCGGCCGTTCTCGAGCTTGACCGGGAAGCTGCGCGCGCAGCCTTTGTCAGCGCCTGAGGCTTCGCCGTCATCGAGATTGATGATCCAGTTATGCAGCGGGCAGGCAACCTTGCGACCGTGCACGATGCCTTCACTAAGTGGACCGCCCTTGTGCGGGCAGCGATTTTCCAGCGCGAACACCTCGTCGCTGGCGGTGCGGAATACCGCGATCTCGCGCCGCGGAGTCTTCACCGTGCGCGCGCCGCGTTGCGGGATTGCGCGCAGCGGGCCGACGTCGAACCAGAAGTCGTTGGATGGAACCATTGTCATGTTCATTCTGCCGGGACGGCTATAATCGAGTTGAGTGTTGCGAGCGGCGTAAATTCATGCTGTTCGCGGCCGGCGGCGCGCTCTGCCCAGGGATCCCTGCGGACCGCGCGCTGTGATTTCTCGAAGCGCGCCAGCAGCGCGCGACGGTTGTCGGCATCATCCATGATCGCCGCGCGTACCTTGTCGAGGCCGGCATTTTCGACCCACTTCCAGACGCGTTCGAGATAGCCCGCTTCCTCACGGTACATCTGCATGAAGGCCGCGATGTATTCGATCGCCTCATCCTCCGTATCGACATGGCCAAGCAGATCGGTCTGGCGGACATGCAGGCCCGCCGCACCGGCGATGTGGATGTCGTAGCCGGACTCGACGCAGATCACGCCGATATCCTTCACCGTGGATTCCGCGCAGTTGCGCGGGCAGCCGGAGACGCCGAGCTTCACCTTCGCAGGTGCCCAGGAGCCGCACATGAAACGCTCGAGCTTGACGCCGAGACCGGTCGAATCCTGCGTGCCGAAGCGGCACCATTCGGAGCCGACGCAGGTCTTCACCGTGCGCAGGCCCTTGGCATAGGCCGCGCCGGAGACGAGGCCCGCACTGTTGAGCTGCGCCCACACCGCGGGCAGGTCTTCCTTGCGCACACCCAGCAGATCGATGCGTTGGCCGCCGGTGACTTTCACCGTCGGAATCTTGAAGCGGTCGGCGACGTCGGCGATGGCGCGCAATTCGTCAGGGGTGGTCAGGCCGCCCCACATGCGCGGCACAACGGAGAAGGTGCCGTCCTTCTGGATGTTGGCATGGACGCGCTCGTTGATGTAGCGCGACTGTGCATCGTCGGCATATTCGCCCGGCCACGCGCAGAGCAGGTAATAATTCAGCGCCGGGCGGCAGGACGGGCAGCCGCAGGAGGTCTTCCACGCCAGTTCCTGCATCACGGCAGGAACGGACTTCAGCTCCTTGGAGAGAATGAAGCCACGGACTTCGCTATGGGTGAGGTCAGTGCATTTGCACATCGGCTTGCGGCCGGCGGCGGAGTAGTTATCGCCGAGCGTGGCTGCGAGCAGCGATTCCACCTTCGCCGTGCACTGGCCGCAGGAGGCTGATGCCTTGGTGCGGGCGCGCACATCGTCGAGGGTGGTGAGGCCGTGCGCGGTGATCGCCTGCGTGATCGCGCCCTTGCACACGCCGTTGCAGCCGCAGATTTCGGCATCGTCGGACAGCGCTGCGACAGCAGCGATCGGATCGAGTGCAACGCCGCCCTGATAGGCCTGGCCGAGGATCAGCGCGTTGCGCATGGTGCCGATATCGACGTTCTTTTTAAGGAGGTCGAAATACCACGAGCCGTCGGCCGTATCGCCATAGAGCACCGCGCCGATGATGCGGTCGTCGCGCAGGACGACACGCTTGTAGATGCCGCGGGCAGGATCGCGAAGCACGATCTCATCCTTGACATCGCCTTCAGCGAAATCGCCAGCGGAGAACAGATCTACGCCGGTGACTTTCAGCTTGGTCGAGGTGGTCGAACCGATATAGCCGTCCACGCTCTCGCCGGCGAGGGTCGCCGCGAGGGTCTTCGCCATGTCATACAGGGGCGCGACAAGGCCGTAGCACTGGCCGCGATGCTCGACGCACTCGCCGACCGCATAGATGTTGTCGTCGCTGGTTCGCAGATGATCGTCCACGACGATGCCGCGCTTGACGTTGAGGTCGGCGAGCTTGGCGAGTGCGGTGTTCGGGCGGATGCCGACCGCCATCACGACGAGATCGGCCGGCAGGGTCCGACCATCGTCGAGCCGGACTGACTCGACGCATGTATCACCGAGGATCGCTGCTGTGTTGGCTCCGGTCAGCACCTCGATGCCGCGCGCCTCGACCGCCTTTTGCAACAGATAGGCGGCGTTGGGATCGAGTTGGCGCTCCATTAGTGTTGGCATCAGATGGACAACGGTTGTTGTCATGCCGCGCATGGCCAGGCCGGCTGCGGCCTCAAGGCCAAGCAAACCACCGCCGATGACGACAGCGTGGCCGCCCTTGCGGGCTGCATCGAGCATCAGGTTAACGTCGTCGAGATCGCGATAGGTGACGACGCCGGGCAGCTCTGCGCCGGGTACCGGAATGAGAATCGGCTTCGAGCCGGTTGCGATAATCAGCGTGTCATAAGCTTCGACCGCGCCGGATTGCGTGGTGACGGTTTTCGCAGCGCGATCGATCGCGACGACGAGTTCGCCGCGCCTGAGATCAACCTTGTTGGTCGCGTACCACTCATCGGTGTGGATCAGAATGTCGTCATATGCCTTCTCGCCGGAGAGCACCGGCGACAGCATAATGCGGTCGTAATTAACACGCGGCTCCGCGCCGAACACCACGACGTCGTAGCGGTCTGGTGCGCGCGCGAACAGCTCGTCCATGACGCGGCCGGCGGCCATGCCGTTGCCGAGGATGACGAGCTTCTGCTTCTTTGCGTTCGGTTGATCGAGCATGTGCAAACCTGTTTGGACCGCTGCCGATCGGAAACAGGGACTCGCTCACCAAGCCCGGTAGGGATGGAGTCACGATGACCGCTTCGCACCTGACAATCAGGAAGCGAGCTGTGTCCCTGCGCTTGAAACCAGCAGCGGTTTCAGTATCCGGCGGACGGCGGTCATCATTGACGTAGATATTATTAGCAAATGGCGTGCCAACGTATCTGTCGTCTAACGTTCTGATTTTTCGACTATTTCTAAATGAGCTCTGCTGCCGCAGATCAGTCGTGCCACTAAAACGAGCGGCATTACTGATTTCCTAGGCAGATGATTAAATCTTGTGCGGTGCGCTGCAGGTTCGAGATGGCTCCCGATCTGTGCAGACCACAGGCTCGACGGCCGACGCGCGCTTGGCGAAGATCTCGTCAATTTATCGGCGAATAGTTGCAATGGTGAGTTGGCCATCCTCGGTGCTCGGCCGGCCACGGCGACGCAGTACGTAAAGCGTGCCGAGGGCAGGGCGCCCTGCTTCGAGGCGCAGCTCGGAATTCTCCTTGCATACGATTTCGAAGTCCTTCGCGGCGCAGGTTTCGAAATATGTCTCGCTATGAGCGAACCTGCCTGACGAGAGCAACGTGAAGTCGCCGTGACCCGCGGCCTCGATGCTCGCTGCGAAGAGGCCGCCTGCAGGGAGCACGCGCGCAATCAGGCCGATGAGTTCTTCCAGCCGGCCAAGATAGATCAGAAGATCGGCAGCGAAGACGAGATCGAAGCTGCGCGGGCTGTCCGCGAGATAGCTCATGACATCGGCCTTGACGAGGTCGTCGTAGGCGTTCCGTCGGGCCGCGACGGCGAGCATCTTCTCCGACAGGTCGATGCCGGTCAGTCGTGCGCCGAACCGCCCGAGCGGCCCTGCAGCAAGACCCGTTCCGCAGCCGAGATCGAGGATGGTCGCCAGTGTCGGTCGGCGGGACGCAACCATGTCGGCGAGTTGCTGCGGCACCTTGTAGCCGAGAATGTCCACAAGCTTGCTGTCGAAGCCCTCGGCGAATTCGTCGAAATGCGCCTCGACATAGGCTGCCGGCGCGCGGTCGTGTGTCTGTCCACCGACGGCATCCAGCAAGTAGCGCTGCACGGGATCGTCCGGCTGGCCTTGCAGTCGCAGACGTCCAACCGCGGCAGCGGCTTCGCGCATGCCATAGGCGCTGAACAGCGCGAATGCGGTACGCAAGACCTCGTCCAGTGGTTCGGTCTCTTGGCCCGCAAGTGTCGGGTAGCGGGCGATGGCGCCGTGAATGTCGCCGTCCAGCATCGAAGCGAAGGTGCGCGCACGGGCGTAGAGACGCAGGGTCACGCTTTCCAGTGGCACAAAGCCGTTTGCGATTGCCAAGGCATCGGCGCTCTCGCCAAACCGGCCGGCCATATAAAAGGCCTGTCCGAGGCAAAGTTGCGTGACCGCGTCGATGCCGCCCCAGGATAGTGCGCGTTGCAGATGCACGATCGCTTGCTCGGGACGGCGGGAGCCGAGATACAGTACGCCCAGGCCGAGATGAGCGTCGCCAAGCGAGGCATCGCCCGACAGAGCGCGCAGATAGGCCGCTTCCGCATCGTCGATACGCTGCAGCCGGTAGGCGAGGCTCGCATATTGCAGCCATGTCGTCGCGTGGTCCGGGTCGATGGCGAGCGCCTGTCGCGCACATGCTTCAGCCAGTTCGTCGCGTCCGCTCAACTGGTAGTCCGAAGCAAGCGCGCGCCACGCGGCAACATCCGTCGGCATCAACGCAAGTGCAGTACGAAGCGCGTCGATAGCCGTATCGCTCTGACCACGATTGCGGCTGATCGATGCAAACTGCCACAGCGCCGAGCTTGCACCGTCGGCCTGTTCGATGAGCAGCGCAAAAGCGGCGTGCTCGCGCGTCCAGCGATCGATCTGATCGGCGACGTGTCGGGCGTCCGGAAGTGCGAGCGTAGTGGAATCCATCGAGTCAGTCAGGAAAGTCGAATCCGAAGTTGTGCACTATGCTGCTTCTGCCCAATGCGCGCCACGAAGGCAACGTATCGATAGTTCCGTAGAGGTTGTGTCGTGATCGAGAGGTTGTGTGCGAGTACTCGTCTAAGGTCGGATGATCTGATCTGTTGCCGCAGGTTTCAATCCGTATAAGCTGGCTGAAAAGAAACCGATCACTGGGTGGAAATGGAGAAGGCGCGGTGAAATCACCCGTCGTGAAACGATCGATCGTCGTCGCCGGACACAAGACGAGCGTCAGTCTTGAAGAGGCGTTCTGGACGGCGCTGAAGGAGATCGCCGGCATGCGCCGGATCACGATGTCGCAGCTCGTCGGCGAGATCGACAAGAATCGACAGCAGAACAACCTGTCCTCGGCGATCAGGCTTTACGCGCTGGCCCATTACCAGGCCCTCGTCCCGCAGCCCGCGGCGTCGTAGGCGTCCGGTAAGTCCTGCGGCGGACCGGCTGGCGGCAAGGCGCATCTGCGCCTACATTCGGTCCAGCCACTTCCACATCAGTCAGGGCCTCTGCATGACCGTTCACCAGCGCAATTTGTCCACCCCCATCGATCCCGTGAAGCTCGACCGTCTGGCCGAAGTCGCCGTGAAAGTTGGGCTGCAACTGGCGCCGGGGCAGGATCTGCTGCTGACCGGCCCCGCCGCGGCGCTGCCGCTGGTGCGCAAGATCGCTGAACATGCCTACAAGGCCGGCGCAGGCCTGGTGACACCGTTTTTCTCCGATGAAGAGATGACGTTGGCGCGCTATCGCTACGGTCACGATGTGAGCTTCGATCGCGCCGCCGGCTGGCTCTATGAGGGCATGGCCAAGGCGCTCGGCAGCAACACCGCGCGCCTCGCCATCGTCGGCGACAATCCGATGCTGCTGTCCAATGAAGATCCGGCCAAGGTGTCGCGCGCCAGCAAGGCGAATTCCATCGCCTATCAGCCAGCGCTGCAGAAGATCGCAGGCTTCGACATCAACTGGAACATCATTGCTTATCCGACGCTCTCATGGGCCAAGCAGGTGTTTCCCGGCGACGAGGACGACGTTGCCGTGCAAAAGCTTGCGGATGCGATCTTCGCGGCGTCGCGTGTCGATGGTGCCGATCCGATCGCGGCATGGGCCAAGCACAATGCTGCGTTGCGTAGCCGCACCGAATGGCTGAACGCGCAGCGCTTCCACGCGTTGCATTTCACCGGGCCGGGTACCGATCTCGTGGTGGGTCTTGCCGATGGCCATGAATGGGAAGGCGGCGCATCGACGGCCAAGAACGGCATCATCTGCAACGCCAATATCCCCACCGAGGAAGTCTTCACCACACCGCATGCCGCGCGTGTCAACGGCCATGTCCGCTCGACCAAGCCGCTATCCTATCAGGGCACGCTGATCGACGACATCGCAGTGCGCTTCGAGGGCGGCAAGATCGTCGAGGCCAAGGCCTCACGCGGCGAGGAAGTACTCAACAAGGTGCTCGACACCGACGAAGGCTCGCGTCGGCTCGGCGAAGTCGCGCTGGTGCCGCATTCGTCGCCGATCTCGGCCAGCGGGCTGTTGTTCTACAACACGCTGTTCGACGAGAATGCCGCCTGTCACATCGCGCTCGGCCAGTGCTATTCGAAGTGCTTCGTCAATGGCGGCGATCTCACGCCCGAACAGATCGCAGCGCAGGGCGGCAACAAGAGCTTCATCCATATCGACTGGATGATCGGCTCTGGCGAAGTCGATATCGATGGTGTCCACACCGACGGCCGCCGCGTGCCGGTGTTCCGTAAGGGCGAATGGGCGTAACGCCGCGACGTTCATGATCTGAACGGGCGCGGAAACTGAGTCTTCAAATCTATGGCCCAGCCCCACCGCGTCGGCTTTCTCCTGATCGACGGCTTCGCGCTCATGTCCTTCGCCTCGGCGATCGAACCGCTGCGCGCTGCCAATGTCCTGGCCGGCAAGAACCTGTATCAGTGGCTACAGATCTCGACCGGAGCCGACGCGATCCTGGCGTCGAACGGATTGTCGGTGGCGTCCGATCACACCATTGCCGACAGCGTGCGCTACGACACGGTGCTGGTTTGCGCCGGTGGCAATCCCGCTGGTTTCGATGATGCCAAGGCGCTGGCGTGGCTGCGCCGCCTCGCACGCTCGGGCTGCGCCATCGGCGGCGTCTCCGGCGGGCCGTTCATTCTGGCCAAGGCCGGCATCCTCGATGGCGTTCGCTGCACGATCCATTGGGAGCATCTCGATGCGTTCATCGAAGCCTTTCCCGAGATCGAGCCGACGCGTACGCTGTTCGAGATCGATGGCAATCGGCTCACCTGCGCCGGCGGTGTCGCCGCGCTCGACATGATGCATGCCATCATCCGCCGAGATCACGGCCAGGCACTTGCAGCGAAAGTCAGTGACTGGTTTCTGCAAACTGCCGTGCGCCTCGGCGACGACAGCCAGCGCATTTCATTGCGCGAGCGCCTCGGTACCAGCAATCGCGCCGTGCTCTCGGCGATCACCGTGATGGAACGGCGTCTGGCCAGCCCCGCGCCGCGCGACGAGCTGGCAAAAACGGCCGGCGTGTCCGTGCGTCAGCTCGAGCGGTTGTTCACCGCACATCTCGGCGTAACCATCGAGCAGCATTACCTGACCCTGCGTCTCGCCAAGGCCCGCGCGCTGTTGCAGCAGACCAGCATGCCGGTGGTCGAGGTCTCGGCCGAATGCGGCTTCGCCAGCGCCAGCCATTTCGCACGGATGTATCGGCGGGCCTTCGATGTGGCACCGTCGCAGGACCGGATGCCGGGGAAGAGCAAAGCGAAGTGAGGCCTAGCTCCGCCGCGGATAAATAATCACAGACAGATACGTCATCGGCGCCTTCACCAGTTCTTCCGGGCCGTGCCGCGCGGCTGCGTCGAAGAACAGCGTGTCGCCGGGCTCCATCAGATAGGTCTGATCGGCGTGGCGATAGCGCACCTTGCCTGATAGCATGAAGATCATCTCGACCCCGGCATGGCGGAAGTTGCTATAGGCCTCGGCATCCTCGTTCAGCGTGATCAGATAAGGCTCGACGCCGAGCTCGCCGTGAATCGACTGACCGAGCAGTTGATAGTGATGGCCGGACTTGGTGCCGCGTCGTTCGATCTTCACGCCGGCGCCCGCTTTCACAAAGGAGCAGTCGCGCTCCTCCTCGGTCTCGCGGAAGAAACGACTGATCGGCACGTTCAGTGCTTTCGATAGTGCATTGAGCGTGCCCAGCGACGCCGAGATGCTGCCGGTCTCGATCTTCGACAACATGCCGGTCGAGATGCCCGCCGATGTGCTGAGCTCGGCCACCGTCAGCTCCAGCTCCTTGCGGAGCTGCCGCACTTCATTGCCGATCTTGGATTCCAGCGAGCCGCCGACTTCCAGCGGCGCGTTCGAACCGGTGCGCAGCTCCTCCAGCTTTGAGCGCGCGGGCGATGATTTCGTTTTCTTCGGTTTCGCTTTCACGATGGCGTTTCCTACAGTGTTGATTTCCCGACAATAGCGATATTTCCTGTCAGGAAAACTATTTTCTCCCAGGTTGACACAGCGGTTTTGTTTCGGGCAAGGTCCACGGGCATTCAACGAGCGAGACGCGAGCCATGTGCGGCATTGCCGGTCTGTTTCTGAAAGATCAAAAGCTGGCCCCCGAATTAGGCGGGTTGCTCTCCGGCATGCTGGAAGCGCTGAGCGATCGCGGCCCCGACTCTGCAGGCTTTGCTGTTTATGGCGACGGCGATGCCGGACAGATCAAGCTGACGCTGCGTGCCGCGCCGTCGTTTGATTTCGCTGCATTGGTGGCGTCGCTCGGCAAGGTCGCCGGTGCGCCGATAGCGTATCAGGTGCATGATACTCACGCGGTCATCAGCATCCCCACCGATCGCGAGGCCGCTGTCGCATCTGCGCTCCTCGGCATGAAAGACGTAGACATGGTTGCACGGGGGCGGCGCATGGCCGTTTTCAAGGAAGTCGGTCAGCCCGCTGACGTGGCGAAGCGTTTCGGCCTGAACGCAATGACCGGCACCCATGCCGTCGGTCATACGCGCATGGCGACGGAGTCCGCCGTGACGACTAACGGCGCGCATCCCTTTACTACGGGCACGGACCAGTGCCTGGTGCATAACGGTTCACTGTCGAACCACAATGACGTGCGCCGCGAGCTGATTCGCCAGGGCATGACGTTCCGCACCGAAAACGATTCCGAAGTCGCCGCCGGCTATATCTCATCGCAAATGGCCGCCGGTGCTTCGTTGCAGGATGCGATGACGTCGTCGCTCGCCGCGCTCGACGGCTTTTACACATTCGTCATCGGCACCGAGACCGGCTTCGGCGTGCTGCGCGATCCCATTGCCTGCAAGCCAGCCGTGATGGCCGAGACCGATCGCTGGGTCGCCTTCGGCACCGAATATCGTGCGCTGGTCGATCTGCCGGGCATCGACGTCGCCAGGGTCTGGGAGCCCGAACCCGCCAAAGTCTATTTGTGGGAGCGTCACTGATGCCCACGGTCGATCTCGCTTTGTCACCGTTGCGCGAACTTAACGGCGCTCTGCACAGGCTAACTCCCAGCACCAACGAGACGCACTGGACCATCACCAATCCGCGCGGCCAGCACAATATCGCGGTCGGTCTCGATTTCCCGGTCGAGATCGAGATCGACGGACACGTCGGCTATTACTGCGCCGGTATGAACAAGCAAGCGCGCGTCACCGTGCGCGGTAATGCCGGGCAGGGCGTGGCCGAGAACATGATGTCGGGGCGCGTCCATGTCACCGGCGACGCTTCGCAGGCGGCCGGGGCCAGCGGCAATGGCGGGCTGCTGGTGATCGACGGTAATGCCTCGGCGCGCTGCGGCATTTCCATGAAGGGTATCGACATCGTCGTGAAAGGCTCGGTCGGCCATCTCTCCGCCTTCATGGCGCAGGCCGGCAAGCTCGTGGTGCTCGGCGACGCCGGCGAGGCCCTCGGCGATTCCATCTATGAGGCGCAGCTCTTCGTGCGCGGAACGGTCACGAGCCTCGGCGCCGATTGCATCGAGAAGCCGTTGAATGACGAACACAAAGTCGAGCTGAAGAAGCTGCTCGATGAGGCCGGCGTCGAAGGCGTCAGCCCGGACGAGTTCAAACGCTACGGCTCCGCGCGAAAACTCTATCACTTCCACATCGACAACGTCGGGTCCTACTGATGAGTGCGCAAGACCGCTGGATCCACACGCCGCCGCGCAAGTCGGCCACGTTCGATGACGCAGCCATCGCGGAAATCCGCCGTGCCGCCGCGACCGGCATCTATGACATTCGCGGTGCCGGCGCCAAGCGCAAGCTGCCGCATTTTGATGACCTGCTGTTTCTCGGCGCTTCCATCAGCCGCTATCCCCTCGAAGGCTACCGGGAGAAATGCGCCACCGATGTCGTCATCGGCGCGCGCTTCGCCAAGAAGCCGATCCATCTGAAGATTCCAATCACCATCGCCGGCATGAGCTTTGGTGCGCTGTCCGGCCCCGCCAAGGAAGCGCTCGGTCGCGGAGCGTCGGCGGTCGGCACATCCACCACCACAGGCGATGGCGGCATGACGCCGGAGGAGCGTGGTCATTCCGATCTGCTGGTCTATCAGGTGCTGCCGTCGCGCTATGGTATGAACCCGGACGATTTGCGCAAGGCCGACGCGATTGAAGTCGTGGTCGGGCAGGGCGCCAAGCCCGGTGGCGGCGGCATGCTGCTCGGCCAGAAGATCACCGAGCGCGTTGCCGGTATGCGCCGCTTGCCTGTGGGCATCGATCAGCGCTCGGCTTGTCGGCATCCGGACTGGACCGGGCCTGACGATCTTGAAATCAAGATACAGGAACTGCGTGAGATCACCGACTGGAACACGCCAATCTACGTGAAGGTCGGCGCGTCCCGCCCATATTACGACATCGCGCTCGCGGTGAAGTCCGGCGCCGATGCCATCGTGCTCGATGGCATGCAGGGCGGCACGGCTGCGACGCAGGACGTCTTCATCGAGAATGTCGGCCTGCCCACGATGTGCGCGATCCCGCCGGCGGTGAAGGCGCTGCAGGATCTCGGCATGCATCGCAAGGTGCAGCTGATCGTCTCCGGCGGCATCCGCAATGGCGCTGACGTCGCCAAGTGTCTCGCGCTTGGCGCGGACGCGGTGGCGATCGGCACGGCTGCATTGATCGCGCTCGGCGATAATGATCCCGCGCTGGAAGCTGAATATCAGAAGCTCGGCACCACGGCCGGCGCCTATGACGATTGGCATGAGGGCCGCGATCCCGCGGGCATCACTACGCAGGATCCGCTGCTGGCCGCGCGTCTCGATCCCGTCGTCGCTGGCCGCAAGCTCGCGAACTACCTGTCGGTGATGACGCTTGAGGCGCAGACCATCGCGCGCGCCTGCGGTAAGAGCCACGTCCACAATCTCGAACCGGAAGATCTGGTGGCGCTGACAATGGAGTCGGCAGCGATGGCGAGGGTCCCTCTCGCCGGTACGAACTGGATTCCCGGCAGCAATATCTAACAGGCCGTAACGGCTGGTTTACTTTCGGAGATGTCAATGACGACCTGGACCGAACTAGCCAAACAACACGACCTCAAATATTTTCTCATCGCCTTCGTCGATCTGTTCGGCGGCATGCGCGCCAAGCTGGTGCCGACCACTGCGATGGACAGCGTCGCCAAATCCGGCGCGGGCTTTGCTGGTTTCGCGGCATGGTTCGACATGACGCCAGCCGACCCCGATGTCCTCGTGATGCCGGACATGGATACGCTCACATTGCTGCCATGGAAGCCCGGCGTCGCCTGGGTCACCGGGGATCTCTATATGGGCGGGAAGCCCGTGGCCCAGAATCCGCGTCAGGTGCTGAAAGGCCTCATCGCCAAGGCTGCGGAGCAGGGCGTCGAGCTCAAGACCGGCGTCGAATGCGAATACTTCCTGATCTCGCCGGACGGTACCGCGATTTCCGATCCCGCCGATCAGCAGAGCAAACCGTGCTACGACCAGCAGGCGCTGATGCGGCGCTACGAGATCGTTGCCGAAATCTGCGATGCGATGATTGCGCTCGGCTGGAAGCCGTATCAAAACGACCATGAAGACGCCAACGGCCAGTTCGAGATGAACTGGGAGTTCGATACGGCGCTGAAGACTGCCGATCGCCATGCCTTCTTCAAGTTCATGGTAAAGTCGATTGCCGAGAAGCACGGGTTCAAGGCGACCTTCATGCCGAAGCCGTTTGTCAATCTTACTGGCAATGGCTGCCACGTCCATGCGTCGTTGTGGTCGACCAAAGACGGTTCGAACGTGTTCGAGGACGAAAGCGGTGAACTCGGTCTGTCGAAGACCGCCTATCACTTCATCGGCGGACTCGTGCATTCGGCCGAAGCGGTCTGCGCGATCACCAATCCCACGGTGAATTCCTACAAGCGCATCAATGCGCCGCGCACGCTCTCCGGCGCGACATGGTCGCCGAACACGGTGACCTACGGCGGCAACAATCGCACGCATATGATCCGCATTCCCGATGCGGGCCGGTTCGAATTCCGTTTGCCCGATGGCGCGGTGAATCCCTATCTGCTGCCGGCTACCTTGCTTGCCGCCGGCCTCGACGGCATGGCCAACAGCCGCGATCCCGGCCCGCGCCTCGACATCAACATGTATACCGAACGCGACTCGACCACGAAGGCAAAGCAGCTCCCGTTGAACCTGCTCGATGCATTGCGCGCGCTCGAAGCATCCGACGTGTTGAAGGCGCAGCTCGGCGAGGCCGTGGTCGGGTCGTACCTCAAGCTCAAACACAGCGATTGGAATGAGCACTGCCGTCAGCTCACTGAATGGGAGCGGCAGACGACTTTGGATTGCTGATACCGCACGTTCGTCGAAATTGCGTGCTATGAATCCTGACTCGGGGGCGTCATTGGGTTGACGCAACGTTGCCGCAGGATCATTTCGTATCATGACGACCGGCGTCAGCGCTTTTTACGACGGCATTTCAATATTTTACGGCTTCGACCGGGTGATGGACCCGGCGTTGTACAAGCCGCTGCCGGATGACTGGATCATCGGCGTCGCCGATATCGTCGAATCCACCAAGGCCATCGCCGAACAGCGCTACAAGGCCGTCAACATGGCCGGCGCTGCCGTCATCGCGGCCGTGACCAATGCGCTGGACGGCCGCGAATTCCCGTTCGTGTTCGGCGGCGATGGTGCAAGCTTCGCAGTCTCGCCGGACGATCTGGATCGCGCCCGCGGGGCATTGGCGGCGACGGCGACCTGGGTGAAGAGCGATCTCGATCTCGTGATGCGCGTGGCCCTGGTGCCGATCAAGGACATCCGCGCGCAGGGGCTGGATGTGCGCGTGGCGCGCTTCGGCCCGTCGAAGAACGTGTCCTATGCGATGTTTTCCGGTGGCGGATTGGGCTGGGCAGAGGCCGCGATGAAGCGCGGCGAATTCGCGGTGACGCCGGCACCTGTCGGGATCTATCCCGATCTCTCCGGGCTCTCATGTCGCTTCGAGGAAATTCCATCGGCACATGGTTTGAT
Source organism: Tardiphaga sp. 839_C3_N1_4 (assembly GCF_051811045.1). Classification (NCBI taxonomy): domain Bacteria; kingdom Pseudomonadati; phylum Pseudomonadota; class Alphaproteobacteria; order Hyphomicrobiales; family Nitrobacteraceae; genus Tardiphaga; species Tardiphaga sp. 839_C3_N1_4. The sequence continues at coordinate 4,840,520 of NZ_JBPWQD010000001.1, forward strand.
TCTGTCGGTGTTGGTGACGGCTGCAGCGGGAGCCGACCCATCCGCATTTCGTCGCGTTATCGAAGACATTATCGCGCTGGTCGAACGCAGTCCAAATGCGGGCCGTCCCGTACCCGCAGGCGGTCCCGCGATGACGTGGCCGCCCGCGGGTCTCGGCTACGAAATCCGGGCTGGCCGCGGCGCGAAATCGCTGTCGCGCTTTCGTATCTGGGTGATGGCGCGGACGCTGTTCGTTTTTGTGTTGATGCGTTTTGGTATCAGCGTCGGCGGCTTCGTGCCGAAGACCTACGTGCAGCAGCTGGTCGAGAACTCGGATTTCCGCAAGTATGACGATAGCTTGCGCATGATCCTGGATTGCACGCCAGATCTCGAATGCGCGCTGGAGCAGCGTCTTGTTGCGGCAGCCGCGGAAGGAACGGCGCGCTATGGCCTGCATCGGCAGGATGCGGCGATGATGACGTGCTTCACGCCGTCAGCCATCCGCAGCGATCACGTACATTTCATCGATGGAGCGCGCGGTGGCTACGCCTCGGCGGCCACCGCGTTGAAGGCCATGTCAGTCTGAAAGAAGCGAGCCGAGTTACCGGCCGACGCGGGTCCAGTTCTCGCCACCGCAGAATGCGCCGACGCAGCCCTCGACCTTCAGCGTGTTAGGGCCGACCAGTGCCACGTTGCTGGTATAGATCTTCCCGTCATCAGCATTGTAGATTCGGCCCGACCACGTGTTCGCTCCGGTTGGGCGCATATCGTAGAACAGGTGAATGCCGATCATCGAGCGCTTGGCCAGCGCGGGATCGGGATTCTTGTCGTCGATCGGCGGCTTGCCGGTCTGCGGATCGATCTTGTCGCGCAGCGAGACGACGGTGCCGCACAGAATGGTCCCGCATTTGCTGACCCGCACCTGTGCATCGCCGGCCTGGGTCTGCCAGACACCCGTTGCTTCGCCGCCCGATTGGGCTTGCGCAGCGGAGCCTGCGAACACTGCACCCAGCAATGCGATCATAACAGTGAATCTGGCGGCCATGCGTGTCTCCTCGGATCAGGCGGTCTGCATAACAAGAAATTGGATTTGTGCAATGCCGCGGCGATGCGTTTGAGACTACTCAGCGTCTCAAATGATCATGATCGATTCAATTTGACGCAGCTTGCTCAGGTCAACCGGTGGCGGTCACCACGGCAGCCCGCACAGGTCCATCTCGCCTTCATGCGGCGCTCGCTTCAGGTAGGACACCAGCGGGGTCATGACATCGAAGCGTACCCGCTCGCCATGCTGTTCGGCATAGACCTCGCCGATGAACGGCTTCCAGTTGCGGCGGGTGTAGAAATCCAGATTGTGCGGTTCACAGAATAGCAGCGCAAAATCGGTGGCGCGTTCGTCTTTCAGCGTATGGAGTGCGGCGGTGAGCGCCAGACTGGCCAGACCGCGACGACGATAGTCGGGATGCGTCACAACGCCGCCGATGCCGCCAATCCGCGTCTTGCGATCCTCCCATATGCCTTCGCGCCGATACAGGCCGACATGGCAGACCGGCTGTCCGTCGTCCTCCACGATGACCCGCAATTCGGGATAGGCGAAGACCACGTGTCCCCAGGGCAGTTTCTCGACCGCCTCGCGCGGCCAAACCAGGTCGAACAGCGGTTTGACGCTCGGCCATGAGGCATCGCCGGTCACAATCTCGATTTCGATGCTCATTTCGGTCGCCACCTCTGCGCTTTGTGCAGCCCTTATAGGTCGGTCCGAGGGTAGTAACCTGTCGAATCCAGTGCTTATCTGAGAATAATATTCTAGGGATCAAGGAAACGTTGGAATGACCGAGGCGGAGCTCTCCAAGTACCAGCGCTGGGCGATTTTGGCCGGCGCGGCGACGCTGCTCAGCCTGGCCATGGGCATGCGCCAGAGCTTCGGCCTGTTTCAACCCTCGATTCTGCGCGACACCGCAATCACCACGGCCGATTTCTCGCTGGCCACCGCTTTGCAGAACGTGATCTGGGGCATCTCGCAGCCCTTCGTCGGTGCCATCGCCGATCGTTTCGGTACCCGTCACGTGATGATCATCGGCGTTTTGATTTATGCGGCCGGCCTCGTCTTCATGATGGTCGCGACCACGCCGCTGGTTTTCACCCTGGGCGCCGGCCTGTGTGTCGGCCTCGCACTGTCTTGCACGGCGTCGAGCATGACCATGACGGTAGCTTCGCGCAGCGTCTCCGCCGCCAAGCGCAGCGTCACCATGGGCGCGGTGTCGGCTGCAGGTTCGCTCGGTCTCGTCATCGCGTCGCCGCTGGCGCAGACGCTGATCTCGACGGCGGGCTGGCAAGTGGCGCTGATCGGCTTTCTCGGCCTCGCTGCAGTGATGCTCCCCGCTGCGCTGTTTGCTGGCCAGTCCGACAAGATCGAACGTGCACCGGCGGATGAGCTGCAGCAATCTTTGGGAGAAGTGGTGCAGTCCGCACTCGGTCATTCCGGTTATATCGTGCTGGCGTTGTCGTTCTTTGTCTGCGGCCTGCAGCTCGTATTCATCACCACGCATCTGCCGAATTATCTGGCGATCTGCGGCCTCGACGCGTCGCTTGGCGCCACCGCGCTGGCAATAGTCGGTCTGTTCAATGTGTTTGGCTCCTATGCCTTTGGCTGGCTTGGCGGCCGTTATCCGAAGCAGATTTTGCTCGGCGGAATTTACATCGTTCGCTCGTTGGCGCTCGCCACTTATTTCTATTTTCCGGCGACGCCGACCACGACCATGGTCTTCGCAGCCGTGCTGGGATCGCTGTGGCTCGGCGTGGTCCCGCTGGTGAACGGCCTCGTCGCGCAGCTGTTCGGGTTGCGCTTCATGGCGACACTCACCGGCATCGCCTTCCTCAGCCATCAGGCAGGATCTTTCCTCGGCGCCTGGGGCGGTGGCATGATCTTCTCGCATCTCGGCAATTATGATCGCGCCTGGCAATTCGCCGTCGTGATCGGGATGATAGCCGGATGCTTCCAGATGCTGATGAATGTGAAGCCGCCAGTGCGGCGCGATGCCGTCTCCGCCGCAATGCCGAGCGCGGCCTGATCGCGAAGCGATCGGGATCGCAAAGATGGGAGTGTCGGAGCCGGGCGGAACCTTCTATAAGGGTTCCCGTTAAGCCAACTCTCCCATTATTGCGGATCTTGACCCATGACCTTCACGCTTCCCAATCTGCCTTACGCCTATGACGCGCTCGCGCCGCATATGTCGAAGGAAACGCTGGAATTCCATCACGATAAGCACCATCAGGCTTACGTGACCAACGGCAATAACCTGCTGAAGGGCACCGAATTCGAAGGCAAATCGCTTGAAGAAATCGTGAAGGGCTCGTTCGGCAAGAATGCCGCGCTCTTCAACAATGCCGGCCAGCACTACAACCATCTCCACTTCTGGAACTGGATGAAGCCGAACGGCGGTGGCGACAAGCTGCCTGGCCGTCTGGAGAAGAAGATCACCGAGGACCTCGGTGGTCTCGAGAAGTTCAAGACCGACTTCGCCGCCGCAGGCGTCGGCCAGTTCGGCTCCGGCTGGGCCTGGCTCTCGGTCAAGAACGGCAAGCTGGAAATCTCCAAGACCGCGAACGGCGAAAGCCCGTTGGTCCATGGTGCGACCCCGATCCTCGGCGTCGACGTCTGGGAGCACTCCTACTACATCGACTACCGCAACCGTCGTCCCGACTATCTCAAGGCGTTCGTCGATCATCTCGTGAACTGGGAATATGTCGACGAGCAGTTCGGCAAGGCGGTCTGATCGCTTTCGATTTGCGTTTAATGACGCGCGGGAAGGGCGGTGGCGCAAGCTGCCGCCCTTTTTCGTTGTCGTGACGTTTTCGTGTCTTGGTTGGCCTGCTGCGACTTGCCGCCGCAGGCACGCTGCGGCAGAACGGAACGATGCAAGCCACCAAGCGCAGCGGGTGTTCGATGAATTATATTTTGGTTTTCGTCGGCGGCGGGCTTGGCGCCACCTTGCGGTATGTCATCAACATGACATGCGCCCGCTGCATGGGGACGGCGTTCCCGTGGGGCACCTTCATCATCAATGTCACCGGCTCCGCGGTGATGGGCCTGATTGCCGGCTATCTCGCTTTCAAGGGTGAGGCCTCGCAGCCATGGCGCCTGTTCCTGATGACCGGCATCCTTGGCGGCTACACGACCTTTTCGGCCTTTTCACTGGATACGGCAGTGCTCTATGAGCGCGGCGAATTGGGCCTCGCCCTGGCCTATGTGCTGGGCTCGGTGGTGCTGTCGATTGCCGGGCTCTTTGCCGGCCTGGCGCTGGTCCGCCACTTCGCTTGAGCCCTCTCGGGCTTGCGGTATGTTATATTATAACATAAATGAGGGTCAGGCGCCTTGGCGCCGGATATTCATTGGCCAGGCCCGATTTCATGGCGCATTCCCATTCCCACGGTCATGACCATTCCGATGGTCACGCGCGCGGCCACGGTCATACCCACAGCCACGGCCCGGCAAGCCCGCATCCGGCCCAGCCAGCGCACTGGTCGATCCTGCGCATGACGTTGCCGGCACGCCTCGGGGCGGCACTGGTGGTCTCCTCAGCGCTCTGGGCGGTGGTTCTGCTGGCGATGAGGCCATCATGACGGCACAGCTCGCTTTCCAGAATGTCACACTGGGCTATGACCGGCATCCGGCGGTGCATCACCTCAATGGCGAGATCGCAGCTGGCAGTTTGCTCGCGGTGGTCGGGCCGAACGGCGCCGGCAAATCCACGCTGTTTCGCGGCATCGTCGGCATCCTGAAGCCGCTGACGGGCGCGATCACGCTTGGCGGACTGAAGGCACGCGACATCGCTTACCTGCCGCAGAGCGTCGATATCGACCGCACATTCCCTATCTCGGTGTTCGACTTCGTTGGCACCGGCCTGTGGCGCGCGACGGGCATATTCGGCGGCCTTGGCAAGACCGCGCGCGCGCAAATAGGACAGGCGCTCGCCTCCGTCGGCCTCAATGGATTCGAGAACCGCAATATCGGCACGCTGTCAGGCGGCCAGATGCAGCGGATGCTGTTTGCGCGGGTGTTGTTGCAGGACGCACGCGTCATCGTGCTCGATGAGCCGTTCAATGCCATCGACGCGAAGACTTCGGCCGACCTGATCGCGCTGGTGCGCCACTGGCACGCCGAAAAGCGCACGGTGCTGGCGGCGCTGCACGATATGGAGATGGTGCGCGCGCATTTCCCGGAGACGCTGCTGCTGGCGCGTGGCTCTGTCGCCTGGGGGCCAACCCAACAAGTGCTGACGGCGGATAACCTGCTCGAGGCGCGGCGCATGTGTGAAGCCTTCGATGACGGCGCGGGTACCTGCGTCGTCGATCCCGCACATTCACGCGCGGCCTGATCGACATGCTTTACGATGCGCTGATCGCGCCTTTCCTCGAATTTGAATTCATGCGTCGTGCATTGGCCGGCGTCATCGCGCTCGCGCTCGGCGGCGCGCCGATCGGCGTGTTCCTGATGCTGCGGCGGATGAGCCTCGTCGGCGACGCGATGGCACATGCGATCCTGCCAGGGGCGGCAATCGGCTTCCTGTTTTCGGGGCTCAACCTGTTTGCGATGACGTTTGGCGGCCTGATTGCAGGCTTTTCCGTCGCGCTGCTCGCGGGTCTCGTCTCGCGCGTGACCGTGATCAAGGAAGACGCATCGCTTGCGGCCTTCTATCTCGTATCACTGGCGGTCGGCGTCACCATCGTTTCGATGCGTGGCACCAATATCGATCTGCTGCATGTGCTGTTCGGCAACATTCTCGCGCTCGACGATCAGACGCTGTTGGTGATCGCCTTCAACGCGACGATCACGCTGTTGGTGATGGCGGTGATCTATCGCCCGCTGGTGATCGAATGCGTCGATCCGGTGTTTCTGCGCACGGTCTCGCGCGCCGGTGCACCCGCGCATCTGGCGTTTCTCGCGCTGGTCGTGGTCAATCTCGTCAACGGTTTTCACGCGCTCGGCACACTGCTCGCGGTGGGGCTGATGATCCTGCCGGCGGGCATCGCCCGGTTCTGGTCGCGCGATATCACGGGGATGATGATGATCTCCGTCGCGAGCGCGATGATCTCCGGTTACTTCGGTCTGGTGCTGTCGTTCCAGACCAAGGTGCCGTCCGGTCCTGCGATCATTCTGGTCGCCGCGGTGCTCTACGTGTTTTCGGTTTTGTTCGGCAATGTCAGTGGCTTGGTGAGGCAGTTGTTTCCCGGCCGGCATCTTGAGGCATAGGTGTGTCAGTCATGCGGAAGTCCAGCGTATTCGTCCTTTGTGCTGTCCTGTCGCTGGTCACCGCAATCCTTCCAGCTCGTGCGCAGAACAGGATCGACGTTGTCGCCAGCTTCTCCATCCTGGGTGACTTCGTGCGCAATGTCGGTGGCGAGCGGATAGCTGTTACGACCCTGGTCGGCCCGAATGGCGATGCGCATGTCTACACACCGACGCCGCGTGACGCGAAAAAGATCGCCGATGCGAAGCTCGTTGTCGTCAATGGTCTCGGCTTCGAGGGCTGGTTGCCGCGGCTGGTGAAATCATCCGGCGGCAAGGCTGTCATCGTCACTGCGACACAGGGCATTGCACCGCGCAAGCTCGACTCGCACGAGGATCCGCATGCCTGGCAATCGGTGGCCAATGCCAGGATCTACGTCGCAAACATTCGTGATGCGCTGGCCAAGGCCGATCCGGCCGGTGCGGACACCTACAAGGCGAATGCCGAGGCCTACCTTGCGAAACTGGCTGCCCTCGACAATGACGTGAAGGCGGCCATCGCCACCATTCCTGCGGTACACCGCAAGGTGATCTCGACCCATGACGCCTTCGGCTATTTCGCGGCGGCCTATGGCATCGAATTTATTGCGCCGCAGGGCGTTTCGACAGATTCCGAGCCTAGCGCCAAGGATATCGCGGTCATCATCACCCAGCTCAAGATCTCGAAAATTCCGGCGGTTTTTCTGGAAAATATCGCCGATCCCCGGCTGATGCGCCGGATTGCCGCCGAGACCGGGGCAAAAATCGGCGGAACGCTGTATTCCGATAGCCTGACGCCCGAAAACGGCGATGCACCCACTTACATTGATATGGTCAGGCACAATATAAAGGCGCTGACGAGCGCGCTGACCAGTTAGCGCAGGGGCACCCCTGCTGCCGGCGCTGCCCCTGAAAAGACCCGCCGGAGAAATCATGTCTGAAGCGACTGCCAACAAAATTCCCGTGACCGTGCTGACCGGCTATCTCGGCGCCGGCAAGACCACGCTGCTGAACCGCATCCTGTCGGAAAATCACGGCAAGAAATATGCTGTGATCGTCAACGAATTCGGCGAGATCGGCATCGACAACGACCTCATCATCGGCGCGGACGAAGAAGTGTTCGAGATGAACAACGGCTGTGTCTGCTGCACCGTGCGCGGCGACCTCGTGCGCATTCTCGACGGCCTGATGAAGCGCAAGGGCAAGTTCGACGCGATCATCGTCGAGACCACGGGTCTCGCCGATCCCGCGCCGGTCGCGCAGACCTTCTTCGTCGACGAGGATGTGCAGGCCCATGCGCGGCTCGATGCCGTCGTGACCGTAGCCGATGCCAAATGGCTGAGCGACCGCCTCAAGGACGCGCCGGAAGCCAAGAATCAGATCGCCTTTGCCGACGTCATCGTGCTGAACAAGATCGATCTGGTCTCGAAGGCTGAGCTCGCCGAAGTCGAAGCGCGCATCCGCGCGATCAATCCCTATGCCAAGCTGCACAAGACCGAACGCGCGCAGGTGAAGCTGTCCGACGTGCTGGAGCGCGGCGCGTTCGATCTCGATCGTATTCTGGAGATTGAACCGGAATTCCTCAACGCGGACGACGGTCACGATCATCATGACCACGATCACGGCCATCATCACCACGATCACGGTCATGGCGGGCTGAAGCACTATCACGACGAGGACATGCACTCGATGTCGCTGCGCACCGACAAGGCGCTCGATGCCTCGACCTTCATGCCGTGGCTGCAGGACCTGATGGCCAAGGAGGGCGGCAAGATTCTGCGCTCCAAGGGCATCCTGTCGTTCTCCGGCGACGATGACCGCTACGTGTTTCAGGGCGTGCACATGATGCTGGAAGGGGATCATCAGCGGCCGTGGAAGGACGGCGAGAAGCGCGAAAGCCGCCTCGTCTTTATCGGTCGCGATCTGCCCGAGCAGCTAATCCGCGACGGCTTCGAACGCTGCATCCCCGCCTGATGATGTCCGATTTCAATCCGCTGCAGGAGCAGGAATCCATCGTTTCAGTCACCGACCGCGTGTTGCCGGTGGCCATCGGTGCGTCGGTCACATCAGTGCATTTTCTCGGCGACAAGGCAGCCTTTGTCGGCGCCGAAGAGAAAGTTACGCTGGTCGATCCGGCAGGCGCGATGTCGCCGGTCGAGGTCGCCTTTGGAGGCATCCTGTGCTCGACCTCCGACGGCAAGCGGATCGTGATGGGCTGTGACGACGGCAAGGTCGCCGTGCTCGACCGCGACGGCGCAGTCTCGACCTTTGCGACCGACGCCAAGCGGCGCTGGATCGACAGCGTTGCGCTGCATCCTGACGGCGCAGTGGCGTGGTCGGCGGGCAAGACGGCCTTCGTGCAGGCGCCGAAGGGAGAGGTGAAATTCTTCGAGGTGCCATCGACCGTTGGCGGCCTTGCATTCGCGCCCAAAGGGCTACGGCTCGCGATAGCCCACTACAACGGCGTGACGCTGTGGTTTCCCAACATGGCCGGCAATGCCGAAGTGCTGGAGTGGGCCGGCTCGCATCTCGGTGTGACCTTCAGCCCGGACAACAAGTTTCTGGTCACCGCGATGCACGAGCCCGCGCTGCACGGCTGGCGTCTCGTCGACGGCAAGCATATGCGCATGACCGGCTATCCCGCACGCGTGCGCTCCATTGCCTGGAGCGCCGGCGGCAAGGGTCTCGCGACCTCGGGCGCCGATACGGTCATCATCTGGCCGTTCGGCAGCAAGGACGGCCCGATGGGCAAGGAGCCGGCGATGCTGGCGCCGCTCAAGGCCAAGGTCACCATGGTGGCCTGTCATCCCAAGCAGGACATCCTGGCCGCCGGTTACAGTGACGGCACCATCCTGATGGTCCGCATGACCGATGGCGCGGAAATTCTGGTGCGGGCCAACAAGGGGCAGCCCGTTAGCGCGCTGGCCTGGAATGCCAAGGGTACGCTGCTGGCTTTTGCCGATCAGGACGGCGACGCCGGGTTGCTGGAGCTGTAGCTCTTTCACCTCCCCTGTGGGGAGAGGGAGTTCACGACGGTTGGTGCGGGGCGGCATTGTCATCCGCCCGTCACTTCCTGTACGCATGCAGGCATCATGCGATTTTTGGCGACATTCCAGACTTACGACTTCCTCGATACGCTGCTCAGCCTGGCCACGGCCTTTGTGCTGGGCACGCTGATCGGTGCGGAGCGACAATATCGCCAGCGCACCGCGGGCCTGCGCACCAATGTGTTGGTGGCGCTCGGGGCGGCCGCTTTCGTCGATCTCGCAATGCAGCTGCACGGTGCCGATGGCGCGGTGCGCGTGATCGCCTATGTCGTCTCCGGCATCGGCTTTCTCGGCGCAGGCGTCATCATGAAGGAAGGCACCAATGTGCGTGGGCTCAACACAGCGGCCACGCTGTGGAGTTCGGCCGCGGTCGGCTCCTGCGCCGGCGCAGACATGATCGCACAGGCTATCGCGCTTACGTTTTTCGTGCTGGCCGGCAATACGCTGCTGCGGCCGCTGGTCAATGCGATCAACCGGGCGCCGCTGGACGCGAAGTCGTCGGAAGTGACCTACTACGTGCGGCTCACGGTCTCGCCCGAGGTGGTACCCGAGATGCGCGAGCGCCTGCAGGAGGCGCTGGAAGCCGCAAAATATCCGGTCGGGGATGTCGATGTGATCGAGCAGAGCGACACCCAGCAGGAGATCGTCGCCACGCTGGTCTCGACGGCCGTCGATCCCAAGGAGCTGGATGCTGTGGCCGCCCGGCTCGAGGCGTATGCCGGCGTACGCAACGCCACATGGGACGTCAGCACCAAGGACTAGTCGTCCGGAGAATGTCCAAGGCGCCATAGGCGATCTGCGACTTTCCGGCTCGGGAACTTTGGCGGCCGGCTCCCGTTGTCACCGCACATTAACTGCGGTGGATGCCATGATCCCGACGACCCAGACGCGCGTGTTCCGGACGTATTTCACGATCGCGATCTTGGCGACCGCAGCAGGATTGGGCGCATCGACGTCGGCAATGGCGCGGCTCACGCTGACGCCACCATCCGCGCGACTGGCGCAGGCGACGCCGCCGTTGCAGTCGACGCCGGGTGCCGAGAGCAAGCCGTCGGCCCCCGCAGAACCCGCGGCCACTGGCCAGCGCCCGCAGGAAACGCCGCCGCAGCCGGCGCGTCCGGATGCAGAAGCACGCGATGCCGGCGCCAAGCCGGCGTTGCCGCCGGCGCCTGCGGAGAAAACGGCGCCGCCGATCACGGCGAAGTAGTCATACGCTGAGCGAGCGATGCGTTCAGTCGGTGTTGGGATCCAGAAGCGCCAGCGTGATCCAGTACGCTTCTAAAGCCGGTTTGGTCACACCTTCCACTTCGATAACCGCATCCCAGGCCGATTGCAGCGAAACCACGCGTTCGGTCAGCTTGACCAAGCGAAACTTGCCGCGCACCCGCGTGCCGGATTTGACCGGACTGTTGAACCGCACGCGCTCGAAGCCATGGTTGACGCCCATCCGCGTTCGCTCGACGCCCGGCATCGCATCGAAAGCCAGCGTCGACAGCAATGACAACGTTAGAAATCCATGGGCGATCGTACCGCCAAACGGCGTCTCAGCCTTGGCGCGCTCGGGATCGGTGTGGATGAACTGATGATCGCGGGTGGCGTCTGCAAACGTATCGATCATCGTCTGATCGACCATCAGCCATTCCGACACGAGTTCGGGTCCGTTGAGTAGCTTGCGATATTGTTCCAGCGGAATCAGCTTGGCGCGGATCGCTTCCATTTCGGCTGCACGTCTCTCGTCTGACACTCCGGCTTCCCAATATTTGCGCCCGTCATGGACGGCGTTTCAAACGGCACTTTTTAAGCTCATATGTCATCGTGGTCTCGTGTTTTCACGTGTCCACGGCGGCTGGCTGGGTCAGATGCCCGCAATCTAGTCTCGCCAGCTTCACCGGTCGCCTCCATACTCCCTGCGCACGAGATCACAGGGGGGCTTCATGAAAATCGACGACGTCCGACGCAACGCCTATTCGATGCCGCTGACCAATCCGTCGTTTCCGCCCGGGCCCTACAAATTCTACGACCGCGAATATTTTATCATCAGCTATCGCACCGACATGGAAGCGCTGCAGGCCGTGGTGCCGGAGCCACTCGAAATCGTCGATAATATCGTGAAATACGAATTCATCCGCATGCCGGATTCCACCGGCTTCGGCGACTACACCGAAACCGGGCAGGCGATTCCGGTGCGCCTCAATGGCGTCGAGGGTGTCTATATCCACTCGATGTATCTCGACGACGATGCGCCGATTGCGGGCGGCCGCGAGCTTTGGGGCTTCCCGAAGAAGCGCGCGACGCCAAAGATCGCCGTGGAAAGCGACGTGCTGGTCGGCACGCTGCATTACGGTTCGGTGCTCTGTGCGTCCGGCACCATGGGCTACAAACATCGCCCGGTGGATCATGACACGGTGATGCATGCGCTGACGGTGCCGAACTTTATTCTCAAGATCATCCCGCATGTCGACGGCACACCGCGCATCTGCGAGCTGGTGCGCTATCACCTGGAAGAGATCAATCTGAAGGAAGCCTGGACCGGACCCGCGGCACTCGGGCTGTTCCCGCATGCGCTGGCGGATGTGGCGCGTTTGCCGGTGAAAGAGGTCGTGTCGGCGTTGCACTTCAAGTGCGACCTGACGTTGGGATTGGGCGAAGTGGCGTTTGATTATCTAGCGAAATAGGGAGCGGGCGCCTCTGTCCGACCCTCATGGTGAGGAGGCGCTTCTTCAGCGCTGTCTCGAACCATGAGGGCACGGAGCCCGCGGCCATCCTTCGAGACGCAAATGGCGGCTGCGAGATGCAGCCGCCATTTGCTCCTCAGGATGAGGGCGGAGTGTTCGCTAACGCACCAGCACGTTCTTGAACTGCCAGGGATCACTCGTGTCGATATCTTCCGGGAACAGGCCCGGGCGACCTTCGAGCGGCGTCCAGTCGGTGTAATAGCCCTTCACCGGGCCGAGATAGGGCGTCTGGATCTCCAGCAGACGCTCGAAGTCGATCTCGTCGGCCTCGACGATGCCTTCGTTCGGGTGCTCCAGCGCCCAGACCATGCCGCCGAGCACGGCCGAGGTCACCTGCAGGCCGGTGGCGTTCTGATAGGGCGCGAGTTCACGCGTCTCCTCGATGGAGAGCTGCGAGCCGAACCAGTAGGCATTGTTGCCGTGGCCGTAGAGCAGCACACCGAGTTCGTCGATGCCGTGGACGATTTCGTTTTCGTCGAGGATGTGGTGCTTCGTCTGCATCTTGCCGGAGCCGAACATCTCGTGCAGCGACAGCACGGCATCGTCCGCCGGATGATAGGCATAGTGGCAGGTAGGCCGGAAGACCGCGGTGCCCGAAGCGTCACGCACCGTGAAATAATCGGAGATCGAGATCGACTCGTTGTGGGTGACGAGGAAGCCGTATTGCGCGCCGCGCGTCGGGCACCAGGTGCGCACGCGCGTATTGGCTCCGGGCTGCATCAGGTAGATCGCAGCGCCGCAGCCGGCCTCATGCGTGTGTGCATTCTCCGGCATCCACTTTTCATGGGTGCCCCAGCCGAGTTCGGACGGCTGTACGCCTTCCGAGAGGAAGCCTTCGACCGACCAGGTGTTGACGAAGACCTCTGGCGGCTTCGGCGACTTGGAGCGTTGCGTGTCGCGCTCAGCGATGTGGACGCCCTTGATGCCGGCCTGCCGCATCAGGTCCGCCCATTCGGCCTTGGTCTTCGGCTGCGGGGCATTGAGCTTCAGGTCGGAAGCAACGTTCAGCAGCGCCTGCTTGACGAAAAAGGAGACCATGCCGGGGTTGGCGCCGCAGCAGGAGACGGCTGTGGTCGAGCCGGGCTTACGTGCCTTCTTGGCGGCCAGCGTCGTTTCGCGCAACGCGTAGTTGGAGCGCGCTTCGGCGCCCTTCGAGGCGTCGAAATAGAAGCCGAGCCAAGGCTCGTTGACCGTGTCGATGTAGAGCGCGCCAAGCTCGTTGCAGAGCTCCATGATATCGACCGAGCCGGTATCGACCGACAGGTTCACGCAGAAGCCCTGGCCGCCGCCTTCGGTGAGCAGCGGCGTTAGCAGTTCGCGATAATTCTCCCGGGTCAGCCCCTGCTGGATGAAGCGCAGGCCATGCTTGTCGCACAGCGCCTTGCGGCCCTCATCCTTGGGGTCGAGCACGGTGATGCGCGACTTGTCGTAGTCGAGATGCCGCTCAATCATTGGCACCATGCCTTTGCCGATCGAGCCGAAGCCGACGATCACGATGGGGCCAGTGATCTTCGCGTAGATCGGCGAGGCGGGGGATGAGGACATCAGCTTCTAACTCCAGACAGGATCAAGATGAACGCGCTGCGTCTTGCGCGGTTGGGAAAGGACAGTGACGATGTGACATCAGAATGAAATTTCGGGAATGAAATCTCGATGCCAGTATTAAATGCAGCTCAGCGCCGTGTGCCGACCGAGAGAACGGTCAGCGAACGTGGTTCCCCCGAGGGCGTCTCGAATGTAATGGACTGCCCCGCAGAAAGGCCGATAAGCGCGGCTCCGATCGGGGTCAATACCGAAATTCGCCCGGCGTCCACGTCGGCGGAGGTCGGATAGACCAGTGTGACGTGCTTTTCCTGCCCGCTGATATCGTCGCGGAACGTCACATCGGACTCCATGCCGACGATCCCGGGCAATGGATGAGCGTCAGGCACGATCGTCGCGCGCTCAACTTCGCCGGCCAGAAAGTCGGCGGTCACAGGGTATTTCTCTGCAGCGGCGTCAGCTAGCACGCCGAGACGCTCACGGTCGCTACGGCGGAGTGTGATGGGCGGCAGCTCAGTGCGAAGGGTATGGATCATGGGTTTCACAGCCAAATGACGCCCGGCGCGCAAAGCGCCCGAGCATGCCAAGAATGATGAGGATGCTGAAATCGAACAAGCCCGGACGGCACGCGCGCGTGCGCCCGGGTCACATTCCTGCTTGAAGGTGACCGGCGCGGAGCAGTAAGCGGTTGCGAGGCAGGTTCGTCATGATGGCCGAAACCTATGTATCCTGCACTGAAAGTCAACCGGCGATGGCGCCGTTGATAGTAGCGACGTCCAACGGGTGTGTCTGACGCGCGGTTGACGATCAGCTGTGGCGCTTGGCGGTGACTTCGATTTCGACTTTCATCTCGGGCTTGTAGAGTCCGGAGACCACGAGAAGCGTAGCAGCGGGCCTGATCTCGCCGAGATGGGCACCGGTCACCGCGAACACCTTGTCGGCGTCGCTGGCGTCGGTGATGTAGTAGATCGCGCGCACGATATCGGCCATGGCAAAGCCGGCCTCCTTCAGCGCGGCTTCAATGGTCTTGAAGCAGTTCTGTGTCTGTGCCGTGACATCGAACGGCAAGATCATGGTGGTGTAATCGTAGCCGGTGGTTCCGGACACGAAGCAGAAATCGCCGTCGACCACCGCACGGCTGTAGCCAGCGGTCTTTTCGAATGGCGATCCGGTGGAAATCAGTTTGCGCGTCATTACCGGGCTCTCCTGCGGAGGTGAGCTCCGCAATGCCGTTTCCTGGTGGTCAAATCAAGCTGCGTGGGCCAGATCGGCAGTCTCAGCAGCCTTGCGGACCCATTTACCGCTTCCGAAGATGATGCCGCGGGCGCCATCCAGCGCTCCGGGCTTCAGCTCGAGGCCGAGCAGGCGATCGCGCTCGAACGGCCCGGGCAGCGCCAGATCGGTCATTTTCTGGGGCATGAAGCCGAAGCGGGCGTAATAAGGCGCATCGCCGAGCAGCACGATGGCGCCATTGCCGCGCGCCGAGGCCTCGGCGATCGCGTGATTCATCAACGCGGCGCCAAGGCCAAGGTCGCGGGCACCCGGATCGACCGCTAGGGGGCCGAGCATCAACGCAGCTCGGCCCCCGGCGTCGACATGCCAAAGCCTGATCGTGCCGACCAGCCTGCCTTGCACCACCGCCGAGAAGGCCAGGCCTTCGGCGGGCAGTCGTCCGTCACGCAGTCGCTGGCAGGTGCGGGCATGGCGCGAAGCGCCGAAGCACACATCCAGCAGAGATTCACGGGCGGCGACGTCGGAGCCACGTTCCGCACGGATCTCGTACGAAGGGGCTGCGATGGGCAGGGCAACAGTGTTGTTAGTGGCGGTCTCGTGCAGATCGGTCATGGCATGTCGGTCCCCACTCCGTTTTTCACACGGAGTGTTGTCATCCAGAATTGGAAGGTGACGGGATGAGAGCCGGCGGGCCGGCTCTCCGATTAGTCATATCCGGGGTGGATGCCGGATATAGTGAGCGACGTCAGATTTGCAACGCTCAGATATGGTCAGATATGGAAGGTGCGCAGCGGCGGAAAGCCGTTGAACGCCACTGCCGAATAGGTCGACGTATAGGCGCCGGTGCCTTCGATCAGCAGCTTGTCGCCGATCTCGAGCGTCACGGGCAGTGGATACGGCAGCTTCTCATACATCACGTCGGCCGAATCGCAGGTCGGGCCGGCGAGCACGCAGGGTGTCATCTCGGCGCCGTCATGCGGCGTCTTGATGGCGTAGCGGATCGACTCGTCCATGGTCTCGGCGAGACCGCCGAACTTGCCGATGTCCAGATACACCCAGCGCACATCGTCCTCGTCGCTCTTCTTCGAGATCAGAACGACTTCGGCTTCGATGATGCCGGCATTGCCGACCATGCCGCGACCCGGCTCGATGATGGTCTCCGGAATCGCGTTGCCGAAGTGCTTGCGCAGCGCACGGAAGATCGAACGGCCGTACTGCACGACCGCCGGGACTTCCTTGAGGTACTTGGTCGGGAAGCCGCCACCCATATTGACCATGGACAGGTTGATCCCGCGCTCGGCGCAGTCACGGAACACCGACGAGGCCATCGCCAGCGCGCGGTCCCATGCCTTCACCTTGCGCTGCTGCGAGCCGACATGGAACGAAATGCCATAGGGCTCCAGGCCAAGACGCTTGGCGAGGTCCAGCACGTCGACAGCCATTTCCGGATCGCAGCCGAACTTGCGCGACAGCGGCCACTCGGCGCCGGCGCAATCGTAGAGGATGCGGCAGAACACGCGGGCGCCGGGAGCGGCGCGCGCGATCTTCTCAACTTCAGCGGCGCAGTCGACCGAGAATAGGCCGATGCCGAGCGCATGGGCGCGCGCGATGTCGCGTTCCTTCTTGATGGTGTTGCCGAAAGAGATGCGGTCCGGCGTGGCGCCAGCGTCGAGCGCCATCTGGATTTCCTGCACCGACGCGCAGTCGAAGCACGAGCCCATCGAGGCCAGCAGCGACAGCACTTCCGGCGCCGGGTTTGCCTTCACCGCGTAGAACACGCGGCTGTCGGGCAAAGCCTTCGCAAAGCTCTGGAAGTTGTCGCGCACGACTTCGAGGTCGACGACGAGGCACGGCTCGACATCGGTGCCCTCGTTGCGGCGGGCGCGGAGGAATTCCTGAATACGTTCGGTCATAGCACTCTCCCAAACGGCCCTGCGAAAGGGTCACGTTCAAAAAATGATGACGGTTCAGCGCTTTCGGACCCAGGCACGCGATGGAGGCGTGACAAAGCCAAAAGTACAGACCGTAAGTGCTGCCGTGGATTGGTTGGGGGTGACCCTACCGCACACCTGGCAATGAAGGACAAGCCTCTTCGGTATTCGCGCTGGCTGTTGGAAAGCCAGCAGAGACCAAAAAAGCCCGCTCCGTCGTTGCTTTAAGTCGCGTCCCCCGTTGAGAACGAGGTGCGCCGGTTCGCCTCCGGCTGCCAGTCACGGTTGCAAAGAACAAAGTCACCTTCAACGGCATCTCTGGAGAGAGATGCTGGCCTTTCGCAAAACTCCGCGAACGACCCTCGGCTTCTTCATCCCTTGGCGGCTGTCCGGCCTCTTGTCCGGATACCTACCGACTGACACACGACCACAGGCACGTGCGAAATTGGGCAAGACCGGAAATAGGTTCTTTGACCCTGCTACGCAACAATTTTTTTGGGCTGTGGGGCATTTTATTCAACGCCATCGCGCCGCGTTGCAAACGAGACGCACTCAGCGCGCTCAACATGAACGGATGTTAAGTTCGGTTAAGGAATTGGCGTAGTCTGAGGCTGGCGTGGAGTGCTGAACTACACCAGCGTCACGTTCCTGTAGTCGTCCTCTCGTGCGGCTGTGATCTCGCTCTCGGTGTCTTCCTCCGCAAGGGGGAGGATTCCGTAAACGCTACAGCCGGCGACGAATCACGAGCAGCCCGGGTGACTGGCGCTCGACTCAAGCACGCAATCGCGCGCCTGGCTGGGCAATGACGGTCGAGTGTGAGGAAGCCGGAGAGTGGAGCTGCGCGGGCGCGCAGCGATCAGCCGCGGCGGGTGAACGGCTCGATCCGCGCGGCGGTGCGCAGGAAGGCGACCATGATGGCGACGCCGCACAGGAACAGGCAGACTTGCAGGATGTGCTCGCCGGTGGTGGAGAGGCCGAACAGGATCGACAGCGCCCAGCCGCCCGCGAAGGCGGCGCCGAACACTTCCGCGCCGATCAGGATCGCCGCCGAGATGACGGTGATGACGCTGGGCCAGTAGATGCGGCGGGGGGCGGTGGAGGTGGTCATAATCTCAAGGTCCTGTTTCGGGCCGCAATCTCTCCGAAAAAGCCTGCTGCGGCAAGCACTAAAGGGCCCAAAAAAGCCCCATCGCGTGGTATAGATCGACGCATTCTCTGGGCTTCAAAGCAGGATTTCTTATGTCAGAAACGTCGGTCTCGCCGGTTGCGTCGAAAGGTCACGAAAATCCGCTTCTGAAAGCCTGGCAGACCCCGTTCGAGACCCCGCCATTCGACGAGATCAGGCCCGAGCACTTCATGCCGGCCTTCGAACAGGCGTTTTTCGACCATTCGGCCGAGATTGCCGCGATCGTGAACGATCCGGCCGCGCCTGACTTTGCCAATACGATCACGGCGCTGGAGCGCTCCGGCAAGTTGCTCAGCCGCGTGGCGTCGGTGTTCTACGATCTGGTGTCGGCGCATTCCAATCCGGCGATCCTGGAGATCGACAAGGACGTGTCGTCGCGGATGGCGCGGCACTGGAATCCGATCATGATGAATGCCGTGCTGTTCGGCCGCATCGTGGCGCTGCACGACAAGCGCGCCGAGCTCGGCCTCACCACAGAGCAGATGCGTCTCCTGGAGCGGACCTATACGCGCTTTCATCGTTCGGGCGCCGGCCTCGACGAGGCCGCCAAGGCGCGGATGGCCGAGATCAACGAGCGGCTGGCGCATCTCGGCACCAGCTTTAGCCATCATCTGCTGGGCGACGAGCAGGAGTGGTTCATGGAGCTCGGCGAAGGCGATCTCGATGGGCTCGCCGAGAGCTTCGTCGCCTCTGCCAGGGCCTCGGCCGACGAGCGCGGCATGACCGGCAAGGCGATCATCACCACGTCGCGCTCATCGATGGAGCCGTTCCTGAAGAGCTCAGCGCGGCGCGACCTGCGCGAGCGGGCCTACAAGGCCTTCATCCAGCGCGGCAACAACGGCAATGCCAACGACAACAACGACACCATCGTCGAAATCCTGAAGCTGCGCGAAGAGACCGCGAAGATCCTGGGCTTCCCGACCTTCGCCGCCTACCGCCTGGAAGACTCCATGGCAAAGACGCCGGAAGCCGTGCGCGGTCTGCTGGAGCGCGTCTGGAAGCCGGCCCGCGCCCGCGCACTGGCCGACCGCGATGCGCTGCAGGAGCTGATTGCGGAGGAGGGGGGCAACTTCAAGCTCGCCGCCTGGGATTGGCGCTATTACGCCGAAAAGCTGCGCCAGCGCCGCGCCAATTTCGATGATGCGGCGATCAAACCCTATCTCACGCTCGACCATATGATCGCGGCGCAATTCGACACCGCGACGCGCTTGTTCGGTATCACCTTCGCCGAGCGCAAGGACGTGCCGGTCTGGCATCCCGACGTTCGCGTCTGGGAGGTCAAAGATGCCAAGGGGGCGCTCAAGGCTATCTTCTATGGCGACTACTTCGCCCGGCCGTCGAAGCGCTCCGGCGCCTGGATGACCTCGCTGCGCGACCAGCAGAAGCTCGACGGCGACGTGGCGCCGCTGGTGCTGAACATCTGCAACTTCGCGAAGGGCACCGACGGCCAGCCATCGTTGCTGTCGCCGGACGATGCGCGCACGCTGTTCCATGAATTCGGCCATGGCCTGCACGGCATGCTGTCCAACGTCACCTATCCCTCGCTGTCGGGCACCTCGGTGTTCACCGACTTCGTCGAACTGCCGTCGCAGCTCTATGAACACTGGCAGGAGCAGCCGCAGGTGCTGCAGACCTTCGCCAAGCACTACCAGACCGGTGAGCCGCTGCCCGACGATCTGCTGAAGCGGTTCATCGCTGCCCGCAAGTTCAATCAGGGCTTTGCCACGGTGGAGTTCGTGTCATCCGCGCTGATCGATCTCGAATTCCACACCCAGCCGGCTTCGGCCTTCGCCGATGTCGCGGCCTTCGAGAAGAAGGAGCTGGAGAAAATCGGTATGCCCGAGGAAATCGCGCTGCGGCACCGCCCGACCCAGTTCGGACACATCTTCTCAGGCGATCATTATGCGTCTGGCTACTACAGCTACATGTGGTCCGAAGTGATGGATGCGGACGCCTTCGGCGCCTTCGAGGAAGCCGGCAATATCTTTGATCCCGTGGTGGCCAAGCGATTGCATGACGACATCTATTCGTCGGGCGGTTCTGTCGATCCGGAAGCGGCCTATATTGCATTCCGCGGTCGTGCCCCGGCACCGGATGCGCTGCTGCGGCGGCGTGGGTTGTTGGAAGAGCCTGAGGCGGCGTGAGGTGATGCTTCTGATGAACCGCTTTCTCGGTCTGATCGCGATCATGGCTGCGCTGGCCGGCGGCATCACCGCCGCCTCCGCCCACCCGCACGTCTTCGTCACGGCGTCGAGCGAACTGATCTACGCGCCGGACGGCACCATCACAGGTGTGCGTCATGCCTGGGTGTTCGACGACATGTTCTCGACCTATGCGCTGCAGGGCATCGAGAGCAAGACCAAGGGCGTCTATACCCGCGAGGAACTGGCGCCGCTGGCCCAGACCAATGTGGAGTCGCTGAAGGAATTCGCCTTCTTTACCTTCGCCAAGGTCGAGGGCAAGAAGCAGCGCTTCAACGATCCCGTCGACTATTATCTGGAGAAGCGCGACGCCGCGCTGGTGCTGCACTTCACGCTGCCGTTCAAGACGCCGTTCAAGGCCAAGAAGATGGAGCTGGAAATCTTCGATCCGAGCTTCTTCGTCGATTTCGGTCTGGAGAAGAAGGATCCGATCAAGCTGGCCGGTGCACCGGCCACCTGCACGATGGCGATCCAGCGCCCGTCGGACGGCGCCGCCAAGGCGCAGACCATGAATGAAGACACCTTCATGAATGGTGAGAACAGCAATTACGGCGCCATGTTCGCCAACAAGATCACGGTCGATTGCCCATGAGTGTAACTTCATCGACAGGTCTCTCCCCGCGTCATGCCCGGGCTTGTCCCGGGCATCCACGCCTAGACACCGGCATCCGGAAGACGTGGATGGCCGGGACAAGCCCGGCCACGACGAGCGGATGGAGTGTCGTTCTTGTTTGTGCGGCAGTGCTGGTCGTCGCCGCCATGACCGACGCTTCGCTGCATCACGCTCTCGCGCAAAATCCCTTCGGGGCGCCGAAAGGCGTGCCGGACTCACAGGTCGGCGGCATCATCGGCTGGCTGCTCACCAAGCAGTCCGAATTCTATCGCGCGATGTCGGCGACCATCCGTGCTGCGAAGTCCGACGGCAGCGCGGTGTGGACGCTGCTGGCGATCTCCTTTGCCTACGGCATCTTCCACGCCGCAGGCCCCGGCCACGGCAAGGCGGTGATCTCGTCCTATCTGGTCGCCAATGAAGAGACCGCCAGGCGCGGCATTGCGTTGTCCTTCGTCTCGGCGCTGATGCAGGCGCTGGTGGCGGTGCTGATTGTCGGCATTGGCGCGTGGCTGCTGAATGTCACCGCCAAGACCATGTGCAGCACCGAGCGCTGGGTGGAAATCGCCAGCTACGGCCTGATCGCGGCGTTCGGCGCGCGGCTGGTCTGGAGCAAGGGGCGCGGCTTTGTCCGTGCGTTGCGACCGTCGCTGCCGGCCGCCGGCCCGCAGCTCGCGATGGCGCATGCCAGCGCGTCCGCGCATACGCACGATCACGGCCATGACCACCATCACCACGAGCACGCTCATGGCCACGCGCATGCTCATGCGCACGCCCATACGGCGCATGCCGAGGCGACGGCTTCAGCACATGCGCACCATGACCACAGTCATCACGATCACGTTCATGACGAGCATTGCGGCCATTCCCACGGCCCGACGCCGGACCAGCTCGCAGGCCCCGGCGGCTGGGCGCGCGGACTGTCGGCCGTGTTCACGGTGGGCATCCGGCCGTGTTCCGGTGCGATCCTCGTGCTGGTCTTCGCGCTGGCGCAGGGCATGTTCTGGGCCGGCATCGCTGCTACTTTCGTGATGGGTCTGGGAACCGCGATTACCGTGGCGACCATTGCCGTCATCGCCGTCTCCGCCAAGGGCCTTGCCGGCCGTCTGGCCGGTGGCCGCGATGGCAGCGGCGCGCTGGTCATGCGGGGGATTGAGTTCGGCGCGGCGGCGCTCGTGATGCTGTTTGGCGTTGGCCTGCTGCTGGGCTATGTCGCGGCCGAACGCGTCACCTGTTTCTGATCGCTGTCCTGCCCTGATGGACAGTCCGTCGTCTTGACAAGGTCAAGCCAAAGCGCGAAGCCACCGGCATCATGACAAATGTCGTTTCCCTCGAGCAGCCACCGGCCTCCACCCTGGAGATACCGGAACGCGTCGGCGTCTTGCTGGTCAATCTCGGAACTCCCGACACCGCGGACACCCGCGGCGTACGCGTCTATCTCAGAGAGTTCCTGTCCGATCCGCGCGTGATCGAGAATCAGGGCCTGCTGTGGAAACTGATCCTCAACGGCATCATCCTGACCACGCGGCCGCGCCGCAAAGCCAAGGATTATCTGAAGATTTGGAACACGGAGAAGAACGAGTCTCCGCTGAAGACGATCACCCGTGCGCAGTCGGACAAGCTGGCTGCGTCGCTCGATAGTCATACCCATCTCGTGGTGGACTGGGCGATGCGCTACGGCAATCCATCGATCCGTTCCCGCATCGCTGAACTCACCGCAAAGGGCTGCAACCGCATTCTGGTGGTGCCGCTCTATCCGCAATATTCTGCCGCGACCTCTGCGACCGTCTGCGACGAAGTGTTCCGCGTGCTCGGTACCATGCGGGCGCAGCCGACGCTGCGGGTCACGCCGCCTTATTATGACGAGCCGGATTACATAGGCGCGCTGGCGACCTCAATCGAGAAGCATCTGGCGACGCTGTCCTTCGTGCCGGAAATGATCGTGGCGTCGTTCCACGGCATGCCGCAGAAATATATCGACAAGGGCGACCCCTATCAGGCGCAATGCGTGGCCACGACCGAAGCGCTGCGCAAGCGGCTCGGACCGGACGCGCCGAAGCTGCTGCTGACCTTCCAGTCGCGTTTTGGCTTTGACGAATGGTTGCAGCCCTATACTGACAAGACCATCGAGCAACTTGCCAAGGACGGTGTGCGTCGCATTGCCGTCGTAATGCCTGGCTTTTCGGCCGACTGTCTGGAAACGCTGGAAGAAATCGCGCAGGAGAATTGCGAGATCTTCATGCACAATGGCGGCGAGCAATTCTCCGCAATCCCCTGCCTCAACGACAGTGACGAGGGCATGGACACGATCCGCCAGCTCGTGCTGCGCGAGCTGCAGGGCTGGATCTAGAAGCCATCAAGCTCCGCGGTCCGCGGAGTTTCCTCGCGCAGACGTGACGGCGCTCGCTTTTCCCGGTCTCGAACCTTAAAATCCTCCACGCCGACAAAACAACGAGGCGCCATATGTTGCGCGTCCATTTTGCCGCAGGGAGACTTTGATGTCCGGTTACGACATTTTCGCCATCGCCGTTGTACTGCTGATCATCTTCACGCTGTTTGCCGGCGTGAAGACCGTGCCGCAGGGCTATGACTGGACCATCGAGCGCTTCGGAAAATTCACCCGCACGCTGTCGCCAGGTCTCAATCTCATCATCCCGTATTTCGACCGCGTCGGTCGCAAGATGAACATGATGGAGCAGGTGATCTCGATCCCCGAGCAGGAGGTGATCACCAAGGACAACGCCACGGTGACGGTGGACGGCGTCGCGTTCTTCCAGGTGTTCGATGCGGCCAAGGCAAGCTACGAAGTGTCCGACCTCAATCAGGCGATCATTGTGCTGACCATGACCAACATCCGTTCGGTGATGGGCTCGATGGATCTCGATCAGGTGCTGTCGCATCGCGACGAGATCAATGAGCGGCTGCTGCGCGTCGTCGATGCCGCGGTGTCGCCATGGGGCCTCAAGGTCAACCGTATCGAGATCAAGGACATCGTGCCGCCGGCCGATCTGGTCGAGGCGATGGGCCGCCAGATGAAGGCCGAGCGCGTCAAGCGCGCCGACATTCTGCAGGCCGAGGGTCAGCGCCAGTCGGAAATTCTCCGTGCCGAAGGCGCCAAGCAGGGCCAGATCCTTCAGGCGGAAGGGCGCCGCGAGGCTGCGTTCCGTGACGCCGAGGCACGCGAGCGGTCCGCAGAGGCCGAAGCCAACGCAACGCGGGTGGTGTCGGAGGCAATTTCGAAGGGCGACGTTGCGGCGCTGAACTACTTTATCGCCGATAAATACATCAAGGCGTTTGGCCAGCTTGCGGAATCGCCGAACCAGAAGGTCATCATGCTGCCGGTGGAAGCCATGAGCATGCTGGGCTCGCTGGCCGGTATCGGCGAGATCGCCAAGGCGACCTTCGGCGAGAACTCGACCTCGGCCCAGGCTGCCGCGCGCCGCAGCGGATCTGTGCCGCCGGCGGGTACAACGCCGCCGCGCAGCTAGGGATTTCGCAATGGCCGACATGTTCGTTACTTTGGGCACCTGGAACTGGCTGATCTTCGGCGTGCTGCTGATGGCGCTGGAGTTGCTGGCGCCCGGCGTCTTCATGTTCTGGCTCGGGCTATCTGCATTTCTCGTCGGCGTGCTGTCCTTCATCGTCACGCCGTCCTGGCAGGTGCAGATCCTGCTGTTTGGATTGTTCGCGCTCGCGGCCGTCCCGCTGTGGCGGCGCATCGCGCGTCAGAAGCCCGGCGCCAATCCCAACCCGTTCCTCAACAAGCGCTCCGATGCGCTGGTCGGCCGCGTCTGCACGCTTGATCGGCCGATCATTGACGGCGAGGGCATCGTGCGCATCGACGACACGGTCTGGCGCGTCAGCGGGCCCGATACGCCGGCGGGGACGAAGGTGAAGATCGTGAGGGCTGATGGGGCGAGTCTGACGGTAGACGTGGCCTGATCAGTCAGCCGCCAGCGATTTGCTCCACCGCTCTGCGAAACGGTGCAGCGGCAGAAACGTGCCCTGCAACTCTCGGCCCGTATCCGTCAGCCCATAGCCATCCGGCCGCAGCGCGATCAGACCCGCGTCCCTGAGATCGCTCAGGCGTGCTTGGAGAACGGTAGGGGACGCGTCGTCGCAGGCCTCGCGCAGCGCTCGTGAGGTCAGGGAGCGCTCACGCAACTCCCAAAGAATGCGCAGCGTCCAGCGCCGGCCTAGCAGGTCGAGCAGCGCCATGATCGGTCGGCCGGTCGTCGAGCCGCGCACAGCGCGTCTGGGCTGTTTGGAAACGGACTTTGCCATCACATTCTCTCTTGCAGGTCGCTACAGAATATGTAGCATATCGCTACGGTTATTGTAGCGCAGGAGTTGGCTATGTCACGCATCGCGCCGTTGCAGCCGCCCTATGATCCTGACATTCAGGCGCAATTCGACGCGATCATGCGCGGCGCGCCGCCGCTGATGCTGTTTCGCGTGATCGCCGGTCATCCGAGGGCATGGAGCAAATTTCGCGCAGCTGGCCTGCTTGATCGCGGACCGCTGTCGCTGCGGGAGCGCGAGATTGTCATAGATCGCACCTGCGCACTGACCGGTTGCGAATACGAATGGGGCGTCCATGTCGCGGCCTTCGCAGACGCAGCGAAATTGACGGATACGGAGGTGAGGGCGACCGTCGATGACGACGCACAGGCGACATGCTGGTCGTCAGCGGAACAAGCTCTGATTGCGGCAGTCGATGCGCTGCATCATCGCGCGACGCTCAGCGATGAGGAATTCAGGACGCTGGCCGCTCACTACGATGACGCGAAAATCTTCGAGATCATCCTGCTGTGCGGATTCTATCGCACGGTGTCGTACATCGCGAACGGCTTGGCATTGCCACTCGACGCAAATGCGGCAAGGTTCCCGCGAACTGCCAGCTGACGTGGCTTACGCCACGCCTGCCCGCAGCAGATCATGCAGATGCACGATGCCGACGGGCTTTCTGGCGTCCGTCACCAGCAGCGCGGTGATCTTCGACGAGTTGAGGATTTCCAGCGCCTCGCCGGCGAGCAGGTCGCGGCTGATGGTCTTGGGATTCTTGGTCATGACTTCATCGACCGAAACCGTCATCAGGTCGGCGCGCATGTGACGGCGGAGATCGCCGTCGGTGACGATGCCGACCACATGGCCGTTGCCGTCGGTGATGCCGACGCAGCCAAAGCCCTTCGAGGACATTTCCACCAGCGCATCGGACATCTTGGTGCCGAGCGGCTTGAGCGGCACGGCGTCGCCTGAATGCATGAGGTCGCGGGTGTATTTCAGCATTGCGCCGAGCTTGCCGCCGGGATGTAGCACGCTGAAATCCACCGACGTAAAGCCACGGCCTTCCAGCAGCGCGATCGCCAGCGCATCGCCCATCGCCAGCATCATCAGCGACGACGTCGTGGGCGCGAGATTATGCGGGCAGGCCTCGCGCGCCTTCGGCAGCGTCAGCGCGACATCGGCGGCCTCGGCCAGCGTCGAGGTGGCTTCGGAGGTGATCGCGACCACGCCGATCCTGAAACGCTTGGCATAGGTGATGAGGTTCTTCATCTCCGGCTGCTCGCCGGACCAGGACAGCGCCATGATGACGTCGTCGGGCGTGATCATGCCGAGATCGCCATGGCTGGCTTCGGCGGCGTGCACGAAAAAGGCGGGTGTACCGGTCGATGCGAAGGTCGCGGCGATCTTGCGGCCAATATGACCGGACTTGCCGAGGCCCGTGATGATCAGGCGGCCTTTGGCCTTGAGGATCAGGTCGGCGGCCGCGACGAAGGCCGGGCCGAGGTCGGATTGCAGCGCGGTTGCCAGCGCAGTGACGCCGCTGGCTTCGGCCTCCAGCGTACGCAGCGCCGAGTCAATCGCTTCAATGGCCTGATCGCTCATCGCTGCCGTCGTTTTCGTCGGAAGGCCGGGTGTCTTGGAGAGGGGCATCAATCGCATCCTGGGGCCGTAAATTGTCCGGCTGTGTCGCCCTCCTCTTAGCACGGCTGGGCCTGCCTGGCGAAACCCCGCCGATGCGATCTCAACGGGCCATTAACCATAAGCGTTTTAACTCCCTTAACCATGAGTTGTCGCGCGCGCCTCCGGCGTCGCTCTTGGTGGATTTTGTAAGCTTTTGATGGTGTTGGAGTTTTTCTGATCGTGAGGATGGGTCGAGTACGCGACCGCCGCAACCGCGCCTGGGCCAACGGCGCGGTTTCGGCATGTCTGTGTCTGAGCCTCCTCACGCCATCTCCGGCATTCTCGCAAGCATTGACGTCAGACCTGCTGGCGCCGGTCCCGGGCGGCTTCGTGTCGCCGCAGAACCTGCCGACGCGCCGGACGACGGATGCGCCGCTCCAGCCCACTGGAACGCTGCAGACCAGCCAGCTATCGCCGGATCGCCTGCCACAGTCGATCATCACACCGCCCATACCCGCTGCATCGGGCGCCGCCGGCACCGGCTTCGACGCGCTCAACCGCAAGCGCAAGCAAACCAAATATTATCCGGGCGCGAAGAAGCCGAAGCCGCCGGTGGGGCCTGGCAGTCCGCCGCCGCCGCTGGTGCCCGAAACCCGGCCGTCACCGCCATCGGCCAAGGCCGCCAAGCCTCCCGTTGCCCCATCGGTTGCCGGCACCGTGGTCGGTCAGCCGACGCGCAGGCGATTGCCGGTGGATCCAGATCCATATGCTCCAACCGGCGTTCGCGTCGGCAGCTTCCTCGTGAAGTCGGCCGTGGAAATCTATGGCGGTTACGACAACAACCCGGCGCGCTTTGTGCAGCCGAAGGGATCGTCGTTCTACAAGGTCGCGCCGGAATTGCTGGCCGCAACCGACTGGACGCGGCACTCGATCATCGTGGATCTGCGCGGATCCTTTACCGGTTACGAGAGGCGATTTCCCGCAGACTTCTCCCAGATTTCACCGTCGCCGGAGAATGTCGATCGCGCCGAACTCAACGGTAAGATCGCCGGTCGGCTCGATGTCGCACGCGACCTGCGGCTCAACAGCGAGGCGCGCATACGCGTGGGTTCTGACAACCCGGGCAGTCCAAACCTTCAGGCCGGGCTGAAGGATCTTCCGCTGTTCACCACCATCGGCGGTTCGTTGGGGGTCGAGAAAGACTTCAACCGTCTTCAGATCAAGGTCGATGGTCTCGTCGATCGCACCGTCTATCAGGATTCGAAACTGACCGACGGCACCCAGACCAACAACAACGACCGTAATTTCAATCAGTATGGCGGCGTCGGCCGCGCCACCTATGAAGTGCTGCCGGGTCTGAAGCCGTTCGCCGAAGTCCAGGGCGATGTCCGCGTGCACGACGATCGGGCGGATCGCTTTGGCTATCTCAGGGATTCCAGCGGCGGCTATATCAAGGCCGGCACCACCTTTGAATTCACGCGTCTGCTGACGGGCGAGGCCTCAATCGGTTATGCAGCGCGCAGCTATACGGATACGCGGCTGGAGGTTCTCAAGGGCCTGCTGACGTCAGCGTCGCTGATCTGGACGGCTACGCCGCTGACAACCGCGAAATTCGTCTCGACCACATCGATCGACGAGACCACCGTGCCCGGCGTTCCCGGCATTCTCACACGCACCTATACGGTTGAGGTCAATCACGACTTCCGGCGCTGGCTGACGGCCACGGGCAAATTCACTTACGTCACCCAGGATTATCAGGAAAACTTTCGCTTCGATAAGATCTACTCACTGCAGGGCGATCTCGTTTACAAGCTGAACCGTGAAATCCAGCTCAAGGCGCAGGTGCGCCGCGATATCCTGGATTCAAACATCCTTGGCGCGAGCACGGCCTCGACCGTGGTGATGCTGGGCGTGAGACTGCAGCGGTAGCCGTCAAAATCGCTGGGCGCCACGTCGCTCGTCCTAATTCCACTTCCGCATGAACTTGGCCGTCTTCCGGCGAAATTTCACACCGGAGCCATCGGGCAATCGGATGGCGATGAAGCCGGCTGCGATACAGGCCTCGCGCTGCGGCATGTGCTCATCGGGCGCGCGCTCGGTCTCCCACCACGAGGCCCGGTGCGACGCGCGCGGCAGCGCGTCGTCGATGATCTCCTCGATCGCATCCATGCTCAGCACGAATTCGTCCTTGGTCTGGCTGGCCAGGTAGGCGCGGAGCAGGTCGTAGTCAGGCACGGAATTGTCCTCGGTATAATCTCGCAAACGTCATACGCGCCCGCGCGATCAGGCGCTACAGCGCGATTTCGGTAAATCGACATCGGAAGTGCGTCATCCGAGCATTTTCCGCAACCGTTCGTTAACGCCGTGTGGAACCCAAAGCCGGTACTTAAGCGCTCGGCAAGCATTCGCGTGCGATCCGTGGGGTACGGAGCACATGATGAAGTCGGGGAACGCAAACACGGGAATTCGACGCTGGCCGTTATCGGCCAAGCTGTTGATTCTGTCGTCGCTGGTCACGATCATTGGCTTTTCGGCCGTTTGCGGCACTGTGATGCTCGATATGCGCCGCGGCGAGGAAGCGCTCGCGCGACAGACTGCCGAGAACCTCGCCACCTCCATCGATTCTGATATAGGTCGAACCGTTGAACAATACGATCTGTCGTTGCGCGCTGTCATTTCCGGCATCAATACGCCCGAGATCGACAAGCTCAGCAAGGAAATGCGCCAGCTGATCCTGTTCGACAATGCGGCATCAGCGCGCCAGTTTGCATCCATTCAGGTGTTCGATGCGCATGGCGATCTTATCATCGATGCGGCATCGCTCGATCCTGCCAAGCAGAGCAGTGCCGACGAAGAGTTCTTCAAGGTACACAAGTTCGACGGCGAGCGCGGGCTCTATGTCAGCAAACCGATGCTGCACCGGGGCGCGTATTCCGTCGTGCTGAGCCGCCGCATCACCGACGTCGATGGCAATTTTGCCGGCGTCGTCGCGGGTGCCATCCGGTTCGCCTACTTTCATGATCTGTTCGGCCGCTTGCGGCTGAACAAGGACGACAACATCACAGTGATCCGCCGCGACGGCGTCGTCATCATGCGTACGCCGTTCGATCTCGACGTGGTCGGCAGGGATCTGAGCAAGACCCCCGGCGTGATGCGGGCGCTGAGCCGGTCCAACGGGTCGTATTCGGGCGTCGGTGTCGTTGACCAGATCGAGCGCCTCTATGTGTGGCGCGACAGCGGTCGGCCGTTGCTCGTGATCGTCGGCCGGCCGTGGGCCGGCATCTACAGTCTGTGGTATCAGCAGGCGATCAAGATCGGCGGCATCATGCTGGCGCTGATTATCTTCATCACCGCGGTGGCACTGTTTCTAGCGCGCGAAATAGGCCGCCGCGCGCACGCAGAGCACAAGCTCGAAGAACTGGCCACGACCGATGGTCTCACTGGACTGCGCAATCGCCGCAAATTCGATGCGGCGATGGAGCTGGAATGGCGCCGTGCCATCAGGCATTCACGGCCGATGGCACTGCTGTTGATCGACGCCGACCATTTCAAGGTTTTCAACGACAGCTTCGGTCATCAATCCGGAGACACCGCCCTGATCGCGATCGCGAATTGCATCGCAGGAGCGGCGAAGCGCGCCGGCGACTGTGCCGCGCGCTATGGCGGGGAAGAGTTCGCCGTGCTGCTACCCGGTGCGACCGTGCAGGATGCCTATGAGGTTGCCGAAACCATTCGGCGCCGCGTCGAGCAGGTGCCGGCCGATCCTGCGATGCTCACGGTCAGTGTCGGCGTCGCCAGCGTGAAGCCGCTGGTGACGATGGAGTGGACGGGATTGGTGGAGGCCGCCGACAAGGCGCTCTATGCGGCGAAGGCCGCAGGCCGCAATCAGTGTGTCATCGCAGGCGATGCGCATCAGGCGATTGCGGCCTAGCGCTTACTCTCCGAGATAACGCAGCATTTCGGCACGCAGACCTTCGCGCAGATCAGGGCGTTGCAGGCCGAACGCGATATTGGCGCGCAGGAAGCCCGACTTCGAACCGCAATCATGCCGCTCGCCTTCGAATTCCACGCCGTAGAATGACTGGCTCTTGGCGAGGCCGATCATCGCATCGGTGAGCTGGATTTCGCCGCCCGCGCCGCGCTCCTGGGTCTCTAGGATTTTGAAGATTTCCGGCTGCAGGATGTAGCGGCCGGTAATCGACAGGTTGGACGGCGCGGTGCCCTTAGGGGGTTTCTCGACCATCCCGTCGATGGTGAAAGCGGCCTCGTGGGTTGGATGGCGCTCGCCGACACCGCAGATGCCGTATTGATGCGTCATGTCCAGCGGGACTTCCTCGACGGCAACAAGGTTGGATTTTTCGCCAAGTGCTCCCGCGATATCGACCATCTGCTTCAGGCAGCCCGGGGAATTCAGCACCAGCTCATCCGGCAGCACCACGGCGAAGGGCTCATTGCCAACGATATCGCGGGCACACCAGACAGCATGGCCAAGCCCCAGTGGGGCCTGCTGGCGCGTGAAGCTCATGGCGCCGGCAGCAGGCTGGGACAGCGCCAGCTGTTCGATCTCGGCAGACTTGTTGCGGCTTTTGAGTGTCTCGTCGAGCTCGAACATGCGGTCGAAGTGATCTTCGATGATGCCCTTGTTGCGGCCGGTAACGAAGATGAAATGTTCGATGCCGGCCTCGCGAGCTTCGTCGACTACATATTGGATCAACGGCCGATCGACGATGGTCAGCATTTCCTTCGGCATCGCCTTGGTGGCGGGAAGGACGCGGGTGCCGAGGCCGGCGACCGGGAAAACGGCTTTGCGAATTTTCATCAGGGGACTTTGCAATGACCTTGGAGGGGAGCGACGCAGGCAGGCCAACGAAGATTGCGCCTGCTGGTTCCGTTTGCAACCGGGAACAAAGGCGGATGTGTGGTGCCGGGCTACATGTCTGCAATTATCCTTTCTGCCGCGCGGCACGTTCGCCCAGCCGGGCAAAACTGGAATAGTGTTAAGCTGATGGAAACCCTCGCCGGGCCTCCTGTCATGCCACAGTCATGACCAAATTCCGGTCAGATTCCCAAGATGGATAGTGATGAAATCAGCGACGAAGATGGCGCGTAGCCTGACATGCGGTGTAGCTGCGCTCGGCGCAGTTTTGCTTGCGGCAGCCCTGCCCGTGGCGGCGCAGGCGCAGAGCAAGAGCGGCCCTTTCAGCTTGTTCGACAATATCTTTAGCGGATCGTCGCAGACCCAGGACCCGCCGCCGCAGGCGGCACTGCCCGGCGCGCCCGGAGCGCAGCCCTGGAGCGGCGAGGACGGCGCATCCGGCCATCCGCTGATGACCGCACAGGCGATCCGCGAGGCCGCTGGTAATTTCGACAATTGCATTGCCGGACTGTGGCCTGATGCCGCACGCCGCGGCATCTCGCAGGACAGCTATCAGCGTTTCACCGCCGGCCTGACGCCGGATCTGCGAATCATGGACCTAATGGATTCGCAGCCGGAATTCACCAAGGCGATCTGGGACTATCTCGACATCCTGGTCAACGACAACCGCATGGCCAAGGGCCGTGAGGTGCTGGCGCAGTACAAGACGATCTTTGACGCGGCCGAGAAGGCCTATGGTGTCGATCGCTACATTATCGCGTCGATCTGGGGCATCGAGTCGAACTACTCGACGATGATCGGCGATCGCAGCGTGCTGCGTTCGACGGCGACGCTGGCCTGCGTCGGCCGCCGTCAGGCCTATTTCAAGGATGAGTTTCTGGTTGCTCTGGAAATCCTGCATCGCGGCGATCTGAGGCCTGAACAGATGCGCGGCTCCTGGGCTGGCGCATTCGGTCCGACCCAGTTCATGCCGACCGCGTTCAAGCGCTTCGCGGTGGACGGTGATGGCGACGGCCGCCGCGACGTGGTGGACAATCCGACCGATCTGATCTTCTCGACGGCCAATAACCTGAAGAAGGATGGCTGGCAGAGCGGCCAGACCTGGGGCTACGAGGTCGTGGTACCGCAGGGCTTCAACTACATGCTGGCCGACAAGGCCAAGGCGATGACCCTGCCGCAATGGGAGCAGCTCGGCCTCAAGCGCGCCAACAACCAGCCGTTTCCGCGCATGACGGAAAAAGCCTATCTGCTCGCGCCCGCCGGTTCGCAGGGGCCGGGCTTCCTCATGATGACGAATTTTCGCGTCATCATGAAATACAATCCGGCTGAGGCCTATGCGATGGCCATCGGCCATTTCGCCGACCGGTTGCGCGGCGGTCCGCCCTTCGTGCAGCCATGGCCGCGTCAGGAGCGCGTGTTGTCCCGCGCCGAGCGGCTGGAGCTACAGCAGCTGCTGGCGCAGCGCGGCTTCTACAAGGGCACGCCGGACGGCCAATTCGGCGGTCAGACCCGTGAGGCTCTGCGCAACTACCAGGCCTCCATCGGCGCGCCTGCTGATGGGTTTGCATCATCGGAAATGCTGGACCGGCTCCGGGTGAGATAAGCGCTCTGCGCAGAGGCCCATAGCGCATAACATTATACCGCAGTGCAGCATGCGTGTTAGGCTGGTCTCCTTGATGTATTCTTGGGGACTAACGATGTTGAACAGGCGCGCGCTGCTGGCCGGATTGTCGGCAAGCCTTCTTCCATTTCAGGTCAAGGCGGCGTGGCCGGAACGGTCCATCACCCTGCTGCACGGTTTCGCACCGGGCGGCGGCACCGACGCAACCTCGCGTGTGCTTGCCGAAGGTCTGTCGAAAATCCTCGGCCAGACGGTGGTGGTCGAAACCAAGCCGGGCGCCGGCACGACGCTCGCCGGGGCGCAGCTCGCCCGCTCGGCGCCTGACGGCTACACGATCTCTCTGATCACGGCGACCTATGGTGCGTCGTCGGCCTTCTACAAGACCCTGCCTTACAAGCCGGTCGATGACCTCAAGGGCATCTGCCAGGTCTCCGAAGCGCCCTACATGTTCTCGTGCAATGCGGACGCGCCGTTCAGAAATCTCGCCGAGCTGATCGCTTCTGCCAAGAAACAGCCGGACAAGCCGCTGACTTACGGCACGCCCGGCGTCGGCTCCGGTCCGCATTTGATCGTCGAGCAGATAGGCCAGTTGGCCGGGGTTAAATTTCAGCACATTCCGTTCCGCGGCGGTGCGCAGGCCGTGGTCGAAGTGCTGGCCGGCCGCATCGATTTCATGGTCGACCCGCCGATCTCGATGATCGAGCAGATCAAGGCCGGCAAGTTCCGCGCACTGGCCGTGACGACGGCTGAACGCTTCCCGTCTTTCCCCGATATTCCCACCGTGGCCGAAGCGGGCTTTCCCGGCTACGCCGCGCCGGGCTGGTACAGCCTCGTTGGCCCGGTCGGCCTTCCCGACGACGTCGTGGCAAAACTGAACGCCGCGACGGTCACGCTGCTCAAGGATGAGAGCGTGAAAGAGCGCCTGCTGTCGCTCGGCAGTCAGGCGAAGGCCTCGCAGCCGAAGGAGGTCATTGACCTCCTGGCGTCCGATGTGAAGCGCTGGGGCGAGGTGCTGGAGAAGGCGAAGATCGAGCGCATCTAGCGGCTAGTGGCGCGCTGCATGGTGCGGCGCGCCTGTCTTTGAATGGCAGGTTATTCCGCCGCCTGCTGCGCCACCGTCGGCGCATTGCCGGCGACTGTGGCCCGGCGCATGTCGCGCGGCTGCGACTGGTCGTAGCGG
The DNA here is from genome assembly GCF_051811045.1 of Tardiphaga sp. 839_C3_N1_4. Lineage (NCBI taxonomy): Bacteria > Pseudomonadati > Pseudomonadota > Alphaproteobacteria > Hyphomicrobiales > Nitrobacteraceae > Tardiphaga > Tardiphaga sp. 839_C3_N1_4. The sequence continues at coordinate 4,874,836 of NZ_JBPWQD010000001.1, forward strand.
CGGACGCGATGCATGGTCTGGCGATTGTCCCACATCACGAGGTCATGCAGCGTCCATTTGTGGACATAGACGAATTGCGGCTGCGTGGCGTGCTCGTTGAGATCGCGCAGCAGCACGCGGGCTTCAGGCACCGACATGCCCTGGATCGCACCGGCATGGGATGAGAGATAGAGTGATTTGCGGCCATGCACCGGGTGCGTACGCACAAGCCGCTGCAGTACCGGCTTGAACATTTCCTTCTCTTCGTCGGTGTAGTCGAGAAAGCCGAGCGCGCCGCGCGATGTCATCAGCGAATGTTCGCAGATCATGTCCTCGATCTCGATTTTGGTGTCGTTGTCGAGCGCATCATAGGCCGCGCGCATGTCGGCGAATTCGGTATTGCCGCCCTTCGGATTGACGACGCGCGCCGACAGCAGCGAGAATTTCGCCGGAATGGGCCGGAAGGAACTATCCGAGTGCCACAGGCAGTTGCCGAGATTGAACAGGTGCGCCCGGCTGTCTTTCGGCAGCGGTTTACCGTCCTTGCCGAGATTGGACACATCTGCAAGCCCCGATGTCAGCCGGTAATCTTCCTTCTTGGTGACGGAACCGCCTTTTCGATTTTCGCGCTCGCCGAAATTCTGTGCGAAAGCGAGTTGCTGTTCGTCGGTAATATCCTGCTTCGGGAATATTAAGACGGCGTAGTCATCCATGCCGCGCTCGATGGCAACGGCGTCATAAGGGCTGACCGGCTTGGTCAGATCGACGCCGGTCACTTCGCCGACGAACAAGGGATGCAGTTTGCGGATCGTCACGGGCATTGCAGATTTCCTCCGTGTGGAATGGTTGACCCATTCGATTGCGGCTTCCAGCGCTGCCGTGCCGCTTGAGAAAAATGCTACGCCCGCAAAGTGCGAAGTCAACCGGCGTGAATGCCGTCAGGCATTGCGTGCCATGAGGCCGCCGTCGACCGGGATCACCGCGCCTGTGATATAGGACGCGGCCGGCAGGCACAGGCTTAGCGTCATATGCGCGACTTCTTCCGGATCGCCGTAGCGGCGCAGCACGGTGCGGCGTTTGGCGAAGATCACTTTGTGTTCGTCGCTGATACGCTCGGTGATCCCGGTCGTGATCGGCCCGGGACAGATGCAATTCACCGTAATGCCGTCGCGGCCAAGCTCCACCGCGAGCGAGCGCGTGAGGCCGGTGACGCCGGCTTTCGCTGCGGAATAGGGACTGTGCAGTGCGGTGGCGCCGAGCGCTTCGGTGGACGCGATGTTGACGATCCGCGGCGAGGGTGATTTGCGCAGGTGCGGCAGCGCGGCGCGGATGATGCGCTGGTGCGAGGTCAGCATCACGGCGATGGCGCGATCCCACGCGGCGTCATAGCCGTCCTGATCAATCGCGGTGGAAACCGAGATGCCGGCATTGTTGACGATGATATCGAGACTGCCGAAATGTGCGGCGACGTCGCTCACCACCGTGCGGATACGATCGGGATCGGCGACATCGAGCGTCCAGGCGTGAGCGCTTCCACCGCCAGATGTGATCGCGTCAACGACGGCAGCAATGCCGTCTGCCGAAATATCCGTGACGGCGACATTGGCGCCTTCGTCGCCGAACACGCGTGCAGTCGCGCGGCCCATGCCGCTTGCGGCACCGGTGACGAGTACGGTGAGGCCGTGGACCGAGCGGCTGAGCTGTTTGAAATCCGACAAGGCTATCCTCCGAATTTGTACGCCTTCATGATGAGGCTTGATCGAAGGCTTGCACTGATCGACGACGCGGTCAAACATGCGCTGATAAAATCAAGAAGGACGATCAGGGATGAACGAACTCGATTTCAGCGGCCAGCAGGTGCTCATCGTCGGCGGATCAAGCGGTATCGGCAATGGTGTGGCGCAGGCATTTCGTGCGCGCGGCGCATGCGTGCATGTGTGCGGTACGCGCGCCAAGGCCAGCGACTATTCCATCGATGACGGCTCCAATCTCGACGGACTCGGCTACAGCCAGCTCGATGTGAGCAGCGCGTCGGCAATCGAGGCGTTCGATCCGAAGCTCGATCGGGTCGATGTGCTGATCCTCGCGCAGGGTGCGGTGATGTATCGCCGCGGCGAATTCGAGATGGATGGCTTCCGCAAGGTGATGGAAGTCAACCTGATGAGCCTGATGGGCTGCGCGACTAAGTTTCATGCACAGCTCAAGGCAAGCCAAGGGCGATTGATTATCGTCAGCTCTACCGCGGCCTATCATGCGACCAAAGGCAACCCGTCCTACAACGCGTCGAAGACCGGTGCGGTCGGTCTCACGCGCACATTGGCGCAGGCGTGGTCGGAAGACGGCATTCGCGTCAATGGTATTGCGCCGGGGCTCGTTGACACCAAGATGACAAAGGTCACGACAGCGAATCCGAAGCGGCTGGGAGGCGCGATTGCCAGGATCCCACTGCAGCGGCTCGGCACGCCTGCCGATATGGCCGGCGCCGCATTGTTCCTCGCGTCGCCGCTGTCATCCTATGTTTGCGGTCATACGCTGGTCGTCGATGGCGGTTTGATCCTTTAAATTCACGGCGCCCGCATCGCGACGGAACCAGTACTGGCCTCAGGCATTACACCGGCGAGAATTTCCTCACGGAGTAATGGACATGGACAAGGACCGTATTGCGGGCGCAGCCAAGGATGCGGCCGGCAAGGTTGAAGGTGTGATCGGCCGAGCCACGGGCGACGAGCGGACAGAAGCCTCGGGCCGCGCGCGCGAAGCGACGGGCACCGTGCAGAACCTGTACGGCCAGGCCAAGGATGCCGTGCGCGACGCGTCTGACGCGGCCACCAGCTATGCCAAGGATGCGCTCGACAGCGACGTCTATCGCGACGGCACGCAGGCGATCACCGACAAGGTCCGCGAGAATCCGCTGGGCTCGATGTTGATCGCAGGCGGGATTGGCTTTGCGCTGGCGATGTTGATGACGCGTCCGCCGCGCCGCCGTCCAAACCGTTTCGGTTATTGATAGCAGATCGCGGCTGACATAACGGACGCCGCAGAAGCGTCAGCAGCCGCATCTAAGAAAACGTCCAAGAAAATACCCAGAAGCAAAAATCCCTCAGCCTGCAAAGGCTGAGGGATTTTTTTGAATCTGAAATTTCGCGGCGGAATTTTTCGCGCGATTAGCGCGTGAAGAAACCAGAGGGGGCGGAGGCGGCGGGGCCGACATTGGCCGGCGGACGCGGGCCGGGTGCCTGGGCCGGGCGGGGGCGCTGGGGCGCCTGCTGGACGGGCGCGCGGCGCGGCGCGTCGTCGAAGCCAAAGAAACTACCAAAGGACGACGGCGCTTCGGTGGCGATGACGGGCTTCGGTTTTTTCTTCAGAGCCGCCGGCGGCGCCATCACGGGGACGATTCCATCCGGCCCTGTCGCTGCAGCGGTGCCGCTCGTGCCTGAGGTAGCAGGTGTGGCCGCAGCCACGGGAACGTCGCCCTTGGCTTGTTCGCGGCCGATCTCGCGGCGCGGCCAGGCGAAGTCGTCGGCGCGGCCGGCGGGCGCAGCGAGCGGCTCGCCCTTCACCAGCACGCGCGCCACCAATGCATCGACGCTCACCGGCTTCACGCCGGGGCCGCCGAGCAGTTGATCGGTGCCGACGGAGGAGGCGACCAATGGCACGATGGGGCCGGCAAGCGGACGCGGCGCCGGCGCGCCGGGCACGGCATTGAGGTCCGGCGTCGCAGGCTCGCTCGGCAGCGCGATCGGCGCGGAGCGGCCGGAGAGCAGGCGGGTGATCTCGCGCTCGACGTAATGCGCCATCTTGCGGGCGCCGGCCTTGGAGAAATAAACGCCGTCGGCCGAGCGCAGCCGGCGGATCTGGCCTTCGAAATCCGGGCCCTGCTGCAGGAAGCGGCCGGCCTCGTCGACGAAGCCGTCCCAGATATCGACATAGGTGATGCCGGCCTTGGTCGCGGCGTCGCGATAGAGATTGTCGAGATAGAGCATGTCGGCGGTCGCCTTGGTGCCGCGCACCGCCGGCAGGCCGACCCACAGCACGGGCACGCCCTTCGCCTTCACGACGTTGATCATCTCCTCGATCTTCTTCGAGTAGAGCTCGCCCCAGCGCTCGTCGCGGAAATAGACCATGCCGCCGGTGCGCGCACCGCGCTCGGTGACGATCGAACCGGGATCGGGAATATCCGCATCGTCGGCTTCGGGCTCGGCCGGCTTGTCGCCGGGCTTCACTTCCGCGGCGCTGTCTTTCTTCTCGTCCTTCTTGGCGCCCTTCTTTTCGGCCGCCTTGTCTGGTTCGCGGATCGCGACACGGTCATTGAGGCCGAGCATGATGACAATGGCATCGGGCTTCTCGGTGGCGAGAATGCCCTTGGCCGCCGCGGCCCAATCCGCGGGATCGCCCTTCGGCTGATAGCGCAGCAGGCCGGAGACGGTCTTGTGCTTGCGGATCACGCCCATGTCGGGCTGTTCGGCATAGGCGTCCTCGAGGCCGTAAGCGAGCCAGTCGGCCATGCTGTCGCCGAGCACCAGCACGTTGCGCTCGGCCGGGGCGTCGCGTTTTTCCGGCGATGGTGCGCGTGAATAGTCCTCGCGCGGAGCGGCCCGCTTCGGCGCCTGTTGTTGTTGGAACGGCGCGAAAAACGGACTGTCATTGCCGCCGCCGAACCAGCCGAAGCCGCCACCGCCGCCCTGCGGCACATTGCGCTGCGGACGCGGCGGAGGTTGCTGCGGACCGCCGAAACCGAAAAATTGCGCCGACGCGGGAGCCACGATGCCGATCAGCAGGCCCAATGCCACGGCAAGCACCATCAGCGTGCCCTTTTCGGCACGCCAGTGATCGATCCGCCATCTCGGCATATTGGGCTTCTGTGACATGCGCCTCGACCGCAATCGCAGGGTCCGCAGACCCGGGTTCCCGCTCGACATACTACCGGATTCGGGCCGCAAGCGGGCAGCCGCGATCCCGCCATCAAGCGCCGCCCGGCGTTAACGTCAAGCAAATCCCGGAACTTTTAGCGGCAGGGTGAACGGCGAGGCCTGGATTACTTCCAGAGCCCCAAAGACTGCCATTTGGCGGGCGGAATGACCGTTCCCGTCTTGTAGGTGAAATCCAGCACCGTCTTGTGGTCCGGCGTCGCCTTGCAGGTGAAGGCGACCTGCATCCATTTGCCGCCCGCACGATAGGCGCCGCCCTTGGCGATCAGCGTGTTGCCGAGATGCTGCGGCGGCACCAGCGCGTCGGATTTGGCGCGCTCGACGCGCGGGCCGCCCTTGCTGATCCGGCGCATCGCTTCGAAATCGCAGACCTGTTCCAGCCGGGTCTTTGGATCGAGCTTGCCGAGGGCAGCCATGAAGCGGGCATCGCTGGCATGCGCCTGTGTGACAAGCGCCACCAGGCCGAGCGGAATAAGCAGGAATTTCATGCGGGAAGGGACAACACGTTTGGAAGGACGAACCGGCGGGATGACATTCGCTTAGCGTGTCCGGAGGTTGCTGACTACCCACCCAGAGATGCGCCGCGCGCCCGGTCGCGCTGTGCGAGTCTTTGTACTGTTCTGGATGACGTCATGCTCCGGATGATGCGCGCACGCGCCGTCTGCCCCGCGCCGCCGCGCAAGTTGGCCTTTCGGTGGTCCCCCCTTTGATGTGAGGGGGATGAAGCGCCGAAAGGCGCAACTTTGTAGTCAGTGGCGCGTCCCGTCGGCTGCCTGCGACAGCGACCCTTGGTGGGCGCACGCCTTTCGGCGCTCCATCGCGGCTTTTCTGTTCCCGGGGCCGTGCTTCCGGGTACTGGGTACGGGCATCGTGCCCGTCATCCGGCCGACTTTCGCCAGCCTTCACCCGCACCCGTCCAGCCGCAAGCGGCAGAGCCCCGTAGTGGGCCCGGACGGCTACCCAGGACCTCCCGAGTCCGTGCTTGCGAGGCACGTCCGCGGGCGCCGCACCCTGTCCCACCTCCAAAGACGCCCTCGAGAAGCGCCCCTCGTTGGACAGGGTGAGGGGAATATAATCTTAGCCGATGAGGGAGTCAAGAAGGATTATGGGCTGGCAGCAATTAACGCGGCCTTCTTGAAGTCGACGAGCCGCTCGTCCTTTTGAAACGCCCGGGCTTCCTCTCCCTTCGATGAGGCAACAACAGAGAACAATACAAAGCCGCCCTTCTTTCGAGAGACAATGAAGTACTGAGACAATCGCACACCGTCAGAGTCTTCGCAGGATGAGAATCCCCGAAAAACGACTTCGCTGTCCACAAGTTCGCTAGTTCTTCCAGAAGCGAACTTTGCCTTACAATCCTTGGCGTCATTAGCAACGATGGTTGAGGCTACGTCCAATCCCCTGACGCCATCTTGTGCCGGTACGATTTTGACAAATCCTGCGGCCTCATCCGAACGCCAAGCTGCTCCATAGGAAGCCAATGAAACTGGTGTTTCTGACCTAGTAAGAACTTTTGGATTCCGGAGTGCGCTTTTCAATATGAAATTCGAGGCTAATTCTATGGCTTCGATCTGTATTTCTGGAGGTGTGCTTGTGCTCGTATCGACCCTCATACTTCCGCCTACTGACGGAGTTTGAGAAGTCGGCACAGAGGCTACTTTCGGGGGCAAGAAATCGATGGCTGCAGTAATGCCGCCTTTGTTGACTGTCGTTACGCAGTTTACGAGGGCAGGAAGTAAAGCCCCTGTCGATCTTAGATCAAATTGGAATAGCTGTCCCTGAGTGAACGCCGATAGTGTCTTAGACCTTCTGAATTGGGCGATTAGCGACGAGTTGTCCGGCATAGGCACAACAACAAGTGTGTCCGAGATTGCGGCGCCATTGACATTGAATGGCGAACGGCCGTCGAAGGTTAGGATGATAGGAAAAGCTTGTCCCGCGTTCAATCGCCACGAAGGGTGTATGAAAGCCAGATGCCAAGAAAACTTGGGATCCACCATAACGCCAAAGGTGATGCCACTCTTGTAAGGCGCGCTAGCTATGCAGCTACTAAATTGGCCAGTTTTGTCGTTAGTGAACGCCCCGCCGGTCCAGTTTCCAATCGAGATTGAACCATAGGGCCCACGCGCTTGTGCGGAGCTACAAACAAATGCTGCAAAGATGACAACCAATATCCGGAGCGAAGTGCTGTCTCCCTCAATAGGTCAAAGGTAGCGGTTTCCCTCGGGGTTGTCTTCCAAAAGCTACGCAACCTTGGAGGTAGCCGGGCACGCCCTTTGACTACTGTGCATGAGATGCAGCATTGGGGTGAGAAACACCGCTCCGTCTAATGTCAATTTAAATCCCGCAGTTCGAATGGGAGCACTCACATTGAAATGCGTCTTGATCGTCGGCTGTCCAGGCGCGGGAAAAAGCACGGCGGCTCGTGCGCTATCGGAGATCACAGGGCTGCCCGTGATCCATCTCGACCGCCACTACTGGCAGCCCGGTTGGCGCATGCCGGATGGCGATGTCTGGCGCGCGACGGTCGAGGCGTTGGCGGCTGAACCGCGCTGGATCATGGATGGCAACTACAGCGGCACACTCGTGTCGCGGCTGACGCAGGCGGACACGCTGATCCATCTGGATTATCCGACCGGGCTTTGCCTGTGGCGCGTTTTACGTCGGACGACGTTGGGATGGGGACGGGTGCGTGCGGATACGGGGCAGGGATGCCCGGAGCGTTTCAATGCAGAGTTTCTGCGTTTTGTCGTCAACTACAGACGTGACCAGCGGGCGCGTGACATGGCGCGGATGGCGGACTTTGCCGGCGAGGTGCATCGGTTTACAGGGCCGACAGAGTTGGCGGCGTTCATCGCGAGATGCCGGACTTTCACGGCAGCGAATGCGGCCGGTGAGTTTATTCTTGGGGCTGCTTGTTATGAGAAAATCGCTGCTGTCGAGGGCGTCGAACTGACGCTTGCGATGAAGCAGCGCTTCAGAGACGCAACGAAGACGAACGCTTCACCCGACGAGTACCGAAACACGATTATCGACGCTCATCGAAAGCCGTGATCTCGACCAATCCTGTGATCCTATTGTTGCGCTTGGTAAAATAAAAAGGGCTCCAACACTTACGTGCGGAGCCCCTATCATTCGATCTTGAGAGATCAATTACCTCGGCAGCGTCGTGGTCCCCATCAGCGCCTGATCGATCGCACGCGCGCACAAACGACCTTCGCGGATCGCCCAGACCACCAGTGACTGGCCGCGGCGCATGTCGCCGGCGGAGAACACCTTCGGCAGCGAGGTCGCGAAGTCCGTCGTTGCGGCGCGGACATTGCCGCGCTGGTCGAGATCGACGCCGAGGGTCTTCAGCATGCCTTCGTGGACGGGATGGACGAAGCCCATGGCCAGCAGCACGAGATCGGCCTGCAACGAAAATTCCGAGCCGGGGATCGGCTTGAACTTGTCGTCGACCTGCACGCAGTTCAGCTTGGTGACCTTGCCGTCCACACCTTCGAAGCTCTGGGTCAGCACGGCGAATTCGCGCTTGGCGCCTTCGGCCTGGCTCGATGAGGTCCGCATCTTCAGCGGCCAGTTCGGCCAGGTCAGGCCCTTGTTCTCATGCTCGGGCGGAGCCGGCATGATTTCGAGCTGGGTCACCGACAGCGCGCCTTGACGCAGGCTGGTGCCGATGCAGTCGGAACCGGTGTCGCCGCCGCCGATGACGACGACATGCTTGCCACCGGCCAGGATCTCCTTGACGTCGCCGAGCGGTTCGTTGCCGACGCGGCGATTCTGCTGCGGCAGGAAATCCATCGCAAAATGGATGCCGTCGAATTCGCGGCCGGGGATCGGCAGGTCGCGGCCGTGCTCGGCGCCGCCGGTCAGCGCGATGGCTTCATATTCCTTCAGGAGCTCGGCGGGGTCGATGGCGCCGGGCGACGTACCGCCAACAGCCTTGCCGTAATGGAAGGTGACACCTTCGCCTTCCATCTGCGCGACGCGGCGATCAATGATGTGCTTTTCCATCTTGAAGTCGGGAATGCCGTAACGCATCAAGCCGCCGGCCTTGGCGAACTTCTCATAGACATGGACGTCGTGTCCGGCGCGCGCGAGCTGCTGCGCGCAGGCCAGGCCGGCCGGGCCGGCACCGATCACGGCGACCTTGCGGCCGGTCTTCACGGCGGAGACCTGCGGCTTCAGCCAGCCATTGTCCCATGCCTTGTCGACGATGGCGCATTCGATGGTCTTGATGGTGACCGGGTTGTCATCGATGTTCAGCGTGCAGGACGCTTCGCACGGCGCCGGGCAGATGCGGCCGGTGAATTCCGGGAAGTTGTTGGTCGAGTGCAGGTTGCGCGAGGCTTCTTCCCAGTTGCCGGTGTAGACGAGGTCGTTCCAGTCCGGGATCTGGTTGTTGACCGGGCAGCCGGGCGTGCCGGGCTGAACCGAGCCGGTGCCGTGGCAATAGGGAATGCCGCAATTCATGCAGCGCGCGGCCTGATCGCGGGTGTCTTTCTCGCTGAGCGGAATGACGAACTCGTTATAGCCCTTCAGGCGCTCGGTAACCGGCGCGTACTTGCGGTCGTGACGATCGATTTCCAGAAAACCCGTGATCTTGCCCATTACAACTGACGCCTCTGCAGTCTGTCCCACCGTCATCCCGAGCGTTACGCATTGGCGCGCCTCGAAGGATGATTTGCTTGTTTCGATCTCAGTCCCGCCGCCTGATGAGGGCGGCGGTTCAGTCCGTGTCTTACGCGCCGATCGCTATCTGCGGTTCGGCCTCGGCGCTTTTTGCTTTCAACTCGCGCAGCGCGCGGCGGTACTCGACCGGCATCACCTTGCGGAATTTCGGCAGCCAGGTTTTCCAGTCCGCGAGGATCATCGCAGCCTTGGCCGAGCCGGCATATTTCGCGTGACGCGTGATCAGCACATGCAGGCGCTCGATATCGGAGTCGAGCAGATTGGCGAACACGTCAACCTTGCCATGGGCTTCGAGATCGCCGGAGTGGTGATAGGTGTTCTCGGCGATCATCTCTTCCGAGAGGACCGGTTCGAGTTCGACCATCGCCATGTTGCACAGCTTCGGGAAGTCGCCGGTTTCGTCGAGCACATAAGCCACGCCGCCGGACATGCCGGCTGCGAAGTTACGGCCGGTCTTGCCCAGCACCACGACGATGCCGCCGGTCATGTATTCGCAGCAATGATCGCCGGCGCCTTCGACGACGGCCACAGCGCCCGAGTTACGCACGGCGAAACGCTCGCCGGCGACGCCGCGGAAGTAGCACTCGCCCTCGATCGCGCCATACATCACGGTGTTGCCGACGATGATCGACTCTTCGGGCACGATGGCGGAGTGCGCCGGCGGACGGACGATGATCTTGCCACCCGAAAGGCCCTTGCCGACATAGTCGTTGCCTTCGCCTTCGAGATCGAAGGTGATGCCCTTGCACAGCCAGGCGCCGAAGGCCTGACCGGCGGTGCCCTTCAGCGACACCTTGATGGTGTCGTCGGGCAGGCCAGCATGGCCGTAGATCTTGGCTACCGAGCCCGCCAGCATGGCGCCGGCAGAACGGTTGGTGCTGTTGATCTTGGTGTCGATCTTCACCGGCGCGCCGCGGTCGAGCGCGGGCTGCGCCTGCTTGATCAACTCGCGATCAAGCACGGCTTCCAGGTGATGGTCCTGATCCTCGGTGTGATAGATCTTCTGGCCGGGCAGTTCGGGCTGGCGCACGAACAGCTTGGAGAAGTCGAGACCCTTGGCCTTCCAGTGCGACACGAGGGCCGACTGGTCGAGCATCTGCACCTGGCCGACCATCTCGTCGAAGTTGCGATAGCCGAGCTGGGCCATGATCTCGCGGACTTCCTCGGCGACGAAGAAGAAGTAGTTGATGACGTGCTCGGGCTGGCCGGTGAAGCGCTTGCGCAGCACCGGATCCTGGGTGGCGACGCCAACCGGGCAGGTGTTGAGATGGCACTTGCGCATCATGATGCAGCCGGCAGCAATCAAGGGCGCGGTGGCGAAGCCGAATTCGTCGGCGCCGAGGAGCGCGCCGATGACGACGTCGCGGCCGGTGCGGAAGCCGCCGTCAACCTGGACGATGATGCGGCTACGCAGCCGTTCACGCACGAGGGTCTGGTGGGTTTCGGCAAGACCGATTTCCCACGGCGAACCCGCATGCTTGATCGAGGTCAGCGGCGATGCGCCGGTGCCGCCTTCGAAGCCGGCGATGGTCACATGATCCGCGCGCGCCTTGGCGACGCCCGCGGCGACTGTACCGACGCCGATTTCCGACACCAGCTTGACCGAGACCTGGCCCGTCGGATTGACGTTCTTGAGGTCGTAGATCAGCTGCGCGATGTCTTCGATCGAATAGATGTCGTGATGCGGCGGCGGCGAAATGAGGCCGACGCCCGGGGTCGAGTGACGCACGGCAGCAATCGTCGCGTCGACCTTGTGGCCGGGCAGCTGACCGCCTTCGCCGGGCTTAGCGCCCTGCGCCATCTTGATCTGCATCATGTCGGAATTGACGAGATATTCCGTGGTGACGCCAAACCGTCCCGACGCGACCTGCTTGATCGCCGAACGCATGCTGTCGCCATTCGGCATCGGCTTGTAGCGATCCGACTCCTCGCCGCCTTCGCCGGTGTTCGACTTGCCGCCGATCCGGTTCATGGCAATGGCCAGCGTCGTATGCGCCTCGCGTGAGATCGAGCCGTAGGACATGGCGCCGGTGGCGAAGCGCTTGACGATGTCCGCGGCGGATTCGACTTCCTCGAGCGGCACAGGCTTGCGCTTCTCGTCTTCGGCCGTCTTGATCTTGAACAGGCCGCGCAGCGTCAGCAGACGCTCCGACTGTTCGTTGAGGATCTTGGCGAAGGCGCGATAACGCTCCTGCGAGTTGCCGCGCACGGCATGCTGCAGCAGCGATACCGACTCGGCGTTCCACGCATGATCTTCGCCGCGGCTGCGATAGGCGTATTCGCCGCCGACATCGAGCGCCGTCTTGTAGATCTCGATCTCGCCGAACGCCTCGTTATGGCGACGCACGGTCTCCTCGGCGATTTCGGCGAGGCCGACGCCTTCGATCTTGGTGTGGGTGCCCGTGAAGTACTTGGTGACGAATTCCTGACGCAGGCCGACGGCGTCGAAGATCTGCGCGCCGCAATAGGACTGGTAGGTCGAGATGCCCATCTTCGACATGACCTTGAGCAGGCCCTTGCCGATCGACTTGATGAAGCGCTTGACGATTTCGTAGTCGTCGAGCTGCACCGGCAGCCGGTCCTTCATGGCGATGATGGATTCGAACGCCAGGTACGGGTTGATCGCTTCGGCGCCATAACCGGCGAGGCAGGCGAAGTGATGCACTTCGCGCGGTTCGCCGGATTCGACGACCAGGCCGACCGAGGTGCGCAGGCCGGTACGGATCAGGTGGTGATGCACTGAGGCGCAAGCCAGCAGCGACGGGATCGGGATGCGATCCGAGCCGGCCATGCGGTCGGACAGGATGATGATGTTGACGCCTTCACGCACGGCGGCTTCGGCGCGGGCGCAGAGCTCATCCAGCACCTGCTCCATACCCGCCGCGCCGAAACCGGCATGGAAGGTGGTGTCGAGGGTGCGCGAGACAAAGTGCGACTCGGCGACATCGGTGATCGAGCGGATCTTCTCGAGGTCCTGGTCCGTCAGGATCGGCTGACGCACTTCGAGACGCTTGGTGGTGGCAACGCCCTGCAGGTCGAACAGGTTCGGCCGCGGTCCGATGATCGAGACGAGGCTCATGACGAGCTCTTCGCGGATCGGATCGATCGGCGGGTTGGTCACCTGCGCGAAGTTCTGCTTGAAATAGGTGAACAGCGGCTTCGGCTTGCTCGATAGCGCCGAGATCGGCGTGTCGGTGCCCATGGAGCCCGACGCTTCCTCGCCCTGCGACGCCATCGGCGTCAGCAGGATGGTGACGTCTTCCTGGGTGTAGCCAAAGGCCTGCTGGCGATCGAGCAGCGGCAGGTTGGAGCGCTGGCCCTTGGCCGCCGCGTCCGGGAGCTCTTCCAGAACGATCTGGGTGTGTTCGAGCCACTCGCTATAGGGATGACTTGCAGCCAGCGTCGCCTTGATCTCGTCGTCAGGGATCAGACGGCCCTGGACGAGGTCCACCAGCAGCATCTTGCCGGGCTGCAGGCGCCACTTGGTGATGATGTCTTCTTCCGGAATCGCCAGCACGCCCATTTCGGACGCCATCACGATGCGGTCGTCCTTGGTGACGAGATAACGTGCGGGGCGCAGACCGTTGCGGTCCAGCGTCGCGCCGATCTGGCGACCGTCGGTGAAAGCGAGCGCAGCAGGACCGTCCCACGGCTCCATCATCGCGGCGTGATATTCGTAGAAGGCGCGGCGCTGCTCATCCATCAAGGGATTGCCGGCCCAGGCTTCCGGAATCATCATCATCACGGCGTGGGGCAGCGAGTAGCCACCCTGCACCAGGAATTCGAGCGCGTTGTCGAAGCAGGCGGTGTCCGACTGACCTTCATAGGAGATCGGCCACAGACGGCTGATGTCCTTGCCATAGAGTTCGGACTCGATGGACGCCTGACGCGCCGCCATCCAGTTGACGTTGCCGCGCAGCGTGTTGATTTCGCCGTTATGCGCGACCATGCGGTACGGATGCGCCAGCGACCAGGTCGGGAAGGTGTTCGTCGAGAAGCGCTGATGCACCAGCGCCAGCGCGCTTTCGAAATCCTCTTCGTGCAGGTCGGCATAGTAGCTGCCGAGCTGATCGGCGAGGAACATGCCCTTGTAGATGATCGTGCGGCACGACATCGAGCAGGGGTAATAGCCGGCGAGGCCGCGCTCGCGGCGCTGATAGATCGCCTGCGAGATCGACTTGCGGAGAATGTAGAGCCGGCGCTCGAATTCGTCCTCGTCGGCGATCTTGGCTTTGCCGATGCCGATGAAGACCTGCATGTTGGCAGGCTCGGTCGGCTTCACGCTCTCACCGAGCGAGGCGTTGTCGGTGGGTACGTCGCGCCAGCCGAGCAGCTTCAGGCCTTCGGCCTTGATCTGGTCGCCGATGATGCCCTGAATGACTTTCCGCCACGCGGTATCACGCGGCATGAACAGCGCGCCGATGGCGTATTTGCCAGGCTCCGGCAGGCTGAAGCCGAGTTCCGCAGTCTTGCGGACGAAGAACTTGTGCGGGATCTGCACCAGAATACCGGCGCCGTCGCCAAAGCGTGGATCTGCGCCGGTGGCGCCGCGGTGCTCGAGGTTACAGAGGATGCTGATCGCGTCAGACACGATCTGATGCGACTTGCGGCCCTTGATGTTGGCAATGAAGCCGACGCCGCAGGCGTCCTTTTCCTGCGACGGGTCATAGAGACCCAGCGCCGGCGGACGGTAGGTATGGAGTTCCGGTTTGATGGCGGCGTCTTTCACGTGAGCCGATTTGATAGCCGGGGCCGCCGAATGCGTGCCGGTTTCGATCAATTGGCGCTCGTGCTCTGATCCGCTCATCTTCGTCCTCTCAACCCCCGTCGGGGTTCTGCCACCCTTGTCGGCGCACCTTTGACGCTCGCGGAACCCGTTCGGGCTACCGCTCGCGCGCCTTGCGAGCCTCGTTTTCAGAATTCAGACTGGTGGTGCCCATCGTCCCCGGCGGCCACCCCATGTCTTGCCTTAAAGGCATTTCGTCTCAGCAGGCGTGTTTTTTAGTCCCGACGCCTGCTTATGTTGCAAACCCTGTGCCGGATTTGCCACCAAAAATTGCGACAGTGATGCTGTCCTAACCAGGACTTTGCCAAATTTTTATCTAGCACACAAGCGCGCTTGAGTCCGTCGTCGCATAGCAACAACGCATGCCAAATTGTCCATGTCTCGAAGACACATTCAGCCCGGAGGTGCCGCGTTCCGGCCAAAGGCTGGCCCAAGGGCTGCCGGATTCAGCGGTGAGGTTGAGCACTGTCCGTTAACGCCTGTGGCAGCGGTGGTTGCTGCAGCGGGACGGATGAGAGCGAGAGGTTCAGGGAGCTGAACACACTCCGGGCGCGGGGGCGTCGAAGGAGCATGCAATGAAGGTACTTGTGGGATGTCTGGCCTCGGCCGGTCTGTTGCTGGCGAGTGGCGCTGCACAGGCGCAGGCGCTGCCGCCGATGCGCGGCGACGTTGCCGCTGTGGCGCAGGTATCGGATGTAGGCGGTCCCTATGCGGCCATGCCGCCCGTGGAATATGCGGAGCCGCGCCCCTACGGCGTTTTGCGCCGGGGCTATGATCTGGCTGTGCTGCCGCTGCGGGAGGTCTATTCGATCCTGCGCGAGGCCGGCTTCTCTGCCCTCGGCATGCCGCAGCAACGCGGCCTCATCTACACGGTCTCGGCGATCGACCTCAACGGCGAGGACGGCCGGTTGGTGATCGATGCGCGTAGCGGGCGGATCCTGCGCTTCATTCCCGCCTACCGCATGGGCGACCGGATGAGCGAGGAAATCGACACGCGCTACGGCCCGCAAGGCGCGGTGCCGACGCTGCCGCAATATCGCCGCCCGCCGTTTACAGCCGGGACGGCAACGCCCGCACCGAAAGTCGCAAGCCGTGCAACGACAGTGCCGCTGCCGAAGCGGCCACCGGTGCGCGCGGTTGCGGCACCGGCCAAGCCTGTCACTCCGGCCGAGACCAAGCCGGTCGCAGTCAAACCACCTGAAACGCCGCCGGCTGCGGCGCCCGTGCAGCAATCGGCTGTGACTGAGCAGAAGCCGGCTGAGACGAAACCGCCGGAGACGACGGGTGCTGCGCCGTCGACTTCTACTGCCTCGAAGCCGGAGGCCGCAGCACCGACGGTTCCGCCTCCCGCGACGGAAGCAAAGCCTGCAGAGTCCAGCAAGCCTGCGGACACTCCTCCGCCCGTTCAGGGCATGGAATAGTTTGTGCAGCGCTGCGCACAATAACAAAACGCCCCGGATTACTCCGGGGCGTTTCATTTACAGCTACACTTACTTTACTTCACAAAGTCGCGGTTACGCGGCGACTTTCTCGGCCGAGCCGTCGACCACCTGCGGCGCGCTCACGGCGCTGGTGGAAATCGGAATGCTGCGCGGTTTCTTGGCTTCCGGGATCTCGCGGACGAGGTCCACATGAAGCAGGCCGTTCTCGAGCGAGGCGTTCTTCACCTGCACGAAGTCGGCGAGCTGGAAGGCGCGTTCAAAGGCACGGGCGGCGATGCCGCGATAGAGCACTTCGGCCTTGCTGCCATTCTCGTTGGCAGCCTTCTCGCCCTTGATCGTCAGCGTGTTTTCCTTCGCGACGATGGAGAGCTCGTTCTGCGCAAAGCCGGAAACGGCGACACTGATACGGTACTCGTTCTCGCCGGTGCGCTCGATATTGTAGGGCGGATAGCCCGGCGCGGCGTCACCTGTGCTCTGATCGAGCAGATTGAACAGGCGGTCGAAACCGACGGTGGAACGATAAAACGGGGTGAGATCATAGCTACGCATTGGATAGTCCTCCATTGAGCGACTGTTGCAACAACCCGCCCGCCATAAGGGCCGGGCTTTCGTGTCATGCAGCCTAGAGAGGCCTGCACGAAGCTGATATGGGAGGGGTCTGGCGGCTCGCAAGGGGGGCCGAAAGATTCGCGCCGACCTGTCTCCCGCCCTTGAAATCCCGCGTTTTTCGCCTAACCGGTCCCCCGCCATGACGCTCGTCTCCATTCCCGCCAACCCCGTTCCCGAGGGTGCCGTGTCCGGCACCATCAAGACGCCGGACGGCGCTGAGCTACGTTTTGCGCGCTGGGCGCCGACGACCGGGCGCAAGGGCACGGTCTGCGTGTTCAGCGGGCGCGGCGAATATATCGAGAAGTATTTCGAGACCGTGCGCGACCTGCGCGACCGCGGCTTTGCCGTGGCCATGATCGACTGGCGTGGCCAGGGCCATTCGTCGCGGCAGTTGCGCGATGGCCGCAAGGGGTACGTGCGCAGCTTCTCGGATTTCGAGATCGACGTCGAAACTTTCGTGCAGCAGGTGGTGATGCCGGATTGCCCGCCGCCTTATTTCGCCCTGGCGCATTCCATGGGCGGCGCGGTGATGCTGCGTGTGGCGCATTCCGGCAAGCGCTGGTTCGATCGCATGGTACTGTCGGCGCCGATGATCGATCTGCCGGGCCGCTCGACCTCGCTGCCGGCGCGGTTGTTGTTGCGCGTCATGCGCTGGACCGGGCAGGGCGGCAACTACATTCCCGGCGGCAATGGCGAACTGGTCGGGACCTCGTCATTCCCCAATAACAAACTGACCAGCGATCCGGTGCGCTATGCGCGCAACGCGGCAATCCTCGAAGAGGACCCGACGCTCGGCATCGGCTCGCCGACGGTGGCCTGGGCCGATACGGCGATCCGTGGGATGCACGGCTTTCGCGAGGCCAGCTATCCCGTGAAGATCCGTCAGCCGATCCTGATGCTGGCGGCCAGCAACGACCAGGTGGTGTCGACGCCGGCCATCGAGGAATTCGCCTATCACCTGCGTGCCGGCTCTCATCTGGTAATCGCCGGCTCCCGTCACGAGATCCTGCAGGAACAGGATCGCTACCGGCAGCAATTCTGGGCGGCATTCGACGCATTCGTGCCGGGCACGCCGCTGTTCAAGTAACGAAAGCCACTCATGCTCGGTATCCACGGCCTCTGGCTCTTCATCCTCTCCGGCATCCTGCTCAACATCACGCCGGGACCGGACACGGCTTACATCGTCGGGCGCAGCGTCCAGATGGGCTGGCGCGGCGGCGTGGCGGCGGCGCTGGGGATCAGTGCGGGATGTCTGGTCCATGTGTTCGCCGCGGCGGTCGGATTGTCGGCGCTGCTAGCGGCCTCGTCCTATGCTTTCACCGCAGTGAAATGGATCGGCGCGGCCTATCTGCTTTACACCGGCGTGCAGATGCTGCGTGCGCGGGCATCGACAGTTGCGACGAACGACGCCGCGGAAAAGTCGCTGCTGTCGCTCCGGCAGGTGTTCTGGCAGGGCGTCTTCACGAACGCGCTGAACCCGAAGGTCGCGCTGTTCTTTCTCGCCTTCCTGCCGCAATTCGTCGACGTGGATGCGCCCAGCAAGGCGTTGGCTTTCATCGTACTTGGGCTGATCTTCATCAGCACGGGCACGATCTGGGGGCTCGGTACGGCCATTGTCGCTGCCAAAGCCGCCAGCCGCGTCCGACAATCCAGTCAGGCAATGGTGTGGATCAACCGCGCCCTCGGCGGCGTCTTCATCTATCTCGGCATCCGCGTGGCGATGCTGGAGACGCGTTAATTACTTCAGAATTTCCCACGTCTCGACGCCGGCCAGATAGACGCCGAGCAGCATCATCGCGATCAGGAACCAGCGGCGGAATTGGTCGGGATGCATCCGCATACGCACCATCTGGCCGATGAACATGCCGGCAAAGGCCATCACCATGGCAACGAGGCCCGACAGCGCTATGGAGGCATTCAGCAGACCGGCGCTGGAGAGGTTGAAGGCCTGTGCGAGAGTACAGACGGTGAAATAGACACCGAGCGCCTGGATCAGCTCGTCCTTTTCCATGCCGATCGACTGCATGAAGGGCATCGACGGGATCACCTGCACGCCGGTGGCGGCAGCGACGACACCGGTGATAAGGCCGACGACGCCGCCGACCCACCCTTCGTTCTGTTTTGCGACGCTTAGCTGGAATTTCACGAGGCTGATGGCACCATAGATCACCAGCAGGATGCCGAGCACGATGGTGCCGTAGCGTGCATAGGGGCCGGTCATCAGCCCGCCGCTGCTCCAAATACCGAAAGCGGTGCCGAGCATCAGCGGCCACAGCCGGCGGATGATGTCGCGCAGATAGCCGCCCACGAAGGTCTGCCAGATATTGGTGACGATCGCGGGGGCGATGACGATGGCCAGTGCCTGCACCGGGGGCATGGCGACGGCGAGCAGGCCCATCGAAACGGTCGGGAGGCCGAGGCCGATGACCCCTTTGACGAAGCCCGCAAGAGCGAAGACTGCGGCGATCAGAATGAGTGAGGAATCGAACATGATGCAGGCACATTGACCGATCGGATGGACAGGCACAATCTGGAGGTTACGGAGATTGCCTTCGTTTCTAACGAAGGCTGATGCGGAGAACGCCATGCATGCCGACCTTGTTGATCTCAGGCTGTTCGTCGCGGTGGCCGAGGCGCGCAGTATCACCGCGGGTGCTGCCGCTGCCAATCTGGCGCTGGCCTCGGCTAGTGCGAGGATCAAGGGACTGGAGGCGACAGTCGGCGTGCCGCTGTTGAAACGCGGGCGGCGCGGTGTCACGCTAACGGCGGCCGGCGAGAGCCTGCTCGGCCATGCCCGCATCGTCATGCAGAATGTCGAGACCATGCGCGGTGACATGGCGGCCTATGCCAATGGCATGAAGGCCAGCGTGTCGATGCTGGCCAATACAGTGGGGCTCTCCGAACATCTGCCGAAGGCGCTGGCGAGTTTCCTGCGCGAGCACCCCAATGTCAGCCTCGAGGTTGAGGAGCGCGAAAGCGCCGATATCGCGCAAGCGATTGCCGCCGGCATCGCCGATTTTGGCTTCGCGGCCGAACATACGCTGCCGGACAGTCTGGAACGTTTCACCTTCAACGAAGACCGGCTGATGTTGGTGACGGCGCCGCGCAGCGATCTCGCCAGCCGCCGTCACATCGATTTCCATCAGATCATCGACCGCGACTTTATCGGTCTCACCAATGCGACCGCGCTGCAGAACCACATCGGCAAATACGCAGCGAAGCTGGGCGCGCGACTGCGCTACCGGGCGCAGATGCGCGATTTCGATGCGATGTGCCAGATGGCGGCGGCGGGGGTCGGCATTGCGATTGTGCCGGAAGTTGCGGCACGGCGCTGCGCACGGTCGACGGCGCTGGCGCTGATCCGGATTCGCGATCCCTGGGCCAATCGAAGGCTGGCAATCTGCTTTCGCAGCCTGAAGACGTTATCCCGTCCCGCGCAGCAGATGATCGAGCATTTACGGGCTGCTGCGCGGGCGTAGCTGCGCCCGATCAGGCGTTGAGGATCTTCAGCGCGGCCTCATGCACGCGCGGATCGCCGGCGGCGACGATGCGGCCACCGTTCTGCGCGGGTTTGCCCTCCCATGTCGTTACGACGCCGCCAGCGCCGGTGATGATCGGGATCAGTGCTGCAATATCGTAGGCCTTCAGCTCGGTTTCGATGACGAGATCGAGATGGCCCGCGGCGAGCATGCAATAGGAATAGCAATCGCCGCCGTAGCGCGTCAGCCGCACACCTTTTTCGACGTCGTGAAATTTCGCGCGATCGGCGTCGTTCATTAGCCGCGGGCTGGTCGTGAACAAAGTCGCGTCTTTCAGCGATGCGCAACGGCGCACGGCAAGCTTGCGGGTGGTGTTGTTGGCGCCCTGGTAGCGCGCCGAACCGCTGTCGCCGCTGAAGCGCTCGCCGATATAGGGCTGGTGCATCATGCCATAGACCGGTGTGCCCCGATGCAGCAGCGCGATCAGCGTGCCCCAGATCGGGAAGCCGGAGATGAAGGATTTGGTGCCGTCGATCGGGTCGAGCACCCAGACATATTCGGCGTCTTCGCGTTCGGTACCGAATTCCTCGCCAACAATGCCGTGCTGGGGGAAGTTGGCCTTGATCAGCCGGCGCATCACCGCCTCGGCAGCTCGGTCGGCTTCCGTGACCGGGTCGAAATCGGTGCTGTTCTTGTTGTCGATACTCAGCGAGGTGCGAAAGAACGGCAGGATGGTCTCGCCCGACGAGGTCGCAAGACGACCAATGAAGGCGTTGAAGTCGATGACCGTCACGGAGAGGTCCTTTGTTGCGGCTGCTGGATGGGGGCGCGTCGCTTCCTATACAGCGCAGGGCAACGACTCGCATCTGCGGTGATCGAAATCTCTCTGCGATTCCCCTAAGCCACAGCGCTGAATCGGATTGCGATTTCCCTAAGATTTCTGATGCCCGACATCAGAAATTGGCCAAGGAAATGAATATATGATCATTTCTTAAATAGGTCAAAGCTACTGTCGTTTCTATATCGCATTGATTTTGCTCATAGAAATTATGACGCCTATGCCTGAATGGTGCGATCACTATGCGAAATTTGCATGGAAATTTGCCCGAAAACTCTTGCACTTGGTGCGTCGCGGCTGCATATTGTTGCGGTGCGGTAGCGCTTGCGCTATCGCTGCCCTCCTTGGGCGTTTCCTCCCTAGACTTGGACCGCTTGCTATCGCAAGCGGTCCTTTTTTCTTTTCGGAGGAGTTTTGCATCACGGCGTGCCGACGTGGCTGCCGGCGATTGTCTTTATGTCGCCTGGCCTGTTCGTCGCTTGGCACCCCGACAGCCTCGGGCCCATTGCGACGTCAGTCATCAAGCAAGACTTATTCGGCTGAGAACCTCAAGCCGGTGTCCACGTCGCAGAGGCTACTTCAGCGACCCGTTGATTTCGCTGAACTTGCCATTGAGGTTGGTGCCGAGTCCGTTGACGACTGCGATAATGGCCAGCGAGATGCCGGCGGCGATCAGCCCGTATTCGATTGCAGTCGCTCCCGATTCGTCCGACCAGAATTTCTTGATCATGTTCTTCATGTTCTCTCCTGCCCATTGTTGTGCGGTTCCAATCCGCGGAACCACGCTGGTGGGAAGAACCTAAGGTTGCATGAATCCCGATGGTAAAACTCTGCCCCATCTCTAAATCCAGCGAAAATTGACAATTTGTCGCAGGAAATAAGCACCTATTATGATCCGGCGGTCACGGTTCCAAATACCACATCTGATTGAGTGACGGTTCGAACCCCGGCGAGATGTTTGGCCCGGCCTATTCGGCGGCGGCCTGGAACGGGCCGAGGCTGTCCAGCGGGATCTTCGCCAGCGCGTCGGCCAGAACGGTAAAATCGGCAGCAATTTGGTCGAAGCGCGCCGTCCTCTCGCGGCGGCGTTCGTCCATATAGATCGCCCGGTTCAGCTCGATCTGGATGGCGTGCAGCCCGCTGGCCGGGTTGCCGTAATGCTCGGTAATGAAACCGCCGGCATAGGGCTTGTTACGGCCCAGGGAATAGCCGAGGCCGCCGAATGTGTGTTCGACCACCTCGGCCAGGATAGTGGCGCAGCTGGTGCCATAGCGGTCACCGACGACCACGTCCGGGCGGCGCGGCTCCTCACGGGAAATTCCGATCGAGGGCATCGAGTGGCAATCCACCAGGATCACCGTGCCGAATGTCTGGTGCGCCTTGTTGATCAGGCGGCGCAGGGCGCGGTGGTAGGGCTTGTACAGCGCCTCGATCCGGGTGAGGGCGTCATCGACGTCGAGCCGCTCGCGGTAAATCTCCTGGCCGTCGCCGACCACCCGGGGAATCGTGCCGAGGCCGCCCGCGACCCGCATCGAGCGGGTATTGGCAAAACTGGGCAGCCGGCCGTTGAACATCCGTGGATCGAGCTCATAGGGCTCGCGGTTGACGTCCACATAGGAGCGCGGGAAGTGCACCCGGACCACCGGGAAGCCGCGATCGCTTAATCCCGCGATCAATTCGTCCATGAACGAATCTTCCGAGCGGCGCAGTGCCGTCACGTCGATGCGGGACGCACTGAGGAATTCCGCTGGATAGACCGAGCCCGAATGCGGGGAATTGAAAATGATCGGGGCGCGCCAGTTGGCCGGCTCGACGATCTCGAAGGGAGGCGACAGCTCACCGTCAAACTGGGTCATCGTCGCGCATCGTCCCTGCAGCCGCGTTCTTCGGTTTGCCCAGTCTGGTAGAAAACCGGCGCTTTGTGAGGCTGCATTGTCGATAACCGAAACAAGTCTGCCAAGTTAAAAACTTCCGTAGGCGCCGCGATCGCAAGAAATGCGCTCATTTGTTGTGTTTCACGGCGTTCTGGCGCACCATCTTGAGACGCTTATGCACATTCTGCGCTGATCACCTTCACCCGAAATTTACCAGACCTCGGGCTTAGTGGGCGAACAGGTCCTCTCATTCGGGTTCGACATCCAACCGCCATGCACAAAATCCTTCTCGCAGAAGACGACAACGACATGCGCCGCTTCCTGGTGAAGGCGTTGGAAAACGCCGGTTTTCAGGTGTCGCACCACGATAACGGGATGTCAGCCTATCAGAGACTCCGCGAGGAACCCTTTGAAATGCTTCTAACGGACATCGTGATGCCGGAGATGGACGGGATCGAACTGGCGCGCCGCGCCAGCGAACTCGACCCCGACATCAAGATCATGTTCATCACCGGTTTCGCCGCCGTGGCGCTGAATTCCGACTCGGAAGCGCCGAAAAACGCCAAGGTGCTGTCCAAGCCGGTCCACCTGCGCGAATTGGTCAGCGAAGTGAACAAGATGCTGGCCGCCTGAGGGCAGCCGGCTTTCTTGCCGAGTTTCTTGGATTTTCCTGCAAATCAGGCAAGGATTGGCCCTTCGGCATCCTTGCTTGTCCGGGTTTGACCCGTTATAGACCCCACACCCGTAACGACCGGTTCTTAGGGCGCGTAGCTCAGCGGGAGAGCACTTCCTTGACATGGAAGGGGTCACAGGTTCGATCCCTGTCGCGCCCACCATCCAAAACTATCGGCTAAATCCTCCGAACAATGCCAGATTGGTCCTTTTCAGGCATCCGGAGACGTTTCTTTCCCGAATGCTCCAGTTAGTGACAGTTTTGTTTCGGAACCAGTCGTTTTCGCGTGGTGACTCGGCTATAGCTCAATGGGCCAGGACTTTTCGACCGGAAGCTGATGCCAACGAAGACCCGGCCGGTAATCGGCGTGATCGGCAACGCGTATCGCATTGAGAACAGGTTCTCCGTCCAGGCGGTCGGAGAAAACAACCTTCGTGCGGTCGCGGAAGTGGCCAATGCCCTGCCGATGATGTTTGCCGGCACCCCCGACATTACCGATATCGGCCAGGTGCTCGATCTAGTCGATGGCATCCTCCTCACCGGCGCTCGGGCTAATGTCCACCCGACCCGGTTCGGCATGGAAGCCCATGCCCGTCACGAGCCCTATGACAATGGCCGCGATGCGGTCGCTCTCTCCATGATCGAGGCTTGTGTCGCGCGCGGGGTGCCGATCTTCGGCATCTGTCGCGGATTGCAAGAGATGAACGTCGCGTTCGGCGGTTCGCTGCATCCCGAGATCCGCGAGATTCCCGGCCGCATCAATCATCGCATGCCGCGGCTCGAGAATGGCGAGATTCATCCCGACCCTGCCGTGGTGTTCGCCGATCGCCACGACGTACATCTGACCAGCAACGGCACCTTCGCCAGCCTGCTGGGGCGCGAGACTATCACGGTCAATTCCCTGCATGGTCAGGGCATCGACATCCCCGGCGAGCGGGTGGTGATCGAGGGTATTGCCGAGGACGGCACGATCGAGGCCATCCGCATTGCCGATGCGCCGAGCTTCGCGCTCGGTGTGCAATGGCACGCCGAATATGATCCGCAGATCAATCCGATCAACCGCACGCTCTTTCAGGCCTTCGGCGAAGCGGTGGCCGCTCGTAGGCAGCGTGGGGCCTTCACGGCTGCGGCCGCGCCGCTATCAGCAGGAATGCGCTGAGCGCGGCTGCGACACAAAGCACGGCACCTGCGACCGTCGCTGCTGCAAATGCGGTGATCAGCGCCGGCCCCTTTGCCGCCATGACCGATCCGATCAGCGCCGTGACCACAAGGCCGCCCGTGCGTGCGACCGCGCTGTTGAAGCCCGATGCTGACCCGGTGTGACGCGCATCGACGGACATCAGCACGGCCGTCGTCAGAGGTGCGACAGCGCCGGCCATGCCGATGGCGATGACGACCATGGCGGGGAAGACGCTGGTCCAGTAGCTGGTGTCGGGAGCGATCCGGAGCACCAGCAGAAAACCCATCGCCACAATCACCGGTCCCAGCGTCAGCATGATCCTCGGGCCGGTTCTGGCTGCGAGCGAGCCAGCGAGCGGTGATGTAAAGGAGATGACAAGCGGCAAGGGCAGCAGCGCGGCACCGGCTTGTGTCGCCGTGTAGCCGGCGGCTTCGATCAGGAGAAAAGGCATCAGGACGAACAGCCCACCGAGTGCGCCGTACAACAAGAATGTCAGCAGCGTCAGGCCGACGAAGCTGGCGGACCCGAATAGTGCGAGCGGCATCATCGCGCGTTCGCCTTTGCGGCCTTCGATCCACACGAAAACGAGCAACAGTAGGAGGCCTGCGACGAGCGCGCCAAGCGTGAAACCCGACCAACCATGTGACGTAGCTTCGGTCAGACTCCAGGTGGTCAGGCCAAGTCCCGCAGTCGCGAGGATGGCGCCGAGACTATCGAGCGGATCGTCGCCGTCGTGTCGGTCGCGGGGGATACCAAGCCAGGCAAGCGCCATCGCCGCCAATGCGATCGGCACATTGATGAGAAAGATGAGATGCCAGCTGCCGATGTCGATCAGCCATCCGCCCAGCACCGGACCGAGCGCGCCCGCCGCAGCGCCGCTGGCAGCCCAGATGCCGATGGCGCGGCCCTTGGCTTCGCCGGAAAACGTCTGGCCGAGGATCGCCAGGCTGTTCGGCATCAGCATCGCCGCGCTGACACCCTGCAGAAAACGGGCGGCCAACAGCAAACGCAGGCTGGGCGCCATAGCGCAGGCCAGCGAGGCCAGCGCAAACAGGCCAACGCCCCAGATAAGAAGTCTGCGGCGGCCGAAGCGGTCGCCTGCTGCACCGCCGAGCAAAAGAAGTGCACTGAGCGGCAACAGATAGGCATTGATCACCCATTGCAGGTCGGTGGCATCGGCCTGAAAACTCGCTGCAATGGCAGGAAGTCCAACATTCACCACCGATCCGTCGATGAAGGCCAGGCTGGAGGCCAGAATCGTGGTGGTGATCACCAGGCCGGGATGGCTGATATCATCGATCTTTTCTGTGGCGCCGGCGGCGCCTGCGTCACAAAGCGCATGCAGGGCGTTACTCATGACCGGGTTGTAGGGGGAACGGGAGCTCAGAACAAACCGTTGTCCTCCGATCGGGCAATTCCGTTTTGGCCCCGATTGTGCAAGCATCCCGGGCGGTCGTGCCGGGGTGCTCGGTAAGAGAGTCGTCGGCGTGAGATCGGACTTTGTTGAGGAGAGGGACTATGAAACGATTTTTTCTGTTGGGGACCATGATCGCCGCGGCGGTCTGCACGACGCAGGCGGGCGCTCAGGAGCTCACCGGCACGCTCAAGAAGATCAAGGACACCGGCGCCATCACCATCGGCTTCCGCGATTCCTCGGTGCCGTTCTCTTATCTGGATGACAATCAGAAGCCCGTCGGTTTCGCCATGGACATCTGCTACAAGATCGTCGATGCGGTGAAGAAAGAGCTGAAGAACGACAAGATCGAGGTCAAGCTCAATCCGGTCACCTCGGCGACACGTATTCCGCTGATTGCCAACGGCACCGTCGACCTCGAATGCGGCTCGACCACCAACAATGCCGATCGCCAGAAGCAGGTTGCCTTCACCAATACGCACTTCCTGACGGCCAGCCGCTTCGTCTCGAAGAAGGCTGCCAAGCTCGACAAGATCGACGATCTGAAGGGCAAGTCGGTGGTCTCGACCTCCGGCACCACCAACATCAAGCAGCTCACCGAAGCCAATGCCGCCCGCAATCTTGGCATCAACGTCATTCCCGCCAAGGATCACGCTGAAGCATTCCTGATGGTCGAGACCGACCGCGCTGTAGCCTTCGTGATGGATGACATTCTGCTTGCCAGCCTTGCTGCCGGTGCGCGCGATCCGAGCGCCTATGTGATCTCGAAGGACGCATTCTCCAAGGCCGAGCCGTACGGCATCATGCTGCGCAAGGACGATGCGCCGTTCAAGAAGGTTGTCGATGCGGCCACTGCCGAGCTCTACAAGAGCCCGGAAGGCGCCAAGATCTATGACAAGTGGTTCACGCAGAAGATCCCGCCCAAGGGTCTCAATCTGAACGTTCCGATGGGAGCCGAGCAGAAGAAGGCGTTCGCCAGCCCGTCGGATTCGCCTGATCCCGACGCCTACGCAGCCAATTAACTCTTGCTTACCTCTCCCCGCTTGCGGGGAGAGGTCGTCTTACATGCGCGTAGCGCGTGTAAGACGGGTGAGGGGGAGGCAGCGAGTAAAACACTGGCTCCCCCTCACCCGTCTCGAACGACCTTGGTCGTTCGATCCACCCTCTCCCCGCAGGCGGGGCGAGGGAAGAAGCAATGGCCCGGCCATTGCATGGGTTTCTGCCTGAGGTTGCCGGGTTTTCGCGTGGACGGCGCGTGGGGGTGAATGCGTGAACTATAACTGGAATTGGGGAATCTTCTGGGATCAGACGCCTGATGCGACGGGGACCTATTTTGGCTCGCTGATGAGCGGCCTTCAGGTCACGATCCTGCTCGCGCTCTGCGCCTGGTTCATCGCGTTCGTGATGGGCTCGCTGATCGGCATCATGCGGACCCTGCCTGCGCGCTGGGCGGTGTTTGTCGGCAATGCCTATATCGAGATGTTCCGCAACATTCCGCTGCTGGTGCAGCTGTTCATCTGGTTCTTCGTCATTCCCGAACTTTTGCCCGGCGATCTCGGCATCTGGATCAAGCAACTGCGCAATGGGCCGTTCATCGCCGCGATGCTCGGGCTTGGCTTCTATATGTCCTCGCGTGTCGCCGCACAGATCACCGCCGGCATCAATGCGCTGCCAAAGGGCCAGCGCATGGCCGGCACGGCAATCGGCCTCACCACCTGGCAGACCTATCGCTACATCTTGCTTCCGTTGGCCTATCGCATCATCTTTCCGCCGCTGACCTCCGAATTTCTCAACACCATCAAGAACACGGCGCCCGCACTCACCATCGGTGTGCTTGAACTGACGGCACGGGCGCGGTCCATGCAGGAGTTCTCGTTCCAGGTGTTCGAGGCCTTCTCGGCTGCGGCCGCCATCTACCTCGTCCTCAGCGCCGTCGTGACGATCGGAATGCGCATCCTCGAAAAGCGCCTGGCGATCCCCGGCTTCAACGAGGGGAAATAAGCGATGTTCAGCAATTTCGATTATGACGTCATCTGGCGCAGCCTGCCCTACCTGTTTCAGCAGGGCATGGCGTTCACCCTCACGCTGACGGCAATTGCGACGGTCTTCGGTCTCATCCTCGGCACCTTGATCGCGATGATGCGGCTGTCGTCCAGTGCCGTGCTGTCGGGCTTTGCGGTGAGCTACGTCAATCTGATGCGCTCGCTGCCGCTCGTGCTGGTGATCTTCCTGTTCTACTTTCTGATGCCCTATGTCGGACAGTGGATCATCCGCTCCGATCAGCCCGTGCAGGTCGGCGCCTACGCCTCGACCATCGTGACCTTCACGCTGTTCGAGGCAGCTTACTTCTCGGAGATCATGCGCGCCGGTATCCAGTCGGTGCCGCGGGGGCAGGTGATGGCGGGCTACGCTATCGGGCTCAACTATCGCGAGGTGATGCGCCATGTCGTGCTGCCGCAGGCATTCCGCAACATGCTGCCGGTGATCTTCACCCAGACCATCGTGCTGTTCCAGGACACATCGCTGGTCTATGTGCTGTCGATCACGGACTTTCTCGGCGCAGCCTCGAAGGTTGCGCAGCGCGACGGTCGTCTCACCGAAATGTATCTGTTCGCGGCGCTGGTCTACTTTCTGATCTGCTTCACCGCGTCATTCTTTGTGAAGCGCTTGCAGAAGCGCATCAGCATCATCCGCTAGCCACTTTCGCTTTCAGTCTTTGCCTCCAACTATCGGTCGCTCATCATGCCCATGATCACCATCGAAAAAGTCAGCAAGTGGTACAATTCGCAGTTCCAGGTGCTGAAGAACTGCACGACGGCCGTTGAGAAAGGCGAGGTGGTCGTCGTCTGCGGTCCCTCGGGATCTGGCAAGTCGACGCTGATCAAGACGGTGAATGCGCTGGAGCCCGTGCAGCAGGGCACCATCATGGTCGATGGACTGAATGTGACGACGATGAAGAAGGACCTGCCGAAGTTGCGCTCACGCGTCGGCATGGTGTTTCAGCACTTCGAGCTGTTTCCGCATCTGAAGATCGTCGAGAACCTGTGTCTCGGCCAGACCATCGTGCTCGGCCGCTCCGAAGATGCGGCGAAGGCCAAGGCCATGAAGATGCTGGAGCGCGTCGGCCTCACGGCGCATGCGCAGAAATATCCCGGCCAGCTCTCCGGCGGTCAGCAGCAGCGCGTCGCCATTGCGCGCGCGCTGGTGATGGATCCGATCTGCATGCTGTTCGACGAACCGACCTCGGCGCTCGATCCCGAAATGATCAACGAGGTGCTCGATGTCATGGTCGAACTCGCCAAGGAAGGCATGACCATGATGGTGGTGACCCACGAAATGGGCTTCGCCAAGAAGGTCGCCAACCGCGTCATCTTCATGGATGCCGGTGAGATCGTCGAAGACGCGCAGAAGGATGACTTTTTCGGTCATCCGCGCAGCGATCGCGCGCAGCACTTCCTGTCGAAGATCCTCGCGCACTGACGCAAGAGCGGGCGCATACAGCATCGCGCAAGTGCCTCAAGTTTATGCAGATTCTTGAATGCTGCATGACGGGGCAATTAACGAATGTGTCAGAAATGGAGTGGTATCCTTCAACCGTGAGGGCGAGGGCCTGTTGGTCCGCTGATTGAACTCCACCGGAGCGATCGGGTCTTTGTCCTCACGGACAATTCCACGACGCCACGTTCTCAGCCTCTGCCCAATGCTTCTCTGACCGTCTTCCAACGACCCGAGCCGAGGCTGCGCGAGCCATGCTTGCGCGCGTCCTGACCTGACCCTTCTCCGGAAAGCGCATCGCATGATCAAGATCAACAGTGTCGGCAACAAATTGGGTCTTGCCGGTCTCGTTGGCATCTTGCTCTCGGCGGGCGTCGTGGCGAACCAGATGAGAACCGAGACCGCGATCTCGGAGGTCAACCGTCTGGCCGATGTGCAGCAGAAAATCGCCGATAGCGCGATGGAGGCCGACGGCCAGATGCGCGCCATGCAGGTGGCCAGCCAGGGCCTGCGCATGGCCATCACGACACCCGAGATTGACAAGAACGCTGCCGAGATCAGGGCCGCCAAGGCTGCGCAGGACCGCATCATCGATGCCGCGTCCGCCCTGGCGACCAGGCAGGAATACAAAGACAATTTCGCGAAGATCAAGGCGTTCACCGCGACCTATGTCGGTGCTGCCGACGAGATCGTCGGTCTGCAGAAGAAACTGCTCGAACTCTATCGCAACCGCAACGTCGCCGTGATCGACTGGAACCGGCATCTCGACCAGCTGCGCCTCACCACTGCCGTGACCGAAGCAACGAACTGGCCTGAAGTCGATGGACAGCTCAAGATCGCGGACAATGCCATCAACGCTGTGCAGGCCGCCGCATGGCGTTATGCGTCGATGAATGAAGTCACGCAGAAGGGCCAGATCATCACCAAGGCTAAGATCCTCACCGATGCGCTGGCCAAGGCCAGCGTGTTCGAAGACAGCGAGCTCGTGCAGAGCGGCCTGATCCAGCTCGGCACCGACATGAAGAAGTTCATGACGGCCACCGATGAAGCGATCGGCAGTAACGACCAGAAGACCGATATCGTCCGCACCAAAATCACGCCCGCCGCTGCGGCGGCCTCTCAACTGGTCGCGCAATCGGTCTCGTCGGCCAAGGCTGCGGTTGGAGAGGCGCGGGCGCAGGCCGCCGAGGAAATGACACGTTCCGGTCAGGTCAATCTCGCCCTTGGACTAGCGGTCGTGCTGGTCCTGATCTGCACCATGGTGTTCTCCTTTGTCGGTGTTGCCCGGCCGATGACGCGTCTGAATAGCGCCATGGGCAAGATGGCGGCCGGCGATCTCGATGTCGTGATCCCCGGCGCTAAGCGCGGCGACGAAATCGGCGATATCGCCAAGACAGTTACGGTCATTCGTGCAAACGCCGAACAGAAGGCGCGCGATGAGGCTGCGGCGCGCCTCGACCAGGACAATCTGGCCGCGGCGTCGCGCAAGCGCGAAATGGTCGAGCTCGCCGGGACGTTCGAACGTGCCGTCGGCAATATCGTCGACAATGTCTCCTCGGCGTCGAGCAGACTCGAGGAGTCCGCGGGCGCGCTGACGGCAACGGCTGAGCAGGCCAAGGAGCTGACCGCTGCAGTCGTTGCTGCGTCGGACGAAGCATCCACCAATGTGCAGGCGGTGGCGTCGTCCACCGAAGAGATGTCATCCTCGGTCAACGAGATCAGCCGGCAGGTCCAGGAATCGGCTAACATCGCTAACTCCGCCGTGGCGCAGGCGCGCAAGACCAATGACCGCGTGGCGGAGCTTGCCAAGGCCGCGGCCCGGATCGGCGATGTCGTCGAGCTCATCAACACCATTGCTGGCCAAACCAACCTGCTGGCGCTCAACGCCACCATCGAAGCGGCACGCGCCGGCGATGCGGGCCGCGGTTTTGCAGTGGTGGCGTCCGAGGTGAAGGCGCTGGCCGAACAGACCGCCAAGGCGACGGGCGACATCAGCCAGCAGATCAACGGCATTCAGGCGGCGACCCAGGAATCCGTCGGCGCCATCAAGGAGATCGGTGACACCATCGGCCGTATGTCCGAGATTGCTTCGACCATCGCCTCTGCCGTCGAACAGCAGGGCGCAGCGACCCAGGAAATCTCCCGCAACGTTCAGCAGGCCGCGCAGGGCACGATGCAGGTCACGTCGAACATCACCGATGTACAGCGCGGCGCCAGCGCGACCGGATCAGCGTCGACGCAAGTGCTGTCAGCGGCACAGTCGCTGTCCGGCGAAAGCGCGCGTCTCAAGCTCGAAGTCGGCAAGTTCCTGGACTCTGTCCGGGCCGCTTAAATTCATGCTTCTCCCATGATGGGAGAAGCAGCAACGAAGACGGCGCCCGGCGCCGAAGCCAGATCAAGTCCTACCTAGGAAGCCAATGATGTCGCTGCTCAATCTCCGTATCCGCGGTCGCCTCTATGGTGGCTTCGGCGCGCTGGTCCTGTTCGGACTCGCCAGCTCCGGCTTTGCCGTCTGGCAGATGACGGAAGTTGGAACGCAGGTCGACTCCCTGAACATCCTTTCGGCCAACACGATCCGGGCCTCGGAGATCGCCTCCGAACTGCACGCGATCCGCGGTGCTGTGTTGCGCTATTCCTTCGATCAGGATGAAGCGGCGCTTGCCGATGCCGACAAGCGTCTCGCCGGGGTCACCGCCAGCCTGGATACGGTGATCAAGACCAGTCGTTCGGAAGAGCGCCGCGCCGCCTACCGCACCATCGAGAAGGACGTTGCCGACGTGAAGGCACAGCGTCAGGCGCTCGGCGATGCGATCAAGCAGATGGTCGCCGGCCGGGAAGTGCTGCAGGAAGCCGGCGACAAGCTGTCATCCAGCCTGCGCAAGCTGGTGATCAGCACGCGCAACACTATGTATGGCCAGGGTTCGACCAAGCTCGAATCCGATACGCTCATGGTGCAGATTGCGAATTGGCGCTTCTTCGTCAGCCGCGACGAGAAACATATCGAATCCTTCAAGGATCACGTCCGCATCGCGGAGCAGCAGATCGGCGAAATGGAGAAGATGCAGATGCCGCCGACGCTCAGCGCGTTGTTCGGCACCATTCGCAGCAACCTGAAGAGCTACGCATCCCAGTTCGAGAAGGCTGCCGCCAGCCTGCAGACGGCAGACGGTATCTTCAATAAGTCGATCAGCCCAACCGTCGTGAAAGCGATCGGCAAGGTCGAGACCATCAAGTCCGACATCCAGCAGGTTCAGTCGCAGACCGTCGCCGCAACCAGCAATCGCATGTCGACGACGAGCATGCTGCAGAAGATCGTGGCCGGTGTCGCTACTGTGGTCGGTCTAGCGATCGCCTTCCTGATCGCGCGCGGCATTATTGGCCCTCTGTCGGGCCTGACGGCCGGCATGAAGCGGCTCGCCGACGGCGATTTCAGCGTGGTGTTGCCGGGTCTCGCCCGCAAGGACGAGGTCGGCGACATGGCGCGTGCGGTCGAGACCTTCAAGGTGCGGGCCGAGGAAAAGGCGCGCGCCGAGGCCGAGGCCAAACTGACGCAAGACCAGCAGGCAGCGATCCAGCGCCGCCGGGACATGATCCGTCTCGCGGACGATTTCGAGGGCGCCGTTGGCAGCATCGTCGAGAACGTGTCATCGGCTTCGAGCCAGCTTGAAGAGTCGGCGGGCGGACTGACCGCGACCGCCGAACAATCCCGCCAGCTCACCGCCATGGTGGCCGCAGCCTCCGACGAGGCGTCGACCAATGTGCAGGCGGTGGCGTCGTCCACCGAAGAGATGTCGTCCTCGGTCAACGAGATCAGCCGCCAGGTTCAGGAGTCGGCCAACATCGCCAACTCCGCGGTGGCACAGGCCCGCAAGACCAATGATCGCGTGGCTGAGCTTGCCAAGGCGGCCGCGCGGATCGGCGATGTTGTTGAGCTAATCAACACGATTGCCGGCCAGACCAATCTGCTGGCGCTCAACGCCACCATCGAAGCGGCGCGCGCCGGCGATGCTGGTCGCGGCTTCGCGGTCGTTGCATCGGAAGTAAAGGCACTCGCCGAACAGACGGCCAGGGCAACCGGCGACATCAGTCACCAGATCTCCGGCATCCAGGCGGCGACCGAAGAGTCGGTCGGCGCTATCAAGGAAATCGGCGACACTATCGGCCGCATGTCGGAAATCGCATCGACCATCGCATCTGCCGTCGAGCAGCAGGGTGCGGCGACGCAGGAGATCTCGCGCAACGTTCAGCAGGCGGCGCAAGGCACGATGCAGGTGAGCTCGAACATTCTGGATGTGCAGCGTGGCGCGAGCAACACGGGCTCGGCGTCGTCGCAAGTTCTATCCGCTGCGCAATCGCTGTCCGGCGAAAGCGCGCGGTTGAAGCGCGAGGTCGGCAAGTTCCTGGATTCCGTTCGCGCGGCATAGGACAAAACGTCACACGATCACGCGCGTTCGCCTGACGAATAAGATACAAATAGCAAACAGCCCGGATGCGTCATCGCATCCGGGCTGTTTGTTTAGTGAGTCAAACGATGAAAGCGCGACAAAAAGTCATTCTACTTTAAAGCGTTTGCGCGGCCGAAATTAACCTGAAGTTCTCGCAACCTGACGATGATCGGATTCGAGATTGCCTCTTGCGTTGCAGCGCGATTCGCGACGTGCAAGATCGGCTCTCAGTGGTTCTCCCAAGAAGGGCACGTCGCATGTCGCTACTCACTCTCCGCATCCGTGGCAGGCTGTATGGGGGCTTCGGTGCGCTCGTGCTGTTCGGGTTGGGCATGGCGGGCTTCGCCGTATGGAAGCTCACGGAAATTCGTGACGACGTCTCGGCGATGAATGCCCAGTCAGCCAATGCGATGCGCTCGATGGAGATTTCGGCAGAACTCCAGGCGCTTCGCCGCGCGATGCTGCGCTACACGTTCGATCAGGATGAAGCGTCATTCGCTGAATCCGAGAAGCTGCTGGCGCAGGTTGTTGGCGTGTTGGAGGAGACGATCAAGGTGAGCTCGGAGGAGCGCCGCACGATCTACCGCGAAGTCGAGAAGACAATCGCCGATTTGAAGAGCAGGCGCGTCGATCTCGGCAACACCGTCAAGGAGATGCTCGCCAACCGCAAGGCGCTGCTTGCTGAAGGTGAAAAGCTTCAGGCCGACCTGAAGAAACTCGTGCTCGCGACGCGTAGTTCGCCATTCGCACAAGGGGCGACGACGCTGCAATCCGAAACTCTGTTGGTTCAGATGGCGAACTGGCGGTTCTTTGCAGGTCGCGACCAGGACAATGTGACGTTGTTTGCCAACAGCGTGAAGAACGCCCAGCAACAGATCGCGGAGATGGAAAAATTTGATATGGCGCCGAGTCTTTCAGCGCTGTTCGAATCGATCAAGAAAGGCCTGGTCAGCTATTCCAGCGGGTTCGATAAGGCGTCGGCCAATCTGCTGAAGATGGATCAGCTCTATTACAATACGATCACGCCGATGGTGGTCAGCGCCATCCGCAAGACCGACGGCATCAAGGCAGCGATTCAGCAGGAGGTCGTGAATGTGACGACAGCCAATGAGCAGCGCATTTCTGGCACGATCACGCTGCAGCAGATCGTGGCCGGTGGGGCGACCATCACCGGTCTGCTGATTGCGTTCTTGATCGCGCGCGGAATCATCGGGCCACTGTCGGGTCTGACGGCGGGCATGAAGCAGCTCGCCGAGGGTAATTTCGGCGTGGTACTGCCGGGGCTCGGCCGCAAGGACGAGGTCGGCGACATGGCGCAGGCCGTCGAGACCTTCAAGGTCAAGGCGGAAGAGAAAGCCCGGGCGGAAGCCGAGGCACGGATCACGCAGGATCAGGCGGCGGCCTTGCAACGCAAACAGGACATGATCCGGCTCGCTGACGATTTCGAAGGTACGGTCGGTGAAATCGTCGAGGCGGTGTCGTCCGCGTCGACCGAATTGGAAGCCTCGGCCAGCACGCTGACGTCGACAGCGGACCGGTCGCAGCAGCTCACCACGGTCGTCGCGACGGCGTCGGAAGAAGCCTCCACCAACGTGCAGTCGGTGGCGTCCGCCACTGAGGAAATGGCCTCGTCGATCACCGAGATCGGCCGTCAGGTCCAGGAATCCGCGCGTATTGCCAATGAGGCTGTGGACCAAGCTCAGAAGACCAATGATCGCGTCGGCGAACTGTCGAAAGCTGCCGGCCGCATCGGCGCGGTGGTCGAATTGATCAACACCATTGCGGGGCAGACCAACCTGCTGGCGCTCAACGCCACCATCGAGGCTGCGCGTGCAGGAGACGCCGGCCGCGGCTTCGCAGTGGTCGCGTCCGAGGTGAAGGCGCTGGCCGAGCAGACCGCCAAGGCCACCGGCGAGATCAGCCAGCAGATAGCGAGCATCCAGACCGCGACCGATGATTCCGTCTCGGCGATCCGCGAGATCGGCGCGACCATCGGCAAGATGTCGGAGATTGCGTCCACGATCGCTTCGGCTGTCGAAGAGCAGGGCGCAGCGACGCAGGAGATCTCCCGCAACGTGCAGCAGGCCGCGCAGGGTACGATGCAGGTCTCGTCCAACATCATCGACGTGCAGCGCGGCGCGAGCGAGACCGGCGGTGCGTCGTCTCAGGTGCTGTCCGCAGCGCAGTCGCTCTCGTCAGACAGCAGCCGTCTGAAGACTGAAGTCAGCCGCTTCCTGAACTCGGTGCGAGCGGCCTGAGTTCTCCAACATCGCAATTCACCGGCTTGAGTAACGGTGCGTTCTCCGTGCACTGCCATTCAAGCTGCTATACGCTCCGAGAGAACTCTGGATCTCGAAATATCCCGTGCAGGGCATCGCATGATGAGATTGCAATTTTAGATCGTTAATTTAGAACCTCTGATGCCTGAACTCGAACTCCATCATTGTCTGAAGAGTCCGAATTGCTGGACGATCATTGCGGTACCGGCTCAATTTGAGTGATGGCATCATCGGCGCGTTAACGTTTGTGTCAGAAGCGCGGTGGTAGGTTCCTGCCCATGAGCAGGTGATTTGACCGATCATCGAACGTATCGCCCGCTCATATGAGCCGATGATGCTTCTCGTTCAGGATCGGCTCACGCCAAGCTTCGCGTGCCCGTCGGATTGCCGCCGGCTGCGCCAAAAATGACAACCGCTTAGCATTCGACCATTTCACGCGACGCCGGACTCCGTCCGGCGAAGGACGACCCGACTCATTTTTCTGCCACTTCATTCCCAGGGACTGTCATGGCCTTCGTCCAGAATCTGCGCATCGGCACCAAGCTCGCGATTGCGTCCGGGCTCGGCATTCTTCTCCTCGGTGTCATGATCTATATGCAGACGATGGGAAGCGCAGGCGTTCGCCAGTCATATCAGACGGCCGGCGTCTATCAGGGCATTGCGCAGAACGCTGCCGAGGCCAAGGCCTCGTTTCGCGGCATGCAGATCGGCGTGCGGGACTTCCTCGGGGCAACGAAAGTGGCCGATGTCCAGAAGGCCGCCGACTATTTCACGGCGCGTACGACCGCCGGCCTTAAATTTTCGGCTCAGATGCTCAAGCTTGCGACCGCACCGGACGAGCGCGAGCGCATCGGCAAATTCCTCGACATGATGACGACCCTCGGTAAGGGCGGCGACAAGATCGGTGCAATCCGCACAGATATCTTGAATCTGCAGGCGACGCGCAACGAAGCTGGCGAATTGTCTGCGGATGCCTCCGCGCGCATCACCACACTGGGCGCGGAGATCGTGAAGCTCCGCACCGACGTGCTGCTACCCATGAGTGCAGAACTCGACAAGCTGGCCGATACGATCGTCAATCTGGCTAAGGAGAAGGTCGAGCAGCAGACGACCGCCGCGGCGAACGAGGCCGCTGCGACCGAGCGAGACTCGCTGATTCTCGGTGGTGTGGTCGCCCTGATGCTGATCGGGACCTGCCTGTTCTCGGTGTTCACCATCGGGCGTCCGATGCGCGCGCTGAGCCGTTCGATGGAAGATCTCGCCGAGGGTAATTTCGGCGTGGTGTTGCCGGGCTTGGGCCGCAAGGACGAGATCGGCGACGTCGCTGGCGCCGTGGAGAAGTTCAAGGTCAAGGCACAGGAGCGCGCCCGCGCCGAAGCCGACGCTCAAAAGCAGCAGGAGCAGATCGCCGCCGAGCAGCGCAAGCGCGAGATGATCAAGCTGGCGAACGATTTTGAGGGTGCGGTCGGCGAGATCGTCGAAACAGTGTCGTCGGCATCGACCGAACTCGAAGCGTCGGCGGGCACGCTGACGTCGTCTGCCGAGCGTTCGCAGCATTTGACCACCATGGTGGCAGCCGCTTCGGAAGAGGCCTCGACGAACGTCCAATCCGTGGCATCGGCGACCGAGGAAATGGCATCATCGGTGAACGAGATTAGCCGCCAGGTTCAGGAATCTGCGCGCATCGCCAGCGAGGCCGTGCAGCAGGCCCAGAAGACCAACGACCGTGTCGGCGAGCTATCCAAGGCGGCCAGCCGTATCGGCGACGTGGTCGAGCTGATCAATAGCATCGCCGGGCAGACCAACCTTCTGGCGCTCAACGCGACCATCGAAGCCGCCCGCGCCGGTGAAGCTGGCCGCGGCTTCGCCGTGGTGGCGGCCGAGGTGAAGATGCTCGCGGAACAGACCGCCAAGGCGACCGGCGAGATCAGCATGCAGATAGGCAGCATCCAGTCCGCCACCGACGAATCGGTCAGTGCCATCCGCGAGATCGGCGTCACCATCGGCCGGATGTCGGAAATTTCGTCCACGATTGCTTCGGCCGTCGAAGAGCAGGGTGCCGCCACCCAGGAGATTTCTCGCAACGTGCAGCAAGCCGCGCATGGCACCCAGCAGGTCTCGTCCAACATTACAGATGTGCAGCGCGGCGCCGGCGAGACCGGGTCGGCCTCGTCGCAGGTTCTTTCGGCAGCACAGTCGCTGTCGTCGGACGGCGCGCGGCTAAAGGTCGAAGTCGCGCGGTTCCTCAACTCTGTTCGCGCGGCCTAGGCCATGCGGGATCAGAACTGATCATTCTATCGAGCGATAACAGGACGTCAGCCATGCTCTCGAACATCTCTATCAAAGCCAAGATCACCATCGTTATCGCTTTTCTGTTAATCGCGATGACGGGCATGGGGGCGCTTGCTGTCAGCAAGATGCAGACAATTAACGCCAATGCGTCGGACATCCAGAAGAACTGGCTTCCAAGCGTCCGTGTTCTCGGCGGGCTACGGGCGACGACCATCGATTATCGCAATCTGGTGCGCGCACACATCCTCGCAGCCAATGCTGACCAGATGCAGAAGGCCGAGGCTGGTATCGACACCATCGTCAAGCGGGCCGCCGATGAGCGAACTGCCTATGACAAGTTGGTATCGAGCCCCGAAGAGCGCGCAATCTTCAACGACTGGAGCAAGGAGTGGGACAACTACGTATCACGCAGCCAGGAAATCTTTGTGCTCGATCGCAAGAATCTCGGCAAAGGCAGTCAGGAAGCTCATGAGCTCAATCTGAATATGATCAACCCGCTGGGATCCAAAGCCGATTTTGCCCTGCGCAAGGCCATCGAATTTAACGACAAGGGTGCGGCAGCATCGGGACAGAAGGCCGATGACAGCTATGGTTCGGCGCTGATGACGGTCATCGTGATCATTGCAGCGACGGCGGTCATCGGCATCGGCATCGGCATTTATCTGGTCAAGGACGTGTCGTCGGGTATCGCTTCGATCGTGCAGCCGATGCAGGCGCTGAGCGCAGGCGATCTCACGGCGCATGTGGCGCATCAGGGCGAAAAGACCGAGATCGGCGCGATGGCCGACACGCTTCAGGTGTTCAAGCAGGCGCTGATCGACAAACGCGCGGCAGATGAAGCTGCCTCTGCCGACGCCGAAGCCAAGATCGAGCGCGGTCGCCGCGTTGACAACATCACCCGCGAATTCGAATCGATGATCGGCGAGATCGTGGAGACCGTATCGTCGGCATCGACCGAACTCGAAGCTTCCGCAAGCACGCTGACCGCGACAGCCGAACGTTCCCAGGACCTGGCCACCACAGTGGCGGCAGCGTCCGAAGAAGCTTCCACCAACGTCCAGTCGGTGGCATCGGCCACTGAAGAAATGGCCTCGTCGGTTAACGAGATCAGCCGACAGGTGCAGGAATCGGCGAGTATCGCCAATCAGGCGGTCGATCAGGCGCGCCATACCAACGATCGCGTCAGCGAACTCGCCAGCGCTGCGTCCCGCATTGGGGACGTCGTCGAGCTCATCAACAATATCGCCGGCCAGACAAACCTGCTGGCGCTCAACGCAACCATCGAGGCGGCGCGTGCTGGCGAAGCGGGCCGGGGCTTCGCGGTCGTGGCTTCCGAAGTGAAGGCCCTCGCTGAGCAGACTGCCAAGGCGACTGGCGAGATTTCGACGCAGATCTCCGGTATCCAGGCGGCGACGCAGGAATCGGTTGGAGCCATCAAGGAGATCGGCGACACCATCGGCCGGATGTCCGAGATTGCCTCGACGATCGCGTCGGCGGTGGAAGAGCAGGGCGCCGCGACGCAGGAGATTTCGCGTAACGTTCAGCAGGCGGCACAGGGTACCATGCAGGTCTCGTCGAACATCACCGATGTGCAGCGCGGAGCGTCCGAGACCGGCTCTGCGTCGTCGCAGGTGCTTTCGGCCGCGCGGTCACTGTCATCGGACAGCACACGTCTCAAGAACGAAGTGGGCAAGTTTCTGAACTCAGTGCGCGCTGCCTAACGGGCCCAAACATACGTGTACAACGCAAAAGCCGGCGCGTGAGCGTCGGCTTTCTTGCGCGATGGTGTTGTTATGCGCGTGCGCTACGTTCGCTCAAGAAGCCATGCACAAGAAGCAGTCATGATGCACCGCTCCTTAACTTTATCCGGACAATCTCGATCACGAGATCGTTGATCGCTATCGACGCTCGGCCGGCAGCTCCAATGCATGCCGTGTCTTCAAACCCAGAAAATACCATTCGTGCAGTTGCGCGCCAACGGTCAAAAACCGAGGGACCATCACCTATGTTTGCCAGCCTGTCCATCCGCACCAAGATCACTCTTGTCGTCTCGTTCCTGCTGCTCGCAATGTCTGCAATGGGCGCGCTGGCCATCAAGCAGATGTACACCATCAACGGAGCTACGTCCGATATCGTCACAAGCTGGCTGCCGAGTGTGCGCTCTTTGGGTGAAGTCCGCGCTGCAACGATCAGCTACCGCTCTGTGGTTCGCGGACATCTGCTTGCAACGGATGCCGCAGATACGAAGGTCCAGGACGACACGCTGGTGCGTTACGCCGAGATGCTCGACAAGGCGCGCAAAACGTATGAGCCGATGATTTCGTCGCCCGAGGAACGCGCGATGTACAATGAATTCAGCAAGCTCTGGAGCGAATATATCGTCGCATTGCAGCCGGTTCTTGCATTGTCGCGCAAGAACGCTCGTGATGAAGCGCGAGATATGAACGTGAAGGTCAACCAGATTGGCTTCAAGGCGGACGAAGCCCTGCAGAAGGATGTCGAGCTCAACAACAAGGGAGCTTTGGCGGCCGGAGAACTGGCGACGGACAGCTTTGGAGTCGCCATCAAGATGGTGATCGGTTCGCTCTTGTTTGCGGTTGTTGTCGGCGTCGGTGCGGCTATCCTGCTTGTGCGCGATGTCTCCGCCGGTATTGCGTCGATCGTGTTGCCGATGCAGGCGCTCGGTACGGGTGACCTGACTGCAAATGTTCCGCATCAGGGCGAGAAGACCGAAATCGGAACGATGGCGGACTCCCTGCAGGTGTTCAAACAGGCGCTGATCGACAAGCGCGCGGCAGACGAAGCCGCAGCGGCCGATGCCGAAGCCAAGATCGAGCGTGGCCGCCGCGTCGACAGCATCACCCGCAACTTCGAATCGATGATCGGCGAGATCGTCGAGACGGTGTCGTCGGCATCGACCGAACTGGAAGCCTCGGCGGGTACGCTGACCGCCACGGCGGAGCGCTCGCAGGAATTGACCACGACGGTGGCGGCCGCCTCCGAAGAAGCATCGACCAATGTGCAGTCAGTGGCATCGGCCACTGAAGAAATGGCCTCGTCGGTCAACGAGATCAGCCGTCAGGTGCAGGAGTCGGCTGCGATCGCAGGGCAGGCGGTGGATCAGGCACGCAAGACCAATGATCGCGTCGGCGAGCTCGCCAGCGCTGCAGCGCGTATCGGCGATGTGGTCGAGCTGATCAACAACATCGCAGGCCAGACAAACCTGCTGGCGCTCAACGCCACCATCGAAGCGGCCCGTGCCGGCGAAGCTGGCCGCGGTTTCGCTGTCGTGGCCTCTGAAGTGAAGGCACTCGCTGAGCAGACTGCCAAGGCGACCGGCGAGATCTCGACGCAGATATCCGGCATCCAGGCGGCGACGCAGGAATCGGTCGGTGCCATCAAGGAGATTGGCGACACTATCGGCCGCATGTCGGAGATCGCTTCGACCATCGCGTCGGCGGTGGAAGAGCAGGGCGCCGCGACGCAGGAGATTTCGCGCAATGTCCAGCAGGCGGCGCAGGGCACGATGCAGGTCTCGTCGAACATCGTTGATGTGCAGCGTGGTGCAACAGAGACTGGATCTGCCTCGACTCAGGTTCTCGCTGCGGCGCAATCACTGTCCTCGGACAGCACGCGACTGAAGGATGAAGTCAGCAAGTTCCTCAGCGCGGTACGCGCGGCCTGACATTCAACACAGCACAATCATGAAAGCCAGCGCGTAAGCGTCGGCTTTCATATGTATTGGATGATCTGATGAAGGCAACGTTGTCACATGGGGAGCATGCGATAACGCAGTTCGTGTTGCACTGCTTTTTAACTTTATCTCGCCACTCTCTTTCACGCGGGCTCAGACCATTGTTTTCAATCTGTGCTCGACTGGTAATTGCCGCCAAACGTCGCGCAGGCCGCGATCATAAATTGAAGCTCTGCCATTGCTGACCAACGGTAGAATACCGAGGGAACACGGACTCATGCTCGCCAACCTTTCCATTCGCGCGAAGATCACCATTGTCATTTCCTTCTTGTTGATAGCCATGGGTGGCATGGGTGCTCTGGCTGTCACCAAGATGCGTGCCATCTACGGCGAAGCGTCGGAAATCCAGAAAAGCTGGTTGCCGAGCGTCCGCTCGCTGGGCGAGCTTCGCGCCGGTGTGAACGTCTATCGGAATATCGTGCGTCTCCATATGCTGGCGGCAACGCCGGAAGCGAAGGCATCGGCCGAGAAACGACTGATCAATACTGATGCGGACAACATGAAGATCCGCGCGACCTATGAGACGCTGATTTCATCGCCCGAGGAGCGCGCCCTATATACGCAATGGGCGCAGCAGTGGGGCCTTTACATGACTGGCGTCCAGGAAGTTCTGGCACTTTCGCGCGCCAGCGTCGGCAAAATTCCCAACGAACCGCAGGATCTGAACGAGAGCAAGGTGCTGCCCATCGGTAAGAAGGCGGATGATCTGCTCGACAAGGATATTGCGCTGAACAAGATCGGCGCGGATGCGGCCGGCAAGAGCGCCGAAGACAATTACAATACAGCCTTCATGCTGCTCGCCATCATGCTCGGCACATCGGCGATTCTTGGCATCGGTATCGGCATCTATCTGGTAAAGGACGTCTCTAGCGGCATCGCGTCGATCGTCAAGCCGATGCAAGCCCTCGGCGCCGGCGATCTCTCGGCGATGGTGCCCCATCAGGGCATGAAGACCGAGATCGGAACCATGGGCGACGCCCTGCAGGTGTTCAAGCAGGCGCTGATCGACAAGCGCGCGGTGGATGAAGCTGCGGCGGCCGACGCAGAAGCCAAAATCGAACGCGGCCGCCGCGTCGATAATATCACCCGCCAGTTTGAAACCATGATCGGCGAAATCGTCGAGACGGTTTCATCGGCATCGACCGAGCTGGAAGCCTCGGCTGGTACGCTGACGGCGACCGCAGAGCGCGCGCAGGAACTGACCACGACGGTTGCGGCAGCTTCGGAAGAAGCGTCGACCAATGTGCAGTCAGTGGCATCGGCGACCGAGGAAATGGCCTCGTCGGTCAACGAGATCAGCCGCCAGGTGCAGGAGTCAGCCAATATCGCCAATCAGGCGGTCGATCAGGCGCGCAAGACCAATGATCGCGTCAGCGATCTCGCTCAGGCTGCTGGCCGCATCGGCGACGTGGTTGAGCTGATCAACAACATTGCCGGCCAGACCAACCTGCTGGCATTGAATGC
Organism: Tardiphaga sp. 839_C3_N1_4; assembly: GCF_051811045.1. NCBI lineage: Bacteria > Pseudomonadati > Pseudomonadota > Alphaproteobacteria > Hyphomicrobiales > Nitrobacteraceae > Tardiphaga > Tardiphaga sp. 839_C3_N1_4. Next base: position 4,918,459 of record NZ_JBPWQD010000001.1, read on the forward strand.
GACCATCGAAGCGGCGCGGGCCGGTGAAGCCGGGCGCGGCTTTGCGGTCGTTGCGGCCGAAGTGAAAGCACTGGCTGAGCAGACCGCCAAGGCGACCGGTGAAATCTCCACGCAGATTTCTGGTATTCAGGCGGCGACGCAGGAATCGGTCGGAGCCATCAAGGAGATCGGAGACACAATCGGTCGCATGTCCGAGATTGCATCGACGATCGCCTCGGCGGTGGAAGAGCAGGGCGCTGCGACGCAGGAGATCTCGCGCAACGTCCAGCAGGCCGCGCAGGGCACGATGCAGGTCTCATCCAATATTACCGATGTACAGCGCGGCGCCAGCGAAACCGGCTCGGCATCGTCGCAGGTGCTGTCAGCCGCGCAGTCGCTGTCGTCGGACAGCACGCGATTGAAGGATGAAGTGAGCAGGTTCCTCAGCGCGGTGCGGGCGGCTTAGTCTGTTCGCTCTCCCGCATGCGGGAGAGCGCTACTTCACATTCGACATGACCAGTCCAACGATGTCCATGTAAGTGCGCACCATCGGGGCGACGAAACGATGCGCTGAGGTCTTCGACACCACCGTGTCGTGCAGGATCAAATGATCGATGCCGGTGTTGATAAAACATGCCATGGCATCGCGCGGCGTCTCGACGATCGGTTCGCCCTTCACGTTGAACGACGTGTTCAGCAGCACCGGTACGCCGGTGAGCGCATCGAATTCCTTCAGCAGCCGATAGAGCACCGGATTGGTATCTTCCGTGACCGTCTGGATGCGCGCCGTTCCATCGATGTGCACGATGGCCGGAATCTTCTCGCGCCATTCGGGTCGCACCGGGGCCGCGATCAGCATAAACGGCGAATCCTGATCGCCTTCGAAAATCTCTCTGGCACGCTCGGCGAGCACAATCGGCGCGAACGGACGGAACGGCTGACGGTGCTTCACGCGTGAGTTGAGGATGTCCTTCATCTCCGGCCGGCGCGGATCGGCGATGATGCTGCGATTGCCGAGCGCGCGTGGGCCGTATTCCGAGCGACCCTGAAACCAGCCGATTACTTTCTGGTCCGCGAGTAACTTTGCCGTGTCGCGGCAGATATTGTCGCTGCGCGCCGCGCTGGTCTGCGCCTTGACGAGTGTGCGCTGGGTCGCCGCCGTGATGTCCCGATCGGCGTATGTCTTTCCCGTGTAGGAATGCGTCATCACATAGGAGCGCGGCTGCTTCTGTACCTCCAGCAGGCCGTAATAGGCGCAGCCGATGGCGATGCCGTTGTCGCCGGCGGCGGGCTGGATCCAGACATTCTCAAAGCCGGCTTCGCGGGCGATGCGGCCATTGGCAACGCAGTTCAGTGCGACGCCGCCGGCAATGCAGAGGTTCTTCGCGCCGGTCGTCTCGCGCAGCCAGCGGGCGCGGGCGAGCAGCACCTTCTCGGTGTCGTCCTGAACGCGCCAGGCGATATCCTCCCAATGCCGCATCGACGGATGGGTGTCCCACTTGCCATCGCTGTCGGCGATATAGGGCTGGTTGTATTCGGGGGTCCAGCGCGGCACGCTGAGGACATTGTCGGTAATATCCATCAGCGGCTTGACCTGGTCGCGGCGGCCGTAGGGGGCCAGCCCCATCAGCTCGCCGCATTTGTTCCAGTCGCCGAACACATAGGTTGAGGCCCGGCTGTAGAGCGCCCCAAGACCCGGCATGTTGTAGAATTCGTCGCTGAGAAAGCCGCGATCCGGCTCCATCCAGACTTTCTTCAGGCAGTCGAGCTGCGTGCCCTTGAACGTGTAATAGCTCTCCGATTCCCGGGCGAGCTTCGAGCCCGGCTCGTCGCCGGGATAAGCCTCGATGACGTCGGAGCGATAGCTGCCGACGCCATCGACGATCATGATCGCCCCCTCTTCGAAAGGGCAAACGGCGAATGCGCTATAGGCATGCGCCAGATGATGCGAGATCGTTTTGACCTTGCCGGTGCGGGAACGGAATAGCGGATGGACGCTGGCGTCCTGCCGTTCATATTCGGGCAGGAAGCCCGGCATGTCCTGATAGATCAGGCGGTCTTCCATCTCCGGAACCGGCAGGATGTAGCAATTGCTCACCACCAGCTCGACGTCGTCCAGCGTGATGCCTTCGGCATCGAGGACGTAGTCGATCACTTCCTTGTAGAATCCGGTCGCGTGCTTGTCCCGGGTAATCCGCTCTTTTTCGATCGCATAGGCCAGCGCACCGTCACGCAGCAGGCAGGCGCTGACGTCGTGATCGTAGGTGTTGAGACCGAGGATGTAGCTTGGTTTGGGCATGAATCAGCTTCTGACAATTCGCGGGAAGGGACGAACGATGGGATCGAGCTGCTGACGCAGGCGCGGTCGGTGGGACGGATCGCATATTCGCAGGTGCGAGTGCAGCGATCAGCATAGTGCGAGGCAATATGAAGAGAAGATGAACGCAGGAGGTCAAAAGCGAGGTGACGCGTGAAGGTGCGCATTCGTTCGTAGTGACAGCGTTGCCGGCAACTTGACCGACGTTCGAGCTTGACCCTATTGTAAAGCCGTTCGTACGTGCACGCCTTGTGATGGCCATATTACTATTCTGGTTTCAGCACCTGTGTGAATCAAGAATTGCTCACTGAACGATTCGAGGCCGGAAGCATTCTAAAGCCGTGCTTCTGCAGAATGGGAGATCTTAAGAATGGCTCAAACCAAAACGACACGCCATAATATCGTGACCCGCTGCCTGGCAGCGATGGCGCTTGTGTCTGTCTACTGTGTTGGTCTGATCGGCGCGTCCACGGTGTTGCTCACCACGAGCAGCACCTCGGCCGAGGCCCGTGGTGGTGGTCGTGGTCGTGGCGGCGGCGGTTGGGGCCGTGGACGTGGCGGCGGGTTCTACCGTGGCGGCGGTCGTGGCTATGGTCGCGGCTATGGCTTCTACGGTGGACCGCGCTTCGTGGCGCCGGGCTGCTATTTCAGCCGTCGCTGGGGCCGAGTGGTCTGCCCGTACTAAGTCATCGGCGCTACGGCGCTGAATGAACGAGATAGAGAGGCGCGCCGGGTAACCGGGGCGCCCTTTGCTTTCCAGGCTCGCCTTTCTCCAAGAAACGGGCCTCTCCTTCGGGAATGATGTGTCGAAAGCTACCCTCCTTGCACAATGCTGAGGTCGCTTTTGGCATGCCATCTTGTGTTTTCTCATCCAAATTCCAATGTCGGCATGGCAACCTTGCGCGCCCGCGCATGGCAATTCGGTCCTCCCACCCTGGAACCTTCATGAGCGCCCTGTTCTCTCCCTTCAAGCTGCGCGACCTCACGCTGCCGAACCGCATCGTCATTGCGCCGATGTGCCAGTATTCTGCCGAAGATGGCTGCGCCACCGATTGGCACATGATCCATCTCGGCAATATGGCCCTGTCGGGCGCCGCCATGCTGGTGATCGAAGCGACCGCCGTGGAAGCCATCGGCCGCATCACACCCGGCGATCTCGGCCTTTATAATGACGCGACCGAAGCCGCGTTGAAGCCTGTGCTGGCGGCGATACGCAAACATTCGAACATTGCCGTTGGCATGCAGATCGCTCATGCGGGCCGCAAGGCGTCGAGTCACGCCCCATGGGATGGCGGCCAGCAGGTCCCGCTCGACAAAGGCGGCTGGGTCGCCCACGCCCCGTCCGCCATTCCGCAGAAACCCGGCGAGTTGCCACCGCAGGAGATCGATGCCGCGGGCCTCATGCGCATCCGCGACGCCTTTGTCGCGACAGCGAAGCGGGCTGAACGGCTTGGTATCGATGCGCTTGAGATCCACGCGGCGCACGGCTATCTGCTGCACGAATTCCTGTCGCCGATCTCTAACCAGCGCACCGACAATTATGGCGGCTCCCTGGAGAACCGGATCCGGTTTCCACTCGAAGTGTTCGACGCGGTACGTGCGGCTTTTCCCGCGCACAAGCCTGTGGGCGTCCGCGTATCGGCCTCGGACTGGGTCGAGGGCGGCTGGGATATCGAGCAGACCATCGTGTTCGCCAATGAGTTGAAGAAGCGCGGCGTCGATTGGATGGATGTTTCGTCCGGCGGTGTCTCGCCGCAGCAGAAGATCGCGCTCGGGCCGGGTTATCAGGTGCCGTTCGCTGAAGCCGTGAAAGCGGCGACGGGACTGCCGACGATTGCGGTGGGGTTGATCACCGAAGTGCAACAGGCTGAAGACGTCGTGGCCTCCGGCAAGGCCGATCTGGTCGCCATCGCACGTGGCATTCTCTACGACCCGCGCTGGCCGTGGCACGCGGCGGCGCAGCTCGGCGGCCAGGTGCAGGCGCCGCCGCAATACTGGCGCTCGCAGCCATCGACCCAAAAGGCGCTGTTCGGCGATACGACGTTCGGCGGCCGCTAAACCACTTCAAGACGCCTCACTTTCAACACCCACACATTGTCCCGCAAGGCCGGTGCGATGTGTGGGTGTTTGTCGTTGCGGCGCGTCCACTCCGCGAATGGCAGCCCTGCGGCAGCATCGTGTTTACATGACAGAATGTCGCACCTACACAGCGCGAAATTCTGCGCCGTAAAATAATCGTGGCATCCGGCGCTGCCCGCCTATCGAGAGGAGCCCCGCCATGGCCCGCCATTTGTTATGGCTTCTGCTGATCCCCTTCGTCGGCCTGCTCTGGGTCCCGTTCTACAATTTTCATGATCCGGTGCTGTTCGGCTTTCCATTCTTCTACTGGTACCAGCTCGCCTGGGTGCCGATGACCGCCTTTCTGACCTGGCTCGCTTACCGGACCTACCCCAATGAAGACTGAGCTCGATATTCCCGCCGTTGCGGTCTTTCTGTTTTTCTTCGCGCTCGTCACCGCGATGGGCTTCGTCGCCTCGAAGTGGCGCCGCCCGAAAACGCTGGCCAGTCTCGACGAATGGGGCCTTGGTGGCCGCCAGTTCGGCACCTGGATCACCTGGTTTCTGGTCGGCGGCGATTTCTATACTGCCTATACGGTGATCGCCGTGCCGGCACTGGTTTATTCGGTCGGTGCTTATGGCTTCTTCGCGCTGCCTTACACGATCCTGGTCTATCCCATCGTGTTCATGGTGATGCCAAGGCTGTGGCAGGTCGCCAAGGACAACGGCTATGTCACTGCCGCCGACGTTGTGCATGGCCGCTATAGTTCGCGCATGCTGGAAGCAGCAGTTGCCATCACCGGTGTCGTCGCCACCATGCCCTATATAGCGCTGCAGCTGATCGGTATGGCCACGGCCGTGAAGGCGCTTGGTTTCGAGGGCGAATTGCCGCTGATCGCGGCCTTTGTCGTGCTGGCGCTCTACACCTACTCGTCGGGCCTGCGTGCCCCAGCGCTGATCGCCTTCGTCAAGGATATCATGATCTATATCGCCGTCATCGCGGCAGTGTCGGTGATCCCCGGCAAGCTCGGCGGCTATGCCGCAGTGTTCGACGCCGCCGATCAGGCATTCAAGGCCAAGGGCTCGGGCAGTATCCTGCTGCAGCCCAGCCAGTACGTCGCCTATGCCACCCTGGCACTCGGTTCGGCGCTTGCGGCCTTCATGTATCCGCATACGCTCACGGGCATTTTTGCCAGCAAAAGTGCCACGACCATCCGCAAGAATGCGGTGCTGTTGCCGGCCTATACGCTGATGCTCGGCTTGTTGGCGCTGCTCGGCTATATGGGCCACGCTGCCAAGTTGAAGCTCGCCAGCAACAATGACGTGGTGCCGGCGCTGTTCCAGACGCTGTTTCCGAGCTGGTTCGCTGGCTTCGCCTTTGCGGCGATCGCCATCGGCGCGCTGGTCCCTGCGGCTGTGATGAGCATTGGTGCTGCCAATCTCTTCACCCGCAATTTCTGGAAGGCCTATGTCAATCCGCAGGTCGATTCAGCGGGCGAAGCCGCGGTGGCGAAGATCGCGTCGCTGGTGGTGAAGGTCGGTGCGCTGCTGGTGATCATCTATCTGCCGACACAGTTCGCGCTCGACCTGCAGCTTCTCGGAGGCCTGTGGATTCTGCAGACACTGCCGGCCTTGATCTTCGGCCTGTTCACCCGCTGGTTCACCGCGCCGGCATTGCTGGCCGGATGGGTGGTCGGCCTGTTCGGCGGTACTTATCTGGCATGGACGGACGGCCTGAAGCCGCTGCACATGCTGTCGATCGGCAGCTTCCAGGCGACGGTTTATGTCGGCCTGATTGCCCTCGTCGCGAATATCGTGGTCGCGATGCTGGTCAATCTTGTGGTGCCGAAGCCGGTCGTAACGGCCGAGGCGGCGAGCACTTAAAGGCCTCGTTGTAAAGCCCGCGCGCGCATTGTTTCCGGCGCGCGCGGGCTTTATTGTCCGCGCGAATGCCCGCCATCCCTGTGCGGGACCGCTGGATGGAGCTTGCCTGAGTGACTGAATCGATGCGCATCGGCACGCGCAAAAGCACCATGGCGCTGGCCCAGACCGAAGAGATTGCGCGCCGGTTGGCAGTGGTCGCGCCGGAACTGGCCGTCGAGATCGTGAAATTCGAGCCGGTCGGCGACCGCGACCAGACCAGCAATCTCCTGAAGCATGGCGGCAAGGGCGGGGCTTTCGTCGGCGAGATTCGCGCGGCTGTGCTCAAGGGCACGCTGCATGCGGCGATGCATTCGCTGAAGGACATGCCGGGCAACGAGGATACGCCGGGTCTCGTGATCGCCGCCACGCTGGTGCGCGACCCGCCGACGGATGCGCTGGTGCTGCGCGAGGGTGTCAGCCTCGATGATCTCAAGCGCACCCATGGCAAGGGCTTCAAGATCGGCACCAATGCGGTACGCCGTGCCGCCTATATCCGCCGGCTGTTTCCCGAGATTGAGGTGATCCACTTTCGCGGGGCCGCCGATACGCGCGTGCGCAAACTCGACAATGGTGAGATGCAGCGGCTGCCTGATGGCGGCGAGGTCGGCCCCGCCGATGCGCTGATCATGGCGCGCTCGGGGCTGGAGCGCGTTGGACTGGCCAATCGCATTGCCCGTGATTTCACGCCGCACGAGATGCTGCCGGCCGTGGGGCAGGGCATCGTCGCTGTCGAATGCGCGGCGCATGACTGGGTCTCGCGGCGTTATCTGTCGCTGATCGACGACCCCGCCGCGCATCTGTCCTGCGATGCCGAGCGCGAGGTGCTTTGGGTGCTGAACGGCCACTGCAATTCGCCGATCGCCGGTTATTCGGTGATCTCAGGACACGAGATGTCGCTGACCGCATCGGTGCTGGATGAAGCCGGCGGGCAGTTCATCGAAGTGACGCGCGTCGGGCCGGCAGATCGGCCGCGCGAGCTGGGGCGCGCTGTCGGGCTGGAGCTGCTCGACAAGGGCGCCGGCGCGCTGATCGAGGCCAATCGGCCGGAGCACTAGACCATTCGATACGACACTTTGCCCTCTCCACGTCATGCCCGGGCTTGACCCGGGCATCCATCTTTGGATGTACGACAGTGAAGTTGGATGGCCGCGTCAGGCCCGGTCATGACGGAGTGTGTGGCAACTACCCCTCCGCCATCCCCACCGACCATAGTGCGAACGCATAGACGATCGCGATTTCATCCAGTCGGTTGAATCGTCCGGACGCGCCGCCATGGCCGGCACCCATGTTGGTGCGTAACAGCACCGGGCCTCCACCCGTCATCGTCGCGCGCAGCCGTGCGATCCATTTCGCCGGCTCCCAATAGGTGACACGCGGATCGGTGAGGCCGCCCATCGCGAGGATCTTCGGATAGTTCCTGGCGGCGACCTGATCGTAAGGCGAATAGGACAGGATGGTCTTGAAATCCGCGGCGCTTTCAATCGGATTGCCCCATTCCGGCCATTCGGGCGGCGTCAACGGCAGCGTGTCGTCGAGCATGGTGTTGAGCACATCGACGAATGGCACTTCGGCAACGATGCCCGAGAACAATTCCCCAGAGCGGTTGGCGACCGCGCCCATCAACATGCCGCCGGCGCTGCCACCGTGGCCGACGATGTTTTTCTCCGAGGTATATTTCGCGGCGATCAGCGCCCGGGCACTCGCGGCAAAGTCGTCGAATGAGTTGGTCTTCTTGTCGCGCTTGCCGTCGAGATACCAGCCCCAGCCCTTGTCGGCGCCGCCGCGGATATGCGCGATGGCATAGACGAAGCCGCGATCGACCAGTGACAGCCGGTTCGCAGAGAACGACGCAGGCATCGCCATCCCATAGGAGCCGTAGCCATAGAGCAGCAGCGGCGCCTTGCCGTCCTGTTTGAGATCTTTGCGATGCAGGATCGACACCGGCACTTCGGCGCCGTCATGGGCCTTGGCCATGATGCGCGTGGTGACATAGTCGGCGGGGTTGTGGCCGGACGGGATCTCCTGACGCTTGCGCAAGGTCCGCTCGCGCGTCGCCATGTCGTAATCATAGACTTCCGACGGCGTCGTCATCGAGGAATAGGCGAAGCGAAGCGTGGTCGTGTCGAATTCGTAGCCGCCCATGGTGTCGAGCGAATAGGCGGCTTCGTCGAAGGCGATGGCGTGTTCTTCCCTGTTGGTGAGATCGCGGATGATGATCGAGGGCAGCGCGTTGGCGCGTTCCAGACGGACGAGGTGACCGGCCGTGAGGTCCATGTCGATGACATAGATACCCTCGCGATAGGGGATCAGGTCGGTCCAGTTGGCGCGCTCAGGCGCGGCCAGCGGCGCGGTGACGATCTTGAAGTCGATGGCGCGGTCGGCATTGGTCAGGATGAACAATTCATCGCCGCGATCGGCCAGCGAATACTGCACACCGTTTTCACGCCTTGCCACCAGGCGAGGCGGCGCGTCTGGCGTGGCGAGGTCGATCAACTGCTGTTCGGAGGTCTCATGATCGCCGCCGGCGATGACGCAGAAGCGGCCGCTGGCGCTTTCATGGATATGGGTGAACCAGCCGGAATCCTGCTCCTCGAAGATCAACCTGTCGTCGGCCTGCTTGCTGCCGAGCCTGTGTAGCCAGACCTGCATCGGGCGATGGTTGTCGTCGAGCTTCACATAGAAGAAGGCCTTGCAGTCGAGCGTCCACACCACGCCGCCATCGGTCTCCTCGACCACGTCGTCGAGATCGTTGCCGGTGGCCCAGTCACGCACACGAATGGTGAAATATTCCGAACCCTTGACGTCGGCGCTCCAGGCTTCCAGCGCGTGATCGGGCGAGTGGCGGGCGCCGCCAAATTTGAAATATTTGTGATCGGCGGCGAGCTTGTCGCCGTCGAGAATGATGGTGGCCTCGCCGCCGTCCCGCGGCATGCGGCCGAACAATTCGTGCTGGCCGCCCTCGCGGAATTTCCGCAAGTAAGCATAGGGACCGTCCGGCGACGGCACGCTGGAATCGTCTTCCTTGATGCGACCGCGCATTTCCGCAACCAGCTTGGTTTGCAGCGCCGCCGTTCCGCCAAGCAGGCTCTCGGTATAGGCGTTCTCGGCCTCGAGATAGGTGCGGATCTCCGGCTCCAGCACGCTCGGGTCGCGCAGCACCTCCTGCCATTTGGCGTCTTTCAACCAGGCGTAATCATCTGACACGGTGATGCCGTGGGTCGTGAAGGAATGCGGATGACGCGGCGCAACCGGCGCGGGCATGGAGGATGTCTGCTTTGTCATGAACGCTCTTTTCGCGGAAGCCTGATCGGATATGATTGCGTTACACGCGCGTATCGGCGCCCGCCCCGCATATTGGATATTCCATGGATATAGAGATTATCGACCGCCTTGCCATCCGCGATCTCATTGAAAACTGGGTAGTCTGGCGCGATGCTGGCGATTGGGACCGCTTCCGTACCGTCTGGTTCGACGATGGCCGCATGGTGGCGACCTGGACCCAGGGCACCGCGGACGAATTCATCGCCATGAGCAAGGCCGGCTGGGCCAAGGGCGTCTCGATCATGCATTTCCTCGGCGCGCAGTCGATCGATCTCGCAGGCACCCGCGCAATTTCGCAGACCAAGATGACCATCGCCCAGCGCGCGCTGGTGCACGGCGTCAATGTCGACGTAATGCTGACCGGGCGGTTCTATGATTTCCTCGAAAAGCGCGACGGAAAATGGGGCATGGTCCTGCGCCAGCCGATCTACGAGAAGGATCGCATGGATCCCGTGGTGCCCGGCGCGCCGCTGAAGCTTGACGCGGATCTGCTCGCCAGCTTCCCGGAAGGCTATCGCCATCTTGCTTATCTGCAGAGCCAGATCGGCTATCAGATCAAGCCCGATATGCCGGGGTTGCGCGGCGATGCGGTGGAGGCGCTTTATGCCAGCGGCAAGAAGTGGCTGAACGGCGAAGAGCTGGACCGGTAGCTCTCTGACCTCCCCTGAAGAGGGGAGGTCAAGCAAAGATAATCAAGTAAGAACAAAAAGAGGAAACGCATGCCCGACTTCATCACCCTCGATGCTTTGGTCCATAACACGGCCGTGTCGAAGCCTGACAAGATCGCCGTGATCGATGCCGATCGCCAGATCGACTACGCCGCCTTCGACGCACTGATCGACCGTATCGCCGCGTCATTGCAGGCCAGCGGTCTCAAGCCGCGCGATGCGATTTCGATCTGCGCGCTGTCGTCGATCGAATATGCCGCCGTGTTTCTCGGTGCGCTGCGCGTCGGCGTGGCGGTGGCGCCGCTGGCGCCGTCATCGACGCCGACGGATTTCGCCGCAATGGTGAAGGATGCAGCGGCAAAAATCCTGTTCATGGATGATGCGACGGCGGCCTCCTTTGCGGATGCTGCGATCGATCCCTCGGTCCAGCGCATTGCGCTCGATGGCGGCAAGGCCGGGAAACCGTTTGCGCAATGGCTGGCGCCGGAAGGCGTGAAGCCCACGCCGGTGGCAATCGATCCGGAATGGGTCTTCAACATTATCTATTCCTCGGGAACGACCGGTACGCCGAAAGGCATCATCCACACCTGCTGGATGCGCTGGCGGCAATATGGTCAGCTCGATCCGCTCGGCTACGGGCCGGACGCCATCACCGTGCTGTCGACGCCGCTTTATTCCAACACCACGCTGGTCTGTTTCAATCCGACCCTCGCCGGCGGTGGCACGCTGGTGCTGATGAAGAAGTTCGATGCGCGAGGATTTCTTGAACTGAGCGCAAAGCATCGTGCGACCCACGCGATGCTGGTGCCGGTGCAGTATCGTCGCATTATGGCCGTTGAGGATTTCGACAGTTTCGATCTCAGGTCTTTCGTGATGAAGTTCTCGACCTCGGCGCCATTCGGCGGCGCGCTGAAGGCCGATGTGTTGAAACGCTGGCCGGGCGGGCTGACCGAATATTACGGGATGACCGAGGGTGGCGGCACCTGCGTGTTGCTTGCGCATGAACACCCGACCAAGCTGCACACGGTCGGCCAGCCGGCGCCGGATCACGACATTCGCCTGATCGACGAGGATGGCAATTTCGTAGCTCAGGGCGAAATCGGCGAAGTGGTCGGGCATTCGCCCGTCATCATGCAGGGCTATCTCAATCAACCCGGCAAGACCGCGGAGACGTTCTGGCACGACGCTTCCGGAAAGCGCTATGTCCGGACCGGCGATGTCGGGCGCTTCGACGAAGACGGCTTTCTGCAGCTGATGGACCGCAAGAAGGACATGATCATTTCCGGCGGTTTCAACATCTATCCGAGCGATCTGGAAGCGGTGCTGACGAAACACGACGACGTGCTTGAAGCCGCTGTCGTGGCCATGCCGTCGGAAGAGTGGGGTGAGACACCGGTTGCCTTCGTGGTGATGAAAGCGGGTGCCTCAGTCGATGCGCCGGGGCTGAAGGCCTGGACGAATGAGCGTGTCGGCAAGTTCCAGCGACTTAATGATGTCGTGCTGGTCGATGTGTTGCCGCGTAGCGCCATCGGCAAGGTGCTGAAGCGCGAGTTGCGAGACCGGAAATTGGCGGCGGATTTGTCGGCTTAGGCTGCTTGTGTTCCCCTCTCCCCTTGTGGGAGAGGGTGGATCGACCGCGGAGCGGTCGAGACGGGTGAGGGGTACCGCAAGCTCCGAGCCCGCTGTACCCCTCATCCGGCTTCGCTGCGCGAAGCCACCTTCTCCCACAAGGGGAGAAGGAAGAATGCCCTCAATAATGCGGCGGAGGTTCATTCCGTGGCGCACCGCTGTTGCTTTCGGCTTCCTGCAGCCGCTCGCCGAGCGTGGCGACCTGCCGCGTCAGCATGTCGATCTGTTTCCACTGGGCGGTGATCGTCGCATTCAGCGTCTCGATCGTGTCGTCCTGATAGGCGACGCGAGTTTCGAGCGCGTCGATACGTTCGCGCAAGCCTGTCAGGTCTTTTGCAGTCTCACTCATCGGATGCGCTCTCCCGCAGCATCGCAAAATCTTCCGAATTGATCGGCAAGTCAGGCTTGATCGACTGGCTTTCGACGAGGCCATGGCCGAGCGCGACGCGCTGGTCGAACACGAAGCATTCGCCGCGCCAGCGGCTCTCGGCCTCGGGGATCTCCTCGAGATATTTCAGGATGCCCCCCTTGAGGTGATAGACGTCGGCGAAGCCGCGCGACAACAGATACGAACTCGCCTTTTCGCAGCGGATTCCGCCGGTGCAGAACATCGCAATCTTCTTGTGCTTCTCGGGATCGAGCGTGCGTGCGACGAAATCCTTGAACTGGCCGAAGCTTGCGATCTCCGGATCGACCGCGCCCTCGAACGTGCCCATCGCCACTTCGAAAGCATTGCGCGTGTCGAGCACCAGCGTGGTCTCGTCGGAGATCAGCTCGTTCCAGTCGGCGGCGTCGACATAGGTGCCGACGGTCTTGGTCGGATCGGTCCGGGGATCGCCGAGGGTGACGATCTCCTTCTTCAGCCGCACCTTCATGTGCAGGAACGGCATCAGGCTGGCGCGGGAAAATTTCAACTCGAGATGGTTCAGCCGGTCGCTGAACATCACGCCGGTTTCAAGTTCGCGCACCAGCGTGTCGATGGCAGCGTCGGTGCCTGCCACGGTTCCGTTGATGCCTTCCTCGGCGAGCAGGATCGAGCCTTTGATGCCGAGATTGACGCAGAATGAGCGCAGCGGCTCGCGCAATTGCCGGAAATCCGGCAGCGCGGCGAATTGATAGAGGGCGGCGACCTTGAACATCGCGGGGGTTTACCAGCCGGACCAGCCAGGGGGAAGTCCGGGAACTCGCCGAAATATCGTGCCCTCAGGGCTTGCGGCCGGATGCTCGCCTGCGCAGGTATTGACCTATGTCATTACCGGGCCTGTTGGCGTAACGAGCCGACGGACAGCAAAAAACCGGCCCCTCTTGGGACCGGCTTCTTTTGCAGCGTCACCTGCGACCGACGGAGGAGTCAAAACTCCGCCGGTTGGAATTGGTTAAAGTTTGCGGTGTGCTAAGTCCGAAGCCTTATCGGCGGCGTCTTTGGCGGCCTGCTTGACATCGCCGACGGCCTTCTGCGCGTGGCCCTTGCCTTCCTGGATCAGACCTTCGCCCTGCAGGCGCTCGGAGCCGGTCGCTTCACCGATGCCCTGCTTGGCCTTGCCGATGGCTTCGTTCGCGGTTCCCTTGATCTTGTCTGCGGTGGCACCCATGGGATACTCCTGTCATGTTGCAGACGCAGTTCCGAGACCATTCTCGATATGCGCTGCTTGAGCTTCGCAGGGATAATTGCCAGCTCAATTGAATGTTCCTCACTCCCGGGGGCGTGATGCCGCATGCGGTGGCAGCATTTCTTCGGAACCCAAGAAGGCATTGAAATGTCCGGTCACGGCCACGATCACACTCATCCGCACGATCATCCGCATGATCATTCTCACGATCATGATCCAGATCGCTGGAAGCACGACGGCATTCGCGTCATTCCCGCCGACAACCTCGATACCAACGTGCCATCGACCAAAGGCATGGACCGCGCGGCGGCCATCAATTTCGCGCGCGTGGGTGCGCAGAAACTTTGGGCTGGCACCGTGTCGATCCAGCCGGATGCCAAGACCGGTGCGCATCATCACGGCCATCTCGAAAGCGTCATCTATGTGGTGAAGGGCAAGGCTCGGATGCGCTGGGGCGATCGCCTGCAATTTACCGCGGAGGCCGGTCCTGGCGATTTCATCTTCGTGCCGCCTTACGTGCCTCATCAGGAGATCAACGCCAGCGCTGACGAAGTGCTCGAATGCGTGCTGGTGCGCAGCGACGGCGAAGCGGTCGCTATCAATATCGATATCGAACCGGTGGAGAAGCCGGAGACGGTGCTGTGGGTCGATCCCACACATCCTGATGGCGCGGTGAAGAAGTAAACATCAAGCTGAGGCCCTCGCCCGAGATTGGACGAGGGCCTTTTGCTATTTGATCTCGGGCAGTCCCGGCGAGAACGCCAGCGCGCTCTCGATCCACTTCGCAACACGCAGTGTACGCAAGTCGTTCAGATAGGGCCCGACCACCTGCAGGCCGAGCGGTAGATGGTTCTTGCCGAACCCGGCGGGCAGCGACAGCGCGGGCACGCCGATCAGAGTCCATGGCGCGCAATATTCGGCGTCGCCCGTGTAGCTTAGCCCTTCCGGTGCTTCGCCATAGGCCGGCAGTGTCAGCACAGCGTCGTAGTTCGTCATCTGCGCGGTGAAGTCCGCGCGCAGCTTCGTCTGCAACGCCTTGGCTTTGAGATAGGCAGTGGCGCTGATGGCGCTGCCGGTTTCCACCAGCTTCTTCAGGTGATCGCTGGTCTTGTCCGGATAGCGCGCGACGAGATCGACGAAGATCACCGCGCCTTCGGCCGCGAGAATCGTATTGATCGCGTCCCAGTTGCTGCGATCCAGTTCGGGCAGTTCAAGTTCCTCGATCGACGCGCCGGCGCTGCGAAGTCGCGCGACAGAGGCCTCGAACACCTGTTGCTGTTCGCTCTCGGCCTTGGCGAATTTGGCAAAGCGCACCACCGCAAGACGCGGCGACGGCAGCGGTGGCACGCCGCGCTCAACGGAGATTTCAAAGGCCGGCACCGGCGCGCCATGCGGATCGCTGTTGCTGGTGCCGGCAATGAGTGACAGCGCATAGGCCACGTCGTCGACCTTGCGCGCGAAGAAGCCGATGTGGTCGAGCGACTGGCTGAGATGATGCGCGCCGCTGCGAGGGATAGCGCCGAAGCTCGGCTTGAATCCGACGACGCCGTTGAAGGCGGCGGGACGGATGATCGAACCCAGCGTCTGCGTTCCCAGCGCCAGCGGTACGATGCCGGCGGCCACGGACGCCGCCGAGCCGGAAGACGAGCCGCCCGGTGTGTGCTTGCTATTCCATGGATTGGTGGTCGGGCCGGGATGCCGCCAGGCGAATTCGGTGGAGACCGTCTTGCCGAAAATGGTGGCGCCGAGATTGCGCAACCGTTCTACGACCCATGCATCGGCCGATGGCACGTGATCGGCATAGACGGCCGAGCCGTTGGTAGTCGGCATGTCGGTGGTGGCGATGATGTCCTTGACGGCGACGGGAATGCCGGAGAGCGGCCCCGGCTTGCGCACGGTGTCGGTGGGGAGGACCTCAAAGGCCCTCAGTATGGGCTCGGCAGCCTTGGCTTGTGCGAGCCGCTCCGATGCGTAGTGATCTGCCGCAGATGTGTTGCCCTTGAACAGCCGCAGCAGGTCCAGAACCCCCGCGCCAGATGTTGCAGTGCGCGCGGTTGCATTCGTCATGTCGTGTCGTCCTGAACGTTTCTTCTGGGATTAAGAGAGGTGCGCAGCCGCGTGGCTGCGCACCTTTTCTATATTACTTCATCGCCAATGCGGGCTCGATATATTTCTTCACGACAAACTTGTCATAGTCGGGTTGGGCCGCGAGATTGCCGAGCGCGATCTGGGTGTCCATGGAGATTTTCAGCGAGGGCGCAGAAATATCGACGCTGTCGGGATAGACGCCGTCGGCCAGCATACGCTTGACGGCGGACTCGATCACCGCGGGATCCAGCGTTGGAAATTCCTTCTGCGCAATGGCCACGGTCTTGGCAGGATCTTTCTTCATGAACCGCATGGCCATTTCCATACCGTTGGTGACGCGCTGCGCCAGATCCGGATTGACGTCATTGCGCGCCGTCACCGACGAGAATGCATAGGCGCCGTAGCTCTTCGGGAAGCCGTAGACCACCTTCATGCCCTTGGCGACGACCTGATCCAGGCCAGGTTCATACATCACGGCGACGTCAGCCTGCTTGGCGAGGAACGGACCCGGTTCGCTGCCGATCGCGACGGGGATCATCTCCACATCGGTCTTGCCGTCCATGCCGTTCTCTTTCAAGAGCTTCAGGAACAGCGAGGTGCTGGTGGTCGGCATGGTGCCAACGACCACTTTCTGGCCCTTCAGGCTCTTGACGTCGGTGAACTTGAAATCCGGCGCGGTGGCGATCCACACCGCAGCGCCGTTGACCACATTGGCGATGATGCCGACCGGCGCGCCCTTGGAGGCCGCAATGGCAGTCCATTCCGGGCCATGGATCGAGAACTGTGCGCTGCCGGAGATCACCGCCGAGAGTGCGACCGTGGGCGAGCCTGCGGTTTCCTTGGTAAGGTCGAGGCCCTGCGCGGTGAAAAAGCCCTCGTTAATGGCGACATAGAGCGGCAGGTACAGCATCGACTGGAAGGCCTGCGACAACACCACCTTCTTGTTCTGCGCCATCGCTGGCGTGGCGAGCAGGATTCCAGCCAGCGCGACCGCACCGGTGATACGCTTCAACAACGACATAGAACGTCTCCGTTATGGTGGAAAGAGAGGGATTAAACCTGGACCTGATGCGAGGTGGTGGCCTGCTTCCATGGCAGCGAAGTGCGCTCGATGATGTCGATGACGTAATAGAGCACGAAGCCGAGGATCATCAGCGTGAACAACCCGACCCAGACCGAGTTGAGGTCGTACAGGCTGGAGGCGAGGAAGATCATGTGGCCGAGGCCGCGCTGCGACGAGATGAATTCGCCGACCACCGCGCCGACCAGGCCGAAGCCGATATTGATGCGGAAGGTGGCGATAATCGACGGCAGTGTGGATGGCACTACGGCCTTCCAGAACACCTGATGCTTGTCGGCACCCATGGAGATCATCAGCGACTGCAAATCGACGTCGGCATCCTTGGCCGCCTGATAAGCGGCGATCAGCGCTACCAGTGCAGTGAGCGAAACGGCGAGTGCGACCTTCGATATCAGGCCGGTGCCGAACCACAGCACCACGATGGGCGCGAGCGCGATCTTCGGCACGGAATTGATGGCAACGATGAAGGGCTCCACCAGCTTCGCGACGAACACCGAATACCACAGCGCCAGACCGAACAGCGATCCGAAGATGGTGCCGATGATGAAGCCCAAAATGGCCTCGAACAGCGTGTACCAGGAATCCGACAGCAGTTCGCCGCTCAGGACCAGCTTGTAGAACGTGGCGAAGATGCCAGATGGCGACCCCATCAAAAATGCCGAGATATAGCCGGCATGGACGCCGAGCTCCCATAGCGCGAAGAACACTGCGACGGCGAGCAATTGCAGCACGGCGCGGCCGAGCGTGGTGTCGAAGGTCGATCGCTTTTTGCGGGACTTGCGCGGTGCGGTCTTCTTGCGCGCGGATGTGCCGGACATCACGAGGCTCATGACGTTGTCTCCGTCTGGATATCGAGTTCGGCGCAAAGCGTCTTGAAATAGGTGGAGAATTTCACGTCGTTACGTGCGGTGATGGGTGAGGTTGCCTCGATGTCGATCTCATGCACGACCTTCACCCGTGCCGGGCGGCCGGACAGCACGACGACGCGCTTCGACAGCGCCACGGCTTCGTCGATATCGTGGGTCACGAGGATAACGGTCTTGTTGAATTTCTGGACGGCGTCCTTCAGCACGCCTTCGAGATAGAGCCGTGTCTGGTAATCAAGCGCCGAGAACGGCTCGTCGAGCAGCAGGATGTCAGGATCCATGATCAGCGTACGGATCAGCGCCACGCGCTGGCGCATGCCGCCGGACAGGGTCTTGGGATAGGCATTCTCGAAGCCGGCGAGACCGAACTGCTTGAGATATTCGCGCGCCTTCTCCTCGGCCTCCTTCTGGTCGACGCCGCGCGTCTCCAGCCCGAGCAACACATTGCCCATCACCGTGCGCCACGGAAACAGCAGGTCTTTCTGCATCATGTAACCGACGCGGCCGCGCAGGCTTTCGATTTCCTTGCCGCGATAGGTGATCGTGCCGCCATCGGGCTCCAGCAGGCCGGCGATGATGTTGAAGATGGTCGTCTTGCCGCAGCCGCTGGGGCCAATAATGCTGACGAAATCGCGCTCGTTGATGGTGAAGGAGAGGTCGTCGAGCACATTGACGTCGCCGCCCTTGCCGGCAAACGACTTGCTGATGTTCTGGACGGTGAGCTGAACTTGTTTCGGCGGCATGATGCGGTTTCCTGGGTACCGCACATACGCAAGCTGCGTGCCACCTTGAGCGCGAAAAAGCCTCAAGCAATCGCGCAGGTTTTCTGCGGATAGCTTGAGGCTTGAAGTGTTTTGCCCCGGCTTTGGGCAGGCTGGATTATTCTCGGCGAGAAATTGAGCAGAGCCGCGGAAGTGTATTTTTACCGAACACTTTGTGCCTCAGCCCGTGACGGCCATCACCGCTTCCCTGATCTTCGCCAGCGCGTAGTTGCCAACCATGGCGGCGTCGATATGCGGCAGGTTCGGGATCTCGTCAGCGGCGACCACGCAATCGACAATTGCCGGCCCGTCGCAGGCCAGTGCATCGGCGATGGCCTTTTCGAGGTCACCCGGCTGCTTGGCCGTGAAGCCCTGCGCGCCGCAGGCGCGCGCCAGCGCGGCGAAATCCGGATTGGGAAATTCGATGGCCTCGCGGAACGGCGCCAAGCCGATGCTTTCTGCTTCCAGCGTGATCAGGCCCAGGGCCGAATTGTTGTAGACGATCACCTTGATGGGCAGTTTGTGCTGCACGGCCGTCATGAACTCGCCCATCAGCATGTTGAAGCCGCCATCGCCGGTCAGCACGATGACCTGCTTGCTGCGATCGAGGATCTGCACGCCGTTGCCCTGGCCGACGGACGTGCCGACCGCGGCATTGTTGAACGAGCCGATGATGCGCTGGGTGCCGTTCTGGCGGATCCAGTTGGCCGACCACAGCGTGTTCAGACCGGTGTCGAACACGAAGATTGCATCGGGACGTGCGAGGTCGCTGGCGATGCGTGCGACGGCCTGCGGGTGGATCTTGTTCTTGCTGCGGGCCGGGTCGGCCTGCTTGTCGAGCATCTCGTCCCACTTCTTGCGGGCATGGCTGGTTGTCTCGAAGAACTTGCCGTCGGTCTTGGTCTGCACTTTGTCGAGCAGCATCTTCAGAGCGGGGCGTGCCGAGCCGATCACACCAAGGCTCGTCGGCGTGCGCCGTCCGAGCGCTTCGGCGCGCACATCGATCTGGATGACATTGCCCTTGCGTGGCAGAAAGTTCGAATAGGGATAGTCGGTGCCGACCATCACCAGAAGGTCGCAATCATGCACGGCATTGTAGACGGCCTTGGTGCCGATCATGCCGAGACCGCCCATCCAGCGTGGATCGTCGAATGCCATGATTTCCTTGCCGCGCACCGAATGCATGAGCGGTGCTTTCAGCTTGTCGCTCAAGGCTCGTAGCAATTCGGCGGTGCCGATGGCGCCATGGCCGCACATGATGACAACGCTGCCGGCTTCGTCGATGCGGCGGGCGGCTTCCTGTATGGCGGCATCATTCGGCAGAATCTCGCCGCGCGGCACCAGCGTGGCAAGGCTCGCCGTCGCCCCTTCGGCTTTCGACGACAGCACGTCGACAGGCAGCGTCAGATGCGCGACGCCAGGGCCGGCATAGGCGGTGGAGATCGCCTGATGGATCACACCGGGCGCCTGCGCGGCGGTGGTGATGGTCTGGGTGTAGAGCGCGACGTCGCGAAACAGCAGGTCCGGTTCGGTGGTCTGGAAGAAGTCGACGCCTTTCGCTGCTCGCGCCATTTCGCCCGAGAGTGCCAGCACCGGGGCGTGATCGCGCGCCGCTTCATAGAGGCCGGCGACGAGATGCGTGCTGCCGGGCCCGGTGGAGCCGGCACATACGCCGAGCTTGCCGGTGAGCTTGGCCTGGCCAGCGGCAGCGAGTGCCGCGCCTTCCTCATGGCGGACCCCAACCCATTCGATCTTGCTGCGCCGGACCGAGTCCGCCAAGGGATTAAGCGAGTCGGCGATCAGGCCGAAAATCTGCTGTACGCCAATCGTCTCAAGCACATGGACAATCTCATCCGCGACAGTTTTCGACATGGGAGCTCCGATTTCTAGAATTGGCTCTCCGCCGGGAGGCGGGCTGATGCAGCGATGCTTTCGGTCCAACTGTGATTGGAACCGAATGGTCGCACTGCAGCAATAGCTGAACCGCGAAACGGTTTCATGATGGTCAATTATGTTTGCGCAATGCTTGGAGAAATGCGCGATGTGTTGAACGTTTGTTACCTGTATCGGAAGATCGGATCGCCATAGTCGATGGCCGGAAATACGTCCTTGTCGCTCCAGTAGTCCTGGTTGTGCTGCCACTCCTGCTTGTCGCCGCGCTTTGGCAATAGGTGCATGCCGCGCATGATGTAGCCGGGGTTGAAATCCTCGGGGTCGATCCACGGTAGCAACGGCATGTCGAGGTCTTCCGGCCGCAGTTGTGGCGTGACGGTCGCGGCGCCGGTCGCTTCCATATGCTTCAACAGCCCGCAGACGAAGTCGGCGACGAGGTCGACGCGCAATGTCCAGCTGGCACGGAGATAGCCGAAGATCCACACCATGTTCGGCACGCCGGTGAACATCATGC
The DNA here is from genome assembly GCF_051811045.1 of Tardiphaga sp. 839_C3_N1_4. Taxonomy (NCBI): domain Bacteria; kingdom Pseudomonadati; phylum Pseudomonadota; class Alphaproteobacteria; order Hyphomicrobiales; family Nitrobacteraceae; genus Tardiphaga; species Tardiphaga sp. 839_C3_N1_4. The sequence continues at coordinate 4,939,166 of NZ_JBPWQD010000001.1, forward strand.
CGCGATAGGTCACGGTATCCGAGAAATTCAGCGGTGCGTCATCGATGGAGAACGTGATATCGCCGAGCACATTGAGATTGAAGCCGGTGGCGGTGACGACGACGTCGGCGTCGATCGTCCTGCCTGATTTCAGCGTGATCCCGCCCTCGGTAAAAGTCTCGATCTCGTCGGTGACCACGGTCGCCCTGCCGGCCTTGATACTCTGGAACAGGTCGCCATCGGGAATGAAGGCGATGCGCTGCCGCCACGGCCGGTAGCGGGGCGTGAAATGTGTGGCGATGTCGTAGTCCTTGCCGAGATAGGCCTGGACGCCCTTCAGCAGTTCCTCTTTCACCACCTCCGGCTCGCTATTGGTGCGTTTGGTGAAGGCCTGCTGATCGAACAGGATCTTGCGGCGGACGATCTCGTGGACCCATTCTTCGTCGACGTCCAGCTGGCGCAGCGTCTCTGCCAGTGCGTTGGCATTGCGGCCGGTGATGAAGAAGGTCGGCGAGCGCTGCAGCATGGTGACTTCAGCACATTTATCGGCAATGGCCGGCACCAAGGTCGCTGCGGTGGCGCCGGAGCCGATCACGACGACCTTCTTGCAAGTGACGTCGAGATTCTCCGGCCAGGTCTGCGGATGCACCATGCGGCCCTTGAACCGGGCCATGCCCGGCCATTGCGGCGTGTAGCCCTGATTGTGATTATAGTACCCCTGACACATCCAGAGAAAGCGCGTGGTGAAGAACAGCGTTTCGCCGGTGTCGTGGCGGATGACAGTGAGCGTCCAGAGCTTGTCGGCGTTCGACCAGTTGGCGGACAGGATCTTGTGCCGATAGCGGATATGCGCGCCGAGGCCGTTCTCGGCGATCACATCGCCCATATAGCGCAGGATTTCCACAGCGGTGGCAATGGGCGCTGAGGTCCAGGGTTTGAAGCGATAGCCGAAGGTGTGCAGGTCGCTGTCGGAGCGGATGCCGGGATAACGATGGGTATGCCACGTGCCGCCGAAACTGTCCTGGGTTTCCAGAACCAGAAAACGCATATCCGGATTCTGCTTTGTCAAATGATAGGCGGCGCCGATGCCGGAGATGCCGGCGCCGACGACGATCACATCGACATGTTCGGCGGCGTTTTCGACGGATGGATCTGTGGCGATCTTTCCCTGGACGTTCATGGGCTCCCGATCTTTTTGGGCTCTCGCGCTTGCTGCGCGGATGCTTTTATACGGCGATCCCCGGTTTAGGGCCGGGGATCGCCGAGATCGGTATCATTGACGATCACAGGGAATGCGCAAGCGAGAATTGCGCCGGGGAGGCATCAGGTTTCCGTTGCAGGGGCCGCAGCGGGGGGCTGTGTGCGTCTCGAGAATAGGATGCGCTGATACAGCCAGCCGATGGCCACCAGCACGAGGCCGAGGCACATGAAGGACAGTGCGCGGTAGACGCCCGTCAGCGACGACATATCGACCAGGAACGCCTTGAGGATCGTCAATGCGATGACCACGGCGGAGGCGAGCCGCGCGCGCTGCGAGTTGAACAGGATGCCGATGCCGAGCAGCACGACGCCAAAGCCCAGCCACGCGATCGACAGCGTATATTGCTCGGCATCGGTGATCGAGGCGTTGTAGAAAATCGGGCCGTGATAGATGCGGCGGATTTCCAGCGTCACATACATCAGGGCTAGCACCAGCGCACCACCAGCGATGGTATTGCCATAGGCCGGCTTGCGACGGCCGGCGACGGCATAGGACAGCAGCAGAGCGAGCACCGCGGGCAGGGCATAGCCGAGCAGCAGCAGGTTGAAGATCACGCCGCCGACATCGATACGCCAGATGCCGGGATTGGTGATGAACAGCAATCCGCCGAGCGTCGCAATGCCTGCGAACAGCGTGAGGAGCACCGCACTGACATTATGCACGATACTGCCGCTGCGGATGCGCAGCCGTTCCAGCCCAATGGCCATGGCGAGCGCGACGCAGACCTGCAATGCGACTTCTGTGAGGTCCGACGACGACCGATAGACGTTGCCGCCATTGACGAGATGGCGAATTTCCATGAAGGCCAGCAGCACGGTGAACAGGATCGCGGCGGATTCCACCATGCGCAGCGGCGCATCATCGCCGCGGCGGCGCATCAGGATGCTGGCGGCCCAGAACGAGGCAGCCGGCACGCCATAGCCCCACAGCAGCCAGTTGAAGATCGGCGTGGTGCCGACGAGATCGCCGACCACGCGGGGCTCCCACCCCATGCGGGCGACGACGATGCCGGCAAGGATCGCTGCGAGCCAGCGCAGGAATGGGATCGGCCGCTGCATGGAGATCCAGGCTGTGCCCAGCGCCATCAGCGACAGCGCGATGGTGAGCCAGCCTTTCTCCAGTGCAAAGGTCAGCCCCAGTGCCAGCGCGCCGAGCGTCCCGGTAGCGAACAGCGCGGTGGAGATCGCGAGGCCCGGGCGTGGCTCGCGCTTGCCGAGCAGTTCGGTGGCTGCGGCAAAAGCGGCGCCGATGATGACGGCGAGAATGGCGAAGGGGATCGAGCGATCGAGATGCGCGATGCGGGCATAGAGCGCGATCAACAGCGCCAGCGGCGTGAACACCGCGGCGCCCGACCAGATCACCGGAATGACGGCACTGACGGAGCGGCCCTGGGCGAGGAAGCCGAGCGCGCCGAAGCCGACCGCGAAGAGCGCGGCAGATGCCAGATGCAGCGACACCGAGCTCTCCACCGGGCTGGCGCCGATGCCCGCCAGCGGCCCGCCGGGCAGCACCAGCATGTCGAGATTGCCCTGGATGGCCCATTCCAGAAATACGACGGCGACGAAGCCTGCGGCCACGGCAACAGCCGCGGTGGCGGCCTGAGCGTACCAGGCGACGAACAGCGTGCCGGCGACGACGAGCGCGAATGTCACCATGGTCATGTCGGCATGAAAACTGGAAAGTACGACCAGCGTCGCGCTGAGCAAGCTCGCACTGAGTGCGCCCGATGAGATGCCTTCGATGCGGCCTTCTTCAGCCGGCGGGCCGTACAGGAAGCCGCATACGACCAGCAGCGAGGCAAGCAGGAAGCCGGCGAGGACGTGGAATGTATGCGGTGCTAGGGATGGCGTGCCAGCGTCGAGGCCCGGCAGGGTCCATAGCGTGGCGAAGGCGATGGTGGTCAGCGCCAGCCAGCGCCACAGCCGGATACGCGCGAGGCTGAAGGCGGCAGCCATGACGATGGCGAGATAGATATACAGCGCCCAGTAATCCGGCCTGCCGGACGACACCAGCACCGGCGTGACGAAAGCGGCGGCGATGCCGAGGCCCGCGAGCGCCGGGCCGTGCAGCAATGCCGCGGCCATGGTGCACATGGCGACGATGCCGAGCAGGGCGAAGGCCGTGCCGGGGACGAGGAAGTTATATAGCGCATAGGCCGCATAGACTGTCGCAAAGGCGACGGCAGTGCCGGCCGCTGTGAGGATCGCCGGAATATTGGCGATGGGCAGCGGTGCAATCGCAGACAGACTTTCCTTGCGGCGCGCAAATTCGCCGACGGCGAGCAGTGCCAGCGCGAACAACCCGCCGAGCAGCACGCGCACTTCGGGGCCGAGCAGGCCGGCCTCGATGGAATAGCGCACCATGAAGAAGCCGCCGAGTGCCAGCGTGAGGCCGCCGACCCAGACGACCCAGCGCGTGCCGATGCGTTCCTCAAAGCCGGGGCCGGCCGCAGGGGCTTCCACAGGCGCGGCGGGTTCGGGCGTAGCGTGAGCAGGGACATCCGGCTGGATCGAGGGTGCGGCTTCGCGGATTACCTCGGTCGATGTCTCTGAGAGAGCAGGCGTGGGTGCAATGTCCGGTGCGGTCGCTGTGCGGTCCGGAGTTGCTGCGGCGGTCGTGGTCACCACACGCGGTGTCGTATCAAAGGCATCGAGCCGGGCGCGCAGCACCTTCACCTCATTGCGCGCCTTGCGCGCGAAGATGAAGGCAACGATAGCAATCACCAGCGTTACGAAACCGAAATCATCGAACATCGACTATCAAACCCTCAGAGAGCAGGACGCGCGCCAATCATGCCCCGGAACGACGTCCGGGGACATGGCAACTCTATGTGTTGTCGTGGAGAACTTTAGTTCACGCGATCCGTGTATTTGGCGCGCAATTGCTGGAATTAATCCAGATCGAGGCGAAACGGCTTGCCGATCACGGTCAGATTGCCGGGGCCCATCTCGTCGAGCGCGCGGACCATGCGGCCGCCGCGGCCCAGCGCCTTGTCGGCGAGGGTCACGAGCAGGCGGTTGGGGGATGCGATCGGCGAGGCCGCGCGGATTCGTAGCGCAATGTCGCGCTCGTCGCGGTCCGGATTGAGCATGCAGGCGGCGGCAAAGGCGCTGGCGGTGGACCGGGAGATGCCGGCATAGCAATGGATCACCAGCGGCGAGGCCCGGTCCCAGCCGCGAACGAAGTCCAGCACCTGGGCGATATGGCCTTCGTTCGGTGCGACAAAGCCGTCCATCGCCTCGGTGATGTCGTCGACCTGCACCCTGAGATGATTGGCCTCCGAAATAGACGGCGGTCGCTGCACCTGCGCGACATTGGCCATGATGGTGAGCACGTGGCTCGCGGCCGTGTCCTTCACGGTGGGATGCAGATCGGCCAGCGAGCAGACGTGTATCATCGGGGAACCTTTTGTTGAGCGTCGTTATAACGCCCCGTTCTCTCCACGTCATGCCCGGGCATGACGGAGTTTAAATTACGCCAGCAGCGCCTCAAACCTTGCCAGAAACCGCTTCTCAGCCTTCCCCGCCGACCACGGCGTCAGGTAATCTTCCACCATGGCTTCCGAGAGGCCGGGATCCTTGCCGAACAGACGCTTTGCTTCGGCTTCCTTGAAGCCTGCAAGGCGTGTGGCTTCCAGATACGCGGCGCCCATATCGGCGGCCTTGATCTGCTTGGTGATCCCGGGCTCCAGCACCGGCGGCAGGCCGAAGCGGATGTGGATGGCGCCGAGCAGGCGATTTTCGATTACCTTGTAGTCGCCGCCGATCACCGCCTTGAAAGGCGAGATCATGTCGCCGATGACATATTCCGGCGCGTCATGCAGCAGGGCCGCGAGCCGTACGCGCTCATCAGCGCGCGGCATTTGCTCGCGCAGCACGGCTTCCACGAGAAGCGTGTGCTGTGCCACCGAGAAAATATGAGCGCCGTGGGTCTGCCCGTTCCAGCGCGCGACGCGCGCGAGCCCGTGGGCAATATCGGCAATTTCGATATCCAGCGGCGAGGGATCGAGCAGATCAAGCCGCCGGCCCGACAGCATGCGTTGCCAGGCGCGGGTGGCGACGTCAGTGGAGAATTTCGATTTGGCCATCGGTTCTTGTTCTTGAGTTTCTTGCTGCTACTTCGCCTTGAGGCGCGGCTTGCGCTTCAGGCCCATGCAGGCCTCGTGGCAAAAGCAGGTCACGAGATGATCGTTGACCATGCCTGTGGCCTCCATAAAGGCATAGACGATGGTCGGGCCGACGAATTTGAAGCCGCGCCTCTGCAGATCCTTGGAGATCTTGGCCGATAGCGGTGTCGAGGCCGGCACGCTGCCATGGGTCTTGAAATTATTGACCAGTGGCTTGCCGTCCACGAAGTCCCACAGATATTTCGAGAAGCCGGCGCCTTCTTCCATGATTTTCAGATAGCCTTTGGCGCTGAGGATCGCGCCTTCGATCTTGGCGCGGTTGCGCACGATGCCGGCATCGTTCATCAGCGCGTGAACTTTTTTCTCGCTGTAGCGCGCGATTTTTTCCGGCTGAAAGTTATCGAATGCTTTGCGGAAATTGTCGCGCTTGCGCAGGATGGTGATCCAGGAGAGGCCGGCCTGGAAGCCATCGAGGATCAGCTTCTCGTAGAGCGCGCGGTCGTCATATTCCGGAACGCCCCATTCGGTGTCGTGATAGGCGACATAGAATGGATCTTCGCCCGGCCACGGGCAGCGCGTCCTGCCGTCGGCATGCGTGATCGCGGGCTTGGTCATGCGGGGGTCTTCTTCGTGGCCAGCGCGCGTACGGCAGCGGCGTCGGCGAGATGAATGGCGATGTCGCCGGCCAGGAAAGCGGCATCGGCATCGAGCGCATCACTGGCGCGGTCGGTGCGGATCATGGCGAGGCCACGGCCATCGGCAGACGAGCCCATGGTGCCGATCGGCTTGTCCGCAGCGCGGATTTCGGTGCCGGCAGCCGGCGCCGCGCCATCCAGCGTGATGCCGACGATGCGCGTGCGCGCCGTACCGCGATGCTGCATGCGGGAGACGACCTCCTGGCCGATGTAACAACCCTTGTCGAAATCGACGCCGGAGAGTTTGTCCATATTGGCTTCGTGCGGGAACGCATCGCCATAGGCGAAATCAGCTCCGCCGCGTGGCACGCCGAGCCTGATGCGGTACGCTTCATAGGTTGATGCATCGACCAGTTCGGCACCGACCAGCGCGGCCGTCTTCGGGACCAGATCGGGCGGCACGAGGATGCGATAGCCGAGCGCGCCGTCGCGCGGGTCGGCAAAAGTCAGGTCCGGCTTCATGCCGGGCTCGCCGTCCCACACCGCGAGTACGCCGAGCGCATCGGAGAGATTTTCCACCGTCACCTTGGCGCGCAGCTTGTAGAAGCCGAGCTTGGTGGCCAGCGGTTGTGCCAGTTCGCGCGGGCAGTCGATCAGGAGCCCGCCGCCATGGCCGGCCGGTGCTTCGGTGATGAGGAAGTCGGCGATGATCTTGCCCTGGGGCGTCAGCAGCGCGCCGAACCGCGCGGTGCCCGGCGTCACCACCTCGATCTCGGAGGTCACGAGGTTGTTGAGGAAACCGCGGGCGTCGTCGCCGGCGATTTTCACCACACCCCGATCGGGGAGAAACGCTGCTTTCATTTGGAAAATCTCGAAAAATCCAATAAACGAGCCGGGAAACGGGGGTGAATCACGGCTGGCGGATATGACAGCTAAAGTTAAGCCGCTAAGATGCCGACAACAAGGCCCGCGCTCATCCTGCGCGGCATTCACAGGCTGTGACGAGACCAGATGACCCAGACATTCGACACCATTTTGAAGAACGGCACCGTCGTCAATCAGGACGGCGAGGGTGCGCGCGATATCGGCATTCGCAATGGCCGAATCGCGGCGATCGGATCGCTCGGTGCGGCCTCGACCGCTGAAGTGATCGACTGCAAGGGGCTGCACATCCTTCCGGGCGTGATCGACACCCAGGTGCATTTCCGCGAGCCGGGCCTCGAGCAGAAGGAAGACCTGGAGACTGGATCACGCAGCGCCGTGATGGGCGGCGTCACCGGCGTGTTCGAAATGCCGAATACCAATCCGCTGACCATTGACGAAGCCACTTTCACCGACAAGGTGAAGCGCGGCCATCATCGCATGCATTGCGATTACGCCTTCTTTATCGGTGGTACCCGCGAGAACGTGCAGGATCTGCCGGAGCTCGAACGCGCGCCCGGCTGCGCCGGCGTGAAGGTGTTCATCGGCTCATCCACCGGCGCGCTGCTGGTCGAGGACGACGACAGCCTCCGCCGCATCTTCCAGGTCATCAAGCGCCGCGCCGCCTTCCATGCGGAAGACGAATATCGCCTCAACGAGCGCAAGAACCTGCGCATCGAAGGCGACACCCGTTCGCACCCGGTTTGGCGCGACGAGACTGCGGCGCTGATGGCGACGCAGCGGTTGGTCAACCTTGCGCGCGAGACCGGCAAGCGCATCCATGTGCTGCATATCTCGACGAAAGAAGAGATCGAATATTTGCGCGACCACAAGGACGTCGCGTCCTGCGAGGCGACGCCGCATCACCTGACCATGGCGGCGCCGGAATGCTATGAGCGCCTCGGCACGCTGGCGCAGATGAATCCGCCGGTGCGCGATGCCAGCCATCGCGACGGCATCTGGAACGGCATCAGTCAGGGCATCATTGATGTGCTCGGCTCCGACCACGCGCCGCACACGCTCGAGGAAAAGAAGAAAATCTATCCGGCGTCGCCCTCGGGAATGACCGGCGTGCAAACGCTGGTGCCGATCATGCTGGATCACGTCAATGCCGGCCGCCTGTCGCTGGCACGCTTCGTCGATCTGTCGAGTGCAGGTCCCGCGCGGCTCTACAACATCGCCATGAAGGGCCGCATCGCGGCGGGCTATGACGCCGACTTCACCATCGTGGATCTGAAACGCACCGAAACCATCACCAATGACTGGGTAGCCTCGAAGGCCGGCTGGACGCCCTATGACGGTGTAAAGGTCACCGGCTGGCCCGTCGGCACCTTCGTGCGCGGCCGCCGCGTGATGTGGCAGGGCGAACTGGTCACGCCGTCGCAGGGCGAGACGGTGAAATTCCTGGAAACGCTGAAGGCATAAGGTATCTCAGGCTGGATCGCCCGCGAAAGCGGGCGACGACAGTCAGAGCTATATGACTACTGCCGTGCCAGTGTCAGCGAGAATTCGCCATTGCGCACGCGGCCCGGAAGACCCTCGACAAACTTCGCCACGGCGTCCTCGCCATAGGTGCCGACGAGTTCGGCAAAGGCCGCGAACAGGCTGGCCTGCGCGAGGCAGTCGCCATCGACGCCGTCATGTCGTGCTTCCGCCCAGGCTTCGTTGAGATAGCTCAGCGCGGCCTGCTTCTGTTCCTGATCCGGTAGCGGATCGCGGGCGGGGCGGTACGACAATGATTCGCTCATGAAATTCCCAAAACGGTCTTCGGCGCTCATCAAAGCGAAGCGCGCCTCGCAAGTTCGAATCGAGATTTACCACGCGGAGCAGGTTCCGCGAGCGACATCTTTAAGAAAGGTTAACGACAGTGACTCACATTGTCCGACATTATGTTAACAGCGGGAACCGGCCATCTTGACCGGTTGAGGAAGCCTATGGACGCAAACAGTTTTTCGTCTTTCGCGAGTCCCGGCGACGCTGCGCGCGCAGCAGAGTTGCGACGCGTGAAGGCGATCGCCGCACTGGTGCTGGCGAGCTGTCTGGTGGTGTTCATAACGGCAAAAATCCTGCTGCCGATTCATCCCGCGTTCGGATTCGTTGCGGCCTTCGCGGAAGCGGCCACCATTGGCGGATTGGCGGACTGGTACGCCGTTGTCGCGCTGTTCCGTCGGCCGATGGGTCTGCCGATTCCGCACACCGCGATCATCCAGGCGAATCAAGATCGCATTGCCGACAAGCTGGGTGAATTCATCGAGGTGCATTTCCTCGAAGCCGGGCCGGTCGAGGCCAAATTACGTGAGGTGGATTTTGCGAGTTTCGTTGCAGACTGGCTGAGGGACAAGAAGCGTAGCGCCGATCTCGCGCGTTTCTTGCTGCGGCTGTTGCCGGAGGCGATGTCGGCGACGGAAACGTCTGGTCTCAAAACCTTCATCACACGCCGTGTGATGACCCAGCTGCAGTCGGTTGATCTCGCGCCCATCGCTGCCGGCACCATGCGGGGCTTCATCAGGGATGGTCGCCATCAGGGCCTGCTCGACAATCTGCTCGGCGCCATGCATGGCGCGCTGACCGAGCCGGACACGCTAGCCGTCATCAAGAACAAGATTCGCGACGAGCTGCCGACGTTGCTCAAACTCTACCGCGCCGATGCGTTCCTGCTGAAGCGCATCGTCGCGTCGGCCACGACCTTCTTCGACGATGTACGCAAGGATCCTGCGCATCCGTTCCGTGGCGAGTTCGACCGCATGCTGCTGTCCTTCGTCGATCGGCTGGAGACCGAGCCCGGCTTCACCGGCCGTATCGATGGGTTGAAGCGCGATCTGCTGGCGCGCTCCGAGCTTGCCGAACTAGGACGTAATCTCTGGAACAATGCGCGCAGCTTCATCGAGCGCAGTGCATCAGGTGAAAGCAATGTACTGGCACATCATCTGGCCAATGTATTCGTCGAGGCCGGCGCAGCGCTGCGCGCGGATGCCGAGATGCGCGGCGAGATCAACCAGGGCATCGTCGTGGTGTTGCGCACGTTCATCGCCGATCAGAAAAGCGGCGTGTCGAGTTTTATCGCCGACCAGGTGAAGGGCTGGGACATGCAGCAGCTGATCGGTGTCATCGAAGTCAATATAGGCCGCGATCTGCAATATATCCGCTTCAACGGTTCGCTGATCGGCGGGCTCGCCGGGCTGGCGCTCTACACGATCGAATATCTGTTGCGACTGCTGTGAGAGCAGTTCCGCATTGCGGAAAAGTGAGGCGCCGGGGGTATCGGGATGCGCTTGAACTGCCACAAACCCGACCTTAACTTGAGTGAACTGATAGTTGCTTCGGTGCGTTGTGTGATTCCCTCCCTGTGAGGCTGCTTTCAAATCAATCGATATGACCGGCCAACGCGCCGGCGAGAGGAAATCAGATGTCGGCTACGGCCCAGGCGCAGCGTCCCCCATCGAAAACCCTGATGTTTCTTGAAGGCCGTGCGGTCCACGAATTCGGCGCGTTTCTGGGTGCGCTGCCGCTGCTGAATCTCGCGCCGCGTGGCGATGGTCATCCGGTACTGGTACTGCCGGGCCTTGTGGCCTCTGATGTTTCGACAGGTCCGCTCCGCACCTTCCTCAAGGGCCGCGGCTATGCCGTCAGCGGCTGGAAGCAGGGCCGCAATCTCGGTTTGCGCGACGGTGTGCAGGGCAGCATGGTCGAATTGCTGAAAGAGATGAACGAGACCCACGGCCGCAAGGTGAGTCTGGTCGGCTGGAGTCTCGGCGGCCTTTACGCACGCCAGCTCGCCAAGATGATGCCGGACCGCGTCCGTTCGGTGATCACGCTGGGCAGCCCGTTTGCCGGCCATCCGAAATCCACCAATGCCTGGCGTGTCTATGAATTCGCCAGCGGCAAACGCGCCGACGACACCGACGACGATTTCGGTGGCTCGCTCGCCGATACGCCGCCGGTCCCGACCACCGCGATCTACAGCCGCACCGACGGCGTCTGTGCCTGGCAGGGCTGCGTAGAGAAGCCGTCGGCGATGTCGGAGAGCATCGAGGTCGAGAGCAGCCATTGCGGGATGGGGCATCACCCCGCTGTCGTCTATGCAGTGGCGGAGCGTCTCGCGCAGAAGGAAGGCGCGTGGGCGCCGTTCGATCGCTCTGGCTGGCGCAGCTTGGTCTATCCGGACCCTAATAGGTAAAGGCGCGTCAGCGACACGCTTACTCTGCTGCTGTCGTCACGATCCTGATCTCAGATGTTAGTGTCCGGTGTACCGGGCACTTGTCAGCGATCTCCATGAGCTTTGCGCGCTGCTCGGCGTTGAGTTTGCCGTCGATCGTGATGACGCGCTCGATCTGATCGAGCATGCCGTCCTTGGTCTCGCATTCCTCGCAATCCCTGGCGTAGATCTTCTTGTGGTTCAGCGTCACCGTGACGTGGTCCATCGGTAATGTCTTGCGTTCGGCATAGAGCCGCATGGTCATCGCGGTGCAGGCGCCGAGCGCGCTGAGCAGCAGATCATATGGACCGGGTCCGGTGTCCTCGCCTCCGGCGGCGATCGGCTCGTCGGCGAGTATCTGATGCGGGCCGACAGTGATGACCTGCTGGAATTTGCTGGCGCGCGTCTCGCTCACCACCACCTTGCGCGGCTCATCGGGCAGGCTCGCTACGGGCGCGATGGCGACCGCATTGAGATAGCGCCCGGCCCAGGCCGCGATGACATCGGCGACATAGATCGCGTCATGCTTTTGCGTGAGCAGGTGATCGGCACCGGCCAGCGAGACGAAGCTCTTGGGATGTTTGGCAGCGACGAAAATCCTTGTGGCGTTGTCAATGCCCACTGTGTCGTCGGTGGGCGCATGCATGATCAGCAGCGCCTTGTGGAGCCTGGTCACCTTGGCCATCAGATTGTGCTCGGCGATATCGTCGAGGAACTCACGCTTGATGCTGAATGGCCGACCGGCGAGCTTGACCTCGACCTCGCCTTTTTCGCGGATCGCGTCGACATGTTCGGAGAACATGTCGGTGACATGCGCGGGATCGGAGGGCGCCGCGATGGTGACAACGGCCTTGGCTTCCGGCACCTGTTCAGCGGCGGAGAGGATCGCTGCGCCGCCGAGGCTGTGGCCGATCAGGATTGCCGGTGCCTGGCGTATTTCCCGCAAATGGTCGGCGGCTTTTACGAGATCGGCGACATTCGACGAGAAGGTGCTATTGGCGAAATCGCCCTCGCTGGAGCCGAGGCCAGTGAAGTCGAAGCGCAGAACGGCGATGCCCTTGAGCGTCAGCGCCGCGGAGATACGCCGCGCCGCGAGCACATCCTTGCCGCAAGTGAAGCAATGCGCGAACAGCGCGTACGCGTGGACATCGCCATCGGGCAGGTCGAGCGCCGCCGCCAGCATATGGCCGGCCGCGCCGGGGAATTGAAAGCGTTCAGTTGGCACGGTGGGCTCCTGTCGTGACAGATGTCTCTCTCTACACCGATTCCAACCAATCAATCAGCGGGTACCCAACACCCCTGCGAAAATGAGGCCGAGATGCCGCTCTCTTCGCGCTGCACCTCGGGTTGAACTTTAGTTCTGCGCGGCCGCTCGAGCACGCGCTTGCCGGCCTCCGATGTCGGTGCTAGATGTCGGGTCATCGTACAACTTTTGGGGTGCGCTGCCGATACAAGCTGATGGACGGCGGGCCGGCACGCTTCTAGAATTGTGACAAGATCGACCCCGCAAAGGGGCGAACCAGAATAATGGCCAACGCGCCGCATCGGGAAATTCACAGGGAGGATTTCGTCCATGAAGAGAAGAGATGTCGTCAAAGGCGGACTGGCCGCGCTCGCGGTTGGCGCTACCGGTCTCGGGCGGTTCACGCCTGCGCAGGCGCAGGCCAAGATGGTCCTCAAGGCCTCTGACGTCCACCCGCTCGGCTACCCCACGGTCGAATCCGTGGTCCGCATGGGCAAGAAGCTGGATGCCGCCACAAGCGGCCGGCTCACCATCCAGATGTTTCCCTCCATGCAGCTTGGCGGCGAGAAGGAAGCCATCGAGCAGGCCCAGGTCGGCGCTCTGCAGATCGCCCGTATCTCTGTCGGTGCGGTCGGCCCCGTGGTCGATGACGTCAACGTCTTCAACATGCCGTTCGTGTTTCGCGATTCCAAGCACATGGAAGCGGTCCTCGATGGCGAGATCGGCACCGAGCTGCTGAACAAGATCACGACTAATGAAAAAACCGGTCTGGTCGCGCTTGGCTGGATGAATGCCGGCTCGCGCAACATCTACAACAGCAAACGCCCGATCAAGACGCTCGCCGATCTCAAGGGTCTCAAGATCCGGATGATCGGTAATCCCTTGTTTATCGACACCATGAATGCGCTAGGTGGCAACGGCGTCGCCATGGGCTTCGATCAGGTGTTTAGTGCCATGCAGACCGGCGTCGTCGATGGGGCCGAGAACAATCTGCCATCCTTCGTGGCGCAGAACCATTTCCAGGTCGCCAAGTATTTCTCGATGACTGAGCATCTGATCATTCCGGAATTGCTGGTGTTCTCGAAAGCGTCATGGGCGAAGCTCACGCCGGACGATCAGGCGCTGCTGAAGAAATCTGGCCGCGAAGCGCAGCTCGAACAGCGCGTGCTCTGGTATGAGGCGGAGAAGACCGCGCTGGACAAGATGAAGGAAGTCGGCACCGACATCGTCACGTCCATCGACAAGCAGCCGTTCCGCGATGCCGTGAAGCCGGTGTGGGACAAATATGGCGCGAAATACGCCGAGATGACCAAGCGCATTGCTGCGGTGAGCTAGCGGCATGTTCTCAATGTGTCGTCCCCGCCTTCGCGGGGACGACAGGATAGGCCTGCGCTTCCGTCGCGTTACCTGAGGTCTTCATGTCTGACGTTGTTTCCAAACTGCCGGCTGCATCCAGTCATCATGCCGATACGGCCAGCCATGGTGTGGCTTACGCGTTCCGCCGCGCCATGAACGCACTGTACTGGTCCGGTGCCGTGTTTTCTTGCCTGGCGCTTGTGCTGATCTCCGCGATTATCCCTTGGGCTGTTTACACCCGCTACATTTTGAACAGCGCGGCGTCGTGGCCGGAGCCTCTGGCGGTGTTGCTGACGATAGCGGTGACTTTCATTGGCGCTGCCAACTGCTATCGCCAGCGCATCCACATGAACATGACCGTAGGTACCAACCTGCTGCCGCCTCACGCGCGTGTCGTAGCTGCTTTCATCAGCGAGTTGCTGATGGCTGCGGTGGCACTGTTCATGGTGATCTGGGGCATGAAGCTGGTGATGACCACCTGGGGCAATTCGGTGGATGAATTTCCCTGGTTGTCGGTCGGGATCACCTACATGCCGATCCCCGTTTCCGGCGCAATGATGTTTCTCTTTGTCGTCGAACGCCTGACCATCGGTCCGCCGCCGCAGGATGGCAGCGACGCACACATACCTCTCGACTAGCTTCGCCGATCAGCTCCAGCCATAACAAAGAAAATCCGACATGGACATCGCCGTTCTTCTGCTCAGCATGTGTCTGTTCTTCGCCGTCGGCATGCCGATCGCCTTCGCGCTGGCGCTTTCGGCGCTGGTCGGTGCGCTGTGGATCGATCTGCCCGTTGCAGCCGTGATGCAGCAACTCTCCAGCGGCGTCGGCAAGGTGTCGATGCTGACCGTGCCGTTCTTTGTGCTGGCCGGCGCCATCATGGCAGAAGGCGGCATGGCCCGAAGGCTGGTGGATTTTGCAGCCGTCGTGGTCGGCTTCACGCGCATCCGCGGCGGCCTCTCCCAGGTCAATATTCTGGCTACAACCATTATGAGCGGTATCTCCGGCTCGTCGGTCGCGGATACGTCGGCGATTGGCTCGGTGATGATCCCGCAGATGGCTGCGAAAGGCTATCCACGGGTGTTCGCCACCAATGTGACGATCTCCGCTTCGGTCCAGGCGATCCTGGTGCCGCCGAGCCACAATGCGGTGATCTATTCGCTGGCGACCGGCGGCGTAGTCTCGATCACCAGCCTGTTCCTGGCAGGTATCGTGCCCGGGCTGCTGCTTGGCTTCGCGATCATGCTGTTGTGTCTCTACTTTGCCTATCGCGATGGTCATCCGAAGGGCGAGCCGGTGCCAGTGAAGCAGGCGCTGAAGATGCTGGGGGATGCCACCTGGGGCATCGTCACGCTGGTGATCGTGCTCGGTGGCATTCTTACAGGCGTGTTCACGCCGATCGAGGCTGGCGCTGTGGCGTGCGTCTGGGCCTTCTTCGTCACGATGTTTATCTATCGCGATTACAAATGGTCCGAGCTGCCGATGCTGACCTACCGGACGCTCCAGACGGTAGCGATGGTGCTGACGCTGGTCGCGACCGCGTCGTGCTTCGGCTATGTCGCTGCGATGATGCGGATGCCGGCGCATATGACCGAGTTCTTCGTCGCCATCTCGTCGAACAAATACGTGCTGCTGATGTGGCTCAACATCATGCTGCTGATCCTCGGCACTGCGCTCGATCTCGCGCCGCTGCTGCTGATCTGCACACCGATCCTGCTGCCGGTGGTGAAGAGTTTCGGGATCGACCCCGTGCATTTTGGCATCGTGATGCTGCTCAATCTCGGCATCGGCCTGCTGACGCCGCCGGTCGGTACCACGCTGTTCGTCGGCTGTGCCATCGGCAAGGTCTCGGTGGACGAGGTGATGCGCGGGATCTGGCCGTTTTACTGGGTGATGTTCGCGGTGTTGATGCTGGTGACTTACGTGCCGTGGTTCTCGATGGCGTTGCCGCACGCATTCGGCTTCAGGTGAGCTACTGGACCGGATCGACTGACAACTGCTTGTAGCGTTCCTTGCCGTTCAACAGATGCCGGCGCATCGCATCGCGAGCCTTGCGCGGCGAACGGGCGCTGATCGCATTGACGATGACTTGGTGCTCCTTCTCGATGCTCTCGAGATAGCGCTTCTGCAATTCGACCTTGCCATCGAAGGTGCGGATGCTCTGGCGCGGGATGATGAGGCCGCCGAGGAACTCCAGAAAGCCGACGAAGCGCGCATTCTGCGTCGCCACGGCAATGGCGAAGTGGAAGTCGAAATCCTCCTTCACCGCACGGTCGCCATTGGCGATGGCGCGGCTGAAGGTAGCCGCCGCCTTGGCAATGGCTCTGATCTGGGCAGCCGTGGCGCGCTCGCTGGCTATGGCCGCGGCCTCCATCTCGACGGCCGTGCGCAGTTCAAGAATTTCGATCACGCTGCCAATTGAGCCCAGACCATCGGGGTCGATGGCATAAGGCTGCTGATCGGGCTCGTTGTTGACGAAGGCACCGGCGCCTTGCCGGGTGGTTACAAGACCCCGGGCGCGGAGTGCGGCAATCGCCTCGCGAACGACCGTGCGGCTGACGCCCATGGCCGCCATCATGGCTTGCTCGGTCGGCAGGCGCGCGCCCGCTGGCAAGCGACCTTCGGTGATCTGGGCGGCGATACGCTCGACCACCTCCTCGGTGCGGCGGCGCACGGGATTGAGCGGTCGCAGCAAAGGCGTGCCTGCGGCCCCATTGGTTGTCTTGCGCCTGGTGCGCGGCTTAGCTTGTCCGGTCATCGTACAACCGGGCTATCATCGCCGATGTCGCTACGCAAGTTTGTTGCGCGCGGCATATCGCGGCGGTGCGTGCTTACATGGTTTCGAGTTCGGGCAGCTTGAGGTCGCATTCGACCCAGGCGCCGTTAATGGCGAAGCGCTGGAACGGCGAGTCGGGCACTGGAGCCTGCAAAGGCGCGAGGAATTGCGCGTCCGCGGGGCTGCGCAGGTGAAATTGGATATGGCTGGCGGAGAGGGCATTGCGCGACAGCCAGACCATGCCGGAAAACAGTTCGATCAGCAGTTGTCCGTATTTATCGAGACCGGCGTTCCCGAAGTCGTAGGTCGGCGACACGGTCATGAAGCGGCAACGCAGCACCGGACCTTCGAATTTGGGCATCAGAAGTTTGCCGACCTGACAGAACGCCTGCGGAACGGTGCCGTCGTAGAGGCCGTACAACCCACCCTTGCCGCCCTGCATGACTGGGTCCAAAGCCGCGAAAATGCCCTGGGTGTAAGTGGAGAAGTCTTCCTCGGCTGCCTCGGCAGCCTTCCGCCACTGCGACTTCAGTGAAGCCCAGCTTCTGTCGGCGTCGGTGATCGGCGCGAGCCGCATCTCGAGTCCCCCCGCCGATTTACACACGGCCGGATGCAACCATAGCTATATACCCTCAAGATTTTGATAACGCGGGAACTTGGCCCCAGCGGTTACTGCGTAACCCGACGTCTATAGGGCGCGTTCAGGCGCCAGCGGACTGCAGTCCGGCTGCTGCTGCGGCCACGATCGACACTACCACCTGCTTCCAGGTCTTCGACGACTGCGGGCGATGAGACGGGGCTTTGAAGCGCATGGTCATTGTCCGGTTGGGCTGCATATATTGCTGTGCAGCCGAGCGTCCTCGGGGACGACATCCGGAAAATCGTGCCTTGCGCGGGGGAAGTCGATCCCCCGACAAAAATAGCAATACCCGCACTGCTCTCGCGCCGGATGGCGGTTGGCTTGTTCTCTGCCGGCAATGAATGGAAGTGAATTATTCTCGCTGCCTCAACCCGTCGCGCAAGCTTGCTCCTGCACTGCCGCCGGTTCCTGGCAAACATCGACCCAGCTGGCCCCGGTCAGTTCGGCCATCCGTGCCGGGGACATACGCACCGAACTGTTGACCGAGCCCGCCGCCGGCCACACCTCGGCGAATTCCTTCAGCGACACGTCGCAGTAGACTTGTAGTGGCGTTGCCAGGCCGAACGGGCAGACACCGCCGACCGGATGGCCGGTGAGGGCTACGACCTCGTCGGCCCCCAGCATGCGGGGCTTGCCGCCAAGTGCATCGCGTGCCTTCTTATTGTCGAGCCGTGCTGTTCCCTTGGTCACCACCAGCACCACCCGGTCGCCGACCCGCACCGACAGCGTCTTGGCGATTTGGCCGGGTTCGACGCCCAACGCCTCGGCGGCGAGAAGGACCGTGGCCGAGCTTTTGTCAGTGACGGTGACGGATAATTCGGGGGCGTTGGCGGTGAGAAAGGCGCGGACGGACTCAAGGCTCATGATGCGGTCTCGGTGACATACCGCCACGCCCTCTCACATGTCGCCGACAAAGTGAAATCACATCCGTGCATTGGGGAACCGGGGCGGCGTTGCCCCGCCATTCCCTCACGCCGGTTTTGACCTTATACGGGCTCTTGTCCGGCTGACCGTGCCGGGCGATGCTCTGGAGCTTACCTCTCGATGCTGCCGGCCTATGTGATCCATGCCAAATCGTTGCCCGAGCGCACGGAGCATATCCAGTGCGAGCTCGACCGTGCGGGCATCGAGTTCGAGTGGGTGCTGGATTTCGATGCCGAGGAGATCACCTCCGATGTCGATCGGGCTTATTTCGCCGAAGGCGCCGACCTCACGCTGAGGCAGAAATCCTGCGCGCTGAAACATGTGGTCGCCATGCAGCGCATTCGCGAGCGCGGCCAGGATCTGGCGCTGATCTTCGAGGATGACGCACTGCTGGTGTCGGATTTCTGCGACCAGTTGAAGCGCGTGCTCGACGAAGCCGAAAAGTGGCCGCGGCCACGAATTCTGCATCTTGGCGCCGCGACCAATTTTTACACCCCGGCGTCGGAGTTGCGCCCGGGCCAGATCGTCTATCCCGGCAATCGCGTGCGCAATATGGAAGCCTATGTGTTGGGTGCGCCCGAAGCCTCGGCGCGACTTGACTGGATCGCGCGGCATCCGATGCATGAGCCTATCGACATCGCCTTCAACACCGGCGATCCCGCCATGGGCATCCCGTTCCTGTGGCCGGAACCGCCGCTGGCGGAGCAAGGCTCGCTCAACGGCGTGTTCAAGAGCTCACTCGATCGCAAAGGGCATGCGCAATTGCAGCTGCGCATACAGTTTGCCGTGCAGAAGTTCAGGCGGCGTTATTTGAAGCGGTGGCTGAAGCTGAAGTAGTTATCGCTTTCCGGCCGTCCATTCCGAATGCGCATTGCGCACGAGCGCGCCGAGCAATCCCACTGCCAGACAGTACAACATCCCTTGCGTCACCGCCGAGATGTGGCTGTTGAATAGAGAGCCAATCACGTTCTGCAACACGACCGCCTGGCCGAGGATGCTTGCATAATCGCGCGCGAAAAAAAGTCGTGCATGCGCGATCCACATGGCCCACAGCAGCAGCCCGCCGATCAGGCCGACCTGCAGCACCGTATGAAGCGTTTGATTGTGCGGATCGGGCGTCGCCTGGCCATAGGGCGACGGCTTCGTCGCCTCCATGCTCTGATACAGCGGCTTGATGCTCCCGGTGCCGTGGCCGACGATGGGCGAGGCCTTCACGAAGCCGACTGCCTTGCTCCAGAAATCCAGCCGCGATGCAGTCGAGATCGTTTCGCCCCCGGCGGTCTGGCCGCTATTGGCGTTGATGTCCGAGTTGATTTCCGCGATCCGGCGCTGGGCTTGTGGCGAGGTCAGCAGTGCGATGCCGATCACGATCATGGCTGCGACCGCGACAATGGCAGAGCGCCGCCAGCCGCCGGCATGGATGACGAACAGACCGAGCAATGCGGTGGCCATGATTGCGCCGGTCTTCGACACATAGATCAGGAAAATGTCGGCAAAGAACAGAAGCCCGAGCACGATCATCGCAATGGCGCGGCGGGTGTCCTGCACCCAGATACGCATCGCGCCGATCGCCAGAGCAAAGGCACAAAGTGCGAAGCAGCCGGATTGAACCGCGTTGTCCTTGAAGGGCACGCCGGGCGCCTTGAACCAGCCCCACGGTCCTGTGGGCCACAAGAACGCAGCCCATGACAGGGCGAGAAGACATATGCAGGCGGCAAGAAAGCCATAAGCGATTTGTAGCGCTTGTTTCGGTGTAAATGCCGTCGCCATCACCAACGGGATCAGCAGCAGCTTGGCGTAGGGACCAACCCATCTGATCGCGCCGCTAAGCGGCTGCATCGACCAGAGCACGCCGACCAGGATCAGCGCGAACAGCGCGACTGGCAAATAGGCCGCAGGCTTCCGCAAGGTGGCGATGAAACGATCGCGGTCGAGTGTCAGCAGCGCGAGCACTGCAAAGATCGACACCGCGATAGCCTGACCGCTGGTGGAGAACGGCAGCGAGAAGCCGGTGGCAATGGCAGCGATCTGCCGGGCATCCGCAAGTTTGCGCGGCAGATCGTTGTTCGTCATATGCCCAGGAGTTTCCGTGCGTTGTTTTTCAGGACCTTCGGACGCACCTCGTCGCGAATGTCGAGCTTGGCGAAGTCGGCCATCCAGCGATCCGGCATGATCACCGGCCAGTCGGAGCCGAACAGCATCTTATCCTGCAGGATCGAATTAATGTAGCGCACCAAGATCGGCGGGAAGTATTTCGGCGACCAGCCGGACAGGTCGATGTAGACGTTGGGCTTGTGGGTCGCGACCGACAGCGCCTCTTCCTGCCAGGGGAAGGAGGGATGCGCCAGAATGATCTTCATGTCGGGAAAGTCGACCGCAACGTCGTCCATATACATCGGGTTGGAATATTTCAGCCGCATTCCCATGCCGCCGGGCATGCCGGAGCCGACGCCGGTCTGGCCGGTGTGGAACAACGCGATAGCGCCGCCTTCCTGGATCGCCTCATAGAGCGGATAGGCCATGCGGTCGTTGGCGTAGAAGCCCTGCATGGTCGGGTGGAACTTGAAACCCTTGACGCCGTATTCGGAGATTAGCTTGCGTGCCTCGCGCACGCCGAGCTTGCCCTTGTGCGGATCGATCGACGCGAACGGGATCAGTACGTCGGCGTTTTCTTTGGCGATCTCCAGCATCTCGTAGTTGTTGTAGCGGCGGAATCCGGTTTCGCGCTCGGCGTCGACCGGGAAGATCACCGCGGCGATCTTCTTGTCACGGTAATAGGCAGCGGTTTCCTCGACGGTCGGCGGATGCTTGTGTGGCGACTTGAAATACTCGGCCATGCGGGCCTGGAAATCGTCATAGCCGTCGTCGGCGTGGCAGCCGCATGGCTCTTCCGCATGGGTGTGGATGTCGATGGCGACCAAGTCGTCCGGATTGAGCAATTTCATGTCCCGCGTCTCCCGCACTGTCATCATTATCGTTGGCGGTTGCTCTAGCAAACCGGCCTGCTGAATGAAAGGCGGGGAACGCTGCCGACCTAGCCGGTGGAGAAGGACTGTGTCCGGATATCCTGCGCGGTGCGGCGGAGCGGGATCAGGTATTTCTTCTTTGCCGTCGCCTCGTCCATGGTGCCTGAGATGGCATTTATGCTGATCGCCGCCACGACCCGGCCGCCGTGGTCGCGGACAGGGACGGCGATGCCGCAGATCGCGGGATCGAGTTCGCCGTCGATCCAGCCATAGCCTTCGGCTTCGACGCGTTCGAGCTCCCGTTCCAGCAGTACGGGATCCGTGATGGTGCGTGGGGTGATCTGCTTGAATTCGGTAGTGGTGAGATAGTGCGCACGCTGGTCCGGCGGCAGGGCCGCCAGCAGGACACGGCCGAGCGACACCACGTGGGCGGGCAGGCGGCTGCCGACGGCGAGATTGGCTGAGAGAATGCGCTGCGCCGGCAATCGCAGCGCATAGACGATCTCGGTCTCGTCCAGCACAGCCAGCGAGCAGGATTCGCCGATTTCGTTGCGCAGGTCTTCCAAAGCGCGTTGCGCATAGCCCCAGTAAGGCAGTGCATTGAGGTAGGAAAGGCCAAGCCCCAGCGCCCGCGGGCGCAGGCTGAAATAGCGGCCATCGGCTTCGCAATATTTCATCACGATCAGTGTCGCCAGCATTCGGCGCGCCGTCGCGCGGCTGAGGCCCGCGATCGCGGCGACTTCCGAGAGCGTGTGCCGACCCGGTGGGCGACCCAGCGCTTCGACGGCCGCAAAACCACGGGCGATTGCCCGAACGAAGCCGTCACTCTCTTTGGCCATGCACCATCCTACCGGTTCGGACTTGTCAGTCCCGGGAAACCGCGTCTATAGTTGTTCGTAAGGCGGTCATAAAGTTCGCCTGGTGAACGATAGTGGAGAAAGCGCTATGGCGCAAGCGAAAGCTTTTGAAACCGATTTCTGGAAGGACGCGAACCTGCGCAAGGTCTGGGATGAGATCGTCCCGGGCGAGCCACGGAAGACGCTGCCTTATGTTCTGACCAGGGAGGCGATCCAGCTTTATTGCCGCTCGGTTGGCGAGAACCACCCATTGTATTTCGACGAGGCTTACGCGAAGGCGTCGCCTTATGGCGGTCTGATCGCGCCGCCATCGATCCACATCCTGCTGATGTTCTCCTGCACGCCGGCCGACGACTGGATGCGCACACCTGGCACCGTCAATGCTGGCCAGTCCTGGAGCTACAACATCCCGGCACGGCCCGGAGACACCATCACCCTGCAGGCCCGCGCGCTCGACAAGTTCATCAAGCGCGAGCGGCTGTTCGTGGTCCACGACAACGTGTTCTTCAACCAGCGTGGCGACGTCATCTGTTCTGGCCGCGGCCAGACCATCCGCCCGATGTGAGTGTGGCAAGGAGATCAATCATGACAACCAGCTTTGACAAACTCTCCACCGGCGACACCATCGACGGTCCGAGCTTCGCAGTGTCGCGCGAGTCGATCCGGCTCTTCTGCGACGGATCGCTCGACTACAATCCGCTGCATCTCGACGACAACTACATGAAGAACTCATTCGGCAAGACCAATTTCGGCGGCATCATCATGCATGGCATGAATAATTTCGGGCTGATCACCCGCATGCTGACTGACTGGGCCTATCCTGCCGGCGCCATCCATCGCCGTCTCGAAACGCGCTGGGTCAAGCCGGTGAAGCCCGGCGACACGATCCAGCCTGTTGGCATCATCAAGGCCAAGCAGACCACCGAGAAGTCGCGCTGGGTGCTGATCGACGTGCTGGTGAAGAACCAGAACGACGAGAAGGTCGCGACCGGTGAGGCGATGGTCGAATTTCCGCTGACAGCCTAGTGGCTCAATGCAACGGCGTGCGGCATAGTCCGCACGCCGGACAAGAACAGGCAAGGGATCGAAATGAAGAAGCTCACGAGGCTCGCCCTGTCGTGTCTGGCGATGACTTTTGTCATGTTGTCGGGCGCGCTGGCGCAGAATTTTCCAGTCAGTCAGATCAAGATCATCGTGCCGTTTCCAGCGGGGGGCACGACGGACATCCTCGCGCGGTTCGTTGCGCAATATCTCGGCGAGAAGCTCGGCGTCACCACGATCGTTGAGAATCGGCCCGGCGCATCGGGCACGATCGGTTCGGAAGTTGTCGTGAAGTCGCCCGCCGATGGTAGCGTGTTGTTGGTCACGGCCACGCATCACGTGATCAATCCGAGCCTGCGCAAGAGTCTGCCTTACGAGACACAGAAGGACTTCTCGCCGATCGCCCTGATCGCGACGGCGCCAAATGCGCTTGTTGTGACCAGGGACTTTCCGGCGAAGTCGGTCGCCGAGTTGATCGATCTGGCGAAGAAGCAGCCCGGCAAGCTGTCCTTCGGATCGGCCGGCGTCGGCGGCGCCAATCATTTGTCGGGCGAATTGTTCAAGCAGATGGCTGGAATCAATATCGAGCACATCCCTTACAAGGGCGCCGCGCCGGCGATGAACGACCTGATCGGCGGCCATATTCCGATCATGTTCGATACGTTGCCGACTGTTTTGCCTGCTGCGGAGGCGGGCAACATCCGTGTGCTCGCGGTCACCAGTCTGACCCGAGCGCCCTCGCTCCCCAACGCCCCGACCCTCGATGAGGCCGGCGTAAAGGGGTTCGAGGCGACCGCCTGGTTCGGCATGTATATGCCGCAGGCCAATGGCAGCCCGGCCTATACGAAGCTGGTCGCGGCCATGAAGGAGATCCTAGCGGCACCCGCGACCCGCGAGAAATTCGCCACTCAGGGCGTCGAGCCGGGCAAGCTGACGGGAGCTGAATTCACGGCTTTCGTCGATTCGGAGATCAAGAAGTGGGGCGCAGTGGTGAAAACCGCGAATGTTCCGCAAGAGTGATCCGCACGGGTTTGAGGGTCCGGTGACTGTTCCCGGACTCTCAAACCACCAAAATACCTGCAAATATTGATCCGGTGGTCGCCAGATGCCTGGATCGGATTGACAGTCCGCCGCCCGATGGCTTAGAAACCGCGGGTCCCGGGCGACTTGGTCGCCAGCGGGTTCAAGCTCATTTTCGCTGATTTCGGCCTGCTGCGCACGGCCTTTGACGTCAGTATCGCAAGCTATCAGGATTGACCGATGAAAGTCCGTAACTCGTTGAAATCGCTGCGTGGTCGTCACCGCGACAACCGCCTGGTCCGCCGCAAGGGCCGCGTCTACGTGATCAACAAGACCCAGCGCCGTTTCAAGGCTCGCCAGGGTTGAGTTGCTGCTCGGCCGGCATTTTGCCGGCTGGCTCTCGACATCACAGGTGTTTGACGCGCTGCTGCTTTGCAGCGCGTTTTTTCGTGTCTAGACTTGCGGCATGGCATTGAGAATCCCTGCCGCAGGTTTTGGAATTCTGCTGAGCGCATTTCTGGGCGCAGCACCCGTTTGCGCGCAGGTCAAAGATCCGCAGATCGTGACCCCGGATGCGCCGAAGAAGATTCCCGAGCCACCTGCCAAACTGCCGAAGGTCAACGCCGACAAGACGCGCGGCCTCGATTTCCTGTTTGGTGCATTGAAAGCGGCACCGGACGAAGCCAGCGCCAAACACGTCGAAGGCCGGATCTGGGCCCTGTGGTCTCAGACCACGAGCGACACAACCGCCCTGCTGATGACCCGTGCCAAGACGGCGCTGGACGCCAAGCAGGTTGATCTGTCGCTGCAATTGTTGAGCGCGGTGGTGAAGCTGCGCCCGGATTACGTCGAGGGCTGGAATCGGCGCGCCACGCTGTATTACCTGCAGAACGATTACACCCGGTCGCTGCAGGATATCGAGCAGGTGCTGATACGCGAACCCCGGCATTTCGGTGCTCTGGCAGGGCTTGGCATGATCATGCAGGAGCTGGGCGACGACAAGCGTGCGCTTGATGCGTTCCGCAAGGCACTTGCGGTCAATCCGCATCTCGAAAAGGTGCCGGAGCTGGTCAAGACCCTGACCGAGAAGGTCGAAGGCCGCGATATCTGAAATCCCTTGAAAGTCGGGGCGCTCGCGGGACATCGCGGGAACATGGCCCCGCTTTGACGCATCCCTGCTGCCCGCGATGGAAAAACAAGACATCGTCGCCGGGGAATCAAACTTCTGACACAGGAAACGGGCGAAAAGGGCGTTTTCCAAGCCTCGGGAAGGGACACCTTTTGGCGCCGAAGTCATTTCCGCTATTCGCTTTGCTATGTGTGTTGATGGCCGCACCGATGGCTGCTGTGACCAGCCCTGCGCTGGCGCAGAAAGCTGATGCGCCGTCGGCGCCTGCAGCTTCGACGCTGTCCCCCGATCAGGCCAAGGCTGCGCTCGACACATTGCAGGACGACGTCAAGCGCAAGGAGATGATCGATACGTTGCGGGCGATCGCCGCGGCGACACCCGCATCGCCGGAGAAGAAGCCGGCCATTCCGCTCGACGCCGACAGTCTGGGTGCGCAATTGCTGGTGACGATTTCCGATCAGCTCGGCGATATCACGCACGAGGTCTCGGCAGCCGTGCAATCGGTCACGCGCTTTCCGGCCCTGTGGTACTGGCTGCAGCGCAGCGCCAACGATCCCGCCACCTATCATCTCCTATTCGACATCGCCTGGAAGCTTGTTGTCGTATTCGGCGGTGCGCTGGCGGCGGAATGGCTCATGGTCTGGCTGCTGCGCAAGCC
This sequence comes from Tardiphaga sp. 839_C3_N1_4, assembly GCF_051811045.1. Classification (NCBI taxonomy): domain Bacteria; kingdom Pseudomonadati; phylum Pseudomonadota; class Alphaproteobacteria; order Hyphomicrobiales; family Nitrobacteraceae; genus Tardiphaga; species Tardiphaga sp. 839_C3_N1_4. The sequence continues at coordinate 4,964,893 of NZ_JBPWQD010000001.1, forward strand.
GCAGGCGGCGCTCGAGGCGCGCATTCCTTTCGTCGCCCGTGCGCCATCCTCGCTCGTCGAACGTGCTGATCCACCGTCGTCCACGGCCGACTTCACCGAGGCGCCCGATCTCAACAAACGGCGGCGCAGCCTGACTCGGGCGTGGCAATCGCTGCTGCGGCTTCCCTATGTGGTCGGGCGGCTTCTCCTCGAATTGTTTCCGATTTTCGTCTTTACCGGCACAGTATCGCTGCTGCTCGGCACCCAGATCGGCGATGCCGGGATCACGCGCCTCGCGATCCTTGCGATCGTAAACAGCTATGTGGTGGCGCGCGCCATCATCTGTGCGATGCGCGCGTTGTTCGGGCCGCTCGCTCTGTTCAGGGTGAAGGAGGAGACCGCAGCCTATCTCGAAATCTGGACGCGTCGTATCGTCGGCGTCGGCGCCACCGGCATCGCAATCGCCAATGTTGCCCTGATGATGGGCCTCTATCGCTCGGCGCATTTCGCGCTGATCAAGCTCGTAATGCTGGTCGTGCATCTGTTTGTCGTCGTCATCGTGCTGCAGTGCCGGAAGCCCGTTGCCGATGCACTCCGCGCGCCGATCGGCGCCACGGGCTTCCTGAGCGCGATGCGCAATCGCCTCGCCAGCCTCTGGCATGTGCTGGCGATCGTCGTCGTGATGGCGGCTTGGACCATCTGGGCGCTCAATATCCAGAACGGCTATGCATTGCTGCTGCGATACATTGTCGGCACGATCATTGTCGCGCTGGTGGCCCGGCTCGTCTCGATGATTGCGCTGAGTCTCATCGATCGCGGTTTCCGAATCAAACCGGAAATCCTGCAGCGCTTTCCGGGTCTTGAGACGCGTGCCAATCGTTATCTGCCGCTGTTGCGCAAGGTCGTCGCAACGATCATCGCCGTGATCGGCCTGGTTGCCTTGCTGGAAGTGTGGGGCGTCAATGCCGTTGTCTGGTTCTATGGCGGCCAGATCGGCAGTCGGGTCGTCTCGGCTGTCATCACCGTCGGCATCGCTGCCATTGTCGCTGCGGTTGTGTGGGAAGGTAGCAATGCGCTGATGGAGCGTCAGCTCGCGGCGCTGACGCGCGATGCTCATTTCGCCCGCGCGGCGCGTCTGCGCACGTTCCAGCCGATGCTGCGCACGACATTGCTCGGTGTAATCATCGCGGTGGTTGCGCTCACCGCGCTGAGCGAGATCGGTGTCAATGTTGCGCCGCTGCTCGCCGGTGCCGGCATCCTCGGTATCGCTATCGGCTTCGGTTCGCAGAAGCTGGTGCAGGACGTGATTACCGGCCTGTTTCTGCTGCTGGAAAGCACTGTGCAGGTTGGAGACAACGTCACGGTGTCGGGCCTGTCGGGTGTGGTGGAGAACGTCTCGATCCGTACCATCCGGCTGCGTGCCGGCGATGGTTCGGTTCACATCATTCCCTTCAGCGCGGTGACCACCATCACCAATGCCAGCCGCGGTGCAGGCAACGCGGCCGTCAGCGTCAGCGTGGCTTACAAGGAAGATACCGACCGCGCCGGCCAGTTGCTGAAGGACATCGTCGAGCAGATGCGCAATGAGGCAGCTTTCAAGCCGCTGATCCGTAGCGATCTCGAATTGTGGGGCGTCGACAAGGTCGATGGTTCGATGGCGACGATCGTCGGGCAGATCCGGTGTACCGATTCCGGCCGCTGGGCGGTGCAGCGCGAATTCAATCGCCGCATGAAAATCCGCTTCCAGGAAGAAGGTATCGAGATCGCATCACCCGGACAGACCGTCCTGGTGCAGTTGCCTCCGCCGACCACTGAAGCTGCAGAGGACAATGACGCAGATATCCAGCAGAGCAAGTCAGCGCAGCGCCGCGCCGGCTAGTCACTATCGCTGCCTTTCGACGATGCGGCAGCTCCTTAGCCAAAGTTACGGCTACGCGGGGCGCAATGGCGCGAGTTCAATACGCGCACGCGTTCCACCATTCCACAATGTCCGAAAGTGGAAGACAAAGACGAGCCGTAAGAGAAGGACGATCCAGAATAGGTGCGTCTGTCGATCTAGTGCAGGACGTTATTGCCGGGCCGGATAGCACCGAACTGGGGTGAAGCGGCATAGAGTTGCTGCAATTCCGCTTCCAGTTGCTCATTGACCATCAGCAAAGCCTTAAGCGCGCCGCGCAAGTCGCCATTACAGGTAGAAATGATTTCATCGATCACAGCATCGGTGGGGCGGGGCGTCATGGAACTATCTCCAGTTCAGATCATGGCGTCAGTCCGCCGCCTGATCATGGCGATAACCGGGCGGGAACGAATGCGTTCCTGTGGATAGCGTGGACAGTTCTTGCTGGCCATTCGTCGCGGCCGCCGTGGCAAAGCGGCAAACTGCCCCCATATCCACAACATTAACTCCCTCCACGGGCCTTTCCTCGGTGAGAAAATTTGTGATTGTCCTGCTCGCGCTTCTCGTCGCTCCCATCGTTGTGTCGGCAGCCAGATACTGGATGGGTGATCGCTCGGTAGACTGGCAGAGCGCGGATCGTTCAAGCGCCGGCCTGTTGCCGCCGCCCGCCGCGCATCCCGAGGCACTGGTGCGCGTCTTCGCGGCGCGGACCGTGCGCTGGCGCGGTATCTTTGCGGTCCATAGCTGGATCGTATTCAAGGAACAGGGCGCGTCGCGTTATACCCGCTATGATTATACGGCATGGGGCGAGCCGATCCGCCTGAATGGTTTTGCCGCTGACGGCCGCTGGTTCGGTGACGTGCCGAGCGCCATCGCATCCGCCGATGGTGACGCGGCCACGGCGATGATCCCGAAGATTCAGGCGGCGATCGCCGGCTACTCCTGGCGCTCTTACGGCGACTATCGGGCATGGCCGGGGCCGAACTCCAACACATTCGTCGCGGCCGTTCTGGCCGCCGTGCCCGAATTGCAGGTGGCATTGCCGCCCACCGCCATCGGCAAGGATTTTCCCTATGCGGGCAATGCCTTTGGCTGGACACCCTCGGGCACCGGCGTACGCGCCACGCTGGGCGGCTATTTCGGTGTTACCGCAGGCTGGGTCGAAGGGATCGAGCTCAATCTGCTCGGTGCCGTATTCGGCCTCGACATCCGCCGGCCCGCGATCAAACTGCCGGGCATTGGTCGTCTTGGCGTTAGCGCGTAAGTGGCGCGAAACCCTCAGGGTGCCGTCGCGTAGCTGGATCGTGCACAAAAATCCCCGGATATTGGCGATGATCTCAGTCACTGTGATGGTCGCGCTATGCCTACTGGCCGTGGCCACACAGGTTGGCGTGCTCGTATTCGAGCGAAAATATCCGCCAACGGGTGAGCTTGTCGACGTCACGGGCGGCCGTCTGCATGTGGTGCAGATCGGACCACGCGATGCATCAGGCCCGCCGATTGTCCTCATCCATGGCGCCACGTCGAATATGGAAACCATGCGGCTGCCGCTCGGCAATATGCTGGCAGAAAAACACCGCGTCATCCTGATTGACCGTCCCGGCTTTGGCTGGAGCTTGCGTGACGATCTGTCGAACTCTTCTCCGGCGATGCAGGCGAGGATGATCGACGAAGCGCTCGGAAAACTCGGTGTTGATCAGGCGATCGTCGTGGTGCATTCGCTTGCCGGCGCATTGGGCGCGCTGATGGCGCTGGACTATCCTAAGCGTGTCGCGGGACTGGTCATGCTGGCGGGTGTCACTCATCCTTGGCCCGGTGGCGTTGGCATCTATAACGAGGTCGTCACCACACCGGTGATCGGCAAGCTGCTGGCCTATACGATCACGCTGCCGCTTGGCTATTTCCTGACGGACATGGGCGGACGTGCAGTGTTCGCACCGGAGATCATGCCCGAAGGCTACATCTCGCAGACTGCGACGCAGTTGGTGTTGCGACCGCGCAACTTCCTCGCCAATGCCTGGGATCTGGTAACGTTGAAATCCGCCGTCGTGGCGCAGGCATCGCGCTATGCCGATATTAAAGCCCCGACCGTGGTGATCGCAGGCTCAGCCGACACCATCGTATCGCCGGAGATTCATTCACGTCATTTTGCGAAAACTGTGCCAGGCGCCAAACTAATCGTGCTGCCGAGCGTTGGTCACATGGTGCAAAACGCTGCACCTGATCTTATCATGGGGGAGATCGAGGGCATGATCTCGGCCGCTGACACAAAAGCGAAGGCCGCCTTGCGCTAATCTCCCGTTCGATCGACTTCAACCCAAATTGAGGAGAATTGCATGACCACGACTTTCGGTTCGGCCAAATGGCAGGGTGGCATCAAGGACGGCAAGGGATCGATTTCCACCAAGAGCGGCGCGCTCAGCGACTATCCGTATGGTTTCGCCAGCCGCTTCGAAGGCAAGCCGGGCTCCAATCCTGAAGAGCTGATCGGCGCGGCCCATGCCGCCTGTTTTACCATGGCGCTGTCGCTGATCCTTGGCGAAGCAGGGTTCAAAGCCGACAACATGGAAACCAAGGCCGACGTGACGCTGGAGAAGCAGGGCGATGGTTTCGCCATCACCAAAGTGCACCTGACACTCTCGGCCTCTATTCCTGGCGCCGACAAGGCGAAGTTCGACGAACTCACCGCCATGGCCAAGGCTGGCTGCCCGGTGTCGAAGGTGTTGAACGCGGAAATCACGCTCGACGCGACGCTGCTGGGTTAAGCCTCAGGCGGCGGATACAATCTCTCCCCGCCAATCGTGGGGAGAGGTTGTGTCAGTGAACTACATATCTGGGTCGTTTGGCCCGACATAAGCGATGCGAACCATGTTGGTCGCACCTGGTGTGCCGAGCGGCACGCCAGCGACAATGATGACCCGCTGGCCGGCTTTGGCGAAGCCGTCACGGAAAGCGATGCGTCCGGCGCGATCGACCATGTCGTCGAGGTCCTTCGCATCCTCCGCCACCACGCAGTGTACGCCCCACACGACCGAGAGCTTGCGACCGGCGGCGAGGTTCGGCGTGATCGCTACCACCGGCGGCTTCGGCCGTTCACGGGCGACGCGGACGGCGGTGGATCCTGAGCTGGTCCAGCAAATGATCGCAGACAGGTCCAGCGTTTCTGCGATCTGTCGTGCGGCGTCAGCAATGGCGTCACCGACGGTCGGCTCAGGTTCGGGGCGCTGGGCCATCAGTACGGTGCGATAGGTCGGATCGCGCTCTACTTCCTCGCCGATGCGGTTCATCGTCGAGACGGCTTCGACCGGGAATTTGCCGGCGGCGGATTCGGCCGACAGCATGACGGCGTCCGCGCCTTCATAGATGGCCGTCGCCACGTCGGAGACTTCGGCACGAGTCGGCACCGGGCTCTGGATCATCGACTCCAGCATCTGCGTAGCGACCACCACCGGTTTGCCGGCGCGGCGCGCCATGCGCGTCATGCGCTTTTGTAGACTTGGTACCCGTTCCAGCGGCAGTTCGACGCCGAGATCGCCGCGCGCCACCATCAGCGCGTCGGACGCTTCCAGAATAGTATCGAGACGGTCGATCGCCTGCGGCTTCTCGATCTTCGACATGATGGATGCGCGGCCGCGCACCAGTCGCTTGGCTTCATGAACGTCCTCGGCGCGCTGCACGAAGGACAAGGCGACCCAGTCGATGCCGGTTTCCAGCGCGGCCTCGAGATCGGCGCGGTCCTTCGGCGTCATGGCCGAGACCGGCAGGTCGGTGTCGGGCAGGCTGACGCCCTTGCGGTCCGAAATGCGGCCACCGACCACGACGCGGGTCAATGCGCGCTCGCTGGTGGTTTCCTCGGCAATCAGCCGCAGCTTGCCGTCGTCGATCAGCAGCGCATGGCCCGGGCGAAGTGCTGCGAGAATTTCCGGATGCGGCAGGTGCACGCGGGTGGCGTCGCCCGGCGCGGGATCGGAATCCAGCACGAAGCTCTCGCCGTTCTTGAGCTGTACGCCGCCTTCGGCAAAGGCGCCGACGCGCAGCTTCGGGCCCTGCAGATCGACCAGAATGCCGATCGGGCGGCCGTAGCTGCTCTCGACATTGCGGATGGTCTTCACCAGCTCGCGCATCTTGTCATGCGACGTGTGGCTCATATTGATCCGGAACACGTCGGCACCAGCCTCGAACAGCTTGCGGATCATCGCGCTGTCGGAGGAGGCAGGGCCGAGCGTGGCCAGAATCTTGATGCGGCGTTGACGTCTCATTGTTTGCCTCCCGGCGGTACTGATGGCGGCAGGGTCGTTGACCCGCCCGGGGGCGCGCCACCTGGCGTGTTGGGCAGACCGGGGAAGCCCGCGCCGGGGGCACCTGGTGGTGGTCCGGTCGGCCCCGGAATGCCCGGCAGCTTCGGCGGTTGTTCGTTGGTTTCGGTCAGTTGCACCGTCCAGGCACGCTGTTCGCCGGTGTCGACCTCAAAAAAACCGGTCCGGTCAAAGCCGCGCGCGAGGCAGTTTTCGGTGCCCTTGATAGTGAATTCCTTGTCGCGGGAGCACATGAAGGCCTGACCCGACCACTCACCACCCCGGTCGTAATCGAGTGCGTAGATATAATAATACCGGGCAACCAGGGTTCCGCGTAGCAAGGTCTCGCAGGCTCGCGATGAGACGTTCCACCAGCCCTCGGTGGTCCAGCCTTCGGCATCCTTGTAGCCCAGCGCGATCCCGACCCGGCTCGAGGTGTTGTTGCACAGCCGGAAATCAGCCGCCGCGGGGCTCGCCCACAGGCACGACAGGGCCAGCGCCAGCACCGGCAACAGGCCGGCGAGGGGGACGCGTCGAAATGATCGGGAATGGGAATCTCTTGCGGTCATGCGGCGAAGCTATCTCAATTCGTTGACGATTTCGCGTGACCGGGCGGGCCTGTCAACGGTCGCGGAACCAATTCTGCCCCGCCAGGCGGTTTGCGGTATGATATGGCAAAATCTGTGACAGCGCCCATGTTACACGAAGACGACAGGCCGGTATCGGGTGCAACAGCGAGACCATTTCATGGCGATTGACGACAAGATCCAGACCGAACTCGAGGCCGCCGCCTTTCGCCGGCTGGTTGACCATTTGCGTGGTCGCACCGATGTGCAGAATATCGACCTGATGAATCTGGCCGGCTTCTGCCGGAACTGCCTGTCAAATTGGCTGAAGGACGCTGCCGACGCCAAGGGCGTGGCGATGACCAAGGATGAGAGCCGCGAAGCGGTTTACGGCATGCCTTACGAGACCTGGAAATCGCTGCATCAGGCCGAGGCCAACCCCGAACAAATTGAGGCCATGAAGAAAGCGCACAGCGGGCACTGACAATTTCTAGTCTTTTTGAGGCATGAAATCAAAGCTGTGGGGGCGCTGTGGATGACCGCGAAGGCGCCTTGACGCAGGGCGTCGTGGTCTTGAGTGTCATTTCCTTAAGATTAATGCGCGCATAACGCTGCGCACTCAAACCCACCCATATCCGCTTCAAGCAACATCAGTTCACTAGGAGTTTTCGATGGCCACCTCCGCTGCGTCCGTGCTGGACGATCAGGCGACACATTCTTTCGCCAAGGACCAGCTCAAGGCTATCGTCGAGCGTATCGAGCGCCTTGAAGAAGAAAAGAAGACGATCTCCGACGACATCAAGGACGTCTATGGCGAGGCCAAAGGCAACGGCTACGACGTGAAGGCGCTGCGCACCATCATCCGCATGCGCAAACAGGACGCCAACGAGCGTGCCGAGCAGGAGACCATCCTCGAGACCTATCTGCAGGCCTTGGGAATGCTGTAAGGCGCTTAGCGCGCCAATACTCAGCCAAACACTCAGGTGTCATGCGCGGGCAAAAGCGCGAAGCGCGTCTTCGCGCTAGACGACCCGCGTATTCATCTAGCCACAAAGAATAGCGATGGATGGCCGGGTCAAGCCCGGCCATGACACCATTATAGTCTGAGAAATTCGCGCTCTTAACGCAGCGCCGCCGTGCGCAGCACGAATGCTGTCGTCGCAAGCGAGGCCGTTGCCGAGCCGGTGAAGCGCTCGCAGACCAGACCGAGCTGCGGATCATCCGAGAAAGTCATCGCTACCACCGCCTGCGGTTTGACGAAGTGTGCGCGCAGGATGGTCATGTCGCCGTCGCCCATCACCGAGGCCGACATCGACGTGGTCGCGCTCGGCGCCAGGATCATCGCGCGCATCCAGACGTGGTTGTCAGGAATTGCAGCGGCGGTGAGGCGGGTCGCGACTGCAATAGTGCTGGTCTGGCCCTGTGCGCCCTTCGCAACCACGGTGGTGATGTTGTTCACAGCCATCGGGTTCTTGGCCACGGAGGCCGGACGCATGCTACGTGGGATCGGCGCACTGGCGGCGACGACATTGGCGCGGTCAACTGGCGAGTTGGCCGGTGGCGCATAGGCCATCGCCTTGGCGAAGCTGGACTCGGTGGCGGTCGGCTGCGGATCGACCACATTGGCCAAGGCCTGCCGTGCGGTGATCGCGGCGACCTGCTGCGGCGTGGCCTGTTTCGGCGCCGGCATATCATCCCAGAAGCCGCGGGCATTGATAATATCGGCCGGAGTCTGCGGCCGGTTGTCGGTCTTGGCTGCGGGCGCCGGAATCGGTGCCTTCGGGCGCGGTACCGGAACGGTCTCGGTGTCAGCCGACGCGAGCTGATAGGTCGCCGCTGCGGCCGGCTTGGAGCGCGGCATCGGGACGGGGTCCGAGGACTTCGTTTCAGCCAGCTTCGTTTCGGCCTGTTTCGTATCGATCGGTTTCGCAGGCATCGCGGCGGCCATCATGCCCACAGGCGATGGCTTGGCGGGGGCGATCGCGGCTGCTGCGCTCTCGTCTTCGTCGTCATTCGACTTGCCGCCACGGAACAGTGAGGCGAACAGGCCCGGCTTGCTCTTGGCAAAAGCTGCACTATCGCCATCGCCGCGCTTCTCGATCTCAGCCATCGCCAGCTGATAGCCAGCCAATGGACGGCCGTCGGTGGGGAGATGCACGGTGCGGCCGTCGGGGAAGACGCGCGCCAGCTGGTCATGCGTCATGCGCGGCCAGTGACGGATGCTGCCGGTGTCGAGATGTACGAAAGGCGAGCCGGAAGTCGGATAGAAGCCGACGCCGCCGCGCTGCAGGCGCAGGCCGGCGAAGCGGATCTTTTCCAGCGCCACGCCGGGAATGAAGAAGTCCATCGCGTGGCCGAGCATATGCTGGCTTGCGCGAGCGACGCCGGACGAGCGGCGACGGAGCATGGCGTTGGTGGTGGGAGAGCGATAGGCGGAGATAATTTGGATCGGCGCCTTGCCGTCGACGTCGCGGTAGACCTCCCAGAGGATGTCGAACAGGCGACGATCCATGTTGGTCTGGTCCTGGCTGCGCCAGTCGCGGAGGAAGTAGTTGATCTTCTTCATCGCGTCGTCGTCATAGCGGCCGTTGCGCTTGAACGTGACGGTGAGGTCTTCGCCGGAATGAGTGTGGTGGAAAGAGAGGGTGCGGGTTTCGTCGAGAGCGGTGGCGTTATGGACGGAGCTGGCGCCTGCCATCAGCAGAACAGAAGCGAGGCCGGCATGAAAGCCAGCGCGCGATGTCCGCAATCTCGTTTTGCGTGCGAAACCGCTCAGCACGTATGAACCCACCCAAGTCGACAACTCTCTCGCTACCCCATGCGGCGACAGAGAGTGAACGTACTCTTAAAACGGGAGGGTTAACCGAGATTTACAACCCATCCCCCCAAGCGGGCTTTTCAGCCAGCCATTAAACTTAACCCATTGAGTATGGCGAAAAATAGCCCGCTGCCGGGTTCCAGATGGACGATGGTTAATCTGAATAAAGAACGAAACGTAAAAAGGGCTCCACCGGAAGGTAAAGCCCTTGATAAGTCTTCAGATTTTTAATGCCGACGTCGCAGTTTAGCGGGTCACCGTGCGGCGCGGCCGTTGGCCGGGTGCAACCGGCTGTGGTGTCGGCGCACCGCCGCCGAACAGGCGCTCGAAGAAGGACAGGCCGCCATTGCTGGCCATGCGCGAGCCGTTGTCGTTAAAGGCCACGCCCTGCGGGATATCCGCGCGCGGGCGCGAATAGCTCGGCTGGGCCCGGGCGACTACCTGTTCCAGATCCTTGTTCTTGCCGCCACGGAGCAACTGCATCATCTGCGCGTCACGGCCGTAGATGTCCTTGCGCAGCTGCAGCTTGCCAGCGTCATCGACGAAAGCAGTCTGGTACGTGATGTTCACCGGGATCGGCGTCGGGAATTTCAGGTCGATCTCGCTGCGGCCATACATGCCGCGAACCTTCTCCGGCGTGTAGTGCTCGTTCGGCATCGTGATGTTCAGCAGCGTCGCGGCGTATTGATCCGGATTCTGCACGCGCATGCAGCCGTGGCTGAAGGCCCGCTCGTCGCGGCCGAACAGGTTCTTGTCCGGCGTATCGTGCTGATAGACGAGGAACTTGTTCGGGAAGTTGAAGCGGATGCGGCCCAGCGCGTTGGCTTCACCGGGCGGCTGCGCAATGTGGATGCTGCCGTCGGAATTGCGCGTCAGCTTGAGGCCCATGCGGTCAAGCACCGTTGGGTCCTGCTGCAAAGCGGGCAGGTATTCGTTGTAGATGATCGATGGCGGCACGTTCCAGGTCGGGTTGACCGTGATGTACTTCATCGTCTCGGTCATCAGCGGCGTGGCGTGATTGCCCGGCTTGCCGACGACGACGCGTGTGGTCCAGACCTGCGCGCCGTTCTGCATCACTTTCAGCGTATAGTCCGGGATGTTCAGCATCACGTAGGCATTGCCGACTGCGGACGCGCCGAGCTGGCGTGGCAGCCAGCGCCAGCGCTCCATGTTGACCAGCACCGTATCGATGTGGCGATCGCGCTTCGGCGAATTCATCGCGCGCACGGTCGCCTCGTCTAGTACGCCGGTGGCCTTCAGATCGTTGCTGGCCTGATACTTGCGAACGGCCTCGGCGACGGCAGCGTCGTATTTGGTCTCGGCCGGACTCTCGACATTGAGGCGAGCGCGCAGTAACGGCACGCGCGGGTCGTCCATCACGGTCGGGTTCGGATTTTTCTTCGTGGCCTTGGCGAAACGCAGAGCCGGGCCTTCGCCGATCGGCTGTACCGGCGTTGCGGTTTCGCCGCGCAGTTCAGCGAGCTTCTTCTTCAGCTCCTGATAGCCCTTGTGCGGCGGGTTGTAGGCGTCGAGGGCTGCCGAAGCGTTCTTCGCCGTCGAGATATTGGCGAGCACTTCTGCCGGATCGGTCGGATGTTCCGGATACATGATGTCGCCGGTCACCTGCGACCAGTGCATGCGGCCGCTCTGCGCCTGGCGGGCATAGTCGAGCATGCTGGCGGTGAGCTTCAGTTCCGCCTCGGCGAGCGCATCGGGCGTATTCGCCACGGTGAAATCCGGCACCGGATAATCGGCAGCGTCGAGGCCGTCAGAAGCGGCGTCCTTGAGGCGCGCAATGACGCCCTTGGCGGCAGGAGTCGCCGCGCCAGCCTGCGTCCAGATCGGAGCGAAGTCACGTGCGGTGTAGAACTTCTCGACCGCGGCGCGCTCGCCCTTGCGGTCGAAATAGCGCGTGGACTTGGCGCCGAACATATCGCGCAGTTTCTCGGCGACCGGCTGATCGCTGGACGCAACGGTGGTCGCGGGCTTGGCGATGTCCTTGGCGACATCCTTCGGCGGCTCGGCTGCGGGCGCAGGAGGTGCCACAGCAGTCGCGGCCGGCGGTGTCGCAGCGGCGGGCGCGGTTACAGCCTCGCTCGGCTTCACATCCGCAGGCGCTTGCGCGGCCTCGGTTGCCTTTGGCGTATCGGTCGAGGTCGAGCCGATGGTTTTCTCGGACGTCCGGGTCGCGTCCGGCACGGACGCGGTGGTCTCGGCCTTCGGTGCATCGGCCTTGAAGTCGGCAGCGGTCGGCGGGGCTACGTTGGCGGGTTCCGGGCGCGGCACCGCCGCATCGATGGCGAGTTCGGAGACACTGTCGCGGGGCGCTGCGCTCTGGGCAGCAGCTGCGGCACCAGCGGAAACCGTCAGGAACGTAGCGGCCACGGCCATCAGCACGCGGTCGAATCCCGAGCGGCCCTTGGAATAGTCTCGCATTCTCGCACCTCGTTAGGTGAGCTGTTCCGGCATGGAACAGTTCTAGTCTGACTTCATCAGCTTCGGTTGAAGCAGTCGCGCTGTTTTGCCTGCTCGCTCCGATTCAGAGCGCTTCCTGTGCAGACGATACACGCGCCCGGCACAAGCGCTAGCGCTTGTCGGACAAGTCACAACAAACTGACCTCAACCTCCCCGGTTTGCAACGCATACTGAGGTTTCACCGATGCTTTTGACTTTGTGTGTCACCAGACCGCAACGGTTCAAGTTCCATAACGATCGCAACAACATGTTCAATCGCGTGGGAGGCGAGAAGTTCAGTTCGACGGTGCGGAATCCGCAATCGATGAATCTTTCTCCGCTGCCTCATCGAGCTTGCGGTAGAGCGTCGACCGGCCGATTTTGAGGCGCCGTGCGACTTCCGACATCTGGCCGCGATAATGCGCAATGGCAAAGCGGATGATCTCGGATTCGAGCTCTTCCAGTGCCCTTACCTCGTTCTCTGCTGTCAACATGGACAGGCTTCCGGCGGCGAGCGATATCGGGGCTGCGTCGATGCCGGGTACCATGGTCGGCGCCATCGTGTGGAAGACGGAGTCTACAATCAGTGGCGCGACCGCCGATGCCACGATCGATGGAGTGTGCGCGGTCGTTTGCGGGAAGTCGGCCAGTCCGAGTTGATCGCCTTCGCTCATCACCACGGCGCGGTAGACGGCATTTTCCAGCTGCCGGATATTGCCTGGCCAGTCGAGCTGCGTGAGCATCGTCATGGCGTCGCCGGCGATGCTGGTAATCGGTTTGTTCTCCTCGGCGCAGAAACGCGCCAGGAAATGTCGCAGCAGATACGGGATGTCCTCGCGGCGCGCCCGCAGCGGCGGCACCGTTAGCGGCAGCACATGCAGGCGATAGAACAGGTCTTCGCGGAATTGCCCGGCTTTTACGAGATCGAGCAGCTTGCGGTTGGTGGCCGAGATGATGCGGACGTCGACCTTGACCGGCTTGCGCCCGCCCACGGCCTCGACCGAACCTTCCTGAAGCGCGCGCAGCAGCTTCACTTGTGCCGATAGCGGTAGCTCGCCGACTTCGTCGAGAAACAGCGTGCCGCCGTGAGCCTCGACAAACTTGCCAAGATGCCGGTCGGTGGCGCCGGTAAAGGCGCCCTTCTCGTGGCCGAACAGGATCGACTCCACGAGGTTGTCGGGAATGGCGCCGCAATTCACGGCCACGAACGGCTTGCTGCTGCGTTCGCCCGAGCCGTGGATGGCGCGCGCAATCAATTCCTTGCCGACACCGGACTCGCCTTCGATCAGCACGGGGATCGTGGAGGTCGCCGCCTTGCGTGCGGTGCGCAGCACGGCGTCCATGCCGGCATTGCGGGTGACGATGTCGGCAAAAGTGAGCTTGCCTTCGCGGCTGTGCCTGATGCGCTGCAATTCGCCTTTCAACGCACTGGTATTGAGCGCATTGCGCAGGCTCACCTGCAGACGTTCGACGCCGACAGGTTTGACGACGAAATCATGTGCGCCGGCACGCATGGCGGACACAACATTCTCGATACCGCCATGGGCGGTCTGGACGATGACGGGGACGGTGAGGCCGGTGTCGCGGATTTTGTCGAGCACGCCCATGCCGTCGAGGCCGGGCATCATCAGGTCGAGGACTAGGGCATCGATGGCGGCTGCTTCGGGATCGGTCAGCCGGGCGATGGCGGCATCGCCGCTATCGACCGTGATGGCCTCATAGCCGCAACGCTGCACCATGTTCTCGAGGAGGCGGCGCTGGACGGCGTCGTCATCTGCGATGAGGATTCGTTCGGCCATGGCAACTCCAGAGCGGGTATGTCCCGATTTGAGCCACCATGGCGATCAAAGCCTTAATGCTTTCATAACACCGGGGCGAGGTAAGCCGTCGCATAGGGCCAGACTTCGCGGGCGCCGCGATAGATCATGTCACCCGCCACGTAGAGAATGATGGCGAGGCCGACATAGGCGATCCAGCGGTGCTTCTGCAGCAGCTTGGCGATGAAGGAGGCGGCGAGACCCATCAGCGCGATCGACAGCACGAGGCCGAAGATCAGGATGCTCGGGTGTTCACGCGCCGCGCCCGCGACCGCGAGCACGTTGTCCAGCGACATCGACACATCGGCGACGGTGATCTGCCAGATCGCCTGGCCGAGCGTCTTGCGCGGGCCGTTGGCCGTGCCGTCGGCGTTGAGCTTTTCGAGCTCGTCGAGATCGTGCTCATGCCCAGCGCGCAATTCGCGCCACATCTTCCAGCACACCCACAGCAAGAGGATGCCGCCGGCCAGAAGCAAACCGATGATCTGCAGCAGTTGAACGGTGATGCTGGCGAAGCCGATGCGCAGGATGGTGGCGGCGACGATACCGATCAGGATGGCCTTGCCGCGCTGTTCCTTGGGAAGGCCGGCGGCCGCAAGGCCAATCACGATGGCGTTGTCGCCGGCGAGAACCAGATCGATCATCACGACCTGGAAAAGTGCAGTCATAGCTTCAGCGGTGAAGAACTCAGTCATGTGGGCCACTCCGTATGAACGTCCAGTCCGACATCACAGTTCGGGTGAACTGCCAGAGGGGCCCGGGCCAGGACGTGCTTGTTAAAAGTCGTGCTTTGCAAAACATGCGGGTTTGATCCCGCGGTTGATCCGATCCGTTACTCGGGTTGATCCGAGAGGGTGACAAGCCGAACCATCTGGTCGGGCTCGATGAGAATGGTGATGCCGACCCCGATGAAGGTCAGGACGCCGGCGACATCGAACCAGGTCGCGCGCCGCGCGAAGTTCCGCGGAAGCAGCGCGCCACCGGCCATCAATGCTGCAAGTGCGAATAGCAGGGTGGCGACCATCGGCGCCAGCGCATCGAGCGAGACAAATGCGCGCAAGGCCAGTGCTGCGGTCAGCGCCAGCAGAAGGCTTGCGGCAAACAGCTCCTTGACCCGGTGAGGGGCAGGAGGCGCATACTTGCAGCCGATGCTGTTGCGATCCGTAAAGGCCATCGTTGTCCCGTCGGGTATCGTTTCATCCCGTCCGCAACGTTCTTGCAGCTTGATAGTCGTGCTACAGGAAGTCGTCAGATCTTTAATTCATATTGGATAGTTTCGTAATCATGAAACGTGGCGAAAATCAAGAGGATTTCGCTGGAGTGCAGCGCGGCAAAGCCTTGCCGGAAGCGCGGCAGTTGCGAAAACAGGCTGGGGATTGGCTAAAAGCGCGACGCGCGGAAGCCGGGTTGTCGCAGGTCGATCTCGCCGCAAAACTTGGTCTCAAATATTACACGTTCATCTCGCAGGTTGAGAACGGCTTCAGTCGGGTGCCCACCGAAACGATGGAAGCATGGGCCATTCAGCTCGGTCTGGAGCCGGCCGCCTTCGCAAAACATTTGCTGGTCTATTACGAGCCGGAATTGCACCGGCTGCTGTTTGGAGCACCCAAATGAACGTCATCGCATTTCAGCGCAAACCGCTGCAGGGCGCGTGGAGCGAGACCGAGCTCGCCACGCTTGCCGACACGATCAATCTCGGGCATCGCGGCCGCGAATGGGAGACAGGCATCACTGAGAACGGCGATGCGCAGCTCTATCTGCTGGGACCGCAGCCGGAGCAGGCCTGCGAATTGTGCGTATCGCGCGTGGACGGCCGGTACATTCTCGAAGACGGCACCGGGCGCCTGTTGTTCGAGCATCGCAGCCTGCCGCTGGTGGCGGCGCATGCCCGCACTGCGCTGCGCGGGACGCGATGGTGGCTTGTCGCACGGATTGTCATGGTGTGGTGTACGATTCGCCATATGCTTCATGACGAGATCGAACCCTTGATGATCGAGGGCGAAGAACTGCTTGTCCATTTCGCTCCGCAGCTCGCTGCTTTCGTGTGACGGCTGCATCCAACCGAAAGTATTCATGACGAAATCTGCGACTGCCCGGACCGCCAAGCCTTCTCGAAAGACCGCTTTCCGCAAAACTGTTTCGCGCAAATCCGCTCCGGTCAAAAAAGCGGTGAGCAAGGTGGTGTCGAAATCATCGGCCAAATCGCCGGGGGGCAAGCTGCCGGAATGGAATCTCGCGGATCTCTACACGGCGATCGACGCGCCGGAGATTGCCGGGGATCTCGACAAGATCGATGTCGAATGCGCGGCATTCGAAGCGGACTACAAGGGCAAGCTCGCGGAAGAGACCGCCAAGCCGGGCGGGGGCGTTTGGCTCGCTGGTGCAGTGAAACGCTATGAGGCGATCGACGATCTCGCCGGCCGGCTTGGCTCCTATGCCGGCCTCGTCCATGCCGGTGATAGCGTCGATCCCGCGATTTCGAAATTCTACGGCGACGTGTCCGAGCGCATCACCGCAGCGTCGGTGCATCTCCTCTTCTTTGGCCTCGAACTCAATCGTGTCGACGATGCCGTGATCGAGCAGGCGATGCAGACGCCCGAGCTTGGCCACTACCGGCCGTGGATCGAAGACAGCCGCAAGGACAAGCCCTATCAGCTCGAAGACCGCGTCGAGCAGCTGTTTCACGAGAAGTCCCAGACCGGCTATGGTGCCTTCAACCGCCTGTTCGACCAGACCATCGCGGGGCTTCGCTTCAAGCTCGGTGGCAAGGAGCTGGCGATCGAGCCGACGCTGACCATGCTGCAGGACCGCGCGCCCGCCAAGCGCAAGGCGGCGGGGCAGGCGCTGGCGAAGACCTTCAAGGCCAATGAGCGCACCTTTGCGCTGATCACCAACACGCTGGCCAAGGACAAGGAAATCTCCGACCGCTGGCGCGGTTTCCAGGACATTGCGGATTCCCGCCATCTCAACAATCGCGTCGAGCGCGAAGTCGTCGATGCACTGGTGTCGTCGGTACGATCAGCCTATCCCCGGCTGTCGCATCGCTACTATCAGTTGAAGGCACGCTGGTTCGGCAAGAAGAAGCTCGCCCATTGGGACCGCAACGCGCCGCTGCCATTCGCACCGACCGGCACGATTCCATGGTCGGACGCGCAGGACATGGTGCTGACCGCCTATGGCGCGTTTTCACCCGACATGGCCAATATCGCCAAGCGCTTCTTCACCGATCGCTGGATCGATGCGCCGGTGCGCCCGGGCAAGGCGCCCGGAGCGTTCTCGCATCCGACCACGCCGTCGGCGCATCCCTATGTGCTGATGAATTATCAGGGCAAGCCGCGTGACGTGATGACGCTCGCCCATGAACTCGGCCATGGTGTGCATCAGGTGCTCGCTGCCCGCAACGGTGCGCTGATGGCGCCGACACCGCTGACGCTGGCCGAAACCGCCAGCGTGTTCGGTGAAATGCTGACCTTCAAGCGGCTGCTGTCACAGACCAAGAGTGCCAAGCAGCGCCAGGCATTGCTCGCGGGCAAGGTCGAGGACATGATCAACACGGTGGTGCGGCAGATCGCGTTCTATTCATTCGAGCGCGCTGTTCACACCGAGCGTCGCCACGGCGAACTCACCGCGCAGCGGCTCGGCGAACTCTGGCTCAGCGTGCAGACCGAAAGTCTCGGGCCGGCGATCGAGATCAAGCCGGGTTACGAGAACTTCTGGATGTACATTCCGCACTTCATCCATTCGCCGTTCTACGTCTATGCCTATGCCTTCGGCGATTGTCTCGTGAACTCGCTCTATGCGGTCTACGAGAACGCCCAGGAAGGTTTTGCGGATCGCTACCTCGCGATGCTCGCCGCCGGCGGCACCAAGCACTATTCCGAACTGCTGAAACCGTTCGGGCTGGATGCCAAGGATCCGACTTTTTGGGATGGCGGGTTGTCGGTCATCGCCGGGATGATCGATGAGCTGGAGGCGATGGGGTAGGGTGCCGTAAAACGTTGTTGAACGAGCCCAAAGGGTGCGTTATACACCTGTATAACGCGCCCTTTGGCGTTTCAGGGGATGAGGTCGAACTAGACGGCAACCCGGCCGATTGTGGCCACGCATCAGGAGACTGAACATGAAACTTGAGATCAAGAAAATCGGCAATTCCGATGGCCTCTTGTTGCCGAAGGAATTGATGCAGCGGCTCGACCTAAAGCGGGGTCAGGAATTGCACGTGACAGAGTTGGCTGGAGGTGGAGTCCAACTCACGCCCTACGATCCAGATTTCGAAGAGACGATCGAGATCGCCGATCGCATCATGGAAAAATACAAGGACACACTCGCCGCATTGGCCAAATGACGAAAGCATAAATGACCGTCCCGATCGAGCCGCGCTGGATCACCTATGAGCAAGCTATTGCCATCCACAGCCGCCAGTTGCGCCGCTTTGGTGGGGCAGCAGGCTTACGCGACGAGGGGATCTTGCGATCGGCGCTGGAGCGTCCGATCAACAAATGGCGTTACGAGCAATCGGAGCTAGCCGAACTGGCTGCGGCTTATGCGTATGGGCTCGCGAAGAACCATGCGTTCGTGGACGGCAACAAGCGTATCGCGTTCATGAGCATGATGATCTTCTTGGACAAGAATCGTGTCGCCTTCAGTCCCGATCCCGCGCAATCGACCTCGATCATCCTCTCCCTCGCTGCCGGCGAAGTCAGCGAGCAATCGCTCACGCGCTGGATTCGCGACAACTGGCCCGCCTGACGCACTGCGGTATGCAAAGATTGCCGTGGTATGCCACGAACCGTTGCTCTCCATATCCAATTGCGCTAATTCCGTGGCAACATACGAAATACGAGGCGGGAGACCCTGATGTCCGATCACAGCGAAGTCGCTTACACCACGGCCGATGGCAACGACTATCCGGCGCATGAGCAGACCTATGAGGGCTTTCTCGTGCTGGTGAAGTGGGGCACTATCGGCGTCGTCGCCATCGTGGCCCTGATGGGCATCTTCCTCACCTGATCTATCGCCGATTGCGCCGTCCGATTCGGGTGGCGTCCTGTCCTATTTGCTCACGCGCGTGCCTTGCGCCGCCGGAGGCCCCATGAAGATTGCCGTTGCCAAGGAAATCGATCCGTCCGAACCGCGCGTGGCGATCTCGCCCGACACGGTGAAGAAGTTCAAGGCGCTCGGCGTCGATGTGGCGATTGAGCCTGGCGCCGGCATCAAGTCCGGCTTGCCGGATTCGGAATACACGGCCGTGGGCGCCACCATCAGCGCCGATGCGGTGAAGGATGCCGACATCGTCATCAAGGTGAAGCGTCCCGAGGTGTCCGAACTCGCCGGTTACAAGCGCGGTGCGCTGGTGATCGCGATCATGGATCCCTATGGCAACGACGCGGCGCTGAAGGCGATGGCCGATGCCGGCGTGTCGGCCTTCGCGATGGAGCTGATGCCGCGCATCACCCGCGCGCAGGTGATGGACGTGCTGTCGAGCCAAGCCAATCTCGCCGGCTACCGCGCCGTCATCGAGGCCGCCGAGAGCTTCGGCCGCGCCTTCCCGATGATGATGACCGCCGCTGGCACTATTCCGGCCGCCAAGGTGTTCGTCATGGGCGTCGGCGTGGCCGGCCTGCAGGCGATCGCGACCGCGCGCCGCTTGGGCGCGGTGGTCACCGCGACGGACGTGCGCCCTGCGACGAAAGAGCAGGTCGAGAGTCTCGGCGCGAAATTCCTCGCGGTGGAAGACGACGAGTTCAAGAACGCGCAGACTGCTGGCGGCTACGCCAAGGAAATGTCCAAGGAATATCAGGCCAAGCAGGCCGCGCTGACCGCCGAGCACATCAAGAAGCAGGACATCATCATCACCACGGCGCTGATCCCGGGTCGTCCGGCGCCGCGTCTGGTCACCGCCGAGATGGTGGCGTCCATGAAGCCCGGTTCGGTGCTGGTCGACCTCGCTGTCGAACGCGGTGGCAATGTCGAAGGCGCCAAGCCCGGCGAAGTCGCTGACGTCAACGGCATCAAGATCGTTGGTTATACCAATGTCGCCGGCCGCGTCGCCGCCTCGGCGTCGAGCCTCTATGCGCGCAATCTGTTCTCGTTCATCGAAACGCTGGTCAACAAAGAGACCAAGGCACTCGCGGTGAACTGGGACGACGAACTGGTCAAGGCAACGGCCTTGACCAAGGACGGCGCCGTCATTCATCCGAATTTCCAGCCGAAGACCGCTTAAGGAGCGCTGCCATGGATCATGCCTCACTGGTCAGCCCGTTCGTCTTTCAGCTCTCGATCTTCGTGCTCGCCGTGTTTGTCGGCTATTTCGTGGTGTGGTCGGTGACCCCTGCGCTGCATACGCCGCTGATGTCGGTGACCAACGCGATCTCCTCGGTGATCGTGGTCGGCGCACTGCTCGCGGTCGGCGTCAACATGGTCGGCAGTGGCGGCGCCTTGGCGCGCGGCTTCGGCTTCGTCGCGCTGATCTTTGCATGCGTCAATATTTTCGGCGGCTTCCTGGTCACGCAGCGCATGCTTGCGATGTACCAGAAGAAAAAGAAGTAAGGGCAGCCCGATGAACGCCAATCTCGCCGCACTGCTCTATCTCGTCGCGGGCATCCTCTTCATCCTGTCGCTGCGCGGGCTGTCCAGCCCGGCGTCCAGCCGCCAGGGCAATTTCCTCGGTATGGCCGGCATGGTCATCGCCGTGGGCACCACGCTGGCCGCGCATCCGCCGGCCGACGCACTCGGCTGGGTCCTGGTGATCCTCGGTATCGCCATCGGTGGCAGCATCGGTGCCGTCATCGCCAAGCGCGTGCCGATGACCTCGATGCCCGAACTGGTCGCCGCGTTCCACTCGCTGGTCGGCATGGCCGCGGTGCTAGTCGCCGCGGGTGCGTTCTATGCGCCGGAAGCCTTTGGCATTCTCGATCCGGTGACCAAGAAGATCGTCGGCGCGAGCCTCGTTGAAATGTCGCTCGGCGTCGCCATTGGCGCGCTGACCTTCACCGGCTCGGTGATCGCGTTCGCCAAGCTCTCTGGCCGGATGAGCGGCGCGCCGATCATCCTTCCGGCACGTCACATCATCAATATCGCGCTCGGCCTGGCGCTGGTGTTCTTCATCTTCGGTCTGGTCCGTTCGGGCAGTGCGGTCGACTTCTGGCTCATCACCGTCATCGCGCTGGTGCTCGGCGCCCTGCTGATCATCCCGATCGGCGGCGCCGACATGCCGGTCGTGATTTCGATGCTGAACTCCTATTCGGGCTGGGCAGCCGCCGGCATCGGCTTCACGCTGGGCAATTCGGCGCTGATCATCACCGGCGCGCTGGTTGGCTCGTCGGGCGCGATCCTGTCCTACATCATGTGCCACGCGATGAACCGCTCCTTCATCTCGGTGATCCTCGGCGGCTTCGGCGGCGAGACCGCTGCAGCCGGTGGCGGCTCGGGCGAACAGAAGCCGGCCAAGCTCGGCTCGGCCGATGATGCGGCCTTCATCATGAAGAACGCGCAGAAGGTCATCATCGTGCCCGGCTACGGCATGGCGGTGGCACAGGCCCAGCACGCGCTGCGCGAAATGGCCGACACGCTGAAGAAGGAAGGCGTCGAGGTGAAATACGCCATTCATCCGGTGGCAGGCCGTATGCCCGGCCACATGAACGTGCTGCTGGCGGAAGCCAACGTGCCTTATGATGAGGTGTTCGAACTCGAGGACATCAATTCGGAATTCGCGCAGGCTGACATCGCCTTCGTGATCGGCGCCAACGACGTCACCAATCCGGCGGCGGAAGACGACAAGACCTCGCCGATCTACGGCATGCCGGTGCTGCAGGTCTGGAAGGCCGGCACGGTCATGTTCATCAAGCGCTCGCTGGCGTCCGGCTATGCCGGCATCGACAACCCGCTGTTCTATCGCGACAACACGATGATGCTGCTCGGGGACGCGAAGAAGGTGACGGAGAACATCGTCAAGGCGATGTAACTGGCCCGCATGGATTTCATTAAACGCCCGGCTGAAAAGCCGGGCGTTTTTCGTTTGGAAGGTCAGCTCGCAACGTCCTCTTTCGGCAAGCGATATAGCGCGCACAGCTTGTTGCCGTCGGGATCCCTGAGATAGGCGAGATAGAGCTTCACGCCACCTTCGCGGATGCCCGGCGGCTCTTCGCATGTGGTGGCGCCATTGGCGATGCCGGCGGCGTGCCAGGCATCGGCCTCCTCCTGTGACTTGGCGAGAAAGCCGATGGTGCCGCCATTGGCAGCGCAAGCAGGCTCGCCATTGATCGGCTTCGACACCGAGAAAGTACCGGTCTTGGTCCGCCAGAATACCCGGTGGCGATCGACGGCGCCGGGCGGGACGCCCAGCGTGCCGAGCAGCTTGTCATAAAACGACTTTGCGGCTTCGAGGTCGTTGGTGCCGATCATGACATGTGAAAACATCTCGCTTCCTCTCCCACTTTCTTGCAAACTCACCTTCAGGTGATACGCAACTATACGCATCATCTGCAGTTTGGCGAGACGGCATGACCCTGCGTCGCAATCGGTCTTGTGGGTCTGCAATGGCGGCGTGTCGCTTGCTGCCGAACCCGTTTTCAATCAGGACACTTGCTTGATGTCAGCACATCCCATGCCCAGATCGTCCTGGATTTTCCCCACGTTGGCCGTTCTGCTTTTTATCGCGACGTCGATTTCTTCGCTCGGGATCGGATTCACGGAGACGCCTGCTGGCATTGTGTTCGCGGTTGTTCTGCTGGTCATCCTGTTCGGCACGGTGTTCGCCGCCGTGCATCATGCCGAAGTCATCGCACACAAGATCGGCGAACCGTTCGGCACGCTGTTGCTGACACTGGCCGTGACCATCATCGAGGTGGCGCTGATCGCCAGCATCATGCTGGGCGATAAATCCGTCCCGACGCTGGCGCGCGATACTGTCTTCGCGGTGGTGATGATCGTTTGCAACGGTCTGGTTGGCATCTGCATCCTCGTCGGAGGGTTGCGCTACCGCGAGCAGGATTTTCAGGTCACGGGGTCGAATATTTATCTCAGCGTGCTGATTGTGATGGCGACGATCACGCTCATCCTGCCGAATTATACCCTGACCACTCCGGGACCTTTCTATTCGAACGCACAGCTCGCTTTTGTCAGCGTCGCCACCATCATGCTCTATGCAGTATTTCTCTACACACAGACCATCCGACATCAGGATTACTTCGTTGCAGACGGAAGTAGCGAAGGTGCCGCAGGCGGGCATGTTTCCAACCGTGTTCTGGCCGTCAGCGCCGTTTTGCTGCTGGTCTCGTTGCTGGCGGTGGTGCTGCTGGCGAAGAAATTCTCGCTGGTGGTGGACGCCGGCATTGAACGGATCGGCGCGCCGGAAGCCTTTGCCGGTATCCTCGTGGCGCTGCTGATCCTGCTGCCGGAAAGCGTCGCCGCCATTTCTGCCGCGCGTGGCAACGATCTGCAGAAGAGCATAAACCTTGCACTCGGTTCATCGCTCGCCACCATCGGACTGACGATACCTGCGGTTGCGGTGGCGGCCTATGCGTTAAACAAGGAACTGGTCCTCGGTCTCAGTGCGCAGAAGATGGTGCTGCTGGTGATGACCTTCGTGCTGAGCATGCTGACCTTTGGCACCGGGCGCACGAACATCCTGTTCGGGCTGGTCCATTTGGTGGTGTTTGCGGTATTCATCTTCATGGTGTTTGTGCCGTGACCACTTTGGAGAATGAGACGATGCTCGCTGCCCAGTCCGACGTTCAGCAGGACACGCCCGAAGTTCGCGTCACCGAATGGCGGCTCGCGCCTGGCGCGGCGACTGGTCACCACACCCATGGGATGGACTATGTGATCGTTCCGATCACCACGAGCGTGATGACAATCGTTGCGCCGGACGGCACCCGCTCGCAGGCACCGATCACGACCGGCAAGTCCTATTTCCGCAAGGCAGGCGTCGAGCATGACGTTCTGAATGAAACCGACAAGGAAATCGTGTTTCTCGAGGTCGAGGTTAAGAAAGCTTAACCTTGTCTGCCTCCAGCGGCTGGCGGTTCATTGTGTTTAGCCTGCTGAGGATCACCTGAAACAATTCAATGCAACGGATTGGAACTTTGCCTTCGATCCGTCGCGATTGATCCCTGAATCAGCCTCAAATTCCTAGCATGAAGCAGCTTGGGGAAGAGGCCGGTTCATGCTGCACAAGTATCTCTCGAAGTTCACCATCGATATCTTGCCGTCGATTCTGGCGACGATCGTGGGTGCCTATATCGTCAATCACTACATCATCCCGAAGGCGAGCCCGGATCGCCCCGCTGCGGCTGTCGCATCGACGCCTGCGGAGCCGAAGCCTGACACCAAGGCAGCGACAGCCAAGCCCGCCGAGAATTCTGCCGACCTCGCCAATCTGCCCGAATCGGCCCCGGCCAAGGCCGGCGACAAGCCGGTGGTCGAGAAGGCCAGCATCGAAAAGCCCGAGGCGGCCACGACGACACCCGAGCCGCGCCGCCATCAGCCGGCATTGCGCGAGAAGGCAGCTGCCAAACCCGCGCCGGCTCCGGCCGCGCCTGCGCCCGTCCTTGCCACCGTGGGCACCGCGCCGGCGGCGAATGCCAGCGCTGATGAACGCCGCGACGCCAACGATCTCGCCCGTGCTGCCATCGAGCGCCTGAACCGCAGTGAGCCGCGCCCCCAGGAAGCTGCACGTACACCTGAGACCCCGCGCGCTACGGAGGCGCCGCGGGTGCAGGAAGCTGCACGGACTGTTTCCCCTCCGTCGATGCAGCAGTTGCCGCCGCCGATCGTGGTGGCGACGCCAAGCGTCGAGAAGTTCGATCCTATGCCTTCCCCGCAGTCTGAGCGTTCCGAAGCGCGGCGCATGCGTCCGCCCGGCGAGATCCCGGCACCGCAGCCGATGGACCTGCAGGCGGATGCTGTCGGCGGACCGCGCTCGGAGCGCACCAACGTGGCCGAAGACGTGCTGTCTGCAGCGAAGTCGGTGTTCAATTCGGTGATCCCGCGCCCGTTCGAGCGGTAAAGGAAACGGCGGATTCTCCGCGCGCCGCTCTCGCGCATGCAGGGCGACGCCGTATTGCTATCAGCCTGACTCCAGCCAGCTTTAGCTAGCCCGCCCTTCCACCCATCCGCGCGAGGCCGCTCCGCGCTGCATCGTCCTTCGGGCGCAGCGCGACAGCGCGGCTGTAGGAGTCTGCGGCCTTGGCCCTGTCGCCAAGCTTCTCATAGGTCGCGCCGCGGGTCAGCCAGACCTGGGCATTGCCCGGTGCCACCTGCGAAGCCTCGTCGAGATCCGCTGCGGCTTCCTGGTGTTTGCCGAGGGCGAGATAGCATTGCGCGCGGCCGAGCAGGGGATCCGCCTGCTGCGGCGTCAGGCCGTTGGCTGACGTAAAATCTGCAATGGCGAATTCATACTTCTTCTCGGACTGATAGAGCAGCCCGCGTTGGTAGAAGATCTGCGCACTGTGTGGATCGAGGTCGATTGCCTGATTCAAGGCCAGCAGCGCGTCATCGGGTTTGCCGGACTGTACGAGCGCCTGCGCGCGTGCAGCGTGGATCTGCGCATCCTGCGGATTGGTCTTGCCGGAATTCGCGGGCGACGGGGGCGCCAGAGCCGTCGTCTTCGGTTCGTCCTTGTCAGAACCCGGTGTTAGTGACGACAGGTTGAATGAGCATCCGTTGCTGCACAGACCCGCAACGACAAGGGCAATCGCGGTAAGGCCGCGGGCGCCGAAGCGGGACGGGGACTCGCGGACGGGACATTCCATGCAGGGCCAATCTCACGGAGCGACCAATGACCTATTGGTAGCGCGACATCGGGCAAAATGCACCCGATCAAGACCAGCGCGCCAAGGAAGTAGTTCGCGCAAAAAGCAATTGCGCAAAAAAATAACGCGGGCTTTGGCCCGCGTTATCCAACTCGGTGGATGAAGTGCGCTTAGCGCGCCGGACGCGGAGCGCCCGCGCCGCCAGCGCCAGGACGGCCGCCACGATCGGCGCCAGGACCCGCGCCGAACACCGGCTTCGGCTTCATCGGCAGCAGGCCTTCGCGCTGCAGCTTCTTGCGAGCAAGCTTGCGTGCGCGACGCACGGCCTCTGCCTTCTCGCGAGCCTTCTTCTCAGAGGGCTTTTCGTAGTGACCGCGGAGCTTCATCTCGCGGAAAATACCCTCGCGCTGCATCTTCTTCTTCAGCGCCTTGAGAGCCTGATCGACGTTATTATCGCGAACGAGAACCTGCACGCGGCATCCTCTTTTCAATTGATCGGATTTGAATTTCGGTAAAGTGAAGGGCCGACAAAGGCCATGCCCTTAACCTCAAGGGCGCCGATGTACCAGATGAAATGGCGAATGTCCACCTTGCGGCGCCGTCATTTTAACCTTCTGGGCTGGGAAATAACGTGTTTTTTCCGAATTTTCCCGGGTGGGGATAGGGCAGGTTCCCTGTCTCGACAGGTATTGGAGCACGGACGCATAATTCCCGCGGCGACTCAGCCGGGACGCCGATTACGACCGGAGAGCATCATGAATGGGAAAAAATACGCGGCCGAGCTGATCGGCACCTTTTGGCTCACATTTGCAGGCTGCGGCAGTGCTGTAATTGCGGCAGCCTTTCCGCAGGTCGGTATCGGTCTCGTCGGCGTCTCGCTGGCCTTCGGCCTCAGCGTCGTGACCATGGCCTATGCCATCGGCCACATTTCGGGCTGCCATCTCAATCCTGCGGTCACCGTGGGCCTTGCGGCGAGTGGACGTTTCCCCGCCGGCCAGATTCTTCCTTATGTGATCGCGCAGGTCGTCGGTGCGATAGCGGGGGCGGCCGTGTTGTATGTCATCGCCAGCGGCGCTGCCGGTTTCGACCTTGCCAAGGGCTTTGCCTCGAACGGCTTCGGCGATCATTCGCCCGGCAAATACAGCATGGTGGCGGGCTTCATCATGGAAGTGGTGATGACCATGATGTTCCTGTTCATCATCATGGGCTCCACACACGGCAAGGTGCCTGCGGGCTTCGCGCCGCTGGCAATCGGGCTTGCGCTGGTGATGATCCACCTTGTCAGCATTCCAGTCACCAACACGTCGGTGAATCCGGCGCGCAGCACTGGGCCGGCATTGTTTGTCGGCGGCTGGGCACTGCAGCAGTTGTGGCTGTTCTGGGTGGCACCGCTGGTTGGTGGTGTTCTCGGCGGCGCGATCTATCGCTGGCTGAGTGACGAGCCCGCTGGTGTGGTGGAAGGCAAAGCGGCTAGCTGACGAATGAGGCGGTGAAGCCGGCGTCGTTACGTCGCCGGCTTCACTTCAACCACATGACCCATCTTGCGGCCAGGCTTCGGCGCACCCTTGCCATAGAGATGCACGGTGGCGCCGGGGGCGGTAAGCCACTTGCCGTAGTCGAGAATGTCGTCGCCGATCAGGTTGATCATGGTGACTTGGCCGTGGCGGACGGGTTTGGCGAGCGGCCAGCCGGCGATGGCGCGGATGTGCTGTTCGAATTGCGACACCGAGGCGCCGTCGAGCGTCCAGTGGCCGGAATTGTGCACGCGCGGCGCAATTTCGTTCACGACAAGCGTCGCACCGTCAATTGCGTCCTTTTGGCCCGGCACGACAAACAATTCGACGGCAAAGACGCCGACATAGCCCAGCGCAGTGCCGATCTTCTCGGCGATCTCGCGTGCCTTTGCGGCAAGCGTGTCCGAGATGCGTGCGGGCGCATAGGAGAATTTCAGGATGTGATCGCGATGCTCGTTTTCGGTGACGTCGAAACATTCGACTTGACCGTCGGCGCCGCGTGCAGCGATGACCGAGACCTCGCGTTCGAACGGCACGAAGGCTTCAAGGATCGCGGAATTGGTGCCGAGATCCTTCCAGACCTGATCGAGATCGTCACCCTCGCGGATGATTGCCTGACCTTTGCCGTCATAACCGAAGCGACGCGTCTTGATGACAGCTGGCAGACCGATCTTCTTGACCGCTGCATGAAGCTCGCCAGCATTCGCAACGCCTGCGTAAGCGGCGGTGCCGATACCCAGCGACGTTACAAAATCCTTCTCGGCCAGACGATCCTGCGTGGTCTGCAGGATGGCCTGTGCCGGCAGCACCGGGCGCCGCGCGTCGAGGATCATCGCGGTGGCGGCCGGCACGTTCTCGAATTCGTAGGTGATGACGTCGCAGTCACTGGCGAACAGTTCGAGCGCCTCGACATCCGCATATTCAGCACATGTCGCGTTCTGCACCACGTCGAAAGCCGGCGAATCCGGATCCGGTGAAAAAACCTGACAGCGGAGGCCGAGGCGTGCTGCGGACATCGCCAACATGCGACCGAGCTGGCCGCCACCGAGAATGCCGATCGTATCGCCTGGCTTAAGAACCTTCGTCACCACAGCGCTCACGCCGCACCTTCACCTTCCGGCTTTTCAGCCACGGCATCGGTCTGCGCCTTGCGCCAGGCGGCGAGCTTTGTCGCCAGTGCCGTGTCGTGCAGCGCCAGCACGCTCGCCGCGAGCAGTGCCGCATTGATCGCGCCGGGTTTGCCGATGGCCAGCGTGCCGACGGGCACGCCGCCCGGCATCTGTACGATCGAATAAAGCGAGTCGACGCCGGACAGCGCCTTGGATTCCACGGGCACGCCGAATACCGGGAGTTCCGTCAGCGCCGCGGCCATGCCGGGCAAATGCGCAGCGCCGCCGGCACCGGCGATGATGATCTGGAAGCCCGCTGCCTTGGCGCCCTTGGCGAATGCGACCAGCCGGTCCGGCGTGCGGTGGGCCGAGACGATGCGCGCCTCATGGGATACGCCGAGCGCGGTCAGCGTTTCGGCGGCATGGCGCATGGTTTCCCAGTCCGACTGGCTTCCCATAATAATGGCGACGGGCGCGGTCATTCCGTATTTTCTTTCGCGAATCCAGAAAGATAGGCTGGAAATACAATGTCGTCCCCTTGCGTGGCAAGGAGCGTGGCAAACATGATCTCGTCTTGGTGAAGACTGGCAAGCCTTGTAACAAATCCCATGCAAAAGAAAACCCGAACGCCTGCTGCAAAGTCGGTCAAACGCTCGATGAAGCCGGCGTTGCGCGGTTCCAAGGCGTTGGTGTCGCTGCCGAAAAGCCGCGGGCCGGCGGCCGCCTGACGCCGTGACCTGCGAAAGTGTAGTTAGCCGATCGCCGGCGTTGGGGCCTTTACAACGCGCTGAGGTCGCTTGGCACTTCGCCAAAGGCGCGGATCACCTGGGCGTCGCCGAACTCGCCGATCATCGGATCGCCGGTACGGCTGAAGGCCAGTGCGCCGATCGAGCCTGGCGCACGGGACAAGAGTTCGGCGCGGCGGATGGCGCCGGACGCGCTCTGACATTCCTCGGCCGCACCGGCGGCTGGCGAACCGGAGTCGTCGTCCAGGAAGGGCAGTGCGACGTAATAGGTGATGTCGGCCATGGTGCCCCCACGAGTTGATTGATCCAGTAATTTTGTTCTTATTTTGTTCTTTTGTCAAGTTCGGTGCCCTGTGAACGATCTTCTCGTTGCGCCAGCGCGTCATCGCGATCAGTTCCCGCAGCCATCCGGGTAAAGACGTCGGTGAACAATACAAACAACAGGCGTGCAATGATGTGCCGCCTAGGCGCGCAAACTTCCGCCGCGCCACATCGCGATGCAGCCAGTCGCGAAGCAGGATTTTGATGATGGTCGGTTCAGCGCCGAGCCGACCGCAGTCACCGTGACGCAAAGAAAACTGATCCATCGATCATTGCGCGTTGGGTTGCAGTCATGGCTACTCTTTAGCCCGTGGCCACAGCGTGACGTGTTGTCTCACGCAATAATGTCTGGAGTGATCTGATCTTCGATGAAGGAGATGCGGTCTTTCAGCTGAAGCTTCCTCTTCTTCAACCGTTGCAGTCGCAAGAGATCGGGTGCCGGTGAATGCTGCAAGGCATCGATGGCGGCGTCGAGGTCGCGATGTTCCTGCTGCAATCGGGCGAGTTCTAACGGGAGTTCGCGATCTTCGTCGTCGTTCATGTTTCTAGCTGACTGGATTCGCAAATCATTTGCGAGAGATTTCTAGAATGACTATCGCCGGTGCAGGCGCACCACGCAAGCCGTCCGGTTCCAGGTTTTTGCGGCGCAATCCGGTCACGATTCGTTTCAGACGATACCCGAAACTCAAAATACACTTTTCAATACCCATCGACAGATGTCCACTGTCATGTAGAATTCATCGTCCAACCGAACGTATCCTGAGGTTCAATCCTACCGAGGAGTTTTCGAATGGCACTACAGGCGCATCTCGTCGAACTGGAACGTAAGCACAAAGTTCTCGAAAGCGAATTGCACGAAGCGCTCGTGCACCTGTCTACCGACGATCTTCGCATCGTCGAACTCAAGCGTCGAAAACTGATGGTCAGGGACGAAATCCAGCGTCTCAAAAACGGGGCCAGCGACACGGTGCACTGATCAACGGCTGCACTGATCAGCGAAGAATAAATCACAGCATCGACATCGCCGTTTACGTCACTGCTTTGGCGTAGGTGCGATGACGTGTTGTCCTCATCCCGCGATAGGTTTGCGACGAAGCTCCAGTTATTCGGTTGGCCTGGATAGCTTCGCCTGCAACCCTTCGCGTTTAATTTCCCGCCATGTCAGCTACGTAGTCCGCGATGGCCAGGGATGATGTCAGCCCCGGTGACTCGATGCCGAACAGGTTGATAAGGCCCGGCACGCCATGGGTCTGGGCACCCTGGATCATGAAGTCCTGCACCGCGACTGCGGGCGGCACGATCTTCGGCCGCATTCCGGAATAGCTCGGCATTAATGCGCCGTCCGGCAGGTCCGGCCAGTAGCGCCTGATGGCCGGATAGAACCTCTCTCCGCGTGCCGGATCGACCGTGTAGTCGATGTGATCCACCCACTCGATGTCAGGGCCGAAACGCGCCTGGCCGGCCAGATCGAGCGTCAGATGCACGCCGAGGCCGCCCGGTTCCGGCACGGGATAGATCAGCCGCGAGAACGGCGCTTTCGCATTGCAGCTGAAGTAGCAGCCCTTCGCCAGATAAGCGGGGGGGATCAGGTCGAGCGGCATGCCGTCGAGCATGCGAGCGATCGCGGTTGCGGACAGGCCTGCTGAATTGATCAGCATGTCGCAGGCGAGTGTCATCGGAGCCTCGCCGCCCACATCCAGTTCGAAACCGTCGGCGGTGACCCGGCCACGTTCCAGCGGCGCGAGGAACGCGAACGCCGCGCCAGCGGCTTCCGCTTCACCGCGCAGCGACAACATGTAGCTGTGGCTGTCGACAATTCCGGTGGAGGGGGACAACAGCGCGGCTTCG
Source organism: Tardiphaga sp. 839_C3_N1_4 (assembly GCF_051811045.1). Taxonomy (NCBI): domain Bacteria; kingdom Pseudomonadati; phylum Pseudomonadota; class Alphaproteobacteria; order Hyphomicrobiales; family Nitrobacteraceae; genus Tardiphaga; species Tardiphaga sp. 839_C3_N1_4. The sequence goes on from NZ_JBPWQD010000001.1 coordinate 4,996,010, forward strand.
CAAGCCAGTGCCGGCTCCAGCGCCCGTGCCTCTGTCCCGGATAATTGCTGGAGGTCAGCGACGCCATTGGCTTCGGCATGCGCTTTGATCGAAGCCAGTTTGGCGATCTCCTCCGGACGTGTGGCGACGATCAGTTTCCCGGAGTTGCGATGTGGGATGCCGCGATCGCGGCAATAATCATAGAGCGCCTGTTTTCCAGCGACGCAAAGCCGCGCCATCAGGCTGCCGGCCGGATAATAGATGCCGGCATGGATGACCTCGCTGTTGCGCGACGAGGTCACGGTACCAATCGCGTCCGCGGCCTCCAGCACGATGACCTCGCGTCCCGCTTCCGCCAGTCGCCGGGCGATCGCAAGACCCACGACGCCGGCGCCTACCACCACGCATTCAACCTTGTCCATGTCGCGTCCGATAGTTTGTTGCGCTGATCATCCGCGGTTCGACCTTGCGCATGTGGCGCATTAGTAAAACATTAAGCATCACAGATAATTACCACCAAATTTCGCCGCATTCTGCAGGTGCGACGATACGCATTTACCTGATCCACATACCTGTAACCAAACACTCACGCTGCGAATACGCGGGTGTGTAATGACTGGCAAGATCGGGCGATCAGACAGCAAGGCGGCAGTGTCCGTCATCGCGGTCGCGTGCCTTCTTGGCAGCATTACCGGAGCCCACGCAGAATCCCCGGCAGTTCATTATATCAGTGAACTCGACCCGCAAATGATCTGGCAGCTTCTCATCGGTGGGTTTGTCGCGCTGGCATTTCTCGCCGCCATTGTGCTGTGGGTCGCCTCGGTACTGCGCAATGTGCGTCGCGAGCAGCAGCGTCGCAATGCGTTTGTCGGTTCTGCCCTCAATCATCTCGGCCAAGGCATCGTGATGCTCGACGACCAGAAGCGGGTCGTGTTTTGCAATGATCGCTATCTCGAGATCTACGACCTGACGCGCGCCGACATCACCAAGGATATTACCGGCCCAGGATTGCGCGAGTTACGCCGCCAGCGTGGCAAGCTCGATCTGGCCACCCAGAGCTTCTACGAGCAGACTGTTTCCGCCGGCGAGTACATTGCCGAAATGCCCGGTGGGCAATCCGTTCACGTCAAGTTCAGCCGGCTTCCCAATGGCGGCGCCATCGGCATTCATGAGGACTGCACCGAGCAGCGTTTCCTGCAGCGCGAGCTTGCGACCACCAAGCAGTTCCTCGAATCTGTCCTTGATCACGTCCCGATCTGCGTCGCGGCCAAGACCATTGATGATGGCCGCTATATCTTCGCCAACCGGGCTTTCGAAACCTTCTCTCGGCTTTCGCGCGACCAGATCGTCGGCAAGCGACCGGATCAGATATTCTCCCCACAGTCTGCGAAAGCGATTGCCGAGGCCGATGCCCTGGCCGTGGAAACACGCAGTCAGTGTCGCAGCGAGTTCAATGTGGAGGTCGGTTCAGACGTCCGCACGCTGGATAGCAATCGCGTGATTGCCTTTAACGAGCACAATGAGCCGGCATTCCTGATTGCGCTGTTCGAGGACGTGACCGACCGCAAGTCGCTATCCAAGGAACTGGAGAACGCCAAGAAATTCCTTGAGACCGTACTCGACAACATTCCTGTGTCGCTGATGGTGCAGCAGATCAGCACCGGTCGTTATCTGTTCGCCAACCGCGGCGCAGAGGTCATTCTCGGTCGCAAACGCGAAGACGCTATCGGTCTGACCGTTCCCGAAATGCTTCGCCCGGAAGAAGCGAAGCTGATCGTCAGCCGGGATCAGGCAGCGATCAGGGGCCGAACACCGATTGCGGAAGAGCATCCGATCAGCACGCGCGACGGATTGCGGCTGTTCCTGACCCGCCGGGTTACCGTCCTCGACGAAGCAGGCGAGCCGCAATATCTGATCAAGACCCACGAAGATGTCACCGACCGCCGCCAGACCGAGGCGCGGATGGCGCATATGGCCTATCACGACGGCCTGACCGATCTGCCGAACCGCCCGGCCTTTTTGCAGGCTCTGTCGCAGATGATCGATGCCTGCGGCGAGACCTCCGAGGAATTCGCGGTGCTGTCGATCGATCTCGACGGCCTGAAGGAGGTCAACGATGTCTTCGGTCACGCCATCGGCGACAAGCTGCTGATCGAGGTGTCGCGTCGTGTCGATGCAGCCGTGGGCGGCGGAGTTGTGGCGCGGCTCGGCGGTGACGAGTTCGGCGTGATCATCGACGGCGCGCAGCCCGCGGCCGGGCTGTTGATCGCAGAGCGGATCTCCGCGGCCCTTGCGGAGGAATTCCCGATCGAGGGCAAATCGGTGCGGACAGGCGTCACCACGGGCATCTCGCTGTTCCCGCGCGACGGCCATGACCCAGCCGCTCTGCTGGCGAATTCCGGCGCGGCGCTGTTCCGTGCCAAGTCGCAGTCGCGCGGTTCGATCAGCATCTTCGAGCCGCAAATGGACCAGCAACTGCGCGATCGCCGCGTGCTGCATCAGGACCTCTCGGCCGCGATCCGCAATGGCGAATTGTCGCTGCACTACCAGCCGCAGGCACGCGCTGGCCAGACCGTGGTCGATGCCGACATTACGGGCTTTGAGGCGCTGGCCCGCTGGATCCATCCGACCCGCGGCTTCGTGCCGCCCGGAGACTTCATTCCGCTGGCCGAAGAAAGTGGTCTGATCGTCGAGATGGGCGAGTGGATCCTGCGCCAGGCCTGCCTCGAGGCTGCCTCCTGGCCGGTACCGCTGCAGATCGCGGTCAACCTGTCGCCCGCGCAGTTCATGCATGGTGATCTCGTCGGCCTCGTGCATTCGATCCTGCTCGAAACCGGCCTGCAGCCCGGTCGACTTGAGCTGGAAATCACCGAAGGTGTGCTGATCGAGGATTTCGACCGCGGCGTCGCGTTGCTGCGGCGGTTGAAGGCGCTCGGTGTGCGCATCTCGATGGACGACTTCGGCTCCGGCTATTCCTCGCTGACCTATCTGCAGGCATTCCCGTTCGACAAGATCAAGATCGACCGCGCTTTCGTGATCAATCTGGGCCTCAATCCGCAGTCCGCCGCCATCGTGCGCGCGGTCATCGGGCTTGGCCATGGCCTCGACGTCGCGATCGTTGCGGAAGGCGTCGAGACCCACGAGCAGCTCTGCTTCCTCGCCAGCGAAGGCTGCGACGGCGTACAAGGCTACTTCATCGGGCGTCCTGCCCCGATTGCGCAATATGCTGCGCTGGTCGGACGGATTGCCGCCGCTACGCCCGCCGCGCGCATGGTCGGTTGAGCGACAGACCGTTGCGAAGTGCCGATGCTGTTGAGCCCGCGGCGTTCCGCGGCTAGCTTGCGGTTATGACGAATCTCACTGCGACAGTTGCGGATCCGGCGGCCAGCGATGCGCCGGTCGTCGCCTATCCCACGCCCTTGCTGCGGATCGACGGCGTCACCAAAAAATTCGGCGCGCATAGCGCAGTGGACAATCTCTCTTTAGACATCAAGGCCGGTGAATTCTTCGCGCTGCTCGGCCCGAGCGGCTGTGGCAAGACCACGTTACTGCGCATGCTGGCTGGTTTCGAGGCACCGGACACGGGCAAGATCGAGTTGAATGGCGAGGATATCGCTGCGGTATTGCCGCATCAGCGGCCCGTCAACATGATGTTCCAGAACTACGCGCTGTTTCCGCATCTCAACGTGCGCGACAATATCGGTTTCGGTCTCAAGAGCGCTGGCTTGACGCGTCTCGGCATCGATACGCGGGTTGCCGAGATGGTGGCGCTGGTCAAGCTCCAGGGACTGGAGAAACACCGACCGGATCAATTGTCGGGTGGCCAGAAACAACGCGTGGCGCTCGCCCGGGCGCTGGCGCGGCATCCGCAATTGTTGCTGCTCGATGAGCCGCTGGCAGCTCTCGACAAGAAACTGCGCGAAGAGACCCAGGTAGAGTTGATGGCGCTGCAGCGCCAGCTCGGCACCACCTTCGTGATCGTCACCCACGATCAGGAGGAGGCGATGACCATGGCCGACCGCATCGGCGTCATGAATGACGGACGTCTGCAACAGGTAGCGACACCGCGACAGCTTTATGAGGCGCCCGCATCGCGCTGGGTCGCGGAGTTCGTCGGCGACATCAACATCGTCGAGGGCGGTATCACGCACCGTGACAGTCATCGCCTGACCATTGCAGGCCGCGACGTAGGAACCTTGTTTGCGATCGAGCCGCGACAGCCTGTCGGCGATGCGGTCATCTGCGTTGCGATCCGCCCGGAGAAGATCCGGTTGTCGCGTCGCGGGCCGGCGACGGACCTCATCAATAGCGGTGCCATGAACAGCCTTGAGGGTGTCATTTCCGACGTCGGCTATCTCGGCGGTCGCTCGCTCTACAAGGTGAAGCTCGACCGTGGAGCCACATTGCGGGTCGCTCTCGCCAATACCGCGCGGCTCGATGTCGATGCCTATTCGATCGGCGAGCGCGTTGCGGCATGGTTCGCCCCCGATGATTGCGTGGTACTGGTTCAATGAGCCGCAATCGCATCTTTACGGCGCCGGCGCGGCTCGCTGCCATCCCGCCCTATGTCTGGATGGTGCTGTTCTTTCTGGTGCCCTTCGGCTTCGTGCTGAAGATCAGCCTGTCGCAGACAGCGATTGCGCAGCCGCCTTATCTGCCGGTGTTCGGTCTGTCCGAAGGAATCGCCGGGCTCAAGGCCTCGTTTGCCGCGCTGTCGCTGGATAATTTCCGGTTGCTCGTTTCCGACAATCTCTATCTCGCATCCTATCTGCGCAGCGTCCTCGTCGCCGTCGTATCGACCCTGATCTTGCTCGCGGTCGGTTATCCCATCGCCTATGGCATGGCGCGTCTGCCACGGCGCTGGCAGGGCATCGCGATGATGCTGGTCATCGTGCCGTTCTGGACCTCGTTCCTGATCCGCATCTATGCCTGGATCAACATCCTGCAGCATGACGGCTTGCTCAATAAGGTCCTGCTCGCGCTGCACGTTGTATCGGCGCCAATCGTGTGGCTGTCCACCGACAGTGCGATGTATCTCGGCATCGTCTATTCCTATCTGCCTTTCATGATCCTGCCGCTCTATGCCACGCTCGCGAAGCAGGACCCCTCGCTGATCGAGGCCGCCGCCGATCTCGGCGTCTCGCGCGTCGACGCCTTCTGGCTGGTGACAGTTCCCTTGTCCCTGCGCGGCGTCGGCGCCGGGGCACTGCTGTGCTTCATCCCGATCATGGGCGAATTCGTCATTCCCGATCTGCTCGCCGGATCGAATTCGCTGATGATCGGCCAGACGCTGTGGCTCGAGTTCTTCACGAACAAGGATTGGCCGGTCGCATCGGCTACCGCCATCGTGTTGCTCGGACTGCTGTTGATCCCCCTGCTGGTCTATGACCGGCTGCAGCGCCGGCAGCTGGAGGCGCGCTGATGGCCGTGCATCCGCTCCGCCTGTCGCGCTTTAACGTCACGTCGCTGGTGCTTGGCCTGGCGTTTCTATATCTGCCGATCGTCATTCTGGTCATCTATTCGTTCAACGCTTCGCGGCTGGTGACCGTGTGGGGCGGCTGGTCGACGCGCTGGTACACCGAATTCTTCAACGACCGTGCGATGCTCGATGCTGCCTGGATGAGCCTTCGCGTGGGGGTCGTGTCGGCGACGCTGGCAACGCTGCTCGGCACTTTGGCCGCGATAGCGTTGACGCGTGGTGCGGGATTTCGCGGCCGGATGCTGATGTCCGGGATGCTCTATGCGCCGCTGGTGATGCCCGAGGTGATCACCGGCCTGTCGCTGCTGCTGCTGTTCGTGGCGCTGGACGCCGGGCGCGGCTTTGTCACGGTGACCATCGCCCACACCACACTCACCATGTGCTTTGTTGCTGTCGTGGTGCAGTCACGTCTCGCGGGGATTGATCGCAGCCTCGAGGAAGCGGCGATGGATCTTGGCCGCGATCCGCTCCGCGCATTTATAGCCGTTACGTTGCCGCTGATCTGGCCGGCCATTGCCGCGGGCTGGATGCTGGCCTTCACGCTGTCGCTCGACGACCTCGTCATCGCGAGTTTTACGACCGGTCCAGGTTCGGCGACGCTACCGATCCGGATCTATTCGGAAGTGCGTCTCGGCGTGAAGCCGGAGATCAACGCCATCTGCACGCTGATCGTCGGTTTCATCGCCGTCGTTATCGTACTGGCATCGCTGGTGTCGAAACTGTCGAGCGCTCGCGGCGAAAGCGCCGCGCCGTTGTAAGGCAAAAAGTTAGTTCGCCTTTGGTGCTGCATCCGCAGGTGCTGCCGCCGCAGGCGCATCGGCGGGCTTATCCGGCTCTGCTACCGGCGCCTGCTTTGGCACGCCCGTAAAGCGCTCGATCACCGAGCGTACGGCGTCGCGGGTCTTGCGATCCTTCACCGCATCCAGCAAAGGCGCCGCGCCCGGCGAACGACGGATCAGGCTTTCTGGATCTGGGAAGATCAGCGGATCGTCCCACGGGCCCTGGATCACGAAAGGCAGTTCGAAGCCACCGGTGCCGTTGGTTGCCGGATTGAGACTGGCGATGCCTTTGAAGTCGTATTCACGCGAGGGCACCGACGCGGTACCGGTCAGCGTCAGTTTCGCAGCGGGACCATCGATACGGATGTCCTGTGCGGTGGCGATACCGTCGTTGAACTTCACGGACATGTTGAGCGTGTTGAACGGCGTCGAACCCGAGCGGAAATTGCCGGCGCCGGACAGCGGACGTCGCTCCAGCCGCTTCAGCAACTGTTCGACGTTGAAGCCACTGATGGCGCCGTCATGACCGGTCAGCGTCGCAGTGCCGTCAAGTGATTGCGCGAGACCGAAGGGCGATGAGCCCGAGGCCTCCAGCATCATGCTGAGATTGCCGCGGCCGGTGAGCTTGTTGACGCCGAACAGATCGCTGGCACAGGCCTGCAGGTCGACGTCGCTGAACTGGAACTGGGCTTTCACATCGGCCACGGCGTCGGAATGGGCGATGTTGAACGAACCGCGGACGATGCCGCCATACATCTGCGCTTCACCCACCGACAGCGCCAGTGTGCCGCCGCGCAGATTGGCGCCGAGCGCGGTGCGGCCGAGCACTGAGGAACCCACTGTGACCTTGGCGGCCGACAGGCGCATATCGAGATCCGTGGTGGACAGCGCGTTTAAGTCGAACAGCTGCCGATTCCAGTCACGCGCCCCGGAGGCCAGAAGTCGCACCGTCGAAACATAGGGCGTGAAGTCGAGCGCACCGGCAGCCAGCGTCGCCTGTAGCGTCTGGCGGCCGGTGTTGCTGTAGGTCATGACGCCCTCGGCACTGTTGCCGTCGAGTTCGACATTGACGTTGGTCAGTGCAATGGACGGGCCCACCAGGCTGGCACGCGCCTTCAGGGCAAAGCGGCCGAAACCGCCGGAGCCGGGCGGTGCCTGACCGACCCAGCGCAGCGCATTGCGCAGCGACAGGCTGTCGGCAGTCAGCGTGCCTTCCATGACCAGACTGGCCTTGTTGGCGACGGTGCCGTCGAATGCCAGCTTGATCGGCGCACCGGCTATGCGGGCCTTCACGCCGGAGCGCTCACCGGACAGTGCGGCGATGAAGTCGCTGACGCTGAGGCTGCCGTCGATGCGTTCGCCGCGCCAGTCGAACTGGCCGGTTGCAGCGAATGAGCGCGAGATCGATGGCCAGGCCAGTGAGAGGTCGATGTCGCCGAGACGCTCGGTGTTGTGCGGGTCCTGATAGTGCAGCACGCCGTCCTGGATGCGGATCTCGGAGAAGGATAGTGGCTGTTCAGCGCCCGGCCTCATGGTGCGGGCGATGGACTCGATGAATGGCGTCCAGTTGCTTTCGCCGGAGGCCTCGCGGATCACGCGGATGCGTGGCCGCAGCATCATCATGTCGGCGATCTCGAAACGCTGCAGCAGCAGCGGCAACAGCCGCAGATTGGCCGTCAGCACATCGACCGTCAAAGCGGGATCGATCGAACCGCCGCCTTTCAGGCCGACATCGTGAAACGAGACATAGCTGCCCGGAAAGACCGAGACATCCACCGCGCCGTTGACGACGAAATCCAGCCCGGTCACGGCGCGGATCTGGGCCTCCACGGCATGGCGCAACGTATCGCGGTTGAGCAACCACGACATGGCAAACAGCCCGATCACTGCAACACCCAGGAGCGCCGCAATCGGCATCCCCAGGCGTCTTATTCCTTGGGCACTCGTCAATGAACTATCCGGGTTGGTTGGTGGTCACACATAGCGGGGCGGCATCCATGTGCGCCCACGTCCAAGGTCCTCAATTTGAAGGGTTTTCTTGACGCTTTCAAGGCCATAGCGGGGGGTGATGGGGTCGCAGTCCCCCGCGATTGACCTGCCGCGGAGTTTCCGCCTAATAATCCACGACATAGCCGCCCGCGCCCGCTGGGTTCTCAGCGCATTCCTGCATCAGGTCGATTCCCATGAACAAGGTCTACCCCGACGCCAAATCGGCACTCGACGGCATTCTCAAGGACGGCATGATGATCATGTCCGGCGGCTTCGGCCTCTGCGGCATTGCCGAAGACCTGTCGGACGCCTTGCGCGATTCCGGGGTCAAGGACCTCACCGTGGTGTCCAATAACGCCGGCGTTGACGGTATCGGCCTCAGCCGCCTGCTGGAAACCCGCCAGATCAAGAAGATGATCTCGTCCTATGTCGGCGAGAACAAGCTGTTCGCCCAACAGTATCTGGCCGGCGAACTGGAACTCGAATTCTCCCCGCAGGGCACGCTGGCCGAGCGCATCCGTGCCGGCGGCGCCGGCATCCCGGGCTTCTACACCAAGACCGGCGTGGGCACGCTGATCTCGGAAGGCAAGCCGACCATGGAATTCAACGGCGAGACCTACATGCTCGAGCGTGGTCTGTTTGCCGACATTGCCATCGTGCACGCCTGGAAGGGCGATACCGCAGGCAACCTCGTCTATCGCAAAACCGCCCGCAACTTTAACCCGATGATGGCGACCGCCGCCAAGATCACCATTGCCGAAGTCGAGCATCTGGTGCCGGCTGGCGAGATCGATCCGGATCACATTCACACCCCCGGCATTTTTGTGAAGCGCATTGTCGAGGTCGGTACCGGCAAGAAGCGGATCGAAAAAGTTACCTCGCGTCAGCGTCCCGCGTAACCGCCAAAAGCAAAAACAGGAGAGAACGATGGCTTGGACCCGTGATCAAATGGCAGCGCGCGCGGCTAAAGAACTGCGCGACGGATATTACGTCAATCTCGGCATCGGTATTCCGACGCTGGTGTCAAACTACATTCCCGAAGGCGTGGACGTTCAGTTGCAGAGCGAGAACGGCATGCTCGGCATGGGTCCTTTCCCCTATGAGGGCGACGAAGATCCGGATCTCATCAATGCCGGCAAGCAGACCGTCACCGAACTGCCGGAGACCAGCTATTTCTCGTCGGCGGATTCGTTCGGCATGGTCCGTGGCGGCCATATCGATCTGTCGATCCTCGGCGCCATGCAGGTCGCCCAGAACGGCGATCTCGCCAACTGGATGATCCCCGGCAAGATGGTGAAGGGCATGGGCGGCGCGATGGATCTCGTCGCCGGCGTCAAGCGCGTCGTCGTCGTGATGGAGCATTCGGCCAAGGACGGCGCCAAGTTGCTGAAGAGCTGCAATCTGCCGCTCACCGGTGAGCGCGTCGTCGACATGGTCGTCACCGATCTCGCGGTGTTCACCATCGACAAGCACGGCAATGACGGCATGGCCCTGATCGAACTCGCCGATGGCGTGACGCTCGATGAGGTGAAGGCCAATACCGAAGCTGAATTCCGGGTCGCGCTGACCAACACCTGAACGATTGCGCGTTCCGAACGTTGACATGATGCCCGGCCTCGTGCCGGGCATTCGTGTTAGTATCTGCCTTCTCATCTCTTTAGTTGAGCATGATCTTTCGGAAAGCCGGTTTCCACTTTTCCGGATCATACTCTAGGAAGCCGACATGCGCGCCAGTCTCGAAGACCGTTTCTTCCTGCTTCTGATCGTCGTGGTCACGTTGGCCTTCGGCTGGATCATGAGCTCGTTCTACAGCGCGATCCTGTGGGGCGTGGTCATCGCGATCATGTTCGCGCCGATGCATCGGCGGCTGGAGCGCCGGATGCCAAAGCATCCAAACTCGGCCGCCTTGCTCACCGTGGGATTGATCGTGCTGATCGTGATCCTGCCGCTGACATTGGTTGGCGCATCGCTGGCGCAGGAAGCGGCCGTCGTCGTCGGAAAGATGAAATCTGGCCAATTCAATCTTGGCACGTTTCTGCAGCAGATACTCGATGCCGTCCCGCAATGGGCGAAGGGACTGCTGGATCGCTTCGGCATCGCCAATCTCGGCGGCATGCAGGACAAGCTGACTGAGGGCCTCGTCAAAGGCAGTCAGTACTTTGCATCGCAGGCGCTGAACATCGGTCAGAGCACGTTCGACTTCATCATCAATCTCGGCATCATGCTCTATCTGCTGTTCTTCCTGTTCAAGGACGGCGAAGCGCTGTCGCAGCGTGTGAAGAATGCCATTCCGCTGCGGCCGGAGCTGCGTGACGATCTGATGGAGAAGTTCACGGTGGTGATCCGCGCCACGGTAAAGGGCGGCATTCTGGTGGCGCTGGCACAGGGCGCGCTCGGCGGGCTGATCTTCTCGATCCTTGGCATCAACGCCGCGCTGCTCTGGGCCGTGTTGATGGCGTTCCTGTCGCTGTTGCCGGCGGTGGGCGCTGGCCTCGTCTGGATGCCGGTCGCGCTTTATCTGCTTGCGACGGGCTCCGTCGTTCAGGGCGTGATCCTGATCGCCTATGGATTTCTCGTCATTGGTTTGGTCGACAACATCCTGCGCCCGATGCTGGTCGGCAAGGACACCAAGCTGCCGGATTATCTGGTGCTGATCGCGACGCTCGGCGGCATCGATGCGCTGGGCCTCAATGGCTTCGTCGTCGGTCCCGTCATTGCTGCGATGTTCGTGGCGGCCTGGGCGATCTTTGCGGAGTCACGCAAAAGCGGTCAGGTCCCGATCGCGTAAGCGCGTTACACCGGCCCCTGCGGCACATCTGCAAAGCGTGTCAGCCAGACCACCGGACCGATGCTCGCAGCGACGATCAGCAGTGCGGCGAGTGCGCCTTCTTCAAAGCTGCCACGGCTCGCATATTGATAGATCGAAGTTGCCAGCGTTTCGATATTGAGCGGTCGCAGCAGCAACGTGGCCGGCAGTTCCTTCAGACAATCGACAAAGACCACGATGACGGCGCCGAACAATGCCGGACGCAATAGCGGCAGTTGAATCACGCGCAGCGTGGTGATCGCCGGTGCGCCGGCGGCGCGGGCGCTGTCGTCGTAATCGACGGGAATGTGCTCGAAGCCGGCCTTGATGAAACCGGTCGGCACCGCCAGAAACCGGATCACATAGGCGATCACCACGGCGGCGCCGGAGCCGACCATGACAAGCCCGGGCGATGCGAGACTGAGCCACCCTGCGAGCGTGCTGAATCCATTGTCGATGAACAGCACCGGCGTCAGCAGGCCCAGCGCCAGCACCGTTCCGGGGAGCGCATAGCCGGTCTGGGTGACAGCGAGCGACAGGTTGGTCAGCCGCGAAGCACGCCAGCGCTGAGCGACGATTACCACAAGCCCCAGAAGCAGCGCGGCCCCCGTGGCAATTGCAGCCAGTACAATGGTGTGGCCGGCATCGCGCCAGACCGTCGTATCCATCGATAGCAGACCGCGGCGCAGGCTTTCGCGCAGCAGGTAGAGCAAGGGCACGGCGAAGCCGAGCAGGGCAGGGAGAAGACAGGCGGTAAAAGCAAGCCATCCGCGTAGGCCTGTCAAAGGCGTGCGCGGTGCCAATCGCGGATTCTCCGAAGAGAATTCCACGCTGCCTTCGCGGCGGCCAAAACGCTCGATGGCGATCAGCACCCCGACGATGGCGAGCATGAACAATGACAGTTGCGCCGCACCTGCAAGGCTGCCGCGGTTGAGCCAGGTCGTGAAAACCGAGACGGTGAGTGTACGAATGCCCAGATATTCGCTGGCACCGATATCGTTCAGTGTTTCCAGCGATACCAATGCGAGGCCCACAGCGAGGGCGGGGCGCGCCATCGGTAGCGACACACGGCGGAACGTCGTCCAGCGATCGGCACCGAGTATCTTCGCGGCTTCAGCAAAATCGGCGCTGCGATGCTGAAACATCGCGCGGGCAGAGAGATAGACGTAAGGATACAACACGATGCTGATCACGAAGATGGCGCCGGGCAACGAACGCAGGCTCGGCAGCCACCCGATCGCAGCGGGCAACGACATTGCCGTTGCCAATGCGCGATGGACGAGACCCAGTGGCTCGAACAGGTCCACATAGACGTAAGCGGCGAGATAGGTCGGAATCGCCAGCGGCAGCGGCAAGAGCCAGACCATGAGCGCGCGGCCGGGGAAGTCGTGCGCCGAGATCAGCCATGCGGTGCCGGCACCGACTGCGAGCGTGACGATACCGACGCCGATCAGGAGGGCTGCGGTGTCGCGCAGCGCCTGCGGCAACACATAGGCGATCAGATGCTGCCAAAGCTCAGGCTCCGGCTGCAGCGCCAATAGCGCGATGCTGATGACAGGCGCAGCCACAAGGAGTGCGGTGGCAACTGCGACGAAAATCGCGAGCGCTTCGGTGCGCGAAGGCCTCACGGGTGTGCATGCCCGCGTGGGCACTCTCCACATGTCATCCCCGCGAAGGAGGGGATCCATACCGCCAGGAGAAGTAAGTCAGAAATTGCCGTAGCCACAGCGTCCTACCGAAAGTTCGGTGCGTATGGGTCCCCGTCCTGTGTGCGCTGCAGGCACACAGGACGGGGACAACATACTGATAGGCTGTGCATCATCGCAGCCTACGGAGCAATAGCCGGGCTCAATTATCAAACCCGACCTTGTCCACCAGCGTCGACGCGGCCTTGCGGTTGGCTGCAATCTTGGCGATGGGCATCGGATCGGCATTGAGCTTGCCATAGCCCGCGATGGTCGGATTGATCGTGATGCCGGCGCGCACGGGATATTCGTAATTGGCGTCGGCATAGACCTGCTGGGCATGCTCGCCGGCGAGCCATTCGATCAGCTTCATGGCATTGGCCTTGTTCGGCGCATGTTTGGCCAGCAGCACGCCGGACAGGTTCACATGGGTGCCACCGCCTTCGAAGGTCGGCAGGATCACCTTGGTGGCTTCCGCCCATGGCTTCTTGTCGGGATCGGCATTCATCATCAGCGCCCAGTAATAGGTGTTGCCGATGCCGAGATCGCATTTGCCGGCCGCGACGTCGCGGGCGGTCTCGCGGTCGCCGCCAGACGGCTTCTGCGCCAGATTGGCCTTGACGCCGCGTAGCCATTCTTCGGCCTTGGCCTCGCCGTGCTTGGCGACATAAGCGGCGAACAGGCCGTTATTGTAGATGTGCTGGCCGGAGCGAATGCAGATCTTGCCCTTCCACTTCGGATCGGCCAGTTCCTCATAGGTGATGGCGTCCTGCTTGACGCGATCCTTCGACGCATAGACCACGCGGGCGCGCATGGAGATGCCAGCCCAGTGGCCGTCGGGATCGCGATATTGTGCCGGCACGACCTTCTCGATCACCTCGGATTTCATCGGCTGCGTCACGCCCGCCTGTACGGCCTCGTCGATGCGGCCGATATCCACCGTCAGCAGCACGTCCGCCGGGCTGTTGGCGCCTTCGGCCTTCATGCGTTGCTCGAGGCCCGAGCTTGCCGAGATCACATTGACCTTCACGCCAGTGTCCTTGGTGAAGGCCTCGAAGATCGGCTGCACGAGCTTGGTCTCGCGATAGGTATAGACATTGACCTCTTCGGCCGCCTGCAGCGCGGATGAGCCAAGAGCGGCGAAGAGGACGGCGGTGGCAAGGGCGTGATGCTTGATCATGAAATGGCTCCGGCAAGGGGCATATCGACAATGTCAGGTGGAGTAGCGCAGTGGGCGTTCGAATGTCAGTGACTGAACGTCGCGTGACAAAAGATTAGATTGATTCCAAATTTGTAAGTGGGCCGCAGATAAGCAACTGCTTACCTGCGGCCCGAGATGCTTAGTCTCAGAAATTGGCAGTTGCCGACAGTCTGAACACGCGCGGCGAGCCGGGCGTGATGTTATTGTTGCCGTCAGCCGTGGCGAAATAACCACGATCGAACAGGTTCTCGATGTTCAGCTGTGCGCGCCACATCTCGTTCAGCTTGAAGAACACGGCCATGTCGACACGGGTCCATTCTGGAAGCAGGACGGTGTTGTCGGATGACGCATAGAAATTGGTGTAGTGGATCACACCGACGGCCGCGGCCCATTGCGGGGTGAATTGGTACTTGTTCCACAGCGAGAAGGTATTGAGCGGCACGAGCCCAACGCGGTTGCCGGGCAGTACTGTCGTCGAGTTCGCACCTGTGATCTGGGCGTCGGTATAGGCATAGCCACCCGTCACCTGCCACGCATCGGTGATGTAACCGGCCAATGACGCTTCGAAGCCGCGCGTCTTGGTCGCGCCACTGGTGATGAAGAAGCCTGCATTGTTGGGGTCGGCCAGACGCTGGTTGGTCCGGTTCAGGTCGTAGACCGCAGTGGCGAATTGCAGGCGCGGATGGATATCCCACTTCAGTCCGACTTCGTTGTTCACGAACTTCTCAGGCTCGGCGATGACGAGTCCCGGTGACAGCGTGCTGAACTGGTCACCAGAGCTTGGGAGATAGGAAACGCTATAGCTGTAATAGACCGAGACATTATCGACCGGCTTCACGATCACGCCGGCGCGCGGCGACACGAGGTCGTCGGTGCGGGTCTGGATCACGCCGGTACGACGATCCCGTGACGACAGATCGAAGTGGTCGAAGCGCAGGCCGCCGATCAGCTGCAGATAGCGGGTAATCTCGACCTGGTCCTGAACATAGAGGGCGCCGAGATTCAGATTGTAGGTGTTGTTGGCGTCCGTCGCGGTGTTCCGGAACGCGACCGGATCAAGGCGCGTCGGGCTCCGGGGATCCACAGATAGGCTGGTCTGCGCCGTGTTGCCGTTGAAATAGCCGCTTTGCCGGAAGGCAAGGCCGCTCTGGTTGCCGACTTCGCCCCCGAACACGACGGTGTGGCGGACCGGGCCGGTGTTCACGCGGTAGGTGAAGTCCGTCTGGTTAAACAGATTCTGGCGATCAGTCTCGTTGTTATAGGCGCTGAGATTGACCGAATCCCCGACGAGGTTCACCGCGCCGCCCGGATAGACGTTTTGATAGAACTTCCGGTAATCCGCGAATTGCGACGAGTTCTTCACGGTCAGTCCGTTCTCGAAATCATGCTCGATCACGGCATTGGCGATGTTGACGTCGGCGATCGCGTAGCTCGCATTCGGATTGCCGAAATAGGTCGAGGGCGCGGTATTGTAGGCATATTGCGGCAGCAGGCCGCCCGGACGGACCTGCGAGGGGATGCCGCGATCGACCGTGCGGTTGTCGTGCAGATATTCGTAGCTGAGCTTGACCTTCGTGGTGTCGTTCGGCGCAAAGGTGACCGTCGGATTGAACCCGTAACGTTCGAGATTGACGAAGTCGCGATAGCTGTTGGTGTTCTCGTAGAAGGCGTTGAAGCGAACCGCGAGGTCCTGGTTCACGGCCTGACCGACATCGACCGAGGTGCGGCCACCTGGATAGGAGCTGCCACCCACGGTCACTTCGCGGACGGTCGTGCCATCGGCTTCCTTGAGAACGCGATTGACCACGCCGCCGCCGCCGCCGCGGCCGAAGATCATCGCATTCGGTCCCTTGAGTACCTCGAGGCGCTGGAGGTTATAGAAGTCGCGGAAATACTGCACGTCGTCGCGAATGCCGTTGGTGTAGAAGTCGGCATTGCTGCGCTGACCGCGGATCACAAGGTCGTCGCGATGCGACTCGCCCTGATGATAGATGACGCCGGGGACATAACGGACGGCCTCGCCGATCGATGTGAAAGCCTGATCCTTGATGAAATCCTTGGTCAGCACCGATACCGACTGCGGCACATTGATGAGCGGTGTGTTGGTCTTGGTACCGCTCGAAATGTTCTGGGTGATATAGCCGACCTGGCCGGTGCGGGCGTCCTGATTGTTAACGACCAGCGGCTGGCGAACCGGCTGCGGCGCAACAGCGCGTGTCCGGGCGACGCGGCCGGATGCGGCGCGCTGCGGCTGGGCGCGGCGTACGCGCGGCGCGCTGGGAGCGTCGACCTGCACCGGCGGCAATGTCGATGCGCCGGAATTCGCATTCTGCGCAATCGCCGGCTCTGCGATGCAAAATCCCGCCGCGATGATGGCCGCCGCGCTCGTCGAAATCAGAAAAGCTTTGCGCGCCGCCGTGCCGCGCCCCCCGATAGAAGTCCTGGAAGTCATTACTACGCCCCTGAAATATTCTCCGCTCATGCAAATGCCGGCGGTCCTTGTGCCTCCTCGGAAACACTTGGACACATCTGCAATTCGGAGTATTAGGCGCGAATTAGATGGCGTTTAGAATAAATCGAACTTCGAGGGATATGCCCAGGGTGTGTGATCCGTGCACCAATGGGCGTCGAGCTGATTTGTAATCGTTCTAAACGAGGAGCGGCGGCTAGCCCGCGCCAAACGATTGGTCACTGGACAAGCGCTGCAATGCGCGTAAGCGCCGCAGTCACCGACACCTGGGATAAGGGAATATCGGGATGCCTCCGATGTTGTCTGACTGACGGGCCTTCCGAATGTCCCGCAGGCACGAGATTGAATGATGCGCGTTCTACTGATTGAAGACGATGCCATGTTCGGCAAGGCGCTGGTGCGCGGCCTGAGCGAGAATGGCATGAGCGTCGACTGGGCGCGCAATGGCCGCGATGGCTTCGCCGCGATGGACCGGTCGGAATATGCGGTCGCACTGATCGATATCGGTCTTCCCAAGATGTCCGGTCTCGACGTGCTCAAGGCGAAGCGGCAAGCAGGTATGACGACGCCGGCCCTTATCATCACCGCACGGGATGGCGTGTCCGACATGGTGGCGGGCCTCGATCTCGGCGCAGACGATTACATCGTCAAGCCGTTTGAACTGCCGGTACTGCTCGCGCGAATCCGCGCAGTGACGCGCCGCGCCAATGGTCGCGTGGTATCGCTCATGACGTCTGCGGAGATCACGCTGGATCCATCGACGCAGGTGGCGACGTTCCGCGATATCAAGCATCTGCTGTCGGTGCGCGAATTTGCGGTACTGCAGGCCTTGATGGAGCGGCCTGGGCAGATTCTGTCGCGTAGCCAGATCGAGAGCCGGATCTACGGTTGGGGCGAGGAAGTCCAGAGCAACGCAGTCGACGTGCTGATCCACGGACTGCGCAAGAAATTTGACAAGGATATCGTCCGCAATGTCCGTGGTGCGGGCTGGATGGTCACCAAGGAGGGCGCATGACGTCGTTGCGAAAGACGGTGATGACTTACGTCACGGGACTGCTGATCTTGGTCGGCGTTGCTGCGGCCGTCACGTCCTATTATTTCGTCAAGTACGAGGTGAACAGCTTTCAGGACAACGCTCTTCACGAGGTTGCGCTTACGGCGGGCATGGTGTTCCGACATGATATCGAGCCGCGGATCGATGCCGAACTGGAAGACCAGCTAGTGATCCAGATCTGGGATCAATCGAAACAGCCCATTCACCGTTCAGGCCCTTCGGTCGATATCCCGTTTCAGTCGGAACTCGGCTATGCCGACGTGACCGCGGGTGGAGAGCGCTGGCGCGTGTTCAGGTCGCGCGACGCGACGCATGCGATCCAGGTCGCGCAGCGCTGGAGTGCGCGCGAGGAAGTTGCTGCCTATGCGGCCGCGGGCGCGGCGGTGCCGTTGATCGTTGCCATCCCGATTGCGTGGCTGATGATCTGGTGGGCCGTGAAGCGTGTGTTGTCCGGGCTTGGAACACTGTCGGCTGATATAGGCCAGCGTAGCGCCGATGCGAAGGATGCGCTCAGCCTGACAGGCGTTCCGGTCGAAGTCGCTCCGCTTGTGACAGCCATGAATTCCCTGATCGAGCGACATCAGACCGCGCTGGAGACCCAGCGTCGCTTCGTGTCCGACGCGGCACATGAATTGCGGACTCCGCTCGCGGCGCTTCAGATCCAGATCGATAATCTGCGGGCACGGGAGCTCAATGGGCCTGAGCGTGAAATAGCGCAGGATCTGCTCGACGGGATTCGAAGAGCCTCTTATTCGGTCAACCAGTTGATGACCATGGTTCGCGCCGATGCCGGCATCGAAAGCGAAGCCGAAGTCGTCGATGCGGAGGCCTTCGTGCGGCTGGTGGTGTCCGGCTTCGTGTCCGTCGCCGAGGCCAAGGGCGTCTCACTCGCCATCGTACCGGGGACGCGTGATGAATTGAATGTCCGTGCCGCCGATCTCCGGCTGATCGTCTCGAACCTGCTCGACAATGCGGTGCGTTACACGCGCGCCGGCGGCGCGGTCAGCATCAAGGCTGCACGCCGGGGTAGGGATTTCGTCATCGAGGTAATCGACAGCGGATGCGGAATACCGGAATCCGCCGTGCCGTATCTCTACGACCGCTTCTTCCGTGCGGCGCCGATGGATATCGATGGCACCGGGCTCGGATTGGCGATTGCCCGGACGGCGGCGGATCGTAACGGTTTCGGTCTCGATATCGCAAACCGCGGCGATGCTCAGGGCGTCAGGGCTGCCGTCTCGATCCCACTCGGAGAAGTATCGAACGAAGTCAGGCAGTCCAAAGCGGCGTAACTGCGCTACGCGTCGTCACCGGGAATAGCGTCGGCGAGCGCCCGCAATGCCTCGGGTTCACGCAGCACGATGCGCTGCCGGCTGCTTTCGATCAGCCCGCGCTGTTCCCAGGTGCTGAGCGTGCGGCTCACGGTGAAGACCGTGGCGCCGGTCATTTCAGCGATATCCTGCCGGCTCAACTGGAAATCGATCTCGACGCCTTGCGCGGTCTTGCGGCCTGACTGGTTGACCAGCCGCAGCAGAGCGTGGGCGACGCGCTGCTCGACCTGCTGGGTCGACATCTCGACCACACGCGTATGAGCCTCCTGTAACCGGCTGCCGACGGTCTTGAGCGTATTGGCGGCGAGGGCGGGATAGTCGGCAACCAGCCGCGTCCAGATCGTGGTGGGCCACACCAGAACCACGCTGTCATCGACGGCGGTTGCGGTCGCCGGATAGGTAGTCAGCCCCATCGCCTGACCGATCCCGAAGATCTCGCCCGTCGCGACATAGCGCACGATCACCTGTTCGCCGGCGGGCGTCATCTTGGTCGCGCGGATATGGCCATGGAGCAGCAGATAGAACGAATGGACGTCCTCGCCCTGCTCGAAAATCACCTTGTTCTTCGGGACGCGGATCGAATGCGCCTCGCGCAGGATCGCCTCGCAGGCTGCGGTGTCGAGACTCTCGAACAGCGGCAGATGCGCGACCATGGAGCTGTCGACCGCCGACATGTGTTCTCCGTCAAATTCCCGTTCCGGGCACTTCTAGACCGTGATTGCGGGCGTCGATCAAGCGGAAGTTTGCGCTGGCGCAATGTCGAGGCCGGGCGGCAGGCCTAATTTGGCGCATCCGGCTGAAATGACCGGAGTTTACGGAGAAATACGATGCGCAAGGCTCTTATGCTTGCAACCGCCGCCGTCCTTTTCGCTCTGACAGGCGCCGCTGGCGCTGCGGAGGTCGAGGTCAAAATGCTCAACAAGGGCGCCGACGGGACCGCAATGGTGTTCGAGCCCGCACTGGTCAATGTGCAGCCCGGCGATACCGTGAAATTCGTGTCGACCGACAAGGCACACAGCGTTGAATCGGTCAAAGGCATGTTGCCCGCCGATGCGTCCCCGTTCGTCGGCAAGATGAGCCAGGACCTCGTGGTGACCTTCGACAAGCCCGGCGTCTACGGCGTGAAATGCGCGCCGCATTACGGCATGGGCATGGTGGGACTGGTGGTGGTCGGTACGCCAACCAATGCGGCCGAAGCCAAGGCAGTGACCCATCCCGGCAAGGCCAAGACAGTGTTCGCGACGTTATTCGAGAAAGTTGCTGCGAAGTAACACGCCCCAAACGGGAGAGTAACGATGACGCTTCTTCGTGTTCGCTCCATCGCCGATTGGCCGTTGCTCTCGGCCGGCTTCCGCCCGTTTTTCCTGCTCGGGGCGTGTTATGCCGGCTTGGGAATTCTGATCTGGATGCCGGCCTTCCATGGCCGGCTGGCGTTGGCCACCGGTTTTGCGCCGCGCGACTGGCACATTCACGAGATGCTGTTCGGTTTCATGTCGGCCGTCGTCACCGGCTTTCTGTTCACGGCCATTCCGAACTGGACCGGTCGACTGCCGATCCGCGGCTTGCCGTTGCTCGGGCTGGTCGCGCTCTGGATCGCGGGACGGATTTGCTTGACGTTTTCGGCCTATACGGGCTGGCTCACGGCGATGCTGGTCGATGTGAGTTTCCTGACTCTGGTCGCTGCGGCTGCAACCCGCGAGATCGCGGCGGGCCGCAACTGGCGTAATCTACCAGTGGTCGGCATCGTCGCCTTCCTGCTGGTCGGCAACATCGCCTTTCATGTTGAGGCTCATCTTGCTGGCGTCGCAGACGTCAGCATCCGGATCGGTGCCGCGGTCGTGGTGTTGCTGATCTCGCTGATCGGCGGGCGGATCATTCCGAGCTTCACCCGCAACTGGCTGGTGCGCGAGAATCCCGGTCGACTGCCAGTGCCGTTCGCGCGTTTCGATATGGTTGTCATTGCCGTCAGCGCCGCCGCGCTGTTGTTGTGGATCGCACGGCCCTTGGGCGAGCTAACGGGAGTGGCACTTGTGCTGGTCGGCTTGCTACATATCGTGCGTCTTGCGCGCTGGGCCGGCGATCGCACCTCGCGCGAGGGTCTGCTGCTGATCCTGCATATTGGTTACGCTTTCGTGCCGCTGGGCTTCCTGCTGAATGCCGCAGCGGCAGCAGGATGGGTCGCGTCGAGCGCCGGCCTGCATGCATGGATGGCAGGCGGGGCAGGCGTGATGACGCTGGCTGTCATGAGCCGGGCAACACTGGGCCATACCGGCCAGGCACTGCATGCCTCACGCACGACGCTGATGATCTATGCTGCCATCATCGTGGCGGCACTGGCGCGGATCGGCGCCGTGATCGAGCCAGCTTACAGTCCGCCGCTGCTCCATGTTGCAGCATTGACGTGGGTCGCGGCCTTTATCGGCTTCGCCGTCTCATTCGGTCCGCTGCTGATCGGCTATCGCAAGCCGCGCCGTTCCGACGCGGCGATGGCGCTCAATCGCTAAAGCGGAGAAGACCACTCAGGCCTTCACCGCTGCATTCGAAAATGCCACCTCGATCAGCGTGCCCGAGCTTGGCGCGGTCTTGATCTGGAAGCGCGCGTTGTTGGCCTCGACGAGGGCCTTGGTCAGCGACAGGCTGACACCCGAACTCTCCGAAGAGTCAGCCGGCGTCGAACTACGGAACGGCTCCATCGCGGCGGCGAGTTCGTTGTCGTTAAGGCCGTGACCGGTGTCGCGGACGCGCAGTACGATCTCACCGAAGTCCGACAATGCGGTGGAGACGATCACCTGACCGCCGGCATTGGCGAGATGGATTGAGTTGCCGATCAGATTCAGCGTGATCTGTCGTAGCGCGCGGGCGTCGGCAACGACCGTGGGAAGCAGATGCGCCAGCGAGGTGCGGATGATGATGCGGCCGCGATTGGCCTGCGGCTGCATCACCGCAACGCATTGCTCCACCATTTCGTTGAGGTTCTGCGTGGTGAAGGCGAGGTCGATCTTGCCGGTCTCGATGCGTGACAGATCGAGCAGATCGTTGACGATCGCGATGACGCGTTCACCCGAGGCGCGAATGTCTTTCATGTATTCGACATAGCGCTCGTTGCCGAGTGGGCCGAAGCGCTGGTCGACCATCACTTCCGCGAAGCCGATGATGGCATTCAGCGGTGTGCGGACTTCATGACTGATCCGCGCCAGCACATCCGCCTTGGCCGTTGCCGCACGATCGGCCTGGCGGCGTGCATTCAGCAGTTCGGTTTCGGTCTTCTTCGTCTGCGTCAGGTCACGGAACACGGCAAAGAAGTTCGGTCCATCCGTGCGCGTGCGGCCGATGGTCATCGACAGCGGCACGAGGCCGCCGGCGCGCACCTGGCCCAGGGCCTCACGGCCATGATCCATCAGGCTGGCCGCGCCGGATTCCTTGACGCTTGCGAGATAGTCCTGCACCACGCGGCGGCTTTCTGCTGCGAACAGGTCGGTTAGATTCCGCTGCGTCAGTAATTCGCCGCTATAGCCGAACAGCGTCTCGGCGCTGCGGTTGCAGGAATTGATGTTGCCTTCGGCATCGAACATGATGACGCCTTCGGCCGTGGTATCGAGGATCGTGGCCAGATCTTCGGCATCGATATGGCCGGGGGGCAAGGGCGCGTCCGCAACGGGTGCAGCGATCGTAACAGGGGTGACGATAGGCTCTGCCTTGGGCGGAGAGAAAATCAGCGCATGCGCCGGCTCGTCGTCCCATGAAATCGTATACAGGCGCGCTTCGGCGGGCTCTGTGTTGCCGGACTGGTCACCGCCTGAAATCGTGACGGCGGTGCCGTCATCGGAGGTGCTGGCCGCAGAAGAGACATCAGCTCCGACATAGAGCGCATCGAGGCCACCCGCCTCTTCCAGTGCGTTCAGGCTTGGATAGTTCATCCGGGCGAGAAAGGCGGGATTGGCGAACAGCAGGCGATCGAGGCGATAGATCAGGACGCCGACCGGCATCAGGTCGAGCAGCACCTTGTCGCGCATCATCTGGCCGCGTGGCGCAGCCGGTGGCGTTGTCAGCCAGGCAGCCTGTGACACCGCCTCAGTTGGCTGAGACAAGGTCTGGGCAGCCGTCGGTGCATCGTCCGTCTCGCTGTCCGCTTCGGGTGTGTTCGTGCTTGTGATCAGTCCCGTTTCCGACTCAAGCCGTGCCGACAATTGCCGCGCAAGCTCGTTGAAGGCGCTGTTCTCGACAGGCGTCAGTGCCGGCGATCTGGGATCGCCTGGTCGAAATGGCACGACGTTCTCGGGTGGTTGCACGGTGCTGTCCGGTGTGGTTGGCGGTGGTGTCTGTTCTGGTATCGGGTTGGTGGTGAGGGCAATCGGTTCATCGAGACTGTCGCCGACAGGGCCGGCCTGCGCGACATCGGCGGATAATGGTCGGGGCGGTGGATCGCCGATGTGATCATGCCGACGCTGCTCGGCGAGCCGCGTCATTCCATCGAGGTCGCGGCAAACACCGAAACCGCGATAGCCGGTGAAATTGCGCTCGCGATCGAACAGCGGCAGGCCAGAGAGTTCGACAGGCAGGCGGCCACCGCCATCCACCGGCCAGAGCAGTGTGATGCCACTCCATGTTTGCTGCGTGGCCATCGCCTTGACGACGTGGCTGTCGGGATCGAGGTTGAATTCGGCTGTCAGATCGTTCCACTTGTGGCCAAAGCTTGCCGCTGTGCGTGGGCCGATCAGGTGGATGAACTCGTCGGAGTTCAGTGTGAAATGCTTCTCCGCATCGATCTGCCATACGAAACGGAGCGGCGTCGTGCGCGACTCGATCTCTGGCAGCGCAACGGACGCAGGTTGGTCGGCAACGGCTTCGACGGCGGGCGACTGCGCATCAGTCTCAGTCGGTGCGTCGGCATGTGCGATGGTTTCGGCGATCACCTCTTCGAGATGTACGTCGCGATCGATCTCGGTTTTTTCCGGCTCGATCGGAGCGTCGATGTCGATGGCGTCTTCGCTTGGGTCTTTTGCCCCGGTGGCCTGATCGAATTCGACAAACAGCTCGCTCGGCTCTGCAAGGGCGCTCTGTGGTTCAATGCTGGCTTCCAGTTCTGCCGGAGCCTCGAGTTCTTCTTCGCTCGGTGCCGGATGCACAGCGCCCGGCGCGATCAACGCCACCAGTCCGACATCGGCGCCACTGCCCACGCGCTGCAGTACCATGCGGCCAAAGCCGATAGGCGTTTCGATGCGGCCGTCCTTCAGCGCGCCGTCGCGCGCATGATCGAGGCCGGCATCGGAGAGATTGCGAAAACCAAGCAGCGCCCGAGCCATTTCGTTGGCGCCGACGAACAGGCCGTCGCGTGCAAAGGCGGCGATCGGAGTGTCGATCCCCTCGACCAGATTTTGCAGCCGTTCGACCAGCGGCATGCCGCGGCCACCGAGCGGCTCCGCTGCGACAACGAGAATGCCGCTGCCGCCATCGGGAAATTCAAGCTGCGAGCAGGCGCACGTCATCAAGCTCCCCAGCGCCGCGCCGAAGCCGCGCAGGCGTTCCAGCCGCATCGCGCCACTGGCCGGCAGCCGTGAGCCGAGCTGGGCTATCTGGCGGCGATGGGTATCGGCGGGCCCGAAAGTCCTGGCAAACAGGTCCGCTGCATTACGGGCGCCGAACAGTCGCGCGCCGACCGGATTGGCCCACAGCACACGGGTGCCATCGCGCGACCACAGCCAGACCGGCTGGTTGCTGGTGGCGTGTACGGCCAGCCGTGCATCGCCAACGCCCCGCAACTGAAAATCCGCATTGTTCATCGGCACTTCATGACTGACTCGTTGGGCGTCCGTCCGGTATCCGCGTCACAGATTGCGGGCCAAACGATGACATCCTTAATAATTCGTTAGTATCGCCCGCGCAGACGCGCAGGTCCACGTCCCCCGCCCATTCCAGCAGGCCAAAGCAGCAATAACGTTAATCCGCTCCGAGGGTTCGGCATTCTGCCGAACGGAGGGGCTGGGCCATGCGTTGGCAGTTGCAAAACAAAAACAAAGGTCCACGATGGGATCGGACGAGGACGGGACGCCGCGTCACATCGGCGATGCCAAGCTCGGCTAGATTGCAGTGGGCGACACGGGAGACGGGGCCGTGGATGGCTTCGTCAATGCAAAATGGAGCGGGACATGACCGACCAATTCGAAATTCCGAAGGAAATGCGCGCAATGGCCGAAGCCAGCTTTGACCAGGCCAAGCAGGCATTCGAGAAGTTTCTGGCCAGCGCCCAGAGCACGGCGTCGTCGATCGAAAACCGCGGTGAGACCGTGCGCGCCGGCGCCAAGGATGTCAGCACCAAGGCGATCGCTTATGCCGAGAAGAACGTCGCCGCGTCGCTGGATTATGCCCAGCAGCTGCTGCACGCCAAGGATCTGGGCGACGTCATGCGGCTCCACAGCGAATACGTGCAATCGCAGATGAAGTCGCTGGCAGAGCAGGCCAGCGAAATGGGCCAGATCATGAGCCGCGCTGCCATGGACGCCGCCAAGCCCAAGAGCTGACCGACCTCTGCGCTCTCCGTTCTGCAATCAATGGTTGATATTTGGCGAGTTCCATGACGTGGGCGCGCATTCGATCCGGGTCTCATGCGATTCTGCGGTGCAATATTCTGTTGCGTCGCACAATTCCGACATGATATTGCGGTAACCACAATGACGCATCGCTGATGGCGATGCCGCTCTGTTTCCCGCCAGCTGATGAAAGGCACCGGTGCCTTCCGCAGCCTCCACGGGTTTATTGATTTCACCCCCACCACGAAGGATGCACGCTATGGCCGAATCGACCGATCCGTTCTCATCTTCCGTTATCCCGTTCCAGGTGCCGGAGCAGGTCCGCGCGTTCGCCGAAAAGGGCGTCTCGCAGGCGCGCGAGGGTTATGCCAAGTTCAAGGACGCTGCCGAGACCCATAACAGCACGGTTGAAGCTGTGTTCGGCACGGCCACCAAGGGCGCTGCCGAATATTCGGCCAAGCTGCTCGACATTGCCAAGACCAATACCAATGCGGGCTTCGACTTCGCCCAGTCGCTGATCGGCGTGAAGTCGCCATCGCAGGCGATGGAGCTGTGGACCGCTTTTGCGCGCAGCCAGGTTGAAACCTTCACCGGTCAGACCAAGCAGCTGGCCGAACTCGGCCAGAAGATCGCCTCCGAGACCGCCGAACCGATCAAGACCGGCGCTTCGAAGCTGTTCCAGCCGGCTGCCTGAGCCGATCGCACCGCCAAATAATCGAAAGCCCGGGCCGCAAGCCCGGGCTTCTGTTTGCGCCAAAAATCATCATCGCGGCCTTGCCAAAGTGATGCGTTGCACCTAGTTTCC
Source organism: Tardiphaga sp. 839_C3_N1_4 (assembly GCF_051811045.1). Classification (NCBI taxonomy): domain Bacteria; kingdom Pseudomonadati; phylum Pseudomonadota; class Alphaproteobacteria; order Hyphomicrobiales; family Nitrobacteraceae; genus Tardiphaga; species Tardiphaga sp. 839_C3_N1_4. The sequence goes on from NZ_JBPWQD010000001.1 coordinate 5,022,115, forward strand.
CGCCTGTTCGGGACCCCTGATTTTGGGGCCGGTCAGGATGCAGTTGTAGCTCAGTTGGTTAGAGCGCCTGTTTGTGGAGCAGGAGGTCGGTGGTTCGAGACCACCCAACTGTACCATACAAATCAATCATTTAGCCGATTCGAACGTGGCCGTTGCTTTGGGCTGCGGCAATGTCTGACCGCGTGGGTCGGGCCGGTAACGCCGGCGCGCCGGTCAGATCATTCAGCGTGCCCACGATCTGCTCGGGGCTGTAAGGTTTCCGCACAAACAGCCCGCCTTCGGGCAACTCGACGTCCCAAATGCCCGCGTGCTTCCGCTAGGCCGGTCGTGGAACTCGATTGCCATCGTTCCGTTGGCTTCCCAACGACCGGGAGGCAATCATGATCGACGCTGATATCAGCAATACCGCTATTGCGATGATGTGCGACATCGCGCGTGCCTCCGGGCTCGATCTCAATGCCGAAAAACGTGCCGTGCTTGACGGGCTGATTGCCCAAGGGCTTGTCGAGGTGATCGATCAAGCCAAGCCGGCAGCGGGGCCGAAATTTGCGATCACGTTGAAAGGGCAGCAGCTCCTTGACGAGCGCGGCGTTGGCGTGAACGAGGCCTGATGCGGCTTTCTGCGTTGATCGCTTGCGCTGCTACTTGCCTTTGCAGAGGACCTCGCTGACCCCGCCGAGCACCGCCTTGGTCCAGATCGCATAGCCGGCATCATTCAGATGAACGCCGTCGGTTGTGTATTTCGCCGGCATGGACGGGATGGTGACAAGGCTCGCGCCAGCATCGCCGGCGATGGTTGGCAGCAACGCGTTGTAGTTGTCGATCGCCCGGTCGTTGATGCGCGCGTTATCGGATTTGCCAGCTTCAGCAGGCGTCACGGTCGCGATGGCCATTCGTGGAGCCGTGGATTTCAGCGCCGCGAGCAAAGCGAGATAGTTGGTCCTGTATGAGTCCACGTTCACAGGGACCGCAGCATCGTTGAGTCCGAGGGAGACGACGACCATGGCGGCCTGCTTCCCGCCAAGTGCTTTTGTCAGCATGGCATCGAGACCGCTCGATGTCGTCGATCCGTCGATTCCGGCATTGACGATGGGCCGACCGCAGACGGCACGGGGGAAGGTTGCGCGTTTGACGATGCTGTCGCCGAGGATGATGACGGGATCATCGACCTGTTTCAATGCTGCCCTGATCAGAAGCGGGCGCGGCGGCGTCGCGTCATTTCCTTTGGGCCATGCTGCCCAGCCGCACAATCCCACGAAGCCGATAATGCCAATACGGGTCCAGTTCATGATCGTGAACCGCCCGCGCAGGTTCGGAGTATCGTTTTTGTCTCACTGTTCATCTTGGACTGTCTCTCGCACGAGGTTGCGACGGGGCAACGGCGCCGCGATGTTCGGGAGAAACTACAGGGCCGGCGCGAAGGCAAGCCCGATCCCTGTCACGTCCGCCTTGCCAAGCTGGCAATCGTCTCCGACACTCCCACGATAACGTGCAACCAGGGGGAGACTATGCCGGTACGTCCAGGGATTTTGAGCGGGTCGCTTGCCATGTCACTCATGATCGGCGCGTCGTTCTTGGCGACGCCGTCACAAGCCTATACCGAGGATCAGCAACAGCTTTGTACCGGCGATGCCTTTCGGCTCTGTAGCTCAGCCATTCCCGATGTGGATCGCGTGACGGCCTGCATGGTTCAGAAGCGGGCGCAATTGAGCCCGGGCTGCGCGCAATTCTTTCGGGCAACGCCGGCCAGCACGCGTAAACCCGCGGGCAAGTCGCGAAGGACGAAAAAACCGACTCGTCCGAGCTGATCAGGCTTCGCTTTCACGTGAACGGACGTTTAGTCAGCGTGCAGAACGGCGAGATCTCGCCGAGCCGCTGCACCGTGACGCCGTCGATCGTGGCAAAAAAATGAACCCGTGACAAACTGACACGTTGGTATCACGCCACGAAGCAACATCTCCGGACGATGAGGAGCGTCATTTTGAGCAGCAAAGCCACTATCGACTACAAGGCCGAACTCAATCGGCATCTTGCCTGGTTCGAAACCAAACTTCCGCCCGGACCCGCCAGATTTGTGGGCTGGTTGCGCAAGCCCTCATCGAAGCTCGTTCGATTCCCGCTTGGAATTTTGCTCATTATCGGGGGCATTTTCAGCATTCTTCCCGTGCTGGGCCTCTGGATGTTGCCGCTCGGACTCATCCTCATTGCACAGGATATTCCGCCACTGGAAAAACCGGTGGCGCAGTTTCTCGGTTGGCTTGAGCGGAAGTGGATCGAACGTCAGCGCGCGAAGGGCATTGCTATCGAAGGCCCGGACTCAACGCGTTCCAACGGCGCTGATAGCAAGATTTGAGCGTCTGACTTGATACCACAGTGCGACAAAGTGGCGACAAGCGTACTACACCTGACTCATTTCGGGCCTGTTGCGCCGCACTGTGTGACTCAAAAACCAACATTCCAAACAAATCAGGCACATATCCTTGAATTACGCGTAAATATGACTTTAACGAATCAGCAGACTGATTCATTTTCGCCTCCTGGGGTCAATCTGGAGGCCAACATATGAACGTCATAGTTTTCGCATCGCGTAAAGGTGGCTCGGGGAAGAGTACCCTGGCTGCACATCTTGCTGCTCAAGTTCATAAATCAACGAAGCCTTGCTTGCTCATCGACGCGGATCCGCAGGGTTCGTTGACGCTGTGGCACAAGCTGCGGGGAACAAATGAACCGCCGCTGAAGATCGCAAATCGCAGCGTGACCGAAATGGTTGCCGCCGCGAAGCGTGACGGTTTTGAATGGGTGTTCATCGATACGCCGCCGAATACATCGGCTGTGGTCGACGATGCCATCAAGAACGCAACCATGGTGATCATTCCTGCCCGTCCCGGCGTGTTCGACGTCGACGCGGTGCAGGCGACGATCCAGAGCTGCCGCTCGGCCCGCAAGCCCTATGCGGTGGTCATCAATGGTGCGCCGGCACGCCGTGACGATTCCGAAAGCCGTATCGTGACGATCGCCCGCGAAGCACTCGCCAAGTTCAAGGCTCCGGTGTGGTCCGGTCAGATCACCAACCGTGCAGATCTCCTGCTCGCGCTTGGCAACGGCGAAGGCGCCCGCGAATATCAGGCAGAAGGTCGCGCAGCCAGCGAGATCGGGAAGCTGTGGGCGGCGATCGAACGTTCGATCAAGGCTATTCGCGGCAACGGATCTGCGACCGGCGCGATGCACAAGCAGGCGGCCTGATAGCCGTTCTGCTCTTTTGACCCCAGAAAAAGCGCGCGAGACTTTCGCGCGTTTTTTGTCGTTGGTATGATCGCGACGGTGGGGTGTTCACGCCTATGCTGAAATGGCGATATCTCCGGCGGGCGAGGTCACCCCTTGGGTGACTTCACGGAAGTTGTCTATGTCAGCTGGACGGCCGAGCAGATAGCCCTGCGCCTCGTCGCATTTCTCGTCGCGCAGGAATGCGAACTCCGCTTCGGTTTCCACGCCTTCGGCGAGCACCGGCAGCCCAAGCCCGCGGCCGAGGCCGAGGACGGCGCGCACGATTGCTGCTGCCTGGCTGTTGGTGTTCACCGACCTGATGAATGATCCGTCGATCTTGATCTTGTCGAAAGGGAATGCGCGCAGGTTCGACAGCGACGAGTAGCCGGTGCCGAAGTCATCCATGGCGATGTGAACGCCGAGCGCCTTGATCCGGCGAAGTGTCAACAATGCGCGATCGAAGTCGCGGATCAGCGCAGTCTCGGTAATCTCCAGTTCGAGCCGATGCGGGGGCAGGCCGGTTTCCAGCAAGACCTCATGGACGGTTGCGACAAAGCTATCGTGGTGGATCTGAACCGCCGAGACATTGACCGCGATGGTCAACGGATACTTCCACGTCGCCGCTTCACGGCAGGCGGCGCGCAGCACCCATTCGCCGATGCCGAGAATGGCGCCGGTGTCTTCCGCAATCGGAATGAAGATGTCGGGGCGAATATTGCCGCGGACGGGATGGTTCCAGCGCAGCAGTGCCTCGAAGCCGATCACGCGGCCCGACTCCATGGTGCCCTGGGGCTGATACACCACTTTCAGCTGATTGGCATCGATGGCGTTGCGCAGATCGTGTTCGAGCAGCCGGCGGTCGCGCACGGCTTCCCCCATTGCAGGCTCGAAGAAGCGCCAGGTCGCGCGGCCTTCGGCTTTGGCGCGGTAGAGCGCGGTGTCGGCGCAAGCGAGCAACGTGTCGCGATCACTGGAGTCGTCTGGGCATAGTGCGATGCCGACACTGGCGGTGACGCTGCCGAGTTCGAAGGTGGCATCCTTGCTCCGGAATGCTTCCAGTATCCTGTCGGCGAATTGACTCGCAGCTGCGGGCGAGGTCAGGTTCGGCAAGAGAATGGCGAACTCGTCGCCGCCAAGACGCGCCATCATCTCGCCTTCGCCAAGCAGGGCGGTGATGCGCGCCGTTACGCTCTTGAGGACCTTGTCGCCGGCGGCGTGGCCGAACAGGTCATTGACCTGCTTGAACTGATCGAGATCCAAAGCAAGTACGGCGAGCGGGCGATCCTTGGATAGTGTCGCAATCTCCTGATCTATTCGATCATGGAACGTGCCCCGATTGGGCAGTCCGGTCAGGGAGTCGTAGTGGGCGAGATAGCGGATGTGCTGTTCGGCCTGTTTGCGTTCGCGGAGGTCACGTACAGCGATGACCTGATGTGGCTGCCCCGCAAAGTCGATTCCACGCAGGATCAATTCAACCGGAATCGTCTGGCCGTTGCGCTGCCGCAGGCTCCCTTCCACCGATTTGTCAGGCTGACTCATGATCTGCGTCCGCGTATCTCCATCGGGGAAGCAGTCTTGCAGACGCCCGCCAATCAGCAATTCAGCGGACGATCCTGCCAGCGCGGCGAAGGACGTGTTGACCGTGACGATCGTGTCGCCGTCGCATACCAGCAGGCCTTCGACGGCAGCATTGGCGAGTCCGCGCATGCGGTCGGCTTCGAGATCGGAGCGGCGGTGATCACGGATATCCAGCACGATGCCGGCCAGCGCCAGGCCAATGATGGCGAAGCTGATCAATGAGACGCCAAGTGCGAGCCATCCGGCGGGAATGGTCAGCGGCGAGACGGCGATGGTCGGATCCGGGGTGATCGTGACCGCGCTCATCGCGGTGAAATGGTGACTGCAGATCGCGAGCGTCAGCAGCAGCGCGCCGCTGATCTTCCAGCGCAGGGTGGTGCCATGCAACCCTACCGGAAGCGCGATCGCACCGAGCACGGCTCCCAATACGATCGAGACGATGACGAGCGTCGTATCCCAGTTGATGCGCGCCTGAAGTTCGAAGGCGGCCATGCCGGTGTAATGCATCGCCGCGATGCCGCCCGCGACGACGGCGCCGCCGATCCAGAGGCCGGCACGAAAATTCGGGATCAACGATACGGCAAGGCCGGCGCCGGTCAGCAGCAGCGCGGCGATCAGCGAGACGACCGTAAGTACGATATTGTAGCCGCTCGGCATCCCCGGCGAGAACGCCAGCATCGCTACGAAATGCGTGGCCCAGATGCCGAAGCCTGTGGAGATCGCGGACACCGCGAGCCAGACGAGGCGCATCCGGCCTGTGGCGCTTCGCGCATGACGGAGCAGGTTGATGGCAGCGAGGGACGCGATCGCGCAGATGATGGCCGCGAGTCCGACGAGCCTGAAATCATGGGCATTGGCGACGCAGTTATAGATCGTAAGCATGGACAGGTACCGCGAGCGGGATTACCGCAATTGCGCGGAACGTTAGATATAAGTACGTAAAGACACGTAAATACCGGCGATCGGCGCTATCAGTTCGCCCCGGGTGCTAGCGTTGCGCATGCTTATCCAGTCGTAAATTTTGCGAATATTCGCCGGCTCTTGATGATCTAAAGGTGTGGTCGCATTTCAGCGCCACCCTCACCGGGCAAAAACCGTAACGACTGATCAACCGTCTTCTAACATGGCGCCCGCGCGTCGCATTCGCGTCACCGGTCGACGCGGCTGACCACGTCCATCAACTCCGCGATCTTGCGACGCTGATCGGCCTTGTCGCCTGACGAGATCGCGTGCTCCACGCAATGCGCAACATGATCTCGCAGGATCTCCTCTTCGACTCGCCGCAAGGCTGCGCGGGCCGCGGCGATCTGCGTAACCACGTCGATGCAATAGCGGTCGGCCTCGACCATGCCGGCAAGGCCGCGGACCTGGCCCTCGATCCGTTTGAGGCGTTTTAAACAGGACGTCTTGATCTCGCTGCGCATGAGGTTCATATACCCCCATAGGGTATATGTTTCAAGAGGCGAGGTCACGGTGGCAGAGACAACTCACACGCATACGGGGCACGATGCCCATGCCGGTCACACGCATGGCGCATGCTGTTCGCATGGTCACCATCACGAGGCTGCGCCGGCCAAAGTGCTCGATCCGGTCTGCGGCATGACCGTCGATCCCGCGACCGCCAAGAACCGCCTGATCTATCAGGGTCATGAATACTTCTTCTGTGGTGCCCGATGCCGCGAGCGCTTCAACGCCGATCCCGAAAGCTTCCTGAAGCCGAAGGAGCCCGCCCCGCCAGCGCCGGCCGGCACCATCTATACCTGTCCGATGCACCCGGAGATCCGTCAGGAAGGACCCGGGAGCTGTCCGATCTGCGGCATGGCGCTGGAGCCGGAGCAGGTCTCGCTCGACGACAAGCCAGATCCTGAACTGATCGACATGACCCGGCGCTTCTGGATCGCGCTGGCGCTGACCCTGCCGGTCTTTGTGCTGGAGATGGGATCACATCTCGGCCTGATGCAGCTGGTGTCGCCGACAATGTCGAACTGGATCTCGTTCGTGCTGGCGACGCCCGTGGTGCTGTGGGCCGGCGCGCCGTTCTTCGAACGCGGCTGGCGCTCGGTGGTGACGCGCAATCTCAACATGTTCACGCTGATCGCCATGGGTACCGGCGTGGCGTGGGTCTACAGCGTTGTGGCCACCTTCGCGCCTGGTTTGTTTCCCGACGCGTTCCGTGACCATCACGGTGCAGTGGCGGTCTATTTCGAAGCCGCTGCTGTCATCACCGTGCTCGTTTTGCTCGGTCAGGTGCTCGAACTGCGCGCGCGCAATCAGACGTCAGGTGCGATCCGCGCGCTGCTCGGGCTTGCGCCGAAGACCGCGCGGCGCATTGGCAAGGACGGTGATGAGGACGTCGCCCTCGACGCCATTGCCATCGGCGATTTGCTGCGGGTGAGGCCGGGCGAGAAAATTCCCGTCGACGGCGTCGTTACCGAGGGGCGTTCATCGGTGGATGAATCCATGGTGACCGGCGAGTCCATGCCCGTGAGCAAGGCCGAAGGCGCGCGCGTCATCGGTGGCACCGTCAATCAGAGCGGCGGCCTCGTGCTGCGGGCCGACAAGATCGGCCGCGATACGATGTTGTCGCGCATTGTCGACATGGTCGCCAAGGCACAGCGCTCGCGTGCGCCAATCCAGCGTCTCGCGGATCGTGTCGCCGGCTGGTTCGTGCCGGCCGTGCTGGCCGCAGCGGTGATTGCATTCATCGCCTGGGCGACCTTCGGGCCGGAGCCGCGGTTCTCGTTTGCGCTTGTTGCTGCGGTCACCGTGCTGATCATCGCGTGCCCCTGTGCACTCGGTCTCGCAACGCCCATGTCGATCATGGTCGGCGTCGGTCGCGGCGCCCATGCCGGCATTCTGGTGCGTGACGCCCAGGCGCTGGAGCGCCTGGAGAGCATCGACACCATTGTGATCGACAAGACCGGTACGCTGACGGAAGGCAAGCCGAAACTGGTGAGCATCTCGCCGGCGGAAGGTTTCAACGAAAGCGACATTCTGCAACTTGCTGCGAGTATCGAACGGTCCAGCGAGCATCCGCTGGCGCAGGCCATCGTCAATGAAGCAAAGCAACGCAATGTGGCGCTGAGCGATGCCAGTGACTTCGCCTCGCCATCCGGCAAAGGCGCGTCGGGTGTGGTCAATGGCAAGCGCGTTGCGCTCGGCAATGCGATGCTGATGGACGAATTGAAAGTGGATACGACGCGCTCCGACGGCGTCGCCGAACTGGCGCGGCAGAACGGTGCGACTGCTATCTTCGTTGCCATCGATGGTAGCGTTGCCGGCGTAATGGCGATTGCCGATCCGGTGAAGCCATCGGCGCAGGATGCGTTGAAGAAGCTGCGTGCCGACGGCCTGCGGATCGTCATGCTCACCGGCGACAATGCGACGACGGCAAAGGCCGTGGCAAAGACACTGGGTATCGATGAGGTCGAGGCGGGTGTGTTGCCAGAGCGTAAGAGTGACGTGGTCACGCGTTTGCGCGGCGAAGGCCGCCGGGTCGCCATGGTTGGCGACGGCGTCAACGATGCACCTGCGCTGGCTGCTGCGGATGTCGGTATCGCCATGGGCACGGGGACCGATGTCGCGATCGAGAGTGCCGGCGTGACCTTGCTGACCGGCGATCTGATGGGGCTGGTGCGTGCGCGCGAACTATCAAAGGCTGTGATGAGCAATATTCGGCAGAATCTGACATTTGCGTTCATCTACAATGCGGCGGGCGTGCCGGTCGCGGCCGGGGTGCTGTATCCGATTTTCGGTATTCTGCTGTCGCCGATGATCGGTGCTGCCGCGATGGCGCTGTCCTCGGTGAGCGTGATCGGGAATGCTCTCCGGTTGGCGAAAGTGAAGCTGGACTGACAATTCGCGGGCGCAAAAAAAAGCCGGACTCAAACGAGTCCGGCTCTGAGGTATTGGCCTCGAGAGGCCGACACAATCACCTTCCAAGAGGGATTACTGAGACTTCGCGCCACTGGAGGAGGGGGACAAATGCGCAGCGCAAAATCTCAGCGTCTGAGAAGTATGATCCCTGAAGGTGGCATGCAGCAACGCATCACTTGGCATGTCTGACATGCTGGGAAGCGTGGGCATATCTGCCCTGAAATATTGCGGGTTAGGACGGCCAGCGCTGTGCCTTGCTGACGATGAAGTCGCGGAACACCTGCACACGGGCCACCGTCTTCAACTCTTCGGGATAGACAAAATAAGTGTCGAGTTGAATCGAGTCCGACTCGCTGAAGAGCTGAACCAGGCGATCGTTTTCTTCGACCAGGTAGTCCGGCAATGCTGCAATGCCCAAGCCCTGCTGGCAGGCGCGCATCAAGCCCAGAATATTGTTGACCTTGAAGTAGGGTTCGCGCGGGCCGGAGCCGTTGCGCCCGGCATCGATCAGCCAGCTGCGATTTTGCAGGTGCGGGGACACCTGGGCGTCGCTGAGCATGATGATGCGGTGCCCGTCGAGTTCGTCGAGGGTGCGCGGGGTGCCGAAATGCTTGATATATTCCGGCGAACAATAAGCGTGGAATCCCATGGCGAACAGCTTGCGCTGGATCAGGTCCGGCTGGGTCGGCTTGCGGGTACGGATGGCCACATCGGCCTCGCGCATCGACAGGTCGAGTTCCTCGTCGGTGACGATCAGCGAAATGCGGATTTCCGGATAGAGCGCGGTGAACTCGCCAAGGCGCGGGATCAGCCAGTTGATGCCGACGCCCGGGGTTGTGGTGACCTTGAGGTCGCCGCTCGGCCGCTCGCGGCTGTCGGTCAGCTTTGCGCGAGCCGCCTGGAGCTGCATGAACACGTCATGGGCGGTGCGGAACAGCAGATCGCCCTGTTCGGTGAGGATCAGGCCGCGGGCGTGGCGGTGGAACAGCGAGACCGCCAGCTCCTGCTCCAGCGCGCTCACCTGTCGGGAGACTGCCGATTGCGACAGGCCCAGTTGCTCGCCTGCATGCGTGAAGCTCCCCGCTTCCGCCGCCGCGTGAAACACCTTCAGCTTGTCCCAGTCCATATCTGTAAATCCGTCGCGGGTTCGTTTTATCATTATTCGGCCGCTGCGCGGTCATGAGCATGCGCGGCGAGATAGCGTTCAGCTTCGAGGGCGGCCATGCAGCCCATGCCCGCGGCGGTGACCGCCTGCCGATAGGTTTCGTCCGCCACGTCGCCGGCGGCGAAGACGCCGGGCATCGAGGTTGCGGTGGAATTCGCGGCCACTTCGACATAGCCCGAGGGCTTCAGCTTGATCTGGCCCTTGATGAGTTCGGTCGCGGGCGCGTGGCCGATGGCGATGAAGACACCGTCCGCTGGCACTTGAGTAGTTGCGCCGGTCTTGACGTTTTTCAGGCGCACATGGGTGACCTTGGCCGGGCCTTCGGTGCCGCAGATCTCGTCGAGCGCCGAGTCCCAGACCACCTTGATCTTCGGGTGCTTGAACAATCGCTCCTGCAGGATGCGTTCGGCACGGAAATGGTCGCGGCGATGCACGATGGTGACCTGCGAGGCGAAATTGGTCAGGAACAAAGCTTCCTCGACGGCCGTGTTACCGCCGCCGACCACGATCACTTCCTTGTTGCGATAAAAGAATCCGTCGCAGGTGGCACAGGCGGATACGCCGCCGCCCTGGAATTTCTCTTCCGACGGGATGCCGAGCCAGCGCGCCTGCGCGCCGGTGGCCAGGATCACGGTTTCGGCGAGATAGACATCGCCGCTGTCGCAGGTCAGGCGGAACGGACGCTGGCTCAGATCCATGTCACTGACCAGATCTGTGACGATCTTGGTGCCGACGTGATGCGCCTGCTTCTCCATCTGCTCCATCAGCCAGGGACCCTGGATGACGTCGGCGAAGCCCGGATAGTTTTCGACATCCGTGGTGATGGTGAGCTGACCGCCGGGCTGGATCCCCTGGATCAGGACGGGCTCGAGCATCGCGCGTGCGGCGTAGATAGCGGCAGTGTAGCCAGCCGGGCCTGAGCCGATGATGACGACTTTGGCATGGATGGGGGCGGCCATGGTCGAGTCCCTTTCTGAAGGGAAATTGGTCATTGCTGAGGCGAAATGTGCCGGCGAACGCATCGCTGCGGCGTCGAAACTGTTGTCTGCTAGTCTAGAATATCTGGCGAGCCATGCAAGAATTGCAATTCGTCCCGGCAATTTTTCCCCCGGAGACACTTAATTTCTGCGATGCACGCGCAATAAAATTGCGCAGGTTGCGGCTCCTGCGCTAAGAGAGTCCAAACGGTTTCTTTGAATACCAGCCAGGATCCGCGCCGCGTGCCGAAAAGCCTAGACGACATCGACCTCAAAATTCTCAGCGAAATCCAGGCCGACGGCCGAATCACCAATGTGGAACTTGCCAAGCGCGTTGGCATCTCGCCGCCGCCCTGCCTCCGCCGGGTCCGGACCCTGGAAGAGGCTGGCTATATCCAGGGCTACCGCGGGTTGCTGGATCCCCGATTGCTCGGTTTCGACGTTACGGTGTTCGCCTCGGTCCACCTGTCGAGCCAGGCCGATGCCGATCTCAAGGCGTTCGAGGATTTCGTCCGCAAGGAGCCACTGGTGCGGGAGTGCTGGATGCTGTCGGGCGAGATCGACTTCATCCTGAAATGTGTGGCGCCTGATATGGCGACTTTCCAGGATTTCGTCGGTCATCTCACGGCTGCACCGCATGTCCGCAACGTCCGCACGTCCTTGGTCTTGCAGAACTCGAAATACGCTGCCGCGGTGCCGCTGGAATTGAAGACCGCGGACTAGACCGCGTTGCTAAAAGCGAAGGGCGCACACCTTGCGGTGAGCGCCCTTTTTTGTTGCCGTGATGTCGAGCTTAGCTCTTCTTGCGCAGTATCGCGTCGAGGCTGATCGGGCCTCCGCCTGACGTCGCAAGGTAGAGGCAGGAGAAGCAGAACAGGATGGCAGCGGTGCCGCCGTTCAGCAGCGGCAGGAAAACTGGATCCGCGCCTTTAAACATGTGGCCGAGGAAGTAAGCGAAAGCCATTTCACCGGCGAGGATGAACGCAACCGGGCGCGTGAACAGGCCGAGCAGCAGCAGCGCACCGCCGACGAGCTCAAGCCATGCCGCGACCTGGATCAATGGCGGAATATTCGCGAAATAGGGCAGAACCGGAAATTTGAAGATCTTGGCGATGCCATACTGCAGCAACAGCAGGCCGGTGATGAAGCGGAAAAGGCTTAGTGCAGCAGGCTGAAATTTAGCGAAGGCTTGGTCCATGTCATTAGTCCCCCTGTGATGACCATCGTTTCTAGCATTACTGCAATGCAAAATGCTGGTCACTCTCGTGTGAAAACACGTGAGCTGTGGAAGTATTCCAGAAGTTTCCGTGAGTAGCGATGGCTGGATACCGCAATCAGGGGACAACAAAAAAAGCCGCGCATCATGCGCGGCTTTCTTGTTTCGCGTTGAGCGCTGTCGATCAGCGCCACTCGACCTTGGTGATCTCATAGGCCTTGGCGCCGCCGGGAGCCATGACTTCGACCGATGCGCCTTTGCTCTTGCCGATCAGCGCACGCGCCAGTGGCGAGGTAATCGAGATACGACCTTTCTTGGCATCAGCCTCGGGCTCGCCGACGATCTGCCAGACCGCCTTCTTCTCGGTGTCCTCATCGATCAGCGTCACGGTCGCGCCGAACTTGATGGTGTCGCCGGACAGCTTCGAGATATCGATGATATCGGCGCGGGCGAGCTTGTCCTCGATATCGCTGATGCGGCCTTCATTATGCGACTGCTCTTCCTTGGCGGCGTGATACTCGGCATTTTCCGAGAGGTCGCCATGGGAGCGGGCTTCGGCGATCTGCTCGATGATCCGCGGACGGTGCACCGACTGACGTTCCTTCAGCTCGACCTCCAGCGCAGCGTAGCCACCTGCTGTCATCGGGACCTTCTCAACCATTCTCTTCGTCCTTTAACATCATGCGGCACGCGGCGGCGCGCGCATGAAACCATTTCGTTCTGCAAGATGTCGGCTTGGCTGCGCTTGCAGCCAGTTCAGACGCCGGCTTCGAGTGCCGAAACAAAACAAAGACGCGACCGGTGAGTTCCGGTCGTGCCTTGCCTAGCTGATCTCGTCGGACCTGCAGTCCGCCCGAATTCAGGCTTCGGAAAAGTAACTCTGCAATGTGCGGACCTCAAGGTCCCCGCCCAGATAGGCCCGGACGCCCTGCGCGGCCGCCACGGCACCCGAAAGAGTGGTGTAATACGGTACTTTATGCAAGAGGGCAGCCCGCCGCAGTGAGCGGCTGTCGGCCAGGGCCTGTGGCCCGTCGGTGGTGTTCAGAACCAGCTGAATCTCGCCATTGGTGATGGCATCGACGATGTGCGGCCGGCCTTCCAGCACCTTGTTGATCTTCTCGGCGGGGACGCCGTTGTCGACCAGGAAGCGCTGGGTTCCCGACGTCGCGAGCACCTTGAAGCCGTTCGACGAGAGCAGCTTCACGGCATCGAGAATGCGCGTCTTGTCGCTTTCGCGCACGGACACGAACACGGTGCCACTGCGCGGCACGCGGGTGCCGCCGCCGAGCTGGCTCTTGGCGAAGGCGATTTCGAACGAGCGATCGATACCCATCACTTCGCCGGTGGAGCGCATCTCCGGGCCGAGCACCGTATCGACGCCGGGGAAGCGCGCGAACGGGAAGACCGATTCCTTGACGCCGACATGATCGAGCTTGCGCTTCTTCAGATTGAAGTCGGCGAGCTTCTCGCCGGCCATGATACGCGCGGCGATCTTGGCCACCGGCATGCCCATCACCTTGGCAACGAAAGGCACGGTGCGCGACGCGCGCGGATTGACTTCGAGCACGTAGATGTCGCGATCCTTGACCGCGAACTGCACGTTCATGAGTCCGACCACGTCGAGGCCGAGCGCCATGTCGCGGGTCTGGCGTTCGAGTTCGGCGATCATGTCGTCGTCGAGCGAATGCGGCGGCAGCGAGCAGGCCGAGTCGCCGGAGTGAATGCCGGCTTCCTCGATATGCTCCATGATGCCGACAATGAAGGTGTCCTTGCCATCGCACAGGCAGTCGACGTCGACTTCGATGGCATCCGACAGATAGCGATCGAACAGCAGCGGATTGGTGCCGAGCACCGTATTGATCTGGCCGGTCTTGTCGTTCGGATAGCGCGCCTTGACGTCGCCGGGCACCAGCTCCGGCAGCGTGCCGAGCAGGTAATCGCCGAGCTGGCTTTCCTCGCGAATGATCTGCATCGCGCGACCGCCGAGCACATAGGACGGACGCACCACCAGCGGCAGGCCGAGATCGGCTGCGACGAGGCGGGCCTGTTCGACCGAATAGGCGATGCCGTTCTTCGGCTGCTTCAGCTTGAGCTTGTCGAGGATGCGCTTGAAGCGATCGCGATCTTCGGCAAGATCGATGGCATCCGGCGAGGTACCGAGGATCGGCACGTCGGCGGCTTCCAGCGCGCGTGCGAGCTTCAGCGGGGTCTGGCCGCCGAACTGCACGATCACGCCATGCAGCGTGCCGTTCTGACGTTCGGTGTCGATGATCTCAAGCACGTCTTCGGCAGTCAGCGGCTCGAAATACAGGCGATCCGCCGTGTCGTAGTCGGTCGACACGGTTTCCGGATTGCAGTTGACCATGATGGTCTCGTAGCCGGCGTCGGCGAGCGCGAAGCAGGCGTGACAGCAGCAATAGTCGAACTCGATGCCCTGGCCGATACGGTTCGGGCCGCCGCCAAGAATGATGACCTTGTTCTTGTCGGACGGCTGACTCTCGTCAGCGAAGGCGCCTGCGAAGGACGACTCATAGGTCGAATACATGTAAGCGGTCGGCGAGGCGAATTCGGCCGCGCAGGTGTCGATGCGCTTGAACACCGGGCGCACATCGAGCGAGCGGCGCAGTGCCTTGACGTCGGCCTCGGTCTTGCCAGCGAGCACCGCGAGGCGCGCGTCGGAGAAGCCCATGGCCTTCAGCGTCCGCATGCCGAAGGCGTTGGCGGGCAGGCCATTGGCTTTCACCTTGGCTTCCATTTCGACGATGCCGCGCATCTCGGCGAGGAACCACGGATCGATCTTGCAGGAGTTGAAAATCTCCTCATCGGTCCAGCCCAAACGCATGGCCTGGCCAACCTGCAACAGACGGTCCGGCGTCGGCGTGCCGAGTGCAGCGCGGATGGCGTTCTTGTCGTCGCCGCGGCCGAGATCCTCGATCTCGATTTCGTCGAGACCGGTCAGGCCGGTCTCAAGTCCGCGCAGCGCCTTCTGCAGCGACTCCTGGAATGTGCGGCCGATGGCCATCACTTCGCCGACCGACTTCATCGACGTCGTCAGCGTGCGCGATGCGCCCGGGAATTTCTCGAAGGCGAAGCGGGGAATCTTGGTGACGACATAATCGATGGTCGGCTCGAACGATGCAGGCGTTGCGCCGCCGGTGATGTCGTTGGCGATTTCATCCAGCGTATAGCCGACGGCAAGCTTTGCCGCGACCTTGGCGATTGGGAAACCGGTGGCCTTCGAGGCCAGCGCCGACGAGCGCGACACGCGCGGATTCATCTCGATCACAACCATGCGGCCGTCGGCAGGATTGACGCCGAACTGCACGTTGGAGCCGCCGGTCTCGACGCCGATCTCACGCAGCACCGCCAGCGAGGCGTCGCGCATGATCTGGTATTCTTTGTCGGTCAGCGTTAGCGCCGGCGCGACGGTGATCGAGTCGCCAGTGTGCACGCCCATCGGATCGAGGTTCTCGATCGAGCAGATGATGATGCAGTTGTCCTTCTTGTCGCGGACGACTTCCATCTCGTACTCTTTCCAGCCGAGCACTGACTCTTCGATCAGTACTTCGTTGGTCGGAGACGCGTCGAGGCCGCGCTCGATGATGTCGAGGAATTCTTCGCGGTTATAGGCAATGCCGCCGCCGGTGCCGCCCATGGTGAAGGACGGGCGGATGATCGCGGGCAAACCAATTTCAGACAGCGCCATCAGCGCCTGGCCGAGAGCGTGCTCCTGATAACGCTTGCGGCGGTCGCCTTCATGCAGCACCCACTGGCGCTCGTGCTCGGCCAGCGCGTCGCCCGTCAGCTTGGCTTTTTCGGCCTGGTGCTGCTCGCGATACTGCTTCTTCAGCGCGGATGCGTTGGCGAGCCGCGACTTCGGCGTCTCCAACCCGATTTTCGTCATCGCCTCGCGGAACAGCTGGCGGTCTTCGGCCTTGTCGATGGCTTCGGCGGTGGCGCCGATCATCTCGACGTCGAACTTCTCCAGCGTGCCTTGCTGGCGCAGCGACAGCGCGCAGTTCAGCGCGGTCTGGCCGCCCATGGTCGGCAGCAGCGCAAAACCCTTGGAGCGGTCGCCGCGCTCCTTTTCGATGATCTTGGCGACGATCTCGGGTGTGATCGGCTCGATATAGGTCGCGTCCGCCAGCTCCGGGTCCGTCATGATCGTGGCCGGATTGGAATTGACCAGAACGATCCGGTAGCCCTCTTCCTTGAGCGTCTTGACGGCTTGGGTGCCCGAATAGTCGAACTCGCAGGCCTGGCCGATCACGATAGGACCGGCGCCGATGATCAGGATGGTGGATATGTCGGTGCGTTTTGGCATTTAAACTCGCGGTGGTGACAAATCGGCACAAAAAAAGGGCGCGCATACGCGCGTCCCTCGGGCCCGGGCGCCAAACCAGCCATGGACCCCTCAGGGAGCCATAGGCCGATCCTCGCGCGCGGCTGTCTTTAGACCACTATAACGGGGCGGGGAAGGCTTTTGAAGGTGCCATCAACCGGCAATTTGGGCCGGTTTCGGGCGCTTCAGAAGGTGTCCGGCGAGGACGAGCGCGAGGGCTGCCGCCTCGGCGCAGCCGCCGATCCAGCCGAGGTGGTTGGAGCTCAATGTCGACAGCACCACGCCGCCCAACGCGCTGCCGGCGGCAAAGCCGATATACATGGCCGAGGCGTTCAGCGAGAGCGCGATGACCGAGGCTTCCGGCGTGACGCGCACGAGATGCGCGACCTGTCCGGGATAGAACATCCAGCCGGCAACGCCCTGGGTAAAAATAAAGACCAGAAACAGCACGCCCGCAGTGGCGGGCGGCGCGAATATCAGGGCCACCGATTGCAGCGTCAGTGACAGCATCATGCCGATCAGGCCCAGCGTCGAGGTTCGGAGCGGCCCGATACGGTCGGACATCGCGCCGCCCAAGGTGTTTCCGATGGCCGCGGCGACGCCGAAGACCAGCAGTGCCAGACTGATTCCGTTGGCGTCAAAGCCAAGTCGGTGCAGCGGTACAGCCAGATAGGTGAATGAGGTAAAGCCTCCGAGGCCCCACATGCAGGTCACAGCAAGGGTTTTCAGCACTTCGGGATGGCGCGCGACGGCAAGCCTCTGACCGAGTGTGGCAGCCGTGCGTGGCAAACCGCGGGGCAATCCCAGCAGCAGCCCGGCCAATGCGACGGCGCCGAGCGCGGCGACCATCACGAACGTCGACCGCCAGCCAAAATGACTGCCGACCCAGGTCCCGAGCGGCACGCCCAGAACCGTCGCCACCGTCAGGCCGGAGATCACCAGCGACGCGGCGCGGCCACGGCGTTCCGGTGCAGCGATCGCGATTGCGACGGCCATGGCGGTCGGCATGCACAGTCCGGCGCCGACGGCCATCAGCATGCGCGATAGCAAGAGAATGCCGAATGTGGTCGCAACGGCCGCCAATAGGTTTCCGACGATGAAGCAGACCAGCGCCAGCGAGACGACGGTGCGGCGGTCAAAATTGCTGAACAGCACAGCCAGGATCGGCGAGCCGATCGCATAAGTGATCGCGTAAACGGTGACCAATTGTCCCGTGGCCGCCAACGTAACATTCAGGTCCGCTGCCATGATTGGAAGAAGACCAGCAATTACAAATGCTTCTGTTCCAATCGCAAATGCCGCTAGGGCCAGCCAGAAGACGCTCATCGCCAGATCCTTAGTTCAAGGTCCGTTGAACTATTGATGCGGCGGTGCAAAATGTCAAATGGTTCAAGAAATATTGAACATTGCGACGGCCGGTCGGAATCAGTATTGAAGAGCCATGAGCCGCATTCTCCCGCATCCCACGCGCGAACAGATCGAATTGCCTGGCGTGATGGATTGCCTGAGCGATCCGATCCGGCTGGCGATCGTCTACAATCTGGCCAAACGCGAGAAAGAGGTCGGTGAATTGCGCTGCGGCGATTTCTACGGCCTCAGTGGCAAGTCCAATCTCGCCTATCATTTTGCGAAACTGCGCGAGGCCGGCCTGATGGAAACGCGCGCGGTGGGGACAGCGAGGTTGATGAAACTGCGCCGCGAAGATCTCGAGAGCAGGTTTCCGGGTTTGCTGGATGCGGTGCTCGCATCGGCCGAGCGCGATGCCGAGCGCCTGCAGCTGCCGGTGCTGGAATTCACCGAAGCCTGACAGCGCCGACGCGCGGGTGGCCGACGCACTGGTGAATGTCTGAAAGGTTGGAGGCCCAGCCTGGACTTGAACCAGGATAAAGAGCGATGCATCGCCCCCGCGTAGACATTTCCGCCACCGGGCCGAGCACAATGTTACCGATCACGGGGTGGCGATCCACCTCAAGTTTTGTAAACCGTCTGTTAACCTTAATCGTCCGTTTGCCCGCCGACGCCTCAGAATGCGTGATGGGCGACGAAGGTCATGCGCGAGGAATTGTGGCCGATATTGACCGGCGCCCGCGAGGCCCGGAAACCGGCCGCGGTCAGCTTGGCCAGCATCTCCGCCTCGCTGTAGCGCTGCAGGCCAACCTTGGTGCGCAGCTGGCGGTAGTCGGAGAGGGCCGTGCGAACAAGCCCAACGAACGCATCCCACAGAAAGCCGTGTTCCCGGGCGAGCTTCAGCAGCGCGATGACGTCGGTCACCATGCCGACATCGGGCTGCAGGATGTCGCCGACCACCAGCTTGCCGCCAGGCGCCAGCAGTCGCTTGATGATTGCGAAGGCATCGTCGAGTTCGGGGCCGCTCATATACTGAGCCACCGAATTCATGACAGCCAGGTCGATCGACTGCGCCGTCATGTTGCGCAACTCTTCCAGCGACCGGACCCGAATTTTGGTGTTGGGCGCGAAGCGGGCGACCAGCCGGCCGCGAACGCCAGGCGCGGGCTCTGCCAGGATCAGCTTGCTGCAGGCATTGGCCACCTTGGCGGCCGAGAGTGCTTCGCCGCAGGCATAGTCGAGCACGACGGCATCCTGAGAGGCGATGTAGCCAATGATATCGCGGGCGATGACCTCGAAATGCACGTCACGATGTAGCTTGCTCGCATAAATCGTATGCGTGGAATCGTAATAATCGATCCAATCTTCCATCGTCTACCCGGCCCGATTGTTGTTCCCGTGTCGGGAACCGCTATATTTGTGATGCGTTGAGACGGTCTAGAGCGTTTTCAGGCGCGTGGGAAACCGCCTTTCCTTCAAGAACCGCAGTTTTCGGAAATTTGCAGTGCTTTCCGTCAAGACCACTCCGATTTTTCCTGAAATCTTCCGCCCTGACGACAACCCTCCAGCCATCAAATCATCCGACACGGGAAGGTAAGTAACGTGAGCACCAAGACATCGAAAATCGCCGCCGAAATGAATACCCCGACTGACCTCTCAGCCGACGCCGTGGAGAAGGTGACAAAGGCGCTGAACGGGTTGCTCGCCGACGCTTTCGCGCTCTACCTGAAGACCAAGAATTTCCACTGGCATCTCAGCGGGCGCCATTTCCGCGACTATCACCTGATGCTCGACGAGCAGTCCGACCAGATTTTTGCGACGACAGACCCGTTGGCGGAGCGCGTGCGCAAGATCGGCGGACGCACGCTGCGCTCGATCGGCGAGGTCGCCAAGCTGCAGACCATCAAGGACAATGACGAAGCCTATGTGCCGCCGGTGGAGATGCTGCGCGAGCTGATGAACGACAACAAGAAGATGGCAGCGGCGATGCGCAAGGCCCACGATATTTGCGACGACGCCAAGGACGTCGCCAGCGCCAGCCTGCTCGAAAACTACATCGACGACACCGAGCGCCGCACCTGGTTCCTGTTCGAAGCGTCTCGTCAGGAAGGCGGCAACGAGGCGTAAGCGTCGTTCCCGATTGAATATGTCAAAGCGCCCGCTTCACAGCGGGCGTTTTCATGTGCAGATGCCGTTGTTCGGCACCAAGCGCAGGGCCGCGGTTATTCAGGCTGAATACCGAGTTCCTGAATCGTCTTGCCTGTGGCGACGAGCTCGGCGTCGAAAAAACGCTTCGCGCCCGCAGGCGTGACGACGTCACCAGAGGCGACATCGAAGCCGAGCACGGGCGCGCGCTCCTGCACGTCCGGCGATTTCAGGGCCAGCGCAATCTCGGCACTGAGTTTGTCGACGATCTCGGCAGGTGTCCCGGTCGGGGCCATCATCATGAACCAGCCTTGCAGATCCGCGCCCTTCAACGTCTCGGCAATCGCGGGCACATCCAGCAATGAATCGACGCGCTTGTTGCCGGCAATGGCGAGCGCCCGCAGCGTACCGGCCTTGATGAAGGATTCAGCCACCGATGCGGACTGGATCGTCACCTGGGTGCGTCCGGTCAGGCTGTCCTGGATCGCGTTGGTGATGGTGTTGTAGGGGACCAATACGAAACTGGTACCCGCCTGTTTGTTGATGGTCTGTGCGATCAGGCCGGAAATGTTACGCGCGCCGTCGACCGCCATGCTCAGGGAGCCGGGAGCGGATTTTTCGAGCGCGATCAATTCCGCCAGCGTCTTTGCCTTCACGTCGGGATTGACGAGCAGGACGTGATTGCTTCGCGCTACCATCGCCACCGGCACGAAATCCTTCACGGGATCGTAGGGCAGTTTCTTGAACGTATAGGGATTGGTGACCAGCGCCGCCGACGTCGCGAACAGGAAGGTGTAGCCGTCGGGCGCGGCGCGCGCGACCGTCTGTGCGCCGACGAGGTTCGCGGCGCCCGGGCGGTTCTCAACGATGAACTGTTGCCCGAGCGCGCGGGAGAGTTTTTCGGCGACGATGCGGCACAGCACGTCCGGGCTGTTGCCCGCCGCCTGCGGCACCACGATCGTCACTGGCTTTTGCGGCCATGATTGCGCATAGGCGGGCAGCGAGAGGCAAAGAATGCCACCGGTCAACAAGATGCGACGGGACAATGTGAGCATGGACTTCCTCCTGAAATGGTTGGCCTGCGATTTCTGATCGCTTGTTGAGGCGCGCTTTTTTGAACGAGCGGGTCTTTGTCGTGAGAAGCAGCCCGCGGCGCTGGTGGCGCGGGCTGCCGCTTGCATCAGGCTTCGTCGGCCACGCCGTTGCGCAGCACGCCGAGCCGATCGATCTCGACCTCGACGATATCGCCCGGCTTCAGCCAAAGTGGCGGCGTGCGCTTGGCGCCGACGCCGCCCGGCGTGCCGGTGGCGATCACGTCGCCCGGCTCAAGACGGGTAAAGGACGAGCAGTATTCGATCTGACGCGGGATATCGAAGATCATCTGATCGATGGTGGCGTCCTGCACGACCTGGCCATTGACGCGGGTCTGCAGCCGCAGCGGCGCAACATCGCCGAGTTCGTCCGGCGTCATCATCCAGGGGCCGAAGCCGCCGGTCTCCGGAAAATTCTTGCCGGGCGTGAACTGATGGGTGTGACGCTGGAAATCGCGCACGCTGCCTTCGTTGTAGCAGGCATAGCCGGCGATATGGCTCCATGCATCGGCCTGCGAAATGTATCGTCCGGGCTTGCCGATGATGATGGCGAGTTCGCCTTCGAAGTCGAGATGGGTCGATACTTTCGGTCGGATGATATTGGTCAGATGTCCGGTCTGGCTGTTGGCAAAGCGGCCGAACACCGTGGGATTGTCGACCTCGGCGCGGCCGGTCTCCTTGCGGTGCATTTCGTAGTTTAGGCCGATGCAGAGGATCTTGTCCGGGTTCGGGATCACCGGCAGCCAGGTGATGTCAGCGGTCGGGATGCGCTTGGCCTTGCCCACGGCGTCGCGTACGGCAGACAACGCGTCTGCCGCGATGACGGATTTGAGGTCGGGGAAACGATCGCCAAGCAGTGCGCCCACATCGAGCGCGTCATCGCCCTCGATCACGCCCCAGGTGGGTTTTCCGCCGATCTGAAAACTTGCCAATTTCATCGTGATCTCCTCGCTGTGGAAGCTGCATGTCCGTAGGGAATGCTGGTGTGGTGACGCTGTGCGGCCGGCGTGATCATCGGAGCCGCTCCGCAAGATCGGTGAGCAGCGCGTCGAGTGCGCTAACGTCGCTGGCGACACCGAAGACGTAGTGGTCGGGCCGCACGATTGCGGCGCGGCAGTCGTGACGGTCGAACCAGGCGGCGAGAACGCCGTCCTCTTCAGCAAGTACGTCATCTGCGGCGGGGCCGATGCGAATTGGCCTGATGTCCAGCTGAGCCATGATCGCTTGCAGGTTGGGACTGAGCTCCAGTTCGCTGCGTGTATCGAGCACAAGCCGCCAGCCGGTGCCGGCAACGCTATCGAGACGGCGCCGTCCTTCTGCAGTCCTGATCCAGGGTTGTGGAAACAACGTGCCATGCGCTGCGCAAAGCGGGAACGCCAATAAACCAGTCTGCAATGGCGGCACGATTTCCTGACGGGTGATGGTGCGGGGTTGGCCGCCACCTTCCGCAAGAATGCGCTCGTCGCGTGCTGCTGCGGCGTCGGGATCGCGTTCGCAGATCACATGACCGATGGCCTTGATGCGGGAAGTGAGCTGGCGCACATGCTCGCCGCGTTCTTCACCGTAAGTGTCGAGCAGCGTTGCATTGGATTGTCCGCGGAGTACGCGGTCGAGCTTCCAGACGAGGTTGCCGACATCGCGAATGCCCTGGCACATGCCCTGGCCGATGAACGGCGGCTGCTGATGTGCGGCATCGCCGGCGAGGAAGATGCGGCCAAGCCGCCATTCCTTCGCGACGAGCGCATGAAACCGGTAGCTCGCAGCGCGCCACAGCGTGGCATCATCAGGCGTGATCCAGCGAGCGAGCAATCGCCAGACCTGCGCAGCTGTTTCCATTTCGCGCGGATCTTCGCCGGGCAGCAGCATGATCTCGAAGCGACGATGATTGCCGGGGCCGATGATAAAACTTGTCGGTCGCGACGGATCGCAGAACTGCGCGGCAGTGTCTGGCAGCTTGCCCAGCGCCGCGTCATGCACCTGCAGGTCCACTACGAGCCAGGGCTCGTCGAAAACGAGATCCTCGAAGGCGATGCCAAGCTGTTGCCGCGTCCCGCTCGACGCGCCGTCGCAGGCGATCACATAGTCGGCCGTGACATCGCGCGTCACGCCGCGGTCGTTCCGCAACTGCAGCGTCACACGATCCGTCGATTGCGTGAAGCCAAGGAGCTCGGTGCCGAGTTCAACCGCGACACTGTCATAGGCTGCGGCATGTTCGCGCAGCGCGGCTTCCACCGGCGGCTGCGTGAATACCATGGTGGGCGTGTAACCGAGCGGATAGGGCTCCGCGACCATGTCGATGCGGCGGATCAGCTGCCCTTTGGCGCCGAAATGCTGGGAGGCGGGGAACGGAGCAACGTAAGGCAGCACGCGTTCGGCAGCGCCGATATTGTCGAGCAGGCGCAGGATCTCATGATCTATCGCGATCGCACGCGGCTTGTCATAGACCTCTAGCTGACGATCGATGGCCAGCGTGCGGATGCCCCGGTCGCCGAGAAGACTGGCCGCGACGGCGCCCGAAGGGCCGTGACCGATCACGACGACCTGAAAGTCGTTCTGTGACTTTGATGAAAGCGTCACGCGGCACTCCAGTCGGCATAAGGAACCGCGGTCTGTGCTGCCTTGACGTGATCGGCCTTGGGCGGGGCGATACCCCAGTGATCGGTGCGGCCGGGTGGCCAGACCCATTTCGACGGGCCGTGTACGACATAGCTGTCATCGACCTGCAGAACTTCGGCGGTGTATTCGATGACGGTCCCGACCGGATCAATGAAATAGGCAAATACATTGTCGCCGGGGCCGTGGCGGCCGACGCCCCAGGCAATGGGAAATCCGGCATCGATCATGCGGCCCGAGCCCCGCATCACCGCTTCGAGATCCGGCATCAGGAAGGCGACATGATTGAGCCCGTTCACGGCAGCGTCGGCGATGACGATGGCGTGGTGGTCGCTGTTGCAGCGAACGAAGGCCATGATCTTCGAGCGGTCGGTGAGATGAAAGCCGAGTGCCTGCTCGTAGAATGCGGCGAGGCCGTCAACATTGCTGCTGTTGACGTTGACATGTGCGAGGCGTGTCGGCCGGTTGGCCGATACTGGCGCTTCGGCATGTTGCAGGTCGCCGTGAACGAAGCGCAGCACGCCGCCGCCGGGCGCGCGGATGCTCATGATCGTTCCGCCATCGAGCCCCGGATTTGCGGCCGCGGCTGAAAGCAGCGTGGCGCCGTGTTTCACCGCTGCTGCGGCGACCGTCTCGAATTCCGCATCCGAATGCAGTCGGAACGTGATGGCCCTCAGCGCGGGGCGATCGCCCTGCCGCAAGGCGACGACATGGTGATCGCTGCCGCTGGCCCGCAAGTAAGCGACGCCTTCGTGGCGTGTCACGAGGTCGAGTCCCCACACAGATGTGTAGAACTGCTCGGATCGCTGCAGATCGGGCGTGTCGAGATCGACGCTGCGCAGGGCGGAGATCGGGAAATGGGTCATTGCGAAGCCTGCTCGTCAAGGCCGAGGAAACGTCTTGCATTGGCATGAAGGACGAGATTGCGCGTGGCCTCGTCGCTGATAGCCGATGCGGCGCGCGCCGCCGGAGTGCGATCGTGGAACGCGAAGGGATAGTCGGTGCCGAGCATGAGCTGCGTTGCGCCGAACTTGCCGATCAGGTGCAGCAGCGTCGGGTCGTCATAGACCAGCGCATCGTAATAGAGCCGGCGTGCCTGCAGGGTCGGTGATTCCTGGATGCTCTCCTGCAATACAGGGAACACCTGATAGCCCTCCTGCAGCCGCGGCAGCAGCGACGCGAGCGTGCCGCCGCCGTGGCTGAACGCCATGCGCAAGCGCGGATGGCGCAGCAGGAGATTCGAGGTGATCACTGATGCTGCGGCAAGGCCGACATCGGTCGGATAGGCCAGCACCTGCTGCAATTGCGCCGGGCCGACGAGGCGATCCATGCCGCTCGGCCGCAGAGCATGGACGAACACCGCCATGTCGAGCTTCTCAACCTCGGCGAAGAATCCATCGAAGTCGGGAGACCCGATCGGCTTGCCGTTGATGTTGCTGCCGATCTCGATGCCGGCAAAGCCGAGTTCGTGCTTCAGCCGATGCAACTCGGCGATGGCGCGGTCGATGTCCTGCAGCGGTACCGCGCCGAGGGCGATCAGTCGGCCCCCGGAATGCGCGATCATCTCGGCCATCTGGTCGTTGATGTAGCGCAGCAGGTCAGTGGCCGGTTCGGGCGCCATCCAGTAGGACAGCAGCTCCGGCATCGGCGAGATCGCCTGCACGCCGAGCTCCATCTCCGCCATATCCGTGACGCGCTTGGCGACATCCCAGCAGCGATCCGACACCGTGCGATAGACGCGGCCGGCCATCATCACATGCTTGTGGCAGGGTTTGGCATCCGCCATCGACGGCCAGTCGGCCGGCACCGCTGCACCCATATAGGACGGGAAGGAGGCGGGCACGACATGCGCGTGGATATCGATCCCGCAGCCGCATCTGGCGATGGCACTCACGGCCGGGAACATCCCGCAAGGCGGGAGCCGTCCGTCGAAAGACCCGATGTCCCGGATATCTGGACTGTTTCGCCGAACATCGTCTCGCTCCCATGGCGGCATCTTGCCGTGCCACCGGGACCTCATAACCTATATAAACTTCCAATCGCAACGATAATTTATAGATTTTTTCATCCGCGCAAAAAGTGTATAGAAAAGAAAACCTTCTGGCGGGCGATTCCCGCGACCCAGATTCCTGAGACCCAGATTCCTGACCCATGAGCTTGGACACGATATCAGTGCTGGACCTGGCTTCTCCGCCGTCCTCGTCGACCCAGGCGAGCACGGTCTATGACCGGCTGCGCGAGGATTTGCTTTCCGGGCGGCTCGAGCCGGGCAGGAAATTGCAGATGCGGTTCCTGACCGACCTGTACCAGACCAGCCAGACGCCGCTGCGCGAGGCGCTGAATCGTCTGAGCGCCGATGGTCTGGTCGATTGCCGCGAGCAGCGCGGCTTTTATGTCGCGGAGATCAGCCGGAGCGAGCTCGCCGAACTCACCAAGACCCGTTGCTGGGTCGAGAGTCTGGCGCTGCGCGAATCCATGGCAGCGTCAACGCCGCAATGGGAGGAGCAGCTTCTCCTCGCGCAGCATCGCCTCGGGCGAACGCCGCGCTCGCTGAATGCCGAGCATTTCGAAGACAATCCGGAATGGGAGCGGCTGCACCGCATCTATCACCGCACCCTGATCGGCAATTGCGGGTCGCAGTCGCTGATCGCGTTCTGCGGACAACTTGCCGACCAGCTCTACCGCTATCGACGTCTGTCGATCCGCAAGGCCTTCCCGTCACGCCATGTGACCGACGAGCATCAGGCGATCATGACTGCAGTTCTGGGCGGGGACGCGGACCATGCAGTGGAACTGCTGACGGCGCATTACAGGCAGACGGCTGAAGTCATTCTCCAGGACAAGCAAATCTTCGCGGAACTGGACGGGGCCGAAGACGCTGCATCGTAGCGGACGCGGATACAGGCCGAGCCAACACCTCTGCTGGACATGAAAAGGGCCTCGCGACATGTGCAAGGCCTTGGAAGCGGTGTCTGCAGAAATCTGGCAGCCAGAAAATTTGGTAGCGGGAGAGGGACTCGAACCCCCGACCCCAGGATTATGATTCCCGTGCTCTAACCAGCTGAGCTACCCCGCCACAGGGCCGCGGCGGCCAAGATGCCGTGCCGCGAACGGGCCGCTTATAAGGAGGCGCGGGACTCCCTGTCAAGCAAACGACGCGTCGAAAATCCGCTTTTCCGCCATTCGGTTAGCGGATTTTCCGGCGGGCGCGGATTGCCGCGCTCCGCCAAGGGCTTGGGCCCGCAGGGGCCGCTTCTAGTTTCCGTCGAACGCCTTTTTCAGCGCGGCCATGTCCAGCTTGACCATGCCCATCATGGCCGTCATGGCACGCTTGGCGCCCTCGCCATTCTCGCTGGCAAGCATTTCAGTAAAGCCGTTCGGCACGATCTGCCAGGGCACGCCCCAGCGGTCGTTGATCCAGCCGCAGGCATTTGCCTTGCCGCCATTTGTCAAAATGGCGTCCCACACACGATCGACCTCGGCCTGGTCCTCGCAATGGATAGTGAAGGACACGGCCGTGCTGAATGTGGCGGGGCTGCCGCCATTGAGGCCAATGAAGCTTTGGCCGGCCAGCGTGAAGCCGACCACCAGCACGTTGCCTGCTTTGCCGCCGGGATAATCGATCGGGGCGCGCTGCACGCGATCGATGGAGGAATTGGGCACCAGCGAGCAGTAGAACCTGGCGGCTTCCTCGGCCTCGGTCTCGTACCAGATGCAGGGTGAGATCTTTGACATTGCTGCTATCCCTCTCTCGGTCAGGCCTGAGCCATCGCAGTCTGCGCCGCGGCCATGTCCATCCACATCACTTCCCAGATGTGACCGTCGGGGTCCTCATAGCTGCGGCCATACATGAAGCCGAAATCCTGCGTGGGTGTCGGATCTGGGTTGCCGCCCGCACCCACGGCCTTCTTCACAAGATCGTCGACCTCATCGCGGCTGTTGGCCGACATCGCGATCAGCACTTCGCTCGACGTCTTCGCGTCGACGATCTTCTTCGAGGTGAACTGGCGATATTTGTCGTGGGTTAGCAGCATCGCGTGGATGGTGTCGGAGAACACCATGCAGGCGGCGGTGTCGTCGGAGAATTGCGGGTTTTTGGTCGCGCCGACCGCCTCATAGAAGGCGACCGCGCGGGGCAGGTCGCTGACCGGCAGGTTGACGAAGATCATTTTGCTCATCGGATGGCTCCTGTGGGTACGCTCTGGGTGTTCTCTTTGGTGACTGTCCCGCATAGGACGCGTGGGCCTGCCGCGATCCGACATCACCGACAAAATTTTCTCAGTTATTTTTGCAGGCGGAATTTCCTGTCCGCCGCGATCAATATGTCAGCCCGGCGATCTCCGCGTGCAGACGGAATGTCGCATGGCTCATCCTGATTGCGAATTGCGGCGGCGGTGAAATCATCGTTGATTGCCAGAGACGCAAGACGCGTTCGTAGTCCGGTTCGAAACATGTCCTTTTCCTGGGTTTGTTCCGGGCTAGACTGAACGACAATAAAAAATACAGCCGGTCCGGGCATCACCCCCGGAATCGCAGAGGGAGAAACAACACATGTTGCAACGCAATCGCTTTGCTATGTCCGCTGCCGTCGCGCTCGCCGCGGCCGCCACCATGTTCGGCGGCGCAGCCCGGGCGCAGGACTATCCGACCAAGCCGATCACATTGATCGTGCCATGGCCTGCCGGTGGCTCCACCGACATCTCGATGCGCGCGATTGCGGACGCGGCGTCGAAACACCTCGGTCAGCCGATAGCCGTCGACAACAAGGGTGGCGGTGGCGGCACGGTCGGCCCGGCCACTATGGCAGCGGCGGCGAAGCCGGACGGCTACACCATCTCGCAGATTCCGATCACCGTGTTCCGTCTGCCGCTGATGCAGGACGTGTCGTGGAATCCGGACAAGGATTTCTCCTACATCATCCATCTCACCGGCTACACCTTCGGCATCACCACCAATGCGGAGTCGCAGTTCAAGACCTGGAAGGACGTGGTCGATTTCGCCAAGGCCAATCCCGGCAAGGTGACCTATGCGACGCCGGGTACCGGCACCTCGCTGCATGTGGGCATGGAGCAGATCGCGGCAATGGCCGGCATCAAGCTCACGCAGGTGCCGTTCAAGGGCGGCGCTGAAACCAACGCTGCGGTACTCGGCAATCACACCATGCTGCAGGCGGATTCCACCGGCTGGCGGCCGCTGGTCGATGCCGGCAAGCTGCGTCTGCTGATGGTGTGGACCGACAAGCGGTCGCCGAATTTCCCGGATGCGCCGACGCTGAAGGAAAGCGGCTATCCGATGGTCTATGACTCCCCGTTCGGCATCGCCGGTCCGAAAGGCATGGATCCGAAGATCGTCGCCAAGCTGCACGATGCGTTCAAGAAAGCCATCGAGGACCCCGCCGTCATCGCGACGCTGGCGAAATACGACATGGTGCCGAACTACAAGAACACCGAGGACTACAAGAAATTCGTTGTCGAGGTCACCAATTCCGAGCGCAAGGTGATCGAGGGAATCGGGTTGGGCAAGAAGCCGAATTGATCGTCGAATAACGACGTCAGGCGCATGCGATGGGGTCCATCGCATGCGCCTTCATTTCATGTCGATGTCCCGGGACAGAAACGATGACTGATCAAACCCGCCCGCCATTCCGGCTCAACAATTCAGAACTCTGGACCGGCGTGCTCGGCATCGCGCTTGGCGTGTTCGTCATTCGGTCCGGCCTGAAGCTCAAGCTCGGTACCATCAACGATCCCGGCTCCGGCTTCATGCTGTTCTATATTGGCCTGCTGATGTGCGCTTTCGCTGCCACCATCATTCTCGCTTCGGTCACCGAAGGCGGACCGACCTTCGGCTCGCGATGGGAAGGTGCAAGCTGGGGCAAGCCGGGCGCCATCATCGTCATCCTCTCGGCTTACGCTTTCGCGCTCGAACCGCTCGGCTTCCTGATCTCGACCATCCCGCTGATGCTGGTGCTGTTGCGCGTGATCGATCCCGTGCGCTGGACGCTGGCGATTCCGCTCGCGGTGCTGGCGCCTGTTGGTGTGTGGTGGGTGCTGAAACGGGGCCTGCTGATCCAGTTGCCTTCGGGCATTTTTGAAATCGGCTGACGGGAAACACGGATCATGGATGTTCTCGTCAATGTCATGCACGGCTTCGGCGTCGCGCTGCAGCCCGTCAATATTCTCTACTGCTTCATCGGCGTCTTTATCGGCACGCTGGTCGGCGTGCTGCCTGGCATCGGGCCGATCTCGGCGATGTCGCTGCTGCTGCCGGTGACGCTGTCCGGCACGCCGGAGTCCGGCATCATCATGATGGCTGGCATCTATTACGGCTCGATGTATGGCGGCTCGACCACGTCGATCCTGGTCAACATCCCCGGCGAAGCGGCGTCCGTCGTCACCTGTATCGACGGCCATCAGATGGCCAAGAAAGGCCGCGCCGGTCCGGCGCTCGGCATCTCCGCGCTTGGCTCCTTCATCGCCGGCACTTTCGCGCTGGTGATGCTGATGCTGGTGGCGCCGTCACTGGCCTCGGTCGCCATTGCGTTCGGTCCCGCAGAATATGCCAGCCTGATGGTGCTCGGTCTCGTGGTGCTGACCTTCCTGACACAAGGCTCGATGGCCAAGGCGCTGCTGATGGCCTGTATCGGCATCGTGCTTGGCCTCATCGGCCTCGACAGCATCACCGCGCAGCCGCGGCTGACCTTCGGCCGTATCGAGCTGATCGATGGCATCGGTCTCGTGCCCGTGGTGATGGGTCTGTTCGGGCTCGGCGAGGTGCTGCTCAACACCGAGCAAGTCATCAAGCGCGACATCATCAATGCCAAGATCACGCAGCTCCTGCCCAACAAGGAGGACTGGAAAGCCAGCGCCGGGCCGATCGGGCGCGGCACCATCCTCGGCTTCTTCCTCGGTATCCTGCCGGGCGGTGGCGCGGTTGTCGCGTCCTTCGCGTCCTATGCGCTGGAGAAGCGGCTGTCGAAACATCCGGAACGCTTCGGTCATGGCGCGATCGAAGGCGTTGCCGGACCTGAGGCCGCGAACAACGCGGCCGCCGGTGGCGCCTTCATTCCGCTCATGACCCTCGGCATTCCGCCGAATGTTGTGATGGCGCTGCTGCTCGGCGCTTTCGTCATTCATGGGCTGCAGCCCGGCCCGCTGCTGATCACCCAGAACCCCGGACTGTTCTGGGGCATCGTTGCCAGCATGTATATTGGCAACCTCATGTTGCTGGTGCTGAACCTGCCGCTGATCGGCATGTGGGTGAAGCTGCTGAAGCTGCCTTACAACGTGCTGTTCCCGCTGATCATCCTGTTCACGATCATCGGCGTCTATTGCAGCAGCAACAATGTGTTCGACGTCTATGTCATGATCGGCTTCGGTGTGATCGGCTACTTCATGCGCAAGTTCGGCTATGAGCCCGCGCCGCTGGTGCTGGCCTTCGTGCTTGGCCCGCTGCTGGAGAACAATCTGCGCAAGTCATTGATCCTGTCGCAGGGCAATCTCATGACCTTCATCGAGCGGCCGATCTCGGCAGCCTGTCTGCTGCTGGCAGTGGTGCTTCTGATCGCGCCGCTGTTGCCTGCACTGCGCAAGAAGCGCGAGATGGTCGCGCTCGACGAGGGCGCGTAGCCGGGAGCGTTCGCATGGACACCGAACTGGCCAGGACATTCCTTGCAGTTGTGAGCGCCGGGAATTTCGTGACGGCGGCAGAGAAGCTGCATGTCACACAGTCCACGGTCAGCGCGCGGATCCAGACGCTCGAGCAGTTGCTGCGCGTGACGCTGTTCGTCCGCAACAAGGCCGGTGCGACGCTGACGCCGGCCGGCCGCCAGTTCCAGAAACACGCGTCCACGCTGGTACGTACGGTGGAACATGCGCGGCAGGATGTCGGCATTGCGAAAGGCTTCAGTGGTACGCTGACCGTCGGCGGTCGCATCGGGCTGTGGGAGGAGCATCTGCTGCACTGGCTGCCGCTGATGCGCGCGAAACATCCGGACATCGCGATCCGCGCCGAGAGCGCTCTCGAAGCCGAATTGATGCAGGGCCTCGTCGAAGGCCGGATCGATATCGGCGTGATGTATACGCCGCAGAGCCGGCCCGGTCTCAAGGTCGAGCAGTTGTTCGATGAACAGCTCATTCTAGTCTCGACCAGCACACACAGCGCGCCGGAGCCGCAGCCGGGTTACGTCTATATCGACTGGGGCCCGGAATTCTATGCGCGCCACATGGCGCTGTTTCCGGATTTTGCCGGGCCATCGCTCACCGCCAATATCGGTTGGCTCGGGCTGCAGCATGTGCTGGAGAATGGCGGCTCCGGATATTTCCCGCGCCGCATCGTTGCACCCCAGCTGAAGGCTGGGCGGCTGCATGCCGTCGCCGATGCGCCGGAATTTTCGATGCCTGCCTATGTCGTCTATCCCGGCGATCGCGACGATGCGATCATCGCCGAAGCGGTCGCGCTCATGCATCGCCTCGCGCGTGACGCGGCCAACAAAAAGCCCGCGCCTGCAGGGCAGGCGAGGGCGCCGAAACGTCCGGCAAGGCGGACGTGATGCTGAGGCGCGGCTAGGCGCCGGACGGATATCCCGATGTCGCAACGATGGCCGCGATCTGATCGGCGCTGTGCCGGGAACGCTTGGTGACTGTCAGGCGTGCGATGATCGCCGCAGCAAAGGCGAACAGCGCGAGAGCGACCGATACGTCGGGGTGGATGATCGTTTTCATGGTCGGCTCCTGCATCATCGAGGGGCGGCATAGCTCCTCGGGTTCCATCAAGCGTAGGACTGCCATGAATTTTGACAAACGAATATTATTGACGCTTGCAATCGATATTATCGATTTGAAATCGCCCCGAGCCGAATGACGCGGCGATCGACTTGCACGACGTGCGCTGTTGCGCGTTCGGCACGCCGTTCAGGTCGCACCAGATGGTTGGTAGGGCTCCGGGCATCGCCGTCAGCCCGCTGATCGAAGGAGGTCGCTGCAAGAAGGATGAGACCATGTGCGCGCGCAGCCGTCAGCGCTGCGCACGATTCAAACAGCGCGTGGAAAACAGGATGTCGCGATGTGCGATGAGACAGAGCGGGTGGTCGACGTGATCGCAAGCGTGCGCGTTGCAGTGAGACAAAGCCGTCGCGCCGAACGCATGCGATGGGATGCAATTGATTCAATGCGAGGACGAACAACGCGCGCTCGACAAATATCAGCCGCAGATTCGTCCGATTAAAGATTCACGCTCCGGCGACATGAGTTGGGGGCTGCATCATGGCGTTTGTCGGACCTGAATTTCCTATCAATTCCACGACCGCCAATGATCAGGCGGGAGCAACTCAAACGCTGTTGTCCGACGGACGTATTCTTGTCACGTGGACAGCGACGGATGTCAGCGGTCATCAGCCGCATACAATTCAGGGGCACTACCTGTCGGCGGACGGTACGCCTCAAGGACCTGATTTTCAGATCACGATCGACCGTAGCGGGGATCCGGGAGCGCCTTCGGTCACCGTGCTCTCCGACGGCCGGGCCTTTGTCGCATGGCAATCCTATATCGCTGCCGACAATGTCACCGAAGTTCGCGGCACCCTCATCGATGCACAGGGGCATCCCGTTGCCGATATGGTCGTCAATTCATCGACGGCAATTTCGCCCCAGATGCCTTCCGTCACGACGCTTGCCGATGGCCAGATCTTGCTGACCTACGTGTCCGCGGACGGCGGGGATCCAAAATATCTCGGCGATATCCGCGGGAGGATCCTCCACGACGACGGCACTGTTGCTGTCGACGACTTCACCGTGAATACGACCACCTGGGGTACGCAATATGATCCGAAGGTGACGGCGCTGCCCGACGGTCGGGCGTTCGTTACATGGAGGTCGTACGATCCGGACGAGGGGCGCTACAACGTCTCCGGCCAGTTCGTGAATCCCGATGGCAGCGCGAGCGGGCCGGACTTTCGCATCCTGCCGGGAGCTCAGTTGAATCAGAGCGACGCGTCCACCGCAGTTCTCGCGGATGGACGCATTCTCGTGGCCTGGACCGCACAGGAACCGGATGGTGACAGCAACATTCATGCGCGCCTGCTGAACCCGGACGGATCCGTGGTTGTGTCCGATAATATCGTCAATGCGAATTTTGACGGCGGTCAGGATTCCCCGTCGATCGCCGCACTGCCGGATGGCCGCGCCGTCATCATCTGGCACGCCACGGATCCCGTCACCGGCGCCAGCGATCTCTATGGTCGCCTGCTGATTCCCGGCGCTTTCCCGATCGGCAACGATTTCCTCGTTAATTCGACAGGTGGCCTGGCGGAAACCGGACCGCATCTCCTGACATTGTCCGATGGGCGTATTCTCGCGACCTGGACCTCGTTTGAGCAAGGACCGGCTGCAGATGATATCCACGGTCGCATCATGTCGTTCAACACGATCACCAATGGCACGCCGGGCGATGACGTGCTCCCCGGCACGGTGGACAACGATATCATTCACGGCGGCGAGGGGCGCGACACAATTCATGGCGCGGCGGGAAATGACGTTCTGCATGGTGACGGCGGCAACGACTTTCTCTACGGCGATGCCGGCAATGATTTTCTGTTCGGCGGCGATGGTGACGACCGCATGTGGGGCGGTGACGGCAATGATATTTTTTTTGGCGGCAAGGGCGCTGATGCTTTCGCCGGCGCGTCCGGCATCGATACGGTGCGCTACGAGACATCGTCATCTGGTGTTCACATCGATCTCACGCTTGGCACGGGCAGTGGAGGCGATGCCGCCGGTGACAGTTTCAGTTCGATCGAGACGGTGATCGGCAGCCGATTTGACGACATGCTGATCGGCGACGGTGCCGCCAACACGTTATCAGGCGGCAGCGGCAAGGACGTCCTGGACGGCCGCGACGGCAATGACGTGCTGGATGGCGGCGAAGGCAACGATGCGCTGACCGGCGGCGCGGGCAATGACATTCTGCACGGCGGTGCCGGCAACGATCAGCTTTGGGGCAATGCGGGTGACGACATCCTCGCCGGCGGCGCAGGTGCCGATATGCTTGCCGGCGGCGCCGGCAACGATACGGCGGACTACAGCACGTCGATCGCCCAGGTGAATATCAATCTCGCGACTGGCGTCATTCAATGGGGAGATGCTGGGGGCGACAAACTCAGTTCGATCGAAAATCTGATCGGGAGCGGGACCATGGACCTGCTGACCGGTGACGCAGGTGACAATCGCATTTCCGGTGGCGGCGGTAACGATCTGATCGATGGTGGCGGCGGTAACGATAGTCTTGATGGCGGCACCGGCAACGACACGCTCACAGGCGGGCTTGGAGCCGACGTGCTGACCGGTGGAGCCGGCGCGGACAGTTTTGTATTCAAGGCTGTGCAGGACAGTCTGCCCGGAGCTGCCGATCAGATCACCGACTTTTCGTCGATCGCCGCAGACACGGCCGATTGGATCGATCTGTCGGCAATCGATGCCAACAGCAAGGCCGCCGGTGATCAAGCGTTCGCCTTCGTCGGAAGCGCCGCTTTCACACATATCGCCGGTGAATTGCGCTTCGTCGATCATCTTCTTCAGGGCGATGTCGATGGCGATGGCGCGGCCGACTTCGCGGTTCAGGTGAACACCGCCGTCTTGAAGGCAGGTGACTTCGTCTTGTGATTTGCGCGATGTGAGTGTTGTCGCGCAGCCACCGGCGTCGCGGGTCGCCTTGGCGTCACGCGGCTGTGGACGTCTTCGTCGTCGCGCCCGGCATCAGTTGGAACGGCTGCTCGATCACGATGCTCGGACAGCCCAGTGACGCCGCGACATGGCTGGTCGAGGCGACCACGGCATGGTCGATCTGCGAGCCGGGAATCTGGGCCACGATCAGCTGCGCGATACAGAGTTGTTTGGTGCCGCGCAGGTCGAGGTCGACCCGGTAGGCAAACAGCGCATGGACGATATCGCGCCGGTCGCGGATCACGATCAGCCCGTTGTCGCCGCCGTCGGCATCGGTCCGCCGGCGCACGAAATCCAGCCATGCATCCAGCGTAACGCTGGCATCATGCAGGTAGACGAGCGGATAGGCTGCGCGAGCGTCCGCCCAAGTCACTGGTTGCGCCTGATATTCCTCATTCATCGCCGGATTCCCGCATGGCCTGCGAAATTGGCGGGGATGGGCTGGTTCGGCATTGATATGGGTCAAAGCGTCCACGATTGATCCATGTCAAATGGTGTAGAGTGATTTTCAAGACCTGCCACATATGACCAAACCGAAGATGGACAGTGCCATGACCTTCGCGGAACCAGCGGCCGAGACCTGTGCCGGAGAGCGCGACTGCAAGCACGGCCGTAGCACCAACGGCTGCGACGATTGCAAGGTGCGCCTGTTCAGCGTCTGCGGCGCATTGGAACCGGCGGAACTCGACGAGCTCGATCGCCTCAGCCAGGTCAAGAATTTCCCGGCCAAGGCCATGCTGTTCGATCAGGGCGCGCTGGCCGGTAGCGTGTTCAACGTGACCGAAGGCATCGTCCGGCTCTACAAGTCGCTACCCGATGGCCGTCGTCAGATCGTCGGTTTCGCGTTGCCCGGTGACTTCCTGGGACTTGCGCTGATGGACCGCTACGGCGTCGCTGCCGAAGCCGTGACGCAGGTGCGCGTCTGCCGCTTCAGCCGTGCGGCCTTCCTCACCTATGTCGACGGCAAGCCGCATCTGCTGCGTCGCCTACATGAATTTGCCGGCCATGAACTCTCGCTCGCGCAGGACCAGATGCTGCTGCTCGGCCGCCGCACCGCCGACGAGAAGATCGCAGCCTTCCTGCTGAACCTGCAGGCGCGCTACGGCCGCATCGGTGCGATGTCGGTCAACGTGCCGCTGCCCATGAGCCGCCAGGACATCGCCGACTATCTCGGCCTGACCATCGAAACCGTCAGCCGCACCCTGACCAAGCTCGCCAAGGAAAAGACGGTGGTCGTGGTGCCCGATGGCGTGCGCCTGCTGTCCACCGACCGGCTGGATCAGCTCGCCGCGGCGTAGTGCGGCGCTGCATTTTTGATGCAGCTCAAGGTGAGCGTGTGCTGCCGCGCTCACACTCTTCTCCGTTACTCTAGGAGAAGAGATATGCCTTTCGACAGTATGCTGGTTGCCGCCGCCGTGGTCACGATGTTCGTCTGCTTCGCCCTGCCGCTGGCCTGGGTCTCGCGCCGGACTTTCGGGCAGTCCTGAGCCCCTTCGGAGGCCACGCGGCGCCTCGCAAACAGCTGATTTGTTCTCCAAAACATGCCATGAGTTCTGATCCGGGTCGCGGTTGCGCGGCATCGGGGCTCTTGGCGTGCGAAGGAGAACAAATGGCTGCTCACGTGAGTCCGCTGGCCGGCAAAACCATCGATCCATCCCTGCTGGTCAACGTGCCTCGGCTGGTGACGGCCTATTTCGCCGGCAAGCCGGATCCGTCCATCCCCGCCCAGCGCGTCGCTTTCGGCACGTCCGGCCATCGCGGTTCCGCGCTCCATAATTCCTTCAACGAGAACCACATCCTCGCCGTCAGCCAGGCGATCTGCGATTACCGCAAGGGCGCCGGCATCGATGGACCGCTGTTCATCGGCATCGACACCCATGCGCTGGCTGAACCGGCGCTGGTCAGTGCGTTGGAAGTCTTCGCCGCCAATGGCGTGCATGTGCGGATTGACCAGGACGACGGTTATACGCCGACGCCGGTGATCTCCCACGCCATCCTCACCTACAACAAGGGCCGCTCGTCCGGTCTGGCCGATGGCGTCGTCGTCACGCCGTCGCACAACCCGCCGGAAGACGGCGGCTTCAAATATAATCCGCCGAACGGTGGCCCGGCCGATACCGACATCACCGGCATCATGGAGAAAGCTGCCAACGGCTTCCTCGAGAACGACATGGCCGGCGTCAAGCGCATCCCGATCGCGCGTGCCCGCAAATCCGAATTCGTGAAGCGCTACGATTTCATCACGCCCTATGTGACCGACCTCGCCGATGTCGTCGACATGGAGGCGATCCGCGCATCAGGCGTCAAGATCGGCATCGATCCGCTCGGCGGCGCCGGCGTGCATTACTGGCAGCCGATCATCGAGCGCTACAAGCTCGATGCGACCATCGTGAATACCGCGATCGATCCGACCTTTCGCTTCATGACGCTGGACTGGGACGGCAAGATCCGCATGGACTGCTCGTCGCCCTATGCGATGGCCAAGCTCATCGGCATGCGCGACCGGTTCGACGTCGCTTTCGCCAACGACACCGATGCCGACCGTCATGGCGTCGTCACCCGCACCGGCGGCCTGATGAATCCGAACCATTATCTCGCGGCGTCCATCGACTATCTGTTCGCGCACCGTCCGCACTGGCGCAAGGATGCGGCGGTGGGCAAGACCATCGTCTCCAGCGCCATCATCGACCGCGTGGTCAACAAGCTCGGCCGCAAACTGGTCGAGACGCCGGTCGGCTTCAAATGGTTCGTGAACGGTCTCGTCGATGGTTCGTTCGGCTTCGGTGGCGAGGAGAGCGCCGGCGCCTCGTTCCTGCGCAAGGACGGCACGGTGTGGACCACCGACAAGGATGGCCTGATCCTCGGTCTGCTTGCTGCAGAGATCACCGCGGTGACGAAGGAAAATCCGAGCCAGCGCTTCGAGAAGCTGACCGCCGAATTCGGCACGCCCTATTACGAGCGCATCGACGCCACGGCCACGCCCGAGCAGAAAAACGTGCTGAAGAAGGTCACGCCGGAGCAGATCGGCATGACCGAACTCGCCGGCGATGCGGTGACCAAGACCGAGAGCAAGGCGGCCGGCAATGACCAGTCGTTCGGTGGCATCAAGGTGTCGACCGCGAATGGCTGGTTCGCCGCGCGGCCGTCCGGCACCGAGGACGTTTACAAGATCTATGCGGAGAGTTTCCGCAGCGAGGATCATCTCAAGCAGATTCAAAGCGACGCGCAGGCGGCGATCTCGAAGGTGTTTGCAAAATAGCCCAACACTCGTCGTTCCGGGGCGCGCGGCACGCGCGAACCCGGAACCTCGATGTGAGAGTCTCCGCGGAGCCAAGCCACTCCGGGATTCCGGGTTCGCGCGCCAAGATGCGCGCGCCCCGGAATGACGAGTATGTGGCTTTCAACGAGTATGTTTCTCAATGCCCGCTCGTCCGCCACCGCAGCAGTCGCTGCTCGACCATCGACATCGCCAGCGCGGTGACATAGCCGATCACGCCGAGCAGGATCACGCCGGCGAACAGATCCGGCGAACGAAACGCGCGCGCCGAGAGCAGCACCCAGTGGCCGAGTCCGTCGAGGCCCGCGAGGATTTCGCAGACCACCGCCAGGATCAGCGACACGGTCAGGCTGAGCCGCATGCCTGAGATGATGTCGGGGCTGGCCGATGGCAGAGCTATCTTGAAGATCACCGCGAGGCGCGACATGTGCAGCGAGCGCGCGACCTCATAGAGACGCGGCTCTACAGCGCCGAAGCCGTGAACGGTCGCAAGTAGCATCGGCCAGATCGCGCCGAAAGCGATGACGAAGAGTGCCATGCCCTGGGTCAGCCCGAACAGAGCGATGGCGACGGGAATGATCGCCGATACGGGCAGTGGCCGCAGGAACTCCAGCGACGGGGCGACATAGCTGCGCATCGCCTTGGACGAGCCAATCATGGCGCCGAGTGCGATGCCGACGACGGATGCGACTAGCCAGCCATAGAACATGTGTTCGAGGGTGCCGATTGTCTTGTCCAGTAATGTGCCATTGCTGAAGCCGCGCATCAGCGCGGCCCAGGCGCGGTCGGGGCCGGGAAGGAACACCGGCGAGACCAGTTTCAGATTGGCGATCAGCTGCCACAGCGCGATCAGGCCTGCAGCCACGGCGAAGCTGGCAAGGCGCCAGAGGGTGAGTGCCCAGTTCATCGGACCTCTCCCGCCAGCGCTGCGGGGCCAAACAGATGCTGCTGCGCTGCCAGCAATCCGGCATTGAGCGCATAGCCGATCAGGCCGATCCACAGCAGATAAGCGAGCATCAGATCCGGGCGCAATGCCTGCTGCGCAATCATGATTCCGGCGCCGAGCCCGATGGGATTGATCGCGATTTCCACGGTGACGGCAACAATCAGGGCAATGCCGGCCGCGAGGCGGAAGGCGAGAAAGATGCGCGGCAGTGCCGCGGGAATGATGATCTTGCTGATACGGTCGCCTGGCGATAGCCGCAACGCGCGGGAAACTTCTATCAGTCGTGGTTCGATGCTGCGCACCGCAGCGCGGCTGAGAATGAGGATCGGCCACACACAGGCAAAGGCGACGATCACGATTTCCATGCGATAGCCGAAACCGAGCGCGATCAGTGCGATTGGTAGCAGCGCGATGGAGGGGATCGGCCGCAGGGATTCGATAGTGACTTCCATCAGCCGATCCAGCGGCTGGAAGATACCGAGTGCAATTCCGAGGAACAATCCTATGGCGCTGCCGACCACGAGGCCGGCAAAGGCCGAAGCCAGCGTGTCGCATGTGGCTGACAGGATCGAGCCGTCGCCGAACGCCTGAAACAGCGCCAGCACCACGGCGCTCGGCGGTGCCAATGCATCGCTGTGGATGTCGACAGAGCGCGCCCAGATTTCCAGCACGATCAGCAGGCTCATCGGAAGGATCGCCGCTTTCAGGCGCTCGGACTTCATGCTTCCGATGCCTTGATGAAGTCGAATAATTCGCGGCGCAGCCGCAGGAATTCCGGGTTCTCGCGCGTGGTCAATTGATCGCGCGGGCGCGGCAGGTTGATCGGAAGATCGATGCCGATGCGGCCGGGATGCGGCAGCAGGCCGACCACGCGGTCGCCCAGATAAATGGCTTCTTCGAGATCATGAGTGACGAAGATCACCGTGGCCTTGCTGGCATCGAGCAGTGACAGGACCTCGTCCTGCAGACCCTGCCGTGTCATGGCATCGAGCGCGCCGAACGGCTCGTCCATCAGCAGTGCTTTCGGTTCCTGTGCCAGACATCGTGCGATCTGCAGCCGCTGCTGCATGCCACCCGACATCTCGGCGGGATATTTCGCGGCGTGATGGGGCAGGCCAACTTTTTTCAACAGCTCGTCGATGCGCGCCGGCCGCTGGGCCTTGGACATGCCGATGGTTTCCAGCGCCAGCGCGATATTTCCGGCGGCCGTGCGCCATGGCAGCAGTGCCTTGCCATAATCCTGGAACACGATGGCGACGTCGCGCCGCGGCGCGCGCATCGGCTCGCCGTCGAAGCTGACATGTCCGGATGTCGGTTGGTACAGGCCGGCGGCAAGGCGCAGCGCCGTCGTCTTGCCGCAGCCGGAGGCGCCGATGATGCAGAGGAACTCGCCGGGCTTCACGTCGAGACTGACGTCTTCGATAATCGTCTTGCCGCCGAGATCCAGCGTGACATGGGAAAACGCGATCTGCGACTTTTCGAGTTGGGCCGCCGGCATGTCTTTGCGAAGGGCAATGGATGTCATCGCGCTCAATCTCCCTGTCCGGGCGGATAGACGAA
Source organism: Tardiphaga sp. 839_C3_N1_4 (assembly GCF_051811045.1). NCBI lineage: Bacteria > Pseudomonadati > Pseudomonadota > Alphaproteobacteria > Hyphomicrobiales > Nitrobacteraceae > Tardiphaga > Tardiphaga sp. 839_C3_N1_4. The sequence continues at coordinate 5,063,229 of NZ_JBPWQD010000001.1, forward strand.
AGCGAGCGTCGAATGCAGATGCGACGTCAGCATGGCCTGCGCAGGACCGGTTTCGCGCGCAAGCACGCGGTCGGCCAGAAGCTGATGGGCTGCGACAAAGCGGCTGCCGCTGTCGAAGCCGCGCATCATCACCCTGCGATAGCGATAGGCCTGATCGTAAAGTTCCGAATGCGCCGAGAGCAGGCGCTTCGAATTGCAGGCCGCCAGCAATGCGGTGTGAAATCCCTTATGGAGCTTGTCGAAATCCGGCGCCCCTTCGCGGAATTCGTCGCCGGTCCGGTCAATATGCCTGCGCATCTGGTGAAGCGCGCCGAGGATGCCAGCCTCCCAGGCATCGTCGCCATGTTCGATGGCCAGCCGCAGCGCCTCCATCTCCACCACGCTGCGCATCCGTGTGATGTCGGCCAGATCCTCTCGGCTGATGTCGGCGACGCGGAAACCGCGCTGGCCGATGCCGATAATCAGGCCACGTGAGATCAGGCGTGACAGTCCTTCGCGCATCGGCGTAGCGCCGATCTCGTAACGCTGCACGAGATCGACGATGCCAAGCCGCGTTCCCGGGGCGAGATTGCCGGCGATGATGTCATGCTGCAGCAGTGTCGCTGCACGTTCGCTCAGCGTATCCGAGCCGGATACATCGATTGGACTGCTAAGAGGCTGGCCCGCCATAGTTCGACCTATTTCAGAATCAGTTTGTTGAGATCGAGTTTGGTCTCCAGCATTTTCTGCGAGGACATGACGTCGATCCACCATGCCAGTTGCTCGGGCTTCAGCACCGGCTCCGACTTGTTCGGCGGCGATGCCTTCACCAGTTCGATGGTCTGTTTGGTGAATTTGGCGATTGCGGCCGAGGTCTTGTCCTTGTCGCTGTTCACGATCGCCGCACCTTCGGCGATGGCAGCGCGGAACTTCTTGATCGTGTCGGGATTCGTCTCGGCCCATTCGCGCGAGGCCGCATAGAAGATGATCGGCTCTGTGCGCTCGAGCTCCGACGCGTAACGCGCGCCGATGCTGCCGCTGCCGGCCGCCAGCATGCGCGATACCGTGGGCTCGGCGGTCAGCACGGCATCGACACCGCCGGACTTGATGATGTCCGGCATGGTCGGGAAGGTCACCTCGACGAAATTGACCTTCCTGGGATCGACACCCTTGTCGACCAGCCATTTGACGAACAGCACGTGGAGAAACGCGCCGAGGCCCGGTGCGCCGACCTTCTTGCCAACGAAATCCTTCGGCTCCTTGATCGTGATGCCGTTACGCACGAAGGCGGTGATGTTGGCGTTCGATGTGGGGCTCATCACCGTTGCGCCGGCGACCGCGACGAGATCGAGGCCCCCGTCGGCAGCCTGCAGGAAGACGGTGGAGGTCGGGCCGCCGATCTGGATCGAGCCGGACAGAATGGCCGCAGGGATGTTGGAGTTGATGCCGATGGGAAGCATCTCGGCATCGAGCCCGTGCTTCTTGAAGATGCCTTCATCGACCGCGACCATCGCCGAGGCACAGTCCGTTGTTGCAGTGCAACCGATCTGGAGTTTGCTCTGAGCCTGCGCGGCGCTCGCCGCCGTCAACGCAGCCAGCATGGCTACGGCCATTAACCGGGTCATCGTCGCCTCCGTTGCAGACAATCTTTGCGATCGCCTCTTGTTTATCGATATTTTTTTTGATCATATATATTCTCTAAGAACAAGCAAGAGGGAGAAGCCTGTGAAGCTCGCGACATTTCGCGCCAATGGCCAGGACAAGGTTGGTGTGGTGCACACCGACGATACGAAACTGTTCGATCTCGCCGCCGCAGCCGGCCGTAATGGCGGAAATCCCGCCTTCGGGTCGATGCTGGCGCTGATCGATGCAGGTGAAGGCGCGCTCGATGCCGCGCGAAAGGTTTTCGACAAACACGGCAGCGACGCGTCGTTGTCAGTGAGCGTCGCCGGTGCCGATGTTCTGGCGCCAGTGCCGGAGCCGCGCCAGTGCCGCGACGGCATGTCGTTTCCGCTTCATATCCTGCAGGCGCCACGTGGCCAGCTCAAGCTCGCTGCGCGGGCCAAGAACGATATGGCCGAGCTGGCGCGGCTGGACGCCGAACCGCTCGGCGAACTGCCCGAAGTCTATCGCCGCCAGCCAATCTACTACATCACCAATCGCTTCAGCGTGCGCGGTACCAACACCACGGTAAAATGGCCGCGCTACAGCAAGGTCATGGATTACGAGCTCGAATTCGGCATCATCACCAAAAACAAGGGCGCGAATATTTCTGCGGCCAAGGCGAAGGATCACATCTTCGGCTACACCATTTTCAACGATTTCTCAGCCCGCGACGCGCAGCGGCTGGAGATGGAAGGCCGACTCGGTCCCGCCAAGGGCAAGAGCTTCGACGGCGGCAATGTGCTGGGGCCGTGGATTGTCACGCCCGACGAGATCGGCGATCCCACCAAGCTGAAGATGGAATGTCGCGTCAACGGCAAGGTGCGCTCGTCCTCGACCAGCGAGGGCATGCTGTTCTCCTTCGAGGAGATCATCGCGCATGTAACCAAGGACGAGACGTTGATGCCCGGCGAATTCATCGGCTCTGGCACCGTCGGCAACGGCTGCGGTCTCGAACTCGGCTGGTATCTCGAACACAATGACGAGATCGAGCTGGAGGTCGAGAAGATCGGCGTGTTGAAGAACAAGGTCGTGCGGCAGGACGTGTGAGGCATTGTCACACACTGTCATTCCGGGGCGCTCGCTCTTCGCGAGCGAACCCCGCCACTCCAATTGGAGTGGCGGGGAATCCCCGCATGTTTTGCGCTGAACATTTCGAGATTCCGGGCTCGGTCCCGTCGCCTCCGGCGCCGGCTCCGCCCCGGAATGACGAGCTAGATCAAAATAAAAACCACCACGAGGAAATCCCATGTCCCGTCGCCTCATCGACATCTCCGTTCCCCTGCAGAATGACGTTCCCGCCGATCCGCCGGGCAATCATCCCACCATCAATTATGTCGATCATCAGCAAGGCCTGCCGCGGATGCTGCAGTTCTTCGATGGGCTGAAGAAGGAAGACCTGCCGGACGGCGAGGGCTGGGCGGTGGAGCTGGTGCAGCTCTCGACCCATAACGGCACGCATCTCGACGCGCCCTATCATTTCCATCCCACCATGAATCGCGGCGAGCGTTCATGGACCATCGACGAAGTGCCGCTGGAATGGTGTTTCCAGCCGGGCGTGAAACTCGACTTCCGGCATTTGCCGGACGGCTATGTCGCGACCGCCAAGGACGTCGAGGACGAACTCAAGCGTATCGGTCATACGTTGAGTCCGCTGGAGATCGTCGTCGTCAACACATCCGCCGGCGTCAAATACGGCCAGCAGGACTACGTCACCTCCGGCTGCGGCATGGGCTATGAGGCCACTATGTATCTGTTGGAGCGCGGCGTGCGCCTGACCGGCATCGACGGCTGGAGTTGGGACGCGCCGTTCGTCTACACCGCGAAGAAATATGCCGAGACGAAGGATGCCAGCCTGATCTGGGAAGGCCACAAGGCTGGTCGCCATATCGGCTATTGCCATCTCGAGAAGCTGCATAATCTTGAGCAGCTGCCGTCCACCGGTTTCGTGGTGTCGTGCTTTCCGGTGAAAATCGAGAAGGCGTCGGCGGGGTGGACAAGGGCGGTGGCGATTATCGACGAGTGAGTCCCATCCTCGTCATTCCGGGGCGTGGGCGCCTCTTGGCGCACGCGAACCCGGAATCCCGAAATGTTCAGTGCTGAACACATCGGGATTCCGGGTCTGCACTCCAGCCTGCTCCGCAGTCTTGCGTGCATCCCGGAATGACGAGGTTGGGGCCAGCGCAGCAAGCACCGCCACTACACCACCGCCGCATCCTCATGCCCGAAATAAGCCCGCTCCAGCCGCTGCGGCAGGTTCGCTTCCGTTGTCGCCGCCTCCAGCACGATACGCCCCTGCGACAGGGCATAGACGCGGTTCGCAGCAGCCAGCGCTTTCTCCACCAATTGCTCCACCAGCAGCACCGCGGTGCCTTGTTTCTGCAATTGTGCCATCACCGTCAGCACGCGATCGACGAGCACCGGCGAGAGGCCCGCAGAAGGCTCATCCAGCATCAAGAGACGCGGTCGCCGCACGAGACCCTGTGCCACCACCAGCATCTGCTGTTGTCCGCCTGACAATGACGCTCCGCGCTCATGGCGCTTCTCGGCGATCTCCGGAAAGAACGACAGCGCCTCGTCGACGCGCGCGTGGCGTTCGCCGCGCGGCAGGTCGTAAGCGGCGAGCAGCAGGTTTTCCGTCACGGTCTGCTGCGTGAACACGCGGTGGCCTTCGATCACATGCACGAGGCCGCCACGCGCCGCTTCGCGCGGCGTGCCGTTGCTGATGTCGCGGGTATCGAAGCGCACGCTGGCGGCATTGACCGGCAGCAGGCCGGAGATGGCGCGCAGCAGCGTCGACTTGCCGGCGCCGTTGGGGCCGAGCAATGTCACGACTTCGCCGGCGGCGATATGGAGGTCGATGCCATGCAGCACGCGGATCTTGCCGTAACCGGATTCCAGCGCGGTGACTTTCAGTAGCGGTTCAGCCTCCGAGGTAAGCACTGACGACCTCCTTGTGAACGCGGATTTCGGCCGGCGTGCCGGCGGCGAGGATCTTGCCGAGATTGAGCACCGTCACCTGATCGCAAATGTCGAAGATCAGGTCGGCATGATGTTCTACCAAGAGCACGCCGGTGCCGCGGCGGCTGATCGCCTTGATCAGTGCGCCCAGCCGTGTGATCTCGTCGCTGGAGAGGCCAGCGGCAGGTTCGTCCAGCAGCAGGAAGTCCGGTTGCAACATCAGCGCCCTGGCGATCTCGATGAAACGCAGCTCGCTGTGCTGCAGGCGATCGGCACGCACATCCGCCAGCGCCTCCAGCCCGACGACGCCAAGCATGGCGCGGGCCTGCGCCGTCAACTTGCGTTCGTCGCGATGATGCCGCGGCAGCGACAGCAGCGCTTCGGCGAATGTCGCTTCGCCTTCGATGGTGCCGCCGACCATGACATTCTCAAGCACCGAGGCTTCGCCGATCACGCGCGGCGTCTGGAAGGTGCGGGCGATGCCTTTGCCGGCGCGCAGTTCTGGCATGCCGGGCGGCAGCGCGTCATCGCCGAGGGTGATGGTACCGCCCTTGGCGGCGTAGTAGCCGGAGATCACGTTCAGCGTCGTGGTTTTACCGGACCCGTTGGGCCCGATCAGGCCATGGATCTGGCCGGGCTTGACGTCGAGGTCGAGGCCGTCGATGGCCCGCACATTGCCGAAGGTGAGCACCACATCGCGCAGTGTCAGCGTCTGCGCTCCGGCCGTCTTCCGCAGGACGTCCGACAGTCCGGCGATGCGCGGCACGATGGCCCGATTGCTGGCGAGCGGGCGGCGGCTCTTGAAGTCCAGCAGCGCCGCGATTCCGCCGGGCATCACGAGTACGATCAGTAGTAGCAGCACCGCATAGAGGAAGGTCGACCACGCAGCCAAAGGTGCGGCGATCTCCGGCAGGATGGTGAGAATGATGGTGCCGAGCATCGGGCCGAGGATCGAGCCGCGGCCGCCGATCAGGATGGCGATGAAGAACAGCACCGAGAGATCGAAAGTGAAGGCGTCCGGCGTGATATAGGTCTGCAGGCTGGCGAACAGTCCGCCGGCAAAGGCCGCCATGGCGCCGGCGAGCAGGAAGATCGACACAAGTAGTTTCGGCTTGGAGATGCCGGTGGCTTCCGCCGCCACATCGGCGTCCCGGATCGCGATCAGCGCGCGGCCGAACCGGCTATAGGCGATATTGGCGCTGAGCCATGTCGCCACCGCGGCAAAGCCGATGCAGAGATAGTAAAATCCCCACGGCGTGTTGAAGGGCGCCGAGAATTCCGGGCCGACGATGCCGATGCCGCCGCCGGTGACGCTCTGCCAAGCCAGTGCGATCTGCGTCACGATGGTGGCGAAGCCGAGCGTGGTCATGGCGAAGTAGAAGGTACGCAGCCGCATGGCCGGCAGGCCGACGATCACGCCGAACACGGCGCCAACGCAGCTTGCGATGATCAGTGCGCCATAGATCGGCACTGGCGGCAGCACATTGCCGGCGGCAAGCACGCTGGTCGTGTAGGCACCCAGCGTCAGCAGCGCCACATAGCCGATGGCGAGATGGCCGGCGAAGCCGACCACGAGATTGAGCCCGGCGACCAGCACCCAGTAGATCGCGGCACGGGTGCCGATCAGCGCCCAGTAGTCATTGCTGACAAAGGGCAGGATCATCGCCAGCGCGAACACGCCGAGGAACGGCAGCAGCGCCGGCAGCACGGAATGTCTGGTCGTACCCTCGCGCGATGTCGGGATATCGATGATCGCCGTCATCACACCCTCCGCGCGGTTGCGGAGCCGAACAGGCCCGAGGGCGCTGCCAGCAGCACGATGATGAAGATCGCGAACACCGCGACCGACGAGAAGATGCCGCCGACCAGGAAATTCGCCGCCTGCTGGAACAGGCCGAGTGCGAGGCCGCCGATCAGCGCGCCGCGATTGTTGCCGAGGCCGCCGAGCGCGACCGGCACGAAGCCGTAGAAATTCAACAGCGCGCCATTGGCGAAGAAGGCCAGCATCAATTCACCGCCGGCAAAGCCCGCCACGCCGCCAATCACGCCGGCCAGTGCATAGCTCGCCACGCGCAGGTTACGCTCGGGCAGGCCGAGCGCACGTGCGGCGAAATTGTCTTCCGCGATGGCCATAAAGGCATGGCCAACGAGAGTCCGGCGATAGAGATATTCGAGGCCGAGAATAGTGAGGCCGCAGGCCACGACGGGGAGCCAGAATTTCTCGTCCCACACGCCGGTGCCAAGACCAACAATGCGCGGGAAGGGTTGCGGCTCGGTGCCCCATTTGATCGCGGTGACCTGTTGGATCATCAGGGCCAGTGCCAGCGTCGACAGCACATAGAGATGCTGTTCGAGGCTTTTGAGCACCGGTCGCACCGCGATGAATTCGGTGATGACGCCGATGATTGCGCAGGCGATCAGTGTGAGGGCAAAGCCGACCAGGGTCGGCATCCCCATTTTCAGCATGAACAGCGAGCCGAACACGCCGCCGAGCATGGCGAGCTGTCCGGCGGTAAAGCTCATCACCCGCGAGGTTGAGAACATGGTGTTGTAGGTGATGCCGACGAGCGCATAGATCGCGCCCGCCGCGAGGCCTGAAGCTATGATCGAGCCGAGCATGTGTGTCGTCCTCGCCCCGGTCTATGAGTAGCCGGGGGCGAGGGCGAAGGTGCCGTTCTTGGCGGAACGCGCTTCCGACATGACGATCTCGTCGGTCGGATAGCCGTTATGCTGGGTGGGGGAGAACGAGTAGTTGCCGAAATAGCCGGGATATTTCGACAGCGAGTTCCAGTATTTGACGATGCCCTCGCTGTCGGTCGATCCGCTGGCCTCGACGGCTTTGGCGATCAGCTCGACGGCATCGATGCCGCCGGCAATCCACCACAGCAGCGTATCGTTGAGCGGCACCTTGGCCTTGTTCAGGCGATCGACGAGATCCTGGCTCTTGGCAGGCAGCTTGCCGGCGGAGTCATAACTGCAGCTCTTGTAGCCGATGGCGTAGACCTTTTCCCAGTTGGCAGGCTTCTCGATCAGGCTGGCGAGTTCGCCGGATGCCAGCGAGGGATGGCCGACAAAGGCAACGTCCCAGTTCATCGACGCGCGGGTGTTGAACATGCGCGCTTCCATGCCGGTGGACACACTCCACACCACGATCACTTGGGCCGCGGCATTCTTGGCACGCAGCATGTCCGGCGTCATGTCGGGCTGTGTTGCGTCGATATTGGCCTGATAGACGACATCCGCGCCGTCTTTCTTGAAAGCTTCAACAGAGGCCTTCACAGCGGTGACGCCGTAGCCCGTGGTGTCGCCGATCACGGCGATCTTGCTGACTTTCAGTACTTTCAGACAATAGTTTCTGACAGCATCGTCCCACTGGCCGTTGGACGGCGCGATGCGAAACGCGGCGGGGAATTTCGCGGGGTCGATCAGCGTATCGACGACGCAAGGGTGCAGGTCGGGCATCTTGGCGCGTGCCATCAGCGGCGTCGTGGCCAGGGCTTCGCCGGAATTCACCGGTCCCCAGATCGCATGGACCTTGGCTTGGCTGATCAATTCCTGCGTGGCGTTGACGGCCTTGGTGGGATCGCCTTGCGTGTCGCGCGTGATGATCTCGATCTTGCGGCCCTTGACGCCGCCGGCGGCATTGATGGCTTCCGTGGCAAATGTGACGCCGCGGTTGAAGCCGACGGTCGGCGCCGAACTCGGTCCGGTCATGGCGGCGAGCCAGCCGATCTTGATCGGTTCGGACGATTGCGCAATGGCGGGACGTGCGAGTGGAAAGGTTGCTGCGCCGAGCGCGCCGGCGCCGCCCAATAGAATACCACGACGAGAAATGCTCATCTTGACTTCCTCCCTGTGTTTTCCCCTTTGCGGTGCCTGTCATTGATGCAGGCATCCGTTTCGTCCGCCCGGTCACTGCCGGATTATGTGTGTGATGTCGTTGGTCGGTCAGATACTCCGGATCGTCATGACATGCGTCGATGTCGCGCGGTGGCAGAGCGCGACGCGCAGATCCATCTCCATCGCCTCAGGCTGACCTGTCGCGGTGGCTTTGGCAATCGGCTTGTGATCTTTGACGATGGCAGGGACGTTGCCAAGGGCCTGGCCGTTGCAAGTCACACGGTGCTGCTCTGCAGTCGCGGTCGTCTGTTGCAACGCAATGATGCGTGACCGTCGTCAGGTCGCGCTGAAGCCGCCATCTGCTGACAGCACATGGCCGACGATATAGCCGGCATCGTCGGACGCGAGCCACACGACCGCTTCGGCGACTTCATGCGGCTGGCCCATGCGTCGGATCGGCAGGCCTGCTGCGACGGCCGACATGTCGGCGATCCCCGAGGCCAGCATCATGTCGGTGACGACGCGGCCCGGCGCCACCGCATTGATGCGGATGCCGCGTGGTCCGCATTCCATCGCCGCCGAACGCATCAGTGAGATCACCGCCGCTTTCGATGCGGAATACAGCGCGAGGCCGGGATTGGGATTGCGGATGCCGCTCACCGACGCGTTGATGACGATGCGGCCGCCGCCATTCAGTTCCATGGCCTGGATCTGATGCTTCAGGCCAAGAAACACCGAGCGGACATTGGCGTCGAACACGGTGTCATAGACCGCGCTGGTCTGCTGCTCGACCGGCGCGCGCCGTTCCTGATAACCGGCATTGTTGAAGGCCACATCGAGCCGCCCGAAACGGGACATCACGGCCTGCACCAGACTAGCGACCTCGGCCTCCTCGGTCACGTCGGTGCGCACGAACAGCGTCTTGGCGCCGAACCGGCCGCAGTCTTCGGCGGCGGCCCGTCCCTCGGCCTCGCGGCGGCCTGCGATCACGACTGCTGCAGCGCCTTCCTGCGCCATCAGCAGCGCAGCCGCCCGGCCGATGCCGGTGCCACCGCCGGTCACGAGGCAGATGCGTCCGGCCATGCGGTCGCGGGGGCGGAACTGGGCAGCACTGGTTGTCATGGTCATTCCTTGCACGGACCGTGCTAACACGGTCATTATTCGTCGCCAGCAATATAGTTGTATCATGCAACTATCGTCAAGGAGCCTGCGATTGTCCGATATTGACGCCGATTTGATTGATCACATCCGCGCCGCGTCGCGTCTGATGGTGCGTGAACTCGGCTTCATGCAGGCAACGGTTGCAGCGACCGACTATCCGCCATCGGCGGTGCATACGTTGCTGGAGATCGGCGCGCGCGAGGCGATGACCGCGGTCGAACTATCGGCGTTTCTCGGGCTGGAGAAATCCAGCGTCAGTCGGATGATCCGCAAGCTGATCGACGCCGGTGAGCTGAAGGAAGCCGCCAGTGCCGGCGACGGCCGCGTCAAGCGGCTGTTGCTCACGGCCAAGGGGCGGCGCACGCGCGAGGCGATCGAGGCCTATGGACAGCGGCAGGTCACCAATGCCTTGCAGCAACTGGCCCCGGTCGAGCGCCAGAAAGTCGCCGACGGTCTCGCGCTCTATGCCGAGGCGCTGGAAGCGCATCGGCTGGCAGAGGCGGAGATGCCGGACCGGACATTGGCCAGGCGGTCTTGAACCGCTACAGTCGAATCCGGCACACTCGACCGGCTTGACTGGTTCGCATCGTGCAAAAGTAAGTCGTGCCAAAGCAAAAAGAAACAGGGATGGAATTATGCCGGGCCACAAGAAGACCCCCGATCAACTCCGCAGCGCACGCTGGTTCGCGCCGGACGACCTGCGTGCCTTCGGCCATCGCTCGCGCGCGATGCAGCAGGGCTATGCACCGGTGGAGTGGAAGGGGCGCCCTGTCATCGCCATCCTCAACACATGGTCCGAGGCGCAGCCGTGCCACATGCATTTCAAGACCCGCGTCGATGACGTCAAACGCGGCATCCTGATGGCTGGCGGCTTCCCGATGGAGCTGCCAGCGCTGTCGCTGTCGGAGAGTTTCCTGAAGCCGACCACCATGCTCTATCGCAACATGCTGGCGATGGACGCCGAGGAATTGCTGCGCGGCCATCCCGTCGATGGCGTGGTGCTGATGGGCGGCTGCGACAAGACCACGCCGGGGCTTCTGCTCGGCGCCACCAGCGCGGGCTATCCCGCGATCTATCTGCCGGCCGGCCCGATGCTGCGCGGTAACTGGAAGGGCAAGACGCTGGGCTCCGGCTCCGATGCCTGGAAATACTGGGACGAGCGCCGTGCGGGAAAAATCTCCGACAAGGAATGGGTCGAGGTCGAGGGCGGCATCGCCAGGAGCTACGGCACCTGCATGACCATGGGCACCGCCTCGACCATGACGGCGATCGCGGAGTCGATCGGCATGACGCTGCCCGGTGCCTCGTCGATCCCCGCCGCCGACGCCGGCCACATCCGCATGGCCAGTGAATGTGGTCGCCGCATTGTGGAGATGGTGTGGGAGGATCTGACGCCGCAGAAGATCCAGACGCGCAAGGCCTTCGAGAACGCCATCACCGTGGCGATGGCGATGGGCTGCTCGACCAATGCCATCATCCACCTGATCGCGCAGGCACGCCGTGCCGGGCAGGATATCGGCCTCGACGATTTCGAAATCGCCAGCCGCAAGGTGCCTGTGATCGCGAATGTGCGCCCGTCCGGCGACAAATATCTGATGGAGGACTTCTTCTATGCCGGCGGCCTGCCGGGACTGATGAGCCGCATCAAGGACCATCTCCATCTCGATGTGATGACGGTCACCGGCAAGACGCTGGGCGAGAACATCGCCGGCGCCGAAGTCTATAACGACGACGTCATCCGAACCGTCAAAGATCCCATCTACGCCGAGGGCGCGCTCGCGGTGCTGAAGGGCAACCTCGCGCCCGACGGCTGCGTCATCAAGCCTTCGGCCTGCGAGCCGCGCTTCCTCAAGCATACCGGCCCGGCACTGGTATTCGACGACTATCCCAGCATGAAGAAGGCGATCGATGACGAGAGCCTCGATGTCACGGCCGATCATGTGCTGATCCTGCGCAATGCGGGGCCGCAGGGCGGACCGGGCATGCCGGAATGGGGCATGCTGCCGATCCCGAAAAAGCTGGTGAAGCAGGGCGTGCGCGACATGGTGCGGCTGTCCGATGCGCGGATGAGCGGCACCAGCTACGGCGCATGCATTCTGCATGTTGCGCCGGAATCCTTTATCGGTGGTCCGCTGGCACTGGTCGAGAATGGCGACATGATCACCCTCGACGTCGATGCACGCACGATCAATCTCGACATCTCCGATGCCGAAATGGAAAAGCGTCGTGCCGCATGGAAAGCCCCGGAACGCAATTACGAACGCGGCTATGGCTGGATGTTCACCAAACATATCCAGCAGGCCAATGAAGGCTGCGACTTCGACTTCTTGCGCACCGACTTCGGTGCGCCGGTCAAAGAACCCGTGATTTATTGAGTGAGTGATCCCATGACCAAGCTCAGCGACGCGACCCGCGCCAAACTCAAGACCATCTCCACCGCCACCGTGGCCACCGCGCTATACAAGCGCGGCTTCCGCAACCAGTGCATCCAGGACGTTCATCCGCTTGCACCCAACCAGCCGACGCTGGTCGGCGAGGCCTTCACGCTGCGCTACATGCCGGCGCGCGAGGATCTCAACAAGCTCGATGTGTTCAGGGATCGCTCGCATCCCCAGCGCAAGGCGGTGGAGGATTGCCCGCCCGGTGCCGTGCTGGTGATGGACAGCCGCAAGGATGCGCGTGCGGCTTCCGCCGGCGCGATCCTGATCAACCGACTGGCGCAGCGCGGCGTTGCCGGTGTCATCACCGATGGCGGCTTCCGCGATTCCGCCGAGATCGCCAAACTCGGCTTCCCGGCCTATCACCATCGTCCGAGCGCCCCGACCAACCTGACGCTGCATCAGGCCATCGAGATCAACGGCCCGATCGGCTGCGGCGATGCGCCGGTGTTTCCCGGCGACGTGATCCTCGGCGACAGCGATGGCGTCATCGTCATCCCCGCGCATCTCGCCGACGAGATCGCCAATGAAGCTTTCGAGATGACCGCCTTCGAGGATTTCGTCACCGAACAGGTGCAGAAGGGCAAGGGCATCTTCGGGCTCTATCCGGCGACGGATGAGCAGACGTTGGTGGATTTCGCGGCGTGGCGGAAAGAGAAGGGGCGGTAGGGCGCGATCACGGCGTGCATCGCGTCAGGATGGAACCAGAGGCGGTTCTTGGCTTTGTCTTGGAGAGATGCGCCGGTGCGCATCATCCATCACTCAGCCGGAAAGAGACGCTATGCGCAGCCTCATCGTCGCGGTCGGACTGTCGCTGCTGGCGCAGGGCGCAGCCCTCGCCAAGGATTCCGACAAGCCGTCCAGGGCTTTCAATGCCGAGACGATCAACGCCGCCAATTTCACCGGCAAGCTGCCGCCCGACGAAAAGCTCAGCTCGCTGGCGGTGAAGCTCCAGGTGCTGCTCGACCGCGCGCATTTCTCGCCGGGCGAGATCGATGGATTGTTTGGCGACAATGTCGAGAAGGCGCTTCTGGCTTTCGCCGAGGCTAACAGCCTGCCGCCCGGCAAGGTGCTGACACCGGAGATCTGGACCAAGTTACAGGCCGCGTCCTCCGAACCAGTCATGACCGGTTACGTGCTGACCGAGAAAGACGTGAAGGGTCCGTATCTCGACAAGCTGCCGGTCAAGATGGAAGAGATGAAATCCCTGAAAAAGCTCGACTTCACCAATGCTGTGGAAGCGCTCGGTGAGCGCTTCCACATGAGCCAGGATTTGCTTGAGACGCTCAATCCCAAAGCAAAGTTCGACAAGGCCGGTGAGACCATCACCATCGTCAAGCTGTCGGATCACAAGCCGGACAAGGTCAGCCGTCTCGAGGTCGACAAGGTTCGCCAGACCGTGAAGGCCTTCGCCAAGGATGGCGCGCTGCTCGCCTTCTATCCCGCCAGCGTCGGCAGCGAGGAGAAGCCGACGCCGTCAGGTAAGCTGAAAGTGACGTCGGTTCACGCCAACCCGGTCTATCGTTACGATCCGAAATACAAGTTCAAGGGCGTGGAATCGTCGAAGCCCTTCACCATCAATGGCGGCCCCAACAATCCCGTCGGCGCGATGTGGATCGGCCTGTCGGAGAAGAGCTACGGTATCCACGGCACGTCGGATCCGTCGCGTGTCAGCAAGAGCGATTCCCACGGCTGCGTGCGTCTCACCAACTGGGACGTGGAGCGCCTCGGTGCGTCCGTGAAGAAGGGCGTGGAGGTCAGTTTCGTCGACGGCAAGCAGGCCGCGAAGTAGTTCGCGCGGTATTGCGCATCCTCCTCGTCATTCCGGGGCGTGGGCGGCGCCAGCCGCACGCGAACCCGGAATCCCGGAGTGTTTTCCGCTGAACATGCTGAGATTCCGGGTTCGCGATACGCCGCCTTCGGCGTCTCCTGCGCCCCGGAATGACAATGTGGGGCACCCGAACATTTTTCCTATTCTTCATTGACAATATCCCTATAAGGTTTATATTCTCCTTCGTCCTGCCCCGCCGAGAGGGGCGATCGCGATCGTCACGTTCGCGGGGCAGGATGCGGTGGACGCCGGAGATGCGGCGTCACGCGGTTCATGGGTGACGTCTGTCTTCGGGCAGGACGGATCTGCGCCAGCACTGCCACTGGCAAGGAGACGGCCGACCTTCGGATGGAAAGACCCCTGGACAGTGTGACGGACGACCAAATCGAAACGCGTCCGGCTTACTCGCTTGAGGCACCCTGTCCCATTCGCCTTGGGACTGTAATTTTGGTGATGGGATCGTTCGCCATGGCAACGCGCAAGCAACCGAAAAAACACCGTATGCGGAACGTCGGGCAATCGCTCGGCGCCTCCGAAAGTCCTGATGCATTATCCTTGCGGAAGACCGCATTCGCATCAGGCCCAAGGGTGCAACGGGCACCTGGCGTTCCGCACGCCCTCTCACAGGGGGCAGGGAATGCAAGCGACGACGGCGCCCCCGCGCCGCAAACAATGGGGGCGATGACGCATGTCTGAAGAGCAGTGGCTGTTTGACAGTTAAATCCGTGAAGGCGTGACGCGCTATCGGCGCCACACACGCCGTCATGCGTGGGCTTGCCCCGCGTATCCACGTCTTGGCGACAAAGGAAGGCGTGGATGGCCGGAACAAGTCCGGCCATGACGACTAATGAAGTTGAGCGTGTGCAGGATGGGGTGACTGCAGGCGCATCGCGCCATAGCGAAACCCACCATCTACCAGCACACGAAGGCGATGGGTTTCGCTGCGCTCTACCCATCCTACGAGTTGCGCGGGGTGTTATCCCCTGAAATCCCGCACCCGCTTCACCATCTGCTCCACATGGGCGATCGGCGTTTCCGGCTGGATGCCGTGGCCGAGATTGAAGATGAAGCGTCCGCTGGCATAATTCGTCAGCACGTCATCGACGGCGCGATCGAGCGCGGCGCCACCGGCGATCAGCACCAGCGGATCGAGATTGCCCTGCACGGCGACGTGGCTCTGCACCCGCTCGCGCACGAATGACGGTTCGGCGGCCCAGTCGATGCTCACGGCATCGACACCGGTGGCGCCGACATAACTCGGCAGCAGCGCGCCGGCGCCGCGCGGGAAGCCGATGATCTTCGCATTCGGCACCTTTGCACGCACACCTGCGATGATGCGCTTGGTCGGCTCCACCGACCAGCGCTGGAATTCCGCTGCGGGCAGTATGCCGGCCCAGGTATCGAAGATCTGCAGCACATCGGCGCCGGCTTTCAACTGATGGAGCAGATAGGTAATCGAGTTCTCGACGATGGTGTCGATGATTTTTGCGAAGGCCTCCGGATGCCGATAGGCCATCATCCGCGCTGGCGCCTGATCCGGTGTGCCCTTGCCGGCAACCATGTAAGTCGCAACGGTCCATGGCGCTCCGCAGAAACCGATCAGCGTAATCTTCGGGTCGAGCTGCGCGCGCACGCGGCGCAGCGCTTCGAACACCGGTTCGAGCTTGGTGAAGTCGGCCTCGGGCGAGAGCGTCGCGACCTTTTCCGGCGTGTCCAATGGGTCGAGCCGCGGGCCTTCGCCGACCTCGAAGCGGACCGAGCGGCCGAGGGCATAAGGGATCACTAGGATGTCGGAGAAGATGATTGCGGCATCGAAACCAAAACGCCGGATCGGCTGCAGCGTCACTTCGGTGGCGAAATCCGGATTGAAACACAGGTCGAGGAAACCACCGGCCTGTGCGCGGACCTCGCGATATTCAGGCAGATAACGCCCGGCCTGTCGCATCATCCAGAGCGGCGGCACCGCCTGGCGCTGGCCGGCGAGGACATCGAGGAACGGCTTGCGGGGCGTGGACTGGGTCAAATGCTTGGGTTCCGGAAACTGGTGCCGAAAGGCATGATTTTGCCGCCTCTGATACACCGCCGCTTCGCTCTTGGCGAGGCGCGGCAATTCCGCAAAACCGGCGATTCACCTCACGTTTTGACGCATCTCAAGGTGTCATCGCGCCGCAGGCGGCATATAGACTGTACGAACATCATGAGCGAAAAGACCATGAACATCATGACCCCGATCGTCAGTCCAGAAATCGAACAGAACCGCAACCGCGCCAAGGTCTGGTTCGAATCCCTCCGCGACCGCATCTGCGCCGAGATCGAGGCGCTGGAGCGCGAGGCGCCGCAGGCGCTGTTCCCGGGCACGCCGGCCACATTCACCTACAAGCCGTGGACCCGCGCGACGGGCATCGGCGGCGGCGTTGGCGGCTTCCTCTCAGACGGTCGCCTGTTCGAGAAGATCGGGATCCATACCTCAAGCGCGAATGGCAAGCTGTCGCCGGAGATGGCGCGGCAAATGCCGGGCGGCGGATCGCAGCTCGATTACGTGTCCAGCAGCATCAGCCTGATCATGCATCCGCGCAGCCCGCGCGTGCCGACCGTGCACATGAACACGCGCTTCCTGTCGACGGCCGTGGGCTGGTTCGGCGGCGGCGCGGATCTGACGCCGATGCTGCCCGAGCAGCGCAAGGTCGACGCGCCGGATACGATCACGTTTCACGATGCGATGCGCGGCGCCTGCGATGCGCATGATCCCGCTTACTACAAGAAGTTCAAGGCCTGGGCCGACGACTATTTCTTCCTGCCGCATCGCGGAGTGGCGCGCGGCGTCGGCGGCATCTTCTTCGATCAGCTCAACACCGGCGATTTCGAGAAGGACTTCGCCTTCACGCGTGACGTCGGCTCGGCCTTCCTCGATGTCTATCCGCGCATCGTGCGTGCACGGATGCAGGAAGCCTGGACCGAGGAAGAGCGCGCGCAGCAGCTCGAAACGCGCGGCCTCTATGTCGAGTTCAACTTGCTCTACGACAAAGGCACGATGTTCGGCCTGCAGACCGGCGGCAACGTCGAGAATATTCTGAGCTCGATGCCGCCGCTGGTCAGCTGGAAGTGATTTCCCCTCGCCCCGCTTGCGGGGAGAGGGTGGCGCGGACGAAGTCCGCGACGGGTGAGGGGGATTCTCCGCGAGCTCGGAGTTCGTGGAGAGTCCCCCTCACCCGACGCCCACATGCTGCGCATGCGGACGTCGACCTCTCCCCGCAAGCGGGGAGAGGCTAAGCAAAAAGCTCACGCCACCTGCTCCGCTTCGATCGCACCCTGCACCGCCCAGGACAGATCGGTGTTGAGCTGGAATGCCACCGAACCTTCGTCGATGATCGCCTGCGGATTCTTGGCGAGCTTGCCGGCTTCATCGAGCGCGGTGCGATAGTCCGACTTCAACGCGGCGAGATCGGCATAGGCCGGGAAGTCGTAGAACGACAATTCCTCCGGCGCGAGGCCGGGCTTCTTGGCGAGCAAGCGCTTGAGAATCTGGCCGCCGGAGAGATCGCCGAGATAGCGCGTATATGCATGGGCGATCAGCAATTCGCCGTCGCCCTTGGCGGCATCCGCGATGCGCTTGGCATAGGCTTCGCCAGCAGGCAGCATCGGCACAGCAGAAAAATCGCCATCGCACAGCACATTGAGATCGGCTTGCATGGCCGATGCGCGATCGAGCCGATATTGCGCGAGTGTGGCGAGCACGGGCGTGTCGCGATGGCTCTCGAGCCCGGCTTCCAGCGCCTGATAGGCCGCCAGCAGATTCCGCTGCAGCAGGACATAGCCCTTGCGGCTGACGTCGCCGCGCAGCATGTCCTTGATGATGCCGGAGCGCTCGGCTTCGGTGTGAAGCACCTTGGTGCCGAGATAAAGGGCGGTCACGACGCTGACGGGCGCAGTGCTATCTGCCGAGACAGCAGGCATTGAATTCTCCGATGATTGGTAAAGGGATGTGTTGGCGCTCGGGCTGGCGACACCATATCACCCTCGCCGGATGCTACAAGGTGAGGCCAGGTCGGTCGCTATAGCGCCGCGCGGCTACGAGACTTGCGGCGCGCCGGCGCAGATTTGCCGGCTTCCGTCGCAGGCAGGAACTGCGCGCCCTGTGCGGCGAGGAATGCGCGCATCGCCTGCGCCGGCGGCAGCAGCACCTTGTCCTTGCGGTTGAGCACGAACCATTGCCGGATGATCGGCAGGCCGATCACATCCAGCATCACCAGTCGCTGCTGCTCCAGTTCGGTGGCCACCGTATGCGCGGAGATGAAGGCGATGCCGAGCCCGGCCATCACGGCCTGTTTGATCGTTTCATTGCTGTCCATCTCCATGCCGATCGTGGCGCGCAAGCCTGCGCTCTCGAACAATTGCTCCATCAATCCGCGTGTGCCCGAGCCCGGCTCTCGCGTCAGGAAAGTCTCGCTTGCGAGATCGCTCATGGAGAGGCGCGCCTTGCCCGCGAGGCGATGATCGCTCGGCGCGATGATCACATGCGGATGATCGCCGATCAGGTTCACATCCATGTCGATCCCGGCCGGCGGCCGGCCCATGATCGCGATATCGAGATCGTAGCTGCGCAGACCTGCGATGGTCTCCTCGCGATTGCCGACCGTCAGCAAGATCTCGATCTTGGGATGGAGCTTCGCGAAGGCCGAGATGGCGAAGGGCACGAAGTATTTCGCCGTACTGACGGCGCCGATGGAGATGCGCCCGCCGGTCTTGCCGGCCATCATGTCCAGCGATGTCGCGCAGGCCGCCATCGCTGCCTCGATCCGTTCCGACAGCGCCAGCACCTCGCGGCCCGCATCGGTCAGAATCATCCCGTCGCCGGTGCGCTGGATCAGCGGCAGGCCGGCGAGGCCTTGCAGGTTGCGTAGCTGCAGCGTCACCGCCGGCTGTGTCAGGCGCAGCTTCAAAGCTGCCGCCGTAATGCTGCCGCTGGCGGCGACGGCGGCCAGTGCACGCAGCTGGCGGATCGAGATGTCGCGGAAGCGCTTCGTCATATAAGGAAAACTTTCGCGGCCTAATTTTTACGAAAGTTCCTTTATTTGGCCCCGAGGGTCAATATCTGTGGGCAAAATGACCCATTTCTGCCATTCCCGGGCCTTCCGGACGCGGCCATGTGCCAGAAGGAGCCCAGTATTTTGCGGAGATTGCGATGACCGACCACATGCCCCTGTCCCGATATACGGCTGACTACGCCGGACAGGACCCGCTGCGGCTGGCGGTGGCTGCTGCGGTCGACGCCTTCGCCAAGGCCTCCATCGAAATCTCCGACCTGATTGGCTGCGGCGCGCTGGCCGGAATTACCGGCGAGGCGCAGGGCGCGCAGAATGCCGATGGCGACGTGCAGAAGGATCTCGATGTCCGCGCCGACGAGATCGTTCGCGCGGCGCTGAAGCCGGTGTCCTGGGCAGCGCTGGCCTCCGAGGAAGCCGAGACAGCGGATATCAGTGATAGCGGCGGGTTGCTCGATATTGCTTATGATCCGCTCGACGGATCGTCGAATATCGAAACCAATATGACGGTGGGCACGATCTTCTCGATCATGCCGACCTCGAAGGGCGCGATCCCATTCACGCAAAAAGGCAGCGCACAGATTGCTGCCGGCTTCGTTGTCTACGGCCCGCAGACATCGCTGGTCCTCACGCTCGGTGATGGCGTCGATATCTTCACGCTCGATCGCACAGCAAGAAGCTACAAGCGCATTCGCCAGCGCGTGCAGATCCCGGCCGAGTGCGCGGAATATGCGATCAACGCGTCCAACCATCGCCACTGGGAAGCGCCGGTGCGCGACTTTGTCGAGGAGTGCCTCGCCGGCGTCGATGGCCCGCGTGGCAAGAATTTCAACATGCGCTGGATTGCAGCCTTGGTCGCCGAGGCCTATCGCATCCTGATCCGCGGCGGCGTGTTTCTCTATCCGTCCGATGCGCGCAAGGGCTATGCCGATGGCCGGCTGCGTCTCGTCTATGAAGCGCATCCCATGGCCTTCATCGTCGAACAGGCCGGCGGCGGCGCGACCACGGGTCGTGTCCGTATTCTCGATCTCGCGCCGACGGCGATCCATCAGCGCGTGCCGCTGATCATGGGGTCGATCAGCAACGTGAAGCGTATCGAGGCCATGCATATCGATGCCAGCGCGGGACAAGCGCAAGCCGCAGCAGAATAAAGCAAAGCGCAGCCGAACCAAGAATGTGCGCACGACACATCCTGTTTTGAGCCATTCAAAACATGACAGGCTTGAGGCCTTCTAAGGCTAGCCGGCCCGAAACCGGTTGAGCATGACGCGACCGCGGCCTAGACAAACGCAGGGGTCGCAAAGGATACGCGCATGCTTCCGCAGCAGGTCAAGGTCTCTGATATCACCGACGAGAATTCGACACAGATCTATCTCAACCAGGCCATCATGACGACGTTCTGCCGCGTGCTCGATAGCTCGCGTCTGGCGCCCGATGTGGTGATGCGTCTTCTGGCAACCGCGATCGGCGCGACCTATCGCGAAGTTGCCGCGGCCCATCAGGACGGTCAGTGCCCCTGCGGATGGCGCCCGGTCCCGGATGCCGATATCGAGGCCCTGCGATCGTCGCTTGAAGGCGCTGCTGCGCCGAAGATGGCCGACGATCTGCACAGCATGGTGATCGCCGGACGGGCGTAATCGCCGACCGATCTGCCCTGAATTAAGGCGCATCTGCGCGGAATTGGCCACTGCGGATCACCGCAGATGGCAATTCTGGGCCTGTTTCGCTCTCCCGATCACGTGATTGGGCCAGCGCGATCGGCATATGGCAATTCCTTTAGACCTAAACTACTTTGGCCCGATCCTTGAATGTCGAGGAGATCGCGATCGGTGCAAAGTGACCTCATGACATCCTCATCCGCTGCAGTTCTCGACCACACCCCGGCCAGTTCGACCGTCTGGCGCGAAGTCGCGCGCGCGATCGCCGATATCGGCGCCAAGCGCTGTTTCGGTCTGGTTGGCGGCGCAAATTTCAAGGTGACGCTCGGCCTGACCGAGTTCGGTGTCGAGTTTGTCGCTGCGCGTCACGAAGGCGGCGCGGTGAGCATGGCCGATGTGGCGGCGCGTCTGACGCGCGATCTCACGATTGTCAGTGTGACGGCGGGGCCAGGTCTGACCAATGCGATCACTGGCATCGGCGAAGCTGCGAAGAGCGACACACCATTGCTCGTTCTCGCGGGTGACGTGGTGCTCGGCGACAAGCAGTCGGCATTTGCCTTTAATCAATCCGAACTCGTTCACGCGGTTGGCGGCGAGTGGCGGCAGATCACCGATGCACAGAGCGCTTACGCCGACACCTGGAAAGCAGCCTCGGTTGCTCTGCGTGAGCGCAAGCCGGTCGTGCTCAGCCTGCCGATCAATGTGCAGGAAATGCCGGTGACGGCGACGATGGGCAAGAAGCATTTGCCAATCATGCCGCGGGTCACGATCAATCCGGCGAAGCTGGATGAACTTGTTGCGACGATCCGGACATCGAAGCGACCGCTGATTCTGGCGGGTCATGGTGCTGTCGTGGCCGATGCGCAGCCGTTACTGGTTCAATTGGCCGACAGACTCGGCGCGTTGCTGGCGACGTCGTTGCAGGCGCATGGGATGTTTTCCGGTCATCCGTGGAATCTGGGTGTTGCCGGCGGTTTCTCGTCGAAGGCCACGGCTGAACTGATTGCACAGAGCGACATGATCCTCGCCTTCGGCATGTCGCTGAACATGTGGACCACGAAGAAGGGCAAGCTGATCTCGGACTATGCCCAGCTCGTGCAGATCGATGTCGAGAAGGGGCGCATCGGCGTGCATCGTCCGGTCGATCTCGAACTTGAAGGCGATGCCTCGGCTGTGGCCACCACCGTGTTGCAGGCGTTTGACAAGACGCCGCCCAGCGAGGCCGGCTGGCGCACGCCCGAGGTTGCGGCGGTGATGACTGCCAGAGGCAATCATAATCTGGCCTATGACGACACCAGCACTGCCGAGCACATCGATCCGCGCACGCTGAGCAAGGCGATGGACGATATCCTGCCGAAGGATCGCACCGTCGTTGTCGACGGCGGACATTTCGTCGGTTGGGTGACGCGCTATATTTCAGCGCCCGATCATAAAGGCTGGTGCATTCCGATCGCGTTCCAGTCCATCGGCCTCGGCCTTGCCGGCGCGATCGGTGCGGCGGTGACGCAGCCGGAACGCTTGACCGTGTTAGCAGTCGGTGATGGCGGCTTCCTGATGTCGATCGCGGAACTGGAAACCGCGGTGCGGCTGAAGAAGCGCATCTGTATCTTCATCTATAATGACAGCGCCTATAGCGCCGAGGTGCATCATTTCGGGCCCGAAGGCTACAACGCCGGCATGGCGCAGTTCCCGGTGACCGACTTTGCCGCCATCGCGCGCGGCTACGGCGCCGATGGCGTTGTGGTGCGGACGCTCGCCGATCTCGATGCCGTGAAGGCCTGGGTCGCCGATGGTGCGCAGGGCGTGTTCATCGTCGATGGCCGGATCAATCCGAAGCTCATAGCGGATTGGTACAGAGAAATGTTCAGTGGCGCGAATTTGTAGTTGGCCTTCTTATCTCTCCCCGCTTGCGGGGAGAGGCCGGCTGAAGCGCGTGGAGCGCGTGAAAGCCGGGTGAGGGGGAGCGTTAAGAGCAAACCACTAACTCCCCCTCACCCGAAGGCTCCGCTGCGCTCGCTGTCGACCTCTCCTCGCAGGCGGGGAGAGGTTATGCCGCGGCTTGGTTCGTTGCCTCAACATTCGCCAACCATTCTTTCGCAATCGTCAGGTCCGCCTGCGATAATTGATGGCCAACGAGCAGCGTGCGGTGCTGCACATCGGCACCCGCTTTTGCCAGCATCACGGCAAGCCGCTGCGAATTGCTTGGCGGGATGATCGGATCGGACTGGCCCGACACGATCAGTACCGGCTTGGCTGCGAGATCTGCCACTGGCGCGTCACGTAGCGGCACCATCGCCCGCAACAATATGCCGCCGGCCAGCGCCTCGGGTCGCAACAGCATCATCGCAGCGGCGATATTGGCGCCGTTGGAATAGCCGAGCGCGATCGGTGCGGTGATGCCGTAACGCTTACGTGCTTCGGTGACGAAGTCCGCGAGCTCGTTGGCGCGTCTGATCACATCGTCCTCGTCGAACACGCCTTCGGCGAGCCGGCGAAAGAAACGCGGCATCCCGTGCTCCAGCACCTGACCGCGAGGCGACAGCAATGCAGTGCCGGGCGCAATCGCCTCGCCGAGTGGCAGCAGATCGCTTTCGTCACCGCCGGTGCCGTGCAGCAGCAGGAGCGGTGTTGCCTCGTGCCGGTTGCCCGGCACGAAGCGATGGATGTGGGACAGATCAAAGCTCATGACGCCACCTTTTCGATATCGAGCACCGGCAACACGCGTTCGATCTCGCTGCGATGCTTTTCGAGGAACGCGGGCAGCTTCAGATGTTCGCCGAGGGATTCGACGGGCTCATCCACGGCAAAGCCCGGGATGTCGGTGGCGATCTCGAACAGCACGCCGCCGGGTTCGCGGAAATAGACCGAGCGGAAGTAGTTACGGTCCTTCTGCTCCGTCGGCTGCTGGCCATGAGTCTTCACCAGCTTGTTGGCCATCACCTGCTGATCGGCATCATCGATAGCGCGGAAGGCGACGTGATGCACCGAGCCACGGCCCTGACGGCCCGGCAGGAAACCGCCGGCCTCATAGATGTCGACGATGCCGCCTTCCGCGCTGTCGGCACTCAGGCGAATGATCGAACCTTCACGCGCGGTTTCCTTGAAGCCGAACACGTCGGTGAGGATCGCGCTGGTCTTCTCGGCCTTCTCCAGCAGTAGCGTCACGCCATGGAAGCCGCGGATCGCGTGTTCGGCCGGGACGTCGCCATTGCTCCAGCCGGGCTCGTTCTCGATACCGGCAACGCCGACCAGAGCGAGGCTCATGCCGTCCGGATCGGTGAAGGGCAGCACGGCTTCGCCAAAGCGCTTTTCGAGCGCTTCATGGGCGATGCCCTTCTCAATGAAGCGATGCGTCCAGTAGCCGAGCGAACGGGCCGGGACGCGGAACGAGGTCTGCTGGGTCTGGCCTACGCCGCCACGGCCGGGGGCGGCATGTTCCCACGGGAAGAAGGTCAGGATGGTGCCCGGCTTGCCGGTCTCATCGCCGTAATAGAAATGATAGGTGCCCGGATCGTCGAAATTGACGGTCTTCTTGACGAAGCGCATGCCCAGCGCGCGGGTGTAAAAATCGAAATTCCGCAAGGCGTTACCAGCAATTGCGGTGACATGGTGGATGCCTGACATGGTCTGTCTCCTGGTTAGGAAGGCGTTTCGTCTTCCGTTGCCGGGATAATTGGGTGATCCCCTGATCAAAGACAATCTGGTCATTTGTGACATGACTGTCTACGATATGGTGACAGTCAGGAATGCCTCATGGACAAACTCAACAGCCTGCGTGCCTTCGTCAAAGTCGTCGAACTCGGTAGTTTCTCCGAAGCAGGGCGGCAGTTGCGGCTGTCGCGCTCGGCGATCTCGAAATATGTCGGCGAGCTTGAACAGGATCTGGGCGTGCAGCTTCTCAACCGCACCACGCGCCATGCCAGCGCGACCGAGAATGGCCAGGCCTATTTCGAGCGGGCGTTAAGTATTTTGGCCGATCTCAATGCCGCCGATCAGGCGGTGGCGCAGGCGCAATCGACGCCGCGCGGATTGCTGCGCGTCAATGCGCCGATGTCATTCGGCACGCTGCAACTCGGGCCGGCCATCGCCGACTTCATGGCGCAATGTCCGGAGCTGCAAATTCAGCTCGTACTCTCGGACGATCAGGTCGATCCGATGCAGGGTGGCTTCGATGTCACACTGCGTATCGCCGATCTGGAATCATCCAGCCTCATTGCGCGCAAGATCGTCGCCATTGATCGCGTCGTCTGTGCATCGCCGGATTATCTCAGGCAGCACGGTACGCCAAAGCTGCCGGAAGACCTGCGCAGCCACGCACTTCTGACTTACGGCTTCCTGCTCACGGGCAATCAATGGAAGCTCACGGGCAAGAATGGTGACGATCACTGGATCCAGCCGAGCTGGACGCTCTGCGTCAACAATGCCGAGGTGCTGCGCGATGCCGCCATCAAAAGCAGGGGAGTCGCGCTGCTGCCGACCTTCATTGCCGGCGATGCATTACGTGCAGGATCTCTGCGCGGTGTGCTCAGTGCCTACAAGGCGCCGCCGTTGACGCTCTATGCGATCTATCCACCGACGCGGCATCTCGCCGTGAAGGTGCGGCTGTTCATCGACTTCCTGGTGGCGCGCTTCAGCGGCGTGCCCGAGTGGGACAAGCAACTCAAAACGTAGGGCGAATTAGCGCCAGATCGCGCGCATGCGGGAATTGATGTCCATGCGCACACCCTGCGCAGCCGCACGCGCCGGATCGACTGCCGCGACCTGTGGCCAGGTGGTGCGCTCGAACAAATGGAGCAGCGCCTCCGGAATGAAGCGGGTGCGCGACGCATAGACATGGCGGTCGCCATGCGCCTGCTGGCCGTGGGTGAAGAAGCGCTGCGGCACCATCAGATGCAGATCGTCCTTGGCGCGCGTCATCGCCACATACAAAAGCCGGCGCTCTTCCTCGATCTCGGCGGATGTCCCGGTGCCCAAATCCGACGGCATGCAGCCATCGACCACATTCAGCACATAGACCGATTTCCATTCCTGCCCCTTGGCAGAGTGAATGGTCGAGAGGATCAGATAATCCTCATCGAGCAATGGCACGCCGGACTGATCGCTGGTCGCGTCCGGCGGATCGAGTGTGAGTTCGGTGAGGAAACGTTCCCGGGACGGATAGCCCGAGGCGATCGCTTCGAGCTGGATCAGATCGGCACGGCGCGTCAGCGAGTCCTCGTGAATCCTGTCGAGATGCGGCTCGTACCAGCGCCGCGCCAGTTCCAGCTCGGCGGGCCAGCCGGCACGGCCTGATTTTATTTCACTGACGATCTCGACAAAGCCGGGCCAGTCGGCAGCTGCGCGCGGCGGCGCAGGGGCATGTACCAGCGCGCCGATCGGATCGGGCGCCGTGATCATGTGATCCAGCGCGCGCTGTGCGGACGCCGGCCCGACGCCGGGCAGCAACTGCATCAGACGGAAGCCGGCAACGCGGTCACGCGGGTTCTCGACGAAACGGAGCAGCGCCAGCATGTCCTTGACATGCGCAGCATCGAGAAACTTCAACCCACCGAACTTCACGAACGGAATGTTCCGCCGCGTCAGCTCGACTTCCAGGGATCCACTATGCGACGAGGTGCGGAACAGCACCGCCTGTTCCTTCAGCGTCATGCCGCCTTCGCGATTCTCAAGCACACGCGCAACGATGGCGCGGGCCTGGTCGGTTTCGTCCCTGATGGTGACGAGTTGCGGCTTGGCGGAGGAGGCGCGGTCGGTCCAGAGATTCTTGGTGAAGCGTTCGCGGGCGAGATCGATCACGCCATTGGCCGCTGCCAGGATCGGCTGCGTCGAGCGATAATTGCGGTCGAGCGTGATGATCTCTGCCGGCGGGCTGAACTGCCTGGGAAAGTCGAGAATGTTGCGCACGGTGGCGGCGCGAAACGAATAGATCGACTGCGCGTCGTCGCCGACGACGGTGAGCCCGTGGCCCTGTGGCTTCAGCGCCAGCAGGATCGCCGACTGCAGCCGGTTGGTGTCCTGATATTCGTCGACCAGCACGTGATCGAAGCGACCGCCGATATCATCGGCGAGCAGCGGTTCGCTCGCCATCTGCGCCCAGTACAAAAGCAGGTCATCGTAATCGAGCACGTTCTGCTTCTGCTTGGCTTCGACATATCCGGCGAAAAATTCGCGCAGCTCAGCCGACCAGGCCGCGCACCACGGATAGGACGCGCCGAGCACCTGATCGAGTTCGGTCTCGGAATTGACGCAGCGGGAGTAGATCGCGAGGCACGTGCCCTTGGTCGGGAAGCGCGTTTCGGTTTTGGAGAAACCGAGTTCGTGCCGGACCAGATTCATCAGGTCCGCGGAATCCTCGCGGTCGTGAATGGTGAATGCAGGATCGAGGCCGATTTGTTCGGCATAGTCGCGCAGGAGTCGCGCGCCAATGCCGTGAAAGGTGCCGGCCCAGGCCAGTGCGTCGGTCATGACGCCGGCATTGTCGCCGATCACCTTGCGCGCGATGCGTTCGACGCGGCGGCTCATCTCGCTGGCCGCGCGCCGCGAGAAGGTCATCAGCAGGATGCGGCGCGGATCGGCGCCATTGACGATCAGATGCGCGACGCGGTGTGCAAGGGTGTTGGTCTTGCCGGAACCGGCACCGGCGATGACCAACAGCGGTGCAGACGTGATGCTGTTCCCGTGCGGGAACACGCCATGCTCGACGGCATGGCGTTGTTCTGGATTGAGGGCGTCGAGATAAGAGGCTTGAGCGAGCAAGGCATGTATCCGAGGTGACGAATCACGCTCGCTGATTCCCGCTTTGTTCGCAATGGAAGAGCGGCGTGCCGAAGCGCGCCGCTGGAAGAATTAGGCCGCCCGTACTTCGCGCAGGAACACATCGACCTGCGTGCGGAGGTCTTCGCCATTGCGTGACAGGTCCGCGGCCGACTCCACCACGCGCGACGCGGCGAGGCCGGTCTCGCGGGCGGCGTCATTGACGCCGGCAATGTTTTGCGAGACCTCGCCGGTGCCGCGGGCGGCTTCGGCGACGTTGCGGGCGATTTCGAGCGTGGCTGCGCCCTGCTCCTCGACGGCGGCGGCGATGGCGCTTGCGATCTCGCTGACGCGGCCGATGGTCGAGGTGATGCTCTGAATCGAACCCACCGAGAGCTTCGTGGCGCTCTGAATCGCGCCGACCTGTGCCGAGATTTCGTCCGTTGCCTTCGACGTCTGGGTGGCCAGTGCTTTCACTTCGGAAGCGACGACGGCGAAGCCGCGGCCGGCTTCACCTGCGCGGGCCGCTTCGATGGTGGCATTGAGTGCGAGCAGGTTGGTCTGCGCAGCGATCTCGCTAATCAGCTTGACGACGTCGCCGATCTTCTGCGCGGCCTCCGCAAGGCTTTGCACTTCGCTATTGGTGACGTTGGCCTGCGATACCGCATCGCCGGCGACGCGGGCAGATTCGTTGACCTGCTGTGCGATCTCGCTGATCGAGGCGTTGAGCTGCTCGATAGCAGCGGCGACCGCCTGAGCGCTCTGCGTGGCCTCCTCGGACGCTGCCGCGACGGCTGCGGTCTGCCGGGTCGATTCCTCGGCGGTGGCCGCCATCGATTGCGCGGTGTTGCGGAGTTCGCCGGCAGCCGAACCGACGGCGGTGACTACGGTACCAACGCTGCCCTCGAAGCGCGAGGCGAGAGCACTCATGGTGTCGCGGCGATCGTTCTGGGCGCGCTCGCGCTGCTCTTCCTGGGCGGCGCGCAACTGTTCGGTTTCGATCAGCCCGGTCTTGAAGATTTCGACGGCGCCGGCCATCGAGCCGATCTCGTCCTTGCGGCCTGCACCCGGCACCGCGATCGCGTGATTGCCGCCCGCAATGGCGCGCATCGCAGTTTCGAGTGCGCGGATCGGCTTCGCCATCGAGCGGCCCATGAAGGTTGCGATGGCGCCGGCGAGCAGCAGCACGCAGGCAGAAATGATGGCCAGCCAATTCAGCGAGGATCGCATCAGGCTGTGATATCCGCTGGTATCGCGAGTGATCTCGAAGACGGCGATATTGTCGCCCGAAAAGCTCTTGATCGCGCCGAAGGTGGTGGCGACAGGTTTGTTGTCGAGTTCGCCATATTGTGTCACGACTTCACCGGCGAGCGCGCGACGCAGCGTATCGACACTCGGGGCAGCCGACTTCAGGGTGGACACTAGCGTCTTGCCGGCCTGGCCATCGATCTGGTGAATGCCGACATCGACACCGAAGCGCGACTTCATGGTGTCGACGAAAGTCTTGCCGAACGGGGCGCCGACATCGATGGTGCCGAGAATGGCTTCACCATCCATCGCGGGCGCTACGCCAAAGACGTTGAGCGCATCGCGGCCGGGCTCGATGCCGCCGACCGACTTCTTGCTGGTCATCGCCTGCACCACCATCTTGCGGCGCTCGGAGACGTTGTCGCCGAAGGTGCCGGGATTATGGATGCGGGCGAAGCTGATGGCCGGCGGTGTTTGAATCGTGATCAGTTCCAGGCCGCGCGGCTTGATACGCTGATGGGCCTCCTTCAGATTCGCGAGCGCACTGGCACGATCGTTCGCCTTGATAGAGTCCTTGATTGGCTGTGACGACGCGATCGACTCGGCAACCGCGAGCAGCGTGCGCGTTTCGGCATTCAGCGCAGCGGTCAGATTGGCGTAGTCGTCATGCGCCTCGCGCGTAAGGGCCGTGTCGATGATCGCCTGTTGCTGCCACATGCTGAAGGCAGCGAGCGCGCCGCACGATCCGGCAGCGACGAGCGTGATGGCGACAATCATACGTGCTGAAATAGAATTGAGTGCTTGCATCGACGTGCCCCTTGGACCGCGACAAGCAATTTTGCTGCGGCACTGAAATTCCACGTGAAAATAGGGAAGCCGAGTGAAGGAGCCCTTAATTACCTCTGCTGTGTAGGTATCCGGGTATCATAATTCCATTATGCCGCAGCAGATTTTGGCTTCGGGCGATGCCAGCATCAGTCGTGATCGAATGTGCGACGATACTAGTGGAGCCGAGACGAGCCATTCCCCGGCGCAAGGCATCGGTCCACGTGCGAGAGAAGAACCGCCGATTTGAGGGGCTTCTGGAGGCGACAGACGGCGCCGAGCTCGGTGGACATCGCGAGAAAATCGGGCGCTGACACGCCTGCCGGTGAGGCCGCGTGACCTGACATGACGATGATCGGGATCTCCGGGCGGCACTGATGCGCCAGCTTCATCGTCTCCAGCCCGTTCATCCCGGGCATGAAGATATCGATGATGAGTAGATCGAAATCCGCGTTGCGGAGAATGTGGCGCGCGCGCGGGCCGTCGCTCGCGCAAGTGACGCGGTGGCCTTCGCGCTCAAGCATCAATTTGGTGAAGATCTGAACGACCTTGTCATCGTCGACGATCAGGATGCTTGCCATCTGCCGGTCCCCCGGATGCCGTCGCGCCAGTGCGGAGCATGGTTGTCTGGTTACGCACGCATCGCTACATTCCACGTTGCAAATGTGGCTTCTCGTTAAACGCCGCATCGAGCAGCGACCTGTGGACCTGAATATGTCCGTCATAACTGACGAATCCGAGCTTGCGAAACTTGTTCATGAAGAAGCTGACGCGCGACCGCGTGGTGCCGATCATCTCCGCCAGCATTTCCTGACTGATGTCGATATCGATGGGATGGCTGGCGCCTCCCTCGCCATAGTGAGCGAGGATCAGCAACAGGCGCGCGAGGCGCTTCTCGCTTGAATTGAACAACTGATCGATCAGATCTTCTTCGATGCGGTTGTTGCGCGACAGAAGATAGGCGACGAAGAATTCTGCGAAAGCCGGCTCGTCGCGCAGATGGGCGAGCATCACCGACTTGTTAATGGTAACAATCGTGCAGTCTTCCATCGCCGTCGTTGTGACGGTGCGCAACGGATGACCATTCAGGCAACCCTCACCGAGGAATTGTCCGGGTTCGAGCAGGCCGACGACGGCTTCCTTGCCTTGTTCGGACAGGACCGTGAGCTTGATACGCCCGCTCAGGATGTAGCAAACAGAATCTGCCACCTCACCCTGACAGAAGATGTTCTGGTTTTTCTTGCAGTCGGTCGTAACCTTTCCGATGCCGGGACAGGTCAGAAAATACGGCGCATCGAACTCGGCTACAGCAGGGACCTTCAAGGCAGCTAGCCGTGTCATCGCGAATCTCCGGATCGATCTTTGCAGGTCAGCGTAAATCTATTCAGGGTTGTATTGTTCCCATCAGATCTAGTTAAATTGCCGGCATAAGAGATCACAAACGCACATGCGTGAGTGGGAGGATTGATGGGGTCATCAATGCCGATGCGCACATAGATACCACCAGGCGCGTGAGGCGGCGTAGTTACGTCATCGGATTCACTGCCCTGAAACAACTTCCCTCCATGTTGCTACGCAACTTAACGCGCAGATCGTCTGTCATGTCCGCAACACACGCTGCCCTTGAATTGCGAGGGTTAACGAAACGTTTCGATCGGCCAGCCGTCGACGGACTCGATCTCACGGTTCGTGCTGGCGAGTTCTATGCGCTGCTGGGTGCCAACGGAGCCGGCAAGACGACGACATTGCGCATGGTCGCGGGATTGCTGCGTCCCGATGCCGGATCGGTGTCGATACTTGGTATCGACGCGCTCGCCGATCCGGTGGCAGCGAAACAGATCATGGCCTGGGTGTCCGATGAGCCGATGATCTATGACAAGCTAACGCCGCTCGAATACCTCGAATTCGTTGCCGGTCTATGGGGCTGCGATGCTGAAACGGCGGAGCGCACGTCGCATGGATTGTTGGCATCGCTAGGCCTTGGTCCACATCTGCATGAGCGATGCGAAGGCTTCTCCAAGGGGATGCGCCAGAAGGTGGCGCTGGCCGGGGCGCTGGTGCATGAGCCCCGGCTGATCATTCTCGACGAACCTTTGACCGGGCTCGATGCCGTGTCGGCGCGTCATGTCAAAGGCCTGTTGCAGGATCGCGTGCGCTCCGGCTGCACCGTGATCATGACCACGCATATTCTCGAAGTCGCCGAGCGCATGGCTGACCGGATCGGCGTGATCGCCGCAGGCAGGCTGATTGCCGAAGGTACGCTTGCCGAATTGCGTCAGCAGAACGGACAGGGCGACACCAGCCTCGAAGATATGTTCGTGGCGCTGGTGGACGGCGCGCCGGTTGCCGCATGACGCCATCCGCCAGCGTGATGTGGTTTGCTGGCCATGAAGTCCGGCTGGCCTGGCGAGAGATGCTGGGCATGCTCACGGCGGGGCGTCGCTGGCGTCCGCGCAGCGTTTCGCTTCTGCTGATCGCCTTCGTGATCTTCCTGCATTTGCCGGCCTATGCGGTGGTCGGCCGTTTCGCAGATGTGCAGACGCCGCTCGATCAACCGACGGCCATTGTTATCACCGCGAGTATCTTCCTCGCCTGGGCGCTCGTTCTGTCGCAGGCTATCGAGTCCGTCACCCGCGTATTCTACGCGCGCGCCGATCTCGATCTCATCATGTCGTCACCCGCGCCGCTCACCAACCTGTTCTCCGTCCGCATCGCGGCTATCGCTTTGACGGTGACCCTGATGGCGATGCTACTGGCAACGCCTTTCGTCAACGTACTGGTGATCGGCGGCGGTGCACGCTGGTTCTCCGCCTATGCCGTCGTCATCGCGATGGGCCTTTCCGCATCGGCGTGCGCCATCGCCATCACCGTCGGACTGTTTCAGCTCTGCGGCCCCGCCAAAACGCGACTGGTCGCGCAAATTATTTCAGCCGTGACCGGCGCAGGCTTTGTCATCGCATTGCAGGTTGCGGCGATTCTCTCTTACGGCACGTTGTCGCGTTTCGCCGTGCTGACCTCCGATGCCGCAGCTGCCTTTGCGCCTGAAGCGGACAGCATGGCGTGGTGGCCCGCGCGCGCGATGCTTGGCGATGTCGCGGCACTGGTGCCGCTGCTGGCAGCCGGGTTGATTATGCTGGGAAGCGCCATGGCGATCTTCTCGCCGCGATTCAGCAACTACGTGGCCAGTGCCGCACCATTGGCTCAAGTTGGTCGCAAGAAAGTCGCAAGACCGTTTCGACCGGGTTCTCGACGTAACGCCTTGCGCCGCAAGGAATTTATCCTGTTATGGCGCGATCCGTGGTTGGTCTCGCAAACCCTGATGCAGCTGCTGTATCTGCTGCCGCCGGCCCTGATGCTGTGGCGCAGCTTCGGCGAGGGGGCCGGCGCGTTCATCGTGCTGGCGCCGGTGATCGTGATGGCCGCGGGTCAGCTCGCCGGCGGCCTGGCCTGGCTGACGATCTCCGGCGAAGACGCAGCGGATCTGGTCACGACCGCGCCGCTTCCCGCAAACACGATCATCACGGCCAAGGTCGAAGTCGTGCTGGTGATCATCGCCGTGGTGTTCACGCCGATGGTCGCGAGTCTTGCGCTCGTCTCGCTGCAGCTGGCTGCCGTGACGGCATTGGCGACCGTCGTGGCGGCCGCCTCGGCGACAGCCATCCAGCTCTGGTTCAGGGTGCAGGCACGGCGCAGCCAGTTCAGGCGCCGTCAAACGTCATCGCGCATTGCGACCTTCGCCGAGGCTTTCTCGTCGATCGGCTGGGCCGCGACGGCGGCACTGGCACTGGTGCTGCCGATTGCCTCTGTGATCTCGGGTGCCATGACGGCAGGCCTCATGGCTCTGACGTGGAAGATCAGTCCTGTCAGGACCTGAAACAGCAAAGCCACCCGCGGACACGGATGGCTTTGAAATTAACAACGGTCTCGAAACGACGATCAGGCCACCATCGACATCGGCGCGACGGCAGAGG
Source organism: Tardiphaga sp. 839_C3_N1_4 (assembly GCF_051811045.1). Lineage (NCBI taxonomy): Bacteria > Pseudomonadati > Pseudomonadota > Alphaproteobacteria > Hyphomicrobiales > Nitrobacteraceae > Tardiphaga > Tardiphaga sp. 839_C3_N1_4. Next base: position 5,096,598 of record NZ_JBPWQD010000001.1, read on the forward strand.
TGGCTTCGCTAAAAACCTCGTCGGTGACCACCGTAAAACGCACCAGCGGCGTCGGGCCGAAATTGGTGGAGATTGCGACGTCCGCGGCATCGCGGCCGCGGGCCATCACGATGCGCCCGATGCGCGGATGATTGTGGCGCGCATCGAAGGTGTACCACTTGTGTCCGAGATAGACTTCGAACCAGGCGCTGAAATCCATCGGCGCGGGATCCTTGGGCACGCCGATATCACCTAGATAGCCGGTGCAGTAGCGCGCCGGAATGTTCATGCAGCGGCACAGCGTAACGGCCAGATGCGCGAAGTCGCGGCACACGCCGATGCGCTCTTCATGGCCTTCGAAGGCGGTGCGATCGTTGCGGGCATGGTGATAGCCGAACTCGATGCGTTGATGCACGTAATCGACAATGGCCTGGACGCGCGCTGCGCCATCCTCGATATGGCCGAACAGCGACCAGGCCAGATCTGACAGCTTCTGGGTGTCGCAGTAGCGGCTGCCGAGCAGGAAGACCATGACATCGTCAGGTAGCTCGCCGACCGCCTGCAGCGCCCCGGACGGCGGAGCCGCATCCGGCAGTCCGCTATCTGAAATCAGAAAGTCATTCTTGATCTCGATGAGCCCGGGCGGCGCGACGATGCGCGTGCAGGTATTGCCGAACATGTCGAGATAATCATGCGCCTGTACGTCGTGGGAAAACTGGATCCGGTGCGGGCTCTGCAGATCCTTCGCGCGCGAAGGATGAATGCTGAGCATCAGGATCATGGGTGTTTCCTGCAAACACTGGAAAGCGATGTCGTAGCCCGCGCGAATCTTCACTTTTACGTCTCCACTTGCTCGGCAAATCAGGAATTCATCGTTGCCAGACAAGTGTAGTCACCAAACATCGTTCCGAGGTTCAGTGACAGGAATGTGCAGAAAATGTGGGCAGCAAAGCCGCGCCGGCCCCGCTGCGCCATGAGCTATTTCTTCAGGGACAGCAGCAGCAGCGAGCGGGCGGTCACCTGATACATATGGCCGAACGGGAAATCCTCGCCGCCCTTCGTATCGGGGATATTGGTATCCACCAGAAGTTCCCAGGCCTGTCCGCCAAACGCCTCGGGCATCGTGAAATCGACCAGTCCTTCGAAGCCGTTGAGAATCATCAGCATGGTCTGGTCCTCGGCTGGCTTGTGGATGCCGGTCTTCTGCGCGCGGCCGTCCAGCAGCATGCCGAAGCATTTCATGTTGCCGTCTTTCCAATGTGCATCTTCCATCGGGCCGCCATTGGCGTTGATCCATGTCACGTCGCGAACATCGAGATCGGGATCGTGTTCGCCGGTCAGGAAGCGGCTGCGACGCAGGACCGAGCAGCCGCCGAGCAGCTTGATGAGCCGCTTGGTGAAAGCGAGCAGGTCCTTGCCCTCGGTCGTCAGGCTCCAGTTGAACCAGGAGATCTCGCTGTCCTGGCAATAGGCATTGTTGTTGCCGTTCTGCGTGCGGCCGAATTCGTCGCCGCCGAGCAGCATCGGCGTGCCCTGCGAGAACAGCAGCGTTGCCAGCATGTTGCGCTTCTGCCGCTCGCGCAGCGCGATGATCGCCTTGTCGTTGGTCGGCCCTTCCACACCGCAATTCCACGAGGCGTTGTTGGAGGAGCCGTCCTTGTTATCCTCGCCATTGGCCTCGTTGTGTTTCTCGTTGTAGCTCGCCCAGTCGTTCAGCGTGAAGCCGTCATGGGCGGTGACGAAGTTGACGCTGGCCCAGGCGCGGCGGCCCTGATGGTTGAACATGTCGCCGGACGCGACAAGCCGCGGCGCCAGTGCGGAGACCGGCGCTTCGCCGCGCCAGAAGTCGCGCGCAGTATCGCGGAATTTGTCGTTCCATTCCGCCCAGCCGGGCGGGAAGCCACCGACCTGATAGCCGCCGGGCCCGATGTCCCAAGGTTCGGCGATCAGCTTCACTGTCGTCAGCAACGGATCCTGATCGACGGCTTTCAGGAAGCCGCTCTGTTCGGTGAAACCGTAGACTTCGCGCGCGAGAATGGTGCCGAGATCGAAACGGAAGCCGTCGATGTGCATCTCCCGCACCCAGTAGCGCAGGCTGTCCGCCACCATCTGGATGACGCGGGCATTGGATAGGTTGACCGTGTTGCCGGTGCCGGTGTCGTTGATGTAATAGCGGGGCTTGTCCGGCATCAGCCGGTAATAGCTGGCGTTGTCGATGCCTTTGAAGGATAGCGTCGGGCCAAGCTCGTTGCCTTCGGCGGTGTGGTTATAGACCACGTCGAGGATGACCTCGAGCCCACCGGCGTGCAGCGCCGACACCATCTCCTTGAACTCGCGTAGCGAGTTCGGTACGTCCGATGCGTAGCGCGGATCGGGCGCGAAGAAGCCGATGGAATTGTAGCCCCAGTAATTCACCAGCTTCTTGTTCAGCAGATAGTCGTCATTGATGAAAGTATGGATCGGCAGCAGCTCGACCGAGGTGATGCCGAGGCCGCAGAGATAATCCACCACAGGCTTGCTGCCGAAGCCGGCATAGGTGCCGCGCAGCTTTTCCGGCACGTCGGGATGCAGCTTGGTGAAGCCCTTGACGTGGGTCTCGTAGATGATGGTCTGGTCCCATGGCACGGGCTGCCGGCCAGCCTCGCCGGCCCAGTCGAAGTCGCGATCGACAATCACGCATTTCGGCATGAACGGGGCGGAGTCCCGTTCGTCGAAAGTGGTATCGTCGCCGCTTTCCATCTTGTAGCCGAACACGGCCGGATTCCATTCGAGCTGCCCGGCATGGGCGCGGGCATAGGGATCCAGCAGCAGCTTGTTCGGATTGAAGCGATGGCCCTTTTCCGGCTCATACGGGCCATGGACGCGGTAGCCATAGAAAGTGCCGGGGCTGACGTCCGGGATGTAGCCGTGAAACACCTCGTCGGTATATTCCGGCAGCTCGATTCGCGTTTCCTTGTCGCCGTCGAACAGGCAGACCTCGACCTTGGTGGCATTGGCCGAGAAGAGCGCGAAGTTGGTGCCCTTTCCGTCCCAATGCGCGCCAAAGGGATAGGGAAGACCTTCTTCAACTACTCTGTTCGTCACGATTGCCCCACTGTCTGGTGATGAAAATGCGCGGGATAACTGCGCCGCCGCATTTCCGTTGCAATGCAATCAGGTTGTTTCGGAATATATCTTGGCCTGCGAGGGTCGCTAGCCCGGAGTTTTGCTTATGACCGACGTCTCCCGTCACAAACGCATCGCATTGCTGGGCGCGCCAGTTGAAGTCGGGGCCTCGCAGCGCGGGACTTTGATGGGGCCGGCGGCCATGCGGACGGCAGGCTTGGGGCCGCTGCTGGAGGAGCTTGGCTTCGAGGTGGAGGATCATGGTGACCTCATGCCACCGTCTGTGCCTCTGTCGACAGATACGCCGCCGGAGAATGCCAAGCATTACCGTGTGATCCAGAGCTGGATCCAGGCGTTGAGTGCGCGAGCCTACACGCTTGCCAAATCGGGCGCGCTGCCGATCTTCGTGGGGGGTGATCACAGCCTGTCCATGGGATCGGTCAATGGCGTGGCGCGACACTGGCACGAGCAGGGGCGCGAACTGTTCGTGCTGTGGCTCGACGCGCATGCCGATTACAATACGCCGCACACGACCATCACCGGCAACATGCACGGCATGTCCGCGGCCTTTCTGTGCGGCGAGCCCGGTCTGGATGGCTTGCTCGGCGTTGATCCGCGCGCATCGATCAAGCCTGACAATCTCGATCTGTTCGGGATTCGCTCCATCGACAAGCTCGAGAAAGAGCTGGTGCACGCACGCAAGGTGGCCATTGCAGATATGCGGCAGATCGACGAGTTCGGTGTCGGAGTTCTGATCCGCCGTGTCATCGAGCGGGTCAAGGCGCGCAACGGCGTGTTGCATGTGTCCTTCGATGTGGATTTCCTCGATCCTGCAACAGCGCCCGGCGTTGGCACCATGGTGCCCGGCGGCGCGACCTATCGTGAGGCGCATCTGATCATGGAGCTGCTGCACGATTCCGGCCTGATGTGTTCGCTGGATGTCGTCGAGCTCAACCCGTTTCTGGACGAGCGCGGGCGTACCGCACGGGTGATGGTCGAGCTGGTCGGCAGCCTGTTCGGGCAGCAGATCACCGATCGGCCGACACCGAGCAACGCAATTATACCGCCCGGCTAGTTCACGTTCGGCAAAACCTCGATTGGTTCCGGGCTTTCGTGCGCGTTACGCGTGATCGTTTTGTCATGCTCTCGGAACTAACCCTGCAGTGCGGGATTGCTACCTCATGGTTCACACACGAGGAGCACGTCATGATTAAGCATCTTGCCATCATCGCCGTTGCTGCGGCGGGCATCAGCAGCGCAATTCCAGCCAAGGCCCAGGAGTTCGGCGTTGGCGTCGGTCCGGGAGGCGTTACGGTTGGCGCCGTCGGCCGCGACCGCTATCGCGACGACTATGATCGCGGGTACTACCGCGATCGTCGTGACCGCAACGAGACCGTGATCATCAAGCGCAGCCGCGACCGCGATCGTGGCTATTACGATGGCGGCGTCGAACGTCGTACTGTCATCGAACGCTACTAATATTACGCCGAACGAGAGGCGGCCCTTCCTCGGAAGGGCCGTTTTTTCGTGCGTGATGGAAGCCTCAGAACATTGAGTGACAGGACCATGGCAACTGCAGCGACAGTCTGGTGGCAGGCCGGTACCATCTATCAGATCTATCCGCGGTCGTTTCAGGACTCGAACGGAGACGGCATCGGCGATCTCGCGGGCATCGTTGGCCGGCTGCCTTATCTGCGGCGGCTCGGCATCGACGCGATCTGGCTGTCGCCGATCTTCCCGTCTCCGATGGCAGACTTCGGCTATGACATATCAGACTATATCGGCGTCGATCCGATTTTCGGTACGTCGGCCGATTTCGATGCGCTGGTGGCTGCGGCTCACGGTCATGGTCTGAAGATCATTCTCGATCTGGTGCCGAACCACACCTCGGATCAGCATCCGTGGTTTGTCGAAAGCCGGTCATCATCAGATAATCCCAAACGCGATTGGTATATCTGGCACGATCCGAAGCCGGACGGCAGCGCGCCGACCAACTGGATGTCGGAGTTTGGCGGCAGCTCCTGGCAATATGACGAGGCCACCCAGCAATATTACTATCATGCCTTTCTCGACAAACAGCCCGACCTGAACTGGCGCAATCCTGCCGTTCGTGACGCCATCTATGAGGTGATGCGGTTCTGGATGCGCCGCGGCGTAGATGGCTTTCGCGTCGATGTGATCTGGCATCTGATCAAGGATTCTGAATTTCGCGATAACCCTGCAAATCCGAATTTCACGGCCGGGCGCCCGCCACACGAGGCTTTCCTGCCGCTCTACTCGACCGATCGGCCGGAGACGCTGGATGTGGTCGCCGAAATGCGCCGCGTGGTCGATGAATTCGACGATCGCGTGCTGATCGGCGAGATCTATCTCCCGTTCGATCGGCTGGTCGCCTACTACGGAAGTGACCTGTCGGGCGCGCATCTGCCGTTCAATTTTGCGCTGCTCTCCGCGCCGTGGAATGCTTTTGCCATCGGCGAATTGATCGCGCGCTACGAAGCCGCACTGCCGCTCGGCGCCTGGCCGAACTGGGTGCTCGGCAATCACGACCGGCCGCGCGTCGCTAGCCGGGTTGGCATGGCCCAGGCGCGCGTCGCTGCGATGTTGCTGCTGACGCTACGCGGGACGCCGACGCTATACTATGGCGACGAGATCGGCATGAAGCAGGTGCCTATTGCACCGGATCAGGTTCAGGATCCGTTCGAAAAGAATGTGCCTGGGATTGGTCTCGGCCGCGACGGATGCCGCACGCCGATGCAATGGGGTGCCACCGAGCATGCGGGTTTCACGACCGGCCAGCCCTGGCTGCCGCTGGATGCGGACTATCCGCATCAGAATGCGGCGGCGCTTGCGGCCGATCCCCATTCGATTCTTAGCCTCTATGTGAAGCTGATCGATTTGCGCAAGCACATGCCTGAGCTTGTGTTCGGCGGCTATGAGCCTGTGGACGCTGCGGGCGATGTGCTGGCCTATCGGCGCGTCTATGACGGGCAGGCGCTCCTGATTGCCCTCAATTTGAGCGGTGAGCCTGTCGTATTGCATGTGGAGGGCGGCGAGATTTTGCTGGCGACGGCGCTGGATCGTAAGGGCGAGAACGTGTCGGGCCAATTGGAGTTGCGCGGCAATGAGGGCGCTATTGTAAGGTTACGATAGCTCAGGTCCATCAGCCATCTTCCTGGATTGCCTGGCTTGCGCTCGCAATGACGCGGAGGGGCTGGTGCGATTATCCCGGATGCGCATCCGTCTCGCCATCGATGTCGCTTCTGCGCAGCAGATAATCCAGACCGCCGACACGATACCAGCGATAGGCATAGGCCTCCAGCATCAGATGATGCTTGCCTTTGGCGTCGGCGCGGCTGTGGTCTTCAGCCAGAAGGTTGATCAGGTGTTCGCCCTGCTGGCCGTCTATCCCGACAGCAAAGGTAACTTCGCAGGGTTTCTCGTCGAGATTATGCACGAACAAGACCGAGTTGTTGCGCCAGTCATAGCGGATCGCGAGCACGGCCGGATTGCGCGTGGCGATGATGGCAAAGTCGCCCCAACCGATCTCCGGCACTTCCTTGCGCATGCGGATCATGCGCTCGGTCCAGTTCAGCATCGAATTGGGATCGCGGCGTTGTTTGGCGACATTCACGTGGTCGTAGCCATAGGGGCCTTTGTTGATCACCGGGTTTTTCGACCTGTCGCTCTTGGTGAAGCCGGCATGCGGCTCGGTCGACCATTGCATCGGCGTTCGCGCGCAATTGCGCTCCGGTAGGGATAGATCGTCGCCCATGGCGATTTCGTCGCCATAGCGCAGCACCGGTGTGCCGGGCAGCGTGTACATCAGGCTATAAGCGAGTTCGAGCCGGCGCCGGTCGCCGCCCAACATAGGCGCCAGCCGACGGCGGATGCCGCGGTCGTAGAGCTGCATGTCCTTGTCCGGGCCGAATTTGGCAAACACCGTCTGGCGTTGCTCTTCAGTCAGCCGTCCAAGATCGAGCTCGTCATGATTGCGCAGAAACAAGCCCCATTGCGCCGTCGCCGGGCGCGGCTTGGTCACCTTCATGGCCGCCGCCAGTGGACGTACATCGCCGGAGGCCAGCGCATAGAAAAGGTTCTGGTTGACGTGGAAGTTGAACATCATCTGCATGCGGTCGCCATCGTCTCCGAAATATTCCATGTCGGTTTCCGGCAGCACATTGGCTTCGGCGAGAATGATTGCATCGCCCTTGCGCCATTGCAGGAATTCGCGGAAGGCGCGCAGCATGTCGTATTGTTCGGTCGGCTTATTGACCTTCGGTCCCTTGGTGGCGATCACGAAGGGCACGGCGTCCATGCGGAAGCCGGAGACGCCGAGCTGCAGCCAGAAGCCCATAATCTTCAGGATCTCGGCCTGTACATAGGGATTTGATGTGTTGAGGTCGGGCTGAAAATCGTAGAAGCGATGGAAGAACCAGGACTTCGACGTGGTGTCGTGGGTCCAGGTCGATTTCTGCACGCCGGGAAACACCATGCCCTTGTTGGCATTGGCTGGCTTCTTGTCCGACCAGACATACCAGTCGCGATACTTCGAATCCCTGGCGCTGCGCGCGTCCTTGAACCAGGCATGCTGGTCCGAGGTGTGGTTGACCACGAGATCGATGATGACGCGGATGCCGCGCTGGTGGCAGCCATGGGTGAATTCGACAAAGTCGCCGAGCGTGCCGTAGCGCGGATCGACGCCGTAATAGTCTGAGATGTCGTAGCCGTCGTCCTTGCCGGGCGACGGCTGGAACGGCATTAGCCAGATCGCGGTAATGCCGAGGCCATGAATGTAGTCAAGCCGCCGCGTGAGGCCCTTGAAATCGCCGCAACCGTCACCGTCGGCATCCATGAAACTGCCGACGGACAGGCAGTAGAAAACGGCGTTTTTGTACCAGAGGTCGTCGATCATGATGGCACCGGTATGCAGGACGGTGCGGTTCAAGTCGTGGCGCAAGCGAGGGTTCCGTTTTCGCCGGCGGTATCCATCGTTCTCATTGCAAACAAAAACGCCGCCGGTTGCCCGACGGCGTGTTGATAATGCGATCGGCTGGTGTGCCGAAGCTCAGTCGAGACCGATTGTGGTCAGGTCCTGGAACCAGTGCTGGGCCTGCACGAACTTCTTCACCTTAGGCGACAGCGCATGCGGGTTGGTGTCGTGAACTACCCAGACCAGCACGGCATCGTCGACGATCTGCGCGTGGGCTTCGGCGAGCAACTCGTCCTGCTTCTTCGGATCGAACGTGTTCTTGGCTTCGTCGATCAGCGCATCGACCTTCGGGTTCTTGTAGCCGCCCCAGTTCACGCCGACCGGTGCGATCTGGCCGGAGTGGAAGAAGCGCACGATGGCGTAGAGCGGATCCGAGGTGACGTAAGCGATGTTGTTGGACGTGATGCCCTTCATGCTGTCGTCGGCCGCACCCTTGCGCCATGCGGTGTAGAGAACTTCGAGTTCGACGACCTTGAATTCCACCTCGACGCCGATTTCCTTGAAGCTCTGCTGCAGGAATTCGTTGATCGGCAGCGACAGCATCTGGCCGGTGCCGCCATTGGCGATGATGAACGTCGCCTTCAGCGGCTTCTCCGGGCCGTAGCCGGCTTCCTTCACCAGCTTCTTGGCTTCGGCAAGATCATACTTGATCTTGAATGTCGGCTTGCCGAACCACGGGCTCGACGGATCGACCTGGCCGATGGCGGGCTTGGCGAGTCCGTTCATCAGCGCGACGACGGCATCGCGATCGATGGCGAGGTTGAGCGCCTTGCGCAAGCGGACGTCGGTCCAGGGTGAACCCGGCAGCACGCTGAGGTGATAATTCCAGACATGCGGCGTGACGTTGTCGACGATCTTCATGCCGGCGCCCTTGAGCTGCGGCACAGCGTCGGGAGCAGGGGTCTCGATCAGGTCGACCTGACCGGCGAGCAGCGCGTTGGTGCGGGTGAGGGCTTCCGGCATGGGCACGAGCACGAGCTTGTCGGCTTTCGGAATGCGCTTCTTGTCCCAGTAATCCGGATTCTTGCTGAGCTCGGCGAGCTCGCGCGGAACGAGCTTGGTCAGCTTGAACGGGCCGGTGCCCGACGGCTGCGATGCGAACTTGTCCCAGTCCTTGCCGACCTTCTCATACTGCGCCGGGCTGGAGACCAGGAACCAGAGCATCTGATACGGGAAGAAGGAGTCGACGGTCTTGGTGGTGATCTCGACAGTGCCGTCGTCGATCTTGGCGTAGCTCGCGACCGAGGGCAGGCGGGTCTTCACCTGCGCGCTCTGGCGCTTGTCGAATTGCGGCGCCTTCTCGTTCAGCACCTTGTCGAGATTCCAGATCACCGCATCGGCGTTGAAGTCGCTGCCATCGTGAAACTTGACACCCTTGCGCAAAGTAAAGCGCCATTTGGTCTTGTCGGTGTCGTCGACCTTCCATTCGGTGGCGAGGCCGGGAATGAGTTTGCCCGGACGATCGGCGACATCCATTTCCCAGGCGACGAGCGGATCGTAGATCGTATAGCCGGTGAACTGGTAGCCGCCGGCGCCGCGATCGGGTTGACCCGTGGTCAGCGGCACGTCCGCCATCGAGATGCCATAGCGCACCACCGTTTCGGCTTGCGCCGGCGCGGCTGCACCTATGGCGGCGGCGATGGCCGCAACAAACAACGAGCTTCGAACGCGCATAAACCAGACTCCGTATGGTGGGATATTGTCTGCCAGATACCTGCAATCCTGATGCCAGATTGGGCATTTCGAACGGTTGGTGTGTGCTGGTGTGCTGCAGTGCCGCAGTTTGAGTCATTGCGGTGCAAGGTTGCAGGCCTTGGCACAAGCGTTGCATAAGAATTAGCCAGTTTAGAACAAGCCAACACTGGCGAGAGCCAACGTGTCATCCAAAGCCAAGAGGGACTGATTACGATGCGTATCGAAAAGCCGACAAAGAGCCGTCTCGCGGCAGCAATCACCTTGCTGACGCTCGCTACGGCCCTGACCTTGCCGCAGGTGGCGCGCGCCGAGACGGTGCTGCGCATCGGCATGACCGCTGCCGATATTCCGCGCACGCTCGGCCAGCCCGATCAGGGCTTCGAAGGTAATCGTTTCACCGGCAACACGATGTATGACGGCCTGACCGGCTGGGATCTGTCGTCCGCGACCAAGGCGAGTGTTGTCATCCCGGCGCTCTCCACTGAATGGAAGGTGGACGACGCCGACAAGAAGAAGTGGACCTTCAAGCTGCGTCCCGGCGTCACTTTCCACGATGGTTCGGCCTTCAATGCGGATGCCGTCGTCTGGAATGTGGACAAGGTGCTCAAACAAGATGCAGTCCAGTTCGACGCCAGCCAGGTTGGTGTGACCGCCTCGCGTATGCCAACCTTGGTGTCGGCGAAGAAGATCGACGACATGACCGTCGAACTGACCACGAAAGAGCCGGACTCCTTCCTGCCGATCAATCTCACCAACCTCTTTATGGCGAGCCCCACCAAGTGGCAGGCGCTGTTCGACAAGGCCGAAGGCGCCGACGCCAAGGCCAAGTCGCAGGCCGCATGGGCGGCCTTCGCGCGCGAAGCCTCCGGCACCGGCCCGTGGAAGATGTCGAAGTTCACGCCGCGCGAGCGTCTCGAACTGGTGAAGAACGACGCCTACTGGAACAAGGACCGCGTTCCGAAAACCGACAAGATGGTGTTGCTACCGATGCCGGAAGCCAACGCACGCACCGCTGCGCTGCTGTCGGGGCAGGTGGATTGGGTCGAGGCGCCGGCACCCGACGCGGTCAAGGAAATCACCGCGCGTGGCTTCAAGATCGAGAAGAACGAGCAGCCGCATGTCTGGCCGTGGCAGTTCTCCCGTGCCGAAGGCTCGCCTTGGAACGACATCCGCGTCCGCAAGGCCGCCAATCTCTGCATCGATCGCGAAGGCCTGAAGGACGGTCTGCTCGCTGGCCTGATGGTGCCCGCGAGCGGGACCTTCGAGCCCGGTCACCCCTGGCGCGGCAAGCCGACCTTCGAAATCAAGTATGATCTGAAGGCAGCACAAGCGTTGATGAAGGAAGCCGGTTACGGCCCTACCAAGAAGCTCGAAGTGAAGACACAGACCTCGGCGTCCGGCTCCGGCCAGATGCTGCCGCTGCCGATGAACGAATATCTGCAGCAGGCGCTGGCGGAGTGCTACTTCGACGTCAAGCTCGACGTCATCGAATGGAACACGCTGTTCACCAACTGGCGCCGCGGCGTCAAGGATCCCTCGGCGAATGGCTCCAACGCCACCAACGTCACCTATGCGGCGATGGATCCGTTCTTCGCCCTGGTACGCTTCCTGCAGTCGTCGATGGCGCCGCCGGTCTCGAACAATTGGGGCTTCATCAACAATCCGAAATTCGATGAACTCGTGACCAAGGCACGCACCACCTTCGATGCGACGGCACGTGACGCGGCGCTGGCCGAGCTGCACGCCGCTTCGGTCGATGACGCAGCCTTCCTCTACGTGGCCCATGATGTCGGTCCGCGTGCGCTGAGCCCGAAGATCAAGGGCTTTGTGCAGCCGAAGAGCTGGTTCGTCGACTTCTCGCCGGTGTCGATCACGCCGTAAGCAACAAGCGAATATCGGCCGCACATTGTGCCGCTGATATTCGCACGAACCTCTCCACGTCATGGCCGGGCTTGACCCGGCCATCCATGCCCTCTTCGCTGCAAAGACGTGGATGCCCGGGTCAAGCCCGGGCATGACGAACGAGGGGGCAGAGTCTGAACCGAAGGTGATCAGTGTTCGTCTATATCGCGCGACGCGTCGTCTATGTGATTCCTATCGTCCTCAGCGTGGCGCTGGTGTGTTTCCTGCTGGTGCACATTACGCCCGGCGATCCGCTCGTTGCCATTCTTCCCGCTGACGCATCGCAGGAGCTGGCGCAGCAACTGCGCGTCGCCTACGGCTTCGATCGTCCGCTACCGGTCCAGTTCGGCCTTTGGCTGTGGCGCGCGCTACACGGCGATCTCGGCAGCTCCATCGCCACCGGACGTCCTGTTCTGGCGGAGGTGATGAAAGCCGTCGGCAATACCGTGACACTGGCCATTGCGGCCGCCGCCATCGGTTTCACGCTCGGTTTGTTTTTCGGGCTGATCGCCGGCTATTTCCGCGATACCTGGATCGATAAGGTCGCAACCTCGATCGCCATCGCCGGCGTGTCCGTGCCGCATTACTGGCTCGGTATGGTGCTGGTCATCATCTTCTCGGTGCAGCTCAACTGGCTGCCTGCGGTTGGCGCAGGGCCGGGCGGCTCCGGCTCATGGGCTTGGGACTGGGAGCACATCAAATATCTTGTGCTGCCGGCGATCACGACATCGGTCATTCCGATGGGCATCGTGACCCGCACGGTGCGTGCGCTCACCGGCGACATCCTGTCGCAGGATTTCGTCGAAGCGCTGCGCGCCAAAGGCCTGCAGGAAACCAAGGTGTTTCGCCACGTCATCAAGAATGCGGCGCCCACGGCGCTGGCCGTGATGGGCCTGCAGCTCGGCTACATGCTCGGCGGTTCGATCCTGATCGAAACCGTGTTCTCGTGGCCCGGTTCGGGGCTTCTTCTGAACTCCGCAATCTTCCAGCGTGACCTGCCGCTGCTGCAGGGCACGATCCTGGTGCTGGCGCTGTTCTTCGTGTTCCTCAATCTTCTGGTCGATATCGCGCAGGCATCGATCGATCCGCGCATCAAGCGGAGCTGACCATGCTGGATATCCTCTCATGACTGTAATGACAGACACCGCATTGCAGGCGGCGCCTGCCACCAAGGCCCGCGGCTATTGGGCCACGGTCGGCCGCCGCATCGTGCGCGACAAAGTCAGCATGGCCTGCGCGTTCATTCTGCTGCTGATCTTCCTGGTGGCGATCTTTGCGCCCTATCTGCATCTCGCAGACCCCTATCAGGGCTCGATGATCCGTCGCCTGCGCGCGATCGGTACGCCCAATTATCCGCTCGGCACCGACGAACTCGGCCGCGACATGCTGGCGCGCCTGATCTATGGCGGCCGTCTGTCGCTGTTGATCGGCATCCTGCCGGTGATCCTGGCCTTCATCATCGGGACGGGTCTTGGCGTTGTGGCCGGCTATGTCGGCGGCAAGCTCAATACCGCGATCATGCGCACCGTCGACGTGTTCTACGCGTTCCCGTCGGTGCTGCTGGCCATCGCGATCTCCGGCGCGCTCGGCGCCGGCATCGTCAATTCGATCGTGTCGCTGACCATCGTCTTCGTGCCGCAGATCACGCGTGTCGCCGAGAGCGTTACCACGGGCGTGCGTAACATGGACTATGTGGAAGCCGCGCGTGCCTCCGGCGCGAACGCTTTCACCATCATGCGCGTGCACATGCTGGGCAACGTGCTGGGTTCGATCTTCGTCTACGCGACTGGCCTGATCTCGGTGTCGATGATCCTCGCTGCCGGCCTGTCGTTCCTCGGCCTCGGTACCAAGCCGCCGGAGCCGGAATGGGGTCTGATGCTGAACACGCTGCGCACCGCGATCTATGTCAATCCGTGGGTGGCAGCACTCCCAGGCGCGATGATCTTCGCGGTGTCGATCTGTTTCAATCTGCTGAGCGACGGCATGCGCAGTGCCATGGATATCCGGAACTGATGGCATGAGTGATATTGTAGAAGAAATCGACAAGCTGGAGCCGCTGGAAGACATTGGCGGTGTTGCACAGCCGCTGTTACAGGTGGTCAGTCTGACCAAGCACTTCCCCGTGCGCGGCGGATTGTTCGCACCGAGCAAGACCGTGCGCGCGGTGGACGATGTGTCGTTCGCCATCGCCAAGGGCGAAACCGTTGGCATTGTCGGCGAGTCCGGCTGCGGCAAGTCGACGACGGCGCGGTTGCTGATGCATTTGATGCCGCGCAATTCCGGCGACATCATCTATGACGGCCGTACCGTCGGGCGCGAACTCTCGCTGCGCGAACTGCGCCGTGGCATGCAGATGGTGTTTCAGGACAGCTACGCCTCGCTCAATCCGCGCCTGACCATCGAGGAATCGATCGCCTTCGGGCCGAAGGTGCACGGCATGGCTGACAAGGCCGCGCGGCTGCTGGCGCGCGAGCTGCTCGGCAAGGTCGGTCTGCGGCCCGAGACTTTCGCCAACCGCTATCCGCATGAAGTCTCCGGCGGTCAGCGTCAGCGCGTCAACATCGCGCGTGCACTGGCGCTGTCGCCCCGTCTCGTCATTCTCGATGAAGCGGTCTCGGCGCTCGATAAATCGGTCGAGGCGCAGGTGCTCAACCTGCTGGTCGATCTCAAGCGCGAGTTCGGTCTGACCTATCTGTTCATCAGCCACGATCTCAACGTGGTGCGTTACATCTCCGACCGCGTGCTGGTGATGTATCTCGGTGAGGTCGTTGAACTCGGCCCGGTGGACGAAGTCTGGGACGGGCCAGCACATCCCTATACGCGCGCGCTGCTCGCCGCGATGCCGTCGTCCGATCCCGACAAGCGGACGGAAACGCCGCCGATCACCGGCGATCCGCCGAATCCGATCGACCCACCGTCCGGTTGTCGTTTCCACACACGCTGCCCCTTTGCCGAAGCGATGTGCGGCGAGGCCACGCCGAAGCTGACTGAAATCACGCTGACCGGCCACCAGGCCGCCTGTTACATGGCGATCCCGGGTTCGGGACACAGCAAAGCACCTGCTGCAGGAGCGCACTGACATGACCAAACCGACTGCCAAGCAGATCAAGGCGCTGACCGAAGTCAGCGGCCTTCCGGCCTCCGACGAGGTTGCGGAGCGCATCGCCAATTCGATCGGGCCGGCGTTCGAGGGATTCGCGGCTGTGGCTGGGACGCTGCCGTTCGATCTTGAGCCCGCGACCTTCCTCGCTGTTCAGAATACGAAGGCTGCCAAATGAGCGTCACCGAACCCGCATTGCTGTCGCTGACGGAAGTCGCCGACGCGATCGCAAGCAAGAAGATTTCGTCGCGCGAAGCCACGCAGTCGTGCCTCGATCGTGCCGTGAAATCGCAGCCGAGCCTCAACGCCTATATGTCGATCGAGGCCGATGCAGCGCTGAAGGCGGCGGACGCGGCCGATGCGTCGCTCGCCAAGGGGCAAAGCCGCGGCGTGCTGCACGGCGTGCCGCTGGCGCACAAGGACATGTATTACGACGAAGGGCACGTCGTGACCTGCGGCTCGCATATTCGCCGCGACTGGGTTGCGACCACGACGGCGACGTCACTGCAACGCTTGAAGGATGCCGGTACGGTGCGGCTTGGTTCATTGCAGATGGTGGAATTTGCTTACGGCCCGCTCGGTCACAACGTGCATTACGGCGCCGTGCATAACCCGTGGCATGTCGATCACGTCACCGGCGGTTCATCGTCCGGCTCGGGCTCGGCCGTTGCCGCGCGCCTGACCTATGCGGCGCTCGGCTCCGACACTGGCGGATCGATCCGTCTGCCGGCGCATTTCTGCGGCGTCTCCGGTTTGAAAACGACGGTGGGGCTGGTCAGCCGCGCCGGTGCGATGCCGCTGTCGCAATCGCTCGATACGGTCGGTCCGCTGGCGCGTACTGTCGAGGATTGCGCTCTGCTGACCGGCCTGATGGCCGGTGCCGATCCGCTCGATCCCACCACCAGCACGCACCCTGTGCCGGACTACATGGCGGCGACGCGCGTGTCCGCCAAAGGTATGACCGTCGGCATTCCCAAGGCGTTCTATGTCGACGACCTCGACGCCGATACGGCGGCCGTTTTGCAGAACACCATCGCGGCGCTGAAGGATGAAGGCATCAAGATCGTCGAGGTCGATCTGCCCAATCAGGGCCAGCTCACGGCAGCCTGCCAGTTCGTGCTCGCGACGGAAGCTGCGGCGATGCACAAGCGCTGGATGATCGAGCGGCCGCAGGATTACGGCGCGCAGGTGCTGATGCGGCTGCAGAACGGTCTCGCGATCACCGGCGTCTCCTATATCGAGGCACTGCGCTGGCGTGGTCCGGCGCTCGCCGCCTATCTGGCGGCAGTCACCGGGACTTACGCCGTGCTCGCTCCGGTTTCGCCCGGCGCGGCTCCGACCATTGCGGAAACCGATGTCGGTAACAGCTCGGGCGCCGAAGCGATGATCCAGCGCCTGACGCGCTTCACGCGCCCGATCAACTATCTCGGTCTGCCCGGTCTCTCGATCCCGGCGGGTTTCACCAAGTCGAAACTTCCGGTCGGCATGCAGCTGATCGGTCGCCCGTTCGACGAAGCGACGCTGCTGACCATCGGTGCGGCCTTCCAGCGCGCGACCGACTTCCACAAACAGTGCCCGGAGTTGGCATGAGCAATCTCGTCGACGTTCGCAATCTCAATGTCCGGTTCGGCGGCGAACGCACCGTCTATGCGGTGAACGATCTCAATCTCACGCTCGGCGAAGGCGAGGTGCTCGGGCTGCTCGGCGAGTCCGGTTCGGGCAAGAGCGTCACCTTGCGCGCGCTGATGCGGCTTCTGCCGAAGAAGCGCACGCAAATCACCGGCACGGTCAACGTGCTCGGCAAGGACGTGCTGGCGCTCGACGATGATGAGCTGTCGGCATTTCGCGGCCAGACGGTGTCGATGATCTTCCAGGAACCGGCCCTGGCGCTGGACCCCGTCTATACGATAGGTCAGCAGATCGCCGAAAGCGTGATGCGTCACGAGGGCAAGAGTCAGGCCGAGGGTGTGAAGCGCGCGCTCGAAATGCTCGAGGTCGTGCGCATTCCTTCCGCCAAGCGTCGTCTCGATGCCTATCCGCATGAAATGTCCGGTGGCATGCGGCAGCGCGCGATGATCGCGCTAGCGCTGGCCTGCAAGCCGAAGATCCTGCTCGCGGACGAGCCCACCACGGCGCTCGATGCCACCGTGCAGATCCAGATCCTGCTCTTGCTACGCGAGCTGCAGCGTGAATTCGGCATGTCGATCATCTTCGTCACGCACGATATCGGCGTGGCCATCGAGATCTGTGACCGTGTCGCGGTGATGTATGCAGGCCAGATCGTCGAACAGGGCACGCTAAGCCAGATCGTGCGCTCGGCCGTGCATCCCTATCCGCAGGGGCTGTTGGCCTCCACCGTGCACGGCGCCAAGCGCGGCGCGCGCCTTGAGACCATTCCCGGCACGCCGCCGTCGCTCGACAAGCCGCCGGTGAATTGCTCCTTCGCGCCGCGCTGCAAATTCGCCCAGCCGCGTTGCGTCGAGGCGCCGCCGCCGAATGTCGAACTTGCCGACAATCGTGTGGTGCGGTGTATTCTGGCGGAGCAGGCGGCAGCGGCAGTGCCGGCCTGACGCCTTCCTACCCCGCCAAATTCTTCAGCAGGAACGTCAGCGCCGTCTGCGCGAAGCTGTGCATGTTGCCGGACCGGTCGTTACTGCCCGTCTCCAGCGTCATGACCTCGTTTCGCGGGCCGGCGACGGCCATGCAGCTATGGCCGGCGGCGTCGCCATAGCGATTGCCGGAGGGGCCGGTGGCGCCGGTCTCCGACAGTCCCCAGTCGCATCCGAGGCGGGTGCGGATCTGGGTCGCCAGCAGTTGCGCGTAGGGCTCTGAAGATGAGCGCATGCCCGGTATCCTAAACGCGTCATCGGAAATATCCATCAACACGCGCCGTGCATCGCGCGTATAGATCACGCCGCCGCCGATGAAGTAGACGGAGGCGCCGGGCACTGCGAGCAGTGCTGCGGAGATCAACCCGCCGGTCGAGGATTCAGCTATGCCGATGGTCTGTTTGCGCGCGATCAGCTCAATCGCGATCTTCTCGGCGAGGGGAATGAGATCTCTCATGACTTCTTCCCCCAAGGTTTAGACCAGGGCCTGATCCACGGCTTCTTCGCCATTGATCCGTAGACAGCGCGAATGAAATTCTTGCTGGCGGTTTCGTTCGGCGCCCATTTGGCGTCGAGATCGGCAAATGGCTTGGCCGCCAGAACCTCGTCTTCGGTCTTGCCCTCCCTGATCAGCTTGGCCATGCGATCGCGCGCCGTCACCAGCATGGTGCGATAGTCGATCAGCGCAGCCTTGTTCGCGAGCGGACCGTGGCCGGGAACGATCTTGGTGTTGTCATTCGCCAATTTCAGATAGGCGTCGGTCGCTGCGATCATGCCCTTGATATTGCCGCCGTTGAGGACGTCGATATTGGGATAGCGGCCGTTGGTGAATGTATCACCGGTCGCAATGACATTGGCGCTCTTGAAGTAGACATAGGTGTCGCCATCGGTATGCGCGTTGTCGGGATGGCGCAGTTCGGCGATGCGGCCGGGCAGACTGAGTTTGAGTTGATGCGTGTAGGTGTTGGTCGGCAGCGCCGCCTTCGGCGCAGGTGGATTCTGCGCGCCGGTCAGGAAATTCGTGGTGCCCTTTTTCAGGCGGGTTCTGACCTTGACGTTGGCGACGATGGTCGCGCCTGCGTTGGCAAAGGCCTCGTTGCCACCGGTGTGGTCGCCGTGGAAATGCGTGTTGACCAGATACTTGACCGGCTGTGGCGTCACCGCAGTGATGGCCGCGTTGATCTTGTCGTGCAGCGGGGCAAACTGGCTGTCGACGAGGATAGCGCCTGATTTGGCCGTCGCGAGCGTCATGTTGCCGCCCTGGCCTTCGAGCATGTAGACGCCGTCACCGAGGTCGGTGGTCTTGACCTCGACCTTCGAGAAGTCGGGCGGCGGCGGTGTGGACGCCTGCTGTGCGAGCGCAGGCGCCAGCGCCAGAAGGGTGAAAACCGCGGCCAGTGTCGTCCGATTCATCGCAAGCTCCATTCCGAAACAGGCCAGACTTCTAGCATGTTTCGGATGACGATCTGCTCGCGAACACGTGATGTCGGCAATGCCGATCAGCGGCCAGGGCGGTCACGTTCCGGCGGGACCTGCGAGAGCAGCCAGTCGCGAAAGGCCTTCAGCTTCCGCGAGTCGGAAGAGGCTTCGGGCGACACCAGATAGAACCCGGCATCGGCGGGCAGGCTGATGTCGAACGGCACCACCAGCCGGCCCTTGGCCAGGTCGCCTTCCACATAGGTGGTGCGGCCGATCGCGACGCCGAGGCCATCAATGGCGGCCTGCAGCGTCATGAAGATCATGTCAAAGGTCAGATCCGGTTGCTTCGAAATATCGGCCGGCAGTCCGGCGGCGGTGAGCCAGAGCCGCCAGTCATCGTCATAGCCGCCGCTCGAATGCAGCAGCGTATAGCCAGCAAGGTCCTGCGGCTGTCGCAGCGCCTTTTTGCCGGTCAGGAGCGCAGGGCTGCATACCGGAAACAGATGATCGGCGGTGAGCCAGTCCGCGCGCAAGCCCGGCCACTGGCCGCGGCCGTAGCGGATCGCTGCGTCGACATCGCCGCTCTTGAAATCGACCATGCTGGTCGACGTCGTGATGCGCACATCGATATCGGGATGGGCTTTCTGGAACATCGAGATGCGCGGCAGCAGCCATTTCGACGCCATCGATGCCAGCGTGCTCACGGTCAGCACGTGGTCGTTGTCGCGGCGCTTGAGCCGGTCCGTGGCAAGACGAAGGTCGTTGAAGGCGGCGCGAACGCCCGGCAGATAATCGTGTCCTTGCGGGGTGAGTGCGAGCGCGCGGTTCTGCCGAACGAACAGTTTGAGACCGAGCTCGTCCTCCAGCCGCTTGATCTGATGGCTGATCGCCGTCTGCGTGACGTTCAGTTCGCTTGCCGCATTGGTGAAGCTCAGATGGCGTGCGGCGGCTTCGAAGGCGCGCAGTCCGTTGAGTGACGGCAACCGGGTGCTCATCCGCGCTCTCTCCCTGGCGATCCACCGCTCTTGCCACACATGAGTTTGTGTCATGTGACGCGGTGCACAATGTCGTTTGTGCAATGTGAGAATGAAGCCGATATTTCCTGAGTAAATTTAGCTTCGGGAGAGCAAAATGTCTACTTGCACCCATGAATCGATGACAAATCATCATGCTCCGCTCACCGTGGCGGCAATCGCTGAGACGTTTCACGTGTGGCGAGAGCGCGCCCATCAACGCCGCGAACTGGCGCATTGGAGCGAGCGTGACATCCACGACGCCGGCCTTTCGGTGGGCGACGTGATGGCCGAGGCCAGCAAGCCGTTCTGGCGCGCATAGGGACGATCCGATCGTCCGGGAGCAGCTGTCATGCAACATCTCAACCTCGATGACCTCGGTCAGTATTCCGATGTGGTGTTGTCACGCAGCGGGGTTGCGGTGACGGTTCGGTTTGTCGAGCTTCACGATGCGGACGCGTTGCAGGGCTATTTTCGCGGTCTGTCGACGCGTTCGCGCTACAATCGCTTCATGGGCGCCGCCAGCGAATTGCCGGCCGGGCAGCTCGAGAAGTTCATCCATGTCGGCGAGGCTGACAGCTTCTCGGTCGTCGCGACGATCTCGCGCGATGGCTCGGAGACCATTGTCGGCGAGGCCCGCTACGCGTTCGATGAAGCGACGTCCCGTTTCGAGCTGGGCCTGTCCGTAGCCGACTTCATGCAAGGGCAGGGCATTGGCATGGCACTCATGTCCAATCTGGAATGCCGTGCTGCTGCGCTCGGAGCCGACCAGCTCTTCGGAGATACATTGCGCTCCAACGAGGCAATGCTCGCACTGGCCCGCAAGGCCGGCTTCACATTCGCGCCGACGCCGGGCGACTGGAAGCAGGTGCGCTTCGTAAAGCAGATCGATACGGTGCCAACCGCAAACCCATGTGCGGTCTGGCGCCTCGCAGCGCAATCCCTGCAGCCGATACTTGCCTAAGCGCGGCGCTCGCCACGTTCAGGCAAGATTTGATGCGACGAAGCAATTCAATCCCTCTCTAGCTCAGGATTGCTTCGTCGCATCTGCATGTCCTGAAGACGGCGCCTATGCCGTCCCTTTCGCGAAGTCTGTCGATGTGGCCACGTCGCGCCACGCAGCCAGTTCCTTTTCGACAAAAGCGTGCTTGCTCTCGATCCGCGCAACCGTGTCGCTGCCGAGCGGCAAGCGGACCGGAGGGGTCTTGGCAGCCGCGAGCTGCATGAAGGCCTTTGCCAGCTTGCTGGGATCGCCGGGCTGCGCATGATTGGCGTCGGCGGCATGGCCGCGAGTCTTGCCGACGGTGGCGTGATAGTCGCCGATCTCCAGTGCGGTGCGCACCAGCGAGTTATCGTCTAGAAAGTCGGTGCGAAAGAAACCGGGCTCGACCACGGTCACATGGATGCCGAGCGGCGCGACTTCGGCGGCCAGCGCTTCGCTGATGCCTTCGACCGCGAACTTGGTCGAGCCATAGACGCCCCAGCCCGGAAAGCCTGCATATCCGCCGACAGATGAAATGTTCATGATGTGACCAGAGCCCTGCCGGCGCATATGCGGCAGCACGGCACGGGTGACGCCGAGCAGGCCGAACACGTTGGTGGCATAGAGACGTTCGACTTCCTTGGCACTGGCTTCCTCGATCGCGCCGAGCAGGCCATAGCCGGCATTGTTGACCAGCACATCGATGCGGCCGAATTTCTTCACGGCCTGACCTGCGGCCTCATGGGCCTCTGTCTCGCTGGTGACATCGAGCCGCGTCGCCAGCAGGCGCTCATGCGTGCCGAGACGTGCGGTGACAGCATTGGGATCGCGGGCCGTTGCAACGACGGCATCGCCCTGGGCCAAAGCTTCTGCCGCAATGAGGGCGCCGAAACCGCGGGATGCTCCTGTGATGAACCAGACACGCATGATGATCTCCCTTTCGTAATGGCCCCGCGTCAGTGCCGGGCTGATGGGCGACAATTAGCGGCTCGCCAGAACTGAAATAATCCTCTATTTATTTCATGTGTTAATGAGTTGGATTCAACAATGAGCCTGATCGGTCCGGCCGACCTCGCCACCTTTCTGGCGATTGCCCGGCATCGCAGCTTTCGCAATGCCGCCATTGAACTTGGCGTGTCCGCCTCCGCGCTGAGCCACGCCTTGCGCGGCATCGAGGAGCGGCTGGATATCCGGCTGGTCAACCGCACCACCCGCAGCGTCGCGCTGACGGAGGCGGGCGAGCGGCTGTTCGCGCGGGTCAGTCCGGCGTTTCAGGACATCACTGATGCGCTGGAAGACCTCAATCATTTTCGCGGCAAGCCGGCGGGGACGTTGCGCTTCAACGCCGCCCGGCAATCGGCACAGCTCGTGCTGCTGCCGATCGTCACGCGATTCCTGAAAGCCTATCCGGAGATCAATGTCGAGATTGCCGTGAATGACGGTCTTGTCGATATGGTCTCTGCCGGCTTCGATGCGGGCATCCGTTTCGGCGAAACTGTTGCGGCGGACATGATCGCGGTGCCGATCGGCACGCGGCAGCGATCGGCCGTTGTTGCGTCACCCGGCTTCTTCAAGCAGCACAAGCCGCCGCAGACGCCGCACGAGCTGAAAGACCTGCCGTGTATCCGCTATCGCTTCTGGGGTGGCGCGCTGTATCGCTGGGAGTTCGAGCGCGGCGGCATCGAGCTCGAGATCGATGTCGCGGGCGCGCTCACTTTGAACGATCAGGATCTGATGGTGGACGCCGCGCTGGACGGAGCCGGACTGGCTTACGTGTTCGAAGGGCAGGTCGAGGAGTTGATCGCCAAACGCAAACTGGTGCGTGTCCTCGCCGACTGGTGTCCGGCCTATCCCGGTTTCTTCATGTATTATCCAAGCCGGCGACAACTGCCGGCGGCATTACGCGCCTTCATCGATTTTGCCAAAACGCCCGCTCCTGCAAAGTCGAAGACCTAGATGCGTTTCAGTTGCCTGAGAAGTTCGGCTTGCGCTTCTCGATGAAGGCTTGCACCGCCTCGCGGTGATCTGCCGTCATGGTCGTGCGGATCAGCCGCTCGGCTTCATGGTCCCGCGCCGTCGCAAAATCGAAGGCCAGTGCCTCGTCGAGATTGTCCTTCATATAGCGCAGTGCCAGCGTCGGCCCCTGCGCCATGCCGCGCGCCAGCGCGAAAGCCTCGTCCTGCAGCCTGTCGTCGGGCACCACGCGGTTGAACAACCCGATGGCTTCGGCGCGGCTTGCCTCGACTTTTTCGGCGGTGAACATCAGCTCGCGCGCGCGGGCTGTGCCGACGAGACGCGTCAACAGCCAGGCGATGCCGTAATCGCCGCTGAGACCGACGCGCAGATAGCCTGTCGAGACGAAAGCCGATTGCGCGGCGATGCGGATATCGCAGGCCATGGCGATGGCGAGGCCCGCACCTGCAGCAGGGCCTGGGAGCGCGGCAATGGTGGGCTTGCGCACGGCAACGAGGGCGCCGGTCAGGAGGCGCTGGCGCTCCTGCAGATCGGCGACACGCTCGTCGAACGACATCTCCAGCACCGTCTGCTTGCGATGCGCGCCCATGCCCTTCACGTCGCCGCCGGAAGAGAAGGCGGTGCCGGCGCCGGTAATCAGTAGCGCGCCGACATCAGGATTTTCGCCGCAGGTGCGGATCATTGTGCGCAATGCGGGCGTCAGATGGTCCGACAGCGAGTTGCGCGCTTCCGGCCGGTTCAGGGTGATGACGGCCACGCGCTCGCGGATCTCACACAGCAGTTCACTGGTGCCGGTGTCGATGACCTTTACGGCTTCGCTCATGTGTCTCGCCCCGTTCTCGCGTCAGAATTTCTCGACCCATGGACGGATTTCGAGCTCCGAACTCCATGCACTGCGGGGCTGCTGTAGCACGTTCCAGTAATTCATGGCGATGGCATCGGGGTCGAGCATCGAGTCCGGCCTGTCCGCTGGCTCAACGCGGACTGAACTGCGAATACCGCCATCGATGACAAAGTGGGCGATGTGAATGCCCTGCGGCGCGAATTCGCGGGCCAACGACTGGGCCATGCCACGCAAAGCGAACTTGCCCATGGCGAAGGGAGCCGATTGCGCAAAGCCCTTGATACTCGCGGAGGCACCAGTGAACAGGATGGCGCCGTGCTTGTTGGGCAACATGCGCTGCAATGCCTGTTGCGCGACCAGAAATCCGCCGAAGGCGCTAACTGCGATGGCTTGTGCAACATCGGGAGGTGCGAGCTCGATGAAAGGCCCGCGGGCGCGCTGGCTGGCGTTGTAGACAACGATATCCGGCGCGCCGATCTGGCGTTCGACATCTGCAAACAGTCTGGCCACATCTTCGGCCTGGGTCGCGTCGCAGGCAAAGGCCTTGGCGCCGGTCTCCTGGCACAGCGCATCCAGCTTGCCAGGATTGCGGGCGGCGAGTGCGACGCGGATGCCATGTTTGGACAGCAGCCTCGCCAGCGATGCGCTGATACCCTCACCGACGCCGACGATCAAAGCGGTTTCGTAATGCGGAATTTCCATGGATCAAATCTCCGGCTGGGGCACTTTATTCGCTGGCGCGGCAGGCGCATGATGAAGATGGAAACGCAACTGCCAAACACAAGAGGTCGTCATGAACGCCCACGCCCAGATTGCCGCCAATCTGATCGCACCCGATACGTCCGGCATGAACTTCTACCGCGCCGATCCGGCGCTGACCGATCTGCTGCGTATTCATCTGCCGGAGGATCTGTTCAACCATATCGAACCGCATCTTGATCGGCTGGGCGGTCTTGTTGGTGGGCCGCTCGATGAAGCGGGGCGGATGGCCGACAAGCATGGACCAGTGCTGCATCAGCGCGACAAGTTCGGCCAGGACGTGCAGTGGGTGGAATATCACCCGGCCTATCGCGAGCTTGAGAACGCAGCCTTCGGCGAATTCGGCATTCACGCTTTGTCGCATCGCAAGGGGATCATGGGCTGGCCCTCGACCTATCCGGTGGCGGCCAAACACGCCTTTACGTTCCTGTTCAACCAGGCCGAGTTCGGCATGGGGTGTCCCATCAATGTCACCGATGGGGCGGCCAAGTTGCTCTCGAACTATGGTGATAACGCACTGAAGGCGAAATATCTCGACGGCTTGACGCAGACCGACATGAGCAAGCTGACCCAGGGCGGCCAGTTCATGACCGAGAAGGAAGGCGGCTCCGACGTCGGCAAACTGACGACGCGGGCCGTGCAGGAGGGCGATCACTGGCGGCTGTATGGAGAAAAGTGGTTCTGCTCCAATGCCGATGCGAAGGTCGTGATGCTGCTGGCGCGGCCGGAAGGTGCGGTCGGCGGCACCAAGGGCGTCGGCCTGTTCCTGATGCCGCGGACGCTCGATGACGGCACGCCCAATCACTACCGGATCGTGCGCTTGAAGGACAAGCTTGGTACGCGGTCGATGGCGTCAGGTGAGATCAAGCTCGAGGGCGCCATTGCATATGCCGTTGGCAAGCTCGATCGCGGCTTCGTGCAGATGGCCGAGATGGTGAACTCGTCGCGTCTCTCGAATGGCGTGAAGTCGACCTCGCTGATGCGCCGCGCCTGGCACGATGCGATGGCAGTCGCGCGCGGCCGTGTCGTATTCGGCCAGCGCATCATCGACATGCCGCTGGCGCGGCGGCAATTGATGAAGATCATGGTGGCGACCGAGCAGGCGTTGTCGATGAGCTTCCTCACTGCGGATGCGCTGGACCGCGCCGAAGCCGGCAGCCAGGACGCCGCAGCGCTGCTGCGGATCCTGACGCCGACGCTGAAATTCCGTGCCACGCGTGATGCGCGCAAGGTCTGCGGCGATGCGATGGAGATGCGCGGCGGTGTCGGTTACATCGAGGAATTCGCCACCGCGCGGCTGCTGCGCGATGCGCATCTCGGCTCGATCTGGGAGGGCACCGGCAATATCGTAGCGCTGGATGCGCTGACGCGTGCCGTGGGCCGGCATGGCGCGGAAGCCGCGCTTGCGGCCGATCTGCATGCGCGGCTGGACGATTCTCCGAGCGTGCCACAGGCATGGCGCGATCGGCTGCGCGGTCTCGCCGACCGTGCCATCGGCTTCGCGCGCGAGGTCGCCGCACGGTCGGACAACGAAGGCGACGCCCGCCGTGCGACCAGTTCTCTGTATCATGTGGCCAGTGCCGTGGCACTCACATGGGAAGCGCACCGCATCCACGCACGACGCGGCGATGCGCGGCGTCTGCTGTTGTCGCGCCTTGTCATCGATCATCGCCTGATGGCGCCCGATCCGTTCGCGCTGGTGGAAACCGAGACGCAGAAGCAGATCGTCACGCATCTGCTCGGCGAGCGCGATGTCAGTATGGCGGAGGCCGGCCGGCTCGTGCTGGCCTGATCTGATCGCAGGGGCTATGACGGCGGGCTGTTGTCTTTCAGGAACTCGAGCAGCAAGCGGCTGACCTCTTCTGGTTGCTCCTGTTGCACCCAATGGCCCGCGCCGTCGATCAGATGAACCGCGCGCATGTCCGTGCAGGCGCTGTTCTGCATGGCCTCGATGGCGCCGGGACGCTGATAGATGCCCCAGTCCTGCTTGCCCGAGATGAAAGCTGAGGGCACGTCGATGGTGCGCCCGGCGAAGGTCTCGTAGTCTGCATTGAACGCGCCTGTCGTGTTGCAGCGGTACCATTGCAATCCGCCCTGGAAGCCGGTCCGGGCATATTCGCCGGCATAGAAGGCCAGCTCATTGTCCGGCAGCCATTTGCACAATGCGACCTGCTCGGGCGTCGGCATTTCCGCAGCGACGGTCTCGGCCATGGTCTGGCCGCGGTCCATCACATAGTAGGTTGGCAATTTCGCGAGTTCGCTCGCGGTCCAGCCTTGCAATGGAGTGGGCGTATTGCCCGACCAGTCCGCACTTTTGTGATGATAATAGGCGCGCAGGAAATCATGCACGCCTTGCGGCGCGTGCTGCATATGCGCGTTGGCATCGCGCGTCGCGTAGTACCACTGATAGTGGATGCGCGGCCGCGGCAGTGCGGCGAGGTCGCGATGCACGGGATCTTCCGCCTTTGGCGGAGCCGGCTGATCGGCGGTACCGAATGGCAGCGGCGGAGGCCCGGCGAAGGGCGCACTCATCAGCACGACGGATTTGAAGACATCCGGCCGCACCAGTGCGCACCATGCTGCGACCGAGCTGCCGTAGTCATGTCCGACCACCGCATCGACATGGCGATAGCCGAAGGCTGCGACCAGCCCGACCGCATCGCGCACGAGGTTGAGCAGATTGAAGGGACGCAGATCGCCATCATAGTCGGCGCTCCAGCCGGTGGTGCGGCCATAGCCACGCTGGTCCGGTGCAATCACGTGATAGCCGGCCGCGGCCAGCTGCGGCATCACCTTGCGCCAGCTGAAGGCCAGTTCGGGAAAGCCGTGCACCAGCAGGATGCAGGGCCGGCCCTTGGTTTCGAAGCCGGCCTCCAGCACATGGACGCGCAAACCGTTGATGTCCTCGACAAAGCGCGAGCGAATTCCAGCCGGCAGAATGTTGGGATCGATGGGTGTCACGTCGCCTCCATGCTGCACTTGTGCGGCAGCGTGAGTGCACTCCAGCGCAAGCACCGTGAAAAGACAACTAGCGTTTGAAGCGGGCCACCAATTCGATATGGGGCGTATGCCGGAATTGGTCCACGGGTGTGACCCTGTCGAGCTTGTAGCCGCCATCGATCAGGATCTTTGCATCGCGTGCGAAGGTCTGGACGTTGCACGACACGGCGACGACGACGGGCATCTTGCTTGCCGCGAGCCGTTCAACTTGTGCCTGCGCGCCCTGACGCGGCGGATCGAACACGACAGCGTCGAAGTCGCGCAATTCCTGCGGTACCAGTGGACGGCGAAACAGGTCGCGCATCTCGGCCTTGATCGGCTTCAGTCCCTTGGTGTCCTTGATGGCCTGTTGCAGCGATGTGATCGCGCCACTGTCGCTGTCGAGCGCGGTGACCTTGGATTTGGTTGCAAGCCGGAGCGCAAAGGGACCGATACCGCAGAACAGATCGGCGATGTTTTTCGCGCCTTTGCAGAGCTGGAGCACAAGCGCCGCCAATGTCTCTTCACCGGCCGCGGTGGCCTGCAGGAACGAGCCGGGTGGTAATGTGACCTGTGCGCTGCCCATCGTCACGACCGGCGGCACGCGCATCAGCACGAGTTCGCCATGCCGTGTCAGCCGCGCCAGTTTGTGCGCTTCGGCAATGCGCGACAGTGTCGTGATGATCGCGGTCGGCAATGGCCCGGTGCCGCGGACGTCGATATCGAGTCCGTTACTGGCGGCTGTCACCTGAATGTCCAGCGGTTTGCTGACCGGCTTCAACACCTCGGCCAGCGCGCGTGCGGCATCGAGCGCGCCATCCAGTCCAGGATCCAGGATCGGGCACGCGTCGATGGCGATGATGGCGTGGCTCGCCGATGCCGCAAAGCCGACACGCAGCTCGCCATCGCTGCCACGCCGGGCATGCAGCGTCACGCGGCGGCGGCCGGCGCCATGGGCATCGACGATCGGATCGACCGGGCAGGTGATCTTCGCCTGTGCCAGCGTGTCGATCACGATCTGGCGCTTCCAGGTCTGATAGGGATCGGGCTGCCAGTGCTGGATGGCGCAGCCGCCACAGCGCGTGAAATAGGTGCAGAACGGGTCGATCCGTTCCGGACTGGCCGTGTCGATCTGCAGCAGTCGCCGCCGCTGCGGATGCCCGTCATCGGGGCCGGCCTCGACGACCTCATGCGCCAGCGTGTAGGGCACGAATAGTGACGCGCCGTCTGCGAAGCTGACGCCGTCGCCGCGCTGGCCGACATGATCGATGGTCAGGCGTTCAGCCACGCCGGGCACCCATGAAGAATTCGATATTGCCGTCGCCGCCGGTGATTGACGACGGGAAGACTTCAATATCAGTGCAACCGAGCGTCCTGGCAAAATCCGTGATGTCGTCGCAGATGGCCTGATGCACCGCGGCGTTCTTGATGATGCCGCGTTTGGATTGCTTTCGATCGGCCTCGAATTGCGGCTTGATCAGCGCTAGCAGGCTCATCGGCGCCGCCGCGAGCGACAGCGCAACAGGCAGTACCGCCTTCAGCGAAATGAAACTGACATCGATCACGACCACATCCGGGCGGGCCGGCAGACGCTTGTTCTCATAGCTGCGGATATCGGTCTCCTCCATCGAGATGATTTTCGGATGGCCGTGCAGCGATGGATGGAGCTGGCTGTGCCCAACATCGATGGAGAACACCATGCTGGCGCCGTTGGCGAGCAGCACTTCGGTAAAGCCGCCGGTGGAGGCGCCGACGTCAAGACAGACGTGATCCTCGATCTCGATCGGGTATTGCTCGAGCGCACCTGCGAGCTTGACGCCGCCGCGCGAGACCCAGGGATGCGCCGGTTCAGCCTCGATCGCGGCATCGAGCGGTAACGGTTCGGAGACCTTGGCGACAGCCTTGCCGTTGGCCTTCACGAGACCTGCTTCGATGGCAGCTTGGGCACGTGCGCGGCTTTCGAAAATGCCGCGTTCGACGAGAAGCGTATCGGCGCGCTTGCGTAGCGCAGTCGCAGTGGTCGGAGATTTCATCATGGTCAGTACGATGCAGCAAGTTTCAAACAGGCTTCGAAGCTCGTCAGATCCTGCCAGAGATCATTGGGCGCTTCGCGGGGGACGATCATGGACGCGCCATAGAGATCGAGCGCGTGGATCATCATCAGATTGTCGGCGAGGCCGAAATTTTCGACGGTGAGCCCGTTCGCATCGACCAGATGGCCATCATGATCGGTGATCTCCGTCATACGGCGGACGCGGTCGATATAGAGCGCGGGGTCATTGCAATAGCCGAAGCACAGCTTGCCGTGGCCCGCCATATAGCCGAGCTCGAACACCGTACCGGCATCGGCGCTGGGGCCGCGGAATGGCGTGAGATTGGCGATGATGATGTCGCAGTGGTTCATCATCGCTTCGTTGCCGTGGAATATCTGGCGCGAGGCGTCGCCGGCATTGATGTCGATGGCGTTATCGAGCGGGAAGAACCCGTGTGCGCCGTAGCGCTTGCAGAGCGCGACCTTCTGCCGGCCGATCTCGGCGGCATTAGGCAGGAACACGTCGGGGCCTGCGAGATAGATATTCATGAAGTCCCCGTCTCATAGTGAGCCGCGCCGACATTGACGAGCCAATTCAGACGAGAACGAGGCAATCCGGCGGTTCCTGCCGAATTGCCTCGTCGTATTCTCTTCGCAATTGCAAACGCGATGTCGCGTTCAACGACAGATCAAGCGAGCTTGACGGTCTCGGCCTTGAAATCCTTGCCGAGGGTCTCGAACACCTTCTTGACGATCCCCTTGGAGTCCAGACCCGCTTGGGCATACATCGCTGCCGGCGTGTCGTGATCCTGGAACATGTCGGGCAGCACCAGCGAACGCATGCGCAGACCGCCGTCGAGCATGCCGTTGTCGGCGAGCAGCTGCATCACATGCGAGCCGAAGCCGCCAATCGAACCTTCCTCGACGGTCAGAAGGATCTCGTGATCGCGGGCGAGCTTCATGATCATGTCGGTGTCGAGCGGCTTCATGAAGCGTGCGTCGGCAATCGTGGTCGACAGGCCGTGGGCGGCGAGTTCGTCGGCGGCCTTCTCGCATTCGGCGAGGCGCGTGCCGAACGACAGAAGAGCAACCTTGCTGCCTTCGCGGACGATGCGGCCCTTGCCGATTTCCAGGGGGATACCGACTTCAGGCATCTCGACGCCGCGGCCTTCGCCGCGGGGATAACGCAGGGCGCTCGGTGAATCGTTGATGGCGACCTGGGTCGCGACCATGTGCACCAGTTCGGCCTCGTCGGAGGCGGCCATGATGACCATGTTCGGCAGACAGCCGAGATAGGCATTGTCGAATGAGCCCGCATGGGTCGCACCATCCGCACCGACCAGTCCGGCGCGATCGATGGCGAAACGCACAGGCAGGTTCTGGATCGCCACGTCGTGGACGATCTGGTCGTAGCCGCGCTGCAGGAAGGTCGAGTAGATGGCGCAGAACGGCTTGTAGCCTTCGGTCGCAAGACCGGCGGCAAAGGTCACCGCATGCTGCTCGGCGATGCCGACGTCGAAAGTGCGGTTCGGGAACGCCTTGTTGAAGATATCGACGCCTGTACCCGACGGCATGGCCGCGGTGATGGCGACGATCTTGTCGTCCTTCTCGGCTTCTTTGACGAGGCTCTGGCCGAACACGTTCTGATAGGCCGGGGCGTTGGGCTTGGACTTCGACTGGGTGCCGGTCGCGACGTCGAATTTGACGACCGCATGATATTTGTCAGCGGCGGCTTCGGCCGGACCGTAGCCCTTGCCCTTCTGGGTCACGACGTGGAGCAGGATCGGGCCGGTCTCCATGTCGCGGACGTTCTGCAGAACGGGCAGCAGGTGATCGAGGTTGTGACCGTCGATCGGGCCGACATAATAGAAGCCGAGCTCTTCGAACAGCGTGCCGCCATTGACCATGAAGCCGCGCGAATATTCTTCGACGCGCTCGGCACGATCAGCGATCAGCTTCGGCAGATGCTTGCCGAGCTGCTTGGCGGCATCGCGCAGCGAGCGATAGGTCTTGCCCGAATACATGCGCGACAGATAGGCCGACATGGCGCCGACCGGTGGCGCGATCGACATGTCGTTGTCGTTGAGGATGACGATGAGGCGGGAATTCATCGCGCCTGCATTGTTCATGGCTTCATAAGCCATGCCTGCCGACATCGAACCGTCACCGATCACGGCGATAACGTTGTTCTTGCCGCCGGACAGGTCGCGGGCGACCGCCATGCCGAGGCCGGCGGAGATCGAGGTCGAGGAATGCGCGGCGCCGAACGGATCGTATTCGCTCTCGCTGCGCTTGGTGAAGCCCGAGAGGCCACCGGCGGTGCGGAGCGTACGGATACGGTCGCGGCGACCGGTGAGGATCTTGTGCGGATAGGCCTGATGGCCGACGTCCCAGATGATGCGGTCGCGCGGCGTATCGAAGACGTAGTGGAGGGCGGTGGTCAGTTCGACAACGCCGAGGCCGGCGCCGAAGTGGCCGCCGGTGACGGACACCGCATCGATCGTTTCCTGACGAAGCTCGTCGGCAACCTGACGAACCCGCTCGATCTTCAGCTTCCGGAGATCTTCCGGAGTCTTAATGGTATCGAGCAACGGTGTCTTACTAAAATCGGTCACGGCACTATTCCAATTTTACATGTCCGGGACTGCGTCTGGCTTCGGGGCCGTCGCGTTTCCGCGCGCCCACCGGACAACCGCAGCCTCCAGAACCGGGAAGCCTGTTTCGAGGCCTTATAATCGGCTTCGATTTTTCAGTGTGATATCTAACATGCTTGGCGGCGACTTCATCTGATCATTTTTGCCAGATGAATGAAGCGCTTATCTACGTTAACGGCCGGCGTTTCAGCCTGCTCGTCAGCGCATAGTCCTAGTCCCTTTACACCAAAGCGATGGCCAAAGCCAACCGCCGTGCCTGCGGGGGTGGCAGCACAAAGGCGCTATGGACATTCGCGCGTGTGTCTAGCCGATGCGCCGAGCGACCGGTTCCGTCTCATGGGAACCCGTGTGGGTAGGGCTCTTCGCGCCCAAATCGAGCTTTTTCCATGCGTTTTCGCGGGTAGTGGGGGGGCCATCGACCAACGCCAAAGTTGTAGCCGGCTGACTAACACGCCCCCTGAGAGGCACGGGCCCGCAAACGATCATGAAGAAATCGTAGGCATGCGGCCGCTCATTGGCCATGACGAACTGGAAGTGCACCCGGAAGAACTTCCAGCGGAACCGGTTGTAATGTTCCGGGCGGATGATTTCACGGAACCGGACGGGGACGATGGTTGGATTCCGCCGGGCCGGGCCAGCGTCGATCCCGTGACCGACGATGGGATCGAACGGGAAGAAGTTCATCACGTCCTTGCGGGACTGGCAGTCGATCCAGTCGATGGAAGGCTCCACGGCCAGCAGCCGCAAATTGTCGCGAAAGCCTTGCGCGACTCTATGGAAGCCGACGATCGGCATATTGCCGCCGAGCGTCAGCAGCACGACGCGAGGGCCGTGGCTGCCGAGTTCCGGATCGAGTTTCAGCGCGCGGGCGAGGATTTCGGAGCCAAGGAACGAGCCGGAGCTGTGACCGACCAGCACGATTTCCTGCGCTTTGGTAGACTTGGCGACCTGGACCAGATGCTGCGCGAAGCGGTCGATCCGGGCGTCCCAGTCCGGCCGGTTGCCGTGGGAGAACTGCCAGGTGAAGATCGTATCGGCCATCAGATAAAGCAGATAGGTGTGCTTTTCGGTGTATTTCAGCAGCGAGCCGAGGACGGCCACGAAAACCGCCGCAGCGCCGCAGCCCACCAGAAATCCGTGTATTCCAAGCGCCTGCAGCCCTAGCGCGAACAGCCAGGCGATGCCCGCCGACCAGATCGCTCCGTTGAGCAGCAGGACGTGGGGCCAGCTGATGAAGGTGGCGAAGCGCCAATGCGCCTTCCAGAACCGGCCCATCGTGCCAGAGAAGACGAGGCCCCAATAGATGGCGATGGCGTGGATCAGCGTGCGCCAGATCGGCACGGCCAGATCACGCTGGATCATGTCTTCCCAGCGCAGGAAGTCGTAATCGGTCGTGGTCTGCCAGCCGTCACCGGAGGTTTCGATGCGCCAGGAGGCGGATTCATGCGCGAATTCGCCTTCGGTATGGCCCTTCGGCCGGCTGACCGAGGTGGTCAGGCCATAAAGGCGGCCGAACTTGCGCAGTTCGGTCCGAAACATGCGGTAATACTGCGAGAGTCCCCGCGGATCGTATCCCTGCACATAGATGACATGACGGTGCTGGACGCGCACGCTGGTTCCCCGGACTGACGGCGGACTATAAACAGGCCGCGCCATGCGCCAAGCGCTAATTCGGCCGCGGGGTGGTGCGAGGTCTCAACCCGCGCGATTTCCTACTGGACGTCCAGCGGTTCGGTGCCGATCGCTTTGCCGTTCGAATCCGTGGTGATGTTGTCCACGCGGGCTTCGGCCTGACGCAGCAACTCGTCGCAGCGCCGTTTCAGCGCCTCGCCGCGCTCATAGATGGCGACCGACTCTTCCAGCGGCACCTTGCCGTCTTCGAGGCGCTTCACGATCGATTCCAGTTCTTCGATCGCGGTCTCAAACGTCAGCTTCTTGACGTCAGCATGGGTGTTCTCGGCCATTCGGTTTCCCGTGTGCGCATTTTGGAAGGACGGAGTCAAAGATATGTTTGAGGGCGTATTGTGGCGGGTCCGTTTTGCGACCTGTGCCCCTTTCAGCGCGATGCCCCCATCAGCGCAGAAACATGGGCTGCGGCCGATTCTTTCAAGCCCTGCAGATCATAACCACCCTCGAGTACCGAGACAATGCGGCCACCGGCGGTGCTGTCGGCGAGATCCATCAGCTTGCGCGTCACCCAGCCGAAATCCTCGGCGTCGAGATTGAGCGACGCGAGCGGATCGCGGCGATGCGCATCGAAGCCTGCGGAGATGATCAGCAGTTCCGGTGCGAATTTCTGCAATTGCGGCAGGATGAGGTTGTCGAAGGCAGAGCGGAATTTTGCACTGCCGTCGCCGTCATGCAGCGGAGCATTGACGACCGTGTCGTGCTCGCCGCGCTCCTGGGATGCACCGGTGCCGGGAAACAGCGGCATCTGATGCGTCGAACAATACATCACCGTGGGGTCGGCCCAGAAAATGTCTTGCGTGCCATTTCCATGGTGGACGTCGAAATCCACGACGGCCGCGCGGGTAATGCCGTAGGTGCGCTGCGCATACCGCGCTGCAATCGCGGCCTGATCGAAGAAGCAGAAGCCCATCGGCTTGTTGTGCTCGGCATGATGGCCGGGCGGGCGGGTCGCGACGAAGGCATTGCTGTGCTCGCCTTTCATCACCGCGTCGGTCGCCGCGATTGCGCCGCCGACGCCGCGCATCACCGCTTCCCAGGTGCCGGGGGACATCGACGTGTCGCCGTCGAGATAGACGAGGCCATTGCTCGGCGCGACATGGCGCAGTTCGTCGATGTAGTGATTGTCATGGCACAGGCTGACCACTTCGAGATCGCCCTCTGGCGCTTCGCCCCGCACCAGCGCCTTGAAGCGATCCTCACCTAGTACCTGTTCCACGGCGCGTATGCGGTCGGGGCGTTCGGGATGACCGGGCGGCGTGAGGTGATCGAGCGAGGCCGGATGGCTCAGAAGAAGTGTCGTCATGCAA
Source organism: Tardiphaga sp. 839_C3_N1_4 (assembly GCF_051811045.1). NCBI lineage: Bacteria > Pseudomonadati > Pseudomonadota > Alphaproteobacteria > Hyphomicrobiales > Nitrobacteraceae > Tardiphaga > Tardiphaga sp. 839_C3_N1_4. Next base: position 5,131,633 of record NZ_JBPWQD010000001.1, read on the forward strand.
ATGGTCCGCAAGCGCAGGGTGCGCTGGTATGATGAGACGATAACCTAGCCGGTCAGGTCAGGTTCCGATAGGGGGCATCGCTGGTGCGGTCGTCCCCTAACAGAGCTACCGATCAGAATTATGGATCGCTTTCTTCACATTCGATTCATGTCGTTTCATCGACACCGCCTGACGCCGCGGAATTGAAACGCGCGTTAAGTCGCGGCTGCTATCGGTGGAGGCCGCGGCATTCTGCGGAGAAGGTGCGCATATTCCATCATCGGACTCCGCAGTTGCGCTCGCGTCTGGGGTGGGTTCGTACGCGATGAGTGAATCGAGATATCCAAGGCGCGTACCCCATCTCCTGCGTTCGGTGTGGCCGTTCGTCGCCATCGTCTTGCTGCAGGCATTTCTCGCCGGCACCAGCATCCACATCCTGTCGTCGGTCCGCGCCTATGTCACCGGCGAAAGCCGATGGTCGAAGGGGCAGATGGAGGCGGTGCATTCGCTCAGCCTCTATGCCGAGACCGGCGACGACAGATATTATCGTCTCTATCAGGCGAGCATCGCCGTGCCGCTCGGGGATCTCATCGCGCGCCGCGCGCTCGAACAGCCGGTTCCGGATCTGCGGGCTGCCTATGACGGATTCCTGCAAGGCGGCAACGATGCCGCAGACATCCCCGGCATGATCTCGCTGTTTCGCAATTTCAGCAAGGTCGTCTATCTCGCCCGAGCCATCGAGACCTGGCACGCCACCGATCCCGTGATCCAGAATTTGGTGGATACGGCCGATGCCATTCACGCCAGCGTCACCGATGGCAAGGTGGGATCGATGCGCCTCGCAGCCCTGAAGGCGCAAATCGACCAGATCAATGAACAGACCTTGCCGCTGGCAGTGGAGTTCTCCCGGCGCCTCGGCATCGGCTCCCGCGCCATTCAAGGCATTCTGCTGGTCGCCAATGTGCTCACCGCGGCGCTATTGATCCTGCTCGGCATCTGGCGGATACGCAAGCTGCTGATCCAGCGTCAGCGCTTCGAGACGGCGCTGAAGATCGAGAAGGAGCGTGAGCAGAAATACATCTCACGTCTCGCGTTCCAGGCCTCGCATGATGCACTGACGGGGCTGGCGAACCGCCGCGAATTCGAGCGTCGGGTCCAATACGCATTGCCGCGGATCGACGCCGATGCGCGGCCGCATGCACTGATGTTCCTCGATCTCGATCAATTCAAGATCGTCAACGACACCTGCGGCCATGCTGCCGGCGATCATCTGCTGCGGCAGGTCTCGGGCATACTGAAAAAACATCTGCGCCCGGACAATCTGTTGGCCCGCCTTGGCGGCGATGAATTCGCTGTGCTGCTGGAGCGCTGCGAGCCGGATCGTGCGGCTGCGACCGCTGAGCGATTGCGGCGGACGGTGGAGGAACTGAACTTCGTCTGGAACGGACGTTCGTTCAACGTCACCGTCAGTATCGGCCTCGTCTGTATCGCGCAGCCCGACGTGACGCTGGAAGAGGCGCTGCGCGCGGCCGATGCAGCTTGCTACATGGCCAAGGAGAAAGGCCGCAATCGCGTTACACTGCATCAGCCCAGCGATTCCGAATTGCTGCAGCGGTTCGGCGAAATGAACTGGGTACAGCGCATTCACGATGCGCTGGAACAGGATCGTTTCTGTCTCTATGCCCAGAAGATCATTCCGCTGAGCGAGCGAGAGGATGGCACTCTGCATGTCGAACTGTTGTTGCGGCTGCGCGACGAGGCGGGGCAACTGGTTGCGCCCGGCCATTTCATTCCCGCGGCGGAACGTTATGGGTTGATGACGCTGATCGATCGCTGGGTGGTCAGGAGTGCGTTCGCCATTCTCGCCGCGCGATTGGCCGAAGGTGCCACGCCGGTCTCGACCTGTGCCATCAACCTGTCCGGCGCGACATTCAAGGATGAAAGCTTTCTGGATTATGTCCGCGAGCAATTCCGTATCTATCGGATACCGCCGACCATCATCTGCTTCGAGATCACGGAGACCAGCGCCATCGCCAATCTCGCCGATGCCAACAAATTCATTCAGGCGCTGCAGCAGATCGGCTGCCGCTTCTCGCTGGACGATTTCGGCAGCGGCATGTCGTCCTTCGCCTATCTCAAGCACCTGCCGGTGGACTATCTTAAGATCGATGGTTCCTTCGTCAAGGACATGCTCACCGATCCGATCGACCGTGCCATGGTCGAGATGATCAGCCATATCGGCAAGATCATGGGCAAGCGGACGGTGGCCGAATTCGTCGAGAGCGCCGAGATCATCACGGCGCTCACCGAGATCGGCGTGGACTTTGCGCAGGGCTATGCGGTGGGCCGGCCGGAGCCGTTCGATGTCCATAGCGAGATCGACCGGAGGAACGTGGCGTAGAAGGTGGAGGCCGTTCAATTTAATGATCGTCATGGCCGGACGGCGCGAAGCGAACTTCGCGATGATCTCAGACCTTTCCCCACGTCATGGCCGGGCTTGTCCCGGCCATCCACGTCTTCCTCTTTTTGCGGCCAAGACGTGGATACGCGGGACAAGCCCGCGCATGACGGCTGAGTATGCGATGACGGCTGCGCGTCGTTGCCTATTCGAATTTCAAACAGCCACTGTGCTTCAGACATGCGTCATCGCCCCCATTGTTTGCGGCGCGGGGGCGCCGTCGTCTCTTGCATTCCCTGCCCCCTGTGAGAGGGCGTGCGGAACGCCGGGTGCCCGTTGCACCCTTGGGCCTGATGCGAATGCGGTCTTCCGCAGGGATAATGCATCAGGACTTTCGGACGCGCCGAGCGAGTGCCCGACGTTCCGCCTGCGGTGTTTTTTCAGCCTGCTTGCACTTTGCCTTGGCGAACGGTCCGATCACCAAAATGATGGTCCCACGGCGGAGGGACAGGGAGCCTCAAGCGAGTAAGCCGGACGCGTCTTGACTTGGTCGTCCGTCACACTGTCCAGGGGTTTGTCCATCCGAAGGCCGGCCGTCCCTTGCCAGTGGCAGTGCTGGCACAGATCCGTCCTGCCCGAAGACAGACGTCACCCCATGAACCGCGTAACGCCGCATCTCCGGCGTCCACCGCATCCCACCCCGCGAACGTGACGATCGCGATCGCCCCTCTCGGTGGGGCAGGACATGGGGGAATATAATCAAGATAGGGATGATGTCAATGGGATATAGGAATAAATATTAGGGTGCTACCCCGCCCCATACTCGTCATTCCGGGGCGCGGGCGCGCCTTCGCGCACGCGAACCCGGAATCTCGACATGTTCAGCGCAAAACATTTCGGGATTCCGGGTTCGCGTCCGGCAAGTGCCGGCCGCGCCCCGGAATGACGAGCGAACGCCTCGGAATGACAGCCTGGCGCAGACCGTCGTTGCCCTAATCCACCCGCGCAATCCGCCCCAGCGGCATCGGCGACACCGGGCTGTTGGCCTTCATGTAAGCGTTCAGCGCATCGACATCGTAGACGCCGACCAGCGGCTCCTTGCCCTCTTTCAACACCGTGAAGCCATCGCCGCCGACGGCCAGAAAGCCGTTCACGGTGACGCGGTAGTTGGCCGTGGGATCGATCACCTTGCCATCCAGCATCATGCGCTCGGGCGGGACGCGCTGACCCGCCGCCGCCGTGTTATCCCACGCGTAGCTGAAGCCTTTCGACACCTGCAGGATGCGGGGCCGGATCGGCGTGATCCATTGCTGCTCAAGCATCGCCTTGATCTGCGCGCCTGTGAGCGTCAGCGTCATCAACTGATTGCGGAACGGCTGCGCTGCGAAGACGTCGCCATAGGTCACGCTGCCGTCTGCCGATTTGGTGATGTCGGCGCGGATGCCGCCGGGATTGGTAAAGGCGATCACGGCGCCGCCGAGATTGCCGGCGGATGTCGCCGCGAGATGTGCATCGGCGATGATATCGCCAAGCGGGCTTTCGCCGGTCGTCATGTCGGGCATGCGCGACAGCGTTGCGGTGACCGATCCGGCAGGACGGCTGGCGATCGGCGCGGCGACCTTGTCATAGGCGGCCAACAACGCCGTCTGGGCGGGATCGGCGGGATAGGTGGCCGTGCGCACGATGACATTGTCGGCCTTGGCGCTGATGACATCGCGGGTGGTGCGATCGAGCTTGAGGTCGATGGTGGTGACCAGCGTGCCGTATTTGTCGCCTGACGTGACGAGGCGTCCGTCGATCTGGCATGTATAGGCCCGGTGTGTGTGGCCACTGACGACGACGTCGACCGCCTTGTCGAACTTCTTCACAATATCGACGATCGGTCCGGAAATACCCGGGCATTCATTGTAGTCGCCGGTGGGGAAGCCGCCTTCATGGATCAGCACCACGATGGCTTCAGCGCCCTTTGCCTTCAGTTCGGGCACCAGTGCGTTGACGGTGTCTGCCTCGTCCCTGAATTCGAGACCGGCAATGCCGGGCGGCGCGACGAGGCCGGGCGTGCCTTTCAGCGTGAGCCCGATGAAGGCGACGGGAATGCCGTCGAATGTCTTGATCTGATAGGACGGCAGCAGCGGCTTGCCGGTTCTGGTGTCGATGGTCGAGGCGGCGAGATAGTTGAACGTCGCGCCGGCAAAGGGATGCGGACCCTGGCAGCCATCGACGGGATGGCAGCCGCCGTTCTGCATGCGAAGCAGCTCTTCGCGGCCTTCGTCGAATTCGTGATTGCCGACCGAGGCGATCTCAAGGCCCATCATCGACAGCGCCTCGATGGTCGGTTCGTCATGAAACAGTGCGGAGAGAAACGGGCTGGCGCCGATCAGGTCGCCGGCAGCCACGAACACACTGTTCGCCTTGCCGGCGCGGAGCTGCTTCACCAGCGTCGCCATATGCTCCGCGCCGCCCGCGGGCACGGTGATCTTCTTCGTCCTGTCGGCGGGATCGTCGATGGTGATGCCGCCGGGGGCAGGGCGCAGATTGCCGTGGAAGTCGTTGATGGCAAGGACGGTGACGTCGACGGGAGATGCGGGGGTCTGGGCGTGGGCGATTGCGCCGCACGCAAGTGAGATCAAGAGAGCGAGAGATGCGATGCGCGCCGTCTTAACCTCTCCCCGTTTTTTACGGGGAGAGGTCGACCGGCGAAGCGTAGCGAAGCCGGTCGGGTGAGGGGCGGGGCACAATGTCGGCAAAGCGGAAGGTCTCTCAGTTCGGATATTTGCAGCTTCGGTCGCGGTGGATAGCTATTAGTGACGCCGTCGTTTGACGCGAAAACGACACGGGGCGTCACGATTGCGTTGATGACAGCGCCATGCCCCTCACCCGCCGCTCGCGTAGCGAGCGGCGACCTCTCCCCGTAAAAAACGGGGAGAGGTTAAGAAAGCTCAGAATCATTACGCCTTCTTGCGCGCGAAGAACGCCTTGAACGCCGCGCTCGCTTCCTGCGACTTCATGCGCTCGCCGAACAGATGGCTCTCCTGATCGATGCGCCGCGTGAGATCCTCGGGCGGGAGCTTCAGCAGCCGGCGCGAGATTGCCACGGCTTCCACCGGCAGGGCGCAAATTTCGCGGGCGACCTTGCGCGCTTCGACTTCGGTGTGACCGGGCGGCACGATTTCGTTGATGAAACCGGCGGCCTGGCCATCTTCCGCCGTCATCGTGCGGCCCATCACCAGCGCGGCGAAGGCCCGCTGATGACCCATGGTGCGCGGGAACAGCAGGCTGGAGGCGGCTTCCGGCACCAGGCCGAGATGAATGAACGGCGTTGAGAAGGTTGCGGTGGTCGAGGCCAGCACGTAGTCGCAGTGGAACAGCATGGTCGTGCCGATGCCGATGGCAATGCCATCCACCGCGGCGATGATCGGCTTGGTGTTCTGCGCCAGCGAATACAGAAATTTCACGGCGTTCGACGCGCGTGGGGACTCGGCCTTTTCGGCGCTGTCCTTCAGAAAATCCTGCAGGTCGTTGCCCGCGGTGAAGGCGCCGGAGCCGCCGGTGATGATCATGCAGCGGATATCGGGATTGTTCTGCGCGGTGTCGATCGCGTCCGACATGGCGTGATACATGTCCTGCGTCAGCGCGTTCTTCTTTTCCGGCCGGCGCAGCGTGATCACGCGCGTGGCCTCTTCGTCGGTCACGATCAGATGTTCGGTCATGTCAATTCCCTGGCATAGCCCATAGCGCCCCGCAAAAAGCGCGGCTGCCGCGTTTCCTCTGCCGGATATTACATCAATCCGCTGCGGCCGATATGGTGGGCGACGGTTTATGCCAGCAAAACGGCATCGGCCGACATCACGGATTCACTGGAGTCCATCACGGTGCGTTCGAGCGAACCGGCCTGCACCGCAACATTCTCGGCGAAGAACCGCGCCAGCGTGACATAACGCGTCGCATCGCTGCCGCCGTCGATGTCGCGCGCTGCAAGCGCCTCGTTCGCCAGCATGCAGCCGCCGAGCGCCGAGCCGAACAGCCGCAGATAGGGCGTGGCGCCGGACAGTGCGTCGTTTGGCGCCGAGGCCAGCTTCTCCAGCAGCCACTTGCTCGAACGCTCCAGCGAGCCGAGCGCGTCGCGGAGTTTTGCGCCGGTGGTGCCGAAACCGGGATCGTTGGAGGCCTCGACGCGCGACACGATGCCGCCGAGTTCGTCAAGCAGTGCCCACACGGCTTCGCCGCCTGATGCCGCGAGCTTTCGCGTGACGAGATCGATCGACTGGATACCGTTGGTGCCTTCATAGATCGCCGTGATCCGCGCATCGCGGTAGTGCTGTGCCGCGCCGGTCTCTTCGATAAAGCCCATACCGCCGTGGATCTGTACGCCCAATGAAGTCACTTCATTGCCGATATCGGTGGAGAAGGCCTTGGCGATCGGCGTCAGCAGGGCGCCGCGGGCAGCGGCTTCGGTGCGCACCTTGGCGTCGGGCGAACGCGCGGCGATGTCGAGCGCCACGGCGGTGGCGTAGCAGATGGTGCGCGCAGCAGCGGTGAGCGAGCGCATCTGCATCAACATGCGCTTGACGTCGGGATGCACGATGATCGGATCCATGCCGGCCGTCTTGCTACCGATGCCGCGGCCTTGTTTACGCTCCTGCGCAAAAGCCAGCGCCTGCTGATAGGCGCGGTCGGCAATGCCGACGCCTTCAAGGCCGACGCCGAGCCGGGCCTGGTTCATCATCGTGAACATGCACAGCATGCCGCGATTTTCCTCGCCGATCAGGTAGCCAATGGCGCCGCCCTTGTCGCCCATGGTCATGGTGCAGGTGGGCGAGGCGTGCATGCCGAGCTTGTGCTCGACGCCTGACGCATGGATGTCGTTACGTTCGCCGAGCGAGCCGTCGGCATTGACGAGAAATTTTGGAATCAGGAATAGCGAGATGCCCTTGGTACCGGCGGGGGCATCGGGCAATCGCGCAAGCACGAAATGCACGATGTTATCGGTCATGTCGTGATCGCCATAGGTAATGAAGATCTTGGTGCCGGAGATGCGATAGCTGCCGTCCGCCTGGCGCTCGGCACGCGAGCGCAGCGCGCCAACATCGGAGCCGGCCTGCGGCTCGGTGAGCTGCATGGTGCCGGTCCATTCGCCGGTGACCAGCTTCTCCAGATAGATCTTTTTCAGCTCGTCGCTGCCATGGGCATCGAGTGCTTCGATGGCCGACAGCGTCAGCAGCGGGCAGAGGCCGAAGGCGATATTCGACGCGCTCCAGATTTCGGTGCAGACGGCATTGACGGCCAGCGGCAGGCCCTGTCCGCCGAAGGCCTCGGGACCGGAGACGCCGTTCCAGCCGGCGGCGGTCCAGCGCGCATAGGCATCCGGCCAGCCGGGGGCGGTGGTGACTTTGTTATCTGCGAGCTTGATGCCGTTCTTGTCGCCCACCGTATTGAGCGGCGCCAGAACGTCACTGGCAAAGCGGCCGGCCTCTTCGAGCACCGCAGCGGTCATATCGGCGTCGAAATCGCCATAATGCCCGGCTTTCAGGGCCGCCTGCAGGCCGGCGCCGTGATTGAGGGCCAGCAGCATGTCGTTGATCGGTGCTCGGTAGGTCATGGCATCTTGCTCCCGGAAATTCTTTCAGCTTTCCGCCGTCTTCCCACGAAACGGGCGCCCCCTCAACACGCCAAAGGGCGCATCCGGGGCGCGCTGTGGCTGGGGCAGGAAGATCCGGGCCTCCGTAGGGGGAAGCAAGATCCGCCAACTTCTCCAGCATTTTCAATGACTATCCTGAAGGTGACTTGTACGATACGACGCATTCATGTTGACGCGGATCAAAAGCTGGGCACGACAGATCAAGACGGACACGCATGCCGTCTATCTCGCCGCGCGCGATCCGCGGGTGCCATGGTTTGCGAAAGTTCTCGCGATCGCTGTCGCCGCCTATGCGTTGTCGCCGATCGATCTCATTCCGGACTTCGTGCCGGTCCTTGGCTATCTCGACGACCTGATCATCGTGCCGCTGGGCATCTGGCTCGTGGTGGCGCTGGTCCCAAGCGAGGTGATGGCGGAGTACCGGATCAAGGCGCGCGAGGCTGCAGAACGCCCGACCAGCAGATCGGGCATGATCGCCATCATCACATTGTGGCTGGCGAGCGCACTCCTGATCGGGTGGCTCGGCTATCGCTACTGGACGCGGGCCTGATCGCCCGCGTTCGTCAGAACCTGACTTTCACACCCGCATAGAAGGCACGCGGCCGCGCCGGGCTGACCGAACGTGCGTCTGTGAACTGAGCGCCGCCATTGGCAAAATTCGGCACCGAGTCCGTCTCGAAGAAAGTCCCGTAGGTCGAATAGCGTCGGTCGAGGACGTTGTCGACGCGGGCGAAGACCTGCACGGATTTGTCGATCTGGTACGACGCGTGGGCATTGAACACGGTATAGGCTTCAAGTTTAGGCGCCTGGTTGGAATCGTCACCGACGAAATACTGGCTGCTGACGAACAGCGCATCAGCCCCGACCTTGAAAGCGTCCGTCAGCGCATAGTCGAACCCGGCCTTGACGCGGTGACGCGGGATCGCCGGGATCTGGTTGCCGGGCAGGATCTGGACGTTGCCGTCGTCATCCTTGAACGGGCTGTTCGAGCCGATCGCGAGCGGATCAAGGAAGCGCGCATCGACGAAGGCATAGCTGGCATAGAGCTGCAGGGTCGGCGCACGCAATGTGACTTCCGCCTCGATGCCCTGCCGGCGCGTCGAGCCGACATTCTGGAAATAGCCATAGCCTTGCAGCACCGGGCTCGGGATCGCGAGAATGTCATCGGTGTTGGTGGCGCGGAAGGCGCCGATCTTCCAGCCCAGCGTGCCGGCATTCAGCTCTTTGGTACCACGCAGGCCAGCTTCTATCGTATGCGAAACCACCTGCTTGAGCGGCGGATCGGAGATCAGGAAGGCGCCGACGATGCAGGGATTGGCAGGGTCGGCGCAGCCGAGTTCCAGCGGGGTCGGCGCGCGGTTGGCTTCCGAATAGCCGGCATAGGCGGTCAGCTCAGGCGTGATCTTGTAGGTACCGCCGATGATCGGATTGAAGCGATTGAACGTGTGGTCACCGTTGAGCGCGGTGCCGATCTGATCCTCGAGCACGATCTGCGCTGTGTTGAAGCGACCGCCGCCGGTGATCGAAAAGGCATTGGTCACATCGAACGTGTCGAGCGCGTAAATGCCGCCATATCGATTGGTGGTGCGCAGCGACACCGGGCCGATCGCGATCGGATCGCCGGACTGACCGAGGGAAATCCCGCTGCCGGTGACGATGTAATCCGGGCCGATGGTGCCGAGTTCGGCGCTGGCTGTGAAATGACTGGCGCTGGACGAATAGCTGGCGCCGACGACAAAGCGGTTGTTATGGCCGAACAGCTGATCGGTGTTGGTCGCCTGCAGCGAGCCGCCCACCGTGGTCGAGCGCGTCGAGGTGCGATCATTCTCGCCAAGAACGGCACCGGGCGCGAAGGGATTGGCAATTTGCGCGCCGTTCAGGCCATTGGCCGGCGTGTCGTCATCGCCGAAACACAAGAGGGTCGGATCTTCACAGGGCTGGGTGCCGGTTGGATTGCCATCCTGGGTCTTGTTCCGGAAGAATCTCAGATGCGCTGCCGCTTCCACCGTCCAGGTTGGCGTCGCCTCGACCTTTCCAGTGAAATTGAGATAGCCGACGCGGTTGTTCGAGGTTTGCGGCGTCGTATAGGTGGCGCCATAATTCTGCTGCAGCAGTTCGACCGGAACGGTCGCCGAGGCGCCAAACTTGTTGTTGGCGACGCCCATATTGAGGTGAAGCTCGCTGCTGTCGCTGCGATAGCCAACATCGCCATAAAAGCGTCGGACGTCCGATGTCGCGAAGTTGCGGAATCCCTTGTCATGCAGGCCTTCGAGGGCGCCATAGACGGCGAAGCCCTCGACCTGCTTGCCCCATTGCGCCGAGCCCTGGATGCGGCCGAACGAGCCGCCCATCGTGCTGAGCTCGGCTCCCTGATAGTTGAAGCCGTCCTTCATCTGGATGTTGACCGCGCCGCCTAGCGCATTGAGGCCGAAGGCGGGATTGTTGGTGACCACACTGACCGAGCGGATCGCCGCGGTCGGGATCAGGTCCCAATTGACGGTGTCGCCGAAGGCCTCGTTGATACGCACGCCATTCTGATAGACCGCGAGCCCCTGCGGCGTACCGGCCACCGGCGACGCCACGAAACCGCGAAATTGCAGATCGGGCTGGAAGGGATTGCCCGCGACTTCGTTGATCAGAATGCCGGGCACTTGCTGCTGCAGCGCATCGGTGACGTTCAGGGAATTAGCGCGTTCGATCGCGCGGGCATCGACATAATTGATACTCGCCGTGACCTTGTCGACGTCGATGCCGGAACGCGACGTCGGCGTGGTCGGATAGACGTAGACCGTACGCGGCCGCTCGGCGACCCGCTGGGTGGTCTGGCGCCGGGGGCCGCGTTTGCTGGCGGTGGCAGGGGCGGACACCACCACCGGAGGCAGCACCTGCGGCTCTCCAGGCGGACTTTGCGCAAAAGCCGTTTCGGAAACCGGTAGAAAACCCGTCGACAGCGAAGCCACGACCAGCACTCTTACGCGCATCTGTTTCACCCCATTCCGCGTCGGCGCTCTGATGGCACCGTTCGGTAGCGTGATACTAGCGAGTGTGAGAGGCTGCGCTATCTGCAAATGTCGAAATCCGTCTCAGTTATTTTCCCGATAAAGTCGGGACAAATTCCCGATCGCGCGTAACAGGCGGATTTGGCAGCGGCTCCGTCACGGGAATGATAGCCTCGACAGTCACACCGTCCACATCAGATCTGACCGTGAGCGTCCCGCCCAGGGCCCAGACCCGCTCTCTCATGCCGACCAGACCAAAGCCGCCATTGCGATCAGGATCGAGGCCGCGGCCATTGTCACGCACGCGGACCAGTACGTTGTCACAGTCAGGCTTCGCCGCCGCCCCCATCACCGGTTCGATGGTCACGCTCACGGCAGAGGCTTGTGCGTGGCGGAACACATTGGTGAGTGCCTCCTGAACGACGCGATAGGCGGTCAGCTCGGCGACCTCACCAAGGGGAGCAAGCGTCGGCGATACCAGGCTCTCGATGACGACCTCCGGATGGGATTCGCGCCAGAGACGCAGCAAGACCGTAATGGCACCGGACAAACCGAGATCCGTCAGCCCGACCGGGCGCAATCGCTCGAGAATGCGGCGATTGAAGTGCTGCAAGACATCGACCTGCGCCAGAATGGCAGTGCCGTGCCTCGACAAGGCACCTGTCCCCGATGGATCGTGATCGGCGAGACGCATCACTGCGCCTGCATGGGCGCGCAGGGCGAACAGATACGGCCCGAACTCATCATGCAGTTCGCGTGCGATATCCCTGCGCTCAATATCCTGCAGCGAGACGGCCCGTTGCGCCAGACGCCGCCGGTCTTCGAGCACATCGCCCAATGTGGCTGCGAGATGATTGAGGCGGATGCAGAGCGCGGCAAGTTCCGGCGCTCCCGCGGGGGCGACGCGCGCTTGATAGTTCCCCGCTTCGATATCGACCATGGCCTGCGACAATGCATCGAGCGGCGCCAGCGCCCGCCGAACGACCAGGCTCGTGACGACGAACAGCACCATTGCAACGATCAGACTGAGTGCGAGCTGGGTGACGATGCCGTCCCATATTTCCCGCATCTCGTCATCGGGATGTGAGGTGATCAGCAGCGTCTGTCGCTTCTCGCCAACCATCACCGATACCGACTCCGATATCCGCTCCGGGTGAATCAAGGATACGAACCACGATGGCGGAGAGCCTGCACCGTCGCTCCGATCCTGACCGTCACTCTTCGGGGACGGCATGTTCCCATCGCCTTGCCTGACAATACTGACATGTCGCAATCGATTGAGATCGGCGACAATTTTATCGAGCCGCGCATTCGGATCCTGTGCTTCGCTCAGGCCAGTTCCGATACTTTCGATGACTTCACGCGTCAGCCGGATAACGCTCTGGTCCTCGGCCTGGACGCGCGGGCCAGCTTCCAGCGCGAGCCGCACGACATTGGCGACCAAGCCAAGAGCGAGTACGAGCGCTACCAGGAGATTGATCCGCGCGCGCAGCGAAAGATTCTGCCACATGACCATGCTTTCACTCGCATCTCGCCTGCATGCCGCGACTATGAACTTGACAGCGAAATTCGACGGCGATCATATCGGATCGAGGCGACCTTCGATTGTCAATCATGTCACTCCAAAGGCGCGCGGCTGATGCAGCGCAGCAATCGAGGAGCAGGCCGAGACTTGCTGACAGAGTTTCTGGCCGACAGAGTTTACGGGGTTAACCCATGCGCGTTCTGATCGTCGATGATCACCCCATCGTCACATCGGGCTGCCGCGCGGTGTTCGCGGACGATCCGGAGATCGAACTGCTGGAAGCGTCCGATGCCGCCAGTGGGGAGCAGGTTTTCCTGACCGGCGATCCCGATATTTGCATCATCGACATCAATCTGCCGACAGTGTCCGGATATGAACTGGCGCGGCGCATCCTGCTGCGCGACGACACGATGCGCATCATCATGTTCAGCATGAATGACGACCCGATCTTCGCTGCCCGTGCGATCGAGAGTGGCGCCAAGGGCTATGTCTCCAAGACCGGCGACCCACACGATCTCCTGGAGGCCGTCTATGAGGTTGCGCGTGGCGGCGTCTATCTCCCACCGGCGATGGCGCGAAGCCTTGCCTTTGCCGGGCCTGCGCTGACGCAAAGCCCGCTGTCGAAGCTGAATTCGCGCGAGATGGAGATCCTGCGACTGCTCGGTGCCGGCAAGAGCCTCGCCGAGATTGCATGGATGGTTCACGCCTCCTACAAGACGGTCGCCAATACATCGTCACTCATGCGGCAAAAGCTCGGCGTCCGCAGCTCAGTCGAACTGGTGCGCTTCGCCATCGAGCGTGGCATCGCCTGACCGGGCGTCCCTGACCAGACATCACTTGTTTCGGCGATGTCGCATCGCTGCCGCATCCAACCGGTAAAGTCATGACCATGCAGACAGTTTCGCTCAATCGATCATATGGCGGCACACAGGGCGTCTACAAACACGCCAGTCGCGCGACCGGAACTGACATGACATTCTCGGTCTATGTGCCGCCGCATCAGGACGGCGTCAGGCTGCCCGTGGTCTGGTATCTCTCGGGCCTCACCTGCACCCACGCCAATGTCACCGAAAAAGGCGACTTTCGTGCCGCATGCGCCGAATTGGGGTTGATCTTCATTGCACCGGACACGAGCCCGCGCGGTGCCGATGTTCCCGGTGATGCCAACAATGCCTATGACTTCGGCCTTGGCGCCGGCTTTTATGTCGATGCCACCCAGGAGCCCTATGCGCGCAACTATCGCATGTGGAGTTATGTGACCGAGGAGCTGCCGCAGCTCGTAGCCGACCAATTCCCCATCGATAGCAGTCGTCAGTCGATTCTCGGCCATTCCATGGGCGGGCATGGCGCGCTGACCATTGCGCTACGTCATCCCGATCGTTACCGCGCGGCCAGCGCGTTCGCTCCGATCGTAGCGCCATCGCTGGTGCCGTGGGGGATCAAGGCGCTGGGAGGCTATCTCGGCGACGACAAAGCGGCGTGGCGAAAGCACGATGCGGTTGCCCTGATCGAGGACGGCGCGCGATTCCCCGAATTACTGGTCGATCAGGGTGACGCCGACAATTTTCTGGCCGAACAATTGCGGCCTGAACTGCTGCAGAGCGCCTGCACAAAGGCGGGCATTCCGCTGACGCTGCGCCACCAGCCCGGCTACGATCACAGCTACTATTTCATCTCGACCTTCATGGCCGATCATCTGCGCTGGCACGCGGCGCGGCTCAAAGGGTGAGTTGCGGCTCGCATTACTGCGGCTGCGGGACACCGTAATTCGGAGCGAGCAGGCGGTTGCGCACCAGATAGCTTGTCGCCCGCGACCAGCTTTCATCGGTGTTGCCGCGCAGGTCGGCGCTCATTGTGGCAACCAGCCGCCCGGTGTGAACATTTCGCAGGGTGATGTTCATATTGAGAATGAGGTTCGAGACCTTCTGTACGAGCCCCGTAATGACGAGGTCGGCACCGATCTGCTGCGCGAGTTGTACGTCACAGCCGCCGCATGCCTGCAAATTCCGGCCTTGCGCCGCAACATTGAGGGATGACATATCCAGCAGCTCGAAACGGCCGGACTGCTTCATCTGCTCGCGAAGCTGGTCGGCAGCATGGAGCAGTCTTGCCTGCTCGTCGCTGCGGCGTCCCTTCACCTCGCCTTCAAGGCTCGTATCCAGCCATTCGAAGTTGAACACCGCGACTTTAGGCGCTGCGGCGTGAGCCGTCGCTGTCATCATCAGTAACAGCACGGTGATCGATAGGGCTCTCATCGCGGACCTCGCATCATTAAAATGCAACGCGTCGGCAGAATCCGAGGTTGCAAGCTACGATAATTGGTTCATGTTTCAAGCACGAGACCCTTCACCGGCGCCAAGCCGGGAAGGAGTAGCCGGAGGGAACATGATACGGTGGTTGATCGGCGCGATCAGTCTATGCGCCGTGACGTCGTCTGCGCTGGCGGCCGAACCGCTGATGATCAGCATCGGTTATCTCGGTCAGGCCGGCATCAAGGCAACTCTTTCGCTGGTCGAATTACCGTCCGAGAACGATGGCATCGCCGGGGCGCGGCTCGCCATCGAGGACAACAACACCACGGGCAGGTTCCTGAAGCAGCAGTTCGGGCTGGAAGAGGTCCGTGTGAAGGAGGGCGACGATGTCGCCGGAGCCGCGCGCAATCTCGCTGGCCGTAATAGTTTCATCATTACCGACCTGCCGCCTGATGCATTGCTGCAGGCGGCGGACGCGGTGCGTGACCGCGGCGGCATCCTGTTCAATGTGGGGTCCGCCGACGATCGGCTGCGCGAGGCGGACTGCCGTGCCAATGTGATCCATATTGCGCCGACGCGATCGATGCTGGCGGATGCACTGGCGCAATATCTGGTGTGGAAGCAGTGGAAACGCTGGCTGCTCGTGGTCGGCTCGCATGACGACGATCGGCTTGAAGCCGACGCCTATCGTCGTGCCGCCGCCCGGTTCGGCGCAAAGATCGTGCAGGAACGTGTCTTCGAGGACACCGGCGGCGCGCGGCGCACCGATAGCGGCGTTACATTGATCCAGCGCCAGATCCCGGTCTTCACGCAACAGGCACCGGCCTATGACGTCATGATCGCCGCCGACGAGAGCGAAGTCTTCGCATCCTATTTGCCATATCGCACCTGGGATCCGCGACCGGTCGCGGGATCGGCGGGTCTGGTGCCGACCAGTTGGCATGCCGCACAGGATCAATGGGGTGCCGTGCAGATCCAGAACCGCTTCACCAAGCTGAACGCGCGCCGCATGACAGCGCGCGACATGCAGGCCTGGCTCGCGACCCGCATGATCGGCGAAGCCGCGTCCCGCACGAATTCGGGCGATGGCAAAGCCATTCTGGCGTTTCTGAAGTCCCCCGATTTCTCCATCGCCGGCTTCAAGGGGCAGCGGCTCACGATCCGCGACTGGAACCTGCAGCTACGCCAGCCCATCCTGCTGGTCGACGGGCGCATGGTGGTTTCGGTATCGCCGCAGGACGGCTTCCTGCATCAGGTCTCGGAGCTCGACACGCTCGGTATAGATCGTCCGGAAAGCAAATGCAGGCTGCAATGATGATGAACAGATCGAAGATGCTGCGTCGTGTCTGGCTGTGTGGGGCGGCGACATGGCTTGCAACAGCAGCGCCTGCATCGGCCTTTCTCGCTTATGTGTCGAACGAGAAGAGCAACACGGTCTCGGTGATCGACACCGACAGCTGGACCGTCACCGCGACCATCAAGGTCGGTCAGCGTCCGCGCGGTATCGAACTGACGCGCGATGGCAAATCGGTACTTGTCGCGGTCGGCGACGACGACACCATTCAGATCATCGACGTTGCCAGTCAGAAGGTGGTCGACTCGCTCCCATCGGGTCCGGATCCTGAGCTTTTCACCCAGGATGCCGCTGGCAAGATTCTCTATGTCGCCAATGAGAACGACAACACGGTGACCGTACTCGATCTCGAAAAGCGCGTGCGCATCGGCGACGTGCAGGTCGGTGTCGAGCCGGAAGGCATGGCGATCAGCCCCGATGGCAAGATCCTGATCAACACGTCCGAAACCACCAATATGGCGCATTTCATCGACACCGCGACGCGCGAGATCGTGGCCAATGTCCTGGTCGATGCGCGCCCGCGCTTCGCTGAATTCAAGCGCGACGGCTCGGAACTGTGGGTGTCCTCCGAGATCGGCGGCACCGTGTCCGTGATCGATCCGGCCAAGCGGGTCGTGACCGACAAGATCGAGTTCAACATTCCCGGCCTCCGGCGCGAAGCCATTCAGCCGGTGGGTATCGGCATGACCCGGGATGCCAAAACTGCTTTCATCGCGCTCGGCCCCGCCAACCGGATCGCCATCGTCGATGCGGCGACCCATAAAGTGATCAAGTATCTGCTGGTGGGCCAGCGGGTCTGGCACATGGCGTTTACCCCCGATGAGAAATATCTGCTGGTCACCAATGGCGTCTCCAACGATGTCTCGGTCATCGACGTCGTGGCGCAGAAAGTCATCAAGACCATTCAGGTCGGCGAATTGCCCTGGGGCGTCGCCATGGCACGGCCATGACCACAATCGACACATCCCGCCCTGACCAGATCGCGCACGACGCGCCCGAGCCATTTGACGCGCCGGCGGTCACACCCGCTCTGTCGGTCGCAGGCATCAGCCATTGCTATGGTCGTCGGCAGGCGCTGTCGGATGTCTCCTTCAATGTCGCACCGGCGAGTTTCACGGCTCTGCTCGGCCTCAATGGCGCGGGCAAGAGTACGCTGATTGCGCTGATCACCCGGCTGTTCGGTATTCAAACTGGACGGATCAGCGTCTTCGGCCACGACATCAGCGAAACGCCGAGCGAAGCCTTGCGGCTGCTGGGCGTGGTGTTTCAGCCGCGTACGCTCGATCTCGATCTGTCTGTCATGCAGAACCTGCTCTATCATGCCGCGCTGCAGGGCATCGCGCGGCGCGAGGCCCGCCTGCGCGGCGACGAGGTGATTGCGCGCATCGGCCTTGCCGACCGGGTGAACAGCCGGGTGCGTGATCTCTCCGGCGGGCAGATGCGACGCCTCGAGATCGCTCGCGCACTGCTGCATCGGCCGCGGCTGCTGTTGCTGGACGAAGCGACCGTTGGCCTCGACGTGCAGGCGCGCGCCGATATTCTTGCGCATGTCCGGATGCTGGTCACGGAACAAGGCATCGGCGTGCTGTGGGCAACACATCTGTTTGACGAGATCGCCGCCAGCGACGATCTCGTCGTGTTGCATGGCGGCCATGTGCTTGCACGCGGTTCGGTAACGCAGATCCTGAGCGAAACCGGCGCTGCCAATTTCGACATGGCTTTCCGGGGCATGACCGAGGCGGCCGACCGGGGCGGGAGGTCATCGTGAGTACAACATTTGTCACGCACGAGCATCGCAAGCTGGGTTTCGGCAATTATGTCACCTGCCTCAACGGCATCCTGCGGCGCGAGGCGTTGCGCTTCCTGCATCAGCGCGAACGCTTCGTCTCGGCGCTGGTGCGTCCGCTGGTCTGGCTGTTCATTTTCGCCGCCGGCTTTCGGCAGGTGCTCGGTATCTCGATCATCCCGCCTTACGAGACCTATATTCTCTATGAGGTCTATATCGCGCCGGGCCTTATCGCGATGATCCAGTTGTTCAATGGCATGCAGTCGTCGCTCTCGATGGTCTATGACCGCGAGATGGGGAATATGCGGACGCTCCTGGTCAGCCCGCTGCCGCGCTGGTTCCTGCTGGTCTGCAAATTGCTGGCCGGGACAGTGGTCTCCCTGCTGCAGGTCTATGCGTTTCTCCTGATCGCGTGGTTCTGGGACATCGCTCCGCCGCTCATCGGCTATCTCACCGTTCTGCCGGCACTGATCCTGTCCGGATTGATGCTGGGATCGCTGGGCATGCTGATCTCGTCGCGCATCAAGCAACTGGAGAATTTTGCGGGGGTCATGAACTTCGTGATCTTCCCGATGTTCTTTGCGTCGTCCGCGCTCTATCCTTTGTGGCGCGTGCAGGAGGGCAGCCCGATGCTCTATTATCTCTGCCTGTTCAATCCCTTCACACACGCGGTCGAACTGATCCGCTTCGCGCTCTACGACAAGGTCAACTGGGTCTCCCTTGCCGTTGTCGCGGGCTGTACCGCCGTATTCATGATCGGTGCAATCATTGCTTACGATCCCGGCCGCGGCCTTGCCCGCCGGGCACCAGCCGGGGGCGAGACATGAACAGACCGATCGGCATCGTCGCAACACTCTTGTTGATCTGGTCGGGCGCTGCGCAGGCCGCCGATCCGCGTTATCCCGACTGGCCGTGCGTTCAGGCCAAGGTGCCGGAAATCTCGCTGGCTGCCGTTTGGGCCGGACCGCCGATCGACGATGTCGCCAGCGCCTGGAAGGACGATGCTCAGGTCAGCGCGCTTGTGGAACGTCTGGCGACACGGCGCGTGCCCGTTGAGGAAGCGCAGAAGGCGATCACGGATTTTCTCGCGCGATCGCCGGACAAGGCCAGGGCAGGCAAACTGATCTTCGCCGGGCTGTTCGACAGTTTGAACGCGCAGCGCGCGACGGTGCTGGCCGGTCTCGAACGCGTCACGCGCAAACAGCGCGAAGCGGCCGATCGCGTCCGCGCCGACACGGCCGCGCTGCAGACACTGCAGACCGCGTCGCCACCCGATCAGGCGAAGATCGACGAACTCAACAACAAGCTGCTATGGGAAGCCCGCATCTTCGACGACCGCCGCCGCGTCGTCACCTTCGTCTGCGAGGTGCCGACGCTGATCGACCAGCGCCTGTTCGCGCTCAGCCGCACCATCCAGCAGGAGATGGAATAGTATCGCGCCAGGGCGTGTACCCATATGTCCAGCAAGCTTCAAAAGCCTGCGGCGATGATGGCGCGCAGCAGCTTCGCGTTGCTGAAGCCAATATCTTCACGCGTTAATCCCATGCGCAAGATCACCAATTTGCGCGAGGGAATGACCGCGATCACCTGACGGAGGTGGCCTTGCAACATAAACGTGTCGGCAGGGAGATCGAATCCTTGGCCCCGGGCCAACCAAAGCTGTCCACGACCATAGACGGGGCCTTGGCCCTCATCGGACGCTGGCGCAGGTGAGCGCATATAGTCGACAAAGCCCGCCGGCAAAAGCTGTTGGCCGTTCCATTCCCCGCGCAATCGCAAAAACTCGCCGAAGCGCGCCCAATCGTGCGCGTTGGCGTAGAGGAAGCCTTCGCCGAGAAACGTGCCGGCCTCGTCGGCTTCGATAACGGCGCTATTCATGCCCAAAGGGTTGAACAGCCGCTCGCGCGGATAAGACAGAGCTCCCTCGCCAATCGCGTTCTGCCACAGTCGCGTCAGCAGGACGGACTCGCCGGACGAATAGTGGAATTTGGTTCCCGGTGAGGCGATGAGCCTTCGATCCCGCGCGAAAGCCGCCGCATCCCGCACGAGATACTCCATGCGCCCCGGGTCGGTGTGTCGCCCCTGATCTTCGTTCCATTCCAGTCCGCCAGACATGGCCATCAGATCGGCGACCGAGATGTCCGAGCGGGCGTCCCCCGCCCATTGCGGAAACAGATGTTTCTGATCGAGCGAAAGCTTGCCGTCCTTGATGGCCAGGCCGACCAGTGCCGCCGTGACGCTCTTGGTCATCGACCAACCCAGCAGGGGCGTTGAAGTTGTGAAACCCTGGCCATAGGTTTCGGCGACGATGCGCCCGTCGTGAACGACAACGATGGCGCGCATGCCGGGACCTTGAAATACCGGATTGTTCACCGCCGCCTGCAAACGTGCATTGTCGGATAATTGCGCCTTCTCGCCGGTCGGCCAAAGCTTGTCGGCGTCTTTCGTAGACGAGAGTCGCAGTGCGGCAGGGCGGTCCCAAGATTGGTCGTTCAGGACGTTGGTGCAGCCCCGTCCCTCGACATATTGGGCGTGACGTTTGGCGAAAAAACCGAAAAGACTGGCGTCGACGCTGTGGTCGGCGGCGCTGACATCGATTTTCATGAGGCGGAAGATCGGATGTCCGAGGGCCAGCAGGTCGGTACGCAAGATCGCATCCGCTTCGCGTTCGGCCATGAATACGTTCGAGCAGATGGTCTTCGCCGCAGCAGCGGAGGCGAGCTGTAATTCGTCCTGATGGGCGATGACGATCCAACCGCCGAGCCCGAGTATCGCCAAGGCCAAAACAGCGACGACGAAACCGAAAAGCCTGAGCGCCCAATGCATGATGTCTTATCCCAGCCAAGGGGAGTCTTTTACTATGGCGCGGAAGATGGTTCCAAGAGCGCCCTAGTTCGCCGGCGACCGCGGTTCAGGCTGTGCATCCACCAGCGGCAGATACTCCCACTCCCAGCCATCGGTGCCTTCCGGATACCAGACGACATTGCTGTAGCCATAGGACAGCGCGCGCTTCGCTGCATTCCAGGACATCCAGCAATTCGCCTGACAGTAGATCACCAGAAGCGCGGTACGGTTGCCGGCCGATGCGCGCGCGAGACCGTCCTGCAGATAGGTCTCGGTGCCGGCGGCCAGCCTGCCATAGCCGGTGTCGGGCAGCCACAGGCTGCCCGGAATGTTGCGCCGCGGCTTGTCGCGCCAGACCGTCTCTGGTGGCAAATTGGCCGGCTTCGGCGGACGCGGCATGACATCAACGAAAGTGCCGCGTTTGTCGCGCCAGATCGCCTCGGCCTCTTTCGTCGTAACGATCTGTGCGCCTTTCAGCGTTGCCGGCACCGGCGCGCGATAATTGTCGGTGCGATAGTCATCGGGCTCGGGCACGGCGTCCTGCGCCTGCGCCGACGTGACCATCACCAGTGCCATCGCGAGAAGGATGGCGTAACGCATGGTCACGGCGACTTGGCCGCGGCCTCCGGCCCGATCGGACGATTGTTCTCATCGAGAATGGGAACACCGAAATCGAGCAGGACCTTGTTGATGGCCGGCTGGTTTTCCTGAATCAGCCGGTTGAGCTGCCGCTTCCAGTTCTGATCCGCGGAGCGCACGCCCATGCCGATGCGATAGACGAGGCGGGGTCCGGTGGTTTCCTTGACCAGCGGCGTGACATGAAGCGGAGGATTGGCATTCTTGGCGTAGAAGCCGGCCATAGGCCCCCACAGAATCGCAGCGTCGATATCGCCGGATGTGAGATCCTTGATCATGGCCAGTGCCGATGAATCAATGCGGGTATCGATCACCAACGGATAGGGCTTCGCATTCACCATCAGGCCGTTGACCGCCATATTGGTCGCCGGCGGCGTCCCTGCCACGATGCCGATATGCTTGCTCTTCAACCTGGCGTCATCCAGCGTCGTGACGTCATCGAGACCGGCGCCGGTCTTCGACACCAGCGCATAAGCCGTCCGGTAATAGGGATTGGTGCCCTGCACGAGGTCGTCGCCCTGCGGGAAGCCCATGATGACATCGCAACGATGCGCGCCGAGAGTCATGCGAACGAAGCCCGTCGCCTGCGGGAAATAGACGTAATCGAGCTTCTTCTGCAGTTTGGCTGCGAACAGCTCGGCGAGCTTGTTCTCCAGACCCTCGCCCTTCTCATTCGAGAACGGCATGTTGCGCGGATCGGCGCAAACACGCAGCACCTGCGGATCGACCAGTTCGATCGAGAGATCGTCGGTCGCAGCAGTCTGGCCAAGCGCGGTGCATATGCCCTCAAGCAACAGCGCACTCGCGAACAGCGATGTGAGTAGCGCGCGACGTGTTCCGGATCGTTCCGCTCGGTGCTGCATGCGCTACCTGCCGTTCACATTTGATGGGTGACACGACAAAAACCTAGGCCTCTCGTTTTAAGCGTGCAAGATGCAATGGGGCGCTTCCGATGTTGCGCCGCACTTTCCGGGCGATTGCAGAGTCGCTGCTTCCCCCGGGGTGATATGGAGATGCAAATGACATCTCGTCTTGCGATGCATGCAGCGCTCATCATGCTGGCAATGCTCGCATCCGCTCGCGCGCAGCAGCAGACTTTGGCGATCAGCGAAATCGCACCGGGCGTCTTCGTGCATCAGGGACGCATTGCCTTGATGTCGTCGGACAATGACGGCGCCATCGCCAATATCGGCGTCGTGATCGGCGAGCAGGCTGTTGCGGTGATCGACACCGGCGGCAGCGTGCGGGAGGGGCGGCAACTACTGGCCGCCATTCGCGCACATACAGACAAGCCCATTCGCTACGTCATCAATACCCATGGCCATCCCGACCATATGTTCGGTAACGCCGCTTTCGTCGCTGACGGAACCGAGTTCGTCGGCCATATCAGGCTGCCGCAGGCACTGGCTGTACGCGGACAGTATTATCTCGACGCATTCAGGCGCAGCATGGGCGACGCGCTGATCGATGACGTCCGTATCGTACCGCCAACCCGGCTCGTCGATGGCGAGCTCGTCCTCGATCTTGGCGGGCGCACACTTGTCGTGAAAGCCTGGCCCACCGCCCATAGCGATAGCGACGTCACGGTATTCGACTCGGCGACGAAGACGTTGTTCGCTGGAGATCTGGTCTTTCTCCGCCATATCCCGGTGCTCGATGGCAGCATCCAGGCGTGGCTCAAGCTGCTGGACGATCTCGCGGCGCTGCCGGCCGAACGCGTCGTTCCCGGCCATGGTCCAGTGAGCGATTGGCCGCAAGCCCTCGCCGCCGAACGCCGGTATCTCGAAACACTCGCGTCCGGTATCCGCAAGGACGTCATCGACGGCAAACCGATCGCGGCAGCTACGAAACACGCGGCAGAAGCCGAACGCGGCAAATGGGAGCTTTTTGACGACTATAACGTCCGCAACGCAACTGCAGCATACTCACAATTTGAATGGGAATGAGCGCCGGTTGGGTTAGTATCAAGCGCGTCGCTTCTTCCCTTGCGAGGGCCGTACCATGCCGGAATTTGCAATCCGCAGCGTCTGTGCCGCCATCCTGCTGAGCGCCTTACTCAGTCCGCATTCTGTGTCCGCGGCTGGTCCGGAGCCTTACGATCCATGGCCGGGGCTGGTGCAGGACATTTTCGACAGCCGACCGATGGAAGATGGCAGCAACCTGATTGCACTCGAGATGCCGACGCGCGCGGAGGATGCCGCCATCGTGCCGGTGACGTTGCGCCTTAAGCCGACGTCGGACGCACGCTCGCGGGTGGTGACGATCACGCTGGTGATCGACCAGAACCCGGCGCCCATGGCCGCGAAATTCAAGCTCGGGGCCGACGCAAATGTCTCGGAGATTTCAACGCGTGTCCGAATCAACAACTACACCAACGTCCATGCCGTCGCCGAGACCAGTGACGGCAAGCTCCATGTGGTGCAAACCTATGTGAAGGCATCCGGCGGCTGCTCTGCACCTGCGGCGAAGAATGCCGAAGAGGCCAAGGGCCGGTTGGGCCAGATGCGCTACAGGGAGTTTGCTGGAGCGCAAAACGAGGAAAAAAGCGGTGCGCGAGAGGCGCAGGTCATGATCGGCCACCCCAATAATTCCGGCCTGCAGATGGATCAGGTCACGCAACTCTATATTCCGGCCCTCTATGTCGACCGGCTCCAGCTTTGGCAGGACAACAGCCCGGTCCTGTCGGTGGAGGGCGGCATCTCGATCTCCGAAGACCCGAATATTCGATTCACTTACGTCTCAAATGGCGCAAAGACGTTCCGTGCCGAGGCCAAGGACACCGATGGACATCAGTTCAGGCATGAGTGGAAGGTGAATGGCTCCGGCATGTAACGCGGCGCATCATGCCGGCGATAGCGCTAGAAGCAGCGCACTTCAGCTTCGGCCTGGGCACGCCTGACGTCATTGATGGCACTGTTGGCCTGCTCCGAGGTCCGGAACTGGGCGCTCAGATTGCCGCGCACCTGCGACATGCTCAGCGCCGTTTCCGCCGTGATATAGCGGGTATAGGGCACAATCGACGCCACGACATCGATCGAGCACGAACATTGCTCGATCGACTGCCGGGTCTCGCCGTTCGCTTTCATACAGCCGAAGACATATTCGGCGCGCGCGGAGGTCGGATAGTCATTGATCTCCGCGGCCCTTGCTGACCCCGACAAAACGGCAATGATCGCAAACGGGGCGAGATATCCTGTCATTCGATCGGGTCCCACGAGAGCCTCGCAAAGCTGGCGAAGACGACCGGCAAACTATACTAAGAAAACGAAACGGCTCAATAAGCCGAACAGATATGGAGGGGACATGTCGCGCGCATCTCTATCGATGGCTGTCATATTGCTGCTCTTCGCAAGCCAAGCTCATGCTCAGGGCAAAGCCGGCCAGGGCATCCGGCTCTGGAACCTGACGACGTCGACCATTACCGGGTTCCAGCTATCCCCGGCCGGAAAGCAGCAATGGAGCGCCAACCTGACATTGGCGGACAAGGATAAGGAAGTCGATCACGACGAGCGGCTGCGCATCACGGGGATCGAGCCCGGCAGTTACGACGCCAAGGTCAGCTATTCCGAGGCGCGCCAATGCGTGGTCAGGAATATCGAAATCAAGGCCGATGCCGTCTTCTCAATTGCGGACAAGGACCTGCAGGACTGCAACAAGTAACGATCATGCCTTGTCATGGCTATGCGGATATTCACAGCGCCACTTCACCGCGGTCCATTTCGGATGTTCGCCGATCCACTGGGCGATGTAGGGCGGCGCTGCCATGGCACATTGATGCAGCGAGAAGTCCGCCGTAAACGACAGGTTCCGCTCTTCGCAGGTGTTTGGCGACATCACCGCGCAGACTGTCAGGACCAGATTGATCATATTCATGTCGGCATCCCTGATCGTTCACCGGACGATAACATCCGAAATACGCGCCCGTCAGCGCGAAGTTTCGGCGATTTCCAGGCTAAAAATTGATCCCATAAACCAGACGGGCCTGGTGACGTTCGAAATTGACCAGATCCAGCGTCGATCCTGGCACCTCCGAACGGCCCCATAATTGGGTGTTCCAGCTTGCAGTCAGTCGTGATCGGTCAGAAAGCTGGAAATAGGCGGTTGGCCCGACGAACAGCGCCTGACCAGCCAGTTCGCCAAGGCCGATCCCTTCATATCGGCGCATATAGCGCGCCTCGCCTCCGAGAAGGATGCCGGGACGCACCTGCATCATGACGCCGAGCGCCGCTCCGATGCTCGCCTCGCGTTCCCGCGTTCCGGTATCGACATAGCGCGTCCATTCCGGCTGATAGATCAGATTGAGCGCCGCAACGGCGACGTCAGGGACGATCTCGCGATCGAAGGCCAGCGTGAGCCCCGTGCCGTAGCTCCTGACCCGCGCTGCGCTCGTTTCGTCGATCCCGTTGAACTGCGCGTCGATCGCGAGCGTCATGCCGACGGGGGCCGTTTCGCGATCGAGAAATCTGTAGCGGAAATCCAGCGATACCCCCTGCCAGGCGAGCGTGCGCTGATCGGCGAATCCGGGAACGCCAGTGATCCGATGGGCTGAGAAGCTGCTGCCGATCTCGATGCGAATGTCCTTGGCGGGAACGAACTCCAGTTCGAATTCCTGCTCGCCCGCGCGGTAGCGACCGCCGGATTTGCCGAATCGCCCGGTCGTCTCGCTCTGGAATTCTCGCTCGCCCACCCGGCCGACGTCACTGCCGATCATGAAGCCGAAAATATGCTCGGTATCGATGTCACCGGCCTGCACGCGTGGCACGGCCAGCGTGCTGAATGCAAGAATCGCCGCGTAGACTGTCCTGACGCCGCGCTGCACCTGCATCCAATCCTGTCATCGAAGAGAGACGTATATAAAGATAACGCGCCGCGCGAGCCTAGTCGAAATTGGCCCAGCCGCGAAGACGTCTCTGCGATTGACTTGAACATCGCACCAGGATCGGTTGCTATACACATGCGGGGCGCCGTTAGTGCCAATAGTCAGGGAAGGATATGTCTATGGCGAGACTCCTGGTCCTCTACAAAACACCGAAGAAGCCTGCAGCCTTCGACAAATACTATCAATCTGTACATATCCCGCTGGCAAAGAAGATTCCGGGGCTGAGACACTATGGTGTCAGCACAGGGGGCGTCACAACGCCGACGGGTGACAGCGATATTCATCTGGTCGCCGCGCTGGATTTCGAAACGGTTGCAGCGCTCAAGCTAGGCCTCGCCTCGCCGGAAGGGCAGGCCGCAGCAGGCGATCTCGCGAATTTTGCGGATGGCGGCGTAGATCTTCTGATCTTCGACACGAAGGACGTCTGACAGCCGCAACGCGCGTTCAGCGGCCTCTGCCCGGCTCACAAACCGTAGTCTGCGAGCCGGGAGAGATCGATCAAGACGATCAATCTGTCACTTACGGGCCGCGCAGGCGTACATGTTGATTTCCATGCCGACCTGCACTTCCACGATCTTCGGAGTCTTCCAGCTCATCTTGGTCTCCTCAGAGGTTTGCGCGATGATTGCGCCGCCGCACGATAAGCAGTGAGGCGACGTCTTTCAACTTAACTCCTCAGGTTGCGGCGCAAAATGTGCAGGCAACCAAAGTGTAACTACACTTCCGCGGTGAGGGCAGGCCGCTGATGGCCGTGATGCGCTCTGTGAATCGCGGACGGAGCCACGCCAAAATACTTCCGGAACACGCGACTGAAGTGCGAAGAACTTGAGAAGCCCCAGGAAAACGCGACGTCCGTGATCGTCTTTCCGTTCTGCGCTTCCAGTTCCTGCCGGCAATTCTGCAGCCGCGCCTGCCAGATATAGTCGCTGACAGTTATCCCGCGGTCGCTGAACAGCATATGCAGATAACGTTTGGTGCAATGCAATGCAGACGAAATCTGATCGATGCTGAGCTCGGGATCCCGCAAATGTTCCCGAATGAAACCCTGCGCACGGACATACATGGCTTCCGGCCCGACACGATCAAGCGTCATGTCGACTTCCCGCAGCGGCAACAGCAACAGATCAATCAGTGAATCGGCAACACCGATGGCACTGTTTGGCGATAGTCTGGTCGCTTCGTGGAAGGCGGCCTGTACAAATTCGTGCGCGATGCGCCCGGTGCCGGCGCGCGCCGACAGTTTGCAGGCGGCCAGATTTCCCGCGCCGAGGCCGCGCTCATGCAGCAACTCCTTGGGCACGATCACGACGTCGTGGCGTGTAAAGGCCGGGCTGACGATGGTGTGCGGACACGACACGTCATAGACGAGGCAATCGCCGGGCCCGATATCGATCCGGCGACTGTCCTGTTCGAAATGCGAGACGCCATAAGTTTGGAACACGATCTTCACGTATGGATGATCGCTTTGCCTAATTCGCGGGGCCGCATGGCCGATTCGATGCTGACTCGCCTCGATGTGACACAATTTCAGCCGCGAAACCGATGTGCAGCTGATCAGCGCATCGAATGTGGATGCTTCCAGCGGATCGATGTCAAATCGCCCGCACAGATCGGTCAGGGCATCTGACCAAACCTGGATCTGCCTTGTCGGCGTCAATCCGGATGTGCTGAGAGAACTAAGCGTATCGGACATGAACAATTCACCGATCAAAGACCATCACGTAACAATAGGCCGCGCGACGGAACTATACTTACAGAACGAAGCACATATCGAACGAAGCACATATGGAAGAATGTGCAAAACAATATGTAAAGGCACAGCCCGCAGCTCGTGAATCGTGGTCAGAGTAACTCACTTCTCCTTGTCGATCCTCTGACTCGATACCAGCCCCGTCAAGTGAAACATCACCCTTAGGTCGCAGTGCGGCGATCCGTGTGCAGTGCGAAAGGCGCGGACTTTCCAGATAGCGTTCAGGTTTTTCGTCAATGTACGAGAAAATTATCTTGCACGGGTTCTCTGTCGAGCAAGCCTGCTTCGCTCTTGGGCAAGTATGCAGCAGCGGATCTTGCTACTCATAGATACCAAAATGAAGCTGGGCCGCTTGACGAGACCCGGCATTATGTCTGGGAGGACATCACGATGCGAAAGGTGCTGCTTGCGACCTGTCTTGGCACAATGGCGGCCTCTGCCGCGAGTGTTGCCATCGCCAATGATGAACTGACAAAGATGGCGCAGAACCCGAAAGACTGGGTAATGCCAGCGGGCGACTACGCCAATACGCGCTATTCGAAGCTGAACCAGATCACGGCGGCTAATGTCGGCAAGCTGCAGGTGGCTTGGACCTTCTCTACCGGTGTTCTGCGCGGCCACGAAGGCGGTCCGCTGATCATCGGCAACATGATGTATGTACATACGCCGTTCCCGAACAAGGTCTACGCAATGGACCTGTCGCAGGACAACAAGATCGTCTGGAAGTATGAACCGAAGCAGGATCCGAACGTCATTCCGGTGATGTGCTGCGACACCGTCAATCGCGGCGTTGCCTATGCGGACGGCAAGATCTTCCTGCATCAGGCCGATACCACGCTGGTCGCACTCGACGCCAAGACCGGCAAGGAAGTTTGGACCGTCAAGAACGGCGACCCTGGCAAGGGTGCAACGGGCACGTCGTCCCCGCTGGTGGTCAAGGATAAGGTGCTGATCGGCATCTCGGGCGGCGAATTCGGCGTCCAGTGCCACATGACCGCTTATGACCTGAAGACCGGCAAGCTTGCTTGGCGCGCCTTCTCGGAAGGACCGGACGACCAGATCATGGTGGATCCGGAGAAGACCACCGCACTCGGCAAGCCCGTCGGCAAGGATTCCAGCATCAAGACGTGGCAAGGCGATCAGTGGAAGATCGGCGGCGGCTGCACCTGGGGCTGGACCTCCTACGATCCGGAGCTGAACCTCGTCTATTACGGCTCGGGCAATCCCTCGACCTGGAATCCGAAGCAGCGGCCGGGCGACAACAAGTGGTCGATGACCATCTTCGCGCGCGATGCCGACACAGGCATGGCCAAGTGGGTCTATCAGATGACGCCGCATGACGAATGGGACTATGACGGCGTCAACGAAATGATCCTCAGCGATCAGCAGATGAACGGCCAAAACCGCAAGCTGTTGACGCATTTCGATCGTAACGGCCTCGCTTACACCATGGACCGTGTCACCGGCGAATTGCTGGTTGCCGAAAAATACGATCCGAAGGTGAACTGGACCACCGGTGTCGACATGAACAAGTCGTCGCCGACCTATGGTCGCCCGAAAGTGGTCGATCAGTACTCCACCGAGAAGCAAGGTGAAGACGTCAACACCAAGGGCGTCTGCCCGGCGGCACTCGGCACCAAGGATCAGCAGCCTGGAGCCTATTCGCCGGATACCCAGCTGTTCTATGTGCCGACCAACCATGTCTGCATGGATTATGAGCCCTTCAAGGTGAACTACACCGCCGGCCAGCCTTATGTGGGTGCGACGCTGTCGAT
This sequence comes from Tardiphaga sp. 839_C3_N1_4, assembly GCF_051811045.1. Taxonomy (NCBI): domain Bacteria; kingdom Pseudomonadati; phylum Pseudomonadota; class Alphaproteobacteria; order Hyphomicrobiales; family Nitrobacteraceae; genus Tardiphaga; species Tardiphaga sp. 839_C3_N1_4. Next base: position 5,161,448 of record NZ_JBPWQD010000001.1, read on the forward strand.
GTATCCGCCTCCGGGCGAAACCCATATGGGTAACTTCATTGCCTGGGACAACAAGACCGGCAAGATCGTCTGGTCCAACAAGGAACAGTTCTCGGTCTGGTCGGGAGCGCTCGCCACTGCCGGCGGCGTGGTGTTCTACGGGACGCTGGAAGGCTACCTGAAGGCGGTCGATGCCAAGACGGGTAAGGAACTCTACAAGTTCAAGACTCCGTCCGGCATCATCGGCAACGTCACCACCTATGAAAACAATGGCCGGCAATATATCGCCGTCCTGTCGGGCGTCGGCGGCTGGGCCGGAATCGGTCTCGCAGCGGGTCTGACGGATCCGACTGCCGGTCTCGGTGCCGTCGGTGGTTACGCAGCCCTGACCAACTATACCGCACTCGGCGGCGCGCTGACGGTCTTTGCACTCCCACAGTGAACTGACGCATCAGTCACCGGCGCATGGTTCGTCCATGCGCCGGTCTTTTCTGAAATCGCATGCCGAGGACAAGCTATTGCGTCACATCTGGTCTGTCATTGCCACGATTGTTGTCGTGGCCTCTGGGAATACGAGCTTCGCCGAGAATGCCGGCGATCCGAAAGCCGTCAAATCGGAGGACGGCAAGTATCTGGACAAGGAGGGCAATCCGACCTTCAACGTCGCCGCCGATGGCACCATCGACTGGTACACATATTCGGGGTACCGGCGCTATCACTCGGAATGCCACGTTTGTCATGGCCCCGATGGGATGGGATCGACCTACGCACCGGCACTGAAGGACTCGCTGAAAACGATGAGCTATGGCGACTTCCTCGGTGTTGTCGCCAGCGGCCGCAAGAATGTCAGCACGTCGCAGGAAAGCGTCATGCCGGCCTTTGGCGATAACACCAATGTCGCCTGCTACATGGACGATCTCTACATCTATCTGCGTGCGCGCGCCAATGATGCGGTCGGCCGCGTCCGCCCGGGCAAGCGCGAGGAAAAGCCCGCAGCCTATACGGAGGCCGAGAGCGCCTGCATGGGAAAACCGCACTGATGCGGATCACGAGCGAGCCGCTGACTTGCAATCCCGGATGACGCAGACTCGGACAGTACAGGACCGGATGACGCAAGATCAAATGACCGAGGGAGTTGAGAATGAAGACCCGCGCCGCAGTCGCCTTCGAAGCAAAGAAGCCGCTTGAGATCGTCGAAGTCGATCTCGAAGGGCCGAAGGCAGGCGAAGTTCTGGTCGAGATCAAGGCGACCGGCATTTGCCACACCGATGCCTATACGCTCGATGGTTTCGACAGCGAAGGCATCTTTCCTTCCATCCTCGGCCATGAAGGGGCCGGCATCGTGCGTGAGGTCGGTCCCGGAGTCACCTCGGTCAAGCCCGGCGATCATGTCATTCCGCTCTACACGCCGGAATGCCGGCAATGCAAAAGCTGCTTGAGCCAGAAGACCAATCTCTGCACCGCGATCCGCGCCACCCAGGGCAAGGGCGTGATGCCGGACGGGACTTCGCGCTTCAGCTATAAGGGCAAGCCGATCTACCACTACATGGGCTGCTCGACCTTTTCGAACTTCACGGTGCTGCCGGAGATCGCGGTGGCGAAAATCCGCGATGACGCCCCGTTCGACAAGAGCTGCTATATCGGCTGCGGCGTCACCACGGGTGTCGGTGCCGTGGTCAATACAGCGAAGGTCACGCCGGGCTCCAATGTCGTCGTGTTCGGCCTTGGCGGCATCGGCCTCAACGTCATTCAGGGCGCACGGATGGTCGGAGCCGACAAGATCGTCGGCGTCGACATCAATGACGACAAGGAAGAATGGGGCCGCCGCTTCGGCATGACCCATTTCGTCAATCCGAAGAAGGTCGATGGCGACATTGTTCAGCATCTGGTGGGGCTGACCGATGGCGGCGCCGATTACACCTTCGACTGCACCGGCAATACCACGGTCATGCGACAGGCGCTCGAAGCCTGCCACCGCGGCTGGGGTGTTTCCGTTGTTATTGGCGTCGCCGAGTCCGGGAAAGAGATCGCGACCCGGCCATTTCAGCTCGTTACAGGTCGCGTCTGGAAAGGCACAGCCTTCGGTGGCGCGCGCGGTCGTACCGACGTTCCCAAGATCGTCGACTGGTACATGAACGGAAAGATCGAGATCGATCCGATGATTACGCATGTGCTCAAGCTGGAAGAGATCAACAGGGGATTCGATCTGATGCACGAAGGAAAATCGATCCGATCGGTGGTCGTGTTCTGAATGCAGGCTGCAACACCAGAGTGCCAATACAACAATGCTTCACACAAGTGACGCATCATACCAGGAGGATAGACTGATGACTGTTCATATCCACCCGTCCGTTGACGGCGGTGTCAAACAAGGTTCAGGCCATTTTTCCGGCGGAACGCTGGTCTGCAAATGCAGCGACAAGCCGGTCAAGGTTGGCGTCAAAGGCGACGTCGCTCATAACCACGCCTGCGGCTGCACCAAATGCTGGAAGCCCGATGGGGCAACCTTTGCCGTGATCGCAGTGGTTCCGCGCGAAAACGTCACCGTACTGCAAAACGGCGACAAGCTGCGCATCGTCGATCAGGCCGCAACCATCCAGCGCCATGCCTGTACCGGTTGCGGCACCCACATGTTCGGCCGCATCGAGAACAAGGGACATGCGTTCTATGGCCTCGACTTCATTCATCCCGAATTGTTCGAGGAATCCGGCTCGGCCGCACCGGGCTTCGCCGCCTTCGTCTCGTCGGTGATTGAATCCGGCGTGAAGCCGAGCGACATGACCGCAATAAGGTCGCGCCTCAAGGAATTGGGACTCGAACCTTATGATTGCCTTTCGCCTGCGCTGATGGATGTCCTCGCCAATCACGTGGCAACGGCCAAAGCGGCCTGAGTCAACACAGCATATGAGCATCCGCCGGTGGCGACATGTCGCCACCGGCGTTGCTATCGGTCGATTTGCTCCGGCAAGGAGCTTCGACTTGGTGGGTCACCCGAATAATCGCGCTTCGGCCTCGCTGCGATCGGCCTGCTGCTTTGTGCGATACTCACAGCATTGACTGCACGAAGAAGGAGAGCCCGCAAGCGCTCGTCATGCCCTTTCGCTTTCGCGCGGCACAGCGTGCGGACATCCATGCGGTCTGACCGCGTGAATCTCGAATATCACGTTCAAGCCCAGATTATGCCTTAGCGAAAGTCAGCAGTCGTTGTCGGCGGTTTTGCCCGGTGCAGCCGTTGCTCCCTCGGCCTGCTGCGCTGCAGTGGGCCGTCCTTGCATTTGCTTCTGAGCATCCTCGGACGACGCTGGAGTATTGCCGGCCTGCTGGTTCATGGCGCTCGTCGGTGGGTGCTGACCAGTGTTGGAATTTGCACTGCCGACCGTCGTTCCGGTGTTTCCCGGCGTCGGGCCAGAGCCAGCGTCACGCATCTCTGCCGATTTGTCAGTGGTGCATGGCCCCGCATACGCTGCAGCGCCACTAAGCCCCAGTGCGATGGCGCACGCGAGAATCAGTCGAGTCATTTTCATCTGTCTCTCCCTTGGGTAACGCAAGCAAGCTACGCATCTGCGTGCATGCAGCATTTCCAACAAATCGTCGGGAGACGCTTAGGTTCCGTGCGTCGGCGGTAAAGCAGCCCCTGAATGCGATCCGTGGCTCCACGCATTCTACGTTGCCGACGCAGGAACACTCTGAAGTAAAATAATTACCGGGTCTGGGCGGCCACCGGTCCGTATCATTATCACAACCGGGAAGGCGAGGCCGATGACCATTCCGGCCAACGCCCTTTCATCCCGAAACCCTACCTTGCCGGGGCCTTGGTGTCCGCAATGCGGACATTCGAGAATATGCGTTAAGCGGCTTCGGGCTGATTACACTCGACGTGATGCTCGGCAATCAGGTCCATGGCCTTGTGCCGCCACATCTCAGCGTCGGCGAGATGCTTCCAGCTCTCTTCGGGGAAGTGCGCGGCTCGCTGACGGCAAAGGCTTTCCATCGCGCGATAGGTCTGAAGCTCTTTCATACCGACCTCCCGTTTTGTTTATCCTATTCCCGGTTTGATGGCGGGCTCAAGAAGATTCAAAGCAGATGTTCTGCAAGGATGCTCTCCGGCGCGATCCTTGTCCGCCGGCTGCATCTGGCCCTTTCGTCCTGCCGCATTTCTTGGTCTTTCATGATCATCTCCTTTCAGAGGAACACTTTGAACAATCGCAGGTTTCTCAATTCATCATCAGGAGAGATCGGTGCCCGAATACTCAGAAGAGCAGATCCGGAAATATGCCCATCAACTCTGGGAGAGGGATGGTAAGCCCGAAGGCAAGGCAGAGGACTTCTGGCACCGAGCCAAGGGTGAATTGGAGAGACCCAATCCTGATGATCCGAAACCGATGCCTGAGTAACGCATGAGAAGCGCAGGCAGTGCGTCAGAACGCCAAGCCACAGGTCAGGGTCTGTGTAAGCTAAAGTATTTTGGGCGCGCATGATTGAGCACAACGCGCCCGCTGAATCACGTCGACCAACCACGCCTGTTAAGGGATGTGTGCTGGCACGGGCGTTTTGGAGGAGGCCGAGTGCAAATTGACGCAGGGCCGGTGCAGCAGGGACTACTTCAAGAATGGACCAAGGGAGCTGTCAAACGGCACCGTTCCGAGCTGTCTCTAGCGCATTGCTCAGCTCGTGAAGCTCATAGGGTTTGCGCAACAGCGGAAATTCAAAACCGGACTTCCGCGAGGCATCGCTATAGCCCGATGCGAGAACCACCGGTATGTGCGGGTGACTTTGTTTGAGATGGCGAGCGAGGCCAAGACCATCCATTTTTCCTGGCATCACAACATCACTGAACACAATGTCGATGCCGTTGCGCTCCACTTCGCGCAAGGCGGAATCTGCGTCGGCTACCCATTTCACGCGGTATCCTAGCTCTTCCAAAAGGAGGGCGCTGGAGGTTGCAACATCGGGATTGTCTTCGACAAGAAGAACGGTGCCGGCGCCTTCGGCCAGCACCTCTGCTTCGTGCGCGCCAGCATGGCCTTCTCCGCGCGGAAGGCGAATGACGATTTCGGTGCCGTCGCCGAGGCGGCTTTTGATCCCGACATTGCCGCCGGCCTGATTAACAAAGCCATGAACTTGCGAGAGCCCCAATCCGGTTCCCTTGCCGACAGGTTTGGTCGTGAAAAACGGGTCGAACACCCGCGCAATGACATCGTCGGGAATACCGGTGCCAGTATCGATCATCTTGATGCTCACATACTCGCCTCTATCATCTCCATCAGCGACACAGTAATTCTCGGCCGCAATCGTCAAGGTGCCGCCGTCGGGCATGGCATCACGCGCGTTTATGCCCAGATTGATAAGTGCGGTCTCAAGTTCGGTTTGATCCGCAAATACCGGCCAGAGTCCGGCGGGTACAGAGATTTCAAGCTGTATCGCGCTGCCCAAAACCGTTACTAAAACCTCGCGCACAGCCTGTACTGTCGCTCCAACGTCAAGCAATACCGGATCGACCTGTTGGCGGCGCGCAAACGTCAGCAGCTGGCGCGTAAGTGATGCACCGCGACGAACGCTGGCCTCGATCGCTTCTGCTGCCTTGACCACGCGAGGATCGATGGCGTGGCGCTTGATCAGCCGAGTGTTGCCGGTAACCGCCATAAGCAAGTTGTTAAAGTCGTGGGCGACTCCGCCGGTCAGCTGTCCGAGCGCATCCATCTTCTGCGATTCCGCTAGCTGCTTTTGCATGCGTTCAAGCTGCTGCGCCGCTTGACGTCGTTCTGTGATATCGCGCGTAATCTTGGCAAAGCCAATCAATTCGCCTGCATTGTTGCGAATGGGATCAATGACCACGCTCGCCCAAAAAAACGAACCATCTTTGCGGACGCGTAAGCCTTCTTCCTCGTAGCGGCCCTTCTCACGCGCAATTGCTAGCGCACGCGCCGGTTTTCCCGCGTCCCGGTCACCGGGGGTGTAAAAGCGCGAAAAGTGCTGGCCGATAATTTCCTCGGGAAGATAGCCTTTGATCCGCTGACCGCCCAGGTTCCAGCTGGTGACCCGACCTTCCGGATCAAGCATGTACAGGGCGTAGTCTGTGACATTCTCCACCAGCAGCCGAAAATGACTTTCGCTTTCGTTCAATGCGGAGCGTGCTTGCATCCGCTCAGTAATGTCGCGCGTGATTTTCGCGAAGCCGACAAGAGCACCATTTTCATAGATGGCATCAATGACGACGGAAGCGAAAAATCGCGAACCGTCTTTGCGCATCCGCCAGCCTTCCGCTTCGAAGCGCTTATTCCGACGTGCGGCCTCTAATGCGGCGGCCGGAAGCCCGGCTTCGCGGTCTTCCGGGGGATAGAAAATAGAAAAGTGCTGGCCCACGATTTCATCCGCGCCATATCCTTTAATCGTCTCGGCGCCCGCATTCCAATTCGATACGATGCCGTTCAGGTCCAGCAGATAGATTGCATAATCCGTAACGCCCTGTACGAGGAGCCGAAATGCACGCTCGCTTTCGAAGAGGCTGCGCTCGGAGTTATTATTCTCAGTCATTAGTCACTTCCCTCGAAGCTTAATTAACGCGCGCCTGGGTTATTGGATGGTTATCGCCGGCTAGGACTAAACCTTACAGCTGTCGCCGACGAAACGCTCTGCTCAGCGGCCAGGTCTTCAAGCTCTTTCACGCACTCGAATCGCAGTGGGTTGCCCGCGAGAAGATATTCGCATTCGCGTCAATGGTCCGAAAAGAAGGCAGCCCGGGGATCAAGCGCACGAATAGCCGCTTTCATCTCCCGTGTGCCGGCCAGCGAAATGCCGCGCCTGGCCATTCTAGCTACCGATGTGATTCGGCGGTTCAGGGCGGCGGCAACCCGAACAGTCGACGCGCCCTCAAGGGAGAGCTGTCTTAGCCGAGCCATGTCGTTCTCTGTCCAGCTCTTCGACTAGTGGGATGGGGCATGCACTTTCCCTTCAGGAGGCCGTAGGCCAGGAGAATTGGCCCAAATGTGAAGGTTGGCGTACCTCGGGCAGGCTTGCTCGAGCAGCCGATCCCGCTCCACGCGGCGGGCATTCGCATTGCGCGGGCGCGCAACGCCTTCGCCTGATCAACCAGGATCTGCTTGGGATCGTTGTCTCTGAAAAAGTGACGCGGTTTCATGCACGCCTCCCTTCCATTGGAGGGGCGGGAGCGCGAATGGCGTTCTCATCACCGATAAAAGCCGAGAGCCACGCGGTGATGACGACCAATGATCTGGGCTCGCATTGGTTCCGCCCGAGGGAACGCGTGGCGAGGCATCATTAAAACCGTTCTTGCTGGAGAGCAGATGGCCGGCGTGTGGAAGGAGTTTGCGTGCAATCTCTCGACAACGCGAATTTCTGCGGGTTAACCGGAAACTTTCGGGAATTGGACAGCTATTTGCGCCGATTTCGCCAGCCAGAGACTGTTCCGTTCGCGGGAAAAGTGCGAATTGCGGGCCATTCTCGAAACATCAGGGAAAATAGACGTCCGACGGGACTGGCCTGGCTGGGGCGGGAGTGCTGTTCGCACCTGTCTCTAAGCCAATTCCCGGCAAACAGGGAATTTTACAGGGAACTCATCCGCTTCGACAGGAGCGACCGTCTCGTGGGGCAGTTCCTGGGACAATTAAACAGGGAATTTGTTTTCGAAAGCAGGGAGCTTCTGGGTCGATCAGAGATGAGAAAGTCATCCTCGCGATCGAAAGCGGACATCAATATTTTTAAGCCCAGAACGCGGCTTGCGCCATCTCGTGCTTTAGTTGCCCGCGCTACCGCCTTATTCGTCGGCAAGGAACACCAATTTCTTCTCACATGTCGGCGCGACTTTTGCTCCGTGTCAGGCTGCCCATTCTGAGGTTGGAGGCGTCCGTCATGAGCACCTGAAGATATGGATCGTAACTTGGCGGACCAGTTTGGTTGCCTTCCTCAGGGACGTACCCATGCACTGCGCGGTTCGTGAGTACACTCCCATCAAGATCTGGTCGACGGTCTACGGCTTATCGTTGTCGTGCGAGGACATCTTGCGACGGTTCGGCTCAGACGAAGGTCATCACTCACCAACTCTGCCTGTTGGTCCGAAGAATGGCGTGTCGGCCGAGACGGACGACATTGCACGAGCACTCTTGAGCGGCTCGTCGCCGATCCGCCGCCCATTAATGTGGCAGCTCTGCCCAAATCATGGGAGCGGACGATCCAAATTATTGTACGTCCCGGGACAAGCTTTCTGCGGACATGCGCCCGTAGGCTTCTTCGAGGTTAGGAACATGGTTCAGGCCATGACAACGTCGAAGGAGCGATCGAATGGTCAAGTTGCATTTTGCTGACATCCGTAGGCTTTGGCCTGAAACGGGCGCGATGATCGGATGGCGTGCGGCGGCAGTGGGCGCGCTATTGGCGGTCGGCACCTTTGTTCCGATGTCGGCGCAGGCAGCCGTGCCGGCAGCATGCGCCGAGTTGCAGACAAAATATCCGGACTGGAAGGGCAAGACGCTCGTCAACGCCATCAATCCGCATACACCGGGCTACGAATCCATCGATCCCAAGGATCCCAACAAATATATCGGCTTCGATATCGATCTCGGTGAGCAGATCGGCGAATGCCTTGGCTTCAAGCTGACCTACAAGGCTGTAACCTTCGCAGCCTTGCTGACCACGCTGGCATCGGGCCAGGCCGACATCGTGATATCCGACATCTATGCCACCGAAGAGCGCGCCAAGGCGGCCGATTTCATCACCTATTCCAAGGTGTTCGACGGCGTGCTGGTCGCCAAGGGTAATCCGAAGAAGATCACCGGTATCAACACCTCGCTGTGCGGCACGGCTGCGGCGGAAAACACCGGCTATGTCGAAGTGCCGCTGATCCAGGCGCTCGGGCCGGAATGCAAGAAAGAAGGCAAGGCGGAGCCGACCATCCAGCTCTACGACAACAATGCCAACTGCATCCAGGCGATTCTCGCCGGCCGCGCTGATACCTATATCAACGACGTCAACACCGTCGACAACGCGGTGAAGGCCTATCCGGACAAGCTCGAGAAGGCGGTCGCGGTGACGATCCCCTATCAGGTCGGCATCGCCGTGCCGAAGGACAAGCCCAAGTTCCGCGATGCAGTGAAGGCCGCACTCACCGAGATCTACAAGTCAGGTGATCAACTGGCACTGCTGAAGAAGTGGAAACTCGATCCGGAAAACCTGATGGAGCCCGGCCTGCTGACGGTGAAGTAACGCCGGCCCGCAAGCAAGGATACTCTCACGTAAGGGCTTTCCGCCTCCATGGAGCTGTTCCTCCACTATCTCAGCATGCCGTATATGATCGAGGGCATCCAGGCGACCTTGCAGGTCACCGCCCTCGGTCTGTGCGGCGGGCTGATCCTCGGCCTGATCCTGGCATGGATGCAGCTCAGCAGGTTCAAGCCGCTGGCATCCTTCGCCCGGGTCTATGCCGTGATCTTTCGCGGCACCCCGCTGATCCTGCAGATGGTGTTTGCCTATAACGCCCTGCCGCAGATCGGCATCAAGCTTCCCGCCATTCTCGCCGCCGGCCTGGCACTGGCTTGTAACGAGGCGCCATTCATCGCCGAAATGCTGCGCTCCGGCGTACTCGGTGTCGATCGCGGTCAGGTGGTGGCCGGCCAGGCGCTCGGCATGACCCCGGGCGTCCTGATGCGCCGGATCATCGCGCCGCAGGCGATCCGCTCGATGATCCCGGCTTTCGGCAATGAAGCGGTCAGCGCGCTGAAGAACTCGTCGCTGGCCTCCGTCATCGCCGTGCAGGAGCTGACGTTGCGCTCGACGCAGCTGGCATCCTCGACTTTCGATTTCTTTTCGATCTTCTTCGCGTCGGGTCTGATCTATCTGCTGCTCACAGCGGCGATCGCCGGCATCCAGCTGCTTCTGGAATGGAAGTTCGACCTCGATCGTACGACCAGGCAGAACCAGTTCATGCGCTTCATGCCGTGGTATCGCGCGCCTGGCAGCGACGATCCGCTGGCGCCGCAGGCGGACATGCTGCCGGAAATCCTGCCCGACGGCGGCATTGCGGAATTACCGCCGCCGCGGATGCGGCCGGAACGCGCCGATCGCGCCAAACGCGCGGAGATGCTGGCGCGCAACAATGTCGCCGTCGAGGTCTCCGATCTCCGCAAGAGCTACGACAGGAACGTGGTGCTCGACGGCGTCGACATCACGGTGCGGATCGGTGAAGTGATCGCGCTGCTCGGACCAAGTGGCTCCGGCAAAAGCACGCTGCTCCGCTGTATCAACAATCTCGAACTGTGGAACGGCGGCGCCATCAAGGTCGCCGGCCGCCAGCTCGGCTTCAACGCGCACGGTAAGCCGCTGTCGCCACGTTTGCTGGCGAATGCCCGCGCCGAGGTCGGCGTCGGCATGGTGTTCCAGCAGTTCAACCTGTTCGGCCACCTCACGGCCAAGGAGAACATCGCCGGCCCGCTGCGTTGGGTGCACGGTGTCGCGCGCGCCGATGCTGAGCGCCGCGCCGATGAACTCCTGGCGCGCGTCGGTCTCAGCCACCGCGCCGATGCGCTGCCGCGGCATCTGTCAGGCGGTCAGCAGCAGCGCGTCGCCATTGCCCGCGCGATCGCGCCCAATCCAAGCGTGCTGTTGCTGGACGAGCCGACGTCGGCGCTCGATCCCGAACTGGTCAATGAAGTGCTCGAAGTGATCCGCCGCCTCGCGGTCGAGGACGGTCTGACCATGATCATCTCGACGCATCAGCTCCGCTTTGCCAGCGAAGTGGCCGACCGTGTGGTGCTGCTCGCCGGAGGCGCGATCATCGAGGAAGGCCCAGCCAGTGAAGTCCTGACCAATCCGCGCAATCCCGTCGCGCAGCGTTTTCTCAATGCGATGGAGGCGGAAGTCTCGTGATCATCGCGCCTGTGAAGTTCGTCCATTTGCTACCGAGGGCCTCAGCATGAAGCATCATCTTCTTCCGGTGTCGCCGAAGACCGTTCACTGGGGCTATTTCAGCAAGGTGGTCACGCCGGCGCTGACGCTGAAGTCGGGCGACCGCGCTACCATCGAAACGCTGACGCATCATGCCAATGACGATTACGAGCGCATGATCGAAGGCGATCCCGGCGCCGAAAGCGTGTTCAAATGGACCCGCGAGCACAAGGCCGTCGTCCGCCGCGGCTCCGGTCCGACGGAAGGTCCGTTCGTCCGCGGCTCAGGCGAAGGCGTCGGCGTGCATCTGCTCACCGGGCCGGTGGCGATCGAAGGCGCGGAGCCGGGCGATGTGCTGGAAGTGCGTATTCTCGACGTGCGCCCGCGGCCGGCCTGCAAGGCCTGCTATGCCGGCAAGTGCTTTGGTTCTAACGTCGCGGCCAATTGGGGATTCCACTATCACGACCTGATCGAGGAACCGAAGCCGCGCGAGGTCGTGACGATCTTCGAGCTCGATACGTCGGGCGAGCCGTTTGCCAAGGCGGTCTATAATTATGTCTGGACGCCGCAGACCGACCCCGATGGTATCCTGCATCCAACCATCGACTATCCCGGCGTACGCGTCGATCACGCGACCATCAGGAAACGCGAAAGCATCCTGCCCAATGTCAGGGTGCCGGCACGGCTGCATTTCGGCACCATGGGCCTCGCGCCATCTGAGGAGGATTTCGTGTCGTCGATCCCGCCGAGCTACACAGGCGGCAATATCGATGACTGGCGCGTCGGCAAGGGCGCCAAGATGTTCTATCCCGTAGCGGTGGCTGGTGCGTTCTTCTCGGTCGGCGATCCCCATGCCGCGCAGGGCGACAGCGAGCTCGGCGGCACGGCCATCGAGACCTCGCTGACCGGCGATTTCGAGTTCATCCTGCACAAGCATCGCGACCTTGGCGGTACGCCCCTTGAAGGCCTGACGCATCCGATGCTGGAAACGCCCGACGCCTGGTCGGTCTACGGCTTCACCTTCCCGAATTATCTCGCCGAGCTCGGCGCCAATGCGCAGCTCGACGTCGCCAATCATTCCAGCCTCGATCGGGCCATGCGCGATGCGTTCCGCAAGCTCAGGCGTTTCCTGATGACGGTGCACAAGATGAGCGAAGACGAGGCGATCTCGCTGATGTCGGTCGGTGCGGATTTCGGGGTGACGCAGGTGGTCGATGCCAATTGGGGCGTCCACGGCACAATCCGCAAGAACGTCTTCCGCTGTGACTAAGCGGATGAAATTGCACTGAATTCGGCTATGAGGATGATGGCGCGGTGATCGGGGAAGTTGCAGGGCAGGGCGCTGCGTCCTTCGGGATGGCACGGAGGTTGCTTCGCTTCGGCTATGAAGGTCGATGCATGAGCCTCCGTCCGTTCACCAGTGAATCCTACTCTGAAGACGACCGCCCCGAAGCATGGCGCGACGTCCTGAGTTCGATTGGCCTGCAGCCGACGGCTGCGACGACCACGCATCACGGACATGCCACCGCAGTTCGTCGGACCTTCGAAGGTATTGCACTGGCTAAATTGTCTGCCGGCGCACAGGCGATCTCGCCATTGTCGGATCTCGCCAGCGACCATCCGCTGGTGTTGCTGCCGCTCGAGGACGGTGTTGCACTGAAGACCGCCGCCGGACATCAGATCGTCGCCGTCGGGCATCTGCTTTTGCTGCCCCGCAAAGGGTACTGGAGCGTCGCATTCCAGCGCGACATGCGCGCGGTGGTGCTCTCGGTGACGTCCGATCCGCTGCACAGTCGCCGCGCCAGTGCTCCCGCCATCGCTGATGTCCAGGTCGTAGGCCCCGGCGGCTTCGGCGACGTGTTCGCGCGTATGATGGAACAGGCGGCCCGCAACCTCGAAACATTGTCCGATGCCGAATGGTCGGCGATCGCACAAAGTCTTGCCGATCTGTTGCCGACCTTTACACGTCAACTGGCCGAGCCGACGGCCGATCTCAACAGCGGCACGGCGACCAAGGCTGCGACCTTGCATCGGCTGTGCCAGACCATCGAGCGACGCCTCGACGATGCGGATCTGACGCCGGCCAAGGTGGCGCAGGCCGAGGGCATCTCCGAACGTTATCTGCAGAAACTGTTCGAAGGCACCGGCAGCAGTTTTACACATTATCTCCGCGAGCGCCGGCTGCAGCGCACCTGGGCCGATCTGTCGAATCCGTCCGAGGCGCATCACTCGATTTCCGAGATCGCCTTTCGTGCCGGCTTCAATGACTCCGCGCATTTCAGCCGCACGTTCCGTCACCGCTTCGGCCTGTCGCCGCGCGAATTCCGCCAGAACGAAGCCGAGCGCTTGACGGCGTCGGCGACGGCGGCGGGACAACGCGGATGGCCGCAGGAAGCGCTGGCTCAGTTGCGCAGCCAGCACGGGCCGTCGATCACAGGGAAGATTGCGCAGCCGGAGCCGGCCGCGACGATCATGCAGGGCATCGCGGATGCTTCGAAGAATCAGCGGCACCATCATCTCGCCGCCGATGCATCTCGCGTGCACTGGGGCTATTTCAGCCGCTCGTTGCCGCCGCAGATCGAGATCAATTCCGGCGACACGATCACCATCGAAACACTGACGCAGCACGCATCCGACGATCCCGAGCGGATGATCAAGGGCGATATCGGCGCTGAGAGCGTGTTCTGCTGGACGCGCGATCAGAAGAATGTCGATCGCCGCGGTGCCGGTCCGATGGACGCCTCGATCTATGGCCGCGGTGCCGGCGAGGGCTTTGGCGTCCACATTTGCACCGGGCCGGTGGCGATCAGGGACGCGCAGCCCGGCGACGTGCTGGAAATCCGTATCCTCGACATCGTGCCGCGCGCCAGTCGCAATCCGGATTTCGACGGTCAGGTTTTCGGCAGTAGCGTCGCGGCGTGGTGGGGCTATCACTACAAGGAATTTCTCGCCGAGCAGAATGCGCGCGAGGCGGTAACGATCTACGAAATTCTCGATCACGACGACGTGCCATATGCGCGCGCGCTCTATTCGTATCGCTGGGAGCCGCAGACCGATCCGTTCGGCACCGTGCACAACACCTACGACTATCCGGGCATTCCGATTACGCCAGCCTCGGTGCGGCGTCGGCATGACGTGCTCGACGGCATTCGCATTCCCTTGCGCCCGCATTTCGGTGTCATTGCCGTGGCGCCGCGCGAGGCCGATCTCGTCGATTCAGTGCCGCCAGCCTATTTTGGCGGTAATCTCGACAATTGGCGGCTCGGCAAGGGATCGACGGTCTATCTACCGGTCTCGGTGCCCGGCGCATTGCTGTCGGTCGGCGATCCCCATGCTGCGCAGGGCGACGGCGAACTCGGCGGCACGGCGATCGAATGTTCGATGACCGGAACCTTCCAGGTGGTCTTGCACAAGAAGGGCAATCTCGCCGGCCAGGCATTCGCCGATCTCACTTATCCGCTGATCGAGACCGAGAGTGACTGGGTGCTGATGGGCTTCAGCCATCCGAACTATCTCGCTGAATTCGGCGCCAAGGGGCAGAGCGAGGTCTATGCGACGTCGTCGCTCGATCTCGCGATGAAGGACGCCTTTCGCAAGATGCGGCGCTTTCTGATGAACATCAAAGGTCTCACCGAGGATGAGGCGATCGCGTTGATGTCGGTCGCGGTCGACTTTGGCGTGACGCAGGTCGTCGACGGCAATTGGGGCGTCCATGCCATTCTGAGCAAGCGGGTGTTCGATCACACGTCAAAATCATAAGGTCCAGGAGACGCGCTGTTGCAATTTCACATGATCTCCGGCGGCCCGAAGCCGGTCGCGCCGTTCAGCCATGCTGTGGAGACCGACGGTTTCGTGTTCGTCACCGGGCAAATGCCGGACACGCCGGCAATACCGGGCGTGCTACCCGATGGCATCGTGGCTCAGACCAAAGCGGTGATGGAGAATCTGCGCGTCGTGCTCAAGGGGCTCGAGCTCGGCTTCGAGCACATCACCATGACGCGGATCTATCTCACCGAGTTCAAGCGCGATTACGTGGCGATGAACGAAACCTATCGCAGCTATTTTCCGCCTGATCGCCTGCCGGCGCGGACCTGTGTCGGCGTCACCGGCCTCGCTTATGACGCTCTGATCGAAATCGACCTGGTTTGTCGACGGCCCACATAATGGTCGGTGCGAAGAGATGGAAAACCTAGTTCGCCTTTTCGATCAGGCTTTCCAGCAGGCGCTTCAGGTCGGCCGTTGCCTTGTTGCCGTAGTTCTCGGCGATATGGGCTTCCTGGCTCAGCGCCAGCGAGTTCAGCCGCTGGGTCAGCGTCTTGCCGCGGTCGGAAATGAACATCACCACCTTGCGGCGGTCGTCGGGGTCCTGCACCCGGTAGACCAGCGCATCAGACACCATGCGATCGACCATCTTGGTCAGGGTCGGATGATTCAGCAGAACCGCATCGGCGAGGTCGCCCATGGAGTGGCCCTTGCCGTCGGACAGCACTTTCAGAATGCGCCACTGTTCGACCGGCACGCCTTCCTTCTTGAAGCGCGCATCGAGCTGGCGATTAATTTCCCGGTTCGCCTGCGCCAGCAGATAAGCGAGGTGTTCGGTGATGGGCGTGCTCGGCGTTCTGGCCACGGTTGGGAAACTTTGCTGGAAGGGGTGATGAATATTAAGCGACTTTGCCTGATCCATATGCACGGGAATCGTTGAATATTCAATATTTTCCTCTACGATATTTTCTTTCGCACGATTTTACTGCCGATCAATTGATGCCGCACCGCCGCTGACAACGTCGAAAGGAGAGCGACATGCTCTCGTCACTGCAGATTGCAACGACCGGCGCGCTGCCGATGCCGGCGCCATGGTTGCTGAAGGGCTTTCAGGACAGCGGGGGAGGTCGTGACGCGATTGCACGTCCCGATCTGTTTCCTCGGCGTCGCAATCGCGAAAAGCTGCGCGTCGTCAATTTTATCGGCTTGTCCGGCCCGGCCGGGATCTGGGGCCTAGCGGGCACCAATAGCATGATGCTCGCGGCTTCGGAGATCAATCGGCGTGGCGGCATTCTCGGGCGCGAGATCGAGCCGGTGTTTCATGACGCCGGCGGCGATATCGATGGCGTTGCTCGCACGGCAACCGACATGATCGCGGCTGGCGATGTCGATGTCATTATGGGCTCGCATATCAGCGCGGTCCGCGTCGCGCTGCGCAAGGTGATCGCCGGGCGCGTGCCCTATATCTACACGCCGGTCTATGAGGGCGGCGAACGAACGCCCGGCGTGATGGCGATCGGCGAGACGCCGCGCGATCAGTCGCGGCCGGCCATCGAATGGCTGGCGAATGAAAAGAAAGCGAAGCGCTGGTATCTGATCGGCAGCGATTACGTCTGGCCGTGGCTGGCCCACAAGGCCACCAAGACATACATCGCCGGCGCCGGAGGGCGTGTGGTGGGTGAGGAATTCGTTGCGCTTGGCGAGCAGAATCACGATGCCCAGATCGCCCGTATCCGGGCCGCCAAGCCGGATGTGGTGGTCATCTCGCTGATCGGCACCGACAGTATCGTGTTTAACCGCGCCTTCGCCGAACATGGTCTCTCGTCGAAGGTTCTCCGACTGGCGGGGGCCATGGATGAAACGCTGCTGCTCGGCATGGGCGCGGATAGCTCCGAGGGGCTCTATTGTGCATCGGGCTATTTCGTCGACCGTGCGTCGGCGGCGAATGATGCATTCCGTGCGCAATATGAAGCATCGTTCGGGCGCTGTGCGCCCGTGCCGGGATCGGTCGCGCAGTCGAACTACGAGGGGCTTCGGTTTCTCGAATCCGTGGCGACCAAAGCGGGCTCATTCGACGTCCGACCGATGCTGAACGCGGCGTCCAGCGTGGCCTATCACGGGGCCCGCGGTGAGATCAGCATACGCGGCGGGCGGGCGAAAATGCCGATCTATCTTGCCGAAGCAGACGGTCTGGATTTCAGGCTCATCCGAACATTCTAGGTCAGTCGCAGACCCGATTCAGGACGACCGCGAAAAATAATACTTGAAAAGGAAAATATTTCTCTTTCTAATGATGCGCGAAAGGCGACACCGTCGTCGCCTTGACGGCGTGGGCATCCCGAAGAAATGCCGCGCCGGTTGCATCGTGGATATCAGGAGAAATCATCGTGGCCGTTTCACTTCCCACTCCCGATCAACTCCTTGCCGTCGCCGATCAGTGCGGCCTCGCGCTGTCCGATGAGGACGTCACCTCGTTCCGCGCGCTGATGCAGGGATCCGTCGATGCCTACAACGTGGTGGCGGCGATGCCCGACGAAGTACCGGAAGTGAAATATCCGCGTACGCCTGGCTATCGGCCCGCGCCGGAAGAGAACACGCGCAACGCCTGGTATCGCAAGTCGGTGGTGAAAGGTGCGCCCAGCGGCAAGCTCAAGGGCAAGACCGTCGCGCTGAAGGACAACATCATGCTGGCCGGCGTGCCGATGATGAACGGCTCGTCCACGCTGGAAGGCTATGTGCCGGATTTCGACGCCACCATCGTCACACGCATGCTCGATGCCGGCGCCGAGATCATGGGCAAGGTGCATTGCGAATCCTTCTGCATGTCCGGCGGCAGCCACACCAATTCGACGGGCAACGTGCATAACCCGCACAAGATGGGCTATTCCGCCGGCGGGTCGTCGTCCGGCAGTGCCGTTGTCGTGGCGCTTGGCGAAGTCGACATGGCAATCGGTGGCGATCAGGGCGGCTCCATCCGCATGCCGTCGTCCTTCTCGGGCACCTATGGCATGAAGCCGACCTGGGGCCTGGTGCCCTATACGGGCATCATGCCGATCGAGATATTCGTCGATCACACCGGTCCGATGACATCCAATGTCGCCGACAACGCGCTGCTGCTGGAAGTGCTTGCCGGCGATGACGGCTATGATCCGCGGATCAAGTCGCCGGAAGTGCCGGAATACACCAAGGCGCTCGGCGCCGGCGTCAAGGGCATGAAGATCGCCATCGTCAAGGAAGGTTTTGAGCAGCTCGGCGCCGAGGACGCGGTCAACCGCAGCGTCCGCGAAGCCGCCAGGCGCTTCGCCGATCTGGGCGCGACAGTGGAGACGATCTCGATCCCGATGCATCTCACCGCGGCGGCGGTGTGGACCCCGATCGGCACCGAAGGCATGACCCAGACCATGATGGTGGGCGACGGCTATGGCCTCAGCCGGTCGGATCTCTATTCGACCTCGCTGATGGATGCCCATCGCGGCTGGCGCGGGCAGGCGGATTCGCTGTCCGAAACCACGAAGCTGCTGCTGCTGTTCGGCACCTATATCAACAATAATTTCGGACCGCGCTTCTACGGCAAGGCGCTGAACATCTCGCGTCGCGTCACGGCTGCCTATGACAAGGCGCTGGCGAGCTATGATCTGTTGCTAATGCCGACCACACCGATGAAGGCGACACCGCTGCCGGCGCCCGGCGCGCCGCGTGAAGAAGTCGTCGGCCGCGCCTTCGAGATGATCTCCAACACCTCGCCGTTCGATATCTCGCATCATCCGGCGATGTCGATTCCCTGCGGCATGGTCGATGGCCTGCCCGTCGGGTTGATGTTGGTCGGCAAGCATTTCGACGAGATGACCATCTATCGCGCGGCTCATGCCTTCGAGCAGTCCGCTGATTGGAAGACGATGTGAGGAATCCATGCAGAAGCGGGGATCGGTGATCGCGCATGGATAATCTGATCATGGCGATCTTCGAGATCGCCAGTTTCGGGGCGATCGTCGTGCTGGTCGTGCTGGGGCTGGGGATCATCGCCAGCATGATGGGCATCTTCAATTTCGCGCAGGGCGAGTTCGTTCTGCTCGGGGCCTATGTCACCTATATCGTCCATTCCGCCGGCGCGCCGGTGTGGCTGGGCATGATCGCCGCACCCTTTGTGGTTGGTGCTTTAGGTTTCGTACTGGAGCGGCTGATCGTCCGGCGCTTCTATGCTGCGCCGATCGTCGCCATGCTCGGTACCTATGCGCTCGGGCTGATCATTCGCGAGATCGTGCGCGGCCTGATCGGTGGGCTGTATCTCTCGGTACCGGAGCCCATCGGCGGCTCGGTGGCCATCGGCGGCATGCATTTCTCAACCTGGCGTCTGGTGATCATCGTGATCACCGCACTGGTAATGGCAGGGAGCTATCTGCTGCTGGCGCGCACCGCGTTCGGCCTGCGCATCCGCGCTTCGCTGGAGAACCCGGCGCTGGCGCGAGCCTCCGGCATTTCGACCAACGCAATCTATGGCGCAACCTTCGCCTTCGGCGCCGCGCTCGCAGGTCTGGCCGGCGCGCTGATCGTGCCGGTGTTCACGCTGTTCGCCGATCTCGGCATTCGCTTTCTGATTCAGGGCTTCGTCGCCGTCATGGTCGGCGGCATCGGCTCCTTTGCCGGACCGGTGGCTGGCGCCGGATTGATCGGCACGCTGAGCGCGGCGCTGCCCTGGGTCATCTCGCCCGTTATCGCCGATGTCGCCGTATTCGTGCTCGCCATCATCTTCATCAAATTCCGGCCGCAGGGCCTCGTTGCAGGAAAAGGGGTTTAGTCCGATGTCTCATGACGCCAACACTCTCAGCCGCCGCCGCTTTCTCGGCAATGCGGCGCTGTTCGGTACGGCCGTCGCCACCGGTGTCGGCAGCTGGGTCATCCCCGCTGGCTGGGCCAACGCGGCTGCCGGACCGATCAAGGTCGGTGTCGGTACCGATCTGACCGGGCCGATGGGCTATGCCGGCAATGCCGACGCCAATGTGGCCAGGATGGTGATCAAGGACATCAACGATGCCGGCGGTCTGCTTGGCCGGCCGCTGGAACTGTATATCGAGGACACTGCGTCCAATGAATCCGTCGCGGTCGGCAATGTCCGCAAGCTGATCCAGCGCGAAAAGGTTGATCTGGTCATCGGCGGCATCACCTCGTCGATGCGCAACGCCATCAAGGACGTCATCGTCTCCCGCGGCAAGACGCTCTATATCTATCCGCAGCTCTATGAAGGCAAGGAATGCACGCCCTATCTGTTCTGCACCGGGCCGACGCCGGCGCAGCAATGTGATGAATTCATCCCCTGGCTGATCAAGAATGGCGGCAAGAAGTTTGCGCTGCCCAGTGCCAATTATGTCTGGCCGCATACGCTGAACGTCTATGCCCGCAAGGTGATCGAGGCCAATGGCGGCGAGGTCGTGTTCGAGGAGTATTACCCGCTCGACCAGATCGATTTTTCGTCGACCGTGAACCGCATCATTTCGAACAAGGTCGATGTTGTCTTCAACACCGTCATTCCGCCAGGTGTCGGGCCGTTCTTCAAGCAGCTCTCTGAAGCGGGCTTCCTCAAGAATGGCGGGCGGCTCGCTTGCGTCTACTATGACGAGAACACGCTCAGCATCAATCAGCCGGCCGAGATCGAGGGCCTCGCAAGCTGCCTCGATTACTTCAAGGCGCTGACGCCGGAAGATCCGTTCAGTGCCAAGCTCCAGGCGGCCTACGAAAAACAGTTCCCGGGCAATTTCCTGTTCGCGGCTGGCAGTGCCGCGACCGGCACCTATCGCGGCCTGAAACTGTGGGAGGCGGCCGTCAAGGAAGCCGGCAGTGTCGATCGTGATGCAGTTGCCAAGGCGCTCGACCATGCCAAGATCGCCGAAGGCCCGGGCGGCCCGGCCGAGATGGTCCCCGGTCAGCGGCACTGCAAGATGAAAATGTACACGGCGGTGGCGAAGGGCGGAAAATATGAGGTCGTCGCGCGCAGCGCCGGTCTCGTCGATCCCAAGGAATGCTGAGCCGATAATCCGAACCTCGCGGGAGTGACCGATATCACTCCCGCTTCTCTTTCTCTCATGCCGGCGACCTAATGACCGAGACGACGCCACTCTCTGCCGTATCTCTGACGCGAGGCATCAGCGCATCGCGCCAATGGCGCGTGCTGCCGATGATCGAAATTGCGGTGCTGGTCATTGGCTTGCTGCTGCCGCTGGTGCTGCAGGACTATCTCACCGTCTATGCCACGCGCGTGCTGATCCTCTGCCTGTTCGCGCTGTCATTCGACCTGGTCTGGGGCTATGCCGGCATCATGAGTTTCGGCCAGGCCGTGTTTTTCGGCTCGGCCGGCTATGGCGTGGCGCTACTGGCGCGCGATCTCGGCATTACGTCCATCCTTCTCGTGCTGCCCGCTGGTCTTCTGATCGGCTTCGCCTTCGCGCTGCTGCTCGGCGGCTTTCTGCTGCTTGGTCGCCATCCCGCCAGCGTCATCTTCGTGGCGCTGGGCACGCTAACCGGCTCCTATGCCTGCGATCGTCTGGCGCGGGGCTGGTATTATCTCGGCGGTCAGAACGGCATTCCCTCGATCCCGCCGATGACAATCGGCAGCTATGAGTTCACAGAGGGGCCTTCCTATTACTACATGGCCATCGGCTTCCTGATCGTAGTCTATCTGCTCTGTCGTTTTTTAATGCGCTCGCAATTCGGCCTCGCGCTGGCCGGCCTGCGCGAGAACGAACAGCGCATCGCCTTCTTCGGCTACAAGGTGCAGCACCTCAAGGCGATCATCTTCTCGCTGAGCGGGGCTATCGCTGGGCTCGCCGGCAGTCTCTATGCGTTTCACGAAGGCTTCGTCTGGCCGAACATGCTGGGCGTCGTGATTTCCACCCAGGTGGTGCTCTATGTGTTGTTCGGCGGTTCCGGCACGCTGATCGGCGCCGTGATCGGCACGGTCGTCATCGAGGCCGTCAGCTTCTGGCTGTCGAACAGTTATCAGGACATCTGGCCGATCATCCTCGGCGTATTGCTGCTGCTGGTCATCCTGTTCCGGCCCGCAGGACTGGTCAGTCTGTTGTTGTCAGAGCGCGAGCGCGTCGGCAGCTTCGGCCGGCCGGGGAAGCGATAGTCATGGCGCTTCTCGAAGCAAAAGGCCTCATCAAGATCTTCGGCAAGCTCACGGCGCTGAACGGTGCCGATCTCACCATCGCTGCCAATGAATTCCATGGCCTGATTGGACCCAACGGCTCCGGCAAGAGCACGTTGATGAAATGTATCGCCGGCGCCGAGACACCGACGCAAGGCACGGTCACTTTCGGCGGTCACGATATCACGCAGGCTTCGCCAGCTGAGCGCGCCCGTGCCGGCATGAGCCTGAAATTCCAGATTACCAGCGTGCTGCCGGCGCTGACGCTCTACGACAACATCCTGCTGGCGCTGCAGGCACAGACATCGCTGCTCAACCTGGCGCTGTCGCGCACCCGCGGCGTGCTGCATGACAAGGTCATGGCGATGCTCGAACAGTTTCGTCTCGTCGATCGCGCCCACGAGCCGGCATCCGCGCTGTCGCACGGGCAGCAGCAATGGCTTGAGATCGCCATGGCGCTGGCGCCCGAGCCGAAGCTCCTGCTGCTCGATGAGCCGACCGGCGGCATGAGCCTGGAAGAACGCCGCGTCACCGGCGAATTGCTGCAGCCGATCAAGGCGCGCTGTTCGCTCGTCATCGTCGAGCACGATCTCGATTTCATCCGCGATATCTGCGACCGCCTCACGGTACTGGATCAGGGCCAGATCCTGCAGACCGGCTCGGTGCAGCATGTGCAGTCGTGCCCGAGGGTCCAGGAGGTCTATCTCCGCCGTGCCTGACGATAAATTCCTCGATATCCAGTCGCTGGATGCCGGTTACGGCCGCAGCCAGGTGCTGTTCGGCGTCACGCTCAGCGTGCCGTGGCGCGGCGGCGTCGCCATTCTCGGGCGCAACGGCGCCGGCAAGACCACGCTGATGAAGGCTATTGTCGGCGAGTTGCCGGTGCTCGGCGGTGCGGTGAGCCTCGATGGCCGCGATGTCGGCAAACTGCCGACCGAGCAGCGCATTCGCCGCGGCGTCGGCTATGTCCCGCAGGAACATTCGGTGTTCGCCAAACTCTCGGTGCGGGACAATCTCGCCGTCGGCGCGCTGACCAATCGCGACAGTGGGGCAGTCAACCGCGTGCTGGAGATCTTCCCGAAGCTCGGCCAGCGGCTTGATCAGTTTGCCGGCACGCTGTCCGGCGGTGAGCGCAAGATGCTGGCGATCGGGCGCGCCATGCTGTCCGATCCCAAGATCTTGCTGCTGGATGAGCCGACTGAGGGCGTCTGGATCGGTGTCATCGAGGAAATCACCGAGCGCCTGATCCTGCTGGCGAAGGACATTGCCGTCGTCATCGTCGAGCAGCATCTCGATCTCGCGCTTCGGGTCGCGAGCCGCGCTTACGTGCTGGATCGCGGCCGGGTTGCGCTGACAGGTTCGGCCGGCGAGATTCGTGACGATCCGAGATTGTTGCAGTATTTGGCGCCTTAGAGCCAAGCGAGATCGTTGGTGCACGCCTTTGCAGCCCTCGCTTCAGGGTGAATAGTGTCCGCTTTTGGCGCAAAGCGGACATCGTCATAGAACGCTTCTGATCCGGAAGTCCGGCCTTACTGAGTGTTCGAGGTCGCCTTTCGGAATGCTGGATCCCAGGCGGTACATTTATTCAGAGGTTTAAAGTGACATCATAAATTCCGTGATCTTCTGTGTCTGCCATGACTTCGAAACCCAGCTCTCTGCACATTTGAAGCATGATCGTGTTTTCGCGCATGATTTGGCCAACGATCTGTTCAAGCCCTTCGGAGCGGGAATACTCAATAATCAACTGCATCAAAGCCCAACCGAGCCCTCTGCCTTTGAGGTCCGATTGAAGGAGGATGGCATATTCACCGGAAACGCCGTCATCTTTACGATGCATCCTGACGACGCCAAGCGGCTCCTGGCTCGCCTCATCGAACGCGATGAACGCCATGGCCCTAGCGTAATCAATCTGCGTCAAGCTTACGAGAAACGGGTGGGAGAATTCCTTGATGGCACCGAAGAAGCGAAGCCTGAGATCGCCCTTATTAACGCGGGAGAGAAGCGTCAGAACTAGAGGTTCATCCGCCGCCGTGATCGGCCGCGTAAAAATTCTCCAGTCAGAATTGAGAACGAGATGTCGCTCCCATTCGACCGGGTAAGGACGAGTTGATCCACCGACCGCGTTCATGTGTGTCTCGTGGCCTGATCCTACATTAAAAACCGCCCTGCAGCTTGGCAGAGAGCACCTTCAGAATACCTTCGTAAGTGGTGATCATCTTCTGGTGCCAATCGATCGTCTCGGTCGTTATGTCCTGCCAATCGGCACCGTTGGCACGCTTGCCGATCTGCAGTTCGCCAGCTTCCATAGGCGACATGTGCTCGTGGCATTCGTCCAGAGCCTCCCTGATGCCATGTGCGTATGTTTCAAGATTTATCATGAGGACCTCGTTGGTTACATGGTACAGACGGGTAGCCCGTCGAATGTCTCTCGGTAGTTTGAAGCAGACGGTAGATCTCCTAGGCTGGATCAGAGATGCTATCAGCTAGGTTCCTTACGCAATAACGCGCGATGACCAACTCCTCGTTCGTCGGAATGATCCGGATTTCAACACTGCTATCCCAAGTGCTGATGCACGCGGATCCTGCATCGTTTGCGTCTGTATCGAGGGTGAGACCTAACCAGCTCACCCGCTCGCAAACGCGCCGGCGAATTTCCTGTGCGTGCTCGCCAACCCCGCCGGTAAAGATCAGACAATCCAGACCATGGAGACTGTTGACCATCATCGCCGACTCTCTGGCGATGGACGTCACGAACAGATCGATGGCTTCGGAGGCATGCGGGTCTTTACTGGCGAGCAGTGCTCGCATGTCGCCTGATAGTCCCGACACTCCAAGCAGCCCGGATTCTCGATAGAGCAGATTTTCGAGGTCGGTTGCCGACATTCCGAGCTCTTGCTGCAGATAGAGGAGTACGCCAGGATCAATGGCGCCGCAGCGGGTGGCCATCACGAGGCCGTCAAGTGGGGTAAAGCCCATTGTGGTGTCGATACTGGCGCCGCCACGCATGGCGCATAGGCTGGCGCCGCTGCCCAGATGCGCAATAACGCACCGTTTTTCGGCGGCAGATGGTGAGAGTTCCTGGAGTCGTCCGGCAATGAACTCGAACGACAGTCCATGAAATCCATAGCGGCGGATGCCGGTGTCGTGGAGCTGGCGTGGAATGGCAAAGCGGGTGGCGGACGCGGGAAGTGAGTGGTGGAACGCCGTGTCGAAGCAGGCAATTTGGGGCAGTTCCGGGCGTTCGGTCATGATGGCACGTATCGGCGATAGACAGCGTGGCTGATGCACCGGCGCCATCGGTGTCAGCTTGGCAAGCTTATTGACGATCGATCCCGTCAATCGGACCGGCGCTGCGAAGGCCAGTCCGCCATGGACCACGCGATGACCAACTGCAATCAGATCATCACTGGCAAGATAGCCATCGACCCAGTTTAAAGCATCGAGCAGCAGTTCTTCTCCGTGTCCGTCTGCAACTTTGCGATGCTGATCATAGAGAACGGCACCGTCGGTCTCTTTGATCGTCAGGCGCGGTTCGGCATCATGTTCGTCCAGACTCCCGCGGCAGAGCAATCTCGGCTCCCTATCCGATGCGATGTCGAATAGCGCAAGCTTGATGCTTGAAGAGCCGGAGTTCACGACAAGGACGGCATCTGGCATTGTTTGTCCTCAGTCGGCCGTGTGCTTGGTCAAGCGGTCTGGCCAGCTCCAATCGCGAATCTGCGGCATGTCTTCGCCATGGGCGCGCACATAAGTTGTGTGTTCAAGCAGCTTGTCGCGAAGCTGCTGCTTGATCGCCGCTGCTGTGATGCCGAGGCGAGGAACGCGTTCGATGACGTCGATGGCGAGATGGAAGCGGTCGAGCCGGTTCAGTACCACCATGTCGAACGGCGTAGTCGTCGTCCCTTCCTCCTCGAAGCCATGTACATGCATGCCGTCACGGTTGGCGCGGCTGTAGGTCAAGCGGTGGATAAGGTTGGGATAACCGTGAAAGGCGAAGATCACCGGCTTGTCCCGGGTGAACATGCCATCAAAGTCGCGGTCATCCAGTCCGTGCGGGTGCTGCGTCTTGGGTTGCAGCGTCATCAAATCGACGACGTTGACGACGCGGATCTTCAGGTCGGGTAGGGCTTGCCGAAGAAGGTCGACCGCGGCCATGGTTTCGAGGGTAGGCACGTCGCCACAACAGGCCATCACGACGTCTGGTTCGCTGCCCGTGTCTTCGGTGCCAGCCCAAGGCCAGATACCGATCCCAGCGTCGCAATGGGTCGCAGCTTCCTCAATGCCGAGCCATTGCGGCGAGGGTTGCTTGCCGGCAACGATGACGTTGATGCGGTCATACGTCCGAAGCACGTGATCAGTGATCCAGAGCAGTGTGTTGGCGTCCGGCGGGAAGTAGATCCGGACGATGTCGGCCTTCTTGTTAGCAACCAGGTCGACAAAGCCCGGATCCTGATGACTGAAGCCGTTGTGGTCCTGACGCCAGACATGGGATGTAAGGAGATAATTGAGAGAGGCAACGGGGCGTCGCCAGGGCAGCGCCCGGGACACTTTCAGCCATTTGGCATGCTGATTGAACATTGAATCGACGATGTGGATGAATGCCTCATAGCAGGACATCAGCCCGTGGCGTCCGGTCAGCAGATAGCCTTCCAGCCAGCCCTGACATAGATGCTCGCTAAGCACTTCCATCACCCGGCCGTCCTGGGCGAGATGGACATCGTACGGTTCGACGCCCTCCATCCAGACGCGCTCGGTCACGTCAAATACGGCGTCTAGCCGGTTCGACGCTGTTTCATCTGGACCCATGATGCGGAAGTTGCGCGCATCGGCGTTCAGCTTGATGACGTCGCGCAGGAACTGCCCCATCACGCGCGTTGCTTCGCCTTCTGTTCCGCCGGGATGGGGAACATCGATGGCATAGGCGCGGAAGTCAGGCAGCTTTAGCTCGCGCTTTAGCAAACCACCGTTGGCATGGGGATTCGCTCCCATGCGCCGGCGACCCTGCGGCGCCAGGGCCTGCAACTCAGGTAGCAGCCGGCCAGCTTTATCGAACAGATCGTCGATCCGGTAGCTGCGCATCCATTCTTCGAGCAGACTGAGATGTTCAGGATTGCCGCGCGGGTTGGCAATCGGCACCTGGTGAGCGCGCCAAAAACCCTCCACCTTCAAGCCGTCAACTTCCTTGGGTCCGGTCCAGCCCTTTGGACTGCGCATGACGATCATCGGCCATTTCGGCCGATCCACCGTTGCGCGACCGTCACGGGCCGAAGCCTGGATCGAACGAATCCTGTCAATCGCGCGCTCGAGCGTATGTGCCATCAGCGGGTGCATCATGGCGGGATCGCTGCCCTCGACGAACATTGGTTCATGGCCGTAGCCATGAAACAGATGGCGTATTTCGTCGTCGCTCATCCGCCCCATCACGGTGGGACTGGCAATTTTGTAACCGTTGAGATGAAGAATGGGCAGTACCGCGCCGTCATGCTTCGGGCTCAAGAACTTGTTGGAGTGCCATGACGCGGCGAGGGGGCCGGTCTCCGCTTCGCCGTCTCCGACGACACAGGTGACAATAAGGTCGGGATTGTCGAAGGCCGCGCCGTAGGCGTGCACTAGCGCATAGCCGAGTTCGCCGCCCTCATGGATAGAACCGGGAGTTTCCGGAGCCGCATGACTAGGAATGCCTCCCGGAAACGAGAACTGTCGAAACAGTTTCTGCAGTCCTTCTTCGTCCTGGGTAATGTCCGGATAGACCTCGCTATAGGTGCCTTCCAGATATGTATTTGCGACCATGCCCGGGCCGCCATGGCCGGGGCCGCAGATATAGATCATGTCGAGGTCGTGGGCGCGAATAATGCGATTCAGATGCGCGTAGATGAAGTTTAGCCCAGGCGTGGTTCCCCAATGGCCGAGCAAGCGGGGCTTGATGTGGTCCTTGCGCAACGGCTCTCGCAGCAGGGCGTTGTCGAGCAGATATATCTGACCCACCGACAGGCAATTTGCGGCGCGCCAATAGCGATCAATCAATTGCACCTCGTCGGTGCTGAGGAAGGCCTCTCCATAGCGTGGCATATGCTGCACCTTGATCCAGCCGCTGCACGGCGGCAAATATCTGCCGCCAATATTCGCAATCGCTTTGTCGTAAATTTCAGCGGCTTGCGGGCGCGTCGCCGTGCAATATACCGATCTTGAAGTGTTTCTTGGCGTAAGCGACGATTTGACCATCGGTCGGATGGTCAGCGGCCTCGACGCCGACAATGCGGCTGCCGATGTGCGTGTGCTCTCGCAGATAGGTCGCCAGTTCGGTTTTCGCCTGCGCCGGACCAATGATCAGAATCTCACCGGCATCACTCACCGCGTCCGCCACGTCTTTCATCAGTCCCTTGTCTTCGTGGACGTGACCGCTTCCAATTTCGTTGGCCTTGTGATGAATGTGGCGTGTCTCGAATGTCGGATGGAGATCGAGTTGATCTGTCCCGGTGAGGCCGACATGGAATATCTTCGCTTCGCGATGGTCGATCCAAACGACCGCATGAAAATGATGCATCTTGTTTCCTTGTTTGCGATTTTCGCTCGCGTCTAACTTGCTCTTGCGGCGGTGTTATCTTCTGCAGAAGCGAGGTGCATGCTTGTTGTTGCGGAATATCGTCGCAGAACAGTACGGCAAACGGCGAGTGGCCATTTGACATACGTCAAACAGCTGTCACGTCAGAAACGTTTTAATTAAAGAAGACCACGAACACGCATCGATGATCGATTTCGATAGATCCAAACCGCCAGAGCGGCGGAAGTTCCGAATATAAGTTTCAGGCCGACGATAACGCTCGCTCCAGCAATCAGCGGAAGGAACTTCGTTGTATGATTTGAGGTGAATCCGTGTCACCCCACATGTGGCATCCGCTTGAACCCGCGCGTCGTCTGGCTGACGACGCTCGATGGCGCCTCCATTGGCCTCTTTGGCATCAGCGCAGGAGATCGTCGTGATGAATACACCTTTGCTCATTGCCAGGGCCAATGGCGATGCGCTGGAACTGTGCCCAACAGGAAGTTGGACCGTCGTCAATGCGGCAACTCTGGAGCAACTATCTGCCAGCATTGCGCCTCAGCTCGCGCGGGCACGGTCGGTAACCGTGAACATGTCCGGCGTCCGCGAGCTCGACACGTTGGGCGCTTGGCTTATCGAGCGAATATCGCGACATTTGGCCGGCGGCGGACAACGTGCGCACATTGTTGGTGCTGCAGAAGACTATATCGATCTGATCGAAGAATTGAGACAGGTCAATCGACGACGTAATCCGGGTCTCACCGAGCGTAAGTCCATCGCCGGCAGATTGGAAATGCTGGGTCGGGCGGCGCTGGCTGCAATTCTGGATCTGTCGGCTTTCCTTCAAATGCTCGGCGCGATTTGCCTGGCCGCTGTCGGTGTGCTTCGCCGCCCGAGATCGTTTCGGCTGACATCACTGGTTTACCAGATCTATCGGGTCGGCTGGCAGGCGCTTCCGATCGTGGTGCTGATTACATTTTTGATCGGCGCCATTATCGCGCAGCAAGGCATATTCCACTTCCGCAAGTTCGGCGCGGAGGCCTATGTGGTCGATATGGTCGGGATCCTGGTGTTGCGTGAACTGGGGGTTCTGATCGTTGCAATCATGGTCGCCGGAAGATCCGGAAGCGCCTACACCGCTGAACTGGGCTCCATGAAGATGCGCGAGGAGATTGATGCCCTATCGACGATGGGTCTTGATCCGGTCGATGTGCTGATCCTGCCTCGCGTCGTCGCGTTGATCGTCGCGTTACCGATCCTAGCCTTCGTAGGGGCGGTCGCGGCGCTTTACGGGGGAGGCCTCGTCGCATGGTTTTATGGGGGAATGTCGCCGGTAACATTCATAGCCCGGTTACATGAGGCGATTTCGGTGACGCATTTCGAAGTGGGTATCATCAAAGCGCCATTCATGGCGCTGGTGATCGGGATCGTCGCGTGTAGCGAGGGGCTTCGCGTGAAAGGTAGCGCTGAATCCCTAGGCAAACAAACAACGACATCTGTCGTGAAATCGATCTTCCTCGTCATCGTTCTCGACGGACTATTCGCCGTGTTTTTCGCATCGATAGGAATGTAGCGATGCAGGAGACAGGTACACATCTTGCCATTCATGTTGAGGACCTAGTTGTCGGTTTCGGCCGCCATATCGTCATCGATCATCTTTCACTCGATGTTCGACGGGGCGAAATCCTGGGGCTGGTCGGTGCCTCCGGTGGCGGGAAGTCCGTGCTGATGCGGACTGTGATTGGTTTGATTGAGCGGCAAAGCGGAAAGATCGAGGTGATGGGGAGCGATATCGGTCTGACGCCCGCGCGCCGGGCAAAGGGTGTCGCTGCAAAATGGGGAGTGCTGTTTCAGCAGGGGGCGCTGTTTTCGTCACTCACGGCATTGCAGAACGTTGAGTTTCCGCTTCGTGAAAATGCAACGCTCTCGGACGAACTCATGGCCGAGATTGCGAATGCCAAGCTGGAAATGGTGGGTCTCGCGCCGGAAGACGGTGCCAAGTTTCCGTCGGAGCTTTCCGGCGGCATGACAAAGCGAGTCGCGCTTGCACGCGCATTGGCGCTGGATCCGGCCATTGTCTTTCTCGATGAACCGACTTCCGGCCTTGATCCTATCGCAGCTGGCGATTTCGACACGCTGATCAAGACGTTGCAGAAGACCCTGGGACTGACGGTCTTCATGGTCACGCACGATCTCGCCAGTCTGAACACCGTTTGTGATCGCGTTGCGGCCCTGGCTGATGGAAAAATCGTCACGATCGGACCGATGAGCGAGCTGCTTCGATCCGAGCATCCATGGGTTAAGGCTTATTTCCATGGCAAGCGCTCCCTCATGCTCCAACCAAAGGCGATCTGATATGGAAACGCGCGCTCCTTTCGTCATCGTCGGCGCATTCGTTCTCGCAGCTATCGCTGCGGTGTTCGGCTTTATATTCTGGCTGCATAGCACCGGAAATTCAGGTCCGCGGACGGCCTATCAAATCCAATTCGACGGCTCTGTGCCGGGTCTGCTGGTGGGTGCCGCGGTACTCTTTAACGGCATTCGCGTAGGGGAGGTGACGCGTCTCGATTTGGCGGCCGATAGCCCCAGTCGCGTCAATGCAAGCATCTCGGTTGTGAACACCACTCCCGTTCGCAGTGACACAAAGGTGGGATTGGACTTCCAGGGACTGACGGGGGTGCCGGTAATCGCATTGGAGGGAGGTAAATTGTTGACGAATTCCGCTCCCGTGACGATGCTGGTAGCCGAACCCGGCGCTGGCCGCAGTATGACACAAGCGGCACGCGATGCCCTTGGGCGGGTCGACGGCGTTCTGGCGGAGAACGCGGCGCCGCTGAAGAGCGCGATTGCCAATCTTCAAGTGTTCTCAGAAGGACTCGCTCGCAACACCGGAAAGCTCGACGGAATTGTCAGCGGTCTGGAACGAATGACGGGC
Organism: Tardiphaga sp. 839_C3_N1_4; assembly: GCF_051811045.1. Lineage (NCBI taxonomy): Bacteria > Pseudomonadati > Pseudomonadota > Alphaproteobacteria > Hyphomicrobiales > Nitrobacteraceae > Tardiphaga > Tardiphaga sp. 839_C3_N1_4. The sequence goes on from NZ_JBPWQD010000001.1 coordinate 5,192,702, forward strand.
GGCGGCGCTTCTCCGGTATCTAAGGCGACCTATAATCTTCGCGCTGCTGTTGATTTCCCGGCATCAACCAAAATACTTAAGGGGCAGTTCGCGATACCCGAGCCAACAGCTGTCGTCCTTTTGCAGACGCAACGATTCTTGTTTTCGCAGCCCAAGGACATGGCGGCTTTCCCCGACGCGCAGTGGGCAGACAGCATTCCCAAGCTCGTCCAGGCGAAGATCTTGGAGAGTTTCGAAAACTACGACGTAACACATGCACCCACGCGACCGCTGGACGGCGTTCAGCCCGATTATCAGCTTTTGATCGATGTCAGACGATTTGACGTTGGGCCTGATGAAACGCCTGCGGCAGAAATTGAGTTGTCTACAAAGATTCTGGATAAGGATGGAAAGGTCATCGCTTCACGGATATTTCACCAGAGCCAGAGGATTGAACAGCTGGATGCACCAGGAACCGTTCGGGCTTTCGACTCTGCTTTCTCAAACCTTGCCAAAGAGCTCGTCTCTTGGACTACCCAGAGTTTCTGACTTCGGAATCAGCAATGGTTGGGTTGTTCGCTTTTGGCGCAAAGCGGACCTTCATTCGTAAATCCGAGCCCTTTGTGGAGGGGTGCCGTTGGTGCAGGCCGTGATTGCAGATCGCTGATACGCCCGATTCCTCCAGGCTCCAGATCTCTTCGAAGACTTGAGGCAGAGCTCCGGATTTCGCGTATTGCGAGGGCCGGTATTGCGATCGAGATTTTAGCGCGCTGGAAGCGTCTTAGCTCCGATCTCAAACCGTGTGCAGGGCGCCTGGCAAGCTCGGCCATTTGGACTGTACGGTGCGATGTGGACGTCCAGCCTTCCGTGCTGCTACTTGTTCGGTCAAATTAATCTCGATCGTTTGTCCGGGCCCCGTTTCGCATGCAGAATTCCACTGGCCAGAGGAGGCGGATGTCACTGGCGGGCATCCGTCTCGACCGGGCTTCGTCAGTGGCATTGCCCCAGCAAATTGCGGCGCAGATGCGCGACGGGATTCTGCACGGGACGCTGCCGGCGGGCACCCAGTTTCTCGGTTCGCGGGAGATTGCGCGCGAACTCGGTTGCTCGCGCATGGTGGTGCTGAGCGCCTGGGACATCCTCTACGCCGAAGGCTATCTGGAATCGATGCCGCGCGGCGGTGTCTCGGTCGCCGTAGTCAGCCGCAATGCGGCATCGCCGGCGGGCGCGTCTGCGGATATCTCGCGCATCGCCGGTCCCATCTCTCAGCGCTGGCAGTCGCTGATTGGCTTCACCTACGAAACCAATTGGGCGTCCGATTTCAGTCCTGGTGCGCCCGATATCTCGACCTTTCCGTTCGGCGATTGGGCTCGGTTGCTGCGCCAGACGTCGCTGCAACCCGACAAGGAGGAATGCCTCGATTTGTCCCCCGCCGGGCTTCCGGAGCTTCGGCGCGAGATCGCGGACTTCCTTGGCGCGGTACGTGGTCTCGTCTGCACGCCTGAGCAGATCGTCGTTACCTCGGGCACTTCCAGCGCGCTCGACCTGTGCAGCCGCATGATCCTCGATCATGGCGACGAAGTTTGGGTGGAGGAGCCGGGCTTCGTCGAGGCGCAGTGGTCGCTGACGGCGGCCGGCGGTAAATTGGTGCCGATACCGGTGGACGACAAGGGGCTATGCGTCACCGAGGGCATTCGCCGAGCGCCGAATGCGAAGCTGATCGTGGTGACGCCGTCGCATCAATATCCGCTCGGCGTCAGCATGGGGTTGGAGCGGAGGCTGGAATTGCTTGACTGGGCCAATCGCAACGACGTCTGGATTGTCGAGGACGACTACAATTCCGAGTTCCGGCATCAGGACAGCATGATCGCCTCGCTGAAGTCGCTCGACCGCGAGCAGCGCGTGATCTATCTCGGCACCTTCTCCAAGATCATGATGCCGAGCTTGCGCCTGGGCTACATCGTCGCGCCGGAGCGCTTCGTCGAGATCTTCACGAAAGGCCGCGCGCGCATCGACGTGCACAGTTCCGGCATCGGCCAGCGCGCGCTCGCCGAATTCATGCGCGAGGGCCATCTGCTGCGCCATCTCCGCCGGATGCGAAAAGTCTATGCGGAACGGCAGAAGGCCCTGATGGATGCGATCCGTCAGTATTTGCCTGATGATCTCACCGTCGCTCCCTGTGCAACCGGTCTTCATCTCGTCGCTCTGTTCACCGAGCGCCTGAAGGCGCGGATGAGCGATGTGGAGGCGGCACGGCTGTTGAAGCAAGGGGGTCTCCACGTGCAGCCGCTATCGCAGAATCATCTGGAGACGCCGATCTATGCCGGCCTCGTATTGGGCTATGGCCGCCTCAAGCCCACCGATGCGCCGCGCCTGATCGCGAAAATGGCGCAGCTTCTCGGTGTGGAGCCATCTGCAGCAAAAAAATAATCCGATCCGCCATATGCGTTTCCCGGCAGTGGCCACGCGCCTGCAAATTGCTCAATCTTCGGCGGGTAGCTCCCTTGCCGCCGCGTAGGCGCGATCTCGTCGAGCCATCGACGGCGCGACAACTGCCGCACATCCTGCATCTGAGCGGATAAGCACGTCGATGGGATCGTTGCTGCATTTGCGTGCAGCGCTTGCACTGTAACAAAGCACCTTGGCGCCTCGCTCGCGCGTTACCCTGCGTCCGTCAATCTGGCCTAGTCGTTTCCAGCGAGTCTGGCTCTATCCGGATGCGCACGATGCGCCAAGATTTTGCAGAACGAGGTTCGACAGGGGACGGTGGCAGATGATGGCTGATCGCGGGCGTTTGTTGAGATTGACGGGCAGCGTGCTGCTGATGGCGCTCATGCCAGCAGCGGCACAGGCGCAGACGCGGGCCGAGACCCTGCGCCAGGTGACCGGCAACAATATCCCGACGCTGGACCCCACCACGCCGGGTGCGACACGTGAGGCCTTTGGCGTTTCGACCAGCATCTATGACCGCCTTGTGGCCTTCGACCGCAAGCGCGACGAAAACGGCGTCTGGGTATTCGACCGCAGCAAGATCCGCGGCGAACTGGCCGAGAGCTATGAGGTCAGCCCGGACGGGCTGAAGATCACCTTCAAGCTGCGCGATACCAAGTGGCACGATGGCACGCCCGTCACCGCAGAAGACGTGAAATGGTCGCTCGATCGTGCCGTCACGGCCAAATCCATTGCCGCAGGGCAAATGGGCACGGGATCGCTGACCAAGGCCGAGCAGTTCGCCGTTGTCGACGAGCGCACGATCACTGTCACGCTCCCCAAAGCGGATCGTCTGGCGCTGGCCAATCTCGCCACGCCGCTGGCGCCGATCTTCAACAGCAAGCTCGCCAAACAGCATGCGACCGCCGAGGATCCCTGGGCGCAGGAATGGCTGAAGACCAATACCGCCGGCTCAGGCGCGTATACGGTCGAAATGTTCAAGCCAGGCGAGCAGTTGATCCTGAAGCGCAATGAGAACTGGAAGAGCGGCCGTGACGACAAGCTGCCTTACTTCAAGCGCGTCATCGAACAGACCATCGGCGATCCCGCCACGCGAGCCAATTTGATCGAGAAGGGCGATGCCGACATCGCCATCGATCTGCAGGCCAGCGACGTACCGTCGCTGCAGCAGCGCGGCAAGGTCAAGGTGGAGTCGTCACCGCAGACCAACGGCTTCACCATGATTGCCTTCAACACGCAGATGGCGCCGTTCGACAATCTCAAGGTCCGTCAGGCCATCGCCATGGCGCTGCCTTATAACGACATGTTCAGCGCAGCAATCTTCAAACGTGGCTTTCCGCTGTTCGGTGCATCGTGGACGTCGCCGCCGAATGGCGACTTCCCGCAGCCGATGCCGGCGAAGACCGATATGGCCAAGGCCAAGCAGCTTCTGGCTGAAGCCGGTTTCGAGAAGGGCTTCAAGACCACTTTCAGCATCAATGTCGGCTCCGCCGCTGTCACCGAGCCGATGGCGGCGCTGCTGAAGGAAGCGCTGGCGAAGCTCAGTATCGAGGTCGACGTGCAGAAGCTGCCGGACTCGCAGATGTCGACGCAGATCACCGAGAAGAAGCTTCCGTTCTTCACCGAAGGTTCCACCGCGTGGCTGCCGACCACCGATTACTTCTTCCGCAATTTCTTCACCGGTAACCAGCGCTGGAATTACAGCTCCTGGAATGACGAGCTGGTGGTGAAACTGGCCAATCAGGCTCGGTTCGAGCAGGATCAGGCCAAGTATGACGAGATGGGCAAGCAGATGATTGCGGAATACATCAAGGAAGTTCCGCTGGTGCTCTTGTGGCAGGCTAACCAGGACGCCGTGATGATCCCGCAACTCGATGGCTACACCTACTGGTTTCACCGCCAGGTCGACTTCCGCGATCTCGCGCGGAAGTAAGAGGCCGCATGCACGCATTCTGCAAAATCAACGCCGGGCTTACCCCGGGGATCCACGCCTTCCTTCCTTGCCGCCAAGACGTGGATGGCCGGGACAGGCCCGGCCATGACGGAGTGTGTGAACGAAAGCGAGACCAACGCGCGTGACGAATATCTGGGAAATCGGAACCGACATCGGTGGCACCTTCACCGATATCATCGCCATCCGGCGCGACACGTCAGAGACGCGGATCGCCAAGGTGCCGTCGCGCCCGCATGCGCCGGTGCAGGCGATGCTCGAAGCCATCGAGGCTGTTGGTCTGCGCAAGAGCGACGTGAAGCGCTTCATTCACGGCACCACCCGGATCACCAATGCGATTGTCGAGGAGCGCCTGCCGAAGATCGCGCTGATCGCGACGAAGGGGTTCGAGGACGTTCTAGAGATCGCGCGCTATCGTCGCCGCGATCTCTATCGTCTGGATATCGCGCCAAAGGCCAAGGCGCTGGTGCCGCGTGAGCTGTGCTTCGCGCTCGATGAGCGCCTTGATCACGAGGGCCACGTGCTGAGGCCACTGGCCGAAGCCGAAATCAAGCGCCTGATCGCCTGGCTGAAGGAGACCGGCGTGGAAAGCGTCGCCGTCTCGCTGCTGCATGCCTATGCCAATCCCGTCCATGAACAGATTCTAGCCGAGCGGTTGAAGGCCATTGTGCCGCATGTCTCGCTGTCGCATGAGATCAATCCCGAAGCGCGCGAATATGAGCGCACGTCATCGACGGCGTTCAATGCAGCGGCAATGCCGATTGCGGTGGAATATCTGAGCGAGCTTGAAGAACGTCTGCCCATCGGTCCGGGCCTGCAGGTGTTTCATTCAGCCGGCGCGATGATCCCGATCTCGGCCGTCAAGCGCCGCCCGCTGGTGATGGCGATGTCCGGCCCGGCCGCCGGCGTCGCGGCCTCGGTCAGCATCGCGCGCCAGCTCAAGAAATCCCGCGTGCTCACTTTCGATATGGGTGGCACAACGACCGACGTCTGCCTGATCGTCGATGGTCAGGCGGAGATGGCCGACGGCAAGATGCTTGGCGATCGCCCGCTGCGTCAGCCGATGCTCGCGGTGCATTCCATCGGCGCCGGCGGTGGCTCTATCGTACGCGCCGGCGCAGGCGGTCTGACCGTCGGGCCGGAAAGTGCCGGCTCGGAGCCTGGCCCGGCCTGCTATGGCCGTGGCGGCACCAGGCCGACCATCACCGATGCCAATGCGCTGCTCGGCTATCTCAATCCCGAAACCAAACTCGGCGACCGTATCGGCATCGACGTCGATGCCGCAGCCCGCGTCATCGAGCCGATCGCGCAGGGCCTTGGCCTGAGCCGTACCGAGACCGCGCTCGGCATCATCCGCGTCGCCAATGCCACCATGGCGCGGGCACTGCGCCGCGTGACGGTGGAGCGCGGCATCGATGGCCGCGACTGCACGCTGCTGGCGTTCGGCGGCGGCGGCCCGATGCATGCGGCGGGTCTCGCCGAACTCTACGGGATCACAGAGATCGTGGTGCCCGCCGCGTCCAGCGCCTTCTCCGCGCTGGGATGCCTGACCGCCGATTTCAGCTTCCTGCAGCAGCAGACGTTGCGCGTTGCGCTGGATGGCATCGATCTCGCTAAGGTCACGCAGCGCATCGAAGCGCTGGTCGAGCAGACCCTTGTGCCTTTGCTCGCCAATGCGATCCCGCGCGACTCCATCCAGATCGAACTGGTCGCGCTGATGCGCTATGCCGCGCAGGCCGATGCGATCCCCGTGCCTTTCACGATGCCGCTCGATGTCGATAGACTTCGGCAGGACTTTCTCGTCAAGCATCGCGAGTTGTTTGGCTACGCGACCAACGAAAGCTGCGTGATCGAATCCGTGCGTGCGCAGGCGCGGCAGCCCTCGACCACCGAAGTCAGTCGCCCGACAACAGTATTGCGCACGGCGGTGGCCCCCAAGCGCCGCTGCTCGTTCGATGGCGCGCTGGATGTCATGACTAATGTGATCGATCGCAGTGCCATGACCGATGTCGTCACCGGTCCGGCGATTATCGAAGACGCCTGGTCCACGGTAGTCCTCCCGCCGCAATGGCAGGCGACGCCGGACAGCAACGGTAATCTCTATCTCGCGAAGGTGGCATCATGAAGCTCGACCCGTTTGCCGTCGAAGTGATCCGCCATGGCCTGTCGGCCGCAGCGGAAGAGATGAGCCTGGTGATGACGCGCTCGGCGCGATCGCCGCTGCTGCGCGAGGCCGGCGATCTGTCCTCGGCGATTACCGATGCGCAAGGCGAACTGGTCGGGCAGGGCCGTGACATCCCGGTTCATCTTGGCGCCATGGCCTATACGATCCGCGAATTGTTGAAGGTTGTGCCGGCTGCGACCATGAGCGACGGCGACGTGCTGATCTATAATCTCGGTGCACTCGGCGGCAATCACCTCAACGACGTCAAGGTGGTTCGCCCGGTGTTCTTCGAGGGTGACATCGTTGCCTTCGCCGTCAGCCTGGCGCATTGGCCCGATATCGGCGGCACATGGCCGGGCAGCTATCTCGCCAAGGCCATCGACACCTTTCAGGAAGCGCTGCGGATTCCGCCGATCAAGGTCGCCACCGCGGCGGGCGTCAGCGATGCCATCGTTCAGTTCCTCAAGGTCAATGTCCGCGATCCCGAATCCTGCGAGGGCGATTTGCTCGGCCAGATTGCCTGCACACTGGCCGGCGAAAAGCGCATCGTCGAATTGTGCAAGCAGCACGGCAAGGCAATGTTCGTGGCGGCGCTGTCGCGGCTGCACGATCTCTCCGAAGCCGAGATGCGCGAAGCCATTCTCGGGCTACCTGACGGCGTCTATGAAGGCGAGGATTTCCTCGATGACGGCGGCCCTGGCGATGAACCGGCCCGCATCCATGTGAAGATCACGATCAAGGGCGACGAAGCGACGTTCGATCTGTCCGGCAGCTGCGACCGGGTCTCGAATTTCTGCAATACGACATCCTTCATCGCGAAATCCGCGGTGGCCTATAGCGCACGCATCATGAGCGGGCGCGATATGCAGCAGAATGGCGGCGCGTTGCGTCCGCTCACTATCATCACCCGACCGGGTTCGATCTTCGAACCCGGTCTCACCGCGCCGGTGGCGGCCGGCAATCACGAGACATCGCTGCGCATCGTCGATGCGATCTTCCTGGCCATGCAAAACGTGATTCCGGAGCGGCTGTCGTCGGGCGGCGCCACCACGTCCGGCATGCTCTCTTTCGCCGAGCCGCGGCAGGATGGCTCCTGGAAGATGCTGTACGAGGTCCATGCCGGCGGCGAGGGCGCGCGACACAACCGCGCCGGCTGCGCCGCGACCCGCGTGCACCTGACCAACACCTCCAACACGCCGGCCGAGGCCATCGAGGCCAACTACAATATTCGCGTCGAGCAGCAGGCGATCCGCTGGGGCTCCGGCGGGGCAGGCGCCTATCCGGGCGGCGACGGTGTCGTGCGCAGCTACCGCATCCTTGCCCCCAGCATGCATCTGACCAGTTGTGTCGAGCGCAAGATTATTCCCCCGTTTGGCCTGAAGGGCGGCGCACCCGGCAAGACCGCACGCCTCACGCTCACGCGCGGTGGTGAGGTGATCGATGTCGAGGGCAAGTCGAACCTCGTGCTGCAACGGGACGATGTCATCACCATCGAGATGTGCGGCGGCGGCGGCTATGGCCGCGCGTGATGCACCTCCGCAAGGACAAGAAGGATAATCGATGAGCAGACTTTTGCGGACGGGCCTCAATGCCGGCGACAGCGCCCCCCTGACCGTGGTCGGCGGCGAAGGCGTCTATTTCCATCTGCAGGATGGGCGTCGCCTGATCGACGGCAGCAACACCGGCGGCGGGCTTGGCCATCGCCACCCTAAAATGGTGGAAGCCATTCGTGCAGCCGCGGATACGCCGGTGGTGAATGAGGGCTGGACCTGGATCGGCCGCGAGAAAGCTGCGGACGATCTGATCGGCACGGCCTTTGCGGGCGAAGAGGATTGGGTCGGCGGGGTACGCTTCTGCATCAGCGGCAGCGAGGCCAACGACATGGCGCTATCGTTGTGCCAAGCCCTGTCGCAGAAGACGGCATTGGCGACGCGCGAGCGCGCCTATCACGGCCTTGTCGGTCTGTCGCGCAGCATGACCGTGCAGCCGCACTGGCATGGTGGACTCGCCGTGCAGGCCGGCGGTTCGCGTCTGCCCGCCCCGATGGCGCCGGTGAAGATCCTGCCTGCACCTGACGGGGCGATCTATGGCGCGCCGCTCAGCAACCAGCCGGTCAAGGACGTGCTCGCCGATGCCGGCGCTGTTCTGGCGGATACGGCGGCGACCATCATCGACTACACGCAGGGCGGCAATTACTACGACGGCGACTATCAGGACGAAGTCGCTGATCACGCCGCGAAAGCAAATTCGATCTGGATCGCCGACGAAGTCGTCACCGGCGCCGGCCGCTCTGGTCGCTGGTTCGCGTTCCAGGGCGCCAAGAGCCGTCCGGATATCGTCACCATGGGCAAGTCGCTCGGCGGTGGTGCTGCAGCGGTGGCCGCAGTGGTGGTCTCGAAGAAGATCGTCGAGCAGCTCAAAGGATCGAGCTGGCAGAACTACGGCACGCTGCGTGGCCATCCGATCAGCATGGCCGCCATCAGTGCCTATCTCAATGTGGTGACGGAAGAGGACATTCTGGCGCGCGTGCGCGCCATGGAAGTGTTCTTCACGAAGCGCCTGCTCGAAATCGCGCGTAACCATCCGAGCGTCAGCCGCGTTGCAGGCCAGGGCCTGCACTGGACCGTCGAGTTGCACGGGCCCGACTGGCGTTCATGGACTGCCGACACCATGGAAAATCCGATCGCCTCACGGGTCGCCGCACGGGCCATGGAAGCCGGGGCCGTGATCGGCACATCAGGCGAGCAGACCTCACTGTTCCTGGCGCCGCCGCTGATCATCAGCGAGCAGGATGCCGAGCGGCTGCTCGCAGCGCTCGACCACGGACTCGAACTTGCCGATGAGGAACATATGCGTTCCGGCGGCCTCAACTGACACACGACAACAGAGACTTGAAGATGCAAGACGAACAGGACGTCCGTGCCGTCATCGCCGGCTATTTCGATGCGCTCTATCACGGCGATGTCGCTGGCTTCCGTCGGGTGTTGCACCCGCAGGTGCGGCTATCCTCGGCAACCGATGGCACGCTCGTCAATCTCGATCTCGAAACCTATATGGGCATGGTTGCCGCGCGGCCGTCATCGGCGTCGCGGGGCGACCCGCGCGAGGACGAGATCGTCAGCGTGTCAGTGGCATCGCCCACGACGGCCCATGCGCGCGTCAAGGACATGTATCTGCCGAAGCGCTTCGTCAACGAACTCTCCTTCATCAAGATCGGTGGCCGCTGGCAGATCATTGCCAAGGTCTGGCACTTCTTCGCCTGATTAATTGCTGAAATGTACCTGTCAGGAGGCTTGCCGTGAGTGACGTCTCTCCGTTCTGGCCACCCGGCGAGCCGCACATGCTGCCGTTGCCCGAGGGCGTCCTCTATGACGCGCTGGTACGGGTGGCGACCGCGCGGCCGGATCACCCGGCCACGCTGTTCTACGGCGGAGTGCTCACTTACGTAGAATTGTTACGGCAGGTCGACGCGCTCGCCGGCTATCTGCAGAACATCTGCGGCGTGAAGCGCGGTGATCGCGTCATGGTCGCGCTGCAGAATTCGCCGCAATATGTGATCTCGTATTACGCCGTCATGCGGGCCGATGCGGTCGTGGTGCCGATCAACCCGATGAACAAGACCGCCGAACTCGACTATATCGCGTCTGACAGCGGCGCGAGTGTGGCGATCATCGGCAGCGATCTCGTCGATGTTTTTGCACCGCTGCTTGGCAACGCCATCAACAGCATCATCGTCGCGCACTATCACGACTATGTGCCCGAGCCATCGCCTTACACGCTGCCAGCCTGTGTGACGCAAAACGGATCGTGCCCCACGGCGGCGGGTTGGCGCGCCTGGGACTCTGTGATTGCTCGCAACGAGACGCCGTCGCCGATGACCGCGACGCCAACCGATCTCTGCCTGTTCCCTTACACATCCGGTACGACAGGCAAGCCGAAGGCCTGCATGCATCTGCACTCGAGCGTGCTGTTCACGGCAGTGCTGCAGGCGCGCTGGTACAAACTGGGCAGCGGCGACGTGCTGACTGGCGTGCAGCCGTTCTTTCATGTGGCGGGCATGCAGGGCTCGATGAATGCAGCGATCTCGGTCGGCGCGACGCTGATGCTGATGGCGCGCTGGGATAAGGACCTGATCCCTGGTCTGTTCGAGGCCCATGGCGTGACCTTCTGGAACGCGGCGCCGACTATGATCGTCGACGTGCTCTCCAGCCCGACATTCCGCGAAGAATGTTTTGCAACGCTCAAGGTCATCACCGGCGGTGGCGCGGCGATGCCGGTGGCAGTGGCCGAGCGGCTCAAGACCCGCTTCAGCCTCGAATTCGTCGAAGGCTACGGCATGACCGAGACCATGTCGCCGACCCACATCAATCCGATGGAGGCGCCAAGGCGCCAGTGCCTCGGCATCGCCGTGCACCAGACCGACGCGCGGATCATCGATCCCGACACGCTGACCGAGCTCGGCAATGACGAGGTCGGCGAGATCGTCGTCAACGGCCCGCAGGTGCTGCAGAACTACTGGAACAAACCCGAGGCGAACGAGACCTCTTTCATCACGCTGGGCAGCAAGCGCTTTCTACGTACCGGCGATCTCGGCTATCGCGACCGCGACGGCTATTTCTTTGCTGTCGACCGGCTGAAGCGGATGATCAATGTCAGTGGCTTCAAGGTGTGGCCAGCGGAAGTCGAGTCCATCATGTATGGCCATCCCGCCATCAAGGAGTGCTGTATCATTTCGACGCCGGACAGCTATCGCGGCGAGTCGGTGAAGGCGCTGGTGGTGCTGCATGATGCGGCCAAAGCGTCGACAACGGCAGACGACATCATCGGCTGGGCGCGCGGCGCCATGGCCAATTACAAGACACCACGCTCGGTGGTGCTGGTCGACAGCCTGCCGCGCTCGGAAAGCAACAAGATCAGCTGGCGGTCGCTGCAGGAAGCGGAATGGACATGACGACAGCAACCTCGCCAGCAACCGGGCTTGGTCCCGAGGGACAGTTCTGGGCCCATCTGCGCGCCGGCAGACTGATGATCCAACGCTCGCGTACGACCGGCGAATATGTGTTCTATCCGCGCCTGATCGCGCCCCACAGCGGCGCAGACGATCTCGAATTCGTCGAAGTCAGTGGCTTCGGCACGGTCTATTCGACCACCATCATGCGCCGGCCCTCGAAGCATGGCGGCGACCACAATGCCTGCGTCGTCGAGCTCGACGAGGGCGTCCGCATGCTTAGCCGCGTCGTCGAATGCGCGCCGGATGAGGTTCATATCGGCATGCGCGTGCAGGCGGTGATCGTGCCGGTGGATTTCGGCACCTATGCCAATAGCGAACAGCCCATCGTGCTGTTTCGTCCCGTGGGAGCCACGCCATGACCGCATCCTCGTTGCGTGGCAAGAGCGCCATCGTCGGTATCGGCACCTACGGCCTTGGCCGTGCGCCCGGTCTGTCCTCGATGGATCTGATGGCGGGCGCCACTGCGCGCGCGGTCGCCGATGCGGGTCTGCAGTTGAAGGACATCGATGGCATCTGCGGTGGCACGCTGTATCACATGTTCCCGACGCTCTCGATGGGCGAGTATCTCGGCATCCGTCCGAAATGGGCGTGTTCGGACATGACCGGCGGTTCGTCCTTCCTGTCGCATCTCCTGCAGGCGACAATGGCCATCGAGGCAGGGCTCTGCACCACGGTTCTGATCGCCTATGGCTCCAACCTCAAAGGGGCCGGCACCTTCGGCATCCACGAACTGCCGACCTTCGAGAAAGTCTACGGCCTGATGTCGCCGCTGCCCGGCTACGCGATGTGCGCCGCGCGGCACATGTATGAATATGGCACCACGCGCGCGCAGATGGCGGAAGTTGCCGTGGCCGCGCGGCAATGGGCACAGCTGCATCCCGATGCGACGATGAAGGCGCCGCTGACCATCGACGAGGTGCTGGCATCGCCGCTGGTGGCCGATCCGCTCTCGCGGCTGGATTGCTGTCTGATGAGCGATGGCGGTGCGGCGGTCATCGTCACCAGTCCCGATCGTGCGAAAGCGCTGAAGCACAAGCCGGTCTATTTCCTCGGCGGCGCCGGGGCGAGCTGGAGCCGCGAGGTCTCGCAGATCCCGGATTTCTGTACGACGCCGACGGCCGAATGCGCGCCGCGCGCGTTCGAGATGGCGGGCATCACCACGGCTGATGTCGATGTGTTGCAGCTCTACGACGCCTTCACCATCAACGTCATCATGTTCCTGGAAGACATGAGATTCTGCAAGAAAGGTGAGGGCGGCGCGTTTGTCTCCGGTGGTCGGATCGCGCCGGGTGGTGCTCTGCCGGTCAATACCAATGGTGGTGGATTGTCGTTTGCGCATCCAGGCATGTACGGGCTGTTCACGCTGATCGAAGCGACGGAGCAATTGCGCGGCAATGCCGGCGCACGGCAGATCGCGGATGCCGAGATCGCGATCGCTCATGGCAATGGTTGCACCTTCTCGCATGAATTTACGGCCGTGCTTGGCGGCGCCAACACGCTGTAATGACAGATCTGTTGATGTCCTTCATCGGCTTGCGTCGCCGTCTGTTGAAACAGGTACAGGTTGCCGAAGCCCCGCGATGAATGGGTCATGTATGTATCGCGCCTCTACGGTGAAATGTTCCTAGCTTTGCTGGCAGAGGTCGCTTACCCGGCCGACGCAAACCTTCATCAGCGATCATTGCCGCCAGCCTTTGAACGGAAAGCGCATACGAGCCGAATGCGAGAGAAAAGCGCCCCTTTGCGGGCGCTCTTTTTTGGCCACTCCGAGGAACGCATTAGCAACGAGTTGTCAGGATGGGCAGGGGATGAGTTGTCAGAATGGATTCCGGTGAAAATCCATAACCATCTGATAATATTGTGAAATATTGGCTGGGGCGGGAGGGATCGAACCTCCGAATGGGGGAATCAAAATCCCCTGCCTTACCGCTTGGCTACGCCCCAACGGCCGAGGCGACAACAGGCGGGGCGGGCCCGCGGATCGCTTTGGCTCCGTCGGTCTATAGAGAGAGCTCCGCAATTTCAACCACCTGACAGCGGTGTTCCCCGCGTGCGGTGCGACTGGCTTTCGTGCAATTTGGGGGTGGAGGCTTCTGCCGGCGCGGGGGAGCCCCTGGCTCCCCAATTTTCCGGTTTTCGCGTTCGTACAATGGACGATGTGAGGTTCCTGACGCCTGTCCAGGCTCAGGCTCGCCTGACGCGCCGAAGAGTGGTCGGAACGATCGGTCTAGAGCTGGATGTGCGGAACGTGCTTGAGCGAGACCTCGTCGATGGCCTCGTCATAACCGGCATCCGCGTAGCGGATGACGCCGAGGCCCGTGTCGTTGTCGAGGCTCATGGCGAGTCGTTCTGCCGCGGCGGCCGTGCCGTCGGCGATCAGGGTGACCCCGGCGCTGGTCATATAGCCGGCATAACCTCCGCCGCCGGAGTGGACGGCGACGAGATCGGCCTGGGACGAACATAATGCCATGGCGTCGAGCAGTGGCCAGTCGGCGATGGCATCGGAGCCGTCGCGCATGTTCTCGGTCATGATGTTCGGATGCGCCATGCCGGCGGCATCGAGATGATCGCGCGAGAAGGCGACCGGTCCCCTGAGCGTGCCACTGGCGACGAGTTCATTCACACCCAGCGCCAATTCGCTGCGCTCGCCATGGCCGAGCCAGGCGATGCGTGCCGGCAAGCCTTCGAAAGGCACGTATTGGCGCGCGAGCTTGATCCAGTTGGAGACGATCTGGTTGTCGCCGAACAGGCGCAGGACGAGATCGTCGATGGCACGGATATCGTCGGGATCGCCCGACAGCGCCATCCAGCGGAACGGACCGATGGCGCGTGCAAATAGCGGGCGCAGATAGGCTTCGGTGAAGATCGGGATATCGAAGGCATTTGTGACGCCGCCTTCCTTGGCGTGAGTGCGAATGAGATTGCCGTTGTCGAACACTTCCGCGCCGCGCGCCTGGAAGGTCAGCATCGCGCGCACATGGTCGACAATCGACGCGCGGCTCTCCTTCATCAATTGTTCTGGCGCTGTCTTGCGCATGACGCGCGCTTCCTCGAGTGAGCGCGTGCGCGGCACATAACCGTAGACGAGATCGTGGGCTGCGGTCTGGTCGGTCACCACATCGGGGATGACGCCGCGCCGGGCGATTTCCGGATAGATATCGGCGGCATTGCCGACAAGACCGACCGACAACGCGCGACGCTCCGCCTTCGCGGCGGCGATCATCTCCAGCGCTGAATCAAGGTCGGGGGCGATCACTTCGAGATAGCCGATCTCCTTGCGCTTGCGCGCCCGTTCCGGATCGATGTCGACGGTGAGGATCGCGGCGCCGGCCATGCGCCCGGCGAGCGGCTGCGAGCCGCCCATGCCGCCGAGCCCGGCGGTGAGGACGAAGCGCCCGGCGAGCGTGCCGCCGAAGCGACGTTCGGCGATGCGCATGAAGATCTCGTAGGTGCCCTGAATGACGCCCTGCGAGCCGATATATTGCCACGCGCCGGCCGTGAGTCCGCCCCAGCAGATCAGACCCTTGCGCTCGAGTTCGTAGAAGATCTCGGCCTTGGCCCATTGTCCCACGATGTTGCAATTCGCCATGATGACCAGCGGCGCCCTGGCGTGGGTGCGCAGCAGGCCGACCGGCTTGCCGGACTGAATGACCAGGGTCTGGTCTTCCTCCATGGTCGTCAGCGCCTGCACGATGGCCTTGTGTGCGGGCCAGTTACGGGCCGCGCGCCCCAGCGCCGCATAGACGACGAGGTTCGACGGATCCTCACCGACCGCGAGCACGTTTTCCAGAAGGCGCAACAGACCTTCCTGCCGCCAGCCCTTGGCGCGCAGCTTTGGGCCGCCAGGAATCGGAAAATCGGGGTGCCGTGGATTCGCTGATGTCATGACGGACTCCTGTCGTGTCTCAGGCCAGTGCGTAGCGTGCGATCTCGATGCCCATGGCGCGTTCGACGGAGGGATAGACCGCCGGATCCTTGACGCTGGAGGCGAGCGGAATGATCGTCTTTGGCACATGGAACAGATGCACGTTCATGCCGACTTCGAGATGGCCGACGCTCATCGGCTCCGCATCGTCGGACAGCGTCGCGATGATGTCGGGGAAGGTCGCGAGACGATTGCCCGATGCATCGACGATGGCCATGTATTCGTTCATCACATGCAGCGTGATGGCGCGGTCGCCTTCGCCGATGATCAGCGTGCCGATGTCGAAGGCTTCTGGCGTATAGACCACATTCTTCGCCGTGATCTTGCCGCTGCCGATGATCGCGCCGCCGGTGTCCTTGCAGATCGCGTCGATCACGGCAGACGGACCTTTGGACTCGGCGGCGAGGATGGCTTCGCCGAGGCGCAGCGCGAGCGAGATGCCGCCCAGAGCGGCGTTGTCGCGCACATAGGACGCGCGAACCGGATTGCGGCAGGATGCAATGAAACCGCCGGACATGTCGCCGGCGGTACGCAGGATCGGCGAGACCTTGGCGGTGGCGCCCCGCACGGTGAGCTCGATATAGCGGTTCTCGGCGCGGTTGCCGCCGGCGGCTGTCTGGATCATCGGCTCGGGCGAGCCGGCAAGACCGATCGAGCCCATGTCGCCGGTCGGATGCGCGCGCATGTCGCCGACGGCATCGACCACCTTGGTGCCGAGCAGGGCCGATGGCAGCCACGCATTCATGGTGGACGACTTGCCATTCTGGCCGATGATGAGGCCTTTCAGCGGTTCACCCAGCGCATCCTGCAGCAGTTGCACCGCGCGGACGTAATCCTTGCCCTGCATCTCCCAGGCGGTGGTCGACGCCGGCGCGCCGATCGCGGCTGCAGTGGCCACCCAGTCGTCGTCGTCGAGTTCGTCGATCGACACGAGTTCGGGCTTGCCGACGAGAAGGGCGGCGCGGCCGAGCATGCGCCCGTGATCCGCCCAGCCGCCGCCACCGGCAGCGTAGACACCGCCGCCGCGCACGGCGGCTTCAATATCGCGTTCGGTCAGAATACGTCCCATCGGAATGTCTCCTCGGCAGATGTTCTTGTGTTCGATACGTGGTCGGTGATCGGAACGGCGGGCGTCACGCCACCGGCAGTCGCTCTGGGAGAAGCAGCGGCGGCCGCACGAATTGTCCGCTGCCGGGTTCGGCGAGAACCTTGCTGCCGTCGAAGGCGAGCTGGCCGCGCACATAGGTCGCAGCCACGGTCCACGGCAGCGTGATGCCGTTATAGGGGGACCAGCCGACCACGTTGTTGCCGCTCGCTGCAGCGTCATAGACGACGGGCTTGTCCACCAGCACGGTGATGTCGGCGTCGAGGCCGGGCGCCAGCGCGCCCTTGCGATCGTCGATGCGGAAGTGCCGCGCCGGATTGAACGACATCAGCTTCGCGGCATGGGTCAGTGGCAGCCTACGCTCGACGAGACCCTTTACCAGCAGCGGTACCATGGCCTCTAAGCCGGGGACGCCGGACGCATTGGCGAGCATGTCCGGATTGATCTTGCGATCCTCCGACCAACTGACGTGATCGGTCGAGACCAGCGAGACGCGTCCGGCTGCAAGCTCCGCCCACAGCGCCTCGACATCGGCACGCGGGCGCACCGGGGGATTGATCTTGGCCTTGCCACCGAGGCGGGAGACGTCATTCTCCTCGTCGAGCACGAGATAGTGGATGCAGCATTCCACCGTGGCGTGATGACCCTTGGAGCGATACCACGCCGCAATATCGTAACCGCGCGCGACAGAACAATGCACCACATGGGCGGGACAACCGGTCTCGGCGCCGGTCTCATAGATCTGCAGCATCGCCAGGATTTCGGCGAGCGGCGGGCGCGACATGGCATGGGCACGCCAGTCGGTGATGCCCTTGGCCTTCACCTTGGCGACGGCATCGCGGATGAATTCGTCGTCCTCGTTGTGGACGCCGGCTGCGAGGCCGGTCGGCGCAATGGCGGCGAAACAATCGGCGAGCAGCGGCGCGGGGATGCGCGGAAAGCGCTTCGGGTCAGTGCCGAAGGTGGAGAACTTGAAGGCGGCGACGCCGGCCTTGGCCTGTTCGACAATGCGCGCCGGACCCTCCTCGGGATCGATGGTGCCATAAAGCGCGAAATCGACGCGCGCCTGTTTGCTCGCATGGGCAATCTTGCGCTCGACTGCAGCAGCCGAGCAGACCAGATCACCTTCGTCATAGGGCATGTCGACGATGGTGGTCACACCGCCGGCTGCGGCGGACCGCGTAGACCAGACGAAGTCTTCCTGATTGCGCTGCGACAGCGAGTGGACCTGTGCGTCGATGGCGCCCGGCAGGATCATGCCTGACTTGAAATCCTGCCGCTCGGGCGCGGCCGGCGGCGTACCTTCGCCGACGGCACCCACGCGCCCGTCGCGGACTGCAACCCAGCCGTTCTCGATGATGCTGTCGTGACCGATCACCTTGCCGGCGAGAACCAGATCGAAATCCATGTACAACTCCACATTCGCCGCCGGCGAGCCGGCTTGTCGTGATGGCCCTGCCGGACCGTGTGTTCTAGAGTCTGTGTTCCAGCCGCGCGATCAGCCGCACGACCGGCAACAGCAAGAACAGATAGATGATCGCCGCAAGGATCAGCGGCGATGAGTTGTAAGTGAGCGAGCGCGCCAGATTGGCGGAATGCAGCAGCTCCGGCACCGAGATGACGCTGGCCAGCGTCGTGAGTTTGACGAGTTCGACGGTATTGGACAGCAGGTCCGGCAGCACGTTGCGCACGGCTTGCGGCAGCGTCACGTAAATTAATGTCTGCGTGGCGGAGAGGCCGGTGGAGCGCGCGGCTTCACGCTGTCCCTTGGGCACGCTGACCATGCCGGCGCGATAGATCTCGCCGTAGTAGCTCGCCGAATTGATCAGGAAGGCGACGGCGACCGCCACCAGAGCCGGCACGCGCAGTCCAATGAAGGGCAAGCCTGCATAGACGAAGACCAGCAGCACCAGCGGCGGAAAGGCGCGGAAGAGATCGACAGCGGCGATCGCCGGCCAGCGCAGCAGGCGATAGGGGCTGGTGGTCAGCAGCATTACGAGGATGCCGCTGACGAGGCCGATCGGGATCAGGAACGAGCACAGCAGCAGCGTCTGCAGCAGACCCTGCAGCAGGAACGGCGCGACCTTCGCCATGACGTCGAGATTGAAGAATTCCTGCGTGAACTGCTCCATCAGTGCTCACCCCACCGATAGTTGCGTTCGAGTGTACGGGAGGCGATCACAAGCGGGATGAACACCAGCACATAGAGCAGGGCGCCCATGGTGAGCGGCGTCGCATTGGCGGACATCGATAGCGCGGAATTGGCGCGGCCAAGAATCTCGTTGACGCCGATGGCGCTGCCGAGCGCGAGGTTCTTGGTGATGGAGATGGCGCGATTGGTCAGCGGCGGAATGCCAAGGCGAACGGCCTGCGGCAGGATCACGTAACGCAGGGTTTGCGCGAAAGTGAGGCCGGTGGAACGTGCGGCCAGCCATTGGCCCTTGGGTACCGAGGTGATGCCGGCCCAGAAGATTTCCTCGGCGAAGGCTGCGAGCACGGCACCGAGCGATATCCACAGCACGACCAGGCTAGGCAGCACGATGCCGATATTGGGAAATCCGAAGAACAGGACCAGGATGATCGCCAATGGCGGCAGCGAGCGGAAGATATCGACGAACACGATGATGAGAAAATTGACCGGTTTCCAACCGATTGCACGCAAGGCGGCGAGGCCGAACCCAGCACCGATACCTGTGATGACCACTGCGAGGCCGGCAAGAATGGTAACGCCGGCGCCCTGCAAAATCTCCCAGCCATACTTCATCGCGATATCCGCGTTGAAGAAGGTGAAGACGAAGCGGTCCCAGTTGCTCATCGCGTCGGCAGCGGTCATGGCCTAGTGCCTGATCTGCGCGAGAAAACGTTTGGTACGTTCTTCCTGCGGCCGCAGGAAAATGTCTTCGGCGCTGCCTTCCTCGATGACAAGGCCGCCATCGAGGAAAACGACCTTGTCGGCGGCTCCGCGGGCGAAATTCATTTCATGGCTGGCGATGACCATGGTGATGCCGCGGTCGCGCAGATCCTTCACGACGGCGAGCACGCTGCCGACAAGTTCCGGATCCAGCGCCGAAGTCGGCTCGTCCATCAGGATGATCTTGGGATTGAGCGCGAGCGAACGCGCAATGCCGATGCGTTGCTGCTGGCCGCCGGAGAGTTGCGCGGGATAGGACGCGGCCTTGTCGGGCAGGCCTACCAGCGCCAGCATCTCCGCGGCACGGGCATTGGCGTCGGCGGTGCTCATGCCGGCGACCTTGCGCAGCGCCAGCGTGATGTTCTTCTGCACGGTGAGGTGCGGATAGAGATTGAAGCTCTGGAATACCATGCCGATCTGTCGCCGCGCGGCATTGATATCGGTGCGCGGCGACAGCAGGTCGACATTGTCCATGATGATGGAGCCGCCATCCGGCTCCTCCAGACGATTGCAACAGCGCAGCAAGGTACTCTTGCCCGAGCCGGATGGGCCGATCAGAAAGACCAGCTTGCCCGGCTCGACCAAAAGATCGACGCCCTTCAGAACTTCGGTGATGCCGAAGCTCTTCCGGACGCCGCGTGCTTCGAGCAGATAGCGGGGCACAGGCGCTGCTGCTGCCGAACTCATGAACAGGTCGGCTTCTGCTCGGCCGGGTCATAGCCGGCAACGCCCGGTGCGCCATAGCCGGGATAGATGGTGGTGGTCGCCGAACCGGCCTCCGGCTCGACACCGAACCACTTCACGTAGAGTTTCTTCAGTGTGCCATCCTGCTTCATGCAGACCAGCGCGTCTTCGAGCTTGTTGCGCAATTCGGTATTGCCGTTGCGCAGCGGCATGCTCCAGACGAGGCCGGTCTTGTAGAGATAGGCGTTCTTCAGCCGCGGATTGTTCTTCACGATCCAGGCGACGACGGTGGCGGCCGAGATGTTGGCGTCGGCACGGCCGGCGAGCACAGCTTGCGCCGCGTCGGTGCTGGTGGCGAAGGATTCCGACTTCCAGCCATATTTGGTGGCGTTGTCGTTGACCCATTTCTCGTAGATCGCGCCTTTCTGCACGGCGATGGTCTTGCCGGAGAGATCTTCGAGCTTGGTGATCGGCGGTGCGGAGGCCAAGGTCATGAAGCGATAGTCGGCGTCGACGAAGCCTTCCATGAACAGCAACTGCTGCGCGCGCTCGGGCGTGACGGTGACCACAGCGGCGAGGAAGTCGTAGGTGCCGGCCTGAAGCGCCGGAAGGAGACCGGCGAATTGCGCGCCTTCCACCGTGATCGGGCGCTTGATGCGCTTCGACATCTCATCGACGACGTCGATATTGAAGCCTTCGAGGCCGCCCGACAGTTTGGGCATGGCATGCGGCGCGAAGGTCGAGTCGATCGCGGACTTGAGCGGTTCCTGAGTCTGAGCGAGTGCGGGACTGGCAAGAGCCAGAAGCCCGGCGGCAAGGATCATTGCTTTCATCGAACACCTCCATTGGTGCGGCCAGGCCAAGCCGGCAGCTGGCTCCGCGGTCCTTGTCATGAAGGCTAACGCAATTGCGCATCGGGGGGATATCCCATTTGATGGACATCCTATACGCTCTCGCTGCAGCGCGAAAAAATCGACTACAGACCCGGATGACAATGTAATGGACATTGCGACCTTGGTGATGACAGCCGTGGTGCTTCGTTGCGGCAATGTGCGCGAAGCCGCGCGCCAACTTGGACGCGCACCCAGTACGCTCTCGGCAGCGGTGAAACGGTTCGAGCGCTCCATCGCAGCGCCGTTGTTGAATCGCGTAGGTGCCGCGAGCTTTCTCACGCTTGAGGCACGGCGAATGCTGGACGAGATTGAAGCCGCAGCGGATATCGCGATGGGGATGATCGCGCCCGATAGGGCAGGCGATGCAGCACGGGCTTTCTGCGCCGAGTGTGATGTCAGTCTCACGGCCTTGCAGCGTGTCGCATTGGTTGCGGAAACCGGCAGCGTTCGTCGTGCCGCACGCATCATCCGTCTCGGTCAGCCGCAACTCGCGCGACAGATTGCACGCGTTGAAGATGAACTCGGCAGCGTGTTGTTTCATCGCTCCCGTATCGGTGTCACGCCGACGCCGGCATGCCAGTTGCTGGTCACGTCGCTGGCTGAACTTGAAAAAACCATGCAACGACTGTCAGGGCGTGCGCGTGAGCGTTTTCGTTCGACCAATGCCACTATCAGGCTCGGGGCGGTGATGCCGCTCGGTCACGAAAGCAATGTCGCGCGGCTGCTGGCCTTTCTCGTCGCCGCCTGGCAGCGGGATCGGCCGACGCAGCCGCTGTTTGTCACTAATGGTACGGCGGAGGATCTGCTGACCGGCCTGAAAGACAAACGGTGCGACGTCGCGCTGATCGACAGCGATACGATCCCCGCAGATGTCTCCTCCCGCGCGCTGGTGCGATCGAAGCTTGTGGTCGTCGGCGCGCGTGAGGTGCTGGGCGACCAGCCCGATGTCATGCGGGTGCTTCGCCTGCAACCGCTTGCGCTACCCAGCCGACGCACTGGCCTTGGGCAGGCCGCCCACAGACTGCTCGCGCAATTACTGCCTCAGGCAGAGATCGATGCGCTGACCATCACGGAAATCGACTCGATCCCGATCATCGCCAACCTGATGCTGGATTTCGGTTTCGTGTCAGTGCTCCCCGAAAGCGCGCTCGTCTCGTTCGATGCGCGCCTCGTGGCGCTGCCGGTTGATCCCGGGCTTGAACTTATCCTGTCGCTGGTCTGGGTGCAGACCGAAGGCGCGCGGCGCGGCGCCCGCTCCATTCTTGCTGCCCTGCGCAACTATGCGCCGGCAACACCAGCCGCCGCCATGATGGTCAACAGCGACTGATTTGAATCAGCGCGGCTACCCGCTGTCGCTGACTATGAATTATAATTCTTGATCTTTTCCAATTTCGTGCATTATGCTGCAGAGATGTGAGCGCGGGTGGAGGGCAATGCTCCCACCTGGCGTCAATCTGCATTGGTAGGCCGGATCAACCGGTCATCAATTATTCCGAGGGGAGACGAGCCGATGACCACCAAGGGGTTTCTGCGTCCGTTGACGCGGCGCGCGATGCTGTCCGGGACCGCCGGTGCAGCGACATTCATTGCGACGTCGCCGCTTCTTAGCCCGGCCATCGCGCAGAACGCGCCATTGAAGGTGGGGATGATGCTTCCCTACACCGGGACCTATGCAAAGCTTGGCCAATTCATCGATGACGGCTTCCGTCTTTATGTTGAGCAGAAGGGTGGCAAGCTCGGCGGGCGCGACATTGCATTCGTGCAGGTGGACGATGAATCTAAGCCCGAAGCAGCCACCGACAACATGAACCGGCTGGTCGGCCGCGAGAAGGCTGACGTCGTTGTCGGCACCGTGCATTCCGGCGTGGCCATGGCCATGGTCAAGGTCGCGCGCGACACCAAAACCCTGCTGATCATTCCGAATGCCGGCGCCAATGATGCGACTGGTCCGGCCTGCGCGCCGAACATCTTCCGCACGTCGTTCTCGAACTGGCAGAGCACCTACCCGATGGGCAAGGTGATGGCCGATGCCGGCATCAAAAACGTGGTCACGATCACATGGCGTTACACGGCCGGTGCCGAGATGATCGGCGCCTTCGCTGAAAACTTCACCAAGAACGGCGGCAAGATCGTCGCGGACCTGACGGTGCCATTTCCAGAGGTGGAATTTCAGGCACTGATCACGCAGATCGCGCAGTTGAAGCCCGATGCCGTGTTCAGCTTCTTTGCAGGCGGTGGCGCGGTGAAGTTCGTCAAGGATTATGCGGCGGCGGGCCTGAACAAGACCATCCCGCTTTATGGCGCAGGCTTTCTGACCGACGGCACCATCGAAGCGCAGGGTGAAGCCGCCAAGGGTATCAGGACGACGCTGCATTACGCGGACAATCTCGATAATCCCGCCAATCTCGCCTTCCTCAAAGCCTTCAAGGCCAAGACAGGCAAGGACGGCGATATCTACGCCGTACAGGGCTACGATGGCGCGGCGCTGCTGGATATCGGGCTGACGGCTGTCGGCGGCGACTTCACTGCGCGCGACAAGATGATCGCGGCAATGGGAGCTGCGAAGATCGACAGCCCGCGCGGGCCGCTGTCCTTCAACAAGGCGCATAACCCGATCCAGAACATCTATCTGCGCGAGGTCCGCAACGGGCGTAACGAGATGATCTCGATCGCCCAGGCCGATGTCGACGATCCCGCGCGGGGCTGTAAGATGACCTGAAGCATCGTTGCGCGGTCTGTCGATGAAGATCGAATCGTCGAAGCCTGTTGCGCGCAAGGCCGTCCGTGACGGAGGTGTTACTGCGCAGGAAGGTACGCCCTCATGCTTGATTGCGCCGGCGACTGAAGGTGGCCCGCCGTGGTTGGATTGATCTGATGGACCTCATCACACTAGGCGTTCAGTTGCTGAATGCAGTTCAGTATGGCGCAGTCCTGTTCCTGGTCGCGAGCGGCCTGACACTGGTGTTCGGCATTCTGGGGGTGATCAATCTCGCCCATGGCGCGTTCTATATGCTCGGCGCCTATCTGGCTTACTGGATCACGTTGATGACCGGCAGTTTTGTGGTCGCCCTACTTGGCGGTGTGCTGGTTGCCTTCATCGCCGGCATTCTGCTTGAGACCGTTTTCGTTCGTCTTCTCTACGGCCGGGATCATCTGGCGCAGGTGCTGCTCAGCTTCGGCCTTATCCTGGTGATCGACGAAGTCAGGCAGTTGCTGTTCGGCAAGGATGTGCACGCGGTCGCTCCACCCGCGTGGTTGTCGGGGTCGATCCAGCTGACCGACAACCTGTCCTATCCGGTTTACCGGCTGGCGATCTGTGTATTCTGCCTGATGGCGGCACTCGTCATCTTCTTCGTGATCACGCGCACCAAAATCGGCATGATCGTACGGGCGGGTTCGGAAAATCGTGAGATGGCGCGCGTGCTCGGCATCAAGTTCGACCGGGTCAATCGCTACGTCTTCGCCGCCGGCATCGCGCTGGCGGCGCTCGGCGGCATCCTGATCGCGCCGATCTCGACAGTTTTTCCCGGCATGGGGGATGGCATGCTGATCCTGTCCTTTGTCGTGGTCGTGCTCGGCGGCATCGGGTCGGTCGCTGGCGCAGCCGTCGGCGCACTGCTGATCGGCCTCACGGATACGTTCGGAAAGGTGTTCTTTCCCAGCGTCTCCAGCATTCTGATCTATGTGGTGATGGCAGTTGTGTTGCTGTGGCGGCCCAGTGGAATTCTCGGGCGCCAGGATGCTTGATATGAGCATGCCCAATCTGCGGGTCCGATTGTTCGGTATCGCCTGTCTGGCTATGGCGATTGCGCTGCCATTCTGCGTATCGACCTATTACACGCAATTCTTTGCCAAGGCGCTCATCATGGGCATGCTGGCCATGTCACTGAATCTCGTGGTCGGCCATGGCGGTCTGGTGAGCCTGTGCCATGCCGCCTTTTTCGGCCTCGCCGGATATGTACTCGCGCTGTTGTCGCCTCGTTATGATGCGGCGTCGCTGTTAACAACGCTTCCGATTGCGATCCTGTGCTCCGGCACCGCGGCCCTGCTGATTGGTGCGCTGGTGCTGCGCACCCGCGGCGTCTATTTCATCATGGTGACGCTCGCCTTCGGCGAGATGCTATTCTTCTTCTTCCACGATACCAAATTCGCGGGTGGGTCGGACGGCGTTTCCATCAACATCCGGCCCGAGATCGCCATTGCCGGCCGCCAATTGCTCGATCTCGACAAGCCCATGACCTTCTACTTTGTCGTGCTGGGTTTCCTGGTGGGCGTGATCGCTCTGCTCACGATGGTAGTCCGTTCGCCGTTTGGGCGCGCGCTGGCGGCAGCCCGGGACAATGAGCGCCGGGCGCGGTCGCTCGGCTTTCCGATCTTTCGCCTCCGTCTGACGGCATTCACTCTGTCTGGCGCGCTAGCGGGCGTTGCCGGTTATCTGGCCGCGGCCCAGTTCGGCTTCGTCGCGCCGCAGATGCTGGGATGGCACCAGTCGGCGACAATTCTGGTCATGGTGCTGATCGGTGGTCTGCGCTCGGTCACCGGGCCGCTGGTCGGTGCGCTCGTTCTGATCGGCATGGAAGAAGTGCTGAAGGCGCATCTCGACAACTGGAAGCTTGTCGAAGGTTTGATCATCATCGGCATCGTTATCCTGCTGCCCAATGGTGTCCGGCAAATCTGGTCGATGGTGTTCGGCGCGTCGCCGCAACGCGCGGCCGAGGTCAAGTCTGCAGCCGCGGAGGCTCGTCATGCATGACGTTGCGCTGCGTGCCGCTGGATTGCAGAAGCGCTTCGGAGGCCTGCTGGCTGTTTCCGATGTGTCGATCGACATCCGCGCCGGCGAGATCCATGCGGTGATCGGCCCGAACGGTGCCGGAAAATCTACACTGATCAATCTGCTGGCTGGCGAAATGCTGCCAACCTCGGGTGAGGTCCTGCTGAATGGCGTGGATATCACCTCCTTGTCGCCGGACCGCCGCGCGCGCGCCGGTCTCGGCCGCGCCTATCAGAAGACGACGTTGTTTGCGCAATTCAGCGTGCATGAGAATGTGCGTCTTGCGGCGCAGGCCCGTTCAATCGCGCCGCTCCGGATGTTTGGCGGCACGCGGTGCGACCGGCCATATCTCCAATTGGTCACCGATGCGATCGATCGGGTCGGGTTATCCGCGCGGTCGCAGATCGTTGCCGATAAACTAAGTCACGGCGAACAGCGCCAGTTGGAAATCGCGATGGTGCTGGCGACCAATCCGCAGGTCATTCTGCTCGACGAGCCGCTGGCGGGCATGGGGCCATCGGAAGCGCGGGGCATCATCGGATTGATTGCGTCGCTGAAGGCCGATCGTGCGCTGCTGGTGGTGGAGCACGACATGGATGCGGTGTTCGAACTCGCGGACCGGTTGACGGTGATGCAGGACGGCCGTGTCATTGCCACAGGTTTGCCGCAGGACGTGCGCGTGGATCCCGGCGTGCGCGCCGCATATCTCGGTGCTGATGGAGGCATCGCGTAATGGCCTTGCTCGAGGTGGAAAAGCTCGATGCGTTTTATGGCGCTAGCCAGATCCTGCACGGCATCGATCTGACCTTCGCGCCCGGTGAGCAGGTCGCGCTGATCGGCCGTAATGGCATGGGCAAGACCACACTGCTGCGTTCGCTGATGGGATTGATGCCCCTTTGCCGTGGCAGCTTGCGTTTCCACGGCCGCGATATCCGCAATGCAGCGCCCGAAACGATCGCGCGATGCGGCATGGCGCTGGTGCCGGAGGGCAGAGGAATTTTCGGTTCGCTGTCGGTCACCGAAAATCTGGTGATGGCCGCGCGACCAGGCAATCACGGGCGTCAGTCCTGGACCCTGCCAAAAATCTTCGAGCTGTTTCCGCGTCTGCACGAACGCCGCAACAATGGAGGGCATCAGTTGTCGGGGGGCGAACAGCAGATGCTGACCATTGGCCGCGCGCTGATGACCAATCCTGATATGATCATGATCGACGAGGCCACGGAAGGTTTGGCGCCGCTGGTAGCGCAGTCGATCTGGCAAACGCTGGCGATCGTTCGGAGCGAGGGCATCGCGACTATCGTCGTCGACAAGGATTTCCGGAGTCTGGCGAAAGTCGCCGACCGAATGGTGATCCTGTCGAAGGGTTGCGTGGTGTTCGACGGAACGCCGGCGGCATTAACCGCGCAGCCGGACGTGCTGGAGCGCCATCTCGGCGTTTGAGCGATCAGGCCACGACGACGGTCAACGCATCGTCGTTGGCCGCAAGAATATTGTCAGAAAGCGGCTCCGGCCATTGCACCACGAGGCGGCCGAACAGATCGTTGAGTTCTTCCCGTTCAATGGCGTCGTAAAAACAGGGCGTCGTGGCGCGCGCGATGAAGCTGTGCAGCAGGTGCGCGGCGTCGTAGTCATAGACGATGTCGCCGGGAACGCTTCCCGGTCTGCGCAGCAGGAAGGTTCGCAGGCTTGTCAGGCGTGCCTGCCCGCCGTCTGTTGCGGCAAAGGAGAGCACGGCTGCCTGATGCGCAATGCGTGGGCCGTCCTGCATCCGGTCATACATCGGCAGCGCATTGGCGCTGATGACATCGGCGAGATCGCGGAAATCGTTTGAGACGTCTTCGGAATGCAGGGTATTGCGGATCGCCATGACACCGACGGGATCGAAGCCGCGTGCTTGCAGAAGCTCGCCCAGTGTCACGACGCAGCGCTTCTGAGTCCGAAAGCCTGGGCATTGGTGTTCAACACGCGCGACACCGCGCCGACCAGTTGCGCTGCAGCCTTGTCCTTGCTGAGGCCGGCCGTATCGACAATGGCGGATGCGCGGGAATAGAGCGGTTCGCGGCTCAGCAGGATTGTGCGCAATTCCTGCATGGCGGAGCGGTCGTCGGCCATCGGGCGCAAGTCACCCTGGCGGCGGACGCGCGCCATATGCTCCTCGGGTTTGGCCTTGAGCCAGATCGTGTAGAACGACGACAATACCCGATCGAAGGTCACGGGTTCCGAGACGATGCCGCCGCCGGTCGCAAGGACGATGGGTTCCTTGCGTCCGAGCAGGCCGTTCAGCGCGGCCTGTTCCATGCGGCGAAAGCCCTCCTGTCCATAGAGCGCGATGATTTCGGCGACCGATAGTCCGTTGTGCTGCTCGATCTCCTTATTGAGTTCGACGAAGCTCCAGCCGATCTTGTCCGCCAGCAATTTTCCAAGCGTCGATTTCCCGGCGCCGCGCAGCCCGATCAGGGCGATGCCGCTGAATGACATATAATTCTGGAACTGACCGTTCCCGCGTCCGGCGAGAACGTCCTTGGCCTGGGCGATCTGGTTCGGTGTCGCGTTGCGAACGAGGTCGCGAATGACCGGCCACTCCGTTGTCGGTTCGTCCGCCGGAATCAGATCTTCGAGATGGGCGCCCATGGCGCCGGATACCCGGCGCAGCAGCACGATAGACACGTTGCCCTTGCCGCTTTCCAGTTGCGCGATGTAGCGCTCCGAAATCCCCGACACTTTCGCCAGTACCTTTCGCGACATGCCGCGCAGGCCGCGCATGGTGCGGACACGCTGACCGAGCTGTTCAAGAAAGGCGGTTTCGGGATCGGCCTGGTCGGTCATGTGGCGTGCGTGCTCGCAGAGGATTTCAGGAAAGATAATTCCGGATGCGATTGACAGCAACCGGAGTTGGTGACTTTATATGAATTATAATTCAAAAAAGACGATAGGGAGAGCACCGTGAGCAACGGTTGTGGAATCGCCCAAGGTGCAAACGCATCATGAGTGGGTCGTCCAGTTCTTACAATGCGGTGACCTGGCTTCTCGACCGCAACATCGATGAGGGCCGCGGTAGCAAGCTTGCCTTTACCGACACGGTATCCGAACTAACCTACGGTGACTTGCAGGCAAAAAGCTGCCAACTGGCCAATTTGCTGAAGCGGCTCGGCGTCCGGCGCGAAGAACGTGTCGCGATGATCATGCTCGACACTGTCGACTTTCCGGTGGTGTTCCTCGGCGCGATCCGTGCCGGCATCGTCCCGGTGCCGCTCAACACTCTGCTGACCTCGGAGCAATACGCCTATGTGCTGGCCGATTGCCGGGCGCGCGTGCTGTTCATTTCCGCGGCGCTGTTGCCTGTGGTCGACGACATGCTTGGTCGATTACCGGATCTTGAGCATGTGATTGTGGTCGGCGGCGTTGCCAATGGCCGCAAGAGTCTGGCCGACGAAATCAGGGACGAGAGCACAAGCTTCACGACGGTCGCGACCCATGCGGACGAGCCGGCCTTCTGGTTGTATTCATCCGGGTCCACCGGCATGCCGAAAGGCGTTCGCCATCTGCACGCCAGTCTGGAAGCAACGGCGACGACCTATGGCAAGCAGGTTCTCGGCATCCGCGAGGATGATGTCGGACTGTCTGCGGCCAAACTGTACTTCGCTTACGGCCTCGGCAACGCCATGACATTTCCCATGTCGGTCGGCGCCACGACGGTGCTCAATTCGGAGCGCCCGACGCCGGCCACCATATTCGGCCTGATGCGCCGATATCAGCCGAGCATCTTTTTCGGGGTGCCAACATTGTTCGCGGCGATGCTGAACGATGAGGGGTTCAAAACGGAAGCTCGCCTCCCGCGCCTGCGCATTTGCACCTCGGCCGGCGAAGCGCTTCCGGAGCCGGTGGGCAACGGCTGGAAGAGCCGCTTCGGCGTAGATATTCTCGATGGCGTCGGCTCAACCGAACTGCTGCATATCTTTCTGTCGAATGCTCCCGGCGATATCAAATACGGCACGTCCGGAAGGCCGGTGCCAGGCTATCGTGTGCGGCTCGTCGATGACGCGGGCCTCGATATTGCCGATGGAGAACTCGGCGAGTTACTCGTCGATGCGCCGTCCGCCGGTGAGGGATACTGGAATCAACGCAGCAAGAGTCGTCGCACCTTCGAAGGTCATTGGACGCGCACCGGCGACAAATATGTCCGCGATGTCGACGGGCGCTATACGTTCTGCGGACGCGCCGATGACATGTTCAAGGTGTCCGGCATCTGGGTCTCCCCGTTCGAGGTGGAGAGCGCGCTGATCGCGCATCCCGCCGTATCCGAAGCCGCGGTCGTGCCGGAGGCCGACGCCGAGGGGCTGTTGAAGCCGAAGGCCTTCGTGGTGCTGAAACCGAATGCCGTGCTTGAGGGCCTGCGCGAATCCTTGAAGGATCACGTCAAGCGACGGATCGGTCCGTGGAAATATCCACGCTGGATCGAGGTTGTCGATTCCCTTCCCAAAACAGCCACCGGAAAAATCCAGCGCTACAAATTGCGCGATGGAGCGGCGGTCTGAAACCGAGAGATGGATGACAAGATGAGCGCATTGCAATCCGCGGGACGGCTGACCATCGGTGCGTCCGAACTCGAATACCGCATAATCGGTCCGCAACCGGATGTGGCGCCGACCATCGTGCTGCTGCATGAAGGGCTGGGCTCGGTCGCGCTGTGGGGCGACTTCCCGGACAAGCTTCAGGCAGCGACCGGGGCCGGCGTCTTCGTCTATTCGCGCGCCAGCTATGGCGCGTCGACCCCGGTCGCGCTGCCGCGGCCGCTGGACTACATGCATGTCGAAGCACTTGAGGTGCTCCCGCAGTTGCTCAATGCCATCGGCTTTCGCCGCGGCTTGCTGGTCGGTCATTCCGATGGTGGATCCATCGCGACGATCTATGCCGGCGGCATCCAGGATCACCGTATCCGCGGCGTCTCGATGATCGCGCCGCATTTCGTCGTCGAGGATATTTCTGTAGCGTCCATCGCCGACATCAAGAGGGCGTACGAACAGGACGACCTGAAAGCCAAGCTCGCGCGCTGGCATGATGACGTCGACAACGCGTTTTATGGCTGGAACGGCGCATGGCTCGACCCGCAGTTCCGCGACTGGGATATTTCCGACTATCTCGCTTATGTGCGCGTGCCCGTGCAGATTTTGCAGGGAGCCGACGATCAGTACGGCACCATGAAGCAGATCGAGATCGCCGAGGTCGAATGCTATTGCCCGGTGGATGTCGAGATCATTCCAGGCGCTGCGCATTCGCCCCATCGCGAAGCCCCCGAGACAACCTTGCGGGCCGTGGCGGATTTCGCCAATCGCTTGCTGCATTTTCACGGCGAGGGCGAATTACGCGCTGCGTAAGCGGGGATGGTCGTGACTGTCACTCCTTCTCTCGCGATGCCGCGCTGGCCCTATCGGCTCGGCAAGCAGACGAAGGCTGATCACGACACGCTGGCGCAGGCCAAGGCACTGGTCCCGATGCGCTATGCAGGCTTCGTCCCGGCCAGTGATCCGGCGTTGCGCTATGGGCTCGCGCTCAACGACGCCGGCTTCTTCTGGGAGGCTCACGAAATTCTCGAGGCTGTCTGGAAGGTCGCGCCGCAAAGAGGGCGTGATCGGATTCTGCTTCGCGCCTGTATTCAGGTTGCCAATGCCAATCTGAAACTCAGTCTGCAGCGGCCGCGCGCGGCACATCGATTGCTGCAGGACGCACTGTCCGAACTCGATGAACTCGCCATGCGCCCGCCGGCGGGTATTGCGGGAAGCTTTTCCGAGCACTTTCCGGTCGCGATGCTGGCGTCTGCGCTCGCGCATCAACTGGCGATCGACGAGGCCGAGCGGGGTCCGGTTCAGATCACCGGAACATGAAAGAAAATGCATAATTCTATCGGATTTCCCTAGACGCCCTCAATATCATGAATTATTATGCATATAACTAAGGCGCACGACGCATAAATCAAGACTGTCAAAGGGTGGAGCATGGCCGCAGAGCAACGCGTTCTCTCGAACGGCGCCAAATTTATCGACTTCCAAACCGATCCGTCGCGCTACCGCCACTGGAAGCTCAGTGTCGATAACGACGTGGCAACGCTCACCATGGATGTCGATGAGAATGGCGGTCTGTTCGAGGGCTATCAGCTCAAACTGAATTCCTACGATCTTGGCGTCGATATCGAACTGGCGGATGCCGTGCAGCGGCTTCGCTTCGAATATCCCGAGGTCAAAGTCGTGCTGCTGCGCTCCGGCAAGAACCGCGTGTTCTGCGCTGGCGCCAATATCCGCATGCTGGCCGGCGCTACCCATGCTCACAAGGTCAACTTTTGCAAATTCACCAACGAGACTCGCAACGGCTTTGAAGACTCGAGCGAAAATTCCGGCCAGCGCTTCATTTCGGTGATCAATGGTACTGCTGCGGGTGGTGGCTATGAACTGGCGCTGGCAACCGATCACATCATCATGGCGGACGATGGTTCGGCGGCGGTCGCGCTGCCGGAAGTGCCGTTGCTGGCGGTGCTGCCGGGCACTGGCGGTCTGACGCGCGTGGTCGACAAGCGCAAGGTGCGCCGCGATCACGCAGACTATTTCTGCACCATTGAGGAAGGCATCAAAGGCAAGCGCGCAGTGGCGTGGCGGCTGATCGATGACATCGTTGCCAACAGCAAGCTGGAAGCGAAAGTCGCCGAGCGGGCCAAGGAGTTTCTGGCGACGTCAAAGCGCAATGGCACGGGCGAGGGCCTCAAGCTGCCGCCGCTGAACCGCAGCTTCGATGACAGCGGTATTCGTTACGGCATGGTCAATGTCGATATCAATCGCGCAGAGCGAATTGCGACCATCTCGATTAAAGCGCCTGACGCTGCGGCGCCGTCGGATATCGACGGGATGATGGCGCAGGGTGCTGCCTTCTGGCCGCTGCAGGTGGCGCGCGAGCTGGACGACGCCATCCTGCATCTGCGGATCAATGAACTTGAGACCGCCATGCTGGTGTTCAAGTCGCATGGCGACGGGGCCAATGTGCTGGCTCATGACGCCTTTCTCGAAACCCACAAGGCGCATTGGCTGGTCAATGAGATCCGGCAATACTGGAAGCGGGTGCTGAAGCGCATCGATGTGACCTCGCGCACGCTGGTGACGCTGGTCGAGCCGGGTTCGTGCTTTGTCGGCACCTTGGCCGAGCTCGTCTTCGCTGCGGACCGCTCCTACATGCTCGTCGGCCAGAAGCAGGGTGACAACCGCGCACCGCCGGCCATCGTATTGAGCGCGATGAATTTCGGGCCTTACCCGATGAGCCACGGGCTGACGCGGCTACAGTCGCGCTTCCAGGCCGATCCGGAGGATGTAACCCGCGCGAAAGCGCGGATCGGCGAGCCGCTCGATGCGGAAGCCGCCGAGCAGCTCGGGCTCGTCACCTTCGCGCTCGATGACATCGACTGGGATGACGAGGTGCGTGTGTTCTTCGAGGAACGCTGCAGCTTCTCACCCGACAGCCTCACGGGCATGGAAGCCAATCTGCGCTTTGTCGGACCGGAGACGATGGAATCGAAAATCTTCTCGCGGCTGACCGCCTGGCAGAACTGGATCTTCCAGCGGCCCAATGCGGTCGGCGAGAACGGCGCGCTTGGACGTTACGGCACCGGCCAGAAGGCGCAGTTCGACATGACGCGCGTGTAAGCCTCCGCAACTGGAACAGCGCGGCCATGTGTCACTCTTTGGATAAATGCAAGTCGGTAGCTTGCCCAATTCGAACGATCAGAAATACAGCGGGAGATCCCAGTCATGAACATCATGAATGTCGACTACAGCACCAAGATTCCGAACAACGTGAATCTGGCCGAGGATCGCCAGGTGCTCAAGGCGCTGGAGGGATGGCATCCCGGCTATCTCGATTGGTGGAACGACATGGGGCCTGAAGGTTTTCAGGAATCCCTCGTTTATTTGCGCACCGCGATATCAGTCGAT
Organism: Tardiphaga sp. 839_C3_N1_4; assembly: GCF_051811045.1. NCBI lineage: Bacteria > Pseudomonadati > Pseudomonadota > Alphaproteobacteria > Hyphomicrobiales > Nitrobacteraceae > Tardiphaga > Tardiphaga sp. 839_C3_N1_4. The sequence goes on from NZ_JBPWQD010000001.1 coordinate 5,226,517, forward strand.
CCCAAAGGCTGGGCGAAGTTTGACTATGTGAAGATGCCTGAATATCGCTGGGGCGTGTTGCTGGCGCCGCAGGACACTGAGCGCAAGGTGAATTTCGGACGACATATGGGCGAGCCTGCCTGGCAGGAAGTCCCCGGCGAATATCGCGCGATGCTCCGCCGTCTCGTTGTGATCCAGGGCGATACCGAACCGGCCTCGGTCGAGCAGCAGCGTCATCTCGGCCAGACCGCGCCGTCGCTCTACGACTTGCGCAACCTGTTCCAGGTCAATGTGGAGGAGGGCCGCCATCTCTGGGCGATGGTCTATCTGCTGCAGAAATATTTCGGTCGCGACGGCCGCGAGGAGGCCGACGATCTTCTGCGTCGCCGCTCAGGCGATGCCGATGCGCCGCGCATGCTCGGTGCATTCAACGAGGCCACACCGGACTGGCTGTCCTTCTTCATGTTCACCTTCTTCACCGACCGCGACGGCAAGATGCAGTTGGAGAGTCTCGCCCAATCCGGCTTCGACCCGCTGTCGCGCACCTGCCGCTTCATGCTGACGGAGGAAGCGCATCATATGTTCGTTGGCGAGACCGGCGTCGGCCGCGTGCTGCAGCGAACCTGCGAAGCGATGAAGGCGGCGGGGATCGAGGATCCTATTGCCATCGAAAAAATTCGTGCGCTCGGTGTGATCGATCTGCCGACCATGCAGAAGAAGATCAACCTGCATTATTCGCTGTCGCTCGATCTGTTCGGCTCCGAAGTATCCACAAATGCCGCGAATTTCTACAATTCCGGTCTGAAGGGCCGCTTCCAGGAGACGAAGATCGAGGATGATCACCAGCTCACCAACGACATCTATCAGGTCCTGAAATTCGTCGATGGCGAAATCAAGCTGGTCGATGAACCGGCGCTGACCGCGCTCAATATGCGCCTGCGGGACGATTACACCGCGGACTGCGCCAAGGGAGTTGAGCGCTGGAACAAGATCATCGAGAAGGCCGGCGTCAATTTCCGTTTCGATTTGCCGCACACCGCATTCCATCGCCAGATCGGTGAATTCCGCGATGTGAACGCTTCGCCGAAGGGCATCATCATGAGCGATGCCGCCTGGGCGAAAGCCAGGAACGACTATCTGCCGTCCGTTGACGACGGTGATTTCATCGCGTCGTTGATGACGCCGGTCAGTGAGCCCGGCAAGTTCGCCAGCTGGATATCGGCGCCGAAGGTCGGCATCGACAACAAGCCGGGCGATTTCGAATACGTGAAGATTGCGGCCTAAAAGGAGTACACGCGGCGGAAGGATTTCCAGCTTCCTTCCGCCGCTGTCAGTCCTCGATGGCACGCGCGGGATTTGCCATGAACGCCCCTTTCAAACAGCACCTGATTGATCCGGAAATCTGCATCAGGTGTAACACCTGCGAGGAGAGCTGCCCGGTCGATGCGGTAACGCATGATGACAACAACTACGTCGTCAACGCAGAGATCTGCAATTACTGCATGGATTGCATCTCGCCGTGTCCGACCGGCGCGATCGACAACTGGCGCGTCGTGGCGGCGCCGTATTCGCTCGACGAGCAGTTCTCCTGGAGTGACCTGCCGGCGCAGGAGGAGATCGCGGACAATAGCGCCGGTGCGGGCGCCATCGAGGCACTCGAGGATGAGATCGGCGCGTTGCTCGAAGAAGCACGCAAGGGGCTGGGCGGAAAGCCCGTCGCGCCGCTGTCATCGAGCAAGGCATCGGTCAATCTTTATAACCGCGGCAAGCCTGCGCTGGCCACGGTGACCGGCAATTTCCGGCTAACCCACGCGACGGCCGACTCCGACGTGCGCCATATCATCCTGGATTTCGGCGAGCAGCCGTTTCCCATCCTCGAAGGCCAGAGCATCGGCATTGTCGTGCCGGGCCTGGGCGCGGACGGCAAGCCGCATCAGGTGCGGCTCTATTCGATCGCGAGTTCGCGCGATGGCGAGAAGCCGAACACCAACAATCTCGCGCTGACCGTGAAACGTGAGTCCGGCGGGCTGTGTTCGAATTACCTGTGCGATCTGCCGCGTGGCGCAAAGGTCGAAGTTACCGGGCCGTTCGGCGCCACCTTCCTGCTGCCGAACGATCCTTCGGCGAATGTTCTCATGGTCTGCACTGGCACGGGCTCTGCGCCATTCCGCGGCTTCACGGAGCGCCGCCGGCGCGCGATGCCTGGCGCGCCCGGGCGGCTGCTCCTGTTCTTCGGTGCGCGCCGCCCCGAGGAACTGCCCTATTTCGGTCCGTTGCAAAAGGTCCCGGAGGAGTTGCTGGGCAAGCACTTCTGCTATTCGCGCGTGCCGGGCGAGCCACGGATCTATGTGCAGGATCGTATCCGCAGCGAAGCTGCTGCGATCACGTCGCTGCTGCGCGACGCGCAGACCCACGTCTATATCTGCGGGTTGAAAGGCATGGAAAGCGGCGTTGAAGAGGCCTTCGCCGATATTTGCCGCGCCGCGTCGATGGATTGGTCGGATCTGAAAGCGGCGATGCGCGGCGGTGGAAGATATCACGTCGAGACTTACTGATCGATGTTGCATCGATCCGAGCCGGCAACGACCGTTTCGATTGGACAGCCCGAATAAGAACAAAGACGGGTACGCTATGGGGGAGAAAAGCGATGGTTCTGGACCGCGACAATGCGGCTAGCTCAGGCAGTCCATTTTTTCTGACGCCGTCGGTTGACGCAGAACAGCGATCCGACGGTACGATCCTTCTGCGATCCGATACAGCACTGCGCCCCTATGCGCGTTGTGTCGGGGACTGGCTCGAACATTGGGCACAACAGGCGCCGGAGCGGATCTTTCTGGCGGAGCGGTCCAGTCCGGATGTGCCTTGGGTGACGCTGAGTTATGCCGAGACGCTTCGGCGTGTGCGTGGCGCGGCTAGCTGGATTCTTGCACAGGAGATGAGTGCGCAGCGGCCCCTCGCAGTGCTATCGGACAACGGCATCGAGCATGCGGTTCTGGCCCTGGCAGCGATGCATGTCGGTGTGCCCGTCGCTGCGATTTCCCGGGCCTATTCGCTGATGTCGAAGGATTTCGAAAAGCTGCGTGGCGCGATTCAACTTCTAGATCCCGGTGCCATCTACGTCTCGGACTCGCAACAGTTCGGTCCGGCCCTCGCTGCGATCGCCCCGTTTCACACTGCTGCCATCATCGGCGGTGGCGCGACCGCCGGAGAGGCGTGGTCATATGCTGATGTGGTCACGACGCCGGTAAGCGCAGCCATCTATCATGCCTTTGCAGCGGTCGATGCCGATACGATCGCGAAATTCCTGTTCACGTCGGGATCGACCGGCGCGCCGAAGGCGGTCATCAATACCCAGCGCATGCTGACCTCGAGCCAGCAGGCCAAGGCACAGACCTGGCCGTTTCTCGAAACTCAGCAGAGCGAACTCGTCCTTCTCGACTGGCTGCCCTGGAGCCATACCTTCGGCGGAAATCACAATTTCAATATGGTGCTGCGCAACGGCGGAACGCTGTACATTGACAGCGGCAAGCCCGCACCGGGATTGTTCGCGACGTCGATCGCCAATCTGCGCAGCATCATGCCGACGATCTATTTCAACGTGCCGCGTGGCTTCGACATGCTTATTGCAGCCCTGCGGAAGGACGATGGGTTGCGACAGCGTTTCTTCAGCGAGGTGAAGTTCGTCTTCTATGCCGGTGCGGCTCTGCCGCAGAGCACATGGTCCGCGCTGGAGACACTTTCCATCGAGACAATCGGGCATCCGTTGCCGATGGTTTCCGCCTGGGGATCGACGGAAACATCGCCACTCGCGACCGATTGTCATTTTCAGGCGCCGCGATCAGGCAATATCGGCGTGCCGATTCCCGGTACGGAGCTGAAGCTCGTGCCATCGGACGGCAAGTTCGAGGTGCGGGTGCGTGGGCCCAATGTGACCCCGGGCTACTGGAAGGCGCCGGACCTCACCGCGAAAGCTTTTGATGCGGACGGCTTCTATCTGATCGGCGATGCCGTTGCATTTGCAGATCCGGCTCATCCCGAGCAGGGCCTGCTGTTCGACGGGCGCATCGCCGAGGATTTCAAGCTGACATCAGGCACATGGGTCAACGTCGGAACGCTGCGCGTGGCAGGAATCTCCGCATTGGCGCCGCTGGTTCAGGACATTGTCGTGGCCGGCCATGGCGGTGAGGATGTGCGTTTCCTTCTTGTTCCCAATCTGGCTGCCTGCCGCGCGGTGTCCGGCCTGCCGGATTCAGCGAGCATCGATGCCGTGCTTGGCTGCGAAAATGTGCGTTCGTCCATAGGGGAAGGGCTCGCAAGACTGAAGGCGGCAGGCGGAGGGTCTTCCACCTATGCAACTTGCGCGCTGTTGCTGGCAGAGCCGCTATCTGTCGATGGCAGCGAGATTACTGACAAGGGCTACGTCAACCAGCGTGCCGTTCTGGCGCGCCGTGCAGCCGACGTCGAAGAGCTGAACAGAGGGGTCTCAGGCCGCTTGATAATCTGCGCGAGTGTCGAGCAATACGCCCGTCATGCCTAGGACGTTCAGAATCCGAATGATGCTTCGGGATTAAAAAATATCGCGTTGGTGGAAGGCATCAGGTCGAGCGACCACACGCAAGACTCTGCCGATGCGATCAACTGTCACATGCCGTGTCATGTCGTCGTCGCACACTAGCGCGGCCGCCGTGGTCAAATATGGCGCTCTTCCCCAGAGCACATGGACCGGCGCGAGGGCATTCGCGCGCTCCACGAGGTCGCCTTTCCCTCCAGGAGGCGACCTCGTTTGTTTCTGATGAACGGCCCATGCGGAGTGTTTGCGGAACGTGTCTGATCCGCATGCGTGTTAAGTGGCACGGAGTTCTACTCCCGGTGCAGACCGAACTCCGGCATTCTTCTCATACAGTGAGATTTCACGCGACACACACGGCAACTCCCGGCGCTGCACGTCGCTGCATCATTCTGGTCTATCGGGGCCGAGCGAAGAACCGTTGATGCGACGGATCGGAAAAATTTGAAATCCTATTCCGCCGATCGCTCGAACTATGAAGTTTCTTCTCAGGCAAACTGAGTATGATGACCGCGATCCGCAATCGGATTGCGCGGTCCCGATGCTATCGTTCCGTCAAGCACATCGACTGGACAGAGCGAGCAATAGTAATGCGGACGATTGGTTTGATTGGTGGAATGAGCTGGGAAAGTACTGCTGTTTACTATCGCCGGCTGAATGAGCAAGTCCGCGCCGAGCTCGGTGGGCTCCACTCCGCGGATATTCTGATGCGTTCGATCAACTTCGACGCGATTGTCAGCTTGCAGAAACAAGGGCGTTGGGACGAGGCCTGTCAGGTTCTCGCTGACATCGCACGCGATCTGGAAGGAGGCGGTGCTGGTTGCATTCTGATCTGCACGAATACAATGCACAAGCTTGCCGACGAAGTGCAGCAAGCAGTGTCGATCCCGCTTCTTCACATTGCCGACGTTACCGGCGCTGCCGTGAAGGCTGCAGGGCTGCAGCGGCCGCTACTTCTGGCAACGCGCTACACGATGGAACAGGACTTCTATGTGACGCGATTGCGCGAGGGGTTCGGGCTAGATCCCGTTATTCCCGCTGAGGCCGATCGTGTGTTCATTCACGACATCATCTTCGATGAACTATGCCAAGGCGTTGTTCGCGAGGATTCACGCCGTCTCTATCTCGATGCGATTGCACGAGGAAAAGAGCGTGGCGCTGACGGCGTAATTCTTGGTTGTACCGAGATCTGTCTCCTGGTCGGCCCCGAGCACATCGATCTTCCAGTCTTCGATTCAACGATGCTGCATGCAGATGCGGCGCTGGCTTTTTCAATGTCGAAAGAAGAGCCGCGACCACGTGCTGCTTGACTCCATCGTGATTAATGTTCGGGCTGGCACCAATCTTGCTGGGCTCACCAACTTGGAAGGCGACGAGGTTTTCGTATGAGTGATATGCGTACTGCGCAACGTAAGATCTCGCCTGTCCTCGATCACGTCGTCATTAACGTGATGGGCCAGCTTAATGAGGCTGCTGCACAATATGTTCGCCTCGGCTTCCAGTTGACGGAGCGCGGTCACCATACGCTCGGCTCCAGCAACAACCTTGCGATCTTCGGCACGAACTATCTCGAATTGCTCGGCTATCTGCCAGGGCGTGAAACGATGCGTGCAGATCTCTGGACGCATCCGCCGGGATTGAGCGGTCTGGTTTTCAAGTCGGTCGATGCCGATCTGGTCTATGCGACGTTGAAGGACAATGCCGTTCCCGTCATGGAGCCAATGAGCTTTGCGCGGCCGGTCGAATTGCCGGGCGGCGCCCAAGACGCGCGTTTCAAGGTCATCCGCGTGGCGGGCGAGGAGGTGCAGAATGGGCGCACTTTCTTCTGCCATCACGATACGCCGGAGCTGGTTTGGCGCCCCGAATGGCAGACGCATGCCAATGGTGCCACTGAAATCGTCGAATTTGTCATCGCCTCGCAGCAGCCGGCGCGAACTGCAGCGCTCTATGAACGCATGTTCGGCGCACTGCTCCTGACGCCGACGGATGGCGGCTTTTCGTTCAGCGCAGGTGCCGCGACGATCTTCGTACTCGATCCTGTAGCCGTCGCGGATCGCTACGTCGGGGCTGCGCTGGTCAGCCCGGATGGCACTGACCGCATGGTCGCGCTGGTGTTCAAGGTCGCGTCGCTCGACACGCCGCGCGCCGTATTCGATGCGGCCGGCGTTTCCTTCAAGCCCTATGCTGACGGCATCATCGTGTCGCATGCCGACGCAGCCAATGTCGCTCTGGGGTTCACGGCGTGATGGTAGCGCTCCACAATGATTTCACCCGGAGTTTTGCGCTCGACTATGACGGCGCGCGCGTGAAGTTTCGCAACGCTACGAATGACGTTGGCGCTGCGTTGACCACCTACACCCATCCGGCGCTGAAGGGCCCGAATGGCCAGGATCTGTGCATCGATGTGGCGCGGCTCGGCGATCCGCGCGCAGCTTCGCAACTGGTGATCCTCAGCGGTACGCACGGCCTAGAAGGCCTCAGCGGTTCGGCGGCGCAGATCGGTTGGATGCAGAGCAATTTTGCACGCGCCCTTCCGCGCGGCGTGTCGGTTCTCTTCGTCCACGCGATCAATCCCTACGGCTTTGCCTGGGGTACGCGGACCACTGAAAACAATGTCGATCTCAATCGCAACTTCATCGATTTCGCCGCTCCCCGCCCGGCCAATCCGGGCTATGCGAAGCTATATCCGCATCTCCTTCCGGACGACTGGACGCCGGCAGCTCTGCAGATCTACGTCGACGCCGTGGAAGCCTTCAAGGACGCGCATGGGGATGACGGTCTGTTCGACACGCTGGCGCGGGGGCAGTACGACTTCCCGGATGGCTCCAATTATGGTGGCTCCGGGCGCGAGTGGTCCAATCTGACTCTGGAGACCGTGGTTGCCGATCATCTCGGTGCGGCCGAGCACGTCGGCTTCATCGATTGGCATACTGGCATCGGCGATTTCGGCGAGTCCTTCTTTCTGTGCTTCAACCCTGAAGGTAGTGCGCTTCATGCGGAAGCCGTGCGCTGGTGGGGGCGTGAACGGATCGTCGGCCAGAAGCCGAACAATTTTGCGCGGCCCAATTATCAGGGGCTCGTGTTTCACGGCATGACCAGATTCCTCGGCGCGCGATCGATGGTCGGCGCAGTGATCGAATTCGGTACGCGTGGCACCAAGGTTCGCCGCGCCTTGCAGCTCGATCTCTGGCTGAAGTTCAAGGCCGAGAAAGACAGCGAGCGCGTTCGCATGCTGCGCGCAGACCTGCACGATTGCTTCGTGCCCGTGTCGTCGCACTGGCGTGAAGAGACCACCGAACAAGCCATTTCCATCACTCAACAGGCGGTGGAAGGGCTGGCAAGCTGGTCTCTCTCCGCCGCAGCCTGAACCAACGGAGCGAGATAGATCATGCGAGCAGTTGTCCTTCACGAACACGGCGATAACGATAAGCTGCAATTCACGGCGGATTATCCGACGCCGAAGGCCGGCGAGGGCGACGCTGTCATCCGCGTGCGAGCATCGTCGATCAACTATCACGACGTTTTCACCCGCCGGGGTATGCCCGGCATCAAGGTGCCGCTGCCTGTCATCATTGGCCTCGACGTGGTCGGTGAGATCACCGAGCTTGGCGCGGGCGTCACCGGCTGGAATATCGGTGATCGCGTGCTGATCGATCCCGTCAACCGCGTCGAAGGCGGCCTGATGGGCGAGACCCAGGATGGCGGTCTCGCCGAATTCTGCCGCGCCAAGGCGCATCAGCTCGTCAAGATTCCGGAAGGTGTCAGCTTTGAGCAGGCGGCCGCGCTGCCGGTCGCCTATGGCACCGCAATTCGCATGATGAACACCATCGGCCAGATCAAGGCCGGCGAGAAGGTTCTGATTCTTGGCGCCAGCGGCGGCGTCGGCGTGTGCTGTGTCCAGCTCGCCAAGCTGGCCGGCGCCTACGTGATCGCCTGTGCCGGCAGCGAGGAGAAGGGCAAGCGGCTCACGGAGCTCGGCGCGGACGAGATCATCCTCTACACGCAGTCCGACTTCATGAAGACGATCTATGAGCGCCACGGCAAGCCACATCGCAGGCGCTTCGTCGAAGGCGGTGGCGTCGATGTCGTCGTCAACTTCACCGGCGGCGATACCTGGGTCAAATCGCTGCGCTGTCTGAAGCTCGGCGGCCGCATTCTGACCTGCGGTGCCACGGCCGGCTATTCACCTGCTGAAGATCTTCGCTTCATTTGGACCTTCGAACTGGAGATCAAGGGCTCCAACGGCTGGGAACGTGACGATATCACAAAACTGTTCGATCTCGTCGCAGCCAAGAAGCTGCAGGTACTGATCGACAAGACCTATCCGCTGGAAGAAGCGAGGGAAGCTGTGCGCGTTATTGAGGACCGTGCGGTATTCGGCAAAGTCGTGGTGACGCCGTGAGCAAGCCCGACGTCAAAACGCTGACGGCCCCTGAGATTCAGCAAATGCTGGACGTGTCGCCGTTCAACCTGTTCCTCGGCCTTGAGGTGATCAAGGCCGATCCGGAAACGCAGGAAGTGACGATGCGGTCGCCGATGCGGCCGGAATTCGAACGCCGACCGGGCTCCAAGCAATGGCATGGCGGCGTCATTGCCTCGGTCATCGACACCGTCGGCGATTTCGCCGTCGGTATGATGGTCGGGCGCGGCCTTCCGACCGTGAACTTCCGGGTCGATTACCTGAAGCCGGCTGTCGATACCGCGTTGGTTGCTGTGTCGCGGGTGCGCCGTGCCGGCAAGAGCGTCGGCGTCGCTGACGTCGATGTGTTCGACGAAAAGGGGGCGCTGCTCGCCATCGGCCGCGGCACCTATTCGACGCTTGAAGCAAAATAATAGCAGGGCCGGGCAGCGCACGATGGCGGACCGGTTCCTGTCTGTAACAAAGGAAGAACAATGAGCGGTTTTAGCAGACGTGATTTTTTGATGACGACAGCCGGTGCTGCTTTGGCCTCCGGCTTTGCCGGTTCTTCCAAGGCGGCAACCGGGGCGCCGAAGCGCGGCGGCACGCTGGTCGGCACATGGGGCGGATTTGAGCCGCAATCGCTGTTCGTTCCAGCGGGTGGCGGCTCCAGTCCGTATTTCACGTCGACCAAGGTGTTCGAGCGGCTGATCCGCCTGACCGCCGATCTCAAATTCGAACCGGTGCTGGCTCTCGGGATCGAACCGGCAGAGGATTTCCGCAGCTACACGATCAAGCTGCGTCCGAACGTCACCTGGCATGATGGCAAGCCGCTGACCGCGGACGATCTGGTCTTCAATGCGATCCAATACTGGAAGCCAATCTCTGCCGGCGTCACACTCGATGCACTACAGACAGCGGAGGCCGTGGATCCGCTGACGGTGGTGCTGAAATTCAAGGTGCCGGTGCCGGAGTTCTTCCTGAAGTCGGTGCTGGCTGGCAAGGCGGGTCTTGTCATTCCCAAGCATATCTATGACGGGTCGAACATCATCACCAACCCGGTCAACAACACGCCGATCGGCACCGGTCCTTTCAAGGTCAAGGAGTGGGTGCGCGGCAGCCATGTCGAATATGTCCGCAATGACAGCTATTGGAATGCCGGCAAGCCCTATCTCGACAAGCTGGTTATCCGCTGGTGGCGAGATCCGGCGTCGCGGTCGGCCGCGTTCGAGGCCGGTCAGCTTGACATAGGCACATTCAATCCGATCCCTGCGCCGGACATCGCCCGCCTGACGGCAACCAAGAAGTTCGTTGCCGAGACCAAGGGCTATTCGAATTCGGCGTGGATCACGAGTGTCGAGTTCAACCAGCGTCGCGAGATCTTCAAGAAGCGCGAGGTGCGTCAGGCTCTGCTTCATGCGATCGACCGCAGCTTCATCGCGGATACGGTTTTCTTCGGTCGCGCGCGTCCCTCGCTTGGCGCGCTCCACTTCTCGAATTCGATCTTCTTCACCAAGGACGTCCAGGATTATCCGTTCGACGTCAAAAAGGCCGCGGCGTTGCTCGATGCCGCGGGTTATCCGGTGAAATCCGGCTCGCGCTTCAAGATGAGCCTGGTGTCGGCTGGGTGGTTCGAGGAAAATGTCAAGATCGGTCAGTACTTGAAGCAGGCCTTCGAGGACGTCGACATCACCGTCGATCTGGCTATCCCCGATCGCGCGACGTCGCTGAAGCGCATCTACACCGACTATGACTACGACGTCGCGGTGTCGAACAATTCAGCCAGTATCGAGCCGATCCCGCAGACAACGCAATATTACACGACCGACGGCATCGTGAAGGGGGCGGCCTTCCGCAACGCCACCGGCTATTCCAATCCGAAGATGGACGAGATCGTCAGCAAGATGGCGATCGAGACCGATGAGAAGAAGCGCGTATCGCTGGTGCACGAGTTCGACAAGCTCGCAGCGAGCGACGCGCCGGTCCTGCCGATGGTCGACCTTGAACCCGTGACGATCGCTCGTTCCGATGTCCGCGATCATTCGCTGACGGCGGACTTCATGGGCGAAAGCTGGGCCGAGGTCTGGCTGGACCGCTGAGAGCGGAGACGAATATGCGCCGCATCATCATCCGCAGGCTCGCGCAGATCATCCCGTTGATCTTTGCGGTGATCGTGATGAACTTCGTGCTGATCCATCTGGCGCCGGGGAGCCTGTTCGACGTCATGACGTCCGAACAGCAGATCACCGACCCGAAGATGCTGGATCAGTTACGACACACCTACGGCGTCGATCAGCCGGTGTCGGTACAGCTTGCCAAATATATCTGGTCGGTGATGCGGCTCGATCTCGGTTACTCCTACCGGCAGAATGCGCCGGTGTTCGACGTCATCATGCAGCAGTTGCCGGCGACGTTGATCCTGATGCTGGCGGCGATCGGAATTGCTTTGCTCGTGGGCGTCACGGCCGGCGTGCTGGCGTCGATCAAGGTCAACACGATCTGGGATAATCTGATCTCGCTCGGTGCGGTATTCTTCTTCGCTGCACCGAGCTTCTGGCTTGGCATCATGATGACGGTGATGTTCGCGGTTAAGCTAGGCTGGTTTCCGGTCGGCGGCATGCGCACCATTGGTGTGGACGAGAGCGCCATCGGCGCTGTGCTGGACGTCATGCATCATCTCGTCCTTCCCGCAACAGCACTAGGGCTTTTCTACGCAGCGACCTTCGCGCGCGTGATGCGGGCCTCAATGTTGGAGGTGGCCCGGTTGGATTTCGTACGAACGGCGCGTGCCAAAGGCCTGTCGGGCGGTCGCGTGGTTCTGGCACATGTGATGCGCAACGCGATGTTGCCGATCGTTACGCTGCTCGGATTGCAGCTTGGCACCATGCTTGGCGGCAGCGTCGTTATCGAAGCGGTCTTTAGTTGGCCCGGCATCGGCAGCCTGCTGTTCGACAGTGTGATGAGCCGTAATTTTCCCATGGTGCTCGGTGTGCTCGTCCTCGGTTCGCTACTGGTCGCTGTCTGCAACGCGACCGTCGATCTGCTGTATCTGCGGCTCGATCCCCGGATCAAGGCGAGGTAGATCATGCTGACATTGTTCTTCGATTTTGCCCGGCGCTTTGCCCGCAACCGCGCGGCGCTGGTCGGTCTGTTTCTCGTCCTGGTCGTCGTCGGTGTTGCTATTGCCGCGCCATGGTGGTTCCCGCGCAACCCGCTTCGTATTGTCGGGCGGCCGGAGATCTGGCCCTTCGTGTCGTCGCGTTATCCGCTTGGCACGGATTCTCTGGGCCGTGACATTGCAGCGATGATTGCCCACGGCGCCCGCACCACGCTTCTGATCGGCCTCTGCGCCAGTCTCACCGCGACCATCATCGGCATCACTGTTGGCGCCACTGCGGCCTATGTCGGCGGCTGGGTCGACGAGCTGTTGATGCGTCTGACAGAATTGTTCCAGACCATCCCGAACCTGATCTTCGTGCTGACCATCGTGTCGATCCTCGGGCAGAAGATCGAATATGTCACCATCGCAGTGGGCGTCGTGACCTGGACGCCGATCGCGCGGCTGACGCGTGCCGAGTTCATGTCGCTGCGCGATCGCGAATTCGTGCAGGCCTGCCGCGCCATGGGGATGGGCAGCCTGCGGATCATGTTCGGCGAGATACTGCCGAATGCATTGCCGCCGGTGATCGTGCTGTCATCACTGGTCGTTGCCGGAGCCGTTCTGTTCGAGTCCGCTGTGGCATTTCTCGGGCTCGGCGATCCTAATGTCACCAGTTGGGGACAGCTGATCGGGGACGGCCGGACGCTCATTCGCTCGTCCTGGTACATCTGCGCAGTGCCGGGTCTTGCGATCATGCTCACTGTGCTGGCGCTCAACCTTGTGGGCGATGGCCTCAACGATGCGCTTAACCCCAAGCTGCGGGACCGCTGAGATGATCATGGGCAGCAAAGCCGGTCCAACGCCAATCCTCGCCATTGAGAACCTGCAGGTGTCGTTGTTCACGCGCCGTGGCATTTTGCCTGCGGTCGATGGCCTGTCGCTGACGGTCTCGGCCGGCGAGACGCTGGCCATCGTCGGTGAATCCGGCTGTGGCAAGTCGTTGACGGCGCTGGCGATCATGCGGCTGTTGCCGAACCCGCCGGCAAAGATCGTCGGGGGTGCCGTCCGCTTCATGGGGCGTGATCTCGCTGCCCTGTCCGAGCGCGAGATGCAACGGGTTCGCGGCAAAGACATCTCGATGATCTTCCAGGATCCGATGACGTCGCTGAACCCCGTGGGGGCGGTCGGGGATCAGCTGATCGAGGCAATCAGGCGCCACAATGACGTGTCGCGTCACGAGGCGAGAGACCGCGCGGTCGAGTTGCTGCGCCGGGTGCGCATCCCGGATGCGGAACGCCGCCTCAACGATTATCCGCACCAGATGTCCGGCGGCATGAGCCAGCGCGTGATGATCGCCATGGCGATCGCCTGCGGGCCAAAGCTCCTGATCGCCGACGAACCGACCACGGCGCTCGACGTCACCATTCAGGCGCAGATCATCGAACTGATGAAGGAGCTGCAGTCCTCATCCGATATGGGCCTTATCATTATCACCCATGATCTCGGCGTGGTTGCCGAAGTCGCCGACCGGGTGGCCGTGATGTATGCCGGCCGCAAGGTCGAGGAAGCGCCGGTGGAGGCATTGTTCGAGCGACCGCTGCATCGCTACACGCGCGGGCTGCTGGGCGCGACGCCATCGGCGCAGCGCCGCCGGGGCAGCCGCTTGGTCGAAATCACGGGCAATGTGCCGGCACTGTCCGATTTGCCGCAAGGCTGTGCCTTCCAGAACCGTTGTCCCGATGTATTTGATCGCTGCCGTGCCGAGCGACCACAACTGGCGCCGTTGCTGCCGCACCGTTCCGCCGCCTGTTTTGCTGCCGAGAAGGAGTTATCGCGCGATGCCGCTGCTATCGGTGCTTAGTCTCTGCGTCCAATACCAGAGCGCACAGGGTGTCGTGCGGGCGGTCGACGATGTGAGCTTCGACCTTGAACCCGGAGAGACTGTGGGGCTGGTCGGGGAATCGGGCTGCGGCAAGTCCACGCTCGGCAAGGCGATCATGCGCCTGGTGCCGACGTCCGACGGACGCGTCTTCCTCGATGGTGACGATGTCACGCGGATGCAGGCCGGCGCATTGAAGGCCTCGCGAAAATCGATGCAGATGATCTTCCAGGATCCCTACGGCTCTCTCAATCCACGCCACGACGTCGGCACCATCGTCGGGCAACCGCTCAGCGTCGCCGGCTGGTCGCGCCGTGATATCAAGGATCGTGTCATTGAGCTGATGGGACAGGTAGGCCTGCCGGCCGATGCGATGCGGCGCTATCCGCATGAGTTCTCTGGCGGCCAGCGCCAGCGTCTCGGCATTGCGCGTGCACTTGCGCTCAAGCCCAAGGTAATCATCTGCGACGAGCCGGTATCTGCGCTGGACGTTTCGGTGCGCGCGCAGGTCATCAATCTGCTCGAGGACCTGCAGCAGGCGACGGGTGTGTCGTATCTGTTCATCTCGCACGATCTTTCGGTCGTCGAGCATATTTCGGACCGGCTGATCGTGATGTATCTCGGTCGTATCGTCGAAACAGGCCGCAGCGAGGATGTCTGGGATAGACCGGCGCATCCTTATACGGAGGCATTGCTCGCCGCCGCGCCGATCGCCGATCCGCGCACCGCACGGAGCCGCGCCCGTAGCGTGCTGCAGGGGGAGTTGCCAAGCCCGCTCAATCCGCCGCCGGGCTGTAGTTTCAGCACGCGCTGCCCCTATGCACAGGCGCTTTGCCGCGAGGAACGACCGGTGCTGCGCGATGTCTCCGGTGGCCGCAAGGTGGCTTGTCACTACGATCTGCTTGAACAACCCGCGGCGCTGCCGCGTGTAGCGCGAGTGGTCAATTGAATTCTCAGAAGTGGAGCATTGCCAATGCGGTGGAATAATCTCGGTGACCTGATCGATCGCAGCGGTGACCTCGATCGGGACGCGGTCATCGATCTGATCGATCCCGCGCATCCCAGGCGCTACACGCACCGTCAGATCGACGAGATGGCAAACGGGGTCGCCCAGTATCTTGTCGATAACGGTTACAAGCGCGGCACACATATCGCGATTCTGTCGCTTAACCGCGCCGAATACATCATGTGCTATTTCGGCATCATGCGCGCTGGATGCATCGCTGTTCCGGTCAATATCAAGGCTGCGCGCGACACCGTCGATTTTGTGATGGACGACGCGAAGATCGCGCTGGCATTCGTCGACAATGCCAATCGGCCGATGGTGCGCGACGGCATTCCCGTCATCAATTTCGACGACAGCGGCTTAAGCGGCTTTAGTGCGACCATCAAGCCCGCAGCGTTCACCGCCGTCGAGACGACGCGGGAAGAGGTCGGGCAAATGCTCTACACCTCCGGCTCCACCGGCCGGCCCAAAGGCGTACCGCTATCGCATTACGGACAACTCTGGGCGATCTCGACACGGACCAGCGGTGCGCTCAATCAGGATGATCGCTACATCATCGCGCAGCCGCTGTTTCACATGAATGGCCTGTTTGCCATCAAAACGATCTTCGCACAGAATGCGTCTGTGGTGGTGCTGCCGTCGTTCGAGACCCGCAGTTATATTGAGGCCATCGCCAAGTACAAGGTGACCGCGGCCACGGCCGTTCCCACCATGTGGGCCCGTGTCGTCAAGGAAACGGAACTGCTGGCGAAGAATGATATCACCTCGGTTCGTCGCCTGATGCTTGGATCGGCGCCGATGACCATGGGTCTGTGGGACAGGATCAAGCAGGCGCTGCCCAACGTCGTGATGACGATGGGCTACGGTACCACGGAAGCGGGGCCGGCTGTGTTCGGCCCGCATCCCGACAAGATCCCGACGCCGCCGTTGGGCTTGGGTTATCCGATCCGTCTGGAGGATGTCCGGCTCGTCAGCGGCACCGAGAACGAAGGCGTGTTGTTGATGCGGAATCCAGCAGTGCTGGATCACTATCACAATCTGCCGCAGCAGACCGCCAAGGTGCTGACCGACGGCTGGTACTATAGTGGCGATGTGATGCGCCGCGATGCCAACGGCTTCTATTTCTTCGTAGGCCGTGCGGATGACATGTTCGTCTGCTCCGGCGAGAACATCTATCCGGGTGAAGTCGAGAAGCTGTTGGAACGTCACCCGCAGGTCCAGCAGGCGGCAGTGGTGCCGTTGCCCGACGAGGAACGGAGCCAGGTGCCGGTCGCCTTTATCGTCACGCGCGAGCAGCCCACGCCGAGCTTCGATGATATCCGTCAGTTCGCGATCGCCAATGGTCCGGCATATCAGCACCCGCGGCGGGTTGAGTTCGTCCACGAACTGCCTTGGGCGGGCACCAACAAGATCGATCGCAAGGCGCTGATCGATCGGGCGCGCAGCCTGGAAGCCAGTCACGGCTGGTCCGCATGAGCGGGCTGGCGGGGAAGATCGCGCTGGTCACCGGCGCAAGTCGGGGGATCGGTCAGGCTATCGCACGTCGCCTGGCGAAGGATGGCGCAACCGTCGCGGTCCATTACAACGCCTCGGTCGATGCGGCGAATGAGACTGTGGCGGCCATCGTCGCTGCTGGGGGGAATGCCTTTGCCATCAAGGCCGATCTCTCGGAACGCAGTGGAGCAACTTCCCTGGCCGCTGATCTAGGTGCCGAACTGACCAAGCGTTATGGCAGCCCTGCATTCGATATTCTCGTCAACAACGCCGGCGTCGGAAAACGCGCGGTCATTGAGGATATTTCCGAGGACGATTTCGATCTTCTGCTGCAGACCAATCTGAAATCGCCGTTCTTTCTGATCAGGGGGTTGATGCCGCATCTTCGCAATGGCGGACGTATCATCAACATCTCGTCGATGGGGACGCGTTCGGCCTATCCGACCATGGCCGCCTACGCTCCGGCCAAAGCGGGTCTGGAAGCGCTGAGCCGCTTGCTGGCTGTTCATCTCGGCGGTCGACAGATCACCGTGAATTCCGTGATGCCCGGTGCGACCGCGACCGACATGAACATCGTCGCGCGCGATCCGGTGGCCAGCCGCGCAGTGGCTGAGACAATCGCGCTCGGCCGGGTCGGGCAACCCGACGATATCGCAAGGGTGGTCGCCTTTCTCGCGTCGGACGAAGCAGGCTGGGTCACTGGCCAGCAGATCGATGCCAGCGGTGGCCAGCGGCTGTAGAGGGCCCCGAAGTCAATCAACGAGCCGATATGACGACGCGCCGTGGCGGAGCGAAGCTCCACGCCGTGCTGTCGATGACGTCGCTTTTGACGCCAGCCTGCCGCTCGAATGCGCAGCGGTGACAATTGTTTATGCTCGCGAACTTTCAAATCTCGCAATAGCATTGCGTCACGATGGCAATGAACGGCAGAAATATTCTGCGTACACCTTTCATCGGAGGCAACTATGCTCGACGAGCTCGACCGCAAAATTCTCGCGGCACTCCAGGTAGACAGCAGCCTTTCAATGCAGGACCTGGCTGATCGCGTTGGCCTGAGTTCCACGCCGTGTTGGCGTCGCATCCAGAAGCTCGAAAGCTCTGGCTACATCAAGCGGCGCGTCGCACTTCTCGATGCAGACAAGCTGAATTTGGGTGTCAGCGTTTTCATCGCCGTGCGAACGAACCAGCATAACGCGGAGTGGGTTCAGCGTTTCCGGAAAATCGTCGTCAGCTTCCCCGAGGTGGTCGATTTCTATCGCCTGAGCGGCGACGTGGATTATCTGATCCGGGCTGTGGTCTCGGACATCCGGGCCTACGACGATCTTTATCAGCGGCTGATCGCCAAGATTGATCTGCATGATGTGTCGTCAATGTTCACGATGGAGCAGATCAAGTCGACGACCGAATTGCCACTCATGAATGCTTTGGTGAAGCAGGGGCGGGGCGATATATCTTCAGCGGCGCATTCCCTGTCACATTGAGATGCCGCGGCTCCGAAGCTGCCGTATGGAGTGTAATCGTTCGTGTGCTGCGGGCAGCACCGTTCCACGATTTCCGGCTAGAGCGGTACGTGCCGGCCGATCGCACCTGTGTCTTCTACGGTTCGACGGGGGTCAGCAGAGGCATTATATGCGCCAAACGAAAAAACCGCCGGTTAGGGCGGGATCCAGCGGTCATCTCGATTTTGGTCCATCATTCAAAGCCACAAGCGTACCGCCCCCGCAAAGGGGGCTGTTTCAAGTTCGTTTGAGTCCGGTGATATGGCTGCTTATGCCGGGCGATTGGAACGGGCAGGGAACAGAGCCCCGGATATTTTCGTATTGAACCGCGATTTCGCGTTCTGTCTGCCGCGAGACGCCTGATTGTCAGGTGCCTCGGTCCGGAGAACTTATTGATTTAACAGGGAAAAATGGTGCTGCCAGACAGGATTGAACTGTCAAATTCTCCAATGCAGATGGAGTGAGCTACCAATTCACTACTGTAATTGTTGAGCTTTTAGGCGTGGCCTCTTCGCTTGATCTTCGAGCTGTGTATCAGCGTGGTGGATCGTTGTCACTTCGTTGAACGGCTACCGGCCCGCTCTCTTCGCGGCTCTGTCGATCCACTTGCCGATGTTGCTGTGCCCTCCGTCGAGGATGTAGTCGTATTCATCGGCGTGGTCAGACAGAGGGACGACGTACCCATCGGCAGGCTCTGCCATCCAGTCAGGTAGGTCAACAGCGGCCATGTAGTCGCTGTAGCGATACCAGCCCCACTTGTACCCGCCGAGGCCATCCGGAACCGCCAACTTCTCGAAGAGGTGATAGCGGGCAGGGCTGAGCAAGTTCGGCTGCACCTTGCCGATGGCCATGAAGTCCAGCGGGTTGGGGCCTCTCGTGTGAGCAGTGAGCGTCCGGTGGTGGCGTATGCTGTTGAGGTGAACGGCGAGGAGGCCCCTGCCATCGGCAATAGCCCGAGCGATCTCGTAACGGACCCAGCGTCTCGCCCACGTCTCGGAGCCCACCAGCACGCACACGGCCGAAGTGTATTTCACACCAGCGCGGATCAAGTTTTTGATGCTGTCAGGATTGGTCAGCTTGCGAGCTTCCCAGAGGCTGCTGTCGTAGAAGCTCCTCATGGTTTCGCTGCTTGGATGGTCGATCTTCCAGGCGTTCCGGACCACATTGGTCCGAAGGCTGTCGCCGCCGAAGTGGAACGAGAAGAAAGCTCTGCGCTTGATCGCTGGTGTTGCTGCTGGACGCGCGACTGGTCGGGTCGGTGGGGTCTGGTTCGGCCACAAGATGCGGGCGATGTCGCTCGCGGACTGTGATGCACGGGGCGGAGGTGCAAGACTGCCGAAGGCGGTCGGTGACGAACTGACATCAAGTAACCCACCGAGGAACGTGGGACTTGGCGACGAGATCGCTCCGAGCAAACCCATGCCAAAGGTCGGCGAAGGTGTTGTTGATGAAGCGCCCCGCAACGCATCAACGAGCGCCTGCACTTCGGGTGATGGCTTGGGTGTCGTGGGAACGGTTCCGAGCCCGAGCAGGCTGTTGAACGGATTGTAATTGTCAGCCATAGGCGTACCGCGCTCCGATCACTGCGATGACAATGCCGATTGTAAGCAAGCCGTAGAAGCAGACAATCGACCAGCTGCTCAGCGCCGACCAGTATGACGACGGTGGTGCGCTGCTTAGGTTGATCTCGAAGGACGGCGGTGTCGCCCAGTCCTGTGTTCGGACGGCGTTGAATAAGCCCCGGAAGCGGCGCTCAAGTCGCAGGTACTGGGCGTCGATGGCGGCGAAGGTCAGCAGCGGCAGGAGCGCAAGCAATGCGACGTTTGGCACCTTCAGGCTGAATGCGAAACCCAGAACTGCCGTCACCACGGTGATGCAGTAGGTCTTGAATGACACCCCGTAGCCCGCCATCCGTGTGACGAGCGCCTGCACCATCTCCAAGTGCTTCACACGCAGTTCAGCGAACTTCTCGGGCGGCATCGAAGGCTCCGGCTACTTCTCGAACCCTGCCTTGATACATGGTAATGCGCACGGGAACCGCAAGGGGCACAACTGGTAGACAAAGTGGCGCAGCCAGCAAATACACTGATAGCGTCACAAAGATCGGTTTGCCCGAGGTTGATCAGGCGTCCTGCAGCCGTTCGGCGATACGGGCGATCTGGGTGGCGCTCCACTTCGATCCGCCGCGAGGGGTCGGGATGCCGCGCTCCTCGAACGCTTTCGCGATGCCATTGAATGACGTGGTTCCGCTCTGCTGCAGCTCGCGGATGATCGGCGCGAGGTCGGCGGCGCGACTGCGGGCATCGTCTGCCTGACTGTCTCGACCAGCCTTCCGCGCGGAGGCGGTGAGCTTGGCACCGCGATTGCCACCCAGCTTGATGCCGCGCTTCTTGGCAGCGGCGAGGGCGACCTTGGTCCGGTGGGAGATCATGCGCCGTTCTTCATCCGCAACCATTGCCATGATGCCGACAGTCAGCCGGTTCGCGTGGGGCATGTCAGCGGCCACGAAGTCCACCCCGGCCTTCTCCAAGCCCAGCAGGAAGTGTGCGTCGCGTGACAGTCGGTCCAGCTTGGCTATTACCAGCTTGGCACCGTAGACGCGGCAAGCCTGCAGCGCCCTTGCCAGCTCTGGCCGGTCACTCTTCTTGCCACTCTCGACTTCGGTGAACTCGCCAACGAGGGACCACCGTCCGCCGTTCAGGTAGCTCTGCACGGCATCCCGTTGTGCTTCGAGGCCAAGCCCCGACTTGCCTTGTCGCGCGGTGGACACCCGACAGTAAGCCACGAACGCACCCTCAGCCATCAATACGCCCCTTCACATCACAATCAACGAACGATGACTAAGATGTTATGGCGTCATTGTCAATCGTCCACAGCCACTTGGGGATCATCCGAAGGGAGGTGATGCCGGTGCTTGACGAGTTTAGGTTGTTAGCGCCAATGGTGCCGATGCCCGCCGCCGATCTCACATACTACGCTCAGTTCCTGCATTGGCTTGAGGTCAACCGCATTGGCGACCTGACTGGCGTTGGCGGGATTGTCATCTCGCTTATTGGCTTCACGGTCACCGTGATCGGTGTAGTCAGATCGAGGAGCGCAGCTGAGCGAGCAGAGTTGGCCGCGAAGCAAACCATGCAGTCGATGCGACTACTGGATACAGTGGTTGAGTTCTCAGCGGCCATAACGGCGTTAGAGGAAATTAAGCGTCTACACAGAGAGGCCAACTGGCCTCTTCTGCCTGACAGATACGCTCACATAAGGAAACTCTTGGCGAACCTGCGGACGGCGCAGGTCGAGCTATCCGACGATCAGAAGACCACGGTTCAACAAGCACTCGCGAACCTTCGTCAGATAGAGGACTTGGTTGAGCGATCGTTGAAAAATCAAAGCCAGCTGAATGTGGCACGCTTCAACAGGCTTCTAAGCGACGACATCGAAAACCTGCTGATCGTGTTGAGTGACCTAAAAGCAATGAAAGTTGGAGTGTAACAGATGTCTTTGAAAAAGCAGTGGCGTATGGTCCAGCTACTCTCGGAGAAGACAACAGCCGGGGAGATGGACTGGAAGTCTTCGCCCGTGGACGATGCCTTCCAATTGTCGTTCCACAACTACACCCTACTGTTGCGGCAGGCTGAAAGCCAACAGTCCTACGGTGAGCATGACTACGTCATTACGCTGCTGAACGAGAACGGCGACGTTGCAGACGCCTTCACGGATGTTGAATTGTCTGAAGAGTTCGCGGACGGCATCGAGCCGGCAAGCTCGAAGCCTTATCCTACGATGCGAAGGCTGTTTGATCAGGCAAGGCGCCATGCTTTGGGTACAGATCGCATCATTGACACCATCCTAGACGAGCTTGGTGAATTGCCCTTCTGAGCAGAGAGACCCCGGTAGGGGGGAAGCCCACCACAAGACCGGGTCGAGGGTGGGACTTCACAGATTTTCTCAGACTATCCGGGGGGGCTTGGCTGAAGCCAATGCAGCAGCTATCCGGCTCGTTGCGGTGGGGTCCTTCACCAGCTTATCGTTCTCTGCCGTCATGTTTCCCCGACATTGCCGAACAGGAATGCCACGCGCCGGAGGAAGCCGGAGTGTCTGCCTTGACGGCTGGTGACGATATCTTCCTCGTCCAGAGCTTCGATGAAGTCTGCATGCTTCTTGATGGCATTGCGGAAGTTGGACTTGTCGGCGATCCTCAGATGGCGTCTGACCTCGGCATCGGAGATGAACGATCCATCGGAAGTCCGTTCTCTGATGAACGCCACTGCATCTGCTACCTTGCCGAGAAGTTGCTTGCGGCCCTCCGGTCGCCACGGCGTTACGCTGCAGGCTGGGAAGATGCTCGGTAGTTCTTCGGCTATCCGAGAGCCACGGCTGGCAATGACATAGACATCTGACGGTGGGCACTTGGCATCTTCGCACTTCCGCACCCTACCTCGGCAGATCGCTTGCAGGATCAGGTGACGATGCTCCCCGCGCCGTACTCGCTCGACATCGGCCTTCGGTAACAACCCCTCAGAAGATGGGAAGCCTGCCGACGCCCGAGCCAGTCCTTCGTAGGCAGAGGCGCGGAAGAACAACGTGCCTGCAAGGATGACATTGGGCACGTCCGCGTAGTCGTTCGTCGCGTCATGCGCTCCCCAGTTCAAGAACGCGACATCCGCATCGGTCGCGAGCAACCCTCGAACCTTGTCCTCGAACTGGTCGTTCTTGTGGTGGATCACAAGCCACCTCTCGGTGGCCCTTGTGTTGATCGTGCCTGCAATACCTCGAACAAGACGTGCTCCCTGAGTAGGGTCCTTGAAGGCCGTCTTGCCGCCTGATTTGTCCCAGTGATGGATCGTCAGTGGGCTGTAGTCCTTGGGTGCCTCACGCAAACGGATGATGCCGCCGCGCTTCTCGTCCCAGACGTTGTAGGTCTCCCGCACGGCCCGACGCGAGGAAGCGTCCAGAACCAGCAATGGGGCCAGTCCCTCGGGAAGCGTCTCGTGATAGTCGAGGATGGCGTTGCCCTGCAGGCCTTCATCGCGGACAGTGACCATCTTGCCAGACAGCAGCCACAGCGAGTTTGCGGCTTTGAGACCGTCCGGGGAATTGCGGAACAGACGTTCAAGACTGTTGAGATCAACACCGTATTCGGTCTCCAGATCGGGAACCACGAATTGATCCTGATCGGTCATGCCGCCAAGGTCCTCGAACAAACGGGACAGCCTGTTGCCGAGGTCGGGATTGAGCGTGAACACGGGTTTGATCAACGACGTGATGTCGATGCGGCTGAGTGTGACCGCAAGGCCGGGGGTGATCGCCTCATCCCAGACACGCACTTGCCGTGGTTGACCGCGGTAGTGGAAGTCGTCAGCCTCCGTGAACGAACCAGCAGTCTCGCAATGTCGCATGACCATGCTGTGGGTCGTGAACAAGACCCGCGCCTCTTGCCGACGTTCCCTCCCCCGACCGAGTGCGTTCAGTTCCTCGTCAGAAGTGAAGACGGCGAAGTCGTCATCATTCAACCCAGCACGTCGAGCGTCCCGGATCACATCCTCGATCTGCCTCAGCCTTCCTGCGCAGATAATGGCTGACACATGTTTGTGCCGCTCGGAAGACAGAAGGACCGGAAGGAACTGAACGATGGACTGGGTCTTGCCGACGCCGGGATCGAGCGAGCTGAGGTGGATCGCATCTGCCGCCATCCCGTCCGCCATCAATTCGACGGTTGAGACGATGTCGGAGATCGCATTCCACATCAGGTCAGACGGCCTGTGGGATTTGGTCAGGAAGTCAGCTCGAAGTCGCCGGATCGTCTCAATTGCCAGCGATCCCGGCTGAGGGGGTAACGATTGCTTAAGAAGAAGAGGAGCGTTGACCCCCTCCAGCGTGGACGGGATTGCGAGGCTCGAAGCGACTAATACCAGTTTTAGGTGTGATGTCTGTGTCTGCATGCTCTGGTTTTCGGTTGATGCCATGCTCCGACACCCCGTCCAGAGATGGACAGGAGCGACCCGTCACCGGGGCGTCAGAGCTAGCGTTGTTGGATTGTCCAGAACGGAGGGCACTTGTGATGGTGTCCAAGACGTTCTTTCGGGTAGAAAGGCAACCTATTCGCGACCCACAAGATGTTGTGGCCGGTTCACCTCAGTCACGGTGAAACAGCGCACGTCAGATGGGCGAGAGAGCAACCCTTCAGATGGAGATTGTCAGGAACAGCCACACCGGGAAGCCTGCTGCACAGGCGTCAGTCGCAGAGCGGTAGGTTATGCCGTTTTCTTCGCAGAGCTTCAGCAGGGACCGCTCCTCGCTACGAAAGGTGCCTTCTGGATTGACGAGAAGGTCTGCCGGTTCGTTCTCACGCCACCAGTCGCGGACGGTGATGAACCGCGATGGGTCAGCGCCGATGCGTCCGAGGAGCGTGATGGGCTGTCGTGGTGATGTGTTGATGGTGTTCTGCATGGTGTCCCAGCTTCATCGTGATGATGGTTGCCAATCGTAGAGTGTCTACGAAAGGCAGGGGACTGCTGCCTCTCACAGAGTGGCAGTAGAGAGCAGATTGGTCAACATTCAGGGTTGATCGCAAGGCGAGAATAATCCCAGGTCAGTCATCCGTCTCTATTTCTTAAGCCTTCGACGGTAGTGGTCCGATCACGAGCGAGCATGCATAGCTTAGCTCGAAACTGGTCGGTTCGAGGGAGAAGGTAGGACTAATGTTCGGAAGTGCGGCGCTTGTGTGGGTGTTGTTGATGGGTGAAACCCGCGTTGGATACTTCAAGTCCAAGGAGGCTTGTATGGACGCATTTAAGCAAGCGGTCATTGTCTTCGACAGCGGAGAGAGGCCGTACAGCAAGCAAGCCAACTCCACATCATTTGCGCTCTGCGTTCCAGTTGAGACGCCGCTGCCAAAATAAGTTGAGACCTCTGGAGAGGTCTACGCAAAGCGGTCAATCTGTGACGTAACGCGGGAACTGTGCCATAGCCTCAGCCCGCGCCTTGAGGGTCACCCTCGTGTATCTTCCGCCTTGATGCTTCGGAGCATGGTTCGAGATGGCGTCCAGGGTGATCTCCTGAATGCCCGCCTCCAAGCCGTATGTCTTGAAGGTGTAGCGCCATGCGTGGAGAGGCTGAACGTCTTCCTCGCCGACGATGGTGACAGCTTCCTTACGCAATCGGCTGTAGACCCCGCCGGCAGGGCCGTCGATTGTCCCGTCCTTCCCAACCCCACAGAACAGGTAGCCTTTGGGCGACCGTGTCACGAAGTCTACGAACCCGATGGAGATCAGGTGCTCGTGGACCGGCACATCGCAGAACTTGTTGGTCTTGATGCCGCCGGCCTCGGGCGTAAGCCGAATGTACCAGCCATGATCCGGGTCTTCGCGGAGATCGCCTTTGCGAAGTTGGATCATTTCAGCGACGCGGGCACCAGAGTAGGCCAGCAGCCACGGCACCCATCGCTTCGCGGCGGTGGTCTTGGGGTCTTCTCGCTTCGTTCCTACGGTGGCTGTGGCATGACGAAGGAGCGCCACGGCTTCCTTCTGGGTGAAGAACTCTGGACGGTTTTTGACGGTCTGCCGCTTCGTCTTGATGGTCGCAGCCTCGGCGGGGTTCTTGGCAAGCCATCCCCGTTCCGCGCCCCAGTTGAACACATTGCTGAACGATGCAACGTCGCTGTCATTGATGGTCTTGACGCTCTTTTTTTGTTCGAGCCGATAGTCACGCCACCGGACGATGTCCTGCTTTGTCACGCGACCAGCGTCGTCATGCTGCAGGAAGGCTATCAGCATCTCGAACCGGCTCTTGATCCGGTCTGCGTCGCGCTTCCTCACTCCCCGATGGAGCGCCGCCTTGTGCCACGCCTCAGCCAGCGCGGTGAGTGACTTCGCGGGGGCATCCGCAGCCTGCTCCTCAAAGGCCGGGAACCGCTTGACGTAGGTGTCAGGCCTGTAGTCACCGTCAGCATTCGCGGCCAACTTCTCCGCAGCCTTCGAGAGATCGACCGACGCGCGTTCAATAAGCTTCCACCGGCTCTCAAGATCGGTGATCACGCCCCGCCCGATAAGGTAGAGGTCGGTCATCTTGCCAAAGCGGTCTTCCATCGACGCCCGGCGGCGATCGTCAGGGGTTTGGAAGATGCCGAGTGCAGCTACCGCGCCATACCGTCCCTGACGCGCCTCTTCATTCATCGCAGCCACCCGAAGCCACTGCTGGGGCGTCAGAACAGGGTTCTCCTCAAGGCCCACCGCAAACGCCTTGTAGAGTTCCCCTGACAGGGCGGCGATCTGCTTCTGAGTAAGCGGCTTGGGGCCAGCTCGGAGGGCAGCGATCTGCCGCTCCACCTCAGCGGCCACGTCTGGGCACTTGGCTTTGGCGGTATCGCGGTCAGGTGTCCCGAGCGAGATGCTGATGTGGTCCTTGAACCATCGCGGCGGTCGGAGGCCGGGTGACTGGGTCAGGATGGCACGAACGTCAGCAGGGATACGCTTACGAAAGAACCAGTTGTCGGAGCCAACGCGCTTGGTAGGACAGGTCATTCTCAAAGCCATTGTGTATCACCCGTGTGTATCAGGGGCGACGCAAAAGGCTCAAGAGTTTCAGTAAGGTGTTGATCTAATGACCAAATAAATGGTGCTGCCAGACAGGATTGAACTGTCGACCTCTCCATTACCAATGGAGTGCTCTACCACTGAGCTACGGCAGCATGCTGGGTGCAGGAATCAGCCTCGAGGGCGCCTACCAAGCGGGGCGATCCTTGCCACAAGGTCACGGGCGGCGCAAGCGCGGGTGGCACTTAGAATGCATCATTATAACAGGGGTGTGGTCGGCCTGTTGCGGTTGCAGCCGCCTTGCGCTTCGCCATTGGCGAGTCGATCCGGTTCCCATGGCTTCGACAACCGCCGGCAGAGCCTTCATTGGCCGGATCATCACCTCGAAGCCGATCATCTCGCCTGACACGTTGAAGGCGGTTATGTATGGGGTCTCAGGATCCAATCTGGCGCATCTCTGCACACCATTCGATCGAGCATAACAGCCATGACCGATACGCCGAGCAAACCCGCCAAGGAAAGTGCAACTGCCCGTCACGACAGGCTGCGCCAGGCGCTGCGTGAAAATCTCAAGCGCCGGAAGGTGCAAATGCGCGGGCGCGCCAGTCAGGCCGGCGATACCGTCGCAGTCGAGGCGTCACCGGATGCCGATAAGATACAGGACTTCTGTTCAAGACCCGTCGATCCCGATCGGGATTGATGGCACCTGTCCGCCGCGTGAGCATGCGAGTTTAAATGTCATCAGAATCCCAAGCATCATCCAGCGCCGAGCTGCCGGCCTACGCGCCGCGGGCGGCGCTGCCGCGGCACGATCAGACTTTTCCCGTGCTGACGGCGGCGGAGATCGAGCGGATGCGCCGCTTCGGTGAGATCCGGCATTACAAGGATGGCGATTGCCTGTTCGAGACCGGCAAGCCCGGTCCCGGCATGTTCGTGGTGTTGTCCGGACATGTGACGATCACCCAGCGCGACGGTTTCGGCCGTATCACGCCGGTGGCCGATCAGTGCACCGGACAGTTCGTCGCCGAGATCGCGCAACTGTCGGGCCGCGTCGCGCTGGTTGACGGTCATGCTGAAGGCGATGTCGAGACGCTGCTGATTCCGCCGGAACGGCTGCGCGCACTGCTGATCGCGGAAGCGGATCTGGGCGAGCGCATCATGCGTGCGCTGATCCTGCGTCGGGTGAACCTTTTGCAGGGCAGCGCTGGCGGTCCGGCTTTCATCGGCGCAGCCAATTCCAGCGATGTCATCCGCCTGCAGGGTTTTCTCAGCCGCAACGGTTAT
Source organism: Tardiphaga sp. 839_C3_N1_4 (assembly GCF_051811045.1). Lineage (NCBI taxonomy): Bacteria > Pseudomonadati > Pseudomonadota > Alphaproteobacteria > Hyphomicrobiales > Nitrobacteraceae > Tardiphaga > Tardiphaga sp. 839_C3_N1_4. Next base: position 5,254,255 of record NZ_JBPWQD010000001.1, read on the forward strand.
CCGCATCATCTGCTCGACCCCGCAACGGACAAGGACGCCGCCGATCTGATCGCGCGCTATACGCCGTCGCCGGAGGATCTGCCGCTGGTGGTGGTGGCCGACGGCACGGTGCTGCGCAATCCGTCATTCTCCGAACTCGCCCGCGCGATGGGCATGATCAGCCATATCGCCAAGGGCAAGACCTATGACGTCGCCATCGTCGGCAGCGGACCCGCGGGCTTGTCCACCGCGGTGTATGGCGCGTCGGAAGGCCTGTCGATTGCGGTGTGCGATGCCAAATCATTCGGCGGGCAGGCGGGTGCCAGCGCGCGGATCGAGAACTATCTGGGTTTCCCCACCGGCATCTCCGGCATGGCGCTTACGGCGCGTGCCTTCAACCAGGCGCAGAAGTTCGGCGCCGATATCATGATCCCGGCGGCCGTGAAGTCGCTGGACTGTTCACGCAAGGACGGACTGTTCGCTCTTGAACTTGACGACGGCGATGTCATGCGTGCCAAGGCCATCGTGGTGGCATCGGGCGCACGCTATCGCCGGCCGGATATCGAGCGGCTCGCCGATTTCGAAGGTCGCGGCGTCTGGTACTGGGCATCTCCGATCGAGGCCCGGCTCTGCAGGGAGCAGGAAATCTACCTGGTCGGGGGTGGCAATTCGGCAGGTCAGGCGGCGGTGTTTCTCGCGAGCCAGGCCAACAAGGTGCATATGGTGATCCGCGGCGGCGGCCTCGGCGCCAGCATGTCGCGCTATCTGATCGAGCGCATCGAGGCGACACCGAATATCGAGCTGGTCTTCAACACCGAAGTCGTGGCGCTGGAGGGGACGCAGGAGGCGGGGCTCGAACGGATCTGCACCCGTAGTCGGCTGTCCGGCGAGGAGTCCTGCGCTGACATCCGCAATCTGTTCCTGTTCGTCGGCGCCGATCCCGCCACCGAGTGGCTGGCGGACTGCGGCGTCACGCTCGATCGTCATGGCTTCATCATCACCGGCATTCCCGCCAATGGCCGCAGCGTGCAGGCGCTGGAGACGTCGGTGTCCGGTGTCTTTGCGGTCGGTGATGTGCGCTCGGGTTCGGTGAAGCGTGTCGGCGGCGCGATCGGCGAGGGCGCCCAGGTGGTGGCGGCGCTGCATGGTTTTCTCGGCGATACGGCCACGCCAACCCTTTGAGCTCATAACGGGAGATCATCATGCCGAAAGGCTGCACGCATATTTCCGGCATTCGCGATGTGACACCCAGCGCACTCGGTTGCGAGGAATGCCTGAAAACGGGCAGTATGTGGGTGCACTTGCGGATCTGCCGGACCTGCGGTCACGTCGGCTGCTGCGACGACTCCCCGAACAAGCACGCGACCAAGCATTTCCACGCCACGAAGCATCCGATTATCGAAGGCTACGATCCGCCCGAAGGCTGGGGCTGGTGCTATGTCGATGAAGTCATGTTCGATTTGTCGGATCGAAAGACTCCGCACAACGGGCCGATTCCGCGCTACTACTGAGACAATCGTCCCGACGCGGGCGACGTTTCAGTGGGGACTTCATGCACATTTTTACGATCGGACGCCGGGCTTTGTTGGGTGTGCTGCTGGCCGTCCTGGCAGCGCCGTTTCTCCCCGTATCCGCTTCAGCGCAAGCTCCGCAAAGCCGCTTCGCCACCATCAACGGCGTCAAGCTGCATTATCTCATTGCGGGCAAGGGCGATCCGATCGTGCTGCTGCATGGCTATGCCGAGACCAGCCATATGTGGCGCCCGCTGATCGCGAAACTTGCGGCCAGTCATACGGTGATCGCGCCAGATCTGCGTGGCTTCGGCGATTCCGACGCGCCGGCTGATGGCTACACCAAGGCGGCGATGGCGCGCGATATCCATGCGCTGGTGGTCGGCCTGAAATATCCCAAGGTGAAAATTGTCGGGCATGACATCGGTCTGATGGTCGCCTATGCCTATGCTGCGCAATATCCGGCCGAGGTCGATCGTATCGCGTTGATGGATGCGTTCCTGCCCGGCGTCGGCGACTGGACCCATGTCTGGCTGCTGCGCGATCTTTGGCATTTTCATTTCTACGGCAAGACGCCGCTGGCGCTGGTAGCGGGCCGCGAGCGCATTTACCTCGAGCACTTCTGGAATGATTTCGCGGCGGACCCGAAGAAGTCGGTGCCGGAAAAGGACCGCGTGTTTTACGCCAAGGCCTATGCGAAGCCCGGCCACATGGCAGCCGGATTCGAGGTCTTCCGCGCTTTTGAGAAAGATGCCGCCGAGTTTGCCGAACTTGCCAAGACCAAACTGCCAATGCCGATGCTGGTTCTCTCCGGTGAGAAGGCCGGTGGGTCTTTTCTGATCGAGCAAGGGCGCCTCGTCGCCAGCAATGTGGACGGCGTTATCGTCAAAGGCTCAGGCCATTGGCTGATGGAAGAAGCTCCCGATCAGGTGATCCCGAAACTGGTTGAGTTTCTCAACAAGTAGATTGCGCGGCTCTATTGATCGAACGCGAATGTCTTGAACAAAACGGCGCCCTGCGCGCAAATCTATATGATGACTATCAGCCAAAAACTATTGGCAAGTTCCCGCGCTGCACCCTAAGATTTGAAAAGTTCTAAAGCAGGGGTGCATCATGGTCCTAGGAATGAGCTTGGCAACGTTCACGTTGCTTCATGTGGTGGTCAGCCTGATCGGCATCGTCGCGGGCCTTGTCGCAATGGTCGGGTTGTTGAAGTCAAAGCCGATGCCCGGCTGGACCGGTCTGTTTTTGCTGACGACGATCCTGACCAGCGTGACCGGCTTTTTCTTCCCGGTCGAAAAACTGCTGCCGTCGCATGTCATCGGCATCATTTCGCTGGTGCTGCTGGCGGTCGCCTGTTTGGCGCTGTACGGCCAGAAGCTGGCGGGGTCATGGCGCTGGATTTACGTGCTGACTGCGATGATCTCGCTTTATCTCAATGTGTTCGTGCTGGTGATCCAGAGCTTCCTGAAGGTCCCGCCGCTTCATGCGCTGGCACCGAGCGTGCCGCCGAGTGAGCCGCCTTTTGCGATCGTTCAGGGCATCGTGCTGGTGTTCTTCGTCGTCACGACCTTCCTTGCGATCAGGAAGTTTCGCCCGATGCCCGGCGGCTTCGCCTGATCGCAGCGCGACGATCTCCCGCCGATAGCGGCTAGGCTTTGCCTTTTCGGGCGGGCGATTCCCGGAGGATCGCCCGTATCTCGCCGAAGGTGCGCTTCACCAGCGCCTCGGGTCTTTCGCCCGCGCCCTGCGCTAGCCAGATCTCGCCGCCGATCCGCATCGCGCCCGTCGTGATCATGGCGACCAGCCGCGCCTGTAATTGGCCGGATTTGTCTTTGGCGCGGTTGCCGAGCGCGGCAGCGATGGCGCGCTCCATCTTCTCGTATTTCACGTGGTCGCGCGCGCGCAGCGCGGGATTACCGTGCTTCAATTGCGCAATGGCGATCGCCTCGGAGCTCTCGAGCTGCTGCGCCATCGAGAGCAAAGCATTTTCCGCGGCCAGCAGCATCGGCTCGTCCGCGGGCCTTGCGGCGATCGCGGCCACAAGGAAATCCGTGCTGGCATCCTGCCACGCCAGCACCAGGTCTTCCTTCGACGCGAAGTAATGGAAGAAACTGCGGCGCGAGATCTCTGCGGCAGCGGCGATGTCGTCCAGCGTCGTTTCTTCGAAACCGCGCCTGAGAAACAGTTCCATCGCGACCTTGGTCAGCCGCTCTCGGGTCTGCTGGCGCTTCCGTTCGCGCAGGCCGGTCGGCGGCACAACAGGTGCCGCAACCGATTCCGTGTCTGTTTTCTTCGGCTTAGCCGGCGTCCTGGCGGTCACAACAATCCTCGATCTGCACCTATTGCAAGTTTGCACTTAGTGCACATTTATGTCCGGCGGCCGCGCCGCGCAACGATTCTCGATCCTGGGGAGATATAAGCATGACGGACTGGAGCATCGACCATATTCCGCCCATGACCGGCAAACTCGCCGTGGTGACCGGGGCGACAGGCGGCCTCGGCTTCGAGACGGCAATGGCGCTTGCGGGAGCCGGCGCCGAAGTGGTGCTGACCGGCCGTAGCGACGCCAAGGGGAGTGCCGCGATCGAGCGCATCTGCGAGCGACATCCCGACGCGATTATCAGCTATGAGCACCTCGATCTCGCCAGCCTGGACTCCGTCGCTACTTTCGCACGCCGTTTCGATGCGATGTACGCGTCGCTTGATCTGCTGATTAATAATGCCGGCGTGATGGCGCTGCCGACGCGCCAGACCACCGCCGACGGCTTCGAGATGCAGCTCGGTACCAATTATCTCGGTCACTATGCGCTCACGGCGCGTCTGCTCCCGGTGCTTCGCCGCAACAAGGCGCCGCGTGTGGTCAATCTCAGCAGTCTTGCGCATCGTTCGGGCCTCATCGACTTCGACGATCTTCAGGGCGCGACATTCTACAAGCCGTGGAAAGCCTATCAGCAGTCGAAGCTCGCGATGCTGATCTTCGCGATCGAACTGCAGCGGCGCAGCGATGCCGCGGGCTGGGGTCTAATGAGCAATGCCGCGCATCCCGGTTTCGCGCTCACCGATCTCATTCCGAACGGTCCCGGCAGTGGTGGCTTGATGGGGCTCGGAAGCCGGTTGCTGCGTCCGCTGAGCCATTCAGCCGCCGCCGGTGCCTTGCCCACGCTGTTTGCGGCTACCTCACCCGATGCGAAGCCAGCTGGCTATTACGGCCCGAACGGCGTCTACGAAATGAAGGGGCCGCCGGCTCCCGCGAAGATCATGCCGCGAGCGCAGGACGCCGCCGTCGCTGCGCGGTTGTGGGAGGTCTCAGCTGCGCTCACCGGCATGTCGTTCGATCAGGTCGCAATTGCCGCCTGATTGCGTCGCGCGATCGACTGTCAGTGATCCAAAGGAAGTCTCATGAAAGTCATTCTGTTCGGTGCGACCGGCATGGTCGGCCAAGGCGCGCTGCGCGAATGCCTGCTCGATCCCGATGTCGAAGCCGTGCTCGTGGTCGGCCGCAGTCCTACCGGGCAACGCGATGCCAAACTGCGTGAGATCACGCATACGGATTTTTTCGATCTGTCGGCCATCGCACCTGACTTGACGGGCTATGACGCCTGCCTGTTCTGCCTCGGCATCTCTTCACTGGGCATGAGCGAGTCGGATTATCGCCGGCTCACCTATGACATCACCCTCGCGGTCGCGAACACGCTGGTCCGGCTCAATCCTGGCATGACCTTCGTCTACGTGACCGGCCAGAGCACCGACAGCACCGAGCAGAGCAGCGTGATGTGGGCGCGGGTCAAGGGTAAAACCGAGAACGACTTGCTCAAGCTGCCGTTCCAGGCGGCCTATATGTTTCGCCCCGGTGGCATCCAGCCGCTGCATGGTGTTCGTTCGAAGACGGCGTGGGTTCAGGCGATCTACACCGCGACCGCGCCGCTTTGGGGGCTGCTGGTCCGGATCGCGCCGAAATACGTCACCACGACGGAGAAAGTCGGCCGCGCCATGATCCGGGTGGTTCGCAACGGCTATTCCAAGCCCATTCTTGAGACGCCTGATATCAACCTGGTCGGAGCGTAAACGGGCCGATTCGGCCCTTTTTCAGATTTGCTGCCGGCCTCATCGAAAAACCGCAAATTTCGACGCTTTTGCTTTAAAGAGGCCATCCGCCCTATAGTCGGGGCACAGCAATCAGCGGGAATCGGTATGGATCGCATTCGCATCGTCGGCGGCAGCAAACTCAATGGCACGATCCCGATTTCGGGCGCCAAGAACGCGGCGCTGCCATTGATGATCGCCGGTCTGTTGACCGACGAGACGCTGATTCTCGACAACGTGCCGCGTCTGGCCGACGTCGCGCAGTTGCAGCGCATTCTCGGCAATCACGGCGTGGACATCATGTCGGCCGGCAAGCGCCCGGGCGACCATGAATATCAGGGCCAGACCCTGCATATCTCCGCCGCCAACATCATCGATACGACAGCGCCCTACGAGCTGGTGTCGAAGATGCGCGCGTCCTTCTGGGTGATCGCACCGCTGTTGGCGCGCATGCACGAAGCCAAGGTGTCGCTACCCGGCGGCTGCGCCATCGGCACCCGCCCGGTGGATCTGTTGATCATGGCGCTGGAGAAGCTCGGCGCCGAACTCACCATCGACGGCGGTTATGTCATCGCCAAGGCCCCCGGCGGCCTCAAAGGCGCGGACATCGATTTCGCCAAGGTCACCGTCTCCGGCACCCATGTGGCGCTGATGGCCGCCACGCTGGCCAAGGGCACGACCGTCATCAACAATGCGGCGTGCGAGCCGGAAATCGTCGACGTCGCCGACTGCCTGAACAAGATGGGCGCGCGCATCTCCGGCGCCGGCACCCCGACGATCACGATCGAGGGCGTGGCCAAGCTGAATGGCACGCGCCACACCGTGCTGCCGGATCGTATCGAGACTGGCACCTATGCGATGGCCGTGGCCATGACCGGGGGCGACGTGCAGCTCTCAGGCGCACGGCCTGAATTGCTACAGTCGGCGCTCGACGTACTGGTCGAGGCCGGCGCGACGGTGACGCCGAACAACGATGGCATCCGCATCTCGCGCAACGGCGCGGGCATCAAGCCGGTGAACGTGTCGACGGCGCCATTCCCCGGCTTTCCGACCGATCTGCAGGCGCAACTCATGGCGCTGATGACGACAGCCACGGGCTCCTCGCATATTACCGAGACAATTTTCGAGAACCGCTTCATGCATGTGCAGGAGCTGGCACGCTTCGGCGCGCGAATTCACCTCGACGGTGAAACCGCGACCATCGACGGTACGGCCAAGCTGCGCGGCGCGCCCGTGATGGCCACTGATCTGCGCGCCTCGGTGTCGCTGGTGATCGCTGGCCTCGTCGCGGAAGGCGAGACCATGGTCAACCGCATCTATCATCTCGATCGTGGCTTCGAGCGGCTCGAAGAAAAGCTGTCCGCCTGCGGCGCCACCATCGAGCGCATCAGCGGCTAGGTTCTCACATGAGGTCGTCGTGACGGGTCAACGCAAGCTTATTGCACTGGATGCCGACGACCTCGCGGTGATTTCTGCGCATGTGCAGGATGCGGCCGTTAATGTCGGCGACATTATCTGGCGGCAGAGCGAAAAGCGGCTGGTGGTCGGCATGAGCCGGCTCGACTGGGACCAGGCAATTTCGGGTGAGGTGACGCCGCGCCGGCTGGTCTCGGCGCTGCGCTTCGACCGCGTGCTGGCCTGCAAGTCCCGCGATATCGATCTCGACACGCCCGACATCGCGCTGGAACTGTTCGGCATCGAATTCCATGCCGCCGAGCCTCCTGGCGGTAGCGTCGTCTTGATCTTCGCCGGTGGGGGCGCACTTCGGCTGGACGTCGAGTGTCTGGAATGCGAACTGGCCGACCTGGGTCCCGACGATCTCACCAGCGAATCCGGGGCCGGCACCGAGGCCTCCGGCCTGGACGCCTGATCCGCTATTCATCCTTTCCATGGCAGCACAGGGTTGACGGCCCTTTGCCGCCGCGCCATTGAGCAGGGGGCCTTGGCCGGCAAGGCCCCGCCGGAACACCAGAATGCCAATTCGTATCGATACCGCCAGCGCCGATTTCACCCAGCGCTTCAATGCTTTCCTGACCATGAAGCGTGAAGTCGCGGCCGATATCGAGGCTGCCACGCGCGCCATTGTCGATGACGTCGCCGCTCGCGGCGACGATGCGCTGCTGGAGGCCACCCGTAAGTTCGACCGGCTGGACCTCAAGGCCTCCGGACTGCGCGTGAGCCCGGCCGAGGTCGATGCCGCCGTCGCCGCCTGCGACGCAGAGACCGTCGAGGCCCTGACATTCGCCCGCGATCGCATCGAGCTGTTCCACAAGCGCCAATTGCCCAAGGACGACCGCTTCACCGATGCGCTGGGCGTCGAGCTTGGCTGGCGCTGGAGCGCCATCGAGGCTGTTGGTCTCTATGTGCCCGGCGGGACTGCGGCCTACCCATCCTCGGTGCTGATGAATGCCGTGCCGGCCAGGGTCGCCGGCGTCGAGCGCGTGGTGATGGTGGTGCCGTCGCCGGACGGCAAGCTCAACCCGCTAGTGCTGGCCGCGGCGAAGCTCGGCGGCGTGTCCGAGATCTATCGCGTCGGTGGCGCGCAGGCCGTGGCCGCTTTGGCCTATGGCACCGCGACCGTCGCGCCGGTGGCCAAGATCGTCGGTCCCGGCAATGCCTATGTGGCCGCTGCCAAGCGACAAGTGTTCGGCAAGGTCGGCATCGACATGATCGCCGGTCCGTCGGAAGTCCTGGTCATCGCCGATGACACCGCCAATGCCGACTGGATCGCGGCGGATCTCCTCGCGCAGGCTGAGCACGACGTCAATGCGCAGTCGATTCTCATCACCGACAGCAAGGCACTGGCCGACAATGTCGCGCGCGCGGTCGAAGCGCAGCTCACCACGCTGCCGCGCGCGGACATCGCGCGCGCGTCGTGGGACGAATATGGCGCGATCATTCTGGTGCAGGCGCTCGATGACGCCGTGCCGCTCGCCAACGCCATTGCCGCGGAGCATCTCGAAATCATGACGGCCGATCCTGAAGCGTTCTCGCTCAAGATACGCAATGCCGGCGCCATCTTCCTCGGCGGCCATACGCCGGAAGCGATTGGCGATTATGTCGGCGGCTCCAACCACGTGCTGCCGACGGCGCGTTCGGCGCGGTTCTCGTCGGGCCTCGGCGTGCTTGACTTCATGAAGCGAACATCGATCCTGAAGTGCGGGCCGGATCAGCTGCGGGCGCTGGGACCGGCTGCGATGACGCTGGGCAAGGCCGAAGGCCTCGATGCCCACGCACGTTCGGTCGGATTGCGCCTCAATTTGCGATGAGCAATGCCCCTCCACCAGAGGATGACAGCAACAACCGCATCGTGGCGGTGACGCTCGATGAGGAATCGATCGGCCGTTCCGGGCCGGATATCGAGCATGAGCGCGCGATCGCGATCTACGACCTGATCGAGCAGAATCTGTTCGCGCCGGAAGGCGCGCATGTCGGCCCGTTTACGCTGCATATCGGCATCACCGGCAGCCGGCTGATGTTCGACATCCGCCGCGAGGACGGCACGCCTGTCGTCGCGCACCTTCTGTCGCTCGGGCCGTTCCGCCGCATTGTGAAGGACTACTTCATGATCTGCGACAGCTACTATCAGGCGATCCGTACCGCTACGCCCGACAAGATCGAGGCGATCGACATGGGCCGCCGCGGCATCCACGACGAAGGCTCGCGGACGCTGCAGGAACGATTGGCCGGCAAGGTGCGCGTCGATTTCGAAACGTCGCGGCGGCTGTTTACGTTGATCTCCGTCCTTCACTGGAAAGGCTAGTCGCTGATGGCCGCGCCGCCACGCGCGCGTACGCCGCAGGCGGTGTTGTTTGCCTGTGGCCAGAACAGCGTGCGCTCGCCGATGGCCGCCAGCCTGTTGCAGCAGATGTTTCCGCAGGCGCTGTATGTGAAATCTGCCGGGGTGAAGAAGGGCGAGCTCGATCCCTTCGCGGTGGCCGTGATGGCCGAACTCGGCCAGGACATCTCCAGACACAAGCCCATGACCTTCGAGGAACTCGAAGACTGGGAAGGGCTCAATTTTGACCTCATCATCACGCTGTCGCCCGAGGCGCATCACAAGGCGCTGGATCTGACACGCACCGATGCCGCCGAGGTCGAATACTGGCCGACGGTGGATCCTACGGGAACCGAAGGTAACCGCGACCAGAAACTGGCTGCCTATCGCGAGGTCTGCGATGGGCTTTTGCTGCGGATCCGCAAACGTTTCGCCAAAGGCAGTGCTGCCAGCGGCTAAATACAGCGTGTGCGGTTGTCGAAGCAGGGGGCTTCCGATAGGTTCCGCGCGCATTTCCAGGATCGCAGACCCCGCATGCTCGGCCGCCCCAAATTCGTTCTCGCCTCCGGTTCGCCCCGCCGCCTCAGCCTGCTCAACCAGGCCGGGATCGAGCCCGATGCGCTGCGTCCCGCCGATGTCGACGAGACCCCGAAGCGGGGCGAACTGCCGCGCGCCTGTGCCAATCGGCTGGCGCGCGCCAAGGCGGAAGCGGCGCTGAAGTCGGTCCAGCTCGACGACGAACTCCGCGGCTCGTTCATTCTCGCGGCAGATACCGTGGTGGCCGTCGGCCGCCGCATTCTGCCCAAGGCGGAACTGGTTGATGAGGCCTCGCAGTGCCTGCGGCTGCTGTCGGGCCGCAACCACCGCGTCTATACGGCGATCTGCATCGTCACCCCCAAGGAAAGCTTCCGGCAGCGGCTGATCGAGACCAAGGTGCGCTTCAAACGCCTTAACGAAGATGACATCTCGACCTATATCGGCTCCGGCGAATGGCGCGGCAAAGCTGGTGGCTACGCTGTGCAGGGCATTGCCGGTTCCTTCGTGGTCAAGATGGTCGGCTCCTACACCAATATCGTCGGCCTGCCGCTCTACGAGACCGTCTCCCTGCTGGGCGGCGAGGGCTTCCCGATCCGTTTCGGATGGTTGAATGCAAGCTAAGGTGTCCAAATCCGGCGAAAAGCCGTGCCCGATCTGCGGCAAGCCCGTTGTCGAGGCATCCAAGCCGTTCTGCTCCGAGCGTTGCCGCGACGTCGATCTCAATCGCTGGCTGTCGGGCTCCTATGCGATTCCCGGCAAACCGACGGATGACGAGGACGCCGAATAGGCTCGACGGGCATTCGCGCTGTCCAAGCTGGTCCGAAGCGGTCATTTCCCATTGTTTTGACGGGAAAATCTTCGTTCACAGAAATGCCATCGGGCGGGTGGACAGGGCCGATTTGCCTGACTATAAACCGGCGCTCCCTGGACCTGATCCGGGGCGGCGCCCAGGTAGCTCAGTTGGTAGAGCATGCGACTGAAAATCGCAGTGTCGGTGGTTCGATCCCGCCCCTGGGCACCATTTGTTGTCCCCCAGCTTCCTCCTCTGTCCGCTGATGTGCTATAAGTGCTTGAATTAGAGCGCTTTCTCGTTCGCTGACATTCGCGACCGTCCGCCGGCAGCCGTTGTTTTTGTTGGTATTGCTGTTGGTATCCCGTCGATCGCGTGTTGGTAGATTGACTGCGGGGACCTAATCGATGCCGCTTTCGGATGCCGCCTGCCGTGCCGCCAAATCCGCCACGAAGCCCTACAAAATCAGCGACGGAGGCGGGCTGCATTTGCTTGTTGAAAAGAACGGGTCGCGGCTTTGGCGGCAGGCGTATCGGTTCGACGGAAAGCAGAAGCTGATCGCGCTGGGCGCCTATCCGGCGGTCAGTCTCGCCGACGCCCGCGCCGGTCGGGACGCGAACAAGACGCTTCTGGCCAAGGGCATCGATCCGTCCGCGCAGCGCAAGTTGGATCGCAGCGCGGCGCGCATCGCGCGCAGCAATACGTTCCGGATCGTCGCGGACGAACTGATCACGAAGTTCGAAGCCGAGGGCGACGACCCAAAGACAATTGAGAAGAAAAAATGGCTTCTCGGCTTCATCAACGCCGATTTGGGCGATCGACCGATCGCCGAAATCAAGGCGTCGGAATTGCTTGATGTACTTCGAAAGATCGAGAGGCGAGGGCGATATGACACGGCCCGACGCGCCCGCAGCATTAGCGGTCGTGTCTTCAAATATGCGACAACGGCGAGAAGGTTACTTGGCCGTCGGTCGCCGACGCGACTCTCTGGGATAGGTACGACGAGGCACGCTCGGCACTTTTCGCCGCGACTCAAACCGGCAAGCCAGCTCCGCGCTATAATATTGCCTGATAAGAGATAGTAGAGAGACGCGCAATCTGTTGGCCAGAGCGTCGGCGGCGCGCGTCTCGCACGGAACGAATGCAAGATTTCCATGACCGCTTATGGCGCAAAACGGACGTTCATGCTCGCGCTCGTGTGTGAATTGTGAACACCTCCTGCGGCGAAGCGATTGACACATCTCCAGCGCCGGCGCGGCGCGTACAGGAATTTCGGATTTGTGCTCAGTTACAGACTTCGAAGTTTCCGGCGTATCCATTGCGCGTCTGCACTAGTTTGCATCCCTTGCCGATTGGGCGGCAGCCACCATTACCACAAATGATTTGCGCGGACGGCGCGGCGGGCGCCGCTACCTGGGTCGTTGAAGGGGCGCGCTTTGTCGGCGGCTTCTTGACTTCGATTTTTTCGCAAGCGTTGTTGTCTCCAACCTCATAGCCGGCGCGGCATGTTACTTTCGTGCAGCGATCGCCATCGGCCTTGTAGCCGCTTTCGCAGACCAGCGGACAGATGCGGCCGGTTTTACTTTTGACTAGATCGAGCGCATCAAGACTTGCAAGTTTCACATCTAGGGTGGTGCCGGCGTGCTTGTTAAAGAGACCGAGTGCGCGCTGGGCGGCGCCGTTCCACTCGCTGGTAACGGCTCCGGTGTTGCAACCAACTCTACGCAGCTCTGCTTGTACTTGACGAGGTATATCAATTGCATTTTCGGCAGATCGTGATGAAGTTTCGAACTTCGAATCGGATGCAACGCTGGCCACCGGCCCAGTAGGTCTGTCCGTATCCAAATTCGGCGAGATCGCCTGGCGTCCGTCAGCTTCGCGCTTCCTCTCCGGTAGATTTGGGCCATCGGTAGCGTTTTTCTTCTCCGCCGCAACGCGTGCTTCTTCCGCAGCCTTCGCTACCGCGGCGATCTTGGCGCGCTCTGCTTGGGCCAGCTTGGCGTCTTCCGCCGCTTTTTTCTTTTCCGCTGCAACGCGCGCCTCTTCTGCAGCCTTCGCTACGGCGGCGGTCTTGGCACGCTCTGCTTCGGCTAGCTTGGCGTCTTCCGCTGCTTTTTTCTTTTCTGCAGCGATCCGAACCTCGTCGGCTGCCTTCGCGGCTTTCGCTGCTTTCGCTTGTTCCGCCGCACGCGCACCGTCGGCAGCGAGCCGGGCTTTCTCTTCGTCAGCGATACGTGATCGCTCGGCCGCGGCGCTGCGAGCTTCCTCGGCCAATAACTTTGCGCGCTGCGCCTTGGCGAGCTCCGTGTATAGGCCTCTCGGATAATCGACAATAAACGCCTCCCAAACCGCTTGGGTACCGATCGTCACTGCGGCGTCGTAGTCACGCCGGGCATCGGCATTGGTGGAGCCTGGCAATGAAGATGGGGGGGCAACTGCAGTCGGTAATAGAACCGCACCCGACGGCACTAGCGACACGTCGTTGCCGCCGAGGGACCCGTAAACATAGGGCTCTTGCTTGTTGTCGGTAGCTTTCATCACATCGTCGCGAATGAAGCCGAAAGCCTTACGCAGGTCCAGTCCGGGTTTAGGCAGGTGATCCACGAGTGCGGTGGCGAACGGGCTATTGCGGCTCGCGCCGTCTGAAGCGGTCGAACCTGCTTTGGCGGCGAACGCAATCATGGTATTGGGCGTGGTAGGCTCAACCTTTGCCAAGCCTCGGCCAATCGCGCGAGAACCCAACGTACGCTTCATGGTCTTGGCGAACGGGTTGTCGCGACAAGCATCAAGGATTACCAGCCGCAGCTTTTTGGCGGGCTCAACAGCGACAAGGATACGGTCGAGCGAGACCGCTTCATCGTAGATATCCGTGTCCTGCTCAAGAGTCGCGTCGATCGGAATAATGTAATTGATGCCGTCGACTTCAATACCGTGTCCCGCGTAATAGATAACGGCTACGTCTGCATCACGCGTCTTTGCCGTGAAGTCCCGCAGTACTTTTCTCGTGTCACTTATGGAAAGATCACGACGCGAATCGACCGTATCGAAACCGGCTTTTCTCAACACTGTTTCGATGGCGGCCGCGTCATTCGCCGGATTCGCAAGTCTTCCGACATGACTGTAGGCGGAGTTTCCCACGATCAACGCGACTCGTTTTTCTGCCGCAGCCGCTGTAACCAACGTGCAGTAGAGCCCAGCCGCGATCAAAAGGCGTATGACGGTCACTATCAAAATTCCAAAAAGTATAACTTAGATTGCTACAGAAGCCCCCTGTTGGGTAGCGTAAAATTCGTCTGGTTAGCTTGGACTACCTGGCAGGCAACAAAAAAGATGGCGACGGTCGTTTCTGCGTTCACCATCAACCTCCGTGGCGATCGCCGCTAATGGGATTAACCAGATACCGCTGTAATTTACCGTACCGGAACTGCCCCGCCAGAGCGGGTAGGGTCCTTAAGATCCGATTGTATTGAAAGGAAATCGTTCGAACTACCGCCTCTCGCCAATCCTGAACGGTTGCGGTCAGGACGCCTCGCAGATGCAAGTCCTTCAGTGTCGGAGGAGCGGGGGTCTATTCCTGTGGAGAGAGTCTGTCACCACAATTATTTGCCCCGGTGCGGAGCGGCTAGGAATTGAAATAACCGCTTGGATGAGTCTGTCGTGACGTCCTGTCTAAACTTATAGAAAACTAGGTTCCCGTGTAAATCCGTCTTGCTACGACCGTCGAGTTGCCGGCAGTCCCAGCAGTGGCCAGTGTCAGGGTAGACATGCCATTCTACGGCTGAGCCAGCCGACTTGGCTTCATGTAGTTTTTCAACGCATTCGCTGGCGGGGGTTTCATTGTCGGTGGCGCCCATGAGAACCAGTGTCGGCTGCTTCATGTCATCGCTGACGATATCAAAGCTCGGCGTATTTGGCCGCGAAACGCGCAAGCACCCGGGATAGAAACTTGCAACGGATGCGAACGGGCGACCGCCCAGCGCTTCCGCGTACCTTGCGCTGGAGACGATAAGGCCAACCATCGCTCCCCAAGAGAACCCGACGAATGATAGCCGAGTCGGGTCCACGAACGGATATTGACGGAGATGGTCCGCCGCTTGAAATGCGTCCTTTGCTCCGCGGAATAGATTGACGCCGTTTCGCGGCCCGAAGCACAACGTGCTAACCTGCCGAGGCGTCAGACTGTCGATCAGGAGAACGACATAGCCAAGGCTGACAGCTTCGCGCGCCCAGAGGACGATCGCTTGGTTCACGCCTGCGCACTGATGGACCATCACCAGCGCAGGAAACGGGCCATCGCCGTCAGGCTTCAGAAACGCAGCTTGGGACGAAGTCAGTTCATCTCCCGCCTTGACCGGCTGCGGATAGGTGAGATCCTTCGCGAATGACGCGGCGCGGCTGGCGATTTCAGAAGGAAGCATACGTAACGGCGGGACAAAATCTTCCGCCGGAGAGCTCGTCAACAGGCCGGTGGTACCTGCGATCAACACTAGTGCAACGTAAGACACTCGGCAAATGGTCGCCATCTCGTCTCCGAGCTTTACAACAATGAACCCTGGTTCCATGCGGAACCTGTCTCAACGCGCTTGTCGATCAAATTGGTTTGCGGCTAGGATCGCGTCATATTTTGATAAGTTATTTTGGAGCCGTGATCATGCAAGCGGTCATTTCCAAGCGATTGATAATTTGGCATGTGGCTTTATGCGCATCGGCGACGCTCTTCATCAGCGCAGCGCTCGCGGTGTTGTCGCAGGCGGCATTTGCGCTCACGCAGGAAGCTGCGATCGAGCAGTGCCGGATGTCGGTTGGAAAGCCAATTGTGATGTCCTGCATGCGCGGTGGCGGCGGCAGCCTGGAGGCATGCCGGACGAAGGCCACTCCCGCAGTACGCTCTTGTGTGATGTCGAGACTGAACGCGGCAAACGGGCGTGCCAATGTCGCCGTCGCCGTCCCCGCCGATGTCACGCCGAAGATCGCACCGGAAACGGCATTGCCGGTCGGCTTTGTCGCACCGCCGCGCTCGATCTCCGATATCACGGCGATCCTCGATACCGAAAAGCCGGACGAGAAAAAGATCGAGCAACTAAGGGCCGACGCAGACGTGAAGCCTCCCGGCGGAGCTTCGCGCGTCTCGCTTGCGCAGTTCTATCTCGACCGTGCGGGCGCAAGAAGCCAGCTCGGTCGGCTAACGGATTCCATCTCCGATCTTGAAAAAGGGATTGAGGCGGGCCGCGGTGCTGCTCCGCCCGGACTGATGGCGCGCCTGGTTCAACTAGCGGCTGTCCAGTACGGCAGTGCGGGCGATCCGAAGAAGGCGCTCGAAACATATCAGCGGCTACTGCGCGACACCGCGAACACGCCGGGTGCGAAGGGGTTCGTACATACAGCTAATCGCTCGATTGCCAATTCGCTGATCCAGATGGGCGATGTCGTCCAGGCAGAAGGCTACATGCGCCGCAGCCGCCCGGCGATCGAGGAGGCGCGAACGAGTGGCCATCCTTCCATGCGCGCAGCGTATGCGCGTTACGGGCAGAATTGGGAGGCGGAGATCGAGCTCGGGAATGCTGCCATTTTCGAGGCACGTGGACAGTTTAAGGAGGCTGAGGCTTCGCTTCGCATTGCGGAAGCCCGCAAGCGTGCAGGCATGAAGGGCCTTCTCAGTGGCGAGAATCCGCCGACGGAGTCGGCATTGCTTCAATCCATCGATTTTATCACGCTCAGTCTTGCACGGACGAAGGCCCGGCAGGGCCGTTTTGCGGAGGCCGAATCCGATGCACGTCGCGCGCTGTTGTCCCGGTTGAAGGACCAAGGCAAATATCATTACGCGACGCCGCGTTTCATTGCAGGTCTTGCGGGCATCCTGATCGAACAGGGGCGCCATTCCGACGGCGAAAAGCTGCTGCGCGTGGCACTCGATATCGGCAAGACAACGGGCGTTCCGGATGAAGCGCCACAAAGCGTGCAGATGCTTTCACAGCTTGGCGGCGTCCTCAACTTGCAGCGCAAGAGCCGTGACGCCGTCGCGGTTTATGCTCAGATCGATAGGGCAATCGCCAACTGGGAGCCGATGCGGCGTCAGGTATTCGAACTGAACGGCTCGCGTATCGCATCGCTCTATGCTTCGGGCCAGATCGAGGCGGGCATTTCCGCGGCTGACCAGTTGGTCAAGAAGCAGATCGCACGCGTCGGCGAGAGCCATTTTGATACGGCGTCGGCGCGCGGAACCCTTGCTATCGGCTTGATGCGAGCAGGACGCGATGAGGAAGCTATCCGCGAATTCAAGATCGCAATACCAATCCTAGTCGCATCGGCGCGTGAGAATGCCGACGATGACGACACAACGGTCGTTGCGGCAAGGAATCAACGCTTCCAAGCGATTGTCGAAGCCTATTTCAGAATGTTGTCCAGACAGAAGAGTCTGGCGGCTGATATCGGGGCCGAGACATTCAGCCTTGCCGACGCTGTCCGCGGCAGCTCAGTGCAGCAGGCGCTGGCGGCTTCGAGTGCGCGGAGCTCGGTCAAGGACCCAGCGCTAGCTGAATTGGTGCGCAAGGAGCAGGATCTGTCAAAGCAGATCAACGCTCAGCTGGGTACGTTGAATAACGTATTGTCCTTGTCATCGGCTGAGCGAGACGAGAAAGGCGTACAGGCGTTGAATGCATCCATCGCCAATCTGCGCAGCGATCGGGTCAAGGCGCGACAGGAGATCAACCGTCGGTTTCCGTCCTATGCCGATCTGGTCGCCCCAAGAGCACCGTCTGTCGATGAGATTCGCGATACGCTCGCGCCTGACGAGGCGATGCTGTCGTTTTATTTCGGCCAGGATGCGAGCTTCGTCTGGGCGGTCCCGAAGGCGGGCGCGGTCGCCTTCGCTTCAATCGGGTCCAATGCAGCGGAAGTCCAGACCAAAGTGACGAAGTTGCGCGAGGCGCTCGAACCGCAGGCCGCGATCATCTCGGATATTCCGGCTTTCGATATGGCGCTCGGATATGATCTCTATTCGTCGCTTCTCAAGCCCGTCGAGGTCGGCTGGAAGTCGGCCAAGACATTGGTCGTCGTCACCAACGGCGCGCTGGGCCTGCTGCCGCTCTCTCTTTTGCCAACGCAGCCATCGACGATCAAGAAGGATGAAGACGTTCTGTTTGCGAGGTACAGGGACGTTCCCTGGCTAGCGCGCACCCATGCGGTCACCTTGGTCCCCTCCGCGGCCGCGCTGCGAACCTTGCGGCAGCTACCGCCCGGCAAGTCCGACCGTAGCGAGATGATCGCGTTCGGAGATCCCTATTTTAACACCGAGCAGCAGGCCGAGGCTGAGCAGATTGAAGCGAAGATCCGCGTGGCCGATGCCGCAGATGCCAATGCCATGCGAGGTGTGCCGCTGAAGCGCCGTAATAGTCCGAAGCTTGACGGGGTCGATAGCGCGGAGCTTGGCTTGCTGCCGCGCCTTCCGGATACGGCGGACGAGCTGCGCTCGATCGCTTTGGCGCTGCAGGCCGATCCATCCAAGGTTCTGAACCTCGGCAAAGGAGCGACGGAGAAAGCCGTCAAGTCTGTCAATCTGACCGGCTTTAAGATCATTGCGTTCGCAACACACGGCCTCGTTCCCGGTGAATTGAATGGGCTGACCCAGCCGGCGCTTGCATTGTCCTCGCCGACTGTGACCGGTGAAGAGGGCGACGGCCTATTGACGATGGAGGAGATACTCGGTCTCAAACTCGACGCGGACTGGGTCATTCTTTCGGCCTGCAACACCGGTGCCGGCGCCGGCGCCGGCGCAGAAGCCGCCTCGGGCCTTGGCCGGGCGTTCTTTTACGCGGGCACCCGCGCTCTTCTGGTCACCAACTGGTCGGTGCATTCACAGTCCGCGCGCGAGTTGATGACAGATCTATTTAAGCGACAGGCCGACGATCCAAAGCTGGCACGCGGCGAAGCTCAGCGTCAGGCCATGATGGCTTTGGCTGACGGACCCGGCTATCTGAATGCCGATGGAAAGACAGAATTCGCTTACGCACATCCGTTATTCTGGGCGCCCTACTCCATTATAGGGGATGGGGGCACCAGATAAGTTTATAGATCGCGTTGGGGGGGATGATGCGACGTCGTATAGGAATTTGCTTTGCGTTCGCCTGCCTGATCGTGCTGTGTCAATCCGTGCCGTCGCGGGCCGCGGGGGTATTAATCACACAAGAGGAGGCCTCCTTGCCGCCGCCAAAAGGTGCAGTAGTCGTCGATCGGCGCGGTATCACGCGTGGCCCGAAGATCGAGCTCCTTTCCGGCAGCGATAACATCCAATCGCCGACTCACTTTCAGCTCAAGTTCCTGTCATTTGGTGGAGCGACGATCGATGTTACCTCCGTAAAGGTCATTTATCTTCGTACGCCGAATGTGGACTTGACGGAACGGTTGAAGGTGTTCGTTCAACCGGCTGGCATCGATATGCCGGATGCGTCTCTACCTCCCGGCGAGCACATGCTGCGCGTGGATCTCAAGGATTCTGATGGGCGCCCCGGCAGCACGAGTTTCGTCCTCAAGGTCGCGCGCTGACGCGATGGCAATCATTTGTCCGTACTGTCTTCGAGAGAACAGCGATCTCGTACTGGTCTGTGGCTGGTGTTCCAGAGACATCGCCGTTCCCGAAGCACTGGCGAGGGAACGCAAGGACCTGATTGCCAAGCGTGATGCAGCAGTGGCTAAACTTTCCCGGATCAGAACCGAGATCGCGTCCATCCGTGCGAAGCGGAAGGGCTGAGGCGTCTTATGGAATGCCCGTTCTGCACAGAGACAATCAGGGATGAAGCCATCGCGTGCAAGAACTGCTCGCGGGACCTGCGTTTCGTCCGTCCGGTCCTGCTTGAGGTCCAGGACCTTGTCAGTGAAATCGACAATCTAACGCACGCGCTGGATCGGGCCGAGGTTGCGCTGGCGCGGCTGACCAGTCCGCTCCGCTACTACGTAATTCACTTTGCGGTCTATGTACTGCTGCCAGCCGTGTTACTTGTAGCCGCCCACATTGTAATCACCATCGTCCTCAATGTTGCACCGCTATATCTGCGTCTTGCATCGATCGTGATCCCGTTGCTGTTCGGAATTGCTTCGATGCCCTTCAGTAAGCTTGGGCCACTCGGCGCTTGGCTGGTGGGGTTGATCACGGCCATCCTGAGTGTAGGGTGCATGTTGGTTGTTACCGGAATCAACGACAGCGTGCCGATTGTCCCGGCATCGGTCGTCGAGTGGCGTGAGGTCGGAGAATATGTAGCCAGCATCAGTTTGGCATTCCTGTCCGGCAATGTCCTCGGGATGGTTATTTTTCGAATTTTGCCGAACACATTGGCGCAGGGTGGCAAACCCAATGCCATTGCCTTTAGGGCTGCCCGCCTGCTCGGAGAGCATGTTGGCGGAGAGCAGATGAGACGTCGTGCAAGATTGATTCAGGAGTTTGCGCAGACCGCGGGACCGTTGCTCGGCGCAGGTGCCGGCGTGGCTGGGTCTCTTTATACCGGACTCAAAGGTGTGATTGGATCCTAACTTCCACAAGCCAACGTGTGTTCCGTGCCGTTGGCCAAACGCGCTGAACAATGTTTGTTGGCCGCTCCGCAACCGTCCGCTTCTGGCGCAAAGCGGATTGCTCAACACTGGATTCCGAACCTCCGGATAGGGGCGGTGACGAACTACGCCCAATCCGCGAAAGCACCTTATACGGCTGCAAAAATGGCATTCTGAACAGCAGGTTGATTGCGCTTGTAACAGAATGATCGTCCCCACATTGGAGTAGTCTAATCTCACTTGACTGTGGAGACCATTTCTCCCGTGGTCGCGTGCCAAATTTCAGTGTGGCCGGCGATATGCTCAACAATCTCACTTAGATGGCGAAACCGCGTCGGCTGGGCTGATATCCGCGGATGGATGTGGAGACCGAAGAACTTGGTCGATGCGACGCCTTCAGCATAAAGGCCGTCGAACGCATCCATCACCGAAAGCGCATAGTCTTCACTGGTCACCTTGCGATGGACGAGCATCTCCACGTCGTTCCATTCCGACTGGTTAGGAACGGAGATAAGCGGAGGCGTTGTCAAGGACCAAACGTTTCATCGAGTAGATGTCTGCAGTGTCATACTGCACTCACCGTGGGACCATCAAGAAGAGTTTTCAACAGATTGGCTCTCGCTCGTTGACAGAGGTCTAAGGCTTCCTTCTCCCCAGGCACTCATCTCTCGCCCGCGCACCCATTGTGCAGAGACCGGCGGCGGTGCCAATGCCTTCGCATGGCCTATGCTGGCAAGACGGTGACCAAGCACCCGCAGTGAACTCGGCTTCCGCACCGACAAGTCGTTTGCCGTGATGGACGCGATCTTGACCCTGCGCAGCCGAGTCGCATGGGCGCATGATTTCAACACCGACCGTTTCGCTTCGGCGACGTTCCAGATGCTGCCCCGTGCGAGCTTCGTCGTGAACGGCGCGGCACAGGCGCGCGATGTTGCGTTGACGACCGCATCCGCAGAGATGAAATGGACGAACGAATGGGCGGTCGTTGGCACCTTTGAAGGCGAGTTCTCGGATGTCACGCGCAGCTACGCCGGCAAGGCTGTGGTGCGGTACGATGTTTCCATGCATTCGAAACGGCGGATATCTGGCGCCGGCCAACGCGGCTGGTGGCGAACTGGCTATTATCCAATAACCAGCGCTGGATCCCATGGGAAATCCGGCCTCCAAGCTCTAGCTTGCGAAGCTGCGAGAGATGGGCCACCGAGTCACCAATGCCATGCAAAAGGCTACGCAACAATCCCATACCCCGGCCAGATGTCACAAGTGGAATTCCAACTAGCAGGCTAGCTCCGCCCGTGCTTCCAGTGCGCCGTCACTTCCACTCCCGATTTCCTGAGGTGGACATGCTGATCGACGTAGTCGATCCAATCGACGGGAATGAAGTGATGGTGCTGCCCGTCTGGCGAGCTCTGTTTGGTAAGCTTTATCGCATGCACGCCATCCAGGTGATCGACCTTGCCGACGACCTTTTTGTCCGACGAGATGACGTCCATATGCTCTTTGATTTGTGATGTGTCGACCATCTCGTCCTCCTATGTTGTTGAGGCTTCTGCAACGCTAAGGATCTCCGTTGGGGGGAACCGCACTCCTCCGCCAAAGTTTCATCTATGGTTGAAATCGCGGCCAAAGTTCCACGGAAGGGCAAGATGTACGCAGGAAGACGTGGTTCGTACAATGCCGGCTCGCCCTTCGATGAGGGCTTCGTGCGGGTTCGCGGAGCTCGCGAGCACAATCTGAAGAATATCGACGTCGACATCCCCCGCAATGCACTTGTCGTTTTTACAGGGGTGTCGGGATCGGGCAAATCCTCGCTGGCCTTCGGCACGCTCTATGCCGAAGCGCAGCGGCGTTATCTTGAGTCGGTGTCCCCTTACGCGAGAAGATTGTTTAATCAGATGTCCATTCCGGAGGTGGACGAAATCGAAGGTCTACCACCGGCCGTGGCTTTACAGCAGCAACGCGGATCTCCGACGACACGCTCGTCGGTCGGCAGCGTGACGACGTTGTCGAACCTGCTGCGCATGCTATATTCGCGCGCCGGCGACTACCCGCGTGGACAACCACTGCTCTATGCCGAGTCATTTTCGCCCAACACTCCCGAAGGCGCTTGTCCTCACTGTCACGGAATCGGTCGGATCCACGATATTACCGAGGCCTCGATGGTTCCAGATGACAAGCTCACCATAAGAGAGCGAGCCGTGGCGGCTTGGCCGAGCGCCTGGCAGGGGCAAAATCTGAGGGACATCCTGGTAACTCTCGGTCATGACGTAGATACGCCCTGGCGCAAACTGCCGAAGAAAACCCGCGACTGGATACTCTTTACCGAGGAACAGCCCACCGTCCCGGTATATGCCGGTTACACGCCAGCCGAGGTGAGGCGTGCCCTCAGACGCAAGGAAGAGCCGAGTTATCAGGGCACCTTCATCGGCGCACGCAAATACGTCTTGCAGACGTTCGCAACAACGCAGAGCGCGATGATGAAGCGGCGGGTTTCGCAGTTCATGCTGAGCGGCCGTTGCCCGGTATGTCGGGGAAAACGGCTTAAGCCCGAAGCCCTCTCGGTCAGATTCACAGGTTTGGATATTGCAGAACTGTCTGAGCTTCCTTTGAAGGACGTTCGCGAGTTGATCGCACCGTATCTCCAAGGCAAATCTCAAATGCCCAAAGACCATCCGGAAAAAGCTCTCGTGGTCCAGCGCATTCTGGAAGATCTAAACGGGAGATTGGCGATTCTGCTCGATCTCGGCTTGGGATATCTCGCGCTCGAGCGCAGCACCCCGACATTGTCTCCTGGCGAATTGCAGCGGCTCCGGTTGACGACACAAGTTAGGTCGAACTTGTTTGGCGTAGTGTATGTTCTGGATGAGCCCTCCGCTGGACTTCATCCAGCCGACACCGAAGCTCTCCTGCGAGCGCTGGACCGGCTTAAGGCAGCGGGCAATTCGCTTTTCGTCGTCGAACATGAACTGGATGTAGTCCGCCACGCGGACTGGATAGTCGATGTCGGCCCCGCGGCGGGCGTTCACGGGGGCGAGGTGCTTTACAGCGGTATCCCTAAAGGACTTGCCGACGTCGAAGCGTCTCAAACAAGGCGCCACCTATTCGGGAGCGCAACGCCCTTCGATCGAAGGCGCCGTCTCCCGCGAGGTCAGCTTCAACTTCGCGGTGTCACCCGCAACAATCTCAAGGACCTCGACGTCGACATTCCTGTCGGTGTGTTTACCGCGGTGACCGGCATCTCGGGGTCGGGCAAGTCCAGCTTGATCACTCAGTTTCTAGTCGAGAAGGTTGGAGAAATATTGGGGCACAAGAGCGGCGAAGAGGACCGGGGCGCTCCAGACGAAGGGGACCTTCTGGAAACCGCCGTTCAAACGTTAGGCGGCAACATCGTCGCGGGCATGGAGCACGTAAAACGTCTCGTAGTCGTCGATCAAAAGCCGATCGGACGCACCCCGCGGTCGAATCTCGCCACCTATACGGGGCTTTTCGATCACGTCAGAAAGCTGTTCGCGGCCACGAAGCAGGCCAAGGCACGGCATTATGATGCCGGCCGCTTTTCATTCAATGTCGCCAAAGGACGTTGCGAAACCTGTCAAGGTGAGGGCTTCGTCACCGTCGAATTGCTTTTCCTCCCGTCAGTCTACGCACCATGTCCGACCTGTCGCGGGGCGCGCTACAACGCGAAAACATTGGAAATCAAGATCCGGGACAAATCCATTGCTGACGTGTTGAACATGACGGTGGACGATGCCTTCGCCTTTTTCGAGAAAGATGCGCTACTACGACGTTCGCTGGGCGTCATTCGAGAGGTCGGCCTCGGATACATTAGACTCGGTCAGTCCGCGACGGAACTCAGTGGCGGCGAAGCCCAACGGATCAAGCTCGCTACCGAGTTGCAACGGGCTCAGCGGGGGACGGCCCTTTATGTACTGGATGAGCCGACCACTGGATTGCATCCCTCAGACGTCGAAAAGCTAATGGCGCAGCTTCAAGGTCTGGTGGATGCCGGCAACACCGTGGTCGTCGTCGAACACGACATGGCAGTGGTCGCCGAAAGTGATTGGGTGATCGATATGGGCCCCGGCGCAGGCATTGAGGGCGGGTCCGTCGTGACCGCCGGCGAACCCCAACAGGTTGCGCGCAATGCCGAAAGCCGCACTGCCAAATTTCTGGAAGCCTTAATCGGTTAGAGATCCGATCAAAGTTGGCTTTAGCGTCGATCATAAAATTTGTGGGCCCGCTGCTGAGCGATAACGCGCTACGTCGGAGAACTTGATCCGCGCCCACCGACAAGTCAGCCGCCGACCTGAAAAGGGCTATCGCTGCAGACATACCGACGAGTGAATTGAGTTCATTCTGTCGAACGCCTTTGAAGGCACTAGAGCTTCGATCGCCCGCGATATTGCTGTCCCGTCGTCACCGAACGCCTCGCCCTTTTCCTAGAGCTACTTCTCCGCATCAAAGGTTTATCGGAACTTTTCGCTGCCCCATCAATTGTAGCGCGACCGTCGCTTCCGGCTGTCAACAGGGGCGCATCAGTGGAAGACCTTCCAGTAATCCTGCTCGTAGAAGACGAAGAGCTGATCCGAAATATAGTTGAAGAGACGTTGGGCGATGGCGGATTCAAAGTCATCGTTGCCAAGTCCGGGGATGAGGCGGTTAGACTACTCGATAGTTCCGTACCCAAATACCGCGCACTGGTGACCGACATAAAGTTGAGTCCCGGCACACTATCGGGGTGGGATGTAGCTAGGCACGCACGAGCGATCGATCCTGAACTGGCTGTCGTATATATGACCGGGGATAGCGCCGCGGAATGGGCTTCCCAAGGCGTGCCGAACAGTGTCCTCCTGACAAAGCCTTTTGCACCGGCACAGCTACTGACGGCGGTGGCACAACTTCTCAACGTTGGCGGTCAAAACCCTTCTTAATTGCGCTTCATCACTATCCTCTTCAGCCGAGATTTTCCTGACCTATGACAGCCAGATTGAAGCAGCTATCGCAGATCGCGACATCGATAGACTGATAAGATTTGCATACGGAGACACTTGCAGGTGCACGACCGTTAAAGGTGAACCGATGTGCGTCTGCAAGATGTTGGCGAACGCACTTCGCTCCAAGGTTGTTACGCGCTCACTGTTCGAAAACAGGATTGAGCGCATTAGTTCAGTCTGAACGGCTCCACTTCTCCTTGATAGCAAGTGTTTTGAAGAATATTATCAAGCGTGGACTTTTGTAACTCATGACGTGCTGCCATGCCGCGCACCCGAACTCCACCTTGTCAAAATTGCGGAGCCGCCACTCACTGGATCAGATGCTCCCTCCCGGAAAAGGGCTTCGTTGTGCATTCCTACGAATGCCCAAAGTGCAGCTTCATCAATACCGCCGTTGAGCCAGATCCCGCGATCCAAGCCGCAGGCTGGTTGGAGGGCGAGCTTCGACCGATGGAGAAATAGCCGTGAGCAGGCACCTTCTTGCGTAGCCATGGGACACGGACGACGTTGCCAAGCTGAAAGCACTGGTCGACAGCGGAGCGTCTGCTCTACGTGCCGCAGCAGCGCTCCGCCGGCCATTACGTCAGTCAAAATGAAGGCGTGCGATTTGGGTATTCAGCTGCCAGGCGTACGCAAGATAACGGCCGATCTGCGAGACAAGGGTGCTATCGAGGATCGGCGACACCGATAACCCGCTGTGGCAGCTTCTGGGTGCGAAGCGGACCTTCGATCAGGTGGCGATGGGCTATGCACGTTCAAACTAAAAGGCGTTGCAGAGGAATGCTCAGCTTTAGCCTAAGACCGTTTCTCAGCCAGTTATGCTCGATCCGGCCTCCCAGTTCTCCGGTCACACTGCGGTCGATGAGAGTGCTACCAAAGCCACGCGTCTGCGGTTTTACATGAATTTCAGGACCGCCGGTTTCGTCCCAGTCCAGACTGAAGTAGTCACCGCTCGCGTTCCATGTGACATGGATCGAACCATCCGGCCGAGACAGCGCCCCGTACTTGACCGCATTCGTCGCCGTCTCGTGCAACACTAAAGCAAGGCCCGTCACGGCCTTTGCTCCCACTGGCACATTGGGTCCGCTTATGACGATGCGGTCAGGCGAGCCATCTTCATAAGGCTGCAACACGGTGCGCACCAGCGCGTCCATCGTTGTCTGCTCGCTCTCGTGCTCAGTACCCATGATACCTGGACGGACAAGATCCTTGGCTCGCAACAGCGCGTCCAATCGGCCACGAAGAGCTTGAGCCATCTCCTTTGGGCTTCCGGCACTCCGTGCACTCAGACTAATCATTGAGTGGAAATTGGCGAAAATGTTCTTTACTCGGTGATCCGCTTCGCGAGCGAGCAATCGTTGACGCTCTTGTGCGTTCTTCTGATTGGTCACGTCGATCACCACACCAACGAAGCGGCCCGGCTTACCATTCTCGCTGTAGAGGCATTCACCGCGCATCTCGACCCAGCGGATACTCCCGTCTTTCTGAAGAAGCCGATATTCTTGAACATACTTTTCCCGGGTGAGGACAGTGTGGTTCACGGCATCGGCGATCCGCCGAACATCCTCGGGATGAACACCAGCTAGATACTCCGACAACGGAGCACCTTTGTCTCCTTTGGCGGGATCGACCGAGAACATCTCAGCAAATCGCGCGTCGGAATAGAAGGTGTCGGACTGTACATGCCAACTGAACGTACCTACCATCCCAGAAGCGTTCAGAGCTTGTCGTAGTCGCTCCTCCGCGATGCCTAACGCTCGCTCTGCCAACACCTGCTGAGTAGTTTCCACGACAATGGCGAGAACGCCTTCCGGACGACCATCCTCGCCCAACACTGGGCTGTAATCGAGGTTCATCCAGACCTGCTCAGGAACGCCTGAACGATGAAGGGTCAGTTCTTGGTTGCGGTACGAGAGCGTTCCCCCGCTCAAGCCGACCTTCATCACGTTGTCGTTGAAGTCGGCCACCTCGGGCCAACCTTCCCGCACCTTTGAGCCGAACAGGAGGGGATGACGTCCTCCGGCAAAAATAGAATAGGCGTCATTGTAAAGCATGATGCCGTCCGGTCCCCACAAGAGCACAATGGGAACTGGGGAGCGCAGCAATACGCTAACCGTGGTCTTCAAGCTTTCTGGCCACTCGGGGATTGGCCCCAAACCGGTGTTGGACCAATCGAGCGCACGAATAAGAGCGCCATTTTCACCACCGCCGAACGGGAAAGGTTCGTCAGACACCGAGCCCGTCACGGCCACTCCCCTGATGCTGTTGGTACCTGTTCCAAATCAGCGGAACACAGCTATCCCTCACCATCTTAGGCGCGTTCACACAAGTGGGAAATGGCTAAAGCTGGCCTCCATGGCTGCTTTGGGGCAAAGCTGATCTGGGATGGACCTCCGCTTCGGGCGCAAAGCTGCCTTTTGATCGGCGCCAGCCATGGCTTTTCGCAACGTCACCGGGTCGGTACCGTAAATCATTGAGAAGTCGGGGAGGGCCTTCGGCAACCTTGATGACACTTGCTCGGGTGAGCTCAGGGGGCGGCGCCGGTCGGCGGCGGACGTTGCCGTTCAGGCACCATTGAACTCTCTCCGGAAGCCGGCGTTGACGGAGGTGGAGGTCGTTCGTGTTTCGTATTTTGTATCTTAGCACTGCAAATCAGCCGTTTTCACCCGGGGATCTTTCCGAGCTATTGCAGAAGGCAAGGGCGCGGAATGATGCCGCGCATATAACAGGCATGCTTGTCTATTCGGACGGCGACTTTCTTCAAGCGCTTGAGGGAGAGCCGGAGAATGTGATCGAAGTTTACGGCCGTATCAGCGTCGATCCGCGGCATCGAGATATCAGCTTGCTCCAGCGCGGCATTGGATATGGGGACCGGCTGTTTCCGAACTGGGCAATGGGCTTCAAGCGGGTGCCTGATCAGACGTTAATCGACGAAGCGGTTGGGGTGAACGGCCGTGTGAAATTGCGATATCTGGATGCGATGTCGGCTCTGGATTTCCTGTTGGCGTGCAGCCAAAACCAGACGTAAATGGTGCCCTCAGACGGGCGCCCTGAACTTGAGACGGACCTCCAACCGGATGTCCGGACAGTCGCTTAGAACTTCCCGTCTCGCTGCTCGTAAGCGCCCTTGTACAGCAGAGAAGAATCGCCACCAAGCAAAACGCCGTCAAACAGCACGACGACGCCGGCTCCTCCGCGCTTACCGGGGCATTGAATGCGATGCTGTAAAGCCCGTTTTGTAGCAAAGACCTACCCTTGGCCGCGGTGGATAGCGTCTTGCAATCGCTTACTCGCGGTCTGGCTCCGCCGATGCGAGGCTTCGGAACACCCCGCCGAAAGCGAAAAAGATCCGGCGACCGTCAGTATTGTGGCGGAAGCTTTGACGCAAGGCATGGCGAATGCCTTTAAGACCGAGAAGGAACTCGAGAATAGCCTAGCTGTTTTCAAGGTATGTTCGACGATGACCACATTCTCGCATGTCAAAACGCCGGAACGGCATGTCTGATTTCCGGTCAACGCCAAATCCCATTCTCGGAAAAAATTCCCTAGAGAGACATGACTATGTCGAAGATCACGAACGACGCCGAGACCCTATCCATGTGGGCGACGGATATCCTCCTTGAGGCCCACGCCATCGCGCCATGTCCAAATCACGGCTATATATGCGGCTTCGTCACAGCCACCATGCCGTGGATTACGCAAGATCGATCGCCGAACATCGAAAGTTCTCCGGCAAGAACAAGGAGCAACGGGTGAAAGCCATCGAGAAAGTGCTCGATGGCTTGGCCGACACCTGTCCGGCCTGCGAGTGATGACCCGGAAGCTCAAGACCTACCAGACATCGATCGGCTTTTTCGACTTGGCCGTCGCGGCGCCGTCCATGAAGGCCGCGCTCGATATCTGGGGCGCCGACAGCAACCTGTTTCACCAGGGCTTCGCCAAGGAGACTGACGACCCTGCAATCGTCTCGGCAACAATCGCGCATCCCGGCATCGTTTTGCGGAGAGCGGTCGGCACCAATGGCGCGTTCGAGGAGACGAGTGAACTTCCGAAAGACCTTGCGGCCCCCAAGAAAGTGTCAGCGCTGCGGAAGCGGGCCGCGCCTCGGGTCAAAGCGGCCAAAGTTGACAACGTGCAAGCACGTCGGGCCGCGGCCGCCTTCGACAAACAGCAGCGGAAACGCGAGGCCGACCAGCGCAAGGAAGAGCGAGCCAGGACCAAGGAGCGAGAGCGGAAAGCAGCGCAGGTTGCAAACGCCCAAGGAGCCTTTGATGCCGCTGAACAGGAGCACGACGCGAGGGAAGCCGCGATACAAGGGGAACGAGACGAAATCGACAAGCGCGCGGAAGCGGAGCGAC
The DNA here is from genome assembly GCF_051811045.1 of Tardiphaga sp. 839_C3_N1_4. Lineage (NCBI taxonomy): Bacteria > Pseudomonadati > Pseudomonadota > Alphaproteobacteria > Hyphomicrobiales > Nitrobacteraceae > Tardiphaga > Tardiphaga sp. 839_C3_N1_4. The sequence goes on from NZ_JBPWQD010000001.1 coordinate 5,283,828, forward strand.
GGCGCTGGGAGCAGCAACGCGAGAAGCTAGCTGCCAGTTTACATCGGGTGAAGAAGGGCGGCGACTAAGGCCGGCATTGGAACGGAACTCCGATCGTTCGGTTTCGTAGGCATGCAGCTTCGCAACACCGATAAAATTTGCATCGCCGCCGCGTTTCCGCTGGCGCTGATCCTCCTTGCGATCGCGTACGCGCCGTTTCTGTTCGGCCGGTCATGATGTGCCGGCTCTGCCCGACCTTTGACTTCTTACTACGGCTCCATAACTAGGATCGTAGATCCACAGCCTTGGTAAAATCCACTGTCCAACCAGTTCAGCTTGTTTACGGAAAACACGACAGGTCCCGAAGGCCTCCGGTATGTCGACGACTTCGTTTCGGAAGCGGAAGCGCTCGACCTTATAGCCCAGGTGGCCGACTTGCCCCTCCAGCCGTTTCAGTTCGGCCAGTATGAGGGCAAGCGTCGCGTAGCCTCCTTCGGGTTCAGCTACGACTATACGGCACGCCGCCTCGTTGAAGCCGAGCTGATTCCTGAATGGCTCGCCGATGTCTCACATCGCGTCGAGACTTTCGGTGGACCCAGTACGCGCATACAGCAAGTTCTCTGCACCGAATACGACGTCGGAGTCGGGATCGGTTGGCACAGGGACAAGCCGCACTTCGATCGGATCTTCGGCCTGTCGCTGGGCGCGATGTGCAAGTTCCGATTTCGCAGGCCCGCTTCGACCAAGTTCGAGCGTTTCACCCTCGAAGCGAAGTCCCGTTCGATCTACATGATGTCCGGCGAGGCGCGGTCGGTATGGAAACACAGCATTCCGGCCGTCGAGGCCAAACGCTACTCCATCACCTTCCGGACGATGGTCGAGCGTAGCCCCTAACGGCAAAGAATCGGATATCGAGGACGAATGGCGAAACGGACCGGCAGCGCCGATCTTCCTTTGCATGGTGGACGGGTTCCGCCATGGCTGGCCGCGCGCATGTCAGCGCTCGGTGCCGTCGTCACCCAGGCGATCGTCCACCATTACGGTCGCGACGAGTTTTTGCGGCGGTTGTCCCATCCGTTCTGGTTCCAGTCCTTCGGCGCGGTGATGGGAATGGACTGGCATTCGTCGGGGATCACGACCAGCGTCATCGGTGCTCTGAAGCGCGGCCTGGGGCCGCTGCAGGACGAACTCGGTATCCACGTCTGCGGAGGTCGGGGCCAGCATTCGCGGAAAACGCCTGACGAACTTCATGCGCTCGGCGACCGCATCGGATTCGATGGCGCGGCCCTGACACGCGCGAGCCGTCTCGTCGCCAAGGTCGATAGCGCAGCCATCCAGGACGGCTTCGATCTCTACCTGCACGGCTTCTTCGTCACCGACGAAGGCAAATGGACGGTGGTCCAGCAAGGTATGAACGGCGACAAGAAACAGGCCCGCCGCTACCATTGGCATTCCGAGAACCTGACGAGTTTCGTCGACGAACCGCACAGCGCCATCGATGGTCCGTTTCAAGGGAACGTCGTCAATCTGACGGATGCGCGCGCCGCACCTTCCCGGACGGCGCAACTGGACCTGCTGACGGCTTTGGGCCCCGACGGCATCGTCGACGAGTTCGCAGCACTGACTGGTGGTGGGCCTGCCCAGCCCCTCCTGCCGCATCTCGTCATGCCGGCGCATCACGACGTCCGCTCGAGCGATGTGTTCACCCGGCGCCTTCATGGCACGCTCGCCGCGGCTGCCGAGCGCGGGCCGCTCGACTTTCCCGAGCTACTGCTAACGCCGGGCGTCGGCGCACGGACGGTCCGCTCGCTTGCGATGGTGACCGAGGTCGTCCATGGCGCGCCGTACCGCTTCCGCGACCCGGCGCGTTTTTCACTCGCCCATGGAGGCAAGGATCGTCACCCGTACCCGGTGCCGATCAAGGTCTACGACGAGACCATCCGCGTGCTGAAAACAGCCGTCCAGAACGCCAAGCTCGGCAGAGACGAGGAGATGCAGACTCTGAAACGGCTCGACGACCAGGCTCGCCGCCTCGAACAAACGGCAAGCGGTCCGTGCTTCGAGGATTTCGTGGATGGTGAATTACAGGCATCCTCCGCGCTCGGCGGTCGCTCGGTCTTCGGCTTGGAGGAGCGATTCGGCGAGCGGTCGGCAGCGAAATGAACACCCGGCTGCCGCCCGTAACGCCCCTGACGCTGAAGAGAAAGGACGCACTCGCGCTATCAGCCCTCCTAATGAAGCCGCGGGACGCGCGAGCCTGTTTCGTCTTTGCCCATGGGGCAGGCGCTGGCATGACGCATCCGTTCATGGAAGATGTTGCTGCGAAGCTTTATGACCATGGCATCGCGACCTTGCGCTTCCAGTTCCCGTTCATGGAGACGGGCAGCAAGCGCCCCGACACTCCGGCTGTCGCCCATGGGGCTATAAGATTGGCCGCGGCGGAGGCCGGCCGTCGATGCCGCGGGATGCTAATTATAGCGGGCGGCAAGTCATTCGGCGGGCGCATGACCTCGCAGGCGCAGGCAGAAGATCCGATCGAAGGCGTACGCGCGCTGGCATTTGTCGGTTTCCCCCTGCATCTCGCCGGCAAACCTTCGATCATAAGGGCCGAACATCTCGCGGGCATTCGGATCCCCATGCTCTTCATCCAGGGAACACGTGACAAGCTGGCGGAGCCCGCGCTCCTACGCCAAGTCTGCAAAGGCTTGAGATCGAGGGCGACCTCTCGCCTGATCGATGGTGCCGATCACGGCTTTCATATCCCGGTCCGCAGCGGACGGACCGACCAGGAAGTGGTGTCCGAAATTGCACTCATGATCTCACAGTGGGCGGAGCGCCTGAAGAGTTGACCTCGGGCAGCCATGAGCCGGCTGGACCCTTTCGAAGGGTTCTCCGTTGTCTCTTTGACATCCACGACGGCGTCTTGGCTTTGGTTCGACCGCCCAATCGCCGGCTCGCTTGTCCCGCCGTAGGTTCTGATGGAGGACCGATGTCTGACGCAGTCGATTACTTTAAAGCTTATGCCGAACGTGCGATCTGCAGAGCGCGCAACATGCGTCCGGGCAGACCGAAAGTCCTGCAGCGGGCCGTGGGTCGCGTGTATCATTGGCTCAGCAAGGAAGCCGCACTCGGCCCGAACACCGATCGCATGGACGATTTCCGCACGGCCCGTGAAGTGGAAAGGACCATCGGCCCGGAGGATGCATCGCCAGGCCGTTAGAAACCCTGGCCTTCGCGCGCACGTTTTAGTTCAGGCGTACCAAGTGATGTATCTTTCTAGGAACGCCGCATTCTTCCGGGCGTTGATCGGCAGTGCTTCCGTGCGCTCCCACACACAACCTACGCTGAGGCGATCGGAAAGACGGTATAAAGCTAGCGAAGCGGCAGTTGCCATGGCTCAATATTGGAAGAAAATCACAGCTGCGGGGCGAGGAGGTTGTCCAAAGCGAAATCAACCCAAAACGAGCTCGCGGGACAACGGCACGATCGGTCAAAAAGAGATGGTCGCGGCATGTTACGAAGACAAGCGACGCGTCGGATCTTAGACAAGGCGTTTTCAAGCTGACAGATCCGACGAAAATCGCATCACTCAAACGTTCCGCAGGACATGGCAGTTGCCGAAAAGCAAATCCCCACCGGTCGGCGCTATCGACGCTCACATTTCACATCAATCGTGCCGGGAAGACCACGCACCTGTCACGATTAGAAGAGGCAAAAGCAGAACTGAAGAAAGAGTTCGGTCATGCATAAACGACGGCGCAAGGATACAAAGAAAGCAAGCGGCCTTCGGCTAGCATCGCAACAATGCGATCTTGGAGCGCACGATAAGGGGCCATTGATATTTTGAGATCGCGGCGCTTCGCTTCGGGAGAGATCAATGCCGCTCAAGGACCAAATCAAAAACATCGGTAGAAGGCTGGTCGAAGATCGTCCAGACAGGGAAGCGCTGTCCGGCTTTGTCCTAACGCGAAAACCCCTTTCGATGATGTTTTCGGACGACGGTCTCATTCCCAATAATCCTCGCTTCCCTGTGCTGCTCTACCGGGGAGCTATCAATGTTGCGACAAGGCGTTTTAAAGCAGCAACAATCATGGATGTGATCTTCGCCGAAAATAATTGGGGCCGGTCCTGGCGGGACACCGTCTACGATTTTGTGCATTACCATTCGCAGGTTCACGAAGTTCTTGGGGTGGCGCGAGGCCGTGCCGCCCTCGAATTTGGGGGTCCAAAGGGGCGCGTGTTGACGCTCTATCCAGGGGACGTCGCGGTGCTGCCCGCTGGAACCGGACATCGTCTCATCAAGGCAAGTCGAGGATTTCAAGTAGTGGGAGCCTATCCCGAGCAAGGGACGTACGACGAATGCACCGATAGCCGCGCCCGGCCGGAAGCAATCAAACGAATTGCCAAGGTTATCAAGCCGAGCAAGGACCCGATTTATGGAGCCACCGGCCCAATGGCGCAGCTGTGGTCCACGGCAAAGAAATCACGTTGATAAGGGGTTGGTCGGCGCCATGGCCATTTTGGGCAGCGCTTTGTAGATCTGCTCTCCGCGCAATCGAGGTCCTTGAGGTATCGAGGAAACGATCGTTGAGGTCTTTCTCGGGCATCTCGCTCTTGGCCGACAGAGAAAAAGCGCGCTAAGTTTGTCGCGATAAACGCCAATGGAGTACCCACTTGAACCTTACTTTTTCTTCCACCGCGTCACTGATGTGCGCCCTTGCCATCTGTTTCAGCGTAGCTGCATTGGGAGCAAAGGTCACCGTTCCCGAGATTCCCACTTGGTATGCGACCCTGGCGAAACCGTCGTGGACCCCGCCGCGCGCGGCATTTCCGATCGTTTGGCCTATCCTTTATTTTTTGATGGCAATTTCGGTGTGGCTGATTTGGGAGGCGCCGCCGTCCTCGCTGCGTACGCTGGCACTCGCTGCATTCGCTATCCAACTTTTGCTAAATGCAGTTTGGTCACCTATTTTCTTTGGCAATCACAATTTGCTGGCTGGACTGATCGTGATCCTGCTTTTGGTCGTTGCAATTGCGGTGACGATTGCTACCGCTATTAAAGTCAATTATTTCGCCGCGGCATTGCTGCTACCGTATCTGGCGTGGATATTGTTCGCCGCAGCTCTCAATGGTCGGATCGTATCACTCAACTGATGCCGGACCCGAAAATATACGCGCTTATTACCGGAGGCGGGAAAGCATGCGTGGTGAACCAGGCGACTATGAGGTTCTCGTGAATAGCCAGCGCACTGGCGGCACTTATGCTGATCTCAATGTCGCTATCGATATCGCAGAGAGGCTACATAAAAGTAACGCCCCTCACACCATCACTGTTCGTAGCATCTCGACTGGCGTTACGGTATGGCCGACTCCGGCGTCGTGACCAATCTTGTAACGCCTCCCAACCATTGGCAGAGGTTACCTTAGGACGAGAAAGGCCCGGCTTTCGCCGGGCCCCGGTCTTCATACATGGGCTTAGAAGCTGGTCCCGCCCCAGTTGAAGTGGTAGTTGATGCCGCCCTTAACAGTATGCGTCGTCACCCCAAGGTCCGTGAAACCGGTTAGCACTGTGCCGTAACGCTCGCTGCTATAGTCGGCGTACATGTACTCGCCCTTTAGCGACCAGTTCGGAGCGAACATGTACTCGACGCCGCCACCGACGGTCCAGCCTGAGTGAACTTTGCTCTCTGAGAAGAGCGTCACGCCAGGAGTGGTGAATGAAAGGCGGTTATCAGCCCAGGCGTAGCCGCCCTTCACGTAAAAAAGAGCCGCCCCCGAGGTCACACCAAGGCGACCCGTGACGCTGCCGAAGGCACGGATCTTATCTTCCGCGGTAACCGGGACGATGCCGAACAGCCCCGTTTCGCGGTACTTGACGTCGCCGCCTGCCGCGTCGACCTCAAGGCCCCAAACGAAGTTGCTGCCCGGCGTCTGCCAATTGTAGCCGATGGTCCCCCCGCCAAAGCCTCCATTGATGTCGCTCGACGCAGCGGTGAAACCGTCAACACGGATGCGATCCGACCAGCTATAGCCGCCCATGACGCCGGCATAGAAGCCTGACCAGTTGTAACCGACTGCGACAGGAGCCGGCGGAGCCTTCGTATACGGGCGGGCCGCCAAATCGGCGGCCGAGGCCGATGCAGCGCTTAAGGCCAAAGCGGCCGTGGCCAACACATACTTGTTCATTGGAATCCCCTATAAGTTTTTCGCGATTCCAATATTATTTCCGCGTGTTTCCCAAGGCTGTCACCAATCCGCCACAGCTTGGATTTTTGAAACGGGCTGAAGAGCGAAGGCAGGCCGCCGATTTGGTTCTTCACGCTGGTCGCGAAGTCCGCGGTGGGTCCATTTTTAAAGAAAATAAGTGCAGAACTGGCAGGACGATTTCGATCTCGGATGGACGCTCCGCGACATCTACGCCAACTGGCTGAAGCTGTCGCCGATTACTGAAAGTCAACTCGGCGAGCCGGTGGATAGGGCTGGTCGAGGTCTTGAAGGACCAGGCCAAACTGACTGAGGCAGGCTCCGGAAGATCCGCTAGCAGCCGTTACTTAAGGCCTTGTGGGCACCTCAGTGCCCCCTAACTCCCTCTCGTTTGTTTGGTTTAATGGCATAAACCTGTGGAGTTTGGCGAGCCCGCGCTCATTGGCGTTCACTACGCGTCAACACTCGAGAGCGATGCTGCATACGCTCGGGCCTTTTCGAGCGCTCTAACTTCTACCTGTCGTACCCGCTCCCGTGACACGCTCAACTCTGCCGCCAGCTCATCAAGTGTTAGAGGAGAGTCCGACAGCCATCGTGCTTCGATGATGCGCCGCTCGCGGGCGGTCAATTGGGCGAGTGCTCGCGTCAGCACCTGCCGCCGCCAGTTAAGCTCGCTACGTTCCGCGACATCTTCTTCAAAATTGGAGTCAGGATCAGGAAGGCGCTCCAGCCACTCAGCTCCCTCTTCGTCGTCCTCTCGTGAAGTCGCATTGAGCGACATGTCTCCGAGGAACCGGCGGTTCATCGCAATGACCTCGCGCTCGGATACATTCAAGCGACGCGCGATCGTTGCGACGTGGTCGGGCTGCATATCGGCCTCTTCAAGAGCTGCGATCTTGCTCTTCAAGCGGCGCAAGTTGAAGAACAGCCGCTTTTGGGTGGACGTAGCGCTAATCTGGACGATCGACCATGACCGCAGGATGTAATCTTGGATCGTTGCCTTGATCCACCAGCTGGCGTAGGTCGCAAGCTTGAAACCTTTAGACGGATCAAATCGCTTCACGGCTTGCATCAGGCCGATGTTACCTTCCGAAATGACGTCGGCGATAGGCAGCCCATAGCCGCGATAGCGCATCGCCAACTTGGCGACCAGACGGAGATGGCTGGTCACAAGATGATAGGCAGCGTCCCTGTCGCCGCCTTCGCGTAAGCGCCTGGCGTAGGCGAGCTCTTCTTCAGGCTTGAGGAGCGGAAACTGCTTGATAGCGGTGAGATAATTCGTAAGGCCTTCTCCAGCGGCCAAGGCTGGAAGTGCGAAGTGGGTCATCCCTGCCTCCTGACGATTTCGCGAGTGATCAGCGCGATGCCAAATGTCACGCAGGTCCGCGACGGCCGAAGCCATCGCGGAACGATTGCACAAAGCGATCGATAAAGGCGTTAGGCCGCCCTGGCTTCAAGTTGCTCGACGTTAGAACGGGAAGCGCCGTTGATTTCGATCTTACGCGGCTTCATAGCCTCGGGAATTTCGCGGATCAGGTTGATCTGCAGCAGGCCGTTCTCGAAAGTCGCGCTGGTCACCTGGACGTGGTCGGCGAGGTTGAACTGCCGCTTGAACGCGCGACCAGAAATGCCCTGGAACAGGAAGTCACGCTTCTGTTCGCCCTTGCGGCCCTCGACCGTCAGAACGTTCTGCTCTGCCGTCAAGCTGATCTCGTCCGGCGAGAAACCCGCCAGAGCCAGCGAAATGAGGTATCGGTCGTCCCCGACACGCTCGATATTGTATGGGGGAAAATGGTCCTCGTTGGCGCGTTGTGCGGCATCCACGAGGTCGAACAGGCGGTCGAAGCCAATGCTTGAGCGCCAAAGCGGAGCAAAGTCGTAAGTCTTCATAGCCAAATCCTCCAATGAGCAAGATGGGTATGAGCAGGCGCCGGACACCCCCGGCGTCCGCCTCACACTGGACCCAACCTCTGGCGTCCAGCAGCACTAAAATAAAAAAAACCGGCGGAAAGTTTCAAGGGGGGGCGCAATTTTTTTTGGCTTCCGCCAGGGCGCGCCCGAGTAAGGGGCGATTAGCCGATTGCGGTCGAGACGACTGATCGCGAGCCCGCCAGATGCGGCGGGCTTCTCGCGCCGACGGGCGTTTCATCACTGGCTTTCCTTCTTCGACAGCAATGCCATCCGATGCTCCAGGCGGTACGAACGCATTCCTTGTCCGGGGTGAACGGACTCCTCTACTCTCTGACGGTCGCAAAGCCTATCAGCTGAATAATTCGCAATCGCGGCGGTCAGCTAACCTGGCCAAACGGAAAATTGGAACCTGACGGCCGGCAACGAATTGACCAAATTCCGAATTTTATTGAATTTATGGGGTCACGTGAGCCTTTTTCTCAGTCCCGTTCGAAGCACTTCGAGTTGTGGCGACCTTGTACAGCTGCCGACAGCTGAGGACTTGGTATGACGGGAATGATGGCTTCGGAGCTGCGTAACGAGGTGCTTTCCACATTAGGCGATCATATACGCCAGATATCAGACCCTGATGACCTTGCATACGCCGCTGCGGAAACCTTAGGGCGGGCTTTCGGTGTCAGCCGCGCCGGATATGGAACAATCGACCCTTCCGCTGAAACGATCACGATAAGCCGTGACTGGAATGCGCCGGGCATAAAAAGCCTTGCTGGCGTTCTGCATTTCCGCGACTACGGCAGCTACATTGAGGATCTGAAGCGCGGCATGACCGTCGTGTTTGCTGACGCTCAGGAAGATGGTCGAGTAGGAGATCAAGCGAGGGCCCTCGAGCTTATTTCAGCGCGCGCCTTGGTGAACATGCCTATCCTTGAGCCAAACGGCGTAGTGGCGTTGCTCTATCTCAACAATGCTGAAGCTAGAGAATGGTCAGACGCCGAACTTGACCTCGTACGGGAGGTCGCTGACCGGACCCGGACTGCGGTAGAACGTCGTAGAGCAGAGGCAACTATACGGGCGAGTGAAGCCCGTCTTGCCTTTCTGGATGAACTCGGCAAAGAGACCGCGAAGTGCAGGAGGGCCGACGAAATTCTATCAATCACGACCCGGATGCTAGGCCAGCACCTCAACGTGTCTAACTGCGCCTATGCTGACATGGATGAAGATCAGGACGGCTTCACTATTCGCGGGGATTGGGCAGCACCTGGCGCGAAACACATCTTGGGTCACTACAGCCTTGCTGACTTCGGCAAAAAGGCCGTTCAAGAGCTCGGTAATGGCCGGCCGTTGATCATTAATGACAATGCTCAAGAATTGGATCCGGAAGAAGCCCAAACCTTCCAGGATATTGGGATCGGATCCACCATCTGCATGCCCTTCGTCAAAGAAGGCTGCTTAACGGCATTGATGGCAATACATCATCAGACCGCTCATCGCTGGGCCGCTGGCGAGCTGGCCCTTCTCGGGGAAGTTACCGAAAGGTCGTGGGCTCACATTGAGCGGGTCCGTTCTGAAGAGGTGGCGCGCGAAGCCGCAGAACGCCTCGGCCTTGCTAACAACGCAGCCGGTATCGGAACGTGGGACTTTGACCCGATACATAACGTCCTTCGCTGGGACGCGAGATGTAAAGCCCTGTTTGGCCTGTCCTCCCAAGCCGAGATTTCATATGAAGAATCGTTTCTTGCGGGGCTCCATCCTGACGATCGCGATCGTGTTCATCGCGCGGTGACCAAAGCGTTGGACCCTTCCTCCCCCGAGACGTATCGCATCGAGTATCGGACGATTGGGATCGAGGACGGAATCGAACGTTGGCTCGCTGCGACGGGGGACGCAATATTCGTCAATCACAACGCAGTGCGCTTTGTTGGCACTGTCATTGACATCACGACGCGTAAGAAAACCGATCGGCATCTCAGAATCTTGAATGACACGGGGGCAACCGTCGCCAGGGAGCGTAATCTGGAGACCATCGTCCAGACCGTTACGGATGCTGGCCTTGAGCTCTGCGGCGCGGAATTTGGGGCGTTCTTTTACAATGTTCTCTCGCCTGAGGGCGGGAGCTACATGCTCTACGCGCTCTCCGGCGTGCCCAGATCGGCTTTCGCGAATTTTCCGATGCCGCGAAATACAGCCGTGTTTGAGCCGACGTTCCTTGGCACGGCGGTGGTCCGATCGGAAGACATCCTCGCCGACCCGCGATATGGCAAGAACGTTCCCCGCAAGGGAATGCCCGAAGGCCACCTTCCAGTGCGCTCGTATCTTGCGGTACCGGTCATCTCGCGCACCGGCGACGTTTTGGGGGGACTGTTCTTTGGCCATAAAGAAACCGGCAAGTTCCAGGAAGAACATGAAACGGCGCTTTTGGGGATTGCGGGGCATGCGGCGACAGCCATCGACAATGCGAGACTGTTTGCAGCTGCCGAAAGGGAGCTCGCCGAGCGAAAACGGGCCGAAGCGGAACTGCAGGCACTCAATATCAGTCTGGAGCAGCGCGTGGCTGCAGAGATTGCCGAGCGTTCGAAGGCGGAGGAGCAGCTGCGGCAGGCCCAAAAGATGGAGGCGGTTGGCCAATTGACTGGAGGGATAGCTCACGACTTTAACAACATGCTCGCCGTGATCATTGGCGGCTTGAATTTAGCCCGCCGGAAGCTGGCAAAGGGTGACTTTGACATCACCCGCTTCATCGATGGAGCCCTGGACGGCGCGAACCGGGCGGCCACTTTAACTCAGCGTCTACTGGCCTTTTCCCGTCAGCAGCCCTTAGCGCCGGAAGTTATCGCCGTGAATCGTATGATTGCGGGTATGAGCGAGCTCCTCGATCGGTCGCTGGGTGAGATAATCGGAGTCGAGACGGTGCTCGCAGCGGGTGTGTGGAATGTCCAAGCCGATCCGGCTCAACTTGAGAGCGCGATACTCAACCTCGCAGTCAATGCACGTGATGCCATGCCTCAAGGAGGGAAACTGACGATCGAAACGATGAACGCGTCCGTGGATTCGGCGTATGCCCGACAGTACTCAATTGAACCGGGTCAGTTCGTTCTCATCGCAGTGACCGACACCGGCGCCGGTATCAGCGGCGATGTGCTGAACAAAGTTTTTGATCCGTTTTACACGACCAAAGAGGTCGGAAAAGGCACGGGCCTTGGCCTTAGTCAAGTATACGGCTTCGTGCGTCAGTCGGGCGGTCATGTAAAGATTTATTCGGAGCTTGATGTTGGTACGACCGTGAAAATCTACCTGCCGCGTTTCTACGGCGAGGTTACGACCGATGCTCCGACTGGGGCGGTGCGCGCAGACGTGGGGCAGCATCAAGAGCTGGTCCTGGTGGTTGAGGACGAAGAACGCGTGCGAGCGATTTCTGTCGAGACGCTTCGAGAACTTGGCTATTCGGTCATACAAGCTGCAAGCGCGCGAGAAGCTATTCACCTCATTGAGAACGGCTCACGGCCTGATTTGGTTTTCACGGACGTTGTGATGCCCGAAATGACAGGCAGTGAGCTCGCAAAAGTCCTCCAACCGCTGTTGCCCGACGCCAAGATTTTGTTCACCACGGGCTATACGCGAAACGCCATAGTCCATAATGGCGTTCTGGACGCGGGTACGCATCTGATCTCAAAGCCTTATACAATCAACGATCTTGCAGAAAAGGTCAGGGCGTTGCTTGACGACCTCTAAGAACAAAGCTGCGGCGCCTTAAGCTGAATGAAAACAACAGATACAGGAGCTCTGGCTGCCGACGTATTCCCTCGATCAGCGCGATCAATTGACGCTCCTCGGCTAATGCCCATCAGCCAGATCGAAGGTGCACGGAGGCCTCAATATCAGGAACAGACAGCAAATCGATTGGGATATACGCACTTGGATTATGTAAGCAGAAGTGGATGATTTGGTCCCGCTGCAAGATTGGTGAGTGCAGATCAATAGGTCTCGCCGCGTCAGGTTTTTCGACGATGCCCCGATTTATTGCGTCTTGACAGCGCAAGTCAGATCGAGGAAATGCGGCCTCCCGCTAAATTTCCGACGTCACGATGGTCAAATCCGAACTTGTTCAACGCATCGCTAAGCAAAACCCGCGCCTCTACCAGCGGGACCTTGAGAACATCGTGAACGCGATTCTCGATGAGATCGTCGCTGCGCTGGCACGCGGTGATCGGGCTGAGCTTCGCGGTTTCGGCGCATTCTCTGTAAGGCATCGCCCCGCTCGTGCAGGCCGCAACCCACGTACTGGAAAACATGTTACCGTGCACCAAAAGAGCCTTCCGTTCTTCAAGGCCGGAAAGGAAATGCGCGATCGCCTGAATCGCGAAAATGCCGCGCCGGAAATGAGCGCTGCCTCAAGACCGGCCGCTGGTTTTTCGGGGAGTTAAACCAGCTTTGTCTAATCGTAGGGGGAAGTCTGAAAACATTTTAGGCGCGATCGCCAAGGACCGGCGCTTTCCTCACGCGCAGATTCTTTCCTGTCTCACAAACGAATAGGCGGAAACCTCAACGACATCCGCTACTTTATGGGCAGCGAGGTATGCAGCACCTGGTACGCACCTGCGTACTGCGTACCGTAGGATAACGGTCTGTTGCCGGATGCCTGAGCGGCGCGTGCCTTTAATGAAGTTTTGAGACGGGCTTCGAAAATAGGCCGTTCCGATACAGAAGCCACAGCTCACGAGATGTCTTTTGCTGTTTGCTATCGGACACGTCCATTTCTCCGCATTACGAGCGCACGATGCCTATTGATCGTGAACGTTCAGCCACAATTGGATTGCTCGCGCGGCACGCATCCACTCGCTGGAGCTTTGGGGGACGCTTCGGCCGTGCTGATATCCAGCCAGATCGCGGATCGCAGTCAAAGCTGCTCGTTCAGCTTCGGCCATCGCGGGAGAGGTGTTCGTGGTAACCTGCTCGGTGGCTAGGCCGTTCAGCAGAATGCGGGCTTCCTGCTCGGTGCTGATCGCGGCGACCTTCAGGATCGATCTGCAGTAACGGGCTTTAATGAGGCTTTGGTCGTCGCTCATTCGAGAGCGCTCGGCGGCTTGGGCATTTGGCAGCGTAGGAAGGTCAAACTGGTTGGTCGTTTCAAGATGCAGCCTTGGTCGATGGGACCATAGAACAGGCAATTGCCGGCTTAGTTCCCGCCCGTGAAGGCAGATCAAATTTCTTTCAGGAGGTAGCGAGCGCGGAGTTGCTTCTCTATTCGCACCACAGCCTTTGTCAGATCGGGATAGTGCCGGCGTTCGGTGGCATTCGTCAGCGCGGACCAATTGCCGTTACCGATTGGAATAATCGCAATCCCGGCATTGGGAAAGTTGGAGCCTGCCAGCTCCTCGTGAAAGAGCCAGATCAACTCGTTGGCGGTCGCTTTCTTTTTAAGCATGGAGGTCAGACTTCAGGACGTGGTGGGAGTCTGACATCCTGTAAGGGATCACTCCGGGGCGCGCAATTCATATTGATGGCACAGTTTGTTTACCGTCATTTCCAGCGCGCCATGCAAAGCACCTGGATCAATTCGACCTTCTGTGAAGGCATATAGAGTCCAATTCGTATCGGCTCGAAGGTCACTGTATTGGACGTCGACTGCCTCCAGCGTCTCGCAACCTGGGCGTTTTCTCATCTCCGCGAGGACTTCGCGCTGTAGCTCCTTTTTAGAAAGTATCACTTTCATCGATTGGCTCCGGCGAGTTTTCCAGAAAAAAAGCCGCTGTGGCGGATCGTTCCCGGTCGCGAAGGTTCAGCAATGAATGATCACTCTGTCGCCATGTTTCACGTCGCCCTTAAGGTGGTCATCAAACGTGCAATCATCGTGCTCGATGCGCTCGGCGACTCCGAGATGAGGTGTCAGAACCAGGGGCAGGTCTGGATAGGGCGATCAACGAGGTGCGCCGGCTTAGGGTATATTCACTGACAACGCTCACCTTGAGTGAAGAAATGTGCCCGCCCCGGAGACGTCCGCGGCGGCCGCAATTGTTTCTGATTGTCTCGCCAATAGTCTGGCAAATAGAAAAGGCCGGCATTCATTTGCCGGCCTCTCACTGACGTCAGCAGTCTTTAGAAGGTGCCGGTGCCGAAGTTGCCCAGATTGAAGCGGTAGTTCAGGCCCGCTTTGATCGTGTGCTCGTCGTTTCGGAAGCCGCCGATAGCAAACGTCGGAGTGACGAAACTGGTCGTCCCGAAATCGTAGTACTGATATTCGACCTTGCCCGACCAATTCTGGCTGAACAGATATTCGAGACCGCCGCCAACTGTGTAGCCATCCCGTCCACCATTGCCGGTGAAGCCGTTGGTAAAGCGCGAGTCGGCCCAGGCGTAACCGCCCTTTACGTAAAGAAGGGACGGGCCCCATGTGTAACCGAGACGGCCGGTAACCGAACCGAGACCGCGGTTTGCAAAGCTGCTGCTGGTGTCAATGAAGCTGTAGTTCGCTTCCAGACCAAACACCCAGTTAGGCGCGAACTGTGTGTCCCAACCGATCTGACCGCCGCCCATGAAGCGACCGTCGTCACCGCCGCCGAGAACGTTGTTCGAATTGCCGCGGAAGGCGCCGCCGACGTGACCGCCGATATAGAAGCCGGTCCAATTGTAGATTATCGCGGGCGCCATTGCGGGCGCCTTGGTGTAGGGACGTGCCGCCATGTCGGCAGCCGAGGCCGATGTTGCAGCGAAAAGTAGCGCGGCCGTTGCGAGTAAGTACTTTTTCATGTGTCGCTCCATTTTGAATCTGTAGCGAGATCGTATGAACTAATCCGCCCCACTACCGTCTCTCAAAAGGCACACACGGGGACGATCGCGCCGAAGTTGTCAGCTGCAGGCGGGAACAAATTAAAGCGTGCGGCACCCGCTACCGTCTGGTTCCATGCGTAGGAAGAGTGACGTTTAGCATCCAGCTGATCAGCAAGCCTTGATGGCAGCATGCCGGCGTGACAGGCCTGATCATGGGCACGGATCGAGGCGGGACACCTCCGATATCCAGACTTCGGTATTGAAGCTGTCCGCCTGCTGCACCGGGAGCGAGGCGGGTTTCGCATTCAATGGGCGATGCTAGTAATGTCGTTGCGCAGCATTTTTCTAACCCGTACTCTCGTTCTTCTGTCTATCGTCCTCGATTTTCGCGCTGCAGCGATCATGTATTGTTATTGCGAGTGTCGGCGATCCGCACCTGGGTGCACTCGAAGTCCGTTTCTTCGGAATGTGGGCGACAAGCTCGACTGACTAATGGCAATCTGACTATTCGTTACGTTCGACCAGAGACGGGCTATCGCCTCGGAGAAGAGCTCGTGCTTCTTGGATCAGTTCGTTGGCGATCTGTTCGTTGATCAGAAAATCGTAGTGCCCATCTCGGGTGACTAACGTCAGAGTACCAAGGAGCGGGGAATCGTGTATCGACATCACGCCCACATCGAGGGCCAGCAGCGCCTCGAGGTCATCCTCGGCGGGCATGTTGAGTGGTTTGTCATGCAGGGAAGCCGCTGGTTTCTTTGTCATGCTTTGCGCTTACCCGAGCGCAGTACGACATCTGGAAAGTCGATGAGATCTGGCAAGGTGGGTGTCAGCATGCGGGACACTCATCACTCAGCCCATCGAGCACGCTCTCGACCGCCGCGATCCGCTCCTTTTTGTTTTTGCCCGAGAATGTTCGGTGTACTGCCAGTGACAGAGCGTAGTCCACAGCGTGATGGCTGTGTCGCAAGCGCATATAGCCGTGGTCGGGGCATGGAGTGATCGCGTGCGCTTCCATCAGTAGATCTGCGGCCCACATTTCTAGTTCATTCTCAGCCTTTCTCCTGGGCATGGTTAGGCCTTCTTGGTTCGTTTCGGCTTTGGAGGAGGCTGCTGCGGGATCGATCGAAATATTACGTCGCCGATGACGTGCCGCTCGGTCGTCTCGATGCTATCCGCTGCGAACGAGAGGCGATCACGCCAATCCCGCCCATGGGATCTGCTCTCGTCGCAATGGCGCGAGCCACATCCTCGGTCTCGGCGGGGACGATGGCAATCTGTCTGCTCTTCTCATGCAGAGGCGTTAACCGCCACAATCGATTGGTTTCGGGGACCAAAACGGGCGGAGCGGCGATCTCGGTGACGGGCTCGTCTTCGTCGGACATAAGGGGAAAACGACAACCAGCGCGCCATGTTCCTTGGAGAGATGGGGAGCAGCCGGGCGTGCGCTTGCTACCGGGATCGATGATCTGCGTAACCAGCGATCACGGCCCCTACGGCGATGCCAATAATGATGCCAGCGGTCACGTTCCTGATGGCAATGCCGAGGACAGCTCCAAGGCACACCCCTAACGCAATGCCTAGCCCCATCCTCGAAGGATGTTGTTCCATCGGATTCCAAACCAGTTGGGATAAGATAGCTTAGGGAATCGGCGCGCTGTAAGTCCAGATGTTTAGGGCCCCGGTCGGGTCTCTTCGTGGAAAAGGCAAACGCGGGGTCGAACCGGAGCGCCAATCTAACATCAGGCCTTGTGCGCCATCACCGCCACAAAGGAAGCGCCGTCCTCGAAGAACAAATCCTTCATCATCGAGGAGATGGCCCCGAGATCGTGCGCTGCTATTGGGAAGGGCATCACGTTCGCCTTGACAGGTTTTTGGAGAGCCGAATTGGTCCGAGCGCGCACGCTTAAAGAGGCGGCCCAGCGCCCGTTTGGACTCAGGCGCCGAGCCTAACCAACAGCCGCTGAGGAAAGCTGCCGGCTTCGTAAAAAATCAACGCAAACCTAATTCGTTCCTCGGGGAAGATCGGCCCGACGGCGGATGGGATCGACCGCCGGGCCGCCTCACTGAACTCGGTGCGGAATGATCCCGAGCCCGGTGATGGAAATTTAGAGAGGCCCGGCGGCGGTCGAGTTGGGTGCAAGGGTACGCCGCCGAGCCCGGAAGGCAGACACACAGAAACTGCCGACCGCGGGAAAAATTGGCAAAAACAGATTTAGTTCCAACCAAGCCCGGCAGCGAGATGGCCCGACGCTCAACCGAATCCATGAGCGCCGGGCCTAGCCTAAGCGTGGCTTCTGGGTCACGCCGACCATCGACCTCTAGCATCACAACCCAAGGAACCTCAATGATCCGCCTGTTCTCCGCGTGCGTTTTGCTGTGCGCATTTTAATTCACCGGCGTTTGCCCAGAAGTTTCTCGAAGGCGTTGTCTCGATTGGCGTCAAGTTGACCAAGGAAGAAACGTGCATCGCGAGCCAGTACGGCGTTGGGGATGGCTACCACGGCCGTAGGACGGCTTCGGGCGAACGGTTCAACACCTACGCCCGATGGCCGCGCACAAGAGCCGGCGCTTCGGTAGCCACGTCACGGTCACGAACAAGAACAACGGCAGATCGGTGCGGGTCCGCATCACGGATCGCGGCCCGTTCATCAAGGGGCTGCATCGACCTGTCTCGAGCAGCAGCCAACGCAATCGGCATGGGCGGGATCGCGCGCGTAACCGTTCAGTAACCCACGAGGCCCGAGAGGGCGACCGGGATGACCCGGTCTTGTTTACGGTGCGATTCTCAGCCGGCGAGAAACTAAGCGACTTGAGACAGAATCCAGTTATCATTGACGTCGCCGGTGGCGGGCGGGGAGAATACCGTTTCGACGTCGAAGCTCGTGTACATGCGGCGAAGAGCTAAGGTCCGTGAAGCATGGAGGCCCTGCGATGTGGATAACATTAATGGCTTGCTTCGCTTGTTTTCTGATCGGCGGATATGCGGGCCTCTGCCTTGGTTACTACTCCGGTACGGAAGTGGTCCGGGAAGAGGTGCGCGAGTTGTTGGACAGACGGTGGCCGATCGCAGGTCAGTCGGCAGTCATTCAGGACAACAGCGGCGCCTTCTCCGCAAACTGAACGACGGCCTGTCGTCAGGAATGCCTCCATTTAAGTGTACTCCGGCGCGTTCCTCGACCCTCCGCGCTCGTTCTTGGTATTTGACCGCCAGAGCATTTAGCTGATCGGACACTGATCGATACCCGCCGAATTTCGCAAACTCTTCGCACCTTCGAGATATCGCTCTCAAGCGTGCAGCCGTTGCGATCGCTTCTCGTTGGGGCGCCGTCAGAGCCATCGACGCACTCGGCACAGCGCTACTAATCGATCCACAATCTCGAAAGTGGTCTTTTGCGCAGTTCGATACGCTCTCCACCTTTGGCAGACGTGAGTCTGGCCCTTAGCAAGCAAGACCGAAAACATGATTGAACCGCGATGTTGCGGCGCATAATCTTTTATTGCCGAGAAGGTAGCGTCGATATGGAGGATGGAAATGCCGCACGAATATCGGGTGTGGACCGATGATGATCTTGCAAAGTTACGAGATCTGGCTAGCAGATCTCCTGGCGATATTTCCAGAGAGTTGAGACGGACGCGAACGGCCACCGTGTGCAAAGCTCACCTGCTTGGTATTTCAATGCGTAGGCCTGCAAATGCAGGACTTCCACGAAATTGGTATAAGTAGCCGCAGGGATCGTTCACCTAGACTTTAGTTTTCGGAGCGATTCGAACGCCCGACCCTCACAATCGAAATGCGGTGCTCGTTCATGGCATTGCAACATTTTCCCGATTGGAACTTAACGACAGTCTTTTTTGTTCTTCCCCGACAAACGGGGCGTGATGGATGGTAGAAAAGGCCGGAACGGAAGCGTTGCGCAAGCGACGGATGGTGCACATCGAACAAGCGTCACCCAAAGCAGAGCGAAAGCCCCTACCTTTAGGAGCTGACGCGCGTAGGAACTCCCGGGTCGTGCTTGCCCTGGCCCTTTTCGGCCTCGGGGCATGGACCGCCTCCGCTTTTCTGCCGGCCCTGATATGGGCCACCATTCTCGCAGTTGCCCTGTGGCCGCTGTACCTTAAGTTTGCGGGGCGCTTTTCGTCAGGTCCTTCAAGTCTGGCAGCGTTCATCTTCACCGCAATCGTGGCTTTGGTGCTGTTCACTCCACTTTCACTTGCCATCTACCAAATCGCGCAGCAAGGCGACGTTCTTGTGAGGTGGCTAAAGCAAGCCAGCGAGAGCGGTGTTGAGGTGCCGGATTGGGTCGCGCGTCTACCGCTCGTTGCGGAAACTCTGCAAACTTGGTGGCGCGCCAACCTTTCGGATCCAAAAGCTGCAGCGGCATGGCTTCAAACTGTTAACGCGGATAATGCGTCGGAGTTGTTTAAAACATTCGGCTCACAGCTGCTTCATCGTCTTTTTCTGTTGCTGTTCTCTCTCCTGACCTTGTTTTTCCTCCTCCGTAATGGTCGCGCCGTCACGAGCCGTTTCCTCGAGACGTGCGACCGCCTTATCGGCAATCCAGGAGAGGGACTCGTCGAGAAAATGGTCGAAGCGACGCGCGGCACGGTCAACGGTACAATTCTCGTCGCTGTGGGCGAAGGACTGCTTATTGGTGTCGGCTTCTTAGTCGCCGGTGTACCGACCCCCGTGATGTTTACTATAATAACGATAGCATTCGCGATGTTACCGTTCGGAGCCTGGTTGGCTTTCACCGCGGCGGCATTAGTTCTGGTCTCCGGCGAAGGCAGTGGGTTAGCGGCCGCCGGGGTGTTTCTATGGGGGGCGATTGTTATGCTTGCTGGCGATCACTTCGTATGGCCGACCCTGGTCGGTGGTTCGGCGCGACTTCCCTTTCTTCTAGCATTTGTTGGTATCTTCGGAGGTATTGCTGCGTTTGGCCTGTTCGGCTTATTCCTAGGGCCTGTCATTATGGCAGCACTACTGACCGTGTGGCGCGAGTGGATCTTCCGGCCAGTGCCGCAGTAACTTTGTGCTCCTTCTTGAAGAGCTCCGCAAAAGGAAAGATTTCCATATGAACTACGCTAGCAACTAATAAACCAATGAGGTGCCTTTGCCGTCACAACATAAGTAATGGTCCAAAGATCGTGGCCCGCGGGAGGGGCCCACACGGCAGAAATCAGCTGTCAGTCAAGGCGTTCTGCGCGGAATTTATTAATTTCTCAAGCCGATCCCCGGCATTGATGTAAACCTTCAGCGCCGCGAAGCTCGCGCGCAGGCAACGAAGTAATGGGTCTTGCCGCGTCTAAGCAGGAATTACTCGACTAGAGGGTTCACCAGATCGCGCCCGTCAGCAGTGGCGAATCCGCGCGGCAACGAAAGGCAACTCGTCGTCTTACAACACCCGACCGGCGAAACGGCCGGTCTTGGCGCACGGCCATTGTGAGGTTGAGTGCCTTGCTGTGAGTGACCTCCAGCCCGCATGTGCCTCGCGTAGACGGCTTGCTTCAGGCTTCGCCCACAGGCGTCATACGCGCCATCGAACGGCTTGGCCTAATATCTCCAAGCGAAATCTAAAGCCCCCGTCGTCCGCCTTGGCCGCTGTTCAGTACAAGACTTGCGGCAGCCAAGGTTAGCGAGAAGATCGGCGCATTCAATTCGATCTACTACGTTCCACCTAACTCACGCGACCTCACGTCGATAGGCAGCTCCAGATCCGCGAGCACCCATCCAATGCGGCATCGCTGCGCCGTCGCGGTGGCTGCCGCCGACGCTGGCGGCGGCCACCGCGATCACAGCGCCCAGCAATATGGCCGCCGCGACGGAGAAGGCCAGGATCACTGAACTCCGTCGAGATTTGGCTATCGACGCTTGAGAGGTTGCAATCGCGGCATCGACCCGTTTTTCCGCCTCTGCCCCGGCGAGACCGGTGTTCGCGGCAACGAGTTGAGCAAGATAAGATCGATCCTCGCTGCTCATTCCCGAGTGGCTCGACGAGGTCAAGAGAATTCTTCCCGCCTCCGCACGTTCCTGCAGAAGGTCTACGTTTGCGGCGCGACGCAAGGGCCTGAACAGGCGGTCGATCTCGTAGCTTAGCAAAGGCTCCGCAGCGCTGGTGCGTGCCGACGATCCGTTACTGTTCGGCCGCGTTAGTGTCGCGCTTCCAATGAAGGCCGCAAGCGCTACGCCAAGAACAACGGCAAGCGCCCACGCAGCGAGTCCATGTAGACCATCGCGCTGTTCAATTTCGTGGGTATCCAAAGCAGCGAGACCGACATTTGTCCGCCCGGCAATATAGCCTCCCACTCCGAAACTCAGCGCGGCTTGGAGAATGAGATAAAGTCCCGACAATATCCAAAGCGCAGCGGAGGCGTCCCGCCAAGTCGGAGCCGTGGATGAAACGCCAAGTCCGATCGTTACGCCAAAGGCCAGCAGAGTTGACGAAAGCGCGGTCGCTATGAGGGCACCGAGGATTACGGGCGTCCAGCTCAAATACCTTGACGGGACTTCAATGGAAGCTGCGGCAGGTTCAATCGATTTAATCATCTCAGCGCAGCCCGAAGAAGGACAACACGGCCAAGATGACGACGATTAATCCCACCAGATAAATCAAACCATTCATCGTTCTTCTCCTCGTTTTGTTACCGTCAGAGCCTGCAGTCCTCGCTCGCCCGTCTGCTGCATGAATCGACTTTTTTGCCCTGCCTTTTTAAACTCTCGAATATTGCTTATTGTTCCCGACGCGTTGAGGCTCGCGGCCTCAAGCGACGGTGGCTCTACCTGCCGCCAGGGGCTGCGGCGCATCCTCATCGCTCGCTTGTCTCGAACGTATTCCCCAACCGGGAAAAGATGATTGTGGCCGAAGGCGCCCGTCGGGATGGCCTTCGGGCGCTAAAAACGAACTCGCGTGCAAACGGCGAATAGGCCTGCTAGCAGCAAAGCTAGAATGTCAGCAGAGCTCATCAGTTTCCGGCTCTTTTCGGGACGCTGGAGGCTGTCGTCCATGAGAGTCGGATTGATTGGCAAGCGGGAGCTAAACCGACTCAATGTTCTCGCACGGTTGAGCAGTAAGACTGACAGGTGCAGCTGCGGCCGGCGGTCGTCGAACATTCGGTGGTCCGACGACGTCCATGATCAGGCGACCGTCTTGGTCAGGAATGTCCCGAGGCCGTCGATCTTCACCGCCGGACCCAGTTCGGCAGGATGCCGAGCGTCGTCTAGTCCTGAGCCGGCGTATGGACATGGCGACGACGAAAGTTACGATGAGGGGGGTGCGAAGCCAGGACGGAACCCGCATCATCCGTCCATCAGGACCCAGCGGCGTCCGCAGCTTCGCGAGCTTTCTCGCCCATGCGTTGCACAGTCCTTTCACCGACCTTCTCGGCAGCAGCACGTGCCTCGCACTTGGTCCGGATATCCTCTAATTCCTCGTCGGTCAGATGCTCGATGCCGACGAATGAGTTATGAGCGGCACTCGTTCGGATGAGTTCGTCTAGCTTCACCTGAATGGCGGCGCTGTCTCGGTTCTGAGAGTTCTGGATGAGAAAGACCATCAAGAACGTCACAATCGTCGTCCCAGTGTTGATGACAAGCTGCCACGTGTCCGAGTAACCGAACAGAGGACCGGTCACGGCCCAGATGATCACGACGGCGGCTGCGACGATGAACGTCGTGGCTCGACCCGCGAGTTGAGAAGTCTTGTTAGCAAGGTCTCCAAAAAAGCGGGAAAATCCGCTGCGACGTTCGTTGTTTGACACTATTGAATCCATTTGCCGGTGCGACCTTCCACAACATGCCGTGCAAATTCAAGGCGATGGTAATTTATTGGTCGAGCGCTTGGTCACGCCAGGCGCCACATTTCTTGGCACCCATGGATGACGTGACGCTCAATAGCCCAAAAATCATTATGCGCAAACGCTGTAGTAAGCTCACCAGGTCAAGGGTAGTTGCTCGGAATCCTCAGGTTGCATCACTTGTGGCCTTGAAATGCGCCGGCTTGCATAGTGCGGCGTCTGGCGCATCTTACGCCGGCGGGGCGTTTCGGTGACTTGGCGGAACTCAGTTGGCTTGCGCTCGGCGGTGTTTGTAGAGGCGAGGATAGGTGTCGGCTTCGCCGGCTCGACAGCAGCCGGTTGTAGGTGAACTTGACGCGGAGCGGATCCGCCGCCTTCGCCGCGCAGGCATTCTTCGGAGTAGTATGGCCAGTTTTGCTTTTCGCACACGCTATCGGCAGCAGTTAGCGAAACCCGTGCGGCGTCTTGGTCCATAGGCGCTCTGCCTGATGCGATTAGCGCGTCAGAAGCTCCTGCGGGGGCATTAGGCACCGCGGAGCCCTGGGTCGCAAATGCTAACGTGATGAAACCAGCGAAGATGATTAAGCCAGCTGCACGTCGATCGAATGTCTTTAGAAAAGTCATGCGGATAACCTTGTCAGAAAGGGAGGAGGTGGCCCATGCGGGCCACTTCCTAGGATCAATCCCAACGATGACGGCGCTGCTTAATCACTACCACCCGGTCGCGATTGCGCCAGCCGCGGTGCCATCCATGATCGCGGCGATATTCCGCGCGAGGGCCGCGGTAGCCGCGGTCATAGTCGCGGGACATTCCGTGTTCCTCGCCGATGCGAACGCGGACGTCCTGCGCACTTGCAAAGGTCGGGGTAATTATGGTCGCCACGACGGCAGCGGCAAATGCGTAAGTTGATAACTTCATCTTCAAGCTCCCTTGTTCAACCGAGACGCCAACGGGATAAAGTGGCAATCGTTCCGCTGTAGCTGCATTGATCCGCACAAGGCCAAAAAAAACTGCCCGCGGATGTGGACCCGGGGCAGTAGAGTGAACGAGGAACGAGTGTCTAGCGCCACAAGGCGGCGCCGGGCCTAACCTTCGATGATGTAGACGATCTCGTGCGTCTGCGGTCGAAGGATAACGTAACGACCATTGACCAGAATGAAGTCGTATCCGCGCCATTCTGGATAGATTTCGATCACTCGCGTTGGGAGCGGGTGCACGCGCACTGTAGACGGTACCGTCACGCCTACTGAGATGTTGAAGTTCACATTGCGAACTTCCTCGACCTTTTCTTGCCGGATCGCACTAGTGATCTGCGTGCGCTTTTCAGCAGGAAGGGCACCGGTTGCAGACGTCGCGGCATTGCCCGTCGTAGACGCGGAGCCGGCCTTGCCGTCGCCGGTCTTCGCGTCAGTGGCAGCCTTGGTATCGCTTGTCGACTTGGTGTCCGTCGCGGACTTCGCGCCCTTAGTGTCGGTGCGCTCTTGCGCAGAGGTCCCGGCTTTATCCGACGGAGCGACGGCAGGCTTATCCTGGGCGGTCGTTGCTGGTTTGGCAGGCGCGGCCTTCTGGTCGGAGGCGGCCTTGGCATCAGGTGCAGACCTGGAATCGGTCATCGACTTGCCGTCACTTGCCGTCCCCTTTGCAGCGGGCATGTTGGTCGAAGGAGCCTCGCCGGCCCGCGGTGCTGATGCGGCAGGTGCATCGCCGCCCTTTGATCCGCTCGCGCCGCCGCCCTGCGCCAGAGCGAAAGCAGTCGTGGCAATCAAGGCAATGGCCGCAGCCGATCCCATCAATCTCCTATTCATTTTATGACCTCCACTGTCGAGACCGCTCATTCGGTCTTGCGCAACAACAGCGAAAGCAGTTTCCTGGTTCCGTTCTTGGATGACGATTCCGGGTAAAAGAAGCAATACGGGCGGCGCCATATTCCAAAAGACGCGCTGATGCCAGCAGTTGTCTTCGTAACGTCGAGCTCAGGAACCCATCGCAGCCCGGGAATTTATGTCAACGGCCGCATGGTGCGGTCAAAGGAGAGCAATATGAAACGGATGATGATCGCCGGGGTCGCGGCCCTTTTGCTGACGGCGGGAAGTGGAGCGGCCGTGGCCGCTATGCCGCTAGCGCCGATGACAGCTTCGGGCGATGCGATCGAGATAAAGGGCGGCCACGGTCATGGTCATGGCCACATGCATCGTGGTGGACGCGGACATCATTACGGCTGGTCCCGCGGGCGCGGGCATCATTACGGCTGGAGCCGCGGCCGCGGTCATCGTCATCATTGGTGATAAGTCCGGCGGACGCGATTAAGCGTCCGCCACTCGTTCCGCGCTTGGCGCTGTTGTTGCGCTGCGCCCACGCACGCAATGCAGCGTTTCCACAGTGAATTTCGCGCGGCCGGCGACAGGCGTCGCGCCTCCCTAAGACTGTGGCGGCACTTCCCATGTCATAGGAACGCTAGCCACTTGTCGATCCACGTCCTTAGGCTTTAAGCCTGCGGCTGATGGGAGCTGTGCCGAAAAAAGTGGCCAAGACTTGATCGTGAAGAACTCTAATTTAAGCCCATCTCGACGGCTATACGGATAAGATCGGAGTGGTTCCGTGCGCCCAGCTTCTGCTTCAGTAGGGACGTGGTATTTGCTACCGTCTTGTAGGAGATGCCGAGCGCGTCGGCGACCTCAACGATCTTGTCGCCCCGGCCGAGGAGCCGAAGAATTTCCAGTTCCCGGGCCGACATGCTGGTGGCCGGATTTGCCCGGATAGCAGCGCCTGAGAACGTTACTGTCTTTGCGAGATGCGGAGAAATGAAGTTCTCACCCGCAGCCACTTTGCGTACTGCCTTGATGAGCAGACGCGGATCGTCGCCCTTAGAGACATAGCCTTGGGCACCGAGCTCGATGGCTCGGACCACAAAGGCTGGATCGTCATTCATGCTGAACATGATAATCCGCGCGTCGGGATCATCCTTGCGGATACGACGCATCAACTCGAAGCCGGAAAGATCCGGCAGATTGATGTCGATGATCGTCACGTCGGGCCGTTTAGATAGATAGGCGCGGTGCCCCGATTTCTCATCGACCGCCTCATCGATGGATATTGTAGGGTCCGACGCAAACAGCGAACGGCAGCCCGACACCACGACGGGGTGGTCATCGACAATCAGGAGCTTCACAGTCTGTGCCATCGGCGGGACAATCTCGCAATTATGCTATGCATATTGGATTTCAACGCTTTGACCAGAGGAATGGTGCCGGGTTGACCAATTTAATGATTCCAATGTGGACGACTTTGTCGCTGCGTGCACGCATTTGCGTGCTGCTCGGCGGCATGTTTCTGAGCGCCCTGATCGCCGGCCTCGCTTTGCTATGGATTTTCTCCTCGGATCAAATTTTGGAGGAAAACGAGCCATCGGCGCGGTCGGCAATCACCGTCGCGGCGGGTTTGAACGCCGCTCTCGCGGCCTCCACAAGACCCGACGCAATCCTTGCGGCGTTCGTCGATCAGCTCGGTTCGACACCTGCGGACGCGATCCGGTTTCGCCGTGATGGCGAGGTGCATGCACCGGAGCAGGGCAAGACGTCCGGCAGGGTCCCGGAATGGTTCGTGAAAGCGCTGTTCGTGCCTGACCTTGCGCAGCATATTCCCGTCCTGGTCCAAGGTCGCCGGGTCGGCGATCTTATTTTCGAACCAGATCTCTCTGCGCAGATCTACGAGAAATGGATCGGCTTTCTCTCGCTTCTCGGGTCACTCGTCGGCATGGCATTGCTTGCCGGCCTCTTGTCGTTTGTGACGATTGGCGCAGCGCTGCAGCCCTTACGCGATCTCGCTGAGGGGCTGGCACGGCTCCGCACTGGTGACTTCTCGAAGAAAGTCGATTGTTCCGGCCCCCCTGAAGTTCGGGAAAGCTGCTTGTCCGTGAACGAGCTTGCTTTGACTCTCGGTCGCCTCAGTTCAGAGAACCGAAGTCTATTACGAAGGATGATCTCCATCCAAGATGAGGAGCGACGTGACATCTCGCGTGAGTTGCACGATGAACTTGGTCCGCTTCTGTTTGCTATCCGGGCTAACGTTACTGCTATGATCGACGACCGCGGCAGCGGCACCAACCGGTCCATGGGAGAGGAGCGTGTGCTGCAGGCGGTGGAGGCTTTGCAAATCGCCAACCGCCGCATTCTTGAGCGGCTGCGACCAATGCTCATCGAAGAGCTGGGTCTGGATGCTAGCATTCAAAAGCTTTTGCGTGACGTACACACGCAGGTGCCTGAAATGGCCGTGACATTCGAGATCGATCCCCGGATCGTCACGGCGGACAGTGTGGTCGCTCAGACCGTATACCGTTTGCTGCAGGAAGGCATCACCAACGTCCTGAAACATGCCGGTGCGTCTAAGATGAGCGTGAAGACCGAGGTGACGAACGAAGCTATTCTGGTCGAGGTTGCCGATAATGGTGCGAGGGCGCCCCTAGAGCCGAAATTCGGACGGGGCCTGACGGGGATGCAGGAGCGCCTCCGCGCCTTAGAAGGAAAGTTTGACTACATCCGTGCCGACGGATGGACAACAATCCGGTGCAGCCTACCGCTGGCAGCGCCGGATTAGGTTGGACCGGCCGTCTTTGCCATCGGCGTGATCTCAAAACCGGCCAGCGAGAGAGCCGTAATCACCACCTTTGCAACGCAGGTCGCTTGCTCGCTCGTTATCGGCAATTTTTCTCCGTTGCGGTTCTCGATAGAACAAGTGCTAATAGCCTCGGCTATGATCGTCATTAGCTGGAAGTCATCCACCTCTAGCAACTCCTGAACAAAGCAACGACCTGCTTAAGTCTTTAGGAACGGCACGTTGAATAGAGGGCTTGGGGCCTCCGATCTATTATTTGACGATGCGAAACGCCGCGTCCCGGGCACGTGGCGGGTCTTCCGGCTGACGATGATGCGGCATGCTGCGCAGTGAATCGGTGGGCCTCCACCCCTTTGCGGAGGAGCTTCTTGTCGGAGAGCTGTCGCTTTCGCCGATGGCAAATAGAACTCCCAGCAGTACGGCGCCGACCCACACGAAATATTGAAATATGGGCAAGATGATCCTCCCACAAAGACGCATCGAACTGGTCGAGGCGGCCCTTGCGGCCCGCCTCGAAAAGCGCGCTTAGTCGATCACTTCGACGATACGATGGGTGCCCGGGTCGACCAGTACGGTCCGATCGTTGACCACCGTGTAGCGATAGGCAGTGGAACCGTACTCTCGCGGAACTTCATAATAGGTGACGCCGCTGTCGGGCAATACGGCACCGACGCGTAGCTCGCGGTCATACCGGTACGACGGGTGACGGCGCTCGGTAACGTAGCTGTGGAAGCGGGGACGGTTGGCCTCGGAAATGCCGCCTGCCGTGGCGCCGGCGGCAGCGCCAACGGCGGCACCGACAGGGCCGCCGACGGCGCCACCCACGATTGCGCCGCCGACGGCTCCGCCCGCCGCTCCATTCTGAGCGAGGGCTGGCGAGAAGTAGGCCAGCGAAGCGATTGCAATGGCAGCCGTGGAAATGAATTTCATGATCGTCCTCCTGGTGTGTTGGCGGAGTGAAAACTGCCAACACTTAAGGTCGTTCCGTCGAATTGCCGCTTTGTCCCGACATTTTCCATCGACCGTGTGGAAGGCGGGGAAACGGTTTCTAACTGAATGATCGGGGACCGCGCGCCACGTTGGTACTCGTCAATACATTGACTCATATGACCTATCATAACTATTGGATGTGATTCAGAAAACGTGGTGCTGACTATTGTGAGCCCTGGCAGAAATGGACGAGCGGGAAATCCTGGTATCTCGATTGCGGCCGAGAGGAAGACAGCTGCATATAGAGCGCGGGGATTTGGACGCGCATCCGGCGTCGGAGGAATTGTTTGTCGACATCCCGAGGCGGCTGACGCTCCATGCCGGGATTGACCGCTATGAGCTGGTGGAGTTCTGACATTAGAAAATAGTGGGACCGATAGCCGACTAATGCATAACCGAACTATGAACAGAAATCCTAGGCGCGAAATGAACACAGACAATGGTGCGGACGAACACGTCATCTACCAAACGAGATTTCAGGGAAGGGTACTGGATTTCCGCGGGCGTCCCGTTTTCCTGAGATACGACTGCTGTGAGTTCGTCAAATGCCAGATACTGCTCGATGAGGGGACCACCAGCGTCGCTTTCACGTACTGCACGTTCGAAGATTGCAACATCGATGCAATCCAAGCCGACGAGCATCGAGGCGTGGTCGCTCGCGATAATATTTTCAAGCCGCCAATAGAAGATCGCAGGCTTAACTTAGAACGACGCTTAGCGTTGGCGCTCGCTGCGAGGGATGTGTCACGCGGACGGAGGTTCCCTTAATCGATCGATGTGCTCCTGAAATTGCAACAGAGGCGTGATGCCCACTCGATTAGCACTTCGGCAACGGGACCCATTGAGTGATCGAGTCATGCGTGTCCCGCTTTCCGCTACGCGCGAAGGCGGCTGGGCACTGCCATTCGCTAAGGCGAGCCGCGCCGACATCTGCTGCAAGCGCGAGACGTCGTGGAGCGCTGGACACGCGATTGCGCATCCTTGTGATTAGTCGCGTCGACTCTCGCTAATCGGAACCGCGATACCGTGACCGGCCGGCACAAGCACCCGTCACCGATCGAAGTGACGGGTGCTGACGCGCGTCAGTTCTCTGTGCAGACCTTCATGGTCTTCATGCCGGTTTCGGCTTCCGTTCTGGTCTTGAACGTTCCGTTGTCGACAATCGTCGTTGTCGTGGTCGTTGGCTTCTTATCAACGATTGTGCACTTCTTGGTGGTGGCATCGCGCACCACGTAGTAGTCGCTGGAAACCGTCGTCGTTTGAGCGAAGGCCGAGGTACAAGCGAAAGCAGCTAGGGCTCCGGCGAGATAAAGAGTTTTCATGGTGTATCCTCCATTGCAAAATTTGCGAGACGCAAACGCGTCAATCAATCCGCGC
This sequence comes from Tardiphaga sp. 839_C3_N1_4, assembly GCF_051811045.1. NCBI lineage: Bacteria > Pseudomonadati > Pseudomonadota > Alphaproteobacteria > Hyphomicrobiales > Nitrobacteraceae > Tardiphaga > Tardiphaga sp. 839_C3_N1_4. The sequence continues at coordinate 5,313,457 of NZ_JBPWQD010000001.1, forward strand.
AATTGCCGAAAGTTCCCGATCATGTTTTGGCGGTGAGTCAAGCAAAGGCACGCAAGCCGGCCATATGATCCGCCGTTACGGGAAAGAATGGCATAAGCAAGGGATGTCGCGCCGCTATCGTAGGTCCAGGCCTTTTTTCGGCAATCAATGGAACGCGTCAGCTAACAGCTTGTTGGAGGATCCCAAACACCAACCTAAGAGGGACCTATGAAACGCGTTTCGACTATCTGTGTCGCCGCTCTCCTGATCTCGGGAGTAGCCCATGCCCAGAGCCCGGCGGCAAAAGATCGTCCGGGCAACAATGCCGTCAACAGCGAGCAGAAAAACTCCAATGCGCCGGTCGCCGGACGCAACTCCTTCACCGAGGGGCAGGCCAAGAGTGCCATCGAAAAGGCTGGGTACACGAACGTCACCGAACTGAAAAAAGACGACAACGGCGTATGGCGCGGCAAAGCGACCAAGGGTGGCTCGACCAGTGCGATCAGCGTCGATTTCCAGGGCAACGTCAACGCAGCAAAGTAACCGGAAGGTAATCTCATGACCGTGACCATTTCGCGTTTGTACGATTCGTATACGGAAGCGCAGAAAGCTGTCGGAAGCCTTGAGGCCGCTGGCGTTCCTCATGGGGACATCAGTATCGTGGCCAACAACTCCGAGGGCTGGTTCGACGGCAAGAAGGACCGCGACGGTGATGGCGTCGATGATCGCGCCGAAGCAGCCGGCACCGGTGCCGGAATCGGTGCAGGGATCGGCGGCGCTGCGGGCCTTCTAGCCGGACTAGGGCTGCTTGCAATTCCTGGCCTTGGACCAGTTGTCGCGGCAGGATGGCTTGCCGCCACGGCAGTCGGCGCTGCCGCCGGAGCAGCAACCGGCGGCATTGTTGGTGCTCTGACCGAGGCTGGCGTCTCCAAGGAAGATGCACCGCTTTACGCGGAAGGCGTTCGCCGCGGCGGCACGTTGGTCTCGGCAAAGGTCAACGAGGCCGATCGCGCGCGCCTCGAGGCGCTGATGAGCCCATCGTCAGTCAATCTCAATGATCGCCGTGTGGCCTGGGAGAAGTCGGGCTGGAGCGGGTATGACCCGGCAAGCCCGCCCTACGATGCGGGGCAGGTGCGCAAGGAGCGAGAATTGTACGGTCGTTCCCGATAACAACGATGGCCCGCTTCGGCGGGCCATTTTTTTACCGGAGGTCAAGCTCAGCAGTCAGGGCGGAGTGGTGTGGCGTGTCAGGCGGCCGATGCGAGACACCGGGCTACGCGACGGGGAATTATGAACAACCGGCGGGATAAATTGGCAGCACTAATGCGGATCAATGCAGCATCGTCGAAGCGCTGCGTCCGTCGTTGAAAGCTGATCTTGAGGGTTTTTGTGAGTCATCCGGCAGGGGGCATCTTGGCTGCCGCATTGAATGGTGACTTAGCGGCGTCGCACGGCGTGAACCGAGTGATTCAACGTCTATCGGTAACCGGACAGCGCTATTTTTACTCGTTCTATGGTCAGTTCGTGCGCCGTCGACTGGCGTTTGACACCGGCCAACCGCGGGTTGGGAAACGCCAGCGTTTAGTGAGGTAGAGTCGGGAAACACCGGCAATCACGGCAAGCGCAGAGCGCTGAATGTTCCAGCTCGCGGAACTCGATGGTGCAGCGCGTGTTATTGCATATCACTCTGGCGTTTGGAGACACCTTGAACCGCAGACAACTTCTCGGCGCTTCGGCCGCTTTGCCATTGATGACGATTATCCCGCGCAGCGCCCGCGCAGCTCCCGGGCCTGTGCCGTTCGACGCCGCCGTGGTGCGGCAAATGGCGCGGGAAGCCGCCGCCAAGGCGTTCAAGGCGCCAGACAACAAGCTGCCAGACTCCCTCAAGGATCTGGACTACGACCGATACCGCGCGCTGCGCTTTAATCCGGAGAAGGCTTTGTGGCGCGGCGAGAAGCTGCCCTTCGAGGTGCAGTTCTTTCATCGTGGCTCGTTCTACACCAATCGCGTCGATATCTATGAAGTGGCCAATGGCCAGGCGACCCAAGTCCCTTATCAACCTGAGAATTTCTCCTTTGGCGCTACGCCGCCCCCGCCGGCCGGGGCTGACTTAGGCTTCGGCGGCTTCCGACTGCATGCCCCGATCAACAAGCCCGATTACTATGACGAGGTTTGCGTTTTTCTCGGCGCCAGCTATTTCCGCGCGGTGGCCAAAGGCCAAGTATACGGCTTGTCCGCGCGGGGCCTGTCCATCAACACCGGCGAGGCGGCCGGCGAGGAATTCCCACAGTTCAAGTCCTTCTGGATCGAGAAGCCGGCGTCCAACGCCAACTCGATTGTAGTCCATGCGTTACTCGACAGTGAAAGTGCCGCGGCCGCCTATCGGTTCACCATCCGGCCAGGCGATACGACCATTTTCGATGTAGAAATGGTCATTTATCCGCGGGTGGAAATAAAGAACACTGGCCTCGCGGCGATCACGAGCATGTTCTTCTTCGGTCCGAACGACCGCAAGGAAGTGGACGATTTCCGCCCTGCCGTGCACGATTCGGACGGTCTGGCAATTTTCAACGGGCGAGGCGAGCAGCTCTGGCGACCCCTGCATAACCCGCGCGATCTGCAGATCAGCTCTTTCGGAGACCGAAATCCGCGCGGCTTTGGACTGATGCAACGGCAGAAAGACTTCTCCGACTACCAGGATCTCGAATCAAGTTTCGAACGGCGCCCCAGTCTCTGGGTGGAGCCGATTGGCGATTGGGGCGAGGGATCGGTGCAACTGCTGGAAATTCCGACCAAGGAAGAGATTCACGACAATATCGGTACCTTTTGGCGTCCGAAAAACCCGCTTCCAGCAAAGGGCGAACTCGCGTTTACCTACCGCCTGCATTGGGGGCCCGATCAACCGAAGCCGTCGGCGCTGGCGATCTTTTCACGCAGCGGCATCGGTGCGCGCGGGGACGATACTAAGCTATTTGTGCTCGATCTGATTGGCGACAAGCTCAAATCCATCGATCCCACCAAGATCAAAGGTGTTGTCACGGCCGAAAAGGTTGAAATCCGCAATATCGTAACACAGCGGAATCCGCAAAACGGCGGCTGGCGCCTGAGTTTCGAGATGCCGGTCAAGAGTAAGGCGCCGGTCGAATTGCGCGCTTCTTTGATGCAGGACGATCAGGCGATCTCCGAAGTTTGGGTCTATCGATGGACACCGTGAATGTGAAGAACCCAATGCCGTTGGTTACCGTGCCTGCGGCTGCGTTGCCGGCCGGCGCGGGCGAGGGGTTTCTACCGCCAGAGATGCCGCTGACGATGATATCGGATGGGCTCGCAGGGCCAGCTTCCTCCCAACGACGCGCGCAGTTCAGGCCCAAGCCGACTGTTCTGCGGCGCGCTTACATCCTCCTCGGCACCGTGGCCCTGACCGCGGCCGGCGGCTACGAGATGTTCGAGGTGCTGAAGGTCGGCGGCGTGACCATCCTCGAAGGCATGGTCCTGGCGCTCTTCGTGCTGCTGTTCGCCTGGGTCGCGTTCTCGTTCATGTCGGCGCTGGCCGGCTTCGTCCTACTGTTGATGCGCGCACGGGATCCGCTCGCCATAGAACCGCTTACGCCACTTGCGATGATCTCAAGCCGCAACGCGATGCTGTTACCGACCTATAACGAAGATCCCCATCAGATCACGGCGCGGTTGCGGGCGATGTGGGAATCTATATCGGAGACCGGTTACGCCGCGCAGTTCGACTGGTACGTGCTGAGTGACAGCACTGACCCCGCAATCTGGGTGGCCGAGGAAAAAGCCATTTTGAAACTGCGCCGCGAGACTGCCAGCGATCGCATCTTTTATCGCCATAGGATGCGCAACACCGCGCGCAAATCGGGAAATATTGAGGATTGGGTCAAGCGGTTCGGCGCTGGGTATGATCACATGATCATCCTGGACGCCGACAGCCTCATGACTGGTGACACGATCGTGCGCCTGGTCGCCGGTATGGAGCAGCATCCCGGCGTCGGTCTGATCCAAACGCTGCCTATCGTTGTCAATGCGCGGTCGCTGTTCGCACGGATGCAGCAATTCGCTGGCAGGCTTTACGGTCCGGTAATCGCCTCCGGAATCGCTTGGTGGCACGGCTCGGAAGGCAATTACTGGGGACACAACGCTATCATCCGCGTGCGCGCCTTTGCAGAACATGCCAGCCTGCCCGAACTTCCCGGGCGCAAGCCGTTCGGCGGCCATATTCTCAGCCATGACTTCATTGAAGCAGCTTTCATGCGGCGCGCCGGATGGGCGATCCACATGGCACCGAAACTGGGCGGCAGTTTCGAGGAATGCCCGCCGTCGCTCCTCGATTTTGCAGCGCGCGACCGCCGATGGTGTCAGGGCAATCTGCAGCACCTGGCTGTGCTGGGAGCGCCACGGCTTCATTGGGTCTCGCGGTTGCATCTCCTGACCGGCATCGGTTCTTATTTAACTGCGCCGCTGTGGCTTATGTTTCTGGTGCTCGGGATTCTCATCTCGCTGCAGGCCCAGTTTGTGCGTCCGGAATATTTCGCAAAGGGGTTTTCGCTGTTTCCGCAGTGGCCAGCCCAAGATCCGGTTCGCGCGGCCTGGGTCTTCGCCGGCACGATGGGTCTTCTGATCGTACCAAAACTGCTTGCCTACGTTTTGCTGCTCACCCAGGCCGAAAATCGAGCGCGGTTCGGCGGCGGCTTTCTTGCTTTGTCCGGCATCATCGTCGAGACTTTGCTGTCCGGCCTGATCGCGCCAGTGATGATGATCTTCCAATCGTCGGCGGTCGGCGAGATTCTGCTTGGTCGGGATGCCGGCTGGCAGGTTCAGCGCCGCGACGACGGCGTTGTCCCGATCCGCGAAGTGGTCAGAAAGTACGCGGTACCGACCGTGTTCGGTGTACTGATGGCGATTAGCGCTTATGCGGTGTCGCTACCGCTATTCCTGTGGATGACGCCGGTAATCGTAGGTCTGTGGCTGTCGATGCCGCTGGCCATCGTGTCGTCGCGCGCGCTGCAGCCAGGCCAGCACGCCCGCTTATTTGCAACTCCCGAACAGAATCTACCGCCGAAAGTACTGATTCGCGCGAAAGAGTTGGCCTTGGCGGCACCGATCTACGGCGCAAGCTCGCTGCACGAATTGCGTAAGGACATGGATCTGTGCGCGGCCCATTTGAGATCGCTGGTTGATGAGCCACGCAGCCGTGGCCAGATCGATTCCGACCTCGCCATCGCGCGAGCAAAAATTGTGGAAGCTGAGGATTTTGACGAAGCCGTCAGTTTTTTCAGTACGCGCGAGACTTTTGCGGCGCTGAACAGTCGGGTTGCGCTTCAGCAATTGGCTGCACTGCCCGATAAGGCACACGCCACGAAGTCTGAGTAGGACCTGCCAAAATATAATACGGAAAAGTGCGCGAGCCCCCATATGACAGCCATCGCACCCGAGGTTTCGGCCCTTGTAATGACATTGCGAAAAAGAGGCGGCCCATTGGCCGCCTCGATTCACTTTGTGAAGTCGTGTCAGTCAATTTCGTCGATCACCACGCGCTCTCCGGGGTCGACCAGATAGGTGCGATTTTCGCGGTGGATGTAGCGGTAGTCGCGCAGTGAAGGAGCTTCTCGGTAAACGACGTCGGGAAATTCTTCAATCTCGACCGTTTCCGGTAGACGCTCGCCGCGGCGGATAACCGTCTTGGCCGTACTGCCGGTCGTTTGGCGCTCGGTTGTCCTCGTCTTGACGTGCTTGCGCACAACGTCCCGGTCCGTGTCGGTAAACGAGACCTTGGAGCGGGCCGGTGCAGGCGCGGCGGCCGTTGATCCACCGGAGCGCGGCAGCACAGTTACGATTTGCAAGGTCGAAGGTTCGACGATGACGATTTCGTCGCGCACCACAAAGAAGCTGTAGCCTCGATATTGCGGTACGACTTCGACGACCTCAGAGGGGAGCGTCTGCAGACGGGTGTCGCGGGGAACAGAGGTGCCCACGGTCAGGGAAAAATTAACGTTGTTAAGAGGCTGCACGTTGAGCCGAGAAATCGACTGGGTAACACGCGTGCGCTGCTGGTCGTTAATATTGACGGAAGCATTGACGCTGGTCGATTGCGACTGCGCATTGTTGTTCGTCGAGGGAGCTTGCGCCGCGTTGTTAGAAGGAGACTGCGCCGTATTATTCGTTGTCGTTGGCTGCGCTGCAGCGTTAGCACCGCCGCTGGTCGGAGCCTGCATCTGGCCGCCGGCCGTTGCGGGCGCCGTGTTGGTCTGCGCCTGCGGGGGCTGCGATGTCGAAGACCCGGCCGCCGACGACGGAGCAGTCGTCTGCGCCTGCGAAGAGCTGGTCGATGTGCTTGGTGAGGTGGACGTGGACCGATCGTTGGTCGTATCGGGTGCCTTCTGAGTCGTAGGCGAAGAGGTGCTCGGGGACTGCGTTTGTTGTGTGCTAGGGGAGGTTGCTGTCGCGCTTGGCGACTGAGCAATTGCTGCGGTGGCGAACACCAAGCCGACCGCAGTGCTAAATAAGAAACGCGCCTTCATGATCAATTCCTCCATTTTTTTGTAGTCATCGTGAACGAGGAAGATACACGTAGTTCCGATGGAAATCGGGAATAAGTGGCAAATTCTAATGACAAGGGTCTCTTCTCGGTCGCGTATGCATTGATGGCCGCGTGGCAGAGCCGGAGAGCGAGAGCCTGCCGCAATTGCACGGCGCCTGCTGATCATCACCGTCCCTGCGAGTTCAAGCCTGCTAACCGGCTCACTCCTTGTATTCTCGCAAAATCCGCCGGACTGCTCCGGCAATCAAGCAACCATTGTAATTGGGGAGTACGTCAAGGCAGACACACGCTCGTGGTGCACCGGCGACGCGCAAAGGGCTCAATCGCCCGACAATGACGTGACGGGAACCGTATTATGGTGTTTTAGCGGGACCAAAATTATTTGTAGGCGGGACGCATTGCGGGCCTACTGGGAACGGCGTCTCAACGACTGCCCGGCCTCGGAATTAGACGACCTTCAGCCGGTCCGCAGCGGGGTCGCAATTGCATACCTTTCCCGCGACGTACTCGTACTGGCCCGCTGGAGTTCACCGTAGAAGGTCAAATAAGCGTTTTCAAATGTGGGCCATCGAAACGTGAGTCGCTGGGAACAACGCTCAATTAGAGCTCTTGATCCCACGTCCTTGCATGCACGCAAACTCTTGCATAGACGAACTCGCCGCGCGGACCTTTGGGTTGGCGCGGCTCCTTTATGTGATCGTAAGGCTTTTACAGAGCGCTAACCTGCGCGACTGGCGGCAGCAATTCGCTGACCGTGCCAGATGGCTTTGAAGCGGTCTTGGCGGGAACTTGATGCCGCTGTCCGCTGTTCTAACAGGCGAATCGAGGCTGCTATGGACGATCTTAAAAAGAAAACTCGGCAAGATCGCAGCAAGATCAACATGCACGAAGAGCATGAAGTTCGATACTGGACCAAGCACCTCAAGGTTACGAAGGAGGAGTTGCAAAGCGTTGTCGAAAAAGTTGGCAACTCTGCCGCGACCGTGCGTAAAGAGCTCGCAATTTCATAATGGGAGGCGACCCTGACTACTGTCTCGCTCGCTGCGCTTCTTGATGAGTCCGTCGATATCGCTTTCGATTTTCTGCGGCGCTCTGGAGACCTGGACGATGCTCGTGAGGCTAACCAATTCCTCACATTTTACGTAGCCAGACTGATGCGAGAGGGCATCACGAGCCGCCTTCTGTTATCCAATCGGGCCATCGCAGCATATCGATCTCGAGCGGCCAATGGCCCGCCGAGGGATGTCAAGCGCTCAGCAGGCTAGCGTGGAGTCTTACCGGTCCAACCTTCGCGCGTCGCCGAAGGTTGGAGGTCTGACGCCGACTTGGCCTTCGCCAACTGGGAGATCCCCGGCTAAGTCCTCAGGTCTAAGTCTGCGCTCGTTCTGGCCGCAATGCTCGTTGGATGGGCCCTCATTCAACGTCGAGGCCAAGCTCACGCAACGCTCGGGCTGGCTCAACCGAACCGAATGCGTCGCGGCGCTCCTCGGGATCATAGCGTCCTAACCGAAATGGGGAGCCGCCGAGCCCGGCGACAGCTTAAGGGATCATCTGCTAGCCGCCGGAAAGAACAGAATTCTTAGAATCCTTCCTGCGCCGACGGAAACCGGATTGTATGACCTTGGAAGAACGACCATCGGCTCCTCAAATAATCAGATCTGATCGACAACGTTCCGGTCAACATCCGCCTAGCTTAGTGGGGCCGCTCATATTGCAATTGAGCGACCCCGTGCCACGCAATTGAAATGTTGCCGGTACGAACGACAAGTCCGGCAACGTCACGCGACACTTTTGACGCTAAGCCCTTCGTTCATGTGCACAACACAAGACCCTCCTTAACCTAACTACTCAACCTTACCGCGAAATTCGTTAGCTGCTTCTCGCGGCTTGCGGAGCGGATTTCGCCATCGCCTATCACCGGCGGCGCAGGGCACATCAGCTGAGTACAATCATAGGAGGCTCGGCGGCGTTGGGTTTTGGGGGTGGGGAAGCCGCCGAGCCCGGCCGACAGCACCACACAACTGCCGACCTCAGGAAAAAGCGGCAATAATAGATTTCGTTCCATCAAATAGCAGCCAATGAAATGGCCCGACGCTCAGCCGAATCCTTGAGCGGCGGGCCGACCGTCGCGTGTGCTTCCTGCGATCGCTCCGGCCGGGAAAATCTAGCATCAACACAAATGGAAACTCAATGACCCACCTTTTAGCGGCAGCCTGGCTGTGCGTGCTCTCCGTCAGGCCTGCTGCTGCTCAGAACTTCCTCGAAGGCGTCGTATCCCTCAACCTCACCATGACCAAGGAGGAAACCTGCATCGCTAGCCATACGGCGTAGGAGATGGCTATCACGGCCGCAGGACGGCCTCGGGCGAACGGTTCAACTTACGCCCTGGCGGCCGCACACCGCACCACGCGCTTCGGCAGCCACGTCACGATGCTAAAGCCAATGATCGGTCGGTAAAAGTTCGGATCACGGATCGCGGCCCGTTTATCAAGGGGCGTTGCATCGATCTGTCTCGAGCAGCAGCCAATGCAATCGGCGTGGGTGGTATCGCGCGCGTCACCGTCCGGTAGCCCCACGAGCGGGTGACCCGGTCGTGTTTGCCTCCGGAACTTGTCCGGCTGTCGAACGGAGGCCGGGCTTTTTGTAATCCGTTGCGATGGAGTGTCTAATAGCCGGACAGGCACGGTGCCGACAGGGAGGTTGCAATGCGCGAGCAAAATCCATCCCGGACGATTAACTTTGGTCAGGCCATCGTTTTAATCGTTCTGTTCGCCATGCTGCTCTTCGCAATTGTCTGGTCGATGATGGCATGGACGTCAGCTGAGGACGCTGAGATGTCGATCCATGGTTGGATCGCCTTGGCGCTCGGGACGGTTTTCTCACTCGTTATTGGATGCGGCCTGATGGCCTTGATGTTCTACAGTAATAGAAGCGGCTACGACGACACGGCAAACACCGATTGGCGCAGCGAAAAAAAACCGCCAGATGATGAAGTCGGGTAGGTACCCGCGATTAGCCTGCGGCCGCTCTTGCTCGGCGCCGGCGATGGTGACGGGCTTTTTATTCGACCAGCCTGATGACCCTTAGCCGGTTTGCGCGGTCAAGTGGCCCTAATTTGGCGGGCCGCATTTTTGGAAGGTGATCTGGCCAGCAGCATCAAATTCAAAGCCAGCCCGGATATTTGAGCCGTGGCAAACGTAAGTAATGGCAACGCCATCACGGGCCGGTTCGAGATTATCCAAGTCCGCGGCCGGAGAATCTCTTAGGCGCTGCTCCCAATATGCACGTAAAGCCTCGCGACCATTTATCGTCGTCGCGCCGCCGCAACCACATTCGATCGTAGCGGCGTCGGCATAAAGGCCGAGAATACTTTCAAGGTCGCCTGAGCGATAAGCATCTAGCCAATCAACTACCGCGGCCATCGGGTCAAAGGACATTTTCTCACCTACTTGCCAAACGTATGCGTCTAACAAGCGATTTAGAAGTAGTCTAATGAATGCGTCATGAATGGTTTATTCAGGGAAGTGGCCTGAAACCCACCGTGGACGGTATACAGTATGTTAGTGGTGTTTGGTGGTCGCCGTCCTCTTAGCACTTTGAAATCTTGGGATTGCTCCGATGGTCGGACCGACAGCACGAGCGAGCGCATAACGATGCGCTAACCAAGCTCGATCAGCCTATCCAAGAATGCTGCGGCACCGGACGGGGAGCCGGCAGCCGCATCAGGATGCCGTCCGTTGTCATGCCGGGCGGCTTTTTCGTCATTCGATCAATCGGATCACTTTGCGCCGATAGAGCCGATCCAGCGTGGCAACGAAGTCCCAATCGTCGAGCACGTCGATCAGCCGATCGACTGGATCAACGGCACTCGCGAGCCCGGCCCGATGTAGTCTCTCAAAAGATTTCTCGCCGCGGTCACAGAACGTATCAGATGATCGATCTCATCTCGCTCACTCATTGGTCCCTCGCCAGCTTGGTCGCGCCACGCCGGCTCCTTCTTGCCCTAGTGATAGACGGGTTCATCCATCGGAAAAGGTTTGCATCGAGCCAAGCCGAGCGAACATTTGCGGTCTAGAAACTGGCCCCCGACACCAACAGAACCGCGCCGATTACCATTAGGAGAATGCCCGGCCAGTTGGTTCCGAGCCCCAAGAATCTCATGCCCCGCCGCGGTGGCTCCAGAGTGTCGCGAACTGGCCGGGAGGAATCTGGGCCGCTAAGCGATCCCCGCCAAATAGCGGCGCGTGCCATGTACAAGACGCCGCCTAGGACTAGCAGCGCGCCAAGGCCCATCAGGAACATTCTCGCCTCCGCATTCATCGCTGACACACGCACGGACCGGGATTTTAAGAGCCGGCCGAATAATTCGTTCCGGGCTGGCCGATCGACAGGCGAGGCAGATTGCTGACGAAGTATACGCTAACAAAAAAAGCCCGCCGAAGCGGGCCTTTTCTCAATCAGAGAGAACCATACAGCTGGCGCTCTCTGCGCAACTCGTCCGCATCGAGGTTTGCTCGCCGGATCGTAGCCAGTCCAGCCACTTTTCTGCCAGGCGGGCTCCTTAGAAAGTAGAGAGCGAAGACGCTCATCGATGCAATACGTTTCATGTTCTTCACGAGCAGGGGGCCCGTCCAACTCGCCCGTGCGAATGGTGTTCGAATCCCATCGCGCTCGATGGTGCGGTGCGATCCGACCAAGTGGCCAGCCAGATGATGTTTCCAATTGGTGAGCCGTGGAGGAACAGAGCAAGGCGAAGAGCTGTTATCAAGGGCAGATAGGAGTTACTGATGACACGTTCGAGCCTTTTAATAGCGGCGGCAATCGTGTTCTCCGGCACAGCCCTCGCGCAAAGCAGCGGAACGCTGGAGGAGCAGGCTGCGTGCCGTGCCAGCGTGAAGCGCTATTGCGCACAAGCGATTCAGGGCGGGGATATGATGGTGCTTTCCTGCCTTCAGCAGAATAGGCCGCGCATTTCGAAAGCATGTCGGCAAGTGTTATTGAAGCATGGCCAATAGGCGTGCTCAAGCGAAGGGCCCCGGCACTTGCTCCGGGGCCCCAGCTGTCCAGTAGAGTACATCCGTCCAACTGGACAGTTAGTTCCCGCCGCCCGCGCCACCCCCGGCACCGCCGCCTGCGCCGCCTGCACCACCGCCGCTTGTGCGGCCTTGGTCAACGTTGTTCATTGAGTTGGCGCCACCGGCTTTTCCTGCAGCTGCGTTTGAACCGCTGAGAGAGCTGGCGTTGTTGCCGCGTTCCGAGCCAACTGCGCCGGTCGTCCGGTCCGACGTTGTTGGTGCAGTGGGCGAGCTCGGCGTCGTCTGGGCGAGCGCCGGCGCTGCAATAAGTGTCAGTGCTGCACTTGCAATAAGAAGTTTTCGCATGTCGTTTCCTCTCGTGACGCCCCAACCGAGAAATGCAAACTAACAAAACCTGTTCCCGAACGACTTCACTTTTAGATGGGAACAATTTCTGGTTCTCGCATTTCTCAGAATGCCCCGCATTAGTGTGTCTTCGTAAGGCGTTCAATTTTCTGGTTGCCTCGCCGCGGCGCCCCGAGCGCCGGGGGACCTTGAAAGTAGCCTCTATGTTGAAGAGTCCGCGACGATCCATCCGACCGATTTACGGCTACGCGCTCGGCTTCATCTTGTTGCTGGGTCTCATTGGAGCTGCGGTCTCGGTCATCAGAAACGAAGGTAAGGCACCTGTCGATCAGCAAACCAAAACGGTGAAATAGCGTGCCTCAGCCGAAAAGGAGAAAGCAGGGACTCGTTAAAGCCGACGGATCGAAGTCGAGCGTCAGCCTTGAGCCTGAGTTTTGGAGCGCTTTAAAGGAAATTGCCATTGAACGAGGGACGAGCCCAGCAGCCCTTGTCAGACTGCTTGACCGCAATGGGCCTCAGGTGAACTTAACCTCGGCCGTCCGTCTCTTCGTCTTGCAGCATTTCAAAGCCAAAATAAAGGACGGGTCTCCCGCCCAACTTAGTCGGCAATTGGCAACGTTCGCATTGCGAATTCAATGCGGTCATCAGCAACGGCCGGCAATGCTCAATCATCGTCATGTATGCCTCCGCTGGAAAATCCGCGAAATAAGCGCGCGCTCGTTGTCTGGCGGCATGACGGGCCGGGTGAATGTCTCGCGGACGGACCCACTGTTAAGTCGAAGCTTTTCACGTCGTGATCGAAGCCGTTCGCTCAACGACCGGGGCTTCGTTTACGATCCTCAACTGGCCATAGCCCCTCTGCAAACTCTCAGAGCGGCGATTTACATCGTCACGGTCAGGTATTTCAGGCATGCGGGTCGCGAGGCCCAGGGTGTAGTCCCATAGAAGCCGCAGGTCCATTTCCAGATGCCAGACCTTTCCGGGTTCGCATTCCAGTCTTGCTGAGCGATGGTGCCCACGTCTACGTCGCCGGACCGGATGTCCATGTCTCGAGCAGGGCGGGAGGGCGATGGCGGGAGAGTTCGGGCGGGCATCACAGCGCCTTCGTGGCGTGCCGCTGTCCGGGCGGCGCTATAGAATGGGACGCCCAAAGCAAAAGTCAAACTGGACGACGCTGAGGGATCTGCGGGGAAGCTGCGCTGGCGCGAATGGATGGGCCGCGTCGAAGCGGTGGTCTCTGCCTAGCGCGAGTCGGTCACCCGCGCCATGCTGGCGCGGGTCGTCGGCCGCGGCTGCACTCTCGATCTGATCATCGACGACATCCAGGCCGAGCTGCGCGGCCGCCCCTATGAGCTCGTGCCGGTCGCCGGCGGCTGGCAGCACCGCACTCGCAAACAGTTTGCCGATGCGATCCGCACAGCGACCGGTGCGAGCGAGCAGGGTAGCGCGTTGTCGGCGAGCGAGATGCAGGTGCTGCTGTGCATTGCCTATTACCAGCCGATCACCCGCGGCGAGCTTGGGCGGTTCTTTGGCAAGGAGATCAGCCGCGACGTGACCGGACAACTGCGCAGGCTCGGCCTGATCGGCTCCGGACCGCGGGCCGCGGCCCGGCGCGCTGCACACCTATGTGATGACGAAGACGTTCCTGGCGCAGTTCGGATTCGATACGCTGCGCGACCAATCGGACATGCAAGCGCTCAAGGACGCCAGGCTGCTCAGCAAGGATGAGCTGTTCGCAGGGGACATCCTGCCGGGTGAAGGGAGCGATGATGAGTAGCCTGATGAACTTCTCAAAAAGGTCGAGGGCACGGCGTGCATCCCAGGTTTTTTTGCCCGGTCGGCAATTTTTGCCGGCGCGCCGCGACGTCCCGGATCCCCGCTGGGCTGACAATGGGCCGATTATGCCGACCGTCGGAAACTCGTCGACTTCCGCGCCGTCCAGTCGCTAGCATTCTGTCATAGTCGACACTGACACCAAACGAAAACTCCGCTTTATTCGCACAGCTCTTTATAAGGATCGCTGTGTTGACGGGAACCATTGATAGCACCAGTTGTTTAATCGACTTCATCCGCACGGCGAAACGTAATTGCGGCTCATGTAGTCGATGGATCTTTTCTTCGCGTCGAGCTCTCATGGTTCAGGACTGAAAGCGGCGGTGCGATTTTGGACGTGTGCGCCGTCGGCAAGCTCCAACGATTCCGCGTGAGTCCCGGCTGATCGACGCGACCCGGTCGCGACACAACCACGGACCAAAGGGCCACATGATCGACGACCTCTGGTACAAGAACGCCGTCTTCTACTGCCTCTCCGTAGGCAGTTTCATGGATGCTGATGGCGACGGTTGCGGCGACTTCAAGGGCCTGACGCGGCGGCTCGACTACATTCACGGCCTCGGCATCACCGCGATCTGGCTGATGCCCTTCCAGCCCTCGCCCGGCAAGGACGACGGCTACGACATCTCCGACTACTACGGCGTCGATCCGCGCTATGGCACGCTAGGCGACTTCGTCGAATTCACCCATGGCTGCCACCAGCGCGGCATCCGCGTCATCATCGACCTTGTGGTCAATCACACCTCGGACCAGCACGCCTGGTTCAAGGACGCGCGCGGCGCCAGGGATTCGCGCTATCGCGACTGGTATGTGTGGTCGGACAAGAAGCCGCCCAATGCCAACAAGGGTATGGTGTTTCCCGGCGTTCAGAAATCGACCTGGACGCATGACACGACCTCGAAGTCCTGGTTCTTCCACCGGTTCTATGACTTCCAGCCGGACCTCAACACATCCAATCCCTATGTGCAGGCCGAGATCCTGAAGATCATGGGGTTCTGGCTGCAGCTTGGCGTCTCCGGCTTCCGCATGGATGCGGTGCCCTTCGTGATCGCCACCAAGGGACCGAAGGTCAACAAGCCCACCGAACAATACGACATGCTGCGCGCCTTCCGCGAATTCCTGCAATGGCGCAAGGGCGACGCCATCATTCTCGCCGAAGCCAATGTGCTGCCGGAAACCGACATGGAATATTTCGGCAGCGACGGCGACCGCATGCAGATGATGTTCAACTTTCACGTCAACCAGAACCTTTTCTATGCGCTGGCCTCCGGCGACGTGCGCCCACTGGCTGCGGCGATGAAGGTGACCAAGCCACGCCCGGCGACGGCGCAATGGGGCCTGTTCCTGCGCAATCATGACGAGCTCGATCTCGGCCGACTGACCGAGGAGCAACGCCAGACGGTGTTCGCGAAATTCGGCCCGGACAAGGACATGCAGCTTTACGATCGCGGCATCCGACGTCGGCTGGCGCCAATGCTCGGCGGCGACCGACGCAGGCTCGAGCTTGCTTACAGTCTGATGTACACGCTGCCGGGTACGCCCGTGCTGCGCTATGGCGACGAGATCGCCATGGGTGATGATCTCACGCTGCCTGAACGCAACTGCGCGCGGACGCCGATGCAATGGTCGACCGAACCCCGTGCCGGCTTCACCAAGAGCGAGAAGTCAAAGAATCCTGTGATCGACAAGGGCCCCTACGGCTACAATCACGTCAATGTCGCCAAGCAGCGCCGCGATCCCAATTCGATGTTGAACTGGACCGAGCGCATGATCCGGATGCGCAAGGAGGTTCCTGAAATTGGCTGGGGCGACTTCACCATCATCGCCACGCGCAACCCTGCCGTGCTGGCGATCCGCTACGACTGGCGCAACAACTCCGTGCTGTTCGTGCATAATCTCAACGAACAGCCACGCGAAGTGTCATTCGCACTCGGCCTCGATGGCAAGCAGGGCGACCACCTGATCAATCTTCTGGCGGAAGACCATAGCCGCGCCGATGCCCAGGGCAAGCATCACCTGATGCTGGAAGCATATGCCTATCGCTGGTACCGCGTCGGCGGTCTAGATTATCTGCTCCGGCGCAGTGACATCGACAGTGATACGGATGCGCATCCGGCGTGAGGATGCCTGCGCCCGGATCGCGGGACCAAGCCTGCGGCCCTCAGCGAGTACGCCGACATCAGCGGAAGGCAGATGAAGAAGCTTCGCTCTAAAACCTGGAGAGCGATACGACCTGGAACATGGACAGGCCTTCGCGCCAGTTTCTTGATAGAGTAGCCGCTGCGGCCCACCTGAGGGAACATGCATCGAACCTGGCGATTAGCAGGCGCACCTACGCCAGGACGCTCCGCCTTATGAATACGAACATCGAGCCTTTCGCGATCGTCACCATTCCGGCCTGCAACGAAGCCGATCGGATCGAGCGGTGTATCGC
Source organism: Tardiphaga sp. 839_C3_N1_4 (assembly GCF_051811045.1). NCBI lineage: Bacteria > Pseudomonadati > Pseudomonadota > Alphaproteobacteria > Hyphomicrobiales > Nitrobacteraceae > Tardiphaga > Tardiphaga sp. 839_C3_N1_4. The sequence continues at coordinate 5,329,640 of NZ_JBPWQD010000001.1, forward strand.
TGCGCTGGCCGTCCAGCGCGACCGTTTCGGCGCGCCCCTTGCCGCGGACGCGTTCGAGATCCTGGTGTTTGCCAACAATTGCACTGACGGTACCTCGGCAGTCGCCAGACGTTTCGCCGACTCAGTCCCGCAGAGGGTGGTGGTCATAGAGGAGGAATTGCCGTCGGAGATGGCCAACGCCGGCTGGGCGCGGAAGCGTGCAATGGACCTTGCGGCCGACCGCCTCGATGCGCTCGGCCCGGGCGGTGTAATTATGAGCACGGATGCCGATAGCTGCGTCGGTCCCGCGTGGTTTTCGTCTAACCTCCATGAGTTGGCGAACGGTGTGGAGTGCGTGGCAGGCTACATCGATGCAGAACCGCTCGAGATCGTTTCGCTTGGACGGGATTTCCTGTCCCGCGGTAGGCTCGAAGATAGTTACCTCAGCCTTGCCGCGGAAATCGTCGCGCGCTGTGATCCGCGAGCCCATGATCCGTGGCCGAACCATCGTGTCTCTTCGGGCGCGAGCCTGGCCGTAACCGTGGCGGCCTATCGGGCCATCGGAGGACTTCCTGCACGCGCTCTCGGCGAAGACGCCGCCCTTACGGCTGCGTTGGACGAGGCGGGATTCAAGGTTCGTCACTCGCTCGACGTCGTCGTCCAGACGTCCTGTCGGATCTTGGGGCGGGCGCCTGGCGGAGCGGCCGACACCATGCAACACCGGCTCGCCGATTTGAATGCTCCTTGCGACGACGATCTTGAGCCCGCCTTGCAGATCGCCCGTCGCGCCATGTACCGATCGCTTTTCCGCCGGGCGTGGCAGAGTGCGCTCGAAGACGGTCCGATGTCCGCCCGGTTGTGCATTCCCTCCGACTTCGTTCGTCGCCTCCGTGCCGAGGAGGCGACGCTTCGTGAGGCATGGGAAGCCGTATCGGGCAGAAGTCCTGTTCTCACGGTTCACCGGACGCTACGCCCCTCGGAGCTGCCTCGGCAGATCGCGATCGCCAGAATGATCGTCGCAAGCCTGAGGGCCGCCGCAATCACGCGGACAGCCGCTCCAGGCGGTAGACTTCATCGCGAAGGATCCGGCGAGCCGGAACTCGCTTGACGACGGCGTAGGCGAAAGCGTCGCTGGCCTCCGTTCCTCTCAGCGGATAGTCAGTCTCGCCCAGCCAGTGGCAGAGGACGATCTCTCCGTCGGGAGCGAGGACCCTGCAGCAGTTTTCGGCCACCGAAAGGAGATCGGCCCGGCTGAAGTAGTACAGCACTTCAGACAGCACGATGAGGTCGAAGGCGCCGTCCGGGAATTCGGTCGGCAGCACACATTCCTCGAAGGCGACGTTCGGCGGCGCGTCCTTTCGCGCAGCTTCCAGCGCCGTGCGGGACGCGTCGATCGCCAGCAGTTGCCCGCCTCGCTGCGCGAGCCTTGCCGTCAGGACCCCGATCGAGCAGCCAACTTCGAGGATACGATCGTAATGGGCGCGCGTAAGAGCCGACAGAGTGCGGTCATATTTCTCCCGCTCGTAGGCGCTGGTTCGGAATCCCCAGGGGTCGATATCCTGCCGGTACCGTTCCTCGAAGTATGAAGCGGGCAAACTCTCTATGTGCCTCCTCATCGGGAGACCTCGTAAACGTACTCGTGCTCGCCAAGGAACGGCGCCAACGTCTCTTCGGTGAACCGGAAGCCCGTTGGATCGTCTTCGATAAGCGTGGACATCTGCGAAGCGTGGGCCGCGATAGCGCGGTGCTTGAGATCACGTTCTCCAGCGATATCCAGCCGGTGGCCTCGCGGGAAGCCTGGGACATCGTCGTCCTGATCGAGGTGCCACCCCCAGATGGGGTAGGCCCAGAGCCTGACAGCTGGGTTGGCGACTCCGGCCGCCTTGGCGATGGCAGCGGCGGCCTGATGATCGCAATGCGGATCCCGATCCCACGTCACAAACAAGGCCTTTGCGCCCGTCTCCTGAAGAAGGTCGGACACAGCGCGGACCGCCGCGTCGAACTGGGGTCCCTCCAGAGGGGCTTGCGTGTCGGGGAGGTCGAGATGGCGTACGAACGCCGGATGGAGGCCCAGAATTTCGCCTGCCGCCCTGACTTCCGCCTTCCGGAGATCGACCAGCCGTTCCGGAGGATACTGGACCGACCGGGGGTGCGAGCCCGCACCATCGGTCAAAATCATGACGTGAACCTTCTGGCCTGCTTGGCAGGCCTGAGCGATCAGACCGCCAAGACCTAACGTCTCGTCGTCCGGGTGCGGCGAGAGAATTAAGAAGGGCGCACCCTCCGTCAGCGCCTCGCGCGAGATGATAGGAAGCGCCTTCGTCACTTCGAGATATTCCGAAACCTTCACTAAAAGTCTCCTGCCGACCGCGACGAACTCAGAAAGACCTGAGCCCCATCGCTCATGGCGCGGTCCGGCACCGGTTGCCGCAGATACGTCGCCAGGTCGCGGCAGATGCGCTCAACGTCGTGAGGACGCACAAACGCCCGAAGCCCGATGCCCCTCTGGACGGTCTCCATGACAGTCAGGGCGGATCGTTCGACAACCATCCGGGTGAGGTTGGCGAAAGCCACGATGCTCTCTGGATCATCTTCGACCGCCAGACGGCGCGCGGCGTCCTCCACCCAAAAGCGCGCCGTCGTCGCGTCGGCGACACAAGTCGCAAGGCGCTCGAGCTGATACGCGTCTTCACCCCTTGCTGAGGAATTAAGGTGCTCTCGGAACAGGTCGACTAGCCGTTCCGTTGCGCCGGTATGGACGGCGCAGAAGCGCCATGCGCCGCCCGAGAAGTGCGGCTGTCGCATGAAGTCGCCGGGAGCGCCGATCCGCTCACGATCCGTGATGCGTCGCCCGGTGAAGTCGACCGTCCCGGTCGCCGTCGCGCGCATGCCTTGCGCCTGCCAGCTGGACGTGTCGTGCGCATATCCGATGTCGAGGTCGAGCAGGCACATCTGCTGCCCCTCCGGTGCTGATGCGGTAACCAGGGGACGCATCACGAACCCGGCGCCCGACGCTAGGATCTTGCGGCCTTTGAGGACGTTGCCATCCCGCTCCGGGGTGATCCTCAGGCCCTGCGCGTCGTCGGCGCCCCATACTGCGGACAGCGCACCATCACGTACGCTTCCCGCGAGACCTTCGATCTGTGCTTGTGTTCCGTAACGGCAGACCAGCCCCACGGCGTTGACGTGGCCCTCAAATATACGGGCAAGCGAGAGGTCCGCTCCGCCGAGCAGACGCAGGATGGTGCAGAGTTCGGCGCCGAACCGCGGGTCCCAGAGACTGCTGCCGCCGAACTCATGAGGCAGAGGGCTCATGGCCAATCCGCTGAAGCGAAAGTCCGTCCAGACGTCCGGAGCGATGTGAGCAGTTCTGTCCGTATCAAAGGCGCGGCTTGAGAGCTTCGCGGCGAAGGCCTGCGCATTCTCCAGCAGCTTATGACGTTCGGAAGGGGCGAGAATGGCGGTGTCCTCACGACAGTGGGCGAGCATGCGATGAAGTCCGCAGCGCACCGATAGTTCCGATCTGCTGGAACGACTCCCAATCTTAGCGTTGTCCTCGGGCACTCCTTTTGGACGAACTATATGGCGACCATCGAGCTTGAGCCACACAACGAGAACTCCGAGACGTGGCTGCTCGTCTGGGCCGAGCGTCAGGAGATCGTCGGACGCGTCCGACGCGGGGAGGATGGGTGGTTCCATATCACCGCTCACGGACCGCACTGGAGCCCCATGAAGAGTTTCGCCGGCGACAAGTTCGACGACCCGTCCGAGGCTCTGAAGCAGGCTCAGGCGTATTTCGGAAACCGGTAGGGCACTGTCCTACAATAAGCAGATAGGACAAAGGCCACGTCGTCATGGGCGATGCGGCCTTTCTTTTTAAGCATTATCTAGTCGATCGTTCGAAGGACCAACGCACGTGCGACGGGCCGTAGGCGCCAGCGGGCCGCGGCCAACCTAATGCGGTTTGAATAAACTTACGACGAAGTCGTCGCCGACAAGGCGAAACGACGCTAGGTCCATTCCAGTCCGGTCCATCTCCTCGATTGGAATCCGTAATGGACCGCCGCCAAGCCGCTTCAACATAACGATCAGCAACTGATCTTTGAAACGATCGACGAGACCATCGCCGTTAAGTCTCGGGTCACTTCCTAGTGCAGTCTTCATGAAACGCTCCGCGGCCGCTTAACGGCCCTTGCTGGTGAATCGCGGGCAAAGACGCTGCCTCTAATGAGACCCAAGCGATAGTCATCGCCCAGGCGCAAGCACGCCGGAAAAGGTCTGTTAGATGGCCAAGGCTCAAGTGGCGGAGAGCTAGGCGATCGTTGAGACCGCGAAAGATAGTTCAAGAGTCCGGCGCCTTCACGGTATGACTAAGCGAATATTGTTAGCGTTGTTCCCAAGACGTACCGCTGACATGGTCCCTCGATCGAGCAGACCCGTCTGCCATCGGTTCCAAGCGAAAGACAGATTGATTGAAAAGAGAAACGCTAGCGTTCGAGAATAAGGACGGCCCGCATATGCAGACGGCCTGCAAGGTCGGCGTTGAGCGCTGATAAAGAAACCAAACAGTTAAACTCGCTCGACCGCCAGCTTCGTAATGCTGCCGGCAAGGGCGGTGCGCAGCCGCACCGGTGGCGGCCACGTCACGCTCTCCGAGGACGCGCACTATTACTACTGCCGCGGCGGCTCAACGCCACCAAGATCCCAAAGTCCCGCCCCATTGAGGCGATCCGCTGGCCCGCTGGCGTCCCGTTGCCGACCGCCGGCCGCAAGATGGGCGCAACGGGGCAGGCCGTGAAGGAGGAAGCGAGGCCTAGTCCTTCGCCGCCTTTGCTAGGATAGCCCGTGCCTGCTCCAAAATCCGACGTGCAATTTCAAGCTTGGCCACCTGCTCGGCGTCTATCCCGGGGATTGTGGTTCCGTCCTTTGTGACCATGGCAAACACTTCCACGCTGATGAACGCGAAAACAGTTTGATCTTCAAAAGCACGTTCCAAAGCTGGCGCGAAACGGCGTCGCGGCCCTCAATGACAGCGAACAAGGCGGTAAGCAAGACGATCTGCAACGTGGAGTCTGACAGAAGGGACATGGCGCCCTTACTACGTTCCTTTCGCAGATGCGTTCCAATCTAAACTGAGTTCTCAACACTCTGCATTTAGATAAAATTACGGCCACGCAATCGAAGGCATCGTCGCATCGCGAACCCATGAGGGACCTTCGCCTTGCTCCATCGGCTCTCGCCATGGCAGGCAAAGTGTCATGAACCGATGAGGCTGACACTAGTCAAGACAGGTGGGCGTAAGATCCGGTGCATTGATTGTGGTTCAATTTAATAGAGCACCCTTCGATCTTTGGTGAAGGGCTGTCTGTAAGGCACTACTCAGCTCATGAAGCTCGTAAGGTTTTCGCAACAGCAAAAATTCAGAGCCCAGTTTCCGCGCTGCTTCACTGTAGCCCGTTGCGAGAACGACGGGGATGTTCGGGTAATTCTGCCTAAGATGGCGGGCCAGGCCGAGACCATCCATTTTTCCAGGCATCACGACATCGCTGAAAACGAGGTCGATGCCGTCGTGCTCGATCTCGCGCAATGCGGACTCCGCGTCCGGTACGCATTTCACGCGATATCCCAACTCTTCCAGAAATACGGCGCTGGCGGTGGCAACATCCGGATTGTCTTCAACAAGAAGGACATTGCCGGCGCCTTTGGCCAGAACCTCTGCTTCGTGCGCACCTGCATGGCCTTCGCCACGCGGAAGCCGAATGGTGATTTCCGTGCCAGCGCCGAGCTCGCTTTGGATTTCGACACGACCGCCGGCCTGGTTGGCAAAGCCATGCACCTGTGAGAGTCCCAATCCTGTTCCTTTGCCGACGGGTTTGGTCGTGAAAAACGGATCGAACACCTTCGCAATGACATCCTCGGGAATACCTGCGCCGGTATCAGCCACCTTGATCTGCACGTACTCGCCTTTATCCTCTCCATCCCTGACTCGGTAATTTGCTGCCGTAATCGTCAAGGTGCCCCCGTCGGGCATGGCGTCACGAGAGTTGATGCTGAGATTGATGAGTGCAGTTTCGAGTTCGGTTGGATCCGCGAAGATTGGCCAAACTCCGGCCGGTACGGAGATTTCGAGCTTGATCGCGCTACCCAGAACGGTAGCCAAGACCTCGCGTACAGCTTGCACGGTCTCTTCAAGATTGAGCAGCGTCGGAGCGACTTGCTGACGCCGCGCAAACGTCAGCAACTGACGAGTAAGTGCCGCGCCGCGACGAACGCTTGCCTCAATCGCTCCTGCTGCTTCGATCACGCGGGGGACAATGGCATGCCGTTTGATCAGCCGAACGTTACCAGTGATTGCCATAAGGAGGTTGTTGAAGTCATGAGCCACTCCGCCGGTCAGCTGACCGAGCGCGTCCATCTTCTGCGCTTCCGCCAGCTGCTTTTGCATACGTTCAAGCTGCTGTGCTGCTTGACGTCGCTCTGTGATGTCGCGCGTAATCTTGGCAAACCCGATCAGCTCGCCTGCGTCATTGCGGACGGGATCAATGACCACACTCGCCCAAAAGAACGTGCCGTCTTTGCGGACGCGTAAGCCTTCTTCTTCGTAACGGCCCTTTTCACGTGCAATGCTGAGAGCACGCGCTGGTTTTCCCGCGTCCCGGTCGCCGGGGGTATAAAAGCGCGAAAAGTGCTGACCGATAATCTCGTCAGGAAGATAGCCTTTGATCCGCTGACCGCCGAGGTTCCAGCTGGTGACATGACCTTCCGGATCAAGCATGTATAACGCATAGTCCGTGACATTGCTCACTAACAGGCGAAAAAGATTTTCGCTTTCGCTCAATGCGGAGCGGGCTTGCATCCGTTCGGTGATGTCCCGCGTGATCTTGGCAAAGCCGACAAGGACATCGTTTTCATAGATGGTGTCGATAACCACGGACGCGAAAAACCGCGTACCGTCTTTCCGCATCCGCCAGCCTTCCGCTTCGAAGCGCTTATTCCGGCGTGCGGCCTCCAATGCGGTGGCGGGAAGTCCGGCTTCGCGATCCTCCGGCGGATAGAACACCGAGAAGTGCTGGCCCACGATTTCGTCTGCGCCATACCCTTTGATCGTCTCGGCGCCTGCATTCCAGTTTGATACGATGCCGTTGGGGTCGAGCAGATAAATCGCATAATCTGTGACGCCTTGAACGAGAAGTCGGAAGGCGCGTTCGCTTTCTAAAAGATTGCGCTCGTTTTTTGTTTTTGGCATCATTCACTTTCCGCGAACCAATCCCTCTGGTAGAGGGCGATAACTGCCATCGTTTAGCGGCACGGGAGTCGCAAGTCAGAGTAGGCTCCCCCACATACGCGGCACAAGAACACTTTTACCGTCAGATTCGGAACCAAAGTTTGCTTTAAGAGTTATCTCTGCCGTCTCAGATTAGCCGCTCGTTACGGCGATAAATTCAAATTTCTAGAAGAGGGCAAAGCGGCCGGCCGGAGGATCGCCTAAGCCGCGGACTGCTTCGAGCAATCGGGGTGCGCTTGGCGCGAGGCTGATGCGGGTGAAAGATCTTCGACGGCAGCATCAGCGCAGCGCCGGATCTCTTCCGAAACGTTGGCGGCCCAATGCTCGAAGGTGTAAGGCGATGCTCCCTAGGCCCTACATTCTCGGCGCTGTAGTCCTGCCGTTGCTACCCGGCAGAGCGCTTATTCTGCGTGACGCCGGCTCGCGCGAACCGCCGGACCAGGTTTTCAAAGCGCAACGGGAATGATCTTGGACCGGGAAGAACCGTCTTGCCCGGAACAATACTCATAGTGAATGCTTGTGCAACGACCCGATGAGGACGCACCATGACCGATCAAGACACGCCACGCGTAAGTGATCAATTGTCAGATCTGAAGGCCACCGTGGCGGATGGTGTCAAAGCCGTCGCATCAACAATAGGAGAAGCAATCGAGGAAGGCAAAAAGCCCGGCAAGCCGCTCGACATATTAAGCAAGCTTACGCGTGAAGCTCCGCTCGGTATGTTGTTGGCTGCATTTCTCATTGGCCGGGCACTGGCACGGCGGCGATGATTAGGACGTTTGCCTTTTGAGATCGTCGAGCGTGACGCTTTTGGGAAACATGAATCTAGCAGTGGCTTGTTCCCGACAGTTATTCCGGAGGACACTATGGGTTTAGCAACTTATGCCGTCATCGAATCTAACGATGGCTGGGGCGTTCTGCACGATGGAGACGTGGAAGGGGAAGTCCTGACCAAAGAGTCTGCTTTCGAAGCAGCCGTCGCTGCAGCGTCTCTTGCGATCCGGCAGGGACACGAAGTCCATGTCAGCGCCCCGAGCAGCGAAGCCGGAAACAAGACAGCACTTGGCGGTGCAACAAATTGAGGGGGCTCAAGCTCCGTGAAAGGATATGAATTGGGACGAGATGATGATGGCGCCGAAGTAAAGTCAGCGCGCAAAGCACGCGGCGCCGAGCCAGGGCCGTCGGTTCGCAACGTTTTAATTTGGAGCCTTGGCTTAGTTGTGGCCGCCTTTGCCGTTGTATATTTCCTGTTTTTCAAAACCTAGCCGACCCTCAGCTGGTGGCGACGTACCCGCTTGGAGACGCCGATCACGTTGCCGTCTGTTACTTCGACTTACATTCCTTCCTCTTTTGAGGTTGAGCGTCCTGTTCGCATGTTGGCCGTTCCGATGGCCCTGCCATCGCTCCAAACGCGGCGGAGCTTTTGCTGTCATGGCCGTTGGTATGCAGTAGCCGAATGAACTCGTCCGTCGAGGCATTAAGCTGTTGGTACGCTCGGCAGCTTCCGTGTGAGGGTGCGGCCAAAAAGCCGGCTGATGGATTCGCGAAAAGCCATGCGAGGCCCCTTTTTCGTGACAGCGCTTTGCTGCGCGGACGAGAGAAAGGTTCATTCGGGAGCGACAGTCCTAACGGAATATTCTTGGACGGGGAACTGGTCACATAGTGGCGTCTTAAGCGCACAAGCAATTATAGCGATCGATGCGACCGCCTGCATGATTGTTCCAAAGCGATTCGCCGCCGCAATTATCCGTTTTTGAGGAGAGGCCGATGCCCCGATACTCTGACGAACAGATCCGAGAGTACGCTCACAAACTTTGGGAAAGGGAAGGTCGCCCGGAAGGTAAGGCCGATGACTTCTGGCACCAGGCCAAAAGCGAGCTCGAAAGCGATGCGCCTGGCGACGAAGACCCGAAACCGATGCCAGAGTAGGAAAAAGCGCTGCCCAAGCGCCCCTTCGTCATTGGGCGGGCGATGTCGCCACCGGCGGAACGCTGCATCCAATCAAGCGTTTTCGATTGGCACTTATCTAGGAGCTGGTTCATGCCCCATTCTTATCCCGCGCCTCCGTTTGCTTCCCAGAAACAACCGATGCCCGGCCGAACGGAGGCCATGCAGCCTCGTCCCGATCATGGCGAGAGCAGCTACAAGGGGGGTGGTCGATTGCAGGGCATGAGAGCGGTTATTACCGGTGGCGACAGCGGGATCGGCCGCGCTGTCGCGTTGGCCTACGCACGCGAAGGTGCCGACGTCTTGATTTCTTATCTCGATGAGACCGAGGATGCCCTCGAAGCTAAAGCTTTAATCGAGCGCGAAGGCCGCAAGGCCATAATGGTGCCAGGTGACATCCAGCATCGGCGCCATTGCGACGTGATTATCGATAAGGCGGTAAGGGAATTGGGTGGGATCGACATCCTCGTTAACAACGCCGCGCATCAAGCGACGTTCAAGGACATCGGCGACATTTCCGATGACGAGTGGGATTTGACGTTTAGGACAAATATCTATGCAATGTTCTACCTGACAAGGGCCGCCGTGCCTCACATGAAGCCCGGAAGTGCGATCATCAATACCGCGTCGGTCAATTCGGATATGCCGAACCCCACCTTGCTGGCCTATGCAACGACGAAGGGGGCCATTCAGAATTTCACAGGCGGCTTGGCGCAGATGTTGGCCGATAAGGGCATCCGCGCAAACGCGGTCGCACCGGGACCGATTTGGACGCCGCTCATTCCATCCACTATGCCAGACGAAGCCGTTAGAAATTTCGGCAAGCAGACGCCGATGCAACGTCCCGGACAGCCCGCAGAGCTTGCAACCGCCTACGTGATGCTCGCAGATCCACTCTCAAGCTACGTTTCCGGGGCCACGATCGCCGTTACAGGCGGCAAACCTTTCATCTAATCGGATCGAGCGTTTCGCGGCAAAGCAGTGGGGTCTCATCGGTGTCCAGCATTTTGCCGTGGGTGGGAGGGTTCGCCGCTGTCCTGACTTCGCTGTCGTACGTTCCACAGGTCCGGAAAGCATTGCCCCGGAGCTCAACCAAAGATCTGTCGCTCAAGATGCTTGTGGTGCTGACATCAGGCCTCGGTCTCTGGATCGCCTACGGTCTACTCAAGGGCGACTGGATCATCGTTCTGGCGAACAGTATCGGCTGTGCGCTGACAGCAACCGTGCTCGGCTGTAAAATACGAGACATTCGCGGGGAGGACTCTGCATAGGGAGCGGAACCTGGCTGCATGATCAGGGTTTAGAGTGCCTGTTATCTAGGTGTCATACGGAGATGCCATGCGGCCAATAATGGTACCACCCACTCTCCTTGATCGCGAGGTCGCAGCAACCGCCGTTCGGCACGCACATGCCACAAGCGAACAAGTGGCCGAAGCTCTGACGTGGGGCGCGGACGAGCATGTTCTCGTTGTTGCTGCAGCGGCCTTCTGGCTCCTGTCGCGTAGCGGCTCCCCCCGGAAGCGAACTGTCGGTACGCATTTTCTGGCGGCCTCGGTGGCCACGGCCGTTGTGCCACATGCACTGAAGCATGTTTTCAATCAACGTCGACCGGATAGGCTCACCATTCTTGGCCATCTACACGGAGTACCGATCTCAGGCCGCCCGAATGATGCGTTCCCCTCGGGGCATGCGATGCATATGGGGGCTCTCGCGAGCGCAGCATCCTCATTCGATCGGCCGTATCGCGAGCTGACCTGGACGGCTGCGGTCGGGATCTCGCTGACGAGGATCTATGTTCTCGCGCATTGGACGAGCGATGTGGTCGCGGGCTTCGCCAGCGGATATCTGATTGATCGGCTATTGAGACGCTGGACCGGCTACAGCAAGGAGACGACGACGCCATGACGGATTACGCCGTCCGATTTTTCGTTGGAGGGGCAGTCGTTTCGATATTCGCGCTGCTCGGAGACGTGCTACGGCCTAAGTCCTTCGCGGGGCTCTTCGGCGCCGCGCCATCGGTGGCCCTGGTTTCGCTCGCGCTTGCTATCTCCAGGCACGGACCGGACTACGTCTCTACGCTGGCTGCTTGGATGATGGCCGGCGCGACCGCTCTTCTCGTGTTCTGCTTCGTGACGTGCCATCTACTCAAACGCACGGGGTTGTCAGTTCTATCTGTTACTCTGCTCGGGTTTCCCCTGTGGCTGGTAGTCGCGTTTGGCCTCTATGGGATGGTGGGCTGAATGCTTGTTCGAGTCTCATTCTCGTCGTTGAGCGATGGTCACTGGTACGAATACATCGTCCGGTTCCTACTGGGCGGAGCATCGACTGCAATAACGGGTCTGATCGGCACACGTTGTGGGCCGGGCGTCGGCGGTCTGTTTCTGGCATTTCCAGCCATGCTCTGCGCCAGTGCCACGCTGGTCGAGTCGCACGAAAGGCGACGCAAGACGGAAGTTGGTCTGCAGGGCAAGAGACGCGGTGAAGACGCCGCTGCGCTCGACGCCGCCGGAGCGGCTCTGGGAAGCATGGGTCTCGTTACGTTCGCTCTCACAGTTTTCCTCCTAAATGCCGCGGCTCCCTGGAGCAGCTTGGCGCTGGCATCTCTGGTATGGGCGGCGACCGCAGGTTCTTGCTGGTGGACTTACAAGAGACTTCGCAGGACGTGGACCTGAGATGGGCGAGCTCCGATCAAGAATAGACACCAGTCGGGCAGTGCACTTGTGTCTGGACATGCAGAGGCTGTTCGGTCCCGAAGGGCCTTGGCCGACGCCTTGGCTCGAACGTGTCATGCCGGCGGTGGAAAGCCTCGTCGAGCGTGACCCGGCACGGACTGTCTTTACGCGCTTTATTCCCCCGGCGTCGCCCGAGCATGCAAATGGGATGTGGCAGAGCTACTTCCAAAAATGGCGGTTGGTCACGCGCGAACGTCTGGACCCGCACCTCCTCGAGCTTATGCCCCCTTTGCAGCGACATGTCCCACCGGCGATTGTCTGCGACAAGTCTGCGTATTCTGCGTTCTCGAATGGAAGACTTCACGCTATTCTGCAAGACGGTAACGTCAATACCTTGATTGTGAGCGGCGCGGAGACTGACGTCTGCGTTCTCTCAACCATCTTGAGTGCCGTTGATCTGGGCTATCGAATCATCGTTGCCCAAGACGCGATATGCAGCTCAGCTGACGAAACTCACGATGCCTTACTTGGCTTGTACGCCCAGCGTTTCGACCTACAGATCGAACTGGCAGATTGTGCCGAAATCCTTAAAAGATGGTCGCAGGCTTGAATGCAGTCAGGGCTAGGGCCGGACGGGCGAAGTGTTTGGCGCGCGCCACCGGAGCGGGCGACCAAGACCCATAAAGAGGAGACCCCGATCATCGGGGTCTCCTTCTGGCTGGCATCACGCGCTAGTTGCCGCCGCCGGCACCACCACCTGCGCCACCACCAGCACCGCCGCCGCCGCCCGAAGTGCGACCTTCGGCAGAGCTGTTAGACCCGGTAGTTCCAGTCGCTGCGTTCGATCCACTAAGGGAGCTCGCATTGTTGCCAGTCTGCGATCCTGCAGCGTGCGGCGCCGCGTGTGGAGTGCTCGATGTCGGGCGATCGACTGCCGTCCCTGTACTGGTGGTGCCGGGCTGTGTAACGCCGTTGCCTGCGGAATTGACCTGAGGCGCGCTCGGATTTGCACCGCTCTGTGCGAACGCAGCAGGAGCAATCATCAGTGCTGTTGCCGTTACTGCTATCAACGTCTTCTTCATATTGTCCTCGTTCGTTGTCATGCCCCGAGCTGGATGAATTAACTTGCTCGTTTGTTGTTCCTGGCGACGGACATCACGCAACGGTGGAACAACACTCGCGTCTCCTTCACCCATTTGCCAGAGGCGGTTCCGACAGCATCCTGGCGGCCTTCCCACGGCGCGCCTGAGACGCCAGAAGCAGTAAGGTTGGCCTCGCCGACCGGTGCGGGCAAGCCGATCCTGAGGGCGGAAGAAAACGGAACATCCTACGATTAGAATGGTTCTGATGGCGAACGCATAGCGAGGCGCCCCGTGAACCAGATTCCACCTCACCCACAGATCCCAATTTCCCTGACGATCAACGGAACGTTGCATGAGCTCAAAGTAGAGCCGTGGGTGACGCTGCTAGACCTGTTGCGCGAGCGCCTCTCGCTCACCGGGACTAAGAAGGGATGCGATCAGGGACAATGCGGCGCCTGTACCGTGCTCGTCGATGGCAAACGCGTCAATTCGTGCCTAGCACTCGCGGTATCGCGCGACGGCGCCGAGATCACCACTATCGAAGGTCTGGCTCAGAACGGCGAACTGCATCCGCTGCAGGTCGCCTTCATCGAGCGCGACGCGTTTCAATGCGGCTACTGTACGCCTGGCCAAATTTGCTCAGCGGCGGGCCTGCTGGCGGAAGGTCACACCCGTAGTCGGGCCGAGATACGCGAGCATATGAGCGGCAATCTGTGTCGCTGCGGCGCCTATACCAATATCGCCGACGCGGTCGAGGACGTGCTGATGCCGCGGATCGCGGCGAAGGAGGCCGCCGAATGAACCGGTTCGAATATATCCGCCCGGCCACAGTGGCCGATGCCATCGCGGCGCTGAATGAACCTGCAGCGCGCGCGCTGGCGGGTGGCACCAATCTCGTCGACCTCATGAAATACGATGTGGCGCAGCCGTCGCGGCTGGTCGACATCAACCGGCTTCCGCTCAAATCGATCGAAATCACTTCCGGCGGAGCGCTGCGCATCGGCGCTCTGGTTACCAATACCGATCTGGCGTGGCATCGAGACGTTCGGGAAAAGTGGCCCATACTGTCAAGCGCCATTCTTGCCGGCGCATCCCCGCAATTGCGAAACGCAGCTACAGCCGGGGGAAACCTGATGCAGCGAACCCGCTGTTATTATTTTTATGATCCGTCCACAGCCTGCAACAAGCGACAGCCAGGAAGTGGCTGCTCCGCCATTGGCGGCGTCAATCGCATTCACGCCATTCTCGGCGCGAGCGATAGCTGCATTGCGGTCCATCCGTCGGACATGTGCGTCGCGATGGCTGCACTCGATGCATCCGTCGAAGTCGAGGGGCCGGAGGGCAAGCGATCGATTCCAATGTCTGGTTTCCACCGCCTCCCCGGCGGAGAGCCCGAACGCGACAATACGCTCAAGGTGGGCGAGCTCATTACATCGATCATTATCCCCAAGCCCGACTTCGGTGCCCATCACACCTATCTCAAGATCCGGGACCGGCTCTCCTATGCCTTCGCGCTGATCTCCGTCGCCGCCGCGCTGCGTGTGGAGGAGGGCATCATCCAGGACGTCCGGATCGCGCTCGGCGGGGTCGCGCATAAGCCATGGCGGGATTTTGACGCAGAAAGATCGCTGAAAGGCGAGCGAGTCGGCAACCAGAGCTTTACGCAGGTCGCTGATTTCATTCTTCGTGATGCGAAGGGGCAGGGTGACAACGACTTCAAGATCGAGCTTGCTCGCCGCGCTATCGTTCGTGCCCTGGAGCAGGCGGCTGCGGGCACGCCGCAGGACCAGGCCGACAAATCGCTCCACTAGAAAGTTAACGGGAACATCGCATGTCAGTTGGTGAAATCACGCATATCGGACGTCCGACCAACCGGGTCGACGGTAGGCTGAAGGTGACCGGCCAAGCGCACTACGCGGCGGAGTATCCTGCTGACGATCTGCTCTATGGCTACATCGTTGGTAGTACGATCGCCGCTGGACGGATCGCGGCGATGCACTTGGATGCAGCAAGGCAGTTTCCAGGCGTCGTCGAAATCTTCACGCACGAAAATCGCAGCAAGGCGGCATGGCTTGATCGTAGCTGGCGGGACGAAGTCGCGCCTCCTGGCCGTCCGTTCCGGCCGCTGCATTCGGACCGTATCCTGTTTGACGGTCAGCCGGTCGCGTTGATTGTCGCCGAAACGTTCGAGGCCGCGCGCGATGCGGGCTCCCTGGTTCGCATTGCCTATGATGTCGATGCGCATTGTACCGAGCTTGAGGCGAAGCGGGCAGAGGCCTATGTGCCTCCGAAGAAGCGTAGCGGTATTCCGCCGCCGCCGGACCCGCGCGGCGACGCTGAGCAGGCGTTTCAAGATGCACCCGTCAAGATCAGCCGCGATTACCGGGTCAATGCCGAGCACCACAATCCGATGGAGATGTTCGCCACCACCTGCGTGTTCGAGGGCGACGGCAAGCTGACGATCTATGACAAGACGCAGGGCTCGCAGAATGCGCAGGGCTATGTCACCTCAGTGTTCGGCCTGCGTAGCAAGGATGTGCGCCTGGTCAATCATTATGTAGGCGGCGCCTTCGGTGCCGGCTTGCGGCCGCAGCACCAATTGTTCTTCGCCGTCATGGCCAGTCTCGAACTCGAACGCTCGGTCCGGGTGTCGCTGACGCGCGCGCAGATGTTTCATATCGGCTACCGGCCGGACAGTTACCACAGCGTCTCGCTCGCCGCCGATCGCGATGGGCGGCTGCAGTCGATCATGCATGATGCCGTTGCCTCGACCTCCCATTACGAGGATTATCAGGAGGCTGTCGTCAATTGGTCGGGCATGATGTATCACTGCGACAACGTCAAGCTGACCTATCAGCTTGCCAAGCTCGATACGGCCACGCCGTGTGACATGCGCGCACCCGGCGCAGCAATCGGCGTGACAGCGCTCGAATGCGCGCTCGATGAACTTTCATACGAACTCGGTATCGGTCCGCTCGAAATTCGGCGTATCAATTTCGCCTCGAAGGACGAAAACACCAACAAGCAGTTCACATCCAAGGCGCTTCTGGAATGCTACAGCAAGGGCGCTGCGGCATTTGGATGGGAGAAGCGAAGCCCCAAGCCGCGTGCCATGAGGGAGGGTCGCGAGCTGATTGGATGGGGCGTCTCAACGGGAATGTGGGACGCCTTCCTGCAAAAGGCCCAGGCTACTGCGACTCTCAAGGTGGACGGGACGCTGGAGGTGGCAACGGCGGCGTCCGATATTGGCACTGGGACCTGGACAATCCTGACGCAGATCGGCGCCGAAGCGTTCGGATTACCACTCGGAGACGTTCAGGCCAGGATCGGCGATTCGACTCTGCCGATGTCGCCGGTCGAAGGAGGTTCGTGGACCGCAGCGTCAAACGGCTCGGCAGTTCAGGCCGCATGTGAGGCGGTCAAGCATTCTCTGTTCAAGCAAGCCAGGAAGATGGCCAATTCGCCTATTGCGGATGCAAGTTTCGAAGACGTCGAGGTTCGGGATCGACGCATCTTCCGGAAGGATGATCCGGCGCGCGGGCTTTCCGTTTTCGAAGTCATGCACGCCGCCGAGCTCACGGAAATCACCGAGCAGGGCAAAGTCAGCCCGAACCTGCGGCAGATGCTGAAATACATCAGCTACACGAATTCCGCCGTGTTCGTGGAAGTGCGCGTGGATGAAGATCTGGGTGTCGTTCGCGTTACGCGCGTCGTGTGCGCGGCGGCGGCGGGCAAGATCCTCAATCCCAAGACGGCCCGCAGCCAGATCCTAGGCGGTGTGGTGATGGGAATCGGCATGGCGCTTCACGAGGAAGCCATGACGGATCATCGCCTCGGCAAGATTATGAATGCCAATCTCGGCGAATATCACGTTCCGGCCCATGCCGACATCGAGGATATTGAAGTGATCTTCGTCGATGAAAAGGACGACAAGGTCAGCCCTCTTGGCGTCAAGGGCCTGGGCGAGATCGGCATCGTGGGAACCGCGTCTGCCGTCGCTAATGCGATCTTTCACGCAACTGGTGTGCGGGTGCGTGATTTTCCCATCACGATTGACAAGATTTTGAACGCTCCACGACCGTCCTGAGTTCATCTCGTACAGACCCAAGGGTGGCATACGCCGATGGAGCTTCACTTGTCGGCTTTGGAGCCCGGGCCGCTGCATGACTGAGCTAAATGTCCGTAAGCCTCGGATCAGGAGAGCGCGTGAAGATCGCCACCTTCAACGTGAACGATATCAACAAGCGATTGCCCAATCTGCTGGCATGGTTGAAGTCGTCGAAACCGGATGTGGCCTGTCTTCAGGAGTTGAAGGCCGCCAGGTCCGAATTCCCGGAAAGTGCGCTGCGTGAGGCGGGCTATCTTGCCGAGTGGGTTGGGCAGAAGACTTGGAATGGCGTCGCAATCCTCGCTAGAGAATCCAAGATCGTGGTAACGCGCAGGCGGTTGCCTGGTCACGAGAGCGACGACCAGAGCCGATACATCGAGGCTGCCGTCGACGGCGTTCTCGTTGGCTGCGTCTACGCACCCAACGGCAATCCGAAGCCGGGACCGAAGTTCGATTACAAGCTCGCCTGGCTGAAGCGTCTGAACGCCCACGCCGGCAAACTGCTCAAGTCCGGTGCTCCTGCTGTTATCGCCGGCGACTTCAACATCGTGCCAACGCCCTTCGACATCTACCCGACCAAGTCGTGGGACAAGGATGCGCTCGTGCAGCCGGAAAGCAGGGCGGCGTTCGGCAAGCTCCTCAAGAAGGGGTGGATCGATGCGCTGCGCGAGCAGCATCCGGATGAGCCGATGTATACGTTCTGGTCGTATTGGCGGAACCGCTACGAGCGTGACGCTGGCCTTCGCATTGACCATCTGCTTCTCAGTCCTGCGCTGAGTCCGCGGCTTGCGCAGGCCGGTGTCGACCGAAAGGTGCGCGGCAAGCTGGATGCAAGCGACCATGCTCCAGCGTGGATAGTGCTGAAGTAGCGCTACTCCTTACTTTTTGGCTTTCCGATCAACCCGGACGTCGCGGAATTCCTCGGGCCCTTTGAGTAGGCGCCGCTTCCGACTGGCCTGATCGTCCGCACTGGCGCCCTTATCCGTCAGCTTGTCGATTGCGCCGGCGGCCATCTCACTGGCACGGGCTCTATGAGCGACGCTCTTTCTGCGAGACCGTTTAACGGTAAGGCCCAGTTCGACAAGGCGGCGCACGGCTTCTGAGAGTTTCGGAGCGTCCGGCTGAAACTCGGCCCAATGAACAATCCTGCCGCGTAGTTCGTCCGCGGCGCGAAAGCCGAGCATTGGCGTTTGGCCGGTCGCAGGTCGGCCTTTTGATTTTTGCTTTGCTACTGTCGTTTTCTTCATAAGATTATGTTTAACATAAATGCCAGATAGGCGAGAAGCTGGAACTCTGCATCATGTTTATTGAGTTGCGATCTCCGAGGGCACGCCGTTTTAGCGGACTTTCCCCCTGCGCCTTGCTAAGCAGTGTGAGAGCGGCCGACCGCCGCATGATGGCGAGGAAGCCGTGGCGAACGAACTGACAGCGTCCGAACAGGCCCTGCGCGATCGGGAAAGCGAGCTCGCGGAGGTGCAACGGATCGCGAAAGTCGGCGGTGTGATCGTCGACCTGCGCGATGGATTTCAGAACCGACGATCACCTGAATATCTCGCCATACACGGGTTACCCCCTGAAGCTGCAAACGAGACACATGGAGACTGGGTCGCCAGGCTTCATCCGGACGACCGGGAGCGCGCTGAGCGGCAATTTCTGGACCTTCTGAAAAGCAATGCGGAACGTTATTCTTCGGAGTATCGCATCATTCGGCCCAACGACGGGGAAATTCGCTGGATCGTAGCGGAGGCGCGTATCGAGCGTGATCCAGAAGGCCGACCGCTGCGGATGATCGGCGCTCATATCGATATCACGGAACGTGCGATCGCCAGAGAGGCGCTACGCGAGAGTGAAGAGCGGTTCCGATTGATCGCCGACAGTGCGCCAGTCCCGATGTGGGTGACACGTCTTGATCGGACGCGGTCCTTCGCAAACAAAGCCTACCTGGAATTTCTTGGCCTTGAATATGAAGAAGCGTTGGCTTTCGATTGGAGGACCATCCTTCACCCGGACGATATGGCGCGCGTCGTGCGCGAGAGCATTGCAGGTGAGGCATCCCTAAAGCCGTTCGTGCTGGAAAGCAGATATCGACGTGCGGATGGCGCGTGGCGTTGGGTCAGATCCGAATCGCAACCCCGATGGGACCCGGCGGGTAAGCATATCGGCTTTATTGGGGTTGCCCACGACATCACGATTGCTAAAGAAGCAGAGATCGAACTACGTGGGTTGAATGAGGTGCTTGAACGGCGGGTTGAAGAGCGAACCGCGCAACTTCATACTCACGAGGCTCATTTACGAGCCATTTTGGAGACGACCAACCAGTATCAGGGATTGCTCGCGCTCGATGGTACGCTCGTTTTCGCCAACGCGGTCGCACTTGCCGCCATCGCGGTCGAAGCGAAGACAGTGCTTGGGATGCCGTTCTGGGATACGCCCTGGTTTACTGCGACGCCCCGTATGCCCGAACGAGTTCTCAGCGCGTTTAAAACCGCACTGAGCGGCGATGCGTGGCGCGCCGAAGTTCAATTGAACCTATCCGGGACGGAGCGGCATCTCGACCTCGCCATGCGCCCAGTATTTGGCAGTGGAGGTAGGATTACAGCCGTCTTGGCAGAGGCCGTCGATGTGACCGAGCGTCGCCGGAACGAGGACGCTCTGCGCCAGGCTCAGAAGATGGAGGCGGTCGGACAACTCACCGGAGGCGTGGCGCACGACTTCAATAATCTCTTGACGATTATCAGGTCAGCCACAGATTTTCTTCGTCGGCGCGATCTTCCAGATGAGAGACGAGGGCGGTATATCGACGCGATTTCCGATACAGTTGACCGTGCGGCCAAGCTGACCGGACAGTTGCTTGCATTCGCTCGCCGACAGCCGCTTGCTCCGCGCGTCTTCAATGTTTGTACGCAGGTCGCGAGCGTGGCGAATCTGATCCGACCACTGGTCGGCGGCCGGATTCAGATTGATCTGGAAGTTGAGGCTGCCGACCAGTTCGCCATGGCCGATATAACGCAGTTCGAAACCGCGTTGGTCAATCTCGCTGTTAATGCACGCGACGCCATGAACGGCGAAGGGCGCCTCGTCATTGGTGTCGCGGCAGTCGACTCGATCCCGGGGATGCGTTCTCATCCTCTGAAGGAGGGCGACTTCATCGCGGTCTCCGTAACTGACTCTGGCGTCGGCATAGCTAGCGAGTACCTGGATGCGATTTTTGAGCCATTTTTCACGACCAAGGACGTGGGAAAAGGGACGGGCCTCGGCTTGAGTCAGGCCTTCGGGTTCGCCAAACAGACGGGCGGCGAGATCGGCGTCAAAAGCACGCTTGGAGCGGGCGCGACGTTCACAATTTATCTGCCGCGGGCCGAAACTGGCGCCGAAGTCGAAAGCAGCGCGCCGCCATTAGCAAGCGCAGCGACAAGCGGGCGGGGGCACCGCGTTCTTGTTGTCGAGGATAATACGGATGTCGGGGGATTCTCGACAGAGCTTCTGCAGGATCTCGGATACGCAACCGACTGGGTGACGTCAGCTTCCGCGGCACTGGACGTTCTAGCCAAGAATGAATTCGCATTCGACCTTGTGTTTTCGGACGTCATCATGCCCGGCATGAACGGGGTGGAGATGGCCACAATTATCCGCGACCAATACCCTGGATTGCCGGTCGTTCTGACAAGTGGCTACAGCCACGTTCTAGCCGAAAACGCCCATGCAGGCTTTGAACTCATCCAGAAGCCGTATTCGGTTGAGCTTTTGTCGCGCACGCTGCGCAAGGCGATCACTGACCGACGGATTGAATCGGCCTAGCGCTGCTAGATTGGTAATTGGAACTGGGATTGCGCGTCGTCCCCCTTCGTCCGAAGTGTCGATAGCGACACACCGAGCAGCCGCACTGCTTTCGGCAGTGGCATTGAGCGCTCGAGAAGTGATATTGCGACCCGTTCGAGTTCTCCACGTTTTGATACGGCTGTCGGCATTGATTGGCTTCGTGACATGATTTCAAAGTCAGCGGACTTCACCTTCAGCGTGACGGTTCGCCCGCGGTTTGCCGCAGTTTTCATGACGTCTGCCATCAGAACTAGGCGTCAAAAAAATGCCCGCTGGAAAGCGGGCATTTCAAGTAAGAGTACGTGGCTTATTGGTGCGTATTTGGAAGGAAAGATCGCCTATAGGGCGCCTTGCCGATCGACGATGCAAGCGCGGGCGACGAATCCGGGGAAGGTCGCCTTCACGCCTTGCGGTACTTTTTTGCTTGCGATAGGGCATCCTCAGCTGGCCGGCGAGACCAGGGAAGGTGAGGGAGCCGCAACTGGCCTGCGCATCTCGGATACACACAGAACTCCGCGGTCAGCTTCCTCCGCAATCTGCCGCAGGATGCGGGCGCGCTCCGGATCCTTTTCAATCATGGCGAGGCGGCGGTATCGGACAGCCCGGACGTCGCTCATGCCAGTCTCAGATTCAGCTGTTGTTCTCTGCCGGCGTGGCGCACCACGAAGTCCTCGATCGATGATGATAGATCTTCGTGGGCGGCATCGGCGCGGCGCCGGATTTCGCGCGCGATGTCTTCCGACACATCGTCGGCCCAATGCTCGAAGGTATTGAAGGCAATGACTCGCTGAGGGTCGTTGTACTGTCCAGACATCAAATCGCGGATGACCGTCTCGAGATCGGTTTCGCCAGCGTCAGCCTCGCGCCATGCGCATCCTGATCGATCGAAGCAGTCTAGAACGAGGTAAACGTTCTGATCGCCGATGTTCGGCACGATTGATGGTGTCCACCCCGACTGACGCATACTTGGTACTCCGACGCAACTTACGGCCCGATTCAAGCTGCGCATGATTCGTTCCGAAACCGTTGGGAACTTATTGATCGAATACCCGTTTTCCGTCCGCGGTATTACGGTGTTTGGAGATGAGATGAATGGCTACCAACAAACCGACGGGCGACAATGCCCGCAAAGGCGCGGTGAGAAAGCGCAGCCAAACCAAAACCACGATGGAGGGCGCCTCGACCTGGACGAAGCGAGACACCACGTCCGGCGAGTTCATGGCGATTAAGAAAGCTAAGAAGTCAGCACCGAAGAAAGCTGCTGCCGCGACGAAAAAGACTGCCAAGAAAACGGCGGTGGCCAAGAAATTCAAGGGCATCCGCCGTGAGAAGGGGTCTCGGTAAATTGCGGTACTTCTTCAATTTGATGGACGGGACGAAGCTTCCAGATCATAGCGGCACTGATTTCGCGACGGACGAGGCGGCGATCGCACACGCCCGGCTCATCGCCTCCAACATCTTGGCCCTGTCGCCCCATCACGACGGGCCGCAGCGCTTTGTTTCAGTTGTCCAAGAGGACGGTCGTGAGGTGCTTCGCCTGCCGGTTCATAAAGAACATTCTCGCTCGGGTGATTGATCCGCTAGTGGCGTCGTCCAGCCTCGATGGCGCCCTTCTCCCGCAGATGAGCCCTTAGCTTGCGAACGCTTGGCAGCGGAATGCCGAGATCGTTCGCCTTCCTTTTCACCGATGTTAATGGCCGGCCGAGCGCTGCGGCGGCTCGCAGAGCAGTCGCTCCGTGTTCGACCAGGGCTTTCAACCTGGCGACCTCTTCCGCATCCCATGGTTTCGCAAGTAGGCGCCTGGTCACGGCTATCTCTCCGGAGGTCGCAGCTCGGCCTTCGACCACCCCTGGGCTTTGATCGCGGGATCAGGCTCGACGGCGGCGTGAATGAAGCTGCACTTTGGACATTCGTAGGCCTGCGCAACAAAGCCGTTCTCGGGGAGGGAGCATCTGATCCAATGAGCGGAGGCTCCGCAATTTGGGCACGGTAGGGTCCGGACGCGTCGCATGGCCAATACTCTTTAGTAGAGCCGTAGGGCGTTGCTTCATTGCGATCACGAATCTTGTACAACGGCGGACAACATGGTGTTGGCTTGCCGGGCGGCGGCGATCCACCGCCACCCGACAGCGGCATATTCGAGAGATGGTTAGTTCTCGCTGCACACCTTAATGGTCTTCATGCCGGTTTCCGCTTCCGTCCTCGTCTTGAAAGTGCCATTGCCCACGATTGTGGTGGTCGTTGTCGTCGGCTTCTTATCGACGATGGTGCACTTTTTCGTGCTGGCGTCGCGGACCACATAATATTCAGTCGAAACCGCCCCCTGGCCGAACGCCGCAGTAGCAGCGAAAGCTGAAACGGCGGAGACGATAAGAAACTTTTTCATTATTATTCCTCCATTTGCATGCGGCACATAACCTCCGCTCGTATTAAATAAGTAGAGTTTCCGAAAGTTCCCGATTGGTATCCGTGGTGGTGAGACGTGGCCGGCGACGGCCGGCACCGGTCGGAGGTTGGGCAGGCAGCCCTTTCACACAACACAAATCCGTAGCAATTTGCATCGGATTGCCAAGTTATCCCGGATACTCTCCCTGGTGGTCGCGGCTAGTAGATCATCTGAGGTAATCCTCGTCACGATTGCGCGGTGCCTTGGTCGCAAAGAGCCGATGGCCCGTGCGATCATAAGGGTGTCTGTATTTGGGTTGCGGTTGCAGAGCACAGGCGCGCTCGGACGGGAACATTCGGCAATCCGTAGGGTTGGGCTTCCACCCACGGAGGAGTTTGAATCATGAAAAACTTGGTTTTGTCACTCGCTGTCGGCGCCGGCGCCTTGCTGTCGTCGGGAGCCAACGCGGCGCCGCTCACCATCAATCATTCGATGCAGCCAGACACCGGCATCGAACAAGTGCGTTTGGTGTGCGACGACTACGGTCGTTGCTATCGCACCCGCGGCGGTCGTCGTGTCGTCATTCAACAAGACTACGGTGACCGCTATAATTACGTGCCGCGAGAGCGTTACGTCGAACGCCGTGGATACTATGACGGCGGCTACTACAACAGTGGCCCGAGCGTCGGAATCGGCGTCGGTCCTGGGGGTGTGGGCGTAGGCTTCGGCGTCGGCCCGCGCTGGTAGGTTGCCCGGTGCGAATGAATAAAGAGAACAGCTACGCTTTCAAGTGCGGCGATGTGATTTGAAGAAAAGCGGCTGCGGAGTATCTCTGCAGCCGTTTCGTTTTTGGCTCTGCAAATATGCGCGGTAACAGTCGGGAATTTTCAGCAAGTGTAGTCTGGAACGTTTTCAAAATTTGTCGATTAGCATTCGCGTAGTTTTCTTCGCTTTAGAAAATCCAAGAGGAGACGTTCAATATGAAGATTTTGAAAATTTCTGCCGTCGCTGCTGCGTTGCTGGCCGGTACGGCGCTTGCGGTCGCTCAGTCGAGTTCGACGGTCGGCACCGGCGGAACATCGGCCGGCGGTGGCACCAGCAGTTCGAGCATCGGCACCGGCGGGTCGTCGGCAGGTGGCTCCGGCAGCGGTTCGGCCTCGACACTCGGCACGGGCGGCACGTCCGCCGGCGGCGGCCAGAGTTCTTCCAGCGTCGGCACCGGCGGTTCGGCCGCGGGCTCCGGCAGCGGCTCGGCCTCGACGCTGGGTACCGGCGGCACGTCGGCCGGCGGCGGCAAGAGTTCATCCAGCGTAGGCACCGGCGGCTCCGCGGCGGGCTCCGGATCCAACTCTGCTTCGACGGTCGGCACCGGCGGTTCGTCGGCGGGCAGCGGCCAGAGCGGATCCACCGTTGGTGCGGCGGGTTCGTCCGCGGGCCACGCCAGCCCGCAGGGCATGGAGCATGGCAAGGGTCACAACAAGGACAAGTGACGGCTATTTCCGGGAGCGGCTTGCCGCTCCCGGTTCGTCATGATCCTGGAGCGAGGAATAGCACAATGGCCCACGCAATGAAGCTTACTGCCCTGGCGCTGATGGCCGTCATGGGCGGGTCCGCGTTCGGCGAAACGATCATCAAGACGGGAAAGACCTCCTCGGGGGACACTTGCAAGGTTTCGGTCGAGAAGCATGCTGACGGCAGCATTACCGCGGCCGGATCATCCTCGACGACAGGAAGCACCGGCTCGCTTTCCAGTAGCAGCTCTGCAGGCGGCTCATCGGTGAATGTCCAGGCAGGCGGCGGCAGCGTGTCGAGTTCATCGTCGACATCCGGGGGTCCCGGCGCGACCACTTCAAGCACCGTGACGGTGAACGGCTGCACCATCTCAACTTCATCGCCATAAAGGGAAACACTCATGACATCTTGCATCAAATGGTCAGCGGTCGCCGTTTTGTTGGCTGCCTCGTCTCCTCTGGCCGCTCAGACGAGCATTTCCGGCGGGACCGGCGGATCAGCAGCCGTTGGCGGGACGTCTGCTTCGACCGTCGGAACGGGCGGCACTTCGACATCGCCGGCGGGGACGGGTTCATCGATTGCCGGCGGTGGCAGCGCGGCATCCGCCAGCGGCAAGGCGCAATGGGGCAGTCACGTGAATCAGGGCAATGGTCCCGTGCTGAACTCGAACACCAGGGCCCAGGCCCATGACGGTGGCACCTTCAGCCGTTCACAGACCCGTACCAAGGTGAAGGCGGGCGAAGAAGTCCAGTCCACCACCCGCACGATGGAACATCAGCCTGGCTCTGCGCCGGTGAAATCGAAGTCCTCGATTTCGGCGCAGTAACGAGCTTCTTTATCCACAAACGCCCGCCCCGGGCAACCGGAGCGGGCCTGCATTGGGCTCTTCCGCTTGTCCGCTGATCGACAGATGACGTATGAAGATAGCACCATGAGATTTAAGGTACCGGAATGTCACCCTCGATCTAGGTCAATTGGCCCTGGGGCATCAGTATCGTTCAGTTCGACAAGGGCGAGTTGCTTTTCAAGCTGTAATGCTAAGGCCTTTAGGCGCTCCACCGTAAGCGGATCGAAAGGCTCGGCAGTCAGCCGACGCGCTTGCGCAAGCCTCCGATAGAGTTCCTCTTTGTCGCGATCGTCCGGCACGCCACATCTCCAACCCGACGTACCGTTTACGGCGGAAGAGACATTTTGTTCGATGCACGACTAGGGTTTGTGCTTGAGCACTGCAACCTTGCGAGCAAGGTGCCAGAGTTCGACGTCGTGACCGTCGACGAGCTTCTCTGCAACCTTCAAAGCTTGTTCGTCGGAAGCGGCCGCGATGATTTCGAAACTTTCGAAATGTCCGTCTTTTCCTATGATATAGGCGCGATAATCAGGCATCGTTCTGCTCCTTAAAAGACGGGAGCAACCAGACTCTCGGCACCGATAGTTGTCCTTGGTCGCGCGGTGATGAGTCAGCGTAGCACGTTTGCAGGCGGCAGGCGGCATATATCTGCCCACACCTCAGACGGCAGGCTGGCACCCGGGCAGCTCGCTTAGCCGCGTCAAGTGCCGATGCACGCACGAAGCGGCGCCGCCATCCGATAGTTTCATTGGCAGCAATATTCCATTCGACGCGAGGCACCGCAGCTGTCCAATGCGGCGCCGCACCTTCGCGGCACGGGAGTAGCCGTGTCCAGACCAATTTGCATCAAGTGCGGCCGGCCCATGAATTTCGATCTACCTCCCGGCGGAGGCGAGCGAAAGTTTGCCTGCCGTAAATGCAGCCCGCCGCCAAGCATCGACAATGTTCGCGGCTGGCTAAGTGCGACTGACCTTAGTCCACCCAAAAAATAACCTGCACTCGCTACTTTGATAGGCGCGGCTGGACCTCTAATTGGTCAATCTCAACTACCTTCCCGTCGAGATCCTTAACTTTCACCTCATCAAAACCGTCTCGGGAAGCGGCTTTGGCGCTCGCTAGCGGACTGCTGGCAAATGGGCGCCGAATAAAGCCGTGTATTGCTCAAGCCGCGCAATGAGCTGGGCTCGTTCCTCCGGCCTGACGAAAGCCGCTTCGATGCCATTGCGCACAAGTCGCACGATATCGGAAACCGACAGATCGAGCGCATTGTAACAACTCAGGAGGTTTTCCGTCACGTAGCCACCGAAATAGGGGGGGTCATCGGAATTGACGGTGACCTTTAAGCCTGCCTCCATCATCAATCTGAGTGGATGCTGGGCCATATCCGCCACCACATGCAATCGAAGATTGGAAAGCGGGCAGACAGTGAGCGGAATCTCGCGTTCAGCTAGGTCTCTCACAAGATCTGGATCGGCCAGGCTAGCGTTGCCGTGGTCTATGCGATCGACCTTTAGTATCTCTACCGCTTCGCGAACATAGGCGGCAGGTCCCTCCTCACCGGCATGCACGCAGGTATGAAAACCTCGCTCGCGAGCCGTCTGATAAAATCGAGCAAACCCAGAGGGCGGATTGCCGATTTCCGCGCCGCCCATGCCAATTCCGACAATCTTATCTCGCCACGGCATGATTTGCTCGAGGACCGTCATTGCCTCGACCTCAGTACGGTGCCGATGAACGCTTATCAGCAAGCCGGCACTCATGTTGTGCTGGATACGTGCGCCTTCCAAAGCGCTGAGTACGCCATTCATCAGCGCCTCTATCGGTACACCGCGCTCCGTGAAGCTTTGCGGACCAATGAACATCTCGGCGCGCACCACGCCATCCTCGCGAGCGCGCGCGAGGTAAGCCCGCGTGACGTCGCGAAAGTCCCTTTCCGTGAACAGGACCTTGCAGCCTTCAAAATAGAGGTCGAGAAACGATTGGAGGTTCCGGAAATCATACGCGCGACGCAGAGCGTCGGCTGTCTCCCAGCGAAGTGGAACGCCATTCCTTGCGGCCAGCTCCATCATCAACTCAGGCTCAATGCTGCCTTCGAGATGCATGTGAAGGTCGGTTTTCGGCAGCTCCCGCACGAAGCTTTCGATGTCGATCATGAGAAGGGTCCAGCAGCTTAAGAGTAATGACGAACGATTTGCAGATGCGCTCTCCGGGTGTGCAGCTTAGCGTTTAGGCGTACGCCTGAGACGCCGTGGCTTCCCGGTATTTGCAGCAAGCCATAGCCGAGAGTCGCCCCTCAATGAAAGACGGCGGCTCTGCAATCGAAGTTGACGAAGTTCCCGCCCCGGACGCAAAATCTGTCCATGGGTCAAGCCGAAAGACCAGCCTGTCCCCGATGCGGGGCTCATCTGATTTTGGCACCGCCCCCCGGCGGCAAGGGGCCGCGCACGTTCCAATGCTTCAATTGCGACCGGCCCGAGCCGCTTAGGACAGAGCAAGCCGTACGATGGTTGAAAGGTGAGTTGCAGCCGCCGAAGTGATCTCTGCGCGCGAGCTGGTGAATGAATTCCGGCGAGCTATTTGGTCCTGTATCTGGAATCTAGCAACTGGTCCAAAGTGATCGCATCATCGCCTCGACCTCTTCGGTCGAAAGGTGCGGCTCGGCTTTTCGTCGTGTTCGAAAAGCGCGTAGTGCGTGAGCACCTCCAGACACACGATGCGTGAAAGCTCTTGGGGTTCAATCAGGCCTGGCTCAACGATGAGCGGTCCGGAAGCAGCGACGCTTTGACCCTTTAGCTGCGGCTCGTGGGTCCAGGCGGCTCCGACGCGCCGTTGGCGGCGTCGATACACGAGCGAATGGAACGGAAGCTCTCCGGCGTGCTTGCCATCTATCGCTGGGCGCCTGGAGGATACGCGGATGACAGATGATGATGATGCCCGGACCTCGCCCGGACAGCAGGGATTCGATGCGGCAGCCCGGGTCGTGCACGCGGCCGTCGAAGAAGTGGATCGGGTCGGTCGATACCTTAAAGACAAGGTGGATGCCGCCAAGCGGCCGGAGACCTATGTAGGGATGCTGAAGGATGTGACGAAAGCGGCTCCTCTCGGCATGTTGGCCGTGGCGTTCATCGGCGGCATGCTGTTCGCTAGGCGCCGTTGAACGCCAACTGGTCTGCCGCCGCCCTTGCAACATTCGACGATTCTGTGATGCAGTGGCCGTAGAGGTCGCTATTTGCGCGCGGACAAGCTCCCTCCGACGCGGCACTCGTCGACACGAGGCGCGCAGAACGCTATGTCTCTGCTGCCACTGTCCCGAATTTGCAGTGAGCGATCACGGACTATCCCACACGGACGTTCGGCCTTCGCGTCGTCGGGTCGGGATGCAACGCTTGCAACGGAAGGCGGCGAAGTTTTGCCCATGAACGATCAGACGCAACCGCTTCGTTCGGCTAGAAGAGAGGGACGGATGATGAAGCGAGCCTGCTCAAGTGTCACCATCGCAACGTCCCATGGTTGCGCACCGCGGGAGCGGTCTCGGTTCGATCCCCACGAGAGGCGTAAGGTTTTCAAGGACATGAGATGAGTCGGAAGCGGATAACTGCAGACGAGCTCTCGTGGATGATCTTCGAGCGGAAGCCGTGACGGCCGCGAAGCGACAAGGGTGCCCGCGGCCAAGCGCACATCCGCGCGGATCTCAGCTCGTGACGATTATGCAGATCGTCGAGAGACCATCTGCAATATGAGATAGTGGAAAGGAATGATTGATGTTGAGGGATCGAGAAAAAGTTCTGACCGCGCTTCTTGAGAAGCCGATGAAGATTTTCGAGGTCATGAAGCGCGCCAACATGACGAACCAGGAAGCCTGCCAGTCGCTTTTGCTGAAGATGCGAGACGAGGGCGCCATCAAGTTCGACATCAATAAAGGTACCTGGTCGGTCAAAACCTGATGTTGGCGCCTTGGGCGGAGAACTCGTCCATTGTCGTGCTATGCCGGGCTGAAAGCTCGGTGGATCGATGACTGAACGCGCAGATAAATTCATGGAACTCTGGATTTCCAAGCATCTCAAAGCGGAGATTTCGCGAAGGCGCAGGATCTCGCGGAGCAATGCCTGACGGCGGCGAGGGCCGCCAAGATCTCGGAATCTGAAGTTACGGACGAATTTCCCGATCTGGTGAGCCACATGGCGGCAGAGATAGAAGACGCCAACGATCGTGTCGCTACACATTTTGCTGAAGGGCGAGTAGGTTAGCCATCGAACTGCAGCGCCATCATTCTGGAATGCAGCGCGGCGCATAAGTCCGACGTGAAGCGCTAATTCGCCCACGCTGATTTCCGTCAGCCTCTGCAAGTTGCAGGAACCGCCGCTTTATCGCATTCACTCTGGAGATGTATGCCGCAACGAGGTGATCTCCACTCGCTCGCTGGCGACCATCCGGAAGCTACGGCGTGCATAAGCGATGGCGGGACCTCCGCCGCGGGCTGCGGAACATCCCGCAAGTGGAGACTCCAGACTACGTCGCGTTTCGGTCCCTTATCGTCGTGCCGAGAGCCACGGCTTTGGCCAGAGTCGCGGCCGTGGCCTTCCGGGCGGCGAGCCGCGACGGCAATTGCTTATCAATGATGCGCTCCAGCGGCCCAGTCATGCCGATGCGCTCCACTCGGTAATATGACCGGTACGAAAATGGCGGCGGGGCTTTCATCGATCTCACCGACGCAGGTGGCGTGACCGGTCGTTCGCACCTTGGCGAATTCCTGCTCGATCCATTTCTTGCTGGTGCGCGAATTGATGGTCGGCTTTGGCAGGTTGTGCGAGAGAGCCTCCGCGAGCTCCTTGCGTTGAAACGCCATGATGGCCTTGCCGGTGGCGGCCGCACCCCGCCGCTATGACGGGCCGCGCGCAAGAACGTCGCGGCGGTCGCTGACAGCGAAGTGAAATTGCTCAAGTACCAGGCCAAAGGCCAACAACGCGGCTTCCTCGATCGCGCCGTCCTCGAAGCAATCGAGCGTCTCGCGCAGCACCTTATCGACTTCGTTCTGCATATTGATCAGTGCGTCCGCGTCTTCCGCTCTACGCACGTCGGCGATCATCTCCAGCACGCGGTCCCGCGATGCCATGTACGCGTTGCGCTCGTCTCGCTTAAGGTAGCTGCGCAGCCAGGCGCCGACCGAGCCGAGGCCAGACAGCAGCAACAACCCGGCCCATAGGAAGTCGCTGTAGCGCTCGAGGAAGGTTCGGTCAGTGCCGTCAATATACGCCGCCGCGCCGCGGTGCGCTGGGATAGCGGCATCTTTGTCGGTGTTGGGCTTTTCCAGCGAAGCCACGCCCGGCAGCTCACGAAGAAGGGCTGGACGCGCCAAGAACAGTTGCCGAGTCAGCGCGGTGACCGTCGCCTCGGTCAGAGACTTCGGCGCGACCATTAGGTGGTCAACGCTGATGGTCTCCACCTTGTCGTCCGGTCGCGCCGGCGACGAACTGAACGTGCTGCCGGGGATCTCGGCCGACTCATACGCCGGGTGTTTCTGCGCGATGGTTTCCGAGACGTCGACGCTGAGGAAGCCTGGTTCACCACGGGCGCGAGCGGTGGCAGAGATCGCCTCTGCCGTGACCTTGCTGTCGAGCGGGCCAACGGCCATGAAGGCGTCGTTGCGAAGGTCGCGAGCCATCTCGTCGATCGCGCTTGTCTCGTACTGCACCATATCGACCTTGTCGGTGGCGATTCCGGCATAGGTAAGAATCAGCTTCAGCATCGCCGGGTTGGCAGGCGTCTTCCCGATGATCGCGACGCGGTGGCCGGGCAAGTTCTCCAGCGACTGAAGGGCTGGCGTTGGCTTCTTCGCCTTGGCCTCCTCGCGCTTCGGCGCCGACCAAAGCACCACAAAATCCTTTCGCAAAATAGCGACGGCCTGGGTGTCATTAGGCATTGGCAAGTCAGCGCGAGCGACGGCGAGGTCCGCCTTGCGGTCGCCAAGCGCGGCGAGGCTTTCTGCGGGACCAGTGGTAGCGGTCAGTGCAAGGCGAACACGGTCGCGCTCACGCGCGAATGTTTGCGCGACCGCCTGCATGAACCGCACGTCTTCGCTGCCAGGCGGGCCGACCGCAACGCGAAGGGTTTCCGGACGCGTCACCAGATAGATCGACGCACCGGCGAGGCCAACCAGGAGTAGCACGCTAACTGCAACGAACAGCGAGAAGGTACGCGACGCGCGGCGTCGCCGCCTGGCGCGCTGCGACAGTGACTGCGCTGGCTTAGGCGGTTTGACGGGAATTTCCATGCGATCCTCTTAGCCGGAAATGCGCAAGTTGTTACGGTGCCGCCACGGGCCCGCAGTTGCGGGAACCTTTCGATCTCTTGATCGGTTACGAACAGGCTGGACGGACGGTGCCGGCCTGTAGATCGAAGCCGTGTTGAAGCGCTGCGTGACAACGAGCGCGTCGCAATGAAGTTGCTCCGCAATCTCAATTGAGCAAATAAAACAAACAGTGGCCGTTTCTTACGAAGAAATGGCTTCGAATGATCCGGTCTTGATGGACAGTTTCGAATGCTGCGTGCGCAACGAATCAGAATCGGGACGGCAGGCTGGAGCATCGCATCGGACTACGTCGCTCAATTTCCGCTAGGGGGGAGCCACCTCGAGCGATACGCGCGCCGGCTTGCTGGCGTGGAGATCAATTCGTCGTTCTATAAGCCTCATCGCCGCTCGACATATGAACGGTGGGCGATATCAACACCAAACGATTTTCAGTTTTCCGTCAAGCTTCCCAGGGCAATTAGCCACGAACAGGCGCTGGTCTCTTGTGAAGAGCCATTGAGCCGCTTTCTCGATGCCGTCTCGGGATTGGGAAAGAAGCTAGGGGTCGTCTTGGTTCAGTTGCCGCCAAGATTCGAATTCGATGACGCGGTATTCGAACGCTTTTTCGATGAGTTTCGCAGGCGCAGCGACGTTTCGGTGGCAATAGAGCCGCGCCATGCGAGTTGGTTCGCGGACAAGGTTGCAGAAAGGCTGACGAGGCGCCGCATTGCACGAGTCGCCTCTGATCCTGCCAGGGCGGCCAGTGGAGGCCTGCCCGGCGGATGGGCCGGGCTTTGTTACTATCGATGGCACGGTGCACCCCGTGTCTACTATTCTAGCTATGATTCCACGGAACTTGCATCCATGGCAGCTCGTCTGCTGGAAGAGAAGCAGCGGCAAACCTGGTTCGTCTTCGACAATACAGCCTCAGGTGCCGCCTTGAGCAACGCTCTGGAGCTTTCGTCGCTTATCGAGTGACTGGATTGCAAAACGCAGAACTAGCGGCCCTCGTACGTCTCCGCCTCCCGATTGATCGACGCAAACTAATTCCATCGGTCAGGAACAACGCACATCGACCTCTGTTTGCAGGACACACTCTAATCGATCGGAGATCGAATGTTTATGCGCTTCGACAAGCTCCGAGCCGAGCGCCAGGCACCAAATCGCTCTAAGAAGGTAAGAAAGAACCCACCCAAAAGGTCCGGTGAAGGCGATGCTGGACAGTCGTGACGGGCGTTCGTGGCTGCAGGACGCATTGCGGCTGCGATGCTGGCATCACTTTCCTCGATAGGTAGATCATCGCGACTTAATCGACGGCATTCCCGTCTGCGGTGGGCGCACAGTGCGCGCTCAAGGCACTAACTTAAAGTCAAACGCTCAAGGAGCGGATCATAAAGGCACTATGCTGGCACGGTGCGGAACGTCTTCACGGTACTCCGCGCTCGAAGGAAACCGCTCAATGACGTTATATCCAATAAAACGTTCGACCAGATCCCATATTAAGCGGATGTCAGGGCCGCCGACGTCGGCCTTCCTCACCGGTGCGTTGATCGGGACCGCAGCGCTGGTCGCCACCGCAGTGTTAAATCGATATCTTGCGAAGCGTGCGGAACACAATAATCCCCCATCGGGAAAGTTCGTGAACATCGACGGCCTCGACGTGCACTATGTCGAGCGCGGGGAGGGACCGGCGCTGGTTCTTCTCCATGGTAACGGGAGCATGTTGCAGGATTTTGTATCTAGCGGATTGATCGAAGCGGCGGCCGCGGACCACCGAGTAATCGTCTTCGATCGGCCGGGGTTCGGGCACACGAAACGCCCAGGCAAACTGCGCTGGGGACCCGACGAGCAGGCGGATTTAACAAAGAATGTGCTCGGGCGGTTAGGCGTGTCCGACGCGATCGTGCTCGGACACTCGTGGGGAGCATCGGTTGCGGCCGCCTTAGGAGTCCATTATCCGGCTTTGGTCAGCAAGCTCATCCTGGTGTCAGGATATTACTATCCAACCGTTAGGCCAGATTTTCTTGCGATGTCCGCACAGGCATTGCCGGTTGTGGGCGATCTGCTCAGCCAAACCCTGTCTCCGATTGTCAGTCGTATGATGTGGCCGGCGTTGCTGTCTAAAATCTTCGCGCCTGCAAACGTCCCAACGAAGTTTCAGGGCTTCCCAGAGGAAATGGCTGTTCGTCCGTCTCAAATCCGTGCATCGGCCGAAGAGTCCGCACTATTGATTCCGAGTGTCGCCGCTCTCCAGAGTAAATACTCAGAGCTGCGTATGCCAGTTACGATAATCGCGGGAAAGGAAGACAAGCTAATCGACCCTGTATCGCAGTCTGTGCGATTGCACGGGGAGATCGCGCATAGCGAGCTTATCATCATTCCCGACAATGGTCACATGGTCCACCAGACGGCGACGCGTGCCTTGATGGATGCCGTAAGGGGTCATGCCGCCGCTTCTTAGGGCACGCCTTGGGCACGCGCCTGACGTTATCGTAGGTCAGAAGTATATCCGTCGACCGCCATCGTTGCCAACCATCGGGTACGGGTATTTGACCTGACGTTGGTTATCGCCTTTGATGCACCCCGTCCTTCTGACCGCCTGGCTTCCATGGTCATAAACGAGGCACCGTTGTTCCTTCCATCGTCTGTTCTCATCGGTCCGTCGGTACCGTTCCCGAGCTTCGGTACCGTTTCCTTCGACAAATCTTGCAGCCGTGGAAGCTGCGGAGCTGGTTGTCATCATCTCCTTGACGGGGGCCGCTCTCAAGATCGATAGGCAACTCGGTTGGTGCTTCTACGTCACCATCTGGCACCCGTTGGCTTTCGCAATGCCATGGCGATTGGCGCCTTGCCCGTCGCGACTCGCTCGGCTGGGGATCGGCGCGGTGCTTCGCTCAATACCTGACGGGCGTGCGACCCTTTCTGATCGGTAGATAGCCTCGCGTGCGGGAGTTCGGTCTCGCAGCACTCTTAGCCCGATATCGATGCGATCGGGAGCGTTCCATGCACAACGACGGAACGCCTTGCTTTCGAGACCGTTCTCCGCTTTTGAAGGAGAGCACAATGACCAAGACTCTGAAAGACATCGCCACGGACATGGCCGGAATAGATATCGCCATCCTGTCGACGCATACGGACTAAGGACAGATCGCCAATCGGCCTATGAGCAACAACGGGGACGTTTCCTACGACGGCACCTCGTATTATTTCGCACTGGAATCGACCCGTGCGGTGAAGGACATCCAGCGCGATCCAAAGGTAGCGCTCGGCTTCTCGTCGGAAGCCGGCCTGCTTTCTGAGGGCATCTACGTCGCCGTCGAAGGGGATGCCGAATTGATCCGCGATAAGGCCGCATTCAAGCAGCACTGGAATTCGGATCTCGACAAATGGTTCGAGAAAGGCGCCGACACACCAGGCTTGACGCTTATCAGGGTCAAGGCGAACCGGCTTACATACTGGAAGGGTACTGAAGAAGGTGAAATC
This sequence comes from Tardiphaga sp. 839_C3_N1_4, assembly GCF_051811045.1. Lineage (NCBI taxonomy): Bacteria > Pseudomonadati > Pseudomonadota > Alphaproteobacteria > Hyphomicrobiales > Nitrobacteraceae > Tardiphaga > Tardiphaga sp. 839_C3_N1_4. The sequence goes on from NZ_JBPWQD010000001.1 coordinate 5,365,049, forward strand.
CGGCTGTAATGGAGACTGCGAACTTCGCGAGCGGAAAATTGTGGTCCGTTTCTAAGCCGAAGATTAAAAAGAAAGGCCCCGATACCGGGCCTTTCGGTTATTTCTTGGACTTCGTCATCTTCTTTTTCGGCGCCATCTTAGTCGGCGTATCGACAGCGGTGCCAGTGCAGTCGAGCCCGGCTGGTCGACCCCGACGCCGGTCGATCTTGGCTGCGGAGCGGAGGGGTTTGCGCCGGATTGCGCGAATGCGGTCGACATCGAGAAGCTGATGAGAACAGTAGCTCGAACAAGTTTCTTCACCGTGGTCTCCGGATTGGTTGTTACGCTCGAATGAAATTATTCGGTGCGTGGTTCCTCCCGTTGTGCAACGGTTACTTCGTCTTGAGCCGTACCCGCCCAAGGATATATTGGGCGCGATCTCTTCAGTGGCCTAATTATTCCGATGCGGTGATACCGGAACTTTCGACCGCCTTCGTCCTCAAGCTGCCGCTCAATTCACCTTTCTCGCTTTGTTTTGCAAAGGATAAGGCCGCACATCTCATTGAAACTCACTCCCGCTCAAGCCGGGGCGCTGGGTGTGCGGCCTCTTGCCTGCGATAGGCTGGGCTTCTGGGTAGAAGCTTCAATGCAGTTCCGTTGATGGAACTGCCTCGTATCTGCTGAGATGCCGCACGTCGCGATAGCTGACGTTTCTTCTTGAAAACGCGCTTTCCCAAAATGCAAACCGTTCTTTTAAGGCTGCTGTTAATTCATTTCGCTAAGCGTGTCGCCAATAGCGGAGAATATCGGTGGCCAATCTTTTTGAAGTGCAAGGCTTCGGCGCATTGTCGGAGTGGAATGGACAGTTCGCGAGCACATCTGCGGCGCAAGCGTTCCAGCAGATCGCGGCACTTGGTTCCAACTCAGTTAGTCTGACGGCGCGGATTTGGACGACGAACAAGACAACAAACGACGTGTTCGCCCATCCCGGGAAGACCGAAAGCGACGCGAGTCTGCTCGCGGGTTTCAAGGCCGCAGAAGCTGCCGGCCTATCTGTGGTATTTAAGGCAGGTATCTCGCCGCTCGACGGCACTGGCGTATCGAGCCTGGCACCGACCGATATTGGCGCATTCTTCGCCTCCTACAAGGCCGAGATCATGCATCTAGCCGGGATTGCGCAGCAGGGCGGTGTCGACACCTTCGCCATCGGCAATGAGATGAGCAGCCTGACGACCAGCGCCTATCGCAGCTATTGGACCGACATCATCTCGTCGGTACGTCAGGTCTATCACGGTCAACTGACATATTCCGCTGCAACAGACGAGGCGCTGAAGGTTTCCTTCTGGGATCAGGTCGACATCATCGGCGTCAATACATATCCGCCGCTGACGTCCAGCGCCACGCCGACGGTGCGGGAGATGATCGATGCCTGGACCGAAATTCCCTACAATCCTTATTATGCGGCCGCCTTTGACTACAAGTCGCCGGTGGAATTCCTGCATTCGCTATCCGAGACCTACGGCAAACAGGTGCTAATGACCGAAGCCGGCTTCCGCAGCATGGATGGCACCGCGATGCGGCCGGGGTCCTGGACCGTGAGTGCCCCGGCCGATACCGCCGAGCAGGCCGATGCTTACAACGCCTTCTTCCAGGTCTGGAGCGCGCATGGCGGCAGCTGGATGAAGGGTGTTGAGCTGTGGCAGTGGGATCTCAACGGCAAATACAATGAGACCGGCTATTCGCCGATGGGAAAGCCGGCGGAGGCGATCGTCGCACAGTATTTCCATGGCAACGGAGCGTCGATCAATCTCAGTGTCACCGGCTCGCCGATCAGCGATGTGATCGATCTCGGCCGCGGCGACGATACGATCAATGCCGGGCTCGGCAATGACGTGATTTATGGCGGCGACGGTAACGATGGCATGATCGGTGGTCCGTCGATGGATGGAACGCTCGCCACGACGACAGTCACGCTGACCGGCTACGGCACGGCGGTCGGTGGCGTCAACGCGCAAGTGCAGGTGCTCGTGAATGGCCAGCCGGTATCTGCCGTGTTCGAATTCAAGCCGTCCGCCGATCCTGCCGGATACCAGACCTATGCGGTGACCTTTGCTAATCCTGAGCAACTGACGAGCCTCGATATCTCGCTGATGAATGCCGCGCCCGGCCGCGCGCTTCATCTCAAGGATCTGGTCATCAACGGCGTCTCCGTCGCGCCGAAGGAAGCGATCAATGCCGGTTCGCCTGGGAGCTTCGATCTTTATGTGCGTTACATCCATGTGGACGCCGCCAGGCATCAGGACTGGTTCATTGGCGCCAGCAGCGATCACGACCTCATCTATGGTGGTGCCGGAAACGACGTCATCACCGGTGGCATCGGCAATGATGTGATCGATGGCGGCGACGGTATCGACACGGCGGTGTTTTCCGGCAAGGCGTCGGATTACAAGATCTCTGTCGTGAACGGGCAACTGGTCGTCATCGACAGGGTGGCGGCGCGCGATGGTATCGACCGCATCAGCAAGGTCGAATCTTTCAAGTTTGCGGATGCAACCATCAGCACTGCTGGCTTCCTTGCCAGCCAATCGGCCGTCGCGAAGGGGGCCGAATATCAGGCTGTGACGTCCAACGGCACGACGGTGACCAGCGAAACCATTCGCAATGTTGACGGATCGCGCGACGTCTATACGCGCGACATCGCCGGCAAAACCTATGTGTCCGAACATACCGTCATTGGCGCTGGCGGAAAGACCACCCTTATCGAGCGGTTTTACAGCGATGGCGATCTCGGCTTTCGCCAGGTCACGAATGGGGACGGTTCGGTATCGCGTAGCGATTTCGACGGCGATGGTCACATGACAAGCTTGTTGAAGAGCTTTGCCGGCGGCTCCTTCCAGCAGTTCGCCTTCAACGCCGCGGGCTTTGAGACCAATGAGACGGTCCGCAATGTCGATGGCACGCGCGATATCCGCGACTACGGCCTCACCGGACAGGAATATACGTCTCGCCATACGGTGCAGGATGCCGCCGGCAAGAGCGTGTTGATCGAAGCATTCCATAGCGATGGCACGCTGGCGATGAAGCAGAAGGTGGATGCGGCAGGTACGAAGACGTTCAGTCAATATGACCAGCTTGGTCATCTATCCCAGCAGACCGAGACCAAGGCAGACGGCTCGTTCGTGCAGACCGGTTACAAGGCCGATGGCGACGTCGCGAGCCTGACTATCCGCAGTGCCGACGGCACGCGCGATGCCATGACCTACGATATCGCGGGCAAGGCCTATACGACCGAGCATGTGATCCGCGATGCCGCGGGCAAGAGCGTCCTGATCGAGCAGTTTCATCAGGATGGTTCGCTGGCGCTACAGCAGACGGTGGATGCGAGCGGCATCAAAATGCTGGCGCAGTATGACGCCACCGGACATCTGGCGACGCAGACGCTGGCTCATATCGACGGCTCCTCTGTGCAGTCTACTTTCGCGGTCAATGGTGCACTGACCGCGGTGACCACCAGGAACGTCGACGGCAGCAAGAGCGTCTATACATTCGGTGTAACCGACCAAGCCTATACCTCGCGCCACGACGTATTCGATACGGGAGGGCAGCGTCTGGCGACGACCTTCGACAACAGGGACGGTTCGCAAACGCAGGCGGCCTACAAGGCGGGGGCGACGCTGACGTCGACAGTGGGGAACGACATCATGAACAGCGCAGGCGGCGACACATTCGTATTCAAGCAGGCCTCAGGCCATGACACCATCAACAATTTCCGGGTTGCGGAAGGGGCGAGCCATGATGTTATCGAGATCGATTCGTCGATCGCGAAAAGTCTCTCGGAACTGGCTATTCATGTGGTCGGCCACGACACGATCATCGAGCTCGGACACGATGCATCGATCATGTTAAAGGGTGTCGTAGCACCACTGACCTCCCACGAAGTATTGATCGTCTAACTGCTGGGCCAGCGCATCAATTCCCGACGTTGTGACGGCTTACAGGCGCTCCGTGGCGGCCACGTTACGCTCAATCAGCGCGCACCATCAAGGCGATCCGTGGGCCGTCGGCGTGCCTGCCAGCTGCCGGCCGCAAGATGGGAGAACCGACAGGGCCGGTGGCGAGGCCGGAACGGACACTTAGTAATGGAGAAGCTGACGGTTACGCGTGAGCCGGAGTCAAACCTAATCACCTAAGAGATGTGTGTCCTAAACCTGAGGTGCACTTCGAGTTTGATGTCCAACTGAGAGGATGCGCCAAAGGCGCGTGCGTCGCCGCGGATGATAGTGCCAGCGAAGCTGAGCGTTGCTTCGTCCAGGCCAAACAGGGATGGGGCATGGTGGGAGTGACGCGATGTTCGGACAGTCGCTTTGAACTTCCCGTCCCGTTGACTGTAGGTCCCTTTGTAGAACAGCGACGAGTCGCCCCCCAGCAAGACGCCATCGCATAGCACAACGACTCCAGAGCCCCTGGGTTGGTCGGGGCCGGCACTGAACTCGATGCTGTAGAGCCCATTTAGAAGCAACGGTTACGCCTTTGGGGCCGGTTGGTAGCCATCTCTAATCGCCGAAATCGCGGTGTTGTTCCAAGCCCTGCTGAGGGGAAGAAATATGGGCGTTCACGAACTAAAGCAGGCTTTGATGACCGAGCATGCCGGCGCGACCGGCCTCATCGTGTCGGTGGCGGTGACAAGAACCTCTCCGTAGATTTCGGTGATGACCGCAGTGCGATTTCCCGAATTGATGAATGTGAGCTGCTGATCCTGATCTAGAAGCAAGTCACCTTTGTCCGGCCGCACTTCCACCGTTCCATCAACAACGACGCGAATGTCGTCCTTCTGAATTAGCTGAGTGCGATAGAGTGTGACCCCGCTAAAAAGCAATCCAGCAACGCCGACTGCCCAACCTGCCCCAATCCAACCAGTGTTTTTTGTGCGGCTTATCTGCTGATGTCTCCGGAGCTGCGTTCGTCATTCCTCAGCAGCCGCCTGCGAACAGAGGGTCGGGGCTTTGAGATGACGTTCAACATGCGCGGTGCGCGCCGTAAACAGATCCAAGGTCGGTACCGTCAACCGGGATCGTTCGCGTCCAGCGCTGCTGTGTGAGCTTGGCCTCGTCGCATGATCGCCCACCCAGCGAGGGTTGCAGCCAGAATAAGCGCATACTTCTGCACTCCTTCATTCCGTTTCCGAGCACGAGACGAGCTTAAGCTCGCCACTGCTGTTGCAGGCGATAGATCGTCGACCGACGGCGGATCGCTAATTGCAACTCGCAATCTGCTCGCCAACGGGACAATGCGCTTTGCCGGTCGCTTCAAACGGTAGATCGCAAGAGCGACGCAGAGGATGGCGATGATGGTTAGCTGGCCGCCTAGCGCCACAAAGGCATAAAAAAGGCCGTATCGAAGTTCGATCCATCGGAAGGCTGCGGTCGCGCCTACGAGCAGCGCAGAGATCAGAAAGATGCCGGCCGCCGCAAACAGCCCGGCGGCGACAGCGTAAGAGACCGCGGTCGCTCCGGTGTTTTCCACTCGATCGTGCACGTAGGCCTGAGCAGCTCGTTTAGCTCGGTCATATTTCCGCGCTGGTCCTTCACCCCTCATTACCAACGCCTCGTCGACGCCCGGCCGATCAGAAACGCAACGCACATTGCGGCTAAGGGCGCCTGACGGACAACCTTGCTCAAAGTGTCGAGCGCGTTCCCCAGCTTCCTGCCTTCTTCGATCGCGCCCCTAATGGTGGTCGTCGCGAATTTGACGCCGTCAGTTACGGCGGTCCGGATATCCGATACCTGCCCGCTTATGGAGGGTGTTTGTTCATCGGTCATGGTGCGTGCTCACCTAGCATTAGCGGACGAAGCGACGAGGGGGAGGGATTTGCCTTAGGCAATCACGCCCGTCTGCGAGAGTTGACTTCGAAGCCAACCCGTAAAGCGCCTCGTATGAGAAATGCTCAACGGGACCGCGGCGTCGGAGTTCCCAGCAAGTTCGGAAACCTCGACGAGGTCGACGGCCATAACCCGGCGCGCCCAAAAGCGTCTCTCGGGTCAACGCTTGCGTCGGAATGGAACCTTGCATCAAATCGATCATTTTTCATGCCTTACTGCTTTTTTCAGGGATACCGCCATGCACAAAGTCACCTTCGCCGCCGCGACCGTCCTATCACTCGCGCTCGGCGCTACGAACGTCTTCGCACAGTCAGTCGGGGAAAAGACGGGCGTGAACTCCGTCCTAGGTGTGGCACCGACCACTGCCGACTTCGTCAAGGAGGCCGCCCTCAGCGACCTGACTGAGATAGCGACCAGTAAGCTCGCGCAAGAGCGCGGCGATGCGGATGCCAAGACATTCGCGTCCCAGATGATCACGGACCACACCAAGACATCCGAAGAGCTGAAGGCCCTGGTTGGCGGCGACTTGAAGGCGGCGCTGCCAACGGCCCTTGACGAAACGCATCAGAAGAAAGTGGAGAAGCTAAAGGACGCCAAAGCGGACAGTTTCACGTCCGACTACGCCTCGATGCAGGTCAGCGCTCACAAGGACGCCGTGTCGCTCTTCGAGCGCTATGCCAAGGGCGGCGAAGATCCAAAACTCAAGGATTGGGCCGGTAAGACGCTCCCCCACCTTCAGCATCATCTCGAGATGGCGCAGAATCTGAACAAAAAGAAGTAGCTGGAGACAAGGTGGGACTGGCATCTTATTACGAGGTGATCGCAAGCGGGTCCAGTTGGGGCGTGCTCCATGACGGAAACGTGGAAGGTACCTTCGAAACGAAGGAAGCGGCTTTTGAGCCCACGGTCTCCGCCGCATCACTTGCCATTCGACAGGGGCATGAGGTTCGCGTGACCGCGCCGAGCAGAGACGCTGGTAACAAGACAACATTGGGCGGCGAGACTAATTAGGGCAGTTGTACCATGGGTCAGGAAATCGTCTTCGGGATCGGAGCCTTATTGCTTCTCTCCGCTCTGATTTTCGGTGTGCTGCAGTACCAGCGTCGCAATAAGGCGGCGGTACGCGAAGGCGACAAGATCGTTGCCGATAGATATCGCAACGACGAGACCTAGTCAGACCCGTCGGCGTTTCGCCTTCGCTTTGGCATCGACACATTGTCATCATCATAAATCGGCTACCGCTATCAGCGTTTTCAGCCGCAATTATCGAGAGACACATAGGGACTCGGCGAGACCGCATGGGCCAAGACACCAAGGAACGATGGCCTGAACGGCTATGGATCGTGCGTCACGGGGAGAGCGCGGGAAACGTTGCGCGCGACGCCGCTCATGAGGCAGGGCTGGCGGATATCGCCATCGAGCTGCGGGACGTAGACGTCCCGCTCAGTGCGTTGGGCGAACGGCAAGCGGAGGCGTTGGGGCGTTGGTTTGCAGAGTTGCGGGGTGAAGATCGCCCGAGTGTCGTACTCAGCTCTCCATATCTTCGCGCACAGCAAACCTCGGAGATTATTCTAAGGGCAGCTGGGGAGGCTGAACGCGCTGTAACGATCATCCACGACGAGAGATTGCGCGAAAGGGAATTCGGCGTTCTGGACCGTCTCACAAAAATGGGCATCGAACAGCGCTACCCCGAGGAGGCCAGACGGCGTGCCCTGATGGGGAAGTTCTATTATCGGCCGCCAGCTGGTGAAAGCTGGGCGGACGTCGTGTTGAGGCTTCGAAGCGTCCTCGATTCCGTAAGCCTGCATTACGCCGGGGAACGCGTCCTAATTGTTGCTCATCAGGTCGTCGTCCTCTGCCTGCGATACCTCTTGGAAAACATGGACGAGAGCACGATCCTTTCGATCGATAAGGAAGGCGACGTCGCAAATTGTTCGATAACCGAGTTCGGACCGGGCCAAGACGGTGAAAGCTCGATGCGCTTAGTCCGGTACAACTTTGTCGCGCCGCTGAAACGTCAAGGCGCACCCGTCACACTGGAGCCGGACGATAGCGGAGCGGCGAGATGAAGCTCTACCGGGACTTATCGGAAGACTACCTGCGTGCGCATCCGCTCCCGTCTCACGAAAACGGGAACGGCAAGGAAGCTCGAGGCCGCGTCCTCGTGGTTTCAGGCAACGCCCGCGTGCCTGGTGCGGCCATTTTGGCGGGCGTGGCTGCCTTGCGCGCAGGAGCCGGTATTCTTCAAATTGCGACGAGTGCGTCGGTTGCCCCCAACATAGGAGTGGCTGTGCCCGAGGCTATGGTCTTGGGATTTTCGGAGACTTCGCAGGGGGAGATTAAGCAATCGAATGCCACGGACATCGTCGCGCTCGCCCAGGATGTCGACGCCGTCGTGGTCGGACCGGGCATGATGGATGAAGACGCGCTCCGTCACTTTGTGAGGTTGCTGCTTGCGACGCCGACGAAGGCGCGCATCGTCCTGGACGCTGCTGCGTTCACCTGCATGGGCGATCCTTCGCCGGACTTTCGCCAAGACTTGCAGGGAGCGATCGTCACGCCGCACGCTGGCGAAATGGCCCGCTTCCTCGGTCTCGACCGCGAGACCGTCGAACGCAACCCCCTCGAGGCCGCCCAGCACGTCGCGGTATCCGCTGGGTGCATAGTGGTGATGAAGGGAGCCGAAACTTTTGTCGTTGGCAAGGAGGTGTGGCGCTCGTGCTTTGGCTCGGTCGCATTAGCGACGTCCGGCTCTGGCGACGTCCTTGCAGGCGTTCTCGGAGGTATTCTGGCGCGCGGTGTGGATCCGACGCTGGCGGCGCTATGGGCAGTCTTTTTACACGGGGAGGCGGGCAGGCGCCTCGGTCTCCGACATGGCAACGTCGGAGCGTTAGCAAGAGAATTGCCGGCGGAGATTCCGCGGCTGATGTCAGGATCCGAGGTGACGTCGGCTTAAGCCGACCCGCCATCGTACGGTGCTCATCACGAACGGCGTAAAGTGGGCCGCGGATTTACTAATGGAAGCACACGCAATCGAACCATGTCTCAAGCACGCCTATAAGCGCTTGCGGCATAGCCATCAGCCATTGACTATGCGCTATCCCTCGCGGAACACGCAAATTGTCTGGCAGATATCGCATCTGTGGAGAGCGTGCTCGACAGCCTAAGCGATGAATGTCCCGCTTGCTAAAGCTGCTGCCGTCGTTGACATCAGCAGTCGTTATCTTGAGCCTTTGTCCCCTAGTTAAAATTTCGTACTTAGGCCCGCTCGAGTTAGCGATAGCAAGCACGCATGGTGAAGTGATGTCGGTTGGAAGGCAGGTCTCAAATGACTGCGATCCACCGAGCGGAAGGTCACACTGGATCCCGCGTGTGGTCGGTTTTGGGATGATGGTCATGCAGGTAGGCCGCCAAACCGGAACGCATGTCGGGAGCGTTGCGAGCTGCTAGCTCGAAGATTGCTTCTTGCAGGTCGCGAGGGAGGTCTCCCCAGACCTCTATGGTCGCCTTTCCTAGAAGGCTCTCGAACAGATTCTCTCTCATCGGGGTCTCCTTTCCTGGGTAACGGCCTGCGATCGAGCATGGTTCCGCTCGACATAATCATCGGAGTTAGCGAGCGAAGCAGCGCCCGCCCGCCGCTTGAGCCAGCGTGCTCTGAACCCGAGACATCTACATTCCGATCCCACGGACTGGCTTGGGCACGGGAGAATGCCCAAGCTAGCGATCTTCACTCTTGCAAAATCGTTCCGGTTATGTTCTATGCATTCGATGGAGGATTTCCATGGACAAAGCGAAGCAGCAGGAACTTATTCGGCTCTGGTGCCAGCTTCGGAAGGCTCGCGGCCCGGCGGCCGAGGAAATTCGAATCCGGATTCTGGAGAAGTTCGGGGAGCGCAAGGATGCGGACCTTGCCGCCTGAACAGTTCAAGCGTGAGACGGAAGGCACGGCATCATCGGTCCGATCCCAATGTGATGGCAGAGATTTGAAGTCCGGCATCGTCGGATCGCTGGCGGCACTTTATATCCCATGAGCTGCCCGTATTGCCGGTGTACTACTATCTCGACCATTTCACCGAGATGCTGTCGTTTGTCGAGACGACGTACGGTTCGGTTTTGGCGGATGAGCATCGTACATTCGTGGCGCGCTTCAATGGCTTCTCGCAGGATGCGCGGTGCCTGCTGATCCGTATGATCAACCGACGCGGTACGATCTTCAACAGCGGCCACTTCAGATACGAGGAGATCAGCAACCTCGAACGGGCGCTCGCCGATTCCGGCGCCGTGGATCGCGGAAGAGGATAGGGACTGCTTCCGCGTGAAAGATGCCAACAGCTTTATGTTATGCGTCGTCCTTCACCGGGAAGACCTTCACGCTCGTAACTACCAATACGCCAACGAGTCCTTGTCGCGTGACGAGGCCCGGCGGATCGCCAACGGCATCTCGCGGCTGCCTGAGCTGATGAAACGCCCCCCGTACTGACGCTATCAGAAATCACTGGGACACAGTCGTAACTTTCATTTCGGGAGATCATTGCTGGTCATTGCTTCAGGGGAGATTTGACTATGGATGATTTGAAAAAGACCGGCACGCAGATCGCAGCAAGATCAACATGGGTGAAGAGCATGAGGTTCGGTACTGGGCCAAGCACCTCAACGTCACCAAGGAGGAGCTGCAGCGCGCAGTGGACAAGGTCGGTTCGTCGGCCGCCGCTGTTCGGAAGCAGCTTGCAGCGTGAAGCTCCTCAGTCGGCCCTGGAGCGAGGCGGAAATCGCCCGACTGCGGGAGCTTGTTCAAAAGGGAGCAACGGTTCTGCGCTGCTCGGCTGCTTTGGCCAGACCCGCGGCATCAATCCGCAGAACGGCGCGGCAGCTAGGTCTTGCGATGGCAGGTATCCGCGAGCTCAATGCCGGTAATCGCCGGAGGATTGAGGATGCCGAGAAAGACTTGCGGCCTGGGTCCCAACGGAACGACGGAAGCTGGGTCTAACCAGCTTCTCCTCTGGAACTAGCTCCAAATTCAGCCGTTTCAGCTGCGAGGTTTCAGGAGTTTGGCTCATGCATTTGTCAGTTCTCATAGAGGAGGCAATCCAGATTGCATGGGATTATCTAGAGCGGGCAGGCGAGATTGAAGACGCCCAATTCTGTAGCCACGTACTCCTAAACTCAGTGGAGACGATGGTGCGGCAAGGAGTACGGAGCCGCCTGCTGCTCTCGAACAGAGCAATAACTCACTACATGCGCGCGCTCGAAGCACGCACGCTGAACGCGGCATAAAGGCAGTGTCGATGGTAATGGGCGGAAGCCAAACCTCTATCCGACGCCAGCAGACGGCCATTGGATGGCTCGTCGATAAGTGGCTGGCTTATTGTCAGGGTGAAAAATGTCGACGGTCGAACGACGGTCTCAGGAGAAGTAAAGGGCGACGATAATCTAGGACTTGGCGTCCTCGTCATTTTTCTGCTGGTGCTGGGCTTGCCCTTAATGCTCTTGTGACGCCTAGAGCCAGGCCGCTGACAGCAGAGATACTGCGGGCGCAATAAGCGCCATAGCTGTCATCGTCATTGAAAGCACGCGTTCCGTAGCTAAGCGGATGTGCATTCATTCAGCAAGCGCGTTTTGCCAGGATCGGACATGCAGAGCAAAATCGGTCAATGGTGGACAGAGACGCATGATCAGAGGCAAGAGGCGGAACTCGCCGCCGCGCTTGCCGTCCAGCTGGCTGCAGTCGCTACGGTGAGCCTCCGATTACTGTTCGAATCTCTGTGAGCCTGAATGAAGAAGTCGCTGCGTTAGTTTCGACAAAAGGCCGCAAATCCCACTCGTTGCCGTTGGAAGCCAAGCGAAGCCGCCGTGATTGAGCCGTAAATTTATTTTCGGCTTTGGATTTCGGATAACTCTCGGGTTGCCAGAGTATTCACGGATGGAGGTGTATTTGAAAGAAGATGATGCGGATGCCGCGGGGGCAACCGCTTTTGCGTTATACAACAGCCTATTTGGCTGATTTCGTCTTTCTGGTTTTCTTGGCAGTTTTCTTCTTCGCAGCATTCATGTTGTCCACGAGGCTGGGGTACTTGCGGCCTGCTTTCTTGGCTGCTTTTTTTGCCTTTGCCTTCTTTGCTGGGGACAGCTTAGTGGACTTCTTGCCAGTCTTCTTCTTCGGATTGGGCTTATCCCAAGGTGCTTTCTTTGCCTTCTTCGCCATTGCGTCTCCTCCGTTGCACAATCGGCAACGAGAGGAATGCGCGGCGGTTCCTTATTCGGCTTACAGCATATCAACCTTCGCCTCGCCCTTGCGTATCGATGTTGCGGGCAGTGATGAAGTGATCGTCAGCTTGTCGTGCCGTATAATGGCAGCAAATCTCCCACACACCTAAGCAATCGGCACCTTCCATAGCTTGGCGAGGCGCCGGATCTCGTAAAACGGGAACTTCGCGGAGGCGGATGCATTGCTCTATCACTCGCTTAGCGAGGCCAATCTCAAACCTTTTAGGAAAATGAAATGATCCTCCCAACGGATACTATCGTCGCTGTCGCCGACGGTGAAAAGCTGAACCTTTTTCGCAATGTGGGCACGGAAACTGAAATGAGCCTGGTCGCTGCTCCCGGTGAAGATGTTGAGCCGGTCAGCGGTAGCGGTGGACAGAATAGCAGCTCCGCCAACCCCGATCAGAGTCGGGCGGAAGAAGACGGTTTTGCATCCGGGATCATCGAAATGCTGAATGCTCAGGTGCTAACGAAGAAGTTCAGCAATATCGTGATCATCGCTGCTCCAAAGACGCTTGGTGAGATGCGCAAACATTACCACAAAAAGCTCGATGAGGCTCTGGTGGGCGAAATCGCCAAGGACCTGACTGGTCACTCGATAGCGGATATCGAGAAGACGATACTTGCAGCGTAGTCTTTAATGCTCTCCCGCGAGCCGCCGGTGCCCGCCGGGGGAGATGGTCTTGAGTAGCTTTGCTCCTCCGAAACAGGATGCGGCCGAGGCGTTGCGTGGAACGATGCACGTTGAACTGACGACCCGCTCTAATGCCACAGCCGCCCCGATCGCGCCACCGACGCGGCATCTATACTACTGCGAAGCCGAGCATCTTGAGCAACCCTGACACTTGGCATCGCCCTAATTTGGAGCATCTACGTCGTCTTGTGGGTAGGCTAGTGGGGCGGCGCCGAGAGCATGATCGACAGATCGATTTTTCGTATACCCTCGGCCTTGGTAAGTGCCGTCAGTCTGCGATGACCATGAGCAACAGTTATTTGCAACCTACTAGTGAGTTTGGAAAGCCAGGGAGCAATCATATGAAGTCTCCGGTAGCCAAGAGGTCCATTGTCATCGGCGGTCATAAGACCAGCGTAAGTTTGGAAGAGGCGTTTTGGAGCAGCATGAAGGAGATCGCCGGTGCGCGCCGCATCACGCTTTCGGATCTAGTAAGCGAGATAGATCGCAAGAGGGATCAGGGAAATTTGTCGTTGGCCATTCGGCTTCAGGTTCTCGCGCATTATCGCGATCAGATGCCGCCGTCTGATCCGCCCGCCAGCCGTCTGATGACCCGAAGTTTGCCGTAGCCGCGGCCGAGTCGCCCTTGCGCCGGACAAGGCCGTCGCGATCCAGTATCTCAAGGATGCGCTTGACGTCGAAGCTCAGTTTTACGATTCCGCCAAATGCGCACGCATGATGAGGCGACCCAGCGCCCGTTGGACTCGGCGCCGAGGCTCACCAGCGGCCGCTGAGGAAAGCCGCCGGCTTCGTAAAAAATCAATGCAAAGCTAATTCGTTCCTCGGGACAATCGGCCCGACGGCGGATGGGAATCGACCGCCGGGCCGCCTCACCGAGCTCAGTGCGGAATGATCCCGAGCCCGACGATCGAAAATTAGAAAGGCCCGGCGACGCTTGAGTTGGAGTGCAAGGGTGCGCCGCCGAGCCCGGGAGGCAGCCCACGACAAACTGCCGACCGCGGGAAAAATTGGAATAAACAGGTTTGGTTCCAACCAATCCGGCAACGAAAACGGCCCGACGCTCAACCGAATCCATGAGCGCCGGGCCTAGCCTAAGCGTGGCTTCTGGATTCACGCCGACAATCGACCTCTAGCATTACTACCAAAGCCTGTTCTCGGCGTGCGTTTTGCTGTGCGCATTTCTCATCTCACCGGCAACTGCTCAGAACTTCTTCGAAGGCGTCGTATCCATCGACGTCACCATGACCAGAGAGGAAACCTGCATCGCCAGCCAGTATGGTGTGGGGGACGGCTATCACGGCCGCAGGACAGCGTCCGGCGGTCGGCTCAACACCTACGCTGCTGACAGCGGCGCACCGCACTAGGCGCTTCGGCAGCCATGTCACGGTGACGAACAAGGCCAACGGGCGATCGGTGCTGGTCCGAATCTCGGACCGCGGGCCGTTCATCAAAGGACGCTGCATCGACCTGTCTCGCGGAGCCGCTGATGCGATCGGGATGGGCGGGACGGCCAGGGTGACAGTCCAATTAAGAGCTTCTGGCGTGTCGCCGTAGCCACGGCCTCCGCCATCGGAATGTGTGTTTGCGCGGTGAGTCGGACTGTTTCATACAGAATGCCGACGCGTCTCACGTCGCGCGCAAGTCTCTTTGGCGGTGGAACGATCCGCCGCGCTGCGACATAATATCGGCATGAAACCGACGAAGTCCTTGAAGAAGCAGGCCGAGAAAGCCGAGTCTGCAGCGCGTCGCTCGGAGGACATCGAGCATGCCGAGCGGATGCGGAATCTTGCTGAAGCGTTCCGCGCGCAAGCGGATGCGCTGAAAGCTAAGAAGAAAAAGCAGAAGGCTAACAAATAGCCTTCTGCTCAATTCCGGCCCGGCTTAGTCAGCCAATTTCTCAGAGATGATTACGCCAGTCTTCGGGTCGGCGTGAAAGTCCATCTTCTTGCCGTTCTTGATGCCTTCACCTTCCCACCGGCCATCGTCGGCCTCGAGCTTGGAAATCAACGAGTAGCCCGACTGAAGCACCTTCGCGATCACTTGCTCCATTGGCATCCAATCCGGCCCAGGGTGGTCAGCTCGCGCTATGGTGAAGGCACCCATCAGCACCGAGCCGCAGAGAGCGAACGCAGCTAATCTATTCATTCTAAGCCTCCCATATGTTTTCGGCTCAATCCGATAGGGGCGAACGCAAGCTACCATCGCCATCCGCAACGACGACGCCCGCGATGCCACCAACACACCCAGCGGCGCCCGCGCCGCGACCACCGTCTTCCGCGGCGGGGGCCATGTCTGGGTGGGCCGGGAGGCCCGCCCCACTGTGCTGGCGTCGTGCGATGCCGCTCAGGCCTCCCGAGATCGGGAGCGATCGGTATCGCCTCTGCGATATTGATAAGCTGCGTGCCAGCTGCACCTATGGCAGTGACTGCGATCACATTGCTCGCCAAACGGAGGAAATGCCGGCGGTCGGGACTTTCGATCATACTTGCCTCCTCTGCGTAGCCCATTGCTGTGACGGCAGCTTAAAAATCGCCTCGTGGAACGGCATCGGTTGAAACCCTAGTTGACTATTAAGGTGTTGGCGGCGCCGGAAGGGAGGGCCTGTTTCGAAAGGACTCGAAATGCCAGAGCTATGCTGAATGCCAGCAAGAAAATTCGTCCGGGCTGCGGCCCGCCATCAGGCCCGAGAGGTGACCGGATGACCCCGTCCTGTTTATCTCTGTAAACTCGCCCGGCGCCAGCGATGGAGGCCGGTTGAGAGCAGGCAGCGCGGCTTTATTGTTCATTAAGTAACTTCGCCCACTGTTTCGGACGACGGCTATAGGCTTTGGCGAGCATGGCCGTCGAAGCCGCCCGGCCGCGACCGGGCGGCTTTTCTTTTTTCAGCCAGCCTTGGCGTCTCGGAACCTTCGTGGCTAGCGAAGGTTGATAGGTAGTATCCGGACAATCAGTGGAATAATGCATGGGGCCTCTAAAGGGGCGCCAGCTAGAAAGGCGTTTCGTGTTTTCACAAGTTCGGAGAGCAGCCGCGTTTTCCGCGGTCGATGTGGAGCAAGTGCTCCGTCCGCTAGAAAGCCGCTGGGATAAACATATCGCGGCTGATCTCATTTCGGAGATGGAACCTTACCTAGGCAAGGTCAGTAGTCTGCCGGAACTGCGTACTGCACTCGCGATCAAAGGCTATCGCGGGCTTCAAAGCCGAATTGAAAGCTCGGTTAGCCAATTGTCTGGGACTGCAGCATTGCGTGCGATGGCACACGCGATGAGGGGATTTGCTCTAGCTAATCCGGGCTTGGCTGCGGCGTCATTTCGCAGCCTAGATGTAACCTCTCCAGAATGGGAGGTTTCTGGTCATGCGCTCGCCAGAACGGTCGTGGAGGTTTTTGCTTCCTGCGGAATCCATGATGATAAGGCAATTAGCGGTGCGCTCATAATGCGAAGTTTGGTTCGAGGCTTCGTCGTAAATGAAATGTCGTCCTCGAACCATTCGCTAGATTTCCAGCGCAGCTTCTCAGTTGCCATCGAAATGTTTATAGCAGGCCTGGGCGAGTTGCGGCTCGATAAAACCTCTGCAGAGGAAGCGATCGGATAATCTTTCGTCTATCTCTCACTTCATGAATCCGATCATGAAAGCGATGGTAAGATAGGCGGCCCCGATCACGGCCGCCGTCACTGCAAGAGCGAGCAAAATTCTCCAAACCTGAAACGGTCCGATTTCATCTTTCACCTATCCCTCACCAGCTTGGGCCGGTTGCGCCACTTCTGGTCTTTGTCGACCGAGTGGTAGACCGGCTCAACTTTCGGAAACAGCGCCTGCATCATGCCAAGGCGGGCGAACTCAATCGGGCCGCCCTTGTCAGCGGCCTCGATTAGGCACCGCGTCGCAGTCTGCCAGGCTGGTTCAAGGTGTCGTTTGGCGGGCAGGTTGGAGATGTAATTGCCGGCATCCCGGAGCGTCATTAGTCGTTCCCCATCGGGGGGAATGATGGGATCTGGAAACCGGGCAGACCAGGACACAACGCAACTCCGCAACTGAACGGCGGATTCAAGCGGTCTGATTAGAATTGGTTCCGGCCAGCGTGCGTCCTCAACGCAACCCGAGCGAAGCGGCTGGAAACTGAAGCTCAGCGCTCATCTCAGTTCGATCTGACGGAGCGCAGTTGGGTCCCCACACGATGTAGCCGCCGCTGCCATCCATCTCAATAAAGCCGCCTGCGATGAGATGATCCCGGCCAAGGGTATATTCGGCCACGTTGGCCTTGTCCCTATTGAGAAAAGTCGCGTTCCATGCACCTATCGGGATCATGCCTCGCCCGTCAGCGCCGATCGCCTTTGCGATCTCAAATAGTCTTGCGGCTGCGGCTTCAGGCTTGGCGTAGGGGCGGTCTTTGGCGAATTTCTCGGACGACTTGTTCATATAGCCGTTCGATCCGATTCCGAACTCGGCGGTCAAGGCTTGACGATGTTCTCTAAATGTTCTTATTTGGATCATGGCCGAGACCTACGGCAATTGGCCGTTTCAGATCGCTATTCCTGACGACGAAAAGACTTGCGTTAAGGCCGCGAGCTTCTGTTCACGGAAGCTGTTGTCGCTGCGCGTGCGCGGCGCAAGTGTGATGCATGGCGACAAGCGGTGGGCTGTTTTCTGCTTCGCTTACCATCGAGATGCCGAGACCCTGCGTCATGCGTTCGACGGCAGATGGGTGCACGCGCATTTGTGGCGACCATCAAATTATAGAGAGACGAAATGATTTCGCAGTGGTCACGGGATGAGCGTCGGCGGCGCCGAGAGGAAGAGGCGGCCAAGCCACATCCGCACCACGTAATAATGCTTGAGCTGATGCGCCAACTTCGACCGCACACATATGGTGCGATCTATGACCACGCACTGTGTTGCTGCTCGCGCATTGCAGAAGGCTCTCGACGAGATGGCGGGCGCGATCACCGGTGACGTGCAGTATTTTCACGCAAAGCCTCACAGTCTTTGCGTCGGATTCCGGGAGCCGCGGAAGGATTGAAAATACGAAGTAGGCCCGCCTTTGGGACCCCGTAACTTTCCGCGCCGTCGGTCCCGGCTTGGAGTAGAATGCCTCTTCGCAAGCTGCGCGTGGCCAGCAATCGAGAGACAAAATGTTTCAGTTCGAGCTACTTACGAAACGCGATTGGACAGTCGTCGCGGTGTCTTTCGTCGCGGCTGTTTGTTTTTTGGTGTTTGGCGTGAACTGGTTCTTCCACTATTTGGCATCGCCCGGATAGGCGCATCAGTGGATCTTCCGGTATCCAGCTTCGGTCAGTTTGACTTGGTCATTCACGACCTCAACAAATCCCAGCTCCAACAGCTCACTCAGCTGATCTTCCGTGATCGGCGACATCTTTAGCCGGCCGGCGTAGATGTCGCGGAGCGTCCAGTCGAGCTCGATAGCGTCCTTCCAGTTTCGCATCCCTCTCCACAGCTTTCCAAAATCGTGGTTGGCCAGCCGAATCGCGGGGCCACAAGTAAGAGACCGCCGGCATTCTCGCTCGGCGGTCACCGGAACTACTCAAAATCGATCGGTACTAAAAAACTCTCATCTCCGGTAGCTTCGATAAGATCACATATGTCGCAATCTATTAAATGCCGAGGTCGGCTTCTCATTGGTTGAGAGCTTTGCGGGGTCGGCAGCCCTCGCTGATTGACGCTGGACTACGCGTGACCTGCAGACCTCTTTGTCTTATGGTACCTCTGGGGAGACCTTACCGGGGCCGGTAAGATGCCATGCCAACCTATCTCGTTCGAATAATAGAGACCCGCGACCTCGTCGGGGTCTTCTCCGCCGACAACATCCATCAGCTCATTATCATCGTCGACGAATGCACGGAGCCAGATGAGTGTGAGTACACGCGCATGACCCGGCGGCATCATGTGGACAAGCCCGGCGATACCGATCCCCATAGCGATCCCCCAGGATGACGACGGCGGGGAGCCAGATCCGATGCCGTGGGGTGACGCCAGCGTTACTGAGTCCTGGTGGGACTACTTCTACGGATACGCCGCCTATCGCTGGAAGCGGTTCTTTCCTGACGATCCGCCGAAGCCTAAACAGCCAGTACTGCCGCAGCGGCCGGGGCCAGGGCATGTGGTGCCGTTTAAGAAGAAGCGGGAATGAGGAACTTTCTTATTTGATCGCGCGTTTTTTAAACGAACGAGACTGTGTATCAGCCGCCTTATAACTTCGGAGATTGCGCAAACTCTTCAGTTGTATTTTTCTTACCGTCATCGTGCAGGAGGCGCGGATGCAGGAAAGAGCTACAATTGTCGAAGGCGAGATTGACGTCGAACAAGTTGTTCGGAACTATGAACGTTCAATCTGCGAGGCGCTGAATCAGATGGAAGTTGCCGAAGTTCGCCAGCTCGTATTGGAGATAGAAGACAGGCTCGACAAGTCGGGAAGTTCCGCTTCGCCTATGCGACGACAGGCGGCGGAAGTGCTTCGGCGGGCGAGAAGACTTCCAGTAGGGCTGGACCGGAACGAGCTTCGACAGATCGCGCACGCATTGCTCTGGCTCGAAGAGAAGGGCCTGAGCCTAAAGGCCCTTCGCCGGGTGGTGGACCGATGAAAGTCAGAGCCAATGCAGGCCTGACCGTGCTATGCCTCCCTGGGACAGGGGCGCCGAATGCTGCATCGAACGGTTGAGTATGATGTCAAAGAGATCCAGCCCGGCCTTTGGCGCTGGAATATCTATCCTGGAAATCGCACCGTGCAGGGACCAGTGAAGTTTCGCTCACGCGAACTAGCTGTTGAGGCCTGCCGGGGCGAGATCAACGATGGCATCGAGCGGACGCGAATCTATGGCGGTGCCTACCGGACCAGCCGTCGCCCGCCAGGAAAGCACTTGTAGTTGGGTCCATGTTCTTGCCTGCATGACGTGTACTCATCAGCCACGAAGAAGCCGGCCATCAGTACAATCAAGATCAGACAAGCTATGGCTATTCGAGGACTCATCGTAGGGCTGGACCCGGCTGCATTTTGCTAAAGATTTTCCGCCAGCTGTTGCTGCGCGCTGCGGTTCAATGGGATGGGCTCGCGAGGATCCGACCACAACCATCCACATCCTTCCAGGACGGCCGCCAGAACGGCGGTCGCGGCGGGGCCCAGTAGAAAAACGCTTAGGCTCAGGCCGACCAGCACGACGCAGATGATCGCCGCCGCGGTTGTAGGGCTACCCCATAGACCTTCTTGCCGGATCAACCATGCAATCATCGAGATCCCTGAGTGTTGCCGCTATTCCAACTAGGCAGGACGAGCTTAAAAAAAACCAAATCACTAGGGGTATATCAATCCCCATACCCGCTTTAATTGCATCACGTTCGTGCACTCGGGCCGGAGGTGGAAGTCCCAAAAACAGGACCAGCTTCAGGATCAGCTTGCGCGAGGGAAAGTGGTGATAACTCAGTAAGTTCGGCTCGGAGCAGAGACGCTGCCGGAGTCACACCGACGCCCCTGTCCCTCACACCAGGAATGGCGCGAATGGAAAGACGTCCTCTCCCAGAATGCACACGGTGTCGGCGCCCAATGAACTTCGACGCGCGCACCGGCAAATTTGTTTGCTTGAAATGCGAAGCGAGCGAAGGGTGAGGGTGACCCAGAAAAGCGAAAGCCCCGTCGGGGGAACGGGGCTCTCTACAGTCTTGGGGGACATTGTGGGCGTTGGGCCACCCACGCTGAGTAGACGTCCGGTCGCGGGAAAGGTTCAGTCATGCGACGAAATGGCCTTATGGCTGGGCGACGGGTGCCCATCCAGGCTTCCAACTCTCGATGATGCCAAACTGTTTCCAAGCGGCCTGTTAACGCCTTTGGGCGGGTAGCCGTGGGGAGGTTCGCCGAAGGCGGACGGGCGTCCAATAAATCAGTTGGCTCTGCCGATAACCGGCTCGATGGCGAGCGCCGTCGGAGGCGTGATTTCAAGCTGGTCTGCTCTTTGCCGGTACTCGGCGGAAAGGGTGTTCAGCCGGTCAATAGTCAGGCTGTCTCCCACGGTACGAGCGAGCCGTTCGGCTGTCGCTGCCTTATCGCGCAGACTCTTGATGTCGGTCATTGGTGTTCCCCCAATCGCTAATACAATTTGAGGCAAATGGTTCCGTTCCGCTGCATCCGCGGGGACTAAAATCATGGTTAGTAAAGTCTGAACGTTGACGGATGGGCAAAAGGCCCTGCTGAGGGGGGCAGCAAGGCCTTTCGCGCCGGGAGCCCTGGAAGGCTCGACCGTCAGAGATTCCCAAATAGGCGCGCGCGGTCTGATTGCAAGATGGGGCAGGCTGCAGCCGAAACACCGGCGGACGGGCTTCCAGAAACCAGATGACGGCGGCGCCAAAGGCAAGCTGTCCGGCAATAAGAATGACGGCGCCCGTCACCCACCACTTCTCCTGATGCTCAATCGGGTTGGTATTTGTGTTGCTGAAGTAATCCAGCAAGAGCCGGTCATCGCGCATGGTCGCCCCCATCGTTGAAGCGACTGAATCCGATTTGGAGATTCGCCGTCAAGTCAGTGGATGGTGTCGGAAGGCTTCGGGCGCCACGCCCGATCAATCTCCCGCTGCTCCTGCGCGTACTCCATGATGATGTCGCACAAGGCTCTGTAATACCCCTCGTGGGGCACGTCGTTCTTCACCGCCCTGATAATTTTGACAATGACCGCAACGTGGTCGGGGATGTCGTCTTCCATGAATGCCTCCTTGGCCCACCATGGCGTCAACCCTTGGACTCCGCGTCAACAACGGGGGCACGGCAATCGGCTTTCCGGTCTCTTCCTCAGTGCTGCATGGCTGAATGGTGTAGCCGTCACGGACTGCGCTGCATCAAACGTCTTACAGGACCGCCCGGAACTAAGCCTAAAATTGCGCGCTATTCGAGAAATGGAAAAGGAGGCATCCATGTTTGTCGAAGAGTTGGTTGAGTTGCCTGCTTCTAGTTCGTTGCCCCTCGTGACAGTCGCGTTTGACAAAAGAACTGTGCTCGAAATGGAAATCGCGCTGACAAAAGCGTGCGAGACCTTACCTCGCTGCCTGGACAGTCACGAAAACCGCTGCGTCATCGCCAAGAGGATTCTACGCCGCGTCAACGACGGAGAACGGACCTTCGGCGGTATGGCAGCCGCGGGGATGGCGGCAGTTGAAGAGCTACGGCGTCGGCAGCAACAGGTTTGAGCTAAGCGGGATGCCCGGAGCGGCTGGCCCTGAATGTAAGATGGAGCGTGGTCGGTCCGTCCAACACTGTGGGCTTCTCTCGATGACACCGCAGGCAGCTCCGGAACGAATGACAGTTTCTCCCGTTTTTATCGAAACTCAAACGCGAGGAGAGCCATCATGGCAAACGAAACGAGCAATCTCATCAGCAGCGAGAAGGTGGAAGGCACCGCCGTCTATGGTCCAGACAGCGAGAAGATCGGCTCTATTGAAAGCGTAATGATCGACAAAGTCAGCGGCAAAGTCGCCTATGCCGTGCTGAGCTTCGGCGGCTTCCTTGGAATGGGCGATGAGCACTATCCGCTCCCTTGGCAGACGCTGAAGTACGACACCAATCTTGAGGGTTACGTTACCAACGTGACGAAGGCTCAGCTCGAGGGTGCGCCGAAATACGCCCATGACAGCGACTGGGACTGGTCGGACACCAACCGGGCTCGCTCACTAAATGATTACTACGGCACTCCTTGGGTCTAGCTCCTGGATCGCGGCGCGTTATGGCTTTTTGATCTTAAAGCCAGAAACTATTCTACTTTGGCTGAATTGTCTGACGCATACGCCGGGTGACAACCGGCCAAAACGGGGATGATGGACGCGGCGGTTTTGCCGGTTTCTCGTCGCGACAGCAACGCATTGGTACGCGTGGCAATCTAACCCGTTCCCGGCGTATGCGCTTTAGTACTTCGCTCGATTCGCTGCAGAAGCGTAATGCTCATAGTCGTACTAGGAAAATGCCAGCAGCCGCGACGGCGATGATCCAGGCAGCCAGCACAGCGATTGGCGCGATCCTTGGGTGGGGATTAGAATTCTGCATGGGCGGAGCTCACAGAAACGCAAGTACGTTTTCGCTGGAGGCCTCTTAGGGAGCCGACGACCCTCAGCACCTTGCCGTAACTACAGGTGTTGTTCTGGACATAAACGACAGCAAAGGGGGGCAGGGTGTGGGGCTCCCGGGCAAGGATGGGCTGAGCCGACGCCTGCGCGTCAAACAGCAATGCGATACCGAAAATGAGCAAACGCATAACACATCCCATCATCCAATAACCGCATACAATACTTTTATTGAGATTTAGTTCGCTTTGCGAAACGTCGCACCGCCCGTGGCACAGGAGGTAACCACGATGGGGTACGAGTGTTCATGAACCTTCTAGCCCGACGGCTAGCGCAGACGGGAGCAGGGTTCTGCATCGCTCTTCCTATTTCTTCTGTGTCAGTCGGAGCCGGGGAGGTGTGCAGTCGGATTACTCCGTGCGGAGCATTTACATGGCTCGTTGACGTCGGAATGCTCTTGGCTCGATCAAGCCTTCATTCAAACGACGTAGCAGGCAAAGGGAAAGACGCAATGTTGAACTTGACCCAGAGTGCCGCATTGCCTGCCGCAATTGCATCCCTTCATCCATGCAGGGAATCAATCTTCAACATTTCCAATCGCGCATCCCTCTTCAGGTCGGATGCTGATCCAGACAAGAAGCCTGACCTAGCTGGACAACGTGACGTACTACACGCGGTCCTGGCGCGAATTGGCTGCGGGCAAGTTCTACTCAAACGAGGCGGTTTGCTTGACGTGAGCGCAATCGGTCGTGCGATACTGGAACGGGAATGTGGCGCCGCGAATGGGGAAACACTCTATAGCGCCGTCAAGCAACTCGTGAATCGCGCGGGAGCGCAAATTCCCGTTGGCTCGACATCATGGCTCGCGACTTCCTTCAGGGAAGGCGTTACCAGGCTTGTAAGCCAGATGATCAATGTTTGGACCGATGAAACCAGCACCATCATTCTGCTCGATCTTGACGCTCATCCAGAGCCGACGCCCGAGGCGCTGCGGCGCTTGTTCGGCCTTACAACCGCGGAAAGCCAGCTTGCAGTCGAATTGGCGCGTGGTCATAATTTGCTTGATATTTCTCGCTCCCGGCGTCTGAGCCGGACGACAATCCGCTCACACTTGGCCTCTCTGTTCGTCAAAACTCAAACAAGGCGGCAGGCGGAGCTGGTTGCGTTACTCGGGCGTGTCGCCGTCCTCCCGTCTCAGGGCAATTGAGTTCAGCGATAGTCAGCCAGAAAGCCGAAGTGAAGTGCGATCGATGGAGAGAGTCTGAGCTGATAGGGCATAGGTCCGCTTCGCTCGCACTAAGGGGCTCAATCGTTATGGCTAACCAGAGGAAACCTATAAAGCCACGAAAGCAGACGTTCAGTAGAGATAACAGGACGTCTACGAGTGTCAGCCTCGAGGATGCCTTTTGGGATGCGTTAACGGAAATTGCGCGCGAGGAAGGTGTTTCTCGGATAGCACTCATCAGGCGAATAGATCGCGACCGGGTTCACTCCAACTTTACGCCAACTATCCGAGTTTTCGTTCTGGAGCACTTTGTTGCCAAGGACCGCTCAATGATTGGCACCAATCCTCCTGGGTCAGATCCCTAGGTCGCCCGGAACGTTTCCGGATGCGAGAGTGCCTCGAGGTCGTGGGCCATCTTTTGGTATTCGTCGGCAAGCTGCGCGAATGCATTCCGTTTAACCGGGTCGGTGGCGAGCCTGCTAATGAGCTGGCACTCTTCAGCGTCCACGCGCAGTTTTTCCAATCTCTGTTTGATGTCCTGCATGCTATTTGGCCTCTATATGGGCTCGTACTGCCGCCTTCAACGCTCGAATGCCCACCAACGGCTTGCCTAGCTCGCGGGCCTTGTTTTGTACCGCCGTCGCCGGCCGTCCGAGGGCCGCGGCCGCTCGCAGAACTGTTGCACCGCTATCGGCCAGACCGATCAGTCGAGCAATGTCTTCTGGAGTCCATGTCTTGTTAATAGGGCGTCTTGCCATGACAGCACCTCAAGCGATCTTCCCATACCCTCTCTCGGTCAGCTTCACCTGATCGTTTACGACTTCGGCCAAGCCCATCTCAATCAGTTCACTCAACTGGTCTTCGGTGATCGGCGACATCTTTAGCCGGTTGGCGTAAATATCGCGAAGCGTCCAGTCGAGATCGATGTCGTCTTTCCAATTTCTCATCCCTCACCACGGTCGTTCCAAGCCGTTAGCCACGTTCGGCCACCCAAACCATGCCAATCACTTTGGCAAGTCAGCTGCATACATCCAGCCAATGTACCCGATGGCGGGGAGGGCGTCACATCGAGACGTTCCTGGATGAAAACTCTTTATTGACCGGACGAACGTGATCGACAAGGGGGGCACTGCGCCGCTCGCGATCAGGTCAGCCAGATAGTGTCCTCCGACCAGCAGTGTTGCAACGATCACAATGCCGTTGATCAATAGTGCAGGCACGAATGTATAAATGCGATCTCGCAGGGCGTAGGTCGTAACCAGGCCGAGCACCGTTTCTAGCCGTTCTTAATTCGGCGATGCAACGGGGGTCATCGAATGGGGCTTTCCGGCTTCACCGGCTCTTTGTGAAGTCCTGTGCCTTCCTCGTCTTCCACGACGACGTGGCGAGGTTTTGCGCCGGTCAGCGCGGACATGCTTGGCTATTAGCTCGGCCTGCCGCTTCGCCTGTTCATCATTTTGGAGCTCCAATCCCACAGGATCTACAAGCTTCGTGCCGTCGACGCTGGGGAAGTGATATCTGGGCATTTGGGTTCTCCGGCAGAGGAATGCGCACGCTTTCTGTCAGTCCCAAGTTGGGTACAATGGGCCCAGATCGGAGTTGTAAACCTCTCGTTAACCATGCTGGGTCAGCCTATAAGAGTGCGGTGGCACCGGACGACTTTGGGGACCGGCAGCCGCACCGAAGAGCCGTCCGGTGTAATGCCCGGGCGGCTTTTTCGCTGAGCTTGGGAGAAGGAACTTTCCGCAGACTGGGGAGCTTAAATCGCCATGCCCGACGTGAGGATGCCCACAAAACCACGAAAGCAGTCGTTTACCAGGCCCGACGGGACGTCGACGAGTATCAGCCTTGAGGAAGCCTTTTGGGAGGCGTTGAAAGAGATCGCGAGCGAAAAACGTATCTCGCCGACAGACCTCACCAGGCGAATTGATCGGGACCGGGTTCGAGGCAACCTTACCTCGACAATACGTCTTTTCGTCCTAGAGCACTTTATTGCGAAGTACCGATCGGCGACTGACGCCAACGCGAATAGGCAGCGAAAAGCCCGCCCCGGGGAAGGCGTCCGTTCTTGATAGTTGCCCCAATTACTTTTCAGATGACCGGAGCCGGGCGGGGTTTACTTCGGCCGAACGCTTTGATCGCCACCGGGACTGCCGGGCGGCGGAATCACCGGCGTATTGCTGCTATCTGAATTCGGCGTGGGTGCCCGCATTGCTGGATCGACATTGCTCGGCGGGCACAGAACGCCATCGGATTTCGCGAGTTTATCGCCCAACAGTTCCGGGCTCCGTCCCGTCGTTGTCGTGACGCCCAAACGATTGTACAGGCAGATGAAGCTGAACTGCGTTTGGCGATTTGGCGAGCGAAGGCGATAGCGCCCATCAAAGCCTGACTTTATTTGCGCTGGTGATCCTGGCGCGCACCAGCTTCTCTGGCGGAAGGGGCGGGGTGGCGCGGTGTACAGATAGCAGGTCCGGGGCCTCCGTAGAAGCGGGTAGCGGACCGGGCGGTGCAATGTTCTCAACATAAACCTTCATGCTCTCATTATGCGCGCATACTTCGCATTAAGCCATCATCCAAGGGCCTTACCGACTTCGCTTTCGTGATGTGCCTCGGCACTGTGAGATAAGCACGGAACGAGTCCGGTGACCCCACGTTCGAAAAGCAAGGGCTTCACGAACAGACAGGTTGTACTCCATGCAAAAGATTACGATGATCGGCGCTGCGGCGCTTCTCCTCGCGGCTGCCGCGATGACGAGTGCTTCCGCCGAGAAATCCCGCGCGCACCATCCCAGCCAGAGCGTCAACACGGGACAGGGCATGACGACCGGATCCGGCCACACTTATACAGGTGGGAACGCCGCGCTGAAGGGCAACAATGGCAATTCGGGGCAGGGGGACAACTCGCTGGGCAACATCAAGGGCGGCAACATCGGCGCCGGCAAGTAACATTGCGGAGGGACCATGAGCAAAGAAACTCCCAAAGATGATCCCCACTCGGAGTCAGATTGGGCTCCAACGAAACAAACCGACAAGCCCTGGAGAGGCGTGCCGGAAAAGGAACAGTTTGATCAGGACCGAGAAAAGCCGGACCTTGAAAAGTGGCACAAGACCGACACTCATTGACGATTGCGGCGGACTTGCATCGATCTTTTCGATGGGGCGACGATTGAGCCGTCCGAGCAATATGCTCGGGCGGCTTCTTTGCGAAAATGGTTTCGCGCCTTATGGATGGATGTCCACTAGACGGCGGCGTCGATCCTCTCCTGCTGTCTGGCCCACAGCTCGGACACGAAGCGGTGCCTCCGGCAACGGCATTCGCGACGTCTTCGGTGGCGGACCGTCATCCTCATCAAGGGATCGGAGAGCTGCGAGAATATCACCGATCCTAACAGTCTCATGGGAGCCTGGAATCTGGCGCAGCCACGGCTTCCCTTCGACGGTAAACGCATCTGATGCCCAAGCAGCTAGGATGCATCTCTTTTGCAGGGCGTCTAAGAAGGGATTCGCAAGAACCTCCCGTGGGTGCGTGAAGGTACTGGCGAGCAGAGAATTTGCGTGGATTTCATTCATCGACATGGCACTGCTTGTCATGTAGGGCCTCCTCACTCCTTTCGTTTAAAGGCGATTGTCGATGTAGATTTTCGCCGCGTTCGGTCAAGGGGTGAAGCTAAATTTTTTCGCACCCCTCACGACGTTCATCCCACTAACAAGGGAGAGAAAAATGGATTGGAACTGGGTCGAAGGAAATTGGAAGCAGATGAAGGGCAGGATCAAGGAGCAGTGGGGCAAGCTCACTCACGATGACCTCGACGTCATCCACGGCAAACGGGAGCAACTCGAGGGTGGTCTTCAAGAGCGTTATGGCTAGTACACTAAAGCCCCGCCCGCTCCGGTTCCGGTAGGCTACAACTGGCCGGGCTTCTGTCTTGGTGTCATGGGTGCTTACGCCTGGTCGGATCGCGTCAACGTCGGCGGTATCACGACACAGCTAGACCGGCTTGTTCGGCATTTCCGGTCACGCTTGAGGATAAGATTGTTCATTCGGCAGTGTCACCGGTCGCGTCGGTGTGACATCAGGCGCAGCGCGTTCTACGCCAAGGGCGGTTACGCATGGGCCGATGATCGCTTTTCGATCGCCGGCCTAGGCGGCAGCTTCAGCGAGAGCAAAGTGCTGTCGGGCTGGACCGTCAGCGCTGGCGTGGAATACATGTTCGCCCCCAACTGGTCGCTCAAGGGTGAGTACATGTATGCGGACTACGGCGGCGAACGTTACCTGACTGCATTTGCTTCCGGCGGTCTGGAGCTTGGTGCCACCACCCACACTGTGAAGGGTGGCATCAACTATCACTTCAATTGGGGCGGCTCAAACTTCTAAGTTCGAACACTGAATTCAGCAGACCGGGGCCCGGCGAAAGCCGGGCCTTTCCCTGCCTACGCATAATCTCGGCCAATGTCGGGAAGGCGTTACCGGGATTTGGTCAGAGGCTAGTGTCGGTCAGACCGCGACCACCGCCGAGATGCTAAGAACCGTGATCGCGTTGTGCAGCCTCTCGACAAACTCGACAGCGGTCTTGAGATTGGCATAGGTGCCGCCATTGCGCTGTTCGTGGACATTCGCGATGTCAGAACGGCTCGCGTCGCAGATGCAAGTAGCGAGGATTGAACTCGCCGCAGTCCGCCAGACCCGCCCAATTTCTGATGGTGAGAGACCCGCTCTTGAAGTCGGCAAGATCGGTGTCTCGAAGGTTGGCCAAAGCGCGGTTTACGGTAGCTAGCGACAGCCCGAGAGCCTCTCCCAGCTGATTGAGACCTATCGGCAGAATACACGTATCGTCACGCGTCAAGCCGGAAGCCCGCGATCGGTAGAAGAGTTCGCAGAATAGATGAGCCATGCGGGCAGGAGCGGATCGCGCGCTGTTGTTCGTGATTGCCTCGCGGAAGATGGCTGCGTCAATCAGGGTTTCACGCCAGATTGCAGCGCCAACCTTTGGCCTGCTATCGAATAACTTCATCAAGTCCCGATGCGGGACCGAGGCGACGACGGCCTTGCCGATCGCGCAGACGGCATGATCCATCACCTCGATGAAAAGACACTGTGAATCCGGCATGTCGCCAGCGAGATGAAAGGACAAATACTGGCGCGCGCCATTTGGCAGGAGATGATAGCGAGCCAGCATCCCTTCGACGACGATGGCGGACACCTTGGGTCGATCGCCCTGCCGAATGAAGTCCTCATGACTATCCAATTCGCGGACAGAGCACGGCAGCCGGCGGATCTCCAAAAGGTCCTCTTGGCTCAGGTGCGAGTGCTCTTTCAGTTTTTTTATAAGGACGACTAGAGGGTCGATTGTAGCCTCCTACGGGCTGAACCTGTTCGGCTGCGCTCAGCATCCTAGTCATCTTGACGGTGGCTTCAACTCGCTCGACAGCCAACCCTTGCTGCGCTCCATCGGATCGACCTCGCACCTTGAGCATCTGAACTCTGAATCTCCCTTTTCAAATGACGTCATCTTGCGATTGCACTTCGGGCATTTCGGCGCTGTAGACCCAATAACTGTCATTGGGTTTGCTCGCGAGCGTTGATCTCGCGCCGAACTTCTCGAACACTTGCGAAATGCAGGCCAAGTTCACGAGCTCGCTTTTTGACGGAAGCCATTGGTCGCTTCATAGCCGCACATGCTCGTAGAAGCGTAGCCCCCTCTGCATGCAACTGTTTGAGCTTCTCCAAGTCCGCATCTTGCCATGCGCGGGTTATCAGCTGACGCTCCGTCATGTCGGTTCCTCCAACGGTTCCTCGGGATGGAACCACAAGCCAGGAGGTGACGTCGTATCATTTGAGACGAATTACCGAGAGCGGATCTCAATGCTTTTGCGGTGCACTTTGCCGTTTTGCCACCCGGATCCTTGCCACCCGTCGCGTCGTCTCCACGTTGCTGGCAATGTAATCGCGCCTCGTGCCTTCCAGGGTCAGACTTCTGCATGTGATCGGTGGTGTCCTCAACCGAGGCTCAACGCGCAAGTTGAGGCAGCAGAAGCTTGCGATCGAAGAATGACGTCGTTGGCAGCTAGGCAGTACGCGTCGGGCCTGACCGGCTTGTCGAAACTGGAGGATGCTGTCTGGTTGGTCGAACAGCAACGTTAGGGAACATCGTTGCTTAAAGGCCCGGCGGGTAGGTCGCTCTACCGCCGGGCCGACCGAAGCGAGGCTTCTGGGGTCAAGATTCGGTCGCTGTCATCCTGCGTTAACTCGAGCCGGAAATCCATCAGCCGTTAGATTGAGGCAACTCGCTCAATCCTATTCTTGAAAAGTGAACGTGGAACAACTTTGGAGCGAAGTGCCGTCGCCAACATCTTGCAGACGCACATCGGTTCACCTTTGACGGTAGTGCACCTACATGTGTCGCCGTATGCAAATTTTATCAACCTGTCGATGTCCTGATCTGCAATCGCTGTTTCGATCTGATCGTCGTAAGTCAAAACGTGCTCCTCGCGGTAAGATCAATCGGGATACGAGACGGGAGCAAGAAAGTTTCAGTTCTTTTCTGGATCGGGCATGCTGCGCGGCAGATCAGTTTTCGGCGAAGCCTCGCCATCGAGCCAGTCCTCTTCTTCGGCCAATGCGAGCCATGCCGTTTCCATGCGCTTGAACCGATTCCTGGCCGGTTCGTTGTCGGCTGCGGCAGCCATTTCGGCGCAGTTGTGTGCGTTCGCGCGGTAAGTGTCGGACTTTTTCATCCCGGAAGCCTACGCTGTCCGGAGGGCGTGCGATAGGACCGCCCAGCAGGTGGAACTACTTCCCGGCTTGCGGCATAACTTCCGTATGAAACCAACGAAGTCGCTCAGGAAGCAGGCTCGTAAGGCCGAGGCCGTAGCTCAACGCTCCGAGGACATCGAGCATGCTGAGCTGATGCACGACCTGGCTGAAGCATTCCGCGCGCAAGCCGAGGCTCTGAAAGCTTCTAAGAAAAAAGGGAAGGTGAGAAAGTAGCTCCCCTTCACCGCAGGCCGCGAAGGTTAGTCATCAAGCGTCTCTGAGACGATCACGCCAGTCTTCGGATCTGCGTGAAAGTCCATCTTTTGACCATTCTTGATGCCTTCACCTTCCCATCGGCCATCATCAGCCTCAAGCTTGGTAACCTGCGAGTAGCCAGACTGCAGGACTTTCGCCTTTACTTTCTCGATTGGCATCCAATCCGGTCCAGGCTGATCAGCTCGCGCCATAGTCGATGGGCCGATTAGCAAGACTCCACAGAGAACAACTGCAGCAAACCTGTTCATCGCAACCTCCTTTGTTCTGTGTGAGCCAAATCAGAATACCGGAAGATCGTCCTTCGGTAGAAAGGCTTCACTGGATCTTCCGATTTCCGGCCTCCGTCAGTTTGACCTGGTCGTCCACGATTTCGACGAGGCCCATCTCCAGGAGTGCGCTGAGTTGGTCTTCCGTGATAGGGGACAGCTTCAGCCGGCCGCCGCTGATATCGCGGAGCGTCCAGTCGAGCTCGAAATCGTCACTCCAGTATTTCATCTAGTGGGGCCGTCGCCGGCAGAGGTTGAAAAACTAAAAGCCCGCCGGATCGTCCGCGCGGGCTTTTACTATCTAATTCCGAAAGCCAACGTAGAGACCAATCATGGTAATGGCCGATACCAAGATGAAGCAAAAAAGCCCCCACGCAATAATAGTGGCTTCATCTGGGGTATTCCGATTCGTCTTCTGAAGAACGTTCAATGGTCTCTCCCTGTAATCTCTATCGTCGGCGCTCGCATCTCGAGGCGAACTTGTGCAAAGCGTAGCGACGGTAGATCGCAGGGTCCAGAATGAATTGATGGTGCGCTGCAGCGTGGCGCGTAAAAGACGGAATTGCCGGACGGCCAGTCGCCAGCGCACCGCGATTGGTCGCACAGACAGTCGACAAGCGAACAATTCTCGAGATGGAGATAGCCCTTACGAAAGCCTGCGAGGTCTTGCCGCGCGAGTTGGACAGCCACAAGAACCGCTGTTTCGTCGCCAAGAAAATACTGAAGCGCGTGAATGCGGGTGAGCGCAGGTTCGGCGGTATGGTGTCCGCGGGTATGGCGGCAGTAGAGGCGCTACGGCGAAAGCAAGAGCAGGTTTGACGGCGTTTCCTGAACAATCGTTCAGGAAATTTATCCTGAGACGACGGAACGGGCCGTGCCGTCGCGCATTCAATCTCCGCTCATTCAAAGGGAGAAGATAATGCGCAAAGTTCTTTTGGCTCTCGCTGCCTTCGCTACCATCGGCGTCGCTGTTCCTGCCGCTACTTCACAGGCTGATGCTCAGACCGTAGTGGTGCGGCACGGCGGCGGCCATCACGGCGGCTACCATCGCGGGCATCGTGCCAACAAGGTTGTTATTGTGAAGCGCGGTCATGGCCACATGCATCGTGGAATCCACCACGGCCATCGCTGAGCCCATTGCACTTCAAATCAAAAGGCTCCCTCCCGGGGGCCTTTGTCGTTTGGCGCAACGGTGGGCGGATCAACCTTCGCGCTGGGTGAATAGGGCCATCGCGTTTTGCGAAGAAAGCGCGGCGCAGCTGCTTGTCGGAACTTACGTTCCATGGGCAGGTTGGGCTGGCGTGAAGAAGCCGCCCCAGCTCACCGGGGCCGCTTGAGGAAATTTCCCATGGCCAAAAAGCCAAAGCTTCTCGCCGACCTTTTCCATGACACCCTCAAGGATATTTCGCCGAGAAGAAGATTCTGGCCACGCTGCCGAAGGCCGCACAATCGAAAGAGCTCAAGGCTGCCTTCCTGAAGCACCAGAAAGAGACCGCCGGTCATCAAGCGGCTCGAAGGCGTGTTCAAGATTTTCGGCAAGAAGCCGACCGCCAAGAAGTGTGAAGCCATCATGGGTATTACCAAGGAAGGCGCAGAGATAATGACCGAATACAAGGGCATGCCTGCTCTCGATGCCGGTCTTGCTGCCGCGGCACAGGCGGTGGAGCACTATGAGATCTCCCGCTACGGCACGTTGGCGACCTGGGCGAGGGAGCTTGGGATGCCTGAAGCTGTCTCGCTTCTCGATGCCACGCTGAAGGAAGAGAAGGCCACCGACGTTGCGTTGACCGCGCTGGCCAATGCCTCCCACCCGTCGAAGAAACCTTTAGCGCAACAGTGGCTTATGTTTTCGCTGAAATGGAGAGCGAAGATGCGCCAAGGTACGTCGTTTCGGTTGATGGCATCCGATGCAGCGAGACAGGCAAAAGAAGCCACGGACCAAGCTGAAGCTCTCCGGCTTTTACAGATGGCACACTACTGGATCTCAGCTGCAGACAACGAGGACTGGCTGAATGCGAACTCGATCCATCATCCGGTGAGATCACCTGGCTCCGACTGAGAACTGAGAAACTTGGAACGATCGGAAGTAGCGGGACTTGACTCCGACAACTGTCGCACAGGGCGACGGTGAACGGGTGGCTGTGGCCATCAGAAAGCTCGCCATGAACATCCCGGCCGTCGACCGCGCCATCGATATTTATGGCGCCCTCTCAGGACATTCGGAAGCACCGGGCGTCCGCGCCCAGCTTTCCCAGCATCTTGACCAACTGCACAGTGAGGGGGAGACCGATCATCACCGCCTTACGGTGCATGGCCTCTCGTTCCTTCGGCAGAACGATCTTCAGCGCAACAGCTAGCCGCGCTGCATGGCTCGCTGCTTCTGCAATGATTTACGGAGCGTCGCTTTCGCAGAGTGAGCGCGCTCCTTGTCGCTCGCCGATTTCTTGATCGGACGAAATGGGCCGGTCTTGGAATTTCCGGCCATCGGCATTGCTGGCATCATCTGCGAGCAGGATTCCGACTGGGAAGGTTGAAGGCCCATAGGGGCCGATGTCCGTGTGCGCTTGGGCATATTTCTCAACCCGCCACTCAACCCAAAGTTCATTCGTGCACATCAAGCGGCGGCAAAAAGCACCTCGTCCCTTTAGAAGGCCGGCATCAGAACCGCGAAGAGGCGCGGCGACCTACGGCGGCGGCGGCCATACTGGCCGCGCCGGAACAAGAAAGTCAGAAATGCGTTCTTTTAGGCATCAAACACTGGAGGATGCCATGGACGATCTGAAGAACAGGCAGCCCGATCGCAGCAAGATCAACATGCACGAGGCGCATGAGGTCAAGTATTGGACCAAGGAGCTCGGCGTGGACAAAGACAAGCTGCAGAAGACGGTCGACAAGGTCGGCAACTCAGCCGCCGCAGTTCGCAAGGAGTTGGCAGCCTGAGCCCGTCAACAGAATCCCTGCACGAGCAATCCGTAAAGATCGCGCTGGATTACCTGGCGGGGGTTGGGCGCTTGCGCGATCCGCAAGAAGCGTTTGAATTTATCGGGAAGTATGTCGCGTACCAGATCGGGCAGGGGATCGTTAGTCCTCTGCTGCTGTCGAACCAAGCGATTACAGCCTACGAGCGCTATAGGGAAAAGACGTCACTCCGGTTGGTGGAGTATGAGTGATGATGCCGCTAATCCGGCCTTGGTCGGCCGAAGAAAGTGAAAAACTTAAAGCCATGGCTGAAGCGGGTGCATCGCCGATCAAAATTGCTGCGGCCATGAAACGTAATGTGCAGGCCGTCAGACGTCAGGCGAATCGATTGGGGATGTCTTTGCCCACAACTCGAGAGACGCGTAACCGACAGCGTGCGTTAGAGGCGGAAGCCACAAGGTCTTCAGCATGCCATCGCAAATAGGAACAAGCTGTGCGTTCCGTAGTTGCCATGGAAACGGAGGTTCCCATGCTTACAGACGATCAACTGATGGTTCTGCGGGAAATCGATAACGCCTTTGCTTTTGACGATACAGCCAAGGCTGAAGAGTTGGTGCTGGACGGCTATGTTCAGAAGGACGGCGACCTTTATCAGCTCACGCCGAAGGGTGAGAAAAGTCTGCTCGACAACGGCGTCTCGGCATAGGCTTCATCGTGAAGGGATTCTAGACCTCACACAGAAGCTCAGGGAGTACGACGAGGCGCTCCGGGACCGGTTGTCGCTCGAGGCGTCAAATTACATCGCACAATTGAAGGACATTGAGCCAACCGAAAGCTGCCGGCTTTTGGAGGCGTCTGTTGCGGGTCCCCGATTTGAACCTATTGCTGTCTTGGTACATGAGGTTAGCAATTCACGCTCGACGCGGAAAGTGCTCGACCTTTGGATGCCCGCCGCGACCCATTGTTGTGGCTGATGCGGTCAGCGAAAATTCTCTTCACCGCCATTGATGTCCGGATGTGCTCGAAAAGTCCGTCTAAGTACGCTGTTGTACGCGAGGGCCCTCGGTTGCTCGCATTGACGTTGCTCGTCGCGCAGTCAACTCTCGCCATCGAACGCTTTGCGATTGGGAGGCTTGGTGAGATACAGACGTCGAGAGAAGAACGGAGGAGAGCAGTCACCGGCTGCTCCCCTTTCAAAATCTGCTGAACCGCAGACGATTGCATTCTCCCAGCGGTTCACCTGCACGATCGACGAAGCATGCGAGGCGACCGGTTTGGGACGCACGAAGCTTTACGAACTGATAGGAGCGGGGCATCTCGCGACCACAACGGTCGGACGTCGGCGACTCGTGGCAGTACAATCACTTTTGTCGCTTCTTAAAGCGAACATGTCGACGTGATGAGGCGACTTGAGTGGCGCGGCTACATTTTGGTTCGTGTTTTCCTTCACGCTCTCATTTTGAGGACGCGACCGTTCTCCCTCAACGGATCAAGCGCGTCAGCCCACCACCGCATCATCCGAACACGCTCCTGCCAGAATTCGACGCCGTGGGTATAGGCGCTACGGATTCGTTCGCGCGGCAGAGCCAAATTTGTAGAGGCCGATTCTCGCCTATTTGAAATCGGCGTCGCGGGTGCTCGGCCAGGATAGGTATAGTAGATCAAGATATCGGGCAATGTTCTCAGGCCCCTCGTGTCCGAAGCTGCGAAGTATGCTATCCTACCGAAACCGGTTAGTGGGGCTGAGCCTGTCCAACGCTTCGAGTATGCCAACGAGCGCTACTGGAGGCGGCGGTGATCAGAGGGGCGCCGAAGCTGTCCCAACTGACCTAATCGGCCTCCTTTAACTGTTCGCTGCGATCCATATCGAAGCGGTTTTTGGCGAAGCACGCTCCCATGTGATCGGTCTCATCGAAAAGCAACGCGCCCCTCCCATATCGGGAATGGTGCCGTAGTCTGCCTGCCGGTGGTGCTGGTCGAGGATATCCGCCCGCTGGCGGCCGGGCATTCGTTGTCCCGGCAAAACTCAGTCAACATTCGCAAATTGTTGGTATCGACGTTGGTAGCGTCTCGGATCAACCTAAAAAATCATGTGTCTTGTCAATATTATAGCTTTGCAATGCGGAGCCGCCCCTGGGCACCAAAGCTCCCGAGGCCAGCCGATGGTGCTGGCAAAGCCAGCGAGCAATGTAATTCCCGTAATCGCACGGCGCGCTTGCCGAGTTTGACCGTCTAGGCCCCTCTCCCGTCGGGCGGCGAGCGCTTTGATCGTTCTCGCTCAGATCGTCCATTTCGGATATTTGAGAAAAGCGAGTAGTGGGACGTCCGCTCCCCGCGGTACAACGTCTCGCTGTTGTGCTGGGAAATTCCTCATGCGGAAGACTATGGCGCTCGATCGACGAAGTGTTCTTGTGTTTGCTGCGATCTTGGCCCTTCCGCGCCTGGCCGTCGCGCAGGTGGCGCCCGAGCGGCGGCGCGTCTCATTCCTGCTGAGCACCGCCTATGACGAGCCTATGACCGTTGCACGCCTGGCAGCGATGAAGGCCCGACTTGGCGAGCTTGGATGGGTCGATGGGCGTGCGATCGAGTATGAAGCGCTGTCGTGTCTGAACGATCCGGTCCAACGCAAGGCGATGGCCAAGCAGATCGTGGCACGGACACCGGATCTGATCATCACGGGTGGCGTGCTCGATGCGCAGGCCATTCTGAGCGAGACCCAGACCATTCCGCTCGTCTTCTCAACGGCAGCGGATCCGGTCAGCAGCGGATTTGTGCAGAGCCTGGTGCGCCCGGGGGGGAATGCCACGGGCTTCACGACCAGCCATCCATCGATGGGGAGCAAATGGCTGGAAATTCTTCTGGAGCTTGCGCCTCGCGTCAAGCGCGTCGGTGTGATCTTCAATCCGCTCTCCGCGCCGCGCAATGGCGACTACTATCTCGATCCGTTGAGGGAGATGGCGTCATCTTTCGGCGTTGACATCATCCCGCTTCCGATTTCGGACCCAGACAACATATCCGCGCAGATTACCCGACTTGGCGGTGCACCGGCTGGCGGGCTTGTCGTGACGCCGGATGCGTTCACCGTCCTCAACCGCAAGGCGATCGTATCCGCTGTCGCGGCAAATGCGGTCCCGGCGGTCTATTCCTATCACTTCTTCATGACCGAAGGTGGCCTGGTCTCCTACGGGTTCAAGTATGAATCGGTGGCGTCGGAGCGCTCGGAGCTGGTGGAGGCGATGGTCGAATATATCGACCTGATCTTGCGCGGCGCCAAGCCCGCGGAGCTGCCGGTGCGATCGCCGCGCACCTATCAGCTGATCATCAATCTCAAGACTGCGAAGTCACTGAATCTGACGGTGCCGCCGGTGCTGCTGGCCCGTGCGGACAAGATCATCGAATGAGTGCGATCGGCGCCGATCGCGATGCACGACCGCCGGTGCGCGGCGGTCTGTTCCGCAAGTATCTCGTCTCCTTTCTGGCGGTCGTTTCGGCGGCGCTAATCGCCAACAATGTGATCGACGCGATATTCTCCTATCGCGAGCAGCAGCGCCTGCTGATCGCCGTGCAGCGCGAGCAGGCCGGCGCCGCGGCGGACAAGATCGATCAGTTCCTCAAGGAGATCGAGCGGCAGCTCGTCTGGTTGTCCCAGCTCTCGCTGCAGATGCTTCCGCCGGAGGAAATGCGTATCACCGGCATCCGCCTGCTGCGCCTGACACCGGCGATCTCCGAAATTGCTCAGCTCGATCCGCAAGGTCGCGAGCAATTGCGGGTGTCGCGCTATGTGCGTGACATGGTCCGCAGCAACACGGACCTTTCGCAGTCTCCCGCCTTCGTCGATGCCAAGGCGCGCGGCATCTATTACGGACCGATCTTCTTCTTCCGCGAGACCGAGCCCTATATCACGGTTGCCGTGAGCGGCACGGATGGCGGCGTGACTATCGCCGATGTCAATCTGCGCTTCATGTGGGATCTCGTCTCGCAGATCAAAGTCGGGAACGAGGGGAGTGCCTTCGTCGTCGATACAAGGGGGCGTTTGATAGCCCATCCCGATCTCCGCCTTGTGCTGAAGAACACCGATCTGTCGGGGCTTCCGCAGGTTGCGTCCGCGCTCGCGGGCAACGCCGACAGCGACGCGGGTTCCGTTGTCACCGATCTGGCGGGGAAGCGCGTTCTGTCAGTTCACACATCCATCACGCCGGTCGGCTGGAAGGTGTTCGTTGAACTGCCAACTCACGAAGCCTATGCGTCGCTTTATGCGTCGATGCTCAATTCGGCGCTACTGCTGCTTGTCTCGCTGTTCTGTGCGTTTCTCGCGGCGCTGTTGCTCAGCCGACGTATGGCCGATCCCATCCGTGCGCTGACGGAAGGCGCTGAACGCATCGGAAGCGGCGATCTCGATCAGAGACTTGTCATTCGGACGGGTGATGAACTGCAGACTTTGGGCGAGCAGTTCAACCGGATGGCAGAGCGCCTGCGGGAGTCATATCTGACCCTCGAAGGACGGGTTGCGGCGCGAACGACTGAACTCGCACAGGCGCGCGATCAAGCGATCGAGGAACGGGCAGAAGCGCATCACGCGCGACAGGCGGCCGAACTGGCCAACGAAA
The DNA here is from genome assembly GCF_051811045.1 of Tardiphaga sp. 839_C3_N1_4. NCBI lineage: Bacteria > Pseudomonadati > Pseudomonadota > Alphaproteobacteria > Hyphomicrobiales > Nitrobacteraceae > Tardiphaga > Tardiphaga sp. 839_C3_N1_4. The sequence continues at coordinate 5,403,966 of NZ_JBPWQD010000001.1, forward strand.
CCAAGTCGCGCTTCCTCGCGGTGGTCAGCCATGAACTGCGGACGCCTCTCAACGGCGTGATGGGCGTGCTGCAACTGCTCGATAACAGCCGCCTGGACGGGCGCCAGATCCGGTTGCTCACGGCCGCCAAGGTCTCGGGCGATACCCTGCTCGCACTGATCGAATCGATTCTCGACTATGCCCGCCTCGAAGCGGGCGCCGACAAGCTCGAGTTTCGCAATTTTCGCCTGGATCAACTGATCGAAGCGGATCTGGATCTGTTGAGGCAGGAGGCGGAGGCGAAGGGATTGACGCTGGGCCTGTCGATGCGAGACGAAGTGGCCGCGGACGTCGTCGGCGACCCGATCAAGCTCAGTCGGCTGGTGCTCAATTTGCTCGGCAATGCCGTCAAATTCACCGCGCGGGGCGGCATTCAGGTCGATCTCGCATTCGATACACCGGATGCTCCCGGCATGCTCCATCTGTCGGTCACGGATACGGGTATCGGAATCGCGCCGGACATTCAGGAGCGCATCTTCGAAGACTTCGTGCAGGCCGATAGCGATATCGAGCGTCGGTTCGGCGGCACGGGGCTTGGTCTTGCCATTTCCCGCCGGCTGGCGCGGCTGATGGCCGGGGATCTCTCGGTTCGCAGCGAACTCGGCAAGGGAAGCACGTTTACTTTGTCCATTCCCCTCGACCGGGCGCAACCGGGGCCGGCCGTTGTCGAGGCGAGAACTCCGGTAGCGAAGCTGTCTGTAATGCTCGTGGATGACGATCCGGTCAATCGCGATGTGGGGCATGCCCTCCTTGTTCGTCTCGGCCACGAGCCTGTCGTGGCATCAAGCGGAGCCATGGCCCTGGAGCTTGTTCGCTCGCGCGCCTTTGACGTCGTGCTCATGGATGTGCATATGCCGGAGATGGACGGCATTGCCACGGCCAGGCTCATCCGAAAACTGCAACTTGATCGATCGCCACGGATTATCGCGCTGACAGCCGACTTGTCGGATCGTACACAGGGGCGGCTCACTGCCAATGCCATCCATGCGCGCGTCAGCAAGCCGATCACGCTACAAGCGCTGCAAGCAGCCTTGCAGGCGGGTGTCGACGATCTGCCGGGCACCCCGGTTGGTGCGCCCGAGCTCACTGCTGGTTCTCTCATCGATGACGATTTCTTCAATGATCAGGAAGAATTGTTAGGGGTGCCCCGGTTGCGTGGTCTGCGCACCATCTTCCTTGACACCTGCCTTCCACTGACGCGGAGCATGGTGGAAGCGGCCAGGATGGGCGATCGGCATCACATGCAACGCCTGGCGCATCGGATCGGTAGTGCGGCCAGTGCGCTCGGTCTCGAACGCCTGTTCTTCCAATGCAACGGGATCGAGACCGACGCGGTGCGATTTCCGGCGGATGCGCTTGAAGCTGCTGCCGTGCAGTTGGAGGCGACCTGCCGTGAATCGATCGCTGCGCTCAATGAACGGTTGCGAGAGCCCGAACAGGCCTAGCGCTTTGATTCGATCGTGAGTTTGTAACCTATGCCCGTCAGGTGGTGATCAGGGGCTGGTTGCTGCCGCTGGCGAGTTTGCGCCGGAGCCTGGCAACGAGGGCGTCGACGGTACGTATATCGACATCGGTCTGCCGATTGCTGACGACTTCGATCAGATACTCCCGGCTGAGCGGCCTGCCATCGGCACCAACCAGCGCTGCGAGCAGATCGAATTCGGCGCGCGTGAGATGCACCAGCTCGCCGCCGAGCGTGGCCAGTTCGCGTCGCACGAGATCGATGATCCAGCGCCCGAATACGATCGTGGTGCCGGCGATCGCGGCGTCACGCTCGATCGCGCGTCGCCTGAGGACCGAGCGCGCGCGCGCGAGCAGGTCGCGAAGGTTGATCGGTTTCGTGACGTAGTGATCGCCAGCCACTTCGAGGCCAAGGATCCGATCAACTTCGGTATCGCGGCGCGTGACGAATATGATGCCGGCCTGGCTTACGCTCTGGATTTCCCTCGCGAGTTCGAACCCGTCGCCGTCCGGAAGCTGAACGTCGATGAAAACGAGCTCAGCGCCGTTCTTCCTGATCTTCTGACGGCACTCAGCGCAATTTGCCGCTTCGGCGACGTCAAAGTTGTGATCGGTGAAGTAACCGGCCAGCATGGCCCGCGTCACGGGGTCGTCCTCGACGATCAGGAGCCGGTCGCGGCGCTGCGAATCTCGGTTAAATGAAGGGGCCGGCGCCGACATCTAGTGCTCCTGCCGTATCAATGGAATGGCATCTGACCGAAAGCAAGTGATCTGTCCGTTGTTGCCATTTCTGGAATCTAGTAGCGGATCGAGCCGCCCGCGAACACCATCCAGCCGTCGAGGCTGGAAGCGCTGGCGCGTCGTTCGCTCAGCTCCACGAAGCCGGACAGCGACGGGGCGTCGGGCGCCTGCGGCGCGAGCTGGAAGCGCATACCGCCGCCATAGTTGTTCGCGCGGATGACCGGGATTTCCAAGACGGTCGGCATTTCATAGCGGCGCTCGCCGGTAGCTGCGAAGACGTAAGGCACGATTGCATGCGGTTCGGCGATGAACGGAAGCTGGGTGCTCCAGCCGAACTCTCCGCGTCCCACCCAGCCGGTATCGCCCGCGAGCGTGCCGGCGGCAAAGCCCGATAGCATGTTGGCGCCAATGACCGGAAATTGCTCGGACGTGAGCATCGGGCGACCGAATGATGTCTGGCCTGCAAGTCCTGCCGAGAGAAACAGATTCTCGGGAAGCGTTTGCATGACGTCGATGCGACCGTCGAGCTTGCTGAATTCCGCGTCCGCGCCTTGCCGCGAGAGCGTGAGCAACGGCGTAGCATCGGCCATGGAGCGGGCTCCAAGCGCATTGATGCCGTGAGAATAGGTCGCCGTGTAGCTGAGGGTGGTTCCGCTTTCGCGTAGTCGCAGGATCCCGTCGAGGCCGACACGTGGCACGCGTGTACGGTCAAGCGATAGCGGCGTGGCCGGCGTCGTGATCAGCGTGCTGACCTGTTCCTCCGTGAGATCGAATCGCGTATTGAAGCTCAGTTCGTTATCGCGGCGTTTGACAACATCGTAGGCGACCTTTGCGCGCCCCTGCCGGAAAACGCCCTGTGAAGCGAATATCGCATCCACCCTCGGGGTCGTGCGACCATCGGTGACGCCGAGTTCGAATCGCCAACCGTCGATGCCGAGTGGGACGGCGAGGTTTGCACCGAGATAGCGACGTGTCGGATAGGGCGTCACGAAATCATTGTCGGGCAGGCCAGCGATGGAGACCGAGAGTTGTTCGCCAAATCCCGTCAGGTTGTTGAGCGAGAAGTACGTTGCCGCCTGCCACTCGCCAAAGGATTTTGGCATGCCATTGTCGAGATAGAGGCTCGCCGAGACGGGCCTGTACCGGCCGCTGAGCACCAGGACAGAGCCGCCGACGGCCGAACCGGCAGCAAAAGTGGCATTGAGAACGAGACCCGGTGTATCGCCCGCAATCAGCAGTTGCCGTTCGAGTTCGTTCTGCGTGAGACGTCGCTTGTTGAGTAATGGCGCCAGCACGGCTGCAACGCGAGCAGCCGATGTTTCGGACAGGGTGCTGGTGTCGAATTTCTCGACATAGCCGTCAATGACGCGCAGCTTCACACGTGCACGCCGATCAAGTTCCTGGGGCAGGATGACGATGCGCACGAGCGGGTAGCCTGCGCGCACATAGGCTTGCTGCAATTTGTCGGCAAGGCCGAACAGATCTGCGACCGTAACGGACTTTCCCAGCAGCACCGCCGCGGCTTCTTTCCTCGCGATGGCGATCTCGTCAAATTCGCCTTCGATGTCGATTCCGGTCAGGATAAACGTCAGCTTTTTAGCGGCATCCGGCACGGTTGAGCCGGCGGCGATTTGCGGCAAGGTAATACGCGTCGATGCGGGCGGCGTGGCAATCGTGGGCGGTTGTACGAGGCTCGGTGCGGGCGCGGGGGATTGAGCGAGCACGGCACTACACGACGATCCCAAGGCGATTGCGATCAATGCCAAGGATTTCTTTGTCGAACGAATAGACATTAAAACAGCCCCAGAACTTCCCACGTGCAGTGCGCATGCATCCGTCGGTCATGCGCAACCCGACGACCGGCATCGTCAGGCAGCAGCGACGCGGCGCATATATGCATGGATAGTTTGGGCGCGCATCAACCATAACGGTCGTTGATGGGCGATGTGAACGAGCGTTCACACGGTGTTCGAAACTGATTGCATCCAGCCCCTAATAAGACGCTGGTATCACGGGCATCGGCCGCGTGAGCGCAGCCCGGAGCGGTTCTGTGCTCAACCGATGCCATTGATCGCTTAGGAGTTGAGCAGGTGAGAGATCGTTTCGGCACTTCCATTCGTCGTGATTCCGCGTCCCATGCGTTCAAGCGCGCGATGGTACGGCTGATCCTCGTCGCAGCGATTGTCGCGGGCGTGACCGATGTATTGCCGGCCCGGGCGCAACAGGAAGCGCCGAAGTATGAGGTCACTGGATTTCGCGACGCCCGTTTCGGCATGACGGAGGCGGAGGTGCGGGCCATTGTGACGAAGGCATTCAATCTCAAGCCGGCCGATATCACGAGCGGCGTGAACAGCGTCGAAGGTACAAATGTCATTACCGTCAACATGCCGGCGCTCGATCCCGGCCCGGGCGCCGCGCGGGTCGCCTACATCTTCGGCAACAAGTCGAAGAAACTGATCCAGGTGAATGTCATCTGGGGCGAGGTGGCGTTTACACCGGCGATCGATCCCAATGCGATGATCACAGCGGGATCGCGGATCGAGCGATACTTCGCGGGATTCGCCTGGAAAAAGGACACCCTGCGCTCGGGCATCCCTGTCGGCGAAAACACCATCGTACTGTTCGCTGGCGAGGACGAGAAGAAGGGGGCGGTCCGGCTGATCGCGGATGGTGTCAAGTATCAGATGCAGCGCGAGGGCAACCAGACCACATCGCCGGACCCGAAGGGGCCACCAAAGCTGATCATCAACTACATCGCTGAACGCGACGACCCAGACATTGCGCGGATCGAGCGCGGAAAATTCTAGAGCGGACCGACGAGATAATTTCGGGAACGCCGGTCAACGGCGCCCGTGCAGGTGACAGGAACTGGGCATGGCACAGACATATGACGTAACGTCGATCCGCGGCAGTGTGAGGGCGGCCTTTGCACCGCTGGTGTTCGGCTGCGTGGTGTTCAGCGGCAGCATTGCGCTGGCGCAGACGGTGCCGGGCGGCGGTACCGTGACCCATGGCGCCGCGAGCATCGCCGCACCGTCGAACGGCACGCTGAACGTCAATCAGTCCTCGAACAGCGCCATCATCAACTGGAATTCGTTCTCGATCGGTGCCGGTGGCACCGTCAACTTCAACCAGCCGAGCGCGTCGGCTGCCACCCTCAACCGCGTTACGGGTAACACGCCTTCCAGCATCGCCGGCACGATCAATGCGCCCGGCACCGTGCTGCTGGTCAATCCGAACGGTATCGCAATCACCAATACGGGTGTCGTCAATACCGGCTCTTTCGCGGCCTCGACCCTCGACATCAGGAACGAGGACTTCCTGTCGGGCAAATACAAGTTCACCGGCAACGGCTCCTCGGCTGTCGTCACCAATGCCGGCCGCATCAACGTGTCCGACGGCGGCTTCGCGGCGCTGCTCGGCGGCCGCGTCGCCAATGACGGCGTCATTTCGGCGCGGCTCGGTAAGGTCGGCCTTGGCTCCGGCGAGATGATCACGCTCGATCTCTCCGGCGACGGCTTCCTGTCGGTCGCCGTGCCTTCCAATCAGCTTGGCAATCTCGTCGATGGCACCGGCAAGGCGCTGGTGACCAATAGCGGGAAGATCCGTGCCGATGGCGGTCAGGTGTTCCTCAGCGCCGCCACGGCGAACAATATCCTCCGCGACGCGGTCAATGTGCCCGGTACGATCCGTGCCAATTCCGTGGGCACCCGCGCCGGGCGCATCGTACTCGGTGGCGGTGAGGGCGGCCGCGTCAACGTGTCGGGGCGCGTCACCGCCACCGGCAAGTTACGCAATCAGGTTGCCGGCAAGAAAGGCGGCCAGATCGACATCAGCGGCGCCGAGATCGCGCTGGCCGGTGCGCGCATCGATGCGTCGGGCGCGGCCGGCGGCGGCAGCGTTCGCATCGGTGGCGATGCCTATGGTCGCGGCGATTTCCAGCATGCCGTCAAGGTCACGGCGGATTCTGCGACGGTGATCCGCGCTGATGCGCTGGACAGCGGCAAGGGCGGCAAGATCGTGCTGTGGTCGGACGGGCTGACCAGCGTGCGCGGCACGCTGTCGGCGCGCGGCGGTGTCAATGGCGGCGACGGCGGCCTCATCGAGACCTCGGGCAAGCAGCTCGATTTCGCGGGCATCCGCGTCGATGCGTCCAGCCCGAAGGGCCGCACTGGTGACTGGCTGCTCGATCCGGTCACGCTGACCATCGATTCCGCAGCGGCTGCGACCATCGGCGCGAATCTCGGCTCGGCCAATGTCACGCTGATCACCATGGCGTCGTCCGCCAGCGGCCCGGGCAACCAGTCGCAGGGCGCCGGCGATATCATCATCAATGCGCCGATCTCCTGGACATCGGCCAATACGCTGTATCTCAATGCCTATCGCGACATCCAGATCAACGGCACGATATCCGGCCGCAACGGGACGCTGTGGCTGACGTCGCCCGGCAGCATCTCGCAGACCGCGCCGATCATGGTGTCCAACTTGGTGCTCCCGATGACGTTCACGTCGGTATCACTGACCAGCGCCGGTAATGTCGTCGGCCGGCTGTCGAGCGATACAGCGAGTGTGGGCTGGGGGAGCGAAGACCCGCAGCCGTTTACTCCCGGTTCGGTGGCCTTCAGCAACAACGGCAATCTGGTAACCGGCGACCTCATTGGGCGCGATATATCGCTGGTGATCGGCGGTTCGCTCACTTTCGAAGGCAGCATTCGCGCAACAGGGACGGCGGCCTCGACCTCGACATCGATCGTGGCGTCGGGCGACGTCACTGCCGGGAGGATCGGCAGCATTGTCAGCGGCAATATATCGATCACGTCGGGTGGTGCGATCACCACCAACTCGCTGGGCTCGTTCGGCACGATCAATCTGCGGTCGGCCGGAAATATCCAGATCAACGATCACATTTCCAACTTCAACAGCGCGCTGACTTCGGTGACGCTCCGCTCCGACAACGGCCTCGTCAACTTCGCGTCCAATGGGCGGGTGAATACGGCCACGCCCGTCGAAATCTTTTACAATCCCTATGCGGCAACCGGCAGCTACGCCAATACGATCAACTATTCCAGCATCACGCAGAGCGGCTATGGCGCGACCGTGGCAGCGTATATGCTGGTGAATGATGTCTACCAATTGAAGGGAATCGAATCCAATCTCGGCGGTACCTACGCGCTGGGCCGGGACATCGATGCCAGCGTGACGTCGACCTGGACCTGTCTGAGCGGCATCTGCCGCGGCTTCGATCCGATCGGTGCGTTTGGAGATGGTCGCCCCTATCAGGGCTTCACCGGTACGCTCGATGGCCGCGGCTATGCGATCCTGAACATGTACCAACGCCGCGGCGAAGGGCAGGTCGGCGGTGGCGATGTCGGCGTGTTCTACCAGAACAATGGCACGATCCGGAATGTCGGTATCATCGGCGGTTCGTTCAGTGGCAATGCCAGCTATGTCGGTTCGATCGCCGCAGAGAACAATGGCACGCTGACGAATGTTTATTCGACGGCGAGCGTGACCAACATCGCCAGTTCGCTGGGCGCGGGCGGTCTGGTGGCACGCAATAATGGCATCATCAATGGCGGCTCCTATTCGACCGGTGCCATCCGCGGCTATGTTGTCGGCGGCATCGCCGGCTACAATTACGGGACCATCCAGGATTCCTATTCGGCCGGCTCGGTCACCGGCGCGACGGCAGGTGGCATTGCCGGCATCAATGGCGAAGGCGCCATGGTTCGCTGGACTTATTCGCTTGCCAGCGTGAGCGGCACGAGCTGGACCGGCGGTCTTGTTGGCGAAAATCAATGGAGCGTGATGGGCTTCGCGTCGCTTCAAGATTCGTATTTCGCGGGCGTGGTGTCCGGCACCAATGTGGGTGGCATCGTCGGGCGCAACCAGTTCCGCGACTGGGATACGATGGAAAGCTTCAATTCCCAGCACAGCCAGTCAGCACGCATCTGGCACGTTTACTGGGATCAGGCCACGTCCGGCACCAGCCGCGCCTTCGGTCGCTCCTATCACGACATGCCCGGCGGCTGGACGTCGGAGCAGATTCAATATGTTGCTGCGCTGAACACGAATTCCGACAACAGCCCGTATTCGCTTAACTCCTACAGCAATTTCAACGACCCGAACTATCTCAATGGATACCAGGAAGGCAACTTTCACTCCCACTGGTACATGGTGGACGGCTATACGCGCCCGTTCCTGAAGGCCGAATATTCGACCAACATCCAGAACCTGCACCAGTTGCAACTGGTGAATATGAACGGTGCTGCCAGTTACAAGCTTGCGCGCGACATCAACGCGTCGGTAGAATTGTCCACCGGGATGTGGAAGGGCAACGCCTTCTCGCCGATCTCGCCGATCAGCTATAGCGGTTACACGACGAAGGTCTTCATGCGCCTGCAATTTGGCGAGAATCGACCGTCCGATTCGTATGAGGTCTGGAACAATGGAGTGCGCGAGGTCTACACGACTGTTTATACGCTGGGCGAGACAGGATATTCGCAGTCGGGACAGTACGCCGACTACGCGAAAACGGCAGCCTCGTTCACCGGAACATTGGACGGCCAGGGTCACGCGATCAGAAACCTCTTCGTGAATATGACCGACGGCAATCATGCGGGCGTGTTTGCCTATCTGGCATCCGGCAGCACGGTGAAGAATCTCGGCGTCGTCGACAGCAGGATCATCGCCGACTGGGGATCGGCCGGCTCGATCGCGGGCCTGAGCGATGGCACGATCTTCCGCTCCTGGGCGTCGCGCAGCGATGATGCGACGGGGGTCTATTCGAACTGGGCCGCCGGCGGCCTGGTCGGCTACAATCGCGGCACGATCGAAGAGTCCTACAGCACCGTGGCAGTGGAGGCGGTTGGCCAGCAGTCCGACTGGGTCACCTTTTTCGGCCAGGCGGGCGGTCTCGCCGGCGTCAATCTGAACGAAGGCGGCGGTGCCGGACGGATCATCAATTCCTATGCGACGGGCCTGGTGCGCGGCAATGGCACGATCGGCGGTCTCGTCGGCACCAATGCGACAGATTATGGCGTGGGCACCATTATCAATTCCTGGACGACAGGGCGGCTCGACCGGGCCTGGAACTATGGCATCCACTTTGTCGGCTCGATCGTCGGACGCAATGTCAGCGACAACGGGCGAACGGGAACGGTCACGAACTCGTACTACGATTCCAGCATCTCGAACCCGTCATCGCTCGCACCCAATCGTGGCCAGACCTTCGTCGGCACCGGCCTGACCACGGCGCAGATGCAGGATCTCAACACGTTCCGCACCGTCTATGCCGGCTGGGATTATCGCAACGTCTGGATCCCGTCGAACAGCGCGGGCCAGTCGGACGGCGTCGCGCGCTATCCGGAATTCTACTGGGCCAATCACGTCGCCGTCGTCGAGACATCGAATGCCACGCGCATGTATGGCGATGCCAATACGACGCTGGCGGCGATGATCTACGGCCTCAAGAATTACGACACGCCGAATGTGATTCCGATCACCGTAAGCTCGACCGCCAACCAGTCATCGGGCGTCGGCACCTATGCTATGTCGGTCGGCTTGACCGTATTGCCGCCGCAGGCCGTTGGCAGTGGCACTCCTGGTTCTGTCGGCGTGTACCAGCAGTACGTAGGCATGCGGATCAATAACGGGTCCGACATTATCTGGGATCGGGGCTCGACAGCGCAGCAGATCGCGGATCGCATCAACCTGTTCACTGGGCAGAATGGCGTGACCGCGACGGTCAATGCAAATGGTGCGATCGTTCTCACCGGCACCGGCACGTTCTCACTGGTTCCGATGGGCGTGACGATTGGCGATGGCGTGGCCTGGCTGCATCTGACGCCATATGTGCAGATCACATCGACCCAGCTTCAGCCCGTCAGCACCGACGGGGCGCGCTACCGCATTATCAACCTGCCGAGCGGGCAATTGACGGTGACGCAACGTGCCATCACGGTGGCCGCCGATGCCGGACAGGGCAAGGTCTATGGCGACACAGGTTCTGCCCTCACCTGGCAGGTGACCGGTGGGTCGCTGGTGAATGGCGATAGTCTGACCGGCGCGCTCGGCCGTGCCGCGGGCGAGAATGCCGGCAACTATGCGATCAATCAGGGATCGCTCAGCGCGTCCTCGAACTATCGGGTGAGTTTCGTCGGGACCGATTACAGTATCGCCAAGCGCACCGTGACGCTGTCGCTCACCGGCACGGTGGAGAAGCAGTATGACGGCACCAACGCCGCCGCGCTCGGCGCCAGCAATTTCACGCTGAGCAATGTGGTTGCAGGCGATGCCGGGCTGCTGTCGGTCGCGAACCTGCCGACCTCGGGTAGCTATGACAATGCCAACGCCGGAAGCGGCAAGACCGTCTCGTTCAATCTCGGCTCGGGCGGCCTGACTGGCAGTGCGGCCGGCAACTACACGCTGGTGGTCAATAGCAGCCGCAATATCGGCAACGTCACCAAGGCGGCGCTGACCATCACGGCCAACGATCAGTCCAAGACCTACGGCGATACGCTTGCGCTCGGCAGCACCGGCTACAGTATCGGTGGTACGCTCTACGGCACCGATCGCGTGACCGGCGTGACGCTGGCGAGCCTCGGTGCGGATGCATTGGCGAATGTGACGGGCGCGCCCCACGGGATCACGGCCAGCAACGCGCTCGGCAATGGCCTCGGCAATTACACCATCAGCTATGTCGGCGGTTCGCTGTCGGTCGCTGCAGCGGACATCATCGTGTCGGCGAATGGTGGCAGCTCGGTCTATGGCCAGTCGCCGTCCAATCCCGGCTTCACGGCGCAGGGCCTCAAGAATGGCCAGGATGTCGATGTCCTGACCGGCCTGAGCAACTCGTTCGGCATTTTTCCGACGACGGGCGTGGCTGGCGGTCCGTATACGCTCAGCGTGGCGGGAACACTGACCAACGCGAATTATCGCGTGACGGCGCGCAACGACGCCAGCTGGACCGTCACGCCGGCGTCTATCGCGGTCTCGGCCAATGGCGGCACATCGGTCTATGGCAGCTCGCCGCTCAATCCGGGTCTGTCGGCCACCGGCTTGCAGAATAACGAAGGCGTCGACGTTCTTGCGGGCCTTCGCAACTCGTTCGGCATTACCGCGACCAGCGGCGTGGCTCATGGGCCATATGCGCTCAGTGTGCTCGGCACGCTGGCCAATCCAAACTATCAGGTCTCCGCATTCAATCCGGGCAGCTGGACCGTCACGCCGGCCTCCATTGTTGTCACGGCCAATGGCGGCACATCGGTCTATGGCAGTTCGCCGCTCAATCCCGGCCTGTCGGCCATCGGTTTGCAGAACGGTCAGGGGATTGAGGTTCTGACCGGGCTCGTCAATTCGTTCGGCATCACCGGCCGGACCGGCGTCGCGGGCAATCCCTATCTGCTTGACGTAGCCGGAACGCTGACCAATCCGAACTATGCGATCTCGGCCCGCAACAGTGGTGTCTGGATCGTGACGGCAGCGCCGCTGACAGTCACCGCAGATCCGCAGAGCAAGATGTTCGCGGAGCTCGATCCGGCGCTGACCTATCGTCTCACCGGCGGCACGCTGTTCAACGGAGATCGCTTCTCCGGCTCGCTGGAACGCGCGCTGGGTGATGTGGTGGGCGACTATGCCATTCGGCTAGGCTCGCTCGGCGTTTCGCCGAACTATGCGCTGAGCTATGTCGGGGCGGTTTTCACGATCAAGTCGTTCAACGTCTCGCTCGCGCCGACCCCCGGTCAGATCGCCGTGGTCAACCCGGCCGCGCCAACGGCCAATACGATGTCGCCATCCCCTGTCGGCAGTGTGAAGTCCTCCTTCGAGAACCTCTTCCAGGAGCCGCCGAGATCGCCGGCTCCAACCGGAATCGTCGCCGGCAGTGCTGGCGGGAGAACCAGCACCAACGGATCGCCCAATGATGACGTGACGAACTCCATCGGTGGCGAGCGCCGCGACGACAGAAAGCGGAGGAACGGTCGGTGAAACGACTCTCGCCGGCAGCTCCGCGTCCTCTGAATTGCTCCCAACTCGACCGGTAGTTGCGACGAGAGACGTCCGCTAAAAGAAGGGATTGGAAATCTTGGCGCCGCGCGATCGCTCTTAGCTCACGCCAAGCCTAAAAGCACTAGAGTTGCCTATGCGTGCGGATTCGACAGCATCGCAACATTCTATCGCGTGTTCTGAAATGCGACGGCGATGGCGCCGAACGACTGGCATGCGATGCATCGCGAGATCTAACCCGCAGTTGCTCCAAGAACGATCATGCCATGGGATGACCTCTTCTGGCGCGAAGCCGTCATTCGATCCCTCTGCGATTCCATGAGGGAGTGTCGGGGATGCGCATATGACCGGCATTCTGCCGACCTAGTACGCGAGATGACGCCGTGTCTAATAGCACCGCTGCCAATTCGCGTCCTCAGCGGCTGTTGCAAGCCATCCAACGATGCAGCAGTGTGCTTGCGAGAAGCAAGCGCCAGCGGACAGGGTCTGGTCCCTTATGATGCGAAGCGAAGGATGCGCTCGGCCATTCTCACATTGGCGAGATCGAGCATCCGGCCGTCCAGTGTCACGGCGCCATGCCCGTCCCGTTCGGCGGCGCACATCGCTTCGATGACGCGTTTCGCCGAGGCGATGTCGCTGGCTGACGGGACGAATGCCGACCGCGTCGGCTCGATCTGGTCGGGATGGATTACCTGCTTGCCGTCATAGCCCATGCTTGCCGCCTTGACCGCAGAGCCGAGCGTGCCTTGGTTGTCCCGGAATGTGCCAAAAGGCCCGTCGATCGCCCTCAGCTGGAAGGCGCGCGCGGCGATCAGAATTCGCATCATTGGATAGGCGAACAGGTCGAGCGCTGTTTCCCGGTGCTCCTCCGCTGCGGAGGCAACGTGCCTGTAGTCGCGCGGGGACAATCCGATCTCGTCGCTGCGCGCGCCGATCGAGGCGCTGAAATCGCCGACACCGAAATGCAGCGCGGCGACCGTCGCATGCGCAGCGGCGAGGGCATCGACATTGACCACGCCGAGCGCCGTTTCGATCAGGAGCTCGAGCTCCAGCGGATGGTCCCGGCCGCCGCGATGCTGCGATAGCCGCTCGCCGATGCCGATCACATCGACCACGCGTTCCGCTTTCGGTAGCAAGACGGTATCCAGTCTTGCGAGGCCGGACAGTTTTTCGACTTCCTCCGCGATGGACGGGCTGTCGATCGCGTTGATGCGAACCGTGACGGTCTTCTGCCCCCAGTCCAGACGGGTGATGGCATCGATCGCCGTCCGCAAGGCGGCGTTCTTTTCGCCGACGGGGACAGCGTCTTCGAGATCGAGAAACACGGCGTCCGCCGTAGATCCCGCGGCGCGCTCGACCATGCGTTCGCGATGCGCCGGTACGGCAAGATAGGTACGCGTCAGTCGAGGGGCGGTCATAAGCGGGCTCGTTCTCGGAGTTCGGACAGGATCGCGTCGGTGTGCTGCCCGACCGCGGGGACCGGACCCATCTGCGGCGTCAGGCCGAGGATCGTGATGGCCGGGAGATAGCTGGTGACAGCGCCATTCGGCGTACCGACATTGACGACGCGATGACGACTATGCAGTTGCGGGTGATCGAGAAATTCCTCAACGCTGTTGAGGCGCGCATTGGCGATCGAGGCCTCCTCTAACTGGGCCAGCAACTGGTCGCTGGTGGTGCCGGCAATGCGGCTTTCGATCAGACGTTCGAGCTCATCGCGGTTGGTCATGCGATCCGGATTGGTCACGAATCGCGGATCGCTGGCGAGATCGGCATCGCCGAGTACATTCGTACAGAGCGACAGCCATTCGCGTTCATTCTGGATTCCGAAGAACACGGTCTTGCCATCGCCGGCGCGAAATGGACCGTAGGGCGCGATCGTGGCGTGGCGCATGCCGGTCCGTTTCAGCGGCTTTCCGGCGCCCGCTGTATAGAGCGAGGGATAGCTCATCCATTCGGTCATCGCATCGAACAGCGACACCTCGAAGGCGGTGCCGCGCCCGGTGCGTTCGCGCGCATAGAGCGCCATCAGAACGCCGTTCAGCACATACATGCCCGTGGCGATATCCGCGATGGCGATGGCGCCCTTGGCGGGATGGTCTTCTGAACCGTTGATCGAGAGCAGGCCGGTCTCGCATTGCACCAGCAGGTCATAGGCCTTTTTGTCACTATACGGTCCGCCCGATCCGTAGCCGGAGATGTCGCAGGCGATCAGGCGCGGAAAGCGCTCAACCAGCGCCTTGGCATCCAGCCCGAGCCGCTGCGCTGCACCTGGTGCCAGGTTTTGTAGAAAGACGTCGGCGCCGGCGAGCAGGCTTTCCAGCGCGTCGCGGTCCTGCGGCTGCTTGATGTCGAGCGCCAGGCTTTCCTTCGACCGGTTGGTCCAGACGAACTGGCTGGACATGCCGTTTAGGACGAAGTCGTAATCCCTGCAGAAATCGCCGCGTCCCGGCCGCTCGATCTTGATAACGCGGGCGCCCCAATCCGCCAGATGTCGGCTGGCCAAGGGCGCAGCAATCGCCTGTTCGAGCGATACCACGGTGACACCCGTCAGGGGCAAAGCGCGCTTTTCTTGGTCCATCTGCTGTCCCGACAGTTTTGCTCCGCGCACTCTTAACCGCGTCGGTGCACGCTGGGGGCATACTGGTTTGCCATCGCAGGTATAGGCTGAACCAATGGCGTGTCAGTCAGGGGCCTTGTCCCAGATCGCGGCATGTTCGCGCGCCAGTGTGCGGATGGTCTCTTCAGCAGCCAGTGCGGCCGCGGTCTGCGGAATGCCGGTGGGCAGGCAGAGACCCACGGTGCGATTGATGGCGGGGTTCACTAGCCGTCTCGACAGGATGGGTGTTTCTGCGACCCGGGCGACCCCGGAGGAGTTGATCGTCGCGGCGGTGCCGTTGCGCACGAGTTTCATCATAACCGGCAGGGAGTCGATGTCGGACATCACATTCAGTGGCACACCAGCTTCCGAGAACGCTTGCTCGACGAGAAGGCGCAGCCCGTTGGTTCTGTCCGGAAGAACCATCGGGACATCGGCCAGGGATGCGAGATCGCAGGTCGTCGCTTCGGGATCGCCTATGCCGGGGGCGCCAAATACGGACAATTGCTCAGTAAACAGCGGCCTGGCGGTCATGCCCGGCGCGTCGGAGCCGCGAAACAGAATGGCCATGTCGAGGCGGCCATTGGCCAGCAACTCGTTGAGATAGCCGCTGAAGCTCTCGAAGAGCTGGAGCTTCACGCCGGGATGGTCGTGCCGCAGGCGCTCCACCAGCGGCACGGCGAGCACCGAGGCGATGCTGGTGGGAAGGCCGACAGCCACGGGTCCGACTGCGCCGGCGCCCTCGTCAGCAATGTCGGCCGTGAGCTCCTGCATCTGCCGCAATACGATGCGGGCATGACGATACAGTTTGGCACCCGCATCGGTCGGCTTCACGCCCGTCGCGCTACGCAGCAGAAGCGGCACGCCCAGGTCGTGCTCCATCGCGGCGATCTGCTGGCTCAGCGAGGGCTGCGACACTGCGAGCAGCACCGCGGCCTTCGACAGGCTGCCCATGTCGACCACGTTGACGAAGTAGCGAAGCTGTCTCAGTTCCAAGGCATCGATCCAGTGAAGATGCGGGCAAGCTCGTCTGCTTACACCGAACCGCACTTCGCTGGCCATTGCCAGCGGCGGCGGCGATGGGGCCGGTGCCCGATCTTATACCCCTCAGAGCAACAGCCTATGGGACGGAGCCCCGGCGAGTATGCCAGAAGGACAACAAAGGCGCGCGAAGCGTCGCATCGGCAAATATCAAGGGGAGGCTCTACGTGCGCCGTCTGTTCATTGCACTGCTCTGGATCGCAGCTTCGCTTACGTCGGCACGCGCGGACAACTATCCGGACCGCCCGATCACGCTGGTCGTGCCCTATGCGGCCGGCGGCACCACGGACGTGCTGGCTCGCATTCTCGCCAAGGCACTCGGCGCCGAACTCAAACAGACGGTGATCGTCGAGAATGTCGGCGGCGCTGGCGGCACGATCGGCACCCAGCGCGTGGTTCGGGCCAAACCCGATGGCTACACGCTCAATTTCGGCAATATGGGCTCGATGGCGGCGATCGTGCCACTGTACCCGAATCTGGGCTTCGATCCGCGCAAGGACCTGACCGGCATCGGCGTGTTCGCGAATGTCCCGATGATGCTTTCGGTCAGCAAAAAGAGCGGCATCGAGAATCTGAGTCAACTGGTCGAGCGTCTCAAGGTGCCGAACAACCGCATCACTTTCGGGCAATCCGGGGCGGGCTCGACCGCGCAGCTCGCCGCAGCGATGTTGCTCTATCTGACGCAGACCAACGCGATGCTGGTGCCCTATCGTGGCTCGGGGCCTGCCATCCAAGATTTGATCGCTGGCAATATCGAGGCGGTGATCGACCAAACCGTCACGATGATTCCGGCGCATCAGAACGGGCTGGTGCGGGCCATCGGCGTCACCGGGCCGCAGCGATTGGCGCAGGCACCCGACGTGCCGACCTTCGTCGAAAGCAATCTGCCGAAATTCGATCTGCAAGTGTGGAATGCGCTGGCGGCCCCTGCCGGCACGCCGCCCGAAGTGATCGCCAGATTGGAAGCGGCGCTCGCCAAGTCGCTTGAGAATGAAGACGTCAAGGCGCGCTTCGCCGAACTGGCGGCGCAGGCGCCATCTGCGCAAGGTCGCACGGCCCTGCAGCAACTCATCAACTCGGAGGTCGACCGCTGGTCGATCATCGTGAAGGAAGCGAAGCTCGAACCCTGACACGTGTGAGATGACTTTATCTCTTGCGAGATCGCTGCGTGGCTAGGCGGGATCGATGACTATCTCGAGAT
This sequence comes from Tardiphaga sp. 839_C3_N1_4, assembly GCF_051811045.1. Taxonomy (NCBI): domain Bacteria; kingdom Pseudomonadati; phylum Pseudomonadota; class Alphaproteobacteria; order Hyphomicrobiales; family Nitrobacteraceae; genus Tardiphaga; species Tardiphaga sp. 839_C3_N1_4. The sequence goes on from NZ_JBPWQD010000001.1 coordinate 5,421,053, forward strand.
TAAATGTCTTTGCATGGGCGGGATCTGATTGGCGCCGTTGAGCCCGAATGCGCGCCCGCGAGCAACTTAACGTCACGCGTGGGCACTAAGTTCTTTTGAGTTGGACAGGCGCTTATGGCGCAGAGCGAATATCAAAAGCGTCGAACCGGTGTATTCGCGTTACGCTTCACCAGCAGATTAAGCGAGCTCAGTTAGTCTTGAGGTTGTAGAGCTTGCGCAATCTTTCTTGCGTGCCGTCAATCGCGCGGACTGTATTGAGCTCTGCGGTGAGCCTCAATTGCACGTCGGCTGCTCGGTGAAGTGAGAGAATGCCCCAGTTCGTCTCAAAGCGAGGGTCTGCGATCTCGTCAATGATCACGGCCGTGACGTCTTCGCACCCGTAGCAACTGCGGATTTGCAGCAATGCCGCATGTTCGAGGTCATGTCTGGAGAGTAGCGACTTCGCCATAGTGGGTATCCCTTGCGTCATCGCTTGATTCAATTCGAAGACGAGATTGTGCCTTTGCTTTTCGGAAACGGCAAGTATGGCAGACCACTCTTAAATCATCACCAGCTTGATCTCACCGTCGTTGGCTGCAACCAGTTCCATCTGCTCGCGCGCCAGTTTTTCGATCAGCGGCCTGTTGGCGTGGAAGTACCTTTTGGCCTGATCTTTGGTTGGAAACTTGGTCGTCAGGGTACACGCAATTCGGCGGTTGCCGTGCCTTATGTCGAACGCCACGCGCTGAAAGTCATCAGGCGCCTGAACCTGTGTCGAAATAGCAATCATGTTTGGATCCATAAAGCTCGGCGAAAGCCCGAACTCAACGAACATTACGACGTCTATGTGTTCAATGTATGTGGACGAGTCGGCAAACAGCCTGAAGGCGATCTCGCTCTCGCTGCGGTTCCCCGTCGATTACCCGAGGATAGATTGGTATAGGGTCAGGTAGCGATCTGCCATTCTATCGACGGTAAAGTGCTCAGAAACCGCCGCCCGGCAGGCGCGTCTATCCAGTTCACCAATGCGCTCAACGGCTTGAACAGCTTCGAGGGCGCTATTGACCAGGAAACCTGTCACGCCATCCGTAATCAATTCGGGCATCGATCCGCGGTTACGCGCGATCACCGGTGTTCCACAGGCAAGCGCCTCAACAACTGATAACCCGAATGGTTCGTCGAAATTGATCAGGTGAAGCAATGCCCGTGCAGATCCCAGAACGCGTGTCCGCTCCAGACCTCCGACCGGACCGAGATAAGTCGCGGACCTTCCCAGTGCTGGCAACACATGACGTCGATGATAGTCCGCATCCTGAACGATACCGGCCATGATGAGGTGGCGGCCTGCCGCTTCGGCAGTTGCTATCGCTTCGGCAGCGCCTTTATCGGGATGAATGCGACCGAAGAATAGAAGATCGTTGCTGCCACTCGGATCGAAGGGAAACTCGTCGATAGGAATGCCGTGATGGATCGTTGCCGCGTAGCGAAGGTCGGGATGGCGATTGGCATCGCTGATTGCGACATAATGGACATGATCCTCATATTCCTTGAAAACCGGAACAATGCGGGCTGATGAAAAGCCGTGAATGGTTGTGACGACTGGCGTGTTCACAAGGCGAGAGAAGCCCAGCGGTAAAAAATCTGCCTGATTGTGGATGATGTCGAATTCGCCGGCCCGCTCAAAGACATTCGCAATATGCAGGAGTTCCCACGCCTTGGCATCGAGCGACGGGTCTTCAGAGTACGGCGCCGGGACTACACCGGCGAGATTTCCCGACGTCAAACTGTCCTTCGTGGCAAACAGTGTGACGTCAACTCCCCGCACAAGCAGCGCCTCCGTCAGCAAGCTTGTCACGAGTTCCCACGGGCCGTAGTGCCGGGGAGGAGTTCGCCAGGATATAGGCGCTAACATCGCGACGCGCATCGTGTTTAGCCTCGCAGGATGGATGGCGGATAATCGGCTACGTCAATCCGGGCACGGCGGATATATGGCCGACGGATTGGTGGAGGCCAGCTGCAAATTGGATTGACGCGACGACTCAGGAGCGCATGGTGAATGTCGTCGGTGGCTGGTTCGATGGTGTCATCATCGCTGCCGAATGAGAGGCGCTCCGCCCGTCATCTGTCAAGAGCAAGCGCACTGATCGCTGCAGAACGGGGCGCGGCGCCTTCAGATAAACAGGCAGGAAGCGACCTTTTGTAAATGCTGTTTCGAAAGTGAGGCTCGATATGGTGGCTATGTATCGCCAACCAAACTTGGAAGTCACAGTCACTCCACATCCTTTGCTTTTCTGGGAATGGCAGGTGCAGGACGATGGTGATCTGTTCGACAGTGGCTTCAGCAGCACGCGATGGAAGGCTCGGTATGATGGAAACGCAGCGCTTTTCGAGGTCCTGGCAGGCGGATTTTACTCTGAGCCTCTATTTGACTGATTGTTAAAAGTGCCGCAACGCGGCCTTGCCCGCAAGGCAATCCGATCTTGCTGGGCTAGCGCGGTTCTTCAATAGGCGCCCAGTGCGTGGGATCGATCCGGGTGACGTTGACGCATCCTGCTTCAGCCAGGGTAATAATCCAGTCGCCGTCGTTCCACCATGCGCGGCAGGCGGTTCGCATTTTTTCTGCCTCGGATTCCATGGCATGATCCGAATTGTCATCGTATCCGCCAGCCAGGAATATTGGCGTTCCGTCTTGTGGTGCGGTGTCTATAGGTAGCCAATTCAACGGTTAATGTCCTTGCAGTGGTGGGGGAAATAAAGCTGATGTTGTCCGCGCGATGACTGCGTGCCGCGCACGCGTTTCACGTTGACTTTGCGACAATGTGGGGTGGACGTCGGTGTTTGAAGGTTGAGATGCAGAGGATTCCTTTTTCGGCTTCGTCGGCAAGAAGTATAAGTAGCCGGTACACCTCGGGACTGCTTTGGGCGGCTGCCAAACGTCTGTACCGAGCGGCACGCGTGCCGTTCATGGAAAGGTCGTCGTCAGATGCTGGGTGTCTGCCAGCCTGATGGAGGTCATGTGGTCGTTCGAGTGACTGGTTGCGAAGCGATAATGGCATCGAGTGCTGCTCTACCGAGTTGCCGCGCTTCATCTTCGTAAAGCGGTGATGGCATGTCGCCCATCGTATCCCAAGTCTTTCTGATTGCCTTCGCAGCAACCTCGACCGCTGCATCATATTCGGACTGCTCGTTACATCTGGCGTGCTGTGGCGTGTGTTGAAGGTCATTCACGGCACTGAATTCCAGCTCTGACATTGAGAGCTCCCCTCAAGTTGAGATCGCGCAAGATCTGCTTCCGTTCAATCGAGGATTTGGCGTCACGCAGATTATGACGCGTTCTGACCGGAGGTGATTTAGCCCTGCTGAATAACGACGGCGTCAACAATTAAGAAGAGCCAAGAGGAGGGACAGTAGTACCAGAGGCAGAGGCCGATCCCAGATATTGATCGTCCAACGCTTATGGCCACCCCTTGTTGAGGGGGAAACAGTGCTCACAGACGCCGGTAAAAGCCCAGGTTCTTGCGATGATCTTCAGATCTTACGCTTCCAGTCGGAAATTACGAATGGAAGATATTATTTTTGGAAGCACGAATTGTGTCGCTGCCAAAGCGCCGATCGCGAGCTAGTAGCTGGATTACTGGATAGGTCTTCACACTTCCGGCTTCTGTAGCCGATGCTTCTTCGCATCTGCGATTAGTTGCAGTTGTCCGGCTTTTCGCATGGCAAGCGTTCGCTCGTCTCCGTGAGGGAGTTGAGCAGCTGCCGCAAGCGCGATCATGGCGGCGTGCTCAGCTTCAAGGTGAGAAGCATTCACCGTCCGGGCCTGTGTTGTTGCGATTCCAAAGTACATTCGGAGGTAGGCATGGCAGTCCCGAGACATTGGGCGGGAGCGCGACCGAACTCTCGGTCACCGGTGAATGCCTAAGGACGGGCGATGATGCGGTGCAGTAGATTCCCTTTATGTTCGGGAGTCGACCTAATTCGAAGGTTTTGATTTGTCGGCCGGAAGCGCTGAGATCCATCACCGGACTGCCCGCGCCTTGGATGGCTGGTTCAGGAGAATAGGGGCCCTACGGATACATACGGCTGCGGTATGGCGGGGTTGAAGAAAGCCGGATGTCGTCGTCCGGCTCTAGGCTGAGCGGCGCAGACGATATTTTCTGTCAACGATAGGTGGCGTTGCAACGAGCTTTACAGTCCACTTTGCTGCCGATGCATCCATCACGACAGATCTCACCGATCCCGTGACTGTTTGCCCGTTCAGCTGAAGTGCGCGCGGCAGCCCGTGATATTGAGCCAGACGAGCGCGTCTTGCCTCGACGAGGTCCGTGATTTCGATGACCTGCATCTGCGACTCCAGAGTTGGCGCGGTGCGCTCGACAAGATCCGCGCTACAGGACGGGTAGCATCGTATGGTTAATGAAATGCGTCAGATCGTCTTCAGCAGTTCCGATGCTGAAGGCAAGTCAGCGGGCGGGATTGCCATCCAGACTTTGGGACCCCGTATGAGCGCTCGCGGCCCTTCATTGTCGCAAATGAGCCACTCGGTTTCGTCCCAGATGACGAGGCATGGAAATGCCTGAGGCAGCTTGTCCTTGTTTCCGCGTATCCATGTTCCACCCGCAACGATGATCCTTTCATCGTCCTTCGGTGCGGTGCTGATTGGTTGCCACCCGTCGCCCATTTGATCGCCCTTTGTCTACGCTTCAGTGCGACTCAAATGCGAGACCGCAACGTCCAGTTAAAGCGTGCAGACCTAGGCTGCCACATGAAACTTGCTTCCGATCGGCAGGCAGCTAGGCGGTTACGGAAGGGCTGTGCATCAAGTCGCATGGTGTCGCGACGAATTTGATTGACCGTCACGGGCATAGGCGCATGGTTCCACCATGCCCTTCAATTTCACCTCCGACGTTAAATCCAAGCAAAAAGATTGCTGGCTCATTTTGAACTTCAGCGGAGAGGAGATTTCCCTGTCGTTCGACGATGCAATCGAGCTTAAGATCCAGATCAATCACGTTCTGGAAACGGGAACTCCCAACGAACGGAAGATCGTGAGCGAAGCTGACAGCTGGTCGGCGCTGTGCGTGCCAAATGCGGGCGGTTTCGGGGTTGCCTTTGTCCTGTCGGCGACGTCGACGATAAAACTATGGCTGGATGCCAGGCAGGCTGAGCGCTTTTCTGCAGAGCTTCAGACATTTATCGACCTGGTTGGGAGTCGGAGTTGAAGGGTTTCTGGCATGGCTATGTCGAACTGGTATTGGCCGGCGTGACGTACGAAGCCAGTTACGACATCCTGGATGGCATGGTTCAATTGACCATTGGCCAGTTGATCGTGGTCGCAGAACCGCTGCCGGGTGCGACGTATGAGGAAAGTGCGCTCTACGCTTTAGAACAGTTCGCGACCGGAAAAATCGTCGCGCGGGGCTAGAGCCGCTCCCCGGGGGCTGGGTCAGCTCGCCGCCACTTCGCCCGCTTTTGTCGTCTCATAGGCAATGTCTGTCTTGTTCATGACGAGGGGCGATAGCCACCCGAGATCGACAAGGCGCTGGTATTTGCTGCGGTCGATATTGCCAGCCGTATATTTTGCGCCGCCGTGCAGGACGATCTCACGGATCAGTTCCAGGTCTTCAGGTGTCATGATTGCTCCATCTGGCATGATCGCCGATGCGCGTCGGAGCGCCCCGGAAGGGGATTGGACATTTTGATTGAATTTGACGGTTCTCGGTTGCTGCGAACGCAATAGCGCGGTCGAGCACATGGATCATGCGCCGGGTGCCCGTGACCTCAGATGCCGCAGCTATGTTGACGATGCGCTCTGTTCGACTATTTCTTTCGGGGCTTTTCCGCCTCGGGGTGCATTAGGCCCTTCATGGTCGGAGCTGCCGCGATTGTCTTGGCCTTGTCCTTCTTGGGTTTCTTTACTTCACGATTGTTCCGTTGTTCGCCTTTGGCCATGGTTTCGTCCTCCGCCCGCACTGGGCTTCAGTGACATTAGCACGTCGGTTGGGATTCCCGGAGATTATGTTGCCTAAAGCCGCTGTCGCATCGCGGCGTCGCGGGCGGACGACCGCCACCCGTCGTCCTGGCAGCGGACAGCCGCATCAATTCAGGAGATGGAAGTTTGCTTGATTGACTCCTCCCTGAATTCAGGGTTGCTATCGTTGAGAGACAACCGGGAGAACTGAAGTGACCACTGGCGTAGTAAAATGGTTCAATGCGACGAAGGGCTTCGGCTTTATCCAGCCGGACGATGGCAGCAAAGACGTCTTTGTTCACATCTCGGCCGTCGAGAAGGCGGGGCTGAGCACTTTGAATGAAGGGGCCAAGGTCAGCTTCGAGGAAGTGGCTAACCGTGGCAAGACGTCGGCAGAAAACCTGCGGGTTGGCTGATCGGGCCTCTTTTGCCCGGCGCCGCAAGTCTGGTGGCGTCCGGCTGTCGCCCAAATGACCACATAACTGGCAGCCCGTCGGACTTGTCCCGGCGGGCGTTTTGCGATGAGTTCAGCGGCTGGTTGGTGTCGCGTCGGCTTTCGCGAATGATGGTCAGGAAAGCTCGTTGGGGCTAAGTAAATTCAGGCGGCAGTGCAGCTATCCATATCGTTGTGCATGATTGTCTGGCTGGGGCGGCTATCCCATTTGACCGTGACGCTGCTCCAGTCCTTGGCGATCACGGTGCCAAAGTCATTCTTATCGTTCTTCCAAAAGACTGTCGTTCCGAGAACGAGCGCTCTTGATTTTTCACCGGTCACTGTGCGTCTCCCAAGAGTTCTATTTGCTGTTTGGTGAAAGGTGCCGACCACGGATGAGCTGGGCGTGCTGAGAAGCCACGTCCGATTGCATCTACGGGAAAACTAAGTCAGCTCTTATTTGTCCATCGCTGCGAGCAGGCTTCTTATATCGATCGTCGCGATGTTCGAGTAACTGTCCGAAATCGCATACGGGAAGATAATTTGATCGCCATGCCGCATTGCGCCGCATGTATAGACGACGTTCGGCACATATCCTTCGCGCTCGGACGGCGCAGGTCGAAGGAGCGGTTCGTCCAGGCGCCCCAGCACCTTCGTCGGGTCATTTTTGTCGAGCAGTGCTGCTCCTATCGAATATTTGCGGACCGGGCCGACACCGTGTGTCAGCAATAGCCAGCCCTCGTCTAATTCGATAGGTGAGCCGCAGTTGCCAATTTGAATGAACTCCCAAGGGGCGGCCGGCTTCAGGACCGGCGTGCCGCCATCCCATGTATAAAGATCATCCGAATAGATCAGGTAGAGGTTTTCATTGTCTTGCCGCGCGATCATCGCGAACCGCCCGTCGATTTTCCGGGGGAAAAGTGCCATGCCCTTGTTATGTGATGCGCTGCCTCTGAGGGCTGAAAAGCGAAACGTGACGAAGTCCGACGTCTCGATGATCTCCGAGCGGATCGCCCTGCCGCTATAGGCCGTGTAAGTCGCGTAATAGACCGTTCGCTCGGAATGCTCGAATTTCACGAAGCGCGCATCCTCGATGCCGTTCGATTGCGACTCCGTAATTGGAAAAATGACCCGCTCGCTGATATCCTCGCTGCTACGAAACGTGACGGCGACATCCTCCCCGCCAGGCCCAGACCCGAGGTGTTGAACTGCCGGATTTGATGCGAGGCGTGCGGTCGGGTCGATGCTGACGGTCCCGTCGGTATCTACAAGGCCTGTGCGAAATGTCAGGGATGACACATGGCCTTCACCGACTGCGCGCAGGCTGAGGATGAAGCGCAGGGCGCCAGCTGTCGTTCCCGACTGATCGGGGTGAGGCACGATGCTCGGATTGAAGAGGGCTGACGCTTCAAACGAGTATTCACTCAGGAAATAGGCGCCGACTAGCTGACGCTGAATCGTCGTGAACCGGCTATGGTCGTGGAACGCATCTTCCATTTCGTCAGCCCGGGCCTCGAATGTCTGAAGCAGATTCCGGTGGCGGCCCAGAAAGTTTTCAAGCACGTCGGCCAACTGATGTTCTGCCTGCTCGGGACTGAGCGCAAGAATCCGGTCGACGATATGATTGGCGCGCGTTTTATCTGTCGGATTGAGATCGCGTGGCTCCGTTGCTGGTTTAAACGGTCGTACGATGACTCGGGATGCATCGGGCCGGAGATAGAGCGCCTGGCGATTCAGTATCGGAGATGAGGGCAAAAGGAATCTCAATTGTCTGCTGAGAGGGGAGCGCGCCGTGATCAGGCTACGCGGGTCGCGGACTTGGATTGATCCTCGGCGATACGTGCCATGTGCCGAATTTCGGACAGTCCGAGCAGGTAGGATACGACTGACTCGCCACCGCGGTTTTCATTCGCACGGTCCGGATGCAGTCCATCACGGCAGCTTCCTGTCTCCAGATCGACGAGCGGGATAGAAAGGTCATTGCTGCCGAGGAACCACGCGAAGACCCGGGCGGCTTCGCTCTTCCATTCGATGTTTTGGTCGGCGCGCCACGCCGCAAGGCTGGCCGCGATGGTGGCAGCAGCCTCGACAGGCTGTTGGTCGAAGCTGCGCGGCTGGCGCCGGATGTCGTGAAATCCCTCCGTCCCCACCGGCCTGAACTGACCGCTGGCCGAGGTCTGCTGTGTCAACAACCAGCGCAGGCTTCTCAGCCCGGCATTGAGATAGTCCGGCCGTTTCATTGCAGTGCCGGTGAGAATCAAAGCCTGGCAGAGTCTAGCGTTGTCATAAGAAAGTCCGTTTTCGAACCACACCCAATCGCTCGTCTCGACTTTCTCAAGAAGCGAGACGAGCCTGTCGGCCAGAATCGTCCGGATTGCATTGGCACGGCTATTGTCGGTGACGGTCGTGCAATACGCATCGAGTCCCAGCAACACGAACGCCCAGGCACGGGGCGAGAGGAAATCGCCGACCTTTGGTAAGGCCTCGGCAAAGAGTGCTGCGGCCCAGGTCCGCCGAGAGGTGTTCGCATCCGAAAGAGCGCAAACGCCCAGCGCCCAAAGTGTGCGCCCATGACTGTCTTCCGATCCGCTTTCTTCCAGCCAGCTGCGATCGAAAGCCATGAAATTTCGAAACCGGTGCGTCTCAGGATTCCACGCATGCTGGACGAAAGCTGCAAAGCGGGAGGTCAGGACCTCCGACAGACGCAGTTCCCCCGGCGTGTTCAATGCGCATGCCAGCAGCAGCGCGCGGGCATTGTCGTCGATGCAATAGCCATGCAAGCGATCCGGAACACAGTGGACCGCATGCTGGAGTAGCCCGGTATCGTCGCACATCGACAAGAAGTGACCAATGCGCATCTCGGGAGGTGCGCGACTATCTCGCAGGAGCGTACTCGTATCCGACTTTGCAATGGTCTTGAGCCGGTGGCGCCGAGCCGCGTTCTCGAAAACGGACATGTATCGATCGGCCGTCCGTTCCCAGGTCATGGAGCGGCTGCTGGCATAGGCGCGTTTGCGCATCGCTTGGCGCAGTGGCGCATTGATCAGAAGCTTTTCGATCTCGGTGCCGATCGCATCCGCATCCGCGAATGGGACGATGATGCCGCGGCCATCGGCAAGCAATTCACGGGCATGCCAATAGGGAGTCGATACCACGGCCTTTCCCAAGCCAAAACTATAGGCCAGGGTGCCTGACGTCATCTGAGATTCGTTCAGATAAGGCGTGACATAGACATCGCACATCGAGATGAAATCGAGCAGTGTCTCCTGGTCAACGAAACGATCAAGGAAGACAACGTGATCCGCGACGCCAGCTTCGCGGGCCCTTGCAATAAGGGATTCGCGATAGGCCTCGCCTTCGTCATGTACCAGATTTGGATGGGTTGCACCCAATACGACATAGACCGCATCGGGACAGGTGCTCAGAATGGACGGCATCGCATCGATCATGAATTCGATGCCCTTATTGGGCGAAAGCAGGCCGAACGTCAGAATGACAGACCTGCCGGCAAAACCGAGCCTCGTCTTTGCATCGTCGGGCTCCACAAAAGCGAATTCCGGAATTCCATGTGGAATGATCTCGATCTTCTCTTCGGCGACCTGATAGATGGTTCGCAGCAGTTCCCGACCTTTCTCTGCCATCACCACCACCTTCGACGACATCTCGACAACGCGTATGAAGACATCTTTTTGTGCGGCAGTGGGCTCTGCAAGAACCGTATGGAGCGTCGTCACGATCGGCATCTTGAGCAGCGAGAGAAGCTGGATGATATCGCTCCCGGCTTCGCCGCCGAAGATACCGAATTCATGTTGAAGCGACACCACGTCGAAATGGCCGTTGTTCAGGAATTCCGCAGCACGTATGTAGTCGTTGATCAGCCCGTCATTGATCTGAATGCCAACGGTGGCTGGATAGTCATAGAAATGACCGTGATCGGTCATCGCCACGATGACGGTTTTGGAGTCTGCGCGGGCGGCTGCTACTGCACTTTGCAGATCGGTAGTGAACGTGGCGATCCCACATCGGCGTGGAAGTGAATTGCCAATGAATGCAATGCGGCTGAACACCGTCAATCTGCTGCCTCGCGATTTCAAGGTTGAAAGGGCAATCGCTCAAAATTGGCAATGCTGCGCCAGCCGCGGCATATCGGACAATTTCGTGACAAAAGCAGCGCGCTCGGCAGGGACCATCAGGGTCATCAAGGCGCGCGAGCGCAGGGTGCGCTCTTTCTTCGCGAATAGCCATCAGTATCTTCGAGGGCTGGGAGTTGGAACAAATCGGTGGGAGGTTGGCGAGAGAGCGGTGATAATAAATCGGTCTTTCAGTGCCAGCCGTGGTAACGCTCGAGTTCACATAGCGGGAGTACGATATGGCCAAGGGAAATCGCGAAACCAAGAAACCGAAGAAGGTGCCGGTCAAGACGATCGCTGCTGCAGAGAGCCTCAAAGGCGGCGGTCCCAAGATCATGCCGGCGCTGGGTGCGGTCAGAAAGAAATAGTACTACTCCTCGCGCGGTAGCACTGGACGCTTCCCGTTCGGCGTTGAACAGAGAGCCCGCTCACGTGGCGACGATGCGTCAACGTTACGTCATCGAAATGTTCACAGATCGAGGAAAGACATGTCGATCAAGACGGCAATTCGAGATGCGTACGGTACACCAGCGATGTTCGCCGGCTCCAAGACAGGGCAGGAAGATGCACCGTTTGTTTTCATCAATGTTGGCGGCGAGGAGCGCCGGATGAGATCTGCCGAGTGGGAGGCGCTGCCGCCATGGCTAGGGGAACGCCCGGCCTGGGCAGGCAAAGGCTGATATTCGAGGTCTTCCTCGCCTGCTGGAACATAAATCCTTACGGCGACTTGTCGGGCGTGAATAACCTCAACCAGAGAATGCGAGGCCCCTGCATCAGCGGGGGCTTTTTATTGGAGAAACCCCATGGCTAAAAAGCCCAAGCTGCTCGCCGACCTTTTCCACGACACCCTCAAGGATGTGTATTTCGCCGAGAAGAAGATCTTCGCAACCCTGCCGAAGATGGCGAAGGCCGCTCACAACAAGGGCCTGAAGGCGGCCTTCCTGAAACATCAGAAGGAAACCGCAGGTCAGATCAAGCGCCTAGAGAGCGTGTTCAAGATTGCAGGCAAGAAGCCCGTCGCCAAGACCTGTGCAGCCATCATGGGCATCACGAAGGAGGGGACCGAGATCATGACCGAGTACAAGGGCATGCCCGCGCTCGATGCCGGCCTCCTGGCAGTCGCTCAGGCGGTGGAGCATTACGAGATGTCTCGCTACGGCACGCTTCGTACATGGGCGCAAGAACTGGGCATGTCGGATGCGGCCTCGTTGCTCGACGCGACTCTGAAGGAAGAGAAGGCTACGGACGCTGCGCTGACCAGTCTGGCAAAGTCGGTCGTCAACGTCGAAGCTGAAGCCGAGATGTGACACAGATACCCGGCTGCTTCGGCGGCCGGGATCTGCCGGTGTTTGAGAAAGTCTGGAACATTTGGCGCTGGCGAGCTTTACATTGGACAACCGCCGCACCGCGCGTCGGATACAGATGGCCTCTGCCATCATAAAGGCCAGCCATGAACATCCAGGCCGTCGATCGCGCCCTCGACATTTACGGGGCGCTCTCAGGTCATTCCGAGGCGCCCGGAGTTCGGCAAAAGCTTTCCATGCACCTCGATGAGCTGGTGGACAGCGGTGAGAAAGATCACCACCGTTTGACGGTGCACGGTCTGACATTCCTTCGCGAGTACGACCGACAGCGCAACAGCTAGCTTGTCTGAAAAGCTGCGGTGATCATAGCTGCTATCGTCGCGACGATGATCGCGGCGATGAAGCGGAAAGCTCGCGTTCTGCCTATTTCGTGCAGCGCGTTCCGGCCGACATAAAGCATCGGCTTCGTCCGTACCTGATCCACTGCGAACTTAGAAATTAGAGACTGCTTCGCAGTGTCGTCGGTTGGCTTGCTCGGGTCTTGAGCATCGACGGCTAGCCTAGCATTTGGGTGTCGCCGCAGATCGAAATAGCCTGGCCCGAGATCGTACGTCCGCGTGGGCTGGCCAGGAACAGGATCTGGTCGGCGATCTGTTCCGGTGTGACGTAGTCCTTGATTGACGTATAGGAGAACGCCGTTTTCTCCATCTCCGCAAAGGAAATGCCGCGCTGCTGCGCCTTGGCTTCCAGCACGCGGCGCTGGCGATCGCCGGCGACGAGGCCAGGCAGGATGGCGTTGACGCGGATGTTATCGGGGCCGAGCTCGATGGAGAGCGATTTCGTGAAGCCGATGACGCCCCATTTCGCTGCGGCATAAGGTGAGCGCATCGCGAAGCCCACGCGGCCAGCCGCCGAGGACAGGTTGACGATGGAGCCGTTGCTGCTCTGGCGCAGCAGCGGTACGGCGAGGCGCGTGCAGTTGAACTGGCCGGTCAGGCAGATGTTCAGGCAGCGGTCCCAGTCATCGGGATGCATCTCCTCGACCTTGGCGGTCGGGCCTGCGACGCCGGCATTGTTGACGAGGACGTCGAGGCCGCCGAGTTTAGCTGTTGCCTCATCGAACAGTCTTCGAACTGACGCACGATCAGCAACGTCGCAATGTGTCTGTGTGATTGCGGGATCACTCGCTGTGAGTGCGGCGAGAGCAGCCTGGTCCACATCGCAGACATGAACGCGTGCGCCTTCGCCGGCAAAGGCGCGTGCGATGGCGAGGCCAATTCCGTTGGCGCCCGCGGTAACGATGACGCGCAAACCCTCGATGTTGAGATCCATGGTGGCTCCGGGGACTTTGTGAGAACTAGGCGGAGAGGCCGCCGCGCGAGAGGATGAAGTTGGCTGCGCTGGTGATGTCGGCGGCGATCGCAGTCTTGGCGGCATCTGCATCGCCAGTCTCGATGGCCTTGCGGGCATCGGCGTGAAAGCGGACCGCTTCACCCTTGGCCAGGCGATCTGGATTGCCGCGCAGATCGAGATTGATGACGGGGCCAGCCTTGAGCCAGAGCGCACGGATGATCTCGACCAGGATCGGCGATTGCGCGGCCTCGTAAACGGCAAAGTGAAACGTCTTGTTGAGTTCGACGGCGCGCGGCAGGTCGGGTGCCTTCAATTCACTTTCTGCGCGCATGGCCGCTTCTGCGGTAGCGATGGAAGCGAGATTAGTGTCGCCACGTAGTCGCGCTGCCTCTGCTGCGGCATGACCCTCGATAGCGATACGCACCTTCGTCAGATCGCGAAACTGCGTGGCCGACATCACGGGCACGCGCACGGCACGGTTTGCCGCGACTTCCAATGCCTTGTCGGCCACAAGCCGCGACACCGCCTCGCGCACCGGCATTATGGACACGCCAAGCACCTCGGCGGCCGTACGCAATGACAGCTTTTCGCCAGGCGCGAGCCTGCCCGAGATGAGCAGATCCGCCAGTTGCGCATATGCGCGCTCGCCCAGCGTCTGGCGGTCGAGCGGCTCCACAAGGGTCAGTGCAGTCGGCAGGTTCAACGCGGTCTCCGGGTATCGTCGCGAAATTGCAGGGAGGGACTCGACAAAGTCCCCGTCTTTTGCAACTCTAACTGTGATCACAGATCACGGCAAGCGGACAAAGCCCTCTCAACAGAAGAGTGCGGCGCCTGCCGGAGGGGAAACAGCCGCGCCGCGCGGCCGTATCAGGGAGACGAATCTGATGTCGAACACCAATCAATTCACGCGCCGCAGTCTGCTGAAGACCGCAGGCGGTCTCGCACTTGCTTCCGGCCTCTCTGCACCATCGGTCCTGAGCGCGCAGACCTCCGAGGTCATCCGCATCGGCCATCTCACGCCGCGCACGGGCTTTCTCGGCCCGCTCGGCGAATATGGCGTCATGGCCATCGACCTCGCCGTCGAAGAGATCAATGCCGCTGGCGGCATGATGGGGCGCAAGGTTGAGCTGCTCAAGGAGGACTCGATCAATCCTCAGACGGCTTCGACCAAGGCGGAGCGCATGATCGAGCGCGACAAGGTTGCCTGTATCATCGGCGAAATTTCTTCGGCATCGTGTCTGACCATCGCGCAGGTCGCCACGCGCAACAAGACGCTGTTCATCAACACCGGTGGAAATTCCGATGCGCTACGCGGCAAGGACTGCCAGCGCTACATGTTCCACGTCGAGTCGCAGAACTCGATGTATGTGAAGACGGTCGGCCGCTCGTTCCTGCGCGACGGTCTGGTGAAGGGCAAGAAGTGGTACTCGCTCACGGCGGACTATGCCTTCGGCCATGACCTGCTCAGCGTGTCGAAGCGCTTCATGCAGGCCAATGGCGGCAATTTCGCCGGCGACGACCTGGTGCCCACCGACGCCACGGACTTTTCTGCCTATCTCCTCAAGATACGCGAGGCCAAGCCTGATCTCGTGGTGATCAATCTTGCCGGCAACCAGATCACCAACTTCCTCAAGCAGTATGCCGAATTCGGTCTGACTTTCCCGGTCGGCGGTTTCGGCTTCGACACGGCTCTGGCCTGGGCTGCAGGCAAGGGCAATTTCGTCGGCACCTGGCCTGTGGTCTGGCATCATCTGCTGGACACGCCTGGCAGCAAGGCCTTCGTCTCGGCCTTCACCAAGAAGTACAACAAGCCGCCGGAGAACCAGGCCTGGGGCGACTACATCGCCACCAAGATCGTGGCACAGAGCATCAACGAGCTGAAATCGGCCGAGTCGCCGAAGATCATCGAGTATTTCGAGAAGGGCGCGAAGTTCGATTTGCTGAAGACACGTCCCGGCTACTTCCGCGCATCGGATCATCAGCTGATGCACGAAATGTATGCGGTGACGGCGCTGCCTGCCGACAAGATCAAGAACCAGTGGGACATCTTCTCATCGAGCCCGGCCGTCCCGGGGCCGGATGAACCGCTCGAAGTTATCGCGTCCACCGCGGAAGAGAACGTCTGCAAATTCCCGAGCTAGCAACAATGTCGGCGTTTCGCTTTCGGGCGAGACGCCGACATTCTGCTCGCGAGTTGCTTCGGTCTCGTCCTTCCGACCCCTGTCAGATGCGCGCCGGCGCGCGACTGCGGAGCCCATATCATGTCCGCCATGTTGCTCACCCAGCAGATCCTCAATGGGCTGCTTGATGGTGTCTATTATCTTCTGATTGCGCTCGGCTTGTCGCTGATCTTCTCGCTCGGCGGCATCGTGAATCTCGCGCATGGCGCGTTCTATGCGATCGGCGCCTATCTTACCCTTGTCATTTCGCCCTATCTCGGCTTCGGTGGCGCATTCGTCGTGGCCCCCGTTGTCGTTGCGCTGCTCGGTGTTGTCATCGAGCGGACGTTGTTCCGGCGCTTCTATCGGTCAGATCCCATTCTCTCGCTGTTGCTGACTTTCGGGCTCGCGATGGTCGCCGAGCAGGCCTTGCGCATGATCTTCGGCGCGCCGCCGTTGTCCTATTCGATCCCGCCAGCGCTGCGAGGTCAGGTCGCGATCGGAAGCTTCATCTATTCGTTTTATCGCGTGGTGTTGCTCGGCATTGCCGTGGCCTGTGTGGTCGGGCTCTGGGTGCTGCTGCAGAAGACCTCATTCGGCCGTGTGGTCCGGGCCGGCGTGCAAAATCCGGACATGGTCGGAGCGCTCGGTATCTCGCTGCAGCCCTATATGTCGGTCGTCGCAGCCCTGGGTATTGGTCTGGCGGGACTCGCGGGCGTGTTGCTGGCGCCGATCTATTCGATCCATCCGGCGATGGGGCAGGAGATCATCACGCCCGCCTTCGTGGTGGTAGTGATCGGCGGCCTCGGCTCGTTCTGGGGCGTGGTGATCGCTGCGCTGCTGGTCGGATTGGTCAAGGGCGTCATGGTCGGCATCGGCTATTCGGCGGCGTCCACGGCGGCGATCTATTTGTTGATGCTTCTGGTGTTGCTGTTCCGGCCGCGCGGCTTGTTCGGCGAACGCATCATGCGGTTCGAGTAAGGCGATGCCAATGTTGAATCGTCTTCCCGTTCCATTGCTGATCGCGGGCATCGGCTTGCTCATCCTGCCGCCGATCTTGCTGGCGCTCGGATTGACCGTGACGTCGGCGACGGAGATCGTCGTCTTTGCACTGGCCTGCATGGCTCTGAATATCCTGGTGGGGCACACCGGTCTCGTCTCGTTCGGTCATGGCGCCTGGTTCGGCCTCGCGGCCTATGCTGCAGCGCTGATCCAGCGCAACTGGATGCCGAATTCATTCGTCGGGCCGACGCTGCTTGCACTTGTCGTGGTGGCCATCACGGCGGCTGCCTTTGGCTACCTGATCCTGCGCCGCCGCGGCGTGTATTTCTCGCTGCTGACGTTGGCGCTCGCGGCCATGCTCTACAGCGTCTCGTTCCGCTGGACCGACGTCACCGGTGGCGAGAACGGTCTTGGCGGCATCACCCGGCCGGCACTGCTTGGCTTCGACCTCGATGCGGGTGCGACCTATTACTGGTTCGTGGCGCTGATCGCGTTTCTCGTGCTGATCCTGCTGTGGTGCTTCCATAATTCCACGGTCGGTTCGGTGCTGGTGGCGATCCGCGAAAACGAACAGCGTGCACGCTTCCTCGGCTACCCCACCAATCGCTACAAGCTCGCCGCCTTCGTGCTGTCGGCTACCATCACCGGGCTGGCTGGCATTCTGCTGCTCTACAAAAACCGGATGACGTCGGCGGATCCCATTTCGGTGGCGTTCTCCGGCGAGTTGCTGGCCATGGTCGTGATCGGCGGCATGCGTAGTTTCCTCGGGCCGGCGTTGGGCGCGCTCTTCTTCATTCTGTTTCGTGAGTTTCTCGGCATCTATTCTGAGAACTGGTTGTTCTGGTTCGGTCTCGTTTTCGTTGGCTTCATCATCTTCTCGCCTACCGGCCTGATCGGCATGGGCGAGCGGCTGATCGCGCCATTCCGCAAGAAAGTGGAAGAAGACGCGGCGATGTCGGCGCGGCGCATCGAAGTATTGCCGTTGCCGGAATTCCTGAAGCCGAAATCGTCCGTCGATGGCGCTGTGCTTGCCGCCAGCCATATGGTGAAGAGCTTCGGTGGCATCAAGGCGGTGCAGGGCGTCGACATCGCCATCGCCGATCGCACGCTGCATGCGCTGATCGGTCCGAACGGTGCCGGCAAGACCACCGCGTTCAATCTGCTGTCGGGCATGTACAAGCCGGATCAGGGCAGTGTGTCGCTGATGGGCAGGCCTATCGCCGGCCATACGCCGGAAGATATTGCGAGGGCAGGTATTGGGCGTTCGTTCCAAATCACCAACCTGTTTCCCGCGCTCAGCGTTGGCGAAAATATCCGCCTCGCGGTGCAAGCACGGCATCCGCGGCGCTTCGATCCCGTGACCAACGCGCTATCGATTGGCGCAATCAACGCGGAGACCGATGCGGTGATCCGCTATCTCGGCCTCGCAGGAATCGAGAAGGCAGAGGCGGGCATGCTGTCTTACGGCGGTCAACGCCTGCTCGACATGGGCGTCGCGCTGGCCACGGCGCCGCGCGTCCTGTTGCTTGACGAACCGCTTGCAGGCCTCGCTGCTGCCGAACGTGAACGTATCGGTGCGATCATCAAGCGCATCTCGACCGATTTGCCGGTTCTGCTGGTCGAGCATGACATCGATCGGGTGTTCCAGCTGGCCGACCACGTCACCGTCATGAATGAGGGACGCGTATTGCTGGATGGCTCCGTCGAAGAGGCGCGGTCCAGCCCGAAGGTGCAGGAAGTCTATATCGGGTCGGGTACGACGGCTGTGGCTGCGCGCCCCCGTGAGACCGCGGCGGGGGCGAAGCCGCTGCTGTCGGTGAAGAATGTCGATACGTTCTATGGCAAGAGTCATATTCTCAACGACGTCAATTTTACCCTGCACGAGAACGAGATCATCGCACTGCTCGGGCGCAATGGCGCGGGTAAGTCGACCTTGCTCAAGTCGTTGATCGGGATCGCACCGGCTTCGAATGGCTCTATTCAACTGGCGGGCAGCGAGTTGATCGGCCTATCGTCTGCGGAAGCCGCGCGGCTCGGTATCGGCTACGTACCGCAGGGACGCGCCTTGTTCGCGGGCATGTCCGTCGAGCAGAATCTCGAACTTGGTGGTCTGAAGCGGCAGACTGGCAATGGCGTGCATTGGACCCGCGAGCGCATCTACGATTATTTCCCGCGCATTCGTGAGCGTCTCGACAGTCCCGCCGATTATCTGTCAGGCGGCGAGCAGCAGATGGTGGCCGTGGCGCGCGCACTGTCGGGCGACGTCCGCGTCTTGTTGCTTGATGAGCCATTCGAAGGATTGGCGCCCGCGGTCGTGGAGCAGTTGTTTGAAACCTTTGACCGGCTCCGCAAGGAAATTGCCATCATCATCGTCGATCATAATCTCGATCTCGCTTTGGCTTTGTCCGATTCGACGGTGGCCCTGGAACGGGGCAAGGTCATTCATCAGGGGCCGTCGAAGGCCCTGCGTGACGATCTCGATCTGCGCCGCAAGGTGCTGTGGCTGTGAGAACATCAATGACAGTAAACAATCGACATGTTGGGATCGTCGGCGTTGGCTTGATCGGACGCGCCTGGGCCGCGATTTTCGCGCGCGCAGGATGGACCGTGCGGCTGACAGATCCGCATCGCCCGACGCTGGATGCTGCGCCCGGGCTTATTCGCGATGAGCTGCATGCGCTGGCCCGCCACGGACTTGCCAATGACCCCAACGGCGCCGCCGCGCGCATCTCGATCGCAGAAAGTCTGGCCGATGCGGTGAAGAACGTTGCCTTCGTGCAGGAGAACGGCCCCGAAAATGTCGATCAGAAGATCGCCATCTTCGCCGAACTCGACCGTCTCGCGCCTCCGGATGCATTGCTCGCGTCATCCACCTCGGCCATCGTGGCGTCCCGCTTCACTGAAATGCTTCCGGGGCGGGCGCGATGCCTTGTCGGTCATCCCGTCAATCCGCCGCATCTGGTGCCGCTGGTCGAACTATGCGGCGCATCCTGGACCTCGCAGGAGACCATCGACCGCGCGCGTGAGATCTATCGCGAGATTGGGCAGGTCCCCGTGACCGTCAACCGCGAGATCAACGGCTTCATTCTCAATCGCCTACAGGGCGCCTTACTCGCCGAGGCGTTTCGTCTGGTCGGCGAAGGTTATGTTTCTGCGGAGGATCTCGACCACACCGTAAAGGACGGCCTCGGTCTGCGCTGGTCGTTCCTTGGGCCGCTGGAGACCATCGAACTCAATGCGCCCGGTGGCATCCCCGATTACTGCGCGCGCTACACCGGTTTCTACAAAGAGCTGGCCGCTGCATCGGCAGGACCCGAGGTTTATCAAAGCCCGAATGTCGATCGGGTGATAGCGGCCTGGCCGCATCAGCCGTCGCCCGACCGGATTGCCGCGCTGACGCAGCAACGCAACGAACGCCTCGCAGCGCTGGCGGCTCACAAGGCCGTGCAGGGCGAAAAATCCTGACTACACCATCTCTTAACAGCAAGACGGAGACTGACATGAGCCGCAAAGTCATCATCACCTGCGCCGTGACGGGCGCTATTCATACGCCCTCAATGTCCAAGGCATTGCCGGTGACGCCGCAGGAAATCGCCGACGCTGCCGTGGATGCGGCGGAAGCCGGCGCCGCCATCGTGCATCTGCACGCGCGCAACCCGAAGACCGGGCAACCCGATCAAAGTCCCGAAGCCTTTGCGCCGTTCCTGAAGATCATCAAGCAGCGCACCAATGCGGTGATCAATCTGACCACCGGCGGCGCGCCCACCATGACGGTGGATGAACGCGTACGGCCTGCCGCGGTCTACAAGCCGGAAGTGGCGTCGCTCAATATGGGCTCAATGAATTTCGGGTTCTTCGGCATGCTGAACCGCTTCAAGAAGTTCGAACATGATTGGGAATTGAAGCACCTGCAGAACAAGGACATCGTGTTCCGCAACACGTTTCAGGACATTGAGTACGTCCTGAAGACGCTGGCCGAGACGGGTACGCGCTTCGAGTTCGAATGCTACGACACGGCGCATCTCTATAATCTGGCCTACTTCCTCGAACAGGGGCTGGTGAAGCCGCCGCTGTTCATCCAGACGGTGTTCGGTTTGCAGGGCGGTACAGGTGCACATCCCGAAGATGTGCTGCACATGAAGCGCACGGCGGATCGGTTGTTCGGCGACAAGTATGTCTGGTCGGTGCTCGGCGCCGGTCGCAATCAGCTGCCGATCGCGGCGATGGCCGCGGCCATGGGCGGCAATATCCGCGTCGGTCTGGAAGACTCGCTGTGGGCGGCGCCAGGTCGCATGGCCTCCTCGAATGCCGAGCAGGTCACGCTCGCGCGCAAGATCGTCGAAGGCTTGGGTCTTGAGATCGCGACCCCGGATGAAGCGCGCGAGATGCTTGATCTGAAGGGTGGAGACAAGCTGGAGGTCTAAGCTATGCCTGGAGGAGGCGGACAGTGCAAGAGATGTCCGCCTCCTCTGCTTTAGGGAAACCCGCTGGCGAATGGCCCGCTTCTGACACAAAGGCGACGTGGTGGGCCACTGCTCTTGGCGCAAAGCGGACATTTTGCGCGCTGGACCTCGCGCAGATCGCATACTTTATCGTTCATGAATTTGGCGTTTCTCAACCAAATCTCTCTGTATGATTCTGTTCACCATCTGCTTTAGGGAAGCAGCGAGCCGCATAAGAGATGCTGTGTCATGCTCGAAGATCAACTTCGACAAGGAGGCGTCAATGGCCCTTATCATTATGCCGTTTTTGGTGACCGCAGCGGCTGTCGGTATGTTTGTCCTGGCGACCGAACGCACCGATGACAAACAATGCAGTTAGGCGCGCGGCTGGTCAGATTTAGAAATCTCCGGCTGATTGGAGAGCAGCAGAACGGCTTCTGAGATCAACAAGGCTACATCGCTTAGATCCAGGCGTTGGGCCCGGCCTCGCATGATGTGCAGATCGTTTTTCAACAGAATAAGTTGAGCGCGGCGAGAAACATCAGACATCTTAGGTTCCCTAGCGTGGGAACCGCCCAGCTTCATCATACGGAATGTAGAGTTCGGCCGAATTACTGCAGATGAATGTTCAATGCATCCCATATGACGTCAGATCTGTCATGCAACGCGCTCTTGTCTGATCACTCGCTTGTTATCGTTTGGGCGTAGCCGCTTCCGGATTGGGCCGAATTGATAAGAAGGTCGGAGGGGTTTGCCGGTATGCGAGTCCGCCCTTGTTCAAAGCGAGGGCCAAACCAGAATCACGTTGGCTCAATCAATGAGATCCAACACTGGCTTATCGCGAAATCCTTGGTGGCTGTGTCGAGCGGCGCACGACGAGCACGGGCGCTGTGACGACGTAAGGCGCATCGCCGCGCACGCCTTCGATCAGGTCGAGCAGGAGTTGGCCGGTCTGTTCACCCATCTCGCGGTGGCTGATGCGGATCGTGGACAGCGGCGGATCCACCAGATCCACCAGCGGCATGTCGTTGTGACCAATCACTGACAGATCTTCCGGACATCGCCGGCCCATTTCGCGCAACGCTTCATAGATGCCGAGCGCGAGGAGATCGTTGGCTGCGACGATGGCGGTGGCCTCAGGCTGTCGTGCGAGCAGTCTGAGTGCAGCAGCGCGTCCTGCCTCGCGCGTGAATGCTTCAGCTTCTTCGATATCACTGTCAGCCGGCGCGAGACCCGCTTCGTGCATTGCCTCCACGAAACCGCGGCGGCGGAGCGAGCCGGTCGATAGCATTTGCGGGCCGGCGAGGTGGAGGATGTGGCGATGCCCAAGTTCGAGAAGATGCGCAACCGCGAGCCGCATCCCGACCACATCGTCCGAGACCACCGAAGGCACACGCGCCTCAGCTTCCGCGCGATTGACAAGCACGACAGGGACTTTCCAACTCAGACAACGCTCGATCGAATTATCCTTGAGCGCGACATTCGCCAGCACGAGGCCGTCCACGCGGCGTGCCACGAGCCGTTGAACGATGTCGTCGGCGCCCGTCCGTTGCGGTTGCGGGTCGGCGACGATCAGCGCGTAGCCGCGTGCCGATAGCACGTCTTCGAGACCGCCGATGATGGGCGAGAAGACCGGGTTCGCGATGTCCGGGACGATGATGCCGACCATGTTCGAACGGCCGCTGCGCAGACTCGCGGCCACCGTGTCTGGGCGGTAACCCAGCCGCTCCACTGCTTCCAGAATCCGGCGCACGACCGGCTCGCCGATCCGTCCGCGGCGGGCAGGGTCGAGCGCGCGCGAGACGGTGGATGGGTGCACTCCCACCTCGCGCGCCACGTCTTTGATTGTCGTCATCCCTGCCACGATCTCCAAACTATCTGTTGCAGTTGACTTGCGCAATCGATTGCATTAATTGTGCAATCGATTGCGCATCGTGGATAGCCAAAAAATTGCAATGTGAGGGAGTGGTCGATGATCATTACGCGCCAGGAGGACGTGACCGACGTTGTGCTTGCCGCGATGAGCGCTGCACCCAATGAGCGGCTGCGCACGGTCATGAGCGCCTTCGTTCGCCATCTGCACGACTTTGCTCGCGAGGTCCGGCTGACCGAGGCGGAATTCGAGTTTGCCATCGATTTCCTCAACCGGATCGGCCAGACCACGACTGACAGCCATAACGAGGGCGTGTTGTTCAGCGACGCGGTCGGGCTCTCGACATTGGTCTGCCTGTTGAACAACGGCCAGGACGGGGCGAGCGAGACCGCCGCAGCGTTGCTCGGGCCGTTCTGGCGGGCGAACGCTCCGCGCGTAGAGAATGGTGCCTCGATCTTGCGTTCGCCGACGCCCGGTGCACCGCTGTTCGTCGATTGCCGCATCACCGACGCGCTGGGAGCGCCGCTCTCGGGTGTCAGCGTTGATGTCTGGCAGGCCTCGCCATCGGGAATGTACGAAAACCAGGACGCCGGTCAGGCCGACATGAATTTGCGCGGCGTGTTTGAGACCGATGCGAACGGCCGCTTCGCCTTTTGCTCGGTCAAGCCTGCTGGCTATCCGGTGCCGACCCATGGTCCGACCGGGGAGATGCTGGCTGCGCAGCGCCGGCATCCGTTCCGGCCGGCGCATTTGCATGTGCTTGCCTTCAAGCCGGGCTTCAAGACGCTGATCACGCAGATCTTTGTCGATGACGACGAGCATCTGGAGAGCGATGTCGTATTCGGCGTGACGCGCGCGCTGATTGGCGATTACCGTAAGGGCGAAGGCGCGCCGCCAGCGCCGGATGTCACTGGCGAATGGTTCAGCCTCAACTACACATTCGTCATGGAGCCCGGCGAGGCTGTGCTCCCTCATCCTCCCATCAAGTGAGCTGTCGATGTCGGATATTCTTGCTAACAAGGTAGCCGTGGTGATCGGCGGTTCGGGCGGCATCGGCGCCGCGGCCGCGCAAGCTTTGGCCGCCGAAGGCGCCCGTGTCGTCGTGACCTGGCGCTCCGGCGAAGCAGCCGCCAACGCGTTGCTGGCCGGCCTTCCGGGCGAAGGCCACCTCGCCAGACGCGCGGTAATTGAAGATAGTGCAACGCTGACCGCGCTTGCCGGCGAGGTGGAGCGAGCGTTCGGCCGCTGCGATATTCTCGTCAACACCGCGGGCTACACCAAGCCGATCCCGATCGGGGATCTCGACGCGCTGACCGACGAGTTCATCGACGACATGTTCAAGGTGAACTGGCGCGGCCAGTTCGCGGCCATCCGCGCTTTCGCGCCGCTGCTCAAAGCGAGCGACGACGGGCTCATCGTCAACGTTTCGTCGATTGCGGGGCTGAATGGTGTCGGCTCCAATCTGGCTTACGCGGCGATCAAGGCCGGCATCGACACCATGACCAAGTCGCTCGCGCGGGCATTGGCGCCGGCAGTGCGGGTGATGGCGGTGTCGCCCGGCGTGGTGGCTACTGACTTTGTGCCGGGCCGCGATGCGGCCGCGCTCGGAAAGGTCGCGGGGACCATTCCGCTCAAGCGTGTTGCGACGGCCGAGGATGTCGGCCGCGCAATCGCGGCCTGCGCCACCCACCTGACCTATTCCACCGGCTCGCTGATCGTCGTTGACGGCGGCCGAGCGTTATAAGGAGAGATTGATGCGCCCGATGCTCGACAAGATCGTCATCACTTGCGCCGTCACTGGCAACCTGACGCGGCCGGACCAGACCCCGCATCTGCCAATCACGCCGGAAGAAATCGCCGACGCCTGCCTCGGTGCCGCTGAAGCCGGCGCGGCAGTCGCGCACATCCATGTGCGAGAGCCCGGCACCGGCGCGCCGTCGATGAAGCTCGACTATTATCAGGACGTCGTGGCGCGCATTCGCGCGCGCAATCGTAACCTGATCCTGAACATCACTACCGGGCCCGGCGGTCGCTTCGTGCCTTCGCAGGACGATCCCAGGGTCGCCGCCGCTGGCACCACGCTGATGAACCCGGAAGAACGCGTCGCCCATATCACGGCGCTGAAGCCCGACATCTGCACGCTCGATCTCAACACCATGAATTCCGGCGGGCAGGTGGTGATCAACACGCCCGGCAATGTGCGCCGCATGGCCAAGGTCATCCGCGAGGCCGGCGTGAAACCCGAGATCGAACTGTTCGATTCCGGCGATATCGCGCTGCTGCACGATCTCCTCGCCGACGGTACACTCAGCGGCCCGGCGCTCACCTCCTTCGTGATGGGCGTCAAATATGGCTTCCAGCCGTCGCCGGAAACTGTGTTGTATGCGCGCGGTCTGCTGCCGCGGGATGCGCATTTCACGGCCATCGGCATCGGCCGCTCCACATTTCCCATGGTGGCGCAATCGGTGCTCGCTGGCGGTCATGCCCGCACCGGTCTGGAAGATGCGGTGATGCTCGGCCGCGGCGTACTGGCGCCGTCGAACGCCGTGATGGTGGACAAGGCACGCCGCATCATCGAAGAACTCGGCGCGCAGATCGCGACGCCTGCTGAAGCACGCGCACTGTTCGATTTGCCGGGCGCCGCATAACACAGCATTCGAGGACTGAAATGACTGCAGCCGCCAAGACTTCCTCCAGCGTCACCGCAACATGCCTGCGGGTCGCCGCCAAGGCTGATCGCATCGAGAATGTGGCGCTCGGCATCGAGCAACGCACACTCGCCTGCGCCAGGCCAAGCGATGCGCTGGTTGAGATAAAGGCCGCCGCGATCAATCCGTCGGACGCCAAGGCGACGCTCGGTCTGATGCCGCATGCCGTATTTCCGCGTACGCCTGGCCGGGACTTCGCCGGCGCCGTGATCGACGGACCGGCCGACCTGATCGGCAAGGAAGTGTTCGGCTCGTCCGGCCAACTCGGGATCGGTCGCGATGGCACCCATGCGACGCATCTGGTGGTCGAGGCGTCTGCGCTGGTCGAGAAGCCGGCAAACATCAGCCTCGCGGAGGCGGCTGGCATCGGCGTGCCCTTTGTCACCGCGCAGGAAGGCTTTCGTCGCAGCGGCATGCCGAAACCCGGCGAGACGGTGTTGATCCTCGGCCTGAACGGCAAGGTCGGTCAGGCGGCGACGCAGATCGCGTCCTGGCAGGGCGCTCGCGTGATCGGCGTGGTTCGCAAGGACGAGCTATATGCTGGCCATGCCCATGGCGAGGTGACCGTCGTCGATTCCAGCCGCAATGACGTCGCCGCGACCGTGCGCGAACTCACCGGCGGCAAGGGCGCGGACATCGTCTACAACACTGTCGGCGAACCCTATTACGACGCCGGCACGAAATCGCTCGCGCATCTCGGCCGCCAGATCTTCATTGCCTCCACCAAGGCCACCGTGCCGTTCGATATCTTCGCCTTCTATCGCGGCAAGCACACCTTCTTCGGTGTCGACTCGCTGTCGCTGTCATCGCCGGAAGCCGGCGAGATCCTGCACGAATTGGTGCCGGGTTTCGCCAGCGGCGCATTGAAGCCGTTTCCGATCAAGCCGGACGCGATCTACCCGCTGGAGCGCGCTGCAGAGGCCTATGTCGCCGTGCTCGGCTCCTCGCGCGATCGTCTTGTTTTTCAGCCTAACGGGTGAAGCCATGCATGTTGTCCGCCTGAGCGATGCCCGCGTTACGAAGCCCCTGGCCACAATGACATGCGGATGTTCCGCCTGCAGGGCCGCGACGCCGGGCCCGGCGATGTGATGTGGCTCGGCATGAGCCAGATCCTGCCGGGCGGCGGTATTACGCCCTCGGCCTCACCGGAGGAGAAGTTCTATGTCGTCCTCGAAGGCGAGGTGACATTCGAGACGCCGGATGGCATCGCCACCCTGGGCATTTGGGATTCCTGCCGCATCGCGCCGAACGAGACGCGCGCCTTGCGCAACGAGACGAAACGACCGGCAGTGGTTTTGCTCGCAATGCCACTGCCCAACACCGCAAGAGGCTGAAAGCCCGGCACTCAATACTCCAGGGAGAAACAAATGGACCGCCGCCAGTTTATGGTCGGCTCCGGCCTTGCCGCGACAGCGGCGTTGATGGGCACGCGGGCTGTCGCACAGACCTATCCGAACCAACTCGTCCGCATCGTGGTGCCGTTTTCGGGCGGCAGCATCACCGACATCCTCGCACGTTCGGTGGCCGAGAAGCTGACCGCGAAATGGAAGCAGCAGGTCATCGTCGAGAATAGGCCCGGCATCGCTGGCGTCAGCAGCGTCGCCAAGGGACCGACCGATGGCTCGCAGATCATGCTGACCTCAAACGGCCACAGCGTGGTCGGCGTGGTCAACAAGAACCTCAATTTCGATCCGATCAAGGATTTCGCTGCGATCAGTCGTGTCGGATCGACGCCGTCCATCCTGATCGTCCCGCCGGATGCACCGTTCAAGACGCTGGCCGAACTGATCACCGCGGCGAAGGCCAAGCCGGATTCGCTGAGCTACAGCTCGGCGGGCGTCGGCAGCGCCACCGGCATCGCGGCCGAACTGTTCAGGCATCTCACGCAGACCAAGATGGTACTGATCCCGCATCGCGGACTGCCGGAATCCCAAATCAGCATCATGCGCGGCGATACCTCGGTTGCCTTCACCTATTTCGGTGTCGGCGGTGATCTCATCCAGTCCGGCAAGCTGCGTGCACTGGCGGTCACCGGCAAGAGCCGCATGGCTCAACTGCCTGATGTGCCGACTTTCGCCGAGGCGGGGCTCCCCGAATTCACCTATGATAGCTGGTTCGGCCTGCTCGCCGCCGCCGCAGTGCCCAAGCCCATCGTCAGCCAGATCGCGCGTGACGTCGCTGAGGCGCTCAGCGATCCCGCCCTGATCAAGCAATTCGCTGGACAGGGCGTCGATCTTGCGAGCTCGACACCGGAAGCTTTTGAAACGGAGCTGCGCAACGACGCGGAGCGTTATGGCAAGCTCATCGCGATGTCGACGGACGGGGCGACCAAGTAAGCAGGCAGGCCTGCAGCACGCGACGCGTCTGCAGGCCCGTTGGCGTTACTTCGCGATATACGCGTCGGGCGTCGGGCAAGTGCGGTTCTTGTAGGGGACGAGCCACGGCGCGTAGTTCGCCTTGGTGATGATCGCGCCCGGAATCGTGACCTGCTTCGGCGCGCTCTGGCCGCGAATGGCGTTAAGGCCCACCGCGGTGGCGACGCAGCCGATCTTGAAGCCGTCAAACTCGGCGATCGCCAGCAGGCTGCCCGCCTTCACGGCTTCGACTGCTTCCGGCACGCCGTTGATCGAAACCACTGCAACGTTCTTGCGGCCGGCGGCATTGAGAGCCTCGATGGCGCCGAGCGCGGACGCGTCGGCGGCGGCGATCACGCCGTCGATGGTGCTGAACTGCTGGATCAGGTTTTCCATCGTCTGCATGCCGAGCAGGCGCTGGAAGTTGGCGGGCTGCGAGGCCAGTACTTTGATATTCGGATAGTCCTTGGCCGCGGCGTCGAAGCCGCGCTTGCGCTCGTCACCCGTCGTGGAGCCCTTGACGCCTTCGAGGATCACCACATTGCCCTTGCCGCCGAGGTGGTCGAACAGGGTCTTGGCGATGTCGTAGCCGAGCTTGTAATCGTCCTGGCCAACAAAGGAGAGATAAGGCGCGTCGCCGCCGCGGTCGTTGTAGTTGATGATCGGCAGGCCGGATTCGATTAGGCGCTTGATCGTCGGAAGTTGCGCCTTTGCGTCGATCGGCATGAATAGCATCAGATTGGGCTTGGTCACGCCGACATCTTCGAGCTGCGACATGCCTTCGGTGATATTGTTCGGCTTGGTCGGCGTGTAATATTTGACCGTCGCGCGCATTTTCTCGGCCATCTGCGCGACGCCGGCGCGCACGCCCTCGAAATGCGGGTCCACCTGGTTCTTCGTGAAGGCTGCAATCACTTCGCCATCGGCGCGCGCTGCCGAATTGAACAGGGTGCCGCAAATGACGGCGGCAAGAACGCATCGGATAGATCGGGTGGTTCGCATGATGGCCCCTCTAGTTGTGAATGACGAGACGTGTGGTGAACTGGTGATGCCGGGTCTATCCGCTCCCTGATCGGCGTCGGCTGATGACGAGATCCGCAATGATGGCGACCAGGACGACGGCGCCGTTGACGAAGGGGTGCCAGGTCGCTGCAACATTCAGCAGATTGAGGCCGTTGACGATGATGGTGAGCAGGATGGCGCCAAGCACGGTGCCGACGATGTTGCCGTTGCCACCGAACAAGGATGTGCCGCCGACCAGAACTGCGGCGATAGCAGGAAGCAGCAATGGCTCGCCGATTCCGGGCTCGGCGGCATTGAGGCGTGCGAGATAGACGAGAGACGCGATGCCCGCCGTCAAGCCGCTGAGCACGTAGAGCAGCAGCCGACGACGCTCGACCGGGACGCCGGACAGCACCGCGGCGGTCTGGTTGGCGCCCATGAAATACGCCTCGCGGCCGAAGGTCGTGCGGTGCAGGAGGATGCTGCAGGCGAGACAGACCACAAGCGTGATCCAGATCGGCAGCGGAACGCCGAGGAAGAAGCCGGTGCCGAAATAGCGAAACGACATCGGCATGCCGTAGATCGTCTGCCCGGCCATGAACCAGTAGGCGATGCCCTGCGCCACCCACAACATGCCGAAAGTCGCAAGGAAAGGCGGCAGCTGCAGGCGGTTGATCATCAGCCCGTTAGCGTAGCCGATCAGCGTGCCGGCGCCGATCGCGACCGCGACGCCGTACCACGGGTTGCCGGTCGTCTTGATCGTGGCTGCGGCGAGACAGGCCGACAGCGTCAGATTGGCGCCGACCGACAGATCGAGCCCGCCGCCAATAATGACGAGTGTGAGGCCGGACGCCACGAGAAACAGCAGGCTCGCCTGTCGCAGCATGTTCAGGAGATTGCTCACCGACGCGAATCCCGGATCGACCGCGGTCAATGTGCCGGCGATCAGGGCGATCAGCACGAACCGGCCGAGCAGGGCCGCGGCGTCAGACGACAGGGACGATGGGCGAATATCGAGCGTTGCCGGGACCGTCATGCCGTACGCCTCACGAATTGTTTGCGCGCCTGATCGATCAGCAGCGCGAGGATGAGCAGGATGCCGATGCATACGACCTGCAGCGACGAGTCGATGGACAGAATGTTGAGTCCATTGCGCAGCACGGTGATGGCGAGCGCGCCAAGCACAGCGCCGAACAGCCAGCCCTGTCCTTTTTCGAAGGAGGTGCCGCCAAGCACCACCGCGGCAATCGCCTCGAACTCCATGCCGATGCCGACGGTTGGATGCGCTGAATTGGTGCGTCCGATCAGCAACACCGCCGAAAGGCCGATGATCGCGCTGCCGAGCACATAGACCGCGAGGTGGACGAGATTGGCGCGAATGCCGGCGAGACGCAGCGCGTCCTTGTTGCCGCCGATGGCGATCACGTAGTTGCCAAGCCGAGTGCGATAGAGCAGTAGCCACAGCGCGGCATAAAGGGCGGCTGCGATCGCGATCGGTGTCGGAATGAACCAAAGCTGGGAGCGATAGAAGGTTTCGATGGCAGGCGTGAAACCGCCGACCGGATCTCCATTGGTGAGCACCAGCGCAATCCCCTGCATCAGCCCCATGGTGCCGAGGGTGACGACAAAAGCAGGGAGCGACAGATAGGCGATCAGGATGCCGTTGAGGGCCCCGAAGGCAATGCTCACCGCTAGCGTCGCCGCACAGGCGGCGAACACGCCCCATCCGGCAAGAAGCGCCTCGGCGACGATGACGCCGCTCAGCCCGAGCAGAGCTCCGGCCGACAGGTCGAGGCCCTCGGTCATAATGATGAGCGTCATCGGCAGGGCGAGCATCAGCAGTAGCGAGGTCTGCAAGCCGACATTGATGAGGTTGGTCTGGGATACGAATCTCGGATTGACGATCGTGAACAGCACCAGCATCAGGATCAGCAGGAGGCCGGCGCCGGGGATTGCGCTGAGGAACTGGCCCATGCCGGACCTGCGCTGCAGCTGGATCATCATGCTCATTGATGCACCGCCAGTTCGAGGATGGCCCGCTCGGTTAACTGGTCGCCGGCGAGATGCCCGACGATGCGATGGTCGCGCATGACATAGGCGCGGTCGCAGAGCTGGACGAGCTCCGGCAGTTCCGAGCTGATGACGACGACACCGGCCCCGCCATCGACCAGTTGATCGATCAGGCGATAGATCTCCGCCTTGGCGCCGACATCGACACCGCGCGTCGGTTCATCCAGCAGGAACAGCCTGGACCCTGCCGCCAGCCATTTGGCCAGCACGACTTTCTGCTGATTGCCGCCGCTGAGGGTGTGGACGCTCTGGCGCGTGCCATGCGCGGCGATGCCGAGCTGTGCGATCAGCCCGCATGTGTCCCGCTCTGCTTTGGCCGGTGAGAACCAGCCGGAGGCGAA
This sequence comes from Tardiphaga sp. 839_C3_N1_4, assembly GCF_051811045.1. Classification (NCBI taxonomy): domain Bacteria; kingdom Pseudomonadati; phylum Pseudomonadota; class Alphaproteobacteria; order Hyphomicrobiales; family Nitrobacteraceae; genus Tardiphaga; species Tardiphaga sp. 839_C3_N1_4. Next base: position 5,452,174 of record NZ_JBPWQD010000001.1, read on the forward strand.
GCAGCGCCACAGCGAGGCGACTGTCGCATTGTCGCGGACATCGAGTGGCAGCGCCAATCCCTCCCGCTTGCGATCTTCCGGGAGCAGGGCCATGCCCGCACGCACCCGTCTGTCCAGTGTGGCCGGCGCGCGCGATCCCAACAGAGAGATCTCGCCGCTTGCGATCGGGTCCGCGCCGAACAAGGCCCGGACCACTTCAGTCCGGCCGGACCCGACGAGGCCGGCAAGCCCCACCACCTCGCCGGCGAGAATTTCGATGGAGATGTCCGACAGTTTGGCCGTGTTCACATCCCTTGCGAACAGGACAGGCTCGCCGGGCGGGCGCGGCGTCCGTGCGAGTTGCGATCCCGACGGCCGTCCGATCATCGCGCCGACCATCTCGGCCTGGCTTTTCTGATCGCGCAGCACGCTGGTCACGACGGCGCCGTCGCGCAGGATAGTGATGCGATCGCCGAGCATCTGCACCTCCTTCATACGATGGGAGATGTAGACGATGGCGACGCGCTTCTCCGTCAATCGCGCGATGGTTTGAAACAGGCGATCTGATTCACGCTCGGAGATCGCCGCCGTCGGCTCGTCCATCACGAGCACCCGCGCGTTCTGCGACAGCGCCTTGGCGATCTCCACCATCTGCTGCTGGGCCACGCCGAGATCGGCGGCATATGCGTGGGTGTCGTAGTCGAGCCCGAGATCGTCGAGGATGATGCGCGCGGCTGCATGCATGGCCGCGGAATCGACGAGACCGAAGCGACTGAATGCGGCTTCGCGACCGAGAAAGATGTTCTGCGCGATGTCCAGATACGGGATCAGCGAGAATTCCTGGAAGATGACGGCGACACCAAGCGCGCTGGCATCGGCCGGGCGGGTGACGGCGACCCGCCGGCCCTCGATCTCGATATAGCCGCGATCGGCCGCATAGGCGCCGTACAACGTCTTGATCAGCGTCGACTTTCCCGCACCATTCTGGCCGAGGATGATATGGACCTCACCGGCATAGACGTCGAGCGATACGTTCTTGAGCGCATGCACACCGGGAAAGGATTTGTCGATACCGACCAGACGCAGGAGCGGCGCATCGGCTTTGCTTCCGGTCGCCCGCGACGCAGACCCCTTTGGGGTGTGCAGCGAACGGTCCCCTTGCTCATCTTGATTTTCAGTGCCGTGCATCATTGTCGGCCTCGTTTGGCCCGATGACCCGGGGCCGGCGGGAGGTCACATCCGGTCTATTTTTGCACGGGAATGGCGGCGATCATGTCGAGCTCGACACGGGCGCCCTGGGTCGAGAGCTGGTTGATGCAGATGGTGGTGCTGGCCGGCGTCCAGTCGCCGAAATATTCCTTCATCACCTTCACCATACCGTCCTGGTCCCGGATGTCGGTCAGGTACTTCGTCACCTTGACGATATCGGTCCAGGTCAGCCCTTCGTGATCCAGGATCGACTGGATCGTCTGCATGGCGCGATGGGTCTGGTCCTCGATCGAATTCGGATGATCGTGCTCCTCCAGAACGTGGGGATGCTTGTGATAGAGCGGCGAGGGCGTCGCTCCGGAAATGAAAAGCATGCCGCAGGGCACTTCGACACGGATCGCTGGCGCATAAGGCATGTCCGGCTTCCGCTCCGGCATCGTCTGGATTTCCTTGACGTGCGGATTGGTGGGCGAGGTCGCAAAGGCCGGCTTGGCTGTCATGATCATTTCCTCGATGGCGGGCGTTGGTAACCTCGTGACCTTCTCGCGAGGTGGCATCCGGTCAACCCGTCACGAAGCGTGATGTCAAACTATCTTTTAGTCAAGATAAAATATCTTGGCGCAAAGATAGACGAATTTGCATATATTGGGTGCCCCGTGCCTATATGCTGATCAGCATGACTACCGATTCGATTGATGAGATCATTGCCGGCTGGAGCCGGCGGCGGCCCGACCTCGACGCCGGTCACCTCGACGTCGTCGGCCGGATTGTCCGGCTATCCGTGCATATGCGCAGCGCCATCGAGCCGGCGCTCGAGGAGCAGGGCTTCAATTGGGAATTGTTCGATCTGCTGCTGACGATTTACCGCCGCGAGGCCGACAGCAGTATCGGTGTTCGACCGACCGACCTCTATGCTGAGTGCCTGCTGTCGTCTGGCGGGCTCACCGCGCGGCTACGGCGTGCCGAGCAGGACGGCTTCATCGTCAGGCGCCAGGATCCGGAAGATGGCCGCGGTGCGCGGATCACGCTTACGGCCAAGGGGCGAAATTCCGTCGATAAGGCGATTGCGCAGCACTTCAAGCTGTCCCGTTCGGTCGACGAGGTCCTGACGGCCAACGAACGCCAAACGCTCACGCGGCTGCTGCGGAAACTTCTGATTTCGGTCGAAAAGCCAGATCTGTAACGGATCGCTTCTGAGCCCGCGTTCTCGGCAAATTCAGATCAGTCGCTGGCATTTTTCCATGCCACCGTCGCAGAGTGCGTCAAGTTTCGCTTAGCTTTGTCGGTGCCGTATTCTGACTTCTCTTTTGGCCGTGTCAGAAAAATCTGACGCACGTGTCTTGGTCGGCAGCTTGATTGCCGCGACAGAATCCCGCGCGAGCAAAACCGGCTTCAGCACGATCCGATCGTTTTGAACCGGTGTTCCCTTGATCATCGCAATAAGGATGTGAGACGCCTGCGTTCCCAGTTCCGCAGTCGGCGTACTGATGGTCGTCAGTGCCGGCGCTATCGCGTCCATGAACAGCATGTCGTTCATGCCGACCAGCGAGATGCTGCCGGGGCATGAAATGCCCCTGTTTCTCAGGTGCCGAAGGCAGCCTACGGCCAGCATGTCGTTGCCGGCCACAATCGCCGTAATATTGGGGTTCTCCGCCAGCAAACGTTCGCAGGCGAACTCGCCTTCCTCGACCGTAAAGGCCTCACCGAAGACGGCAGTGGGCACAACTCCGTCTTGAGCCAGAGCTTTGCAGGCGCGCCGGAAACCGCGATAGCGGTGGTAACCCGTCGACACGTTTTGCGGGCCGCCGACATGAGCAATCTGCCTGTGTCCACGTTCGGCGAGATGATGAACCGCCAGTTCCATTGCCTTCGCGTCGTCGACCCGGACGCTCGGTATGAATTCGCTTTCAGGATCGCGAAACACTGCGACCACGGGGATGTTGGCCTCGACGCAGGCCGCGATACCAGGATCGTTTCGCTCGAAGGTCGCTACGATCAGCCCCTCGACGCCTTGCTGGATGAAACGATCGATCAGCGCGGCCTGCCTGAGTGGATGGTTGTCGGTATTGCCGACGATGGTGACGTATCCAATCTCGGCGAAACTGTCTTCAATCGCGCGGACAATCGGCGGATGCACGGGGTCACCCAGATTCGAAATGATGACGCCAACCGTGCGAGAGCGCTGCGTGCGAAGCGCCGATGCCATCGCGTTCGCCCGATAACCGAGTTTCTTCGCGCAGGCCTCGACGCGCGCGATCATCTCCGGCGAGATCAGGTGACGCTTCTCGGGATTGAGGCCGCGCGAAACGGTCGACCAATGAACGCCGGCGCACTTCGCAACATCGATGATCGTCTTGCGTGATGTGCGGTCTTGCTGCGTCGATGAGTTCTTTTTGATCTTCTTGGGCATCGCCATCCAGCCTGCTCGCGCGCATCGCCGTGTCCGCTGACGATCTCGTGAGAATGCCTCATCTTGCACAAATTGACAAACGTGTGCAGAGTTTCTTGACAAACGTGTGCACGGGAATGATTGTAGCGAAAAATCCGCTGCATGCCCTGGTGCAATGCAGCAGAAGCGCGCTAACGGCGTCGACGATCAGGGATGGAAATGGTGGAGAGCTTCGTCTATCAGGCGGCGCCCATGCGGGTCGTCTTCGGCTCGGGACGGCTGGCAGATCTGGCCGCCGAGCTCGACCGACTCGGCATTAAGCGCGCGCTCGTTCTGACGACAGCCCAGCAGAAATCTCACGGCGAGCAGATTGCCATGCTGATCGGTGATCGCGCGGCGGGGGTCTATGCAGGCGCGGTGATGCATACGCCGGTTGATGTGACCGAACTTGCGATGGAGCAGGTCAAGGCTCTGCAGGCCGACGGCATCGTCGCGGTGGGCGGCGGGTCGACCATCGGGCTAGGCAAGGCGATCGCGCTGCGGACCGACCTGCCGCAGATCGTTGTGCCGACCAGCTATGCCGGGTCCGAGATGACGCCGATCCTGGGTGAGACCCGCGACGGGCTGAAGATCACGCAATCGAGTCCGAAGATACTCCCCGAAACGGTCATCTACGACGTCGACCTGACGCGCACATTGCCGCCTGCGTTTGCGGTGACGTCTGGCGTCAATGCCATCGCTCACGCTGTCGAAGCGCTCTATGCCCGCGATGCCAATCCGGTCGTGTCGTTGATGGCGGAAGAGGGTATCCGGCTGTTTGCGGGCGCGCTGCCGAAGCTTGCAGCTGGCGAGGACGACGCGGCGGCACGCGACGACGCACTGCGCGGTGCGTGGTTGTGTGGCGCCTGTCTCGGTGCGGTGGGCATGGGGCTCCACCACAAGCTCTGTCATACGCTGGGTGGCACATTTAATCTGCCGCATGCCGAAACCCACACGGTGATCCTGCCGCATGCGATGGCCTATAATGCTTCGGCTGTACCGGTCGCAGCGGCCCGCGTCGCGCGCGCGCTTGGCGCCGGACAGGCCGCGCAGGGACTGTTCGATCTCACGCAGGGTCTTGGTGCAAAAGTCGCGCTGCGCGACCTGGGAATGCCGAAGGACGGTATCGAGCGCGCCGCCGACCTCGCCGTCAGCAATGCCTACTGGAATCCGCGGCCGCTGGAACGCGATGCGATCCGCGACCTGATCGCGCGGGCTTGGGCGGGCGATCTTCCGGTCACGGCGGAGGCATTGCGATGACGGCGACACGCACGCTCATCAAATCCGCCACCATCCTGACAATGGACGACACGATCGGCGATCTCACGCAGGCCGATCTGCTGATTGATCGCGATCGCGTCGTCGACATCCGGCCGGGCCTCGATGCCGGTGATGCGGAGATCGTCGATGGTCGTGGCCGCGTCGTCATTCCGGGCCTCGTCAACGCGCATATGCATACGTGGCAGACTGCCCTGCGCGGCTTCTCCGCGAACTGGACGCTTCCCGAATATTTCCGCCGGATGCATGCGGGACTGGCCACGGTCTTCCGTCCCGAGGATATTCATATCGGTACGCTGATGGGCGCGCTGAACCAGATCAATTGCGGCACCACCACGCTGGTTGACTGGTGTCACAACAACCCAACGCCTGCGCACAGTGATAGCGCCGTCGCGGCGCTGAAGGAGAGCGGAATCCGTGCTGCCTTCTTCCACGGCTCGCCGAAACCGGAGGCGGCGCCGGGGCAGCCGCACTTCTCCGAAGTTCCGCATCCGCGCCACGAGGTCGAGCGCTTCCTGGCCGGGGCACTGTCTAACCGCAGCGACCGCGTCACCCTCGGCCTTGCGATTCTTGGTCCTCATTATTCGACCATGGATGTTGCCATCCATGATTTCGAACTGGCGCGTGAGTTCGATCTGATTGCCTCGATGCATCAGGGCGGAGGCCCGGCCAAGACGCCGGGGGGCTGGGCGAGACTGATTGCAGCTGGTCTCGTCGGTCCCGGCATCAACATCGTGCACGGCAACGATCTTCCCGACGATCTGCTGCGTCAGCTTGTCGATCTCGGCGTGTCGTTCTCGGTCACGCCAGAAAATGAAATGAATCAGGGCCACGGCTACCCGATCACCGGGCGGCTGTTGAAGCTGGGATCGCGGCCATCGCTCGGCGTTGATCTGGAATCCGTGCTGCCTGGCGACATGTTTAACGTGGGCCGCATCGCACTGTCGATGCAGCGCGCGCTGGACAATGCCGAGAATCGGCGGGCCACGGGCGCCATCCCGGCCGCCACGACAATCACGACGCGTGAGGCCTTGCGCTGGATCACCATCGAGGGCGCCCGCATGCTCGGGCGTGAAAGCAGCATCGGCTCGCTCACGCCGGGCAAGAAGGCGGATCTGGTCGTCATCAATGCCACGGACCTTAACCTCTGGCCGGTCCATGACCCGGTTTCGACGGTCCTGATGCAGTCCAGCATCGCCAATGTCGAGGCGGTCATGATCGACGGCATCTGGCGCAAGCGAGGCGGACGCCTGCTGGCGGATAACCTCGACCACAAAAAGAATGAGCTCGAGCGATCAGGCATGCGCATCGTCTCTGAGATCGAACGTCAGGAGAAAGCGGCATGACAACTCCGTCCAAAGATCAAGCACAGGCGGTAGCCTGGATCGGTGTTGGCAAGATGGGCTTGCCCATTGCCGGCCGCATGGTGGAGGCCGGTGTTCGTGTCACCGGTTACGACCCAAGCCAGCAGCGCATGGCGTTGGCGCAGCAGCTTGGGCTTCAGACGGCGAACTCCGCGGCAGGCGCCGCTGCAAACCACTCGATCATCTTCACATCGCTGCCCGATGATGCGGCGTTGCGTTCCGTGGTGCTCGGACCAGACGGCCTGCTGAACAAGCTGACACGTGGTGCGGTTCTGATCGAGACCAGCACGGTCAGCGCCGAAATATCAGCGGAGGTCGGCATCGCGGCGGAAGCAACGGGTGTCGCCTATCTGCGCGCGCCTGTGTCCGGCAATGCAGCGATCGCGCATACCGGCGCGCTGACCTGCTTCGTGTCGGGACCGCGCGACGCGTTCGATGCGGTTCAGCCGGTGCTGGCGACGTTCACGCGCGCGCAAACCTATCTCGGCGTGGCTGAAGAGGCGCGATTTGCCAAGCTCGCGGTCAACCTGATGATCGCGGTGTCCGCGGGAATGATGGCCGAAAGCCTCGCGCTGGCGCGCAAGGGCGGCATCTCCTGGCCGGATATCCTCAAGGTCCTGGACGACAGCGCGGTCGCTTCGCCGATGGTCAAGTACAAGACGCCGCCGCTTGCCACGCGCAACTTCGAATCCACCTTTTCGTGCCGGCAGATGGCCAAGGATCTCGACCTCATCATCGGCGCCGGTCATCACGTCGGCGTGCCGCTGCAGCTCGCAGCGCAGGTGCGGGAAATCTACGGATCGCTTGTTGCACAGGGAGATGGTGAATCCGACTTCATCGCCACTGTGCGCCATGTCGAGCGACTGTCGGGTCTCGGCGAACCGAAGCTTGGGTGAGGGGAGGCCATGCGGAATTTCAACGAGAACACCATTACCGACGCCGTACTGGATCGCATCACGGATGCTGGCCAGCCGCGGATCAGGCAGATCAGCGAGGCGCTGGTACGCCATCTGCATGCCTTCGTCCGGGAGGTTCGGCCAACCCAGAGGGAATGGGAGCAAGGCATCGAATTCCTGACGCGCACCGGTCACATGTGCGACGATAAGCGCCAGGAGTTCATCCTGCTTTCGGATACGCTCGGAGTGTCGATGCTGGTCGATGCGATCAATCATGGCGCCGAGAAAGGCGTGACGGACACGACCGTGCTCGGGCCGTTCTTCGTTCAGGCAGCCCCGGAGAAAAAGCTTGGCGAAGACATCTCCGGCGGCCTGGAGGGCGATCCGATGATCGTGACGGGATCGGTTTCCACACCTGACGGCAAGCCGATTGCTAATGCGACAATCGACGTCTGGCACTCGGACGATGACGGCTATTATGACGTCCAGCAGCTCGACAAGATCGGCGATCTTGCAATGCGCGCGCGGTTTCACGCTGACGCCGAGGGCCGTTTTCGGTTCTGGTCGATCAAGCCGGCGGCCTATCCGATCCCCCATGACGGGCCGGTCGGCGATATGCTCACGGCTCAGGGGCGTCATCCGTGGCGGCCTGCCCATGTTCACTTCATGATCTCGGCGCCTGGCTTCGAGCAACTGGTGACGCATGTGTTTGTCGCGGGCGACAAGTATCTCGACTCCGACGTCGTCTTCGGCGTCAAGGATACGCTCATTCGCGAATTCGCGCGGAAAGGTGCCGGCGAAGCTCCTGACGGGCGCATGCAGAACACGCCTTACTATCATTTGAATTACGATTTCGGTTTGAAGCCAGACGCCAATAAGGCGCATGCTGTCTAGCTAACAATGCGCATCACAGGCCGCAGAGCCTGAGCGCTGATATGGAAGGGGAGGATGCTATGGGAGCGCCAGTGAGCGCCGAGACGGCCGTGGTCCGTCTGAATGAGATCATTGGGGCGCGCGCGACAATTGCGCGCGGTGTGCTCGATGATCACGGCCGCAGCGAGGCCTATCATGCCAGTCGTCCACCGGATGTCGTGGTGTTTCCGGAGACCACGCAGGAAGTCGCTGAGATCGTGAAGCTCTGCGGCGAACTCGGCATGCCGGTCGTTCCATTCGGCGCGGGCACCTCGCTCGAAGGCAATGCGGCATCGGTGGCTGGCGGCGTCTGTATCGATTTTGCGCGGATGAACCGCGTGCTGCAGGTGCATGACAAAGACCTCGATGTCGTCGTGCAGCCCGGCATCACGCGCAAGCAACTCAACGCGCATCTGCGTGATACCGGATTGTTCTTTCCGATCGATCCCGGCGCCGATGCATCGATCGGCGGCATGACCTCGACGCGTGCGTCCGGAACCATGGCCGTCCGCTACGGCACCATGAAGGACAATGTGCTGGCGCTCGAAGTCGTGTTGCCGGATGGGCGGGTGATCCGCACCAGCCAGCGCGCCCGCAAGTCGTCAGCCGGCTACGATCTCACCCGGCTGTTCGTCGGTTCCGAGGGCACTCTCGGCGTGATCACCGAAATTACCCTGAAGCTGCATCCATGGCCGCAGGCGATCTCGTCCGCGGTCTGCAGTTTCGGCCGGCTTGATCAGGCGATCGATGCCGCAATTGAAGTGATCCAGTCGGGCATCCCGGTCGCGCGGATGGAGCTGCTGGATGAAGTCATGATGCGCGGCATCAACGGCTATTCCAAGCTCGGTTATCGAGAGGCGCCGACGCTGTTCTTCGAATTCCACGGCACCGAAGCGAGCGTCGCAGAGCAGGCCGAATTGGCGGAGGCGATCGCCGCCGAACATGACGGCCAGGGCTTCCAGTGGGCGCGGGCCGCTGAAGAGCGGACGAAGCTGTGGCATGCCCGCGACAACACGCTCTATGCGGGTCTCAGCCTGAAGCCGGGCGCCAAGGCCATGATCACGGATGTCTGCGTGCCGATCTCACGGCTGACGGAATGCCTGTCCGAAACCCGCCGCGATATCGATGCCAACGGACTGATCGCGCCCGTGGTGGGCCATGTCGGCGACGGGAATTTCCATCTGCTGATCCTGATCGATCAGGACAATGCCGACGAAGTCGCGCGCGCCAAGGCGCTGCATGCGCGGTTGGTGGCGCGGGCGATCGCGATGGAGGGCACCTGCACCGGCGAGCACGGCATCGGCACCGGCAAGATCGGATTCCTCCAGGACGAGCTCGGCGCCGCCGTCGATATCATGCGTGGCATCAAGGCTTCGATCGATCCGAAAGGCATGATGAACCCCGGCAAGATCTTCTTGCCCAATGCACCGGTGCTGGCATGACGCAACTCGCGCAGTCCAAGGCTGCCGTGTCGATCGTTCAAGCGGCGCCGCCGCTGTTCGAACTGCGCGGCATTTCCAAGGAATTCCCCGGAGTGAAGGCACTCGACGATGTGTCGTTCTCGGTCTGGCCAGGCGAGGTGCATATGCTGCTCGGCGAGAACGGAGCAGGAAAATCGAGTCTTATGAAAGTGCTGTGCGGGGCCTATCGCGCCGATAGCGGCTCGTTCCACTATAATGGCGAGACAGTCGAGATCGCGTCGCCAGCCGATGCGCAGAAGCTCGGCATCGCCGTCATCTTCCAGGAATTCTCGCTCGTCCCCTATCTCGACATCGCGCAGAACATCTTCCTCGGACGTGAGCCTGCTGGCCGTATTCCCGGCACCATCGACCGCAAGAAAATTCTGGCTGATGCCAGACGCGTGCTGGATTCGATTGGATTCGACATCGACCCGGCGATCCGGATCGAGAAGCTGGGCGTTGCCCAGCAGCAGATGGTGGAGATTGCGAAGGCCATCAGCCAGAACGCGCGAATTCTCGTGATGGATGAGCCGACGGCGGCGTTGTCCGATCGTGAGACGGAATTGCTGTTTGCGCTGATCGCGCGGCTCAAGGCGGATGGCGTTGCCATCATCTACATCTCGCACCGCATGGCGGAGGTGTTCTCGCTCGGCGACCGCATCACCGTGCTGCGCGATGGGCGTCGTATCGATGAGGTGAAACCCGGTGCCGTGTCATCGGACGATCTGGTCCGGATGATGGTCGGTCGCAGCGTCGATATGAGCTATCCACGGACCTTCGCCCAGGCGCCCGGCAAGGTCATGCTTGAGGTGAAGGGTCTCTCCTCTGCCTCGGGCATTGCGGGCATCGACCTGGTGGTGCGGCAAGGCGAGATCGTCGGGCTGTGCGGGCTGGTCGGCTCGGGGCGCACCGAAGTGGTGCGGGCCATTTTCGGAGCCGACAGGGCGACCGCGGGGCAGATCTTGTTCGACGGTCAGGAGAAATCCGGCGGTCCGGACGAAGCGGCCAGACTGGGGCTCGCGCTGATTCCGGAAAGCCGCAAGGCCGAAGGTCTGGCTCTGATCCGCTCCGTCGGAGACAACCTGATCGTTTCCGCGCTACGCAAGATCTTTCCGCGTGGCTTCTTCGATTACGGGAAATCCAGGCAGGTTGCCAATGATCTGATCCGGCAGTTGAGGATCGTGACGCCATCGGACAAGCAGGCCGTCGGTCTTCTGTCCGGCGGTAATCAGCAGAAGGTCGTCATCGGGAAATGGCTGGCGGCCGGCGCCAAGCTGTTCATCTTCGACGAACCGACAAGGGGCATCGACGTCGGGGCCAAAGCCGAGATCTTCGCGCTCATCGACCGACTGGTCGCGGACGGTGCCGCCGCGCTGATGATCTCGTCGGAGCAGGCAGAAATCTGCCACGTCTGCGATCGCGCCTATGTCATGTGCGACGGGCGGATCGCGGGTGAACTGGCTCGCCACGAACTGAGTGAGGAAAACATCGTGAAGCTGGGGATGCATCATGCGTGAACAAGCGATGGTACTAAACACCAATCCGCTTCAGCGGATTCCCGGCGTTGCCGTCATGCTGGTGCTGCTATGTGTTGTCTTCAGCCTGATGACGCCCGGCTTCCTGACGGTGCCGAATATTTCCAACGTGCTCGTCCAATCGACGATCCTGCTGATGCTGGCGCTGCCGATGACGCTGATCATCATGACCGAAGGTCTCGACCTGTCGATGGGCGCAGTGTTGACGCTGACCTCGCTGATCGTCGCCATTGTCGCCTTGGCCACTGGCTCGTTGCTGCTTGGCCTGCTTGCGGCTCTGGCTGTCGGAATCGTGTTCGGGACGATCAACGGCTGGCTGGTGGCCGTCGTCGGTATTCCTCCCTTTGTCGCCACGCTGGGCACACTCGGGATGGCGCAGGGGCTCTCGCTGATCGTCAGCGATGGCCAGAGCGTCGTCGGCATGCCGGCCGCCGTCCGCGGCGTCTATTCCGGGACGCTCGGCGGCGTTCCGCTTCCGATCGCACTGGGACTGGGAAGCTACCTTGCCTTCCACGGATTGCTCTACCACACGCGTTTCGGGACTTACATTTTCGCGCTCGGCGGCAACCGTGAAGCGCTGAAATTCGCCGGCATCTCGGCCCGACGCTTGCTGATCCTCGTCTACGCGCTCGGCGGCGCCATGGTTGGTCTGGCCGGTCTCCTGATGACCGCGCGGATGAACTCCGGGCATCCGACCGCTGGCCTCGGTCTTGAGTTCGATGCCATTGCCGCGGTTGCCGTCGGCGGCACGTCGTTCGAACGCGGCAATGGTTGGCTGCTCGGCACCTTGCTCGGGGTGGTCACGGTGGGTGTGTTGCGCAACGGATTGAATCTGCTGGCGCTGCCGTCTTCGATCCAGGTGGCAAGCGTCGGCTTGCTGGTAATTGCAGCCTTGTTCGTCGATGGATTGCGGAGCCGATCATGACCGATATCTCAAAGCCGATCACAGGCGGGCGAATGTTGCTCTCCGACGAGATGATCCAGGTGTTCTATCGCCTGCTTGCCGCGTTTCTGATCTGTGCGGCGCTGACCATCCTGACTAACTCGTTCTTCAGTCTCGGCAACATTCTCAACGTCCTGCGTCAGGCGAGTCTGCTGTTCTTCATTGCGTCGGGCCTGACCCTGGTCGTGCTGACAGGTGGCCTCGACCTTTCGATTGGTGCCAATGTCGCTATTTCTGCCTGCATTGCCGGAACGGTGATCCACCAGACGGGTTCACCGACCTTGGGGGGGCTGACAGGTATCGGCGTCGGTGGCGCGGTGGGGATGCTGAACGGCGTGATGGTGACGGCGCTTCGGATCCCATCCTTCATTGCGACCTACGGGATGCTGTGGGTGCTGCACGGCATCACTTACTGGTACATGGGCGGAGAGACCATGCACGGCTTCCCGGCTGGCTTTCGCCAGATCGGCAGTGGCTATTTTCTCGGTCTTCCGATCCCGGTCTATCTGCTGCTGGTTTTCCTCGCCATCGGAACCATTTTCGCGCAGCGCACCACGTGGGGACAGGAAATCTATGCCATCGGCGCCAACCCGGTTGCCGCGCGGTTGTCAGGCATTCCCGTCGCTCGCCGCCTTCTGCTCGTCTACACAGTGTCGGGTGCAATGGCTGGGCTCGCCTCGATCATCTTTCTTGCGCGACTAAACTCTGCCGAGGCCGACATCGGCGAAAGTCTGACACTCCCGGCGATTGCCGCGGTTCTGATCGGGGGCACCTCGCTGTTCGGTGGTCTCGGAACGGTGTTCGGTACGTTCGTCGGCGCACTCATTTTGACCCTGGTCCTCAATGGCATGAACCTGTTGTCGGTTAACGCGAGTTGGCAGCCACTGGTAACCGGCGTCATCGTCATTCTGGCAGTATGGCTGGATATGAAAACACGGCGCCGTGCGGCGTAAGTGTTCGATCTTAAAAACAAAACGGAGGGAACGACTATGAAGAAAGCCTTTGGCGCGCTTGCTGCACTGCTCCTGACGACATCACTCTCATCCCACGCGTTCGCCGACGGCGAGACGATCGCGGTGTTTACGAAAAACCAGACCAATCCGTACTTCCAGACAGTGCGGGTCGGGTCCGACGCAGCCGCCAAGGCGATGAAGGCAAAGACGCTGCATTATATCCCGACCAAGCCGGACAGCATCCCGGAGCAGCTCAGCCAGATTGAGGACGTGGTGGTGAAGAAGCCGTCGGCGATCGTCTTCATCCCGGTCGACTACAAGGCGATGGTCCCCGGTGTCGAGAAAATCAATGACGCAAAGATCCCGGTGGTCAACGTGACCGATCGTTCCGCCGGTGGCAAGTTTGTCGCCTTTGTCGGCGCCGATGACTACAGTCTGGGTCTGGAGACCGGGCGCTATCTGCTGAAGACGCTGGGCGGCAAGGGCAACTTTGTGATCATTGAGGGCGTCAAAGGATCCTTGACGAGCATCGACCGCGTCCGCGGCTTCAACGACGCCCTGAAGGAAAACCCGGGGGCCAAACTGCTTGCGTCGCAACCCGGTAACTATCAACGGCTGCAGGCGCTTCAGGTCATGGAGAATCTCATGCAGTCGAATACTCAGATCGACGGTGTGTTGGCTGCCAATGATGCGATGGCGATCGGTGCGATCGAGGCGCTCGATGGTGCCAATCGCAAAGCCCAGGTCATCGGCGTCAATGGCACCAAGGAGGCGATCGACGCGATCAAGTCCGGGAAATTGCTGGCGAGCGGCGACTACAATGGCTTCATGCAGGGATGCCTCGGCATGATGATCGCCATTCGTTCGCTGCGCAACGAGCCGGTGATCACCGAGATCGTTCTCAAGCCAACGGTGATCGGCAAGGAGAATTATCAGCCCTACGACGTGCCGCTGGAATCGCGGACCTGTCCGAGCTGGGACGAGGCTGCGAAGCTCGGCACTAAATAACATCTGTGCCACCAGGACGGTCGCCGCGGAACGGCGGCCGTCTTCTGCTTTTCAGGAGCTACGTATGCTGTTTGCCATCCATGCTGTCGATCATGCCGGCGCGCTTGACAGGCGCTTGTCTCACTACGAGGCTCACAAGGCCTTTTTGTCCGACACCTCGGCCTATGACGTGACGATCGTCATGTCCGGTCCGCTGACGGCCGATGACGGCCAGACCATGATTGGCAGTCTGTTTCTCGTCGAGGCCGCCGACCGCGCGGCGGTCGAAAGATTTCATCACGCCGATCCGTTCTTTGCCGCCGGCATTTGGCAGACGGTCACGATTACCGGCTTCCTGCGCCGACAGGGATAACCGGAATGGAGGCCGGCGCCCTGCCTGTCGGTGAGGCAGTCGTTCGGCATTTGTACACCGACAACGACATCAGCCCGGGGTCTGATGGGACCCCGGGCTGGTTTTACGATGAGCTGAACCGTAACGATTAGCCGAACTGGTTCATCGTGTTGTGCGCGCCGCCCGCCTTCAGGGCTGCTTCACCGGCGAAGTATTCCTTGTGCTCGTCGCCGATGTCCGAACCAGCCATGTTCTGATGCTTCGCGCAGGCGATGCCTTGACGGATTTCCGCGCGCTGGACGTTCTTGACGTAGCCCAGCATGCCCTGTTCGCCAAAATACTCCTTGGCGAGGTTGTCGGTGGACAGCGCAGCCGTGTGATAGGTCGGCAGCGTGATCAGGTGATGGAAGATGCCGGCACGCTTGGCTGAATCAGCCTGGAATGTCCGGATGAGCTCGTCGGCTTCGACCGCCAGCGGCGTGCTGTCGTACTCCACCTTCATCAGTTCGGCCCGGTTGTACTTGCTGACATCCTTGCCGGCTTCCTTCATCGCGTCATAGACCTGCCAACGGAAGTTGAGCGTCCAGTTGAACGACGGCGAGTTGTTGTAGGCCAGCTTCGCATTCGGGATCACCTCACGAACGCGATCGACCATCTTGGCGATCTGCTCGATGTTCGGCTTCTCGGTTTCGATCCACAAAAGGTCGGCACCGTTCTGTAGCGAGGTGATGCAGTCGAGCACGCAGCGGTCCTGACCCGTGCCTTCGCGGAACTGGTACAGGTTGCTGGCCAGACGCTTCGGGCGCATCAGCTTTCCATTACGCGTAATGACGACGTCGCCGTTGCCGATCTTTGAAGCATCGATTTCTTCGCAATCAAGGAAGCTGTTGTACTGGTCGCCGAGGTCGCCCGGCTTGTGGCTGACGGCGATCTGCTGCGTGAGGCCAGCGCCGAGCGAGTCGGTGCGGGTGACGATGATGCCGTCTTCGACGCCCATTTCGAGGAAGGCGTGACGGCAGGCGCGGATCTTCGCGAGGAAGACCTCGTGCGGCACGGTGACCTTGCCGTCCTGATGGCCGCACTGCTTCTCGTCCGAGACCTGGTTCTCGATCTGCAGCGCACAGGCGCCGGCTTCGATCATCTTCTTGGCGAGCAGATAGGTCGCTTCCGCATTGCCGAAGCCGGCATCGATATCGGCGATGACGGGAACGACGTGGGTCTGGAAGTTGTCGATCTTGTTGATCAGTTCTTCTTCCTTTGCCTTGTCGCCAGCCTTACGAGCGGCGTCGAGGCTGCGGAAGATGTCGTTGAGCTCGCGCGAGTCAGCCTGACGAAGGAAGGTGTAGAGCTCCTCGATCAGAGCCGGGACCGAAGTCTTCTCGTGCATCGACTGATCCGGCAGCGGGCCGAATTCCGAGCGCAGCGCCGCGATCATCCAGCCCGAGAGGTACAGGTAGGTGCGGTCGGTGGTGCCGAAATGCTTCTTGACCGAGATCAGCTTCTGCTGCGCGATAAAGCCGTGCCAGCAGCCGAGCGACTGGGTGTACTTGGTGGTGTCTGCATCATAGGCGGCCATGTCGGCACGCATCAGCGATGCCGTGTAGCGTGCAACGTCGAGACCGGTCTTGAAGCGGTTCTGCAGGCGCATGCGTGCGACCGCTTCGGCGGTCACGCCGTTCCAGGTGTCCTTGGTCTTGAGCAGCGCCGACGCCGCCTCGACTTCGCTCCGATAGGAGCCGGTGCCGAGGATGGTCTGGTTGCTGATCCCGCGTGGCTGGAAGTTCATTTTCTCGATTCCTTTGGCTGACGAAAACCTGTCCTTGGTTGTAATCGCGGGATCGCCAGCCGCTAGACGGAACGCAGATAACTTGTCATACTTTACAAATTGAACGTGTAAGTCTGTAAAGTAGTTACAAGGTATTGGAGTGTGCGATGGCCGCCTCGGCAGGTCGTTCGGTGTTCATGGGGCCGCGAATCCGGCGGCTTCGGCGCGATCTGGGCCTGACCCAGGCCGATATGGCGGCCGATCTGGAAATTTCGGCCCCTTATGTCGCTTTGCTGGAGCGTAACCAGCGGCCGATGACGGCCGACATGCTGCTTCGGCTGGCGCGCACCTACACGATCGATCTCGCCGATCTCGCCGGCGATGGCGGTGCCGACAATACGGCGCGGATGCAGTCGATCCTGAAAGAGCCGATGTTCTCGGACATCGATATCCCCGCGCTCGAAATCAGCGATCTCGCGGTGAGCTATCCCGGCATGGCCGAGGCGTTCCTGCGCCTCTACACCGCCTATCGCGAGGAGCAGCTCGCGCTGGCGGATCGGCGCGCACCGGCGCTCACCGGTGGCGCGTCGTCTTCGGATAGCGAGGGCTATGATGCCAACGATCCCGTGGCCGAGGTCAGGCGGTTTCTGGCAGCTCGCCGCAACAATTTCGCTGTGATCGACGACGTGGCCGAACGTCTTGTGCAGGCGACGTCGGGGCCGAGCGGTTTCGTCGAGCGTCTCAAGACCCGGCATAAGTTGCAAGTGCGCTATCTGCCGCCAGACGTCATGCTCGGCTCGGTCAGGCGACTGGATCTGCATCGCAAGCAATTGCTACTTGAGGATTCGCTCGATACCGCAAGCCTCCATTTCCAGTTGGCGCAGCAACTCGCCTATCTCGAAATGGAAAACGAGATCGGCACCGCGCTCGAAGACGGCCAGTTCACCACCAAGAGCGCTGAACTGCTGGCGCGCCGGGCGCTCGCGGGTTACGCCGCTGCGGCGCTGATCATGCCCTATGTGGCTTTCGCGCGCGCCGCCGAGACCCGTCGCTACGATCTCGAAGCACTGGCGCGCCAATTCGGTGCCAGCTTCGAACAGACCGCGCATCGCATCACGACCTTGCAGCGGCCGGGCGCCGAGAAAGTCCCGTTCTTCCTGATCCGCGTCGACCCCGCTGGCAACATCTCAAAGCTGCTCGACGGCGCCGGCTTTCCATTTGCCAAGCACGGCGGTGCGTGCCCGCTGTGGTCAGTGCATGACGTTTTCAAAACGCCGCGCCAGATCGTGACACAATGGCTGGAATTGCCGGATGGGCAGCGCTTCTTTTCGATTGCCCGCACCGTCACGGCTGGCGGTGGTGGTTACGGCGCACAACGCGTCGAGCGCGCCATCGCGATCGGTTGCGCAGCCGAATATGCGGGCCAGTTGATCTATACGCGCGACGCGGCGGCGCCGCGCGTCGATGCGCCCACGCCGATCGGCGTCGCATGCCGTGTCTGTCATCGTCCAAGATGTGCTGCGCGCTCGGCGCTTCCAATCGGGCGCGAGTTGTTGCCCGATGATTTCAGGACGCTGAACGTTCCGTTCGGCTTCTCGGCAGACTGAGGGGCTCAGGCCTGCTCGGCCGCAGCTTCCTCGGCATTGGGATCGCCGGGCGCCGTAGCCCACGCCAGTTCGACGAGCGTCACGATGCGCCGACCGGCGCCATCAAGCTGGCACACGATGAGGCCCTGCTCCTCGATATAGTTCAGCAGGCGCTGTGCACGGCGCAGCGAATGCGAGCCGTAGGCGCGGGCGATCGCGGCATTGCTCGGGCAGGGCCAGCCTTCCTTGGCGGCGCGGGCGATCATCATGAAAACGCCCTGCATATCCTCCGGCAGAATCGAGGCGCGGACCGAGACGTCTTGCCAGCCGTCATCATTGGTCATGTCGGAGCCGAGCCCGGCGCGGGCGCGTGTCAGCATGCGGCGGAAGTCGTCGAGGTCCGGCACGGCGGCACCGAGACCCTCGATGCGGCAGCGGACCACGAATTCCTGATAGAGCACGCCGACCACCCGGAAGCCTGCATCGGGCTCCGCCATCAGGGCCTGCAACACGCGGTCGACGCGCATGCGCCGCTCCGCCAGTTCCTCGGCGCTGATCGGCGTCTCCGCCACGTCCGGCCGAATTTCCAGCGCTGCGGACTTCGCCGCCATGAGCTGGCCAAGCAGATCCGGCGATGACGGTGCGCGGCGCTGCGGCCGCACCGGCTCCGGCGGGGGCGCTGCGAGAATCGTGGCGCGTACGTCGTCGAGTGTCGCTTCCGGCAGCGGCATCAGGCGTGGGGTCGCATTGCGCGGACTTGTTTCGGTGACGCCGATGCGCAGGCCCAGCGGACGACGGGAGAGGGCGGGACCCAACGCCATGAACTGGCCGCGCTCGAGGTCGCGGAAGGATTCGGCCTGCCGTCGCTCCATGCCGAGAAGATCGGCGGCGCGTGCCATATCGATATCGAGGAAGGTGCGACCCATCAGGAAATTCGACGCTTCGGCCGCGACGTTCTTGGCGAGCTTCGCCAGTCGCTGTGTCGCGATGACGCCGGCAAGGCCGCGTTTGCGGCCGCGGCACATCAGGTTGGTCATGGCGCCGAGCGATAGCTTGCGGGCTTCGTCGGACACCTCGCCGGCAACGGCCGGGGCGAACAGCTGTGCCTCGTCCACCACCACGAGCATCGGATACCAATGGTCGCGAGGCGCGTCGAACAGCCCGCCCAGAAAGGCGGCGGCGCGGCGCATTTGATTCTCGGCATCCAGCCCTTCGAGATTGAGCACTGTGGAGACGCGGTGCATGCGCGCGCGCTCGCCGGCCACCTGCAACCCGCGTTCGGTATGCGCCTCGGCATCGATCACCAGATGACCGAATCGCTCCGCCAGCGAGACGAAATCGCCTTCAGGGTCGATGATGGTTTGTTGCACCCATGGGGCGCTCTGTTCGAGCAGCCGGCGCAGCAGATGCGATTTTCCGGAACCCGAATTGCCCTGTACGAGCAGACGCGTCGCCAGCAGTTCCTCAAGGTCCAGAGCCGCCGGGGCGCCTGACGTCGTATGCCCCATCTCGATCGCAACGGTCATGTCTCGACTCAGGTCTCCTTGAGCAGAGGGCTTACCAACCAGAGCGTGGCTCGTCGAGCGCATGCGGCGGATTGCCTGGAGTTCCGCACGGCTTTGGACATTGTTGTCAGGCCGCGTCCTTTGGAATTTCGAACACGAGGCACGTTGTGGTCGCATGTGCCAGCAGGCGTCCCTTCGCGTCGGTGATGCGCGCTTCCGCCGTCGCCGCGCGGCGGCCGACATTCAGCGTCTTGCCTTCGGTGCGCACGGCGCCAGAATCCTTGCTCATGCCGCGGATGAAGCTGATCTTGAATTCCAGCGTGGTGTAGCCGGTGCCGACAGGCAGCATGGTGTGCACGGCGAGGCCCATTGCCGAATCCAGCAGGATCGCTGCGTAGCCGCCATGGACCGATCCGATCGGATTGTAGTGCCGGAAGCCTGGGACGCTGTGAAATACGACGGTGCCGGCCTCGATCGTGGAATCGAACGGCTCGACATTCTCCATGATCGGAGGCTGCGGAAATTCGCCGGAGAAAATCTTGCGCACGAAATCGAGCCCCGGCATGGAGGCCATCAAGCTGGTGGGGACGACGTCGTAGCGGGGTGCAGGTGCGTCGGTCATGGATCGTTCCCGGCAATTTTGATGACGATCATCATACAAAGGGTTGCTCCCTATGTCATCTTCTCTGCGTCCGGAACGAAAATGGCCGGGATGATCCCGGCCATGACGTCTTGATTCCGCAAACGGAAATGAGAGCTACGACGCCTTGTTCGCGCGCATCAGGTCGGCGAACCGCTTGAACAAATAGTGCGAGTCGCGTGGACCGGGGGATGCTTCCGGGTGATACTGCACAGAGAACACCGGCTTGCCGTCGAGCTGGATGCCGCAATTGGAGCCGTCGAACAGCGAGATATGGGTTTGCGTCGCACCCTTTGGCAGCGTCGCTTCATCCACCGCGAAGCCGTGATTCATCGAGGTGATTTCCACCTTGCCGGTGGTCTCGTCCTTGACCGGATGATTGGCGCCATGATGGCCCTGATGCATCTTCTTGGTCTTGGCGCCAACTGCGAGGCCGAGCATCTGGTGACCGAGGCAGATGCCAAATGTGGGCACGCCGGAATCGATCACCTGCTTGATGACAGGCACAGCATATTTGCCGGTCTCGGCGGGATCGCCGGGGCCATTCGACAGGAACACACCGTCCGGCTTCAGCGCCATGATCTCTTCAGCTGAGGTCGTGGCCGGAACGACCGTGACCTTGCAGCCTTCGCCGGCCAGCAGGCGCAGGATGTTGCGCTTGATGCCGTAGTCGATGGCGACGACGTTGAATTCCGGATTGGTCTGGCGGCCGAAGCCCTTTTCCCATTCCCAAGGGGTCTCGTCCCAGGTGAAGCGCTGGGCGGATGTCACCATCGGGACAAGGTCCATGCCTTCAAGGCCGGGCCATTCGCGCGCTTCTTCCTTCAGGCCGTGCAGGTCGAATTGGCCGTCCTTCGCGTGCACAAGCACTGCATTGGGCATGCCCTTGTTGCGAATCAGCGCGGTCAGGGCGCGGGTGTCGATGCCGGAAATGCCGATGATGCCGCGCGCCTTCAGCCAGGCGTCGAGATGCCGGGAAGAGCGGTAATTCGACGGGTCGGTAATCGCCGAGCGCAGGATCACGCCGCGGGCGCCTGGCGTCGCCGCCATGTTCACCGTCTCGATATCCTCGTCGTTGGTGCCGACATTGCCGATATGCGGGAAGGTGAAGGTAATGAGCTGTCCGGCATAGGATGGGTCGGTGAGGATTTCCTCATAACCGGTCATCGCCGTGTTGAAGCAGACTTCGCCCACGGCCTGGCCTTCCGCACCAAGGCCGAAGCCTTCCAGCACGGTGCCATCGGCGAGCACGAGGAGCGCGGTCGGTTTGTGGTCCGGCCAGGCTGAAGATGTTTCTGAGGGGGTCATGAGGGGACTACATAGTCCGCGCATCCGCTGCCGTCAAAGCCAGAACGGCCGGATTCACACGTCAACCATGGCCTGCAGGGTTAGCAATCGGCGCTTTGGCCGATCAACGGGCCCGGACAGAGCTTAATTAAGGAATAATATCTTATCTGGCAAAATTGTGGTGTTCCGGTTGTCCGGCGAAACCTGCACGCCGATAGCGCGTATTTGCAGAATGAGATGTAAAATCAACTAATTATAATTACGGATGCTTGCCGGAACTCACTTTCGCCGGTAGCAAGCTACGACTTCCCGTATTTCCGGATATTTCAGTGCAATTGGACTATTTCGCCAAGATGGCCGCGCGCTCGGCCATCGCGCCAGCGCGATGGCGTAGGCCTTTTCTGACCTTCCTCGATGGGATCGAGGCGGGCGGGACGATTCCTGTGCTGATCGTCGGCTTCGCGGGAATCTGGCTGCTGTTTCTGGTGATCGCCTATCAGAGCGGCGATCTGCATGCGGATGCGCTGGAAACCTGGACCCTTGGGCGCGAATTCGCGTGGGGTAATCCCAAACATCCGCCTTTGATGGGCTGGGTCGCGCGGCTGTGGACGCTGGTTTTCCCGCTGACCGACTGGTCGTTCCAGTTGCTGTCGATGACCAATGCCGCGGTGGCGCTCTGGGCCGTCGATCTGATTGCGCGCCGCTTCGTGCGCGGCGATTCGCGAGCCGTCGTGCTGCTGCTGCTGATGCTGCTTCCGGCCTATCAATTCCATGCCCAGCGCTTCAACGCGAACACAGTGCTGCTCGCGGTCTGGCCGCTGGCGACCTATTGCTTCCTGCGCTCCTTTGAAACGCGCGCTATCGGCTGGGCTGCCGCCGCCGGCGTCCTGTCCGCGCTGGCGATGCTCGGCAAATATTATTCGATCTTCCTGATCGCCAGCTTCGCGCTGGCAGCGATCGTACATCCGCAGCGGGCGGTCTATTTCCGGTCTTGGGCACCGTGGGTCTCGACACTCGCCGGGGTCATTGCCCTTGGGCCGCACATCCATTGGCTCGTGACGACCGGTGCTACGCCGTTCACCTATGCCATGCAGGTTCACGGCGGCATCGACTTTGGTCAGTCACTCATCGAAGCCAGCATGTTTTTGCTCGGTCTCGCGGCGACGCTGGCGCTGCCGGCTATTGTCTGGGTTTTATCGGCCGAGCTGCGCCTGAAGTACTTTTCGGCCGATTTCCGTGCGATGGGTCCAGGATTGCTGCTGCTGTTCTGGGTGTTCATCGGCACCGTACTGCTGCCGGTTATGACAACCGTCACGCTTGGCACCGACATGCCTTCGCTATGGGCGCTCCAGGGCTTGTTCCTGCCTGCCGTTTTGATCGTCTGCGGCGCCCGCTTCACGCTCGAACGCCTGTATGTGGTCAATATGGTGGTGTTCGTCGCAGGCATCGCCATCATCGCAACCGTTGTGGCGGCTCCGATCCATGCGATTTACCGCAACAGCATCAATCCTAACGAGCGGACTTACTATCGGCTGGCCGCTCAAGAGCTGACCGACCGGTGGCACCAGATGACAGGCCGGCCGATGCCGCGGATCAGTGGCGACGACGGGCTGGCATTCGCGACGGCCTTTTACAGCCCTGACCATCCCGTCTACAGCCGCCCGTTCCAGTTCCAGTACACTTGGGGCATGCCGCGCGCGACGACGCTGCAGAAGGGGTGGGCTTCGATGTGCTTTGCGACAGATAGCGATTGCCTGATGTGGATGGGCAAGGTCGCGATGCTCGAGCCGCGGCACGTCAGGTTTGATTTCGAGGTTCAGCCCCGGCTATGGGGCCAGGCCGGTATTCCGGCCACCATATCGGCATTGATGGTTCTGCCATACGTCGCTGGGGCCAATGCGCCCGGGCCGCTGTCCGCAGGCGTGGAGGATTTCAGCTCCAGCCATCGGCAATAGGTTTGGGCAGTAGGTTCAGGCAACAGCTCCGGGCGGCGTCCCCGAGAATTGGCGGGTGCAGTTGTGCATACCCCTTAAAACGCTTAGATCGGGGCCAACCGAGTTCCGGCGCTGCGATTGGCGGCCGCAAGAGGAGACGCAGATGCTGCGCGATGACATCAACAACGCCGTCAAGGACGCCATGCGGGCCAAGGACGAGCGCAAGCTTTCGACGCTTCGCATGGTCAATTCGACCATCAAGAATGCCGATATCGAAGCGCGCGGCCAGAGCAAGCCACCGCTGTCGGACGCCGACCTGCTGAGCCTGCTGCAGAAGATGATCAAGCAACGCCAGGAATCCGTCGAGCTCTATGACAAGGGCGGCCGCGCCGAACTCGCGGCCCAGGAGCGCGAGGAAATCGCGATCATCTCCGCTTATCTGCCGCAGCAGATGTCGGAGGACGAGACCAAGTCCGCCATCGCAGCCGAGATCGCAGCGACGGGTGCGGCCGGCATGAAAGACATGGGCAAGGTGATCGCCGCGCTGAAAGCGAAATATGCCGGCCAGATGGACTTCGGCAAGGCCAGCGGTCTGGTCAAGGCCGCACTGAACGGCTGAGGCTCTCGTCGCCTCACAAAATGAAAACCTCTCCTCGCAATGCGAGGAGAGGTTTTTTCTTTGACTACGCCGCTGCCGTCGGCAGGCTATACGTCTTGAACTGATCGCGCAGCGCGGTCTTCAGGATCTTGCCGGTGGCCGTGTGCGGGATCGCATCGACGAACACGACATCGTCCGGCATCCACCACTTGGCGATCTTGCCATCCATATATTTCAGGATGTCTTCGCGCGTGGCGGTCTGGTCCTGCTTGAGTTGGACGATCAGCAGCGGGCGCTCGTCCCACTTCGGATGATAGACGCCGATGACGGCGGCTTCCGCCACCTGCGGATGACCGACGGCAAGGTTTTCCAGATCGATCGACGAAATCCATTCGCCGCCGGACTTGATGACGTCCTTGGAGCGGTCGGTGATCCGCATATAGCCATGCGCGTCGATGGTCGCGACGTCGCCGGTGTCGAAGTAGCCTTCCTCGTCGAGGATCTCGTCCTCGACGCGGAAATAGGCTGATGATACCGACGGGCCGCGCACCTTGAGACGGCCGAAGGTCTTGCCGTCCCAGGGGAGGCTCTTGCCGCTGTCGTCGGTGATTTTCATCTCGACGCCGAATGGCGGATAGCCCTGGGTCTGCAGGATATCCAGCCGCTCATCGCCTTCGAGCTGGTCGAAGGGCGGCTTCAACGCGGCCAGCGTGCCGATCGGCGACATCTCCGTCATGCCCCAAGCATGGCGCGCGCCGATGCCCATGTCGACGAAGGCCTTGATCATCGAGCGCGGCATCGCCGAGCCGCCGCACACCACCATGCGCAGGTCGGGCAGTTTCAGATTGTTCTGCGACATGTAGTTGAGCAGCATCAGCCACACTGTCGGCACGCCCGCGGTATGCGTCACCTTTTCGGTCGAGAGCAATTCGTAGATCGAGGCGCCATCCATCTTGGCGCCCGGCAGTACGAGCTTGGTGCCCATCGACGGCGCGGAAAACGCGATGCCCCAGCTATTGGCATGGAACAGCGGGACCACCGGCAGCATGGTGTCGGCGGCATTGGCGCCGAGCGAGTCACCGGTATTGGCCATCAGTGCATGCATCACGTT
Source organism: Tardiphaga sp. 839_C3_N1_4 (assembly GCF_051811045.1). NCBI lineage: Bacteria > Pseudomonadati > Pseudomonadota > Alphaproteobacteria > Hyphomicrobiales > Nitrobacteraceae > Tardiphaga > Tardiphaga sp. 839_C3_N1_4. Next base: position 5,476,896 of record NZ_JBPWQD010000001.1, read on the forward strand.
GGAGCGGTGCGAATACAGCACGCCCTTCGGATCGCCTGTTGTTCCCGATGTGTAGCACATCGCCGCTGCGGTGTTCTCGTCGAACTCCTTCCATTCGAAGTTGCCGTCGACTTCCGCGATCCAGTCCTCATAGGCCACGGCGTTTTTCAGCGTGGTCTGCGGCATGTGCGCCTTGTCAGTGTAGACGATGTAGCGCTCAACTGATGGCAACTGGTCGGCGAGTTTCTCGAGGATCGGGATGAAGGTCAGGTCCGTCATCACGATGCGATCTTGCGCATGGTTGATGATCCACGCGATCTGATCCGGGAATAGACGTGGATTGACGGTGTGGCAGATGGCGCCGATGCCCATGATGCCGTACCACGTTTCCAGGTGCCGCCACGTGTTCCACGCGATGGTGGCGACGCGGTCGCCCATCTTGATGCCCTCGCGGTCGAGACGCTGTGCGACCTTCAGGGCACGGGTACGAATTTCGGCGTAATTGGTGCGGTGGATGGGACCTTCGACTGATCTGGTCACGACCTCGCGCTCGCCGTGGACTTGGGCCGCATGATCGATGATCCGATGACACAGCAAAGGCCAGTCTTGCATCAAGCCACGCATTTGATCGTTCCTCCGTCTTGTGATTGCCGTGCCGGCTCCCCGATCGTTGCCGGGGAACTTCGACCGTCTTCTTGCTTTAGGTCTTGGCATGAAGTTTAGCGCGGGGAAAGCGGCCCGGAAATGGACTTTTGGCCTATCCGGCTGCGACCAAAGGACAATTGGAGCGGTTCTGGCGTTGCTGCTGGTGGCCGCGCCGGCGCAGGCCTATCTGACGACATCGCGTGTGCCGCTGCCAAAGCCCCGCCCGGTAGAAGCGCCGGCGATCGAGCCCGCGCAAAAGCCCGGTGAGGAGCCTGCGAAATCGGAGCAACCAGCCGAGCCTGAGAAGCCTGCTGCCGAAGCGCGTCCGCCGGAGCCGCCGCCGCCTTCAGCCTGCCGCTTGGCGCTCACCGATGCCATCGCCGTGGCGCCGAGTATTCCCGACATCAAGGGGCCGGGCGCCTGCGGCGGCCCCGACATGGTGCGGCTGGAAGCGGTCGTGCTGCCGGACAAGACGCGCGTGCCGCTGAAGCCGGCGGGAACGATGCGCTGCGCCATGGCAACGGCCGTGGCCGAGTGGATCCGCGCCGACATGGCGCCGCTCGCGACCAGCCTCGGCACCAAGCTCCTCGAACTTGATAATTTCGACTCCTTCGATTGCCGCGGTCGCAACCGTGTCGTCGGCGCAAAACTGTCAGAGCATGGCCGCGCCAATGCGTTGGACGTGCGCGGGCTGAAACTCGCCAATGGCCGCTCGATCGCGCTCACCGAGCGCAACACGCCGCGCGAGCAGCGCGAGGCGGTGCTGCATTCGGTTTGTACGCGGTTCACCACCGTGCTGGGGCCGGGTTCCGACGGCTATCACGAGGATCACATCCATCTCGATATCGCCGAGCGGCGCGGCAATTACCGCATCTGCCAGTGGGATGTCTGGGACGAGTGGCCGCGCATCGCACCGCTGATGCCAGCCGTGCGCCCGGACGAAGCACCGCCGCGCGAAGTGGCCGAGGGCAAGCCGGGGGAGGCGAAGCCCGAGACGGCGAAACCCGCTGAGCCTGCAGCCGCTCAGCCTGCGGTTGAAGCCGAGCCGGAGCCCGAAGCAGAAGCCGCGCCTCCACAAGAACAGCCCAAGTCGAAGCCAAAACCCAAGCCGAAGAAGCGCCGCGCTGCGCCGCCATCGCCGTTCAGCTTTTTGCGGTGACGTTCTGATCGCGTATTTGTGGCCACGTCCGGGCGGGTGCTTTCTTTTCCCTCCCCCTTGCGGGGAGGGTGGCCGGCCGTAGGCCGGTCGGGTGGGGGGGCCACAGGCGACGGCGCTTGTGGCACCCCACCCCGGTCTCCACTTCGTCGATGCTGCGCATCGCCTCGCTCGGCCGACCCTCCCCGCAAGGGGGAGGGAGACCACTAGCGTCTGCGCAAAAACAGGGAAGCAACAGTCATCAGCTTGCTCAAAACAAAAAAGCGCCGGCAAAACCGGCGCTTTTTCTAATCAGATAAAACCCTGTCAGCTCAGTACGGCGTTCCGCCACCGCCCTGCAGGGCCAGCTTCGAATTATACGGCGAGTCGCCGGCCTTCGGCTCGAGCACGACGACCACAGCGCCGGGCTTGACGCGGCTATAGAGGTCGATGACGTCTTCGTTGGTCATGCGGATGCAGCCCGACGAGATCGAGGCACCGATATATTCCGGCTGATTGGTGCCGTGAATGCGGAACAGCGTGTCCTTGTTGCCCTGATAGAGATAGAGGGCGCGGGCACCGAGCGGATTATCGACGCCGCCGGGCACCGAGGCCGGCAGGCCTTCGATGCGGGCGTGAATGTCCTTGGTCGGGGTCCACTTCGGCCACTCGGCCATGTTGCCGACGCGCGCAACGCCCGAGAACGCCAGCGCTTCTTCGCCGACGGTCACGCCATAGCGGATTGCTTTGCCGCCGTCCTGGACGAAGTAGAGATAGTGGTTGTCGGAATCGACCACGATCGAGCCCGGTGCTTCCTTGCGGTGGAAGTCGACGATGGCGCGGCGGAACGGCTCGGCGACGGCAACCTTGGCGTAACGCGCCTTGGCGAGCTGCGCCTTGTCATTCGGCTTGAGGCTGGCTTCCGGAGCGGCCTGGAATTGCGTGGCGGTCTGCATGCAGCCCGACAGCATCAGGCCGGCGGCGACAATCAAACCAAGCTTAATCTTGAGCGGCGACATGTCATTGTTCCAATTGCGTGAGGTCCGAATTCAGACAGGCTGGTGCAAGGAAACGCACCCAAAATAGCCTGCGAACGCCACGATTCCGTTAAAGCTACTATCGCTGAAATCCGCTGCAATTCCAGCGGTTAGATGCGCTGCGCATCATGCAGTGCACAACCTGTGTCATATTTGCCGCAGAATTTTCGACCCTCCGGCCAAATCCTGTGCAGAACCGCAACGCCTCGCGAAGCCGTGATGCGCGCGTGACAATTTTGTCAGATCGAGACCATGGAACGCGCGATCTTGCGGGAAAAATTCCCCGGGTTTGGGCGGGGTTGGCGCGCCGCACAAAGGCTGTCATGACGGCTGCATCCGCATCGGTCATGGTCGGTCGCCCCTGCCGATTCTGTCCGGATCGTCCGTATTGCAGTGTCCCGCCTTTTCAATGTCCCGGAGTTGCCATGCTCGCTGTCTTCACCCCTGCCGATCACGCCTTGAGAAAATCCGAGCCGACCGATCTCGAAGCGTTGCCGGACAATGCGGTGTGGATCGACATGGTGAAGCCGTCGCCGGCCGAAGACAAGGCGGTGGAGAAACTGGCGGGGGTGGAAATTCCGACCCGCGAAGACATGCAGGAGATCGAAATCTCCAGCCGTCTCTATATCGAGAACGGCGCCCGCTACATGACCGCGAGCTTGATGTGCGGCTCCGACACGGAGTCGCCGCGGATTACGGCGGTAACTTTCATCCTCACCCGGCAACGGCTGGTGACGGTGCGCTACGACACACCGCGTCCGTTCGCGTCCGTCGAACTGAAGCTTGGCCGCAACGCGCCGCCCGGCGCCAATGGTGAAACCATTCTGCTCGAACTGCTCGACGCCGTGATCGATCGCTGCGCCGACATTCTCGAACGCGTCGGCGCCGACGTCGATCAGGTCAGCCACGACATCTTCGAGCCGGATGAGTCGCTGCGGACCGGCCATGCCAAGCGTTATTCCGAAATTCTCATCACCATCGGTCGCAAGGGCGACCTGACCTCGAAAGTGCGTGAAAGCCTCGTCTCGATCGGCCGCGTCGTCACCTTCATCACGGCGGAAGCCGAAGGCGTGAAGTGGTCGAAGGACATGCGCGCGCAGCTCAAGACCATGCAGCGCGACGTGGTCTCCCTGACCGATCACGCCTCCTATCTGTCGAACAAGATCACCTTCACGCTCGATGCGATGCTCGGTGTCGTCAATCTCGAACAGAACAACATCATCAAGCTGTTCTCGGTCATGGCCGTCGTGCTGATGCCGCCGACATTGATCGCCTCGGTCTACGGCATGAATTTCAAGGCGATGCCGGAACTGCAATGGGATGTCGGTTACCCCATGGCGCTGATCATGATGCTGTTCGCCGCGGTGCTACCCTACATGTTCTTCAAGTGGAAGAAGTGGCTGTAGGGCGCGTAGGAAGGCACTAACCTCTCATTTGTCATTCCGGGATGCGCCCGGCTGGCGTAGCCGGCTGGGGGTAGGCCCGGAATCCATACGCGCGATCGTGGTTATGGATTCCGTGCTCGCGCAAGAGCGCGCCCCGGAATGACAGTCGAGAGGGTAGAACTTAAACATCTTTTCCTGCTCACTATTGGCAATATACCTAGAAGGATTATCCTCCACATATCCGGTTCACGATGGGCGCTTCATGAGGCGTCTTGAAGTGGGGCAGGATGTGGCGCCTGCGGGTGTGGGGTGACGTACCCTGCTCACTCGGGAGGCCTTGGGTAGCCGTCCGGGCCCACTACGGGGCTCTGCCGCTTGCGGCTGGACGGGTGCGGGCAAAGGCGGCGAAAGCTGCCGGATCAGCGAGCCGAGGCTCGTGCCCAGTACCCGGAAGCACGGCCCCGGGGACAGAAAAGCCGCGGTGGCGCGCCTGATGGCGTTGCGTGGTTGCAGCTTCGTCGCCGACGGCGAAGCGGATCGCGAAAATTACCACTATTTGCGCCGTCAGGCGCGCCGCCACCCCTCATGTTTCAGGAGGGGACACCACTTCGACAACCTGGAGCGCTGGCTCGCGGGACCATAAATGCGCGGATGTCTGAATCTTTTTCCAACTATCAAAACGCATTCATGATGCGTGTTCGAAAAGCCCAATGATCATAGGCTTCGCGCGATTCCCGCCACAATTTATCCGGTAAAATTCGAGCGTTCCGCTGAACGGTTGCGCTAATGGTTGCTGTCATAACGCTGTCAGAAGCGATGAGGACAGCAATGGTTGACAAAACAGAAACATCGGGACGGAACGTCGTCGATCTCAGGTGCTATCAACAGGCGCGCATGGCCAACGGTCGGGCGCAGGCGATGTCTGCGCGCACCTGTCGGCATTGTGGTGCCGGGTTGATGGATGGCGAATCCGAAGACGATTGTTCCAGCGCGGGGATCAGCGCGGCTGCGCCGATGCCGCGGAAATTTTACGCGGACTAGAAAATCCCGCGCTTTTCGAGGAGCGCCAGAATGGCGCGGTCCTCAGCATGACTATTTCCCACCCGTTACCGCCGATCAGACGTGCTGGCCGCCATTGATGTGGATCTCGGCGCCGTTCACGTATGAACTCGTTTCCGTACACAGCACATAGATGATCTTGGCGACTTCGTCGGGCGTGCCGAGCCGATGCAGCGGGATCTGCTGATCGACGATGGTCTGCGTGCCCGGCGACAGGATCGAGGTGTCGATCTCGCCCGGCGCGATGGCATTGACGCGGATGCCGAGGCGGCCGAAATCCGACGCCATTTCGCGGGTCAGCGACGCCAGCGCCGCTTTCGATGTGGCATAGGCCGCACCGGCAAACGGATGCACGCGCGAGCCGGCGATCGAGGTGACATTCACCACCGAGCCTTTGGCCGCCTTCAACTGTTCGATCAGCCCGCGGGCCATCATGATCGGCGCGAAAAAATTGACGTTGAAGACGTGGCTCCAGGTTGCGACGTCAGTATCGATGGAACCCATCCGCGCGCCGCCTTCGGCCTTGGGTGAGATCGCGGCATTGTTCACCAGCGCATGCAGCGCGCCGCCGTTCAGCCGTTCCTTGATGTCGTCGATGGCGCGGACAGTGTCGTCATGATCGGCGAGATCGACCTGGATGTGATCTTCGGGGCCGGCATCCCATGGGCAGACTTCCGGAAACGGATGCCGCGAACAGGTGAGCACACGCCAGCCGGCACTGGAAAAGCGCATCACGGTGGCATGACCGATGCCGCGGCTTGCGCCGGTCAGCAGCATGGTGCGCTTGGGCGCGTTCGATCCTGGATGGTTCACGTGTCTGGTTCTCGTCTCGTTGTCGGCGTTCACGGATACAGTCTCACCTTGGTCCAGGACGTATCTGCTGCCGAGTTGTCGCGGCGGAATTCAATGCGGTCGTGCAGGCGGAACGGCCGGTCGTGCCAGAACTCAAAACGAACAGGCGTGATGCGCCATCCGCTCCAGCCTGGCGGACGCGGAACGGCGCCGATCAGGTGCTTGGCGCCTTCCTTGGCGATGGCCTGTTCGAACGCAAAGCGGCTTTCCAGCGGCTGTGACTGTTTGCTCGCCCAGGCGCCGATCTGCGCCTGTTTGGGGCGGGTCGCAAAATACTCGTTGGCCTCGGCATCGGTCACGCGGGTGACGGGACCGCGAATGCGGACCTGCCGGCGCAGCGACTTCCAGTGAAACAGCAGCGCGGCCTTGGGATTGGCGGCGAGCTCCTGACCCTTCTGGCTGGCAATGTGGCTGTAGAACACGAAACCGTCGGCGTCATAGTCCTTCATCAGCACCATGCGGACGTCCGGCAGGCCGTCGGCGTCGACGGTGGCCAGCGCCATCGCGTTGGGATCGTTGGGTTCTGAGGCCTTTGCCTCGGTAAACCACTCGGAAAACAGCGCAAATGGTTCCGCAGCGGCCGTAAAATCACCTGACGTTAACGGAGTTGAGTCTTTGATGGGAGAGGTCGTGTCGGTCATGTCCGGAGTTCCGCTTGCGTTGGCCTGTTGTAGAGAGCTTGCTGCTGCACCTGCATAGGCAAGACCTATATAGGATACGGCAACGCATTGGCCTATCGGCCATCTGCCCGCTCGGTGCGGCTTTGACAGCAATTCTTATCGGCAGCACCCTCGGTGGTTGCAGTATGGGCCGAAACGAGTCCGCGCTGGCCAGGATGGAAGGCGGCGATGTCACCGGCTCCATTTCGCCGGCATCGGTCCAGGCCACCAATTACGAGCCCACCGAAGCCGATCTTGTCCTGACGCGCACTGCGGCCTCCGACGTCCTCACCAAGGGCAGCAAGGATTCCAGCCAGCCGTGGGAAAACCCGTCGACCGGGGCGCGCGGATCGGTGACGCCTCTGTCCAGTGCCTATGTCGCGGAAGGTCGCACCTGCAGGGATTTTCTGGCCAGCTATGTCAACGGCACCAGCGAAAGCTGGATGCAAGGTGCGGCCTGTAAGGGTGAACGCGGCAGCTGGGACGTGCATACGCTGAAGCCGTGGAAACGGAGCTAGTTTTCACCGGCCGGCCGCTTGCGGCCGAGTTGCAAAAATGACACGAAGTCACCAGATGAAGAGAGAGACGGGTTTCGGCCTGCAAATTCAACATGCGGGCCGGTGGCCCGCCTTTTAGTTACCTGAAGGAGAGACGACGGATGCGCGACCCCTATGAGGTCTTGGGGGTGCAGCGGGGCGCCAGCGCTGCGGCGATCAAGAGTGCCTATCGCAAGCTCGCCAAGAAGCATCATCCCGACAGCAACAAGGACGATCCGAAAGCCGCCGACCGGTTTTCGGAATTGAATGCGGCCAACGAGATCATCGGCGACGAGGACAAGCGCAAGCAGTTCGACCGCGGCGAGATCGATGCCGAGGGTAAAGCACGCTTCCAGGGATTTCCGGGCGGCGGCCGCGCGGGCGCGTCGCAGCGTGGCTTTGAGCACGCCTTTCGCGGCGGTCCCGGTGCGCAGCAGGGCTTTCCCGGCGGTGCCGGTGGCGGTTTCGAGGATATCCTCAACAGCATGTTCGGTGGCGCCAGCCCGCGCGGCGCGCGTCCCGGCGCGCAGGGCTTTGAATTCGACACCGGCGGCTATGCCGGCGGGATGCCCGATCTGGATCTGAACGTCGCCATGACGGTGACGCTGGAAGAATCCGTGAAGGGCGCCGAGAAGCGCGTACGGCTGCCGTCCGGCAAGGAATTGAACGTCAAGATACCGGCCGGCGTCACGTCGGGCCAGCAGATCCGGCTCCGCGGCCAGGGCGAAAGCGCGCCAGGACATCGTCCCGGCGATCTGATGATCACGGTCACCGTCGCGCCCCACGCCCACTTCAAGGTGGATGGCAACGACCTGCGCGTCGATCTGCCGATCACGCTGTACGAAGCCGTGCTGGGGGCCAAGGTGCGCGCGCCGACACTCACCGGTGCCGTGGAGCTTTCAATTCCGAAGAACACGTCGAGCGGACGGGTGTTTCGCCTGAAGGGCAAGGGCCTGCCGCTGGCCGGAGGCGCCGCGGGCGATCTCTACTTCACCATCAGGATCATGCTGCTGGACGGCAACGATGCCGAGCTGGAAAAGCTGATGGAGAAGTGGCGCGACGGGCACCCGTATCATCCAAGAAGCGATCTGGGGTGAGGCGAGCAGCGATCAGCTCGCTGTCTCATCCCCCCACCTTCTCCGTCTGATCGTAGATCTGGCGCGCGACGTTGTTGAGCCGGTCCTTGTCGGTCGGGCCTGACACGACATAGCCGACGCCTTTGTCGGCCCAGAACATGGCGCCGTCCTTGTCCTGCGCGGCATAGCGCATCTGGGTGGCGTCGGCTTTCGCCGCACGCGAAGTGTAGAGCGTGTAGCGCTCGCCCGACGGGCTCTCATACATGAAGAAGGCCGCAGGCGCTTCGGGGCCGGGCAGCAAGCGTCCGCCGACCAGCTTCAATCCGGCCGCATCGAGTTCGGGCGCCTTGATCTCATAGCCAACGCGCTTCGATAGCCACTGCTGCAGATGTGCACGTTCATTGCCTGCGACTTCGACGGGATGGCGCACTTCGACCACATAGAGCCGATGCGCACCGAGTGCATCCACGGTGAAATTCTGGAACGCTGAGGGCGAAGCTGATACGCCATGTGCGAGCCAGCCGACGCTGCCACCTGCAACGAAGGCTACCAGCGTTGCGGCGATCGCGCCATAAAGCCATGATCGCGGCTGCTGAACCAGTCGCTCGATCTCCAGCCGCTTTGGCACGGCCTCGTCGGCGATCGCATCGTAACGGGCATGCAGCAGTTCGGCCATCGCGCGCCATGATGCGACGCGCTCGGCATCGTCAGGATGTGTCGCGAGCCAGGCCTCAACATCGGCGCGGCGCTCGGCCGGCAATTCATTGTCGACGAAGGCGTGCAATTCGTCTTCGGTCACGGGAATGTTCGGTCCGGTCATTATCATCTTCCCTTTAAATCATTTGACCGCGCGCAGCGCCGGGCGCTCGCCGTCGAGATAGGCTTTGACATGGGCGCGGGCGCGGGCGAGGCGTGACATCACGGTGCCGATCGGCACGCCCTGGATGTCGGCAACTTCGCGGTAGCTCATGCCTTCGAGCATCACGAGCAGCAGCACCGAGCGCTGCTCTTCGACGAGGGCGGCGAGGGCGCGCGAGATGTCGCGCCCTTCGGCTTCAGTCCCGCTGGCATCCGGATTGTTGTCGAACAGCTCGGTAAAGACGGGTTTGCGTGCCAGCGACCGGCGGCGGTTGCGGTTCAGATTGGTCAGGATCGTATAGAGCCAGCTTCTGAGATCGCCGCCGATGAACAACTTCTCCGAGCGCAGCGCGCGCACGAGCGTGTCCTGCACCAGGTCATCGGCAATGTCGGTGTCACGTGCCAGCGCTCGCGCATAGCGGCGCAGCGCCGGAATCATGCTCTCAACGCTTTCGCGAAAGGCGCTCATTGGGCTCGTGCCATCCGTTGCAATCCTGACGGTATCTTGGGCGGTCCGCAATTGCGCCGCATCTATCATAACACCTTGGCGGACCGTCTATTCCGGCGTTAAGCCCGGACGGTAAACAGCCGCATAACCCGGCTTTTGGGCTGTACCGAACGCAAGTGCTGGTGTACCCCAAGCCCAGATCGGCATGGACTGCCAAGGCTGTCAGCCAAGCAAAACAGGATGCGACATGAGTGAAGTTTCAGGCCTGATGAAGGGCAAGCGCGGCGTTATTCTCGGCGTGGCCAATAATCGTTCCATTGCCTGGGGCATCGCCAAGGCGTGCCAGGCGCAGGGCGCGGAGATTGCGCTGACCTATCAGGGCGATGCGCTGAAGAAGCGTGTCGAACCACTGGCCGCCGAGCTCGGGGCCGAGTTGCTGGGGCATTGCGACGTCACCGACGCAGCCACCATCGATGCGGTGTTCGACCGGGTAAAGGAGAAATGGGGCAAGATCGATTTTGTCGTCCACGCCATCGCCTTCTCGGACAAGGACGAGCTCGAAGGTCGCTATGTCGACACATCGGCCGAGAATTTCAGCAAGAGCATGCTGATCTCCTGCTACTCGCTGACGGCCATCGCACAGCGCGCCGAGAAGCTGATGACCGAGGGCGGCTCCATTGTTACGCTGACTTATTACGGCGCCGAGAAGTGGATGCCGAACTACAATGTGATGGGTGTCGCCAAGGCTGCGCTAGAAGCCAGCGTACGCTATCTGGCGGCTGACCTGGGCGTGAAGGGCATTCGCGTCAATGCGATCTCTGCCGGCCCGATCAAGACGCTGGCCTTCGCAGGGATCGCCGACTCCCGCTATCTGCTGAAATACAACGAGGTCAACGCGCCGCTGCGCAAGAACGTTTCCATCGACGAAGTTGGCCAGAGCGCGGTGTATTTCCTGTCCGATATGTCCACCGGCGTGACCGGTGAAGTGCATCACGTCGATGCCGGCTATCATGTGCTCGGCACCAAGGTGCCGGATGCGCCGGACATCAGCATGAGCGGCAAGGACTGATTGCTGACGTCCATGCCGAAGCCAACCATCTATTATATTCGCCACGGTCAGACCGAGTGGAACGCCGCCGGTCGCTTTCAGGGCTCGAAGGACATCCCGCTCAACGATCTTGGCCGGGAGCAGGCGGCGCATGCCGGCACCGTGCTGAAAGACCTGCTGGCCCGGGACGGGCGCACCAGCGGCGATGTCGCGTTCGTCTCCAGTCCGCTCGGCCGCGCGCGCAACACCATGGAGCTGGTGCGCGGCAAGCTCGATCTGCCGCATGACGACTACGGCCTCGACGATCGTCTACGTGAGATCGGCTTCGGCCACTGGGAAGGATTCACGCTGGCCGAGCAGGAAGCTGCGCATCCCGACATCTTTGCGGCGCGTCTTCTAGACAAATGGAGCCTGCCGGCGCCAGGCGGCGAGAGCTACGCTGAGGTGCAACTCCGCATGCGCGAATGGGTTGAAGGCCTCACGGGCGATACCGTCGCGGTGGCGCATGGCGGCACGGCGCGCGCTCTGATGGTGGCACTGGGCTTTGAGACGCCGGACGGCGTCAGTGAGCTGCCGATCCAGCAGGGCGCGGTTTACGTGTTCGGCGAAGGCGGGTTGGAGAAGTTTAGCTAGAACTCCGTCATGCCCGGCCTTGTGCCGGGCATCCACGTCTTGAGATGGCGTTAAGGCGTGGATGGCCGGGACGCGCCCGGCCATGACGGAGTTTGCGATTCCGGCCACTTGTCGCTACGACAAGTGTCGATTTTGTCTGGTTTTGCGATCCCGGAACTCCCATGTCCCACAACACCTTCGGCCACATGTTCCGTGTCACCACCTTTGGCGAGAGCCACGGGGTAGCGATCGGCTGCGTGGTCGATGGCTGTCCGCCGCTGATCCCGCTGGATGTGGCCGAGATCCAGGCCGATCTCGATCGCCGTCGTCCCGGCCAGTCGCGCTTTACTACGCAGCGGCAGGAAGCTGACGCGGTCAAGATCCTGTCCGGGGTCATGGCGCATCCGGAAACCGGTGTGCAGGTCACGACGGGGACGCCGATTGCGCTCTTGATCGAGAATACCGACCAGCGCTCGAAGGACTATTCGGACATCAAGGACAAGTTTCGGCCGGGCCATGCCGACTTCACCTATGAAGCCAAATACGGGTTGCGCGATTATCGCGGCGGCGGCCGCTCGTCAGCCCGCGAGACGGCGACGCGCGTGGCCGCTGGCGCCATTGCGCGCAAGATCGTGCCGGGCATGACTGTGCGTGCGGCGCTCGTGCAGATGGGACCGCACAAGATCGACCGCGGCAACTGGGACTGGGATGAGGTTGCGCGCAATCCGTTCTTCTGCCCGGACAAGGACAAGGCTGCGTTCTTCGAGGGCTATCTCGACGGTATCCGGAAATCCGGCTCGTCGATCGGCGCGGTGATCGAAGTGGTCGCTGACGGCGTGCCCGCAGGTTTGGGCGCGCCCATTTACGCCAAGCTCGATGGCGATCTGGCAGCGGCGCTGATGAGCATCAATGCGGTGAAGGGCGTCGAGATCGGTGACGGTTTTGGTGCGGCGGAATTGTCCGGGGAAGACAATGCGGACGAGATGCGCATGACCAACCACGGCCCGTCTTTCCTGTCGAACCATGCCGGCGGCATTCTCGGGGGCATTTCCACAGGCCAGCCGGTCGTGGCACGTTTTGCAGTGAAGCCGACATCGTCGATCCTGTCGCCGCGCAAGACCGTCGATCGCAATGGCGCCGATACGGATATCCTGACCAAGGGCCGCCACGATCCCTGCGTCGGCATCCGTGCGGTACCGGTGGCGGAAGCCATGGCCGCTTGTGTGCTTGCCGATCATTTCATTCGGCATCGCGGGCAGGTCGGCTAGACTTGAATGACTGACCGAAGCCCGCGTTCGCGCGAGTTCGAAAGTGCCAGCCGTGTTGCCCGATAAGCTCAGAGAGATCATCGATTGGCTCAGTGACGGTGCGCGATCCGCGCCGACGCCATCGCGCATGATGGCGGAATGTTGTGAACGGCTCGTCGCTGCGGGGCTGCCGCTATACCGCGTGGGCATCTTCATCCGCACCCTGCACCCGGAAATCTTTGGCCGCAATTTCATCTGGCGTCCGGAGACCGGGGTGGTCCTCAGCTCGGTTGATTTCGACATTCAGGAGGCGCCGGAATTCCTCAGCAGTCCGCTTGCGCTGGTCTTCCGTGAAGGTGTCGAGGTTCGCAGTCGACTTCATGAGCCATCAACCACACCCTTTCCTTTTTTCGACGATATGCGCGCTGAAGGCGTTACCGACTATATCGCGATCCCGCTCACCTTCGTCGACAACATGCTCCACGCATCGAGTTGGACCACGAAGCAGCCTGGCGGTTTTACGGATGAGCAGCTGGCCGCCTTGAAAACGGTACTGCCGACATTGGCGCGGTTGATCGAGGTCATCGGCATACGACGAGTGACGGTGACACTGCTCGATACCTATGTGGGCAATCGCGCTGGCGGACGTATTCTCGGTGGTCAGATCCGACGCGGCCATACCGAGACCATGCGCGCAGCGATCTGGTTGTCGGATCTGCGCGGCTTTACGGCGCTGTCGGACCGATTGCCGCCGGAAAGCGTAGTCGAGATTCTCAACCACTACTTCGATTGTCAGGTGCCTGCGATTCTCAAGCATGGCGGCGAAGTGCTCAAATTCATGGGCGATGGTCTGCTGGCCGTGTTTCCTATTGCCGAGGATGATGCGGATCGTTCGACGGTTTGCGGCCATGCGCTGGAGGCCGCGCGTGAAGCCAGCGCTGCCGTCGAAGCGCTGCGCTGGTCGGATGCGACAGGTGCCGAAGAGCGCTTTCGCTTCGGTCTGGCACTGCATGTAGGCAAGGTGCTTTACGGCAATATCGGCGGCGGCAACCGGCTCGATTTCACCTGTATCGGCCCCGCGGTGAATCTCGCCGCACGTCTGGAGAAGATCGCCGGCAAACTGCATCGAACTGTGGTCGCGTCGACCGCTTTTGCTGATGCGACACGCGCCGACTGGGCCGATCTCGGTGAATTTCCCATCGCCGGCTTCGCCAAGGCCGAGCAGGTCTATGGATTGGGCGATGAAACCGCGGTCGCCGGCTGAGATCAGTCGCCGCGCAGATGGGATTGCTTGAGGGCCGCGGTCAGGATCATCAGGGTCACCCAAAGCCGCAGCATCGCGAAGCCGAAGATAAAGACGAAGAAGATCAGGTTTCGGATGAAGGTGTTCGTCGTCGGCGCCTGCCCGTAGATCGCAATCGCGTTGCGAACGAGACCCTGGACAAAACCGAGGCCGAAATAGGCGGCGGTCAGGACCAGAAGGCCCACGCCGAGCCAGGCGCTTCGCCTGGCGAATTCACGGCAAGCCGCGAAGAAACGAACCCTGTTGTCATGGCGTTCGACGCCGACGATCATCAGCAGGATCAGCGTGGCGATGGAGGCATTCCAGATCTTGCCGACCGCCGTCGGCTGATCGAACGCCATGCCATCGATGCCGCCCATGAAGTTCAGGTCCAGCGGCGAGATCCCGAGCGATACAGAGATCATGCTTGCTGCAAGCATCAGCGCGCCGATACGCGCCAGAATGCGCAGCGATAGTCGGAATTCATCCTCGAACGTCATCGCTCCGAGATGGGTCTCGCCGTCGGCAAGTTCGATCGACCGCCGCGCGGTCACCAGAAACGCGAGAAGAACGGCAACCGTGGCGACGAAGATGGCCGGCAAGGCGATAACGCCGCCGCTGAACGCGATCACGCGCATTCCCGCTGCCAACACGAGCCAAGGCAGGCATTCGATGAAGCGTAAAGGCCCGAACGACAATTCCGGCCGGGATACATATTGCTTACGGAGTGCAATCGACATCTGGCGATCTTGCCAGATGCCGCCCAACCTCGGATTGAACCGATCGTTAAATTTTTATCGTTTTGGTGGCTAAAGCAGAAGCGCCGCGTCCTATTCTTCAGGCTCGGTCGTGAACAGAAGCGGATAGCCCTTGGCGCGGCCGGCATCTGTTGCGCGGGTCGCCTTGGTCTCGGCGACGTCACGGGTGAACACGGCGACGACGCAGACGCCGCGCTGATGCGCCGTCATCATTACCTTGGCGGCTTGATCCTCGGACATGCGGAATTCCGCTTTCAGCACCCGCACGACGAATTCGCGCGGCGTGAAGTCATCATTGACGAGGATAACCTTGTACAATTTCGGCCGCTCGACCTTCGGCTTGGTCTTGGTCTGCGGTGCGGTGACACTCTCGGGCATGCACACTCATCCGGACGATCGCGCTCTGTGGCGGCGACGCGACAATGATCAGTCGGCCGGGCAATCCTTGAGGCGTTGCACGGCATCCTGATCGCCGCGCTGCACGGCTATTGGCTTCAGTTTACAGGCTCCGGGGACATCGCGAAACTGCGGGTTCTGCGATAGTTTGAGACCGATCAATGCGGCGAGCGCGTCAGGCTCGCCAAGTTCCGCAGCCTGAATTGCCTCATATAGAACGATGTTGAGCGAAGAGATCTGAACCTGCGGATGGCTGGCCAGCAACCGCAGGGCCTTCAGCCGGGAGTCGTAATCCCAAACCCCGGCAGTGATCAGTAAGTCGATCCCCTTTGGCACGTCGCGTGGCACCAGCTTTCCATCGAGATAAAGCTGGCCGAGCAGGCCACTCGCGCTCGCCTGATGGCGTTGGCTTTGCAAGATCGACAATGCGCGCTTTGGATCGGCCGGGCCGCCTTCGCCATCGAGCAGCATCTGCGCCAGCTCGGTATCGCCTCCCAGATGATCGCGCGCAGCCTCTTCAAATAGTTTGCGGGCGCGCACGGGATCGCTGGGACGCGTGGCTGCAGCCAGCGCCGCCTTGGCGCCAAAGGAGCCGCCTTGGGCGAGACGTTCGAGTAAATCCCGGCCGCGGGTCTGCTCGTCCGGCTGCGGGGATTGCGCGAGAAGCCGGGCAAGCCTGATTTGCTGGTCTGCGCGGGTGACGTTCTCCGGCAGCGGTAACCGAAGCGCGCGCTCGGTCCAGTATCGTTCGGCAGAGGGGTCCCGCTTCACGATGCCGCCACGGCCATAGAGGATTGCGAGCCTGTTTACCGCTGACGAATTGTCCAGTTCGGCTGCCTTGATCAACGCGCGCTGTGCCTCGTCGCGCGCAATCATCTGCGGGCGATCAAGATGATAGTCCCATGAATTGTGCGACTCATAGATTGCGTAATTTGCCTCGCCACCGTTCTGGGCTGCGGCCTCGCGCAACAGTGCGACCGCCTCGGCGCGCCGTTCATACGGCAGCGATTGAGCAAAGGCTACCTTGTTGCGGACGTCGTCCGGAGCTCTAGCGAACGCTTCGCTGCAGGCGGCCTGGCGCATCCGGTAACGCAGCTTTTCTCGTTGCTCGGGGAGGTATTCGGTGGCGTTCCGCAAAAGACGGTGGCATTCGTCGGCTGCGTTTGCGCCGAACGGCCGAATAGGTTCGTCCTGTTCGGCGGCCACTGTCTTGCGCTGTTCGGCGGGTGCTGAAACGAACAAAGCGATCGCTGCGCCGATGCAAGCGAGCAGTACGGCCCACACGATTGCGTGCCGCGCTGTGGGCTGGCGGCCACCGTTCATCGGCGCGTTGAAGGCGGCACTCATCTCGGCCCATTCCGGTCGGCAATGGTGGATGTGGCGTTGGCGACATCCTGCGCTAGCTTTGTCGCGCGAGCGTGCAAACCGTTCAAATCCGGGGCAGGCGCCCGTTAACTCTGCCGCAGCGGCAGAGCCGCCATGACCGGATTGTGAACATGCCCACAGGTTCCTGCTTTGCGGCTCGTCATTTGCATGTCACCATTCGATTCTCAACGGGAGGGCCGCTATGCGCTGGTGTGTCTCGATTGGAGCGGTACTGGTCGCGGGAGCGATGGCCGGCGGCGATGTCGCGAGCATGGCGGCGACGGGCCCGAAAGCGCAGTTTGCCCAGAGCAAGCAGGACCCCGTAGTTGATGTCGAACTGGTGCTGGCGGTCGACGTCTCCTATTCGATGGATATGGACGAGCTGGCGATCCAGCGCGAAGGCTATGCCCAGGCCATCGTCTCCAAGGAATTCCTTACCGCGCTCAAGAGTGGCCCGACAGGCAAGATTGCGGTCACTTATTTCGAATGGGCGGCATCGTCAGACCAGAAGCTGATCATTCCCTGGCGTGTCATCGATGGTCCTGAATCCGCCGACGCGGTGGCATCCGAAATCATGAAGACGCCGATCCGCCGGGCATCGCGGACCTCGATTTCGGGCGCGATCTATTACGCCATGCCGCTGTTCGATGAAAATGCGCTGCACGGTCTGCGCCGGGTCATCGATATTTCGGGTGATGGGCCGAACAACAATGGAGGGCCGGTGACGGTCGCGCGCGACGAGGCAGTCGCGAAAGGCATTGTCATCAACGGCCTGCCGATCATGGCCAAGGAACTGTCCTACTCGACCATGGATATCGAAAATCTCGATCTCTATTACGAGGACTGCGTGATCGGCGGCGCGGGCTCCTTCGTGGTGCCGATCAAGGAGCGCGACAAGTTCAAGGAAGCGATCCGCACCAAACTGGTATTGGAAGTCGCTGGATTGATGCCCGAGCCGCGCGCGATTCCTGTCGCCAACACGACGAAGGAGCCGCGCGTCAATTGCCTGATCGGCGAGAAGATCTGGCAGGATCGCTGGGGGCGGTGAGATTTCTTTTGAATGCAAAGCACCGGCAGCGCACTCCCTCGCCCCGCTCTTGCGGGGAGAGGGTGGGGTGAGGGGCTCTTGCGATCCGCAATTTCTGTTCGTGAGGCTAAGCCATTGCCTTGCCCCTCACCCGGCGCTGCGCGCCGACCTCTCCCCGTAAAGAGCGGGGAGAGGTTAAGACGCTATAAGCTGACCCGCGCAATCGCGTGGAAAAACGTGCCGGTGACACAGCCGCGCCGTCCGCCGCGCTCGGCCATGGGTTCGGCCTGCGCGTTGCGGAGATCGACCAGCGGGTCGTCGCTGCCTGGATCAATCAGTGACGCGTAGTGGAATTCGTGGCCACGGATGAGCGATCGCTTTGGTCCGATAGGGCTGTCGGATAGCAATTGCGCCTCGCGATAGCCGAGATGCAAGCGCCGCTTGTGGAAACTCGTCGTGTGGCTGAGCAGCCCCGTCATCACATGCCGGTTGCCGTCGGCATCCTCCAGGCCTTCGCCGAGCACCATATAGCCGCCGCACTCACCATGGACCGAACGTGTCTGTGCGAAGCGTACCAGCCCGTTGCGGAATTTTTGCGCAGAGGCAAGCGTCGCCACGTGAAGTTCGGGATAGCCGCCCGGCAGCCAGCAGCTATCGCAATCATCTGCCGGTGCTTCATTGGCGAGCGGGGAGAAGCGCACGATCTCCGCGCCCGCATTGCGCCAGCCATCGATCAGGTGCGGATAGATGAAAGTGAACGCGGCATCGACGGCAAGCGCAATACGCTGACCAGGCGGTGGCAATGCTGGCGTGGCATTGAGCGTGGGCTGCCGCTCGATGGGGGCGGCCAGCGCGATGATGGCGTCGAGATCGAGGTGCTTCTCCGCCATGTCGGCGAGAACGCCTATCCGCGTGGAAAGGTCGCCGTGTTCGCCGGCCTGGATCAGGCCGAGATGACGCTCTGGCAGGGCCAGTGCAGCATCCCGAGGAATGGCGCCGACCACGGGGATGCCGAGCGGCGCGATGGCATCCGTGATGAGACGGCGGTGCCGGTCGCTGCCGACGCGGTTCAGGATCACGCCGGCGACAAGCACGTCAGGATGATGACTGGCAAAGCCGCGCACCATGGCGGCGGCGGATTGCGATTGCGCGGTCACGTCGAGCACCAGCAGCACCGGCAGCTTGAAACGCGCAGCGATGCTGGCACTGCTGCCGTCGCGGTCGGCGACGCCGGGCACGCCGTCGAACAGACCCATGACGCCCTCGACCACCAGCATGTCGGCTGCAGTTGTGGCATCGGCCATGAGTGCATGCAGCAGGGCCGGCGGCATCGTCCAGCTGTCGAGATTGATGCAAGGCGCGCCGGTAGCGACCGCATGAAAGGCAGGGTCGATATAATCGGGCCCAGCCTTGGCCGCGCGCAGCACCATGCCGCGCCGCGCCAGTGCCGCGAGCAGGCCGAGCGTGACCGTGGTCTTGCCCGCGCCGGATCGTGCTGCGGAGATCAACAGGCCGGCGGTCATGATGAATGGACGTGCGACATCGCGGCGGATTAGCGCGGCGATTGCGATGCCGCAAGAGCGAGCGCTAGGCCGACGCTTTTTCCTTCTTCGGCCAGTACTTATCGCGCAGGTGCCGCTTCACCAGTTTGCCGGTCGGTGTCCGCGGCAATTCCGGCTCGAAGTCGATGCTCTTCGGACATTTGATCGGCGACAGATGCTTGCGGCAGTACAAGATCAGTTCGGCTTCCAGCGCCTTGCCGGCGCGGCTCATGTCGTGCGGCTGCACGACGGCCTTGACCTCTTCGCCCATCTCCTCGTTCGGCACGCCGAACACCGCAACATCGGCGATGGCGGGATGCGTGATCAAGACGTCCTCGGTCTCCTGCGGGTAGATATTCACACCGCCGGAAATGATCATGTAGGACTTGCGGTCAGTGAGGTAGAGGAAGCCTTCGTCGTCGAGATAGCCGACATCGCCGAGCGTCGACCAGCCGCGCGCGTTATAGGCGCGCTTCGTCTTCTCGGGGTCGTTGTGATAGCTGAATACAGGCGTATCGGCGAAATACACCGTGCCGATTTCGCCGGTCGGCGCTTCCTGGTCTTCTTCATTGACGATCTTGACGCTGCCGACCACAGCCTTGCCGACGGTCCCGCGATGCGACAGCCACTGCTGCGAGTTCGACACGGTGACGCCGTTGCCTTCGGAGCCGGCGTAATATTCGATCAGGATCGGTCCCCACCAGTCGATCATGCGCGCCTTGACGTCGACGGGGCAGGGGGCTGCGGCATGGATCGCGCCGTTCAATGAAGAGACGTCGTATTTCAAACGGACTTCATCCGGCAGCTTCAGCATGCGGACAAACATGGTTGGCACCAGCTGCGACTGGGTGATCTTGTGCTTTTCGACAAGCTTGAGGAATTCCTCGGCGTCGAAATGCTCCATGATCACCGACGTGCCGCCAAGCGTGATCGCCATCATGTTAAAACGTAACGGAGCCGCGTGATACAGCGGCGCCGGCGACAGATAGATCGAGTCCTGTGTCATGCCGCACATGTTCGCGCAGAGCAGTTTCAGGAACGGATTGGGCACGTCGATCGGATTGTTCTCCGAGGCGCGCTTGATGCCCTTGGGACGCCCGGTGGTGCCGGACGAATACAGCATGTCGTAGCCGGCAACCTCGTCGGCAATCGGCGTAGCGGGCTGAGCGGCGAGGACACTATTCCAGTCGCAGAAACCGGTGCGCGAACCGTCAACGATATAGAACATCGGCTCGGCCGCGTTGGTGATCAGCGGCGCAACCACATCGGCGCACTTCTCGGAGGTGATGACGACCCGCGCGCCGCAGTCCTTCACGATATAGGCGATCTCGTCCTGCGTCAGGTAACGGCTGATCGCCGTGTAATACAGCCCGCTGCGCTGTGCAGCCCAGCAGATCTCCATGAAGTCGAGCCGGTTCTCCATCAAAAGCGCGACGTGATCGCCGGCCTTCAGGCCCAGCGAGCGAAACAACTGCGCGCCGCGGTTGGAGCGTTCGTCGAGTTCGCGATAGGTGAGCGCCTGGCCGGAGCCGGCCATGCGGTAGGCAATCTTGTCGGGATTGGTCTTCGCGTGGATCGACGGATGCGTCATGGGCGTTTCCTCTGAAGGCCGGCGGATTTTCCCGCTCGTGGTGTGTCTTTCCCCTCGCCTCCGGACACGGCGTAGCCGCGGCTGGTGGGAGAGGCTGGATCGAACCGCGAAGCGGTTCGAGACGGGAGAGAGGGCACTTCGCCGGAAGCAAAAGCCCTCTCCCGCCTTCGCTTCGCCATAGCCGATGCCTTGCATCGGCGTCTCTTTTTCAAGAACGGCGGCCGGAGGCCGCCTACGCACCCTCTCCCACGGCGCGCTGCTGCGCAGCGCTGGGGGAGAGGGGAAAAATCAGAGCCGCTCCACGATCGTCACATTGGCCATGCCGCCACCTTCGCACATGGTCTGCAGCCCGTAGCGCTTGTTGCTCTGTTGAAGCGCGTGCACCAGCGTGGTCATCAGCTTGGTGCCGGAGCCGCCGAGCGGATGGCCGAGCGCGATGGCGCCGCCATTGATGTTGAGGCGCTTCGGGTCGGCGCCGGTGGCCTTCAGCCAGGCAGTGGGGATCGAGGCAAAGGCTTCGTTGACTTCGAACAGATCGATGTCGTCGATCTTCATCCCGGCCTTTTCGAGCGCGCGCTTGGTGGCGGGCAGGGGCGCTTCCAGCATGATCACGGGATCGCCGCCCATCATGGTCATGTGGTGAATGCGGGCCATCGGTTTGACGCCGAGCTGCTTGAGACCCTTTTCGTTGACGACCATCACACCCGATGCGCCGTCGCAGATCTGGCTGGCTGAGGCGGCGGTGAGCTTGCCGTTCTCGGCGATCAGCTTGACGCCGCGAATGCCGTCGAGCGTCGCGTCGAAGCGGATGCCTTCGTCGATGTGATGCGTATCCGTCGTGCCATCCGCGCGGGTGATCTGCAGCGGGATGATCTCGTCCTTGAAGCGGCCGGCTTCGGTCGCGGCAATGGCGCGCTGGTGGCTTTCATAAGCGTACTGATCGAGTTCATCCTTTGTCAGACCGTATTTCGCGGCGACCATCTCGGCCCCGGTGAACTGATTGAACTGGATGTTGGGATAGCGCGCTTCCATGCCGGGGCTCTTGTAGTGGCCCATGCCGGCCTTGGACGCGAGAATGCTTGGCGAGCCCATCGGCACGCGGGTCATGCTCTCGACGCCGGCGGCAATCACAATGTCCATGGAGCCGGCCATCACGGCCTGGGCGGCAAAATGCAGCGCCTGCTGCGACGATCCGCACTGGCGGTCGATGGAGGTGCCCGGCACGCTTTCCGGCAGCTTCGAGGCCAGCACGGCGTTGCGTGCGACGTTGACGGCCTGCTCGCCACCCTGGCCGACACAACCCATGATGACGTCTTCAACCGAGGCGGGATCGGCGCCGGTGCGTTCAACCAGCGTGTTCAAAACCGAGGCTGCGAGGTCGGCCGGGTGCCAGCCGGCTAAGCGACCGCCTTTGCGGCCACCCGCGGTGCGTGCAGCGGCGACGATATAGGCCTCAGCCATGCGTGATCTCCCTTTGTTTGCCTTGTTTGGCGGCGTTTTTCGTGGCGTTGAATGCGCCGGATTTAAGTGTCCGCGGAGAGTTTAGTCAATCGGTCAATTAACTCTTGAGTGCGGCCGATTGTTCGTATTATCTGCGCTCCGAATGGCACCGAATTTGAACCCCAGCACCTCTGTGAAAACCGCCGCTGCCCGTAATCCGACGGCCGACAAGCTGTTGCTTGCGGCGAGCGAGCTGATGATTGCCAGCAACTCCATCGAGGTGTCGCTGAGCGAGATTGCGCAGCAGTCCGGGGTCAATGCGGCGCTGGTGAAATATCATTTCGGCAACAAGGATGGCCTGCTGCTGGCGCTGCTCGCGCGCGACGCCGCCACTGAGATGACCAATCTCGAATATCTGCTGGCGCAGCCGATCTCGGCCACCGCAAAACTGCGGCTGCACATCGCCGGCATCATCAAGGCCTATTACCAGTTTCCCTACATGAACCGGCTGATCCACTATTTGCTGCACGAAAGCAGCAACGAGGCAGCCGACGAAGTCTCGAAGTTCTTTGTGGGGCCGCTACTCGGCTTCCATCGCCGCCTGCTGGCCGAGGGACTTGAATCCGGCGAATTTCGCAAGGTCGATCCGGTGTTGTTCTACACCAGCCTGATCGGCGCCTGCGACAACCTGTTCTTCAGCCGTCATGCCATGTCGCGCGCCATCGGCGTCGGCCCGGTGACGGATGAAGTCTGCCGCGACTACGTCGCCCATATGGAAGCGATGCTGCTCGGCGGGATTCTAACAAACAAGAAGGCCGCCAAGGCCTGACATCACGAGCTCAGAAGAAACGGCCCAAGGAAAACTGCCAAGAAAATCCAAAAACGTCGGGAAACGCCCAAGGAACTAAATTCAAGAACCAAAAATAAGAAACGCCCAAGGATCAGTTCGCCCAAGGATCAGTTCCAAGAACAACAACCAAGAAAACGCCCAAGGACCACTTCTTCTTTTTCTTCTTCGTCGCGACTCAAAAATTCAAGAAACGATCAGAAACGCCCAAGGAAAGGCTCTATCCATGCAGCTTAAAGACGTAGCCGTATTCATCACCGGCGGTGGCTCGGGACTGGGCGCCGCAACCGCGCGCGCAATGGCTGCCAAGGGCGCCAAGGTTGCCGTGTTCGATCGCGCGCAGGACAATGCCGAGAAGGTCGCCGCCGAAGTGAAGGGCGTTGCCACCGTCGGCGACGTCACCAGCGAGAATGACGTCAAGGCGGCGCTCGCCAAGGCAGCGGCTGCGCATGGTACCGCGCGCGTGCTGGTGAACTGCGCCGGCATCGGCGGTTCGCAGCGCATTGTCGGCAAGCAGGGCGTCTATCCGCTCGAGAAGTTCACCAATGTCATCATGGTCAACCTCGTCGGCACCTTCAACTGCCTGCGTCTGTTTGCCGAACAGCTCGTCACCCAGGACGCCATCGGCGAAGAGCGCGGCGTCATCATCAACACCGCCAGCGTCGCGGCCTATGAAGGCCAGATTGGTCAGATCGCCTATGCCGCATCGAAGGGCGGCGTCGTCGGTCTGACCCTGCCGGCCGCGCGCGATCTGTCGTCGCAGAAGATCCGCGTCAATACGATTGCGCCGGGCCTGTTCCTGACGCCCCTTTTGATGGGCCTCAATGAAGAAGCGCGCGCCAGCCTCGGTGCCCAGGTTCCGCATCCGGCCCGCCTCGGCGACGCCTCGGAATACGGCAACCTCGCGGTCCACATCGTCGAGAACCCGATGCTGAACGGCGAGACCATCCGTCTCGACGGCGCCATCCGCATGGCGCCGCGGTAGTAGTTTTCCTTCCCCTCTCCCCCAGCGCGGCGTAGCTGCGCGCCGCGGGAGAGGGTGCCTGAGCGAAGCGAAGGCGGGAGAGGGCTCGTTGTGGCACCCCTCTCCCAAGCGAGTTTGTTTCTGACTCCTGCGCTGCCCTCTCCCGCAAGGGGAGAGGGCACGGCAACGAGCGTCGGCAAGGCGCCAACGAGTGAAACGGGAGAGCGCTTGTGTCTAATCCACTGCTGATCGAACACGACGACGGCGTGGACCGGGTGACGCTCAATCGCCCGGAGAGTCTGAACGCGCTTGACCCAACTCTCATCGACGCACTGAACGCCTATTTCGAAAGCCTGCAGCGCAATCGCAAGACGCGCGTCGTCGTCCTCAAGGGCGCCGGCGCCAACTTCTGCGCCGGGCTCGACCTCAAACATGCGATGGCCGCGCGCTCCGGCCAGAACGCACCGCGCACCATCACCGAATCCCTGGATTCTCAGCGCCGCATCGCCGACATCGTGATGCTGATGCGCCGCTGCCCGCAGCCGATCGTGGCGTTGGTGCAGGGTGCCGCTGCTGGCGGCGGTTTCGCGCTGGCGCTGGCCGCAGATATCCGTATTGCCGCAAAGTCGGCGCGGATGAACTGCGCCTTCATCAAGCTCGGCCTCGGCGGCTGTGACATCGGCTCCAGTTATTTTCTGCCGCGTCTCGTCGGCGTGTCCGTTGCGTCCGAATTGATCCTCACCGGCCGCTTCATTCACGCCGATCGTGCGCTTGCCGTTGGGCTGGTGTCCGAAGTGGTCGATGACGGCCAGCTCGGGGCCGCCGCCGCGCCCTATGTCGAGGCGATGATGACGGCGTCGCCGGTTGGGCTTCGGCTGTCGAAGGAATGCATCAACATGTCCGTCGATGCCGGCTCCATCGAAGCCGTTATCGCGATGGAGGATCGCAATCAGGTGTTGTGCAGCCGCTCGGAAGATTTCGAGGAAGGCATCCGCGCATTCATCGAGAAACGAAAGCCGGTTTACGTCACACGTTAAAGCGTGATCTCACGCAACGAACACAAGGTCCGACAAACGAGACCATGGTTCGACAAGAACGGTTTTGGGAGAAACCACATGAACGCCCAGGCTGCCGCGGTGCTGACAAAGCCCGCCTTCCGCAAGATCCACTGGATGGAGCGCGACATCGATGTCGAGCGCCGGCCGGATGGTGTCATCGTCATGAAGTCGCTGATACCGTTGATGGCTTATGAGACGCATCTGCCGGCGTCGCTGGCGAAGTGGGCCAAGGAACGTCCCGATCACACCTGGCTGGCGCAGCGCGCCGGTGCGGACCGTCAGTGGCGCAATCTCAGCTACGCCGAGGCCAAGCGCACGGTGGATTCGCTGACCCAGGCGCTGCTCGACATGGAGCTGGAGGCGGATCGCCCTATCGCAATTCTCTCGGGCAATTCCATCGAACACGCGCTGATGACCCAGGCTGCGATGCAGGCGCGCCATCCGGCAGCACCCGTGTCGCCGGCCTATTCGCTGATGAGCCAGGATCACGCCAAGCTGAAATATCTGTTCGACCTCATCAAACCCGCCGTGGTGATGGTGCAGGACGGGCCGAGCTTCCAGAAGGCGCTCGATGCGCTGGATCTGACGGATATCAAGATCGTGCATGTCGGGCGCCCGCCCGAAGGCATCGCCAGCATCGCTTATGCAGACATGGCCGCCACCAGGGTGACGCCTGCGGTCGATGCCTCACTTGCGCAGATCACGCCGGACACCGTCGGCAAGCTGCTGTTCACCTCCGGCTCCACCGGGATGCCGAAAGCCGTGATCAACACCCAGCGGATGATGACCGCCAATGCCGCGATGATGATGCAGACGCGCCCGCGTGATGCGCATGCGCAGCCGCCGGTCTATCTCGACTGGATGCCGTGGAACCACACCATGGGTGGCAATGCGCTGTTCCACCCGCTGCTGATCGAAGGCGGCACGCTCTATATCGACGACGGCCGGCCGATGCCCGGCATGATCGATGAGACGCTGCGCAATCTGCGCGAGATCTCGCCGACCTATTACGCCAATGTTCCCGCCGGTTATGCTGCCATCGCTAGCGCGATGGAGAAAGACGATGCGCTGGCGCGCTCCTTCTTCAAGAACCTGAATCTGATGGCCTATGGCGGCGCGCGTCTCCCGGACGATCTTTATGACCGTATGCAGGCGCTGGCCGTACGCGCCACCGGCGAGCGCATCGTGTTCTATACCGGCTGGGGCTGCACCGAGACGTCGCCGACCTCGACCGGCACCTATTGGGACACAGAGCGCGTCGGCCTGATCGGTCTGCCATTTCCTGGCGTCGAGCTGAAGATGGTGCCGGTGGATTCGAAATACGAATTGCGGCTGCGCGGCGTCAACGTGATGCCGGGCTACTATCGCCAGCCGGACCTGACCAAGGCGGCCTTCGACGAGGAAGGCTTTTACAAGATCGGCGACGCCGGCATTTTCGTCGACGACAATGACCCCCTGCAGGGCCTGATCTTCTCCGGCCGCGTGGTGGAGGACTTCAAGCTGACGACCGGCACTTTCGTGCATGTCGGCTCACTGCGCACCGACGTTATCGCCGCGGCGACACCGGTGGTGCAGGATGCGCTGATCACCGGACAGGATCGGCCATATATCGGCGTGCTCGCCTGGCCCAACCTGCCGGCCTGCCGAATCATGATCGGCGAGCCCGAGGCGACATTTGCCGATGTGGTGAAACATCCTGCGGTTCTTGCCTGTCTGAAGAAGGGGCTGCAGGCACATAATGCGTCGTGCGAAGGCGCCAGCAGCCGGCGCATCGCGCGCGCGATGTTCATGGTCGAGCCGGCCTCCATCGACGGCAACGAACTCACCGACAAGGGCTACATCAACCAGCGCGCCGGCCTTGAACGCCGCGCGGCACTGGTCGCCCAGCTTTACGCCGAGCACCCCGGCGAAGACGTCATCATCCTCAACTAGACTTTCATCGATCAGAACAGAGTACACCGCCATGAACTTCGATTTCTCCGACGACCAGAAGCAGCTCCGCGATGAGGCCCGGCGTTTTCTCACCGAGAAGTGCCCGCCGAAAGCCGTGCGCGCCGTGATCGACGGCAAGGCGCCGTATGATCGCGAGCTCTGGAAGGGCTTGGCTGACATGGGCTTCCTCGGCGTCGCCATCCCGGAAGCCTTTGGCGGCTCGGGTGCCGGTCATCTCGAACTCTGCGTGATCGCCGAGGAAATGGGCCGTGCACTCGCGCCGGTGCCGTTCTCGTCCACGGTTTATCTCGCCGCCGAAGCGCTGTTGCTCGCCGGCTCCGATGCGCAGAAGCAGAAGTGGCTGCCGGCGATCGCGCAAGGCAATGCCATCGGTACGCTGGCGCTGTTCGAGGGCTCAGGCAATCCGTCGCCGAAGGCGATCAAGCTCACGGCGGCCAATGGCGTGCTCAACGGCACCAAGAAGCCGGTGGCCGATGGCGCTATCGCTGACTTCGCCATCGTCGCCGCACGTACCGGCTCGACGGGCCGCGACAGCGACATCGCGCTGTATCTTGTCGATCTTACCAGCGAAGGCGTCGAGGCCAAGGCGCTGACCTCCATCGATCCGTCGCGCAATCAGGCCGAAATCTCCTTCAAGAACGTCAAGGCCGAGTTGCTCGGCGCCGCCAATGAAGGCTGGAGCATCCTCTCGCAGGTGCTCGATCGGGCCGCGGTACTGATCGGCTTCGAACAGGTCGGCGGTTCTGACCGTGCGCTGGAAATGGGCCGCGACTACGCCCTCGACCGTATCGCCTTCGGCCGCCAGATCGGTTCGTTCCAGGCGGTCAAGCACATGCTCGCCGACATGTATGTCTCGGCGACGCTGGCGCGCTCGAATTGCTATTACGGCGCATGGGCGCTTTCGACCAACGCTTCCGAACTGCCGGAAGCCGCCGCTGCAGCACGCATCAGCGCGACGCAGGCGTTCCAGCACTGCTCCAAGAACAACATCCAGGTTCATGGCGGCATGGGCTTCACCTGGGAGTTCGACTGCCATCTCTATTATCGCCGCTCCAACGCCGTCGCGGTGGGGCTTGGCTCGCTGTCCTATTGGGAAGATCAGTTGATCGAGCGCATGCGCCAGAAGAATGCGGCGTAGGGATCAATCGCGATGAATTTCGATGACACCCCGCAGGAGGCTGCGTTTCGCGCCGAGGCGAAAGCCTGGATTGCGGCCAATGCGCCCAAGCAATACGAAGACGAGCTGAAGAAGGCCGCGCTCGGCCGCATCCAGCTCAAGAGCGCGAATATCCTTGAAGTCGCAAAAGCCTGGCAGAAGAAGAAGGCCGATGCCGGCTGGGCCGTACCGCACTGGCCGAAGGACTATGGCGGCCGCGGCGCCTCGCCGATCGAGCGCGTGATCTGGCAGCAGGAAGAGGGCGTGTTTGGCAAGCTCGGCGCGCTGTTCATCATCGGTCACGGCATGTGCGGCCCGACCATGATGGCCTACGCCGCCGAGGAGCATAAGCGACAGTATCTTCCACCGCTGGCATCCGGCGAGAAGATCTGGTGCCAGCTGTTTTCCGAACCGGCAGGGGGATCCGACGTTGCCGGCCTGCGCACCCGTGCGGAGAAGGACGGCGATGACTGGGTGATCAACGGTCAGAAGATCTGGACCTCCGGTGCGCATTATTCCGACTATGGCATCCTGATCACCCGCACCGATCCCACCGTGCCGAAGCACAAGGGTCTCACCATGTTCTTCCTGGACATGAAGAGCCCAGGCGTCGAGGTGAAGCCGATCAAGCAGGCCAACGGCCAGGCCGAATTCAACGAGGTCTATTTCACCGACGTGCGGATTCCCGATGCACAGCGGCTCGGTGCCGTCGGTGACGGCTGGAACGTCTCGCTCACCACGCTGATGAACGAGCGCATGGCGATCGGCGCCAATGTCGCCACCGGCTTCCCGGAACTGTTCGAGTTCTGCAACAGCCTGATGCTGGAGGACGGTCCGGCGATCGACGATCCCGCCGTGCGCTCCAAGCTTGCCAACTGGGCGGTGCGCGCCAGCGGGCTGCGCTACACCGCGTTTCGCTCGATCTCGGCGCTGTCGCGCGGCGAGCGGCCGGGGCCTGAAAACTCCATCGGCAAACTCGTCGCCGGCGCGATGCTGCAGGACGTCGCGACATACGCGCTCGACCTGCAGGGTGCGGCCGGCGTGCTGAACGGGCCGGAGGACGCGGAAGTCGCTGGCAAGTTCCAGGCGATGCTGCTGCGTTCGCCTGCGACGCGGGTCGAGGGCGGCACTGATGAGATCCTGCGTAACATCATCGCCGAGCGCGTGCTCGGCCTGCCGGGCGACATCCGCGTCGACAAGGACGTGCCATTCAACAAGATCCCGACCAAGGGACGATAAGTCAGCCTGTAGGATGGGTAGAGCGCAGCGAAACCCATCAATGTCCGCGCAAGCCCATTGATGGGTTTCGCAAGGGCTCTACCCATCCTACGCTTTCTTTTCTCATTAAGGACGACTGCCATGAATTTCGATGACACGCCGCAGGAAGCCGAATTCCGCGCTATCGCGCGCAAGTGGATCGATGCCAATGCGCCCAAGCATCTGGAAGCCGAGCTGACCAAGCCGTCAGCCAAGCGCGCCAGCGAAAAGCGCGACGCGATGCTCGATGTCGCCAAGGCCTGGCAG
Organism: Tardiphaga sp. 839_C3_N1_4; assembly: GCF_051811045.1. Lineage (NCBI taxonomy): Bacteria > Pseudomonadati > Pseudomonadota > Alphaproteobacteria > Hyphomicrobiales > Nitrobacteraceae > Tardiphaga > Tardiphaga sp. 839_C3_N1_4. Next base: position 5,506,374 of record NZ_JBPWQD010000001.1, read on the forward strand.
AAGAAGAAGGCCGATGCCGGCTGGGCCTGTTTGCATTGGCCGAAGGAATATGGCGGCCGCGGCTCGACGCCGATCGAACGCGTGATCTGGCAGCAGGAAGAGGGCGTCTATGACAAGCTCGCGCGGCCCTTCGCCATCGGGCAGGGCATGTGTGGCCCCACCGTGATGGCCTATGCCTCCGAAGACCAGAAGCGCAAATATCTGCCGCCTCTGGCCTCTGGCGAGAAGGTCTGGTGCCAGTTGTTCTCCGAACCCGCCGGTGGTTCGGACGTCGCAGGTCTGCGTACCCGCGCGGAGAAGGATGGTGACGACTGGATCGTCAACGGTCAGAAGATCTGGACCTCCGGCGCGCATTACTCGGACTACGGTATTCTCATTACCCGCACCGACCCGAATGTGCCCAAGCACAAGGGTCTCACCATGTTCTTCCTCGACATGAAGAGCGAAGGCGTCGAGGTGAAGCCGATCAAGCAGGCCAATGGCATGCAGGAATTCAACGAGGTGTTCTTCACCAATGTGCGGATTCCGGATAGCCAGCGACTCGGCGCTGTCGGCGACGGCTGGAACGTCTCGCTGACCACGCTGATGAACGAGCGCATGTCGATCGGCTCGCGCGTCGCGACGGGTTTCCCGGAGCTGTTCGAGTATTGCAGCAATCTGATGCTGGAAGACGGCCTCGCCATCGACGATCCCAATGTGCGTTCGAAGCTGGCGGGTTGGGCGGTGAAGAATTCCGGCCTGAAATACACCAGCTATCGTTCGATCTCGGCGCTGTCGAAGGGTGAGCGTCCGGGCCCGGAGAACTCCATCGGCAAGCTGGTCTCGGGCATGATGATGCAGGATATCGCGATGTTCGCAGCCGACCTGCAGGGCGCCTCCGGAGCCTTGGTCGGCGCCGATGCGGAAGCGGCCGGCGAATTCCAGGCGACGATTCTGGGCTCGCCGTCGATGCGTATCGCCGGCGGTACCGACGAGATCCTGCGTAATATCATCGCCGAGCGTGTGCTGGGTCTGCCCGGCGATGTTCGCGTCGACAAGGACGTGCCGTTCAACAAGGTCCCGACCAAGGGACGGTAAGGTTTGCAATGACTGCTCCCATCGATACGCTCGAAACTCTTCTGGCGTCACGTTACTCCTGCCGTGCCTACAAGACCGAGCAGGTGCCGCGCGCCATCATCGACCGCATTCTCAATGCCGCGCAGAAGACCGCGTCCTGGTGCAACAGCCAGCCATGGCAGGTGACGATCACGTCGGGTGAAGCCACCAAGAAGTTTCGCGACGTGCTCTATCCTGTCGCGGCCGCGGGCACGCCGAATTCGGGCGACTTCCCGTTTCCGCGCGAATATCGCGGGGTCTATCTGGACCGCCGCCGCGAAAGCGGCTTCCAGCTCTACAATACGCTAGGCATCGCGCGCGGCGACAAGACGGCCTATGCCGAGCAGGCGCTGCAGAACTTCAACTTCTTCGGCGCGCCGCATGTGGCGATCGTCACGTCGGATGAAGCGCTCGGCGTCTATGGTGCAGTGGACTGCGGCGGCTATGTAAACAATTTCATGCTGGCTGCGCAGGCGCTCGGCCTCGCGACCGTGCCGCAGGCGGCGTTGGCGTTTCACTCGGCCGTGGTGCGCCAGCATTTCGGCATGAGCGACGACCGCCGCGTCGTTTGCGGCATCTCGTTCGGCTATCCGGACCGCGAGCACAAGGTCAATAGCTACCGAACCAACCGCGCGCAGTTGGACGACGTCGCGACGTTTGTGGAGTGATCCCAGGCTGTCATTCCGGGGCGCCGGAATGCGGCGAAGCCGCATGCAGGCGAACCCGGAATCTCGGCATGGCTGAACATTTCGGGATTCCGGGTTCACGCGAGCAAGAGCTCGCGCGCCCCGGAATGACGAGTAAGGCCTAAAACCTCGGTGCCCGTTTCTCCGCGAACGCCTTCGTCCCTTCCTTGATCTCATCGCCCCGCATGCTGTCCCGCGCGCGCTGATCGGCGGCAGCCTCATCCAGTTCACCGCGGGCGAATTCGTTGATCGCCTGCTTCATGCCGCTCATGGCGATCGGGGCGTTGGCGGCCAGAATCATGGCGAGCTTGTCGACTTCCTCGTCCAGCGCCTCGGCCGGCACCATGGCGGTGAGGTAGCCGATCCGCAGCAGTTCGCTGGCTTCCAGCTTCTGCGCGGTGAGAAACAATCGCTTGGCGTTGTCGACCCCGAGCCGGCTCACATAGCGTTTGATACCGCCTTTGTAATAATGAAGGCCGAGCCGGGCGGCCGGCATGAACATCTCGCAGGTGTCGACGCCGACCCGGAAGTCACAGGCCAGTGCCAGGTCGGTCGAACCGCCATAGACGCCGCCGTTCAGCCGGCAGATGGTCGGTACGCCCAAGTCCTCCAGCCGGTTGGCCACGGCCTCAAAGGCCGATCCGGACGAACCTTCGGCCACGGGCTTGGGCACGCTGGCAGCCCGTTCGGAGATCGCATTGAGATCGAAGCCGGCGCTGAAAGCGCGGCCGGTGCCGGTCAGCACCAGCACCCGGACGTTGCGATCGGCTTCTACGCGATCGAACAGCTGCATCAGGGTGTCCAGGTCGAGCTGGGATAGTAGGTTCAGCTTCTGGGGGCGGTTCAGGCGGATGGTGGCGCGGGGGCCGTCGATGGTCAGAACGGGTGGCGAGGACTGATCTGACGCGGTTTCCGTCGTTTCCGACATGTTGTTCTCCTTTGGGGCGGGAGCGACGGTGCCCGCACCGGCGGATCGCGTCAATCTGCGCACGACTCCGTGATTTTTGCGGGTTGCAACACGGGCTATTTTAACCAGATGGGCTATATTGCGGCTGCAAAGGCCCGGTCATTCGCGCTTCATAGTCGCGGAGGACGGTGCGGCCGTTCCTGGAAACCCGGTTTGCTCCCATGGATATGTCCTATCTCCATCACTTTGGCAGCGCCGCAGCCACGATCTTCGTGGTCGCGACCGCCACGATGCGGACGATGATTCCGCTGCGGGTCTTTGGCATCATGGCCAATGTCCTGCTAATCGCGATCTCGATCCCGACCCACAACTATCCGACCATGGCACTGCATGCGGTGCTGCTGCCACTCAACATCTACCGCCTGCGCCAGATGCTGCAATTGGTCCAGGATGTGAAAAAGTCGGTGAATTCGGACCTGTCGATGGAATGGCTGAAGCCGTTCATGACCAAGCGTCCCTGTAAGGCCGGTGAGGTGTTGTTCTACAAGGACGAGAAAGCCGAAGACATGTTCTATATCGTTAGTGGCCGCTACCGTCTCGTCGAATCCGGGATCGAATTGCCGGTCGGCGCCATTGTCGGTGAACTCGGCATGCTGTCGCCCTTGAACGAACGCACCCAGACGTTGGAATGTATCGAGCCCGGCATGGTGCTCAGCGTCAGCTACAGCCAGGTCGAAGAGCTGTACGTGCAGAACCCGGAATTCGGTTTCTTCTTCCTGCGTCTCGCCAGCGCGCGATTGTTCGAGAATATCGACAAGCTGGAAGCGCGTCTGATGAAGCAGGACGCGCCCGCATTGCCCATGGCGCCGCAGCACGCATAAGCATCAGGACGTCCCGTGGCAGGTTTCATCAACGTCATCCGCTCCACGCTCGCCGAGCTGGCGAACAGGAGCGAACCTGCAGCGCCGGTTTTGCCGGTGGGGCTGCCGGCTACGGTGCGTCCTGTGGCGGAAGATGGCGTGGCCCTGTTGATCAACTATCAGAGCGCAGTCTACGCGCAGCTCTACAGCGACCGGCTGCGTCGCTTTGTCGGACGGCGCAACGTCAGCGACGAACTGTTTAGCGAGATTGCGCGGCTGCTCGCGATGCGCATGAGCTATCACGATCCGATCCGCATCGCGCAGCTCAAGCTGCAGGAGCCCGTGATGCCCGGCCGGCCGCCGGTCGTCGACAGGCGGCGTTTTCGCCTCGACGAGTTGGTGTCGGCATTGCCGGAGATCGTCGGCGATCCCCTGATGTGGGCGCTCGAGCGCATCTATTGTGCGCATCGCACGGTGCCGATCCGTTTCAGCAAGGCGAGCATCTGGGGCATCAAGCGCCTTGAGTTCGAATCCTGGCTGCGACGTTGGCGCCTGTTGTCGACGCGTTATGAAACCGAGCGGGTCTGGGTCGAACGCTGGCTGCACATGATTGATCGGGCACTGACCAAGCAGCCGGACGCGGCAATGGCCATCGTGCAGACGGCAACTATGATCGAAGGTTACGGCACGGGCTATCGGCAGGGCATGGCCGCCTGGCATCAGATCATCGACGGACTGGCCAAGCCGGCTTTCGATGGGACGCTGGTTATCAACGATCTGGCGGACGCGATCACGCGTGCCCGTGCGGTGCCGCGCGACCCGAAGGGTGACCAATTACGCAAGGCGATCGGTGAGCTCCGCGCGCATGCCGTCCTGAACTAGCGAGAAAGTGGAACGTGCGCGGTGTTTTCCCGACCAGGCTGGCTCTGCAGGAAGCGGTGGGTTTTCGGTTCCGCGGCGTGCATTCCCGGTTTCGGAGTGTCATAAATAGGGCGAGTGATCGGGCCGGCTGAGGGGCCAGCCTGTCGTGACCGGTGAGAGGGACGTCAGCTTGTTGTTTCCTGCAATGTCGTCGTCGATTGCTCTGGGCGGGCTCGTCGGGTGGATGCTCGTCCTCACCGTCAAGCACGTGATAGCTGATTTCCTGCTGCAAAACGCCTGGATGGCGATAGGCAAGGATCAACGGACCGGATGGGCGCTGCCGCTGCTGGCGCATTGCGCGATCCATGGTGTGCTGACGACGCTGTTCATTGCCGTTGTACAACCCAAGCTCTGGTTCCTGGGACTGGTCGACTTCGCGATCCATATCACCATCGATCGGCTCAAGGGCATCTGCGTCTCGCATTTCGGTGTGACGCAGGGCCATCGCTGGTTCTGGTGGCTGATCGGCATCGATCAGGCACTGCATCACCTGACCGACTTCTTCCTGGCCATCTTCATCGTCGCCAACAGCTGATGCGCGTTTGAACGCATCGAGTTCCAATGTGGCGGTAGCAGGGCACGGCTGCCACATTTCAAACTGTTACTCAAGAGTCGCACGCGGCCATTAAGGCTGTTGGTTAACCCTGCGTTAGGAAATTCAACCGCATCCTCATTAACGAGGAGAAACCCCATGCGGTCCAGCCGTCAAGCTTTTGAGAACGATTTTTGCCCCGTCGAGGAAGATCTGCTCGGTGCAATGTATCGTGCAAATGAAAATGGCCTGCCCCATCTCGTGGCCAGCGTTTCATCCGATGTCCGCGCGATGCTGGCTCTGTTCTGCTATCGCCGCAGTCATCTTCACGCTTTGGCAATCTCGATTGCATCGAGCTGCAGCGAGCGTGAGCTGATCGAATTCGGTGGCCGCGTTGGTTCCACGCTCTACGCGCTGTCACACGACACCGCCGTGGCGCGTCCTTCTGTGTCGGCCTATCACAACCGCAAGGCCATCACGCTGTCGACCAAGCCGCTCTCGACGCTGGCGCCGATGGATGATGATCTCGACGACGAGCTGGATGACAAGGAATTCGCTCACGCCGTCACGGCGTAAGCTGACATCAACTACTCTGCGGCTGCCAGAATTGGCAGCCCGTGCCGGCGCCGCGCCATGGCGCATTCGGGATCGCCAGGCATGCAGGTTCGGCACACGTCCGGCCTCACAGCATAAATCCCGCAGGCTGTTGCCTCTCCAACCTTTCCGGTCAATGCGCTGCAGCGGTCTCCGTCGCAGCGCATTCCCGATTCACGATCGTTGACATATTTGGCCGGGATCAGATCGAGATCGGCGTCGTCCTCGATGGTGAAACGCGGCCAGTTGCTGGAATACGAACAGCACGCGCCACATGCCTGGCACGGGCTGGCTTCGCTGATCGTGGCTGCGTCACTTGTCATGCCGCGGTTTATCGCGATCGGGCGGGTTTCACCAGCGGCGTAGATGCAGGCTCGGCTGTTTCAGGTATCCTGTGGCCGCTCCCAGCTCAGCGTCTTGCGCCATTTGCTGCGCAGCGTTTCACGTCGTTCCGGGTACTTCTCATCGAGGAAATGTGCCTCGATCGCTCGGTCGGTTCGAAAACTGCGGAAATCCTTGCGAAGCTCGCACCACGCCGCCAGCAGCCGCACGGCTTCCAGATAACCCACCGCGATCGGCCAGACGATGCGCTCGCTGTTGCGACCGGCTTCGTCCCGGTAAAGCAGCCGGACCTTCTTGCCCGCATGAATATGCGCGCGCATCTGCACCATATCCATACTGTCGGCGGCGCCGTGGAAATCCGGCCGCGCCCGGCTCGCGGGTTCGAGCACGAAGGGGCGCAGGCGCTCGGGCACGGTGTCCGCGATCTTCGCGATGAGATCCTGTGCCGCCTTGGCCAATGCCGGATCGGCGTGCCCCATCACCCATTGTGCGCCGAGCACGGCGGCTTCGATCTCGTCGGGCGTCAGCATCAGCGGCGGCATGTCGAAGCCGCGTTCGAGGATATAGCCCATGCCGGCTTCGCCGCGGATCGGGACGCGTTGCGCCATCAGTGTCGCGATGTCGCGATAGATCGTGCGCTTGGACGTTTCCAGTTCGGCGGCAATGGCATCCGCCGTCAGCGGCTTCCGCGTGCGCCGGAGTACCTGAATGATCTGAAACAGGCGGTCTGCGCGTCTCATCGTCGTCTCTCTGTCCGTGTTGGTCCGCTATCGATGCTGACAGCATGTTGGCAGCAGGGGGCAGTCATACAGGACCCAGGTTCAAACGAACGAAGGATTCTGCAATGACCGCTTTCGATAGCCTCGAGGCATTTTCGCATGATGACCGGCTCTGGCGCATCCGGGCATGGCTCCTGGAACGCGCCATTCTCGCCCTGTCGGGCGACCTCCGCTGGGCCCTGATCGGGCTCGGCTGGCGCATGGTCTCCACCGCGGCGGTCCAGGCGCGCGCTTGGGTCGCCAGCGTCATCCGGCGTGACGGCTGCTGACACCACGGTGGCAGCAGCAACTGCCTAGTCTCTTGTCCTTATCACTTGGAGAAACCACATGATCGTCCTTCACGGCGCAGGCGCGGGCTTCGGCCTGCCGGAAATCAGCCCTTTCGTTACCAAGACGGAAGTCCAGCTCAAGATGGCCGGCTTGCCCTATCAGAAGCAACCGGCACGGCCGCAGGATTCGCCGAAAGGGCAGATGCCCTATATCGACGACGGGGCTGAATGCATTGCCGATTCCACATTTATCCGCGCTTACATCGAACGCAAATATGACGTCGATTTCGATAAGGGCCTCGATCTGGCGCAGCGGGCGCAGGCCTGGGCCATCGAGCGGATGATCGAGCATCATCTCTACTGGTCGCTGGTCGGCGTTCGCTGGGTCGATGCCGATAATTTCGCCAAGGGACCGTCGCATTTCTTCGACGGCATTCCCGAAGCGCAACGCGACGAGATCCGTGCATTCGCGCGCAAATCCGTCATTCAGAACCATCTGGCGAACGGTCTCGGCCGGCATCCTGCCGATGAAGCGCTGCAACTCGCGGATCGTTCGCTGATGGCGCTATCGGTGCTGCTGGCCGGAAAGTCTCACCTGATGAGCAACCGCCCGGCCGGTGTCGATGCGACCGCGTTCGGCGTTCTGGCCGGGATCATGTCGCCGTTGTTTCCGTCGCCCCTGCAGCGTCAGTTGCACCGCTACGGCAACCTCATCACCTACGTGGATCGGATGATGGAAGAGTATTATCCCGAACACGTCTGGCAGTGCAGCGTCGCTGCCTGACGCTGCGTGGCCTTCAATGCGGCGACGCTGAGTCCTTCAGCGTCGCCAGCTCGGCTTCAAGCTCCGTAATCCGCGCATCGCGCGCTGCCAAGGCTGCGGCGACATCGGCGGCATCGAATTTCTGCGGGATATGCTGCGGACAATTGGTATCCCATGCAGCGATCGTGAACAGGATGACCTGCTCTGGCTTCGCACGATAACCTTGTGGCATCAGCGATCGCATCAAGGCCGGGTCGTCCTCGACCACCCGCGCGGTGCCCCAGAGCTTGACCCGGCGGCGATGCGCGTAATCCATGATGAAGATGTTGGCCTTTGGATTCTCGGCCAGATTGCCCTGGGTGATGTATTGCCGGTTGCCGTTATAGTCCGCGAAGGCCAGCGTCTGTTTGCCGAGCACCTTCACGAACCCCTTCGGTCCGCCGCGATGTTGCATATAAGGCTGGCCGTCAGCGCTGGCGGTAGCCAGAAAGAAGCTGTTCGCCTCGGCGAGAAACGCTGCGAGATTGTCGTCGACCTCGGTGCGCCAGCCGCCGTTTTCCTCGACATGCGCATAGCCGGAACGCGACCCCTTGCGGGTCTGGATCGCCTTGACGGTCGGCGTGAAGGCAATGTCGCTGGAATAGGTGTGGATGTCTGACATGACTTACTCCCTGATTGGAGCTCGGAACGGGATACGTCCCCGCTAGCCCTAAGTTGGCTCTCTCCTCGCATAAGAACAATCATCGGAATTGACACTTCATTGTTGCGGGATATGAAATGGTTCGATGGATCGCATCGAAGCCATGACCATCTTCGTCGCCGTGGCGGACCTGCGGGGGTTCGCGCCCGCGGCCCGCAAGCTCGGACTCTCCGCGTCGGCGGTCACCCGCATGGTGGCGGCGCTGGAGGAGCGTCTTGGCGCCCGCCTGCTGCAGCGGACCACGCGCTCAGTTATGCTGACCGATGTCGGCGCGCGCTATCTGCAACGGGCGCGCCAGATTCTCGCGGATATCGAGGAGGCCGAAGGCTCCGCGCAGGCCGAACGGGCCCAGCCGAGCGGGCGTCTGGTTGTCTCCGCACCGGTTGGCTTCGGACGCCTGCATGTCACGCCGCTGATCTCGGCCTATCTGCAGCGCTACGCGGACGTATCCGGCGAATTGCGGCTGACCGATCGTATGGTCAGTCTGGTTGAGGACGGGATCGATGTCGCCGTCCGGATCGGTCATCTCCCCGATTCTAGTCTGGTGGCGCGCCAGGTCGGCAGCATGCCGCGCGTCGTTGTGGCGTCGCCGGATTATCTGGCGCGACGCGGCCAGCCAAAGACGCCGGACGACATCGCGAAGCACGATACGATCCAGTTCGGTGCCATCGCATCAGCGCCGGAATGGCGCTTCGTGCGGGATGGCGACGACATTCGCGTCACGCATATGCCGCGTTTCACGACCGATGTTGCCGATGCTGCCATTTGGCATGCCGAGCATGGTGGCGGCCTGACCCGTGTGCTGGCCTATCAGGCGGCAGACGCGTTGGCGGCCGGGCGCCTCAAGCGCGTGCTCACGGAGTTCGAGCCGCCGGCGGTGCCGATCCACATCGTCTATCCGACCTCGCGACTGCTGTCGGCGAAAGTGCGCGTCTTCATCGATCTCGCCGCCGAAACCAGCCAGTGGGATTTTAGCAAGCGGTAGCCGCCACTAAGTCTTTGGTGGTGCCACGCTGAACGTGCCATTCGCTCGGGCGCAAGGTTCGCCATCCGCCGTGATCAGCGCCTGCGCAAAGCAAAGGCGCTTGCCGGTCTTGATGACCTCGGGCTCGATCTGCAGCCATTGTCCGATCTGCGCGGAGCCGAGAAAATCGGCGGACAGATTGACAGTCACCAACCGCGTGCCGCCACCCAACACATGGCCGCAGCTCAGGCCCATCGCATTATCAGCCAGCGCGGTGATCAGCCCACCATGCGCCATGCCCCGCGAATTGGTGTGCGCTTCGGCGATGTGGAGACCGAGGATGACATTGGTGTCGGTCACCTTGGAATAGATCGGCTCCCAGGGGGCGGTGAGGGGGCTCTTGCGATGGTGCGGCGTGAAGCCGTCGGGGATAGCGGTGTCGGTCATGGCGCACTCAAACCCGAAATGCGGGCGAAGGACAGACCAACAATGTTTTAAACGGGGGCTGGCAGGATGTTTAAAACAGGCGCGATGGCGGCAATGACTATAACACTGTCATTGCCGGGCTTGACCCGGCAATCCATCTTCTGCACAGGCGCGGGCAAAAATGGATACGCGGGTCAAGCCCGCGTATGACGTCCGAATGTGGGAAGGTTTAGTCAAGCTTCGCCTCAGTAAGGCAATCCGACATAATTTTCCGCCAGCGACGCCGTCGCGACATCCGAATGTACGACATAATCCAGCTCGGCCTGCTGCAGCTTGGTCCCGAAACCGTCATTGTCGGGGAAGCGATGCATCATCGAGGTCATCCACCACGAGAAGCGCACGGCCTTCCAGACCCGCTTCAGCGCGACCGCTGAATAGAAGTCGAGACCGCTCGAGGATTTCTCATCGTAGAATTCGCGCAGCGCCATTGACAGGTAATGGACGTCGGAGGCCGCAAGGTTGAGCCCCTTGGCGCCGGTCGGCGGCACGATGTGGGCGGCGTCGCCGGCCAAAAAGAGCCTGCCGAAGCGCATCGGCTCCGCGACAAAACTACGCAGCGGCGCGATGCTCTTTTCCAGCGATGGGCCGGTGATAAGGCTTTCGGCGGCCTCCGTGTCGAGGCGGCGGCGCAGCTCGTCCCAGAACATGTCGTCGGTCCAGTTCTCGACTTTTTCGTCGAGGGAACACTGGACGTAATAACGGCTGCGCGTCATCGAACGCATCGAGCACAGCGCGAAGCCGCGTTGGTGATTGGTGTAGATCAGCTCATGCGACACTGGCGGCGTATCCGAGAGCAGGCCGAGCCAGCCGAACGGATAGACGCGCTCGAAGGTCTGTACGGCGGAGGCCGGAACGCTCTGGCGCGAGACACCGTGGAACCCATCACAGCCGGCAATGAAGTCGCAGGCGATCTCGTGGCTTACGCCGTCCTTGACGTAGCGGACGCGGGGGCTTGTGCTGTCGAAATCATGCAGGCTGACATTGTCGGCATCATAGACCGTGGTCAGCCCGGCCTTGTCGCGGGCGTCCATCAGGTCGCGGGTGACCTCCGTCTGGCCGTAGACTGTAACGACCTTACCGCCGGATGCCTTCTTTAGGTCGAGGCGGTGGCGAATTCCGCCGAACAGAAGTTCGATCCCGTCATGGACCAGGCCTTCGTGATGCAGGCGCTCGGTAATCCCCAGCTTTTCCAGCAGGCCAACGGTGCCCTGTTCGAGCACGCCGGCGCGGATGCGGGCGAGGACATAGTCCCGATCCTTGCGCTCCAGAATGACGTTATCGATCCCATAGGCATGCAATAGTTGCCCTAGCAACATTCCAGCCGGACCAGCTCCAATGATGGCAACTTTTGTTCGCAACGCTTGCTCCCGCGGTTGATATAGGCTCTGTCGTCCGACTGAGTTGACAAGTCAAGCGGGGTCGCGACACTGGCTCCGCAACGCGTGCGATCGCACCGCTTGCAAGGATGATTATAACATATAACAATATTCGCAAAGGGCCATTCAAGGTCCGGTGAACAAGTTCGATAGAACACGTTCGAGAGAACACGTCCAAACGGACGTTAGAGGGAGAGACAATGAGGAAAGCAATTCTCGCATTGCTGGCGGCTGGCTGCATCATGCCAGTACTCACGCCCGCGCAGGCGCAAGACAAAACCGTCAATATGAAGGTATCGCTGTGGGTGCCGCCGGCGCATCCGCTGGTGCCGGCCACGCAGGCCTGGGCCGCCGATATAGAGAAGGCCTCGGGCGGCAGCATCAAGATGTCGGTGTTCCCTTCGGAACAGCTCGGCAAGGCGTTCGACCATTACGACATGGCGCGCGATGGTATCGCCGATATCACTTACGTGAATCCCGGCTATCAGCCCGGCCGTTTCCCCATCGTGGCCGCAGGCCAGCTGCCCTTCGTGTTCTCAGACGGCAAGAAGGGCACCCTCGCGCTCAACGAGTGGTATCAGAAATACGCCAAGACCGAGATGAAGGACACGAAGCTGTGCTTCGCTTTCATCCACGATCCCGGATCGATCCACGGCAAGAAGAAGATCGTCGTGCCGTCCGACCTCAATGGCGTGAAGGTCCGCCCGGCGCAGAGCACCATCGGCGAAATGGTCAAATTGTTCGGCGGCACCAATGTGCAGGCCTCGGCGCCGGAATCGCGCGATGCGATCGAACGCGGCGTGGCGGACGAGATTGCGTTCCCGTGGGGCTCGATCTTCCTGTTCGGCATCGACAAGGTGGTCAAGTATCACATCGACGTGCCGCTCTATTCGACGGTGTTCACCTACAACATCAACCTCGCCAAGTATAATTCCATGTCCGCGGCGCAGAAGAAGATCATCGACGATCACTGCACGCCGGAATGGGCCTCCAAGGTCACCGATCCCTGGGTCGACTTCGAAGCCAATGGCCGCACCAAGATGAAGGCGCTACCGGACCACGAAGTCTACAAGCTCACGCCCGAGCAGCTCGCCGAGTGGAAGAAAGGCGTCGCGCCGCTCAACGCCGCCTGGGCTGCGGCTGTGAAGAAGGCTGGCGGCGATGCCGATGCCATCGATGCAGACCTCAAGGCGATGCTGAAGAAGCACGACGCGGGGCTGTAGCTTTCCGCCGAGTCCGTTGATCGCACGGACCTCTCACCACGTCATGGCCGGGCTTGACCCGGCCATCCACTTTCCTTCGCCACCCAGAAGATGAATGCCCGGGTCATCTAGTGAAGTTCGCTTCGCGCTGCCCGGGCATGACGATCGAGAGGGCGGAGGCTGGCTTCTCCTCTTGAGCATTGTGACATCGACGATGACCGCCACGTCCGAAATCTCCCAATCCAGCGCCCTCGGCATTCCGCCGGATCCGCCCCGCAAGAACGTAATGGATCGCTTCATCGATTCCATCGAGTGGATCGCCGCGTTCTTTGTCGGCATCGTCGCACTGAACACTTTCATCGCGGTGTTCATGCGCAAATTCTTCGCGGTCACAATCCCCGATTACTACAATATCGGCCAGTTCATGCTTGGCGTGCTAATCTTCTGGGGCATCGCCGCGACGTCCTATCGCGGTGCACACATCACCGTCGATCTGGTCTGGGCCAATGCCACGCCGAAATATCAGCGCTGGATCGATGTGTTCGCAACCTTGGTGCTGCTTTTCGTCGTGACCGTGCAGACCTACACGCTGTTCGACAAGGTCGTGGACACTTATTCAAGCCACATCGTCACCATGGATCTGCAACTGCCGGTCTGGCCGTTCTTCCTGTTGTCATGGATCGGCGATGGCGCTGCAGTGCTGTTGATTGCGATCCGCACCTACCGGCTGATCTTCCATCCGGAAGAGATGCATGAACCCGAAATCAAGACGGCAGAGTAAGTCGCATGGATCTCAGTAACGAAGCGGTTGCCGTCATCGGCTTTGTCAGCCTGTTCGTGTTGATGCTGTTGCGCGTGCCGGTGGGCATGGCGATGGGGCTCGTGGGCATCACGGGCTTTGGCTATCTCACTGGTTTTGCGCCAGCGCTCAAGCTGGTCGGCCAGACCACCATGCGCACGGTGACGGACTATTCCTTTGGCGTGATCCCGATGTTCCTCCTGATGGGTGCCTTCGTCTCGGTGTCGGGTATCAGCCGTGAACTGTTTCGCGCCGCCAACACCTTTGTCGGCCACTGGAAGGGCGGCTTGGGCATCGCGACCATCGCAGCCTGCGGCGGCTTTGCCGCGATCTCCGGCTCGTCGGTGGCGACAGCCGCGACATTCTCTGCCGTTGCCTATCCGGAAATGCGGCGCTTCAATTATCCGCAGAGCTTCGCCACCGGCGTCATCGCCGTGGGCGGCACGCTCGGTGCGATGCTGCCGCCGTCCACGGTGCTGGCGGTTTACGGCATCATTACCCAGCAGGACATCGGCAAGCTGTTCATCGCCGGCATCGTGCCGGGCCTGCTCGCTATCGTCATGCACATGATCACCATTGCGATCATCGGCGTGGTCAAGCCGGGCTTCTTGCCGGCTGGCCCGAAGGCGTCATGGCGTGAGCGCGCCGCGGCGATCCGCGATGTCTGGTCGCCGTTGTTGCTGTTCGTCTTCGTGATTGGCGGCCTTTATGGTGGCTTCTTCATCCCGACCGAAGCCGGTGCGGTCGGCGCGGTCGGTGCCTTCATCATCGGCGTGCTGCGCGGCAAGCTGAACAAGGACGGCATCCTGCAATCGCTGTTGCAGGCGACGCGCACCGCAGCGGCTGTCTTCACTGTGCTGATAGGCGCGCTGTGTTTCGGTTATTTCCTCACCATTACGCAGACGCCGCAGCACGTCACTGAATTCCTTACCGGTTTGGGCATCGGCCCCTATGGCGTGCTCGCGCTGATCCTCCTGATGTATCTGGTGCTGGGCTGCCTGATGGATGCCATGGCCATGGTGATCCTCACCGTGCCGATCGTGTTTCCGGTGATCATGGCGCTTGGTTTCGATCCGATCTGGTTCGGCATCGTCATCGTTATGACCGTCGAACTCGGCCTGATTCACCCGCCGGTCGGTATGAACGTCTTCGTCATCAAGAGTGTGATCAAGGACGTCAGCATGTCGACGATATTCAAAGGCGTGCTGCCATTTGTGGTTACCGACCTGATCCGTCTCGTGCTGCTGATCCTGTTCCCGCTAATTGCCACCTGGCTGCCGATGCGGATGATTGGATGACATCATGACGACACCGCAGCTTGCGACGAAACATGTCTTCAGCCTGTCGATCAAGGTCGGCACGCCGATCGTGGCCGGCGATCTCGGACATGGCATCCGCCGGGTCATCCCGGTCCTTGGCGGCACCGTGCAGGGCGAGGGCATCAAAGGTACGATCCATTCGGGCGGCGCCGATTTTCAGATTATCCGCCCGGATGGCTTTACTGAGCTTGAAGCGAAATACACGTTCGAACTCGATGACGGCGCTGTTGTCTATATCGAGAATATCGGCGTCCGCTTTGGCCCGAAGGACGCGCTTGATCGCATCGCTCGGGGCGAGGCCGTCGATCCCGCTCTGATCTATTTCCGCTCGGTGCCGAAATTCGAGACAGGGCATCCCAAGTATCGTTGGTTGATGCAGAACCTGTTCATTGGCGTCGGCGCACGGCATCCCGACCGTGTCGAGCTTGCGGTACATCAGGTGCTGTGAGGCCTGCGCAGTCGGACCGCGCTTACTTTCTCCAACTTCGTGTTGTTAACTCCGGCTGACCGGCAAAAAGCCGGCGCATATCGGGAGGATACAACATGCTGAAAGCTTGCGTGCTTGGGTGTTCGATTTCCGTGTTAGCGGTCATTTTGCCTGCTTATGCGCAGGACTGGACCAAATCGAAATGGGGGCCGAACGACGAGATCGGCGCCGCGAACTACATGAAGCCCGACCTCGTGAAGTCTGCCGCGCAGCTGGTGAAGACCGGCAAGACCTATGCACTCGGCATTCCGGTAGGCGCGGACACGCCGGCCTATCCGCCCCGCGGTTTCAAGATCACCGTGGTACAGCCCGGTCAGGCCGGCAATCCCGGGCTCGGTCCCAATCACGCGACCTATAACGACGACATGCTCAACGGCTGGGTCGGCGTCGGCAGCCAGATGGACGGGCTTGGCCATCTCGGCGTCAATCACGTCTACTATAACGGCAACAAAATTGCAGACTTCGGTGATCCCACTGGCCTTAAGAAGCTCGGCATCGACAAGGTGCCGCCGCTGGTCACCCGTGGCGTGCTGCTGGACATGGCGGCCTACTACAAGACCGACGTGGTCAAGGAAGGCACTGCTTTCAACGTCAAGGAAATCGAGGAGGTCGCCAAGGCGCAGGGCGTTGAGATCAGGCAAGGCGACGTGGTGCTGTTCCACACCGGTTGGCTCAGCCTCCTTGGCAAAGACGATAAACGCTACAATGCCGGTGAGCCCGGCCTTGGCGCCGAGGGCGCCAAATATCTGACCAGCAAGGGTGTGGTTGCGGTCGGCGCCGATACCTGGGGCGTCGAGGTGCTGCCGTTTGAAACCGCGAATGTGTTCGAGGTCCACCAGATACTTCTCGCGATGAACGGGACCTATATCCTCGAAAACATGGACACGTCCGAACTGGCCAAGGACAAAGGCTACGAGTTCCTGTTCGTGCTCGGTCAGCCCCGCTTCAAGGGGGGTGTACAGAGCATGATCAACCCGGTGGCGATCCGCTAACCATCGTAGGAGAGGCGATCCGGTCTGTTCTGCGGGGCAGGCGAGACCGGATCGCTGTCGCACCGGAATACCTGACCTTATGCAGGACGAGATCAACCTATTGCACCGCAAGATTGACTCATGCGCTATTCGTTATAAGATATAATTATTCTAGCCAGGACCTAATCGCGCTCATGAACCAAGCCGTCGCCGCTACCGCTGCCATGCTCCAGATCGAAACCCAAGGCCGCGTGCTAATCGTGGGCCTGAACCGCCCCGCCAAGCGCAACGCGCTGAACGATGGACTGATCCTGGAGATCGAGCGTTGCTTCGCGTCGCTGCCCGAGGAAATCGGTGCCGTCGTCGTCCACGGCATCGGCGGGCATTTCTCCGCCGGCCTCGATCTTTCCGAACTCACCGAGCGTGACGCGACCGCTGGGCTGATGCATTCGCGGATGTGGCACCGCGTGTTCGACATCATTCAGCATTGCCGCGTGCCGGTGATTGCGGCGCTGCAGGGCGCCGTCATCGGCGGCGGCCTCGAGCTTGCTTGCTCCGCGCATATCCGTGTTGCCGATCCGTCGGCCTATTACGCGCTGCCGGAAGGCAGCCGCGGCATTTTCGTTGGTGGCGGCGGTTCGATGCGCCTGCCGCGCCTGATCGGCGTGCACCGGATGGCCGACATGATGCTTACCGGCCGCGTCTACAAGGCGGAGGAGGGCGTGGCGCTCGGCTTCGCGCAGTATCTGACGGAAGCCGGCGGCGCCTTGCCCAAGGCCATAGAGCTTGCCGAGCGTGTCGCACAGAACGCGCCGTTGACAAACTTCGCCGTGCTGCAAGCCTTGCCGCTGATCGCCGAAGCTAGTCCGCAGACCGGGCTGATGCTGGAAGCACTGATGGCCTCGGTGGCGCAGAGCGATCAGGAGGCGAAGAATCGCATCAGGGATTTTCTGGAGCGCAAGGCCGGCAAGGTGAAGCCCGGCTGACCCGGCAAGACGACAACGAACAAAAATAAAAGCAACAATCGGGACGAATACACAGGGCGGTAACAATGTCTGCAAGTGCCGACAAAATCGATCAGACAAAGCGAGCGATAACCGCGCATCCGCTGCGGCCGATTTCCTATGGCGACCCCGCGGTCACCATCGAGCGTCATGACGACGGCACGATCTATCTACGCCCGACCAACTCCATCGGCGACTATCCGGAGCGCGTCACGGACTATCTGCATCACTGGGCGAAGGAGGCGCCGGATCGCGTCTTCATGGCCGAGCGCGCGGAAGGTGGCGGCTGGCGCGAAGTCACTTACGCGCAGATGCTGGATGCAGCGCGCCATATCGCCTCGGCGCTGTTGTCGCGCGGGCTATCCGCCGACAAGCCCATCGTTATCCTCTCTGGCAATTCCGTCGATCACGCGTTGATCGCTTTCGGTGCGCTCTATGCCGGTATCCCCTATGCGCCGGTGTCGCCGGCCTATTCGCTGGTATCGAAGGACTACGGCAAGCTCGGCTATCTCATGAAGCTGCTGACGCCGGGGCTGGTCTTTGTCGATGACGCCAATGCGTTCACGAACGCTATTCACTTCAATGTGCCCGAAGGCACTGAAGTCGTTGTAAGTACTGGCTCCCTGCCGGACCGGCCCGTGACCAAACTCTCCGATCTGCTCGTGACGCCGGAGGCAGCCAATCTCGACGCTGCGAACGCAGCCATCGGTCAGGATACGATCGCCAAATTTTTGCTGACTTCGGGCTCGACCGGCAATCCGAAGGCCGTGATCAACACCCAGCGCATGATGTGCGCCAACCAAATCATGCTGCGCGATACGCTGGCCTTTCTGAAGGACGAGCCGCCGGTGATTATCGATTGGTTGCCATGGAATCACACCTTTGGCGGCAATCACAATATCGGGCTGACGCTGTTCAATGGCGGTTCGATGTATCTCGACGACGGCAAGCCGACGCCCGCGGGCATCGAACAGACCATCCGCAATCTCCGCGAGATCTCGCCGACGGTCTATTTCAACGTCCCCAAGGGCTATGAATCGCTACTGCCCTATCTGCGCGAAGATGCGGTGCTGCGCGAAAAATTCTTTGCACGACTGCATGCGATGTTCTTTTCAGGGGCAGCGCTGTCCGCCTATGTCTGGGACAGTCTTGACGAACTGTCGGTGCAAACCACGGGCGTGCGAGTACCCATGCTCACAGGGCTCGGGGCCACGGAAACCTCGCCATTCTTCATGTGCGTCAATCCCGTGACCAGCCGCTCCGGCCATGTGGGTCTTCCCGTCCCGGGCAACGATGCCAAGCTGGTGCCGAACAACGGCAAGATGGAAGTGCGCGCCAAGGGGCCGAACATCACGCCGGGCTATTGGCGCGAGCCGGAACTGACCGCGAAGGCGTTCGACGAGGAAGGCTATTACATCTTCGGCGATGCGCTGAAGGCCGTCGATCCCGATGATCTCTCCGCTGGCTTCGATTTCGACGGCCGCATCTCCGAGGATTTCAAGCTTGGCAGCGGCACCTGGGTTAGCGTCGGCCCATTGCGCGCACGCTTTGTCGGCACCTGCGCGCCACTGGTCCGCGATGTCGTCATCGCTGGCATCAACCGCGATGAACTGGCGGCTCTCGTAATCCTCGATCTCGATGGCTGCCGTGTCATCAATCCTGACTTGCCGGCTGGCGATCTTGCCGCGGCTGCCAATGATCCGATCATCCGCGACGCGTTCCGTGAACGCCTCGCGCGTTTCATGGCTGGCGCGACGGGGTCATCCACGCGGATTGCCAAGGCGGTGCTGCTCGGCACACCGCTGTCCATCGATCGCGGTGAAGTCACGGACAAGGGCTCGGTCAATCAGCGCGCGGTGCTGGAGCATCGCGCCAAGTTGATCGACGATATTTATGGGAATCCGGAAGTCGCGAAAGTGATCGCGATCTAGTTGAAAGCCGCCAATGAACGGCAGAGACATCGAACAGGGGAGGACATCATGCAATTGAAGAACCAGGCCGCTATCGTCACGGGTGGCGCTTCCGGCCTCGGCGCCGCGACCGCCCGCAGGCTTGCCGCGCAGGGCGCGAAAGTCGCGCTCCTCGATCTCAACACCGCCCTCGCCGAAACCGTTGCCAAGGAAATCGGCGGTGTTGCCATTTCCTGCGACGTGTCCGACGCGGCCTCCGCCGAAGCCGCGGTCGCCGCCGCCGCCAAGGCGCACGGCCCGGCGCGTGTGCTGGTGAACTGCGCTGGCATCGGCGTCGCCAAGCGCGTGATCGGCCGCGATGGTCCGATGGCGCTCGGCGATTTCGACAAGGTGATCCGCATCAACCTGATCGGCTCGTTCAATATGATCCGCCTGGCAACGGACCCGATGTCCAAGCTGGAGCCGCTGGAGACCGGCGAGCGCGGCGTTGTGATCTCGACGGCCTCGGTGGCGGCCTATGATGGCCAGATCGGCCAGTCCGCCTATTCGGCCTCCAAAGGTGGCATCGTCGGCATGACACTGCCCATCGCCCGCGAGATGGCCCAGTTCGGCATCCGCGTGCTGACCATCGCGCCGGGCCTGTTCATGACACCGCTTTTGGCCGGCCTGCCGCAGGAGGCGCAGGACAGCCTCGCCGCGGCGATCCCATTTCCGCGCCGGCTCGGCCATGCCGACGAGTTTGCGTCTCTCGCACTGCACATGATCGACAATCCGTATCTCAACGGCGAGGTGGTCCGGCTCGACGCCTCGCTGCGCATGGCGCCGCGTTAAGCCTGCGGCAAAGCATCAGTGCGCCAGCCCTTTACCGGTACGGGCGCACTGACCTAAAGAAGGGGCTGATAAGCCAGCCGAACTTTGATTTAGCTGACGACATAAAAAATGACCCTGAGGGAGAGACCCATGACCAAGCATCACTTGGCGATCGCGGTTGTTGCCGCCTCGCTGGCACTCGCCGCACCGGCTTTTGCCCAAACCTCCGACATCACCATCGGCATCACAACGTCAACCACGGGCCCCGCGGCCGCGCTGGGCATTCCCGAACGCAACGCGCTGGAATTCGTGCCCAAGGAAATTGGCGGCGTACCGCTCAAGATCATTGTGCTCGACGATGGCGGGGATCCGACCACCGCGACCACCAATGCCCGCCGTTTCATGACCGAATCCAAGGCCGACATCATCATGGGCTCGGCGGTGACGCCAACCAGCATTGCGGTGTCCAATGTGGCCAACGAAGCTGGTATCCCGCATTTCGCTCTGTCGCCGCTGCCGATCACGCCGGAACGTGCCAAGTGGTCGGTGGCCATGCCGCAGCCGGTGCCGATTGTCGGTAAGGTGATGTACGACCATATGAAGTCGAAGGGCATCAAGACCATTGGCTATATCGGCTATTCGGATAGCTATGGTGATCTGTGGTTCAACGATCTCAAGACGCAGGCGGTGCCGATGGGCATCAATATCGCCGCGGAAGAGCGTTTTGCCCGTCCGGATACGTCGGTCACTGGCCAGGTGCTGAAGCTGATCGCCGCCAATCCTGACGCGATCCTGGTCGGTGCCTCCGGCACCGCGGCAGCGCTGCCGCAGACCGAACTGCGCGACAAGGGCTACAAGGGCCTGATCTATCAGACCCACGGCGCCGCCTCGATGGACTTCATCCGCATCGCCGGCAAAGCCGCCGAAGGCGTGCTGATGGCCTCCGGCCCGGTGATGTATCCGGAAGGGCAGGCCGATACGGCACTGACCAAGAAGCCCGGCATGACGCTCAACACCGCCTATGAGGCCAAATACGGTCCCAACAGCCGCAGCCAGTTCGCCGGTCATTCCTATGACGCCTTCGAGGTGCTCAAGCGGGTGGTTCCGACGGCGCTGAAGACCGCAAAGCCCGGTACCCCCGAGTTCCGCGAGGCGATCCGGCAGGCGCTGCTCACCGAGCGTGAAATTGCCGCCACCCAGGGCGTCTACAACTTCACCGAAAAGGATCGTTACGGCCTCGATGAGCGCTCGCGCATCCTGCTGACGGTGAAGGACGGTAAATACGTTCTCGCCCAGTAATGCAGATCTGACGGAGGGCAGGGGCGCGAAGCGCCTTTGCTTCGCCGGCATTTTTCGATAACAAGGCCGGCCCTCGCCAGAGGGCCGGCTTTTTGCTGTGCGCGAGGCTTCGCGCGGTCACAACCAGCGCCACGTCTGCCGGTATCGCTGCCGCTTTCGGCGCTCTCCGCTTCCACACGAGAAAGATACGACATGTCCAAGCTTCATCTGGCGATCGCGGCTGTTGCCGTCTCGCTGGCCATTGCCACCCCCGCCGAAACCCAGACCGCCGAGATCACCGTCGGCATCAGCATCTCCACCACCGGCCCTGCCGCCGCGTTGGGCGTGCCTGAGCGCAACGCGCTGGAATTCGTGCCGAAGGACATCGGCGGCGTGCCGTTGAAGCTGATTGTGCTCGACGATGGCGGCGATCCGTCCATCGCCACCACCAATGCGCGCCGTTTCGTGTCGGAATCCAAGGCCGACATCATGGTCGGCTCGTCGATCGTACCGTCGTCGGTCGCCATGTCGGCGGTCGCCAATGAAGCCGGCGTGCCGCATTTCAGCCTGTCGCCGATGTCGTTCACGCCGGCGCGCGTGAAATGGTCGGTGGACATGCCGCAGCCGGTCGAGATCGTCGGCAAGGTCATGTACGACCACATGAAGGCCCATGGCGTGAAGACCATCGGCTATGTCGGTTACTCAGATAGCTATGGCGACCTGTGGTTCAACGACCTCAAGGCCCAGACATCAGCGATGGGCATGTCCATCGTCGATGACGAGCGTTTCGCACGTCCGGATACGTCGATCACCGGTCAGGCGCTGAAGCTTATTGCTGCCAATCCCGATGCGATCCTGATCGGCGCCGCGGGTACTGGCGCCGGCATGCCGCAGTCCGAGCTGCGTGACCGCGGTTACAAGGGCCTGATCTACCAGACCCACGGCGCGGCCTCGAGCGATTTCATCCGGATCGCCGGCAAGTCCGCCGAAGGCGTGCTAATGGCCGCCGGTCCCGTGATGTATCCGGAAGGTCAGCCGGATAGCGCGTTGACCAAGAAGCCGGGCATCGAACTGAACACGGCCTATGAAGCCAAATACGGCGCCAATAGCCGCAGCCAATTCGCCGGTCATGCCTATGACGTGTTCGAAGTGCTCAAGCGCGTCGTGCCCGTGGCGCTGAAGACCGCCAAGCCCGGTACCCCGGAATTCCGCGAAGCCATCCGCCAGGCGCTGATGAGCGAGAAGGAAATCGCGGCTACCCAGGGCGTCTACAACTACACCGAAAAAGACCGCAACGGCGTCGACGATCGCTCGCGGATTTTGCTGACCGTGAAGGATGGCAAATACGTTCCGGCGAAATAAACTGGAGCACAGCTCAAACAAAAGCCGGCTGTCGCGAGACAGTCGGCTTTTTCATATGATCGAGATCAGATCGCGCTCTCGCCTTCGTGCTGAAAGCCAAGATAGCTCGCGACCACGCGTTGGTTACTGGCGATGTCGCTGGCGTTTCCGTCGAGGATGAACTCGCCAAGCTCCATCACATAAGCGCGGTCGGCGATCTTCAGTGCCGCCTGCGCATTCTGCTCGACCAGCAGCACCGAGACGCCGGCTGCTCTGAGCTCGCTGACGATGCGGAATATGTCGGCGACGATGATCGGGGCGAGGCCGAGGCTCGGCTCGTCGAGCATCAGCAGTTTCGGCGCTCCCATCAGCGCACGACCCATGGCGAGCATCTGCTGTTCGCCGCCGGACATCGTGCCGGCCAGCTGCTTGCGACGTTCCTTGAGGCGCGGAAATAGCGTGTAGACTCGCTCGAACGAACGCGCGGCCGTTGCCTTGTCAATGCGGAAGGCACCGAGAAGCAGATTGTCTTCCACATTCATGGTGGCGAATAATTCGCGATGTTCGGGGACGAGGCTCAGGCCAGCGGCGACACGATCCTCGATATCAAGTTTGGATAGATCCTGTCCCGCGAATGTCACGCCGCCTTTCAGCGGCAGGATTCCCATCGTCGCATTCAGCAATGTCGTCTTGCCGGCACCATTGGCGCCGATGATGGTGACGATCTCGCCTTCGCGAACCTCGAGATTGACCGCACGGACCGCCTCGACCTTGCCATAGGCGACATGCGCATCGGTAACCGTCAATAACGCGCTCATGCGACCGCTCCCAGATAGGCCTTGATGACGTCGGGATTGGTCTTGATGTCAGCCGGTGTGCCCTCGGCGATCTTGGTGCCGAAATCGAGCACCACGATGCGGTTGGCGAGATTCATCACGAAGCCCATGTCGTGCTCGACCAGCAGCACCGACATGCCGCCGTCGCGCAGTTGCCGCAAAAGCGCTGCGAGCTGCTGCTTCTCCATGTGGCGCAGGCCGGCCGCGGGCTCGTCGAGCAGCAGCAGCATCGGATCGACGCAGAGTGCGCGGGCGATCTCGACGATGCGCTGCTGGCCGAGAGACAGGGATCCTGCGAGCTGGTTCATCTGGTCGCCGAGGCCGACGCGTTCGATCTGCTTGGCGGCTTCTGCCAGCAGCTTAGCTTCGTCGGCGCGGTCGAGCCGCAGCATGCTCGCGATGGCACCCGAACGTCCGCGCAGATGTGCACCGAGGGCGACGTTTTCCAGCACGGTCATGTCGGGCACCAGCTTCACATGCTGGAAGGTACGGGCAATGCCGAGCTTGACAATCTCCTGCGGCGGCGCGCCGGACACACTCTTGCCGAGTACTACGACCTTGCCGGCGGTCGCGGCCAGTACGCCGGTGATGAGGTTGAAGGTCGTGCTCTTGCCGGCGCCGTTGGGGCCGATCAAAGCGACGATCTCACGCGCCTGCACGTTGAATGACACGTCGTTGACTGCGACCACGCCGCCGAACTGCTTGCGTGCCTTGTCGACCTGCAGCAATACGCCGGTATCCGGACGGTGGTCATTGCGGGCGGGCAGTGCATCGGCTGGCGCGGGGCGCTTGCGGCTGTCGCCAGACGGCAGCCACGCGGTCAGCCACGGCCACATGCCGGTCGGCGCGAGCTGGAGCAGCGCGACGAGTAGGATGCCGAACACGATGGTTTCGAGCTGGCCGCCGCCGCCGAAGATCAGCGGCAGATAGCTTTGCAGTACTTCCTTGAGGATCACGACCACGGCCGCACCGAGCACACCGCCCCAGACATAGCCGGCGCCGCCGACTACCGCGATGAATAGATATTCGATGCCGAGATGCGGTCCGAATGGCGTCGGATTCGCCGCGCGCTGGAAATGCGCATAGAGCCAGCCGGACAGGCCGGCGAGAACTGCTGCGTATATGAAGACCAGAAGCTTCGCACGCGCAGTCTGCACGCCGAAGGCTTCGGCCGCGATATGGCCACGGCGCAGCGCGCGGATGGCGCGGCCGGTGCGCGAGTCCAAAAGATTCATCGAGAGCAGCGCGCAGATGATGACCGCGATCCAGATTACGAAATAGATCGAGCCCGGATCGAGCATCTTCCAGGTGCCGATCGACAGCGGCGGAATGCCTGAGATGCCGTCGTTACGTCCGAGGAATTCCAGCTTGCTGAACAGGTAAAAGAGGCTGATGCCCCAGGCAATGGTGCCGAGCGGAAGATAATGGCCCGACAGACGCATGGTGATGATGCCGAGCAGCACCGCGGCGAGGCCTGAGACGATCAGCGACATCGGCAGCGTCAGCCACGGCGACATGCCGTAGGCGGTCGTGAGATAGGCCGTCGTATAAGCGCCGAAACCGCAGAACGCTGCTTGGCCGAATGAGGTCAGGCCGCCGACGCCGGTGAGCAGCACGAGGCCCATGGCGACGAGCGCGGCGAGGCCGATATTGTCGAGCAGCACGATCCAGAATGGAGGCACGCCGGGCACGAACGGGATCGCGGCCATCACCAGCGCGAAGACGAGAATGGGAAGGAGACGCTGTTGCATGGCGCTTAATCCTTCTCTTCTTCGACTGCGGGTGCGGCGAGCGAGCGCAGCACCAGAACCGGAAGGATCAGCGTGAAGACGATGACCTCTTTGTAGTTGCTCGCATAGAAGGACGAGAATGCCTCGACGCAGCCGACCAGGATTGCGGCGGCAGCCGTCAGCGGATAGCTGACGAGGCCGCCGATGATCGCGGCGATGAAGCCCTTAAGGCCGATCAGGAAGCCGGTGTCGTAATAGAGCGTGGTGATCGGGACGATCAGAATACCTGAGATGGCGCCGATGACCGAGGCCAGCAGGAACGCGATCTGACCCGACAGTGAGGTGCGGATGCCGGCGAGGCGGGCGCCGAGGCGGTTTACCGCCGTGGCGCGTAGCGCCTTGCCATAAAGCGTGTAGCCGAAGAACAGCCACAACCCGACGATCAACGCGATGGTGATGCCGTAGACGGCGATGCTCTGGCCGGTGAAGCGCAGCGCGCCGATGGTGATGGCATCAGAGGAGATCGCCGGGCCGCGCTGGCCTTCGGCGCCAAAGAAGACGAGGCCAAAGCCCTGTAACGCCAGGTGGCAGCCCACCGAGGCGATCAGCAGCACCAGCACCGAGGTGTGGGCAATCGGCTGGAACGCGATGCGATAGAGATAAAGACCGATGGCGGCGACGATCAGCAGCGACAGAGCGATGTTGAGGGCGATATTCCCCGGCCGTCCACCCAGCGCCCACATCACGCCCCAAATCGCCAGCGGGAACACGATATTGACCGCAATCGAGCGCAGTACGCGCTTGGCATGGAGCGCCTTGCGGAAGGTGAAGAGATCGAAGGCAAAGGCCACGACGCCCATGGCAACGGCGAGCTTGATGGTGCCCGGCATCTGGCCGGCCGAGAGGCTGGCATAGGTCAGCGCGCCAAAGGTGATGAATTCGCCCTGGGGGATCAGGATGATGCGTGTAACCGCAAAGACCAGCACCAGGGCCAGCCCTAGCAGCGCATAAATCGCGCCATTGGTGATGCCGTCCTGCAAAAGGAACAGCAAAATCGTCGTATTCAAAGCCGCGCGCTCCCCCACACTGTCTGCGCCGGATACCACAGGCGCGGGACGATCAACAATGGCGGTTGAAACCCGCCGTCTATTTGATATATCTCATAACGATTATCTAACATAATCTCAAGGCCCGTCGCACTTCGATCGGGTGTTTCATTCAAGCTGCCGGCTACCGCGGAAAGCGAGCAATGACTGTTTCAAAGACGTCGTCTCAGGATCAAGCCAAGCAAGTCGCGCTCGTCGGGTTCGATGAGGAGGGTGGTGCGCTGCAGCTCGGCGAACTCTCTGAACTGTTGGGCTATTCGTTGAAACGCGCGCAGTTGAAGGTGTTCGAAGACTTCCTGCGCTGCATGGCGCCGCTGCAGCTGACGCCGGCGCAGTTCTCGGTGCTGCTGTTGCTTGACAAGAACCCCGGCCGCAACCAGACCGAAATCGCCAATACGCTCGGCATTCTCCGTCCGAATTTCGTTTCGCTGCTCGACGCTCTGGAGAGCCGCGATTTGCTGACGCGGATGCGCTCGCCGAGCGATCGCCGCTCCCATGTGCTGATGCTCACGGACAAGGGGCGTGCCACGCTGGCCCGCGCCAAGAAGCTGGTGGCGACGCGGCATGAAGCGCGGCTGATCGAGGTGTTGGGGCCGGCCGAGCACAAGGCGCTGCTGGGCATGATGGCGAAGATTGCTAGGGAGTTTTAGCCAATCACCCGTCATTCCGGGGCGGGACCGGCGCCGCAGGCGACGGGACCGAGCCCGGAACCTCGACATGTTCATCACTCCTGGATTCCCCGCTACTCCAAGTGGAGTGGCTGAGGTTCGCGAGCGCCAAGTGGCGCCCCGTGTCCCGGAATGACGGTGTAGCTCAATCCACCAAAATTACCCTGACGTCATTTACATTGGTCAGCGTCGGCCCCGTGTGCAGCAGGTCACCGGTCGCGGTGAAGAACGTCGTCGCGTCGTTATTCGCCAGCGTTGCCTTCGCATCGAGCTTCTGTGCACGCATGGCCTCGAACGTACGCGCATCGATGATCGCACCGGCTGGATCGTTGGCGCTGCCGGCGCCGCCATCGGCGCCGTCGGTGTCACCGGCGAGCGCGACGATGCCGCTGGTGTCCTTGAAAGCATCCGCGAGCGCCAGCGCGTATTCCTGGTTCGGGCCGCCGCGGCCATTGCCGGTCACGGTCACCGTCAATTCGCCACCCGAGAGGATCGCGAGTTTCTTGCCGTCGGCCCTGGCCTTTAATGCGAGCTTCGCGTGGTCAGCGGCAACCTCGCGGGCTTCGCCTTCGAGGTCGGCACCGAGATCGATGATCTCGTAACCTGCGTCCCTGGCAATCTTGATCGCGGCATCGAGCGACTCGCGCGGCCGGGCGATCAGCTCGAAACGCGCACGTGCGAATGCCGGGTCGTTCGGCTTCACGCTTTCATTGGCGCTGTCGTCAAGCGCCGCCCGTACTGCGTCGTCGATGGCGAGATTGAATTTCGCGATGATGGCACGGGCATCGGCCAGCGTTGTTGTATCCGGCACCGTCGGTCCCGATGCGATCACCGCCGGATCGTCATGCGGCACGTCGGAAATCGCAAGCGTGACGATCTCGGCCTTCTGCCCGGCGCGGGCGAGACGGCCGCCCTTGATACGCGACAGATGCTTGCGCACCGTGTTGATCTCGCCGATCACGGCGCCAGAGCGCAGCAGCGCGCGGTTGAGCTGCTGCTTCTGCTGGAAGGTGATGCCCGCCACTGGCGCGGTCCAGTTGGCGGAGCCGCCGCCGGAGATCAAGACCAGCAGGAGGTCGTCCGCGGTGGCATCCGCTGCGAGTTTGAGGCTGTCGTCGGCACCCTTGAGGCCCGCTTCATCGGGCACGGGATGGCCGGCCTCAACCACACCGATGCGCCGTGTCGGCACGTCATGGCCATGGCGCGTGGTGGCGATGCCGGTGAGGCGCGCGGGATCGAGTTTCAGCGTGTCGAGATAGTGCTTTTCCGCGGCGGCAGCCATGGCGGCGGCTCCCTTGCCGGCGGCGAGGCAGATGATGCGGCCCTTCGGCGGCGCCGGCAGGTGGGCGCTGAGGATGACATCGGGATGGGCCGCAGCAACTGCGGCATCGAAAATTGCGCGGAGCAGGGGGCGTTTATCGGTCATGCCCGGGGTTATGCCGCTCATTGAGGGAGGCGGCAAGCGCTTCTCCTCGCCCCCGGACGCGGCGCAGCCGCGGCTGGTGGGAGAGGGGGCTTCGCTTAAGAAGCAAGGAGCCCTCTCTCGCCTTCGCTTCACTCAGGCACCCTCTCCCGCGGCGCGCAGCTTCGCTGCGCTGGGGGAGAGGGGAAGTAAGAGCTAACCGCCCTTGCCGCTTTCGCCGAGTTCACCGGTCAACACGTCGCCGAACAGTTTCCAGTTCTCGCCCTCGAAACGCATCAGCTGCATCTGCTCGATGGGCGAGAAGTCGGTTGGCGAGGTATTGACTTTCACGCCCGGGAGCAGCGTCGACTGCTGGACGTCTTTCAGGTTCGCCGCCTGCTTCATCACATTGGCGCGGGTGAGATCGTCGCCGCACTGTTTGAGCAGGATCGCCATGGTCTCGGCGATGTTGTAGCCGGACATCAGCGAACTGTCGGCCGGGTTGCCGTCCGGGACATATTTGGCCAGGAACTCACGGTAGGCCTTGATGCCCGGATCGTCCTTCCACTGCGGGTCGGTGGCGTCCTTGGAGTAATGCGCGGAGAGCAAGCCCTGGGCGTTCTCGAAGCCTGCGGGACGCAGCACCTGACCGATCGATACGCTGACGCCCGGAACGATCATGGTCGGCTTCCAGCCCAGTTCGGCGATCTTCTTGATGGTCTGTGCGGCGAATTTCGGGGTTGCGAAGATGATCACCACGTCGGGATTGAGCGACTTCATCTTGACGATGTGGGAATCCACGGTCGGCTCGGTGAGCTCGTAGCTCTCCTCGATCACGATCGACGAGGCCTTGTCGCCGAGGCCGTCCTTGACGCCCTTCAGGTAGTCCTTGCCGAAGTCGTCATTCTGATAGAGCACACCGATCTTCGCGCCGGCCTTTTCCTTCAAGAGGTACTTGGCATAGATGCGGCCTTCGCTCTGGTAGCTGGGCAGCCAGCCCATGGTCCAGGGGAAGTTCTTCGGATCGGCCCATTTGGTGGCGCCAGTGGCCAGAAACAGTTGCGGCACCTTCTTGGCGTTGAGATATTTCTGGATCGCCGTATTGGACGGCGTGCCGAGCGCCGAGAACATCAAGAGCACTTCGTCGGACTCGACGAGCTTGCGGGTCTGCTCGACAGCCTTCGGTGGCGAATAGGCGTCATCGTAGGAGATGTAGTTGATCATGCGGCCGTTGATGCCGCCCTTGTCGTTGATCATCTTGAAATAGCCGGCCTGTGCCTTGCCGACGGCGCCATAGGCCGAGGCCGGTCCGCTATAGGGCACGATATTGCCGAGCTTGATTTCGGTGTCGCTGGCGCCGGTGTCGTATTTCTTTTGGGCGAGGACGTGGGTCGAGGAAATGGCGAGTAACATGGTCGCGGCCGAGAGCGACAATAGCCGCGCGGACGTGGCAGACATTTGAGTTCCTTCCCTTGCTTGCAAGGCGAGATTTTCTTGTTCTGCAGGCTCTTTTGCGCCTGCGAGATAGTCATACCGCGATTGCACAATGGCTCAAATGGAAAGCGACCAAAAACGCAATAAGGCCCGCGCTGTTTTTGACGCGGGCCTCACGTATTTTCCGTTATGTGGAATGAGGGCGATCAGCCGCCTACATCAGCGCTAATGACCTCGCCGAACAGCTCCCATTTATCGCCTTTGAAACGCATCAGCTGAAGCTGGCTGATCGGCGCAAAGTCGGTCGCAGATGTGTTGATCTTGATGCCGGGCAGCAGCACCTCGGTTCGGAAGTCCTTCAGGCTGGCCGCCTGCTTCATGACGTTTTCGCGGGTCAGGTTGTCACCGCACTTCTTGAGAACCTCAACCAGCGTCTGGGCGACCCCGTAACCGGTGACGATCAATCCATCGAGCTTGTTGCCTTCCGGAAAATCCTTGTCGAGGAAGGCGAGAAACTCCTTCATGCCGGGGTCGTTATTCCACTGGGTGTCCGCCACGTCCTTCAGATACGCAGCGGAAATAATGTCCTGCGAGTTTTCGAAGCCGGCCGGCTTCATCACGCTGCCGATCGAGTTGGACACGTTGTTGAGGAAGTGCATCGGTTTCCAGCCGATCTCGGCGGCCTTTTTGATAGCCTGCGCCGCAAATTTCGGCGTCGTGATGTTGACGAACACGTCGGCGTTCAACGACTTCAGCTTGACGATGTGATTGTCGATGGTCGGCTCGGAGGTCTCGTAGCTCTCCTCCACCACGATCATCGAAGCGGCCTTTGCGCCAAGGCCGTCCTTCAGACCTTTGAGGTAATCCTTGCCGTAGTCATCGTTCTGGTAAAGGACGGCAATCTTCGCGCCGGGCTTTTCCTTCAAAAGATATTTCGCATAGATCTGCGTCTCGCTCTGGTAGTTGGGCTGCCAGCCCATGGTCCAGGGGAAGTCCTTCGGGTCGTTCCACTTGGTGGCGCCGGTGGCCACGAACAATTGCGGCACCTTCTTGCTGTTCATGTATTTCTGGATTGCCGAGTTCGGCGGTGTGCCCAGCGAGTTGAACACCAGCAGAACTTCGTCCGATTCCACCAGCTTGCGCGCCTGCTCGACGGTCTTTGGCGGCGAATAGGCGTCGTCATAACTGATGAAGTTGATCTTGCGGCCGTTGATGCCGCCAGCAGCATTGATCTTCTTGAAGTAGGCTTCCTCGGTTTTTCCGATCACGCCATAGGCGGAGGCGGGTCCGCTATAGGGCATGATGTTGCCGATCTTGATTTCGGTATCCGAGGCGCCGGTGTCGTATTTTTTCTGGGCGAGCGCGCCGGTGGCGGACGCGGCGAGCAAAGCCAAGCCAGCCAAATAGGCGGCTGGAAACGTGGCCAAACGCAAGTGCATTGCGGGCATTTCTGATCTCCCTGATCAATTGTGATGTGTCATGTTTCTTGACGTGGAGCTCTGCGGCTCCTGACGACATTCAACACCCGCGCGGGATCGCCAGCAAGAAAAAGCCCCCGCGACGTGGTCGCGAGAGCGGTATAATTCGTGTTCGCTGATGCAGCAGAGCTGCAGGCGCTGCAGAGTTATTGCGTGACGGCGTCGGCGCTGAAGATCTCGCCGAAGCGCTCCCATTTGTCGCCCTTGAAGCGCTGCATCTGCAATTGCGAGATCGGCGCGAAATCGGTGGGCGAGGTATTGATGGTGATGCCCGGCAGCAGCGTGTCGGGGGTAAAGTCCTTCAGGTTGGCGGTCTGCTTCATGACATTCGCCCGGGTCAGGTCGTCGCCGCACATCTGCAGCACCTTGACCAGCGTCTGCGCAGCACCATAGCCATAGACCGTGCTCGAATCCGCTTTGTTGGCGTCCGGCATGTATTTGTCGAGGAACGCGTTCCACTTCTTCATGCCGGGATCGCCCTTCCATTGTGAATCGGTGCCGTCCTTGGTGTAGGAGGCCGACAGTACGCCCTGCGCATTGTCGAAGCCGGCGGGCTGCATCACCGCTCCCACGGAGACGCTGACATTGGCGAGGATCTGCAACGGCTTCCAGCCAAGCTCGGCGGTCTTCTTGATAGTCTGTGCCGCGAATTTTGGCGTCGTGAAGATCATCAGTACGTCGGGGTTCGCAGCTTTCAGCTTCACCACATGGGTGTCGATGGTCGGTTCGGCGATCTCGTAGCTATCCTCGATGGTGATCATCGATGCTGCCTTGTCGCCGAGGCCGTCCTTGAAGCCCTTCAGATAGTCCTTGCCGAAATCGTCGTTCTGGTAAAGCACGCCGATTTTCGCGTTCGGCTTCTCCTTCAGAAGATACTTCGCATAGATCTGTGCTTCGCTCTGATAGGAGGGTTGCCAGCCGATCGTCCAGGGGAAGTTCTTTGGATCGTTCCATTTGGTGGCGCCGGTGGCGACGAAGAGCTGCGGCACTTTCTTGCCGTTCAGATATTTCTGGATCGCGGTATTGGACGGCGTGCCGAGTGGATTGAACACCACCAGCACCTCGTCGGATTCGACCAGCCTTCGCACCTGCTCCACGGCTTTCGGCGGCGAATAGGCGTCGTCGTAACTGATGAAGTTGATCTTGCGTCCGTTGATGCCACCTTGTGCGTTGATCATGTTGAAATAGGCGGTCTCGGTCTTGCCGATCGTTCCATAGGCAGACGCGGGGCCGCTATAAGGGATGATGTTGCCGATCTTGATTTCAGTATCGGTGGCGCCGGTGTCGTATTTCTTCTGCGCGAGCGCGCCGGACACACTGGCGGCCAGAAGCGCCATAGCAGCAGGCAGTGCTGCAAGGCGCATGGATCGTGCGAGCATCATGGATCTCCGTGATCATTTCTTCCCAGGTCTTTGGTGGAGTTCTGCGACTCCTGTCCGCATTGAATACCCCTGATGCGCCAGTCACAAGAATAAGCCCCTGCGACCAAATCGCAGGGGCTCCGTTGTTCTAGTGGTGCAGTGCAAAGTGCTGCGGGTACTAGTCCGCCGCAGTCGTGTCGGCATTGATCACGTCGCCGAACAGCTCCCACTTGTCGCCCTTGAAGCGCATCATCCGCAACTGCGCGATCGGTGCATAGTCGGTGGCCGAGGTGGATATGGTGATGCCCGGCAGCAGCGTGTCTGGCGCGAAGTCTTTCAGGCTTGCCGCCTGCTTCATGACATTCTCGCGGGACAGGTTGTCGCCGCACATCTCCAGCACCTTCACCAGCGTCTGCGCGGCGCCATAACCGTAGACGAGGCTGTTGTCGGTGCGGTCGGCACCCGGCATGTATTTGTCGATGAAGGCGGACCATTTCTTCATGCCCGGGTCGTCCTTCCACTGGGAGTCCGCGCCGTCCTTGCGGTAGTCAGCCGACAGCACGCCCTGCGCATTGTCGAAGCCGGCGGGCTGCATCACTGCTCCGACGGAGACGCTGACATTGGTGACGAGCTGCAGCGGCTTCCAGCCGAGTTCACCGATCTTCTTGATGCCCTGGGCTGCGAATTTCGGCGTCACGAAATGGACGACGACATCGGGATTGAGCGACTTCACCTTCACGATGTGGGAATCGATGGTCGGCTCGGAGATCTCATAGCTCTCTTCCGTGACCAGCATCGTGGTAGCCTTGGCACCCAGCGCTTCTTTGAACGCCTTCTGGTAGTCCTTGCCGAAATCGTCGTTCTGATAGATCACCGCGACCTTGGCGTCCGGCTTCTCCTTCATCAGATATTTTGCGTAGATTTGTGCTTCGACCGCGTAACTCGGCTGCCAGCCCATCGTCCACGGGAAGTGCTTCGGATCGTTCCACTTGCTGGCGCCGGTGGCGACGAAAAGTTGTGGTACCTTCTTGGCATTCATGTATTTCTGGAACGCCGTATTCGACGGTGTACCAAGCGAATTGAAGATGAACAGTGCCTCGTCGCTTTCGACCAGCTTACGGGCCTGTTCGACCGCCTTCGGCGGCGAATAGGCGTCGTCATAGCTGATGAAGTTAACCTTGCGGCCGTTGATGCCGCCCTGGTCGTTGATCATCTTGAAATAGGCTGTTTCGGTCTTGCCGATCAGTCCGTAGGACGAGGCAGGGCCGCTATACGGCATAATGTTGCCGATCTTGATTTCGGTGTCAGTGGCGCCGGTGTCGTATTTCTTCTGGGCCAACGCGCTGCTGCTGGCTGCGACGCTGAGGGCCGCGGCAACCGACAAAGTCAGTGCGCGCGATCGGATCCAAGGCATTTCAGAACTCCCTAATTTTTATTCGTCTTGTTTTGCGGGCCTTTGCGGCTCCGGCCGGATTGAACACCGTTCGCGTGTATGCGGCAACAAAAAGCCCCTCGCGATGACACCGCGAAGGGCTGCTTTATTGGGCAATGGATATGCCGTTCCCCGGTATAATTCAGCGGCTGATCTCGCCCGAGATCACAGGGCCAAATAGCTCCCATTTGTCGCCCTTGAAGCGCATCATCTGCAACTGTTCGATCGGGTAGAAATCAGTCGCGGACGTGTTGAGCTTGACGCCCGGCAGCATCGTGTCCGGCGCGAAGTCCTTCAGGCTGGCGGCTTGCTTCATCACATTGGCACGGGTGAGATCGTCGCCGGCCTGCCTCAGCACTTGAACCATGGTCTGCGCCGCGCCATAGCCGTAGACTGCCGAGATGTCGTTGCGGCGGGCGTCCGGAGCGTATTTGGCCAGGAACGCATAGAAGCGCTGCATGCCGGGGTCGTTGTCCCATTGCGGATCCGAGCCGTCCTTGGCGTAATAGGCCGACAGGATGCCCTGCGAGATCTCCTGTCCGGCCGGCTTCAGCACGGAGCTGATCGATGCGCTGGCATAGCCCTGGATGTAGAGCGGCTTCCAGCCGAGTTCGGAGACCTTGCGGATACTCTGGACTGCCGACTTCGGTGTCGTGACGCTGATGAACGTATCGGCGCCGGAGGCTTTCAAATTGATGATGTGGCTATCGATGGTCGGCTCGGTGACCTCATAGCTTTCGGCGGCGATCAGCATGCCCCCAGCTTTGTCGCCGAGACCATCCTTCAGGCCCTTCAGCACGTCCTTGCCGAGGTCGTCGTTCTGATAGAGCACCGCGATCTTCGCGTCGGGCTTTTCGGTCAGCAGATATTTCGCATAGATGCGGCCCTCGCTCTCATAGGGCGGCTGCCATGCCATGGTCCACGGGAAAGCCTTGTAATTGCCAAAATAGGTCGCGCCGGCGGCGACGAACAGTTGCGGCACTTTCTTGATGTTGAGATATTTCTGGATCGCTGCATTGGACGGTGTGCCGAGCGGATTGAACACCACGAGCACCTCGTCGGATTCGACCAGCTTGCGTGCCTGCTCGACGGCCTTGGACGGATTATAGGCATCGTCATAGCTGATGAAATTGATCTTGCGGCCGTTGATGCCGCCCTGATCGTTGATCATACGGAAATAGGCGGCCTCGATGATGCCCGCGATGCCATAGGCCGAAGCCGGCCCGCTATAGGGCATGATGTTGCCGATCTTGATCTCGGTGTCGGATGCGCCGGGATCGTATTGTTTCTGCGCGAGAGCATGACCTGCGCAGGCGATGCTCAGTGCGGCGGCAAGCGAGATTGTTCGTGGTCGAAAGGCAGGCATCCCCGGTTGGTCCTCGTACAGCAGTCGCGAGGCGTTAATGGCATGTGCATCAACAAAAATCCCCGGCGATGTAAGCGCGAGGGGCACTTTCTGTGTGGCGGAAAGATGGTGGCGGTTCCTTCGCCCCGATTGTGGAAGAAGTCGGCGCGCTGCTGATGCAGTCATACCAACTCATACAAAAAAAAGCGGCCACCGAAGTGACCGCTTGTCTTGCCTCAATTGTCGGATCGAACTAACCGCCCGATCCGCCGATCACTGCGCGGACGGTATCGTCCGGGCCGAAGTCTTCTGCGCCATCCACATAGAGCAAGGCGCTGAGCTTCGAGCGCGCGCGATTGACGCGGCTCTTGATGGTGCCGACGGCGCAGCCGCAGATCGTGGCCGCGTCCTCATAGGAGAAGCCCGATGCGCCGACGAGAATAAGCGCTTCGCGCTGATCCTGCGGAAGCTTCTCAAGCGCCGCGCGAAACTCCTCAAATTCCAGATGGGCGTTTTGTGCCGGCTGGGTCTTCAGAGTCTTGGCATAGCTGCCATCCGCATCCTCCACCTCACGCCGCCGCTTGCGATAGTCCGACCGGAACAGGTTACGCAGAATGGTGAACAACCACGCAGGCAGATTCGAGCCAACCTGGAAGGAGTCGATATTGGCGAGCGCGCGCAACAGCGTTTCCTGTACGAGGTCATCGGCCCGGTCGCCGTTGCCGGAGAGCGAGATCGCGAAGGCGCGCAGGCTAGGCACCGACGCCAGAATGTCGTCGCGGAGTGAGTCTGTGAGAGGCATTATTCCCCTCCTTCATTTTTGCCAGGATCGCCAGCGATCTGGGCTTGAGCCTCAGCCCCGTCCAGCTTGCGGATCAGCTCCGCAAATCGGTCCGGCACGCCCTGTCGCACGACATCGTCGTACATCGCGCGCAACTGATGCCCGATCCGTGACTGGATTTCGGCGTTTAATCCGCCCTTCGGCTTCACATCTTTCATGACCCGTTCCACATTCCCCAGAAGATACGCCCCCTGGAATTGAGAAATTTTCTTGATTTTTGAAGCCTTTGCGGCGTCTGTTCGCGATCTTAATGCGGAGCGCGGCGGAAAGTTCCGACCTCGTGGAACTTTTGTCCGACTGGGACGTAGACACGCACATCGAAGGAACCGGTCGTATTCCGATACCCCTTTGATTTTGATTTAGAACAGGATGGAGTGGGGATGTCCCGATCACAGCTCGTAGCTGAACACTTGCCGCTATTGCGGCGCTATGCCCGAGCCCTCACGGGCAACCAGGCCTCAGGCGATGCCTATGTAGGCGCCATGCTGGAAGCGTTGCTGCAAGACCAGTCGCTGCTCGACGAACAACACGGCGCCCGCGCCGGCTTGTTTCGTCTGTTCACCCAGATTTGGAACTCTGTCGCCTTGAATGACAATCCGGATGTCGCGCCGCTGCAGGCTGCGTCCGAGAAGCGCATTTCCAACATTACCCCGCTGCCACGACAGGCCTTCCTGTTGCTGTCGCTCGAAGGCTTCTCGGAAGAGGAGGTCGCCTTCGTACTCGACGCTGATGTGGCGGAAGTGCGTTCGCTGGCCGACACGGCCGGCCGCGAAATGGCCGCCGAGATCGCCACCGACGTTCTGATCATCGAGGACGAGACCTTCATCGCGATGGATCTCGAAAGCCTCGTGAAGAATCTCGGTCATAACGTCATCGGCGTTGCCCGCACCCATGCGGATGCGGTGGCGCTCGCGAAGAACAAGAAGCCCGGCCTGATCCTCGCCGATATCCAGCTCGCCGATGGCAGCTCGGGTCTCGACGCGGTGAACGAGTTGCTGCGCATCTTCGAAGTGCCGGTGGTCTTCATCACCGCCTATCCGGAGCGTTTTCTAACCGGCGAACGTCCGGAGCCGGCCTTCCTGATCTCGAAGCCGTTCCAGCCCGCGATGGTCTCGGCCGTCGCCAGCCAGGCGCTGTTCTTTCAGCGCAACTCGAAGAATAAGACCGCTAGGGCGTCCTGATCTCATTTTATCGATGCGATTGCAGCGGCCGGGCCACGCCCGGCCGTTTTTGTTTGGGCGATGCGGCGCGGTAGATAATAACTGCCCAATAAGTCCGCTGTCCTTGCGCAAACTATCAGCGAGCGGCGGGAAGGGGTCGGCACTATTGTGTTGAAGCAGCGATCAATGCCGATATCATCCCCCGATAGGCGGCATATTGCCACGTCCCGCAGGGGTGTGGCCGGCTGCGTGACCCTTCTGGTCGAACCGGTGCGCATGAACTCAACTGCCGACGCTGAACCTCACATTTATCAAGCCAACGTGACACGTACCATCGCGGTCGACGTCAGCAAGGTATCGCTCACCTTCGATACGGCCGACGGCAAGGTCGAAGCGCTATCCAATGTTGATCTGCGAGTCAGTGGTGGGGAGTTTGTCTCCTTCATTGGTCCCTCCGGCTGCGGCAAGACCACGCTGCTGCGTGTGATCGCGGACCTGCAGCAACCAAGCTCTGGCAGCGTCACTGTCAATGGCATGAGCGCCGAGCAGGCGCGGCTCGGGCGCAATTACGGTTATGTATTTCAGGCGCCCGCATTGTTTCCCTGGCGCAGCATCGAGGCCAACCTCAAGCTGCCGCTGGAATTGATGGGCTTCTCGCCGACCGAACAGAAACAGCGCGCAGCGCGTTATCTGGAGCTGGTCAATCTCACCGGCTTCGAGCGGAAATTTCCCTGGCAGCTCTCGGGCGGCATGCAGCAGCGCGTCTCGATCGCGCGCGCGCTGTCGTTCGATCCGGAATTGCTCTTGATGGACGAGCCGTTCGGCGCACTGGACGAGATCGTCAGGGATCATCTCAACGAACAGTTGCTGCAATTGTGGGCCAAGACCCGCAAGACCGTGCTGTTCGTGACGCATTCGATTCCCGAAGCGGTGTTTCTTTCCACCAAGATCGTGGTGATGTCGCCGCGGCCGGGCCGTATCACTGATATTATCGACTGCAATTTCCGGCGCGAGCGCACGCTGGAAATCCGCGAGACACCGGAATTCATGGCCATCGCGCAGCGCGTGCGCACGGGGCTGCGGGCCGGGCACTCCTATGACGAGTAGTACGGTGGATACCATGCCGGTCACGCGTGAGGCATGGCGCACGCATCCGCTGGTAAAGCGTAGCACGCCGCTGGTGGCCATTGTCGCAGTGCTGATCGTCGTCTGGTACATCGGCGCCGTGCTGATGAACCTGTCGCTTGTGCGCGGCGGATTCGAGCGCGAGGAAGCGCCTTACACGACGATGGAATTGCTGGAAGGCACCATGAGCGCGGAGCGGCCGTTGCTGCCGGCGCCGCATCAGGTGGTCGGTGCTTTCATCGACGGCGTGTTCGGCTATGCGCCGACGGCGCCGCGTAGCCTCGTCTATCATTCCATGGTGACGCTGTCGGCGACGCTGCTCGGCTTCGCGCTCGGGGCACTGCTCGGCATCGTGCTGGCGCTCGCCATCGTGCACAGCCGCGTGCTGGAGCGCAGCCTGATGCCGTGGATCATCTGCTCGCAGATGGTGCCCATATTGGCGCTGGCGCCGATCTTCATTGTGGTGCTCGGTGCTATCGGCCTACAGGGCCTGCTGCCGAAATCGATCATTTCGGCCTATTTGAGTTTCTTCCCGATCACGATAGGCATGGTGAAGGGCTTTACCTCACCCGATCCGATGCAGATGGATCTGATGCGGACATGGTCGGCGACATCTAGGCAGGTGCTGTCGAAACTGCGCTGGCCTTCGGCGGTGCCCTATCTCTTTGCCAGCCTCAAGGTTGCCATGACCATTTCGCTCATCGGCGCCATCGTCGCGGAATTGCCGACCGGCGCGGAAGCCGGCATCGGCGCGCGCCTGCTAGCCGGCTCCTATTATGGCCAAACCATCCAGATCTGGTCTGCGCTGGTTGCCGCTGCTGTTTTGGCTTCTGGTTTGATCGCCATCGTCGGCTATGCCGAACGCAAGGTGGCGCAGCGGATGGGGGCGCGGTCATGAACCGTCGCCAGATCCGCCTAGGCTTCATCATGTCGGCGGTGTGCGTGCTGATCACGCTGATGTTGCCGCTGCCGCTGGCCGGCACGCCCGTCGCAGCACTGATGGCGCGGCCGCTGACCTTCCTGCTCACCGGCGTGATCGTGCTGGTCTTCGCTTTCGCTGCCGGCTTTCGCGGCCTTCCGGCCATCGTGATCGGCTTGGTCGGCGCAGGCATCACGGCGGACATGACGTTGACGCTGTTGCGCGATCCCTTGATTGCTGGCGATGCCGCGTCAGGCTTCTGGATGGTGGTGATCGGCGTCTGGCTGGCGTCATGGATCTCCGTCGTTGCGCTGGCCGGACTGAGGCCGCGCAGCAGTATATTCCGTAAGGCTATCGATCTTGCCATCCCGCTGCTGTTTGGTGCGGCCGTGTTCTATCTCTGGGAAGTTGTGGTGCGCGGGGCGGGCGTGCCGCCGGTGCTGCTGCCGTCGCCGAGCGCTGCCGCTACGAAATTCATGGCGTCGCTGCCGATATTGGGCGCGGATTTCGTGCAGACCTTCATCCGTGGTGTGCTGATCGGCTATGCCATCGGCTGCGGCGCCGGGCTTCTGGTGGCGATCCTCGCGCATCGCTTTGAATTTCTCGGCCGCGGGCTGCTACCCTTGGGTAACTTCTTCTCGGCACTGCCGCTGGTTGGCGTCGCGCCGATCATGGTCATGTGGTTCGGCTTTGACTGGCCATCGAAGGCTGCCGTGGTGGCGCTGGTAACGTTCTTCCCGATGCTGGTGAATGCGTTGGCCGGTCTGCAAGCTGCCGGCGATATCGAGCGTGACCTGATGCGCTCCTATGGCGCGAGCTATGCCCAGACTCTCATCAAGTTGTATCTTCCCGCTGCTCTACCTTTCATCTTCAATGCACTGAAGATCAATGCCACACTGGCCCTGATCGGTGCCATCGTCGCGGAATTCTTCGGCACGCCGACGCAAGGCATCGGCTTTCGAATTTCCACCGAAGCCGGGCGCATGGCGCTCGATATGGTGTGGGCGGAGATCGCGCTCGCCGCGATCGCGGGAATGACATTTTATGGACTTGTTGCGCTCGCCGAGCGCGTGACGACGTTTTGGCATCCATCGATGCGGACCTAGTTCGGCAGGTTCGCCAATTCTGGAGTTGAGCATGAAGAAGATCATGGCATTCGGCGCAGCGATGGCTCTCTCGCTCGGCTCCGCGCAAGCGGCGGACAAGGTCACCATCCAGCTCAAATGGGTCGCGCAGGCCCAGTTCGCCGGCTACTTCGTGGCCAAGGAGAAGGGCTTCTACAAGGACGCCGGGCTCGACGTGACGATCAAGCCGGGTGGCCCTGACGTGGCTCCGCCGCAGGTGATCGCTGGCGGCGGTGCCGATGTGGTGGTGGACTGGATGCCCTCGGCGCTGGCTTCGCGCGAGAAGGGCGTGCCGCTGGTCAATATCTCGCAGACCTTCAAGAAGTCCGGGCTCGAACTTACCTGCCGCGCCGAGACCGGCGTCAAGAAGCCGACCGATCTGAAGGGCAAGGTCACCGGCGTCTGGTATGGCGGCAACGAATATCCGTTCCTCTCCTGGATGTCGAAGCTGGGCTACAAGACCGATGGTTCGCCGGCCGGCGTCAAGATCATCAAGCAGGGCTTCAATGTCGATCCGCTGCTGCAGAAGCAGGCCGATTGCGTCTCCACCATGGCCTATAACGAATACTGGCAGGTGATCGACGGCGGCTACAAGCCGAGCCAGCTCACCGTGTTCAA
This sequence comes from Tardiphaga sp. 839_C3_N1_4, assembly GCF_051811045.1. Lineage (NCBI taxonomy): Bacteria > Pseudomonadati > Pseudomonadota > Alphaproteobacteria > Hyphomicrobiales > Nitrobacteraceae > Tardiphaga > Tardiphaga sp. 839_C3_N1_4. Next base: position 5,547,348 of record NZ_JBPWQD010000001.1, read on the forward strand.
ATATGAGGATGAGGGCGTCGCCACGCTGGAGGATGGTCTCTGGGTGCTCGACAAGAACCTCAAGGATCCCGCCTTCGTCGCCAAGATGGCGAAGTTCGTGAAGGCGTCGATGAAGGGCTGGGACTATGCCAAGGCCAATCCCGACGAAGCCGTGAAGATCATCTTGGCTGGCGACTCCACGGGCGCCAAGACTGCCAAGGATCAGAAGCGCATGATGACCGAGGTCAGCAAGTTGCTCGGCGATGCCAACGGCAAGCTCGACGTCAAGGACTACGATCGCACGGTTGCGACGCTGATGTCTGGCGGTTCGGATCCCGTGATTACCAAGAAGCCGGAAGGTGCCTACAGCTTCGCGGTCTATGAGGCGATGAAGTAATTGCGCATCAGCGGCGCGCGAATAAAGGCTGCGCGCCGATTGACTTGGCGAGGTGATCGCCAAAGGCGTCGCTGATCGGCGGCAGCGTGCGGCCGGCTTTCTTGATGATGGTGATGGCCCGCGAGAAATCCGCGACATCGATCTGACGCGAGCGCAAATCCGGCTCCGCGCCGATCTCGCGGGCTGAGCCCGGCAGGATGGTGATGCCCAGGCCGGCGCGGACCATGGCGATGGCGGTCATCATATAGGTTGCCTCGCATGTCGGCTGCGCGACGTGTCCCGCCTTCAGGAAAGCGCTGTCGACGACCGCGCGGACGCTGGTCGCGGGGTCCATCAGCACCAGCGGATATTTCATCAGATCGTCGATGGTGACCTTGCGGATTCCGCCGATCGGATGCTTCGCCGGAAACACCACATGCATGCGGTCGCGCACTTCGAGCAACACGTCCACATCGTGGCCGGTGACGGTGCCGCCCATGATGCCGAGATCGACCTCTTCTGAACGGACGAGGTCAAGGACGCGGTTGGCGATCACGTCCTTCAGGACGAAAGATGCGCCGGGCTGCAACTCGCGAAACGACTTGATGGCCTCGGGCAGAGCACCCGCGGCGACCGAGGGAAGCGCCGCGATCCGGACCACGCCCCGGCGCTTGGCCGCGATATCGCGAGTATCCACGACGACGGCATCGAGATCCCTAATCATGCGCTGAAACACCGGCAGCAGTTCGCGGCCGACCCGCGTCAGTTCGACGGAGCGGGTGTTGCGATCGAACAGTTTCACCTCGAGGGTTTCTTCGAGGCGCTTGATCTGAACCGTTAGCGTCGGCTGCGCTAGATGCAGCAACTCCGCGGCGCGGGTGAAGCTCCCGGTTTGGGCGACGACGACGAAAGACCGGATCTGCCGGAGATTCACATCCATAGAGAATTTCTATCAATGGGATAGAATTAATTCAATTGAATAGAGGGAAGCTTCTGGCTTCAATGCCCGAAAGCGACATGCGCGTGATCGCCTGCTCAGGCCGTGGCGTGTCCGTCAAAAAGCGATCGGGAGATGGGCATGCGGCGATCGCGTTATTCGCAATGTGACTGCAGGCAAGTTTGATCCAGGGAGAACTGCTCGTGCGCACCATCAGGATCGGATCCGGTGCCGGCTATTCGGGGGACCGGATCGAACCGGCGATCGAACTCGCCGAAAGCGGCAACCTCGATTATCTCGTCTTCGAGTGCCTTGCCGAACGCACCATTGCGCTTGCCCAGCAGGAACGCCTGAAAGATCCGCAAGGCGGTTTCGACCCGTTGCTTGCCGACCGCATGAAGGCGGTGCTGTCCATCTGCAGGAAGAATGGCGTCAAGATCGTCACCAATATGGGGGCGGCGAATCCCGTCGCCGCGGCCCAGGCAACGCGTGAAATCGCGAGGGCGCTTGGTCTGACTGGCCTCAAGGTCGCAGCCGTGACCGGTGACGATGTGCTGGAGCAGGCTCGCGCGTCCGACGTCGCGCTGGACGAAGGCGGTTCCGTCAAAGCTCTCGGTAACCGCGTGATCTCAGCCAATGCCTATACGGGCGCAGCCCCCATCGCCGAAGCACTTGCCGGCGGCGCCGATGTCGTCATCACCGGCCGCGCGGCTGACCCGGCGCTGTTTCTCGGGCCGCTGGTGCATGAATTCGGCTGGGCGATGGATGACTGGGATTTGCTTGGCAAGGGCACCATGGTCGGCCATCTCCTGGAATGTGCCGGCCAGATCACCGGCGGCTATTTCGCCGATCCCGGCGTGAAGGACGTGCAGGGCCTCGCGCGGCTTGGCTTTCCCATCGGCGAGGTGCGTGAGGACGGCGATCTCGTCGTCACCAAGGTCGCGGGCTCGGGCGGCCAGATCACGCGCGCGACGGTGACGGAGCAGTTGCTCTACGAGATCCACGATCCGACCCGCTATTACCAGCCGGACGTGGTTGCCGATTTCTCGCAGGTGCGTGTCGAGGAGGTTGGTCCGGACCGCATCCACGTCACAGGTGGAAGCGGAGCGCCGAAGACGGGCTTGCTGAAGACGTCCGTCGGCTATCTCGACAGCTATATCGGCGAGGGCGAGATCTCCTATGCTGGTGCCAATGCCGTGGCGCGCGGGCGTCTGGCGCTTGAGATCGTGCGCGAACGCCTCGCGCTCACCGGCGTGAAGATGACGGAAAGCCGCTTCGACCTGATCGGCGTCAATGCGCTGCATGGTGACGCCTTGGCTGAGGGCCGTGATCCCTATGAAGTCCGCAGCCGCGTCGTCGGGCGTACCGACTCGCTCGCAGAGGCCGTGAAGATCGGCAATGAGGTCGAGACGCTCTACACCAACGGACCTGCCGGCGGCGGCGGGGCCTGGAAATCAGCCCGCGAAATCGTCGGCGTCGCTTCGGCCTTGCTGCCCGAAACTGTCGTGACGTCATCAGTCACATTCATGAAGGCGTGACCATGAAACTCCATGAGATCGCGCATTCACGCAGCGGCGATAAGGGCGACACGTCCAACATTTCCGTCATCGCTTTCGATATGGGTGACTTCGCGTTTCTGGCCGAGCATGTGACTGCCGATTGCGTCGCGGAGCATTTCGGCGACACCGTGACCGGCACCGTCACGCGCTATGAACTGCCGGCGCTTGGCGCGCTAAACTTCGTGCTGACGGGCGCGCTCGGTGGCGGTGTCGTGCGATCGCTCGCGCTGGATACGCACGGGAAATCATTCAGCTCTGCGCTGCTTGAATTCGATCTGCCGGACAAAGGAGCGTCATCCGGCTCACCATAATCTTCGTCACAACAGGACGACGATACTTTCATACCAAAAAACCAAAAACGGGAGGACTATTGATGAAGCGACGTACATTCCTGGCTGGCCTCGGTGCAACTGGCGTCAGCGCTGCAGTTTTTTCTCCGGCGATCGTTCGGGCCGCTGCGGATACTCCACTGAAGTTTGGTGTGCTGTCCGACATGACGGGTCTGTTCGCTGACAATGGCGGGCAGGGCTCGGTAGCGGCAGCGCAGCTCGCGATCGAGGAATGCGGCGGCAAGGTGCTCGGCAAGGCGATAGAGCTGATCCAGGCCGACCATCTCAACAAGCCCGATGTCGGCGGCAATATTGCGCGCCAGTGGTATGATCAGGAAGGTGTCGACGTCGTTCTCGACGTGCCGGTGTCGTCTGTTTGCATCGCCGTGCAGACCTTCGCCAAGGACCGCAACAAGATGTTTATCACGTCAGCCGGCGGTTCGGCGGATCTCAGCGGCAAGTTCTGTTCGCCGAACTTCATTCAGTGGACCTACAATACTTACGCGCTGGCCAATGTTGCCGGGAAGGCGATGCTTCAGCGCGGTGGCGACACATGGTTCTTCGTTGTTGCGGATTATGCCTTTGGTCAGGCGCTCGAGCGTGACGTGACGGAAGTTGCCGTGAAGGGCGGCGGCAAGGCGCTTGGCCGTGCGCCGCATCCGATCAACACGGCAGATTTCTCCTCGCAGCTTCTGACCGCCAAGTCGTCGGGCGCCAAGGTCATCGCCATCGCCAATGCCGGCAGCGACACGCAGAACGCCATCAAGCAGGCAGAAGAGTTCGGTTTGATGGGCGGTGATCAGAAGATGATTGCGCTCTTGATCGACGTGAATGACATCCGCAGCGTCGGATTGAAGAGCGCGCAAGGCCTGCTGGTGACGTCCGGCTTCTACTGGAACATGGACGACCGCACGCGTGCATTCTCCAAGCGCTACGCTGCCAAGATGGGCAAGCCGCCGAGCATGATGCAGGCCGGTGTCTATTCCTCGACGCTGAACTACATCAAGTCGGTGGAGGCCGCGAATACCAAGGATCCTGCCGCCGTGGTCAAGGATCTGCAGGGGCGTACCTTTGACGATGCCTTCCTGCGCAACGGTAAGCTGCGTCCGGACAATCTGATGGTCCACGACATGTACCTTGCCGAGGTCAAGAAGCCTGCCGAGGTCACCGATAGCTATGACGTATTCAGGATCCTCGCCACGGTGAAGGGCGAAGATGCGTTCTCGCCGCTCTCGGCGAGTGCATGCCCAATGGTGATGAGCAAGAAGTAGGCCGAGCAGATAACTCTATGAACCGAGCGTCGCGGGCAGGGAAATACCTTTGCCCGCGATTCTCTTGAAGGGTGAGAGAGCCTTACCTATCCCTCAAAAGAATGCGGGGTGCAGCTGGCATCACCACAGCTCCACCCCGCGTCGCCGGTCAATTGGGGCAGGGGACGACCGGCTTCCGGGAAGACGCGCGAGGGTGAAAAGCGTTCCCGCGGGCGTCAAATTATTTAACACACGGTTAAGTGATCGCCGTTCTTGAACCTAGAGCCTTGACGCACGTTTCTATCATGAGCGCCACGCAACGACGCGGCGCAGGGCAGGCGAGGCTCACATGTCAAAGGTATCCAGCTTGGTCTTGGGAATGGTCGCCGGAGCGACCATGTTCGGTGCCATCCAGTATGCTTCCGGCAACGATCTGCGGGGCACGTTGACCGATTCAGACAAGTCTGCGTCCAGCGGCGTCAACCGGGCTGCCAAGGGCGACCGGGCATCACTAATTACCACACAGAACGAGCAGAGCCAGACTCTCTCGTTCCGCATTCAGGGTCTGTCGGATACGTCCGTCCTTCTGCGGATGGGCGTCGCGCCCATTGTGGCTCCAACCAAGAATGAAGCCGTCAATATCCGGTCTCTCCCCATGAATGCCAAACCGCAGCGTGCGGCGGTGGGCTGCGAACCGCCTGTGAGTGTGCTCAGCGAGATGGCAAAGATGCTGCAGCCGGGTCGCTGCGTGACCTGATCTTCACGCTGACAATTTAAATCAATCGTCGGCGACCTCATCGGGGTCGCCGGTTTCATTCGTATCATCCTCTGCCGTTGCGCTGCTGCGATTGGCCATATAGCCGAGTGCGACGCCGGCCAGGGCTAGTAGCGGAATAACCTTCTTGAGGCCGAGCGTGCGCGCGATCTGGATGCCGGTCGCCACCAGCATCGGATCGATCAGCGGCGCATTCGCAGCAGCTCTGGCCGCTGCGCGCGCCGCAGCTGCTGCGCGTTCGCGAGCCTGCTTCTGCTTGGTCGCATAGACCTGTGCGAAGATCGCCGCGATGACCAAAAAGATGCCGGCGATGGTGAGGCAGGCCTCAATGACGCCGTAGCGCTGCATCACCGCGATAAAGGCCGCAACACACAGGAAGCACAGCGCCACGAAACCAGCAAACCCCGCCAGTGCCATGAGCGATGTCATGCGCAGGCTGTTGCCTGTGCTGTTCTTCAGATCGTCGATGATACCCTTCAGCATGGAAGCCCCCCGAACCCGAACTCTAAATACAAAGAAAACTGACGGCACCCTCGGGCACCGCCAGTCGTCACATCTCAATTCTGCGCATGTGCTCAGCGGCGCCAGGCCATCCCGATCAGTACGCCGAGGCCGAGCGCCAGTCCGACGGCGGCCAATGGGCGCTGGGTGATGCTGTCCTCCAGCGTTTCCTCCAGTGAATAGGCCGCGTCATGCGCAGCATCATAGGCCGCGCTGCCGCGCTCCCGCATGTCGGACATCATGTCTTCGGCGTCGGCACGGGCTTGCTTGACGCCGCGGCGGGCTTGTTTAGTAGCCTGGCCGGTAAAGGCATTAAGCGCGTCGGTGATCTGTTCGGTCAGGGCTGCAACATCGTTTTTCACGGCGGTGAGATCCTTCTGAAGGCGGCTATAGGTTGCTTTGTCGGTCAGTTTCTTGAGTTCATCCAGGCCATCGATATCCGCCATGCGAAGCTCCCCTGATACTGAAAATCCAATGCAGAAACGCCCGGTTGGACCGTAGGTTCCATCAGTAGAGCTGGATTAATCCGGCGGCAACTGCGGCGAATTGATCGGCATCAAATGCTCTTTCAAGATCAGCCCGACGATCAGGATCGGCGCCGCCAGGAAGCCGCCCATCGGGCCCCAGAGCCAGGTCCAGAACGCCAGCCCGATGAACACCGCCAGCGCGTTGAGTTGCAATTTGCGTCCAATGATCGTGGGCGTGATGAAGTGGCCTTCCATGAAGGTGAGGCCGACGAACAGCAGCGGCGCGATCATGCCTGCGGCGATCGTCTCGGACGAAATGATGCCGACCGCGACCAGGATGACGAACATGGCGACAGGGCCGATGATCGGGAAGAAGTTGAGCGTGGCTGCCAGCGCGCCGAGGCCGGCCGGGTTGGGCATACCGGTGGCCGCGCAGATCACGCCGGTGGCAATGCCGACTCCGAAATTGATCATAGTGACCATCAGCAGATATTCGCCAAGGCTGGTCTCTATGGCATTGAGAATGCGCAGCGTCCGCAGCCGCCATTCGTGATCGGCGAAGTTCATGACCAGCGCGCGGCGCAGATCTTTCCAGCTTGCGATGAACAGCACCAGCGTGGCGAAGAACAGCAGGAATTCGGTGAGGGTTGGCGACAGGAATTCGACGGTTGGCTGCACCCAGTCGATCTTGGGCAATTCGAACTTTGTTGTCGCAAGCGTTTCGGCACTGCCGAACATGCTCTGTATCTGGTGCCAGAGCGCCAGCGGTCGGTCAAAGACATGCAGCTTGTTCTTGAGCAGCGAACCTAATTCGGGGAGCCGCGTCGTCCATTCCATCAGCGGGGATGAAATAAGCCCTACGATGAAGGCAAGCCCGGCGCACACCAATATAACGATCAGGACTGCCGAGACGGATCGCGGAATGCGGCGCTTTTCGAGAAAGCTCGCTGCGGGCGACAGCATGGTGCCAATGATGAAGGCTGTCACGATTGGCAGGAAGAATGCCTTGGCGACATAGAGCACCGTAATCACGGTGATCACCAGCAGCGATACCAGTGTGAAAGCAACCACCTCGGCACGGCGGAACGCCGGCGGCTGCTCGATCTTGCTCTCGGGCACCGGCGTGCCTGCAGGCTTTTCGGGGAGCGCGCGTACTTCACTCATGAGCTGTCCCGACATGCCGCCACTTGTTCGCGCAGACAGCATCCGCGCGTCAGACCGCCGACATGCGATCGGGCTCTACAACACGACCATACCGCAAAAGTTCCATCGCGATTTCGTGATGGTTCCTTGGTTGACAAATCATTCGGTGAACAGCGGCTGGGAGGGAACCGCGAGGCTTCGGCGCAGTTGGTTGCGGTCATCACGACGATGACGCGTCGCCAAACGGGGCAGTCACATGTCACAGGCATCATCTGGAAACCGCACGCTTTCGCTGCGTCTCACAAGGGCGCTCGTTGCTACAGCCGCTCTGATCGTAGCTTCGCCATTCATCTCGAGCGCATCGGCGCAGGTAATGAACTATGGACCGGCTGCGCTAAGCGCGTTTCCACCGGACGACGACGTGATGGCTGCGCCGCGGGTGCGGGAGAACATGGATGTTGCTCTTCCCGAGCGTCTGCGCCGCGCTGAAGTCAGCTATATGACCCGCGAAGCGCCGGGCACGGTGATCATCGATACGGGCAATACCCAGCTCTATTATGTGCTCGGCAACAACCGCGCCATCCGCTATGGCGTCGGTGTTGGCCGCGAAGGATTCACCTGGTCCGGCACACAGACCGTCACACGCAAGGCGGAATGGCCGGATTGGCATCCGCCGCAGGAAATGATTGCGCGCCAGCCCTATCTGCCGCGCTTCATGGCTGGTGGCCCCGGCAACCCGCTCGGTGCCCGTGCGATGTATCTTGGCTCCAGCGCCTATCGCATCCATGGCACCAATGATCCGTCAACCATCGGCAAGTTCGTGTCGTCGGGTTGTATCCGCCTGACCAATGAAGATGTGCAGGACCTTTTCAGCCGCGTCAGCGTTGGGACCAAGGTTGTGGTGCTACCGAAGTCGGTTGCCCCACGCTATGAGGCGCGCGTGGCTCCAGCGCCGCGCAGCGTCACATCGATCTCGGTTCGCCCTGCCGACGCTCAGCAGGCTCCGGGCCGTCAGGCAATGAACCTTTCGGCGTCGTCGCTCTACTGAGAGTCGATCATTCCGCTTTGATACCGCGTTGGAGGCCCCATGGCCCGATTTCCAGGACAACGGATGGCTCTCGGCGCGGTTGCGGCGATTGTCATGCTCGGTGCCGCCCCAGCGCAGGCACAGGATTTCTTCTCGGCATTGTTCGGCGGGATAGCGCGTGGTCGCGGCCCGGATGTCTCGCTGCCTTTTGGCAATGAAGGTCCACCGGTGCAGGAGCAGCGCGCTCGTGCAGCAAGCGGCGGGCGTCAGGCTTTTTGCGTGCGCACGTGCGATGGGCGTTACTTCCCGATATCAGCGACCGACGGTCAGAGCCGCGCGGCGTCGTGCAATAATTTCTGTCCGGCGAGCGATACCAAGGTTGTTTACGGCAGCAGTATCGACACAGCTGCGACTGAGAGCGGTAAACCCTATTCCGAGCTGCCGAATGCATTCAAGTACCGGACCGAACTGGTGGCCGGTTGCACCTGCAACGGTAAGGACCAGATCGGTTTGGCACCGGTGAAGCTCGAGAACGATCCGACCTTGCGCAAGGGCGACATCGTCGCCGGTGCCGACGGATTGATGGTCACGGGCCGCGGCGCTGACAGACGCGGCGCATCGCTGAACATGTCGCCGGTGTCGCCGTCGCTGCAGGCGAAGTATGAGCGCATGCCGGTCGTGGCGCGGGAATAATCCGCGCCACGTGATCGATTGCGCTTAGGCCGCTCGGATCTTGCCGAGGAAGTCCGTCACCTGAGTGCCTAGCTGGCGTGTCTGCGTCGCCAGCGTCTCTGATGCCACCTTCACATCCTGAGCGGCTGCACCGGCCGCGTCCGCATCAGCGCTGACGCCGCTGATATTGTCGGACACGTTGCGGGTGCCATCGGCCGCCTGCTGGGTGCTGCGGGTGATTTCCTGCGTCGCCGCGCCCTGTTCTTCGACCGCAGCCGCAATCGCGGTGGCGACTTCATTCACTTCGCCGATAATGCCGCCGATCGACTTGATGGCTTCGATGGCCTCATTGGCGACCTTCTGGATATCCGCAATCTGTTCGGAAATATCCTCGGTCGCCTTCGCCGTCTGGCTGGCCAGCGACTTCACTTCGGAGGCAACGACCGCAAAGCCCCGGCCGGCTTCGCCCGCGCGCGCTGCTTCGATGGTGGCATTGAGTGCCAGCAGATTGGTTTGCGAGGCTATGTCGTTGATAAGGCCGACGACTTCGCCGATCCGGTTCGCTGTCTGGGCGAGACCCTGAACGGTATTGTCGGTCTGCTGTGCCTGGCTGACGGCGCGGCTGGCGATGCCGGCCGCATGCGATGCCTGGCGGCTGATGTCGTTGATCGAGGCACTCAGCTCCTCGGCCGCGGCGGCAACGTTCTGCACATTCACTGAGGCTTCGCCGGAAGCGCGCGCAGCATCCTGCACGCGGGCATTGGTCTGGCTGGACACAGCGGCCATGCCGTCGGATGTCGTGTTCATCTGGTCCGACGCACTGCCAAGGGCGCCCAGCGTGTCGCGCATCTGGATCTCGAACATACCGATATACTGTTCGACGGCCTGCTGGCGCTGGCTGGCATTGGCATTCCGATGGCGTTCCTGCGCCTCGATCTCGGCTTTTTCCATCGCCTGCTTCTTGAAGGTCTCCAGCGCACCGGCCAGCCCGCCGATTTCATCCCGGCGATCGCTATAGCCAGCATCGACGGTGAGATCGCCGCCGGCCACTTTCAGCATCGCGTCGCGGATCGTGAGCAGTGGCGTGGTCACACGGCGCGTGATGGTGATTATGGCGCCCACGGCCAACAGGATTGCGGTACCCAGCAGCACCAGTTGCAAAATCAGCGAGCGTTGCGCGACGGACCATTGCGCGATGCTGTGGTTCTTGGCCTCGTCCAGCGCGCGTTCGGCGACGACCACAGCCGTGCTCATCTTGTCCACGGTCAACGGTGTCCAGGCCGTCGCCGGCATTTCGGGTTTCTCGCCGGTTGCGACGGCCTGAATCAGACGGTCGCGCAGCGCCAGATATTGTGGGTCGAAATAGGACGCCTTCGCTGCAGCGAGGGCCGAGACAAGACCCTGTGGCAATTCAGTACCCGACGATGCGATGTCCAGGGCATTCCATCCAGTTTCGATACCGCCCGTCAGCTTCACATAGCTTCGCTGCAGTTCCGGCGAGATCTTGTTGACCGCGAGTGCGTTGGACACAATGACGGAGGCGTCGCCCGATGTGTTGCGCATCAGCCAGGCCATCTGCTTGATCGACAGCAACTGATCGATCACCGGATCGTTGTGGGTTACGGCGGCGGTGAGAGCGGAGGAGACTTTTTCGAGCATGGCCAGAACGGAATCGACATTGTCCTGGAATTCCTTGGCGAGGCCCGCGCGGCGCGAGGCCTTCGGCTTGCTCATCTGGTCCCAGGATTCGGTCTGCAACGCGATCAATGCCTGCATCAGCCGGTTAAACTCGGGCACCAGCGTCGCCTTGCCGGGGAAGTCGGCGGTGACCAGCAATTCTCCTGCCGCTTTCATTGCCGGCATTTCGGCGCCGCGGATACGGCGCAGATAAGCCTCAGTATCGGGCTGGATCACGACATCGGCGTTCAACGTGCGGAACGTCGTGGACCGGTCAGTGCGCAGATTGTGCATTGCCTTGAACACATGGCCGGATGCCTCGGCGATCGTCGACATGCGGCCGGCGACGTTGAGGCGCCCATATGATTCCCACGCGCTGAGAACGAGGAATGTGACGACACAGACCGCCATGATGGCGATCACGGACTTGAGCAATGCGGAAACGGTCAATCGATGAAGCACAATGAATCCCCCAAAAAATATTTCGGTATTTAAGGCTGCAATTGGTAAATATTCACGTTCATGCTCGTCTTGATGAATGCATATATGATAAATCTACTTGAGGTAGAAGATTGTCGTGCCCGGCGACGCTTCAACGAAAAAAGCCCCGACGATGCTGGGGCTTTTGATACTTGTCAGCGCTTGATGACGTGACTGATGAGGCCCTGCCTAGGCAGCCCGGATCTTGCCGAGGAAATCCGTCACCTGAGTGCCGAGCTGGCGCGTCTGCGTGGCTAGCATTTCGGAGGCTACCTTCACATCCTGCGCGGCAGCGCCAGCTGCGTCCGCATCGGCGCTAACGCCAGCGATGTTGTCCGACACATTGCGGGTGCCGTCGGCGGCCTGCTGCGTACTTCGGGTGATCTCTTGTGTCGCGGCGCCCTGTTCTTCGACGGCCGCGGCGATGGCAGTTGCTACTTCATTGACTTCGCCGATGATGCCGCCGATCGACTTGATGGCCTCGATGGCCTCATTGGCGACCTTCTGGATATCTGCGATCTGCTCCGAAATATCGTCGGTTGCCTTGGCGGTCTGGCTGGCCAGTGACTTCACTTCCGATGCGACGACCGCAAAGCCGCGTCCGGCCTCGCCAGCGCGCGCGGCTTCGATAGTGGCGTTGAGCGCCAGCAGGTTGGTCTGCGAGGCGATATCGTTGATCAATCCGACCACCTCGCCGATCCGGTTGGCGGTCTTGGCGAGGCCTTGGACGGTGCCGTCGGTTTCCTGCGCCTGATTGACGGCGCGACTGGCGATTCCCGCGGCGTGCGCGGCCTGCCGGCTGATATCGTTGATCGACGAGCTCAGCTGTTCGGCGGCGGAGGCGACATTCTGCACGTTCAGGGAGGCTTCGCCCGAGGCTTTTGCTGCGACCTGCACGCGGGCGTTGGTCTGGCTGGACACGACCGCCATGCCATCCGATGTGGTGTTCATCTGATCGGACGCGTTACCGAGCGCGTTGAGCGCATCGCGCATCTGGACCTCGAAGGTCCCGATGTGCTGTTCGATGGCCTGCTGCCGCTGGGTCGCGTCGGCGTTGCGGTTACGCTCCTGTTGTTCGATCTGTGCTTTCTCCTTGGCCTGTTGCTTGAAGGTCTCCAGAGCGCCGGCGAGCGCGCCGATTTCGTCCTTCCGTTCGGAATAGCCGGCATCGACGACGAGATCGCCTGCGGCGACTTTCAGCATCGCATCGCGGATGGTGTGCAGTGGGGTGATGACGCGGCGGGTGACGGCAACCATGCTGCCGAATGCTACGCCGAGCGCGGCAGCGAGCAGCGCCAGTTGCAGGATCAACGCGTGCTGCGCGGCAGTCCACTGCGTCAAGGTGTGGCTTTTTGCTTCATTCAGCGCTCGTTCAGCGACTGTAACCGCACTGGCCATGCGATCAACGGTGATTGGAGTCCATTCGCTCGCGGTGATTTCGGGCTTTTCACCGCTCACTAGCGCATTCATGACGCGGTCACGAAGGGCCATATATTGCGGGTCGAAATAAGCCACCTTCGCAGCAGCCATGGTTGCAGCCAGGTTGGGCGGCAGCTGCATTCCAGACGCGGACAATTCCAGGGCATTCCAGGCGGCGTCGATGCCGCCAACAAACTTGGTGTAGGCGAGCTTATTCTCAGGTGTGGCGCGCCCGACAGCAAGGCCGTTCGCGACGAGGAGGGATCCTTCGCCGGCGGTGTTGCGCAACAGCCAAGCCGCCTGTTTGATCGACAGTAATTGATCGATCATGGGATCGTTGTGGTTCACCGCGGCGGCGAGCTGGGCCGACACTTTCTCCAGTGTTTCAAGCAGCGCCTGCGTGGTCTCCATATACTCCTTGCCGAGGGCTGCACGGCGCGACGCCTTCGGCTTGCTCATCGCGTCCCAGGATTCGGTTTGCAGAGCGGTCAGCTTGTCGATCAGCTGGACCAGCGTCGGGTGCAGCGTCTTTTGATCGGCGAATTCGATGGTGGCAATGAGGTCAGCCGCTGCTCGCATCGCCGGCATCTCGGAATCGCGAATGGAGCGGAGATATTTTTCTCCGTCCGGCTGAATGACTGTCTCGTTGTTCAGGTTCCGGTTCGTCGATGCGCGGTCGGTGCGCAGATTATGCATCGCCTTGAAGGCATTCGCGGAGGCGTCCGCAATTACCGAGATGCGGCTGGCTGAACGTAGCCGCCCGTAGGAGTCCCAGGCTGTCGTTGCCAGAACGGCGACCACGCAGAGCGCCATGACCACGATGACAGATTGAAGCAATGCGGAAACGGTCAATCGATTGAACATCATGAATCCCCCAAATATTTGATTTAGTAAGGCTTCAAATGGTAAATATTTCCGATTGCACCCGTATTGTGAGCCAAGCTTGAAGTGCGACTACTTTAGGTGGTTGGTGCGTAGGCGTTCTTACCGCATGGCAAAGGACGAGGCCTGGCGATGGCCACGGCTGCTATTTATTTCCATTGAGTCTGGGGGATGCACATATGTTCGTCGGCGTCTTGGTCACTTTTCTCGTCGTTATTCTCATTCTGTACTTGATCAATCTGTTGCCGATCGAGGGCCGCGCCAAGCAGATCTGCCGCGTCGTTGTGATCGTTCTCGGCGTGATCTCGCTGCTGAAATACACCGCGGTGTTCTAGCGAGACGAACTAACAAAAAAGCCCCGGCGGTCTGCCGGGGCTTTTGATATTTGTCAGCTCTCGTTGGTGAATCGCGCGAGGCTTGTTCAAGCCGCGCGGATCTTGCCGAGGAAGTCCGTCACTTGCGCCCCCAGCTTGCGCGTTTGCTCAGACAGCGTTTCCGACGCGGTCTTGACGTCCTGTGCCGCCGCGCCCGTCGCATCCGCATCGGTCCTGACGCCGCTGATATTCTCCGACACGTTCTTGGTGCCAGTCGCCGCTTGCTGGGTGCTGCGCGTGATTTCCAGCGTGGCAGCGCCCTGTTCTTCAACGGCGGCCGCGATCGCGGTGGCGACCTCGTTGACCTCGGCGATCACGCCGCCGATACCTTGAATGGCCTGGATCGCCTCGTTGGCGACCTTCTGGATGTCTGCGATCTGTTCGGAGATGTCGTCGGTGGCCTTGGCCGTCTGGCTGGCCAGCGACTTCACTTCGGAGGCGACGACGGCAAAACCGCGGCCTGCTTCGCCGGCGCGGGCGGCTTCGATAGTTGCGTTGAGCGCCAGCAGATTGGTCTGCGAGGCGATGTCGCTGATGAGGCCTACCACTTCGCCGATCCGGTTCGCCGTCGTGGCGAGGCCTTGGACGGTGGTGTCGGTCTGCCGGGCCTGGCTGACGGCGCGGTTGGCGATGCCGGCGGCGTGGGTGGCCTGCCGGCTGATGTCGTTTATCGAGGCGCTCAGTTCTTCCGAGGCGGAGGCAACGTTCTGAACGTTCATCGACGCTTCGCCGGATGCCTGTGCTGCGACCTGAATGCGGGCATTGGTGCGGCTGGAGACGGTCTGCATGCCGTCGGAGGTCGTGTTCATTTGCTCCGAGGCGCTGGCGAGGGCGGTGAGGGCGTCCTGCATTTGGAATTCAAACGTCGCGATATGTCGCTCGACGGCCTGCTGGCGGTTGGCCGCGTCGGCATTGCGGGTGTGCTCCTGCCGTTCGATTGCAGCCTTCTCCATGGCCTGACGTTTGAAGGTTTCGAGTGCGCCGGCCAGTGCACCGATTTCGTCCTGCCGGTCGGAATAGACGGCTTCGACCGCAAGATCGCCGCCGGCCACCTGCAACATAGCATCGCGAATGGTATGCAGAGGCGTAATCACGCGACGGCTGACCAGCAGCATACCGCCGATGGCCAGCACGACTGCCATCGTCAACAGGATCAGCTGCACGATCAAGGAACGCTCCGCGACCGAGATCTGGATCAGGGTCTGGGTCTTGGCTTCATCCAGCGCGCGTTCGGCGACGGTGACGGCAGTGCCCATGCGGTCGACCGAGAACGGGCTCCAGTTAGTCGATGTCATGGCTGGCTTCTCGCCGGCAGCAAGGGCGGCCACAAGGGCATCGCGCATCGTCAGATAGTCAGGATCGAACAGCGCCTTCTTCGACGCGTCTAGCGTGGCTGTCAGCTCCGGCGAAAGTTTCGTGCCAGATGTTGCCGCCTCCAGCCCGTTCCATGCCGACTCGATGCGGCCGACATATTTTGCATAGTTCTTCGCTGCCTCTGGAGCGATCTTTCCGACCGCAAGCGCACTGGACACCATCGTCGATGCATCGCCGGACGCCACGCGTAACTGCCAAGCCATCTGCTTGATCATCAGTAACTGATCGACCGCGGCGTCGCTGTGATTGACGGCGGCCGCGAGTGCGGTGGAGATACCTTCGAGCTTCGGTAGCAGCGCCTCGTTGTTGGTGTCGTATTCCTTAGCGAGACCCGCGCGCCGCTCGGCCTTCGGCTTTGCCATGGCATCCCAAGACTCGGCCTGCAGCGAGATCAGCGACTGCATCAGCCGGTTGAATTCGGGAAGTAGCGTGTCCTTGCCGTCGAAGTCTGCCCGGACGAGGAGGTCGGCGGCCGTGCGCATGGCCGGGACTTCGGCGTCGCGCAGGCTGCGAATGTATTTCGCATAGTCCGGGGCAACTGCGGCATCGGCACTCAGTGAGCGAAAAGCGGCCGCCCGCTCGGCACGCAGATTGTGCATTGCCTTGAAGACATGGCCAGAGGCATCCGCAATCAGCGAGATGCGGTTGGCGGCACGCAAGCGCCCCCACGAGTCCCATGCGTCAGCCGCAAGAACGATGACGACACATCCCGCCATTACCAGAATGACAGACTGCAAAAGCTTAGAAACGCTCAGGTGATTCAGCATGGGTCTCTCCGACGCAGGTGGACAATTTGTCGCAGGAAGAGGTAAATGTTTACTTCTAGCGGCGCGCGATGGAAGTTTGGCTGAGTGCATCCCATGGTAGCAATCAGTTGCCCGTCTTCTGTTCCCGGCATGGAACTCATCGGCCGTGGGCACGTTGGGTCTGCATTGGCGGCGCGCAACCAAAGACGATTGCCGAGGCCGCTATCACTTCATCGCATTGGGGGACATGCCTATGCTCGTCGGCGTCTTGATCACTTTTCTGGTCGTCATTCTCATTCTGTACTTGATCAATCTGTTGCCGATCGACGGCCGCGCGAAGCAGATTTGCCGCGTCGTCGTGATCATTCTCGGTGTGATCTCGCTGCTGAAATACATCGCGGTTTTCTAGCGAGATGAACTAACAAAAAAGCCCCGGCGGTTTGCCGGGGCTTTTTTTCTTGCAGCCGATGCGATCGACATTCTCTCATTCGTCATGCCGGGCTTCTCCCGGCCATGACGACAGAGACAAAGAGTGTATCAAGCCAGCGCCTTCGCCTCGCGGCGGCGCGCCGTGAGGATGTATTCAGTATAGCCGTTCGGCTGCGTGCGTCCCTCGAAGATCAGGTCGCAGGCAGCCTTGAAGGCGACGCCGTCGAACGAGGGCGCCATGTTCTGATACAGCGCGTCGCCCTTGTTTTGCTCGTCCACCACCACAGCCATGCGCTTCAGCGATTCCATCACCTGATCCTTGGTGATGACGCCCTGATGCAGCCAGTTGGCGAGGTGCTGCGCGGAGATGCGCAAGGTCGCGCGGTCTTCCATCAGGCCGACGCCGTGGATGTCCGGCACCTTTGAGCAGCCGACGCCCTGGTCGATCCAGCGTACGACATAGCCGAGGATGCCCTGGCAGTTGTTGTCGATCTCCTGCTTAACGTCATCGGGCGCCCAGTTCGATTGCGACACCGGAATAGTAAGGATGTCGGTGAGCTTGCCGCGGGGGCCGCCCTTGGCGAGATCCTTCTGGCGCGTCGCGACATCGATCTGATGATAGTGCAACGCGTGCAGCGTCGCGGCCGTCGGCGAGGGCACCCATGCGGTGGTGGCGCCAGCTTGGGGATGGCCGAGCTTCTGCACCAGCATGTCCGCCATCTTGTCGGGCGCGGCCCACATGCCCTTGCCGATCTGGGCATGGCCCGGCAGGCCATCGATCAGACCGACATCCACGTTCCATTCTTCATAAGCCTTGATCCACGGCGTCGCCTTCATGTCGTTCTTGCGGATCATCGGACCCGCTTCCATCGACGTGTGGATCTCGTCGCCGGTGCGGTCGAGGAAGCCGGTGTTGATGAACATGATGCGCTTGGATGCATTCTGGATGCAGGCCTTGAGGTTCACCGTGGTGCGGCGTTCCTCATCCATGATGCCGACCTTCATGGTGTTCTCGGGCAGCGACAGCAGCTTCTCGACGCGTGCGAAGATTTCGCAGGTCAGCGCCACTTCATCGGGGCCGTGCATCTTCGGCTTGACGATATAGATCGAGCCGGTGCGGCTGTTGCGGATTGGACCCTTGCTCTTGAGGTCGTGGATTGCGATCAGGCCGGCAACGGCGGCATCAAGCAGGCCTTCCGGAATTTCTTCGCCGGCGCTGTCGAGCACCGCATCCGTAAACATGTGATGACCGACATTGCGCATCAGCATCAGGCTGCGGCCATGCAGGGTCAGGTTCTTGCCGTCGATCGTCTTGTAGGCACGGTCTTCATTGAGTGCGCGCTTCAGCGTCTTGCCGCCCTTTTCGAAATCGGCCGAGAGCGTGCCGTTCATCAGGCCCAGCGTGTTGCGATAGACCAGCACCTTGTCGTCGGCGTCCACGGTGGCGACACTGTCTTCCATGTCGAGAATGGTCGAGACGGCCGACTCCATGATCATGTCGGCAACACCGGCGGAGTCGTCCTTGCCAATGGTGTTGGTTCGATCGATCTTCACTTCGATATGCAGGCCGTTATTGACCAGCAGGATCGAGGTCGGGGTGGCGAGCTCGCCGAGATAGCCAGCGAGCTGGGATTCGTTCTTCAGCGCGGTGAGGTTGCCGCTCTTGAGCTTGGCCGAGAGCTGCCCCGCAACGATGCTGTAGGCCGTGACATCGGTGTGGCTGCCGGTAGCGAGCGGCGCGGCCTGATCGAGGAATGCTTTTGCCTTGGCGATGACTTTGTCGCCGCGTGCCTTGTTGTAGCCTTTGCCACCTTCAGACGGATCATGCGGGATTGCATCGGTGCCGTAGAAGGCATCGTAGAGACTGCCCCAGCGCGCATTTGCGGCATTCAGCGCGTAGCGCGCATTGGTGAGCGGCACCACGAGCTGCGGGCCGCAGATCTGGCCGATCTCGATATCGACATTGGCAGTCTCGACCGGCTTGGTCGCAGGCTCCGGGAGGAGGTAGCCGATTTCCTTGAGGAACGCCGTATAGGCGTTCATGTCGAAGGCGCCCTTGTTGGCCAGATGCCAGGCATCAATCTTGGCCTGCAACGTATCGCGCACCTTGAGCAGTTCGCGGTTCTTTGGGCCCAGGTCCTTGATGAGAGCGGCGACGCCGGCCCAGAACGCATCCGGCTGGATGCCGGTCCCGGGGGCGGCTTCCTTGGCGATGAAGTCGAACAGGACGGGGGCGATCTGCAGTCCGTGGGCGTCGATGCGTTTCATGGTGTCTTTCTCGCGAGAAGCGGCAATTCTGCTCTAATTTCAGGGAGTATATGCATAAACGGCGCCAAACCGCGGCGCCCATGGGACCTTTTAGCGCCAAACGCTACCCGGTGAGAAGTCCCCTAAAGGGATCAGTGACCCGGTGGCCGGGCCGCGGCCTGCGCATGATCAGGCGAGAGGCGCTCCAGCACCACCTTGATCACGATGGTGAGCAGCGCCACCGCAGTCAGCACCGTCGCCGCGGCGAAGGCGCCTGCGACATTGTAGTCCTGATACAGAAGTTCAATTTGCAGCGGCAGCGTTGTGGTCTGGCCGCGGATGTTGCCGGAGACGACGGAGACGGCGCCAAATTCGCCCATCACGCGTGCATTGCACAGGATCGCGCCATAGAGCACCGCCCAGCGAACGTTGGGCAGCGTTACGCGTAGGAAGGTCGCAAAGCCGGAAGCGCCGAGTGTGACGGCGGCCTCTTCCTCATCCGTGCCCTGCACCTGCATGAGCGGGATCAACTCACGCGCCACGAAGGGCGCGGTGACGAACATGCTGGCGAGCACGATCGCCGGCAGTGCGAACATCACCTTGATGCCCATGGCTTCGATCAGCGGGCCGAACAGGCCTTGCGAGCCGTAGACGAAGATATAGGCGACGCCGGCGACGATCGGCGAGATGGAATAGGGCAGTTCGATCAGCGAAATGAGGAGCGTGCGGCCTGGGAAGACGAACTTGGTCACCGTCCACGCCGCGGCGAGACCGAATACGATATTGATCGGCACGGCGATCAGCGCGGTGACGACAGTCAGGAAGATCGCATGCTGCGTGCCGGGCTCGGTGAGGCTGTTGAAAAACGTGCCGATGCCTTGCGACAGCGCTGAACTGAAGATCAAAGCCAGCGGTGCGATCAGGAACAGCAATGTGAGGATCGCGACGATGCCAAGTACCACGCGACGCGTCACCGGGCCGGCACCGACGGGCGTCACCATCCATTCGGTATGGGCGCGTTCACTCGTCGGATGCGACATCACACATCTCCCCGGCCGAGATAGCGCAGGTTCCAGGCCTGCACCGCGTTGGTGACAATCAGCATCGCGAAAGCCATCGCCAGCATCACCACGGCAATCGCGGCGGCAGCCTGGTAGTTGTATTCCTCGAGCCGAATATAGGTCAGCAGGGCAACGATCTCGGTCTTCATCGGCTGGTTGCCGGCGATGAAAATCACCGCGCCGAATTCGCCGAGGCTGCGCGCGAAGGACAGCGAGCAGCCGGCGAGGAACGCCGGAAAGATCGCGGGGAAGATCACGCGCCAGAGAATTTGCAGATCGTTGGCGCCGAGCGAGCGGCCCGCTTCCTCGACATCGGAGCCGAGATCCTCGATCACCGGCTGCACCGTGCGCACCACAAAGGGAATGCTGGTAAAAGCCATCGCGATGGCGATGCCGAGCGGTGCGTAGGCGACCTGGATGCCAAGTGCATCGAGCGGTGCGCCGAACCAGCCTTTCTTGGAAAACAGCGCCGTCAGCGCGAGGCCGGCCACGGCGGTCGGCAGCGCGAAGGGCACGTCGACCAGCGCGTCGAGAATGCGCTTGCCGGGAAATTGATAGCGCGCCAGCACCCAGGCGAGCAGCAGGCCGTAGATGGCGTTGAATGCGGTGGCCGCCAGCGCCATCGTCACGGTGACGCGGATGGCCGACAGCGTGCGCGGTGACGACAGTATGTCCCATAATTGTGCAAGCCCGACGTCCGAGGCTTTCAGGATCAGCGCGCAGAGCGGCAACAGCACGATTGCTCCGAGATAAAAGAGCGTAATGCCGAGCGAGAGCCCGAAACCTGGAATGACGCTACGTCTCAAGGGAAGGTCCGTGTGTGAAGCCGCTGGGCCTCTCTTAGACGATTTGCGCGGAAAGGGAATGCGGGGAGGTCGTCTAATGCAGGCGCCCGTCCTCTCCCATGTCATGGCCGGGCTTGTCCCGGCCATCCACGTCTTTAGTCCATTTGCAGCCAAGACGTGGATGCCCGGGTCAAGCCCGGGCATGACGGAGTTTGTGGTTCACTTCCCGCCGAACAGCGTGTCCAGCTTTGCGCCGGGATTGAGGTGTTCGGCATTCAGCTTGTCCCAGCCGCCGAATTCGTCCTCGACGCGGTACAGCTTCACTTCCGGGAATTTGTCTTTGTATTTTGTCATCACGGTCTTGTCGGTGACGCGGTTATAGCCCTTGGCTTCGATGTCCTGGCCTTCCGGCGAATACAGGAATTCGAGATAGGCGGTCGCGAGTGCCTTGGTGCCGTGCTTGTCGGCATATTTGTCGACGACGGTCACCGGGAATTCGGCGAGCACGCTGGTCGGTGGCACCACCACTTCATACTTGTCCTTGCCGGCGAGGTCGCGGATCGACGAGGTCTCAGCCTCGAAGGTGATCAGCACATCGCCGGTCCCGCGCTCGACGAAGGTTGTGGTGGCGGCGCGGCCACCGGTGTCAAACACCGGGACATTGGCAAACAGCTTCTTGATGAAGTCATCAGCCTTGTCGGCACCATACTTGTTCTTCGCGAATGCATAGGCAGCCAGATAGGTGTAGCGCGCATTGCCTGAAGTCTTCGGATTCGGGAAAATCACCTGCACGCCCGGCTTCACCAGATCGTCCCAATCCTTGATGCCTTTTGGATTGCCGGCGCGCACCAGGAAGGCCGGTAGTGAGTAGTAAGGCGAGGAATTATTCGGCAGTCGCTTGGCCCAATCGGCCGGAATGAGCTTGCCGCGATCATACAGCACCTGCACGTCAGTGACCTGGTTGAAGGTCACCACATCGGCCTCGAGGCCTTCGAGGATCGAGCGCGCCTGGCGCGACGAGCCGTTATGCGATTGGTTGATGGTGACGTCTTGGCCGGTCTTCGCCTTCCACTGCTTGGCAAAAGCAACGTTGATCTCGGCATAGAGCTCGCGCGAGATGTCGTAGGAGACATTGAGCAGAGTGTTCGGCGTTTGTGCCTGCGCGGGTGCAGTCGCGAGAATGCCGAGCCCGGCGGCGAGAGCGATAATGAAACGGTTCACGTGAAGTCCCCTGTGAGTGAGTGCGATCGGATGGCCGGGAGCGGCGGCTGCGGCGTTTTGCCCGGTAAACGGTCCGGAATTTGCTGCGCAACGGGGGCGGGCACGGGTGCGATTTTGCGCAACTCCTGCATCGGCCGACCGTTATTGAGAAGAAGCATCTACGACGCTTGGTGTTTGAGGACAAAAATTCTATAGTTAGAACGCCTCGAAGAAGATAAAATCTTCTCTTTGCGCCTCGTTATCGAGAGATATATAGAATATAATTCCAGTCAACCCCCGAATTTCGGGGCAGCGGAGTATGTATGCGGTTTCTGCCTGTCTTCCTCGATTTGCAGACCGGGCCGATCATTCTTGTCGGCCAGGGCGAACTCGTGCGCGCCAAGCTGAGGCTGCTGCTGGCGGCCGGTGCGCGGATTCGCTGGTACGCAACGGACGGCAATCGTGACACGTCCGGGCTCGATGCCGATGGCGTGGCGCGCATTGAACATGTCGAGGGCGATCCGGTGACCGCCGATCTTTCGGGGACCATCGCTGTGCTCTGCGCCGGCGCCGGCGAACTCGGCCATGCGGTGGCTGCGCGCGCCAAAGCGAGCGGCGTGCCCGTCAATGTGATGGATGAGCTCGCGCACTCCACTTTCATCTTTCCGGCCATCGTCGATCGCGGCGATGTGGTCGTCGCCGTCGGAACCGGCGGTGCGTCGCCGGTGGTGGCGCGGCGTGTGCGCGAAAAGATCGAGGCGATGCTGCCGGCGCGGATCGGCGATCTCGCGGGCTTCATCGGGCGCTGGCGCAGACCGATTAACGACAAGATCGCCGAGGCGCCGTTACGTCGCAGGTTCTGGGAGCGCATCGTCGACGGTCCGATCGGCGCGCTGGTGCTGGCGGGGCGAGGTACCGAGGCCGAGAAGGCGCTGACGGAAATCGCCGATCTCTCGATCTATGCAGGTGCAGCGCAGGCCGGCGTTGTCGAAGGTCACGTCACGCTGGTGGGAGCTGGGCCGGGCGATCCGGATCTCCTGACCATCAAGGCGTTGCGCGCGCTGCAGGACGCCGACGTTGTATTTTACGACGAACTGGTGTCACCCGAAGTGCTCGACCGCATCCGCCGGGATGCATCGCGTATTCCGGTGGGTCGCCGGGTCGGCAAGCCTGGCATCGGTCAGGATGCGATCCACAAATTGCTGATCGAAGCCGCGAAAGTTGGGCAACGCGCCGTGCGCTTGAAGGGCGGTGATCCCTTCATTTTCGGGCGCGGTGGCGAGGAGATCGAAGCGCTGCGCGAAGCGGGTGTTGCTTACTCCGTTATTCCCGGCATCACCGCAGGTCTTGGCGCTGCGGCTATGTTCGAGGCGCCGCTGACCTATCGCCGCGAAGCGCTGCGCATCACCTTCCTGACGGCGCACAAGGAAAAGGACGCCGACAAGGTCGACTGGTCGACGCTCACCGACGAGAAGATGACAGTCGTTGTTTATATGGGTATGACCGCTGCCCCCACGATCCGCGCTGGATTGCTCGCTGCCGGGCGCTCGCCACAAACGCCGGTTGGCGTGTTTGCGCGCGTGACGCGTCCGGACGCCCAAGCGGCGGTGGGTATGCTCGACGATCTCCCGGCGCTGGTCGACCAGATCGATGGCGGTCCGGCGGTTCTCATCATCGGCGATGTCGTGGCGCATTCCGCGCCGTGGCGCGCCGCTCAGATCAACAAGCTCGTTTCAGATTTATTGGTGGCTGCCGAATGACCTCTCCGCTGCAACAGAAAATCAAGATCACCGGCCCGTCGGTGGTGACCGCCAATCGCACATGGGACGGCGTGGTGATTTATCGCGATGCCCATAAAGGCTGGACCACCGACCTCGCGCAGGCTGCCATCGTGCGCACTGCCGATGATGCGCGTGCGCTGCTTGCTGAATCCACAGCCGATGATGTTGGCGCCATCGGTCCCTATATCGCGCCGGTCGCCGTGAACGACAACGGCACCGTCGAGCCGGGCAACCTCCGTGAACAGATTCGCCGCAAGGGCGTCACCATTGACCTTCCGGCTTCGGCTTAAGGCACCTGAATTATGTATGCTTATGATGAAATCGATCGCACGCTGATCAACGAGCGTGTCTCGGAATTCCGCGATCAGGTGAAGCGCCGTCTCGCAGGTGAACTCACCGAAGATGAGTTCAAGATGCTGCGGTTGATGAACGGCGTCTATCTTCAGCTTCACGCCTATATGTTCCGCGTCGCCATTCCCTATGGCACGCTGTCATCGCCGCAACTGCGCAAGATGGCGCATGTGGCGCGACGCTATGACCGCGGCTATGGCCACTTCACCACACGGCAGAACATCCAGTTCAATTGGATCAAGCTCGCCGATCTGCCGGATGCGCTGGAAGATCTCGCTTCGGTCGGCATCCACGCGATGCAGACATCGGGCAATTGCACACGCAATGTCACCACCGATCAATGGGCAGGTGTCGCGCCGGGCGAGGTCGAGGATCCGCGCATCTGGGCGGAATTGCTGCGGCAGTATTCGACCATGCATCCGGAATTCTCGTTCCTGCCACGCAAGTTCAAGATTGCAATCACTGCGTCGGCCCATGATCGCGCGGCGATCAAGGTGCATGACATCGGTTTGCGAATTCACAAGAACGAGGCCGGCGAGACTGGCTTCGAAGTGTTGGTCGGCGGTGGCCTCGGTCGCACGCCATTCATCGGCAAGGTGATCAAGCCGTTCGTGCACGGCCGCGACATTCTGAGCTACGTCGAGTCCATCCTGCGCGTCTACAACCAGTATGGCCGCCGCGACAATATCTACAAGGCGCGCATCAAGATTCTGGTTCATGAGCTGGGCATCGAGAAATTCGCCGCCGAAGTTGAGGATGAGTGGCTGGCGACGCGCGAGAGTGCGCTGACGCTGGACAACGAGGTTGTCGAGGATATCCGCTCGCGCTTTAGCTATCCGCACTATCAGAAGCTCTCCGACACGCCGGACGAGTTAACGGCCGCGTCGGCCGAT
Organism: Tardiphaga sp. 839_C3_N1_4; assembly: GCF_051811045.1. Taxonomy (NCBI): domain Bacteria; kingdom Pseudomonadati; phylum Pseudomonadota; class Alphaproteobacteria; order Hyphomicrobiales; family Nitrobacteraceae; genus Tardiphaga; species Tardiphaga sp. 839_C3_N1_4. The sequence goes on from NZ_JBPWQD010000001.1 coordinate 5,572,062, forward strand.
CCGCATTTTGCGCGCTGGCTCAAGAACTCGGTCGCGCCGCATCAGCAGACCGGCTACGCCATCGTGACATTGTCGTTGAAGCCGGTGGGTGGCCCGCCCGGCGATGCCACGGCCGACCAGATGGATGCGGTCGCCGATCTTGCCGACAAATACTCGTTCGGCGAAATCCGCGTGGGCCATGAGCAGAACCTCGCGCTGCCGAATGTCGCCAAACGCGACCTGCCGGCGCTGTGGCGGCAACTCGACAAGCTCGGTCTTGCGACGCCGAACGTCAATCTGGTCACCGACATCATCGCATGCCCTGGCCTGGACTACTGCTCGCTGGCCAATACGCGATCGATCCCGATCGCGCAGGAACTGACGCGGCGTTTCGCCAATCACGATCTCGCGGAGCTGATCGGTCGGCTGCATATCAACATCTCCGGCTGCATCAATGCCTGCGGCCATCACCATGTCGGCCATATCGGTATTCTCGGCGTCGAGAAGAACGGCGAGGAATTCTTCCAGATCACAATCGGTGGCCGTGCCGACGAGCATGCCGTGGTCGGCACCCTGATCGGACCGGCGGTGCCTTTTGCCGAGGTCGCCGACGTCATTGAGGATATCGTCGAAGCCTATTTGGCACTGCGTGCCCGGCCGGACGAATTGTTTGTCCAGACTGTCGAACGCCTCGGCGTCGAGCCGTTCAAGGAGCGCGTTTATGCCACTCGTTAAGCAAGGCAAGATCGTTGCCGACGGTTATATTCAAGTGGCCGACGATGCGGAGATTCCGGTCGACGGGGCGGCGTTGATTCCGGCCGCGCGTTTTCTTGCCGATCTAGAGGCGCTGCTGAAGCGCAACGGCCCGACCGGCGTGATCTGGCCGAACAACCGCGATCCGGAAGAGCTGGTGCCTTATCTCGACAAACTCGCGGTGGTCGCGCTGGTCTTCCCGACGTTCCGTGACGGCCGTGCCTACAGCCAGGCGCGCCTGTTGCGTGAACGTTACAAGTTCAAGGGTGAATTGCGGGCAACCGGCCAGGTGTTGCGCGACCAGTTCGTCATCATGCTGCGCGCCGGTTTCGATTCATTCGAGGTGAAGAAGGATGCCGATGCGGAAGCCTTCGCCGCCACGGTGAAGCGCTACACGGTGTTCTATCAGCCCACCGGCGATGGCCGCATCACGGCGCTGCATCAGCGCATGCAGTTACGCCATGCCGAGAACGCGCGCTAATTCGCCGCATGCTGACGGCTTTCGCGACGCTGGTTGATGACAAATGACCAGCGCGCGATACGGTATCCGTGCGAAGGCATATTCATAGCACATTGCTGCCGTCATGCCGCCAACATTGGAATCTGGTTTCGTTGACTTGGCGGTGCTTCTTCAAGATTTTGCCCCCACCTCATGACGATCGTGTCGTGAGGTTGGATGGAGATCAAAATGGTCCGTCGTATTCTTCCCGTCATCGTAGGTCTCTTAATTGCAACATCGGCGCATGCGGCAGACATTTCGCTGCTCAACGTGTCATATGACCCGACGCGCGAGCTGTATGTCGATTTCAACAAATCGTTCGCTGCTGCGTATCAGAAAGAAACCGGAAAAAGCGTCGAGATCAAGCAGTCGCATGGTGGATCGGGGGCGCAGGCGCGCTCTGTGATCGATGGTCTGCAAGCCGATGTGGTCACCCTCGCGCTCGCTTACGATATCGACGCAATCGCCAATAAGGGCCTGCTGGCCAAGGACTGGCAGAAGCGCCTGGCGCAGAATTCGTCGCCCTATACGTCGACCATCGTGTTCCTGGTGCGCAAGGGTAACCCCAAGGCCATCAAGGACTGGGATGATCTGATCAAGAGCGGCGTCAGCGTCATTACACCGAATCCGAAGACTTCTGGCGGTGCGCGCTGGAACTACCTCGGTGCCTGGGGTTATGCTCTGAAGAAATATGGATCGAAGGACAAGGCAAGGGAATTCGTCGGTAACATCTTCAAGAACGTTCCGGTTCTCGACACCGGCGCGCGTGGCTCGACCATCACCTTCGTTCAGCGTGGCGTCGGCGATGTCTTGCTGGCCTGGGAAAACGAGGCGTATCTGGCAATCCAGGAATTCGGCAAGGACAAGTTCGAGATCGTAGCGCCGTCGCTTTCAATTCTAGCCGAACCGCCGGTTGCCGTCGTTGATACCGTCACTGATAAAAAGGGTACCAAAGCTGCTGCCGAGGCCTATCTGAAATACTGGTACACCAAGGAAGGTCAGGAGATCGCCGCGCGCAATTTCTACCGTCCGCGTGACGCCGATATTGCCAAGAAGTACGAGGCTTCCTTTGCCAAGGTGGATCTGTTTACGATCGACGATGTGTTCGGAGGCTGGACCAAGGCGCAGAGCGAGCACTTTACCGACGGCGGCGTGTTCGACAAGATCTACAAGAACTGATCGTTCGCAACGAAACACCCAGACCGGTACGCCAGTCTGGGGCTTTTACCAAAGCAAGGGGACATTGTGAGCGCGGCACCTAAACGAAGTGCGTTGCCGGGGTTCGGTCTGAGCATGGGCCTGACCCTGACATGGCTGTCGCTTTTGATTCTGATCCCGTTGGCCGGGTTGTTCGTCAAGACAGCGGATCTCAGTCTCTCGCAGTTCATCGATACCGTTACCAGCAACCGCACACTGCATGCGCTCAGGATTTCGTTCGGATTGGCCTTCGCGGCTGCCCTGGTCAATCTGGTCGCTGGCCTGATTATCGTTTGGGCGCTGGTGCGCTACCGGTTCCCCGGTCGCCGGCTGTTCGATGCCATTGTCGATATTCCGTTCGCCCTGCCCACTGCAGTGGCAGGCATCGCGCTGACGACGTTGTTCGCGCAGAACGGATGGCTGGGCGCGCCGCTGGCGTCGCTCGGCATCAAGGTAGCGTTTACGCCGCTCGGAATTTTCCTGGCGATGGTCTTCATTGGCATTCCGTTCGTGGTGCGGACCGTGCAACCGGTGCTGATCGATCTCGATGTCGAGATCGAAGAGGCCGCAGCCTGTCTCGGTGCCTCCCGTTGGCAAACCATCACCCGCGTCATCATTCCCAGCCTCACGCCGGCCATTCTCACCGGCTTCGCGCTGGCGTTCGCCCGCGCCGTTGGCGAATATGGCTCCGTGATCTTCATCGCCGGCAACCTTCCAAATGTGTCGGAGATTGCGCCGCTCTTGATCGTCATCCGGCTGTCGGAATTCCGCTATGCCGATGCGACGGCGATCGCGGTGGTCATGTTGGTCTTTTCATTCCTGATCATCTTCGTGCTCAATCGGCTGCAGCGCTGGGCGCAGACGCGCGCGCTGGCCGTGAGTTGACCTGACATGACCATTACAATTATCAATTCGCCAGTCACCGTGGAGCGCGCCCAGTCCGTGGCACGACAGGACCTGCATACCGAGCCATGGCTCGTGCGCGGCATCATTATCGGTGTCGCAGTGATGTTCCTGACAGTGTTCGTGGTCCTGCCGTTGATTTTGGTATTCTCGGAGGCATTGTCCAAGGGCGTTGGGTTCTATCTGTCGGCCTTGGCAGATTCCGAGGCGCTCTCGGCCATCTGGCTGACGCTGATCACAGCAGTGATCTCGGTCAGCCTCAATCTGGTATTCGGCGTTGCCGCCGCTTGGGCGGTGGCCAAATTCGAATTCAGGGGCAAGACCTTGCTGGTCACCCTGATCGATCTGCCGTTCTCGGTCAGCCCCGTTATCTCCGGTCTGGTATTCGTGCTGCTGTTTGGTGCGCAGGGTTTCTTTGGGCCATGGCTGATGTCGCATGGCATCAACATTCTGTTTGCCGTGCCGGCGATCGTGCTGGCGACCACCTTCGTCACCTTCCCGTTCGTCGCCCGGGAATTGATCCCGCTGATGCAGGAGCAGGGGTCGCAGGAGGAAGAGGCGGCGATCTCGCTGGGGGCGAGTGGTTGGCGTACCTTCATTGTGGTGACGCTCCCCAACATCAAATGGGGCCTGCTCTACGGCGTACTGTTGTGTAATGCGCGCGCCATGGGTGAGTTTGGCGCAGTTTCGGTGGTGTCGGGCCACATTCGTGGCGAGACCAACACCATGCCGCTGCTGGTGGAAATCCTGTATAATGAATATCAACTGGTGGCTTCGTTCGCGATCGCGTCACTGCTGGCTCTGCTGGCGCTCTTGACGCTGATCGCAAAGACCATCCTCGAAGGCCAGATCGAAGAAGGACAGCTGCCCCGTGACGATTGAAGTTCGGAATATCGTAAAGCAGTACGGTGCCTTCAAGGCGCTGGATAATGTCGACCTCAGGGTTGCTGATGGTGAGTTGCTCGCGCTGCTCGGGCCGTCCGGCTCCGGCAAGACTTCACTACTGCGAATCATCGCAGGGCTCGACTGGCCGGATTCCGGAGAAGTCTCGTTCGATGGCGAGAACGCATTGGCACGGGGCGCAGGCGAGCGCCACGTCGGTTTCGTGTTCCAGCACTATGCGTTGTTCCGCCATATGAGCGTGTTCGAGAATGTGGCCTTCGGCCTGCGCGTGCAGCCGCGCGCCGTGCGCAAGAGCGAAGCGCAGATCCGCGCGCGGGTGAAGGAACTTCTCGATCTCGTGCAGCTCGACTGGCTCGCCAATCGCTATCCCAGCCAGCTCTCCGGCGGCCAGCGGCAGCGTATCGCGCTGGCGCGCGCGCTCGCCATCGAGCCGCGCATTCTGCTGCTCGACGAGCCGTTCGGTGCGCTCGATGCCAAGGTCCGCAAGGAGTTGCGGCAGTGGCTGCGCACGTTGCACGAGGAAATCCACGTCACCTCGATCTTCGTCACGCATGACCAGGAGGAGGCGCTCGAAGTCGCCAACCGCGTCGTGGTGATGGACAAGGGCAAGATCGAACAGATCGGCACGCCTGGCGACGTTTACGATAACCCGGCGACGGCTTTCGTGCACTCATTCATAGGCGAGTCGATCGTGCTCCCGGTCGATGTAAGCGACGGCCAGGTGAAGCTCGGCCATCGCCCGCTCAACATCGATGCGGGCAGTGCAAGCGGCCCGTCGAAATTGTTTATTCGTCGTCACGACATGCAGATCGGTCCGCTCGGCGAGGGAGCCCTCGAAGGCACCGTGCGCCGCGTCCGCACCTTCGGCCCGATCCAGCGCGCCGACATCGCGTTGTCCGGCGATGATACGCTGGTGGAGATCGATGCCCCGCGCGACCGTCCGCTCACCACGGGCGATGCGATCAGCCTGCAGCCGCGGCGCTACCGGATCTTTGCCGGGCAGGAGTGACTGGCGCTTTCTAAAATCCCGTCCGTTCACCTTTCAGCCACGGTTGGTGTGCAACAACGGCCCCTTGATTTGGGGGGATTGCCGATGAAGCGGGTGGCTCTGGCCAGTCTGGGATTTCTGTTGCTGGCAGGGTGCGCGGGGACCGTCGATACGGTGCCGGACCAGCCCACCATGTATCTCAGCATGGCCAATGGCGGCGCCAAGCTCGATCCGGTGGCCGCAGCCTCGATGATCTCGCTGTATCGGCAGAACAATGGCCTCGGTCCGGTAGTGGTCGATCCCGCATTGATGGCGCTAGCGGAAGACCAGTCCACCGCCATGGCGAAACGAAACAAGCTCGATCACGACGTCAAGGCGCCGCTGGCTAAGCGTCTGAATGCCGGCGGTTATCCGGCGACCCTGGCGGTCGAGAACGTCTCGGCCGGCTATCACACCATGGCTGAAGCTTTCTCTGGCTGGCGGGACTCGCCGCCGCACCGAGCCAATATGCTGAAGTCCGGTGTCACAAAACTGGGCATCGCGGCGATCTATGCTCCCAACACCAAATACAAGGTGTTCTGGACCATGATCCTGGCGTCGACGGATTCCAAATAAGCCTTCCCAGATAGCCGAAGCGTGATGGTGCTCTGCACCATCCATGATTGACGCCGCCGCAAGGGGGCGCCACGGTATGGTTCCCGTCGCCGACAGGATCGAGTGGTCTCATGGATATGTCCGATCAGCCTCAATCCAGCGCTGCCAGCAAACCCGCCGAAGCCAAGCGCGTCCTGGTGCTGCAAGGGGGCGGCGCGCTTGGCTCCTATCAGGCCGGCGCCTATGAGGCGCTATGTCATCATGATTTCGAGCCGGAATGGGTGGCTGGCATCTCCATCGGTGCCATCAACGCGGCGATCATCGCCGGCAATGAGCGCGACAAGCGGATCGGCAAGCTCAAGGAATTCTGGGAGATGGCGGCATCGCCGGTCCCTTGGAGCCCGATGCTGACAGATGACCGCGCACGCTCTTATTTCTACGAGGCAGGCGCCGCTGTCATTGCTACATTCGGCGTGCCAGGTTTTTTCGTGCCGCGGATTCCGCCCGCACCGCTGTGGCCGCCCGGCAGTCCGCAGTCGCAGAGCTATTACGACACCGCGCCGCTGAAGGCGACGTTGGAGCGGCTGGTCGACTTTGACCGTCTCAACGATTGCAAGACCCGGCTAAGCGTTGGCGCCGTGAGCGTGACCACCGGCAATTTCACTTATTTCGACAACATGCTCTTCAAGAAAGATCGCAAAAGGATCGAGCCCGAGCACATCATGGCCTCCGGCGCGTTGCCGCCGGGGTTTCCCTCGATCGTCATCGATGGCGAGCATTTCTGGGATGGCGGCATCGCCTCAAACACACCGCTAGATTTCGTGCTGGATGACGTCACCAGCGATCTGCTGATCTTCCAGGTAGATCTGTTCAGCGCGCGCGGGCCATTGCCGCAATCGATCCTGGAAGCGCAGGAACGCGAAAAGGACATTCGCTATTCCAGCCGTACCCGCATGAATACGGACAAGAACAAGAAGATCCACAACATCCGCAAGGCGCTGCGTGATCTGATTGGTAAATTGCCGGCAGAACTGAAGCAGGATCCCGGAGTGGCCCTGCTGTCGGAAGCCGCGAAGGAAAATACCGTCACGGTGGTGCATCTGATCTATACGAGCAAGAATTACGAGTCGTCGTCGAAGGACTACAATTTCTCGCGCATCGGGATGGTGGAGCACTGGGGCGCCGGCGAGCGCGATGTGTTCCTCTCGATGCGCCACAAGGACTGGTTCGAGCGGCCGCAATCCGACGAATCGATGGTGACGCATGCGCTCACCGCCGACGACTACAATGACCTCCCGCAGCATTTGACGTCCAACAGGAGCAAGTAATGGCTAATCTCACAGGCAAGACCGCCGTCGTCACCGGATCGACCAGCGGCATCGGCCTCGCTTATGCGCGCGCTTTCGCAAGCGCTGGCGCCAATATCGTCATCAACGGCATGGGCGCCCCTGCTGACATCGAGAAGGAACGCGCGGCGATCGAGAGCGATTTCAAGGTGAAGGCGATCCATTCCCCAGCCGACATGACCAAGCCGGCTGAAATTGCCGAAATGATCGCGCTCGGCGAGAAGACCTATGGATCGGTCGATATTCTCGTCAACAATGCGGGCATCCAGTTTGTGTCTCCGATCGAGGAATTCCCGATTGAGAAGTGGGATGCAATCATCGCTATCAATCTCTCGTCGGCCTTTCATGGCATCCGCGCCGCCGTGCCCGGCATGAAAAAGCGCGGCTGGGGCCGCATCATCAACACCGCCTCGGCGCATTCACTGGTCGCCTCGCCGTTCAAGTCGGCCTATGTCTCTGCCAAGCACGGCATTGCCGGCCTGACCAAGACCGTTGCGCTGGAAGTCGCGACCCACAAGATCACCTGCAACTGTATCTCACCCGGCTATGTCTGGACGCCGCTGGTTGAGAAACAGATCCCCGACACCATGAAGGCGCGCGGACTGACCAAAGAGCAGGTCATCAACGACGTCCTGCTCGAAGCCCAGCCGACCAAGGAATTTGTGACCTCCGAACAGGTTGCGGCATTGGCCCTGTTCCTGTGCGGTGATGATGCCGCGCAGATCACTGGAACAAACCTGTCGATCGATGGTGGCTGGACGGCAGAGTAAATTTGCTTCCTGACCTCCTCCTGCCTTGCAGGGGGAGGTTGTCAGGCGGCGCGCTTCCCGAAGGCGAGCACGTGCAGCCCGAGGCGCTGCCGCACAATCCAGAACAACAAGATCGTCTCGAATGTCAGCGCGATCGAGGTTGCTGCTGCCGCACCGTGGCCACCGAATTTCGGCACGAGCACGAGGCACAGCACCAGATTCATGACGAAGGCCGACGCGTAGGCGACGGCGCAAATGTGCTGGTGGCCGAGCATGTTGAGCAGCCGCTCGACCGGACCGATTGCGGCCCGCACCACGAGGCCGATGGCTGCGATGAACATGATGTCGTAACCGCCCATGAATTGCGGACCGAACAGCCAGAGCAGCGGCTTGCCCAAAGCGAGCAGGATCAGCGTCGCCGCGAGCGACGGCCAGAACGTCCACTTGATCGCGTGGGTGACGTAAGCGGCGAGTCGATCCTTGTCGCCGGCCGCGTGATATTCGGTGAAGCGATGCGCTGTTGTCGCCGACATCGCGTAATGAATGAACGACACAAGCGCCAGGGTCTTCACAACAGCGAAATACACGCCGACCTCGTCGGATGAGACGAACTGCTGCAGCACCAGCACATCGGTGTAGGACAGCAGCAGATAGAAGCTCTCAACCAGCAGGATCGGCAACGACACTGCGAGCCAGTCGCGATAGTCATAGGCTTTCGGGCCGGGTTCGATATGCGCTGCGAGCCGGCGATTGAGCACGATCATCTGGCCGATCATCGCGACCCAGACGGCCGCGACGCTGGCTAGCATCGCGATGGTCGCACCAAGCTTAAAGCCCAGTGCGAAGGCGCCGGCGGTGAAGCCGATGATGAGCGCCTGGCGGATGATAAATTGCGGCATCAGGCCGAGGCGCATCCAGTCATGGGAGCGCGCGATGCCATCCTGCGTGTTGGCGACGACGAAGGCCGGCAGTGTCAGGCAGCCGAGATAGAGCGGCACGACGGTCTCGGCGTCGATCCAGGGCGAGATGAGTTTGACGAGGCCGGCTAGCAGCAGCGAGACGATCACCGAGACGATGCCGGTCATCCAGCGGCTGCCGGAGAGAAAGCCGCGCAACCGCGCGTGGTCGCCGCTGGCGCGATATTCCGGGATGATCTTCTGGGCTGAAGCGGCGATGCCGAAATCCATCATCGAGCCGAGCAGCAGGACCCAGGTCCAGACATAGACATAGATGCCGTAATCCGACGTGCCCATCCAGCGCGCCAGCAGGATCTGCGAGAAATAAGCGAGGCCGGCGGAAATCACACGAATGAGGAAGATGGTGCCAGCTAGGCGGCGTGTCAGCGAGGCTTCGCCTGAGCCGGTGAACAGCGCGCGCAGCCTGGCCTTGAGGCCGGTGGGCGCGGTTGCGGGTGCGGAGTTTGCGTCCATCACGGCCACGACAAGGTCCTCAGCCGCAGGCGCGCGGCGGTGGTCTGGCGTAGCAAGCAGTCGTTAACATCCGGTTGGACGGAGATGTGCGGTTGCGCGCAACAGGTTAAACGCGAGTGGTATCAGGGCAGGTTGACGTTGAACTCATACGCCCGGTCGCTGCCGACCAGCGTCAGTTTCAGCGCGGCGCCGTCGGTCGTGGCACCGGGCGGCACGCCATCGAGTTCGAAGCTGAAGCGCTTCACGCCCGGCGGGCTCTTGGCCTCGAGTTTGGGGATGGGCAGCGCCCATTCCGGCGTCGGGCCCTCGACGAACAGGTTGGGTTCGCTGCCCTCTGGCGCAACGACGTCGACGAACACATTCTTGCCCTCGCGCTTGAGGTCGCGCACCGTCAGCGGACCGGCGTCGCCCATGGTCGCCGGCTTCGGCACGGTATCGAGCGCCGCGGTCAGCGCGCCGTCTTCAGTGCTGGCCACGCTGGTAAAAGCGAGTTCGGCATTGGCGTCGACCGGAATGCATAGCTTGTCGCAGACCGCGTAATTGATTGCCGCACGGAGAATCACTGGCTTGCCGGGGTCCTTGGCGATCACCCGCATCGGCAGCACCACCTGTTTCACATAGCCCAGCGACAGGCCGCCGGCGCCATCCTCGAATTTTTTCGGCGCGGGCCACAGGATGGTGACGGTATCCAGGTTCTCCGATTTGGAGAAATCGAAGCGGGGCGGGACCCCGGAATCACCGGGGTTCCGCCAATAGGTATGCCAGCCGGGCTGAAGCTGGATCGCGATACCCCCCAGCATCACCGGCCCGCTACGCGAGCCTGCCACAAGCCTGATCTGCGAATGACTGTCTATCTGCCAAGGTGAGGTGTCCTCCGCCTGCGCGCTGCAGGTGAGGAGCAGGCCCGCGGCGCAGACAGCGACAATGTGATGCGGAACAGATGCGGTCATCGGGCGTCCTTACAGGGTGGGCCTGTCATAAAGCCAAACCTGTCTTAAGCTATTGAACTGCTTGTGATCCGGTTTTCGTATGCGTTGCGGAAGGCTGATTGACAGAACCCAGACCCAATATCAGGATAGGCAACGAAATGAGAGCGGTTTGCTGATGGAACCCACTCGCAAGCGCCCGCGGAAAAGCCGCACGAAATCCAGTGTCGGCGACACCGGCAACTACCTCGATGGGCAGTTGCTGATTGCGATGCCTGTGATGGAAGACGAGCGCTTCGCCCGTTCGGTGATTTACGTCTGCGCGCATTCGTCGGAAGGTGCCATGGGCATCATCGTCAATCGGCCTGCAGGGAGCATCGATTTTCCGGAATTGCTGGTTCAACTGGACATTATTGAAAAGTCCGACAGCATCAAGCTCCCGGAAAGCGCCGAAAGCATGAAAGTGCTGAAGGGTGGCCCGGTCGAGACGGGCCGCGGTTTCGTGCTGCATTCCAGCGATTTCTTCATCAAGGATGCGACGCTGCCGATCGACGATGGCGTCTGCCTCACGGCGACCGTGGATATCCTGCGCGCCATCGCCAATGGCGGTGGACCCAAGCACGCGATTCTCGCGCTGGGCTATGCCGGCTGGGCGCCGGGCCAGTTGGAAGACGAAATCCAGGGCAATGGTTGGCTGCATTGCGCGGCTGATGAGGATCTCATCTTCGGCGGCGATGTCGAGGAGAAGTATCTTCGCGCGCTGCAGAAGATCGGGATCGCCCCGGGGATGTTGTCGGCCGAGGCCGGGCACGCCTGACGTCAGGAGCCGGTGGAGCGCAACGGACACGCCACGTTGGTGGAGCCCAGTTGGGCACCTTCGATCTCCACGCAGGGCTGCGTCGCATCGATCATCAGGTCATAGGCAGACAGTGCTTCTGCGCGGAACGGCCGACCTTTGATGTGCATCTCCCACACGCCGCCGGGCAATGGCTCCTTCAAACCCGCTCGGATGCGATTGTCGTATTTGCCGGCAGGCAGGATCGGCAAAGCGAGATCGGCAATCGTGTAGAAGCGGGATCCAGCAGGCAGGAGTGGTGCGACGAAAGCCAGCGGCTTGTCGAGTAACAGATAGGTCGCGGGTTGCGAAAGCCGCGAGGAAATCATTGGCGCGTAGGGATTTGACCATGGTCGTCGCCACCAGTCGGTTGGCTGCGACCATGCAGCGGTGATCGCTGCAATGATGAAGATCGAGCGGCTTGCGTGTTGGCTGACAGGATGCGTGGGGATGGTCGAGCGAAATGCCGTGACAATGCGTACCAGCAACAACACGATTAGTGGCCCGGTCAGCAATTCCAGTGCGACGGCATAGCGCTGGATCGAGAACAAGATCAGCCAGACCGCATAAGACGTGACAAAGAAGATCAGGAGTTGCAAGTCACGCCGCGAAAAAATAGCGCGCGCATACTTTATTTGAGCAATGAAGGCGATCGGAAGCAACACGCATAGCATCGCAAAGCGTGCGTCGCGAAACGGTAGCTCTGAGCTGCGGAAATTTCCGACGAGCCAATGAAATGGATAGGCTAGGCCATCCAGAATTCCCTTCGGAATGAATTGGCGATCAAGCAGCGTAATTTCTCGCATCTCCGGCGAGGGAAACAGACTATTCAACAGCGGAAAGAACGGATTGCCGAATTCACGCCACAGCATCAGGCTCCAGACGCCGCCCGTCATGATCGTGCCGATCGCGCCGCCGATGGTGAGGCAGGTTACGGCCATCAGAGGGCGTGCCGCGGCAAGTGCGGCGCCTGCCAGACCAATTGCGAAGACGATGTTGGTGAGTTTGAAGCCGAGCGCGAGGCCGACCAGAAGTCCTGCGACGATGTAACGTATCGGTCGTGGTTCATCGGCAGCCAGCATCAGCGCTAGCCCGGCGATAATCGGGATCGCAGTGAGAATGTCGGAAAAACTGGTGCCGACTTCTGACAGCGTCATCGGCCCCAGCGCAGCCAGCAACAATGCAGCGACAACCGTCATCGTATTGGCTGCGTGCCCGAGCACGATCCGTGACAGCCAGTAGACCAGCGCGAGATTGAGCCCATGCACCGCGCCCATGGTCATCCCGGCAATAACCGGCGGCAGCGCGTGACGGAGATAGTACCAGGGGAAGTAGATGATCGGGTTGAAGTGGGTCTGGAAGCCCGGTGGGATTACATCGTGATCGTAACGGCCATTGAGCAATGCCCAGACGTTGTATTCGTGATAATTCTGCCAATCCCAATTGGCGTCCTCGCCGGCCCATCCGGCATAGACCGCGCCGATCGCCATCGCGCCCGCCACGACCAAAAACAGCCGAAGCCGGTCATGGGGACGTGGGGCCGCAACCGCGGCGTCCGCCAGAAATGGCAGTTCATGGGTGGAAATTGACGTCACGATGAGCGATGCAACCACAAATGAATATGGTGTTTGCCTACCAAGTGAATCTTGCCGAATTGCTAAATGCGAATCGCGCAATCTCTCCTTGCAGAGGGCAAGAGGTCGCAGCTGCGCAGGTATGGTTTACGAGTGGTATCCGGCTCGAGTCAGCTCGCCGCTTCCAATCGCTCTTCCGTCAGCATGCGCATCGCGGCATCCGCATCCATCGGCTCGCCGAAAGCGAAGCCTTGGGCATATTCGCAGCCGAGCTGATACATCTCCACCGCATCCGAATCTGTCTCGACGCCTTCGGCGACGACGTCCATGCCGAGATCGTGGGCCATCGCGATGATGGATTTGAGGATCACCGGGCGGGTGCCGCGCGAGGTGGTGCGGACGAAGGACTGGTCGATCTTCAGCGTGTCGAACGGGAAGCGCTGCAGATAGGATAGCGACGAGTGGCCGGTGCCGAAATCGTCGAGCGAAAGACCGGTGCCGAGTTCGCGGATCCGGTGCAGCATCTGCGCTGCATGTTCCGGATTTTCCATCACCAGTGATTCCGTGAGTTCGAGCTTCAGCGTGCCGCGCGCGACGGACGAGCGTGACAGCACGGTGCGGATGTCATGCAGGAGGTCGTGGCGCAGCAGCTGCCGCGAGGAGACGTTGACGCTGGCGAAGATCGGCTCGCGCGAGCGCATCGCGCGCTGCCAGATCGCGAGCTGGCGTGCGGTCTGATCCATCACGAACATGCCGAGATCGATGATCAGGCCGATCTCTTCGGCGATGGCGATGAATTCCGACGGCGACATGCGGCCGAGCTTCGGGTGATCCCAACGCGCCAGCGCTTCGAAGCCGGCGATGGAGCGATCTTCCAGCCGAACGATGGGCTGGTACAGGATGGTGATTTCCTGGCGCTCAATGGCGCGCCGCAGTTCGGATTCGAGCGTCAGGCGATCTGTTTTGCGGGCGCGCATGGCCGGTTTGTAGACGTCGATGCGGTCGCCGCCGATGCGCTTGGAGTGATACATCGCAAGCTCGGCGTCCTTGATGAGCTCGTCGGTGAGGGGCACCGCGGGGTCAGAAAGCGCCAAGCCGATCGATGCGGTCAGGAAGATCTCGCGGTCGTTGAAGGCAATCGGTGCGCGGATGGTCTTGCGGATGGTTTCGGCGAAGGCGGTGATCTTGGCGGCGTCCTGCTCGGACATCAGGATCAGGCCGAACTGGTCGCCGGCGAGGCGGGCCAGCGTGTCTTGCGGCTTCAGGATGCGGGTGAGGCGACGGGCCAGCGTCAGAAGGATCGAGTCGCCGACGGCGATGCCGACGGAATCGTTGACCTGTTTGAAGCGATCGAGGTCGATCACCATGATGGTCGGCCGCATGGTGGGCACGGTCTTGGAGAAATTCGCCACGGCGTTGAGGCGGTCGATGAACAGCTTGCGGTTCGGCAGGCCGGTGAGATTGTCGTGCACCGAGTCGTGCAGCATGCGTTCTTCGGCGTTCTTGATCTCGGTGACGTCGGTGAGGGTGCCGACCACGCGTGACACTTCGCCGTCGGAGCCAACTACCGGGCGTGCTTTCAGCGCGAACCACATGAAGTGACCGTCGGGCGTGCGCAGGCGGAAGTCCTGCACGAGGCGGCCGCGACGCTGGTCGAGCACGCTGTCCAGCGCCGCCCGGAAGCGGTCCTGATCGAGCGGGTGGAGCACTTCGAGCCAGCTTGCGGCAGGGCCTTCCAGCGTGCCGCGTTTGAGGCCGAGGAGCGCTTCGGTCTCAGGGCTGGTGAACACCTTGTCGGCCGAGACGTCCCAGTCCCAGATCAGATCGCCGGAGCCGGTCAGCGCCAGCGCGCGGCGCTCGACGTCCGACACGATGCCATTGGTGGCGCCGCCACCTGCGAAAGCATGCTGCATGACCGTGAAGCCGATCAGCATCACGATCAGCACGAGCCCGCCGAGCAGCGCGGGCCCGACGATGTCATTAGTGACGCTGCCGGCGACGGTCATGCCAGCGGCAACGACCCAGACCACAAGCAGGAACCAGGTCGGAATCAGCAACACCGCGCGGTCGAAGCCATGGGTGGAGAGATAGACGATCAGCGCAAAGCCGGCGAAGGCGATGAGCACCAGCGAGATGCGCGCGATGCCCGAGGCGACCGCAGGATCGAACAGCGCCAGACCTACGAGAGAGCCAAGGAAAGTCAGCCAGCCCAGCGTGATGTGCGAGTAGCGGACATGCCATCGACTGAGATTGAGATAAGCAAACAGGAACACCAGCAGCGTCGCCGCCAGGATCGCTTCCCCCGAGGCGCGCCAGACGCGCTCGGCGCCTTGGGACATGTCGAGCACCTTGCCCCAGAAGCCGAAGTCGACACCGATATAGACCAGCACAGCCCAGGCCAGCGCCGCGGCGGCCGGGAACATGATGCTGCCCTTCACGACGAACAGGATCGTCAGCACCAGCGCCAGCAGGCCGGAGATGCCGATGACGATGCCTTGGTACAGTGTGAAGGAGTTGACCTTGTCCTTGTAGGCTTCCGGCTCCCACAGATAGAGCTGCGGCAGCTTGTTGGTGCGCAGTTCGGCGACGAAGGTGATGACGGCGCCGGGGTCGAGGGTGACGCGGAAGATATCGGCGGTGGCCGAGTCCTGACGTTCCGGACGGTCGCCGGTCGACGGTGTGATGGTCGCAATGCGCGACAGGCCAAGATCGGGCCACAAGAGGCCCGACGACACGATGCGATAATGCGGTGCGACGATCAGACGATCGAGCTGGTCGTCGGTGTTGTTGGCGAGCGCGAACACCACCCAGTTCTGACCGGCTTCGCGGCCACGCACCTCGATGCGGCGAACGATGCCGTCGGTGCCGGGTGCGGTGGAGACCTGGATGCGATCGGTGTCGCTATGTTGATATTCGAGGATGCCGGTGAGATCGATCGCGGGCGCGTCACCGCGGACGCTGACAGCGTCAACAGCCTGTGCCGGTGCTGCGGCAACAACAGTCATCAGGCCGAGCGCGAGCGGCGCGAGCCACCTGATCAAACGCAATGTCATTCTCCGCGATCAACAAAACATCGACCCTGCGTCACGCAGAAGCAGGGCCATTTCCCGACGCGCGATAAATGACATGAAAGCGAGATAAATCAAAGGGTTTCCGGCTGTTCTCCAGCCCTAAACGACCAACACAATTTTGCCAATATGTGCGCTGGTTTCCATGCGTTTGTGCGCGTCTGCAGCCTTTTCCAGCGGGAAAGTGCTGTCCATCAGGGGCTTAACCTTGCCGGCCTTGAGCAGCGGCAGGACATTGGCCTCGATCGCCCTGACCATGGCGGCCTTGTCGGCATTGGTGCGGGGCCGCAGAGTCGAGCCGGTATAGTGCAGCCGCTTCACCATGATCTTGGCAGCGTTGATGGTGGCTTTCGGGCCGTTCAGCACCGCAATCTGCACGATGCGCCCATCGACGGCGGCGGCATCGAAGTTTTTCTCCACATAATCCGCGCCCACCATATCGAGGATCAGCTCGACGCCGGTCTTGGTGATTTCCTTGACGCGTTCGACGAAGTCCTCGGTCTTGTAGTTGATGGCGTGATCGGCGCCGAGCTTGAGGCAGGCATCGACCTTGTCCTGCGAGCCGACGGTGACGATCACCTTGGAACCTAGCGCCTTGGCGAGCTGGATCGCCATGGTGCCGATGCCCGAGGAGCCGCCATGGATCAGCACGGTCTCGCCGGGCTGCAAGCCGCCACGTTCGAACACGTTGTGCCAGACGGTCATCAGGGTTTCGGCGGTGGCGCCGGCCTCGGTCATCGAGAAGCCTTCGGGGACCGTCATCGCCTGCGCATCCTGGGCGATGCAATATTGCGCGTAGCCGCCGCCGGCGACCAGCGACATCACCTTGTCACCGAGCTTGTGTTTGGTGGCGCCTTCGCCGAGGGCGACGACTTCACCGGAGATTTCGAGGCCGGGCAGATCGCTGGCGCCGGGCGGCGGCGGATAGGCGCCAGAGCGCTGTGCGACGTCCGGACGATTGACGCCGGCGGCTGCGACCTTCACCAGGATTTCGCCGGGACCCGGCTTCGGAACGGGGCGCGTTTCGGGAATCAGCACCTCGGGGCCGCCCGGTTTGCTGATACCAACGACGGTCATTTGCGTGGGCAGCTTTTCCATGATTTGTCCTTGCGGCGTGCGGGATGTCGGCTGGCCATCTGATTAAACAGCCGGATCAATGCTGGCAACATCCGGTGCATATTCGAATTTGAGACGGGGAGGTCCCCAAATGGCGATCGACGACGACGACAAACCGAAAAAGAAGCTCAGCCACGAGATCGGGCAGGACCTCTCGCTGCTATCAGTGGAAGAACTCGCCGATCGGATCGCGCTGCTCAATGGTGAGATCACGCGGCTGCAATCGAGCATGACCTTGAAGCGCGCGACGCGCGATGCGGCGGATCGCTTTTTCAAGTCGTGACGGGCTATTGAACGGCGCTTTCCGGCTTCTGCCGTCATTGAGAGGTCAAGGAAAGCTGCCCTGCAGCTTTCCTCTTAGCGAACCGACGTGGCAATCCGGAAGCCATACGCGAAGAAAGACCGGATTGTTTCGCTCCGCTCGCAATGACGGACGAGAGGCCTGCAAAATACCGCCGACGCTTCCTTCAATCACGATCCCGACATTGTCTCATTCCGAGACATATTGCGACGCTTAGCATGGCAAACGGATCGTGAAGAAAGCCCGCGCATTTACGCGCAATTAAGCTTTCTCGCATATTACTTAAATTGTCCTTGTTTGGACACCGAGTGGCTCCTGTCCACTCTGTTTGACGCCTCCCTGTTATCAACTTTAAAGCCGCCGGAAACGGCGGCTCTTTTTTTGGTACTCATGTCTTCTTTTGGGGCGTCCGCGATCGTTCAATCGCGTTGGAAACCATAAATACTTCTTTAATTTTACGCCGCTGGACTCTCACGCACGCACGCGTAATGATTTGTTCATCATAAGCCCGCCGTTCAGAGCTGGCTGCGAAACCATTTGCGTGAGGCGTTAACTATGTCGGATCGTTTGCACAGCGAACCCGCTCTCGTTCAGTTCAGCGAGCGGCTGACCAATTCTGCTGCCTTCGGCGCCTTGTTTCGCGAGGGGATGGATCTGGTCGAAGAGACCGCAGCCTATCTCGACGGCGTCGGCCGTAGCGAGGCCAAGGCACTGGATCGCTCCGTCAGCCTGACTTACGCCACCGAAAGCATGCGCCTCACCACCCGCCTCATGCAGCTTGCCTCATGGCTGCTGCTGCACCGTGCGGTGAAGGAAGGCGAGATGACGCTGACCCAGGCCAATCGTGAAAAGACCAAGGTCAAGCTCAGCGCCGCCGATCCGAGTCCGGAAGAAATGCTGCTCAAGCTGCCGGAGCAGCTGCAGATACTGATCGCGCGTTCGATGGTGCTGCAGACCAAGGTTCGTCGGCTCGACGTTTCGATCCACGCCGCGACCACCACGCACGCCCCGATCGGCAATCCGCTGGTGCCGCAGCTCAATCGCCTGAAGGCCGCATTCGAGCGCTGATCGCGCGTCCCTCGCATTCCCTGAACGCTGTTCCTCGCTCGCGGCTCATGCGCTAAACATGAGGCGGTTGAAGCGGGGGCATTGGCGATGGCAGACGATATCAGGGCATTGACCGGCGTGCGCGGCGTCGCCGCCGCTGTCATCGTCGTGTATCATTTCGGTGACGTGCAGCTCGCAACCGGCGGCACCGGCTCGTTCTTCCGCATTCCCTACGGCTATCTGCTGGTCGACCTGTTCTTCATGCTGTCAGGCTACGTGATGGCGCTGACCTATCGCGACGCGTTCCTGCATCTGACCGGAAAGGCGTTCGCAACCTTCATGCTGAAACGGGTCGCGCGGCTGTACCCAGCCTATTTCATCATCGGGCTGTTCTATGTCGCCAAGATCGCAGCCGGTCTGTCCGGCGAGAAGCTGGAGATGTATTCGGCCTGGGACTGGACCGGCAACCTGCTGATGATGACCGGCTGGGGTCTCTACATTTTCCCGATCATCGGCGTGGCCTGGGCGGCGAGCGCCGAAATGGGCTCCTATCTGCTGCTGCCGATCCTGATGCCCTTCACTCAGCGCGGCAGCAAGTGGATCGCGGGTCTCGCGGTGATCGTGGCGTTGCTCGGCATCTATGCCGTCAGCATCAGCGGCCGCGGTTCGGGTGGGCCGCTCGATGTCGTCAACGGCAATTCGCTCTATCCGCTGCTGCGCGCGGTGGGAGGCTTCACGCTGGGCCTCACGATCTTTCGCTTTGGGGATGTGGTCGATCGACTGTCGGCGGGCGTGCAGGACATTTTGGTGGTCGCGCTGCCGCTCGTCATCATCGCGGTCGGTCTCGCCGATGCCAGCGATCGCTTGATGTATCTGCTGTACATCCCGCTGGTCGCGGTGCTCTCGCGTGATGGCCGGATGGCGCAACTGCTGTTCGGCAACGCGCTGGTCTACCGGCTTGGCATCATCTCGTATTCGATCTATCTGATCCATCCGCTGTTCGTCAGTTTCGCTATCAGGACCTGGCGGCATTTAGGCCAGACCGAGGCTGTCTATATCGCCGCGTCGCTGGTCTGTTTCGCCATCATCTGGGCGCTCGCGGAAGTCAGCTATCGCTTCATTGAGATGCCCGGGCGCAACTGGATCACGCAGCGGTTCATCCCGCGGAGAAGCGACGTCCCAGCGAAGGCATAAGCCCGCCGGAGATGCTGCGAACGGTGCGGCGCGATGCCGCAGACGGCGACGATCCGTTCGTTCAGATATCACTGTCATGCTGCTCCGAAATGTGAGCGATGCCACTGCCCAAAGGGCTTCATCTTCCGCAAAGTACTGCTGCCATAGGGTTTCCCGACAGGAAGCCAGAGCGTTGGCCCGAGAGCAATGCGAGTTTTGAAGACAGGTCGCGCCGGCTATCTTCGCATTGCTGCGGTGACTCCATGTCGCACGAGGCAATCGCAGCGGTGTGGCATTGAAGCGCGGCCACACGAAAATCCGCGCCGATCCAAGTAGGAATCTGATGTCTTTGTCTCCTCGTCTGTTCGGTATCATCGGTGTATTGGCGTTTCCGGCGGCTGCGGCCGCGGCTGATCCGGGGGTGATGCTGCCATCGGTGCCCTTCGTGCCGTCGGCCTCCGGTGGCTGGACCGTGACCGTCGGGATCGGCGGCGAGATGCAGCCATCCTATGAAGGCGCGGGAAGCTCCGAACTTGCGCCAAAGCCGATCATCTCGATCCGACGGGCGGGGACGCCGGCGCGCTTCAAGAGCATGCGCGACAATGCGAGCTTCGCTCTGATCGATGTCGGTGGCTTTCGCGCCGGTCCGGTCGGCAACTATAAAGCAGCGCGCAAGGCCGCCGATCACAGTGAGCTGCGCGGTCTGAGGGACGTTGATTTCGCGGTCGAACTCGGTGGTTTCGCCGAATATTACGCCTTCGACTGGCTGCGCCTACGCTCCGAACTGCGCCGCGGTCTCGGTGGCCACGAAGGCATCGTCGCGGATTTCTCGGCCGACGTGATTGTGCCGCTCAACGAGCGGATGACCTTTGCTGCTGGCCCGCGCTACCGGGTGACGGATGCGAAATATGCGGAGACTTACTTCAGCGTCAACAATATCGAGGCGCTTGCGTCAGGTTTGCCAGTCTACGACGCCAAGGGCGGCTCGAGTTCGGTCGGCGCGGGCGCGCAATTGCGCTACAAGCTCGATCCGCAATGGGAAGTGCGCGGCTATGTCGAATATGACAAGCTGCTCGGCAGCATCGCCGACAGTCCGTTGGTGAAATTCCGCGGGTCGACCAATCAGGTCACCTATGGCCTTGGCGTCGCTTATTCGTTCGATGTCGGCGTGCGGTAGCTCGTACGATAGCACAGCGTGCCAATACGGCGCACGCTAGCTCGTGTTTCTAGCGCTCGCCGATCAGATAGTATGACAGCATCGTATCCAGCTCCTGTTCCAGCTCCCCATTGGCGAAGGCGTCTGGACGGAATGCGATCGCCGCATCGAGCGCCGAGCCGACCATTCTCGGAATGAAGAAACTTCCGGCTTCGCGATTGAAGCCAGGGCGTAATTCATCGGCATGGCTGTCGAACATGCCGCGCAAAAGCCCTTGCCGCTGCGGGAAGCGGTCGAATGGCCATTGAACAGGGGGGCGGCCGGAGGCGGTTTCCATCAAGACCTTCAGCAGCGGCAGCACGCGGGCATGCTGGCCGATCGCGGTGTTCAGACCGGAACGGACGAACCCACGCAGATCCAGCCCTTCGAATCCTGAAATGGTCTGCCAGATATTTTCGGACATTTGGGCTTCCGTCCGGCCATGGAGGGCCCCGAACAGCGCGTCCCGGTTTGGAAAATACTGATAGAGCGATCCGATGCTGACCCCGGCGCGCTCCGCAATCCGGTTCGTGGTGGCCCGGTCGTATCCTTCATCCACAAGCACGAGGGCAGCGGCGTCCAGAATGATTCCCACGGTCGCAACGGAGCGCGCCTGGCGCGGCTTCTTGCGGTGGTGCCCGGTCTTGGTCGGCATGGTCTCGTTGCGCCCCCGCGCAAGGTGATGTGGCGCACCTTATTGGGAGGGCAACGGAGGCGGTTTTAAGGTACCGCCGTGGCAATGTCGGCCAGCAACGAAAAACGCCCCTGCTGGCTGCAGAGGCGTTTTGAAAGGCAATCGGATGAGCCTGAAAGGCCGATCTTCCTTGTGAAGATCAATCTTCCTTCTTGAGGAAGCCCGAGAACTTCTTCTGGAAGCGCGACACGCGGCCGCCGCGGTCGAGCAGCTGGGTGGTGCCGCCGGTCCAGGCCGGATGCGAACGCGGATCGATATCCAGGTTCAGCTTGTCGCCTTCCTTGCCCCAGGTCGAGCGGGTCTGATACTCGGTACCATCGGTCATAACGACCGTAATGTTATGATAATCCGGGTGAATTTCGGCTTTCATGACGGTTCCTTCGGCGCGCTGGCGCCTGAATCTCTGTGATTGCGATGGCGGATTTGGGCGCTCTATATCGCAGGAACAGGCGGGAGACAAGGACTCCCGTGACGGATCACGGCCCTTCCGGTCATTGCCCCCGGGCAATTTGCCCCGTTGGGAATTGACCTAGGTCATTTGCCTCCCGGCTCGCGTCGGCCTATCTCAGGGCAACGACAAGAACGGTTATAAATCATGAGTGCAGTCGAACGGCTTGAGATCCCCCGCGCGGCCAAGCCGCCGCTTCCGGAGCCGGATCCCGTGCTGACGGAGCCGTCGCTGGCGGACGCCGTCGTGGATCCCCCGGTGCAACCCAGCCGCGCCAAATTGCGCCCGCTATTGGCGCTGGCGCCCTATGTGGCGCGGTACCGCGGACGCGCGCTTCTGGCGCTGGTGTCACTGACCGTTGCGGCCGTGACCACGCTCGTCGTGCCGATTGCGGCACGGCGGATGATCGACTTCGGTTTCAGCCCCGAAGGCATCGCGATGATCAACAACTATTTCAGCGTGATGATCGCTGTGGTGGTTGTGCTCGCGCTGGCCAGCGCCGCCCGTTACTACCTCGTCATGACCATCGGCGAGCGCATCGTCGCCGATCTGCGCCGCGATGTGTTCCAGCATCTCACCGCGCTGTCGCCGTCGTTCTTCGATACGTCGCGCTCCGGCGAACTGGTGTCGCGGCTCACGGCCGATACTACGCAGATCAAGTCAGCGGTCGGCGCGTCCGTATCCATCGCGTTGCGCAACCTCGTGCTGTTTCTCGGCGCCGCCGCCATGATGGTCGTTTCTAGCCCGAAGCTCTCCGGCTTCGTGCTCGCGGCGATCCCGCTGATCGTGATCCCGCTGGTAGCCTTCGGGCGCTGGGTGCGGCGTCTGTCGCGCAACGCGCAGGATACGCTGGCGGAAGCCTCGGCCTATGCCGGCGAACTCGTGGGTTCGATCCGTACCGTGCAGGCCTATACCAACGAGCAGTTGGCGAATGCGCGCTTCGGCAAGGAGGTCGAGCAGGCCTATGACGCCGCACGTGGCTCGACCCGTGCGCGCGCTGTGCTGACCGCGGTTATCATCTTTATCGTGTTCTCCAGTGTCGTGGGCATTCTCTGGGTCGGCTCGCATGATGTGTTGACGGGCGCACTGACACCGGGACGGCTCGGCCAGTTCGTGCTCTATGCGGCCTTTGCCGCGTCCAGCCTCGGCCAGCTCAGCGAAGTCTGGGGCGAAATCTCGGCGGCGTCGGGCGCGGCCGAGCGCCTGTTCGAAATTCTGAACGTCAAATCCGCCGTGGTGGCCCCGGCATCGCCGCGGGCATTGCCGCAGCCCGCACGCGGCGACGTCGTGTTCGATAATGTCTCCTTTGCCTATCCGACCCGGCCGGACATCCTGTCGGCCGCTGGCGTGTCGCTATCGGTGAAGGCTGGCGAAAAGGTCGCCATCGTTGGCCCGTCCGGCGCCGGCAAGAGCACGCTCTTTCATCTGCTGCTGCGCTTTTACGATCCCAAGGGCGGCGCCATTTCGGTCGATGGCGTGCCGATCCGCGACGCCGATCCGCGCGAACTGCGCAAGCGCATCGCATTGGTGCCGCAAGACTCCGTCGTTTTTGCAACAACCGCCCGCGAGAACATCCGCTTCGGTCGTCCCGATGCGACGGACGCTGAAGTCGAACACGCCGCATCGCTGGCGCATGCCACCGAATTCATCCGCCGCCTGCCTGATGGATTCGAGGCGCAACTCGGCGAACGGGGCGTCACGCTCTCGGGCGGCCAGCGTCAGCGCATTGCGATTGCACGCGCCATCCTGCGTGACGCACCTTTGCTGCTGCTCGATGAAGCGACATCTGCGCTGGACGCCGAATCCGAGACGCTGGTGCAGACCGCACTGGAAGAGCTGATGAAACACCGCACCACACTGGTGATTGCCCATCGCCTCGCCACCGTGCTGTCCTGCGATCGCATTCTCGTCATGGATCATGGCCGCATCGTCGAGCAGGGCACGCACGCCTCGCTTGTCGCCGCCAACGGCCTCTATGCGCGGCTGGCGCGGCTGCAGTTCGGGGTGTGAGTGTCGACGATGGGAGGCTTGCTACGGCTTCCATTCCATCAGGTCGACGGCACGGCCTGACGTGTTCACCTCGTCGCCGGTTTTGACAAAGCCGTTACGCATATAGAATTTGATTGCGCGGATATTGTCGGCATTGACCTTCAGCGTCACGCCGGTGGGTGATAGTCGTTTGGTTTCGTCGACCAGCGCGCGGCTGACATCGGATCCCCATTGAGCGGGGCTGACCACCAACTGATCAAGATAACCCGTGCCGTCGATGGTGACGAAGCCGACCAGTGCGCCGTCCTGCTCCGCAACCACGATCTGCGCTACGGGTACCAGTTCGGTGCGCCATCGGTTGCGCCACCAGTCTACGCGGGCGTCGAAATTGATCGAGGGATAGGCCTGTCGCCATGTCTCCAGCCACAGGGCGATAGATGAGTCTTCATCGCTCTCGCGATAGGGACGCAACTTGAATGGCTCAGACATGCCCTCAGCGCTCGGTGAGCTTGAGTTCGATGCGGCGGTTGCGCTTGTAGGCTTCCTCGGTCTGCGCCGTATCCAGCGGCTGGTTTTCGGCGAAGCCGGCGGCGACGAGGCGCTGTGCGGGGACGCCGAGTGAGATCAGATATTGCACCACCGAAATCGCACGCGCCGACGACAGTTCCCAGTTCGACTTGAACAGGGGGCTGTTGAGGATCGGCCGCGAGTCGGTATGGCCGTCAACGCGCATCACCCAGGCGATTTCCGACGGGATCTGCTTGTCGAGTTCGATCAACGCGCTGGCGACCTTGTCGAGTTCGGCGCGGCCTTCCGGCAACAATAATGCCTGACCAGCGTCGAAGAACACTTCTGACTGAAACACGAAACGGTCGCCCACCACCCGAATGTCCGGCCGGTTGCCGAGAATGGCGCGCAGGCGTCCGAAGAATTCGGAGCGATAGCGCGACAGCTCCTGAACGCGCTGCGCGAGCGCGACGTTGAGGCGCTGGCCAAGATCGACGATGCGGCCCTGCGATTCCTTGTCTCGTTTTTCGGACGCTTCCAGTGCTTCTTCGAGTGCCGCAAGCTGGCGGCGCAGCGCCGAGATCTGCTGGTTCAGCACCTCGACCTGCGCCAGCGCGCGGGCCGAAAGCTGCTTCTCGGAATCCAGCGCCTTGTTGAGCTCGGTGTTACGGCCTGCGGCATCGGAACCGGCACCGGCGAGACCGTCATACAGTCCCTTGATCCGGTCGCGCTCCGATTCCGCGGCGGACAGCCCGGCGCGCATCTGAGATAGCTGCTCGTCGAGATTGAGCTTGCCGAGCTTCTCCAGCGACAGCAGATCGTTCAGCTGAGCCAGCTTAGCGGTGAGTTGCTCCAGCGCCTTGTCCTTGCCGGTGACTTCCTGGGACAGATAGAATTGCACGACGAGGAAGATCGACAGCAGGAAGACGATCGCGAGTACCAGCGTCGACAGCGCATCGACGAAGCCCGGCCAGTAGTTGAATTCGGAAGAGCCGCGGCGATTGCGTGCCAATGCCATGGATCAGTTCTTCTCAGGTTGGCGAGCGATGTGTTCCAGCAGCTTCTTGATCTCGCGGCTCTGCTCGCCCTGACCGTCGGCCCATTCGCGGATCATCTCCTGCTCCGTGCGCATATGCGCGACGAGGCTCTGGATTGCATCGGCGAGATTGGCCATGGCGGTCGTGGTGCCACGGTTGTTGCTGCCGTCCTCGATGGAGCGGCGCAGACGCTCGATGGCATCCTGCAGTTCTGGCGAGGTTCCCGAGGTTGCAATGGGTGCCGTCTCGCCGGAATATTCCTTCACGGTGGAAGCGAGCCAGTCCTCCAGGTCCGTATAGAACCGGTTCTGCGCTTGGCTGGATTGCAGGTCGAGGAAGCCGAGGATCAACGATCCTGCGAGGCCGAACAGCGATGACGAAAACGAGATGCCCATGCCGGCGAGCGGCGCGGCGAGGCCCTCCTTCAGCGTGTCGAACAATGAACCGGCATCACCGCCGACCTTGAGGCCCTCGATCACCTTGCCGACCGACCCCACCGTTTCGATCAGGCCCCAGAAGGTGCCGAGCAGCCCGAGAAAGACGAGGAGGCCGGTCATATAGCGCGAGATGTCGCGGGATTCGTCGAGGCGCGTCGCTATCGAATCGAGCAGATGCCGCATGGTCTGCTGCGAGATGGTCATACGGCCGGTACGCTCGCCGCCGAGGATCGCAGCCATCGGCGCCAGCAGGGTCGGGCGTCGGTCCAGCGCTAGGCCAGGATCGGAAATCCGAAAGCTGTTGACCCACGAGACTTCCGGATAGAGCCGGATCACCTGCCGGAACGACAGGATAATGCCGATCGCCAATACCGCGCCGATCAGCGCGTTGAGCCCGGGATTGGCAAAGAAAGCGAGAACGATCTGCTTGTAGAGCACAGTCATGATCAGACCGCAGAGCACCAGAAACACCAGCATTCGGACCAGGAAGATCCGGGGCGATGAGAGCTTGGTCAGTTCGATTTCCATCGCGGAGCGGGAGGAGGAGCCAGGCGCCATGTGCTGATCATCTGCATGCGAGGAAAGGTTCGACGCGCAATATGGCACAGCCCCGCGACAAAAAAAGATCGGATACCGCCGGAATCAGCGATGTCACCGGGAACTTCCAGTTGAAACCCGGCTCGATCTGCCGCGTATTTGGAAAAGATCTTTTTGTTGAGCCGTTTAAGGGACCCTGCATGACGTCTCTATACTTGCAAGCGCTGGTGTTGATTGCGGTATCGCTTTCGGTTCTGATGTCACTTGCCTGGGTGGTGCAGCAGCGGACCGGCAACTCCGGCTGGGTCGACACGATCTGGACATTCTCGCTCGGCATCGTTGGCGCCGGCAGCGCGCTGTGGCCGGTGGCTGGCGCATTGCCAAACGCCAGGCAGTGGCTGGTGGCGGCGCTCGTGGCGATCTGGTCAGTGCGACTCGGCTCGCATATAGCGGTGCGCACCGCAGGCATATCGGACGATCCGCGCTATGCCGCCTTCGCCAAGGAATGGGGCGTGAGCTCGCCGCGGAAGATGTTCGTCTTCTTGCAAAACCAGGGCTTCGGATCGATCCCGCTGGTGTTTGCTATTTTTGTGGCGTCACGTTTCCCGTCCGACGCTCTTCGATTGCAGGACTATCTCGGTGTGATGATCTTGTTTGCTGGCATTGCCGGTGAGGCGCTGGCCGACAAGCAGCTCAAGACCTTCCGCACCGATCTCGCCAACACGGGCAAGGTCTGCGATATCGGGTTGTGGCGCTGGTCGCGGCATCCGAATTACTTCTTCGAATGGTTAGGCTGGATCGCTTACCCGGTAATAGCGCTTTCGCTTGATTATCCTCCAAATTATCCTTGGGGCTTTGCGACGCTGCTGGCGCCGATCTTCATGTACTGGATCTTGCGCCATGTCACCGGCGTGCCGCCGCTGGAGGACCAGAT
This sequence comes from Tardiphaga sp. 839_C3_N1_4, assembly GCF_051811045.1. Taxonomy (NCBI): domain Bacteria; kingdom Pseudomonadati; phylum Pseudomonadota; class Alphaproteobacteria; order Hyphomicrobiales; family Nitrobacteraceae; genus Tardiphaga; species Tardiphaga sp. 839_C3_N1_4. The sequence continues at coordinate 5,599,221 of NZ_JBPWQD010000001.1, forward strand.
GCTAAAGTCGCGCGGCGATCGCTATCGCGACTATCAGGCGCGGACCAGCGTGTTCTTTCCATTGCCGCCACGAGAACTTCCGAACGCTGGGGGAGCGACGTCATGAGCTTTGTGTCCAGGGTCATTGGCGCGGCGGAGCGCGTACCGCTGCCTGACATAGTTATCAAGACAGGCATTCAGCGGCTCTGCGCGCGCACCGCGACGAAGCTTGCTGAGAGCGACGCGCAGACGGATGCGGCCTTCGCGCGCGAAATGGCCGCGCGCGCCGTTGCCGAACATACCGATGCAGCCAATGCCCAGCATTATGAAGTGCCTGCGGCATTCTTTGCGCTCGTGCTCGGGCCCAATCGCAAATACTCGTCATGCTTCTATAAGGAACCGGAATCGACATTGCAGGAAGCGGAGGAAGAGGCACTAAGGCAGACCGCCGAGCATGCGGAGCTTGTTGATGGACAGTCGATCCTCGAACTGGGGTGCGGCTGGGGCTCGCTGTCGCTGTGGATGGCGCTGCAGTTTCCCAACGCGCGGATCACGGCGGTGTCGAACTCCACCTCACAGCGCGCCTATATCGAGAGTGAGGCGGCGTCGCGCGGCCTCGCCAATCTACGCGTTATCACACAGGACATGAATGACTTTCAGCCGGAACAGGCATTCGACCGCATCGTCTCGGTGGAGATGTTCGAGCATATGATGAACTGGCGTGAGCTGATGACACGCGTACGGTTATGGCTGGCACCTCAGGGCCGCTTCTTCATGCATATATTCACGCATCGCTCCGGCACCTATCTGTTCGACCGTGCGGACAAAGAGGACTGGATCGCGCAGCACTTCTTCACCGGCGGCGTAATGCCGAGCCATCAGCTCATCCGGCAATATGCAGATATTTTCGCGGTCGAGAAGGAATGGGCGTGGAGCGGTATGCATTACGCGCGCACGGCAAACGACTGGCTCGACAATTTCGATTCTCACCGCGACGACATCGAACGCATCCTGCGCCCGGTCTATGGATGTGACACTGTGCTGTGGATGCGACGCTGGCGCTGGTTCTTCCTCGCGACGGCAGGCTTGTTTGGCTATGCAGATGGAAGCGAATGGGGCGTCAGTCACTACCGGATGGCCTCCGTTAACTAAACATGTGCCGGTTCCATCCGATTCACGTTCGCGTGAGCCTCGAAAGGCCCCATGACTTCAATACGATAGGCCGTGTGGCAATGCGCCGCCTCGATATGCATTGCGCCGCAGCACCGCGGTTTTTATTCTAGGCTATCAAAGAAGTTCGATAAATCCGGCTACGCGCATGAAGACCACAGAGGTCCAGCGTATCCGTTGATGCATGTTCGAATTCGCAACTTGGGATATCAAAGTAAATGACGATGTTGAACGCACGCTCTGCAGGCTTCGCGCTTCTGCTGGCGGGACTCGCGCCCGTGCTCGCAGGATGCAACGAACCCAAGGACGCGGTGGCGTCAGCGCCGCCGCAGGTGAGCGAGCCTGAAGTCAGCATTATTTCAGTCACGCAACAGCGACGTGCGCTGGTTCGCGAATTGCCCGGACGTATCGCGCCGACGCGCGTTGCCGATGTGCGCTCGCGTGTGTCGGGCATTATCATCGAGCGCGCGTTTCATCAGGGCACCGAGGTGAAGGCGGGTGACACGCTGTATCGCATCGATCCGAAGCCGTTCGAGGTGGAACTGCAGTCCGCAAAGGCGTCGCTTCACAAGGCGGAAGCTGCCTATGACCTCGCGTCGATGCAGGCCAAGCGCGTGTCGGGTCTTGCACTGCAGAAAGCAGTCTCCGAAGCGGAAGCCGAGAAGGCAGTCGGTGCGCAGCGTCAGGCTGAAGCCGAGATTGCATCCAAGAAAGCCGACGTCGCGCGTGCGCGCCTCAATCTGGACTATGCAACCATCCGCGCGCCGATCGACGGCATTGTCGGAGCCGCTCTCGTGACCGAAGGTGCGCTGCTTGCGCAGAACGACAATACGAATCTCGCCACCATTCAGCAGCTCGATCCGATCTATGCCGATTTCACGCAGTCAGTGTCCGAACTGAATAACTTGCGGCGCTCCTTCGAGACCGGCGATCTCGAGCGGATCGCACCCGGCGCTGCCAAGGTGCGGCTCATGCTTGACGATGGTACGCTCTACTCGCTGCCCGGCAAGCTGTTGTTTTCCGAAGCCAAGGTAGACACTTTTACAGGTCAGGTGACGCTGCGCGGTGAATTCCCGAACCCGAAGCGAGAGCTGTTACCGGGCATGTATGTCCGTGTGCAGATCGAGCAGGGTATCGACACCGATGCCATCGCGGTTCCGCAGCAGGCTGTCCAGCGCAATGGCGGTGGCGGCGCCGAAGTTTTCGTCGTCAAGGATGACGGTCATGTTGCGGTCCAGATGGTACGAACGGGTGCCGTGCAGGACGGTCAGTGGTTCGTGACCGAGGGCCTGAAGGGTGGCGAGCGCGTCGTGGTCGAGGGCTTCCAGAAATTTGCTGCAGGCGACAAGGTCAAGGCGACCCCCTGGACCGATGCGAATGCCACTGCGGGCCTTCCGCCCGAGGGGCAGAAAACCACTCAAGCGCGTCCCTGAGTAAATCGACATGGCTAGTTTTTTCATCGACAGGCCGATTTTCGCCTGGGTCGTCGCGCTTTTCATTTGTCTTTTCGGCGCCATCGCGATTCCGCAGCTGCCGATTGCGCAGTATCCGATCATCGCGCCGCCATCGATTTCGATCTCGACCAGCTATCCGGGCGCGTCGCCGGAGAATCTCTACAACAGCGTGACGCGGCTGATTGAAGAGGAGCTCAACGGCGCCGCGGGTATCCTGAACTTCGAATCGACGAGCGACTCGCTGGGTGCCGTCGAAATCATCGCGAACTTCCAGCCCGGCACCGATACCAGCCAGGCGTCGGTCGAAGTGCAGAACCGCCTGAAGCGTGTGGAAGCGCGTCTGCCGCGTGCCGTGATCCAGCAGGGCATCCTGGTCGAGGAAGCCTCTGCCGCGGTGCTGAATATCATCACGCTGCGCTCCACCGATAACAGCCTGGATGAAGTCGGCCTCGGCGACTTCATGATCCGCAACATCCTTGGCGAAATTCGTCGTATCCCCGGTGTCGGCCGTGCCTCGCTGTATTCCACCGAGCGCTCGCTGCGCGTCTGGGTCGATCCCGCCAAACTGGTTGGCTACAATCTGACCTCCGACGACGTGAACAAGGCCATCACCGCACAGAACGCCCAGGTCGCCTCCGGCAGCGTCGGTGCCGAGCCGTCGACAGCGACCACCAAGACGTCATCGCTGGTGCTCGTCAAAGGCCAGCTCTCAACGCCGGAAGAATTTGGCGCCATCGTGCTACGCGCCAATTCCGACGGCTCGACCGTGCGGCTGCGCGATGTCGCCCGTATCGAGATCGGCGGCCTCAGTTACCAGTTCACCACGCGCCTGAACGGCCAGCCGACGGCCGGCCTGTCGGTGCTGATGTCCCCGAAGGGCAACGCACTGGCGACGGCCTCCGCCATCGAAGCCAAGATGAAGGAGCTGTCGAACTTCTTCCCTGCCAACATCGCTTACGATATTCCGTACAATGTCACGCCGGTGGTCAAAGCATCGATCATGAAGGTGGTGATGACGCTGATCGAGGCGGTTGTCCTCGTCTTCATCGTGATGTTCATCTTCCTGCAGAATTTCCGCTACACGCTGATCCCGACCATCGTCGTGCCCATCGCGCTGCTCGGCACCTGCACGATGCTGTTGTTGGCCGGCTATTCGATCAACATGCTGACCATGTTCGGCATGGTGCTGGCCGTCGGCATCCTCGTCGACGATGCCATCGTCGTGGTCGAGAACGTCGAGCGCATCATGAGCGAGGAAGGGCTTCCGCCGAAGGAAGCCACCAAGAAGGCGATGGGCCAGATCTCCGGCGCCATCGTCGGTGTCACGCTGGTGATGATCGGCGTGTTCGTGCCGATGGCGTTCTTCCCCGGCTCGGTGGGCATCATCTATCGCCAGTTCTCGGTCACCATGGTTGCCTCGATCGCGTTCTCCGCGCTGCTGGCGCTGTCGCTGACGCCGGCGCTTTGCGCAACCTTCCTGAAGCCGATCAATGAAGGACACGGCCATGCCAAAAAGGGCGTGTTCGGCTGGTTCAATCGCAAGCTCGACGCCACCCGCGGTGGCTATTCAAGGACAGTGGGCTGGTCGATCCAGCGCACCGGACGTTTGCTGATCGTCTATGTCGCGTTGCTGGTGGGACTGACCTGGGGCTTCATGCGGATGCCCGGCGGCTTTCTGCCGATCGACGATCAGGGCTTCATCACCACTGACGTGCAGACGCCGTCGGACTCGTCGTTCGCCCGCACTGAAAGTGCCATCGAAAAGGTCGAGGAATATCTGAAGAAGCGTTCCGGCATCGAGAGCGTCGTGTTCCTCACCGGCTTCAGCTTCCTCGGGCAGGGCATGAACACCGCGCAGGCCTTTATCACCCTGAAGGACTGGGCTGAACGCCCACCCGGCGATTCCGCCGCGGCGCTTGTCAACGATATCAATCGGGAATTGTCGTCGATCCGCGACGCCAAGATCTCTGCTTTGCAGCCGCCGCCGATCGATAACCTCGGCAACTCATCAGGCTTCAGCTTCCGCCTGCAGGATCGTGGCCAGAAGGGTTTTGTTGCCCTCAATGCCGCGTCCGACAAGTTGATTGCGGACGCCAATGCCAGCCCGGTGTTGCAGAAGGTGTTCGTCGAAGGCCTGCCGCCGGCACCATTGGTCAATCTGATGATCGACCGCGAAAAGGCCGGCGCCTTCGGCGTCACCTTCGAGGACATCAACAGCACGATTTCGACCAATCTCGGCTCGAACTACATCAACGACTTCCCGAACCGCGGCCGTATGCAGCGCGTCGTGGTCCAGTCCGAAGCCGCCAATCGGATGAACGCCGCCGACATCCTGAACTACAATGTCAAGAACAGCCGCGGGCAGCTGGTGCCGTTCTCGTCCTTTGCCACTGTGGAATGGGCGAAGGGTCCGACCCAGATCGCCGGCTTCAACTTCTATCCGGCGGTGCGAATCTCGGGCGAAGCACGGCCCGGTTTCACCTCTGGCGACGCCATCAAGGAGATGGAGCGTCTGGCTGGCTTGTTGCCGCGCGGTTTCGGCTTCGAGTGGACCGGTCAGTCGCTGCAGGAGAAGCTATCGGGCTCGCAGGCGCCGTTCCTGCTCGCGCTGTCGGCGCTGGTGGTGTTCCTGGTGCTCGCAGCGCTTTATGAGAGCTGGACGATCCCGGTGGCCGTGCTGATGACGGTGCCGCTCGGCATCGTCGGCGCTGTGCTGGCAGCGAATTTGCGCGGCCTGCCGAACGACGTGTACTTCACGGTCGGTCTGATTACGATCATCGGTCTCGCGGCCAAGAATGCGATTCTGATTATCGAATTCGCCAAGGACCTGCGCGCGCAGGGCAAGTCGCTGGTGGATGCCACGATGGAAGCCTGCTTCCTGCGCTTCCGGCCGATTGTGATGACCGGTCTCGCCTTTATCTGCGGTGTGTTGCCGATGGTCGTTGCATCGGGCGCCGGCGGTGCCAGCCAGCAGGCGCTTGGTACGTCGGTGACCGGCGGCATGATCGCGGTGGTGATCCTGGCGCTGCTGATGGTGCCGGTGTTCTTTGTGTCGGTGCAGCGGCTGTTCTCGCCGGACAAGGCGCCGAAGACGGAAGACGCAAAGCAGGACGAGCCGACCGCATCGCCATCCGTGTCGCACACGTGATGGTCAGCCCGCACTCGTCATTCCGGGGCGCACGTAGGGCGGCGTAGCCGTCCGGAGTGTGAACCCGGAATCCCAAGATGGTTTCAAGCTCTGCGACTCCGATGTCGAGATTCCGGGTTCGCGTCCGGCAAGAGCCGGCCGCGAACCCGGAATGACAGTCTGGGGTTACTTCGTCAGCGGCCGCAGGATCTTCGTCAGAGCGCCGTGGACGAACTCGTTGCCGGCAACGACGTTGCCGGTCGTCAGCACATCACCGCCATTGATATCGCCAACAGTACCGCCGGCTTCCTTGATCAGGATCAGGCCGGCAGCGATATCCCAAGGCTGCAAGTTGCGCTCCCAATAGCCATCGAGGCGACCGGCTGCGACGAAGGCCAGATCGAGCGAGGCCGCGCCGAAGCGGCGCAGGCCGGCGACCTTCGGCTGCAACGCGGCCATTTCGTTGCGTGACAATTCGAAGTCGCCGCGGCCGATATGCGGCAGGCCGCAGGCGATGACGCATTCGTTGAGCTGCTTGCGGCCGGCGACGCGCAGGCGGGTGTCGTTGAGGAACGCGCCCGAGCCCTTCTCGGCCATATAGAGCTCGTCATTGGCTGGATTGTAGATCAGGCCGGCAATCACCTGACCTTCGCGCGCCAGACCGATCGAGACTGCGAATTGCGGGATGCCGTGCAGGAAGTTGGTGGTGCCATCGAGCGGATCGACAATCCAGGTATGACTCTTGTCAGTACCCTCGCGGTTGCCGCCTTCTTCGCCGAGGAAGCCATAGCCCGGGCGGGCCTTGTTGAGGTCCGTATAGAGCATCTCCTCGGCCCGCTTGTCGGCGAGGCTGACGAAATTGGCGGGTCCCTTCATCGAGACTTGCAGGTTCTCGATCTCGCCGAGGTCGCGCTTCAGGCTGCGGCCGGCGCGGCGCGCGGCTTTCACCATCACGTTCATAAGGGCTGAATTGATCATGCGTTCGTCTCACGACGACCTGACGGCAGGTCTAATTGGGGGTTGCTGGGGCGATGGGTGCCCTGCGGGCGGCATCCCGTCAAGGCAAGATCGCTTCAGGGGTCATTTCTGGGTCGTGCCCAGCCACTTCTTGGCGGCTTCCTGGGCCTTGGTTTTTTCCTCGGGGGTGGCCTGGGCCAGAAGCTCGTCGAGCATCAGGTCGCCCTTTCCGGCGGTTTTGGCGACGATGTGCCATTTCAGACCTTCCAGCCGGTCGTCTGTATTGGTGCGGAGCGCCAGCACCCGGGCGAGGCGGTTCTGGGCGATCGGGCTGTTCTGTTTGGAGGCCTTACGAAGCAGGGCGAGGGCCGCAGCCTCGTTCTTGGGGGTTCCCGTGCCGTTATAGAGCGCAATGGCATATTCGACCTCGGCGTCGACATTGTCGGCTAGCGACGCCGCCTGGAGCAGACGAACCGCCTTGTCGATGCTTTTCTCGACCCCGGTGCCTTCCTTGTAGAACGTCGCCAGCGCGTATTGCGCTTCGGGGTTACCGGCATCGGCGGCGACGCGGAGCAATTCGGCCGAGCGCTTGACGTCCTGCGGCAGCGTCTGCCCGTCGAGATAGAGCAGCGCCAGATTGTAGGCGGCCTTCGGATTACCGAGCTTGGCGGAGGATGCCAGCAGTTTCACGGCCTCATCGCGTTTGCCGACATTGCCGCGATCCGACAGTCGCAGCATCGCCAGCGCGAACATGGCCTCGCGGTCGCCGCGTTCCGACGCGCGCTGATACCATTCTGCAGCTTTCGCATAGTCGCGTTTGACGCCCAGTGCATTGGCATAGAGTTCACCAAGCATGGTCATCGCCTTCGGGTCGTTGTTCTCCTGTGCGCGCTTGTTCGCGAGGTCGAAGGCGGTCTTGTACTGGCCGCGCTGATAGGCGCCATAGACCAGGTCGGCATTGGGGTCGGTTGGTGCAGCTTCTGCAGGCTGCGCGGGCTTTTCAGCAGGCGGCGCAGGAGCTTTCTTCGCTGCTGTCGGCGCTTTCGCTGGTGCCGGCGCCTTTTTTGGCGCTGCCTTGCTTGCAGCCGGTGGCGGCGTCTGCACCCCCGGCGGTGTCAGCGAAATCTGCGCGGTCGCGCTGGCTGCCCAGGTCAGGCAGCCGGCAAGTACAGTGAGGGAACGCAGAATTTTCATTCCGGCGTTATTCCTGTTCGACCTTGGACTGCCCCGAGACGAGCGTCGCGTATCCCTGCTGGATTGCCTTCTCTGCGTCCATCAAGGCTGCAGCAGCACCGCGCGCGTCGTTCCAGATGATGTCACCGACCAGCACGAAGTCAGCGCCGGCAGCTGCGAATTCCCTGGCCTCATCGAGCGTAGCGGCGAAGCCCACGCAAGGCGGTTCGAACAATTCGGCCCACCACTGCAGGCGTTCAGTGATCGCTTCGGTCGATGGGCGCTGGCCCTTGGTGTCGGGTTCGCCGAACAACACGTAGTCGGCACCGGCTTCGCCTGCAGCCATCGCATTATGGCGTGTCGATAGTCCGCCGCAGCCTGCAATGCGATCGGGCTTCAGCGAGGGCAGTGCATCCTGCAAGGGAGCAAGACCGGGCAGATGCGCGCCATCGGCGCCGCCGCGTGCGACGAGCTCGACATTGCCTTCGACCAGCATCGCGGCGCCGCTGGTCTGGATGACAGGCGCCAGCGCCTTGATGCGCGTGATCATGGTGCGCTGGTCGGTCGTCGCCAGTCGCACCAGCACTGCAGCGATATCTGCTCTCTCAAGAAGCGCAGGCAGGTTCGCCGCCAGCACTGACGGATCCTCGACGACGGGCGTCGCGAGATAGAGGCGCGGCATCGGTGGTGGCGGGACGGGTTTGGAAGCCAAGATTATAGCGCCTTCTGTTCTTGATCAGTCGTCCACTCGCCCTTGCTGGCGAGTGAATTCATGTGTGCACGATGGGTGAAGGCCTGCTGACCGGCGGGCACATTGTTGGCTTTGCCGGACCATGCCTTTTGCGGCGCTGCCTGAAGCGCGCGGCCATAGGAGAATGTCAGTGGCCAGGGCAGGCCACCGATTCTGTTCATGGCGTCGAGATGCGCAGTTGCATCTTCGTCGGATTGGCCGCCGGAGAGGAATGCGATGCCGGGCACGGATGCGGGCACGCAGTTCTTCAGCATGCGCACGGTCTTCTCGGCCACTTCAGCCACACCAGCCTGCGTCTTCGACTTCTTGCCCGAGACGGCCATGTTCGGCTTCAGGATCATGCCTTCCAGCGCGACGCGTTGGACCCGCAATTCCTGGAACGTCTTGTTGAGTACGCGCTGCGTCACCTCGACGCAGCGGTCGATGTCGTGATCGCCATCCATCAGCACTTCGGGCTCGACGATCGGGACGATCTGTGCGGCCTGGCATAGCGCGGCATAGCGGGCGAGCGCATGCGCGTTGACGGAGATTGCGGTCATCGAGGGAATGCCGGCACCGATATCGATCACCGCGCGCCACTTCGCGAAGCGCGCGCCGCGTGCGTAATATTTGGCAAGACGCTCGGCGAGCTTGTCGAGGCCTGCTGTGACCAGCTCACCGGGACAGTTCGGCAGTGCCTGCGTGCCCTCATCGACCTTGATGCCGGGAATGGCGCCGGCTTCCTCGATCAGCCGCACCAGCGGCGTGCCATCCTTGGCGTTTTGCCAGATGGTCTCGTCGTAGAGGATCACGCCGGAAATGTAGCTGCTCATCGCCTCGCGCGAGCGAAACAGCATTTCACGATAGTCGCGGCGGCTGTCCTCGGTCGACTCGACGCTGATCGCATCGAAGCGCTTCTTGATCGTGCCTGACGATTCATCTGCGGCAAGCAAGCCCTTGCCCGGCGCGGTCATGGCGCGGGCGATTTTGTTGAGTTCGGCGAGATTCATGGGCATGTCCTGAGCGGGCTAGTCCTGCAGGTCAATCTAGACCGTTCTCGGGCAAAATCCGAGCATCTGGCCGGCCAATGGGCTCGTCCGCATCCGATTCCGGCAAAAATTCAGCCTGCCATAGGCTGTATGGCAGGCTGAATGGCAGTCAATTGGCCGTTTGGGCTCAGGCGATCTTCGCGTTCAGCTCGCCCGATGCGTAACGCTTGGCCATTTCGGCCGTGGCTAGCACCTTTTTGATCTTGCTGGCCTGGCCGGCGGTATTGAATTCCTGCAGGCGCTGCTTGCAGAGCTTCACCATCGCTTCCATCGCCGGCTTCAGATATTTGCGCGGATCGAATTCGCTGGGGTTCTCACTCAGCACCTTACGAATCTGGCCGGTCATGGCCATGCGGTTGTCGGTGTCGATGTTGATCTTGCGCACGCCGTGCTTGATGCCGCGCTGGATCTCGGCCACCGGCACGCCCCAGGTCGGCTTCATCTGGCCGCCGAACTTGTTGATGATGTCCTGCAGGTCCTGCGGGACCGAGGACGAGCCGTGCATCACTAGATGGGTGTTCGGCAGCTTGCGGTGGATTTCCTCGATCACGTTCATGGCGAGGATATCGCCGTCCGGCTTGCGGGTGAACTTGTAGGCGCCGTGCGAGGTGCCCATGGCGATCGCCAGCGCGTCGACCTGGGTTTCCTTGACGAACTTCACGGCCTCGTCGGGATTGGTCAGCAACTGGTCATGGCTGAGCTGGCCCTCGGCGCCGTGGCCGTCTTCGGCTTCGCCCATGCCGCTCTCCAGCGAGCCGAGCACGCCGAGCTCGCCTTCCACCGAGATGCCGCCGAGATGCGCCATGTCGGTCACAGTCTTGGTCACGCCGACATTGTAGTCCCAGTCCGCCGCCGTCTTGCCGTCTGCCTTCAGCGAACCATCCATCATCACCGAGGTGAAACCGGCCTGGATTGCGGTCATGCAGGTTGCAGCTTCGTTGCCGTGATCGAGATGCACGCAGACGGGAATGTGCGGATAGATTTCGGTGACCGCGTCCATCATGTGCTTGAGCATGATGTCATTGGCGTAGGAGCGGGCGCCGCGGGAGGCCTGGATGATCACCGGCGCATCGACGGAGTTGGCCGCGTCCATGATCGCCAGCGCCTGTTCCATATTGTTGATATTGAAGGCCGGCACTCCGTAATCGTGTTCTGCCGCGTGATCGAGCAGTTGACGCAACGTAATACGGGCCATGCAGGAAGCTCCTTGTAAATTGGGACAGGCGCAAACGCCGCGCCGAGGGATATATGGCTCTTAGCGCGAGGAGACGGCGAATCCAAGACGCCATCAGTCGCGCATACAGCCGACGTTAATCGCCACGATGGCCCAGCGTTCCAGCTAATGGAATTCCTGAAACGTTAGTGCTCCCGCGCGTCGAGCAACGCAATTTGTTGCTCGACGGCTGCGAGCCGCTCCTCAAAATCACCGGCCGCCGAACGCATCATGACCAGTATCGCAGCGCCACCGCGGCGTTGCTTGCGAACCAAGGTCTCAATGCGTTCAAAGTGAGTTTCGGTCTCCAGCTTAAAGTGACCGATGTCGGTCCTAACCAAAGTGATATCGCCCTGAATTTTCTTCAGGATCTCGAACATTGCTGTTTGCACATTCTCGCTCATGGAAAGAACATACCATAAACATTGCGGTGCCTACAATTCCTGCGAGCAAAAATGTGTCGCTGCTACTTCTTCAACACTTCCACACCCGGCAGCGGCTTGCCTTCCATCCATTCGAGGAAAGCGCCGCCAGCCGTCGAGATGTAGGAGAAGTCATCGGCGACGCCGGCGTGATTGAGCGCAGCCACCGTGTCGCCGCCGCCGGCTACTGAAATCAGTTTCTTAGCCTTGGTGCGCGCCGCTGCGTGTTTGGCGCCGGCAACCGTGCCGCGGTCGAACGGAGTCATTTCAAACGCTCCGACCGGGCCATTCCAGACTAGCGTGGCGGCATCGTCGATCGCTGCGTTGATGCGTTCGATCGACTGCGGACCGACGTCGAGGATCATGCCCTCATCTGGGATCGCATCGAGGCCGTAGGCGTGAGACGGTGTGTTGGCGGCGAAGTGGAATGCGACGATGGCGTCCACCGGCAGGATGATGGCGCAACCGGAAGCTTCGGCCTTGTCGATGATCCGCAGCGCAGTGGCCGCCAGATCCTTTTCGCACAGCGACTTGCCGACCTTGACGCCCTGCGCATGCAGGAAGGTGTTGGCCATGCCGCCGCCGATGACAAGCGCATCGACCTTGGTGACGAGATTTTCGAGGAGATCGATCTTCGACGAGACCTTGGCGCCGCCGACGATGGCGATCACCGGCTTGGTCGGCGCGTCCAGCGCCTTGCCGAGGGCGTCCAACTCGGCCTGCATGGTGCGGCCGGCATAGGCGGGTAACTTGTGGCCGAGGCCTTCGGTGGAGGCGTGGGCGCGATGTGCAGCCGAGAATGCATCGTTGACCCAGATATCGCCAAGCTTGGCGAGTTCGGCGACGAAAGCCGGATCGTTCTTCTCCTCAGCGGAATGGAAGCGCGTGTTCTCAAGGCAGAGAATGTCGCCGTCCTTCATGGCGCCAACGGCCTTGGCGGCGACGTCGCCGACGCTGTCATCGGCAAAGGCGACCGGCTTCTTGATCACATCGGCAAGTGCCGCAGCAACGGGCTTTAGTGAGTTCTTGTCGTCGCGGCCCTTGGGGCGGCCAAAATGCGCGAGCAGGATGACCTTGCCGCCCTTGTTGGAAATTTCGGTGATGGTCGTCGCGATACGTTCGAGACGCGTTGCGTCGGTAACCTTGCCACCATCCATGGGCACGTTGAGATCGACGCGCACGAGAACGCGTTTGCCCTTCACATCGACGTCGTCGAGGGTGCGGAAAGAATTGGTCATGATGTTGTGTCCCCAAACGCAGGTCAGCGCACAGCGGCGCGCCGCGAAGCGGGGACCGCTATAGTCGTTGGCTCCCGGACGCGGCGTCTTTAGCTGCGCCCGGGATAACAGTCGTGTCTTAGAGCAGCTTGCCCATCGCGACGGCGGTGTCGGCCATGCGGTTGGAGAAGCCCCACTCGTTGTCGTACCAGGAGAGTACCCGCACCAGCGTGCCGTTCTGCACCTTGGTCTGGTCGAAGGCGAAGGTCGACGAATGCGGATCGTGATTGAAGTCGATCGACACGTTCGGATGGCTGGTGGTGCCAAGCACGCCCTTCAGCTCGCCGGCAGCAGCCTTCTTGATGGCTTCGTTGATCTCTTCCTTGGTGGTGCTCCTCTTGGCGATGATCTTGAGATCGACCACGGAGACGTTCGGGGTCGGCACGCGGATCGAAACGCCGTCGAGCTTGCCGGCCAGTTCGGGCATCACGAGGCCGATGGCCTTCGCAGCGCCGGTCGAGGTCGGGATCATCGACATCGCAGCGGCGCGGCCGCGATAGAGATCGCTATGCAGCGTGTCCAGCGTCGGCTGGTCGCCGGTGTAAGCGTGGATCGTGGTCATGAAGCCGGTTTCGATACCGACGGTCTCGTTCAGCACCTTGGCGACAGGCGCCAGGCAGTTCGTGGTGCACGAACCGTTGGAAACGACCAGATGCTCCTTGGTCAGGGTCTTGTGGTTGACGCCGTAGACGATCGTGGCATCAGCACCATCGGACGGAGCCGAAACCAGCACGCGCTTGGCGCCTGCGGTCAGATGCGACGTCGCCTTCGCCTTGGCGCTGAAGATGCCGGTGCATTCGAGCGCGATATCGATGCCGAGATCCTTCCACGGCAGCGTGTTCGGATCGCGCACCGCAGTGACCTTGATCTTGTTGCCGTTGCCGAGCTGGATGCTGTCGCCATCGACGGTGACGTCGCCGGGGAAGCGGCCATGCACGCTGTCGAAGCGCAACAGGTGGGCGTTGGTTTCAACCGGACCCAGATCGTTGATGGCGACGACTTCGATGTCGGTGCGCTTGGACTCGTAGATCGCCCGCAGGACGTTGCGGCCGATGCGGCCAAAACCGTTGATCGAAACCCGGACTGCCATTCAACTTCTCCCTTTTATTAGGCTCAAACCTCGCGTGAGGGCCTTCATATAGTGACGTGTGACGGGCGTTTCATGCCCTGAATGGAACGCTGGTGCAATGTGTCAAATTTACCAGCGTTCCGATAGAGTTAAGCCGCGTTGTGCTTGCTGGTTGCAGCCTCGACCACGGCCTCGGCCGTGATGCCGAACAGCTTATAAAGCTCCTTGGCCGGCGCGCTCGAGCCGAAACCCTTCATGCCGATGAAGGTGCCATCGTGTCCGATCACGGCATCCCAGCCGAACCGGACCGCGGCTTCGACGGCGATCTTGATCGGCGCGTCGCCGATGATGGCCTTCTGGCGCTCTTCAGGCTGCTCCAGCAGTAGTTCGAGCGAGGGGACGGATACGACCCGCGTCGCGATGCCCTTGTCGGCCAGTTGCTTCTGCGCAGCGACTGCGATCTCGACTTCCGAACCCGAGGCGAAGATCGACACCGCGGCTTTGCCCTTGGCCGCGATCAGCTCATAGCCGCCAGCGGCGCAGAGATTGTCGTCGTGATGGGTGGTGCGCACCGGCGTCAGGTTCTGGCGCGACAGGGCCAGCATGGTTGGGCCGTTGGTCTTCTCCATGGCGAGCTGCCAGCATTCGGCGGTCTCGACGGTGTCCGCGGGGCGGAACACGCGCATGTTCGGCATCGCGCGCATCGCCGCCAGATGCTCTACCGGCTGATGGGTCGGGCCGTCTTCGCCGAGGCCGATCGAGTCGTGGGTCATGATGTAGATGACCGGAATCTGCGCCAGCGCCGAGATGCGCATCGACGGCCGGGCATAGTCGGTGAAGCACATGAAGGTCGCGCCGGCCGGGATGAAGCCGCCATGCAGCGCGATGCCGTTCATGGCTGCGGCCATACCCATTTCGCGGATGCCGTAGTGAATGTAGCGGCCCTTGAATTCGCCGGGCTTCACCTCAACGGCGTGCTTGGTGCGGGTGTTGTTCGACGGCGTGAGATCCGCGGAGCCGATCACCATTTCCGGCACGACCTGGACCAGCGCTTCGAGCGCGAGTTCGCTCGCCTTACGGGTCGCGACGGTCTGCGGCTCGGCGATCAGCTTCTTCTTCAGCGTGAGGATCGCGTCCGCCATAGCGGCCGGCCGAACGTGATCGTTGCGGCGGGTGAATTCGCTGCGCTTGTCGTCCGGAAGGGCATCGAAACGTTTCTGCCAGTCCGCGTGCGCCGATGCGCCCTGCTTGCCGACATTGCGCCAAGCCTGCAGGATATCATCGGGCACTTCGAACGGGCCGTAGTTCCAGTCCAGGGCCTTCTTGGCGCCTGCGAGTTCTTCCGCGCCGAGCGGTTCGCCGTGGGCCTTCGAGGTACCGGCGCGGGTTGGTGCGCCGAAGCCGATAGTGGTCTTGCAGGCGATCATCGATGGACGGTCGGAGGCTTGGGCACGCTTGATGGCTGCAGCGATGGCACTCTGATCGTGGCCATCGACATGCTCGGAATTCCAGCCATGGGCCTTGAAGCGCGCAACCTGGTCGACACTATCGGCGAGCGTCAGCGGACCGTCGATCGAAATGCCGTTGTCGTCATAGAGGAAGATCAGCTTCGACAGCTTGAGATGACCGGCCATGGCCAGCGCTTCGTGGCTGACACCTTCCATCAGGTCGCCATCGGAGCACAGCACGTAAGTGTAGTGATCGACGATGTCGCCGTATTCGGCGGCCAGCATGCGCTCGGCGAGCGCGAAGCCAACGGAGGTGGCGATGCCCTGGCCGAGCGGGCCGGTCGTGGTCTCGACGCCTGAGGTATGGAAATTCTCGGGATGGCCGGGGGTCTTCGAATGCAGCTGGCGGAAGTTCTTCAGCTGATCGAGGGTCATCTCCTTGTTGCCCGTCAGATAGAGCAGGGCATAGAGCAGCATCGAGCCGTGGCCGGCCGAGAGGATGAAGCGATCGCGATCCGGCCACTTCGGATCGGCTGCATCAAATTTGAGGAACTGCGTAAACAGCACGGTGGCGACGTCGGCGGCGCCCATCGGCAGCCCAGGGTGACCGGATTTGGCCTTTTCCACGCCGTCCATGGCGAGGGCACGAATCGCGTTGGCCATTTTCGAGTGATCAACCTGCGCCATGTCGGTTTCCGTCTAACTTGAAGGGAATGGAATATTTTGCGTCCGCGAGAGGGGCGGTCTGCAGCGAGATGTTGGGATCGCTTAGGAGAAACTGGTGGATAGCATCTGGGTTCCTGGGAGTCCAAGGTCTCCCGGACAGTTCTGGTCTGTGGATATCTACCGGCGGTTTTTGTCGGCTTTGCGGTGCATAGCTTTTAAGCTTTGTTGCGTCCGGCTCGCTTGCAACCTAAGTTTCAGGGCCTAAAGGCTTGCGGAGCCGTGGTTTTTGAGCTCCGGTCGCATCACACCCAAGGTCCCGCGTAACCCAGTATGATCGAACGCCCCGCCCATCTCACAGCCTCCGATCCCGCCAATGGTGGTGCGGCCGAGATCGACGCTGCCACGCGGCGGTTGATGGCGGCGCTGGATGCTCTGGAAAGTGCGGTCGAGCGCCGCCGTGAGGCGGATCGCGACGAGGATGAGCTGGCCACCCGTATTCAGGCGCTCGGCGCCGACCGGTCCCGGCTGGCGGATGAGCTCGATGGCACGCTGGTGAAATCGCGCCGGCTGGAGCGCGCCAACCGCGACATCGCCGACAAGCTCGATACCGCCATCGGCACCATTCGCGCGGTGCTGGCGACTGACAACGCGCATGAGTAAAGCGAGATGAGCCACGTCAACGTCACCATCAATGGCCGGCAATACCGCATGGCCTGTGAGGAGGGGCAGGAAACCCGCCTGCTGCGGCTGGCGGAAAGTCTTGAATCCCGCGTCGAAAACCTGCGTGGCAAATTCGGTGAGATCGGGGATGCGCGGTTGACGGTGATGGCGGCGCTGACCATTGCCGACGAACTGGTCGATGCCAATCAGCAGATCCGTGCCCTGCAGGAAGAACTCGCCGCATTGCGCGATGTGCGCGTGGTCGCCGCGGATCGCGCGCGGGCGACGCAGACGGCGGTTGCCGCGGCCCTGAATGCTGCGGCAGAGCGGATCGAGAAGACCACGCAGGTGCTCAACCGCACCATCGGCGGCGGCGTTGCTATTGGATAACGCAGGCTTTGATGCCAAGCGGGCACTGGCGCATCCGTCTCATAACCCCTACATTGCTCAGGCGAGGCTGCGTCGCGCGTCAGGAGCCATATATCCCCGGGGCCTTATCGATCCTTCAGGGAACTGTCCCTGACCAGGTCCGTGGACCTGGTCACATGGTGCCCACCTACTTTCGTAGGTGCTCCGGGATCGAGTGCTTCAACGGCCATCGTGGCTTCGCACTTTTACTTTTCTGATGGCTCCGGCCGTTTGCGGGCTTTCGCCGTGCATCTTAACCTCACGCGACAAAGATGAGGGTGAAGGGCGTCCCGTGCTTTCATAGGCCCGGCGGGCAGAATATCGTGCGGCATGTCCGACACGCCGCCCACTCCGACAAAGATTGAGCTCCGCATCGCCGCGCTGGCACGCCGCACGGCGCTGAGCGAGGCCGAACGGTCGGCAGCCGCACAAGCCATCGCAGCGCGTGGGCTGCCTTTCCCGGTCAGGGCCGGCGACATCGTCGCCGGCTATTCTCCCATCCGCAGCGAAATCGATCCGATCCCGTTGATGCAGCATCTCGCCGCCCAGGGTGCGCGACTGGCGCTGCCGGTGATCATCGCCCGTGATGAGCCCCTGATGTTCCGGCTCTGGAGCCCGAACGACGCGCTGGTACGCGGTTCACTAGGCATTCCGGAACCAGCACCGGAAGCGCCGCCACTGATCCCCGATATCCTGCTGGTACCACTCGCGGCCTTCGACCGCGCCGGCCACCGCATTGGCTATGGCGCGGGGCATTACGACCGCACTTTCGCGCAACTGCACGCCATCAAGCCCTTTATCTCCATAGGCGTGGCCTTCGACACCCAGGAAATCGGGGCCATTCCCATGCAGCCACACGACGTGGCGCTGGATTATGTGCTAACCGAAACCCGGACGATCGATTTTCGGAGCATCTGACTTGCGTATTCTCTTCATCGGCGACGTGGTCGGCAAAACCGGCCGCGTGGTGATCCTCGAAAAACTGCCCGGCCTGATCCGCGACTGGAAGCTCGATCTTGTCATCATTAATGGCGAGAACGCCGCCGGCGGCTTCGGTATCACCGAGACGATCTATAATGATCTTGTCGACGCCGGCGCCGATGCGGTGACCCTCGGCAATCACGCCTGGAATCAGAAAGAGGCGCTGGTGTTCATCGAACGCGCGCCGCGCCTGATCCGTCCGTTGAATTTCCCACGCCATACGCCGGGCCGCGGTGCTGCGCTGATCGACGCCAAGAACGGTGCGCGTGCGCTGGTGATCAACGCCATGGGGCGTGTCTTCATGGAGCCACTCAACGATCCGTTCAGCGCTGTCGGCAAGGAAATCGATGCTTGTCCGCTGGTTGAAGCCGCGGACGCCATCGTGGTGGATTTCCACGGCGAAGCCTCAAGCGAAAAGCAGGGTATGGGCTACTTCTGCGATGGCCGCGTGAGCCTCGTCGTCGGCACGCATACGCATGTGCCGACCGCTGATCATCAGATCCTCGCAGGCGGCACCGCCTACATGACCGATGCCGGCATGACCGGCGACTATGATTCCGTGATCGGTATGCAGAAAGAAGAGCCTGTCAGACGCTTCACGACCGGCATTCCCTCCGGCCGTTTCGAGCCCGCCTTCGGCCCTGCGACCTTGTCGGGCGTTGCGGTCGAAACCGATGACAAGACCGGCCTCGCCTCACGCATCGCGCCGGTGCGGCTCGGTGGCCGGCTGTCGCAGGCCGTGCCCGAGTTCTGGCTGAACTAGTTCGGCCTACTGCTCCGTCTGCTTGCGTAAATCCGCGACGTCGCTTGCCGTGATCTGCGATCCCTTGCTGCCGAAGCGCGCGGTCACGTAATTCGCGACAGCCGCGATCTCCGTATCTGAATGGCTCTTGCCGAAGGCTGGCATCGACAGCGCGCCTTGCGGCGTATGCCGCTTGGTGCCGGAGATCACGATCTGCGCCACGTTCGTCGCGCCAGGATCGTTAACGGCCCACGCGCCAGTCAGCGTGGCCATGGGCGAGAGTGCGCTCTCGCCTGTCCAGCCATGGCAGCTCACGCAGGCGCCCTGGAAGACCGTCTTGCCAAGCGCGTTCGCCGTCATGCCGTCCCTATGCGAGGGCGGTGCGGGTGGCGCGAGTTTCGCGGGCAGATCAGGTGAGGGCACCGCCGGCACCGTGCGCAGGAATGCGACCATCGCCTTGATATCCGTCGGCGCCATCTTGCTGAAACTGTGGTCCACCGCTTCGCCCATCGGCCCCGACGCGGTGCCGTGACCCTTGGCATGCCCGATCGACAGATAGGAAACGACATCGTCGTCGCTCCAGCTGCCAAGGCCTGTCGTCTTGTCCGAGGTGATATTGAAGGCCCGCCATCCGGCGGTCAGGGCGCCAGCGAATTTCTTACGGTTGTCGAGCGCGAAGCCGAGATTGCGCGGCGTGTGGCATTCGCCGCAATGCGCCACCGCCTCGACGAGATAGGCGCCCCTGTTCCATTCCGGGCTTTGCGACGTATCGGGTTCGAAGCGCGTATCGGGATTGAAAAGCGCCGACCAGAATGTCATTGCCCAGCGCTGATTGAACGGAAAGGCCAGCGTATTCTCAGGCGGCGCTGCGCGCACCGGTGCGAGGCTGAACAGATAGGCCTTGACCGCGAGCGTGTCCGCATCGGTCATATAGGTGTAGGACGTATAGGGCATTGCCGGATAGAGCCGGGCGCCGTCGTGGCGCTTGCCGCTTCGAACGGCGTCGAGAAACTGCTGGTCGGTGTAGTTGCCGATGCCTGTCTCTTCGTCCGGTGTGATGTTGGTCGAATACAGCGTGCCAAACGGCAGTTTGAATGCGAAGCCGCCGGCATATTCCTTGCCGCCGGGCGCAGTGTGGCAGACCATGCAATCCGCCGCACGCGCGAGATATTCACCGCGCTCGATCGGGCTGGCGCTGGTCATGTTGGCGGGAACGCCGGTCGGATTGGCGCCCTTGTAGTCGGCCAGCGCTACCTTCGGCCCACCCGAGAAGGCCATCGGTCCGGGGCCGCGCACATAGAGCGCAGCGCCGGCTGCAGCCACGACACCGATCACAATGACGCTGCCGAGAATGCGACGTGCGGCGGGCGTCATGACTTCTTCCTCTCGGCGATCGCATCACGGTCGATCGGCATCCTGCGCAACGCAACGCCAGTCGCGGCATAGATCGCATTGCGCAGTGCCGGCGGGCCACCGATCACGCCGCACTCGCCTATGCCGCCGGGCGCTTCGCCGCTCTTGATGAGGTGGACATTGATTTTCGGCATCTGGTCGATCCGAAGCATGCGATAGTCGTGGAAATTGGACTGCTGCACACGTCCCTTCTCGATGGTGATGTCGCCATAGAGCGCGGCGGTGAGGCCGAACACGATGCCGCCTTCGATCTGCGCCACGATGGTGTCGGGATTGACAGCGATGCCGGTGTCGATCGCCACGTTGACCTGACGCAGACGGATCTCGCCCTGAGAATCCACCTCCGCTTCGACCACAGTCGCGATCGAAGTATCGAAGGTGGGCTGTATGCTCACGCCGCGTCCGACGCGCGCTGGCAGCGGCTGACCCCAGTTGGCCTTCTCCGCCGCGAGATTGAGGGCCGCCAGCATCCGCGGCGCCTTGCCGAGCAATTCACGCCGGAACGCGACGGGATCCTTGCCAGCCTTGCGAGCGAGCTCATCCATGAAGCTCTCGATCGCGAACACGTTGTTGTTCGGGCCGACGCCGCGCCAGAAGCCCGTCGGCACCGCCGGCGGTTCGACACGGACATATTCACACTGGAAATGCGGGAAGTCGTAGGGCTGGTCCGCAGCACTATCGATGGCGTCGATGTCGATGCCCTTCTGGAACGCAGGCGGCAGCCAACGCGCGATCACGGCCGAGCCTGCGATCTTGTACTTGAAGCCGACCACTTTGCCGTTGGACAGTGTCGCCGAAATGTTGTCGCGATAGACGGGGCGATAAATGTCGTGCTGGATGTCCTCTTCGCGGGTCCACACCACCTTGACCGGTCCATTGACCTGTTTGGCGATGCGCACCGCCGCCACGACCATGTCGGGCTCAAGCCTGCGGCCGAAGCCGCCGCCAATCATGTGCTGATTTACTGTGACCTTGTCGATCGGCAGGCCCGCGGCCTTGGCGGCTTCGGATTGCACCCGCGACATGATCTGCGTGCCCGTCCAGACCTCGCAGGAATCACCCTTGAAGTGCACCGTGCAATTCAAGGGCTCCATGGTCGCGTGCGCAAGGAACGGCATCTCGTAGGACGCGTCGATCCGTTCGCCGGTCGCGAGACCCTTAGCGATGTCGCCGACGGATTTGGCGATTACGCCGTCCGTCTCGCTGGCCGTGCGCAAATGCGCCCAGATGTCCTTCGAACTGATCTTCGCGTTGGGCCCTTCGTCCCAGGTGATGTCGAGTGCTTCGAGCCCAGACTTGGCGGCCCACATGTGGTCGCCGACCACGGCCACGAGGTCGTCGAGCACCACGATCTGCCGCACGCCCGGAATCTTCTTCGCCGCGCGGTCATCGACCTTGGCGAGTTTGCCGCCGAACACCGGGCACTGTGCCAGCGTCGCGAATGTCATGCCCGGCACCATCGCGTCGATACCGTAGATCGTCTTGCCGTTGACCTTGTCCGGTGTGTCGAAGCGCTTCAGCGGCTTGCCGATCACCGAGAAGTCTTTCGGGTCCTTGAGCGCGACGTCCTTCGGCGGTGTGAGTTTGCCGGCGGCGTCGCACAACTCGCCATAGGACAGTTTGCGCCCGCTGGCCGTATGCATCACTTGCCCATTCGACGCCGTGCAGCTCGCAGGTTCGACCTGCCACTGTTCGGCTGCGGCTTGCACCAGCATCGCACGCGCGGTTGCACCGGCATTGCGCAGCGGTTTCCAGAATGCGCGCACCGAAGTCGATCCGCCGGTCGCCTGGATGATGAAAATTGGATTGCCGTAGAGCTTGTCGCTGGGCGGCGCATGTTGCAGCGTGATCTGCGCATAGTCGGCGTCGAGCTCTTCGGCGAGGATCATAGCGATGGCGGTATAGATGCCTTGCCCCATCTCGACTTGCGGCATCACCAGTGTCGTCTTGCCGGTAGTGTCGATGCGGATGAACGCGTTGGGGGCGAATTTGCCCTCCGTCGTATCGGGAGGTTGCGTCGGCTCATTGGCCGCGCGGACCGGAAGCTGGAAGGCGAACATAAAGCCGCCGGCAAAGGCGCCAGCGAGCAAATTGCGCCGTGACAGGCCAGAAGGCTTGTTTGCAGGACTGGCCGCAACAAGCATGTTGTCTGCAATTTTCATGGCCGACTCCTAGGTTTGCCGTTCGGAGGCAGCATGCTTGATGGCTTCACGCACCCGGACATAGGTGCCGCAGCGACAGATATTTCCGGCCATGGCGGCATCGATGTCGGAATCGTCGGGGGTCGGCGTAGAAGCGAGGAGCGCCGCCGCTGACATGATCTGTCCGGATTGGCAGTAGCCGCATTGAATGACTTCGAGATCGAGCCAGGCTTTCTGCACCTTGGCGCCGACCGGTGTGGCGCCGACACCTTCGATTGTGGTGATGGCGCGTCCGCTCACCGCACTGACCGGCAGCAGATAGGAGCGCACGGCCTTGCCGTCGACATGCACGGTGCATGCTCCGCATAGCGCAACGCCGCAGCCGAATTTCGTGCCGGTCATGCCGAGAATGTCGCGCAACACCCAGAGCAGGGGCATGTCGTCAGGCGCGTCGAAGGACTTCTGCTCGCCGTTGATATTGAGATTTGCCACAGTGAGACCCCCGATTGCTCGACTCGATGATGCAATGGCGAATGGTTCGTCATCGACCAACGACGGTACTATAGGCGTACGGTCATCATTTCAAAAGCAGCAATAAGATGCAGCAGGACTATACATTGGTTTGTATGTCGTGCGAGCGTGTCTATCGGATAAATCGCGGTAAAATCTGCGCGACATTATCCGACGCCCTCTTCTTGGGCGTCGGATGACTTTTATTCAAAAGAATATTGCGGTTGCGTTAGGCTCGGCCTGCCGGAAAAACGGCACGCCATCTGCCGGCTGTGGGGCTAGTACCGCTCCGGCACATACATTTCAGCTGGCACCGGCGTGCGGTGATAGTCGGGATTGCGCACGCGTGCAGGCAGGACCACGGGCGGATGCTCGACCTCCTGATAGGGAACCTGTTCGAGCAGATGCGCGATGCAGTTCAGGCGCGCCTTCTTCTTGTCGACGGCCTGCACCACATGCCACGGGGCTTCCGGAATATGCGTATGCTCGAGCATCGCTTCCTTGGCCTTGGTGTATTGCTCCCACCGGGTGCGCGCCTCGACATCCATAGGGCTGAGCTTCCACTGTTTGAGCGGGTCGGCGATACGCATCGAGAAGCGCAAGTGCTGCGCTTCGTCTGTGATCGAGAACCAGTATTTGATCAGGATGATGCCCGAGCGCACCAGCATGCGTTCGAATTCCGGCACCGAGCGGAAGAATTCCTCCACGTCATCCTCGGTGCAGAAACCCATCACGCGCTCGACGCCGGCGCGGTTGTACCAACTGCGATCGAACAGCACGATCTCACCGCCGGCGGGGAGGTGCGAGACGTAACGCTGGAAGTACCACTGGGTGCGCTCGCGCTCATTCGGCGCGGGGAGTGCGGCAACGCGGCAGACGCGCGGATTGAGCCGCTGGGTGATGCGCTTGATGACGCCGCCCTTGCCAGCGGAATCGCGACCCTCGAAGATCACCACGACCTTGAGCTTGTTCTGCTGCACCCAGCTCTGCAACTTCACCAACTCGCCCTGCAGGCGGAACAGTTCCTTGAAATAGAGGCGTCGCTCGATGGTCTCCGCCGGGCTGTGGTCGGACATTTCGTTGGTCAGGGCGTCGAGACGATCGTCATCGATCTCGAGCTCGAGTTCTTCGTCGAAGCCGTCCAGCATCTCTGCACGAATGCGGTCGTGGATTGCTTGCGCGTCGTCGAGGGAATGTTCGGTCATGGCAGCTCCGCTTGTATCGAATGGGTCCACGGTTATGGACCGATGCAAATGTCAGCGGTGTGACACGGCCCCCCATGCCCGGAGCGAATGGGCAAATGGCTCCAATGGGTCTCGCCGCCGCTGTCCATGCAGGACGGGGTACCGCAAGCCGAAATTCAACTACGCGTGATTGGCGCTACCTTGAGAGCCAAGCGTGCGCATCTGAGGTCGCGGGGCTCGTTGACCAAGGAAAAATGTGATGAATAAATTCATTCTGTTGGGCGCCGCTTTACTGATCGCCGGCACTTCGAGCTCGACCGCGCAGGCCAAAGACGGGCATAGCGCTGCCAGCAAGCATCGACGGATCATGTCCTCTCACGCGCGGTATGAGGGAAGCGCCCCCGTAACGGTCTATCGCGGATTTGGGGCCGGCCCCGGTTCATATGGATACAGCGCGCCATATGGATATGGCGGCGGTTCATACGGCGGAGATGACAATGCGGAGGGCCGAACGAGCGGCGGCTAGGACGCCTTGGCAGTTTCGGCTGCTAGCCCACTCGCAGACGGAATAGGCGGCGCTGCGCCAGGTCTCAGGTGGCAGCGCAGCGCCGTTTACAAACCCAAATCATAATTTGTACGCCGTGCGGAAGCCGCCCCAATGGCGTCCCTGTATGCGCACAGGCACGTCTATCTCGCGCATCATCACGGTCTGACCGTTGCCCATGTCGCGGGCATAACTCTGGATCAGGTAGGAACGTGTATTGCGACCGGCGGCCAATCCAGCCGGATCGTTGAAGATGCGGCGGTTGCGGCAGTTGGCCGTATTCCAGGCGACATCACCCGGGCGCTGCGGCTTGGAATAGATGCTGTTATGTACCGGTAGATAGCCGTTGCGGTCGATCATGGCGCAGAACGCCATGCGGCTGTCCTTGGCGAGAAATGCATCCTGGAATTCGGGGAGTGCGCGGTCGGCCCAGCCGAGAATCTTTGTCCGGTACTGCACCGGACTGGAGCCAGGGATTTCGACGTAGTTGTCGTCGAACATGTCGTCGATGCTGATAGCGCCGGATGCAATACCGTCGGCAAAGATCTTGTTGAGCGCGGCGCCGGCATCAATGGCGCGGGTGACGAATTCGGTGTTTTCGTCATGAATAGCCCATAGCCGGTCTTCGATCCGGCTGATGAGATGGTTGTCGGGCGCGACGAACAGTGCCTGTGCGCCGGCGGGGGAATGTTCGGCAATGCGGAGGCGGCAGGGGCCGACCTCGCTGAGTTCAGCAGCAACGATGTCGTGCAACGGAAGCCGGTTCGCGTCTGGTCCGCCGATGAGGATCCCGTCCATCGAGATTTCATAGACCGGTGCGCGGATCTGGCCGCCGCGCGCCTGAAGATCGACATTGAGGTGACATGGCAGCTTTTCGCGTCGGCGCTCGTCTTCGCGCTCGCTCTGTTTCAGCAGTACCGCGCAGCGGGACTTCAGCCGTGAGGCAAACATCGTCACGGCCTGGCCGGCCTGCGCGACATGCTCGCCATGGGCAGCCGCTTCCTTCGCAGCGCTATCGATTTCCGCGGCGCTGTCGCCGACCGAGACGATGAACTGCGAGGCGGTGGTGGCATTGTGCGACATCTCGCTGGTCGTCGCGTTCTGCTCGGCGACTGCGCCATTCACATTGGCAAACACCGGGCGGATCGCGTCGATGGCGGTGGAGATGCGATGCACCGCATCGACCGAACTCGCAGCGTCGCGCTGCAGGGTGTCGATCTTCTTCCTGATCTCTTCGGTGGCGTTCTGGGTTTGCACCGCCAGCGCCTTGACCTCGGTGGCGACGACCGAGAAGCCGCGGCCTGCAGCGCCTGCGCGTGCCGCCTCGATGGTCGCGTTCAGCGCCAGCATCGTTGTCTGCCGGGCGATCTGCGCGATCAGCTCCAACACATTGCTGATTGCAGCGGAGGAGTCGCGCAGCCGGTCCACGTTGGCGCTGGCTTCATGGGCGGCGGCGCCGGCCTCGTCCGCAAGCCGGCTGGCATCGCGCACCTGGGCGCCGATACCTTCGGCCGAGTGGGTGAATTTATCGGCCGCCTGCGCGAAGGTCGTGGCGGTGGATTGCGCGGCACTGCTGCGGTCGGCCAGCACATCGGTGCGGGCGCGGATGGCGGAGAGGGTGGTGGCGGTCGATTCGGCGCCGCCGGCGACGGAGGTCGCGGCACGCTCAAGCTGGCGGATAAGCGCGCCCAGCTCGAGTTCCAGCAACTCCAGGATGTCCCCAGCGGTATCTGGTTCAGGGTGCCGCGGTGCTACAGAAGGCGCTGTGTTTTCAGCAATCATCACCACTTCAGCCGCTTCCGGCTGCCGCTTGCGGAACAGTCCAAACGCCATCGGTGACCCCAATGAATACAATCTATGCGGGTAACCTTGCACCTCGGCGTGAAGTGATGGTTAAGGTCGGTTGCGGTATTGCGAAGATTGGCCGGATTCGGCTGCAAATTTTTGATTTTGCCGATTTCGCGGCCTATAACCCCGCGCCGCAGCCCTAAATACCCTGACGCTTCAAGAGAGACCGCATGGCCGGACATTCCCAATTCAAGAACATCATGCACCGCAAGGGCCGGCAGGATGCCCAGAAGTCCAAGCTGTTCAGCAAGCTGGCGCGCGAAATCACCGTCGCTGCCAAGATGGGGACGCCCGACCCGTCGATGAATGCCCGGTTGCGCTCCGCCGTGATCGCCGCCCGGCAAGAAAACATGCCGCGCGACAATATCGAGCGCGCCATCAAGAAGGCGATCGGCAGCGACGGCGAGAACTACGATGAAATCCGCTACGAGGGCTACGGCCCCGGTGGCGTCGCCGTCATCGTCGAGGCGCTGACCGACAACCGCAATCGCGCCGCTTCCGACATCCGTTCTTACTTCACCAAATCCGGCGGCAATTTGGGCGAAACCGGCTCAGTTTCCTTCATGTTCGACCATGTCGGCGTGATCGAATATGACGCCGACAAGGCCTCTGCTGACGACATGCTCGAAGCTGCCATTGAAGCCGGCGCGGATGACGTGGTGTCGGGCGAGGGCGGCCACGAGGTCTACGCGTCGCAGGAGACGTTCCGCGAGGTTGCCAAGGGACTGGAAGGCAAGTTCGGCGAAGCCCGCAAGGCCGCGGTGATCTGGAAGCCGCAGAACACGCTCTCGGTCGATGACGAGACCGGCGAGAAGCTGATCAAGCTGATGGACCTGTTGAACGAGCATGACGACGTGCAGAACGTCTATGCCAACTTTGAGGTGTCGGACGCGCTGATGGCCAAGATGGGCGGCTGAGCAGGGGCTCAGCTTCCCACTCTATTCTCTTGGGATGGTGGCGCGTTTCTATTTCGTTCCGGTCCGACCGGCGTTATCCCTGTGGGATGACACACCCTGCGATTCGCCCTCCTGTCCGCATCATCGGCATCGATCCGGGCCTGCGCCGCACCGGCTGGGGCGTGATCGAAATCGACGGCAACCGGCTGACCTATATCGGCTGCGGTTCGGTGGAACCGCCGGACAATCTGCCGCTGGCGAGCCGGCTGCTCGGCATTCATGAAGGGCTCGCCAAGGTGCTCGGCGACTTCCAGCCGGCCGAAGCTGCGGTCGAACAGACCTTCGTCAACAAGGACGGCGTCGCCACGCTGAAGCTCGGCCAGGCGCGCGGTATCGCCATGATGACGCCGGCGATGTTCGGCATTGCCGTCGCCGAATACGCGCCCAATCAGGTGAAGAAGACCGTGGTCGGCGCGGGCCATGCCGACAAGAACCAGATCCAGGTGATGCTGAAGATTCTGCTGCCGAAGGCCGAGCCGAAATCCGCCGATGCCGCCGATGCACTGGCGATCGCCATCACCCATGCGCATCACCGTCAGAGCACGGCACTGCGCCTCAAGGTCGTCGGCGCGTGATTGGCAAGCTCAAAGGCCTGATCGACAGCTACGGCGAGGACTATGTGATCCTCGACGTACAGGGCGTGGGCTATCAGGTGCATTGTTCTGCACGCACGCTGCAGGCACTGCCGCAGGCGGGCGAAGCTGCGGTGCTCGCCATCGAAACATATGTCCGCGAAGACCAGATCAAACTGTTCGGATTCCGCAGCGATATGGAGCGCGAATGGTTTCGCCTGCTGCAGACTGTGCAGGGCGTCGGCGCCAAGGTCGCGCTCGCCGTGCTCAGTACGCTGCCGCCGGCCGATCTCGCCAATGCCATCGCGCTGCGTGACAAGACGGCCGTGGCGCGCACGCCGGGCGTCGGTCCTAAAGTGGCCGAGCGCATCGTCAGCGAATTGAAGGACAAGGCGCCGGCCTTTGCGTCCGTCGATCCGGTGGTCGCGCAACTCGCCGGCGCGATGGACGACAACCGCGCACCAGGCGCTGTCAGGGATGCGATCTCCGCGCTGGTCAATCTCGGCTATGGCCAGCCACAGGCGGCGGCCGCCGTCGCAGCCGCGTCGCGCAGCGCAGGCGAGGGTGCGGAAACGGCGCAACTGATCAAGCTCGGGCTGAAGGAATTGGCGAAGTGAGCCTTGCCAGAATCGCCCGTGTGATCGGCATTGTCGCGATCTTCGGTATTGTCGGTTCGCTATCCGTGGCTGTGCTCGTGTCGTTGCTTGTGGTCGGTCTGGGTGCGTCGATCCTGCAATTGATCTTCTCTGTTGCCGATCTCGATGGTTTCAGATCGCTTGTCTCGATTGCACTGTGGCTGCTGGCATTTGTTGCTGCATTGGCGGCGCTGCTGCCGTCGCTCGGTGCCGGCGTCGTCTTCGCGCTGTCGGCCGTCTATGCCGGGCAAAACGCGATCTGGATGGCGTGGCTTGCTGCGGCCGTCGGCATTGCCGGCTTCATCGGGTTTGGAATGTTCGTTCAGCCCTCGGAATCGTCGGCGGTGATTTTGCCCGGCGTTCGATCGCTCACGCAGGCGCTGTCGCTGTCCGCATTGCTCGCGGGCATTGCCGTGATTCCAGCCAGCCTGTGCTGGTGGTTCGCGCGGCCGTTGCACCGTGGTAACGTCGCGTCATGAATACGCCGCCCGATCGCATGGTTACCCCTGAGCGCCGCTCTGACGATGTCGGCGACACCACGCTGCGCCCGCAGTCGCTGTCCGATTTCGTCGGTCAGGCACAGGCGCGCGCGAATTTGCAGATCTTCATCGATGCTGCCCGCAAGCGCGGCGAGGCACTGGATCACACATTATTTGTGGGCCCGCCCGGCCTCGGCAAGACCACGCTGGCGCAGATCGTGGCGCGCGAACTCGGTGTCGGATTTCGCGCGACATCCGGTCCCGTCATCGCCAAGGCCGGCGATCTCGCGGCATTGCTGACCAATCTCGAAGAGCGCGATGTGCTATTCATCGACGAGATCCACCGACTCAGCCCTGCAGTAGAGGAAGTGCTCTATCCGGCGATGGAGGACTTCCAGCTCGATCTCATCATCGGCGAAGGCCCTGCCGCACGCTCGGTGAAAATCGAGCTATCAAAATTCACGCTGGTCGGCGCGACCACCCGTGCGGGTCTCCTGACCAATCCGCTGCGTGATCGTTTCGGCATTCCGCTGCGGCTGAATTTTTACACGATCGATGAGCTCGAAAAGATCGTCACCCGCGGTGCCCGCGTGCTGGACATCGGCATGACCCCTGAAGGCTCTAACGAGATTGCGCGCCGTGCGCGCGGCACGCCGCGCATCGCCGGGCGTCTGTTGCGCCGTGTGCGTGACTTTGCCTCCGCTGCGGATGCGTCAGCGATCGATCGCAAAATCGCCGACCACGCGCTGTCCGCATTGGAAGTTGACAGTGCGGGTCTCGATGCGATGGATCGCCGCTATCTCACCACCATCGCCATGAACTATGCCGGTGGTCCCGTCGGTGTCGAAACCATGGCGGCCGCGCTGTCCGAGCCGCGCGATGCCATCGAAGACATTATCGAGCCCTATCTGATCCAGTGCGGCTATCTGCAGCGCACCCCGCGTGGGCGTCTGCTCACCTCGCATGCGTTCAAGCATCTGGGACTGAATGAGCCGAAACGGGATGAGAGCCAGATCGGATTGTTCGGAGCGAGCGACGAGGAGTAATCCGCGATGACCGAAAAGATCATCGGCGTGGTCGCCGCGCTGATCCGTGACGATAGAGGGCGCATGCTGGTGGTGCGCAAGCGCGGCACCGAGGCCTTCATGCAGCCGGGTGGCAAGCGCGATGCTGGTGAAGACGATCTGGCCGCGCTGGAGCGCGAGATCAGCGAAGAGCTCGGCTGCGGGATGGTGCCGGGCTCGGCGCAGGCGCTCGGCCAGTTCAACAGCGTCGCCGCGAATGAACCGGGATGGCGGGTGCAGGCCAGTGTTTATGCGGTGAAGGTGGACGGAGCGATCGCGCCCCAGGCCGAGATCGCCGAAGCGATTTGGATCAATCCAACTGCGCCTGAGGCTATTGTCCTGGCGCCATTGACGCGTGATCACGTGCTGCCACTCGCAGCTCACGGTTTTTCGTTATGACGCGTTCTACGACCTTCCATCTCGACGGTGCCATCGCCGACGGCCTGCATCGCATGCAGGTGCGGGTTTATTGCGAGGACGCCGAACGCGCCCGATTCTAAAGACCGGACTATTGCAAATCTTTCGCTTGGGTTCGGTAACCTCAGATAACAGGCTTGCCCAATATTGGCGGCCGCTAGGCCTGAACCGTCGATGCGGCGATCTCGTCCAGTACTTCGGTCAATCGGTCTACGGCCCAATCCACCTGTGACCCGTCGATAATCAAGGGGGGTGCAAAGCGTATCGTGTTTCGGTGAGTATCTTTGGTCAGCACTCCCGCCTGAAGCAAGCGGCTGATCACCGTACCGGCGCTAGCCATGTTGCGGTGTAACTCGACCCCCGCAAACAAACCGCGACCGCGCACCTCGCGAATGATCGGATTTTTGATCGCAGAGAGCCGAGTGAGGAGATGCGTGCCGACAGTCGCGGCACGTTCAATCAATCGCTCGTCGATCAGTGTGTCGAGGGCAGCTAATCCAACCGCTGATGCAATCGGGTTGCCTCCGAACGTGCTGCCGTGGTCACCGGGAGTGAAAACCTGCATGACCTCGCGACGGGCGAGGAAAAGCGAAACCGGCAACATCCCGCCGCCGAGCGCCTTGCCGAGCATCAGACCGTCGGGTGTTACCCCTTCATGCTGACACGCGAGCAGACGTCCGGTGCGTCCCAGACCGCTCTGGATCTCGTCGCACAGCAGCAGCACGTTGTTCGCCTTGCAAATGCGCGCGGCCTTAGCGAGATATCCAGGGGGCGGCACATTGATCCCGCCTTCGCCTTGAATTGGTTCGACCAGAAAGGCCGCGGTGTCAGGGGTAATGGCCGCGGCGAGCGCCGGCGCATCGCCGAACGGCACGCGCGTGAAGCCGGGCGGGAACGGCCCGAAGCCGTCGCGATATTGGGCTTGCGAAGAAAAGCCGACGATCGAGATGGTACGGCCGTGGAAATTTCCCTCCGCGACGATGATTTCAGCCCGGTCGGTCGGCACACCCTTGACCTTGTAGGCCCATTTACGTGCCGCCTTGAGCGCCGTCTCGACGGCTTCCGCGCCGCTGTTCATCGGCAACGCGGCGTCCATACCGGTAAGTGCACAGGCCTTCGCGAGAAAAGGCCCCAACCGATCACTGAAATAAGCGCGCGAGATCGTATCCAGGCGCTGTGCCTGTTCTGTCAGCGCTTTGACGAGGCGCGGATGGCAATGGCCGAAGCTTGCCGCCGAATATGCGCCCATCATGTCGATGTAGCGTCTGCCAGCGTCGTCCCACACGTAGACACCAGCCCCGCGGACGATCGTGACCGGCAACGGTGCATAGTTTCCTGCGCCAAAACGGGCTTCGAGACCGGCGAAATCAGTCATGACAAGCGCTCCTGCCGCGTTCCTCCCTCGCGTCGGTTCGGCATGCCATCCCGACCGTTGGTGAGGGCGCACAAGCACAACTACATCGTGAGATCACCGCTCGTGGCGCGCGCTCTCCCGATTGGGCGCGCGTAAGGCGATGCGCACCTCAATTCTGATGTAGGAAGGCCGACGCAGAAAAAACAGGTGCGAGGGCTCACGACAGGCACCGCCACCTCTCCCGTTCTGCTATAATTCGTTCATGACGATCGGGATTACCGGGCCCGAACGGAAGACACCAGGGCGCAACGCCGTGGTCGGGGTGATTGTGACTGCGATCTTCTCCGGAATTTGCCTGATCCTTTTCGCGATTGTCGGCGAGTTCCTGGTCGACTGGATGTGGTTCTCCGCGGTCGGCTTTTCGCAGGTTTTTTGGACATCGATCGGCGCGAAAGCCGCAGTCTTTTCCGTCGTCTTTGCGGCAACTGCCATCATCGTGTGGGCGAACGCCCGGGTGGCATTTTTTCTTGCCCGACGGCGGCGAGGCCGGCTTCCCGTTGGCTTCGACTGGAAACTCGCGGCCACTGCGGTGCCGCCCGATCCGTTCGAGTTCATACGCGATCGGTTGCCATGGCGCCTCGCCATCGCTGGCGGCGCCGGACTCCTCGCTCTGCTTGTCGCATGGGGGGAGGTCGGCAACTGGAACATCATTCTGCAGTTCCTCTATCACGTGCCATATGGCGCGAACGATCCGCTGTATGACAAGGATATTGGTTTCTATCTGTTTTCTCTGCCCGCCTATATCGCCATCAGGAATTGGGTAGTGCTAACGCTGTTCATGAGCGCGCTTTTCGCCGCAGTGATCTATTGGATGCATGGGCAGATCGAATACCAGGTCCAGCGGTGGTCGATATCACCGATAGCGGTTGCTCACGGCTCGGCGCTGCTTGGCTTGCTCTTTGCGGTGAAGGCATGGTCCTACGGGCTCGACCGCTATCTGCTGCTCTACGGAGACAATGGCGTAGTGGTTGGCGCGAGCTACACCGATGTCCAGGTGCAACTGCCCGTTCTCCGGTTACTGATCGGGCTTTCGATCGTCGCGGCATGCGCCGCGTGGGCGAACCTGTGGGCGCGCACTTACCGGCTCCCCACTGCCGCGATGTTGCTCGTCTTCGGCGGCGCTTTCCTGCTGTCCGGTGTGATCCCGACATTGTTTCAGCGCTTCTATGTGAAACCGAACGAACTGGAACTGGAACGGCCCTACATCGAACGCAGCATCCGCCTGACCAGGGAAGCCTATAATCTCGACCGGATCGCCGCCAAGCCCTTTCCTGCCGAACAGGACCTTACCTTCACGACACTCGAAGCCAACAAGGCGACCATCGAGAACATCAGATTGTGGGACGGGCAGCCGCTGGCGGATACCTACGCCCAGCTGCAGGAGATACGCACCTACTACAAATTAAGCGACCTGGATGTCGACCGCTACTGGCTTCGCGGCACCTACCAGAGCGTGATGCTGTCGGCACGCGAGCTCAGATCCTCACTGCTGCCGCCGAACGCCCAGACATGGGTCAACCTCCACCTGCTGTTCACCCACGGCAATGGAGCGGTGATGAGCCCGGTAATGCACAAGAGCGCTGAAGGGCTCCCGCTGCTTTACCTGCGGGATATTCCTCCCGTTGCGGATGGCGGCCCCGAAATCCGCGAACCGCGCATTTATTATGGACAAGAGGAGAGCAACTACGTTGTCGTCAGGACGACTACGCCGGAATTCGACTATCCGAAGGGGAGTGAAAACGTATACGCGGCCTACGATGGTTCCGGTGGCATACCGCTGACGGGGATGGTGCGAAAAATCATCTTCGCTCACCACTTCAACGATATGAACCTGCTGCTCTCCAGCTACATCACCGACGACAGCCGGATCATGATCCGGCGCAATATTGGGGAACGGCTACGCACGATCGCCCCGTTCCTCAGCCTCGACCACGATCCCTATCTGGTCGTCAGCGAGGGGCGGATGTTCTGGATCCAGGACGCCTATACAACCAGCGACTATTTTCCCTCAGCTCAGCCTGCGCCAGGCCGCAATCTGAACTACATCCGCAATTCCGTGAAGGCCGTCGTCGACGCCTATAACGGCAGTGTCGACTTTTATCTGATGGACCAGGCGGACCCGATCGCGGCCACCTACCAGCGAATCTTTCCGGGGCTATTCAAGCCGTTTGCAGCTATGCCGTCCGATCTGCAAAAGCACATTCGCTATCCAGAGGACCTCTTCCTGATTCAGGCGCAGCTTTACCAGACCTATCACATGGCATCTGCCGACGTTTTCTATAACCGAGAGGATCTTTGGCAGTTTCCGCGCCAGCCAGCCGGCGACGGCGTCGCGCCGATGGTTCCTTACTACATCGTGATGCGGCTGCCCGGAGAAACCCAGGCCGAGTTCTTTATCATGATCCCCATGGTGCCCAGCCGACGCGACAACATGATCGCATGGCTGGCAGCGCGCTGCGACGCTCCAGACTATGGAAAATTAATCGTCTACGAATTTCCCAAGGAGAAGCTCGTCTACGGACCGTTCCAGATCGAGGCGCGCATTCATCAGAACACGGAGATCTCCCAGCAAATATCGTTGTGGAACCAGATGGGTTCACGGGTGATCCGCGGAAACCTGCTGGTGATCCCGATCGAAAATTCGATCCTGTACGTGTCGCCGCTGTACCTGCGTGCGGTCCACGGACACTTGCCCGAGCTCAAGCGCGTGATCGCCGCCTACGGCGAGCATGTCGTCATGAAAGAGACGCTTGCCGAGGCCTTGTCCGCGCTTTTCATCGAAACTAACGCGTCGCCGGCATCGCTGGGTGCTGCAACGGAAATGCCACGTGCGAGCCCTGCGGAAAACAGGGCGCAGGAGGCGCTTGATCGCTATAACGAGGCAATGAAGCTGTTGAGGTCTGGGGATTGGGCAGGCTTCGGCCTGCAGATCGACGCGATGCGCGGTCTTTTGGAGAAAATGAGCCGGGAATCGGCCGGACACTGACCAACGCCGGCTAATTGTCATTCGGCAAAGAGATGCGCGTCCCGCAACCAAGATTCCAGGTGCATCCCAAGCAAGGTTCAAGCCCAAAGCGATTGGCACTTGCTGAGGAAGGTGCCTCTGTGCAAGACGGTTACTCTCCGAAGTGTGATAAGAGGAATCTCCCCGTGTCAGCCTCTCTTGATGGCGAAATTCGCGACGGTCGTCATCATATGCGGGTCCGCGTTTATTTCGAAGATACTGACGCCGGCCAGATTGTTTATCACGCAAACTTTCTGCGTTTCATGGAACGCGGCAGAACGAATTACTTGCGTTTGCTCGGAACGAGTCAACAAGAGCTGCTGAAAGAAGCGCGAGAGGATACGCCCGGCTTTGCCTTCGTTGTTCGTTCGATGAAAATTGATTTTCTAAAACCGGCAGTCCTGGACGATCTGCTTGACGTCGTCACGGTTCCACAAGAGGTGAGGGGCGCTTCGATCCTGCTCGGGCAGGAAGTGCGCCGCGGCGATGAGTTGCTGCTTGAGGCCAAGGTCAAGGTGGCCTTCGTGTCCGGCGGCCGCGCCAAGCCGATTCCGAAGGCGCTGCGGATCGCCATGAAGGCCGATCAGATTTAGCAATCGCCCCATAGGTGAAACGGCATCGACTCCGCATGCGGCAAGGCTACAATCTTGGCATATCGCAAAGCCGAGGGTCCCATGTCGCGTCCACCGTTTCCGCCCTTCACCCGAGAGACCGCCGCCCAGAAGGCCCGCATGGCCGAGGATGCCTGGAATTCACGCGATCCGGTGAAAGTGTCGCTCGCCTATACCGAGGACTCGACCTGGCGCAATCGCGGCGAGTTCTTTCAGGGGCGCCCGGCGATCGTCGAATTCCTCACCCGTAAATGGGCAAAGGAGCACGAATATCGGCTGATCAAGGATTTGTGGGCGTTCGACGGCAATCACATTGCCGTGCGCTTTCAATATGAATGGCATAACGACGCGGGCAACTGGCATCGCTCCTATGGCAATGAGCAATGGGAGTTTGACGAGGCCGGCCTGATGCGCCGCCGCGAGGCGAGCATCAACGATGTGGCCATTGCTGAGAAGGATCGCCGTTTCCTGTGGCCGGCGCCGGGGCCGCGTCCGGCCGATGTGCCGGGTCTCGGCACCGACCCGTTCTAACTAAAGCGAACCGCTATCGACCACGAATTCGACGCGCTCGGCGACGAAGCGCGAATGCGTAGCGCTGAGCGGCGTGCCGTCGGCATCCACATCGATGGAATCGACAATCAAGATCGGACGCCCGAGTGCGACACCAAGCCGTGTCGCATCGGTCGCGTCGATGATCCCCGCGGTGACCTTCGTCGAGGCGCGGCGATAGTCCTTGATGCCGTAATGCGCCAGGGCCTTAGTCATCGAGCGCACGCGCTCATAGACCTTGCCGAAATCGGGAAAGCGTTCGGCCGACAGCCAGTTGGTGCCGACGCAGATCGGCGTCTTGTCCGCCAACCGCAAGGCTTCAATGCGGATCAGCGGAGCGCCGGCTTTGAGGCCAAGCTGCCTTGCGAGATCGCGTGTTGCCACATCGTCCCAGGCTCCGATCAATTGCGCTTGCGGCTCGCGCCCGCCGGCACCGGCAATTTCCGAGAAGCGCGTGCGTGATCGCAGGGGATATGCAAGCTTTGGCGATTCCACATAGGTGCCGCTGCCGCGCTCGGCGCGCACCAGGCCGCGTTCGGCCAGGGTCGCGAGGGCGCGGCGCACGGTGTGGCGATTGACGCGGTAGATGTCAGCCAGTTCAGTCTCGCCGGGCAGCTTTTCGCCAGCACCATAGCGGCCATCTGCAATGCCGCGCTCGATGCCGTCGGCCACATGCCGCCAAAGTGCCACGCCTGTTGGCTTGTCCTGAATGGTCACAAAATCGGTCCCGGAATGATGTCGACCACGCATTAGCGAAAAATCGTGCCGCTGTCACGAAACGGTCATTGCCTCCGCCTATAAAGTTGTCTAGTAAATCATACAACTTGTTGAGCGACGGTGACATGACTTCATCCTCCCTGAACCACCAGCAGGCCCGACGCCGTGAGGCGATGGGGGTGCTTGGGCACTGCGCCACGGCGGATATCGCCGGTTATCTCGATGCAGTGGCTGTTCCCGCCCATGAACAACTGCGTCAGCCGGAGAACGGCCTAGTGATGCTGCGCGGCCGGATCGGCGGCGATGGCGCGCCATTCAATCTCGGCGAAGCGACCGTGTCGCGTGCCGCTGTACGGCTTGCCAGCGGTGAGGTCGGCTTCGGCTACACACTGGGCCGTGACGGCGCGAAGGCGCACCTGATCGCGCTCTGCGATGCACTCATCCAGACCAGTGAATTTTCAGATGCTGTCGAGAGCAAGGTGCTGACGCCGCTGCGTGCGCGCGTCGTCGCCGATGTCAAGCGGAAGGCCGCAGAGACCGCAGCGACCAAAGTCGATTTCTACACGCTCGTGCGCGGGGAGGGCTGATCATGACGACAGTTGCGGAAATGCCGGCCGGTTTCGCGGATAAGGTCCTCGCAGCGCAATCGACCTTCCGTTCGGTGATGGATGCGATGGCGCGTCCCGGCACCGTGCAGCGGATTCAGGCTGTTTCGGGCGTACCTGCGCCGATGATGCGCGGCGCGGCCGCTATCGCGCTCACGCTGTTCGATCAGGACACGCCGGTGTGGCTCGATAGCAAGTTGGCGGCGACGATGGATGTTGCCAAGTGGATCAAGTTTCACACCAGCGCGCCGGTCATCGCCGATCCCGCCGTGTGTGCCTTCGCCGTGGTGGCTGATGCTGCCGCGCTGCCGTCCTTCGAGCACTTCGCCTTCGGCACCGGCGAATATCCGGATCGCTCCACCACGATCATTCTGCAGGTGGCGAGCCTGACTGAAGGCCCTGCCTATGAGCTGCGCGGCCCCGGTATCGATGGTGCCACAATCCTGCGTGCTGCGATCGGCGTGCCGGATCTGCTAGATCGCCTTGCGCTGAATGCCTCGCTGTTTCCCCGCGGCATCGACCTCGTGCTGGTGTCCGGCGAATCCATTGTCGCGCTACCGCGTACCACGCGTCTTGTCGCGAAGGAGGGCTGAGCATGTATGTCGCCGTCAAGGGTGGCGAACGCGCCATCGAGAATGCGCATCGTCTGCTCGCTCATGAACGCCGCGGCGATCGCGACGTGCCGGAAATATCGCTGGCGCAGATCTCCAATCAGCTCGGTCTCGCCGTCGATCGCGTGATGACCGAAGGCTCGCTCTATGACCGCGAGCTCGCGGCGCTGGCCATCAAGCAGGCACGCGGTGACATGATCGAGGCGATCTTCCTGCTGCGCGCCTTCCGCGCGACGCTGCCGCGGTTCGGTTCGAGTGAGCCCGTCGATACGTCGCAGATGCAGGTGCGTCGCCGCGTCTCCTCGACCTTCAAGGACATGCCGGGCGGCCAGGTGCTTGGCCCGACCTTCGACTATACGCATCGTTTGCTCGATCCGGTGCTGACCGGCGAATCCTCGCCCGAGCAGCCGGCCATGACCGATGTAGAGCCGGGTGTGATGCCGCGCGTCACCGATATTCTTGGCCGCGACGGCCTGATCGAAGCCTCGCCCGCAGAAGATCCCGAAAAGCCTGTCGGCGATCTCACGCGCGACGCGCTGAGCTTCCCGGCAGACCGTGATCTGCGCTTGCAGAATCTCGCGCGGGCCGATGAAGGCTTTCTTCTGTCGCTCGGCTATTCATCGCAGCGCGGCTATGGCCGCAACCATCCTTTCGCAGGTGAAATCCGCCTCGGCGAGGTCGAGGTTGAATTCATGGCCGAGGATGTTGGCTTCGCGGTGCCGCTGGGATCGATCACGCTGACCGAATGCCAGATGGTCAATCAGTTCAAGGGCTCGGATACCGAGGCGCCGTGTTTCACGCGCGGCTATGGCCTCGCTTTCGGCCAGAGCGAACGCAAGGTGATGTCGATGGCACTGGTCGACCGCACGCTGCGCGCGCGCGAGCTTGGCGAGGACATCAAGGCGCCAGCACAGGACGAGGAATTCGTCATGTCGCATTCCGACAATGTGCAGGCGACCGGCTTCGTCGAGCATCTGAAGCTGCCGCATTACGTCGACTTCCAGTCCGAGCTCGGCCTACTCCGCAAGCTGCGCAAGGAATTCGCCGACGCCAACGAGACGCCAGTTGCTCTTCAGGAGGCCGCGGAATGAACGCGCCGACATATAATTTCGCTTATCTCGACGAGCAGACCAAGCGGATGATCCGCCGCGCCATTCTCAAGGCCATTGCGATCCCCGGCTATCAGGTGCCGTTCGCCAGCCGGGAAATGCCGATGCCTTACGGTTGGGGCACCGGCGGCGTGCAGGTCACGGCGGCGATCCTCGGCCCCATCGACAAGCTCAAGGTGATCGATCAGGGCTCCGACGATACGACCAATGCGATCTCGATCCGCAAGTTCTTCGAGAAAACTGCCGGCGTTGCGGTGACCACGAGCACGGGCGATGCGACGGTGATCCAGACCCGGCACCGCATTCCCGAAGCGACGCTGCAGGCGCATCAGGTGCTGGTCTATCAGGTGCCGATCCCGGAGCCGCTACGCTATCTCGAGCCGCGCGAGACCGAAACGCGGCGCATGCATGCGCTCGCCGAATACGGGCTGATGCATGTGAAGCTCTATGAGGATATCGCGCGCTTCGGCCATATCGCGACGTCCTATGCCTATCCGGTGAAGGTCAATGCGCGCTATGTGATGGATCCGTCGCCGACGCCGAAATTCGACAATCCGAAGATGGACAATTGCGTGGCGCTGCAGCTGTTCGGCGCCGGCCGCGAGAAGCGGATCTATGCGATCCCGCCTTACACATCGGTTGTGTCGCTGGATTTCGAGGATCATCCATTCGAGCCCTACAAGCACAAGGCCTGCTGCGCGCTGTGCAACGCCGGGGATTCCTATCTCGACGAGATCGTCACCGACAACAAGGGCAGCCGGATGTTCGTCTGCTCCGACACCGATTATTGCGAAACGCGGCAATCACAGGGGCATCGCGGCAGCGAAAATGCTGCGCCCTATGCGGAGAGCGCAAATGCTTGATGTGACAGCGAATTCAACTCAACGCGCTGCGCCGGTGCCGGCCAGCGACGAGCCATTGCTAGTTGCGGCAAACCTGGGAAAATCTTATGGCCGTCTTGCGGCATGTCGCGACGTGTCGTTCGAACTCTATTCCGGCGAAGTGCTGGCCATCGTCGGCGAGTCCGGGTCCGGCAAATCGACACTGCTGCAGATTCTCTCCGCCCAGTTAGCGCCGACCGCCGGCAGCGTCTCCTACCGGATGCGCGACGGCGTGACCCGCGATCTCGCGGCGATGGGCGAAGCCGAGCGCCGCTTCCTGTTTCGCACCGACTGGGGCTTCGTGCATCAGGATCCTGCGATGGGTTTGCGCATGGCGGTCTCGGCCGGCGCCAACGTCGGCGAGCGGCTGATGGCCGTGGGCCAGAACCACTACGGCAAGATTCGTGATACCGCGACCTCGTGGCTCGAGCGCGTGGAAATTTCGCCCGAGCGTATCGACGATGCACCGCGGACCTATTCGGGCGGCATGCGGCAGCGGCTGCAGATCGCGCGCAACCTCGTCACCGAACCGCGTCTGGTCTTCATGGACGAGCCGACCGGTGGCCTCGATGTCTCTGTGCAGGCGCGTTTGCTGGACATGATGCGCACGCTGGTCAGCGAGCTTGGCCTCTCGGCCATCGTCGTGACGCATGATCTCGCGGTGGCGCGGCTGCTGTCGCATCGCGTGATGGTGATGCAGGGTGGACGCGTAATTGAGACCGGACTGACCGATCAGGTGCTCGACGACCCCCGCGAGCCCTATACGCAACTGCTCGTTTCCTCGATCCTGCCGGCGTGAGGTCAACATGATTCCGATGATCGATATCCGCAACGCCGAAAAGACCTTCGTGATGCACCTGCAGGACGGCATCCGCCTGCCTGTGGTGCGCAACGTGTCGTTCCATGTCGCGCCTGGCGAATGCGTCGTGCTGTCCGGCCCCTCCGGCGCCGGCAAATCGTCGATCCTGAAGATGATCTTCGGCAATTATCGTTGTGACGGCGGCACCATCGGAGTGCGCCACAACGGTGATGTCATCGATATCGCCACCGCCGAGCCGCGGCAGATGCTGAATGTGCGCCGCGACACCGTCGGCTATGTCAGCCAGTTTCTGCGCGCGGTGCCGCGTGTGGCCGCCATCGATGTTGTGGCCGAGCCGCTGCTCGCTGCCGGCGCAACGCGCGAGGAGGCCCGTGCGCGGGCCGGTGCGTTGCTTAAGCGCCTCAACATTCCCGAGCGGCTGTGGAAGCTGCCGCCCTCGACTTTTTCCGGCGGTGAGCAGCAGCGCGTCAATATCGCGCGTGGCTTTATCTCCGATCTGCCAATCCTGTTGCTGGACGAACCGACTGCGTCGCTCGATGCCGCCAACCGAGCCGTGGTCGTCGAGCTGGTCGCCGAGAAAAAACGTGCCGGCGTCGCCATGGTTGCCATTGTGCATGACGACGAAGTGCGGCACTTGATCGCCGACCGGCTGGTGGATGTCACGTCATTTGCCGCTGCTGCTGCCTGAGAAAGAGAACCATGACCGCATCACCGACCGAAACCGTCATCGGCAACGCCAGGATCGTTCTCGCTGACCGCGTGATTGACAAGGGCTGGATCGCCTTCGCTGGTGGACGTATCGCCGAATTCGGCGAGGGTGATGCGCCACGCGGTAGCCAGGATGCGCACGGCGACCTGATCATGCCGGGTCTTGTCGAACTGCACACCGATCACCTCGAAGCGCATTTCATGCCGCGGCCCAAGGTGTTCTGGGATCCCATCGCCGCAGTGGTCTCCTATGACGGCCAGCTGGCCACGTCGGGCATCACCACGGTGCTCGACTCGGTGCGGGTCGGCTGCGAGGACTCAAGCCAGGGCATCGACAGCTATGCCGGCGTGCTGGTGGATTCCATTGCATCTGCCGGCGAAGCCAGTCTCCTGCGGGTCGATCACTTCCTGCATCTGCGCTGTGAGATTCCGATGCCAACCGTGGTCGAGGAAGCGAAGGCGCTATTGGCGAAGCCGAACGTTCGGCTGATGTCGCTGATGGACCACACGCCGGGGCAGCGCCAGTTCCGCGACGAGGAGAAGCTGCGCACTTACTATCGCGGCAAAGGTGGCAAGAGCGATGCCGAGCTCGATGTGATGTTCGCCCAGCGCCTGGCCTGCCAGCAGCAATATGCGGCCGGCAATATGCGGGCGATCGTGGCGCTGGCCCACGGGCGCAACATTCCGCTGGCGAGCCATGACGACACGACGGAAGACAACGTAACCGAAGCTGTTGGAGATAAGGTCTCGGTGGCCGAATTCCCGACGACGCTGGAAGCGGCCCAAGGCCTGCATAAGGCCGGCATCGGCATCCTGATGGGTGCGCCAAATGTCGTCCGCAACGGTTCGCATTCGGGCAATATCGCGGCGATCGATCTCGCCCGAGAAGGCATGCTGGATATCCTGTCGTCGGACTATGTGCCGTCGAGCCTTCTGATGGGAGCCCTGCAACTCTCGAGCAAGGTGCCCTCAATCGATCTCGCGAGCGCGATCCGCACGGTGACCAAGCGACCGGCGGAAGCCGTCGGCCTTAGGGACCGCGGTGAGATCGCAGTCGGCAAGCGTGCCGACGTGATCCGCGTCCATGTCGCCCATGACGTGCCGGTGGTGCGCAGCGTCTGGCGCGAGGGAAACCGCGTGGCATGACCGACACCGCGGCGATATCCGAGCCTGTTGCGCGCAAGGTCGGCCCCGGCCGATTGGTGCTTGTGGTCGGTCCGTCGGGTGCCGGCAAGGATACGCTGATCGGTCTGGCGCAGGCCGCCTGCGCGGATGACAACAAGGTGGTGTTCGCGCGCCGCGTGGTGACGCGCGAGGCGTCGGAGTTCGAGAATAATGCGCAGGTCACGCCGGAGGCGTTCCGTCAGGCACAGGCCAGCGGCGCTTTCGCCGTCCACTGGGAAGCGCATGGTCTTTCTTATGCACTTCCGCGCTCGATCGATGATGCGCTTCGCGCCGGTCGCAATGTCGTTGCCAATATCTCACGGACGGTTATCCCGGCGCTACGTGCCGCTTATGAAGATGTCGTCGTGGTGTCGATCACGGCGCCGCCGGAAGTGCTTGCGGCGCGACTTGCGGCACGGGGACGCTCAACCGATGGGCCGATCGGCGATCGGCTCAAGCGCAGCGTCGAGACGACAGGCGCCGACGTCACGATCAATAATATCGG
Organism: Tardiphaga sp. 839_C3_N1_4; assembly: GCF_051811045.1. Taxonomy (NCBI): domain Bacteria; kingdom Pseudomonadati; phylum Pseudomonadota; class Alphaproteobacteria; order Hyphomicrobiales; family Nitrobacteraceae; genus Tardiphaga; species Tardiphaga sp. 839_C3_N1_4. The sequence continues at coordinate 5,642,207 of NZ_JBPWQD010000001.1, forward strand.
CATCGCGGAAGATCATGCGGATGACCTGATACGGGTCATCAGAGGTCAATAGATACGGCGGAGGAGAGTGCGGCCATGTCGGTGATCGAAACCATCGAGCAGCTCGAAGAGATCTACGGCCGCCTCGATGACATCGGCGAAGCCTCCACCGCCAAGGTCGCGGACTGCGTAACGGCGCAGTACCGGCGGCTGATCGAGGTCTCACCCTTCGCCGCTCTGGCGACCACCGGGCCGGAGGGGCTGGATTGCTCACCGCGCGGCGACAGACCGGGCTTCGTCCGCATCCATGACGAGCGCACTTTGATGATGCCGGACCGCCGCGGCAACAATCGCGTGGACTCCCTGCGCAACATCGTGCGCGACCCCAACATCGCGCTGCTGTTCCTGATCCCCGGTGCCGGCACCACGCTCCGCATCAACGGGACGGCGCATCTCTCGACGGACCCGGACCTGCTGGCGTCATTCGCGGTGGAGGAGAAGGCGCCGCGCACGGTGATCGTGATGACGGTCGGGGAGATCTATTTCCAGTGCGCCCGCGCCATCGTGCGGTCCGATCTCTGGGATCCCGACAAGCGCATCGATCCGAAGACCCTGCCGACGCCCGGCGAGATCCTGGCCGAGATGAGCGAACGCCGGGTTGGCGGTCCGGAATATGACCGGCAATGGCCGGAGAGGGCGCGCCAGACCATGTGGTGAGGGGCGAATCTGCGGGTGATTTTGCGGTGCGTTTCCGTCACCTTCGGCGAATCCGTAGGCCCTTTGTTTCAAGTATTTTGCGCTTGCGAGGGTCCCGAAACCCTGCCGTACAAGTCGAATCGGGGTTTGGTGGTCAAAAAACATCATTTTTCCCGGCAAAATCTGTGAAAATTTCATTGAGCACGGGTTTTTTCCCGTAATTCCTCATAGTGTCTGTCTCACCGAATCACGGCAAACCAAAAGGTGCAAAATGGCAGACCAAATGACGAAGTCGCAGCTCATCGAGAAAATCGCTGAGACCACTGAGCTCTCGAAGAAGGACGTCAAGGGCGTCATCGAGACCATGGCGACCCTGGGCTACAAAGAGCTGAAGAAGAGCGGCGTGTTCCTCGTTCCCGGCTTCGCCAAGTTCGTCGTCATCAAGAAGCCCGCCACCAAGGCACGCAAGGGCACCAACCCCTTCACCGGCGAAGCCATGACCTTCAAGGCCAAGCCGGCCCGCAAGATCGTGCGCGCCCGCCCGGTCAAGGCTGCGAAGGACGCGGTCTAAGCGGACCCTCGGCGCGGTTGCCCATGAGGTGACCGCAGCCGACCTGAATTGAGAATGGCGCGGCACTCCCGAGGGAATGTCGCGCCATTTTCGTTTTGGGGAGTGCCTGACCTCTCTCCGCTTGCGGGGAGAGGTCGACTGCAACGCGCGAAGCGCGTGGAAGTCAGGTGAGGGGCTCTCCATTCGCTCTGCGCCTGCGGAGGCTCCCCCTCATCCGTCGTCGCTTCGCGACGCCACCTTCTCCCCGCAGGCGGGGAGAAGGCAGTCAGCGCGGCTCTACTCGTTCAGCCGCTTCTTGTAGGCGACGGGGTCCATGTCCCGGATATCGACGCTGAGGCTCTTGGTCTGCGGCAGCAGCCTGGCCATCGCGGCACGCAGTGCTTCGCTCACCGCCACTTTCTGCTCGGGCGTGCGGCCTTCCAGCATGAACACCGTGACGTGACAGAAGCCGTCGCGTTCCCTGGCAAGCAGATAGTCCACATAGGCCATCGCGCGGACCTTGACGTCCCGCGCCTGCATCACGCCGGTGGCGGCTGCTGCATCATGCAGGGCCTGCATCAGGCTGGTGGCGTCGAACAGGCCGCCATGGCCGTCGGTGGAGTGTTCGATGACGAGATGGGGCATGAGACGATAATTCCTGCTGCGTGTTCAATCTCGGACCTCATGGTGAGGAGGCGCCACTTGGCGCCGTCTCGAACCATGAGTGTGGGGCTCCTCATCCTTCGAGACGCGGCTAAGTGGCCGCTCCTCAGGATGAGGGGGACAGCGTTCAAAGGAGCAGCGGCTTTACCGAGTCGGCGGCATCGCGCAGCAGCGGCAGGAAGCGGTCGATCATTTCGCCGGTGGAGACACGGTCGACATGGGCGCCCATATTGATGGCGGCGACGATCGCGCCGTCATAGCGCCGCACCGGCACCGAGATCGAGCGGAAGCCGGGCTCGGCCTCGCGGTCGACCAGCGAGTAGCCTTTTTCGCGGTCGGTGATGATGGTGGCCTTCAGCAGTTCCTTGTCGGTCACCGTAAAGGGCGTCATCGCCACGAGATCCATGGCGTCCAGCGTTGCGGTGAGGTCATCGTTGGAATACTTGCCGAGCATGGCGCGGCCCACCGACGAGCAGAAGGCGGGCAGCCGGTAGCCGAGATCGATACCGGCGGAGAACACGCGTGCCGGGCTGGCGCGGGCGACGAAGATCACCTCATGGCCCTCGAGCACAGCGAGTGAAGAAATCTCTTGCGCGTCGCTGGAGATGCTGTCGAGCACCGGCTGCAGGATGGTGACGACCTGATTGGACGTCATGTAAGAACCAGCCAGCGCCAGGACGCGCGGCGATAGCGCGAACAGCTTGCCGTCGCTGGTCACATAGCCTTTGCGTTCCAGCGTAAACAGGATGCGACGCGCAGTGGCACGCGGCAGATCGGCGGCCTTGGCAACGTCGCTCAGCGTCATCGGGCGCGAATGTGCGCCGAACAGTTCGAAGACACGCAAGCCCCGATCGAGGCTTTCGATGAAGTCGGTATTGCCGCGTTCGTCGTCGGGACGCTTGATTTTGGGCATGAGCCGCTGGTCCGCCCTATTTGCCTGCTTCGAACTTCTTCAGATCGAATGAGAGATCGGCAGCCTGTTCGGGTGTCGGCGACAGCGCTACAGTGATCAGGCGGCGCGCGATCATCTGGTCGCCGGGCCGGTTGATACTGTCGACGGCGGTGAGCTTGCCGTCGCGATAGTAAAACACCGAGAACTTGCCATCATCCATCGACCCGCGGATCACCGCGCTGTCGGTCGGCGCGGAGAGGCCGACGATCTGCAGCTTGGCGTCATATTGATCCGACCAGAAACGCGGCACCGCGTCATAGGCTTCCGGCTTGCCGGCGATCATCGCGCCCACGGCCTTACCTTGATCGGTGGCGTTCTGCACGGCTTCCAGCCTGACGCGGCGGCCGGCAAAGCCGTTGTGGTGATTGCTGACGTCGCCGGCGGCATAGACGTTCGGCGCGCTGGTCAGGCCATGTGCGTCGACATCAATGCCATTGGTGCAGGTGATATCGGCCTGCGCGGCCAGCTCGTCATTGGCGATGCCGCCGATGCCGGCGACGATCAGGTCAGCGCGCACTCGCAGGCCGCTGGAGCAGACGACCTCATGCACGGTGCTGTTGCCTTCGATGGCAACGACGGATTCGTTGAAGCGGATGTCGAGGCCATGGGAGCGGTGGCTATCCAGAAGGAATTGCGAGATCAGCGGCGATACCGCGCGCTCCAACAGGCGCGACTGCGCCTCGATCAGCGTCACCTTCTTGCCGGCCTTGGCAGCAGTCGATGCCACTTCGAGGCCGATGAAGCCGCCGCCGACGATGACGACATCGTTGGCTGCTTCGAGCCGGGGCTTGAGATGCAGCGCGTCATCGAGGGTGCGCAGATAGACGATGCCGTCGCGCTCATGGCCGGGCACGCTGAGCCGTCGCGCGCGCGAGCCGGTGGCGATGACAAGCTGATCGAAAGGCAGGCTGTCGCCGCCGTCCAGTGCGATCCGGCCGGCCGCGCGATCGAGTCCGATGGCGCGATGGCCCAGCACCAGTTCGATGCCCTGGGTCTTGAAATAGTCCTCGCCGCGGAGGAAAAGACTGTTGTGCGCAACGTCGCCGGAGAGAAATGCCTTGGACAGCGGCGGTCGCTGATAGGGCAGATGGATCTCATCGGCGACGATGCGGATCGGCGCCTGATAGCCCTTCTCGCGCGCGCTGATGCCGGCCTGAACGCCCGCGTAAGAGGCGCCAATGATCACGAGGCCGCTCACGAGCGCGCTCCATGGGTCCGATCCGCACGCGAATTCAAAGTCTTCGACATCATCAACTCCTGAATTGCGTCCGTATATTGAACAAGTGTTCGCTCCGCGCAAGGTGATGCTTTGAGCGTGGATTGCTGCATTTGCTCACTAACGCATCAATTCATGCTGCAAAATTTCGCTTGCTTAGAATTAGTCCAACGATAATATTCGCACGTTCGTTCGTCTATTGAACATTTTGGCGGAGCGGCGGGATGTACCTGGTTGCGAAATTCATCATTGCGGGGGCAATCGCCGTTGGTGCCACGGTACTGCCGGCTGTGGCGCAGCAATCTGACCAGGGCGCCCCTCAGGTCGTCCTGACGGGCGGCAAGATCCTCACCCTCGACGGCCAATCGACGATCGCGCAAGCGCTGGCCGTCCGCGACGGCAAGATTCTCGCGGTCGGCAGCGACGCTGCCATCAAGCCGCTTGCGGGTCCGCAGACCCGGGTCATCGACCTCGCCGGCAAGTCGGTGGTCCCCGGCCTAATCGACACCCACGCCCATTTCAAAGCGGCCGGGCTCGGCGACTATGTGGTCAATCTCGGCGGCGCCAAAGACGTAGCCGGCGCGCTCGAGCTCATCAAAGCGTTCGTTGCGAAGAAACAGCCCGGCGCATGGATTACGACCGGCGGCTGGCATCCGCCGTCGCAGCTCGCGGAAAAGCGCTACCTGACCCGCCAGGAGCTCGACAGCGTTTCCCCGAACAATCCAGTCTATCTGCGGACCGTCGGTCACTTTGCGATGGCCAATTCGCTGGCGTTGCAGAAGGCGGGCATCGGCAAGAGCACGCCTGATCCAGCCGGCGGCTCTTTCGAGCGCGACGCAAGCGGCGACATCAATGGCGTGCTGGTCGAGACGGCGATCCCGCTGGTCGAGAACATCGTGCCGCCCTACACTGAAGACGAGGAGTTGCGGCAATATCGTCTCGCCGAGGCCGCGCTCAACCGCCTCGGTATCACCAGCGTCGTCGAGGGGGCGACAAGCGCGCGCGACACGCAGATCCTGCAAAAGCTCGCGCTGGCAGGCGATGCGACAGTGCGGGTCGGAACGATGTTTCGACCGGAGCCGCCCGCGGACTCCGCCGGTTGGGACGCCATCATGAGCGGCAACGGCGCCACGTCGGGCTTCGGCGACGATTGGCTGAAGCTCGGCGGCATCAAGATTTTCTATGACGGCGGCATGACCCTGAAGACGGCCATGATGCGCGAGGCCTACCCGGACTCGCATGACGATTATCATGGGATCGCGCAGGTCACGCCCGAGCGGCTGAAGCAGCTGGTGTCGATCGCCAATAATCGCGGCTGGCGGGTCGGCGTTCATGTCGTCGGCGACCTCGGCGTCGATCAGGTGCTGGACGCGTTCGAAGCCGCCGACAAGGAAAAGTCGATCAAGGATCGCCGCTTCGTTTTGATCCATGCCAGCCTGATCCGCCCTGAACAGATGGAGCGGGCGCGCCGCGTCGGGGCGCGGATCGATTTCCAGAACGCCTTCATGTGGGACAAGGCGGCGACGGTAGCGCGTTTCCTAGGCAGGCCGACAGCGGATCGTGCGATCCCGACGCGCACCCTGATAGAGAAAATGGGACTGGACAATCTCGGCGCCGGCACCGATTTTCCGGTCAATCCGCTGAACCCGTTCCTCACGATGTATATCATGGTGACGCGGAAGGACCCTGCCGGCCAGGTCTACGGCGCGTCCGAAGCGATCGGGCGCGAGCAGGCGCTTCGTCTCTATACCAGCGCGGCATCGCGCTACATGTTTGAGGAAACGCGGAAGGGGACGCTGGAGGCCGGCAAGCTGGCCGATCTCGTGGTGCTCTCCGCCGACTTCATGACGGTGCCGGACGACCAGATCAAGGACATCACTGCCGATATGACGATGGTCGGCGGCAAGATCGTATTTCAGCGTTAAAAGGCGCATCGCCAGAGTTAAAAAGGAAATCTTGCCATGATGAGCCAAGAGCAGAACGACCTGATCACCCGCATCGGGCCGAAAGCGCCCGCGGGCAAGCTGATGCGCCAATACTGGCAGCCGGCGGCGCTGGTCGATGAGCTCGAAGGGGATCGTCCGATCCGTCCGGTCAAATTGCTCGGCGAAGATTTTGTCCTCTTCCGCGACGAGCAGGGCCGCTATGGCCTGCTCGACCGCGACTGCCCGCATCGCGGTGCCGACCTGGCTTTCGGCCGGCTCGAGGGCGGCGGCGTGCGCTGCGCGTTCCATGGCTGGCTGTTCGACGTCGAGGGCAAGTGCCTGGAGACGCCGGCCGAACCGAAGACTTCGAAACTCTGCGCCGGCATCAAGCAGCGCGCATATCCCGTGGTCGAGAAGGGCGGAATCCTCTGGGCCTATCTGGGCGAGGGCGAGCCGCCGGCATTCCCGGAAATCGACTGCTTCGCCGCACCCGGCCAGTACACCTTCGCCTTCAAGGGCCTGTTCGAATGCAACTGGCTGCAGGCGCTGGAAGTCGGCATCGACCCCGCGCACGCCTCGTTCCTGCACCGCTTCTTCGAGGACGAGGACGTCAAGGCGTCCTACGGCAAGCAGTTCCGCGGCGCATCCGCCGGCACCGAACTGCCGATGACCAAGATCCTGCGCGAATATGATCGCCCGATCATCAATGTCGAAAGCACCGAATACGGTCTTCGTTTAATCGCACTTCGCGAGCTCGACGAGGAGCGTACCCATGTGCGCGTCACCAACCAGCTATTCCCGCATGGCTTCGTGATTCCGATGAGCACGGAAATGACGATCACCCAGTGGCATGTGCCGGTCGATGACGAGAATTGCTATTGGTATGCGATCTTCACCAGCTACACCCAGCCGGTCGACAAGAAGAAGATGACCGACCAGCGGCTCGAACTTTACGAGTTGCCGAACTACACCTCGCGCAAGAACAAGACCAACGACTACGGCTTCAATCCGCACGAGCAGAAGCACGAGACCTATACGGGCATGGGCGCCGACATCAACGTTCACGACCAGTGGGCGGTGGAGTCGATGGGCAAGATCCAGGATCGTACCCGCGAGCATCTTGGCTCTAGCGACAAGGCGATCATCGCCTATCGCAAGCTGCTGCGTGCGGAGATCGAGAAGGTTGCCGGCGGCCAGAAGCCGATGATGTCGCTCGATGCGGACACCGCGCGCAGCATTCAGGGCCCGGGCACCATGGACGGCATCGGGCCGACCAAGGGTTGGGAAACCTACTGGATGGAAGTCGACGTCGCCCGTCGTCGCGGCGCGCCATGGATGGCAGCCGCTCCGGCCGATCAGACCGAGCCGGGGTCCAATGTCATCCACCTGCCGGCGGCAGAGTGAATATCGATCAGAACAGCCGCGGGAGAGTGCGTTGAGTTTCGTTGAACGTCACGGTTTGTGGTCCGCGGAGCAGAAGGAAGCAGCCGTCCGGCTGCGCAGCATGGTCGAAGAGCATAAGCTCGAAGTGATCCGGCTGTCGTTTCCGGATCAGCACGGCATCCTGCGCGGCAAGACGCTGATCGCCAGCGAGGCATTGCGCTGTCTCGAAAGCGGCTGCTCGATCACCACGACCATGTTTGCCAAGGACACGTCGCACAAGACGGTGTTTCCGGTGTTCACTGCGGGCGGCGGCTTCGGCATTCCGGAAATGCAGGGCGCGGCCGACGTGTTGATGATTCCCGATCCCAGCACGTTTCGGATCCTGCCCTGGGCGCCGGAAACCGGCTGGGTGCTGTGCGACGTGCATTTCGCCGATGGCCGCCCGGTGCCGTTCGCGACGCGCAACCTCTACAAGAAGGTGCTCGGCGATCTAGACGCACGTGGCTACGATTTCGTCGCCGGTCTTGAAGTCGAGTTTCATATCTTCAACGTCGAGAATAACCGCATGAAGCCGGAGGATGCCGGCCAGCCCGGCAATCCGCCGGAGGTCAGTCTGCTCTCGCACGGCTACAACTATCTCACCGAGCAGCGCTACGACCAGATGGAGCCGGTGCTCGAAATCATCCGGCGTGACGTGATTGCGCTCGGTCTGCCGCTGCGGTCTGTCGAAGTCGAATACGGTCCGAGCCAGTGCGAATTCACCTTCGCGCCGACCGTCGGCCTTACGCCGGCCGACAGCATGGTGCTGTTCCGTAGCGCCGTGAAGCAGATCGCGCATCGCCACGGCTATCACGCCACCTTCATGTGCCGGCCAAAGATTCCGAACGTCGTGTCGTCTGGCTGGCATTTGCATCAGTCGATCGTATCGCGTGCAACCGGCGCAAACGCGTTCATGCCGACCGAGGGCACGGAGCCGCTGTCATCGTTCGGGCAGGGCTATCTCGCGGGGCTTCTTACGCATGCGCGCGCGGCAACCGTATTCACGACACCGACCATCAACGGCTACAAGCGCTATCGCTCCTATTCGCTGGCGCCGGATCGTGCGATCTGGGGCCGCGACAATCGCGGCGCAATGCTCCGTGTGCTCGGCGGTGTCGGCGATTCCGCGACACGTATCGAAAACCGTGTCGGCGAGCCCGCCGCCAATCCTTATCTCTATATGTCGTCGCAGATACTGTCGGGTCTGGACGGCGTCGATCGCAAGCTCGATCCCGGTCCAAGCGCCGACACGCCTTACGAGACCAATGCCGATCTGCTGCCGAAGTCGCTGCGCGAGGCGACCTTTGCGCTCAAGGAAGATCCGTTCTTCCGCGAGAAGATGGGGGCGACGATGGTCGACTATTATACCCACATCAAGAATGCCGAGATCGATCGCTTCCAGGCGGAAGTCTCCGACTGGGAGCAACGCGAATATTTCGAGATGTTCTGACGCGTCATTTCGGCGCGCTCACGCCGGATCAAACGGGCCATCTCGGCACGTTTATTGAATACAGGTTTGCCGAATAGTTTTCTTAACTTTCCAACGGGGACAATCACAATGAACAGACGCAGCCAATCGATTCTTGCACTGGCCGTTCTCGGCCTGATGACCGGCACGGCCTCCGCCGACACCATCAAGGTCGGCGTGATCGGCACCATGTCGGGCCCTTACGCGCTGTTTGGCAAGAACTTCAAGATGGGCATCGACGCCTGGGTCGCCGAGCATGGCACCAAAGCAGGCAAGCATGACGTCGAATTCATCTATCGCGATGAAGAGAGTCCGAATCCCGCCAAGTCGAAGGCACTGGCGCAGGAATTGCTGGTCAAGGACAAGGTGCAATATCTCGCTGGCGTCTATTTCACGCCGAACGCGATGGCCATCGCGCCGCTGCTGGAAGAATCCAAGACTCCGCTGATCGTGATGAATGCGGCGACCTCGTCGATCGTCGAGAAGAGCCCCTATATCGTCCGCACCTCCTTCACCATGTGGCAGAACACCGTGCCTGCCGCGAAAATTGCGTTGAAGAACGGCGCCAAGAAGGTGGCCATCGCGGTCAGCGATTACGGTCCGGGTGTCGATGCTGAAGCGGCATTCAAGAAGACGTTCGAAGGTGAGGGCGGCGCGGTGGTCGAAGCGGTTCGCATTCCGCTCGCCACCACCGACTTCAGCCCGATCATGCAGCGCATCAAGGATTCCGGCGCGGACACCATCTTCACCTTCCTGCCCTCCGGCCCGCCGACGCTGGGCTTCGTCAAGGCCTATATCGACAACGGGTTGAAGGCGGGCGGAGTCAAGCTGATGTCGACCGGTGACGTCGTCACCGAGCCGGATCTGCCGAATATCGGCGATGCCGGCATCGGTATCCTTTCGACCTATCACTATTCGGTGTCGCACGACTCCAAGGAAAACGCGGCCTTCCTTGCCACCATAAAGAAGGGCGGCGGCAACCTCGACGAAGTCACCATGACGTCGGTCGCGGCCTATGACGGCGCGCGCCTGATCTACAAGATGATCGAGGCCACTGACGGCAAGCGCGATGCCGCCAAGGCAGTCGACGCCGTCAAGGATATGAAGTGGGTCAGCCCGCGCGGTCCGGTGTCGATTGATCCGACCACGCGTCACATTCGCCAGAACGTCTATCTGCGCAGTGTGGAGAAGGTGGACGGCAAGCTGATCAACAAGGAAAGCCAGACCTTCGCCGATCAGCCGGACTGGGCGCTGAGCACGAAGTAGGCAATGCCGGGGATTCCGCCTCGTTGCGGAATCCCCCTCTTTCTGCGACATCGTCGCGCGACATGAGATTTCCTTCGACATGACCAGCCGCGCGCGCTCGCTTCGACTGATCAATGCCCGCATCTATCGTTCTGCCTGGGATGAAACCCCCGCGGACAGCATCGTCGTCAGCGATGGCAAGGTGGTCTGGATTGGTGCAGCGGATGTTGCGCCATCCGCCGACGAGACGATCGATCTCGCGGGTGCCACCGTCATTCCCGGCCTCACCGACGCCCATATTCATCTGTTCGCCATCGCCCATGCGCGACTGCAAGTGCCGGTGACGCCGCGCGATGCGCCCACGATACCCGATGTGCTTGATTTTCTGGTTGCGCGTGCGCGCGCCATTCCAAGTGATAAATGGGTCTACGGCGCGGGCCTCGATGAGAACGGACTGGCGGAGCATCGGCTGCCGACACGGGTTGAGATCGATGTCGTCATTCCCGATCATCCGGTGCTGATCCGCCGCTTCTGCGGTCATGTCGCCGTCGTCAACAGTGCCGCGCTGCGACTGCTGGGCATCGACGATGCCACCGCCGATCCGGAAGGCGGCACGTTCGGGCGCTCCGAGGATAGCCGACTGGACGGCAGCGCCAAAGAAAGCGCAGCCGAACTGATTTTCCGTGCTGCGCCGCCGATGGATCGCAATGAGCTCACCACGGCTCTGCGCGCGACAATTGCCGATAGCGCCAGGTTCGGTCTTGTTGCTGCCGTAGAAGCCGCGGTCGGGTTCACCGTCGGCTTCGATGATGAATTCGCCATCTGGAACGAGATCCGCGCGAATGGCGATGTGCTGCCAATGCGGCTCGGCTTCATGAACCAGCTCGACCCAGTTGAAGCGGCTGCGCGTGGGTTGGCGCCGACGCAAGACGCCAACTGGCAGTCCATGACGCTGAAATATTTCGCCGATGGCATCGTCGGCGCGCGAACTTCGGCGGTGAGCGAGGATTTCTTCGATACGCCGTCCCGCGGCATGTTCATGCGCGATGAAACCGAACTGCAGCGCGTGATCGCCGACGCGCATGCGGACGGCTGGCAGGTCGCCGTTCATTGTACCGGCGATCGCGGAATCGATTGCATCATCGAAGCCTATGAGAAGGCGCAGGCGGCACATCCCCGCGCCGATGTCCGGCACCGCATCGAACATTACTTCGTGCCGCCCGCCGGTGGACTGGCGCGGATGAAGGCATTGGGCGCGCTCGTCGTCACCCAGCCAAGTTTCCTCTCCCGGATGCGGCGCTCGATTGCCGGTGCCTTCGGTCCGCGCGCCGATCGTTGCTATCCCGGCCGCTCGGTGATCGACGCGGGTGTCACTTACATCGCCAGCTCTGATGCACCGACCGGGTCGTGGTCTCCGTGGGATGGCATCGCCGATGCGGTGAACCGCGCCTCGGACAGCGGTGCGCCGATCGGGCAGGGTGAAGTCGTCAGCGTCCGCGAAGCCATTCACAGCTACACGGTCGGTGGCGCCATCGCGATGAAGCAGGAAGACTGGCGCGGCACGCTGATGCCGGGCATGGCGGCCGATTTGATCGCCCTTGATCGCGATCCGTTCGCCGCTGAGTGCCTCCCTTTGAAAGAAACGAAGGTGCTGCTCACCATGGTGCGTGGCGCCGTCGTCCATGACGCCTTGCCGCAGTCGCCGGAATGGCGTTCGGTCGCTGCTTCGGTATAGGATCAATCATGCGTACCATCTTCAGCATCATGACCGACGCCGTCGCCTATGGGATGGTGCTGTTCATCATTTCCATCGGTCTGTCCATCATGATGGGGCTGATGCGCGTAGTGAACCTCGCCCATGGTGCTTTCGCCATGATTGGCGGCTATCTGGCCTCCTATGCTATCCGCGACCTGCATGTGCATTATAGCGTCGCGATCCTGATGGCAGTGATCGGTACCATCATCGTTTCGATCCCGTTCGAGATTCTGCTGTATCGTCGAATCTACCGGAAGTCCGATCCGCTAATTCAGGTGCTGATGACCATCGGCATCACGTTCTTCATTATCGGCATCGTCAATTTCATTTTCGGCCCGTCGCTGAAATCGATTCCGCTGCCACAGACCCTCAGTGGTCCGCTCGATATCGGTTTCCGCATGCTGCCGACTCATCGCATCTTTGTCATCGCCTGCGGCGTGGTTACGGCGCTGGCGCTGTGGCTTCTGATCGAGAAGACGGAGTTCGGAATCAAGCTACGCGCCTCGGTCGATCATAGTGGTATGGCGGACGCCTTGGGCATCCGCACCGAAATCATCTATGCAGTGACCTTCGCGCTGGCGATCGGGCTCGGCGCATTCGGTGGCGTGGTCGGCGCGGAGATCCTGCCGATCGAACCGTTCTATGCACTGCGCTATATGGTGACGTTCCTCGTCGTCGTCTCTGTCGGCGGCGCAGGCTCGATCCTTGGTGCTCTGTCGGCGTCGCTCCTGCTCGGCCTCGCCGACACCACCGGCAAATATCTCGCGCCGGAGTTCGGCGACTTCTTCTTCTATCTGTCGGTGATCGTCGTCGTGTTCCTGTTTCCGCATGGCCTATTCGGCAGGTCGCACGCATGAGCGAGATCGCCGCGACCCACGTTCCGCACAAGCGCAGCACTCCCTTCGGTCAGGAGGGCGCAGGTGCGCTGAGTATCGTCGCGCTCGGTGCCATCGGCTACTTTCTGTATCCGGACGATCTGGCGTTCCTGACGCGGCTGATCGGCATCGCATTCCTGGTGCTGTCGCTCGATCTGGTCACCGGTTATTGCGGCGTCGCCACCCTCGGCCATGCCGCGCAATTCGGCGTCGGCGCCTATGCCGCCGGCATTGCTTGCGTGCGTGGCATCACCGATCCCATCGCGTTGCTGGCGATCGGTGTATTCGCGGGAACGGTCATGGGGCTGATCTCCGGTGCGCTGATCACGCGGTTTCGCGGGCTCCCACAACTGGTGCTGTCGATTGCCGTGGGGCAATTGGTCGCCGCACTTGCGAACAAGCTGTCGTGGCTGACCGGCGGCAGTGACGGCCTGTCAGGCATCACACCGGGCAAGGTGTTCGGCATCTTCAATTTCGACATGTACAGCCGCACGGCATTTTTGTTCTCGCTGGGCGTGCTGGTCATTGTCTTCGTGCTGCTGCAGCGTTTCGTGCGCTCGCCGTTTGGTCTGATGTGCCGTGGCATCAAGGACGACGACCTGCGCGCCAAGATGATCGGCGTCTCGATCTACCCGCGCCTTGTCGTGATGTATGGCGTCGCTGGTGCCGTTGCCGGGATCGGTGGAGCGCTGACGGCGATCAGCACCGGCGTCGTCGGTCTCGATAGCGTCAGCTTCGAACGATCAGCCGAAGTTCTGGTGATGCTGGTGCTTGGCGGTGCAGGGCATCTGTGGGGCGCGCTGGCGGGGACGATCATCTTCATGATCTTCGAGCATATCGTGGCCGCCGCCAACCCGTTCCACTGGATGACGCTGGTCGGCCTGCTGCTGATCCTGATTGTGGTGTTCGCGCCGCGCGGGCTGATCGAACCGGTGCTGTCGCTCGCCTCCCGCTTCAAGCGCAAGGGAGAGGCGGCATGACCAATCTCCTCGAAGCCCGCGGCGTGTCGTGCTCGTTCGGCGGTCTGCATGTGACGCGCGACGTCACTTTCAAATTAACTGCCGGCGACCGCGTCGCGCTGATTGGCCCGAACGGTGCTGGCAAGACCACGCTGGTCAATCTGATCACCGGCGACATCGCGCCGAGCGAAGGCCAGTTCTTCATGGGCGGTGACGAGATCACCGGTCTCAGCATTCCCGATCGTGTGCGTCGCGGTCTGGTGCGCACGTTCCAGACCACGCGGCTGTTTGCCAATCTCACTGTCGCCGACAATGTCGCGCTGGCGGTCATGCAGCGCAAGCGCATCACGCGGCGGTTTTTCTCGAGCTCGACGGAGCTGCCGGAGGTGCGTGCCGAGTGGAGCGAGATTCTTAGCCATCTAGGTCTCGACAGGCTGGCCTATCGCAAGGTGGTCGAGCTCGCCTACGGCCAGCAGCGCCTGATCGAGCTCGCCATCGGCCTCGCGCTGCATCCGAAGGTGCTCTTGCTCGACGAGCCTGCCGCCGGCGTGCCGCATGACGAGGCGCCCAAAATCCTTGAGGCGATCAATCGGCTGCCACCTGATATCGCCGTGTTGATGATCGAGCACGACATGGATCTGGTGTTCAAGTTTGCCAGGCGCGTGCTGGTGCTGGCTGCCGGACGGCTGATTTTCGAGGGATCGCCCGATCAGGTCACCGCCGATCACGAAGTGCGCCGCGCGTATTTGGGGAGCTATGCCGATGCCCGCCGCGCCACTTGATATCCAGAACCTGAGCGCGGGCTATGGCGCGACGCGGATCATCGAGGGCATTTCGTTCTCGGTGAAAGCAGGTGATCGTCTCGCCGTGCTCGGCCGCAACGGCATGGGCAAGACCACGCTGCTGGCGACGCTGATGGGCCTGACGACGCGCCATGGCGGCGAGATCAGGATCGGCGACCAGGACGTCACGGCCAAGCGGACCTCGGCGCGCGCCGATCTCGGTATCGGCTATGTGCCGCAGACCCGCGACATCTTCGCCTCGCTGACGGTGGAGGAGAATCTGCGCACCGGGCTGAAGGGCCGGCCGGCGTCGGCGCTCGATGAAGCCTATGCGATGTTCCCGCGGCTACGCGAACGCCGCGGCAATTACGGCAAGCAGCTGTCAGGCGGCGAGCAGCAGATGCTGTCGATGGCCCGGACACTGCTGGGCAAACCCTCGATCCTGTTGCTCGATGAGCCTCTGGAAGGTCTGGCGCCCGTGATCTGCGACGAGTTGATGGCACTGCTGGCGAAGCTGGCCGCCACTAGTGAAGTCACCATCATTCTGGTCGAGCAGCAGATCGAACGCGCGCTGGATTTCGCGAGCAGCGTCATGGTGATGGAGCGGGGCCGTACCAGCTGGAGCGGCACGCCGGATGTGCTGACTGCCGACCGCGCCCTGGTCGATCGACTGGTCGGCGTCGGCATTCACTAGATCCCGGATTGGCGTGCCGCCCGGCGCGTCAGGCCCGAAAGATCGTGATCCCCAATACCAGCAGCACGATGCAGATCACGAGGAAGATATAAAAAAGCACGCGCGCGACGTCGGCCGTCGCGGCGGAGATGCCGGTAAAGCCGAACAGGCCGGCGGCGACGGAAATTAGAAAGAAGATCAGCGCCCATTTCAGAAGGCTCATCGGGGAACTCCGGTTGCAGCAATTCCGGAACGCCCCGCTGCGAGATTTGGTTCCGGCTCGCAACCAAAGCTGCCGTACCTACCTAGCTCGCTAATGCGGCACCGGTCCGGGGGGATGCGTAACAGCCTACTAATTAGGCAGCGCAAAGGTATTGGTTAGCATTTTAAACCCGCCCTTAACCAAAACATCCCTAATGAATGGATAGTAGACCTGCTCCCCGCAGTGGATTTGTGGTTCGGGGGACAAAGGGTTCAGTATGCGTGTCGCGGTCGGTCATGGGTGGTTGCGCTGGGTGAGCACCGTTACGGCGCAGGGATGTGCGGTGCCAGCGCCCCGTAGTAAAGTCTGACGCGCATGTTCACCAAACGCGCCATCGTTACGAATACGGAAGCCGCCGATGGCGCGGCGGGCGAGAGCCCGCTGCTCAGGGTTTGGCGCAATCGTAGCCTGTTCGGCGCTGTGTTTCTCGGCGTGATGATCCTGACGGTCATTGCGCTGGTCGTGCTGCCGGTGCGCTATCTCGCCACAGGTTCGGTGATCGTCGCCGAACAGGAACCCAGCAACAGCAACGCATCGGCCGCATGGGCGCAAAAAATCGGTGACCCCGCCGACGTCGAAAGCCAGCTGCTGATCGCGCGCTCGCCGCGGGTGATGCGGCTCGCCATGCAGCAGCCGGGCGTCACGGATGCCGCGATTGAAGAGTGTCAGAGCAGAAGCAGCAGCTCCACCTGCGAAAAGATGCGGACCGATACGGCGGCGCTGATCGACTACGTATCTGGGAATTTCGCGATTGGTGCTGTTGGACGTTCGCGCGTCATCAATATCTCCTACACTTCGTCGATCCCCGAAGTCGCGCAGAAGATGGCGAATGCGCTGACCAATGCGTTTCTCGACGAGCAGCGGACATCGGGTGCCAGCAGCCGCGAGGTTGCCGCGTCCTATCTCTGGAAGGAAGCCAAGCAGCTGGATGCAGAGTTGCGCGATGCCGATACCAAGATCCAGGCATTTCGCCGCAACAAGGGCTTGATGCGCGGATCGCTGGCGCCGATCAGCTCGGAGCGGCTGAGCAGCATCAGCCAGCAATTGTCCACTGCCGAAACCGCGCGTGCCGATGCGCTCGCCCGCTTGCAGGAGATCAAGGCCAATCAGGCGCGCGCTGTCGATTCCCCTTCAGTGCTGTCAAACCGCTCGATCGCCGATCTCAAGCAGCAGCTCACGGTCGTCACCGCGCAGCTCGCCAGCCAGGCCAATGTGCTCGGGCCGCGGCACCCGTCGCTGCGTGCGCTGGAGCAGGAGCAGTCCGCGATCAAGGAGCGCATGGCCACGGAAGTGGCGAGCATCGCCGCCAGCGCGCAGAAGGCGTTCGACGCCAATGATTCCCTCGTGAACGCGCTCAGAAAGCAGATGGATGCCGTGAAGTCTGAAGTCGGCTCGGCGACATCGGACGAGGCCTCGATCGAGAGCATGGTGCGCAGCACCGAGATCAAGCGCCAGCAATATGCCGATCTCTACAAACGCGCCAGCGAACTCGAAACCGAGCGCCGCGTGCTGATCGGCAATACACGGCTGGTCAGCCTTGCCGAACTGCCGACCAAGCCGTTTTTCCCGAAGAAAATTCCGTTCCTGGCCGCTGGCGGCACGCTGGGCCTGCTGCTCGCATTCGTCGCTGCCTTCTTCGGCGATCGCGTCAATCTTGCGGGTCTGTCCCGGCTGCGGACTGCAACTATTCGCCCGGTGCGTGCAGCCGCGCCTGCCGCCGTAGCTGCACCTGTCGCAGTCGCCGCACCGGTCGCTCCGGCCCCTGTTCAGGCGACTGCCCCCGTGACGCCGCGTCCTGGACCGCCACTGCCGACGTCGTCATCGGAATTGGCCGTCGTCACCGGCGCGCCCGTTTTGGCACGATTGCCGACCGTCAAGCGCGATCCATCGGAATCGCCTATCGGTGCGATCCTCATAGCGCAGTCAGGCGCCTCGCTGGCGCGTGCGCTGCCGCTCGCGCTGCAGGATCGCCACTATCAGGATGCACTCCGCGATCTGGCGACGGGCCTGCTCGTGTCGAACGACGCCAGGACACGCCGCAAGATTCTGGTCGCGTCGCCGACGACGGCCGAGGGCAAAACGTTTCTGACCCTGACGCTGGCGCAATATCTCGCAACGGCTGGCCGCAGCGTGCTCGTGATCGAATGCGATTTCGGCGCGCCGAAGTTCGAAACAGCCCTGGGCTTGCGCAGCAGCATGGGGCTGCAGGGAATTCTGCGCGGCGACATCACGCCGCGCGAAGCGGTGGTCCGCACCGCGACTCCTAATCTCGACGTCATTCCTGCTGGGCCGTTCTCGGCATCCGCCGAGTTGCTGATGCGTAAACCGCTCGGTGATCTCCTGCTCTGGAGCCAGATCTACGACGTTGTCCTGATCGACGCGCCATCGCCGGGCATCCAGACCGATCTGGGCGTGCTGGCCAGGCAGGTCGATGGCGTGCTGCTCTGCATGCGTTCCGGCCGCTCGTCGATCGGGCAGGCAGTGGCGACATCCAGCGCGATCCGTGTCGCGGGCGGCAGCGTCTTCGGCATTGCCGTCACCATGATGCCGGACGCCAATACGCCGAGCGGCACAGACCGGGTTTCGAATAATGCTTATGCCGGAGCGACGTGATGCCCGCTCCCAGCGTTCTGTTTGTCTGCCATACGGGCTCGATCTCCGGCGCTGAGCTCGTTCTGATTGATATTGTTCAGCCATGGGCGGGCGAGGCGGCCTTCCTGTTCGAGGATGGCCCGCTGCATCAGGCGCTTGCAGCCAAGGGCCTGAAGGTGCGTGTGTCGCGCTGGGGCGAGGGGCTCTCGGATGTCAGGCGCGACAGCTCGATCCTGAAAGCCTTTCCGCTGATTGGTCGGCTCGGGGCCATCATTGCCGAATTGACGCGCGAAGCGCGCCGTCATGACGTCATCTATGCGAATTCGCAGAAGGCCTTTGTGTTGTCGGCTGTCGCCGCCACGCTGGCGCGGCGTCCGCTGATCTGGCACCTGCACGATATCATCAGCAGTGAGCATTTCGGCGCCACGCAGCGCCGCGTGCAGGTGGCGCTGGCGAATTATTGTACGGCAAAGGTGGTCGTTCCTTCGCAAGCTGCTGCAGATGCCTTCATTGCGCAAGGCGGCCGCAAGGAGCTGGTCGCGATCGTGCCCAACGGCCTTGATGTGCCACCGGACGCCAGCACGCCGCTCGAGATCAGGCGCGAGTTGAAATTGCCCGAAGGACCGCTCGTCGGCGTCTTCAGTCGCCTCGCGGCCTGGAAGGGGCAGCATATCGTGTTGCAGGCTCTGGCAAAGACGCCGGGCGTCAGCTGTATTATTGCGGGGGCTGCGCTGTTTGGCGAAGAGTCTTATGCCGAGAAGCTCAACCGGATGGTGGCGGATCTCGGTCTTGGCGATCGCGTGCATTTCCTCGGCCAGCGCGGCGACGTGCCGAGGCTGATGCGCGCCGTCGATGCGATGATCCATCCTTCGATTGATCCTGAACCCTTCGGTCGCACACTCGTCGAAGCCATGCTCGCGGGTGTGCCTGTGATTGCGACGGATGCCGGTGCGGCGTCCGATATTCTCGAGGTCGGCAAGGCGGGAACGCTGGTGCCGCCAGGGGATGCCGATGCGCTGGCCGCCGCTATCACCAAGGTCATGTCGCGCCCGCCTGAACTGGCGGGCCAGTTGCAATATGCCGAAGCGCGAGCGCGCTCGCATTACAGCGTCGATCAGATGCTGCAGACGGTTTCCAACTTGATCGGGCGAGCGGCCGCGGGAGCGCCCGTGTGACCGCGCATGACTGCTCAGTTTGCAATTTGAGTTCTCGGACGGCCCCTGATCGGGCCGTAGCGGCGCGCTCATGAGCGGCGCCCGGCACTCGACGCGGAAGTTTACAGCCATTCTCATCAGCGGTGCGCTGACCAGCAAACTGCTGGGCTTCGGTCGCGAGATTCTGATGGCGCAAGTGCTTGGCGCTTCGCTGGTCGCGGACGGTTTTCGTGGCGCGATCACGGCGGTGATGCTGCCGCTAGCCTTCCTGCAGAACGAAACTGTACCCGCCGTGATGATCCCGATGCACCGGGATGCGCTGAAGGATGGCAACGGACCTCAGCGGCTGGGCGCCATGACGGTGGCGATCACCGGCATCGCTATGATCCTGATGATCGGGCTACAGGCGCTCGGCGAGCGGGCTGTGGACGCGCTGGTCGGCGGCTTTTCGGCGGAGGGGCGTAGCCTCACTCTCGACTTCATTCGCATCATGGCGCTGGGCATGCCGGCCTCGGCGATGATCAACGTACTGGCCGCGGGGGAAATCGCACTCGGCCGGACGCGCCTGACGAATATCCGCGCCAGCATCCTGAACATCGCCGTGCTCATGGGTATTGCGCTGGTCGCTGTGTCCGGCAACTTCCATACACTGGCCTGGTCGTTCTCGATTGCCTTCAACGCACTCGGCGCCTGGGGCCTCTACACGATGTGGCGCGAAGGGGTGCTCAGCTTCAAGGGCCTGTCGCTGTCATCGGTGCTGGCATCGGGCCGCGAATTCTTCCGTCGGCTGCGACCGCTGCTCGCGCTACCGGTCGCCGAACAGGCCAATGTCTGGATCGAACGCCTGCTGGCATCGCGGGTCGGGACCGGTGCGGTGGCCTCGCTGGATTATGCGCGGACATTGACCGAAAGCGCGCTGCTGCTGATCAGTCAGCCAGTCGGGCTCGCGGTACTGTCCAGTCATCCGCCAAAGGATGTCGGCGCGCAGATCGAAGGGATCGCGCGGCCTATTCTCGCACTCGCAGTGCCAGCGTCAGTCTTTCTCGCGATGTTTGCGCCGGAGATCGTGCGACTGGTGTTTCTGCGCGGCGCCTTCAACGAGCAGGCGCTGTTCCTGACCAGTCAGGCTTTGCGCGGCATCGCACTTGGCCTATGGGCTGCGACGCTTGGCTGGATCCTGATCCGCATTCTCAATGGTGCAGGCCGGAACTTTGCGGCCGCTGCCATCATCGTCAGTGCCTATCTGGTTAATATCGTAGTTAACCTTCTCACCTCATACCTGCCCACGGCGCATGAATGGGGCACCTTGTTGCTTGGACTGGGTGAAGCCGCCCGTGGTATCGTTCTTCTGGCTGGCGTCATGATCGTCCTGGGGTCCCGGCGCAAGCTGCTCTACCTGATGTTTCTCGCGTGTTTCCCGGCAGCGCTGATGGCACTCTTCAGCTGGCAAATTCATGAGGTTCTGACGGGCCCGTGGCAGCGGCTTTTCGCCGGTGGTTTTGCCTATCTGGTCTGCCTTGCGCTGTCTGTCGCGATGCTGATGCCGGGCGTCTACATTGCGGCATTTGCGCGCGTCCGGGGGCGCTTGTGATTTTGATATGCGTTTTTGTATTAGAGAGTGCCTTGATCGTCTGAGGACTTTTCGATGAAGCACCTGTTATCCAGCGCCGCCCGACGCATGGCGTCTTCCGAAGCGCTGGTTCGCCCGATCAGCATGGCTGCCGATATGTTCATGGGCACGCGTGGCTGCCTGATGACCTTTCATCGCGGCGCCTCCGCTCGGGCCTGGGAGAAGCTGCCGAACCGCGACTTCTATCTCGATACGAATTTTCTCGATCAGTTCCTGTGGCATCTGAAGCAGCGCGGCTGGGATGTCGTGACGATGTAAGAAGCGATCCAGCGCTCGAAGGCTGGAAAGTCCAACGATCGCTTCGTCAACTTCTCCGTCGACGATTGCTATCGCGATACGTATGAGGAAATTGTCCCGCTGTTTCGCCGTCACAATGTGCCGGTGACGCTGTTTGTCACGACGGGCATTCCTGACGGTACGCTTCCGCTATGGGCCGCAGGTCTGGAAGATACCTTGCTCAACAACGACCAGGTCATCCTTGAGGACGGTGCGATCGACGTGCCGACGTCTGATGCCAAGCGTGCGGCGTTCTATCGTATTGCAGACCGTTGGGATGGTCCGCAAGCTGCGGCTTCTTACAAGAAATTTTGCGAACTCAATGGTGTCGACATCGACGCGATGCACTGGAAGCACGCGATCACCTGGGAGATGCTTGAAGAGTTGCGCAACGATCCGTTGGTGGAGATCGGCGGCCACACTGTGACGCATGCCCGCATTTCGTCGCTGTCGCCCGATGGCGCACGCTTCGAACTCAAGGGCGGTCGCGACCGATTGGTCGAGCGCCTTGGCATCCCCGCCAGGCATTTCGCATTTCCCTATGGACGTTCGGGCGATTGCGGTCCGCGCGATTTCGCGATCGCGCGTGATGCCGGTTATGCGAGTGCAGCGACGACCCGCAAGGGCCTCGTGCGCAATGGCCAGGATGCCTACAACCTGCCACGCTGCACGATCAATGGTTCGGATCGTAGTCTCGCGACCATGGAGCTCCATCTGTCTGGCCTGACGGGTGTGGCCGCGAGGATGACGGGGCGTGTCTAGCAGTCGTCGTCTCAAGGTCCTCTCGATTGCACATTCCGCCGTCAGCCGCGATGCGGGGCGTCTGCGATACTACCCACTCGTCGGACGCGATGACGTCGATATGCATCTCGTCGTCCCGGCTACCTGGTATCAGTTCGGCCGTACGATTATTGCAGATCCATCCGACGATCCCGGCATGACCGTGCATGTGATGCCGATCTGCCTGCCGCGTGCGGGCCCGATGAGCTGGTATCTGCATTTTTATCCGGGCTTGCGGCGTCTCATCCGTGAGGTCGATCCGGATGTGATCCATCTCTGGGAAGAGCCGTGGAGCGTCGTCGCGATGCAGGCGCGCATCCTCAAGGGGCGCGCTGCGATGGTCCTGGAAGTCGACCAGAACATCCTGAAGCGCTTGCCGCCGCCATTCGAGTTCATCCGCAAGGACGTGCTGCGGAACACGGATCATATCCTCTCGCGCAGTCCGGAGGCGACAGCAGTCGTTCGCGCGTGCGGCTATACCGGCCCAGCGTCGCCCATCGGCTATGGCGTCGATCTCGCGACCTTCAATCAGACCGGCGTGCGCCAGGCGCCGATTGCGCCCGGGCGGGGACTACGCATTGGCTATGTCGGGCGTCTCGTCGAGGAGAAGGGTCTCGACGACGCGCTCGATGCCATGAAGCGCGCCACGGCACATGTGACAGTTACGATCATGGGTGAAGGCCCGCATGAGTCTGCACTCAAGCAGCGTGTCGCCGAGCTGGGCCTGACCGATCGTGTCACGTTCCAGGGCTGGGGAAAACCGGCCGATGTCGCGTCGTTTCTGGGCGGTCTCGATGCAATGATCTTGCTGACACGCACCACCAGCGCCGTGCGTGAGCAGTTCGGCCGGGTGATCGTCGAGTCGCAGGCTTGCGGCGTGCCGGTGATCGGTTCGACGGGCGGCGCTATTCCCGATGTTATCGGTAAGGGCGGCTGGATCATTCCCGAGCGCGATCCGGATGCGCTGGCGACACTGCTGGATCGGCTTGCTGCCTACCCGCAGCAGTTGCTGGACCGAGGCGCGGCTGCGCGCGGCAACGTGCTGACGCGTTTCACTTACGAGGTGGTGGCGAATGCGCTGGTGTCGGCCTGCCAGCAGGCCGCCGATGCAAAGCAGGGAGCGGGCCGACCAATCCCTTGAAGCGGGCGTCTGCGATCAGGCGCCGACCGCCATGGCGCCCGGCGCAAATTCGTTCTTCGACGCCTGTACCTGCTCCAGCAGCTCGATGTAGCGCGAACCGACATAGTCCCAGCCGTAATTCAGTGCTGTGGCATGCGCGCCTTCGCACAGCCGAGCCAGTGTCGCCGGATCGGAGAATGCCATCGCGATCTTCTCGGCGATGTCTGCGCCGTCCATCTTGATCTGATAACCGTTCACGCCGTCGACAAGGTAATCCTCGATCCCACCGACCGGTGTCGCAAACACCGGCGTCGAGCAGGCCATGGCTTCCATGCAGACCAGCGAGAAAGTTTCATAGGCAGTCGGCAGTACAAAGGCGTCGGCCGCAGCGTAGAGGGCCGGCATATCGGTGCGGGATCCCGCGAAGACCAGCCGATCGGCGGAGGTTGTCGCCAGTTTGCGATAGGGCGCGGGATTATCCGAACCCACCACAAGCATCCAGACATCGGAGCCGAGGCGCTCGAGCGCGCCGATGGCATGCGCCAGACCCTTGCGGCGAAATTCATGGCCGGCGAACAGCAGAAGCCTGGCGTTTGCGGGGATGCCGAATTCCTCACGAATCCTGAGACCGGCCGCGGTGTCGCGGGCGAAGCGATTGAGGTCGATGCCGTTGGGGATTACGCGGATGCGCGACGCTGGTACCTTGTAGATCTCTTGCAGTTCGGTTGCGACGCGCGGCGAGACCGCGACATACATGCGATAGCGAAGGCCGCCGATCATCCAGCGATCACGCAGGGCCACCCACAGATGCATGGGATTCAGCAGCCATGACCAGGAGCCGGCGTTGCGCTTTTCGGCGAGGCTCTGCGCATTGACGGCGTGTACGACAAGCACGTCGCCCGTCAGGCTGTCGCCGTGGCTGATGATGACGGCTTTGGGATGATGATAGGCGGCGCGCGTCGCCAGCAATGTGAAGGTGGGAACAACAAAAGCGCGACCAAGATAGCGCAGGATGCCGCGCGTCTTGATGTGCGAAAGCCAAGCGCCGACCCGCTCGATGCGCGTACCTGGCGTTGCCTTTTCGCCGACGGCGCTGGCAAGAACTGTGTTGGCGATCTTGGCGCGGCTGAATGCGCATGCGAGTTCGCTGGCCACGCTCTCAACGCCGCCGACTGAACTCAACTCCTGGACGATCTGGACGATCTCGATGGTCATGGGCCGACACTATGAAAACGGGTGAACGCCAATACCGTAGGTGCGCTGATAAGTCGCAATTTCATCAATATCCTGCTTTCGCAGGCTTTTGTCACCAGCACAACGTCTAAGATTTTCACCTTCGCGATAAGGCATATCGGCGGAAACACTCGGACACAGTCGAGCAAATGCAGCCCTGCCGCGCCAAGTAGTATTCCGCTCCACCTGGAGTCGGTAATTGGCGCCGTCGCATGCGTCTTATGGGTGCGATCCTACGTCGATGACGATCTCGTAGGCACCTTTCACCCCGCTTTGGGCCGAATAGTGAACGGCGTCATGAAGTGACATCTGAAACAGAGCGCGGAAATGGATGTTGTGACCCCGATTCAATATCGAGTCATGCTTAACGCGCGCTGTTCCAAATTGATCACGCAGGTTTCAAAGAGACACAGCACTGATCGACGGTGGGACAGTCACGGCCATGCCGCATAGGACGGACCGTGCTGACCTGGATCGAGCCGCACGCGGCGCCGATAGGCGCCTGGCGAGGCGTTTTGATACTTGCGAAAGAAGCGATTGAAATAGCCGGGATCGCGAAAGCCGAGACCATAGCCGATCTGCTCGACTGGCAGATCGAGCTGCCGCAACCGCATACAGGCTTCGTGGATCAGGCGCTGATGCACGATGGCGCGCGGGCTGTAGCCCTTCTCGCGCTTGCAATGTGCGTGCAGCTTGTCGTCAGTGACGCCGAGTGCAGCCGCATAGCGTGCGATAGGCCAGCCGTCGCGATAATGCAGTTCGACCATCTGCAGGAAATTGCCAACGAGGCGAGGACCGTCGCCGCGCTGTGCGGCATCGTCGGGGGCTTCCTCCGAAATCACCGAGCGCCAGAGGTGGAGGCACAGCAACAACACATGCGTCGATGTCATCGTCGCGCTGCCGCGGCCCGGCGTATTCAATTCACGCACCAGCGTGCTGCAGGATTCCGTGACGGCCGCAAAAGTCGTCGCGAGTTGCGCGCCTTCGCGCAGCACCAGCCGGTCGATGGTTCGCCGCAGGTGCAGCGCCTCGGCACTGCCGGCGACGGTGCGGGTGAGGACATCGTCCGACACTGAAATCAGATAGCCTTGTGCGCCGGCTTCGACTTCCAACGTGCCTTCGTGATCGCCGGGAAGCCACAACAGGCCGGGGGACTGAATGGCAACCGTGGTGCCGCGCATCGTGGCGGTGCCGCGCCGGGTTTCGATCACCAGCAGGTGCGAGCGCCTGGCTACCGACTGCCGGATGATCCAGCTGCGCGGCGCCAGTCCGGGTGCGAATCTTTCCGCATGCAATGCCGGAAGCGGCTTCTCCGCGAAGCCGGTGGGACCTGAAACGATGTGCGCGGTCTCGAGCACTGGGACAATCCGTCGCGTGAAATAGCTCGCCTACACGGATCAATACAATCTTTCCCCGGATGCGTCCAATTCCCAGCCCCAAACGCTGGACTAGTCTCCGGCCATCGAACGCCACAAGGCGTCGGTGAAAAGAATTCGGGGAGGATAACATGGTGTCAGCAGTCAAGCGCCTTGCGGCAGGACTACTCGCAGTGGTCGGTGCGGCGGCCGTCGGATGGGGCGGCGCAGCCGAGGCCCAGACGTCGGTCAAGATCGGTTATGCGATCTCGCGCACGGGCCCCGCCGCCGGCGGCGCCGCGGTAACGACGATTCCCAACTACGAGCTGTGGGTGAAGGAAGTGAACGCCGCCGGCGGGCTCAAACTCGGCGACAAGCGCGTCCCAATCGAGGTCGTCCAGTATGACGACCGGTCGAGCGCCGAGGAAGCCGCCAAGGCGCTGGAGCGGCTGATCACCCAGGACAAGGTCGATTTCATCCTGCCGCCCTGGGGCACCGGCCTGAATCTCGCGGTTGGCCCGATCCTGAACAAGGCCGGCTATCCGCACATCGCCTCGACGGCGGTGACCGACCGTGCGCCCGAACTGGCGAAGCGCTGGCCCAACAGTTTCTGGCTGCTCGGCACCAGCGCCGATGCCGCCAAGACGCTGGTCGAGCTGCTGGTGAAGCTGCGCACCGAAGGCAAGATTGGCGACACCGTGGCGATGGCCAGCATCGCCGACGGCTTCGGCATCGATCTCTCTGGCGCGGCACGCCCTGCGCTGACTGCCGCCAAATTCAAGTTGGCTTATGACAAGACCTATCCGGTCGGCACGCAGGATCTCAGCCCGATCATCAATGAGGTGAAGGCGCTGAACCCCGACGTGTTCATCGCCTTCAGCTATCCGCCGGACACGATCGCCATCACTGAACAGTCTCGCATCTCCGGCTTCAATCCGAAGATCTTCTACACCGGTGTCGGCACGGCATTTCCGCTGTTCAAGCAGAAATTCGGCGCCAATGCTGAAGGCGTCATGGGCATCGGCGGCTGGAACGGCGACAGCCCGGCCATCAAGGACTATCTGGCGCGGCACAAGGCGTCGGCCGCGAATGGCGCGGAGCCGGATCGCTGGGCCAGTGCGGTCACTTATGCCGGGCTGCAGATGCTGCAGCAGGCGATCGAGCGGGTTGGCAAGGTCGATCGCGCTGCGGTCATCAAGGATCTGCAGAGTGGCACCTTCGAGACCGTGATCGGCAAGGTGAAGCTCGAGAACAACATGCCGACAAAATACTGGTGGGTCGGGCAGTGGCAGGACGGCGAGTTCTACGGCGTCGGCCCGTCGGGTAACGAGGGCGCGCGTGCGCCGGTCGTGCCGAAGCCGGCATGGAAGGCGCAGTGATCGCGTCCCTCCTGTATCTGGTCTGACAGAATGACAAACGCGGTTCTCACCGGCCTCGTGCTGGGCGGCATGTACGCGCTGATCGCTATGGGATTGACCCTGCAATATGGCGTGGCGCGGATCATGAACCTGTCCTATGGCGAGTTCCTGATCGGCGCGGCCTTTGCGTCCTACTGGCTGTTCACCGGCTGGGCGCTCAATCCGCTCGCAGGACTGGCGTTTGTCATTCCGGTCAGTTTCGGCATCAGCTATCTCTTGTATCGCGTGCTGCTCACGCCGCTGGTGCGCCGGGCGCGCACCCGCGACGCCCTTGAGGTCGATAGTATTCTGGCGACCTTCGGCATGATGTTCATCGTGCAAGGCATCATGCTGACCATGTTCGGTGGCGCTTACTTCAGCTATTCGTTCCTTGCCATTCCTGTGAAGATCGTCGGCGAAGTGTTGGCGCTCAACCGCCTGATTGCTTTTGGCCTCGCGGTCGTCGTCGGCCTTGCACTCTATCTGACGCTGACCCGCACACGGATCGGCACCTCGATCCGCGCCGTGGCTGTTGATCCCATCGCGGCGCAGCTTGTTGCCATCGATGTCACCAGGACATCGGCACTGGCCTTTGCGCTCGGCGGCGCGCTGGTGGCGTCTGCTGGCGTGCTGATCAGCATGTTCCTGACCTTCAGCGCCACCTCCGGCGTGGTGTTCACCATGAAGGCGCTGATCGTGGTCGTGATGGGCGGCGTCGGAAATTTGCTGGGCTGTCTCGTCGCAGGGCTGGCGCTGGGATTGAGCGAAGCGCTGGTGGCGACCTTTATCGATCCCGGCCTGACGCTTGCGGTGAATTTCGCGCTGTTCCTCGGTGTGCTGCTGGTGAAGCCGGCCGGTATTTTCGGCAGGGCGCAGCGATGAGCCGTACCCAAATGATGACCGGCGCGATCTGTCTCGCAGCCGTGGTTGCGCTCGCATTCGTCCCGATGATTGTCGATGCCTATCACCTCGCGCTCGCGATCAGTCTCCTGCAATTCACGGTGCTGGCGACGGCTTGGGGCATGTTCTCCGGCCCGACGCGCTATGTGTCGCTGGCGACCACAGCCTTCTTCGGTGTCGGCGCATACACCGTCGCCGTTCTGGGCGAGCAATTGCCGTGGTCGCTGGTGCTGCTGATCGCGGCCGTGATCGGCGCGGTCATGGCCGTCATCGTCGGCCTGTCGACGCTGCGGCTGAGCGGCGTGCATTTCGTTATCTTCACCTTCGGTCTCGCCGAACTCGTGCGCCAGATCGTGGTCTGGTACGAGGTCAACAAGACCCGCGTGCTCGGGCGTTACGTCTTTGTCGATATCACCCAGAACGACATTTACTGGCAGCTGCTGGCGCTTGCCGTCATCGTGTTCGGTACTGGCTGGCTGATCGCCCGCTCGCGCTTCGGCTTCGCACTGCGCATCATCGGCGAGGACGAGACTGTGGCGCGGCATTGCGGCATCAACGTCACCATCGCCAAGGTCGCGCTGTTCACCATCACCGCCACCTTCATGACGCTGGTTGGTGCGATCATGGCGCCGCGTTTCACCTATATAGAGCCATCGATCGCCTTCAACGCGACCATTTCCTTCGAAGTGGTGATCATGGCGCTGCTCGGTGGCGCCCATCGCCTGTGGGGTCCAGCGCTCGGCGCCATTCCGCTGACGCTGCTGTTCGACTTTCTGTCCGCGCGCTTTCCCAGCACATCGACCTTGATCATGGGCGTGGTGTTCCTGCTGATCGTCTATGCGCTGCCGTCGGGTGTCGTCGGCCTCTGGGAGAAGCTCAAAGTCTGGCGACCCACGGCGTCGAAGATGCGGGGAGCGCAGGCATGACCCCCAGCGCAACGCCAGTGCTTCGCATCGAAGGCCTGACCCGCGCCTTTGGCGGTCTCATCGCCGTCAACGGCATCGACCTGACGGTGCATGCCGGCGAGATCGTTGGGCTGCTCGGTCCCAACGGCTCCGGCAAGACCACGGCGCTCAACCTGATCTCCGGCGTGCTGTCGCCGAATGCGGGCGTGATTGCCTTCGCCGGCCACGATATCGCGGGCTGGCCGACCCATCGCATCGCGCGACTCGGTCTCGCGCGCACGTTCCAGCTGGTGCGCGTGCTCGACGGCATGACCTGCGGCGAGAATGTTGAGGCCGGGCTGGCCTTTCATCATGCGCCGCTTGCACGCGACGCGATGGCGGCAGCTGCGGCCGGCCTGCTCGCGCGGGTCGGTCTCGCCGGCTTTGCCGGACGGCCCGCATCGGAACTCACTTATATCGACCGCAAGCGGCTCGAACTGGCACGCGCGCTGGCGCTGCAGCCGCGCCTGCTGCTGCTCGACGAATGGCTCGCCGGTCTGAACCCGTCCGAATTGCTGATCGGCATCGAGCTGATCCGATCGCTCAAACAGGAGGGGCTGTCGATTCTGCTGGTCGAGCACGTGATGGATGCGATCCGTTCGCTCTGCGATCGCTGTGTGGTCATGAGCAGTGGCCGCAAGATTGCAGAAGGGCCTGTAGCTGCTGTGCTGAGCGACCCTGCGGTGATCGAAGCCTATCTGGGAGTGCCGGCGGATGCTTGAGGTCTCCAATATCAGCGTCACCTATGGCCAGCATCACGCGTTGAGCGATGCGGCGCTCCATGTCGAGCGCGGCGAGATCATTGTCATTCTCGGCGCCAATGGCGCCGGCAAGTCATCGTTGCTCAAGGCCATCGCCGGCTTGCTCCCGTCACCAGCCAAGATCGTCAAACTCGCCGGTCGTGATCTGTCCCGTCTGCCGCCTCATGAGATCGTGGAAGCTGGGCTTGCGCTGGTACCGGAAGGGCGTGGTGTATTCGGCGAGTTGACCGTGGCCGAAAACCTGCTGCTCGGCGCCAATCCGAAGCGTGCGCGGGCTGTCGAGGCAGCGCAGCGTGCCAAGGTGATGACGCTGTTCCCGCGGCTCGGCGAACGCTTGGCGCAGACGGTGCGTACCATGAGCGGCGGCGAGCAGCAGATGGTCGCTATCGGTCGCGCGCTGATGTCGAACCCCGACATCCTTCTGCTCGACGAACCGTCCCTTGGCCTCTCGCCACTGCTGGTCCGCGAATTGTTCGCCGCTTTGCGCAAGGTGCGTGAGACCGGTGTCGGCCTGCTGCTGGTGGAGCAGAACGCCCGCGAAAGTCTCGCTATCGCCGATCGCGGCTACCTGATCGAGAACGGCAGGATCACCGGCAGCGGCACCGCTGCAGCCCTTCAATCCGACGACGCCGTGCGCCGCGCCTATCTCGGCGGTCTCGCCAGCGGCGCGGCCTGAGCATTTCAAAAACATCCAACGGAGGACATCGCGATGAACCAGATCAATCTGCTGCTCGAGAACCAGGATGTGCAGGCCATCGACGGCGCGACATTCGATCGCCTCAATCCGATGACCGGCGATATCGCCTCGCGCGCCGCGGCAGCCCAAATCGCCGATGCCAAGCGTGCCGCTGATGCCGCTGCCGCTGCTTTCCCTGTATGGTCGGCGACGGGGCCGGGAGCACGGCGCGCCATTCTGTTGAAGGCGGCCGATATCCTTGCCAGCAAGGCGCCTGACTTCATCGCACTGATGGCATCAGAAACTGGGGCCACCGCCGGCTGGGCCGGCTTCAATGTTCATCTCGCCTCCAACATGCTGCGCGAGGCGGCGGCGATGACGACGCAGATTTCCGGCGAGGTGATCCCGTCCGACAAGCCCGGCTGCATCTCGATGGCGATCCGCCAGCCCGCGGGTGTCGTGCTCAGCATCGCGCCGTGGAATGCGCCGGTTATTCTTGGCGTGCGGGCTGTGGCGCTGCCACTGGCCTGCGGCAACACTGTCATTCTCAAGGCATCGGAAATCTGCCCGGGCACACATCGGTTGATCGGCGAATGCCTGCGCGAGGCCGGTCTGCCGCGGGGCGTACTTAATGTGATCACCAACGCGCCGGAAGATGCGCCCGCGCTGATCGATGCACTGATCTCGCATCCCGCCGTGCGCCGGATCAACTTTACCGGTTCGACCCGCGTCGGCCGCATCATTGCGCAGACTGCCGCGACATATCTCAAGCCGGTGCTGCTCGAACTCGGCGGCAAGGCGCCGCTGGTGGTGCTCGACGATGCGGATCTTGATGCAGCAGTGGCTGCCGCGGCCTTTGGAGCATTCATGAACCAAGGGCAGATCTGCATGTCTACCGAGCGCCTTGTGGTCGATCAGAGGGTCGCTGATGCTTTCGTGGCCAAGCTCGCCGCCAAGGCCGGTCATCTTGTCGCTGGCGATCCCCGCAAGGGCGATACACCGCTCGGCTCGCTGATCGGCAAGGATGCTGCGGATCGCATGCAGGCGCTGATCAAGGATGCCGTGGGCAAGGGCGCTCGCGTTGTGGCAGGCGGCAGCGTCGATGGCACGCTGATGTCGGCTACAGTGCTCGATCACGTCACCTCGGCGATGCGCATCTACAGCGAGGAATCCTTCGGTCCGATTGTCAGCGTGGTGCGCGTGGATGGTGTCGAGGAAGCCGTGCGTGTGGCCAACGATACCGAATACGGACTATCGGCAGCGGTGTTCGGCCGCGATATCGCCGGCGCGCTGGATGTCGCCAAGCGGATCGAGTCTGGAATCTGCCACATTAACGGCGCGACCGTGCATGACGAGGCGCAGATGCCGTTCGGCGGGGTGAAGGCGTCGGGCTACGGTCGGTTCGGCGGCAAGGCCGGCATTGCCGAATTCACTGAACTGCGCTGGATCACCATCGAGACCGGCCCGCAGCACTATCCGATCTGATCGTGTCTGTTACACGCGGCCGTCAGAGGCTGACGGCTGCGTAAGCCTTGCTGATATCCGTGGCCGCATGCTGCAGATGTTCGCGCAGCCTGATCTGGCTGGCTTTCGGCGTGCGGAATGCCGGCGTCACGAAAGAGATTGCGGCGATCACGCCGCTGGAATCGCGGACGGGAACGGAGACGGCATAGACATGCGGTGTGATTTCCGCGCGCGACTCCGACCATCCCTGCTCGCGGATCACGGCGAGTTCGCGCACCAGCAGCCTGCGATGCGGTGCGAAGCCGGGATCGCGCCGAACGGCGTCGTCGAGGATTGTCTCGCATTCAGCTTCAGGCATATGCGCGAGCAGCATCTTCGGGCCCGCACCGCGGTGCAGCGGCAAGGCCGTTCCGACCTCGAAGGTCAGGCGAATGCGTGACGACGATTCGGCGCGCTCGATACATACGGCGCGATCGGCCGAGCGGCGCAGCAGGATGATGGTTTCTCCGACTTCCTGAGAGACGCGCTTCATGAAGGGGCGTGCAATGGAGGCGAGATCGGTGCCGGCTCTAGCCGCCTGAGCCAGGCCGATGACGCGTGGCGCAAGCACGAACGAGCCGCGGCCGTCTTCGTCGATGAGGTCGGCTTCGCGCAAGATACCAATGTACCGATAGGTCGACGACAGTGGCACCCCGATCTGTTCAGACAGGCTTTCTGCGGAATGCCGCGGACGATCGGTGGAGAAGGCCAGCAAGGCGCGCAGTATCTTTCGCGAACTGCCATCCGCAGCAGCAGGACGGTCCGTCTGGTCGACGCGTTTCGACGCAGTTGCGGCTCTCTTGATGGCCAACGGAACCTCCATTCGGTAATGCTTGCCGATGGAAACGGCAGCATGTGGATATCATTTGCGCACCAACAAACATTGCCGTGCGCGTACCTTCTTATAAGATAAGATAGTGTTCTCAGCAATTGAGAAGTAGCAAATCAGCCCATGAAGCTTCCGCCGCTGGACTATATTTGCCCTGCTACGCTGACCGAGGCGATTGCCGCGCTCGCGGCGCATGGTGGCAATGCCAAGGTGATCGCGGGTGGGCAGAGCCTGATGCCGATGCTTGCTTTCCGGCTGGCGGCACCAAGCGTGCTGGTCGATATCGGACGGCTGCCAGATCTCAAAAGTATCAGTATTTCCGCTGAGGGCATCGACTTTGGCGCCCTCGTGACCTGGCGGGATATCGAGCGTGATGCGCGGCTCGCACAGGCGCATCCGCTACTGGCGGCGGCCATCGCCCATGTCGCGCATTACCAGGTTCGTAACCGCGGCACCGTCGGCGGGAGCATGGCCCATGCCGATCCGGCCGCCGAGATGCCGGGCATTGCGGTGACCTGCGATGCGATGCTGACGATCGTCGGATCGACCGGGACCCGCATCTTGAGCGCAAACGAGTTCATCACCGGCGGTCTCAGCACGGTTCTGGAGGCCAACGAAATCTTGACCAGCATACGTCTCCCGCTTTGGAAGAAGGCGCGGCGCTGGGCCTTCGAGGAATTTGCGCGCCGCCGCGGAGATTTTGCGCTGGCGGGTGTTGCCGCATTTTACGACATCGACGCGCAGGGCCTGGCGTATAACGCGCATATCGGGGTCATCGGCGTTGCGGATCGCCCCATGCGACTGCCCGGTGTCGAGGCCATCCTCGATGGCCGCCGGATCGATGCCGACGTGATTTTACAGGCCGGGGCTGCCGCGCGGGACGCGGTCGATCCTGCCGATGATATCCACGCGGAGGCTGCCTATCGCCGCGATCTTCTCGGTGTGTTGCTGGAGCGGGCGCTGGCGCGTGCGGCCGACATCACTTTGCCGGAGGCAGCATGATATCGGCGCGCCCCGTCCGTTTGACCGTCAACGGCACGCAAACGACCGTCACGGTCGAACCACGCGCCACGCTGGCGGATGCGCTGCGCGACGAATTGCACCTGACCGGCACACACCTGGGCTGCGAGCACGGGGTCTGCGGTGCCTGCACGGTCATCGTCGATGGTGCCGCCGTCCGCGGCTGCCTGATGCTGGCGGCGCAGGCAGAAGGACGCGAGATAACCACCGTCGAGGGTCTTGGCAGCGCAGCGCATCTCAGTGCGTTGCAGCTTGCGTTCCGCAAACATCACGCTTTGCAATGCGGCTTCTGTACGGCCGGCATTCTCACGACGGCGCATGCATTGCTGACCCACGAGCCGCATGCAGATGAGGATCGCATCCGAGAAGTGATTTCCGGAAATCTATGTCGCTGCACCGGTTATCTGCCGATCATCGCGGCGATCATGGAAGCCCGCATTGCCTATAGCGACGTGCAATGCGAGGCGGCGCAATGAGCGATATCGCCAAACTCCTGGTCGGCAGCGCGGTCGAGCGCATGGAGGATGCGCGCTTCCTGTCGGGATCCGGCAAATTTGCAGATGACCTTGCCGTCGAGGGGATGCTGCATGCCGCGATCCTGCGCAGCCCCATCGCCCATGCGCGGATCGCGTCCATCGACGCATCGGCTGCGCTGGCGATGCCGGGTATTCACGCCGTGCTTACGGCGCAAGATATCGGCGGCACCATCCCCATCATCCCGCTTCGCCTGGCGCCGCTGCCCGAATTCGAGCCATTCCGTCAGCCTGTCATCGCAAGCGACAAGGTGCGTTATGTCGGTGAGCCCATCGCTATCGTCGTCGCCGACAGCCGCGCCTTGGCCGAGGATGCGCTGGAGACGATCGGCATCGAATTTGAAGCGCTGTCCGCAGTCACTGAGCGCGGCGCAAGTGAAACTCCGCTGTTCGACTTCGCCGAAGATAACGTTGCGCTGCGCTACGATGCCGGGTTTGGCGATGCCGATGCGGCCTTCGCGTCGGCGGACTATGTGCGCACCGAGCGCTTCAGCGTGCAGCGCCACACGGCGCTGCCCATGGAGACGCGGGGCCTTCTCGCAGAATGGAATTCATCGGCCGGTCGGCTCGTCGTCACAGGCGCGACAAAGGTTACGTTCTATAACCGCCGCGCGCTGGCGCAGATGCTGGGCCTTCGCGAGGATGACATCGATCTGATCGAGATCGATGTCGGCGGCGGCTTCGGTGTGCGCGGCGAATTCTATCCCGAGGATTTCCTGATCCCCTTCGCTGCCCGCAAACTGGCACGCCCGGTCAAATGGATCGAGGATCGCCGCGAGCATCTGATGGCGATCAATCACTCACGCGATATCGCCTGCGAATTGTCGCTCGCCTGCCGCAGCGACGGAATGATGCTGGGTTTGTGCGGCCGGGTATTCGCCGATATGGGCGCCTATATCCGCACCAATGGCGGCGTGGTGCCGGCCAAGGCAGCGCAGTTTCTGCCCGGCCCTTATCGCATCCCCAATGTCAGCGTCTCCGTCGAAGCCTTCATGACCAACAAGACGCCGGTCGGCACCTATCGCGGGCCGGGCCGCTTCGAGGCGAATTTCTTTCGCGAGCGGCTGATCGACATGGCCGCCATGGATCTCGGCATCGACATCGCCGAATTCCGGCGCAAAAACCTGATCACCGAACAGGAATTGCCATATCCGATCGATGGGCTCGTGCCCTATGAGGGGCCGACATCCTACGACACCGGCGACTATGTCGAGGTGTTCGAGCGCGCCTTGAAAGAGATAGGCTGGTTCGAGAAACGTCATCTGCAAGGCAAATTGATAGATGGCGTACGTCATGGCATCGGGCTCGGCTGTTTCGTCGAAAGCGGCGGCGCCGGCCCGAAGGAGAACGCCGCGCTTACCCTCGAAAAGGACGGCTCGCTGACGGTGGCCGTCGGCTCATCCGTGCTAGGGCAGGGTCTGGAGACGGTGCTCGGCCAGATCGCATCGGATACGCTGTCGATCCCGTTCGATCGCATCCGTGTGCTGCATGGCTCGACCACGCTGCTCGATGAGGGCTTTGGCACCTATCATTCGCGTGCGGTGGTGATGGGCGGTTCGGCCGTGCTCGACGCCGCCACCCGGCTCCGCGAGAAGATCCTGCAGCAGGCGTCCAATCATCTGGGCAGGCCCAACAGCGAATTGAAGATCGTGAACGCGAACGTCATCGCCGATAACGGCGCATCCGTGTCGCTCGTGTCGCTCGCCGCCGATAGTGAATTACAAGCTGACGGCACATTCTCCAACGATGTGCGCACCTATAGCTACGGCACCCATGCGGCACATGTCACCGTCGATCCACGTACGGGCGCGGTGAAAGTTCTCGATTACATCGCAGTCGAAGATGTCGGGCGTGCTATCAATCCGGCCATCGTGCACGGGCAGGCGATCGGTGCCATCGTGCAGGGACTGGGTGGCGTTTTCCTCGATCATCTGATCTATGACGATCAGGGACAGCTCTTGAACGCCTCTCTGGCCGATTATCTGGTGCCGACCGCGAGCGACTTTCCAGTCCTGCGCGCGGTGACGCTGGAGCTGCGGCCGTCGCCGAGCAATCCGCTGGGTGCCAAGGGCGCGGGCGAGGGCGGGATCGTTGCTGTGGCTGCAGCGACGGCCAATGCGGTGGCGGCAGCACTGGCGCCGCTCGATGTCGAGATTCATCACTTGCCGCTGACGCCGCCGCGTCTGTGGCGCCTCATCAAGGATGCGCGCGAGCGCACGACCAATGCCGCATAGGGACTGATTGTGCCGATCGATATCCATGCCCATTACGTGCCGCCGCAGTTGCTGTCCGCGATCGATGGCCGCGGCGCCTATTGCGGTGTGAGGCTGCTGCCATCAGGGAATGGCAAGCCGCCGGCCCTCGGCTTCGACTATGGTTTCAGGGTTCGGCCGTTCTTCCCGCAACTGGTCGAGCCGGTTGAACAACGCCGTGCCAGCCTCGACCGCCAGGGTCTCGACCGGCAACTGGTCGCCACATGGCCGGACATCTATGGCTATGGCCTTCAGAAAGATGCCTGCGCGCATTGGCATCGTATGCTCAACGATACGCTGGGCGAGTGGTGCCATACTAACAATGACCGCTTTTCCTTTGTCGCCTCGGTGCCGCTGGTCGACGCTGCCGATGCTGCGGCCGAACTCGACCGCGTTGTGGGTCTCGGCGCCGTCGCGGTCATGGTCCCGGCCAATGTTGAAGGCGTCAATATCGGCGAGAAGCCGCTCGATCTGTTCTGGGCCAAGGCGGAAGCCTTGGGGCTGCCGGTCATCCTGCATCCCGTTTTGGTGGATGCTGCGCCGCGTGCCGCGAAATTCGCGCTGACGCAGATCGCCCAATACACGTTCGATACCACACTCGGAATTGGCTCGATCATCTTCTCAGGTGTGCTCGATCGCTTCCCGGCGCTCTCGATCGTCCTCAGCCATGGCGGCGGCACATTTCCTTATCTGCTGGGTCGCTTCGACGTGATGCATGCGCGGATGGATCGCGCGGGGCAGGGCGATGTCGCGCAATGCGATCCATCGGTCTACGCCTCGCGCATCGGCTATGACAGCATCGTGCATGCGCCGAAAGCGTTGCGTTTCCTCGCCGATACCGTAGGCATCGAACGCGTCGCGCTCGGTACTGACGAGTCCTTCCCGCCGGCGGATCGCGATCCCCTTGCCAGCGTCAAGGCTGCGGGCTTTTCCGCTGCCGATATCGAACTGATTGCTGAAACCAATCCGAGGCGTCTGTTTCCGCGCTTGCCCTGAGCTGCAGCGCGTTCTGCTGTATCACTTTCATGCGAAATAAAGAGGGACCGATCATGCTGAAACGTCTGCTTGTTGCCGCCGGTGTTGCGATGTCGATGCTGGGTCTTGCGAACGCCCAGGAGATGAAGACGGTCAAGGTGGGGACGACCAATCTGTCATCGGATATCGGTCTGTTCCTCGCGGAGAAGCGCGGTTACTTTAAGGAAGAGGGCGTCAAGGTTGAACTGATCCCGTTCGATTCCGGTGCCAAGATGGTGGCCCCGCTCGGCGCTGGCGATCTCGACGCATCGGCAGGCGCGGCTTCCGCCGGGCTCTATAATGCCGTCAATCGTGGCCTCAAGCTGAAGATGGTGGCCGACAAGGGCACCAATATCGCCGGTTACAGCTACAAGGCGCTGATGGTGCGCAAGGATCTGATCGAGTCTGGCGCGTTCAAGTCGCTCACGGATCTCAAAGGGAAGAAGGTCGCGATCATCGCCAATGGCGCGGCCGATGAGTCCGTCATCAACCAGGCGCTGAAAAAGGCCGGGCTAAAGGACGAGGATATCGAAAAGGTCTTCCTGCCATTCCCGCAGCATCTCACCGCCTTCGCCAACAAGGCGATCGACGCGGCGATCTCGGCGGAGCCGGGTGTGACGGCAATGGTGCGCAACAATGTCGCTGTGCGCTTCGTCGGCCTCGATGATTTCTATCCGGTGCAACAGACCGCCATGCTGCTGATCAATGGCAAGTTCGCCGAGGACCGCAAGACCGTCACGGCCTTCCTCAAGGCCTATCTGCGCGGCGTGCGCGCCTATGCGGCGACGCTGAAGGACGGCAAGATCGCGGGGCCCGGCGCCGAGGACATGATCAAGGACATCGCCGAAATGACGGGGATCAAGGATATGGCACTGCTGCATCAGATCGTGCCGGTGTTCATCGATCCCGACGGTCAGATCAATCTGCCCAGCGTCGAAACCGATCTCGCTTACTTCAAGTCGCGCGGGCTGGTCACCAGCGACATCGAGGCAGCCAAGGTCGTCGACATGTCCTATGTCGATGGACTGAAGCCAGTCCTGGGGCCGTTCGCGCGGCCCAAGTAAAACGGCGTAGAGAAACGTAACGATGGCAGTGCAGATGTCGACAGCAGGAATCGGGGATAGCGGGCCAGTGCCCGCGGCGAAGATCAGTCTGCGCGACGTCACCAAGCGGCATGATACGCAGTTGGCGCTGGACCGGATCACGCTCGATATCCCGGCCAGCACCTTCTTCGTGGTGGTCGGTCCAAGCGGCTGCGGCAAGACGACCTTGCTGCGCATGCTTGCCGGACTGGATGCGCCATCGGAAGGCCGGATCGATATCGCCAATCCGCAGCCCGGCCATCCGCAAAATTCCATGGTGTTCCAGGGGGACTCGTTGTTTCCCTGGATGACCGTGTGGGACAACGCCGCCTACGGTCTGACGATGCGCAATGTTCCGAAGGCGCGCGTCGATGACGTGGTTGGGCACTATCTGAACAAGACCGGCATGTATGGTGCGCGCGTGCTTTATCCGCATCAGCTCTCCGGCGGTATGCGCCAGCGCGTCTCCATCGCGCGGGCCTTCGCCAATGATCCCGATATCCTGCTGATGGACGAGCCGTTCTCGGCGCTCGACGAGCAGAACAAGACATTGCTGCACGAAGAACTGCTGCGGATCTGGGAAGAGACCCGCAAGACCGTGGTCTTCATCACCCACAGCGTCGACGAAGCCGTGACGCTCGGTGATCGCATCATGGTCATGACAGCGGGGCCGGGGCGCATCAAGACCATCGTGCCGGTGGACCTGCCGCGGCCACGCAACGTCGTCGAACTCCGGCACACGCCGGCTTACGGCGAACTGGTCTATGACATCTGGGCGCAACTGCGCGAAGAGGTCGATCGCGCGCGCAGCCGCGAGCCGGGGAGCAAGGCATGAGTTCGGTCCGCGCCCGCTCGCTGTGGGGCGATCGCACCATCAGCATCCTGTCGCCGCTGGTGCTGCTGGGCCTGTGGGAAATCTGCGCCCGCACTGGCATCGTTGATGTCAGGTTTTTCCCGGCGCCCTCGAACATCATTGGGCATCTGTTCGAGCTCGCTTCCTCCGGCGCGCTGTGGCGTCATGTGGGAGCCAGCCTGTATCGCCTCGCTGCCGGTTTTATCGTTGGCTGTGTGCCGGCCATCGTGATCGGCCTTGCTATTGGGCTCTATCGGCCGATACGTGCGGCCTTCGATCCCCTGATCTCCGCGACTTACCCAATTCCGAAGAGCTCCCTGCTGCCGCTGATCCTGCTGATCTTCGGCCTCGGCGAAAGTTCGAAGATCGCAATGGTCGCGATCGGCGTGTTCTATCCGGTGGTGATCAATACCGCGGCCGGCGTGCGACAGATCGCGCCGATCTTCCTCGACGTCGGCCGCAATTTCGGCGCCAGCCGCTTCAACATGTTTCGTACCGTAGCGCTGCCCGGCGCATTGCCGCTGATCATGACCGGCATCAAGCTCGGCGCCGGCATGGGCCTGGTGCTGATCGCCATCGCCGAGATGGTCGGCGCCAAGCAGGGGCTCGGCTACATGATCTGGAATGCGTGGGAGCTGTTCGACGTCCAGACCATGTATGTCGGCCTGTTCGTCATCGCGATCATTGGCTTCGTGATGAACGCCAGCTTCGACGCGCTGGAGCGCGCCATCGTGCCGTGGCGGAAGGGCTAGAGCGTCTTCAACTGCTCGCTCACGGCCAGCAACTGCCGCCGAATGTTGGACGCCGCAGTCACTTCCCAGAACGCGCCGCGCGTCGCCGGGCCGATGGCATAGAAGCCGGGCTGAACATGACCGGCGCTGTCACGCAGCTCACAGGTTGGGGCGACATCGAGGCCGAGGCCGTTGAAGCCAGTGCGGACGTAGCCGGTTGCGAGCAGGGATTTGATGAGCGGATCACCCAGGCGATCATAACGCTCTTCCGGGCCGGTACAGTTGAGAATCCAGTTGGTGGCGAGGTTGATCATCTCGCCGTGTCCACGCTTGCGGATAGTGACGTCATGTCCCGACGGTGTCGCAATCGCGCTGGCCATGCGACCAGCGACCACGTCGAGGAGGTTGTCCCGCTGTAACTCTTCCAGGAGTTCGGCGACGTCGGGCGCCAGCCGATGACGATGCACCATCCAGATCGCACGCAGGTGTCGCGCAAAACGGGCACGTTCGGTCTCGGAGGCATTCCTGTAGAGTTCACCGATCGACAATCGAAACGTGTCGACCATCGTCTGCCATGGAATTCCTGAGGCAACCTTGCGGCGGGTGTCCCTGAGCAACGCCGCCAGAAGGCCGCGCGCAGTGGGCACCGGGAATGACGTCATCGGATCAGGATCGGTCTGCGCCGGCACGTCGATCAGCGGCAGCAACCCGCGCCGCGAGACCATCGTGATGGGCGCGCGCATGCCGCGATGGACGAGATCGATCACCATATCGACCGCGGTGGCGCCGGTGCCGATGACCAGCACGCGATCGTCCTTTCCGATCGGATCGAGCGCGCCCGGCGTCCAGACATTGGTGATCGAGCGCGGCGATGCCTCGATGCCGGGAAATGGCGATGGTGGCTGGTTGCCAAGACAGAGGAACACCAGATCGGCGTCGATGATCGCGCCCGATGCCGTCGCAACGCGATAGCCATCGCTCTGCCGCGCCACACTCAGAGCCACATCCTGCCGTGGCGTCGCACGCCCGGTGCCGGTCAGTTCGTTGAACTTCGTCGAGATGTAGTCGCCATAGACCCGGCGGGGCACGAAGGATGTCGAGTAATCCGGCCAGTCAGTTTGGCCAGTCTCCGTCAGCCATTCGACGAAGCCATCATCGTCGGCGCCGAGGCCGCCCATCTTGTAAGCGGGGACGTTGATGCGGTGCCACTGGGCTTTCGCGGAATAGGCGAGCCCACGTCCGAAGGCGCCGTCGCGATCCAGCACGGTGATCGTCCCGATCTGCGGCAGCTTGGACAGAATGAGCGCGGCAAACGCGCCAGCCACGCCGCCGCCGATAACGGCAACGCGCAGAGAATGGGGAGAGGCTGATGTCATGCTGCCAGACGATGCGAGGGAGGGGGTCGAGAGATCAAGTCGGCGGCGCGTAGGCGGCCGGATCGACCGATGTCGGGCGGCCATCGAGCGCAAGCCGGCCGATCCGCGCGGGCGTTTCGGCGATCACCTTGCCGCGGCGCACGACCGCGAGCCGCGTTGCCTTCAGGCGGATCGCTTCGATGGGATCGTGCGCCTGCAGCAGCACGAGGTCGCCGTTGCAGCCGACATCGAGGCCGTAGCCATCGAGGCCCATGATCTTTGCCGGATTGGTGGTGACCGAATCGAAGCAGAAACGCATCGCATCGCGGCTGGTCATCTGTCCGACATGCAGGCCCATATGCGCGACTTCGAGCATGTCTGCCGAGCCCAGCGAGTACCACGGGTCCTTGCAGCAGTCCTGGCCGAATGCCACATTTATTCCGTGAGATCGCATCTCCGGAACGCGGGTCTGGCCGCGGCGCTTGGGGTAACTGTCGTGGCGGCCCTGCAGCACGATGTTGATCAGCGGATTGGCAATGGCCGCGACGCCGGCTTCGGCGATCAGGGGCAGCAGTTTCGAGACATAGTAGTTGTCCATCGAATGCATCGAGGTCAGGTGCGAGCCGGCAACGCGGCCCTGCAATCCCAACCGCTGGGTTTCATAGGCCAGCGTCTCGATATGGCGTGAGAGCGGATCGTCGCTTTCGTCGCAATGCATGTCGACGCGCAGGCCGCGCGCAGCAGCGATCTCGCAGAGTACCTTCACCGATGCGGCACCATCCGCCATGGTGCGCTCGAAATGCGGAATGCCGCCGACGATGCTAACGCCCTTGTCGAGGGCACGGGCGAGATTTTGCGCAGCCGTCGGCGAGCGGAAATAGCCGTCCTGCGGGAACGCCACCAATTCGAGATCGAGATAGGGAGCGACCTGCTTCTTGACGTCCAGCAACGCATCTACGGCGAGCAGCCGGTCCTCGCAGATATCCACATGGGTACGCACCGCGAGCAGGCCCTGCGCCACCGCGAGATCGCAATAGCGCAGCGCGCGTTCGACCAGAGCCTCATAGGTCAGCAGCGGCTTCAATTCGCCCCACAGCGCGATGCCCTCGAGCAGGGTACCGGACACATTCAGGCGGGGCAGGCCGAGCGACAGCGTCGCATCCATATGGAAGTGGATGTCGACGAACGGGGGCGAGACCAGATGCCCGGCAGCATCGATCACACGTCCGGCCTCTCCCGCCAAATTGGGCTGCACCGCGACGATACGGCCCCCTTTTATGGCGATATCCTGGCCCGTGCGGCCGTCGGGAAGCGTGGCGTTGCGAATGAGGAGGTCGAACGGCATGAAACCCTTGCTGCTGCAGGTGTGATCGCCGAATTATCGGCGTTGCGCTGCAGCAATGCAAGACGGTCCCACGCGAGCGGCATCCGCCGGTCCGCGCGGACCGATTTGACCTGTATCAGTGAAACGATTGTTGTGCGGCGCGGAGCAGATCGATCGGGCTCCATGGCTTGGCCATGAACAGTGTGCCGTCGGGCAGGCGGCGCACGCGAGGTGCACCTGAGGTCACGATCACATGCATATCGGGGTATCGTTGCTTGGCGAGATAAGCGAGCTCTATGCCGTCCATCATGCCCGCGAGTTCCACGTCGGTAAAGACCATTGCAACATTGTCGCCGGATTCCTCCAGCACCAGCACAGCCGCCTCCGCGCTTTCGCATTCGATGACGTTCATCTCGCTCTCTTCGAGCAGTAGGCTGACCAGTGTGCGTTGTGCTTCGTCGTTCTCGACCACCAGCGCTGTCGACCTGTGTGCATACCCCATGGGGAGCCCTCCGTGGTTTGGTTGCGGCAGGAGGGCAATGCGTGAGTTCATCAGGGGTTCAGATAAAAGTGAGTTCCCGTGAGCAACAATGTTACGCACGCATTGCATGCCTGCGCAGGATGATACGCACGGCAGAAATGCAGTTAACCCGCTACGGAAGTTGAAGTCGCAATCTGTTGCATCATCTGCGGCAGCAGATAGGGCGCGCCGTCATCGGTGCGTGCGACGACTACGTCGATATCGAACACGCGGCGGATCACATCGCTGGTGATCGTTTCCGCAGGCGTTCCTTCCGCTGCAACGGCGCCGTTGCGCATCACGATGATACGATCCGCAAAACGAACTGCGAGATTGAGATCGTGCAGCACTGCGATCACGGCCGTGCCGTTGCGTGCACGCTGCCGTGAAATTTCCACCAGCTCGATCTGATGGCGCAGATCGAGCGATGATGTGGGCTCGTCGAGCAGCAGGATGCCAGGACCATGCGCAGCTTCGCCGCAGGCGAGCTGTACGAGGATGCGTGCGAAATGCGCGCGCTGTTGCTCGCCGCCTGACAGCGTC
This sequence comes from Tardiphaga sp. 839_C3_N1_4, assembly GCF_051811045.1. NCBI lineage: Bacteria > Pseudomonadati > Pseudomonadota > Alphaproteobacteria > Hyphomicrobiales > Nitrobacteraceae > Tardiphaga > Tardiphaga sp. 839_C3_N1_4. Next base: position 5,686,007 of record NZ_JBPWQD010000001.1, read on the forward strand.
GGCAATTCGCGATGACGGAAGTCGCCAAGTCCCACTTCATCGATGGCTGCATCGACGAGCGATTGCGCAGATGCCAGCGGCAGGTTGCCCCGACCCATCTGCACGACTTCCTCGACCGTAAACGGGAAGCTCACACTGACATGTTGCGACAGCATCGCACGCCGCATCGCGAGTTCGGCGGGCGACCAGGAATGAAGGTCGCGGCCCTTCAGTGTAATGCTGCCGCGCGACACGCGTAGATCGGCCGACAGCAGGCGCAGCAGCGTCGACTTGCCGGCGCCGTTGGGGCCGACGATGGCGACCATCTCGCCGCTGTTGACGGTGAGATCAACATGATTGAGCAGCGTGGCCTGGCCGATCGTCAGCGAGACGCCGGATGCTGTGAGGACGGATGTGCCGGCCATCGACGTCACAGCCCCACCAGCCCGCGTTGACGCAGCAGGATCAGCAGGAAGATCGGCGCGCCCACGGCGGCAGTCAGGATGCCGATGGGCATCTCGGCCGGCGCCACGATGGTGCGGGCGAGCGTATCGGCTCCGACCAGCAGGCTGGCGCCGAGACCGACGGATGCCGGCAGTAACAGCCGATGACCCGGTCCAATCATCAGCCGTAGCAGGTGTGGCACGACGATGCCGACGAAGCCGATCACGCCGCAGACCGATACCGCCGCGCCGGTCATGACCGACACCAGCACGATGCAGATGCGCTTGAGGCGCTCGACATCGACGCCGGAATGGAAGGCCTCGGATTCGCCGAGGATCAGCACGTCGAGGCCGCGGCTGGTGAAGAGCATCCCGATCAGCCCCAGCGCCAGCATGGGCGCAATCGTCGCCGCCTTGCTCCAGGTCGCGCCGCTGAGCGAGCCGAGCAGCCAGAACGTGATGTCGCGCAATTGCCGGTCGTCGGCGATGAACACCAGAAGGCCGATGCCCGCATTAGCGATCGCGGCGATAGCAATGCCGGCGAGCAGGAACAGCGCGATGGAGGTGCGTCCGCTGCGGCTGGAAATTCGATAAAGAATGATGGTGGTGAGCAGCGAGCCGATGAAGGCCGCAAGCGGCAGCAGGAACGGCTGCAGAAAAGCAACGTAATGCGCAAAGCGGCTGTCGCTGATGACGATGGCGCCCGCTGCAGCAAATGCCCCGCCGCTGGAGACGCCGACCAGCGCCGGATCGGCGAGGGGGTTGCGAAACAGGCCCTGCATGATCGCGCCGGCGGCGCCCAGCATGCCGCCGATCATGGCGGCGATGGCAATGCGCGGAATCCGTATCGACCACAGGATCAGTTGATCGCGCGCAGCAAATGGATTGGCGGGATCGGCAGCCGCGAGGCCGAGTGCTGCGGGCAGGCGGGACAGTGGGATGCCGGCGGCGCCAAGCGTGGCGGCAAGCAGCACCGTCAGCAGGAGTGCTGCGAACAGGCCGCACAGGACAACGATGGTTGCAGGGCGGCGCACCCGGCCCCTCGTTCTGACAAACGCAGTCAGCTTGGCGTCGGCAGCAGTCATCTTATTGACGACAGTTGACGGCGAGCGAGGCGGGCTTGAACGAGGCTGCGTCAGCGGTCAGTGCCGGATCGAGCTTCACGGCAAGGTCGCGCGCGGCAGCTGCCGTGCGTGGGCCGAAGCCGAGCAGATAGAGGCCGTCCATGGCGACCAGATTCTTGGTCTTCGCGGCGGGTGTCAGTGCGAATGCCGGGCTGGCAAACACGGTGTCGGCCTGTAGCGTATCCTTGCCGCGCTCCATCGAGAGCACGGTATCCGGCTTGGCTGCGGCGATGGCTTCATCGCTCATGATCTTGTAGCCGTCGAAACTGTCCGCGACATTCAAACCGCCGGCCAGCTTGATGATTTCGTTGGCTGCCGTCTTCTGGCCTGCGACCATGGCGCGGCCATCGAGGAAGGACATCACGAACATCACCCGTGGCGGGGCTTTCACCTTGGCGCGCAATTCACGCAGTGCGGCAAGATCGCCGGCCACGGCGTTGGCGAGACATTCGCCGCGTGCCTCGACGCCTGCGACCTTGGCGACCAGCCTGATCTTCTCCACCATGCCGGCTTCGGTAAACGTATCCGGCACCATGATCAGCGGTATCTTGGCGGCGTCGATGACGTCGATGGTTTCTTTCGGGCCGGAGCCCGCGATGGCCAGCACAAGCTGCGGATTGAGCCCGAGTACGCCTTCCGCCGAAAGCTGGCGCATGTAACCGACATTGGGTTTGTCGGCCATGGCCTTCGGCGGATACAGGCTGGTCGTATCGACGGCGACGATGCGGTCGTCAGCGCCGAGAGCATAAAGAATTTCGGTTACCGCGCCGCCGATCGAGACGATGCGGGTCGGATGGCCGATGGTGACGTCGCGTCCACGTGCGTCGCGCACAACGGCGTCTTCCGCTGAGGCCGCGGCAGAGAATGCCAGCGTGCCGGCAAGCGCTACACATTGCAGCGCATGCGCGATGCGATGACGTCGAACAGGGAGGCCGGCGGTCATTTGGTGAGGATCAGCTTGTTCTGGAACGTCAGGCGCAGGCGATAAGTCTCGTCGCCATGCGTAATCAGCAACTCACGCTGATCCGCGAACAGCTCCTTGCTGTCCATCCGGTCGCCATTTATGACCACATTGCGTCCGGCTGAGGATTTGGCGTGAGCGGCAGCGCTGCCGTCGTGAGAACCCGTATCCATAGCGCCGATCTATCCCATCCGTAAAAGTCTCTGTCATCGTTATAGGTTTTGTCGCACCTCATCGCCAAGCACTGCAGTCTATAATCAGTATAAACAGGGCGGGGATTGCTTGACCCCCCCGTTAATGAACCGTAATCGAAAATGGCAACTTGGTGGCAGGGGTCCCCGAGTCGCATTCGAGAGCCAGCAAGCTCACTGCCTCGTGCAGCGCCAGCCAGCCACGATCCGTTGAAAAATTGTGTTTGGGGATTAGGCTATGGCTCTTGGGGGCATGACTACGCGCGCCTTGTTGTTGGGTGTGTCGATCGTATCAATGGGGGCGTTGGTCTCCGAGACCGCCTTTGCACAGGCCGCCGCGCAGCCAGGCGACGTGCAGCCGCAAAAGCCGAAACCCGCCAAGAAGAAGCGTGCAGCCGCCAAGCCGGCCGCCGTGCCGGCGCAGGTGGCTAACGCCAATGCGCAGGCCAGCCGCACTGGGCAGTCACTCGATGAAATCACGGTGACGGCTTCGAAGACCCAGGAGCGCGCCATCGATGCGTTGGCCCCGGTCAGCGTCGTGACGCAGGAACAGATCCAGTTGCAGCAGCCGAGCCGGCTGAGCCAGCTTTTCTACAATGTTCCTGGTGTCTGGATGCAGGATCGTGGCGATGATCCGTCTACGGCGATCAATATCCGCGGCTTGCAGGACTTCGGCCGTGTCGCCGTTGTGGTCGATGGTGCGCGCCAGAACTATCAGCGCTCCGGTCATAATGCGAATGGCTCGTTCTTTCTGGACCCCGAACTGATTGGCGGCATCGATATCACCCGCGGTCCGACCGCCAATATCTACGGCTCCGGCGCTATCGGCGGCGTGGCCTCGTTCCGCACCAAGGATATCAATGACGTCCTGCGGCCCGGCGAGCGCTGGGGCGTGGATATGAGCGGCTCCTACGGCTCCAACAATGCCCGTGGCATGGGTTCGGTGTTCGGCGGCGTGCGTGTCGATCCGACGGTCGACGTGTTCGGCGGCGCGGTCTATCGGACGCAGGGTAACTACAAGGACGGCGACGGCACCGAGATTGGCAATACCGGAAATGATATTGCCGCCGGCTTGATGAAGCTGACGGTCCGTCCTGCTGATGGCCACGAGATCAAGTTCGGCGGTATCTTCCAGGACTATCAGTACAGCATCGGTCAGATGAACCGTGGCGGGACCACCACGGCGGCGCCGGCAGCGGCCATCGCCGGTTCGTCGGTCTATGGCTCCACGGCGAAGACCTATACCGGTACGGTGACCTGGAAGTACTCCAAGCCGGATGACATGTTGTTCGACTGGAGCGCCACGCTGTACGGCAATCGCACCGACAACGATCAGGTCAAGACCTACAACAACCGTATCACCGCGGGCTCAGGCACCTGCACACTGGCCAACCCTGGCAACAATATTTCGGGTTGCGTCGGCGACCGCCGCGGTTACCTGCTGGATACGATCGGCGTGGACGTCAATAACACGTCGCGTTTCGATGTCGGCGGATGGCGCAATGCCGTCACCTACGGTTTCGACGTCTTCAACGACAAGGTTTCCACGTTCGACTCACGCGGTAACTCCAACATCACCACGCCGAGCGGCGACCGAACGGTGGGTGGCGGTTTCATCCAGTTGAAGAACAACTATTCGACCTGGCTCGAAGTCATCAGCGCGTTGCGTTACGATCACTACGAACTGAATTCGTCGGGCACGGGGGGTGCCGGAACAACTTCGTCGAGCGGCGATCGCCTTTCGCCGAAGATTACGGTCGGCGTTACGCCCGTTGCTGGTTTCACGCCTTATGTGAGCTACGCCGAGGGCTATCGCGCGCCGTCGATCACAGAGACGTTGATCGCGGGTGGCCATGCCACCGGTGGCGGTCCGACGCTGTTCAACTGTCCCGATGGCACCTCAGGTTTGTTCTGCTTCCGGCCGAACCCGAACCTGCGTGCTGAAGTCGGAAAGAACAAGGAAGTCGGCGTCAATCTGAAGTACAACGGCATTTTCACGGCTGGCGATAGCTTCCGCGCCAAGTTCAACTTCTTCCGCAACGATGTCGACGACTATATCGATCTGGTCGCTTCGACCCCGGTCGCTTCACCGCTGACTTTCATGGGCTTCCCGATTCCGGGTCTGTTCAGCCAGTTCTACCAGTACCAGAATATCGCCTCGGCAAAGATCGAGGGCTTCGAAGCCGAAACATCGTATGATGCAGGCGACTGGTTCTTGGGTGTCGGCGCCACGCTTCAGCGCGGCAAGAACACCCAGACAAATGTTGGTCTGGCGACGATCCAGCCGCGCAAGGTCACGACCACCGGTGGTGTCCGTTTGCTTGACCGCAAGCTGGTCATCTCGGCTCAATGGGCCTCAGTCGGTGCCAACACCGATATCCCGGTCGGCTATGTACCGTCGACCGCCTACGATCTGGTCAATCTGTACGTGGCCTATCAGCCCACGCCAGATATCACCCTCAACTTCGGCGTCGACAACATCTTGAATCAGTACTATCGCCCCTACGCCATTCCAGGCGCGGGTGCCGATGGCACCACTCAGAATGACGTTCTCTGGACCGCCCCTGGTCCGGGCATCGTTTACAAGGGCGGCATCAAGGTGCATTTCGGCGGCGCATAATCGCCATCTGCATCCACCAGCCTCCAAGGAATCGCGCTCATGTCCGGGCGCGATTTCGGTTATGATAGGTTCTCGACGTCACGAAAGGAAAGACATCCATGTTCATCGCCATGAACCGTTTTCAGGTCAAAACCGGATCCGAAGCCGCTTTTGAGAATATCTGGGCGACCCGCGAATCCTATCTCTCGGAATTGCCGGGCTTCATCGAGTTCAGCCTGTTGAAAGGTCCGGTGGCCGAGGATCACACGCTGTATTCGTCGCATACGGTCTGGGCCAGCAAGGCAGACTTCGAGGGCTGGACCAAGTCCGAGCAGTTCCGCAAGGCGCATGCCCGCGCGGACAACAAGTCGGAAGGCGCCAGCCTCTATCTCGGTCACCCGAAGTTTGAGGGTTTTGAGGTGATCCAGTCCGAGCGCCGCAAGAGCGCTGCGGCCTGATCGCTGGCACTGCGTCTCACGTCAATGATCGATCACGGAGCCATCTCATGCTGAATACGGATCTCGCTGCGCTGAAGACCTATATGGCGGAGAATCCCGGCGCCGTGATCGAGACCGTTGCGCGTGAGCGCAATGTTACGGCGCGTGCCGTGTTGGAAGCGCTGCCTTCGGAAATGGTGACCATCGGCGGTGGCGCCGATGCGTTCGTCACGGCGATGACGGATATCGCCGAGTGGGGCGAGGTGACGCTGATCGTTCACACCGAGGATGGCATCTTCGAAACCACGGCGCCGCTGTCGCCGGGCGCCATCGGCCACGGCTACTACAATCTGACGCAGCCCAAGGGGCTGCACGGCCATCTGCGTCATGAGCGCTGCGGCGGCGTGGCGTTTGTCGAACGCCCATTCATGGGCAAGTCGTCGGCCTTCGTCGCCTTCCTCAATGTCGATGGCGGCGTGATGTTCAAAGTCTTCGTGGGCCGCGACGAGACCCGTGCGCTGAAGCAGGACCAGCTCGAACGGTTCCGCGCGCTGGCCGGAAAGCTCGCTGCTTAAGGCGTCTATCCTTCCTCGTTGTCCTTCATCTGCGCCACCAACATTTCGGCAACCAGTCGCGTTGAGGGCGATGCCATGCGCGCGGCCGATTGCACCAGAGTCACCTGGGTTGACTCCAGTCTGCGGTCGCGCGGCGGTATGGCGACCAGTGTGCCGGCATTGATGGCCGCCGTCGCCGAGACCATCGGCAGGAAGGTCGCAAGGTCGGTGCGGGCAGCCACGGTCTGGGTGAAGGCCAGCGAGTTGGTCTCGCTGCACATTTCCAGCCGCACATTGGCCTGTGCGCAGGACTTGTCGAGTTCCTGACGAATGCCGAACGATGGGTCCGGAAGGATCACGCGCAACCCTGCGAGATCCTTCATCGCGTATGAGTTTTGGCCGGCGAGCGGATGCGTGGGCGCGACGATCAGGCAGACCGGTTGTCGCATGCGTCCGAGTTCGATCAGGTCGCGTCGCGGCGCGCGGCCGAAGATCAGGCCGAGATCGACCTCGTTCTGGCTGACCATCTCGACCACATCGCGAGCGCCCACGGCGGTGACAGATAGTGTGATCCCCGGATATTGCTGCGACAGGTCGACGAAGGAGTTGGGCAGGAAGCTCGACAGCATGCCTTCGACGGTGGCGATCTTCACCTGGCCGCGGCGCAGCGATGCGAATTCCTCGACCTGGCTGCGCAGTCCGTCGAGCTGGCTGCGGTTCTCGACTGCATAGCGATAGAGCACATGGCCGGCATCGGTCAGGTTCATGCCGCGCGCGCCGCGCTCGAACAGCTTGACCGCTAGCTCCTCCTCCAGCCCCTGAACTTGTCGGCTGATGGCGGAGGGGGCGATGCGGAGCGCGGCGGCGGCCTGTTTGATCGATCCGGACTCGGTAACAACGCGAAAATAGCGAATGGCGGTGGATTCGATCATCGTTGGTCCCTCGCGACTGGCTGCCCAGCGCGATGGCAGGACCTGACTAGCGTTCTGATTTTCAGACCTCTCACATCGAAATTCAATGCTTTTATTCGAAATCTAAATTTGACAGAGTTTTGATCAGGTCACGGTCCCGTCATCGATGGAGAATTTGGATGTTTCATCCCCGGCTTGCTGTCTCGGCTTTTTCCGCATCCCTTCTGCTGGCTGCGGCTGGCCTGGGAGCGACATCCTCGGTGGCCTCGGCCCAAGATGTCATCCGCTTCGGCGCACCGTTGCCGATCACCGGGCCGCTGGCGCCGGAAGCCGTGAAGCAGCAGCAGGGCTATGACCTCTGGGCCGAACAGGCCAACAAGGCCGGCGGCATCGATGTCGGCGGCAAGAAGTACAAGGTCGAGATCGTCTATTCGGACTATCAATCCAACACGCCGCGCTCGGTGCAGACCACCGAACAGATGATCACCCAGGACAAGGTGAATTTCATGTTCGGCCCGTTCGGCTCGGGCGCCGCCAAGGCCGCCAGCACGATCGCCGAGAAATACAAGGTGCCGATGCTGGCCGCGACCGCGTCGTCGTCCCAGGTCTACGACCAGAACTACAAGTATCTGTTCGGCACCTTCACGCCGAATGACACGCTGACGACGCCGCTGACGCAGCTCGTCAAGGCCAAGGCTGCCGACGTCAAGAAGGTCGCGATCCTTGCACGTAACGATCTGTTCCCGCTGGCCATTGCGCAGGAGATGGAAAAGTCCGCCAAGGCCAACGGTCTCGAAGTCGTTTACTTCGAGAAATATGCCATCAACACGCTCGATCACTCCGCGACCCTGTCGCAGATCAAATCGCTGAATCCGCAATGGGTGTTCGTCACCGGCTACACCAACGATCTCCTGCTGATCCGCAAGCAGATGGTCGATCAGCAGATGAAGGCCAATGTCGTCACCATGATCGCCGGTCCGGCCTATCAGGAATTCATCGAATCCGCCGGCCAGAGCGCCGAGAACATCTCCAGCGCCTCGTGGTGGCATCCGGCCGAACAGTACAACGGCAAGGACATTTTCGGCACCACGGCCAATTTCGTGAAGCTGTTCAAGGACAAATACAAGCTCGAGCCCGATTACGCTCACGCTTCGGCTGCCGTCTGCGGCGCGCTGTTTCAGATGGCCATCGAAAAGGCCGGCTCGCTGGACCGTGACAAGGTGCGTGATGAACTCGCCAAGATGGACGTCGTGACCTTCTGGGGGCCGGTCAAGTTCGGCGCCAATGGCCAGATCAACTCGCTCGAACCGCCGGTCTTCCAGATCCAGGCCGGCAAGCCCGTGGTGCTGTTCCCGGATGCGATCAAGCAGGGCGACTTCAAGCTCGGCGTGAACTGAGCATGATCCCGAAAAGTGGATGCCGGTTTTCGGACAAGATCATGCTCAAGCAAGTCTGCTGAGACCGGCGGGGAAACGATATGCTGGCCATCCAGGTCCTGATCAATGCACTCGTGCTTGGGTGTCTCTATGCCTGTATCGCGATCGGTTTCTCGCTGGTCTGGGGCGTGCTCAACGTCATCAACCTGATCCACGGCTCGTTCATCGTGCTCGGCGCCTATCTGGCCTGGGGCGCCTATAACTCGCTCGGGCTGTCGCCTTGGTATGCGCTGCTGATCGCCGCGCCGGCCTTCTTCGTGTTCGGCTATCTGCTGCAGCGGCTGCTGCTCAACCGCGTCATCACCGCGCCGGTGCTGGTGACGCTGACGCTGACCTTCGGGCTCGATCTGATCCTGAACAATGCGATGATCTATTACTTCAAGGCGGACTACCGGAAGCTGATCCTCAATCCGCCCACGGGTTCGATCTCGATCTTCGATGTGGTGGTACCGGTCGATCGCCTGATCGCCACGGCCTCTGCACTGGCGCTGACATTCCTGCTCTATCTGCTGCTGCGTCGCTCGAAAGTCGGCCGCGCCATCGTGGCGGTCCGGCTCGACTGCGATGCCGCGGTGCTGATGGGGGTGGACGTCAAATCGATCTATGCCACTGCCTTCGGTCTTGGTGCTGCGCTCGCCGGCTGCGCCGGTGTGCTGATGGCGCTGATCTTCCCGATCTCGCCGCTGACCTCATCAGCCTATCTCGGTAAGGCTTTCGTGGTCTGCGTGCTCGGCGGACTCGGCAGCGTGTCAGGTGCACTGGCCGGTGGTCTGTTGCTGGCGCTCGTTGAAGGCGTTGGCTCGGTCTATCTCGGCCCGGCCCATGCGGTGACGCTGTCCTTCGTCCTGCTCATCATTTTCCTTGTCGTCAGGCCGCAGGGCTTGCTCGGCCGAAAGGGTTTTGAATGACCCGGACCAATATCGCGCTTCTCGTTCTCATTGCCTGCGTCGCTGCGCTGCCGCTGTTCGGTGATGCCTATGCGCTGCGTCTTGGCACCATGGCCTGTATGTATGCGATCTTCGCGCTGTCATGGAATATCGTCGGTGGTTTTGCCGGCTATCCGTCTTTTGCCACAGCCGCGTTCTTTGGGCTCGGCGCCTACACGACCGGCATTCTCATGAATAAGGGCGTGCCGCTGTCGGTGTCCCTGCTGGGCGCGCTGGTCCTGTGTCTGGTGCTGGCCGCAGCGCTCGGCGCGGTGCTGCTGCGGCTACGCGGGCATTACTTCGCGATTGCCAGCCTGTCGCTGGTCGAGGTGTTTCGCGAACTCGTCAACAACGCCACCGATCTCACCGGCGGCGGCATGGGCCTGAACATTCCGCTGGTGTCGGGCTCCAGTGTGCTGTTCGACGCGACGTTCTTCTTTTACGCCATGTGGGGATTGCTGCTGATCACCGCGCTTGTGGTCATCGCGGTGTCGATGTCGAAGCTCGGTTTCGGCCTCAACTGCATCCGGCAGAACGAGACGGCTTCGAACATGGTCGGTCTCAATTCGACGCTTTACAAGGCCATAGCCTTCGGCCTGTCGGCCTGTTTCGTCGGTGCGGCCGGCGGGCTCTATGCGGCCTGGGTGCACTACATCGACCCGTCCGACGTGTTCGACATCCTCTATTCGGTGAAGCCGATCGTGATGGCGCTGATGGGCGGGCTCGGATCGCCGCTCGGGGTGGTATGCGGCGCCTTCGTCTATCTCGGCCTCGAGGAAGTAGTCTGGCGGAATTACATCCAGATCCATTCCGGTGTGCTGGGCGTGCTTATCATCCTGCTGCTGCTGTTCCTGCCACACGGGCTGATATCGCTGCACGCCGGCAAGGTCTGGCGCGGGTTGTTCGGACGAAAGGCAAAACATGTCTGAGATCCGTCACGAAATCCTTCATCTGAGCAACGTCTCGCGAAACTTCAGTGGGCTGAAGGCGCTGAGCGATGTCTCGCTGTCGGTCAACAAGGGTGAGGTGGTCGGCCTGATCGGCCCAAACGGCGCTGGCAAGACCACGCTGGTCAACACCATCTGCGGTGTCACGCCGGCATCGTCGGGCGTCGTCACCTTCGATGGCCGCGACATCACGCGGATCAAGACCTATCAGTCTGCGCGGCTCGGCCTGTCGCGCACCTTCCAGATCGTGCAGCCATTTGCGGAATTCTCGGCGCTCGACAATGTCGCTGCCGCCGCATTGTTCTCGCAGCCGGGCGAGAGCCTGAAATCGGCGCGCGAGGCCGCCCGCGCGCATCTCGCATTCGTTGGCCTCGACGCCCAGGCCGACCAGTCCGCGGCGACGCTGACATTGGCTATGCGCAAGCGGCTCGAACTGGCCAAGGCGCTGGCGATGAAGCCGAAGCTGCTGTTCCTGGACGAGGTCAATGCCGGCCTCAACAGCGCCGAGGTCGAACGCGCCACAAGACTGATTCATCAACTCGCCGCCGATGGCATCACCATCGTGATGATCGAACATCTGATGAAGGTCGTGCTTAATGTCTGCACCCGCATCGCAGTGCTGCATAACGGACGGCTGATTGCCGACGGCGCGCCGCGCGACATCATCAAGGATCCCGCCGTCGTCGATGCCTATCTGGGCCAGCAATATGCACAACGGAACGCCGCCCGTGGCTGATCATCCGATGCTCGAACTGAATGGGGTCTGCGCCGGTTATGGCGAAATCCAGGTGCTGTGGGGCATCGACATGGTGGTGCGCTCCGGTGAGATCACCGCGCTGATCGGTTCGAACGGCGCTGGCAAGACCACGCTGATGCGCGCGCTGTCCGGACTGATCCCGTTGGTCTCGGGCAAATATGTCTCCGAGGGCGTCGATCTGTCGAAAGCGACGGCGGCCCAGATGCTGGCTCATGGCATTGTCCATGTGCCGGAAGGACGCCGGCTGTTCGGCGCCATGAGCATCAAGGACAATCTCCTGATGGGCGCCTATTCGCGCAGCGTCAGCCGCACGGAGCTCAATCGCGATCTCGATCGTGTCTACGCGACCTTCCCCAAGCTGCGCGAGCGTCGCAACCAGGCGGCGGCGACATTGTCTGGCGGCGAACAGCAGATGTGCGCCATCGGCCGCGGGCTGATGAGCGCGCCGCGTCTCCTGATGATCGACGAACTGTCGCTCGGTCTGTCACCGCTGCTGGTCGAGCAGCTCGTCGCAGCACTGCGGCAGTTGAACAACGAAGACATGTCGATCCTGCTGGTGGAGCAGGATGTCACCACGGCGCTCGATCTCTGCCATCACGCCTACATCATGGATATGGGCCGCATCGTGCGCACCGGGCAGGGCGCCGAATTGCTGGCCGATCCCATCATTCGCGACGCCTATCTCGGCGTCCTCGAAGACTGACTTTGATTTCACCTGAAGAGGCCAACCATGATCGAGACCGTCGAAGCCCCCAATAGCGGCTACCGTTACATGCCGGGCGTGTTCCAGTATTCCTGCGGCGTCGGCGCGCTGCCCGGCTTCGCGCTGGAGCGCGTGCGTTTCTCCAAAGTCGTGCCGTTGAAGGAAGGCTTCGCCAAGGTCGCCGAGATCATCAAGGCGGCGGGCCGGCCGCTGACCGCCTTTGCGGCCTGCGAACTGCGCTCGCCGGCGCCGTTCACGGAGCAGGGCTTCATCGACTTCAACGAGATCTACATCAAGACGCTCGAAGACTGGGGCATCATGAAGGACCGCGTGAACCCGATCGCGCGCAGCAATGTGTGTCCGAAGATTGATCCGCCGTCAGAGCCCGGCTTCCACGCCTTCTCTTTCACGACCGTCGCGCCGAATGCGCCGACCTCCTTCGTCATCGCCGGCAGCGGCGAAGCGGCTGAGGGCAAAGGTGACTATCGCGACAACACGGTACGCCTCGGCGATATCAGCCCGTCGGGTATGCTGGAAAAAGCTAAGTTCGTGCTCGACGAGATGGAGCGCCGCATGAGCGCATTCTCCGGCACTTGGGAGCAGACAACCGGCGCGCAGCTCTACACGGTGCGGGACGTCTATGCACTGCTGGAAAGCGAACTCGGCCGCCGCGGCGTGTTCCGCAATGGCCTGACCTGGCACTTCAACCGCCCGCCGGTCGTCGATCTCGAATATGAGATGGATTGCCGCCGCGTGCATGTCGAGCGCGTGGTCGAGGTTTAACCGCCTCAGTGATGACTGACGCGCAGATCCTGCGAGGTCTGCCGCAGTCGCCGGGTGAGTTCGCGCGCCAGGTTGCCCAGCAGCCTGGTGGCGAGCACTGGATTTTTCTTCAGGATCAGGTCGAAGCCGTCGCGCGGGAATTCGTAACAGACCACCTCGTCGTCGGCGACGATGGTCGCAGAGCGCGGCACTGACTCCACCAGCGCCATTTCACCGACCGTGGTGCCGCGGCCAAGTCCGGCGATGCGGCGTCGCTCGTGATGTCCGTCGGTGCGCAGCAGCACGCTGACGCTACCTTTCAGGATCAGCCACATCCGGTCGCCGGCGTCGCCCTCGCGGCAGATCGTATCGCCGCACGCGAATTTGCGTCTGGTCATCACCGGGGTCAGTTCGGCCATCTCGTCGGCTGAAACGCCGTCCAGAAAATCGATCCGCTCGAGAGCCAGCTCGTCCGCTTGCCCCTGTCTCGCAGCGGAGCGATCGAGCATGGTCTGCTCCATCCACTCCAGTGCGGAATCGAGATCCTGCGTCATGGACGGCGATGCGGGATCGTGCCCGACCCCGTTGCCGATGATGGCGGCATGGACGGGCCGGACATTGCAGTAGATCAGTCGCCGTTTCTTTTCAGTCGCCTTCTGGCGCAGGGTTCGCAACGCGTTGATGCCCGAGACGTCGAGGTCGGAGATGGCACCCATGTCGAGCAGGATCATATCCGTGCTGTTGAACAAGTCCTTGACGCGGAGCGAGAGGTCGTCGGCATTGCCGAAGAACAGCGCGCCTTCGAGCTGCAGGATGGCGCGCTGCTGCCCGGTCTGCTGCAGGATCGCGAGATCGTCGGCCGAGCGAATGCGCTTGGAGAACAGCGTGTCGCCGAGATGCGCGCGGCGCACCAGCGGCCGGCTCATATTGATGACGAAGATGATGCAGGACAGGATGATGCCGACGATCACTCCAGAAACGACGGAGCTGAACACGGTCACGGCCATCACCGCGAGCACCACGATCAGGTTGTAGACCGCGTGCCGACGAACCTGCGGCTCGCTTTTTTGTCTGACATCGGCCAGCAGTTGCAGGTTCCAGCGATCGAACAGCACGATGCCGATCACGAGCAGCAGGCCGGCGAACACCGCGCGCGGAACCTGTGCGAGCACCGACGACAGCGCGAATGTGATGGCCAATAGGCTGAGCGCCACGAAAATGCTGGTCCAGCGCGTGCGGCCGCCCATGCGATAGCCGAGCAGGATGACGGAAGGGATCGCCGATCCGCCGATGCCGCCGCCCAGCGCTGCCGCTGCATTGGCGATGCCTTGTGCGGCGAGGTCGCGTACCGGGTGGATATGCGTGTCGTCGAGCTGCTGCGCCACGCGGAAAGCCAGCATGGTCTCCACCGTGCCGATGATCGCCAGCACCAGCGAGACCAGCACGACATGCGGAAGCACGGCGGTCAGTTCCGATGTGATCGAGCCGTCGAACACTGGGCCGAGCGGCATGGCCGGCGGGAAGCTGACATGGATCTCACCGATGGTCGGCCCGAGATCGAGACCGGTCGGGACGCTGATCAGATAGTAGAGCGCGGTGCCGGCAATGAAGCCTGCAAGCGATCCCGGTATCTTCCGCAGCCAGTCCGGCAGCCGCAGCCAGCCTGCTATGGCCGGATAGTTCAGAACAAAGAGCGCCAGGGCCACGACGTAAACCAGCATCGCGGGCTTGTTCGGCCACAGCGTATGCCCGGCAAAGAACGGCTTGAACTGGGAAATCACGATCAGCATCCCGACGCCGTTGAGTAGGCCGGTGAGTACCGGGTGCGGCGCGAATTTGATGGCGCGCGTCAGGCCGAGCAGTCCGAACAGGACCTGCCACAGCCCGGCCAGGAACAAACACAGCATGATCGCGGTCACGATCATCGCGGGCTGGCTCGCAAGCGTCGCGTCATTGACCAGCGTCGTGGTCAGGCCAGCCTGCACCAGGGCCATGCTGACGCGGCTCGTCGTCACGATATAGGACGAGGTGGCGACCACGGCCGCGACGAGGCCGACGATGGCGCCGCCATACAGGCCGGCTGCCGCGCCCGCTGCGACATAGTCGGGGCCGAGCGGCGCAAACACCAGCAGTCCGCAAGCGAGGCAGAGCGGCAGACAGACGAGGCTGGAGATCAGGCCGGCGCTGATTTCCGATCGCCAGTCGACGATCGGCTCGGCGGGAGGCGAAGCTTTGAGCACGGGCTGGCCTTCATCACGGAGGGACCGGCCACGTCTTCATGGATAATGATTGTTGCCAGCTTTCGCCATTATTGTGAAACGGAACTGATCCGCAAGCCAAGATCGGGGTTCGCCTGCCGATTTCCCGCGCTACACTCCGGCGACGATGGTCTTGCGATACAGCGCGCTGTAGCTGGCGGCAGAAATATTCCAGCTGAACGATTTCGACATGGCGCTGCGACGCATCGAGTTCAGGCGTTCTTTGGAGCCATAGGTCGCGAAGGCCCGCAGGATGCCACCCAAAAATGACTCGGTGGAGGGCTGCGTGAACAAGAAGCCGGTCTCGCCATCGACGATGGTTTCGGCAAGGCCGCCCGTCTGGTGGCCGATCGGCAGCGAGCCGAAGCGCTGCGCATACATCTGGCTTAGTCCGCACGGCTCGAAGCGCGACGGCATCAGGGTGAAGTCGCTGCCGGCGAAGATACGCCGTGCCTCGCGGTCGTTGAAGCCGATGGCGACGCCGATCGCATCCGGACGGCGGCGATGCGCTTCCATCAGCGCATTCTCGATCGCGGTTTCGCCGCGGCCGGTGACGACGATCTGGCCGCCCGCGGACACGATGGCGTCGGCGGCCGACAGCACGAGGTCGACGCCCTTCTGATGCACGAGGCGGGCGACCAAACCAAAAATGGGCCCGCGGGAGAGCGCGAGCCCAAATTGTTGACGTACCCCATCGGCATTGGCGCGTTTGGCTTCCCAGTCACCCGCGCCGAACGGTCTCATGAGCTCCGCGCAGACGCGCGGATCCCAGCTTTCGTCGATGCCGTTGAGGATGCCGGTAAGCCGCGACTCATTCGAGCGCTTGGTCAGCAGGCCTTCCAGCCCGCAGCCGAGTTCCGGCGTGGTGATCTCGCGCGCATAGGTCTCGCTCACGGTGGTCAGATGCGACGAGTAGATCAGCCCGCCCTTGAGGAAGGAGAGCTTGTCGTAGAATTCGAGCCCGTCGATGTGAAACGACTCCGCAGGTGCACCGATCCGGCGCAGCGAGGTCTTCGGGAACAGACCCTGATAAGCGAGATTATGGATCGTCAGGATGGTCGGGATCTTCACCCCGCTCCAGGCGAGATAGGCCGGCACCAGGGCCGCCTGCCAGTCATTGGCGTGGACCAGATCGGCCGACCAGTTCTTGTCGAGCTTGCCCGAGGCGAGCAGCGCCGCGGCTGAGGCGAAGCGCGCGAAGCGGATGTCGTTGTCCGGCCAGTCCCGGCCGCAGGCATCGCCATACGGATTGCCGGGACGATCGTAGAGCTGCGGGCACAGCAGGATATAGATCGGCAGTCCATCCTTGGTCGCGGCAAGGCCGACCGAGCAGGCGGGCATTTCCGCCAGTGCCGGGCATTCGCCGACGATCTCGATGTCAGGAAACTGCGTGACGACGTCGCGGTAGCCGGGAAGGATGATGCGAACGTCGCTCCAGATACGCAAGGCTCTAGGGAGGGCGGCGGAGACGGCTGCGAGGCCGCCCACCCGGATGAAGTCGTCAATCTCTGGAGTGACGAACAGTACCCTCAAGAAATGCCCTCGTGCCCGCCGCGACTACAAGGATACAAGACTGGTCCAGCGTCTTTGGGTACTTACGGAACCGAAGGGCAATGGAACTCAGTTTTGTTACTTGCGCTGCAAAATATCTGTCTCTGCACTGCAGTATATCACATCACTTAATACGGCATTGCAAAAGAGAAATGTGAGTTCGCAAAATTATCTCTGAAATCAGTGACTGGGTGACGACGGGACGATCAGCCGCAGGAAGCTCATGACGCAGCCGAGCGCGGCAAAGCCGGCGCCGAGCGCCAGCGCCCACGTCGCGCCGCCATGGCCGAACAGGCCGAAGCAGAAGGCGGCGAGCGCCGCGCCCATGCTCTGGCCGGTCAGCCGGGCGGTGGCAACGATACCGCTGGCGCCGCCGCTGCGGCCGGCGGGAGCGCTCGACATGATCGCCTTCATGTTCGGGGCCTGGAAGAAGCCGAAGCCGGCGCCGCAGATCACCATCCGCCAGACGATATTGGTGACGCTCGGGTCGGGCGGCAGGGTGGCCAGCAGCACCATGCCGGCGCCCAGCAAGGCCATGCCGATACCGCCAAGAAGCCCGGCGGGATAGTGGTCCGACAACCGGCCGGCGATCGGCGCCATGATGCCGACGACCAGCGGCCAGGGCGTCAGGAAGAAGCCGGTCTCGACTGCCGAACGATGCAGAACTTCTTCGAAATAGAACGGCAGCGACACGAAGGCGAGGCCCTGGACGGAGAAGGAGCAAACCGCCGTGGCCGCCGACAGCGCGAACAATGGGCGGCGAAACAGGTCGATCGGCAGCATGGGCGCAGGGTGATCGGCCTGCCGGCGGAGCAGCAGCCAGCCGAACAACAGGCCGGCAACCAGTTCGGCGACGACAATGGACGGCGCCGTGTGATGGGCGGCGCTGTCGATGCCGAGGATCAGCAGGCCGAGGCAGAGCGAGGTCAGGAGGGCGCCGAGAAAATCGAAACGATGGGTGGCGCGTGTGGTCTTTGGCAGTGTCTTCAGGCTGATGACAATGGCGGCGAGGCCGAAGGGCAGGTTGATCGCGAACAGCCAGGGCCAGGTTGCAACCGACAGGATGCCCGAGGCGATGGTGGGGCCGAGGGTGAAGGCCGTCGCGACGACAAGGGCGTTATGACCGAGCCCGCGGCCGAAATGGCTTGGGGGATAAACCACGCGGACCAGCGCGGCATTGACGCTCATGGCGCCGGCGGCGCCGAGGCCCTGCAGCACCCGCGCGAACAGTAAAGTGTCCAGGGACCACGCGAATGCGCAGGCGACCGACGCGATCGTGAACAGGATCAGCCCGCCGAGATAGATGCGCTGATGGCCGACGATCTCGCCCAGCGCGCCGAGCGGCAGCAGCGTGGCGACCATGGCGATCTGGTAGACATTGACCACCCAGATCACATCTGCTGGCGTGGCATGCAGGTCGGCGGCGATGGAGGGCAACGCGATATTGGCGATGGCGGTATCGAGCGAGGCCATGGCAAGGGCGGTAAAGATGGCAAGCCGCGCCCAACGCTGCTGGCTCGGCGTCAGCCCTTCCGTCGGCTGGGGAGCCTGTGCCGCGATACCGTCTGCCATAGCTGGGGATTCCTGGGTGCGGCCGAACTGACCGCCGATCCGCGCTATCTAGGATAGTTCGCTTAGCCCCTACAGGCGTGTAACTGCATGAGGCATATGCAGGTCAGCGTGTAGGATGGGTAGAGCGTCTTTCGCGAAACCCATCACTCTTTCCCGCGGACCATGATGGGTTTCGCTGCGGCGCGTCGCGCCTCCGCTCTACCCATCCTACACGCCACGCGCTGTTTGAGACGGCACCGGCCGGGTACATCGGCGTCACCGCGGCTTCGTCTTGAACCAGGTCCCGGACGCCACCGCCGTGGCGATGATGGTGCCGTAGACGACCAGCGCAAACGTCAGGCAGGCGAACAGCCAGGTCAGCGATCCCGTCAGCCGCAGCGCCAACCAGCCGCCGCCGATGGAAATCAAGAGGCGCAGCACGCCGGCCAGCAGCGGATAGAGCATCTTGCCGGCGCCCTGCGAGGCGAAATAGAGCGACAGGCCCAGGCCGAAGAAGCCATAGGCCGGACCGACAATGCGTAAGTAAGCGCTGCCGGTCTCGATCATCTGTGGGTCCGACCCGAACAGGCCGAGCCACGCGGCTGGCCAGATCGCGGCCGCCAGGCCGACGGTTTCGGTGATCACGAACACCATGCCGCCGCCGATCAGCGCCGCCCGCAGTGCGCGCTGCTCCTGTCCCGCGCCGATATTGGTGCCCACCAGCGCCACCAGCGGTCCGCCAAACCCGAACGCCAATGGCACCATCAGATATTCCAAACGCACGCCGGTGCCGAACCCGGCCACGGCGTCGCCGCCAGCAAAGCCGCCGACCAGTGCGGTGGTCAGCAGCACCGTGAAGCTCGTCTGCAGGGAGATGACCGCGGCGATGGCGCCGACGCGCAGGATGTCGGCTGACAGATCCCAACGCAGCCGCGCCAGCTTGAAATGCACGATGCAGCGGCCCGAGAGGATGTAGCCGGCGAGTACGGCGCCGACGGTGAAGGTGGATAGCACCACGGCCCAGCCGCCGCCGGCAATGCCGAGGGCCGGAATCGGTCCCCAGCCGAAGATCAGTAGCGGCGACAGCGGGATCAGTAGCACCACGCCGATACAGATCGACAGCGACGGCACCAGCATGTTGCCGGTGCCGCGGATGATGCTGGCAAAGCCGTTCATCAGCCAAACTAAAACGCTGCCGCCGAACACCACGTTGGAATACTGCATGGCCGCGTCCAGCGCGCCGCCGCTGACACCCATCGCGGTGTAAATCGCACGGCCCCAGATCAGGAAGATCGCCGAGCCGATGAGGCCGAGCAGGATATTGATAAGGGTCGCGTGCATTACCAGCGCCTCGGCATCGTCGGTGCGCCTTGCGCCGAGCGCACGCGCAATCGCCGAGGAAATGCCGCCGCCCATGGCGCCAGCCGACAGCATCTGCATCATCATGAAGCCGGGAAACACCACGGCCATGCCGGTCAGCGCGTCGCTGCCGAGATGCGACACCCACCAGGTCTCGATCAGGCCGGTGGAAGCCTGCGCCAGCATCACCAGCAGATTGGGCCAGGCGAGCTTGACCAGCGTGGAGGCGATTGGCGCCTGCAGCAGCATCCGCGTCCGCGGGTTCATCTCGTGGACGGGCGCAGCCGTGGCGGCGACGATGGCCTGCGGCGTTTCCAGTTTCATGGTGATCCGTCCTTCTGCGGGCGCGGTTTGCTGAGCCGCCGTTGCACGCGTGCGCTGGCGGCAGGGCCGGGCGCATTGGCGTGGGTGGCTTCGGTGATTGGTTTGCCGGTACGGCGATCGACCAAGATGGGATCGGCGGTCTCGCCGGTCTCCTTGTCGATCAGAACAACGCTTTCACCCTCAGGCGCGAAGTGCCGGTTGCCCCAGCTTTGCAGCGACCACAGCACGGAGCGGAAATCCCGGCCGCGCGGGGTCACGATATATTCGTAACGCGGCGGCTTTTCGCAATATTGCCGCCTCGTGAGCAGGCCGGCCTCGACAAGGACTGCCAGCCGGCGGGTCAGCATGTTCGGCGCGATGTTGAGGTTCTTCTGGAACTGGTCGAACCGCGTCATGCCGTAGATGGCATCGCGCATGATCAGAATGCTCCACCACTCGCCGACGCGCTCAAGGCTGCGGGCAACCGGGCATTCCAGTTTTTCGAAACTTTTGCGCTCCATGGAGGGAGGATAGGCCAGTAACTATCATCATGCAAGTCACTTGGCGGTGTCTTCCCACCGTCATTCCGGGGCGTGCGCGCATCTTCGCGCGCGCGAACCCGGAATCCCGAACTGTTCATCACCTCTCTCCACCCACACGAGAGAGGTGATGAACAGTTCGGGATCGCTGCGCGCTCGGTCTGCCCCGGAATGAGGAGCGCGAGGCAGCCTCCGGCGCCGGCCACGCTGTCAGGCACACCAACTGGTGTGCCGGGAATGACGAGCTGGGCGGGGCGGGGTGTCGGTCCGACGCACCCCGGAATGCGCTTGAATTCGGCTACCCCACCATCCGCTCGCGCCCGACCCAGAAGCTCGCACGCAGTGCCTTCTTGTCGATCTTGCCGACGCCGGTCATCGGCAATTCAGTCACGAACTTGATGTGCTTGGGAGCATGCGCCGACCCCTTGCGGGTCTTCACCAGATTGATCAGTTCGTTGGCGTCCGGCTTCGCACCGCCACGCGCGACCACGATGGCGGTGACGGCCTCGCCCCATTTGTCGTCGGGCACCCCGACCACGGCGCACATGGCGACATCGGCATGGGTGGTCAACACATCCTCGATCTCGCGCGGGAAGATGTTGAAGCCGCCGGAGACGATCATGTCCTTCTTGCGGTCGAGGATGAACATGTAGCCGCGCTCGTCGGCGCGGGCGATGTCGCCAGTATGCAGCCAGCCGTTCTTCAGCGTCTCCGCGGTCTGCTCCGGCCGCTTCCAGTATTCCTTCATCACATGCGGCGCGCGGACGCAGATCTCGCCGGCCTCTCCGGGCGAGACTTCCTGATCGTCATCGTCGAGAATGCGGACGTCGCAGACAGCGATGGGGAAGCCGCAGGACAGGAACAGCTCGGGCTTCCTGGGATCATGATCCGTCTTGCGCAGCACCGACACAGGGTAGCATTCGGTCTGCCCGTAGAGCTGCGAGAACACCGGGCCGATGCGTTCGATGCCTTCCACCAGCCGGCTCGGTGACATCGGCGATGCGCCGTAAAGCACGAGATCGAGCGACGATAGATCGGTCTTTGACAGCGTCGGGTTGTCGAGCAGCACATAGATCATGGTCGGCACGAACAGCGTGAAATTGATGCGCTCGCGTTCGATGGTCTTGAGCACCGCTTCGGGATCGAAGCCCTTCAGCATGTGCACCGTGCCGCCGCGCATCAGCGTTGGCAGCACCTTGGTGCCGGCGACATGGCTGATCGGCGCCACCGTGAGATAGCTCGGCGTATCCGGAATTTCGAAGTCAGACAGGATGGCGCTGGCAAAGCCCGACACTTCGCGATGCCGGCGCAGCGCACCCTTGGACTTTCCAGTGGTGCCGCCGGTGTAGTTCAGTACGGCGATGTCATCGACCTGTGCAAAGTCCCGCGCGGTGGCGCTGCCGCCCGAGCCGACGACTTTCAGAAGATCGATGCCGTAATCCGCACGGCCCAGCGTGAACACGTGCTGCAGGCCTTGCGCGCGCGATGCCAGTTCGCCGCCGCGCTGCAGAAAATTGTCGGCATCGATGATCAGGATCGTTGCTTCGGCGTCCTCGATCTGGTCGATCTGGTCCTGCATGGAGCCCAGCGGATGCAGCCAGGAGATTGCGAAACGCGACAGTTGCGCGGCGACGCCGGCGCACCAGGTGTCGGCGCGGTTGGCTGTCAGCAACGCCACTTTCGTGCCGGGCTGTGCGCCGAGGTTCATGAACACATTCTGCAGTCGCGCGATCAGGTCCGTGGTGCCGCGATAGGTGATGGAGCCGCCGGGCCAACTGAAAGCGATGCGATCCGGATAGCGCGCCAGCGCCCGCAAGGTCTGCGCCCCGACCGTCGGAAACGCGTTGAGCACGTCCGTCATGGAAACCTCCCCAAATGTCCTCGGCTTCTGTGGGCCGATGCTTGCGGCAAGGCTAACAACGAATGCCGGGCATGCAAACATAAACCCGTATGGGCATTGCAGCATTCGCGATGAACTTGTGGCGGCTTTCGTCGTTTGCCTGTGCTAGAAGCGGTCGAGTCATTTGAGCCGCGTCACAGGAGAATTTCATGCGCAAGTTTTTGACCGTGCTGGCCGCACTGGCGACCCTCAGTCTGACCAATTGCGGTTACAACGCGATCCAGACCAATGATGAGCAGGTCAAGTCGGCCTGGTCGGAAGTGGTCAACCAGTATCAGCGCCGCGCGGACCTCGTGCCGAATCTCGTGAATTCCGTAAAGGGCTTCGCGCAGCAGGAGAAAGACGTTCTTCTGGGCGTCACAAATGCGCGCGCCAAGGTCGGCTCGGTGCAGGCGACGCCCGATGTGGTCAACGATCCCGCCGCGCTGCAGAAATTCCAGGCCGCGCAAGGCGAACTCTCCAGCGCGCTGTCGCGCTTGCTCGTGGTCACCGAGAACTATCCGCAGCTCAAGTCGGACGCGCTGTTCAAGGATCTGATGTCGCAGCTCGAAGGCACCGAGAACCGCATCACAGTGGCGCGCAACCGCTACATCAAGTCGGTGCAGGATTATAACGTCGGCGTGCGCACCTTCCCGAACAATCTGACGGCCATGATGTTCGGCTACAAGGAGAAGGCGAATTTCTCGGTCGCCAATGAGAGCGAGATTTCGACGGCGCCGAAGGTCGACTTCAACCCGACGCCGGCGCCTGCGAAATAGGCCGGTGCCGATCAGGCCGATCCGATGAAGGCGATCAAAGCCTGTCTGTTGGCATTGCTGCTGTGCTGGAGCGCCGTTGCTCTGGCTGATGTGGCCGTGCCGGCTCTGACGGGGCGCGTGGTCGATCAGACCGCGACGCTGAGCCAGAGCGAACAGGCGTCGCTCGACAGCACGCTGCGTGATTTCGAGTCGCGCAAGGGCAGCCAGATCGTGGTGCTGATCGTGCCCACCACGGCGCCAGAAGCCATCGCGCAATACTCCATCCGCGTTGCCGAAGCCTGGAAGATCGGCCGCAAGAAAGTCGATGACGGCGCGATCCTGCTGGTCGCCAAGGACGATCGCAAGCTCCGCATCGAAGTCGGCTACGGCCTCGAAGGCGCACTGACCGACGTGACCACGAAACGGATCATGGACGAGATCATCACGCCGCGCTTCAAGACCGGCGATTTCGCGGGTGGCATCACAGCCGGCGTCAACCAGATCATCAAGGTGATCGACGGCGAGCCACTGCCGGCGCCGGATGAATGGAAGGGTAATTCGAATGCCCTCGATCAGATCATGGAATATGCGCCGTTCCTGCTGTTCGGTGTGCTGATCTTCGGCAGTATCCTGCGTAATATCTTTGGCCGGCTGTTCGGCTCGCTGGCGACCGGCGGGCTCGTCACCGTGGTGGTCTGGTTGGTCGCCGGCAGCCTGCTGTTCGGCGGCATTCTCGGCGCGGTCGCATTTTTCTTTACGCTGATCAGCGAGGCCCTCATGTCGGGTGGCGGAGGCGGTGGACGTCGCGGCGGTGGCTCTATCGGGGGCGGCGGCGGTTCCTGGTCATCAGGGAGTTCATCGAGCAGCGGCGGCTTCAGTGGAGGCGGCGGCAGTTTCGGTGGCGGCGGCGCTTCGGGGAGTTGGTGATGAGCCTGACACGCATCGGCAACCATCTGCTCGGCAATCGCTCGCGGGTCCGCAAGGCGTTCCCGCCGGAATCGCTGGCGGCGATCGAACAGGCCATCAAGGCCTCCGAGGCCAGCCATGCCGGCCAGATCCGCTTCGTGGTCGAAGGCGCGCTGGACGGTGCCCCACTGTTCCGCAATCAATCCGCCCGCGAACGCGCCATCGACGTGTTCGCGCAATTGCGTGTCTGGGACACCGCGCATAACAACGGCGTGCTGATCTATCTGCTGCTCGCCGATCGCGATGTCGAGATCGTGGTCGACCGCGGCATTGATGCCCGCGTCGGCAAAGCCGGCTGGGAAGCGATCTGCCAGATGATGGAAGCGGAGTTTCGCGCCGGGCATTTCGAGCGCGGTGTGATCAAGGGCATCGATGCGGTGACGCAGCATCTGGCGGCGCATTTTCCGCGCGATGCCGGCTCGGTGAACGAACTGCCGGATGCGCCGGTGGTGCTGTAGCCGTTACGCCCTCTCAGCCGTCATGCGCGGGCTTGTCCCGCGTATCCACGCCTTGGCAACAAAACGAATAAAGACGTGGATGGCCGGGACAGGCCCGGCCATGACGGAGTTTTGTGTCAGAGCGCCAGTTACGCCTTCACACTCTCCCGCGCACCGACCCGCTCGAACCACGCTGCGATCCTCGCATTGCCCCGGTCCCAAGGCTGCTTCACCTTGTCGGCGAAATCGAGCCAGCAAAACAGCACGATGTCGGCCATGGTGAACCGCTCGCCGCAGATGAAGGTCTTGCCGCCCATCTGTCCGTCGAGCCAGCGCAGCCGGTCGATGGCGATTGTTTTCAGGCCCGGCGCGCCTTCGGGCACGCAGACGATACGTGTCTCGAAGCGCTTCAATCCCTCCGAAAAGCGATAGCCGTTGGCGATGTGCTGGCAGATGTTGAGATCGACGCGCTGCCGCCACATCCGCGCCTCGGCGCGCTGCTCGGGCGTGGTGCCGATCAGCGCCGGCGTCGGATGCGTCTCCTCGATATATTCGCAGATCGCCACCGTCTCCGACACGTAGGCGCCGTCGTCGAGTTCGAGCGTCGGCATCTGGCCATGCGGATTGCGCGCCAGATGCGCGGGTTCGCGGTTCTCCCCGGCAGCAAGATCGACGCTCTGGATGGGGAGGCTGATGCCCTTCTCGGCCAAGAACATGCGCACCACGCGCGGATTCGGTCCGATGGAATCGTAGAGCTTCATGGCATTTCCCCGATTGTTCTGTTTGCAGGTGTTGTGCGGGCGGGGCGGATGCGCGTCAAGCAACGGTTCCTCCCCCCGGACAAGAGGTGAAATTTTCGTAAGCACGGCACCCGGTAAGGATTTGGCAAGCAATGAAAGTTACCAAAGTGTTCATCTATTCCGGAGAATTTGATCGTGAGCGAGCACAAGGCCGATTCCACCCCAGACGTCAGCGGCGATCACGTCGACACCGGCGCGGCGGCGGTGGCCGGTTCCCACGATGCTGACATTCACGTGGATTCGCCGAAGCTCGCACCGGAGCAGGGCGACGAGCACAGCGGTGCTGACCGCCCCGCCCAGATGCCTAAGAGGGAAGCGCCGAAGCTCGGAGCGCCCGGCCGGATCACCATCATGGCTCCCTCCCGCGACAGCGGCCCGCATGATGGCGCATCCCGCGAGAATGTGTCGCGCGAGCGCTCCTGGGAAGACTTCGTCAACTCCGAGCCGAAGATTGAGTCGGCAGAGAAGGCTGGCCGCAGCCGGATGCTGGCGATCGCCGCGATGATCGCGCTGGGCATCACCGTCGGCGCGGTTGGTGGTTCGGTCGCAATGTCGGGCCTCGGCAAGCTGTTTGCCGCCGACGACGCCAAGTCGACCAATCAGGCACTGGAAGACCATATCGCCCGCCTCGACGGCGAACTCTCGGCGCTCAAGGCCGAGGTCGACCGCAACGCCAAGCAGTCCATTGCGGCGCGCGCGAAGTCTGCCGATCGTCTCGACAAGCTTGAGAAGGCGCAAGCCGAACCGGCCGCGAAACTCGCCAAGCTGAGCGAGACCGTCGAAAAGCTGCGCACCACACCGCCGGCTGCTGCCGCACCCGCGCCGGCCCCTGCACCGGTTGCCTCGGTACCGGCCAAGGAAGTGACCGGTTCGATCAACGCCCCGGTGCCGACCCCGACACCGAAGCCCGAAGTTGCGCGCCTGCCCACGGTCGAAAGCTGGCGCATCATCGACATCGCCGGCGGCGGTGCCACCATCGAGGGCCGTGCCGGAATCTTCGAAGTCTATGCCGGCGATCCGGTTCCCGGCCTCGGCCGCGTCGACGCGATCCGCAAACAGGATGGCCGCTGGACGGTGGTCACGAGCCGCGGCCTGATCGTTGCCCGCTGATCCGCTCTTCCTGTGATGAATGCGTTCGGGCCGCTGCTGGTGCAGCGGCCTTTGTTTTGGGCTAGCTTCCCGGCATGACGTATCGGGATTGCGCCGTGCGACTTTGCTTGAGCCTCATTGCCGTGCTGCTCGGCCTCGTGGCTCCTGTCGCTGTCGCGCAGGCTGACGAGGGCAACGGTCTCGCCGTCACCGATCCCGGTGTGTTGCGGGCGCTGGAAACGCACGGCACCCACGGTCTCGGCCTCGCGCAACTGCTCGATACCGCGCGATCGATACCGATCCCCAACGATGCTCTGTTTGCTCTGCCTGCGATGACGCCGGTCCGTGCCGCGCTGGATGATGCGTTCACGCACTATCTCGCCGAGCATCAGAACCGCCAGCCGCGCGTGAGCATTGGCGTTGGCCCCGGCCATGATGTGCAACTGTTCGACAAGGTAATGCTGACGTCGCCCGACGCGCGGTTCATTCTCGCCGGAATCGTCAACCGCATGGACCGCGCTTATGTCGCGCCGGATACTTGCGGCGAGATCAGGCTGATCTACCGCCTCACGCGCACGGCCACTGGCACGACACCGCCGCGCCTGCCGATGACGCTAAATCTTGTGCTTCATGCGAAGGACCCGAACGATGCGTCGGTAACATGCGCGGATCTCGCCGCGCGCTGGCTCGATTCAGCGCCGTTCGCCGAGACTGGCGTAGCGCTCGCAGATCGCTTGCTGAAACCGGGTGGCCCGCTTGCGACAATCACAGCCGCACATATCGATCGCATCGAAACCAATCTGCAGATCGCGCATCGACCGAAGTCCGATACGCGGGAATTCCGCACCGACTATTTGCAGAAGGTGTTTCGCTTCGATGCCAGCGCGAAGCAGTTTCGCGAGGCATCCATGGAGGACCAGATCGACCGTGATCGGTTGCTGGCTGACGCGGCGCTCGGTCGCGCGTTTCGAGACTGGCTGCTCGCGCCGAAGAATCTGCGCGCCTTCGATCGCGGTACGGTTTTGATCCCCGAGAAATTCCTCGCGACATCGTCGCTGGCGTCGACGCCGGTTGGCTTTGCACCATCGGTGCTGCAGCCGGAGTTCGGTCTGATAGACAGCAAGGGGAAGGGCGTGTTCAGCGACCGCGACATCGTGAACGCGCTGGAACGAGCAGCATCGCAGGGCATCGCCTTGGAGAACATCCGCTCGCCAGCCGGCTTCGCGCGGCGGCTGAACGACATCACTTGCGGCGGCTGCCATCAGATTCGCGGTATCGGCGGTTTTCATTTTCCCGGCGCTGACACGCTGGCCGAGCAATCGCAGGGAACGGTCCCCGCATCGCCGCATTTCATCGGTGATCAGCCCCGCCGTCGCGATATCGTCATGGCGATGCGCAATGGAAAGGCGGCGGACTTTTCACGCGGTTTCTCCGACCGGCCGCAGATGCGTGGTACCAATGAACTCGCGGGATCGCCTCTCCTCGATGGCTGGGGCGCGACATGTTATCGACCGAAGCAGAATGGCGTCGCGGACAAGAGTTTCGCATCCTGGACCTGTGCCGAAGGTCTCGCCTGTCAGCAGGTTGGTGGGGATGCGTCGTCTGCGATCGGCATGTGTTTCGTGAAATGAAATGAGGACGCGATGAACGAGACCGACAAAGAGATCAAGGAACGCGACATCGCGATCGCCGAGAACGAGAGCAAGCAGCAGACGACGAGCAGCATCCGCGTCAGCGTCTGCGCGATCGGTGTGGCCGTCCTGCTCGGGCTCGGCTTCTTCGGCTGGCTGCTGGCGCGGTAGTCAAAAAAGCACCTCTCCCCGCAGACAGGGAGAGGCGAAGTAGGTCAATTCAGAATGCTCTCTGGAACGGTTAGCCCGGCATGAGCACGGTGTTGACCACGTGGATCACGCCGTTCGACTGGTTTACGTTCGGGATGGTGACGGTCGAGACGCCGCCCTTGGCATCGACGAGCATCACCTTGCCGCCGGAGCGCCGCACGGTGAGCTCTTCACCTTCGACGGTGGTGAGCTTCTTGCCGTCGGTCAGCGCAGCTGCCTGCAGCCGGCCGGGGACCACGTGATAGGTGAGGATCTTGGTGAGCGTTGCCTTGTTCTCCGGCTGCACCAGTGTGCCGACAGTGCCCTTTGGCAGCTTGCCGAATGCCGCATTGGTCGGTGCGAACACGGTAAACGGGCCGGGGCTGGCCAGCGTATCGACGAGGCCGGCGGCCTTCACGGCGGCGACCAGCGTGGTGTGATCCTTCGAATTCACGGCGTTCTCGACGATGTTCTTGGACGGATACATCGCGGCGCCGCCTACCATGACGGTGTTCTCGCCCTTCATCATCTTGGCAGCAGCGGGCTCGAGGAAGCTCGCCGAAATCATCAGCGTGCTGAAGGCGGCGAATGACAGTAGTGCAATGCGCTTCTTGGACATGGTCGTCTCCCGATTGACTGTGGCGTCGCCGGCGGGGAATCCGCAGACGTTGTGATCTCGTTGCCGGCGACAGGCCAGGATATGTCCATGGCCTGTCGCGCTAACGAGATCAGCTACGCGTGGTGGGAGAGGCGGTTTCAGATCAGCCCGTGACCACTTCGTGATCACGGGCCGCATCGCAGCATTGAAACTCTTTTGCGCGAGCTGCGTACTCCGCTATTTGCGCGACTATGCTACCGCGCCAGTCGCGCGCAGCCGCGCAATCTCGGCATCGTCGAAACCAGCGGCACGCAGGATCTCGTCGCTGTGCTGGCCGATGGACGGCGGCAGATGCGGTTTGCGTTTGGTCTCGCCGCCGATCCAGATCGGGCTGTTGATGGTGAGGATGTCGGTTCCCTCAAACGGGATCAGCACGTCGTTGTCCTTCATCTGCTGATCGTTCGGGATGTCGTCGAGAATACCGACGAAGCCGAACACGAGGCCGTTGCCATCGAGCCGCTCGCGCCAGTCGGCGAGGTCGCGGGTCGCGAACACCTCGTCGAGGATCTTGATCAGTTCGACGGAACGCGCATGGCGATCGGGTTTGGTTGCGAAGCGCGGATCGTCGCGCAGGTCCTCGCGGCCGAGGCATTTGGTGAAAGCCGGCCATTGCCGCTCCTCGGCAAGCAGCGACAGCATGATCCAGCGACCGTCGCGGCACCTGTAGTGATTGGTGACGGCATTGAGCGCTTCCTCGCGCGAGCGGCGCTTCTCGAATTTGGCGCCGACCAGCTTGGCCTGCGCCAGCACGCTCGACGACCACACGCCATTGGCCATCAGGTTGGATTTCACCTGGCAGCCCTTGCCGGTCTTCTCGCGCTTGTAGAGCGCGGTGACGATGGCGCCATAAAGCGCCATGGCGCAGGGATGATCGCCCATGCCGGCAATCGAACGCGTCGGCGTGGTGTCTTCATCCGCGCGTACCAGATCCATCATGCCGGAGCGCGCCCACCACGCGGTGCTATCGAAGCCGGGTTTGTCCGCTTCCGCGCCCTTGTCGCCATAGCCGGTGAAGCACGCATAAATGAGCTTCTCGTTGAGCGACGCGATATCCTCATAGGCGATCTTCAATCGCTTGCGCACCGGCGGCGGGAAATTGGTGATGAACACGTCGGCTTCGGCGATGAGCTTGTAGAGCACTGCCTGGCCTTCCGGCTTGGCCAGATCGAGCGCGAGACTCTTCTTGTTTCGGCTCTCCATCATCCACGCATAATTGTGCTCGCTCTTGGGATAACCGGGCAGGTTGGGCAGGTTGCGATAGGGGTCGCCGGCACCGGGCGGTTCGATCTTGATGACGTCGGCGCCGAAGTCAGACAGCACTGTGGCTGCGGCGGGCGCGGCGATGAAGCTCGCGCAGTCCAGCACCTTCAGCCCCTTGAACAGACCGTCTTCCATGCGTCACTCCCGTCGCTTTTGTTCTATGTGGTGTTCTTGCCGTCTGCCGGAATTTAATTCCGTCTGGAATCCGGTGGCGCATTTGACCCATCTTCGATGGGTGATGCAACGCTCTTCCCCTCTCCACCAGCGCAGCGCTGCTGCGCGCCGCGGGAGAGGGTGGATCGAGCGCGCGGAGCGCGATCAAGACGGGAGAGGGTTATTCAATCGCCGTCTGTCATCAATGCTGCATTGCCACCCGCGGCAGCCGTGTTGATCGTCACCGTCTGTTCGGTGGCGAAGCGGGCGAGGTAGTGCGGACCGCCGGCTTTCGGCCCGGTGCCGGACAGGCCGAAGCCACCAAAGGGCTGCACACCGACCACGGCGCCGATCATGTTGCGGTTCACATAGACATTGCCGACCGGCAGGCGCGCGATCACGCGCTCGATCATATCGTCGATCCGCGAATGCACGCCGAGCGTGAGCCCGAAGCCGGTGTCGGCAATATCCTGCAGCACCTTGTCGAAGCCGGCAGCGCGGTAGCGCACCACATGCAGGATCGGGCCGAACACTTCCTCGGTGAGCTGCCGTGCGCTTGCGAGTTCGAAGATATGCGGTGCGACGAAGTTGCCTGCAGGTGCCGTGCCCGCAAGGTGCACGCGTGCTTCGGTCGTCATGCGCGCAATATGCGCATCGAGCTTTTGCTTTGCCTCGGTGTCGATCACCGGGCCGATATGAGTGGCGGCATCACGGAGATCGCCCAGCTTGAGTTCCCGGGCCGCGCCCACGATCATCTCGATCATGCGATCGGCGACATCGTCCTGCACCAGCAGCAGCCGCAACGCCGAGCAGCGCTGCCCGGCTGACCGGAACGCTGACATCACCACATCGTCGGCGACCTGTTCGGGCAGGGCGGTGGCATCGACGATCATCGCATTGATGCCGCCGGTCTCCGCGATGAGTGGCACGATCGGGCCATCTTTGGCGGCGAGGGCGCGATTGATGGATCGCGCCACCTCGGTCGAGCCGGTGAACACCACACCGGCGATGGCGGGATGCGCGACGAGCGCCGCCCCGGTGCGGCCGTCGCCCTGGATCAGATGCAGTGCTGACGTGGGCACACCGGCTTCGTGAAGCAGGCGCACGGCCTGCGCCGCGATGCGTGGCGTTTGTTCGGCCGGCTTGGCGACGACCGTATTGCCGGCCATCAGCGCGGCACTCACCTGGCCAAGAAAGATCGCCAGCGGAAAATTCCACGGCGAGATGGCGACGAAGACGCCGCGGCCGCGCAGGCTCAACAGGTTGCTCTCGCCGGTGGGCCCGGGCATCACCTCGCCCTCGCCGAATTGCTTGCGGCCTTGCGCGGCATAGTAGCGGCAGAAGTCGATGGCTTCGCGGACTTCCGACAGCGCGTCATCGAGCGTCTTGTCGCCTTCCTGTTGCAGCAATGCGATGAAGGACGCACGGCGCTGTTCCAGAAGATCGGCGGCGTGGTCGAGGATTGCCGCGCGGTCTTCAGCCGGCGTGCGGCTCCATGATGCAAAGCCTGTGCGCGCTACCGTCACCGCAGCATTTGCCTGCTCGGCATTGGCATCGACTACCTTGTCCATGTCTGGCTTGCTGGCCGCAATCTCGACCAGCAATTTGTTCAACGCAGCGCGTTCGCCGAATTCGATGCCGTGCGAATTGGTGCGCTCGGGTCGATAGAGATCGGCGGGGAGCGGGATCTTCGGATGACGCGCGCCGTCGGGCGCGCCAATAATTGCGGTCGGTCGCTGCAGCAAGCTTGCGGTCGGCACGGTGTCATCGGCGGCGATCGCCACGAAAGATGAGTTCGCGCCATTCTCCAGCAGCCGTCGCACCAGATAGGCCAGCAGATCGCGATGACTGCCGACCGGCGCATAGGTGCGCCAGCGGATAGCGGGGTAGTCCTTGCCGAGTTGATCGTAAAGCGCGTCGCCCATGCCGTGCAGGCGCTGGAATTCATGGCCGCCGCTGGTGCCGGCCAGTTCGAGGATGGTCGCGACGGTGAGCGCATTGTGCGTCGCGAACTGCGGGAAGATGCGCGGCCGCAGCACGAGCAGCTTCTGCGCGCAGGCGATGTAGTTGAGATCGGTCATCGCCTTGCGCGTGAACACCGGATAGCCAATGAGCCCGCGTTCCTGCGCGCGCTTGATCTCGGTGTCCCAATAGG
This sequence comes from Tardiphaga sp. 839_C3_N1_4, assembly GCF_051811045.1. NCBI lineage: Bacteria > Pseudomonadati > Pseudomonadota > Alphaproteobacteria > Hyphomicrobiales > Nitrobacteraceae > Tardiphaga > Tardiphaga sp. 839_C3_N1_4. The sequence goes on from NZ_JBPWQD010000001.1 coordinate 5,718,273, forward strand.
CGCCCTTGACGAGCCGCACCATCATCTTGCGATCGTGATGGCGCGCCAGCGCGTCGATGTGGTCGATCACATCGGCGCAGCGCTTTTGATAAGCTTGGATCGCAAGCCCGAAACCGTCCCATCCTGCCAGCGACGGATCGGCAAAGGCCGCGTCGATCACGTCGAGCGACAATTCGAGTCGGTCGGCTTCTTCGGCATCGACGGTGAAATTGAGGTCATAGCTCTTCGCTTGCTGCGCCAGCGCGATCAGACGCGGCACCAGTTCGCGCATCACGCGCTGATGGCTCACCGCCTCATAGCGCGGATGCAGCGCCGAGAGTTTGACCGAGATACCCGGCCGGTCGGGCAGAGGCCGCTTGCCCGCGGCGTGACCGATGGCCGAGATCGCCGAGGCGTAGGAGTCGAAATAGCGCTGCGCGTCGTCTTTGGTGCGCGCGCCTTCGCCAAGCATGTCGAAGGAGTAGCGTGCCGGGCGCTCGGATGGCGCGCGGGCGCGGGCCAGCGCTGCATCGATGGTTTCCCCGAGCACGAAATGGCTGCCCATCAGCCGCATCGCCTGCCGCGTCGCGGTGCGCACCGCGGGCAGGCCGATCCGCTTCGCCAGCCGGCCCAGCGTGCCCGTCGGCGTCTCGCCGGGCTGGATCGCGCGCTGCGAGATGCCGAGCGCCCAGGCCGAGGCATTGACTAGGAAGGCGCTCGATTTCGTTTCATGATGGATGAAGTCGCCCTGGCCGAGCTTGTCCTCGATGAAGGCATCGGCGGTGCGCGCGTCCGGCACCCGCAGCAGCGCCTCGGCCAGTACCATCAGCGCCAGGCCCTCCTTGGTGGAGAGCGCATATTCCCGCAGCATGTCCTCGACACCGCCAAAGCGGTCGTCCTTGGCGCGGATTGCGTCGATCAGGCGCCTGGCCGTTGCGTCGATCCGCGCGTCCTGGGCGGGCGTCATGGCTGCGTCGGCCAGAAGCCAGGCGGCGATGGCTCCATCATCCGGTGCATAGGGAGCGCTGAAGGGAGGCATGGAATCGGGCGGCATGGGCGTTTCCTCGGATATTCTGCAACCCTAATCCCGGTCCGCCCGTAGTTCGATAGGAGATATCGAAATTTTACCTTAGATAATCCGGAAATGGTCGTGCTATACACCTGATATGAGTGATATCGACAAGATCGACCGGAAAATCCTCGCCATCCTGCAGGCTGACGGCCGAATCGCCAATGTCGAGCTGGCCGAGAAGATCGGCCTGTCCCCGACATCGATCGGCGATCGGCTGAAGCGGCTGCAGCGCGACGGCTATATCGAGGGCTATGGTGCGCGGCTCAATCCGCAGATGCTTGGCCTCGGCCTTTTGGTGTTCGTCGAAGTTCTGCTCGACAAGACCACGCCGGATGTGTTCGAGCGCTTCGCCCGCGCGGTGCGGCTCGCGCCGGAAGTGCTGGAGTGCCACATGGTGGCCGGCGGTTTCGATTATCTGGTGAAGGCGCGCGTTGCCGACATGAGCGCCTATCGGAGTTTTCTCGGCGAGAGTCTGCTGGCACTTCCCGGCGTGCGCGAGAGCCGCACCTACGCCGTCATGGAAGAAGTGAAGCGCGACGCACCGCTGCCGGTGGGATAGCGAGCCGGGATAACGCCGCCGTTACCTTGCCGTTGTCTTGGCAGCGTGGAGACCCTGCGTTAGGTTTCCGCGCGTTTCTCTCGGAGCAAATCATGCGGGCAGGCCAGTTCAATCTTCGTGTCGCCGATTTTCGTAGTCTGATGGCGGCAGGTGTCATCGCGCTGACCGGCCTGTTCTCGATGTCTCATGCGCGCGCGATCGAAATGTCCCGCGAGGTCAGCGATCTCTACACGTCGGTGTCGATTTATCCGCCATCCGCGGGTTCCATGACCATCTGCTACGGCTTCGTCTGCCGGCGTCGCCACGCCTTCGATTTCACGCCGGCCGACAGGGCTGCGCTCACCAAGCTTCTCGCCGCAGGCAAGGCGTCGGCCGCAGCGGAGCGCGCTGCCGTGCAGAAGGCGGTGGTGTGGTGGGACCGCCGCGTCGGCCCGGTGCTGGGCACCGACAAGCGGATCGCCAATGCGGATTTCCGCTATTTCGACGACAAGCACAATTTCGATTGCTGGGACACGACGCGCAACGTCACCAGCCTTCTGCTGATCATCCAGGACTGGGGTTTGCTCAAGCATCACACGGTGGGCAATCCGCGCTATCGCGGCAATGCGCTGGTGCTGCAGACGCCGCACAATACCGCCGTGCTGCTGGACCGCGCGACAGGCACCGAATGGGTGGTCGACATGTGGACGCGCGGCTATGCGCAGCTGCCGGACGTCAAGCCGGCCGATCAGTGGGTCAAGGAAAACTGAAGCAGGGAATGGAGCGCCGTCGCGTCGCTGAGGCGTGCGTCACGTCAACTGGCGGCTCTAAGCAGCGGACCTCGAAAGATCTCAGCTCGGACTTTTGGAGTTAGGCTAGAGCGCACACCGCGGATCGAATTAGCGCAATCCTGCGTGAAACTGATTGCGTTGCAGGAGAGGTGCCCCTTTGGAGGAAACCGCTCGTGCCGAATGCGCTCTACATTGTTGAGGCGTGATCTCGAAGACTTCGGTGAAGCAGCCAGATCACACTGATATCAAACCAGATGTATCAGACCTTGAGGTTCTCAGCCGAGGTCTTGCCGCGGTTGGCAACTTCCTCGAATTCAACGGTCTGTCCTTCGTTCAGTGTCGAAAGGCCAGCCTTCTCAACTGCCGAAATATGAACGAACACGTCCTTGCCGCCATTCGCCGGCTGGATGAATCCATAACCCTTCGTCGGGTTGAACCACTTCACAGTGCCTTTAGTCATCACGTCGTCTCCGCGGGATCAAAATCGATAACGAACTGCCGGTCCCCGCAAACCGGCATATCCGACATGCGCACGTTACCCGCGGATTGCCAAGCTTGATAGCTCAAACGGCGTGCAGAAATCGTCCAAACCGACCGTTCTCTGTCCAATTTGCCGGGATTCGTCGCTATTCAGGATGTTTCCGACGCGGCGGAAGGTCGCAAAAGCACAGTGCCAGGCTCAGCCGCGATACGACCATGCGTTGTCGCCTGCACGCGAGTGATATCGCTGCAATGCAAAACCCCGGCCGAGACGGCCGGGGTTCGCAGCCCTCATGCGAGGATTAGTAGCAGACGTTAACCGTGCGCCAGCGCAGGCCGTAGGGCGTCATCACGCGGCGGCTCACATAGCATCCACCGCCGCCACCGACATAGCCAATGCCGAAAGTGGGGCCGTAGAAGCCGCCACCATGGAAGTGGTGGTGATGGCCATGCCAGCCCCAGCCATGGGCCGATGCGGTGGACGGCGTGAGCGCCATCGCGCCAAGAGAAGCTGCTGCAACGAATGCGAGTGCGAGTTTGCGAAACATGGTCATTCTCCTTCAGTGATGCGCGAAGCGCTGGTTGCGGGATCTGTCTGTTCGATCCATCGCAAATTCGTCGCATCGATTTCGGAGCGGGTTCGAAGAAATTCTGTAGGAATTTTCTGAATGCTTGTTCAGGCAGGCAAAGCAGGTGCGCCCTGCAGGAACAGCGTTAAAGCGCGGAAACCATGTCGCTGGTCACGAGAGATGAAAGTACCTTGGCGTCTTTGATCGTGCGCACATTCATCGGCGCGGCGCGACCGCGGATCGCGACGTCCTGTTGTGGCAGCGCGTCACCCGCGAGGCCTGCAGTGGTGCTTACTTCCTCGGAGATGATGACTTCGCAAGCGAGGCTCTTGGTCATGTCCTGCAGGCGCGCGGCGACATTGACCGCATCGCCGAGTGCGGTGAACACCATGTGGTCGCGATAGCCGATATCGCCGACGATGACTTCGCCGCCGTGAATGCCGATGCCGAAACGCAGCGGCTGCGGCAGGTCATGGGCGAGGGCGCGATTGAGTTCGTCGATATTTTCGGCAATGAGCCGTGCAGCCTGCAGGGCCTGACGACACGCGGTCTGCGGATCGCAGGCGAGGCCGAACAGCGCCAGCTCCCCGTCGCCGATGAACTGGTTGGGCTTGCCGCCGCTTGCGATCACAGCTCGCGAGACGGCGTCGAGAAAACGGTTGACGATGAACACCGTGTCGTAAGGCAGCCGCTTCTCGGCGAGCATGGTCGAGCCGCGCATGTCGACGAACATGCAGACGAGATAACGCTCCTGGCCGATCCGCGCCGGCTGCGATGCGTGAGCATTCGCGCTGGTCACCTGCGGCGCGAACAGTTGAACGAAGGTGAGGTCGGCTGTCGGTCGCAACTGGCAGGCCAGCCGGACCGCGGGGTCTGCAGCGCCGCCGATCCTGCTCAGCACGAAGGCTTCGCGCGCGGATGGTGCCGGCAATGTCTCGACACCGCTGGTGACGCGAATGCGGCAGGTCGAACAGCGCGCGCGTCCGCCGCAGACGCTGGCATGCGGCACGCGATGACGCAGGCTCGCTTCCAGCACGCTGAAGCCGAGAGGGACGCGCAGCTTGCGACCGTCGCTATAGGACAGATTGATCATCCCGGCGCGGCGTTCGACGACCATGCGGATAGCGCGGGCCGCGAGCACGATACCGAGCAGCGCGAGGTAGCCGATCAGGAGATCGTCGGTGATGTCGCCCAGTGTCTGCTGCTGTGGAACGGTGCCCATTCGGTCCGGGCCGAAATTCTCGGCCTGCCATTGCGGCGATGCCAGCTTGGCCTCGACCTCACGCTTGCCCTGAAAGATGCCGAGCAGTGCCAGTGTCGGGATCAGCACGGCAGCCGACAGAAGATAGGGCGCGAGGCTCTTGAAGTGGGCTTTCAGCCGCAGCCAGAAATACAGCCCGATGCAGCCGTGCAGCCAGGCGACGACCACCACGAGATACATCGACCACGTCTTCGCGGGCGAGGTGATCCAGCCATAGAACACCTGAGGATAGCTGCGATTGATGTCGTACAGGTTTTCTCCCAGGCGGACGGCGACCACATGGCCGACGATGAGTGCGGGAATGCTAAGCCCGAGTACCAGTTGCAGCGGCTCGACGGCTCGCCAGCGGAACTGCCGCCGTTCGAACAGCGCCCAGATGCCGAGCACGCCATGGATCGTGACCGCCGAGTAGAAGGTCACGGCGACTGGAAAGAACTGCCAGAAGCCGGCATGGATGACGACGCCGGTCTGCAACGCGTCGAGCGAGATATTGCCGAGCGCATGATTCAGGAAATGGCTGAGCAGATAGGTGAACAGCACCAGTCCGCAGACCAGCCGGACCTGGCGCAGCCCGATGCCGCGCCACCACCCGGCGGCGGGGGTGGCCCCAGGTGGCTTGCCGGCTGTCTTGAACGTCGCATCCATGGCGAAACCCTACGGCGAGACGCGCTCCGATGCCATCCGGAGCGGCCTCTGGACAGACCTTATCCAGCAGTAAAGTCAACAAGTTGACAGCATGGCGAAGTCCGCCGAAAAGCTCGGCGATGACGTCTTTTCCCGACCCTTACCTCGATCGGAATGTCTCCCGCCGCGCCTTTTGGGTGATCGGTGCATTGCTGGTCGCGCTGACCGCGATGCGGCTGGTCTATGCGGGGCTGTTCGATCTGCGCACCGACGAGGCCTATTACTGGACGTGGTCGAAGGAGAGCGTGCTGTCGTTCCTCGATCATCCGCCGATGATCTCATGGTTCATCCGTGCGGGCACGCTGATCTTCGGCGACACGAATTTCGGCGCGCGTTTCGCCGGTATCGTGGCGATGGCGGTGACGCAATTGCTGCTCGCCGACATCGTTCGCCGCGTCACGCAGGATCTGCGCGCGGTGCTGCTGGCGGTGCTGATGTCGGAAGCGGCGCTGTATTACGGATTGTTGATGGCCAAGGTCGCGCCGGATGTCGCGTTGATCCCGTTCGCCATGGCGATGCTGTGGTCACTGGTGCGGCTTGCCGAAAGCCATGACGGACGCTGGTGGCTCGCAGCAGGCGTCTTCGGCGGCTTCGCCTTGCTGTCCAAACTCACGGTGGTGATGTTCGTGCCCGGCATTCTCGCATTCATGCTGGTGCCGGAATGGCGCGGACGCTGGCTGTGCAGCCCGTATCCATGGCTGGCCGTGCTGATCGCACTGGCGATCTCGTCGCCGGTCCTGATCTGGAATGCCGGCCACGACTGGGCGTCGTTCAGGTTCCAGTTCATCCGCGCCACCACGAACAACGAGGTGTCGCTGCGCACGCTCGGCGATTTTCTCGGCCTGCAGTTCGGTCAGGTCGGCTTAATCCTGATGCCGGTCATTCTCTCCGCGGTTGTCGTCACTGCATGGCGTGGCTATCGCCGCCGCGAACCGGTCGCGATCCTGCTCGCCACCTGCGTATTGGTGCCGTTCTTTTTCTTTGCATGGAAGTCGCTGACCCTGCGTGTCGGCGATACCTGGCCGATGTTCCTGTGGCCCGCCGGCATCGCTGCGGTGGCGATCAACCTGACGAAACTGCCGGCCGACGGCTGGTCGCCGCGCATGGTGCGTGCCTCCTATGGCTGGAGCATCGCTGCCATCGCCACCGGCATTCCGCTGGTGGTGCTGGTCTTCCTCTATAGCGTGGCCGCGCCGTGGAATCTGATCGGCAAGAACGATCCGCTCGGCGGGGAGGGCGGCTATCAGGTGCTGGCTGACCGCGCACTGGCAGAGATGAAGACCACCGGCGCCACCTGGATCGCGACGACCGACTACCGCACCTATGCGATGCTGCGCTGGCATCTCAAGGACAAGGTCCCGGTGGTGCAGGTCAACGAACGGGCGCGTTTCATCGGCTTCCGCGATCCCGGCATGGCTGATATCAAGGGTCACACCGGGCTCTATATCGCGCAGACCGCGGACAACCACCGTCCATTGCTGGCGACGACCAGCGCAGTGCTCACGCCTGTTGCTGAAGTTGATACCATCTGGCGCGGCACTGCCATGAAGCACTATGCGATCGACAAGCTCACGGGCTGGACGCCGGACCTGACGCCGAAGCCTGATACGCCATTCTATCGCTGGCCTGCGCTGGCGGAGATGTCCGTGCCGTCACGCATTCAGCTGGCGGCGCGCTGACGACTCTCTCCCGGCTGGCGGGGCGGAAGCAGGCTGGGACTGGCGCCGGTGACGTTCAGATCGATGCCAAACATGTCTTTCAATTCAATCTTGCCGGCATCCGTGACTTCAAACGCGCGGGTCGCGCCCGTTCGCGCAATCCATCCGAGTTCCAGAAACCGCCGTTGGAGCTCGGCGCCGACCAGTCCCCCCGCATGATAGCGCCGCTCGCTCCAGTCCAGACAGGCCCGGCAGAAGATGCGCTTGCTGCGGCGGTCGGTTTCAAGCGTGGCTCCGAAGTCGCAGAGAAAGCGGTGGCCGGCGTCGGTCAGGGCTCCGCCATCTGCACTCAGATGCATGTAATCTCGCGCGATCAACGCGTCCGCGACCGCAACGCCGAGCCGTCCGGCCATGTGATCGTAGCAACTGCGCGCAAGGCGCAATGCTTCATCGCGCGCAGAACGCGGTCGATGCCTCGGTGGCATTTCCAGGGCCGCGACGGCGATCATGCTTTCCAGCATCTGGGCCACAAGTGGTGATGTGATCCGATAGTAACGAAACCGCCCGCTCGGGGTTACCGATATCAATCGCGCGTTGAGCAGCCGAACCAGATGTTCGCTCGCGGTGGGGCGGGATATCCGCGCCTGAAACGCCAGTTCGGTTGCCGTGAGCGCCTGACCTCCCATGAGTGCCGCAAGCATGGTCGCGCGCGCTGTATCGCCAACCAGCGCTGCGACTTCGACCATGTTAGCGGAGGCGACCATAACCCAGCGTAGCGGCTCGCCGGATAATCCGCCACTCCCGTCGGTTCGGCCGGCGCCGAACCAATTGGCCCGGCGCCGGCCGGCGCCCGTGCGATGATGCGATCAACAATGGCAGCCGGGAGTGGAAACATGCAGGCACAGTTCATTCGTGTCGAACCGTTCTCATCCTATTTCGAAGCACGGAAGGTTCCTGTCGCGCCGGCCGTGCGCTACGGCGATCTCGTCTATGTCTCGCAACTGCCGCCTTATGATCCCGAGACCGGGGAGATCAGGCGCTTCCCGCTGGAGCGGCAGATCGAGATTGTCCTCGATCAGATGGCGCTGTGCCTCACGGCTGCGGGTTCATCGATCGACAGGGTGATCAAGTGTAATGTCTATTGCACGGGGGCCGATCAGTTCGAAACCATCAATCGGGTTTATGCGCGTTACTTCTCTAGCGATCCGCCGGCGCGGGGCTTTTTCATCGTTGCGGGATGGCATGGCCCGTTCGACGTCGAGGTCGACTGCGTGGCCGCAGTCTAGAAGGAGTGCGGATTACGTATTCTCTTCCCCGTCCCGCTTCCGCAGCAGATCCTTTGCGAGATCGCCAAGTTGCGGGCGTGGCAGCGCCGTGAATGGCAATGGCCGCGTCACATCGATGGCGGCGAGACCCAGGCGGGCCGTGAGCAGTCCATTGAGCACGCCTTCGCCGAGCCGCTGCGAGAGTTTCGCGGCGATGCCATGGCCGAGCACCTGCTGGATCATGCTGTCGCTGGCGGCCATGCCGCCGGTGATGGCCAGATGGCTGATGGCATGACGCATCAGCGTGATCATCCCGAGTGTCCCCGGCCGGCCGCCATAGAGTTTTGCGAGCTGCCGGACCAGCCGGATCGCCGCGGCGGCGACGAACAGAACATCGACCACCGCGCGTGGGCTGACAGCGGTTACCACCGAGACGCGCTGTGCGGCGACCGAGACGAGGCGGCGCGCTTCGATGTCGAGCGGGCTCATCAATTCACGTTCGGCTACGCGAATGAGATCGGCGCCGTCGATGATATCGTCGGCATGGCCCTGCAGGGCCGTGCGCGCGCGGGCGAGGCGCGGATTGGTATGCGCGAGCTTCAGCAGGTCGGTGAGCACGGCGCGGCTCTCGGCGCGGTCGTCGCTGGCGATGACGGCCAGCGCGCGGGCATGCAGCTTCTCGATGGTGGCGAGCCGCATCAGGCTCAGCGTCTCACGTGTGATGATGGCGATCAGCGCGACGCTGACCAGCGCAGCGAAGCCGACGCCGAGAAAGCCGAGGCCGTCATTGATCGCGAACAGGTCGCGGACCAGTTGCGTGACGCCGAGACCCGTGCCGAGCAGCACGAGGCCGCCGAGTCCGGTCCAGAACAGTGTGCCCCAGCGGAAGCCTGATCGCACCGGCCGTAGTGGCTCGTCGATGACGACGGGCATCGCCATCGGATCGGCTTCGGGGGTGATGCGGATGGTGCCGCGGGCGAGGCGGCCCACATCCTCGTCGGCGTCCATGACGGTGACGTGGGGATCGTCGAGCCGGAACGTGGCCGGGCGGCGCGTACGGTCGGTCATTGCAGCCTGTCTCCGATCAGGAACTGGAGCGCGCGGTCGAGGCGGATGTGAGGCAGCGCCGGCTCCTCGCCGCCATCGCGGGTGAGGAGCGGCGGGCGGAAGCGCAGGAAGCGATAGTCGGCCTTGTCAGCGCCGTCTGTCGAGAGGCCCTTGAAAGAACCGCCGGTGAACAAACCGTCGAGATCGGTCGGCAGATCGCCGGGGAAGGTCGCGACTTCGGTCTCGCCGTCGAATGTCTCGCCATTGGCGACCTCGCCGGCGGCCGGCGTGCCCAATATCGAGGGCAGTTTGTCGCGGCCGCGTTGCACCAGCGCTTCCTTGGTCGCGCGCACCGCGGCGATGGCGACGACGTCGACCGACGCGCCGGCCAGCTCCGAACGCGACACTGCCTTGGTCACGGTGCGCCTGAGCACATCCTCCAGCCGGTCATGGCTGAGGTGATGCAGATGATCGGCCTTGGTCGCCGCAAACAGGATGCGATCGACGCGCGGACGGAACAGTGTGCTGAGGATCGTGCTCCGGCCGATGCGGAAACAATCGAGAATGCCGGCGAGCGCCGCTTCGAGATCGTGCAGCGCTTCGGGTCCCGCATTGAAGGCAGAGAGCGCATCGACGAGTACGATTTGCCGATCCAGCCTGGAGAAGTGATCGCGGAAGAAAGGGCGGACGACGACGTCCTTGTAGGCCTCGTAGCGTCGCTTCATCATCGCCCACAGCGAACCATCCGGTGCGCTGCCATCGCTGGCGACGTCGAGCGGCGCAAAGGTGAGTGCCGGCGAGCCTGCAAGATTGCCCGGCATCAGGAACCGGCCCGGCGGCAGCAGGCTCATGGCGAAGCGTTCGTCGCGGCAGGCGCGCAGATAGTCGGTGAAGAGTTTTGCTGCGATCAGTGTAGCCTGCTCGTTTTCCGGCGCATTGGGATCGAGCGTGGCAAGATGCGCGTGAAACGCCGCAGCCAGCGCCGCGCGCGGACCCTGCCGCGACAGCGCAAGGCTCTCCGCCGACCATTCCTCATAGCTCTTGTTGAGCAAGGGCAGATCCAGCAGCCATTCGCCGGGATAGTCGACGATGTCGAGCGTGAGCTTGCGGTCGGCGCCGCTCGTGCGCTGATAGTCGATGACCAGACGCAGCTCGCTGATATCCGTTGTCGAGTTCGGCCAGCGGCGCTCATCGATCAGCGTGCGTAGATGTTCCTCATAGGCAAAACGCGGGACGGCATCGTCGGGCTGCGGCGCAAGACGCGCTTGCGCGATGCGCCCGGTGGCGAGCGACTCGAACACCGGAAAGCGTCCGCCGCGCGTCAGGCCATGCACGAGTGCAGTAATGAAGACCGTCTTGCCGGCGCGCGACAGGCCTGTGACCCCAAGCCGCACCGTGGGATTGAACAGACCATCGCCATAATCGAGCAATGCGCGCGCAGACAGCCGCGCTTCTTCGACGAGTTCGGACAGGCTGGGCATCGTGCGGGAAAGCTCATCATGGTGAATGGTGCGCGGGTGTTGATCTGCCTTTAAAAATGGCGATTGTCTGGCTGAAATCAAGTTCGTCACGAAAGCGTCGTCACTTCGTCGTTTGGCTTTCGTTGACGATCTCCAGCCTATGATCTATCGCTGATTTCAGGGGAAGTCACAGGCGGGCTTACGGGGCAAGCTCACCGCATAGCACCGGCCGGGTTGACGCCACCATGACCGTTTTTCGCATCAAAGAACTGACCAGCAATTCCGCTCACATGGTGGCCGGCGCGATCCGCTGGAATTACGACCGTGCCGAGCTGATCGCCGACGGCATCGTTCACGGGCTCGGCGTGTTCTCCGGCCTGATCGCCGCCACGGTTCTCATCGTCCTCGCTGCCGTGTTTGCGACCGCGTATGAAGTCGTGACCGTCTCGGTCTATTCCGTCGGCCTGCTGGCCATGCTGGTGCTGTCGGCCATCTACAATATGTGGCCGGTGTCGCCGCGAAAGTGGTTCCTGCGTCGCTTCGATCACTCCGCGATCTATCTTCTCATCGCCGCGACCTACACGCCGTTCTTTGCGCAGATCGCCAATACACGGCTCGCGATCTCGCTGCTCGCCGGCGTGTGGAGCGTCGCCATCACCGGCATCGTCATCAAGCTCGTTTATCCCGGCCGTTTCGATCGCCTTGCGGTCGTGCTCTATCTCGCCATGGGCTGGAGCGGCTTGATGGCCTATGACGCCGTGTTCACGCCGCTGCCGCCGCTGACCATGTGGTTCGTCGCCGCCGGCGGCACGCTGTATACGCTGGGCGTCGTATTCCACGCCTGGCAGCGGCTGCGTTTCCAGAACGCCATCTGGCACGCATTTGTCCTGCTCGGCGCCGCGTGCCACTATACGGCCGTGCTCGACATGGTGCTGAGCACCTAGGGCATGATCCCGGAAAGTGGATACCGGTTTTCGGATCGGATCATGCTCTAACAAGAAACAAAAACATCAAGGGGAGTGCGGCATGCAGGTGACCGGTAAGGTCGTCGTCGTGACCGGTGGCGCCAATGGCATCGGCCAGGCGTTATGCGAGACATTTCATAAAGCGGGTGCAGCGAAAGTCGTCGTCGTCGATCTCGATGGCGAACGCGCAGCCGCCGTTGCAGAGTCCATCGGCGGCGCCGCGTTCCGATGCGATGTCGGCAAGGAAAAAGACATCCAGCATGTGATCGAACTGACTGAACGGCATTACGGGCCGATCGCTTTGTTCTGCTCCAATGCCGGCATCGGCGGCGGCTTCGATCCTATGAGCCCGAATGCCGGTGGCACATCGGATGAACCATGGGCGAAGAGCTGGGCGATCCATGTGATGGCGCACGTCTATGCGGCGCGGCATCTGATCCCGCTCTACAAGGCACGTGGCGGCGGCTACTTCCTCAACACGATCTCTGCCGCGGGGCTCCTCTCGCAGGTCGGCAGCCCGGCCTATTCGACCACCAAGCACGCCGCGGTTGGCTTCGCCGAAAATCTCGCGATCTCGCATCGGGCGGATAACATCAAGGTCTCGATCCTGTGCCCGCAGGGTGTCGATACCAACATGCTGAAGAACATCCCGAAGGGCCCGCAATCCAATGACGGCAACCTGTCGCCGGAGCAGGTCGCGCAGGATGCACTGGCGGGGATCGAGGCGGAGACCTTCCTGATCCTGCCGCACAAGCAGGTCATCGACTACATGCGCAAGAAGACCGAAAACTACGACCGCTGGATCGGCGGCATGGCCAAGATCCAGGCGAAGATGCGGGAGACGTTTGGGAAGTAGGGGCGGGCCTTCCTTAACCTCGCCCCGCATTTGCGGGGAGAGGTCGACCGGCCTTTCGATGCGAAGCATCGATGGGCCGGTCGGGTGAGGGGCATGGCACACGGCCTGCCGCAAACGCGCGCTCTCGAATCCCCCTGAATCAGGTCGAGCTGTGAAAAGAATTTCGCGACCCGAGAGACTGGCGCTGTGGCGAATGTCGCGCGCGGCCCCTCACCCGCCGCGAAGACGCGGCGACCTCTCCCCGCAAAGAGCGGGGAGAGGTTAGAAAGAGAATTACTCCGCCGCTTCGAGCTTCGGCGGGCGCGGCCAGATCACCGAGACCGGCGGATCATAGGCCTGGATCGGCGGCAGGTTTCCGGTGAATTTCTCGACATTCACCACCGTGAGCTGGCCCGTGCAGCCCTGCGCGAGGCGCGAGGTGCCGGTGTCCCTTGTCAGCACGTTCGGATTGCCGTGCACGCAGAGCGGCTTCTCCTCGTTCGGATCTTCCGGATCGTAATAGGCGCCGGTCGGCAGCTGGATCACGCCGGCCATCACGTCCTCGGTGACGACGACGGATGCGAGACACGAACCGCGCTGATTGAACAGCTTGATGATGTCACCGTCCTTGATGCCGCGCGCGTCCGCATCGACCGGATGCATGCGCGCGACTTCGCGGCCGCGGCGCTTCTCGGCGGAGCTGTGCCCGCCGAAGTCGAGCTGGCTGTGCAGTCGCGAGGCCGGCTGGTTGGCGACGAGCTGCAGCGGGTTGGTCGCATCGACCACGTCTTCGGGCGCGAGCCAGACCGGATGGCCGGGGCAGTCGTCGTAATTGAAGCTGGCGATGGTGTCCGACGTGATCTCGATCTTGCCGCTGGTGGTCGGCAGCGGCGTGCCCTCGGGATCGTCGCGGAACGCGCGCAGGGTGCCGCCGTCCAACGGTAGCTGTGGCAGCATTACTTCGCCGGCCGCCCAGAAGGCATCGAAATCAGGCGCATCCAAGCCCTTGGCTTTGAGCCCGTCGTAAGTCGGTTGATAGAGATGCTTCAACCATTCACGCGGCGTGCGGCCTTCGGTGAAAGCATCGGCGGCGCCGAGACGCTCCGACAGGCCTGTGAAGATCGCGTAGTCGTCGCGCGCGTCGCCAAACGGCTCCGCCATCTGATGCATCGCGACCATCATCGGATCGGTTTGCGAGCTGCCGATGTCCTCGCGCTCCAGCGACATGGTGCAGGGGAGCACGAAGTCGGCATGGCGCGCCGATGCGGTCCAGGCGAGGTCGTGCACCACCAGCGTGTCGACACGCGCGAAGGCCTTGCGCAGGCGGTTGAGGTCCTGATGGTGATGGAACGGATTGCCGCCGGCCCAATAGACCAGCTTGATATCCGGATAGGTCATGTGTGCGCCGTTATATTCGAACGGTGCGCCGGGATTGAGCAGCATGTCGCTGACGCGCGCCACCGGGATGAATTCGCTCACGCCGTTCTTGCCCTGCGGCAGGCCGGCGATCGGCACGGCGTTCTGGCGGCGTCCGTAATTGGCGATGGCGCCGAGCGCATAGCCGAAGCCGCCACCGGGCAGGCCCGATTGTCCGAACATCGCCGACAGCACCGAGGCCATCCACACCGGCTGTTCGCCATGCTTCGCGCGCTGCAGTGAATGCGCAACAACAAAGAGCGCGCGCTTGCCGGGCAGGCGACGCGCAAGCGTGAGTATGGCGTCGGCCTTGAGGCCGGTGATCGCAGCAGCCCAGGCAGCGTCTTTCGGCTGGCCGTCGCTGCGGCCCATCAGATAGTCTTCGAAAGTATCCCAGCCGTGCGTATGGCTGTCGAGGAAGGCGCGGTCATGCGTGCGGTCCATGACAGCGGTATGCGCGATGCCGAGCATCAGTGCCACGTCGGTGCCGGGACGCGCGGCGACCCAGTCCTGGTTCACTTCATCGGGCAGGTCACTCTTCAATGGCGAGATCAGCACGAGTTCGCCGCCGCGCTTGCTGAGCGCGATCATGTCGCGATGTTCGGTGTGCTTGCTGATGCCGCCGCCGGCGACGCGCGAGTTCTTGGTGTTCATGCCGCCGAAGGCGAGGATGATATCGGTGTGCTCGACGATCTCATCCCAGCCGATATTGCGGCGGGTCATGTCTTCGTAATTGCCGAGGATATGCGGAATCAGCACCGTCGACGCGCCGGCCGAGTAGCTGTTGACCGAACGCACATAGCCGCCGAGTGCGACATTGAGAAAACGATGGATCTGACTCTGCGCGTGATGGAAGCGTCCGGCACTCGACCAGCCATAGGAGCCGCCATAGATCGCCTTGGCGCTGTGCGTGTCCTTGACGCGCTTCAGCTCACCGGCGAGCAGGTCGAGCACCTCGTCCCATTCCATCTCGACGAATGCATCGCGGCCGCGCCGATCGTCCGGGCCGGGGCCGTTCTCGAGCCAGCCACGGCGCACCATCGGCTTGGCAATGCGCGCCTTGTGACGCAGCGCCTCGGGAAAATTCTGGATGATCGGATTCGGATCGGGATCGATCGGATGCGGTGTGATGACGAGCTTGCCGTCGACCCATTGTCCGGAAAAGGCACCCCAGTGGGAGCTGTGCGTTTTCTTCGAGGAGTCGCTTGCGTGCTTCGTCATGCCTGACCTTCCGTTATGATCCCGTCATATCAGTGCTTCTGTCCATAAAGCACGGGAACGGCCGAGTCGACGATGACTTCGACAAGGCTGACGCCCGGATGTTGCAGAGACTGCGCGAAGGCGCCCGCAAGTTCCGATGATTTGTCGACGCGCACGGCATGCACCCCCATGCCTTCGGCCAGTTTGACGAAATCCAGGCCGGGCAGATCCAGCCCGGGAACATTGCGCACCTGCATCACCTGGCTGAACGAGCGCATCGCGCCATAACCGGAATTGTTGATAACCACTATGGTTAAAGGCAATTTGCGCTGCGCAGCGGTCCACAGTGCCTGGATCGAATACATCGCCGAGCCGTCGCCGATCAGGCACACCGTGCGCCGATCCGGATAGCCCAGTGCCATACCGACAGATGCCGGCAGTGAATGGCCGAGACCGCCTGAGGTCATGGTGTAGAAACTGTTGGCGCCGCGCATTGGAAGATACTTCTGCATCGCCGGGCGATGCGACGGCGCTTCTTCCACCAGCATCGCATCCGATGGCATGGCCCGCGACAGCGTGTGCAGCAGATAATCTATCGGGATCGGGTCACTGGCTACCGGCGGCGGCGGCAGGATGCGGCCCTTGGCGACCGCGCGTTTGGTATCAGGCAGCAGCTCAAGCAGCAGCGTCAGCGCCGGCTTCATGGTCGCGATGATGCTGGTGCCGATCGGCGCGACGGCGGCGGAGTCCGCATCATCCGTGATCTGGAAGATCGTGGTATCGCCGTCGAAGATCGCGGCATGGCCTTCGACGTGGAAGGTGAAGACCGGCGCGCCGATGACGACGACGAGGTCGTAGTCTTTCAGTGCGTCGGAGAGCTGTGCCGGTGAGGCATGCAGGAAGCCCGCGAATTGCGGATGGCGTTCCGGGAAACTGCAGCGCGCCGAGAACGGACTGACCCAGACGGCGGCCTTCGTTTTCTCAGCAACGCTGACCATGAGATCGACGGCGTTTGCGCGATCGATACCGGGGCCAACGATGAGCGCCGGATTCTTGCTCTTGCCCAGTGCGGCGACGAGTTCCTGCATCGCCTGCGGATCTGGCCCGAGCTCGCGGCTGACATGACGTGCTTCAAGAGGTTGGGCCTGATGCGTCCAGTCGTCGATCGGCACCGACACGAAGGTCGGTCCGCAGGGCGGCTGCATCGCCACGTAATAGGCGCGCGCGATCGCCGCCGGCACATCCTCCGCGCGCGCGGGCTCGACGCTGTATTTCACATAGGGCCGCGGAAATTCCGACGCACGCTCGGCATAGAGAAATGCCTGCAGCGGCAAGATGCTGCGTGCCTGCTGGCCCGCGGTGATCACCATCGGCGTCTGGTTGCGATGCGCGGTGTAGATATTACCGAGCGCATGGCCGACGCCGGCAGCGGAATGCAGATTGACGAAGGCGGCATTGCGCGTCGCCTGCGCATAGCCATCGGCCATGCCGATGACGGAGGCCTCCTGCAGGCCGAGCACATAGTCGATATCGTCGGGCCAGTCAGCGAGGAACGGCAGTTCCGTCGAGCCGGGATTGCCGAACACTTTGCTGATGCCGAAGCCGCGCAGGAGATTCAGTGTGGCGTCCTTGACGCTCACGGGAGTACGGGCGGCGGGTTTCTTGCTGTCGCGGGCCAAGGCGGTTTCCTCACGTTATCGGGCAGTTGTCTGCCGTGTGTTGTTGACTCATCAACAGCAGGAGGGGGCGGGGAGTCAATCCGGGAGGTGGGGTGAAACCGCGCTGACGGAGCGGAGGCGCGCCGTCGCTCCCTCTCCCCGCATCCCCGCGAAGCGAAGCTTCGCTAGGCGGGGAGAGGGGTGGGGTGAGCGGCGGGGCACATCGCCCGCGAAAGGCTGGGGAGATTGCGGATCGAAAAGTCGAGATCCGATAGGTGAGGCCACTGGGTCTTTATGGCGCGCTTCCCCTCACCCGCCGCGAAGGCGCGGCGACCTCTCCCCGCGCAGAGCGGGGAGAGGTTAGGTCAGAGCGTCGCTGCGATTACCAGCTCGCCGTCGCCTTCATGGTCGGCGCGCCCTGATGGTTTGCGGTCCAGACCTCGAGCCCATCCGCCGTCTCGTTCGCATTCACCGAGAAATTCGCGCCGTCGAACAGTGGTGACACGCCACGATAGCTGAACTTGGCGGGCGCCTTGCCACCCTTGAGCTTGGCCGCGAATTCCACCAGCAGCGCCGCCTGCAACGGCCCATGAAACACGAGGCCCGGATAGAATTCGACCTTGGTGACATAATCGCGGTCGTAATGGATGCGGTGGCCGTTGAAGGTCAGCGCACTGTAGCGGAACAGCAGCACGGGATCGGCGTAATGCGTTTCCTGATGCTTCGCCGCAGGGACTTCCTTTGGCGCGGGCGCCGGCGGCGCCATGCTGGTCGGCATGTCCCGATAGACGATGTCCTGTCGTTCGCGGATGGCGAGGCCGCGCCTGGTGGTGATCAGGTGCTCGACATTGACGAAGCACAGCGCGCCGGTCGAGCCGGTCTTGAGATTGACGTCGAGGATCTTTGACGAGCGCGTGACCTCATCGCCGACAAGCAACGGCTCGATGAACTGCACTTCGCCGCCCGCCCACATGCGACGTGGCAGCGGTACCGGCGGCAGGAAGCCGCCGCGCGCGGGATGGCCGTCCGGGCCGAGCTTGTCCATCGCAGCGACCGGTTGGGCCAGACACCAATGGGTGGTGAACGGCGCGGCATCGCCTTGCTTCGGCGTGCCGATGTCCAGAAACAGTGTGGCGCGCAGACCCTTCACGAGCTGCGCAGTCACGACGTCGGAGGCCTCATCGGTGCGACCGATCCACTGCTTGAGATGATCGATGTCGAGTGTGTCGGTCATGACGACCTCCGTGTGATCTTGAAGATTACTTCTGCACTTCGCCGATGCCGGGGACGGCGCCGTAACTGCGCGGCGCATCGACCCAGATCGCCGCCGGCGCCGGATACGAAACTTCGCCATTCGGCGTGTTGACGGTGATGCGGCGCAAATGCGGATGGGTGGTGAGGTCCGCCATGGTGTTCACCTCCGCAAACGCGATGTCGGCATCCGTCAGCCGCGTCAGCAATTCATCGCGGCCGAGCGAACCAAAGATGTCGCTGACAGTCTGGTCGGTGAAGGCGCGGTTGCGCACGCGCTCGACGCCGTTGACGAGGCGTGGATCATTGGCCAGCGCGGCATCGCCCAGCACCTTGGCGCAGAGAATCTTCCATTCGCGCTCGCTCTGGATCGAGATCAGGATGTCCTTGCCGTCCCTGGAGCGAAACACGCCATAGGGCGCGATCGAGGGATGCGCGAGGCCCATGCGCTTCGGCTCGTTGCCGGCTTCGGCATTGAGCAGCGGTACGGTGAGCCAGTCGGCCATCACGTCAAACATGGAGATGCGGATATCGGCGCCTTCGCCGGTCACCGAACGGCCGATCAGCGCTTCCAAGATCGCCGCATGCGCGGCAGCGCCGGTGGCGACGTCGACGATGGAGACGCCGACGCGCGACGGGCCTTCAGGGCCGCCAGTGATCGACGCCAACCCGCTTTCGGCCTGGATCAGCAGGTCATAGGCTTTGCGATGGGCATAGGGCCCGGTGTCGCCATAACCGGTGATGGTGCAACAGATCAGCCGCGGATAGTCCTTGCGCAGGCGCTCGCGCGTGAAGCCGAGCTTGTCCATGGAGCCGGGCTTGAGATTCTGGATCAGCACATCGGCGGTGGCGATCAGCTCTTCCATCGCCTTACGGCCTTCCGGTGTCGCGAGATCGACCACCACGGAATCCTTGCCGCGGTTGAGCCAGACGAAGTAGCTGCTCTGGCCCTTGGCCGCGGCGTCATATCCCCTAGCGAAGTCGCCTTCGGGGCGCTCGATCTTGATGACATGTGCGCCGGCATCCGCGAGCCGCGAACTGCAGAATGGTGCAGCCACCGCCTGTTCAACGGCGATGACAGTCAGTCCCTTGAGCGGCAGCATGTGTCTATCTCAATACGAGCGCGGCATGCCGAGCACGTGCTCGGCCACGAAGGACAGGATCAGGTTGGTCGAGATCGGCGCCACCTGATACAGACGCGTCTCGCGGAATTTGCGCTCGACGTCGTATTCCTCGGCAAATCCAAAACCGCCATGGGTCTGGATACAGGCATTGGCCGCCTCGAAGGACGCATCGGCGGCGAGCATCTTGGCCATGTTGGCCTCGGCGCCGCATTCCATCCCGGCTTCGTATTTGCGCAGCGCTTCCTTCACCATCAGCTCGGCCGCGCGCATATTCGCATAGGCCTTGGCGATGGGGAATTGAATGCCCTGGTTCTGTCCAATCGGGCGGCCGAACACCTGGCGTTCCTTGGCATAGGCCGACGCCTTGGCGATGAACCACTTGGCATCGCCGACGCATTCGCTGGCGATCAGGATGCGCTCGGCATTCATGCCGGAGAGGATGTAGCGGAAGCCCTTGCCCTCTTCGCCAATCAGGTTTTCCGCCGGCACCTTCATGTCGGTGAAGAACACTTCGGTGGTGGCATGGTTCATCATGGTGCGGATCGGGCGGATCTCGAGGCCGTTCTTCTTGGCCTCTTTCATGTCCACCAGAAACACCGACAGGCCGTCGGTGCGCTTCGCGGCCTGTTCCTTCGGCGTGGTGCGTGCGAGCAGCACCATCAGGTCGGAATATTCGGCGCGGCTGGTCCAGATCTTCTGGCCGTTGACGATGTAGTCGCCGTTATCGTCCTTCTTCGCCACCGTCTTCAGCGACGACGTGTCCGTGCCCGAGGTCGGTTCGGTGACGCCGAAGGCCTGCAGGCGAACTTCGCCACTGGCGATCTTCGGCAGCCACTTGGCCTTCTGCTCGTCATTGCCATGACGCAGCACGGTGCCCATCGTATACATCTGCGCGTGGCAGCCGCCGCCATTACAACCGGCGCGCTGGATCTCTTCGAGGATCGCCGCTGCGGCCGACAGTTTGAGGCCGGAGCCGCCATATTCCTCGGGGATCAGAACCGACAGGTAGCCGGCTTCGGTCAATGCATCGACGAAAGCCTTCGGATAGGCCATCTCGCGGTCGAGCTTGCGCCAGTATTCACCGGGGAACTGCGCACACAGTTTGGCAACGGCATCGCGGATATCGTGGAATTCGTCCTGTTCCGCGGGATGGTGTTTCGTCAAGGAATTGAGCTTCTCTTCTTGAGGGGAAAATTATGAATCCTGACCGGCTAGGAGATTCTGACTGGCAGGGTCTCGTAGCCTTTAACGAAGCTCGAATACACGCGCTTGGGTTCCCCCACAACTTCGATGTTCTCGAACCGTTTCAGTATCTCCTCCCAAACGATCCTCAATTGCAACTCCGCCAGGCGCATGCCCACGCAACGGTGTATGCCAAAACCGAATGACAGGTGAATCTTCGGCCGTGCGCGGTCGATGATGAACTCGTTCGGGCGCTCGATCACCTCCTCGTCGCGGTTGCCCGAGACGTACCACATCACCACCCGGTCGCCCTTCTTGATGGTCTTGCCGCCGAGTTCAGTATCCTGCATGGCGGTACGGCGCATATGCGCCAGCGGCGTCTGCCAGCGGATCACTTCGGGGACCATGGTCTCGATAAGCGACGGATTGTCGCGCAACTTCTGATACTGGTCGGGGTTCTCGTTCAGCGCCAGCACCGAGCCGGTCATGGTGTTGCGGGTGGTATCGTTGCCGCCGACGATCAACAGGATGATATTGCCCATCAGTGTGTCGGGATCCATAAAGCGCGTCGCGTCGCTATGCGCCATCATGGAAATCAGGTCATTCCGCGGGTCGGAATTCACGCGCTCGTTCCAGAGCTTCTGGAAATAGGCGGCGCATTCGTCCATCTCGCGGCGGCGTTCTTCCTCCGACGACACGATTCCACTTTTTGGCAGCGCCGTGGACACGTCCGACCAGCGCGTCAGCTTGCGGCGCTCTTCCCATGGGAAATCGAACAGGGTCGCCAGCATCTGTGTGGTGAGTTCGACAGAGACGCGTTCAACCCAGTCGAAGGTCTCGCCGCGCGGCAATCCGTCGAGCACCTTGCAGACGCGCCCACGGATCAGCACCGCCATCTCGTCGAGATGATCAGGCGTGAACATCGGCGTCACGGTCTTGCGCTGTGCGCTGTGCTTCGGCTCATCCATGGCGATGAAGCTCGGCCAGTCATAGCCTTCCGGCACGTCGCGGATCGCGATGCCGCCATGCTTCACGTCGGACGAGAAGATGCCGTGATTGGTGTCGACCTTCATGATGTCGTTGTACTTGGTCACCGACCAGTAGGGTTCGATCGGCGCATTGGTGCAGTAATGCACAGGCTCTTCCGCGCGCAGCCGCTCGAAGAACGGCCACAGCGTATCGGTCGCGAACAATTTCGGCGCGCCGGGATGGAAGTCCTTCAGTGGCGTCGAATAGGCGATCTCGCGCGCGACGCGCTGGATCTCGGCTTTGTCAGGATTGATCCTGGCTTGGATATTCATGGCGTCTGCTCTCCAAAAATCGATCCTGAGCCGTTGCGGTCGCTGGTTCAGCCAGCGATCCGCACAGGCAGTGTTTCATAGCCCTTCACGAAGCTCGAAAAAACGCGGCGCGGCTCGCCGACGACTTCGATCCTGTCGAAGCGCTTGATGATCTCTTCCCACACAATCTTCAATTGAAGTTCGGCAAGTCTGAGCCCGACGCAGCGGTGGATGCCGAAGCCGAATGACAGATGGCGGTTCGGCCTGATGCGGTCGATGATGAATTCGTTGGGGTTTTCGATGACCTCGTCGTCGCGATTGCCCGAGACATACCACATCACGACCTTGTCACCCTTCCTGATCTGCTTGCCGCCGAGCTCGGTGTCCTGCACCGCCGTGCGCCGCATATGTGCGAGCGGCGTCTGCCAGCGGATGATCTCCGGCACCATGCTCTCGATCAGCGCCGGGTTGGCGCGCAGCTTGTCATATTCACCGGGGAATTTATTGAGCGCGTAGAGGCCGCCAGACATCGAATTGCGCGTGGTATCGTTGCCGCCGACGATCAGCAGAATGATGTTGCCGAGAAAACTCTCCGGATCGAGATGCCGAGTGGCCTCGCTATGCGCCATCATCGATATCAAGTCGCTCTTCGGCGGCGCATTGAGCCGCTCCTGAAACAGTCGTCCGAAATACTCGCCGCATTCGCGCAGTTCTCTTTGCCGCTCCAGCTCGGCCTCGGGCGTGGGTGGCAACATGGTGGCGACATCCGACCAGTGAGTGAGCTTGCGGCGCTCCTCCCAGGGAAAGTCGAACAGCGTCGCCAGCATCTGCGTGGTGAGTTCGATTGACACGCGATCGACCCAGTCGAAGGTCTCGTTGCGGGGCAGGGAGTCCAGCACCTCGGCAGTGCGACTGCGGATCAGGCTGGAGAGCTCGTCCATGTGGTGAGGTGCGAACATCGGCGCCACCGTCTTGCGCTGGGCGCTGTGATGCGGCGGATCTGTGGCAATGAACATCGGCCGGCGGAACTGCACACCGGCATCGCGAATGGTGATGCCGCCGAATGCTGCCGCGGAGGAGTAGGTGGCGTGATTGGTCTCGACCTGCATGATGTCGTTGTACTTGGTCACCGACCAATACGGTCCGAACATGCTGTCCTTGCAGTAGTGGACGGGATCCTCGCGGCGCAGCCGTTCGAAATAGGGCCAGAACGTATCGGTGCGGAACAGTTCGGGATTGCCGGGATCGAACTCATCGAGCGGCATCCCGTAAGCTTGGGCGTGGGCGGCGGCTTGGGCGGATTTGCTGCTGTCGGAATCCTGGACGCGATCGAGCATCGGTTCTCTCCCCTGGCATGCCTTCCGTGGTTGGTCCCGGAGGGCTTATTTGGATGAATTACAACCCGTTGCGGGGCCAAGAGCAAGGACCACTTTATGCCTCTTCTCAGCCCGTTCGGCCCGTGACATGGTGATTTCAATCAACAAAACCGGCGCGCTTGCGCGCCGTTCTGACCGGAGGCGACCCTGTGATTTCGAACGCTCAACGGATGTTCAATTTTGATCTCGGCGAGACCGCGGATGCGATTCGCGAGACCGTGCGTGACTTCTCCCAGAACGAGATCGCGCCGCGCGCCGAAGCCATCGACAAGACCAACCAGTTTCCGCTCGATCTCTGGCCCAAGATCGGCGCGCTCGGCCTGCACGGTATCACGGTGGAGGAAGAGTTCGGCGGCGCCGGGCTCGGCTATCTCGAACACGTCATCGCGGTGGAAGAGATTTCGCGCGCCTCGGCGTCGGTGGGCCTGTCCTATGGCGCGCATTCGAACCTCTGCGTCAATCAGTTGCGTCGCAATGGCAACGAGGCGCAGAAGCGCAAATATCTGCCGAAGCTGATCTCCGGCGAACATGTCGGATCCCTCGCGATGTCCGAGCCGGGTTCCGGCTCGGACGTGGTGTCGATGAAGACTCGCGCCGACAAGAAGGGCGACCGCTACGTTCTCAATGGCAACAAGATGTGGATCACCAATGGCCCGGTGGCGCAGACGCTGGTGGTCTATGCCAAGACCGATCCGGCGGCCGGCCCGCGCGGTATCACCGCCTTCATCATCGAAAAGGGCATGAAGGGTTTCTCGACGGCGCAGAAGCTCGACAAGCTGGGCATGCGTGGCTCGGATACCTGCGAACTCGTATTCGAGGATTGCGAAGTGCCCGAGGAGAACGTGCTCGCCGAGGTCGGTCGCGGCGTCAATGTCCTGATGTCCGGCCTCGATTATGAGCGCGCGGTGCTCGCGGCAGGCCCGCTCGGCATCATGCAGGCCTGTCTCGACGTCGCGCAGCCTTATGTGCATGAGCGCAAACAGTTCGGCGAGCCGATCGGCAACTTCCAGCTCGTGCAGGGCAAGATCGCCGACATGTATGTCGCGCTGAGTTCGGCGCGAGCTTACGTTTATGCAGTCGCGAAAGCCTGCGATCGCGGCGAGACCACCCGCGAGGATGCCGCCGGGGCCATCCTCTACGCGTCGGAACGCGCCACGCAATGCGCGCTCGACGCGATCCAGCTGCTCGGCGGCAATGGCTATATCAACGACTATCCCACCGGCCGCCTGCTGCGGGACGCCAAACTCTACGAGATCGGCGCCGGCACCAGCGAGATCAGGCGGATGCTGATCGGGCGGGAGCTGTTCGCGAAGAACGGGTGAGGGGGAGATCCCCTGTATCTGGAGCGCTGACCTCTCCACTGTCGTTTCGGGGCGTCCGCCTGGGTTCGTCATTCCGGGGCGCACGAAAGCGGCGAAGCCGCTGAAGTGCGAACCCGGAATCCCAGAGTGCTTGGCGCTGACTAGAGACTCCCATGCTGGGATTCCGGGTTCGCGTGCGCGAAGGCGCGCCCGCGCCCCGGAATGACAGTTCGGGGCCCCCAAACATTTTTTCCTATCCTTCATTGACAACATCCCTGTAAGGTTTATATTCCCTTTGTCCTGCCCCACCGAGAGGGGCGATCGCGATCGTCACGTTCGCGGGGTGGGATGCGGTGGACGCCGGAGATGCGGCGTCACGCGGTTCATGGGGTGACGTCTGTCTTCGGGCAGGACGGATCTGCGCCAGCACTGCCACTGGCAAGGAGACGGCCGGCCTTGGGATGGAAAGACCCCTGGACAGTGTGACGGACGACCAAATCGAAACGCGTCCGGCTTACTCGCTTGAGGCTCCCTGTCCCTCCGCCGTGGGACCATCATTTTGGTGATCGGACCGTTCGCCAAGGCAAAGTGCAAGCAGGCTGAAAAAACACCGTATGCGGAACGTCGGGCACTTGCTCGGCGCCTCCGAAAGTCCTGATGCACTCACAATTGCGGAAGACCGCATTCGCATCAGGCCCAAGGGTGCAACGGGCACCCGGCGTTCCGCACGCCCTCTCACAGGGGGCGGGAATGCAGGACACGACGGCGCCCCCGCGCCGCAAATAACAGGGGTGAGGACGCATGTCTGGAGAGCGGTGGCTGTTTGACAAATTGAATCAAGAGCAACGCAGAAGCGCGGCTGTGTGCGCCATCTTCAGAGAGATTCAAAAGACATCGCCACTTGATCCACCTCAATCCGGTCACGGCAAAATGCGCAGATGATTGGCTCATGGCGTCGATCGACGCACCATCGCAAGCAGGAGCAGGATCATGCCGAAAATGAAGGCTGCGATATTCGTGGAGCCGGGTCGTATCGTTCTGGAGGATAAGCCGATCCCCGCTGTCGGTCCGCTCGATGCGCTGATGCGCATCACGACCACCACGATCTGCGGTACCGATGTGCATATCCTCAAGGGTGAATATCCGGTCGAGAAAGGGTTGACCGTCGGACACGAGCCGGTTGGTCTCATCGAGAAGCTCGGCAGTGCCGTCACCGGCTATCGCGAGGGCCAGCGCGTCATTGCCGGCGCCATCACGCCGAGCGGCCACAGTTATGCATGTCTCTGCGGCTGCTCATCGCAGGATGGCGCTGGAACGAAGCATGGCTTCAAGGCCAGCGGCGGCTGGCGGTTCGGCAATACGATCGACGGCGCGCAGGCCGAGTATGTGCTGGTCCCCGATGCCATGGTCAATCTCAGTCCGGTGCCCGACGCGTTGACGGATGAGCAGGTACTGATGTGTCCGGACATCATGTCGACGGGATTTGCCGGCGCCGAGCGCGGCCGCGTCAGGATCGGCGACACGGTGGTGGTGTTCGCTTTGGGGCCGATCGGACTCTGCGCCGTCGCGGGCGCGAAGCTGATGGGCGCGACCACGATCATCGGTGTCGATACGGTGCCCGCACGCATTGAGGTCGCCAAACGGATGGGTGCCGATATGGTCGTCGACTTCAAGAAGGGTGATCCGGTCAAGCAGATCATGGAGCTGACCGACGGCCGCGGCGTCGATGTGGCCATCGAAGCGCTCGGCACGCAAGGCACCTTCGAATCGGCACTGCGCGCACTGCGGCCGGGCGGCACCCTGAGCAGCCTTGGCGTCTATTCGACGGATCTGCAGATTCCCCTGAGCGCCTTTTCGGCGGGCCTTGGCGATAACACGATTGTCACCAGCCTGTGCCCCGGTGGCAAGGAGCGGATGCGGCGGCTGATGAACGTCGTCGCCTCCGGCCGCGTCGACCTGACGTCGCTGGTCACGCATCACTACAGACTGGACGATATCGAAAAAGCCTACGATCTGTTTGCGCACCAGCGCGATGGCGTGCTGAAGGTCGCCATCACGCCGTGAGGCGAGGAGGCGGCCAGCGCGAAGAGGCTGCGCTGGCTGCCTTTGATGCGCTCACATCGCCAGGAACGAGCGATTCCAGGTCGGGCTGATCAGCACCTCATTGATACAGACATGCGGGGGCATGCTGGCGATGAAGGCAATGGTCTTGCCGAGATCGTCCGGCTGCAGCATCCGCGCCATGACCTCGTCGCTCGGCGGCACCGGACGGTTCTTCATGATGTCAGTGGCGACCTCGCCCGGCGAGAGACAGCAGGCGCGCAAGCCGTTGACGCATTCGTCCATGTTGAAGGAATGGGTCAGCGCCAGCACGGCGTGCTTGGTGGCCGTATAGGCCGGCCCGGTCATTTTCGATACGATGCGCCCGGCCCACGAGGCGACATTGATGATGCAGCCGTCCTTCTGCGCGCGCATCGCAGGCAGCACTGCGCGCATGCAATACATCACGCCATTGAGATTGAT
This sequence comes from Tardiphaga sp. 839_C3_N1_4, assembly GCF_051811045.1. Classification (NCBI taxonomy): domain Bacteria; kingdom Pseudomonadati; phylum Pseudomonadota; class Alphaproteobacteria; order Hyphomicrobiales; family Nitrobacteraceae; genus Tardiphaga; species Tardiphaga sp. 839_C3_N1_4. The sequence goes on from NZ_JBPWQD010000001.1 coordinate 5,745,188, forward strand.
GTCGACGATCTGGTCCCAGCCGTCCTGCGTGACGTCTTCCCAGCTCCGCTTCGGCAGGTTGACGCCGGCGCTGTTGACCAGAAGATCGATACGCCCATGTTTGGCGAGGATGGCCTGAGCCACCTTGTTGACGTCGTCGACATTGCTGACATCCAGCGCCATGGCCTCCACGGGCTTGCCGCCGGCGCCGAGTTCATCGGCGACGCCCTTCAGCACATCGGCGCGGCGGCCGGAAATGACCACCGTCCAGCCATCCGCCAGCAGCGCCTGCGCTCCCGCTCTGCCGATTCCGGTGCCGCCGCCGGTCACCCATGCGATCCTGGTCTTGCTGCTCACGATTTTCTCCCTGATCGTTTCTTGCTTCACGATGTCCATCGTCTTGCTTCACGATGGCCAAAGTGTTCAACAATAATCGTGCCGGCGCCAGTGCCGCCAATTCATGAGCCTCATGCCGATCATGCCGACCGAGACAAAGCCGCCCATCGATCAGAACCGCCTCTGGGACGACCATATGGCGCTGGCCGCCATCACCGATCCCGATAAGCCGTGGACGCGGCGGTCGTTCTCGCAGCGCTTCCTCGAGGGACGCGCCTGGCTGCGCGAGCAATTCATCGCTGCGGGCATGACTGTGCGCGTGGATGCAGGCGCCAACATGATCGCCCGGCTGGAAGGCGGCGTCCCGGGCCTGCCGCCGATCATGCTCGGCTCGCATTCCGACACGGTGCCATCCGGCGGCCGCTTCGACGGCATTTCCGGCATCCTCACGGCGCTTGAGGCCGTGCGCGCCCTGCAGGCGTCCGGCTACAAATCGCGGCACCCAATCGAGATCGTGGATTTCCTGGCCGAGGAGCCCAGCGAATACGGCCTGTCCTGCGTCGGCAGCCGCGCCATGGTCGGTGAGCTCGATGCCAGGATGCTGACTTACACCAATGCAGCCGGCGAAACCTTGGCCGATGCCATCAAGCGCGTCGGCGGCGATCCAGCAGCCATCGCCGCGATGCAGAAGCCGGAATTCGTTGGCTATCTTGAATTGCATATCGAGCAGGGCGTCGTGCTGGAAAGCAAGAAGCTCGATCTTGGCCTCGTCACCGGGATCGCCGGCATCACCCGCGTCGAGATCGTGCTGCAGGGTGCCGCCGATCATGCTGGCTCGACGCTGATGGAATATCGCAGGGATGCGAGCCTTCCCGCCGCTGAACTCGTGCTGCTGGTCGCGCAGCAGGCCAATGCATTTGCCGCGCGCAAGCAGGGCCACTTCGTCGCCACCACGGGGATCCTCGAGATCAGCCCGAACGCCGCTAATGTCGTACCCGGCGGTGCGCGCATGATCCTCGATATTCGCGCCGAGAAGGCTGCGCTGGTCGATGAATTCGTGGCACTGCTCGATCGCGAGAGCCTCGCCATCGCCAAACGCGCCAGGGTCGAACGCGAGCGTTTCGCGTTGATCTCGCAAAATCCTCCCGCGCCTTGCGACGATCATCTGCTCGACGTTCTCGGGCGTAGCGCTGCCAAGCTCGGCTATTCCACGACGCGGCTGGCGTCGGGGGCCGGTCACGATGCCGCTTTCATGTCGCATATCGGCCGCAGCGCGATGCTGTTCATTCCGTCAAAGGACGGCAAGAGCCATTGCCCGGAGGAATGGTCGGAGCCGGAGCAACTGGCCGTCGGGGCGGCAACGCTGTTCGAGGCGGTGCGGCTGCTCGACGGACAGAACGACTAGCCGGCGGTGCGTTCGGCCAGCATGCTGCGTTGAGCGGAGGCGAGGTAATCCCCAACCTGCTCGATGCTCATGGGCTTGGCGAAGAAATAGCCCTGCATGAGACGGCAGTTCTCCTTTTGCAGGAAGTCGACCTGTTCCGCGTTCTCGACACCTTCGACGATGCAGTCATGGCCGAGGCCGGCGCAGAGGCCTAGCATGGTGCGCAGGATCAAGCGCGAGGCATCGTCGGTTTCGATATTGCTGATGAAGCTGCGGTCGATCTTGACCTTGTCGAGTGGCAATTCGCGAATACAGCTCAGGCTCGAATAGCCGGTTCCGAAATCGTCCAGCGAGATGCGGGCTCCCAGAGTCTTCAGCGCATTCAGCGCTTCAGTCGCTTGCGCGAGATTGCCCATCACGGCCGTCTCGGTAATCTCGAAGTCGATGCGGCTGGCCTTCACCCTGCTTTGCTGGACAACAGCAATGATCTTGAGGATCGACAGGGGAGAGGCGACGTCAACCGCAGAGAGGTTGAACGAAATCCGGACGTGCTCCGGCCATGTGGCTGCGCCTTCCAGAGCCTTGCGAAGCAGCAACGGGGTCAACTGGCCGATCATGCCGGAACGCTCGGCGGCAACAATGAAGCTCATTGGCGGAACATTGCCGAGCTCCGGGCTCTTCCAGCGCGCCAGGGCTTCGAAGCTCGCAGGCTGTTGTGTTTCTGCGTCGATAATCGGCTGGTAGGCGATCCACAATTCCCGTTCGAGGTCGGCACTAGCCAGGGCCCGACTCACAGAGGAGGCCTCGCGGATATCGGCTTCGTGTTCTGCAGAAAACCGGACGGCCTTCCCACGCTTGTGCTGCTTGGCAAAGAACAGCGCGTAATCGGCGCGCTCGAACAAATCCTGCGCGGTCTTGGCTGTGTCCGGAAATTCCGCATATCCGATCGAGCAGCTGATGCTTACTGTAATGTCATCAATCTCGAACGGGATGTCGAATAGGTTCTCGATGCTCTCTTCCGCCTCAACAATTGCATCCGGGTCGAGCAATTGGTCGCTGAACATGACGAATTCGTCGCCGCCCAGTCTGCCCAGAAACACGTGAGGGGCGAGATGTGCGCGCAGTCTGTCTGCGACTTCGACCAGCAAGCGATCACCCGTGTGATGCCCATGGATGTCGTTGATAGGCTTGAAGCCGTCAAGATCCAGGATACCGAGCAGCAGGCCGCCGCTACTGTGCTCAGTGTTGACAATGCCGCGCTCGAGCTCGGCAAAGAAGTTCCGGCGATTGGGGAGACCGGTGAGGCTGTCGATATTTGAATTCCGGAAATTCTTGTCGCTCAGCACCTGCAGTTCAGCCTGCTTGATACGCAGCGCCTTTTCCGAATTCACCCGCTTCTCGAAGTCGGAGTAATTGCCGAGCAGCATGAAGAGAACGGCCCCGATAACCACGACGAAGTTGAAGGCGATGGAGACGAAGACCACATTGTCGCTGGAGCCGAAAAAGAACGCGAAGGGCACGACAACCAGCGCCATCACGATCAGCGCTGCCGCGCGCAGATGCATGAGGCAGAAGCCGCAGCCGATCGATGTCACGGCCATAAAGAACGCAACGTGGCTTTTGCTATAGGCGTCGCCATAGGGAAACAGGCTGAGGCTCCAGGCAGTGAACGCGACGCCGAGAATGCCTGCAAAGATGATGGAGCCGGTGAGCTTTTCTACGGCCTTGTTGAGTGACAGCGTGGTGTGCCGCGCTCTCAGCCAGCTCAGTATCCGGATCACACAAATTGCATCGAATGCAGCGGGGAGATAGACGGTAAGCAGATGTGGCGCCGTACCATAAAAGGTGATCGCAAGTGCCGTCGTGTTGACGACCACCAGTGCATACATCATCGGCACCTGACGGGTGAAGGCAGCGAGTTTTGCTTCCACCAGTTCGGGGTTTTCGCGCGGCACCCGGAAGATCGTTCCGATTTGTGATGCCGCCATTTCGAAGTAGTTCAGCATCGTACCGTCCTGGACTCTGCACTCGTGAGTTAGATACCTATCGCAACTTCTTTAAGATTGGCCTGCCTTGGCTGCTGAAAGTTCGAGATATTAACCGATTGTTCCGATTGGTATATTTTCCTCGGATTGCGATGGTGCAAGTGCGAAAAGGTCGGGGGTGGTATTAAGAAACCGACCTTGCATCATCGACATCGCAGCGGCATGAGGTTGAAGATGGTCCATTCGCCGTGGGTGAGAGGAAGGACATGACAACAGCGAGCAGGGTGTTCGAATGATCTATGTGAGCTCGCTCGGGGGCCTTGCTGCTGTGGCAGATTTGCTGCCGTCCTTCGATCTGCTGACCCTTCTGTCGCCCACAACGAGCGAGCGCGACTGGAGCGGGTTGGCGCGTGAGCGTCATGTGGAGCTGACCTTTCACGATATCGTTGAAGTGACGCCGGACCTGATCGCGCCCGATGCCGACGTCGTGGATGCCATTCTTCAATTTGGCCGCGGCAGCATCGCTGATCGCCCGATGCTCATTCATTGCTGGGCCGGCATCAGCCGTTCCAGCGCTGCGGCTTACGCCATCGCCTGCGATCGCAATCCTGGCTATGAGGCGGCAATTGCAGATGAACTACGCAAACGTTCGCCCTATGTGACTCCGAACAAATTGATGGTGCAATTGGCCGACGAACAGCTTGGCCGCAAAGGCCGCATGGTCGAAGCCATCGCGTGCATCGGCCGCGGCGCTGACGCCTTCGAAGGTGAGCCCTATCGATTGCCGTTGAGCTGGCCTATTTGATCAGGGCTGCGACACCAAGCAGAAAGCCGATCTCGAATAGTTGCTCGACGGCGCCGAGCACGTCGCCGGTGTAGCCACCGATTAGACGGCGCGACCAGAGTGCGAGCAACGCGGCGAGCGCTGCGCCGAGCAGAAGACCCGCAGCGAGTGAGGCGAGCGAGACGAGCGCCAGCGGGATCGCCGCAAGCACGATCACAACAAGTGCAAACAACGATTCCTCAAACCGCACGGGCGCTTCGGCGTAAGTGACCTTCATCGCACTGGTATCGCCGCCGTAGGGCAGGCGGTTCATCACAAGGGCCGGCATGGCGCGGGCTGCGGCGTGGACGGCGATCAGCGCTGTCGCACCTGCCCACATCGGCAATATGGCGAGCGCCGCAATGCGCAGCGCCGTGCCGAGGCCGAGTGCCAGAGCGCCGTAAGTACCGATGCGGCTGTCCTTCATGATCGCAAGACGCTTCTCGATGGTCCAGCCGCCGCCGAAACTGTCGGCCGTGTCGGCCAGGCCATCTTCGTGCAGGGCGCTGGTGATGACGATGCTTGTTGTAATCGCCAGCAAAGCCGCGATCAGCGGTGACCAGAATTCGCTGGCAACGAGAAACACGATTGCGGATGCGGCGCCAATGCCGGCACCGACGATCGGAAAATACTTCATTGCACGCGCAAGCCAGTCAGCCTCTTGCGCGTCCCCAGTTGCCGGTACCGGCAGCACCGTCAGGAAACGGATCGCATTCAAGAGATGCGGATCCAGTCTCATCTAGATCTTTCCGGCCAGCACGTCGTCGAGGCTCGCAACGTCGGTCAGCATGCGCGCGGCGGCACGGACCAGCGGCACCGCAAGCAGGGCGCCGGTGCCTTCGCCGAGCCGCAAGCCGAGATCGAGTAGCGGCGTCGCATCGAGTGCGTTCAGCACGATGTCATGGCCGCGTTCGGCCGAGCGGTGTGCGAAGACGCAGTAGTCGCGTGCAGCCGGGGACAGGCGAACGGCGAGCAGTGCCGCGGCGCTGGAGATGAAGCCGTCGATGATCACCGGCCGCCGTTGCGAAGCTGCACCGAGGATCGCTCCGGCCATGCCGGCGATTTCCAGTCCGCCGAATTGGGCCAGCACATCCAGGGGTACAGTTGCATCACTGCGCGCCGCCGCCTTCGTGATCGCCGCGCGCTTGCGCGCCATGCCGGCGTCATCCTGCCCGGCGCCAACGCCGATACAATCATCCAGGGGGGCCGGTGCGAGTCGATGAACCACTAGTGCCGAGGAGGCCGTGTTGCCGATTCCCATCTCGCCGAGCGCGATGATATCGGCGCCGGCCTTGATCTCACCGACGGCGATTCTGAAGCCGCGCGATAGTGCATCCGCCGCTTGCTCTGCCGTCATCGCAGGTTTGCGCGCAGCGTTGGCGGTGCCCATGCGGACCTTGGCGTCGATTAGCTTCGGATGGACAGGCAGTTCCGCAGCGACCCCGATGTCAATCACGCGGATGTCGATATTGTTGGCCGTGGCAAATGCATTGGCCGTGGCGCGGCCGGCCAGATAGGTCATCACCATCGCGACCGTGACCGCCGACGGATATTGCGACACGCCTTCGGCCACGAGTCCGTGATCCCCGGCAAATACCAGCAGCACGGCATTGTCGCCGCGCGGTTCGCCAGGATGCCGGATCATGCCGAGCTGCAGCGCCAGGTCCTCGATTCGTCCCAGCGAGCCCGGCGGCTTGGCCTTGCCGTCGATGACGGCACGGATGCCTGCCGCGATCTGCGGGTCAACACGCACAATGGCGGGCGGTTGCCACAATGGCTGGGAATGGGCGGACATAGGGTTCCTTTTCGCGGCCTAACTGACGCAAGACGACCTGCAAGGTCAACAGGTCCGGCGACAGTCCGCTGGCGCGGTTGACCCCGGCGCACCCGGCAGATAGCGTCTTTTGTGATGGTCCTTCCGCGTGGAAGGTGAATAGGGAAGCCGGTTCGAGGCCGGCGCTGCCCCCGCAACTGTAAGCGACGAGCCCGCGCCGGTGCCACTGGGAATTCTTCAGAATTCTTGGGAAGGCGGCAACAGGCTTTGACTCGCAAGCCAGGAGACCTGCCATCACGAACTGTGCTTTGGAGGCGTCGTCGGGGCGGGGTGCACCGGACGGGAGCGAACCGACGGCTATGCTGTCGGCGCGATCCAACAAAGCTCGTAGGCCCGTGAGGGCATGAACTGAGCATGTAATGGATCACGACAGCGCCGATATCTCTGGCGAACAAATTTCGGTCGAACCGCCGCGCCCTGTGCCAGCCGGTCCCGTTGTCGTGAGCGTGTGCATCAGCTGCAAGGCTGCCGAAACCGGCACGATCGTCGGGCCGGACATGTTCGATGCTGTGAAGGCCGCGCTCGGCGATGGCGATGCTGCCGTGACGGTGCGTCCGGTGCAGTGCCTCAGCGTCTGCAAGCGACCGGCGACGGTCGCGGTGACGAGCCCTGATGGCTACACGTTCCTGTTCGGCGATCTGCAGACCGATAGCGGCAGCGCGGCGCTAGTGTCCTTCGTCGAGTCCTATCAGAAGGCCGACTACGGCCTGGTGCCATGGCGCGAGCGCGCCGAGGTGCTGCGCAAGGGCATGGTCGCGCGCGTGCCGCCGATGCGTTGGTCGCCTGAAGACGGGCGTGCGCCGAAATGACCGCGGCCTCCACCACATTGGTGCTGGGCGGTGCGCGGTCCGGCAAGTCGTCCTTCGCCGAAAGGCTGGTCGATGGCATCGGCCTGACGAAGATCTATCTGGCCACGGCAACGGCCGGCGACGACGAGATGCGTGTTCGCATCGCGCAGCATCGCAAGCAGCGCGGCGAGGGCTGGACGACAGTCGAGGAGCCGCTGGCGCTAGTCGATGCGCTGACGCGTGAGGCGACGGTCGGTCGCGTCGTGCTGGTGGATTGCCTGACTCTGTGGCTGTCGAACCTGATGTTTGCCGAGCGCGATCCGGAAATCGAAGCAAAGCGTCTGGTGCGTTTTCTCGATGTCTCGCGCTATCCGATCGTGTTCGTGTCCAACGAAGTCGGCCTCGGTCTCGTGCCGGAGACACCGCTCGGCCGCGCGTTTCGCGATGCGCAGGGCCGCCTCAACCAGATCATCGCGGCCGCTGTGCCGAATGTTGCTTTCATTGCAGCCGGGCTTCCGCTCTGGCTCAAGCGTTCCCAGGAGAATTGAATGTCCCGCGTTCCCGTCACTGTCCTCACCGGATTTCTCGGCGCCGGCAAGACCACGCTGCTGCGCTCGTTGCTGACCCAGGCCGACGGCCGTCGCATTGCGGTGATCGTCAACGAATTCGGCGATGCCGGCTTCGATGGCGGCCTGGTCGAGGAATGCGCGGCGAAGGCCTGCGCGCCCGGCGATATTGTCGAGCTCACCAATGGCTGCATCTGCTGTACTGTGGCGGATGACTTCGTGCCGACCATGGACAAGCTGTTGTCCCGTGAACGTCCGCTGGACGCTATCGTCATCGAGACGTCGGGTCTCGCGCTACCGCAGCCGCTGCTGAAGGCCTTCGCGTGGCCCGCGGTAAAGACCCGCGCCACTGTCGATGGCGTTGTTACCATCGTCGATGCGCTGGCTTTGTCCGAGGGGCGCGTGACGCTGGACGAAGATGCCGTTGCCGAGCAACGCGCCAGGGACGAGGGTATCGAGCACGACGATCCCATCGAGGAAGTGTTCGAGGATCAGCTCGCCTGTGCCGACCTAGTGGTGCTGTCAAAAAGCGATCTCGTCGCTCCAGAGAAGCTCGCCGAGATCGAGACCAAACTCAAAGCCGTGCTGCGCCCCGGTGTCAGCATCGTGCGCTCCAAAGGTGATCTCGCACCATCGGTGCTGATCGGCCTCAACGCCGCCGCCGAGGACGACATGGCCGCCCGCGTGGGGCATCACGGCGAGGAAGAAGAACACGACCATGACGACTTCGACAGCATCGTCGTCAAGCCAACCGCTGCGGCCAGCATCGACGCGATGCGTGCGCGCATCAGCGATGCGCTTGGCCTCGACGGCGTGCTGCGCGTGAAGGGTCATGCACGCATTACGGACAAGCCCGCGCCGATCGTGGTGCAGGCCGTCGGCGCCCGCGTCGATCTCGCTTTCGCCCGGCCGGATGTGGCGCAGGCGGAGCACCTCGTGGTCATCGGCCTCAAGGGATTCGACGGCGACGCCGTGCGAAAGGCACTCGCCGGGTAACGCAGGTTCACCCGCATGCATCTGAAGCTCGAAACCTCCGGCAGTATTGACGATGGCGACGTCGCCCGCGATCTCGGGCAGGACACTGCCGATATCGTCGTGCTGTCCGCGGCTGACAGCGATCTGGCGGCGTTCAATGCGGCGCATGCGACACTGCCGGGAGATTTCCCCAGCGTGCGGTTCACCAACATGCTGGCGCTCGGCCATCCTGCGTCGATCGATCTCTATGTCGAGCGCACGCTGGCTAGGGCGAAGATCGTGGTGCTGCGCATGCTCGGCGGCATCAGCTATTGGCCCCATGGCGTCGAGAGCCTTCGCAGCGACGCGCTGAGCCGCGGTAGCAAGTTTGCCTGCCTGCCCGGCGAGATGGACTGGAATGCCGAACTGGCCGCCCGCGGCACGGTCAGCAGCGACGAAACCCATGCGTTGTGGCGCTATTGCAGCGAGGGCGGTGTCGATAATGCGCAGCTAGCACTGCGTTATGCCGCGCATCTGATCGGTCACGGTGAGGAGCCACCTGTTGCGCGGCCGATGCCTTCGGCCGGCTTCTGGCCGGGGGAACTCGCAGCGGATAGCCGACCGAATGCGATTGTGATCTTCTATCGCGCGCTGGTGGCCGGCGGCGACACTGCTGCGATCGATGCCTTGCGTCTGTCGCTCGACGCGCGCGGTCTCAATGCGGTCTGCCTCTATGTCACCAGCCTGAAGGATGAGCGCTCCGCCGCCTTTCTTCGTGCTGCGCTGGCAGCCTATCCGCCCGATATCATCATCAATGCCACGGCCTTCGCTACCGCGACCGCGCATGACGATGCCGGCGTGCTGTCGGCGTCTGGTTGTCCGATTCTGCAGGTCGCACAGGCCGGCATCTCGCGTGCCAGCTGGGAAGCGTCGACCCGGGGTCTCACGCCGCGTGATCTGGCGATGCATGTGGTGCTGCCGGAAGTCGATGGCCGCATCTTCGCTAATGCCATCGCCTTCAAGGAACGGGGAACCAGCGATGGCGGCTTCGCGCCGACGACACTGCAGCCGGTGCAGGATCGCGTCGATGCCACGGCCGATCTCGCAAAGGCCTGGGTGCGCTTGCGTCGTTCGTCAGCGAGCGAACGTCGCGTCGCACTGATCCTTGCGAATTATCCCAACCGCGATGGCCGTCTTGCCAACGGCGTTGGCCTCGATACGCCGCAGAGCCTGATCGATGTAATGGCCGCCATGGCTAAGGTCGGATACGGCACTGGTGATACGCCCGATACGACAGCTGCCATGATGCAGCTGTTGCAGCAGGGGCCAACCAACGCGCTTGCCGGTCGCGCCGAGCGAAGCGGTGGCGTGACCTGGCCACTAGCTGATTATAGAGCGGCCTTTGCGACGCTGCCGGCCAATGTGCGGGCTGCTATTGAACTGCGCTGGGGCGGGGCCGAGAGCGATCCGCATGTGGTCGATGGTGCCTTCCGTCTTGGCCTGCATCGTTTCGGCAATATCACCGTCGGCGTGCAGCCGGCACGCGGTTACAATATCGATCCCAAGAGCACGTATCACGATCCCGATCTGGTGCCGCCGCATCACTATCTCGCCTTCTATCTCTGGCTGCGCCGTGATTTCGATACCCATGCGGTGGTCCATCTCGGCAAGCACGGCAATCTCGAATGGCTGCCGGGCAAGAGCGCCGGTCTGTCGACAGACTGCCTTCCCGATGCAGTGCTGGGGCCGCTTCCGCATCTCTATCCGTTCATCGTCAACGATCCCGGCGAGGGTATTCAGGCCAAGCGCCGCAGCTCCGCCGTGATCATCGACCACCTGACACCGCCGATGACGCGGGCCGAATTGCACGACGATCTGGCGCGCTTGGAGAACCTGGTCGACGAATATGCCATGGCGACCGATCTCGATCCCAAGCGCGCCGCAGTGATCGCCGAGGACATTCTGTCACTCGCCCGCGCGCAGCAGATCGATGCCGATGTCAACGTCACCCGCGACACACCGACCGGCGAGGCGCTGCGCGCGCTCGACGCCCATCTCTGCGATCTCAAGGAAATGCAGATCCGCGACGGGTTGCATATCTTCGGCCGCGTGCCCGAGGACGCGCAGCGCAATGATCTCTTGGTTTCCATCGCGCGCTTGCCGCGCTCGGACATCAAGCCGCAGGATGCGTCTTTGCATCGCGCACTGGCTGCCGATCTCGGGCTCGGTGCGTTCGATCCGCTCACCCGTGATATGGCCGATGATTATCTCGGCCCACGCCCCGGTGTTCTTGCCGATGTCAGTGACGCAGTGTGGCGCACCACCGGTGATACGGTCGAACGCATTGAATTGCTGGCGTCGCAGCTTGTCTCCAGCAAGCTCGATTGCGAATCGACATGGACGCGTACAGCGCAGGTTCTGGACTGGATCGCCGCGAAGCTGCGGCCGGCCATCGACGCCTGCGGTGGCGCGGAAATAACTGCATTCCTCAAAGGCCTGGATGGCCAATTTGTGCGGCCGGGCCCATCGGGGGCACCGACGCGCGGCCGGCCCGATGTGTTGCCGACCGGTCGTAACTTCTTCGCGGTCGATGTCCGCGCAGTGCCGACGCCATCGGCATGGCGCATCGGGCAACTTGCGGCAGAACGGCTCGTCGAATCCTATTGGCAGGAGGTCGGCGAATGGCCGCGCGCGATCGCAATGTCGGCCTGGGGTACGGCCAATATGCGCACTGGCGGTGACGATGTGGCTCAGGCGCTGGCGCTGATCGGCGCCCGGCCGCTGTGGGAGGAAACCTCCGGCCGTGTCACCGGCTTTGCCATTACGCCGCTGTCCGAGCTGAAGCGGCCGCGCGTGGATGTGACATTCCGTGTCTCCGGCCTGTTCCGCGACGCGTTCACGACCCAGATGGACATCATCGGCTCCGCCGTGAGTGCCGTGGCCGAACTCGACGAACCCGATGACGCTAACCCCATCGCAGCCAATGTCCGCGCGCGTGCCCGCACGCTCGAAGCCGGCGGCATGACCTGCGAGATTGCACGGCGACAGGCGACGCGTCGTGTGTTTGGCTCGAAGCCCGGCGCTTATGGTGCAGGACTGCAGGCGCTGATGGATGAAGGCGGCTGGAGCAATCGTGACGACATTTCCGACGTCTATCTTGATTGGGGCGGCTACGCCTATGGCAGCGGAATCGATGGCGAGCATGCGCGCGGCGAATTCGCCGAGCGGCTGAAGGGTGTCGATCTCGTCGCGCAGGCGCAGGACAATCGTGAACACGACATTCTGGATTCCGACGACTACTACCAGTTCATCGGAGGGCTCGCAGCGACGGTGCAGACATTGCGTGGCTCGGCACCGCGCATCGCCCATATCGATACGTCGCGACCGGAAGCGCCGATTGCCCGGCCGCTTGCGCATGAGATCTCGCGCGTGGTGCGCGGCCGCGGCGCCAATCCGAAATGGATCGCCGGCGTGATGCGCCACGGCTATAAAGGTGCGTTCGAGATCGCGGCCACGGTTGATTATCTGTTCGGTTTCGCAGCCTCCACCAATGCGGTTGCCAATCACCATTTCGACCAGCTGTTCGCCTCCTATCTGGAAAATGACGAGGTTCGCAGCTTCATGGCATCTGCCAATCCCGCGGCGTTGCGCGAGACGGCTGCGCGTTTTGCTGAAGCCATCCGCCGGGATCTGTGGACGCCGCGTTCCAATCGCGCGGCCGATCTGATCGCCGAACTTCTGCCGCAGGCGCACAAAGAGATCGCAAAGGAAATCGCATGACCGAACTCGCCCACGACGATGAAGAAAATGCCCGCCACAAGATCAAGGCGGCCAAGCACAAGGCCGCCAAGGACAAAATCATGGCGACCAAGGTCGGCGAGAAGGGCCTCTTGATCGTTCACACCGGTACCGGCAAGGGCAAGACCTCGGCTGCGCTGGGCATGGTGTTCCGCCATATCGGTCACGGCTATCCGGTCGGCATCGTGCAATTCACCAAGTCGCCGGAATGGGACACTGGCGAAGCGCGTCTGCTGAAGACCTTCCCGGATCTCGTCACGCTGCACATTATGGGCGAGGGCTTCACCTGGATCACCCAGGACCGCGAGCGCGACATTGCTGCCGCGACCGCGGGATGGGAGCGCGCCAAGGAAATGATCCGCGATGACCGCCATCGCCTGGTGCTGCTCGATGAGCTCAATATCGTGCTGCGTTACGACTATCTCGATCTCAACGAGGTTCTGACTTTCCTGCGCGACGAGAAGCCCGCGGACAAGCACGTGGTCATCACTGGCCGCAACGCGAAGCCCGAGCTGATCGAGATGGCCGATCTGGTCACCGAGATGACACTGATCAAGCACCCGTTCCGCGCCGGCATCAAGGGCCAGAAGGGTATCGAATTCTGATGAACCTCACCACGCCCGCGCTGATGATCCAGGCGACCGGCTCCAATGCCGGTAAGTCGACGATTGTCGCTGGCCTTGCGCGGGCGCTGGTGCGGCGTGGCTTGAAGGTGGCACCGTTCAAGCCGCAGAACATGTCGAACAATGCGGCTGTCGCGGTCGATGGCGGCGAGATCGGCCGCGCGCAGGCGGTGCAGGCGCGGGCGGCGAGACTGCCGCCGAGTGTTCACATGAACCCGGTGCTGTTGAAGCCGGAGACCGATACCGGCGCCCAGGTGATCGTGCAAGGCAAGCGCTGGGGCACGCTGCGGGCGAAGAACTATCTGGAGAAGAAAGCTACACTCCTACCGGCGGCGCTTGAAAGCTTCTCGCTGCTCGCCGATCAGGCGGACATCGTTCTCGTCGAAGGCGCCGGCAGCCCTGCGGAGATCAATCTGCGCGCCGGCGACATCGCCAATATGGGCTTTGCGGCCGCGGCCAACATTCCCGTCGTGATCGCCGGCGATATCGATCGCGGGGGCGTCATTGCGAGCCTAGCCGGCACGCATCTGGTGCTGGAGCCGGAGGAACGTGCGCGCATCCACGGCTTCATCGTCAACAAGTTTCGCGGTGATCCCAGCCTGTTCGACAATGGCCTCACAGCGATTACGCGGCTGACAGGCTGGCCGTCCATCGGCGTGTTGCCATGGTTGCCGCAGGCTGCCTTCCTGCCGGCCGAAGATGCCGTCGATCTCGATCGCACCCATGCCTCGTCATCGACGCGGATCATCGCGGTGCCGGTGCTGGCACGCATCGCCAATTTCGACGATCTCGATCCGCTTGGCATGGAGCCGGGCGTGAAGCTTGTCTTCATCAGGCCGGGCGAAGCCATTCCGGGCAACGCCGATGTCATCATCATTCCCGGCAGCAAGTCCACCATCGGCGATCTGGCCTTCCTGCGTTCGCAGGGCTGGGACGTCGACATCAAGGCGCATGTGCGCCGCGGCGGCCACGTGCTGGGCCTGTGCGGCGGCTATCAGATGCTCGGCAAAACCATCGCCGATCCCGATGGCGTCGATGGATTGCCGGGCACGGTCGATGGGCTCGGGCTCCTTGATATCGAAACGCTCATGAGCGCCGACAAGTCCACCACGCTGATCACTGGCACGCATTGCGTGACGGGGGCGGCGATCGAAGGTTACGAGATCCATCTTGGTCGCAGTGAGGGTGGCGACTGCGCGCGGCCGCTCGTGATGATCGATGGACGACCTGATGGTGCCGCTTCTGTCGATGGGCGCGTGCAGGGGACCTACGTCCACGGATTGTTCACCGGCGACGCATTCCGCAAGGCCTGGCTGGCCAATCTCGGCATTGCCTCGTCGCTGGCCTATGATGCGCAGATCGAAGTTGCACTCGATGCGCTGGCCGATCACTGCGAAAAGCATCTGGATATCGGTCGGCTGATCGAAATTGCCCGCAGCCGTCAGAGCAGCAGCGCCAGCGCGGCATAGAGCGCCGCCTGCAAGACGCAGGCTGCGACGAACACGCGAAGTGCCCGGCCGATGTCGTCAGGCGCTGCGGTTCGTCCTTCGGCATTGAGATAGGGATCGTTGACCGCGCCCTCGGCATAGACGCGCGGTCCCGCTATTGCGATCCCGAGCGCGCCAGCCATGGCGCTTTCCGGCCAGCCGGCATTGGGCGAGCGGTGCTTTCCGGCGTCGCGCGTCACGATCTTCAATGACGAGATGATTGATCCGCGTGCGACCGGCGCAGCGAGCGCGACCAATATTCCCGCAAGGCGCGCCGGGATCAGATTGACGAGATCGTCGAGCCGCGCGGCGGCCCAGCCGAAATCCTGATACCGCACGCTGCGATGGCCGATCATGGAGTCGGCCGTGTTGATGGCTTTGTAGGCGATCAGGCCAGGCAATCCGAGCAATGCCAGCCAGAACACCGGCGCGACGATGCCATCGGAAAAATTTTCCGCGGTGGATTCGATCGCCGCGCGCGCCACACCGGCTTCGTCGAGTTGTTCAGGATCGCGCCCAACGATCATCGCAACGGCCTGTCGCGCCGCCGGCAATCCAGCCTCAGTGAAAGCGCGACGCACGCGGGCCACATGCTGATACAGGCTGCGCTGAGCGATCAGCAATGAGGCGATCAAAGCCTCGATCGCAAAGCCGATCCAGTTGTCGTTGAGGAGATCGGCAAGCAGTCCGCCGACAAGCATTGCGACACTGACCAGCGCGATGACGGTGACGACACCGGCCAGCTTGCGCTGCCGACGCGACCAGTTTTCACGATTGAGCCGGCGTTCCAGCCAGCCGATGCCGTTGCCGATCCAGACCACGGGATGCGGTGCGCGGCGCCACAGCCAGTCGGGATCGCCGATCACGGCATCGAGCAGCAGCGCCGCGACCACCAGCAGGAGCGCGTCGCCATGCGCCAGCATCCCATGCGGCAGCATCAGGGCGCCACGCGGCTGATTTCGGTGGTCAGTCGATCGAGCGCCTCGACCATGGTCGGACCGCCGCAGGCGGTGAGGCGTTCGGGCAGAACCAGTCGCTTCGAGGCCGGATAGAATTTCTCCAGCGCGGGATGCAGCAGGAAAGCGCGGCCTTCGTCTTCGGCGAAGTCGGTATTGTCGGTGACCAGCAGCAGATCGGGCCTCAGCGTGACAATCGCCTCCAAGGAGGCGAAGCCGCCAGCCTTGAGGCCGAGTTCGCCGCCGGCATTGCGCAGGCCGACGGCCGAGAGCAGCGACGTCGTGAGATTCTCGCCGCCGGACACCCAGCCGCGCCGCGACACCGCCAGTACCCGCAACGGCTTGCGCTGTACGGCGGCATGGGCCTGCGCGATAGCACTATCGAGTTTCGCTATTTCGGCTTCAGCGCGCTCCGGATGCTTGACCAGCGCGCCCATCTGGCGGAGCTGTTTCTTGACGTCGTCGAGCGAGCGGGCGGGATCGAATTCGGCGACCTTCAGCCCCTTGTCCTTCAGGAGTTCGCGGGTCGCGCGCTTGGTGAAGCGGCCGGCGACAACGACATCCGGCTTCAGCGCCAGCACGTCCTCGGCCTCGCCGGACAGCAGCCGGAACGCCTTCGCCTTGTCCTTATCCCATGAGCGGAACGGATCGCGCGCATAGGGGCTGAGGCCCAAAATCTGCTCGGGATCGGCGAGGGTGACGAGCAGTTGATCGGTGCAGAGATTGATCGAGGCGATACGCGGCAGATTGGCTGCACTGGCCTGCAGCGGCGCGTATGCGAGCAGCGCGAGTGCCGTAGCCGCGAGTGGCCAAAGCCTCTCGCGCTTTGCCCGATATGATGGCATGACACCGGCATGAAACATGGTGGCGATCTCACCCAGGCGATGGCTGAATTCGGCGGCGCGCCGGACCAATGGCTCGATCTCTCGACCGGGATCAATCCATGGCCGTGGCCCATTCCTGCCAACCTGCCGAGCCATCTTTGGGAACGCTTGCCGACGCGCGCCGACGAACAGTCGCTGCTGTCCGCCGCGCGCAGCGCCTACCACGTGCCCGATAACGTCGATGTCGTTGCTGCTGCCGGTACGCAGGCTCTGATCCAGTGGCTGCCGCATCTCGCCGGGCCTGGCGCCGTTGCCATTGTCGGGCCGACCTATAACGAGCATGTCGCGGCTTGGCGTGCCGGCGGACATGAGGTTGGCGTGATCGGCAGCCTCGGCGCGCTGCCGGATCATGCCAGGCATGTGGTGATCGTCAATCCCAACAATCCTGACGGGCGCGTCGCCACGCGCGATGAACTCGCCGATGTTGCGGCGATCCTGCAGCGACGCGGCGGCTGGCTGGTGATCGATGAAGCCTTCGCCGATGTCGATCCCGCGATCAGCGCGGCTGGCCTGTGTGCGATACTGCCGGTAGCGATCCTGCGCTCGTTCGGAAAATTCTACGGCCTGGCCGGCCTGCGTCTCGGCTTCGCGCTCGCGGCGCCGCTGATCGCGCAGCGTATCGCGACCGCCATCGGCCCATGGGCCTGTTCCGGACCGGCGCAAGTCATCGGCGCGGCCGCCTTGCGTGACGAGCGCTGGGCCACACAGACCCGCGTCGCGCTGGTCGCCCAGGGTATCAAGCTCGACACCGTGTTGGCCGATGCCGGTTTCGAGATTGTCGGCGGCACGTCGCTGTACAGGCTGGTGCGACATGTCGACGCCTTGAAATGGCATGCCGCATTGGCCCGGCAGCAGATCTGGTGCCGTCGCTTCGACTGGAGCCATGAGCTGTTGCGCTTCGGTCTGCCGCCCGATGCGGCCGCTCTGAGCCGGCTTGCTGCTGCGCTGGCGAAATAGCCGCCACATCGCTCAGACTCCCGCCCAAGGCAGGATAATCGTTTCGTTCCGGTGTTCGGCGCGATAGGTGCTGATGCGAAATACGTCGGCGACGATGTCATCGGACAGCGCCTGTTGCGGCGCGCCCTGTGCGGCGAGGCGTCCGTCGGACATCACCAGCACCGTATCGGCGAAACGTGCCGCGAGGCCGAGATCGTGCGTCACCACGATCACCAGCACGCCGCTGTCGGCGACGTCGCGCAGATTTGTCATGACATCGATCTGGTAGCGGGGATCGAGCGATGCGGTCGGCTCATCCGCCAGCACGATCGGTGCCTCGACAGCGAGGACGCGGGCGAGCGCGACGCGGCTGCGTTCGCCGCCGGAGAGCTCGGTCACACGCCGATCGGCAAAGGCGACGATGTCGGTGGCCTGCATGGCGCGCTCGACCGCAGCCTTGTCCGACGATGTCAGCCGCGCCGGATCGGTCGCGCCATGCGGATAGCGGCCGAGGGCGACGACGTCCTTCACATCGAGCGGCCAGTGCACGACATGGCCTTGCGGCAGATAGCCGAAGCGTTTTGCGCGCTCGCGCAGCGACAGGGACGCCAGCGCATCGCCGGCGACGTTGATCGTGCCCGTTGAGGACTGCAAGCCTGCCAGCGCGCGCAGCAGCGTCGTCTTGCCGGCGCCGTTCGGGCCGACCAGAGCGACCAGATGCTTGCGTTGCAGCGAAAGCGAGACCTCGTGCAGCACCGGGCGGCCGGAGAGCGAGACGCTCAGATTGCTCGCGGTCAGCAGCGCTTGATCGGTCATGCGACGCCTCCGCCCAGAGCGCGACGCTCGCGCATGATGAGATAGAGGAAGAATGGCACGCCGATAATCGAGGTCAATACGCCGACCTTGATGTCGGTGGTCGACGGAATAAGGCGCACGGCGATATCGGCGGCGAGCAACAGCGCCGAGCCGGTGAGCGCGCTCGGGATCAGCAGCCGGGCGGGATCATGGCCGATGATCGGGCGCATCAGATGCGGTGCGATGAGGCCGATGAAGCCGATCGTGCCTGTGACAGCGACAGCGCCGCCGACGCCGAGCGCCACGCCGAGGATCACCAGCAGGCGCAGCCGGCTCACATTGACACCGAGGCTCTGTGCAGTTTCTTCGCCGAGGCTCAATGCACGAAAGGCCGAACGCTGGCTCATCAGAATGATTGCGCCGGCGACAATGAACGGCAGCGCCAGTGTGACGTGGCGGAAGCTGCGGTCTTCCAGCGAGCCGAGCAGCCAGAATGCAATTTCGAGCGCGGCGAAGGGATTGGGCGACAGGTTCATCACCAGCGCCGTCGCGGCACCTGCGAGACTGGAGATTGCGAGACCCGCGAGGATCAGCAGCAGCAGACCGGCATTGCGGCCGGCGATACCAAGCAGCACGAACACCGACAGGAACGCCATCGTGATGCCGGCAACGGGCAGTGCCCATGAGCGGACATCGGCCAAACCGAGCGAGATCATCAGTACCGCGCCGAAGGCCGCCGATTGCGGCGCGCCGAACAGGGACGGCGAGGCGAGGGGATTGCGTAGCAATCCCTGCAACGCTGCACCGGACAGGCCGAGGATTGCGCCGATGGCCAGAGCAAGGATCGCGCGTGGCAGGCGGATTTCGCGCACGATGATCTGCTGCACGTCGCTGCCGCCGCCGAACAATGCATCGAGCACCGTCAGCGGCGAGAGTTTGACAGGTCCCGTGCCGAGCGAGCCCAGTGCCAGCAGCGTCACGAGACCGACGAGCGCGATGGTCGCGATCGTCCGGCGTCGTGCTGCTGGCGCTATGCTCACCATGTGGCGTTGAAGCCTGCGTAAGCCGCAGGTCCCGTCGTGCCGAAGTTCAGCACTTCCTGGTAATGCTCATTCAGGATGTTCTCGCCGCGGGCGAAGACCTTCCAGTTAGCGTCGATCTTGTACTCGGTATAGAGATCGACGCGGGTATAGGCATCGACCTGACCGACTTGATTGGCGCTGCTGAAGCGCTTCGACACGGTCGTGACGCGCGGCTCGATCATCCACTTGTCGGTGGGCGTGATCGTGAGTGCGAAGCGGGCGAAGTTCTTGGGACGACGTGCCAGCACCGTGTCGGTGCCGAGATCCTGGGCGTGCAGGTAAGTGTAGGCCACGTTGAATTTCACCCAGCCCGGAATGACATCGACATTGCCGCCGACTTCGAGACCGCTGGTCTCGGCGCGGGCGACGTTGACGTAATAGCCGAGCGGACGGGACGCATCGGAGACAAAGTTGATCAGATTGCTGTAGTCAGTGGAAAAGCCTGTGACCGATAGTACGACGCGGCCGTTGAAGAGGCTCTGGTCGATGCCGGCGTCATAGCCGAAATTGGTTTCCGGCGTGAGGTTTCTGCTGCCGTAGGTCGTGTCGTAAAGCTGAAACAGCGTCGGCGCTTTTGCGCCGGTGCCAGCGCTGGCGCGGAATTTGGTGCCGGTTTCCGTAATGTTGTAGGCGGCGGTGGCGCGCCATGTCTCGAAGCGGGCAACATCGACGACGTCATCGACCCGGCCACCGAGCGTGACGTTGAGCCGTTCGCCGATCGGCACAGACCACAAAGCGAAGATCGAGTTGGTGTCTTGCTGTTTGGCTAGCAGCGGCGTCTGCGGGCCAGCGACAGGCGAGATATTCGTGCTGTAGGTCTGTGCGGTCTCGGTCTGTGTCTTGGCACCATAGACGAGGGAGCCGAATGCGCCGAGCTTCAGGGTCGCCTGATATTCGGCACCGAGACTGTTGCCGACATAATCGGAGATCTTCGAGGTGGTGTTCTGCGGCAACATGTTGGTCTTGTACGTCACTTCATTGAACATTCGCTCGGTGTGGGTGTTCGAGATTGTGACGTTATGCGTGAGAATGCCACCAAATGAATCAATACCCACGCGGCCATAAACGGTTTGGAGGAGTCGCGTGGCCGCGGAAGGCGTGTCCGGGAAGGCACCGGTCGCGTAATCGTAGGCCGAGCGCGTGAACGAGTGGACGATGCCTGACTCAAGCCGAATGCCTTCGCCCGCATCGTAGCCGATGCGCGCGGAGCCGCCGACGCGATCGAAACTGTCGTTTTCGAGATTCGGAAACTTCGCTTCGAGGGCAGGGATGCGGTAGCCGTAACGCGAGAAGCCGTTGCTGTGCTGGCCGCCACCGGTGAAGGCGTAGGACCATGGGCCGTTGGAGCCGGTCAGCGATCCCTGCGTGACGACGGTGCCATAGCTGCCGGCTTCCGTGCGCACATTGACCTGCGCGGGGCCGGAGCCCTTCTTGGTGATGATGTTGACCACACCGCTCATGGCATCGGATCCATAAAGCGCGCTCTGCGGTCCCTTCAGGACTTCAATGCGCTCGATGGCGGAGGGCGTGAACATGGCGAATTCGAAGTCGCCTGATGCGGCCGTGGGATCGTTGACACGGATGCCGTCGATCATCACCAGCGTCTGGCCGGTGTTGCCGCCGCGCAGGCGCACATTCGCCGTGCCGCCGGGGCCGCCGTTTTCCGTGATGTCGAGACCAGGCACGGTGCGCAGCGCATCAACCAGCGAGCCGGGATTGCTGGTCGCGATGGTTTCGCCTGACACGACGCTGATCGAACTGCCGGTGCGATTGAGTTGCTCGGGCGCTCTGTCCGCCGTCACCACGATTTCGGAGAGTTGCTCGGCACTGGACTGCGCATGCGCAGCACTGTGAGAGCAGGACAGAACAACAACGGCCGCAGTGCCTGCGGCCAAATTCCGGATAGTCATTTAACCCCTTCCGTCGACCCACCGTCGAACGAGTGTGAAACTCGTTACCGGCCGGTCTCCTGGCTCGCGGTGGTCTCCCGGTCCGCCTTCCCGAATCTGCGATGCAAATTCAGTGGCTTTGTGGACCCGGAATGGCCGCTTACAGTTGCGGGGGCAGCCGCGGCATAGGGGATATTTCCCCGCACCGCATTCCCGTTTCACCTCCTCGCGGAGGCACCGATAACGACAGACAGGAAGCACAGCACGCCGCGCGGTGCAACAGCCATCGCCGCGTTGCGGACTCTATTGCTCCACCTGTAGCGCGGCGAGCACGTCGTCGGGACGTTCGACCATCATCATGTGGCCCGTGCCCGGCAGAATCACCGTGCGGGCGTTTTTCAATGCGGCGGCGAGGGTCTTGCCGGCCTTGGCGGGAGTCATCATGTCCCGCTCGCCGAGGATGAGCGTGACAGGGATATCGAGCTGGGCCGCAGCGGTCAGCGCATTCTGGTATGTATTGCAGGCGTTGAGATCGGCGAACAGCACGCCCGGCTTTGTGGCTTCCAGCACGCGCTGCGCACCGCTATGCATCCACAACCCCGGCGCGAGGCTGCCGCCGAGCTCGGCGCGAAAGCCGAGACCCCAGATCGACACCATGTCGATGGCGGAATGCTGGTTGGCTTCGGCGTCCTTCAACAGATCCGGGCCGACGGTCATCGTTCCTGCCGTGCCCATCAGATCGAGGCGTGTGATTTTACCGGGATGCCGAGCTGCGGTCTCCAGCGCGATCAGCGAGCCCATGGAATGGCCGATCAGCCGTGCAGTCTTTGCGCCGGATGCGTCGATCAACGCCGCAGTCCAGTCGGCGAGATGGGCGATAGTCGTGAGCGCTTCACCTTTCGAGCGACCATGGCCCGGCAGATCCGGTGCCAGCACGGCGAAGCCGTGATGCGCGAACCAGCGCGTATGCAGCGCCCAGGTCGAGTGATCGAAGCCGGCGCCGTGGATCATCACGACTACGGGCAAGGACGGATCGAATGCGCGGCCGCCATTCGCGAGATAGGTCTCGTGACCGTTGACGGTGAGTTGCATCGCTCAGCCCTTCTGCGAGATGCGCAGCGCCTGCGCGAGGTCATCGATGATGTCATCGGCGGCTTCGATGCCGACGGAGAGGCGGATCAGCTCCTCGCCGATGCCGGCGGCCTTGAGTTGCTCGGCGTCCATCTGCTGATGCGTGGTGCTGCCGGGATGAATGACCAGCGTCTTGGCGTCGCCGACATTGGCGAGGTGACTGGTCAGCTTGAGCGCCTCGATGAATTTGCGACCGGCATTGCGGCCGCCCTTGATACCAAACGAGACGATGGAGCCGGCGCCGCGCGGCAGCAGGCGCTTCGCTAATTGATAGTCCGGATGGTTCTCCAGCGATGGATGCAGCACCCAGTCGACCGCCTTGTTGGCTGTGAGCGCGGCCAGCACCGCATGTGTATTGGCCATGTGGCGCTCCATGCGGATGCCCAGTGTCTCGACGCCTTGCAGGAGCTGGAAGGCATTGGTCGGCGAGAGACACGCGCCGAAATCGCGTAGGCCTTCGGTGCGGGCGCGCATGATGAAGGCGGCATTGCCGAATTGTTCGTCGAAGACGATGCCGTGATAGCCGGCATAGGGTTCGGTCAGGACAGGGAATTTGCCGGAGGCGTGCCAGTCGAAGCGGCCACCATCGACGATGACGCCGCCGATGGCGATGCCGTGGCCGCCGATCCATTTGGTGGCCGAGTTCATCACGATATCGGCGCCGAGCTCGATCGGCCGCGACAGGAACGGCGTCGCAAAGGTGTTGTCGATCAGCAGCGGGATCTTTGCGGCATGGGCGATGTCGGCGACGGCGGGTATGTCGAGCACTTCGAGGCCGGGATTGCCGATGGTTTCGCCGATGATCAGTCTGGTGTTGGGGTTGATCGCAGATTTGAAAGCGTCGAGGTCGCGCGGCTTGACGAATGTCGTGGTAATGCCGAAGCGCGGCAGCGTATGCGCCAGCAAGTTGATGGTGCCGCCATAGAGCGAGGACGACGCCACGATGTGATCGCCGGCATTGAGCAGTGTGGCGATGGCGAGATGCAGCGCTGCCATGCCTGATGCGGTGCACACGGCGCCGACCCCGTTCTCGAGTGCGGCGAGTCGCTCTTCCAGCACCGCCGTCGTCGGATTTGAAATGCGCGTATAGATGTGGCCGGCACGTTCGAGATTGAACAGCGCAGCAGCGTGATCCGAATCCTGAAACACATAGGATGTGGTCTGGTAGATCGGCACGGCCCGCGCGCCGGTGATTGCATCCGGATGCTGGCCGGCATGCAGACTCAGCGTTTCGAAAGCAGGCGGTTTGGGTGCTGGCATGGTCGTTTTATCCCTGGGCACGATTTTCGACATCTATGGCACGAATCGGATGCGAGCGTGAGTCGGCGATATTTCAACGCGCGGAACGAAATGCGGCGCTGCGACTTATACGAGGTCGATTACGCGGGAGAGTTATCATGAAGAAATTGCTGCTGTGCACTGTGGTTGCGGGTCTCGCGTTTTCATCGGTTGCGGCCGAGGCGAAAGGCTGTATCAAAGGCGCGATCATTGGCGGAATCGCCGGCCACTATGCAGGACATGGCAAGGTCGGCGTCGTTGCTGGGTGCGTGATCGGACGCCACGAGGCCAACAAGGCTGATGCGGAACGGGCGCAGAAGGCGCAGCATCCACAGTCGCCGAACGAGAATGGTCGCATCTAGATCGGCGTTGTTCTCAACGCTGGACGATGTTGCTAAAATTTGATGGACTAGACCGGTTCAGTAGAGCCTCACCCTCATCGGGTTGGGGTTCTTTTCGTCTCTGTACGATACCGGACGAGATTGGGCGTAGACGTGGTGCTGCATCGGGATGTGTTTTGGCTCGGCAAACAATGGGCCGTTACCGGCTATGGAATTCAGGCTGTCAGCCAGAAGTACAATATGAAGTTCGATATCGAGGTGTCGCAGATCTGGAACGAGGATCTGGATGCGTTGATGCGCGATGAGCCGTGGTTCGATGCACAGGATTTTGCACAGGCCGTCGATCGCGCGAGGCAGCGTGCGATGGAATCACCGCTGACGTTCAAGCCACCGCTGAGTGATGAACGATAGCGGCAGCGCATCATTGCAGGATTCAAATTTCAAACAGCCACTGTCCTAAAAACATGCGTTCGCATTCTCGCGGCGCTTGCGCGTCCGAGCTGTGAGCATTCCTTCAACCCCCTCCGAAAAGAGGGCGTGCGGAACGCCGGGTGCCCGTTGCACCCTTGGGCCTGATGCGAATGCGGTCTTCCGCAAGTGCGAGTGCATCAGGACTTTCGGAGGCGCAGGGCAAGGTAAGTGCCCGACGTTCCGCATACGGTGTTTTTTCGGTTGCTTGCGCGTTGCCATGGCGAACGATCCCATCACCAAAATTACAGTCCCAAGGCGAATGGGACAGGGTGCCTCAAGCGAGAAAGCCGGACGCGTCTTGACTTGGTCGTCCGTTACACTGTCCAGGGCGTCTTTCCATCCAAAGTCGGCCGTCTCCTTGCCAGTGGCAGTGCTGGCGCAGATCCGTCCTGCCCGAAGACAGACGTCACCCCCAAACCGCGTAACGCCGCATCTCCGGCGTCCACCGCATCCAGCCCCACGACCGTGACGATCGCGCTCGCCCCTCTCATCGGGGCTGGACGAAGGAGAATATAAACGCACTTATATACTTGACAAATGTGACTTGAGGCCTAGCCTATGACCCGACAGGGCAGCGCGTTTAATTGCAGTGATGGGTTTGGCGATTTCTTTTTAATCGCTGTGCCTAATCAGGCTTTTGTTTTTGTAAGGGAACGCCGGGCTTTACTTCTGAGAAGCCCCGACGAATTTGTGCATACTCAGGTTTCAACTCTACAATTACCCTGCCAAGAAGCCGGGGAAAGTCACTGAGATAGAACTCTACATCTTCGTTATTGTTTTCGTACCCGTACCGCATCTTTTCGAATGTGGTGTCGGCGCCTTTGAGAGCGGCTAGAAGACTTCTGTCGATTTTACGACCTAATGCCGCTTCAAGCTTGTCCCAATGGGACGCGCGGTATTTGACTAGATCGTTGTCCCATATTTCTTTAATTCGAGCCTGTGTATTCTGGGAGAGCCTACCGTACAGGCAGGATAGATGATGGCCGGTCTGGGCTTCGCCAGTTTCGATACAAATCAGGCATTTTAGGAACAATTCAGACGTCAGTGCCGACAAAACTATGTAGGCTGGCCCAACATCGGCAGCGGACTGCGGGTCCTTGTCGAAATCGAGATCCGATAGCATCTCGGTGACATGGTAAAACGATGTCGCGTGAAGATATAAAGCTCTCGGATCGACGTTCCTTAATGGTGCTCTGCGCATGAATGACCCTGAAAAGAAGTTAGACGACACTAAGCGTCTGATGGGCGCTCTCGTTCGTATGAAGCCAAAGCCGCACGAGGATATGAAGGTCGGGAAGAAAAAGGTCGCCAAGAAATCAGCGACGAAGAAGAAGCCCGGCAAATAAGCCGGGCTGTATTTATTGGAGGCTCAAATGTTTGAACCTATTGCTGGTGGTGGTTTAAGCGGGCTCAAACCAAACAGCGTTGATGGCGTCAACATGGGCCGGCAGCGCCGGCATGATGACAGCGCTGGTAGCATCAACGACAATCAGCTTGTCGTTTGCGTCCATAACAGCCCAGACGTAGGCGTGGGCCTGCTGGGGCGTCATGGTGGTGTGGACGTAGAACAGCGATTGCTGCGCGTGATACCAGCGGCCGAGTGATTTGATCCTTTCATGGACCGCATCGTAGTTCTGGCCGGGCACATCGAGGTCGTAAGCGATAAAAAGGTTGTAAGGCATGCGTAGTCCCTTTTGAAATGAGGGACGGCTCTTGACCTTTCGTGCAGAATCCCAATGATGGGAGCACTCACTACACTGCAGCTCATGACCCGTCCCTCGGGTTAATGAGCTATCCGAGAAGGCCGGGGCCAACCGGTTGTTCTCCGCGAATCGCTCGACTCCCA
This sequence comes from Tardiphaga sp. 839_C3_N1_4, assembly GCF_051811045.1. Lineage (NCBI taxonomy): Bacteria > Pseudomonadati > Pseudomonadota > Alphaproteobacteria > Hyphomicrobiales > Nitrobacteraceae > Tardiphaga > Tardiphaga sp. 839_C3_N1_4. The sequence continues at coordinate 5,771,354 of NZ_JBPWQD010000001.1, forward strand.
GTCTGCCATGGAACTGGCGCTGGGAGTCGACGCGGTTCATCTTTTGTCCCGCTTATGAACAGAGTTGCGCCAAGCGCGAAAGCGCTTAACAGCCTGTTTTTTGAAGGTGATTTTAGTTAGCTGGCCGGTACGTCAGGCGCTTGCCCTCGATACCCTTGAGAGCCTTCGCCGTCCGTTCCCCATCGGTCACACCAAGGCCGGAGCGGTTGTTGTAGCGGAATTGGAATTCCGTCAGGTAACGCTGCAGGTGCTGTTCACCGCAGAACGTGTAGGTGCCGCGCATACCGCGCTTGAACACGCCAAAGAAGTTTTCGACGTTGTTGGTGGTGAAGCCGAGCTTGTTCACATACTCGCGGCCAGTGTGGTTCATCGTCTGATGATCGCCGTAGGCTTTGCCGGTGTAGGTGTAGAGCGCGCTCTCGTCAGTCACGAGAGTAGCCTTGCGAATGACGTTGGTGAAAAGGATATCGCGGACCTTATCGGCAGTGACGCCCTTCTGAACATGGAAGGTGCGAACGGTGCCGGTGTTCTCGTCAACCAGCGCAACGATGCTGGCCTTGTGCGAATGGCCCTTCTTGTAGCCCTTGGCGCGCTTGGACGTATTGAGGTGATAGGTTTCGTCAGCCTGAACGTTGCCGCCATTCTCGCCCATGGGAGCGGGCTTGCTGTCGATCATGGCTTCGCGCAGGCGATGCATCATGAACCAAGCGGTTTTGTAGGTAACGCCAAGGGCTCGATGGATCTCATGGGCAGAAACGCCGTTCTTGCCTGAGTTCATCATGTGCGCGGCCATCCACCACTTGGTCAAAGGCACCTTGGAGCGTTCGAACACAGTGCCCACGGTCACGGTGAACTGACCTTTGCAGTCGTTGCAGTAGTACAGGCCGGGACGATGGGACTTCTTGGTGCCGCCGATCTTGGCGAGCTTGTCGGGATCGGAGCTACCGCAGTGAGGGCAAATCGCACCATCGGGCCAGCGCACAGCCTCAAGGGCTTCGCGGGCCTTGTCCTCGTCGTGAAACATGGGGTCTTGGAAAACTGCAGTCATGGTTTGCTCCAATGACTACGGTTTAGAGAGCCGATCCACTTTTGTCAAGTATATAAGTGCGAATATAAACCTGATAGGGATGGTGTCAACGGGAGATAGGAAAAAATGTTTGGGTGCTGTCTTGCCGCCCCACGCTGTCATTCCGGGGCGGGACCGGCGCCGCAGGCGACGGGACCGAGCCCGGAATCCTGACATGTTCAGCGCAAAACACTCAGGGATTCCGGGGTCGCACTGCAGCGGCTGCGCCGCTTTCGTGCGCCTCGGAATGACGAGCATGGATAGGGATTCCCGGCTCATTCCGGCCCTCAGGCAAACCAATTGGTTTGCCGGGGAATGACGAGCAAGGAGGGCCTCCGAATGACAGTGTGGAGAGGGAACGCAGTCTACGGACAACACCGCCGAAAACTGCGGCTTGCTTCTTTCGCCCTCTGCTGCAATCTGGATGGATCACTGTCAGTCACTCCAATTACGAGATTCCACGGATGAGCCAGCTCAAAGTCCATGTCGGCGACTTCACCTTCGATGCGAAGTTCGAGGAGAAGGACGCCCCCAAGACCGTCGCCGCCTTTAAGAAGGCGATGCCGTTTGTCAGCCAGGCGATCCATGTGCGCTGGAGCGGCGAGGGCGTCTGGATGCCGCTTGGCGATCTCGATTTCGGCGTGCCCTATGAGAACCACACCAGCTTTCCGGCGCCGGGCCACATCATCCTGTATCCGGGCGGCATCAGCGAGACCGAGATCCTGCTGGCCTATAGCGGCGTGCATTTCGCCAGCAAGATGGGCCAACTCGCTGGCAACCATTTCATTACGCTGACTTCGAACCTCGAAAACCTCAAGGAAATGGGCAAGACCGTGCTCTGGAAGGGTGCGCAACCCGTTCGTTTCGAGATGGTCTGATGACATCAGGCGATTATCCGCGCGATCTTCGCGGCTACGGCCGCAATCCGCCCGATCCGAAATGGCCGGGCGGCGCCCGCGTGGCGGTGCAGTTCGTCGTCAATTTCGAAGAGGGCGGCGAGAACAACATTCTGCATGGTGATCGCGCCTCCGAAGCGTTTCTCTCGGACGTGCTGGGTGCGCAGCCCTGGCCCGGCCAGCGCCATGCCAATATCGAATCCATGTTTGAATATGGCTCGCGCGCCGGCTTCTGGCGGCTGTGGCGGATGTTTACCGAACGCAACATGCCGACCACCGTGTTCGGCGTGGCCACAGCCCTGCAGCGCAATCCGGAAATCGTCGCCGCGATGCAGGAAGCCAAGTGGGATATCGCCAGCCACAGTCTGAAGTGGATCGAGCACAAGGATATGTCGGAGCCCGAGGAGCGCTTCGAGATCAATGAGGCGATCCGCGTGCATACCGAGGCCACAGGCGCGCGCCCGACCGGCTGGTACACCGGCCGCAGTTCGATCAACACCATTCGCCTGCTGATGGAAGCCGGCGGCTTCAAGTATCTGTGCGATTCCTATGCCGACGATTTGCCATACTGGATCAAGGGGCCTAGCGAACCGCAACTCATCATTCCCTATACGCTCGATGCCAATGACATGCGTTTCGTCAATCCGCAGGGTTTTGGCGGCGGCGACGAGTTCTTCACCTATCTGAAGGATTCGTTCGACGTGTTGTATGCGGAAGGCGCGACGTCGCCGAAGATGATGACCGTCGGCCTGCATTGCCGCGTCGTCGGGCGGCCCGGCCGTGCCGCGTCGCTGACGCGGTTCCTCGATTATATCGGCAGCTTCGAGCGCGTCTGGGTGCCGACGCGTCTTGATATCGCCGAGCACTGGCACGCCAATCTGAAACATCTCGCCGCAGACGCCCGTGCCATCGGATAGACCAGGATTGGGATAGACCCTGTCATGACAGAGAAGACGCTCGACGAACTCAACGCCTGCAGCAAAGCGGATTTCGTCGCGGCGCTGGCGAATATCTTCGAATATTCGCCGTGGATCGCGGAGAAGGCTGCGGACAGCCGGCCTTTCGCGGGCGTCAAGCAGTTGTTCGCCGCGATGCGCAAGGTGGTGGAGGAGGCAGCTGCAGGCCAGCGGCTGGCGCTGATCAAGGCGCATCCGGATCTCGCCGATAAAACGCAACGCGGCGATCTCCTGACGGCGGAATCCAATGCGGAGCAGAACAGCGTCGGGCTCGACCGGCTCTCGGAGGCCGAATATGCGGCCTTTGATCGCGTCAACAATGCCTATCGAGCGAAGTTCGGCTTCCCTTACATCGTCTGTGTTCGTCGTCACACCAAGGATTCCATCCTCGCGGATTTCGAGAAGCGGTTGCCCAACGACCCGGCTGCCGAGGTCACCGCATCGGTCGCCGAAATCTGCAAGATCGCGGCGCTGCGTACTGATCTTTTGGTCGACGGGCCGGATCGCCTGCAGGTCCATGGCCGGCTCTCGACCCATGTGCTGGATACCCATAGCGGCCGGCCCGCAGCCGGGATTTCGGTCGAGCTTGTGGAGTTGTCCAAACTCGGCGTTAGCCGCGTGATTGCGCGCACGCTGACCAATCACGATGGCCGCACCGATGTGCCGCTGATCGGCGGTCGCCCGGTGCCGATCGGACGCTATGAACTGACCTTCAAGGTCGGTAGCTACTTTGCCGAACGTAACGTGCCGATGTCGGATCCGCCGTTCCTCGACGAGATCCCGTTGCGCTTTTCGGTCTACGAGCCCGAAGGCCATCTCCACGTGCCACTGCTGGTGACGCCGTGGAGCTATGGGACATATCGCGGGAGTTAGATGGGGGAGCAAAAGTAGCTCTCTCGTCATGGCCGGGACAAGCCCGGCCATGACGTGGAGAGATTAGTTATTGCATTATCTTACATCCGACCTGAATTGGTCGTCTCATAACACAACAAAAGATCAGGGAGAACGTCATGCGTGGCATCAATCGCCTGCTGCTGGTCGCGGCATTTACGTCCATCACCACAGCCAGCGCCTTCGCCTCCGAAATCCACGTGATGATCTCTGGCGGTTTTACGGCGGCCTATAAGGAACTGGTGCCGCAATTCGAGAAGGCGACGGGCAATACGGTCGTCACGGCCTATGGGCCGTCGATGGGCGAGACGCCGCAGGCGATCCCGATGCGGCTGGCGCGGGGCGAGCCGGCCGATGTGCTGATCATGGTCGGCTATGCGCTGGGCGATCTTGTCAGCAAGGGCAAGGTGATCGCCGACAGCCGCGTCGATCTCGCGGATTCGCCGATTGGCGTTGCCGTGAAGGAGGGGGCGCCGAAGCCGGACCTGTCTTCGGCGGATACGCTGAAGGTCGCGCTGCTGAAAACCAGAACCGTAGCCTATTCGGACAGCGCCAGCGGTGTGTATGTCAGCAAGGAGATGTTCGAGAAGCTCGGCATTGCCGACGCCATGAAGGACAAGGCGCGCAAGATCCCGGCGACGCCGGTCGGCGAGATCGTCGCCCGGGGCGAGGCGGAGATCGGCTTTCAGCAGATCAGCGAATTGAAGCCGGTCAAGGGCATCGAGATCGTCGGCCCGCTGCCGGCGGAGCTGCAGAAGATCACTGTGTTCTCTGCAGGGCTTGCGAGCAATGCGCCGCAGCCGGATGCCGGCAAGGCACTGATCGCGTTTCTGTCCTCGAAGCAGGCCGCGCCTGTGATCGTGGCGAGTGGGCTCGAGCCCAAGGTGAAGTAGGGCAGGTAAACGGCTTACTTAACCTCTCCCCGCTCTGCGCGGGGAGACGTCGCCGCGTCTTCGCGGCGGGTGAGGGGCGAGGCCCCCGCCTACCACGGCGATGGACTTTGCGGTTCGCAAGCGCCCCTCACCCCAGCCCTCTCCCCGCAACTGCGGGGCGAGGGAGCGAGAGGCCGGCGTTTCGTAACTAATGCGTCGCCGCTGCAGCCACGCCCGCCGCCTCGGCCTTCGCCGTCTCGGCACTGCTCACGCCATTGAAGAATGCGTTCAGGATCACCGCGACCAGCGCGCAGAGCAGGATGCCCGACTCCAGCAGCGGATGAAGGTCATGCGGCAGGTTCTTGAAGAAGTTCGGTGACACCAGCGGGATCATGCCGAAGCCGACCGAGATGGCGACCACGAACAGGTTGCGCTGGTTGGTCTTGAAGTCGACCGCGGTGAGAATGCGCGCGCCGGTCGCAGCGACCATGCCGAACATCACGAGACCGGCGCCGCCGAGCACCACCTGCGGCACCGACTCCACCAGTGCGGCCATCTTCGGCAGCAGGCCGAGCACCAGCATGATGCCGCCGCCGGCAATGGTCACCCAGCGCGAGCGCACGCCGGTGACGCCGACGAGGCCGACATTCTGCGAGAACGAGGTGTAGGGGAAGGTGTTGAAGATACCGCCGAGGAACGTGCCGACGCCGTCAGCGCGCAGGCCCTTGGTGAGCGCATCGCGGTCGACCTTCCGGTCGGTCATCTCGCCGAGCGCCAGGAACATGCCGAGGGACTCGATCATCACCACGATCATCACGATGCACATGGTGACGATCGGGACGAGATGGAATTGCGGCATGCCAAAATGGAACGGCAGCACGATGTCGACCCAGCCAGCGGTGCCGACCTTGTCGAAATGCATCACGCCGAGCAGGCTGGCGAGGACCGCGCCGGCGACGATGCCGAGCAGCACCGAGACATTAGCCAGGAAGCCGGTGCCCCATTTGATCAGCGCGAGGATCACGAGCAGCACGAAGAGGGCGATGCCGAGGCCCTGCAACTGGCCGTAAGCCGGATTGGGGAAGGTGTGCGGAACGCCATCGATCATCTTGGTGAACATGGGTAGTCCGCCACCCGCCCAGTTGATGCCGACGCGCATCAGCGAGATGCCGATCACCATGATGATGGTGCCGGTCACCACGGGCGGAAACAGCGGCAGCAGGCGGCTGATGAAAGGCGCGACAATGATGCCGAAGATTCCGGCAGCGATGACCGAGCCATAGATGCCGAGCAGGCCGATATCCGGAGCGGCGGCCATCGACAGCATCGGGCCGACCGACGCGAAGGTGACGCCCATCATGACCGGCAGGCGGATGCCGACGCCGGGAAAGCCGATACACTGGACCAGGGTCGCAAGACCGCAGGCGAACAGGTCGGCGGAGATCAGGAAGGCGACGTCCTGCGGCGACAGCTTCAGGGCGCGGCCAATGATGAGCGGCACCGCCACGGCGCCGGCATACATCACCAGCACATGCTGCAGACCCAGCGCGAGGAGGCGCGGGGTCGGGAGGACTTCGTCGACGGGATGGACGCTCACTGTCATTGATCTAGCCCCTTGCTTAGGTGATGAAATATCGTTGCAATATGATCGTCAGATACAAACCTCGTGCCAGACGCCGCTGAAAGCCATTTCGCCCCGGTGGTGTGGTGTCCGGTGGCACGAAGGTTGCTCGAAAGTGAGCATTGCTCAATATATTGCCCGGCGACCGGGGTTCCCTGGTCGCAACACTGACTGGAGGTCGCGCGTGCCGCTCATCAAGAACAGATATGGAAAAGGCCGTGTCCGCATCATGCGGATCCATCGCGACGGCGACAAGCAGGATGTCAGCCAGCTCAGCATCAAGGCGATGCTGGAAGGCGATTTCGGCCGCGCCTATACCGACGCCGACAACTCCACCTCGACATCCACGGACACCATCAAGAACATCGTCAATGTGGTGGCACGCGAGAATACCGCACTGTCGACCGAAGAGTTCTGCCAGGTGCTGGCGAAGCGCTATCTCGACCTGTATCCGCAGGCGAGTTCCGTCAGCATCACTGCGCATGAGACCAAGTGGGCTCGGCTGGCTGTCGACGGCGAACTACACCCGCACGCATTCCTGCTCGACAGCAACGGCAAGCCCACCGTCGAGATTGTCGCGACGCGCGACGGCATGACCATGAGCTCGGGCCTCGACAACTTCACCTTCATGAAGTCGACGCAATCCGGCTGGGAGAACTACTACACGGATAAATATTCCACGATCCAGCCGACCAATGACCGGATCTGCGCGACATCGATGGTGGCGTCGTGGACATGGTCCGGCAGGCCCGCCAGCTATCCGGCGACCAACAAGACAATTCTGGACACGCTGCTGAAGGAATTCGCGACGACCTATAGCCCCAGCGTGCAGAACAGCCTGTATCGTATGGGCGAGAAGGTGCTGGCCGCCGTGCCGGAAATTTCCGAGATCAGCATGGCCTGTCCGAACATCCACTACATCCTGATGAATCTCTCGACGTTCGGCCTGGACAACAACAACGACGTGTTCCTGCCGACCGACGAGCCGCACGGGCAGATCGAATGCACGGTGGGGCGGGGCTGAGTGGATTGAGCGCCGCGCTTTCCTAACCTCTCCCCGCCCTTTGCGGGGAGAGGTCGCCGCGCCTTCGCGGCGGGTGAGGGGCGGGGCGCTCGGTCAATACCATCGACGATCTTTCGGGTCGTTCCGTTGCAGTTCAGTCGAAGTGATGCCGATTCGACAGCGTGAGTTTGTTGCTGGCGTCGTGCCATGCCCCTCACCCGACCGGCTTCGCTGCGCTTCGCCGGTCGACCTCTCCCCGCAAAGGGCGGGGAGAGGTTAGGAACAGCACGCTGCTACGCCCTCCCAAACTTCTTCTGCAATTCCGGAAAAATCCGATCCGGCTTGAACGGCACCTGCGTGAACCGAATCCCCGTCGCGTCGAACAGCGCGTTGCCCATGGCGGCCGCAACGGGATTATACGGGCTTTCGCTCATCGACTTCGCACCCAATGGCCCGATCGCATCATAGGTGTCGGCGAAATAAACGTCAGTGCGCGGCAGATCGGCGAAAGACGGCAAATGATAGTCGCGGAACTTCGGATTGACGACGCGGCCGCGGTCATCGATCACCATCTCCTCATAGAGCGTCGCCCCCAGCGATTGCGCGACGCCGCCTTCTATCTGGCCGCGGAGCTGCATTGGATTGGCGACGGCGCCAGCGTCCGCGGCCTGCACGCTCTTGAGAACCTTAATCGTGCCGGTGCCCTTGTTCACCGCCACGCGAAATCCCTGGACGTTGAAGGCGACCGAACGCGGGGTGCCGCCTGAAGTTCCAGTGGCGCTGCGTGCATTGCCGTCCGCCTGCATCGCCGCCACCAGCTTCTGCGCGGCGTCATGGGTGGCTTTGCCCGCGACGAATGTGCCGGCGCTGCCATAGGCGCCGGTGTCGTGACCGCCGTTCCTCGTATCGGACTGGCGCAGATGAATCTGCTCGACAGTGCAGCCAAGTGTCGTGGCGGCGATCTGCCGATGCACCGTCGCGGTGCCATTGCCGAATTCGGCGGTGCCGACCGTGAGATCGTAATCGCCGTCGTCACGTTTGGCGATGACGACTTCGGCGATGTGGCCTTGCGGCGGCACGGTGTCGATCATGGTGAGCGCGATGCCGTCGCCGATCAGCCAGTCGTCATCGAGATCGTGCTTCGTCTTCACCTGCATCGCCTGTTCTACCAGATTGAGGCACTGGTCGAGGCCGTAGCTGCCGATTGTCACGTCGTCATAATGCGTGCCGGCTGGCGATACCATCGCATCGCCGGGCTTGATCGCGTTGTGCCGGCGGAAATCATACGGGCTGATGCCGAGCTGCGCGGCGAGATCGTCGATGGCGGCCTCCACCGCGAACAGGGTTTGCGGCAGGCCGTAACCGCGAAACGCCCCAGCCGGCACCGTGTTGGTATAGGCGACGACGGCATCGACCTTCTTGTTGGCGCAGTTATAGACGCCGAGCGATTCACCGCAGGCGTGAAACAGCACCGGGCCCGCGTGATTGCCATAGGCGCCGGTGTTGGAGAGCACGTCGAGCTGCAGCGCGGTGAGCTTGCCATGCTTGTCGGCGCCGGCCTTGACCGTGACGCGCATCGGATGCCGCGTCGATGTGGCGATGAATTGCTCCTCACGGGTCAGTTCCCATTTCACCGGGCGGCCGGTCTTGAGTGCGGCCAGCGCGAGAATGTCCTCGACGAACATTTCCTGTTTGCCGCCGAACCCGCCGCCGACGCGTTCGCAGAACACGCGAACCTTGTCGGAGGGAAGGTCATACAATTGAGCCAGCGCACGGCGTGTCAGGAATGGTGTCTGCGTGCTCGAGCGAATATTGAGGATGCCGTCGGCATCGAGCCAGGCCATGCCGCCATGGGTCTCGAGATGGCCGTGCTGCACGCGTTGCGTGGTGAAGGTGCCCTCATAGGTGACGGCGGATGATGCCAGCGCCGCGGCGACATCGCCGAATTCGCCATGCGTTTCGGCGACGATGTTGCGGATAGCATTGCTGACGCGATGTGTAGGCGTCTTGTCGGGGTGTATGACCGGCGCGCCAGGCGCAATGGCGGTGGCGGGATCGAATACCGCGGGCAGGATGTCATAGACAACGTCGATGCGGCGGCAGGCTTCCTCCGCGATGGCTTCGCTGTCCGCGACCACGGCCGCGACTTTTTGGCCGATGAAACGCACGGTGTCGTCGAGGATCCGTGTATCCTCGGGATCCATTGCATCGATCTCGTGGCGCGCGGTCGAGAACAGCGTGGCGGGAGTATCCGCATGGGTCAGCACCGCATGCACGCCTGGCATGGCCCGCGCTGCTGATGCATCGATCGACACGATGCGGGCATGGGGATGCGGCGAGCGCAGTATCTTGATATGCAGCAGGCCGTCCATGGCGACGTCGAATGTGTAGCGCGCCTTGCCCGTTACCACCTGGGGACCGGCGGGGGCGGGCAGGCTGCGGCCGAAGGCGGTGCCGGGCTCGGCGTCTTCCACATTGGACTTGCCGTCGAGTGCGTCCTCGATCGTGCGATAGCCTGTGCAGCGACAGAGATTGCCCTTCAACGACGCTCCGAGATCGGCGCGCTGTGCCTGATTGAGCGATGCGCAGGTCACGATCATGCCGGAGGTGCAGAAGCCGCATTGGAATCCCTGTGCGTCCAGGAACGCCTGCTGCATCGGATGGATGCCGCCTTCGGACGCGAGACCTTCGATCGTGGTGACGGTATGGCCTTCGGCGCGGAATGCCGGGATGATGCAGCTATGCACAGGCTCGCCATCCAGCAGCACCGTGCAGGCGCCGCAGTCGCCGGCATCGCAGCCCTTTTTGACGCCGAAATGGCCGAGCTGACGCAGGAAGGTACGCAGGCACTGGCCGGCTTGCGGCTGCTGCGAAAAGCTGTGGCCGTTGATCTCGAAACTCATGGCTTGAAGCCCTGCAGCTCGGCACGGATTTCTTCCGCGAGCCGCAATGTCATCTGCTTGCGCCAGGCCGGCTTGCCGTGGACGTCGTCGTGATAGAGATTGTCAGGGATCCGGTCGAGGATCGCTTCTTCGAGCGTGTCGGCATCGGGACGTGTCGGGAGAGCGATGCGGACTGGCCGCTTCGTCGATGCCGTGATCGTCAGCCGCCAGCCATCCTCATCAAGGCTTCCTATTAGCAGCGCAGCAGATCGCCCGACCGGCGTCAGCGAGATCTGCCTGAATGCAGAGCGTCGTTTGAAGGCTGCAAGCGGAATCGCAATGCTGCGCAGGAGATCGCTCGGCATCAGCACATTGCTTTGATCGCCGGTGACGAAGTCCACGACATCGATCGTGTCTACGCTGCCATCGGCCTTCCAGATCGTGCAGGCACCATCGAGCGCGGCGGTGAGCGCGATCATCGGACCGGCCGGCAGCGACATGCAGAGATTGCCGCCGACGGTCGCGGTCTTCCAGATCTTGAAAGACGCGAGGAAGGCGCGGCAACATTGATTGATCAGCGGCGATGCGATCCAGTCGGGCCGGCAGGGCAGTGCGTCGAGCTGCGCCACGGTGCAGGTCGCAGCGATCTGCAATTCGCTGTCGGTGACGGTGAGGGCCGGCCATTTGAGATCGGTGAGGTCGATCAGCCGCGTCAGGTGGGTCTGTGGTTCGGAGAAAAGCCAGGTGCCCCCGGCGAGCCATGCATCCCCGGCACTCCATGTCGGTAGCTGTTCCCGCGTCTGCGGGTGGGCGACGGACGCGATCGTATTCAGGTCCATAGGGCGGCTATGCTTTCACTCGGCAATGACCCCTTGAAGTATCATTGTGAACCTTGCAAGACCGACGCCAAGTCGCCGACAATTGCAAAACAAATTGAAGTATTCGTGGCTGGTCCCTGAATTGCAAGGTCGGGTCCATGACCGAAGGAGACGAGCTATGACGGAAACGCAGGCCACCTGGATCAAGGATCCGCTCGGCATTTTTGCCGAGGGGGCCCAGCGCGGCATTGTCGTCAAGGACGGTCGGATTGTCGAACTGGTGCCGGCCGGCGGCCAGCCGGCCACGGCGGATATCGCGACCTATGATGCCAGCACGCATGTGGTGCTGCCGGGGCTGATCAATACGCATCATCATTTCTATCAGACGCTCACGCGCGCCTTGCCGGCGGCGCTGGATCGCGAGCTGTTTCCCTGGCTGCAGGCGCTCTATCCGGTCTGGGCGCGGCTGACGCCCGAGAATCTCCATCTCGGCGTCAGCGTGGCGATGGCGGAATTGCTGCTGTCGGGCTGCACGACGACCACCGATCACCACTATGTGTTTCCCGCAGGTCTCGAAGCGTCCGTCGATATCGAAGTGGCGGTGGCGCAGCGGCTCGGCATGCGCGTGCTGCTGACGCGGGGATCGATGAACCGCTCGCAGCGCGACGGCGGTCTGCCGCCGGACTCGGTGGTGCAGGACGAGGATACGATCCTGGCCGACAGCGAACGGGTGGTGGCGATATTCCATCAGCGCGGCGAGGACGCGATGGTGCAGATAGCGCTGGCGCCGTGTTCGCCATTCTCGGTGACGACGTCATTGATGGCGAGCACCGCGGCGCTGGCGGACAAGCTCGATGTCCGCCTGCATACGCATCTCGGCGAGACCGAGGACGAGAACCGCTATTGCGAGGAGATCTATGGCTGCCGTCCGCTCGACTATCTCGAACAGACCGGCTGGCTGAACAAACGCACATGGCTGGCGCATGGCATCCACTTCAACGCGGGCGAAATGCTGCGGCTCGGCAAGGCGGGGACCACGATCAGCCATTGTTCCTGCAGTAATCAGCTATTGGCCTCCGGCTGCTGCCCGGTCTGCGAGATGGAGGATGCGGGCGTCGGTATCGGCCTCGGTGTCGATGGTTCGGCGTCGAATGACGGATCGAATTTGATGCAGGAAGTGCGCGCCGCATTTCTGCTGCAGCGGGCGCGTTACGGCGTCGGCCGTGTCAGTCACAAGGATGCGCTGCGCTGGGCGACCAAAGGCTCGGCGGCTTGTGTGGGGCGGCCGGAGCTCGGCGAGATTGCCGTCGGCAAAATGGCGGATCTGGCGCTGTTCAAGCTCGACGAGCTGCGCTTCTCCGGCCATGGCGATCCCCTGGCGGCACTCGTGCTGTGCGGCGCGCATCGTGCGGACCGGGTGATGGTGGGCGGTGTCTGGCGCGTGATCGACGGCGCGATCCCGGGGCTCGACGTCGGCGATCTGATCCGCCGGCATAGTGCTGCGGCGAAGGCGATGCAGACACATCAATAAAATTTAGATGTCAAGGGAGGGTGTGAACAAAAAGTGCGCTTTAAAGTCGCAGGCCGTGCTGATAATTGAGAAAAATATTACGGATTTTTCTCAATTCCTTTCGGCACATTCATGTCGGCACCGATCGAGTTCGTTTTTCGGGAAGCTATTGCGTTCTTGCAGTCGGGCCGGCTTGAGGCTGCGGAGCGAGGACTGAGGAAAGTCCTCCGGCAGCAGCCCAGACACATTGCCACGCTCAACCTCCTGAGCGTCGTTCTCAGCCAGTTGAAACGCCATGCCGAAGCGGAGCCATATATCAAGACGGCTCTCCAGCTCGACGCGTCGTCGGATGCAACCTTCTACAATTACGGTCTCGTTCTGAAGGCATTGCAGCGTCCGGCAGAGGCCCTGCAGCGTTTTGACGGAGCGCTGGCGATCAATCCTGCCATTGCCGATAGCTGGAATGGCCGAGGGACCGTTCTCAACGACCTCAAGCGATACGCCGAAGCCATCCTTGCTTTCGACAGGGCCGTCGCCCTGCGTCCGAACTATGCGGAGGCCATCGTCAACAAGGCAAATGCCTTGCTCGGGCTCCGACAATACGGTGACGCGTGCGCGACTTACGATCAGGCACTCGCAATCAATCCGCGTCTTGCCGAAGCATGGCTCGGTCGCGGACGGGCGTTCATCGAACTGGCGCGCGAACGGGACGCCGAGGAGGCTTATGGTCGGGCGCTGGCGCTGAAGCCGGACTGGCCGGAGGCCCTGTGCGCCCTGGCGAGGCTGTTGCTGCAGAATGGCGATATCGCACAGGCGACGCGGCTGTCGTGCCGAGCGCTGGCCGTTCAGGAGACGTTCGAGACGAAAGCGACGGTGGCCGCCTGCCTGCAGTCGCCGCTGCTCCAGCCCGATGCGGGCGATATCAGATCGATCCTGGAGCGCGCGATCTCCGAGGCCTGGGTGAGGCCGTCCACCCTTGCGCCTGCCTGCGCGACCTTTCTCGTGCTCAATGATGCATTGAGATCGGGCATGGCGCGGCTTGCCGATCCGGATGTTCGATCGCAGCCGGCAGAGACGATACTGGCTTCGTCGGAAATCGCGGCGTTTGCCGGGGATTCGTTGCTGCGCAACGTGCTGCAAGCGACACCCGTGTCGAGCCCGTTGCTGGAAAAATTCGCGACGGAACTTCGCTTCGTTCTGCTGAGTGTCGCATACGGCGCATCCAGTGCCGCGGTGCCATCCGCTGTGCTGACGCTGTTCTCTGCCGTCGCGCGGCAGTGCTTCATCAACAGCTATGTCTTTGCGCTATCCGCAACGGAGGCAGAGCACGTGGAGTCGTTGCGGAGCGATGTCGCTGCCAGACTGGCGTCGGGCGCGGCCGTGTCAGCTTTGTCGCTCCTCGCGATTGCCAGCTACATGCCGCTCCATGCTCTCGCCAATCCGGAGCGCCTTCTCGATCGCCGTTGGCCGGGTAGTGTGAGTGCCGTGCTGGATCAGCAGATCCGCGCCTGGCAAGAGGAACGGCGGCTCAGCTCCCTCATGCCGGCCTTGACGCCTGTCGAGGACGACGTGTCGTTGCAGGTCCGCAGCCACTATGAGGAGCATCCCTATCCGCAGTGGCTCGCTGCGGAGCCGGTTGGTCCATCAACGACGCTGGATGCGTTTCTCTCCGAACAATTTCCTGACTCGTCCTTCATGCCTGGTGGCAAGGAGGGGGCGATCGACATCCTGGTGGCTGGTTGCGGCACGGGCCGCTCGGCCATCCACGCGGCACAGAGATTCCGTGACGCGCAGGTCCTCGCCATCGATCTCAGTTTGAAATCGCTGAGTTATGCGCAGCGGCAGGCGCGTGCGCTCGGCATCCGCAATCTGCGCCATGCCCATGCCGACATTATGAAATTGTCGTCGATCGGCCACACGTTCGAGATGATCGAATCGAGCGGTGTGCTGCACCATCTCGCCGATCCATTCGCTGCATGGCGCATATTGGTGTCGCTGTTGAAGCCCGGCGGGGTGATGCAGATCGCGCTGTATAGCGAGATGGCCAGACGGGACATCGTCGCCGCGCGCGCATTCATCGCGGAGCGTGGCTATCGGCCCGTACCCGCGGACATTCGTCTCTGCCGGCAGGAATTGCTCGCCTGCGAGGACGGCACGCCGCTCAGGAACGTGACATTGACATCGGATTTCTACAGCCTGAGCGATTGCCGCGACCTGCTGTTTCACGGGCAGGAACATCGCATGACACTGCCGCAGATCGAACGGTTCCTGAGTGACAACGATCTGCGGTTTCTCGGCTTCGATATCGACGCCGCGACGAAGCGAAAATATCGTCAGCGATGTCCTGCAGACATTGCCATGACCGATCTCGGGTCGTGGCATGTGTTCGAAACCGAGAACCCCTATACATTCATTTCGATGTATCAGTTCTGGGTTCAGAAGATGTGATGCGTCGGAGCGGGTCTCCGACGCTCATCAACGAGATATCCGGACGCTGTCGTCCGGATATCTCGCGAGGGGCCGGGGCTCGTTACTTCCCCGGGATCTTGTCGTCGATGCCCTTCACATAGAAGTTCATGCCGAGCACCTGACCGGGATCGAGGGCGTCGCCGCCCTTGCATTCCACTTCCTTGCCGTCCTGTCCCATGATCGGGCATTTGAACGGCTTCAGCGTGCCGGCGATGATGGCGGCTTCGGTGTCCATCGCCATCTTCTTCACGTCATCCGGCATGTTGGTATAGGGCGCCATCACGACCATCTTCTCTTTCAGGCCGGCCCAGGTGTCTTCCGACTTCCAGGTGCCATCGAGGGCCGCCTTGACGCGTTCCACGTAATACGGACCCCAGTTGTTGGTGACGGCAGTGAGCTGCGTCTTCGGGCCGAACTTGATCATGTCGGAGTCCTGGCCGAAGGCGAGGGCGCCGCGCTCTGAGGCGACCTGCATGGCGGCCGGCGAGTCCGTGTGCTGCATGATCACGTCGGCGCCCTGATCAAGCAGCGCCTTGGCGGCGTCGGCTTCCTTGCCGGGATCGAACCAGGTGTTGACCCAGATGATCTTGATCTTGATATCCGGATTGATCTTCTGCGCCGCGAGCATGGTGGCATTGATGCCTGAGATCACTTCCGGGATCGGGAACGAGCCGATATAGCCGAGCACGCCCTTCTTCGACATCTTGGCGGCGATCTGGCCCTGAATGTAGCGGCCTTCGAAGAAGCGGCCGGAATAGCTCGACATGTTCTTGTCGCGCTTGAAGCCGGTGGCGTGTTCGAACATCACCTTGGGATGGCGCTTGGCGACCTTCAGCGTCGGGTCCATGTAACCGAACGATGTCGTGAAGATCAGCTGGTTGCCGGCGCGCGCGAGCTGCTCGATGGAGCGCTCGGAGTCCGGGCCTTCGCTGACGTTCTCGAGATAGGTGGTCTCGATCTTGTCGCCGAATTCCTTGACGATCATCTGGCGGCCGACTTCGTGCTGATAGGTCCAGCCGAAATCGCCGACCGGGCCGATATAGACGAAGCCGACTTTCAGCTTGTCGGCAGCGACGGCTGCACCCAATCCGAGGCCGGTGGCCAGCAGAATGGCGGCCGCTGCAAGTGCTTTCCTGTTCATACGCGTCTCCTGTTTGTCGAAAGATGTTCTGTCGTGCGTCGTCGAATGTGTTAGCGGTCAGGTACGAACACGGTGCCGAGTGCGGCCGGCGCCGTGGAGCCGCCGCTGCGGGTGCGCGAGATCAGCACCAGCACGACGACGGTTGCGAGATAGGGCAGTGCGGACATCAATTGCGAGGGCACGCCGACGCCCCAGCCTTGCGCGTGCAGTTGCAAGATCGAGACCGCGCCGAACAGATAGGCGCCGATCACCAGCCGGCCCGGCAGCCATGAGGCGAACACCACCAGCGCCAGCGCGATCCAGCCGCGGCCGGCGGTCATGCCGGGCACGAAGAACGGCGTATAGGCCAGCGGCAGATAGGCGCCGGCCAGACCCGCGCAGCCGCCGCCGAACATCACGGCGAACATGCGGATCTTCAACACGGGATAGCCGAGCGCATGGGCGGAGACGTGATTGTCGCCGATGGCGCGAAGGACCAGTCCGGCGCGGGTACGGTAGAGGAAATAGGAGATGGCAAGGATCAGCGCGATCGAGACATAGACGAAGCCATCCTCGCCGAACAGGATCTTGCCGACGAAGGGCAGCGTCGTCAGGCCAGGAATGTACAAACGCGGCGCGGTCGCGATGCGCTCGCCGACAAAGCCGGCGCCGATCAGGCCGGAGACGCCGATGCCCAGGATTGTGAGCGCGAGACCGGTCGCGACCTGATTGACGGCAAGGCCGAGCGTCATCAGTGCAAATACCAATGAGAGCGCGACGCCTGCAAAAATCCCGCATAGTGCCCCGATGAAGGTCGAGCCGGTGGCCCAGGCGCCGGCAAAGCCGCAGGCGGCGCCGACGATCATCATGCCTTCGACGCCGAGATTGAGCACGCCGGCACGTTCCACCAGCAGCTCACCGGAGGCGGCGAGCAGCAGCGGCGTCGACGCCGCAAGCACGGCAAGGATGATGGCCTCAAGCAGCTCCATCGGCGGCCTTTCGCTGCGGCATGATGAGCCTGATCCTGTACAGAATGAGACTGTCGCAGGCGAGCACATAGAACAGCAGGATGCCCTGAAACACCTTGGTGATATCGAGTGGGATCTTCATGGCGATCTGCGCTTGCTCCCCGCCGATAAATGTCAGCGCCAGGAAAAGCCCTGCAATTAGTATTCCAACCGGGTTGAGCCGTCCGAGAAATGCAACGATGATCGCGGTGAAGCCGTAACCCGGCGAGATGCCGGGCTGCAGATGACCGACGGGGCCGGCGACTTCGATGATGCCCGCGAGGCCGGCCAGCGCGCCGGAGATCGCGAAAGTCAGCAGCACGAGCTGGTTGGATGAGAAGCCGCCGAAGCGGGCCGCCCGAGGCGCTGCGCCAACCACGCGAATTTCAAAACCCTTGATGGTGCGGCCGAGCAGGACGGCAGCGGCAACAACGATCACCAGTGCGATGACCGCGCCGAGATGCAGCCGCCCGCCTTCGAACAGCAAGGGCACGGTGGCGACCGGATCGAATTCGGCAGTGGTCGGAAAGTTGAAGCCGGCGGGATCGCGCCATGGGCCGCGGACGAGATAATCCAGCAGCAGATCGGCGACATAGACCAGCATCAGACTGACGAGAATTTCGCTGGCGCCGAAGCGCACCTTGCAGAAGGCCGGGATCAGCGCATAGAGCGCGCCCGCGATGGCGCCGAGCAGCATCATTGCCGGCAACACCCAGACGCCGGCATCGGTGCCATGGGTCTTCACCGCAAGCCAGCTGCCCGCCACGGCACCGACGAGGAACTGTCCCTCTGCGCCGATGTTCCAGACATTGGCGAGATAACAGAGCGAGAGGCCGATGGCGATCATCACCAAAGGCGCGGCTTTCACCGCAAGCTCCTGCAGCGAATAGGCGTCGGTCAGCGGCGTGATGAAATAGACGTTGAGCGCGGCGATCGGATTCTTGCCGATGATCACGAACAGGATGCTCATGGTCACGATGGTGAGCCCGATGGCAATCAGCGGCGATACCAGCGCGATGATGGTCGATCGCTCCGCGCGCTTCTCAAGCACCAACTGCATCGGGCACGTCCTTTGGCGTGAGTGCACTGCCGCCCATCAGCAAGCCCAGCGTTTCCCTGTCCGCATCGGCCGTCATTAACGGTTCGGAGAGACGGCCGTGGAACATCACAGCGATGCGGTCGGCGATATCAGCGAGTTCGTCAAGGTCCTGGCTGGTGACGAGGATGGCAGCGCCCGCAGCGGCAAGATCGAGCAATGCCTGACGGATCACAGCGGCAGCGCCGGCATCGACGCCCCAGGTCGGCTGACTCACCACCAGCACGATGGGATTGCGCAGGATCTCGCGGCCGACGATGAATTTCTGCAGGTTGCCGCCGGAGAGGCTGGCGGCTTCCGGATCGCGCTTGGCCTTGCGGACGTCGAAACTCGCGGTGGCGCGGTCGACAGTTGCGAGTGTTGCCGCCGTATTGATGAAGCCGTTCTGCACCATGCCTGACGCGGCGTGGCCGGTGAGCAGCGCGTTTTCCGATAATCTCATGCGCGGCGCGGTGCCGTGGCCGAGCCGCTCTTCGGGAACGAAGGCCGCGCCGAGCTTGCGGCGCGCGGTGATCGACAGATGTCCGGCGGCGTGACCGTCGATGACGATGGTGCCGGGATCTTTGGCGAGACGCTCGCCGGAGAGCGCCGCGAAGAACTCGTCCTGGCCGTTGCCAGCGACGCCGGCGATGCCAAGGATCTCGCCGCCCTTCAGCTCCAGCGAGATGTTCTTCAGATGCACGCCATGTGGTTCGTCGGGCGCGAGGCTGAGATCGTTGACCACGAGCCGTGGCACCGTCGTCTGCCGGTTGGCGGCGGCTTTCACCTGCTTGATCTCGGTGCCGACCATCATGCGCGCCAGCGATGCCGCAGTTTCCTCGCGCGGTAGACAGGTCGAGATCTTCTTGCCGCCGCGCAGGATGGTGGCGGTGTCGCAGAGCCGTTTCACTTCGTCCAGCTTGTGGCTGATGTAAAGGATCGCGCGGCCTTCCGACTTCAGGCGTTCCAGCACGACGAAGAGCTGATCGGCCTCCTGCGGCGTCAGCACGGCGGTGGGCTCGTCGAGGATCAGGAATTTCGGATTCTGCATCAGCACGCGCACGATCTCGATGCGCTGACGTTCGCCGACCGAGAGTTGCCAGACCTCGCGCTTCGGATCGAGCGGCAGGCCATATTGCTGCGACACCTGTTCGAGCCGGGCCGACATCGTCTTGAAGGATTCCTTGCCGTCGAGACCGAGTGCAACGTTCTCGGCGACGGTGAGATTGTCGAACAGCGAGAAGTGCTGGAACACCATGCCGATGCCGCGGGCGCGCGCATCATGCGGACCGGCCAGCACCATCTTCTCGCCCTGCCAGAGCATCTCGCCTTCGCTCGGCTGGATCAGGCCGTAGATGGTTTTGACGAGTGTGGATTTGCCGGCGCCATTCTCGCCGAGCAGCGCGTGGATTTCCTGCGGACGGATCGCGATGTCGATGGCGTCGTTGGCAAGGAAACTGCCATAGCGCTTGGTCAGACCGATGGTCTGCAGCAGTACCGTCTCCGAACGCGCGTGTCCCGATCCCGAATCCAACATTCGTTACTCACGCGTGAGATGGAGGTTTGCGGCAAGTGTGTGCCGGATTGGAATGCAGCGTAAATCTCGAATAAGCGCCAGCGCCTGCCTTATTTTTGGACTGGATCGATTTCTTGGGCGATTCTTGCCGACGCGATCGCGGGAGGCTTGGGCTTTTCATTGATTAAATGAAGTTTATTCGACTCTCGCATTGTATACTTGGCCTGAAGTGTTGCAGTTCTGGTACACCTCTAACGAATTCGAGACCTGGATTTTCTCGTATGTTGAGAAGTTGGGCAGTGATTTTCTTGCGGTGCAAACACGGAATCACGGTGTGAATTCACCATCGGAGCTTCGCTCGGAAGCCTGCGACAGAACGTCGCAAAATACCAATCTTTACAGCCTCTAAGCACGTGTCTCGCATGCGCTGGTGTGGTGCCATTTCACCGCTCTGAAAACACGATGCTTCAAGCATAAAATACTGATTTCGCTAGGCATCCCTGATGAAATCGATGGCAACTATTGGAAAAAGTTGAGGCTTCTCCCCCGGACTGATTGCAACAACTCTCGCGCGAGACGCACGCAATCATTGTCAACAGGTGGGGGTAATTCCAATGTTCAATCGTTTCCGAGCAATCGCAGCCGCGACGTTGCTGTCGCTAACAGCCATGGTGCCGACGGGCTCGGCAGGCGCCGCCGACGTGGCGTCCATGCCGGTCAAGGCAAAGCCGATCCCGGATCTGCCGTTCTTCCTGCTGATCGATAACCGCTTCACTTATGCCTATCAGTGGGGGGCGGTCGATCCCGGCGTCACCGCCAAGACCACCAAGCAGGTCTTTGCGTTCACGCATTTCGACGTGTGGACCTACGGTACCAACTTCTTCAACATCGGCCTCGAGAAGGCGGGCAAGAGCAGCCCGGCCAATCCCTGCGGCGATCCGCTGCGTCCGATTACCGGTTGCGAAGGCGCGACGGAAATTTACGGCCTGATCCGCAGCACCATCGGCTTCAACGAGGTCTTCAACACTAAGGCCTTCTCGATGGGGCCGCTGCGCAACGTGTCGTTCGTCATCGGCGCGGACGGCAGCACAGAAAACCGGTTCTTCTCCGCATCCAAGCGCGACGTCGTGACCGGTCTGCAGTTCGCTTTCGACCTGCCCTACAAGGGCTTCTTCAACGTCAACCCGCTGCTCTATTACGAATTCGCCAATCGCAGCACGTTCACGCAGTGCGGCTATGCCGGTGCGCCCGGCCAGATCCCCGGCGTGTCCTGTAACATCGATGGCAACCGCCAGTTCAACCCGACCTGGGCCGTTGAACTCAACTACTACATGGATCTCGGCTTCCTGCC
Source organism: Tardiphaga sp. 839_C3_N1_4 (assembly GCF_051811045.1). Taxonomy (NCBI): domain Bacteria; kingdom Pseudomonadati; phylum Pseudomonadota; class Alphaproteobacteria; order Hyphomicrobiales; family Nitrobacteraceae; genus Tardiphaga; species Tardiphaga sp. 839_C3_N1_4. The sequence continues at coordinate 5,792,407 of NZ_JBPWQD010000001.1, forward strand.
GCCGAGCATGGACTATTTCGCGATCAGCGGCCGCGCCGGCTTCTACGGGCCGAAAGGTTCGGAGAACGGCCAGATCATCGGCACGGCAACCAAGATGGAGATCAACGCCGAACCGATCCGTCTGACCTTCGACGCCAGCAAGGCCATCTGGGGACCGAAATACACTCACAATGTCGACGTGTGGGTGGCCTATCGGCTCTGGCGGAACAAGTTCGGCCTGGATGAGAATGCCAGCCTGCCGTGCACCACGTTTGCGCCCGGATCGTGCCGCGAGGACTCGCTGTATTCCGGCGTCACCGTCAAGTTCTGATCTGGCCTGATATCGATACGAAAACGGCGCCGCATGAATTGCGGCGCCGTTTTCATGTCGACACGATCTAGCCCTGATGCGCCCAGAAGTTTTCGTGCTGCGCGGCTGCCTCATCTTCCAGCAGTGGTCCGACGACCTCGATGCTCTTCTGCCCTGCCGCAAACACGTTGCGGCAAGGCAGATCCAGCGTGGGATTTTCCGGATGGTCGCCGGTGATCGCCTTGAGCCTGGCTTCGCCGAGCCCATAAACCAGCCGTCCAATGCCGACCCAATAGATCGCGCCGGCGCACATGGCGCAGGGTTCGGCCGACGAATACAGCGTGAAGGTCTTCAGCTCGGTCTCGTCATAGGCAATCGAGGCCTCCGTACACAGCAGCCGCTCCGCATGGGCGGTGCCGTCATGGGAGGGCATGAAGGCGTTACCGGCTTCCATCAGGACCTTGCCGTTTGCATCGACCAGGATCGCGCCGAACGGATGGTTGCCGCGCTCCATGGCTTTGCGCGCAGCGTCGAAAGAAAGCCTGAGAAAGGCTTCATCCCTGCTCGACGAGTCTTGTTTTGGCATCAGGGGGCTCCTGTCGTCCGGGCGTCAAAATCTGCTAGCTTCCCGCGAAGCCAACCGCGGATTCGCTTTGGCCCGCTGGTCGCACTAATATTTACGACCTGGATCATTCAAGTCCCAGCCGGGCCTATGGTCCGAACAAAGAAGCATGATTGCGATGGAAGAGAAAGTCGTCGGAGCTTCCGGCCAATCGCTCGGCGGCGAGATCGTCGAACGCATCAACGCGCTGGCTGCGATTTCGGAAGCGCCGGACAACATCACGCGAATATTCCTTACACCGGAACATCGTGCGGCCGCCGAACTGATCATCGGCTGGATGCAGGCAGCTGGCATGCGGGCGCGGATCGATGCGATCGGCAATGTCTGCGGACGCTACGAAGGCGACCGGCCCGGTCTGCCGTGCCTGATGCTCGGCTCCCATTACGACACCGTGCGCGATGCCGGCCGCTGGGACGGGCCGCTCGGGATCATCACGGCGATTTCCTGTGTCGGCGATCTCAATCGTCGCGGCCTGCGTCTACCCTTCGCCATCGAGATCGCTGCCTTTGCTGACGAGGAGGGCGTGCGCTTTGCCTCGACGCTGCTCGGCAGCCGCGCGGTAGCCGGGACTTTTGTCGAGAGCGTGCTCGGTGGCCGCGACAATGCGGGTATCTCGATGCGCGAGGCGATGATCACCTTCGGCCTCGATCCCGATCACGTCGGCGCCGCAGCGCGCGCCCCCGGCGAATTGCTGGCCTATCTCGAACTGCATATCGAGCAGGGGCCGGTGCTTGAAGCACAGAAGCTTCCGGTGGGTGTCGTGACTGCCATTTCGGGTGCGACACGTCTCGCAGTCGAATTGCACGGCACGGCCGGTCATGCTGGCACGGTACCCATGGCGATGCGGCGCGATGCATTGGTGGGCGCTGCCGAATGTATCGTTGCGATCGAGGAGTTCTGCCAGTCGGACCGTGGAGGTCTTGTCGGCACCGTCGGTTATATCAACGCGATGCCGGGTGCGACCAATGTCATTCCCGGGCTGGTATCGTTCACCATGGATATCCGATCGCCGAAGGATTCCTATCGCAAGCTCGCCATCACCGACATGGTGCGCGAGATCGATTCGATCGCCAAAGCGCGCAAGCTCGATCTGCAGATCAATATCACCCACGAGAATCGCACGGTGCCGTGTGCGCCCTGGCTGCAGAAGCAGATCGCCGATGCAATTACTTCCGAGGGTCATCGCGCGTTCGAGCTGCCGAGCGGGGCCGGCCATGACGGTATGGCGATGACCGACATTACCGATGTGGCGATGCTGTTCGTGCGCTGTCGCGGCGGTATCAGCCACAATCCTGCCGAGCATGTGGACGATGCGGATGTCGAGGTCGGCGCGCGCGTATTGTTGCGCGTGATCGAGAATTTCAAGCCGAAGGCCTGATGCGATGGCAGATTTTCATGGCGTGTTTCCCTATCTCGTCTCGCCCGCCGACGATGAGGGGCGTATCCGCACCGATGTGCTGGGCCGCCTGTGCGGCGATCTCATCAGCGCGGGCGTGCATGGTCTGACGCCGCTCGGCTCGACCGGCGAATTCGCCTATCTCAATCGCGAGCAGCGCAGGACGGTGGTGCAGGCCACGATCGAGGCGGCAGGGGGACGCGTGCCGGTAGTGGCAGGCGTGGCATCGACTTCGACGGTCGATGCGGTGGCGCAGGCGAAGTCCTATCAGAAGCTCGGCGCGAGCGGCATCCTGGCTATTCTCGAAACGTATTTTCCGCTCAAGGATGCGCAGATCGAATCCTATTTCCGCGCCATCGCCAATGCCGTCGATATTCCCGTGGTGATCTACACCAATCCGCAATTCCAGCGTTCGGATCTGACGCTCGACGTTGTGGCGCGGCTCGCCGAGCATCCGCGCATCCAGTATATCAAAGATGCCTCCACCAATACCGGCCGGCTGTTGTCGATCATCAACCGCTGCGGCGACAAACTGAAAGTGTTTGCCGCCTCAGCGCATATTCCGTCGGCCGTCATGCTGATTGGCGGCGTCGGCTGGATGGCGGGCCCGGCCTGCGTCGTGCCGAGGCAGAGCGTTGAACTCTACAATCTCTGCAAGGCGCACCGCTGGGACGAGGCCATGGTCCTGCAACGGCGGATGTGGCGACTCAACGAGGCCTTTGCGCGCTATAATCTGGCCGCCTGCATCAAGACCGGCCTTGCGATCCAGGGCTATGAGGTCGGCGATCCCGTCGCCCCGCAGCCGGCCCTGACCGTGGACGAGCGCAAGGTGATCGAGGCCGTTTTGCAGGATGTCGGCTGATCGGTTTGTCGGCAACAGGACGGGCAAAAAGGGCCGTCCCCGCATGCGCATCCGGAGTTCAGCCCTGTGTGGCGGGCATGTTGGCTCACGCGGTATTTCTGGGCTAGAACGGCTCCAGCCTGTTTGCACCTGAAGGACGTCTGATGAACATTCTGCCCGGCAATATGCGCTTCGGCGCGGGTCTTTCTCCCAAGCGTCTCGAAGATCAAAGACTTCTCACCGGGCAAGGCAAGTTCATCGACGACAAGCCGGAAGACGGCGCGCTGTGGCTGCATCTGCTGCGCTCGCCGCATGCCCATGCGAAGATCACCGCCATCGATGTCACCGCCGCCAAGGCGATGCCCGGTGTCGAGGCGATCTACACGGGCGCGGATCTCGTGGCCGACGATGTCGGCACGCTGCCGACGCTGCCGATCTTCAAGCGTCCTGATGGCTCGGCGGCGACCTTTCCGCCGCGCCGGTTGCTCGCGCATGAGACCGTGCGGTTCGCCGGCGAAGCCGTGGCAGCGATCGTCGCCACGTCACGTGCCGCTGCCCAGCTCGCGGCCGAGGCGATCGACATCAGCTATGACGTCCTGCCTGCGGTGGTCGATCCCGTCGAGGCGATGAAGCCCGGTGCGGCGGTGGTCTGGCCGGACGCACCGGACAATATCGTTGCAGCCACAAGCTATGGCGATCCTGCCAAGGTGGAGGCTGCTTTTGCCGCTGCCAAGCATACGGTGTCGCTGGACATCGTGAGCCAGCGCCTCGTGCCATCGGCCATGGAGCCGCGCTCGACCATCGCTGAAGTCGACAAGAAGTCCGGCAAGTTGACCCTGTACGTGCAGTCGCAGACCCCGGCATCGACCCGCGATATCCTTGCCGACGCGGTGCTCAAGCGTCCGAAGGAATCGATCCGTGTGGTGGTGGGCGATATCGGCGGCGGTTTCGGACAGAAGACGAGCCTGTATCCCGAAGACGGCGTCGTCGCCTATGTGGCCGTGAAGCTGAACAAGACGATCCGCTGGCGCGGCGATCGCACTGATGAATTCGTCGGCGGGACTCATGGTCGCGATCTGACCTCGACGGCAGAACTCGCGCTCGATGCCAAGGGGCGGGTTTTGGCCTATCGCGTGCGTTCGATCGGCGGCACCGGCGCCTATATGTCGGCGACCGCTGTCATAATTCCGCTGGTGCTGGGGCCGTTCGTGCAGACCGGCGTCTACGACCTGCAGAACGTGCATTACGACATCAAGGCCGTCATCACGAACACCGCGCCGGTGGGCGCCTATCGCGGTGCCGGGCGTCCGGAAGCCGTGTTCATCATCGAGCGCTTGATGGATGCCGCCGCACGGCAGATGGGCATGGATCCGCGGGCAATCCGCAAGGTGAACTACATCAAGCCGACGCAGTTTCCCTACAAGAACGCCGTCGGCCAGACCTATGACAGCGGCGCCTTCGCGCACATGCTCGACCGCGCCACCGAATTGTCGGATTGGGACGGCTTCGCCGCGCGCAAGAAAGCGGCGAAGAAGAAGGGCCTGCTCTACGGCCGCGGGCTGACCAGCTACATCGAATGGACCGGTGGCCCGGGCACCACCGAGAAGGTCAGCCTGCGCGCGACGGCCAATGGCCGCGTCATCCTGCATTCCGGCACCATGGCGATGGGGCAGGGCCTGCAGACCGCCTATTCGCAGCTCGTCTCTGAAGCGCTCGGCATTGGCATTGACAAGATCGATGTGATCCAGGGCGATACCGATGTGATCGTCGGCATGGGCAGTGTCGGTTCGCGTTCGTTGTTTGTTGGCGGCACTGCGGCGGTGGTGTCGGCCGCCGATATGATCGCCAAGGCGCGCGAGAAGGCGGCCAACATGCTCGAAGCCTCGGTGGAGGACATCGAGTATTCCGCAGGCTTCCTCACCGTCGTCGGTACCGACAAGCGCGTTGGCCTGTTCGAGATCGCGAAGGCTGAAGACGGTGAACAGCTCAGCGTCGAGTCCACCGGCGTGGCGGATGGCCCGACCTGGCCGAACGGCACGCATATCTGCGAGGTTGAGATCGATCCGGAGACCGGCATCACCAATGTCGTTCGCTACACCACGGTCGACGATGTCGGCGTGGCGGTGAATCCGATGCTGGTGACCGGCCAGATCCACGGCGGCGTGGCGCAAGGCATCGGCCAGGCGCTGTTCGAGAACGTTCATTACGACGAGGACGGCCAGCTCATCACCGCCAGCTATCAGGACTACTGCATTCCGCGCGCCGGTGACCTGCCACCCCTGTCAGTGACATTGGATGGTTCGGCACCCTGCATCACCAATCCGATCGGCTCGAAGGGCTGCGGCGAATCCGGCGCGATCGGTGGTCCACCCTGCATCGTCAATGGCGTGCTGGATGCGCTGCAACCACTGGGCATCACGCAGCTCAATACGCCGCTGTCGCCCATCAAGGTGTGGGAAGCGATCAGGAGCGCAAGCGCAACGCATGGCTGAAACCCTGCAGGATGGGTAGAGCGTCGTCGCGAAACCCATCATGATCGGGTTCTATGCGATGGGTTTCGCGGAGTTTATCATCGGGCGCGCTTCGCGCGACCCGTTGGCTCTACCCATCCTGCGGATAACAAGAAACTTCAACCGGGAGAGAAAACACAATGAAGAGCTTCAAGGTTCTCGAATTCAACGAACCGCTCGGCGAGGTCGACGAGCAGACCCCGCAGCCGACCGGCACGCAGGTGCTGATCCGCGTGAAGGCTGCTGGCGTCTGCCATAGCGACCTGCACATCTGGGAAGGCGGCTATGAACTCGGCCACGGCCGCAAGAAGCTGTCGCTGAAGGATCGCGGCATCACGCTGCCGCGCACCATGGGTCACGAGACTGTCGGCGAAGTCATCGCCTTCGGTCCGGATGCGCAGCAGGAAGCCGGCGGCGTCAAGATTGGTGATATCGCGCTGGCCTATCCATGGATCGGCTGCGGCAAATGTGCGGTCTGTCTCGCCGGTGACGAGAATCTCTGCCTCGCGCCGCGCTGCCTCGGCGTACATTGCGACGGCGGTTATTCGGATCACCTCCTGGTGCCGCATCCGCGCTACCTGATCGACCTCAAGGGCATGGATCCGGTCATCGCCGCGCCCTACGCCTGCTCGGGCGTCACTACCTATAGCGCGCTGAAGAAGATCGAGAGCGATCTCGGCAATCCGATCGTGATCTTCGGCGCTGGCGGCCTCGGCCTGATGGCGCTTGAACTGTTGAAGGCGATGGGCGGCAAGGGCGCCATCGTTGTCGATATCGATGCGCGAAAGCGCGAGGCGGCGATCAAGGCCGGCGCTCTGGCGGCCGTGGACGGCAATGCGCCCGACGCGCTCGAGCAGCTTGCCAAGGCCGCCGGTCAGCCGATCCTGTCGGTGATCGATCTGGTCGGCACTCCGTCGACGACGCAGCTCGGCTTTGACGTGCTCTCCAAGGGCGGCAAGTTGATCATGGTCGGCCTGTTCGGTGGCGGCGCCACCTGGGCGCTGCCGCTGATTGCCATGAAGGCGTTGACCATCCAGGGCAGCTATGTCGGCAATCTCCGCGAGACGAAGGAATTGCTGGAGCTGGTGCGCACCAAGAAGGTGCAGCCAATCCCGACGAGCCCGATGCCGCTCGCAAAGGCCAATGCGGCGCTGAACGACCTGAAAGACGGCAAGCTGGTCGGCCGTGCGATCCTTACGCCGGCGTAAGGTTGAAGCATTCGTTCTGATATCGAGAAGCGGCCTTCGGGCCGCTTCTTTTTTGTTCCGAAGGCAATTAGCCGGCCGTTACATCCACGAGCTCTTCGCCATCCAACACACGCTTCGCCTTGGCATGGTCGAGGTCGCCTTCCCATGCACCGACCACGACGGTGGCAACGCAGTTGCCGATCAGGTTACCGAGCGCGCGGGCCATGCCGATGAACCAGTCTACCGACAGCACCAGCACGAGGCCGATGGCGGGAATGCTCGGCACGGCATTCAGCGTCGCGGCAAGGATCACGATCGCTGAGCCCGGTACGCCATGGGCGCCTTTCGATGTGACGAGTGAGACGCCGAGCACCAGCATGAGGTCGCCGAAGGACAGCGGTGTATTCGTGGCCTGCGCGATGAACACGACGGCCAGCGTCAGATAGATCGAGAAGGCGTCAAGATTGAACGAGTATCCGGTCGGGATCACGAGGCCGACCACGTTGTCCTTGACGCCAAGCCGTTCGAGTTTGCGCATGACCTGGGGCAGCACCGCATCCGATGAGGCGGTGGCGAGCACAATGGTGAGCTCCTCGCGCAGATAGTTTAGGAATTTGATGATGTTCAGCCCGGCCAGCGCCATCACGCCGCCGAGCACGCCGAAGACGAAGATCGCGACCGAGACATAGAACAGCACCACCAGCGAGACGAGTTGCTTCAGCGATCCGACGCCGTAGCGTCCGACCGTATAGGCGACAGCGCCGAGCACACCGATCGGGGCGAGGCGAACGATCAATCCCATGGCGCGAAACAGAACGGTCGATACGGCTTCGATGAAACTGGAGATGCGCTCGCCTTTCTCGCCGCCGACCAGCGCCAGGCTGGTGCCGAACAGGATCGCGAAAAAGAGCACTTGAAGCACGTCATTGCGCGCCAGCGCGTCGAACGAGGTGGTCGGAATGATGTTGAGCAGGAAGCTGCCGATGCCACCGCCCTGCAGCTTGTGAGCGTTGTCTGCGACCGTCGTGAGTGCCTTGCCGTCGAGCGAGGCCGGATTGATGTTCATGCCGTGGCCCGGACCGAACAGATAGGCCAGCACCAGGCCGACAACGAGCGCCAGCGTCGTCATGACCTCGAAATAGATCAGCGCCTTGACGCCAACCCTGCCGACCTTCTTGAGGTCGCCGGCACCCGCAATCCCATGCACCACCACACAGAACACGATGGGGGCCACAATCATGGAGATGAGTTTGAGGAACGCGTCGCTGAAGACCTTCAGGCCGACGGCGAAGTCCGGCACGGCGATGCCAAGGACGATGCCGAGCAGCAGGGCGACGAGCACCTGCACGAAGAGCGAGTGATAGAGAGGCTTGCGGACTGGTTCGATGGCGGTAATCGTAGCTGTAGACATGGTTCGCTCCCCCTGAGGTTCACGAATATTCCAGCAACAACTGTGCCACCGCTAGGTGCAGACCTGCAAAAATCTCGCCGCGGTTACGGCGAGTTCTTTTCGTGTCGAGGGGGATTGAAATCGAGCCGATCAGCGGCCGGGTCGCTCCGGCGGCCATGCGACGATTACTTCTCTTCGTCGGCGATCGCTTCCATCAGGACGACCATCTGGCGCTGGACCGTCTGGCTCTTGATGCGGCTGTAAGCACGAAGCAAGCGGAGGCTGAAAGCGCTATCGAGGAACAGCAAGCTTTCCACTTCGCGGCTCTTGCCATCGCCATCGTAGAAGAAGGTGACCGGCACATCGAGCGCCGTCGCAATCTGCTGAAGACGCGCAGCGCCAACGCGATTGACACCTTTCTCGTACTTCTGAACCTGCTGGAAGCTGACGCCCAGCTTTTCGCCTAAATCCGCCTGCGAAATTTTCTGCTCAACACGACGCAGACGGATCCTCTTGCCCATCTCAATGTCGGGTTTGCCGGCGCTACGTTGCTTCATTCGTCACCATTCAGCTTGTTTGAATAAGAAAGTTTGGTTTTATTTTCTTGGTTAGAGCTTCTTAGCCCGAGAGCCCTTAAAGCTAACTTTCAAAGGCATCTCTGTTATACACATCGTCATCACGATTGGGATGGCTGAAATCGTCGCGATACTCGAATTGATCGATACCTAATCGCGAGGGTCATCCTATCGTACGCAAAAATCTTGCGGTATTCCGTTGCTACTTCGCATCGCTTGCAAAACTTCAAACGCAAACCGCAACTCAATTTCTATCGACACGGGCCTAGGAGCGGAAGCGAAAGTACAAGTTGGTCATCATGCTATACACACGTGACTCGCCTGACGCACGCAAGATAACTGAGAGTCGTTCGCATTCGTAAGCTGCAAATCTCTGGCATGCAGCATTCCATGCGATTTGCAGCGGCAATTTCGCATTTTACGATCTCCTGTGTAGCGCCGATATAATATCACAATTCCGTGGGTGGTTGTTGCTACGTCCCATGCGCACCGGAAGTTTCATTCCAAATTCTCACTGGGAGAGAATTTCATTTGATTCGTGCTGAACGCGACCGGTGTCCAGTGGTGCGCACCGACTGAGCAATATTGATCATACCGTTCGTTACTAAACATTGCTGTCGGTAATCGCGGAGTAGATCATGGTACGCAGCTCGCGCCGAACCGGATAGGCGCTCGATGGCAACAACTGCGTCATGAAGATTGCGATCAGCTGTTCGGCCGGGTCTATCCAGAACACCGTGCTCGCCGCGCCACCCCATCCATACTCACCGGCGCTGCCGGGGATCATGGTCTTGACCGGATTCATCATCACCGAAAATCCAAGTCCGAAGCCGACGCCGGCATAGCTCGTTTCGCTGAACATGGATGTCGACATGTCGGCGACGTAGGCGCCGCCGGGCAAATGATTGCTGGTCATCAGCGCAATCGTCTTCGGAGCGAGTAGGCGCACGTCGCCGAGCGCGCCGCCATTGAGGAGGGCGCGGCAGAAGGTGAGATAGTCCGCGGCGGTGGAGCATAGACCGCCGCCGCCGGAAATCATCGAGGGCGGGGACAGGAACGAACTCGTCGCGGGATCGTCCTGAATAACGAAGCCGCCCTTGCCGTCGGCGGCGTAGCAGGCAGCAAAGCGATGCGCCTTGTCGGGCGGTACATAGAATCCGGTATCCGTCATCCCGAGCGGATCGAAGATACGTTCCTGCAGAAATTGTTCGAATGGCTGTCCACTGATCCTCTCGACGAGATAGCCGATCACGTCGGTCGAGACCGAATAATTCCATGCATCCCCCGGGGAGAATTCCAGGGGGACCTTCGCCAGATCCGAAATCATCGATGCCATCGTGCCGGATTTTTCGATCTCGCCGATCTTGAGTGCACGATAGGCGGCGTCGACATTGGTGCGCTGCTGGAAGCCGTAAGTGAGTCCCGACGTGTGACGTAGCAGGTCGATGATCTGCATCGGACGGGCCTGTGGCTTCGTCAGGAATGGTGCCATCACGCCGGCCTGAAACACGCCGAGATTTGCCCATTCCGGAATATATTTGTGCACGGGTTCATCGAGCGTGACACGCCCTTCCTCCACCAGCATCATGAAGGCGACCGACGTGATCGGCTTGGTCATCGAATAGATGCGGAAAATTGTGTCGTCCTTGACGGCGATCTTTCGCTTGAGATCGGCAAAGCCCTGCGTCGCGCTGTGCACGATCTCGCCGCGGCGATAGACCAGAAGCTGTGTGCCGGAAAAACGGCCGGCATCGACGTAGCGCTGCTTGAGATGCGCTTCGACGCGGGCCAGTGCGGCGGTCGACATGCCGACCTGTTCGGGTGATGCAGAGGAAGGGCTCAGGCTTTGGGACGATGGCATTGCAACATCACTCCGATGTGTGGACGCGGCTCGTTTCTAAGGATGAAAATCAGCGGTTGTCCATATGGGTTTGTAGCGCGGCGAGCTTACGTGAAGCTCTGTTTGGTGTATTCTTAAAGATGCAATAGCGCGCGTTGCTCAGGATGGAATTATGACCCAATTCAATGACACTGAACTCACTGCGGCCGTCATCCAGAGCTTCGACAAGACGTCCGATCCGCGCACGAAATTCCTGCTGCAAGAACTCGTGAAGTCATTGCACGACTATGTGCGTAAGACCGATCTCACCTTCGGTGAATGGGAAGTGGCGATCGATTTTCTGACCCGCACGGGCCAGAAATGCACACCGATCCGGCAGGAATTCATTTTGCTCTCTGACGTGCTGGGCGTCTCGATGCTGGTCGACGCCGTCAACCACAGGGAGCGTGAGGGGGCCACACAGACGACGGTGCTCGGGCCGTTCTATGTCGGCGAGCATCCCGTGATGGCGCATGGCGCCGATATCTCGCCGGGCCTCACGGGTGAGCGCATGTTCGTGCAGAGCCGCGTCACCGATCTCGATGGCAACGCGCTGGCGGGCGTGCCGGTCGATATCTGGCATGCCGATGATGACGGTTTCTACGACTCGCAGAAGGCTAGCTATGCCACGCAGGGTCCGTCGTCGCGCGCGCGCTTCATCACCGACAGCGATGGTCGGCTGTTCTTCCGCACCATTTTGCCCTGCAGCTATCCAATCCCGACCGATGGTCCGGCCGGAGGTCTGGTGTTGAAGACGGGACGTCATCCGATGCGTCCGGCGCATGTGCACTTTCTCGTCGCGGCGCCCGGCTATGAGCCGCTGATTACCCACGTCTTCATTGAAGGCGACGAATATCTCGACTCCGATGTGGTGTTCGGCGTGAAGGACGATCTGATCGCCACAGTCGAGAAGCGCAGCGATGCCTTCATGCCGGATGGTCAGCCTGCCACCGGGCCGTGGCATCTGATGACCTATAATTTCCGGATGAAGCCGGGCGACGGCGCGGTTCCGCAGCCGATGATGCCGGAAACGGCTGGAGCGTAAGCGATCCCAGCGATCTGCGGTCAGGTCGCGCTCCAGTCGCGTTGCGAGAGTTCCTGCAGCGACTCCAGGAAGAATTGATCGAACAGGAACGGGGCGTCGCTGTGTGCTGCCGATGGCGCGATGAGGGTGACCATGCCTAATAGCGCGCGGCCGAGTGCGCCGATGCGCTCGGCAAAGGCCTCGAGCCCGCTGCGATCAGAACTCTCGACGACTGCGTGGAGTGCGCCTTTGGTTTGTGCGATCTGGTGATCGACATCGTCGATGACACGATCGAGAGCATCGATATCGACATCCACAGTGAGAGCGTTGTCTTTGGTCGGTATCAGCGCGTCCTCAAGGACAGCTTTTCGGAACATATGAAGTTGCCGTGAGACGTCCTCGAAATGACCGAACGCTGCCGCCGCATTCGCTTCGAGGTCGCTTTTGCCCTGAGACAGGATCGCCGCCGCGGACACCACGGTCGCCGCCTTCAGGGTGCTGATTACCTTCCGAAGCGACGAGAGGGCGGGTTCGGTGATCACCGGAATGGTCAGCATGAAGCGGTCCGTTTGCTAGAAATTGGACCTGGTTGATAGCACCGATCCACGGGCCGGCATGCCGACGAAGTCGGCAAAATAGTACCTTGCAATTCACTGCCTATTCTGCGTGCGTCGCACAATAAATAAGCGACCCGCAAATTTTCGATGCGCGTGGCTCTTCGCGCTGGTCCTGCTGCCTCGGGGCAAGTGGCTGAAATTTATCGAAATTTCCATCAGGCGGCGATTGGCACGAACTTTGAATAGTTCTTAGCGACGCCATTGTAGCCGTCACAATCAATCACCAGCCAGCATTGCCATCATGGGGCTTCCCCCAGACGCGCCGCTATGTCCGTACGCCTTCGACCGAGGTGCTCTGTGACGAGGGGCCAATGACGGTGCAGGCGATCCGAGGCGCGAAAGGACGACATCAGAACATGACGAAGTCAGAGACCAACAAGCCGGGCCGCAAAATCAGCCGCCGCCAGCTTCTGAAAGCCGGCGCGGGAACCGCTGCCTTGCTCGCGGCCGCCCGACTGAACTTCCCCGGCGGCGCTTTCGCGCAGGATGCCGGGCCCGAAGTGAAAGGCGCCAAGCTCGGCTTCATCGCATTAAGCGATGCCGGCCCGCTATTCGTTGCCAAGGACAAGGGCATGTTCGCCAAATACGGCATGCCTGATGTGGAAGTGTCGAAGCAGGCCTCGTGGGGCACGCTGCGCGACAACATGGTGCTCGGCTCAGAAGGCAACGGCATCGATGGCGCGCATATCCTGACGCCGATGCCGTATCTGATCTCGTCGGGCAAGGTCACCCAGAACAATCAGCCGACGCCGATGTACATCCTCGCGCGTCTTAATCTCGATGCGCAGTGCATTTCGGTCGGCAGCGAATATCTCGATCTGAAAGTCGGCCTCGACGTTGCACCGCTGAAGGCCGCGTTCGAGAAGAAGAAGGCCGCAGGCAAGTCCGTGAAGGTGGCGATGACCTTCCCGGGCGGGACGCATGATCTCTGGATCCGCTATTGGCTCGCCGCCGGCGGCATCGATCCCGACAAGGATGTCGAGACCATCACCGTGCCGCCGCCGCAGATGGTGGCGAATATGAAGGTCGGCACGATGGACGCGTTTTGCGTCGGCGAACCGTGGCCCGGCCAGACCGTCAACCAGAAGATCGGCTACACCGCGCTGAACACCGGCGAGCTCTGGAACAAGCATCCGGAGAAGTCGCTCGGCATGCGAGCGGCCTGGGTCGACAAGAACCCGAAGGCGGCGAAGGCCATCACCATGGCCATCATGGAAGCCCAGCAGTGGGCCGACAAGATGGAGAACAAGGAAGAGCTCGCCACCATCATGGGCAAGCGGCAGTGGATCAACTGCCCGGTCGAGGACATCCTCGATCGTGCCCGTGGCAAGTTCGACTACGGCACCGGCAAGGTGGTCGAGAACTCGCCGCATATCATGAAGTACTGGAAGGACTTTGCGTCCTATCCGTTTCAGAGCCACGACCTCTGGTTCATGACCGAAGACATCCGCTGGGGCAAATACGAGCCCGGCTTCGATAGCAAGGCGCTGATCGCCAAAGTCAACCGCGAGGATATCTGGCGTGACGCGGCGAAGACCATGGGCGTCGCTGCCGCCGAAATCCCGACTTCGACCTCGCGCGGCAAGGAGACCTTCTTCGACGGCAAGGTCTTCGATCCCGAAAATCCGGCAGCCTACCTCAAGTCGCTCGCCATCAAGCGCGTCGAAGCCTGAGACACACGTTTGGGACCGATGCGGACTAGCTGAAATGACGGAGACAGTGCGATGAACATGCAAGCTATCAAGACGGAGCCGGCAACGGCACTGGCGAAGCCGCCGGTGGCGAGCGTCGCACTGTCTCCCAAGCAGCCGGTAAGTTTTGAAAGATACGCCAAGATGGCGAAAGAGACAGCGGCGCGGGTCATCCCGCCGCTGATCGTCGTCCTCCTGCTTGGTGTGATGTGGGAGCTCTTGTGTCGGCGCACCGGCTCGACGCTCCCGCCGCCCTCTAAGGTCTACAAGGACACCAAGGAACTGATCTTCGATCCGTTCTTCGACAATGGCGGTCTGGATAAGGGTCTGTTCTGGCATATCTCGGCCAGTCTCCTGCGTGTGGCCTATGGCTACTCGCTCGCTGCCGTCGTCGGCATCGCGCTTGGCACGCTGGTTGGCCAGTCGGTCTGGGCGATGCGTGGCCTCGATCCGATCTTCCAGGTGTTGCGCACCATTCCGCCGCTGGCCTGGCTGCCGCTGGCGCTTGCGGCCTTCCGTGACGGTCAGCCTTCGGCAATCTTCGTGATTTTCATCACCTCGATCTGGCCAATCATTATCAACACGGCTGTCGGTATCCGGAATATTCCGCAGGACTATCGCAACGTCGCCGCCGTGGTGCAGCTCAATCCGGTGGAATTTTTCTGGAAAGTCATGCTGCCGGCGGCTGCGCCCTATATTTTCACCGGTCTGCGCATTGGTATCGGCCTGTCATGGCTCGCCATCATCGCGGCTGAAATGCTGATCGGCGGCGTGGGCATCGGCTTCTTCATCTGGGACGCCTGGAATTCCTCGCATATGAGCGAGATCATCCTGGCGCTGTTTTACGTCGGCATCGTTGGCTTCGTGCTCGACCGCTTGATCGCGGGTCTGGGCAAGCTCGTCACCCACGGCACTTCGGTCAGCTAACACCTGGTCAGCTAAGGAGAGATATCATGAAGGCATATCTGAAGCTCGACCACGTCGACAAGGTGTTCACCCGCGGCAAGGTCTCATCCGAGGTGTTGAAGGATATCAACCTCAACCTCGGCAAGGGTGAATACGTCTCCATTATCGGCCATTCCGGTTGCGGCAAGTCGACGATGCTCAACATCATCGCCGGCCTGACACGTGCAACGGTCGGCGGGGTCCTCCTTGAGGATCGCGAAGTCAATTCGCCCGGCCCTGATCGGGCCGTCGTGTTCCAGAACCATAGCCTGCTGCCGTGGCTGACGGTTTATCAGAACGTCCGTCTTGGCGTGGACAAGGTGTTTGCCAAGACCAAGTCCCGCGCCGAGCGCGACGAATGGACGATGCACAATCTCAATCTCGTGCAGATGACGCATGCCAAGGACAAGCGCCCCTCGGAAATCTCCGGCGGCATGAAGCAGCGCGTCGGCATTGCCCGTGCGCTCGCGATGGAGCCCAAGGTGCTGTTGCTGGACGAGCCGTTCGGTGCGCTCGACGCACTGACCCGCGCTCATTTGCAGGACTCGGTCATGGCGCTGCATCAGAAACTCGGCAACACCATCGTCATGATCACCCATGACGTGGACGAAGCCGTACTGCTGTCGGACCGCATCGTGATGATGACCAACGGGCCATCAGCAACCATCGGCGAAGTGCTCGATGTGCCGCTCGCACGACCGCGTCAGCGTCTCGAACTGGCGAGTAACCCGGTCTATCTCGACTGCCGCAAGCGCGTGCTCGAATTCCTGTATGAGCGCCACAAGTTCGTCGAAGCCGCGTAAGCATCTTGTTACCTCTTGACTTCCGAGGATAAACCGAATGAATGCGGCTCAGACTTTCCGGATAGCTGCAAATCATGAGTCGTTCGATAGGCCTGACGCGCGAAGAAATCATGCGCGTACAATCGTCATTCGATCAGATGTGGCCGAACTCCTCGGTCATGGTGGATCTGTTTTATGCGCGGCTGTTCGAGACATTGCCGGAAACGCGCCCGCTGTTTCGCGGCGACATGGCGCAGCTGAAGCACAAGTTCATCGCAACGCTGGCGGTGATCGTCGGCAGTCTCGACAATATCACAGGCCTGCTGTCAGTGATCGGCAAGCTCGCGAAAGACCATGTGCATTATGGCGTGGAAGCTGCGCACTACGAGTCTGTCGGCGAGGCACTGTTCTGGAGTCTGGGGTAGGGGCTTGGCGAGCGCTGGACGCCCGAGGTCGAAGCCTCGTGGCACAAGGTCTACAATTTCCTGGCGGCGCGCATGATTTCTGCGGCCTATCACTAGAACCACATCGCATTTTATCGCGCGCTGAACATTTGCTCACGCGGCGCGACACACAAGCTCACCTTCCACTCCAAGGAGAGTTAGCATGAATGCGTCCGACGTCGCTCTGGTTCAGGATAGTTTCAAGAAAGTCGCGCCGATTTCCGATGTGGCTGCGGAATTGTTCTACGGCCGTCTCTTCGAGGTTGCCCCGCAAGTGAAGCCGATGTTTCGCGGCGACATGAAGGAGCAGGGTCGCAAACTGATGGCGACGCTTGGTGTCGTCGTCACGGGCCTGACGCGGCTCGAAACCGTACTGCCTGCAGCGAGCGCGCTCGCCAAGCAGCACGTGGCCTACGGCGTAGAGGCCGAACATTATCCGATCGTCGGCGGTGCGCTGCTGTGGACCCTGGAGAAGGGCCTCGGCGACGCATGGACGCCCGAACTCGCCGCAGCCTGGACCGCGGCCTATGGCACGCTGTCCGGCTACATGATTTCTGAAGCCTACGGCGCAGCGCAGGCGGCCGAGTAAGGATATGACGTGAGCGAGCCGCTGGTCATCATTGGTAATGGAATGGCAGCGGCTCGGCTCGTGGACGAGCTGGCGAAATGCGCGCTTGGTCGATACGCCATCGCCGTCATCGGAGACGAACCGCGGCTCGCCTATAATCGCGTATTGCTGTCGTCGGTATTGGCCGGTGAGGCGACATCGCAAGAGATTGAGCTGAAGCCCGCTGCCTGGTGGCGCGACCGCGGCGTCACGCTGAAATACGGCGCAACGGCGACCGCCATCGATATGGCCGCGCGTGAGGTCACGACATCGACCGGCAAACATGTGCCGTTCTCAAAGCTGGTTATCGCCACCGGTTCATCCGCACTGCGGCTGCCGGTGCCCGGTGGTGATCTCAAGGGCGTGCATGTGTTCCGCGACAGCCGCGACGTGGACCTGCTGCTCGAACTTGCCGCGCAGAAGAAGCGTGTCGTCGTGGTCGGCGGCGGCCTGCTTGGTCTCGAAGCTGCCTATGGTCTCGCCAAGGCGGGCGCTGACGTCACACTGATCCATCTGATGGACCGGCTGATGGAACGTCAGCTGGATGCACCTGCAGCGAACCTCCTGAAGACACTGGTCGAGCGCAAGGGCGTCAGGATTTTGCTCAACGCCAATACGGCGCGTATTCACGGCAGCAATTGTGTCGAGAGCGTCGAGCTCGCCGATGGCCGCACGCTTGATGCGGACGCGGTGATCTTTGCGGCCGGTATTCGGCCCAACACATCGCTCGCCAAGGAAGCGGAAATCCCGGTCAATCGCGGCATTGTCGTCAACGACCAGATGGCAACCGGAACCGACGACGTCTTCGCACTCGGCGAATGCGCCGAGCATCGCGGCACCTGCTATGGTCTCGTCGAGCCCGCCTACGAACAGGCCAGGGTGTTGGCGCGCCATCTCGCGGGCAAGGCTGCTGCCTATACGGGCAGCGTGCTCTCTACCAATCTCAAGGTCTCCGGTGTCAGCGTGTTCTCCGCCGGAGATTTCATGGCGGGCGAAGGCAGCGAGACGCTGCTGCTCAACGATGTCCGCCGGGGCACTTATAAGAAGCTGGTGATCGCAGATGGCGTGCTCACTGGCGCCGTGCTGGTCGGCGATACCCAGGATGCGCTGTGGTACCTCGAACTGATCCGCAGCGCCGCTGATATTTCCGATATCCGCGCCGAGATGATGTTCGGCCGCGCACTCGCCGTCCGCGCGGAGGCGGCGTGATGAACGCGGTCGATCCGCATTTGCACGCCACGCGCACCACATGCCCTTACTGCGGCGTCGGTTGCGGTGTGCTGGCGACGCCGGACGGCAACGGTGGCGCAGCGATTACGGGCGATCCCGCGCATCCCGCCAATCTCGGCCGACTCTGCTCGAAAGGATCGGCGCTCGGCGAAACGCTGAGCCTCGACGAGCGCCTGCTGCATCCGATGATGCGGGGCGACGATGGCGAGATGGTGCAGGTCGCCTGGGGCGATGCGCTGGATCATGTCGCCGAGGGATTTCGGAAGGTCGTCGCCGAACATGGCCCGAGTGCCGTGGCATTTTATCTCTCCGGCCAGTTGCTGACTGAGGATTACTACGTCGCCAACAAGTTGATGAAGGGCTTTCTCGGCAGCGCCAATGTCGATACCAATTCGCGGCTCTGCATGGCGTCATCAGTCGCTGGCCACAAGCGCGCGTTTGGCGCCGATACGGTGCCGGGGTGCTACGAGGATCTCGACCAAGCCGATCTGCTGGTGCTGGTCGGCTCCAATGCCGCCTGGTGCCATCCGGTGCTGTATCAGCGCATGCTGGCCAACAAGCAGACGCGGGGCGCACGGATCGTCGTGATCGATCCACGCCGCACCGACACGGTTGGCGATGACGATCTGTTTCTCGGCCTGAAGCCCGGCACCGATACCGCGTTGTTCAGCGGGCTGTTTGCCTATCTCGCCGACAACGGAGCGCTCGACCGCAGCTATATCGATGAGCATACGTCAGGCTTTGACGACGCGCTGGCGCGGGCTAGAACCATCGCCGCCAGCGTGGCGGCGACAGCAAAGGCGACCGGACTCGACGAGATCGATGTCGCGACCTTCTTCCAGATGTTCAAGGCGACACCGCGTGTGGTCACGCTGTATTCGCAGGGCGTCAACCAGTCGGCGCAGGGCACCGACAAGGTCAATGCGATCCTCAACTGCCATCTGGCCACCGGCCGCATCGGCAAGCCCGGCGCGTCGCCGTTCTCGCTCACCGGCCAACCCAATGCCATGGGTGGCCGCGAGGTCGGCGGCCTCGCCAACCAGCTCGCAGCCCATATGGGCTTCACGCCTGTCGATATCGACCGCGTGCGCCGGTTCTGGAAGGCACCGCATATCGCCACCCATGAAGGCCTCAAGGCCGTGCAGATGTTCGAAGCCATCGGCCGTGGCGAGATCAAGGCGTTGTGGGTGATGGGCACCAATCCCGCGGTGTCGCTCCCGGATGCCGATGCCGTGCGCGCGGCGCTGAGCAAGCTCGATCTGTTCGTGGTGTCGGAGAATGTGCGCTCCAACGATACCGTGAATGCCGGTGCGCATGTGCTGCTGCCGGCGTTAGCCTGGGGCGAGAAGTCCGGCACGGTGACCAATTCCGAACGCCGCGTGTCGCGGCAGCGCTCGTTCCTGCGGGCGCCTGGCGAGGCGCGACCGGACTGGTGGGCGCTGAGCGAAGTCGCCAAGCGCCTGGGTTATGGCGCGTCATTTGCCTACACATCGGCCGCCGAGATTTTTCGCGAGCACGCGGCCCTTTCGGCCTTCGAGAACAACGGCAACCGCGACTTCGATATCGGCGGGTTGATGAAGGTCTCGGATGAGGCCTTCGACACCATGGCCCCGGTGCAATGGCCGGTGCGTCAGGGCACGACGAAGCCGCAGGCGCGCTTCTTCGCCGATGGCCAATTCTACGCCAACGACCGGCGCGCGCGTTTCATCGCGCCGGAGGCGCCGGAGCTGCGCACGCAGGTGTCGATCGAGCGCCCGCTGCGTTTGAACACTGGCCGCGTTCGCGATCAGTGGCACACGATGACGCGCACGGGCCTCAGCCCGCGGCTCGGTCAGCATATTCCGGAGCCGTTCGTCGAGATCCATCCGGACGATGCCGCGCAGTTCGCCATCGTCGATGGCGGCCATGCGCGGCTGACCACCGACTATGGCGAGTGCGTGCTGAAAGTCATTGTCAGCGAACGCCAGCAGCGCGGCATGCTGTTCGCGCCGATCCACTGGAATGACGAGACCGCAGGCTTCGCGCGCGTCGGCGGGCTTGTTGCGCCGATTACCGATCCGTTCTCCGGTCAGCCCGAGAACAAGGCGACGCCGGTGGCGATCGCACCTGCGGTGTTTGCACAGCGTGGCTTCGTGCTGTCGCGTAGTCCGCTGGAGATGCCGTTCGGTGTGCAATGGGCGCGCGTCGCGGTCACGGGCGGCGTCGGTTATCTGCTCTCGGACAATACCGATGTTGAGACCTGGCAGAACTGGCTGAAGCCGTTGCTGGGCGATGATGCCGCTGAATACGAAGACGCCGGCCAAGGCGTGTATCGCGCGGTGTCGTTCAAGGATGACGGGATCGAGACCTGTCTGTTCATCGGCCCGACGGAGGGGGCGCTCTCCTGGGATGCTGTGAAGGAGTTGTTCGCCGCCGAGACCGTCAGCGACGACCAGCGCCGCACGCTGCTCTCTGGAAAGTCCGCCGACGGTGCTGCGAGTGCAGGGCCCATCGTCTGCGCCTGCTTCGGCGTCGGCCGTAACACCATCTGCGATGCCATCGCGGCAGGTGCGGGTACGGCAGCGGAGATCGGCGCGAAGCTCAAGGCCGGCACCAATTGCGGCTCGTGCATACCGGAGCTCAAGCGCCTGATCGCGGCGAGCGAAACGGCGCCCGATGAGCAGCGCAAGGTTGCTGCAAGTTAACTCGTCACTTCACCGCGCCCGCGGTCAGTCCGGCCACAATCTGCCTTTGTGCAAACATTGTCAGCAACAGCACCGGCAGTGTTACGATCAGCGCCGCCGCCGCCAGCGGCCCCCAGCTCAACTGATCGAATGAGATCATGTTGTAGACCGCGACGGGCAGCGTGCGCGTCTCGCGGCCTGCCAGCACGATGCCGAACACGAAATTATTCCAGGAGAAGATCACCGAGAGGATGAAGGCAACGGCGATGCCGGAGCGGGCGATCGGCAGCGCGACGTGGCGGAACACCTGCCAGCGGGTAGCGCCGTCGATGATGGCGGACTCTTCGAGCTCCATCGGCGTCGTCTCGAAATAACCGATCATGATCCAGATCACGATCGGCACGGTGACCACGAGATGGATGATGATCTGCGGCCACAACGTACCGAGCAGGCCAAGCCATTGGAACAGCAGGAATAGCGGGATCAGATAGGACAGGCCGGGGGTGATGCGCGCGATCAGGATCACGATGGCCGATTTGCGCGCACGCATACGCGCGATGCCGTAACCGGCAGGCACGCCGATGACGAGAGCGAACAAGGTCGCCGAGCCGGTGACGATCAGCGTGTTGAAGAAATAGGTCATGAACCGCTTGGATTCGATGACGGCAGCGTAATTGCCCCAATTGATACGATCAGGGATGAAGACCGGCGGATAGGAGGCGTTGTCGATCTCGAATTTCAGCGACAGCGACAGCATCCAGAGGAAGAACAGCACCGCCGGCGAGACGATGACGATGAAGGCGAAGGTCAGGCCGAGTTTGTTGAGAAAGTCCCGCATGATCAGGCACTGCCTCCGGCTTCGTTCCAGTGGGTGCGTTGACGCAAATGCAAGAGCGCGCCGGCGAGAGCGACGATGAGCGCGAAGAACACCACCACGATCGCGGAAGCGTAGCCGACGTCGTAATAGACGAAGGCGACGCTGTAGAGATAGAGGTTGATGGTTTCCGAGGCGCTGCCGGGACCGCCTTGCGTAATGGCGAAGATGATGTCGAAACTCTTCACGGCGTCGATCATGCGGATCATCGCCGCGATGAACAGGAACGGCATGATCATCGGCAGCGAGATGTAGCGGAAGGTCTGCCACGGAGTCGCGCCGTCGATCTGGGCGCTTTCATAGGGCTCGGTCGGAATGGCGCTGAGGCCGCCGAGCACGATCAGCATGACCAGCGGCGTCCATTGCCACGTCTCCACCAGCACCAGCGACGGGATCGCGGTGGCGGGATGAAACACCCAGAGCGATGGCGGCAGGCCGAACAGCGACAGCAGATAGTTCAACACACCGAGTTGTGGGTGAAACATCATCGTCCACACCAGGGCGATAGCGACCGGCGTTGCCATCATCGGCAGGATGAAGAGCCCGCGGAAGAAGCCGCGCAGCGGAAACTTGTTGTTGAAAATCACCGCCGCCAGTGTGCCGAGGATCAGCGGCAGCGCGACCGACAGCGCCGTATAGACCAGGGTATGCCCCACGGATTCCACAAAACGCGCATCGCTTGGCAGCCTGAGATAATTGGCGAAGCCGACGAAGGTCGGCGCTTGGCCGACCTTCCATTCGTGAAGGCTCATCCAGATCGTATAGACCCACGGGAAGATGATGACCGCCATGACGACGATCATCGCTGGAATCACGAACGGCCAATAGGAAATTGGCCGCCACTCGTTCTTTTGCGCAGTCGCCGCTTCGGCCGCGACCGTTGCGGTCGTTTTGGCGACTGCCTTTCCCGCTGTCAGTTCACTCACGATTTTTCGCTGCGCTCCAGAATCGGCCGGAACTGTTCGTGGGCTTTCTTCAGCTCGGTAGCCGGATCCGCGCCTGCGAGTGTGGCAGTGACGGCGGCACCGACGAGATCGCGGAATTCGGCGACGGGAACGATGACCGGCAGGCCGAGCTTGCTGATCTTGGCCGAGGCGATCACCGAATCCAGCCATTCCTGGTTCTTCACGCCCTTGCGCACCGTCTCGTCATTGAGGATCGAGTTGCGGAACGGCACGCCGCCGCCGCTCTGCAACAGCCGGGCACCCATGGTCTTCGACACCGCCCATTGGCAATAGAGATAGGCGGCTTCCTTCTTGGTCGAGGTCTTGGCGATACCGATGCCGTCGCCATAGGCGGCGGAGAATTGCCCCTTCGGTCCGGCGGGCACGACGGTGTAGCCGATCTTGCCGACCACGCGCGATGCATTGGGATCCTCGATCGGCGGTGCCCAGCCAACGCCGTCGATCCACATGGCTGCGCGGCCTTGCGTCAGCGACGCCATCGACTCCATCCAGTTGAAACCGGCGACGCCGGGAGGCGCCGTCTTGGTGAGAAGGCGCTGATACATCTTGGTGGCCTCAATGGCCTCAGGACCGTCTGTCAGGATATTGCCCTTGGTATCGAGGAATTCGCCGCCATAGTTCAGGAAGAAGTTGGTCCACAGCGTCATGTTGGCGTTGCGGAGCCCACGCCCGGTGAAACCGTAGATGCCGTTGGCGGGATCGTTGAGCTTCTCGGCAGCCGCCGCCATCTCATCCATGGTCTTCGGAACTGCGACGCCCTTCTTGGCGAACATCTCCTTGTTGTAATACAGGATGAAATAGTCGACCGACCACGGCAGCGAATGCATCTCGCCCTTGTCGTTCTGCGCGAATTGCAGGCCGCCGGCGGAGAAGTCTTCCACTTTCAGGTCCGGCGCGGTCAGGTTCGGATCCTTCATGAATCCGGTGAGATCGGCGAGCCAGCCGGCCTTTTCGAACTGACGCTTCTGGACGTGGTAGCTGACATGCACGACGTCGAAGCTGGGCTTGCCGGAGGTGAGCTCGATCACGGCCTTCTGGCGCTGCTGCTGCTCCGGGATCACCTCGGATTCGACCTTGATGCCGGTCAATTCCGTGAATTCGGAGGCGTATTTCTGCAGCAGTTCGCCGCGCGGGCCCTTGATCAGATTGGCTTCAATCGTGGTGCCTGCGTACTTCTTCCAGGCGGGATCGGCGAAAGCCGGAATGCCGGTGAGGCCAAGCGCGCTGGTGGCGAGCGCCCCCTGCACAAAGGCGCGACGTGTCGGGCCGTAAAGAGCCATGTGTCATCCTCCCTCGAGCCGCCTTGACCGGCGGTGATTTTATGGTCGCTCCCCGTGGACCGGAGATGCGCCTGAGGGATCGTAACACGATGGACTGGGGCGACAAGGCCACGCGTCGGGTTGTCAGACAACTTTGCACCCGTTGTCTTCGCCGGCTTGACCTGCGTTCCCGGTCGGCACCGACGCGCTGGCTCAAGGCAGGGTGGTGACGGCGAGGCCGGACGTGATACCTCAGTCGTTAGACGAATGCCTGCGGTCCAACGCCAAAACGCTCGGATAGGAGCCTGATCTGACGCACATTCAGGTCACGTTTCCCACTGAGGATTTCTGACACAACGCCCTGGCTTCCAACTTCGGGCAAGTCGCCCTGGCTGAGGCCGTGCTGATCCATCAGAAAACGCAACATGTCGGCTGGCGATATTGTTTTGGGCGAAGAATGCGCGTCTTCATAATCGGCAATCAGTTCGCCGAGGAGGCTAACGAGTGCCGACAGCGGATTGCTCTCATCGGCGCCGCCTGCATCGAGGAGTGCATTCATCGCAGCCGTCGCTGTCTTGTAGTTGCGCTTTGATCTGATCGTTTGAAGCGGAATGCGCGCTGAAATGGCGCTCAGATGCTCGGCGAGATCATCGACCTCCGCACGGGTCAGCGTCATGGTTTCCATGCGTCGTACTCCTTGTGAGTGAACACGTGCCTGACATACAGGCGTTGTTTATCGAAATGGATGGCGGCAACGATACGGAATTTATTGCCCCCGACATCGAAAACGTAATACGGGCCGACACGATCGATGGCGTTGAAAGTCGCCTTCATCTCAGCGAAATTCTTGAATAAGCGCGATTCCACGATCTTACGCCACGCCTGCAGCGGTATCGATGCCGCGGAATGCGTGGCGGAGAAGCTCACCAATGCGCTGTTTGAGATAACCCGCATGCAGCTGCACAATATCTCAAATTGAGATATTGTGCAAGGCCGTCTGCTGCGCTGCTCAGTCCTTGACGTCGCGGCCGAGCCGACGCGAGATCGTATTGGTGCAATCGAGCAGGGCGCTGGCGATCGGGCTGTTCCAGTTGACGTCGAATGTGCCCACCGCGCCCATGGCAGTCACCGCTAGGACCACCGCGCCGCTATGGTCGAACACCGGCGCTGAAAATGCGTTGACGCCGCGCAGGGGTTCGCCGACAGCGCGGGCCAGCCCCCGCGTGCGAATGTCGGCGAGGATCTTGTCGATGGCCGGGCCTTTTATCTTCCGGTTCGGGTCGTAGCCGATCGAGAGCCGATCGAGATTCTCGGTGAGCGCGGCATTGATGGTCGCGGGTGGCATGAAGGCCGCGAATATCCGCCCCGTCGCGGTCTCGAGCAGCGACACCGTGGAGCCCACGCGCATGGCGATGTGCACAGGGTGGCTGGGCTCCTCCATGCGCACCACGGTCGGTCCATGGGTACCCCAGATCGCCAGTGAGACGGCGTGGTCGATGGTGCCGGCCAATGCCGTGATGGCTGGCGTTGCCACGCGGACGGCCGACAGGCGACGCAGCGTCACAATGCCGAGTTCGAGGGCGAGCGCTCCGAATTCATAGCGGCCGGTGGACGGATCCTGCTCGATCAGGCCGATGCGTGAAAAGCTGGCGAGATAGGGATGCGCCTTGGCTGGCGACATGCCGGCCTCGCGCGCCAGATCCCGCAGCATCATCGGTTCACCATTGCGCACCAGCGCTTGCAGCAATTCACCTCCGACCTCGATCGATTGTATGCCGCGACTCTCTTTAGCCATGCTTGCCCCAAACCAGTGCCGCGGACACTACACGGCCAGGAAGCCGCCATCCACTGGCAAGGTCACGCCCGTGACATAGGACGCCATGGGTGAGGCGAGGAAGACCACAGGGCCTATCAGCTCATCGGGCTGGCCGACGCGGCCCAGCGGCGTGCGGCCGAGAAAGCCGGCCAGTCGCGCGGGATCGTTGCGCGTTGCCTCGGTCATGGCCGTCTCGATCACGCCCGGCGCAATGGCGTTGACGCGCACGCCGTCTTTGGCAACTTCGCGCGCCAGCGCTTGCGTCAGAAGCTTCACGCCGCCCTTGGACGGCGAATAGCCGAGCGTATCGGCGACCCCGACGAAAGAGGCGATGGAGCCAAGATTGATCACGTTGCCGCGCCGCGCGCGCAAGGCTGGCAGGAACGCGTGGGTCACATTGAATACGCCATTGAGATTGACATCGAGCACGCGCCGCCAGTTCTCAACCGCGCGCTCGGCGTCGATGCCCTCGCGAATGATGATGCCGGCATTGTTGATCAGGATCGAAATGTCGCCGGCACTCGCTTTGACGGTCTGTGCGAGCTGTCGGCAGGCATCGACGTCCGTGACGTCGAGATGGTGAGGCCACGATCGCCGCCCTATGGCCGCAATATCGTTTGCGGTGCGCGCAACACCGTCGCGGTCGATGTCGGTGACAACGACATCGGCGCCATGCGCAGCCAGACCCAGCGCAATCGCACGACCGTTGCCAGCGGCAGCACCCGTTACAAGCGCCAATTGACCCCTCAGCAGATCGGGTGCGAAGCTGGCCATCATGCTGCCTTTACCGGTGTGCCGGCGAGGTGGCGGCCGGCGATATAGCCGAAGGTGAGCGCGGGGCCGAGCGTGATACCGGCGCCGGGATAATTACCGCCCATGATGCTCGCCATGTCATTGCCGGCCGCATAGAGGCCGTTGATGACCTGACCGCCGGCATCGAGCGCGCGTGCCTGCGCATCGGTCCTGATGCCGGCATAAGTGCCGAGATCGCCGATCACCATCTTGATGGCATAGAATGGCCCCTGTTCGATTGGCGCGACGCAGGGGTTCGGCCCGTGGTTGGCGTCGCCCTGATAGCGGTTATAGGCGCGGGAGCCCTTGCCATAGGCGGGGTCGCGGCCTTCAGCGGCAGTGTTGTTGAATTGCGCGACAGTGGTGACGAAGCCGCCGGCATCGATGCCGGCCTTGCTGGCGAGCTCTTCGAGCGTGTTACCCTTGATAAGATAGCCCGAGTTCAGATACTGGCCGATCGGCATCGGGAAGGGCGGCACGGCGCCGAGTCCGTATTGGCGCAAGGCGCGGTGGTCGCAAACAAGCCAGGCCGCGATTTCCTCGCCAGGCTTCGCCGCTTTCATCATCTGCTGAACGAACGCGTGGTAGGAATTGCCTTCATTGGCGAAGCGGGCACCGTCACGCATCACGGCAATCACACCCGGTTTGGCGCGATCGATGAAATGGGGCATCACGCCTTTGCTGCCGTCCTTGCGATGGGTGACGGAGACCGGCACCCAGGCAGCGGCATTCGGCAATGAATCTTCGACACGGCCGCCCACGGACTCGGCCAGACGAAGACCGTCGCCGGTATTGCCGGTTGGACCGGGCGAATAGTGCTCTCGGCCCGTCGGTGCATGCGGAAACATCGCCTTGCGCCGTTCGATGTCATGCGGGAAGCCGCCGCACGCAAGCACCACGCCGCGGCGTGCGAAGATGCGAACGCGCTTGCCGTTGCGCTCGACGATGGCACCGCGGACCGCGCCGTTCTCGATGATCAGTTCGCGCACCGGGGACGATAACCAGAGCGGGATCTTGAGGTCGAAGGCGGATTTGGCGAGCCGGCCGGCGAGGGCGTTGCCGTTGGTCAGTGTCATGCCACGACCATAGCGCAGGACGTTCAGGAAATGCTTAGACAGTCGCTTGGCCACATAGACGGCCGAGGTCAGCGACTTCGTCGCGCGCATGAAATGGATGATGTCCTTGCCGGAGCCGAGCATGATGCCGAACACCGTCAGTTCGGGCAGCGGCGCGCCGATATCCTTGATGTGATCGCCGAGCTCACGCCCGTCGAACGGCCGCGCCACCATGGAACGGCCACCCTGCTTGCCGCCGGGCGCCTCCGCATCGTAATCGGGAAAGGTCAGCGGCATGTCGAAGCGTACCGCCGTCTTGGAGGTGAAGAAATCGATCGCCTCCGGCCCTGCAGCGAGGAACGCATCGACGCGCGCGGCGTCAAAGCTGTTGCCGGCTTCATGCAGCAGATAGGTGCGCGCCTCGTCAGGACCCTCATTGATGCCCCATGCGCGCGCCAGCGACGTGCCGGGGATCCACAGCCAGCCGCCGGAGCGCGCGGTCGTGCCACCGAACCGCGGCTCCTTTTCGACGATCAGGACATCGAGCCCGCTATGTTTTGCTGTGATCGCCGCCGACATGCCGGAGCAGCCGGAGCCGGCGACCAGTACGTCGCATTCATAGAGCTCGATATTCGCTTTGGGATCAGCAGCCATGAGACCTTACTTCTTCAGCAATGGGCATTTCGATTCAGAGATGGGCCGGAACGCGTCATCGCCCTTCACGGTCTTGACGATGTCGAGATAGTCCCAAGGCTCCTTGGACTCCGATGGCTTCTTGACGCGGGCCAGATACATGTCGCGGATGACGCGGCCGTCCTCGCGCAGCTTGCCGCCATGCACGAACGTGTCCTCGATGGGCAGTTCGCGCATCTTGGCCATTACCTTGGCCGGATCGTCGGTGCCGGCAGCCTTGATGGCCTGGAGATAGTGCAGCACCGAGCCATAGACGCCGGTCTGGATCATGGTCGGCATCACCTTGGTGCGGTCGAAAAACTTCTTCGACCAGGCGCGTGTCTTGTCGTCCATGTTCCAGTAGGACGCGGTTGTCAGGTATGTGCCCTGAGCCGCCTCCAGTCCGATGGCATGCACGTCCGTGTCGAACATCAGCAGGCCGACCAGTTTCTGACCGCCTTTGACGAGGCCGAATTCGCCGGACTGTTTGATCGAATTGTCGGTGTCCTGGCCGGCATTGGCGAAGGCGACGACTTCAGCCTTCGAGTTCTGCGCCTGCAATGCGAAGGACGAGAAATCGGCGGTGTTGGTCGGATGGCGAACGCCGCCCAGCACGCTGCCGCCGCTCGCCTTGATGAAGCGCGTCGCGTCCTGTTCAAGCTGATTGCCGAAGGCGTAGTCGGCCGTGATGAAGAACCATGACTTTCCACCGCCGGCGACCACCGCAGAGGCCGTCACCTTCGCAAGCGCATAGGTGTCGTAGGTGAAGTGGACCGTGTTGGGGCTGCACAGCTCATCCGTGAGCGTGCTTGCGCCGGGGCCGGACAGCAGTGCGATCTTGTTGCGGTCCTTCGCCAGATTATGAACCGCGATGGCGATGGCGGAGTTCGGGATATCGACAACGGCATCTACCTTGCCGGCATCAAACCAGTTGCGAGCAATCTGAATGCCGACGTCCGACTTCATCTGGTGATCGGCGCTGATGATCTCTATCGGTTTGCCGAGCACTGTCGGGCCGAATTCCTCAAGCGCCATCTTGGCGGCTTCGACGGAGCCGGGGCCGCTGTTGTCGCGCCCCCAGCTCGAGAGATCGGTGAGAACACCGACGCGAACGACGTCGTCGGAGACTTGAGCGGAAGCGGTGGATGTCCAAAGCGTGAGCGCGGCTGCGCACACCAGGAATTGGCGTGTCATCTGTTTCTCTCCCCAATGCGGCCTCGTGTCGGGCCAGTCATTCTCTGTTTTTCGGCAAATTAGATATTAGCGAAAAGGTTTGTCAATAGCGAATTCGCGCGCGGGAAGGTGCGAGCATGCGCCGCGATACCGCGCGTGCGGTGCAGTATCAGACTGATTGGAGCGGTGGTCGAACTACGCGACGGTCACGTCGTGACTATTGCCGCCTGTGGCTCGCATTCACCGCAATTGCCGCGGCCGCGGTACGGTTCTCGACGCCAAGTTTGGCGTAGATCTGCTCAAGATGCTTGTCGACGGTGCGCGGTGAGAGGCCAAGGATCTGCGCGATATCGCGGTTGCTCTTGCCCTTGCTGAGCCAGGACAGCACTTCGCCCTCGCGGCCGGTGAGGCCAAGCTCCTTGCTGAATTCGGCGGGAGCGGTTGGCGCGTTTTCCTTGGCGAGCCGCAACAGGAATTCGTCGGAGCCGACTTTCCCCATATATTGCAGACGCAGCAGCTCGTTGCTCGGAAAGCCCGATGATGGTGCCGGCTTGGCGCCCGGCCGCTGCATCTGCTCGAGCCACTGCATCATGACTGGTGGCAGCAGCAATTCATCATTGGAGGCGGCGATCAGGTGATCGCTGAGCAATTTCTGCGCCTGCGGCGTGGCCCACAGGATATTGCCCTTGCTGCTCACGGCAAGGAGGAAGCGCCCGGAGACATCCAGCGCCGTGCGTGCGCTTTGCGTGAGCCGCGCATTGGCGAGGTGCACGCGGATGCGCGCCAGCATTTCCTCGATGATGATCGGCTTGGTGACGTAATCGACGCCGCCCGCCTCAAGGCCGCGCACGATGTGTTCGGTCTCGGAGAGACCGGTCATGAAAATCACCGGCACATCGCCGAGCCCCGCATCGCGCTTCAGCCGGCGGCACGTCTCGAAGCCGTCGATCCCCGGCATGACGGCATCCAGCAGGATAATATCCGGCGTGATCTGCTCGACGATGCGCATCGCAGCAGCGCCGTCCATGGCCACCATCACGGTCATGCCGGCGCCGTCCAGTGCATCGGTTAGCAGCCGCAATGTTTCGGGCGAGTCATCGACCACCAGCGCGACGTCGCGTTTTTTATTGTCAGTGGTCATAGGTGTACAGCGTCTTCAAGGTGGCCATGTATTGATCGAGGTCGAAACGGTCGATCAGCGAGCGCATCAGCGCGACAAAGTCGGCATGTTCGGGGTGATCGTTGCCGATCTCATCGAGCTTGAGCTGGATGGCGCGAATGTGCCCCATCTGCCCGAGGCTAATGAGTTCCTCTACATGATGCACGGGCGGCCGTGTGCCGCTATTCGGTGTCCATTGCGGCAGAGGTGCCACTTCGTCGCGTTCGTATTGCCATTCGATCTTCAGGAGTTGTCCGATCTGTTCCAGCAGCCGCGGCAGTTCGATCGGCTTCATGAGGTAGCCATCATGGAAGGGCTGGGCGAGCGGCGCGCCATGGGCTTCCAGCGCGCTGGCCGAAACCATCAGGATGCGGGCCTGATGGTGGCCGGATGCACGCAGTTTTTCGGCGACGGTCCAGCCGTCCATGCCGGCCATGGAAATATCCAGCAGGAACAGATCGGGCCGGCAATGCTGGGCGAGGCTGAGACAGGCCTGGCCATCCGGCGCGCTGAGCAGGATGAAGCCGAGCGGCGTCAGCACCTGACGCAAGAGGTCGCGCTGGGTCGGATCGTCGTCGGTCACAAGAATGGTCTTGCGCGCGCCGTGATAGCCATAGATCGGCGCGTCCACCGGCGCGATACGCGTGGGATTGGTCACCTCGGAGAGCAGCATCTTGACGCGGAATGTGCTGCCGGTACCGACCTCGCTGCTGACACGGATATCGCCACCCATCACGCCGGCCAGCAGCTTGGAGATGGTGAGGCCCAAACCTGTTCCCGTATGCGGCTGTGCCGCGCCGAGTGCGCCGCGCTCGAACGGCGCGAAGATCAGCTCGAGGTCATCCGGCCGGATGCCGGGTCCGGTATCGATAATCTCGAATTCGGCCACCGGGCTGCGATAATGGATCACGAACTGCACGCTGCCGGTCTGCGTGAACTTGATGGCGTTGGAGAGCAGGTTGATCAGGATCTGCCGCAGACGCTTCTCGTCGGCATAGACGACCGTCGGCAGAATGTTCGGCCGCCGGAACACGAAATCGATGCCCTTGGCAGCGGCCTGCAGGCGGAACATGCCGACGAGCTGGTCGAGGAAGTCCGTAAGACGGACCTCATCGCGCGAGAGATAGAGGCGCCCGGCCTCGATCTTGGAAATATCCAGAATGCCGTCGATCAGGCCAGACAGATGATCGGCGCTGCGTTTCACTACCCGGACCTGATCGCGCGGCCGGGTCTGCAGGCTGTCGTCCTGCTCGAGCAGCTGCGCATAGCCGCTGATCGCATTGAGCGGCGAGC
The DNA here is from genome assembly GCF_051811045.1 of Tardiphaga sp. 839_C3_N1_4. Taxonomy (NCBI): domain Bacteria; kingdom Pseudomonadati; phylum Pseudomonadota; class Alphaproteobacteria; order Hyphomicrobiales; family Nitrobacteraceae; genus Tardiphaga; species Tardiphaga sp. 839_C3_N1_4. The sequence goes on from NZ_JBPWQD010000001.1 coordinate 5,824,156, forward strand.
GTAGCTCGTGGCTCAGGCCGACCACATAACGGCTCTTGGCGAGGTTGGCGGATTCGGCGACTTCCTTGGCGCGCTGCAATTCAGCATCGGTGCGCTTGTGGGCGTCGATTTCCTGCATCAGCAGGGTGGTCTGCCGCTTGGTCTCGGCTTCGGCGGCGCGACGGCTTTGCTTGGCCAGCACGAACAGCCATGCCACCACGCCGATGATGATCGCCAGCGCGAAGAACACTTTCCACAGCACTTCCGAGACCTGCGCACTGTCTCCCGGCGCTGCGGCGGAGGTTTGCAGATAGATCAGTCCCAGCGTCAGACCGACGAGGCCGGCAGCCATCACGAACACGCCGAGATAATGTCCGAGTTGCGAATTCAGCCGCGCCAGAACCGGCTCCGGCAGCAATTTGCCGAATGTCGCCGACATCTGCGCGTCGATCCGCGCATGCGGCTTGCAGAGATCGTGGCAGCGGGCATCGAGCGAGCAGCACAGTGAGCAGATCGGACCGGCATAGGCGGGGCAGTGGGCCATGTCCTCGGGCTCGAAGGAATGTTCGCAGATACAGCACTGGATCGTCGCCATGTTCTGCCAGGCCCGTTTCGGCTTGCGGGCGATGTAGTATTTTCCGCCCGTGGCAAAGGCGATGATGGGGGCGGTGGCGAGTGCGGTGATCAACGCCACGAATGGCGATAGCGCCTTGGCCGTGGGGCCGAACAATCCATAGAAGGCGCTGACCGACATCACCGTGGCAGCGAGCATGGCGCCGACGCCGACCGGGTTGATGTCGTAGAGATGCGCGCGCTTGAACTCCATCTGCTGCGGGCGCAGCCCGAGCGGCTTGTTGATGACGAGATCGGCGACCAGCGCGCCGACCCATGCAATCGCAACGTTGGAATACAACGCCAGCGTCTGCTCCAGCGCCTTGTAGACGCCGATCTCCATCAGCAGCAGCGCAACGAGCACGTTGAACACCAGCCAGACCACGCGGCCGGGATGACTGTGTGTGAGACGCGAGAAGAAATTCGACCAGGCGATCGAGCCGGCATAGGCGTTGGTGACGTTGATCTTGAGCTGCGACAGGATCACGAAGGTGCCGGTTAAAGCCAGCGCCAGATCGGGCTGGGAGAGCACATAGCGAAACGCTTCGAGATACATATGCGCGGGTTCGGCGGCGTGCTCGGCTGAAACGCCGTGGGTCAGTGCGAAATAGGCGAGGAACGAGCCGGCCAGCAGCTTGATCGCGCCGACAATGATCCAGCCCGGGCCCGCGCATAGCAGCGCCACCCACCAACTCGCTCGCGAGCTACGGCGGTCGCGCGGCAGGAAGCGCAGGAAGTCGACCTGTTCGCCGATCTGCGCGACCAGCGAGAATACGACCGACGCGGCCGTGCCGAACAGCAGGAGATCCAGATGACCGGCTGGGCTGCCGTGGTCACCCGGAAATTTTGTCCATGCCACGAAGGAGTCGCGGCTCGCATAGGCGATCGCTGCAAAGGGCAGCAGGTTGAGCACCAGCCAAATCGGCTGGGTCCAGAGCTGGAAACGACTGATCAGCGTGATGCCGTGGGTCACCAGCGGGATGATGACCACGGCCGATATCAGGTAGCCGATCGGGCGCGGAATATCGAAACACATCTCCAGCGCGGAGGCGAGAATGACGGCCTCGATGGCGAAAAAGATGAAGGTGAAAGACGCATAAATCAGCGACGTGACCGTCGAGCCGATGTAGCCGAAGCCGGCGCCGCGGGTGAGGAGGTCGATATCGATGCCGCATTTTGCGGCATAATACGCGATCGGCAATCCGCAACAGAAGATGATTACGCTGACCACCAGGATCGCTGCTGTGGCGTTGGTCATGCCGTAATTGATGGTGATGGTGCCGCCGATGGCCTCGAGGGCGAGAAACGAAATGGCGCCCAATGCCGTGTTGGCGACCCGCGCGGCGGACCAGCGCCTGGCGCTCTTCGCCGTAAAGCGGAGTGCGTAATCCTCCAGGGTCTGGTTGGCGACCCATTGATTGTACTGGCGTCTCACGCGGTCGATACGCTGCCGCCCTGCCACTACTTTGCTCCTGACCCTGTCAAACTACGCATGTTTGCGTGATGCAAAAACCTACGTCGGCATTTTGCGGTGCAGTATACGCGATCTCGCGTATCCGTGCACCGCACAAGTTCAGCAATGCTTGCCTCACCAATAGGCGTACTCGAACCAGTGGGGTTGAAATGTCAGACGAGAAGAAACCGGGCTTGCACTCGCCATTGCGGCGTAAACTGCTGATGGGCATGGCGGCTTTGCCGGCAATGTCGCTGCTTCCGCGCACATCTTTTGCGCAGGCGCCGGCCACCTCGGCCATCAATACCACCGGCCTTGCGGTTACCGATACGGAAGTCACCGTCGGCATCCTGCATTCGGTCACCGGCACCATGGCGATCTCGGAAACCGGCTCGGTGCAGGCTGAAAAGCTCGCCATCGATCAGATCAACGCCATGGGCGGCGTGCTCGGCCGCAAGATCAAGTTCATCCAGGAAGACGGCGCCTCGGACTGGCCGACCTTCGCCGAAAAGGCCAAGAAACTGCTCGTCAACGACAAGGTCGCTGCCATCATGGGCTGCTGGACCTCGGCCTCCCGCAAGGCGGTGCTGCCGGTCATGGAACAGTATAACGGCATGCTCTACTACCCGACCTTTTACGAAGGTCTCGAGCAGTCGAAGAACGTGATCTATACGGGTCAGGAAGCGACCCAGCAGATCCTCGCCGGCCTCGATTGGGTCTCCAAGACCAAGAACGGCAAGAGCTTCTATCTGATCGGCTCGGATTATATCTGGCCGCGCACGTCGATGAAGATCGCCCGCAAGCACATCGAGGGCAAGCTCGGCGGCAAGGTGTCGGGCGAAGAATACTTCCCGCTCGGCCACACCCAGTTCAACTCGGTGATCAACAAGATCAAGCTGACCAAGCCGGACGTGATCTATGCCGCGGTCGTCGGCGGCTCCAACGTCGCCTTCTACAAGCAGCTCAAGGCGGCGGGCATCGATCTGTCGAAGCAGACCATGCTGACCATCTCGGTCACCGAGGACGAGATCGACGGTATCGGCGGCGAGAACATCGCAGGCGCCTATGCCTGTATGAAGTACTTCCAGTCGCTCGATAATCCGAACAACAAGGAATTCGTCGCCGCCTTCAAGAAGATGTGGGGCGAGAAGACCGTGATCGGCGACGTGACGCAGGCCGCCTATCTCGGTCCGTGGCTGTGGAAAATGACCGTCGAGAAGGCGGGTTCGTTCGACGTCGACAAGATCGCGGCGGCGTCCGCCGGCATCGAATTCACCAAGGCGCCGGAAGGCTACGTCAAGATCCATCCGAACCACCATCTGTGGTCCAAGGCCCGCGTCGGCCAGGCGCAGCTCGATGGCCAGTTCAAGGTGGTGTTCGAGACGCCCGAACTGATCGAGCCGGATCCGTTCCCCAAGGGCTATCAGTAAGCCTTCCTCCCCAAGCGCGGCGTGATCGCCGCGCTTCACCTCTCCCTGGCGCGGACGACCTATCCGCGCACGGCAACCCCGCGTCGCGTGTTCACGCGCGGCGCGGGACCCTTTCCCTGACGGAGGATGGATCGATGTTCGGCGACTATTCGATTGGCGACCTTGGCGCCATCTTTGCGATGCAGGGCTTTGCCGGCCTGATCCTGTTCTCGGTCTATGTGCTGATGGCACTCGGTCTTGCAATCATCTTCGGCCAGATGGGCGTCATCAACATGGCTCATGGCGAGTTCATGATCCTGGGTGCCTATGTCACCTGGCTGACGTCGAGCTTCTTCCAGTCGCATCTCCCGTCACTGTTCTCCGGCTACTTCTTCGTCGCCATGATCCTCGCCTTCATCGCCTCCGGTGCGCTGGGGATGTTGGTCGAATGGGGGCTGATACGGCATCTCTACAAGCGTCCGCTCGATACGCTGCTGGCGACCTGGGGCCTCAGCCTGATCCTGCAGCAGGCCTATCGCTCGGTGTTCGGTGCGCGTGAAGTCGGTGTCGAACTGCCGCAATGGATGATGGGCTCCAAGCAGGTCACCGACACGATCGAAGTGCCGATCAACGGCATCTTCGTGATGGTGCTGACTCTCGGGATCACCATGGTGGTGGCCTACATCATGTACAAGTCGCGTTGGGGTCGTCAGGTTCGCGCCGTGGTGCAGAACCGTGTGATGGCTGGCGCTGTTGGTATCAATACCGAGAAGGTCGACCGCTACACCTTCGGCCTCGGCTGCGGCATCGCCGGGATCGCGGGCTCCGCCTTCACCATGATCGGATCGACTGGGCCGACCTCCGGCCAGCTCTACATCGTCGACACGTTCCTCGTCGTGGTGTTCGGCGGCGCGGCCAGCCTGTTCGGCACCATCGCCTCGGCCTTCACAATCTCCCAGGCGCAGTCGACCATGGAGTTCTTCATGTCCGGCTCGATGGCCAAAGTGCTGACGCTGCTCACCATCGTCGCGATCCTGATGATCCGGCCGCAGGGCCTGTTCGCCCTCAAGGTCCGCAAGTAAGCGCCAAGAGAACGTGAAGTTCAGACAGAGCAGGGCATCATCACCATGATCAATTCACGCTTCTTCAACCGCTCGGAGCTTCTCGGTTTCCTGTCGCTGCTGCTGCTGCTCGCGGTGATCCTGCCGCTGTTTCTCGATGTGTTTCGTCTCAACCTCGTCGCCAAATATCTGACCTATGCTTTTGTCGCCATCGGCCTCGTGATGTGCTGGGGCTATGGCGGTATCCTCAGCCTCGGTCAGGGCGTGTTCTTCGGCCTCGGCGGCTACTGCATGGCGATGTTCCTCAAGCTGGAGGCGTCCAGCGTCGAGAACACCAAGATCCAGTCGACCCCCGGCATTCCGGATTTCATGGACTGGAACCAGATCACGTCGCTGCCGATGTTCTGGAAACCGTTCCATTCGCTGCCGCTGACCATCATCGCCATTCTCGTGGTGCCGACGCTGCTCGCTTTCATTATCGGTGCCGCGATGTTCAAGCGGCGTGTCGGCGGCGTCTATTTCGCCATCATCACCCAGGCGATTGCGGCGATCGCGACCATCCTGATCATCGGTCAGCAGGGTTACACCGGCGGCATCAACGGCATGACCGATCTACGGACGCTGAACGGATGGGATATCCGCACCGACCACGCCAAGGTGATTCTCTACTTCTTCGAAGTCTTCGTGCTGTTCGCCTGCATTATCGCGGCGCAATTCGTCCGGCTGACCAAGCTCGGCCGCATCCTGGTGGCGATGCGCGAACAGGAAGATCGTGTGCGGTTCTCGGGCTATAGCGTCGCCAATTTCAAGATATTCGCCTTCTGCGCTGCGGCGATGTTCGCGGCGATCGGCGGTGCCATGTTCACGCTGCAGATCGGCTTCATGTCGCCGTCCTTTGTTGGCATCGTGCCGTCCATCGAGATGGTGATCTACACGGCCGTGGGCGGCCGCATGTCCATCTTCGGCGCGGTCTACGGCACGCTCTTGGTGAACTACGCCAAGACCATGCTGTCGGAATCCTTCCCCGAGCTCTGGCTGTTCGGCCTAGGCGGCTTGTTCATCGCCGTAGTGCTGTTCTTCCCCAATGGCCTGTCCGGCATCTGGCGCGACCACGTGCAGCGTCACGTCGATCGCCTGATCGCACTACGCACGTCGAAGACGCGAAAAGCCTGGGCCATCAAATCCGCCGCTGACGGCGCACCGGCCGAGTAAGGGGACATCATGCTCATCGGACATCAGCCCAAAGAGTTTTTACTCGCGGTCGAGGGGCTCACCGTTTCTTTCGACGGCTTCAAGGCGGTCAACGATCTCTCTTTCTATGTGGAGGAGAACGAGATCCGCGTCATCATTGGCCCCAATGGCGCCGGCAAGACCACCGTCCTCGATCTGATCTGCGGCAAGACCAAGGCCACGTCAGGCTCGGTGCAGTTTCGCGGCACGGAACTGACCAAGCTGAAGGAAAACCAGATCGTGCAGGCCGGCGTCGGCCGCAAATTCCAGACGCCGTCGGTTTATGACGATCTCACGGTGTTCGAGAATCTGGAGATCTCCTATCCGCGCGGTCGCTCGGTGTTCGGCTCGCTGATGTTCAAGCGCGATGCTGCGGTGCGCGAGCGCGTCGAGGAAGTCGCCGAGATGATCTTCCTGAAGGATCGTCTCAACATGTATGCCGATGTGCTCTCGCATGGCCAGAAGCAGTGGCTCGAGATCGGCATGCTGCTGATCCAGGATCCAGACCTGCTGATGCTCGACGAACCTGTCGCCGGCATGAGCGTCAGCGAGCGCATCAAGACCGCGGAGCTGCTCAATACGATCATCAAGAACCGCTCGGTGCTGGTGATCGAACACGACATGAAATTCGTCGAGGACATCGCCCATAAGGTGACCGTGCTGCATCAGGGACAGATCCTGTCCGAAGGCACCATGGAGAAGGTTCAGAACGATCCCAAGGTCATCGAAGTCTATCTCGGCCACTAAGGAGATTATGATGCTCGCGATCAACGATCTCCACGTCGCTTACGGCCAGAGCGAAGTCCTGCATGGCCTGAATGTCTCGGTGCAGCCCAACGAAATCGTGGCCATCATGGGCCGCAACGGTATGGGCAAGACCACGCTCATGAAGTCGCTGATGGGCATCGTGCCGACCAAGTCAGGCTCGGTGACCATGGAAGGCAAGGAGCTCGGTGCGCTGAAGAGCTATGAGCGCGTCGCGCGCGGCCTCGCTTACGTGCCGCAGGGCCGCATGATCTTCTCGCACATGACGGTGAAGGAGAATATCGAGACTGGCCTCGTCGCCTCCGGCGAGAAGGAAGTGCCCGGCGATCTCTATGAGCTGTTCCCGGTGCTGCTCGAAATGAAAGGCCGCCGCGGCGGCAATCTTTCCGGTGGCCAGCAGCAGCAGCTTGCGATCGCCCGCGCGCTTGCTACCAAGCCGAAGGTCCTGCTGCTGGATGAACCCACGGAAGGCATCCAGCCGTCGATCATCAAGGACATGGCGCGCACGCTGAAGCACATCCGCGACACCAAGGGTCTGTCGATCATCGTCTCCGAACAGGTCTTGAGCTTCGCGCTCGATGTCGCCGACCGGGTGCTGGTGATCGAGAACGGCGAGATTGTTCGCGACGAAGCCCGTGAGGGTATCGATGCGGCACAGATCGCAAAGTACCTGTCCGTCTGACCAGCCTTACGTTCAACCACCAAGACCAGTAACCGAAGGGGAGCATTGAATGCCAGATACACTGATCAAGGTCGACCTCACGCAATCGGCCTACGACAACGACATGATTCACAACCGCTGGCATTCGGACATTCCCATGGTCGCATGGGTCAATCCCGGCGATGACTTCATCGTCGAGACCTATGACTGGACCGGCGGCTTCATCAAGAACAACGACAGCGCCGATGACGTGCGCGATATCGATCTGTCGATCGTGCACTTCCTGTCCGGCCCGATCGGCGTCAAGGGCGCGGAGCCCGGTGATCTGCTCGTGGTCGACCTGCTCGATGTCGGCCCCATGAAGGACAGTCTCTGGGGCTTCAACGGCTTCTTCTCCAAGCAGAATGGCGGGGGGTTCCTGACGGATCATTTTCCGGAAGCGCAGAAGTCGATCTGGGACTTCAAGGGCATGTATACCTCGTCGCGTCACATCCCGGGCGTGAATTTCGCCGGCCTGATCCATCCCGGCCTGATCGGCTGTCTGCCCGACCCGAAACTGCTCGCCACCTGGAACGAGCGCGAGACCGCGCTGATCGCGACGAATCCGACCCGCGTGCCCGGCCTTGCCAATCCGCCGTTCGGCCCGACTGCCCATATGGGTCGGCTGAAGGGTGAGGCGAAGGAGAAGGCTGCGGCCGAAGGCGCGCGCACCGTGCCGCCGCGCGAGCATGGCGGCAATTGCGACATCAAGGACCTGTCGCGTGGCTCGAAGGTCTATTTCCCGGTCTATGTCCCCGGCGGCGGTCTCTCCATGGGCGATCTGCACTTCTCGCAGGGTGACGGCGAAATCACCTTCTGCGGCGCTATCGAGATGGCGGGCTGGCTGCACATCAAGGTCGACGTCATCAAGGACGGTGTGTCGAAATACGGCATCAAGAATCCGGTGTTCAAGCCGTCGCCGATGACGCCGAACTACAACGACTTCCTGATCTTCGAGGGCATCTCCGTCGACGAGCAAGGCAAGCAGCATTATCTCGACGTGCATATCGCCTATCGCCAGGCCTGTCTGAATGCCATCGAATATCTCAAGAAGTTCGGCTATTCCGGCGCCCAGGCCTATTCGATCCTCGGCACCGCGCCGGTACAGGGCCACATCTCCGGCGTCGTCGACGTGCCCAATGCCTGCGCCACGCTGTGGCTGCCGACGCAGATCTTCGACTTCGATATCAATCCGTCGTCGGCGGGCCCGATCAAGCACATCAAGGGCGACATCCAGATGCCGCTCTCGCCGGACAAGTAACTCCGCCGTCATGCCCGGCATTATGCCGGGCATCCATGCCTTGGCGTCACCTCCAGACGTGGATGGCCGGGACAGGCCCGGCCATGACGGCGCTTTTTCGATTGGAAATCACCATGCCGGTCTATGAATATCTTTGCGACAATTGCGGCCCCTTCACCGACATGCGTCCGATGGCCGAATGCGACGATCCGCAGGACTGCCCGCATTGCGCGACGCAGGCGCCGCGGGTGATCCTGACCGCGCCGGCGTTCTTCTGCATGCCCTCCGACAAGCGCAAGGCGCACGCCACCAATGAACGCAGCCGCAACGCGCCGAAGACATCGGCGGAGTACAAGGCGTCGCATGGGGCCGGTTGCGGCTGCTGTTCCGGCAAGAAGCCGTCGCGGCTGGTGAAGCAGACCCGCTCGGGCGCCAAGAGCTTCCCGACAGCGCGGCCGTGGATGATCAGCCACTGACTCCTCTGACTTGATGCGCTAAAGTCCACTCCCGTGTGCCTCATTGCCGCGGGAGGCGGAGGCGCACCATGCGACACAACCCATTCGGCAAAACCAAGCGCGACGTCTCAGTCATCGGGCAGGGCACCTGGTATATCGACCATAGTGACCGCGCTGCGGCGGTCAGGGCGCTGCAGGCCGGCCTCGATGCCGGCATGAACCATATCGACACGGCCGAAATGTATGGTGACGCCGAGCTCGTGATTGCAGAGGCCATCGCCGATCGTCGCGACGAGGTGTTCCTGGTCTCCAAGGTGCTGCCGAGCAACGCGTCGCGGAAGGGCACCATCGCCGCCTGCGAGCGCTCGCTGAAGCGGCTGGGGACTGATCGGCTCGATTGCTACCTGCTGCACTGGCGCGGTCAGGTTCCGCTTGCCGAGACCGTGGCTGCCTTCGGAGAGTTGAAGGCCGCCGGCAAGATTGCCTCCTGGGGTGTCAGTAATTTCGATGTCGACGATCTCAACGAGCTGTCGAAACTCGCAGGCAAGGGCGCCATCGCCTGCAATCAGGTGCTCTATCATTTACAGGAGCGCGCCATCGAACACCGCGTGATCCCGTGGTGCGAGAGCCATGGCGTCGCCGTCGTGGCCTATTCGCCGTTCGGTCATAATGATTTCCCGTCGCCGCGCTCGCCGGGCGGCAAAATCCTGCAGCAGGTCGCCGATGCCCATCTGGCCACGCCGCGGCAGGTGGCGCTGGCTTTCCTGATCCGTCAGCCAGCGGTCTTCGCAATTCCGAAGGCGTCTTCGGCCGCCCATGCGGCGGACAACGCGGCGGCGAGCGCATTGACGCTCAGCGCGGCCGAACTGGCCGATATTGGAAAGGTATTCCCGCTCGGGCGGGAGCCTTCCAGTCTGCCGATGCTGTAGGGATGCGGTAAATCGATGCTGCGCTGCACGCTGGCCGCCGATGCGTCGGCCGGCATAGGTTTTTTTGCCTGCCTGCATATCCGTGTCCTGATATCGGCAGTTGTCCCGGCCTCGTGATCGTCGTTTTGTGAGCTTTATTCGATTCGGCTCGCATGCACCGACGAGCCCGCATATTGGTCCCCGCTCGTGACAAGCCATGTTCCGCCGCCGAAGACTGCTGCCCGTGTATCGGCTCATCGCCATACCGACCGGCCGTTGCACGGCATTCTGATGATCATTTGCTCGACGGCGTTTCTGGCGTCATCGGACGCGATGGCGAAATACCTGTCGCGCACGGGCATGCCATCGGTGGAGATCGCCTGGATCCGCTTTCTGGTGTTCGTCGTGATCCTGCTGCCGATCGTGTTGGCGCCGGCCTCGGGCAATCCGATGCGCTCGACGCGGCCGCTGCTGCAGGTATTTCGCGGGCTGGGCCTGTTGTGTTCGTCGATCTTCTTCATCATGGCGCTCGGTTATCTGCCGATCGCGGAAGCGACTGCGACCGGCTTCATCTCGCCGCTGTTCGTCACCGGGCTATCGGTTCTCTTCCTCGGCGAAAAGGTAGGTCTGCGCCGCTGGACCGCCACCATTGCCGGGCTTCTGGGCGTATTGATCATCGTGCGGCCGGGCACCGCGGCGTTTCAGCCCGGCACAATCTTTCCGATTATTTCGGCGCTGGGCTGGGCGACTGCGCTGGTGCTGACGCGCAAAATCAGCGGGGCCGACCGCGCCAGCACCACGATGGCGTTCTCGGCGATCACCGGCTTTCTCGTGCTCAGCGTCATCGTGCCGTTCTACTGGATCGTGCCGAGCTGGACGCAGATCGCGCTCGGTGTTGGTATTGGCGTCGCCGCTACTGTCGGCCACTGGATTGTCGTATTGGCCTTCCGCTATGCGGATGCGTCGGTACTGGCGCCATTCTCCTATGTGCAGCTGGTGTGGGTGACGCTGATCGGCTTCTTCCTGTTTGGCGAAGTGCCCGATGCTGTCACTTTCGTCGGTGCTGCAATCATCATCGCCAGCGGTGTCTACACCGCACATCGCGAACGCGTGCGCCGCGCGCAGGTCACCGCGCCGGCGGAACCTTATCCGAGCGCATAATGATGAGCTGTTGATCGAAACAGGTCGTCCCCATTGCTCGATTTCCCTTGAGCCATGGCGCTTGCGGTGGGTACATCCGAATGTATTGCATATCTTTCCGCAAACATGGACGATGATACCCCGGCATATTTCGGGCTTTATCGCGGCTTAAGAATAACAGCTCTTCCGTGCAATTTTTCCGTGAGTTTTAAACATTCCGAACGTTGCACGCGCTATGCTTCGATATCTCGTCATATGTTGGTATCTTTATGCTAAGAGTCTGGAATTGCATCGAGTTGCAGCATGACTGGCGGCAGATCCTGCTGGCTGCAGCGGTGTGTTTTCTCTCCAGCCTTGCTGCCGTCAACCTGTTCACGCGTGCGCGCACCGCATTGCCCGACACGCGCCTTGCGTGGTTGATAACCGCAGGCGCGGTCACCGGCTTCGGCACATGGGCGACGCATTTCATCGCGATGCTCGCATACACGCCTGGTTTCGAACTCCACTACGACCTCATCATCACCGCCTGTTCGCTCGTCGCCTCTGCAGTGATGACCACGGCCGGCTTCGCCATCGCGCTGTTCAATCGAACCAAACGGAACGCGCTGGCCGGCGGCGCGGTGATCGGCCTCGGCATCGCCTGCATGCACTATATGGGCATGGCGTCGCTGCGCATCCCCGCCATCATCCAGTGGATGCCGGATCTCGTGACGGCGTCGGTCGTCGGCGGCATGGTGATTGCCGCCTTGGCGATCCTCGTCGCCCACACCGCCGACCGGTCCGGCAAGCTGCTCGTTGCCGCACTGCTTCTGACGCTCGCGATCTGCGTACATCACTTCGTTGCTATGGGCGCGATCGATCTGACCTACAATGCCGCAGCCGCTGAGAACCAAAGTCTGCTGTCGCCGATCGAACTGTCGCTGGCCATTGCGGCCTTCACCGCTGCCGTAGTGATCGCCGGCCTCGTCGTTGCCGTAACAGATCAACGCACCCGCCGCAGCATGAGCAAGCGCAATCTGCAGCTCGATGCGGCGCTCAACAATATGGAGCAGGGCCTATGCATGTATAGCGCCGATGGCCTGCTCGAATTGTGGAACGAAAGCTACTTGCGCATGTACAATATCCCGCCGGCGAAAATGTTGGCCGGCGCGACTGAGGATCAGGTGCTGGCAATTCGCGCGGCAGCTGGCACGCTGTTCGTCGACATGGATAGTTATGAGATGAAGATGCGGACGGCCCTCGCGGATCGCGTGCCGAGCAGTCAGACCGCCGAGCTGCCGGATGGACGCGCCATCAATGTACGCTACCGGCCGATGAAGAATGGCGGCTGGGTCGCGACCCACGCCGACATCACCGACCGCAAACTCAGCGAAGCGCGGATCGTGCATCTTGCGCGGCACGATCCGATCACCGATCTGCCCAATCGTGTTGCCTTCAACGAATATCTGGCCCGCGTCTTCAAAGAGGCGTCGGCCGGACACGGCTCGTTCGCCATCGCGCGGATCGATATCGACCGCTTCAGAGAAACAAATGATGTATACGGCCAGGCCACCGGAGACGCCGTACTGGCCGAGCTGGCGAAGCGGCTGGCGCAAGCCTGCAACGGTGCATTTCTGGCACGGCCGAGTGGCGATATCTTCTCGATCGTGTCTCATCTCGGCGCGGAGCCGCAAACAGCGGAAGATCTCTGTGCGCGGTTGTCGGGCATTCTCGATAATACGTTTCAGATCGACGGCCAGCACGTCAATGTTCGCTGTAGTATCGGCATCTCGGTCTATCCGCAGGACGGCCAGGATATCGAAGCTCTCATTGCGCATGCGGATCTGGCGCTCGACCGCGCCAAGGCCGAGGAAGGCGGTACCATCCGCTTCTTCGAGGCTGCGATGGATCAGCACATCCGCGAGAAACGACTGCTGCAACGTGATCTCGTGGTGGCGGTCGAGAACAAGCAATTCCAACTCTATTTTCAGCCGCAGGCGACCACGGAGGGCGCTGTCGTCGCCTTCGAGGTTCTGCTGCGCTGGCGGCATCCCGAGCGCGGCATCATCTCGCCGACGGTGTTCATTCCGCTGGCGGAGGAGAGCGGTCTGATAGGCGCGATCGACGAATGGGTGGCGCGCGAGGCCTGTCGCGAGGCGGCAACCTGGGTCAATCCGCTGTCGATCGCCATCAATCTGTCGCCGGTCAATTTTCAGCGCGGCGATGTGCCCGGGATGCTCGCCGCCGTTCTGGCGGAAACCGGTCTCTGCCCAAAGCGTGTCGAGATCGAGATCACCGAAGGCGTGCTGATTGACGATTTTGCTGGTGCCATCGCAATCCTGCACGCCGTCAAGGAATTGGGCGTTCGCGTCGCCATGGATGATTTCGGCACGGGTTATTCGAGCCTGAGCTATCTGCAGGCTTTCCCCTTCGACAAGATCAAGATCGACCAGACCTTCGTGGCCAAGCTCGAGGACAATCCGCAGTCCGCGGCTATTGTTCACGCTATCATCGGGCTCGGCCGCTCGTTGAAGCTCCCGGTGATCGCCGAGGGCGTCGAGACCGTCGCCCAAATGTCGTTTCTTGCCGCCGAGGGCTGTGCGGAGATCCAGGGCTTCCTGATCGGCCGCCCACAGCCGATTGCGCATTATCAAAGCGTCGTCAGCGCCCTGGGTGGTACCGCCGCCACGGTGAAGCGAGCCAGCTAGCTCTGGGCCCTTACACCGGCAGTGCGATCGAATACTTCACCTGGCTGAGGGCGAAGCTGGATTCGATCGAGGCGATGCCGTCGAGCCGCGTCAGCTTGTTCTTCAGGAATGCCTCATAGGACGACAGATCCGCCGCGACGACGCGCAAGAGATAGTCGCGGTTGCCGGTCATCAGATAACATTCCAGCACTTCCTCCCATTTCGAGATCGCTTTCGCGAAACGGTTGAGGTCTTCCTCCTTCTGCCTGACAAGCTTGATGGAGATGAAGACGCTGACCGGTAGTCCGATTGCCTTCTGATCGACCAGGGCCATGTAGCGGGTGATGACGCCGCGCTCTTCCAGCAATTTCACCCTGCGATGGCACGGCGAGATCGAGAGCCCGACCTTTTCGGCGAGCTCCTGCATGGTGATGCGGCTGTCTATCTGCAGCGCGGCGAGAATCTTGCGGTCGATTGCGTCGAGGGCTGACATTGGGAAAATTCCATGAAATGGGAGCCGGGACAATTGGTTTATCCCAATATGGCCATGGTTGTCGCGATGAATTGAGAAAATCCCTTTGGCGCGCCTGCTAGAATGGCGACCTCATTACGAACCAGCTCAGCTGGCCGACGCGGGAGTCCATCATGCCGATCGATCACAATCGCCTGCAGACCCTGACCGCATTGGCGCGCAAGGTGCTCTGGCTCTCGTCATGGACTATCCACAACGCCAATCACATCCGCCCTAATGCCGACGGCCTCAAGGTTGGCGGCCATCAGGCTTCGTCGGCGTCGCTCGCGACGATCATGTCAGCGCTCTATTTTTCTGTGCTGAAGCCGGAGGATCGCGTTGCGGTGAAGCCGCATGCCAGCCCGGTGTTCCACGCCATCCAGTATCTGTTCGGCAACCAGACGCGCGAGAAGCTTGAGAACTTTCGCGGCTTCAAGGGCGCGCAGAGTTATCCGTCGCGCACCAAGGACATCGACGATGTCGATTTTTCCACCGGCTCCGTCGGCCTCGGCGTCGCGCAGACACTGTTCTCGTCACTGGTGCAGGACTACGTCTCGGCTCACGGCTGGATGAAGGACCGCCGCGAAGGCCGCATGATCGCGCTGGTCGGCGATGCCGAGATGGACGAGGGCAACATTTTCGAAGCGCTGCTCGAAGGCTGGAAGCATGGACTGCGCAATACCTGGTGGGTCGTCGACTACAACCGCCAGAGCCTCGACGCCGTCGTGCGCGAAGGTCTGTGGGAGAAGTTCGAATCCATGTTCCGCAACTTTGGCTGGGACGTGGTGATCGTGAAGTATGGCCGGCTGATGGACGCCGCCTTTGCCGAGCCTGGCGGCGCCGCGTTGAAGACCTGGATCGACAATTGTCCGAACCAGATCTATTCGGCTTTATGTTTTCAGGGCGGCGCAGCGTTCCGCAAGCGGCTCAATGACGAGATCGGCGATCAGGGGCCGGTGTCGCGCCTGATCGAGGCGCGCAGCGACGACGAATTGCTGGCGCTGATGTCCAATCTCGGCGGTCATGACATGGCCAGCATGATTGAAGCCTTCGAGGCGATCGATCACGATCGTCCGGTCTGTTTCATCGCCTACACCATCAAGGGCATCGGCCTGCCGTTCCAGGGCCACAAGGACAACCATGCCGGCCTGATGACGCCGACGCAGATGGAGACCTGGCGCGCGGCACAGAACATCCGGCCGGGCCATGAATGGGACAAGTATGAAGGTCTGACGCAGGACCCGGCGAAGCTGGATGCCTTCCTGAAGAATGTACCCTTCGTGCAGCAGGGCACGCGACGCTTGTCAGCGCCTGTCATTGACGTTCCCGCGCATCTGTCGTTCAAGCCGTCGCCGGAGATGTCGACACAACAGGGCTTTGGCCTGGTGCTGCACGAGCTGGCGCGAGGCGACACCGAACTGGCGTCGCGCATTGTGACCGCGTCGCCCGATGTCACCGTGTCCACCAATCTTGGCGCCTGGGTCAATCGCCGCGGGCTGTTTGCGCGCGCCGAGAAGGCCGACCACTTCCGCAGCGAGAAGATTCCCTCGACTTTTAACTGGGATTTCTCGCCAAAGGGCCAGCACATCGAACTCGGCATTGCCGAGAGCAACCTCTTCATCCTGATGTCGGCGCTGGGCCTGTCGAACAGCGTCAACGGCACGCGGCTGCTGCCGATCGCGACACTGTACGATCCCTTCATCAGCCGCGCGCTCGATCAGCTCAATTATGCCTGCTATCAGGATGCCCGTTTCATGGTGGCGGCGACGCCATCGGGCATCACGCTGGCGCCGGAAGGCGGCGCGCATCAGTCGATTGCGACGCCGCTGATCGGCATGGCTCAGGACGGTCTCGCCTCGTTCGAGCCGGCTTTCGTCGACGAACTCGCGGTGATCATGGGCTGGGGCTTCCAGCACATGCAGCATGACGCGGGCACCGATGAGGCTGGCCAACGCACGGGTGGGTCGGTTTATCTGAGGCTGTCCACGCGCACGATCGAACAGCCGCAGCGCATGATGACGCCGGAGCTGCGGGAGGGCATCACCGATGGCGCCTATTGGCTGCGCAAGCCGGGCGCCAATTGCGATCTGGTGATCGCCTATACCGGCACGCTGGCGCCGGAGGCGATCGAGGCGACGGGATTGCTCGGCGACAGCCATCGCGACATCGGCCTCTTGGCGATCACCTCAGCCGACCGTCTCCACGCCGGCTGGACATCGGCGCGGAAAATTCGCCGCGACAAGCGTAATCCGCAGCATCTGAGCCATATCGAGAAGCTGCTGCAGCCGCTGCCGCGCGATTGCGGCATCGTCACCGTGCTCGATGGCCATCCCGCGACTTTGGGCTGGATCGGCAGCGTCTGCGGTCATCGCATGGAAGCGCTGGGCGTCGAGCAATTCGGCCAGACCGGCACAATTGGCGATCTCTATCGCCACCACGGCATCGACGCGAATGCGATCGTCGATGCGGCGGAGGAGCTGAGCGGCGTGCCCGTGCTGCATCGGAAGATGGCGGTGTAGCGCTGGAGAAGCCATGGCCTTCTCAGATGTCATCCCCACCTAGTACGCCGAAGGCGTACGCGGCGCGGGGATCCATAACCACGGTCAGAGCAAGAGAAGCGGCAGAGCCATGATTTCAGTGCTTTGCCGCAATCTCTAGCGTATATGGGTCCCCGCCTTCGCGGGGACGACACGAGAGTTTGGGGCAGCTCCGCCTCAAAACGCCTTGAACGTGATGATCGTGTGGGTGTCCTGGATGCCCGGGATGGTCTGCACCTTCTCGTTCACGAAATGGCCGATGTCGGTGGCGTTATCGACATAGAACTTCACCAGCAGGTCGTAGTGGCCGGCGGTGGAATAGATCTCCGAGGCGATTTCGGCTTCGGCCAGCGCGTTGGCGACGGCGTAGGACTGGCCAAGCTTGCACTTGAACTGGACAAAGAAGGGGACCATCGGGATTCTCCGGAAACGGGCGATTTTAGAGATCATCAAGCCCAAAACAGGGTGCGGCGCAAGCCGCCAGCATGTCGCCGGGTTGCTGGTTCACGACTGGCAGGGTAGGACTGGTATAGCTGCTTATCCCTTGATCTCGTGCGAGTTTTTCCGATGCCCACACCCGTTGCGCTGACCATTGCCGGTTCGGATTCCTCGGGCGGCGCCGGGATCCAGGCCGACCTCAAGACCTTCGCGGCGCTGGGCGTCTATGGCGCGTCGGCGATCGCCGCGCTGACCGCGCAGAACACAAAGGGCGTCACCGGCATCCATCAGGTGCCCGCTGAGTTCGTGAGCGAGCAGATCAATGCCGTGTTCGTCGATCTTGCGGTCGGCGCGGTCAAGATCGGCATGGTCGCGCAGCGCGATGTGATCGAGGCGATCGCCGCGGGCCTCGCGACATGGCAGCCGAAACATGTGGTGCTCGATCCTGTGATGGTCGCGACATCAGGCGATCGCCTGCTGGCGCCGGAAGCCATCGCTGCACTGCGCAGCACGCTGATCCCGCTGGCGCAGATTATCACGCCAAATCTGCCAGAGGCCGCCGCACTGCTCGATGAGCCGATGGCGGAGGGCGATGCTGCGATCGAGGCGCAGGGCAAGCGGCTGCTCGCGCTCGGCTGCAAGGCTGTGCTGATCAAGGGCGGTCACGGGACCGGCCCGGAGAGCACCGACTATTTTATCACGGCGGAGCGTGCCATTGCATTGCCGGCAGCGCGCGTGTCCACGAAGAATACGCACGGTACCGGCTGCACGCTGTCATCAGCGATCGCGGCGGGCCTCGCCAAGGGGCAGGACATGGAAGCCTCGGTGCGTGCGGCGAAAGCCTATGTCACAGCGGCGATCGGTGCCGCGGATCGTTTTACGGTCGGTCACGGCCACGGCCCGGTGCATCATTTCCACGCATTCTATTAGGCGTATCAAGGTTGGTTCAAGCCAACCTCGGCGCGCTCCCATCGCCTGAGCATCGGCTCGCGCACGAGCCCGTTGCATCTCATGGCCTGTGACGAAGGAATGTCGTGTGCCGCTTACGAACCGTCGCGGCAGACGCTCACCATGTAGATTGTGAGCTCATTCGTGCCGATGAGGCTGTAGGGATCCTCGACTCCCTGTTCGCGTAGCCATTTCAGCTGAAGGTCATAGGCTTGGCGTTCGTGGGCAGCCACACACGGAGCTTCGACGTTGTTGGCTCGTTGCACGTGATGCACGAGCTCATGCAGCAGCGCGCTCTTCTGCCGCAAATTGATCGGTTGCCATTCGTGGGGCAGGTAGATCGCGCCTTGTTCGCGGCTGTAGAGGGCCTGAAATTCGAGCCCGCTATTTTCCGGCGCACCACTCAGCACAGCCATTTCTTCTGACGTCGCGAAATGGATTGGCGGGTGAGCCGGAGGGACGAAGCCGGTTTGGGCGATGATCCATGCGATATAGGTGGCGATCAGAGCGTTCACGTAGTGACCTCATGCGGATATGGCCTGCGGGGAATTGAGCGCTTCGGTTTGCGTAATCGTGGCGAGGATCAGAAAAGGCCCGAGCTCAAATCCAGGCCGTAAGTGAGCGAGAGCACGAACACCAGAATTCCGGCTCCGCAGAAAAACAGAAAATGCTTGAGCACATCGGCTCCGGTGATCGAACGAATCGCGCGGGACATCGCGCTCGCGATTGCAGTCATGTCAGCCTCACGATTGTTGCCGTCCATTGATGATTGATGCCTCTTCGCCTGCCGCGATCAGTCGCCCCAGGCCGCTATATTCACAGGGCGACTGTGCTCGGGCGCCGCCCGTGCGAGCAGGACGCCACCAATCACGTGCACAATGCCGAAGCCGATAAGGATCAGGATGATCAGGTGTGTTTCGCTCAGTCGCCTCACGTTTCTTTTCCTTTCACTGTTCTGTATCTGACGAACGCGCGTGTCCGGCGATGGAATAGGCTTGCCAAGATTGGTTTCGACGCGGTCGGAGATGAGATGCTGGTAGCGATGAACGATGTTGATTGCCTGCCGGCGACGTGATTCATGAAGTGCGCTGACGATCATCGAAGCCCCTACAGGTGCTGGAGATGGCGCCGGAAAGTCGGTCTTCATCACTCTTTTCCTGATACTTCACGGGATGATGCAGGTGAGCTTGCTGACCGCTGGGCCCGCCTGACACCCTTGAAATTTGCGTTAGAAACTTCGCCGCGCTTGCTGGCATTGGCAGCGATGCTACTGCGGCGTTGGCTTTGTTCGCCTACGGTAGCGGCGGGCTCGACATGTGGTATGTGACGAAATCATTGGAAGCGAGGTCAGGCTGATCGGCTTGGGGCCTTTGGCTCGTTGCAGCCAAAGCAATCAACAAAATCGAGCCATAGAACGCGATCACTCCAATTCTCCATCTCGCGACGACTCGTCGTTCGTCTTCGGTTGAGAGAAAGGCATACGATAGCGCTCGCAGTTGCGCGGTATTGGTCAATGCGACCTCCTGCTTGATAGCGACTTCGAAATCGAACTGAGATCAGTCGCCTCCGAAAAGGAGAGGTGAGACGGGAGGCGTGGCGTGCGAAGCCGCTCTGGCTTTCGGAGCGGCGAGGGAAGTCCGCGCCACATCAACTCCGGCGAGGATCACGGTCAGGGTAGCGATGACCGCAATGATGTGACGCGTGCGCATGAAGGCTTCCGGGTGAAGTTGCTCTGCGCCGAATGCCGCTCGCATCTCGTCGCATTTTGATTTGAACCCGCTGCCGTCTCATCCGGCGTTAGTCAGCCGTCATCGCTGCGTTAATATTGCTCGCAAAGTTGCCAATCCAGGTAGAATGTATATTGAGAGCGCGCGTCTGTTCAAAAATTGGAAGTAATTGGCATTGTGCCCAAAATTTAATCTTTCGCTTTTGGGACGCTTCGTGCTCACCGGGCCGAACGGCGCCGTCGGCTTGCCAAACAAGAAGCTCTCGGGATTGCTTGCTTATCTGGCTTGCACGGCACCGGAGCCTCAGCCGCGCGAAAAACTGTCGAGCCTGTTCTGGGGGTCTTATTTCGACGCGCAAGCCAGGCAGAACCTCCGTCAGTCATTGTTCAAGCTACGTCAAATTCTGGGTCGGGATGCTCTCAAGAGCGATGGCGAGTTCGTATCGCTGAATACGACGGTGATCCTGTGCGATGTCAGCCGGTTCGAGGTCCTGGTGCGGGAAGGCGGCCGCGATGCGCTGGGTGAGGCAGCGGATCTCTATCGAGGGCGCTTCGTCGATGACATCGGTGTTACCGAAGAAGGCTGGAGCGATTGGCTGGCTGGCGAACGCCAGCGATTTCAGGAGCTGGCTCTAAGTGCGATGGTCGGGCTCGGCGAAAAAGAGCTGGCCGCCGGTCGTGCCGATCACGCATTGAAGGCCGGGCATCGCGCGAGCGCGCTGAACAACATGCGTGAGGATGCGCACCGGTTGATCATGCAGGCTTTGTCTGCAACAGGGCGTAAAGCTGAAGCGCTCAAATACTATCAAGAGGTCGTTACGCTTCTGAAGCGAGAGCTCAACACGGAGCCGGACGAGGCAACCCGAGCACTCGTCGCTGAACTACGCAGGGCCCAGACACTGGCTGAATCGGTGGTTGTCAGCGAGGTCGAGATATCGGTTCCACCCGCGCCTGCTCTGATGATGGCCGTGGATCAACCATCCATCGTGGTTCTGCCGTTTCGGAACATGAGCGACGACCCGGAGCAGGAATACTTCGCTGACGGTGTCACCGAGGACATCATCACCGCTTTGTCGCGCTTTCGCGAATTCGTGGTCATCGCACGCGGATCGAGCTTCGCCTTCAAGGATAGAAGGCTGACCAGCCGGCAAATCGCACAACAACTGGGTGTTCAATACGTCCTGAGCGGCAACATCCGCAAAGCGGGCAACCGCATCCGTGTCTCGGCCGAACTGACCCATGCCCGCGATGAGGTCCAAGTGTGGTCGGATCGCTACGATCGCGCCATCGTCGATGTTTTTGATCTGCAGGATGACATCAGCGCGAGTGTCGCTGCGGTGATTGATCCGGCGGTGCGGAGCGCCGAGGTCGAACGCGCACGGCGTAAGCCGCTCTCGGATCTTTCAGCTTACGACATCTACCTGCGAGCGCTTCCCTATCTATGGAGCGGAACCCGTGACGGGATCACGAGGGCGATCGTATTGTTGCGACAGTCTCTCACCCTCGATCAGCTGCGCCCAGCCACGCTGGCGTCCCTTGCCTGGGCACTTGTCATGGCGTCGCCTCTGGGGGCGGCGGCTTTGCCGGAAACGTTGGTCGAAGCCCTCGCCTTGGCACGCCGCGCCGTCGAGGAAGATGGCACAGATGCTTTTGCCCATGCGGTCTATGGCTTCACATTGTTTGGTCCGGTCGGCAACAACGATCAGGGGCGCGTCCACTGCAAGGAGGCTGTGCGCCTCAATCCAAGCTCCGCCTTCGCCTGGGGCATCCTTGGAATGATCGACAGCATGGGTGGTGACTATGAGCATGCTGTCACATGCCTTCACCGGTCGATCGCCCTTAGCCCCTACGACAATATGCTCCATTTTTGGATGACGGGCCTGGCTGCATCATGCTTTGCGCTCGGGCGCCCCGAGGATGGTATCTTGTGGGCGCGCAACTCGATCCAGCAGAATCCGGCCAACGGTACGGGTCATCGCATGCTGGTAGCCAATCTTGTAGCCGCCAGGCGATTGGAAGAGGCGCGTGACGTGACGCGCCAGCGCGATGCCGTGCAAAAGACGACTATCACAGAGCTTCGTGCTATGCGCTTTTTCAAGCAGGACGCTGCTCTCGAACGTTACCTGTCGGCTCAGCACGAAGCCGGCGTTACGGATTGAGCCTCACGCGCTGACTGCAGATATCAACGTCCGGACGGTCATGAAGACCAGGATGAGCGAGCCCACAGTCCAAAAGGTCGCGCGGATCTCATGAATCTGTCCGGTGAGATAGGCGATAAAGTGAAGCAGACGTGAGGCGACGTAGCCGTATAGCAGCCATTGCGCGAGCAGCAGGGATGGTTGCGTGAGAATGTAGAGCAAACCCGCGACCAGGAAGTAGGGCAGGCTCTCAAGATCGTTCATTTGGATCCGGCGAATCCGCTCGACGCGCTCGTTGGGCAAGAGTTGCGCCGGGGAGGGCGCGGGGTTCATCGGCGTCTTCTTGATATCCTCCGGCGAACGGTAGCCGCCTTTGACGTCGACCATACGGACTACAGTCAGCCACGACATCGCCACAGCCTTGAGGATCGTCAGACTCGCAGCAATGACGTAGGTAGCGAATAGCGGATCGTTCAGAGTGAGCTTGTCCAATGCGCCGTCCCCCACAGGTCATAGATCGTATCTATGATCCAGCGCGTTTCCCAGTGAAATACAATGTCTGTTTGCACGATCGTCCGATTAACCGCCGTTGAAAAGGACGAATGTCGTGTCATGGAAATGCTCCACCCGAAGATTCTTGATCTTCTGGTGAGTCTCGGAGACATCGATACTCACGCTCCTGGTCGAGCGCAGGTCCGCCGCAACAATTGGATTATGATTTTGGGTTAGCGGCGCTTCAGTAGCCAAGGCTCCCAGAAAAACCGTGACGCTTCGGCATGCGCTTCGTACAGGCCGATGCCGATATCGCAGAGAAAATCGGGCCTGTCTCTGATATCCGCGCGCAACTCTGCCCTGAAGCGGGCTCGCTGCCGCCACGTGGCAGGCAGACTGAAGATCGCACCAAGACGCAGATGATCGTCGCCTGATACAAACTGTGCGTAGGCGCGCATGGTGGTGCTCCGATTTTTGCGACCGGGATATCCCGGTACATCGCTGTGTGACAGCCATTGAAGCCTGTCGACGTCGTCGCCGACGTCAGTCAGGCGTCAGAGCAGCGTTATTTTCGCTTAAGGCGCCGCGAAAAGGCGGCCAGGCGTTTCGGAACGCGTTCAGGAAGGGCTTCGTCTTGCAAATTCCGCGCGCGTTAGCGCCGGATTCACGAGCCACGCGCTGCAGCCGCTCTGCGGGTACATATCGGTTACGGTAGTCCCTTTGGCGGTCCTCTGGCGTATCCAGCGGTACCTCTCATGCGACACTCTGTCGTCGATCTGTCATCCCGGCTTGATATCAGCCGAACAGCAAATGGGTTGTCCGATTCTTCCGGACACGCTGGACGGAACCTTCGATGACGACGCTGGATCTCGAAAAATCCATTGTTGAAACGGCCTATGCGCGCTGGGCTCCGATCTATGATGCGGTGTGCGGTCCGGTGATGCTGAAGGGCCGGCGCGCGGCTGCGGAAGCGGCGCGTGCTGTGGGCGGCAAGGTGCTTGAAGTCGGCGTCGGCACGGGCCTGTCATTCGATGACTATGATGCGACAACCGAGATCACCGGTATCGATCTGAGCGCGCCCATGCTTGCCAAGGCGCGCGCCAAGATGGCGACCGGCCGCTATCCATGGGTCAAGGACATCAGGGAGATGGATGCCCATGCGATGAGCTTTGCAGACGCGACCTTCGACTGTGTCGTCGCGCAGTTTGTGATTACGCTGGTCGAGAATCCCGAGCAGGTGTTGTCCGAGTGCCACCGGGTGGTGAAGCCGGGCGGACGCATCATTCTCGTCAATCATCTGTATTCGGAGACTGGTCTGGCAGCCGCCGTTGAGCGCTGGGCCGCCGTGAAGACCCGTTCCTTCGGTTTGCGCCCGGAATTCCCGTTCGCG
Source organism: Tardiphaga sp. 839_C3_N1_4 (assembly GCF_051811045.1). Taxonomy (NCBI): domain Bacteria; kingdom Pseudomonadati; phylum Pseudomonadota; class Alphaproteobacteria; order Hyphomicrobiales; family Nitrobacteraceae; genus Tardiphaga; species Tardiphaga sp. 839_C3_N1_4. The sequence goes on from NZ_JBPWQD010000001.1 coordinate 5,847,954, forward strand.
CGGCTGCAGGCGTGGTCGCAAGCGAATGCTGAATCGATCCTCATCGAACGCCGCAAGGTGGCGCCGTTCGGCATCTACACATTGGTTACTTTTGAGCGAACCGCGGCGGCGCTGGCGGCGTAAATCGTCATCGCCGTGTCATGCAAATCAGTTAGCTGCTCGACATGGAAAGAGACGTGATGAGTGAAGGCAACGAAAAGCGCTTTCGCACCTTGTTTATCTCCGACGTCCACCTTGGCGCCCGCGGATCGCAGGCTGACCGGCTGCTGGACTTCCTCCGTACCCATGATGCCGATACCATCTATCTCGTTGGCGACATCGTCGATGGCTGGGCGCTGAAATCCGGCTGGCACTGGCCGCAGTCTCATAACGACTTCGTCCAGAAGATGCTGCGCAAGGTGCGCAAGGGCGCCAAGGTCGTTTACATTCCCGGCAATCACGACGAATTCCTGCGCAGCTATTACGGCACGCATTTCGGCGGTATCGAGGTTGTCGAGACCGCGACGCATGAAGGCGCGGACGGCAAGAAATATCTCGTCATCCATGGCGATATTTTCGACCTAGTGGTGCAGAACGCGCGCTGGCTCGCCCATCTCGGCGACAAGGCCTATGACTTCGCGATCCAGATGAATCGCCTGGTCAATGCGCTGCGCAAATTGTTCGGCTTCCCTTACTGGTCGCTGTCGAAATGGGCCAAGATGAAGGTGAAGAACGCCGTCAACTATATCGGCGCGTTCGAAGAGACGCTGGCCGGTGAGGCGCGGCGCCACGGCGCTGATGGCGTGATCTGCGGCCACATCCACTACGCGACGATCCGCGACGAGCATGGCATCCGCTACATGAATTGCGGTGATTGGGTCGAAAGCTGTACGGCGCTGGTCGAACACGAGGATGGCCGCTTCGAGATCATTACCTGGACCGATCCGGTCCGCCGCGGCATGCCCGTGCCGGCGCTTGCACCGGCCAAGGCGGCTTGAAGGATGGCGGATTGATGCGCATTCTCGTCGCTACCGATGCCTGGCATCCCCAAGTCAACGGTGTCGTGCGGACGCTGACGATGATGGCGGAGGCGGCGAAGGGCTTTGGCGTCGATGTGAGTTTTCTCACGCCGGAATCGTTTCGTACGGTCGGGCTACCGAGTTACGCTGATTTGCGCGTCGCGATTCCGAGCCGCCGCAAGATCGCGCAACTGATCGACGAGGCGAAGCCCGACAACATCCACATCGCCACTGAAGGCCCGATCGGATTTTCTGCGCGCGCTTATTGCCGCCGTCGCAACATTCCCTTCACCACCAGTTTTCACACGCGCTTTCCCGAATATATCTCGGCGCGTTTTCCGATTCCGGAATCCTGGGTCTGGGCCGGCCTGCGCCGCTTCCATGGCGCCAGCTCTGCCGTGATGGCGGCTACGCCGGCGCTGGCGAGCGAGCTACGTGACCGCGGCTTCCGTAATGTCGTGCTGTGGCCGCGCGGCGTCGACGCCAATCTGTTTCATCCGCGCCAGGTCGATCTCGGCAAGCCGAAGCCGATTTTCCTCTCAGTCGGCCGCGTCGCCGTCGAGAAGAACCTCGAAGCTTTCCTCGATCTCGACCTGCCGGGTACGAAGGTCGTGGTCGGCGATGGTCCGGCGCGTGCCGCGCTCGAAGCGAAATATCCCGAGGCACTGTTCACGGGCGCGCTGCAGGGCGAGGCTCTGGCCGTTGCCTATGCTTCAGCCGATGTCTTCGTGTTTCCGAGCAAGACCGACACCTATGGTCTCGTGCTGCTCGAGGCGCTGGCGAGCGGCGTGCCCGTGGCTGCCTTCCCGGTAACGGGTCCGAAGGACGTGATCGGCGCGTCGCCAGTCGGTGTGTTGTCGGATGACTTGCGGCAGGCCTGTCTCAAGGCGCTCGAGATTTCGCCGCAGGATTGTCTCAGCTTTGCTGCCGGTCACACCTGGGAAGCGTCGGCACGCGCTTTCGTTAACAATATCAGCCATGTGCGGGCCGAAATCGCCGCCCGTGCACCGTCCGCAGCGAAGCATCCGCGTTTCGCTGCCTGATCTGCGATTGGTATAGCTTGCCCGCTGGTTGTGCCGCGCGATAAAATGCGCGCATGACAAACACCTCGATGCCGATCACATCCGCCGATATCGATGCCGCCGCGCGCGTCATCGCCCCCTATGCGGCGCGCACGCCATTGCTCCGCTCGCCTGCGCTCGATGCGCAGACCGGCGCGAAAGTGTTCCTGAAGCCTGAAGTGCTGCAGCGAACCGGGTCGTTCAAGTTTCGCGGTGCCTTCAACAAGATTTCCTCGATCCCCGAGGGTGAGCGCGGCAGGGGCGTCGTCGCATTCTCCTCCGGCAATCATGCGCAGGGCGTTGCCGCCGCGGCGCAGATCCTTGGCATGAAGGCGACCATCGTGATGCCGTCCGATGCGCCGGTGTCGAAGGTCGAGCGCACCAGAGGCTATGGCGCCGAAGTCGTGCTCTATGACCGCGACAAGGAAGACCGCGAAGCCATCGCGCGCGATATCGCCGGCAAGAGCGGCGCCACGGTCGTGCCGCCCTATGACGATCCGTTCGTGATGGCCGGGCAGGGCACCGTCGGCCGCGAGATCGCCGAGGATATGGCCGCTTTGGGCATCGCGCCGGACATCGTGTCTGCGCAAGCGTCCGGTGGCGGCCTGATCGGTGGCATCGCGACCGCTGTGAAGGCGCGTTTCCCGGAGACTTCGATCATCGTCGCTGAACCCGCGGGGTTTGACGATCACGGCCTCTCATTACGCGCTGGCAAGCGCGTCGCGCACAGCAATACGGGCCGAACGATCTGCGATGCGCTGATGGCCCTGACGCCCGGCGAAATCACCTTCGCCGTCAACCAGCATCTGCTGGCGGGTGCCGTCACCGCTACTGACGACGAAGTCGGCAAGGCGATGGCCTTTGCGTTTCGCGATTTGAAGCTGGTGGTCGAGCCTGGCGGCGCCGTGGCGCTGGCTGCGCTGATGCACGGGCGTTTCGACGCGCGCGGCAAGACGGTGGTGATCGTTTTGTCCGGCGGCAATGTCGATGCGGATCTCTACGCCAGGATCATCAACGCCTGATCCGGCCAGAGGCGCTTACGAGAAGAACGCGATCTTCTCGGCTTGCGTCATCTTGCGGATCGGCGCCAGCGGGTCCGATGCCGGCGCGTTCGGATCCGCGATCACGCCGCCAGCAATCAGCGCTGCCCCAAGCGACGGCGCGGCGGCTTCCACCTGAGGCACTAGGTCCGGTTGCGGCGGCTCGGGTGCCAGTGCAACCTCGGCGATCTGCGCCAGCGTCATCAGATCGGGATTGAGGACTTCGGGCTCGGCTGGCTGAACAGCGACAGCTTCAACCTGCATCACCTCAGGCTCGACGTATTGAGGCTCGGCAAGTTGAGGCTCAATAACGTCCGGCTCGCTCAGATCGAGCGCGCCCATCTCTGCGGCGACCATATCGAGCACAGCGAGGTCATGTTCGTCCTCTGCAATGCCTGCCGTTTCAGGCGCCTGCGCGATGTCGTCAGCGGCGATAGCCACCGAGGCCTCCGCCATCGTCGCGGTGAGCTCCACGGTGGCTTCTGCGATAGGCGCAACTGGTTCGGCAACGGTCTCTGGTGCGACCGTTTCCGCAACGACCGGCTGCACGGCGGCGCGCGGCGGTTCGACGCCTGAGATCGTGACCGTCTCAGCCAGCACTTCGCTCGCCTGTGACTTGAACAACGGCGTCACGGATGCTTCGCGTGCTTCGGCGACAACGGGCTCAGCCTTTTCGGCAGCCGGAGTCGGTTCGGCCTGCGCAACCGTCGCCGCGCCGCCATCGACCATCTGCTCGATCCGCTGCATCAACAGATCGTAGCTCGCCAACACATCCTCACGGCCGTTGCCATTGAGGGCCTGCTGGCCGGCCTCGATGGCCTTCACCTGTGTGTCGAGCAGATCGCAGATGCGCGTGTCGGCGCCGCATTCGCGCAGCGTCCAGGCGATCTCGCGGATGATGCGGGTGCCGTTGCGGGCACCGGTTAAAACCTCGTCGGTGTCGACGCGCGGCATTGCTTCGATGGCGCTGGCCTTGGCCTGACGGACGGCCGAACGGATCGCGCCGAGGGCGGCGATCAGGCTGAGCGCCGGCGCCTGTTTCTGGGCGGCGAGATTGGCTTCAAGGCGCGTGACGGCTTCGAGCACCAGGCTGGTATCGGCAGTGCGGTTGCGCTTGGCATATTCGGCAAGAAACCAGCGACCGCGCGCGGTCTCCATGAAGGCTTCGCGGATCGCGTCATAGTCTGCCTCGCCCGGCAAGGTGGGGCGGGCGGAGATCGGCGACAGGGCAAATGCTTCTTCGGCCATCATGATAACTCGTGGCGCGCACAGGGATGCGCGGTATGTAACCATCTCCACGATCCCGTGGCGAATCGCAGTTCACCTCATGATAGCCGAATCTGCCACCCATAGCGCCCCGCAAATCCGCCGCAAATTCGCGCAGCGGCTGGCGATGTTCTACGGCACGGTGTTCGGCTCCAGCGGCTTCTATCTGCCGTTCTTCCCCGTCTGGCTGAAGGCGATCGGCATCGATCCGACCTGGATCGGCGCCATCCTTGCTGTGCCGTCGATGACGCGCTTCACCACGCTGCCCTTCATCACCGCTTTCGCGGAGCGCCGTCATGCCCTGCGCCAGACGATGATTGTCTGTGCCTTTCTCACCATGATCGGCTTTGCGACAGTGGGCACGCTACGCGAACCGCTCGCCGTGCTCCTGGTGTTCGCGCTGACCGCAGTGGTCTGGACGCCGCTCACGGCGCTGACCGATGGCTATGCGCTGAAAGGCGTGGTGCGCTTCGGCTTCAGTTACGGTCCGCTACGGCTGTGGGGCTCGGCCGCCTTCGTGGTTGGTGCGCTTGCTTGCGGTCTGGTGGTCAACTGGCTCGACGGTCAACATCTGATCTGGGTGATTGTCGCGGCGATGGTGCTGTCGGCTGTCGTCAGCCTTGGTCTGCAGCCACTTGGCGCGCCGACAGGCGACGGCACGGTGCTCTCGAAGGCAAGCGCGTTGCTACGCGATCCCGGCTTCCTCGCCATAGCGATCTCAGCCGCACTGATCCAGGGCAGCCATGCCGGCTACTACACCTTCGCGTCGATCACGTGGCAGGCGGCTGGGCTCGACGGCCTCACCATCGCGGGTCTGTGGACGCTCGGCGTGCTGGCCGAAATTGTCCTGTTCGCAGTGTCGCCGCGCCTGACTTTGTCACCTGCAACCATGGTCATCCTTGGTGGCCTTGGCGCATTGCTGCGCTGGACGCTGACCGCGCAAACGCTTCCGCTCCCGATTCTCGTGGTTGTGCAATTGCTGCACGGCGCGACCTACGGTCTGACGCAACTCGGCACAATGGGCCTGCTGCTGCATCACGTGCTGCCGCACGTCATGGCGCGGGCGCAGGGCTATGTCACCGCCTGCACCGGCCTTGTGATGAGCAGCATGGCGGTTCTGTCAGGCGCGATCTATGCGCGTTACGGCGAGGGCGTTTACTACGTGATGGCCGTGCTTGGCCTTGCCGGCGCGACCGTCATATGGTTCGGCCGGCATCGCGCCGGGCAGCCGCCGGGCGTTGCGGGCGATCAGCCCCAGAGCGCCGCGTCGGGCGGATAGACGGTGCTTTCGTCATAGCGCAGACCGCCGTCGCGATCCCCGGCGAGCAATAGCGGACCATCAAGATCGACGAAGCGTGCATATTGCGCAATCAGCATCGCGGGCGCCATCGCCAGCGACGTCGCCACCATGCAACCGACCATGATGTCGAGATTCATGGCACGCGCGGCATCCGCCATCGCCAGCGCTTCGGTCAGGCCGCCGGCTTTGTCGAGCTTGATGTTGATCGCATCGTAACGCCCGCGTAACGCCTCGAGCGAAGCCAGGCCATGCACGCTCTCGTCGGCGCAAACCATGATCGGCCGATGCACATGCATCAGCGCATCATCCTTGCCTGCCGGCAGCGGCTGCTCTATCAGCGTGACGCCGGCATTATGGCAGGCATCGAGATTGGCTTTCAGGTTGTCCGGCGTCCACGCCTCATTGGCATCGACGATCAACTCGGATTCCGGTGCGGCCTGGCGCACGGCCGTGATGCGGCTGATGTCGTCGTCACTGCCGAGCTTGATCTTCAGCAGTGGCCGGTAGGCCGCCTTTGCGGTGGCGGAGGCCATCGCCTCGGGCGTACCAAGCGAGATCGTATAGGCGGTGGTGCAGGCGCGCGGTGCCCGCCGCTGCAGCATATCCCAGACGCGCTGGCCCCGGCTCTTGGCTTCGAGGTCGAGCAGGGCGCAATCTAGGGCGTTACGGGCGGCACCGGCAGGCATGGCCGATTGCAGGGCGTTTCGGTCGAGGCCCGCGGCAAATCGGTCCTGCATCGCCAGGATGGCCGCCAGCGTGGCCTCCGGGGTCTCGCCATAGCGCGCATAGGGGACGCATTCGCCACGGCCGGTCAAACCGCCGCGGTGGATCTCGGCGACCACGACGACGGCCTCTGTTTTGGCGCCGCGGCTGATGGTGAAGGCGCCAGCGATCGGCCATTGCTCGATCCGGGCGGTCATTAGGGCGGGGGCAGCGTCGGATGCGGACAATGCGGCGTCTTTCGGGCTGTGGCCGGCAACGGCGGGTAATGGCGTGTCTATAAGTTTACGTGATCGCCGTGAACTTGTTTGCGACGCAATGCCGGTGTCTGACAGTCCCGTCGGGGCGAATTAAGGCCATATTAACCATAGCAACGTGTTGGCTTCACTTGGCTTCTCAGAAACGTATTTGGGCGTGTTAATACTTTGTTCATGCACAGACTGAACGCCCGCGGGAGCCTGTTTTGAGCGGCCCGACCTTGGAACAGATCGCGAAAGGCGACGGCTTGGCGCTGTGCGCGGCTGGGTCGTGGACGGCGCGCTTTGCCCCCGCGCTCGAAAAACTCGTCGGCGAGGCCGAGAAGCTGACCGGTAGCCGCCCCAACATCTTCATCGACGTGTCGCAGGTCTCCAAGCTGGATACATTCGGCGCCTGGCTGATCGAGCGGTTGCGTCGGGCGCTGACCAATGGCGGCCACGAGGCGCAGATCGCGGGCCTTTCGGCGAATTACGCGACCCTGGTCGACGAGGTCCGCCGCGTGAAGCCTGCGGTCCCGTTACCGGCAAGCGGTAGCGCCCTGACTGCCGTGCTCGATGGCATCGGCCGCAATATCTATGGCATCGGGGAAACCCTCGTCGCGCTGGTCGATATGATTGGTGCCGTGATCGCGGCCTGGTTCCGCGTCTGGCGGCATCCGTCGAAATTCCGGCTCACCTCGGTGGTGCATCACCTGGAGCAGGTGTGCTGGAACGCAGTACCGATCGTGGTCCTGATCACCTTCCTGATCGGCTGTATCGTCGCCCAGCAGGGTCTGTTCCATTTTCGCCGCTTCGGCGCCGACGTCTTCGTGGTCGACATGCTCGGCGTGCTAGTGCTGCGCGAGCTCGGCGTGCTCTTGGTGGCGATCATGGTCGCCGGGCGCTCCGGCAGCGCGTATACCGCCGAACTCGGCTCAATGAAGATGCGCGAGGAGATCGATGCGCTCCGCACCATGGGTTTCGATGCCATCGAAGTTCTGATCCTGCCGCGCATGGTGGCGCTGGTGCTGGCGCTGCCCATTCTCGCATTTCTAGGCGCGATGGCTGCGCTCTATGGTGGCGGTCTGGTCGCCTGGCTCTATGGCGGAGTCGATCCATCGTCGTTCCTGTCGCGTCTGCGCGAGGCGATTTCGATCAACCACTTCATCGTCGGCATGGTGAAAGCGCCAGTGATGGCCATGGTGATCGGCATCGTGGCCTGCGTCGAAGGCCTTGCCGTGCAGGGCAGCGCGGAGTCGCTGGGGCAGCACACAACATCGTCCGTGGTGAAGGGAATATTCTTTGTGATCGTGATGGATGGCGTGTTCGCGATCTTCTTCGCAACGATCGGGATCTGACGGCCATGACCTCGACGACTGCGACGCCCATTACTGAGACGCCGACGGCTGCTGCCTCCATCTCTGCCGATGCGATCATCAGCGTGCGCGATCTTACCGTGGCATTCGGCAGCCGCCGTGTACTCGATGGTCTCAATCTCGATGTCACCCGCGGCGAAATCCTCGGCTTCGTCGGTGCGTCCGGTGCCGGCAAGTCCGTGCTGATGCGCACGATCATTGGCCTCGTGCCGAAAGTCTCCGGCACGATCGAGGTGTTCGGAACTGATCTCGATGGCGGCGACAAGGAACGCCGCGATGTCGAGCGGCGCTGGGGCATCCTGTTTCAGCACGGGGCGTTGTTCTCGTCACTCAACGTGCGGCAGAACATCCAGTTTCCGGTGCGCGAATATCTCAAGGTCTCGGAGCGTCTGCTCGATGAGATCACCATGGCCAAGCTTACCATGGTCGGGCTCAAGCCGGAGGTCGCGGATCGCTATCCGTCGGAACTTTCGGGCGGCATGATCAAGCGCGTTGCGCTGGCGCGGGCGCTCGCGCTCGATCCGGAGATTGTGTTCCTGGACGAGCCGACATCGGGTCTCGATCCGATCGGCGCTGGCGATTTCGACGAACTGGTGCGCACGCTGCAGCGAACTTTGGGGCTGACCGTTTTCATGGTAACTCATGATCTCGACAGCCTGCATACAGCCTGCGACCGGATCGCCGTTCTTGGCAATGGCAAGATCATCGCGCAGGGAACGATGGCCGACATGCTGGCCTCGCAACATCCCTGGCTACGGGAATATTTCCACGGCAAGCGCGCACGCGCTGTTATCGGCTAGTTGTACTGGAGTTGGTTTGATGGAAACGCGGGCGAACTTCGTCCTGATCGGAATTTTCACGCTGGCGGTGATCGCCGCAGCGTTCGGCTTCGTGTTGTGGTTCCAGAATCTGCATTCGACCACGCAGCGCACGCCGCTGCGCATCATTTTCGAAGGCGCGGCGTCGGGCCTGCGCAACGGCGGCAATGTCAACTTCAATGGTATCCGGGTCGGCGAGGTCGTCTCCGTGAAGCTCGACAATCCCAAGCGTGTCGTTGCGCTGGCGATGGTCGAGAACATCGCGCCCATCCGCAAGGACACGCAGGTCGGGCTGGAATTTCAGGGGCTCACGGGTGTAGCGGCGATCGCGCTGAAGGGCGGCGATGAAGCTGCGCCCGCGGTCCCGCTGGATACCGACGGCGTGCCGGTGCTGACGGCCGATCCGGAGCTGCTGCGGGATATCTCTGAATCGATCCGGGCAACGCTGAACAACGTCAATCGTCTGGTCGCCGACAATCAAGATACTCTCAAGGGCGCCATGAAGAATGTCGAAACCTTCACGGCGACGCTCGCGAAAAATTCGGAAGTGATCGACGGCATCATGCTGAAGATCGACAGCGTGATGGGCAAAGCCGATGGTGTCATGGGCAAAGCCGACAGCGTCGTCGCGCGGACCGACAATATCCTGCTCGGCCTTGATGCGCTCGCGGGCGGCAAAGACGGCGGCGAACTCACGGCGGCCGTGAAGTCGTTTCATGAGCTGACCGAGAACCTCGACAAGCGCTCGGGCGCTCTGATCCTCGACGGTCGCCGCACGCTCGCCGATATCAGCCGTGCGGTGAACAATCTTGACCGCAACCCGACGCGCCTGTTGTTTGGCGCCAGCAGCGGCACACCCGCGGCTGCGCCTGCACCGGCGGCGCCTCCGGCATCTGTCGCACCGCCGCGTCGTCGCCAGCAGGCTCAATAGGCACCAGTCTGAATATAGAGGGAGAGCGCTGATGGAGACCCAAGATAGCTTCACCATCAGCAACGGCCGCGTCACGGCGACCATCAAGGCTGCTGGTGCCGAACTCTGCTCATTGAAGGATGCGCATGGGCATGAGGTGCTCTGGCAGGCCGGGGAGGAATGGCCTCGCCACGCGCCGCTGCTGTTTCCGATCGTCGGCAAGCTCAAGGACGACGTGCTGCGCCATCGCGGCCAGGTCTATGCAATGACCCAACACGGTTTTGCGCGCGACCAGCGCTTCAGCTGGACCGGGCAGGGATCTGCGTCCTGCTCGCTGTCACTGGCGGACAATGACGCCAGCCGGGCGAAATATCCGTTCGCGTTTCGGCTCGACGTCACCTATGTGATCGAAGGCGATGAACTGGTGATCGGTTATGCCGTGACCAACACTGGCGACGAGATGCTGCCGGCCTCGATCGGTGCGCATCCGGCATTTCACTGGCCGCTGAAGGATGGTGCCGACAAACGTGCGCATACGATCATCTTCTCTGATGCCGAACCTGCACCGATCCGACGCCTCAAAGACGGGCTGCTGCTGAAGGAGCCGGAGCCATCTCCGGTGCAGGGCGGCGCGCTGGCGCTGTCGGGATCGCTGTTCGTCAAGGATGCGATGATCTTCGATCAGCTCGCCAGCACGTCGCTGAGCTATAGCGCGCCTGGCGGACCGACGATCACCTTCGCCTGGGAAGGCTTCCGCGAACTTGGCATCTGGTCGAAACCATCCGGCGCCGCATTCCTCTGCATCGAGCCGTGGTACGGCTATGCCAGCCCGGTAGATTTCGACGGCGAGTTCGCCGACAAGCCGGGCGTGATGCACATCGCAGTGGGCGAGACGCGCGGCTTCACCCAACGCATCGGGTTCGCATAAGATAACTGTCGCCGCCCGTGATCCAGCAAACCGCTGCATCGAGGAGGTCTGTCATGGCGAGAACTGCGTCCTGTTCGTGCGGTCAGCTGTCCATCGTGCTCGAAGGCGAGCCGAGGGGCGTCGGTATATGCCACTGTTTCGCCTGCCAGCGCCGGACCGGCAGCGTCTTTGCCGCGCTCGCGGGCTTCGGGCCAAGTTACAATGTGAGCGGCATCGCGACCGAGTATGTGCGCACAGGGGATCAGGGGGCGCGCTTCCGATTCCGGTTCTGCCCCGTCTGCGGCACCAATCTCTTCCACACCGAAGAAGGATATGAAACGCGTTCCGTAGCTGTGGCGGTCGGCTGCTTTGCCGATCCGGATTTTCCGCCTCCGGAGATCTCCGTCTATCATTGCCGGCGGCATGCCTGGGTGTCCTTGCCGTTCGGCGTCAGCATTCACGACAAGGATCCTGCGTGATGACGGCACCGGACTGGCCCCGCGTATAGCGCTCCGGCACAGCAGCAGGCCCAACAAAAAAGCGGAGGCATCGCTGCCTCCGCTTTTCGCGTTTGGATGTGGTCTTGCTTAGCCCAGCCGGCCCGCTGCATGCGCGAGCAGGGTGTAGACCAGACCCGTTTCCGAGGTCAGATGGCTGCGCAGCGCTGCCGGGCCGCGTTCATCGCGGGCGACTTCGTCGAGCAGGCGTTCGAACTCGGTGATGTAGCGATCCACCGTACCCTTGAAGTTGCGGTCCGACCGATACTTGCGGGCGACTTCATCGAAAGCCTTCTGGCCGGCGGGCGTATAGAGCCGCTTGCTGAAGGCCTTGCTCTCGCCGCGCTGATAGCGATCCCACATTTCGGCAGCCAGTGTCCGATCCATCAGGCGGCCGATATCGAGCGAGAGCGACTCCAGCGGATTGGCCGAGGCTGCGGGCTGCTGCGGAGCCGGTGCGCGGCGCGGCGGCGTGCGATCTTCCTCGACGTGATCGGCGCGGCCGAGCAGATCCGACAGCCAGCCGTCACGGCCCTGGTCGGAGTTGGCCGGAGCGACCGACGGCGCTTCGGTGCGACGCGGGGCGGGGCCACCGATATCGGGCATCGGCAAGTTCGTCGCGCTACGTGCCGGCGGCTCCTCGCGGCGCGGGGCCGGACGCGGAGCCTCGTGGCGCGCTTCACTGCGGCTGCTGGCGATCGCCATCGCAGGCTCCTCGTCACGCTGCACGCTGGTGGTGCGGCTGGTCGAGACCACGTCGAGGCCGCGGCCATGACGGGCAACGATGCGGTTGAGCTCGGCGAGCGCCTCGATCTGGTCGACGATCACCTTGCGCATCTGCGCAGTGCTATCGGCGGCTTCCTGCGGCATGTCGAGAACGCCACGGCGCAGTTCGGTGCGGGTGCTCTCGAGCTCGTTGTGCATTTCGGCAGCCATCTGCTTCATGCTGGCGACCATCGACGAGAACTTGTCGGCCGACTGCTTGAACATGGCATCGGCTTCCTGCGTGCCCTGCTGGTAGATTTCGCTCATGGCCTGCGTTGTCGCGCGGCGTTCTTCTTCCGCTGCGGTGCGGACGGCTTCGAACTGCCGGCTGATCGCTGCCGAGCCCTGACCTGCGGTCTCCGCGACGACGCGGGCGATGTCGCGGGCGCGTTCTTCGGCGGCTGCCAGCGATTCATCGAGCAGGCCGGTGAAGCGGGTGAGGCGCTGATCGAGATCGGTGGTGCGCAGATCGATGGTGGTGACCAGCGATTCCAGCGCCGCCTTGCGTTCGCCGACCGACGACATCGTGGTGCGGTTGCTCTGTTCGACCAGAGCCGCGGCATCCACGAGGGCATGGCCATGGGTTTCGAACTGGCCCGAGAGTGAGCCGAGATCCTCCAAGGCCTTCGAGGTCTTGGAGGTGAACACGGTGAGCTGTTCTTCCAGCGTCTGGGTGGCCAGGCCGTTGCGCGACGTCACGTCGTTCATGGTGGACACGAAATCCGCCACGCGGGTGACCAGGGCGCGCTCCAGCGAGTTGAGGTTGTCGTGGGCGCCGGTGAGGACTTCCTGCAGCAGGATGTTGCCTTCACGCAGGCGTTCGAACAGCGCCACGGTATCGGTGCGCAGGATCTTGCTGGTTTCCTGCATCTCCGTGACCGCAGTGATCGAGACCTGACGCGACTGCTCGATGGCGGTGCGCGAGCTCTGCTCGAGATCCTTCAGCGACTTGTTGACCGCACCGGTAGCGAGTTCGCCAGCCGTGGTAATGGCGCGAGCCACGTCCGTGCTGTTGGTGACCATGGTCTGCGAGAAGGTCTGGCCGCGGCTCTCAATCGCCTTGAGCGCGTCGGCGGTGACGCGATCGATGTCGACCGTGAGCTGATTGGCCTTGGCGCCCAGGGCATCGACCAGCGAACCGCGCTTGGCGTCGACCATCTGCGACAGACGGTCGGTCTGCTGCTGCACATAGGTGACAATTTCGTCGGTCTTGCCGGTCATCGTGGTGCCGAAGCTGCCCGATGCGGCGAACACCGATCGCTCGATCTCCGACGAGGTGGTCTTGATCTTGGTGGTGATTTCGTTCGAGGCGGCGACCAGTGAGTTGTGCGCATTCTGCGCACTGGTCTGGATGTTGTCGGTCGTGTTGGCGGTGACGTTCGAGAGCGAACGCTCGATGTCGGCGGAGATCACCTTGATCTGGTTCGCGGCATCGGCCGACGAGGTCGCCAGCGAGGTCTGCACTTCGCGGGCGCTCGAGAGTATCGCAGCCGCCGTATCGGCGCCAACTGTGGTGAGCGTGCGCTGCACGTCGATAGAGAGTGACTTTACGTGGTTTGCCGCGTCCGACGATGCATTGACCAGGGTGCTCTGGGCTTCGCGGGCTCCGGCGACGATCGATTCCGCGGTAGCGGTGCCGGCGGTCGTGAGGCTGCGCTCCATGTCGGCCGCGAGGTTGCGGACGTGCTTCGATGCTTCGGTCGAGGCATCGATCAGTGAGGCCTGAACGTTGCGTGTGCTGGCCAGGATCGAGTCCGCGCTGGCAGTGCCGGCAGCGATCAGCGTGCGCTCCACATCGGCCGCAAGGGTGCGGACCTGCTGCGAGGCGTCGGTCGATGCGGTGACCAGCGTGCTCTGCGCGGCGCGGGCGCCGGACAGCACCGAGTCGGCCGTCGCCGTGCCGGCGGCAGTGAGCGTGCGTTCGATATCGGCCGAGAGCGACTGGATCTGGTTGGCAACTTCCGAAGAGGTGGCGACCAGGGTCGACTGGGCGTCGCGGGCACCCGAAAGCATCGAGGCAGCCGTGGCTGAGCCGGCCGCGGTGAGGGTGCGTTCGACATCGGCCGAGAGTGACTTCACCTGCAGCGAGGCTTCCGAAGACGCATTGACCAGCGTCGCCTGCGCATCGCGGGCGCTGTTGACGATGGCCGTGGCGGCAGTGGTGCCGACAGCGGTCAGCGAGTTCTCGATATCGGACGCCGTCAGCTTCAGCTGCGCGCCGACATCGGTCGAGACCGACACGAGGGATTCCTGCGCGGCGCGGGCGCCCGCCTGAATGGTCTCGCTGGTATTGACCATGAGATGCGTCAGCGAACGCTCTGCATCCTCGACATTGGTCTTGATGCCGATCGACAGTTCTTCGGCGCGGGCCATGAGCGAGTCGCTGGCCGTGCGGCCGGAGGTTTCGATACGGCCGGCAACGGCTTCGATGCGCGAACCGAGCAGTTCCTCGAACTGCTCGACGCGGCTTTCGATCCCGCCGGCAACAATGCCGATACGACCTTCCATGCCTTCGTGGATCGTCTGGAACCGCGCAGTGATGGTATCCGCAAACTGCGTGCTGCGGCTGTCGATGGCATCGGTGACGTTGTTGATGCGGCTGTCGATGGCCGTGATCGCCTGCGTCGTGCCTTCGGTGAGCGAGCTCGTGAAGTAGGAAAGGCGGTCGTCGATCGAGTGGATCGCCTGCACGGCGCCTTCCGTGAGTGCAGTGGTCAGGTGGGTCAGGCGGTCGTCGACCGAGCTGACTGCGAGGTTCGCGCCTTCGGTCAGGGCGGTGGTCAGATGCGTCAGGCGCGAATCGACCGACTGGACGGCCTGGTTGGCACCTTCCGAGAGCGTCGATGCGAGGTTTTCAAGACGCGTATCGATGGTCGCGGTGACCGACTGCGCCCGAGCGTCGAACGTTTCTTCAAGGCTCTTGAGACGTCCATCGACGGTCTCGTCGAACGACTTGATCCTGGTGTCGAGCGACGCATCGAGATTGACGACGCGGCCTTCGAATTTGGTCTCGAATTCTGCGAGGCGGGTGTCGAGCGACGACGTGATGCCGCCGACATTGGACGCAACGCGGGTGTCGAAATTATCGACGTAGGTCTTCAACGTTTCCGAGATGTCCTGCGTACGCTGACCCAGGCGATCGACGACTTCGCCGCCGAAGGTCTTCACGGTGCGGTCGAATTCCGAGATGTGCTTGGTGATCAGTGCGCCCAGCGTGCCGCTGTCGCGCGAGAAGCGCTCGGCCAGCTCGCTGCCCTGTTCCTTCACCAGTTCGTCGAAGGCGTTCATCTGCAGGCTGAGGGTGTCGTGCGCGGTTTCGGTCTGGCTCGCGACCTTGGCGACCAGTGCATTGACGGTGGCGTCGAGGGACTCGCCCGCCTTGTCGCCTGATGTGAGGATCTGGTTGGCCAGGCGGTTGCCGGCATCGTCGATCTTGCTGACGAGGTCGCCGCTGCGCAGCTCGAGCTCGAGCAGCAGGCTATCGCTGGAATTCTTCAGCGAATCGTGGACCTGCTCGGTGCGATCCGACACGCGATCGACAATCGTGGACGAACGCTGTTCGAATTCGCTGGTGATGCGGTCGATGCGCTCGTTGAGCATTTCGTGGACGCGGTCGGCGAGATCGACGAATTCGTCGTGCACGTGGCCGGTCTTGAAGTTGAGGCTCGTGGTCAGACGCTCGCTGGCGTCGAGCACCGCGCGGGTGGTCTCGGCACTGGCCTCTTCAAGGCGGTCGAGCAGGTCGCCGCCACGCTCGCCGAGCGCGAGGATCATGTTGTCGCCCGCATTGCCGAGTGCACGGGTAATGTGTTCGCCGCGCTCCTCGAGGGCGCCGGTGATGCTCTTGGCGACTTCGTCGACGCGCGATGCGATAGCGTCCGAAATCAGCGCGATGTCGTGGCGAAGATCGATCTGCACGCCCGAAATGGCGGAGCGAACCTGTTCGGCCTGACCGACCAGGTTGTCGCGCTGATGCGCGATGTCCTGCAGCAGCGCGCGGATGCGGACTTCGTTGTCAGAGTAAGCGCGCTCGAGCGCGGAAACTTCGTTGGCGACCAGGGTTTCGAGTTCGCCGGCACGCGCAATCGCGCGCTCGACGCCGTCGCCCATCGCAGCGACTTCGCGGCGGATCGCCTGGCCGACCGTGACCATCGAGTCGCTGGCGGTGCTTTCGGGCTCGGAGAAGCGGATCGCAACCTGTGCCATCGACTGGGCGATCAGGCGCATTTCCTGGCCGCGCCAGGCGAGGCTGGCGAGGAAGTAAAACAGCAGAATCGGGGCGAACAGCAGCGCGGCGAGACCAGCCAGCGCCAGCGTGCCGCCGGAGCCCTGACCGATCAGGGCCTGCAGCGACGGGAGGAACGCAACGGTCAGCAGGCCTGCGCCGACGATCCACAGGCCGGCGAACAGGGTGGCGAGCGTATAGACGTTGCGGGCGGGGCGGTTCTTCTGCAGCGCCTGCAGGATCTGGCCGATGGTTTCGCGGTCATCGTTCGCGGGACGGCGCGCGAAGCGTTGATCGTCCTGAGGCTCGAAGCTCGGGCGATCATTGGCGATGCGTGCGTCGAAGGCGTTGTCGTCGAGGTCGACGGGGGAAGATGGATTGGTGGGAGCGTTGTCGGCACGGATCGCGGGTTGATCGCGATCGACATGCGCGGGGTCACTGATGTTGAGTGCTTCCTGGATGGCAGAGAGCGCGACTTCGGTCGGATCCTTGGCCTTTTTGGTGTTGTTTGCCATGCTCGTTCCACGCCCCCTGATTACGCAACTGACACAGAAGTCCCCACGATTCGTTCCCGCCTGCAGCATGGCGATTAGCCATGTGCACCCCGCGGGACGAATTTCGGACTGCCGGTCGCTCGGCTTGTCCGCTACTTCCGCAAACATCCTATTGGCTTGGTCGAGCGAATGAAATGGTTCTGGTTAAGACATTCTTAATGATAGTTAACGGCTTCCCCCGGTAACTTCTTGTGGCGCCTCAAATAAACGGAATGGCCCTTCAATCGTGGCGAGTTTGCGTCAAAACTGCGTCAACCCCGCGGATTGTACCTCGAACGTTCCGTTAACCAATTCCGTGTTTGGCTGCAAAAAATCGCAGCCGGATCGTCCGGCTGGCGGGAATTTGGGCCATCATCAATGCCGCTTCACCTCGAACGGGTTCAATGGATGCCGTCACCGCCGCTGGTTCCCGACGACGGGCCGATCGATTTCCCCCACCTTCAACGTATGACTATGGGCGATAGCAGCCTGGAACGTGAAGTTCTGGCGATGTTCGCGGCCCAGTCGAGCGAGTTGATCGAGAAGATCGTCAAAATGCCGGCAGATGCGGCTGCGCTCACGCACAAGCTGAAGGGCTCGGCGCAGGCGGTCGGCGCGTTCCGCATCACGGAAGCCGCCGAGTGGCTGGAAAGTACGCTGCGCGACAGCAGCGATACCGCTGAGGCCCTGATGACGCTCACTGACGCCGTTCTCGAGGCACGGGCGGAGATCGACGTCCTTCTGAAGCGGTCCTGATCCCCAAGAGATCAGCTTTGATCCCCGAGGGATCGTTTTTGATCCCCAAGGGATCGTTTTTGCTCCCCCCAAGGGGGCATGCTTGATCCTCTTTTCCAGATGACGGTTTTGCTGCGGAGTGCTGGCGCGATCCGGATCGACCCGTTATAGGACAGCCCGTATCTTCCTTTCGGCAGCGCGAGCATCATGGCCAAGATAAACTTTGTCGATCACTCCGGTGAGACCCGCAGCATTGACGCCGAGATCGGCTCCACGGTGATGGAGGCGGCCATTCGCAATGCCATTCCGGGTATCGAAGCCGAATGTGGCGGCGCCTGCGCCTGTGCCACCTGCCACGTCTATGTCGACGAAGCCTGGCAGGAGCGCGTCGGTGCGCCGACGCCGATGGAAGAGGACATGCTGGACTTCGGTTACGACATCAAACCGAACTCCCGGCTGTCGTGCCAGATCAAGATCACCGATGCGCTCGATGGCCTTGTTGTGATCACGCCGGAACGCCAGGCCTGAGCTTTCCAAGCCCTGTTGTTTACTGCGCGTTCAAGCCGCGCAGTATCCACGGCTGAAACCGGTCGACGACGTCGGGCGGGATCGGCGTTGGTTGACGGCTGGTGAGGCCAACCATCACGGTTGTTGCGATCGCCGAGGCCATGCACTTGCCTTCCGAAAACACCACCTGCGAATAGGTCACCGAGGTCCGGCCGATCTTGGTGACGCCGAGCCCGAGTTCGATCTTGCCGGGCCAGTGCAATTCGGCGCGAAAGTGAATATCGAGCCGCGCCAGCACCCAGCTTTGGCCCGGCGCGATCAGCCCGCATGCAGGGTCCCGCATCAGCAACACGCGGCTGGTCTCGAAATAGCTGGAATACACCGCGTTGTTGACGTGGTTGTTCGGATCGAGATCCGCAAAGCGCACATTGTCCGACAGGCGATAGGGATAGTCGTCGAGGACGGGCGCCGGGGCGCGGGCAGGGGCGTTCACGAAGTTGATCTCCAGCAATGCTCGGCAGGTTTGCGTCTGTTACAGCGCAGTTGCACAGCCCAGGCAAGGGCGGGGCGCGTGCTGATTTCAGGCCGAGCCGCTGTGGCTTTCCCTGTGCGGCGCCGCTAGGCTGGACGCAATTGCCGGATGGCGCCGGGCTCTGCGATCTCGCAGGGCTGGTTCAACCGAGAAAAGCACTATGGGCGAAACGATCAAGACGGACGTGCTGATCATTGGCGCCGGCCCCTGCGGACTGTTCGCCGTTTTTGAACTTGGTCTGCTCGATATGAAGGTCCACCTCGTCGATATCTTGGACAAGATCGGTGGCCAGTGCGCCGAGCTCTATCCTGAAAAACCGATCTACGACATTCCTGCGATTCCGCTGGTCACCGGTCAGGGGCTGACCGAAGCACTGCTGGAGCAGATCAAGCCGTTCCATCCGACCTTTCATCTGAATGAAATGATCGAGACCATCGAGAAGATCGGCGATCCCTTGTTTCGTGTCACGACGGATGCCGGCCAGGTGTTCGAAACCAAGGTGGTGGTGATCTCCGCCGGCGGCGGCTCGTTCCAGCCGAAGCGTCCGCCGGTGCCGGGCATCGAGGCCTATGAAGGCACGTCGGTGTTCTACGCGGTGCGGAAGATGGAGCAATTCCGCGACAAGGATCTGCTGATTGTCGGCGGCGGCGATAGTGCGCTGGACTGGACGCTCAACCTGCATCCGGTCGCGCGGCGCGTCACGTTGCTGCATCGGCGCGATGATTTTCGTGCTGCGCCTCACAGTGTCGAGCAGATGCGCAAGCTCGTGGCAGCGGGTCAGATGGACCTGCAGATCGGTCAGGTCACAGCGCTCGAAGGCGAGGGAGGCCATCTCACCGGGGCCGTCATCAAGGGCAATGACAACGAAAGTGTCCGGATCGACTGCAATACGATCCTGCCGTTCTTCGGCCTGACCATGAAGCTCGGTCCGGTCGCCAACTGGGGCGTCACGCTGGAGAACAACCTCGTCCCGGTGGAGACGGCGTCGTTCGAGACCAATGTGCCCGGCATCTTCGCCATCGGAGATATCAATACATATCCCGGCAAGCTGAAGCTCATCCTGTGCGGCTTCCACGAGGGCGCGTTGATGGCGCAGAAAGCGTATCACTACGTCTATCCGGACAAGCGGCTCGTGTTTCAGTACACGACGTCCTCCTCAAGCCTGCAGAAGAAGCTTGGCGTTAACTAACTTCGGCTAGTTGTTGGAATCATCTTGTATGACGGAGATGCAAAGGCGGTTCGGATCGCCGGTAACCGCGTCGGGTTCGGTGGGGCAGCTTGTGGCAAAGCTGTGGCCGCTGACACAATCGGACATCCGGCGCGCGATCGGCAATCTTGCAAAAGCCATCAACCGCAGTCACTCTCTCGTCGCGGAAGATTGATAGTCTATGCAATCGGATCGAGTGCGGATGCTCGGCGGGTGCATGGACGACGAACTGCACGGGGAAGACGATGGCACAATTCCGATCCCGACGTCTGGCGCTCACAGTCGCTTCAGGTCTGGCCGCGTGCGCGATGTTCGCCGGCCCTCTCCACGCAGCTGAGCCGACTGCTGCCGGGCTCTGGCAGAAGGTTGAGAATAACAAGCCTGTCGTCTGGGTTCTGGTGGTTGACCATGGCGGCGGCGTATTCGAAGGTGCGATCGCCAAGACGTTTCCGAGCCCCGATGACAAGCCGGGCGACGACTTCTGCGGCAAGTGCGTCGATGATCGGAAGGGCCAGCCAGTGCTGGGCATCTCCTTCATCCGCAACATGCAGCAGCAGGGACTGAAATACGAGAACGGCAACATTCTCGATCCGCGCGATGGCAAGGTCTACAAGGCCAAGATGAGCGTCAGCGCCGATGGTCGGGCGCTCACCGTGCGCGGCTATTGGGGCATTGCGCTGCTCGGCAAGGACGAGACCTGGTACCGTCTGCCTGATACCGAAATGGCCTCGCTTGATCCGACGGTGATCGCGAAATATGTGCCGACGCTGGCTGCAGCCGCCGTCAAGCCGCCAACTGTCGGTAATGCCGCCGCGAAGGCCCCCGTCGCGCCGATGAAGAAGGCCAGCAACGTGACCCCGGGCAGCAACGTCGCGCGCTGATCGCCGCCAACTTGCTTGTGGCTCCTCCCACAAGCGAAGACTGTCCAACACCCCACATTCTGGAAGCCGACGCCATGACGCGTCGGCCATTTCGTTGCCAATTCAATCGTGGCGCGCCAGCTTCCAACGTTGCTTATCGGCTCTCTCCGGACGTCATTCATTTGAATACCGGATCATAGAAATATGATTCCACGTCTGTTCTTCGCGGCCCGTCGATCGATATCGTGCATCGATTTAATGACAATGGCTGCTGAAGGAGCCCATCACGATGATCGTTGCGCATTACGAGCATCGCTTGCCCGCCGACTATGATCTCGGCGTGATCCGCTCACGCGCACAGGAGCGTGGGCCGCTCTGGGATGCAAAGCCGGAGCTCTATTTCAAGGGATTTCTCTTGCGAGAGAGCGGGCGCTTCGATGCAACGACGTCTAGCTATTCCTCGCTTTATCTGTGGCGACACGACGAGGCGTTTCGCGATTTTCTCGTGAGCGGCGGTTACAAGATCGTCGTCGATATGTTCGGTCGGGCGCGGATCGAAACACGCGTTGCCCTCGATGCCCGGAAGGGGCGTGGCCGGAAAGCTCGCTTCGCCTATCGGCAAGACATCGCCATTCCGCCCGATGCCGATCTTGAAACAACGCTAAGAGGCGAGATCGAGCGCAACGCGGATCTCTCGGCGCGCGCCGGAATTGTTGCAGCCGTGATCGGATTGGATGCTGAAAAGTGGATATTCACCCGCGTCCTGCTCTCGGAGAATGAACGTACCGATGCTGGCGCTTGCTACCAGATCCTGCATCTGGCGCAGCCGCTGCTGGATCGCCTTCCATATGCTAGCTAGCTTGCGTGCGCGCGGTGTTCGCGGAACGCAGCCGCGAGGGTTCGCAGCGCTTGGCGAGACTGCATATCCGACAGTGTCGAGAGAAGTACGATTTCCGATGACGCCAGCGGCGGCAGGCCAAACTTCTGGCTGACTTCGATGGTGCCGGCCGGCGCAAGCCGGCAGGAGAAGACCGCGGTGGCAAGGCCCGCTGAGACTGCGTCCGACACGACTGAAGAGCCGCCACCGAGAAACACCTCCGTCCATGAGATGCCAGCCGCGTCGAGCGCACGAATGGCAACGTCGTGCACGCCACATAATGGTGTCAGCGCGGCCAGTCGCAATGCCTCGCCCGGTCGGTGCACGAAACCCGGTGCTGCGAACCAGCCGAAATGCTCCGGCGCAAGCACTTCGCCATCGCGGCGATCATCCTCGCGCCGGACGATGGCAGCATCGATTTCCCCGCGATCAAAGGCGTCCAGCAGGTTGCGTGAATTATCGAGGCGAACCTCGATCGTGAGCGTGGGGTCATGCGCGTTCAGGCGAGCCAGCAGCGTCGGAACCTCCGGCCCGGCCACATGGGCCGCAATGCCGAGTGCGAAACGGCGACGGGTCGCAGACAAAGCTGCGATAGCGCGATCATGCGCGGCCAGGAAGTCGCGCGCTGCATCGACGAACAATGCGCCTTGCGCCGAGAGGCGCACCAGTCGTGGCGTGCGCTCGATCAGCCTGTGGCCGAGGCGGTCTTCCAGCCGCTTCAGCTTCACGCTGATGGCGCCCTGCGTCGTGCCGAGCGCTTCCGCCGCCCGCGTGAAGCTTTGAAGATTGGCGATGGTCACGAATGCCTGCACCGCATCCACGTCCAGGGCGCTCATTTGAACTATCCAGATTTGTTGTCTCTGAAATATTCAATCATCCAATTCTGAAATGGTCAACCTCTGCCTATGTTGTGTTCATCGCAACGCAGACCGGGTGGACCTCGTCCTCTGTCGTTGGGCTTCACTGTGGCGCGTTATTATCCCGAAAGGCCCCCATGTTCTCCGAATCGACACGACAAAGCACATTGGCTTTGGCGGCTGCCTGCCTCACCTCCCTGATGTTTGGTCTGGAGATTTCCAGCATTCCCGCGGTCCTGCCGACACTGGAGCGGGTGCTTCATGCCGATTTCAAACAGCTCCAATGGGTCATGAATGCGTATACGATCGCGGTGACGACGGTGCTGATGGCCACCGGCACGCTCGCGGATCGCTATGGGCGCAAGCGCGTCTATCTGATTTCGATCGTCGCGTTCGCCGCTGCATCGCTGCTTTGCGGCCTGACCGAAAATATACTGGTGCTGATCGTTGCCAGATTTCTCCAGGGCATCAGTGGCGGGGCGATGCTGATCTGCCAGGTCGCGGTGCTATCCCATCAATTTCCGGAAGGGCGGCAACGCGCCGTTGCATTTGGCTGGTGGGGGATCATCTTTGGCATCGGTCTGGGCTTCGGCCCGATCATCGGTGGTGCGATCGTGGCTTTGTCGAGCTGGGAATGGACCTTCCTCATCCATGTCCCGCTTGCCGTAATCGCCCTGATCCTCGCTTGGAGCGGAGTTCGCGAGTCGCGCGATCCGGAGGCCAGCAGCCTCGATCTTGCAGGGATCATCACGCTCTCGCTCGCGGTCTTTTGCCTCGCATTCTTCATTACGCAAGGCCCGGATATCGGATTCAACAGCTGGACGGCATTTGCGGTCGTCGGCGTGTTCGTTGCAAGCCTGATCGGCTTTGTCTTCGCCGAGCGTCTCAGCCCGAGGCCGATGTTCGACTTCACCGTCTTCCGGATCCGTAATTTTTCCGGCGCGCTGGTCGGCTCGATGGCCATGAACTTCAGCTTCTGGCCGTTCATGATCTATCTGCCGATCTATTTCCAGGCTGGGTTGGGTTATGGCAGCGTCGGCGCGGGACTGTCGCTTCTGGCCTATACGTTGCCGACGCTGGTCGTGCCGCCGGTGGCCGAACGGCTCGTGCTACGTTTCCATCCGGGTCTGATCATCCCGCTCGGCCTGTTCATGATCGGAACAGGGTTCTTCGCCATGAAGATCGGTAGCTCGGTCGCGCATGCGAGCTGGCTGACGATGCTGCCGGGATGCGTCCTTGCCGGCATCGGATTGGGTCTGACCAACACGCCCGTGACCAATACGACGACCGGATCGGTGCCGCAGGAACGCGCCGGCATGGCGTCCGGCATTGACATGAGTGCCCGCATGATTGCGCTTGCCATCAACATCGCGCTCATGGGCCTCATTCTCGTCGAGGGGGTACGCGCGTCTTTGAAGTTCGCGCTGCCGAGCGGTACCAGTGTCGAGCTATTACGCTTGCTGGCAGAAAGCGTTGCCGCCGGCACGGCGCTCGCGTCTGAATACAATCTCGGCGGAGCCGTCATTCAAGACGCCCTGACCCAAGGGTTCGGCTGGGTCCTGCTTTATGGCGGAATGAGCGTGTGGATTCTCGCGGGCATCAGCTTTGTCGTCTTCGGCCATGGACTGCCGAGACGTGCGCCACACGGTCAAAGCTGTGTCGAGGGCGACGGTCGGGCGTAGTCCGGGCCGCCGAGGTCATCGCTTCTGCCGGGACCTCGATGGATAGTTGAACTCATCGTCCTATCGCGCGGCCGGCTGGAGTACCATCGGTGCCAGCGGCTCGTTCGTCACGTCAGCTTCAGCTCCCAATCGCAATACGCTCGCAGCGGCCGGCACGACGGCATCGGCCATCGCGGCGTGGCCTTCGCCGGTGGGATGGATCGCGCCGCCATAGACGGCCGAGAGAATACCCCAGGTCGCATCGTGGATATCGGCCGGCTGGATCGCCGCCGAATAGCCCTGCGGATAGGTCATCGCCGCGAAGTAGCTGTCATTGGCGTCGCGGATCCAGCGGCCACGCGGCAAATAGGGGCGGAATTCGCTGGCGCCGCGACCGCACACCATTGGCTGCGCCGCCGCTTCGACGAGACTGCTCTCGAAGCTGTCGCCCTTGGGCGAGAAGCATGCGCGATCGAATTCGGGATCGGATGCGGAGCGTGCGCAGAAGCCGTGATTGGTGAAACTCGCCTGATGTTGATCGACGAAGGTCATGCGGTCGGCTTCGGGATTGCGGCACAGTACGCCGCCCTGGCACAGCGCGATGGACTTCAGTTGCGGCAGGAATTCGGACTCGACGAAATTCGCGACATTGGCCAGCCGCTGCGGATCGGCTGAGAATGACGGATGCACGTCGAAGCCGGCTGGGCCGCCGGGGCAGGGTGCGCCATTGGCGAAAGTCGGGTTGGCGTAAGCGGCAAACACCACGCGCGACATGTCTCCGCCGAGCAGTGGCTTCAGGGCTTCCCGCACCTTGCCAAAGCTGGAGGGCAGTTCGCGCACCAGCGCGCTGCGGGAGTCCTCGACCGAGCCAAGAATGCCGCCGCGCTTGAACAGCGCACGTTCGGTGGCGTTCTCGACGATGACGTCGGCAACGAGCCCGGAGAAGTTGATGTCGTTGGCGCCGATCGACAGCAGCACGAGATCTAGTCGGCGTGCCGGCTGACGGCGCTTGGCGGCAGTGATGGCTTCGCGCAGTTCGGCGATCTGCGCGTTGACGCTGCCCGCACAGGTGCTCGCATTCTTTGTGGTGAGGCACTCACGCGCGCGCTGTCCACCCAGCAATCCGTCGGCGATGGTCGCGCCTGAACAGGCCAGCGGCAGATAGGTGACGGCGATGTGTGGATACTGCACGGCGAGCGCCAGTGCGGCGCGGGTCTGGTAGCTATAGAGCGAGCGGTGGCACGCAGCGTTGAGCCATTGGGCACCCGCGCGCTGCCAAGCCTGCAGCGACTCATAGGAGTCGCAGGAGCGTCCGCCTTTGAAGCCGGCGCGGCTTGGCCGGTAGAACTGCCCGCTGGGGCCGCCGAGATAAGAGCGGAAGCAGAAGCCGTCATCGGACAGCGCGACCGGACGATCCGGATTGCCCTCACCGGAGGCGATGGAATCGCCGAGGCCGGCAATCAGGATGTCACGGACGGCGATATCGGCGGTGACGCGGACAGGCGCTTCGGCGCCGCTGGTGACCTCCACAGTCGCGACCGTGCGGCGACCATAGATGGCGCGGAAATTGATCGGTTCGGCGCAATCGAGAGTGGATTGCCGCGGGCCTTCGCCGTCATCGAAGGTCCAGGCGCAGATCGCACCGACCGGCACTTCGCCGGTGAGGCGGACGGTGATCGGATGTTCGGTCGGCGTCAGGTAGCTTTCCTTGACGGTGTCACGGGTGCAAGGTTCGCTGACCTTTCCGGCCAGATCGATGCACAGCCGGTTGACGGTGTTGCGCGCCCAGCCGCGGCCATCGCTCTGCACGCCTAAAGCCTGTTCGGCACCCAACACGCTGCGGTTGCGCATGGCGTCGACATGGAGCTGAAAGTCACGCTCTTCGCGGAACAGCCGGAAGCGGTTGCGCACTTCCCAGGAGATCTGGATCGAACTGTTGGCCACGCCTTGGGCCGCGGCAGGTGCGACCGGCAGTGCGCCCAGCATGCCGAGCAGCACGGCGAGGTTGATCAATGAACGTCTGAAATAAATGGGGGCCATGGGGGTGTTGAACGTCACGTATGGGGCGGAAGTAAGAAATCGATTGGCCGGACGCTCGATGTGGCGCGTCCGCTGCTGATTCAACCCTGTGACTGACGCTTCAATGGCTGCTCATGCACCACGACCGGGGCAGGCTCGGTCTCGCGACGTTCATTGCGGTCATCCAGGCGGCGCCTGTGCCACGGCTGGATGACACTGAGCCAGATTTCGCGGCTGCCCATGATACAGATCGAGATGGCGAACGGGATCATGAAATACAGGATCCGGAACATCACCACTGTGGCAACCAGCTCCTCCTGGCGGAACTGCGGTAGCGCCACCAGCAAAGCGGCGTCGAACACGCCAAGGCTGCCCGGGGCATGGCTGGCGAAGCCCAGCAGGGTGGCGAGGATGAACACCACGGCCAACGAGACGAAATCGATAGTGGGCTGATCTGGCATCAGCAGATACATGGCCAGCGCGCAGAAACCGAGATCGACAACGCCGATGACGATCTGCAGCAGCGTCAACTGGGCGGAGGGCAGGACGACCTTCCAGCCGTTCTGACCGAGCTCGCGGCGTTGCTTGCCGACCGACAGCCAGACCAGATAGCCGATGATGCCGGCCAGACAGCCGAACCCGATCAGCCGATTGATGGCATTGGGAAGGAGATCGATGGCCGAGGCGGCCTGCGGATGCCAGACCATGCCGATGCCCAGCACGAACAGATTGCCGAGCCAGAAGGTCAGTCCGGAGATGAAGCAGATCTTGGCGACGTCAATGGCATTCAATCCGTAGTCCGAATAGATACGGAAGCGGATGGCGCCGCCAGTGAACACGGTGGCCCCGATGTTGTGGCCGATGGTGTAGCTGGTGAAGCCCGACAGCGCCGCGATCCGATACGGCACGTGTTTCTTGCCGATCGTTCTGAGCGCGAAGTAATCGTAGAAGGTGAGGGTGCAGAAGGCGCCGATCACGCACAGCGTCGCCATGGCGATTTGCATCGTCGATTTTGCGGCCATCGCCGCCAGGATCTTGGCGGTATCAAGGCCCTTCAGCGTATGTACCAGATGCGAGATGGCGAGGGCGATGACGATCAGGCTTGCAACAACACCCAGCCGTTTCCAGCCGACGTGTTGCTTGAAGCCGCGCCCGAGCGCGGTCAGCAATCGTTGCATTCGTCCTCCCGGCGGAGCGCGAACAGGTGGAAAGCCGATCGGGGTAACAGGCGGCAAGCGGCGACCAATTCACTCATACGCGAAGTTCACTCATCAAGCCCAAACCCTTACGGCAAAAACGTTCCGTTGTGCAGTCCTTGACAGCGCCAGCGTTAATGCCGCGCCGCAAGGTCGCCACATACCCGCGCCGGCTGCAAAACCCTGACCCTGCACGACAATCATACAGCCAATTCCGAGCCATTCGTCCCGCATTTCATATAGGCGGGCAAGTCGAATGTTCCATGCGGCAAATCAAGACGTTCCCGGAACACGTCCCAATATCGATGGTTACCGGCCTATCGCAACCGAGCGGGACAATGCGCCGCAGCGGCCACCCCGTTCCAGAACACCGGGATTGAAACGATGGGATTGTTCACCAAGGACATAAAGACGATGGATGACCTGTTTGTGCACCAGCTACAGGACATTTATTACGCGGAGAAGCAGCTTCTCAAGGCGCTGCCGAAGATGGCTGACAAGGCAACCGAACCGCTGTTGAAACAGGGCTTCATGACGCATTTGCAAGAAACTGAAGTGCATGTGCAGCGGCTTGAGCAGGTCTTCGCCATGCACGGCGCCGAGGTGAAGGCGGTTACCTGCCCGGCGATCGACGGTATCATCATGGAAGCCGACGAGACCGCCGGGGAAGTCGAGGACAAGAAGGTACTCGACGCCGCTCTGATCAATGCGGCTCAGGCAGCGGAGCACTACGAGATCGTTCGTTACGGCAGCCTGATCGCCTGGGCGCGCCAGCTTGGCCGCAACGATTGCGCGGCCGTGCTGCAGAAGACGCTCGACGAGGAAAAGACCACCGACAAGAAGCTGACCTCGCTGGCCGAAGGCAAGGTCAATATGCGCGCCGCAAGCTGATCGCGGTACTAGCGATCACACGGCATAAATGTCGCGCGGGCGAAAGCCTGCGCGATTTTCTTTGGAGCTTGGCCTAAGCCTTTCGCAGCGCGAAATGGGCGCCGCAGAACGCCATGACGCCGCCGAGGCCGAGGGCGGCAAGACTGGCCAGAACACCTGATGCCGTCGGTATTGCGTTGGGCGCCGAGGCCGCCTGACCGGCGCCGGCCAGAAACAGCACGCCAATGGTAATCAAAAACTGCCGCATGCGCTGCGGGATGCGGCCGGATGCTGCGCTGTGCAGCAGGTTCGCGGTCACATAACCGCCGACAAACGCCATCGCCGCAATCAGCCACCAGGCGAAGGCCGATCCGATCGGCATGAAATTGTCGGGATCGTTGCGCCAGAGACCACCGAGGTCGAGGCCGAAACGCTGGCCGAGCATGTGTACGGCCAGCGCCAGCAGCAATCCTGAAATCATCGCGCCGGCCAGAATCAGGCGGCGCGGAAAAGTGGTCGTCTCGGCCATGGCAAGCTTGTAAGGGACATGCAGGCGATCGCGCAAGCAAGCGAGGTCGAACAGCGCAGGGGACATTCTGTTTGCTCAAGACCCTCTTCAGGCGCAGGGACGCGTCGTCTGCCGCAGAAGCGGCAGCGCCGGGGCACACCTATGCCTACAAGGCCTCCCTGATTGGCGCCGCGCATCGCTACGAATTGACCGACGCGGGTCTGCTATGGCGCACCGGCCGTCGCTCTGGAGTCTGGGCCTACACGGATGTCGCGGCGATCCGGCTGTCCTATCGGCCGATGGGTATGCAGCACCGCCGCTTTCGCGCCGATATCGATCATGCCGACGGTCGTCACATCACGATCTTCTCGACGTCGAAACAAACCGTCGCGCTGATGGAGCCGCAGTCGGGCTACAGCGCGTTTATCCTGGAGCTACATCGACGCCTCGCTGCGGCAGGTAGTCTAGCCAAGCTGAGCTCCGGCCTGCGACCAGGCATCTACACAATGATTGTCGTGGCACTGGCTTTTGTCGGTCTCGCAATGACAGTGCTGCTCCTGCGTGCGCTGCTCACCGGCGAGTTTGCCGGCGTGGTCTTCATCATTGGCTTCTCAGTATTCTTCGGCTGGCACATCAGCGGTTTCATCCGCCGCAACAAGCCGCGCAACTACACATTCAGCAGTGTGCCGGCCGAGTTGTTGCCGTAGTCACGGTCGCACAACCAGCACCGAGCATTTCGCATAGCGCACCACATGGCCGGCATTGGAGCCTAGAAAGTAAGTGCGCATCGCCGGGCGGTGCGAGGTCATCACAATGAGATCGGCCTTGATCGCCGAGGCCTCTTCGAGAATTTCGTGATAGATGCCGCCCTGTCGCACCACGCTGGAGACGCGGGTACTGTCGATGCCGGAATCGCGGGCCACCGCCGCAAGAGCGGCCTGCGACGATTCCAGTTGCTGAGTATCGAAATCCGCCGGGACATATTCGGCCAGCATCACCGGCGTCATCGGCATTATGTTGAGCAGCCGGACGGTGGCACCGAAGGTTTGCGACAGCGTCGCGGCCTGGGCGATCGCGGGTTTCGCCACGTCGGTTTCGGCCAGATCAATCGGGACCAGAATGGATTTGTACATGCGCACCTCCATCGTCGTCTGGAGGAGGATAGCACAAACCGGTTCCGAAGGGCGCGGCTTATTGGCCCGCGGCGCCCTTCAGCAGTTTAGGACTGACGAATTGCACGAGTTGTCCATCGCGGAAGGCAACGTCGTTCCAGTCCTCGATGGGAAAGTCGATCACCACGATGCTGCCGGTCGGCAGGTTGTCGGCGACGGCTTTCCTGCCTGTGGCATCGCCGCCGCCAATCAGGCTGAGTGCCATTTCATGCAGGCCGGGATTGTGGCCGACCAGCATCAGCTGCTCTGGATCTTCCACGGCGGCGCCGCGGATCACCGCCAGCAATTCGGAGAGGCCGGCGCCATAGAGTTCATCAAGGCTGGCGACTGTTGGTTTCGCCGCCGGCATCGCCGCGGCCACGAGGCTCCAGGTCTGCTGCGCGCGTACCGCCGTGGAGACGCAGACCAGGTCGGGCAGGGGCGGATTTCTGCTGAGCCAGGCGCCCATGAGAGCCGCATCCAGCCGGCCGCGGTCATCCAGCCTGCGATCGAAATCCTTGCCGCTCGGCGCGTCCGTTTCAGTCTTGGCGTGACGCAGCAGCAGTAAACGGCGCATGGCGCGATCTCGATTCGGCAAGAGGTAGTAGCGAGGCGGGCGGCGCGGTCGCGCCAGACGTCAGGTCTGCGGATTAATGGACATGAACCGTGAGGACAAGGTGACAAGCGCCCCACCTGTCCGTAAGAAAACGTCATGACCGCCCCTTCCGCAAGCGTGACATTTGGACCTGAGGTCGCCGATGCCGACCGCGCGCGGCTGACCTTCAGCCTCGATGTCGATGTCTGCGTGGTCGGGGCCGGGCTCGCCGGGCTCAGCATTGCGCTGGAAGCGGCACGTCTGGGTGCAAGCGTCGCGGTGCTCGAAGGGCGTCATGTCGGCTGGAACGCGTCCGGCAACCAGTTGGGAACCGTGATGCCGGGCTTTGGCCTGCCGCTCGCCGATCTGATTGCGCGTGTTGGCCTGGAGGACGCTCGTGAGTTGTGGGCGCTGTCGAAGCAGGGCGCAGAGTATGTCCGGACCCAGGCATCAGACGACCTGATCCCCGGTCTCGGCCTGTCCGAGGGTGCGCTGGAAGTCTCCAATGTCGATGTCGGCGATCGCCTGATCGCACGCCTGCAGATGCTCGGCGAAGATTTCGATACTGAAGTGGACGGCTGGCAGATCGACCGCGTTCGCGAAGTGCTGAAAACCAGACGCTACTTTCACGGCGTGCATTATCCGAAGGCGTTCCAGATCGATGGCCGCAAATATCTGTTGGGGCTCGCAGCGCTCGCGAAACAGGCCGGTGTGCGGATCTTCGAGGACACGCCGGTGGTCAGCATCGATGCCGGCGGCATCCGCAAACGCATCGTAACGCCGTCGGCGCGGATGCGTGCCACACACATCGTGCTGGCCGGCAATATCCATCTCGGTGCGCCTGCGCAAAAACTGTCGGACACTTTGCTGCCGGTGTGGCGCTATGCCGGCATCACCGAACCGCTCGGTGAGCGTCTCGCCGAGGCGGTGACGTTTCAGGGCTCGGTGAGTGATAGCGACGGCGTCGACCATTTCCGTATTGTCGATGGTGATCGGCTGATGTGGTCGAGCCCGGAAACGACATGGGCCGGGCAGCCGGAGCGCTATGCCGGCGCCATCGCGCGCCGCATCCGCACCGTATTTCCAGCGCTGGGCAAGGTTGCCATGGCCGAGACCTTCGGCGGCGCGCTCGGCCAGACCGTCCATGGCATGCCGCAGATCGGGCAACTCCGTCAGGGATTGTGGGTCGCCAGCGGCTTCAGTCATCGGGGCCTGAACACGACGGCCATGGCCGGGCAACTGATCGCCCGTGGCATGTATGCCTATGACGATCGCTTCAAGCTGTTCGCGCCGTTCGAACTGGTCTGGGCTGGTGGCACGACCGGGCGGGCCGTCGGCTACGCGGTCGGGCTATGGGAGCGGCAGGGCTCGGCGCTGGCCGGCACGCTGGCGCGGTATCGCGAACGGGCCCGGGCGCGGGAGCGGATCCGCGAGGCCCGGCTGGCCGAGGCCAATCTGCGCGCGGGAACGCGGGGCCCGCGGCCGGGCTAGGCCGATCCACCCGGTTTGGGCGCGCAACAAAACGTGAGTAATATTTCGGAACCGGCGTGTAACTTCCGGCTCGTCCGCCCGTATTTCAAGCGAACGAGATGATTGTCTCGATTGTCAGGGAGACCAACCATGATCGACCGCCGCTTTCTGTTGACGACCGCTGCTGGCCTGGGAGGATTGCTGTCGCTGAAATGGCTGACGGCGTCGCCGGCGCGGGCTGCCTCGGACGAGAAGTTCGAAGTCATGAAGACCGATGAGGAATGGCGCAAACAGCTGACGCCGCAGCAATACGAGATCCTGCGCAAGGAAGGCACCGAGCGGCCGTTTTCGAGCCCGCTGAACAAGGAAAAGCGCAAGGGCACCTTCGCCTGCGCCGGTTGCGACAATCCGCTGTTCTCGTCGGAGACCAAGTTCGATAGTGGCACCGGCTGGCCGAGTTTCTGGCAGCCGTTGCAGAATGCCGTGGGTGAACGCAAGGATTCGACGCTCGGCATGGTCCGCACCGAGATCCATTGCCGTCGCTGCGGTGGCCATCTCGGTCACGTCTTCGATGACGGCCCGAAGCCGACCGGCCTGCGCTACTGCATGGACGGCTTCGCGATGATCTTCAAACCGGCCGCGCCGTCGGCGACCTGAGCTGAGCGGTTACGCAGAGCCCGGCGAAATCAGGCGCCGATCCGGCAAATATTTCCCCGCTAGGCAATTGTGCCCCGGTCCATGGACCGGGGTTCTTTGTTTAGTGCGTTGAATTCGTTGAATTTATCCCCTTGGCACGGGGCTTGCGACATCTTCTCCGACAGCGGCTGTGAATTTGGCACCGTCCGGCGGGCCGCCCGGATCGAAGTTGGAGACGATGTAATGGGTATCTTCGGCGCTCTCACCACGTCCGTTGCGGGCCTGCGGGCGAACTCCTATGCGCTGGAAAACATTTCCGGCAACATCGCGAACTCGCAAACCACCGCCTTCAAGCGGATCGATACCAGCTTCCTCGACCTCATTCCCGATGCCGGCACATCCGCACAGGTGGCCGGCAGCGTGACGGCGCAATCGCGCAGCACCAACACCATCGCGGGTTCGGTGCAGTCGTCTTCGGTCGCGACTTACATGGCGATCAATGGCGACGGCTTCTTTGCGGTGCAGAAGCCGGGCAACGTCTCCGACAGCACGCCGGTGTTTGACGGCGTCAACAAATACACCCGTCGCGGCGACTTCTCGCTCGACAAGAACGGCTATCTCGTCAACGGCGCCGGCTACTATCTTCAGGGCGTCAAGATTGATCCCACGACCGGCAACCCGGCCGGCAGCTCGCCGGAAGTGCTGCGCTTCCAGAATGACTTCCTGCCGTCGCAGGCTACCACCAAGATCGACTACCGCGCCAACCTCGCCAGCTATCCGCTGACCACCAAGCATCAGACGTCGGTGCCCGGTTCCGAATTGCTGCGATCGGCCGACTTCGTATCAAACCCGCGCGTGTTGGGCACTGCGGCAACGCCCTTCGGGAATACTGCTGTTCCCGGAAACGCGCGCAACAATTTCGCGACGACGCCGGCGCCGATCTCGGCGAATACCAAACTTGCGCCCGTGTCCGGCAGTGATACGCTGCCGGTCGGCTTCGCAAACGGCGATACGCTCGTGCTGAAGACCACCAGCGCCGGCGTCACCACAACCAAGACGCTTTCGTTCTACACGGGTGCCGTTGCTCCCGCGGCCGTGCCGGGCACGACCTTCATCCCTATCGATACGGCCGATGTCGGCGACGTGCTCACCGCCATCGATGCCGCGACCGGCAACACCTCGCCGCTATCGAGCGTGTCCGCCACCGGCGTGATCACGTTGAACTCCGGTACGGCAAACGATTTTACGCTGGCCGCAGGTTCGACGACCACGGCGGTTGCCGCATTCCAGGCCCTGGGCTTCACCGGCACTGTCACCGGCCTTCGTTCGGGCGGCGGCACGGCAGGCACCGGCATCGTGATCGGCAGTGACGCTCAGACCTTTCTCGATGAATCGATCAGCGGTGGCGCCAAGACGGTCTATGATGGCAACGGTGCACCGGTCAGCCTGCAATTCAGGTGGGCGAAGGTCGAGTCCGCCACGCAGGGCGGAACGGATACCTGGAACCTGTTCTACCAGACCGACCCCGCGGCCACGGGCGCGACCGCTGCCTGGCAGAATGTCGGCACCGACTTCAAGTTCGGACCGAACGGCCAGATGCAGCCGGTCGTCGGTCAGATCACGCTGACCGGCCTGACCGTCTCGGGCAAGGCACTCGGCAACGTGACCATGGCGTTCGGCACCGGTGGCCTGACCCAGTTCGCCGACACCAACGGCAACGTTCAGGTCAATCAGCTCGAGCAGGACGGCTATGCTGCGGGTCAGCTGCAGAGCGTATCGGTCAGCAACGAAGGACGTGTGGTCGGCAGCTACTCCAACGGCCGCAACATCGATCTTGCTGAAGTTAGTATCGCCACCTTCAACGGCGCCAACTTCCTCAAGCGCATCGACGGCGGCGCGTTCGAGACCACCAACGAATCCGGCGAGGCACTGTACGGCAAGGGTGGCAGTATTTCCGGCTCGTCGCTGGAGTCGTCGAACACCGACATCGCTGACGAATTCACCAAGCTCATCGTCACCCAGCAGGCCTATTCGGCCAATACCAAGGTGATCACGACCGCCAATACCATGGTTCAGGATCTGCTGAACGTGATGCGTTAATCGCAAGGCCGCATCCGCGGCCTTCTTCCCGCGTGAACCTTGAGAGCGACAGTTAGTTATGAGTCTGAACGACGCACTCTCCATCGCCATGTCCGGCCTGCGCGCCAATCAGGCCGCGATGTCGCTGGTTTCCTCGAATGTGGCCAATGCGGAAACGCCTGGCTACATTCGCAAGTCGACGGATCAGGTCGCAGTCAATTCCGGTAACGGCAGTAGCGTCCGCACCGTTGGCGTCAATCGCGAACTCGATCAGTATATCCAGGCGCAGCTCCGCACCGAAACGTCGGGCGCGGGCTATGCCTCGCTCCGTTCGAGCTTCCTGCAGCAGATGCAGAGTCTCTATGGCGATCCTGGTTCAGTCGGCTCGCTCGAGTATTCCTTCAATGCCCTGACGACAGCAGTGCAGGCGCTGTCCACGAGCGCGGACAGTCAGTCGGCACGGATCGGCGTGCTCAACGCCGCGCAAACACTCGCGCAACAATTGAATTCGATGACGCAGGGCATTCAGAGCCTGCGCAGCGCGGCGGAAAGCGGCATCAAGGATTCGGTGACGACCGCCAACACTCTGATGAAGCAGATTGCCAAGATCAACAATCAGTTGACGGCCAATCCGCAAGGCGGAACATCGACAGATTCCAACACCGCCGCGCTGCTCGATCAGCGCGATCAGTATGTCACGCAGCTGTCGCAGCTGATGGATATTCGCGTCACCACCAATGGCGCCAATCAGGTCACCATCTTCACCGGTTCCGGTGTGCAGCTGGTGGGCAACGAAGCGGCGACGCTGGCGTTCAATGCCCAGGGTACGGTGTCGGCGGGCACGACGTGGAGCGCGGATCCCAGCAAGAGCAATCTCGGCTCGGTGGTGATCGAATTTCCGAACGGCGGATCAATCGACCTGACCGCTGCCGGTGCTATCAAATCGGGCACAATCGCCGCATATACCGAACTTCGCGACAAGACGCTTGTCGAGGCGCAGAACCAGCTCGATCAGTTCGCAGCGTCGATCTCGAGCGCGCTCTCGGACAAGACGACAGCTGGAAGCGTCTTTCCGGTGCCGACGGTGCCGCCGACGGCGCTGCCGGCAGGAACGCCGACCGGCTTTACGCTCGATGTGTCGCAGATGAAGCCGGGCAATGTCATTCACTTCACGTATACGGATACGGCGACCAACACGCAGCGCGAAATTTCGTTCATGCGGGTCGATGATCCCAGCGTGCTGCCACTGCCGAATACGGCAACGACCAATCCGAATGATACCGTCATCGGCCTTGATTTTTCTTCGGGCTTCGGCTCGGTTCTGAATCAGTTGAACGCGGCGCTTGGCGGCCAGGCCACGTTCTCCGGCACGGCTGGCGCGCTCACCGTCGTCAATAATCCCGCATTCGCCAACATCAATGCGGCGTCGGTGACAGTCACGCAAGGTCCAACCGACCTGAGCAACGGCAGCCCGGAGCTGGCGCTGTTCACCGACAATGGCGCCGCCTATAGCGGTGGCATCAGCAAGAACGGTTCGCAGATGGCCGGTCTCGCCGGCCGGCTGACGATCAACAATGCGATCGTCGCCGACCCCTCCAAGCTGGTGGTTTATAGCGCGTCGACGGCCGCGGGCGACACGACGCGGTCGGCCCTCCTGCTCAACCAGTTGAACAATGCCAGTTTCACTTATTCGCCCGCGACGGGAACGGGCAGCGATACGGCACCGTTCAAGGGGACGCTGTCGAGCTATATGCGCCAGTTCGTCGGGCAACAGGGCGCTGCGGCGGATTCCGCCAAGCAACTCGCGGATGGCCAGAACGTCGTTCTCAACACACTCGACAAGAAGATGGCAGACGCGTCCGGCGTGAATATGGATGACGAGATGGCGCATCTGCTGTCGTTGCAGAACGCCTATTCGGCCAATGCGCGCGTGATGTCGACGGTCAACGAATTGTACAAAACCCTGATGCAGGCATTCTGAGGTAATCATGACGATCAGCGGTGTCGGCTCACGCACGTCCTATATCGGATCCGGAATCACCAATCTGCGCGATCAGCTCGACGCGCTGACGCAGCAGCTGTCGAGCGGCAAGATCTCCAACACCTATGCAGGGCAGGGCAGCGGTCGCAGTCTCGCGATCGCGCTGCGCGCACAGATCAGCAATGTTGCGGCCTATGCCGATACTGCCGTCAATCTGAACACGCGCATCGGCGTGGCAAATCTGTCGCTGCAGCGGCTGGTGGCGATCGGATCCGATGTGAAAGGCGCCGCGGTCAGCGCTGGCGGCAATTTCGACAATACCGGTCAGACGCCAGGGCAGAAGACGGCTTCGCTCGGCTTCTTCGATTCCGTCGATATGCTGAATGCGCGGTCGGGCGACCGCTACCTGTTCTCCGGCCGCGCCACCGATACGGCGCCGGTCGCTCCCGCCGACCAGATCATGAATGGTAATGGCGCGCTCGTCGCCGGCCTCAAGCAGGTGATCGCCGAGCGCAAGACGGCCGATCTCGGTGTCAACGCAAACGGGCGCGTTGGCAGCGCAGTCGGAACCCCGGTGACCTCGGTGGTGATTTCCGAAGAAGACGCGACGCCAGCCCCGCCGCTGGAAGCTCAGCCCTTCGGTATGAAGGTCACTGGCGTGTCTACCACGATCGCCGGTGCCACCGTCACCCAGCCGGTCGATCTGCCAGCGACCATCCCGCCTGCGCTGCCGGCGACGCCCGTGGCGAAATCGATGTCGGTCGATCTCGGGGCGACCAACCCGAATGTCGGCGATCAGGTCAAGTTCACTTTCACGATGCCGGATGGCACGAAGGAAGACATCGTCCTGACCGCATCGGATCAGACACCGCTGCCGGCCAATTCGTTCCTGATCGATCCCGGTCAGCCGAACGCCATTCCGCCGGTGGCGCCGTCATCGACGGTCACCGCAGCTAATCTCAATGCCGTGCTCGGCACTGCCATGAAGGATCTCGCCAACGGGCCGATGGTGGCGGCATCTGCGATCGAGGCTGGCGACAATTTCTTCGATCAGCCGCCGCTGCGCGTCGGCTCCACGCCGCTCGGCTCAGCGACCACGCTCGTTGCCGGCACGGCCGACAATACCGTGATCTGGTATCAGGGCGAGCAGAACACGGCCGCCAACGGCTCGGCCCGCGGATCGGCGGTCTCCCAGGTCGATACATCGATCAAGGTGCAATATGGCGCGCGTGCCGATGAGCAGGCCCTGCGCGCGCAACTGCAGACCGTCGCGGTGTTCGCGGCCGTGGCCGTCGATCCGGCACAACTCAGCAATGCGACTTATGCAAAGAGCGCCAATGCGCAGATCGCGGCGCTGAACCAGCGCGTGGCGCAGAACCTGGCGGCTGTCCCCGGCCAGCAGACGATCCAGGACATTCAGGCTGACTTCGCCGGCGCGCAGGCGTCGATCAAGTCGACCACGGATCGTCAGGTCCAGACCAAGGCGATGGCCCAGACGATGCTCGACTCCATCGAGGGCATAAATGACGACGAGGTCGCGACCAAAATTCTGGCGCTGCAGACCGCTTTGCAGGCCTCGTATCAGACAACGTCTAATCTTTATCAGATGAGCTTGGTTAAGTTTCTTTAACGGGTTGCTTCGTGTTTACAACTTCGCCGCGTTTTGGCTACCTCGCCAAAGTCCGGGAAGCCAACCTCCCTGCGACATAAAAAGCACTGATAACAAATGACAAAGCCCGACTTGTACGAGTCGGGCTTTGTCATTTTCAGGACGGGTGTAGGTAATTAAATACACGCATAAGGAGCATCGAATCCGCGCAGTTCCCTTTACGCAATTTTAGAACCTCAGCGTCATCTTCCCGATACCGACCAAGAAGGTCGTTCGTTGTGTCTACCAGGAAGGTAACCAAACATGTCCGGCATTACACTCTCGGCTTCCGTTCGTCAGAACCTGCTCTCGCTGCAGTCGACCGCGGATCTTCTCTCCACCACCCAGAACCGCCTCGCGACCGGCAATAAGGTCAACTCGGCGCTCGACAATCCCACCAACTTCTTCACCGCGCAGGGCCTTAACAACCGCGCTGGCGACATCAACAACCTGCTCGATGGTATCGGCAACGGCGTGCAGATCCTGCAGGCTGCCAACACCGGCATCACCTCGCTGCAGAAGCTCGTTGACTCCGCCAAGTCGATTGCCAACCAGGCGCTGCAGGCGACCTCGGGCTATTCGACCAAGTCGCAGTTCTCCTCGACGATCGCTGGCGCCACGGCTACCAACCTGCTCGGCACGCCGGACACTGAAGCAACGCTGACCGGTACGGCTGTCACGGGTCTCGTCACTGGCGGTGCCTTGAACGCTGCAGCTGGCGGCAGCTTCGTTGCCGGCGATACACTCAGCGTCAATGGCAAGACGATCACCTTTGCAACGGGCGCTGGCGGCGGTACCGCTGCTTCCGTCACCGATGCAAACACCGGCAATGTCACCATCAACCTGCTTTCCGGCGCGGGTGCCGGCACTGCGACTACGGAAGCAACGCTGAAGGCGGCCGTCGAAGGTATCCTCGGCACGGGTTCGTCGTTCGCGATTGCCTCCAACCAGGTCACGCTCACCGCAGCGACCGGCGACATGTCGAGCATCGTGCTCGGCGGTTCTGCAGTGTCGAAGCTTGGTCTGACCGCTAGCACCACCGAAGCCACCAGCACGATGGCTGGCCAGACGCTGACCATCGGTGCGATCGACGGCAGCCCGGCGCAGACGATCAGCTTCGGCAAGTCGGCTGGTCAGGTCAACACGCTCGACGACCTGAACAAGAAGCTGGCCACCAGCAACCTGCAGGCCTCGATCGACAAGGACGGTAAGCTGACCGTTCAGACCACCAACGACGAAGCATCTTTCGACCTGACGAAGGGTTCGATCTTCGGTGGCACGGCGACCGGCGCAGGCAAGCTGCTCGGCGTGCTGAACACCTCTGGTCCGGTGGCTGACGTCAACGCCCAGAACACCCGTGCAGGCCTGGTTGCCCAGTACAACACGGTGATCGACCAGATCAAGACAACTGCGGCTGACGCATCCTTCAACGGCGTCAACCTGCTCAACGGCGACACGCTGGCCCTGACCTTCAACGAAACGGGCAAGTCGAAGCTGAGCATCACGGGCGTCACCTTCGATCCGGCTGGCCTCGGCCTCGAGTCGCTGACCAAGGGCGACGACTTCCTTGACAATGCTGCCACCAACAAGCTGCTGACCGGTTTGAACAACGCCAGCTCGACGCTGCGTTCGCAGGCTTCGGCCTTCGGTTCGAACCTGTCGGTCGTGCAAATGCGTCAGGACTTCTCGAAGCAGATGATC
Source organism: Tardiphaga sp. 839_C3_N1_4 (assembly GCF_051811045.1). Lineage (NCBI taxonomy): Bacteria > Pseudomonadati > Pseudomonadota > Alphaproteobacteria > Hyphomicrobiales > Nitrobacteraceae > Tardiphaga > Tardiphaga sp. 839_C3_N1_4. Next base: position 5,887,696 of record NZ_JBPWQD010000001.1, read on the forward strand.
AACGTGCTGCAGACCGGTGCGTCGAGCCTCACGCTCGCCGACACCAACGAGGAAGCCGCCAACAGCCAGGCGCTGTCGACCCGTCAGTCGATCGCCGTCTCCGCGCTGTCGCTGGCCAACCAGTCGCAGCAGGGCGTTCTCCAGCTGCTCCGCTAAACTCAGCGGACTAGTCGAAACAGAAGGCGGCGGGGCAGAAAGCCCCGCCGTTTTTCGTTGTACGATCGTTGCAAATGCCCGGAAAGCTCAAGCTTTCCGGGCATTTGCCGTTTTGGGACAGTTTTACGAAAGCCTTAATCCGCTGTTAACCATATCTTAAATGGTCGTCGGTCATATTCGGCCTGAGTAGGAAGAAGGTAGGCCGAGAATCGGCCGCGTTAATCCGGGCATTGCCGCAAGGCGGACCGAGATTCCTCTTCCAGAAGGGCGTCAAATTCAACCGACAGCATCGCGGCGAGACGGGTCTCGTTAGATGCACCATGCGCTTGTGCGACCTGAAGGTCGACTGCGCGGGGAACAGGAAGGTTTCCATATGTCAGGCATCGTTCTATCGGCTTCGGTTCGCCAGAACCTGCTGTCGTTGCAGTCGACCGCGGACCTCTTGTCCACGACGCAGAACCGTCTTGCGACGGGCAAGAAGGTCAACACTGCCCTCGACAACCCCACGAATTTCTTCACGGCAGCAGGGCTCGACAGCCGCGCCGGCGACATCAACGCCCTGCTCGATGGCATTGGCAACGGCGTGCAGGTGCTGCAGGCAGCCAATACCGGCATCACCTCCTTGCAGAAGCTGGTCGATACCGCGAAATCGATCGCCAACCAGGCGCTGCAAATTCCGGTCGGCTATAACGCCAAGTCGTCGTTCACGACGCCGATCAATCCCGGCGCGACCGCCGACAACCTGTTGGGTACATCCACGAAGACCGACAACACCTATGTCGGCACTGTCGCGAACAACAAGAATGCCGTTGCGATTACCGGCGCCACGCTGCTGTCGGGTCTTGCCGCCACCGACTCGATTGCTACCAGCTTCGCGGCGAACGACACCATCACCGTCAATGGTCAGAGCCTGACCTTCAGAGCTTCGGGCGCTTCAGGTGCCAACGAGATCAACGTCACGGACACTGTCGCTACGCTGCTGAGCAAGATCGATGCGCTGTCTGGCGGCGCCGGCTCTGCAGTCAACACGGCAGCGCCCATCGGCGCGATCACGCTGCACACGGGTGCGGCTTCCGATCTGTCGATCACGAGCTCGAACACCGCCGCGCTCGCTGGGCTCGGCCTGGGTACGTCGGTGACCCAGGCGCGGACCTCAGGTCCGACGGCCCTGGGTGGCCCGCCGGCACTGACGCTGACGATCGCGGCAACCAATCCGTCGAGCACCGCAACGAACATCACCTTCGGTACCGCGAGCGGCCAGGTCTCTACCCTGGCGCAGCTCAACGCCGCGCTGGCGCCGAACAATCTGCAGGCCGTCATCGATCCCGCCGGCTTCATGACCATCACGACATCGAACGATGCTGCGTCGTCAACGATCGGCGCCATCGGCGGTACGGCGGCGGCCGTCGGCAAGCTGTTCAATGGCCTGGTGCCATCGACGCCGGTGCAGGACTTCGCATCGCAGACTTCGCGCGCCAATCTCGTTGCGCAGTACAACAACATCATCGACCAGATCACGACCACGTCGCAGGATGCCTCGTTCAACGGCATCAACCTGCTCGGTGGCGATCAGCTCAAGCTCGTGTTCAACGAGACCGGCAAGTCGACGCTCAACATCGCCGGCACGACCCTGACGCCGGCAGGTTTGGGTCTCAGCAAGCTCGCCAAGGGCGCTGACTTCCTCGACAATACCTCGGCGAACAACACGCTGGCTGCGCTCAACATCTCCAGCTCGGTTCTCCGCGCGCAGGCCTCGGCGCTCGGCTCCAACCTGTCGATCGTGCAGATCCGTCAGGAATTCGCCAAGAACCTGATCAACGTGCTGCAGACCGGTTCGTCGAACCTGACGCTGGCCGACACCAATGAGGAAGCCGCGAACAGCCAGGCACTGTCGACCCGGCAGTCGATCGCAGTGTCCGCGCTGGCGCTGGCCAACCAGTCGCAGCAGAGCGTACTCAAGCTGCTCCAGTAAGTCTGGCGATCGCACCAAGATTACCGAACGGCGGGAGAAATCCCGCCGTTTTTCGTTGATCGCGGGTAGTCAGAGGCGCGTCGCCAGGCATCCTAGCTTTCCCGAGACTGAAGATGCGGCGGCTGAATGCTGGTATTATTCGAATCACAGGCGTATTTTCGGGGTTCCTGGATAGTGCATGCCCGCCCGAAACGTGGCACCAGATACCATTGGCTTTGCATGTGGCCTCACGGCCGCTGCGGGGAAGGAGAGCTGAATGCCTTTGCGAGTCGAACTGAAGCCGGGTGAGCGAATCATCATCGGTCAGAGCGTGATCACCAATTCCGATACGCGCACGGCGTTCCTGATTGATGGCGATGCGCCGATCATGCGCGAGAAGGACATTCTCACGGCGGAGACTGCTACGACGCCGGTCAAACGAGTCTATCTGTGCGTGCAAATGATGTATCTGGAAAACGATATACCAGCCTATCAGGAACTGTATCTCGGCTTCATCAAGGAACTGATCGAAGCGGTTCCGAGTTTTCGCGAGACGATTGAGGACGTCAGTAAGCTTATTTTAAGCGGCGCGCTTTACAAAGCACTCAAGGAATTACGTCCGCTGATCAAGCGGGAAGAAGAGTTTTTGAGGTAGCGAATGTCGATCGGTGCTCAAGCCTACGCGCGTACTGCACAGACCACGGCGACACCGAGAGACATCGAAGCCCAAGCCCTCCTGAAAGCAGCGCGCAAGCTTCAGGACGTTGTTGAAAATTGGGACCATACCGATGCAGGTCTCGACGACGCTCTTCTGTTCAATCGCAAGCTCTGGTCCATCTTCGTCGGCGATGCCATGAATGATCAGAATCCGGAATCGATCGAGATTCGGCAGAATATCGCCAATATCGGCATTTTTGTTCTGACGCAGTGCACCGCGCTTCAGCAGGTCCGCCAGGTTGAACATTTGCAAGCGCTCATCGATATCAACCGCAATATTGCGGCGGGACTGTCCGGTCGCCCGTGAGCGTGTCGACACTGTAACTTTAGCTTAATGGTTGGCGCGGCCTAATGGCGCCTGACAGGCGCGGCGATTCGAAGCCGCGTGCGACGAGGCACGATGGCAGACGCACTCAGCATTCTTGCAACGGCTTACAAGACGACCACGCCGGTCACGGCAGGCAAGTACGTGGCGGTTGATGTCGACGCCTACAAAGGCAGTTGGCAGGGCACCTACGCTAATGGGAAGAAGTTCGAGGTCGCGATTTCGCAGGTCGAAGGCTTCCGCGCCCAGGTGAAGTATCAGAGCGAAGGAACGGTGAAGTATCAGCAGGTTCTGATCAAGGACAATTCGTTCCGGGTCGGCGACACTAAGTTCCAGATGACGGCCAACAACAAGGCGACGATCAAGAACGTCGTGACCGATGCCGCCACCGGCAGCACCTATCTCGATACGGCCTTTGCAACGCGCAACGTCTGATCAGCGATTAGATCCTGCGGTCCGTCTCCATACGCCGATTCTGCAGCTTTGCGTCCTGGTTGAGCGTGTCCATGGCGCGCAGATAGGCGCGGGAACGCAGTCGCGATTCCTCGGGATACTGGTCGATCACCTGGTTGGACTTCTTGTCCACAGATACGAAGACGATCTCGCCTGCGCCCTTGTCGATGATGACTTCCTTGGAGATGCGTTCGCTGTCCATCTGCTGGTAGTTCGCCGCAGAAATGTTCGGCTGCAGTACACGGGGCGCTGCTGACACGGTCTTGTCGGGAGGCAGCTGAGTAGGCACGGCTTCGCGCACCGCTTCTGGTGCGGGTCGTATCACCGGCGTGGCAACCGGTGCCCCCACCGGTTTGATATTGAAGTCGGCACCCATGGCAGCCCTCCTGGCTCCATTCGATAAATCCCGACCCGTTCCCAAACGACATTATGCACCGGACGGCTGAATCCGGTGCTTACTTGCGCGCTGTAATTTAAGTCAAAAGATAGCAATGCCGCGGCGCATCAAACGGGCCAGCAGTCGCATGACCAATTATACGATCAAAGTGACCGGCTGACGACGATGGGCGTCATGTTGACCCGGCCCGGCTGAGCTTGCCGACCGGCCGCCGTATATGTCTGCGGGATATTACGCTTCTGAACCTCGGCATTGACGCCGCGGACAATGCCTTCCGACACCGCATGCGCGGTGGCGAGCACGGTCAGATTGACCTGCAGCATCGCACGGAACACGTCATGGTGCTTGCGCAAAGCCGAGAGCAGGTCGGGCGTCGTCTGCGCGAGATATGTCTGGCTAATCTTGAGCAGCGAGATCATCGCAATGTAACGACGCGAAATGTCTGCCTTCGGAGCTTCGAGCTTGATGGCCTCGCGGATATGGCCGTTGCGGACCAGCGTGGTCTCCTGTTCGATGACGGCGAGCAGCTCGTTCATCACCTTCATGAGTTCGTCGGCGAGCTGACGGGCTTCCATCAGCGTCGCGACCGAACGCGGTGCGGCGATCGGGGCGGCTTGCTGGCGTTGCGCATTGTTCATGGCGGTGTCCTCTGCGATCAGCTGGCGCGATTGGCTTGCTGGATGATGAGCGAACGAAAGACTTCGTTGGAGATGCCGACGCCGCCGGCCTTGGCGAAGGACTTCGAATATTCGTCTGTCAGCATCGAGCGCCATGCGCCGGTGCCGGTGGTGTCGCCGAACGGGCCTTCGCCCTTGATGCCCGATGTCATCTGCGAGAACATCGTGTTGATGAACATCGCCTCGAAGTCTTCGGACTGCTTGCGCGTCTTGGCCTGAGCTTGCGGCGATACTTTCTGCAGCGCATCGATCAGGTTCTGATCGGGGCGGCCGTTGATGGTCGGGTGCTTGGCCTGATAGGCGGCGACGGCGGTGTTGACGTTCATCACATCACCTCGATGTCGGCCTGGATGGCGCCTGCGGCCTTGATGGCCTGCAGGATGCCGATCAGATCGCGCGGGCCGATGCCGAGTCCGTTGAGGCCGTCGACGAGCTGCTGCAGCGAAACGCCGTCCTTCACCAAAGCGAATTTCTTGCCGTCCTCGGTGACGCCAACTCGCGTGCTTGGCGTGACGACAGTGCGGCCGTTGGAGAATGCGTTGGGCTGGCTGACATTGGCACTCTCCGAAATGGTCACGGTGAGATTGCCTTGCGCCACGGCGACGGTGGCGACGCGGACGTCGCGGCCCATCACGATGATGCCGGAGCGTTCGTCGATGATGATCTTCGCGGCCAGATCTGGTTCGACCTGCAACTGTTCGATTTCGGTGAGCAGCGCGACGACGTTGCCCTTGAACTCCGGCGGGATCGACAGCTGCACGGTGGAGGGATCGATCGGTTCGGCGGTCTTGGATCCCAGGAAGTCGTTGACGGCGGCGGCAATGCGCTTGGCCGTGGTGAAGTCGGGGTTGCGCAAAGCGAGGCGCACATTGGGCAGGCGGTTCAGCGCGAATTCGATCTCGCGCTCGATAATGGCGCCATTGGCGATGCGGCCAACGGTCGGCACGCCGCGGGTGATGCTGGCGGCGGCGCCTTCAGCAGCAAAACCGTTGATGGCGAGGGAGCCCTGGGCGACGGCGTAGACATTGCCGTCAGCGCCGAGCAGGGGGGTGACCAGCAGGGTGCCGCCGGTCAGGTTCTTGGCATCGCCGAGCGCCGAGACGGTGACGTCCACCCGGGTGCCCTGGGTGCCGAAAGCGGGCAGGTTGCCGGTGACCATGACCGCGGCGACATTGCCGGTACGGATGGTTTGGCCGCGGATATTGACGCCCATGCGTTCAAGCATGGCCTGCAGCGACTGCTTGGTGAAAGGAATGTTGTTGAGGGTGTCGCCGGTACCGTTGAGGCCGACAACGAGGCCGTAGCCGATCAGCTGGTTCTGCCGGACGCCTTCGATATTGGCGAGATCCTTGATCCGCGACGTCGCATGTGCCGACACCGCCTGCATGAGCAGCACGAGCAGCACCGCACAGGCCGTCTGACAGAATCGGATCGAAGGTAGGCTCGGCATCCTCTGCTCCCCGCTGAGGTCTTCACTGGACCGCTCATCACTCCCATGACGACGATCCGACATTAACTATGCGAGCGCCATGCCAGCCAATTTTATTCGCATAAGCTATTGATATATAATGAGAATGGTAAAAGCGGTCAGCTAGATGAGCGGCCCGCGCCCCGGCGAAAGTGCCGCCTGCGGCAGATTTTGCCGGGCCGTTTACGATTGATTAACCATAAAAGACGACCTTTCCGGTTGGAGGTCCGTTTACGCTCGCGATGGTACTGAGCGAACGGCAAGCCGCCGTGGGCCGGGATTGGCCATCACCCTCGCTGGACACGCCGATGCGCATTTACGGACCGAACGGCACTACATTCGGAGCCCCGTCGTCAGGAGCGAAGAAAACCGGTTCGACCGGGTTTTCGTTGCCTGATGCGACACCGACCTCCGAGACCAAACCGACCGTAGCGCCTCGGGCGGCCAACAGCATCGATGCGCTTCTGGCCATGCAGAGCGTCGAAGATCCCATGGAGCGTCGCAAGCGCTCGGTGAAGCGCGGCCGCGGCGCGCTCGATGTCCTCGATGAACTCAAGATCGGCCTGCTCACGGGCTCGATCAATCCGGCCATGGTGGCGCGGCTGCGCAGCGCGGCGGCCAACCTCAAGGAATCATCCGGCGAGCCCGGTCTGGACGCCGTGCTCTCCGAGATCGAGCTCCGGGTCGAAGTCGAACTGGCCAAGGCTGGCCAGGTCTGATCCTTCCGGAGCGGCCCAAGTCCGGCTGGAGCCGCACAAAGTACCGCCTAGCCCTTCACACAGCCCTTTGACCAAAGACCGGGCTGAGAGGGGGCCACGTGCTGCAGCAGCACGGTTCCGGCCCTGAAACCCGGCGGTGGATGGCGGTTCTGGAGGTATCCTGACGTTATTGTCTGTCACATGACCTAGCTATATAAGCTGCGGCGCGGCCGGTCATTTCCGGCGCCTTGCACGCATAGATGGATTGGCCTTGGACAAGTTGAAAAGCTATCGCCCCTCCGAAAAAGAGCCTTTCATGAACGACCGGCAGCGCGACTATTTCCGCGCGAAATTGCTGGCCTGGAAGGAAGAAATCCTCCGTGAATCGAAACTCACCCTGCAGGCTTTGCAGGAGGAGAACGTCAATCACCCCGACCTCGCCGACCGTGCGTCGTCGGAAACTGACCGCGCCATCGAACTGCGGGCGCGCGACCGGCAGCGCAAGCTGATCTCCAAGATCGACGCCGCGCTGCTGCGCATCGAGGATAATACCTACGGCTATTGCGAGGAGACCGGCGAGCCGATCTCGCTCAAGCGGCTTGAAGCCCGCCCGATCGCAACACTCTCCGTGGAAGCTCAGGAGCGCCACGAGAAACGCGAAAAGGTCTATCGCGACGAATAGTCTTTCAGATACCAAACGGCCGCCCATCGGGCGGCCGTTTTTCATTTCGGTGTTCCGGTTGGCAACCACGCATGCTGTGCAGTGCAGGGATCTGCGATGACTGCACTGCAGCACGGCGACATTCTTAAACACGGGAATATGAACGTCATCATTCGCCGATAGGACGTAGGCTGGATCCAGAAAAAAAACGGGAGGATGAACAATGGCTGCGCCTGCCTCTTATGATCCCGATACGATCGCGCTGATGCGGAATGTTCTTCAGAAGGTCGTCGCAAAGGTGCCGGAGCAGCACCGCACCTCCTGCAATCAGGCCGCGATCGCCTCGCGCATCCTGGCGACTGCGGCGCAGGGCCGGCGTTCCGAAGATGTCCTGACGACGGAGGCTCTGGCCGAGGTGAAGGAGATCTTCACCGGGCCCGCGGGGATGCGTCGGCTTCATGAAGACCTGACCAGGGTCTTCGGCTGAACTCCAGGATCGAGGAATTGCAGTGGCGCGAGCGTCGGTTCGCGCCAGCAACGCTGCGCACCGTTGCCAAGCAGGATGGTGGTCGCTACCCGTTAGTCATATTTCGGCATGAGCCGTGTGACGAGCGAAGGGACCGCCGATGGAAAAGTATCTCGCGATCGCCGAAATCCTGGCTTACGTCCGCCATAACCGCACGCCGCTCACCGTGTTGCCGCCAGACGCGGTCCCGCATGACGAGGCCGATGGCTATCGCGTGCAGGACGCGCTTCACAATTTGCTGTCGCCCGATTTTGGCTTGCAGGTCGGTTACAAGATCGGCTGCACAAGCGCGGTGATGCAGCAATATCTCGGTATTTCGCATCCTTGCGCCGGCGGACTCTATATGAGCGGTGTTCATGCCGCCGGAACGTCGCTGCGCTACAACGATTATGTACATGTCGGCGTGGAGTGTGAAATTGCGGTCCAGCTTGCGAGCGATCTGATGCCGTCGGGCGAGCCGTTCACGGCTGATGATGTCGCAACAGCGATCGATGCCTACCATCCGGCCATCGAGATCGTCGATGATCGTTATGCGGACTGGCGCAGTATGGATGCGCCGACACTCATCGCAGATGATTTCTTTGCGGCGGGATGTGTTCTGGGTGCGCCTGTTGCTCGTGGCAACGCGCCTGACCTTCTCTCGGTGATTGGACGTGCCGTCGTCAACGGCACGGAAGTGGGGCGCGGCAATGGCGCCGATGTTCTTGGTCATCCACATCATGCACTGGCTTGGCTTGCCAACCATCTTGCGGCCCGAGACAAGATATTGCGCGCCGGAGACTTCGTACTGACGGGCAGTCTCGTGCAGACGGCGTGGCTCAATGCCGGAGACCACGTCCGAATGGAATTGCTTGGCCTCGGCAGCGTCGAGGTGGATTTCAAGAGCTGACGTTCAGCGCTTCGCCTGTCCGCGTTTGGAGTCTGTCCAGAACGACGACGGCCTTCCGCCAGGGGAGCTGACGGAAGGCCGCGCGTGAACATCTCATCGCGTGGGAGCACGATGAGATGTGGGAGCTCTCTGCGGGTTAGAAGGGCAGCAGCACGTCCATCACCTGCTGGCCGTAGCGAGGTTGCTGGACATCCGAGATCTGGCCGCGGCCGCCATAGGCGATGCGGGCCTGCGCGATCTTGGCGCTGTCGATGGTGTTGTCGCTCTGAATGTCTTCCGGGCGCACGATGCCGGCGACGATTAGTTCGCGGATTTCGTAGTTGACGCGGATTTCCTGCTTGCCCTCAACCACGAGGTTGCCGTTCGGCAGCAATTGCGTGACCACTGCGGCGACGCTGGTCTGCAACGCTTCCTGCCGTGCGACCGATCCCTTGCCGTCGCTCGACGACGATCCATCAGCCGTCAGCAGACGGCCGGGCAGCACCGAGGCGGCCGAACCTGTCAGCAGTTTGCTGCCTGCAAAGTCGGTGATCCCCGAGTTTTCCGTATTGGTGCGGCTGCGCTGGGTCTCGTTGGCGATATTGGCCTTGTCGGTGAAGTTCACGGTGACCGTCAGAATGTCGCCGATCTGGCGTGCGCGCTGATCCTTGAAGAACGCGCGCGATCCGCTGCGCCACAGGGAGTTGGCGTTGTAGGACGCGACCTCCGGCTTCGGCATCGGCATCTGCACCGGCTTGTAGCCTGGCTGTGTCGTGGGATTCTCAATCGCCGTGAGCGCCGGTTTCTCGCCGATGGAGGCGAGGCGGTCGATCGACGAACAGCCGCTGGCAGCAAGGCCGACCGCCAGAAGTGCAGCACCGGTAACTAAGGGACGATTGAACTGGAACATCAACTTTACTCAGCTTTTCGAGAAACAGGTACGTGGTCGTTGGCAGCAAGCGCGACGGGAGAGGTGGCAGCGGGAGAGTTGGCCAAGGGAGGTCTGGCCTGGGAGATTTTCTCGGACGGGAGAGACTCGCGGGTTGGGGCAGGCGTTGGTGCGGACGTTTCGACTTGTGCGGGGAGACGTGGCGACGGAGCGGAGACGGCGACCTGGCCGCGACCGACCACGACGCCGGAGACGGTGCGCTTGGACTGCAGGTTGATGACGTTGACCACGTCGCCTTCAGTGCCACCTTCGATGGCCTTGCCGCGGAGCGTGAGATAAAGCCCAGCGGTTTCGTAGATCAGCGTCACCGCCTGATCGCGGGTGACCAGATCTGGCTTGGCGAGGTCGGCATTGCGGATTGCCTGACCGGCGCGCAATTGGCGGCGGCTCTGCATGCCCACGGCGCGGTCGCGCGTTACGCCATCGTTGCCGACTTCGGCTTTCGGGCGGCGCTCGACGACGACGTCAGAGGACTTCAGCACCTCGTTGCGTTCGACGCCGCGGACCAGCACCGCCGCCTCCACCGTCTCAACGGCACTGCCGGTGAAGCGCAGCTTGGTGGCAGACACGTTGGAGTCGTTGCCGATCGCAAAGGTGACGTCGAAACGGCCGCTGCGCGCGTCGAAACGGACCGCGACGGGCTGCAGCGCGCCGGTATTGCTGGCGTCAAGCTGCAGGCCCTGGACTTCGCGATCGAATGTCAGGCTCAGATTGGCGGCGGCACCAAGGCCGTGGCGGTTCTCCAGCGCCTGCGCGACCTGATTCTCGATATCCTTGCTCTCGATGCTGCGCGACAGCCGTGTCACGGTAATGGACTTGAGCTCGCGCGTATCGACGCCAATCACCTGGTGCTGCCGCAACACCGCGATGACCTGCGCGGTCGACAGCGTGCCGACGGTCCCGAGATCGGGCGCCCGATAGATTGCGATCTGCGCGGTGGGGCCGGCATTGTCGATGACATCGCCAATCCGCACCACGTCGCTGGACACCGTGACGTTGGCGCGCAGCGTTGGCGATGCGATGACCTCGTCGCGCTGCGCCTGGCCGAGCGCAGCGGTGGCCGCTGCAGCGAGCAGGGCGGTGGCGAGGAGAAGCGAACGCATGGCTGATGTCATGATCATTCTCCTCAGCGGAACATGCCGGCGGTGGATTGCAGCATCTGGTCCGCGGCGCTGATGACCTTAGCGTTCATCTCATAGGCGCGCTGCGCGGCGATCAGGTCCGAGATTTCGGTGACGACTTCGACATTGGCCATTTCGAGGTTGCGCTGCTGCATGTCGCCGAAGCCGTCGGCATTGGCGACGCCGTCCTGCGGTGGGCCGGAGGCCGGTGTTTCGGTGAACAGGTTGTCACCGATCGAATTGAGGCCGGCCTTGTTGATGAAGCGGGTGAGGCTGATCTGGCCGAGAACGGTCGGGGTCGTCGAGCCCGGTACGATGACCGAGACCTGGCCCTGCGCATTGATCGAGAGTTGCGACGACGCCTGGGGAATCGAGATCGTTGGCTGCAGCAGGTTGCCCTGTGGGTTGACGATGCGGCCCTGCTGGTCAGTGGAAAACGTACCATCGCGGGTATAGGCGAAGGTGCCATCGGTGAGCTGGATCTTGAAGAAGCCTTCGCCGCGGACGGCGATATCCAGATCGCCGCCGGTTGCCGACAGCGTGCCCTGGGTCATCATGCGCGGAGTGCCGACGGTCTTCACACCGCCGCCGATATCGACGCCGACCGGAATGACCGTGCCCTGATCCGATGCTTGCGCACCGACGCGGCGAACGTGATCGTAGATGAGGTCCTGGAATGCGGCACGCTGCTTCTTGAAGCCGGTCGTGCGCATGTTGGCGATATTGTTCGAGATGACCTGGACGTTGAGTTCCTGGGCCGCCATCCCGGTCGCTGCAGTGTAAAGAGCGCGCATGGGTCAGATTCCTTAAGCCGGAACGTCGGCAAGTTTTTCGATGGCGGAGCGCCGCGCGTCGCCTTGCGACTGCAGCATGTTGGACAGCTCGGTATAGGCGCGGGTGACGTCGATCATCCGGGTCATTTCGACGACCGAGCTGACGTTCGACTTTTCGATGAAGCCCTGATTGAGCTTCGATGTGGTGGACGGCTGCGGATTGGCGCCGGGGCCGGCCGAGAACAGGTTGGAGCCTTCCTTCACCAGCCGCTGGGGCTGCGCGAAGTTGACCATGCGAATCTTGCCGCGCACGGAGTCGATGCGGTTGATGCCTTCGAGCACCGTGACCGTGCCGTCCTGCGAGATGTTGATGTCGTGGTCGGTCTGCTGGAACACGATCGGGCCATTGGCACCGAGCACCGGTGCGCCCGACGCTGTCACGAGCTGGCCCTGCGAATTGATCTGCATGCCGCCGTCGCGGGTGTAGCGCTCGCCGTTCGGGGTCTGCACCGCGAGGAAGGCGTTGCCGTCGATGGCGACATCCAGCGGATTCTTGGTCTGCTCGGTCGCGCCGCCGGTGAAATCATGCATCGTGGCGCGGTCCTGCACGAAGGAGACGCGGCGGTCGCGGCCGACGAAGTTGTCTTCGCGGGCGGCCGGGCTCAGATATTCCTCGAAAATCGTCCGCTCGGCCTTGAAGCCGCTCGTGTTGATATTCGCAATGTTGTTCGCCACGACGTCCATCTGACGCCGAAGCGTCATCTGCCGCGACAGTCCGACGAGAAGCATATTCTCCATCGGTGGTTCTCCCCTAAGTTCGCGCGGGTCGCTCTCCCAAGCTCGCCGCGGATCCCGTAAACCGCACAGCTCTCCCAAGCCGCGGTTCGCAGACTACTTAGCGAAAGCCGTGCCAAGTCAAAAAGCTGATAGTTTTCAATTTGTTGGTAGTTCTAGGGGCGTGAAAACGGGCGGCAGAAAGGTCTTGTTGACCATATTTGCCGGCAGAATTTTCCTAGTTGAGCGTTAAAAGAAAGATTCCGTTAACCATTGCGACCTAGCGTCACGATCACACAGGGCCTTGGGCGCTGGCAGCATTTTGTATCGCGTCTTTATTGCCTGCTTTGCAGCATCGAGCTCATCCCAACCCCGGACGGGCAGGCGATGGCGGATACGGAAACTTCAGAAAGCACCCCGACTGGGGACGAGGCGGCAGCTCCCAAGAGCAAATTCAAGCTGATCGCAATCGTCGCGGGCGTGCTGGTGCTTGCAGCGGGCGGTGGCGGCTGGTTCTTCCTGAAGGGACACCCCAAGGAAGAGAAGAAAGAGGCGGCGCCGGCTGCGAAGCCGCTCGCCTTCATCGATGTGCCGGAGATTCTGGTGAACCTTGCCGGTCAGCCGGGCGAGCGCGTGCAATATCTCAAGGCCAAGATCGTGCTCGAGGTGAAGGAAGCGCCGCTGGTGGCGCAGATCACGCCGTCGATGCCGCGCATCACTGACATGTTCCAGGTTTACCTGCGCGAACTGCGCACCACCGATCTGAACGGCTCCGTTGGCATGTTCCGGCTGAAGGAAGAGCTGACGCGGCGCGTCAATGCCGCGATCTCTCCTCATCACGTGAACGCTGTGCTGTTCAAGGAAATCCTCATTCAGTGAGGAATTGGATTTAGGCTGATGTCTACCGAACAGGTCGATCAGGACGCAATTGCCGCCGAATGGGAAGCTTCTCTGGATTCAGAGGATCCCGTTGAGGCGGCGAAAGCGGCTGCCGAAAACGAACTCACCGGCACCATGGCGGAGCAATGGGCCGCCATGGTCGAGGACGGTGGTCGCGATATCGGCGGCGGCAAAAACGGCGGCGAGCGCGTTCTCTCGCAGGAAGAAATCGACAACCTCCTCGGCTTCAGCGTCAACGAGGTCCATCTCGACGAAAATTCCGGCATTCGCGCCATCATCGATTCCTCGATGGTGTCGTATGAGCGTCTGCCGATGCTCGAGATCGTGTTCGACCGTCTGGTGCGGTTGATGACCACGAGCCTGCGCAATTTCACCTCCGACAACGTCGAAGTCTCGCTCGATCGCATCACTTCGGTGCGTTTCGGCGACTATATGAACTCTATTCCGCTGCCAGCCGTGCTGTGCGTGTTCAAGGCAGAGGAGTGGGAGAATTTTGGCCTCGCCACCGTCGATTCCAGCCTGATCTATTCGATGATCGACGTGCTGCTCGGCGGCCGCCGTGGTCAGGCCTCGCTGCGCATCGAGGGCCGTCCCTATACCACCATCGAAACCAATCTGGTGAAGCGGCTTATCGAAGTCGTCCTGGCGGATGCCGAGCAGGCGTTCCGGCCGCTGTCGCCCGTCGCCTTCACCATCGACCGGCTGGAGACCAATCCGCGCTTCGCCGCCATCAGCCGTCCAGCCAATGCCGCCATCCTGGTGCGCCTGCATATCGACATGGAAGACCGCGGCGGCAATATCGAATTGCTGCTGCCCTATGCGACGATCGAACCGATCCGCGCCGTGCTCATGCAGATGTTCATGGGCGAAAAATTCGGCCGTGATCCGATCTGGGAAAGCCATCTCGCCACTGAAATTGCTCAGGCCGAGATCGCCGTCGACGCCGTGCTGTATGAGGCGGAGATCCCGTTGAAGCAGCTGATGCTTCTCAAAGTGGGCGATACGCTGCCGCTGGAAATGCGGGCGGATGCCCTTGTTGCCGTGCGTTGCGGAGCTGTGACCTTGACTGAAGGTCGCATGGGCCGTGTCGGCGACCGCGTTGCCATTCGAGTCACGAAACAATTGCGCAAGCCTAACACAACCTTCGCCATGTTTGAGAAGGCTGATGAGCAAACTAAATTGATGGAGGCACAATGAGTCATTCATTAGGAATTGTGATCGAGAGCCTGGTTGCGGTGCTTCTGATCCTGACCATCGCCTATTGCATGTTGCTCAATAAGCGCCTGAAGCGCCTCAAGGCGGACGAGCAATCGTTGAAGGCCACGATCGGCGAGCTCATCACCGTGACCGAGATCGCCGAGCGTGCGATCGGCGGACTCAAGCTTACCGTGCGCGACGTCAATGAGAATCTCGGCAGCCAGATTTCGGCAGCAACGGCGCTGGCCGATCAACTGAAAGCGCAGCTCGCCGAGAGCGACGCCGTCGTGCGCCGGCTGTCGAAGATCGCGGTGGCGGCACGGCCGCTCACCGAAACCGACCCTGATGCGCCGCGGGTGTCCGCAGCGCGGGCCAATGCCGCGGCAGCGCAGGCGTTTGCCGAGCGGAGGAGGCCTGACGGTATCGCTGCATGAAAGCTTTTCGGGACGTTCGTATTCTTCCTGTCGTCTTGGTGGCGGTTTTCGGGCTGGCGATTCTCAAGATCGCCGGCCTGGTGATCGATGGCGGCTACGTATTCAACTACGATCCGCAGCCTCAGCCTACGAAAGGATCGTGGGCGCAGGAGATGTTCAACTTCCCGGGCGGCAAGCCAGCGGACGGCGACATTACCGGCTCGGTGTCAGCCAAGAAGGAAGAGCCGAAGCCCGCGGTAGCAGCGCCTGCAGCGATCGAACCGACCAGCAACCCGCCTGTCGAACTGTCTCCTCAAATCTCGCCTGCTGAACGCGCGATCCTCGAACGGCTGCAAGCGCGCCGTCAGGAGCTGGAAGCGCGTGCACGCGAGATCGATATTCGCGAGAGCCTGCTGAAGGCTGCCGAGAAGCGCATCGAAACCCGCGTCGATGAATTGAAGGGCGTCGAAGCCGGTATCAAGACGGCGAACGACCAGAAGAGCGAAGTCGATGCCGCGCGCTTCAAGGGCATCGTTACCATGTATGAAAGCATGAAGCCGAAGGACGCCGCGAAGATCTTCGACCGGCTGGAAATGCCGGTGCTGTTCGAGATCGCCTCGCAGATCGCGCCTCGGAAGATGTCCGACATTCTCGGTCTGATGCAGCCGGAGGCCGCTGAACGCCTCACCGTTGAACTGGCGCGCCGCGCCTCGGGCGGCGAACGATCTGCCGCTGCGGTCGAACTGCCCAAGATCGAAGGCAGGCCGATCCAGCAGGGCCGGAATTAAAGAAATTAATTAACAAATCCTTAGAGCGCGGAATCTAGATTCGACACAGGGCGAACGACTGGTCGTCCTTCGAGCATCGGGCTGAGAGACATTTCTGAATGGCACGGACGGCTGCCGTTGCATGTTGGACGCAAGCTCGCGCATGGACGCGGGCCGTTCGACGTTGTGCCGTCGTCGCGGGCATTGTCTGTCTTGCGCTGTCGTTCCCGGATGCCGCATCTGCGCAAGTGGTGAGGGGTACCGCCAGCATGGGCACGTCGGGCGGCTATGGCCGCATTGTGCTCAAGCTCGCCGAGGACGTGGAGTCCGAGGTGACGCAAGCCGGTACCATTCTCGTCATTCGCTTCAAGCGGCCGGTCGATATTCCCGTCGAGATTCTCGGCGACGCCGCGCCCGATTATATCGGCTCCGCACGCCGCGATCCCGATGGCACGGCGATCCGTCTCGCTTTGTCACGCAGGGTGACCGTCAATTCGATGACGGCGGGCGAGCGCATTTTCATCGATCTGTTGCCCGACACCTGGAAGGGCATGCCGCCCGGTTTGCCGCAGGATGTGGTCAAGGAATTGTCGGAGCGCGCGCGCGCGGCAGAGCGCGCCTTGCGCCAGCAACGCGCTGCCGCGGAAAGCCAGAAGAAGCCGCCGATCCGTGTGCGGGCATCCGTACAGCCGACCTTCGTGCGGTTCGTGTTCGAGACCGGCGGCGTCGGTGTGTCGTCGGTGCTGAACGAGAAGACGCTGACGCTGACCTTCAATGCCGGTCTGGTGTTCGATCTCGCCGATGCCAAACTGTCCGCGCCCGCCAATGTCGCATCGATCGGTCAGGCGATGGACGGCAACCGGACCGCCGTCGAGATCGGCTTGATCGGCGACGTCGATGTGAAGTCGTTCCGCGAGGACAAGAGCTACGTCGTCGACATCGGCTTCCAGCAGAACGAAAAGCCGTCGCCGCTGGCCAAGCTGCCGGTGGCCGCTCCTGTGGACGAGAAACCGCCGGTTGCGGCGAAGCCTCCTGAGGTCGAAAAGCCCGCCAGTGTCCCGGCACAGCGCTCCGGCGAGATCGTGCCGCCGACCTCCGAAGTGATCGCGAAAGAGATCGTTCCGGAGAAGAAAGTCGAGGTTGCGACGGCTGCACCGGCAGCGCTCGTCGCGGCAGCGAAGCCGGAAGAGCCAAAGCCCGAGGCGGCCAAGGTCGCTGAATCAGCCAAGCCTGCGCCGGTAGCTGAGCCTGTTGTCGTCGTTCCTGCGAAAGAAACACCGCCGCCTGCGCCTGTCGTTGCGGCGGCCCCTGTTGCTGCACCCGTTGCTGCTGCGCCGACCGAACCGGCGGGCATGCCGGTTGAGGTCAAGCGCAGCAGCGACGGCGTGCGCATAGCCTTTGCCTTTCCATCGCCAACGCCGGTTGCCCTGTTTCGCCGCGGCGATATCCTGTGGCTGGTGGCAGATTCGACGCGGCCCATCGACACCGCGCCGATCCGCCGCGATAGCGGATCGATCATTGCCGATGTCAGCACGATCCCGCTGGAGAAGGGGCAGGCGATCCGCATCCGCCTCAATCGCCCGCAATTGGCCTCTCTCACGACCGACGATCCCGCCGGCGCAGGACAGGCCTGGTCGCTGATGCTCGCCGACACCCGGCAGACGCCGTCGCAGCCGTTGTCCGCCGTACGCAATATTGCCGATCCCTCGCGCGCCAGCGTGCAGGTGCCATTGGCCAAGCCCGGTCTCAAGCATCGCCTGGTCGATCCGGATGCCGGCGATACGCTCAACATCATCACCGCGTTGCCGCCGTCGCGCGGTTTTATCCGCCGCCAGGACTTTGTCGAATTCTCGTTGCTGGAATCGATTCACGGCGTGGTGGTTCAGGTGAACTCCGACGACGTGTCCGTTGAAGCCAGTATCGACAAGGTGATGCTCACCAAGCCCGGCGGCCTGACGCTGTCGGCAGCCGATGCAGCGCCGCAGCGCGCCTCGACGGTCGCCCGGCCGATCTTCGATGTCGGCCAGTGGCGCAAGGATCAGGAAGGCCCATTCAACGCACGCTTCGACGAGTTGATCGACGCGATGTCATCAGCCGAAGCTAGCTCGCTGCCGCAGGCACGAATGGATCTGGCCAAATTCTACATGGCGCGCGGCATGTATCACGAGGCCAAGGGCGTCGCCGATCTCGCGATCGCGGACACCAAGGTCGGCGAGGAAAGCCCTGTCGCGCTGATCGTTCATGCGGTGGCCAGCGCGATGATGGGGCGTCCCGAACAAACCCTGAAGGATATCGCCAATCCGGTGCTCGGGCCGGGTTACGATGGTGAATTGTGGAAGGCGCTCGCCTACGCCAAGCAGGAAAAATGGGTCGAGGCGCGCGAGCGTTTCAAGAATGCCGAGTTCACGCTCGCCGCGCTGCCGGCCGATCTGCAGCGCGCGGCCTTGATGCTGGCGCTGCGGGCCTCGCTCGAGGTCAAGGACTATGCCGGCGCGTCGTCGCGCGGCAGTGAGCTCGAAACGGTCGGCATCTCGCCGGAGATCAAGCCCGCGGCCATGCTGCTCAGCGGCTGGCTCGATGAGGCGCTCGGCCGGGAGAAGGACGCGCTGTCGAAGTATCAGGACGTCACCGGTTCGGTGGATCGTCAATCCGCAGCGGAAGCCAAGCTGCGTGAAGTCAATTTGCGCCAGAAGCGCAACGAGATCAGCAGCGAGGACGCGCTGCATGATCTAGAAGTGCTGGCGGTGACATGGCGCGGCGACGGCACGGAAGTGCAGGTGCTGCAGATCCTGTCGCGCATGTATGCCGAACTCGGCCGCTACAATGACTCGCTGCTGGCCGCCCGTACGGCCACCGAACGCCAGGCCAACAGCGAAGCCGCGCGCCAGGTGCAGGACGAGGCGCAAGCGCTGTTCTCGCAGA
Source organism: Tardiphaga sp. 839_C3_N1_4 (assembly GCF_051811045.1). Taxonomy (NCBI): domain Bacteria; kingdom Pseudomonadati; phylum Pseudomonadota; class Alphaproteobacteria; order Hyphomicrobiales; family Nitrobacteraceae; genus Tardiphaga; species Tardiphaga sp. 839_C3_N1_4. Next base: position 5,906,409 of record NZ_JBPWQD010000001.1, read on the forward strand.
TTTATCTGTCGCCAAAGGGCGACAGCCTGCCGCCGGTCGATGCGCTGGCGATGTTCTACGAGTTTCGCGAGCTGACCCCGATCGGCCGCCGCGGTGACGAGATGATCCGCCGTCTCGCAGATCGTCTCGTAGCCGTCGATCTGCTCGATCAGGCCGCCGAGCTATTGCAGTATCAGGTCGATCACCGTCTCGAAGGCGCTGCGCGCTCGCAGGTCGCTGCACGTCTGGCGATGGTCTATCTGATGAGCCGCAAGCCCGACCGCGCCATCGCCGCGCTGCGGACCACGCGGATCGCCGATCTCAATGGCGAGCTACGTCAGCAGCGGCTGCTGCTCGAGGCGCGGGCGCAGAGTGACATCGGCCGCCGTGAACTGGCGCTCGACATCATCTCTCATGTCAGCGGACGCGAAGCGATCCGGCTCCGCTCGGACATTTACTGGTCGTCGCGGCGCTGGCGCGAGGCCTCCGAACAGATCGAACTCTATTACGGCGACCGCTGGCGGGATTTCTCGCCGCTGACGCCAAGCGAAAAGAGCGACATCATCCGTGCTGTCGTGGGTTATGCGCTGGCGGAAGATGCCCTCGGCCTCGCGCGCTTCCGCGAAAAGTATGCGCCGCTGATGAATGTCGGTGCCGACAAGATCACCTTCGACACCGCGAGCAAGCCGACCTCGACCAACTCGTCGGAATTCGCCGCCATTGCCAAGATGGCCGCGTCCGTCGATACGCTCGACGGCTTCCTGCGCGAGATGAAGACGCGCTTCCCCGAAAGCAGCGCCAAAGCGATCCTGCCCGGTGCCAGCGCCGATCCGATGCCGACCGGCTCGCTGAAGCCGCAGCCTGTGGTCAATGTCCGCAAGATCGAGATGACGCGGTAGGCGAGAGCCTCGCTACTGCCCGTAACTTTGCACCAGACTGCCCGCGACCAGCGACCAGCCATCCACCAGCACGAAGAAGATCAGCTTGAACGGCAGTGACACCACCGCCGGTGGCAGCATCATCATGCCCATCGCCATCAAGACCGAGGCGACAACGAGGTCGATGATCAGGAATGGCAGGAACAGCAGGAAGCCGATTTCGAAGGCACGCTTCAGCTCCGAGATCATGAAGGCCGGCACGAGTATCCGCAGCGACATGTCCTCGGGTGTTGCCGGCACCGGTTCACCCGACAGGTCCATGAACAGCTTGAGATCCTTCTCGCGCACATTCTTCTGCATGAAGCCGCGCAGCGGAATGGATGCACGCACCAAAGCTTGTTCGACGGTGATGTCGTTGGAGATCAGCGGCTTGATACCGTCATCATAGGAACGTTGCAGCACCGGCCCCATCACGAAAGCCGTGAGGAACATCGCCAGCGCGATGATCACTGAATTCGGCGGAGCCGTCGCTGTACCCAATGCGGTGCGCAGCAGCGACAGCACGACCACGATGCGTGTGAACGACGTCATCATGATCAGGATCGACGGTGCGATCGACAGTACCGTCAACAACGCGATCATCTGCACGGCACGTTCGGTGACGCCGCCGCCACCGCCGCCGAGATTGATGCTGATGTCCTGCGCCATCGCGGGACCTGTGAGGGTCCCGGCGGCGATCAGAACTGAAAGGAAAAATACTCTACGCGGGAGGTTCGCCGAACTCACGAACTAGACTTCGGCCGTCCCAGCAGGGAGGCCATCTCGTCTTCGAGATTTTCAAAACCCGATTTGACCGGCGGGACGACCGGTGGCGCCTCCGCACGGGCAGGGCTGGCGATCGAGACTTCCGGCGACCGCGAAGCCGGACGGATGGATGGTGCCTCAGGCGCCACCGACGGAGCGCCGACCCGGGGCTCAGGCGCATCCTGCCGAGCTTCGCCGGCAGGGCGGCGCAAGGCTGCTTCGAGGCGCTGCGCCATATCGGCGAGGTTCTGATCGGCAGACGACACGGGGGCTGCCGGAGCGGGCGTAGGGGCTGGCGTCGGTGCGGGTGGCGCGACGATCGGGGCGGGCGCCGGGGCAGCAACAACCGGAGCGGGCGGTGTCGGTGCTGCTGCGACGGGACGGTCCGGCGTGCGAGGCTGCGGCGTGGTGCGGATCGGCGGATCGGCACGCATCGGGCGCGGCATCATTGGCTCGCTACGTGGCATCTCGGCACGTGGCATTTCACTTCGCGGAATCGGCCGCTGCGGGAAAAGGTCGTTGCGTGGCGCTGGTTCGGGGCGCGGCGCAGGTTCCGGCGCGAGGCTGGCGACCGGATCGGGACGACGCTCCGGCAAAGGCGCGGCCGGGCGGCGTGGCTCTTCGATAAAGGAGGGGCGCGCGGGACGCGGCGCCGGCTCCGGCACATGCGGTTCGGAATCGAAGCCGGACTCGTTGCTCTCTGCCCAGCTCGGAGCTTCAGGCAGCGACGGACCTCGGCTTGCCACATCGGCGGCGAGGCCACCGCGCTGCGGGGCCTGCTCGCGGCCGGGCATGGCGCGGACGATATTGGGCTCGACGACGATGTCCGACGGGCCACCGATCATCAGCAGGTGTTCGACATTGTCGCGGCGGACCAGCACCAGGCGCCGGCGGCCGTCCACGGCGGCGGCGTCGATCACCGCGAGTCGCGGCAAGCGCCCGCGGCTGGTGTTGTTGCCCAGCCGGTTGCCAGCGAATCGGCGCACCAGCCAGGCGGTAAGCCCGATCAGCGCCAGCACGACAACGAAGGCCAAGATAAATTGCACCGATGATTGCATCATAAAGTCCCCAGCCAGACAGGGTGGCTGCAACGTCCACGTCCAGAGCCGGAGGTGTCATACCCCCGCACGCCCCGCACGCAGCGTGAATCACGCCCCATCTGTTAACGCCCCACGGCAGAACCTGCCGTTGGTTAATAATAAACTATGAATCGCTGCAGCCAAAACGACTTCTGCCGCCCCGTCGTATGGCCGATGGGGATGGTTAATCGGCCAATTCAGGCGAAAAAGCGTTGGCATGTGCGAAAAATGTCAATTTTGCAGCATTCATTTACGGTTCGGTAACAAGTACCACCGGAAATTAACCTCGTATTAACCATGCAGGCGGCAAATTCTGCCTAGCTCAGGACACTCCGTCCGGGCAGGGCGGAGAAGGCCGATGGCGATCAGCGACATGCCGATGTTGTCGGCGCTGCGCACCAAGATGCAGTGGCATCAGGAGCGCCAGCGTGTGCTGGCCGAAAATATCTCCAATTCGGACACTCCGAACTTCCGCCCCCGCGATCTCGTGGAACCGAAATTCGACAAGGTCGGGAACACGTCCGTCACTGCGGGCGGCATGGGCTCGCTGCCGATGATGCGCGCCTCCGGCACCAATATCCTGCCGACCGGGGGCTCGGCCTCCTTCAACCAGAACAGCCGGGTCGGCTACGAGACCCGGCCCGCCGGCAATGCCGTCAATCTGGAAGACGAGATGCTCAAGGTCTCGGCCAACCAGATGGACTATGCAGCCGCGACCTCGCTCTACACCCGCAGCCTCGGTCTGTTGAAGACCGCTATCGGCAAGCGCTGACGCCGCCGCGCGCATTAAAGGGAGTTCATCATGGCAGACGATATCAGCGACTTCTCGCGCTCCATGGGCATCGCGACCTCCGGTCTGCGCGCCCAGGCGGGCCGCATGCGGGTGATTTCGGAGAACATCGCGAACGCGCAGTCCACAGCGCAGACTTCGGGCGGTGATCCCTATCGCCGCAAGGTGCCGACCTTCAAATCCGAGCTGGACCGCTCGCTGGATGCCCGCATCGTCGGCCTCGGCCGCATCAGGCCGGATCAATCTGCATTTCCCACGCGCTACGAGCCCGGCAATCCCGCGGCGGATGCCGCCGGCAACGTCAAATACCCCAACGTGAACTCGCTGGTGGAAATGACGGACATGAAGGAAGCGCAGCGCTCCTACGAAGCGAATCTCAACATCATCAGCGCCACGCGCCGGATGATCCAACGTACGCTCGACATCCTCAAGGCCTGAACAGGACAGCTGAACCATGGCAACTCCCTCTGTCGCCGCCAATGCTTACTCGGCTCTCTCGCGCATCATGGACGCCGGTGGTGGCGTCGGTGGCGGTCTCAACAAAGCGGCGGACGCCGGTGGCGGTCAGTCGTTCGGCGCGGTCCTCAAGGACGCGCTTGGTAGCGTGCTCGATTCCGGCCGCAAGTCGGATGCGCAGACCATCGCAATGGCCAACGGCAAGGCCAATGTGATGGACGTGGTCACGGCAGTTGCGGAAACCGACGTCGCCGTGTCGACGCTGGTCTCGGTGCGCGATCGCGTCATCCAGTCCTACGAAGACATCATGAAGATGCCAATCTGATCCTCCTCACCACGAACGCCGCGTAACACAAGGATTACTGCAATGACCGGCCCCGAAACTCTCGACGTTGCCCGTGACGCGATTTGGACGATTGTGATCGTGTCCGGCCCGCTGATGGTTGTGGGCCTCCTGGTCGGCGTCGTGGTGTCGCTGGTGCAGGCGCTGACCCAGATCCAGGAACAGTCGCTGGTCTTCGTGCCGAAGATTCTCGCGGTCTTTGCCACCATGATGCTGACGCTCCCGTTCATGGGGGACGCATTGTCGAGTTACATGTTGCGGATATCGTCGCGAATCATCGGGGGGTGATGCACAATCCCGTATGCGCATCGATGTCTCGCTTCTGCCCGCTCTCGCCGCTGCCTTCATGCTGGCCTTCGCCCGCATCGGTACGATGGTGATGTTGATGCCGGGCTTTGGCGAAACCAACATTCCCGCACGGGCCAAGCTGTCCATTGCATTGGGACTGACCCTTCTCATGCTGCCGGCGCATCGCGGCGCCTATAACGTCGATATGGGATCGATCGTGCCGATGCTGGTTCTGCTGGTGCATGAGATCATCATCGGCGTCGTGCTCGGCGCCACCGCGCGCGTCACGCTGTCGGCGCTGCAGGTCGCCGGATCAATCATCGCGCAGCAACTCGGTCTCGGCTTCGTCACTTCGGTGGATCCGACGCAGGGTCAGCAGGGCGTGCTGATCGGCAATTTTCTCACGATGCTCGGCATCACGATGCTGTTCGCCACCGATACGCATCACCTTGTGATCGCCGCCATTAATGACAGCTACAAGATTTTCGCGCCCGGCGAGATCATGTCGACGGGCGATGTGGCGAAGCTCGCGACCAATGCCTTCGCGGCGGCGTTCAAGATCGGCACGCAGCTTGCTGCGCCTTTCCTTGTGTTCGGCCTGGTCTTCAACATGGGGCTTGGCGTGCTGGCACGGCTGATGCCGCAGATGCAGGTCTATTTCGTCGGTGTACCGCTTTCGATCATGATCGGATTCCTAATCTTCGCCGTCGTGCTCGCGACCATGATGGGGACCTACCTCGAATACGTCACCGGCGTCATGCAACAAATGATGCCGCGGATATAGGGGCGCGCGGATGGCCGACGACGATTCCGAGAAGACACATGACCCCACGCAAAAAAAGCTCGACGATGCTCACGAACGCGGTGACGTAGCCAAAAGCCAGGAGGTCAATACCTGGTTCCTGCTGGCGGGCGCGACGCTGGTCTTGTCGACCTTCAACGGCTCCGTTGGCGGCGGGCTGCAAACGCCGCTTAAAAATCTTCTGCAAAATTCCTGGATGATACGGACCGACGGGCCCGGACTATTGCTTCTGGCCAAGAGCCTCTGCATGTCCATCCTGTCCACCATGGGCATGCCGATCCTGTTTCTCGTGATCGCCGCGCTTGCGGGCAATCTGATCCAGCACCGGCTGGTGTTCTCCACCGAAGGTCTGGTGCCCAAGTTCAGCAAGCTGTCGCCGATGGAAGGCGCCAAGCGTGTCTTCGGCAAGCAGGCGCTGGCCAATTTCCTGAAGGGCCTGTTCAAGCTCGTCTTGCTCGGCGCCGTGATGTGCGCGGTGCTGTGGCCCGAGCGTTTTCGTCTGGATGCACTGATACATATCGATCCGTCGGCGATCCTCGGCATCACCACATCGCTGACACTGCAGCTGATGGGTTCGGTGGTCGCGATGCTCGCCTTTGTCGCCATTGCCGACTTCTTCTTCCAGTACCGCACCTGGTACGAGAAGCTGAAGATGTCGCTGCAGGAAGTGAAGGAAGAATACAAGCAGTCCGAGGGTGACCCCCACATCAAGGGCAAGATCAAGCAACTGCGTCAGCAGAACATGAAGAAGCGCATGATGGCAGCGGTGCCGAAGGCGTCGGTGATCATCACCAACCCGACGCACTACGCCGTAGCGCTGTCCTATGAGCGCGGTATGACCGCGCCGATCTGCGTCGCCAAGGGTGTCGACAACATCGCGCTGAAGATCAGGGAAGTTGCGGGTAAACACGACATTCCGATCGTCGAGAACGTGCCGCTGGCGCGCGCGCTTTACGCCACCGTCGAGATCGACGAGCAAATTCCGGGCGAACACTACCATGCGGTGGCCGAAGTCATTGGCTACGTCATGGGCCTGAAGCGCGGCCTGTCCGGGCGCACGCCATGATTCGGGAAAGCGCCTGGCAAAGGGCCGGGAACGTGTTGCGAATCGGCGGATTGGAAGCGAATAGGCCGACGCGGCGCTTGCGTAAGGCCAGCCGATTGATGCACTCAGGAAGCGCGCAAACCCGCGCTGCCGCAACTGCCAACAGGCGACGAACCGTCCGATGACCGCCGAGACCGACCACGATCGTCAATCGATGACGGCGCAGAATCCGGTTCTGCACGAGCCGGCCCGGCGCAGCGGCAGCATCGTGCTGGTGCTGCTGATTGCCGCTGCGATCATTGCTTGCGCCGTGGCATTCATGACTCTCGGTCGTGCCCAGGCGCAGCCTTATATTCTGGGCCTACTGGCGCTGCTGGCGATGGTCGGCCTGTTCGTGTTGTTCGCCTTTGCCGCCGGTATTGTCCGCTTTGCCGATCGCACCTCCGACGACCCGATTATGCGCACCGTGGCCGATCACGCCTTTGACGGTATTGCGGTCACCGATGCACGGGGCCATGTGGTCTATGCCAATGCTGCCTATCTCACATTGACCGGCGCGGCCTCCGCTCAGGATGCGCGACCGGTCGAGCGCGTCTTCATCGGAAATCCCGATGTCTCCGAAGCCGTCTTCCGCCTGCTCAAGGCTGCCCGCGAGGGCAAGCGCCAGCAGGAGGAAGTCCGTGTCGCAGCGCCCGACGGCAGCCACGGCCGCTGGCTGCGCATGCGCGTGCGTCCACTGGGTGAGGGCAAGCGCGAGGCCAAATCCACGGTGTGGTCGGTGGCCGATATTTCCCGCGATCGGCAACGCCAGGAAGACGTATTCCAGGAATTGCAGCACGCCATCGAATATCTGGATCACGCACCTTGCGGCTTCTTCTCGGTCAATCCAAAGGGCGAGCTGGTTTACGTCAACGCCACCCTGGCAAACTGGCTCGATCACGATCTTGCCGAGATCGGCTCCGGCGGTCTGAAGCTGACCGACATCGTCTCCGGTGACGGCGCCTCGTTGCTGACATCCATTGTGCCGATGCCCGGCGAGGTCAAAACCGAAGTATTCGACATCGACCTGCGCATGCGCAACGGCAAGACCATGCCGGTGCGGCTCTATCACAAGCTCGCTTTCGGCGCCGACGGCGTGCCGGGTGCGTCGCGCACCCTTGTCATTAGCCGCGCCCGCGACGAGCGCTCGGATCCGCAACGCGCCGCCGAAGTGCGCTTCATGCGCTTCTTCGACCATACGCCGATGGCGATTGCGACGGTGGATCGCGACGGCACCGTGGTGCGCGGCAATGCCCGTTTCGCCAAACTGGCGCAGAGCCTCAATACATCGGGCGCCGTCAACAAGTCGATCCTGGCCGCCGTCAGCGACCGCGACCGCAACCAGCTCGTCGCGGCCATCGGTCACGCCGCGCAGGGGCAGGGCGATATCCCGCCGGTGGAAGCGCTGCTGGAAGGTGCCAAGGAGCGCTGGGGACAGTTCTTTGTCACCGCTGTGGAGGAGAACGAACGCGAGACCGAAGCGGCCATCGTCTACATGCTGGAGACCACCGAGCGCCGCACGCTCGAGAACCAGGTCAACCAGGCGCAGAAGATGGACACCATCGGCCAGTTGGCCGGCGGCATCGCGCATGACTTCAACAACGTGCTCTCCGCCATCATGATGGCCAACGACTTCCTGCTGAACGCGCACAAGCCGACCGATCCGTCGTTCCAGGACATCATGCAGATCAAGCAGAACGCGACGCGCGCGGCGACACTGGTGCGCCAGTTGCTCGCATTCTCGCGCCGCCAGACGCTGCGCCCGACGGTGCTCAATCTCGGCGATGCGCTCTCGGATATCGATTTGCTGCTGAAGCGCCTGATCGGCGAGAAGGTCAAACTCGAAGTCGTGCACGGCCGCGATCTGTGGCCGGTGAAGGTCGACATTTCGCAATTTGAACAGGTGATCGTGAATCTCGCAGTCAATGCGCGCGACGCGATGCCGGACGGCGGCGCGTTGACTGTGCGCACCGTCAACGTCTCGGCCGAGGAAGCCGGGCGACTGTCCTATAAGGGCATGCCGCCATCGGACTATGTGCGTATCGATGTCAGCGATACCGGCACCGGCATTCCCGCCGATATCGTCGAGAAAATCTTCGAGCCGTTCTTCTCCACCAAGGATGTCGGCAAGGGCACGGGCCTCGGCCTCTCCACGGTCTACGGCATCGTCAAGCAGACCGGCGGTTTCGTTTATGTCGACTCCGATCCGGGCAAAGGCACCACGTTCCGCATCTTCCTGCCGCGCCATCATCAGGAAAAGGAAGTTGCTCCCGACCCGGCGATCGCGGCCGCCGTCGCCGCCAAGGAAGCCGCTGCCGACGCCAAGCCGCGCGCGGATCTGACCGGGCAGGGCACCATCCTGCTGGTCGAAGATGAAGAAGGCCTGCGCGCGCTGAACGCCCGCGGTTTGCGCTCGCGCGGTTATACGGTGGTCGAAGCCGGCAACGGCGTCGAAGCGATGGAGCTGTTCGACGAGCAGAACGGCGCCATCGATCTCGTGGTCTCCGACGTGGTGATGCCGGAGATGGACGGACCGACGCTGCTGAAGGAGATGCGCGCCCGCAATGCGGATATCCGCATCATCTTCGTGTCAGGTTACGCCGAGGAAGCCTTCGAAAAGAGCCTGCCGGAAAACCAGCAATTCGCCTTCCTGGCCAAGCCGTTCGCCCTGAGCGCGCTGATCGCCAAGGTCAAGGAAACCATGGCACCGAACTAGGGCGCCGCCGTCATAAAACGGCTTGGTTTCAAAAGCGCACCGAACTTCGCAATGCAGCATAAGTATTTGAATGCAAGGCGACTTCTACGCCAAAGGTTCAATGGCGAGCCGCGACCGAGGGCCGCAGCGTTTACCCTCGAACGGTGCTTCCATTTTAGGCTGGGGTAGCCATGTTAGGGGTGTTTTCCCCCTGCCGGGGATTGAGGGAATGACCATGACTTTCACGTTCAGCATGCGCGGCGTCGTCAAGACGATGGCCGTTGTCCTATCGCTGGCGATGCCGCTCACAATTGCAATCTCCTCTGCCGACGCCCGCGTTGGCGGTGGCAGCAGCTCGGGCTCGCGCGGCAATCGCACGTTCTCGGCCCCGCCGAGCACGTCGACAGCGCCTAACGCGGCCCAGCCGTTCAACCGCACCATGCAACAGCCAGGTTCGCCCGGCATGAACAGCGCGACTACGGGCGCAGCCAGCAAGGGCGGTTTCTTCAACCGTCCGGGCATGGGCATGCTCGGTGGCCTTGCTGCCGGCTTCCTCGGCGCAGGCCTGCTCGGCATGCTGTTCGGCGGCGGTCTGTTCAGCGGCCTCGGCGGCATCTCGTCGATCATCGGCTTGTTGCTGCAGGTCGGCCTGATCATCATCGTTGTCCGCCTCGCAATGTCCTGGTGGCAGCGTCGTAACCAGACGGCGTCCGCCTATGCCGGTCCGGCCAGCTCGACCTATACGGGTCCGGGCAATGGTCCCGACCAGAACCAGGCGCACATGAACCAGGCGCAGCAGGGTTATGGCGCACAGCCGACCCAGCGCAGTGGCCTCGGTGGCTTTGGTTTCGGCGGCGGCTCCAATGACAAGCCGATCGAGATCGCGCCGCAGGACTATGAAGCTTTCGAGAAGCTGCTCAGCGACGTGCAGGCCGCCTGGTCGAACGAGGATGTCGAGAAGCTCGGCAAACTGTCGACGCCTGAGATGGTGTCGTACTTCGCCAAGGACCTCGCCGAGAACAAGGCCCGCAACGACATCAACAAGGTGTCGGATGTGAAGCTGCTGCAGGGTGACCTCGCGGAAGCTTGGCGCGAAGGTGACACCGACTATGCGAGCGTCGCGATGCGCTTCTCGCTGGTCGACAAGACGCTGGAGCGTGGCACCAACCGTCTGGTAGCTGGCAGCGAAACGCCGATCGAAGCGACCGAGATCTGGACATTCGTGCGTCCGCGCGGCGCCGATTGGGAACTGTCGGCGATCCAGCAGGCGTAAGCCTTGCGTCATCGAAATCTACCGAGCGCCGCGGATCATTCCGCGGCGCTTTTTTGTTGGCCCTATGCACGTGCATTGCCAGGTGATGATCTCAATATGAGAGCGGGAATAATCCGCCGGATGACGTGTTGGTCAGTTGCGTCCCATCGCGACTGACGTTGCGTGGCTACAAAAACAAATTGGAGGAATCGATGCCCACTATTCTCTCGACCATGACCCGTCTCGGTATCTGTGCCGGTGCTGCTGCCATCTCGCTTGCTGCAGCGTCGCCGTCGTTCGCGCAGGGCGCGGATACCAGTTTCTTCGTCACCAGCAATGGCATCAGCAATGGCGGCAATCTCGGTGGCCTCGCCGGTGCTGACAATCATTGTCAGACGCTGGCGCAGGCTGCGGGTGCGGGCGCCAAGACCTGGCGCGCTTATCTCTCGACGCAGGCCGCCGATGGCAAGCCCGCGATCAATGCCAAGGACCGGATCGGCAACGGCCCATGGAAGAATACCAAGGGCGTTGTCATCGCCAAGGATGTTGCCGATCTGCATGGCGCCAGCAACAATCTCTCCAAGCAGACCTCGCTCAGCGAGAAGGGCGAGGTCATCAATGGCCGCGGCGATACGCCGAATCGCCATGACGTGCTGACCGGCTCGCAAGCCGACGGCACAGCCTTTGCCGCTGGTGAGGATCGCACCTGTAAGAACTGGACGAGCAGCACCCAGGGCGCCGCCATGGTCGGCCATATCGATCGTACGGGGTTGAACGACGAGCCGCCGTCCAAGTCATGGAACACCTCGCATCCGTCGCGTGGTCCCGATGGCGGCTGCTCGCAGAACGACCTGAAGAGCACCGGCGGCGACGGGCTGCTGTACTGCTTCGCCTCGAATTGAGTTCTATTGGTAGACGATCAGCAACACACTCCGCCATGGCCGGGCCTATCCCGGCCATAGTGCGTTTTGCGGCGATAGCTGGACGACGATGCGGAGTTTGCGCCGGACGAGCGCGGCGAACGAATTCCGCGGTGAGCAGTTACCCTGGCATCCCTGACGCGACATTTGGCGAGGTTTTGCATGCGATACGAGCTGTATTACTGGCCGACGATCCAGGGCCGCGGCGAATTCGTACGCCTGGCTCTCGAAGATGCCGGCGCGGACTACCGCGACGTGGCGCGTGGCAAGGGCGGCATGGCCGCAATGACCAGGATGCTCGACAGCAAGAAAGGCATCCCGCCATTCGCGCCACCATTCCTCAAGGCCGGCAATATGGTGATCGGCCAGACCGCCAACATCCTGCTCTATCTCGGCCCACGTCATGGTCTGGCGCCGAAGTCCGAAGCGGTGCGGCTGCAATTGTACGAGCTGCAGCTCACGATCACCGATTTCGTGGCCGAAGTGCATGATACCCATCACCCGATCGGTGTGTCGCTCTACTACGAAGATCAGAAAGGTCCCGCCAAAAAACGCAGCGCGGAATTCCTGAAGGAGCGCGTGCCGAAATATCTCGGCTATTTCGAGCGGATATTAAAAGCCAGCGATGGCGCTTATGTCACCGGCCGCAAGGCGACCTATGTCGATCTGTCACTATTCCAGATCGTTGAAGGACTGCGCTACGCATTTCCGAAACGCATGACAAAATTCGAGCGGGAGATTCCACGCCTGATCGATTTGCATGACCGCGTGGCGGTTCGACCGAACATCAAGGCCTATCTCGACAGCGACCGCCGCATTGCCTTCAACAAGGACGGCATCTTCCGGCACTACAAGGCGCTGGACAAGTAGCGCTGCGCAGCTCGTGTGGCGGGGTTACCAAAGCCCCGGACACAGACGATAGCGGACGCGCGTCGTATAGTTGGTGTAGCCGGGGAGACCGTCCCGCAAGGTACGCTCTTCGGCCGCCGTACGCCATGCGAGCAGCACGGCCAGGATCAGCGTCAGCGCGGCACTCCACCACGAGCCAAGCCAGAGGGATGTGCCGAGAAAAAACAGGATGGCGCCGCTATACATGGGGTGACGCACGAGATGATAGGGGCCGGTATCGACGACGCGCTGGCCGCGGTCGCGTTGAAGCTTGATGACCGGTGCGGCGAAACTGTTTTCGCGCAGTACCCAGAATGAGATTGCCATTCCCGTGAGCGCGAGTGCCGTGCCCGCGACCTGGACGCCAACGGTCATTTGCGATAGGCTGAAGCGTTGATCCAGTCCTGCAACGATCAGCCAGACCAGTGCCACGGTAAAGAACGCCACCATGAAGACGCGGTCCGCAGTGGGCTGCCCCTGCTGTACGATGGGGCGCATGCGTTCTTCAAATAGTGCGGGATCGATCTGGATCAGCCACAGGCCGCCGCCAAGGCCAAGCAGGATCATGAAGAGCAGAAATGACCACGCCGCCGGCCATTGCCAGGTCCCGGCGGCGGTGAACAACACGGCGCCAATCACGCCGAACCAGACCAGCGTACGTATCACGAGGCGAACGATCATCTCGGGCCTCCTTCGGCCCGCATCCGATACCAGATTCGCGGCAGTGATGGGGCAGGCCTCGCGTCAACGCGACCGGCGGCTGGTCTCTGTCCGACGGTGCCGCGTTATGCGAGCTGATCGATCCGGGTGCCCTGGCCGGGCGGCAGCGCTGCGCGCGGTGGGGGCGGCGCGGTGCGGCTGTCGTTGTCGTCGTTCTTCTTCGGCTCCGGCGGTTTTGCCTCGATCGGCTTCACCTCAGCGACCGGTGGTGCGCTGCTGACGCTTGAAACGCTCATTACAAATTCCCTGTTTCCAACTCTTGCAGTCGGACAATGGGGTGTGCGCCAACAAGGAGTTGGTAAATCAGGCGCTGCAATTTGCGGCAATCGGTGTGGATCGGAAACGGTGGTAAACGGCCGCTCTAGGATTTCACAACAATTGAAGCGAAATCCTCACTCGTCCTTGCCGCGCGAGATCGTGATATTCGCGGAGGTCTTGCTGCGGGTGCAGCGCAGATCGAGCCGACGATAGCGGAGCTTCACGTCATCGCCGCGGAAAATCCCCATGCGGCCGAGACATCGCGTGGTGCCCTTCACCGTATCCGGCTTGGGGATCGTGAAGATGACGGCGGCTGCACTCGCGACGAGATCGGTGAAGGCCGGCGCCGGTTTGCGGGCCGCGGACGCCGCATAGAGCTCGTTGCTGAAATTGCGGCTGGCGCAGCCAAGCCGCAATTGCTTCGCCGCCGGATGCGACAGGTAGATCACATTGGCAGCGGTGCGTCCGACGCTGAGCCCGTCGATCTGGCTTTTGAGCTGACGCGCGAGATCGTCGCAGCGGTCGGCGCGGGCAGGTGAGGCGACAAGGGTCACGGTGGCGAGCAGTGCCACAGCCGAAAAAATGCCGCGCAGGCGGTCGATGGACATTCCAGAATTCTCCTCAATCCCCGGCCGCACTGAAACGCGGGACGCCACTTTATGCAAGGCGCGGCGGGCGCAGCCGGTTACTGTTGGATCAAGGGGATTATCCCCGCGATTGCGGGCCTGCCCCCCTGTTTTGAACCCTTCAAAACTGTCTGGAAACCGCCTACAAGGGCCTCAAATTCCCCCCTTTTTGAGGCCCCACCCATGAACGCTCCCACCGCTTTCCCTGATCCGAAGCCCGTCCCGCCCTACAAGCACACCCCGCTGTTTCCGCTGGGCGCGGACACCACGCCCTACAAGAAGGTCACCACCGAGGGTGTGCGGGTCGAGAAGGTGCTGGGCAGGGACATGCTGGTGGTGTCGCGGGATGCGCTGAAGGCGCTCTCGGAGGCGGCGTTCGGCGACATCAACCACTATCTGCGCCCCGGCCATCTGCAGCAGCTGCGCAATATCCTGGACGACAGCGAAGCCAGCCCGAATGACAAGTTCGTGGCCTTCGACTTCCTGAAGAACGCCAATATCGCTGCCGGCGGCGTGCTGCCGATGTGCCAGGACACCGGTACGGCGATCATCATGGGCAAGAAGGGCTGCAACGTCATCACCGATGGCGACGATGAGGCTGCTTTGAGCGAAGGCGCCCGCGATGCCTATCTGCGCCGCAACCTGCGCTATTCGCAGGTCGCGCCGCTGACCATGTATGAAGAGAAGAACACGGCCAACAACATGCCGGCGCAGTGCGAGATCTATGCCGAGGGCGATGACGCCTACAAGTTCATGTTCATGGCCAAGGGCGGTGGCTCCGCCAACAAGAGCTTCCTGTTCCAGGCCACGCCGTCCGTTCTGACCAAGGACCGTCTGCTGGCGTTCCTGAAGGAAAAGATCATGACGTTGGGCACCGCCGCGTGTCCTCCGTATCACCTCGCCATTGTCATCGGCGGTACCTCGGCCGAGCTGTGCATGAAGACGGTGAAGCTCGCTTCCGCGCGTTATCTCGACGCGCTCCCCACGCAAGGCTCGCCGGACGGCAACGCCTTCCGCGATCTCGAGATGGAGCAGGAAATCCTCAAGATGACGCAGTCGTCCGGCGTCGGCGCGCAGTTCGGCGGCAAGTATTTCTGCCACGATGTTCGCGTCATCCGCCTGCCGCGCCACGGCGCGTCGCTGCCGATCGGCCTCGGCGTGTCGTGTTCGGCGGATCGTCAGGTGCTCGGCAAGATCACCAGGGACGGCGTCTATCTCGAAGAGCTCGAGCATAACCCCGCGCAGTATCTGCCGCAGGTGGAGCAGGCGCTCGGCGGCGAGGTGGTGAAGATCGATCTCAATCAGCCGATGAAGGACATTCTCGCCACGCTGTCGAACTATCCGACCAAGACGCGCCTGTCGCTCACCGGCACCATGATCGTCGCGCGCGACTCGGCCCATGCCAAGCTGCGCGATCGCCTCGAGAAGGGCGAGCCGCTGCCGGATTACTTCAAGAATCACCCGGTCTATTACGCTGGCCCCGCCAAGACCCCGGAAGGTTACGCTTCCGGCGCGTTCGGCCCGACCACGGCCGGTCGCATGGATAGCTTCGTCGATCAGTTCCAGGCGGCGGGCGGCTCCATGGTGATGGTTGCCAAGGGCAATCGTGCCGTTGCGGTGCGCGAGGCCTGCAAGAAGCACGGCGGCTTCTATCTCGGCTCTATCGGCGGCTCGGCAGCGAACCTCGCCGAACACTGCATCAAGAAGGTCGAGGTGGTCGAATATCCCGAACTCGGCATGGAAGCGATCTGGCGCATCGACGTCGTGGATTTCCCGGCCTTCATCATCATCGATGACAAGGGCAACGACTTCTTCAAGGAATTGAACCTCGGCTAAGACCGCGCGCCCCGATGATCGCCATCGGGCTCGATGGTTTCAGTCAAGGCTGGGTCGCCGTCACACTCGACAGCGACCACCGCTCCATCGATTTTATCAGCGATATCTCCTGGCTTGCGACGCAGCGCTTTGCCCGTGCGGCGATCGATATTCCCATCGGCCTCGGCGACGATGGCGTGCGTGCCTGCGATCAGCTCGCCCGCAAGAATCTCAGCCCCCATGGTTCGCGCGTATTCTCCGGCGGACGTCGCTGGCTGTGGCAGGACTTCAGCGATCCCGATCTCGCCAACGCCGAGGCCGAGAGGCGCGGGCAGAAGAAAGTCTCGCGCCAGCTCTGGCATCTCGGGCCGAAGATCATGGAGGTCGATGGCTTCGTGCGGGAGCACCACGATCTCGATATCCGCGAATCTCACCCTGAGCTCGTGTTTCTTCGTCTGAACGACGATGCGGCGCTGCCGTCCAAACATACGGAGGAGGGACTCGCGCTGCGTCGTCATCTGCTGATGGCGAATGGTTTCAGCGATCTCGACGACTGGTTGACCGTCAGGCGAGCGCGCACCGGCGCAAAGCGGGATGATGTGCTCGATGCCTGCGCGGTGGCGCTGGCCGCACGCGATTGCGTGGGCTGTCTGCCGGAAGGTACCGCGCCGCGCGATAGGCTGGGTGTGCCGCAGCAGATCTGGTTCTAGCTCACCTCAACTGCAATTCGTCACCTGGCTCGAGCACAGCCGTCGCCACCAGCCGCGCACGCCATTGTGGCTCTCCACCAGTGCCCAGAAGCCGCTACAGGCGAGAATACGTTTCGGGCCGCCGTCGGCGCTGATCTCGCTGCCACCTTCGCCTTTGGCCGGTGTCCATTGCGCGTCCACATGCGGCGCCTGAAACAGTCCGCCCATCGGCGTGTCGCCATTGGCATATTGTGCGCCGACCTTGCTGGCCGCGACCCAGCCGCGGCCGCCATAGGGCTTTGGATGATTGCGCGGATAGACGCTCTCGTCTTCGTATTCCTTGCCGGGCGGCTTTGCGCCTTCGATCAGGAACCAGCCATCCTTGAAGCCGATGATGGAAAATTCCGTCAGCCAGCCTCCGTCAGGTACGTTCTCGCCTTTGCTCTTGAACTTGTATGGCGGCGGCAGTGTGCCGAGCACCCTGGCCTTCGTCGATGGCCCGGCGCGTACGTTCAATCCGTTTGGATCCCGGTCGTTCGACCAGCCACGGATATCGCAGGGAATTGCGGCATCCGGCAGCGTGCCGCGCGCCTTCAGCAATTCAACGTGGAGTTCTCGATATTCCGCATCGTCATGCGCGGCGCTCAGTACACGCGGAATGTTGCTGTTCAGCGTGACGTCACGCGGGCGCAGCTCGGCTGATAGCGTGATCAGTCTGCCGTCGCTGCGCGCGAGTTTTGCGACCAGCATCTCACCGGCATCGAATGCGCTTGCCGCCGTCTTCGGATCGTTGGCACCGGCTGGATAGGTCGCGATATATCCGACCGGCGCCTGCGGATCGGACATGTCGACATGAAACGCCTGACCGGCCACGCGGTCCGGCGGCACGAAGGCACGGGCGCTTGTAAACCATGCCGGTGTCTCCGGCGGCGGCGTCACGGGTTGCGCAAAGGCGGTGCCGGCGGTGAAGAGGCCGGCGATCAGGATGGCGATTCGGGTCATGGTTCTGTGTCGCGGCACCGGCGATTTGGTTCGACAAAACGCGACTCAGGCTTGCAGCAACCACGCTGAATTTCGGTCTGTGAGCGGGACTCGATTCTCGGGGGACTCGCAAGGATGTGGACGAAAAAGAAAAGCGGTGACGACTCAGGCGGCGCTGTTCCAATAGCGATCAGACTGCAGACGAATTCGAGGCCGCGCCATGTTGGATGCTCTGAAGCTGAATGTGACGGTGGTGACGTTGTTGGCCGCGGCCAGTGCCGTCAACGGGATCATGTTTTATCAGTATCTGTGACGAATTGTTCACATCGGCATGCGGCGTCTCCGCGGCCTGCTTTTGTGTTGAACCTTTTCGCCGGCCAGGCGCCTCACCCCAGGGGCGGCTAACCGGAGCGTAACAGGTGAACAATTTTCATCTGGTCGTTGTTACTGCATGTGTGCTTGCAAGTCCGACCGCAGTCCGCGCCCAATCCATCATCCACTCCGAACAGACCCGCACCACGTTGGCATCATCCATCGATGCGACCGGCCGCACGACACTCACGGCCTCCGTGACGAGCGAAGGCGGCGGCGGTGTCCCCGGCGGCATTGTCCGCTTTGTCGATGAGACGACGCTCACTGTGCTTGGCTGGGTCGATGTGGCCCATCCCTCGCTGGTGGTCCAGCGACTGCCGCCGGGTCCGCATCGCTTCCGCGCGGACTATATGGGTACGTCGAATTATCTGCCTGTCGTAGTGCAGCCGAGCCGGTCGGCGGTGGTGGTCGAGATCATACGGGGCACGCCGGCCGTGGCGGTGTCGTCGTCCGAGAATCCTTGTCCGTCTGGAGCGGTGGTCACGTTGACAGCCGCGATTGCCAGCCGTGACGGCGTTCCGAAAGGTGCCGTGACGTTTCGTGATGGTGAGCAGATTCTCGCAGCCCATGTCGGCCTCGACCGCGCCGGCATGGCGTCATTCACCACCTCGGCGCTGGCGGATGGCGCGCGCTGGATCACGGCCGAGTATGAAGGGGACGCCGTGCACGCTCCCGCGGCCTCGGCGCGGCTGACGGTAGATGTCGGTGTGCAGCATCTACGAAGTTCGCTGCTGCGAGCCGGCGACTAGGCGCCCATCTGCGGCGCCGTCGCTGCAGCTGCGCGCAGCTTGCGGCTGACGATCACCCGGAACACGACATACTGGATCGCGAAGGCCAGCACCTTGGCGCCAATGGCTACGACCGACACATAGAACGCCCACAGTTTCATATCGCCGGTCATGGCCACAGCGATGACGCCGGCGCCAAGCGCGAACATCAGCGCGGCCCAGGCATAACCCGCAGCGGTCACATATTCAGGGATCGTCTCGCTGACGATGGGTGGCAGGTAGCGCAGCATCCAGCCCTTGCGCAGCATGATCGCGCCGATGGCGAAATGTCCAATGCTGGGTTTGGCCAGCACGAAGCGTGGATCCTTGGTCAGCAACGTCGCGCCGCCGAGCACGACCACCAGCGCGAGACTGGCGTAGGTCATGATGTCAAGCTTCTGACCCTTGACGCGGGCGTAGACGAACTGTGCGATGGCACCGGCAATCGCCACGCAGGTTGCCAGCAGGACGTCGCCGGTGACGAGGTAGAGTACCAGGAAGACGATGGTGGAGAAGAAATCCTGGCCAAGTTTGGCGAATACGTCCTTCATCGCAGTGCTCCCGGTCGAGATGGTCAGGCGTAGATTTGCAGGCGAAGTGGATCAGGGCTTCAGCGGCTCTGCCGGCTTCGCAGCGCCGTATTTTGCGCGGCGATATTGCGGATACCATTTGGTGAAGGCAACGGCGGAATTGCGCGCGGCAAAGGCGATCGCGAAGCCGATCCACAGCGGCAGCGAGGGCATGTAGATCATCAGCATGTCCGCGATCAGCATCAGCACGAAGGCGCCGGTCCAGGCCCAGGTGATGATGTAATTTGCCTTCATGAAGCCCGGCAGCTTCGAGGTCTCGACATCCACATGCTCACGGGCATATTGCAGCGTGAAGGGAAAACGGAACGTCAGCGACAGCAGCGCGATGGCAAGCACGCCGCCATCGACGGCGAGGCGTACAGCGATCGGGCTCCAGTTGCCATCGACCAGTGTGATGTAGCAGCCCAGCGCGCTGAAGATCAGCACCGAGCCTGCCGCCAGCATCTTCAGCGAGCCGCCGCGGATCACGTCCCAGGCGACGATGCCGAGCGACAGTGCCGCTGCGGCGAACAGGCTGATCGCGATCGACGTCACCATCATCAGCATGGCGAAAGCACCGAACGGGGCAATGATGAGAAAAGACGCCATGGCGTTTCCAGCTCGGGTTTATGTCGTTTGGGCTTCGTTCGTTAGGTCGTCGCGTCGCTGCTCATCATCCTGCGATCATATGTCTTGCTGTGAGAGCGGGCAGACATTGCCGACCGGCATGAAAACGTCATGAGAGGCCGAGGCGGCCGCGCCGGATGGTTCGATGCCGACGAGCGTGGTCCCGGTCACAACCAGCACGAGGGCCAGGCTGCCCCAGCTTGCTGCCCGGGTCATCATGTCCGGCCTGCGATATGCGGTTCGTGCGAGAACGAACTGTGTCGCAGCGCCTGCGATGGCGACGGCAGTTGCGATCAGCACGTCTCCCGCGATCGCGAAGGTCGTGAAGAAGGTGATGGTGGACAGGAAGCCGATGGCCAGCTTGGCGAGGACGTTGATCATGGCGTGGTTCCGCGCGCTTGTTGTCGAGTGAGACTTTTACCGTTGTGCTTCAGGAGGCGGTGGCAGCCGCGCCCTTCATGAGAAAGGGCGCCACGTGTTTCCCGGCCGCTTCATCTTTACAATGTCAAGATGACTTTTAAGTCCTACCAACAGATTCGTCAACAAAAATCTTTACACTGTCAAAATTATGTGGGCCGAGATATTTAATTGTCTTTAGATCAACGGTTTATGAGGAATCAACCCAGTTGCCATGAAAGCCCGTCGGTACCCGGTGACCGAGCTGAACGAGAGCGATCGGGCCCGCGGCGATATCGGTGGCATTGAACACTGCCAGATCGCTGCGGTTCTGCCGGGCGCGCCACACCACCGCGAGCAGCCAGCCATCGCCTTCGGCTGCATCCTTGCCCCGCGCGACGAAGACCGGCTCGGAGATGCTGTCGCCGAGTGGCAGCATGTATTGGCCGAGCCTGACGCCGTCGCGCCAGACATGTGTGATCCCGGAAAAGGCCTTGCTGGCGCCCGGTGCCGGATTATCGCAGGCGTACCAGCCTTGCGTGCTGACGAGGCCGGAGCGGCGTTCGTCGATGCGCGGGAATTCGCCGGTGACGTCGTCGAGATAGGTGCGGGTGAAGCGATCGGTATTGGCCGACAGATCGAAGATCCAGCGACACAGTCGCGCATTGGATTTCGCAGGATCTGTCGGCGAGCCGTCGGGATGCGTGAACAGCGGCGCTTCTTCGGACTGCATGACGTCGGCGATGATGCGGTCGCCGTCCTCCCACGCATTCATAACATGGAAGACGTAGCAGGCCTCGGCGCGAAACCACTTGATATCATCCGCGCTGCCGCCGCGCTTCATCACGCCGACGTAAGAACCCTTGTCCGGCTCCCAGGCATAGGGCGGGCGGCCCGACCGCGCACGATCCATGCTGCCGGTGATGGGCAGGATAGGAAACAACAGGTAATTCTCGGTGACGATGAAGTCATGCACCATGCTGGCATAGGGCGCATCGAAACGTTCGAAACGCGTCACGATACCCGATGAATCGATCGCGCCGAACGAGATCGTGGGACTGAAGATTCCCCGTGCATTATAGCCGAAGAAATTCATCTCTCCGGTAACGGGATCGATCTTCGGATGCGCGGTGAACGGCCCGCCGATACGTCCGCTATAGTTCTGATAGCCGAGCGTCTTCAGCGTGCCCGGTTCGATCTCGGTTGGTGCATGGCCTTCCTCCAGCGCGAGCAGGCGGCCGGCATGAAAGACGATGTTGGTATTAGCTGCACCTGAGTCATTGCCAAGTGAAGCCGGGGCATCCGGCATTTTCTGGCCGAAGCCGCGATAGAGCGCGCGGCCGGCATCGTGCTCGGCGAGAAATTTCGGCGTGTGGATCCAGCGATTGCGATAGCTCGCGCGGCCGTTCTCGATGTGAAAGGCATGCAACATGCCGTCGCCGACAAACCAGTGCGAGCCTTTCGTCTCGAATTGAGGATTGGGGCCGTTGCGGTAGAGCGTGCCGTTGAGCTCACGCGGCAATTCGCCGATGACTGTCAGGAACGGCGCGTCGCACTCCATCGGGATCGGCGCAAGATTGTCATGAGCAGCCTCGACCGGGTCCAGCAGCGCCATCGTCGTCTCCCATGCTGTTATCTTTACGTTGTCTAGATTGCTAGATGTGAGCGGCCGGCCCGTCAAGCAAAATCTTTACAGTGTAAAAATGACGACCTATAACATGACCATGACGAAGCAGACCAAGACCGCGAAACCGCGCGCCGTGCCGCAAGACCGCCGCAAGAAGGTCGCAGGAAATTCGCAAGCCAAGGGCGCGGCCAAAAAAACCGCCGGCGCCGAATCTCCCTATCATCACGGGGACTTGCACGGCGCGCTGCTGAAAGCCGCGGAGATCGTGCTGGAGCGCGATGGACTATCTGGCCTGACGCTGCGCGCCGTCGCCCGCGAAGCCGGCGTATCGCACGCCGCACCGACGCATCACTTCGGCGATCTCACCGGCCTCGTCAGCGAACTCGCCGCCATCGGCTTTCGCAACTTCAACGCCACAATGACTGCGGCTGGCGCGAGCGGCACGACGCCGCTCGAAAGCGCGCTCGCCCGCGCCAAGGCCTATCTTGCTTATGCACGTGCGCAGCCCGGCATGTATCAGTTGATGTTTCGTACCGAACGGCTCGACATGACCCGGCCGAATCTGCGCGAAGCAGCCAATGCATCCTTCGCCGGTCTTGCCAGCGTGGTCGGCGCACATCATCCGGGCAATGTCGCCACCGATGCGCTGACCATCGAGCAGGCCGCGCAGATCGCGCGCACGTGGTCGTTGGTGCATGGTTTCACCATGCTGACCCTCGATGGCCGCCTCACTGATATCCTGCGCCGCTTGCCTGATGGCACCGACGCAGAGAAGCTGTTCGTCGAGATGCTGAAGATCACCGTCGCCAGGGCGATGGAAACACCGAAGTAGCGAAACTTTTCGCGTGGCTTTGTTTGCGGTCGCTATCGCTGTCCGTCATGCACCGAGATATCGGATGCTGCCAGCCCGCCAATACGTGCATGCGGCCTTCCGCCGGTGGCCATCACCAGGCCGAAGGCGATCTCGTCGCGGCGCGGGCCATCCCAGATGGTCATTTCAGCAGTACTGAAATGACTGCGGACATAGGCCGCTTCGATATGCCCGAGCGGGACCATCAACCGCGTGCCGATCCCGCCGACGGTCTTCGCGGCCGGCACGATGGCTTTGGGCTGGCCGAGAATCTCGCGCATCGCCCAGCCGCCGGCTTCGTGCCACACCGCCGCATGTTCGAGCTCGCCGTCGTCACCGACGATCATGCCCTTGCCGTAAGCTTCGATGCGTTCCTTGCCTCCGAGTTGCTGAACGAGTTCAGCTGCCAGGAAGCGGCCAAGTTCGCGAAGTTCGGCCTGGAAGGCCATCAGGTCCGGCTCGTATCGACCAGCAAAAGGATTGCGGATAATCGCAAGTGCCGTGCCGACATGGAGCGGCTGCGAGAGACGTGGCCCGCGTTCATGCCAGATCGTCTCGACGGAAGTCTGGGTCTTGCGAATGTCGTAGGATGTCATGGCTAACCCAGTCCGTGTTTTGCGAGCGTTGCGAGGGAGCCGTCCGCTGACTATTCGTCGATGACGGGATTGCTGAGGATGCCGAGTTTCTCGATCTCGACTTCGACGATGTCGCCAGCCTTCAGGAAGATCGGAGGCTTGCGCGTAAAGCCGACGCCGGCAGGCGTTCCCGTTGCAATGACGTCACCCGGGACGAGGTCGAAGATTTCCGATGCGTAGTTGATCAGCCGGGGAATCGAGAAGATCAAAAAGGATGTGTCCGAGGATTGGACGACGTCACCATTCACGCGGGTTTCGAGCTTTAGCTTGGTGGGGTCCGGCAATTCATCGGTGGTCACCAGCCACGGGCCGAACGGTCCGGTGCCGACGAAATTCTTGCCGGCCGCGATCTGCTGCGCGTGTCGCTGATAATCGCGGACGCTGACGTCGTTGTAGATCGAATAGCCCGCGACGTGGTTCATCGCCTCGCTTTCGGGAATATGGCGGCCGCCTTTGCCGATCACGACGGCGAGCTCACCTTCCCAGTCCAGATGTGTGGAGACTTTCGGCCGGATCACCGGCTGGTTGTGGCCAACCTGCGAGCGCCAGACCCGCAGAAAGATAGGCGGGAATTCGGTGATCTGACGGTCCATGCCATGAGCCACCGCTTCCTTGTGGTGGTCGAGATAGTTGCGCACCGCGCAGACGATCTTTTCGGGGCGGGGGATCACGGGCAGGTAGCTGATGTCCGAGAGCTTCAGGTCCGGCTTGTGTCCGTCAACGATCTGGTCGCGTTTGGCGAAGTCGGGGCTGGCGATGAAATCGGCGAGCGTCGGATAGTGCGGGAGCGCCTTGCCGAGATCGACGATCGCGTCGTTGACGACGGCTCCCCAGCTCTCGCGCTGCTGATGGCTGAAAGACAAGAGCTTCATGATGAGGCCTTTCTGTATAATCCCGGATATCGAAATTTCGTAAGTTTATTATATTTTCGAAAATAAAGCCTGACAAGAGGGTTGACGGCGCCTGCGGAGACTTTCCAGGCGGGATGTTGGGGACGCCGTCTGTTTTTTCGCCGGAAAGGCGGTGATCCGTCTCAGGATTCGGTCAGCAGATGAGACGCGTATTTCACGACATTGTCGGAGGTGCTGCGGATATGCTGGTCTATCAAGGACGTCGCGAGATTTGTATCGCGGGCAATCGCGGCCTGCATGATGGCGCGATGTTCACCGACCTTGTCGCGTGGTTGCGGGCGAAACATGGCGGACAGGTTTCGATAGCGTTCGGCGCGCTCGAACAACGAAGCCCGAATGCCGAACAAGGTCGGGGAGCGCCCGCACGACACCAGTGCCTCGTGAAACTGGCGGTGAGCGATCTGCCATTCCGGGTTCTCGACGTGATTACCGGGAAGCCTTTCCTCAATGCGTCCCAGCCTGTGCAGGGTCGACATAACCGCTATTTCCCAGTCATCTCCGCCATTTGTGATGGAGCGGCTGAGTAGTTCGATCTCGATCAGGATCCGGGTCTGGGTGATGTCGATCAGGTCGTCGCTCGTAACGGGCGCCACGCGAAAGCCACGCTGCTCCTCGGCAACGACCAAGCCGTCCGCCGTCAGCGAGGTCAGCGCCTCGCGCAGGGTCGTGAAGCTTGCGCCGAAAGCGAGCTTCAAGGCATCGAATTTTAGCGGTTCGCCAGGTTTGAGCCGGCAGGCGACGATATCCTGACGCAGTCGGTGCGTGATATCGACAGCGAGTGTTTTGCCGAATTCTTTGCGCGATTTGACGGCCGAAGCAGTCATGTAATGGACCTCGGATTCCGCCGGCTGATGGCGCCGGCTGGTTGCAGAATGCCGGCGCATGACCGCTATTGCAATAATTTTCGTAATAGGACATATTTTCGAAAATAACTTCTGCAGGGTGGATTCATGAAGGCTGTGCTGGTTCATCGTCCCGGTGGTCCCGACTCGCTCGATTATGTCGATGTCGCCATTCCGGCTCCGGGCCCGAAAGAGGTGCAGATCAAGGCTGAGGCTTTTGGCGTCGGCCAGCCGGACGCCTTGATCCGGCGCGGCGTTTACAAGTGGATGCCGCCACTGCCGGCCAATCCGGGGAATGATGTCGCCGGGCGCATCTCCGCAGTCGGTCACGGTGTTGTCGGCATCTCGGTCGGGCAGAAGGTTTTGCTGAGCGCCCGGGATCTGTCACAGCGCGGCGGCTGTTACGCCGAATATGTGGTGGCGCCGGCCGATGCCATCCATCTGTTGCCTGATGCCGTCGATCTTCAGGACGCCGTCTGTCTCGCCAACTATCAGGTGGCCTGGGCGCTGCTGCATGAATGCGGTGGGCACAATCCCGCAGGCAGTGTGCTTGTGATCGGTGCTGCTGGCGGCGTCGGCACGTCGATCGTGCAATTGGCGAAGCTGGCAGGCATGACGGTGATCGGTACGGTCAGCACCGCCGAAAAAGCCCGGTTCGCCAAATCCAACGGCGTCGACCACGTGATCTTCTATCGTGACGAGGACGTCGTCGCGCGGACGCGCGAATTGACCGGGGCGAGCGGCGTCGGCCTTGTGCTCGACCATGTTTGCGGTCCCGAATTCGTCTCCTATCTCGGCGTGCTCGGCAAATGGGGGACGCTGGTCTCCTACAACGCCTTCGCCGGCCTTCCCGAAGAAAACCTGATGGGAGAGATGCGGAAGTATCTCGACGTCTGTCCGGCCGTGCGCTGCTTCTCCTTTCACATCTACGACCATGACCGCGATGCGCGCCGCGCCATCATGGGGAAGTTGATCTCGCTGCTTGGGCGCGGGGAGATCAAGCCCGCTATCTCCGCGCGGCTGAAATTATCCGAGGTCCGGCAGGCGCACACGTTGCTGGAGTCCGGGGGCGCGCTCGGCAAGATCATCATGACCCCGTAGGCGAACGGCTATCGGTCTGGAACGAGATACGGAGGACCACATGATCAAGGTAAAACGCATCAGGCATGTGACGTTCGTTACGCCTGATATCGACAGGCAGATCGACTACTATCAAACGGTGGTCGGACTCGGTGTGGTGACGCGTGACGCCGGTCGCGCATTGCTGGCCACCGACTCGGACGAACTCGCCGTCGTCCTGCAGCGTGGCGATCAGGCGACTTGTCGGCGATTGACCTTTGAAGTGGCGCCCGATCTGGATTTCGCTGACCTGGTGGCAACGCTGTCGCGGGCTGGAATTGCGGCCGAGATCCAGTCCGATCCGCTTCCTGGCGTGTCCCGTTCGGTGCTGTTCCGCGACTTCGAGGAAATGGAGATCGAACTGCTTGCGGGGCCGACATTCGCTGTCGCGGAACAGCCTGTCGGCGGCATTGCAGCCGACCGCCTAGGCCATATCGCGCTTTACACGCAAGACCCGCTGAAGGCGTCAAAATTTTATGGCGACGTGCTGAATTTCCGCGTGTCGGACTGGATCGAGGACGCCTTCGTCTTCATGCGGTGTGGTTTCGACCATCACTCCGTCAATTTCGCGTGCGGCCCGGGTCGGCGATTGCATCACGCGGCCTTCGAGCTCCGTGATGCCTCGCACATGCATCGCGCCTGCGACCTGCTCGGGCGCAAGAAGATGCAGATCCTGTGGGGGCCGGTGCGTCATGGCCCGGGCCACAATGTTGCGATCTATCACCGCGATCCGGATGGTCATCTCATCGAACTGTTCTTCGATCTCGATCAGATGATCGATGAAGAGCTTGGCTATTTCGAGCCACGCCCATGGCACCGCGATCGTCCGCAGCGCCCCAAGGTCTGGGTAGGTCTCCCCCGAGATATCTGGGGGCCGGCTCCATCGCCGGAGCTGGTGGAGTTCAAACGCAAGGCGACATGACATCGCTGCCGACAAAGTCGCCGCCATGAAGCGACAGATCGGCACCTCGGCGATCAGTGCTGAAGAAATAAAACGGGAGGAAATAATGAGCCAGCTGTCGAAATCTATTCGGGGCAGAGTTCTCGCATGCGTCGCGGTTTCTATATTTATAGTCTCGTCGATCGACGTGCCTGGCGCCTCGGCGCAAGCCTACCCAAATCGTGTCATTCGGATCGTGCACGGTTTCGCATCGGGTGGGGCGGCGGACACGCTCTCCCGCGTTGTTGCCGACGGGCTGGCGAAACAGCTCAATGAGACCGTCATCGTCGAAGCGAAGCCTGGTGCAGGCGGCAATCTCGCATCGGACGCGGTCGCCAAGGCTGCGCCTGACGGATACACGCTCGGCCTTGTGACCGGGGGCCACGCGATTTCGGCGGGGCTTTACAAATCGCTGTCCTATCAACCCGTCGATAGTTTCGAGATGATCTCCACGATCGTCTATTACGCGCTCGTCGTCGCTACCCGCAGCGACTATGAAGCAAAAACGCTGGGAGAGCTCATCGCGCTCGCAAAGGCCAAGCCGGGATCACTGAGTTTCGGATCGGTCGGCTTCGGCAGTACGCATCACCTTGCTGGCGAATTGTTGAAAGCGGCAGCCGGCATCGACGTGCTGCACGTGCCCTATCGCGGCGACTCTCAGGCGATCACCGCGTTACTCGCGGGCGATGTGCCGATGATCGTTGGCACCAGCGTGCTTGTTGCGCCGCAGATCGAGAGTGGTGCGGTGCGTGGCCTCGCCGTTACATCATCGACCCGGAGTGCTTTGCTGCCGAATGTTCCATCGGCCAACGAGGTAGGTCTGAAGGGGTTCGATGTCAGGACGTGGGCTGGGCTGCTGGCGCCGAAGGGCACTCCGCCGGGGATCATCGCCCAACTCAACGCAGCCGTTCTGAAGTCTCTGGCCGACCCGGGGATCAGGGCGCGGCTGGAAGCGGCGATCGGTGGCGAGGTGCGGGGAAGCACGCCGCCGGAAATGCGTGAATTGGTCACGTCGGAAATCGCGCGATGGACGGCGGTGATCGACGCGGCGAAAATACCGAAGCTTTGACCACGCGATCGATTTGAACCCTACCGAGCCAGGCCCGGGATATTGCGCGATGCCATCGCCAGTGCCGTGGCGCGGCCGCCGATGCCGATCACGCTAATCTTGTCCTTGCTGCAATCGAAGCCGCGGGCGAGTTCGCCGGCGGCCTTGCGGGCTATCTCATTGGCATCCGGATTGGCTGTCACGTCGATATAGGCGACGTGACACACCGCGCCCGGTGGCAGGCGCGTAACCACCAGCATCTGCTTGGATTTTGGCCGGCCATTTTTCTCCGGATCGTCGTTATCGGCGATGTGCCAGCGCTGGATCATTGCGAATGGCTTGCCGCCAATGACGCGCCATTCGATCGTGTTGGTGGTGGAGTTGAACGGTCCGAAGCCCTGCGACGCTGCGGGCTCCTTGTCAGCCGCGCTGGCGCTGCGTCCGACCGTGATGGTCTCGCGCAGGTCGTCCTCATTCTTCACCACGACGAGACCGGCCAGGCCGCGGCAGGTCCGTTCCGCGGCGTAATCATCGCCATCCAGTTTGAGGTTGGACACCTTGCGGCAGTCCTTGTCGGCCACCGACGTGTAGACGCTGCCGATAGTGTCGGCCGCGGCAACTGAAACGGCGCCGAACAGGATCGTCAGGGCGACAGCGAGAGCGGGTACGCGGGGCATTCAAGGGCATCCTGCACGGGAAAGGTGCAGGTTTGACGTTCACAAGCTGGGGAAGGTTCAACGGAAGCGGCTGACAGGGCTGGCTGAATCGCGCTAGACAGCTTGGTCAGCCTTCATTTTGTCTCCAGCAGCGTCAGTTCCTCATCCCATGCCCGCCTCGACTTCCGCCAAGCCATATCGCATCGGCCGTTCCAAAACAGGTCTCGGTCTTTTCGCCACCCAGCCGATCAAGAAGGGCGTCAAGATCGTCCAATACTTCGGGCCCCTGCTGGATTCGAAGAACGAGAAGCACGACGCGATCGAGAACAAGTATCTGTTCCAGATCAGCAAGCGCTGGACCGTCGATGGTTCGATCCGCAAGAACATCGCGCGCTATATCAACCACGCCTGCAAGCCGAACGCCGAGTCCGACGTCAATGCGGCGAAGAAGAAGATCATCATCCGCTCGATCAAGAAGATCGAGCCGGGCGAAGAGATCAACTACGATTACGGCACGGAGTATTTCAAGGAATACCTGAAGCCGATCGGCTGCAAATGCGATTCTTGCGAGAAGAAGCGCAAGAAGAAGCGCGCCGAGGCACGTGCCGAGAAGCTCAAGGCCAAGGAGAAGGCCGAGCGCAAGGCGCTGAAGAAGGAAGAAAAGGCGAAGGCCAAGAGGGCCAAAGATAAGGCCAAGAAGGCCAAGTCTTCGGGAAAAGCGGCTTCGGGCAAAGCCAAAACGACCAAGGCCGCCGCGAAGAAGACCTCCGCAGCGACCAAGGCCAAGTCTGTTAAGGCCAAGTCGGCTAAATCCAGGTCGGCCAAGGCCAGCAAGGCAAAGGCCGGCAACGCCAGGAGCAAGGCCGCTTAAGCCGCCTGTGCCGCTGCGCTTCGGCGCAGCCCGACATATTGCAGCTCCGCGAACACGCCGACCGCGATCGCCTGCGCGGCCACGAAGATCTGGCCGAGCAGGTTCGGCGTCACCGCGCCCGAGAACAGCAGGCCGATGCTGCCCAGCGTCCACAGCGCATTGCCGACGATGATCACCAGCACCGGCAGCTTCGGCATGGTCGCGCGGGTGCCGAGCCAGCCGACCAGCGCCGTATAGGCGATCAGAAACAGGCCGGATTCCTGTAGCAGCGCTTCAGGCAGATGCAGCAGCGGCGCCAGCAGGCCCGCGGCAAAGGTCAGCAGCAGCGCCATGGCGCCGCTGACGACGGCGTCGATCTGGATGGCGCGGCGGAGCAGGAGAGAGGGATTGATCATGGTCGTTGTCCTTCGGTTGGTCGTTGTGGATGTCCCGACAATGACGGCGCCGCGGAGCCAAATCGATTACCTGTGAGGTCATGGAAGCTGCGAAATTCGCGTGTTAGCTTTTTGCCATGAACACACGGCTAGCAGCGTCCTCCACAACATCCCGGCCCGCCGGGATCGGTCATCATTTGCGCGAATGGCGGCAGCGCCGCCGCCTGAGCCAGCTCGATCTGGCCGGCGATGCCGAGATTTCCACGCGTCATCTGAGTTTCCTGGAGACCGGCCGCGCCTCGCCCTCGCGCGAGATGGTGTTGCGGCTGGCCGAGCGGCTCGATGTGCCACTGCGCGAGCGCAATGTCTTGCTGGTTGCTGCTGGCTTCGCGCCGGCCTTTCCGCAGCGTGCGCTGGACGATCCCGCGCTGAACTCGGCGCGACAGGCCATCGACCTCGTGCTGAAGGCGCATGAGCCGAATCCGGCGCTGGCGGTCGATCGGCACTGGAATCTGGTCGCGGCCAACCGAATGGTGATGCCGCTGCTGTCAGGCATTGCGCCTGAATTGCTGGCGCCGCCTTTGAATGTCTTGCGACTGAGCTTTCATCCGCAGGGACTGGCCCCGCGCACCATCAATCTTGGCGAATGGTGCGCGCATCTGCTGGAGCGCCTGCACCGGCAATGCGAGGCGACCGCCGATCCTGACTTGCTCAAACTGTATCAGGAATTGAAGACCTATCCGGTACCGGCGCGGTCGGCACCGATCACGGCTGACAGCGTCGTGGTGCCGTTCCGCATGAAGCTGGGCGACGATGTGCTGAGCTTTATGTCGACCACCATGACCTTCGGTACGCCGCTGGATATCACGTTGTCGGAAATCGCCATCGAGACGTTCTTTCCGGCAGATGAGGTCACGGCGAACAGGCTTCGCGAGATCGCTTCAAACGGGACCTGACGGCCTTGTCCGCGATGTCCATGACGCCTATTTGTGGGCGGAACAAATACAGGGAGCCCGCCTATGAGCACCGTCAAGCCGCTTCAGATCGATATCGTCTCCGACGTCGTGTGCCCGTGGTGCTATATCGGCAAGCGTCGGATCGAGAATGCGTTGGCGCTGGTCCCCGACGTGCCAGTGCATGTCAATTGGCGGCCGTTCTTCCTCAATCCATGGATCCCGCGCGAGGGCATCGATCGCTCGACCTATCTGGAGACCAAGTTCGGTTCGGTCGAAGCCTATAAAGGCATTGCCGGCCGTGTTGTGGACGCGGCCGAGCAGGAAGGGCTGACCTATCGCCCGGACAGCGTGAAGCGCCAGCCCAACACCATCGATTGCCACCGGCTGATCCATTGGGCCGAAGCCTCCGGCAAGTCGGCGGAGGTCAAGCAGCGGCTGATGGAATTGTATTTCCGCGATGGCGGCGATCTCACGCAGAGCGAGACGCTGGTGCAGGCGGCGGCCGATGTCGGTCTCGATGCGGACGACATCCGCAAGCGCCTCGCCACTGATGAGGACGTCGAGCTGATTTCCGGCAACGCCAAGGAAGCCGCCGACAAGGGAATTTCCGGCGTACCGACTTTCGTCTTTGCCGGCAAATATGCCGTGTCCGGTGCGCAGGATGCGGAGAAGCTTGCGCGCGCGATCCGTCAGGTCTCGGCGGAAGTGAACGCGGAGGCGGCCGAGTAAGGGCGCGCGCTTACGCGCCCTTCAGATAGTAGTTCGCCTTCTTGCCGAGCGCGATGCGCCGCAGCACTTTACGCATTGCCAGCGAACTGCGCATCGGTTTGATCGCCGTAGTGACCGTCCGGTAGAAAGCCAGCTTCAGCGTATCGAGTACCGGTTGCTGTCCCGGCGGCTTCTGCGGGAAGCCGATGCCGCGCAGCATCGAGTTGAAGAAGTGCAGGTCGTTGACGCGGCGCACCTCACGCGTCTTCCAGGTGATTGCCATCGAGATCGAGAACGATCCGGCCGTGCGCACCCAATGCGGCCACTGATAGGGCACATAGCAGCCGTCGCCATCGAACATGTGAAACTCGACCGCGCGCGGGGCGAAGCTGTCGTCGAATTTGAGATTGCGGTGCTTGGTCATCGAGCGCTCGATCTCGTCGTCGGAGACGATGGCGCCGTCTTTGTTGTCGTAGACCGTGAAGAACTTCTCGCCGTGGATCTGGACGAAGAAATTATCCTCGCTGTCGAGATGGAACGGTGTGGTCGAATTCGGCGACGACACGAACAGGAAGCCTTCGAGCTGTTCGAAGCCGGCATCAAGCAGGCTGTTGAAGCCGCGCGCACGGGCGACCGACAGCAGCGTGTCTTCTAGCAGTTGATGATACTCGGGCGAATTCTCGATCCGCTTCAGCACCATCCAGGCGCCGGCAGTTTCGATGCGCTGGACCACCTCGACCGGGTCGAGATCGACCGACGGGATCGCGTCGGGGTCCTGGCTGATCGCGACCTTGCCCGAATTGTATTCGATGAGATCGCGCGGTAGTTCGGCTGCCAGCTGCGCGATGCGCGGCAGCGTCAGCAGCGGATGTCCGGCGAGCTTGTGCCTGATGGCGAACGGCTTCAGCGGGAAGTCATTCTTGAGCGATTGATTTGCGGCCGAGATCACCGGCGCGACGTCAGTTGCAGCGTTCATGATTGACCCCCTGGATATCTAGCGGAGACGGTTTCGGATGGAGCGGGCCACGCGCCGTAACGGCTCGCGGATGGAGCGACGCAAGGTCAGCGAGCCGTGGATGAGCGCGACGAGCGGGTCGTGTTTGCGCAGCGGAATCAGCACGTCGCCGATGGCAAGGCGGCCGCGCCAGATCGGATCGATCATCGGATGACCGGCATTGGCGGTGGAGTCGGCACAGGCAATCGCCGGATCGGCGCAGAGATGCCGCGTCACGTCGAGGGTGAGCTGCACGCCGGGGGATAGTTTGGCGAAACGCTCGTCGACGCCGAGCTTGAAATAGAAGGCACGATCGAGATGCTTGAGCAGCACACCGGACGCGACCGGCGTGTCGCCGGCGCGCAATGTGACGATCTCGCATTGGCCGTGTTCGGCGAGCGCCTTGGTAGCGCTGCGAATGAAGGTGTTGTCGCCGGCATCCTGCATCAAGGCGGTGCCGCGTTTGCCCTTCCATCCGCTCGCTTCCAGCGTCAGGAACGTGTCGATGGTCGCCGCGATCTCGGCCGGCGTGCGCGCGATCTCGAATGTCACATCGCCGTTTTCGGCGAGACGATTGCGCTGGCGGCGCAGTTCTTTCAGCTTCTTCGCGCCGAGCGCATCGCGCAGCAGGTCATCGGCATCGCGCGTGGCATCGAGATAGGCGCGGGCGTGCGATTGCAGGATACGCGGCGCCATGTCCTGCATGGCGAGCGATTTGCGGATCGCCTGCATCGCGGCGCCATCGAGCGAGACGTTTTCGAGGATCAGCGCATGCGCGCCGGCCTTGCGGGCCTGCGTCATCAGGAGCGTCACGGCGTCCGATGCCATGTCGCGGTCCAGTAGCGGCGTGGAGAGCGTGCCATAGGGATCGGCGCTGACCAGTGCCGGGAGAGGAATGCGATAGGCGCGCCGTGCGGTGATCACCGGCAGCAGTCCGATCAAGCGGGGTGTGCCGGTGTCGCTCATCCAGGCGCTGAGCGCGGCGACATCGGTGCGGCCGCGCGCGGATGCATTTACGGCCAGTTCCCAGTCGGCGAGGTAATAGCCGTTCGGCTCGACGGCCTGCTCGGCAAGCGCACGCCATGGCTCGGGCGCGATTGCCGCGAGCGGCGCAAGCGTATTGGGCGCAGACGCTGGGAGGTTCGCCGCGGTCATCCCGGCGCCCGTCGCTCTGCTGCCATGCATGCCGGCTGGGTTTGCAATGTCGACCACGTCCCCGATCCCCGTCGCAAGGAAGGCGGCGCAGGCCGCTTCTCCATTGCTGTTTGCGGAGACTAGGAGAAACATTCCAAGATCCGGTTTTTCCGGACACGAAATTTGACGGGAATGTGCAACCGATCATTCACCAAACGGTCGCTGAAAAGCCTGTGTTTTCAGCGGATATGGGCCGGCCGGGGTGGCGGGGCCGGACTATTCGCTCGTTTCCGAGGACGGGCGGACCTGCGGTCGATGGTCGCGGCCTCGCCATGTTGGGGCTGGAAAATGGCCTGCACGTCAGGCTATCAAGGCGCCGGAGGGACCCATGATGAGAGCATTGGTATTGGCGATCGCGGCAGTCGCGCTTCTGGCTGCGCCGGCGAACGCGCAGATGGGCGGCGGTAAGCGCGGCGGCAGCGACCATGCGCCCGCGCCCGAAAAGCCGAAGATCGACGAGAAGGCCTACAAGGCCGCCTTGGAGCGCGTTCCGACTCCCAAGGAAAAATACGATCCGTGGGGCGGCGTCGCGCCGGCTCCCGCGCCTACAACGACCGCGAAGAAAAAGTAACCGTCGGGCAGCACATGTCGGACGCGGTTCCCGTGAACCGCGCTTACGTTGACGGCGACCAAATTGGGCAGCGGCAGGCCGTCGCATTGTTGGCGTGCGGCCATCCTGATTTCAGTTGAATCAGGCGGGGAATTATCCGTCGCGCGAGCCGGCTTGGCCGGGGAGACTGTTCGATGGTTCGTCCTGTCATTCGCAGCGCGATCGTTGCAGCCACGGTGATGCTCGGCTCAACAGCCGCTTTGGCCGAGAGTCGCGTGGCGCTGGTGATCGGGCAGTCCTCCTATCGGTCCATCGCGCCGCTTCC
Source organism: Tardiphaga sp. 839_C3_N1_4 (assembly GCF_051811045.1). NCBI lineage: Bacteria > Pseudomonadati > Pseudomonadota > Alphaproteobacteria > Hyphomicrobiales > Nitrobacteraceae > Tardiphaga > Tardiphaga sp. 839_C3_N1_4. Next base: position 5,941,087 of record NZ_JBPWQD010000001.1, read on the forward strand.
CAATCCGGTCAATGACGCCAAGGCCATGGCACAGATGCTCGGCGATGCCGGCTTCGAGGTGCAGTCGGCGACGGACCTGTCGCAGAACGATCTGCGCGCCAGGATCGCCGGCTTCGCCGCCAATGTGTCCGCTAAGGGGCCCGACACGGTGGCGCTGGTGTTCTATGCCGGTCACGGTCTGCAGATCGACGGCGAGAACTATCTGGTGCCGGTCGATATCGATCCGAAGCGCGAAGCCGATATTCCGCTGCAGGCGGTGCGCCTTAACGACATCCTGAACACGCTGACATCCGTGCCGAGCAAGAGCCGCATCATTCTGCTCGATGCCTGCCGCAACAATCCGTTTCCGGCCATCAGCAAGACCACCGGCCGCGGGCTCGCCCAGGTCGACGTGAAATTCGGCACGCCCGGCACCTTGCTGTCATTTTCAACATCGCCCGGCGCCGAAGCCGAGGACGGCAAGGACGGCAACAGCCCCTATACGACGGCGCTGCTGAAGGCAGGCCGCGAGCCAGGCCTGCCGATCGAGGATGCGTTCAAGCGCGTGCGGCTATCGGTCAATCAGGCCACCGAAGGCCGGCAAACGCCGTGGGAGAGTTCGTCGCTGGTCAATGACTTTCGTTTCTTTGGCACTGATGCCGGTGCCAAGCCGGCCGTGACAAAGAAGACCGTCGATCAATGGCGCAAGGAGCTGCAGGGCAAGCCGGTGCAGGACGCCAACAACCTGATCGTCTCGGATGGATCGGTGGAAGCCTATGAGGCCTTTGTCGGCCTCTATGCCGAGCCGCCGCTTGGCCCGCAGGCGAAAGAATGGCTCGACCGTCACTACAAGATGGTGGCGTGGAATAACGCCGTCATCACCAACACCGCGCCGTCCTATCGCGACTTCCTGGCGAAATATCCCGACAGTGATCTGACGTCGACCGCGCAGAAGCTTGAGGAACGCACGCGCAACAAGCCGGTGCCGGTTGCGGCAGCGAACGTGCCGACCAATGTCGCATTGGCCGGACCCGGCCCGACATGTCCGTGCGGCGCGCCGCCGGCTGCAGCGCCTGCGTCGAAGAAGGCCGAGAAAGCCACCGAGCCTGCGAAGAAGCGTGCCGACAAGCCATCGCCACCACCGCGGCGTGGCCGCGAGATCGTGGAGGAAGAAGTCATCGTCCGCCGCGCGCCGCCGGTCTATTACGAGCCGGTGCCGCGCATCTATTACGGTGGCGGAGGCTATGGCGGTTACGGTGGCGGCAACTATGGCGGCCGCGGGCGCTACTGACGGCCGCCTACTCGAACGCCACGCCGAGCTGGCGGTCGTTATTCCAGACCGGCCGGCAGCGGCGGATGAACTGATCCGCCTCGATCACCAGCATGAAATTCGACGGCAGGCCGAGCGGGCTTGCGATATCAACCCGCGCGCCGGAGGCCGATAGGTTGCGGACGGTGCAATCGATACCGCCGCCGCCGAAAGCCAGCGTGCCGCGCTTCAGAACCCGGTGTCGTTGAGCCGCTCGTTTCTCGATCATGGTCGTCGTCCGCATCGTCTGCATGCGCCACGTCTAGCACCGCGATCTTGCCGGCCGATAAAGCCGATTCTGGAAATCCGGACCCTCCTGTTCATCCTTCGTGAAGTTCTGAAGGATCAGAAGATTTCATAAAGATATCAAATCAAGGAAATGGGCTCCATGATACCGTCGGGCCGTTGGACGCTCGAGCCAGCCATCGGCCGGCGTCATTTTTCGGGGAAGGGGACCGTAATGAAATTCGCCTGCGCCTTATTGACTGCCGCTGCCATGTTCTCTGCCGCGCCGGCCCAGGCTGTCGTGCTCGATCTGTCCACCATGTCCTGCAAGCAATTCGTCGAGTCCGGCCCCGACGAGATCAAGATGGTGCTGACCTGGATGGACGGCTGGTACAAGGGCGACTCGGACGATGCGATCATCGATACCGAGGTGTTCGTCGAGAGCGCCAAGAAGTTCGGCACCTATTGCGCGGCGCACCCGACCATCAGCATCGTGACGGCCGCGGAGAAAGTGCTGGGCGACTAGGCTCAGTCCAGGCCAGCGCCCGGGTTTCCTGGTTTCCGAAGGTTTCAACCTGCGTGAGGCACGACGGGGTGCCTTGCGTCAGGCGCTTGGCGTGCCCGAATGGCCGGTGGTATAACGCCTCCGAAATTCACGGAGCTTTGGTGCCATGAAACGATCCAGCAAACTATTCAGCGTCGTCGCAGCGCTCGCGCTTCTGACCGGACCGGCCGCCGCGCAGATGATGAACCTGATGCCGGAGGTGAAGACCAAATCGGCGGAGGAGAAGGAGCAGGACGCGATCACCGAGAAGGCGTATCGCGAGTCGCTGCGCAAGATTCCCGACACCAAGGCTGCGGCCGATCCATGGGGCAATGTGCGCAGCGATGCGCCGAAAGCGGCCGCGCCTGCGAAACAGCCACGCACCAAGACCGGCAGCGCTGCGAACTGATCATGCGGTGACCGTGGCATCGGCGGCTTGTGCCGCCGGTCGCGCAAGCAAATTGACTGAAGCCCGCGCGCGGCCACTGGCTTAGTCGCCTGTGTCAGTTGCTCCAGGACAGCGGCACTTCGAACAACCCGCCGCTGTCTTCGTTCTCGACGACGATCGCGCCCTTTATCGTGCCGAGGCTGCGCACCATTTCCAGGGCGAGCTGACGTGCGTGCAGCATCGCTTCCTGATCGTCCTTGAAGCTCGTCCCTTCATCGTCGAGGAACGTGTTTTCGGCGATAATATGAAAGAAAAATCGAGGCACGGGAAACGACCACAGCTGGCGCGCGCGTAAATCGTCTGCAGCACCTGAGGTTGCTGTAAGACGATGATACCGCTAAACCAACTTGTTCCGTGCGTCGATAGAAATGTGCAAAATTTGCGGCAAATAAACGGTTTTTTTGCGCGGCTCGTCGCGTGCAGGGATACGTTTTCGGAACCGGGATGCATCTCTGGGTTGTCATCGAAGGCCGCCATGATATGGGGCGCCATGATCGTTGCGGTATGATGGGATGAGATGCGGGCGTCATCCGGCCGCGATTTCACATAGGGGCAATCATGTCGTCGGCCGATATCGTATTTGCATGTGCTCTGACCGTCATGATCGTGTGCAACCTCTATGGCGAGCCGCGGATCGCAGGTGAGCGCATCGCGATGCAATGGGGGTTTGACGGCAAGCCGACATGGGATGCGCCGAAGCGGATTGCACTGTGGGGCATGGTCGTCTTCATGCTGACGGTGCGCCTGATCATCTGGACGGCGACGACCTTTGCGCCGGAGAAGGTTCACGGCGCCAATCTCGGACTCATCTTGGCGTCGGTGATCATCGCGGCATCGCACATTTTCATTGTGCTGAAGGCGATCAAGCGGAGCTGAGTTGCGGCATGAGGTCTCCCTGCGGCGGCTAGCTTCGCTGCGCAAGAGAGGCTAGGGAGCATCAGGGCGGAGATCGAAGCCGCCATCATAGGCGAGGGGCATATGTCGCGCGACCGGTTCTGGTTCTTCCACCCGTTTCGGGTGCGCTATTCCGAGATCGATGGTCAGGGCGTCGTGTTCAACGCGCACTATCTCACTTACTTCGATACGACCATTACCGAATATTTTCGTGCGCTCGGCTATGACCAGTTTGCCGATGCCAAAGTGAGCGGCGTCGACTTTCACGTCGTCAAATCGGTGATCGAATACAAGGCGCCGATCCTGTTCGATCAGGAGCTCGATGTTGCCGCGCGCGTGGCGCGGATCGGCAATTCCAGTCTGGTGTTCGAGCTCGGCATCTTCGCGCGCGCAGCCGGCGATCTGTTTGCCACCGGCGAGATCGTCTGGGTCAATACCGACCAGAGGACCCATCGCCCGGTGCCGATCGCGCAACCGATCCGCGACCTGATCGCCACGCGCGAGGCGCATCTCGTGGGATAAAGCACAGGTCACATGGGCCCAGTGCGCGCGCCGGGCGACTCTAGGCTGGCTCGTCCAGATCGTAGAAATGGGCGAGGCCCCGGCAGATCTCCATCAACCGGTCGCGAAAAGGGGTCTGGGCCGGATCCGAGTAACTGACGATGACGCGCCAGCTGTCATCGAGCGAATAGATGATCACGCTCATGTTCTTGGGCCATGGCCCTGCGATTGCGGCGGCTTCTCGAATGATCTTCTGAAGTTCGGCGGCGGTTTTCTTTGGCTTGGGCATCCACGCTCCCTGGCTAGAAGCGTTCTAAAGTGGCGGTGAGGCCCTGTCCAGTCTCCGTCGCGGCCCGAAAATGCCTTTTCGTTCAACGGAATCGATGAGGGGGTCTTGTTGCGGAAAAGGCCGTCTGCGACGGCGGCGTTACTTCTTTGGATTGAAGCGGCCGCCCAGGATCTTGATGCTCCCGGCCGAAGGTTGCGTCTTCGTGAACTCGGCTATGGCCTTGGCCAGCTCGGCATCCGACATCGGGTTGACGGGCTGATGCAACGAGCCGTCGCGAAAGCCACGCTCGATGGCAGCGTAGTGCTCAGACTCATCGACAAGAATGAGCTTTTTAATTCGGGCTAGTATTGCAGTGAACGGCATGGCGCGAGTTCGGTCAGTTCGAATTCGTGAAACAGGGTGCGATGGGCAGTATATCAAATCAGACCACTGCTGTTTTCAAACTAGGCCACTGCGGTCGGCAACAGGCCAGTACCGAAATTCTCAAAAGAACATATTGCGAACATAGAACAGATAGGGTACATTGTTTTCAATCCGAACAGCGCCGCCGTTCTTGGCGCTTGCCGTTTGTCCCTGTCGCGAATCCCTTCATAAGGAGCTAGATCAATGGCTACCACTCCGACTGCCCTGCGTATCGTTGAAGGATCCTCCATGGACAAGACCAAGGCCCTGTCGGCCGCGCTCTCCCAGATCGAGCGCCAGTTCGGCAAGGGCTCGGTGATGAAGCTCGGCAAGAACGACCGGTCGATGGACATCGAGGTGATTTCGTCGGGCTCGCTCGGCCTCGATATCGCGCTCGGCGTCGGCGGGCTGCCGAAGGGTCGCGTGATCGAGATTTACGGACCGGAATCCTCGGGTAAGACCACTTTGGCGCTGCATTGCGCCGCGGAAGCCCAGAAGAAGGGCGGCATCTGCGCCTTCATCGACGCCGAACACGCGCTCGACCCGGTCTATGCCCGCAAGCTGGGCGTCAATGTCGATGAACTCCTGATCTCGCAGCCGGACCACGGCGAACAGGCGCTGGAAATCGCCGACACGCTGGTGCGCTCCGGCGCGGTGGACGTGCTGATCATCGACTCCGTGGCTGCTCTCGTGCCGCGCGCCGAACTCGAAGGCGAAATGGGCGACGCGCTGCCCGGACTTCAAGCGCGGTTGATGAGCCAGGCGCTGCGCAAGCTGACCGCCTCGATCAACAAATCCAATACGATGGTGATCTTCATCAACCAGATCCGCATGAAGATCGGTGTGATGTATGGCTCGCCGGAAACCACCACCGGCGGCAATGCGCTGAAATTCTACGCCTCGGTCCGTCTCGACATCCGCCGCATCGGCGCGATCAAGGAGCGCGACGAAGTGGTCGGCAATTCGACCCGCGTCAAGGTGGTGAAGAACAAGCTGGCGCCGCCTTTCAAGCAGGTCGAATTCGACATCATGTATGGCGAAGGCGTTTCCAAGATGGGCGAAATCCTCGATCTCGGTGTCAAGGCGGGCATCGTCGAGAAGTCCGGCGCCTGGTTCTCCTATGACAGCCAGCGTCTCGGCCAGGGCCGCGAGAATTCCAAGGCCTTCCTGAAGGCCAATCCTGACATGACCGCCAAGATCGAAGCCTCTATCCGGCAGAATTCCGGCCTGATCGCCGAACAGATTCTCGCCGGTCCCATCGAGCGCGACGAAGACGGTGGTGACGGCGAGGAGCCGGCAGAAGATTGATCGGATCGGGTCCGGAGACGCACTGACGTTCATGCGCAGTGGTCTTGCCGGACCGGTCTTGCAGCCGACATTGTCGGCAGAATGATTTCGCGGTGGGTGCTGTGGGGGTCTGTTGCCGATACCCTGCGGTGCCTGCCGCGTTGTCGTTTCGGGGCGCCCTGATCTGAGTGAACGCTGATCGCAATTATCGCCGCCCGGCGGGGACAGCCTCGCTTGGCGGCGCGATCAGTTTGTTGACCGCATGACAGGCGACGCCGTCGACCAGATCCGGCACCACCTTGCGACAGAGATCGAACACTTCCGGGCAGCGCGGATGAAACGTGCAGCCAGGGGGCGGGTCGATCGGATTCGGAATCTCGCCGGACACCGCGATGCGTGCGCGGCCTGACATGGCCAGATCCGGCACTGCGCCGAGCAGCATGCGCGTATAGGGCATGCGCGGCGCGCGGAAGAGTTCGCGCCCTTCCGCAATCTCCACGATGCGGCCGAGATACATCACGCCGATCCGGTCAGCCATATGCCTGACCACGGCAAGGTTGTGGCTGATAAACAGGTAGGTCAGGCCGAACTTGTCCTGCAGCTCGCGCATCAGGTTGAGAATCTGCGCCTGCACCGAGACATCCAGCGCCGAGGTCGGCTCGTCGCAGACGATGAACTCGGCCTCGGATGCGAGCGCGCGGGCAATCGCAATACGCTGGCGCTGGCCACCGGAGAACTGATGCGGATATTTCTGCCCGTCGTCGGGATGCAGGCCCACCAGAGTCAGCAATTCGCCGACCCGCGCGCGGATGTCGCGCTCGCCCTGAATGAGATCGAAGGCGCGGATAGGTTCGGCGATGATGGCGTCTACGCGCAGCCGCGGATTGAGGCTCGCATAGGGATCCTGAAAGATCATCTGGATCCGCTTGCGCAGAAGTTTGCGCGCGCCCGCCTGCCTGGGATCGCTCATCGAGACGCCGTCGATGATGACGTCGCCGGAGGTTGGCGGCAGCAGCCCGACCACCATGCGCGCCACTGTGCTCTTGCCCGAGCCGGATTCGCCGACCAGCGCAAAGGTCTCGCCGCGCTTGATCTCGAAGGAGACGCCGTCGACCGCTTTCAGAAACTCCATCGGGCTGCGCTCGATCATCCGGTTGAGCCAGGGCTTCGAGACATCGAAGGCGCGTTTGAGATTGCGTGCCTGCACCAGCGCCGTCATGCCGCGCTCTCCGCATGGGCATGGTCACCGAGATGATCGGGATCATAGAGATGACAGGCGACCTGCTGCGCGCCGACGGCAATGGGCTCCGGCCGCTCGACGCGACAGCGATCGAAGGCGAAGCTGCAGCGCGGATTGAACGCGCAGCCATGTGGAATCGCCGAGAGGCGCGGCATGGAGCCTGTAATCTGCACCAGCCGCTGCGTGGCGTCGCCGGTCAGCGTCGGGATCGCACCCATCAGTCCCTTGGCATAGGGGTGCAGCGGATTCTGCACCACGTCCCGCACCGGGCCGATTTCGGCGATGCGCCCGGAATACATCACCGCGACGCGGTCCGACGTTTCGGCGATCACGCCCATGTCATGGGTCACCAGCATCACCGCGGTACCATGGTCGCGGCCGAGCCGCTTGATCAGCGCGATGATCTGCGCCTGCACGGAAACGTCGAGCGCGGTGGTCGGCTCGTCGGCAATGATCAGTTCGGGTTCGGCGGCGATCGCCAGTGCGATCACCACGCGCTGCCGCATGCCGCCGGAAAATTCATGCGGATAGGCATCGATGCGCTTGTCCGGCGCGGGAATGCCGACCTCGGCGAGCAGATCCACCGCGCGCTTGCGCGCCTGCGTCTCGTTCATGTTGAGATGGGTGCGGATCGTTTCCACCAGCTGGTCGCCAATCCGATACAGCGGATTGAGGCTGGTCAGCGGATCCTGAAAGATCATGGCGATGCGCTTGCCGCGAATCCGGCGCATCTGCTCCGGCGGCAGGTTGTCGATGCGCAGTCCGGACAGCAGGATCTCGCCGCCCGCGATACGCCCGGGCGGATCGATCAGGCCGATGGCCGCAAGCCCCGTCACCGACTTGCCGGCGCCGGATTCGCCGACTACGCCCAGCACCTCGCCCTTGGCGATGTCGAAGGACACGCCGTCGATGGCACGCAGCGCGCCGCGCCGGCTGGCGAATTCGACGCGCAGGTTGCGCACGGAGAGGACGGGAACGCTCATATCGGGCACTGTGTGAGGTGAGGCATCATTGCAGCTTCGGATTCAGCGCATCGCGCAGCCAGTCGCCGAGCAGGTTGATCGACAGGATCAGCGAGGCCAGCGCGAGTCCGGGAAAGGCGATGACCCACCATTCGCCGGAAAACAGATAGTTGTTGCCGATGCGGATCAGCGTGCCCAGTGACGGCATCGTGTCGGGCATGCCGGAGCCGAGAAACGACAGCGTCGCCTCGGTGATGATCGCGAGCGCCAGATTGATGGTGGCGATCACCAGGATCGGCCCCATGGTGTTGGGCAACACGTGGCGGATCATGATCACCCGCGCAGGCAGGCCGATCAGCTGCGCAGCCGCGACATAGTCCTTGTTCTTCTCCACCATCACCGAGCCGCGCACGGTCCGGGCATATTGCACCCAGAAACTCAGCCCGATGGCCACCACCAGCACGATCAGCGTGGTCGAGGCATCGAGATGATTGCCGAGCGCGGACTTCACGACGCCGTCGATGAGCAGCGCGATCAGGATGGCCGGAAAGGTGAGCTGCACATCGGCGATGCGCATGATCAGGCTGTCCACGGCGCCGCCGACATAGCCGGCGATCAGACCGAGCCCGATGCCGAGCACCGCCGCAAAACTGACGCCGAGCACGCCAACCACCAGAGAGATCCGCATGCCGTAGAGGATCGCCGAATAGATATCGCGACCCTGCTCGTCGGTGCCGAGCAGGAACGGCCTCTGGCCCTCCGCCGTCCAGAGCGGCGAGATGCGGGAATTGATCAGTTCGAGCTGCGCCGGATCGAACGGATTCTGCACCACCAGCACAGGCGCAAACAGCGCCATCATCAGCAACAGGAACACGATCGCCGCGGCAACCATTGTGAGTTTGGAGCGGCGGAACGAATAGAAGATATCGCTGTCCATCGCGCGGGCGATGAGGGACGGTGTGCGGGGGACGGGCATGTCGGTCATGTCACCCTCTTATGCCGGCCGGTTGATCGTCGCGCGCAGGCGCGGATCGACGATGGTGTAGAGGATGTCCACGATCAGGTTGATGGTGACGAAGATCAGCGATACCACCAGGAGATAGGCCGCCATGATCGGGATATCGACATTCTGCACGGCCTGCACGAACAACAGCCCCATGCCCGGCCACTGGAACACGGTCTCGGTGATGATGGCGAAGGCGATCACAGAACCGAATTGCAGTCCGGCCACGGTGATGACCGGCACCAGCGTGTTCTTGAGCGCATGACCGAAATGGATTGCGCGCGTCGTCAGTCCCCGTGCACGGGCGAAGCGGATATAGTCGGTGCGCAGCACTTCCAGCATCTCGGCGCGGACGAGGCGCATGATTAGCGTCATCTGGAACAGGCCGAGCGTTACCGACGGCATGATCAGCGCCTTCAGGCCAGAGATCGTCAGCAGGCCGGTGGTCCACCAGCCGAACTTGACGACATCGCCGCGCCCGAAGGATGGCAGCCATCCCAGAGTGACCGCGAATAGATAGATCAGCAGAATGCCGATCAGGAAGGTCGGCAGCGAGATGCCGATCAGCGATACCGCCTGCAGCACCTTGGCGAAGAACGAATCCTTCCGCAGTGCCGAATAGATCCCCATCAGGATGCCGAATACCATGGCGATCACCGTGGCGCAGGTGGCAAGCTCCAGCGTTGCCGGCATGCGCTCCTTCAGCAGCGCCGAGACCGGCTGGCGAAACTGGTAGGATACGCCGAACTTGAACTGTACGGCATTGATAAAGTAGCGCGCGAATTGCACCGGGACGGGATCGTCGAGGCCGAGCGACGCGCGTACTTCGGCGCGCTGCGCCGGCGTGGTGTCGATCGCCACCATCTGGTTCACGGGATCGCCGGCGAAGCGGAACATGGTGAAGGCGATGATGCCGACGGCGATCATCACACCAATGGACTGCAATGCGCGGCGCAGGATGAAAGCGAGCATGCGTGACCTTCGCTTTCCGCTTGGGTGCCGCCTAGTCCTGCTTCACCGCCCAGTATGGCAGCACCTGATTGTCCGGGCGCTGTACGATCTTGACCTTCTTGGAGACGCCCCAGGCCAGTGCCTGCTGATGCAGCGGGATATAGGCCCAGTCCTTGGCGGCGATCTCATAGGCCTGTTTGATGAGTTGGTCGCGCTTGGTAGTGTCGGTCTCCTGCAGCACCTGATCGGTCAGCGCGTCGAACTGCTTGTTGCAATAGCCGCCGAGATTGGTGGCGCCACGTGGGCTCGCGGGATCGTCGCGGCAGCCCATGATGTCATGCATCACATTGTGCGAATCCTGCGTGCCCGGTGTCCAGCCGAGCAGATAGAATGAGGTATTGAAGCCGCCGGTCTTGAACACCTTGGCAAAATACAGCGCCTTCGGCTGCGCGTTCAGGATCACCTTCACCCCGATGCGTGCGAGCATGCCGACCACGGCCTGACAGATCGCGGCGTCGTTGACATAGCGATCGTTCGGGCAATCCATGCCGACTTCGAATCCGTCGGGATAGCCGGCATCGGCCAGCAATTTCTTGGCGCCGTCGGCGTCGTATTTCGGCCGCGTGAAGTCGCCGGAGAGCTTGAACAGCGGCGGCGCGATCATCAAAGCGGATGGTGTCGACAGGCCACGCATGACGCGGCTCTTGATCAGTTCGATGTCGATGGCCTTGTAGAAGGCCTCACGGACGCGGATATCCTTGAACGGATTCTTGCCCTTGATGTTCGAGAACAGCAGCTCGTCGCGGATCTGGTCCATGCCGAGGAAGATGGTGCGCAGCTCCGGCCCGGCCATCACGGCGGCGTTGGCTGATCCATTGACGCGGGCGATGTCCTGCACCGGCACCGGCTCGATGATATCGACTTCGCCGGACAGCAGCGCCGCGACGCGGGTGGCGTCGGAGGCGATCGGCGTGAAGATGATCTCCTTGAGATTATGCTCGGGCTTGCCCCACCAGTTCGGGTTGACCTTGAAGACTGTCTTCACGCCCGGCTGATGGCTTTCGATGGTGAAGGGGCCCGTGCCATTCGCATTCAACGACGCGAAGCTTGGCGAGGTCGCCGCGGCCGGCGTCGGCGCGTTGGCATTGTTCGCCTCCGCCCATTTCTTGTCCATGATGTACCAGACGTCCCATTGCGACGTCAGGATGGGATTGGGCTTGGTCAACACGAAATCGACGGTGTAGTCGTCGATCTTGAGCACCTTGGCATCGGCCGGAATGACGGTCGTGAAGTCGGAGCCCTTGGCGCGCACGCGGTCGGCGGAGAACACGACATCATCGGCGGTGAAGGGATCGCCATTATGGAATTTGACACCCTTGCGCAGATGGAAGCGCCAGCGCGTCGGCTCCGGTGTTTCCCAGCTTTCGGCGAGCGCCGGGATGATCTGCAGATCCTTGCCGCGCCCGACGAGGCCTTCATAGACCTGGCCGTGATGGGCGATCGTCGTGGTTTCGCGCAGCGTATAGGGATCGAGCGATTTCAGGTCGCCCTGATTGGCATAGCGCAGCGTTTGTGCGGAGGCGGGCAGTATGGGGGCAGAAAGTGTGAAGGCAATCAGCGATGCAGCGGCGGCAATGAACGTCTGGCGGATCGACATACTGAGCTTCTCCATTGCATAACCGCGATGGCATCACGACGCGGCCGCCCGACAGTTGAGCGAGTGTCACATTGTTGGCGGAGATTGCACGCTGCGCAAGCGGCATTTGTCAGCTATGCGCTGCACAATGAAGTGGCTGGCGTAATCCTTGCTAGGATTGGGTATAAGCAATTCTACGCATTGCGCGCGTGCATCATTCGGTCACGACACAGCGCTAACAGGACCGCCAGAACGGCAAGATTTCGGAGCAGGAATGGCGGAACTCAAGGCTGATGTGCTTGTGCTTGGCGCAGGTATGGTCGGTGTCTCGGCAGCGCTGCATCTGCAGGCACGCGGCCGCAATGTGGTGCTGGTCGACCGGCATGAGAAGGCCGGCGAGGAAACCAGCTATGGCAATGCCGGGCTGATCCAGTGCTGTTCGGTTTTCCCTTATATGCTGCCGCGCGACCTCACCAAGCTGTTCAAATATGCGCTGAACCGCGCGCCGGAGGTGCACTATCATCTCAACGCGCTGCCCGGCATGCTGCCGTGGATCGTCAGATATTTCCTGAACTCGTCGCCCGAGGGAGCGCTCCGCAGTGCGATGGCGGCGCTGCCGCTGATCCAGCGCAGCCTGATCGAGCACGAGGCCCTGATCGCGGAGGCCGGCGTGCCGGAGTTGCTGCGCCGGATGGGATGGATCAACGCGTTTCGCTCCGAGGCTACGCTGGCGAAAGGCATTGCGGATCTCGAACGCCATCGCGCCTATGGCGTGCCGGGCGATGTCCTGGACGCCGCCGCCATTGCGGAGCAGGAGCCGAACCTGTCCACCGACTTTGCCGGTGCCATCCACTGGACGTCGCCGGGCTTCGTGCCCGATCCCGGCGGCCTCGCAAAAGCCTATGCCGCATTGTTCATCCGCAAGGGCGGCCGTTTCATTGCCGCCGACGCCCGGACGCTGGAGCAGAGCGACGGCAAATGGCGCGTGGCCGGGCCGAACGGCGCTCTGGTCGCGCGCGATGTGGTGGTCGCGCTCGGGCCATGGTCGGATCAGGTGTTTCGGCCGCTCGGCTATAACATCCCGCTCAAGAGCAAGCGCGGTTATCACATCCATCTGGCGCCATCCGGCAATGCGGTGCTGCGCCATCCGGTTCTTGATGCCGATCGTGGCTATCTGCTCGCGCCGATGAATCGCGGCATCCGGCTGACCACCGGCGCCGAATTCGCGCTCCGCGATGCGCCGCCGACGCCGGCGCAGATCGAACGGGCGCTGCCGATCGCACGGCGGACCTTCCCGCTCGGCAATCCCGTCGAGGACAAGCCCTGGATGGGCGCGCGGCCATGCCTGCCGGACATGCTACCGGTGATCGGCAAGGCGCCGCGCCACAAGGGCCTGTGGTTCGATTTCGGCCATCAGCACCATGGCTTCACGCTGGGGCCGGTGACCGGCCGCCTAATTGCGGACATGGTGACGGGCGTCACGCCGTTCACCGATCCCAAGGCTTTCGCGGCCGAGCGCTTCGGCTGACATCTCGCAACTGCAATGTAGATGTCACATCGCTTGCATCGGGCAGGCGTCAGCGGCGATACTGCCGCTGCACCGCCATGTTCGCGTGAGCGGCCGGTTTGCCTCAGGAGCTGAGAATGAAAGTGATCGTCACCGTGGACTGCACGCCGCTTGAGGCGCGCGAATTCCTGGGGCTGCCCGATGTGCAGCCGATGCAGTCGGCGATGATGGATCAGATGCAGAAGAAGATGATGGACAACATCGACAAGTTCTCGCCGGAGTCCATCATGCAGAGCTGGTTCTCGTTCGATCCGAAGATGGGCGAGCGCTTTCAGGAGATGTTTGCCAACATGGCGGGCCTTGGTGTGAAGCCGAAGGACAAGAAGTAGACGCGCGCTCAGCCCGCGCGGCGCGTGTTGGCCTGCAGCGGCTGCTGCAGCTTCGCGCCATGCGCATGCCGCGAGATGGCGTCGATCACCATTGACCACATCGAGATCGGCAGGGCGTGGCCCATTCGGTCGACCATCATCAGCTTGGCGCCGGGAATCGACGCCGCCGTATCGCGGCCGGCGGCCGGATGCACCAGAGGATCGATCTTGCCGTGGATCACCAGCGTCGGCGCGGTGACTGTGGCGAGCCTCTCTTTACGGCTGCCTGAAGCGAGGATGGCGCGGAGTTGGCGGCCGACGCCGGCCGGGCTCAGGCCACGGGCATAGGTCCGCTCGGCGCGGTCGAGATCCCTGGCTTCGTCATCGGGGAAGCTGCCGACCCGCAGGAACAGCCAGGTCTGCTTGAAGCGTTCGAGGAACGCCTCATAGCCGGTCGGTTGCGGCTTCAGCAGCAATAGCGATACCGCGCGGCTCGGCTGCGGCAGGCGCGGATTGCCGGTGGTCGACATGATCGAGGTCAGCGAGCGCAGGCGCTCCGGATAGGTGATCGCCATTTCCTGCGCGATCATGCCGCCCATGGAGGCGCCAACCACATGTGCGGAGCGGATGCGCAGCACGTCGAGCAGGGCCACGACATCGGTCGCCATGTCGCTCAGCTTGTAGGGAGCGGAGACGGGCGTACCGAGGAAGCGCAGCTTCGCCAGCTCGAACAGAGTGAACGGCTTGCCGCCGGCCATCTTGGAGGACAGGCCGATGTCGCGGTTGTCGAAACGGATCACGCGAAAGCCATTGCTGGCCAGTTCGCGGCAGAAGTCGTCGTCCCAGTGAATCATCTGAGCGCCGAGGCCCATGATCATCACCATCGGTTCCGCATCGGAGTAGCCGAAGATGTCGTAACAGATATCGATGCCGTTCGCGCGCGCCAGCTGTGGCGGCTCGTACGGGACATCAATCGGTTCGGGGGATCGGGCGGAACGTGGGCTCATGTCAAACATATGACACGGAAAGCCCCTGCGAAAAAGTGACAAGCGCGTCATGCGCCAAACAAATCGTCGCAGCGATTAATGAGAGATTGCGCGTATGGCAATTATGACAGTGCGCGCGGGCTTTTGTGACAGCGATTGTGACAATGGAACTGGTATCAGCCTCTCGCTAACTCCCGGCCCAGACGTCGAGCACGTAGCGATTGCGTGTGCCGAGGTCGTCGATCCAGGTCAGCGCCGCAGTCTCGTCGCCGCCGTTGCGCTCGCGCTGGATCGCCATCAGCGCCGCTTTCACGTCCGGCTCCATCTTGCCGCCGTCGCCGCAGACATAAGTAATGGCGCCTTGCTGGATCAGATCCCAGACGCGGTCCTTCTGCTGGGTGATGAGGTGCTGCACATAGGTTTTCGGCGCATCGCCGCGCGAGAAGGCGGTGTGTAGTTCACAGATACCATCGGCAGCGAAACCCTTCAGCTCCTCGGCATAGAGAAAGTCCTGATCGGGATGGCGGCAGCCGAAGAACAGCAGCGCAGGGCCAAGCGTCGCACCTTGCGCCTTGAGTGCGGCGCGTTCCTGCAGGAAGCCGCGGAACGGCGCGAGACCTGTTCCGGGTCCGATCATAATCAGCGGCACCAGGGGATCGGCGGGCAGGCGGAAGCCGGCCTTGGTTTCGCGCACGATCGCATGCACGGTATCGCCGGCGCGGCGGCCGCTGAGATAGTTGGAGCAGACGCCTCGATAGATCCCGCGGCCCGAATGCGCCGGGCCTTGAACGACGGCTGTGGTGACGCTGCAGCGTGACGTCTCACCATGCGGCGACGACGAGATCGAATAATAGCGCGGCGCCAGCAGCGACAGCATTTCCAGATAGGTGTAGAACGGCAATTCGCAGGCCGGATGTTCTTCGAGGAGGTCGAACACCGATTTGCGTTTGGCGAGGATGTCACTGCGATAGCGCTCGCTTGCCGCGGGATCGTCGCCGACATAACCGAGCAATTTCGGTCTGGTCATCGGGCAGCGCGTGTTCTCCGCCATGATCTGGATCTGCTTGCGGGTGGCGACCTGCTGCAGCTCGACGAACTCCGTCAGCAATCGGCCGACAGAGACGACATCACCGACCGGCAGTTGCGCGCGGCGGCCCGTCGCGACCTGCAGCCGGATCTGATCGTCTGGCAGGAAGCCGAAGCGGCGCGCGACCGCATCAACAAGCGCGGGATCGTTGCGCGGCACCACGCTGAGGTGGTCGCCGACGCGGTAGCTGGTCACGGCAGGCAGCTCGATCTCGATATGACGTGTCGAGCGATCCGACGCACCATTCTGCAACTCGCGATTGGTCAGCACCTTCATCGGGACCACGCCGCCGAGCGCAACGACGATGTTCACCGCGCTCGGTGCTACAGGTTCGATCTGATAGAGCGGCGCATCGTCGGCGCTGCGCTCGAAGCCGGTGTCGAGGCCGAATTCCTTCACCGCGAGCGGACGCAGTTTCGCGAACCAGGCTTCGAACTGACCGTCGAGATCGTCGCGCGCATCGCCTTCGCCGCGGACATAGGCGTTGGTCGCGCCATGTTCGCGGAGCTTGTCGTCGATATATCTAGGGATCGACTGATAGGTCGCGAGCCAGTCGCTGTTGCCGCAGCCGAACACGGCATAGCGCACCTTGGCAAAGGCGTCCTTGGGCAGGTCGGTGCCCAGCCAGTTGACGAATTGCGTGGCGTTGTCGGGCGCCGCGCCATTGTAGGACGCGCAAAAAATGAGGACGCCGCCCTCGGTCGGCAGCTTGCCGACAAAGTCATCCAGCGGCGCGAGTTTCGTCGCAAAGCCGTTGACCTCTGCGAGATCGGCGACGCGCGTCGCCAGTTCCTCGGCGGTGCCGAGATTGGAGCCGTACAGCACCAGCAGCGGTGTGTTATGGCTCGGCCGCGCACGGCCGGTGGCGACGGGCGCGATCGGCGCGGCCGCAGTCGCTGCGCCAGTGCGGCCCGCATAGGCGCCGCGCTCGTGATCGTGGCGCGGTCGCACCTTGATCTTGAAACCATCGGGCTTGATGGTCAGCGTTTCCTTCAGCACCATCTGGTAGCGCTTGTGGTCGGTCATCTTGAACCGCTGCAGGATCATGCCGAGCGCCAGGGCCGCTTCATCCATGGCGAAGCCGCGGCCGATACAGGCGCGCTGGCCGTTTCCGAACGGCTTCCAGGCGTTGATCGGTCGTGCGGCTTCGGCTTCCTTCGAGAAGTTTTCCGGATCGAACGCATCGGGATTAGGTCCCCAGACCGAGGGATCGCGATGTAGCGCCAGCACCAGGATGGTGACGAAGGTGCCCTTGCGCAGCTTGTACTTGCCGCCGCCGATGGTCTCGTCCTGCACCGGCGCGATGCCATAGGCCGGTGCCGGCGGCCACAGCCGCAGCGACTCCTTGAGGATCTGCGTGATGTAATGAAGCTGCGTGACCTGCTGATAGGTCGGCTTGGCATTCACATCGGGGCCGAAGACGCGGTCGACTTCCTCATAGGCCTTCTTCAGCACCTCCGGGTGTTTCAGCATCGCGTAGATCGCACATGACAGCAGACCCGATGTGGTCTCGTGGCCGGCGATCAGGAAGGTGTTGATCTGGTAGCGGATGTTGACGTCGTCGAGTTGTTCGCCGGTGGCGCGGTCGACGCCGGTCATCATCGCCGCCAGCATGTCCTTCTTGCCGTCCGCCGCCTCAGCGGCCTTGCGGCGTTCGGCAATGATCTCGTCCACCATGGAATTCATGAAGGCGACGTCGCCGGCGAGATCGCGGCGGCGCTTCTGCATCCACAGACTTTCCAGCGGCAGGCCGCGGGTCATCATGATGGTCTCGAGCGAGCGCACCAGCGATTCCACGAAGGGGTGGTAATCGCTCCGGTAGAACGAGTTGAAGCGATAGTCGAAACCGCACAGGCCGATGGTGTCCAGCGTCAGCGCGGTCATGTCATGGACGACGTCGATCTCCTCATCGGTGTTGAGGCGTTCCCATTTCTTCACCAGCTGCTCGGCGATATCCACCATACTGGGGTGATAGGACTGCATCGCGCGGTTGCCGAAGGGCTGCAGCAGGATGTTGTGGGCCTTGGTCCAGTTCGGCTCTTTGGTATCCGCCGTGAACAGGCCGTCGCCGCCGACGGCACGCACCCGGCGCAGCGCCCCGCGCACCGCCTTGTCGAAGCGCTTCTCGTCGCTGAGCTCGTCCACCAGATCGTGGCCACCAACGATCACGATGGGCGAGCCCATCATGTCCAGCCAGAAGATCGGTCCAAGCTCCTTGGCCAGCCGCGCCAGATCCTGCACCGGCGCATTGGCGTCCAGCGACAGCATGTTGCCCACCACCGGCTTCTTCGGCGGATGCGGGATCGGAGCGAGTTTGTTGGTGGACGTCATTTCAAAAGTCTTTCCTGCCCGTATGCGCTTAACCGAACCGCCGGCGCCGCCAGTCGATCAGCACCTGGCTGACCTCGTCGGGCTTCTCCTGCTGGGTCCAGTGACCGCTGTCCTTCACCAGATATTTCTCCAGATCGGGAATGATGTTTTCCATGCCGTCAGCGGAGGAGGGCGGTAGCACCGCGTCGTTCTCCGCCATGATCATCAGCGATGGCACGCGCACGGTGTGATCGAGCCCTTTGGCGCGCTCCCAGTTGGCGCTCATGTTGCGATACCAGTTGATGCCGCCGGTGAAGCCGGATTCCTTGAAGGCATCGACAAAGACCTTCTTCTCCTCGTCGGAAAGAATCTTCTGGCGCGGATCCTTCGCGGGATCGTAACCAGCCACCATTTGCGGAAACGCCAGATTGGTCTTCGACGACGCGCCGATTCCGCCGACCGGCGCCTCGCCAACATTGGGTTGTTTGCGCGGCATCGGCTTGCGCATGAAGAAGTCGAACGCCTTGTCGACATTCTCGCCGAAGATGCGATCCGGCTCGCGTGCGGGATCCTGGAACTGGACGATATACATCGTCTCGCCGAAGCGCTTCTTGTAGATCTGCAACGGATCGACCGGCGCGCGATCGGTGTGCGGCGTATTCACGCCGACCACACCGGCGACACGGTCGCGATGCCGCAGCGGCATCTGCCAGACAATGAAGCCGCCCCAGTCATGGCCGACGAAAATCGCCTTGTCGATCTTGAGATGATCGAGCAGGGCGACGAGATCGCCGGTGAGATGTTCGATGCTGTAGTCCTCGACGGCGTCGGGCCGCGACGTCGCGCCATAGCCGCGCTGGTCCGGCGCGATGACACGGATGCCGGCTGCAGCGAGCGCCTTGATCTGATGCCGCCAGGAGAACGCCATTTCGGGCCAGCCATGGCACAACACTATCGGCGGTGTGTCGCTCATGGGGCCGGCATCGTAATATCCCATGCGAATGCCATTCAGCTTGGCGAACTGCAACGGGGGCATTTCAATCATGGTTATTCCCTAGCTGGCGGTCTTGAGAACGTCGGGCGGCCCAAACGCCGCCTGCAGCAGCGCGAATTCGTCCGGCATCATGTCGGCGAGCACCTGTACATGCGGGATGATGTTGGCGCCGGCGATGAAGCCGAAATCGAGCTGGTCGCGATAGCTCTGGACGGTGATGTTCAGCGCCAGCCCATGGGTGGCGATGGACACCGGGAAGATGTGCAGCAGTTCGGCCCCGGCCGCGTAGAGCGTTTGCCGCGGGCCGGGCACGTTGGACACGGTAATGTTCGCCGCTGGCGGCAGCACGTCGGAGAGGTTGGTGCGGCTGTAGAGCAGTGCCAGGATCTGCACCATGATCGGTGCGCCCAGCATGGAGATGTTGGAGACCTGCGGCATCAATGCGCGCAGCGGATGCGACATCTCCTTGGACTTGGTCGATTGCGCGATGATCGCTTCCAGTCGCTCCTTCGGGTCCTCGATATTGCTGGCGATCGAGCAGATCATGCCAAACACCTGATTGTTGGAATCCGTGTTGCCTTCCTCGCGCAGCGAGATCGGCACTGCGGCAGTCAGGGACTTGGCGGGC
This sequence comes from Tardiphaga sp. 839_C3_N1_4, assembly GCF_051811045.1. NCBI lineage: Bacteria > Pseudomonadati > Pseudomonadota > Alphaproteobacteria > Hyphomicrobiales > Nitrobacteraceae > Tardiphaga > Tardiphaga sp. 839_C3_N1_4. The sequence goes on from NZ_JBPWQD010000001.1 coordinate 5,960,637, forward strand.
AGGGCGCCTTTTTCCTTGAGGTAGCGCCGGACAACGCCTGACGAGAGCGCTAGCACAACGTCGTTGAGCTTGCCGCCTGCCTGCTTGGCAACGGCCTTCGCGGCCGAGAGCGGCACTGAGACGCCGGCAAAGCTGCGCTCGGACGAGATCGTCTTGTTGAGCAGCGTCGGCGGCGACAGCATGCTGTTGAGACTGTCGCGCGATTTGGGATCGGCGATTTTGGCCATCACGTCGGAGGCACTCTTCACCATGGTCGGGATCGAGCCGGCGAATTTCACCGCACTCTCGATCTGGAACATGGCGTTGTCGAACAGGATTGAGCCGATATCGCTCTTGCCGGAGCGCGGCAGTTCGATGCCTTTTCCGGAATTCTCCAGCGGCTGACGCCAGAGCTGCTGGTAGGAGTCGATGAAGCTCGCTGCGATATCGCGCGGCTCCTGACGCTGCTTCGCGCGCACTTCCGGCTTCTCGATCTCGCGCGGGATCGGCGTCACGTCATAGATCATGCTGGTGAGGGCTGCGCCGGCGCCGCCATCGATGCAGGCATGGTGCATCTTCGAATACAGGCCGATCTCGTTGTCCTTCATGCCCTCGAAAACGTAGAACTCCCACAGCGGCCGGGCGCGGTTCAGCAGCTTGGCATGCATCCAGCCGACGATGCGCTCCAGCGTGGGACGGTCGTGGGGCGCGGGCAGGCTGCCGCGGAAGATGTGACGGTCGATGTCGAACTGGTCGTCCTCGACCCAGGAGGGGTGGTCGATATCCAGCGGGGCCTTTTCCAGCCGGGCCTTGAGGATCGGCGCCACATGCAGGCGCGAGGCGATCATCGCCTTGAAGTCCTCGAAGAAGTCGCCCTTGTAGTCCTCGGGCAGGCGAAAGATCGCCATGCTGCCAACATGCATCGGCATCTCCGGCGTTTCCAGATACAGAAACGACGCGTCCATTGAGGACAGCTTCCTGCTGGCTTCCGCCATGATACGTCCCTCCCTCGCATGGTCACCGACGCCTTTGCGGCGCTCTACCGATGAGTGTGCCTGCGCGCGGGGCGAATATGCAATGGCAAAGGCGAGGCTGGAGACCGGCCAGGCCCACGACTTAAGGCTGGGGTCGCCGAGGCGTTGTGGGGCGGTTTGCCGACTTAAAGGGCAGGCGCCGTTTGCCTTGCCCAGTTGGATATCCGGAGAATCTGCGGCTCGAAATACTAAATTATAAAGCTAAATCAACACGTCAGTTGGTCTTCCGCTTCTGAGCTTTGGCGGTAGCCCGTTAATGCATCAGGCGCCGCCTGATTACCGGGCATATCACGGGTTTGTGATGTTGCGATGCACCATCGATGTTGCAGTGCATTATTTACTATGTCATAGAAGTTGCACCCCGGGCCCACAACGGCGGGACGGGGTGAGCCGAGCCTTATTTCAAGGATGGCTGAAACCCGAGGATGGAGACGAACATGACGATCGAAACCGAAACCAATTCCGTGCTGAACAACGTCAAGCAGGCTTTCGCGCCCGTCACCGAGGCGTTCACCAAGCTGCAGAACCTTGAAGTGCCCGAAGCGACCCGTGACTTCGTCAAGCGCGCTGCCGGCACTGCCCAGGAAAAGGCCGCTGACTTCCAGGCCAATTCCGAGAAGGTGACCTCCGCCATCGAGACCGCTGTGTCGAACTCGGTCTCCGAGGCGACCAAGATCAGCCGCAACGTTCAGGACGCGTTCTATGCCGACGTCCAGTCGTTCTTCGCTGGCATCGACAAGCTCGCTTCGGCGAAATCGCTGACCGAAGCCTTCCAGGTGCAGACCGATCTCGTGCGTGCCCATGGCGAAGTTTTGAGCTCGCGCGCCAAGGCGTCGACCGAATATCTCGGCAAGCTCGTGTCGGAAGGCGCCAAGAGCGCGCAGGACAACTTCTCGAAGGCGACGTCGTTCGCCAAGAGCGCCTGATATAGCGAGCGCCTGATCCACACGCGATCAAGCGACATGAATTCGAAAGGCCCGCGCAAGCGGGCCTTTTTTGTTGGTCGTTCAGGCAGAGCAGACCGTGCGTCCCGGCGTCGTAAGCATGCTCACTTGATTGTCACGGTAATCTTGTTCGAGACGATTGGCGGGTTGAAGGGATAATGAGCGCCGTCTCCCAGCACGAGCTGGAGCGTATGTTTGCCGGGGGGCAATTCGATGCGTGCTTCGGTCTGGCCGGCTCCGAAATGGAGATGCGACTTGTCCTGCGGGATCGGCTCCTTGGGATCGAGCGGGTCATTCACATCGATCAGCAAATGATGATGGCCGCTGTTCTGGAAATTATCGCCTGCATGAGTGACACCCATGTTGCGTAAGCCGAAACGACACCAGAACCCGCCCTTGATCACCGCTTTGTCCTGCGGCCACACGAAATAGAGAACTGCATCCTTCGGTGCGGACTTTCCTTGCGCATGGACTGCAAGGGGCGCCATTGACAGCATGGCGGACAACACGATGAGTCCGGTGATCCTCATGACGCAGCCTTTCCTTCGGAGGCGGTCTCAGGACGAAATGGCAATCCGGAAACCGTGGGTCGGATATCGCACATTGGTGTCGTAGCCATCGCGGCTTGCAGGTCGGACGTAACGCGCATCGTTTTTCCAGGAGCCCGATCGAATGACGTGCGAGACGCAGTCGTTCTCGACCCATGGCGCGCCATTCTGCGGGGCACCCTGATAGTTCTTGTGCCAGCAATCCTCTGTCCATTGATTGACGCCGCCACCCATATCGTAGAGGCCGAATGGATTTGGCTTCAGGCTGCCGAGCTTGAGCGGTTGCTCGGCGGCGGCATCCGTGCAGTTCTTGCAATTGGCCATGCCGGGCTGGAGCTGATCGCCCCACCAGTATTTCGTTTGCGTGCCGCCACGCGCGGCATACTCCCATTCAGCTTCGCTCGGGAGCCGGAAGGCTTTTTGCGTTTCCTTCGCGAGCCACGCGACAAACTGCTTGGCATCGGTCCAGCTCACATCCGTGACCGGAATGTCGTCCCGCCCGGTCACCAGAAACGCGCATGCATTCGCAGCAGCGCACGCGTTCCACTCCCGAACCGAGACCGGATACTTGCTGATCGCGAAAGGTTTGATCGTGACCTGGTGGATAGGCTTTTCCGATATGTCGTCATTGCTGCCCATCGCGAAGGTCCCGCCAGGGAGTGGGACCATGACGGGCTCTATGACCGGCTTTGGTGGTGCTGGCGGCGGGGGCGGGGCAGGCGTTACCGCCGGAGCAGGTTCAGGCCGGGCTTGCTTGGCGGCGGGCGCGGGCGCTGATCGGGTGCTTGTATTCCCTGTCTCTTGCGGAGGCGCCGCGGGCGCTGACGCCTGATTGCCGATTTCACCGCGCGGGTAAGCCCTCATGTACCAGACGCCGGCGCCTGCGAGAGCCAGCAGGATGGCGCAAAACGAAACGATCAGAACATGTTCACGCCGCTTCCGCGCCTTGTTGAAGGCCGCCGGATCAGGAAGCACCCGGTAAACGCGCACCGGGTCGGTAATGTTCTTGATCTTGCGATCTCCAAGCGACTCGTAGCCGCAGACGAGCTTGTGCTTGATCTGCTCGTAGATGCCACCCGAGATGTACACTTGGCCGGGGTCGGCGATCCCCTCGAGGCGCGCAGCGATATTGACGCCATCTCCGAAGACGTCATTGGGCTCGATGATCACGTCTCCCAGATTGACGCCAATGCGATATTCGATCCAGGAGCTCTTCGGCAGCGCAGCGTTGCGCCCGATCATGCTTTGCTGAATGACGATTCCGCACCGAACGGCTTCGACCGGACTGTCGAATATCGCAATGAACCCATCGCCGGTCCTTTTGACGAGTTTGCCGTCGTGCTCGGTAATGCTCGGCTCGATGAGGTCACGCTCGATGCGCTTGACGCGCGCATGCGTTTCTTCCTCGTCGAGTTCCATGAGGCGGCTATATCCGCAGATGTCCCCCACAACGATCGCCGCAAGGCGACGCGGCGTTCCGACGCGCGGGGTGGCGGGGTCCTTGCCCCTGCCTGAACTGATGTCACGAATCTCGCCGCGCATGACTTCGCGCCTCTACAACGGACACACGAGGTTCACTAGCCGTTCGGTCGACCGTCATGACGCTACGCCCAACGTCTCGGTCAGACAATTGGCTGAAAACGCTACTTGGCGAATCCCCGAGGAGCCGCGCGGTAGCGAGATGACGAAGTTCCTCGCATTCGCTGTATCGATATACCCGGCGCCGATAGAATACGGCGGCAGCGAAACAGGTTCTCAGTTCACCTGCCGCTCTTTCCCGACCCAATACGGATCGCGCAACTGTCGTCGCAGGATCTTACCCGACGCATTGCGTGGCAATGCTGCGATGAAGTCGATCGTCTTCGGCGCCTTGAATCCCGCGATGCGCTCGCGCGTGAACTTCATCAGGTCGGTTGGGCTGAGCTCCTTGCCGGACTTCAGCACCACCACGGCCTTCACAGCTTCGCCCCATGTATCGTCGGGAATACCGATGACGGCGACCTCCGCCACATCGGGGTGATCGCAGATCGCGCTTTCGACTTCGGCTGGATAGATGTTCTCGCCGCCGGAGATGATCATGTCCTTGATGCGGTCGTGGATGTAGAGGAAGCCGTCCTTGTCGAGATAGCCAGCGTCGCCGGTGCGCAGCCAATTGTCGCGACCCAGCGTGCGCGCGGTGGCGTCCGGCAGATTCCAGTAGCCGACCATATTGGACGCCGAGCGCGTCGCGATCTCGCCGACTTCACCTGTTGGTAGCGGCTTGCCGTCGACATCGAGAATGGCGATCTCGATCCCCGGTAGCGCCTTGCCGGCGGAACGCATGCAGTCGCGGCCCTCGACGTGGTCTTCGGGCGCTAGCACCACGATGGTACCGGTGGTCTCGGTCATCCCGTACATCTGCACGAAGCCGCAGCCGAACACGCTGATGCATTCCTTTAGCAGCGCCGCCGGGATCGGCGATGCGCCGTAGAGAATGTAGCGCAGCTTGCTGAAATCCATCTCACGCGCCCGCGGTTGCCGCACGATGAACTGCATGGCCGCCGGTACCAGGAACAGTTTGCTGATACCGTAGTCGTGGAAGAAATCGAGCACCTTGTTCGGGTCGAACTCTCGCGCGATTACGCCCTTGGCGCCGTGATAGAGCCCGAACACTGCCCAGCCGACGCCCCCGATATGGAACACCGGCATTGCCACCAGCGATACGTCGGTGTCGGTCCAGACGTTCCAGTCCGGGTTCTCATCGGTGCTGCCGATGCGCAGCAGTGACAGGAAATTGTTGTGCGACAGCATCGCGCCTTTCGGCTTGCCCGTGGTGCCCGACGTGTAGAGCTGGATCGCGACATCGTCCTTGGTCATTGTGAGGTTCGGGTCGCGCTCGCTCTGCGCGTCGCGCCAGGCCGTAAAGTCCTGCCACTCGGTTGCGCCGCCTTCCATGGTCATGACGATACGCACGCCCGGCATTTGTGGCTTGAGGCTGCGGACGAGATCGACGAATTCCGGTCCGACGAACAGCACCTGTGCCTTCGCGTCATCGACGATAAAGGCGATCTCCGGTCCGGCGAGCCGCCAGTTCACCGGCGCCGTCACCACCTTGGCCTTCACGGCGCCAATCAGCAGTTCGATGAAGAGGTCGCTGTTCTTGCCGAGATAGGCGATGCGCTCATTGGGCTTGACGCCGAGCGCCATCAGCCCGTTGGCGACGCGATTGGCATTGCGATCGAGTGATCTGTAGCTGGTCTCGCGGCCCTCGAACACCAGCGCAATTGAATCGCCGCGCGTCTGTGCTTGCACGCGAATGACATCGGCCAGCGTGGCCGCTTGCGCAACGGACATGTGTCTCCCTCCCGCAGTTTATTAGTTGCGGCGAGTGTGAGGGCGTCCGGTTGTGCTGACAAGACGGGAAAAGTGCTGCGGTGCGGTGAGACAGATGCCGGGAGGTCGTTCAGCCGACGTTGTGCGTCGTCCTACGCTGTTTTGCAAAATAACGCGCCGGCGGCTCGCCGAAGGCGCGACGAAACATTGCGATGAAGTTGCTGGACGTGGCATAGCCGAGCGCTTCGGCCACATCTGCGACGGGTTCATTAGCGGCCAGCCGTTCCAGCGCTAGCGTGAGACGCGCCTGCTGCCGCCACTGCGTGAAGCCCATGCCGGTCTCCGTCATGAAGATGCGACGTGCCGTTCGTTCCGACAGGCCAGCCCATTCGCCAAGCTCATGCAGCGTGCGCGCGTCATGCGGCCGCCGGATCAGCGCATTGGCGATACGCAAGGCGCGGGTATCCGTCGGCATCGGCAGATGCAGCGGCTCCTGCGGCGCACCGCGGATTTCGTCGAGCAGCACGGCCACGACGCGCGTCTGCGCCGGCGTGAGCCGATCCGCATTCGTCCAACCCGCAGCGCGCCTGACGAGCGCGCACAGCAGATCGCTGACGCCCATGACGCAGGGCTGCGACGGCAATGTCCGGCTCGCGGCCGGCGTCAGGAGCACGCCCCATCCGCTCAGTACACCGCTCAGGGTCACCTTGTGATGGAGCCCGGGCGGCAGCCAGCCGATGCGCTGCGGCGGCAGTAGCCACGAGCCCTGTTTCGTGTGCAGGCGGATCAATCCGCTTTCGATACAGAACAACTGGCCGCGGCGGTGATGATGCCAGTCGAGTTCGCGGGTGCCGAGCCGAAATGCATCACCGGGCTCATCGCTGCCCCAGATAGCGATTGCGGATGGTCCGTCGAGGCGCTCGGTGAGCGAGGTCATGACACCATGCCTTTTCAGAACCGCTCCAGCCTGGCCGGTTCTCATTATTTTGCGTCCGAATGTCGTTAACGGGTTTGAGCGACCGGGTCTATCTCCGCATGCAGATCAACGAACAGTCAGGAGACGACGATGAGCCTCGATAACGGTGCCTTTCTCATTCACGATGTTGCGGCGTTCCCGATCGTGTGGGTCCGGCATGATGAGATCCAGCCGGGAAGTGCGGCGCAGTGGGAGGTCGAGATGGACGATCTCATCGGCCGCAAGCAGCCTTTCGTCGTGATCATGGGCAGTCATCATCACCATGAGGAGGCGCATGAAGATCGCAAAGCGAGGGGGCTTTGGCTCAAGCGCAACAAAGCGACGCTCGCGCTGCTTTGCCGTGCCATTATTGCCGTTGAGCCGAATGCCGTCACACGCGTCCTCGTGGAAGCCCAGTCCGCACTTGTGACGAAGGCGTTCGGCATCAACTCCGCGGTTGTTGCGTCCGAGGACGAGGCCATGAGGGTTGCGCGCGAGCGGTTACAGGCAGCGCGTTGATCAAAAAACAAAGCGAGGCCTCCCGCATGGGAAAGCCTCGCTGCCAGTCGAATTATTTTGCGGCTCTTACCCCCGCTGCGCCTTGTCCTTTTCGTTCTGCGCCTTGATGCTGTCGCGTGCCTGGATCCATTCGGCATCGGACCAGTCGCGCAGCTGATAGAAGTTGCCGCCCATGGCGAGCGCCTGTGCGCCGTCCATGGCGATGGTTTCGCCTGATATCCAGTCGCAGCCGCCGGAGATCAGGAACACCGCGAGGTTCTGCAACTCTTCCATCTTGCCGACGCGGCCCATCGGGTTCTGCGCGCGGGTGCGTGCGCCGGCCTCGTCGCCGGGCTTGATACGCTTGCTCATGCCTTCGGTGGGGATTTCACCGGGCGCGATGGTGTTGAGGCGGATGCCGTAGCGGCCCCATTCGGTGGCCAGCGACATGGTCATGGCATGGATCGCCGATTTGCTCATGGCGGAGGGCACCACATAGGGGCTGCCGTTGCGCACCCAGGTCACCGTGATCGAGACCACATTGCCCGGCACCTTGTCGGCGATCCAGCGCCGGCCGACCGCGTGAGTCATGTAGAACGTGCCGTGCATCACCGTGTTGGCGACCGCGTCGAAGCCGCGCGCCGACAGGTCCTGTGTCCGCGAGATGAAATTTCCGGCGGCATTGTTGATCAGGTCGGTGAGGGGCCCGTCGGCCCAGATGCCTTCGATCATCGCATCGACCGCCGCGGCATCGCGGATGTCGACGCCGTGGCTGGTGACCTTGCCGCCAAATTCCGCCATCAGCTCGGTTGCAGTCTCGTCGCATACAGCCTTGCGGCGACCGCAAATATGCACTTCGGCGCCGAGTTCGAGAAATTTCGCCGCCATCGACTTGCCAAGGCCAGTGCCGCCGCCTGTGACGAGGATTTTCCGGCCTGCGAGAAGCTGCTGATTGAACATGGGAGCCACCTGATTTAAGAGGATGCGGACGGATTAATTAGTTGATTGACTAAATCCCGACAACGCTTTCCTGTAAAGCGACGATAAGAACAAGTCTAGGAAGGAAACCTCCCATGGAAGACCGCATCTCTGTGTCCATGACGGACGGCGTTGCCGATGTTCGGCTGGTCCGCGCGGACAAGATGAATGCGCTGGATGCGGCGATGTTCGCGGCATTGGTCGATACCGCCGAGCGCCTGAGCCGTGAGAAGGGCCTACGCGCGGTGGTGCTGTCGGGCGAGGGTCGGGCGTTTTGCGCCGGTCTCGACATGGGACGATTCGCCGCGATGAACGATAATGGCGGCGACGGTATCGGCGGCGCGCAGAAGCGCGACCTCGCGCTGCGCACCCATGGTCTTTGCAATCACTCCCAGCAGGCCGTGTGGGGCTGGCGTCAATTGCCGGTGCCGGTGATTGCCGCTGTGCATGGCGTCGCCTTTGGCGGCGGTTTCCAGGTGGCGCTCGGCGCCGACATGCGTTTCCTCGCGCCGGACACGCGGATGTCGGTCATGGAAATCAAATGGGGTCTCGTGCCTGACATGGCCGGTACGCCGATCCTCGCCAGCCTTGTGCGTGACGATATCCTGCGCGACCTCACTTACACCGGCCGCATCTTCTCGGCACAGGAAGCCCTGAGCTACGGCCTCGCCACGCGCATCTGCGACGATCCGCGCGCCGCGGCGCTCGAGACGGCGCGCGAGATCGCCGGCAAGAGCCCCGATGCGATTCGTGCCGCCAAGCGCATGCTCAACAATCTGACGGTCGATCCCGGCCCGGCGCTGCTCGCCGAATCCGTCGAGCAGATGAGGCTGATGGGTGGACCGAACCAGACCGAAGCCGTGCGCGCGAATATCGAGAAGCGCGCGCCGAGATTTGTGGACTGAAAAACTTCGTCCTCATCCCGAGAGTCTGACCGAAAATGCGGTTCGTAGAGTCAGCCACGCAGTACATCGTCATGCCCGGCGAATGCCGGGTATCCACGTCTTGGCCAAGTTCTAAGACGTGGATGGCCGGGACAAGCCCGGCCATGACGGAGCTTTGAATTGCTTCGTCGCTGAGAGGCTCCTTGCAATCACGGCTGAGAGCCTCGTTAAAAAAGAACAACAACATCCGGAAACGTATCCATGTCGACAAATTTCCTGTTTCAAGGCGTCATCTCAGGCGATCGCCGCCGCGGCTTTGCCGAACTCACCGAACGCGCGAGCCGCATCGCCGGCGGGTTGTCGCGGCTCGGCGTCAAGCAGGGCGACAGCGTCAGCATCCTGATGCGCAACGACATCGCGTTTATCGAGGCCGCCTATGCGGTGGCGCAGCTCGGCGCTTACGGTGTGCCGGTGAACTGGCACTTCAAGCCGGAAGAGATAACCTACGTCATCAAGGACTCCGGCAGCAATGTCCTGATCGCTCATGCCGATATGCTGCATCAGCTGCGCGAGGCGATCCCGCAAGGCATCGTGTCGCTGAGCGTGCCGACGCCGCCGGAGATCGTCGCCAATTACAAGGTCGATCCTGCACGTCTCGGTACGCCGGTCGGCGCCATCGATCTGGAGAGCTGGCTGACCGAACAGGCGCCCTATGATGGCCCCGCGCTGCCGCAGCCGCACAACATGATCTACACATCGGGCACGACAGGCCATCCGAAGGGCGTGCGCCGTTTCGCGCCGACACCGGAGCAGGCGGCCTCCGCCGATCAGATGCGTGCACGCGTCTATGGCCTCAAGCCGGGCGCACGCGCCTTGCTGCCCGGACCGCTCTATCACTCGGCTCCCAATGCCTTTGCGCTGCGCGCGGGGCGGCTTGGCGGCGCGCTGGTGCTGATGCCGCGCTTCGATCCCGAAGAATTCCTGCGCGTGGTACAGGACGAGAAGATCGACACCATCTTCATGGTGCCGACCATGTTCATCCGCCTGATGAAACTGCCGGAGGATATCCGTAAGAAATACGACATGTCGTCGCTACGCCACATCATCCACGCCGCGGCGCCGTGCCCGGCCGATGTCAAGACCGCGATGATCGACTGGTGGGGCCCGGTGATCTACGAATTCTATGGCTCGACCGAATCCGGCGCGGTGACCTTCGCTAATTCCGAAGATGCGCTGAAGAAGCCCGGCACTGTCGGCAAGATCGCGCCCGGCGCTGAACTGCGCTTCCTCGGCGACGACGGCCAAATCCTGCCGCAAGGCGAGATCGGCGAGATCTATTCGCGCATATCCGGCAACCCGGATTTCACCTATCACAACAAACCCGAAAAGCGCGCCGAGATCAACCGTGACGGCTTCATCACCTCGGGCGATGTCGGCTATCTCGATGCCGACGGCTATGTCTTCATCTGCGATCGCAAGCGCGACATGGTGATCTCCGGCGGCGTCAATATCTATCCCGCCGAAATCGAAGCCGCACTGCATGCCGTGCCCGGTGTGCATGACTGTGCCGTGTTCGGCATTCCCGACGAGGAATTCGGCGAGTCCCTCATGGCGGTGATCGAGCCGCAGCCCGGCGTGGTGCTCGACCTTGCGACGGTGCGCGCGGACCTCAAGAAGGCGCTGGCCGACTACAAGGTGCCGAAGCAGATGGAGATCCAGTCGAACTTGCCGCGGGAAGACTCCGGCAAGATCTTCAAGCGCCGGCTGCGCGATCCCTATTGGGCCAAGGCTGGGCGGACGATCTAGGAGGTCGATGATGCGCGTGGCAATGATTGGAAACAAACTTGCCGCGCAGATCGCGGCGGTCGCTCTCTTGATGATGGCGTTTGCCAGCCCTGCAGTTGCCGTCGATCTTGAGCCTAAGCAGATCCTCGCCCCAAGCGGGAAGCTGCGTGTCGGACTCTATCCGGGAACACCGACGTCTATTCTCGTATCGCAAACCGAAGGCCCGCGTGGTGTCGGCTACGATCTTGGCAAGGAGCTCGCGCGGCAATTGGGCGTGCCTTATGAACCGGTGGTGTTCTCCAGGAATGCCGAGGTTCTCGAAGCGGTGAAGACAGGCGCCGTCGATGCCGCTTTCACCAATGCGTCGGCTGCGCGTGCGAACGACATGGATTTCGGCCCGTCTTATCTGGAAAGTGATCTTGGCTATCTCGTCGCGAAAGAGTCCAGGGTTGCGGGGCCCGATGATGTCGATGTCAAAGGCGTCCATGTCGGCGTCACCGCCGGAAGTTCATCCGATGCGGTGCTGTCGCGCGATTTGAAGAATGCCGAAGTCGTCCGCGTGCCCGCCATCAGGCTTGCGCCCGGCCTGCTGATGGCTGGCAGCATCGATGTGTTCGCTACCAACAAGGCGACACTGTTCGAACTCGCCGAACAGGCGCCGGGGGCGAAGGTGCTGGAGGGACGCTGGGGCGTCGAGCGGCATGCCATCGCGATCCCCAAGGGGCGGGATGAGGGGATGGCATTTGTCCGCAAATTCACCGAGGATGTGAAGGCGCAGGGATTGGTGGATGCGGCCATCGCACGGTCCGGACTGCGCGCTGCGACCACAGCCAAGTAGCACTATCAAGTAGCAACGACACGAGATTGTTGCGCAATATTACAAGAGGGACGACCACCCATGCCCGTGTCTTTACCTGCGCCTATGAAATTGGCCATCGCCACGGCGGCTGCGCTGCTGTCTTTCGCCAGCCCGTCGCTGCACGCCCAGACGTTTCCGAGCAAGCAGGTGACGATCCTCGTGCCCTATGCGGCAGGCGGTGCGGTTGACGTGCTGGCGCGGACCTTTGCACAATCGCTGTCGAAGACCTGGGGCCAGCAGCCCGTGGTGGACAACCGTCCGGGCGCCGGCGGCATCATCGCGTCGCAGGCCCTCGCGAAGTCGCCGCCCGATGGCTATACGCTGATCCTCGTCGCATCGGGCCATCCGCTCAACCAGTTCTTCTATCCGAAGCTGCCCTACGACACATTCAAGGATTTCACCGCGATCAGCGAAGTCGCCTATTCGCCGCTGGCCATCGTGGTGTCGAAGGACAATCCGGCAAAGAATCTGCAGGAATTGCTGGCGCAGGCGAAAGCCAAGCCGGACTCGCTGTCCTATGGCATGTCAGGCAATGGCACCTCGGCGCATCTCGCCGGCGAATTGCTGAACCATATGGCCGGCACCAAGATCGTCTCGATCCCCTACAAGGGCGGTGCGCCGGCGCTCACCGCGGTGATTGCCGGCGACATTCCCATAAGCATCAATCCGCTGCCCGAGATCGTCGGCCAGCTCGAAGGCGGCGCGGTGCGTGCCGTGGCGGTGACGACGGCGACGCGCTCTGCGGCACTGCCCAATGTACCGACGGTCGCCGAATCCGGCGTCGCCGGCTATGATACGGCGGTGTGGTGGGGCTTTCTCGGACCTGCCGGCATGCCGGCCGATGTCGTGGCGAAGATCCATGCGGATCTGGTGACGGCGCTGAAGGATCCGGTGGTGCTGGCGGCGCTGAAGAAGATCGATGCCACGCCGGTCGGTTCCTCGCCCGCAGACTTCGACAAGTTCATGCATGCCGAAGCGGACAAATGGGGGCCGGTGCTGAAGGCGGCAAACATCAAGGTCCAGTAAGAAGCATGACTGAACGTTCGAACCAGTGGCACGTCGGCCTAATCGGCTATGGCGAAGTTGGGCGCATTCTCGCCGAAGACCTGCGCAAGCAGGATATGTCAGTCAGCGCCTATGATCTCAAACTCGACGGCGCAGATGCCGGGCCGTTGCGCGATCATGCCGAGACCCATGGCGTCACGCTCGCATCCTCGCATGCCGATCTCGCCTCACGCGCCGACTTCATCGTCTGCGCTGTTACCGCGAGCCAGACCGTGCCGGCGGCGCAGGCTTGCGTGCCGGGTCTGAAGCCGCAGGCGTGGTTTCTCGATTTCAACTCCGCATCGCCCGGCGCCAAGCAGCGCGCCGCGGCACTCGTCGACGGCGCCGGCGGGCGCTATGTCGAGGGCGCGGTCATGACCTCGATCCCGCCATACCGCATCAAGGTGCCGCTGCTGCTCGGCGGCGCCGGCGCGCGTGATCTCGCGCCGCTGCTCAATGCCATCGGCTTCGATGCGCAAGTCGCCAGCGACAAGCTCGGCGTCGCCTCGGCCACCAAGATGTGCCGCAGCATCATGATCAAGGGCCTCGAGGCCATGGTGATCGAGAGCTTCACCACCGCACGCGCCTATGGCGTCGAGGACGCCGTGATCGCGTCGCTGGTCGAGACGTTTCCATCCATCGACTGGGAGAAGCAGGGCGCCTATTTCTTCCAGCGTGTCATCGAGCACGGCCGCCGCCGCAGCGAGGAAGTCCGCGAGGTCGCCGAGACCGTACGTGAGATCGGGCTCACGCCATGGTCGGCGGAGGGGACGGCCGAGCGGCAGGGCTGGGTCGCCGATCTTGCCGATGACGGGCTATTCGGCACCAAGGGCGAGGCGGGTTTTGCGCGCAGCGCGGACTGGCGCACCGAGGCGGATCGCATTCTCGGCAAGGTCAAGCCGAAGGGCTGAGTTCCGCGACTGGTACGGAGCGCTGCAACTTGATCTTGCGTCGCAGCATGACTTGCGACCAAATGGGGCGCCGGCAACTTCCTGGAGCGTCCTTGTGTCCCTGACCCTGTCCACCGAAGAACCCGCATCCCAGCGCGGTGACGATCCTGCTCACCAGGAGGCCGATGCCCGGCTGCGCGAGGACATCCGGCTGCTCGGCCGTATCCTTGGCGACACCGTTCGGGATCAGGAAGGCGAGGCGGTGTTCGCCCTGGTCGAGAATATCCGGCAGACCTCGGTCCGTTTTCACCGCGACGAGGACAAGCTGGCGCGCCGTGAGCTCGAAGCCATTCTCGATGGCATGTCGATCGCCGAGACCGTGCGCATCGTTCGCGCCTACAGCTACTTTTCGCATCTCGCCAATATCGCCGAGGACCAGAACAACATCCGCCGGATGCGGGCGCAGCGCGCGAATGCGGCTAACGCATCGGGCACGCTGGCCCATGCGGTGAAGCGCGCGCGCGAGGCCGGCATCGACGCGGCGCTGCTCAGCAAGTTTTTCGGACAGGCGCTGATCTCGCCGGTGCTGACCGCGCATCCCACGGAAGTGCGCCGCAAGAGCACCATCGACCGCGAAATGGAAATCGCGGCATTGCTGGACCGGCGCGAGCGCATGCAGCTCACCGCCGAGGAGATTGAGGCGTCGGAAGAGCAATTGCGCCGCGCCGTCGTGACGCTGTGGCAGACCAACCTGCTGCGCCGGAGCAAGCTGACGGTGCTCGACGAGGTCGCCAACGGATTGTCGTTCTACGATTATACGTTTTTGCGTGAAGTGCCGCGTCTGCATTGCGCGCTGGAGGACAGCCTGCGCGCGCAGGGCGGCGCTGCCGAACTCGGCTCGTTCTTGCGCATGGGCAGTTGGATCGGCGGCGACCGCGACGGCAATCCGTTCGTCACGGCAGATGTGATGCGTGGCACCATGATGCTGCAGAGCAGGCGCGCCTTCAGCTTCTATCTCGACGAACTTCACGCGCTGGGCGCGGAACTGTCGATGGCGGCGCATCTCGCCGATGTCTCCGATGAACTGCGCGCATTGGCCGAACGCTCTCCCGATCCGTCGCCGCACCGCGCTGGCGAGCCCTATCGTCTGGCGATCTCTGGCGTCTACGCACGCATGGCGGCAACGGCCCATGCGCTCGAATTGCCGAACCGCCGCGCAGCCGTGGGCGATGCGCCGGCCTATGCATCGGCGGCGGAGTTCAAGGCCGATCTCGACGTGCTCGATCGTTCGCTGATCGCTGATAATTCCGCTGTCATCGCCCGCGGCCGGCTGCGGCAACTCCGCCGCGCGGTGGATTGTTTCGGCTTCTATCTCGCCAGTCTCGATATCCGGCAGAACTCGGCCGTGCATGAGCGCACTGTCGCCGAACTGATCGACGCCGCGATGCCCGGCACGTCCTATCTCGCGCTCGGCGAGGAAGCGCGCATCGCGCTGCTGACGAATGAATTGAAGAATGCGCGGCCGCTCGGTTCGCTGTTCGTCAAATACAGCGACGAGACGCTAGGCGAACTCGCACTGTTCCGTATGGCGGCGCAGGTTCATGTGAAATTCGGAGCGGCGGCGATCCCCCAATGCATCATCTCCATGTGCAAGGGCGTCTCCGACATGCTCGAAGTCGCGGTGCTGCTGAAGGAAGTCGGGCTCGTCGATTGCTCCGGCCGCAGTGCCATCAATATCGTGCCGCTGTTCGAGACCATCGAAGATTTGCAGGCCTCTGCAGCCATCATGGACCGCATGTTCTCGCTGCACGACTATCGCAAGCTGGTCGACAGCCGCGGCGCGGTGCAGGAAGTCATGCTCGGCTATTCCGACAGCAACAAGGATGGCGGCTTCGTCACGTCCGGCTGGGAACTGTACAAGGCCGAGATCGAGCTAATCGAAGTGTTCGAGCGGCATCACATCCGGCTCAGGTTGTTCCATGGCCGCGGTGGCTCTGTGGGCCGCGGCGGTGGCCCGAGCCACGATGCGATTCTGGCGCAGCCCGGCGGCGCCGTGGACGGCCAGATCCGCATCACCGAACAGGGCGAGATCATCTCCAGCAAATATTCCAACGCCGAAGTCGGCCGCAACAATCTGGAAATCCTCGCCGCCGCGACGCTGGAAGCGAGTCTGCTGGCGCCGAAGCACTCAGCGCCGCGCCGCGAATATCTCGAAGCCATGGAGGAGATTTCCGAACTGGCCTTCAAGGCCTATCGCGGGCTGGTCTATGAGACCGAAGGCTTCGTCGATTACTTCTGGGAATCCACCGTCATCAACGAGATCTCGACGCTGAACATCGGCAGCCGTCCGGCCTCGCGCAAGAAGACCCGCGCTATCGAGGATTTGCGCGCGATCCCGTGGGTGTTCTCCTGGGCGCAGTGCCGTTTGATGCTGCCCGGCTGGTACGGTTTCGGCAGCGCCATCGAGGCCTGGCTCGCCAATCATCCCGACAAGGGCATGGCGTTCCTGCAGGAGATGCACCGCGAATGGCCGTTCTTCCGCACGCTGCTGTCCAACATGGACATGGTGTTGGCCAAGAGTTCCATCGCCATCGCCTCGCGCTATGCTGAGCTCGTCGCCGACCAGAAGCTGCGCGAGACCATCTTCGGCCGTATCCGCGGCGAATGGCATCTGTGCATCGAGACGCTGCTGGATATCATGGAGCAGGAGCGCCTGCTGCAAAACAACCCGCTGCTCGACCGCTCGATCCGCAACCGGTTTCCGTATCTCGATCCGCTCAATCATGTGCAGGTCGAACTGCTGAAGGAGCATCGCGCGAACAATCCGGACGAGCAGGTGCTGCGCGGGATTCAGCTGACCATCAATGGGATCTCCGCGGGGCTGCGGAATAGCGGGTAGTCGTCGAGACGCTGCGTCCTATCCCTACGTCATGGCCGGGCTTGACCCGGCCATCCATCTTCTCTGTTGCTTGCCGCAAAGCTGGATGCCCTGGTCAAGCCCGGGCATGACGTGGAGAGATTTGCGCGAAGCCGCTGGCTGCGACGTGGGCCCCTCAACAGAAATGCGCGCCCTGCGTTTCCACATAGACCGCATAGAGTGACTGGCTCGCCGTCATGAACAGCCGGTTGCGCTTCTTGCCGCCGAAACAGACATTGGCACAGGTTTCCGGCAGCTTGATCTGGCCGATGCGCTGGCCGTCCGGCGCGAAGATCTGCACGCCGTCATAGCCGTCGCCGACCCAGCCGGCGCCGACCCAGATATTGCCTTCGGTATCGACGCGCAGTCCGTCAGGGAAGCCGGACTTGCCATCCAGCGTCATGTCGATCAGCGGCTTCGCATTGCTGAGCTTGCCGCCGTCCACGTCGTATTGCCACACCACGTTCTTGGCATTGGGATAATGCGTGATGCCGGTGTCGCAGACATAGAGTTTCTTGTAGTCCGGACTGAAGGCGAGCCCGTTCGGCTTGAACGGTTCATCGGCAACCTTGCTGATCTGGCCGTTCGTGGGGTCGATGCGATACACCGCTTCCTTCTGATACGGCTGCACCACGCCCGCCGCGGCGCGCTGTCCTTCATAGAGATTGATGGCGCCGTAGCCGGGATCGGTGAACCAGATCGCTTTGTCGATCGGATTGACCACCATGTCGTTCGGCCCGTTCAGCGGCTTGCCGTTTGCCTGTTCAGCCAGCGTCGTGACGCTGCCATTGTGCTCGAAGCGGACCAGGCGCGTGCGCTGCGCGCTGAGCTGGCGGCCCTCGGTGTCGAACGAATTCCCGTTGCTCTCCTCGGATGGATAGCGGAAGCGCTCGGAGATGTGGCCGTCATCGTCGAGATAGCGTAACTGGCGATTGGCGGGGATGTCGCTCCAGATCAGATACTGCCCCTGCGCATTCCACGCCGGTCCCTCCGCCCACAGGCAACCCGTATAGAGCCGCTTGATGACGGTGTTGCCGACTTTCGCCTTGAAGCGATTGGCGTCGATGACGACGATATCGGGATCGGGATAGCGCTGCGGTTCCGCACCGCGGCCGAAGTTGCGCGCGAGTGCATCAGGTGCGACGAGCGTCGTCGCAGCCAGTGCAGCGGCGCTGCCAAGGATGTTTCTGCGACTGAGTGAGTTGGATATTGCGGCGGGTTGAGCTGCGTCGTTCGCGTCGAGCTGAGTTGGCATCATCGTCCTCCCGGCTTTTCTGGTTTGCTCCAGTTATTGCCAGCAGTCTAAATACCGTTGCGACGTCGATGCTACACAATTCGATGCTGCCGCGCGATCATGGCGGTGCACAAGCGCGCATCGCAGCGCAGTGAACGTTTTGATAGTTCCGCGAGACTAATGGCCAAATCTCTCATGCTGATGTGTGGTTCCCATGCCGTCGTTTCGCTGTCACATGCGCTTTGCAGCCGCTTCCGTGGCGTTGCTGTTCGTGACGTCATTCTCAGCGCAGGCGGATAATGGATGTCGCCCGCCGATGGATCAGCGGATGATCGCAGGCTGCAGCGATATCATCGATCGTCCTGGCGCAACGGATTCCGAGCGCGCCGAAGCGCTTCGCCTTCGTGCCGTCGGGAACTTCGAACTCGGCCATATGGAGGCGGCGCGCGCCGACTTCACGGCTTTCATCTCATTGAAGCCGGACTACGCTTATGCCTATGGCGCGCGCGCTTTGGTCTATGACCGTCTGAATGATTTCGATTCGACCATCGCCGATGCGAGCAAGGCGATTGCGCTTGATCCACGCTATGCCTTCGCCTATGCCACGCGCGCGAGCGCCTATGAATCCAAGGGTGACGTTACCCATGCGCGCGCGGATTATGACGAAGCCATTCGTCTCAAGCCGGACATGCCGCACTACTATCGCGGGCGCGGATTGCTGCGCAAAGGCTTGTCCGATGTCGACGGTGCCATCGCGGATTTCTCGGCAGCGATTCGCCTCGATCCCAGAGACTTCCTGGCGCTGGGATTTCGCGGCGGCGCCTATTTCATGAAGAAGGAATTCGACAAGGCCATGGCCGACTTCAACGCGGCGGTACAGCTCAAGCCCGGCGATAGATTTCTTCATCTCAGCCGCGCCGAACTCCGGCTGGATCGCGGCGACAATGACGGCGCGATTGCGGATCTCGGCCAGGCCATTGCGGCCAATCCGAACGACCCGCATTCCTACGTCGATCGCGGCATCGCTTTCTCGCGCAAGGGCGATTTTGCCAGCGCGATCCCGGACTATGACGCTGCGCTGAAGCTGAGGCCGAATGATCCGACCATCCGCAACCGGCGCGCCCACGCTCATTTCATCACCGGGCATTTCGCAGAAGCCGGAGCGGACTTCGGCGATGTGGTGGCAAAGACGCCGGAATACGATCTGGCCAAGCTGCTGCGCTATATCGCGCGGGCACGCAGCGGCGACTACGACATGGGCGAGTTGAAGCGCAATACCGATACGCTCGATCGCGAGGGCTGGCCATGGCCGATGGTGGCGGTCTATCTCGGCCAGATGACCCGCGACGAGATGCTCGCCAAAATGAAGGACATGCGGCTCGCCGACGACTTCGGGGCTTGCGGCGTGTCGTTCTATCTTGGCCAGTATCTGATGGTGAAGCGCAAGCCGCAGGAGGCGCTGCCCTATCTGAAACAGGCCGCCGAGATGTGCCGGGGCGATGGCGAATTCGAGCGCGACGCGGCGCGGAACGAGCTCAAGCGGCAGCAGGCGTCGAACTGACAAACAAAAAAGGGGCAGCGCCAGCGCTGCCCCTTTTTGATCGTTATGCGAGCGCGCTCAAACCTCGTGCTTGTCTGACACGAAGATAGCGATGAGCGTGATCACCGCGGCGGCCAGCACGTAATAGCCGATGTAAGCGAGACCGTAATTTGCCTGCAGCCAGGTGGCGATATAGGGCGCCAGCGAGGCGCCGAAGATGCTCGCGAGGTTGAACGTCATCGACGCGCCGGTATAGCGCACGGTGGTCGGGAACGGTGCCGCCAGCGCTGCGCCGATCAGGCCGTAATTGATGCCGAAGATCGCCAGACCGATCAGCGCGAAGGCATAGATGCCCGCTACGCCGCCCGACAGCAACGGTGCCAGGAAGAACGAGAACACGATCACCATCAGGCAATTGGCGATCAGCAGCGTGCGGCGACCGATCTTGTCGGCAAGCAGGCCGGCCAGGATGTTGGTGGTGCCGAAAGCGACGGCGCCGGCGATCTGCACCTTGAGCGCATCGAGCAGCGACATCTTCGCGATACCGACATTGTAGGACAGCAGATAGGCCGTGCAGACATAGAAGAACACGAAGGTCATCAGACCGACCAGCGTGCCGAGCACGAGGCTGCGCTTGTGCTTGCGCAGCAGCTCCATGCTGGGAACAGCAACGCGCTCGGCCTTCTCGATGGCCTTCTGGAATTCCGGCGTCTCGGTGATCGACAGGCGCACCCACAATCCGATGGCGATCAACACGATGGAGGCGAGGAACGGCACGCGCCACGCCCAGCTCAGGAACGTTTCCGGCGAGACGAAGTGCAACAGGATGAAGAACGTGCCGGACGACAGGAACAGGCCGAGCGGCGCGCCGAGCTGCGGGAACATGGCGTACCAGTTGCGCTTGCCTTCCGGTGCGTTCTCGGTGGCGAGCAGTACCGCGCCGCCCCATTCACCACCGAGGCCGAAGCCCTGGCCGAAACGGCACAGCACGAGCAGAAGCGGCGCTGCAAGGCCGATCTGCGCATGCGTCGGCAGCAAACCGATCAGGACGGTGGAGATGCCCATGGTCAGCAATGCTGCGACCAGCGTGGTCTTGCGGCCGACGCGATCGCCGAAATGGCCGAACACGACGGCGCCGAACGGACGCGCAAAGAACGCGATCGAGAACACCGCGAAGGACGCGAGCAGCGCCGCGGTGTCATTGCCGGCCGGGAAGAACAGTTTTGGAAACACTAGCACCGCGGCGGTGGCATAGACGTAGAAGTCGAAGAATTCGATGGTGGTGCCGATCAGGCTCGCCAGCAAAACGCGGGCGGGGGAATTCAGCGGCTTGGAATGCGGCATGGCCGCGGAGGGCATCGCGCCCGCGTGATCTGTCATGATGTTCGTCCAGCAAATGCGGTTTCGTCCGCAAATGCGTGACGTCAAACCCGTTGATTGCTGGTGACATAGCCGGTCTTGGCCGGCGTTTGAATTCTTTATGACGAAATTAGTGCGATCTCGGGTCAGATAAGACCGCTATGCATAGCTATTTGAGTAATATTGTTTCGTTTTAAATTCAGGGTTGCAGAAATCGGCTCGCGGGAGTGACGCTCCCGCGAGCCGATTAAACGCTTAGACCGGATCCCAGCTGAAGATGTCAGCCGAACGGTCGAGCTTGTAGAACGACGGCTTCAGCGCCGGCATGCCGTGCTCGGCGAGGGTCTGCGGGGTCCAGCCTTCGTCGCGATGGACCGAGCGCAGCGGGCGCGACTGGCCCATCAGGAAGATCTCGTTCATGCGCGCCGCGAAGATCTGCCCGGTGACGTCCTTGCCGGCGTCCGAGAGCAGATAGGCGACGAGCGGTGCGATCTTTTCCGGACCCATGCGCTGGATCCGTTCGACGCGAGCCTTCTCGGCTTCGGTTTCGGTCGGGATGCTGCCGATCATGCGGCTCCAGGCGAAAGGCGAGACGCAGTTCGAATTGACGCCGAAGCGGCCCATGTCGAGCGCGATCGACTTCGACAGGCCGACGATGCCGAGCTTGGCGGCCGCGTAATTGGCCTGACCGAAATTGCCGATCAGACCGGAGGTCGAGGTGAAGTGCACGAACGAGCCGGAGTTCTGCTCGCGGAAGTAACGCGCGGCGGCATGCGAGGTGTAGAACGAGCCCATCAGATGGACCTTGATCACCATCTCGAAGGCATCGATGGACATCTTGTGGAAGATCGCGTCGCGCAGGATGCCGGCATTGTTCACCACGCCGTCGATCTTGCCGTAGGTGTCCACGGCTTGCTTGATGATCTTGCTGGCCGGGATCGCTTCGGCAACCGACTCGAAGTTGGCAACGGCAGTGCCGCCGGCCTTGGTGATTTCCTCGACGACCTGCTCGGCCGGAGCCGCGCCATCGCCGCCCGAACCGTCGGTACCGACGCCGGGATCGTTGACAACGACCTTGGCGCCTTCAGCGGCGCAGAGCAGCGCAATGCCACGGCCGATGCCGCGACCCGCGCCGGTGACGACGATGACCTTGCCGTCGAGTGATTTGGTAGATGCCATGTAGTGGTTCCTCTTGGTGGTGTGATTGATGTTTTCTAACCTCTCCCCGCTTGCGGGGAGAGGTCGTCCCGGCGAAGCCGGGGCGGGTGAGGGGGACTATCCGCTTGCTCCGCGCTTGCGGATAGTCCCCCTCATCCGTCTCGAACGCGCTTCGCGCATTCGAGCCACCTTCTCCCCGCAAGCGGGGAGAAGGCACCGCGTTTACTTCTCGTTCGTAAAAATCACGGTTCCCGACGCAGCGAACATGCCGCCGACGCCGTGGCACACGGAGATATTCGCGCCTTGAACCTGCGCCGGTGCGATGCCGCGCATTTGTCGCACGCTCTCCTGCAAAGCATACATGCCGTACATGCCGGAATGCATGTAGCTGAGGCCGCCGCCATTGGTGTTCATCGGCAGCTTGCCGCCGGGGCGGGTGTTGCCGTCCGCGATGAATTGGCCGGTTTCCTCATGCGGCATGAATCCGAGATCGCCGAGACCATACAGCGGCAGATGCGCGAAGGCATCGTAGATCATCAGGTGATCGACGTCCTTGTGCGTGATGCCGGCCTCGCGGAATGCCGTCGGTCCGGCCACGGTGAAAGCGCGCGATGAATCGAAGGTCTTCATCTGGCTCACCATCGGCGTTTCCACGCTCTCACCGGTGCCGAGAATATAGACCGGCTTGTTCGGGAAATCCTTGGCGCGGTCTGCCGAGGTGAGGATCAGCGCGCCGCCGCCGTCGGTGACGAGGCAGCATTGCAGGATACGGAACGGATAGGCGATCATCTTCGAGTTCAGCACGTCCTCGACCGTGATCGGCGCCTTCATCATCGCGCGCGGATTCTTCGCGGCCCATTCGCGCTGGAACACGGCGACCGAGGCGATCTGCTCATGGGTGATGCCGTGCGTCTTCATGTAGCGCAGCACGGGAATCGGGAACATGCTGGGCGGACCGTAGACGCCGTAAGGCGCCTCGAACTGGCCTTGCAGGCTGTCCGCCGGAATCGAGCGCGGCAGTTTGCCGATCATGGACTTGCCCGACTCGGCATGCGTGATCAGCACGGTCTTGCACAGGCCGGCCTCGATCGCGGCAGCCGCGTGGCGAACATGCAGCATGAAGGAGCAACCGCCGACGGATGTGCCGTCGACCCAGGTCGGCGTGATGCCGAGATAATGCGCGATCTGCTGCGGCGTCTCGACCGCAGTGGCGATGCCGTCGATGTCGGATAGCTTCAGTCCAGCATCCTTGATGGCGTTGAGCGCCGCATCCGCGTGAAGCTGGATCTGCGACATGTTGGGGATGACGCCAAGCTCGGTGGTCTCGGCTGCGCCGACGACGGCGACTGCGTTTCTGCGCATGGTCTCAACCCCCAGCCGGCCGGAATACGGGGAGGGTGATGGCGTCGTCGAGCTTCTCGAAGGCGACCTCTAACTTCATGTCGAGCACGAGCGCTTCAGGCGTCTGCGGACAATCGATGATGTTGCTCATCAGCCGCGGGCCTTCGTCGAGTTCGACCACGGCAATGGCATAAGGTGGCGTGAAGCCCGGCGCAGCAGGGCGGTGATTGATGACGTAGCTGTAGAGGAAACCCTTGCCCGAGGCCTTGAACACCGAGACTTTTCGCGAGGCGCAGCCGGGACAGAATGGCCGCGGCGGAAAATATACATTGCTGCAATCGTCGCAGCGCTGCAGGCGCAATTCGCCGGCTTTTGCGCCGTCCCAATAATGCTGGGTTTCCGGTGTCGGTTTCGGCCGCGCGCGGGCTGGTTCAGCCATGTCTCGTGTTCTCTCCCTTGGACGGGGATTTGGCCCCGTTCGTTGTCCTCTGGATGGACATTCCACATTCCATCATCATCGGTCCAGCGCGCGGGCTGCATGGCCGTATCTGCCCATTGCGGGGCGGCGTGGAATTCGGGGTGGGAAACGTGCGAGGCTTGTCCCGCTGCAACCAGGCAGGGTAGGTTGGTACGGATGGTTGAGGGAGCATGACGTGAAGCTGCGCGAGATCGCCCATTCCCGCACAGGTGACAAAGGCAACATTTCCAACATCTCGGTAATTGCCTTTGACGCAAAGCTATATCCGTTGATAGTATCCCAAGTGACCGCCGCGCGCGTGAAGGCCCTGTTTGCGGGCATCGTCGCGGGCGAGGTGGTCCGCTATGAACTGCCCAATCTGGCGGCGTTGAACTTCGTGATGGATCAGGCGCTTGGCGGCGGGGTGACGCGATCGCTGGCGCTCGACGCGCATGGCAAATCGCTCAGCTCCGCGCTGCTCGATCTGGAAATCGAGGACACTTTCGGCGATACCGACCGGGCGCCGTGACCACCTGCGGGTCCGGCAAGACACACAGGATGCCGCGACCATGAGCAACGACTTCCACCAGACCGCACCGACCCTCGCCAGCCTGGCCGCCGATCTCGCCGCCGGCCGCACCACCTCCCGCAAACTGGTCGAAGCCTGTCTGGCCAAAATCGCCGATCCGAACGGTGAGGGCGCGCGGACCTTCATCCATGTCGACAAGGATGCGGCACTGGCCGCCGCCGATGCCATGGACGCGCTGCGCAAAGCCAATGCCGCGCCGTCGCGTTATGCGGGCATTCCGATCTCCATCAAGGACCTGTTCGACATCAAAGGCCAAGTGACCCGCGCAGGCTCGCGCGCGCTGGACGATTCCGCGCCGGCGGATGCCGACGCCCCGACCGTCGCGCGTCTGCGCCGAGCCGGCTTCGTGGTGATCGGGCGCACCAACATGGTCGAATTCGCCTATTCAGGCATCGGTACCAATCCGCATTACGGCACCCCGAAAGGCGCGTGGAAGCGCGAGGTTGGCCATGTGCCGGGCGGCTCATCCTCGGGCGCCGCCGTCTCCGTGCTCGATGGCATGGCGCATGCGGCGTTGGGTACCGACACCGGCGGTTCCTGCCGCATTCCGGCAGCCTTCAACGGCATCGTCGGCTACAAGCCGACCCAGCGCCGCGTGCCTCTGGACGGCGCGGTGCCGCTGTCCTTCACCCTCGACAGTATCGGTCCTCTCGCACGCTCGGTCGCCTGCTGCGCGGCCATGGATGCTGTGCTGGCCGGCGAACCGGAATTTGAGCTCACGCCGCGCCCGATCAAGGGCATGCGTCTTGCGGTGCCGACCACGCTGGCGATGGACGATCTCGATCCCGTCGTGGCATCGGCTTTCGAGCGCACGCTGAAGAAGCTGGCCGACAAGGGCGCGATCATCGAGCGCATCGAGGTGTCTGAATTCAACGACATCGCGCCGATGAGCACCAAGGGCGGCTTCACGGCTGCTGAATCCTATGCCTGGCATCGCTATTTGCTTGCCAGCAAGGGCGACGTCTATGATCCGCGAGTCGCACTGCGCATCCAGCGCGGCGAGACCCAGAATGCCGCCGACTATGTCGACCTCCTGCCGATGCGCCGTTCGCTGATCGCGCGCACCGAAAAGCGCATCGCGCCTTACGATGCGCTGGTGTTGCCGACCTGCGCGATTACGCCGCCGTCGATTGCCGACATGGCTGACGACAAGGTGTTCTCCAAGCAGAACCTGATGGCGCTGCGCAACTGCACGCTGATCAACATGATCGACGGCTGCGCCATCTCGCTGCCGATCCACGCCAAGGACGAAGCCCCTGTCGGCCTGATGCTGGCCGGTGCCGGCGGCTCCGACCGCCGCATCTTCGAACTCGCCGCGGGCATTGAAACCGCCGTTCGCGGTTAATCTCTAAAACTTGAGGATACACGCATGACCACCGAGATCGCGTTCACGCTGGACGCAAAAGGCACCAAGACGCCGCTGACGCTCAAGATCACCCAGGGCGTCATCGCCGGCTGGACCGGCCGCGATCCCGTGGCGCGCGATCATCACATCAAGGAACTCGAGGCGCTCGGCATCGCGCCGCCGGCCTCGACGCCGATCTATTACCGCTGCTCGGCGCGCCGCTTCACCACCGACGGCATGATCGAATGCACCGATGAGAATTCCTCGGGCGAAGTCGAGTTCTGCCTGATCGCGTCAGGCGGCAAGACCTATGTCGGTGTCGGCTCCGACCACACCGACCGCAAGGTCGAGACCTACAACATCACCGTGTCGAAGCAGATGTGCGACAAGCCGATCGCACCGGTGGTGTGGGAACTGTCCGAACTGCTTCCCCATTGGGACCAGATCATCTTGCGCTCCTGGGCCACCATCAAGGGCGAGAAGGTGCTGTATCAGGAGGGCCTGCTGAGCGGCATGCTGCCGGTGGCCGAGTTGATCAAGAAGGGCTTCAACAGCGACAAGCTGCCAGACGGCACCGCCATGTTCGGCGGCACCTTCGCCGCCAAGGGCGGCATCCGCCCCGCCGATCGTTTCGACTACGAGATCGAAGACCCGGTGCTGAAGCGCAAGATCAGCCATGGCTATGATGTGAAGACATTGCCGGTGGTGGGCTGAGGTTCTTAACCTCTCCCCGCAAAGAGCGGGGAGAGGTCGATCCGGCGAAGCGCAGCGCAGCCGGAGCGGGTGAGGGGCGGTTACCGCCGTCACCGCACGCGCGCGTTCTCGGGTACCTGTCCTTCGATCCGGTGGGGTTCCGCGCATGCCTTTTCTCTCCTGCCATGCCCCTCACCCGCCGCGAAGACGCGGCGACCTCTCCCCGCAAGGCGGGGAGAGGTTAGGGGGCCAGAAATCGGGTGGCTTCACCCATCCATCTCCCCAATATGGCCAACAGGCCATGACACCCTGATCGCGGCCGGATGACGGAGGCGATGACATGGTTTCACTCGCGAAGAAGCGCCCAGAAAACAATGACGCCACGCCGCAGGCGCGCGTCGATGCCATCGACTGGCAGCGCATCTCTGCCGATCTCGACGACCAGGGCTGCGCGGTGTTCGAGAAACTGCTCCCGCCCGATGAGTGTCGTCACCTCGCATCGCTCTATCCCGACGATTCCCGTTTCCGCAGCCGCATCGTGATGTCGCGCCACGGCTTCGGCCGTGGCGAATACAAGTATTTCAATTATCCGCTGCCGGATCCGATCGCCGGCCTGCGTCCGGCGCTCTACGGACCATTGAGTACGATCGCCAATCGCTGGAATAAGACGATGGGGATCGATGTTCGCTTTCCCGCCGATCACGCCGCGTTTCTCAAGCGTTGCCACGATGCCGGCCAGACCCGGCCCACGCCGCTGCTGCTGCAATATGAAGCCGGCGACTACAATTGCCTGCATCAGGATCTCTATGGCGAGCATGTGTTTCCGCTGCAGGTCGCGATCCTGCTGTCGGAGCCCGGTGAGGACTTCACCGGCGGAGAATTCGTGTTGACGGAGCAGCGGCCACGCATGCAGTCGCGCGCCGAAGTGGTAGACTTGCGGCAGGGCGATGCCGTGGTGTTCGCCGTGCATCACCGGCCGGTTGCCGGCACGCGCGGCAGCTATCGCGTCAATCTGCGCCACGGCGTCAGCCGGGTGAAATCCGGGCGGCGCCATACGCTCGGGGTGATCTTTCACGATGCGAAGTGACGGGACGACTGAACAACCGCGATGACCGACCTGTTCGCCGATATCAGGGACGACCAGCCTGCGTGCGAGGAGCACGCCGAGGGAGCAGTTCTGTTGCGCAACTTCTTCGCCGCCGAACAGCCGGATGTGATCGCGGCGCTGCGCCTTATCGTGAAGGCGGCGCCGTTCCGTCATCTGGTCACGCCGGGCGGTCACACCATGTCGGTCGCCATGACCAATTGCGGCCGTGTCGGATGGGTGTCTGACGCACGCGGCTATCGCTACGACCCCGTCGATCCCGACAGCGGCCAGCCATGGCCCGCGATGCCGGCACCGTTTCGCGATCTCGCCGCACGTGCGGCGGTTCGTGCCGGTTTCGAGGCTTTCGTGCCGGATGCCTGCCTGATCAATCGCTACAAGCCAGGCGCCAAACTCTCGCTACACCAGGACAAGGACGAGCTGGATCTGCGCGCGCCCATCGTCTCGGTCTCGCTCGGCCTGCCGGCGACATTCCTGTTCGGTGGTCTCACCCGCAGCGCGCCGCAGAAGCGCTATCGTCTGACCCATGGCGACGTCGTGGTCTGGGGCGGCCCGGCGCGGCTGGCCTATCACGGCGTCGCGCCGCTGCCGGATGGCGAGCATCCGGTCATGGGCGGCCAGCGCATCAATCTGACCTTCCGCAAGACCTGCTGAACGAGACCTGTTGAGCGCTGCGCGTTGAACGCTTTCCTTGGCTGCCGCGACCATTCTATGGTCGGGCGGGGTGAGGGGACCATGAGCGAGCAGGAACGAACCGGCACACAGGCCGCCACCAGCAACGGCGCGGGCGTCTATCTCGCCGTCCTGCAACTGGTCTTCACGCTCGGCTGGGTCACCTATGTGATCTATCTGCCGAAGCTTGCCGCCGATGTCGGCATTGCCCCCACCGTCGTGATTGTCATCCTGATGCTCGATCAGGCGATCTTCACCGTCACCGATACGGCGATGGGTCTGGTCGCCGACAGGATCGCGCGCGTGGTCGGCCGGCTCGGTCTCATTGTCGGCATCCTGACCGCGGTGTCCTGCGCGGCCTTTGTCGCGCTGCCTTTCGTTGCCGGCCAGGGGCCGAAGGCGCAAGTCGCGCTGATCGCATTGATCGTGATCTGGTCGGCGACATCCTCCGCCTTGCGCGCGCCGCCGCTGACATTGCTCGGCAAATATGCCGCGCGTCCGTCGCGGCCGTTTCTGGCGGCGCTGGCCATGCTCGGCTATGGCGTTGCCGGGGCGCTGGCGCCTTATCTCGGCGTGACATTGCGCGGCGTCGATCCGCGGCTGCCTTTCGTTCTTGCCGGCGTGGTTTTGCTGATCGTGACGCTGGCGCTGTCGCGCGTCGAGCGTGGCCTCGTGCAGCTACAGGCGCGCGCAGCACCAGCCTTGCCGCCGCAAGGCAAGGCGCTCGGCCGGATGCCTATGCTGTTCATCGCTGCGATGGTCATCCTTGCGCTGGGCTTCCAGCTTCACTTCAGCATCAACAGCGCGCCGATGTTCCTGCGCTTCGCCAAGCCGGCCGATCTGGAATGGCTGATGCCGATATTCTGGATCGGCTTCAACATTGCGATGTTTCCAGCCAGCGCGGTGGTTAAGCGTCAGGGCGGCATCATCGTCATCGGGGCAGCCGGATTGCTTGGCGCGCTTGCGGTGATCGGCGCCGAATTCGCTGTGAATCTCAACATGCTGATCGCTGCGCAATTCATCGCAGGCGCCGCATGGGGCTGCATGATGATGAGCGCGGTGTCGGCGGCGATGGCGATCGGCGAGACCGGCGCGGAAGGCAAGGTCATCGGTCTTGTCTTCTCGGCGCTCGCGCTCGCGACCTTCGCACGCATGGCCGCGGTCGCCGGCGGATTACAGAAGCTGCCGGACTATGCGCCGCTGCTGCACTGGGCGCCTGTCGCATGCTGGGCGGTGGCCGGTGCTGGACTACTGGCACTTGCTGCGGTTCGGTGGCAGCGGAGCGCATCGATACCAGTCGTCTGATGCTTTCCGCGTGTCGGAATTCGATTTAATCGATCGATTAAATTTCGCTGGCCAAGGCATTCGGCCGCTATTACGCTTTTCCTCAATAAAAACCAGAACGAGGAAACGACAATGACCCGAATGGGCATATTGGCCGCCATTGCTATTGCTTGCCTGAACGGTGCGGTGCTTGCCGACCCCATCACCAAACCTCTCACCATTGCCGTGCTGAACGATAAGAGTTCGGTATTCTCCGATGCCGGTGGCACCGGCAGCGTGGTTGCGGCGCAGCTTGCGATCGACGATGTCGGCGGCAAGGTGCGTGGCCTGCCGGTGAAACTGCTCGGACCGGATCATCAGAACAAGACCGATATCGGCGTATCGCTGGCGCGCGATCTCTACGATCAGCAGGGCGTCGATGCGATCTTCGACATCGGCAATTCGGCGATCTCGCTGGCGGTGCAGAACATGGCACGCGAGCGCGGCAAGGTGCTGGTGCATGTCGGCTCGGCAACGGCCGACGTGTTCGGCAAGCAATGCGCGCCGACCGCCGCGATGTGGCTCTACGACACTTATTCGCTGGCGCAGGGCATCGCCAAGGCCGTGGTCAAGCAGGGCGGCGACACCTGGTATTTCATCACGGCGGATTACGCGTTCGGCATCGCCATGCAGGCGGAAGTCTCGAAAGTGGTGGAAGCTGCCGGCGGCAAGGTCCTCGGCGCGGTGAAGCATCCTGTCGGCACGATGGATTTCTCGTCCTTCCTGCTGCAGGCGCAATCCTCCGGCGCCAAGGTGATCGCGCTCGCCAATGCCTCGGGCGACACCGTCACCAACATCAAGCAGGCGCGTGAATTCCAGATCGGCGAGGGCAAGCAGAAGCTGGCCGTGCTGATCTTCTATCTCACCTCGGTGAAGGCGCTCGGCTCGGAAGCCACGCAGGGCGTGCAATATCTCGAGGGCTATTACTGGGACAATGACGATGCGAGCCGTGCATTCGGCAAGCGCTTCCTCGCCAAGCACGGCAAGATGCCAACCCATGCGCAGGCCGGCGTCTATAGCGCCGTGAAGCACTATCTGCGCGCCGCGGAAGCCGCCAACGAGAATGACGGCTTGAAGGTGATGCGTCAGATGAAGGCGATGCCGGTGGATGATTTCTTCGCGCCGGGCGCCCGCGTGCGCGAGGACGGCCGGCTGATGAACGACATGCTGCTGGCGGAAGTGAAGAAGCCCTCGGAAGTCAAGGGCGAGTGGGACCTGCTCACCATCAAGGGCAAGGTGAAGGCGGAAGACATCATGCGGCCGATCGCAGATGGCGGTTGCACGCTGCTGGATCCGCCGGTGAAGCAGTAGCAACACACTCTCACCCCGCACCGTCATGCCCGGGCTCGTCCCGGGCATCCACGCCTTCTTCGCTCAGACCAAGACGTGGATGGCCGGAACAAGTCCGGCCATGACGATCGAGAGAGTGGAGGTCCTTACGGCTTCTTCGGATGAATGAACGCCCACGGACTGACTTCGGAGTCCCTCGGCACGTCGATCGCAATCAGATACGGCCCACCATCCGCCAGCGCCTTTTCCAGCGCCGGACGAAACTCCGCCGGTGTCGTCACCCTGATAGCACCGACGCCGAAGGATTCCGCGAGCTTGACGAAATCCGGATTGACCAGATCGGCGGCGACCACGCGGCCGTCGAACACCTGCAACTGGTCGCGGCGCACATTGCCATAGGCATTGTTGTTGAACACCAGCGTCACCACGCCGATCTTGAACTGCACGGCCGTCGCCAGTTCCTGCACCGCGAACATGAAGCCGCCATCGCCGGTGATCGCCACCACCGGCCGATCGGGCTGCGCCACCTTGGCGCCGAGCGCGGTCGGGAAGCCGGAGCCGAGCGTGCCCTGATAGCCTGAAGTGATGAAGGTGCGCGGCTGATAGACCGGGAAGCCGAACCACGAAGTGAAGCCGACCTGCGACAGCTCATCGGTGACGATGGCATTGTCGGGCAGCACGTCGCGCAGGATGTCGAGATAGGCCATCTGCGGCTGGATCGCCTGGATGTCTTTCTGCGCCTTCGCCGAGGCGGCGCGGATCGTCTCGCGGCGGCCTGAGGTCTTCGTGTATCCGGCCTTGCTCACGGCAGCGACAAGCGCGCGCGTTCCTTCTGTCGCATCGGCAACGATCGGCGCATCGACCGTGAGCCGTCTGAATTCGACCGGATCGACATCGATGCGGATAGACTTCAGCCCCTCCGGCCGGAACGGCCAGCGGAACGTGGTCGGCAATTCCATCCGCGACCCGATGCCGATCATGAGATCGGTCTGCGGCCACAGATTATAGGCGGCGGCCATGGTGAGGCCGAGCTCATGGGCATTGCTGACGATACCGCGGCCGGACCGGAACGCGACCACGGGTGCGTCGATCATCTCGGCGAGTGCGAGGACGTCGTCGCCCGCATCCATCGCGCCCGCGCCGACGAAGATCATCGGCGATTTGCTCCCCTTGATTAGCGCGGCTGCGGCCTTGATCCGATCGGGATCGGGCGAGGGCGCGGCGAACGGTTCGAGCGTCGTCGCTGCGGCGGTTTCCGCGCGCTGTGTGAACACGTCCCACGGCATTTCCAGCGCCACCGGACCGCGGCGGCCGGACATCATCTCCTGAAATCCGCGCGCCACTTTTGTCGGTGCATCCGCGGGATAGTCGATGCGCTCCGCCCATTTCACGAAACTGCGGAGCGTCGCGAGTTGGTCCGGCATCTCATGGAGATGCCCGCGGCCCTTGCCGAGGTAATCGCTCGGCACCTGACCGGTGAGGCACATCACCGGCTCGTTGCAGCCGAAGGCGGTCAGCATCGCCGCGCTGGCATTGAGAATGCCGGGGCCGGGCACCACGCTGAACACGCCGGGCTTGCCCGAAGCGCGGGCATAGCCGAACGCCATATAGCCGCAGGCCTGTTCGTGGCGTGCGCCGATGACGTTCAGCTTCGCCTGATGAAAGGCATCGAACAGGCCATAGACCTGCGCGCCGGGCAGGCCGAACACCGTGTCGACGCCGTGTGCCTTGAGCCCGCTGACGATGGCTTCGCCACCGGTGAGAACAGTCATGCGTATTCCAATCCGTTAGTGTTCGTCGACGACGCCATTGCGCAGCGTGCCGATGCCATCCGCCTTGATCTCGATCACATCGCCCGGGACAAGATAGCGGGGCGGATCGAAGCGTGCGCCGGCGCCGGTCGGCGTGCCGGTGACGATCACGTCGCCGGGCACGAGGGTCGTGAAGGTCGAGATATAGCTCAGGAGGTAGCGGAAGCCGAACATCAGCCGCGAGGTGCGATCATCCTGGCGCAGCTCACCATTCACATGCGTGGTGAGGCGGATATCGGCGATCTGGCTTTCGTCGCTATAAGGCACGATCCATGGCCCGAGACTGCCGGTGGACTCGAAATTCTTGCCCTGCGTGACGTTGAACTTGGCATGCCGCACCCAGTCGCGGATGGTGCCTTCGTTGCAGAGCGTCAGCGCGGCGATGTGGCCCAGCGCATCGCCTTCGGCGATGTGTCGGCCGGCCTTGCCGATCACCAGCACCACTTCGCCTTCATAGTCGAGCTGCCTGGAGACGCGCGGCCGCACCAGTGGCGCCTCATGTCCGACGAAGGAGCGCGGCGTGCGCATGAACATGCTCGGATATTTCGGCGCGTCCTGACCGTCCTTGTATTCGGCATTGCGGTCCGGATAGTTGACGCCGATGCAGATGATCTTTTCCGGTGAGGGGATCGGCGGCTGCCAGGTGATGCTGTCAATCGCAAAATCCGCAGGCTGATTGGCCGCGGCATCCGCGAGCCGGTGCAGGGCGCCATGCGCGATGGCCTCGCGCAAAGTCGGATAATCGCCGCCATAGCGCGCCGACAGATCGACGATCCCATCGTCGGTGACGGCGCCGTATTTCAGGGTGCTATTGACGGTGAAGGTGGCGAGGCGGGCGTGGGTCATGGCCTATCCGATGCTCTCTCAGTCGTCATTGCGAGCGTAGCGAAGCAATCCAGCAAGCAACAAGAGAAGACTGGATTGCTTCGTCGCAAGGGCTCCTCGCAATGACTGATCATTTTCAATCCGCAATCGTCACATCAGCCACAAACACAGGCTCACGCACGGCCTGCCCATTGAACAGCGAGCCTTGTTCAAACCACGAGCGCGGCGCAGGCGCGCCCCACAGGGTCTGCCGGCGCGGATCTTTCAGTGACCAGCGCAGCGGTTCGTGGTCGGTGTCCATGGTCTGGTAGTCTGAGGTGTAGAGCTCGAGACGATGGCCGTCGGGGTCGCGCACATAGAGGAAGAACGCATTGGAGATGCCGTGGCGGCCGGGGCCACGCTCCAGGTTCTTCAGATAGCCGGATGACGCCATCACGTCGCAGAGATGCAGGATGTTCATCGCGGTCGGCACCCAATAGGCGAAGTGATGCAGCCGCGGTCCCCTTCCATTGGTGATGGCGAAGTCGTGGACATTGCCCTTGCGATGCATCCAGGCAGCCGCGATGCGGCCGTTGTCGCCGTCCTCCTCGCCGTATTCGGTCAGCCGGAAGCCGAGCCGCGCATAGAAGTCGACGGTGTCCTGCACTTCGG
Organism: Tardiphaga sp. 839_C3_N1_4; assembly: GCF_051811045.1. Classification (NCBI taxonomy): domain Bacteria; kingdom Pseudomonadati; phylum Pseudomonadota; class Alphaproteobacteria; order Hyphomicrobiales; family Nitrobacteraceae; genus Tardiphaga; species Tardiphaga sp. 839_C3_N1_4. The sequence goes on from NZ_JBPWQD010000001.1 coordinate 5,994,657, forward strand.
CGGCGAAGACGTTGAAATGATCGAGCCGCTGGGGGTGGCAGCCCTTGTAGAGATCGAAGCGGCGCAGCAGATGCGGACGCTTCTCCATCGTCGCGTAGAGTTCGATCTGGAAGCCGAACGGATCGGTGACATGCATCGTGCGGCCCTGGAACGGGCGCTCGACGAAGGAATAGGTGATGCCGTTGGTCGCGAACCAGGCAGCAGCCTTGTCGAGATCGTTCTCGCTGGCGACGCGGAAGCCGAGCCGATGACAGGCGGCCGTGGCCGCCTTGCGCAGCACCAGCGAGTGATGCTGGTGCTCCTCGACGGCGCGCAGATACACGGTGTCGCTGTCGGCGTCCTCGACATGCAGGCCGACAGCATTCTCATAGAATGCGCGGCTGGCCTTGAGATCAGTGACGTCCAGCACGACGTGGCTGGAGCGCAGGATGTTGAAGGGCGGATCGAACACGTGGGTCGGCACGGGCATGGGACTGGTCCTGGGCGTTTCCTGTTGTCTTTTATCTCGGCGGCCAAGCCGCCGTTGTTTCTGCCGTCATTGCGAGGAGCCCTTGCGACGAAGCAATCCAGTCTTTCTTTGTCTGTGGCTCTGGATTGCCGCGTCGCTTCGCTCCTCGCAATGACGGCTGATGGTCGGGTGCGCTAAACTCCCAATCGTTGTATCTTATGCGTCCCGCGCGCGAGCGAGACATGTTTCGTCTCCATATAGAACTCGAACGAATAGTCGCCGCCGTCGCGGCCGATGCCGGAGGCTTTCATGCCGCCGAAGGGCGTCGGCAGGTGGCGGACATTTTCCGAATTGAGCCAGATCATGCCGGCTTCCAGCGCGTCGGCCACGCGCAGCGCGCGGCCCACGTCATTGGTCCAGACATAGCCGGTGAGGCCGTATTGCACGGCATTGGCGATCTCGATGGCTTCGGCTTCGTTGCCGAACGGGATCACCGTGAGGAACGGGCCGAACACTTCCTCCTGTGCCACGCGCATGTCCTTGTGTGCGCCCGTCACCAGCGTCGGCTGCACGTAATGACCGCCGCCGGGACCGTCATAAGGCTTGCCGCCGACGGCGATGGTCGCGCCGTCCTGCCGCGCGATGTCGAAATAGCTGCACACCTTGGCATGATGCCGCTCATGGATCAGCGGGCCGACTTCGGTTCTGGGATCGAGCGGATGCCCAACCTTCAGTGCCTGCACGCGGGCCGTGAGCTTCTCGATGAATGTATCGGCAATGCTCGCCTGCACCAGTAGCCGGCTCGACGATGTACAACGCTCGCCGTTCAGCGAATAGATCATGAAGACGACGGCATCGAGCGCGCGGTCGAGGTCCGCATCGTCGAACACGATCACCGGATTCTTGCCGCCGAGTTCGAAATGCACGCGCTTCAAGGTCGGCGCACCCTGCGCCATGATGGCGGAGCCGGTGGCGCTTTCGCCGACAAAGGCGATGGCCTTGATGGCGGGATGCTCGGTCAGTGCCTTGCCGGATTCCTCACCGAAGCCATGCACGGTGTTGAGCACGCCGTCGGGCAGGCCGGCCTGCTTGGCGAGCTTCGCGAGAAGATCAGCCGTGACCGGCGACCATTCGGCCGGCTTGTGCACGACCGTGCAGCCGGCGGCCAGCGCTGGCGCGATCTTCCAGGTGGACAGCATGAACGGCGTGTTCCACGGCGTGATGACGCCAACCGGGCCGATCGGTACGCGGGTCGAGACATTCCAGTGCTCATCGGCCGGCATGTTCAGGCCGTCGCGCGCCTCCAGGCATTTGTCGGCATAGAAGCGGAAATTCTCGGCGCCGCGGATCGCGGCCTTGGCCATGAAGCGATGCGCCTGGCCGGTGTCGATACATTCCAGCACCGCGATATCGTCGGCATTGTCCTCGATGGCATCGGCAACGCGATGCAGCAGCTTCTTGCGCGTGGTCGGCGCCATGTCGCGCCAGTCCTTGAAGGCGCGCTGTGCGGCCTTGGCCGCCTTGTCGATATCTTCTTTCGTACCTCGCGCGACCTGCGCCAGCACGGTGCCATCGATCGGCGATGTCGTCTCGAACACCTCTCCCGAAGATGACGGCACGATCCGGCCATCGATAATATTGCCGATGCCGTCGGCCGTGAGCTTCTTCAGCAGCGGCGCGGCGCGTTCCTGATTGGCCGCGAAGACGGCAGTGGGATCGGCAGGTGTCTTAGCCATTGTTGGCCTCGGCTTTCAGCAGGTCGTGAATGGGATTGCGCTTCCAACTCGTCGCGCTGTCGTTGATCTGCATGTCGAAGGACAGCGCAAATCGGCCGCCGGCGAAAACATTGTCGAGATGGTGCGAAACCGTCTGGAAAATCTGTTCGCCGGCCTGCTGCCGGGCCTCGAGGGTGCGGCCTTCGCCAATCCGCAGCAGGATATCGAGAAAGCTGAGGCCGGCGCGGCCGTCGGCGATGGTGTAATGCTCGCAGCGGATCGCGCGGACGCGAATGCCGCCGAGCGGGAAGATGCCGGTCTGCACCGCGGCGTTGCGCACCACTTCGCACAGCGCGCTGATATCCACGGCGCCGTCGAGATTGGCCGAATATTCGATGGTGAAATGCGGCATGGTGCGTGATCCCTGTTCAGCCGAAGTAGCAGCTCACGGTGCCCCACGGGCCATAATCCGCCTGGATCGTGTCGCCTTTGCGGGTCTCGATGGGGCGAATGAACGAGCCGGCGAGAACGACCTGACCGGGTTCCAGCGCAAGCCCATGCGGCGCGATCTTGTTGGCAAGCCAGGCGACGCTGGTGGCGGGATGATTGAGCACGCCGGCGGCGAGGCCCGTTTCTTCTAACTGGCCATTGCGATGGCACATAGCGCCGACCCAGCGCAGGTCAGTCTCCAGCGGCCGCATCGGGCGGCCGCCGAGCACGATGCCGGCATTCGCCGCATTGTCTGCGATAGTGTCGAAGATCTTTCGCGTGGCTTTGGTTGCCGCATCGACGCGCTCGACGCGGGTGTCGAGAATTTCGAGCGCCGGCACCACGAAGTCGGTGGCGTTCAGCACGTCGAACATCGTGCAGGCTGGCCGGGACAGACGTGTCTTCATGACGAAAGCGAGTTCGGCTTCGACGCGGGTTGCGATGAAACGATCGGTGGGAACGATGCCGCCATCGGCGAAGAACATGTCGTCGAGCAGCACGCCGGAATCCGGCTCGTCGATATTCAGCGCGCTCTGCATCGCCTTGGAAGTAAGGCCGATCTTGTGGCCGCGCACGATGCGGCCTTCGCCGGTCTTGATTGCAATCCAGGCTTTCTGGATCGCGTAGGAATCGTCGATGGTGATGCCGGGATGATCCAGCGACAATTGCCGGATCTGCGTCCGGGTCTTCTCGGCGTGATGCAGGCGCTCTGCTGCGCTTGATATGTCTGAAGAGGTAAGTGCCATCGGGTCGTCATCCCGCGCAGAAAAGTCGCGCGGAAAAGTGATTAACATGTTAAGTTGTTGCGATCAAACCCTGGACGCGACAATTCGATTGTGCGTTGCACACTGCGGTGCGCCAGAATCATCCTATAGAGGCGATCATGACGACAGCATCAAAGCCACGGACCGCCGCTAAAATCCCGATGCGCGACTTCTCGCAGTCGCTGCCGATGTCGCTGCTGCGCACGCGGGAATCGGTGATGCGACATTTTCGCCCGTCGCTGCGGGCGCATGATCTCACCGAACAGCAATGGCGCATCCTGCGCGCGCTCGCGGCGTCGGGCGAGATCGAGGTAACGGAACTCGCGCGCGTCGCCTTCCTGCTCGGGCCGAGCCTGTCGCGCATCCTGCGCGATCTCGAAGGGCGCAAGCTGATCGAGCGGCGCTTGCTGAAGGCCGATTTGCGCCGCAGCATTGTCTCGATCACGTCAAAGGGATTGAAATTGATCGAGGCTGTCGCGCCCACATCGGAGGCGATCTATGCCGAGATGACGAAGCGCTTCGGTGCGCGCAAATTGTCCGACCTGCAGGCCTTGTTGCATGAGCTGGAGGCCGCGCTGCTGGCCATGCCTGCAGCCGACGGCGTGGAGGATGATGACGCCGGTGAATAACTGATCTGCATATTTTTGCGGCAAGGCCGTCGCACGCAACGCGAGCGTTAATTCGTCGTACGAATTTCGCTGGGCTGTAGACAGGACAGGAATTTTTCGCTCAACTCCCGCCCATCAAAAGAAGGCTGGCGCTCAAGTCCGGCCTCTTAGGGAGAGAATGATGACGCTCACGAGACGTGGATTCACGGCTGGTATCGCGGCCGGCTTTGCTGCCCCCTACATTATGGGCAGCGCGCGCGCCCAGGGCGGCGGAACGATCAAGATCGGCATGTGCGCGCCGATTACGGGCCCCGCCGCAGAAGCGGGCAAATATGCGACCGGCGGCGCCAAGCTCGCAGTCGAGGCCGTCAACAAGGCTGGCGGCATCCTCGGAAAGCAGATCGAACTGATCATCGAGGACGACCAGACCACCAATCCCGGCATCGTGCTGGCTTTCTCCAAGCTTGCTGCCAATCCCGACATCGTCGGTTTCCTTGGCTCGATCCGCTCGACTCAGGTGCATGCGATGGCGCCCGACGTGCTCAAGCTCGGCAAGCCCGTGATGTTCGGCGGCACCGATCCGAACCTCACCAAGCTCGGCAATCCCTGGCTGTTCCGCTTCCGTCCGAATGACAGCTATTCCGGCCGCGTCATCGCCGAATATGGCGTCAAGAATCTCGACAAGAAGAAGTGGGCCGTGCTGCATTCGACCGATGCGTTCGGCACGGCAGGCGGCAAGGCACTGACCGAAGCGCTCGGGCCGTTGGGTGCAACCGTCGCGCTCGATCAGGGCTATGCCAACCAGAGCCAGGATTTCACCCCGGTTGTGCTCGCGATCAAGCAGTCCGGCGCCGATATCCTTGGCTCCTATTTCACCTTCGAAAACGATCTCGGCATTTTTGCCCGTCAGCTCCGCCAGCTCGGCGTCAACATTCCGTGGGTCGGTTCGCCCTCGATCGTCAACGTCACCGCATTGAAGCTCGCCGGTCCCGCGCTCTACGGCACCTACGGTGTCGCCGACTATGCGGAAGATTCGTCCGAGGCGTCGAAGGCCTTCGGCAAGGTTTACCGCGATGCCTTCAAGGTTGCGCCGGATAACCAGAGCTCATGGACTTATGACGCCATCAACGTCCTGTCGCTTGGTATCAAGAATGCCGGCTCCACCGATCCGCAGAAGATTCGTGAGGCCATCCTTGCCGTCAAGAAATATCCGGGCGCCGAAGGCGAGTATAATTTCGACAAGAATGGCGACGGCCTGCACGGCTACAACATCGTGAAGAACGAGAAGGGCAACATCGTCTTCGACAAGCACATCGAATTCGATAACTAGCCAAGCACTGTCGTTCCGGGGCGCATGGGTGCCTCACGCTGTCATTCCGGGGCACGCGCCCTTCGCGCGTGAACCCGGAATCCCAGACTGTTCAGCGCCTGTTGCCACGCACACCATGTCAAGGTTCCGGGTCTGCGCCTGACGGCGCATCCCGGAACGACGAGTTTGTCTCCATAAGCATTCACCTCCCACCGAGCACGCCTGATGGATCTGGTACTGCAGCTACTGTTTACGGGAATCGGCATCGGAGCCGTCTATGCGCTGGTGGCGCTGGGCTTCGTGCTGATCTTCCGAGCGACAAATGTCGTCAATTTCGCGCAAGGCGAGTTCTCGATGGTCGCCGCCTATCTCATGGTGGTGTGCGCCGTCGATCTGGAACTGCCTTACTGGCTGTCCTTCATCATCGCGCTCGCCGGCATGGCGGTCATCGGCGTCATCTTCAATCTCGGCGTCTATTATCCGCTGCGCCACCGCACCTATCTGCCTGTGATCATCGCCACCATCGGCGCCTCGATCCTGATGGCCAATGGCGTGCTGGCGCTGTACGGCCCGCAGCCGCAGGTGCTGCCGGGCTGGTTCGATACGCCCGGCATCCAGCTCGGGCCGGTCTATCTCGACAGCCAGTATCTCCTGATCATCGGCGTCACCATCGCGCTGGTGATCTTCAATTACTGGTTCTTCGAACACACCATGATTGGCAAGAAGCTGCAGGCGACCTCGCAGGACAAGGAAATGGCCTCGCTGCTCGGCATTTCCGTCTCGACGATGATCATGGTCACCTTCATCTATTCGGCCGTGCTCGGCGGTCTCGCCGGTCTGCTGGTCGCGCCGATCCTGTTCGTGTCGATCCAGATGGGCTCCACCATTGCGCTGAAGGCGTTTGCGGCCACCATCATCGGCGGCTTCGGCGATGTCACTGGCGCCATCATCGGCGGTCTCGCGCTCGGCATCATCGAGACATTTGGCGCGGCCTATGTGTCCGTGCCCTATAAAGACGGCTTCGCTTTCCTCGTGCTGGTGCTGTTCCTGGTGTTTCGTCCGCAGGGCATCTTCGGCGAACGTGTCGCGGAGAAAGCATGAGCACCTCCAGCGACAACATCCCGGCGGTGGTCATCACGCGTCCGAAACCGCTTCTGCTGCGTCACGCGCCGTATTTCATCGGCGCCGCCATTTTGGTCTTTCTGGCGTCGTCGATGCAGTTCGACGGCTACATACTCAATATCCTGATGCAGGCCACCACCTTCGCCATCGCCGTGTTCGGCCTGTCGGTGGTGCTCGGCCTGTGCGGGCAGATCAATCTGGCGCAGGCGGCGTTTTTCGGCTTCGGCGCCTATGCGGTCGGTATCGGCACCACGGACTATCAGCTCAGCTACTGGCTGTGTCTGGTGGCGGGCTGCGTGATGGCACTCGTCGCCGGCGCCGTTCTCGGCCTGTCGACGCTGCGGCTCGGCGGGCATTATCTGGCCATGGTGACGATCTCGTTCCAGCAGATCGTCACGCTGGTGATGATCAATGCGATCTGGCTCACCAAGGGACCGGACGGCGTGTCCAAGATCGGCCGCCCGTCGTTGTTCCTGTCGTCACAGTCCTATCTCGCCTTCTGCGTCGCGATGCTCGCTTTGGTCGGCTACATCGTCTGGCATCTGCCGGACACGCGGCTCGGCCGCGCCATGCGCGCGGTACGCGACAACGAGCTCGCAGCCGGCGTCAACGGCATCGATGTGTTCCGCACCAAGGTCTATGCCTTCGCCATATCTGCCGTACTCGGCGGTCTGGGCGGTGGACTGTTCGCGGGCGGCTTCGCCTATATCAGTCCGGACCAGTTCTCCTTTGCCGAATCCATCGTGTTCCTGACGATGTCGCTGCTCGGCGGCGTCGCGTCGCCGATCGGTTCGGCCATCGGCACGGGCCTGCTGATCCTCATTCCGGAATGGCTGCGTTTCCTCAAGAGCGTGCCGGGCCTGTATCTCGCCATCTACGGCCTGTCGGTGATCCTGATCATCCGCTTCATGCCCGACGGCATCTGGGGTTTCGTCACTGCGGCCTATGATCGCATGCGCAGCAGCAAGAAGGTGGCAGTCACAAGCGCGCCGCTGCAGCTCAAGCCGGCGGCGACCGGCGGCGAGATGGTGCTCGAAGTCACCGGCCTGTCGAAACATTTCGGCGGTTTGAAAGCCGTCGATCAGGTCGACATATCAGTGCGCCGCGGCGGCGTGCACGCGCTGATCGGCCCGAACGGCTCCGGAAAGACCACGACGCTGAACGTGCTATCGGGTCTCTACAACGCGACCGCGGGCAAGGTGGTGCTGGACGGCACCGACGTCACCACGATGCCGCCGCATCTGCGTGCGGCAGCGGGACTCGGCCGCACCTTCCAGAACATCCGCCTGTTCCGCTCGATGACTGCGCTGGAAAACGTCATCATCGGCGCCGAGCGGCCGGGCAATACGCTCACCGGCAAGGGCGATGAAGCCGCGCTGACCGAGCGGGCGCTTGCGGCACTCACTTTCGTCGGCCTCGGCCCGCGCGCCATGGAGCTGATCTCCAGCTTCTCCTACGGCCATCAGCGGCTGATCGAGATCGCGCGCGCCTTGGCGGCGAATCCGACGCTGCTGCTGCTCGATGAGCCCGCTGCCGGTCTCAATTCGACCGAGAAGCTCGAACTGCACGAACTGCTCAAGCGCATCGCGGCACAGGGCCTGACCATCCTGATCATCGATCACGACATGACGCTGGTGTCGGAAGCAGCGCAGCACATCACCGTGCTGAATTTCGGACGGCGTATTGCCGATGGCGAGTCGATGGCGGTGCTGCGCCATCCCGATGTCGTCTCGGCCTATCTCGGAACAGACTGATGCCGCTGCTTGAAATCAACGATCTCAATGTCCGCTACGGCGAAATCGTCGCGCTCCGCGGTGTGTCGTTCAATGTCGAGGAAGGGCAGGTGGTCACGCTGCTCGGTGCCAACGGTGCCGGCAAGTCGACCACGCTGCGCGCGATCTCGGGTCTCGCCAAGCCGGCTTCGGGCGATATCCTGTTCGACGGCAAGTCGATCGCAGGCCTTGGCCCGGAAGCCATCGTGCGGATGGGCATCAGCCACGTGCCGGAGGGCAGGCGGGTATTTCCCGGCCTGACGGTGAAAGAGAACATCATGCTCGGGGGCTCCAACCGCAAAGCGAACAAGGCTGAGTTGTCGCGCGAAGCCGACGCGATGTTCGACCTGTTTCCCGATATACGGAAATTCTCTGGTGCGCTCGGCTGGACGTTGTCGGGCGGCCAGTTGCAGATGGTCGCGGTCGCGCGCGGCCTGATGGCCAAGCCGCGGTTGCTACTCCTGGACGAGCCGTCGCTCGGCCTCGCGCCGGTCATCGTGCAAGCGGTGTTCCGCATCATCACGGAAATCCGCCTGAGCACCACGGTCTTGCTTGTGGAGCAAAATGCGCGCATGGGACTATCGGTCGCCGATCAGGGCTACGTGCTGGAAACCGGCCGTATCGTGCTTGGCGGCAAGCCGGAGGATCTCTGGGCCAACGAGGCCATCGCGGCCGCCTATCTCGGCGGTCATGGTAAACCTGCAGCAGGTCTTGCGGCCCATTGAGGGCTTGCACTGACGGCCTCGCTGCCCATCAACAAGGACGAATGTCCCGCCATGGTTACAGTTCAAGTCAACAAGCTCATCGATTTCGTCGCCGACGTGTTCGCCCATGCCGACTCTTCTCCGGAAGAAGCCCGGCGCATCGCGACCTATCTCACCACCGCGAACCTGACCGGCCATGACAGCCACGGCGTCATCCGCGTGCCCGTCTATATCCGCTGGCGCAATAACGGGATGATCACCCCGAACCAGACCATCGAAATCCCCGTCGATACGCCGTCGCTCGCCGTCGTCGATGGCCGTTTCGGCTATGGCCAGACGGTCGGACCGCTGGCGGTGAAGCTCGGCATCGAGAAGTGCAAGGCGGCCGGTCTCTCCGCCATCGCCACCAAGAATTCCGGTCATATCGGCCGCATCGGCGACTGGGCGGAAATGGCCGCCGCCGAAGGCCTGGTCTCGATCCATTTTGTCACGGCCGCCGGCTCCGTGCTGGTCGCGCCCTATGGCGGCGTCGAGCGCCGTTTGTCCACCGCGCCCTATTGCGTCGGCATTCCGCGTCCCGGACAGATGCCGGTGGTGCTTGATTTCGCGACCTCGGTTGTTGCCGAAGGCAAGGTGCTGGTCGCCTCGCGCGGCGGCAAGAAACTGCCGAAGGGCGCGCTGATTGCGCCCGATGGGTCGCTGAGCGAAGACCCGGCGCTGCTTTACGGCCCGCATGAGATGCAAGGTCCGCGCGATCACTCCAAGGGCACCGGCGCGATCCGTGCCTTCGGCGATCACAAGGGCTCGGGCCTCGCATTGATCTGCGAATTGCTCGGCGGTGCGCTCACCGGCAACGGTGCCACCAAGTATGATCGGCCTTTCGCCAATGGCATGTTCTCGATCTATATCGATCCGAAGGTCATCGACCCCGCCAACTTCTTCGACGGCGAAGTCGCGCGTTATGTCGACTTCTTCAAGAGCGCCAAGCCGGCTGCCGGCGTCGATGCCGTTCTGATCCCCGGCGACAACGAAGCGAAGACTCGCGCCGAGCGCACCGCCAATGGCGTGCCATTGCCGGATGAGACCTGGGCTGCCATCGTGCAGACCGCGCGCGACGTCGGCGTCAGCGAAGACGCCGTGAAGAAGGCGACGTCGTAGTCATGCGTCTCGCTCCACGCACCGTCGTCATGCCCGGGCTTGTCCCGGGCATCCACGTCTTTACTATCAATCACTGAAAAGGCGTGGATGGCCGGGACAAGCCCGGCCATGACGTCTCATGAAGAGCGGAGGAAATATCGATGGCAAACAAAGTCAAGGAAATCTGGAAGGCGGGCAAGGTCGCCGTCAACGGCTGGCTCGCGATTCCGTCGGGCTTCTCTGCCGAAGTGATGGCGCAGTGCGGCTTCGACAGCGTCACCGTGGATATCCAGCACGGCGTGCAGGACTACATGTCGATGGTGGAGTGCTTCCAGGCGATGGGTGCCCATCCGGTGACGCCAATGGTCCGCGTGCCATGGAACGAGCCCGGCATCATCGGCAAGGTGCTCGATGGCGGCGCCTATGGCGTGATCTGTCCGATGGTCAACACCAAGGAAGAAGCCGAGAACTTCGTCCAGTATTGCAAGTATCCGCCGCGTGGCACCCGCAGCAACGGCCCGATCCGCTCGGGTATGTATGGCGGCGCCGGCGACTACCAGAAGACGGCCAATGCCGACATCATCTGCCTGCCGATGCTGGAAACCAAGACCGCGGTCGACAACATGGAAGCCATCCTCGACGTCGAAGGCATCGACGGCGTCTATGTCGGTCCTTCCGACCTCGGCTTCTCCTATGGTCTGGTGCCGAAGCTCGACCGCGAAGAGCCGGAGATCCTCAAGATCTATGACAAGCTGATCAAGGAATGCGACAAGCGCGGCCTCAATCCGGGCATCCACTGCTCGGGTCCCGCCGGCGCCGCCAAGAACATCGGCATGGGCTTCAAGCTGGTGACACTGCTCAACGACAGCGGCATTCTCGCCACGGGCGCAAAGAGCTGGGTCAACGACACCCGCAAGGGCTCGGGCGGCAAGGCGTAAGCCATCACACTCTCGTCGTTCCGGGGCGCGCGCCGCAGGCGCGCGAGCCCGGAACCTCGCAATGAGAGCCACCTCTCTCCGCACGTGACGTGAGAGGTGATGAACACAATAAGATTCCGGGCTCCGTCCCGCCGCCTACGGCGTCGGTCCGTCCCCGGAATGACTGTGTTAAAGGCGGAAGATCACTCCCCAACCGACCCGGCGTCCGTTTTCGCCTCGCTCTGCCGGCCGTCGATCACGTCGGCGAAGCGCGTGAGTTCGTGCATCAGCAACTGTTGTCCTTCGAGTCCGAGCGGTGCCAACAACTCGCGCTGCACGTCGAACACCCGCGGGATCGCTTCGTTGATGACTGTCTCGCCCGCCGACGTGAGCTGGACACGCAGCGTGCGGCGATCGTTCGGCTCCGGCAGCCGCGCCAGGTAGTTCTGCGCTTCCAGCTTGTTGAGCCGGCTGGTCAGGCCCGCGCCTGACAGCAGCAGCGATTGGGCGATCTGCTTCGGTGACAGGCTGTAGGGCGCGCCGGCGCGGCGCAGCGCCGTCAGCACGTCATAGGTGCCGCGCGTCAGTTCGAAGGGCGCGAGCGCCTCGTCGATGAGGGCCGTACATTGCATCTGAATCCGGCCGATCAGGCCGTAGATGTGCACCGGGCTGGGGTCGATATCCGGCCGCTCCGTCTGCCACTGCGAGAAAATGGCATCGACCTGTTCGCGCATCGCCGCGCGCGCGCGCGTCGGGCGACGCGAGGGTGGTTTCGATCCAGATGTCTCGTCAGTCATGGTGTCAGGGCGTCCAGTCGATCACACGTCGTTCGATAAACTCGATGCCGTGAAACAGCGCAATACTCAACACGGTGAGCAGCGCGATGGCGGCGAAAGCGAGCGGCGTCTGTGACTGCGCGGTGGAGGTCAGGATCAGATAGCCGAGCCCGTCCTGCGCGGCGACGAATTCGCTGATCACGGCGCCGATCACGGCGAAGGTCACCGCCACCTTGCAGCCGGTGAAGAAGTGCGGCAGCGCCACGGGAACGCGCAGCCGGCGGAACACCATATGCGGCGAGGCGCCGAGCGAGCGCATCAGGTCGAGCATGGTCTTTGGCGCAGCCTCGAAGCCGGCGACCATGTTGACGAGAATCGGGAAGAAGCAGACCAGCACCACGACCAGGATCTTCGGCCATTCCGAGAGGCCGAACCACAGGATGATCAGCGGCGCCACGGCGACCTTCGGCACCGACTGCAGGCCGAGCAGGATCGGATAGATGATCCGGCGTGCCAGTGGATTGAGGCTGATCAGGATCGCCAGGGGCAGCGACAGCGCGATCGCCAGCACGAAGCCGAGCACCGTTTCACGCAGCGTTACTAGCGTATTGGAGGCAAGCTCCGGCGCCCACTTTACGGCTGAATGATAGATTTCCAGTGGCGCCGGCAGGATCCAGGTCGGAATCTTCAGGACGTCAGTGATCAACTCCCAACCGATCAAGAGCGCCAGATAGATCAGCGGCGTGGCGGCGCGGTCGATGAAGCGCGAGATCATGTCAGTCTCCCGTCCGGTTGAAGATGATGTCCCGGATCTGGTTCTTGATCTCCTGGAAACGCGGCAGCTTCACGGTGTCGGCATCGCGCGGACGCGGCAGATCGATGGTGATGTCGGCACGGATAGTGCCGGGTCGTTCCGACATGATCAGCACGCGGTCACCGAGCAGGATCGCTTCCTCGATGTCATGGGTGATGAGCAGCGCGGCGCGACCCAGCTCCTGCCAGAGGCGCGAGAGTTCGAGCGACAATTCCTCGCGGGTGAGCGCGTCGAGCGCGCCAAAGGGTTCGTCGAGGAGCAGCAGGCGCGGATCGGAGATCATGGCGCGGCAGAAGGCGGCGCGCTGCTTCATGCCGCCGGACAGTGCCTGCGGGCGCTGATGGGCAAAATCCTTCAGGCCGGTGAGTTCGAGCAGCTTCAGCGCCCGCTCGCGCGCGGCGGCTTTCGGCAGCGCCAGCACGTCGGCGGGAAGCAATACGTTGTCGAGCACGCTCGTCCATGGAAACAGCACGTGCTCCTGAAACACGATGCCGACTTCATGCGATGGGCCGTCGAGCGGCGTGCCATAGCGCTGCATGGTGCCACTGTCCGGCATTTCCAGCCCGGCAACGAGGCGCAGCAGCGTGGACTTGCCGCAGCCTGATGGGCCGACCACCGAGACGAAACTGCCGGGATCGATGCGCAGATCGACCGGGCCGAGTGCATGGGTCGCCTTGCCGCCTTTCCCGGGATAGGTCTTGGTGACGCCCTTGAGATCGATCGCAGAAACCACCGCCGCGGCAGTCCGCGACGGCGCATCATTGTATGCGGGGATCGCCGTCATCAGTCGATGAAGCCCGGCGCGAACAGGTCTTCCGGCTTCACGGGATTCTTCAGCGTGAAGTTGGCCGACATCACATCGACGGTGCTGGCGATGCTCTTCGGGTCGATATGGCCGAGCGATCCCTTCACCTCGGCGAGTTCCTTCACCAGCCTGGTCTCGCCTTCGATCACCGCCGGCTGCAGTTCCTTCTGATATTTCGCCATGATGGTGGCGGCCTCCGCCGGATTGGCGAAGGCGTCCTTCATGCCCTTGATGGTGGCGCGGACGAAGGCCTTCACCTGATCCGGGCTCTTCGCGATCATCTCCTCGGAGGCGATCAGGCCGTTGCCGTAATAATCGAGATTGGAGTCGGCGTAGTTGATGCGGGTGACTTCCTTCGGCGCCACGGCTGCTGCAATCAGCGGCTCGCCGACCGAGAACTGGCAGATCGCATCCGCGCGGCCATTGGCGAGCAGTGACGGCAGCGCCGAGCCTTCGGCGACCACCCACTTCACCTTGCTGGCGTCGATGCCGGCGGCCTTGGCGAAAGCCGGGAACAGCAGGCGCACCGAGCTTGATGCGGTGTCGGCGACGGTCTTGCCTTCGAGATCCTTCGGCGAATTGATGCCGCTGCCCTTGATGGCGAAGATCGCTTGCGGCGGCTTGGCATAGACCACCGAGACCAGCTTCACCGGCACGCCGTCATTGCCGCGCGCCAGCACCAGCGAACCGGCATCGGCGAAGCCGAAGGTGGCGACGCCGGCAGCAACCTTTTTGATGGCGTCGGCCGAGCCCTGGCCACGCACGAAGGTCACGTCGAAGCCCTCGGCCTTGTAGTAACCCTTCTCGCGGGCGACGTAGAAATAAGCGTGGCGGCCGTTGAAGCCGAAATCGGTGATGAAATTGATCTCGGCAGCCTGCGCGCTGGAGACGCCGGCCGTAGCCAGGGTCGCGAGCAGGGCGGCGGTGAGGCGAGCGCGGAATTTCATGGTCTGACCTTCAGTGGTGGGTGAGGAGGAGTCCGGCTTTCGGTGCGCAAGCCGCGCACCCAAATTCGTTCGCAATCGAATAAATGCTAAGGGCGGCTTTGAGGAAGATCAACGGCTGCGCTGCCCAAAAACTCATCGCGATCATCAAAAATACGCGCAAAATCCACGCATATGGCTCGTTTCTGAGGCGGCTTATGCCCTCGCTTGACAGCCGCAATCAGCCCGTTCTATGCGAAATCGTTAGCTATCGAACAATCTGCTGCCCGGACGCTGTGGCGCCGCTGGAACGAGGTGAGAGATGGATCGCGGAACACGGATCGCCGTTCTCGGCGCGGGTCTCGCCGGATTGACGGTGGCGGGGCTGCTGCAGCGCGCCGGCTTCCAGGTCGCGGTCTATGAGCAGTCGCCGAGTTTTTCGCGCATTGGCGCCGGCATCATCCTTGGCGCTAATGTTTCGAAGGTGCTGCGCCGGCTCGATCTCGAAGAGGCCTTTGCCGCCACCGGCATTCGCCCCGATGCGTTTCTGAGCCGTGCATGGGATACGGGCGAACAGCTTTACAGGCTCGATTTCGACGCGGAATGCGAAGCGCGTTTCGGCGGCCCCTTTGTCAACATCCACCGCGCCGATCTGCATCAGTTGCTGCAGCGACCGCTCGCGCCCGGCACCATCCGTTTCGGCCACAAGCTAACCGGCATCGAGGAGCGCGGCGATGCGCTCGCTTTGCGCTTCGAGAACGGCACAAGCGCGGAAGCCGATATCGCCATCGGCGCTGACGGCATTCGCTCCATCACCCGCGAACTCATCCTTGGCGCGGAAGAGCCGCGCTTCATCGGGCGTTCTGCACCGCGCGCGGTGTTTCCGGCCAGCCGCATCAAGGGTGATCCTATCAACGACTGTACCAAGTGGTGGGCGCCCGACCGGCATACGCTGGCTTACTACATGACGCCCGACCGGCAGGAGGTCTATGTCATGGCGGCGCTGCCGATGGCGCGCTGGGACGGCGACGGTTCGCCGGTGAAGGGCGACCGCGACGAATTCATTGCCGCCTTCGACGATGCGCATCCCGATCTCAGGCGCGCGGCGAAAGCGGCGGAAGATGTCACCGTGTGGCCGATCCACGACCGGCCGCGCAACGACACCTGGCACAAGGGCCGCGTGGTGCTGATGGGCGATGCCTGCCATGCCGTGCGTCCGTTCATGGCGGCTGGCGGCTCGGCCGCCATCGAGGACGCCGCGATCCTCAGCCGCTGCATCGCCGAATTCGGTAATCCCGCTACGGCCTTCGCGCATTACACGATGATCCGCATCCCGCGTGTCGCCGACATCCAGCAGATTTCCATCGCCAATTCGTGGATGCATGGCCCGACCGAGACCGACTGGTTCTTCGGTTATGATGCCTGCACCGTGCCGCTCGACCGAGCCATTCCGGAGGCCCTATGTCCGAACTTGCAGCGATGAAGCCCGGCGACATCCGTCCTGAACCGATGCAGGCGCGCGATCTCGTCGGTTACGGCGCCACGTCACCCGATCCACGCTGGCCCAACGGCGCGAAGATCGCGGTCAGCATCAGCCTGAATATCGAAGGTGGCGGCGAGTCCACGCTGGTGAACGGCGATGCAGTCTCCGAAGGCATGCTGAATGACATCGGCGTGCCGACGAAAGAGGGCGTCCGCGTTCCGCTGGTGGAGTCCGTGTTCGAATATGGCAGCCGTCGCGGCGCCTGGCGCATTCTCGATGTGCTCGATCGTTTCAGGGTGCCTGTCAGTATTCTCGGCGTCGCGCGGGCGATGGAGCAGAATCCCGAACTGGCGAAAGCCTGCGTTGCGCGCGGCCACGAGATGGTCAGCCACGGCTATCGCTGGATCGACTATTGCCATGTGGATGAAGCGACCGAGCGTGCGCATATCCGCAAGGCGATCGAGATACTTTCCGAGGTGACCGGTAGCCGCCCGCTCGGCTGGATGACCGGCCGCCCCGGTCCCAACACGCGGCGGCTGCTCGCGGAGGAGGGCGGTTTTCTCTACGATCGCGACTCGCTCGCGGATGAGTTGCCCTATTGGGTGAAGACCGAGCATGGTCCGTTTCTCGTCGTGCCTTACTCCTATGAATCCAACGACAATCGCTTCAACGAGAATTCAGGCTTCGCGACCGGCGAGCAATTCTTCACATACATGCGCGACGCGTTCGATGTTCTCTACGCGGAAGGCGTCGCCGGCGCGCCGAAACTGCTGTCCATCGGTTTGCATGACCGTTTGATCGGCCGTCCTGGCCGTGTTGGCGGGCTCATCAAGATGCTCGAACATATGAGCGCGCATGATGGCGTATGGTTCTGCCGCGGCATCGATGTCGCGCAGCATTGGCGAACGCATTTTCCACCGAAGGCGTGACGAGCCGCTGACGGCCGGGCAATATTCCGGCTGATGGCATGCACGCCAGAGGCGGTGTTGCCGCATGTGTTCGCCGAGCGCCTGTGCGTGTCACTGCTGCTTTGCCTTCGCAGGCGAAGCCGGTCATACTCGATGCACTTATCCGCAGAGATAAGATCAAATCGGGAGGA
The DNA here is from genome assembly GCF_051811045.1 of Tardiphaga sp. 839_C3_N1_4. Classification (NCBI taxonomy): domain Bacteria; kingdom Pseudomonadati; phylum Pseudomonadota; class Alphaproteobacteria; order Hyphomicrobiales; family Nitrobacteraceae; genus Tardiphaga; species Tardiphaga sp. 839_C3_N1_4. The sequence goes on from NZ_JBPWQD010000001.1 coordinate 6,011,542, forward strand.
CGATCGTGCGAAACAACTTGCGTCTGCTCAATCGACGCCAATTCGTCACCGCGGGCGCAGGCGCTGTTGCACTGTTGAGTGCGCCGTCACTCGTCCGCGCCAACACCTGGCCAACCAAGCCGATCAAGATTCTTGCGGGCTCCGCGGCCGGCGGCCAGACCGATCAATTCTCGCGCGTCTATGGCGAGTACCTGTCGCGTGAACTCGGGCAGACCGTGGTGGTCGAGAACAAGGCCGGTGCCGGCGGCGCCGTTGCAGCGATGGAGCTGAAACGCTCCGATCCCGACGGCCACACGCTGATGATCTGCAACACCACCGCCTATATGCTCAATCCTGTTCTCATCAAGGACATCAAGTACAGTGTCCCGCAGGACTTCGCCTGGGTCGCGGTGATGCCGGGCGGAAGCCTGCCGCTGATGGTAAGCGAAAAGGTCGGCGCGAAGACGCTCAAGGACTTCATCGACTATGCGCGCAAGGCCGAGAAGGTGAATGTCGGCACATATGCGTCCGGCTCCTTCGCGCATATGGTCATTGTCGAGCTCAACAAGCAGTATGGGCTGAAGATGGAAGCCGTGCATTATCGCGGCGAGGCGCCCATGTGGCAGGATCTCGCCGGCGGGTCGATTGATGCGGGCATCGGCAGCTATGCGGCGGCATTGCCGGTGCTGCAAACCGGGAAAGCGCGCGCCGTCGCGGTGTCACGCCGCCGGATCAAGGATCTTCCCGACGTCGGCACATTCCTCGAACAGGGCGCAACGTCGCGCGCGCATAGCCTTTTGACCTTTCAGGGTTGTGTGGCTCCCGCGAAGACGCCGCCGGAGGTCGTCGCAAAACTGTCCGCGCTGTTCGTTGGCGCCGGCAAGAGCGATCGCGTGCGTGAACTGCTCAAGAGCCAGGGTATCGATGAGGGCCCGATGACGCTGGAGGCGAGCCAGGCGCTCTACAAGGAAGAGGCGCCGGTCTGGGCCGAACTCGCCGCGAGCCTGGGACCGCAGCCGCAGTAGCTGGGTCTCAAGGCATTCTGGGCAGTCCGGCCCGCCACACACTGTCATTCCGGGGCGCACGAAGCGGCGTGGCCGCGTAGTGCGAACCCGGAATCTCGAAGTGTTTTGCTGAACATGTTGGGATTCCGGGTTCGCGTGCGCGAAGGCGCGCCCGCACCCCGGAACGACGAGCTGGGGCGGCAAGACTGCGCCAAACATTTTTTCCTATCCCGTTGACAACATCCCCATAAAGGTTTATATTCCCTTTCGTCCTGCCCCACCGAGAGGGGCGATCGCGATCGTCACGTTCGCGGGGTGGGATGCGGTGGACGCCGGAGATGCGGCGTTACGCGGTTCATGGATGACGTCTGTCTTCGGGCAGGACGGATCTGCGCCAGCACTGCCACTGGCAAGGAGACGGCCGACCCTGGGATGGAAAGACCCCTGGACCGTGTGACGGACGACCAAGTCGAAACGCGTCCGGCCTAAGTGCTTGAGGCTACCCTGTCCCTCCGCCCTGGGACACTAATTTTGGTGATGGGGCCGTTCGCCAAGGCAGATGTGCAAGCAAGTCGAAAAAACACCGCAGGCGGAACGTCGGGCACTTGCCCGGCGCCTCCGAAAGTCCTGATGCATTCTCACTTGCGGAAGACCGCATCGCATCAGGCCCAAGGGTGCAACGGGCACCCGGCGTTCCGCACGCCCTCTTAAGGGAGGGTGGGAATGCAAAAGACGACGGCGCCCCCGCGCCGCAAACAATGGGGGTGATGACGCATGTCTGATGGGCGTCACCAAGGGCCAAAGCAGGGCTGACGTCGCCTGCGTCTTTCAGCTAGAGTCATTCCAAACAAGAGGTCTGCCAGACCACAAAACGCGCGCGAGGAAATTCCAATGGCTCCATCTCCCGTCATTCGTCTACATGACAACGACGCCGTATTGATCGCGCGTACCACGCTGCTGCCCGGTACCCCGGTGACGACAGGCGTCGTGACGTCGGAGCGCATCCCCGCGGGCCATAAGGTCGCGATCCGGCCCATCGCCACCGGCGAGGAGATCCGCCGCTACGGCCAGATCATCGGCTTTGCCACCCAGCCGATCGCGCCGGGCCAGCATGTCCATACGCAGAACATGGGCATGGGCGATTTCGATCGCGATTACGCCTATGGCGTCGACGTCAAGCCGACGCCGAATTTCGATCTGCCCGCGAGGTTCATGGGTTTCAGGCGCAGCGATGGCCGCGTCGCCACGCGCAACTATATCGGCATCCTCACCTCGGTGAATTGCAGCGCGCATGTCGCCAGCATGGTCGCCGATGTGTTCAAGAAGAATCCCTTCACCGGGCACAATCCGCTCGCCGACTATCCCAATGTCGATGGCGTCGTTGCGCTCACCCACAAGACCGGCTGCGGCATGACGCAGGACGAACCGCTGACGCTGCTGCGCCGGACGCTTGGCGGTTACGCGCGGCATGTGAATTTCTCGCATGTGGTCGTGCTCGGCCTCGGCTGCGAGATCAACCAGATCGGCGGCTTGATGCAGGAGCAGAAGCTCGCCGGACGCCTGCGCGAAATGCAGATCCAGGAGATCGGCGGCACCCGCAAGACCACCGAGGCCGGCGTTGCCTTCGTCAATGAAGTCCTGGCCGATGCCAACAACGTCACGCGCGAGGAAGTCTCGGCCAGCGAGTTGACGGTGGCCCTGCAATGCGGCGGCTCCGATGGCTATTCCGGTATCTCGGCCAATCCGGCGCTCGGCGCGGCGAGCGATCTGCTGGTGCGCCATGGGGGCACCGTGGTGCTGTCGGAAACGCCGGAGACCTATGGCGCCGAACATCTGTTGACGCGCCGCGCGGTGTCGCGCGAGGTCGGCGAGAAGCTGGTCGGACTGATGCGCTGGTGGGACGCCTATTGCGAACGCGAGGGCGCCGAGATGAATGCCAATCCGAGCCCCGGCAACAAGGCCGGTGGCCTCACCACCATTCTCGAAAAGTCGCTCGGCGCCATGGCCAAGGCCGGCTCGACCAATCTCGTCGACGTGCTGAACTATGCCGAGACGATCACCAAGAAGGGTTTTGTGTTCATGGACACGCCCGGCTACGACCCCGTTGCCGCGACCGGGCAGGTCGCCGGCGGCGCCAATCTCGTCTGCTTCACCACCGGCCGCGGCAGCGTGTTCGGCTGCAAGCCGGCACCGTCCATCAAGCTCGCCACCAACACGCCGATGTTCAAGCGGATGGAAGAGGACATGGACATCAATTGCGGAACCATCCTCGATGGCGAAGAGACGGTGCAGGAATGCGGCCAGCGCATCTTCGAGCTGATGCTCAAGACCGCGTCCGGCGCGCCGACCAAGAGCGAGAGCTTCGATTTCGGCGGCGCGGAATTCGCGCCGTGGGTCTTGGGCGCGACGATGTGAGGGAAGCAAGCGAGGCTGCTCAGACCCCTCCACCGTCATTGCGAGGAGCGAAGCGACGCGGCAATTCAGTCTTTTCATCCTCAAGAAGAAGACTGGATTGCTTCGTCGCAAGGGCTCCTCGCAATGACGACTGAGAGGTTTGCGTCCGGCCGCATCCAATCGAGGCACATCGTGCCCGTTGTTAGAGCTTGATCCCTGGCACCTCCGGTGTTCTGCTTAAAAAAGCTGCTGGAGTTGCGCCACTGTGTCGATCTTCGTCGCACTGAACCACGTCACCCATTACAAATATGATCGGCCGATCACGCTGGGGCCGCAGACCATCCGGCTGCGACCGGCGCCGCATGCGCGCACGCCGATCCTGAGTTATTCGCTGAAGGTCACGCCGACCAATCACTTCGTGAACTGGCAGCAGGATCCGCAGGGCAACTGGCTGGCGCGCTTCGTTTTCCCGGAACCGGCCAACGAACTGAAAATCGAGGTCGACTTCACCGCCGAGATGACGGTGATCAATCCGTTCGACTTCTTCGTCGAGCCCTATGCCGAGACATTTCCCTTCGCCTATACCGACGACCTGAAGAGCGAACTCGCGCCCTATATGGCGACGACGGAGCCGGGGCCGCGCTTCACGGCCTATATGGCGGAGATCGCGAAGGAAGCGCCGAACACGGTCAACTTCCTCGTCGAGCTCAATGCGCGCCTGCGCGAGAAGGTCAACTACATCATCCGCATGGAGCCCGGCGTACAGACGCCGGAAGAGACGCTGCTGTCCGGCGCGGGCTCATGCCGCGACTCTGCGTGGCTCCTGATCGAGACGCTGCGCCATCTCGGTCTCGCCGCGCGTTTTGTCTCCGGCTATCTGATCCAGTTGCGCCCGGACATCGATCCGATCGAAGGGCCGCCCGAAGTCGAGGCTGATTTCACGGACCTGCACGCCTGGGCCGAAGTCTATATTCCCGGCGCCGGCTGGGTCGGCTTCGATGCGACCTCGGGCATGTTGACGGGCGAGGGGCACGTCCCAGTCGCGGCGACACCGCATTTCCGGTCGGCGGCGCCGATCTCCGGCATGGCCGGCTTCGCCGAAGTCGAGTTCGCGTTCGCGATGGGCGTCAAACGTATTCGCGAGGCGCCGCGGATCACAAAGCCGTTCTCGGATGAATCCTGGGCCAGGCTCGATGCGCTCGGCGAGAAGGTCGACGCCGATCTCAAAGCTCATGACGTGCGTCTCACCATGGGCGGCGAGCCGACCTTCGTCTCCGTCGACGATATGGAATCGCCGGAGTGGAATACGGCCGCCGTCGGTCCGACCAAGCGCGGCCTCGGCGACGATCTGATCCGCCGGCTGCGGACGCGCTTCGCACCGGGTGGCCTGATGCATTACGGGCAGGGCAAATGGTATCCCGGCGAAAGTCTGCCGCGCTGGGCGTTCGGCCTGTATTGGCGCAAGGATGGCGTGCCGATCTGGAAGAACGATGCGCTGATCTCACGGATCGAAGGCCCGCGTAGCGCCGATATCGGCGGTGCCGAGCGTTTTGCCGAAGGCACGGCGCGGCGGCTTGGCCTGCCGAAGGACTATGTCATCCCGGCCTTCGAGGATCCCGTCTATTGGGAGCAGAAGGAATCGAACCTGCCGAACAATGTCGTGCCCGGCGACTCCAAATTGCCCGATCCGGAGGAACGCGCGCGCATGGCGCGGGTCTTCGAACATGGACTCGACAGGCCGAAGGGGTTTGTGCTGCCGATCCAGCGCTGGAATACGGAGGCGGCCGCGGACAGACGCTGGCGGTCCGAGCGGTGGAAGCTCCGCCGCGGCAACCTGTTCCTGACACCCGGCGATTCACCGATGGGCCTGCGCCTGCCGTTGTCGTCGCTGCCGCACCTCACCGAAGAGGAATATCCGTTCATCGTCGAGCAGGATCCGCTGGAGCCGCGCGGCGACATGCCGGTGTTCGACGAAATCGCGTCTGCGGAAAACCAGCCTGCCGCGCAATACGTCCAGGAGCAGCAGATTCGTTCCGGCGGCGTGCGTACCGCGATGTCGATTGAAATTCGCGACGGCATTCTCTGTGCCTTCATGCCGCCGGTCGAGAAGTTTGAAGATTATCTCGAACTGGTGACGGCGCTGGAGGCGACGGCCGAAGAACTGCAGATGCAGGTGCACGTCGAAGGCTATCCGCCGCCGTTCGATCCACGCGTCGAGGTCATCAAGGTGACGCCGGATCCGGGCGTGCTGGAGATCAACATTCATCCCGCCTCGAGTTGGCGCGAAGCCGTCGATACCACGACATTTCTCTATGAAGAGGCCGCGAAGACGCGGCTCGGCGCCAACAAGTTTCTGCTGGATGGTCGTCACACCGGCACCGGTGGTGGCAATCACGTGGTGGTCGGCGGCAGCTCGCCGGCGGATTCGCCGTTCCTGCGTCGGCCGGATCTCCTGAAGAGCCTCGTACTGTATTGGCAGCGTCATCCGTCGCTGTCCTATCTGTTCTCCGGCATGTTCATCGGCCCGACAAGTCAGGCACCGCGCATCGACGAGGCGCGGCATGACGGTCTCTACGAATTGGAGATCGCGCTGGCACAGGTGCCGCCCCCGGGCGAGAAGGCGCCGCTGTGGCTGGTGGATCGGCTGTTCCGGCACATCCTCGTCGATATCACCGGCAATACCCATCGCGCCGAGATCTGTATCGACAAACTCTATTCGCCCGATGGCACGACAGGTCGTCTCGGCCTCGTCGAATTCCGTGCGCTCGAAATGCCGCCCGATCCGCGCATGTCGCTGGCGCAACAGCTGTTGATCCGCGCGCTGATCGCGAAGATGTGGCGCGAGCCGCAGGACGGCAAATTCGTGCGCTGGGGCACCGCGCTGCATGATCGTTTCATGCTGCCGCATTTCCTCTGGGAGGATTTCCAGGACGTACTCACCGAACTCGGCCGCTCCGGCTACGAATTCTCCAGGGAATGGTTCGAAGCCCAACTCGAATTCCGCTTCCCCGTGTTCGGTCACGTCACCTATGGCGGCGTGACGCTTGAAGTCCGACAGGCACTGGAGCCTTGGCATGTGCTGGGCGAGGAGGGCTCGGCCGGCGGCACCGTCCGTTATGTGGATTCCTCGGTGGAGCGGTTGCAGCTCAAGGCCAACGGTTTCACGCCGGGCCGGCACATCATTACCTGCAACGGCCGGGCGCTGCCGATGACTGACACCGGCCGGGCCGGCGAGGTGGTCGCGGGCGTCCGTTTCAAGGCCTGGCAGCCGGCCTCCGGCCTGCACCCGACGATTCCGGTCCATGCGCCGCTGGTGTTCGATATTTATGACAGCTGGAATCGGCGGTCGCTTGGCGGTTGCGTCTATCATGTGGCGCATCCCGGCGGCCGCAATTACGAGACAAAACCGGTCAATGCCTATGAGGCGGAGGCCCGGCGGCTGGCCCGGTTTGAGGAGATCGGCCACACGCCCGGCGAAATCGCCCCGCCAAGGGCAGAACGCACACTTGAATTCCCATTGACCCTCGACTTGCGAACGCCTCTCCTGCATTGAGAATGCAGGTAGTTTGGGCTGGAGAGTCGGAATGACGGGACAGGCCGGTCAGGGGAAAAAGCCCCGTCCGGGACATCGTAAAGTCGCGCAATGGACCCGCGACTACGAGCGGCTGCCCGGAATTTCCGACGAATTCATCGCCCAGGACGGCACCCCCCGCGAGGTCTGGACCCGGTTCTTCGAGGCGTTCGGCGGTCTGGCGCCGGCCGAAATCGAGCGCCGCTTCGGCTCCGCTGACCGTCATCTCCGGGAAGCCGGCGTCACCTACCGCGCGCCCGGCGAAATCGCCGACCGGATCTGGCCGCTCAGCCATGTGCCACTCCTGATCGACGAATCCGAATGGCTGCAGATTTCAGCGGCAATGACGCAGCGCGCCGAGTTGCTGGAGAAGATCCTCGGCGATCTCTATGGCGATGCCAGCCTTGTCGCGTCCGGCGCGATCCCGGCGGCGGCGATTGCCGGCAGTTCGGAATATCTGCGGGCGATGCGCGGTGTGAAACCGCCCGGTGGCCGCTATCTCAACGTCTATGCCGCCGATCTCGGCCGCGGTCCCGATGGCCGCTGGTGGGTGCTCGGCGATCGCACGCAAGCGCCGTCCGGCATGGGCTATGCGCTGGAAAACCGACTGGTGCTGTCGCGCGCCTTCACCGACCTCTACAAGTCGATGAATGTCGAGCGCGTCGCGCCGTTCTTCGAAGCGTTTCGCGACAGCCTGCGCGCCTCTGCCGACCGCGATGAGCCGCGCGTCGGCCTGTTGTCACCGGGGCCGTTCAGCGAGACCTATTTCGAACACGCGACGCTGGCGCGCTATCTCGGTTTCCTGCTGGTGGAAGGCGATGACCTCGCAGTCTCAGGCGACCGTGTGCACATCCGCACTGTGGCCGGCTTGAAGCGCCTTGATGTGCTGCTGCGCCGTGTGGATGCCAATTCGCTCGACCCGCTGGAGCTTGATGCCTCGTCGCAACTCGGTGTGCCCGGGCTGATCGACGTCGTCAGAAAGAATGGCGTCGTCGTCGCAAACATGCCCGGCTCCGGCGTGATGGAAGCGCGCGCACTGCTGGGCTTCCTGCCAAGCTTGAGCCGGAAGCTGCTCGGCGAACCACTCAAGATGCCGCATATCGCCACCTGGTGGTGCGGCCAGAAATCGGCGCGCGAGGAAGTGCTGGCGCGGCTCGACGATTTCGCGATCGAAGGCGCCTATGGCGGAGCGGTGCCCGGTTTTCCTGGCTACTCGCCTGTGCTGCCGTCGCAGCTCTCGCCGGATGAACGCGAGCGCCTGAAGGCAGCGATCTCCAATCGCGGCGTCGATTATGTCGGGCAGGAGCTGGTGCAGCTGTCGACTACGCCGGTCTGGGACAATGGCCGGCTCGCGCCGCGCCCCTTCGTGCTGCGCGTCTTCGCGGCGGCGACGCCGGACGGTTGGACCATCATGCCCGGTGGTTTCTGCCGGATCGCCGACCAGCCCGATGCCCGCGCCGTGTCCATGGGCGCGGGCGCACGCGCCGCCGACGTCTGGGTGGTGGCCGACAAGGTTGTTGCTGCATCGACGCTACTGCCGGCCGTGGACAATGTGCGTATCCGCCGCATCGCCGGCTGGGTGCCAAGCCGCGCCGCCGACAATCTGTTCTGGCTCGGGCGCTATCTCGAGCGCGCCGAATCCACACTGCGTCTGATCCGTGCACTCAGCGTGCCGCAGCGCGATCCCGGCAAGGGCGGCGCCACTGGACAGCAGTCGATCGAGCGCATCCAGCGCATGCTGATGACCTGGGGCGCGACATCGCTGACATCACGTTCGCAGCCGGCGAAGGTCGCCGCGCAAGCCTTGCAGAGCGAGGAGCAGTTTGGCTCGGCGCTATCGCTGGTGCGCTCCGCATTGCGGACCGCAACCTCGCTGCGCGAACGGCTGTCGCCGGATGCCTGGCAGGTCATCACCGAAATGGCCGAGCGGCTTGCGCATGAGGTCGAAGATGACGATGACGTCGTCAGTGCAGCCGAGCTGACCTTGCAGGAACTGGCGAGCTTCGCCGGTCTCGCGCAGGAAAACATGAACCGTGCCGCCGGCTGGCGATTCCTCGAAATGGGCCGCCGTGCCGAACGCGCGATCAACACCACGCGCTTCGCGCGGCAATTCGCATCCGACGAGGCGACGAGCGACGATCTCGACATCCTGCTGACGCTGGTGGATTGCCAGATCACCTATCGCTCGCGTTATCTGGTTGGCCCGCTACTCGCGCCGGTGCGCGATCTCGTGGTGCTCGATCCCTATAATCCGCGCTCGGTGGCGTTCCAGGTCTCGGCACTGAACGATCACATCGCCAGCCTGCCGACGCTGAAGGAGAATGGCCTGATGGAACGGCCGCAGCGGCTGGCGGTGGCGCTGCGTTCGTCGCTCGTCACCGGCGAGGCATCCGAGATTCATACCAAGTCACTGTTTGCGCTGGAGCAGGATCTGCTGACGCTCGCGGATTCCATCGGCCTGCATTACTTCCCGCACGGCGCCAGCGCATCGCGTCCTGAAAAGCTTACGGGGCTGGCGTGATCTACGAAATCCGCCATGTCACGACCTATAGCTATGAAAGCCCGGTGAGCTATGCGCGCTGCTCGCTGCGTCTGCAGCCCAATAGCAGCGCCGGTCAGCAATTGGTCTCTCACAGCGTCGATATCAAGCCGCTGCCGGCGGCCCGCGCCATGCGGACGGATTTCTTCGGCACGCCGACGGAAAGCGTACTGATCGAAACCCCGCACAAGATGCTGCGGATCGATAGCCGGTCGCGGGTCTATGTCGAGCGCTTCGCGCCTGGGCGCGGCGACGACAGTCCTTCCTGGGAGAGCGTCCGCGAAGCGTCGTTCGATTCCAGCGACCTCGGCGGTGCCTCGCCGATCGGCTACGTCTTCGCCAGTCCGCTGGTGCCGATCATCGATGCCGTCACGGACTATGCGGCGGTGAGTTTTACCGAAGGCCGCGGGATTCTCGCGGGCGCCGTCGACCTGATGCATCGCATCCGCACCGAGTTCAAGTACGATCCGAAGGCCACGGTGATTTCGACGCCGTTGCAGGAGGTGCTGGATAAGCGCCACGGCGTCTGTCAGGATTTTGCGCATATCATGATTGCGGGCATGCGCGGCCTCGGCCTGCCTGCCGCCTATGTCAGCGGATATCTGCGCACCATTCCCCCGCCGGGCAAGGAACGCTTGCAGGGCGCCGACGCAACCCATGCCTGGGTGTCGGTCTGGTGCGGCGAAGAACTCGGCTGGATCGGCTTCGATCCGACCAACGACATTTTGGTCGAGAACGATCATATCGTGCTGGCGATCGGCCGCGATTTCTCGGACGTGTCGCCGGTCGATGGCGTGATCGTCGGCGCGCGCAAGCAGAAGCTCGCTGTCGCCGTCGACGTGCTGCTGCTGGAATGACCATCGTCCGTCGCGCGCATAACACGGCCGACATCGTCATTCTCGGTGCTGGTGCGGCCGGCCTGATGTGCGCCGGCATTGCGGGGCAGCGCGGTCGCTCGGTGATGCTGCTTGAGCAGGCGAGGGCGCCGGGCGAGAAGATCCGCATCTCCGGTGGTGGGCGCTGCAATTTCACCAACCTGCATACGACGCCGGCGAATTTCCTGTCGCAAAATCCGCAATTCTGCAAATCCGCACTGAAGGGGTTTACCCAGCAGGATTTCATCGCACTGGTCGAGAAATATCGCATCGCCTATCACGAGAAGACGCGCGGGCAACTCTTCTGCGACGGCTCGTCCCAGCAGATCATCGACATGCTGCTGGATGAAAACCGCCGCAGCGAGGTGCAGATGCGGCTTGGCGTCGGCATTCTCGGCGTGACGAAGAACGAGAGCGGCTTCGTTGTCGCCACGGATCAGGGCGAATATCGCAGTCAGTCGCTGGTCGTCGCGACCGGCGGGCCCTCGATCCCGAAAATGGGCGCCAGTGCCTTTGGTTACAAACTGGCGCAACAATTCGGGCTGAAGATGATCGCGCCGCGGGCCGCACTGGTGCCCCTGACCTTCGACGTTGCGGCGCTTGCGCAATTCAAGGATCTGGCGGGCGTTGCCGTCGATGCCGTGGTCAGTGTCGGCAAGACCAAATTCGACGAGGCGCTGCTGTTTACCCATCGCGGTCTCAGCGGGCCGGCAGTCCTGCAGATTTCGTCCTATTGGCGCGACGGGCTCGATGTCGTCATCGACATGGCGCCGACGCGCGATGTGCTCGTCGCCCTGAAGGACGCGCGCCGCGAACGCCCGCGACAGGAACTGGCGACCGTGCTCGGCGATCTCCTGCCCAAGCGACTGGCCCAGATGATCGCCGACAAGATTGCCGGGCCGCCGCGACTGGCGGATTTTTCGGACAAGCTTCTGGCGTCGGTAGCCGCGGCAGTGAAGGAATGGCGCGTGCGGCCGAATGGCACCGAGGGTTATCGCACGGCCGAGGTAACCCTTGGCGGCGTGGACACCACAGAACTGTCATCGAAAACGTTTGAGGCCACATCGGTGCCGGGGCTGTATTTCATCGGTGAGGTCGTCGATGTCACCGGCCATCTCGGTGGTTTCAATTTCCAGTGGGCGTGGTCGTCCGGCGTTGCCGCGGGGCGGCACGTCTAGACAGCCTCCGGCGAATATCCAACAATCCGGCCATGATCTATCGCCACGCTATCGGTGACCATACGCATGTCTTCGCGGATCTGCGCGACCTCATGGCCAAGGCAACGCCGCCGCGATCCGGTGACCGGTTGGCCGGAATTGCAGCCGAGACCGCCGAGCAGATGATCGCGGCGCGGATGGCGCTGGCGGATGTGCCGCTCAGGCAATTCCTGCAGGAAATGGTTGTGCCTTACGAGGACGATGAGGTCACGCGTCTTATCGTCGATACGCATGATGCCGCCGCATTCTCCACGATCTCGTCGCTGACCGTCGGTGGCTTTCGCGACTGGCTGCTGTCAGACGCGGCCACACCGCAAGTCCTTCAGACCGTCGCTCGCGGCATCACCCCGGAAATGGCCGCCGCGGTCTCGAAACTGATGCGCAATCAGGACCTGATCCTGGTGGCGAAGAAGTGCGAGGTGATCACGCGCTTTCGCAATACGATCGGGTTGCGCGGGTGCATGAGCGTGCGGTTGCAGCCGAACCATCCGTTCGACGATATCAGGGGCATCACGGCATCCATCCTCGACGGGCTGATGCTGGGCTCCGGCGATGCCTGTATCGGCATCAACCCGGCGAGCGACGATCCTGCAGTGCTGGGCGGGTTGGTGCGGCTGCTCGACGATGTCATCACCAAGCTGGATATTCCGACCCAGAGTTGCGTGCTCACCCATGTCACGACCAGTCTTGATCTCATCAACCAGGGCGCCCCGGTCGATCTGGTGTTTCAGTCGATCGCCGGGACAGAAGCCGCCAACAAGAGCTTCGGCATCGATCTGGCGATCCTGAAGGAGGCGCATAATGCCGGCGTCTCCCTGAAGCGCGGCACGCTCGGCGGGAACGTCATGTATTTCGAGACCGGGCAGGGCTCGGCACTGTCGGCCAACGCCCATCACGGCGTCGATCAGCAGACTTTGGAAGCGCGGGCATATGCAGTTGCGCGGGCGTTCGATCCTCTCCTGGTGAACAGCGTCGTCGGCTTCATCGGCCCCGAATATCTCTATGACGGCAAGGAGATCATCCGTGCCGGGCTGGAGGATCATTTCTGTGGCAAGCTGCTTGGCCTGCCGCTAGGCGTCGACGTCTGTTACACCAACCATGCCGAAGCCGATCAGGACGACATGGACAATCTGCTGACGCTGCTGGCCGCGGCCGGTGTGACTTTCGTGATGGGCGTCCCCGGCGCCGACGACGTGATGCTGAATTACCAGTCGACGTCATTTCACGACGCGCTCTATATCCGCGACCTCTTTGGGCTCAAACGCGCACCGGAATTCGACGACTGGCTGCAACGGGTTGGGCTCTCCGGAGCGGACCTTCGCATTCGCGATCGGGACGGCCTGCTGCCCGATCTGGCCGCGCGTCTGATCGCCTGACGTCAATAAACCGTCATAAGGCTTGGCGCTTGGCGCGCACTTGCGCGGAGCTGGTCACGACCTTGTCACCGCCCGCCACAATCTTGAAGAAATTCTGGCCCAGATTCGGACGTCGTGATTAGATCGCACAAAGTATTCGGCAGGAGTGGAACGGTTTTATCTCGGCAATGTTATTGAAGGTTCAGCGCTTATGGGGACCGCTGATGCATTCACAGAGGAATTTTGATGAGAGCTGAGGGCAGGCAGACGGTCCGGCGCATTCTGTGCGTCTTTCCGCGATACACGTCTTCATTTGGCACGTTTGAATATTCATATCCTCTGACCGACGGCGTTCAGGCCTTCATGCCTCCCCAGGGCTTGCTGCTGATTGCCGCCTATATGCCCGAGAACTGGGAAGTCCGTTTTATCGACGAGAACATCCGTACCGCCACGCCCAATGATTTCCTGTGGGCCGAAGCTGTGCTGGTGTCAGGCATGCACATCCAGCGCACACAGATGAACGACATCTGCTACCGCGCGCATTCCTACGATCTTCCGGTGGCGATCGGAGGGCCGTCGGTCTCGTCATGCCCCGATTACTACCCGGCTTTCGACTATCTCCATATCGGCGAACTCGGTGATGCCACCGATCAACTGATCGATATCCTGGAAAAGGATACGTCGCGCCCGGACCAGCAGGTCGTGCTGAAGACCACTGATCGCCTGGACATGACCAGGTTTCCCATACCGGCCTATGAACTGGCTGATATTCCGCGCTACTTCCTGGGCAGCATCCAGTATTCCTCGGGCTGCCCGTATCAGTGCGAGTTCTGCGATATTCCCGGCCTCTACGGGCGCAATCCGCGCCTGAAATCGCCGGAGCAGATCACCGCCGAACTCGACAAGCTGCTCGAATGCGGCATCATGGGCTCGGTCTATTTCGTCGATGACAACTTCATCGGCAACCGCAAGGCGGCGCTCGATCTGCTGCCGCATCTCGTCGAGTGGCAGAAGAGGACCGGTTTTGTCTTGCGCCTGTCCTGCGAGGCGACGCTGAACATCGCCAAGCGGCCGGAAATCCTTGCGCTGATGCGCGAAGCCTGGTTCGGCACGATCTTCTGCGGCATCGAGACGCCCGATCCCGTCGCTCTCAAGGCGATGAAGAAGGATCACAACATGATGGTCCCCATCATGGAGGCGATCGAGACGCTGAACAGTTTCGGCATGGAAGTCGTGTCCGGCATCATCCTCGGCCTCGATACCGACAAGCCGGAGACGGGCCAGCATCTGCTCGAGTTCGTGGAAACGTCACAGATTCCGCTTCTGACCATCAACCTTCTGCAGGCGCTGCCGCAGACGCCGCTTTGGGACCGGTTGAAGAAGGAAGGCCGCCTGAACGAGGACGAAGGCCGCGATTCCAACGTCGACTTCTTGTTGCCCTATGAAGACGTCGTGAAAAGCTGGCGGCGCGCCATGGGCAGCGCCTATGTGCCGGAGAAGCTGCTCGAGCGCTTCGAGTACCAGATCCGCCATACCTATCCGAACCGCATCAAGCCGCCGATCGGGGCCATGCTGACCTGGAAGAGCATCCGGCTCGGGCTGGTGATGCTGCGCAATATCTTCTGGAAGGTCGGTGTGCTCGGCGACTACAAGCGAGCATTCTGGAAATTCGCATTCCGGCGACTGGCGCGCGGCGAGATCGAATATCTCATCAGCGGGATCATGGTGGCGCACCACCTGATCAACTTTGCCCGCGATGCGTCCGGTGGTCAGACCAACGCGTCCTATTATTCGCTGAAGCTGCAGGACGCTGCCGTTCCGGCCGAATGAGCGATAGACTGGCGTCATGACAGATCGGAATGACATGACGCCGCCTTCACCGCAGCGCTCCCTCGCGGAGCTGCGGGCGCTGACGCCGGCGCGTGTCGGGCTCGGCCGGGCCGGAGCCAGTCTGACCACGCAAGCCTTGCTTGATTTCACGCTTGACCATGCCCGTGCACGTGACGCGGTCCATGCGCCCTTTGAGGCTGAAGCCATCGCGGCTGCGCTGGCCGGGCTGGGGACGAGCGCGCTGGTGGTGACGAGCCAGGTCGCGGATCGTGCCGACTATCTCAAGCGTCCTGATCTCGGCCGCCGACTGTCTCGCGAGTCACAGGAGTTGCTTGAAGGGCGCGACAGCGCCGCGTGCGATCTGGTGATCGTGATTGCGGATGGCCTGTCTCCGGCTGCGGTCAATGCGCATGCGCTTGGCCTGCTGGGCGCGTTAATGCCCAAATTGGCGGGGGGCGGGATCGGCGCTGTTGTCGTTGCCGGCGGGGCCAGAGTCGCGCTTGGCGACGAGATCGGTGCGTTATTGCGGGCCCGGATGACGATCATGCTGATCGGCGAACGTCCTGGTCTGTCGGCGCCGCAGAGTCTCGGCGCCTACCTGACCTTCGCCCCGCAGCCGGGTCTGACGGACGCTGCGCGCAACTGCGTGTCTAACATCCAGGCGGCCGGTCTGTCCTTCGAGGAGGCAGCGAGCAAGATTGCCTGGCTGGCGCGCGAAGGGCTGAATCGCAACATGACTGGTGTGGCTCTGAAAGACGAAAGCGGTCTGCAACTGGTGGCACCGCTCGTTGCACCAGCATGAAACAACAGCTTCTGCGCTCCATTTTGTGACCTGAAACGCAACCTCGGCGCGCTCGCCGCCTTGCGATGTGTCATACAGACCTGCTACATCTGGCCGCGGCAAATTTACCGCATGTTTTCAAGGGCTAGCGCTGTTCGGTCTCGCCGATTCCAGCCTTACTACTGCCCGCGACGCTTGCTAGGCAGACGCCGCTGACGACAGGACTGGACAGGGTATGCACGATACGGTTCCCCCCCACGACGCGGATATGAATAAATTGCGCAAGGGGCCGATCAGCATCGCCTTCGGACTCGAGCGCATCGGTCTGATCGCGGTGAAGGCGCCGATCCTGTCCTGTGTGATCCTGCTCGCGCTGGTGATCGGTGCGATCTTTGGCATCCAGCGGATCAAGATCGACGATTCGCTGAGCCAGCTATTTCGTTCTGACAGCAAGGAATACAAGCAATACGAGGAAGTGACGAAGCGCTTCCCGTCCACCGAGTTCGACGTGCTCGTGGTGCTCGAAGGCAAGACGCTGCTTGCGCGCGACAATCTTGGAAAGATGCGCGACCTCGTCACCGACCTGCAATTGGTCGATGGCGTGCGGGGGCTGATCTCGATCTTCTCGGCGCGTCAGACGCCGGCCCCCGGCAAGTTGCCGGCAGCGCTGTTTCCCAACGATCTTCCTGAGGGCGCCGATTACGACAAGTTTATCGAGACGGTGAAGCAGAACGAGCTGATCCGCGGCAAGCTTTTGTCCGACGATGGAACTCTGGCGCTGGTGGTGCTGTCGCTCGACCCGGCCGTGGTCAGCAACAGCAAGCTCAGCACCGTCGTTGCCGATATCCGCAAGACCATGAATGAGGACCTGGCCAATAGCGGTCTGACCAAGGAATTGTCGGGCGTGCCGGTGATGCAGCTCGAAATCCGCAATGCGGTCGAGCGCGATGGCCTGATCTATAACATCGCCGGCATTCTCGCCGGCTGCGTCATTGCGATCATCTTCTTCCGCAAGATCTCGTTCATGATCATCGCGGCGTTTCCGCCGCTGCTGGCGATCCTGTTGTCGCTCGGCGCGCTCGGCTGGGCCGGCTTCAGCCTCAACATGTTCCTCAATGTGATGACGCCGCTGATCATGGTGATCAGTTTTGCGGACTCGATGCAGCTCACTTTCGCGGCGCGTGACCGATTGATCGCAGGCGAGGACAAGTATTCGGCATTTACGAATGCGGTTCGTGTCGTGGGTCCGGCCTGCGTCCTTACCCATGGCACCGCCGGCATTTCGTTCCTGGCGTTGCAGTTCTCCGACTCGGACCTGATCCGCGCCTTCGGCGAGGCCGGCCTCACGGCCACCATCATCGCGCTGGTCGCGGTGCTGTCGCTGGTGCCGGTGTTCGGTGTGCTGCTGGTGCGCAACGAGAAGATTTTCGCTGCCAAGTTCCAGACCGCCGATGCCGGCGTGCAGGCGCTGCGCGCCTTCTGCTACTGGATTGCGGTGCGCATGGTCGGCCGTCCTGGCCTGTTCAGCCTGATCTCGCTCGTCGTCGTCGTTGGTCTCGGGATCGTTTACGCCAATCTCGAGCCGCGCTATAGGCTGGCCGATCAGGTGCCGGACAAGGAGCAGGCGGTCGCGGCCAGCGGACGGCTCGACGCCAAGCTGACCGGTGCTAATCCGATCGACGTGCTGATCGAATTTCCGAAGGGCGCGGATCTCTATTCGCCGGACACGTTGGCGACCATCGCCGAAGTCCACGCCATGGTCGAGAAGCAGGCCGGTGTGGGTAACGTCTGGTCGCTGGAAACGCTGCGGCGTTGGCTGGCGGAAAAGGCCGGCTCGTCGGATGTCGCGACGCTGAAGGAATATGTCAGCGTGATACCCGAACATCTGGTGCGCCGCTTCATCTCGGCGGACCAGACGGCGGTCGTCGTGTCAGGTCGCGTGCCCGACAGCGATTCGAGCAAGATCCTGCCGGTGGTCGACAAGCTCGACAATGCGCTGAACGCCGTTCGCACCAAGCACCCCGGCTATGAGATTGCGGTGACCGGCCTCTCGGCCATCGCGGCGCGCAACAGCGCCGGGATGATCGAGAAGCTCAACCACGGCCTGACCATCGAATTCGGATTGGTCGCCGTCTTCATCGGCCTCGCATTCCGCTCCTGGGTGGTGATGCTGGCCTGCATCCTGCCGGGCATCTTCCCGGTGGTGCTGGCCGGCTTCGTATTGTGGCTGCTCGGGGAGGGGCTGCAATTCGCCAGTGTGGTGGCACTGACAGTGTCTTTCGGTCTCGGCCTCAGCGCGACGATCCACTTCCTCAACCGCTTGCGTCTGGAAGACACGCCGGGCACCGATCCCGCGATCGCCGTCGAGCGTGCGACTGTGCTCGTTGGTCCCGCACTAATCCTGACGACGGTGGTGCTGGCCTGCGGCCTCGTGGTGACGGTGTTCTCGGATCTGCCGTCGCTGCGGCTGTTCGGCTGGCTCAGCGCCTTCTCGATGGTCGCGGCGCTGGTGGCCGATCTGTTCATCCTGCGCCCGACCGCGATGTGGCTGATTAATCTGCAGCAGCGTCTTACGGGCAGTTCGGTTCTTGCGAAGCAAGAGAAGTAATCAACCGCGCATAGCAAGGACGATCAAATAAAAAAGCCCCCGGATCGCTCCGGGGGCTTTTTTGTGAATAGTGTGGAAGCTGCCGTCAGCTCTTGACCATGTTGATCGAGACGCCGCGAATTTCACCCTTGGAGCTGATAGACACCGACTGCTTGTTGCCGCGGGTCGTCAGCGTGATGTTGGCGGCAAAACCCGCAGCCTCGACGAAAACGTCGATCTGGCCGCCACCGGCCTTGCCGACCAGATTGCCGTAGACGTTGCGGCTGGCTTCGCTCCAGCTGCCGGACACGTTGTTGCCCTGGCTGGTGACATTGCTGGAGAGGTCGAACTTGTAGCTGTCGCTGGCGCAGCGCAGCGTCTGAGCCAGTGCGCTGCCGCCGCCATCCACCTTGTAGGTCGCCCGGCAGCGAATGCGCTCCGACGACCCGTCCGACATGGAGACCGTTCCGGTACCGCTCCAGGCCCCGTCGAAGCCGGCAAACGGTCCGGACTGGGCATGGCCTGCGGACACAGACAGCAGCAGGATCGCGCCAGCGCCAACGGCCTTGAGGGCGTGCCCGAACCGCTTTGCAGAATGGAATGTCATGTAAGTTTTCCCAAAATAGCGCTGTGTAACCGAGTTATGCCGCGCCTCATCGAAGCTTAAGTGTCGCTGCACATCTTTAGGTTCAATAGAGCGATCATAATTGGACGATTGTAAAAGTAACATGTCACCGCCCACAAGCGCGAAGGTTCCCGGAGCGGAACGGGTGGAGGTGATGCGCGTCTGAACGATTGTCCTAAAACCTTATCTTGTCCTGCGGGGTTGGCATCGGCCGGTCCTGCAGCCCGTGCGGCCATGTGCGCAAGTTTTCGCCGCATTTATTCGTGTCTGTGGCGGCGGGAATGTTCTGTGTCCTGATTGCATCCCTCGCCTCGAATTCGCCGATGTACCTGAAGATAAGGCCTTTCCCGACGATGCGAATGTTTCAGTTTATGCTATGCACCACGCGGGCTGTGAATCTCGCCACCATATTGAAGGAAGACAATGCGTAAATTTCTCCTGGTACTGTCCGTGCTTTCCGCATCTGCCTCGACCGGCGCATTGGCCCAGCAAAACCAGCCCCGCAGCGGCACCGACGCGGAGCAGAAGGCTTGCACCCGCGACGTGCAGAAGCTCTGCCGCAACGTGATGGATCAGGGCGATCTTGTGGTTCTGTCCTGCCTCAAGGAAAACCGCCCCAAGATCAGCAAGGCCTGCAACGATGTGTTGGTCAGCCACGGCCAATAAGCCCGCCGATGTGAGATTCCGGGCTCGTGGCGCCGTTTTGGTCTCGCCGCGAGCCCGCTAAGACGTGATCCGGCCCGGCACTGGCTGCGGCCGAAAGTGGCATATTGGCATTGGTCTCACGGGCCAATTTGCCCTATATGGGGGCTCGCGGCCGACCCCGCCTGCCGGTATTACCGGACCTTGGCGGCCCCCGAGCCATCCCGTTTAAATCCAACGTAGCCAGTTCTGGATGACCCCTGCGAGCGAACTGCGATCCGGCAAGACCGATCGTGACGAGAATTTTCCTGTCGCGTCGTGGATTATCCATCCGCGCCACCGGGCGCTGATTCTTGCCTTCTATAATTTCGTCCGGACCGCAGACGACATTGCCGATCACGCGCTGCTCGATGCGCCTGCAAAACTGGCTCTGCTCGACGAGCTGGAGGCCGACCTGCTCGGTCAGGGTGACGGCCAGGCCGAAGCGGTGATCCTGCGCGAGGCGCTGCAGACGCGGGGTATGGCCCCGCGTCATGCGCTCGACGTCCTGACGGCCTTCCGGATGGACGTGACCAAGCTGCGCTACGCCGACTGGGATGAGCTCATTCATTATTGCTCGTTCTCGGCGATGCCGGTCGGACGTTTCATGCTCGACGTGCACGGCGAAAGCAAAGCCACCTGGCCGGCGTCGGATGCGCTGTGCGCGGCGTTGCAGATCAACAATCACCTGCAGGATTGCGGCAACGACTATCGCGATCTCGATCGGGTCTACATTCCGCAGGACACGCTGGACCGGCACGGCGCCTCGGTGGAAGATCTCAAGCAGGCGAAGGCGTCGCCGGCGCTGCTGGCCTGTATTCGCGAGCTGGTCGCCAAGACCGAGACCCTGATGCACGAGAGCGAGACGCTGACGGTTCATATCGCGGACGTCCGGCTGGGCTGCGATGTCGCCGTCATCGAGACTTTTGCCTGGCAGATCCTGAAGATGCTGAAGATGCGCGATCCGCTGAGCGAGAAGGTTCATCTCTCTAAGGCCAGCATGGCTGGCTACGCGCTTGCCGGCATTGCCGGCGGGCTGTGGCGCCGCGCCACCACGAGCGCCCCGATGCCTCGTTCGACGACGCCGGGCGCATGAACCAGATGACGAGCCAGGTGAATAATAGCGAATCTCAGAGCGAGGTTCAGGGCGTTGCTGCCGGCAGCTCGTTCTATGCCGCGATGCGCATTCTGCCGCGTGCCCAGCGCGATGCGATGTTCCAGATCTACAGCTTCTGCCGTCAGGTCGACGATATCGCGGATTCCGATGGTCCGCGCGACGTCAGGCTCGCTGACATGCAGCAGTGGCGCGCAGATATCGATGCGCTCTATGCAGGCAATCCGCCAGCGCGTGTGCGCGACTATGCCGGGCCAATCAAGCAATTCGGCATGCGCAAAGAGGATTTCATCGCCGTCATCGACGGCATGGAGATGGATATCCCTGCGGATATCCGTGCGCCTGACGATGCGACGCTCGATCTGTATTGCGATCGTGTTGCCAGTGCCGTCGGCCGCTTGTCGGTTAAGGTGTTCGGCATGCCGGACGAAGACGGCATTCTGCTGGCGTATCATCTCGGCCGTGCGCTGCAGATCACCAATATCCTGCGCGATATCGACGAAGACGCCGACATCGGCCGTCTCTATCTGCCGCGTGAGCTGCTCTATCACGCCGGCATCACGTCGAGCGATCCGGACGTGGTGCGCGCCAGCCCGGCATTGCCGAAGGTCTGTGTGCCGCTGGTGAAGCGGGCGCAGGCGCATTTCGAAAAGTCCGACGAGATCATGGCGCGTAACAAGCGCCGCGTGGTGCGCGCACCGCGGATCATGTCGAAATATTATCACGCCATCCTGGAATTGCTGGTGGCGCGTGGCTTTGCTTTGCCGCGCGACCCCGTTCGTCTCGGCAAGGCCTCCAAGATAGCGATCCTGCTGCGATACGCGATTATCTGATGCAAAAGACCGCTCATATCATTGGTGCCGGCGTTTCCGGCCTGTCGGCCGCCGTGCGTCTCGTCAATGCCGGCTTCAAGGTCCACGTCCATGAGGCGACGCAGCAGGCCGGTGGCCGCTGCCGGTCGTATTTCGACGCGCAGACACAGCTCCAGATCGACAACGGCAACCATCTGGTTCTGTCGGGCAACAGCCACGTCGTGGCCTATGCGAAGTCGATTGGCACCGAGGCCGGGCTCGTTGGTCCGAAGCGGGCGCAATTCGCATTTGCTGATGCCAAGACTGGCAAGCGCTGGCAGCTTGATCTCGGCGATGGCAAGATCCCGACATGGTTGTTCGACAAGACGCGCCGCGTCCCTGACACATCAGTCGGCGATTATCTCGCTCTGTCGCCGCTGATCTGGTCGTCGAATAGTCGTCTCGTCGGCGATGCCATTCGCTGTGAAGGCGTCCTCTACGATCGTCTGGTGCAGCCACTATTGCTGGCCGCGCTCAATGTCGATCCGCCGGAAGGCTCGGCTGGCCTCGCCGGCGCCATCGTGCGCGAAACGCTGCTGGCAGGCGGGCAGGCGTGCCGTCCGCTGATCGCCCGCGCGGGTCTTAGCGATGTTCTGGTCGAGCCTGCGATCGAATTGCTGCGCGCCAAGGGCGCCGGCGTTCATTTTGGCCATGAGCTGCGCGGTTACACCATGAGTGGTGATCGCGTCACCGAGCTGAAGTTTGGCGCTGAAGACGTCATCACGCTTGGCGCGGACGACGTCGTGGTGATGGCTGTTCCGCCATGGGCCGCAAAATCGCTATTGCCTGGCGTGAAGACACCTACCGAATTCCGCGCGATCGTGAACGCGCATTTCAACTACGTTCCGCCAGCAGGCCACGCGCCGCTGGTCGGCGTTGTCGGCGGTGTGGTGGAATGGTTGTTTGCTTTCCACAATCGCCTGTCGATCACGATCAGCAATGGCGACCGTTTCGTGAACACACCGCGCGAACAGTTTGCGCAACAGATCTGGGACGAGATCTGCAAGATTTCGAATATCCAGGCGCCGCTGCCCGCCTGGCAGATCGTGCGCGAGCGCCGTGCTACTTTTGCGGCTACGCCTGCCCAGGATGCCCTGCGTCCGGGCACACGCACCGATTTCAAGAATCTTTTTCTCGCGGGCGATTGGACCGATACCGGTCTGCCGGCGACTATTGAGGGATCGGTGCGGTCGGGTGACCGCGCGGCCGATCTCGTTCTGGCGATGCGCTGACTGTCGCGCAACCAGACGATCATTCACGACGAGTACGGAGATATGGCGAGCGAGATGCATTCGGTCAGTCCAGAGATCACAATTCAGAACGCGGCGCTCGAGACGAGCATCGCTTCGGCGAAGCAGGGCCTGCTGAAGTTCCGGCAGCCTGACGGCCATTGGGTATTTGAGCTCGAAGCCGACGGCACGATCCCGTCAGAATACGTGTTGTTGCGGCACTACCTCGGCGAGCCCGTCGATGCCGAGCTTGAAGGTAAGATCGCCAACTATCTGCGCCGCACCCAGGGCAAGCATGGCGGCTGGGCGCTGGTGCAGGACGGCGACTTCGATATGAGCGCCAGCGTGAAAGTGTATTTCGCGCTGAAGATGATCGGTGATTCGACCGACGCGCCGCATATGGTTCGCGCCCGCGAAGCGATCCGCTCGCGCGGCGGCGCCGTCAACGTCAACGTCTTCACGCGCTTCCTGCTCGCGATGTTCGGCATCCTCTCCTGGCGCGCCACTCCGGTGCTGCCGGTCGAGATTATGCTGCTGCCGATGTGGTTTCCGTTCCACCTCAACAAGATGTCCTACTGGGCGCGCACCACCATCGTGCCGCTCATGGTGCTCGCAGCGCTGAAGCCGCGCGCGCAGAACAAGAAGGGCGTCGGCATCGACGAACTGTTCCTGGAAGATCCATCCAGGATCGGTGGCATTAAACGCGCACCGCATCAGAGTCGCGCGATGTTCGCCTTCTTCACCGGTATCGATATTCTGCTCCGCGCCGCCGAACCGTATTTTCCCAAGAAGCTGCGCGCCCATTCGATCGCGAAAGCCGTCGAGTTCTGCGAGGAGCGCCTGAACGGCGAGGATGGTCTCGGTGCGATCTATCCGCCGATGGCCAATATGGTCATGATGTATGAAGTGCTCGGCTTCCCCGCCGACTATCCGCCCCGCGCCATCCAGCGGCGCGGTATCGACAAGCTTCTGATTGTCGGTGAGGTCGAAGCCTATTGCCAGCCTTGCGTATCGCCGGTGTGGGACACCGCGCTGACCGCGCATGCGATGCTGGAGACCGGCGGCGATGAAGCGTTCGGTCCGGCGAAAGAAGGTCTCGACTGGCTGGCTACCAAGCAGGTGCTCGACGTGAAGGGCGACTGGGCGGTGAAGCGGCCGGACCTGCGTCCGGGCGGCTGGGCGTTCCAGTACAACAACGCCTATTACCCGGATCTCGACGACACGGCCGTGGTGATGATGGCGATGGACCGCGCACGCCGTCAGACCGGCGGCAAGGAATACGACGTTGCGCTCGATCGCGGCCGGGAGTGGATCCTCGGCATGCAGAGCAGCGACGGCGGCTTCGCGGCGTTCGAGGTCGATAACCTCGAATATTACCTCAACAACATTCCGTTCTCGGACCATGGCGCGTTGCTCGATCCGCCGACAGAGGATGTCACCGCGCGTTGTGTCTCGATGCTGGCGCAGCTTGGCGACACCGTCGAGACCTCGAAGCCGCTGGCAGACGGTGTGGAATATCTGCGCCGTACCCAGCTCGCAGAGGGCTCCTGGTATGGCCGCTGGGGCCTGAACTACATCTACGGCACCTGGTCGGTGCTGTGCGCTCTCAATGCCGTTGGCATTGATCACCGGGATCCAGCGTTTCGCAAGGCGGTGGACTGGCTGCTGTCGATCCAGAACGAGGACGGCGGCTGGGGCGAAGATGCGGTCAGCTATCGACTCGACTACAAGGGATTCGAGGCGGCCCCGAGCACGTCGTCGCAAACGGCATGGGCCTTGCTTGCGCTTATGGCGGCAGGCGAGGTCGATAATCCGGCTGTCGCCCGTGGAACGCGGTACCTGATGGACACACAGACGGAAAAAGGACTCTGGGACGAGGCCCGTTACACGGCTACCGGCTTCCCCCGTGTGTTTTATCTGCGTTATCATGGCTACTCGAAATTCTTCCCGCTCTGGGCGTTGGCGCGGTTCCGGAATTTGAAGAGCACCAACAGCAAGACCGTAGGGGTTGGGATGTGATTTTGGGCGATGGGGGCATTTCGACCGCGGGCGATATAACCGACCCGCGGCCGGTATTGATCGTCACGGGGCTGGTGCAGGAAGCGAAGATCGCTGCCGGGCCGGGAATGACCGTCATTTGCAGTTCAAGCGACCCCGTCCAGCTCCGCAGCCTGCTGGCTGACTTCGACCCCGCCAGCATCCGCGGCGTCATCAGCTTCGGCGTCGCCGGCGGCCTCGATCCCGATCTCAAATCAGGCGCTGTCGTTGTGGCCACGGAAGTGGTGGCCGGCAACAGCCGTTGGTCAGCGTCTGAAGTCCTTAGCGATGAACTGATCGCCGGTGCCGGCGTCGGCCGCCAGAAGGTGTTTCGCGGTGGTCTGGTTGGTGTCGAGAAGGTCGTGACGGGGCAGGCCGGCAAGGCCGCATTGCGCTCGGAATTCGGTGCCGCTGCTGTCGATATGGAAAGCCACATCGCCGCCGAGTTCGCCGCCATGGCCGGACTGCCCTTTGCCGCTTTGCGCGTGGTCAGCGATCCCGCCCATCGCGCCCTGCCGGAAATCGCCACCACTGCGATCAAACCCAATGGTGATGTCGATCTGCGCAAGGTGCTGCGCGGCATCGCCCGCAATCCTCTGGTGATTCGGGCGCTGGTTTCGACCGGGCGCGACTTCAATCGCGCTTTGCGCAGCCTGCGCGACTGCCGCAGCTATCTGCTGGGTCACACCAACCTGGTTTCCGCGGACGTCTGAGCAAGGCTCTGATAGGCCTTACTGGCCGCTCTCCACTAACATCGCTACAAAGAAAAAGGGCGCGATTTGCATCGCGCCCTTTTTGATATCCGATCCGAAACCGCTCAGGCGGCGGTCGAAGCTTTCTGGGCCTTTTCCTCGGCCTTTGCGGCGGCGGCGAGAGCTTCTTCCTTGCGGATGTCCGACAGACGCTTCTGAACTTCCGACGAGAACACGTACTGCGCCGGGCGCTGCTTGGTGAGGTCGATTTCCGGCGCCATCGGGCCCGAGGTCTTGATGCCGCGCATCGCCACCCACATGGCCTTGAAGGGGTTGCTGATCGCCGCGTCCGCAGCGGTCGGCTCGTAGCCGCAATGGGCCATACAGTCGGCGCACTTCTCGTACTTGCCGGTGCCGTAGGTGTCCCAATCGGTGGTGTCCATCAGTTCCTTGAACGTCTTGGTGTAGCCTTCACCAAGCAGGTAGCAGGGCTTCTGCCAGCCGAAGATGTTGCGCGCGGGCATGCCCCACGGCTTGCACTCGTATTCCTGGTTGCCGGCGAGGAAGTCCAGGAATAGGCCGGAATGCATGATGTTCCACTTCTTGCCCTTGCCGAGCGCAAAGACGTCGCGGAACAGCTTCTTGGTCTTGGTGCGGTTCAGGAAGTGCTCCTGATCCGGCGCACGCTCATAAGCGTAGCCCGGCGACATCGAGACGCCGACACCGAGCTCCACGGTGAAGTCGAGGAACTTGGCAATGTCCTCGGCCGCGTGGCCGTCGAAGATGGTCGCGTTGACGTTGACCGCGAAGCCCTTGGCCTTGGCGGCCTTGATCGCGGACACGGCCTTGTCGAACACGCCTTCCTGCGACACGGCCTTGTCGTGATGATCCTTGAGGCCATCGAGATGCACCGAGAAGAACAGGTAGGGCGACGGCGTGAACAGGTCGAGCTTCTTCTCAAGCAGCAGCGCGTTGGTGCAGAGCGAGACGAACTTCTTGCGCTCGACCAGGCCGCGCACAATCTCGCCGATTTCCTTGTGGATCAGCGGCTCGCCGCCCGGGATCGCAACCATCGGCGCGCCGCACTCGTCCGCAGCATCCCAGCATTCCTGCGCCGACATGCGGCGATTCAGGATGGCGTTCGGATAGTCGATCTTGCCACAGCCGACACAGGCCAGGTTGCAGCGGAAGAGGGGTTCCAGCATCAGCACCAGCGGATAGCGCTTCTGGCCAGTCAGCTTCTTCTTCAAGAGATAGGAGCCGATCTTCATTTCTTTAAAAAACGGAATGGCCATTTCGAATTTTCTCTCTGCGCATCACATCGTGACGAAGGTGGATCAAACCGCGGTCAGTTCGGCGGGTAGCTTGAATTCGATATTCTCTTCACGTCCGGGCAACACCGACACCGCAACCGGTCCGATCCGCCGTAAGGTCTCGATCACGTCATCTACAAGCACTTCTGGCGCGGATGCGCCAGCCGTGATGCCTACGGCACGCGCATCCTTCAACCAGGCGGGGTTGAGTTCGCTGCCATCGGCAATGAGGTAACTTGCGACACCGACTTCGGTGCCGATTTCGCGCAACCGGTTCGAGTTGGAACTGTTGGTCGCCCCGACGACCAGGATGACGTCCACGAGCTTACTGAGGTCTCTTACCGCAGATTGGCGGTTTTGTGTTGCATAGCAGATATCGCGGGTATCGGGGCCCTCAATGTCACTGAAACGCTGTTCCAGGGCCAAAATGATGTCCTTGGTGTCATCCACGCTGAGGGTCGTCTGGGTGATATAGGCGACCGGTTCCCGCGGTGGCAGCGTCAGTGCCTTGACGTCCTCAACGCTCTGAACAAGGTAAACCGGGCCGGGTACCTGTCCCATGGTACCGTCAACCTCCGGATGACCTGCGTGGCCGATCAGAATGACCTTGCGGCCCTTGGACATGTACCGCTTGCCCTGGTTGTGGACCTTGGTGACAAGCGGACAAGTTGCATCCAAAACAGGCAGGCCACGGGTAGCCGCTTCTTCCTCGACGCTGCGGGCGACGCCATGGGCGCTGAAGACGGTCATCGCATTCGGAGGCACTTCGGAGAGTTCCTCGACGAAAATGGCGCCCTTGGCCTTCAGGCTCTCGACCACGTATTTGTTATGGACGATCTCATGGCGGACATAGACCGGCGCGCCGTAGCGCTCGAGAGCACGCTCGACGATCTCGATTGCACGCACGACGCCCGCGCAGAAGCCGCGCGGCTGAGCCAGAAAGATTTCAAGGGGACGACGATCAAGCACGTGGTACAAAGTCCATAATCGATTCCGGTATAATCCTTAATTCTGTACCACAATCAGGCACATATCCAGCCCAGCTGGATATTTGAGCCGTCCTGTGTGACAAAAATCACTCAGTATGCAATCACGAACCGAAAACGTGGTTTGCGGCGACTGGCCGGGTTGCGGTAATATCTTGCGGTTGCGCCACAAGAACCTGAAAACTCTCACTTGTTCGTCACTTTACGGCGCGGCGAGGCGTCGCTAACACGGCCGTTGCTACGGTGATCAGCACGTTTTATGCCATCCCATCACATTGCTGAAAGCAAAGCGCATCCAATGCGAAAGTAATGGTTTGCGGAACCCTCCCTCGTGAACCGCATTCTTTGCGAGCCTCGTCCAAATAGAAAGAAAAAGCGTGCTGACAAGAGTTGTCGTCTCGATCGTGAACTTCTGCACCCGGTTTGCACTGCCGGTGGTGCTCGTTTGTGTGCTTCTTTCGATTGGCGCGAGCTATTACACGGCGAAGAATTTCTCGATCAATACAGACATCAACAAGCTGATCTCGCCCAATCTCGATTGGCGTCAGCGCGACATTGCCTTCGACAAGGCCTTCGACCAGGAGCGCCTGATTATCGCGGTGGTTGAGGCGCCCACACCTGAATTCGCTAATGCCGCAGCCAATGCGATGGAAGCGAAGCTGGTGACCAACAAGACGGATTTCGACTCGGTTCGCCGATTGGATGGCGGAGCTTTCTTCGAGAAAAACGGCTTGCTGTTCCTGCCGACCAAGGAAGTTGCGCAACTGACGGGCCAGTTCCAGCAAGCTGCTCCCCTGATTGAAATCATGGCCGGCGATCCCAGTCTGCGCGGTCTCACCGGCGCGCTGGAGACCGGCCTCACCGGCATTCGCCGCGGGCAGCTTCAGCTCGACGCCGCAGCGCCGACCTTCAACGCCGTCTCGCAGACCATCGAGGACGTGCTGAAAAACGGCAAGGGCACCTTCTCATGGCGCGGGCTGGTCAGCGACAAGCCTCTGACCGATGGCGACAAGCGTGGCTTCATCGAGATCAAGCCTATCCTCGACTTCAACGCGCTTGAGCCCGGCAAGACCGCGACAGATGCGATCCGGCAGGCTGCCATCGACCTGAACATCGCTGGCGAATACGGCGCACGCGTGCGGTTGACCGGCCCGGTCCCCATCGCAAACGAGGAATTCTCCACCGTGCAGGATGGAGCCATCGTCAACGGGATCGGTACGGTTTTGATCGTGCTGGTCATCCTCTGGATGGCGCTGCACTCGGCCAAGATCATCGGCGCCGTCTTCGCAACTCTGTTCGTTGGCCTCGTCACAACGACCGCCGTCGGTCTTATGATGGTGGGCTCGCTGAATCTGCTGTCGATCGCATTTGCCGTGTTGTTCGTCGGCCTCGGCGTCGACTTCGGCATTCAGTTCAGCGTGCGTTACCGCTCCGAGCGCTACAAGAACGACAATCTGCCGCTCGCTTTGACGAAGGCTGCCGAATATTGCGCAGTACCGCTGTCGCTCGCCGCTTTCGCAACGGCTGCCGGTTTTCTGTCGTTCCTTCCGACCGATTACAAAGGCGTGTCCGAACTCGGCAAGATCGCCGGCGCCGGCATGATGATCGCGTTCCTGACCAGCATCACCGTTCTGCCGGCATTGCTCGACCTCTTGAATCCCGCGGGCGAAAAGGAGCCCGTCGGTTATGCGTTCCTGGCGCCTGTCGACCGTTTTCTGGAAGAGAAGCGTTTCTGGATTATCGGCATCACACTGGCGCTCACGATCGCCGGTCTGCCGTTGCTCTACTTCCTGAAGTTCGACTTCAATCCGATCAACCTGCGCAATCCGAACGTCGAGTCGATCGCGACCTTCCTCGATCTGCGCAAGGATCCGAACACCGGCGCCAATGCCGTCAATATCATGGCGCCAAACGAGGCCGCTGCGAAGCAGGTCGAAGAACGTCTCTCCAAGGTCCCGGAAGTTGCTCGTACGATTTCGCTCGGCAGCTTCGTTCCTGAGGATCAGCCCGCCAAGCTGAAGGCGATTCAGGAAGGTGCGAAGATTCTCGAGCCGGCTTTGAACCCTGAGTCGATCGACAAGGCGCCGACTGATGCGGAAAACGTCACTTCTCTGAAGGACTCGGCGGCGAGCCTGCGCAAACTTGCGGGAACGCAGACCAGTCCTGGTGCCGTCGCCGCCAAGCGTCTGGCGGATGCATTGGCCAAGACCGCTGATGCCAGCCAGCCTGTGCGCGATCAGGTGCAGGCGACCTTTGTGGTGCCGCTCAAGCTCGCGCTGGGGCAGTTGCGTAATCTGATGCAGGCGAGCCCGATCAGTTTGCAGACCTTGCCAGCCGAACTGGTGAATTCGTGGAAGACCAAGGATGGCCAGATCCGCGTCGAGGCGCAGCCCAACGGCGATCCGAACGATAACGACACGCTGCGCAAGTTCGCTGACGCCGTGCTGAAGTCCGAGCCGCTTGCCGTCGGTGGTCCAATCTCGATCCTGAAGTCGGGCGACACCATTGTCACCGCCTTCATTCATGCGGGCATCTGGGCGCTGCTTTCGATCTCGTTGTTGCTGTGGCTGGCTTTGCGGCGCATCAGCGACGTGTTGCTGACTATCGTCCCCTTGCTGGTGGCGGGAACGGTCACGCTGGAGATCTGTGTGTTGATCGGCTTGCCGCTGAACTTCGCCAACATCATCGCGCTGCCGCTGCTGCTTGGCGTCGGCGTGGCGTTCAAGATCTACTATGTGACGGCCTGGCGGGCAGGCTACAAGAATCTGCTGCAGTCATCGTTGACACGCGCGATTTTCTTCAGCGCGCTGACGACTGCTACGGCGTTCGGGAGCCTGTGGCTGTCGAACCATCCGGGCACCGCGAGCATGGGTAAACTGCTCGCGATGTCCTTTGTCGTGACGCTGGCGGCCGTGCTGCTATTCCAGCCGGCTCTCATGGGTAAGCCGCGCGAGACTAGTGAGTGACCTTGTTGATCTCGGGCAGAAGGCAGATATCGCCGATATCGGCCGGCTGTCCCGGCACCGTTGCTGCAGCAGTTTTCTGACCGGCAGGAGCGGCAGCCTTGGGGGCGCCGCCAGCGGGAGCCGGTGTAGTCTTGGGTGCAGCAGCAGCCGTCGGAGTAGCCGCTGGGGCCATCTTGCCACCGGTGGCAGGGCCCGCCTTGGGCAGGGCGCCCTTGGCGGTGAGGTTCGAGGGGCTCGATGGAATCGAGGGGCCTACGCGCGTCCAGGTCTGGCCGCCGCACAGGAAACCGAGGACGCATCCTTCGATTTCAAGTTCGTCAGCCGTATCACCGAGCTTGATCGTCGATTTATAGAATTTTCCGTCCTTGGCATTGTAGACCTGACCCGCCCACTTGTCGTTTGCGGCATTCTTTTTCATGTCCAGCAATGTCACGATGCCCAGAGTGGGGCGCGTCTTCTTGGTGGCATCGGGATTGTTCTTGTCGATCCCGCCGGGGGTCTTTTCCCAGGCTACGGCCCCCCACATGCTGCCGCCGCATTCGGCAACACGAATATGCGCGACGCCGTCCTCGACCTTCCAATCGCCGGTCGGGTCTGCTGCAAATGCGGGAGCCAGCCCTGCCGAAAACAAACCTGCCGAAAAAAGGATTCCGCAATATGTAAGAGTACGCGTAGTAATACGTGGGCGCTGCAACATGTTTAGACCTATGCTTAAGTAGCGGTTCTCGGCGAAGTCAAATCGCCGCATTTACGGTTTTCAGTTGACGAAGCGACCATCAACCGACGTATGTAACTCATGGTATATCCGAATCTAGACGTTTCCGAGATGTTTGTTGAACGGGAGGCGCAGCGTAGCTCGATGCATACGCGCCATCTTAATGAACAGCTCGTTCGAGTCCTCAAGACCATCGGATATGACGTTGGCTTTCAGCGAGGCACCGGCCAGTATTTGTTCGACCGGGACGGCGCCCGTTATCTCGATCTACTGAGCGGATTTGGCGTTTTTGCGATTGGCCGGAACCATCCGGTGATGCGGAATGCGCTCAAAAGCGTGCTCGACGCCGACATGCCCAATTTGGTGCAAATGGATGTTTCCACACTCGCAGGTATCCTCTCCGAGAAGCTGCTGGAAAACGTCCCCTATATGGACAAGGTGTTTTTCGCGAACTCGGGCGCAGAAACCGTCGAGGCCGCGATCAAATTCGCCCGCAATGCGACCGGCCGCGACGGGATCGTATATTGCGATCACGCCTATCACGGACTGACCTATGGCGCGCTGTCACTGACCGACGACACCAATTTCCGCACCGGCTTCGGTCCACTGCTCTCGGGTTGCACCACGGTGCCGTTCAACGACCTCGAAGCGCTGGAGAAGGCGCTGTCGTCGAAACAGGTCGCCGGCTTCATCGTCGAGCCGATCCAGGGCAAGGGCGTCAACCTGCCCACCGATGAATTCCTGTCGGGCGCCGCTGCGCTGTGCCGCAAATACGGCACGCTGTTCATCGCCGATGAAATCCAGACCGGCCTCGGACGTACCGGAAAGTTTCTGGCGATCGAGCACTGGAACGTCGAACCCGACATGATCCTTCTCGCAAAGGCCTTGTCTGGAGGTCATGTTCCTGTTGGCGCACTGCTGACGCGAAAAAGCATCTTCGACAAGATCTTCAACCGTATGGATCGCTCGCTGGTCCATGGTTCGACCTTCGGCAAGAACGATCTGGCGATGGCCGCGGGTATTGCCACGCTGGAGATCATGAAGCACGAGAAGCTGGTCGAGAACGCGGCCAAGCGCGGTGCTGAATTGCGGCTCGCTCTGCAGAACATGATTCCCGAATTCGAGCTTCTGAAGGAAGTGCGCGGCAAAGGTCTCATGATCGGTGTCGAATTCGGCCCGCCGAAGTCGCTGCGCCTCAAAGCATCGTGGAATATCCTGGAGTCGGCCAGCAAAGGCCTGTTCTGCCAGTTGATCACCGTACCGCTGTTCAAGGAGCAGAAGATCCTGACCCAGGTCTCCGGTCACGGCAGTCACACCATCAAGCTACTGCCGCCGCTGGTTGTCACCGAGGAAGACGGCAAGTGGATCGAAAACTCGTTCCGTACCGTTATCGCCGATAGCCACAAGGTTCCTGGCGCGATCTGGTCGCTCGGCAAGACGCTGGTCGACAACGCCGTGCGGAAGTCAGCCTAGGTTTCAGCTCGCTCCCGTTGCAAGTTCGACCTTGCTGCCGAAATCAGTAAGTTCATCGGCGTTCAAATCGCTGACTGCCCAGTAGGTCAGGCCGCGCTCGCTCCAGTGGCGAATGTTGAAGCCCTGAACGGTCTCGATCCTGGCCACGCGTGATTCTGCATTTGTCGTCTGTGCAACGAACAGATTGATCACATGGGTGCGCCGCCGATAGACGATGGCGCCAATCGTTCGGCCGTTGACATAATCAAGCCGCCCGCCGATCAGCGTGAAACCCTGCGCGGTGAGATCGACAACCGGCGGCGCTACGTCAAGCCGACCATTGAACCAGGGCTTCACCGTGTGCTGATCGGTGGAGAGCACGTCGGTGAGATGTCCGGCCTGCAACGCGCGCAGATGCGCCGACACGACCTCCGAAAGAATACGCTGCTCGTCTTCGTGGCGAAGCACGACGACGACGAGGCCGGTCGCAGCCACGGCGGACAACACCGACCCCATCGCGAAGCCTTTCAGCACGGCGCGACGATTTGGCGCGTGAGCCTTGGGGAGCGCTGCTTCGATGCGCCGGCGTAGCTGGGGAGGCGCCGTAAAATGCAGATCGATGGCGGCCATTGCGGATCGCATGTCGCGATAGGCGTTCAATTGAGCAGCGCAGCGCTGGCACGTGGCAATGTGTGCTTCGACCTCGCGGACATGCCCGGCGTCGAGCTCGTCATCGAGTAATGCGTGAAGAAGGATCTCGGCCTCGTCGCAGGTCATTGGTGCTGCTCCTCTTCAGCCATCCATGCGATCCGGAGCATCGCACGTGCACGGGCGAGACGCGACATCACGGTGCCGATGGGCGCGCCGACGATGTCGGAAATCTCGCGGTAAGACAGGTTTTGCATTTCTCGCAGGACGAGGATTTCCCTGAACGGTTCGGCAAGCGTGCTCACGAGACGCTGGATCGTCGTGGCGTCGCGACGTCGGAGCAGTTCCGCTTCCGGCGAAGCCTGTGCCTCATGCCAGAGCGGCGCAGCTTCCTGCGACTCTGCCTCGGCGATTTCGGCGATCGCGGTTGGTGAGCTCATGCGACGGGCGAACTCCGCATGGCAGATATTGCGCAGGATGGCGAACAGCCATGGTTTGATTGCAGGGCCACGATAGCTGTCGAAATGTTTCAGCGCGCGGAGATAGCACTCCTGTACGGCGTCCTCCGCGGCGTCAGCGTCGCGCAGCAGATAGCGGGCCAGCGTATAGACGTCGTCGAGGCATGGCAGCGCGACCTCGCGAAAACGGCGCGTCCTTTCGCCATCGTCGTCAGCTCTGTGCGCTGGCATCGACTTGTCCTTGCCGGCCGATGTCCGGCTGCTGGGTTTCCAGAGGCCGGGCATCGTTGTGATGCCTTGGTTTTGGCCGCTACTCAACCTTGATTATCCCCGTCATATGCGGATGCAGCGAGCAAAAATACGTGTAGTCACCTGGTGACGTGAACGTGAAGGAATAGCTGTCGTCAGTATCGAGTGTTTTCGACCTGAATTTTCCGGCTGAGACCACGGCGTGCGGGATGTCGTCTCGGTTCTTCCAGGTGACGGTCGTGCCGACCTTGATGGCGAGCTGCGCCGGCTCGAAGGTGAAGTTGTCGATCATCACCGCGAGGTCTTCGCAGCGCGCCGCTGTCATGCAAGAGGTTATGACGGCAAAAATGGCGACACGGATGCAGATGTTGCGTAAGGTGACGGATATCATGTTGCGATGCCCTCAGCCTTGCAACGGGGTATCGATGATGGCGAGGCGTTCATCGCCGGGTTTGAAGATGATGCTGGCGATGCCCAGCAGGCCGCGTAATTTGTCGTCGGCCACCTTCATGGGGCCAGGTGAGGGCGCTGTCCCCGGTGCCGGTTGTGGAAACGCAGTTGAGCGTGCGGTGTGGAACGTGACGTTGCCTTCCACTTTCTGCATCACCTGATGGATATGGCCGTTCAGCACCGTGACCGAGCCGAAGCCCTTGAGGTAGTCCAGCGCGCGTGCTCCGTCTTCGGTACCCCATCCCCAGGTCGGATAGACCGTCCAGAGCGGGATGTGCGCAAACACCACGATAGGTGTCGATTTCGATCGGCCGCGAAGATCGTCTTCCAGCCACGCCAGTTGTTCGGCGCCGAGGTTTCCAAGTCCGCCGGCTTTGAGATCGACGACGTTTACGAGCCCGATGAAGTGCACGCCGCTCGCGTCGAAGGAATACCAGCCGGAGCCCTTGGTCCCGCGTCCGTAGCGCTCGCGGTAGAGCTTGACCTCTTCGTCGATGAAATCGTGCTCCCCTGGAACGTAATGCACATCGAGCCGCGCTTGCGAGATGATGCGGTCGGCATCGTCGAATTCGGAGGCCTTGGAGAGATGGCTGATATCGCCGGTATGGATCATGAACGATGGCTTCACCGGCATGGCTTTGATCCGGCCGATGGCTTCCTCGAGCGTACCGATGGCGTTGGGATTGGCTGGCTTGTCGAAGCCGATATGGCTGTCGCTGATCTGCAGAAAGGTCAGGCCGGTGGGCTCTGCCGCTTGTGCTGAATCAATCAGCCCAAGGGCGTGCGGAACGCCGCCGGCGATGCTCCAGAGCACGCCCGTGCCAGCCCATGTCATGCATTCCAATACCTTTCGGCGGCTCAGGCTCGGGTCGCCGTGGGAGTGATCGTGATCAAATGCACTCATTGCCAATCTCCATCGCCCTGCATTGGGCTATGGGGACTGGACCGACGAAGACGGAAATTTATTCCCGCCGAACGAGGTTATCGCGAATCCGTGATGATCATCGACGCGCCTTTTTCCGCGATCATCGCGGTCGGCGTGTTGGTATTGCCCGACGTGATCGTCGGCATCACTGAGGCGTCCACGACCCGCAATCCGGCGATCCCGTAAATGCGCAGCCGCTCGTCCACCACGGCCATCGGGTCCGATGACGTGCCCATCTTCGCGGTCCCGACAGGATGGAAGATGGTGGTGCCGATATCCCCTGCGGCCTTGGCCAGCGACGCCGCATCGTCGCCAACCGATGGTCCCGGCAGGTATTCTTCGGGATGATAGGCGGCGAGGGCCTTCTGCTTCATCAGCCTGCGCGTGACACGGATCGCATCGGCAGCAACCTGACGATCGTCGTCTGTTGAGAGATAGTGCGGAGCAATTGCCGGTGCGTCATCGGGCTTCGCCGAGCGCAGTTTGATTTCGCCGCGCGATGTCGGCTGCAGATTGCAGGCAGCAATGGTGATCGCCGGAAAGCGATGCAGTGGATCGCCGAATTTGTCGAGCGAAAGCGGTTGTACATGAAACTGGATATTGGCGCGTTCGCGATGGGCGTCGGAGCGCGTGAAGATGCCAAGCTGCGATGGCGCCATGGTGAGCGGCCCGCGGCGGCGAAGCGCGTAATCGACGCCCATCCAGCCACGGCGGAACAGATTATAGTAGGTCTCGTTCAGCGTGCGCACGCCGGAGACCTTGTAGATCGCGCGCTGCTGCAGATGGTCCTGCAGATTGCGACCGACGCCCTGACGGTCGAGCGTGACGTCGACGCCAGCGGCGGACAGCCACTCCGCGGGTCCGATACCGGAGCGCTGCAACAGATGCGGTGAGCCGACCGCGCCAGCACACAGGATGACTTCGCCCCTGGCGAGCGCCTCCATCTCCTGGCCGTTCTGGGTGAAACGCACGCCGATGGCGCGGCCGTTTTCGACGATCAGGCGATCGACCATCACTTTGGTTTCGAGGCGCAGGTTCGGGCGATGCAGTGCGGGCTTGAGAAAGCCGCGGGCCGACGACCAGCGCCGACCGCGCTTCTGGTTGACGTGAAAATAGCCGATGCCTTCATTGTCGCCGGTGTTGAAATCGGCGGTCTTGCGAATGCCCATTTCGGCCGCTGCATCGCCGACGGCGTCGAGTACTTTCCAGGACAGCCGCGGCTCTTCGATACGCCAACCGCCACCCGCGCCGTGATGTTCACTAGCGCCGAGGAAATGATCTTCCAATGTCTTGAACGCCGGGAGGACATCGTCATAGCCCCAGCCATTGAGGCCGAGCTGGCGCCAGTGATCGTAGTCGGCGGCCTGGCCGCGCATCGAGATCATGGCATTGATCGCGGAGGAGCCGCCGATCACCTTGCCGCGCGGATAGGCCAACGCGCGGCCATTGAGGCCGGGCTCCGGCTCGGTGCGGAACATCCAGTCGGACCGGGGATTGCCGATGGCGAAAAGATAGCCTACCGGAATGTGAAACCAGATCCAGTTGTCGTTGCCGCCGGCCTCGAGAATAAGGACGCGCTTGCCGGGATCTGCCGAAAGGCGATTGGCGACGATGCAACCGGCGGTACCTGCACCAACCACGATATAATCGAAATCACCCTCGAGCCGTGTCGTCATCGTTTCCCTGCCGCATCCGTTTCACGGTCTCACCTGCCGTGCCGAAAGGGATTAACGAGGCGGCGGGCGTCTGTACAGCGTGGGATGGGACCGGTGGGGTGGGCCGTTGGCACGCGACATGCTAGACAAGGATATCGCCGTTCCACCGCATCGAGACCTTGACCCATGCCCATCATCAATCGTGTCGCCGATCTGCAACCGGAAATCATGGCCTGGCGCCGTGACCTGCATGCCCATCCCGAGCTGATGTATGACGTGCACCGGACCGCGGGC
This sequence comes from Tardiphaga sp. 839_C3_N1_4, assembly GCF_051811045.1. Taxonomy (NCBI): domain Bacteria; kingdom Pseudomonadati; phylum Pseudomonadota; class Alphaproteobacteria; order Hyphomicrobiales; family Nitrobacteraceae; genus Tardiphaga; species Tardiphaga sp. 839_C3_N1_4. The sequence goes on from NZ_JBPWQD010000001.1 coordinate 6,049,014, forward strand.
TTCGTGGCGGAGCGGTTGAAGGAGTTCGGTTGCGACGAAGTTGTGACGGGCCTGGGACGCACCGGTGTCGTTGGCGTCATCAAGGGCCGCAAGCCGGCCTCCGGCGAGCACAAGGTGATCGGGTTACGCGCTGACATGGACGCGCTGCCGATCGAGGAAGCGACCAATCTGCCTTACGCCTCGAAGACCCCCGGCAAGATGCATGCCTGCGGTCACGATGGTCACACGTCCATGCTCCTGGGCGCTGCGCAATATCTCGCCGAAACACGCAATTTCGCCGGCAATGCCGTCGTGATCTTCCAGCCGGCCGAAGAGGGTGGTGCGGGCGCTGCAGCGATGATCAAGGACGGCCTGATGGACCGTTTCAAGATCGATCAGGTCTATGGCATGCACAACAATCCCGGCATGCCGGTCGGCTCCTTCGCGCTGCGCCCGGGCCCGATCATGGCAGCGATGGACCGCATCTCGATCCAGATCGAGGGCAAGGGCGGCCATGCTGCCTATCCGCACAAGACCATCGATTCCGTGCTGGTCGGTTCGCAGCTCGTGATGGCGCTGCAGACAATCGTCTCCCGTACCGTCAATCCCTTGGAATCCGCGGTGCTCTCGATCTGCGAATTCCATGCAGGGCATGCCAGCAACGTCATCCCGGCTACCGCTGAACTGCGCGGCACCGTGCGAACGTTGAATTCCGAGGTGCGCGATCTCATGGAGAAGCGCATGAACGAGGTGGTCAACGGCGTCGCGCTGCAGACCGGCGCGAAGATCGTGCTCGACTATGACCGCGGCTATCCCGTCGTGGTCAACCACCCCGCCGAGACCGACATGGCGGTGCGCGTCGCCAGCCAAATATCCGGTGCCGAGAAGGTCAATGTCGACATGCCGCCGGTGATGGGCGCCGAAGACTTTGCCTATATGTTGGAAGCGCGCCCGGGCGCCTTCATCTTCTGCGGCAACGGCGATAGCGCCGGGCTGCATCACCCCGCCTATAATTTCAACGACGATGCGATCGTCTACGGCACGTCCTATTGGGTGAAGCTGGTCGAGACCACTCTGGCGGCCTGACAGCGAGCGTGACGCAACGATTTTTGATCGTTGCGTCACAACCTCAGGAACAAGACACATCAGGTGACGTTGAGCCGCGGGAAACAACCCCTAGCTTAACGGAGTGCGCGCGTCATGGCGACCAAAGACAAAGACCTCAACGACCTCTTTCTCGATACGCTCAAGGATATCTACTTCGCGGAAAAGCAGATCCTGAAAGCCCTGCCGAAGATGGCCAAGGCCGCAACCTCGGACAAATTGCGCGCCGCTTTCGAAAAGCATCACGACGAAACCGAAGGCCAGGTCGAGCGCCTGGAACAGATCTTCGAGCTGCTCGACAAGCCCGCCCGCGGCAAGACCTGCGACGCCATCATGGGTATCCTGGATGAGGGCAAGGAAATCATGGACGAATACAAGGGGACGAGCGCGCTCGATGCCGGCCTGCTCGCCGCGGCGCAGGCCGTCGAACATTATGAGATCTCGCGCTATGGCACCTTAAAGACCTGGGCTACGGAACTCGGCATGAAGGACGCGGTGCGGCTGCTCGACGAGACGCTCAATCAGGAAAAGAAGACCGACGAGTCGCTGTCGGTGCTGGCGAAATCGGCGGTCAATCTGGCTGCGGCAGCCTGACAAAAAGAGCCACCTGCAGCGTGCAGGTGGCTCTTTCATTCTATTCGGCGGCCTGTGCGTAGTCTTCCATCGGCGGGCACGAGCACACCAGATTGCGGTCGCCATAGACGTTGTCGACGCGGCCGACCGGGCACCAGTATTTGTCGGTGCGTGAGTTCCCAGCCGGGAAGCAGCCTTCGGCGCGTGTATAAGCGCGCTTCCAGTCGTCATCCGCGATATCGTGCACTGTATGCGGCGCATGACGCAGCGGCGACGCCTCGACGTTCCAGCGGCCACTCTCGATATCCGTGATCTCCTTGCGGATCGCGATCATCGCCTCACAGAACCGATCGAGTTCGAGTTTCGATTCCGATTCCGTCGGCTCGATCATCAGCGTCCCCACGACAGGAAAGCTCATGGTCGGTGCGTGGAAACCATAGTCGATCAGGCGCTTGGCGATATCGTCGACGGTGACGCCGGCAGACGTCTTGAATGCGCGTGGATCGATGATGCATTCATGCGCCACGCGTCCCTTTTCGTTGCGATACAGCACCGGGAAGTGCGGATGCAGCCGTGTGGCAATGTAGTTCGCATTGAGGATCGCAAGCTCGGTGGCCGAGGTGAGACCCGCGCCGCCCATCATCAGGATGTAGATGTAGGAGATGGTCAGGATCGACGCCGAACCGTAGGGTGCGGCCGACACCGGACCCACCGGTACATCGCTGTTGGCCGAGGGATGACCGGGCAAATAGGGCGCCAGATGCGCCTTGACGCCGATCGGGCCCATGCCGGGGCCGCCGCCGCCGTGCGGAATGCAGAACGTCTTATGCAAGTTGAGATGACTGACGTCCGCGCCGTAATCACCCGGACGCGACAGGCCGACCTGCGCATTCATATTGGCGCCGTCGAGATAGACCTGACCGCCATTGGCGTGGACGATCTCGCAGATCTCGCGGATATGCTCCTCGAACACGCCGTGGGTCGACGGATAGGTGATCATGATTGCCGCGAGATTGGCAGCGTGTTTCTCGGCCTTGATGCGCAGGTCGTTGACGTCCACGTCACCGCGCTTGTCGCAGGCGACGACAACCACATCCATATTGACCATGCTGGCCGAGGCAGGATTGGTGCCGTGCGCCGATGAAGGGATCAGGCAGATATTGCGATGGCTGTCGCCGCGCGCCGCGTGATAGGCGCGGATCGCGAGCAGCCCGGCATATTCGCCTTGCGCGCCGGAATTCGGCTGCAGCGATACGGCGTCGTAGCCGGTGATGTCGCACAGCCACTTTTCCAGTGTTGCGAAAAGCTGGTGATAGCCGGCGGCCTGTTCGCGGGGCACGAATGGATGCAGCGAGCCCCAGGCGGGCCAAGTCAACGGCATCATCTCGGTGGTGGCGTTCAGCTTCATGGTGCAGGAGCCGAGCGGGATCATCGCGCGGTCGAGCGCCAGGTCGCGGTCCGAGAGCTTCCGCATATAGCGGAGGAGTTCGGTCTCGGAGCGATGGCTGTGGAAGACGGGATGCGTGAGGAAGGCCGAGCTCCGCTTCAGCGAGGCGGGCAGGGCGTCGCTGACGCCATGCTCGACGTCTGAATAGCCAAGCTTGCCACCGAAGGCGCGCCAGATCGCTTCGATGGTTTCCGGCGTCGTGGTCTCGTCGAGCGCGATGCCGATCGTGCCGTCACCGATGCGCAGGTTGATCTTCTCGGCCTGGGCTGCGGCAATGATGCCGTCGCGCTTGTCGCCGACGGTCACCGTCAGAGTATCGAAGAAGGCTTCGCTCTCCGACGCGAAGCCGAGCTTCTTGAGGCCAGCGGCCAGCACCAGTGTGCGGCGATGGACCGTGCGAGCGATGTGTTTGAGGCCTTCGGGGCCATGATAGACCGCATACATCGAGGCGATGACTGCGAGCAGCACCTGCGCGGTGCAGATGTTCGACGTCGCCTTTTCGCGGCGGATATGCTGTTCGCGGGTCTGCAGCGCCAGGCGATAGGCGGGCTCGCCGCGGGAATCGATGGAGAGGCCGACGAGGCGGCCCGGGATCGAGCGCTTGATCGCGTCGCGCACCGACATGTAGCCGGCATGCGGACCGCCGTATCCCATCGGCACGCCGAAGCGCTGTGCCGAGCCGATCGCGATGTCCGCGCCGAGTTCGCCCGGCGAGGCCAAAAGCGTCAGCGCCAGCAGGTCGGCGGCGACGACGGCGAGCGCGCCCTTCGCTTTGAGCGCCGCAATGGCTGGCTTGAAATCGCGCACGGTGCCGGTCGTGCCGGGATATTGCAGGATCGCGCCGAACACGTCGGCCTTGTCGAGATCGGTCAGCGGATTGCCGATCTGAAGCTTCCAGCCGAGCGGCTCGGCGCGGGTGCGCAGCACCGCGAGGGTCTGCGGATGAACTTCATGATCGACGAAAAAGGTTTTGGTCTGAGCGTTTGAGGCGCGCTCGGCCAGTGCCATGGCTTCCGCAGCGGCGGTCGCTTCATCGAGCAGCGACGCATTGGCGACATCGAGACCGGTGAGGTCACAGATCATGGTCTGGAAGTTGAACAGCGCCTCGAGTCGGCCCTGGCTGATCTCCGGCTGATACGGCGTATAGGCCGTGTACCAGGCCGGGTTCTCCAGGATGTTGCGCTGGATCACGGTCGGGAGAATCGTGCCGGAATAGCCTTGGCCGATCAGTGACGTGAACACCGCGTTCTTGGCCGCCATCTCGGTCATATGCGCCAGCGCCTCGGTTTCGCTGAGCGCTCGCCCGAGATCGAGCGGCGTCTTCTGGCGAATTGAGGCAGGGAGCGTCTCGCCCATCAGTGCGGACAGGCTTTTCGCGCCGACCGTTTCAAGCATCACACGAATATCGGCTTGCGAAGGGCCGATATGGCGGCGGACGAAATCGGTGGCGACGTCACCGGAAGATTTGTTCAGGGTCATCTGTTGTTCCTCGAACGAATTTCAGAAGTCGTCATGGCCGGCAGTCGCCGGGCATGACGACTAGGCGGTGTGAGCTTTGTAGGCGTCGGCATCCATCAGGCCTTCGAGCTCGCTCTTGTCGGCGATCTTCAGCTTGAAGAACCACGCCTTACTGTCGGCATCGGAATTCACCAGCGCGGGCTCGGCTGCGAGTGCGTCATTGATCTCCACGACCTCGCCGGTGATCGGCGCATAGACGTCGGAGGCGGCCTTGACCGATTCGACCACGGCGGCGGCTTCGGCCTTCTTCAGCGCACGGCCCACTTTGGGCAGTTCGACGAACACGACGTCGCCGAGCTGTGACTGTGCGTAGTCGGTGATGCCGACGGTGACGACGTCGCCGTCGATCGCGAGCCATTCGTGGTCTTCGGTGTACAGGGTGGTCATGGGGCAGTTCCTCAACGCTTGTAGCTGTGGGGGACGAAGGGCATGGGTGACACTTTCATCGGCATCCGCTGGCCGCGAAGCTCGGCATAGACGGTGGTGCCGTCGGCTGCCTGCGCGCTGGGCAGATAGCCCATTGCAATTGGCGCGCCGAGACTGGGGCCGAAGCCGCCCGAGGTGACGCTGCCGATCGATTTGGTGGAGGTGGCGTCGGCAAACAGCAGCACACCTTCGCGCACGGGCGCGCGGCCTTCGGGCAGCAGGCCGATGCGCTTGCGCGGTGCGCCGCCATCGAGCTGCGCCAGGATCTTGTCGCTGCCGAGGAAGCCGCCGGCGCGGGCGCCGCCGGTCCGGCGGCTCTTCTGGATCGACCAGTTCAACCCGCCTTCGATGGGCGTGGTCGTCGTGTCGATGTCATGGCCGTAGAGGCACAGCCCAGCTTCGAGACGGAGGCTGTCGCGGGCGCCGAGGCCAATCGGCAGGACGTCGGGATGATCGAGCAAGGCGGCGGTAAGGGCCTCGGCCTGATCGTTCGGGATCGAGATCTCGTAGCCGTCTTCGCCCGTATAGCCGGAGCGTGAGACGAAACAGGCAATGCCGTTCACCTGATGCGGACCAGCATCCATGAACTTCATCGCCGGTGCCTCAGGGCAGAACTTTGCCAGCACGTCCGCCGCCTTCGGACCCTGCAGCGCGATCAGTGCACGGTCGGGCAAGGTCTCGATGATGCATGTGTCGGTGAGATGCGCGCGCAGATGCGCCTCGTCTTCATCCTTGCAGGCGGCGTTGACCACGAGAAACAAATGATCGCCGAAATTCGCCACCATCAGGTCGTCGAGAATGCAGCCGGCGTCATTGGTGAACTGGGCATAACGCTGGCGCCCTGGCGCCAGCGCCAGAATGTCCATCGGCACCAGTCTTTCGAGCGCCAAAGCGGCGTCCTCGACCTTGCCGGACTTCGCCCGCAAGGTGAGTTGGCCCATATGGGAGACGTCGAATACGCCGGCTGCAGCACGGGTGTGAAGGTGCTCCTTCAGCACGCCGGTGGCGTATTGCACCGGCATGTCATAACCGGCGAAGGGCACCATCTTGCCGCCACGGGCGACATGGAGGGCGTGCAGCGGCGTTTGTTTTAAAGTTGAGGGTTTATCGGTCGCTAGCATGGTGACGGGTCCTCGCGGTTCCCCGGGACCATTCCCGGAGTGCCTGTACGAGCCCCATCTGTCGCTGTGCCTGAGAGTATTATCCCGTCGGCGGACGCCATCGGCCCATTTGGGCTCAAAGGCATCTCTTTCCAGATGCTAACCTGTCACGCGGTCCTTTTGCCTGAGAGTTTCCGGGGCGGTTGCTCCTTCGGCGCCGGCCCAAACGGGGGCCGGTCTCTCCCGACGTGACGTCTTTCAACGTCGGCACAAGAGCATGCGTTCCCTGAATCTGTCAACGCGGTTGCGACACCTATCAACGGCCCTGTGCTGCTGCGGCAAGCCCCTGATCCGCTTGAATGATCCCTTGTAATCCCCTTGCACAGTTTCTGGACAGGCCTAGTGCCGCCGGTCTAAAAGCAACCGGTTGTGGCATTGGCCGACGGCAGGGCCGTGGGCGATTTTTAGGCGCCAAGTCTTGAACGTAACAAGTCTTGGGCGCAATGGGACTGATATGAGCGGCGTTAACGAGATCAGGTCGGCATTTCTGAATTACTTTGCGGCGAATGGTCACGACATCGTGTCGTCGTCGCCGCTGGTGCCGCGCAACGACCCCACGCTGATGTTCACCAATGCCGGCATGGTGCAGTTCAAAAACGTTTTTACCGGCGTTGAGAAGCGGCCTTATCAGCGCGCGACGACGTCGCAGAAATGCGTCCGTGCGGGCGGCAAGCATAACGATCTCGACAATGTCGGCTATACCGCGCGCCACCACACCTTCTTCGAGATGCTCGGCAACTTCTCATTTGGCGACTATTTTAAGGAACGCGCGATCGAGCTCGCCTGGAACCTGATCACCAAGGAATATGGTCTCGCAAAAGATCGCCTGCTGGTCACCGTCTATTCCGAGGACGATGAAGCGTTTGCGCTGTGGAAGAAGATTGGTCTGCCGGATTCCAAGATCATCCGCATCCCGACCTCGGACAATTTCTGGCAGATGGGCGATACCGGCCCATGCGGTCCGTGTTCGGAAATCTTCTTCGACCATGGCGACAAGATTCCAGGTGGCCCTCCCGGCTCGCCCGACGAAGACGGCGACCGCTTCATAGAGATCTGGAATCTGGTGTTCATGCAGTTCGACCAGCTTGCGCCGGGCAACCGCATCTCGCTGCCGAAGCCGTCAATCGACACTGGCATGGGTCTCGAGCGCATCGCTGCGGTGCTGCAGGGCAAGCACGACAATTACGACATCGATCTGTTCGTTGCGCTGATCCGCGCCATCGCCGATCTCACCGGTGCCGATCCGCAGGGGCCGATGAAGGCTTCGCTGCGCGTCATCGCCGACCATCTGCGCGCCTCATCGTTCCTGATCGCCGACGGCGTGCTGCCGTCGAATGAAGGTCGTGGCTATGTGTTGCGCCGGATCATGCGCCGCGCCATGCGTCACGGTCAGTTGCTCGGCGCCAAGGAGCCATTGATGTGGCGCCTGGTTTGGGCGCTGGTGCGTGAGATGGGCCAGGCCTATCCGGAGCTGGTGCGCGCCGAGAGCCTGATCGAGGAAACGCTGCGCCTCGAAGAGACGCGCTTCCGCAAGACGCTGGATCGTGGTCTCGGCATTCTCGACGACAAGAGCGCGTCGCTGAAGAAGGGCGATATGTTTGACGGCGAGACCGCCTTCACGCTGTACGACACCTACGGCTTCCCGCTCGATCTCACGCAGGACGCACTGCGTAACCGCGGCATCTCCGTCGATATCGCGTCCTTCACCGATGCGATGGAGAAGCAGAAGCAGAAGGCACGTGCGTCGCGCTTTTCCTCCGGCGAGACCGCGACCGAAGCGATCTGGTTCGAGCTACGTGAAAAACTCGGCGCGACGGAATTTCTCGGCTACGAGACCGAGTCTGCAGAAGGTGCGGTTACGGCACTGGTGAAGGATGGCAAGGAAGTCGACAGCCTCAAGGCAGGCGACACCGGCGCCATCGTGCTCAACCAGACGCCGTTCTATGCAGAGTCCGGTGGCCAGGTCGGCGACACCGGTGTGATCACCGGCGAGGGCGTGACCTTCCGTGTCACAGAAACCCAGAAGCGCGCAGGCGATCTGTTCGTGCATGTCGGCACGCTCGAGCAGGGCACGCTGAAAGTCGGCGCTGCGCTGGCGCTCGACGTCGATCACACCCGTCGCTCGTCGATTCGCGCCAATCACTCGGCGACCCATCTGCTGCATGAAGCGCTGCGTCAGGTGCTCGGCGATCATATCGCCCAGCGCGGTTCGCTGGTGGCGCCTGATCGCCTGCGTTTCGACTTCGTGCATCAGAAGCCGATCACGGCCGAGGAACTGCGCCGCGTCGAGGACATCGCCAACAATGTGGTGCTGGAAAACGACGCCGTCACCACGCGCCTGATGGCGGTGGACGATGCCCGCGAGGCCGGCGCACGCGCGCTGTTCGGCGAGAAATACGGTGATGAAGTTCGAGTCGTGTCGATGGGCAAGATGCCCCGCGATTCGGGCAGCAACGCGCTCGGCTGGTCGGTCGAACTCTGCGGCGGCACCCATGTGAAACGCACCGGCGATATCGGCATGATCTCGGTCACGGCTGAAAGCGCGGTGTCGTCCGGTGTGCGCCGTATCGAGGCGCTGACCGGCAACCATGCGCGTCATCACGCCAATGAGACGATCCTTCTCGCCAAAACCGCGGCGAACGAGCTTCGCACCACGCTCGACGATATGCCGGCGCGCATCGCCGCGCTGATGGACGAGCGCAAGAAGCTGGAGCGTGAGCTCTCCGAAGCGAAGAAGACCATCGCCATGGGCGGCGGTGCTGCTGCCGGTGCATCGGCCGCTGGCGGCGCATCCGCAGACGTCAAGACGGTCGGTGACGTCAAGCTGATGGCCAAGAGCGTGTCGGGCATCGAGATGAAGGATCTCAAGAGCCTCGCCGATGCCGGCAAGAAGCAGCTCGGCTCCGGCGTCGTCGCCATCATCAATGTCGGTGAAGACGGCAAAGCCGGCGTCGTGGTCGGCGTTACCGAAGATCTGACCAAGCGCTTCAGCGCCGTCGATCTGGTGAAGCTTGCGTCCGAAACGTTGGGCGGTAAGGGCGGCGGTGGCCGTCCAGATATGGCGCAAGCCGGTGGTCCGGATGGTGCCAAGGCCGATGCGGCGCTGGCGGCGATCGAAGCGGCGATCGGCAACTAATCTCGTCATTCCGGTGTCGCGAACGCCGCCAGGCGGGCGCAAACCCGGAATCCCGCAGTGTTTTACTATGTCGAGATTCCCCGCCATTCCAACTGGAATGCCTGAGGTTCACGCTCTCAGCTTCGCTGAGATCGCGCCCCGAATGGCAGTGTGGGTCACACAACCCCATCTCGCGATGACGTGACCGCTCGCGCCTGCGACCATGAGTAGCCCTCGTTAAGGGTGGCATCCCACGCGCCCATGCGGCAAAAAGCGGCATGGAGCATAACACCCCGCTGATTTCCACCGTCGTCGTTGGCCTCGTACTGGCATTCATCCTCGGCCTGATCGCACAGCGCATTCGCGTGTCGCCGCTGGTCGGCTATCTACTCGCCGGCGTCTTCATGGGCCCATTTACGCCCGGCTATGTGGCGGACCAGAATATCGCCAATGAACTCGCGGAAATCGGCATCATTCTGCTGATGTTTGGCGTCGGCCTGCATTTCTCGCTGAAGGATCTGCTCTCGGTCAAGAATATCGCGATCCCCGGCGCCATCGTGCAAATCGCCGTGGCGACGCTGCTCGGCATCGGCCTTGGCGAGGCGCTCGGCTGGTCGTTCGGTGGCGGCCTGGTGTTTGGCCTTGCGCTGTCGGTGGCTTCGACGGTGGTGCTGCTTCGCGCGCTGCAAGAACGACGGCTGGTGGATAGCGAGCGCGGGCGCATCGCCATCGGCTGGCTGATCGTCGAGGATCTCGCAATGGTGCTGACGCTGGTGCTGCTGCCGGCGATCGCTGGTCTGCTGAAAGGCGAGGGCAACGGTGCCAGCATGTCAGCACTTGCGATGCCGGTGCTGATCACGCTCGGCAAGGTCGCGGGCTTCGTGATCTTCATGCTCGTGGTCGGCCGCCGCGTCATCCCGATGCTGCTGCACTACGTAGCGCATACCGGATCACGCGAGCTGTTTCGTCTTGCGGTGTTCGCCATCTCACTCGGGGTTGCCTTCGGCGCAGCCCTTGTATTCGACGTGTCGTTCGCGCTGGGCGCCTTCTTCGCTGGCATGATCCTCAGCGAGTCCGAACTCAGCCAACGCGCCGCCAATGAAACGCTGCCGCTACGTGATGCGTTCGCGGTGCTATTCTTCGTCTCGGTTGGCATGCTGGTCGATCCGGCGATCATTCTGCGCGAACCGCTGCCGCTGCTCGCAACCGTGTTCATCATCCTGTTCGGCAAATCGGCGGCTGCCTTCGGCATCGTCCGACTGTTCGGGTATCCGACCTCGACGGCGCTGACGATTTCGGCTTCGCTGGCGCAGATCGGCGAATTCTCCTTCATTCTCGTCAGCCTCGGCGTGGGCCTCGGACTGCTGCCGGATCGCGGTCGCGATCTCGTGCTCGCCGGCGCGATCATCTCGATCATGCTCAACCCGCTGTTCTTCGCATTGCTCGATCGCTTACTGGCCGACAAGGACGCGAAAGCAGCGGCAGCGAGTGAAGCGGCCGCTGCGGACAGCAAGGAGAAAGCGGTCACGCGCGTCCCGTTGCCGGAGACGCAGCTCAAGGACCACGTCGTGCTGGTCGGGCACGGCCGCGTTGGCAGCGTCGTCAGCAGGGCGCTGCGCCTGAACAATACGCCATTGCTGGTGATCGAGGACACGCCGGGTGTCGTCGAGCGCCTGCAGAAGGAAGGTGTTGAGGTCATCACCGGCAATGCCGCGGCGCCCGACATGCTGCAGGCTGCGAATGTGATGGGAGCGAAGGGACTCCTTGTCGCGATTCCCGACGCTTTCGAAGGCGGCCAGATCGTCGCCAAGGCGCGCGCCCTCTGCCCCACACTGCCGATCATTGCCCGCGCCCATTCCGAAGAAGAGATCGCGCACCTCAAGCATCACGGCGCCAATGTCGTGATCATGGGCGAGCAGGAAATCGCCAAGGCTATGCTGCTGCAGATCGGCGCGACAGCGCCTGTTTAGTCGCGCCGTTGCGCGGTCGCTACACCGACCGCGTCATGCCGCCATCGACGCGGATATTCTGGCCGGTGATATAGCCAGCGCCCTCCGACGCGAGAAATGCAACGGTAGCGGCGATCTCCTCACTCTTGCCGTAGCGCTGCATGGGCACGCTCGTGCGGCGATCCTCGGTGGCCGGCAGACTGTCGATCCAGCCGGGCAGCACATTGTTCATCCGCACATTGTCAGCGGCAAAACTGTCCGCGAACAGCTTTGTGTAGGCGGCGAGCCCGGCGCGGAACACGGCTGATGTCGGAAACATCGCCGAGGGTTCGAATGCCCATGCAGTCGAGATATTGATGATCGCGCCGGACTTCTGCTTCTGCATGATCGGCGTCACCAGCCGGGTCGGCCGGATGACATTCATCAGATAGACATCCATGCCCGTGTGCCACTGTTCGTCGGTAATATCGAGAATGGGGGCACGTGGGCCATGGCCGGCACTGTTTACCAGCGCATCGATCCGGCCCCATTTCTCCAGCGTGCCATCGACAAGCCGCTTCAGATCGTCGTTCGATTGGTTGGAGCCGGTCACGCCGATGCCGCCGAGCTCCTGCGCGAGTGCCTCGCCTTTGCCGGACGACGACAGGATCGCGACCTTGAACCCATCGGCTGCAAGGCGGCGTGCGGATGCAGCGCCCATGCCGCTTCCACCGGCCGTGATGATGGCGACTTTGTCGGATGACATGAGGCGGTCTCCCTGAATGTTTTTCTGGTCGTATTGCTCTAGCGGCAAATCGTTCGGCGTAGAAACGCAAAACCCAGCGCCTGGCTCTGCGCCTGCTTGGTATTGTCCACCGCGCCAGAGTGTCCACCGGCGACAGTTTCGTTGAACCAGACGGGATAGCCAAGCTCTTCGAGCTTCGCCGCCATCTTGCGGGCGTGGCCGGGATGGACGCGGTCGTCGGTGCGGTTGGTGGTGATGAAGATCGGCGGATAGGTCTTGCCGGATGCTAACAGGTGATAGGGCGAAAATTTCTGGATGAATGCCCATTCTTCGGCGATTTCTGGATCGCCATATTCGGCGATCCAGCTTTGACCGGCCAGCAGCTTTGTGTAGCGCGCCATGTCGAGCAGCGGCACGCTGCACCAGATCGCGCCGAACAGTTCGGGATAGCGCGTCAGCATGTTGCCAACGAGTAGTCCGCCATTGCTGCCGCCGTGGCAGGCGAGTTTTGCTGCCGTCGTGACACCGGACACAGCAAGATCGCGCGCGACACTTGCGAAGTCGTCATGCGCCACATGTTTCGTCGCCTTGCGCGAGGCGAGATGCCAGCCTGGTCCGAACTCGCCGCCGCCCCGGATATTGGCGAGCGCATAGAGGTTGCCTTGTTCGAGCCAGAGCTTGCCGGTGATGCCCATGTATGACGGTGTCAGCGAGACTTCGAAACCGCCATAGCCATAGAGGATCGTGGGCCGTGGTGCATCTGATGAGGCGAGGTTCTTGCCGATCAGGAAGTAGGGGATCTTGGTGCCGTCAGCGGCGACAGCGTGGCACTGCTTCACCTCGATGCCAGTTGAATCGAATGAGCGTGGCGAGGATTTCAGTGGTTCGAGGTCGCCGGCACCGTGCCACAAGGCGGTGGTGGTCGGCCGGTCGAAACCGGTGACGGTGAGCAGCATATCCTTGCCGAGGTCAGGATCGTCCTCGCCGCCGAAAGCTGCGACGCTGATCGAGGCGTTGTCGGGCAGACCCGGGACGGGAGTTTCGATCCAGCCGTCGCCGTCGCGCGTTGTGAGCATGATGCGAGCGCGGACATTGTCGAGAATCTGCAATACGACGCCGTGGCGCGTTTCAAGCCAGGATTCCAGCGCGCGGGTGGGCGTCGGTGTGAAGATGATTTCGAAGTCGCGTGCGCCTTCGAGGAAGCGATCGAGGTTGATTACTGCCAGCGCACCGCTTGGGATGACCATGCCGCTCACGGTCCAGTCCTGCTTCGGGCTGACGAGCAGATCGTCGGCATCGCCGGAGATCGATACTTCTTCGGGCAGGTCGAGTCGTACACGCTGTCCGGCATGGGGGCCGTTCTTTTGTTCGACTGATATATGCGAGCGCGTGAAATCCAGCGCGCGCCAATACATCACGCGCTCATGGGTCGGTCGGCGGTCGACGCCGAACCAGGCGGCGACGTCCTGCTTCTCGACCTCGAACACGCTCTCGGCCGATGCCAGCGGCGTGCCGCGCTTCCATTTTCTGACAACGCGGGCGTAGCCGGCTTCTGTGGTGTCGCCAGGATTCTGCGCGCTGCCGAACAACAGCGTATCCTGATCGAGCCAGCTCACCTGGGTCTTGGCTTTCGAGATGAAGAAGCCGTCCGCGACGAAGCTCTTGCTCGGAATATCGAACTCGCGGACTTCGATGGCATCGGTACCGTTGAAGGACAGGCTGATCAACGCACGGGTTTTATCCGGTGATCGTGCGGCGCCGGAGAAAGCCCAGGAGATTCCCTCAGCCTTGTTGAGCGCATCGATGTCGAGCAGCACGTCCCATTCGGGCTTATCTAGCTTGTAGCTCTCCAGCACCGTCCGGCGCCAAAGCCCGCGCGGATGAGCGGCGTCTTTCCAGAAATTATAGAGATAGTCGCCAGACTTTCCGACGAAGGGAATGCGATCGTCGGCGTCGAGGATCTTCATGACTGCGTCGAAGTCGCGCTGGTAGGCATCGTCGCAGAGGAAGCCATCGGTCCGCGCATTCTGCGCCTCGACCCAGGCCACGGCCTTGTCGCCCTCGATCTCTTCGAGCCAGAGCAGGGGATCATTATGGCCGTCGGCGGGATTTGGCGCAGTCATCAGTCACCTCGAAAACGGGAACGTCTCAAAAAGAAAGTCCGGGGTGCCTGAGGCAGCCCGGACTTTCAACTCATGCAGTCAGGAGAGGGCGGAAATCAGGCCGCCAGTTCCTTGGTCAGGTTTTCCGCGACCTTGTCGAGGAAGCCCGTGGTCGAGAGCCAGCGCTGGTCAGCGCCGACCAGCAGCGCCAGATCCTTGGTCATGTAGCCGGCTTCGACGGTGTCGACGCAGACCTTCTCGAGGGTCTTGGCGAACTTCGCCAGCTCGGCATTATTGTCGAGCTTGGCGCGGTGGGCGAGGCCCTGGGTCCAGGCGAAGATCGACGCGATCGAGTTGGTCGAGGTTTCCTTGCCCTTCTGGTGCTCGCGGTAGTGACGGGTCACGGTGCCGTGGGCGGCTTCGGCTTCCACCACCGAACCGTCCGGCGTCAGCAGCACCGAGGTCATCAGGCCGAGCGAACCGTAGCCCTGGGCCACGGTGTCGGACTGCACGTCGCCGTCGTAGTTCTTACAGGCCCAGACATAGCCACCGGACCACTTCATGGCGGCAGCCACCATGTCGTCGATCAGGCGGTGCTCATAGGTGATCTTCGCGGCTTCGAACTTGGTCTTGAATTCGGCGTCGAAGATTTCCTGGAAGATGTCCTTGAAGCGACCGTCATAGACCTTGAGGATGGTGTTCTTGGTCGACAGATAGACTGGAACGCCGCGCGACAGGCCGTAGTTCAGCGATGCGCGCGCGAAGTCGCGGATCGAGTCGTCGAGGTTGTACATGCTCATGGCGACGCCGGCGCCCGGAGCCTGGAACACTTCGCGCTCGATCACGGTGCCGTCTTCACCGACGAACTTCATCGTCAGCGTGCCCTTGCCCGGGAACTTGATGTCGGTGGCACGGTACTGGTCGCCAAAGGCGTGGCGGCCGATGATGATCGGCTTGGTCCAGCCGGGGACCAGACGCGGCACGTTGCTGCAGATGATCGGTTCGCGGAAGATCACGCCGCCGAGGATGTTGCGGATGGTGCCGTTCGGCGACTTCCACATCTGCTTGAGGCCGAATTCCTTCACGCGCGCTTCATCGGGAGTGATGGTGGCGCACTTCACGCCGACGCCGTATTTCTTGATCGCGTGGGCCGCGTCGATGGTGACCTGATCGTCGGTCTTGTCGCGGTATTCCATCCCGAGGTCGAAATACATCAGGTTGACGTCAAGGAAGGGGTTGATCAGCTTGTCCTTGATGTACTGCCAGATGATCCGGGTCATCTCATCGCCGTCGAGTTCGACGACGGGGTTGGCTACCTTGATTTTTGCCATGGTGGTTCGGGCCTTTAGCGCGTTGCGGGAGGGATGATTTGTAGGGGGGCTATAGCACCGCGCCGGACCCGGCGAAAGCCGGGGCGTCATGCAGTTTCGGCGCAATTTTCAGCCCAAAACGCAGGCTGTTTTTGCTCAAAATGCAGCCTGCGCCGCGCTGCCCGCCGCCACGTACCGGCTCACCGGCAGGCTGCCGCGCCGCGCTGTCACGCCGCGTCGCGCCGGTACAGGCCGCCCGTGGTCACCAGGAAGTCGATCCGCCGGTCGAGCAGCGCGCGCAGCGCCTCGTCCGGGCTGTTGACGATGGGCTCCTCGTGCACGTTGAAGCTGGTATTGACCAGCACCGGCAATCCGCTGGCCTCTGCAAACCCCTCGACAATGTCATAATAGAGCGGGTTGTCCGGACGCGCGATCACCTGCGGCCGCGCGGATCCATCGACATGGACCACCGCGGGGATACGGCCGCGCCATTCCGGCCTCACGTCGCAGGCGATGGTCATGTAGCGGCAGGCGCGCGCATTGACGGGATTGACGTCGAACACCTCCGCAGCACGTTCGGCGGTGATG
This sequence comes from Tardiphaga sp. 839_C3_N1_4, assembly GCF_051811045.1. Lineage (NCBI taxonomy): Bacteria > Pseudomonadati > Pseudomonadota > Alphaproteobacteria > Hyphomicrobiales > Nitrobacteraceae > Tardiphaga > Tardiphaga sp. 839_C3_N1_4. The sequence goes on from NZ_JBPWQD010000001.1 coordinate 6,065,009, forward strand.
ACGGGGGCGAACGGCATGAATTCGGAACGGCTCAGCCGTTCGTTCAAGAGGTCGTGGGTGCCGCGCCGGGCCGGATTGGCGAGGATGGTCCGGGCGCCCAATGCGCGGGGGCCGTATTCCATCCGGCCGTTGAAGATCGCGCCGATCTCGCCCGCCACCAGCCGCGTCACCGCGCCATCGACCGGCGCCTCGTCGGTGCGGTGGATCCCCGGCGTGGCTGCGATGCCGGCGTCGAGCCCGGCCTGAAAATCGCGGCCGAGATAGACATTGCCGAGATCGCGGCGGCGGCCCAGCCATGGCACGAGGCCGTCGCGCTGCATCAGATAGGACAGCGCACCGCCGATCGGCAGGCCGTCGTCGCCCATCGCCGGGAAGATGAACAGTTCATCGATCGGCAATTGCTCGGCGAGCAGTCGGTTGAGCTTGACGTTGGCGAACACGCCGCCGGACAGGCCGAGATGCCGCGCCGGATGCCGCTGCAAAAGGCGCTGCAGCGACAGCAGCATGGTGTCTTCCAGCACCTGCTGGATCGACGCCGCAAAATCCTCCCGGCCGGCCTGTTTGGCCAGCCGGCGCATCAACGCGTTCATCTGGTGATAGCTGCGAAAGCTGGACTGGATACGTCCGTCCGGAGCCACCGAAAAATACCCGGCGATCGTCTCGGCCGCTGTCGGTTGCCCCATGGCCGCGAGCCCGGTCAGCTTGCCCTCGTGCCGGTTGGCCCGAAATCCGAGCGACTTGGTCGCCGCGCTATAGGCACGGCCCAGGCTGTCGACGGGATTGGGCAGGAACAGACAGGCGTCGTCGCCGTAGAGCGTCGTCAGGCTGTTTTCGGCGAAGTGCCGGTAGCTGTAATTGACATTGTCGCCGCCGCCATCGGCCGTCACCAGCAGGGCATTCGGCCACGGGCTGTAGAACAAAGTGGGCAGCGCATGCGCTTCGTGGTGGTTGTAGAAATGGACCGCGGCACCGTCGCGGAAGCCGCCGTCGCGCCGCCACGCCGCGGCATCGAAGACGTCCTCGGCCCGCGGCGCGCGGTAGCGATGCTGCTCGGCGCCGAGCAGCAGGCGATCCTTGCCGACCCGGCTGCGATACTGCTCGCGCAGCCAGCGCAAGCCGCCGAGGCGGGGGAAGTAGGCCTTGGGAAACATCGCGCGGCTGCTGGCGACGACGTCGACATCGCGCCGGGTGGCGCCGGCGATCGACAGCACCTCGTCGATGGCCGCATCGGGATGAACACTGCCGTCGCTCTTGCGCCGGGTCAGTCGCTCCAGCGCAATGGCAGCCTTCAGGTCGTAATCTTCGAAAACGGCGACGGCGGCGTCATGGACGCCGGAGTGAACGCTGAGGATAAGCTGAGGCATGAAGGCTGCTAGGTCATTCCCGGGAGCGGCACATTACCTACCCCCCGCCACGACCGGCAAATCACGAGCGCTTGGCCGGGAACCCGCCTTCATCCGGATTGTCAGGCGGCAGGCAGGCCACGTCTGGCATCCGCTGGCAATTCGTCGTAGGGCTGCATCGTAAATACCCCCGGAGGGTGGGTTATTCGCATCCAGATACCCGGCTAAGTCACTTGTATCACTCAACAATGTGGCGATCACCAGGGAGCCCGGATGAGGTGTTGAATCAAAACCTTCACGGGTTGATTCAAGATCTTCAGAGATTGAATCAGAAAGTGAAGTGCATGTCCGGTTCAGGCACCGACTCGACCAAGGCGCATACCGACCTCGTCGGCCCCGTTGTCATCCTCGTCGAACCGCAGCTCGGCGAGAATATCGGCATGTGCGCGCGGGCCATGGGCAATTTCGGCCTGACCCGGCTGCGCATCGTCAATCCGCGCGACGGCTGGCCGAACGTCCATGCCCGCCGGGCTGCCTCCGGCGCCGACCACATCCTCGACAAGGTCGAGCTGTTCGACACCGTCGAGGCGGCGGTCGCCGACTGCACTTTGCTGTTCGCCACCACCGCCCGGGCGCATGATCAGGCCAAGCCGGTGGTTGCGCCCGAGGCCGCGGCCGCCGAGACCATCGCCCATGTCGCCCTAGGTGCGACCGCCGGCATCCTGTTCGGCCGCGAGCGCTACGGGCTCCAGAACGAGGAGGTCGCGCTCGCCAACCGGATCATCACCTTCCCGGTCAACCCGGCCTTCGCCTCGCTCAACCTCGCCCAGGCGGTTCTCCTCTGCGGCTATGAATGGTTCAAGCAGGCGACTTCGAACGCGCTGCCCTATGCGATGCCGGAGCGCTCCGAGCCGGCGGCACAGCACCAGATGACGGCCTTTTTCGACAACCTTGTCGGCGAGCTCGACAAGGTCGAGTTCCTGCGCCCGCCCGAGAAGCGCGACACCATGCTGGTCAACCTGCGCAACATCTTCACCCGGATGGAGCCGACCAAGCAGGACATGCACACGCTCCACGGCGTGGTCATGGCCATCGCCGAGGGCCGCAAAGGCCCGGCCAAGGGCGGCGTGCTCGACGGCGAACAGGCCACCCGGCTGCGGGCGCTTTTGGCCGAACACGGCAAGGCCTCGTCGCCCCATGAGAGCGGCACCGTGCGTGGCCTCGCGCGCATGCTCCGCCGCAACCCGACCGATGCCGAGCGCCTCTTGTGGGATCAGCTCCGCGCCGACCGCCGCTTCGCCGGCCAGTTCAAGCGCCAGACCCCGGTCGGCCGCCACATCCCGGATTTCGTCTCCTTCCCGGAGCGGATCGCCATCGAGCTGGTGAATCCCGGCGAGACCGAGGTGATTGTCAGCGACCGCGCCGCCCGGAAGTCCTGGCTGGAAGAGCGCGGCTACCGCGTCATCGCGATGCGGGCGGATCATGTGACCAGCGATATCGCGGCGGAGCTGGATCGGCTCGAGGCGTTGCTCGCGAGCGGGATGCCGGGGCAGGGGTAACAGCAACAAGCTGTCATTCCGGGGCGCTCGCCGCAGGCGAGCGAACCCGGAATCTCGACATGTGACACTCCACTGTCCGCGCGGGACTTAAGAGGAGCTTCAGCATTCCGGGATTCCGGGTTCGCGCCGAGAGGCGCGCCCCGGAATGACGGCGTGATCAATGGCGCATCCCGGGCTACGATGGCGGTGACCAGCCGCGACCAACGCAGCATCCAAAAACCGGGAGGCCCCATGACCATCTCCACCGCCGAGAAGCGCGCCAATTTCCGCAAGCTCCACGAGACCGGCTGCTTCGTGCTGCCCAATCCCTGGGATGTCGGCAGCGCCCGCTATCTGGCGCATCTCGGCTTCAAGGCGCTGGCCTCGACGTCAGCCGGCTATGCCTGGTCCACCGGCCGCCCCGATAACAAGGTCACCGCGGACGATGTCATCGAACATCTCGCGCTGCTCTCGGCCGCCACCGATCTGCCTGTGAATGCCGATTTCGAGGCCGGCTTCGCCGATGACCCCGCAGGCGTTGCAGTCAATGTCGCCCGCGCGGTGAAGAGCGGCATCAGTGGCCTCTCCATCGAGAACTCCACCGGCAAACCGGACAAGCCCCTCTATGACGACAAGCTCGCCGTCGAGCGCATCAAGGCCGCCCGCGCCGCCATCGATAGCGTCGATCCCGCGGTGATGCTGGTGGCGCGCTGCGAAGGTTTTCTGCATGGCGAGCGCGATCTGACAAAGACCACGGCGCGGCTCATAGCCTTTGCGGAAGCCGGCGCCGATTGCCTCTATGCGCCGGGCGTCGCTTCGGACGAGGAGATCACCACGCTGGTGAAGGCGATCGGCGGCAAGCCGCTCAATGTGCTCACCGTGCAGCCGACCATGACCGTGCAGCATCTGGCCCACCTCGGCGTCCGCCGCATCAGTGTCGGCGGCGCGCTCGCGCGCGTGGCCTGGGCCGGCTTCATGCAGGCGGCGCAGGAGATCGCCGGGCAGGGCACGTTCACGGCTTTTGCGCAGGGCGCGAAGGGTGGGGAGTTGAATAAGTTGTTTGGTAGCTGAGGCGCGCTGCGCTGCCTTAGGGCAGCACCAACAGAAGGATTAGAGGTTGCGAAACGTAAGTCCCGATCTGCGCACCTCTATGCCGGGAGCGTATTGCTCAAGGAGTAGTTCGATGGCTTCTTCTTGATGGTCCTGGTTCGAGTGAGGGCCAACCAGAATCGATTTGATAGGTAGAGGCTCATTCAAATCGGAGAAAAGCTCGATATACGGAGTCACAATACCGGTGCCAGCATTTGATCTGAAATGGACCTTTTTGAATGTTTTGCCATCGGGCACATCGCTACTGCGAGGTCGATCCGCGAGGGCAGCAATGCGATATTCGTTCTCGGCCGAGAACCCCGGATGTTTTAGGAACGGTAGCGGTCCGAGATAGGCCTTTACGTATTCCGCATCGAATTGATGCGGACCAAATATATCATCATAAACTTGCCCGCTTCTTTCGAACAATTTTCGATTAACGGCGGAGGCGATCCCTTTGAGATTGTCTAGTTTAGCGCGCGCCTTGTGGTCATAATACTCTACGGCGTCAGTTAGCACGCCTTGGTAGTGGTGCTTTTGACCTTCAAGGAAGGCTAAGCGGTCAATCTGAAGTTCGTCAAATTCGATTGCGAATCCGTTTCCATACCCACGCCATTGGCTAAGTAGCCCATGGTCGTATTCCGCGGAACCTTCCGCGTGATGGCAGAACGAGCATATGTATATTGGTGAGATGTTTCGCTGTGCTCCCTGAAGTGCATTCAGCGCTGCCTGCGCTTGCTGATCTGCAATGTCGCGTTGTGTGCGAACATCTTCTCGAAGCAGCTTACGCTCGATTAGTTTTTCAATAAGGACTTCGGTCTCTTCCGCAATCTGTGGCTTCAGTACTTCCGCCATTATTTGGCATTCAGCAGCGTCGTTCGTAAAGTTCGAGTGGGTCGCCCATAAAGAACCAGATCGTAAAATACCGATCAGGCCATGAGCATTTGTGTAGTGGAAAAGAGATCGGCTTGAAGCGCTAACAAGCGATGTGTCCCCGCCTGACGAAGCGCTTGCTGCCTCGAATGTTGGTCGAGCATCTGTGGTGTAGGCTCGTCCTTTTGCCGCCCCGTCTTTGGAGGATTTCGAGTTTGAAGGGCGTTGTTTGGCAGCGTTCTTCCGACGTTCTTCGCGGTTCATGTAATCGATCGCAGGATGGGGGAGCGGTCCGGAGTACGTCTAGGCATTGGCCCTAGGAGCTAGATGACCCGAAAGCCTGCGACTAAACGACCAAGATTGGTTGGCGGATTGTTTCGCAACCACTGCGCGAAAGCAAGGGCGGGTGGTGTCCGACGTTAGGTTGAGCGGGAGCGCGTTGGGGAAAAAGGCCCGCAACGGGACGTTGCTCGCGATCTAGCCTCTCAAGGTTCAGAGAGTGCCAACGGTTCGAGATAAAGCGCCGAGGCAAGAAGCTGACTCTCTGTCCGGCGACGGATGGACTAAGTTCGAGCTCGGTCAGTATTTCGAATCTCATATTGATTGACCGCCAAAGCCATCGCTTCATGAGCTTCCACGCCTTGCGGAGGCGATCGCACTCTACAACCTCCGCCGCGGCCCCCTCGGCCGCAGCGCCGGGTGGTCCTGCTCCGGCGGTGTATGCGCGTCTTCCAGCAGGGCCATGGCTTCATCGGGGATGCGGTCGATGGTGACGCCGCCGCGGCGCATTTCCTTCAGCGCGGTGCGGATCGCGGTGTCGCGGTCGATCCAGTCCTGGCCGGTGCGCGCCGGCGCATCCGGGTGGCGGCGGGGGCGGCGGTTGCCCATGGCTTCCAGCCGCGCCATCTTCACCACCTGCATGGCCTGGATCAGCCGGTCGAGATCGACCGTGGGGCTGTTCCACAGCTCAGTGACGCAGCGCTCGGCCAGCGCCTGCAGCTTCTCTCTCAGCACGCGCAGCTTCAGCCGGCGGCCGGCGCGGGCGCCCCGCAACGTATCGCTGGCCACAGGCGCAAACGGGTGACGCTGCCAGCCGCCCTCGCGGGCCCAGCGCCCGACGGTGCTGTGGGTCGCGCCGGTCCTCGCCGCGATCTGCTTGTAGGTCAGCGTGGTCTCCTCGATCAGGCGGCGCACGGCGGCGACCGTGGCATTGGTGTGCAGCCGCTTGCAGCCCTTGGGGCGGCCGCCCGGCATCGGAGGCGGTCTGCTGTCCACATCATCGGTCACCCGAAGGCGCGTCACCGGGTCCGCGGAGGAGTCGATGATGCGGATGTTGGAGGGAAAGAGAGGATAGGCAGGATAGCGCATGCTGACTCCCTTTAGAGCGCGGTCAATCGGAATTGGAATATATGCCTATTACAGGAGAGCGCAAGCAGGCGTGTTGGCTTTCGAAGTCGTCATTCCGGGGCGTGGGCGCATCTTCGCGCACACGAACCTCAGCCACTCCAATTGGAGTGGCGGGGAATCCCGGCGTGTTTGGCTCTACGGAGACTCCCATGTCGAGATTCCGGGTTCGCCCCGCCGCCTCCGGCGTCGGTCCGCCCCGGAATGATGGTGTGGGGCCTTACGCGCCCATCCGTCCGCGTGCACCCTCGATCCCCAACACCTTCATCCGCGACGCCAGCGTGGTCGGCTTGACGTCCAGCAGCTCCGCCGCGCCGCTGGGGCCGAACACCTTGCCGGATGTCGCGGCAAGCGCCACGAGGATGTTGCTGCGTTCGTGATCGCGCAGTTCGGCTGACGTCATCACCGCATCAGCACGCGTCCCCCTGTTCGTTGCAGGGGCGCACCCCCTGGGCACGCCATTCCTTGACGAGTTGCCGCCGGTTGCCGGGATAGCGCTCGGTGAGAATGTCCGCGGTCGCAATGTCGTTCATGGCGATGACACGGAACTGGCTGTCCAGATCGCACCAGGCGGCGATGAAGCGGCTGCCTTCGATGAGGCCCAGCATGATCGGCCAGACCACCTGGTGGTCCTTCGGAGCGTGCTCTATCGAGAGCGTGATGCGAAGCTTGCGTTGCTCGCGCAGCGCCCGGCGGATTTCGCTGAGGTCGAGCGGCGTCGAGCCCTTCGCCCGGTGGCCGACATAGACCGTGTCGTCATCGAGGGCGGAGCGCATGTCCGGAGGAAGCACGGCATTGATCTTGGCCAATGCATTCTTCACGGCAAATGCCAGCGTATCGTCGGTCTGGCGACTGATCCACTGTGCGCCGATCACAAGCGCCTGCAATTCCTCTTCGGTCAAGGAGAGCGGGGGCAGGAGGAAGCCGGGCCGCAGGATATAGCCAACGCCCGCCTCGCCATCGATGTCCGCTCCCATGCTTTGCAGCGTAGCGACATCGCGACGGATCGTGCGCAGCGACACGCCAAGCTCGCGCGCAAGCGCCTCGCCGGACACCGTCCCGCGGTGCCGGCGAAGAACCTGCATTAGATCGAACAATCGATGGCTTCGTGACATGCTCAGTCCATCGCAACGAGTCCCTTTCCACCGAGCTTCCGCCCGGCTTCAAGGGCGCCGATTAAGCGGATTGCTCCGCTCAGGGGAACGACTTCTCCCACAGGAATTCTGAATTTGCCGTCCTGCGCGGCATGGGCGACGTGGTCGAGAATGTCCGCCCGCGGCGCGCCGATGATCGGTTTCAGCCGGCGATCGAAGATCGAACGGATGAGCTTGCCCGGGCTTGGATTGAGATCGAGGAACACGCCTCCCTTGCGCAGCATGCGAAGGCCCGTCGCGACCGTCATCGTGGCCGCCGTATCGTAGACCACATCGAAGCGTTCGGCGATCTTCGACAGATCGGTCGTCCGGTAATCGAACACGTTCTGCACGCCGAGCGACCGCGCGCGTTCCATGACGTTCGCACTGCAACTGCCGGAGACGGTCGCTCCGAGCATCCGCGCGATCTGAACGGCCGCTTCGCCGATGGCTCCGCCGCAGCCATTGATGAAGACGTGCTGGCCCGCCTTCAGCTTGGCCTTGTCGACCAGACCATTCAACGCCGTCACGCCCGGCGTTCCGAGACAGGCGGCATCCTCGAAGGAAACATTGTCCGGCTTCCTTGCCAGGAACGCCTCCCTGGTGATCACGGCTTCCCCCAGCGCGCCGCTTTCCTTGAACCGGGCGAGGCCGAACACGGCATCGCCGATCTTGAAGCGGGTCACGCCGGGACCGATAGCCGTAATCGTTCCCGAGAAGTCCATTCCCATCGCACGGGGGAAGACCTTGCCGGTCACGATCTTCATCACGCCGCTACGCAGTTTCCAGTCGATCGGATTGATGGCGGCAAACCTGACCTTCACGGCCACTTCGCCCGTGCCCGGGGAGGCCAGTTCGAAGTCTTCGAGCCGCATCAGGTCCGGGCCGCCATACTGGTGATATTGAATGCGTTTCATAGCAAACCGTTCTTTCATTGAGAGAGGCAGTCCCGTCGCGGCGTCAGCAGCAGGGCGATGGCGACAGCCTCGGTATTGCGTGGGTGTCGTGAGAACCGCGCCATGGGTTGAGGCGGCTCCGTTGATATCTGGCACGACCGTGGTGACAGTTTCTGGCACCATGGTTCATGCGAGGGGCCCGCCTCGTTCCCTGATCGCGACGGTCCACGGGCCATCCGTGGCAAGGCAGGGGATCAGGAGCGGCTGTTCATCCGCTCGAACAAGGCCTCGCCTAGCTGGCGTGTCTGGGCCGAAATGCCGACGAGCACCTCGTCCTTGTTCGCTTCGAGCTGCGCGAGCGCTTCGGTGACGAAGTCTTCCGGAGAGACCATCATGCGGCTCGCCGTCCCCTCACTGCGCGTGCCGCCGCCAAGGCCGGTATCGACAATCGGTGGGGCCATCTCCACCACACGGATCGCCGTCGATTTCAGTTGATGGCGCAGGCTGAGCGTGAAGGAGTGGATCGCCGCCTTGGTGGCGCAATAGACGGGCACGTCTGCCATCGGCGAGAAGGCCAGTCCCGAGCTCACATTGACGATGAAGGCTTGCTGCTGCTGCTTGAGGGCGGGCAGCAATTCGGCGATCAGATGGATCGGCGCCGTGACGTTGATCGCCACTTCCTGATCGAGCGTGTCGATCGCCGGATCATTGTTGAAGTCGCGCCGATTCTGAACGCCGGCATTGTTGATGAGCACATTGAGGTTCGGGTGGCTCGTCTTCAGCCATTCGACCATCGACCGGCGGCTGTCGGTATCGGCGATATCGCAGATGCGGGTGACAAGTGCAGGGACTTCTTCTTGTGCCTTCCGGAGAGCGGTCTCGCTTCTGCCGCAGATGATGACTTGATTGCCTTCGCTTGAAAGGCGACTTGCCAGCGCAAAGCCGATGCCGGTTGCGCCGCCGGTGATGAGGATTGTGTGTCCAGTAAGCTTCATGTCGTGCGTCCTTCCATTGAACTAAGAAGGTGCGCCGACGATGACATAGGGCTATCAGCGGACACACCTTCACGACCGGCAAGCCGGTCCCAGGTGTCGCGGATACCCCGAGGGGAGGAGTTGCCGTCCATACGGACGACGACCGGGCTACCATCCGGTCAGCACTCTTTCGACAGATCGCATCTAGCAATCACGGCATCAAACACAATCGATCACGCGTTCGCGCGCAATCACTTTGTCGAGATCGTACCATCCGATGCTCAGGCTCGTGCATTAGGAGTAGTGTTACGAACAGCGATAACTGCGAACGGCGGCAGCTCAACAAGCTGTTTGGCGCAAAATAGCTGTCATTCCCGAGCGTTCTCAGCGGGCTTCGTCGTCATTCCGGGTTCGCGTCCGGCTGACGCCGGCCCCGCCCCGGAATGACAGTTTGTGGAAACGCAGGGCTCTACTAACCAGCCCGCCCGCGCGCACCCTCGATCCCCAGCACCTTCATCCGCGACGCCAGCGTCGTCGGTTTGATGTCCAGCAGCTCGGCCGCGCCGCCGGGACCGAACACCTTGCCTGATGTCGCGGCAAGCGCCGCGAGGATGTTGCTGCGTTCGTGATCGCGCAGTTCGGCTGAGGTCATCACCGCCGGCCGGGCGTCGGACTTTACGCGATGCGCGCCAGTCGCGTGATGCGGGCCGGGCGCGTCCGGCAGGTCGATCCGCAAGCGGCCATTCTGCGCCAGGATCACCGCGCGCTCGATGACGTTCTGCAATTCGCGCACATTGCCGGGCCAGTCGTAGCGCGACAGCCGCCGCGCATCTCCTTCGGACAGGCGCAGATCCGATTTCAGTTTCTCGCTGAGCAGGAAGTGCTGCGCGAGCAGGGGAATGTCCTCGCGGCGGTCGCGCAGCGGCACCGACTCCACGGGAAACACGTTGAGCCGGAAATACAGGTCCTCGCGAAACCGTCCGCGCGCCACTTCCTGTTTCAGGTTGCGGTTGGTGGCGGCGATGACGCGGACATCGACGGAGCGGGTGCGCTCCTCGCCGACGCGCTCGAAATTGCCTTCCTGCAACACGCGCAGCAGCTTGCCCTGCAGCTCCAGCGGGATCTCGCCGACCTCATCGAGAAACAGCGTGCCGCCATCGGCGAGCTCAAACCGGCCGATGCGGTCGCGCACCGCGCCGGTGAAGGCGCCGCGGACATGGCCGAAGAATTCGCTCTCGAACAATTCGCGCGGGATCGCCGCGCAATTGACGCGGATCATCGGACGGTCGCGGCGCCCCGACGCTTCGTGGATCGCGCGTGCGATCAGTTCCTTGCCGGTGCCGGACTCGCCGGTGATCATCACTGCCGCGGTGGTCGGCGCAACGAGCTTGACCTGCCGCAGCGTTTTCTGGATCGCCTCGCTCTGGCCGATGATGCCGCGCGGATTGGTCTCGATGCGGATTTCCTCTTGCAGATAGGCGTTTTCGAGTTCGAGCCGCTCGCGCAGCCGGTCGACTTCGGCCAGCGCGGCATGCAGCTTCTCATCGGCCTCGCGGCGCTGGCTGACGTCGCGAAACACGATGACAGCGCCGACCACCATGTGGCGGTCGCGGATCGGCGTCGACGTGTATTCGACCCAGACCGGCGAGCCGTCCTTGCGCCAGAACACCTCGTTGTCGACATTGTGCACGGCGCCGTCGCGAAACGCCGCATAGATCGGGCAGTCGTGATCCGGATAGTGGCTGCCGTCGTGATGGCTGTGATGCACGATCGGGTGGATTTCACGGCCGACGAGTTCATCGGCGGTCCAGCCCAGCATGCGCTCGGCCGCGGGGTTGACGAAGGTGGTCTTGCCATCGGCATTGACGCCGTAAATGCCTTCGCCCGCGGCGCGCAGGATCAACTGGTTCTCGCGCTCGATGTCCTGAAACACGCGCTCGACCCGCTGCCACGCGGCAATGCCGCCGCGCATGTGATCCTCGGCGGCGGCGTCGACATGACGGCGGCGGCGCTGTTCGAGATCGCTCATGGTGAGCAGCAGCAAGGTGCGCTCGCCTTGCGGCACCAGCGATCCCGCATATTCGAGCTGCAACGCTTCGCCGGTGGCGTGGCGCGGCGTCAGCGTGTTGGTCCAGTAGGAGCCCTTGGCGAGCACCGCCTGGGTGAACACGATCAGCGCCGGCAATTGGCCCGCATGCAGCGCGCTGATCTTGATCTGGCGCAGCAGGGCGCGGTCATAGCCGAGCAGTGTGCAGGCGGCCGGATTGGCGTCGATGATCTGGTCGGCATGGGGATCGAGCAGCAGCGTCGGCTCGACGGAATAATCGAAGGCGATGGTGCGCAAATCATGCGGCTGGGCCGTTGCAAAATCCATCGGCAAAACTCCGAAAAATCGGAATCAGGCTACGAATTTTCGTGTAGCACGAATTCTCGTAATCGCCAATGATGGGCCGAAATGCCTGCGGCGATTGGACATTCCGGCGCGCGCCGGGCTGGCACACTCCTTGCGTAAATGACCGGAGCGTCACCGAGGAGGTCACATGTCCACATTCGACAATCCGTTCGATCCCGCCCGCCGCTTGCGCGCCGGCGCCTGCAGCTGCGGTCAGCATGCGAGCCAGTCCGAGCATGAGGCCACGCTGCAGCTCAGCTGCGACATTCCCGAGACCGAGGACAAGCGCTACGAGGGCGTCGTCGCGTCGGCCGTGATGCGTGCGGTGTTCCCGAAGGAGGTCGCACGCCGCGCCTTTCTGAAGTCGGTCGGTGCGTCCAGCGCGCTGGCGGCGCTGTCGCAGTTCTTCCCGATCAAGACGGCGACCGAAGTGTTCGCGCAGGGCGCGGGCAAACTGGAAAAGACCGATCTCAAGGTTGGCTTCATCCCGATCACCTGCGCGACACCGATCATCATGGCCGATCCGCTCGGCTTCTATAAGAAGCAGGGGCTCAATGTCGAAGTGGTGAAGACCGCCGGCTGGGCCGTCATCCGCGACAAGACCATCAACAAGGAATACGACGCCGCGCATATGCTGGCGCCGATGCCGATCGCGATCTCGCTGGGCCTGGGCTCGCAGCCGATCCCCTATACCGTGCCGGCGATCGAGAACATCAACGGCCAGGGCATCACGCTGGCCATGAAGCACAAGGACAAGCGCGACCCCCGGGATTGGAAGGGCTTCAAGCTCGCCATCCCGTTCGACTATTCGATGCACAATTATCTGCTGCGCTACTATCTCGCCGAACACGGCATCGATCCCGATACCGATGTGCAGCTGCGCTCGGTGCCGCCGCCGGAAATGGTCGCCAACCTGCGCGCTGATAATATCGACGGCTTCCTGGCGCCGGACAATATCTGCCAGCGCGCGATCTATGACGGCGTCGGCTTCATGCATATCCTGTCCAAGGAAATCTGGGATGGGCATCCGTGCTGTTCGTTCGCGGCGTCCAAGGAGTTCATCACGACGTCGCCGAATTCCTTCGCCGCGCTGACCCGCGCCATCGTCGATGCGACGGCCTATGCGTCGAAGGCGGAGAACCGCAAGTCGATCGCGGAAGCCATCGCGCCGGCAGCCTATCTCAACGCGCCGCCGGTGGTGCTGGAGCAGGTGCTGACTGGCACCTATGCCGACGGTCTCGGCGGCATCAAGACCGATGCGAAGCGCGTCGATTTCGATCCGTTCCCGTGGCAGTCCTTCGCCGTGTGGATGATGACCCAGATGCAGCGCTGGGGCCAGATCAAGGGCGATGTCGACTACAAGGGCGTCGCCGAACAGATCTATCTCGCCACCGACACCGCCAAGGTGATGAAGGAGATGGGCCTGACCCCGCCGGCAACGGCCTACAAGTCGTTTGCGGTGATGGGCAAGACTTTTGATCCCGAGAAGCCGAAGGAATATCTGGCGAGTTTTAAAATTCGGAAGGCGACGTGATGAACGATGCCTTCGCCCCTTTCTTACCTCGCCCCGCCGCGCGAAGCGAAGCTTCGCTAGGCGGGGAGAGGTCGACTGTAACGCGCGAAGCGCGTGGAAGTCGGGTGAGGGGGACTCTCGATGACACGACGTCGCTGCGGCTCCCCCTCATCCGTCGCGAACTTGCTTCGCAAGCTCGCGCCACCTTCTTCCCGCAAGCGGGGAGAAGGAAAGGACCTCAATGATCCAATCTCTTCGCTTCCGCGCTGCCGTCGTCTCCATCGCGATCTTCCTCGCCTTCATCGGCGTGTGGCACCTCGCCACGCGGCAGACGGCGAGTGTCGGCACCATGTCGCCGGAATATGCCAAGCTGATGGGCCTCACGGCGACATCGGGAAAATCGGCGATGCCCGGGCCGCTCGATGTCGGCGCCAAATTGTGGGAGCACCTGAAGCGGCCGTTCTATGACAACGGGCCGAACGACAAGGGGCTCGGCATCCAGCTGGCCTACTCGATCGGCCGCGTCGGGCTCGGCTATCTCATCGCGGTCATCGTCGCGATTCCGCTCGGCTTCCTGATCGGCATGTCGCCACTGATGAACAGAGCGCTCGATCCCTTCATCCAGGTGCTGAAGCCGATCTCGCCGCTCGCCTGGATGCCGCTCGCGCTCTACACCATCAAGGACTCCAGCCTGTCGGCGATTTTCGTCATCTTCATCTGCTCGGTCTGGCCGATGCTGCTCAACACCGCCTTCGGCGTCGCTGCCGTGCGCAAGGAATGGATCAATGTGGCGCGCACGCTGGAAGTCGGCACCTTCCGCCGCGCCTTCACGGTCATTCTTCCGGCGGCCGCACCGACCATCCTCACCGGCATGCGCATTTCCATCGGCATCGCGTGGCTCGTCATCGTTGCCGCCGAGATGTTGGTCGGCGGAACGGGCATCGGTTACTTCGTCTGGAACGAATGGAATAATTTATCGATCACAAATGTGATTATTGCGATCCTGATGATCGGGATCGTCGGGATGTTGCTCGATCAGATACTGGCGCGCTTCACCCGCATGGTCACGTTTCCGGAGTGAATGCGATGGCGTATGTAATGTCGACAAGCGCCTCTTGCTTACCTCGCCCCGCTTGCGGGGAGAGGTCGGGGCGCACGCGTCAGCGTGCGGCACGGGTGAGGGGGACTCTCCACACGCTCCGAGCCTGCGGAGGCTCCCCCTCATCCGACCGCGCTTCGCGCGGCCACCTTCTCCCCGCAAGCGGGGAGAAGACAAGAGCGCCATCGCCGCGAAAGCAGACCGCATGACCTCGACCAAATTCATTTCCATCGAAGGCATCGCCAAGCGCTATCCGCAGGCGGCGGGCGGCGCGACCACGATCTTCGAGGATCTCTGGCTGTCGATGCCACCGGGCGAGTTCGGCTGCATCATCGGCCATTCCGGCTGCGGCAAGACCACGGTGCTGAACATTCTCGCCGGGCTCGACGATCCCAGCGAAGGCACCGTCATCGTCGACGGCCAGGCGATCTCGGGCACCAGTCTCGACCGCGCGGTGATCTTCCAGAGCCACGCGCTGCTGCCGTGGCTGACTGTCATGGGCAACATCGCCTATGCGGTGTCGTCGAAATGGCGCAAGTGGGACAAGGCCAAAGTCCGCGCCCATGCGCAGACCTATATCGACAAGGTCGGTCTCACGGGCTCCGAGCACAAGCGGCCGTCGGAGCTGTCCGGCGGCATGAAGCAGCGCGTCGGCATTGCGCGCGCGCTGTCGATCACGCCGAAGATCATGCTGATGGACGAGCCGTTCTCGGCGCTCGATGCGCTCACCCGCGGCACACTGCAGGACGAGGTGCGGCGCGTCACGCTGGAGACCGGCCAGACCACTTTCATGATCACCCATGACGTCGACGAGGCGATGTATCTCGCCGACAAGATCTTCCTGATGACCAACGGCCCCGGCGCCGTGCTGGCGGAGATCGTCGAGAACCCGCTGCCGCGGGATCGCTCGCGCATCGATCTGCACAAGCACCCGCATTATTACGCGCTGCGCAACCACATCATCGATTTCCTGGTGACGCGCAGCAAGACGTTCACCGCCACCACGCCGCACCACGATCCGCGCCATGTGCCGGTGGTGCGGCCAGCTTTCACCGAGGCGCCAACGATGCCGTCTCTCCACAGCGCCGTGCGCTAACCAACTGCAAGACCCCCGAAGGAGAACCATCATGCTGCGATCCGACCTCACCGAAAAGCTGCTCGACATCAAGCGAGAGAAGGAATGGACCTGGAAATATATCTGCGAGCAGATCGGCGGCTATTCCGAAGTGCTGATCGTCGGCGCCGTTCTCGGCAACATGAAGCTGACTAAGCCGCAGGCGGCCAATGCCGGCGAGCTGTTCGGGCTCTCGAAGAGCGAGACTGCGATGCTCAACGAGATCCCGATGCGCGCCGAAAACGTGCAGATGCCGCCGCAGGATCCCTTGATCTATCGCTTCTACGAGATGGTGATGGTGAACGGCCCGGCCTGGAAGGCGCTGATCGAGGAGGAATTCGGCGACGGCATCATGTCGGCGATCGATTTCGACATGGTGATGCAGCGCATCAGTAACCCCAAGGGCGACCGCGTCCAGATCACGATGTCCGGCAAGTTCCTGCCGTACAAGTATTACGGCGCGACGGGCAATGTGCCGGAATATGGGTTCAAGGAGGGGTGAGGGGCTGCGGGCGTTATTTGCTGCTGAGCGTTATGGCCGGGCTCGTCCCGGCCAGTTCTCTTCCGATTGCTTCGCTCGTTGTGCTAACGTTTCAAGAGTGCGGCGCCGTCGCGCCTCAAGGTTAGCTATATGAGCTGTGATCTCCTGCCGGACGTTTTGGATCTGGGGATGAAAGTTGTGTTTTGCGGCACCGCTGCAGGGCGCGCTTCGGTCGAAGCTGGAAGCTATTATGCCCATCCTAGCAACAAGTTTTGGAGCGTCCTTGCCGAGATTGGTCTCACTGATCGGAAAAATCGCCCACATGAGTTTAGGGAAGTTGCAAAGTTCGGTGTTGGTCTCACTGATCTCTGTAAGGATGAGGCGGGAAACGACATTGATGTTCGTCCGACCTCCGCACACCGGGTGGTGCTTGCCGGGAAAATAGAAAAGTATCAGCCAACGTTTCTTGCGTTTACAAGCATAGAGGCCGGAAAACGATATTTTGGGCGTAATGTAGTGCTCGGCATGCAACAGCATCGTATCCAGAGCACGATGATCTACGTGCTGCCGTCGACCTCACCGATGGCTGCTTGGAACTGGGAAGCCCACAAGCATCACTGGCATGACCTCGCTAGTCTCATTAATGAGGAAAGTGCCAAAGGCGACAGGTGCTCCGTGTGATCGCAGGGGGGCAAGCTAGGTCGTGAAGGTCAGTAGGGACTTTCCTGTAACAACAGCCTGTCCCCTCGGCATGATGAAATAGT
Organism: Tardiphaga sp. 839_C3_N1_4; assembly: GCF_051811045.1. NCBI lineage: Bacteria > Pseudomonadati > Pseudomonadota > Alphaproteobacteria > Hyphomicrobiales > Nitrobacteraceae > Tardiphaga > Tardiphaga sp. 839_C3_N1_4. The sequence continues at coordinate 6,081,622 of NZ_JBPWQD010000001.1, forward strand.
CGCCACCTGCTGATCGCCCTATCAGCTTCTCGTCGGTCATTTTAGTGAGCGTTTTTCTGAAGCGGTATTTGTTTGTATCGCTCACTTTGGACTCTAGGAAATCACTGGTCGCGCTCGAGTTTCGGGTAAGTATTACTAGGACTTCTTGTTGCGAGTTGAGGTCGTGCCGAGCGATAAATAGCTCACCATGACGTTCAATAATCACGGGAAAATCTTTCGCGGCGAGCCCATCTACAATGTCTTGCGCTTCTCGCATTGGATAGTCACCGTAAACTCGAACTAGCTCACATAGAATCCAAGTGGCGCTCGTCATAACGAACATCGTATCCATGCTGTTCGCGTCAAACCCCCCTAGATGGGCCGAGTCGCGATTGTTGCGAAAGTCCAGAAGGAGTCGAGCTAAAGGTGCAGTTTTCTGTCGAATGTGAAGGTCAATAGTGTTTGCGTTTTGAACTGCATTCAGGACCCTCGTCTTCTCCGCTGCTGGAATGTCGGAGCCGTAGGGGGTAATGGTGCTACCCAAAAAGTGTTGGTAGATGCGCAGCAGGGCCTCAGCGAAGCGTCCGCCTTTCAGTTGTCCTGGACCCCAGTCGTTCATGGCAAAGCGCTTCTTTATCTCAAGATACTCCTCGATCAATTTCGCGCTGAGATCTGAAGGAATTCCACGGATTTGAAGCGTCATTTTCTAGTTTCTTTTCGTTCAGTTCTTCTTGAAGCCAGTCGCTGCAAACTGTTCGCCGCTGCGTGTAACGACGTAGGCTATTCACTTCCGGCTCCATCGATTGCGCTACGATTCAGTCACGTCGCCCTGAATCATGGCGTCGACGCGCTTTGAACCTTCGAGAGTGAGTTTGTAGGTTTTCCGAGCTTGGCGAGAGCTCCCGCTCTTCTTGAGTTGAAGCAAAAGTGCAGGTCGGTCGTTCTTAAGTTGGTTGAGTGCTTCGGTTATATTTCCGATTCCGTGGCCCAAATTCTTCAAAAGGTCATTGAGTGATTGTGACTGAAAATTCTCGCTAGACTCGCACACTTGGAGCCAATAGGCGGCGACCATTGCCTTTTCCCGCTCCGTATTCGGCTGCGCGGCATCGAATAGTTCGGCGAAGGTTGTGTGCTGGCCTGGCTTAGATGTGTCAGCAGAGTTGAGGCTCGGCCCGGGTGCCTGAGAGCTCTTCAGGCCACTGCTTGTGAAGCCGTAATGGCTCATTGCCCATTGCAGTACTCTGATGCGTGCGTCGCTGTCTAAGTCGTCTAAGGCGGATGAGATTGTGCTCATCGCGCCGATTTCCTTTTCTGCGGACATGTTCTTGCTGCCTCCGGTTTCAGGGAGCTTAAGAGGAGCCTTCTGAAAGATCAAGTATCGATATGCACTTTGTTTATTATGCCATTGAAAGAACTGAATATAACTCTTTTCACTTATGTGAAAGACTATCTTTCAACATGAGTATCCGGCGCTTCCCAGCCACCTACCGTGACCGCGCGACGCCTGTCGAACCCTTGGTGATTTCGCGGTGTCGTCTTGGTATTTCATAAGATGTTGATTTTAAATGCAGAATTTATACAATTTCCCAGAGCGGTGAGTGTTTTCTTCAAGTGTCCGACAGGCGTCGCGCGGTCACGGCAGATGGCTGGGAAGCGGCGTTCATGAAAGTGGTAAGTGGGACACTGAGAGCGATAAATGATTTTCTTGCAGTTGTTTCGTAGGTATTTGAGGTTGGGTCTGTGTGCAGGAATTTGTGTAGTCCGGCGATTGGCGTCCGTTGGTGTGTAGATTCGTCCCCTTCGCTCGCGAGTTCAGCAGCAAGACCGATCAAGACACCCCCAATCCGCCATGCGATACCCGCCGCATGAATCAGCCCATCCCGCACCGCACGTCCGATCTCGTCGCCGTCCTCGCCTGGATCGAACAGCATCTCGACGATCTCCTGAGCGTCGAGACGATCGCCGCTCGCGCCAAGCTCTCGCCCTATCACTTCTCACGCCTGTTCTCCGCCGCGATGGGGCGAGGCGTGATGGCCCATGTGCGCGGCCGCAGGCTGGTCCGCGCGGCGCAGCGGCTGACGGCCGATCCCGATCTGCGGCTGGTCGATCTCGCGCTCGATTGCGGCTTTGACTCGCAGGAGGCGTTCACCCGAGCGTTCGCCCGCCTGTTCGGCGTTGCGCCCGGGCGGTTTCGGCGCGGCTTCAGTGTCACTCCCATCGAAGGACAATATCCGATGACCATGCCCGATGACGTCGCCGTCGCTGTCACCCGCTTGCCGGACCTGGTGGCGCTCGACGCCTTCACTGTTGCAGGTCCTTCGGCGCGGTTCGATGAGACGAACAAGGCCGAGATTCCGCAACTGTGGTCGAAGCTGATGGGCGCATTGCCGTTCAAGGGGCAGGCGCCGAGCTGGACCACCTATGGCGTGGTCTGGAATGTCGACCGCGCCGAAGGCAGTTTTGATTACATGGCCGGCGTCGGCGTGGAAGAGGATGCGGCGCTGCCTTTGGGCTTTGCGGTGAAGCGCATCGAAGCGTCGACTTATGCGGTGTTTCGCATCGTGCTGAATGGCGGGGCGGTGCATCCGCAGATCAAGCACGCGATGGCGACCATCTGGGGCGAGCTGGTGCCGGCCTCTGGCCTGACGGTCGCCGACCGGCCGGATTTCGAACGCTATGACAGCGAGTTCGCGCCGACCAAGAAGGGCGCGGTGATCGATTTCTATCTGCCGGTGGAGGTGTGAGGGGCGGGGTCGTCATCTCCGCCGGCTTCCCCTTGGCCGCAGCGCCGGGTGATCCCGCTCCGGCGGCGTATGCGCGGCTTCCAGCAGTGCCATCGCGTCGTCCGGAATCTGTGTCACATCGACGCCGCCGCGGCGCATTTCCTTCAGCGCGGTGCGGATCGCAGCGTCGCGCTCCATCATCTCGCGGCCGGTGCGCGCGGGCATGTCGATGTGGCGGCGCGGGCGCCGGCGGCCCATCGCCTCCAGCCGCGCCATCTTCACCAGTTGCAACGCCTGCATCAGGCGATCGATATCGACATCGGGCTGCGCTTCCAGCTCGCGCACGGCGCGCTCCGCCAGGGCGTGGAGCCGCTCGGCGAGTTTGCGCAGCTTGAGTTTTTGCGAGGCGCGGGCGGAGGGCACCGTGTCGGTGGCGCGGGGCGCGAAGAGCGGGCGCTTCCAGCCGCCGTCGCGCGTCCAGCGGCAGATCGAGGCGCGGCCGACGCCGGTTTGCTTCGCGATCTCGCCATAGGTCAGCGTGGTCGTCTCGATCAGGCGGCGCACCTGCGCGCATTTGGCATCCGCATGCGGCCGCTTTGAGCCGCGCAGCCGCGGCGCGCCGGGGATCGCGTCCGGCGCCTCGGGCTCATCGGGCGTGACCCGGAGGCGGATGATGGAATTATAGAGAGGGTATGACATGTAAAAGAATATATACCTAAAACCGGGATTGCGCAAGCCGGGCATGCGGCGTCCGATGCGTCGCCGTCCGTCGTCGATATTGTGAGAGGCGCGCATCCCGTCACTTGGCTGCACCTGTGATTGCGCGATAGGCTGGCACACGTCGATCGTGCCTGGCTCACAAAGAGGGGGCGGCGCGATGCGGAGGAAACCCGGCGGGAACGGCAGGGGGATTTCATGGCAGGTGTCGATTATCTGATCACCGCGCGCGGCATCTCGGGCGCTGCCTTCAACGAGAATGTCGGCACCATCCGCTATCTGCGGGTGCCGACCAATGTGGCGATCCCGACGCCGGCGATGGCGACGTCCAGCAAGACCGATCTCGCCAAATGGGTGAAGGAGGTGCGCGACATCGCCGACGGCGATCCCAACCAGAATTCGATCAGCGTGGCCGGCGACATCCTCGTCTTCATCCACGGCTACAACAACGATCTCGACATCATCATGAAGCGCCAGCGCCAGTTGGCGAAGGATCTCAAGGCCGAGGGCTGGAAGGGCCTCGTCATCGGCTTCGACTGGCCGAGCGACAACGAGACGCTGGCCTATTGGCAGGATCGCTCCAAGGGCGCCGAAGTGGCGGTGAAGCTGGTGAGCGATTGCATCACCGTACTGGCGCAGGGGCAGGAGAAGGACTGCGTCACCAATGTCCATCTGCTCGGCCATTCCACCGGCGCCTATGTGGCCATGGAAGCCTTCGTGCAGGCGGAGAAGGACGGCGCGCTGTTCAAGAGCAACTGGCGCGTCAGCCAGGTGGCCTTCATCGCCGGCGATGTGGCGTCGTCGAGCCTCTCGGCGAATGATTCCTGGTCGGGGCCGATGTTCAAGCGCATCCTGCGGCTGACCAACTATTCAAACCCCTATGACAGCGTGCTGGCGGCCTCCAATGCCAAGCGGCTCGGCGTGGCGCCGCGCGCGGGCCGCGTCGGCCTGCCGGCGGATGCGCATGCCAAGGCGACCAATGTCAATTGCGGGGACTATTTCGCCACGCTCGATCCGAAGAAGAGCACGTTCTTCGGCGACTTCACCCATTCCTGGCACATCGGCAACCGCGTCTTCGCGCGCGATCTCGCCATGACCCTCGAAGGCGCCATCGACCGCGACGCGATCCCGACGCGCGCGCTGGTCGGCGGCGCGCTCATGCTGCAGGACAGACCGCGGCCGAAATTCATGGCCGACTGGGGCATCAAGGCCGCCACGACCCGCGGCGGCGCGCCGCGCGATGGCACGGGCGTGCTGAGCTAGCGCCGGGCGCGGGGCCCCGGCGTGTTGTCGTGCTCAGCGTTTCGACTTTGCTTTTGATTTCTTGGCCTTTGATTTTTTGGTCTTGGCTTTCTTCGCCTTGGCCGTCTTGGTCTTGGCTTTTTTGGTCTTCGCCTTCGCGACCTTCTTGGATTTGACGGTCTTGGCTTTTTTGGCCGACGCGGCCTTTGCCGTCTTCTTCGTTGTTTTCTTCTTGGCTGTCTTGGCCTTCGCCTTCTTCGCTACGGCCTTCGCCGTCTTCTTTTTCGGCGGACGCACAGGTTCGTCATCGCTATGGGTTGCGGCATTGACGGTCCAGTTGGACGCCGGGATCGTGAAGAACATCTCGCGGCGCCGCGACTTGAATCCGCCGGGCTTGAAGTAGCTCTCCGTCCATCTGTCGTCCGGATCGAGGAACACCTTTTCGGGCTTCTCGCCTTTCTTGCGCTTGCTGGCCACGTCATTGGCGACATCGCGGAAATAGAAATGCCGGAACAGGCGGTCGAACTCGGTCATGTAGATGTCGGCCACGCGGGTCGAGCCGCGGATCAGGATCATGTTTTCGTCATTGGTGGTCAGCGATCCCTCCGAGAAATTCGCGGAGCCAGTGCAGATGAGGGGATCGTCGCTCAGGGGATCGATCAGCAGATATTTCGTGTGGACGAAGAAGATATTGCCTTCGTCGCGGGTGAGCTCCTCCTTGAGAAACCAGCGGTCCAGCGGAAATTCCTTCACCTTGCGCTTGGCGACCAGCTTGCCGTCGACCACCTTGAACTCGGCGCCGAGCACAGCGCCGAACGAGATCTGCAGGTCGCGGTCGCCTTTGAGCGCCTTGCGCTCGTCGGCGGTGGGCGGCTTTTCCTTGAGCACGAAGCGCAGGAAGTCGCGGTCGCGCGCCAGCGGCTCGATGAAATCAGCCGCGACGTTGAAGGCCGCGGTGAACATGATCGACGACGTGGCATCGCTCATCCGGTCGGCATACCAGTTCAGCATCGACGCCGTCTGGCGCGGCGAGAAGATGCAGGTCTGCGATCCCGGCTTCACGAGGGCAGGCGGGTAGGGCGAAATCTCCGCGACGCCTTCCTTCGCCGGCTTGCCGGTCGGGTTGTCGCTCAGGATCGTCCAGTATTTCAGGTATTGTTCGGCAACGTCGCTGTCATGGACGAGGTGGCCGACATTCGACTGGCCGAGGAAGCCGGACGGCGTGATGTTGGTCGAGCCGGTCCAGACTTTCTGCGGCGCGTCGCCGTCGAGCTTGATGATGAACTTGTTGTGCGGGATTGGCGGCCGTGTGCGCCAGATCACGACCGGCTCGCCATTGTGCTTCGCCTTGATGTCGAGGCCGGCCGCCTTCATCGCCTTGCGGTTTTTGCCCTTCTTGTCGTCATGCACGATCAGCCGGACGTCGAAGCCGCCATCGATCTTGGCCTTCAACGCCTGGATGATGGGCGCGTAGGTGAATTCGTAGATGCAGGCGCGCAGCGCCTCGCTCTTCTTCGTCGTGTCGATATAGTCCAGGCAGGCCTCCAGCAGGCCGCGCGAGAGCCAGACCGTGTGCTCGTCCTTCGGATTGTCCATCTCCGCGTCGGTCGGCTTGTGGTTCTTGAACTTGCGCGCATAGGCCTGGCTGGCGATGGCGCCGCGGTTGAACCAGATGCCGTGTTGACCATCGTCCTCCTTCTCCGTCGTGACGGTGAAGGCGAGCTTCTCGGCGTCGCGCAGTTCGGGCGCGGTCGGGTCGCCAAATACGGGGATGACCTCGAAGTGATAGGTCGTGCCGGGGTCTGCGGTGTAGTCGCTCCAGAGGAAACTCTGGATCGGAAATTTGTCGGTGAAATACTCTCCGTGCTCGGTGTCGGGCTCTGGCTCGACGGCTTCGAAGACTTTCAAGGATCGGAGGAATTCCGGCTTGCCGGCTCCCTTGGCGCGGCGGAACGCAAATCCCAGCAGCCCCTTGCACGCGGCCTCGTCGCAATTGAGGGCGATCATGATTGCGCGCGTGCCCGCGATCGCGCTCGCTTCGAAAGCTCCGGCAGACGTCGTGACGCGCATGGCCCTGTCCCCCCGTTTTTCGATGTTGCGCCGATGCTCGCCCAACGCCGTGTTTTGGTCAACCTATAGAAGATTTGTGACAGGATGCACGCTTAAGGAGTGCGGGCGAGGGGCTGTGTGACGTCGTGCCGGGGTGCGCGAAAGTGGACACGGATCTGCAGTCCACGGCCATGATCGCCTCATTGGAAACGATGCGTTTCCATCGTTTCCCTTTTCTCTTTCCAATTCGGCCCTAGATAGAGGCTCAGAAAACCCGCCCCGTGAGCACCCATTCCCATGAAAAACATCGGCTTTCTTTCCTTCGGTCACTGGACCCCGTCAACCTCGTCGCAGACGCGTTCGGCGGGCGACGCGCTGTTGCAATCGATCGATCTCGCCGTTGCTGCCGAGGAGCTCGGCGCCGACGGCGCCTATTTCCGGGTGCATCATTTCGCGCGCCAGCTCGCCGCACCATTTCCGCTGCTCGCGGCCGTCGGCGCGCGCACCAAAAAGATCGAGATCGGCACCGCCGTGATCGACATGCGCTACGAGAACCCGCTCTATATGGCGGAGGATGCCGGCAGCGCGGATCTCATCGCAAGCGGGCGGTTGCAGCTCGGCATCTCCCGCGGCTCGCCGGAACAGGTGATCGACGGCTATCGCTATTTCGGCTACGCGCCGCCTGAGGGTTCGAGCGACGCCGACATGGCGCGGCGGCACACCGAGGTGTTTCTCGACGTCCTTCAAGGCAAGGGCTTTGCGCAGCCCAATCCCAATCCGATGTTTCCGAACCCGCCCGGACTGCTGCGGCTCGAGCCGCATAGCGAAGGCCTGCGCGAGCGCATCTGGTGGGGCGCCTCCACCAATGCGACGGCGGAATGGGCGGCCAAGCAGGGCATGAACCTGCAGTCATCGACGCTGAAGATCGACGAATCAGGCAAGCCGTTTCATGTGCAGCAGGCCGAGCAGATCCGGCTCTATCGTGACGCCTGGAAGGCGGCAGGGCACACGCGCGACCCGCGCGTCTCGGTCAGCCGCAGCATCTTCGCGCTGGTGGACGACCGCGACCGCGCCTATTTCGGCCGGGGCAACGAGGGCGAGGACAAGGTCGGCTACCTGCACGGCACCGAGCGCGCCATCTTCGGCCGCAGCTTTGCGGCGGAGCCGGATGCACTGATCAAGCAGCTCAAGGGCGACGAGGCGATTGCCGAGGCGGATACGTTGCTCCTGACGGTGCCCAATCAGTTGGGCGTCGATTACAACGCCCATGTGATCGAGGCTATCCTGAAGCACGTGGCGCCGGGCATGGGCTGGCGTTAGCTGATACACACTCGTCATTCCGGGGCGCGTGCGCCTTCGCGCGCGAACCCGGAATCTCGATGTGTTCATCGCTCTCGCAGTTCGTGCGGCGGCGAGGTGGCCTCCATTCCGTCATTCCAGGTTCGCGTGCGAAGACGCACGCGCCCCGGAATGACGAGTGAATGCAGCTGGCGCATCACATGCCTACTTCTCGAACCCGACCTTCTTGATCAATTCACGCGCCGCCTTCTGGCTGGCAGCGATCGCATCGATATCAAGCGTATCGCTCGGAAACGCCCCCATCGCCGCCACCAGCGGCGCGCTCTCGGCATCTGCCGTCACCGGATATTCCAGCTCAGCCGCGGCGTAGATTTTCTGCGCGGCCGGCGTCACCAGGAATTCCAGAAACGTCAGCGCGGCCGCGCGATGCGGCGCGTGTTTCGCCAGCGCTGCACCGGTGAGGTTCACATGCGTGCCGCCGCGCTCGAATGTCGTCGGCACCGTCTTCACTTTATTCGCCCAGGCGGTCCAGTCCGCGCCCTCGCGGCCGTCGCGGAGTTGCGCCAGCGCCACGGTATTGGCGATGCCGATACTGCAGCGACCTTCCGCAAGCTGGCGAATGACATCGTTGTCCTTGCCTTCCGGCGCATGCGCGAGATTGGCCTTGATGCCGCGCAGCCAGGCTTCGGTGGCGTCGGCACCGTGGTGCAGGAGATAGGCCGATATCAGTGCGACATTGTTCTGATGCAATGGCGAGCGGATGCAGAGCTGGCCGCGAAAGCGGGGATCGGCGAGATCCTCATAGCGGATCGCGCCTTGCGGTGAGTCATTCCGCACCATCACCACGCGCGGCCGCACCGACAGGCTGATCCATTCCCTGCCGCGCAGTTGCGGCGGGATCGCCCTGTCGAGCAGGGGAGAGGCTGTGGGCTGCGACAGACCATTCGCGGCGAATTGCGAGGTCTTGTCGAGACCGATGGTCATCAGCACGTCGGCGGGGGAGGCGTCGCCCTCGGCCTTCATGCGCTTGACGAGATTGTCCTCGATATAAGTGAGCTTGACCGTGATCCCTGTCGTCGCCGTGAAGGACGCGATGACCGGTTCAATCAGCTTCGGCTCGCGGGTCGAATAGAGATTGATCTCCTCGGCGCGGCTTGTGGCCATGCCGAAGGGTAGCCACGTCGCGGCCAGCGCAATCAGGAGTGCGGCGGCGCGACGTGGTTTGGTCATGATCAGAACTTCACCGTCGCTGCCAGCGAGAACCGCCGCGCATCGCCAATGGCAACGTTGGGAAGGCTCACTGCCGAGGGATAGTAGACCTTGTCGAAGATGTTCTTGATGTTGAATTGATAGATCACGGGCAGCGTCTGGTACTTCGTCTCGTAGGTCGCAAAGGCGTCGGCCACCGCGTAAGACGGCAGCACGAAGCTGTTTGCAGCGTCGCCGGGACGATCTCCCACATAATGTGCGCCGGCACCGACCCGCAGGCGGCCCGGCAGCAGCGTGCCGAAATCATAGACGAGATATAGCGACCCGGTGTTCAGGGCGACATTCTGCAGGTGATTTCCAGTGTATTGCGAGTCCTGCGTCAGCAGCGCGTCGGTATAGGCATAGCTGGCGATCATGCTCCAGCTGTCAGTCAGCTTGCCGGTCACGTCGACTTCGACACCGCGTGAGCGCGCCGCAGCCGCGGTACGTGCCTCGTTGGTCGTGGTGACCGTATTGTACTGCGACAGCATCACATTCTTTTTGTCGATGTCGTAGAGCGCGACCGTGCCGGACAACCTCTTGTTGATATCGAACTTGATGCCGGTCTCCCACGACACGCCCTCCTCGGGCTTCGTCTGCGAGTCGAAGACCGCGCCGTTGGGAGCGATCGTCGAATTCGGCTTCAGCGATTCCGTGTAGCTGGCATAGAGCGAGACTTCGTCGGTGACCTTCAGGATCACGCCGCCGAGCGGCAGCGCTTTGTTGCCGGACAGATCCGTATTGGCGATGAACGGATTGCGCCCGCGTCCCGCCAGCTGGTCGAACGTCATATAGCGCACGCCGCCGACCACGGCGACCCGATTGGTCAGATGCAGCGTGTCCTGGAAGAACAAAGACTGCGTGCTGAGCTTGTCGGTCTGGTCGCTGTCGGTGGCGACAACAGTCGTGCCGGGCAACTGCCGGCCGTAGACCGGATTGAAGATGTCGAAATTCGCGGCCCCCTGCCTGACCAGATCCTTGCGGTAGATCACGCGATACTGGGCATCACCGCCGAACAGCACTTCGTTGCGCATGCCGCCGATCCAGAATCCGCCCTGAATATAAGCGGTGCCGAAGCTGGAGGACGTCAGCGCGCCGTAGGTGCCGTCATTGCTGCGTGTCGCGATGCCGGTGGTCGGGTTAACCACCGTATTGCGCAACTGCGCGGCATTGTAGGTTTCGACGTTGTAGCTGTAGCCGGCATAGACTTTCCAATCCTCATTAATCTTCTGGTCCACCGATGCCTGGATGAGATCCGACGTACCCCACATGCTGTTATAGGGTTCGTCGATGCGGCGTGTCGCCGGAATGGCGAACGGGGCCTTTGTCACGCTGTTGAAGGCCGTGCCACGATCGAACGGCGAATAGAAGTCGCGGTGTTCGTAGTTGATCTGAACCGTGGTCGTGTCGCCATACCAGGCCAGCGACGGCGCATAGAGCGTCTCCTTGCGGGTGCCGAAGTTGCGCCAGTAGTCTTCGTTGATTCCATAACCGACGAAGCGATAGGCGAGTCCATCCTTGCCGAGCGGTCCGGTGATATCGATGGTCGCGTTGGCCCCGCTGCGCGAGCCGTAGGTCGCGCCTTCCAGCGTCACCTCGCCGTGCTGATACAATTCCGGCCGCTTGCTGATGGTGTTGACGATGCCGCCTGGATCCATGATGCCGTAGAGCAGCGACGCCGGTCCCTTCAGTACTTCGATGCTTTCAACAGCTGGATTGAACGAGCGGCCCTGCACGATCGGCATGCCGTTGCGCATGATCGAACCGTCGCGGTTGTCGCCGAAGCCGCGGCGGATGACGGCGTCCTGGGTGCCGGCCAGCGTGTTGGTCTGGGTGATGCCGGAGATGTTGATCAACGCGTCATCGAGATTGCGCGGACGCTGGTCGCTGATGACCTGCTGCGGCACGACGTTGACGACCTGCGACGTGTTGAGCGGCGAGGTCGCGCCGCGCAGCGTTGTCGCATCCGGCATCGCGCGGTAGCCGAGGATCTGTTCATATTTGGCGGCCGCAGCGGCGATGGCGCGCTCGGTTGGTGTCGGCGGGGCGGGCGGTGGATTGGCGTTGCGGCGTGCGGCGACAGCCCGCGCCCGGCTCGGCGTGGCGCTCGCAGCACGTGCGGGCCGGCGCGCCTGTGTCGGCGATTCGACGGTGACCGGCGGCAGTGCCGTGCTCGATTGTGCGTTGGCGACCGACATATCGGTGGAGAGATCGCCAAGCAGGAACGTCGCGCCGATCAACCAATACGCGCGCCGCACCCTGAAGATGCTGCGTGCGTTGCTGTCGAGATTGCAATGGTTGTCCGTCGTCACGTTGTGTCGCCTTCGCGTTTGAGAAACATGCGCACGCGATCTAGCAGTAGCTTTGAATGAAAACTTCGAATGGGAGGTTGAATCGCTCTAAAGCGACGAGATTGGCGAGCCTGTGTGTCTTCGGTGATGCAGTCGCAAGGTGAGGCGCGACACGATTGAACAATCAGCGTGCATTTTGAGCAATTTGTAGCACGCGCATGCGAGCCGCCATCGGCACGCAGTGCGACTCTGTTTCAGAATTTGCCGATCGCAGTTTGGAATCTTGAGTCAGACTCTGCGAGTCTGGAACGTTTCAAAAGACAAGAGCCGCGCATCGTTCGATGGCGCGGCTCCATGAAACGTCGTGAGTTGCGGCGGGACGTTTCGCTGCAACTCGAGGCTGTGGATATCAGGTTCCGGCCTTCACCTGCGCGACGGCCTCAGCGGTCAGCTGATCCATCTTCACACGGAGCTGCGGCTCGGTCATCGCGATGCCCTTGGCGGTGAGATCGGCGAGCACCTTGCGCACCACGTCGCCGTCGCCGGCTTCCTCGAAATCGGCTGCGACGACTTCCTTGGCATAGGCGGCGGCCTCGTCGCCGGACTTGCCGAGCTGTTCGGCGACCCACAGGCCCAGCAGCTTGTTGCGGCGGGCCTCGGCCTTGAACTTCTGGCTTTCATCGAGCGCATACTTGTTCTCGAAGGCTTCGCCGCGCTTGTCGAATGATGACATGGTTAAAGTTCCCGTCGGGGTTGTTGGGCGGTCAGGACGACGTTGTAAACGCCGGTTCGGAGCTTAAATAAGGTCGAGATACCGTTGGAACAATCGGCCGCAAGGTCGCAGGCAAGACGGTATCGGGCGAGGCTTATCGGGCCAGGCTTGCGCGAGGTTGGGGTAAACCCCCACTCGGCGGGCCGGGTCGATTGTACTGGCAGGGCCGATCGGGTAGGTTGCCGACAGGCTCGGTTCTCGTTCTGTTTCTTCCCGTTCCTGGCCTTCACGGCAGCTCCGTCGTGGGTCGATCCCGTTATTCGGAGCACACCACATCCATGGATTTCAACAACACCCGGTACATCCCCATGAGCCGTCGACGTCGCATTTATGAAGGCAAGGGCAAGGTCCTGTATGAAGGCCCGGAGCCCGGTACCCTGATTCAGCACTTCAAGGACGACGCGACCGCGTTCAATGCCAAGAAACACCAGGTGATCGAGGGCAAGGGTGTCCTCAACAACCGGATTTCGGAATACCTGTTCCAGCATCTGAACGACATCGGCGTGCCGACTCATTTCATCCGCCGGCTCAACATGCGCGAGCAGCTGATTCGCGAAGTCGAGATCGTGCCGCTGGAAGTCGTGGTCCGTAACGTGGCGGCGGGCTCGCTGTCGCAGCGCCTCGGCATCGAGGAAGGCACTCAGTTGCCCCGCTCGATCATCGAGTTCTATTACAAGAACGACCAGCTCAACGACCCGATGGTCTCGGAAGAGCACATCACGGCGTTCGGCTGGGCCACCCCGCAGGAAATCGATGACATCATGGCGCTCGCCATCCGCGTCAACGACTTCCTCACCGGTCTTTTCCTCGGCATCGGCATCCGCCTCGTCGATTTCAAGATGGAATGCGGCCGCCTGTTCGAAAACGACATGATGCGCATCATCGTCGCCGACGAGATCTCGCCCGACTCATGCCGGCTGTGGGATATCAAGTCGAACGAGAAGCTGGACAAGGATCGTTTCCGTCGGGATCTCGGCGGCGTGCTGGAGGCCTATACCGAGGTCGCCAAGCGTCTCGGCATTCTCTCCGAAAACGAACGCCCGATGGGCACCGGCCCGGTACTGGTCAAGAGCTGAGGATTACGACGTGAAAGCCCGCGTAACTGTTACCCTGAAAAACGGCATCCTTGACCCGCAGGGCAAGGCCATCGAAGGCGCGCTGAAATCGCTCGGCGTCGATGGCATTGCCTCTGTGCGGCAGGGCAAGGTGTTCGACATCGAACTGAACGGCGCCGACAAGGCGAAAGCCGAAGAGGCGCTGAAGGCCGCAGCCGACAAGCTGCTGGCGAATACGGTGATCGAAAACTACCGCGTCGAAGTGCTCTGAGCCAGGTTATCGCTATGAAATCCGCCGTTCTCGTCTTCCCCGGAATCAACCGCGAACGCGACATGGCGCGGGCGCTCAAGCTGGCATCGGGGCAGGAGTCCACGATGGTCTGGCACGCCGAGACCTCGCTGCCCAAGGGCACCGATCTCGTCGTCGTCCCCGGCGGTTTCTCGTACGGTGACTATCTGCGCTGCGGCGCCATCGCGGCGCGTTCGCCGGTGATGGATGCGGTCCGCAAGTTTGCGGCCGATGGTGGCCTTGTGATGGGCGTCTGCAATGGCTTCCAGATCCTGTGCGAGTCAGGTCTTTTGCCGGGCATCCTGATGCGCAATGCCAAGCTGAAATTCCTCTGCCACGACGTGCATCTGCGCGTCGAACGGTCCGACACGGCGTTTACACGTGGCTACAATGCCGGTCAGGTGATCCGCGTGCCGATCGCCCACGGCGAGGGTAACTACACCGCCGATGTCGATACGCTGAAGCGCCTCGAAGGCGATGGCCGCGTGCTCTATCGCTATTGTTCGCCGACCGGCGAGGTTGGCGACATGCACAACATCAATGGCGCAGCCGCATCGATTGCCGGCATCGTCAGCGAGAAGGGCAACGTGCTCGGCATGATGCCGCATCCGGAAAATCACGTCGAAGACATCATGGGCTGCACGGATGGCCGCGGGTTGTTTGCTGGTCTTGTCGAGCATCTGGAGCGCGCTGCGTGATCGCCGCTGTGGCGCGGCTGTCGAAGCTCGCCGCAACGCTTGCGCTCGTGCTGGGCACGAGCGTCTCGGCATCCGCCGATGATTATCCCAAGCGCCCCATCACCATGATTGTGCCTTTCGCGGCCGGCGGCACGTCGGACGTGATTGCGCGCGCGGTTGCCGAGCAGATGGCGGTGCCGCTCGGCCAGACCATCATCATCGAGAACGTGGTCGGCGCCGGTGGCTCCACCGCGCTGGCCCGCGCGGCGCGGTCTGCGCCGGATGGCTACACCATCGCCATCGGCAATGCCGGCACCAGTGCGGCGACCTACACGATCTATCCGAAGCTGTCCTTTACGCCGGACTCCTTTGCCTCGATCGGCATGGTGGCCAAGACCTTCGGCGTCGTGGCGCTGCGCAAGGATTTTCCGGCGAGTGATCTCAAGGGCTTCATCGCCTACGCCAAGGCCAATCCCGGCAAGGTCAATCTCGGCCATGCCGGCATCGGCTCGTCGAATTATCTGATCTGCAAGAGCTTCGTGCAGGCCGCCGGCATCGACGTCACCCTGGTTGGTTATCGCGGCGCTGCGCCCGCGCTCACGGATGCAATCGGCGGCCAGATCGACGGCGTCTGCGATTCCGCGGCCTCCGTTTCGCAGGCCATCGACGACAAGCTCGTGAAGGGCATCGTGGTCGGCTCCACCGTGCGGCTGGCGACGTTGCCCGATCTGCCGACCTCGGCGGAAGCAGGCCTGCCCGACTTCGAGGCGCAGGGCTGGAATGGCCTGTTCGCGCCGAAGGGCACGCCGCCGGAGATCATCGCGAAGCTGAACGCCGCTGCTCGTGCGTCGGTTGAAAGCGATCTCGTGAAAAAGCGTTTCCACGATTTGTCGACTGTGGCGCCCGACGCCGATGAGCATGCACCGGAGGTGCTGCAGCAATTGGTGACGCGTGATGTGGCGAAGTACAACAAGCTCCTGACGCCGTAGTCGTCCAATGTCCGAAGGCGCTTCATTGTCGCGCCTCCACCATTTCAGCACCGCCCATTGTCTCATTACGGGGCGATGGCCTGATATTTTCCCCTGATATTTACTAAAGTCCCTCTGCAGGTCGCTGCGTGCAATTGTCGGATCCAGCGCGATGTTTCCGGCCAGGCCCCGGCCGGTTGCTTTTGGAGCGAGGTGGGCATCAAATAGCACGCAGAGGTCGTAAGGCTCGGTCGAAAGCGACCTGAAGCGGACTTTCCAAGTCTATTATGGCCACGTCTATTGCGGCGCGTGGTTTCTGAAGTGCTCGACGGTTGGCTACCAGCGTGTCTCGGCAGTTGGAGAAGCTGCATGATGAACCGAAGTCAGGTGCTCGTGGATTTGGCGCTCCAGGGCGGAGGCTCGCATGGCGCATTCACGTGGGGTGTCCTCGATCGGCTGCTTGAGGAGCCGTGGTTGCAAATTGCCGGCATATCCGGAACGTCGGCAGGAGCGATGAATGCTGCCGTTCTAGCGGACGGTTGGACTGCCGGCGGTGCCGACGGAGCACGCGAGGCTCTGGACAAATACTGGCGACGCGTCTCGCGTGCCGCGGCCTTCAGTCCGTTTCAACGTTCCCCCCTCGACCGCCTCATGGGACGCTGGTCGCTCGACACTTCTCCGGCCTATCTCTTCGCCGATCTGATGTCGCGAGTCCTGTCGCCTTATGATCTCAATCCGCTCGGTTACAACCCGTTGCGCGAGATACTGGCCGAAAGCATTGATTTCGAGCGTCTCGCCGGTGCGCCGATCAAACTCTTCGTAACGGCCACGCGGGTACGGACAGGTCGCGGGCGAATTTTCCGTAACGTCGAGATCACCGCAGATGTCCTGCTTGCGTCGGCGTGCCTGCCGACGATGTTCCGTGCGATCGAGATTGAAGGCGAAGCCTATTGGGACGGGGGCTACGCAGGCAACCCCACGATCACGCCGCTTGTGCGCGAGACGGATGCGCGGGACACCATCGTCGTGCAGATCAATCCGACCGAGCGACCGGAGGAGCCGCGCACGGCTGCTGACATTCTCAACCGTCTCAATGAAATTTCATTCAACTCGCCGCTGGCAAAGGAGCTGCGGATGATTGCGCTGCTTCGTCAGGTGGCGGATCCCGGCACCGGGGAAGGCGCCCGTTGGGCTCAAATGAAGACGCACCGGATCAAGAGCGACATGCTCGCGACTTTCGCCGCGTCATCCAAGCTCAACGCCGAATGGGCCTTCGTATCCAAGCTGCGCGACGAGGGCCGGCGAGCGGCAGGGGACTTTCTTGATTTGCACGGCGACGATCTTGGCGAGCGTTCGACGGCCGATCTCGACATCCTGTTGGCGGAGTGCTGACGACATGGGTCTTCTCGGCATTCTCGTCGGGCTTGGTCTTCTCATCTGGCTGGCTTTCCGGGGCTGGAGTGTTCTGCTGCTTGCTCCGCTCTCCGCACTGATTGCGGCGGCTTTCGGCAGAGAGCCATTGCTTGCCAATTGGACGCAGACCTTCATGGGCAGCGCAGCCCAGTTTCTTGCTCAGTTCTTTCCCATCTTTCTGCTCGGCGCCGTATTCGGGAAGCTGATGGACGACAGCGGCGCGGTCACTGCGGTCGCGAACTTCATCACCCGCCGCCTTGGCGAGCGCCGGGTCATCCTCGCCGTGGTGCTCTCGGGGGCATTGGTCACCTATGGCGGCGTCAGCCTTTTCGTCGCATTTTTTGTGATCGTTCCGATGGCCCAGTCGCTGTTTCGCGCGGCGGGGATTCCGCACCGCCTCGTGCCAGCGACAGTAGTTCTCGGAACATCGACTTTCACCATGTCAGCCTTGCCGGGCACGCCATCGATTCAGAATGCGATACCCATGCCCTTCTTTGGCACCACGCCCTTCGCGGCGCCGGGCCTCGGCATGATCGCGTCATTGATCATGCTGGGTATTGGACTGTGGTGGTTGCTCCGCGCGGAGACGGTGGCCCGGAATGCGAATGAAGGTTATGGCGAAGAACTGTCGATCGCGACGAGTGCCTCTGCCGATGACGAGCGCTTGCGCGGGCGTGCTACGACGGCGCGCGAATTCGACCCGGCCGAAATATCCCATGGGCATCGCAGCGAAGCGGAAGTGCCTATCGTCAATGCCGTTCTTCCTCTGGTTGTCGTTGTCGTCGTCAATCTCGTGATGTCGCTCTTTGTCCTTCCCCGGCTTGATGTCTCCTTCCTGGCCGAGCAGCGCTGGGGCAGCACGTCTCTACCTGCCGTTGCCGGCGTGTGGTCCGTTGTCGTCGCGCTCGCAGGAGCGACCGCGACAGTCGTCATCTGCAACCGGACGCGACTGCCTGCGCTGCGACAGACGATGGATGCCGGGGCCAATGCATCCGTGCTGCCAGCGCTGACTGTTGCGAGCCTCGTTGGCTTCGGCGCAGTCATTGCAGGGCTGCCCGCATTTGACATGGTGCGGGACTGGGCGCTGGACGTTAAAGGGGGGCCGCTGGTGTCGTTGGCCGTTTCCACGAACCTGCTCGCCGCGTTGACAGGGTCGGCATCCGGCGGACTGACAATCGCGCTTGATGCACTCGGTCAGACTTATATGGACGTTGCTACGCGGGAAGGGATCGACCCCGGATTGCTACACCGCGTAGCTGTGATCGGTTCCGGCACCCTGGACATTCTCCCTCACAATGGTGCGGTCGTCAGTCTGCTCGCGATCTGCGGCCTGACGCATCGCCAAAGTTATGTCGACATTGTGATGGTCGGCATCGTGAGTTCGGTTGTCGCTCTTGCCGCCGTGATCGCCATGGGCTCCGCATTGGGCTCATTTTGAACTCCGGCCCCAACCGCTGTTTTATCCAGATTTCACAGTCGACCACGTGCCGGGTGTGGCAGTGAGCCACCTTTGTCTGGCGCCGTTTGTCGGCTACGAATGAACTTTCGCCGCGCTCGCCGCGTCAACGAGACGTCGGGCAAGCGAAGCGGCGGCGAATTGATACAATCGCAATCAAACGCCTGTACGATTCGCGATCGGAAGGCATTTGACCGGGGTACTGAATGGCAAATCGATTGGCGACGGCGCAACCCAACGTCGGGATGCGGCACTGGATATCTCCCGTCGTGGTGTTGGCAGCAATGATTGCGGTGGGCGCTCCGGCGGCCGGAGCCGCCGCAAAGCAGGCGCGTCCCGCCCGCGTCGTCGAGGCGACCGCCCCGCGCGAAGCAGGCGAGCCGATGATGGCGATCGTGTCGATCAAGAGCCAGCAGGTCACGTTCTATGACGCCGATGGCTGGATCACGCGCGCACCGGTCTCGACCGGGGTGTCTGGCCGCGAGACGCCGGCAGGCGTCTTTGCCGTTCTCGAGAAGAACAAGGACCATCGCTCCAACATGTATGACGATGCTGCCATGCCGAACATGCAGCGGATCACTTGGAACGGCGTCGCACTGCATGGCGGGCCGCTGCCCGGTTACGCCGCGTCGCATGGCTGTGTGCGGATGCCCTACGGTTTCGCAGACAGATTGTTCGACAAGACCCGGATCGGGATGCGGGTGATCATCTCGCCGATTGACGCGGCGCCCGTCGAGTTCTCCCATCCGGCGCTTCTAACGCCGAAGGCGGAAGCCATCGCCGCTGCTCCGGGCCGTGTCGAGGTGCTCGCCCGCGAGGCCGCGGAGGCGGCCGCGGCTGCCGACATGGCGAAGAAGCTCGCAGCGACATCGGCACGCGAAGCGAAGCCACTGCCGGCAGCCCTGCGCAAGCTGCAATCGCTGAAGGCGCGCGCCGATATCGAGCTTGCATCCGCCGACAAGGCCGTCGTTGCGGCAAAGACCGATGAGGCCAAGGCGCGGGCCGAGGACTCCAAGCAGAAGGCTGCCGCCAGGGCCGCGGAGCTCGGGGCGCAATTCGAAACCGCAAAGGCCGATACGACGTCGAAGCTCGATGCCGCCGCCGCCGCAAAGGACGCCGCCAAGGTCGCCGAGACCAAAAAGGTCGCCACCGCCAAGGCAGCGAGCGATGCGAAACTCGCGCTTGAGCCGGTCTCGATCTATATCAGCCGCGAGACGCAGATGCTTTACGTTCGGCGCAATACGCACAAGCCGGCGCCGGACGGCGGCGGCGAGGTATTCGATTCAAGCATCGAAGTTCCCATCACCATCCGCGACCCCGGCAGGCCGATCGGCACGCATGTGTTTACGGCGATGGCGCGGAACGACGCAGGCCTGCGCTGGAGCGCCGTTTCGATCGACGAAGGCGATAGTGCGAAGGCCGCCCTCGACCGCATCACCATTCCGCAGGAGGTGCTCGACCGGATCGCAGCGACTGCACTGCCACGCTCGTCGATCGTTATTTCCGACGAGCCGCTGAGCAGCGAAACCAACTATCGCACCGAATTCGTCGTGGTGCTCAGCAACCAGCCGCAAGGTGGCTTCATCACGCGCAAGCCGACGCCGCCTGCCGATCTCATGGCGAGCAGCGATGATTTTGACGACGGCTTCGGCTCGTTCTTCCAGCGCTGGAATGCGGACCCCGCGCCCGTGCAGGCTCGCCGCAGGGTCGCGCCGTATCAGCGCCAGCCGCAAACCGGCTGGTGGTAGGTCGCGCCTCGTCATTGCTCGCTTGGGACGCTGAGCAGCCTGATCGCATCGACGCACGCGGCGCCGTCAGCCAGCGCTCCTCTGGTAACGCCGATGTCCACGATTGTGCGCTATGACGCGCGCGTGGTCTGTGCGCTTTTTGTTGTCTTGCGGGCGATCGCCATGAAAGCGCGCGCGGCCGCGGTCTGGTAGCGATGGGCATCCCACAGCAAGGCTCCAGAACGGCGTATCCACGGAGGCCCGATCGGAATGATCGCGAGGTCCTTTCGGGCGTTCAGGCTTCGGTCGGCGAGAACCGTCGGCAGCCCTCCCGATTTCGCGAGTTCGATCAAGGCCTCGACCGAGTTCATCTCGACGCGCACGTCGAGATGAATATCGGGCGGCAGTGACTGGTCGAGAATGCGGCGGGTCGCAAAGGCGGGGGTCAAAAGTGCCAACGGGCGGCGGGCGAGCGCCTGCAGCGTGATCGATTGTTGCCGTGACTGATTTTGCGACTTCGCAAGCACCAGGACGAGCCGCTCCTCGAACAACAGGTCGACCCCCAACTCCGCGTGCTGGGGCGGGGCGAAAGCAATCGCGAGATCGAGATCCCCGGACAGGATGCGTTGTTCGACGCCGTTTGCTGAGCCGACCTCCACGCTGAGTCGAACGTCAGGATATTTCTCGCCGAAGCTGCCGATGATCTTCGGCAGGAAGGTCGTGCTGTAGGTGTAGATGACGCCGACACGCAGCGTGCCGGCCATGCCGCCCTCCAGCTCGGCTATCGCGGTGCGCGCCGCTTCGGTCTGAACCATCAGACGTTGTGCGTGTTCGCGCAGTGCATGTCCTGTCTCGGTCAGCTGCATGCCCTGGGGCGTCCGGTTGAACAGAACGGTGCCGAGATCCTGCTCGAGGGCGCGTATCTGCTGCGACAGCGTTGGCTGGGCGACGCCGAGGGCTTCCGCGGCTTTCGCCATGCGCTTGTGGGTCGCGATTGCCAGAAAATAGCCGAGACGTCTGGGATCCATATTCGATTACAATCTTCTATCGCATCTATAGTTTTGACTGTGTTGGCCTATCACGCGTCCCGTGCCAGTGTTTGTCAATATCGGACCTGGCCGACACGCTTTTGTGCGGCCGTCGAAACATAAGAACCGACTGGGAGGCTCTTTCATGCTGTCACGACGCACCTTACTTGCCCGGGCGACCCACGCTGCGGTGGCGGCTTGCTGTAT
This sequence comes from Tardiphaga sp. 839_C3_N1_4, assembly GCF_051811045.1. Lineage (NCBI taxonomy): Bacteria > Pseudomonadati > Pseudomonadota > Alphaproteobacteria > Hyphomicrobiales > Nitrobacteraceae > Tardiphaga > Tardiphaga sp. 839_C3_N1_4. Next base: position 6,102,762 of record NZ_JBPWQD010000001.1, read on the forward strand.
CGCCTTGGGCGCAAACCGTGCGACGGCGCAGGACTATCCGACCAAGCCGGTCCAGTTGATCGTTCCCTTCGCCGCCGGCGGTGCCGCCGACATCATCGGCCGCACGATTGCGGAAAAGCTCAGCCAGACCTGGGGGCAGCAGGTCGTCGTCGAGAACAGGGGCGGGGCCGGATCGAATATCGGCATCAATGCTGCCGCCAAGAGCGCGCCCGATGGCTACACGCTGGTGCTCGCGTCCATCGCCGTGGCCGTCAATCCGTGGCTTTTCAAGTCGATGCCCTACGATCCCGTGAAGGATCTGACACCGCTGACATTGGCGCTCGAGACGCCGAACGTGGTGCTTGTGCCGCCCTCATCTCCGATCAAGAACGTCAAGGATCTGATCGCCTTTGCGAAAGAAAAAGCGGCATCGGGTGGCGCCACCTATGGCTCTGCCGGCGTTGGTTCTTCTCTGCATCTGGCAGCGGAAGTGTTCCGGCAAAAGGCCAATGTCGAGATGACCCACGTTCCCTATCGCGGCTCATCGCCGGCGCTGACGGATCTGATGGCCGGCCGGATCGACCTGATGTTCGACAACGCCTCGACGGCGCTTCCGCAGGTCCAGGGTGGCAGCCTCCGCGCCATTGCCGTCACCACGAAGGAGCGCATCGCCGCGCTGCCTGACGTGCCGACGATCAGTGAATCCGGTCTGCCGGGCTTCGAGCTCGCCAACTGGTGGGCCATTTTTGGTCCGGGCCAGATGCCGCCGGCGCTGGCGGAGCGCATCAGCGGCGATATCCGCAAGGTCCTCGCAGATCCCGATGTGCAGAAGCGTTTCGCCGACGTCAGTGGGCGCGTCATCGCGTCGTCGCCCCAGGAACTCGCCGCGCATCTGGCGCAGGAAAGCGCCAAATGGAAGCAGATCGTCGAAACCGCAGGCATTCGCGGCAGCCAGTAACGACGGACGTCTGACTCACACCGCGATCGATCAACGACGAATATCAAGCAAGAGACGCGCGCTCAGGGTGAGAGCGCTCATGGAGAATAATGTGAAGAAGCTACTATCAGGCCTGACGGCATCCGTCATGCTCGTCACCACTTCGGCTGCTATGGCGCAGAGCACCGGGCCGCTGAAGCTCGGCGCCGTCCTCGATATGTCCGGCCTGTTTGCCGACATTACCGGGCCGGGCAGCGAGACCGCAGCCAAGATGGCCGTTGAGGATTTCGGCGGCGAGGTTCTTGGGCGCAAGGTCCAGATCGTGGTTGCCGACCATCTCAACAAATCCGATCTCGCCGCGAATTTCACCCGTGAAATGTTCGACAACCAGGGTGTCGAGGCGATCGTCGATGTGGCTGGCTCTGCCACGGCGCTGGCTGCGGCGGAAATGGCCAGGACGCGCGGCAAGATCATCATGTTCAATGGTCCCGGCGCGGTCAGGCTGACCAACGAGGCGTGCGGCCCCTACATCGTCCACTACACCTATGACACCTACGCGCTGGCCAGCGTCACCGGCCTCGCCACGGTGAAGCGCGGCCTCAATAGCTGGTTCTTCCTTACGGCCGACTACGCGTTCGGCCAGGAACTGGAGCGCGACACCTCGAACGTTGTGACCAAGGCGGGTGGCAAGGTTGTCGGCAGTGTGAAGCACCCGATCAACACCTCGGATTTTTCGTCGTTTTTGCTCCAGGCGCAGAGCACCAAGGCTAGCGTGATCGGTCTCGCCAATGCGGGCGGCGACACCATCAATGCGATCAAGCAGGCCGCGGAGTTCGGCCTGACCCAGTCCGGACAGAAGCTGTCGCCTTTGCTGGCCTTCATTTCCGACATCGACAGCGTCGGTCTTGAAACTGCGCAGGGCCTGTTGCTGGCCGAAGCGTTCTATTGGGATCTCAACGACGAAACGCGCGCCTTCGCGAAGCGCTTCATGGAGCGTACCAAGCGCGCGCCGACGTCGGCGCAGGCTGGCGTCTATTCGTCCGTGACGACCTACCTGAACGCGGTGAAGAAGGCAGGCACCACCGATTCAGCGGCCGTAATGAAGGTCATGAAGGAAACACCGATCAACGACATGTTCGCGAAGAACGGCCGGATCCGCGAGGACGGCCGCATGGTGCACGACATGTATCTGTTCGAAGTGAAGAAGCCGTCGGAATCGAAGGCGCGCTGGGACGACTACAAGCTGCTGGCGACGGTCTCTGGCGACGACGCGTTCCAGCCGCTATCGGCGTCACGCTGCCCGCTCATCAAGAAGTAGCGCGCGGTAGCAGATGGCAAAGCGACGGGTCGCGGGAAGCTGACGGCGATCCGTTCGAGGCCCTATAGACAACAGGAAAACGCTTTTCATGAGCACCAGCGTGGCAGTCCGCGTCGACGAGGTCGAGACCATCCTGGTCGATGTGCCGACGATCCGCCCCCATAAGTTGTCGATGCATACGATGAACAGCCAGACTCTGGTTCTGGTCATCATCCGCTGCTCCGACGGAACGGTCGGAATCGGCGAGGGCACGACCATCGGCGGCCTCAGCTACGGCGAGGAGAGCCCCGAGGGTATCAAGCTGACCGTCGACACCTACATCGCTCCGGCCATCATCGGCATGGATGCGTCACGCGTCGCCGCGCTCATGGCCGACGTGAAGCGACGGGTCAAAGGCAACCGCTTCGCCAAATGCGCGGTGGAGACAGCGCTGCTCGACGCGCTCGGCAAGCGCCTGGGCCTGCCGGTGTCGGAGCTGCTTGGCGGGCGCCAGCACGACACCTTGCCGGTCGCCTGGACCTTGGCCAGTGGCGATACCAGGCGCGATATCGAGGAAGCCGAGCGGATGCTCGATGCGCGCCGACACGATATTTTCAAGCTGAAGATCGGCCTGCGATCCGTGGACGATGACGTGGCGCATGTGGCGGCCATCAAGCGCGCCCTCGGAGATCGTGCCAGCGTGCGCGTCGACGTCAATCAGGCCTGGAGCGAGCCCGAGGCACGGCGCGGCATTCCCGCCCTAGAGGCGGCCGGCGTGGACCTCATCGAGCAGCCGCTGTCGCGCGACAATCGCGGCGCACAGGCCCGCCTCAGCGGTCGCTTCGCCGTGCCCATCATGGCCGACGAGGCGCTGCACGGCACGACGGATGCCTTCGACATCGCGGCGCGCGGTGCCGCGGACGTGTTCGCCCTGAAGATCAATCAGGCCGGCGGTCTGTATGATGCCGTGAAAATGGCTGCGATCGGCGATGCCGCGGGTCTCGGCCTGTATGGCGGTACGATGCTGGAAGGCGGTGTCGGCACCGCGGCGTCGGCCCAGGTTTTCTCCGTGCTGCCGAAGCTCGCATGGGGCACCGAATTGTTCGGTCCGCTGCTTCTGACCGAGGAAATCCTCGCGACGCCGCTCCGCTATGGCGACTTCGTGTTGCAGGTGCCGACCGCGCCCGGCATCGGCGTCGAACTGGACATGGACCGCGTCGCATTCTTCCGCCGCGATGGCTACGCGCCGCGCGCTCAATCCGCCGGCGCAACAACAGGAGTTTGATCGATGCTTTTTCAGGTGGAAATGGACGTTCAGATCCCGCCGGGTCTCGCCCCGGAGGTAGTTGAGCAACTGAAAAAGACCGAGCGTGAACGCGCGCAGGAGCTGCAGAAGAGCGGCGAATGGCGTCATCTCTGGCGGGTCGCCGGACGTTACGCCAATGTCAGTATTTTCGATGTGGCGAGCAATGAGGCGCTGCACGACATTCTGTCGACATTGCCGCTCTTCCCCTTCATGCGCGTCAGCGTGACGCCTTTGTGCCGGCATCCTTCGTCCGTTCGTTCGGACGACAGCTAGGCGCGGAGCAGGCCTCCGTCAGCGGCAACCGGCAGGGCTTCATGAGTACAATCTCGCCAGCGTATCGAACAGCGCGAGGTTGAGCCGTTTCAGGTCGTTGTCCACCGGCTCCGGCTGGGATGAGAATTTTGCGACGACCAGTTCGGCGTGCGGATTCACATAGAGATATTGCCCGTGAATGCCGAGGGCGAAGAACGCGCCGCTCGCATCGCCCGTCTGGTACCATTTGTTGCGATAGCGGCCTTCCGGCAACCATTCGACGAACTTGCCCGCGCGCCAGGCCTCGGCGGAGCCGTTCGTGATCGTATCCGACACCCAATCCTGGGCAACGATCCGGCGGCCGTTGGCCATGCCGCCCAGTCGCATCATCTCGCCGATACGGGCAAGGTCGCGTGGGGTCATACAGAAGCCGCCGCCGGTCCGGGCGCTGCCGATCGCATCGACAGTAATATAGGCATCCTGCCGCGCCCCGAGCGGTTGCCACAAACGCGCGGCGGCAAAGTCAGCGAAACGCTGGCCCGAGGCGCGTTCGATCACCAGACCCAGCACGTCCGAATTCGGCGAGCAGTAGTGGAAGGGCCCCCCGTGATCGCCGACACCCTTTTGCAAGGAAGCCAGGAAAGTGATGAGAGAGTCCGGGGTATCTCCGGGCTTGGAGGGTTCGAGCAGGCCGGCGCGACGATACCTCGCGAAGTCGCCGCGCGGATCCTGATAGGTTTCCTCGAAATCCAGGCTCACCCGCATGTCAAGAACATCGCGGATCCGTGCATCCGCAAAAGCGGAGGATTTCAGCTCCGGCACGTAATGCGAGACGGTCTCGTCGAAATCGATCAGGCCGTCGCTGTATAGAATTCCCGCGACGATCGATGTCACCGACTTGCTCGCGGAGAACAGAATGTGCCGCGATTGCGCCGTGAAATTCGGCGCATGGTAATCTGCAACGACGCGGCCGGATTTCATCACGACGAGCGCGTCGGTCGACGTTCTGCGTAGAACATCCAAGACACCACCTGTTTCCCCACCGACAGCGAATGTCTGCTTGAGCAAGTCTCCGGGATCGACAGGTGGATCCTCGATCAGTCCCGGCGTCGCTGCGATGCGTGCTGTCGGAATGAGTTCGGACACGTGGCGGAATGCCCAGACATTCCAGGGCGCCCGACGCCAGTTGTCGAGACGAACGTCGCTTCGCGCAAAGCCATAGTCGGCTTCGAAAGCCGAGAGCTGTCCTTTGCTCGTCATGACGCAATCCTCTCGCAGTCGGTCGGCTGAACCGCGCCGCCGAGCCAGCAGCCGCCGACTTGTCCGTTATCGAAACTGAAGCGAACCTTGATCTCAGACGGGCGATTCATCGCGCGCCCCTGGCGAATGGTGATCTGGCGCTCCGACGCATCCACCATCCGGTTCGCGAGGAGGCCGAAGGACAGGGCAGAAGCCGCAATGCCCGTCGCGGCATCTTCCGGATATCCCGACGAACTCGGAAACTGGCGGGCGTCGACGATCTGATTGTCCCGGTCGGACACGGCGTAGGGATAGAGACCGGTGGAGTCGATGCCATTGCACAGGCGCTCCATCCTTGAGAAGTCAGGCTTCAGGCCATCAAGGATGGACGCGCTCTTCAACGGAATGAGGGTCTTGACCCGGCTGGTGCGTGCATTCTGGATCGGGAAGGGTGCCAGGCAGTCGGCACCGATACCGAGGACGTCGAGAATGTCATCGACGCTTCGGTCTGCATCGGGAAGCGGCTCGACGACACCCGCGGGCTGCGAGACCTCGACCGAGATATCCCGTTCGTCTGATTGGCCGATCCGCGCATGGACGCGGCCGCTCTTCGTCAGGATCGTGATGCGATCGCGCTGCAGCCGGCCGAGTCGTTGAAGGAGCCATGTCGCGCCGACGGTGGCGTGTCCGCACATGGACATCTCATGATTGGGCACCCAGAAGCGAAACTCGAAATCGCAGTCGGAGCCCGGTGGAGGCGGCAACACAAACCCGCTCTCGTGCCCGTAGGCGCGTGCGACCTGCTGCATCTCCGCATCACTCATGTCAGCGGCATCGACGACGATAGGTGCGGGATTTCCGCCCTGCGGGCCTGCCGCAAAGACACTGACAAATCGAACCTGCGGTTCGGCGGACGTCCTGGCCATGTGATGCACCTTCCAACCGGTTCGCGTGTTTGCAATACGCGTCAGCCAACGCTGCACGGAATTCACCGGCATCAAGCTACGGAGGATGTTGCTGCGGCGCGCGTTCCGGCGGGCCCTAGATTTTGATCGGCCGGGCCATGCGCTTGCGTATCTGGGTCGGCGACCGACCATCGGCCCGGCGCATCGCATGGGCCAGCGCCGCACCGCTGTCGAAGCCGACACGCAGCGCGATCTCGCCGATCGGGAGATCGGTTGTCTTCAACAGTTCGCTTGCATTGTCGAGGCGGATCCGTTGCTGGAATTCGCCGATCGACGCCCCGGTCCCCGCGCGAAACAACCGGGTGATATGACGCCGCGAAACGCCGAACCGTTCTTCCAGGGCATCGAGCGGGACATCCCGGTCGGCATGAAGGGTGAGATAGTCCCTCAGCTCCGTGACCAGCGTCATGCCGTGTTCGCGATGCGAGGCACTGGATACGGCATCGCCGGTCAGAGCCTCGGCGATGCACTGAACGAGTAGCGTAGACGACAGTCCATGCCGGACATGCGCATTACCATAGGCATGCCTGCCATCCCCGACCAGCAGCGCCTGCAGGGCGCGCAGTCTGTCTGATCGGCGAAACAGCCGGGTCGTTGATGTCCTGCGGCGGAATTCGCTCAGCGAGCCGTTCTCTCTTTCGAGGCGCTTCAGGACCGAGCCAGTTGCGTAGATCGCGACGTGGCTGTGCGCACCGATACCCGCGCGCGTCTCATGCGCCTGGTTCGGCGGAACGATCGCGAACCGGTCCTGCGACAGCCAAGTGCCTTCACGTCCGGCTTCGTGCTTCAGCTCGATCGTCCCGCGGCTCGGCAGGATGAACATCAGGCAGTCATGCCAGTGCCACGGCATGGCGTAATCGCCGCGGCCGGCGACAGCCGCGTGCTCGTCGTCCGCCGCGATCAGGAGATCCGCGTTTGCCGGATGACGCAGCCGTTCGAATGAACTCAGCATGTTCGGGCCCACATGTGTCGTCGACGAACCTAGCAGGGTGCGCCAATGCCCGCCAATCGACGCCCGGTTACTCTGCCGCGATGGCCGCCGGCTTCGGGCGCTTCTTCACGCGCTTGATGGTGCCCGAGAAGGTCAGCAGCGAACGCTCGCCGGCTTTCAGGATTCCGCGCAGGAAGATCAATGAGCCGCCGATCCGGGTCATTTCGCCGTGGCATTCGACCAGCTCGCCTTCGCGGGCGGCATCGAGGAATTCGCAGCCGAACGAGACGGTGATGCCGGGTCCTTGCAGCTCGCGGGAGGCCAGCGCAAACAGGCAGTAATCGGCAAAGGTCATGAAGCAGCCGCCATGGACGTTTTTCATGCCGTTGAGGTGCTTTTTCTCGACCCGGAAGGCGCAGCGGACGGAGCCGTCGGCCTCGACCTTGTGCCAGAACGGGCCGGAGACCGATTCGAAGGAATCCCGCTTCCAGGTGGTCCAGCCCGCAAATTCCCCCTCCGTCGCGGTATAGGCGTCGGCGTGGAACGGGATGGTGGCATCGGCGGGCACATTCACGGTCTGAACTCCTTGGATTGGCTGCGAAAAGTGTTAAATCCGATCCATCCGGCGGGCGCAATCCGGCGCCGGCGCAGGGCCTTATGCAGGCTCTTTTTCGAGCAATGCGGGCGTTGCCCGGGCAAAGCTTGGGACATGCGGGGAACGGGCCGGAATAGGCCTTTTCCGCATGCTCCGATCTCCCTATGAAGAAGCCTTACAGAGCCAAGAGACCCCATGACCGAGCCAAAGATCACTCCCGAACTCGTCGCTTCCCACGGCCTCAAGCCCGACGAGTATGAGCGCATTCTCAAGCTGATCGGGCGGGAGCCGACTTTCACCGAGCTAGGCATCTTCTCGGCCATGTGGAACGAGCATTGCTCGTACAAATCCTCGCGCATCCATCTGAAGGGGCTGCCGACCAAGGCGCCGTGGGTGCTGCAGGGGCCGGGCGAGAATGCCGGCGTGATCGATATCGGCGACAATCAGGCCATCGTCTTCAAGATGGAGAGCCACAACCATCCGAGCTATATCGAGCCCTATCAGGGCGCGACCACGGGTGTCGGCGGCATCCTGCGCGACGTCTTCACCATGGGCGCGCGCCCGATCGCCTGTTTGAACGCGCTGTCGTTCGGCGCGCCGGAGCATCCCAAGACCCGCCACCTCGTGTCGGGCGTCGTCGCCGGCGTCGGCGGCTACGGCAATTCGTTCGGCGTGCCCACCGTGGGTGGCCAGACGCGTTTCCACACCCGCTATGACGGCAACAACCTCGTCAACGCGATGGCCGTCGGCTTGGCCGATGCAGACAAGATCTTCCTCGCCGCGGCGTCTGGCGTGAACATGCCGATCGTCTACTTAGGGTCCAAGACCGGCCGCGACGGCATTCACGGCGCGTCGATGGCCTCTGCCGAATTCGACGAGGATTCCGAGGAGAAGCGCCCGACCGTGCAGGTCGGCGATCCCTTTGCCGAGAAGCTGCTGCTGGAAGCCTGCCTCGAAATCATGGCCGCCGATTGCGTGATCGCGATCCAGGACATGGGCGCTGCGGGCCTGACATGCTCTGCCGTCGAAATGGGCGCCAAGGGCGACCTTGGCGTTGAACTCAATCTCGATGCGGTGCCGACGCGCGAAGAAGGCATGACCGCTTACGAGATGATGCTCTCGGAGAGCCAGGAGCGCATGCTCATGGTGCTGAAGCCCGAGAAGGAAAAGCAGGCCGAGGATATCTTCCGGAAGTGGGGACTCGACTTCGCGATTGTCGGTTACACAACGCCAACGCTGCGCTTCGTCGTCAAGCATGGCGGCAAGGTGATGGCCGATCTGCCGATCAAGGAGCTCGGCGACGAGGCGCCGCTCTACGATCGTCCGCATGTGCCGTCGCCAGTACTGCCTGTCGTGCATGCGCGCGATATCGCTGCCCCGTCGTCGATCCCGGATGCGCTGGAGAAGCTGATCGGCACACCCGAACTGTGCTCGAAGCGCTGGGTGTGGGAGCAGTATGACCACGTCATTCTCGGCAACACCGTGCAGCGCCCCGGCGGCGACGCCGCGGTGGTACGCATCGAGGACGGCCCCAAGGGCCTTGCGATGTCGGTCGACGTCACGCCGCGCTATTGCGAGGCGGATCCGGTCGAGGGCGGCAAGCAGGCCGTCGCCGAAGCCTGGCGCAACATCACCGCGGTCGGCGGCAAGCCGCTGGCAGTCACCGACAATCTCAACTTCGGCAATCCGGAGCGGCCCGAGATCATGGGCCAGCTCGTCGGTTGCCTGAAGGGCATCGCGGAAGCCTGCATCACGCTCGACTTCCCGATCGTGTCCGGCAATGTCTCGCTCTACAACGAGACTAACGGCCGCGGCATCCTGCCGACCCCGTCGATTGGCGGCGTCGGCGTGCTCGATGATTTCACCAAGTCGGCCACGCTCGCATTCAAGGCGCCGGGCGAAGCGATCCTGCTGATCGGCGAAACCAAGGGCTGGCTCGGCCAGTCGGTCTATCTGCGCGACATCTGCGGCAAGGAAGAGGGCGCTCCGCCGCCGGTCGACCTCACCACTGAGAAGCGCAACGGCGACGTGGTCCGCGGCATGATCCATGCCGGCACCGCGACCGCCGTGCATGACATTGCCGATGGTGGCTTGCTGGTGGCACTCACCGAAATGGCGATGGCCTCGGGCATCGGCGCCAAGCTCGACGCAGCGCCGTCATCGACGGTGCCGCATGCGTGGTGGTTCGGCGAGGATCAGGCGCGCTATATCGTGACTGTCGCGGAAGATCAGTTGCTGACCGTGCTGTCGAAGCTGAAGAATGTCGGCGTGCCCTGCGTGCAGATCGGCAAGACCGGCGGCCATGCGGTGGCCATCGCCGGTGAACGCGCGGTCGATATCAAGGCACTCGTCCATGCGCATGAGAGCTGGTTGCCGAACTACATGAGCGGCAAGGCGTCGTAAGAAACCTATCTTTTCTCTCGTCCAATCTCTGACTGTCGTCACCCGGCTTGACCGGGTGACCCAGTAAACACTGGCAGTCGAGTGAAACACGGACGGCAGCGTGTAATGGATCGCTCGGTTCTAGCGCGCAAGTGCGCCCGGCCGGACGATGACAATTGAATTTGTGTGATGACATCAGCACTACGCAGCATGCCTGCCGCGTTTCATTTTCTCGCGCGCAGGGCTTCAAGCAGCAGTGTGAAGACCGGCGAGGGTTGCCGTCGACTTGCATAATACAGGTGATAGCCGTCGAATGGCTCGCACCAGTCATCTAGCACACGGATAAGGGTGCCGTTTGCCAGCGCATCTGACACTTGATCCTCGGTCAGGAACGCAATGCCGTGGCCGGCAACGGCTGCCTCGATCATCAGGTCGGCGCGATTGAGCACGAGCTGGCCGTCGACCTTGATGCGCACCTCGCGGCCGGCCTTTTCGAATTCCCAGATGTATAGTCCGCCGTTGCTGACGAAGCGGTAGTTGATGCATGTATGCTGCGCGAGGTCATGCGGCGTCGCCGGGATGCTACGTCGAGTGAAATAGGACGGCGCTCCGACCACCGCCATTCGCAGCGGAGGCCCGATCCGCACCGCAATCATGTCCTTGGCCAGCCGTTCGCCGAGTCGCACACCCGCGTCGTACTGTTCCGCGACGATATCAGTCAGACCGGATTCGATATTGAGCTCGATCTTGATGTCAGGATTGTCGCGCGTTAGCTGGTCAATGACCGGCCAAAGAATGGTCCGGGCCGCGTGTTCGGATGCGGTAAGCCTAATCGTGCCGGCGGGACGTTCGCGATACTGCGTGAGCGAGATCAGCTTGCTGTCGATGTCGGCGAGGGCGGGCCGGAGCGTTTCAATCAGCCGGTTGCCGGCGTCGGTCGGCGCCACGCTTCGCGTAGTGCGGTTGAGGAGGCGCAAACCCAGTTTTTCCTCCAGGCGCCGCATCGCGTGACTCAGTGCCGATTGCGAGATGCCCAGCTTGGCCGCAGCGTGCGTGAAGCTTCGTTCGTCCACTACCGCCAAAAACATGGCGAGGCTTCCGAGATCGTCTTTCTGCATCAAGATACCGTCTGAATTCAACTTATGACATGATGTCATAAGTCTAAGCGATTTACTCCGTCTAATCACGATGATGACAGCTGATTAGGTTTGGCCTGCGGGCCTGTGGTCGCTTCGGCGGCACGATTCCCGATCCTTGAAATTTTCAGAGAACAGCCATGAAGACGCGTAAACTTGGAGCGGACCTCGAAGTGTCAGCTCTCGGCCTCGGATGCATGAGCATGACATCGGCCTATGGGCCGGCCGGCGAGAAAAACGCGATGATCAAACTCATCCGCGACGCTCACGACTACGGCGTGACGTTTTTCGACACCGCTGAGGCCTATGGCCCCTTTGCCAACGAAGAGCTTGTCGGTGAGGCGCTGCAGCCCATCCGCGACAAGGTCGTCATCGCAACCAAGTTTGGCTTCGACATCAATCTCCAAACGGGAGAACGCTCCGGCGCGACGAACAGTCAGCCAAAGCACATCAAGATGGTTGCCGAGGCCGCGCTCAAGCGCTTGAAGACGGACCGCATCGATCTGTTCTACCAGCACCGCGTCGATCTCAACGTGCCGATCGAGGACGTGGCTGGTGCGGTCAAGGACCTGATCGCCGAAGGCAAAGTCAAGCATTTCGGCCTGTCGGAGGCCGGCGTTCAAACCATCCGTCGCGCCCACGCCGTTCAACCGGTGACGGCTCTCCAGAGCGAGTATTCGCTGTTCTGGCGCGAACCTGAATCGGAACTGCTGCCTGCGCTGGAAGAACTCGGCATCGGCTTCGTGCCGTTCAGTCCACTAGGCGCGGGCTTCCTGACCGGCAAGATCGACGAGCATACGACGTTCGGCGACAGCGACTTCCGTAACTTCGTTCCGCGTTTCTCGGTCGAGGCCCGCAAGGCCAACATGTCCCTTGTGAGCGTCATCAAGGATGTTGCGGATCGCAAGGGCGGGACGCCGGCGCAGGTCGCGCTTGGTTGGCTACTCGCACAGAAGCCCTGGATCGTGCCGATCCCCGGCACCACCAAGCTGTCTCGCCTCGAAGAAAATCTTGGTGCGGTTGGTCTGGAACTGACGGCCGGTGATCTCGCCGAGATCGGTGCGGGAGTTTCCAAAGTTAAGATTGAAGGCGAGCGTCTGCCCGAAGCTCTGCTGAAGATGACGGGCCACTAGGGTCGACACGTCTTTCACATCCATCAGTTCAGAGACAACGAGACATGGCTAAAGTGCGAGTATCTGGTATGGGCCGTCGGATCTTCCTCGCGGCAGCGGGCGGCCTCGTGGCGGCGCCCATGCTTGGCGGATCGGGTTTGCAGGCATCGGCCCAGGCAAGCGCTGCGGTCGTTTCGCGTGCGGCGGGAGAACGCGGACGGCGCATGCTGGGGTCACTGGAGGTGTCCAGCGTGGGGCTCGGTGTTCAGAACATGAGCCGCACCTATCAGACGACGATTCCGTCCCGACCGGAAATGCACGATATCATCCGGACCGCCTTTGATCGCGGCGTCAGCTTCTTTGACGCCGCGGAGGCCTATGGACCGCATGAAGTCGAGCGGATTCTCGGCGAAGGGGTCGCGCCGTTCAGAGACAAGGTCGTCATCACATCCAAATTCGGCTGGAACATCGATCTGGAGACCGGCCAGCGGCGCCCGGGGCTCAACAGTCGACCGGAGCATATCAAGCTCGCAGTCGAAGGCATGCTCAAGCGCCTTCGCACGGACCGCATTGATCTGCTGTACCAGCATCGTGTCGATCCGCAGGTGCCGATCGAGGATGTCGCCGGCGCGGTCAAAGATCTCATGACGGCCGGTAAGGTTCTGCATTGGGGCTTGTCCGAGATGGGCCTGAACACTTTGCGCCGTGCCCATGCCGCACTACCCCTGACCGCTGTTCAGAACGAATACTCCATGTTGTGGCGTGGCCCGGAAGATTCCGTCATCCCGTTGTGTCAGGAACTGGGCATCGGGTTTGTCCCTTGGAGCCCGCTTGGCGTGGGCTTCCTGACCGGCGCCATTGATGCAAACACGCGATTTGCCGACGGCGATATCCGCAAATTGGAGACCCGCTTCTCGCCCGAGAACCTGTCTCGCAACATCAATCTCGTTGAGCTCATCAAGGGCTGGGCCAAACGGAAGCAGGCCATGCCTGCGCAAATTGCATTGGCCTGGCTGATAGCTCAAAAGGACTGGATTGTGCCAATTCCGGGCACGACGCAGAAGGCGCATATGCTCGAGAATATTGGCGCGATGGAGGTTTCGTTTACGGCAACCGAAATTGCCGAATTGAACAAGTCCGTATCGGCCATCCAGATCCAGGGCGCTCGCCTGCCAGATGCCGTGCAGGCCTTTTCCGGCGTGGAGGCACCTCCGAAGACCTGATCCGTCGTTTTCGCGCAGGTCAGAGCTATTGTGCCGCGGGTCGAGCCGGCGGTCACATCTCCCAGATTTGCGACGCGGCATCAGCTTGCTGCGTCGTCCGGACGCCAACTCAATAGTTCAACGTCCTATCCACCAAATTCATCAGCGGCGTGCCGCTTTCCGCGCGTGCGATATTGTCGGCGATGTTTTCGGCCGCCGATGCAACACGCGTTGCTGCTGCGATGTGGGGCGAGATCGTCACCCCCGGATGCGACCAGAACGGATGGCCTGATGGTACGGGCTCGGCGCGGAAGACGTCCAGCGTGGCCTGGGCCACCTGTCCGCTGTCGAGCGCTGCGATCAGCGCGTCATCCTCGATCAGCGTGCCGCGTCCGGCATTCAGGATGAAACTTCCCTTGGGCAGAAGCGCGAGCCGTTCAGCATTCAGGAGATCGATGGTCTCTGGCGTTTGAGGCAGCAGCCCCACGAGGATTTCCGCCGAGGCCAGCGCCTTCGGCAGGTTCTCCATCCCTGCGAGGCAGCGGACGCCCGGCACCTCGCGCAGGCTTCGACTCCAGCCGGTCACGCGGAAGCCGAGATGAGCGAGTGCCGTCGCCGCAGCCGATCCCAATTCGCCGAGACCCAGCACCGTCACCGATCGATCTGTGGCGAGTGGCGGTACATGCTGCGACCACGTCAGAGGTTTTTCACAGACATAGCGGTCCATGCCGAGATGCGCGCGCAGACTGTGACCGACGACCCATTCGACCATGCCCTGCCGCAGCCCGCCATCGACCATACGGCACAGCGGCTGCGTCAGCGTCGCGTTGCCGACGATCTTCTCGACACCGGCCCAAAGGCTCAATACGGCGCGCGCATTGCTGAAAGGGGCGAAATCGGTGATGGGACCGCCGGTCGCGTGGATGATGTAGTCCACGTCCTGATGCGCAATGTCACCCAGGAGACTGGCTCGCGCGTCGATGCTCCGGCGCCGAAGCGCATCCAGAATGGGTTCGCGATAGTCCTCGAACAGCGCCGGCGTGACGTTGAAAAGAAGATTGATCGCCTTGTCGCCGTTGCGCGCGCGCATGCTGGTCTCCTGCAGATCACTGTCAATGTCGGTTGTCGGAAAAGGGCGGCGTGAACGGATTACAAAATCCGTTTCACGCCCGGGATTGCGCGGAGCGCCCGCGTCGCCGCCCAGCTTGCCGCCAGCGTGCCCGCGAAGGCGATGAAAGCTTTCGATCCGGCGCCGAGCGGTGCGTTCAGCAGCGCATATTGCACCCACAGCATCGGGATGTAGTGCAGCACGAAGATGCCATAGGCATCGCCGCGCAGCGGATCGAAGATGCTCTTCTCGCGCTGGCCAAAACGCAGGAACAGCGCCAGCACCGCGAGGCAGATCAGCGTACAGGCGACCGCATAGATCACGCCATAGCTCGACTGCCACCAGAACGGCGGCGCGCCGGTGAGATTGGCGAGCTTCATGCGGCGGAAATTGACGAGAAAAGCGAGCGAGCCAAAGGAGGCGGCGGCGGCGATGGTCCACCACAGCCATTGCCGCGCCAGTGCACCGGTGCGGGCCAGCAGGCCCTGGTCGATATTGGCGGCGCCGATGCCCATGCCGGCGAAGAAGAACACGCCATAGATCGCCATGCGGCTGAACTGCACCTGCAGCGGGCCCCAGCTGAACCAGCGGACAGCGCCGACCGTAAACAGAAATGGCACATAGGAGATCACGGCGATAACGGCGAGCACGGCGACGAACAACCACGGTCGTTCGAAGGCACGGATCGACAGTCGGTTGATGCCGTCCACCAGTCGCGGTGCGAGCAGGAAGACCGGGATCGCGACGAGATCGAGAAACAGCAAATACCAGATGAACCAGCCGGGGCCGGCGAACCATTGGCCCTGTTTGAAATTGTTGACGTAGAATTCGATAAAGCCGGTCTTGTGTGTCGACAGGCTGAACGACGCGTAATAGGCGATCGGCATCAGCACGAAGATCATCGCTAGGAAGGGCAGGCCGAGGCGGAGCGCGCGGTCGCGCAGGAAGTCGCCGATGCCCTTGCGCTTCAGGCTCGGCCACACGAACAGGCCCGACAGCATGAACATCAGACACATAAAGAAGGTGTCGTTGAACAGCGTCAGGATGTTGAAGCCGATCCAGCGTTGGCTGTCGACGATCGGCGCCGTCGACCACAGATAGTGGTTCGGGTAATAGCGGCCGAAGGCGGTGTAAGCTACAGCGGCGTGGTTCGCCAGCACGAGCAGCGTGACGAAGGTGCGGGCGCGATCGAGCGCAGCGTTACGGTCTGACATGTGAACGGCGAGCCCCCTCGCTTCCGCGCGCAACAGGCGTCGCCGGGCGCATCAGTGATGCGCGCCGTCATGATAAATGTCGAAAGCTGCTTCGGCAATCAGCCGAGGATCACGCGGGCACTTCCTCGATTTTCACCTTGTCTGGATAAAATGCCAGATAGTCCTTGATCTCGGCCATGGCGGGAAACGGCGTCTCATAGGTCCAGATCGCGTTGTCGAGCACCTTGTCTGATGTCTTGATGCTGTAATAATTCGCGTCGCCCTTGTACGGGCAATGCGTCACACGGTCGGTGCGCGATACCGCGTCCATATTGGCGTCCGTGCGGGGGATATACACCACTGCGGGGTAGCTGGCCTCCTTGAGGGTCAGAGCATTGGTCGTGTCGGCGATCACGATGCCCCCGGCAGAAACGCGGATGTGTTTGCCGGTGGGTGCAATGGTGATCGGGTGGTCCGGGCCGGGAAGCTTCATGGTTAAACCCTTGTGACGGTCATATTTCACTTCTTCAGATGTGCGATCCCTCCGGCCTTTAAAAGGGGCATGCGAGGGATTATCGTTAGAAAGCCGTGACGTCATGCGGCAGTCGCGATAGGCTCGCAATCCGAGGCGGCACCGACTGGCCGCGATTCGAACCTTTCTGGAGACCCGATTAATGCCGATGGACGCCCGCGATATCGAGACCATGATCAAGGCCGCGATTCCCGACGCGCAGGTGACGATCCGTGATCTGGCCGGTGACGGCGACCATTACGCGGCAACCGTGATTTCGGAATCCTTCCGCGGCAAATCCCGTGTCGCCCAGCACCAGATCGTCTATCAGTCGCTGAAGGGCCAGATGGGCGGCGTCCTGCACGCGCTGGCGCTGCAGACGGGTGTGCCGGAGGCGTAATTTTCCCTCGCCCCGCTTTTGCGGGGAGAGGGTGGCTTCGCGCAGCGAAGACGGGTCAGATCTCGCGAAAACTTCGCGCCAACCAGACCGATGCCGAGACCAGGCTCTGGCATCGCATACGCAACCGGCAAGTCGGCGGTTTTAAATTCGTCCGGCAGGAAGCGATCGGCCCCTATATCGGCGACTTCGTTTGTCGGGAACAACGCCTCGTGATCGAGGTCGACGGCGGGCAACACCTCGAATCCAAACGAGATGAAATTCGCGACGCGTATCTGCGGGCGGAAGGCTATGGCGTGGTGCGTTTCTGGAATAACGACGTCTTGTCCAATATCGACGGCGTGCTGATGCTGCTCGACCAGGCGTTACGTGCAGATCGCCGCACAGTAGATTAGAGCCGTCCCGACCCGAGAGCATGCCTTCGTGGGAATTGCGTGCCCGGCCCCTCACCGGATCGCAAGGGCGATCCGACCTCTCCCCGTAAAGGACGGGGAGAGGTTCAGACAGCTACTCCACCGCCATCAGCGCATGCACCGAGAAGTGCTCGTCCGCGTCGGTCCATGACGCCTTCGGCTCCCAGCCCGAACTGCGGGCCAGCGTCGCAAAACGCTCGATGCTGTATTTGTAGCTGCTCTCGGTGTGGATACTCTCACCGGCACGGAACGCGAAGCTGCGACCGAGCACATGCACGGTCTGCGGCTTCCTCGCGATCAGGTGCATCTCGATGCGGTGGCGTTCCTTGTTGTATATCGCGCGGTGGGCGAAGGCGGAGAGATCGAAATCGCCGCCGAGTTCGCGGTTGATACGCACCAGCACATTCATGTTGAACTTGCCGGTGACCCCTGCAGCGTCGTTATAGGCCGCGTGCAGCAGCTTCTCGTCTTTCTCCAGATCGATGCCGATCAGCATCAAGGCATCCTTGCCGAGAATGGCGCGGGCCGACCGCAAAAAGGCGCAGGCCTCGTGCGGCTCGAAATTACCCAGCGTCGAGCCCGGGAAGAAGCCGACCTTCGGCATCATCCGGATATCGGCGGGAAGGTCGAACGGTGCGGTGAAGTCGGCATTCACCGGCAGTACCTTCAGGCCCGGGAAATCCTTGCGCAGCTCGGCTGCCTGCGCCTGCAGGAAGTCGCCTGAGATATCGACCGGCGCATAGGCGCCGACGTCGCATTCATCCAGCAGCAGCCGCACCTTGGTGGTGGCGCCGGCGCCGAATTCGATCAAAGCGGCATTCTTGGGAATGATCGCGTTGATGTCCTTGCCACGCGAGCGGAGGATGCCGAGTTCGGTGCGGGTCGGGTAATATTCCGGCAATTTGGTGATCTGTTCGAACAGCTCCGAGCCGGCTTCGTCATAGAAGTATTTCGGCGACAGCTTTTTCGGATGCTGCGACAGCGCTTCAGCGACATCCGCGGCAAATGCGGAGGCCGAGGCATTCAGCAGCGACAGTGCCAACGGGGCATGAACATTCATGTCAGTCTCCTCAACGCTTTCGAAGCGCCGTGATGATGTTGGAAGTCAGTTGCCGTAATCGGCCAGCCGCAGGCCCGTGAATTGCCAGCGATGGTGGGGATAGAAGAAATTGCGGTAGGTGACGCGGCTGTGATCGTCCGGTGTTGCCAGCGACGAGCCGCGCAGCACCAGCTGATTGATCATGAACTTGCCGTTGTATTCGCCGAGTGCGCCTTCGATGGCGCGGTAGCCCGGATAGGCCGCGTAGGAAGACCGCGTCCACTGCCAGACGATGCCAAAGGCATCGTTGAGCTGGCCGGCGCGGGCCGCGACTTCCCATTCCATTTCGGTGGGCAGATGCTTGCCGCTCCAGCGCGCAAAGGCGTCACATTCATAATAGCTGACGTGGCACACCGGCGCGTCGGGATCGATCGGCTTCAAGCCGGCGAGAGTCATGATCTGCCATCCGCCATTGACCTTGCGCCAGTGACCAGGTGCCTGCCATTCCTCGCGGGCCGCGGCGGCAAAGCCATCCATCAGCCACAGCGTGGCTTCCTCGTAGCCGCCGGCTTCCATGAAGGCGAGCCATTCACGGTTGGTGACGAGATTCCGTGCGAGCTTCACGGGGCCGACAAGCGCACGATGCGCGGGCTTCTCGTTGTCGAAGTGGAAGCTGTCGCTCTGATGGCCGATGGTGTGGATGCCTTCGGTCAGCGTTGTCCACGCATCGCCCGATGTGGTTGAGGCCGGGAAGCGCCAATCAGAGTCATAGGCCGGCGGGATCGGGTTCTGGGCAAACGCATGCAGGATGTCGGTGAGCATCAGCTCCTGATGCTGCTGTTCGTGATTGAAGCCGACTTCGAGGAGAGGGATCAACGAGGTCAGCTTCTCGTCCGACGTGTCGTTGAAGAATTTGATGACGGCCGCATCGACGTGTTTGCGATAGGCCGTGACCTCGTCGGCGCCGGGCCGGGTGAGGTGGCCGCGCTGCGCGCGCGCGTGGCGCGGGCCGGCAGAGACGTAATAGGAATTGAACAGATAGGCGTAATCGGGGTGGTAGACCTTGTAGCCGGGAGCGTGATCGCCGAGCAGGAATTGCTCCCAGAACCAGGTCACATGAGCACGGTGCCACTTCGCCGGGCTGGCGTCGGGCATCGACTGCACCAACTGATCTTCCTGGGACAGCGGGGCGGCGCGGCGTTCGGTTTCGTTACGGACCGTCAGGAAGGCGTCACCCAGTTTTTGGGCGAGAGAGCCTGCGGGAGCGGATTCGGAGGCGGGGGACGCGGTGCCTGAACTCATGCCTGAACTCTTGGCGAAAGCTGGATTCGTCACGAAAGTCTCCGATTTTGGAGAGAACGTTGCTCTTGGTGATGGGTTCCCGAGCAGCCTGTCCTAAATAGGTCGTCCGATTGGTTATAAAAGGCCTGTCGTCATATGATCTTTGGCCGGGCCGGACTTGGCAAAAACTGCGGAAAAGTGACCGTGGCGGGCCGGTAACAAGCCCCAAGGCCTGTGATTTCAGACGCTTGATCACGTCCATAAGACTTGGGATGCGGAACGGATTCGGCTACATATATGACAAGTCTGACCGGGCGTGCGCCCGATGGCTGAGCCGCCAACTCCAGACCTTGAATCTGGACCTTGAACAGGGACGTGACATGAGCATTGAGCAATTCATCGAGAACGAAGTGAAGACTAACGACGTGGTGCTGTTCATGAAGGGCACGCCGCAATTTCCGCAGTGCGGTTTCTCGGGCCAGGTGGTCCAGATCCTCGATCACGTGGGCGTCGGCTACAAGGGCCTCAACGTTCTCGAATCCGCCGATCTGCGCGACGGCATCAAGACCTATTCGAACTGGCCGACCATTCCGCAGCTCTATGTGAAGGGCGAATTCGTCGGCGGCTGCGACATCATCCGCGAGATGTTCCAGG
Organism: Tardiphaga sp. 839_C3_N1_4; assembly: GCF_051811045.1. NCBI lineage: Bacteria > Pseudomonadati > Pseudomonadota > Alphaproteobacteria > Hyphomicrobiales > Nitrobacteraceae > Tardiphaga > Tardiphaga sp. 839_C3_N1_4. Next base: position 6,122,691 of record NZ_JBPWQD010000001.1, read on the forward strand.
CTGGCGAGTTGCAGAGCTTGCTGGCCGAGAAGGGCGTGATTGCCGCCCCGGCCTCGGCCTGATTTCAAGTCGACAAATGGGCACGGCGACGCTGGACGTCGTCGTGGCCGACATCACGACTCTCCGCGTTGACGCCATCGTCAACGCGGCTAATTCGTCGCTTCTCGGAGGCGGCGGCGTGGACGGCGCCATCCATCGGGCTGCCGGTCCCGAGCTGCTCGCCGAATGCCGCACCCTCAAGGGTTGCGAGACCGGCGACGCCAAAATCACCAAAGGTTATAAATTACCGGCCACGCATGTGATCCATGCGGTCGGTCCCGTCTGGCATGGTGGCCGGAGCGGCGAGGATGAGGCGCTGGCGTCCTGCTACCGGCAGGCGCTGATGGTGTGTCAGGCACATGGTCTAGCCTCCGTTGCGTTTCCGGCCATCTCCACCGGTGTCTATGGCTTTCCAGCCGCGCGTGCGGCTCCCATCGCCGTCGGCTCAGTCATCCAGACGCTGAGAGACGCACCGGTGGTCACGGCCGTCACCTTCTGCTGCTTTTCCGAGCCCTCGGCGGAGCTGCATCGCCTCGCGCTCGCGCGTGCACTTCCCCTTGTCTGAGGGCGCCCCGCCGTTACACTCCTCTGATCAGGCAAAAGGAGCGGCGATGAATTTGCGGCACAGACTACGCGCGCTGCTCTGCGGAGCGCTGTTGCTCGCCGGATCGCCCGTCTTCGCCCAGGATCGCTTTGCAGCGGAAGGCACCTTCGACATTCCTGCCGGCGCAAAATTCTCGCAGGAGAAGTTGGCCAAGATCGGCGAGTTCTTCCGCAAGCAGATCGCCGACGGCAAGATCCCTGGCGCCATTGTCCTGATCCAGCAGCATGGCAAGCCGGTCTACAAGGAATTCTTCGGCGTCCGCGATCCCGACACCAGGCAGCCGATGACGGATGATACGATCTTCCGGCTGCATTCCATGTCGAAGCCGATCACGTCCTTTGCAGCGATGATGCTGATCGATCAGGGCAAGCTGAAGCTCGACGATCCCGTCTCGCAATACATTCCGTCTTTCGCCAAGGCCAAGGTCGGCGTCGAGAAGAAGCTGGAGAACGGTGAGAAGGCGCTGGATATCGTAGCGCCCAATCGTCCGGTGACGATCCGCGACCTGCTGCTGCACACGTCCGGCATCACTTACGGTTTCTATGGCGAAAGCCTGGTGCGCCGCGCCTATGGCAATGCGGACATCTACAGCGGCGATTTCGACAACAAGGAATTCGCCGACCGCATCGCGCAACTGCCGCTCGAGCACCAGCCCGGCACCATGTGGGACTACGGCCACTCCACCGATATTCTCGGCCGCGTGATCGAAGTCGTCACCGGCAAGTCGCTGCTCGGCTATGAGGAGCAGGCGTTCCTCGGACCGCTCGGCATGAAGGACACCGGCTTCTTCGTGAAGGAGAAGTCGAAGGAGGTCATGCTCGCCAAGCCAATGGCCTGGGATCGCGATTTTCGCACCGGCCGACAGGGGCGTCCCGACACATACCAGAAATGGGAGTCCGGCAGCGGCGGCATGGTCTCGACACTGGCGGATTACACGAAGTTCGCGCAGATGCTGCTGAACGGCGGCGAATATGACGGCAAGCGCTTCATGAGCGCGGCCACGTTCAAGGATATGACCACGGATCATATCGGCAAGGACTCCGGGGTCGGTCGTGACTATCTGTATTTCCCCGGCGACGGTTTCGGCTTCGGCTATGGCTTCGCGGTGCGCACCGATCCCGGCAATGCCAAGCCGCCGCCGCCGGGATCGCTCGGCGAGCTGAAATGGGACGGCGCCAGCGGTTGCTACTTCATCATCGATCCCAAACAGGATTTCTTCTTCATCCTGCTCGAGCAGACGCCGTCGGAGCGACAGCGCATTCAAAGGTCTTTGAAGCTGTTGGTCTATGAAGCGCTGGAGAAATAGGCGCGCCGTACTCCTGCTGCTGACGCTCTGCTGCGTCGGCACCGTTATCGTGCCTTCACCGCCGGCCCGTGCCGAAAAACCGCAATCCATTGCGCGCGAATTCTCTGCCGAAAAACTGCTGGCGCTCGATCGCTACTTTCTCGACATGGTCGCGGAGCGGAAGATTCCCGGCGCGGTGGTGTTGGTGCAACAGCACGGCAAGCCGGTCTATTTCGATACGTTCGGCAATCTCGACAGCGGCCATCCGATGACCAGGGATGCGATCTTCCGGCTGTATTCGATGTCGAAACCAATCACCTCGGCGGCCGCGATGATGCTGGTCGAGGATGGCAAGCTGCGCCTCGCCGATCCCGTTGCGAAATACATCCCGGCTTTCGCGAAGACGAAGGTGGGCGTCGACGTCAAAGGCGGCGACGAACACGCCACATTCGGCCTCGTGCCGTTGCAGCGGCCGATCACCATCGCGGATTTGCTCACGCACACATCGGGCATCACTTACGGTTTCTATGGCGACGATCCCGCGCGGAAACGTTATGCGCAGCTCGATATCTTCGGCCGCGACTGGGACAATGCCTCATGGGCCGACCGCATCGCGCAGCTTCCGCTCGCCGAGCAGCCCGGCACGCTGTGGGACTATGGCCATTCCACCGACATTCTCGGCCGCGTCATCGAAGTGGTGTCCGGCCAGTCGCTCTATCATTTCCTGGAGGAACGGCTGTTCGGTCCATTGGGGATGCGGGACACCTCGTTCTACATCACCGATGGCGAACGGCGCTCGCGTGTGGCGGAGCCGTTCCCGGGAGATCGCATGGTCGGGCCGGTGATCGGCATGCACGATCCCGCGGAGGTCATGCAATGGGAGGCGGGGGGCTCCGGTCTGGTCGGCACGGCGGCGGATTACGCGCGCTTCCTGCAGATGCTGCTCAATGGCGGCACGCTGGACGGCAAGCGCTATCTCAAACCGGAAACAGTGGCAGAGATGACGCGCGATCACGTCGGGCCTGATAGCGGCGTGAAACGTGATTACTATTATTTCCCGGGTGCCGGCAGTGGCTTCGGCCTCGGCTTCGCGGTGCGCACCAAGGAGCTCGCGAGCGAGCCCGGCCCGGTCGGCGAATATCGCTGGGACGGTGTTGGCGGCACGTTCTTCTGGGTCGATCCGAAGAACGACATGTTCGTGCTGGTGATGACGCAGGCACCGTCGCAGCGGGTGCGGATGGAGATCGATGTGCGGAAGATCATCGCTGAGGCGCTGGAGTAACGAGCACTGTAGCTCCCTCGCCCCGCTTGCGGGGAGAGGGTGGCGCGGACGTAGTCCGCGACGGGTGAGGGGGAGCCAGTGTTTTACTCGCTGGGGGGGGGGGGGGGGGGGGGGCGGGGCGGGGGGGGGGGGGGGGGTGTTTTACTCGCTGGCTCCCCCTCACCCGGATTGCTCGCTTCGCTCGCAACCCGACCTCTCCCCGCGAGCGGGGAGAGGTTAAATCCCGCGCACCACGTCCCTGATCAATCCAAGCGTCTCCTCGATCATGTCCGCACTGACATCCAGATGCGTGCAGGCGCGGATGCGGCCGTCCATGGTGGCGAGCAATACGCCTTTCGTGCGCAGCGCTTTCACCATGTCCGCACCGCTGATGCCTGCGCCCGCGGGATCGAAGAAGACGAGATTGGTCTCCGGCTGCTGAACGGCGATCTCGTCGATCTGGGCCAGTCCGCGCGCCAGCGCGTGCGCATTGGCGTGATCGTCGGCGAGGCGCTCGACGTGATGGTCCAGCGCGTGGATGCAGGCGGCGGCAACGATGCCGGCCTGGCGCATCGAGCCGCCCAATCCCTGCTTCCAGCGCCACACTGCATCAATGTAGTCGCGCGTGCCGGCGAGCACGGCTCCGATCGGCGCGCCGAGTCCCTTACTGAAATCGATCCACACCGAGTCCCAGCCGTCGGACATCCTGCTCGCACCGATACCGGTGGCGACGCAGGCATTCATCAGTCGCGCGCCATCCATATGCGTGGCAAGGCCGCGGTCACGCGCGATGGTGACGATCGCTTCGAGATCGGATTTCGACCAGATGGTGCCGCCGCCGATATTGGCAGTCTGTTCGACGCTGACCACGGTCTGCGCTGCCTCGTAGCGCGTGCGCGGATGCAATGCGGCGCGCAGCGCATCTGGCGTGAACTTGCCGTCGGCGCCGTCGAGCCCGGTAATCTGGAAGCCGCCAAGCGCGGCATGGGTGCCGCCCTCGCGCGAGAGGATATGCGCGGTGCGATGCGCGAGGATCTCGTCGCCGGGCCGGCAATGCGCCAGCAGGCCGGCGACATTGCACATGGTACCTGATGGCATGAACACTGCGGCTTCCTTGCCGAGCAGTTCGGCGACGCGGTCGCAGAGCGCGTTGACGGTGGGATCGTCGCCGACCTGCTCATCGCCGACATCTGCCGCAGCCATCGCCGCGCGCATCGCGGGCGTGGGCTTCGTCTGTGTGTCGGACAGCAGATTGATGCGAACCGCCGGCTGTGATGGATCGGGGCGAGCAGGGGTGAAGGGCATGCGAAATCTCTCAGTCGTCATGCCCGGGCTTGTCCCGGGCATCCACGTCGTATTTTTTGGCGGAGCTTAAAGGCGTGGATGGCCGGGACAAGCCCGGCCATGACGGCATTCTTGTTCCGGCGATGCTCATTCAGGCGCGCCAACAAAAAAGGCCCCGGAAAATCCGGGGCCTTGATCTCGTCAGCGCTGTCAGAAATTAGCGCGAATAGAATTCGACGATCAGATGCGGTTCCATCTGCACGGCGAAGGGAACGTCCGACAGCTGCGGAATGCGGATGAACTTGGCGGTCATCTTGCTGTGGTCGGTTTCGACGTAATCCGGGGTGTCGCGTTCGCCGAGCTGGCTGGCTTCGAGTACGAAAGCGAGCTGCTTGGAGGATTCCTTGATCTCGATGACGTCGCCAACCTTCACGAGATAGCTCGCGATGTTGACGCGCTTGCCGTTCACCTTGATGTGGCCGTGGTTGATGAACTGACGGGCCGCGAACATGGTGGCGACGAACTTGGCGCGATACACGACGGTGTCGAGGCGGCGCTCGAGCAGGCCGATCAGGTTTTCACCGGTGTCGCCCTTGAGACGGCCGGCTTCCACATAGATGGAGTGGAACTGGCGCTCGGAGATGTTGGCGTAATAGCCCTTCAGCTTCTGCTTGGCGCGCAGCTGCGTGCCGAAGTCGGAGAGCTTGCCCTTGCGGCGCTGGCCGTGCTGGCCGGGGCCGTATTCACGCTTGTTGACCGGAGACTTGGGACGACCCCAAATGTTCTGGCCCATACGGCGGTCGATTTTGTATTTAGCTTCACTACGCTTTGTCATCGCGTCCTCGGTTTTGTCAGCCATCGCGAAGCGATGGCTCTTTTGGTGGATGTGAGGAGACGCGCCCTCCTGTGTACCGTGATCAGTCCAGAGTCTGGAAAATCTCGGCACCGACAGGTTCATTCCCAAAGCTGGGTGGAGAACCACGGGTGCGAAACGCTTCGCGGGCCGAAAACGGCCCGCGAGCAAGGCGGTTTCTAGGGTGAAGGCCCGGTTATGTCAATTGAAAGACAGGCTTTTCGCCGTTTGGCGGGCTTATAGCGCCAATCCGGCCGGTTTCGACGCAAAATCGGCCTCGAAAGGGCAGTTTTACCGCCTGATGCCCTCGAATCCGGCGGCGATTCCGCGCTGGAACAGTGACCAGTCGAATCCCAGCGCCAGGGCCACATAGCCCCGCTCGACCATGGCGTTGCCCATCTCGGCGTTCAGCGCCGCGCCACCCAGCGGTACGCCTGACTTGAGGATTCCCGCTTCGGCCTTTGCCACCAGCGCCTGCACCTCGGGATCGCCCGGCTGGCCGCGTTTGCCGATGGATGTGGCGAGGTCGCCGACGCCGATTACCGCGATGTCGATGCCCGGCGTGGCCATGATCTCGCCGATCCGGTTCACCGCATCGATATGCTCGATGGTGATCATGCAGATCATGCTGTCGTCGGCGCGGGCCATATAGTCGGGCATGCCCACGTTCCAGCGGAACGGCGCGTGGAACGGTCCCCACAGCCGCTCGCCCTGGGTCGGATAGCGCAGGCTGCGCGCGGCCTTATAGGCATCGTCGGCGCTGTTGATCATCGGGAAGTTGATGCCCATCGCGCCGAAATCCATCGGCGCTTTCGCCAGCCATGGCTCATTGGCGGCGATCCGCACCAGCGGCGTGCAGGGCGTGCCCGCCGTGGCCATGATCATGCCATGCGCCGTGTTGAGATCGATCGGGCCGTGTTCGAGATCGACGATGATCCAGTCCAGCGTCTGCGCCATGATGCGCACGGTCTGGATCGATGGGATGGTAGCAATGGCCCCGAAAGTAGGGCGGCCCTCGCGCCATTTCTGCTTGAGGTCGTGAAATGGCGCGGGGGTCGTCATCTGTAACGCTTTCCTTTGACTTACTTGGCGGCTTCCGCGAGCGGCTTGCCCTTGGTGATGACATAGACGCCCAGCACCTTCATCGGCTTGTCGCCGGATGCGCGTGCATCGTGCACGGCGCCGGCCGGGATCTGATAGCTGTCGCCGGCCTTCAGCTTCAGCGGCGGCTTGCCATCGATCGCCAGTTCGAGTTCGCCTTCGAGCACATAGCCGGTCTCGGCGCCCGGATGGGTATGCCGTCCCGAGGCGCCGCCGACCGGAATCTCGGCAATCGCGGTGACGGTCTCGTAGCCGTCCGGGAATTCGACTTTCTGCAGCGGTGTACGCTTGATGCCTTGCGCGGAGACCGTACCGATGCCGGCGATTGTCGCAATGGTCAGACCGAGTATCAATTTCTTGAGCATTGTTCTTCCTCCCTAAGAGTCGGGAGACTAGCAGTGCACAAGAGGCTGTCGAGGGGCGTCTTACGCCGCGACCTGTCCGCCGAAGAACGGCGCCAGTGCTTCCGGCCAGGCATGGCGCTTGCCGGAGGTGTAGAGCAGCACGGCATCGCCGGGCGGCACGCCGGGCTGATGATCTCCGATCAGGCCGACCACGCGCCGTGCGATTGCCGGGGCCGGATCGATCCATGCCACCGGCCATGGCGCGATGCGATTGAGGTGGTCGAGCAACAGCGGGTAATGCGTACAGGCGAGCACGATTGTGTCAGTGCGGGCACCGGCGGCGTCCTGCACGAAGCAGGGCGCGATCTCGCGAAACAGATCGGCGTCGTCGATGCCCTGGCCGCCGAGTGCGCCTTCTGCTAGTGCGGCGAGTTCGGCGGAGCCGACCAGCGTGACGATGCAGCCGCCGCCGAATTCGCGGATCAGCGTCTGGGTATATTCGCGCTTCACGGTGCCCGACGTGCCGAGCACGGAGACGCGCTTGCTGACCGAGCGCGCGCAGGCCGGCTTGATCGCCGGCACGGTGCCGACAAAGGGCACGGCATAGGCGGCGCGCAGATGGCTGAGCACCAGCGTCGAGGCCGTGTTGCAGGCGATCACCACGAGATCCGGCCGGTGCGCAGCGATCAGCTCGCCCATCAGCGGCACCACGCGGCCGATCAGCGCCTCCTCGGTGTGCTGGCCGTAGGGAAAGAACGCGTCATCGGCCACATAGACATAGCGGGCATCCGGACGCGCCTTGGCGATCTCGCGCTGGACGGTGAGGCCGCCGAGACCGGAGTCGAACACAAGGATGGTGGGACGCGTCGGCATCATCAGAGCCTAGGGGAGGATGGTTACTGCGGAGTTGCCGGGCGAGGCACGGGTGATTTGCGCTGCGAAATGCGGCGCGAGGTGGGCCGTGGCGACGAGATGAATCTGTTGCCGTAATAATCCTTTGGTTGTGTTGCGTTTTTATTGCAATCATAGTGTTCGGAGCTGTCAACGTCGGGGGGCGAGGTCATGCCGAAGAACATCGTTCTGTTGTCGGACGGCACGGGCAACAGCTCGGCCAAAGTTTTCAAAACAAATGTCTGGCGGCTGTATCAACTGCTGGAGCTGCGCGATCCGACAGCGCAGGTGGCCTACTACGATGATGGCGTGGGGACGTCGTCGTTCAAGGCATTCGCCGTATTGGGTGGCGTGTTCGGGTTCGGACTGAAACGCAACGTCATCGACATCTACAGCTTCTGCTGCCGCAATTACGAGGAAGGCGACCGCATCTATTGCTTCGGCTTCAGCCGCGGGGCGTTCACCATCCGGATTGTCACCGGGATGATCGTGCGCCAGGGACTGGTGCCCTACAACAACGATGAGAGCGAGTTGGCGCGGGCGGCGGCTGATGAGTACCGGCTCTATCGACGCCGCTTCAATACCACCGGCGGACTCGTGACGCCGCTCCGAAACTTGCGAGACCGCTTTGTCGGATGGGGACGCAAACTGTTGAGACAGCCTGTCCATGGCCCCACCCCGAAGCCGGTGGACAGCGTTCATTTCGTCGGGCTGTGGGACACCGTCGATGCCTATGGCGGGCCGATCGAGGAGATGACGCGCGCGATCGATTACTGGATATGGCCGCTGTCCATGCCCGATCGCTTCATGAATGCGAAGGTTCACAAGGCGTGCCATGCGCTCGCACTGGAAGACGAGCGCGATGCGTTTCGTCCGGTGATCTGGGATCAGCGCTACGTGCGCGGCCATGACGTCGTGAATGGTCGAAAGAAGACCGAATGGTTGTTCGATATCAACTACCACGCTCCAAGCGAAACGGGACGCGCGCTGGAAACACCGCCGCATCTGCGAAACGATCTTGCGCCAATCGATCGTGAGCGTATCAGCCAGGTCTGGTTCACGGGCGTTCATGCCGACATTGGAGGCGGTTACCCGCAGGATGGATTGTCGTTCGTGACACTGGACTGGATGATCGATCGCGCGACGGCCTATGACATGAAGGTGTTGCCGTTGCAGCGCCGCCTGCTGGCTGATCCGCAGGTGAATTTCACCGACAAGCTGAATAATTCGCGCGAAGGCGTAGCTTCGTACTATCGCTACAAGCCCCGAAACCTGAAGGACCTCGCCGAGGCGCTGCCCTACAAACCGTCGCTGTCGATGGATTTCGCTCATATATGGTCATTGCTGACCAGGACTGACGATCCGCAGACCGAGGTCGTGGCGGACCTGCATCCCGACTTGAAGGCGAAGTTGCCTGACGATCCGGCGGCACGGAAGATCGCACTGCGACCGCCGCTGGCGACAGTCCATCAATCGGTATTCGATCGTCTCGTGTTCGGAAATGACCGCTATGCACCGGTGGTGATACCGAAGGATTATCAGCTGACCAACAAGGCTGGCGACGTCACGCTGGCGCGGCCTGTGATCGATCAGCAGCCGGCGCGCTCCGAGATTCAGAGCGACGCGTGGAACTGGATCTGGCTCCGTCGCGTCGTGTACTTCCTTTGCGTCTTCGCGACCTTGATGGTCGTGATGATTCCGTTCTGGGTCATCTATTTCCCGGGTGTCGGAGACAGCAGCGTCGGCCCTGTCGTTGTGCCCCTCATCAACACGGCAGCCTCATTCCTCCCCAGCTTCCTGCAGCCATGGTTCGATGCATTCCGGCATGCGCCCGGCCTGGTTCTTGCCGGCGGGTTGGCGATTGCTGCCTTGCTGTGGATCGGCGGCACTCTTCAGCAAACCATTCGCGATGTCATGCGGATCGGCTGGCACGCGCCGGAAAAATATCGCAAGCCGGGTGGTTGGCATATCTTCGTGCATCGGCTGCGACGCCTCGGCGCCTACAATGCGTTCTTCTATATTCTGAAAAGCTGGATCTTCCCGACAGGCATCATCGTATGGCTGTTCTGGTGGCTGGCTTTCGGCGCCGCCAATACGCTCGGACTGATCTGCAAGGGAAAGGCGACAATCGAGCTCACGGCAGACAAGCCCATCGCAGTCAGCCCGCTTGATATGCAGACAAGCAATATCTGCAACGCCACCGGCATCAAGGTGAAGGAAGGCGAGGCTTATGAAGTCACGCTGGTCGTCAAGGACCTATGGTTCGACGGCACCATCGATGCAACTCCGAACGGCTTCGGCTGGGCGAAGACATCGTGGTGGCAGGTTCCGGCGATCCCGTATCGGCGATTGATTTGGTCGAACTGGTTCGCGACCATCTTGCGGGTGGGGGAAGGCGGCCTCGAAGAGCATCTGCTTGATCTGAAGCCTGGCGCGGACAAAGTCTGGAGCACAACATTCAAGCCACGTCGGGACGGCGAGGTGTTCCTCTATGTGAATGACGCGGTCCTCACCCTGCCTGTCAAATACGATTACTTCTACACGCACAACAACAAGGGATCGGCGACCGTCACCCTGCGCAAGCTGTGAGCGCTTTCACACCGGTGCCAGCGGTCGCCGTGGTTCGTCCGGCATTGCGACACTGATCGCATCGCCTGGCGTCACCGCGCCATCGGCAATGACGATGGCCATGACGCCGGCTTTGTAGATGACATGGCCGTCGAGATCGCGATCCATCGTCGCGGCTTTCAGCCCCTGCTGAAAGCGGTCCATCAGCACGCACGGCTCGCGCAGGCCGGTGAGTTCGATCACCGCGCTGGCGCCGAGATGCAGCCGCGTGCCGGTCGGTAGTGCCGCGAGATCGATCCCCGATGTGGTGATGTTCTCGCCGAGGTCGCCGGGCGCGATGGTGAAGCCCTTGCCGCGCAGCTCGTCGAACAGTTCCGACGGGAGCAGATGCACCTGGCGCAGGTTCGGCCTGGCGGGATCACGGCGGCGGTCGTAGCGATGCTGCACCAATGCGCCCATATGGCCGTCACCCTCGACGCCGAGGTGCTTAAGCAGGCGAATGCTCAGTGCCGGCGTCTTGCTGAAATGATGGCCGCGGCGGAGCGAGACGGCAAGGATGTGGGGCTTTGTCCTCTCCTCCGTCATTGCGAGGAGCTCTTGCGACGAAGCAATCCAGTCTTCGCTTGTTCAAGGAACTGGATTGCTTCGCTCCGCTCGCAATGACGGTTGAGGGGACGGTGGCTCGAAGTACTGCTCAGCTCGCGCCAAACACGCGCTTGAAGATCGTGTCCACGTGCTTGAGGTGATAGCCGAGGTCGAACTTCTCGGAGATCTCGTCGTCGGTGAGATATTTCTTCACCTCGGGATCGTTCTTCAGCAGCGTCTGGAAGTCGCCTTCGCCGCGCCAGACCGGCATCGCGTTGCGCTGCACCAGCTTGTAGCTGTCTTCGCGCGAGGCGCCCTTCTGCGTCAGCGCGATCAGCACGCGTTGCGAATGCACGAGGCCGCCGAGGCGGTCGAGATTCTTCTGCATGTTGGCGGGATAGACCAGCAGCTTCTCGATCACGCCGGCCATGCGGTTGAGCGCGAAGTCGAGCGTCACCGTGGCGTCCGGGCCGAACATGCGCTCGGCGGAAGAGTGCGAGATATCGCGCTCGTGCCACAGCACCACGTTTTCCAGCGCCGGGGTCACATAGGCGCGCACCATGCGGGCAAGGCCGGTGATGTTTTCGGTCAGCACCGGGTTGCGCTTGTGCGGCATCGCCGACGAGCCCTTCTGGCCTTCGGAGAAGAACTCCTCGGCTTCCAGCACTTCGGTGCGCTGCATGTGGCGGATCTCGACGGCGAGGCGCTCCATCGACGAGGCGATCACGCCGAGCGTGGCGAAGAACATCGCGTGGCGGTCGCGCGGGATCACCTGGGTCGAGATCGGCTCCGGCACGAGGCCCATCGCTTTCGCGACATGTTCTTCGACGCGCGGATCGATCTGCGCGAAGGTGCCGACGGCGCCGGAGATCGCGCAGGTCGCGACTTCCTTGCGCGCGGCGACGAGGCGCTCGCGGTTACGGCTGAATTCGGCATAGGCATAAGCGAGCTTGAGGCCGAAAGTGACCGGCTCGGCATGGATGCCGTGGGAGCGGCCGATGGTCGGCGTCATCTTGTGCTCGAAGGCGCGCGTTTTCAGCGCGGCGAGCAGGCGGTCGATATCGGCGATCAGGATATCTGCGCAGCGCGTGAGCTGCACGTTGAGGCAGGTGTCGAGCACATCCGATGACGTCATGCCCTGATGCACGAAGCGCGCTTCGGGACCCACGATTTCGGCGAGGTGGGTCAGGAAGGCGATGACGTCATGCTTGGTCTCGCGCTCGATCTCGTCGATGCGCTCCACATTGAAGGTGGCATCCCTGGCCTTGGCCCATATCGTCTTCGCCGCGTCCTTCGGAATGGTGCCCAGTTCCGCCAGCGCATCGGCGGCATGCGCCTCGATCTCGAACCAGATCTTGAAGCGGGTCTGCGGCTCCCAGATGGAGGCCATTTCCGGACGGGTATAGCGAGGGATCATCGACGTCTCTGACTGTTGGGGGTTACGCCGCGCTTTAGCAGAAAGGGAGCAGGGAGGCCACCTCGGAGAAGGGGGCTTGGCGCGAAACCGCCGACGATACCACAAACATCCGGCATGGCACCCGGGCGGCGCAGTGTGGCTGGACACTAGGTTTATGATCTTGTATGATTATAGTCATAGGAAAGAAGGGTGGAGGTTGCAATGGGAATAATGCAGGAACTGGACGAGATCGATGGAATCCTAGCCCGCCTGAGGTACGAATTGTGCGGGCTCAAATTGGAATTGAAGTTTCGAAGGTTGATCAATCGGAAAGCTGGATTCGACCCCGGTCAGCCGCGGGACGCCCTTGGCATGTGGACCGATGGTAGTGGAGGTGCGTCAGTCGACGAGACGGGCGAAAATCAGGTATCTGCAACATTCGCAGATCTGGCAAGCGTTCCGCGGTTCGAGGAATTGCTCGGCGGAAATGGCAGTAATACGACTGAAGACTTCCTTCAAAATATAGCGGCCACGATTACGCAGGATACCGCACGAACGGGAATCCCGACTATCGACGAAACAACCGAGAAGCTATCGGCCGATTTAATCCGAGTTATGGATGGACTAGAATTTATCCCCGATCAAACGCCGCAAGCATACGGGATTGCGGTGCATGTCGCGTTTGCCACAAGGGTCAGGGCCGCCGACTATCCCGGGATTGGCGAGGACGGAGTTGAACAAAGCTTCCTTTTCAAGGAGGTCGTCGAATATGGCATTGCCGGCAGTATACGAACCGACGTAGCTTTGAGGGATGTAGGCGGTGACGTGATCGCGATCTACGACTTAAAGACCGGAGGCGCGGTACTGAGCGCATCAAGGGCCGATGAACTGAGAGCGCATACAGGGGCGTTGCCAAATACACCGGTTATTGAATTGAACTTTTTTCGTGGATCACGGCTAAAGCATGAGCAGATCGCGGAAAATTTTCGAGTTGATCCAGCCCCGCGCAACGGGGACGGTTGTGTGCGGGAATTATCTGATTATCAAGCCGAGCGTCTACGTCGCTCGCGGCTTTTTTCTCGACACCACGCCGCATAAGAATCAGATGAAGCTCTTCCGGGTGGTTATGCCATTGTATCGCCCGGGAGAATATTTCTCGCTCAATTATAGTAATACGATTTCTGGCGAACACGCCGGGTTATTTCTTGTCGACAGAAAAGCCTACGCTGAGTCTGCGTCAATCGTGCTCGATAAAATCAACCCGCATATCGAACCCCTAAGGAATCTTCACGGCCCCCGAGAGTTTCTTGGTTACATCTCCTGGATGGCGAGCAACCGCATGATGCCCGTTCGTCTCGATTTCGGGTTGACGCATTATTTGCTCGGCAACTTGCAGCAAGCGACCGATATCTTTCGCGGCATGGAACGGGATCTCGCCGACTACAAGCCGCAAAGACAGGACAGGTATCGGTCGGTGATTACGCAGGTTTTGGATCTGCTGGAAAACGACCCCGCAGCATTGCAACCACTGCTCGACACCTGGCGCGATGAGCAAATCGAGAAACTTGGACTGTCAGCAAGCGTAGTGCCGCCGCGGCTCCGACTGGTGCCTTGATCGGTCCGCGGCATTCTTTGCGCGATCCGCAGCGTCGGGAACCATCCTGGTCGTTCTGTCCGGGACCGAGTCATTCCGGAAAGCTGTTTCTCTCAGTCAGAATACAAGTGCCGACCTTTCATCCGTCATTCCGGGGCGCTCTTGCGCGGGCCCGGAATCCATAGACACGATGTCAGTTGCTGAGTGGGGCGTCTGGCCGTCGGCGCGATCGCCAAGATAGCAATGCTCGCGTAGCATCTGAAACAAGGCGATCCCAAAGCAGGAATGCTATTTCAGCGGCAACTTCGCCGTCACCGCCATGAACCGCCGGTTCGGACCGGCGTGGAATTCGTGCGCGTCCACCGTCTCGATCAGCACTGCCAGCGTCTGCGTGCCGTCTTTCGCCTGATGATGATAGACATCGGCGATCCCGTAGGCCGTCACGCAGCGGCGGCGCTTCGGCAATTGCTTGTCCTGCTGCAGGGCGACCGGTGCGGCGCCGTCGATGCTCAGTTGCAGCTTTATGCCGGTGACGATGACGCTGCCAAAGGTGCCGCGGCCGCCGGCGCCGTAGCATGACGCCTTGCCGAGCGCCTGATTGGAGAGCGTCAGTGTTAGCTTGCGGCCATCGGGAAAAGTGATGGCCTGCGTGGTGGCGAGCGGCTTCGGGTCCATCTGATAGATGCCGATCTCGTCGAGATCCATCGATGGTTTGCCGGCGAAGCGCGTGCCGGGCTCGGTGATACCAAGTTTGCCCAGCAGCGGCTTGGCCTTGGCCATCAGCTCGGCGCGTACAGCGTCCACCTCGCGCTCGTCATCGTCTTTGGTGCGAATGGAGAAGGGCGTGCCCTTCGCAAAGTCGTCGGTGCGCGTGTCGATCACCTGGATCTCGGCGACGATCTCGGTCGCATCATAGAGCTGCGTATAGTGCTCGAAGGCGAAATGCGCGCCGTCCGGCGAGAAGCCGATCACTTTGCGCGCGGCGGCGTCGCCGGCCTGCGCCGTGCCTAGCAGGGCGAGCGAGAGCAGGGGAGCGAACAGGAGGCGGCGAAAGCCGGCGATTGAATGCTGTGTCATCCCGGTTGGTCGCGCGACGCGGAGCAAAGTTCATGCGCATATCGGCCTTTGCGGCCGTTGACAATATTCCTTTAAGAGACTATTATCCAATTTGTCCGGTTCGCGAGGGCGCTTCTAGAGGCGTCTTGAAGTGGGACAGGATGCGGCGCCTGCGGACGTGGGGTGACGTACCCTGCGCACTCGGGAGGCTTGGGGTCACCGTCCGGGCCCACTACGGGGCTCTGCCACTCATGCTGGCTGGACGTGGTATTGGTGAACGGCGCGAAATCGTCGGAATAAGCGGAGTGCGGAGCTCTGCCCTTTACCCGGAAGAACGGTCCCGAAGCTAAAAAAACGTCGCGGTGGCGCGCCGTGAGGCGTTGCGCGGTTGCAGCTTGCCGGCGTTCCGGTGGAGCGGATCGCGATAAAACCACCCTTTGCGCCTCACGGCGCGTCGCCACCCCTCACGTTTCGAGGGGAAACTATCCCAACAACTCGGGCTCATCGAGCCGCGAGACTGCGGAAGCGTGGCTGTTTGATATGTGAATCCGGAGAGCGCTACACCATCTCGCCGCGGGCATTCGCTGCCGCCGCGCGGATGCCGTCGATATTCGCCTTGTAGCTTTCCACCGTGCCGCCCTTGAACACGGCCGAGCCGGCGACGAAGGCATTGGCACCTGCTGCGGCGAGTTGCCCGGCGACTGCAGCGGACACACCGCCATCGACTTCAATGTCGATCGGACGGCCCGCGGTCATCGCGCGCAGGTCCGAGATCTTGCCGAGCGCGGACGGAATGAAGGCCTGACCGCCGAAGCCGGGATTGACCGACATCACCAGCACGAGATCGACGAGATCGAGCACATATTCGATGGCGGAGATTGGCGTGCCGGGATTGAGCGAGACGCCGGCCTTCTTGCCGAGATTGCGGATCGCCTGCAGCGAGCGATGCAGATGCGGGCCCGCCTCGGCGTGGACGGTGATGTGATCGCAGCCGGCCTTGGCGAAGGCTTCGAGATAGGGATCGCATGGTGCGATCATCAGATGCGCGTCGAAGATCTTTGTCGTATGCGGGCGCATCGCCTTGATGACGTCCGGGCCGTAGGAAATGTTCGGCACGAAATGGCCGTCCATCACGTCGAGATGCATCCAGTCGGCGCCGGCGGTATCCACGGCGCGAACCTCTTCGCCAAGCCTCGCGAAATCAGCCGCCAGAATGGACGGGGCGATCAC
The DNA here is from genome assembly GCF_051811045.1 of Tardiphaga sp. 839_C3_N1_4. Classification (NCBI taxonomy): domain Bacteria; kingdom Pseudomonadati; phylum Pseudomonadota; class Alphaproteobacteria; order Hyphomicrobiales; family Nitrobacteraceae; genus Tardiphaga; species Tardiphaga sp. 839_C3_N1_4. The sequence goes on from NZ_JBPWQD010000001.1 coordinate 6,138,782, forward strand.
CAGCGGGCGGGGCGTGAAGCTCTGGGACATCGAATTTTCCTGGGGTTTCCTGAACGTTTCTGACGGCGGCGAATGGACCGCCTCGCGTAACATGGGTCCGGGGGACGGGCAACGCGCCAGCCACGGCCGCGCCATCGACGCGCTGCAGCAGGATAGTCCCGGCACATTCTGCCGCAAGGGCACGATTTGCCGGGAAGCGCGCGCGGCCCATGCGACCAAGGCCGTTGTTTTATCGAACTTTTTTCGCTGGCATGGGGCTTGCTCCATGTTCCCCAGGGAATTCACGCCGCACGCTGCGGCATGATCAGGAATTTGACGATGCTGCCAGCCCTTGCTGCTGCCACCACCGCGATCGATGCGCTGCAGGCACTCACCAAGTCGAAGTCGAAGGCCGCGACCACCACGACCGGTGTCACCCAGAAGACCGCCAGCCCGTTCGACGTCGCCAGCACGACGGCGGCGAGTGCCACGCCATCGACGGCAACCTCAGCCACCAGCAGCACGAACAGTTCCTATAAGCTGGCCCCGGGCACCATGAGCACGCTGCTCGATGCCCAGAGCCAGCCCGCGACGGCAGCCTCTTCGGCGAAACGAGCCGACTCGCTGAAAAGACTGATGGGGCTGCTCGACAGCGACGGCAGCGGCGGCATCAGCAAGGCGGAGTTCGAGAAGAAGCTCGGCGCCGGCGGCACCAACACTGCCAATGCCGACAAGGTATTCGCCGAACTCGACAAGAACGGTGACGGCTCGGTCAATATCGATGAACTGAGCCCGGCGCTGAATGGCGGCAAGGCACATCACGCCGGCGGCGGCGGTATGGGCGGTGGATCTGGTAGTGGCTCTGACACTGCTGGTTCGACCACAACGACCACGGTAAATGCTGATGGCAGCACCACGACGTCTATCGCATATGCGGACGGATCGACGGTGACGTCGACCACGGCCGTCCCCACGTCGTCCACGTCATCAACCGCAAGCTCGTCCTATAACGCGATCGAAAAGATGATCGCGCGTCAGGCACAGCAGATCTCAAATGCGCAATCGACGCTGGCGATCAGCGCCTGATCTGCGTTCTGATCCCGAACGCGGCAGTTCACGATAGGTAAAACGATCGCGGACGCGGTGGTTGAAAAATGCACCGCGTGATGCGGCGCTGCTGAAGGCCGCGTGAACTTCCGGCGGCACCTGCGCATAAGCATACCGACGGCCGCTGGTGAAGGTGATGCGTAGTTCGCGACTCACCGGATCGTAAGCGAGATGTCGAATTGCACTCGACGGCATCGCAATCCTCCGAAATGTCTCCTGGATAGAAACGATTGCCGGCGCAATTGGTTGCGCAGCGATGACCTAGTTCCGGTCGCGAAATGCCGGAAGCGTGCCAGCAAACGGGAGCGCCGTCGCTTCATACACACCACGCGCGATGGCGCGGGCGATGACATTACCTGCGACCATGCCGAGCTCCGTCAAACCCACCAGCGGATCGATCGGCTTCTCGCCCGTCGCGGCCGCAAACACGATGTCGCCATCGAGCGGCGCGTGCACTGGATAGATCGCGCGCGCAAATCCGGTCTGCGCCATCATGGCGAGACGCCGTGCCTGCGCCTTGGTCAGGATCGCGTCGGTGAGGACGACGGCGAGTGTCGTGTTCTCGATCGACGTCGCGGCAGCACCGCCCTTGATACGCATTCCCAGCATCTCGGGTTTCAACTTGTTCGGCATACCGTATCCGCCGAACTCGTTGCCGACTTCGAATGGCGCCGCCCAGAAGTGTGGGCCATCGCCGATCGTGACACTCCCGACTGCATTGACTGCAGCGAGTGCGGCGACGCGCACGCCCGATGGCGTGACGGCGGAGGCCGAGCCCATGCCGCCCTTGTAGTTGACTGTCGTGGCGCCGAGCCCTGCGCCGACGCTGCCAAGCTTGAAGTCATCGCTGGCGGTCGCCGCGGCGGCATAGCCGAGATCGCGATAGGGCGGAAAGCGGCCCCAGGCCTTGTCGCCGCCATTGAGCAGGTCGAACAGGATCGCGCCTGGCACGATGGGGATGACGGCATTGCCGATCTGGTAGCCGCGGCCCTGTTCGGCGAGCCAGGCCTGCACGCCGCCGCCGGCTTCGAGCCCGAAGGCCGAGCCGCCGGCCAGCGCGAGGCCGTGGATGGCGTCCACAGTGTTCACAGGATCGAGCAGGGCGCTCTCGCGCGTGCCCGGCCCGCCGCCGCGGATGTCCACCGAGGCCACGGCCGGTGGGTCGAACAGGATGGCGGTGACGCCGGAGGCCAGTTGGGCGTCGTCCGCGTGGCCGACGCGAACGCCGGCGATATCGGTGAGCAGGTTCTTCATGGCGGTTCCCTCTTGGCCCGACCAGACCGCAGCAGGGCTGCCCGGTCAACCGATCACGCACGATCACAACAGCCGGAAGTGGCGGGCATTTGATCCATCCCGCTTGCATCCCGTCATGTCAGCGGTGCATCTAGCCGCATGATCTCCGATGTCACGATCCCCGCCGCATTGATTGCCGGCATTGTCTCATTCCTGTCGCCCTGCGTGCTGCCGCTGGTGCCGCCCTATCTCATCTATCTCACGGGCGCGACCATCGAGCATATTGCCGATGACGAGCAGGAAGCGGCCTCCAGGCGCGCGGTGATGATCTCTGCTGGCATGTTTGTGCTGGGCTTCTCCACGGTGTTCGTGGCGCTCGGTGCCAGCGCCAGCCTGGTCGGCAGCGTGATCCGCTCCTATGCGGCGGAACTGTCAATCGTTGCCGGCATCCTGATCATTCTGATGGGCCTGCATTTTCTCGGCCTCACGCGCATTGGTCTCCTGATGCGCGAGGGACGCCTGAGCATGCCGAAGCCGGTCGGCCTGTGGGGCGCCTATGTGATGGGTCTGGCTTTCGCGTTTGGCTGGACGCCGTGCATCGGACCTATCCTCGCGGCGATCCTGTCGGTGGCGGCGGCAGAAGCAACGGTGACCAAGGGCGCGGGATTGCTCGCGGTTTATTCCCTCGGCCTCGGCATCCCGTTCCTGATTGCGGCCTTCATGGTGGAGCAATTCTCCAGCATGTTCGCGCGCATGAAGAAGCATCTCGTCCATGTCGAACGCGCGATGGGCGTGCTGATGGTGATCACCGGCATCGCGTTTCTCACCGGCGCCGTCTCGAATGCCAGCATCTGGCTGCTTGAGACGTTTCCCGCGCTGCAGAATTTCGGCTAGGGGCTCTCTCTTAACCTCGCCCCGCACTTGCGTGGAGAGGTCGGCGCGCAGCGCCGGGTGAGGGGCCTCACGCTGGAGAAGACACAACCGATATCTATCGGGTTGGCAGATCAACAAAGTTAGCAACCCGCCCGGACAATATTCGATCCGATAGTCCGAGAAGGGGCAGATGCATACCATGCCCCTCACCCGGTCGGCTTCGCCGCCCGACCGCTCCCGCCTAGCACAGCTTTGCTGTGCGCGGGAGCGGGGAGAGGTTAAGGGAAGCGCTCGCGGCGTCGCCTCAGGTTCCCTTCGCGTCGATCTGGGTGTAGTTGCCCTTGGCGTCCCACTTATAGACGACGTAGTCGATCGCCTTGATGTCGCCCTTGGCGTCAAACGCCATCTTGCCGAGTACGGTGTCCCATTCGCCGGCCTTGATCACATCCATCACCTTCTTGGTGTCGGTGGAGCCGGCCTTGGCAACGGCCTGCGACCAGACCTGGAACGCTGCATAGGTGTAGAGCGTGTAGCCTTCGGGATCGATGTTCTTGGCCTTGAACTTCTCTACGATCGCCTTCGCGGTCGGCTTGTTGCGCGGGTCGGGGCCGAAGGTGAACAGCGTGCCTTCCGCGGCGGGGCCGGTGATGGAGGCGAATTCCTTGTCGTTCATGGCGTCGCCGGCCATCAGCACGGTCTTGAGGCCCTGGTCGCGCATCTGGCGCAGGATCAGACCGGCTTCCTGATGATAGCCGCCGACATAGACCAGATCGATATTGTCGCGCTTCAGGCGCGAGACGATCGAGTTAAAGTCCTTGTCGCCCTTGTTGTAGCTCTCGAACATCTTTTCGGTGAAGCCGACCTTGTTGAGCGCCTTCTTGGTCTCGTCGGCGAGACCCTTGCCGTAAGTGGTCTTGTCGTTGAGGATCGCGACGTTCTTGCCCTTGAAGTTCTTGGCAATGTAGTCGGCGGCAACGAGGCCCTGCTGGTCGTCACGGCCGCAGACGCGCAGCACATTGGCGAGCTTGCGTTCGGTGAACAGCGGGTTGGTCGACGCCGGCGTGATCTGCAGCACGTTGCCGTCGGCATAGGCTTCGGAGGCCGGGATCGACGACGACGAGCAGAAATGGCCGGCGACGAACGGCACCTTGGAGCTTGCGAACTTCTCGGCGATCGAGCGGGCCTGTTTGGGATCGCAGGCATCGTCACCAACCTGCAGCGCCAGCTTCTTGCCGAGCACGCCGCCAGCGGCATTGAGATCGGCCACAGCCTGGTCGGCGCCGTTCTTCATCTGGCGGCCGAAGGCCGATTCGCCGCCCGTCATCGGGCCGGCGACCGCGACATTGATGTCCTGTGCAAAAGCTGCGGTTGAGAGCAGCGACGCGGCAAAGGCCAGGCCGATCACATTCAATGGTTTCATGGGGATGATCCTCGCAAAGAGTTTTCGGCCACAAACGCAATCCGGCCGCCCGAACGATAGGATCATTCTCAACTTATTTTGATGCCGAGTCATCGGCAATTTTCGGCCGCAAACAGCCAGCCTGTGAGTCCGGCTGCGGCAGGTCGTCGCAAGAGCTTTCGCTGTGCGAGCCCGCGCCGGCGGATCAAAAAAGATGCCGAAGCCGCCCTGGTGTGGGCAGTCGCGTCGCGTCGGCACAGGCATCGACATCATGACGGGAGGCGAGCCGCACCTCTCGCTATCCACGGAGCGGTGCGGCCCTGCAGGCTTACTGCTTCAGTTCGGCGTAGTCGCCCTTGGCGTCCCACTTGTAGACGACGTAGTCGATGGCCTTGATGTCACCCTTGGCGTCGAAGGCCAGCTTGCCGAGCACGGTGTCCCATTCGCCGGCCTTGATCGTGTCCATCACCTTCTTCGTGTCGGTGGTGCCGGCCTTGGCAACGGCCTGCGACCAGACCTGGAACGCGGCATAGGTGTAGAGCGTGTAGCCCTCGGGATCGATGTTCTTGGCCTTGAAGCGGTCGACGATCGCCTTGGCGGTCGGCTTGTTGCGCGGGTCGGGGCCGAAGGTGAACAGCGTGCCTTCCGCAGCCGGGCCGGTGATCGAGGCAAACTCCTTGTCGTTGATAGCGTCGCCCGCCATCAGCACCGTCTTGAGGCCCTGGTCGCGCATCTGGCGCACGATGAGGCCGGCTTCCTGGTGATAGCCGCCCACGTAAACCAGATCGATATTGTCGCGCTTCAGGCGCGAGACGATAGCATTAAAATCCTTGTCGCCCTTGTTGTAGCTCTCGAACATCTTCTCGGTGACGCCGGCCTTGTTCAGCGCCTTCCTGGTCTCGTCGGCGAGGCCTTTTCCATAGGTCGTCTTGTCGTTGAGGATCGCGATATTCTTGCCCTTGTAGGTCTTGGCAATGTACTCGCCGGCGACAAAACCCTGCTGATCGTCGCGGCCGCAGACGCGCAGCACATTGGCGAGCTTGCGTTCGGTGAATAGCGGATTGGTCGAGCCCGGCGAGATCTGCAGCACATTGCCGTCGGCATAGGCTTCCGAGGCCGGGATCGACGACGATGAACAATAGTGACCGGCGACGAACGGAATGCGCGCGCTGGCGAATTTCTCCGCAATCGAGCGTGCCTGCTTGGGATCGCAGGCGTCATCGCCGACCTGTAGCGCCAGCTTCTTGTTCAGCAGACCGCCGGCGGCATTGATATCGGCGACGGCGAGTTCGGCGCCATTCTTGAACTGGCGGCCGAAGGCAGATTCGCTGCCGGTCATCGATGATGCGACGGCGACAGGAATATCCTGTGCCAGTGCAACGGATGCCAGCGCAATCGAAGCACCTGCCGTCAGGCCGATGAGTTTGATGAATTTCATAGGAAGTCCCCGTGTTCCGTTCGAATGCAGACAAACGCGACGCCGTGACGGAATCGCGAATGGCGCATCATTCTACCTTGAAAATAATGTCGATTGTTTGCATCGCTGTGCGTGTTCGATCGTCATGCGATGAAGGATATCGATCCGTCAGCCGTGCCGGCCGCCTTCGAGATAGGCGGAGCGGATTTCTGGGGCCTTCAGCAATTCCGCGCCGCTGCCCGACAGGGTGATCAACCCGTTGACCATGACGTAGCCGCGGTGGGCCAGACGCAGCGCGTGATTGGCGTTTTGCTCGACGATCAGGACCGTCAATCCGTCCTGCTTATTGAGCACGCGGATCGCGTCGAAAATCTGTTTGGCGATCAGAGGTGCGAGACCCAGCGAGGGTTCGTCGAGCAGTAGCAGGCGCGGGCGGCTCATCAGCGCGCGGCCGATCGCCAGCATCTGCTGCTCGCCGCCGGACAGCGTGCCGCCGCGCTGAGTCATGCGCTCCTTGAGGCGCGGAAACAGCGTCAGCACTTTGTCGAGGCTTTCTGCGCGTTCGGCCGGCGTGCTCTCATTGACGTCGGCGCCCATCTGCAGATTTTCTGCGACGCTCATGCGCGGGAAAATCCGGCGCCCTTCCGGTGACTGCGCGATGCGCATCCGCGCAATCTCATGAGTCGGCAGGCCAGTGATATCAATGCCGTGATACATGATCGCGCCAGCGCGCGCGCGCGGCTTGCCAAAAATCGTCATCATCAGTGTCGATTTGCCGGCGCCGTTGGCGCCGATCAGCGCAACGATCTCGCCGTGCTTGATATCGAGATCGACGCCTTTCAGCGCTTCGATCTTGCCATAGGATGCGTGAAGCCCAGTGATGGCGAGCATGGAGGCAGTGCTCACGTCTCGCCCTCCATCACCGCAATGGCTTCCTCTTCATCTGCGCCGAGATAAGCGGCGATGACTTTGGGATTGTCGCGGATTTGCTGCGGCGTGCCGCCGGCGATCTTCACGCCGTAATCGAGCACGTTGATATGGTCGGAGATTTCCATCACCACTGACATGTCGTGTTCGATCAGCAAGATCGACGTGCCGTGATCGGCGCGGATCTTCAGCAATAGCCCATTGAGTGCGGCGCTCTCGCGGGCATTGAGGCCGGCGGCGGGCTCGTCGAGGCAGAGCAGGGCCGGCTCGGTACACATTGCGCGCGCGATTTCGAGGCGACGCTGGTCGCCGTAAGGCAGGTTGCCGGCGGCATCGTCAGCGCGCTCCAGCAGGCCGATCTGATCGAGCCAGTAGCGCGCGAGATCGATCGCCGCTTTCTCGGCGGCGCGATAGCTGGGCACGCCGAACAGGCCGAGAAGAGTGAAGCCCGAAGCGCGCATCAGCGTGTTGTGCTGCGCCACCATCAGGTTTTCCAGTGCGGTCATCCCGGGAAACAGCCGGATATTCTGGAAGGTGCGCGCGACCTTGGCGATCTTCGAGATGCGGAAGTCGTTCAGCCGCTCCAGCCGCCATTCACCATCGCTGTGGCGCAGCTTGATGGTGCCGGATGTCGGCTTGTAGAAGCCGGTGATGCAATTGAAGACGGTGGTCTTGCCGGCGCCGTTGGGGCCGATCAGCGCGGTGATCTTGCCGCGCTCGGCCGAGAAACTGAGATCGTTGACGGCGACGATGCCACCGAAGCGCATCGTCAGATTTTCAACGCTGAGGATGTCGTTGATGTTCATCCGTGCCCCTCTTTGACGAGGTCGGATGAGATTGCCGTATTGCGTTCGAGAAAGACGGTGGGAGCGCGGTGGCCGATCAGGCCGCGCGGGCGCCAGATCATCAGCAGCACCATGGCGCCGCCGAACACGAGCATGCGGAATTGCTCGAGCCCACGGAACAGTTCGAAGCCGCCGATCATCGCGAGCGCCGCGAGCGCCACGCCGAGCTGCGAGCCCATGCCGCCGAGCACGACGATGGCCAGTACCAGTGCGGATTCATGGAAGGTGAAGGATTCCGGGCTGATGAAACCCTGACGGGTCGCAAAGAACGCGCCGGCGAAGCCGCCGAACATGGCGCCGGTGGCGAAGGCGGTGAGCTTCGTCGTCGTCGTATTGATGCCGAGCGCACGGCAGGCAACCTCGTCCTCGCGCAGTGCTTCCCAGGCGCGGCCGATCGGCAGGCGGCGCAGGCGGATGGTGACCCAGTTGGTGAGCAGTGCGAGGGCGAGGATCAGATAGAACAGGAAGACGATGCGGTGAGTCGGTGAGAACTCGATGTCAAGGCGGGCAGCGAGGCCGTCATCGCCGGGCGTCAGCGGAATGCCGAACATCGTGGGACGCGGAATGCCGGAGATGCCGTTGGGGCCACCGGTGAGGGTCTGCCAGTTGATGATGACGAGGCGGATGATCTCGCCGAAGGCCAGGGTAACGATCGCGAGGTAGTCGCCGCGCAGCCGCAGTACTGGAAAGCCGAGCAGCACGCCGAAGAACGCAGCGAGGATACCGGCGAGTGGCAGGCAGATCCAGAACGACAGGCCGAAATTGGTGGCCAGCAGCGCGTAGGAATAGGCGCCGACGGCATAGAAGGCGACATAGCCGAGATCGAGCAGGCCGGCGAGGCCGACAACCACATTGAGGCCCCAGCCGAGCATCACGTAAGTCAGCACGAGAATGCCGAGATCGAGGATGTAACGCTCGTCGTAGAAGATCACCGGGACGAGGAAGGTGAAGATCAACAGCGCCGGCACCAGCGCACGGCCGGCGAAGGAGAATGCCTTGGTTGCCGAAGGCGGCACCACGCGCACAGTACCCACCGGTCCCCACCAGCGGCGCAGCAGCTCCATGACGATACTGCCGCCGAACACCACGGCGACCATGGCGGCGAGATCGCCGAAGCGGGTCCACCAGGTCAGTTGCCCGTCGGAGCCGGCTTCGGTGCGGATGCCGATCATCAGCGAAAATAGCACCAGCGCGACCAGCGCGGAGATCACGGCCTTCTTCAGGATGAATGCGGCGTCCGGCCCGCGGGCAGTCTTAGCTTGTGATGCGTTTGCTGCCACTTGGATCCCGTCAGACTTTTTCGACTTCGGGACGGCCGAGCAGGCCGGTCGGCAGGAAGATCAGCACCACGATCAGAATCGAAAAGGCGGCGACATCTTTGTATTCGGTGGAGAAGTAGGCGGCCCATAATGTCTCGATCAGGCCGATCAGCAAGCCGCCGAGCATCGCGCCGGGCAGCGAGCCGATGCCGCCGAGCACGGCGGCGGTGAAGGCCTTGATGCCGGCGACGAAGCCCATGAAGAAATCCACGAGGCCGTAATAGAGCAGGTACATCATGCCCGCGACCGCAGCCAAGGCTGCGCCGATCACGAAGGTCATGGAGATGGTGCGGTCCACATCGACGCCGAGCAATGACGCCATGGTCTGGTCCTGCTCGCACGCGCGCATGTCGCGGCCGAGGCGCGTGCGCGCGACCAGCCAGGTGAACAGCGCCAGCAGCACGATGGTGGTGATGACCACGATGATCTGGATATTGGAGAGGCGCACCACAAAACCGTCGGCGCCTTCATGCAGCGTGTAGCCGCCGGTGATGATCGGCGGCACCGGCTTGACGCGGGCGCCCTGTGCGACCTGCGAGAAATTGGTCAACACGAAAGACATGCCGATCGCCGACAGCATCGGCGCGAGGCGGAAGGAGTGGCGCAGGGGACGATAGGCGATGCGCTCGATCGTCCAGCCATAGAGCGAGGTGATCGCCATCGAGACAAGCAGCACCAGCAGCAGGATTACCGGCACCGCGGTAAGGCCGATCGAGACGAGAATGAGAAAGGTGATCAGCGCGATGAAGCCGCCGATCATGAAGATATCGCCATGGGCGAAATTGATCATGCCGACGATGCCGTAGACCATCGTGTAGCCGATCGCGATCAGGCCATAGATGGAGCCGAGCACGAGACCGTTGATCAGTTGCTGGGCGAAATAATCCATGCGCTGCCGAATTCGAGTGAGGCGCCACCATGATCCGGCAGCCGGATCATTGCGTCGTTGTATCGTTTTCTAACAGCGGCCATTGGAGGCGGCAACAGGGGGCGGTGCGGCTAAAGTAGCCTGTACATGCTGTTTTTCGCGGCGATTTACCTCCCTTTATCTTGCGCCGCAGCGCACACAAATCCGCGCCTTATTTGCGGCTGTTCCGGTGTCACAGTTGCGCCGTGCAACGGCCTTGCAATTATCACGCGGGAACCGAAACGAAGATCGGGGCTGCACGTTGTCGGGCGTTGAATGGTTCAACAAAGGAGATTGAAGAATGTCCAATCAGAACCAGCAAAAGCCCGGTCAGCAGAAGCCAGGCCAGCAGAGCCAGAACCCGGGGCAGCAGGGCCAGAAGCCCGGCCAGCAGCAGGGCGGTGGCATGAAACCCGGCCATGAGCAGGACCCGGACCACCGGCAGGGCCAGAGATAGGCCGTCAGACGGACATCAATCGAGATTTCAGCGACCCATGTGGAAGGCCCCGTCGAAAGGCGGGGCTTTTCATTTGGCAAGTCGTAATCGTATTCTCCCGCCGTTATCCCGGCAATTCTCGAGTTAAGGTTACCAATTGGTTTACGTTGTCCGTCTGATTGAACGGGCGTTACGTCGGCGCAAGCGTGCGACTCTTGCGAGTCGCCGGCAGAGCGGTGGACGACGTCATGGATCAGAGCAGCGCAGACAAGACCGGAACCCATCAGGTTCGAACGCTCCAGGCTGGCACGTTTCAGACTGGTACGTTTCAGACCTGGCGGATCAGTACGTTCACCGGCGCGCTGATCGCCTGCTATTTCATCCCGACCTGGACGATCTTCGCGTTCCGCATCATGGTCTCGCCGATCCAAGGCTTCTATGAGCGCCCCAATATTTCACTGGCGCTGTTTCTCAGCGACTACATGCAATTTTCCAGCATGGGCACGGTGCGCTATGCGTGGCTGCTCGCCGTCGGCAAGCTGACGGTGGTCGCTTTCTTCACGGTATTCCTGGTGTTCATCACACGGCCGAAAATCCGCAAGACGGGCGGCTGCGACGAGGCGTTGATGATGGCGCTTGGCATCGGCGGCACGATTTCGTTCGCCAGCATGATCATGGCATCGAAGGTCGGCGAGATCGTCGCCATGCGGCTGCACATCACAGAATTGCTGCTGCTGCTGGGCACCGCGGTGTTGATGGCGATCGAGCCGCCATTACGCCGCGTCGCGGCGCAAGAGCTTGACCCCGGTCAGCCGGGCAAGGCAGCTAACGACGCGGAGCTTTTACAGAAGGTTGCCTAAATAAAAGGTCGCCTAAATGGCCAGCCCGAGCTCTTTGATGATCGCGCCGGCTTCCTTGGTGGCGTGATTGGCCGCCGGGACGCCGCAATAGATCGCCTGCTGCAACAGGATTTCCTTGATGTCGTCAGGTGTGAAGCCGCCTTCGGTGAGAGCGGCGCGCACATGCATGCGAAATTCGTCCCACTGGCCGAGCGCCAGCATGGTGCCGATCACCAATACGCGGCGCGTGCGGTCGTCGAAATGCGGTCGCGTCCAGATCTCGCCCCAGGCGTAGCGGCTGATCAGGTCGAGAAAATCAGCATTGAATGCGTTCTTGCCGGCGGCCGATTTGTCGACCCAGGCATTGCCGAGAACCTTACGGCGTTTTGCGGTGCCTTCGGCGGCGCGCTGTTGCTCGTCCATCTTAGGTCTCCGTTCAGCGCTGCGTCAGGAAGCCAACGACGGCGTCAGTGAAGGCGTAGGGCTGTTCGACGTTCGAGATGTGTGCGGCGTCCAAGAGCGTCATGCTGGCGCCGGGGATGTTGCTGCGGATCAGTTCGCCAGCCGCAACCGGTGTTGCGTTGTCCTGACGGCCGGCGATCACCAGCGTTGGGCTCTTGATCTTGGGCAGCAGCGCGCGCTGATCGAGCGTGCTCAGCGCCTCGCAGGCAGCAAGATAGCCTTCGACCGGTGAGGCGATCAGCATCGCCTTCATCTTCGCGGTGGTCTCGGGCTCGCGCTCGCGGAAGTCGGTGGTGAGCCAGCCGCCGATGACGGCATCGGCCACAGCGGCGAGGCCACCCTCACGCACCGCCTTGATGCGGTTGTGCCAGTTTGTCGGATCCGGATAGTAGCAGCTGGTGTTGGCCAGGATGATCTTGTTGAAACGCTCAGGCGCGTTGGCGCCGAGCCATTGGCCGATCATGCCGCCCATAGAAAGGCCGCACCAGTGCACCTTGTCGATATTGAGATCGTCGAGGATGGCCAGCACGTCCTTGCCATAGCGCTCCATCGAGGTCGGGCCGTTCATGCTGGACTTGCCGTGGCCGCGCCGATCGTAGCGGATCACACGAAACAGCTTTGTCAGCGCCGGCATCTGCGGCTCCCACATCGCCATGGTGCAGCCGAGCGAATTCGACATCATCAGCGTTGGCCCGCTGTCGCGGCCCTCCACGGAGACATTCAGCAGGCAGCCGTCGGCGTCGATCATGGGCATGGTGTGTCTCCCGAGTTTCTTCTTAACTGAGTGAGGCGAGCTGGCGGTCGATCAGGGCTTGCGAGACGCCCTGATAGTCCATCGGCTCGAACAGTTTGGCGATCGCGGCAGCGCTAAGTTGCACGCTGACCTTGGGATCGGCCGTGAGCACATCGCGCAGATGTTTCTTCTCGGCGACGGCGCGCTTGGTGGCGGCTTCGACCAGATGATGGGCGTCGCTCTTGCCGAGCTTTTCGGCGAGCGCAAAGGTCACGGCTTCGGCCATGATGAGGCCGTGCGTCGTATCGAGGTTCTGCAGCATCCGCTCGGCATTGATCTCGAGCCCTTCGGCAATATCGACGATGGCGGCAAGAGCGCCCGATGTCACCAGCAGCAATGTCGGCAGCGTCGGCCATTCCGCGTGCCACGGTCCTGCGCTGCGTTCGTGATCCTGGATCTGAGCGGCAAAGATCGTTGCAGCGAGATTCGGCGCCATAGTCGCGGCGCCAAGCGCGGAGGCCGACGCCACGGGATTGCGCTTGTGCGGCATTGTCGAGGAGCCGCCTCGGCCTTCGCCGGACGGCTCGAACGCTTCGCCGACATCCGTCTGCATCATCAGCGAGACGTCACGGGCGATCTTGCCGCAACTGCCGGACAGGATCGCCAACACGGAAGCCACTTCGGCGATCCGGTCGCGATGGGTGTGCCACGGCGCATCGGGCAACGGCAGCTGCAATTCCTTGGCGAGTTGCTCTGCAACGACGAGGCCCTTGTCGCCGAGCGCAGCCAGCGTGCCGGCGGCGCCGCCGAATTGCAGTGCGAGGCCTTCGGCGCGCAATCGCTTCAGCCGCAAGCGCGAACGATGCAGCGCCGAAGCATATTCGGCGAGCTTCAGCCCGAATGGCATCGGCAGCGCGTGCTGCAACCAGGTGCGGGCGACCACGGCGGTGTTGCGGTGCTTGATCGCCAAGGCTGCGAAGCCGGCGATGGCGCGATCGAGATCCGCGAGCAGAGCGTCAATGGCGGCGCGCAGGCCGAGCATGGTTGCGCTGTCGATGACGTCCTGACTGGTGGCGCCCCAATGCACGTAGCGCGCAGCCTCGGCATCGGCCTTCGCCACTTTGGCGGTGAGCGTCTTGACCAGCGGGATGGCGAGATTGCCGGAACGCGTCGCTGCATCGGCCAGGGCAGCCAGATCGAACTGGTCAGCTTTGCAGGCGGCCTCGATGGCCGTCACGGCGCTGGCGGGAATCACCCCGACTGCGGCCTCGGCCCGCGCCAGCGCGGCTTCGAAGTCCAGCATATGCTGCAAATGGGCGGTATCATCGCAAACCGCACGCATCGCGGGGCTCGACAACAAGGGTGCCAGCAGAGGGGACAGGGATGTGCTCATCTGTGCGGGACCTAACCATTCCGGCGAGAGTCTGCCAATCCCCCGCAATCTTCTTGCCGCGGTGGCCTGTTGCACTGCGAATAGGCATCGCCCCATCCCGCCGGACGGTCTTTCCTTTGCGCCGTCCGTGCATTACTTGGGATTGAGGGTTCAATCCCTTGGGGATGACAGCCTCAATTCCGGACGGCGACAAATTCAGGAGACAGACCCATGGCCATGACGATGAGCGGTGAAGTCCAGCTTGCCGCGCCCCGCGAAGTGGTATGGGGAAAGCTCAACGACCCCGCAGTGCTGAAGGCCTGCATCCCGGGCTGTGAGGAGCTCGAGACCACAGAGGAAGGCGGCTTCCGCGCCACGGCCAAGATCAAGGTCGGCCCAGTCTCCGCCCGCTTCAAGGGCAAGGTCACACTGAGCGATCTCGATCCGCCCAACGGCTATAAGATCACCGGTGAGGGCGAGGGCGGCGTGGCCGGCTTTGCCAAGGGCGGCGCTGTCGTCGGTCTGACCGACAAGGACGGCGGCACACTCCTGACCTACAATGTGGAAGCCCAGATCGGCGGCAAGCTGGCCCAGCTCGGTCAGCGCCTGATTAACGGTTCGGCCAAGAAGATCGCCGACGAGTTCTTCGCGAACTTCGCCAAGGCTGTTCAGGGCTAAGGCCCGGAGCGTCTGATAGCGGCGATCAAGTATGTTTGATACCGCAGAAAAACACACCAGAGACCGTCCCGACTTGAGGTTGCTCATTGCCGGGATGGGCCATATTATGCATTTGGAATGATTTTAATGACCGTGTCGCCACGCAATGGGGCGCGGACCAAGAGAGTGCATATGGCCAAAATCTCGATGATCGTGAACGGCAATCCCGTCACCGGCAATATCGATCCGCGCACATTGCTGGTGCAGTTTCTGCGTGAGAATCTGCGGCTCACCGGCACCCATGTGGGCTGCGACACGTCGCAATGCGGCGCCTGCGTTGTGCATCTCGACGGCAAGGCCGTGAAGTCCTGCACCACGCTCGCTGTCATGGCCGACGGTCACGAGGTGAAAACCATCGAAGGTCTCGCAGCCGATGGCGCCCCGCTGCATCCGATGCAGGAAGCGTTTCGCGAGCATCATGGCCTGCAGTGCGGCTTTTGCACCCCAGGCATGATCATGACCGCGGTCGACCTCGTGCATCGCAAGGGGCATGATCTCAGCGATCATCTGATCCGCGAAGAGCTTGAAGGCAATCTCTGCCGCTGCACCGGTTATCAGAACATCGTGGCGTCGATCGCAGCCGGCGCCAAGGCGATGGCGAAGTCCGATCTCGCATAACGACGCACAACGATAATCGCGCACCGCGAATCAGGGATCCCCACCCATGTACGAATTCAAATATCATCGTCCGTCGACCGTGCGGCAGGCCGCCAATCTCCTCATCAAGAACGAAGACGCCAAGTTGATCGCCGGCGGTCACACGCTGGTGCCGGTCATGAAGCAGCGTTTGGCGGCACCGCCGCATATCATCGATCTCTCGCATATCGAGGGTGTCGACGGCATCGAGATGAAGGGCCGCTCGCTGGTGATCGGCGCGCTCGCCAAGCATGCCAGTGTCGCGGCGTCGCCGGTTGTCGGCGAAGCGATCCCGGCGCTGGCCGAACTCGCCAGCCTGATCGGCGATCCGGCCGTGCGCCACAAGGGCACGATTGGTGGTTCGCTGGCCAATAACGATCCGACCGCGGACTATCCCGCAGCTGTAATGGCCCTCGGTGCCACCATCACCACCAACAAGCGCAAGCTGAAGCCGGAAGAATTCTTCCAGGGCCTGTTTACGACCGCGCTGGAGAGCGACGAGATCATCACCAAGGTCTCGTTCCCGGTGCCGAAGAAGGCGGCCTATATCAAATTCCGCAACCAGGCCTCGCGCTATGCGCTGGTCGGTGTGTTCGTGGCACGGCTGCCCTCGGGTGTGCGGGTCACGGTCACCGGTGCAGGCTCGGACGGCGTGTTCCGTGTCGAGGCGTTCGAGGCTGCGTTGCAGAAGCGGTTCTCGCCAAAGGCGCTGGACGGGCTTACGGTGCCGGCCGAAGGCCTCAACAGCGATCTCCATGGCAGCGCCGAATATCGCGCGCATCTTATCGGCGTGCTGGCCAAGCGTGCGGTCGAAGCTGCCAACAACCGGGCCTGATATTTGTCAGGTCCGTTCCTTTCCAGATTGGTTCTCTCATGACTAAGCCATCGGCGCTCCCCACCTCCGTCGATGGCATGCTGGAATTGCTGACATCGCGCGGCTATCTCGCCGAGCGATCGCTGGCGACAGTTACCTATCTCTCGCTGAAAATGGGCCGGCCGCTGTTTCTCGAAGGCGAGGCTGGCGTCGGCAAGACCGAAATCGCCAAGGTGCTGTCGGCCGCGCTTGGCCGCAAGCTGATCCGGCTGCAGTGCTATGAAGGTCTCGATGTCTCATCCGCTGTCTACGAGTGGAACAGCGCGTCGCAGATGATCGCAATCCGGCTGGCGGAAGCCGCCGGCGATACCGACCGTGATCAGCTGGCCAGCGACATCTTCGCTGAGCGCTATCTCATCAAGCGTCCGCTGCTGCAGGCGCTCGAGCCGGACGCCAACGGCGCGCCGGTGCTCCTGATCGACGAACTTGATCGTGCGGACGAGGCGTTCGAAGCCTATCTCCTCGAAATCCTCAGCGACTTTCAGGTGACGATCCCCGAGCTCGGCACGGTCAAGGCGCCGGCGCCGCCGATCGTCATCGTCACATCGAACCGCACCCGCGAGATTCACGACGCGCTGAAGCGGCGCTGTCTATATCACTGGGTCGACTATCCCAACGCCGAGCGCGAACTCGCCATCGTCAAGTCGCGGGTGCCGGGCATCTCCGCCAAGCTCTCGCAGCAGGTGGTGAGGTTCGTGCAGGCGCTGCGCGACCAGGATTTCTACAAGTCGCCGGGCGTCGCCGAGACGCTGGATTGGGCGACCGCGCTGACTGAACTCGACGCCCGCTCGCTGACGCCGCAGGTGGTGGGCGATACGCTGGGTGCGCTGTTGAAGTATCAGGACGACATCCAGCGCATGCAGGGCGACGCGCTGGCCAAGGTGATCAAGGAAGCGACGAGCGACTAACACTCGTCATTCCGGGGCGCGGGCGGCGATAGCCGAACCCGAACCCGGAATCCCGAAGTAGTTGAACACATCGAGGTTCCCCACCACTCCAATTGGAGTGGCTGAGGTTCGGTCGCGCAAGTGGCGCGACCGCCCCGGAACGACGGAGTTAGGTTTGCCCATCGACCATCTCAACCCACCGACCGGCCAGATGGCCGACAATGTCATCGGCTTCGCGCGTGCGCTCCGCGCTGCCGGGCTTCCGGTCGGGCCGGGGGCGGTGATCGATGCGCTGAATGCCTTGCAGATGATCGAGATCGGCAAGCGCGCCGACGTGTTCACGACGTTGGAAGCGATCTTCGTCAAACGCCACGAGCATGCGCTGGTGTTTGCCCAAGCCTTCGATCTATTCTTCCGTGCGGCCGACGAATGGAAGCAGATGCTGGATTCGGTGCCGCTGCCCGACGATGCCAAGCGGAAGCCGCCGCCGGCCTCGCGCCGCGTGCAGGAGGCGATGGCGCAGCCGGCGCAGGGCACAGAGCGCGAGGCACCGCAGGAGCAGGAGATCAGGCTGTCGGTCTCCGACCGCGAGGTTTTGCAGAAGAAGGATTTTGCGCAGATGAGTGCGGCGGAAATCGCCGAGGTCACGCGCGCCATCGCCAATATGCGGCTGCCGCAAGCTGAACTGCGCACGCGCCGCACCCAGCCGGACAAGCACGGCGCGCGGCTCGATCTGCGGCGCACGCTGCGCGGCAGCCTGCGCACGGGCGGCGACATCATCGATATCCGCAGGCTAGGCCTGATCGATAAGCCGGCGCCGATTGTCGCGTTGCTCGATATCTCCGGCTCAATGAGTGAATATACGCGGTTGTTCCTGCACTTTCTTCATGCCATTACGGATGCTCGCAAGCGTGTCTCGGTTTTTCTGTTTGGCACCCGGCTGACCAATGTGACGCGGGCGCTGCGGTCGCGTGATCCCGACGAGGCGTTGGCCTCTTGCTCGGCCTCGGTGGAAGACTGGGCCGGCGGCACTCGCATTTCTGCGTCGCTGCATAATTTCAACAAGCTGTGGGGACGCCGCGTACTCGGCCAGGGCGCCATCGTGCTGCTAATTTCCGACGGTTTGGAGCGGGAGGCGGATTCCCAACTGGCCTTCGAGATGGACCGGTTGCATCGCTCCTGCCGGCGGCTGATCTGGCTCAACCCGTTGTTGCGCTTCGATGGCTTCGAGCCGAAGGCTCAGGGCATCAAAATGATGCTCCCGCACGTTGACGAATTCCGCCCGGTACATAATTTGAGTTCGATCGACGGACTGATCAAGGCGCTGTCATCGGCGCCCCCGGTCCATCACCGCAGCCTGATCCGGCCCGCAGCTTAAGAGAGGCTTCCATGCTCAATCGCGATGAAGACATCCTGCAGGCCGCCGAGGCGTGGCAGAAGGCCGGGCACGGTGTGGCGCTGGCCACCGTGGTTGAGACCTGGGGGTCGGCGCCGCGCCCCGCAGGCTCGAATCTCGTCATCAATGACGACGGTACCTTCCTGGGCTCGGTCTCTGGCGGCTGCGTTGAAGGCGCCGTGGTCACCGAGGCGCTCGATGTGATTGCGAGTGGCGAGCCCAAATTGCTCGAATTCGGCGTGGCCGATGAGACCGCGTGGAATGTCGGCCTGTCCTGCGGCGGCACGATCCGTGTGTTCGTCGAGAAGGTAGGCCAGTCGTGAAGGCCGAGACACTTGCCACCCTGAACACGGAACGCACCGCTCGGCGCCCCGTTATTTTGATCACCGATATATCCGATGGAACACAACGCCTGGTGAAGGCTGCCGATTTCGGTGCCGATCCGCTGCATGCCGAACTCGAGAAGCAGCTCCGCATGGGCAAGAGCGCGATGGTCGAGGTGGACGGCAAGAAGCTGTTTCTCAATGTCTACGCGCCGACCGCGCGCCTCGTGATCATCGGTGCCGTCCATATCAGCCAGGCTTTGGCGCCGCTGGCGCGGTCGCTGGATTACGATGTGACGGTGGTCGATCCGCGCACGGCTTTTGCCAGCCCCGAGCGTTTTCCGGACGTGAAGCTGATCGCTGAATGGCCCGAAGAGGCGCTGCCGGGCCTCAACATCGATCACTACACGGCCTTCGTCGCCGTCACCCATGATCCGAAGATCGACGATCCCGCGCTGCTGCACGCGTTCGAGAAGAACTGCTTCTATATTGGCGCGCTCGGCTCGCGAAAGACTCACGCCAAGCGCGGCGACCGGCTGAAGGCGCAGGGCGTCAGCGAGGCTGACTTCGCGCGGATCAAGGCGCCGATCGGTCTCAATATCGGTGCTGTTTCGCCATCGGAGATCGCGGTCTCGATCATGGCCGAGATCACCGCCGAACTGCGCATGCCCAAGGCGATACCCGCGGAATTCTCCAAAGTGAGCAACCCATGAAGTTCGGTCCCGCCAGTCCGGCGGATGCACTTGGCGGCGTGACCGTCCATACGCTGCGTCAGGGTTCGCTCGTTCTCAAGAAGGGCACCACTATCGGTCCCGATGAAGTCGCCGCGCTGACCAGCGCGGGCGTCAAGGACGTGGTCGTCGTGCGTCTCGAGGACGGCGATGTGTCCGAAGACGTCGCTGCAGCCAGTATCGCGCAGGCAGTGGCGGGCGAGGGCGTCAATGTCGAGCGGGCCTTTACGGGCCGCGCCAATCTTTTTGCGGGAACGCCGGGCGTGCTGGTCGTCGATCGCGCCATCGTCGATCGCATCAATGCCGTCGATGAAGCGATCACCTTTGCAACGCTGGCGGCCTACAAGCCGGTTGTCGAAGGCGAGATGATCGCGACCGTCAAGCTGATCCCGTTCGGCGTCGCCGGTACGCTGCGCGACGCGGCCGTCCAGGCTGCCTCGGGCGGCGCAATGCGGATCGCGCCTTATACGGTCAAGAAAGTCGGCATCGTCTCGACGCTGTTGCCGGGGCTATCGCCGAAGGTGATCGACAAGACGCTGCGTGTGACCGAAGAGCGTCTCGCGCCTGCCGGTGCGAAGATCATCGCCGAGCGCCGCGTGCCGCACGACGAGAAAGTGCTCGCGAAGACAATCAAGGAACTGCTCGGGCTCGGCGCCGAACTGGTGATTGTGTTCGGCGCCTCGGCCATTGCCGACCGCCGCGATGTCATTCCGTCGGCGATCGAACAGATCGGCGGCGCCATCGAACATTTCGGCATGCCGGTCGATCCCGGCAATCTGCTGCTGATCGGCAGGGCCGGCAACGTGCCGGTGCTGGGTGCGCCGGGCTGCGCGCGCTCCCCGGTGGAGAACGGCTTCGATTGGGTGTTGATGCGGCTGCTGGCCGGCCTCAAGGTGACCCGCGCCGATCTCACCGGCATGGGCGTCGGCGGGTTGCTGATGGAAATCGTCACCCGGCCACAGCCGCGCGTGCCCGTCGGCAGCGATGGCAACAGCAACGTCGCCGCCGTTATTCTGGCCGCCGGCCGTTCGACCCGGATGGGGGGGCCGAACAAGTTGCTCGCCGAACTCAACGGCAAGGCATTGGTCCGGATCGTCGCCGAACAGGCAATCGCATCGAAAGCGTCGAGCGTAACGGTGGTGACAGGTCATCAGGCGCCAGAGGTCGAGAAGGCGCTGGCCGGACTCAAAGTCACGTTCGTTTACAACCCCGATTTTGCCGATGGTCTCGCCAGTTCGGTGAAGGCCGGCATCGCGGCAGTCCCGGCCGATGCCAATGGAGCTGTGGTCTGTCTTGGCGACATGCCGCTGATCGATGCCCGCTTGATCGACCGGTTGATAGAATCCTTCGCGCCGGATCGCGGCAACCTCATCGTCGTCCCTGTGAGCGAGGGCCGTCGCGGTAATCCCGTGTTGTGGTCTCGGCGCTTCTTCAATGAGTTGATGACGCTGGACGGCGATATCGGCGCCCGGCACCTGATCATCAAGCACGCTGAAGCCGTTGCCGATGTGGCCGTGGAAGGCCACGGCGCCTTCCTTGATATCGATACACCGCAGGCGCTGGAAGACGCGCGGAGCGGCTAACCCATGGCGCATGCGGCGGGCCGCCGCATTTCACTTTTGTTCACCAAGTTGAAACGCCCTTCCTTTAGCGTCTGCCTCGATCGACCTCGGGGGAGGGGAAATTGTCGCTGTTTGCTACCGCGCGTCGTCGCGCGATTCTCGCCGTTGCCTTGTTGATGAGCGTCGGTGCCATGGACGTGGCTTCGGCCGCTGGTGCCCTCGCCGTGGGCAAGTGCGGTGCCTATGGCCAGGCATTCGACTATCCGGCGCAGGGGGCGGCGCTGGCGGCCGCGAAAAAGCAGTGCAAGGGCGAATGCACGACCGTCACGATGAACCGCGCCTGTGCAGCCTTCGCCGTCGATATGAAGAATCCCTGCGGCGCACACGGCTATGCCGTGGCGCCCCGTATTTCGAGTTCGCTGAATCAGGCGACCAAGAAATGCTATGACTACGGCGGTAAGGAATGCGTCATCCGTGCCTGGGCCTGCGACGCCAAGGGCTAGAGCTCCCCGACAAATATCTCGTTCAATGGGCCTGCGGCAGCTAGACTGCTGCAATGATTCAATTTTTCCGGACACTTCTGAAGTCTGCCGCCGACGCCGATCCGTCCGTTCGCGAATTTCGCAAGGCGCTGAGCCGCGAGATGCTGTTGACCGAACGGTTGCGGGTCAGGACGGTGATCGGCACCGTGGTGATCGTGACGCTGTCGCTATCCATCGCCTATCTGCTGGCGCCGTCGAGCTTCGCGCGCATATCCAATGGCCAGTTCGATCTCGCATCGTCTTTTATGATCACGGGCCCGCTGCTGCTGTTCGAATTCTTCGTTCTTTACAAGATCAATCAGCGCATCGCTGCAGGGCAGGATATTGCGCAGGGGCGGCGCTATCTGAGCGCACTCATCGAGACCAGCATTCCAACGGCTGCACTGCATCTCCATATGGGCTGGATGGGGCCGGCGGCGGCGTTGGCATTTGCGGCGCCTTTGTCCTATTTCATCTTCATCATTCTATCCACGCTTCGGCTTGATTTCTGGCTGTCGACGTTTACCGGCTTTGTCGCGGCCGCCCAGATGCTCGCGCTGGCCATGCTGTATCATCCGGTGCAATTCGCCTCGGAACCCGCGCCGGATTTTGCGTTTCAGCTTATCCGCAGCGCCATGGTCCTGCTCTGCGGTATTCTTGCAGGCGCGGTCGGCTTGCAACTCCGTCGCCAGTTCGAGGCGAGCATCGCGGCAACTTCGGCGCGCGATCGTGTCACCAATCTGTTCGGTCAGCATGTCTCGCCGCAGGTTGTGGAGCAGTTGCTGGCGTCGGGAACGAGCTCTACGACCGAGATGCGTCAGGTTGCGGTGATGTTCGTCGATATCCGTAACTTTACCGCAGCGACCCGTGTGCATTCGCCCCGCGAGGTGGTGGATCGGCTCGACGAGACCTTTGCTCTATTGGTCGACGTGCTGGATCGACATTCCGGGATCGTGAACAAGTTTCTCGGTGACGGATTTCTCGCGCTGTTCGGAGCGCCCATTGAGGATCCGAATGCGGCGCATTGCGCCGTGCAGGCGGCACGCGAGATGCTCATAGCTGTCGAGAATAGCAATCAGGACAGCGAATGGCCCCTGCGCATCGGCATCGGGCTTCATATTGGGGCCGTGATTGCCGGCAACGTTGGCTCCCCGCGCCGCAAGGAATACACCGTCATCGGCGACACCGTGAACTTCGCGGCTCGGCTTGAGGCGCTCAACAAACAGTTCGGCTCGCAATTACTGATCTCTGCTTCCATACGCGATGCCTTGGGCGACACTTGCAGCGATGCGGAGCTGCTCGGCGATGTGCCGATCCGCGGCTATGACCTCCCGCAGGCTATCTGGCGCTTGGGCTGAGTGCTGCGTCAGTTCTCGAAGAATGGCGCGCGGGGCGGTCGCATGACCATGCCGAAGCGCGCATAGACTCCCTGGCGCTCGAAATTGTCCCGCACATGTCCCGCGGCGAATGACCATTCGTAGGGACCGGTGCGCAAGCCAGTCAGATGGCCGCCGATCCGGGTCTGCTGGCTGAAATAATCATTCGACAGTGCAGCCTCCGGGCCGATCCAGAACAAATCGAACAGGCGCCAGCCGGCCGCAATGCGCGTGGTATAGCCAGTATCGATGGTCGTGCCGGAGATGGCATATTGCAGCATCAGCTCGCGTGTCGGCTCCCACCAGACATCCATCGTGCCCCGCGCGCCGAGCATCGCGCGAAGCCGGGAGCGGTGCTGATCGTGGTAGAAATAGTCGGCTTCCATATCGAGGCCAGCCAGTAGCTGAACTTCCAGATTGCCGGTTCGGATGAGGTAGCCCGGCAGGATCGCCGCGCGGCTGATCTGGGTGTAGTCGGAGCGCGTGCCTGTCGTGTAGCGCTCGAGGTTTTCCGACAGAAAGAAACGCAGGATGAAGCCATCCTTGTTCAGGCCGGCGGGGGCCCATTGCAGGCCACCATAGGCACCGAGGCTCCAATGCGACGCGTCCACGCCGCCGAAATACATCAGACGGTCTGGCATGCCTCCGGAGAGAAAATCGAAGGCGCGCCGTTTTTTGATACGCGTGTCGAACAGGGACGACCAGAAGCTCGATGAGCCGGATGCTGGCTCGATCGTGGCATCGATCTCGCCGACATCCTGAGCCGCGACGCTGCCGTAGACCATTGCGGTCGTGGCGACACAGAGTGCGCGTAACGCCAGTCCCCAACGCATCGAGCCCCCACCCAACGCAACAGAAACACAATCATGAAGTACAACTTAAGGTAGATTATCTTGGGGATAAGCCGCCGTCCAGTGTGGATAAGTGAGAATCCGAAAAATCTGCTTGGAGTGATCTAAACGCCGTCAGAGCTGCGGCGGCAGCAGGTTCTGAACCTTTGCACCTTCGCGCTCCTCGATGATCTCGGCGATCCATCGCCGATGACAGTGTTCGTGGTCGCGCTCGTAGCAGAGGATGCAGACCGGTCCGGACTTTGTCACCAGCGCCGCCAGCTCATCCATCTCCTCCCGTGCCTGCGGTGTCTTGAGATGCGCCATATAGATCTTCTCAAGCATCGCGAGCTTGCCGCTACGTGCGGCTTCGCGACCGTCCTTGGGCGTGCCCAGTCCGCGCAGATGGATGTAGCCGATGCCGCGCTCGTCGAGGCCGGCGGCGAGTTGGTTCTTGGAGAAACCCGGTCGCCGCGATGCGGCGACGGCACGCACATCGACCAGCAGCTTGACGCCGACATTTTGCAATTCGTCGAGCACGGCTTTCGCTGGAGTCTGCTCGTAACCGACGGTGAAGAGGCGGAGCGTTTTGCGGGCCATGTGAGCATCCCCGTGATCGACAAATGATTGGCACAATGTCGCGGCCAGCCGCGAGGCGTTGCTCCGATCTGCAACATGACACATAGTGAACTCAACAAACTCCGCCAGTTCAATGGCTGATATCACCGGGGGAATAATGGTTCGCATGGTTGGTGCTTTGAGCGTGATTGCGCTCTCTCTTTTGTCCTTTCATTCTGCAGTGTCGGCACAGGGAGCGTATCCGGATCGTCCTGTCAGGATCATCGTGCCGATCGCCCCCGGCGGGAGCTACGATCTGGTCGGACGCCATCTCGCCGATGCGCTGGCAAAGCGAACGGGGCAGGCGTTCTTTGTCGAGAACAAGCCCGGGGCGGGCACTGTCGTGGGCACGCAGGCTGCGGCCCAGAGCGACGCCGACGGCTATACGCTGATGGTCGGCGGCCTTTCCAACATGGCGTTCAACTCCGCGCTTTACGCCAAGCTTGCTTATGATCCGCTGAAGGATTTCGTGCCGGTCGCGCTGGTCTACAAGTTCGGCTACGTGATGGTTGGCCGCAAGGATTTGCCGCAGCAGACGCCGAAGGAGATCGTTGCCGCCGCATTGGACAAGCCGGGGTCGATCACCGTGGCGACCGCCGGCGTCGGGACCGGACAGCAACTGGTGGCCGCAGCCTTCATGAGGTCCGCCGGCGTCAAGCTGCAGGAAGTGCCCTATCGGGGATCTCCGCCGGCCTTCGCCGATCTGCTGGCGGGCCGCATCGACCTGTTCTTTGACTCGATTGCTGCCGGGTTGCCTTATGTGCAGACGGGGCAGGTGCGGGGCATCGCGGTGCTGTCGTCGAAACGGAGCCCGCTGGCGCCTGACGTGCCGACCATGGCCGAAGCGGGCGTGCCCGGCCTCGATGTGGATTCATGGCTCGGCATTTTCGTGCCGGCCAAAACGCCGCCTGCGGTGATCGCAAAACTTCGTCAGGATATTCGGGCGGTGTTGCCCGATCTGAAGGAACGCTTCGAGAAGAGCGGCGGTGAGCCCTGGGATATGCCCGACGACAAGCTTAACGGCTTCATCGCATCAGAACATGCGACCTGGACAAAACTGATCCGCGAGGCCGGCATCAAACTCGATTGAGCAGTTCCGCTGGCTGCTACGTCACTCGCTCGATCAGCGCCATGGCACCATGCGGTGCACGCACCTTGGCCTCGTGGATGACATAGGCAAACACGTCGCGTGGTTGTTTCTTGATCTTGGCGTCATCGACGCGCGGGAGGTCGGTTGGCTCGCCGCCGCTGGCCCAGGTCTCGAAGCGTTTGGCCCAGGCATCCAGTGCCTTTGGCGGATAGGCGGTCTTGATGCTGTCTTCCCCCTTCTGCAAACGCAGATAGACGAAGTCGCCAGTGACATCGGCGATGGCCGGGTAGGTGGCGTGTTCGGAGAACACCACCGGGGTCTTGAACTGACGTAGCAGCGCAATGAAGGCCGGCACGCAGAAACTGTCGTGGCGGACCTCGACCACATGGCGCAGCTTGCGCCCACCGAGCTCTGTCGGCAACAATTCGAGAAACTTCCCGAAATCGGCTTCGTCGAATTTCTTGGTCGGCGCGAATTGCCACAGAACGGGTCCGAGCTTGTCACCGAGTTCGAGCACGCCGGAATCGTAGAAACGGTTCACGCTTTCGCCGGCTTCGGCGAGCACCCGGCGATTGGTTGCGAAGCGGGGGCCCTTGAGCGAGAATACGAAATCATCCGGCACTTCGCGCGCCCATTTGCGAAAGCTCTCCGGCTTCTGCGAGCCGTAGAAGGTCCCATTGATCTCGATGGAGGTCAGCTTGGACGCGGCATAGTTGAGCTCCTTCGCTTGCGTGAGTTTCTCCGGGTAGAACACCCCGCGCCACGGCGCGAAAGTCCAGCCGCCGATGCCGATACGGATTTGTCCGGATTTCGCAACCATTGTGAGGCCGATCCTTTCAGTATTCGCCGTGTTACTCACTGCCGCGCCGGCAGCACCGGCTTGGTCATGCCCTCCACGCCGGTCAGCACCAGCATCGTCAGCAGTGCATTCTGCGGCCCGATATAAGCGTCGACGGGCTTGTACCATTCATTGCGCGAATGCCAGTTGCCGCCCTGGCCGCCGCCGCCGATGGTCACCGCAGGGATGCCGAGTGACATCGCGAGATTGGAGTCCGTGCTGGAACCGGCAAAGGTGACATGGGGCGCCCGGGTCAGTGCGGTCACGGCGCGCGCGGTCGCCTGCACGAGGGGAGAGTCTTCTGCGACAAGGCCCGCCGGGCGGTCGCCAATCAGTTTGATCTCGACAGTGATCTTGTCCGATCCCCAGCGCTTGTTTTCTTCACCAACTGCGTCCTTCACCTGATCGAGAAGCCTCGCTTCGAGTTTCAACAGTTCTTCGGTCGAATTCGATCGCATGTCGATCGTCATGCGTGCTTCGGCAGCGATGGCGTTGACGGATGTGCCGCCATTCACCGTTCCGACCGTGAAGGTGGTTTTTGGATCCGCGGGTGTCTGCAGCTCCGAGATTTTCGCGACCGCGCGGCCCAGCGCATGGGTCGCGCTCGGCAAGCCGAATTCCTGAAAACTGTGACCGCCCGGACCCTTGAAGATCATCTCGTAGCGGTGGCTTCCTGTTCCCTGGTTGACGATGCGCGTGACGCCGAGGCCGTCGATCGAGATGAAGCCGTCGATGTCCTTGTTGTCGCGAAACAGGGCTTTGACGCCGCGCAGATTGCCCAGCTCTTCTTCGCCGACGCTGGCGACGAACATGACGTCCCCGACCGTCGCGATCTGCTGCGTGTTGAGGGTCTGCATCAAAGACAACAGGGCCGCGAGCCCACGGGCGTCGTCACCGATCCCCGGCGCCAGATAGACGCCGTCCTTTTCTTTCACCGTGACATCGGTCCCCTCGGGAAAGACCGTGTCCTGATGTGCGGAGATGACCAGCTTCGGCGTTCCGGCGGTGCCCTTGCGCCGGGCGATCACATTGCCCTCGGCGTCGATCACGGCGTCCTTGAAGCCCAGCTCCTGAAACCGTGACAGAATGTAGTTGCCGCGCACGTTCTCCTTGAACGGGGGCGCGGGAATCTCGGTGATCCGGATCTGCTCTTTCAGGGTGCGGGCGTCGTCGGCCTTGATGGCCTCGAGCGCAGCCATGACGCGCGAATCGGACAGCAGTGTCGTCGTGACGGTATCAATTGTCTGCGCGGTGACATGGCTGGTGCCGAAGGATGCCATCGTCAGCGATGCAGCGAATAGGCATGGTCCGAGCGAGCGTCGCATGGCATCTCCGATTATCACGCGCGGAGACGATTGTGGTCGCGGTTCAGGCGGGGCTTCCGCCTCAGAAAACCGCGCGAACGCGCCGCTGTTGACCGGGGCAAGGTAGCGGGCACGGGCAAGACTGGCTATAGCTCGCCAGCAACAGAATGGTGCCAGAGTGCGGTCTTGCGGCCGGACTGTGGCGTTGAAACGTGCCGGACACCCTTGCGGAACGGCTCCAGCATCCCTATCTTGTTTCCAACGGCGACGTCGATGCTTAACAGCTCCGGCGCTGGAACGACCTTGAATAGCTCGGTGCGCCGGATGTACGTGCGCCTGTTGTTGGGGGTCGTTGGCATTTCTGGGCCGCTTTTGGCCATTCCCCCTCTGATGGCTTGTTCCGGCGCCTGTTAAGGCCTCGCCGTTCCCTGTCCGCCTTGGCATGGTCCGGCGCGGCAGATATATGCTGGCGCCATGAACGAAGCCATCAGACCGGGGCCCGGACAGATATTGCAGGCGGGCGCTCCGCTGCAGCTGTCCGTCGTCGTCCCCACTTTCAACGAGCGCGGCAATGTCGCCACCCTGGTGCAGCGGCTGGACGCGGCGCTGGTCGGCATTTCCTGGGAAGTCATTTTCGTCGACGACAATTCGCCGGACGGCACGGCCGACGCGGTACGT
This sequence comes from Tardiphaga sp. 839_C3_N1_4, assembly GCF_051811045.1. Taxonomy (NCBI): domain Bacteria; kingdom Pseudomonadati; phylum Pseudomonadota; class Alphaproteobacteria; order Hyphomicrobiales; family Nitrobacteraceae; genus Tardiphaga; species Tardiphaga sp. 839_C3_N1_4. The sequence goes on from NZ_JBPWQD010000001.1 coordinate 6,167,011, forward strand.
GAGCTGGCGCGGGGTGACTCGCGCGTGCGCTGCATCCGGCGCATCGGCCGGCGCGGCCTGTCCGGCGCCTGCATTGAGGGCATGCTGGCCTCCAGCGCGCCCTGCGCGGCCGTGATCGACGGAGACTTGCAGCACGATGAGACCCAGCTAGGCAAGATGCTTGGTCTGATCGAGAGCGGCGCCGCCGAACTGGTGATTGGCAGCCGCTATATCGAGGGCGGCAGCGCCGACAGTTTCAATCAGCAGCGGCTCGGTGCCAGCAAGTTCGCGACCGCGGTCGCGCAGCGGGTGCTGAAGGTCGAGATCGCCGATCCGATGAGCGGCTTCTTCATGATCCGCCGCGATCGTTTTGAACAACTGGCACCGAGACTGTCCACTCAGGGCTTCAAAATTCTGCTCGATGTCGTGGCGACAGCCGGGGGCGACCTGCGCGTCATCGAAGTGCCTTACACCTTCGGTTCGCGGCTGCATGGCGAGAGCAAGCTCGATTCCATGGTGGCGCTCGATTTCCTGGGCCTCGTGCTGGCAAAGCTGACCAACGATACCGTATCGCTGCGCTTCCTGCTGTTCGCGCTGGTCGGTTCGATCGGTCTGTTCGTGCATTTCGCCGTGCTGTTCGTCGCACTTGAAGTCTTCGATGCGCCATTCGCCGAGGCGCAGGCCATTGCGGCGCTTTGCGCTATGACCGGCAACTTCCTGCTCAACAATTTCCTCACCTATCGCGACCAGCGGCTGAAAGGTCTCGGCATCATCCGCGGTCTGTTGATCTTCTACGTGGTCTGCAGCGTGGGTCTGCTCGCCAATGTCGGCGTGGCTTGGTCGGTCTTCGACCAGGAGCCTATCTGGTGGCTGGCCGGTGCGGCCGGCGCGCTGATGGGCGTGGTCTGGAATTACGGGATGTCCGGCCTGTTCGTGTGGCGGAAACGGTGATCGCTGGATGACCACGCAGGAACTGCGGCTGGTTCGCGGCACCGCGGCCGTGGTCGTCGGTCTGGTGCTGCTGCGGCTCGCGGCGGCCGCATGGACGCCGCTGACCTTCGACGAAGCCTATTACTGGATGTGGTCGAAGCATCTGGCCGGCGGTTACTACGATCACCCGCCGATGGTCGCGGTGGTGATCCGGCTCGGCACCATGATCGCGGGCGATACCGAATTCGGTGTACGCGTCGTCTCGGTCCTGCTGGCGTTGCCGATGAGCTGGGCGGTGTATCGCACGGCCGAGTTGCTGTTCGGCGGTCGACGGACCGCGTCAACGGCGGTGATCCTGCTCAATGCGACGATGATCACGTCGGTCGGCTTGATGATCGTCACGCCGGACGCGCCGGTACTGGTCGCTTCGAGTTTCGTGTTGTTGGCGCTGGCCCAGGTGCTGGCCACCGGGCAGGGCGCGTGGTGGCTCGCGGTGGGCCTGGCCGTCGGCGTAGCGCTGCTATCGAAATATACCGCACTGTTTTTCGGGCCGGCGATCCTGATCTGGTTGATTGCGGTGCCGAAGATGCGGCGCTGGTTGATCTCGCCATGGCCCTATCTCGGCGGTCTGGTCGCGCTCGCGGTGTTCTCGCCGGTGCTGTTCTGGAATGCCGAACATGGCTGGGTGTCTTTCATCAAGCAACTTGGACGCGCCCGGATCGATCACTTCAATCCGGCTTTCATCGCTGAACTGATTCCGACGCAATTCGCCTTCGCGACACCGCTGGTGTTCATTCTCGGCGTGATGGGTCTCTATGCCCTGGCCGTCCGCAAGCCTGGAGCGTGGCCGGCGCGGGTGCTGCTGAATGCGATGTTCTGGGTCATCGTGCTGTATTTCGGCTGGCATGCGCTGCACAGCCGCGTCGAGGCCAACTGGTTCGCGCCGGTCTATCCGACGCTGGCCATCATTGCTGCCGTCGCGGCAACCATCGTGCAATGGAAGCCGCGCGAGCAGCGCACGGTGGATTTTTGCGTGCGCTGGGCGGGGCCGACCGGCGTCGTCATGTTCACGGCACTGGTGGTGCAGGCCAATACGGGTCTGCTATCCGGCTACAAGCGTGACGCGACAGTACGCAGCATCGGCGTGGGGTTCGTCGAGCTGGCGGCCGACGTCGAGGCGGTTCGCGCCCGTGTCGGGGCCACATGCGTGGTGGCGCCCGATTACGGCACCACAGGCTGGCTGACCTTCTATCTGCCGAAGGGGACCTGTGTCTTCCAGCGCACCCAGCGCATTCGCTGGGTGAACATGCCGGAGCCGAGTGCAGAGCAGCTGGCCGGCAAGCTTTTGCTGGTGGGTGAGCAAAATGCTGCGGCCAATCCGGAATGGCGGGCGGCTTTTGCGAATATCGAGAAAGTGGCTGACCTCAAACGCAAACGCGGCCCGCTGGTCGTGGAGAACGTCGAGCTGAATCTGCTGGAAGGCGCGAAAGGTGACGTACTTGATCGGTCGCCACCACCCGAGATGTTGCCGCGCTAGGAGGCGCGACCACCATGCGCTTGATGGCGCGATGGTGGTCGGCTGTCGCGTTTATGGCGCAAAGTGATAGTTCACGCCGATCTTTCCGAGCTGCATGGTCTGCGCAATATCGGCATTGAAATAATAGGAGCCGACGGTCGGAGGCGCGTTGATCACGCCTTCGAGGCTCGCTTTGTCGTGACCGAAGCCGATGTAGTTGTACTCCGCCTTGACGGACCAGTTTGGTGCGAAGGCGTATTCCACGCCGGCGCCAACCACATAACCGGTGTGAAGGCGGGATCCGTCGAGATTTGCGTATTGCGGGCCCGACGACAGTGATATGGCGTGATGATCCCCGGCGACGGCGACACCGCCCTTGAGATAGGTGAGCCAGCGCTCGTTGGTCACCATGCCGATGCGTGCGGTGGCCATTGCAAGCCATTCGGTGCGCGAGCGCACGTCGACATTGTTATCAAGGTTGGTGCGGGTACCGCCGCCGATATCGCCGCCGACCAGTTCACCTTCTACACCCATGACGATGACGCCGAGCTGCACATTGGCACCGATCTGGCCGCCGCCGAAGCCGCCGGTCATCGCGAACTTGCCAACCGGCGTGTAGTCACGCCAGTTGCCCTGTCCCGATCCGTAGCCGGCCTGTGCGCCGAGATAGAGCCCGGTCCAGTCGAATCCCGACTGTGCGTATTGCAGCGGCGGGATCGGCTTGGCCTCGTTCGGAGCGCCGAACTGGTAGTTCGCGCCGAGCTTGATGAGATGCAGCGTCTGCTTGGTCGACGCCGTGGAGACGATCGACCCGGTGGAGGCTCGCGTGCCGTTAAAGTCGAAGTCGTGGTCGGGGAAGCTGATGAAATTATACTCGCCGCGGAGCGACCAGCTGTTGGCGAGGGCGTATTCCATGCCGGCGCCGACGACCCAACCCCGACGCGTCTCACTGCCGGACAGTGTGATCCTGTCCGGCACCGGCACTGAAACCTGAACGTCGTAACTGTGATCTTCATTGGCCCAGGCGAAGCCGCCCTTGGCGTAAGTGAGCCAGCGGCCATTGGCGAAGCCAACGCGTCCGGCCACAGTCGATAGCCAGTTGATTTGCGACGTCTGGGACAGGGTGGCCTGGTTCAGGACGTTTACCGTGCGATTGCCCTTGATGCCGCTAAAGCTGATGTCGGCCTCGATGCCGAGCAGCAGGTTGCCGATCTGTTGATTGTAGCCGGCCTGAATGCCGCCCAGAGCGCCGTCGGTCCGGATATTCAGGATCTGCAATTCGGTCCCGCCGAGACCGTAACCGGCATGAACGCCGGCATAAAAGCCGGTCCAGTTATAGGCAGGATCGATCACGGGGGCCTTGGTGTAGGCGCGGGTCGGCACGTCTGCGGCGATGGCGGCATTGCCGAGGCTGAGGATGCCGATGGTGCCGAGGAGAAGCTGTTTCATGTCGTTTCCTTGCAGGTGCGCTGGCGGCCTTCGAGGAATCGGGGCTGCTTCGCGCGTCATTTCGGCAGCGACCATGTATAAAAATACCGCTCTCGTCGTGGTCGTAAGCGCGTGACTCGTGCTGGATCGCGCATTTGGCGTCGCATTGTGAGCGGCTGTCGCTGCCCGGTCTCACCTGGAAGTACTACTGGGGAGCGCGATCGCGGGACCACACGACGACCACCGGCCAACGACTGACGGGTCATCACCGGGGCGCAGTGCGCAACTATGGTTTCAAAGGATGATAAATTATCGTCGTCGGCGTTGAACCAAAGTCAGGGGTCCGGACGACCTATCTCCGCACACATTGAAATGGGCGGTGATTGGGAACATGGAAAACACAAATCTCGCATTCAGCAGCCACTCCGACTTTGGATCCGACCGTGCCAAGGTGCACAGCATCGAAAAGCCGGACCCCGTGAACCTCACCGAGGTCGGCGGCCTGCGCGGAGCGCGGATCGCCAGCGTGATCAACCAGATCAATGAGAGCTTTGCTGACCAGCAGTTCTCAACCCGGGTGGTCGCCGAGAAGCTCGGCCTGTCCGTCCGCTACGTCCAGGACCTGCTGCAGGGCTCAGGCCTCAGCATCACCGATCGCATCATGGAGCTGAGGCTTGAAAAAGCCCGCAGCATGCTGACCGGCGATCGGCAGTGCAGCCTGAAGATCAGCGAAGTCGCGGCCGCCTGTGGCTTCAACGAACTATCCTATTTCCACCGTAGCTTCCGTCGGCGCTTCGGCGCGTCGCCGGCCAAATTCCGCATCCAGTCAATGAATGGCTGACGCGCGCTTGCGCTTGAAATAGTCCAGCGTCCCGCGGCTGATGACGTGATCCTTAGGGGTTACCTCGTCGGCCGCGATGTCGTCTGCTTTGGCCAGGCGGGTATAGAGTGCGCCGAAATCCTGATAGCTGTCCTGCAGCAGTTTCTCGAAGCTCTCGATGACGAAATAGCTCTGCTGGAAATCGTCGATGATGTAGTTTGTCCGCATCACGCGTTCGAGGTCGAACGTGATCCGGTTCGGCGAGGCGTCTTCCAGGGCGAAGACCGACTCTGTTGCTGACGACAGAATGCCGGCGCCGAAGATGCGCAACCCGTCCGCGCTCTTCATCAATCCGAACTCCACCGTGTACCAGTACAATCGTGCCAAGTTTTTTAATTGGCCGAGCGCCATCGCGCGCTGGCCGCCTTTTCCATAGGCCTCCATGAAGTCGGCATAGACCGGGTTCGCCAATAGCGGAACGTGCCCGAAGACGTCGTGGAAGATGTCGGGCTCCTGCAGGTAGTCCATTTCGTGTTCGGGGCGGATGAAGGCGCCGGCCGGGAAGCGGCGATTGGCAAGATGATCGAAGAAGATCTCGTCAGGCACCAGTTCGGCAACCGGCACGATCTGCCAGCCAGTCAGCGGCTTTAGACGTGCGCTCAGTTTCTCCAGATCGGGAATGCCGGATTCGGACAGCTGCAGCGTTTTCAGTGCGGCGAGGAATTCGTCGCAGGCACGGCCTTTAAGGACGGTCTGCGCGCGGGCGAACAGACGGTCCCAGCGATCGTGCTCGGCGGCGGAGTAGGACCTCCAGTCCTGGTCCAGCGTGAAGTCAGGGCGTTTCGGGGCGTTGAGGTAGCGGCTCTTTTCGGTCGAATGATCCAGCTCGGTCATGACGCTCTCCCACTCCGACGGTCCCATCAGGACATAAGGTTCCGCTGCCGAATAGTTCCGTCAAAAGAAGCAACTTCTCGCATCCGCCCATCCGACGATAGCAATCCACCATCGTCCAGATCTTATTTGCAAAGGCGTTTCCTTGTCGGAAACCCGTCTCGATGACATTTTCAGTGGTAACAAACGTGCTCCCACATCGCTGAAATGATTGCGAAATCTCTGCGAAACCTCGCGGGAGCCACGGGCAAAATACTCTCATCATCGATCATAAGGAATACGACCGTGCGGTCCGTCATGTCTTCTCGCTTCCTCTCAGGCGCTTTCGCGGCAGTGCTGCTGGTTTCCGGCGCAACAGGGGCTTTCGCTGACAACTGGCCGAGCCGGACGATCAAGCTGATCGTTCCGTTCCCGCCGGGTGGCGCTGCGGACATCACCGCACGGGTCTATGCCGACAAGCTCGGCGAGGCGCTGAAGCAGACCATTGTGGTCGAGAACAAGGCTGGTGCCGGTACGGCTATTGCTGCCGACGCTGTCGCCAAGGCGGATCCAGATGGCTACACGCTGTCGCTGGCGCCTGCAGGGCAGCTCACGATCCTGCCGCATATCAACAAGACCATCTCTTACGACCCCTTCAAGAGCTTCACGCCGGTGGCCATGCTGACGTCGGTGCCTTACGTGCTCGCGGCCAGCCCGGATACGCCGGTGTCATCAGTCAAGGAGCTCGTCGCTGCGGCCAAACGTGAGCCCGGCAAGTTCACCTATTCGTCGTGCGGACCCGGCACGCTCTGCCATCTGAGCGGCGAGCTGTTCAAGAGCCTGACAGAGACGGATCTGCTGCACGTGCCGTTCAAGGGCAGCGCTCCGGCTGTGAATGCGCTGCTCGGAAATCAGGTGAACCTGTCTTTCGACACGCTGACGGTGCTGGCGCCGCAGATCCGCGACGGCAAGGTCAAGGGTCTCGTGATTACCAGCCGCGAGCGCTCGTCGCAGCTTCCTGATGTGCCGACGCCGGCGGAAGCAGGCGTGGCTGACTTTGTCGTCGACTCCTGGTTCGGCCTCGTCGTACCTGCAGGGACGCCCGATGCCATCGTCGATCGCCTGAACGTCGAAGTGGTGCGCATCGGCGCACTGCCGGATGTTCGCGAGCGCTTGGAAAAGCAGGGCCTCAGCATCACGACCTCGACGTCTCAGGCTTTCGCCAAGACGATCAAGGACGATTACGCCCGCTGGGGACGCGTCGTGGATGCGTCTGGCGCGAAGCTTTTCTGACCACTAGCCATGTTGCCTGACACATTGGTCGGGCCAAGCAGAAGCCAGGAAAGGCCGGGTTGACGTTTCAACCCGGCCTTTTGCTTGTCGATGATCTGCTGAAGCCTGTGTTCAGGCAGCAGCTTTCGACTTCTCGATCGGGTGCGGAACGCGGAAGCCGACGGCAAGACGGTTCCAGACATTGATGGCGCCGATCGCCACCGTGATCTTGAGGCATTCCTCTTCCGAGAAATGCGCGCGCAGCGCTTCATAATCGGCATCGGGTGCACGGGTCTGCGCGATCAGCGTGACGGCATCGACCCAGGCGAGGAGGGCACGTTCGCGCGGCGTATAGACCGTCGATTCGTGCCAGACCGACATCATGTTGATCCACTGCTCGCTGAGACCGTCGTGACGGGATTCCTTCACATGCATGTCGACGCAGAAGGCACAGCCATTGATGATCGATGAGCGGAGCTTGATGAGATGGACGATCGCAGGCTCGAGGCCGCTTTCCTTGACAACATATTGATCGAGCGCAGCGACGGCCTTGTAGGCGTCGGGGGCGGCCTTGGCGATGTTGAGACGGGCTTGCATGGTCTTTCTCCTTGGTGTGCGGTTTCAGGCTTCAGGCTTCAGTTGGCGTTACGGCGTCGTTCGTTGAGTTCCAGAAAGGCGCAGCCGCGGGCGGCGATGGCGCCGTCGGTGTCCTTGGCGCGGAGATCGCCGAGCACGTCGGCGATGCTCACCTTGGCCAGCTCATCGCGATAGACGCGCTCGGCTCGCAGCATCGCGGCATTGATGCCGCAGGGCGCCGTCGGTTTGCCGGGCAGGGGATTGGGGCCGCGCTGGCGGATTTCACTGCAGCGGAAGGCCGGCGCATCGCCCTCAACGGCAAGGACGACATCGAGCAGGGTGATCTGGTCTGGCGTCCGGGCAAGGCGATAGCCGCCGGTCGGGCCAGGCTGTGCGATGAGCAAGCCGGCGCCCGAAAGCGCCTGCAGGTGTTTCAGGAGATAGCTGGTGGACACGCCATGAAATTCGGCGAGGGCGCCGGCGGACAACACGCCGTTCGATTGCAGGCCTGCGAGCATGGCCACGCTGTGGATCGCCTGCTCAACCCCGTCGCTCATCTTCATGGCTTTATTCCACCTCTATCGTGGATAATTATTATCCGTGATTAAGGATGTCGTCAAGTGTCCGGTCCTGAGGTGGTTCGCGGGTGGGCAGCGCAACAGAATCTAAATCCCGATGCCGGTATCACCCGACCTAGGTACTGTGATCCGAAGCCGGGGGCCGGGTCAGTTCAGGGAACTCGACATGGCATTGCGTGACTTGCTGGCGCCGCAGGCGCCGCGGACGACTTTCGTTGCAGCTGCCATTCTCGGAGCCGGCCTTGCCGCGACATTCGCCATTCGCGAATTCTCGGAACGCCTGATCGCGGCCGATATGCAGCGTCGCTTCGCTGCCGACGCCGTCGATATTTCCAATGCGATCAGCGAACGGCTGCGCACCCACGCCGAAGTACTGGTCAGCATGCAGGGGTTGTACGCCTCGATTGGCCGTGTCGATCGCGCCCAGTTCCGACGCTACATCGATGTGCTCGATCTTGGCCGCCGCTATCCCGGCTTCCAGGCCTTGCAGTCGCTGCGTCATGTGACGCCGGACCATCTCGATGCCTTCGTTGCCGAAGTTCGTGCCGACAAGAGCCTCGAGCATTCCGGACAGCCGGATTTCGCCCTGCGTCCGCCGGGGCCACGATCAATCTACAACGTGGTCGAATTCGTAGAGCCGATGCGCGGCAACGAAAGTGCGCTGGGCTTCGATGCCGGCGCCAATCCTGCACAGCTGGACTCGCTGCGGCGTTCCGCGGAGACCGGCCGGATTGTCGCGACGCCGCCGGTCAAACTGGTGCAGGACACCTCGGGTGGTCTCGGCTTCATTATCCGCGCACCGATCTACCGGGCCGGCGAGCCCACGCAGACCGTCTCGCAGCGAAACGCAGCGCTCCACGGTTTCGTTGCATCGGTCTATCGTACCAATGACCTGATGCGCGGCATCCTCGATCCGCGCACGCTGCAGCAAATGCATATCCAGGTGGTTGATCGCGGTTATGCCAAGCCGACGCCGGAAGGCGTCATGATTGGCGAGCCGGAAGATGCGACCGTCACTCCGACCCTCATGTATGACAGTCTTGAGCCAAATCTCGGTCTCGTGACGCAGATGGTGATGTCGGCGGGGATCTCGGCGGATCGTTCGCTGGTTGTCGGCGAGCGCGTATGGCGCGTCCTGTTCACCGCCAATCCCGGCTCGATCTACGAGGTCAGCCATATAGTGCCGAACGTCGTCCTCGCTAGCGGCAGCGCCATCAGCCTCTTGATGATGCTGCTCGCCGTGATCACGATGCGGTCGCGCCGGTTGTCCGGCAATCTCAGCACGCTCGATGCCGAGCAGCGCGCGCTGGTCGACAATCCGCTGGCAGGCATCCTGTTTACGGCCGGCCATCGCATCCTGCGCGGCAATCGCCGGATCGCCGAACTTTGCGGTCGCAGCTCCACTGCGCTTCCCGGCAACACGATCGACGAGTTGGTTGCGACGAAGGCGGACGGGGAGGCGTTCGATGCCGCGTTGAATCGTATTCGTGACAGCGCCATGGCGACGGAAGTCGAACTGCATCTGCGCCGCAGCGACGGCTCCACGCTGCTGGTGGATGCCTATGGCAAGCCGCTGGCTACCGGCGATATCCTCTGGGTGATCCAGGACAAGACCGACGCACTTGCTGTCGAGGCGGAGCGGCGGGCACATGCGCAGGCTATGGAGGAGGCCAACGAACGGCTGACGACCTCGCTGCAATTATCGGAAATTCGCGCCAAGGAAATCGTGCTGCTCACTGAACTCTCGGGCGTGCTGCAGTCGTGTCAGTCGCGCGAAGAGATTTTTGCGGCGGTTCAGACCTATGCAGGCTACCTGTTCACGGAAGAGGCGGGCGCGCTGTACTATCTAAGTAACGCACGCAACGCAGTTCAGCGCGGCGCCCATTGGGGCGCACTACAGGCCGATGCGGTATCGTTTCCGGTCGATGACTGCTGGGCGCTGCGTCGCGGCACGACATTCCCGATTTCAGAGGCGAGTCAGGGATTGGTCTGCAATCATGCCGGTCCGTGCGGTATCACCGGTACGGGGTTCGTTTGTCAGCCGCTGATCGCGCAGAACAACCTGCTTGGTCTGCTGTATCGCGAGCATACCTCTGTGTTCGGTGAGGGGACGGATCAATTGGCGACGATGCTGGCCGAACAGGTGTCGCTGGCGATGGCCAATCTCGAACTCCGCGAGTTACTGCGTCAGCAGGCGGTGCGCGATCCGCTGACGGATCTTCACAACCGCCGCTACCTCGAAGATGCCCTGGTGCGCGAGACCACGCGCAGCCAGCAGGACGGCAAGCCGCTCGCGCTGGCGATGCTCGACATCGATCACTTCAAGGGTATCAATGACAGTCACGGCCATGAGGCGGGTGATGCCGTGCTGCGCGGCCTCGGCAGGATATTGCGCGAGACGACGCGCGCCTCGGATATCATCGGCCGGTTCGGCGGCGAGGAGTTCCTGATGCTGATGCCGGGCGTCACGGTCGAGGTTGCAGCGCAGCGGGCGCAGCAGGTGCTCGATGCCGTGCATCGCATGCAGGTGACGCTGCCATCGGCCATGCTCGATGGCGTCACACTGTCGATCGGTCTGGCAGTGATGCCGGTGCACGTCGCTAACGGTGACGACCTGCTCGCGGCCGCCGACGCCGCACTTTACGAGGCCAAACGTGAGGGTCGCAACCGCGTCGTGGTCAGTCATCGCCGTGCGAAGGCCGATACTGCGGCCTGAGCTCGTGGGTCATTGTGAGATGGATAAAACGTCGGCACTTCGCTGAAGCTATACCCGTCACACATCGCGACAACGAGCGACGAATGTCGCGAAGATGCTACGATCCTACGGCTTCTGAAATCCAGGCATGCTTTGTCGGTTTAAGGCAGCTCGATCGATCCGTCCTATGCATTGCGGAGGCGAATGCCGCTGACATGCAGCGATGTCTCCCACAAGGGCGCCAGCGTCTTCAGGGACGGCAGGACGCGCAATTCGACGCCGGCGGCTTCCAGTGCCTTTTCGATGTTGTCGATCCGCTCCATGTTCAGCGGCATGGAAGGCGTGCGCGAAATCCACATACCCGCATCGTCCAGCGCTTCAAACCCGTCCGGCGAAAGCTCGTAGCGATAGATGGTGGTATGGGAGAGTCTGTCCAGCCAGCTGAGTTCGATATGCGCAACCATGCGGCAGGTGGTCATCTTCTTGTAGGCCGTGAGGTATTCCGGCGTCGTGCTCGCTGTCGGCCAGACAAAAATACGCGGGCAGTCTGGTGGGAACAGATACATCGGCGCATGCCAGTCATCGATCGCCCAGACCAGGGGACCGTTGAGCCACTCTTGTCCCTGGGCGCGAGGCGTTGCCACCTTCACCGGCCGTGGCATGAAGACTTCGATGTTGTTCTCGTCGCTGAAATGAAACAGGCGCATGGCGCACTCATGGGCGTCGGCGTGCAGGGCGTCAACTGCGATGCGGACTCTTGAACCGCGCACAATGAACTTGTTGCTTTGTCATGTCGGATCGGCCGGTCCCGGAACGTCTTTCAGACGGAACACGTTGAAATTCACCAAGGGAGGATCATGTCATGACCGGTTCCAGCCTGACGCCTGCGCCCGAACTCGTGAAGAAGGCCAGTTTTCGCTATCCCAATGAGAGCCGTGAATACCGCGATGCGCGTAATGCGTTGCTTGTCGAGGAGATCGAACTACGGCGTCAGATCGAGCGCGTCGCGGAGCTGCGTCGTGCGCTGCCAGATGGCGGCGAGGTGACCAAGGACTACGGCTTCATCGGCGAGAAGGGCCCCGTGAATTTCGCGGGTCTGTTCGGCGACAAGCAGACGCTTGTCATCTACTCCTACATGTATGGGCCGCAGCGCGAGAAACCTTGTCCGATGTGCACATCGCTGCTGTCGGCCTGGGACGGCGAGGTGCCTGACATTACTCAGCGCGTGGCGCTGGCCGTTGTGGCGCGCTCGCCGATCGAGCGGCTGGTCGCCTTCAAGAAGCAGCGTGGCTGGCATTACCTGCCGCTGTTCTCGGACACCTCCGGCGAATTCAGCCGTGACTATCACGGGCTGACCAAGGACGGTGGCGACGACGCTGCCTTCAACGTCTTCACCCGCCGCAGCGGCAAGGTTCGCCATTTCTGGAGCGGCGAGATGGATGGATCCACGGCCGATCCCGGCCAAGACCCGCGCGGGGCGCCGGATCTGATGCCGCTCTGGACGATTCTGGACGTTACGCCGGAGGGGCGGGGCACCGACTGGTATCCGAAGCTAAGCTATTGAGGTTTCTGTGGTTTGGTAGCCAATAGCTCCCTGAAAGAGGATCATAAGCGTTGCCGGGAGACCGCCGTAGCGGACATGGCTCCCGGCGCAACAGCCCCACACTAGGCCAATGGCCTAATCACAGCGCGCCAATAGTTCGGGCCGGGCGTGACCCAAAACCCCAGCGCGCCTGAGACCGGCCTGCGAGAGCTCTAGAGCTCTCGCAGGTTCCCCGAATTTGTCCTTTCACTTACTCAAAAAGGCCATGATTGGCAGGCCTTTAGGTAGGTATCGGTGGGGGACCTCCAATTAATCCGCATTTAACTAAAACTCGCCTTAATGGCGTTTCGCATCCCTGTGCGGTGCTTTTCGAGACCTGTGTGTCTCGTCAGGCACAACGGGCAGGGAGCTTAGTAAACGTGTGTTGGACGTCAGGCGTATGAGCAGCAGTAAACGTGCGTTGAACCATTCTGCACCCTCACGCCGAGGCCCGCACCAGGTGTCTAAATCCAGTTCACGCATGTTCGTGACGGGCGCAGCTCTTGCCGCCGTCGCATTGACCGGTGGATGGACGCTCGCCGGCAAGCTTTTCCAGAATGGCGTGGAGCCTGCGATGGTCTCCGCCAATCTCGGCAATGATGCAGGCGTTGGCCAGTCGTCCTTCGCCGAGCGCTTCGACGGCCGCTTCTCACGCACCGAACACCGCACATCCTTCTCCGAGCGTTTCGAGCCGGCCGTCAATGCGCCGCTCGCTGCCGCGCAGACCGAACCGAAGCGTCAGGTCGCCTGGTTCGACCCGACCTATTCGATGGGCGCCGCGCCCGAGCGCTTCGTCAAGCGCAACCCGGCTTCTGAAGCTGTTGTACCTGCACCAGCCGCGAAGCCGCAGGAAGTCGCACTGATGCAGCCGGCACCGACGGTACGCCAGCTCGTCGACAGCATTCCGATGCCGGCCGCGCGACCCTCCGATGCCCGTACGCCGTCCGCGCCGCAGCAGACAACACAAGCGCCGTCGCAGCCGGTCGCACAGGCCAGCGCCGCCAGGGGCGGTGCCTACGGCCACGACTCGCTGGTTCAGAAGGCGCGGCTGGCGCTGGCTGCGCAGCCCAAGTCCGGCAATTTCAACGTCTTTGAAAAACTGTTCGGTGGCAACGCTCCGCAGTCGGGCCCTGTGCTCGCTTATGCAGGCTCCGACGGTGGCGTGCTGAGCAACGGCACCGATGCGGCGGCCAGCAATGAGCCTACCCTGAGCGATCGCACCACCGCGGTCTACGACATCTCCGCGCGTAAAGTGTACATGCCCGACGGCACCAAGCTGGAAGCGCATTCCGGCCTCGGCAGCCGTCTCGACAATCCCGCTTATGCCCATGAGAAGATGCGCGGCGTGACGCCGCCGCACATCTATGATCTGAAGCCGCGCGAGGCTCTGTTCCATGGTGTGGCCGCGCTGCGCCTGACGCCGGTGGGCGGCGAGGGCGCGATCCATGGCCGCACGGGTCTACTCGCGCATACCTACATGCTCGGCCCCAATGGCGATTCCAACGGCTGCGTCTCGTTCCGGGATTACAACAAGTTCCTCCAGGCCTATCGCAACGGCGAAGTGAAGCGCCTCATCGTGGTTGCCAAACTCGACTGATCGATATGACTGACGTGTCGCCGATCAAGGCGATGCGCGTTCAGTGACTATGAGCCGACCTTCGGATCGGTCTTCCGTGCACTCGCGACATCTGCCGCGCCGCCCGTACTGTCGCCCATTTCAAGCCGTGTCATGCCGCGCAGATAGAGCGCCTTGGCGTATTTCGGATTAATGCGCAGCGCCGCATTGAAATCGGCCATGGCGCGGTCGTTGTCGCCCTTGTCGGACCACACGCTGCCACGATTGGTCAGCGCCGCCACATAGGTCGGTGCGATGCGGATCGCCTCGTTGTAGTCGGCGATGGCACGATCGTTGTCCCCCTTCAGGCTGAAGGCGAAGCCGCGGTTGAACACCGGGCAGGGGTCGTTCGGATTGATCCGGATTGCTTCGCCGAAATCGGCGATGGCGCGCGCATGATCGCCCTTCACAAGCCAGGCGCCGCCGCGATTGCTATAGGCGCCGCCTTCCTGCGGATTGAGACGGATCGCCATGTCGTAGTCGGCAATAGCGCGGTCGTTATCGTCCTTGGCGTACCAGGCGACACCGCGATTGACATAGGCATCGGTATTGTTGGGATCGAGACCGAGCGCCACGCTGAAGTCGCTGATGGCGCGGTCGTTATCGCCGCGGGCGAGCCAGAGATTTCCGCGCATGAAATAGGCGCGGGCATAATCCGGGTTCAGGCGGATGGCTTCGTCGAAGGCAGCCATGGCAGGGCCGCTTTCGTGCCGCTCGTGATATTCGAAGGCGCGATTGAAGTGCAATTCCGCGAGCCGGCGTCCGCTGTAATTGCCCGACGCGATGGCGCGGTCGCAGGCCGCGATCGCCAGGACGCCGGAGGCATCGGTACATTGCTGTGCATCGTCGGCGGCAGCTTGCGCGATCGGCATTGCTGCGCTCGCCAGCATGGCAGCGAACAGGACGCGGATGGCGCAACGGTTCAGGCTTGGAAAGTGGCGCATGGCTCGACCTCTCGCGTGAGACAGGCGTTGGTCACACCGCGAGGAGGAAGGGTTCAATGGTGGGAGAGGCTACCGGAAATCGATGCTGCGGAGCACGATGCCCGGTGGTCTTCCCTCAAATTCGGAATTCGCGAATTTGCGTGCCGCGCAGGCCTCGATGCGATCACGCAACCGGATGAATTGCTCCTCGCGCTGTTCGGGCTTGGTGCGTGCCACCTTTTCGAGCTCGTCCATCGCGCTGGTGCTGATCGCGCATGTCACTTCAGTCGCGTCATTCATCATCGAGAACAGGACGACCATGCGATTATATTCGAAGCTTTGGAAAACACCGTGTGTAAGCGCCATCGTCGTCTTCCCGCGTTAGGCCTTGCGCTTCGGCACGACAGGGTTGAGTTCAGCGATCTTGCGCAAGCATTCGGCCTCGGTGGGATGTGGGCCCGTAACAAAGGTTCCGCTGATCTTGGTGCTGTACCAGCCGGACTCGACGCCGAGGCGGAGAGATTCTGCGACTTGAACGTGACGGTGCAAGAGGTTCTGCATGAGGATGCTTTCGGTTGAGCGCTGGCTGCTGCGGGATCGCTGCGACCTGCGTAATGATGGGATCAGTCGTTGGCGGCAAGCCGCGTAAAATCGTCCAGAACGATGGCGATCAGATCGCGGTGCTGGGTATCCTGTGCGCTGAGCGATGCGCCGTAGAGATTGAGGACGTAGCGCGCCTTCGCTGCAGCCTCAGGCCATGTGGTGGCCGGCGTGGTCAGTAACTGCTCTTCGAGTGCCAGCTGCCGCTCACGCAGTGCTGCGGCATTGGATTCGACTTCGGCAAGACTACGCCGGATATCGGTGGCTTTCTGTGCCGCCATGCCGCGGCGGCTATCCAGCTCGACGGGAGTGTCGGTCATGGTGCGCTCGCATCGATGCGCTGCACATCCGCCAGCTCAAGCGACCCAATGGAGATCATCTCCATGGAACTTGTATGGGGCGGTGCACCAGGCACTATGATCATGGTCGCCGTGCGCCGATAGCTGGCGAAGGAGAGTCCTTCGATCATCTCCTCATCGGTGATGACGTCATACGACCCTGCCGGGATCAAACGATCAACGTCCTTCAACTGGAAAGGATGCTTGAAAGTAACGGTCTCACGGCGCGATCTCGTGGTCACGCGCGCATGTCGCTGCTGAGATCTGGCATGAGATTAGCGTGCGCCTATTCACAGGCATTAGCCATCGATTTCTTTGAGCAATCCGGCATTTTGCCGAATATCGGGCCCATTGTCTTGTTATCGGACGTTTCGTCGCCATTTCGAGGATGTATCCGACATTGACGATGGTCTCGCCGACGCTTGCGCCGAGTTTTCTCGCAAGATCGTCGCGTAGCGGGCGACGCTTGCGGTGCCTTTGAAATCAAAGATCCTACCGGGATGAGGTGTTTCGCATGAAGATCCGTGTTGGCTACGAGATGATCTATGATTTTCCTCAGCCGACGCCTGTGATGATCGTGATGGGAACGCATTTCACGCGTGCCTCGGACGTCGTCGTGCCGGATTATCTCACCACGAGCCCGGCTGTGCCGATCACGCCCTATCGCGATGGCTTTGGCAACTGGTGCAGCCGCATCGTCGCGCCGACGGGCCGCATCACGTTCAAAGCCGACGGGATCGTCAACGATAGCGGCAAGCCGGATATCATCGTGCCGTCGGCCATCCAGCACGCGGTAGAGGATCTGCCGGCCGAGACGATCGTCTATCTGCTTGGCAGCCGTTACTGCGAGACGGATCGGCTGTCGGACGTCGCCTGGCAGTTGTTCGAGAAGACTGTGCCTGGCTGGGCGCGCGTGCAGGCAATCTGCGATTTTGTGCACAACCATATCCAGTTCGGTTACGAGCACGCACGCGCGACCAAGACCGCCTGGGACGCTTACAACGAGGGGAAGGGCGTCTGCCGCGACTATGCGCATCTGGCCATCACTTTCTGCCGCTGCATGAATATTCCAGCGCGCTACTGCACCGGCTATCTCGGTGACATCGGTATGCCGAAGCCATGGGCCGACGGCGATTTCGCTGGCTGGTTCGAAGCCTATATCGGTGGCCGCTGGTATACATTTGACGCCCGCAACAACATCCCGCGCATCGGCCGCGTGTTGATCGCGCAGGGCCGCGATGCCGCGGATGTGCCGATCACGCAAACTTTTGGGCCGAACACGCTGGTGAGTTTCAAGGTGTGGACCGACGAGATCGAAGAAGGCGCTCAGCCTGCCAACTGATCGCTTTGTCGGTTCTGTCATTACGCTCGCTTAAGCCTGCATTTTCAGCAGCAGGTGAGCGGCCAGGGAGGAACCGAGCACGCCGCTGAGAATTTCACCTGTCATTGCTTCGTAAGGACAGGACCGATGGCAAACACTCTGACAAGCCTGACGACCGCCGTGGCGTTGATTGCGGGTTCCAGCGCCGCGGCTTTGGGCACCGGCACGGACGCACAGCGCGAAGCCTGCACGCCCGATGCGTTTCGCCTCTGTACATCCGCGATGCCGGATGAGGGGCGGGTAGAAAACTGTCTGCGCAACGCAGGACCGCGATTGAGCCGCGCCTGTTACGATGTGTTCTTTCCGCAGTCGGCCAACAATCAAGCCCAGATGACGCGTGGGCATATGCCAATGCGCGAGCGCGCACAGCCTTCGGCTCCGGATCGCATGCAGACACCGTCGATGCCGCCGGCCAGCGGTGATGATGATTGAGGCAACGCGGATCAGGTTTGGCGCGAACGAAGAAGGCGGCGCCGATTGCGCCGCCTTTGAGGTATGTCCGAAGAACCGTCGAACTGCGCGTTATCTGAATCCGCCAGTAACGTGCAGCGTTTCGCCGGTCACGTAAGATGCAGCATCGGAGGCCAGGAAAGCCACGACCGAAGCGATCTCCTCAACCTTGCCGATGCGGCCCATGGGCGTGACGGATTCGATCCACTTGCGCATGTCGCCTTCATGGAATCCGGCTGACACCACGCCCTCGGTCGCGATCATGCCGGGATTGACGGCGTTGACGCGGATCTTGCGCGGCGCAAGCTCCTTCGCCAGGACCGACGTGATCGCATCGACCGAGGCCTTGGTCGCGGTGTAGACCGCCGAGCCCGGCGGGGTGATGGTCGAGACGCCTGATGAGATGTTGATGATGCTGCCGCCATTGGCGTTGAAGTGTCTGGCCGCTTCCTGGGAGGCGAGCAGCAGCCCGAGCACGTTTAGATCGAAATGCCTGTGAAAGTGCTCCGGCGTAATGCTGTCGAGAGGGGCGAATTCGTAGACGCCCGCATTGTTAACGAGAATGTCGATCGGCCCGAACGCCTTGACCGTCTCGGCCACCACGGATTTCGCACCGTCCGGTTCGGCGAGATTGCCGTGCACGGCGACGGCCTTGCCGCCTTGGGCGGTGATCTTCGCGACGACCTCGTCGGCGCCCTTCTTGCTGGATGCGTAATTGACGGCGACGGCAGCGCCCCCGGCGGCCAGTTGAATGGCAATCTCAGCGCCGATGCCCTTTGAGCCGCCGGTCACCAGCGCAACTTTGCCTTCGAATGTCTTGGTCATGGTCGTGATCCCTCTTGGATGCTTCAGTAGTTCGGAAGTATGGAACTATTGAACCAGCGCAAGGGGGCGCCTATATCTTTTTTATGGTTCAGTTCGTTCACCCCGCGACCAAGGACATCACGCTATCCGGCGTGCTCTCGGCGCTGGCCGATCCCATTCGGCTGCAGATCGTCCGGGGCTTGCTGCAGGAGAGCGGCTGCCTGTCCTGCACGGCGGCGTCGCCATGCCCGACCATCGCCAAGTCGACCCTGTCGAACCATTTTCGCGTGCTGCGCGAGGCTGGCCTGATCCAGACCAGCAAGAAGGGCGTCGAACATCAGAACGCGGTGCGGGCCACCGATATCGAAGCGCGGTTTCCCGGGCTATTGATGGCGATCCTGGCGAGTTCGCTGAGTGATGCGCCGGGTGCGGTTGCCTGAAACAGGCAAGAAGAAGCCTGGCGCAAGATCGAGCGTAGTAACCAAAAACAAAAGCCCCGGCACCGCTGCCGGGGTTTTGCATTTGATAGTTCGTTTGTTGCTGATGTGGCGACAGAGCGTGCCATTAACGCGTTAAAGGAGAATGATTCCGAAATTCTCGAAGCGAGAAGTATTGATATCAGAAGTCGCCTAGTGGCGGACCAACTTCTTGTTGCAAGGAATTTTGTAAGTGAGATCGCTCGCGCTGCGGGGCACGCAGTGTCTCAGTCTGCCAGAATCATTGGTGGCGAATTGACGGAGTTGGGCGCGAGAAGCTGGGATGAAATTAAAGAAAATGTTCCGAAAGGGGTTGGGGCTGCTGCGCGTGTTACTCCAATGATTCTGCTCATCGCTCTCGTTGCCAAGATCTCAGGCCCAGTCGCTGGAATCGCGGGAGCAACAGCGGCCTTTAAGCCTCTCTCGAAGGAGTTGAAGAGGTTGATGAGTAAGGTTAGCTCAGAAGACGCAAAGTCAAATAAGAAATAGGGCACGTCGGCTACTCGACTGGACAGGATGAGCATACTCTAACAAAAACCCCGGCATCGCTGCCGGGGTTTCTGCATTTGATAGTGCGATGAAGCGTTAGACTTAGAAGTCCATACCGCCCATGCCGCCGCCCGGAGGCATGCCGCCTGCTGCGCCGCCCTTCTTGGGCAGCTCGGCAACCATGGCTTCCGTGGTGATCAGGAGGCCGGCAACCGAAGCTGCGTTCTGGATCGCTGCACGGACAACCTTGGTCGGATCGATAATGCCCTTCTTGAGCATGTCGCCGTAGGTGCCGGTCTGCGAGTCGAAGCCGTAGCTGTAGGTCGCGGTCTCGAGGACCTTGCCGACGATGACCGAACCGTCTTCGCCTGCGTTGATGGCGATCTGGCGAGCCGGAGCCGACAGGGCCTTGCGGACGATCTCGACGCCGGTCTTCTGGTCGTCGTTCGCGGTCTTGATCTTCTTCAGCTGTTCCGAAGCGCGGAGCAGAGCGACGCCGCCGCCGGGGACGATGCCTTCTTCAACCGCAGCGCGGGTCGCATGCATCGCGTCATCAACGCGGTCCTTGCGCTCCTTCACTTCGACTTCGGTCGCGCCGCCGACGCGGATGACGGCAACGCCGCCAGCCAGCTTGGCCAGACGCTCCTGCAGCTTCTCACGGTCGTAGTCCGAAGTGGTTTCTTCGATCTGCGCCTTGATCTGCGCCACGCGTGCTTCGATGTCGGCCTTCTTGCCGGCGCCGTTGACGATGGTGGAGTTTTCCTTGTCGATCATCACCTTCTTGGCGCGACCGAGCATGGCGAGCGTGACGTTCTCGAGCTTGATGCCGAGATCTTCCGAGATCGCCTGGCCGCCGGTCAGGATCGCGATGTCCTGCAGCATGGCCTTGCGGCGATCGCCGAAGCCCGGAGCCTTGACGGCAGCGACCTTGAGGCCGCCACGCAGGCGGTTGACGACGAGGGTGGCGAGAGCTTCGCCTTCGACGTCTTCCGCAACGATGACGAGCGGCTTGCCGGTCTGCACGACGGCTTCGAGCAGCGGCAGCATCTCGTTCAGCGAGGAGAGCTTCTTCTCGTTGATCAGGATGTAGGCGTCGTCGAATTCGACACGCATCTTGTCGGCGTTGGTGACGAAGTAGGGCGAGATGTAGCCGCGGTCGAACTGCATGCCTTCGACGACGTCGAGTTCGGTTTCGAGCGACTTGGCTTCTTCAACCGTGATGACGCCCTCGTTGCCAACCTTCTTCATCGCGTCTGCGAGGAACTTGCCGATTTCCGCATCGCCGTTCGCCGAAATGGTGCCGACCTGAGCGATTTCGTCGTTCGAGGTGACCTTCTTGGAGTTCTTGACGAGGTCAGCAACCACGGCTTCCACAGCCAGGTCGATGCCGCGCTTCAGATCCATCGGGTTCATGCCGGCAGCAACCGACTTGGCGCCTTCACGGACGATTGCCTGGGCGAGCACGGTAGCAGTGGTGGTGCCGTCGCCGGCTGCGTCGGCCGACTTCGAAGCCACTTCGCGCACCATCTGGGCGCCCATGTTCTCGAACTTGTCGTCGAGCTCGATTTCCTTGGCGACGGTGACGCCGTCCTTGGTGATGCGGGGCGCGCCGAACGACTTGTCGATGACGACGTTGCGGCCCTTCGGACCGAGCGTCACCTTCACGGCGTTGGCGAGAATGTCGACGCCGCGCAGCATCTTGTCGCGGGCATCAACGCCGAATTTCACTTCTTTAGCTGACATGTTTTGCTTCCTTGAAAATCAGGATGGGTGGGGAAAAGGCGCTTAAGCGGCCTTCTTCTTGGCGGGAGCGGCACCTTCGAGGACGCCCATGATGTCGCTTTCCTTCATGATCAGCAGGTCCTGACCATCGATCTTGACCTCGGTGCCCGACCACTTGCCGAACAGCACGCGCTCGCCGACCTTCAGATCGATCGGGATCAGCTTGCCGGCTTCGTCGCGGCCGCCCGGGCCGACGGAGACGATCTCGCCCTGGGAGGGCTTCTCTTTGGCGCTATCCGGAATGATGATGCCGCCAGCGGACTTCTCTTCGGCGTCGATACGCTTGACCACAACGCGATCGTGAAGCGGACGGAATTTCATGCAGTCCTCCTAAGTTTCTGTAGATGCTTGAGAAATTTAAATTGGCAGTCTGAGCCAACAAGTGCCAGCGCAGCTAGTCCGGACATAGGCCGAACGTTCCCCACCGGCAAGGGTCTGTATCAAATATTTTGGCACTCAAATATGACGGGTGCCAGAATTGGTTAAAATCCTCCGATACCGGTCATCGAATGCGTTAGCATTCGCGGTAAGCTGCTGCTAACGCTCGGCTTTCAACTCATTATTAAACTTTTAAGCTTGTGATGAAGACGTTGCTTGCGTCACATTTCATGCATCGTGTTGTCATGGGCGAAGTGGAAGCCGGTTCGCTGCAGTCAGCACGGTCACAGGAGAGCAGAGCGAAGTTCGACGTCAAACCGGAATCCACTTAGCCGAATGCGCTTTGTCCATGGAGGTTGAACATGGTCTCGAGAAATGCAGCTTCTGACGATTTCAGAAAGCAGGTGCTTGGCTACGGACTGACGACGGCGCAGATCCTCTACCGCATGCCCGATCACCCCTCGCTGCTGCAGACCTATGTCTGGCAGAACTATGATCTGTTTCCGAAGTTTCCAGCGCTGAAGGATTTCCTGGATTTCTGGCAAGAGAAGCTCGATGGCCCGCTCTTTGCGGTAACCGTCGCACATTCGAAACTGATCAAGCCAGCCGAACTTCGTGCAGTGGATGGCGTCTTCCGGTTGCACTAGTCCGCGCCTCTCAACGCGCCGGATGAATTGCCGCTGTGCTGAACTACAGCTAGGTTCCCAGACGCGCTGGCCGTTTGTTAGGCATTGCGCCGGGTGGGAAACACGACATGGCGAAGCTGAAGCGAACGTCAAAGAGCGCGGCGAAAACGGCTGCGACGAAGAAGCCTGCGACACAGGCAGTAGCGAAAGCGGCAAAGAAGCTCTCTGTTGGTAAGCCGGCCAAGGCGAGTACAAAAGCTGTCGCCAAGGCCGCGGCGAAACCTGGTATGCGCCGCAAGCAACGCGTCGCGATCAGCCACTATCAGGAAGAAGCATTTCTCGGCGACGGCCTGCGCGCTTATGCGAAGTATCGCGATCTCGGCGTCGCCGCTGCGACCGGAGGTTTGGCACACGCGCATGTCATCCGGCTGATCGGACCTTGCGATCCGAAAGAGGTCTCCAAGCTTCACTATCACGACGCCGAATTTCAGCTGGTCTATGTGCTGAATGGCTGGGTGAAGGCCTATATGGAAGGCGAGGGCGAGATGACCATGCGTCAGGGGTCATGTTGGACCCAGCCGCCGCGCATCAGGCATCTGATCCGCGATTACTCCGACAATTGCGAATTGCTTGAAGTGATTCTGCCGGCGGAATTCAAGACGGTGGAAGTCCGGTAGTTCGCGTGCGGAAATGCGACGCGTACCTTGTTTGCGCGTTGCAGTGGCGTTGAATCAGCTATGCTGAGCCCGTCGCTGCCCTGGCCCTCAACGAGTATCTCATGACTGCATCCGTTCCGGTTTTCGACGGTCACAACGATGTGCTGCTGCGGCTGTACAAATCGCAATCGCAGGATCCGGTATCCGACTTCCTGACCGGGGAAGTCGCCGGTCACATCGACCTGCCGAAGGCGAAGGCCGGCGCATTCGTCGGTGGGCTGTTCGCGCTGTATTCGCCGGCGGCTCAGGCGTCAGCGGGATTCATGGCGCAGATGACGGGCGGACGCTACGCCGTGCCGCTTCCCGAGCCGCTGACGATGGACGAGGCCCGCAATTCCGTCGTCGCCGAACTGGCCATCCTGCTGCAGCTCGAACGCGCTTCCGCAGGCGCGGTGGCGATCTGCACCACCACCGCCGAAATCCGGTCCGCCATTGAGCGCAAGGCGCTGGCCGTGGTGGTCCATCTGGAAGGCGCGGAGGCCATCGACGCCGAGCTCAGATTCCTCGACGTTCTCTATGCGGCGGGGTTGCGGTCGATCGGGCCGGTGTGGAGCCGGACCAACATCTTCGGCCATGGCGTGCCGTTTCACTTCCCGTCCGGGCCCGATCTCGGCGACGGTCTCACCGCGGCCGGCGAGCGGTTGATCGGCGCCTGCAATGACCTGAAGATTCTGGTCGACCTGTCGCACATCACCGAGAAGGGCTTTTGGGATGTGGCGCGGCTGTCGAAGGCGCCGCTGGTGGCGACCCATTCCAATGCCCATGCGCTGTGCCCGTCGCCGCGCAATCTCACCGACAAGCAGCTCGCCGCGATCCGCGACACCGGCGGCATGGTCGGCCTGAATTTCGCGACCTGCTTCCTGCGCCCCGACGGCAGCATGCGGCCCGACACCGGCATCGAGCTAATGGTGCAGCAGATCGACTATCTGCTGGAGAAGCTGGGCGAGGATCACGTCGGGCTGGGATCGGATTTCGACGGCGCGGTGGTGCCCGAGGCCATCGACTCCGCCGCGGGCCTGCAGGCGCTGTTCGTGGCCTTGCGCGACAAGGGCTATTCCGAGACGCTGCTCGGCAAGCTCGGCTCGGGCAACTGGCTCGATCTGCTGCAGCGGACGATCGGCTGACCGGCGCTGGCGGCGTATCTCAGGTGAGCATGCCGACGATCGCGCCCATCAGGCAGGTCGTCAGCGTCCCCGAGACGATCGACTTCACACCGAGCGCGTTGATTTCGTTACGACGTTCCGGCGCCATGGTGCCCAGGCCTCCGATCATAATTCCGAGGCTGGCAAAATTTGCAAATCCGCACAGCGCATAAAGCACAATGAGGCGCGAGCGTGCATCCAGCGCATCGGGACCGAGCTTCGCCAATTGAACATAGGCGATCAACTCGTTGAGGATCGTCTTGACGCCCATCAGCGAGCCCGCGGTCAGCGCCTGGTCCCACGGCAGGCCGATCAGCCAGCACACCGGTGCCATCACGTAACCCAGCATGCGCTGTACTGACAGCGTGTTGCCTCCCACGGTGGGCATCATCATGAGGATCGCGTTCATGAGATACATCAGCGCCACGAACACCAGCAGCAGGGCGATGATGTTGACGAGTAGCTCGATGCCTGCACTCGTGCCCTTGACGATCGCATCTATCGTGCTCGTGGCCGATGCGTCCGGATTGGCGAGCAATCCACCGGTGCGACGATCCTCCGTCTCAGGCACCATGATCAGGCTGACAAGGATCGCAGCTGGCGCCGAGAGCACGGAAGCAATCACGAAATGCGCCGATGCATCGGGGATCAGTGGCGCCATGAAAGTGGCGTAGAGCACCAGCACTGTACCGGCGATCCCCGCCATACCGCCCGTCATCACCAGAAACAGTTCGCTGCGCGTGAGCTGCGCGAGGTAAGGGCGAATAAACAACGGGGCCTCGACCATGCCCAGAAAGATGTTCGCGGCCGTTGACAGTCCGACCGCGCCGCCGATGCCGAGCGTGCGTTCGAGCAGCCACGCCATGCCGCGCACGATCGGCGGCAGGATACGCCAGTAGAACAACAGGCTGGTCAGCACGCTGATGACCAGCACCACGGGAAGTGCTTGAAGCGCGAGAACGAAATCCGCGCCGGGATTCTTGAGATCGAACGGCAATGCGCCGCCGCCGAGATAACCGAACACGAAGGATGTGCCAGCACGCGACGCTGCGGCGATGGTACTGACAGCATCGTTGATGCTGCTGAAGGCGCGCGTCACGACGGGAAGCTTAAGCAGGATCACGGCAGCGACGATCGTCAATGCGAGACCGATCGCGGCCTGTCTCAGCGACACCTTGCTGCGGTTTTCACCGAGCGCCCAGGCGATCCCCAAAAGTGCGATGACGCCGAACGCCGATTGTAGCTGCAGCATAAATCCCCCGAAACCGCGGCGATGATGCCGCGGCTTCCCATGTCATGCAATCGCAATGCCGCTGGGGCAGGTTACGTTTTAGCCGCGTCCGACGAACGGCATCTTTGTCGCCATGACCGTCATGGTCAGCACATTGGCGTCGAGCGGCAGGCCAGCCATATAGGCGACAGCGTCGCCGACGGCTTTGGCGTCCATGCGTGGCTCCTGCTTCGAGGTGCCGTCGGGCTGCAGCACGCCGGGGCCGTTGACCATGCGGTCGGTCATGGGTGTGGCGGCGTTGCCGATATCGACCTGGCCGACGGCGATGTCATAGGCGCGGCCGTCGAGATTGCTGGCCTTGGTCAAGCCGGTGATGGCGTGTTTGGTCGACGTGTAGGCGGCGGAGAACGGGCGCGGTGCATGCGCCGAGATCGAGCCATTATTGATGATGCGGCCGCCGCGGGGCGTCTGATCCTTCATGATGCGGAAGGCGTGCTGCGTGCACAGGAACGGCGCGGTGAGATTAGTGTTCACCACAGCCTGCCACTGTTCGAGGCCGAGGTCTTCGAACGGAATCGCGGGCGCGCCCATGCCGGCATTGTTGAACAGCACGTCGAGCCGGCCGAATTCCTGCATGGTCCTGGCGAACAGCGCGGCAATGGAGGCGGGGTCCGCCATGTCGGCGCTCACGGGGAGGCTCTTGCCGCCATTGGCCGCGCCGAGCTTTTGGGTCTCTTGCAGCAGTTCGAGCCGGCGACCGGCGAGCACGACGGTGAAGCCCGCATTCATCAGCGCGAGCGATGCGGCACGGCCGACGCCGGTGCCAGCTCCGGTCACAAGTGCGATCTTGTTGGTCATCTGTTTCGTCCCTGTTTTCTTTTTACGAGAGGTCTTTTTGAGTGAGGTCCCGGACCATGAAACGTGCGTTGTCGCCGTAGCTTTGCAGTTTTTGATCCAGTTCGGAATCGCGCATGATGGTGAAATCGTGCCGTTGCCAAAAATGAACTGAATTGTTGACGGCAACAAGCGTCATGTTGGGCAGTTGCATCAGCCGGGCGCGTGCCGCCATCATATCGACGGCCACAGTCGCCGCGCCGGATCTGCGGGTTTCGGGCAGCAATGCGAGATCGTGAATGTAGAAGGTCGAGGGCGCTGCGGGCATTGTCAGCAGGCTGTTCAGTGACGGCGGCTCCCTGAATTGCCAGGGATGGCTGACGAGATAACCCTTGATCCCGTCCTGGGCTTCGAGCACGGCGCAACCGTTGGGATCGAGCGCCAGGCGGTTCGCGAACACGACCTCATCTTCGGGGAAATCGGGATGAACGGCATCGGCGATGGCGAGGACGGACGACAGATCTGCCTCCGTCATGATGCGCCATTTCATCGGGGCGGCAGTCATCGCGGCCGCGCTCAATTGTCTTTCTTGTAGGGCGGGCGCGGAATGTTTTGATGTGCCGCGCGCAGTGCTGCCGACCAGCGCGAGCGCAGGTCGTGGAAATAGGGCTCGCCGGCTTCGATACGGTGATTGAGATCGGCATCGCAGACATCGGCGCGCACCACCAGCACATCGATCGGCAGGCCGACGCCGATATTCGAGCGCATGGTCGAGTCCATCGAGATCAGGCCGGTCTTGAGCGCCTCGTACAATTCGACGTCGTAATGCATCGCGCGGTCGAGTACCGGCTTGCCGTATTTGTGCTCGCCGATCTGCAGATAGGGTGTGTCCACCGTGCATTCGATGAAATTGCCGGCCGGGTAGATCATGAACAGCCGCATCTTGGCGCCCTTGATCTGGCCGCCGAACAGGAACGAGACGTCGAAATTGATATCCTCGGCCTCCAGCGCCTTGCCCTCGGTAGCGTTGACGTGCCTGATGGCGCGGCCGATGCGCTGCGCAGCCTGAAACATCGTGGGCGCGTTCAGCAGGGTCTCCAGCTCGCCGGTGGTCGGGTTCTCGAGGCCCTCGCTCAGGGTGGAGAGCACCGACTGGCTGATTGCCAGATTGCCCGCGGAGGCCACCGCCATGATGCGGTCGCCGGGCTGGTTGAAGATATGCAGTTTGCGGAAGGTCGAGATATTGTCGAGCCCGGCATTGGTGCGCGTGTCCGCGATCATCACCAGGCCGTCCTTGACGAGAATTCCGCAGCAATAAGTCATCGTCGGTCCCTTAATCAGGGAAGCGTCTTACGCGGTGGGTATCGACCGGGCAACCTCGGAAAACCAGTTTGAGGTTGTTCAGGACTGGCTCTGCGACTGCGACTGGCCGCGGCCATTGGCCTGATCGACCTTGACGGCGACGGTCAGGGTTTCCGTGCCGCCGCCATAACGGGTGCCGCGGACAGGGGCTGCGCCAAGGTAATCCAGGCCGATGGCAACGCGGGCATGGGCGTCGGTGGTGCAGATGGCATTGGCAGGGTCGAAGCCGACCCAGCCGAGATCCGGCACGTAGGCCTCGGCCCAGGCATGCCCGGCCTGCTGGTTGGTCTCGCCATCGGCACGCCAGAAATGGCCGGAGACGAAGCGGGCAGGGACGCCGGCCGAGCGGGCACAGGCGATGAAGATATGCGCGTAATCCTGGCAGACGCCACGCTTGCCGATGAAGGCCTCGCTGGCCGAGGTGCCGGTGCTGGTTGGATCGACGTCAAAGGTCATGTGCTCGTTGATGGCCATCATCAGCGCGTGCAGGAAGCCGAGCACGTCGGTTTCGGCGCTTGGCGCAAGGTCCTTGGCAAAAGCCTGCATCGCTGCGCTGGCGTCGGTCAGGTCGGTCTGGCGCAGGAAGAAGCTCGGCGGAAATCGCTCATCGGTGCCCTTCAGCACGCCCCCGGTGTCCTGGGTGTCGATCAGGCCTTCGACGGTCACGGTGAGGTCGGCGATCGGCCCATGGGTCAGCACATGGGTCACATTGCCGAATGCATCTTCATGGAGATCGAGGCGGGAATCGGTGGAGACGTCGATCTGCCACTCGGCGACATACTGGCCGTCATGGCTGCCCGGCGTCATCCGCAAAATCTGGATCACGCCCGAAGCCGGCGGCTCGTAGCGATAGGTCGTCGAATGGGCGATACGCAGGCGCATGGCAACGTGTCCGAATCTGCAGATGAGCCGGGACGCTAGCTCAAATCAGGTATTGTTTGGCAATGATGTCGCCCAGACGGCTGTTATCTGCAATGAATTCCTGGATGAATTCATGCAACCCATGCTGGAAAATATCCTGCATGTTGCTGTGTTCGAGGCGGTTTCGGACGCCGCGGGCGTGGCGCTGCGCTGCGCCCTGACGGCCATAGGACACGCCGATCTGGTCGAGATTGCGGACCAGATTGCCGTAGCAGCTCGCCAGCGAGCGCGGCAGCGTGTCGTTGAGGATCAACAGGTCGGCGATCAGCCAGGGCTTCAGCGTCTCGCGATAGACCCAGTGATAGGCCGTCAGCGCGGAGACCGAGCGTAGGATCGAAGTCCACTGATAGTAGTCGAGCGGGCCGCCGACATGTTCGTCCTCGGGCAGCAGCAGATGATATTTGACGTCGAGAATGCGCGCGGTGTTGTCGGCGCGCTCCAGATGCAGGCCGAGCCGCGAGAACCAGTAGGCGTCGTTGCGCAACATGGTCCGGTAGGCTGAGCCGTCGAAGCGCAGCGATGTTTCCTGCACGAAGCGGAGGAAGTTCGCCAGTTGCTCGCGTGTCTTGGCGCCGCCGCTCCAGGCGGATTGCAGCTCCAGCCACGCGCTGTTGATCGTGTCCCACATCTCGCCGGTCAGTGCGGTGCGGACCGAGCGCGAGTTCAGGCGTGCGGCTTCGATGCAGTTGCGGATCGAGGAGGGATTGGCCGTCGAGAACGAGAGATATTCGACGACATTGGTCTCGTTGGCTTCCTCATAGATCTCGTAAAAGGCCGCGCTGACGCCTGCGGTCAGTAACGCCGAATCCCATTCGTTGGTCTGGCCGATATAGGTATTCGGCAGCGCGGTGACGCGCAGTGTCGCCTCGATCGTGCGCGCGAGATATTCGGCGCGTTCGACATAGCGGGCTAGCCAGTAAAGGTTCTCGGCGGTGCGCGACAGCATGCGGGGATGTTACTCTTTGAAAATTGGGTCGTCGGTCGAAGTCCGGTTGCCTATATCGAGAGTTATTCGTCCAGTATCCATGTGTCCTTGGTGCCGCCGCCCTGGCTGGAATTCACCACCAGCGAGCCTTCCTTCAGCGCGACGCGGGTCAACCCGCCTGCGACGATGGAGACGTTCTTGCTGCCGGTGAGCACGAAGGGACGAAGATCGACATGCCGCGGTGCGAGGCCTGACTCGGTGCAGGTCGGGCAGGTCGAGAGCGCCAGGGTCGGCTGGGCGATGAAGCCTTCCGGCTCGCGCTTCAGCTTGTCGCGGAAAGCTTCAATCGTTGCTTTTGTAGCGGCAGGCCCGATCAGCATGCCGTAACCGCCGGAGCCATGGACTTCCTTGACGACGAGTTCGCCGAGGTGATCGAGCACATAAGCGAGATCGCCAGGTTCGCGACAGCGCCAGGTCGGCACATTCTTCAGGATCGGCTCTTCGCCGAGATAGAACTTCACCACTTCCGGCATGTAGCTGTAGATCGCCTTGTCGTCGGCGATGCCGGTGCCGACTGCGTTGGCCAGCGTGACGTTGCCAGCCATATAGGCGGACATCAGGCCGGGGACGCCGAGCGCTGAATCCGGGCGGAAGGTGAGGGGATCGAGGAAATCGTCATCGACGCGGCGATAGATCACGTCGACGCGTTTGAGGCCTTCGGTGGTGCGCATGAAGACTTCATCGTTCTTGACGATGAGGTCGCGGCCCTCGACCAGTTCGACCCCGAGCTTGTCGGCGAGGAACGAGTGTTCGTAATAGGCCGAGTTGTAGACGCCGGGCGTCATCAGCGCGACGGTGGGCTCTGTCGAGGCCGAGCGCGGTGCGACGGAGCGCAGGCAGGACAATAGCTCGTCGGGATATTTCTCGACCGGCGCGACGCGATGCCGCGCGAACAGGTCGGGGAAAAGCCGCATCATGATCTCGCGGTTCTCCAACATGTAGGAGACGCCGGAGGGCGTGCGGGCATTGTCTTCGAGAACGAAGAATTCGTCCGGATTGGTGCGGACGATGTCGATCCCGGCAATGTGCACATAGACATCGTGGGGGACGTCCTGGCCGTTCATCTCCGGACGGAACACTGGATTCTGGAAGATCAGGTCATCGGGGATCAGGCCGGCGCGGAGAATGTCCCGGCCGTGATAGATGTCCTTGAGGAACATGTTGATGGCGCGGGTGCGCTGCTTCAGGCCCTTTTCCAGCAGGGTCCATTCCTTGCCGGAAATGATCCGCGGAATGACGTCGAAGGGGATCAGCCGTTCGGTGGATTCGGAGTCGCCGTAAACCGCGAAGGTGATGCCGATCCGGCGGAACAGCAGCTCCGCTTCCTGGCGGCGATGTTCCAAAGCGTCCGGAGGCGTCTCCTTGAGCCAGCGGGAGAGTTCTTCATAGGCCGGGCGGAGCTCGCCTTGAGGCCCGTTCATTTCGTCGAACGCGACTGCCATGTACCCTGACTGTTGTTTCGAGGCCGTACGGAGATTGCACGACTGAAAGGGATGGTAGCAAGGGGCGGGCCAGCACGATATGCATTCAACAGGAGCAATTCGTATGAGATGCGTGTAAAGCTGCCTGAAAAAACGGCTGGACGCTGCTCGTTTCGGCAGCAAAACCCCGTGACATCGGGACTTTGCCTGCGCATGGTCCCGGGAATGGTAGGGAATGACAAATGACCGAGATTGTGACTGCGGGCATCCTGGTGATTGGCGACGAGATTCTGTCAGGCCGGACCAAGGACAAGAACATCGGCTTCATCGCTGAGTATCTCACCAATATCGGTATCGATCTCAAGGAAGTCCGCGTCGTCTCCGACGATGAGCCGGACATCATCGCTGCGCTCGATGCGCTGCGCAAACGTTACACCTACGTTTTTACCACTGGCGGCATCGGCCCCACCCACGATGACATCACCGCCGATGCAGTCGCCAAGGCGTTCGGCGTCAAGATCGATCACCATCCCGAAGTGGTCGCGCGCTTCCAGGAGCGCTTCGGCGCCGACCTGAACGAAGCCCGGCTACGGATGGCACGCATCCCTGACGGCGCCGACTTGATCCAGAGCGCGACCATCCTGGCGCCCGGCTTCAAGATCGACAATGTAATCGTGATGGCCGGCGTGCCGACGATCATGCAGGCGATGATGGACATCGTGTCGCCGAAGCTGAAATCTGGTTTGCGGATGCTATCCGATACGGTGAAGGCCAATGCGCGGGAGGGGGACGTCGGTGGTCCGCTGCGCGATATCGCGAAGGCGCATCCGGATACGATCATCGGCAGCTATCCGTTCATGGACGAACAGGGCAAGCCGAACACCAATCTGGTGGTGCGTTCGCGCGATCAGGATAAGCTCAATGCGGCAATGGAGGCCGTCAAAGCGATGTTGGCGACAATCAACGCGCCTAAGTGAAATCAAGAGTGAACTAACGAGTAGATCAACATAAGTCCGGCCGCCTGAGGGCGACTGATGGAAGGAGACGAACATGGCCGATCATCCGGAATTGAGTGCTGAGGAGCGCGCCGGCAAGGCATTCCCGGTGTCCTGGGATCAATTCCATCGCGATTGCCGCGCGCTGACCTGGCGGCTGAACAGCGCCGGTCCATTTCATGCGATCATCGCCATCACCCGTGGCGGCCTCGTGCCGGCAGCGATCGTGGCGCGCGAGCTCGGCGTCCGCGTCATCGATACGGTGTGCATCGCGAGCTATGAGCACAACAAGCGCGGCGAGTTGCAGGTACTGAAGGGGCTCTCTGCCGATGCGTTGAAACTCGGCGGCGGCGACGGCAAGGGCCTCCTGATCATCGACGACCTCGTCGATACCGGCAAGACGGCGCGTATCGTCCGCGACATGCTGCCGAAAGCTCATTTCGCGACTGTCTATGCCAAGCCGATGGGCCGGCCGCTGGTGGATACGTACATCACCGAAGTGTCGCAGGACACCTGGATCTTCTTTCCGTGGGATCTCGGCCTGTCGTTCCAGCCGCCGATGCGCGAAGGCGCGGGCTAGGCGCTCGTTGCGAGGAGACGCGATTGCCGCTGCAAAATCGTGTTACGCCGGCAGGCGACATCGTCGCGACACCGGAGCGCGGAACGTTCACCGGCAATCGTGGCATCATCCATGATCCTTCGACCAAAACGCTCCTGAACAGGCGCTGGTCCAATCCGGCCTGGATCACTTGCGTCTGCGAATTTCGCGGGCGTCGCCGCGATGTCATGGCGACACGTAGCTGGACCGAGCTGTTCTTCCTCGACGAGGCGACGTCCTTCGCCGCCGGTCACCGCCCATGCTTCTATTGCCGCCGCGAGGACGCGAACCGCTTTCGCGCAGCGTGGGAGGAGGGCAACGGCGTCACGCGTGTGCGGGCGACGGAGATCGATGCGCTGCTGCATCGTGAGCGGCTGGATAACAGGAAGAAGCGATCGCATCCGGTGGATGGGCCTATCGAGGCATTGCCGGATGGGGCGATGGTGCAGGCGGGTGACGAAAGCTATTTGATCGCGCAGGGGCAGGCGCTGCAGTGGTCGTTCGCAGGATATAGCGCTTCGGTCGGTGAACTCGTCGACGCGCAGCTGCTGACGCCACCATCGACGCTGAATGCATTTCGCGCTGGCTATCGTCCGGTGCTGCACAAGAGTGCGCGAAACTAACGATCTCACTCCGTCATGCCCGGGCTTGACCCGGGCATCCATCTTTCTTGCTCGTAACGGAAAGAGGAAGTTGGATGACCGGGTCAAGCCCGGCCATGACATCGAGAGAGCCGGGGTTACCCCAGCTTCTGCCTCGCCAGCTTCGCACCCGCACCCAGTGCGCGCAGCTTCGCTTCCGCGATATCGCGCTGCATTGGGGCCATGCCGCAATTAGTCGTCGGCACGATCTTGTCCTTCGGCACGTGCTTCATCACGGCCTCGATGGTGGCGACCACATCCTCGGGCGTCTCGACCTCATCGCTGGCGACGTCGATCACACCGGCCTGCACGATCTTGTTCTTCAGCAGTCCCAGCAATTCCAGCGGCACGCGCGAATTGCGGCATTCGATGGCGACCTGCTGGATCGGGCTGGCATCGATGGCCGGGAAGATCTCTTCATATTGCCGCCACTCGCTGCCGAGCGTTTCTTTCCAGTCGGTATTGGCCTTGATGCCGTAGCCGTAGCAGATGTGAACGGCTGTCGCGCAAGTGAGGCCCTGTGCGGCACGCTCGAGCGCCTTGACGCCCCAGTCGGCGGCTTCGTCCATGAAGACGTTGAAGGCCGGCTCGTCGAACTGGATCATGTCGACGCCGTCGGCCTGCAGTGCGAGCGCTTCCTGGTTCAGCAATTCGGCGAAGGCGAAGGCCATCTTGACGCGGTCGCCGTAATAGCTGTCCGACAGGGTGTCGATGATGGTCATCGGGCCGGGCAGCGTGAACTTGAACTTGTTCTTTGTGTGCGCGCGGGCGGCCTGCGCCTCGAAGGCGTGAACGCGGCCCTTGAGCTGCAGTGGCGCGGTCACCTGCGGGACCATCGCCTTATAGCGATCCTTGCGGATGCCCATCTCGACCTTGTGGGCGAAGTCGATGCCGTCGACCTTTTCCAGAAAGCCATGGACGAAATGCTGCCGCGCCTGCTCGCCTTCGGTGACGATGTCGACGCCGGCATCTTCCTGCACTTTCACAGCCAGCAGCGTCGCGTCGCGCTTGGCGCGGGCCAGTTCGTCGCCCGACGAACGCCAGGTCGGCCACAGCTTGTTGGGCTCGGCGAGCCACTCGGGCTTCGGAAGCGAGCCGGCGATGGTGGTTGGAAACAGCATTTGTTCGCTCCCCGGAAATTGTGTTTTGCGGAGGCCTATCTGCCATGTTCCGGACCTCCCGTATATGGGATTGGCGCACCCGTGGGGGAGGGCTAGGATCGGCCAAAACGCCTCGAGGGACACCATGATCGACCTGCATTACGCACCGACGCCGAACGGCTGGAAAATCTCGATCATGCTGGAGGAATGCGGGCTGCCCTATACGGTCGTCCCGATGCAACTCGGTCGCGGCGACCAGCACCAGCCGGAGTTTCTGAAACTCAGCCCCAACGGCCGCATGCCGGCCATTGTCGATCATGCGCCCGCTGATGGCGGCGCACCGGTCTCGATTTTCGAGAGCGGCGCAATCCTGATCTATCTCGCGGAGAAGTCCGGCCGGTTCATGCCGACCGAGATACGCAAGCGTTTCGACGTCATGCAATGGCTGATGTGGCAGATGGGCGGGCTCGGCCCCATGCTCGGCCAGAACGGGCATTTCCTGCTCTATGCGCCCGAGAAGATTCCCTATGCGATGGATCGCTATACTCGCGAAGCCAAGCGCCTGTACGGCGTACTCGACGCGCATCTCGGGGAAGGCCGCGATTACATCGCCGGCGACTACTCCATCGCCGACATGGCGTGCTTTCCGTGGATCATGACCCATAAGGCGCAGGGCCTGACACTGGATGATTTCCCGAATGTGAAGCGCTGGTTCGCGCTGGTCCGCGCGCGGCCGCAGGTACAGGCGGGGCTTGCCGTCGGCAAGCAGGAGAAGAAGCCGATGGATGAGCAGGCGAGGAAGATCATGTTCGGTGTCGATGCACCGGCGCATGCGCAGGCGCAGCAGTGAGATTCGTCGTTCCGGGGCGGCGGCGCGCCTTCGCGCCGACGAACCCGGAACCTGGCAGAAATAAAAACACATCGGGATTCCGGGTTCGCGCCAAGTGGCGCGCCCCGGAATGACGGAGAACAATAATAAGAGGAAACACCCATGATCGAATTCTTCTTCGACTGTTCCAGTCCCTGGACCTATCTCGCCTTCCACAACATCCAGCCACTGGCGAAGGAATTCCGCGAGGAAATCTCGTGGCGGCCCATTCTGGTCGGCGGCATCTTCAATTCGATCAATCCCAGCGTCTATGAATCGCGCAAGACGCCGGTGCCGGCGAAGGCGCGCTACATGAAGAAGGATCTCGGTGATTGGGCGCGCTCGGCAGGCCTGGCTATCAAGATGCCGCCGACGGTGTTTCCGGTGAACAGCGTTAAGGCGATGCGCGGTTGCATCTGGCTCGGTAACGACGCCATGGTACCGTTCGCGCGCGCGGTGTTCGAAGCCTATTGGGGCGACGACAAGGATATCTCGAGAGATGATGTTCTCACGGAGATTTGTACGCGCACCGGCATCGATCCCGCGAAATTCTTCGCAGGCATCGGCGATCAGGCGAACAAGGACCAGCTCAAGGTCAATACCGATGAGGTGATCGCACGGGGCGGCTTCGGCTCGCCGACCATCTATCTCGACAAGACCGACATGTATTTCGGCAATGACCGCCTGCCGCTGATCCGCGAGGCGCTGCAGCGTCGCCGCGTTGGCGCTGCAAGCGCCGAGAGCGCAGCCTGATGCCGAGAGCAATCGTTTGCCGTGAGCTCGGGTCACCTGAAAGCCTGCGCCTCGAACAATTTGCATCAGTGCCGCTGAAACCCGGGCAGGTCCGCGTTGCCGTGCGCGCCGCCGGAATCAATTTTCCGGACATCCTGATGGCGGCCGGCGAATATCAGCTCAAGCCCGAACTGCCGTTCACGCCGGGCATGGAAGCCGCCGGCGACGTCAGCGAAATCGCCAGCGATGTGCCGGGCATCGCGGTCGGGGATCGCGTTATCGTCAAGCTGCGTCATGGCGGCTATGCGGACGAAGTTGTGGTGACGCCAGCGCAACTCACTTCACTGCCGTCGACATTCGACTATGCGGAGGGGGCGACGTTTCTTGCGGCGCATGGCACCGCGCATCACGCGCTGGTCGATCGCGGGCAGATCAGATCCGGCGAAGTGCTGCTGGTACACGGCGCCGGCGGCGGCGTCGGTTTGGCAGCGGTGGAGATCGGCAAGCTGCTGGGCGCCACGGTCATCGCGGCTGCATCGTCGGAAGAGAAGCTTGCAGTCGCCAAAGCGCGTGGTGCGGATCATGGCGTACTGTATGGCTCCGAACCGTTCCGTGACGCGGTCAAGCGCATCACCGAGGGGCGCGGCGCCGATGTGGTGTTCGATCCGGTCGGTGGCGAAATCTTCGAGCAGAGCCTCCGCTGCATCAATTGGGGTGCGCGGCTGCTGGTGATCGGCTTCACCGGTGGCATCGGCGTGGCGAAAACCAATCTCGTGCTCATCAAAGGCGCCAGCGTGCTCGGCGTTCGTGCCGGCGAGGCGGCGCGGCGTGATCCGAAGATCGGCGAAGCCCGCATTGCGCAGCTCCTCGCATGGGCAGAGGCAGGAAAGATCAGGCCAAATGTTTCGCATCGCCTGCCGCTGGCGGATGTCGCAGCTGCCATGCGGCTGCTAACGGAGCGCAAGGCGATCGGCCGTGTGGCGCTGACCATGGGCTGAGCGCTCAGCGCCGAAACTGGCCGTCCTTCAGGAAGGCGATGGTCTGCATGATCGCTTCCCTCTTCCGGATCATCATCGCATGCGACGCGTGGATGACGAGGTGATCAGTCATGCCTTCAAGCCTCGTGCGCGCGACGGTGACACGACCATCATTCGGGCCACGCAACATCAAGCGCGAAGCGATCGGATCGAGCGTGCGGTCGCCGGCGATGATGCCGACCGGATAGTCAACTAGGGGAAGCATCGCCTCAGTTACGTCATCCCGCGTCGTAACGAGTTGTTGCCCCGCCGGGCCGAAATACTGGCGATAGGGCAGCCAGTTCTTGAGACGGTCCGCAATCTCGCTGCCGCCATTCGGCGTGCCCAGCATCACCACGCGGCCGAGACGTGAGGGGCGATGGCGCGCCAGATAGACCCGCGCAAGCAGACCGCCCATCGAATGGCAGACGAAATGCGTGCAGCCTTCGTTGGCTTCGACAAACGGCGCGATGGCGGGGTGAATGTCGTCGGCCAGCGCAGACAGCGTCTTGCGCCGGCTGGGATAGCCGATGTTCCGCGTGGCGAAGCCTGCGGCTTCGACCGCCTGCTGCATCTTGATAAAAGATCGGAACGACCGGCTAATGCCGTGCAGGAAAATGACGCCCTCGAGTGGACGACCAGAGGGCGTCGGATTCATTCGTCGTCCTATTTGTAGTCGCGCTCGTCCCACCAGGGGAAGTAGCTCGGCATGTCCGTGCTGACTTTGTTCTTGAACGCGGCCGGGCGTTTCTCGAGAAAGGCCACGACGCCTTCCTTGACGTCTTCCGAGCGACCGCGCGCATAGATGCCGCGGCTGTCGATCTTGTGCGCTTCCATCGGATCGTCGGCGCCCATCATGCGCCACATCATCTGGCGGATCAGCGCGACGGAGACTGGGGCGGTCTTGTCGATGAAGGTCTTGGCGAGTGCACGCGCGGTCGGCAACAGGTCATCGGGTGCGACCACCTTGCTGACGAGGCGACCGGCGAGGGCCTCCTGCGCCGGGAAGACGCGGCCGGAGTAGCACCATTCCAGCGCCTGCGAGATGCCGACGAGGCGCGGCAGGAACCAGCTCGAGGCGGCTTCCGGCACGATGCCGCGCTGGGAGAACACGAAGCCGAAGCGTGCGGCTTCCGAGGCAATGCGGATGTCCATCGCGAGCTGCATGGTGGCGCCGATGCCGACGGCCGGGCCGTTCACCGCGGCGATGACCGGCTTGAGGCATTTGAAGATGCGCAGTGTCACCTGACCGCCGCCATCGCGCACCATCGGATCGCTGTAATCGACATCGCCGCTGGCGAGGCGCTTCACCGGGCCGCGCCGCGCGTCGCGATCGAAGGTGTCGGCGCCCGAGGAGAGATCCGCACCCGCGCAGAAACCACGTCCGGCACCGGTCACGATGATCGCGCGCACATTGTCGTCCGCATCGGCCTTGTCGAAGGCATCGATCAGCTCGGCCTGCATGGTGGCGTTATAGGCGTTGAGCTTTTCGGGGCGGTTCAGCGTGATGGTGAGGATCTGTTCCTCGACGCTGTAGAGGATGGTCTCATAGGCCATGATGGTTTCTTCCCTGTTTTTTTGTTTGTTGGGCGGTTGCTTGCCGCCGACTTTAGGATGGGTTGCGCGATAGCGAAACCCATCTTGTCATGCGCGCAGTCGTGATGGGTTGTCGGACAGCAGCTTGCACGGCTGGGCTCAACCCATCCTGCGGAATTATGCCGGCAGTGTTGGCCGCCGCTTCTTATACCGGCAGCCGGGTTTCGACGATGCGGGCGAACATGCTGGCGCCGATGGGCAGGATTTTATCGTCGAGATAATAGCCGGGATTGTGCACCGGCACCGAGCCTTCCTGGCCGACCCAGAAATAGGCGCCGGGCACGGCATGCAGCATGTCGGCGAAATCTTCGGAACCCATTTTCGGCTTCGCGCGGGTGATCACATTGGCGTCGCCAACGATCGTGCGAGCGACGTCCTCGACGGCCTTGGAATGTTCTTCCTGATTGACGAGCACGCTGAAGCCGTCGCGGATATCGACCTTGATCTCGCAATCGAACGCCGTCGCCATGCCGGCGGCCAAGGCGTGCATCCGCTCGCGGATCTGCATCCGGACTTTCTCGGAGAAACAGCGCACGGTGCCGCAGAGCTTCGCGTCATCCGGAATGACGTTATAGGCCGAGCCGGAATGGATCTGGGTGATCGACAGCACCGCGGATTCGAACGGATTGACGTTGCGGCTGACGATCGACTGCATCGCCTGACCGAGCGACATCGCGATCACGACAGGGTCCTTCGAGCGCTCCGGCATTGCGCCATGCGCGCCATAGCCCCGGATGGTGATGTCGAAAAAGTCGGCGGCAGCCATTGCGGGGCCTGGGAAGATGCCGACTTCGCCGTGATTCATGTCCGGTGCATTATGCAGGCCGTAGATTTCATCGCAGGGAAACTGTTTGAAGAGACCGTCCTTGATCATCGCGCGGGCACCGCCGAGGCCTTCTTCGGCGGGCTGGAAGATGAAATGCACGGTGCCGTCGAAATTGCGGGTCTCGGCGAGATAGCGTGCGGTGCCGAGCAGCATGGTGGTGTGGCCGTCATGGCCGCAGCCGTGAAAACGGCCCGGAATGGTCGAGCGCCAGGCGAGATTGGTGTTTTCTTCCATCGGCAGCGCGTCCATGTCGGCGCGCAGGCCGATGCGCTTCGTGCCCGAGCCTTTGCCCTTCAGCACGCCGACGACGCCGGTGCCCCCCAAGCCGCGATGCACTTCGACGCCCCAGGAGGTCAGCTTGTCGGCAACGATGCCGGAGGTGCGGACTTCCTCGAAGCCGATTTCCGGATGCGCGTGCAGGTCGCGGCGGATAGCGGTGAGTTCGTCGGCGAAAGCGTCGATACGTTCGAGTGTGGGCATGGGTCTATCCGTTCACGGCACGAGGGCAGGTGATGAGGTCTGGGGCGTAAATGGTTCGCCGTTCGGCTTCAGCCGAATGCCCGGACGCAGATGTTTCCAGGGCAGCACGGACGTATCCGCGGGCATCGCACCGGGCGCGGCGCAGATCAGCAGCTTGCCGGCGATCGGCTCAAAGTCCGCGCGGAAATGCACCGAGCTCTTGTTGACGAGAATGTTCTGCTCAGTCGGCTCGATGCCGACATAGCGATACATCGACTGGTCGGCGAGCTGCGCCTTGTGCGAGCTGATGATGACGCGAACATCGTCGATACGCAGACAGGCCGAGAGGCCCATATCCATGTCGCGACCGCCATAATAGGGGCCGGGAGCGACGAACTTGCCGTCCGACAGTTTCTCGACCACGAACGTGTTCTCATAGGGCGCATCGCCGGGGATGCCCGACTTGCCGCCGATGGAGAGTTTGACCGTGGCGCCTTCGCCGGCTTCATGCGCAGCCTTCGCGGCGGCGGGATCGTAGATCACGCCATGGGCGGCCTTGATCGCCTTGTTCTTCACCAGCGCGCGCAGCATGCCGGTGGTGTCGCTGTCGCCGCCGGCGCCGGGATTGTCCTGCGTGTCGGCGATGACGACCGGCTTGGTAAGGGTCTTCGCCAATTCCATGGCATGCAACACGCCTTCGTCCGGCCTGTAGATCTTGCCGTCGAAGTCGTTCTCGTGGCCCATCACCAGTTTGACGACCGTATCAGCCGCTGCGTCGGCATGGGCCTGCGTGACGCCATAGGCGAACACGCTCGGGCAGCAATGCGGGAAATCGGCAGCGGGAAAGCCGGGGCAAAAGGAGAGTGTCGGGATCTCGTCGTCTTCGAGCGCTGCGAGCTTGAGATAGATGCCTTTGGTCGGTTCGTCATTGGTGCACTGCCAGCTGATCGGAATCAGGAACGGCAACTGGCGGAACGCCTTGGCGTACCGGTTGCCCGCAAGCAGCAGTTCCATGTGGCGCGCGCAGGCGCGGCCGGTGTGGGCCATGTCCACATGGGGATAGGTGCGATAGGCGATCAGCGCGTCGGTGTATTCGACCGTTTCCGGCGAGATATTGCCGTGCAGGTCGAGGCTGACCACGAACGGGATATCCGGCCCGATCACCTCGCGCACGCGCCGCGCAATCTCGCCTTCGCCGTCGTCGAGATGTTCGGTGACCATGGCGCCGTGCAGATCGAGATAGACCGCATCCAGTGGCAGCGCTGCCCTGATGCCATCGATCATCTTGCCGACGATGCGCTCGAACGCGTCCTTGGTGACATGCGCCGAAGGGCTCGCGCCGCAGGCGATGGTCGGGATCAGCTCCCAGCCACGTGTCTCGGCTTCCTCGATGAAGCCTGCGAGGCCGACATTGATGCCGCGCATCACCTTGAGGACGTCGGCGCCATGCGTCATCGACGGCCAGCCGCCGCCATGTACAAAGGCCTCATAGGTCGCCTTGGTCGGCGCAAACGTGTTCGTCTCGTGCAGAAAGCCGCCGACAGCGATACGGGTCATTCAGAATCCAGGGTCAGTTTCGGTGTGCGCTCAGGCCGCCGGCACGGTGGTGCTGCCATCGACCGCGCGGAAGTTGGCGAAATCCCATCCTCGTCCGGGCGCCGCGTCAAGCAGCTGGCGCGTATAGGCCTGTTGCGGATTTGCGAGGACTTCCGCCGCCGGGCCCTGTTCCACCACCCGGCCATGCTGCATCACGGCCACGTCGTCGCAAATCTGGGCGGCGACGCGCAGATCGTGGGTGATGAACAGGATGGCAATGCCGAGCCGGGTCTGGATGTCGTCGAGCAGCCGCAGCACCTGCGCCTGCACCGAGACGTCGAGGGCCGAGACGGCTTCGTCGGCCACCAGCACTTCCGGGTCGAGGGCAAGCGCGCGCGCAATGGCGATGCGCTGGCGCTGGCCGCCGGAGAACTGGTGCGGATAGCGCGACACTGCGTCAGGTGGAAGACCGACCAGTTCGAGCAGTTCACGCGCCCTGGCCATTGCTACCGAATGTTTGGTGCCGAAATTGATCGGACCTTCGCAAATGGACTCGCCGATGGTGATGCGCGGATTGAGCGAACGATAGGGGTCCTGGAAGACGATCTGTATCTTCTTGCGGTGCGGCTGCAACGTGTGACGTGACAGGTCGGAGATTTCGCGTCCGGCGAGGCGGATGCCGCCCGAGGTTGGATCGATCAGTCGGACGATACAGCGCGCGACGGTCGATTTGCCGGAGCCGCTTTCGCCGACGATGCCGAGCGTGCGGCCCTTGCGCAGTGTCAGCGTGACGTCCTGGGCTGCGTGGACCTCGCGTGGTTTCCCGAACATGGAACGCTCGCGATAGACCTTGCCGAGCTCATTCGCTTCGAGCACGACTGGATTGAA
The DNA here is from genome assembly GCF_051811045.1 of Tardiphaga sp. 839_C3_N1_4. Classification (NCBI taxonomy): domain Bacteria; kingdom Pseudomonadati; phylum Pseudomonadota; class Alphaproteobacteria; order Hyphomicrobiales; family Nitrobacteraceae; genus Tardiphaga; species Tardiphaga sp. 839_C3_N1_4. The sequence goes on from NZ_JBPWQD010000001.1 coordinate 6,208,986, forward strand.
GCCCACTTCCTCGCGGGCCGCGCGGGGAATGAGGCTCGGCACCGACGACAGCAGGTTACGGGTATACTCCTGCGTGGGCGCGCTCAGAATATCTTTCAATGCTCCGGTTTCCACCAACCGTCCATGACGCATCACGGCGACGCGATCGGCGATGTCGGCCACCACGCCCATGTCGTGAGTGATGAACAGCACGGCGGTGCCGTGATCCTTCTGAAGGTCGCGCATCAGCTTGAGGATCTGCGCCTGGGTGGTGACGTCGAGCGCTGTCGTTGGCTCATCGGCGATCAGCAGTTTCGGCTCCAGCACGAGCGCCATGGCGATCATGATGCGCTGGCGCTGGCCGCCCGAGAGGCGGTGCGGATAGGACGCGAAGATGCGCTTCACATCGGGAAGCCGCACTTGCTCCATCATGTCGAGAATGCGCGCACGGCGGGCGCTAGCGCCGAGATTGGTGTGGGTGCGTAGTACTTCGTCGATCTGCTTGCCAACGGGGACGACCGGATTGAGCGCCGTCATCGGCTCTTGGAAGATCATCGCCATCGTCGTGGCGCGGAGCTCGCGCAGGCGGCGGTCGCTGGCTTGCAGCACGTCCTCGCCGACCAACTTAATGCTGCCGCCGATGGCTTTGAGTGAATCTCGCGGCAGCAGGCCCATGGTGGAGAGTGAGGTCACCGACTTGCCGGAACCGCTTTCGCCGACCACGCAGAGCGTTTCGCCCTGGCGCACCTGGAGAGAAATGCCGTCGATGATCTTCTTGCCGGCGCCGCTCTTGCCGACGCCGACGACGAGGTTTTCGATTTCCAGTGCGATGGGGCGGGTATTCACGGTGGGGTTCAATAGTTCACTCACTTGCCGGCCTCACGCTGTTTCATGCGGGGATCGAGCGCATCGCGGGCAGCGTCGCCGATCAGATTGACGGAGAGAATGGCAATCGAGAGCAGTAGTCCCGGCCAGAAGATCAGCGATGGCTTGACCTGAAAGAAGGCGCGACCCTCGGCCATGATATTCCCCCAGGTCGGGGTTTCCGGGCTGATGCCGGCGCCGAGGAACGACAGGATCGCCTCAGTGAGAATGGCGGATGCGGCGATGAAGGTGCCCTGGACGATCAGCGGCGCCACCGTGTTGGGCATCAGATGCTTCCACATGATCTTCGGCATGCTGGAGCCGAGCGAGATCGCCGCCTCCACATAGGGCTCCTCACGCGCCGACAGCACCACGGAACGCACCAGTCGCGCGACACGGGGGATTTCCGGAATAGTGATCGCAATCAGCACCGTCGTCAGGGTGGCGCCTGACAGCGACACGACGGCGATGGCCAGCAGCACGCCGGGCATCGCCATCAGGCCGTCCATGATGCGCATCAGGATGGCGTCCATCCATTTGAAGAAGCCCGAGAACAGGCCGATGAACAGGCCGATGACAATACTGGTGACGGCCGCGCCAAGGCCGATCAGCAGCGAGATGCGGCCGCCATAGAGAATGCGCGCCAGCACATCGCGACCATAGGCATCGGTGCCGAGCAGGTATTCCGAACTGGCCGGCTTCAGCCGCAGGGCCGGCGCGAGCAGCTGAGGATCGTGCGACGACAGCCACGGCGCAAAGATCGCCGACAGGATCACCAGCGTCAGGCAGAGCGTCGCCACCGCGATGATTGGCGTTGCGGTGAGAAAGCCCAGCGACGGGCCACTGCGCGAGGGGAGGGCTGGGTTGGGAACGGATTCGATCGCCATCAGATACGGATTCCTAGTAACGAATTCTGGGATCGAGCAGAGCGTAGGCAAGGTCGATCAGCAAATTGATCCCGACATAAACGCCCGACGTCAAAAGGATCATGGCCTGGATCACGGGAAAATCGCGCGCCAGCACCGCATCGACCGTCAAGCGACCGATGCCGGGCAGATTGAACACGCTTTCGGTAACGACGACGCCGGAGATCAGCAGCGCGAAGCCGGTGCCGATCACCGTAATGACCGGCACCGCGGCGTTGCGCAACGCATGGCGAAATAGCACACCACCCTCGTTGATACCTTTGGCGCGGGCGGTGCGGACATAATCCTCGCCGAGCACGCCGAGCATTGCCGCGCGAGTCATGCGCGCGATCAGCGCGACATAGACAAAGGATAGCGCGACGGCTGGAAGAACGATGCGTTCGAAGAACGGTCCGAAGCCGCGGGTGATGCTGCGGAAGCCCTGCACAGGCACCCAACGCAATTCGATCGCGAAGATCTGGACCAGCACGTAACCGATCATGAATACAGGGACCGAGAAGCCGATCACCGACAGCGCCATCACGAAGCGATCGATCCAGGTGCCATGCTTCCAGGCGGCGATGACGCCGAGCGGGACAGCGACCAGGATCGATAGGATCATCACGCTCAGCGCGATGCTCAGCGACGGCTCGATACGCTGGTTGACCATCTGCAGCACGGGCACGTTGGAGATTAGTGAGGTACCGAAGTCACCGTGCATCAGTCGCCAGACCCAACTGAAGAACTGGGTATAGAGCGGTTCGTTGAGCCCAAGCTGCGTCCGGATACGGTCGAGCTGTTCGGGCGTCGCGTTATCGCCGGCGATGATCGCAGCGGGATCGCCGGGCGTCAGCCGAAGCAGCAGGAAGACAAATAGGGCCACCACGCCCATAACGGGTATGGCCGCAAGAATCCGGCGAATGAGGTATCCGAGCATGGCGCTTTCCTAGTGGTGGTGTTGATCGAACGTAACTGGACCGCGTCGGTCAACCGGAAACGTCACGGGCTCGCTGCTCTTGGTCGTCATTGTCCGCGAGAAACACAGATTTTTCGAGAAACGCTGATTCACTGTCGCAACTTGCCTCAACCCGAAGTTCGCTAAACTTAAACGTAAAGGTAGCAAGTCCTGTGCCATCCCCCGGTTCACGCCATGCGATGTGCGGCGCGAACCGGGCGAGGTTGCATTAATCGAGGGTTGCCAGCAATCCCGCCATCAGGCGGCCACGGTCAACAAGGCTCTGCGCAACGATATATTCGTTGAGCGTGTGCATATCGGCGCCGTGAACGCCGAGCCCGTCGAGAGTGGGGATGCCCATCGCGCCGGTAAAATTACCGTCGGAGCCGCCGCCTTTGCTGCCATGGGTCAGTTCGGGCAGCTTGAGGCTCGCATTGATGGCCTTGGCCTTTTCAAACAGGGCCATGGTCCCCGCATTGGGTTCCCAGACCGGGCGGGTGACACCGCGGGTCACCTTGAACGTCACGTCATTCTCAGTGCCTGAGAGAGCGAGCATGCGCTCGACACCCTTGTCGAGATCTTCCTGCCGCTTGGCCATGCTCAATGCTTCGCCGGTGCAGGATGAGGCAACGCAGTTGACCCATTGCCCGCCATGCACGATGCCGACGCTGAAGGTGCAGTCCGGTCCTGTCATCTCGTCGATCTGCACGATCTTCTTCGCCATTTCGCGAATCGCGGAACGGCCGTTCGATAGCGTTGCGCCGGAATGGCTGGGCCGGCCGATGGTTTCAAGATTGAAGCGGGCGATTGCATAGCGTCCGCTGGTGACGCCATTATTCGCACTGCCGGGCTCCGGCACCAGCACATATTTGTTGCGCGCGGCCTCGGCTTCGATGACGTCGCGGGTCGATGGCGTGCCGACTTCTTCGTCGGGCGTAAACAGCACAGTGATCGGCAGCGGTGTCGTGTAGGAGATGCGCATGAGCTGGCGGATCGCTTCCAGCGACAGGTAATTCCCACCCTTCATGTCGCAGATCGCCGGGCCGTAGCAAAGCTCGCCCTCGCGGCGCCACTTCAGAATCTCTTTGGTGCCGACCGGATGAACGGTATCCATATGACCCGCAATCAAGATGCCGGGTTCGCCGAATTTCGGATGTGGAAAACGTGCGCGGACGCAGCCGCCGAATCCCTGACGACCCGCGATGCGCTCGATGGTCGCACCCATGATCTGCATATCGCGCGCCGCGAGATCGAGCATGCCGTTAACCGCGTTCGCATCCCATGTGGGGCTCTCGCATTCGACCCAGGCGCGCAGGCCCTGCAACATGTTCTCGAGATCAAACGGAAGTTCGGCGGGGTTCATCAAGTCATTCCTCTTGGATGAGAATTTTTGTCACAAATTATCAGGTGCAAGATGCATCTGCGTATTGCGCGAATTCGTGCATGACTTAGCAGCAGCGCAATCGCCTTTGCAAATCGACGATGTGCATTGCAATGCATTCTACACCGTGTGGATGTATCGCGTGGAAAACGCGATTGACGCGCATCACGCTTGATGCCAAGTCCTTGAAGCCTAAATGATAAAGGCAATACGCGAAGGCGCCTAAAATTCTATCGCGTTGCATAATCGATCATCGATCGATGATCAGATTCCAGTCAGGAGAGATTTGAGTGTCCTACATGTCACGTTGGCAGCATTCTGCGGCCTTCACGAAATTTGCGCTGCCCGGTCTGGCGGTCGCCGTTGCGCTCGCGCTGCCGGTGCTGTCGTCGCCCGCGCATGCTGCCGGCAAGACCATCACCGCAGTGATGCATTCCGATTTGCGCGTGCTCGATCCCGGCATCACGACCGGCTATATTGTCCGCGACCACGGCTATATGGTTTACGATACGCTGCTCGGCATGAACTCGAAATACGAGATCAAGCCGCAGATGGCCGACTGGAAGGTCTCCGACGACAAGCTTGTCTATACATTCACGTTGCGTGACGGCCTGAAGTGGCATGACGGCGCGCCGGTCACCGCCGAGGATTGCGTGGCGTCGCTGAAGCGCTGGGGCCGCAATGACGGCATGGGCCAGAAGCTCATGGACTTCACCAAGAGCATCGAGGCACCCGACGCCAAGACCATCGTGCTGACGCTGAAGGAGCCCTACGGCCTCGTGCTCGACTCCATCGCCAAGCCGTCGTCGCTGGTGCCGTTCATGATGCCGAAGCGTCTCGCCGAAACGCCGGCAGGGAAGGCGATTTCCGAGCAGATCGGTTCGGGTCCGTTCAAGTTCGTGCAGGCTGAATTCCAGCCCGGCGTGAAGGCGGTCTACGAGAAATTCAAGGACTACAAGCCGCGTTCCGAGCCGACCGACTGGCAGGCCGGCGGCAAGGTGGTGAAGGTCGATCGCGTCGAATGGATCACCATGCCCGATGCACAGACCGCGGTGAATGCGCTGCAGTCGGGTGACATCGACTTCATGGAAAATGGTCCATACGACCTGCTGCCGGTCCTGGCGAAGGATCCGGAGCTTAAGATTGAAGTGCTCAACCCTCTGGGCTTCCAGACCTTCGGCCGCATGAACTTCCTCAACCCGCCCTTCGACAATCCGAAGCTTCGCCGTGCCGCATTCCTGGCCATGAGCCAGAAGCCGGTGCTGGATGCGCTGGTCGGCGATGCCAAATATTACAAGGTCTGCGGCGCGGTGTTCGGTTGCGACACGCCGAATGCGACGGATGTCGGTTCGGAAAGCCTTGTGAAGGGCAATGGCGTCGAGGAAGCCAAGAAGCTGCTCGCCGAGGCCGGTTATGACGGCACGCCGGTGGTGATCATGGCGCCGACCGACGTGACCACGTTGAAGGCGCAGCCGATCGTTGCGGCGCAACTGCTCCGCAATGCCGGCTTCAAGGTCGAAGTGCAGGCCACCGATTGGCAAACGGTGCTCAGCCGTCGTCCGAGCCAGAAGCCCATAAAGGAAGGCGGCTGGAACATGTTCTTCTCGAACTGGGTCGGTGCCGACATTCTCAATCCCATCAGCAATGTCGCGACCTCCGGCCGCGGCAAGAGCAATGGCGGCTGGTTCGGCTGGAGCGAAGATGCCGAGCTGGAAGTACTGCGCGACAAATATGCGCGCGCGACCACGCCGGAAGAGCAGAAGAAGCTCGCCGCCGAGATCCAGAAGGAAATCTATGACAAGGTGATCTACATCCCGCTCGGCGAATACAAGGTGCCGAGCATCTGGCGCACCTCGCTAACCGGCGTCACCCAGGGCGCTGCCATTCCGATGTTCTGGAATATCGACAAGAAGGACTAACCCGGCACCGCTGCGGCGGTCTGTGTGAAGTAACAAACGCCGGCCTGAGTGATCAGGCCGGCGTTTTTGTTTTTGCGAATGACCTCTCCACGAGCGATGCGTTCGATGGTCGCACCCATGATTGCCATGTCGCGCGCAGCGAGGTCGAGCATGCCGTGTGTGACTTGGCAGCAGCAGGCAATCTCCTTTGCAAATTGACGACGTGCATTGGAATGCATTCTGCAGGATGTGGATGTAGCGCGTGGAAAACCCGATTGACGCGCATCACGCTTGATGCAAGTCTTTGATGTCTAAAAGATAAAGGCAACGCGTGGTCGCGCCTAAATTTCTATCGCGTTGCACAAGCAATCATCGACCGATGGTCAGTTTCAAGTCAGGAGAGATCGAATGTCCTACATGTCACGTTGGCAGCGTTCTGCGGCCTTCACGAAATTGACGCTGCCGGGCGTAGCCCTCGCAATTGCGCTGGCGCTGCCGTCACTCTCTTCGCCCGCGTTGGCGGCCGGCAAGACCATCACCGCAGTGATGCATTCCGACTTGCGCGTGCTCGATCCCGGCATCACCACAGCCTATATCGTGCGTGATCACGGTTACATGGTGTACGATACGCTGCTGGCAATGGATGCGAATTTCAAGGTCCAGCCGCAGATGGCGGAGTTCAAGGTCTCCGACGACAAGCTGGTCTACACCTTCACGCTGCGCGATAGTCTGAAGTGGCACGACGGCAAGCCGGTCACCGCGGAAGATTGCGTCGCATCGCTGCAACGCTGGGGCCGCAACGACGGCATGGGCCAGAAGCTCATGGACTTCACCAAGAGCATTGAGGCGCCGGACGCGAAGACCATCGTGCTGACACTGAAGGAGCCCTACGGCCTCGTGCTCGACTCGATTGCCAAGCCGTCGTCGCTGGTGCCGTTCATGATGCCGAAGCGTCTCGCCGAAACGCCCGCCGGCAAGGCCATCCCGGAGCAGATTGGCTCCGGTCCGTTCAAGTTCGTGCAGGCCGAATTCCAGCCGGGCGTGAAGGCTGTCTATGAGAAGAACAAGGATTACGTGCCGCGCTCCGAACCGCCGAGCTGGGCGGCGGGCGGCAAGGTCGTCAAGGTCGATCGCGTCGAATGGATCACGATGCCCGATGCGCAGACAGCGGTGAACGCACTGCAGTCCGGCGACATCGATTTCATGGAAAACGGTCCCTACGACCTGCTGCCGATTCTTACCAAGGACAAGGACCTCAAGATCGAGGTTCTGAACGAGCTCGGTTACCAGACGCTGGGCCGCATGAACTTCTTGTTGCCTCCCTTCGACAACATCAAGGTCCGCCGCGCAGCGTTCCTCGCGATGAACCAGAAGCCGGTGCTCGATGCGCTGGTTGGTAATCCCGACTACATGAAGATCTGCGGTGCCATGTTCGGCTGCGGCACGCCGAATGACACCGACGTCGGTTCGGAAACCATGGTCAAGGGCAGCGGCATGGCGGAAGCCAAGAAGGCGCTGGCCGATTCCGGTTACGATGGCACGCCCGTAGTCATCATGGCGCCGACCGACGTGTCGTCGCTAAAGGCGCAGCCGATCGTTGCAGCGCAGCTTCTGCGCGATGCCGGCTTCAAGGTCGAAGTGCAAGCCACCGACTGGCAGACCGTGGTGACGCGCCGCGCCAGCCAGAAGCCCGTCAAGGAGGGCGGCTGGAACATGTTCTTCACCAATTGGGTCGCTGCTGACATTCTCAATCCGGTTTCCAACGTCTCGACGTCGGGCCGCGGCAAGAATGGCGGCTGGTTCGGATGGTTCGAGGACGCCAAGATCGAAGAACTGCGCGACAAGTATGCGCGCGCAGCGACGCCTGCGGAACAGAAGGCTGCCGCTGCGGAAGTCCAGGCCCGTGCGCTCGAGCAGGTCGCGTATCTGCCGCTTGGCGAATACCGGATCCCCAGCATATGGCGGAAGTCGCTGACCGGCGTGCTGCCGGGCGCCGCCACTCCGGTGTTCTGGAACATCGACAAGAAGGAGTAACCGGCGCCGCTGCGGCGGGCAGGTTTGAATAAGAGAGCGCCGGTCTGAGTGATCAGGCCGGCGTCTTTGTTTTTGCGAATGACCTCGCAATGACGGGGGGCGGTACTACCGCTCGGGCGATGCCGCCGACACCACGAGCAGCACATCGGCCTTGGGCTTGCCGATGCTGCGC
>NZ_JBPWQD010000002.1:0-142154 GCF_051811045.1 Tardiphaga sp. 839_C3_N1_4
TCGATGGCGAGCTTGCGTTCGTTCAACTCAGAAATTCGGGCATCAATTAGTCTGAGATCACGCTGCGCCTCGGTGCTGGCGTTTTGATCGACGGCAATAATCTGTACGCGAATTTCGCTAGTCCGGACCTTCGCACGGGCGATGCTAGAGATGATTTCGCCGCGTTCGCCGCGAATCCGCGCCCAATCCCGGTGAACCGAATAGACGCGGGTGTATTCGACGATCTGCTTGGCAAAAAGATCATTCAGCTTGTCCCGCTCGACGCCCACGAGCTTGATCTCTTCCTCCTTAGCTGCCAGACGCGCTTCCATTCCGTTAATTTCTTCGCCGGTTTGAGCAATGCTCAGCTCAAGCTGTTCCTTCTGGCTATCTCGACCAAGCTTGTTGCCTGCAAACAAGCGCCGTTCTCCCAGAATCACAGTATCAACTGAGGTCGAGATTGCTGGAAGTTCGGCAGGGAATTCAATGGACGGCAAGTTATCACGCTCAGCGATCAATCGCGCCTGACGCCCCAGGGACTCGCCAAGCTGCGACCGTACGATCAGGTGTTCGGCCCTAATCTGCACATCATCAAGCGTCGCGAGAATCTGCCCCTGCTTGACGAAATCACCGTGCCGGACGGCGAGAGTCTTTACGATACCTCCATCCCTATGCTGAACTTCTTTTAGGTTCTGGTCGACTTTCGCCACACCCGCCGCGACAACGGCCCCCTCCAGCATTGCCAACGCGGCCCATCCCCCGCAGCCGGCCACCAATAGTAGAACGAGTGTAAGACCTCCCACGACACGCGGCCATATACGGAAGGAACTGCCGCGAACGGGCTTCGGCGCGACAACTTCTGCCTCAAACTGTCTAGCGTCAAAATGTTTCATTATCCGAGGTCCTGCCTGCTTTAGCTTATGGCAACGGTGAACTGGAGCTGGTGATGGCCGGCGACTTCGATGGAGAAAAAGTCGTCTGAATCCGGTCGGTCATGCACATCCACCACGGTAAATTCACCTTCATCCAGATGTTCGAACCGAAAGCGAACCGGTCGGTTATCCTGATTGCCTTGCAAATAGATGTCGTCGAACATATCCGCGATCTGCTGCCCGGCGTCCGTTTCTTGCAAATAGGCGATTTCGTATGTCGCCGCAAAAATGCGATCGCCCACCGTGAAGTCGGTGATCTTGCGGATCAGGAGCGGCTCCTGGTCGTCATCGCTGCGTTGAAACTCAAAACGATCCCTGCCCGAGCCGCCGGTCATGGAAACGGATCCCGAACCGGCAATCAGGCGATCGTCCCCCCCTCCACCAATGATCTTTTCAAACGAATTGATCAGGTCGTGACCAATGTCCTGACCGTCCGCGCGTCCATTCGCAAGGTCGATGGTGACGCTGAGAGTCGCGGTGGCATAAGACAGTGTATCTGAGCCGTCGCCTCCATCGTATTGATCACTCGCAGCATCAGCGGTTGCCGAAACCTGATCATTGCCCTCCCCGGTCTGTACGACGTCCTCGTCCGCACCATCCGCGACGACATCGTCACCAATTCCTCCGATCAATCTGTCGTTGCCCGCCGCCCCATCCATTGATAGCGACCACGCTCCAGCGGTGATTGTGTCACCGCCACTTCCGCCAATCACCGCTTCAAATCGCGCGATCTGGTCGTTTCCGATGTCCGCGCCGCTCGCTGCATTATTTGCGACGTCGACTAAAACTCCGGATGTCGCAGTCGAATAATCCAAAGTGTCGATGCCCGCGCCGCCATCGTAGCTGTCCGCTTCGCCGTCTGCAGCCGCAATTAGATAGTCATCGCCCGTGCCGCCATCAACGGTGTCGCGGCCGACACCATCGAAAAGTGTATCGTTACCGTCACCGCCAGTGAGGAAATCATTGCCGGCACCGGCAATCACAATGTCCGCGCCATCGCCGCCGTCGAGACTATCGTCACCATCTCCACCGTCGAGTGTGTCGTTGCCTCGATCGCCACTAGCAAGATCTTCCCCCGCACCGGCAAGAATGATGTCATTACCTGCGCCACCGAACAGCACATCATTGCCATGTTCACCCATCAAGTTGTCGTCGCCGTCTTCGCCGTAGATCCGGTCGTTTCCTGCCCCGCCAAAGACGATGTCATCGCCAGAACCTGCAAACACAACATCATTTCCCGCACCGGCATAGACGACGTCATTGCCGGCCCCAGCGACGATGTGGTCGTCACCCCCTCCACCGATAATGACATCATTGCCTTCGCGCGCATCTATATTGTCATTGCCGTCGCCAGCGTTGATGGTATCAGCGCATTGCGTACCAAGAAGATTGTCGTCCCCGCTGGTTCCGAGAATCGGTGGCGCTGCCACGACATTAAAATAGGCTACTTGAGGTACAACGACGAACCCGTCAGTGATGAAATAAGTCAACTTGACCGGTCCGAGCATTCCCTGATCATGAACAAAAGACCAATCGCCGTCGGCGCTTTGGCTCACGCTCCCAGAGTTCGCAGACAAGCCGACAACACGAAGACTGTCGCCGTCAGCATCGCTAGCGCCTGCCAGAAGAGCGAGCATTGAAATCAAGAACGCCTGACAACCATATATGTCTTGGAGATATATCGGACCGTTGATGCGCGGCGCCCTGTTCCGCGCCGTCTCTGGATTCACGCCTCCGGGATTTGGAATGTCGATCAGGGGTGGACGCGGTCCTTGCGGCTGAGCGCCCGATCCTCTGCTGTCTCCATCTCCGCCGCCGCCGCCGCCGCCTCCGCCGCCTCCGCCGGTTCGCCCGGTGTCACCCTGCCCCGCTGGCCGGTCATCCTTCGGGCGCTCCGGATCGATCGATGATCCGGAACTTAGGTGCACAACAGGTGGCCGTTCCAGCCCATTCCCATGCGTAACGGAGCTGTTCTGTACGCCCTCTTCCGATTTAGGCAGGACCGGAGCATCGGATCTCGACGATCCTCGCGTCCGTTCCGTGCCGCCAGTTACGTCCTCTTCTGATTCTGCTTCGCCTTCGACGCGTTGTTCGTTGTCGCGTCCGTCTTCGCTGCTCTCTTTATTAGGCTGTTCGTGCTTTTCGTCCGCGCGCGCTTCGACGCGAATCGGCAGAAAGCTGCGCAGATAGGCTACGCAACTGGCCAAAAATAAAAGAAAGACAACCGGAACAAGACTTCCCTTGTGGTTGTCGCTCTCGACAAAATCATCGCGGCTCTGCTTCGCCGGTCCGGATTCCTGCTTGGTGGCCCTGGCTGTAATCATGCTGGCCTCCTGACCATTGTTTGCTGATCTTCTGTAACCGGCTTGGCAGCTCCCTGCAGACCCGGCGTCATAATGTCGTGCTTATTGCCGAAAGCGACCATCCGGCCGTTCTGTACGATGGCGACGAGGTCCACCGCCACAAGCGCGCTTGGCCGATGCGCGATGACGATCGTGATCCCCCCGCGCTCGCGAATACCCTCGATCGCTCGCGTGAGTGCTTCTTCGCCTTCGCCGTCAAGGTTTGAATTCGGCTCGTCCATGACGACGATGAAGGGGTTGCCATAGAGGGCGCGTGCCAACGCGACGCGCTGTCGTTGACCGGCGGACAAAGCCGCGCCTTGCGGACCCAGTTGGGTCCGATATCCCGACGGCATCTTCACGATCATCTCATGAACGCCAGCCGCTTTCGCGGCGTCGACAACCTTACGAAAGTCGGGCTGCGGCTCGAACCGACAGATGTTCTCTTCGATTGTTGCATCCATCAAGCTAACTTCTTGTGGCAGGTAGCCGATGTGCTGGCCAATCTCGTCCTCGCGCCATTGGCTAAGATCGGCCCCGTCGAGCCTCACACTTCCACGCAGCACCGGCCATATGCCGGTCAGTGCACGCACCATGGTGGTCTTACCGCCCGCACTGGGGCCTATGATTCCAAGCGCCTGTCCCGCCTCGATCTCGAAGTTGATATCGCTCAAAATAATTTGGCCTGATCCCGGGGCAGCAATGGTCGCCTTGTCCACCGTTAGACGCATGCTCGGGGCTGGTAATTGCATTGGCTGGTCCGCGGCAGCAAGAGCGATCACCGTATCGCGTAGCCGCGCATAAGCCATGCGTGCTGCGATAAACGACTTCCAGTTTCCGATCGCGAGATCGACTGGCGCGAGCGCGCGCGAAGAGGCTACCGAACATGCAATGATCGCACCGGCGGACAATTCATTCTTGATTGTTAAATATGCGCCAAGGCCAAGCAGCGCCGATTGCAGGATCATGCGGAAGACCCGAGAGACAGCTGCAAATGTACCTGTGATATCGTTGGCTTTGGTCTGCAATTCCAGATGCTCGCCGTTTGCCTCGTTGAAACGACCCACAGCTCGCCCGGCAAAGCCCATGGCCTTGAGAACGTCGGCATTGCGCGCATTGCAGTCGGCAATCGTGTTTCGCGCGAGCGCCGCCTTGCGTGTTGACACGCTGAGTCGTTTTGTCAGCACTTCGCTGATAACCGTCATAACCGTCAGAAAGAGCGCGCCCGCGATCGTCAACGCACCAAGCAGCGGATGAAGGAAATAGATGAATGCGAGATAGATCGGCATCCAGGGTAGATCGAACAGTGCTGCCGGTCCCTGACTGCCCAGGAAACCACGAACCGTATCGACATCGCGACCCCGCTCAAGAGCCTCCGATGTCGAAAAGCCAAAACGCGGCATATCGATCGCGACCCGGTGCGCGAGTGGCGCAATCTTCTTGTCCATCCGGGCACCGACACGAACAAGCACTTGGGACCGGATGACGTCGAAACAGCCCTGAAACAGATACAGCCCCACAGCCAGACCTGAGAGCACGACCAGCGTCGGTATGCTTCCGCTGGTCAAGGCTCGGTCATAGATCTGCATCATATATAGCGAGCCAGTCAGAGCCAGAACGTTGATCAGCCCCGATACGATGAACAAGAAAATAACGATTCCGCGCAAGCCGCGCGTGAGTTCTGCAAGGCTCCTGCGTTTTGCGGGAGTGAGTTCTTTTGATTTTACCATTGTGATGCCGCCCGGATTTCAAACTCAAGAGGACGAGTTGGGAGCAGTGGATCAACGATCCACCGCTCCCAATCTTGCAGACTAGAGCCCGACGTTGGCCGCCGTCAGCTGCTGATGCCCAGCGATTTCGATCTTGAAATCGGCATCCGTGTTTCCATCGATGTTGCCCTGCACGATTGTGAAGTCACCGTCGTCTCGTGACACGAAGCTAACAGCCAGTTGGCCCGCGGCACTGAATGCCGCACCATTGATCAGCTCGAACGCCTGATCGCCAGTTGCAGTCATATTGGCATCGATGCCGGTGAGGTCGATCCGGTCGCCCGGCTGGAATCCGAGGATGGTGTCGCCGTTAGTGGCCGACGCGGATGTGAATGTGAACGTGTCATTACCTAGACCGCCGTTCATCACGTTGACGGCATTACTCGCAATGATGACATCGTTCCCGGATCCGGTTGTAACGTTCTCAATGCCCCAGATCGTGTCATTACCGGTCTGCGAGCTTGATACGCTTCCATTGGCAAAGGCGGCCGGGCCGGAGCCCATATTGACGGTGATGTTGGCGGTGATCGCCGACATATTGAGGGTATCTATCCCCGTCCCGCCTTCACTATCGTCACCGAAATAGACATCGTCGCCGTCAGCCACCTCCGCCACGATCAGGTCGTCGCCGGCACCGCCGAACACCGTGTCTGCTCCGGCGCCGCCATTGATCAGATCGTTGCCTGCTTCACCCAGGATACGGTCTGCTCCGGATTCGCCGTAGATAATGTCGGCCTGGTTACCCCCGAACACCTGATCGTCGCCGTTGCCGGCGAAGATCACATCCCGGCCGTCGCCGCTGTTGACGAAGTCGGCACCGTCGCCCGCCGAAATCGCATCGGCTCCAGCATTGCCGATCACGACGTCATCACCATCGAATGCAATGATGTTGTCGTCGCTTGCCGTTCCGACTAGCACGTCCATCTGCTGGGTTCCGGTTCGGACTGCGCCGGTTGACGGGACAGCATTCCCGGCTTCCTCGTTGTCTTCGTCATCGCCACCACAATCATCGTCGTGATCGCCGGAACCCACCTGAGGGCCAGCGCCGGCTGCGACGTAGCTGATGCTGTGGGCACCGTTAGTTAGGGTCGTTACGCCGTTCGTGACCGTCTCATCGTAGTCGGCGGCCGTCGTACCTGCAGGCAGTTCGATCACATCCTGCGGACGCAGAGTTCCAATGATGGTGTCGTGGCCCCCATTGGAGCGGAACACGATGCGATGCGCCGAACTCAGGGCGGTGATATCCACGGTGTCGTCGCCGACATTGCCGTCGATGGTGATGGTGCTGAAGTTGAGGCTGGTGTTCGGCAGGTTGAAGTCGCCGATCACCGTGATCGTGTCGCCGCTCGAAGCACCGCCGTTCAGGCCGCCGCCGTCATTGGCGGTGACGTTGGTGGTGTTGATCTGGATTTCCTCGATGTTGTCGAGTTCGGCAATGACCGAGGCATTGTTGGTGCCGTTACGTGTGATCACAATTTCAGTGCCAGCGGCGAGCGAGGAAAGGTTATTTCCCGCCACAGCACCCCATGCCGCTCTTGTATAGATACGGAAGGCTTCGGCAGCGGCAACACCAGTGAGCACGTAGGTGTCCGAGGATGTATCCCGGCCGGCGGTTATCGCGGTCGTGCCACCATCGATGATATCGCGGCCGTCGGTGCTGAGCTGAGTGATCGTGTCGGCGCCTGAACCGCCACGGATCGCATCGTTGGCCGCTCCGCCATTGATGGCATCGTTGCCCCCACCGCCCTCGATGGTGTCGGTACCGCCAAGACCCAGCAGGGTATTGGCATTGCCGTCGCCGGTGATCGTATCGTTACCGGCGCCGCCGGTGACGTTTTCGATGCCCGACACGAACGAGAAGCCCGATGCCGCGCCGTTGTTGAGATCCACCGTGACGGAACCCGCCGACGTATAGATCAGGGTATCGGTGCCACCGGCCAGGTCGGCCGTAACCGATTCAACGCCGGCAATGGTGCCGCCCTCGAACAGGGTAAGCGCCGTGCCGTTGAAGGACACGTCGAGCGTCTCACCACCGCCAGTCCCGGTGATTTCCAGCGCGTCGATATCAGCGCCGCCGTCCACGGTATCGGTGTCATCGCCGAATGTGTAGCGGATGGTATCGTTGCCGGCACCGCCGTTGACGATATCGTTGCCGTCGCCACCGGTCAGGGTGTCGTCGCCGATGCCGCCGTTCAGCGTGTCGGTGCCGTCCTGGCCGAGCAGCGTGTCATTGCCACCGTTGCCGTTCAGGGTGTCGTTGCCGGTTTGGCCGAATATCGTATCGTTGCCGATATTGCCGCTCAGGGTGTCGTTGCCAGCAACGCCGCCATAGATGATGTGATCGTTCGTAAGCGTTATGGCGATCGTATCGTTGGCGTTCGATCCGGTTCTGATCGTGAAGGTCTCGACACGGGTCAACCCGGTGTCGTCCGTCACACGGACATTGAGCGTGTAAGTGGCGTTCGTGCCCATGGTGCCGCCGGTGCGCGCCACCGTGCCGCCGTTGCTCACCGTAAAGCCTGCGCTGCTCCCGGCCAGCAAGGCGTAGGTGAAGGTACCTGCACCATTGGGATCGACTGCGCTCAGGGTTGCAATCGTGCCGTTCCCGGGGAGCGTTGTGTTGCCCGGCGTGACACCGTTCCACTGGATGTCAGTGGGCGGACGCGGCACGTCTATTTCCACGTCGGAGAAGCGCAGGCGCTCCATGTTGCGGAGGACATCGATGCCATCCAGACCGCCGGGTGTGAACCCACCTGCCCCATCTGGAATCAGATGCTCCACCCGGATACTGCCATCCGCATTACCCGTGATCGTGTAGTTTGCCCGGATATCGGAGAAGACGGCGGTGTCGGTATCGCCAACTCCAGTGGCCGAGACGATGTCGCGGACGATCTTGAGCTGGCCGGGATTGACTGTGCCGGACAGAACCGAAGAGACCAGCGTCGTCATCGAGTCATGGTAGCTAAGGACTGTGTTGCCGGTCGGACCATTGGCGTCGAAGCTGGACATGACCGCGATGCGGACCCTCAGCCACTGGTCGCCATCGAGGATGTCGTCGCCGCCACGGCCTTCGATGAGGTCGCTGCCGGCACCGCCGAGGAGGATGTTGCCCCCGACAAAGCTGCCCTGGGCATCGAACGAGGCTGCCCCGGCGCCAACTAGCAGCTGCTGCAGACCCTGGATAAGGGCTATGCCCTCGGCATCCAGGGCACTGCCGCGGAAGCCTTCGGTCGGCACATCCGCGGCGGTGACGTCGGTACCGCGGATCACGTCATCCTTGGTCGAGCCCGAAGCACCTTCCACCTGGGTGAATGTATCCAGTGCCACATTAGCTGGAAGGACCGGGACGCCGGGAAGTATCTGCCGGGCGAGATCGACATCCACGGCGAAGTTCATGTCGCCGTAGATCGTCCAGTCGTAGCCGGACATGCCGTCGAACTTGCCGCGGCCAAGGCTGCCGAACCAGATATCGTCGCCGCCTTCGCCGATGAACTCGTCGAAGCCGCCATCGCCATGGAACACGTCGTGACCCTTGACCGCGTCGGCCTGGAACTGGTCGTCGAAGTTATCGCCGACCGCACCGGTCCAGGCGCCGACTTCGATCCAGTCGTCGCCTTCGCCACCAAGCGTCTGCTCGGTGGTCTTGCTGCCTAGCACGAAGTCGTTGCCGACCCCGCCAAAAGCCTCGTCAAGCATATCGGCACCCAGGACGATGAAGTCCTGCCCCGCGTCGCCGACGATCAAATCGACGCCGGCGCCAGCATTGATCGCATCGTGTCCTGCCCCGGACCGGATAATGTCGTCGCCGAACAGATCGGTGATGATGTCGTCGCCGTCGCCGCCGAAGTAGGAGTCGTTTCCGGCGCCGCCTTCGAGCCGATCATTGCCGCCGTCAGCATAGAGCGTATCGTCGCCTTCGCTGCCGATTAGGATGTCGTTGCCATTGGTGCCACCGAGCAAAACGTGTTCAATGCCGGTATATTTCAGGTAGTTCGAATCCGGGCCAACCGTGCCGGGGTTATTACGAATAACCAGCGGGGTAAGAATGCTGCCGCCGGTCGGATCGTTACCCAGGTTGTCGGCGGATTCGTCGATCGCTGTGCTCGGATCGTCCAGTAGGATGCCGTCTTGGCCGGCAGTTTCACCGAGGCCGGGATTCCATTGCTTGGTCCGGTCGATTTCCAGAATAAGGCCGGGCGTCGAGAAGACGTCGGAGGGCAAATGGCCCGCGTCCGCGTTGAGGCTGATGATTTTGGCGAAGGTGTTGTTTTCCATTTCCGACAGGAAATGCATGCCATCCAGGCGCTGCAGATAATAGAACCGGTCGCCGTCCTGTAGTTGCTCGAGCTGGACTTCGAACACAAAGTTGAAAGTCGAGCCGAGCATGCCGCCAAACGGCAGGATCTTTTCGGCAAGACCACCAATCCACAGGTCGATGTTGTCGAGTCCGGTGGTCGTGACGCCGCTGGGCAAGCTGGCCCACGCGCCGGTGCCGTTCAAGAAATCCTCCGCGTCAGCCGGGACGCTGATCGTGCGGGCTTCATTCGCCGCAGTCGCCGGGTTATCGAGGATAGACTGTGGCGTGCCAAAGATGATGGCCATCGCCGCAGCGCGCTTACCTTCAATCGTTGCCTCGCCAGTAATCGAGCTGTGCAGGCCATAGGCGGCCATGAAGTTGATGACCGAGGCTTCATTCTTGAGATTGCCGGCAAACTCCACCCAGCTATCGTAGGGCTTGAGTTCTGGCGCGTGCGAACTTGCCTCGAAGAACTCGCGGCGAGCAGCATTTAGCGAAGGAACGCCTGCATCCCGGCCGCGCGCGAGATTGATGGTGGCCAGATCGAGCGGCAGCCCCAGCAGATTGTTGCGCAGGGCACTGGTGACGAACTCGTCGATTTCATTGCCAACCTGGCGCGTCATTCCGCGGATGATATCACCAGCGGCGATGCTGTCGGCGACGGTGTGGCCCGTATCGAACTCGATCGGGTTGAGAAAGCCTTCAATCAGGCTGATCTGATCATTGGTGAACGAAGCATCCAGCCGGTCGATCTGCTCGGTCAGCATGGAGTGGCCGAAGCGGTAAACCACATGGGCGAACTCAGCCACGATGGCCGGGTTAATGTCCGCGTGATACCCGTCCGGAACTACGAAGAAGTCGATATTGGGTTGGATTTTGCGCGCAAAGTCCTCGAACACCGTATGCTGATATTGCATTTCAGTGCCGAACTTGGCTGCCTGGAACAAGCGCTCGCCGTCCCAGGTCAAGGTAGCGGCATGGGCTGCAAGGGCGGCCGGGTTCGTCGGGATGGCATTGACCTGCGCTTGCGTCAGATCGATGTCCAGCCACTCGTTGATAAAGGCCATGTCCTTGCTGGCGAGCACGATTTCCTTGGTGTGCTCGACCAGACGGTTGTGCTCGGAGTGGAAAATGTGATGCACGGCAGTCAGGCCGATATTCTCGTTGACACGGCCGTCACCGGCGATGAAGTGCGCATCAAGCAATTCGTTGTCATAGACCGCCGGGTTGTTGCCGGGGTTCAGCAGGCCGATTTCAATGTCGCCGTCCGCAATGCCATTTGGCACCGCGTCATGGGCAATATCTGCCAGGAATGCCGCATTGATGCGGATTGCGCTGGCGAGGCCGACCGGGGCGGCAAAGGTGCCGGAGATGACGACGTCATCGGCAGTATTGGGAACGCCATCGGCGCCAACGCCGGTGATTATCTGGGCAAACCCGGCGGCATTTGGGATGAAGTTGCCGTAGGCGTCGGTGCGGAGCAGTGGCACAGCGCCAACATCCTGGTCGGTCAGAAGGATGCCAAGCATCTTGGCCTGTTCCTTGACCTCGGCCCAAGTGGCCATGCCGCCCGGCTGAGCGCCTCCGCCTTCGATGAGTTTACCAGTGGCGTGCGGCTTGCCATCCACACCCATCGCGTACTGCCGCAGGAAAACCTGATGCGAAGCGTGCGAGGTATAGGTCTGATTCTGGTCAACGAAGGGCGTTGTGGTGTTGACCGGGCGGGTGTCGTCGGCCGTTCCCATGATGCCGTCGGCACCGGGGCCTACCGTAGCGCGTGTCAGCACCATGAAATTGGTCGGGCTGCCCGCCACATAAAGCGGGTCGTCCGGCTGCAGCGGAACAAACACTGTGCCGCTGCCGCCCTTGTTCACGAGATCAAGGCCGTGATCGAAGAACTGGCCGAACAGGGTGAACCAAGAATTGAATGGAGCCGACAGGCCTGCGTCAGGTGCCACGTTGGTTACTCTGACGTTATCGCCATCCATGACGATTCCGAACGGCTCAAGCGCCGCATCGCGAACGATGCTCGCGGCTTCAAGATTGACAACCGCGACATCGTGCGCGGCAGTCGCCGCTGCCAGCGTATCTATCGCAGTCTGCTCGGCGGGTGTCGGAGGTGTGTCCGGATTGCCATCGCTGAGGGCGTTTGCCGCTGCTTTGGCATTATCCATGACAACGCGCGACTGGTATTCCGCATTGGAGACCGGCTTGTAAACGTCGTAAATGGCCTGCACCAGGGCCACGTTGGCGAGGTCCGCGGCCACGAGACCGCCAACCTGCAAACCCTTGATGATGGCTGCCGGATTGCCCAGGGTCTGGTCGACGATCAAGTTGGAGATTGTGCGCAGACTGGAGTCGAAGACCATCGAACCAGGATTGTTGGAGGGATTGTAGTTGGTCGGCACTGGGGGGCCGAAGCCGGGCGGGATGGTTTGGGCCGGCCGAAACACCGGATCGAGCAATTCTGGGAATGGCAGATCGGCCGCGCCCCAATGTTCCTGGCCCGGCAACAGGTTGTTGTATGAACCGTCGACGGTGCGCAGCCCAAGGCTCAGCGTATAGGCGGGAACCGAGCCAATCTGACCGGCATCCCCTACACCATAGAGCGGGGCAGCGTTCGGATCATCCGGGTTGGCAACATAGGCGGCGTGCTTCTCGGCGATCTTGATCTGCTCTAGAATGAATTCCAGATCGCTCTTGATATAATTGGCCATTATGCTCTCCCTATGTAAGTCGTTTCACCCTTGAGCCCGTCTGCGACTATTCCGTCCGACAAATTTCTATGTCCAAACGGAGTTCACAATGAAGCTGGTGGTCATGGCTGGCCCCTCTGGCGTCAGATCCACGCTAGGGTCGGCCTGTTCAATTGCTTAGGGGACAAGGTCCGAGCAGCACTCGGACTGAAGACCAATCACGATAGGACCTTGGTCTGACGACCTTGTGTCGGTACCGGGAGAACATTCAATGGTCTTGGGTGCAGGAAAACGCGTTTTGGATCCGTGCGTCCGCCCAATGATCTGTATTTAAATTTGTATCGGAGCCGACCATCGGCGAGCTAGCATTGCGGAATAGCTCGCGGTCCGGCGGAAGGATAGATGCGACAGTTTCAATCGTGATGCTTTCGCTTAGTTATCGCTTTCAAAAAAATGCAAAAAATCCGGCTTTATCCGGCACCACCCGTCGATTTCTCATTCTGCCTATCAGGACATCAAATGCGATTTCATTAACTCGATTATTCTCCAAAGCGGAACCTCGAAATGATCTGGCACCGACTCGATATCGGTCACAAATCAAGCCTCTTTCGACAATTCTTCATTGCCGCCACGCTGACGATCGTCATTTCCATGACGATGCTCGCTTACTTCATCTCGCGCCAGCTTGAGACGAGCATGATGGAAACGGCAGCCGAGGAAGGCGCGATTCTAGTCGACGTATTCCTTGGCCCCTCCCTACAAGAGCTGGCAACGTCCTCGACGCTAACTTCCAGCACGGCACTAACACTGGACAATCTGCTTAAGACAACCATCGGTGAGCGCACTAAGGCGCTAAAGGTCTGGTTACGAGATGGTACGTTGGCTTATGCAACCGACAAGCGGCTCATCGGGCAGAAATTTCCATCTGCCGAACGGGATGCGGCGTTTGTCGGTAAGGCTTTTGGCGGATTTGCGGATACGGACGATGCAGAACATCAGACAGAACAGCCATTCGAACGACCGTTGATCGAGATTTACGCACCAATCTATGCGACGGGAAGTCGCGACATCATTGCAGTCGGAGAAGTATACAATAGTGGAGCGCGCTTCACCGCCGAACTACAGACGATGAGGGTGACCACAGCCAGCATTGTCGGCGCCGTTACCGCCCCCATGATGATCATACTGTTTGTGACGGTATGGCGCGCCAATGCCGTTGTTTCGGGTCAGCGGCTCTCGCTTCAAAAACGAATTGACGAGGCTCAAGCACTTGCAGCGCAGAATGATCAGTTGCGCCGCACTTCCGAAGCCGTACAACTTGCCGCCATGCACTCCAACGAACGCCTGTTAGGAGAAATCGGACAAGATCTTCACGATGGTCCCATTCAACTCGCCAGCGTTTTGGCACTTAAATTGAGCGAACTTGCTGACACAAATCCGAACGCGACACGTGTATTGTTGACGAACGTTATAGACCTCACTTCCAATATCCTCAAAGAACTGCGCGACATCTCAACCGGCCTCGTGTTGCCTGAGCTTGACGGGCTCACCTGCGCCGAGACAGTTCAGCTCGCAGTGTGGCGCCACGAACGAAACACGGCGACCAATGTGACATGCGAGATCGATTCATTATCTTTCCGTCCAGAACAGTCACTTCAAGTATGCGTGTTTCGTGTGGTTCAGGAATGTCTGAACAACGCATATGCGCATGGAGACGGCCAGGACCAACATGTGACAGCGTTCCGGGATGCATCGTCTGTGACGATCATTGTGGGCAACAGCGGGATCACCGAATTCAGCACGAAACCTTCGTCTGGCAGAGGCGCGCGGCTCGGGCTGTTGGGCCTTCGCAGGAGAGTGACGGCGCTTGGCGGCAGCTTCTTCGTGGAACCGCAAGATGACCGTATGACAGTGACCGTAACGCTTCCAATATCAAAAATATCGACCCCCGCGCAACCTTAAATAGCAACGTATAATCAGCCAGCGCGGAGCTTAACGCTAAGTTAAATTTGACATTTACAACGCCTCTAAAGCGTGCACAGTTTAGCTCATTGTTCATGCACACTAGCATGCGTATTTGTACATATTAGTCTTGCTTGATTTAAAATTCCTCAGCGATTTGTGGGGCTTGTAATGAGTTTAATGTCCGTCGCTTTGGTGGATGATCATCCATTAATGATTGAGGCGATATCGTCACTGCTTCTGCGGTCCGGTAGATTTGACGTCGTTGCTACAGGCATATGTGCGAATGATGTGGTCGATATTTGCACACGAAACACGCCGCAAGTCATCGTCGTCGACCTGAATATGCCGGGCGATATTTATACTGCAATGTCGGCAGCTATTTGCGCTTCGCCTTCGACAAAGGTTATAGCCTTCACCGCGGCGACGGGTGTCGATTCAGCAATACGTGCACTCGACTCCGGCGCCACCGGCTATGTATTGAAAGGCAGTAGCTCACGCGAGCTCATCGACGCCATCACAGCTGCGCATTCCGGCGAAACCTACATCACACAACATTTTGCCAGCCGCGTCATTGCCGCCTTGCGAGATACATCATTACGGCGTCGGGCTGCCGAAGCCGTGAAACTGAGCATTCGCGAGCAGCAAATCGTTCGCCTCCTCCTTCATGGAAAAACGAACAAGGAAATCGCGCTTACGATCCGCATTAGCGAGAAGACTGTGAAACACTACATGACGCTGCTGATGCAGAAGCTTCACGTTCGAAATCGCCTAGAAGTTGTCATTGCGGCCCAAAAGCTGGATGAGCGAGGCGGGGCAGCTGTTCACTAGTGCGCATGGGGTCGAGACGATAGCCCAAAGTTGTCGACACAAGGCGCTGAAACAGCGACCATAAGCGAGGAGAAATAACACGCGAACCTCGTTGTCGAGCTCGCTAGTCAATCGGCGACTTCTGCTTCGTAACGTCCCCCGGTCCCTCGCCCGGCCGCGACGCGCCGAAAGTCAGGGAGCCGCTTAGCCGTTCTGCACGCTCCCATGTACGTCTTGACCTTCGAGACCAAACCCCTGGTCGGGAAGGAAGCGACAGCCAGCTATTATGCTCGTGCTCAGGAGCGAACGAACTGAGCACTGAGCCGATAATGAAAAGAGGTCGACGACCAGCGGAGAAAATGACGGAGGTTCGCATTGACGCGAGCCGCCCCGGCATAACAAAAAACTTCAAGAAGCCACCAAGTCCTGCTTCCCCCGTGCGCCTCCGCATCAAAAGCGGTCATGGATCGCCAAAGTCATCGCAAGACGTTCCGTGGATCACGTCTGTGACCTACCGCCCGGGTACGTCCGGAAGGGTGGTGGGCAGATTAGACGGCGCCATCTGATTGCGATAGTGCGCGAGGACCTGAAGCCGGATGGCCGACGAAAGACACTGCCCCAGCCGACGTAATTGCGCCAAAGCAGATCTCCGTTCGGGTGCTGCTCGTCGAGTACCGCAGGGCCCCCTGTGACGACACCCGCCCTCGACACAATCGTGTTGAACGAGACTAGTTCGCCCCGAGCGTCGCGTAACCAATCTTGAGCGACACCATTTTAGAACGCGAAAGCTATTGGTTGATTCGCGCAGTCTCGCATCAGCGCTTCTTCTTGTGTCTATTATTCAACCCCAAGGCTGGCTGGGGCTTGCCGGAGCCTTCTTCGCCCCGTTCGTTTGAACGCTCTGCTGAATCGATGGCTTGATCGGGGGCCGCACGTCAAGATCCGTAAAACTGATCAGGTCGTTTTTCCAAAACGGCCTCCACGCTCCTGACCGTTTTCCCGTGACGCCTCCCCGCCATCGGGTCAAATGGCTGGATGCCAGACTGCTTCCGCCACCGATTGAAAATGGGTCGAAGAGCATAGACATTGAGCCAGGCGACTATGAGGTCCTCGTAAACGAATAGCGCACTGGCGGTACCTTCCTTCAGCACGAATCCGCTTTGTCGAGCTCGACCACGTCGGCGAGCCAATTCGTGCTTCGGACGATCCGCTGCGGCGTCACTCAGCCGAACAGCGCCGCTCACAATTCGTCATCGGCATTGAACATCTGACCGATGAGGAACTTGAGGCATCCGGAACAAATGCGAAGCACGGGCCGCAGGCGAGAAGGTCGGAGCGAGTTGCCATCTCATCATTGTTGGCGCGCTTACTTCATTTCCATTAATCTTGCCGCGTTTATTGGCTTGCGATGACGAGCTTGCCGCGCTGCGGCTTAAAGATCCGGAGTCTGTATGAGCGTTGGACTGATCGCGCTGCTCGACGATATTGCCAGCCTTGCGAAAGTGGCTGCAGCTTCGGTCGACGACGTTGCCGGACAGGCCGCTAAGGCCGGCGCGAAAGCGGCGGGCGTGGTGATCGACGATGCCGCGGTTACTCCTCGTTACGTGACGGGCTTCAACGCCGCGCGCGAATTGCCGATCGTCAAGAAGATCGCGGTCGGCTCGCTGCGCAACAAGCTGTTGTTTCTACTGCCGGCGGCACTTTTGATGAGTCTTTTTGCGCCATGGGCCATCACGCCGCTGCTGATGATCGGTGGTGCCTATCTCTGCTTCGAAGGCACCGAGAAGGTGGTCGAAGCGGTCCTCCCCCACCATGCGGCTGACGCCAATCAAGTTCGGACGCCGGCAGCCGAGCCTCAAACCATGGAAGATGACAAGGTCGCCAGCGCGATCAAGACGGACTTCATCCTGTCGGCGGAAATCATGGCCATCACACTGGCGGCGATACCGCCGGGGCCTTTCGTCATTCGCGCAGTGGTGCTCGCTCTGGTGGCGATCGGCATTACGGTGATGGTCTATGGCGGCGTCGCGCTGATCGTGAAGGCTGATGATATCGGCCTAGCCCTGGCAAAGGGCGATACAGCGTCGCCGTGGGGGCGGATCAAGGCCGCTTTCGGACGCGCGCTGGTGCGCGGCATGCCGTACTTCCTGCGCGTGCTCGGCGGCGTCGGAACCGCGGCGATGATCTGGGTCGGCGGCGGCATTATCGTCCACGGCCTTGCCGAATACGGGCTGACGGGCATCGAACACCTGATCGCATCTGCCGCGGCACTGGCAGCACGTGCCCTGCCGGCGATCGCCGGCGCCGCAATCTGGACTGCGACCGCGGCTGGGTCAGGCGTGGTAGGCCTGCTGCTCGGCGCGGCACTGCTACCCGGAGCCCATTACATCATAGCGCCGCTCTGGGCCCGGCTCAGATGACCCCCTTCAGAACGGCAACGTCAGCCAACGCATCCGCACGCGCATTGAATGGTCTATTTACTCATATGAATGCCCGAAGTGTTGGTTCATCCACACAGCGGCTGAGAAAGATAGAAGGCACATCGAGTTGAACAACGGAGGGCTATCACGGACCGAGATCATTCTGATTTTGACGGGGGTGTTGGCTGCTGTTTCGGCAGTCGGGTATTGGAGTTTGAATCTCTCTCGAACAGCTCAGCAACGACAGCAAATGCGGGAGCACTATGAACTGAAGAGAGAGCTCAATCGTAATGATCCCTTAAAATATTTGCCGGACGCTAAATCGCGCTAAACCTACACGCTCTCGCGCAGAGAATGGACAATTGCCTCGCCTGACGTGTTGTTAATTCGGATAGAAATAAGGGCCAAAGTATGGGATTTCGTGCAAACTTAGATATGAAGCTCAGGCCTTGGCCCCACGTCGCATTGGCCGCCCTATTAGGCGCCTTGGGTGGCCCGATCATTCCCGCATTCAGATACGGGTCGCTCGTCGCCAACGTCGCCGCCGCTATTATGGGATCTGCTGTTCTTTCTGTCGTGGCTTGGAGTGTATTGCGACAACGCGGACTGCCTATCAGCGACTGTTCAAGACATGGTCGACGCCCGACAGCGCAAGAAGTCTTCACGGTCAGGCTCCAGATAAATTACGGTCCATGACACTGAGTTCTTGAGGACGTGATGGAAGCGCGCTCAAGTATTCGCGGAAGTGCCTTGTGACGCCTTCGCGACGTTTAGCGCCAGCAAACGACAGAGCGCCCACCCGCCGGGACACGGCGGATGGGCGCAACCCAATCGTCAGACCGCCGCGGCGTGCGTCTGAACAGAGGATTTGGCGTGCAGTTTCTTAACACCGAACGCACGTCGTACGACGACGTAAAACACCGGCGTAAACACCAAGCCAAACAGTGTCACGCCCAGCATTCCGAAGAAGACCGCGATGCCCATCGCCTGCCGCATCTCGGCACCCGGGCCGGACGACGTGACGAGCGGCAGGACGCCCAGAATGAACGCGAAGGATGTCATCAGGATCGGACGGAGGCGAAGCCTCGCGGCTTTCACAACAGCCTTCACCATGCCGTTGCCAGCATCTTCGAGCTGACGGGCGACCTCGACGATCAGGATCGCGTTCTTGGCGGCCAGGCCGACGAGGACGATGAAGCCGATCTGCGTCAGGATGTTGATGTCCCCGCCTAGCATTCGGACGCCAGCCGAACCCGACAGCAGACACATGGGCACAATCAGCAAAATCGAGAGCGGCAGGCTCCAACTTGCGTACTGCGCTGCCAGGACGAGGTACACGAACACGACGGACAGCGGGAAAATCAGCAGGCCCATGTTGCCGGTCGTGGTCTGCTGGTAGCTCAGGTCGGTCCATTCAAAGCCGATGCCGGGTGGCAGGATTTGCTTGGCAAGCTCCTCCATCTTGGCGACACCGTATGCGGCGCCCACGCCGGGCAGCGTATCTCCGTTCACTTCCGTTGCCGGATAGAGATTGTAACGCGGCACGCGATCGGCACCGAATGTATCGACCAGGGTGGCCACGTTGCCGAGCGGCACCATGTCGCCTGCCGCATTCTTGACCTTGATCCGCGTGAGGTCTTCAGCACGCTTCCGGAACGAGAGATCGGCCTGCGCGGTGACGTGATAGGTTCGACCGTACATGTTGAAGTCGTTGATGTAGCTTGAGCCGAAATAGGTCTCGATCGCCGCATTCACGTCCTGGCTTTGGACGCCCAGCATCTCGGCGCGTTCACGATCCAGCTCGACCTTGGTTTGCGGCGTTCCTGCCGAGAACGTCGTGTAGATGCCGACGAGACCGGGTGCCGCATTGGCAGCGGCAACGAGATCGTTGGTCGCTTTCGCAAGCACTGCCGTGCCTAACCCGGTGCGGTCTTCAAGCCTCAGCGAGAAGCCCCCTGCACTGCCAATGCCCGACACCGGCGGCGGTTGGACGATCAGGATGTTCGCGCCGTCGATTGAGGCCACGCGCTTGGTCAGTTCAGCCTGGATCCAGGCTGCAGTCTGACCGTGCTTCATGCGCTCCTCGAACGGCTTGAGAACGACATAGGCGGCCGCCGAACTCGACGAGATCGTCTGGGTGGCCCCGGAGAACCCCGCAAAGGTCGGCAGATGCGAGACGCCCGGAATCTCAAGTGCGATGCGCCCGACCTCCTTGGCGATCTCGGTCGTGCGCTCCAGCGAAGAGCCAGCGGGAAGCTGCGGGATCGCGATGATGTAGCCGCGATCCTGGGCGGGAATGTAACCCTTTGGGCTTTCGATCAGCAGATAGCCGGTCGCAGCCAGCAGCACCGCATAGACGGCAAGCATCACCTTCGAATGGCGTACCAGATGGATGACGAGCGAGCCGTACATCTGCGAAAGTTTTTCGAAGCCGATATTGAACCGGTCGGCAGCCTTCGATCCGAGGCGTTGCATACGCCCTCCTCCGCCATGTTTGGCGTGCCGCTCCAGCATCATGGACGAAAGCGCGGGTGACAGCGTGAAGGAGTTGAAGAGCGAGATCACCGTGGCCACCGCGATGGTGATGCCGAACTGACGGAAGAACTGGCCGGACAGTCCCGGCACGAACGCCGTTGGCACGAAGACCGATGCCAGCACCAATGCGATGGCGACCAGCGCGCCGCCGACCTCACGCATCGTTAGCAGGGTCGCTTCGCGGGCGGTCTTGCCTTCCGACAGGTGCCGCTCGACGTTCTCGACGACGACGATGGCGTCATCGACGACCACGCCGACGGCGAGCACCAGGCCGAACAGGCTGAGGTTATTGATGGAGAACCCGAACGCCGCCATCACCGCCATGGTGCCCACCAGTGACACAGGGATAGCCAGGATCGGGATGATCGACGGGCGCCAGCCCTGCAAGAAGACCACGACGACGATGACGACTAGCACCATCGCCTCATAGATGGTCTTCACCAGTTCGTGGATGCTGTCCGCGATGAAGCCCGTCGGATTATAGCCGATATCGTAGGCAATGCCCTTCGGGAAGTCTTTGGAAAGCTCGGCCATTGTCTTGGCGATCGCGTCCTGCGTCGCCAGCGCGTTCGCGCCCGGTCGCTGCAGCATGGCCAGCGCAACCGCAGGCTTCTCGCCGAGGTAACCTCCGGTGGAATAGGTCAGCGCCCCGAGTTCGACCCGCGCGATATCCTTCAGGCGAACGATATGCCCGCCGTCCACGGCCTTAACGATGACGTTGCCGAACTCGGCGGGCTTCTTCATCCGGCCCTCGAAGATCAGGGTCGATTGGAAGGCCTGGTCGGCGACGGGTGGCTCCGCGACAACGCCACCGGCCACCTGGGTGCTTTGGGCATTGATCGCCTTGGTGATGTCAGCAGGCGTGATGCCAAACGACGCTGCGCGATCCGGATCGAGCCAGACACGCATGGAATATTCGCGAACGCCGAAGAGCTGGATGTCACCGACACCGTCAATGCGCTTGAGCACGTCCACGACAGCGCGCAGAGCGTAATTCGAAACGTATAGCTGGTCATAGCTGCCATCGGGTGAATACAAGAACACGCCGCTCAGGATGGTCGGTGAAGACTTCTTCACCGAGATGCCGTTCCGCTGAACCGGCTGAGGCAATCTTGGCACGGCGAGTGCGACGCGGTTCTGAACGAGAACCTGAGCCTTGTCGAGGTTCGTGCCCTGTTTGAAGGTCACCGTCAGGTTCAGGCCGCCGTCGGAAGTGGCCTGGCTGTACATGTACAGCATGTCCTCGACGCCGTTGACCTCCTGCTCGATCGGCGTCGCCATGGTGTCGGCGACGGTCTGCGCGGAGGCGCCGGGATACATGGTCGAGACCACGACCGTCGGCGGGACCACGTCCGGATATTCCGTTACGGGTAGCGTGAAGTATGCAACGCCGCCGATGATGACGGTGACGATGGACAGCACGATCGCGAAGATCGGTTGCCGTACAGAGAGTTGTCCGAGGTTCACAGCACGTCTCCTTTTGATGCGAATTGTTCTGGCTTGATGGCTTCCATGCGCACGGTGACCTTGGCGCCCGCCGTCACGCGCTGCAGTCCTGACACGACGACGCGGTCGGTGGGCTCCAGCCCCCGAATGACTTCGCGCATTCTGCCGAACATGCGGCCGAGTTCGACATTCCGGACGGTCACGCGGTCGTCGCTGCCGACGACGTAAAGCGCCTGCTGCGATGAATCACTGGCAACGGCAGAGGCTGGCACCAGGACGGCTTGATGAGCGGGCTCTGCGGCGAGCGACACACGGACGAACTGACCTGGCGTGAGCACGTGGCCGGGATTTGCGATACGCGCCCGCAGGCGCAGAGTACCGGTCGAAGCGTCGAGGCGGTTCTCTGAGAAATTCAGCTTGCCACTGAAGGTCGGAGTCTTGTCGCCCGGCAACGCCATCACGACTTCGCCTCCTGATGCAAATGCGACTGTCTGGTTGCTTTCCTTGCCCGCGCGGCCGTAGCGAAGGTAGCTCTGCTCGTCGATGTCGAAATAGGCGTCGATGGTGTCGAGAGAGACGATGGTCGTCAGCAGCGTGGCATTGGCATCGCCGCCCGCGACGAGATTGCCCTCGCTGACCAGTTTTCGGCTGATGCGTCCGGCGATTGGCGCACGGACCTGCGTAAAATCAAGGTCGAGCTTCGCACGTGCCAGCGCAGCGGATGCAACGTCTACCGCAGCCTCGGCGCCCTGCTGGTTCTCCGTGCGCTGGTCCAAAACGTTCGTCGCGATCGCCTGCGTGGTGATCAGCGACCTCGCGCGAGCCAATTCCTTATTGGCCAGCGCAAGCTGAGCTTTCGCCTGAGCGAGTTGGCCTTGGGCCTGCTGCGCCGTCGCCTCATACGGGCGCTGGTCGATGACAAACAGGAGGTCGCCCTTCTGGACGTAATCGCCATCCTTGAAGGCGACACGCTCGACGTAGCCGCTCACGCGCGGGCGGACTGCAACCGTGTCCACCGCTTCCAGGCGGCCGGTGAATGTGTCCCAACCGGTCACTTCCTTCACCAGCGGCGTCGAGGCCGAGACGGATGGATCGGCAACCGGTGCTGCTACGTTGGGACTGCACGCGGCGAGCATCATTGCCACGATGCTGACCGTTGCCAGCGATGTCAGGGTGCGTCCGTAGGTCATGTTCGAAGTTCCTAAAAATGGGCGAGCAGCAGGGTTCGGCGCTTTGCAGCGTCGGCTTGTGTTCTGTCGGTTTGGATTGAGAGAGTTTCCGTTCCGGAAGCGACGACCTTCAAGGACAGGCCCGTCGGCTCATTGACCGGTGCCGTTTATGATCAGGGTCCGCGAACGAACTTGGCGGTGCATGCCTTCATGGAAGTTCTCTCTTCTCGACAGTTCTGAACCTAGCCACCGCCATGGAAAGATAAACCGCGCGAAACGCGCCAGAGTGTCTCTCGTTCGGATACAGTCGCATCAGTCAGCCAATCGGACCTGGATTCTTTTGCTCGAACGACTGCACGGCTGCGACCTCAGCCTGCAGCAATTCGAGTTCGGGATCGTGGATGCCGTGCGACCGCAATCCCTCGCATGTCCGGAACAGGTAATCTGCCGAGCTACCTAGTGCGCCAGACGCTGTTGCGAGCCTACGGACCATCTGCTCCTGGCTGAGAAGTCCGTCGTATTGGCTGCTGCCGCGATCGATCGTGAACGCGATCCCGCAGCCAAATTCCTTGCCCTCACGGTCCCGGAGGCCAAGCCAGCGCGGCACATAAGCCCCGGACACCATCTCGCGTTTCCAGAGCATCGCCAGTTCGGCATCGACAGCGGCACCGGTGATCCGGAAGGCGACGCCTTCGCAGTCGCCGCCTTCATCGAGTCCGAGCACGAGACCGGGGTTATCGGCCGAACCGCGACCGGCAGGAGTGGCCAAGCAGAAGGCGCGGTGCCACCCAGTCACCCGCGCAACGCGACGCTCTACGAAATTGACCGATGGATTCCAGATCAGGGAGCCATAACCGAATAGCCAGACGCTTTCCCGCGGCTTGGCAGCCAGCGTCAGGAGTAACGACGCCTCGCGCTCCGCCTGAGACAGGATTCGAAGCGTGGGCGCATCCTTGGCGATTATTGCATCGACGGCACCGGCCTCGATCATCTCCCGGGTGAGGTCTGGCTTCTTCACAGCGATCCCTTTCGTGTCAGGTCTCGATATGAGCGGAGGAAACACCTGAGATAAACGGTGCTCCGGGAGACAGTTTGGCTCCGCAATGGAGACAATTAGCAATTTCTCGAATTCTCTTGTGAATTGAGATAATTGCGGTCGATGGGAACAATTATCGGCCCTCGATCCTAAAAAACGAGCCTTGAATGAACAACCGCGGGATATAATATTGAGAAAACCGATCAATTATATCCATTCAGGTAACAAATGTCAGTCAACGAACTGCCGATCCACGACATCGCGACATTCGTTGCGGTCGCACAGCACGCGAGCTTCACCCGTGCCGCGGAGCAACTCGGCACCAGTAAATCCAACGTCGGCAAAGCGGTGCAGAGGTTGGAGGCGCGTCTCGGCGCCCGGCTCCTGCAGCGGACAACCCGAGCTGTCAGGCTCACCGAGGATGGAGAAATCTATCTTGAGGCGGCACGCAGCGCCCTGGATGGACTTAACGAGGCCGAGACCGCCCTTTCCGCGCGACGTGACGAGCCGGTCGGCCGTGTCCGATTGGATATTCCGATCGGCTTCGGCCGTCTGCTACTTCCAACCTTGCACCGCGTTCGCCTGCAGCATCCGAAGGTCTCCGTCGAACTGAACCTGAGCGATAGACAGTCGGACCCCGTCAAGGACGGCTGGGACATTGTCGTCCGTGCGGGCATGCTTCCTGCCGAAGGCGAGATGACCGTCAGGAAATTGTGCGATGTCAAACTCGCGCTGTACGCTTCGTCCGACTATCTTGACCGGCACGCATTGATCGCGTCGGCCGATAATTTTTCCGATCACGAAGCCATTATCTTCCGCGCCGGCAACGGAAAGACTAGGCCGTGGACGCTGAGCGATGGTACGCGCACCTTCCAGACTGCTCCGCCTGCAAGCGTCATCACCAGTGATGGGCGCGCCTTCATCGATGCAGCGATTGCAGGCATGGGCATCGCGCAAATCTTCGACCGCGTTGCCGCTCCTCACGTCGAATCCGGTGAACTGCAGCACGTGTTGCCCCAAGCAGACGTCGAGGGACCGCCGATACACGCTCTGATCCCTGCGGGTCGGCGCATGCCGCCCAAGACCCGTGTAGTGCTAGATGCGCTGGTTGAGTTCTTTAAAAAGCCGATGCCTTGATCGTCGCCGGGTGGTCGAGGCGAACCTCACCGCATGTTCCCGATCATCCTCATTCTGGGTGAACGATTATCGCTCGCGTGGACGACCAATTCAGCTCGCTATCTGACCTCGATCAATTCTTGAAATTCCAAGTGAAAAGCGGACCGCCGACTCGCATTAGCGGCCCGCTCTCTTTGACGCGAAGGCGTTATGCCGCCTTCGACGCCGAAGCACTTGGATAGTCGGGGCATCCGCGATGATCACCGCCGTGGAGCGATGACCAGTCCGACCGCAACCCCGGCGATCCGCAGTTAAGCGGCCAACTGACTGCGATGCTGGACGGCGATCTCCGCTTCGTCCTTCAGTGCCTTAACGACTGACGGGACAGCATCCATGCGGTCCTTCCAGGCCATCACATGCTGCAGATGCTCGATGTGAGCGCCGGACCGCTTGTGCCAGAAGGTCGCCCACATGTAGGCGTCCGCGACCGTCATCTTGTCGCCGGTCAGGAACGGCCGACCATCCGACAAACGGTCATCCAGGACTTTGTAGGCGCTCACGATCCTTCCACGCATCCAGGCGGTGCCCTCTTCCGTCAGCAGCTTGCGCATCAACGGAATGTGCTTCTGGGCGATCTCGGTCGCGATGAAGACGAGAAGCTGGTCGAACTGGGCGCGTTCGAACGTGCCGCGCGCCGGGATCAGGTTCGCTTCCGGATGCTGATCCGCAAGATAGGACGTGATGACGATGGTTTCGGACAGGAGGTCCTTCTTTTCGTCGTCGAGCGCCAGTACCGGCACGTACTGCATGGGATTGAGTTCGGCGAAGTTGTCGTTGTTCGACGTCGACTTGCCGAAAACATCGAAATGGATGAGTTCCGGCGCGAGCCCGAGTTCGTTGGAAATGATCTGCACTGCCTGCGAACAGGTCTGGTCTGCGATGTAGAGTTTCACTGTCGTGTCCTTTCGAGGAGTTCGTTTGCGACAGTCGAGAAATAGTCCTCCCACCTCCTTCGATAAACGCGCCTTGGCGATCCTCTCTGTCGCTTCGATGGCGACAATCGGAAAGGCCAGTAAACGCTGCGAATCTGCGGAATGTCGCCTGGGGGAGGACAGTGTGTCCATCCGCGGAGCGTTTAACGCCGGGCGCGGTGTCTTTAGTTGAGAATGACCTCAACCATTCAGGAACGTCCGATGTCCCCGACCAGCCAATCTGCCAAACATGGCGGAGCACTTTCAGTACTCTTCGCAGTGTGCCTTGCCGCCCTTACCCTGCCTCTTAGTTTCTCCGGTGGCGCGATCGCAACGCCCGCCATCGGCCGCGATCTTGCGGGTAGCGCGGCGATGGTGACCTGGATCACCAACGCATTCATGCTCACTTTCGGAAGTCTTCTGCTTACTGCAGGTACGCTCGCCGACCGCTTCGGTCGCAGGCGCATCTTCGCCGGTGGCGTCGCGCTTTTCGTCGCTGCCTCGATCGCTTCAATCTTCGCTCCGACCATCCTCGCTATCGACCTGCTTCGCGCCGTGCAGGGCGTCGGTGCTGCCGCCGCTCTCGCAGGCGGTTCAGCCGCCATCGCACAGGAATTCGAAGGCCATGCCAGAACCAAGGCATTCTCCATGCTTGGCACAACGTTCGGCATCGGCCTCGCCTTCGGACCGGTGATCATGGGCTTGCTGATCGAGCGATACGGCTGGCGTTCCATATTCGTCACGACGGCGGTGGTCGGCCTTGTTGCGATCATGCTGGGTGTGCCGCGGATGCGCGAGACGCGTGATCCGGATGCCGCACGGCTCGACTGGCCCGGCGTCATCACTTTCACCGGGACGCTCTCCCTGTTCACCTTCGCAGTAATCGAGGGCGCGTCCATCGGATGGGGCAATCCGATCATCGTGGGTGCCTTCACAGGCTCAGTCGCCCTGCTCGCTGCGTTTGTGGCTGCTGAAAGCCGCAACGACCGGCCGATGCTCGACCTTTCTCTGTTCAAATATCCGCGCTTCGTGGGCGTGCAGCTTCTACCGATCTCGACCTGTTTCTCCTACGTAGTCCTATTGATACTTCTTCCAATCCGGTTTGTTGGTATCGAGGGCCTGTCGGAGATCGAAGCGGGCCTCATGATGCTGGCATTGTCGGCACCAATGCTTGTCGTGCCGTACGTCGCGGCAGTTATGACGCGCTGGGTATCACCTGGCGTATTATCCGCGATCGGGTTGTTGGTCGCTTCGGTCGGCATGCTTTGGCTCGGCAGCGTCGCCCCCGGCACAGGCGTGTCAACGATCTCCCCACTTCTCGCCAGTCTCGCTGCGGTACCTGCGATGATTGTCATCGGTTTCGGAGCGGCAATTCCATGGGGTTTGATGGACGGCCTGTCCGTATCGGTGGTGCCAAAAGAGCGCTCAGGTATGGCGTCTGGCATCTTCAATACCTCGAAGGTCGCTAACGAGGGCATTTCGCTCGCGATCGTCACCGCAGCACTGGGCGCGATGACTGCGGGGAACATTGAGAGAAAGGTTTCCCTGTTGCCGTCCCAAGTTCAATTGCTACCGGAAATAGCTCAGGGGATCGTAGCAGGTGATCTTTCCCGCGTCGCACGACTAATACCGGAAGTCCCGCACTCGACGCTTGTCCAAGCCTACTTCTCGGCCTTCCAAAGCGTGAGCTATGTCCTGGCGAGCATCACGTTCTTCGCGGCGATTGTCATCTTCGTGTTGCTCGGTCGGACCCGGCCGACTGAGCTCTCATCGGCAGATGAAATCCGCGTTGAAGCTCCGGCGGAATAGCCGATACAGCCTGAGGAGGGTTGGGCTTGTCGGATCGTCCACTTCGGCGAAGTCTTGTAGAACTCGAAGCCAACGGCATATGACGACTTTTTTGGCGTCGTATGCCGTTGGAGGATGCGAGCAATCCGCAACAAGTCTGGTTGTCCAGACGATCAAGGCGTTTCCACGCCGTGTTCGTCGTCCTCGACACTCAGAAGATCACCGATCAATTCACGCCGTAATTCTGTCATGCCGATTGGCACGAGGAATAACCCGCTTACGGTAGTCGTGGACGACAGATTGACCCACCCACGCTGTCGCATGGACTCGCCTAAACGACTTCTGGAAGCGCCATTGTCTGCTCATGGCGTCGATGCCCTCTGGCGAGGTCAGAGAACGATTGGCAGCCCTCCTTGACCCGCATGACTGGGCGCCACACGACCTTTCGCACTCAAGATGAGGAGATCGGCTGAGGGACCGTAGCCTTGGCTGTTGCAGCTCCCTTTCGCTGCCGCGATAGGAAAAGGAGGGCGAGAAGCGCGGCGATGCTGAGCCCGGATGAAACGATCAAAACACCCCCACCCATGATGCCGATCAACAGGCCGAAGCCGAGTGGCGCCATCGCCTGACAAATTCGGGACGGTGCGCCTAGAAGACCGAGACGATATCCGTAATTCTCAGACCCGAAGACCGATAGGGGAAGAGTGCCGCGCGCGATTGTCAGGATGCCGTTCCCTGCTCCATGCAGCAGTGCGAATGCCGCGGCCGCGCCTCCCCCGAACAAGGCGATGACGCCCGCGCCGATAGGATGCGTGAGGCATGCCAGACTGGTTGAGAACAGGGGGTGGTAGCGGTTCAGTAGCCCTGCCTCGACGATACGCGCAGCCACTTGGGCCGGGCCGATCATCATGCCCGCGAAGACCGCTTGAGCGGGTGTTGCACCGAAACTCTCCACGATCCGCGGAAGATGAGCCGCCATCGCCGACGTTACGGTCCATGCTGCAGCGAACGCGAAAGACAGCAGTACCATCATCCTGTCCATCGGGATGTGCGGCTTTGCAACGGGGCCTTCGCTTCGGACGACAATCTCCGTCTTCGGAAGGAAGAACAGGTTAAGGGCCAATCCGATGACGATATGCGCCGCCGCCCATGCATAGCATGTGCCGCGCCAACCGATCGTATCGACGCCCAGTGAACTCAGTGGCCATCCGATCGTGCTGGCGAAGCCCGCCAGAAGCGTGATGCCGGTGATTGGACGCCTTGCCTGATCGCCGAATATCCGCCCGAGCGCACCGAATGCCGCGTCGTAAAGACCCAACCCCATGCCGATGCCGAGCAAAAGCCAAGCAAGACTCAGCATCCACAACGAAGACGTCAGCCCGAGCAGAGCAAGGCCGCCGGCGAACAGCAGGTTAGATGCACACAGAACCTGGCGACCGCCAACGCGGTCTATCTGACGGCCGACGCGCGGACCAAGCAGTCCGGAGATCACCAATGACGCCGAGAATGCGGCGAAGAACCAATTGGTCGAAATGCCGAGGTCTCGCGAAATCGGATCCGCGAGTATTGCCGGAAGATAGTAGCTGGAGGCCCATGCGAGCGTCTGCGTCGTTCCGAGAGCAAGAATGATGGGAAGTTGACGCTGTGTCATGCCTGCCTGCGCATTCAGATAACCGTTTGATTTGAAGTTTTGGGTTGCGACCACATCAGGGCGAGTGGGCCGAGCACGATGCCTGCCGCTAGAACCCCGAAGGCGGGAAGCCAGGCGGAAGCTGCATACGGTCCACCGAATGCGTCGAGTGTCGCGCCGACGCACCAGGCACCGAGAGCGCTGAAGCCGAATCCGACCGTCGAATGGACGGCCATTGTTGCACCACGGTTCTCGGGATTGGCCGACATCGCCATACCAGCAGTCAGCGCGCCGGAGTCGGCGGGGACGGTGATCGCATAGAGCAATATCAGCGGCACCAGTAGCCAGGGAGAACCGTCCGCGCAAATACCTATCAGGAGCGCAACTGCGGCCGATGCGAACATGAAGGTCGTGAGGGCGCGGCGACGACCGATGCGCAAGGCGACTTCGTTGCCCAAGACGCTGGACGGCATCGCCAATATCGAGAATGCGAAGCTGATGGCGATCGGGGTGAGCAGCGTACCGCCTCCCCCCTTGGCCGCAACGAACGTCCAGAAAGCAACGAGCCACGTCCTGATGCCATAGAGCTCGAAGCAATGGGCGCCGTAGCCAAGTATGAAACCCATGGCAGACCTGTTCCGGAAGACGGGTCCGAAATTCAGTAAACGTCCTTTGCTGGGCGTCGGAGCCATCGGCTTCAGAAGCAGACAGATAAACATCATCGCCAACGGACCGGCCGCCGTAACGTAAAACGCCGCCCGCCAGCCGAAGCTTTCAGCCACTAGCTGGGAGACCAGAAAGGAAAGCCCAACGCCGAGCGAGAAGCTCGACGTGTAGAACGTCACAGCGCGGGACGAGTCGCCCGGATCCAGTCTGTCGGTCAGCGCCTTGAGGCCCGGCATGTAGGCACCCGCAAAGCCGATGCCTGCCAACGCCCAAAGCGCGGCACCCGACCACAGCCCCTCCGCGAACAATCCGAACATCAGCGTCGCGAAGACACTTAACGCCGAACCGGCAATCAGAACGATGCGCGCATCGATCCTGTCCGTCAGCGTAGCCAGGAACGGCACCGCGAGCATGTAGCCCGCGGCATAGCTGCCCGCCAACAATCCGGCGTTCGCCCCGGTCAATCGCCACTCGGGAATCAGGAACTGCGCAAGGATGGAAGGCACTACGACGTGCGGCAGCAAACTTCCGAGTTGCCCCAGGCACATTGCGATGATGGCGGGACGCCCCCGCAAGTTGCCGAGACGGATCACTCCTTGCGATCCACAAACAATGGGCGCGTCCCGCGCGGCAGGCCGTGAACGCGCCCGATAACGATCATGAACATCCGCACCCCGATTTGCCGTCCTGCTTCGCCACGGCATCGGCGACGCAGCAAGCATTGTCTACTGTCGGTGCGGGCCCGCCGCAACACGTGGTGACGTCTGCCGACGAACGTGAACACACACCGGTTTCCGGAAGGACCAGTTCGACCCGTCCAGCGGCGTCATGGTCTCCCGCGATCTGCGCCGCGATCGAACGCACCTGTTCGTAGCCTGTAATCATCAGAAACGTCGGCGCGCGCCCGTAGCTCTTGATGCCGGCAAAATAAAAACCGGGCTCGTCTTGCGCCAACTCGCGTGCGCCGTGAGGACGAACGGTGCCGCAGCTATGTTCGTTCGGATCGATCAGTGGCGCCAAGGCGATCGGACATTCGATTGCGGGGTCGAGTTGGATGCGCAACTCGCGCACAAAAGCCAAGTCGGGACGGAAGCCTGTGGCCACGATGAGCTCGTCAGCGATAATCTTGCGTCCGCAGCACGCCGATCCGGCTGCGATCCGGAGGCGCCCGTTTTCCAAGGTCAAATGGGTCGTCTGGAAGGCTGGCTCGACCTTGATGTCACCTGCCGCGACCAAAGCCGCAAACGCGGCTCCCAACTCTCCACGGGCTGCAAGCTTATCGTTGGCGCCGCCACCAAAAGCCTTGGCGGGGTCGGTACCACGCAAGAGCCAGATAACCTCTGTGCCTGGCTCCTGGGCTTTCAGACGCGCGAGGTCCGTCAGGGTACCGATTGCGGAGTGGCCTGCCCCGAGAACAGCAACCGTTTTGCCAGCATAACGGGGTCGGTCCGCTCCGAGCACGTCGGGCATCGCATACGCGATCTTGCCGGCGGCCTCCTTCTCACCGATGGCAGCGAGACCGTTGGCACCCGCCGGGTTCGGTGAGGCCCACGTTCCGGAAGCGTCGATCACGGCGTCGGCCCGGGCGACCCGCTCTCCCAGCCCTTCCGCATACCCAGTGTTCTGATAGTGGATCTCGAATGGCGCGAGGTCGCGGCCCTTGGTCTTGAGCTTGTCGAAGCCTTGGCGGCTGATATCGGTGACTTTGCTCGATGTCAGAATGTGAGACTTCAAGGGCGTCTTCGTCGCCAAGGGCTCAAGGTACCGCTCAACCAGTTCGGATCCCGTGGGATATTGATCGGGAGCCGGCGAATTCCACCCTGTCGCCTCAAGCAGACGTCCTGCTGCGCGGTCGACGTTGTATTCCCAAGGCGAGAACAATTGCACGTGGCCCCATTGCCGGATCGCATGACCCACCTCAGCGCCTGCTTCGAACACGATAGGCGTCATGCCTCGTTCCAGTACATGGGCGGCAGCGGCAAGCCCAACCGGTCCTGCTCCGATGACCGCGACAGTCTTTGGTTCAGTCATTCATTCCTCCTATAATACCAGAATTATCGAATTAAAGATCTTTGATAGATCAAGCGGCGTCGTTTGCATCCTTGCATTCGACGGCGTCCGCGCAGCACTCGGCAACGAGGAAATCCACCAAGCCGCGCATCACGTCGTAGTTTGCATGACAAACGAGAGTCGTCGCCTCCCGGACTTGAGTGATCAGCCCGGCAGCCACCAGCGTCTTGATGTGATGCGAGAGCGTCGAAGGCGCTACCTTGAGTTTGTCCTGAAGGCGCCCCACCGGCAGGCCGATTTCACCCGCTCTGACCAGAGTACGATAGATCTTCAGCCTGGTCGGATTGCCAAGGGCTTCAAGGCGGGCCGCTGCATCGTCTATTTTCATTTCAATAGGCTGCGCCTTTCCCGAGCCGTCGTCAACCGTTATTCTAGAATTATAGAAATATCGTGAACGCCTCCACTTCCCAGCGACGTCCCGGGGTAGCCCTGCTCTTCGAGCTAGAAAGCCACTACCCGCCGCCTCCTTCGTTTCAATGCCCACGTCATGATTTAAACATCGCCTCGCTTCACGAATAACTGAGGCGGGTTGACAGGCTGCCTATACTTCCATAAATCCCGATATATGAAAACACTTGAAGCGATCGAAGCGTTAGGCGCCCTGGCGCAGGAAACACGGCTCGAGGCATTTCGTCTCTTGGTAAAGAACGAGCCAGATGGCGTCGCCGCAGGGGAACTGGCCCGAGACATCGGTGTTCCGCAGAATACGATGTCGACACACCTGGCGATCCTCACGCGCGCCGGTCTCGTCACCGGCGAGCGCCACAGTCGTTCGATCATCTACCGCGCCAATCTCGCGACCTTCCAGGCTTTGACCCTGTTCATGGTCCAGGACTGCTGCGGCGGCAGTCCTGAGATCTGTGCTCCGCTCCTCGAAAGCCTGACGCCTTGCTGCCCGCCCAAGTCCAAAAAGAGGAAGGAGACATCCCGTGTCTGACCGGATTTACAACGTATTGTTTCTCTGCACCGGCAACTCCGCCCGCTCGATCCTGGCCGAATCGATCCTGCGCAAGGACGGCGACGGCCGCTTCCGTTCTTTCTCGGCCGGTAACACACCGAAAGGTCAGGTCAATCCGTTCGCACTTCGTGTGCTGGAAAGTCTCGACTACCCGGCCGACGGTATGCGGTCGAAAAGCTGGACTGAATTTGCAGCGGCTGACGCGCCAGTAATGGATTTCGTTTTCACAGTCTGTGACAGCGCCGCTGGCGAGTCCTGTCCGATCTGGCCCGGGCAACCGATGACGGCCCATTGGGGCATTGAGGACCCCTCAGACGTAGAAGGGCCTGACCTTACGAAGCACACAGCATTCCTCACCGCCTTTCGGTACCTGAAAAACAGGATTGCAGCCTTCACGGCCCTCCCTATCGACAGCATCGACCAACTCTCTCTGGGGACGAAACTCCGTGAGATTGGACGCAGTGATGGCGCGACCTCCAACCGTCCCGGCGTGGCCTGATCGATGAGCATATTCGAACGCTACCTGACCCTTTGGGTCGCGCTTTGCATCGTGGTCGGCGTTGCGCTGGGCCACGTGATGCCTGGTGCATTTGGAGCCATCGCAGGCGCTGAAGTCGCGAAGGTCAATCTACCCGTCGCCGTTCTGATC
Organism: Tardiphaga sp. 839_C3_N1_4; assembly: GCF_051811045.1. NCBI lineage: Bacteria > Pseudomonadati > Pseudomonadota > Alphaproteobacteria > Hyphomicrobiales > Nitrobacteraceae > Tardiphaga > Tardiphaga sp. 839_C3_N1_4. Next base: position 33,242 of record NZ_JBPWQD010000002.1, read on the forward strand.
TGGCTAATGATCATCCCAATGCTGTTGAGGATCGATTTCGGCGCGCTGGGAAAGATCACCGAACACATGCGCGGCGTCGGTATCACGCTCTTTATCAACTGGGCGGTCAAACCGTTCTCGATGGCGTTGCTGGGAACGTTCTTTATTGGCCACGTCTTCGCGCCATTGCTACCCAGCGAGCAGGTTTCATCCTACATCGCCGGTCTCATTCTGCTCGCCGCAGCCCCCTGCACTGCCATGGTATTCGTATGGTCCAATCTCGTCGGCGGCGAACCCCACTACACGCTCGGCCAAGTCGCCCTCAACGACGTGCTTATGATCTTTCTGTTCGCGCCTCTCGTTGGCCTGCTTCTTGGCGTGGCATCAATCACCGTCCCATGGGCTACGCTGTTGTTGTCCGTCGCCCTCTACATCATCGTGCCAGTCATCATCGCGCAGGTCTGGCGACGTGCACTTCTCGGGGCCGGCATTCCAACCTTTGAACGGACCTTGAATCGGCTGCAGCCGCTATCGCTCGTTGCCCTGCTCGCGACGCTGGTGCTGTTGTTCGGCTTCCAGGGCGAGCAAATCATCGCGCAGCCAACGGTAATCGCTATTCTCGCGGTGCCGATCCTCGTCCAAGTCTACTTCAATGCCGGTCTTGCCTACTGGCTCAGCCGCCGGTTCGGCGTGGCCTGGTGCGTGGCGGCCCCGGCAGCACTGATCGGTGCCAGCAATTTTTTCGAATTGGCGGTGGCAGCAGCGATCAGCCTGTTCGGCCTGAATTCCGGAGCCGCGCTGGCGACGGTCGTCGGCGTGCTCGTCGAGGTTCCGGTCATGCTATCCGTGGTCAAGATCGTCCAAGCGTCCCGAGGTTGGTATGAATCCGGCTCGCATCAACCAACTGCTAAAAGCGTGGAGGCCCGGTCGTGACGGTGACCATTTATCACAACCCCGACTGCGGCACGTCCCGCAACACATTGGCCATGATCCGCCAGAGCGGTGAAGACCCCGAGGTCATCGAGTACCTCAAGACGCCTCCGTCGCGAGATCGGTTGAAGGAATTGGTCGAAGCAATGGGCATCCCCATCCGATCTCTGCTGCGCGAGAAAGGAACGCCCTACGGCGAACTCGCCCTGGCCGATCCGAAACGGACCGATGACGACCTGATCGATTTCATGTTGGCCCATCCTATCCTGATCAACCGGCCCATCGTGGTGACCGACAAGGGTGTGAAGCTTTGCCGCCCGTCGGAGGCCGTTCTCGATATTCTGCCGAACCCGCACATCGGCCGCTTCGCCAAGGAAGACGGCGAGGTTATCGATGCTGGCTGATCTCCCGAACATCGACCCTGCCGCCTTCCGGCTTCCGGATGCGACCGTCCTGCAGCATGACCCGCTCGTCGGTCACCGGCCCCGCATCCTGTTGCTCTACGGCTCGTTGCGTGAGCGGTCGTTCAGCCGCTTTGCCATCGAAGAAACCGCCCGCCTGCTGAACGCTTTCGGCGCGGAGCCTCGCATCTTCAACCCCACGGGCCTGCCGCTTCCGGACGACGCGCCGGCGACCCATCCGAAAGTTGAGGAACTGCGTGAATTGTCCGCCTGGTCCGAAGGACAGGTCTGGTGCAGCCCGGAACGCCACGGGGCCATGACCGGCATCATGAAGGCCCAAATCGACTGGATCCCGCTCTCCATTGGCGCCGTGCGCCCAACCCAAGGCAAGACGCTGGCCGTCATGCAGGTCAGCGGCGGAGCGCAGTCGTTTAATGCCGTCAACCAGCTTCGCGTGTTGGGACGGTGGATGAGGATGATCACGATCCCCAATCAGTCTTCCGTTGCCAAAGCGTACGAACAGTTCGACGACGCGGGGCGGATGAATCAGTCCCCCTACTACGATCGCATCGTTGACGTCGCCGAGGAGTTGATGAAGTTCACACTGCTCACTCGGAGCATCTCGGCGCATCTGACAGACCGCTACAGCGAAAGGAAGGAAGCCGCGATTGAGGTCTCAAGACGGCTCAACCTGGAGAAAGCTGTCTGATGCTCGCAAAGTCCTGCCTGAGCGAAGTAGCCTATCGCGCGCCTCCGTACTGCTTCATCGCTTCTCTCGCCAAGGTCATTTTCATGACCTCGGTCGATCCCTCCGCGATCTGTGCAATGCGCGCCACGAAATAGAGCTGTCCGAAGCGACTTTCCTTCAGCACGCCCAGGCCACGGTGAATCTGCATCGTCCGATCGAACACCCGGCACGGCGCGAAGCACTTGACCATCGCGGCTTCCTTACGCGCGTCGAGACCCTTGTCCAGCATCCAAGCCGTCTTGTAGGCCATCAGCCGGATTTGCTCGATATCCCATCTTACAACTTCTGATAAATCCTGACGCAGCCATTCTACTGAAGAAGCGAGCCTAGATGTGAATATTAACATCACCGTTGAATGCGACACCTGCGGAGAAAAGACAAATTGCCGGATCGGCATCTCGAACCGCGAGGAGCAGCCGTTCCGTTTCTGCTGCCAGACCTGCGGCTCACCTATCGACATGATCCTTCGCCAATCGAGAGGCGGTGAATTCCACGGCGCGAAACAGATCCAACCCGATCTCTATCCTTTCGACGACAAAACCAATTTCGTGGATCTCAGTCTCGATTTCCCGGTAGCGTTCGGAAAATACGTTATGGGAAAGACGCCCTTCATGGAGGCGTTCCGCCGTATCGGTCATGAGGCTATGGGCCTCCATGGGTCGCGCCTTGCCTATCTAACGGAAGAGTCGGCTCCTAAGCAGCGTGTGTTTGCGCTCCTTCTGAAGCTTTTCCGCAACGAGAAATGGACGCCGTTCAAAACGAGCTGCAAGCGAAATTTTAATATCGAGGTCAAGTCTGACAAGCCGGAAGATCGGGCGGCCGCACTTTACCGCATCATCACCAACGTGATGATGCCGTTTGCGTATCCCAACCAGGACGAGGAAGCCTCCGACTATAATGGACGAATTATGCAGGAGTTGGCCGGAAAACACCCCGGCTCACTGCGGGCCTTCATGGCTGAGATCATGGGAAGTGGCTTCCTGAAAAATCTCCAGAACGCCTGTCTGGAGATTTATCCGAAGATCCTCGAGGCAGAGCTTCCGTTGCGGCCCGTCCTGTTCCTGGACTTTGACCAAAAATTTGCCAACAATCCTATTCCGTTGCGGATATCGAATGAAGCGTTCGAGTCCTATAAAGACCTTTATAAAGATATCTCGGAGATCGTGTCCCGACAGCTCGTTTTGGTCGCCGGCATCAATAACCTTCTCAAACGTGACAACCATAACGCCTTCAAGTCCGACATCGGCATGACCAAGGGCGGCAAAGACTTCACACCGAAATCACTGCATGACTTCGCCGACGTCCCCTTCGGCAAAAAGCTTGGCTTTATCGACGACTCTTGGTTCGAACCGCTTAAGGATGGCGCTGACAACCAACTGCGCAACGCAATCGCTCACGTCAAAACAGACTATGACGAGGTCAATCAGGTCGTAACCTACTATCCTAGGCTAGAAGGCATGTACCAGGAGAAGGCGGAGCAGATAACCTTCATACAGTTCATGAAGCGACTGCTGCAGACCTACCGCGAGATGCGGCGGTTGAACCACCTCATCAAGGGGCTTTTCTACCTGCAATACCTCATCATTGATCGAGACAAACCGGCCGCATCGACTCCTAAGGCTTAAACCGGTGGAGGTCCTGCCTTCACTCGCTCAACCATTTCGGCAATGGCATCTCGTTCAAAGATCAGCCCGGCACTTATGTCTCGCCAGCGAAACGATCCAAAGTGCGGGTTAGTGACCGGGTTATCGCGATCCAGCAGCCATTGCTGGCCAAACTGGAACGTCTCTGTTGCAATCATATCGCCAGCTTGGAGATGCGTTAGCGCGCGGTGACCGTCACTAGCCAGTAGAATACCGCGCCGACCGCGGAACCGCCCAGCAACGCCCGCCGTCGCGTCAACACCGTTGCGAAGATGAGATTAGCCAGACTTGGCCACTTTCCATATGCGCGCCGCAGTGCCGGCACATGGCTCAGTAAATCTCCGATCTGCTCACCCATCTCCGCCTCCATTCCGCTAGGAACATAATCTGAACGGATTGCGGCGGATTTATGAGGCTTATAGTCTTATCAGGAAGATTCCCACAGCTGCCACAGCGATGAGCCAGGCAGCAGCACGGCAATCGGGGTGATCCTTCGGCGAGGCGGATTAGAATTTTGCATGGGCCGAGATCACGGAAACGCAGGCCCGTTTGCGCTGCACGCCCCTCAAGGAGCCGACGACCTTCATCACCTTGCCGAAGCCACAGGTGCCGCTCTGGACGTAGGCCACGGCGAAGGGGTTTAGGGTGAGCGGCTCACGAGCGAGGATGGGTTGAGCGGACGCCTGCCCGGCCCACAGCAATGCGATACCGAAAATAACCGTACGCATAACGCAACCCCATCACCCAACAACCGCATACAATGCGGATCTTGAGATTTAGTTGCTTCTGAAGCAACCCTATCGGTCGGCGAGCAGGACATTCCGGAAGAGCCGGCGCATGAACTCCTCCGGGTAGGTCGCGTGGCTGCTCCTATAGGCTTTATGCTCATATCCCCTAGCTACGCGGTTAGGCACAGACGACAGCTGCTCCCGGGGCGACCCAGGCGGGCTGTCGTCGTGGTCCCGGATTTGCCGCTTTAGCTCACAGAGCTTAGCCATCGCAAAAGCCCGTTCAACCTCAGTAAGGCGTTCGCCGCGCACATGGATGCAGCGATGCATCTGTGGAAGGCCGTCACCGATGCTAGGGCTGAGCGAGACGCGTTTAAACGCGCTTTCCGGACGAAGCACGTGGATTGCCTCAGACTAACCAAGAAAGACGGCCCAAATGGCGAACCAAGTTAAACGAACCATCAGCATTTCGCCGGAGAGCGACTACGAGATCCACCGGCTGGCAAAGATGTAGGGCGTTCCCGTCTCACAAGCGCGGGAGAGATGCTATCACTACGCTGCGGCGACCTTCGTAGGGCCTGAGACAGTTGCCAAGGTGGCGCTGCTTCGCCAAGCTCAGGTCAAGTGGAAATGCTGGAGGCCGATCAATCAGCTAGTCTGGCATAAACGTAAAACCCGCCCTTGGCTGTCGTAGCTGCGCAGCAGGCGATAGGTTGCGAAGAACGATTGCCAAAACATTACGACCTTCTCCAGCACAATAATTGCCTCAAGCCACTGACCAGGCTCCGTCTCTATTTCGAGCAGCATTTGCTGATAACCTGGTTCAACGTACCCTGGCTCGGCATACGTGCCGGTTGACCGCGTTCTCAGGCCGCGCGGAATGAAATGCTTACTGCCGTTAGTCAGCCCCTGCACGACTGGAAACCATCCTTCACTTTGATCGAGCCAGACCTTGAATTCGCCCAGCCTCCTGACGCTTCCCATCTTCTCGCGGGTAACTTCGTCATCCTTGAGCCAGTCACCCCAGATCCATTCGTGCAGATGATAGAGCGACGTTGCGGAGTTGATCGCATGACGCGTCGAACGTGACTGCTCGGCAAAATCGTCATAGTCCTCGATCATCTTTCCATAGTAATCGACTGAATTTCGAATATCGAACATCGTCACTCCCCTACAGGGGCAACTATACAAACAGGCTGTTGTCCAGCGCAAACGCTCCCGCCCACGCGGCGTCCGCCTCGTCTTCTTTCAATTCTACGCCCCACCGCGCCTTAGCCGCAGCCTGCATGTCCGGCTTTTTGGCGTTGCCTTTGCCGGTCGCGTGAATCTTCAGTCGAGCGAGATGGATCGCCGACCACGGGAGCCCCGCCAGCTCGCAGGCGAGTACGGCAGCTCCAAGCATGGGGAGGAGAGCTTTGATGCTGGAGAACTGTCCAGAGAACGGCTCCTCGATACACACACCGACGCAATCCGGCCCGGCAAAGCGATTGATGATGCGGGCGACGCTGACCGTGCGGTGACCGATGTTGCTTTCAAGCCGAATTGTCTGGGCATCAAGACCTCCATCCGTGAATACTCTGGCAACCCCAGAGTCGTCCCCAGATCCAAGCCGAGAATAAATTTACGGCCCAATCACGGCGGCTTCGCTTGGTTTTCCAACAACGATGAGTGGAAGCTTCCGGCCCTTGGCCGAAACTAACGCGTTGACCTTCTCAGTCAGACTCACAGGGATTCGTAGAGAGACCGTAGGCTCGCCGTAGCGACCGCTGCCAACATGACGGCCAGCGCGGCGGCGAGTTCCGCCTCTTGCCTCTGGTCGTGCGTGTCTGTCCACCATTGATTGATTCTGCTCTGCATATCTGATCCTGGCAATACGCTCTTGATGATCTGGTGCGCATCCGCTTCGATACGGCATGCGCGTGCTTTCAATGATGATGGCGGCGATGACGGCTGCGGCGCTCATTGCAACCGCAATATTTTTGCTGTCAGTGGCCTGGCTCTAAGTATCACAAGAGCAATAAGGGCAAGCCAAGCGCCAGCAGGAAAATGACGAGAACGCCAAGTCCTAGGTTATCGTCGCCCCTTAAGTCTCTTGGGGTCGTCGCTTCGACCGTCGACATTTTTCGGCCTGACAATAAGCCAGCCACTTATCGACGAGCCATCCAACGCCCGTCTGCTGGCGCCTGAAATATATTTGATTTCCACCCATCGCCATTGTCATGGCCCTTCTACGAGGCCACTTGAAGCGTGCGCGCTTCGAGAGCTTCCATGTATTGAGCAATGGCTCTGTTTGAGAGCAGCAGGCGGCTTCTTACCCCCTGCCGGATCATGGTTTCCACCGAGCGGAGCAAAATGTGCGAGCAGAACTCTGCGTCCTCGATCTCGCCTGCCCGTTCCAGATAATCCCATGCAATTTGGATCGCCTCTTCCATGAGGACAGCGAGGTGAACCAGTTGGCCAGGGTTGTTTCTCATGCCTATTCAAATGGCACGAATTGGATTCGTTCCGCGCTGCTACCTTCTAAAGCCTAAGCTGGAGCGATCCTGGCGCGCTCGCGGGTTCCCTAATAAGGCGGTCGCTTCAAGAGGTCCGGCAACCGGGAAATACCCTTAGCAATCCGCCGCGCCTCATCACGTGATAAGGACTCGTTCGCATATTGGTAGTTACGAGCGTGAAGGTCTTCCCGGTGAAGGATGACGCAAATCATAAAGCCATTGGCATCCTTCACGCGGAAGCAGTCCCGATCCTCTTCCGTCACCCAAGGCGCCGGAAAACGCCGGAGGTTGTCCATCACATCCTGCGATGGTCTGGTACGCCCCGAATGGCTTTGCCGCTGGGATAGGTCCGCTGCTTGAGGCGCTCTTCGCCGTTCAACCGGTCACGCTCCTGGCAAAGCGCATCGACCTTGTCCTGCATCCGCTCCAATAGAGCCACGGCGGAGGCGGTACTGATGCCGGCCTTCTGAAGGGATGAGATGTCTTTCTGCTGCCGCTTGATCTGCACGCGCATGCGCGTGATCTCGGCCTTAATGTGGTCGAGTCCCATGAGCCAATTCCTGATGATGGGCCATAGAACAAAAAGAGAACGACAGAGTCAACAGGCTTGAGCCTGGAACTCTAAGCGCTCCTCGCAATTAACGGTGCAGGAGACAATATGCCCAAGTATCACTTTCCTATTGTTGACGGCACTAAGCTTCCCGATCCTACCGGCGTAAGCCTGAGGAACGACGAGGAAGCAAAGGACCACGCCAAGCTTATCGCCCGTACTGTCGGTGCGGCGGGTGTAAAAGCTGAGCGCAGTGTTCTCGCGGTAGACGATGACAACAACGAGGTACACCGCGAGCGTGTGCCGAAATCGGGGGATACTTAGGTCTGCCGCAGCCTGTTTTCTTCTTCAACCCCGCGGGCAATTCTCGCTTTCTTCACAGCCCGTATATCGGGGAAGGCACAGCCCAGGCGACGAGCCTCCTTCTGAACCGATGTTATTCGACGCTTGAAGATAACGGCGCAGCGGGCCGCACTTACCCCGCTCCTCACCAGCTCAACAAGCCGGGTGCTATCTTCTTCCGTCCATGACCTTTTTGTCGCACGCATGAGGCCCAACCTCCCGGGCCGCACAACGCTTAGAAGCTGGCGTAGTTCCGCTGAAGTGGTAAAAGTTTCGGTGGCTTCGATATCTCGCGAGTGTAAATTCAAGCGTACCCGAGAGACAGGATGTTACCCAACACCGACCACATTACCCGCCCCCACTGCGCAAAATGCTCGACGCGTACCTATCTGATGCGGAGGTCGCCGATGGCCGAGGGCGTTGAGCTGAGGACATTTGAGTGCCCAACCTGCGGGGAGGTTGTTGAACAGGCAGCAAGACCTCCGTTGGAGACTCCCTCTTGGCCGGAGACCTAGCTCATGTTCTCGAACGTCCGCATTGCGGTGACCACGTTCCTTCCCAGGTAGGGCTTGGGGATAAATAACGCGTTGGCCGGTATGCTCAGTGGCCGAGCCTTGCCAGTCGTTATGATGATGTGAACAGGCGGCCATCGGTCGCGGACAGCGGCGGCAAGCTTCAACCCATCCATCGAGCCGGGCATGTCGATATCCGTGAAGACGAGATGGACGTCCTGGCGCGCTTCTAGGACCGCAATGGCCTCATCAGCAGTACCGACCTGGATCACTTCAAAGCCAGCGTCCGTTAGCTCTTCGCTGACGAAATCCCTAATGAGGACTTCGTCCTCGACGACTAACACTGTTGGCATCGGGCCTCCCCGAGGGTGGGCGAATGACAGGCCACAACTGCCGAAGCTATCTAGTCCAAATTCGTTCCGTCATTAATCAGGGGGATTTAGACCTGAATTCCGCCACCCCTTGGAGCGCTCATCCACTTCATCTTTTATCTTTTTGCTGGAGCCTTCCGACTTCCCTCCGGACTTTTCGGTGGGGCCTTTTTCGGACTGGTTGTTAAGGGCATCGTCTCGTCTTGTGGACATGACACACCTCCAGTTTTTCAGCCCAAATAATGCGGTTCCCCAGCAAGAGTTCCGCGGGCCAACTAGCCTGCCAACCTCATCAGTTCACGTTTGCGTTCTAGGACATGGTGACCGCAGGCTTGGCGGACGCTGCGAACAAACTCAGCGACGCTCGGCTCCGTTGCTTCTCCCAATATCGACCAACGGACGGCCTTGGACACGGCGTAGATCGGCAAGTCGCCAACAGCCTCACACCAGACCTTGAGGTTCATCTTGACGTTTTCCTCCCCCCAAATGTCCTCCATTTGTGCCCCGTCAGCAATGTCTGAATGAGATCCATCAGCTCCGGCATGTTGTCCCGGCTGGGCCTGGTGGTTTGACCCAGCATCCATACCGATTGCTTCAGTGCGTCCGACAATTCCGGCGTTAAGGTTGGAGGGGTAACTGGTGAAAGCAGCCTGCCCTCGAAGTCCTTCGGGGCGCTGTCCAGTGAGTTCAGCCAGTGCTGAACGCTTGGCGGAAGCCATGACGTCACGGCTGCCAGGGCCGCCTTGTCCGGTTGCTGCTGAACGAGGAGCAGAGCTTCTTGCGGCGAACTTGGCCGCGTTACGGCACTAGGTGTCCCAGCAGAGGTCGTGTGTGCCTGGAGCGGATGCTGATGTGGTGATTGCGAAAGCGTGCCCACTCATCATCGATGTTGGGGAGCTGCCCGGCTCTTGCGCGGAATTCGTCGGGGATGGTGGCACGGTCTTCGAGAAGGACTGCAATACTTGTGAGAGGCGTTGGGGACTTTCGTTGGTTCGGGAGATACAGAGGGACCTACTTTTTCTGTTTTATAAGATCAGTATTACTAGTGGTGGATTTGCCGTCGCCGGTTAAACCGTCGACGGTTTTCCAGTCCGTGGTGAGCATCATCCGATAGATGGTGCCGACGAACATGCCGCCTTGGCGTGCGACACTTCTGGACCCATCCACGGACAAGAGATTCCCTCATTGCTGCGCGCAACGTGGCACGGCCTTCCGTCGATTCCGCAAGAAGCGCGGCTTCGTGAAAGATCCATCCCGTTAGGTTTGGAGAACATGAGGCCGTAAAGGCCTTTAGCGCGAAGACTCAGCGCTTTGTCGCGCAACAGCGCGTTGCAGACCATCGTGAAGTCTGTCGTAGGCTTCTCTAATTGAAAATTTGTGCCGTCATCCACGGCACCTTCTTTCTGTTAGTTGTCGATGCACCGGCAGTAAACGACGGGCTGATGAGGTGCATGTCACCGGCCTTAAAAGAATCATGCGGGAGCAAATCGTATACCTCAACAAATTTCGTGCATGGCGATGCAAGCGAAAAAGGCCCCCGCGAGGGAGCCCTTCCGTCTAGATACTCCGACGATCAGTAGCGATGACCATGGCGATGCATGTGACGATGGCCGCGCTTCACGATGACGACCTTGTTGGCTCGATGCCCGCGATGGTAGCCATGATGATGGCCCCCGCCATGACGAACCACTACTGTCTGAGCATCAGCCTGCGACGTTGCGGCAGGAACAGCGATGCAGATGGTAGCGAAGGCAGCCAGAGCCAAAAGAACTTTTCGCATTTTCTTCTCCCTATGAATAAGCGGAGAATGAATGCACAAAGGCACGGCCCGTTCCGCCGTCGCAGGATAAATTTCCTGAACAAATATTCAGAAATGTTCTCAGACCTGCTGTTGCTTGCGCCGTAGCGCCTCTACGCCCGCCATACCTGCGGACACCATGCCGCCGAACGTGTACTCACCCGCGTTCACGCGCTTAAGTATCTTCTTGGCGATGAAGCAGCGGTTCTTGTGGTTATCCAGCTCGCGCGGCAAGACCTCGCACGCTTTGGTCAGGGCCATTTCCATTTCCAGAATTGCACGGTTTCCAAAGGCGTCGACAACCAACGGCGCTGCGGTTACTGGCGGTCGGGAGAACACCTCTTCCATAGACATGATGACCTCCTTCTTTTCTCAATATCTCGCAGCCGTTGTTTTGGTTCCATACGCGCTCACACGACTTGTGATGCAGCGCATGTACGTCGCGGTGCGATTTCCTGAATTAGCATGACGGTCTCTCTCCACAGCGAGACATCATCACGCTGAGCGCATCAGCGTTCAGCTTGAGTAGGCGCACACTCACTTCGTCCACGATGACGCACTGTTGCTAGCCTCCACCCTCTCGAAACCATCCATGATGTCCCTGTTGGCATCATGTGCGAGAAGGAGTTTCCTAGCTAGGCCCAGTACGACGCAGCGGAAGAACTCGCCAGCTTCGCGGTCGGCATCAATCCCCACGTCATCGTCGTTCGACGAAGGCACCTCGCCCTTCCCGGCGCGGTTTCCGCCGGACCATCCAGCCAACGCATTTGTTTGAAACGAAATGAAAAAGCCGCCCTGTAACGGGGCGGCTTTTGCTTACGCTCGTTCTCGCTGACATTTCGCGAGAGGAATACCCAGGTCTTGGGCTCGTCGCTTGATGATGCTGATGGGCCGTTTCAACTTCACGGTCATCAACGTCAGGCTCTTACCTGCATCCGCCATCGAGCGGAGCAGCTCTTCCTCGGCCGCCGTCCAATGAGGAAAGCGGGTGATGGTCGTAGGCATGACAATGCGTCTCTAAAGCCAATGAGACAGGGCTATGGCGCTCAAAGGCGTCGCTTCCGGGAATACTCGATAGATGATGCCCAATGGTCGGTTTGCAAGTTCGTACACGGAATTTTTCCATGTCCCCGCCCGCTTCCTGAACCAATTTATCTCTGACATGCATCGACTGAAGCGTGCGCCGAAAACGATAACCAGCGTGCGAAAGGGACGACTATGAGTGGCTTCGCCGTCATACTCGGTACAACGATACTGACGCTGTCCATAGAGGTTACAGCGGGGTATTTAACCGGTTCTGACAGGGACGACTTTATAAAGGGGGCGGTCGCCTCCTGGGCCGGAGGAAGTCGAGACATGGATGCGCGCGCCATGGGATGAAGCGATGGCGCTTCAGGAGCGCATATTTCCTGACGACGCCCTCAGAATCGTGGCAAAGGGGCCGTCAAAATACGATGGTGACCCTGCCCAATGAAGTTCGTCGACCCCCGCCCTTATGCCACCCCAAAACGCTCCGGATCAACGAAGGCCGCATGCCGATCGGGGAATAGAATTCGACCTTCATATGGAAGGACAGGGCGAGCGTCGCGGAATACACGCTTGGCCGCGACAAGCTCATAGCCGACGGCATTATTAAAATGCACGAGTGCGGCGGGTTCTTCATGTGGAAGGAGCAAACGCCCGAAGGTGAACTTCGCGGCACAGATCAACCGCAGGACGCCTAGCTTACTCTCGCTGTGCTTTGAAAGCCTGGTCGGGCGGCGCGCGGCTGCCAGAGTTGCGCAAGATCAGCGCCCCTCCGAGCACCAAAAGAAGAAATACGGCAGCTACTACATATGGCCTTTGCCGCATAGGACATCCTGACCGCAGTTAATTCGGCTTCGCGGGCAACTTACCAAGGTCCTTTTCGGTCATAGGCGCATCGGCCGGTTTGACTTGTCCCGCCTCCTGCTCCCTTGCAGTCTGCGCGTGCTGCATATTCATGCCAACAAACGTCACGATGATTATCATTGCGACCGCAGCGATGACGGCGAACTTCCCGGCTCCGCGCGGTGGCGGCGTTGGCTGACCTGTCGGCATCAAGCTCTTTCGTTTGGAATAAAGATCGAACACTTCCGCTCGCACGATGTTCCGCGCATCCGTGCTGCGTAACGCCGCAGGGCTGATCACTGGTTGCGGAACGACACCGGCCGCCAATCATTGAGGCCCTGGAAGAGGAGCTCTCATGGCAAACGATATGCATACCGATGGCCGAGACCTGCGCAGCGGCACCTACGATCCGATTTCTCCTGCGGGGAAGCAGCAACCTCATCAAGTGAAAGACGCCCCCACGGCCCATGAGGCCGCTCAGCACGGTGCTGATGTAAGAAGCCAGCCGCTACCGGGCACTGACGATCCCATCCCGGAAGGGCTGCTTCGCGAGCGTAAAGGGCCGCTCAACTCACACACTGGCCGCCGGCCTGCAGATTGATGAGGAACTTATGAAGTTTTTCAAACCGAATGACGATGGGAATGAACCTGCCCCGCTGATACTGATCGGAGTAGCCTTAATTCCCCTACTCGGTGTGCTGGGGTGGGTCTTTGGGCTGTTTGGCTGAGCCCGGTCCAAGCCTGAGCATTATTGTCCAGCGCTCGATCGGATCTGCTTATAGTGATTTAGGGCAAAAATTCTCATAGCCGACGAAAGATTGGCTCTGCCGCGGCCCTCAGCGATAAAGTTGATTAGATCCGTCAGTCGCTGTTCGCGTTCTTCAGCGATTTCCTTGATCGAATCCCAGAATTCATCTTCCAGACTTACGCTTGTCTTGTGTCCCCCAATCATGACCGACCGCTTACGGATTGTACCTTCGGAGCCGTGAGGGCTCGCCACTTACTTTTTCTCCCGTCTAACCCCCTTAAACTTCTTTGCCACTGTCGTCTTCTTAGCGGTCTTCTTTTTCGCGGCGGCGGCTTTCTTCGTGGCAGCTTTCTTGGCCTTCTTAATGGCCATGAACTCACCGGACGTCTTGTCCCGCTTCGTCCAGGTCGATGCCCCGCCCATGGTTGTCTTGGTCTGACTCCGCTTTTTCACGGCGCCTTTGCGGGCATTGTCGCCCGTCGGTTTGTTGGTAGCCATCGTTAGTCTCCCGAGCACCGCGATACCGCGGCAGACTGAAAACGAGAATTCGATCAACAAGTTCCCGACAGCTTCGGAACGAATCACTAGCGTCCAGCTTGAATCCGCCGTCAGTTACGTTGGAGTTCCAGTATGCGTCAGTCCCGTTGGACACCCTCTATCGTGCCGAATATCGGCGATCAAAACGTCTATCTCGTTCTGGACTGCTTCGAGCGATCGGGATGTGCGTGGCGCGAGACCGACGCCGGGGAAACCGACTTAGAGACCGTCATCAAAGACCTGATGGCTGGCCAGTATAATGATCCGCAGCGAGTGATCGCCTTCAATACGTTCGAGCATTGGGCGGACGACGTGTCCGAGGACGTAGCCCGGGAGATCAGGCGCCGAGCTGATCTGCGCCATGAAGACCTAAGCTCGTCCATCGAGGATTTCGTGATCCGCCATGCCGGCCGTGAGCGCCAACTCGCGCTGAGGCTGGTCTGATGCCCTGGTCGACACCTTTCCCCGCCCCGATTGTCCTGCCGGATGGCGGCGAGCTAGTCACGCTTCGAGATGCTGGTGCGTATATCACCAACCTTCCAAAATCTCAGCACGACAGCGCGCCGTGGCAGAATGCAATGCACGTTCTGATCCAGGCCGCGGATCACGGCGGGCCGATCGAGTTCGCGCGCCTTGGCATGATGCAGGCGCTCTATCCCAGAGGCACGCCTGTCTATGATGCTGTCGATAAAGACCCAAAGTGGCGCAATCGCGCCAAACTGGTGAGGGATCGGCGAGAGATGAAATCGGCCCGTTTCAAGTTTGGAGAATTTTGCTCGCTCTTGCGGTGACGGCGAGCGTGATCGGCGCGGCTTATCTGACCATCGCTTTCATGATCGGATTCATGAAATAAGACATCGACATCATCATGAAGGCGTTGCACGACGCTCAAGCATTGCTGGGCGCATACATCGAGCCCGGCCCACGGGGCAGATCTTCTTCCAGAATTGCCGTCAAACTAAGCCCTCTTGTTTACTGATCCGGGCGACGATCATGAGGCTGCTCGAGTAACAAAAAAGCCGCCCGGGCATGACACCGGACGGCTTTCTGATGTGGCTGCCCGCTCTGCGATCGTTCCGGGGCAGCATTGATTGATATGAAACTGCGAGTGGGCGCCGCGAGCTTCGAACAATAATCGTCGGTTAGACCATCTGCGAAAAGAGATAACCGGGGGCGAACGGCCCATCTTTGCCCTTTTCCTCAAGCCATGCACCTTGCGTGAGCGCAGTATCCGCTTTCAGGAGTTCGAGTATCGGTGCCTTCGTGATCTGCGCGTTGAGCAACCCGACGGGATCCTGCTCGTCGTTCATCACTGCGCCGAAAGACTGCAACACTGCTTTGATCCGGCTTGCACGATCCCCGGCAAGATCTGGACCGACCATTTTATCGCCGGCAAAATCGATCTTGTCGGAAAGAAACCTGTATTCGTCGGCGATCTCGACCCCACCGCTATTGTAGACTCTAGCAATAACCTTGCCGTTGACTTTTATTTCGGTGTGAATGTTTTTGGTCTGATTGTCATCCCGGCCGCCGCCGCTCGGTGGCCCCAATTCTGCGCCTGACGCGAACGCCTCTGCTGGACTGATCACCGGATGATCTGCCAGCCACGCGGCTTTCATATCCTCGGCCGTGATCTTTTGCGGCTCGATTTTTGCGATCGTGTGAAGCCGGTATCCGAGACTTGTGCCGGCAGCGCGGGAATGCCGAACTGTGGCGACGATACCAATCCTGACGAGGGAGCGCCGATCATGTTGGCCTTCTATCTTTTGTGCGATTCGGTGGTCCATTTCAGCGCCAGAGCCTAAAGAAAAACTTAACCGCCCCCGTTAGATAGCCGCATAAAGGGGCCCGGCCAATATCGCTGGCGCTGGGCTAGTTTACAGAGACAAACAGGACAGAGTCTGATCGTTGTCGGCCCAAGTCTCAAAGTCTGCCGTGACGCTCTCCGCACCAACGGACGCAGGCAAATTGTCGGGCGGGCGCAGCGTCGGCCTGAGCGATAAATTACTGACCTCAGCGATAACGAATTCAGCTTCGGCGCGCGACGCGAATTTTAGAACCGGCGCTCCCAGAGCGAGAACCATAAATTCTCTGCCAATTTGTTTCACCGAATACTCACTCATGGATAGCTTAATACCTAAGCTATTCTCGGGTTCCTTCGCAAATGGCGAGATTGCTGCATCGCAAATAAGTCGTTAACAGAGCTGACAATACCGCTTCGCTTTTTATTTAAGTATCACCAGACGATGCGGAAGCCGCCAGTGCCCTTGTAGCTGCGGTTCAAGGCAACGCTCGATATCGTGCCCGTGGCGTTACGGGACCGTGCCGACCAGTTTCTCGAGATCAATGCGGCTTGGTTCGATGAGGTTCTGAAGGATCTCTGCGAGAACGTTGGCTGGGATTTCTTTCCGGAAAACGCTGCTGCCTTCGTCACAGTCCTGATCCCGAAACTTGAAGCTTCGAGCCCTGAGACGACTTGGCGCTGGCGAGCCGAGCCCCCAAGCGACGAGGAGTTGGGATTCTCCGATCCCTAGGGTCGAGCTACTGCAATTTTGCGGCATTATGGAGCACATCAGTCCCAGGCTCTCGGCGCTCCGACAGTCCGCGCTCCCGCCAGCACCACCGACGGTCAGGGTGATTGCTCGATCGTCGCCGATCATCGATTGCGATAGGGCTTGGCAGAGTTTCAGGAGATAGGGCTTCATTTGCACGGTGCCGATTGCCGCCGCGGCGTGCAGATGTTGCTGGACGGCGGCTACCGAGATTAAACGCAATGGCTGTCGAATATCAGGAAGAGGCGCGGGCCATCGAGGCACGCGCAGGCCTGCCGCTCACAAGAGTGGCCGAGAAGACGGCGCATACATTAAAGTTGAAGTCGGCAGGATAGCCGGCTGCTCACCTAGGAACGGATATTCTCCTCTTGGCCGCGGATCGGAACGACGCGGTTGGTGCTGACGAACAGTTTGGAGGTGGACCCGCTTTCAAGGCGGCGCCAAGAACGGCCTGACGCGTATGACCGAGATGAGAACCCCTTCGTTACCAAATTCAAGACGCCGGAACCTCGGTCGTGGCTCGCGACACGCTCGGCGTCCATGTTCAGTTTTTCTGGCGGGCGGCAGCTCGTGCATCCGTGATAGCCTGTTTGAAGCCGGCCGAATTCAGCACGCCCGGCACCCTGAATGTGCCGATAATGAAGGCAGGCGTTCCCTGGAAGCCAAACGCTTCCGCTTGTTCGTTGTTGCGAGCCAGCAGAGCTTTTATCGCGGACTTGTTGGTTTCCAGTCCTTTATCGCACGGTCGACGTCGACACCCGCATCTCCGAGCACTTTCCGAACGATTTCTTCGCTCAGCTTCGTCGGGGCGCCGATCAAGGCCGCGTGCGCCTCCTGATATTTGTTCTGATATTTGGCCGCCAGAACCATTTTGGCGGCGTATTGCGAAGCACCACCGAAGATCGGCCAGTCTTTCAGAACAATGCGCAGCTTGCCGTCCTCTTGCGCGATCTTGGCGAGTTCGGGAGCGACCTTCTTGCAGTACGGGCACTGATAATCGAAGTATTCCACGATCGTGAGATCGCCCTGTGGATTTCCGATGGCCGGCACCTCCGGGTCGCGGAGTACGCTTTCCCTGAACGCATCCTCTCCTTCGCCCCGCGCGGCTGGCGTGAAATTGATGAGAACTCCCAAGGAGAGCGTGGATGCGACGGCGACGCGGATGATCGATTTCTTCATGGTATGACCTATCTGGGTTGGGAGCTATTGGACGCTGCCGTGGCATCGTTGAACGCGGCGGACACGGATGAAGTCGAGAGGATTTCGGAAAGCGCGATTCCGTTCGGCGCCCCAGGGCCGAACACAATATTGAATGGAATTCCGAAACGGCCGTGCTGGCGCAAAAATCCAGAGATTTCGGCATCCGGCTTTGTCCAGTCGGCACGCATGGGCACGACGTCGGAAGAAAGGCGGTTCGCCACTTCCGGCTTATTGAGGACGAGCGCCTCGTTGATTTTGCAGGTGATGCACCAATCCGCCGTGACGTCTACGAACACGGTGTGGCCAGCACCGACGAGCGCCTTGAGGTCGCGGTTTGAATAGGTGCGCCACGGGATTTCGTCCTGAGCTTGGGTTCGAGGCTGCGACGTCACCAGGGCGAACACCGCCGCGCTGACGATGATCGCTGCTGCCACCACCCTTTTTGGAGTGACGTGCTTCCATAGAACCAGGAAAGTGAACAAGGTCGCACCGAGAGCGACAGCGAGACGGCTGTCGCTTACCTCTGCAAGGACGAAGAGGAGCCAGCCTGCACTCACCAGTAATGCCAAACCAAACAGCCACTTCACCCGCATCAGCCATGGCCCTGGCCGTGGCACGACACTGGCCAGTGCAGGAAACGCGGCGACAAGCAGATAGGGTGATGCCATCCCGACGCCCAGTGCGGCGAAGATAACTAAGATCTCGACGGTTCCTTGCGAGAGCGCGAAACCAACCGCCGTTCCGACTAACGGTGCGGAACAGGGAGTGGCGAGCAGTGTTGCCACAAACCCGCTGAGGAAATGCGCGGCGGCCGACGTGCCGCCAGCGATACCGCTTACTCGCGTAAGAAAGCCCGACGATACCGGAAGATGGATGAGATCGAACTGGTTGGCTGCGAATAGCGCGAGGACGACTGCCATCCCAGCGAGAAACATCGGCTGTTGGAACTGGATCCCCCATCCGACACTGGCTCCAGCTGCCTTCATCCCCGCCAGCACGCCGGCCAGCAGAAGAAAGGAAACCAGGATCCCTGCGGCGGAAGCTGCGAATCCCCTGCGAATCTGGCTGCGGCTGGCGGTGCTTCCGTGAACAAATGAGAGAAGCTTCAGTGAGAGTACCGGAAAGACGCAAGGCATGAGGTTCAGAATGAACCCGCCCGCCAGCGCGATGCCGATAAGAGCGAGAATACCGCCATGTGAACCGATTGCCGATCTGGGGTCTTGAGAACTGTCTGGTTTGGCAGCTTCGCTTGCCTGCGGTGCATGTGACACCGCCAACACCGCGGCTCCTCCAGACACTATCGTCGCGGTGATGGGGCGAGCCCGGATGCTCAAGGCGGTCATGCCGGGTAAGTTCAGGCTCAAGGTGGCACGGTTGTCGAAACCGAACGTCACGACTGGCTTGTCGCCGCTCAGCGGTGGATCGCTGTCGACGAACGCATCCAGCTCAAGCAGGGGTTTGGTTGAGGAAACGGTTAGCCGCAGGGATGCAGGGCCGGTTGTCGATCGCTCCACCGCGAGAACGGAGAGCACTTCCGACGTCATGAGGGGCACTTTGTCCCGCCAGCGATCGATCGTCGCCTGAGACTGGCCTCTTGCTCCTGGTTGGATCGTGGTAGAAAGCACGCGATCCTCGCGCACGCAGATCGTGCTGCAGGCGTAGAGAGCGATTTTCAGTTGAACCTTCGTCTCAATGGCGGGATCACGAACCCTGATCCTGACGGGAAACAGGACTTCATGCGTATATCCGATCGTCTCAATGCCTTGAATGGAAAGGCGGGACGGCGCCGGCCAATTCACCTCTGCATGGTCGAGGTTCGACGAGCCGGACCAGTCGAACTCTGATGGAAGGCCGGCGTCGCCCGGCGATTTCCAATACGTCTTCCAGCCCGGGCCGAGGTCAATCCTAACACCGATCCACGCCTCGCCGGCTTCCGAGTCGCCTGTCAGAAAGTCGGCCTTGATATCGGGCTTATAGGTCGACTCCCCGGCCGACGACTGGCCGTGCGCCGTGGGCGCCATCAAGATCAGAGCGAGCGCGGCGAGCGCGGCGTATGCAGGATGCCTCATCGCTGCACCTCAGCCTGGGGCCGCGCATTCCCTTCGATCGAAGTCCCCGCACCGGCCTCCCGCTCAGAGAGAACAACGACCTTGGAGCCCACCGGCACGCGATTGAACAAATCGACCACGTCCTGATTCAAAAGCCGGATGCATCCGCTCGATACATTTTTGCCAATGCTCTCGGGTTCGTTGGTGCCGTGTATACGGTAGAGCGTGTCCTGGCCGTTCTGAAAGAGATAGAGGGCGCGGGCACCGAGCGGATTTCCGATCCCGCCGGGCATACCCTGACTGTACTGCTTGAGCTCGGGTTGCCGAGCGACCATGCTGGATGGAGGAGTCCATGTCGGCCACTGCGCCTTGCGGTGGATGTCTGCCGTCCCAGACCATCCGAAACCGTCGCGGCCAACGCCGACGCCGTAGCGCATGGCGAAGCCGCCCTCCTGCACAAGGTAAAGAAACTTGGCATAGGGGTCGACGACCATGGTACCCGGCGGCTGCGAGGTAGCGTAGCGGACGCGCTGCTTGACGTATTTCGGGTCGATGGTTTCGGCTTCGACCGCGGGAATCCGGACACCGCGGTCTGAAAGAGCGGCGTATTGCGGTTGAAGAGGTGGCACAAAGGACGCCTGTTGCAGAGTTGCCTGGTTGCAAGCTGCCAAAAGGACGGTCAATCCGGCTGAGCAAACGACGCGCAGAAACGGATGCGCCACCGCACCGAGTGCGGTTAACGGCGATATCATGATAATTCTCCGAGGATCTATGGACGCAACGGGGCGTCAGCGCGAAGCTGACGACGTTATGCGAAGATCCGCGGAGGTCTGAACTGGGGAGCGCAGAACCACTGCACGTGCAGCGTCGCGTCCATGAAGTGAGCTGCTCCGGCAGCCGAAGACAGGGGTTCAAGAACAACCGAAGTGGCCGCTTCGAGTGCGACCATGGCGCCCGCGCTGCAGGAAGTTCCGACGGCACCCGGGACCATGCGCTGGCACGGCTTGCCGCCTTTGAGCGCATTGTCCTTTACGAACAAGGTCTGGAATGAGGTCTCCGCCCTGGACAACCCACGCGTAGACGGCGACTGCAGAAGTGATGCGCACAGTCCCGCCATACAGAGCAACGCGAGCACGAAACGAGACAGGCTCGTCCGGCGTCGGGTAGTTCTCCTGAAATAGGCAGGGTTAGGATGCATCGACGCTTTCTCTCCATCGGCAGGCCAACTGGCAAATCACCTGTCCGTGATGCCGTCCTGTTCCATACTTGACAATATATAAGGAATAGCTAATTTAGCGATTGCTAACTAGAGGCCCCACGATGTCCATCGATACTAAAGATTTTGCCGATTTTCAGAGGAACGCGGCCGAGGTCGTGGGAATCCTGAGCGCGCTCGCCAACGAGCGGCGCCTGATGATTCTCTGCCGGCTGGTGGAATGCGGCGAAGCAACCGTAGGCTCGCTTGTCGACGCAGTCGGCATAAGCCAGTCCGCATTGTCCCAGCATCTGTCCAAAATGCGCGATGAAGGCATCGTCACGTTTCGTAAGGAAAGCCAGACGGTCTGGTACCGGATCGCCGATCCTCGCATTGAGAAGCTGTTCGCGACGCTTCACCAGCTGTTCTGCCGCACCGCTCGTAAAGCCGGCAAGCCTAGGGGAGCGCGCCGATGACCGAGTTCACTCCTGGATCCGCGCTTGCTGGCGG
Source organism: Tardiphaga sp. 839_C3_N1_4 (assembly GCF_051811045.1). Taxonomy (NCBI): domain Bacteria; kingdom Pseudomonadati; phylum Pseudomonadota; class Alphaproteobacteria; order Hyphomicrobiales; family Nitrobacteraceae; genus Tardiphaga; species Tardiphaga sp. 839_C3_N1_4. Next base: position 54,398 of record NZ_JBPWQD010000002.1, read on the forward strand.
CTTGCTGATAGGCGCGTCCGCCTCGCTGCTGTTGATCCTCAACGGAAGGATTGCGGGTATTAGCGGAATCGTCGCCGGCCTGTTCCAGCGCGATTTCCGCGAGGTCGCATGGCGCGCCGCCTTTGTGGTCGGCGTGGTGCTGGCGCCCCTCCTCTACGGCGTTCTTTTCGGTCCCCTGACCACGGTCACCTTCGATGCCTCCACGGGAGTGATAGTCGTCGCTGGCCTGCTCGTCGGCTTCGGCACACGCCTCGGATCGGGATGCACGAGTGGTCACGGCGTATGCGGCCTGTCGCGTGCATCGCCGAGATCGTTGGTCGCGACCGCCGTGTTCATAGTCACCGCCCTCGTCACGGTTTTCATCACCCGTCACTTGATCGGACATTGAGATGCTGTTGCTCTCCGCATTCGCCGCTGGCCTGCTGTTCGGCCTGGGGCTCGTAGTTTCTCAAATGGTTAATCCCGGGAAAGTCTTGGCGTTCCTTGACGTCGCTGGAGCATGGGATCCGAGCCTTGCTTTCGTAATGCTAGGCGCCATCGCCGCGTCCGCATTCGGATATGTGCTGGCGAAACGCGAGGGCAAACCGGTCTTTGGAGACAGGCTGGAAGTTCCGAGCCGGCGCGATTTCGACAAGCGCCTAGTCGGAGGTGCGATCCTCTTCGGTATCGGCTGGGGCCTCGCGGGTCTGTGCCCAGGTCCTGCCCTTGCAATTATGCCGCTCGGTCTATGGCAAGCTTGGATCTTCGTGGCCGCGATGTTGGTGGGCATGGGCCTGTTCGCCGCACTGCCCTCCGGTAAGTCAGATGTCGCTTCGCTGTTCCGAAAGGTCGACGCGTGATGCCGGATCTCGTCACCAGCCTGCTCAGCATCAGTTCGGGCGGGATCGTCGGCCTTGTCCTCGGTTTGGTGGGCGGCGGCGGATCGATCCTCGCGGTCCCCCTCTTGATCTATGCGGTTGGGGTTAAATCGCCGCATGTCGCTATCGGAACCAGTGCCGTGGCAGTGGCGGCGAGCGCGCTCGGCAATCTGTTTCCTCACTGGCGCAACGGAAACGTCAAATGGGCCTGCGCGGCGGTATTTGCGTCGGCCGGCGTCATCGGCGCATTCGGCGGGGCAGCGGCCGCGAAGGCGATGGATGGTCAAAGACTTCTTGCGCTGTTCGGCCTTGTGATGATCGTGGTCGGCGCTCTCATGCTTCGTGGACGCCGTTGCGAAGGCGACCCAAATGTGAAACTGACGAGAGAATCGGCCAGCAAGCTTGTGCCCACTCTCGTCGGCATCGGCTTCATTGTCGGGATGTTCTCGGGATTTTTCGGCATCGGGGGCGGATTTCTCATCGTTCCCGGCCTGATGCTCGCGACCGGCATGCCTCTTACCTCAGCGATCGGGACGTCGCTGTTCGCCGTAAGCGCCTTCGGCGCGGCCACCGCCGCCAGCTACGCCCTCTCCGGTTTCGTTGATTGGCCGATGGCAGGCCTGTTCGTTCTCGGCGGCCTCGGCGGCGGCGTCATGGGAGTGCAACTCGGGCAGATCCTGAGCGCGCAGAAGCGAGGCCTGACGCTTGTGTTCGGTAGTCTGGTTATCATCGTGGGGATTTATGTCGTCGCCCGCGGATTTTTGCCAGTGGCGCAAGCAGGAGAGTAGAACATGGCAAGTCAGAAGCCGGAGCGTGCGGGTCAACCGATCGTGGCCGGATTTTACGAGAAACGGACATCAAGCATTCAGTACGTGGTCGCCGATCCGGAAACGCGAGAATGTGCGATTATAGATCCCGTGCTTGACTTTGATCCGAATTCGGGAGCAACGGCAACACGATCGGCCGATGCTTTGCTTGAGCATATCGAACGCGAACAATATAGGCTGGTCTGGATCCTGGATACCCATCCGCACGCCGACCATTTCTCCGCCGCAGGCTATTTAAAATCGCGAACCGATGTGCCCACCGCGATCGGCGAAAAAGTAGTGGAGGTCCAGAAATTGTGGAAGCGCATCTACAACTACTCGGATACTTTTGCCACGGACGGTTCGCAGTGGGACAAGCTGTTTGCCGACGGAGAGCGGTTTCAGATCGGCAATCTGGATGTCGAGGTCATGCTTACGCCCGGCCACACGCTAGCATCTGTAGCTTACCTCGTCGGTGATGCCGCCTTTATTCACGACACGATTTTCATGCCGGACGGCGGCACCGCTCGCGCTGACTTTCCGGGAGGAAGCGCGCGGGCGCTATGGGCGAGTATTCAGAAGATCATGGCTTTGCCTGATCAGACCCGCTTGTTCACCGGTCATGACTATTGTCCAGCGGGACGCAAGAAACCGCTCTGGGAAAGCACTGTCAGACAACAGCGGCTCGAAAATATTCACCTGACCAAAGCAGTAACTGAGAACGAATACGTCGCCCTGCGCGAGCGCCGGGACCGTGAGCTGCCGATGCCCAAGCTCATCTTGCATTCGCTGCAGGTGAATATTCGAGGCGGTCGGCTTCCGGAACAAGAGATGAATGGCAAGCGTTATCTGAAAATACCGCTTGATGCCCTCGACGCAGCACCGTGGGCTGATTGAGCGAACGGGTTCCACGCCGCTTGTAAGGACAGCCAATATGAAAAGTGCAAAACAGCTTGTAAGCGACGCCAACCAACAGATTGAAACGCTCACTCCGAATGAAGCCATCGAGCTCGCTTCGGATAAGGGCACTGTCTTTGTCGATTTGCGAGAGCCTGCCGAAGTGGAAAAAGGCTCTTTCCCCAATGCGGTGCATGTACCACGTGGACTCCTAGAATTTCAGATCGACCCCCAAAGTCCCTCGCATAATCCGAAGCTTGCGGGCAAAAACAAGCTGGTGCTGTATTGCGGCTCGGGAGGCCGTTCGGCATTGGCTGCCAAAACTTTGAAAGACATGGGTATAACGAACGTGGCGCATGTCGCTGGCGGCTTTCCCGCTTTGCAGCAGGCAGCAAGCGCTCGAAAGACACTCTAGCTCAGTTCTGACGATTTCCTCTCCCGCGACATTGCTGTGAATTTTAAGAGATCGACAAATAGCGAGAGGACGCGCGCTTAAAGAACGACATGTGGTGGGGTGACGCAGGGCATGTGCGTTGTCGATGATGGTCGCTGCAATTTCCAACGATGCCGGCGCTTTCAACGACAATCGAAGTGGGGAACGGACGCTCGCCGGTGAGCCTGCCGTAGCATTTGATTGCAAGCACTGGCCGCTCGACATTTGTTCGAAACGGTTGGGTCCAGGCAAATTCGCAATGCCGTCATTGCATCCAGTTGCAGTGCATTGAGCAGAGGGACAAGAGCCTCGCCTTTAGTTGCGACCGCCGGATAGGTTCCGTGGGAGGTATTGCCATTTTCCAGGCCAGCACGCTGCCCGGTTTCTGAGACGCCATAGAGCTCGAAGATAGGACTGTACCGTTTTCATGGTTGCCGTGAGAACTGCAACCAAATCTATTCTTCGACGTTGTCGTGCAAATCGAGGGTTCTTTTTATGCTGAGTACACGATCCCGGGTACCTGCACATACCAGCAGCGAAATCAACGCTCAGATCCAGGAAGAGATGCGGCGTCGAGTGATGTACTATGCCGAGCACCAGGTGCAGATTCCTGAGCAATTGGCAGCCCTAAGTCGGGAGTGGGATATCGAGCGCGCTATCGAGGCGAATGCGTCTGTGCTTGCGTTTATCGGCACTGTCATGGCGAGCAAAGGCGATCGTCGCTGGCTTGGCCTTCCTGCATTGGTGACAGCTTTTCTGTTCCAGCATGCAATTCAAGGCTGGTGTCCTCCTGTCCCAATTCTTCGTCGCTTGGGCTTTCGGACGTCCTATGAAATCGAGCAGGAGCGGCAGGCACTGAAGGCTTTACGCGGCGACTTTCAGGATGTGGCAGCATCCGGCGACAGGGCCAACGCAGCATTGCGGGCGGCGAAAGCTTGATGAGGCGGCCGTCGATGAGACCTCCCAATGGCGCGAGCACTATCGCAATATGTCGTAGGACTTGACGTTGTTGAGTGACGGGGCACTAGCTAATCTCGGCTGTCACCTTCACCCCACGATCAGAAATCCGTCTTGACAACCATCCGGGCGTGCCCCGCGGACGAAGGGACGCTTCGAGCAGGGCTTCCTTTACCCAACCCCAATTAGCAACATCAAAGTCCTTCATGCTTAAATCGCTCTAGACTTTTGAATCAACTTCTGGACGCGTTACCTAAGTGTGATCGCTGCGCTCGGATGGCCGCCGGTAACCGAGAAACCAGAGCGCCCGCCACTGTAGAAGTGAAATTTCAAGGCGACGATTTCTTTTGGATAGTTCAATACAATTGAGCCCTACATCCGACCAATTATCCCGCCCGGCTTATTCTCAAAGATAGTGATGATTTCGGTGCTCGACCTTGGGTAGCGATTCAGTTTTACTGAACTTTATTCTTATCGACTCGGGGCGATAAAAAGGCTCCAGTACTCACATCACCGCCTTACCACGGCGTCCATCGGTGACTGAGAGCCGGAATGCTCCCGCCTTTCTGCGCGGTGAACCATGTCCCCACACAACAAACCCGAGATTTCGGCCGACGCTGCTGTTGCTTTCTTGCGGGGGCGCGACTCAGTGCACTCGATACTCGATGCGATGCCCACAGAGAATATCTGCCACCTCATAGAAGAAATAGAGAAAGAAATAGCCAAGCGCAGCGTTGGTGACGGGAAGCGCCAGCCTCTCTCGGCATACGAACTGAGGATCGTAGCTTTCCACGCACGCAGGATCCACGACGAGCTAGATCGACTTTCGCCTGATGGTAAAGAACGCCTCGGTTCGGCCTCTTCTGACGACTGCATCAAGCAAACGCGCCTCGATTGATAGCGCGGTGAAGTCGGTGTGATTCGCCCTGCGTGGGCGCTTCTTCCCCCTCTAGAGGGTACATCCATGGGAGGCGAACTTGCCGTTAACGCAGATCTTCGGTCTCTTGCTCGAAGGCTGGCAGTCACTCGATTTGGCCTTGCTGGGCGCAAGCGTACTCATGTTTGGAATTGCGGTAGGGCTTGTGATCTGGCTGTTTGAAATCCGATTATAGGTAAGCAAAGATGCAGTAGCGGAGAGAAAACCGCCGAGGACGATCGCCAAGCACCACAAGTAATTCACTGGACGGTCAGCGAAGAGCGCTTTTGTTCCTCTGCCCTGATGTATTTAAGTGTTCGACTTTTGACATTACGGGGCGCACCTTCGACGCCCCTTCAGCGAGCGTCGATGATCGCCATGCCTTTTGTCCCCCCAAGTATTATTCCTGACAATGAAGTCCAGCGGATGGCGGCCGTGAGGCGTTATGACATTCTCGATACTCCGCCTGATGGAACGTTCGACCGCGTCACAGCCCTGGCCGCGCGGCGCTTCAACGTACCAATCTCAATTATTAGTATCGTAGACCACGATCGCATTTGGTTTAAATCTCACCATGGCCTAGCCGTAGAGCAGATAGATCGCGATCCTGGCTTGTGCGCTTCCGCAATTCTAAAATCAGATCCGTATATACTTGAGAATGCACATACGGATGTTCGTTCCTTGACCAATCCCCTCGTTGCCGGTGAGTTCGGCCTCAAGTTTTACATGGGCGTTCCGCTTAAGACCTTTGACGGTTACAATCTCGGCACGCTCTGTGTCATCGACAAGGAGCCGCGGACAGTCGATCAAAGCCAAATAGACGACTTAAAGGACTTGGGCTCCGTCGTCATGGATCAGATGGAGCTGCGACTATCGGCACGTCGCGCGGTTGACCAGGCTCAAATAATGGCTCGCGAGATTGACCACCGCGTGATGAACAGCTTGCAGTTTGTTTCTGCGATGCTCTCGTTACAGAGCCGCTCCGGTACCGCAACCGACGCAACGACGCAGTTAAAGATAGCGGCAGATCGGGTTGGAGCCGTGGCGCGCGTCCATCGCCACTTTTATGCGGAGGGGGTGCGCGAAACGGCTTCGTGCATGCCCTACATTGCTCGGCTGTGCGCTGATTTATCGAGCATTTTGGAAACCCCAATCCATGTTAGTGGCGATGAAGGAGAGGTCCCGACAACTTCGGTGCAGCCAATTGGTCTATTGATTAATGAGCTTGTCACTAACGCCGCAAAGCATGGTGCCGGTCAAATAAGCGTTTCCTTTCGACTGGCGGATGGCGTTCGCCGGCTCGTCATTTCCGATCTAGGCCAGGGACTTCCTGCAGATTTTTCGATTGAAAGCTCCCAACAAGGATTAGGAATGAAAGTGATCCGTTCTTTGGCCGAGCAACTTGGCGGGCATGTGGAGGCGATCCCAAATCCGATTGGTCGAGGATCGTCGTTCATTGTAGAATTTCCAGCATAGTTGCGTAAGCAGAGCTGCGCGAAGGCGGCATGATAGTTCCGGAACCCAAAGGCAAACCCGCGCGTTCTGCCAATTCGCCGCCCCAATGCATCACGGAGACGGCCATCATACATGACAGCGAGGGTGTGTTTGCGGCGCTCGCGCGCTTGCACGATTTCGGGGTGCAAATAGCGCTCGACGACTTCGGCACGGGCTATTCATCTCTAAGTTTTCTGCAGAGGTTTCCGTTCGACAAGATCAAGATTGATCGAAGCTTCGTCAACGAGCTGACGAGCCCGAGAGAAGAAGCGCGGATGATCGCCCGCGCCGTGGTTAGCTTTGCCGTGAGCCTGGGCAAGACGACAACGGCCGAGGGTGTTGAAACCAAGGAACAGCAAGACATTCTGCGTTCGGAACGCTGCACTGAAATGCAAGGCTACTATTTCAGTCGCCCGCGACCTTCCGGCGAAATTACGCAACTGCTCGCCGGTGCCACCAACAGACGAGCGACCGCGGCCTAGCGTCAGTCTGATTTTCTCGAAATTGCGGCCGCCGTAGACTGCGACAACTTTGCGCGCGAGCATTGGGATGGTTGATTAAACGGATTAATGCCTGCAGCCTCCCCATGAGGATTTCGCCTGCACAATGCTGACATTTAGCTTTGCGGCTACACAATTGTTCGCCGTTCGGATGTTATGGAACCGAGGAAAAAGCCTCGATGACGTACTTTGGACAATTCCGTTTCATTGAGCGCAACGAGACGTCTGTCGGGCGAACTGATGGCGCGCAGAGCATCGCGGTCTCCGGGCCTCATAACTTCCGATGATTCAAGAGCTAGGCTTGAGCTGTGCGCTCGGCGTAGAGCGTGAGATCTCAAGCTCTTCCTCGTTCATGTCAGCCGACACATCAGCGAAAAGGGGTGTGCTCAAATAGCGCTCGCCGGTGTCGGGAAGCATGCAGAGAATATTTGCGCCTTTCTCTGCCTCGGCTGCAACCTTGAGCGCGCCCGCAAAGGTTGCGCCCGAGGTAATACCCACGAAGATGCCCTCTTTAGTAGCGAGGTCCTTGCTGCAGCAAATGGCATCCGGACCCGAGATGGCTAAGATGCGATCGATGACATTCATTGCGACGGCATCGTCGGTGAGTTTGGGGATGAAATCCGGCGTCCAGCCTTGCATCGGATGGGGCTTGAATGTCGGATGCGGGGCGGCCGGAGTTCCATCTGAGTTTCGCGACTGCGGGGTGCCACTGGCCAACAACTGCGCATCCTCTGGCTCGCAAACCACTATCTTCGTCTCGGGACGCTCCTCTGCGAGTACCCGCGCCACGCCCTTTAACGTTCCGCCCGTTCCATAGCCCGTGACCCAATAATCCAACCGTTCCCCGGAGAAATCGTCGAGTATCTCACGCGCTGTCGTACGCGAATGCATATCGGGATTGGCTTCATTCTCAAACTGCCTAGTCATGTACCAGCCATGCGCCCTGGCGAGCTCGATGGTCTTGTTGATCATCCCTACGGCGCGCTCAGCGGCGGGAGTTACGATGACCTTCGCTCCAAGGAACCGCATGAGCTTACGCCGCTCGACGCTAAATGGCTCTGCCATGGTGATCACAAGCGGGTATCCCTTGGCGGCGCAGACCATGGCAAGACCAATGCCCGTATTTCCGCTTGTCGCCTCTATGACCGTCTGACCAGGCTTGAGCTCTCCGGATTGTTCGGCCGCCTCGATTACTCCAAGAGCCAATCGGTCCTTCACTGAACCAAGCGGGTTGAAGGCTTCGATTTTTACGAAAAGATTCACGCCTTCCGGCGCCAGACGATTGATCCGCACTACCGGAGTATTACCGATCGTTTCGACGATGCTTTGATATTTCCGTCCCATGATGCATTTCCCGACATTGCGTTGTTTGCGACGAATAATATTGCGGCGCAATTGCCATGCATTGCGTCAAGCTGCCTTCGGTTATTGGGGACAATCATTGGGCGCGCAAGGGTTAGCTTCCAGGGCGTACCCGGCTTCACTGCCCGTCCCTGATTGATCGTAGGGCGGCAAATGGACCTGTTTTGGACATTGTACCTAGCGGAACAGCCACTGCCTATGCTTTGGTAGAAGCAGATAGTTTTCACCGAGCCAGGGAGCGTTTTTTGCCCGGCGAGCGCGTGGAACGGCGACTGGCGGCTGTGCTGGCGGCGGATGTCGCCGGCTATAGCCGGTTGATGGGTCATGCCGAGGAGCGCACGCTTGCGGAGCTAAAGACGTTTCGAAAGACGCTTGTCGATCCCAGCATCGCCACGCACCGCGGTCGCATCGTCAAGACCACTGGCGATGGCATGCTGGTCGAATTCGCCAGTGCTGTCGATGCAGCGCGCTGTTCGGTGGAAATCCAGCAAGAGATGGCTCAACAAAACGCCGCCGTTCCGCCGGAACTCAGGATTGAATTTCGCATCGGCATACACGTTGGGGACATCATCATCGACGACAACGATATTTTCGGCGATGGTGTCAACATCGCAGCCCGTCTTGAGGGAATTGCCGAGCCAGGCGGTATCTGCATCTCCGATGATGCACACAGGCAAATTCGCGGCAAGCTCGACGTCGCCTTCGACGACATCGGCGAGCAGACTTTAAAGAATATTGCCGAACCAATGCGCGTATGGCTCATACGGCTTGCCCGCGAGAGCGCCCCTGCGATCCCGTCAAATTCGTCTGCGAAACAAGTTCGAGATCTAGCTCTACCTGACAAACCGTCCATCGTCGTCCTGCCGTTCGACAACATGTCCGCTGAGGCGGGGCAGGATTACCTTGCTGATGGTATCGTCGAGGCAATTACCGCAGCTCTTTCGTGCATTCGCTCTTTTTTCGTCATCGCCCGTAGCTCAGCGTTCACCTATAAGGGCCGCGCGATAAATGCGCGCAACGTCGGTAAGGAGTTGGGCGTTGCTTATTTGCTTGAGGGTAGCGTGCAGAAAGTCGGCAATCGCCTCCGCATTATCGTTCAGCTAATCGAAACCGAGGGAGGGGCACATGTTTGGAGCTCACGCTTTGACGGCGCAGTCGACGAGTTCTTTGACCTCGAAGACCGAATAACGGAGCAGGTGGCAGGCGCTCTACAGCCTTCCATCCGCATTGCCGAGATTGAGCGGTCGCGACGCAAACGGCCGCAAGACCTGAGCAGCTATGACTATACTATGAGAGCGATGCCTCATGTCTGGGCGTTGGAGAAGGAAGAGAGCGCTAAAGCGATTGAACTTCTCGAAAAGGCGCTCGCGATTGATCCCGAATATCCCCTAGCTTTGTCGCTTGCTGGTTGGTGCCACGCCCAGCGCTCGGTCTATAACTGGGCGGACGACATCGTTGGAAGCCAGGCAATGGCGCGATCGCTCGCCGAGCGGGCAGCAGAGATGAGTGGCGATGACCCCGTCATTCTGGCGGTACTCGGCGCAGTGCACACATTTGTACGCAACCATGGAACCGCGCGTATACTGCTTGAGCGAGCCGTCAGCCTCGACCCCAACGCTGCATGGGCCTGGAGTAGGCTCGGATGGCTAGAGAACTATGCCGATCAGCCTCAGAAGGCGATTGACAATTTCGAGCGCGCTCTCCGCCTGAGCCCGATCGATCCAATGAATTTCAACAACTATGTAGGAATAGCCTCTGCGCATGAAGTAGCGCAGGAATACGACAAGGCTGCCGCGTTCTATCGGCGCGCCCTCGAAGAACGGCCGAACGCTAGTTGGATTTATCGCAATTTGGCGTCGGTCCTGTCGGGAGCCGGCCGGGTCGGCGAAGCTAAACAAGCATTCGAGGAGTTGATGCTTACTTACCCCGATCTGACGATTTCAAAATTCAAACAGGCAATGGTGTTTTCGCCTGCTGTTCTGAACCGTATGGCAGAAAACCTCAGAAAGCTCGGGTTGCCTGACTAGGACGACCGGAGAGAGCCAGCCGGCATCGATACCGTTCCGAGCACATTTCGTTGAGCTGACTTTGCTTGTGGCACTTTTCGGACCTGAGGCGATATCCGACCTGAGTCCGTTATAGGCACCTAAGCGGACGTCCGCCGTCCGCTCGAAGTTTATGGGTTCACGCCCTAACTGTTTTCGACCAACCACGCCGGCGGGCCGAGTCAGGGTTATCCGACGCGCAAGTTTTCTGCCGAAGTCTTCCCGCGGTTTTCTTTCTCTTCGTAGCTGACCTTGGCACCCTCGTTGACGGTTTTCTGGGCGAGGCGGCCGCTGGCGCTCTGATTTAAGCCTGCCCAGCAAACGTTGCGGCTTTGTCGCGAGCTGGCCGGTGAGCCATAAGCCGGCGCCACTGCTGCATCCATGAGCGCTATGTTGTTCTTGGCTGTCGCATTGGCATGCCGTGAGTTACGAAAGCGCCGGTCCCAGTTGCGTCGTGCTCCGGACGGCACCGATGGCTTTCGAAGCGAACGATGTTTCGCTCGACGCCGGATGGAATGCCGTTACCGTCGGAATTGCCGGTCAGCGCCACGACATCAACGGGGGTTCATCAGTCCCGTCGCGAACGTGGCGCCGACAGGGCGGCCCATTATAGCTGCTGTTTATGTGCGGCTTTGAGGCATTCAGTCATCGGCATTACTGCCTATGCAGCGTCATCGATCGCTAGGCCACAACATCAGGACAACGGTCTCAATGAAGCGTGTGTTGTCTGACATTGTAATTACTTTCATTGATGGTTCATGACCGGTTACGTACGTGCGAGCTTGATGTCCGAAAGATCGATGGAGACGACGAGCGGATCGGGCAGCGATTGGCCGTCCGGCCCGCGCGGGAAGATTTTTCGCGTGGTGGGAAACTTGAATCCCTGCACCTCGACATAGTCCGACACATAGTGGGCGCCGGGCGTGTTGCCGGCGATCTCGACGTCATAGTCGTGGCGCTTCAGGAGACCATCCGCATCGACATAAAGCGTCTGCACCCTGCTATGCGTTGCGATGTGGTCCGGAAATGTCACCTGCAGCCGCTGCCACGTCACTCCGTTCTCGGTCCAGTCTGTAAGAGGCGACGTGACAACGTGGGGGCGCGCGAGCAGAAACGGCATGTTGAGATAGGTCCACATGGCGCAGCCGGCGAAATAGGCCAGTTGAAGCTCGGACCACGGCGTTTCCAAGCGATGACCGGCGAATGACGCGCGCGGATTTTTGAGTTCTTCAAGCACTTTTCTGTCGCCATCTTTGAGGATGACGCTGCCGGGACTGAAGAACGAGACCTTTCCCGATGGGCCGAACGGCGCGTGAGACGCCCACTCGTCCTTGAGGCCGACAGTCACGGAGGTGTCGTCCAGTTTTCCGGCGTGCCCCTTCATGCCCCAGAGCGCACCGCCCTGCTTCAGTGTCGCCGTCACGCTGTTGAATGTCTGCCAGTCGGCGAGATTGCCATGCGCCTCGACGATTTTTTGTGCGAGCTTTTCCATGTGAATGTCCTGTCAGGTTTGGTTGAAATCAGGCGGTGAGAAACAGATCGACGTGGGATGCGAACGTATCGGCGTATTGGAAAAGCGCGCCATGCGCTGAATCGGGATATATCATCAGGGTCGCGTCGTTCATGGCCTTGAACATGTTCCAGGCGTTGATCACCGGAAACATCGTGTCTGCGTTGCCATGGACGATCAGCGTCGGCTGGGAGATCTGCTTGAGAACCGCGTTGCCGGCCGTCTTGTCTGCACACCACGCGATGATCGCCTTGGCCTGCGCATTGCGGATATCCTCGCCACTTTCGGGATCGCGTTCGTGCTTTCTAAACGACGCGCGGTCGATAAAAGCCTTGCCGGCTGCCTGGCTTTTCGCGGATGGCGTGAAGAACAGCGGCAGCCGGACGTCGGCCGCATTTTTCGCGAAGGCTTCGGTCACAACCTGCAGCAGATGCTCTTCACCACCCTGCGGGGCGCTTCCAACCGACACGAGTTTCCTGACGGACACCTGCCCCCGCGCCGCAATCAACTGCGCGATGAACCCGCCCAGCGAAAAACCCAACAAATCCACCTCTCCTAACTGGAGGGCTTGGATGAAGTGTTCCGCGTCGATGGTCATCTGCGCGATCGAGTCCGGCGTCTTGCCTCTGGATGTACCGACACCGGCGTTGTCGAAGACGATGACGGTCCGGTCTTGGGCAATTGCGTCGATGAGCTTTGGATCCCAGGAGTCCATCGTCCCGGTGAAGTGCTGCAGGAACAGCAACGGTGTCGTTCCCTGCTTCTCCATTTTCCTGTACGCGTATTCTACGCCATCAGATGCAACGACGTAGAGGTTGGGGGTCGTTTCGAATTTGGAGTCCATGACGATTTCCTCGAGGTGAGTTAAACGCCATCCGGTGTCGTTCATTTTCACCCCGCTCGAAATCATACGGAGGGTTAGGTGCGTCCCTCATTGAGGGTAGTGCGTCATCGCTGACGCAGCGATGCGGGCCGAGCGGCGCCTAGCGTATTTTGAGGGATTCGATCGTGGCGCCAAAACGCACGTAGTCGTGGCGGAAGATTTTATCCGCGTCAGCGCTGCTGTCGCCTATCGGCTCGAAGCCGAGCTTCCTGAGTTGCTGGATGACCTCCGGGTCCCGCAGCGCCTTGACGAATTCCGCGTTAAGCCGATCGATGATCGGTTGCGGCGTCGCGGCCGGCACGAAAACGCCCTGCCATCCTTCCACAACGACATTCGGAAAGCGGGAAGCAATTGTCGGCACGCCTGCAAACAGCGTCATCGGCATTGCCGTCGTCACCGCCAGCGCGCGTAACGTGCCGTCCTTCACGAACGGCGCGACATTCGCCGGAACCTCCATCGCACAGGTCAAAAGGCCGGACCTGATATCGGGATAGGACTGGTTGAAACCGCGATAGGGAATGTGAACGATGTCGAGCCCCGCGGCTTGCTTCAACATCTCAAGCGCAAGATGCGGCGGCGAGCCGACCCCATAGGTCGAGCATGAAAATGTGCCGGGCTCAGACCGCGCTTTTGCCACGAAATCATCGAGCGTCGTGATCGGCGATTCTGAGCGGACGACGAGAACATAGGGAGAAAGCCCGACACGGGTCACCGCAACGAGATCTTTCGGCGGATCGAAACTCGTTGCCGCGAGCTGCGTGCTGCTGGTGATGGCCGAGGTTGTGAACAGTAAGGTGTAGCCGTCGGCATCCGCAGTAGCCACCGATTGCGCCGCTATGTTGCCGGAAGCGCCTGCCCTGTTCTCGACAACGACGGTTTCTCCCAGCCCGTCGCGCAACCGGTCTGCTAGGATGCGGGCCACGACATCGACCGATCCTCCCGCCGGTAGGGCTACCACCAGACGGACGGGCCGATCGGGAAACTCAGCCTGCGCCGGCGGGAAGAAACAAAGAACCGACAGCAGGACAAACAGCGCGCGGCGCATCGACATTCGGCAACCAGACCCGTTGTTTGGCGGCTCTTGCGAGCGCTGACGTTTAAGGCCGGCGAAAACTGTTTTGCAAGTGCCGCGGTATATCGCGCGCAATTTACCGATACCCAACCTGACGATGCACTACCTACCAAGGTATAGGCCGGCCTAGATCTGTGCGCGATGTCGCGGACTGGTTCCCCGGCGCATGGTCTGGAAGAGCCGGAATTCACGGCCGACGAAGTCACATACCGGGAGCGTGGCGATCATGACGCTGACCAGCATTCACCCAACCCGTCGCGACGTCGTGTCCGCCTCGTTGGCGCTCGCAAGCGCCCTGGCGCTGACGACACCGTCCTTCGCACAACTCACCGGCACCCCATCTTCCAAGAAAGGCAACCGCCCAATGACCACCGGCTTCGTGAAGACCTCCGACGGCACGCAGATATTTTTCAAAGACTGGGGGTCTGGTCAGCCGATTGTCTTCCATCATGGCTGGCCGCTGTCGTCAGATGACTGGGATGCGCAGATGCTGTTCTTTCTCGACAAGGGCTATCGCGTGATTGCGCATGACCGCCGCGGTCATGGGCGCTCCAGCCAGACGGATCACGGCAACGACATGGACACCTATGCCGCCGACGTCGCGGTTCTCGCCAAGGAGCTGGACCTGAAGGACGCCGTCCATGTCGGCCACTCGACCGGCGGCGGCGAAGTCGCCCGTTATGTGGCACGACACGGTAAAGGCCGGGTTGCCAAGGCGATCCTGGTCGGTGCCGTGCCGCCGATCATGGTGCAATCTGAGGCCAATCCCGGCGGCCTTCCGATGGACGTCTTCGATGGCTTCCGAAAGTCGCTGGCGCTCAATCGCGCGCAGTTCTTCCTCGATGTGGCGAGCGGCCCCTTCTACGGCTTCAATCGGCCGAATGCCGTGAAGTCCGAAGCGACGGTGCGCAACTGGTGGCGGCAGAGCATGGAAGGCGGCGCCAAGGCTCATTACGATTGCATCAAGGCGTTTTCGGAAACCGATTTCACATCGGACCTGAAAGCCATCGCTGTCCCCACATTCTTCATGCATGGCGAGGACGATCAGATTGTCCCGATCGAGGATTCCGCACGGCTTGCGGTCCAACTGGTCAACGATGCCAGGCTGAAGACCTATCCGGGTTTCCCGCACGGCATGTGCACTACGCATCCGCAGACGATCAACGCCGACATGCTGGCGTTCATACAGGGGCGCATATAGCGCACCGCTGACGAGGCACACGCGAGAAGGCAGATCAGCAATCCAGCGAACTGGTCTCCTTCGAGCGGCTGCCATCTTAGCGCTGCTAACCGAGCTGCGCTTCCTCGAGCAGCCAATCCCGAAATGCCATCACGCTGTCATCGGCTTCTGCCGAAGGTGGATAGACCACATAATGGGACAGCGGCAGCTTGTAACGAAGGCTGGAGAGCTGCACCAGCCGACCGCTATTCAGGTCAGGCGCCGCAACCGAGGCCCTGATGAGGGCAATGCCCTGCCCCGCGCATGCTGCATCCATCAGCAGATTGGCATCGATGAATGACGTTCCCAGAAGGTGGCGATCGACCTTCACCCCGGCGGCACGAAACCACAGCGACCACGGGATATTGCGGTCGAGCAGCAGCGGCAGACCGGGAAAATCGGACGGCTTCTTCGGCAACTTGCCGCCATTGAACATCGGACTGCAGACCGGAAACACGTCTTCATCGAACAGTTTTCTGGACCGCGCGCCTTTCCAGTGTCCGTTGCCGAGGCGTACCGCGAGGTCGATGCCATCGGTCTTGAAATTGGCGAGTGTGCGGTTGCCCGTCACATTGACGAAGATCCGCGGGTAGATCGCATTGAAGCGCGGCAATCTTGGCACAAGCCAGCGCGACGCCATCACCGGCAGCAGGCTGACATTGATCTCGCTGTCCGCCGCTGCAGATGAGAGACCGCGCATCGACGTTACGAGCTGCGACAGGGCCTGACTCACCGTCGCGTGCAGCCTGACGCCGCTCGGCGTCAGCGCCATCCGGTTTCCTCTGCGCTGGAACAGTTGCACATTGAGATGGGTCTCGAGCTGGGCGATGCGTTGGCTGACGGCGCCATGGGTGACGCCCAGTTCTGCTGCCGCGCGTGAGTAGCTACCGACCCTTCCGGCAACCTCAAAGACGCGCAGCGTTTCAAGCGGTGGAAGCCGGAACATCCATGGCTGTTAAAATCCCTAACAGTCGCTGTCAAATAATTTTATTCGCCCCATACGCCCGGATCGGGTAGTGATCGCATGAATTTTGCATCGTATCAGCTGTCTGTCGGCTGGGATGATATTGCGCGCTTTCAGTCTGTCATGATGGAAAAGACGGAAATTACGGGATCCCGGATCTTCAAGTTCGGACTGTTCCAGTTGCGGCCGGCTACCCGTCTTTTGGAAGAGGCGGGTCAAAGGGTTGTCGTGGGTGATCGCGCCTTCGACATCCTGTGCGTCCTGGTCCAGAATAACAATGACGTCGTCACGGTCGCCGATCTCAAACAGGCGGTCTGGAAGAATGTTCACGTCGAAGATGGCGTCATCCGGGTTCACATCTCCGCGCTGCGCAAGATCCTCGGCAATGAATTTATTAAGAACATCGCCGGGCGCGGCTACCAATTCTCGGGCGAGATCGCAGCCCAGGGCGGCAGGACATCCAGTCCGGACATCTTCTATCGCGACAAGCTCAGCAAGCCGCCGAACTATCCCCTTCGCCTGATCGGACGCGACCAGGTCGTCGAGCAGGTTCTCGAACGACTGCATGACAAGCGCTTCGTCACGATCGTCGGCCCCGGCGGCGTCGGCAAGACCACGTTGTCGTTGGTCGTCAGCCGGCATCTCAGCGCCAAGTTCGACGAGGCAATCTGCTTCGTTGATCTGTCTCCAATTAGCGACGCATCGTTGGTCACCAGCACGATCGCATCCAGTCTCGGTCTTTCGGTGTCGTCAGACGATCCGACCACGAATCTGCTGAAGTTCGTGCGCGACAAGACGCTGCTGCTCGTGATCGATAATTGCGAGCATGTCATCGAAGGCACCGCGCCGATCGTCGAGCAGATCCATGCTGCCGCACCGGATGTGCATATCCTGGCCACCAGCCGCGAACCGCTGCGTGTGGCGGGAGAGCACCTGCTGCGCGTCGGTCCGCTAGACGCCCCCCGCATCGATGAACAGGCGACGGTCGCGGACATCGCGCGTTTCTCGGCGATGGAACTCTTCGTCGAGCGCGCAACGGCTGCCGGCTCCGCAGCGCCTCTGCAAGACGAAGACGCCGCACTGATCGGCGACATCTGCCGCAAACTCGACGGGCTTCCGCTGGCGATCGAACTGGCGGCGGCGCGCTGCGACACCTACGGTTTGCCGGAATTGCATGCCGTGCTGGATGATCGTGTGAAGATGCTCTGGAAGGGTCGGCGCACCGCACCGACGCGACACCAGACGCTTGATGCCCTGATCGACTGGAGTTTTACGCTGCTGGGTCCGGACGAACGATCGGTCCTGTCTGCCATATCGAGCTTTCAGGGTGCTTTCCGGATTCGCGCCGCGCAGGCTGTGGCCGCGCCGCTTTGCGGCGAAAATTGTGATTTCCGCGAGGTGTTTCAACACCTCGTCACTAATTCGCTGGTCACGGTCGACAATACGGGCACCGAGCCGCGCTATCGCCTGCTCGACGCGACCCGCGCCTATGCTGCGCTCAAGCTTGAAGGCGCACCGTTTCGGTACAAGACCAAGCAGCGCTATCTCGACTACCTCCTCAGGGCCGTGGAGGAAGCTGATAGCGCCTGGCGTAATCAGTCGCCCGATGCATGGATCAAGGCGCACGGCGCCTATGTCTATGATGTGCGGTCCGCACTCGCCTTCGCATTTTCCGACGCCGCCTCCGAGGAGGACACGCTTACCGGCATTCGTCTGGTCGCGCGTTCATCGACGATTTGGTTTCAGCTATCGCTGACCAGCGAATATCTGAAGCGCCTGCAGACCGCCCTGGCGGCGCTCGACAAGCGAAACGACGTTTTACATACGGAACGCATGTCGATCTGCATTTCGCTCGGCTATGTGACTTGGCACACGACCGGCCGCCCGTCCGAGATGATCCGCTATTTCAGCGAGGCGTCGGACATTGCGGAACGGCTGCAGGATACGCCCGGTCGCCTGCTCGCGCTATGGGGTCTGTGGCGCGCGACCAGCATCGCTGGCGACGAGTCCAAGGCGCTCGCGATCGCCGACCTGCACGCGGCACTGGTCGACCCGGTCGCCAATCCGCATGACTATCTGACCAACCTGCGGATGAAGGCACTTTCGCTGCACTGGCTTGGCGAGCAGCGAAAGGCGAGCGCTATCACGCAGGAAATGCAAGCCAGGCAGCCCGCTATTGCGAGCGGCTGGCCCGGCATCCTGCTCGATGCCAAGGTGACCAGCGACTCGCTGATGAGCCGCGTCTACTGGCTGCACGGAAAGCCGAACCTCGCGCTGCAGGCAGCGGAAGATGCCGCCGACTATGCGCTCGAGAAGAAGCACATCCTGTCTTACTGCTACAGTCTGGTGACAGGCATCTGCCCTGTCTCAATGTGGGTCGGCGACTTCAAAGGGGCGCGCTATTATGCGGAGAGGCTGATCGCCCTCGCATCGAGCTATGGCTACTCGCATTGGGGCAGCTTCGGCACGCATTATCTCCGCGCCCTCGATCATCTGTCGGGAAACCTGACGAACGTTCCGCAGCCTGATCGCCAGGCGCATCGAAACCCGTTCATCAGTGAATTGCTGCTGACGGTCTGCCCGGACGCCCTGTCTGCTGACGACTTCGCACAGCTCAAGGGCAATGATGCGCGGTGGTATGCGCCTGAACTGCTCAGACTCCAGGCCGAACAGCTTGCCGACGTGGCCGGCCGTGAAGCGCTTCTGGAACGTTCGCTCTCGCTTGCCCGTCATCAGGGCGCACTGAGCTGGGAATTGCGAGCGACGGTGAGCAAGGCTCGCTTGTGGGCCAGCGCAGATCGTTCCGTTGACGCGCGCGAGATGCTATCGGATGTGATGTCGCGCTTCGACGAAGGATTTGAGACCCGCGATCTCGTCGAAGCGAACGACTTTCTGGAGCAGCTCTGACGGCTCAGGTTGTCTTTGGTCCAGCGGGTGTGGCGCTTGGGAGCAGTCGCCCCTGTACCAGCAACATCAGAGTTCCGATTACGATGATGCCCAGCAGCAGATTGACGATCACGAAGACGCCTTCCGCCAGAGTTGTAAACATGTGCGACCCGCCACGCTCGGCAAATCGCATCGTGTCATAGGACAGCGCCGTCAAGCCGAAGGTGAAGGCCCAGTAGCCCGGCGTAAAGGACTGCTGGATGAGCCAAGGCAGCAGACGCGCAAGGATCAGGGCCTGCATCAGACCGTAGCCCAGCAGCCCTTTGGCGAGCAGATCCGGCTCGCCGGATGTCAGCGCCAGATAGGCGGAGCATGCGACCACCGGCGGCGCGAGCTGGATGCCGAGCGTCGGCCGCAGTGCCGGGGCCATCGGCGCTTGCGTGTAGAGCCGATGCATCAGCACGGATTCCAGCGCGAACCAGGCCAGGACGCCGGCACCGAAGAACAAGGCGGCGATATCCGGCAGATGAAACGCCGAGGCAAGATTGGACGACACCAGATTTCCCGCCACCGTGGGCAGATAGAGAACCGCAGTCGTCGTGGTCTGATCGCGGCCGCCTGTCCAGAGCACACCTGTGCGATAGACCGCAAATGTGACCTGCCCCGCCGCGCCGATGGTGCCGATGATTGCGCCAGCCAATGAACTATAGGGAATCAGTAGGATGCCAACGAGCATTGTCGACACCGGCATCAACCCGATGAAGCAGCATTGCACGGGATGCTCGAATTCCATGACAGCGTCGCTGGTGCGATAGATCCATTTCCCGATGTAGAGCAGGCTCAACACCGCCCACACGGCAACAGTTATCCAGATGATCGTCTCGCCGATCATCGCAGGCAGCCCCCACAGCCGGGCCGCCATACGCCAGCAGCCGCCAAGGCCGGCAAGTCCGAGCACCATGCCGAAATAGCTTGCCGGGACGTTCAAAATTGTGGGCATTTTCATCTCCTCGAAGTTTTTGAGAAATTTGCTGAATTCTGTGCTCATCGTGTCTGGTAGCCGACGCGGCCGATCAGTGCAGGAAGCGCGATGAGGCCGAAGGCGGCCATGCCGACCGACACGGCGATGAAATTTGCGCGCAAACCGGCCCCCGTCACGATCAGGACATAGCCGCCGAGAATGGCGACGCCCGCTCGGACGAGAGCGCCGAGCACGGACAAGGTCATGCGGCCGGTGGCCTGTCCCGTGCAGTAGAGAACATAGCCCATGCCGAAAAAGCCGAAGAACGGACCGACGATGCGCAGATAACTGCTACCGACGGCAACAACCTGTGGATCGCCGCTGAACACGCTGATCCAGGTTTCCGGAAAGAGCGCAGCCGACACACCGACAAGCTCGGCTATACCAAAAGCGATGAGTATACCGAGCCAAGAGGCCTTCACGGCACGGTCGATATAGCCGGCACCGAGATTGGTGCTCACGATGATGCCCACCGGACCACCGATTCCGTAGGAAAGAGGAATCAGCAGGAATTCGAGCCGCGAGCCTGCGCCGTAGCCGGCAAGCGCCTGCACGCCATGAAGGCCGACATAGGCGGTGACGATGGCGAGGGTCAGATTGGTGGTGCTGCCAACGATCGCCGACATGCCGCCGATCCGCAGCACTTTGAGTGCGGGCGCCAGCGACAACCGCGGTGGGCTATGGTCGGGCCGCAGGACGCCGCGGTGCGACCATAAATACCAAGCGTATGCGAGACTGCCAAATGCATAATAAAGCAGCATGGCGATCGCACCGCCCGACGGACCAACGCCGGAAAAACCCAGTCCGCCATAGATCAGGAGCAGTGAGACTGGAACTGAGATGACCGCGCCTACACACACAACCATCACCGGCACGAACAGATTGCCGGTGCCGCGCACGCAGGCCATCAGGAGATTGAACGACCAGATCAGTCCGGCGCCCCCGAAGATAATCGTGGAATAAGCGCTCGCGATCTCGAGCTGCTCGCCTTTGGCACCCATCGAAGCGTAAAACCATCCGCCGAAGGCAATCATCACGGCGGTCGTCAACGCACCGAAGACCACGCTGAGTGCCAAGGCATACCAGGCGAAATTGCTGGCGGCTTTGACCTCGCCACGTCCGAGACAGCGCGCGATCGAGGTGACGATGCCACCGCCGACGGCTCCTTGCGACACGCCGACGATCAGCGAGACTAACGGAAAGACTTGAGAAACACCCGCCAGCGCCTCGACGCCGAGGCGCGACACGAAGAAAATCTCGAGCAAACCGATCATCACCTGCACCGCAATGACAACGGTATTGGGAATGGCGAGACGAATGATGTTGGACATGAGCGACTCCTCGAGTAGCCGTCGTGTACGCGGGTTCAATTCCGCGGCTTTGCTGACATTCTCGTCAGTCATGTTCCCCCCACAGCGCCTCGTCGTTGATGACGCAGCGAGGATGGCCTGTCTTGGATGGCTTTCCACCTATACAGGCGTATGGGACACCCGCTGCCGTTTACAGGCGCGCGTGTCAGCTCACTGATATCTCACCGCTTTTCGTCGCATGCGCGCGCCGTTAAGCCGATTTAACAACTCTGAACTCGTGTTTTCCGGCGCATCCCCCGACATTGACGACGGGCCGGTGATCGTACCGGCGTCATGACGAGGACTTGATGATGATCGGCTTGAGTGAAGGCAATCTGCGGGGGCTCGTCCATGTCGTGGACGATGACGTGACGCTCGCCGACGGACTTTCTCACCAGCTGAAGTCATCGGGCTTCGACGTACAAAACCATCGATCGCCCGCAGCCTTTGTTCAGGCGCGGCGCGAAGCCGAGGCCTGCTGCCTCCTTCTCAGCATCGAATTTCCGACCGCGAACGGCTTGGACTTCCAGGAGATCCTGCCGGCCGTCGGCATTCATCTGCCGGTCATCCTGATGACCCAGCATCCCGACATCAACTGGTCCATCCGCGGCATGAAAGCCGGCGCGGTCGATTTCCTGCTGAAGCCGCTGCATGAGGCGGAGGTGTTGTCGTCCGTCAGGATGGCTTTGCAGAAGGATAGGGAACGGCATGCGGAAGATGCACGCCGCCGTAAGGCCGACGCCACGCTGGCCAGGCTGACCGCACGCGAGCGCCAGGTGATGGGGCATGTCGTGCGCGGCTTGATGAACAAGCAGATCGCGGGGGTCCTGGGGCTGAGCGAAATCACCGTGAAGCTGCACCGCGGCAGCATGATGCGGAAGATGGCGGTGCGGAATGTGCCCGATCTGGTCCGCGCGGTCGAATTCAGCGGCGCATCCGTACTCGCTCACTGAACCAAGTCAACCTTATGTTATTCCGTGAAAGGGCCGTGCAATGATGCACTCCGACCTAACAATTCTGCGCGATGCGGCCCAGAGCGAGATCGACGGTGTGGAATCCTCCATTGTCGATCTGACCATGCTGCCGGCGTTGATGGACATCCCGATCACATCGGGCCCGGATGTGATGGGCTGCCGCGTCGGCGCTGTCATTCACGACTTCAACAATTCGTTGCAGGCGATCGTCAGCGTATTGAACCTTTTGCAGTGCCGGATCAGCCCGGGCAGCATCAAGGACTTCGATCACCTGATGGACATCGCGCTGACGTCGACCGACAAGGCTCATTTGCGGGTGCGCGAACTGGCATCTTGCATGAAAGAGCGCGCCTCATCGGCACGGCCAACGGTCATCGATGACGTCGTCAGATCGCTGCAGCCGCTGCTGGTCGCTACCATAGGCGATGATATCGCGGTCAATCTGCGCCTCGCAGCCCATGGCAAAAAGGTGCTTTGTGAGGCCCGGGACATCGAAAACGTTCTGGTCAATCTTGTAAACAATGCGCGCGATGCCATGCCCGCCGGCGGAGCACTCCTGATAGAGACCGTGGTCGTACCACCCGGTGAGGAGCGCTCCTACAGCTTCGTCGGCCTGCAGGTGGCCGACACCGGTATGGGCATGTCACCGGATGCAATCGAATATGCCTGTCGAGCGTATTATTCCACCAAGGGTCCTGCCAAAGGGTCGGGCCTTGGCCTCTGGTCGGTGAAGGATTTCACTGATCGTCACGGCGGCCAGCTTTCCATCCGCAGCTCGGAGGGCCTAGGAACGGCTGTTCAGATCCTGCTGCCGGTCGCATGAATAAGCCGCCGTTCCAGATCCGGGACGACGGCCTCGCTACGTTGCGAATAATATAAGATCAGGCTGCAGCGGCAGTCTTCTGACAAGCACCCGCCATTCGCCGTTCGGATGTATGGAATATCGCTGCTCATCGATTTGCTTTGAATTGAGCTACATCCGAGACGCCGTTGCGTTTGGCATTGAACTGCGCGCGCAACCGATCACCGCCGACGGCACGACAGGTGGTGATATTCGGCCGCCTACTTCTTGCCGCTTGGCCCAGATCACCCAGCTTTCACATCCAACTCCGTCAGTGAACCTAGATCCTTGGTGTCGGATTCGCGAGATAATCGGTTTGGAACGATGGGTAGAAGCAGGTGTGACTGATGTTCAGGCCCAGTATACAACGTTGTTGTTCCCTGGAATATCATAGCCGGCCTGTCGAATACGTCATCGTGCAGCCAGGGACCAGATCCACGATGCGGAGAGCCCGCATCGCCATTCTCTCTCGCGAAGTCGCTGCCGCGAATATCGAGAGCGATGCGATATCCCTGCGGGAGCACGATGCACGTCGGCCAGATCTCGACATCCAGTTCATAGATTTGACCGGGGATCAGCGGCTGCTTCTCGTTATGCGTATGATAAGGTTGATACGGCGTCGAGCGCTCGGCACATAGTTTTCGGTGAGAGGCCCGTAGCCATCCCTGCGCGAGCGGCGTATGAGGATCGACCGTTCCTTGAAACTCGACTTCATGGCCATCTGGAGCAAATGCTTGCAGCGTGACGAAAACGTCTGCATCGACCGTCGATGACGACAGGAATAGCTTGAGCGCCAGCGGTCCGGTGAACTCCGTCTCGCTTTCGAGCGGAGGCGACGTCCATTTGAGATGATCGACCGTCGCCGCGAATGACGTCACGCCCTTTGCGGCGGGCGGCTCCCACGCCAGAGAGCGATCTCCGGCGTCCAGATACAGCTTGGTCCACTCGGTTCCAGCGAGGGGCCAGGCTTCCTCCTTCCTCAACTGAACGGCTTCCGTGAAGGGGCGACGAAGGTGCAGCCAGACACGCGGCTCGCCATCCCAGCCGTTCTGCTCTCCCCGCAGGAAAAAATCGAAGAAGCGCTTCTGCAGTTTCATTCCGTATTCGAGGTAGAACCATTCTTCATGCCGTCCGGGATGCGCCTCAAGCCACTTGTGCTCGGACGCTGCATTCGTGAATGCGGAGAAATTCCCGCGAGGGTGTAATCCGTAACCGGCCCAGTTCGCTGCACTCAGGAACGGCGTGACCACCTTGGACCAGTCCGGCGATCTGCGCCGATACCACTCATCCTCCAGTTCTCGCGCGCGAGCGTTGGCAAGCGTTGCCAAACGATTTGACGCAAGTTGCTCTTTCGACAATTCCTCCGGTCCGGACGACGATTCGTTCAACCAGATATCTGGCGGTGCATCCGGATTGCCATGCTGAACTGACAGAACCTGACGGGGGTACCAATTCTCGAGAAACTTGTTCGAGAGGATTCCTCCATGGCGGAAAAAGTCGCGATAGGTGTCGGCGGCGCCCTCCCAAGGTATCATCGCGGTGAGATGCGGCGGCTGCAGCGCGGCGACGTGCCACTGATTGATCGCGTAGTAGGAGATACCGTTTAAGCCGACCTTGCCGGTAGACCACGGCTGCACGCCTGCCCACTCGATGGCGTGATAGTAATCGAGGGTCTCGCGCTCGGAGAGAATGTCAAGAAAACCGGGAGAACGCCCGGCTCCGCGAGAATCCACTCGCACGACCGCGTATCCCCAGGAAACCCAGATCTCTGGATCAACTGTCTCCCACGTGAGCCAGCGTCGCTGCGATCCCGGCAAGAGATCGGGATGCCTGCTCGTCATCCAATCCCAACTTGGCTTATAATGATGATCCTGATACCGGACCCCCTTTCCGTACGGGCCCATCGTCATGATGACCGGCACCGGCCCGGCGAGGTCGGGCCGATAAACATCGGCACGCAGCTGCAAGCCATCGTCCATTGGAATGGGAAGATCACGTTCGATTATCATTGCAAAAGACCTATCGGAGGGAAGAGAAGCCATCGCTACAGGCTATTCAGCCGTCACACCCGAGGCTTCGACGATGCTGCGCCACTGATCGACGAGTGAGCGATAAAACGCTGGAAGTTCTTCGGGCTTTTCCGTTGCCGGATTGACCCCGAGTTCGAGCAGCTTTCGCTTCATTTCGGGCGTCGAGATCGCATCGGCGAAGGCGTTGGCGAGCTTCTCGATGATCGGCTTGGGCGTTGCGGCCGGAGCGAGGAATATCTGAAAGCCTCGGGCCTGCGTAAAGCCACGAATGCCTTGCGACGCCAGCGTCGGCCAGTCCGGATAGGCGGCGGTCTCGTCAGGGCTCGTCGTCCCGATCAGCGTGACCTGTCCCTGATCGACATAGGGCTTCGCGGAAACGATCATGGCGAGATCCGCTTCTCCGGAAATCACCGCCTGTATCGCGGCTGCTTCCCCCTTGTAAGGAACGTGCAGCATATCCACGCCATTTTCCTTCTTTAGGACTTCGCCGAATAGGTGTCCGGCCGAGGCGTGTCCGAATGTGGCATAGGTGAGTTTGCCGGGATTCTTGCGCGCATAGGCGAGAAACTCCTGCCCGCTTTTGATCGGCAGTTTGGTTGATGCGACCAGGGCAAGTTGGGTCTCACCCACGCGTGCGATCGGTGCGAAGTCCTTGATCGGATCGTATTGGAGTTTCTTGTTCAGGGTCGGCAACGCGCCATGGGACGCTCCATTCGCGAGCAGAATAGTGTAGCCGTCCGCTGCCGCCCGCATGACGTTGGTGCTTCCGATCGCACCGCTAGCGCCTGGACGATTCTCGACGACGAATGTTGCTCGGAGGCTCGCTCCTGCTTTATCGCCAACCAGGCGCGCCAGAATGTCTCCCAGCCCCCCGGCTGCGCTGGGCACGACGATCGTGATCGGTCTGCTCGGATACTGATCGGCGCCCCCGCTGGTGGCGCCGATGCAAACCCCGGCAACGACAAGGGCCAACATCTTTATCATCTGCACGCTCCCTCCTGCGGGCCATGCAGATGGCCCGCTTACGCCCTCGTTCGCGGGGCTTGAGGGAGAATGGTCACGTTTTCTGGTATCTTTAAAATAGATATTTACTATGCACGCCATGCCTATTCAGCATATCATGTCGACATGGATTTGATCTCGCTCCGCTTTTTTATCGAGACGGCCCGGCAGCGCAGCATTTCGAAGGCCGCCGTCTCTCTCGGCGTAGTCCAGCCCGCCCTCTCCCGTCGTATCCAGTTGTTGGAAGACTCTTTGGGCGTTCGATTGCTCATGCGACACCGCAGGGGTGTCGAACCGACAGAAGCGGGCCACATATTGCTCGCGCGCGGGGAGCTTCTTCTTAGAACGTTTCAGCAGGTCGAGGCCGAATTGCGTTCGGAGGGGGCCGAGCCTCTTGGTCAGGTTGGGCTGGGTTTCCCGCCATCGATCGCCAATCTTTTCATGGGTCGACTGCTGTCTCAGAGCCTTGCGAGATATCCGAAGATCGAGCTCTATCTGCAAGAGGACTACGCTCTCGCGGTTCGCGATGCTTTACTTGCCGGGAAGATTGACTTGGGCATCATGAGCTTCGAAGCGCAGCATCCGGAGCTCGCGTCGCAAGCTCTGTTCGAGGAATCCATGTGGCTGGTTGGCACTCTGGAGAACTGGACTTTCGGCGATCGCAACGCGTCCCTCAGGGCCAGTGTTCTGAACGACCTTCCTTTGATCGTTGGAAGTTTCATGCACACGCTGCTGAAGAAACATGAGATACGGGGGAAGTTCCGGCTCCGCGTCCTGACGGAAGCGAATTCGTTGACGCTGTGTCGAGAAGCATTGCGCGCCGGTGCCGGCTTTCTGGTGGTCCCGCCCTCTTCCTTCGACCGCGAACTCCGCTCGGGAGAATTCGTCGGAGCACCGTTGCAGGGCCTGGCCGTGACCCGCGGCCTATTCCATCACCGCGATCGTCCGCTCGGCCGCGCGGCTCTGGCCATCAAAGCGATGATCGAGGAAGAGGTCCGACAACTTTGCCAATCGCGTTCCGAAATCATTCGCCCGTTGAAGCGTACCGATCCGAGTCTTGCCGGGCGAAGACGGAAATCCGGCTCGGGCGCTCGGTAGACGAGATCCTATCTTGCATTCCCCGCCCGCATTTTCGCTATCAATCAGAAGGTCGCCGGTTGTAGTCGCGCACCGGATGATTTGGACAGCGTCAGCGTTGCTGCGCCCATGACGCCGAAGGCAATCGCAATCATCTTCAGAACCGAAAGCCGCTCGCGCAGGAAAACGGCAGCGAATCGCGCAGCCAGAGGCGGAAACAGGCTGAGCAGCAACACCGCATGGGCGGCGCTAGTGCCATGACGCAAACTTCGTCAATGAATGTTGCATGCACCCCGAAAACAGTTGCGCAAATGCGATTCAAACATGAATAAGCGCGATTCAAAGCATCATATTGTCGTTACAAGCATCGATATAATCGATTCAAAGTCCAACAACGCCGATTCAAAACTCGAGACACGCGTTGCGACATGTATGGCGTCAGTCTATCCATCCAACTGGATCGCTTTGTAACGTCGCAGGCTTTGCGGGAACGTTAATAGCAGTGTCGGCACACCGCCTTGATGCGTACAGGCATCGTCTCACGTTGCTGAAAACCGGAGACAACGTTCAGAGACATCGATTGCAGTTGTCGCCAGCGCGGAAGCAGTTGCGTATTCCCGATTCAAAGATTGAGACCAGCGATTCAATATCGAAAATTTCCGTTGCAAAGTTCAAGATTGGTGTTGCGAAGTTCAACATTTTTGATTCAGCCGTGGAAGATATAGTTCGCTGAACGGATCACCCCTCCCCCCTAGGAAACGGCGCTCTCGATCTGCACTGCGCCTGCGATATCGTTCCGGCAGAATTTCGGAACTGCGTCGGCCTTCCTGCTCGGCTCAAAACGGGCGGCGCATCGCCGGCGCGGATTGGTTTCTTGCAACGTGAGGGGGCAGAATGGAATCGCTGAGACATATGCGCGGGAGGCGGCAGCGTCGCCGGCGTGCCCAAAGGAGAAGAGATGCGAATATCGAGAATGACGCGCCTGAGCGAGCAAGCCCGTTATCAGCGGAGCTACCGCGCGGAGCAGAAGATGCTGCGCAAACCCTCGCGCGACGATGTCGCACGGGTGGCATTGCACGTGATGATCGTTGACGTGCTCGAGCGGAATGAGGACGGCGAACTCGCTGCGCTGTGCGAGGCACTGGTGACCCGCTTGGCCGATCTGGGCTTCGACCGAGGTTCCGCGTATTGCCGCGTAGACGATCTCGTGGAGCGCTATGCCGATGGGTGGGCACCTCAGCGCAAGCCCCATCTCACGACGCCGAGCATGGTTGACGCCAGCGAGATTTGATCTCTCCCCCCGTTACTTGAGCAAACTGCGTTTGTCTTTGAATCGCCCCCGCAACGGTTCTCGAAACCGCTCTCCTACGGGATTTGGTGGATGTAGAACAGCGCCAATCCGGATCGATCCGGATCGTCCCGCAGAGTGATCTGCTACCTTAGGACGCACAGCGTGCCAAGATTGTTGACCAAGCTCAGCGGCTTCAAGGTCGGTCCACAAAATGGGAAATAGATCCTAGACAGACGAATGAGATCCTGCCAGGTTGCAGCCCTCACAAGGAGAGCTGCCGATGTTGCCCGAGTTTGCCCCCGATATGATCGACCGAATGGTGGCCCTCCGCCCCGCGTTGCGCCGGCATGCCGCAATCCTGATCGGCAAACGAACCCACATTGGGGCGCCCGAGGACTTCGTGCAGGACGCATTCGTCACTGCGCTGCGCAGCGTGGACAGGTACGCCGACGACAACTTGGCCGGCTGGATGATGGCGATCCTGGAAGGACATGTCCGGAATGCGAGCCGGCGCGCCCATGTCCGGACTTCGGTGCCGCTGGTGCCAGCGGGGGCCGCGGAGGACAGCCATGCGGATATGATGGAGTTCCCGGTCGCCGCAAACCAAGAGCTGCGGCTCGAGGTCAATGACGTGGTAGACGCGCTTCGCAAATTATCCGCGGCTGATCAGGAAATCATTTGGCTCGCCCGTGTCGATGAATTGTCTCATGAGCAGATCGCGGAGCGGCTTCGCGTGCCGCTCGGGACGCTGCATTCGCGCCTCTCGCGCGCGACCGCCAGGCTTCGAGATGCCTATGAGGCTGGACCGGAGGTGGGAACTGCATGCCCGTCTTTCCACCCTCGCCGAGCAGCGTGAGGACACGAGAATGGCCATGCGAATCTGTCTCGTCGGGCGCCGAGTCCTTGTCAACAATTGGACCGTCGCGAAATCGATTACCGTTGGAACAACCAGTCGTTAACGGGGGAATCCTTTGTCGGCACCAGTATTCGTCCTCCACGGCAGTAAAGGCGGCTGCGGCCGCAGCGCGTCAGCCGTCATTCTCGCGACCGGCTTGGCCGCGCTGGGTTGGAATCCGCTGCACATCCAAGTGACTTTGGATGGTGTTCCCCCGGTCATCGCTGGCGCTGAAGGCGTGCCATTTCGAACCGCCTGGGTCCCTGACGAAGATGTCGGTACATACAGGCCAATCATGAATGCGATTGTCCGACATTCCGATTGTCAGGCGATCGTTGTCGATATGACGCGGGTGCCGATCTGGGAGCTCGTGCTCAACGACCCCGCCGTCGTCATTTTTCCCGTGCGCCGGGAGGTCTATGAGATCGAAACCGCGCTGATCGACTACAGGGATTTCGATCGTTATCTGCGCTCGAAGGGCTTTGCGCCGCACCCATGGACGCCACCTGACAAGCGTCACCGTCCGAAGTTTTTGATGCCGGTGTCGTGGCCGAAAAACATGAGCGATGACCATGTAGCGGCAAAGATCGCGCAGCATGATCCGGAGCCGGGCACGCCGCTGTCGTTTCTGATGCCGGGCATTCCAGAACTTCCGGAAGACGACCTGCACGATCTGATCAATACGACTCGTTTCAAGTGCAGTCAGACCATCCGCGAAGCCGCCGTTGAGATCGCCCAGGCGGCCATTAAACTCTAGGGACTGAATGCTCGTAATCAAAAAAGATCGCCCGGTCGATATCGCTAAGATTGTCGCGGAAGTGCACCGGATCGACCAACTTTCGATCGACCTGATGATGCTCGTCGACGGGCACTACAACGTCCCGAACGATGCCCCTATCATCGACCAATGGAGCCTGGCCCCGTCGCCGCCGTCGGTCTGCCTGACGGGCTTGGGGGCAGGCCACCCGCTCCTTCCGGGAAACAGCCGCGGTATCGTAACGAGCGATCTCGCGCTGATCGCCGAGGACGTGGGGGTCGCGCGCACAATGAGCCGTTGGTATCGGCTCGGCCGACCTGCAGGGAGCACCCAGTCGTCATGAGCAAAAGCAGTGATCCTGACGAAGCCGCGACCAAGGAATTCCTCGCAAAACAGATCGTTTCGATGATGCAAGATCGTCTTGAGGAGATTTCCGTTTGGCGACTGATGAAAGCACTGACGTGTCTGGGCTTCGATGTGTCCATCGCGTCTCAGACAGCATCGTCAGAGACGGGTGAAATCACGTGCTTCAGAACGGATGATCGACCGAAAGATGAGTGATGCGGGCGTATGACACGCTGCGGCAATTGGTCCGCACTCACGAATGCCACCGAACGCCGCCACTATCCTGACCCCGCGACGACTGTAGTGCAGATCGAGAAGCATCTCCGCAGACGCTTCCTGCTGAAAGAGGGTTGAACGGAGGGGAACTCACACCTACCCATCCCCGTTCTACTGGTCTCATCGACCAACGCGACATTCGAACAGTATGACTGTGTCTCTCCGTAAGCCTGCTCAGACGGGCGACGAACAAAGCCTCATCAAGGCCCGCTACTGCCGATCGATTTTGAAGGTCGCCGCGATCAGCACGGATCACGAAGCCCGCATTTTGCTTAACGGTCTGGCCACAGAACAACCGACGCCGAACACGTCGGCTGCAATGGCCGAGGCTGAACGAGCAGCCCTCGCCGCCCTCCGCGAGCTTGCCGGCGCGCAGTACGGACGAAGCATACCCCAAAGTTCCAGCGAGTGGACGCGTGCCACGCGAGCGATCCAGTTGTGGCTCACCGTATCCGAGGGATAGACCTCGGCCTTTAACGCACGCGCATATCCGACCCTCAGTCGGACAGGTCCACAACGCAGACGCTCGCAGGACTGCAACCCTTGTCCTGGGCGAGGAAAGAAATGTTCAGCTGAGGAACATTTCTTCGATCTGTAGTTGGCACACCCGCAGCTTTGAGAAAACGCGGCGCGGAAACGCGCGTTCGCTGACGTTCGGAAGGCTGCGGTAAGACCTGGCATTCACGGCGTGGACCTTGAGGCTGCTCCGACTGTCATGGTATTCTAGCGTCATGATGTTCATTTCTACGTTCTTTCCGCTCCTGAACGGCCGCCAGCCGTCCGGTGCTTTTCGCGCCGATTCAGATCAGGACGGCTTCGCTAGTGCGATAGCCGAGCGGAGATACATGCAATGCCGAATAGTGCGCAGATTGGCCTGACATCCCGTCGGGTCCTGAGCTTCATTGACGACGGATTCGTTAAAATCGAGAATGCCTTCAGTGCTGACCTTGCAAGGCAATGCCGAGATGAATTGTGGACAGATATCGGCTTGTCAGCCAGCGAACCGAAAGGCTGGACTCGACCGGTCATCCGGGTGAACTCGAAATCCACCCCTCCTTTTATTGAGGCGGCCAATACGCCGGCCCTGCACGAGGCCTATGATCAGCTCGTCGGCGTGGACCGTTGGATTGCTCCCAAGGGGCTTGGGACCTTTCCGATCCGGTTCCCTTCGGAGCAAGCGCCGGGGGATGATGGCTGGCATGTCGATGTGAGCTTTGGCATCGATAATCCGGACTTTATGGAATGGCGAGCCGATGTGAAGAGCAGCGGACGAGCCCTCCTTATGCTGTTCCTCCTGTCGGATGTTGGCCCGGACGATGCTCCTACGAGAATTCGCCGGGGCTCCCATGCCATGATTGCGCGGGAGCTTCTGCCCTATGGCGAAAAGGGAGCTACACTCCGGGAGATATCCGCGAACGGTTACGCCTCCAGCGCGGACTGCCCGATCGACGCCGCGACCGGATCCGCAGGCACAGTCTATCTATGCCATCCGTTTCTCGTTCACGCGGCACAACCCCATCGCGGTCAGCGTCCTCGATTCATGGCGCAACCCCCGCTGTTACCACGGAGCGAGTTCGATCCGTCCTTGCCACCCTCCCCGGTTCAGATCGCTATCCGTCAAGCTTGCGGATTGACCTTCTGATCTGGGCATCCGGGGCCGTCTTAAGGCTCCGGGTCGCCGGCCCCTGGCTCGGCTTTCACTGGCGGGGGCGTTCGAAGAAACTGTTCCGACGGTTTCAGTCCAATAACCCCTTCCTGATCGGAAGGGGTTTTTCCCTGCGCATGTGTTGCGTGAAAGCCGACCCTCAAAACCCGTACGCCGATGGTACAGGTTTTGACTGGGGACGCAGTCGCGTGAAAGTTAGAGCGACTGCAGGTGCCCAATGTGCTTGGCCTTTAAGATTCTCCTGCCGCGATTTCGGCGCTATCGATGGACCCTTCGGTCGCTGCGCAACGGCCAGTACTGATCTCGTAGCTGCGTTTTAGGCTGCGCGTCACGCCCGCCGCTTTTCACGAAGCTTCGAATTGATCTGCGACATCAAAATCGGCCCGAGCGAGAACTCCCCATCCCTGGCTTTCTGCGTCAGGCCGCGCAGGTAGCCGCCGGCGGATCTGATCGCCTCGCCGCGCTGCAGGATGCACGCAACCACGATCGCGGCCGGCGTTTCTCCCAGCACCTTCTCGGCCTCCTCCCAGGCGCTTGGACTGATCCCCAGCATCGACCGGATGACCGCGGCGGTGGCGAGGAAATCGCGCCAGTTCGCGATCCCGTTCTTGGCGTAGTCGACGATGTCGGGGCAAGCGTTCAGCACCATCCCCAATGGATAGGTCGCTTCCACCCTCGCCTCGGCCCGTGGCTTTGTCTCGAGAGTTTCAGCCCTGCCTTCTGTAAGGCTAGGTTCAATATCAATAAGGGGGTCTGTATTTGAACTCTGTATGTGGCGCTCGAAATGGGACTCATTGGCGCTCGTATTCTTGGATTTAATGTGTGTTTCGAGAAGATTGAGGACGTCATCCGCGAGCTGCGACAGCTCCTCGGCGATCGGCTCGAGCTCTTGTCTCGTCGCGGTGCGCGGAATCCCGTCGACGATGGAGCGGAAGGCCGTGTGGACTTCCTGCCAGTCGGCCGGGCCCTGCCCTCCCCGACGTGTCGGGACATCATCCTCGATGCCCGTAGCGATCATCTTGGCGATGTCGCGCCGGCATAGTGTGATCCGCTCACGGACTAACTTCAGCGCCCGCGCTTCTGCCTGGATCTCGGCGGCGAGGCCTGCGAACTCTTCCGATCGGACAACCAGCGGGGACAGGTCGAAGCCGAAAGCGAATTCGATCTCGCCGGCAGTGCCCTTGCGGGCATAGCGCTTGCCGTTCGGGCTATCGCGCCGAACCACCAAACCGGCATCGACCAGCACGGCAAGATGACGTCGCAACGTGGATGCCGGCATCCCGTGTGCGCGCAACGACAACTGATGGTTGGACGGGAAGACGATCAAATCGCCCTCCCCCGTCAGTGTGGTCTCGGGATGAAACGTCAGGAGCGCATTCAGCACCGAGAGCGATCGCTCGGACACGCCAAGTCTGGGCCTTGCCGCACAGATGGTCTGATAAACCTTCCATTTGTGCACCACCTTCTCAGGCGGCCTTTCAGTGGCCACCATCTGGCTTGCCACATGGGCGAGCGTCAGCGACCGCCGCCCAAAGGGCGTCGTGGGGGTATGCGTATTCATATGTTCGCCCTCAGTTAGGGCAAAAGAAATCTGCTCGCCGAAAACGGCGCCAAGACTTGACAGTGATTCGCGGAAGTGTGATTCTCAGAGTGCCAACTTAGAGAAGGGCTTCCGGAACGGCGACGTGACGGGGGCCTTTTTCTTTTGCTCGTCTAATCTCCTGTTTTCTTCTTCGCTCGTCTGAAATCCTGATAAATGGACTCCAGGTTGTTCAAAATCCAATCGCCGAGTTGCGGCCCGTCTTTAGCCGACAGCGCAAGCGTGTAAGACTTTCCGGAACGCCTGCCTGAGACCTTTACGGATTGATCCGACGGCGACCAGGTCGTCGGCTTCGCAAGCTTCGGCCCACCTTGAGGTTTGCGTTGGGATTGCAGGTGGCTCAACAACGTGTTGAAGCGGGCATCCGATTGTGCCTCGGCAAATTTCTCGCCCTCAACGAAGGCGACGGCCTTGGCGGTCATCGTCGGCGTCTGCACAATTTTCTTGAGTTCCTCCCAACGGTCGCGGCCGACACCCTTTGCGGCGCCGATAGCCTCAAGCACGGCGTCCGGGATCAACTCCGCGACAGAGAGCATGCGCGACAGCAAGGTATCGTCGATGGCCAGCGCCGCCTTTATCGTGTCCTTGCCGTAGCTGAGATCAGAAAGACGTCTTGCAAAGCGCGCCTTCTCGATAAACGAAAGATTGGAACGAGCAGCATTTTCCTGTCCCTGGGCGACGATGGCAGTAGTGTCGTCCAGCTGCTTGATCACGGCCTTCACCTGAAGTCCGAGCTCAAGCGCGACTTTCAGCCGCCGGCGCCCGAAGACAATGACGTAACGGCCCGCCGCCTTGGGATGAGGCCGCACTAGGATCGGGGTATCTTGGCCGCGGGCCTGAATGGCATCCAACAATTCTTGATACTCTTGATCTTCTGCCTGGATGCGATCGAGGATCGGCGACTGGTCTACCAGCGCGGGGTCGAGGCTGACGATAGTTTCGCCTTCCATCAACCTTTGGGATGCTTGTGCGAGTTCATCCAAAGAGCGGCGCATAGCGCCAGAAGCACCGCGCATCGCATAGTCAGCGCGAGCCGTCGTAGCCCCAGCTGGAACCTCAGGCCCCCGTTGCGTCGCATCAGCGCCAGAGAGGGTGCCGAGCAAATTCTTCCTCATGACCGGTCCCCCCATCTAGGAGCTAGACAATTGATCCGATTAAGAAATCTGGCGACTTGCACGGCTGTCAATTTAGCGCTCATCGCCGGCCCCATGCGCTATGAATCAAGCCGGCGATTTCGCTGTTGACCGCGTTCATGCTTTCAACGGCGCGCTCGTAAGTCGAGCGGATGAACTGCGACTTCTCTACCTCGTAGAGCGACTGTTTGGTGATGCCGGCATCCGAGATAGCGGTTGATTTTAACATATGGTTGGAGAGCACATTGCCGGCGAACATAGCCTGCATAAACCCGACCATCTGCGCCTGCGGCCCGTCGGTCGGCTCAAAGCGCGTAACGAGATAACGAAACCATTTGAGTTTTACGGCGGCGCCGGCACCCTTAATCGATTGCAGGATGCCCCCGAGCATCAGCAGAAATTGCGACATCGATAGGATGTCGAGCATCTGCGGGTGGACGGTGATCAGGACCGAGGTCGAAGCCATCAGCGCCGTAAGTGTGAGATAGCCAAGCTGCGGAGGGCAATCGATCACGACCACATCGTATCGGTCGTCCACGTCCTTCAAAGCCGACGATATGCGCGTAAAGAATGTTCGCCCTTCGTTGGAGCTGCGGTCCGCTGCAGCCAGAGGCGTCTCGTATTCGTATTCTTGAAGTTCGAGGTTGGCCGGCACGATGTCCAGCCCAGGAAAGTTCGTAGGACGGATCGTTTCTCTGATCGACTTTCGGTTAGAATCGTAGCGTAGGGCCTCATACAGCGACGGGTTTTTGTCGAGTTCGGGTTGGATCCCATGCAGGGCCGAGAGCGAGGCTTGGGGATCCAGATCAATTACGAGGACACGATGACCAGTCAGCGCCAGATATTGCGCGAGATGGGCGGCCGTCGTCGTCTTGCCCGAACCGCCCTTGAAATTTACGACCGATATGACTTGCATCGACTCCCCTGCCCGGCGCCGGGGTACGTACCGTTTGACATCGGCCCGCCCGTTCTTGTCCAGGAATTGGCGAAGCTCCATCATCTGCTCGGCCGTGTAAGTCCTCCGTCCCGACGGCGTGGTGGCGGGTTCAGGCCCCTTGCCCTCGAGGTGGATTTTTTTGATGTGACTGGCGGTGACGCCTAAGAATGCAGCGACTTCGGCCAGCGAGAATCCACGAAGCCCTTTGGTTGCATCAGGCGGGAACTGCTCGAATCGCAATATGTTCAGCTTCTCGGAGACAAGCTCACCCTGCTGCAGGATGGTCGTGTCAAAATCGATATCTGTGTTCGCATCCATCAGACCAGTCCCAAAAAACGCTTTTCCGACGCAAATTACCGTTCAAGTGTGAATGTGCCCGATTCTTGAAATCCGGCAAGGATTTTTCCGTTAATGAAAGGTTAACGCGCCAAATCCGGGTCTACGACGGATTGAAATCGCGAGTGCGCGGCATGACGGGCCGGAAGCGGCTTGTGTCGAGATCTTGCCGCAGTGCTCTCGATAAGAGAGTCATATAGCGCCCAGAGCGCAATTGACGTATTATATACTTACTTGAAATGACTATGATATTTTTGATTCTGCACGGCTGTCAATTTAAGGCGGCGCGCCAAGGACGAAAGTTCCCGGCAAAACCCGGCAGCTCAGAAACACGGGCTGAGTTCAGTTAGTTTCATTGGACACCGGCCACTTCTAATCGTCTATCCTTCTCGTTATATTAGGCTACACGACGCAAGGTAGAGGCCGTCCCATGGCTTTCCATATTAAAAATCCCGAGACGGACGCGTTAGCCCGGCGCGTCGCGGCGCTTAAGAATATCGGTTTGACCGAGGCCGTGCATGCTGCCTTGGCTCATGAACTTGAGCGCGAACAGGGCGCGCCGAGCTTAGTCGATCTTGGGGTACAATTCTGTCGCGATCTGAGAGCCAAGGCTGATCCGCAGAATGGTAAGCCTGCGGATAAGGCGTTCCGCGACAGCCTATATGAAGACGCCTGATGTTTATCGACGCGTCGGCGCTCACGGCGATGCTGACCGACGAAAATGAGGCGCGGGAGCTGCTCGCCCGGGTCCAGCGCGCGAAAACCCGACTGACTTCGCCTCTCGCAGTATGGGAAACAGCGATCGCCGTCGCGCGCATTCTTAATCTTCCGATAGCCGACGCTGCTGAGGCTGTTGAAAGTTACTTGTCGCTTATGGAGATCACGGCGGTGCCTGTACCGCCTGAGGCGGCCCAGATTGCACTCAACGCTTTCGACCGTTTCGGCAAAGGTCGACACCCAGCTCGGCTGAATTTCGGGGACTGCTTCGCTTACGCGTGTGCTCATCATCTTGGCGAGCCCCTAATGTTTAAGGGTGGCGATTTTCCGCAGACCGACATTGAGGCAGCCTAGTTCGGATCGTCCAACAACAGCTACGCCAAACAAAAGCTAAAACCCTGCCGCCTTGGTCAGATTGACCCGGAAGCGGTCGCGCCGCCGCTGGTACTTCCGGGTCTGCTCGGCGCTGGCGTGGCCGAGCTGCTTCTGGACGTAGCGCTCATCGACCTCGGCGGAGGTGGCTAGGCCGGCACGCAGCGAATGCCCGGCGAACTTGCTCTCCCGGTCGCCTTCGTCCAGATCGGCGCGGACGCCGGCGGCAAGCACGGCCCGTTTGACCAGCCGGGCGACCTCCTGGTCGTGCAGGCGATCCGGGCCGACCTCCCTGCCCTGGCCGGTGACCCGGCGGAACAGCGGGCCGTGACCGATGCGGGCAAGGTTCAACCAGGTCTGCAGCGCCGTGAGCGGGCAGGTGACATCCGACGAGCCGCGGCCGATCTCGATCTCGCGCCAGCCGGTCTTGCCGCGCAGAGTGACGAGCATGCCCTTGTCGAGAATCTCGACCCAGCCGCGGCCGTCCTCGGTGTCGTCCCGATGCAGGTCGAGGCCGACGATCTCAGAGCGCCGCAACCCGCCGGCAAAACCCATCAGCAGCATGGCGCGGTCGCGCAGGCCCCGCAGGGTGCCGCGACCCAAGGTTTCCAGCATGGCGATGACGTCCTCGGGCAGCACCGCGTCTTTCTGCCGGGGCGGGGCGCCATGGGTGTTGCGGATCCCGGCCATCACGGTAGCGATGTGGCGGTCGGCCCGGTCCAAAGGAGTGCCGCGCTGGGCGTAATGCCAGCTCAGCGCCGACAGCCGGCGCTCGATGGTGGCGACAGAATTCGGCAGGCCATCGGCGGCCGCGGCGCCGGAGGCGCAGGCGGCGACGTAAAGTCCGACGGTCTGCGGCGAGGGCGGCAGCACCTCGAGATGATGGCGCCGGCACCAGGCGGCAAAATGCTTCCAGTCGGCGGCATAGGCGCGGCGGGTATTGGCGGAGCTCGCGGCATCGACATAGTCGCGGGCGCGGTCGGCCAGCCGGGCGAGGTGCGGCGGCATCCGGGAGTCTCTGGCCGGGGCGGGCAGGGCGCTACGGCCATCGCCCGCCAGGTCTCCGACCGCACGATCGCCGGCGGCGGCCGCGCCGTCGGGCGCAGCGGCGCCGTCTGGGGTCTGGGATTCGGCGCTAAACGGGGCGGCAGGACTCATCGCAGCGACTATCGGCAAAACGAATGATAAGGCAACATTATCGTTCGTTTTTATTAACCATAACCTGGGGCGGTTTTGGCGGTTTTTATGGCGCAAAGCGCCGCGCCGACTTACGCTGCGGCATGTCTTCTCGCGTCCGCCTGATTCCCGCACCGCCCCGCCGCTTCCCGCCGATGCCGGGCTGGGCGCGGCTGCGCGATGTCTCTGGCATCGCGGACGCTGCGCCATTCGTGGCTGGCGCAGCGCTGGCGGCGCTGCATCCGATTGCGCGCGACGAGCATCTGCTCGGCGCGTTGTGGCGCCAGCGCCTGGCGCTGACATGCGCAGCTAAGCTGGCCGGGCAGGGCGGCCGCACGGAAGACGAAGCAACGCTGCGTGATCACTGGTATCTGCGCCAGAACCGCGATGATCCGGGCCCCGCCGGCCGACTGCTCGGCGCCTGGCGGCGCCTTGGGACCAGCAAGGCGCTCACGCTGAAGGATACTTGGCCGACCATGCTGCCGGCGCTGCTGGCTTACCGCGACGACGAAGCGCTGCAGGAGTTGATGGCATATGCCCTCGCGCAGTGCATCGGCGGCGGCAATCCGGTGCACGCCGCCGCGGCAACGGCGGCGATGAGCCTGCGGCTGCGCCCGGACTGCTGGCCGCTGGCGCTGTGGCTGGCCGATGCCGTGCTCGCCCATCACCTCAGCTGGCCGGCGCCGGTGCCGCTGCTGGCAGCGCATCTCACCGGAAATGCTCTGCGCCGCGCGGCAACCAACTGCGATGATCAAGGCTGGATGCAGACCTGCAGCCTGGCTTATGCGCGCGCCGCCGCGGCCGCCTGGGATCGCTATGCCGAGCTCGGACACCGCGCCGATCGTCTGCTCGCCGCAGCGCCAAAACTGCGCAGCAGGGATGCCGACACCATGGTGGCGACCTTGCTCAGCGAGGATGTGCAGCCGGCGCGGGGAGGGCAGACCGCCAGCGATCGCTCCAGCCGCCGGCTGTTCGAACGCCTGGTGTCGCTCGGCGTCGTCCGCGAACTGACCGGCCGCCCCACATTCAGACTGTACGGGCTCTAAGATGGGACGCCGACCAAGAGCCAACGTTACGCTGGATACCACGCTGACGGACCTGCCGAGCGCGCTGCGCTGGCGCGAGTGGATGGGCCGCGTCGAAGCCGTGATCTTTGCATCACGCGAGCCGGTCACCCGCGCCATGCTGGCGAAGGTCGTCGGCCCCGACTGCAATCTCGATCTGATCATCGACGACATCCAGGCCGAGCTGCGCGGCCGGCCCTATGAGCTGGTCGCCGTCGCCGGCGGCTGGCAGCACCGCACCCGCAAACAGTTTGCCGACGCGATCTGCACCGCGACCGGCACCGGGGAGCCGGGCAGCGCGCTGTCGGCGAGCGAGATGCAGGTGCTCTTGTGTGTGGGATATTTCCAGCCGATCACCCGCGGCGAACTGGGGAAGTTTTTCGGCAAGGAGATCAGCCGCGACGTCATCGGGCATCTGCGCAGGCTGGATTTGATCGGGTCCGGCCCGCGGGCGCCGCAGCCCGGCGCGCCATACACTTATGTGACCACTAAAGCATTCCTGGCGCAGTTCGGGTTCGATACGCTGCGCGACCTGCCGGACATCGAGGCGCTCGAGGACGCCGGCCTGCTCAGCAAGGACAAGCTGTTCGCCGGCGACCTACTGCCGTCGGATGACGTGATCGACGAGGAATGACAAGCTCGGAACGCGGAGTTTCTGCAAGTCATCGCAATTGGTGGATGTGATGGAACAACGTCCTTCGCGGATGGGGGTAGGTATTGCCCTCGGGTTGTGCCTCGGAGCTGTTCTCGGCTTGGCTATTAAAAACGTAACCGCTGGCATCATTATCGGCATCGCCGTGGGCGCTGCCATCGTTGGTTACCTGGATCATAGATCCCACTAGCAAGCGCGCGCCGTTTCAAAAAACCGCGTTCCGCAAAAAAATGGAATTCGGTAGGGTGTCGCAGAGGGCGGCGGCGGCCAGCCTTCATGGCGCAAAACGAACATGCGGCGAGTCGAGCCAACGGGCGCGTGCCGTACAGGCCAGAGTTCTGGACAGTCATCGCGAGGCATCCCGCCTGCTCGAGAAGAGCCGGCAGATCGCGATTGTCTCTGCAGACACCGAGGACAACGCTCGGACTATCGCCACAGGAGCAGACCCCATGGGCGGAAACTGACGAAGCTCGTCTATTCACTGCCGGACTTACTCATGGAAGCCCATGCGATCAAAACCCCTCGCATCGCAGTATGATTGATCGGGTCAATCAGTCCGCAGCCGCAATACCCTGATCAGTCGCATCGTAAACGACGTCCGTCTTATTCACGATGACAGGAATAAGCCAGCCGAGTTCGACGAGGCGCTCATAGCGACTACGGTCGATGTTGCCTGCCGTGTATTTGCGGCGGCCGTTCAGGACGATGTCGCGGATCAGGACTAAATCTTCAGGTGTCACCATTTAGCTCCAGGCATTGATCGGGAGCAGCTCGGTCCGACAGCCGAGCAGCACTTTCGCTGAGCCTACCGGATAGGGTCCGCCCAAATCCGCTCTTTGCGACTTAGACCGGCGAGGCCATGGAAACAAGCCGGCTGCGTTCGAAGCAGTCAAACGCCCAACCTCGAAATCGAAATCCGTAATGCGACGAATGTTATCAGATAGTTAGGTGCTGGATGTGCAGTGGTGTGCAACTAGGCGCTGAGCAAACGCGCCTGGATATCCTCGGCAGCTTTCTGATCGGCCTCGGCGTCCGCGAACATGCCCGTATGTGTCGAATGTCATCTGTATCGTTCGCGAATCCTTCTTTAAGAATTGAAGCGCATTCTATTCAA
This sequence comes from Tardiphaga sp. 839_C3_N1_4, assembly GCF_051811045.1. Taxonomy (NCBI): domain Bacteria; kingdom Pseudomonadati; phylum Pseudomonadota; class Alphaproteobacteria; order Hyphomicrobiales; family Nitrobacteraceae; genus Tardiphaga; species Tardiphaga sp. 839_C3_N1_4. The sequence goes on from NZ_JBPWQD010000002.1 coordinate 95,824, forward strand.
GGGCGGATTAGTAATGCGTACCGCTAGCTGGTAGACGAAACGACTGACCCGCCGGCGCGACCGGCGAGTTTTCTTTACCTCTTTAACCGGCATTTAATCTGCAAGTTGCTTCCTTGGGCCATGGAGCGCGTTGCAAGAGATCGAAGGCCGGGAATTACGCCAGAGCTAAAGGCTGGGCCAAAGCGGCCTCGATTCTCACATTTAGCGAGACGTCGTTCGCGATTCTTCGACTTCCGAACTTCAGTGTTCCTTCTCGCATCGACGGGCTTCATTTTGTACATGCTGGATCGCCTATTTCTGGAGAGCTCTGGCGCCAGGGTGGTGGCGAAGTGCATCGCGATCATTCGCGCTTCCATCGGATTTTGACAGCAGCCAGACGCCGGGCAGGCATCTGTTCGTTAAGGAATCAGCGACACTATGCTCGCAGCGGGCCAGTAATGCCGGACTGCTAGCAGGTATGCGAAAAACCCGCCGGAGCGACCCGGCGGGTTTTCTTTGGAGGCGACAGTGGCATCGGCAATTGTCGGCCTAATCGAGTTTTCCGCTGGCGTGATAGATATTGCCGACTCCATGCAGGCCGTGAGCTACCATCGACGACATGCCAAGCTTTCTGGCGAGTGCGATCGCACGACGAGAAGTCGCTCCCCGGCTTCGGCATTATCGCGGAATCAAATCAGCGACCAGCAGCAAAATCGTCGTGACTAAGCCGAGGACCGGAACCCAAAGTGGGCAAATGAAGACGCCGGTCGGCGCGCCGTCCCCGCGCAGCTTAATTCGAATCAGCGCGGCATTGACTATTGCGAAGATTGCCAGCGTGAGACGCGATGTCAGGTCGGCGAGGCCGACCAGCGGCACGGCCAACGCCAATAATAAGATCGCGCCGACGCCGATCGCTGTCGCCGCAATCGGCGTATGAGTGATCGGACTGATCTGGGCAAGGAATCTCGGCAAGCTGCCCTGGTCGGCTAGGCCATAAAGCACTCTCCCGATCATGATAACATGCACGATCACACCGTTCAGCGTCGCGACTACGGCAATGACACTCATGGTGACGAGCGGTAGTCCGGTCAAGCGTTCGAACACCAGCGCCAGCGGGGCAGAAGAATTGGCCAGTTCGGCCGGCGGCACCGCAAGGACAGCGATCCAAACAATTAGGCTATAGATAAGCGCTGTGAGTCCTAAAGTCAGAAATAGCGCGCGCGGTAATGTACTGCTCGGCTGTCGCATTTCCTCTGAGACGTTGACGAGATGCTCAAAACCGATAAAGGCGAAGACTGCGATGAGCGACGTGCCGGCGACTCCGGTCCAGGCTGCAGAGCCGTACGCCGGCCACATTTCGGGCAGGCGGAGAATTACCTCTGGACCTAGCGTCAGGCCGGCCAAAAGTATCAGTATCAGTCCGCCGACTTCGACCACCGTCATGAAGCCTGCGAGCGAGACCGACTGCACAGTGGCGAGACAACCAATGGCGCCCATCGCCAGGACGACGCCCGCAATGATCCAGGCCGATGGGACGGGCACGAAGACGGCGATGTAGCCCGCACTGCCGGCGCTGATCGTGGCCGCCGACACGACGGCAGCCACCACCACAAGAAGTCCGACCCCGGTGCTGAGCCAGTTGCGTCGAAACGCTTTCTGCACGTAGGCAGCCTCGCTTGCGCTCACCGGCATCCGCGTGCCCAGCTCGGCAAATGACGCGGCCGTGAAGGACATCACCAATGCCGCGCCGACGAAGGCCAGCGGCGCGTGCATGCCGCTACGTCCGGCAGCCACACCAACGAGAACATAGATGCCCGCCCCGATAGTAACGCCGAGGCCATATAGCACCGCATGCGTCAACGTCAGTGACCGCAACAAATACCTGCGCGTTCTGGTATCGACTGGCTCGACTGTCATTGCGAAGTTTCCGAATTGATCGAGGGTGACCTGGCCAACCGCCAAGGCGGCTGGTACCGTTCACTTGCCTGGCAGCATACGAAGCAGCGTACGATCACCCAGAACCCAGTGATGAAACAGCGCTGCCGCTGCATGTAAAGCCGCCACCGCCATCAGCGTATGAGCTAGCAGTTCGTGGATCTCTTTTAGCGACCGCGCGAATGGTCGATCGGCCACCCACGGCGAAGCAATTTGAAACAGGCCAAAGACCGGCAGGCTGTTACCCTTCGCGAACTGAACGCCGATGCCAACGAGCGGCACGATAATTAGCAAAGTGTACAGGCTTAGATGGGTGACTTTCGATGCGATCAGAAGCAGTCGTGCCCGTGCAGTACCGTTGATATTCACGTACCGCGTTACATCTATGCTGCGCCATGCGAGGCGCGTGACCGCCAACAGGAATACGAGCAGTCCGGCGGCCATATGAACAAACAAGCCAGCCGTTTGTGCTAACTTGCCAGGCAACGAATCGCCGAAAACGCCGAGCAACCAGGCGGCAATTACGAATATGACCGTGGCCCAATGTAACCATTGGGCGATCGCGCCGAAGCGCAAGGCTGAACTGAACATCTCGCTGTGCCTATCCTGTGTCTTGGCTTTGTACCTTGCTTCGGCAAGTCCGAAGCGTAATAGCGCGGGCATTACGTCTCAAAGTCGGGCTTTCAATCAGCCGCAGCGGTTGCAAGACGCAATATCCTTGAGGGCGGAACAGACACCTTTCTAGGTAACAGTCTCGTATATTTAAGCTCACCAGTTTGACCTAAATCAAACCTGGCCTGCGGCGAGCAGCGCAAATAGCGGATCGACCATCTCAGGGGCGAGATCGAAAGGAGCGCAAAGGTGGAGTATCGCTTGATCGCCCGACGCGTGGACGCGCATGGAAGCATCGCCACTTGCAAGGATGCAATCGTTACGCTCGATACGGATGTCAACGGCAGGCATGACGCGTTCAACCCAGCAGAGCTGCTTCTTGCAGCGATCGCTGCTTGCATGATCAAGGGGATTGAGCGAGTGACGCCGATGCTCAAATTCGATATTCGCGGCGTCGAAATTCACCTGAGCGGCGTGCGTCAGGAAAGTCCACCGAAAATGGCGTCCATCGACTATCAGATCATCGTTGATACCGATGAAGACGACCATCGTCTTGATCTGCTGCATCAGAATGTTCGGAAATACGGCACAGTATCGAACACGGTAGCGAACGCGACGCAATTACAGGGCGTCATCAGGAGAATGGCATGAGCCGCCTCCGCTCGCACGCCGAGAGCCATCTTGTTGATCGGATCGGATGGCTTCGAGCCGCCGTCCTGGGAGCGAATGACGGTATCATCTCGACCGCGAGCTTGATCGTCGGCGTCGCAGCCGCGAACGCAACGCGAAACGACGTGCTGGTTGCAGGTATTGCTGGCTTAGTGGCCGGAGCGATGTCGATGGCAGCTGGCGAATACGTTTCTGTCAGTTCACAGTCAGACACGGAGCGGGCCGATCTTGCACGAGAGCGCAAGGAGTTGAAAGATAGCCCCGCTTCTGAGCTCGACGAACTGGCCGAAATCTACGTCGGGCGAGGGGTCGACAGGCCCTTAGCACGGCAGGTGGCCGAGCAGTTAATGGCGAAAGACGCGTTGGGGACCCATGCGCGCGACGAACTGGGAATCTCGGAAATCTCTGCCGCGCACCCCGTCCAGGCTGCGTTTGCCTCGGCGGCAATGTTTTCACTGGGCGCGGCGATGCCGTTGCTAATGGTGATTGTATCGCCGAGCAATTCATTGGTCCCGATAGTCTCAGCCGCATCATTGGGCTTTCTCGCCGCTCTGGGAGCGGCTGGCGCAAAGGCGGGCGGTGCGAACATTCTGCGGGCGACCGTTCGCGTGACGTTTTGGGGTGCCTTTGCCTTGGCGCTCACCGCCGGTATTGGAAAGCTGTTCGGGACTGTCGTGTAGAACTCCGACCAACCCGGCTTTCGCGCGCGGCCGCGAATGAGAGATTGAGCTTGGTTATCCGTTGACTTGCGTCAATCAACTCTCCCGCCAGGCATGCGAGGATTCAAGCGTGATCAACTCGATGTCGAGGGGTAGCCATGAAATCGCGGAGACTCGTTTCGACGATCGCAGTTGCGTTTTTCGGTCTGTGGGGAATGCTCCAGCCAGCATTTCCGTATGGTGGGAGAGCTCAGGATCATTGGAATCCTGCTCATCTCCAGAATCTGCCACGTGGACTCCGCGCTATCGTCCAGAAATGGGAGGCAGCCTGTGGTGGATCGATTGCTGCCGCGCAGCAGTTTGCGCTCTATCTCACTGTTCCGGGCGGTGAACTCGTCGCCCTTCATTTTGATGACTTTCGTTGTGCCAACAAGTCAGTCCACTGCAGCACCACGGGATGTCTGCACGAAGTCTATATCGCAACCAATGGACAATATCGGCGGGTGCTTGCCGTGCGCGCTCGCGATATTCGACTGCTTGGCGATCAGGATACGGCCCTGGTCGAGATATCCGGCGTCAGTGGCGAGACAAGAGCGCTCCGTTGGAATGGCCGCCGATTTGTCGAGTGACAGGAATGTCGGACGCCACCGGGTGGGCGAGCGCTGGCCGGCTGATGGTCGTCCGGCACCGCGTACACGAATTCGCGTTGCTTGACATGATCGACCGCCCGAGAGCTGACAAGACTGGTTCAATCTCAGCGACGGTCAATCTTTCGCTGGATCGCACGCATATGGAATATTGATGATGAATCTCCGTCAAGCGAGGTTGCACCTGCGCACCCGGCAGAGCCTGGCTCGAACCGTGTTTGCGGTCGCGCTCATCGCCCTCCCATCCGTGTCGACGGCTGAGGAGGAGGTGAAGCTCAGTCCCGCGCAGGCACAGACCTTGGGCGTTCGCGTTGTACATCCGATCTCGAGCCGGACCGATCTGACTCTGCCCTATCCCGCCCAGATCGTTATCCCCACGCCGCAATTGTGGGTCGTGAGCGCGCCCGTGGCGGGCATGGTCACCAGCCTGTCGGTTGCGCGCGGCGATCGGGTCGTCTCCGGCCAACCGCTTGTTACGCTTGAGAGCCCCAGTTTCGTTTCGCTTCAGCGTGACTACCTTCAGGCCTTCGCGCAGGACGTGCTTGCTGCTCAGCAGCTCAAGCGGAACACCGATCTGTTTGAAGGAAAGGCGGTGTCGCAACGCGTTCTGGAAACCACTCAAGCTGAGGCCCGCCAGGCAAGCATCGCCGTTGCAGAACGACGTCAGATGCTCCGGCTCAGCGGACTCCCGGACGCGGAAATTTCGCGCCTGACAAGCGAGACAGCGATTTCGGCGACAGTCTCGGTCACAGCGCGCCAGCAGGCAACGGTGGTTGAAATCCTGGTTTCCCCGGGCCAGCGGGTCGAGCAGGCGGCTCCGCTCGTCAAGCTTGCGCGCTTGTCGGCCCTTTGGGCGGAAATCGCGATTCCGGCGTCGAGTATCCGAGCCATCCGGCCGGGCGCGCGCGTGGAAATCGACGGCTACGCGACGCCGGGCCAGGTCATACTGGTTTCGGAGACAACGGACGCGGCGACCCAAACCGTCCTGGTGCGAGCGGAAGTGCCGAACATGGGCGAACTGCGCCCCGGGCAAACTGCGGCGGTACGGATCGGCTTTCTATCCTTCGGTGAAAGCGCCTGGGAAATTCCATACAGCGCGCTTGTCCGGCGCGGCGACAAGGCATCGGTCTTTGTTGCAATCGAGGGCGGATTTCGGCTGATGCCTGTGACGCTCGTCGAGGAGGATCAGGATCACGTCGTGGTTTCGGGCGTGATCACGGACAAGGATGAGGTGGCCGTCAGCGGCATCTCTGCGCTTCGCGGGATCTTGCTGCGGCTCGGAGCCGGCGAGTGATGCTGCAGCGTCTGGTCGCGTTCGCGCTTTCGCAGCGCATGTTCGTCGCGTTGAGCGTCCTTCTGCTTATCGGCGCAGGCATCGTTGTTCTGCCGACCCTGCCGATCGACGCATTTCCTGACGTCTCACCCGTTCAGGTGAAGGTGATCATGAAAGCACCCGGTCTCACCCCGGAGGAGGTGGAACAGCGGATCACGGTACCCATCGAGCTTGAACTGCTCGGATTGCCCAACAAGAAGATCCTTCGCTCGACGACAAAATACGCGCTTGCCGACATCACCGTCGATTTTGAGGATGGCACTGACATCTACTGGGCTCGCAACCAGGTCTCGGAACGCCTGTCCAACATCGCGCGCGATCTGCCGGAAGGCGTGACCGGCGGTCTCGCACCGATCACGAGCCCTCTCGGTGAAATGTTCATGTTCACGATCGACAGCCCCGATCTTTCGCTGGCCGAGCGTCGAACGCTGCTCGACTGGACCATCCGGCCGGCACTGCGCACGGTCCCGGGAGTTGCCGACGTCAACTCGCTGGGCGGTCACGTCCGGGCGTTCGAGATCGTGCCGCTCAACGAAGCTCTCGCGGCGCGCGGCATCTCATCGGACGTGTTCCGGCGCGCGATCGAGACCAATAGCCGCAATGACGGCGCCGGCCGCGTCAACCAGGGCGAAGACAGTGCTCTCGTCCGCATCGAGGGCAGCATTCGCTCCATCGAGGACATCAAGGCCATCGTGGTCGATACAAGGGACGGCATTCCGATCCGGGTCAACGATGTCGCCCGCGTTCAGGTTGGCTCGCTGACGCGCTATGGCGCCGTCACGATCGACGGCCGAGGCGAAACGGTCGAAGGACTCGTGCTCGGCCTGCGCGGCGCCAATGCCGGCCAGCTCGTACGCGACGTCCGCCAGCGCCTGCTGGAGCTGCAGCCTTCGCTGCCGAAGAGCGTGACCATCAATGTGTTCTACGATCGAAGCCGGCTGGTCGGCCGCGCCGTCGGAACCGTTGTCCGAGCGCTCGGCGAAGCCACGGTCCTCGTCATCGTCCTGCTGCTGTTGTTTCTCGGCAACTGGCGCGCCTCGCTGATCATCGCGGTCAGCCTGCCGCTCGCGATCATGATCGCGCTGATCGTCATGCGCTTGGTCGGCATGTCGGCCAATCTGATGAGTCTGGGCGGCCTCGCGATCGCCATCGGCATGTTGATCGACGCCCTGGTAGTCGTTGTCGAGAATATCGTGGGAAACCTCAGCAAGGATCAGGATGGAAAGACGACGCCGCTCATCCATATCGTGTTCCGGTCGGTTTGCGAGGTGCTGGAACCGGTTGCCACGGGCGTCATGATCATCATCATCGTTTTCGTCCCGCTGCTTGCGCTGCAGGGTCTTGAGGGGAAGCTGTTCATCCCCGTGGCGCTTGCGATCATCTTTGCGCTGGCTGCCTCGCTGTTGCTGGCGCTCACGGTGCTTCCCGTCGCGACGTCGTTTCTTCTCAAGGCGGCCCCGCACTGGGAACCATGGCTGATCCGCCAGGCGTCGCGCGGCTATGCGCCGGCGCTTGGCTGGGCGCTGGCCAATGAACGCAAGGTGATGATCGCGGCCGTGGCGGCCCTCATTGCGGCCGGCTTTGCCTACACGCAGCTCGGCAAGACATTCATGCCGACCATGGACGAAGGCGACATTATCATCAGCGTCGAGGCAATCCCGTCCATCAATCTCGATCAGTCGATTGCGATAAATGGCAAGCTTCAGGCCGCCATTCTGGCGCGGGTACCCGACATCGCGGGGGTTATCGCGCGAACGGGATCGGATGAGCTCGGCCTCGATCCGATGGGCCTCAACCAGACCGACACGTTTCTGGTCTTGAAGCCGTTGGAGGAGCGCAAGACGACCGACAAGGCTGTCCTCCTACAGCAGCTTCGACAGGTGCTCGCCGACTTTCCGGGGCTGTCCCTCAGCTTCACGCAACCGATCGACATGCGAGTTCAGGAGATGATCAGCGGTGTGCGTGGCGACGTCGCGGTGAAGATCTTCGGTCCTGACATTACGAAGCTCAATGAGATAGCGAGCGCGCTGTCTGCGATCCTGACCGGCATCAATGGCGCCGAGGACGTCTACACGACGCTGAACGAGGGCGCGCAGTATTATACGGTCGCGGTCAATCGGCTGGAGGCGGGCCGCCTTGGTCTGGCAGTGGACGGAATTGCCGCCTCGCTGCGCACCCAGATCGAGGGCCGGACCATCGGCACGGCGCTGGAAGCGGGACGCCGTACGCCGATCCTGGTGCGCGGCAGTGAGAAGACTCGCGAGGCACCTGCCATGCTGGTCAATCTGCCCCTGACGCTTGCGTCCGGTCAGCACGTGGCGCTCTCTCAGGTGGCCCGCATTCACCGGGTTGACGGTCCGGTCAAGATCGACCGCGAAGATGGTGCCCGGATGAGCGTGGTCCGATCCAATGTTCGGGGGCGCGACATGGTGGGCTTCGTCCTGGCCGCACAGCAGAAGGTGGCGGCGGACCTGGCGCTGCCGCAGGGCTATCGGCTCACCTGGGGAGGCCAGTTCGAAAACCAGCAACGCGCCGCCGCGCGCCTGTCCGTCGTTGTCCCGGTCGCCATCGGACTGATCTTCGTTCTGCTGTTCACCACGTTCGGCTCGATCCGGCAGGCGTTGATGGTCCTGGTGAATATCCCCTTCGCACTCATCGGCGGTGTCTTCGCGCTGGTCCTGACGGGGGAATATCTGTCGGTGCCGGCCTCGGTCGGATTTATCGCGCTGCTCGGCATCGCTGTCCTGAATGGGGTTGTGCTCGTCTCTTACTTCAATCAGTTGCGCGCCCACGGTGTTGCCGAGGATCGCATTGTCGTGGAAGGCGCGCAGCGCCGGCTTCGGCCGGTGCTGATGACCGCCAGCATCACCGCGCTCGGACTGGTCCCGTTGCTGTTCGCTTCTGGCCCCGGCTCTGAAATCCAGAAGCCGCTCGCGATCGTGGTCATCGGTGGTTTGCTGTCGTCGACCCTTTTGACCCTGATCCTTCTGCCGATCCTCTATCGCCGGTTCGGCAGCGTTGCGAGGACGGCCCCATGACAGTTGAGCCTGTTTGCCTGACGCTGATCGCCGCCCGCAGGCTTCGCGATGAGTTGTTCGATTATCTGAGCGAGCAACGCGACCTGGTATCGGGCTTCACTGCATCCGATGGCGCCGGCTACGGCCCGACGGTCCGTCTGCACTCGACGGCCGAGCGGGTCAAAGGCAGCGCGGACATGGTCCTGGTGCGTATCATTTTGGAAAGATCGGATGCCACGCAATTGCTCGCCCGCCTTAAAACGGCGTTCGCCGGAACCGGCCTTGTCTACTGGATCATGCCCGTCACAGAGTTCGGCGTGATTGATGACCCACGATGAAGAAGCCGAAAAACTGAACGCGCGATCTAAATGCGTCGCTCGTATGAAGGTCACGGCGTCGGCAACCGGTACCCGACCTGCTCAGCCGGCGAGCAAGCCGTAGAGCGCGCCGGCCCATGCGGCAAGGGCAACGAGAATCAATCCGGGGATCACTCGAGCGGCAAATGATAGACCACCACTTGATGCTGCAAGGACGAGTTTGCTAATCGTGTTGGTGGAAAGGCCTGCCAGAATGGGCAGGATCGCGTCGGATGCGGCAAGCTTTCCTGATGCCACAAGAGAAGCCACCGATATCGCGGCAGAGTGGGTGTCGGCGAAACCTGCAATGGCTGCGGCAAAGACAATACCGCGCTCGCCGAACCGGTCCTGCAGTGCCGCGGATGCGACGAGTATGACCGACAGGGTAAGCGCAAAGACGAATGCCGTCCGAAGACTGAACGCGCGGCCGCCCTGCGGAGAGGCTTCTGTTTCTTCGCGCAGAGCCAGTATTGTGACAATCGTTCCGTAAGCGATGGCAGCGACGCCGGCGCAGATCAGGGGGGCGGCCAGAGACACAAGGGTCGTCATGCTTGTGGTGGCCAGAACAAGGGCCATCTGGATCACCGTCGCAATCGTGGACAAGACTGCGCCGGCAACCGCGGGGGCGATCAAGTTTTCCGCCTTTGCAGCGCGCACACCCATTGCGGCAATTGTCGCCGTACTGGAAATGAAACCCGAAGCGAGGCCAGCAGCAGGAAATCCAAATCTGGTGCCAAGGAGGCGTACGGCTATGTGGCCTGCCGCGCTAATGGCCATGATGAGAATGACGATCACCCAGATGGCATGCGGATTCAACGCGCCGTAAGGTCCCATCGGACGATTAGGCATAAGTGGAAAAACGACGAGCGTTGCGCTCTGGCTGCCCTCGCGTGGTTCGAAAGCTCATTTGCCCTTAGGCGACTGCCGGGCGCTGGCCTGCACCTTTGCGCCACGACCTTCGGGCTTCGCGACAGACGCTATGCACAATCCGTCCGTTCATAGAACTTGCGTCTGAGGTTACTTCTCCGCCTTCGGCAGGGCCTTGCAATTGGTGCCGCCGGTGACACCGCGGAAGCGAGCATTGATGAAGGCCAGCCCGTCGGCGCCGCCTTTGACCATTGAACCGTCGTGGTCGGCCTCTGCGACAGGCATGTAGTCAAGGAGGCTACCGCGGGCGCAGAGTTCTCGCGCCGCGTGGTCGGTGGCACCGGGCATCACGGTAATGTCGTCCTTGCCCTGCACGACCATCGTCGGCGCCTTAATGCGCAGCAGGCCCGGCTCGTTCTTCTGCGCCATAGCTGCGAATGCGCGTAGGTCGGGCTTAGCCACGAACTGATCCTTGGAAATTGCTGTTGACCAGTAACCAGTTGTCAGCGCGTGTGTCATGCAGCCCCGCATCAAGTCAGGCAGATGAGACAGCGCCGTTGCCGTCAGGATTTTCTTGAGGTCAATGTTAGGATTGCTCCTAGCAAATGACTTCAATGTGTAAAGCACATACGGTAATGACAGCTCGGTTTTGCCTGAGGTCATCACCAGCTTGATCCGGTCCATGATCTGCGAGCCCGGCGCGAAGGCAACGTTGCCCAGCAGGTTGAATTCGGGAACGTAGGTGGGGCCCAGCGCTGCAGCGAACAGATCGACCTGACCACCCTGCGAATGCCCGACGACCATGTAGTTCTTACCGAGTTTCGGCTCGATAGCGCGCCCAGCGCGTAACATATCGAGGGCATTGCGGCCGGTCGGAACACCCTGCAGGAACGGATGGTTGCCAGCTACGCCGAGCCCTTCATAATCGGTGGCGACAATCGCGTAACCACTGCGGACGAAGCTATCGAGCAGCGTGCGGATCACCGCGATGTATGCATGCTCCGGCCCAGTATCGTTGTCGCGCGATGGCGCGCAAGCCGGCGCCAGGCCGGTGGTGCCGTGAGTCCAGACGATCACCGGCCAGCCACCGAGGGGAGGATTGCCTTTCGGGACTGATAACGTGCCGGAAACGGCAACGATCCCGCCGGCGGCGCCGGTGGAGCGATACAGAACCAGACTGTTTGTAGCAGCGCTGGGCAACGCCATCGTCCCTTCCAGAGGTCGACTCCAGATCACCGAACCGCGCGCGCCCAGGGGCAATGGTGAAGGTGGCGTATAGAACGCGTCGCCGGTAGGGCCAACCGAAACGGACGCCGCCAGTGCCGGAGATATTACGGTCAACACCGCATATGCGACGGCAGCGGCAACACGATTTATGAAGCTCATAACAGTCCTAGGTTCGAGGGCGTCGCTGCTAAAGCGAAAGGCAATCCAGTATTACAGCACCGCCGCCTATCGCGCGCGCTCAAGGCTTCGCAGCGACGTCGGCTTTGGTTTCTTGGTGCCTTTCATCTTCGGTTTCGCAACGCTCTCCTTGAGTCGAACACCGCGACCCGTGGCCGAGCTTGGGCTACCCGGATTCAGGAGTTCGATGCCAGCTTTCTCTAAAGCGGAAATCAGCTTCATCAGGGAATCTACGTTGCCACGAATCACTCCGTCGCTCGCTTCCATCCGCTGGATCGTGGGCACCGATAACTCTGTCAATTCGGCCGTCTGGCGCTGGTCGATGTCTAGCAGCGCCCGGGCAGCTCTGAGTTGGTTGGCTGTAATCATTAGTAACGGTCCGGATACGGATGGAGTGTCGATGAAACGGCAGATACACCATCCCAAACCCTGTTTCAACCATCACTTTTGATGTTCAGAACATCATATCTTGCACCTATCGGGTTTCGGCCTGCCGCCTAAAGATTTGCCTGCAGCATCCTACGTGATAAGACATGTTTAATACATGCTTTCTAACGCATGCATATTTATGTGTGGTGATCTTGTGCGGCTGTTGGGACGTTATATGGGGCGAGGCGGAGAGATTGTAGTCTCCGAGTATTCGGCGAGCGGCACGCGTGCGTATTTCGAAGAGGGGATCCTCCAAAGCCAAGCGACACCCGACGGCGAGAGCATCTTTACATATGTCAAGCTCATGGACGAACTGTTGCGTCGGTCCGCCAACATACTGGTTCTCGGCTGTGGCGGCGGTAATCTCGCGACGAAGCTCGCCCGTCTCGGCAAAGAAATGACCATCGTCGACAACAATCCCGTCAGTTTCTTTATTGCACAGCAATTTTTCGGACTGCCGGATGGCTTGCCGTGCGTAGTATCCGACTTCCGCAATTTCGTCTTCGACGATCGGGCCTGCTACGACGGTATCGCGATCGATGTTGGGGGACCAGGGTTTCATTTCAATCGAGAGTTTGACTCCGAGACATGCGGCGCAATCCGGGCGCGCTTGGCACCTGGCGGGCGGATCGTGATGAACGTGCTGGTGGACAACGATATGGATCCGGTGCCGGATTGGATCGCAGCGCGGCTCGCCGGCGACAGCCTCCATCGGTGGATTGTCGACGAGCAGGGAATTGAAGACCGGAATGCTGTGATCGCATGCATTCCGGAGAAACATCTGATCAAGCGGGCTTCGTTGCGAGACGCTATGAGCAATAACGGCGAGAGATGGTGGCTGAGGCGAGGACGGCAACGCAGCGGTGACATCTCCTACGGTGCGCGCGCATGATCGGTCACACCCGTAGCCCCGCGAGACTTCCGCCGACATCTGGAGCAGCCCTCCAGCCAGCCAGAGCTAAGAGGTCCTAGGGAATATTCATGCTCGTACAGCAAGGCGAAGAGCGGGGAAATGACGTCGACCAACGTCTTGCGTGCACATTGGCCGCCGTTGCCGGTGCGTTGAATACCGCGGCGTTCGAAGCGGTCGGTTTCTTTTCCGCGAACATGACAGGAAATGTGTCCCTGCTTTCCGACCATCTAGCGACAGGGAATTTGCTCACGGGCAGCTTCTTTTTGGCGATCGTAGTTGCCTTCATCGCTGGCTCTGTAGTGTCGACGGTCTTGGTCAACTTCGGCAGAAGGCGCCAGATTCACGGTATCTACGCCTACAGTATCCTCGCCGAGGCCGCTTTGCTCGTGTTGCTGGGCTGCGCCGATCTCGGACTTCAGCCCTTGCACCGGGGGCCGACGCTGATTCTTGGATTGAGTTTTCTGATGGGGCTTCAGAACGCGATAGTCACGCGGATATCGGGCGCACGTGTTCGTACCACCCACGTTTCCGGAATGGCTACCGACATCGGAATCGAATTGGGAATGCTCATCGACATCCTGCTTGGGCGGGAGCCAGACGAAAGCGCTGCGCCTTACTGGACCAAGCTTCGACTGCACGGGATGAGTGTTCTCTCCTTCCTGGCTGGCGGAGTGATAGGTGTGCTTGTTTATCAGGCCGTGGGAGGCCTGCTACTGCTAGGCACCGCAATTCTGTTGTTCATGATCGCGATCTCCGGGATCCGGAGGGCCCGGGTACTTCGAACGCAGGATGCAGCAGCCGAATGAGGTTGCGCTTCATCTTCGGAACGCCGTTGGATGTCTTTAAACTGAGCGTGCAGAATGGGGAGCTTTTCCATCTCGCTCGCGAGCGTCTGCTTGGCGAACGCAGTAAGTTTCGGTTGGCGAACCGGTTTCGGTCGCGCCGCGCTGCACTCTGTGATGTTAGCCGAGACGTGCTGGGTAGGCGCAGCGTAGTTGCATCGCGCAAAGTGAGAATTGTCGCATCGGTCAAGGTTGCCGCCTGAGCGTCTACTGCTGGCGTAGATGCGGATGGCGCCCTGGACACGACGATTGAGGCGCCACGTGACTACTACAAACATCGCACGGCGCGGCCGCGTCGAGGTGATATCAAAGGCACTCCCATCCATCAGGAATGGTGTGTAAGTCATTATCTCGTTCGCGCCTTGGCCGGTGAGTACCGCGCGGTTCGGCCCGTGTTCAGGCGTGTTGGCCAGATTGGCGCATCTTTTGATATGCCATGACCGCAGAAACGCGGTTGGTGGCGCCGCACTTATTCATGATACTGCTCATGTAGTGCTTAACCGTCTTCTCGCTGATTCTAAGTTTTTCAGCGACCATTCGATTGGTGGAGCCGTTTTCGACCTCCGCGATGATCTGGAGTTCGCGGTGACTAAGGCCCACATTAATCGCTACCACATCCTTCCGTTGAACAGCGGAGAGCAGGCGCGCGGCAAACTCCGGTGAGACGAACGAGGACTCGTTCTTGAAGACGGCCCAGATTGCGGCTTTCAGCTCGCTCGCGCTTACCCCCTTCAATATGTAACCGTGTGCACCAGCATTCAAGGCGGCGATGCCTGTCTGCGGGTCGTCGCAAGCGGTTAGTATCACGCAATGCGTGCTGGGGAATTCGAGGCACAACTGCCTAAGCGTGTCGAGGCTATCGCCGGGAATTCCGAGATCGAGGATCATCACGTGAGGCCGATGCGCCTTCACGATGTCGAGCACGTCTGCCGACGATGCGCCTTCGGCCACAATCTTGAAGCGGGCCTCCGCTCGAAAAACGGCAACCAGTCCTTGACGGTAAATCGGATGGTCGTCGACGATGGCAATCGTGGCTTGCTCACTCAACATTTCCATAGCGTACACCATACTAAGAAAACAAATGGGAAAAGCGGCACTCCAGAATGATCGGAGAGTAGACATCAAAAAGAAACAGTTTCAATACTTTTGAATAGATGGATCGATGCTCGCGGCGTCCCGCACTGCAACCGTGGAACCGTAAGGGGAGAGCACACACAGAATCTCGGTACCCTTTTCCGGGCTGGTGATGACTGAGAATTCACCTCCGAGAGCTCTTACTCGCGAGACCATCCCCGGCATTCCTAGACCTGATTGCGAGGTCGCGGGAGCGGCATTGGAAAAGCCGCATCCACCATCTCGCACCGAGAGACGGAGCATCTCGTTTGCATACGCAAGCCTCACAGCCTGTCGATTGCTTCCTGAGTGCTTGTATGAATTGTTTAGCGACTCTTGAACGACTCTGACGACGCAGCGAACTATATCGCGCGGCAGCGTCTCAGGTACGTTTACCGCCTCGAAATCCACGATGCATCCTGTGCGGCTTTCATGCCCCTGTATGATCTTGCGTAGCGCTTGTGATGGATCTCCGACCTCCCCGATTTCTGGAAGAAGAAGGTCCGCGGCGATAGCGCGAAGCTCTTTGAGCGCGTCCTGCAGCGCGCTCCTGAGTTCTGCCAGTAGCGCCCGCGAACTTGCCGGTCGGTCGTTCATGTCGCCTTCAAGAGCCTCCAGGCGCAGTAGAACGAAAGACATCAGTTGTGCGGGCCCATCGTGGAGCTCTGCTCCAAGCCGAGTATGCACGAGATCGTCGATACGGGCGGCTGTGCGAAGGGCATTTTCGGTTTCCAATTTGAGAGTGTCGTTATGGCGATGCAGCAGCATTTTGTCCCGGAAGCGTTGCTTGATGGCCGATCGCTGCATTTTGATGGTCACGCTTCCTTGGTGTACGACTACGAATAGCGTCAACAGAGTGCCGAGCCCGACAAATCCCACTACTAACCACGCACTGCGCTCGGCGCTTGCCTGGTCGCGGAGAAGCGAGCGGGCGTCTTCGTAGATTTCGGCGACCGCAATGATCTTCTCTGTCTCGTTCTTGTAGAGCGGGATGAATATCTCGTAGAGAGGCATCGATAGAGCGCGCTCGAACTCACTGTCATCGTCCGTCAGATCGGCCATTCCTGCGTGAATCTCCCCGCGCAGCGAAGGAGCGATGTCAGTTGTCGGGAAACGACGTCCGATCAGTCCTTTTTGGGTGCTATAAACGATGGTGCCGTCCGGACGCCATATCTTGATGGAAGCGACATGGCGCCTCGATTTCAGCAGTTCGCCAACGGCGTCGAGGCTGCGAGCGTCTTCTGCGCTGGGGACCCCTCCGTCATCCATCGACTGGACGTATGGCTCCAAGAAATTTGACACGTATAGCGCGGCGGCTCCGCTAGTTCCGCGCAAAACGCCATCGGCGATGCGGGTGCCGACCCATCCGCCGACCGCGAGAACCGAAAGGGACAGAACCAGCGTGGACAACATCGCGAATTGTTCGAAGAGAGATCTCCGAATCCACCAACTGCGCAGTTGCCGTCGGGCTGTTCTGATGTTTCTTGTCGGGCTGGACGAAGCGCGCTCGGTCATCAACTCCTCTTCGCCGGTGATCGAAGAAGACACGTCGTCGCGTGGAATGCGTCCAGCCACGTTGGCCGCAGTTGCGACGTTCCCCACTGGTGACTCCATGCGATGGTTCGCGAAAATCTGTCATCGGTGAATAAATGCTTAAATCGGCGGCATCATATGCTCCGATCCGATCCGCTTTCAATGTTTTAGCTGAACATGGTGAAGACCGGGCGCGGTTCCTTGGAAGTCTATCGTAAAGGCTGCCGCTTGGGCTCAACACGTTCAAGCCCCCGGGCCATAAATCCGAGGCGCGCCCGTGCGCCGAAAGGTCGATCTGACATCAGACCAAAGTCCGAAGCGGGGGACGTTTAGTCTGATGCGTAGGGCCCGACTATCGGCGAAATTTTTCGCTCGACCTTCTGCCCTACACAATCTTCGACGCACTCGACATGCTTCTGCAATGCGGAGATCCGGCCGTTCGGTCTCCATGAAGCTGGCAGGAGCGCACCAATGGCCAACTACCTCAAGCCGTTCAACATCGATCAGACCGACATCGACTTCATCCTCAGCCAGGTGAATTTCCGGCCGCTCTTTGACGCGCACGGTAACGCGGTAATCCTTTGGAACGGAACCGGATCCATCTATGATGCCCACGGCAACCTGATCGGCACCGGTGGCGCCCTCGCCGGCGACGCCGTCTCGCTCGCGGCCATCGCGCAATGGGGCCAGTCCTACTATTCGGAATTCGACTTCGCCGGACTGCGCGATCCTAGCGGCCTGAACAACAATCTGTCCTTGATCAATTCCAGCTTCGGTGCGGTGGATCAGATTTTCACCCGCTCGGCAGCCGCCGACTACGCCGGCTATTCGTCCGTGATGCAAGCCGTCGCCGACCGCGTTTACGCCGCGGCCAAGACCTACTATTCGTCCTACAGCGCTGCCACCGGGGGCTTCAACCCGGCGCTGAACGGCGACTACACGATCAAGGTCGACACGACGCCCGGCCAACCGGGAGACCATACGGCCAGCGACGGCACGCCGATCGAGATCCAGAACGTGGTCGACTACACGCCCCGGATGATCAGCCTGACGACGACGACCGCGGGCGTCTCGTTCGACACTTGGGCCAACCACACGGGAGATGCCGGCGCGACAGCGCATCAGCCTAACGAAATCTACTACGATCCCTCCACTGGCGAGGCGAAGGTACTAAACTGGGGGCTGCTCAGCACTGTGGCCGACGGCGGCCTCGGCCAAGTCGATACCCAAGCGCGGCTCGCGGCATCTGCAGGGCAAGACGACCATTTCATCGGTGGGCTCAATCCGGGCGTGTCACCGTCGAACGGTTTCTTCGTGTTGTTCGGTCAGTTCTTTGACCATGGGCTCGACTTCATCGGAAAGGCGTCCGGGCAGACCATCAAGATCGCGCTGGCAAGCGACGACCCTCTCTATGGTATGCTGGGACCGGACGGACGGCCGGTCCACGAGATAACGGTCAGTCGCGCCACCGTTGCCACCGTGGACGCGAACGGCGCTGAATATATCAACCACACTTCGCCGTTCATCGACCAGAGCCAGACCTACGGTTCACACGAGCAACTCACGAACCTGTTACGGGAATGGGTCAAGGATCCGGCCAGCGGCCAATACCACGCCGGCATGAACCTGTTCGACGGCCAGACTCTGGAAACCGCTTGGACCAAGGCCGACGGGTCCGAAACCCACAACACACTGCCTACGCTCGACGAATTGCGCGCCCACGTTGACGCCACCGGGCGCGATGCCCTGACCTGGGAGGACGTCAACGATCTGCGCAACCGCGACGCCGGCGGCCACGTAATTGCCGGTACCAGCTCTTCCGCTCTCCTGCTGGACATGAATCCGCGCTTTGATGCCGGCCACATGGGCGGCTTCTACGATCTCGACGGCAACGGTGCCCAAAATGCGGGCGAGGCGAGCTACGGCACTGCCGCACAAGCCGCCAAGGTCGCCGCCGCCATCGCCAGCATCGACGCCTACGCGAAGGCGAACTTCGGCGCAGGATCCAGTTTCGGGATCGACGCGGGCACGCATAAGCTGACGCTGATCATGGAAAATCTGCCGCCCGGTACGCCAACGGGAACTCCGCACAGCCTGAATGGCGCCAGCGCGCTATTTCCCTTCGTCAACTTCGCCGACTTCAGCATCACCGTGCCTGCTGGCGCGCTGCACGACGCTGTCGGCGAGATCCTGATGGCGTCGGTGGGCGACCACTACGTGGCCGGCGATGGCCGGGTGAACGAGAACTTCGGACTGACCTCGATCCACCATGTCTTCCACGAAGAGCACAATTACCAGATCGACAACATCATCGACGCGTTGCACCGGCAAGACATCGTCTCGGCGGACCCAACCCATGCCGCGCTGCACGGCTTCCAGATCGATACTGGAAATGGCACCAACGCTGCCGGCGATTATCTGGATGGCACCGGCGCTATTTCCTGGGACCAAGACAAGATGTTCAACGCCGCCAAGCTCGTGGTGGAAATGGAATACCAGCACGCGGCTGTCGACCAGTATGCCCGCAACGTTTCACCCAACATCCAAGAGTTCGGCGCATATTCCACAGAGGTGGATTCGGCGATCTCGCTAGAATATTCCCAAGCCGCCTTCCGCTTCGGCCACTCGACGCTGCGAGAGACCATCGACACAATTGATCCGTCCGGAGGTCTGACCGGAAAAATCATGGGATACGCGCTCAAGGCCGCATTCCTGGCGCCCGACAAGTTCGCCGACGTAGGTCCGTCCGCGATCATCCTCGGCATGTCTCACCAGCAAATGAACGAAGTCGACGAGTTCGTCACTCCGGCGCTGAATCAGGGACTGCTCGACCAGCCTCTGGATCTTGCCGCCATCAACATCGCCCGCGGCCGCGACCTCGGCATCCCGACCCTCAACGACGTGCGCCACACGCTCGGCTATTCCGAATACACCAGCTGGAACGATTTCGGCCAGAACATGCAGCACCCGAGTTCGCTGGCCAACTTCATCGCCGCTTACGCCTTCGACGGTGATCTGGCCAAGGCCGAGGCGCTCGTCGGAATCGTCGATGGCTCGGTCGCTGCGGGAACCTACGGCATTTCGCTCGACCAAGCCTACGGATTCATGAACGGCGACGAGGCGGTCGGCGGCGCAGGCACGCTCGCCTTCAACCAAATTGACACCTGGCTCGGTGGTCTCGCTGAGATTCACCAGCCAGGCGGCCTGCTCGGCGAGACGTTCGATCGCATCTTTGTCGACCAGATCGAGAAGCTGATGGACGGAGACCGCTTTTACTATCTCTACCGCTTGTTCGGCACCAATTTCGGCGACGAGATTGTCAATGGGCAGCTGAAGGACATGGTGGAGCGCAACACCGGGCTGACCCACCTGAACGGCAACATCTTCGGCTACGCCGACCAGTACGTCGACCTCGGCGCCCATAAAGAAGTGCTGGCTGCGGGTCAGACGGAATACCTGACGACCGGCAACGAGCATAAGTACGGCGACATCGCAGCCGTCGACGACGGCACGATGGGCATCTACTCCAACGGCGGGCACGGCAACTTGAACGACGGAAAGGTCGTCACGATCGGTGGTGTGCATTACATTCAGGACACCCGCCTTGCCGATACCGATCCGAACAGCGCCTATAATCTGAATGGCGGCGTCAACCTCGACGGCACGCCGAATTCTGGCGCTGAATCCAACGAGATCATCGTCGGATCGAAGGGAGCTGACCTGATCTACGCTCAGGGTGGCGACGATACCGTGTACGGCGACGCCGGCAACGACAAGATCTACGGCGGCTACGGCATCGACCGCCTCTATGGTGGGGACGGCGTCGACACCATCTATGGCGGCGACAACCCCGACCTGATCGATGGCGGCGCGGGCGACGACTTCCTGTACGGCGAGTCGAGCGGCACCGACATCAATGGCCTGGACCAGGTGATCGGCGGGGCCGGTAACGACTACATCAACGGCGGTATTGGCATCGACAAGCTGTTCGGTGGCTCCGGCGACGACATCATGTACGGCGAGCAAGACACCGACCCGTTCTTCGACGGAAACGACGGCAACGACTACATGGACGGCGGCTCCGGCACCGATATGTTGTACGGCAACAACGGCGACGACATGTTGCTGGACGGCACCGACGTCGATATCTCGTTCGGTCAGGCCGGCGACGACTGGTTCAAGGTTGGCGACATCGCGCAAGCGCTGAGCACCGGTCCCGACGAGATTCTCGGCGGCGACGGCATCACCGACGACGGCAACAAGCCGGGCACTATCGGCTTCGACATCATGGACTTCAGCCTGCAGCATGCGCGCCCGGTCGGCGTCGCCTATGATCTCGACCAGCAGGCCAACCCGTTGGCGGCGGTGAACTCCGCGCAGGCAGTCCCGGCGGCCTTCGAGATCGAGGGGCTGGTTGGCAGCGTCTCCAATGACACGCTGGGCGGCGACGCCGGGGACAACTGGATCGTGGGTGGCTCGGGCAGCGACATCCTGACCGGCGATGCCGGTGACGACGTCATCGTCGGCGGCTCGATCCGGTTGGACACGCTGATCGGCCGCTACGAATCAGCCCCGGGCGTTGCCTCGACCTACGACCACAACAACAACAACGACGGTTCGACCGATGCACTGCGGCTGCAGGATGCCCTCTACCAGGGCGCCTCGCATCGGGTCGGATACCAAGATACCCTCGGAGCCGGTTTGCTCGCGAATGCGGACCTGGGCACGCAGGGCTTCGACAAGCACTTCACCGAAATGCTGCGCACCGAATTCTTCAAGGACGTCGTGCTCGGCGACGGTGGAGCGGATGCGACGACGGCAGCGCAACCGGACATCGCCCTCTTCACCGGGCAATACTCCGACTACCGGATCGAGGCTGTCTCCTTCGAGAGCGCCCACGAGGGCAGGGTCACGGCCTACAAGGTCACCGACCTTCGAGATCCGAACGGCGTCGATGCTAATGGCACGCCTGTCGTAACCGGCGGCACCGACCTCGTTGTCGGCGTGGAACTACTGCGCTTTAGCGATCGCGACGTCTCGCTGCTCAATTCTGCGCCCGTCCTCGACCTGCACGCCTACAATGTCTCAACAGCGACCGTCGCCGACAACTTCAACTCCCCCTCATGGAGCAACAACGACGGCTCGCAAAACTGGGCATCGGCCTGGACCGAAACGAACGACGGCGGCGTCACGACAGGCAAGATCCAGATCGACGCAGGAGCTGGCGGGGGAAACAACCAGCTCCGTCTCTCCGACAACGGCAACGGCACATCGAGCATCCAGCGCACGATCGATCTGTCGGGAGCCGCCAGTGCGACGCTTCAGTTCACCTATCAGTTGAGCTCTTACGACGCCGGCGACAAGGTCGTGGCCTCGATTTCGTTCGATGGCGGGACATCTTGGCACGAGATGCGCACGATCGTCGGCAACAGCACCTCCGGAAACAACGCCAATAACAACGGCGGCTTCGGAACGGTGCAGGTCGACCTTGGAACACTCAAGGGCGCCGGCGAAACGTTCGGGGCGAATGCGATTGTCAAGTTCGACGCGGTCACGAGCACTTCGAATCAGGCCGCCAGCGGCGCCAACGCTGCCAGCCTGAACAATGGCTACGTCGCCATCGACAATCTGAGCGTCGCCATCGTCAAGCAGTCCCCTGACAGCGATCTTTTCCCGAATTACACGACCACGTTCACGGAGGGCGGCTCGGCGGCGACCATCGCGTTGAATCCGACCATCACCGACGACGGCACGGTCATTCATTCGGCAAAGGTCGTGCTGACCAACGCCAAGGCTGGCGACTCTTTCAACACCCACAACATCGGCGGCGACAACATCTCGATCGCCACGGTCGGTTCGGCTCCCGGAACGATCACTCTCAACCTGACTGGCGACGACACGCTCGCTCACTATCAGGCGCAGCTCGCAGCGATCACCTTCTCGAACAGCTCCAATGCACCGGATCCGGCCGACCGCATCGTCAAGGTCACGGTGAACGACGGTCTGATAGACAGCAACGTGGCGACCACGACGATCCACGTTGTGCCGGTCAACGACGCGCCGGCCATCGGCGCCGACCACGTCTACACCAACGTCGGCAATGTCGTTAACGGCATCGTGGTGCCGGATTGGGCGCTGCTCGCCAACGACTCGGACACAGACGGGCCCAATCCGCTCGCCGTCACGGGGGTCGGTAACCCCAACAGTCTGTCGGCGACACACGCATCCGGCGTCGTGACGGTCACGGATAGCGGCACGAGCGGCAATCCCGCGAGGCCGAACGGCGGTTCGTTCAGCTACACAGTGACCGACGGTCTGGCTGCGTCCTCCGGCACGGTCACTGTAACTGAGGTCAACGGCACGTCGATCACAGGATCGAACGGCAACGACATCCTCGTCGGGGGCGCGAACGCCGATACATTGAATGGCGGCCGAGGTAATGACCTCGTCTTTGGCGGCGGCGGCGACGATACGATCAACTGGAGCGTGACCAACCCGGTCAAATTCGGGAACATCACAATCATTCCGGAGCTCCCAGACGGTCACGATGTCGTGGACGGTGGCACCAACGGAGCCGCGGGCGACCGCTTCGTTGTCACCGGAAACAACACCGCGGAGACTTTTGCTATTTACTCCAACACCGACGACTGGGATGGCGCCGGGTCGGGGACGGGGAGCAGCGCCGCGCATGCGGGCTTCACGGGTCTGAATGCGAACACGGAGATCGTCGTCGCGCGTAACGGCGTCGTCATCGCCGAGCTGGACAACGTCGAAGAGATCACCGTCAACACCCTCGACGTCACGGCCAACAACGGCAACGGAGTCCCGGACGGCGGCGCCACCGCCGGGGATACCGTTCAGGTGGTCGGCAATTTCGCGGGCTCGAGCCTGAACTACAACACCATCACGGTGAACGGCGGCGGCGGAAGCGATACCGTCGACATCTCGGGGCTCATGTCGGACCACCGCATCGTATTCCACGGCGGCGGCGGCGGCGACCACGTCCTAGGTACGCTGCGCCCGCAAGACGTGGTCGACACCCAGACGAGCCCCCCGGCCGGCGACCAATCCGGGGCGTCCGGAAGCGGCCAGGGCGACTTATCCGACGACGGCCACAACGGCACGTCCGGCGAAGGGGGCGACCACTGCTCGTCGGGAAACGGTGACCACGGTGGCGCCGACACTCCTGTCCCGCCGGCTGTCAACCCGGGCGTCGCTGAAGGCCAGATCGGAACGTCAGGTGCCGATGTGATGATCGGAACGGCGGGAGACGACACCCTCAGCGCCCTCGACGGCGACGACGTGATCATCGGCAACGAAGGCGCCGACACGCTCAAGGCCGGCGCAGGCGACGACCTGCTCAAAGCCGGCGCCGGAGACGATGTGGTGTTCGGCAACGATGGAAACGACGATCTGTTCGGTGGTGCCGGACGCGATCTGATCACCGGCGATGCTGGCGACGATCGGCT
Source organism: Tardiphaga sp. 839_C3_N1_4 (assembly GCF_051811045.1). Lineage (NCBI taxonomy): Bacteria > Pseudomonadati > Pseudomonadota > Alphaproteobacteria > Hyphomicrobiales > Nitrobacteraceae > Tardiphaga > Tardiphaga sp. 839_C3_N1_4. The sequence continues at coordinate 119,601 of NZ_JBPWQD010000002.1, forward strand.
TTTCGGCGACGCCGGGGATGACGCCCTCGAAGGCGGCGTCGGCAACGACACCGTCTACGGCGGAGCCGGCAACGACCGCATCATCGCGACAGTCGGCGACGGCAACGACACCTACTTCGGCGACGACGGAGAGGACACGCTGGACTACGCCGCGATCGCCGCCAACATCACTGCCGATCTGGGCAACGGCATCGGCCAGCATGGTAGCGTATCGAGCGTGCAGGGCGGAACTGATCAGATCTTCGGCTTCGAGGATTTCATTGGAGGCTCAGGCAACGACACGATCGTGGCGAGTTCGGCCGCAAACGTGATGGACGGCGGCGCTGGCAACGACACCTTCGTGTTCGGCTCGGCCGCCGACGCCAACGGCGACACAATCAAGGGCTTCCAGCCCGGCGATAAGATCGACCTGTCGGCGATCGACGCCAATACGGGAGCGAGCGGCACCCAGTCCTTCGTGCTCTTTGCCGGCAACGTCTTCACCGCCGCCGGCCAGGTCATCGTCACCCAAGAAGTGAAGGACGGGGCAGAGCACACCTTCGTGTCCGGCAACACCAATGGCGATGCTACAGCCGACTTCAAGATCGATCTGGGAACAGGAAACCACACCCTGACGTCTGCCGATTTCAACGGCGTGCACTAACCGGAACTCAAGCCGATCTCCGGGAGGTAGTAAGCCTCCCGGAGCGACCAGAACGCACCCGGCAGGGTGAGGGCAGGGAGAGTATTCAATGACGAAGACCAAACGGAAGAACGCCGACGCCGCGGCCAACTCGATCGGCAGCTTCCGCACCATGGGCATCTTTTTGCTGGGTACATCCGGGATGATCAACATCTTGGCGCTCACCGGCTCTTTCTACATGCTGCAGATCTATGATCGGGCCCTCACCAGCCATAGCATTCCGACGTTGGTCGCGATCTCCGCGTTGGCCATCGGACTCTACCTTTTCCAGGGCATGTTCGACATTTTGCGGTCGCAGATACTCGTGCGCATCGGCGCCGGCCTCGACGCCAAACTCGCGCCCTTGGCACACCACGTTGTCATCGAGATGGCGCGTTACGGCTATTCCACCTCCGAGGCGCTCGAGCGGGGTCGCGACGTCGATGTCGTCCGCGGCTTTCTCGGCAGCCAAGCCCCCGTAGCCTTCTTCGACCTGCCTTGGATGCCGCTATTCCTCGGCTTCGTTTATCTCCTTCACCCTGTGCTCGGATTGGTCACGCTGGGCGGCGCGCTGGTACTGATCTCGCTCACCGTGGCCACGGAACTCATGACGCGCCGCGCCGGCGGCGAAACCCATCAGGCGGCGGTGCTGCGCTCGACCTTGGCGGACTCGCACGCCCGCAACGCCGACATCTTGCGCGCTATGGGTTTCGGTGGTCGCGCCGTTGCCCGCTTCGAGAAGGCCAATTCCAAGCATCTCGCTCTCCAAACAAAAACCAGCGACATCACCGGCAGCCTCGGGGGCATGTCGAAGGTGCTGCGCATGATGCTGCAGTCCGCGTTGCTCGGGCTCGGCGCTTTTCTCACCATTAAAGGCGAGTTATCGGCGGGAGCCATCATAGCCTGCTCGGTGGCGTCATCCCGCGCGCTCGCGCCGATCGATTCCGCGATCGGCAACTGGAAGGTCATCTCGGCCGCACGACGCAGCTTTCGCCGCCTCAAGCAGACGCTCGCTGCGACTGAAGACAGTTCTCATATCCTGCCGCTTCCCGCGCCCTGCGCCAGCCTCAAGGTTGAGAACATCACGGTTGTGGCTCCCGGCAGTGGATCCGTCTTGGTCGGCGAGGTCGCTTTCGAACTGAAGGCGGGCGAGGCGCTGGGCCTGATCGGTCCCAGCGGCGGCGGCAAGACATCTCTTGCCAAAGGTCTCGTCGGAGTGTGGCCTCTCCTGAGGGGAAAGGTGCGGTTAGACGACGCCGACCTCGACCAGTGGCGTCCCGACGTGCTCGGTGAGCACATCGGTTATCTGCCGCAGGAGGTTTCTCTGCTCGACGGCAGCATTGCTGAGAACATCTCGAGGTTCGAGCAGGAGCCCGACGCTCGGAAGATCATCGCCGCGGCGAAGGCCGCCGGAATCCACGAGTTGGTCACCCGGATGCCGGAGGGCTACCAAACCGAGCTAGGTCCGTCCGGCACCGCGCTATCAGCCGGTCAGCGGCAGCGCATCGGATTGGCGCGGGCGCTATACGGCGAGCCGTTCCTTGTTGTGCTCGACGAGCCAAATTCCAACCTCGACGCTCCGGGAGAGGCCGCCCTCGGAGAGGCAATCGAAGGCGTTAAGGCCCGAGGCGGCGTGGTCGTGCTGATCGCACATCGACCTAAAGCTCTGGCCACCGTCGATTACGTCGGCGTCGTGCAAAACGGAAAGTTGGTGGCGTTCGGTCCGAAGGACAAAGTTGTCGGTGAACCGGCCCGGCCCATCCCATTCCCGACGGCAGCGACGGCGTGACCTGAACTGAACGGGCGGGAGATGACCATGGACGAGCGACTTTCATTAGGAATTCCGGACCGAAGTGCCATCGACGCGCCGGCGCGGCGGTTCGCGTTGATCGGAGAGCGCAACCGCGTCAGCTCCATTGTCCCTGCGATGTTGGCGGCCACCTGGGGGCTGCTGTTGAAGCAGGTGATCGGCGGCGCGGACGAAGACGCAGTCTCGCAAGCCAAACCGACACCTCCAGTACCGGATTCTGCCGTTTCCGAGCCGGAGACGACAGGTTCGGTAGCGACCCCGCCACAACGGAGCCCCGGTTCTTCCGAGCTCGTGCGTGCCTTCGGTTTCACGTCGGGGTCGATAAACGATACGAATCTAACCGCCGTCGATCTCGATGGCCTTGCCTTCGCCAGGACCGAGGGGCCGCGACTATCGCTGATACCAGCAAATCAGAATGTTCCCGCAGCGCCCCGTGACCAGTCTGGCGCGGCCGAACCCAAGCCTGCCAGCGGGAGCGGTGGCGGAGGTGGGGGTGGGGGTGGGGGTGGGGGTGGAAGCGATCGCCATGATCCGACCGTTCACAGAGAGCCGCCGCATGATGATCCTAAGCCCGCGCCGGAGGGCAAGCCCATCGATCCGCCGAAGCGCAACAATCACGCTCCCGTTCTCTCTGGCTCCGTCGATCTTGGTCGCGGACTCGTCAATGAGGCCATCGTCATCTCGATGAGCCAACTATTGATCGGCGCCAGCGATCCTGAGGGCGATGCATTGTCGGTGCAGGCTCTCACTGTAGACCATGGCTCGCTGCAGGTCGTTGCACCCGATCGCTGGTTGTACACTCCAGAGCACGACGAGTCGGGGCCGGTGCAGTTCGAATATCGCATCTCCGACGGCACGGCCTCTATAGTTCAGAGGGCGCATGCCGATCTTCACCTCGCTCCCGCCGAGGACATCCAGGGGACCGACGGCAATGATTTTCTAATTGGCACGCCGCATGCCGACACGATCGATGCCGGCGCGGGAGACGACATCGTCTACGGGCGCGAGGATGCCGACACGATCTACGGAGGTGAAGGCAACGATCGCATTGTCGGCGGCGACGGTGACGATGTACTGATCGGGGGCCCCGGCAATGATGTCATTTTTGGTGGTGCCGGAAACGATATTTTGTTCGGAGGCGCCGGCAATGACGTCCTTTACGGCGAGTCTGGCAACGACGTGATCCTTGCCGATGAGGGCGACGACTTCGCATCCGGCGGCGCCGGCAACGACGTCATCTTCGGCGGGGCGGGCGATGATACCCTTCGGGGCGACGCCGGCAACGATACGATCGACGGCGAGGAAGGTAACGACAATATCGACGGTGGGGCGGGCAACGACAGGCTCCTCGGTGGGGAGGGCAACGACACGATCGCCGGCGGAGCGGGCGACGACACCGTCGTAGGTGGGGCTGGTAACGATTGCATCCAGGGCGGCGAAGGTGATGACCACATCGACGGCGGCAGCGGCAACGACGCGCTTTCAGGCGACGACGGTGACGACGCCATCCAAGGCTCGGAGGGTGACGACCATATTGACGGAGGAGCAGGCGACGACATTATAGCCGGCGGTGCTGGTGATGACACGATCGACGCAGGAACCGGCGACGACGTGGTGATCGTGACTTCCGATGGCGGCCACGACATCGTCATTGGCGGCTCGGGAAATGACACGTTGGATCTGTCGAACATCGTGTTCGACGAAGACGTCGATCTGCCCGACGGCGTCGTCGTCATATGCAACGGACAGACCGCGCAGATATTCGAGATCGAGAACGTCCGGGGCGGCCATGGTCGCGACCGCCTGGTGGCCGACGCTCACGTGAATATCATGGAAGGCGGCGGTGGCGACGACACCTTCGTATTCCGCGACCTTGGATCGCTGAAGAACGACGGAGGCCCCCGCGACCAAATCGTGGATTTTAGCGTGGGCGACAAGCTCGACCTATCCAGGGTAGGACAGCCGGACGATTTCGCGGGCAAGAAACTGTTCTTCGCAGGTGCTGGCGAGGCCAATTTTGAAGAGGTCGGCGCGGTGACGTATCACCACGAGATTGTCTCCGACGACCAACAGATCACCGTCGTCACGGGCAACCTCGACGGCACGCAGGAGCACGAGTTCGAGATCGTGCTCGACGGCAACATCGACCTAACCGAAGCAAACTTCGTGCTCGCGACGAACGCGCAACACAACCAGCACGCATGAGGATCAAGGCCAGTGGCCGGAAAGCGCATGGAGAAGAACATGAAAGCGACGTCGGCGAGGCAATCCGCAACCGAGAAATCCGTCGGCATTCGCTCGCGAGTGGTGGCGATCATCGTGCTGGCCATCCTCCTGTTCGGAGGATGCGGCGGATGGGCGGTGCATGCGCAACTCACCGGCGCGGTGATCGCGCAGGGCAAGGTGGCGGTAAGGAAACAAGTTAAGCTGATTCAGCATAGGGACGGTGGAATCGTCGGCGAGATTCTGATCACGAATGGAGACGCGGTGAAGGCCGGAGACATTCTCATCCGTCTCGACGAAACCCAGACCAAGGCCGAACTCGGCGTGCTCAAGGGCCAGTTGGCGGAACTCCAGGGCCGGAGGGCACGGCATGCTGCCGAGCGCGACGGCGCCGCGGCTATCGTCTTTCAGTCCGACTTCGAAAGCGCTCCCGCCACGGCGGAGATTGCCCGAGGCGAGAGACGGCTCTTCGACGAGAACCGCGCCGTACGCGAGGCCAGGCGCGATCAACTGTCGCTGCAGATCACACAGTTCGAAGAACAGATCAACGGCCTCCTCGCCCAGCAGGACGCCAACGCAAACGAGCGCAAGATGGTGAAGGAAGATCTGGAACGCCTGACGCCGCTCTACAATAAGGGGTTCATTGAGATTGGAAAGATCCGCACCATGGAGCGCGACGCCGTCAAAATCGACGGGCTCAGGGGCGAAATCGATGCCAACATTGCCCGCGTGAAAGGGCAGATCAGCGAATCTAAGATTAAGATCATCGAGCTCGATCAGCAGGCGCGGACGGACGGCCAGCGCGATATGCGCGACGTCGATGGCAAGCTCGCCGAGCTGCAGGAACGCATCGTCGCGTCGCTGGACCGCCTTTCGCGCATGGTGGTCCGCTCGCCAATCGCTGGCATCGTCAACGAACTCGCCGTCAACTCGGTAAACGGCGTGATCGCGCCGAAGGAGACATTGATGTCGATCGTTCCGGATACGGCAGACCTTGTCGTCGAAGCCAAGCTGTCGCCTACCGATATCGACCAGGCCACGGCCGGTCAGCCAGCGAGACTAAGGTTCTCCTCCTTTAACCAGCGGACCACGCCGGAAGTGGCAGGCACCGTCGAAACGATCGGAGCGGCGGCGACACTGGATCAAGCCAGCGGCCAGACCTACTATCTCAGCACCATCGCCATTGCGGGCAGCCAAAGACAGGTAGCAGGCAAGCCGATCGTTCCCGGCATGCCCGTCGAGGTTTTTCTCACCACCGGCGACAGGACGGCGCTTTCCTACCTAATCAAGCCGTTCACGGATCAGATGATGAAATCATTCCGGGAGGAGTAGCGCCTGTTACCCAGTCTGGCGATGAAAATGCCAACGGCGAAGTCGCTCCGCGCCGCCCGTGGTCGATGCGGCCTTGCGATGCTCGTGAGCTCGCTCGTTGGTGCGGTTAGTATAGCCTCACGTGCAGAAGACACATCATCATTCAATCTTGGGCTGCCTGTCGACTGTGTGCTTGGCGAGACCTGCTTCGTGCAGCAGATGCCGGACGTCGATCCGAGCGACCAGGCGTTCGATCCGCTTTGTGGCAACGCCACGTACCAAGGGCACGATGGTTGGGACATTCGGGTCCGGTCGCTCAAGGATATCGCTCGCTCAATGCCTGTGATCGCAACCGCCGACGGGACTGTCGCGCGGGTCAGGGACGGCATGGTGGACCGCATCTACGACAAAGCGCATTACGGGGCTACAGCGGGACAGGAATGCGGGAACGGCGTAGTTGTGGAGCACGCCGAGGGTTTGGTCTCGCAATATTGCCATCTCAAGAAAGGCAGCATTGTCGTCCGGCCTGGAGCGCACGTGAAAAAGGGCGACAGCTTGGGATTGATCGGTTCATCGGGTTTAGCCGAATTTCCGCACGTTCACTTGTCGGTTCGACGGTACGGTAGGCCGATCGAACCGCTGACGGGCCGGCCCCTCGGACAAGGTCGACAAGCTTGCGGTGACACGGAGGGAAGCCTGTTCGAGCCTGCTGCCCGGAATGCGCTTTCCCGATCTGCTTCGGGGATCCTACTGGCCGGACTCGCTCCTAGTCCGCCTGAGATCGCAAGTCTCGTTCGGGAAGGGTCACCTCCAGCACCGAAAAGTTCCCAACCGCTCATCGCTTGGGTTTGGGCGATCAACGTCGAGGCCGGTAGCTTTTTCAGGATGCGCATCGTCGATCGGGATGGAACAACGCTGATGAACCTCGAAACAAAATCTCTCGAGAAGCGGAAGGCGAACTACCTCGCCTACGCCGGTGGCAAGCTTGCGCAACGGGACGGAGAGTACGGCCTCAAAGTCGACCTGATTGCTGGCGGGATGACAGTCGCTTCGACGACCCTGTCAATTCTCGTTACGCGCCAGTCGGAGTGATGAGAACGGATAGTGCAACTGCTTCACCGCTATCGGCACTTCGGTCGCTTGAATTCTCAGGCATGGGGAATAATCCGGCGCCGATGGTGTATTGTTTGCATAACGCCGGGATCGATCAATGCGCCGCTTTTTTCATTCGACGCTGTGGGGCCGATGGCTACCGAATTTTCCTGCGGTGTGTACAAACTTTTGCACTTTGCTGAATGCGCTCGGGGCGCTCGGCAGGTATTTAGACACACGGACCGGCACTCGTGCCGGCAAGCTAAGGGGGCCCGTCCTTTGGCTTGGGGACCTGAGCAAGCAAGATGGCGGAGACCATTCTAAAAACGCCGATCCTGAGAGTGCGGATCGGAATGACAAGTAATTCAGCATCCGGCCGCACCCTGAAAATACTTCTTGGTCCCTTATGATCAACCATCAGGTAAGTGCCAGCACTTGTGCTTTCGCGCGACTGCTGCCGCTGGGGCGACCTGCGTCAGCATTCCGCGTGAACAAAAAGCGGCAAAGCAATACAGCGAGACCGGTATCGCGGAGGCTTGAGTGCAATTCGCATAACATTCATTATGGAATATATTCTTATTTTTCGCGCTAGCAATGGAGGCGGGAAAGCATGCTTGTGAACCAGGCGATTACGAGGTGCTCGTGAATAACCAGCGCACTGGTGGCACTTATGCCGATCTCAACATCGCTATAGAGATCGCAGAAAGGCTACATAAAAGTAACGCCCCCCACACAATCACTGTTCGTAGCATTTCTACGGACGTCACAGTCTGGCCGACTCCGACGTCATGACCAATATTGGCAACACCGTAGCTTTAGCACAAGAAAGGACCCGGCTTTCGCCGGGCCCTGGTCTTCAGAAATGGTCTTAGAAGCTGCTGCCGCCCCAGTTGAAGTGGTAGTTGATGCCGCCCTTCACAGTATGGGTCGTGACTCCAAGGTCCGTGAAACCGGTGAGCACTGTGCCGTAACGCTCGCTGCTATAGTCGGCGTACATGTACTCGCCCTTGAGCGACCAGTTCGGGGCGAACATGTACTCGACGCCGCCACCCACGGTCCAACCTGAGTGAACCTTGCTCTCCGAGAACAGCGTCGCGCCCGGAGTGGTGAATGAAAGGCGGTTATCAGCCCAGGCGTAGCCGCCCTTTACGTAGAATAGTGCCGCTCCCGAGGTCACACCAAGGCGCCCCGTGACGCTGCCGAAAGCCCGGATCTTATCTTCCGCGGTGACCGGGACAATGCCGAACAACCCCGTCTCACGATACTTGACGTCACCGCCTGCCGCGTCGACCTCAAGGCCCCAAACGAAGTTGCTGCCGGGCGTCTGCCAATTGTAGCCAATAGTGCCGCCGCCAAAGCCGCCATTAATGTCGCTCGAGGCAGCGGTGAAGCCGTCAACGCGGATACGGTCCGACCAGCTATAGCCGCCCATGACGCCGGCATAGAAACCGGACCAGTTGTAACCAACTGCGACGGGAGCCGCCGGAGCCTTGGTGTACGGGCGGGCCGCCAAATCGGCGGCGGATGCCGATGCTGCACTCATGGTCAAAGCGACCGTGGCCAACACATACTTATTCATTCGAATCCCCTGTAAGTTTTGTTCGCGAATCCATAATATTTCTGAGTGTTTCTCGAGGCTGTCACCAATTCGCCACAGGCTGAAAAAATAGAAAAAACCGTCGGAAGGTTTCAAGGGGTCGTCGAAAATTTTTTGGTTTTCTGGCAGGACCAAGTTCTTGACCGGCCGGCCGACCGCTCTACATCGCTCATCGCCGTCTTAATACGGAAAGGAGTAAAGGAGGCGACCATGAACTCGAATCAGACGCTCTTCGACATTCATGCAAATTCACTTCTGGCAGCGACCTACAGCGATCCGTCAGAGGTGCTGGCCGACCCGGTCCTCTCAAGCCTCGAAAAGCGCTGCGTGCTGGCGGCTTGGGCGTCGGACGCATTCGCCGTCGAGGACAGCCCGTGGCTGAGGCAACTTCCCGGCTCTCCATCTGCGATCTGGGTGGGACACATCCTCAGTGCGTTGAGAGAGCTCGATGAGGAGGATGATCCTCCGCCTTTGAGCGGCGCGCCGGCGCAGCGGCTTCCCCTGTTAGAAGAGCCCAAACTGGCGGTCGGCTTTTAGGCTAATGTCGAGCCATGACGTAGTTAGGGACACTCATCTCGCGGCGGGCTCAAACCTCAGCCACGGGCGCTGCACCAATAGGATCTGGCGCAACTAACCGCACATGATTGCCGGTCAGCGCTTGGCTTGTAGAGCATCCAGCCTCATAAGTTTTCGCTTCGCAGTCTCTTCACCAGGAATACCGCAATGCGCCTTTGCCAGCGTAACTCTGGGTCACGTCCGAGAACTCTCCTTCGAACGTGCCAGCGATGGACCAGCCATTCATCCACTCCATCTCCGCGGATGCCGTCGCCAACGCTGCATTACGCGCCTGCGCAGCGCCGTTGACTACGAAGCTCGCGCCTGGCAACGCCTGGAAGGTTGCGGCGACATTGCGATCGGGATTGTAGTCATGCGCCCAGGCGGCACGACCGCGCAGCGTCAGGATCGCATCGGTGAGTACGAACGACTTATCGCTGCGCAGGCCGAGCTCGGTCCGCATAGAGGTGACGCTCTTGCCTGCATAAGCGAGCGCAAACGTCGTCGCGCCGCTGGTGCCCGTCTCCGCATAGGAAGGCAGATCCAATGCGGTCACCTGCACGGCGCCGTAAGGCGTGAGCCCGACACCCCATAGCCACGGCGTGGTGAAGCGACTGCCTGCCTCGACGCGCCCGGAATAGGCGTGCGCATTGAAATTCGCACGCAGCCGCTCAAAGCCCGTCGCGGCAACGGTGCGATCGGTCGTGATGCCCTGCCAGCCATAGGCGGCAGCGGCTGTGACATAAGCAGAGCCCACCGTGTGCCGCACGAAGGCGCCAGCCTGGAACAGATCCGAACGGCCAGAGCCGCCGCCATTCACTGAGAAATTCGTGCCGCCACCGGCGAGCAAGAAGCCTGCCATGGTGCTCGGCGAGAACCAGTAATCCGCGCCGACCGCTGTGCCATAGAGGCTCGAAGTGGCGTTGTTCGATCCAGTGACAGTGTTGCCATCCGTGCCGCGCGAGCCGCCGAAGCCGGCAGCCCACACATTCCAGCGCTCCTGGAAGACAGACGCCACCGGCAGCGCCTTGGTGATCGCGGCAAACGCATCGGTCGGCTTGCGCTTGCCGGCATAGCTCAACGCCTCATCCGCATAAGCCGTGACACCGGTCGCGTCATTGCCACGCCCCGCCGTGAATGGATCGGTCATCATGCTCATGAAGATGCCCATGGCGTCGAATGTTGTCTGCTGGCTGCTCGCGCCGAGTTCACCCGACGCCTGCGAAAACGGCGGAAGTAGCGTCGCAATGCTTGCATTTATCGGAACGTTAGTTTCACAGGGCGCCCTAAACTCCGAGCAACTCATTAGGATTTCATCGCCTCTTCTTTATTTTGGTGCTGGCATTACCGCGAGCGTGCTAGCGGCCGCTGCATCATATTTTGCAAATCTTGGAATCTCCCACCAGTCAACTCGACGCGACAACCGCTATGACGAACCCTTTGTGCGCGATAACGCTGACTCCTTGGTAGGCCTGAAGTGGGCAAACCGCTCGAAGGTAGCGGGCGTCATCTGCGTTCTCGCTTCAATTGGGCTTTTTATTACTGGGCTTGTATCCGCAAAGGGCGCATTTTCAATTCTCACTCCGCAGACAAAACAAAGCCAAGACAAGTGACAGGAGCCGGTCCTCGGCTGCCCGGCAGCCGCCGTGAGCACGGGGGTATACGAGCGCCAGCGGAAGCTTCCGCACTCTCGAATAAGGAGCGTTGCCTAATCAGAACTGTTCGCTCACAATAGGAGATCTCAACGCGCTTCCCATAACGGAGTTTAGATGCCTAAGACTGTAACGATTGCAGCAGTGACTCATGATCTCTCGCGAAAGCGTTCGCTCGTCACTCTTGCATGGGACGATACACCTGAGAAAGCAGTGTCGTTGCCAGTCACATTCGGATGCAGCTTGGATGATATCCAAAAAGAAGCAGAGGCCGCCCTCCGGGAACTGTCGGCTGAGACCGCCAGTATAAAAGTCAATTGCCCGAACTAATCAGACTGTGCATCGCTTCTAACCGATGTGCGCGCACTCACACCGTGTTGTGAGCCCCGGCACTCTGTAGGTTAGGCCATCCGCGAGAAGAAAGACCCTGGATCGAGTGGGCCCTCTTTGCCTTTTTCCTTAAGCCAAGCTTCTTGAGTGAGCGCGGTATTCGCTTTCAGGAGTTCGAGTATCGGTGTCTTCGTGATCTGCGCGTTGAGCATACCGACGGGATCCTGCTCGTCATTTATCACTGCGCCGAAAGACTGCAACACTGCTTTGATCCGGCCTGCACGATCTTCGGCAAGATCTGGGCCGACCATTTTATCCCCGGCGAAATCGACTTTATCAGCAAGGAACCTGTATTCGTCAGCGATGTCGACGCTACCGCTGTTGTAGACCCTAGCAATAACCTTGCCGTTGACTTTTATGTCGGTGTGAATGTTCTTGGTCTGATTGTCGGCCAGGCCGCCGCCGCTCGGCGGACCCAACTCTGCGCCCGACGCGAACGCCTCGGCTGGACTGATCACCGGATGATCTGCCAGCCATTTGGCTTTCATCTCCTCGGCCGTTGGCTTCTTTTGCGGCTCAATTTTCTCGAACGTGCGAAGCTCGGCATCCGAGATTTGCGACGGTAGCGCGGACATGCCGAACTGAGGTGACGATGCCAATCCTAGTGCGGAAGCGCCGATCATGTTGGCCTTCGATCCTTGTTCGATTCGATCGTCCCATATCATCGCCAGAGCTTAAAGAAAAACTTAACCGGCGCTGAAGATTGGGCTTGAATGGCGGAAGTGCCGCTGGGCAACCTTCATCGTAAGCGCTCAACCGTGACGCCCTCGCCGCCGTCAGGTAGCATGGGATCGCGTCCTCTTTCTAAACTCAGTGGCTTACTTGGAATCTGCGAGTGGCGATGACGAACCCGCGAATAGCCATAGCGTGTTTAATTGTCGTGGTTTTGATGGCCGCCTTTTTCGTGGCCGATGTGCACACCTCCTGCAAACAAGAGCATGGGCCCGACTACAAGTGCTTTCCGGGCGGGCGCCGCCTAGTTCGCTAGCTTCGGGCTCAACCACCCACGAGATATCGACCATGTCGGGATGCATTGCATGCCATCTTACCGGCCCCGCGGTAAGGTCTATGCCAAGCGGCGAGATTTCGTCTGGGGGCGTTTCTTACCTAATGCCACAAAGGCTGCCCATGCGATGCCTCATACTACTGAAAATGAGGGATATGTTTTGACACCATCGGTACGATCACAAATTCCAGGCGCACTTATTTTTGTCGGCGCTGGACTTTTTGGCGCTTATCGGCTCCTTCGCTGGCTCCTCACCGGAGAGGTATGGGTAGATTTTCGAAGCAAAGGAGAACCGAACGACTATCGCCTAATCACATTCCACGACTACCCCGTCTCCTTTCTTTTTGAATTTTTCATCAACGGACTTTTCGCAACTGCGGGAATTGTTGGCGCTATTTCTCTGGCGCGATGGATGCGCTGTTGGTGTCATGCTGACGATGGTCACGAATCAAACCGGTAGACTGGCTCTGGCATGCGGCTAGGGATGTGAAGCGTCTGCATCGCAACGCTGAGGAAACGACATGTCCGCTAAAAAGAAAACACCACCAGCCACTCACGACGACAACCCGGAATGGACGAAGGCCGACTTCGCCGCCTCGCGCCTGGCCGAAGAGTTACCGCAGGATATCCTCGCTCAGTTCAAAAACAAGCCCGGTCGGCCGCGCTCGGAGAAGCTTCCGCACCCATGACCAAGGACTGACCAAGGGCTTCCGGCAGATAGAAGGCACATCGAGTTGAACAACGGAGGGCTATCACGGACCGAGATCATTCTGATTTTGACGGGGATGTTGGCTGCTGTTTCGGCAGTCGGGTATTGGAGTTTGAATCTCTCTCGAACAGCTCAGCAACGACAGCAAATGCGGGAGCACTATGAACTGAAGAGAGAACTCAATCGTAATGATCCCTTAAAATATTTGCCGGACGCTAAATCGCGCTAAACCTACACGCTCTCACGCAGAGGATGGACAATTGCCTCGCCTGACGTGTTGTTATTTCGGACAGAAATAAGGGCCAAAGTATGGGATTTCGTGCAAACTTAGATATGAAGCTCAGGCCTTGGCCCTACGTCGCATTGGCCGCCCTATTAGGCGCCTTGGGTGGCCCGATCATTCCCGCATTCAGATACGGGTCGCTCGTCGCCATGGGATCTGCAGTTCTTTCTATCGTGGCTTGGAGTGTATTGCGACAACGCGGACTGCCTATCAGCGCGACTGTTCAAGACATGGTCGACGCCCGACAGCGCAAGGAGTCTTCACGGTCAGCCCCCGCCCCCGGCGATCATGGGCAAAGCACGCAAGGCATGACGCCTGCCCCGCCATCCGCTAAAAGGGTGGGATACAGAAACAGACGGTAGGAGGCCGAGAAGCGCCCTGCTATTATGCTTCAACAGCTAACCTCGCTGGCACCACGAAGATGACGATGCAGCGAGAACCAAATATTGTAAGGGGTGTAAAAGCCTTTGAGGGGCTTTTTGGCTGCCTGGGGATCGCGCTCTTTGCGGTGCTGTTCTTTTCAGCGACCTATTCGGTTTGGCACGTTGTGGTGCTCGATCCGACGAAGCGTGTCCCGGCATATCTCCAGGTATCGAAGGTTCTCTACGTCAAGGAGGAGAGTTGGGGCTTTGGTCCCGGCGGGAACGAGACAGGTCTCCTCGTCTATGAACTTCCCGCTGATGTCGCTGCGACGATCGCCAGCAAGGGGCTGCCGTTCTTCACTGACAATGACAATGCGCTGAAAGCGCGCCAGCAACTGGTTCCGAATTTCGATTGGTACCCGACGCCCGTCGTGCCCAACTCCGGATGGAAAGGCGACGGCCGCACGCCCGCTTCGATCAATTTGTTCCTCAACCGATACGGCTTTGGATTAGATTTCGATCAAAGCTTCATCGCGATGGCCGATCAGGCCAAGAACGCGCTCGGCAACTTCTATAGCTACGGCTCCGGCGGCCGATTGCTGGTCGTGTCGCCAGAGCTTCGCAAGGTGATCTTCGCCTATTCGGGATAGTCTCCATGGCGACTCGCCCCGCCATCGGGGAAAATGGGATATGGTCTTTTCTGAATTCAGTGGCTTGCTTGGAATCTGCGAGTGGCTGCGACCGGGTCCCTTTGTGCAGCTGCCATGCTAGTGAACCTGACGCTGTGGGCGATGAAACGACGCCGCCGCACTCACGAAGGCTGACGTGGCTTACTTTCTGGGAATTTTGATCTTTATGATGCCGATAGCTGTGCTCATCGGCTTTGGCTCGAAGCAAGTTGCGGCGCGTTCGCCACGGGGCTGGACTTGGCTAAAAGTTGCGTGTCAGTCCGTCCTGCTGAGTGCCTGCTTGATCGGTTTCATCGTAGCCCTAGATGTGTTTTGGAGCGGCCAAGATATGTTGGGGCTTACTCTGCTATTTTTGCCAATCACGGCGATGGGAGCCTTGATTTGCGGCGGCGCGATGGTTGGGAATCTTGTCGGCATGCCTCCGCGCTCCTCACCAGGGAGAGAAACATGGATTCGTCACAGAAGCCCGCGTTGCAATCGGTTTATCTGCCGACCCGCATCTGATGCCGAAGTTTGACCATCGCTGGCATATCGTGGCGAAATGCCCAGAGTGTGAGACGTTGTTCGGCAGCTTCAGCGCAGACGAAGATGATTTGCACAGGATCCCGGTTGAGGATTGCGGCCGGTTCTGGATGCATCGTTCATAACCGAAGATGGAGAGCGTCATGGCCGCCGACTCGCCGCTCGATCCGGACGGCAACGTCACCCGGTTTCTGATTGCAGCCGGATACAGGGCGCACGAGCTTGCGCCGCTGCACATGGGGACACGCCTGTTTCACGACCTCGGCCTGTACGGCGACTCCTCGGACGACGTCATGGCGATGCTTCAAAACAAGTTCGGCATCGACCTGTCGGATTTTCCCTTTGACCGCTACTTCCCGCCGGAGTTCGAGGGCAAAACCCGTTTCCAGGCCTTCCTGCTGAATCTCAGGATGCCGCTGCAGTCGCGGCTGATCCGCGATCGCACGAAATTCGAGCCGCTCACCCTGCAGCAGATCGACGACGCCATGCGCGCCGGGCGATGGCTGCCGCGAAGTTCGAAAGAGACAACCTGCTCGCAGTGATCATAAACTTGTTGGCCGAAAGGAATCCGATGGACTAGGCCACCTCAGTCATGGGCAATGATCGTTCGAAGTGGTCCCGGCTGGAGCCCAAAAAACGATAGGGGCCGCGAAAACGCGGCCCCTGATATGATTTACCAGCGGCGCCCGCCACGCCAGCCCCGGTCCCACCCGCCATAGCGTGGACCGTATCCATACCGCGGACCGTATCCGTATCGGGGCGCATAGCCGGGGGTGCGGAAGCAACGTCCGAAGCGGTCGCAAACTAGCCTCACCTGCTCAGTGTTATGTCCGACACCTGCGCCGGTTGCCAGTCCGAGCGGCATCGCCGATGCCGCTCCTGATACTGCCGTGCCTGCTAGAGCGAGCAGCCCGAAAATAGCCAACTTTAACTTCATCTGGTATTTCCTGTATTCAAAAGCCCCAGTCACCACTTACCTGTTCCTTCCTGAACTGGAGCTGAGCGCGCGGATCCCCCCGTCATTTTCCATGGCTTCAGCACTCTGGCGAGAACACCACGCCTCTCGCGGTGACGCCCTCCCCGCCATCGGGTAAAATGGCGGGATGCAGGACCATCTTTTCGATCTTATGACTTTGGGCATCTTTCTCTTCGGCGTAGTGCTGATCCTTCAGACGCACGAGGAGCCAAAGGACGGCTCTTACTGATGGGCGGGATGCGGAACGCCGTTGGTCGACTTAGAATGACTGTGGTGACGATGAGAAACTGGAAAGACGATATTGATCTCGACTGGACGCTTCGCGACATCTACGCCAACCGGCTAAAGATGTCGCCGATTACCGAAGATCAGCTGAGTGAACTCCTTGAGATGGGCCTGGCCGAGGTCGTCGACGATCAGGTGAAGCTCACCGAGAGAGGGTATCGGAAGATTGCTTGAGGTGTTGTCATGGCAAGACGCCCGATTAACAAGACCTGGACACCAGAAGACATTGCTCGATTGATTATTCTTGCAGATGGCGGCGCAACGGTGACGCGGGCCGCTGCCGCCCTCAGACGGCCGGCCACGGCGGTGCAAAACAAGGCACGCGAACTGGGGAAGCCTTTGGTGGGTATTCGAAAGGCCAAGGCGGCAATACGAGCCCATATCGAGGAGTAGCATGCAGGACTTCAAACAGAGGCTGGAAAAGTTGCGTGCGGACGCGGAAGATTGCCTTCTTATCAGCCAGCTTGCCACGAACCCGGTTAAAAGGAACGCATTCGCGCAGCTTGCCGACGAATACCAAAAGATGGCCCACGACCTCGAGGCGCTTATTGCATCTGGAAACGTTCCGGGCGACCTAGCGATATGACCGAGGCGCAATGACCACGTTCATCTTCACGCTCACGCCTGACGCGTCTTCGGCTGCTGTCGAACGCGCCATTGCAGAGTTGGACGCCGCCTTCCCTCAACACGAGTTTCTTGCCGGGGACCCGGACACCGGCGGTTTCGAGAACACCATCCTAGCGTTACATGCCAGCGCCGGCAGCGGTGACCTACCCGGCGAGATCGTACTGCCGAACCTAGCGCAGGTTTCGGAAGTAAAAATGGCTTTCCGGAAGATCGTCGAAGATTTGAAAGGTTGGAAGCCGTCGTAATGTATGAATGAAAAATCCCGCCGAAGCGGGATTCCAAGCAGCGTCTTCTTCGGGCCCATATAGCCTCATCGGGAATTCAGAACGAAAAGATGATGATCGCCTGTCCCGCATGACCTCTTCACGGTGTCGGGATCCGGTTCAATCTTCCTCGGTCCGCTGCCGGTCTTGATGCGCGACCAGCTGAGACCGCCAAATAGCGAACCGCCGCTCAGCTTCATCGGCTTGAGCTGTCGTCTGGGCGTCTCGAAGCAGATGAGATATTTTCCATCCCTCGATGTTTCCATGCCTACTGGTCGATGATCGTCGTAGATCGGTGGCAACGCCACTGAGCCTAATCTTTCGGTTTATGTCGATTTGATTTGAGGCATCCATCGTTCGCCGCTCCGATGTCGGCTTCCAACAACAACGTAAACGCCCGAAGGTTGCATATCTCGATTTTGCTCTACTAAAACTAGTGCCCTCCGCGCCAGCGACAGTTTCCTAGCCCGAAGTTCAACCTCAGCGGACTCGACTTTTGTTCTTCTTATGTTCTAATTGAGGGTATGACGGATAGACCTGCAAGCTGGCGGATGCCGACGCCCAAACAGATGGAAAAGCTGGCCTCCAAGCCAAGCCGCCCACCTGACCCGCCTATTCCGGCGCCCGGCCCTGGAGACGATCTGCCGGATGCGTACTGGGATTCCATCATCCGGGATCCTCGCGGCCAGATCCGCACCGGCGTTCCAGTTCAACAGCGCCGCCTCTCTGAGATTCCCCGGCACGTCCTGCGCGTGTCCTGCCGCCGCTGTGATCGGATCGTGGAGATCCAGACCGTCGATGCGGTGCGCGTCTATGGCGCCCACGCGATCTGGAAAGACGTCGGCATGAAGTTGCTCGACAACGGCTGCAAAGAACGCACAGGACGCCTCGAGGAGGACGGCTGCTGGCCCTCATTCGAGACGACATAGCATTTTCGATTTTGCATTTTGACCGTCACGCTTGGACGCCCCTATGGCTCCGAAATATCGCCCCACGCCCCTGTCAGGCGGCGACCGTAAGGCTCTCAATAAAGAGCTGACGAAGGCGCGCGGCGTGACGCTGATGCTTGCACGTCAATCAGAAGAGCTGCGCGCGAAGGGTGAAGCGCTGATCCGGGACGCCGACAAGCTTTCGTGTGAAAGCTGGAACGAGCGCATGTGGGCGGACGGTGAGCCGATCGACCCGTCACCGATCGTCGACCAGGCTCTCAACGGCGGCTTCCCCTGGCTCGAAATCGAATGCTCAAGGTGTCGGATCAAACGGGACGTCAGCCTGGCTGAACTCCCGCACGTCGGCACGACATGCATCCACGACTTGGCCAGCCGCCTCCGCTGCGAGCGATGTTCGAAAAGCGGCAAGCGCCCGCTGGCGACGTTGCTGCAGTTGGCGCCCAGCCCACGGCATGCTGTGGAGACGCCATGATGCCAGAGCTGACACGGAGACGCATCGACGAGCGCTTTGAGACATGGGAAATCTGGTACGGCGACGTGCAGGTCGGCACCATCGCTCAGCAAGACTGGGATCCGAACCCGGAAAGGTCTGGTATCTGGAAATGGTCTTGCGGCTTCTACCCCCTCAATCGCGATGAATGTTTCAGAGGTGAAGCCCGCGACTTCGAAACGGCCCGCGCCGCCTTTGACGCTGCCTGGAAGGTGTTCCTCCCCAAACGCACCGAGGCTGAATTCGATGCTTCGCGCCGGCAGCAACAGTGGACCGCCAACAAATACGCGCTATGGGATGCCGGTTATCGCAACAAGCTGGGTCGAGGCCCGATCCGGTGCGCATGCGGCGCGATGTTCAACCCGGGCATCTACGAACAGACCATGGTCCATATCAGCCACATCACTGGGCGCGAACCCGGGACATGATCGTGCCTTGATGGCAGCTCGCAAATTGAGTCACAGCAACCTATTTCTTGGGAGGGCGAAGATCGCCTGCACTGAGCCAACCGCGAACGCGGTCGTTGTGCGGTGATGGACTACATGGGCGGCAGAGAAATTTTCGCTCGCCTCCGTCAGGAGGCAGGTCAAAATTCATGGTGCTTCCGCACTTGATGCAAACAGGTCTAGGCACGGCCGCTCCTATGCCGCGACGATGCGGAGCCGCATAGGATCAGCTGCGGCGTCTTGCGTCCAATGCGAATATTGCGGGATGAAACGACTGATTAGTTCCGCCCTTTGTGGCAATCTGCTCTTAACGGGGAAAGCACCTGCTCCAGCGCCAAAGCCCCGTACGCCTACCGACTGAGCGCAGATATATGCCACCTGCCACTCCGAAAACGTGGTACGTTGACCTATCACCGCTCGACTAGGGACAACTATTCGTGCGGAGAGTCTCGTTGCTCCCGTCTTTTAAGGCGCAGAACGATGCCTGATTATCGCGCCTATATCGTAGGAAAAGACGGACATTTCGAAAGCTTTGAAGTCATCCAGGCCGATTCCGACGAACAAGCCTTGAAGGTTGCAGAGAAGCTCGTCGATGCTCACGACGTCGAACTCTGGCACCTTGCTCGCAAGGTCGCGGTGCTTAAGCACAAATCCTAGTCCTGCATCGAACAAAACATCTCTTCGGCCGTAAATGCGACGTCGGGACGGAGATGTGGCGTGCCGGACGATCGCGGCAAAGAGGAACTCTATCGGCGGCTGGCGCAAGCGCGTCGGC
Organism: Tardiphaga sp. 839_C3_N1_4; assembly: GCF_051811045.1. Lineage (NCBI taxonomy): Bacteria > Pseudomonadati > Pseudomonadota > Alphaproteobacteria > Hyphomicrobiales > Nitrobacteraceae > Tardiphaga > Tardiphaga sp. 839_C3_N1_4. Next base: position 139,275 of record NZ_JBPWQD010000002.1, read on the forward strand.
TGATCGTTGAGCCGCTTGACCCGCTTACGGTAGAACGATTAGAGGCCTTAGTATTAGAGCTCGAAAAGCAACTCGACTTGGCAGAACTGAACGACACCGATGCGCCGGGGACCGGTTGACTAGACCGAGCGAGGACGTCCCGGCACTATAATCGCATGTGCAATCTATATTCGATGACGAAAAACCAGGCGGCTATCCGCAACCTGTTCAAAGTCGATCGCGACATAACGGGAAACCTCCCGCCGCTGCCGGGCATCTTCCCCGACCAGATGGCTCCGATCGTGCGCAACAGCGCCGATGGCAGAGAACTGGCGATGCTGCGCTGGGGCATGCCATCGTCGAGTGCTGCGCTGTTCAAAAAGGCGAAGACCCGCGCCGGCAAGTTGGAGGCCAAGGGCAAACCGGTCGATTTCAAGGCGCTGCTGCGCAAAGAGCCCGACAAGGGCACGACCAACATTCGACGACTAAACAGCAAGCATTGGACGCGATGGCTGGGGCTTGAACATCGCTGTATCGTGCCGCTCACGTCCTTTAGCGAATTCGACAAGGCCACTGGCCTCGACATCTGGTTCGCTCTAGACGAAAGCCGCCCCCTCGCCTGCTTCGCCGGCCTCTGGACCAAGTGGACCTCAGTGCGAAAGATCAAGGAAGGCGAAACGATCAACGATCTGTTCGGCTTCCTCACGACAGACGCCAATGCAGAGGTCTATGAAGTCCATCCCAAGGCTATGCCAGTGATCCTGACCACACCCGAAGAGGTCGACGTCTGGATGAACGCGCCATGGGCGGAAGCGAAAGCATTGCAAAGCCCGCTGCCCGATGGGACGCTCAAGATCGTCGCCCGCGGCGTCAAGAAAGATGAAGCACCAAACCCATGAAGACGACGTAGAGCCACGGCGGTCCTAAGCCGACGCCACCCCCCCGGGAAGTCGATGGAACTTTCTAATGTTCCAACTATTGTCGCGCGACTGTCAATGGCGACAATTGCGGGGGGGGGACGCAGCGGTGGAAGACCTATTCGTAATCTTGCTCGTTGAAGACGAAGAATTGATCCGCAACGTAGTCGAAGACACATTGGACGATGGCGGATTCAAAGTCGTTCTCGCCGAGTCTGGCGAAGAAGCGGTAAAGCTACTCGACGCCTCCGACCCAAAATACCGCGCGCTCGTCACGGATATAAAACTGGGTGGTCACGGCACCCTGACGGGCTGGGACGTGGCCAGGCACGCAAGATCGATCGATCCTGAATTGGCGGTCGTGTACATGACCGGCGATAGCGCAGCGGAATGGGCCTCCCAAGGGGTGCCGAACAGCGTATTGTTGACCAAGCCCTTTGCGCCCGCACAATTGATAACAGCGGTGGCACAGCTTCTCAACGTTGGCGGCCAGACTCCTACTTAATGGACCAGCCTGAGAGATTTTCATGACCTATGACGACCAGATTGGAGCAGCCATCACAGACCCAGACCTCGACAGGTTGATAAAATTCGCCTACGGCGATACCTGCAGATGCACGACCGTCAAAGGCGAACCAGTTTGCGTCTGCAAGATGTTCGCGGCAGCCTTGCGCTCAAAGGTTGTTCCGCGTTCACTTTTCGAAAACAGGATTGAGGGAGTTGCCTTTCCCTGAGCGAGCTACTTTCTCTTGATAGCAAGCATTTCGGGAATATTATGTAACGCAGAGAAGCTAACCGTCATGGGCTGGCCATGCCGAGGACTCGAACCCCACCCTGTCAGAATTGCGGAGCCGCCTCTCATTGGATTAGGTGCTCGCTCCCCGAAAATGGCCTCGTCGTGCATTCTTACGAGTGCCCAAAGTGCAGCTTCATCCAAACCGCTGTTGAGCCAGATCCCGCGCTCCAAGCTGCGGGTTGGTTAAAGGGCGAGCTGCGACCTCCGGAGAAATTGCCGTGACCAAGCGTCTGCTCGCAAAACCGTGGGATGCTGAAGAGGTCGCCAGGCTGAAAGCGCTCGTCGACAACGGAGCGACTGCTTTGCGAGCCGCGGCAGCACTTGTCCTATGAACTATGACGACGAACTCCGCATGCGTCCCACCCGTCTTAATGGAGATGTCGCAGGCCCTAACGACTATGTGGTGATGTGGCGAGGCATCACCGTCGGCCGCATCCTTCAGCAGCCCGGCACGCCCGTCGGCAAACCGAACTGGTTCTGGGGCGTCAACCTGCCCGGCCAGCCGCAGCCGACCGCACACCGTGGGATTTGCAGCGACATCGAGGAATGCAAACGACGATTCAAAGTAGTCTGGTCCGGCCGCCATCAAGTTGCGCCCACATCGTTGCTGCCGCACGATGAACTGGCGTTCTCATCACCGATAAAAGCCACATCCTATCAATGAATGCGGCGGAACCGGAAGTTACTTTTCACGCTCGAAAATCGCCAATTTCTAATTACCTTTCGCGGAATGCCCGGTTCATTTGGTCGGTAAACGGCTTCACCAAATACGACGCTGCTGTTCTCTCTTTTGTCGAGATGAACACCTCGGCAGGCATTCCGGGAACGAGCCTCATATCCTTAATCTTCGACATGGCGTCAGTCGTGAGCTGAAGATAGGCCATGTAGTGCTCTTGCCCATTTGACGCGTCCTTCACCGATGCCGGCGATACCATAGCGACGCGCGCTGTAAGCTCAGGCGTGGTTGTACGGTTAAACGAAGTCAACCGCACCCGGGCGCTCTGCCCTTCTCTGACCTGATCAATATCGGTAGGAGAGATCTTCACCTCGAACTTCAGCTCGACACCTTCAGGCACGATGGTGGCAATGCGCGCGGCCGGCGTGATGACCCCTCCAATGGTGAACACGAAGAGCTCATTTACGTATCCGGTGATCGGCGAACGAATCTCGGTACGTGATAGCCGGTCC